>NZ_CP192229.1:0-346126 GCF_050571355.1 Streptomyces sp. P13-3-3 | reverse complement strand
TTCCTGATCGAGTGCGGCTACTACCTCAGCCGGGGCGTGGTCGCGGCCGGCCGGGTGGCGGCGCTGCTGCGGATCCAGCCGCCGCCGGACGCGGCCACCGCCGAACCGCCGGCCGAACCGTCCACGCTGGAGGACCCGCAGTCCGGGGTGCGGGTGCTGCCGGGGCGGCTGACCGCGCTGGTCTGTGCCCGGCCGGCGGACGCGGTGGCCGTGGTGGACCGGCTGGGCCGGTACACGCCGTCCGACGTCATGTGGGGCGGGGTCCGGCTGGACGAGGTGGCGCTCGCCCGGGTGCGGGAGCGGATCCTGGTCGCCGAACCGGAGGCCGCGCTCTTCGCGGGCCCGCTGCGCGAGGTGGTCGCGGGCCGGGGCGGGGCGTCCGACGCGCGGGTGCTGGGCGCACTGCACGCGGCGGCGGCCGACGACGTGGTGCGCGGGCTGCCGGACGGCCTCGACTCGGTGGTGTCCGCGCAGGGCCGCAGCCTGTCCGGCGGTCAGCGGCAGCGGGTCCGGCTGGCGCGGGCGCTGCTCGCCGACCCGGAGGTGCTGCTGGCGGTGGAGCCGACCTCGGCGCTCGATGCGCACACCGAGGCGCTGGTCGCCGACCGGCTGCGCACGGAGCGCGAGGGCCGGACCACGGTGCTGGTCACCACCTCACCGCTGGTCCTCGACCGGGCCGACCGGGTGCTGTTCCTGTCCGACGGCAAGGTGACGGCGAGCGGCTCGCATCGTGAACTGCTGGAAGGTGAGCCGGAGTACCGACGCCTGGTGGCCAGGGACGCGGAGCAGGACGCCACCGAGGAGGTGGCCCGATGAGCGCGGAACGACTGCCTGTGGCGGAACCGGGTGATGTGCGGCGGGCCGCCGGGGAGCGCGCGCCGGCCGACCGTCGGCGTCCCCCGACCGCCGCCAAGGCGTCGGCGAGCGGCGCCCACCACCGGCTGCCCGAAGAGCCGGAACACGGCCACAAGGTCGCCCACGACGCCGGACAGGACACCCACCAGGAGGTCCCCCGATGAGCGCGGAACGACTGCCAGTGGCGGAGCCGGGCGATGTGCCGGGGACGCTTGGGGAGCTGGCAGAGACCAACGCGGCGGTCCGGGACGCCGAACGGAACGTCACCCAGGAGGTCCCCCGATGAGCGCGGAACGACTGCCGGTGGCGGAGCCGGGTGATGTGCGGCGGGCCGCCGGGGAGCTGGTGCGGGCCGACGGGCGGGCGTTCGCGGGTGTGCTGGCGCTGAACGGCGCGGCCGCCCTCGCCGGGCTGGCCGGGCCGTGGCTGCTCGGGCGGATCGTCGACGAGGTGCGGGCGGGCGGCGGCACCGCCGTGGTGGACCGGCTGGCCCCGGTCATCCTGGCGTGCGCGGTGGCGCAGCTGCTGCTGTCCCGGTGGGCCCGTTACGTGGGCCACCGGTTCGGGGAGCGGACGCTGGCGCGGGTGCGTGAGCGGTTCGTGGACCGGGCGCTGGCGCTGCCGTCCGCCGTCGTGGAGCGGGCCGGCACCGGCGATCTGACGACGCGGGGCACGGCGGACGTGACCGCCGTCGGCACCACGCTGCGCGACGCCGGACCCTCACTGCTGGTCAACCTGGTGCAGTCGCTGTTCGTGATGGTCGCGATCCTGGTCGTGGACCCGCTGCTGGGCGCGCTGGGGCTGCTGTGCCTCACCCCGATCTGGCTGGTGCTGCGCTGGTACCTGCGGCGGGCCAGGGACGCGTACCTCGCCGAGGGCGCGGCCAACTCGGACGTCGCGGAGGTGGTCGCGTCGACGGCGGCGGGCGCCCGCACGGTGGAGGCGTTCCGGATGGAGGAGCGGCGGATCCGGGCGAGCCGGGAGGCGCTGGAGACGTCCCGCCGCGCCCGTATGCGCACGCTGTTCCTGCGGTCGGTGTTCTTCCCGGTGGTCGAGCTGTCGTACATCGTGCCGGTGGCGGGGGTGCTGCTGTGCGGCGGATGGCTGCTCGCGCGGGACGCGGTGAGCCTGGGCGCGGTCGTGGCGACGTCGCTGTACCTGCTGCAGTTGAGCGGCCCGCTGGACGAGGTGCTGATGCGGCTGGAGCAGCTCCAGTCCAGCGGGGCCTCGTTCGCCAGGGTGGAGGGCCTGGCCCAGGCGCCGCGCGCGGCCGGGCGCAGCGACGCTCCCGACCCGGCGGACGACCGCATCGACGTGACCGGTGTGCGCTACGCGTACGACGGGGGCGGTGAGGTGCTGCGGGGGGTGGACCTGACGCTGACGCCGGGCGAACGGCTGGCGGTGGTCGGGCCGTCGGGCGCGGGCAAGACCACGCTGAGCCGGCTGCTGGCGGGGGTGGACGCGCCGGCCGCCGGGAGCGTGACCGTGGGCGGGGTGCCGGTGGCGGCGCTGGACCCCGAGCGGCTGCGGCGGCAGGTGGTGCTGGTGACCCAGGAGCACCATGTCTTCCTGGGGTCGGTCCGGGACAATCTGCGGATCGCCGCGCCGGACGCCGGGGACGGGGAGCTGTGGGCGGCGCTGGCCGTGGTGGGCGCGGACGGCTGGGTACGTGAGCTGCCGTGCGGGCTGGACACCGAGCTGGGCGAGGGCGGCCACGCCACCGACGGACCCCAGGCGCAGCAACTCGCCCTGGCCCGCGTGGTGCTGGCCGACCCGCACACGCTGGTACTGGACGAGGCGACGGCCCTGCTCGACCCGGCGACCGCCCGGCACGCGGAGCGCGCGCTGGCCGCCGTGCTGGAGGGCCGTACGGTCGTCGCCGTCGCGCACCGGCTGCACACCGCGCACGACGCGGACCGGGTGGCCGTGATGGAGGACGGCCGCCTCTCCGAACTGGGCACGCACGACACCCTGGTGGCGGAGGACGGGGTGTACGCGGCGTTGTGGCGCTCGTGGCACGGGGACGGGACGGGCGGCGTCCCGCCGTCGTCCGTATAACGGACGCCCCCTTCCGGAGACCGAACGGAATCCGGCCAACTTCCTGACGCGCTCCTGACAGAAACCGCGATCCCCTGCCACTCTTCCCACGGCCGCTTCACAGCAACCCCACAGCTTCGGCTGCCCGTTGTGCGGCGGTCACTGCTCGGAGCACTTCCGTTCTGCCCGGCCGGCTGACCCGCCGGCCGGTCTCCCCAGGCCGCGTACCCCCGCGGCCCCGCAGAAGGAGTCAGCGTTGAGAAGCAGGACGTCCCACAGACGCACCCCCCGCACCGCGCAGCGCCGCGTCGCCGCCGTCGCCCTGGCCGGCGTGGCCGCGCTGATCGCCACGGCCGTCCAGTCCGGCGCCGCCACCGCCGCCCCCGGCACGGCGCCCCGGACCGCGAGCGCCGCCGCGCCCGGCTCGGAGCCGGTCAAGCTCACCCCCGCCCAGCGTGCCGCGCTGATGCGCCAGGCGGACTCCGTCAAGGCCGAGACCGCGAAGGACCTCGGTCTGGGCGCGAAGGAGAAGCTCGTCGTCCGCGACGTCCTCAAGGACCGCGACGGCACCGTGCACGTCCGCTACGAGCGCACCTACGACGGGCTGCCCGTCCTCGGCGGCGACCTGATCGTCCAGGGTGACTCGGCCGGCGAGGCGGACAGGGTCGTCAAGGCGACCCGCGCCGCGGTGAAGCCCGCCACCACCGCCGCGAAGGTGCCGGCCGCGAAGGCCGAGGCGCAGGCCCTGTCCGCCGCGCAGGCCGAGAAGGCCGAGGGCGCGGACGTCGACCGGGCCCCGCGCAAGGTGATCTGGGCGGCGGACGGCAAGCCGGTCGTCGCGTACGAGACGGTGGTCGGCGGCCTCCAGCACGACGGCACCCCGCAGGAGCTGCACGTCGTCACCGACGCCACCACGGGCGAGAAGCTGTACGAGTGGCAGGCCGTGCAGAACGGCACCGGCCACACGGTCTACAGCGGCACCGTCGACCTGACGACCACCCAGTCGGGCTCGACGTACAACCTCACCGACGGCGCGCGCGGCGGACACAAGACGTACAACCTCAACCGCGGCACCTCCGGCACCGGGACGCTGTTC
Source organism: Streptomyces sp. P13-3-3 (assembly GCF_050571355.1). Taxonomy (NCBI): domain Bacteria; kingdom Bacillati; phylum Actinomycetota; class Actinomycetes; order Kitasatosporales; family Streptomycetaceae; genus Streptomyces; species Streptomyces sp. P13-3-3. The sequence continues at coordinate 342,138 of NZ_CP192229.1, read as the reverse complement.
TCCGGCTCCGACGACGTCTGGGGCAACGGCAGTCCCTCCAACGCGGAGTCGGCCGGCGCGGACGCCCACTACGGGGCGGCGCTGACCTGGGACTACTACAAGAACGTGCACGGCCGCACCGGCATCCGCGGGGACGGCGTCGGCGCGTACTCCCGGGTCCACTACGGCAACAACTACGTCAACGCCTTCTGGTCGGACAGCTGCTTCTGCATGACCTACGGCGACGGCTCCGGCAACGCCAACCCGCTCACCTCGATCGACGTGGCCGCGCACGAGATGTCGCACGGCCTCACCTCGGCCACCGCGGGCCTGGTCTACAGCGGCGAGTCCGGCGGCCTCAACGAGGCGACGAGCGACATCTTCGGCTCGACCGTCGAGTTCTACGCCAACAACTCCTCCGACGTGGGTGACTACCTCATCGGCGAGGAGATCGACATCAACGGGAACGGCACCCCGCTGCGGTACATGGACAAGCCGAGCAAGGACGGCCGGTCCAAGGACTCCTGGTACTCCGGCATCGGCTCGATCGACGTCCACTACTCGTCGGGCGTGGCGAACCACTTCTTCTACCTGCTGAGCGAGGGCAGCGGTACGAAGACCATCAACGGGGTCACCTACGACTCCCCCACCTCCGACGGCCTGCCGGTCACCGGCATCGGCCGCGCCAAGGCGGAGAAGATCTGGTTCCGCGCGCTCACCACGAAGTTCACCTCCACCACGAACTACGCGGCGGCCCGCACCGGCACCCTGGCGGCGACCGGTGAGCTGTACGGCACGGACAGCGCCGAGTACAAGGCGGTGCAGGACGCCTGGGCGGCCGTCAACGTCGGCACCCGCTCCGGCGGTCCCGGGGGCGGCGGCACCACCTTCGAGTCGACCACCGACGTGGCGATCCCGGACGCCGGCGCCGCGGTGACGTCCGCGATCACCGTCACCGGCCGCACCGGCAACGCGCCGGCCAACCTCCAGGTCGCGGTGGACATCGTGCACACGTGGAGCGGTGACCTGGTCGTCGACCTGGTGGCCCCGGACGGCACCTCGTACCGCCTCCGCAACCGCACCGGCGGTTCGGCGGACAACATCAACGAGACGTACACGGTCAACGCCTCGTCGGAGACGGCCAACGGCACCTGGCGGCTTCGGGTCCAGGACACGGCCCGCTACGACACCGGCTACATCAACGGCTGGAGCCTGACCTTCCCGTAGGCGGACCCCGTCGTCGTACGGATTCCGTCGTCGTACGGATCCCGTCGTCGTACGGACCCTGTCGCGACGCCGTCCCGGGTGGTTCCGACCGCCCGGGACGGCGCCGCTTTTTGCCGACCCCATACGCACCGAGGGTTGCGCCTTTGCCGAGGTCACACGGTTTTACACACCCGCAACACACGGCCCGACGGCTACTTTCGGCCAACATCATTCGACCCTCATGACATGTACGCGTCGCGGGTGTCACTCTTCCCTCGCTCGGTGCACCACCCGGACGGCCCCCCAACCGTCCGGCACCCCCACTCACCCCCCGAGGAGCTTCGAGTGACTCCCCTCTACGCGCGTCGTCGCCGTACCGCCCTGGCCGCCGCCACCGCCGTCGCGGCCGGCGCCCTGCTCACCACCGGCCTGGCCACCGGTACCGCGACCGCCGACTCCGCCCCGGCCGGCAAGCCGGTCCTGGGCAGCGCCCCCGTGCTGCTGTCCGCCTCCGCGCGCACCTCCCTCATCCAGGAGCAGCAGTCCACGGCCTCCGGGACCGCCGACGCGATAGGCCTCGGCGCCAAGGAGAAGCTGATCGTCAAGGATGTCGTCAAGGACGTCGACGGCACGGTCCACACCCGCTACGAGCGCACCTACGACGGGCTGCCCGTGCTCGGCGGCGACCTCGTCGTGCACGAGCCGGCGGGCGGCGCCAGAACCGTCACCAAGGCCGTGAAGACCTCTGTCGCCGTCGCCTCCGTGACGCCGAAGGTCGCCGCGGGCAAGGCGGAGACGCAGGCGCTCGCCGCCGCCGAGAAGGCCGGTTCCGCGCGCACCGAGGCCGACTCGGCGCCCCGCAAGGTGATCTGGGCCGCCGAGGGCACGCCCGTCCTCGCCTACGAGACCGTCGTCGGCGGCCTCCAGGAGGACGGCACCCCGAACGAGCTGCACGTGATCACGGACGCCACCACGGGCGAGAAGCTGCACGAGTGGCAGGCCGTCCACACCGGCACCGGCAAGAGCCTCTACTCCGGCACGGTCACCCTCGGCACCTACAAGTCCGGCTCGACGTACCAGCTGTACGACACCGCGCGCGGCGGTCACAAGACCTACAACCTGGCGCGCGGCACCTCCGGCACCGGCACCCTGTTCACCGACGCGGACGACACCTGGGGCACCGGCACCGCCTCCAGCTCCTCCAGCGACCAGACCGCGGCCGTGGACGCCGCCTACGGCGCCCAGATCACCTGGGACTTCTACAAGAACACCTTCGGGCGCAGCGGCATCAGGAACGACGGCAAGGCCGCCTACTCCCGCGTCCACTACGGCAGCAACTACGTCAACGCCTTCTGGCAGGACAGCTGCTTCTGCATGACCTACGGCGACGGCACGGGCAACACCCACCCGCTGACCTCGCTGGACGTCGCCGGCCACGAGATGAGCCACGGCGTCACCTCGGTCACCGCGGGCCTGCGCTACAGCGGCGAGTCCGGCGGCCTGAACGAGGCGACCAGCGACATCTTCGGCGCCGGGGCGGAGTTCTATGCGAACAACTCCGCCGACTCCGGTGACTACCTCATCGGCGAGAAGATCGACATCAACGGCGACGGCACGCCGCTGCGGTACATGGACAAGCCGAGCAAGGACGGCGCGTCCAAGGACTACTGGTCCTCCAGCCTCGGCTCGGTCGACGTGCACTACTCCTCGGGCCCGGCGAACCACTTCTTCTTCCTGCTCGCCGAGGGCAGCGGCTCGAAGACGATCAACGGCGTGAGCTACAACTCGCCGACGTACGACGGCTCCACCGTCACCGGCATCGGCCGCGCCAAGGCGCTGCAGATCTGGTACAAGGCGCTGACCACGTACTTCACCTCGACGACCAACTACAAGGCGGCCCGCACGGGCACCCTGAACGCGGCGTCGGCGCTGTACGGCGCGAACAGCACGGAGTACAAGGCGGTCAACGCGGCCTGGAAGGCGGTCAACGTCAGCTGAGGCCGGTTCCCGCCCGTGCCGCGCGGCACCCGGAGCACTTCGCTCCGGGTGCCGCCGGTGCGTTCGGGGCCACCGCCTAGGCTTGGGTCCTATGTCTTCGGCGGACTTCACCTACGACCACGTCGGCGCGAGCCGGGATCCCGAGTTCTGCCCTCCGGGATTTCACCACTTGAGGGAGCGCACGCGGCTCGGCGAGGGGGAGAAGGTGTTCCACCAGGCGGTGGACGCGCTGTTCGGTTTCGAGATGCACCGGGAGATGGGGGTCGGCATCGACGCCTCGGCGGACCGGGCCGCGGCCGGCGTCGACGTCACCGTCACCCTGGCGGGGCTGGTGAAGGCGCCCTGCCGGGTCGTGTGGGCGGCGGAAGAGTACCGCGAGGCGGGGTGGGCGTACGGGACGCTGGCGGGGCATCCGGAGAGCGGGGAGGAGGCGTTCGTGGTGCACCGTACGGGTGACGGCACGGTGTGGCTCACGGTCTCGGCGTTCAGCCGCCCGGCCCGCTGGTACGCCCGAGCGGGTGGCGCGGCTACCCGGTCCCTCCAGCACGCGTACGCCCGCCGCGCCGGCAAGACCCTCCGCCGCCTGGCGACCCGAGGCGTGGAGGACGCCTGAGGGTTACGGGGGTGCGGGGCCTTGTCCATCGCCGGGTGCGGGCTGTCGGGGCCTGATCGCGCAGTTCCCCGCGCCCCTAAGGCGCCTCCGCCTGCGGGCAGTCGTGCCGCTTGGGGCGGCACGGGTGGGCGCAGGCGGCACCTCGCAGCACCGAGGTGTGCAACGCCCCCACGGCCACGAGAGTGCCAGGCACTGTTCACCGCCGGGCGCGGGCCATCCGTGGCTGATCGCGCAGTTCCCCGCGCCCCTAAGGCGCCTCGCAGCGTAACGCCCCCGACGGGTACTCGGGTGCCGGCCGTCGGGGGCTGGTCGCGCAGTTCCCCGCGCCCCTGAAGGGCGTCATCTCACCGCATCAGTAAGCCCGCCGCCTCGGCGACATCCTCCGGTGGCACCGCCACCAGACCCAGCTCCGCCCCGGACGCCAACAGCCGATGGCTGGGAAGAACCCGCACCGTGTACCCGAACGGCCCCGTCCGGTCGAGGGCCAGCGGGCCCTCGTAGACCCACTCGCCCCCCGCCCCGGGAACACCCACCGGCTTCAGCGGCACGGCGACCGCGTCCGTGATGCGATCCTCCTCGTCCACCCGCCCCGCGACGGCCTGCACCTCCACGTCCTCCGGCCGCAGGCTCCCCAGCCCCACCCGCACCCGGAGGGCCAGCGTGCTGCCCAGCTCGGCGGTGGCGGAGGCCACGGACGTCTCGACGTGGTCGACGGTCACCCCGTGCCACGCCCCCCGCACCGCCGCCTTCCACTCGGCGAGCTCCCGGGCCGCGTCCGCGTCCATCGCCCGGTGCGCGTGCGCGGCCGGCGTGTACAGCCGGTCCACGTACTCCCGCACCATGCGCCCGGCCAGCACCTTCGGCCCGAGCAGGCTCAGCGTCCGCCGGACCATCTCGATCCACCGGTCCGGCAGCCCGCTGCGCCCGCGCTCGTAGAAGGTGCGGGTCACCCGCTGCTCCAGCAGGTCGTACAGCGCCGCGGCCTCTATGTCGTCGCGCCGGTCCGGGTCGGTCCCCGCGCCGTCCGCCGTGGGGATGGACCAGCCGAAGTCGGGCTGGAACCACTCGTCCCACCAGCCGTCCAGCACGGACAGGTTGAGCCCGCCGTTGAGCGCGGCCTTCATCCCGCTGGTGCCGCACGCCTCCAGCGGCCGCAGCGGGTTGTTCAGCCAGATGTCGCAGCCGGGGTACAGCTTCTGCGCCATCGCCATGCCGTAGTCGGGCAGGAACACGATCCGGTGCCGCACCCGCGGGTCGTCGGCGAAGCGGACCAGCTCCTGGATGAGCCGCTTGCCCCCGTCGTCCGCCGGGTGGGCCTTGCCCGCGACCACGATCTGCACGGGCCGCTCGGGGTGCAGCAGCAGGTCCATCAGCCGGTCCCGGTCGCGCAGCATCAGCGTCAGCCGCTTGTACGACGGGACGCGCCGGGCGAAGCCGATGGTGAGCACGTCCGGGTCGAGGACGCCGTCGATCCAGCCCAGTTCGGCGGTTCCGGCGCCGCGCTGCCGCCAGGAGGCGCGCAGCCGTTCCCGTACCTCCAGCACCAGCAGCTCGCGCAGCGACCGGCGCAGGTCCCAGATGTCCTGGTCGGGGATGTCGGCGACGGAGTCCCAGCGGTCGGAGTCGCCGATGCTGAGCGCCTCCTCCGCGCGCTGGGTGCCGATCTGCCGGGCGCCGAGCCGGTACACCTCGGGGGCGACCCAGGTGGGCGCGTGCACCCCGTTGGTGACGGAGGTGATGGGCACCTCCTCGGGATCGAACCCGGGCCACAGTCCGGCGAACATCTCCCGGCTGACCTGGCCGTGCAGCAGGGAGACGCCGTTGGCCCGCTGGGCGAGGCGCAGGCCCATCACGGCCATGTTGAACAGGTTGGGCTCGCCGCCGGGGTAGGTCTCCATGCCGAGCCGCAGGATGCGGTCGACCTCCAGGTTCGGCAGCTCCGCGTGCGGGCCGAAGTGCCGGGCGACCAGTTCGCGGTCGAAGCGGTCGATGCCGGCCGGCACGGGCGTGTGCGTGGTGAACACCGTCCCGGCGCGGACCGCCTCCAGGGCGGCGTCGAAGTCGAGTCCTCCGGCGCGCAGCTCCGCCATCCGCTCCAGGCCGAGGAACCCGGCGTGCCCCTCGTTGGTGTGGAACACCTCCGGCGCCGCGTGCCCGGTGAGCCTGCAGTACGTGCGGACGGCGCGGACACCTCCTATGCCGAGGAGCATCTCCTGGAGGAGCCGGTGCTCGCTGCCGCCGCCGTAGAGCCGGTCGGTCACCCCGCGCTCGATGAGGTCGTTCTCCTCGATGTCGGAGTCGAGCAGGAGCAGCGGGATCCTGCCCACCTGGGCGACCCAGACGCGGGCGCGCAGGGAGCGGTCGCCGGGCAGGGCGAGGGTGATCCGGGCGGGGGCGCCGTCGGCCTCCTTGAGCTGGTCCAGGGGCAGCTCGTGCGGGTCGAGGACGGGGTAGTGCTCCTGCTGCCAGCCGTCGCGGGACAGCGACTGGCGGAAGTAGCCGTGCCGGTAGAGCAGGCCGACGCCGATCAGCGGGGCGCCGAGGTCGCTGGCGGCCTTGAGGTGGTCGCCGGCCAGGATGCCGAGCCCGCCCGAGTACTGGGGCAGGGCGGCGGTGATGCCGAACTCGGGGGAGAAGTAGGCGACGGCGGCGGGCAGCCGGCCGCTCTGCCGCTGGTACCAGCGGTCGCCGGTCATGTAGGTGTCCAGGTCGTCCGCGACCGCGGCGAGCCGGTCGAGGAAGTCGCGATCGCCGGCCAGCTCGGTGAGCCGCTCGGTGGGGACGCTGCCCAGCAGGCGCATGGGGTCGCCGCCGGCCGCGGCCCAGCGTTCGGGGTCGACGGAGCGGAAGAGGTCACGGGTTCCGGTGTGCCAGGACCAGCGCAGATTGCGGGCCAGGTCGCTCAGCGGCCGGAGGGGTTCGGGGAGCACGGGTCGGACGGTGAATCGACGGATAGCCTTCACAAGCCACCTCGGCGCGTTCGTGAGAGACGCGGTGTGCGTCCGGGTATCGCAGCCGACAGTACCGGCGCGGACACCGTCCGCGGGGGAGGCCGGGGGACACGGGTACCTCGCCTGCCCCGTCCAAACGATTCACCGCACAGTGGACATGGCCGATTCCGGCCCCATGTACGGCCTTGTCACACTTCACCCCGCGCGTCGCGCCGCCGCTCCGCGACCCGTGTCGCACCGCACGCCCCGGGCCGGTCGCCGGGCAGGGCAAGAAACCGGCCGTTTCCGCCCGCCGACGGGTTCGCCCCCACGTCACCTGCGGTGTTCTCGCCTCGCGCGCCCCTTGCGCCCCGCCCGTCCCACCGGTCACGGGCCCCCGCCGACGCACGGCGTGGGCGTGCCGACCCGCCCCGGACGGGTGGCGGACGGCGCGTTCGGGGAAGCCGCTGGTCACCGGGCGGGGCGGGTGACGCACTCGCGGCGCGTGTCCCGGTCCGCCGCGGCGCCCGCGTGCGCCGGGGGGCCGCGCACGCTTCGAAGCGCCCGCCGCCGGTGGGAACGAACCCAGCACGGGTGCGCTCCGGACCCTGGGGCGCCGAGGGGCACCGGCCGGTCTTGTGTGTCGACATACGCGTGAGTAGTTAACAAAGGGCCGGATTGCCCACCCGAACGGTGTGGGAAGGCTCCTGCGGGTACACCCCACGGGGACCCCGCAGGACCCACCTCCCCACAGTCATCCGCCCACCCTTCGTTGACGCGGACAGGAGCGGTCATGCCCGCCAAGCACCACTCGTCATCCCCCTCGCCGTCCGGCACCGAGGCGTCCGCCGCCCGCAGCGGCACAGCGCCCGCGCGCGGCCGCCCGCCCCGCACCGGTCCCGCCCCGGCCGTCGCACGCGGCACCACTCCCCCGGCGGCCCCCGGGACCTCCGTGGGACGCATCCCCGTGCTGGACGTCCGGCCGCTGGTGCGGCAGGGCCGCCGGCCCGCGAAGGCCGTGGTGGGCGAGGCGTTCGAGGTGACGGCGACGGTGTTCCGTGAGGGGCACGACGCGGTGGCGGCCGACGTGGTGCTGAGGGATCCGGAGGGGCGTCCGGGTCCGTTCACGCCGATGCGGGAGCTGGCGCCGGGCACGGACCGGTGGGGGGCGACCGTCACCCCGACCCGCACGGGTCTGTGGACGTACGCGGTGGAGGCGTGGGGCGACCCGGTCACCACCTGGCGGCACCACGCGCAGATCAAGGTCCCGGCGGGCATCGACACCGAGCTGGTGCTGGAGGAGGGCGCCCGGCTGCACGAGCGGGCGGCGGAACAGGTGCCCGGGTCCGGCGACCGGGAGGTGCTGCGCGCGGCCGTGGCGGCGCTGCGCGACACGGAACGCCCGGCGGCGGCCCGGCTGGCGGCGGCGTTGACGCCGGAGGTGGACGCGGTGCTGGCGCGGCATCCGCTGCGGGAGCTGGTCACCAGCAGCGAGCCGCTGCCCCTGCTGGTGGAGCGGGAACGGGCGCTGTTCGGGTCCTGGTACGAGTTCTTCCCCCGCTCCGAGGGCACGCCCGAGCAGCCGCACGGCACCTTCGACACGGCCGCGCGCCGGCTCCCGGCGATTGCGGCGATGGGCTTCGACGTCGTCTACCTGCCCCCGATCCACCCGATCGGCACCACCTTCCGCAAGGGCCCCAACAACAGCCTGGACGCCGGCCCGGACGATGTGGGTGTGCCGTGGGCGATCGGCTCCCCCGAGGGCGGCCACGACGCCGTCCACCCCCAGCTGGGCACGCTGGAGGACTTCACCCGGTTCGTGGACCGCGCCCGGGACCTGGGCATGGAGGTCGCCCTCGACTTCGCCCTGCAGTGCTCCCCCGACCACCCCTGGGTGCACAAGCACCCCGAGTGGTTCCACCACCGCCCCGACGGCTCCATCGCCTACGCCGAGAACCCGCCGAAGAAGTACCAGGACATCTACCCGATCGCCTTCGACGCCGACATGGACGGCCTGGTCGCCGAGACCTGCCGGGTCCTGCGGCACTGGATGGACGCCGGGGTGCGGATCTTCCGCGTGGACAACCCGCACACCAAACCCGTCGTCTTCTGGGAACGCGTCATCGGGGAGATCAACGGCAGCGACCCGGACGTCATCTTCCTGGCGGAGGCCTTCACCCGCCCGGCGATGATGCACACCCTGGCCCAGATCGGCTTCCAGCAGTCCTACACGTACTTCACCTGGCGCACCACCAAACAGGAACTGACGGAGTACCTCACCGAACTGTCGGGGGAGGCCGCCTCCTACATGCGGCCCAACTTCTTCGCCAACACCCCCGACATCCTGCACGCCTACCTCCAGCACGGCGGCCGGCCCGCCTTCGAGGTCCGCGCCGTCCTCGCCGCCACCCTCTCCCCCGCCTGGGGCATCTACAGCGGCTACGAACTGTGCGAGAACACCCCGCTGCGCGAGGGCAGCGAGGAGTACCTCGACAGCGAGAAGTACCAGCTCAAACCCCGCGACTGGGAAGCCGCCGCCCGCGAGGGCCGCACCATCGCACCCCTGATCACCCGCCTCAACACCATCCGGCGCGAGAACCCGGCCCTGCGGCAGCTCCGCGACCTCCACTTCCACCGGTCGGACAAGGAGGAGGTCATCGCCTACTCGAAGCGGCGGGACGGCAACACGGTGCTCGTGGTCGCCAATCTCGACACCCGGCACACCCAGGAGGCGACGGTCTCGTTGGACATGCCGCAACTCGGCCTGGACTGGCACGAGTCGGTGCCGGTGCGCGACGAGCTCACCGGTGAGACCTATCAATGGGGCAGCGCCAACTATGTGCGTCTCGGTCCGGGCGGGGCACATGTACTCGTCGTCGGCGGAGGGTCCGGGAACGGGCCTTCCGGGCCGCACAGCACGGTTCTGCGACCGTCCACCCCGCAGATCGGAGGGTCATCCGCCACATGAGCGTCAACGAACCCGTCCCGGACACCTTCGAAGACACCCCCGCCAAGGACCGGGACCCCGACTGGTTCAAACGCGCCGTCTTCTACGAGGTCCTCGTCCGCTCCTTCCAGGACAGCAACGGGGACGGCATCGGTGACCTGAAGGGTCTGACCGCCAAGCTGGACTACCTGCAGTGGCTGGGCGTCGACTGCCTGTGGCTGCCGCCGTTCTTCAAGTCGCCGCTGCGCGACGGCGGGTACGACGTGGCCGACTACACCGCCGTCCTGCCGGAGTTCGGTGACCTCGCCGACTTCGTGGAGTTCGTCGACTCGGCCCATCAGCGCGGCATGCGCGTGATCATCGACTTCGTCATGAACCACACCAGCGACCAGCACCCGTGGTTCCAGGAGTCCAGGCGCGACCCCGACGGTCCGTACGGCGACTACTACGTGTGGGCCGACGACGACAAGCAGTTCCAGGACGCGCGCATCATCTTCGTCGACACCGAGGCGTCGAACTGGACGTACGACCCCGTACGCAAGCAGTACTACTGGCACCGCTTCTTCTCGCACCAGCCGGACCTGAACTACGAGAACCCGGCCGTGCAGGAGGAGATGATCTCGGCGCTGAAGTTCTGGCTGGACCTCGGCATCGACGGGTTCCGGCTCGACGCGGTGCCGTATCTGTACCAGCGGGAAGGGACGAACTGCGAAAACCTCCCGGAGACCCACGCGTTCCTGAAGCGGGTCCGCAAGGAGATCGACACGCAGTACCCGGACACGGTGGTGCTGGCGGAGGCGAACCAGTGGCCCGAGGACGTCGTCGACTACTTCGGCGACTACGCCGCCGGCGGCGACGAATGCCACATGGCGTTCCACTTCCCCGTCATGCCCCGCATCTTCATGGCGGTACGACGGGAGTCCCGCTACCCGGTCTCCGAGATCCTCGCCAAGACCCCCGCCATCCCGTCGGGCTGCCAGTGGGGCATCTTCCTGCGCAACCACGACGAGCTGACCCTGGAGATGGTCACCGACGAGGAACGCGACTACATGTGGGCCGAGTACGCCAAGGACCCCCGCATGCGCGCCAACATCGGCATCCGCCGCCGCCTCGCACCCCTCCTCGACAACGACCGCAACCAGATCGAACTCTTCAACGCCCTGCTGCTGTCCCTGCCCGGCTCGCCGATCATCTACTACGGCGACGAGATCGGCATGGGCGACAACATCTGGCTCGGCGACCGCGACGCGGTGCGCACCCCCATGCAGTGGACCCCCGACCGCAACGCCGGCTTCTCCTCCTCCGACCCCGGCCGCCTCTACCTCCCCACGATCATGGACCCGGTCTACGGCTACCAGGTCACCAACGTCGAAGCCTCCATGGCCTCACCCTCGTCGCTGCTCCACTGGACCCGGCGCATGATCGAGATCCGCAAGCAGAACCCCGCCTTCGGCCTCGGCTCCTACACCGAGCTGCCCTCCTCCAACCCCGCCGTCCTCGCCTTCCTCCGCGAGTACGAGGACGACCTCGTCCTCTGCGTCAACAACTTCTCCCGCTTCTCCCAGCCCACCGAGCTCGACCTGCGCGAGTTCGACGGCCGGCATCCGGTGGAGCTGTTCGGCGGGGTGCGCTTCCCGGCCATCGGCGAACTGCCCTACCTGCTGACCCTCGGGGGCCACGGCTTCTACTGGTTCCGGCTCACCCGAGTCGCATCCCGCATCGGCCGACGACTGTGAGCGTGTGCCGGCGAGAGGAGGCGTCACGATGACGAAGACCGCATTCCTGCGCCCGCGGAGCGCGCCCGCCGAGTCCCTGGAGTCGCTCGCCGGGCTGCTGCGCGAGTGGCTGCCGTTGCAGCGCTGGTTCGCGGGCAAGGACCGTCCCGTCACCGATCTCGGCGTGCTGTCCACGACCGAGCTGTTCCCGGGCTGTCTGCACGTGCTGGTGCACGCCGCGCACGGCGGGGTGCCCGCGCCCGGGGGCGCCACCCCCGCCGGCGACTGCTACCAGCTGCTGCTCGGGGTGCGTGAGCGGCCCTCGCCCCGCCTGGGCAAGGCGCTCATCGGGACCGTGCGGGACGGCCTGCTGGCCGGGCTGACGGTGTACGACGCCCTCCAGGACCCGCGCGCCGCCCAGTTGCTGCTGGAGCGGCTGCGCCGTCCGGGTACCGCGGGCCCGCTGCACTTCGAGGGCGACCCCGCCCAGGAGGTCCCCGCGGGACTGGTGCCGCGGGTGCTCAACGCCGAGCAGTCCAACTCCTCGCTGGTGTACGGCGACGAGTACATCCTGAAGGTGTTCCGGCGCATCCAGCCCGGCGTCAACCCGGACCTGGAGGTACCCGGGGCGTTGGCCCGGCAGGGCTGCCACCGGGTGCCGGCGCCGGTGGCCTGGCTGCGCACCACGCACCCGTTCAAGGCGACGCTCGGCGTGCTCCAGCCGTATCTGCGCAACGCGGCCGACGGCTGGACGCTCGCGCTGGACGCGCTCGCCGCCGGCGACGACTTCACCACGCAGGCGCACGCCCTCGGCCGCGCCACGGCCGACGTGCACCTGGCGCTGTCCTCCGCGTTCCCGGTCGGCGCGCCCGGCGAGAACGGGCGGACGGCGGCGGCGATGACCGAGCGGCTGACCGCGGCCGCGCACGCCGTGCCCGCGCTCCAGCCGTACGTGCCGGGGCTGCGGAGCGCCTTCGCCGCGCTCGCCACCTGCGACGCGGGGCCGCCCGCCCAGCGCATCCACGGCGACCTGCACCTCGGCCAGGTGCTGCGGGCGGGACGCGAGTGGTTCGTGATCGACTTCGAGGGCGAGCCGTCCCGGCCGCTCTCCGAACGGCGCAGCGCCCACTCCCCCGTGCGGGACATCGCCGGGATGCTGCGCTCCTTCGACTATGCCGCCCGGCAGCGCCGCCCCTGGCGCCCGGAGTGGGCGCGGCGCTGCCGCGAGGCCTACTGCGCGGGCTACGCGGCCCGTGCGGGCTGGGACCCGCGCAAGAAGCACGGCCTGCTCCGCGCCTACGAGACGGACCGGGCCGTGTACGAGGTGCTGTACGAGGCCCGGCACCGACCCGACTGGCTGCCCGTACCCATGGCGGCGATCGAGCGCCTCGCCGTGAGAGGAGACTGAAGCCGTGGCCCTGCACGAAACGCCGCTGCCCGGATCGGGCGGGTCAGCCCCGTCCGCCGCCGCCGACGGGGCGGCCGCACCCGCCCTGGACCCGCACGACCGGGGCCGCCTGCTGGCGGGCGCCCACCACGACCCGCACGCCCTGCTGGGCGCCCACCCGGTGCCCGGCGGGATCGCCTTCCGGACGCTGCGCCCCTTCGCCCGCGAGGTGAGCGTCGTCGTCGACGGCGCCCGCACCCCGCTGGTGTCCGAGGGCGACGGGCTGTTCTCCGCCGTGCTGCCGCTGGACGAGGTCCCCGCGTACACCCTCGCGGTGGCGTACGGGGACGACGAGCCGGTGGAGACGCACGACCCGTACCGCTTCCTGCCCGCGCTCGGCGACTTCGACCTGCACCTGATCCACGAGGGCCGGCACGAGGAGCTGTGGACGGCGCTCGGCGCGCACCCCATGACCCACCAGGGCGTGGCCGGCACCCGCTTCACGGTGTGGGCGCCCAACGCGCTCGGGGTGCGGCTCGCCGCGGACTTCACGTACTGGGACGGGACGGCGTTCCCGATGCGGTCGCTGGGCTCGTCCGGCGTGTGGGAGCTGTTCCTGCCGGGCGTCGGCGAGGGCACGCGCTACAAGTTCGAGATCCACTCGCGCCACGGCCACCGGTTCCTCAAGGCGGACCCGATGGCCCGCCGCACCGAGGCGCCGCCGAACACCGCGTCGGTGGTCGCCGCCTCGCACTACGAGTGGGGCGACACGGAGTGGATGGCGCGGCGCGGGGACACGCCGGTGCACGAGGCGCCGTTCTCGGTGTACGAGGTGCACCTGCCGTCCTGGCGGCCCGGTCTCACCTACCGCGAGCTGGCGGAGGTGCTGCCCGCGTACGTGAAGGACATGGGGTTCACGCACGTCGAGCTGATGCCGGTCGCCGAGCACCCGTACGGGCCGTCCTGGGGCTACCAGGTCACCGGCTTCTACGCGCCGACCGCCCGGCTCGGCACCCCGGACGACTTCAAGTACCTGGTCGACGCCCTGCACCGGGCCGGCATCGGCGTGATCATGGACTGGGTGCCCGCGCACTTCCCGAAGGACGACTGGGCGCTGGCCCGGTTCGACGGGGAACCGCTGTACGAGCCCGGTGACTCGCGGCGCGCCGACCACCCCGACTGGGGGACGTTCACCTTCGACTACGCCCGCACCGAGGTGCGCAACTTCCTGGTCGCGAACGCCGTCTACTGGTGCCAGGAGTTCCACATCGACGGGCTGCGGGTCGACGCGGTCGCCTCCATGCTCTACCTCGACTACTCGCGCGAGGACGGCGGCTGGGAGCCCAACGCCTACGGCGGCCGGGAGGACCTGGCGGCGATGGCGTTCCTCCAGGAGATGAACGCCACCGTGTACCGGCGGTGCCCCGGCGTGGTGACCATCGCCGAGGAGTCCACGGCGTGGGGCGGGGTGACCCGGCCCACCGACACCGGCGGGCTCGGGTTCGGACTCAAGTGGAACATGGGCTGGATGCACGACTCGCTGGAGTACGTCTCGCACGAGCCGGTGCACCGCAAGTACCACCACCACGAGATGACCTTCGCGATGGTGTACGCCTACAGCGAGAACTACGTGCTGCCGATCTCGCACGACGAGGTGGTGCACGGCAAGCAGGCCCTGGTGTCGAAGATGCCGGGCGACTGGTGGCAGCGGCGGGCGAACGTCCGCGCCTACCTCGGCTTCATGTGGGCCCACCCCGGCAAGCAACTGCTGTTCATGGGTCAGGAGTTCGCGCAGGGCGCGGAGTGGTCGGAGAAGGCGGGCCCCGAGTGGTGGCTGCTGGACGAGGACTACCACTCGGCGGGTGACCACCGCGGGGTGCAGGACCTGGTGCGCGACCTCAACGCGCACTACCGGCGGCTTCCGTCGCTGTGGCAGCGCGACACCGACCCGTCCGGCTTCCGCTGGGTCGCGGTGGACTCGGCCGACGACAACGTCTTCGCCTTCCTGCGGTACGACGCGGAGGGCCGGCCGCTGCTCGCGGTGTCGAACTTCTCCCCCGTGGTCCGGCACGACTACCGGCTCGCCGTCGGCGACGACGTGGTCGCCTGGGAGGAGATCCTCAACACCGACGCGGCCCGCTACGGCGGCGGCGACGTGGTGAACCCCGACCCGGTCAAGCCCGAGGACGGGCACGTCCGGCTCACCCTTCCCCCGCTCGCGACGGTCTGGCTGGCGCCCACGCCGCTGTGAGACCGCGCTCCGGCGCCCGGCGGCCCTCGGCCGACGACACCAGGTGTTCCGCGCCCCGCGCGGGGCATGCGGGTCGTACGGCCGAGGGCTGCTCGGCGTCGACGCGGCAGGCAGAAGGGCGAGGCATCAGGTGCGCACCGTGGGAGTGGAGGAGGAGCTCCTCCTGGTCGATCCGGAGACGGGTGAACCGCGGGCGATGTCCGCGGCGGTGCTCGCCCGGGCCGAGCGGGAGGACGCGGGGCAGGACGTCTTCGAGAAGGAACTGCACGAGCAGATGGTGGAGTTCGCCACCCATCCGCAGTCGTCCATGGAGAGCCTGCACGCGGAGATCGCCCGCTGCCGCAAGGAGGCCGCCGGCCACGCCGAGGAGATCGGCTGCACGGTCGCCGCGCTGGCCACGTCGCCGCTGCCGGTCAGCCCGGCGGTCGGGATGAACGAGCGGTACCGGTGGATGGAGCAGCAGTACGGCATCGCCACCCGTGAGCAGCTCGTCATGGGCTGTCACGTGCATGTGTCGGTGGAGTCCGACGAGGAGGGCGTCGCCGTCCTGGACCGGCTGCGGCCGTGGCTGTCGGTGCTGACCGCGCTGAGCGCGAACTCGCCGTTCTGGCAGGGCAAGGACTCGGGGTACGCCAGCTACCGCAGCCGGGTGTGGCAGCGGTGGCCGTCGGCGGGGCCGACCGAGCTGTTCGGGTCGCCGGAGCGCTACCACCGGCGGGTCGCCGAGATGGTGGCGACCGGCACGATTCTCGACGAGGGGATGATCTACTTCGACGCCCGGCTGTCCGAGCGGTACCCGACGGTGGAGGTACGGGTCTCGGACGTCGCGCTGCACGCGGAGACGGCGGGGCTGGTGGCCACGCTGACCCGGGGGCTGGTGGAGACGGCGGCGCGGGAGTGGCGGGAGGGCCGAGAACCGGTCGACCCGGGGGTCTCCCTGCTGCGGCTGTCCGCCTGGCAGGCGGCCCGCTCCGGCCTCACCGGCGAGCTGCTGCACCCGGAGACGATGCGGAGGATGCCCGCCGAGGCGGTCGTCCGCGCGCTCCTCGACCACACTGCGGACGCCCTCTCCGACCACGGTGACCTGGACCGCGCCCGCGAGGGCTGCGAGCGGCTGCTCCGCGACGGCAACGGCGCGATGATCCAGCGGGCCCTCCTGGAACGCACGGACAGTCTGCGCGACGTCGTCACGGAGTGCGTCCGCCATACGCAGGCGTAGCCGGCGGGGGTACGCTGCCGGCACCTTCCACGCCCGCGCAGGGCCCGGATGCCGGAGGTCCGCATGGACGACCAGCACCCCACAGAACTGATCGAGTTGCCGGGTGACCGGCGAGTCCAGGTCATCGCGTATCCGGACGGCAGCATCGAGTTCCGCGTCAGCGGCCTGCCCTACGTCCTCGCCGAGGCGCGCCTCGGCGACCCGGACGCGCACGAGGCGATCGTGAAGCTGTCTCCCGGCAGGCAGGGCAGCGCCGCGGCGTACAACTACGTGGAGGAACTGGAGAAGCGGGCCCGCGGCCAGGCCGCCCCGGCGCGGCGGACCACTCCTCACTGACGCAAGCGGACCGTCGGCCGGATGTCAGTCAGCTGACGGAGGCTGTCGGCACGGTGGCCGAGCCACTCTCGTGGAGACATCGAAACCGCCCGGTACCCGGGCGAGACCACGAGGAGCACACCATGCCGTTCGTCACCGCCGGCGACGGAACCGAGATCTTCTACAAGGACTGGGGCACGGGCCGGCCGGTCATGTTCCACCACGGCTGGCCGCTGAGCTCGGACGACTGGGACGCCCAGATGCTGTTCCTCGTCCGGCGGGGCTACCGCGTCATCGCCCACGACCGCCGAGGTCACGGGCGCTCCGCCCAGGTCGGCCACGGTCACGACATGGACCACTACGCCGCGGACGCCGCCGCCGTGGTGGCGCACCTCGGCCTGCGCGACGTCGTCCACGTCGGCCACTCCACCGGTGGTGGAGAGGTCGCCCGGTACGTCGCCAGGCACGGTGCGGGGCGGGTCGCCAAGGCCGTCCTCGTCGGAGCGGTCCCGCCGCTCATGGTGCAGACCGAATCGAACCCGGCAGGTCTGCCGATCGAGGTCTTCGACGGCTTCCGCGAGGCCGTGGCCACCCACCGCTCCCAGTTCTACCTCGACCTCGCCTCCGGGCCGTTCTACGGGTTCAACCGCCCGGGCGCGGACGTCTCCCAGGGCGTCATACAGAACTGGTGGCGTCAGGCGATGACCGGCAGCGCGCAGGCGCACCACGAGGGGATCGCCGCGTTCTCGGAGACCGACTTCACCGACGACCTCCGGGCGATGGACGTGCCCACGCTGATCATGCACGGCGACGACGACCAGATCGTCCCGATCGCCAACTCCTCGGAGAAGGCGGCCACGTTGATCGCAGACGCGCGCCTGAAGGTCTACCCGGGGCTGTCGCACGGCATGTGCACCGTGAACGCCGACACCGTCAACGCCGACCTGCTCGACTTCATCGAGAGCTGACACCGGTTCGATGCCGGCACACCGCCGGCCGGCACGGAACAGAGAGAGAACACACCATGACCGCAACACCCACCGGTTACGTGACCGTTGTCTGGGACGCGAGGGCGAAAGCGGGCCGGGAGGCCGACCTGAAGGCGTTCATCACCGCCGCCGTCACCCCCTCGCGCAACGACCCCGGCAACATCGACTACGAGGCCCACGAAGTCGAGGGCAGGCCCGGCGAGTTCCTCATTTACGAACGCTGGGAGAGCCGCGCCCACCTCGACGCGCACCTCGCAGCGCCCCGGATGCGGGAACTCGTCCCGCAGATGCTCGAACTGATCGAGGGATCGATCGAGGACGGCATCCGCCTGCTGCGCCCGTTCCGCCCCGCTCACTGAGGCGCGGGCCGCGCGGAGTGCGTCCGTGCGGAGGCGCAGCGCCGACGGCGCTCGTGCGGGTGCGCGCCCCGGCTGATCGCGCCAGTTCCCCGCGCCCCGTTCGGGGTGCGGGGCCGCACGGGGCCCGCCGCCGGCCCGCGGGGCCGGTGGCCGGGGTGGCCGGGCCCGTCAGAGGAGCAGGATGATCGCGTAGACCAGGAAGAACGCCGCGATGAAGGCGACCACGGCGAGGATCGCGGTCAGGGGGCCCTTCGCCCAGCCCTTGGCGGGGTTGTGGTCCAGCTCGTACGGGCCCGCCTCCGGCATGCTGCTCTCCGCGGGCGGGGTCTCGCCCGGTGGGACGCCGCCACCCGCCTCGAGGCCGGTGGTGCGGTCCGGATCGGGATCGGGATTGACGTAGGTCATGGACACCGGGTCCCCAGAAAGCGGCCGGATCATCAGTGCGGACACACTTGACGTGATCCCGGCCCAGGGCACGGCCCGCTGGACTACATTCAGGCACCGCCACCCCCCGTCACCGTGAGGAGCAGTGCATGCGCGACCTCGCTCTCGCTCCGCCGTCCGCCCCGCCCCTGACCGGCGGCCTCGCCGACAGCCTGTTCGCGAGGGCGGCCGAGAGCCCCACCATGCCGGTGCTGGCCCGCCGCACCGGGGCCTCCGCCCTCTGGGAGGAGGTCAGCGCCGTCGAGTTCCGCGACGAGGTCGTGGATCTGGCCAAGGGTCTGATCGCCTCCGGCATCTCGCCGGGCACCCGCGTCGCGATCATGGCGCGTACCCGCTACGAGTGGACCGTCCTGTGTCACGCCCTGTGGACGGTGGGCGCCGAGGTCGTGCCGATCTACCCCACCTCGTCGCGGGAGCAGGTCGAGTGGATCCTGCGCGACGCCGGCTGTGTGGCCGTGCTGGTCGAGGACGAGCAGAGCGTGATGACCGTGGGCTCGGTGTGCGCCCAGCTGCCCCGGCTGCGGCACGTGTGGCAGCTCGACGCGGGCGCGCTGGACCAGCTGGTGGCGCGCGGCGAGGCCATTCCGGCGGCGACGGTCGACTCGCTGCGGCGGATCGTGCTGCCGGACGCCACGGCCGTGGTGGCGTACACCTCCGGCACCTCGGGGCACGCCATGGGCTGTGCCATCAGCCACCGCGGGCTCGCGTTCATCTGCGACACGCTGCTGGCGGGCTGGGGACATGTCGCGGCGCCGCCCGGCGAGCAGGGGTCCGTGCTGGCGTTCCTGCCGTTCTCGCACGTGTACGGGCTGATGATCCAGAGCCTGTGCATCCGCGGCGGCCTGCTGATGGGGCACGAGCCGGACCTCGGCGCGGACGCGCTGTCCACGTCGCTGCGCTCGTTCCGGCCCACGTATCTGTACGCGGTGCCGTCCCTGCTGGAGAAGATCTACAAGAACTTCCTGCGCGCCTCGCAGCTCTCGGGGCGCGGGGCGCTGTTCGAGCGGGCCGCGGGCACCGCGCGGGACTTCGCGGCGGCGACGGAGCGGCAGCGCCTCGGGCGCGGCTCGGGCCCCGGTCTCGACCTGCGCATGCAGCACGCCCTGTACGAGCGGACCGTGTACCGCAGGCTGCGGGCGACGCTCGGCGGCCGCGTGCTGCGGGCCACGTCCGGCGGCTCGCCGCTCTCCCGCGACCTGTCCCTCTTCTACGAGGGCATCGGCATCTACGTGCACGACGGCTACGGCCTCACCGAGACCAGCGGCGGCGTCACCATGCAGCCGTACGGCCGGGAGAAGTCGGGGACGGTCGGGCAGCCGCTGCCGGGCACCGCGGTCACGGTGGCCGAGGACGGGGAGATCCTGGTGCGCGGGCCGTCGGTGTTCCAGGGGTACATCGGCGACCCGGCCGCCACCCGGGCCGCCCTGCGGGACGGCTGGCTGGCCACCGGCGACCTGGGCCGGCTGGACGGCGAGGGCTACCTCACGATCACCGGCCGCAAGAAGGACATCATCATCACCAGCAGCGGCAAGAGCGTCGCCCCGGCCGCCCTGGAGCAGCGGCTGCGGATGCACCCCCTCGTGCACCAGGCCGTGGTGGTGGGTGACAACCGGCCGTGCGTGGGCGCCCTGATCACGCTGGACCCGGACTTCCTGGCGGACTGGCGTGCGGCGCTGTCGCTGCAGGGCGACGCCCCGGCGCGCGAGGCGCGGGAGGAGAACGCGCTGCGGGAGGAGATCGGGCGGGCCGTCGCCGCGGCCAACAGCAGCGTGTCCCGCTCGGAGTCGATCCGGGTGTTCCGGGTGCTGCCGGAGCCGTTCGACGTGTCCAACGGCCTGCTGACGCCGTCGATGAAGCTGCGCCGGGACGAGATCGTGCGCCGCTACGCGCTGGAGATCGACGCGATGTACCAGTCCCGTACGCGCCCGGCGCGCCCCCCGGAGCCGGCCGACGCGTCGGTGTGGGACGAGGACAGCGTGTTCCGCTGATCATTCCGCGCCGGGTGCGGGGTTTGTCACCCCGCACCGTCGGGCAGGCGGGCGCGTAGGCTCCGCCCGCACGGGAACCCACAGATCGGGGAACGCAACAGCAGCGACGACCGCCCCGGCAGCGACCGGGGCCTGGAAGGCGACATGGCACCCGAGTCGCGTAGGGACAGGACACTGGCCGGCGAGGAGATCACGAGCCGCATCGCCAGCTTCCCGGGGGAGCTGCACGATGTGACGGACGCACGTCTGGTCGCGGAGGCATTCCTCTTCGACCTGGCCCGTGCGTCGGCGCCGACGGCGCCGGAGCACTGGGACGACATACTCCTGGTGGTGACGGAACTGGCCGCGAACGCGGTGCAGTACGCCCCCGGACCGTTCGAGCTGCGGCTGCGCCGCACGTTCGACGGGGTGCACGTGGTGATGCACGACACGAACACCACCGAACCGGCCCCGCGCCCGTTCCACCCGCACAGCGGCGGGGGCGGCATCGGGTGGCATCTGATCCACACGCTCTGCGACCAGGTGAGCGTCGTCACGCACGAGCAGGGGAAGGACATCCACGTCTTCCTGCCGTGGTGAGCGCCCCGGAGGCGCGGAGCCGCCGGGGCGCCTGCCCGTCAGGCGGGCCGCTCCTCGCGGGGCAGCTCGCTGTAGTAGAGGCCGACGGCGGTGAGATAGACGGCGTCCATGGTCTCGCTGTCGGTGCGGAAGCGCGGCGCGGCCTTCAGCTCGGCCCGGGTGCAGGACACCGTCAGTTTCCGCTCCGCGGCGTCGACGGAGGTGATCACCCCGACGGGGACCAGCAGGCTGCGGCCGAACACCCACACGCCGGTGTCCACGACGAGGTGCGGCATGCCGTGGTGGTCGGCCCGTCGGTCGACGTGGCCGGCGGTTCCGTCGCGCGCGACGACGGTGTAGCCCGTGAGGTCCGCGCCGCGGGCGTGGTCCAGGCCCGGCGCGTACGACCAGATGCTGTCGGTGGGCACTGCTTCCGGCCTCCCCGAGGTACGACTGCTCCCCATGAACTGCTCCCCCTTCACAGGAGCGGGGCCGGACACTCCGGCCCTCTCCACCCGAGCAGATACCCGTCCGGCGGGCACACATTCGAACGGCGCCCGTCGAATGCGGCCGGTCCGGCCGGACGGAGGTGAAATCGCATCAGGTACCCCGCTTCCGCGGGAACATGCACGCCGGAGAACGTGATTCTCGACCGGTCCGGGAAGCCCGCCACCCGCTTTGTCGCGTGCCCGCGAGGTGGGTTAATCTTCGGCGTATTTCTCGCCGCGCGACTCCGCTGATCTGCGGAAATGCGCACTGAATGGGGCCGGAACGAGGGTGCGCATGACCAGGGGAAGCACCGAGGGGACCGACACGGTGCCGGGGGACAAGGAGCTGAGGCAGCTCCTCGCGGGGCTGACGGCCGTACGGGACGGGGACTTCGGGACCCGGCTGCCCGGTGACGCCGACGGGCTCATGGGGGACATCGCCAAGGTCTTCAACGGGATGGTGGACCAGCTGTCGCTGTTCACGTCCGAAGTCACGCGTGTCGCCCGCGAGGTGGGCACGGAGGGGACGCTCGGCGGGCAGGCGCAGGTGCCGGGGGTGTCGGGCACCTGGGCGGACCTCACCGACTCGGTGAACGCCATGGCGGGCAACCTCACGGCACAGGTCCGCAACGTCGCCCAGGTGACGACGGCGGTGGCGAAGGGCGACCTGTCGCAGAAGATCACCGTCGACGCGCGCGGCGAGATCCTCGAGCTCAAGAACACCATCAACACGATGGTCGACCAGCTCTCCGCCTTCGCCGACGAGGTCACCCGCGTCGCCCGCGAGGTCGGCACCGAGGGACGCCTCGGCGGCCAGGCGGACGTGCAGGGGGTCAGGGGCACCTGGCGTGACCTGACCGACTCGGTGAACTTCATGGCCGGCAACCTCACCGGCCAGGTGCGCAACATCGCGCTGGTGGCGACGGCGGTCGCGCAGGGCGATCTCTCGCAGAAGATCACCGTCGACGCGCGCGGCGAGATCCTCGAGCTCAAGAACACCATCAACACGATGGTCGACCAGCTCTCCGCCTTCGCCGACGAGGTCACCCGCGTCGCCCGCGAGGTCGGCACCGAGGGACGCCTCGGCGGGCAGGCGCAGGTGCGGGGGGTGTCGGGCACCTGGAAGGACCTCACCGACAACGTCAACGTGATGGCGTCCAACCTGACGAGCCAGGTGCGCTCCATCGCCCAGGTGGCGTCCGCCGTGGGCCGGGGCGACCTGTCGCAGCGGATCCGCGTCGAGGCGGCGGGCGAGGTCGCGGCGCTCGCGGACGTCATCAACACGATGGTGGACACGCTGTCCGCGTTCGCCGACGAGGTCACCCGCGTCGCCCGCGAGGTCGGCACCGAGGGACGCCTCGGCGGCCAGGCGCACGTGCCGGGTGTCGCCGGCACCTGGAAGGACCTCACCGACAACGTCAACTCGATGGCCAACAACCTCACCGGCCAGGTGCGCAACATCGCGCTGGTGACGACCGCCGTCGCGAAGGGCGACCTGTCGAAGAAGATCGACGTCGACGCGCGCGGCGAGATCCTCGAGCTGAAGACGACCATCAACACGATGGTCGACCAGCTCTCCGCGTTCGCCCAGGAGGTCACCCGCGTCGCCCGCGAGGTCGGCACCGAGGGCCGGCTCGGCGGGCAGGCGGAGGTCGAGGGCGTCTCCGGCACCTGGAAGCGGCTCACCGAGAACGTCAACGAGCTGGCCGGGAACCTCACCCGGCAGGTCCGCGCGATCGCCGAGGTGACCAGCGCGGTCGCCGAGGGCGACCTGACCCGCTCGGTGAACGTGGAGGCGTCCGGGGAGGTCGCCGAGCTCAAGGACAACATCAACGCGATGGTGGAGTCCCTGCGCGAGACCACCCGGGCCAACCAGGAGCAGGACTGGCTCAAGACCAACCTGGCCCGGGTGTCCGGGCTGATGCAGGGCCACCGCGACCTGCCCGTGGTCGCGGAGCTGATCATGGACGAGCTGGTGCCGCTGGTGTCCGCGCAGTACGGCGCGTTCTACCTCGCGGAGGACGGCGACGGCGGCCCCGAGCTGCGTCTCGTCGGCTCCTACGGCTACCCGGACGACAGCGGCCGGCCGACGCGCATCGCCTTCGGCAAGACCCTCGTCGGGCAGGCCGCGCGCAGCAGACGCACCATCCTGGTGGACCAGCTGCCGCCGGACTACGTGACCATCTCCTCCGGGCTCGGTCAGGTGGTGCCGACGGCCCTGGTGCTGCTGCCGATCGTGGTCGAGGGCCAGGTGCTCGGTGTGATCGAGCTGGCGTCGGTGACGCCGTTCACCCAGACCCACCAGGACTTCCTGGAACAGCTGATGGAGACCATCGGCGTCAACGTCAACACCATCGTGGCGAACGCCCGCACCGACGAGCTGCTGGTGGAGTCGCAGCGGCTCACCGCCGAACTCCAGGAGCGGTCCGCGGAGTTGCAGACCCAGCAGGAGGAACTGCAGCGCTCCAACGCCGAACTGGAGGACAAGGCGGCGCTGCTGGCCTCGCAGAACCGGGACATCGAGGCGAAGAACCTGCAGATCGAGCAGGCCCGGCAGGAACTGGAGGCGCGGGCGCAGCAGTTGTCGCTCGCCTCGAAGTACAAGTCGGAGTTCCTGGCGAACATGAGCCACGAACTGCGCACCCCGCTCAACAGCCTGCTGATCCTGGCCCAGTTGCTCGCGCAGAACCCCTCGCGCAACCTCTCCCCCAAGCAGGTCGAGTACGCGCAGATCATCCACTCGGCGGGTTCGGACCTGCTCCAGCTCATCAACGACATCCTCGACCTGTCGAAGGTCGAGGCGGGCAAGATGGACGTCAGCCCGGAGCGGGTGGAGCTGCGCCGTCTCGTCGAGTACGTCGAGGCGACGTTCCGGCCGATGACCATGCAGAAGAGCCTGGACTTCACGATCACCACCGCGCCGGGCGCGCCCGCGGACCTGCTCACCGACGACTCGCGGCTGCGCCAGGTGCTGCGCAACCTGCTGTCCAACGCGGTGAAGTTCACCGAGCGCGGCCAGGTGGAGCTGCGCATCGAGCCGGCCCCGGACGACGAGGTGCCCCAGGAGGTGCTGCGCGGCGGCCCCGTGGTGGCCTTCCGGGTGCGGGACACCGGCGTCGGCATCCCGGAGCAGCACCTGGAGTCGATCTTCGGCGCGTTCCAGCAGGCCGACGGCACCACCAGCCGCAAGTACGGCGGGACGGGCCTGGGGCTTTCCATCACCCGGGAGATCGCGCACCTGCTGGGCGGCGCGGTCACCGTGGACAGCGTCGCGGGCCAGGGCTCGACGTTCACGCTGTTCCTGCCGGTGGCGCGCCCCGACTTCGAGCAGCAGCTGCGGCCCGCGCCGGCCGTGGAGGGCGAGCCGGCCGGGCAGGAACTGCCGGAGGCGGCGTCCCCGCGGACGCCCGCGATCGAGGCGGCGCCCGCCCCGCAGGGGCAGCGTCCACGCCGGCTGCTGGTGGTGGAGGAGCGGCCCCGTGGGCTGCTCACGCTGGTCGCGGAGAGCGTGGTGCAGGACGTCGCCCACACGGGCGGCGGCTCGCGCCCGTCGGTCGACATCATCACCGCCGTCGGCGCGCAGGAGGCGGCCGGAGCGCTGGCCGCCGACCCCTGCCACTGCGTCGTGCTGGAGCTGGGCATGGCGGAGGCGGAGGTGACGCGCTTCCTGGAGGCGCTGCGCGGCGACTCCGCCCTGGCGAGCGTGCCCGTCCTGGTGCACAGCGGGCACCGCGCCGACGCCGGGGTGGAGGCGAACCTGCGGGACCGCGCCTCGGGCACGGCGCTGGAGTTCCTGTCCAGCCTGGACGAGCTGCGGGAGCGGATCGCGCTGCACCTGTCGGCGGAGGAGCCCGGCGACGTGCTGTCGCTGGTGCGCCCGGACGAGGCGCAGCGGACCGCGCCCGAGGCCGTGGTGGACGGTTCGTTCGCGGGCCGGACGGTGCTGGTCGTCGACGACGACGCGCGGAACCTCTTCGCGCTCAGCGGCATCCTGGAGCTGCACGGATTCCGGGTGCTGCACGCCGAGGACGGCCGCAAGGGCATCGAGAGACTGGTGGACAACCCGGACGTGGCGCTGGTCCTGATGGACGTGATGATGCCCGAGCTGGACGGGTACGCCGCCACGGCCGAGATCCGCTCGATGCCGCGCTACGCGGACCTGCCGATCATCGCGGTGACGGCGAAGGCCATGCCCGGGGACCGGGAGAAGAGCCTCGCCTCGGGCGCCAGCGACTACGTCACCAAGCCGGTCGACAGCCGTGAGCTGATCGCCTGCGTCCGCCGCTGGCTGCCGGCATGAGCGTCCAGGAGGACCGGGAGCACATGGGCGAGCCGACGCCCGAGGAGATGGAGCTGCGGCGTCCCCCGGCCGGACCCGCCGGGGTGGCCACGGACTCCCCCGTCGGCCGGCTCGCGGCGACGGTGGACCGGCTGAGCCGTGAGGTACGGGCCGCCCAGGCGGAGGCCGAGGGGCGGGCGCTGATCGAGCTCGCCAAGGGCATCCTGGTGGAGCGCCTCGGGTGCGGTCCCGCGCAGGCGGCCCGGCAGCTCGCCGAGCTGACCGAGCAGGCGGGGACGACCCAGCTGGAGTTCGCCGTCGAGGTGATCAACCAGGCCGCCCGGGACCGGATGTCCGAGGTGACGCACGCCTTCCTGGCCGCCACCCGGGCGGCCGGCGAGGCGGAGGCGGACCCTGCGGCGGTCCGGCTGCGGGCGGCGGAGAGCGGGGCGCTGGCCGCCGACGACACCCAGGCGGTGGCCGAGTCGCTGCTGGAGCAGGCGCTGCGTCCGCTGGGCGCGGTGGCCGTGGCGATCTGGGCGGCCGGCGCGGACGGGTCGCTGACCCTGGCCGGCAGTGCGGGCTTCTCCCCCGCCGAGGCGGCGCGCTGGTACTACGTGCCGCCGGACGTGGCGACGGTCGCGCGGTGCGGTCTGGCCGAGCGCGAGGGGCTGTGGATCGAGTCGCTGGCCGAGCGGGGGCTTCCCAGCGTGGGCCGGCACCACCACCCGGACGGCGGCCGTGCGGCCGTGCCCGCCGGCACCGGCGGGCGGGTGTACGGCGTGCTGGAGATCGTCTGGCCCGTTCCGCTGCCCCCGCAGCGGCCGCAGATCGTGCGCCAGGTGGAGGCCCTGGCGGAGCTGTGCGCGCACACGCTGGAGACGTACACGCCGCCCGGCGGGCCCGCCCGTCCGCAGCGGGTGCTGCCGGACGCGGCCGAACTGATGGACCTGGCCGACGGGCTGTACGACCCGGCCCTGGTGCTGGTGCCGCACCTGGACGAGTCGGGGAACCTGCTCGACTTCCGCATCCAGCACGTCAACAGCCGCTTCCTGGACCCGGCGGGCCGGCCGCGCGGCATGGTCGGCGGGGCTCTGCTGCTGGAGGCGTACCCGATGGCCGCCGGGGAGAGCGAGCTGTTCCAGCGGATCGAGCGGGTGTACGCCACGGGTGAGCCCTTCCGCGCCCGGCGCATGCATCTGACCGCGCTGGTGGACCAGGTGCCGTTGTCGGCGGTCGCGGACATCAGCGTCAGCCGGCACGGCGCGGGGATCCTCTTCATCTGGCGGATCGAGGACGAGACGGCGCGGCTGGCGAGCCTGTTGCAGCACGCGCAGCGGCTCGGCCGGATCGGCGGGTTCGAGGAGAACCTGCTGACCGGTGAGATCACCTGGAACGACCAGCTGTTCGACCTGTACGGGCGGCCGGAGACCAGTTCCCCGGTGCCGCTGGAGGACCTGCCGGCGCACGCCCACCCGGACGACGCGGTGGCCATCGGCCGTTTCCTGCGCACGCTGCTGCACCACCGGCGCCCGGCCTCGGCCGCGTTCCGGCTGCAGCGGCCGGACGGCGTGACCCGGCACATCCGGGTGGTCGCCGAACCGGTGCTGGACACCGACGGGCGGCTGCTCACGGTACGGGGCGCCTACCAGGACATCTCGTCGCAGCACTGGACCGAGGTGGCGCTGGCGGCGACCCGTGACCAGCTCGCGCACACCGAGCAGCAGGCCAGCGAGCGGGACCGGCTGGCGCTGCAGCTCCAGCGGGCGATCATGCCGCCGACGCAGGCGCCGCTGCAGATGCCCGACCTGGACGTGGCCGTGCGCTACCGGCCGGCCGAGGCGGAGCAGCTGGTGGGCGGCGACTGGTACGACGCGGTGGTGCTGCCGTCGCGTCTGGTGCTGCTGTGCGTGGGTGACGTCGCCGGTCACGGCATCGAGGCGGCGACCAGCATGGTCGTGCTGCGCAACGCGCTGCGCGGGCTGGCCGTCACGGGCGCGGGCCCCGGGCAGCTGCTGTCGTGGCTGAACATGGTGACGCACCATCTGACCGGCGGGGTCACGGCCACGGCGGTCTGCGGCCTGTACGACCCGGCCACCCGCACCCTGCGGTGGGCACGGGCGGGCCATCTGCCGCCGGTGCTGGTGCGCGGCTCCGAGGCGTCCCCGCTGCCCCCGGTGAGCGGTCTGCTGCTGGGCGCCCTCCCCGAGGCGCGTTACGAGGAGGGCGAGGTGCAGCTCGCCGCGGACGACAACCTGCTGATGTACACGGACGGGCTGATCGAACGCCGGGACCGCTCGGTGGAGGAGTCGCTGACGCACCTCCTCACCACCGCGGCCACGGTCCCGGGCACGCTCGACCAGCGGCTCGACCGCCTGCTCACGTACAGCCGGTCGGACACCGACGACGACACCTGCATCGTGGGAATCAGAGTGGGGTAGGTCACCCCGACGGCCGATCGGGCGGGCGGAGGCATGAGGGGGCGATTCGGGGGTACGCGCGGCTGCGCGACGAAGAGCTTGATCACCTTGTTGGAGGTACTCGTGCCCATTGCCCAGGACCCGTTGTCCGTCGAGGTGACACTTCCTCGTGAGGACGTGGCCCTCGTGACCGTCGAGGGCTACTTGGACGTCGACACCGCGACCGAGTTCCAGCACCATCTGGCGAACCAGCTGCACCACGGCCGCCGGCACTTCCTGCTGGACCTGTCCGCGGTGCCGTTCATGGACTCGTCCGGCATGAACATCATCCTGCGCGTCTACCAGGAGGCGCGGGAGCTGCCGGGGAGCGTCCACATCATCTCGCCCACCCCCGCGGTGCGCCGGATCCTCGACCTGACGGGCGTCAGCATCACCGTGCCCGTGTCGGAGAGCGTCGACGAGGCGCTGGAGCGCGTCGACCGTCCCCAGGCGGCCCCGGCCGAGCCCGAGGTCTGAGCGGGACCGCCCCGCCGCCCGGCCCCGTCACGGGTCCGGGCGCTTTGTCACGACGAGGAGGAGAACAGACAGGTGCCGGAGCACGAAGCGGACACGACCCACTCGACCCCCGCAAGAGAGGTCGGGGACTTCCTGCGGCGGCGACGGGAGCAGATAGCCCAGCGATGGGCGGACGAGCCCCTGTTCCGCACGGTGTTCACCGTGTCGCGCGACGAGGCGGTGGACGCGGGCCGGGTGATCGTGGACGCGCTGGCCCAGGTGGCCGACGCGCAGCGGATCGAGGACCCGGACGCCGCGGGGTTCACCGGGGTCCGCGAGCAGCTCGCCCGGATGGGGGCGGCCCGCTCCCGCGCGGGTCTGTCCACCACGCAGGTCTCCAGCGAGCTGGCCGCGCTGCTGCCGCCGGTGGAGAACCTCCTGGTGGCCGATCTGGAGCAGGAGGACTCCGAGCGGCGCCGGGAGTGCGCCATCGCGCTGAGCGTGCTGATGGGCACGCTGCGGCTGGTCACCATGCAGACCGCGCTCAGCGAGAACCAGGCCCTGATCGACCGGCAGCGGCTGCAGCTGCTGGAGGTGGCGACACCGGTGATCAAGCTCTGGGACGGGATCGTGGCGGTCCCGCTGATCGGGACGCTGGACAGCGCCCGCAGCCAGGTGGTGATGGAGACGCTGCTGGACGCGGTGGTCGACCAGCACGCCCGGTTCGCGATCCTCGACATCACCGGTGTGCCGACGGTCGACTCGCTGGTCGCGCAGCACCTGATGAAGACGGTCGCCGCGGCCCGGCTGATGGGCGCCGAGTGCGTCGTCTCCGGCATCCGCCCGGCGATCGCGCAGACCATCGTCCACCTCGGCCTCGACCTCGGCACGGTCAAGACCCGCGCGAGCCTCGCCGACGCGCTCGGGTACTGCCTGAACGAGCTGGGCGCGAACATCGTGAACGCCCCGGCCGAGGGTGCGGTCCGGCGGTGAGCGAACACTTCGCCCGCCCGGTCGCGGGCCATGTGCCGGTGCTGCGGCTCGGTGACGTGCTGCTGGTCACCCTGCAGGGGGACCTGCACGACGGTATGGCGTCCCAGCTCCAGCAGGACCTGGCAGAGACGATCGTGGCCAGCCGGGTCACCGGGGTGGTGATCGACATCTCCGGGGTGGAGATCGTCGACTCCTTCCTCGGCCGGGTGCTCGCCGAGACGGCGGCGCAGACCGAGCTGCTGGCCGCGCGGACCGTGGTGGCGGGCATGCGGCCCGCGGTCGCCATCACGCTGGTGGAGCTGGGCCTGACGTTCCCCGAGCTGCGTACGGCGCTGAACACGGAGGCGGCTCTGGCGATGCTGGCGCAGCCCGTCGTGGCGAACCGGTCCGGCGGCGAGGGGAGACCGTGATGGACACCGCCGCGGACGTGGAGGCGCGGCTGCCCATCCGGTCGGACATGGACCTCGCGTGGGTGCGTCAGCACGTGCGGCAGGCCGCCACCCGGGTCGGCTTCGGTCTGGTGGACCAGACGAAGCTGGTGACGGCCGCCAGCGAGCTGGCCCGCAACACGCTGGTGCACGGCGGGGGCGGTGTGCTGGAGACGACGCGGGTCACCGCCGCCGACGGCACGGCCGGGCTGCGGCTGACCTTCTCCGACGAGGGCCCCGGGATCCCGGACCTCGAGCGGGCCCTCAGCGACGGCTACACCTCGGGCGACGGACTGGGCATGGGGCTGGGCGGGTCGCGGCGCCTGGTGCACGACTTCGAGGTGGACAGCACCCCGGGGGCGGGCACCACGGTGCGGGTGACCTCCTGGGTGTCCCGGCCGGTCCGGCCGCGCGGAGGTGGGTGATGCCGCGTGTGTGGCATGTGCCGGTGCACGACGCGACCCGGGTGCGCGACGTCAGGGTGGCGGCGGAGGAGGCCGCGGCCCGCGCCGGGCTGGACGAGCAGCGCCGCGCGGCGTGCGCGCTCGTGGCGACCGAGCTGGCGACCAATCTGGTGAACCACGCGAAGGCCGGCGAGGTGGTCGTGGACGTCGTCGACCCCGCCGTGCTGCCGGAGGGGCGGCCGGGACGGGCCGTGCAGATCACCGCCCTCGACCACGGGCCGGGCATCGCCGACGTGGCCGGCGCGTTCGAGGACGGGTTCACCACCGGCGGCTCGCTCGGCGCGGGTCTGGGGACGTGCCGGCGGATCGCCGACGCGTTCGGCCTGCACAGCGAGGTGGGACGGGGCACGGTCGCGGTGGCCCGGGTCGGCCCCGCCACCGTCGGGCTCGTCCCTGCGGAGGCCCCGGCGCGCTCCCTCGGTGTGCACGCGGGCGGCGTCAACGTGCCGTTCGCGGGCGCGGAGCAGTCCGGGGACGCCTGGTCGTGGGTGCGGTCCGGCGACCGGGTGACGCTGATGCTGGCGGACGGGCTCGGCCACGGCGCCGAGGCCGCCCGCGCCTCCGACACCGCCGTCGAGGAGCTGCGCCACTGCGCCCGGCTGCCGCCCGCCGAGCTGCTCCAGCGGCTGCACACCGCGCTGTCCGGGACCCGGGGCGCGGCGGTCGCCGCGGCCCAGCTCGACACCTGGACCGGGCGGCTGCGCTTCGCGGGCATCGGCAACGTGACCGCGCGGCTGCGGGACGGCGGGCGCTGGCGGACGCTGTTGTCCCGGCCCGGAATCGTCGGCGCGCACCGGCCGCGCACGGTGCGCGAGGACGAGGCGGACTGGACCCCCGGGAGCCTGCTGATCCTGCACACGGACGGGCTGTCGTCGCGCTGGACACCGCCCGCGGGCACCGGCGTGCCCCCGGCCGACCCGGCCGTGACGGCGGCCGTGGCGGTCCGTGACGCGGGCAGCGCGGCACGTCCGGTGCGGGACGACACCGCCGTGGCCGTGCTCGCCAACATCCCGGAGGCTTCCTCATGACGCGTGCCTGGCGCATCGCGACCGTCACCGACGCGGCCCGCGCCCGCGTCTCCGTGGCGCGGCTGGCCGCCGCGTGCGGGGTGCCCACCGTCGAGCGGACCCGGCTGGCCGTGTCCCTCAGCGGGCAGCTGCGGCAGTGCCTCACCAAGGGCGGCACCTGGCTGCTGACGGTGGAGAGCGCCGAGGGCGCGGACGGCGGTCCCGGCGAGCTGCACGTGGTGGTCGTCCCCGCCCCGGACGGCGACGCCGGGGAGCGCACCCCGTGGACGACGGGCGTGCCCTGCCCCTATCCGGGCCGGCTGTCCGATCCGTGCCCGGTGCCGGAGGAGGCGGCCGCGTTGTCCGAGGGGCTGCTCGGTGCCGACGAGGACACCTCGGTGGTGCTGGAGGAGCTGACGGAGCAGGAGGGTCTGGTCGCCTTCCACCGGGAGGAGCTGCACCAGACCAATCAGGGCGTCCTCGCGCTGCACGCCGAGCTGGACGCGGCGGGCAGGGCGCAGCGGGAGGCGTTCGCCGCCGAGCGGCGGGCGCGCACCGAGGCGGAGAACGCGCGGCGGCGGCTCACGTTCCTCGCGGACGCCAGCGCCGAGCTGACCGCGTCGCTGAACCACGACGAGATCCTGCGCCGGCTGCCGGAGCTGCTGGTGCCGCGGTACGCCGACGGCGTCGACGTCTGGCTGTTCGACCCCGAGGACGGCCGGCCGCTGCCCGCCGACCATCCGGGCGCCGCGGTGCAGGCGGCCCGCACCGGGCGCCCGCAGTACGCCGCCGACCACCCCGGCAACCTGCCGGGAGTGGAGGACCGGCCGCCGTCGGCGCTGGCCCCCCACCGGCCGCTGCTGTGCGTCCCGCTGCTGACGCCGCGCCGGGCGCCGCTGGGCGTGCTGACGCTGTCGCCGCAGGGCGAACGGTGGGACCCGGACGACGCGGTGATGCTGATCGAACTGGCCCGGCGGGCCGGGATCGCCCTGGACAACGCGCGCCGGTTCGAACACAACCGGGACATCGCGGAGACGCTGCAGCGCGCCCTGCTGACGGAGCTGCCGTCCGCCCCCGGCGTGGGGCTGGCCGCGCGCTACCTGCCCGCCACGCACGGCCTGAACATCGGCGGTGACTGGTACGACGCGTTCCGGCAGCGGGACGGCAGCCTGGTCACCGTCATCGGGGACGTGACCGGGCACGGGCTGCACGCGGCGGTGATGATGAGCCAGCTGCGCACCGCGCTGCGCGCCTACGCCGTGGACGGCGACAGCCCGGGGCGGCTGCTCACCCGGCTGCACGGCTATCTGCGCCATCTCCAGCCGGACCTGTTCGCGACGGCCGTCATCGCCCGCTTCCACCCGGACGACCGGACGCTCACTTGGGCCGCGGCCGGCCATCCACCGCCGGTGCTGCGGCTGCCCGACGGCGGGGTGCGCACGCTGGACGCCAAGCCGGGCGCGATGCTGGGCATCCCGCTCAGCCAGGACATCCCCGACCACACCGAGCGGCTGGCGCCCGGCTCGACGCTGGCCCTCTACACCGACGGTCTGGTCGAGCGGCGCGCCCAGGGCATCGACCCGGGCATCGAGCGGCTCGGCTCGGCGCTCGCCTCCTTCGACCGCGCGGAACTGGACACCGACCTGGAGGACGCGGCGGACCGCGTTCTGCGGCCCCTTCTCAGCGACTCCGAGCGCGACGACGACGTGTGCCTGCTGCTCTGCCACCTGCGCGGCTGAGGCCGCGCCGGGTCCCCCGCCCTGACGGTTCCCGGTGCGGTCCGGGGCCGGGGCGGGCATCGTGGAGCTGAACAGGGGCACGCGTCAGGCATCGACGTTCGAGGCGGACCGCCTGAAGCCGCACGAAGGGATGGACATCGTGACACGACCCAGGATCCTCGTGGTAGGCGCCGGTTTCGCCGGTGTGGAGTGCGTGCGGCGGCTGGAGCGCAGGCTCACTCCGGGCGAGGCGGAGCTGACGCTGGTGACGCCGATGTCCTACCAGCTGTACCTGCCGCTGCTCCCCCAGGTCGCCTCCGGGGTGCTGACGCCCCAGTCGATCGCGATCTCCCTGCGGCGCAGCGAGAAGTACCGGACCCGGATCATCCCGGGCGGCGCGATCGGCGTGGACCTGCGGGCCAAGGTGTGCGTGATCCGGACCATCGCCGGGGACGTCGTCGACGAGCCGTACGACTACATCGTGCTGGCGCCCGGCAGCGTCACCCGCACCTTCGACATCCCGGGCCTCACCGACCACGCCTTCGGGCTGAAGTCGCTGGCCGAGGCCGCCTACCTGCGCGACCACGTGATCTCGCAGCTGGACCTGGCGGACGCCTGCACCGACCCGGCGGAACGCGCCTCGCGGCTGCAGTTCGTGGTGGTCGGCGGCGGCTACGCCGGCACCGAGACGGCGGCCTGCCTGCAGCGTCTGACGCACGCCGCCGTCAAGCGCTACCCGCGCCTGGACCCGGGTCTGATCAAGTGGCATCTGATCGACATCGCGCCCAAGCTGATGCCCGAGCTGGGCGAGAAGCTGGGGCGCAGCGCCCACGAGATCCTCACCCGGCGCGGCATCGAGATCTCGCTGGGCGTGTCCATCGCCAAGGCGGGCGCCGAGGAGGTCACCTTCACCGACGGCCGGGTGGTGCCCACCCGCACGCTGATCTGGACCGCCGGCGTGGTGGCCAGCCCGCTGATCGGCACGCTCGACGCCGAGACCGTACGGGGCCGGCTCGCGGTGAACGCGGACATGCGGCTGCCCGGGCACGACGGGGTGTTCGCGCTCGGCGACTCGGCCGCGGTGCCGGACCTGGCCAAGGGCGACGACGCGGTGTGCCCGCCGACCGCGCAGCACGCGCTGCGGCAGGGTCGGCACGTCGCGGAGAACGTCATCGCCGTCCTGCGGGGCCGGTCGACCCGGCCGTACATGCACCAGGACCTGGGGCTCGTGGTGGACCTCGGCGGCACCGACGCGGTGTCCAAGCCGCTCGGCTACGAGCTGCACGGCCTGCCCGCCCAGGCGGTGGCCCGCGGCTACCACTGGTCGGCGCTGCGCACCGGGGTGGCCAAGACCCGGGTGATGACCAACTGGCTGCTGAACGCGGTCGCCGGCGACGACTTCGTGCGCACCGGTTTCCAGATGCACCGGCCGGGCAGCCTGCGCGACTTCGAGTACCTGGACGCCTACCTGACACCGGAGCAGGTGCGGGCGCACGTCGAGGAAGCGGGCCGGGCGGCTCGGTGACCCGGCGCACGGAGGCCGGGGCGACGGACGGAGCGGTGACGACGGGGGAGCGTGCGCGGGCGTGAAGGTGGCAGGACGCCGGTCGGGCACAGGGCTGCGCGACCACCTGGCGGCGTCCGATCCCGGATTGCTGCGGCTGACCGCCGGGCTGCGCACGGTGGGCGCCATCGCCGTCACCCTGGCCGTGCTCGCCCCGGTCGGCGCGGACATGACCCATCTGGTGGCGGGCGCGATGACGTCGATGGCCGCCACCTTCTCGATCCGGGAGCGGCGGCGCGGGGCCCAGGCGGTCACGCTGGCGCTGGGGCTGCCGGTGGCGGTGGCGTCGGTGTCGCTGGGCGCGCTGCTCAGCCAGCGGGTGGTGGTGGGCGACGTCTTCGCCGTCGCCCTGATCTTCTGCGCGGTGTACGGCCGCCGGTTCGGCGACCGCGGGATGACGCTGGGGCTGGTCGGCTTCCAGATGTACTTCGTGTCGCTGTTCGTGGGCGCGACGCCCGAACAGCTCCCCGCGCTGTGGGCGGTCATGGCGGTCGGGTTCGCGAGCAGCGCCCTGGTGCGGTTCGCCGTCGTGCCGGTGACGCCGACCGGGCTGCTGGCGCGGCTGCGGCAGGCGTTCCGGGTACGGCTGGCGCGGCTGGTGTCCGCGCAGATCGCGCTGCTGGACGCGGGGCCCGACGAGGCCGACAAGGCGCTGGAGGAACTGCGCGAGCGGACCGCGCGGCTGCACGAGACGGCGCTGATGATCCAGAGCCGGCTGGAGGAGGGCACCCCCGACGAGCCGACGGCGCGGCTGGTGCAGCGGCGCGTCGCCGACGCGGAGATCGCCGCCGAGCGTCTGGGGCTGCTGCTGCTGTCCGCCCGCAGCGCGGAGCGGGCGGACACCCTGACGCTGCACCTGCCGGGCGCCCCCGCGCCGGAGGTGGGGCGGCTGCCGGGCCCCGAGGAGGCGACCGCGCTGCTCCGCCGTGACCTGCGGGCGCTGCGCGCGCTGGTGCTGCGGACCGGGACGGCGGGGGCGGGCGTCGCGCAGCTGCGCAACCGGCTGCTCGGCTACCGCGACGAGGAGAACCTCCCGGCCGCCTCCCCGCCGGTGCGGGACGTCTTCCGCGGCATCGGGGAGGCGGCCCGTGCGGTGATGGGACTGCGGATCGCCCTGGACGGGCCGCAGGACGAGTCGGACGACAGTCCGGCGACGGCCAGGTCCCGGGAGGAGCTGGACGCCGAGGACGCCGCCATCGACGCCGAGGAGGCGGAGGAGACCGAGGAGCCGAAGGGGTTGCAGCGGCCCACCACGCGGGCGGCCGTGCAGGTGTCCGTCGGCTCGACGCTGGCCATCGTCGGCGGGGAGCTGCTGTCCACGGACCGCTGGTACTGGGCGGTGCTGACCTGCTGGATCGTCTTCATCAACACCGCGTCCACCGGGGAGATCCTGGTCAAGGGCTACCGGCGGCTCCTCGGCACGGTGTTCGGCGTGGTCGCCGGGATCCTGCTGGCCGGGCTGGTCGGCGGGAACACGGTGCTGGCGTTCGTGCTGGTGCTGCTGCTGATCTTCGCCATGTTCTACACGGCGCCGTTGTCGTACACCCTGATGTCGTTCTTCGTCACGGCGATGCTGGGGCTGCTGTACACCCTGCTGCACACCTACAGCTGGGAGGTGCTGGTGCTGCGGGTGGAGGAGACGGCGCTGGGAGCGGTGTGCGGGGTGGTGGCGGCGGCGCTGGTGCTGCCGGTGCGGACGGACCGGCGTACCAACGAGCTGCTGGTCACGGTCCTGGAGCGGTTGTCGGACGTCAGCGAGGCCGCCGTGACGCAGCTCAGCGGCGGACCCGCGGAGGAGCTGCTCGACAAGGCGCGGGAGCTGGACCAGGCGCTGGGCGACCTGCGGTCGGCCACCAAGCCGCTGACCCATCCGGTCACCCCGCTGCGGGCCCGGCGCACCACCGCGCGGTACGTGGTGGCCCTGCTGGAGACGTGCGCGTACCACGCGCGTTCGCTGGCCGCGACGGCCGAGCTGCTGCCGACCCACCCGTCCATCGCGGCGGACCCCCGCCTGCGGGGCGCGGCGGGCCGCACGGTCCGGAACATCCGCACGATCGCCACCCGCGTGGCCGACGACGAGGTCACCGATCCCGTCGAGACGGGTCCGAGCATCGCGTCGCTTCTCGCCGACGACGACGCGGCACGGTACGGCCGCATCACCGGGCGGGTCCTCCGCCATCTGGAGCGGCTGGACGAGGCGGTGGTGGGGTTGGCTCGTCCGCTGGACGTTCCGGTGAGGGCCCCCGAGCGCTGAGTGCGCCGTCGGCGGCGGGGAGGCTTCGTGTTGCGGCCGCGGCCGCGTGTTGGGGCCGCGGGCCCGCCTCACAGCTCAGGACTTGCCGCAGTCAGGCGGGTGCGGCGGGGTGGGGGGTGATCGCGCAGCTCCCCGCGCCCCTGGGAGGGCTGGGCCGTCGAAGCGGGTGCGGCCCGGTGGGGGGTGATCGCGCAGTTCCCCGCGCCCCTGGGAGGGCTGGGCCGTCGAAGCGGGTGCGGCCCGGTGGGGGTTGATC
The DNA here is from genome assembly GCF_050571355.1 of Streptomyces sp. P13-3-3. Classification (NCBI taxonomy): domain Bacteria; kingdom Bacillati; phylum Actinomycetota; class Actinomycetes; order Kitasatosporales; family Streptomycetaceae; genus Streptomyces; species Streptomyces sp. P13-3-3. Next base: position 304,874 of record NZ_CP192229.1, on the reverse strand, counting down.
GCGCAGTTCCCCGCGCCCCTGGGAGGGCTGGGCCGTCGAAGCGGGTGCGGCCCGGTGGGGGTTGATCGCGCAGTTCCCCGCGCCCCTGGGAGGGCTGGGCCGTCGAAGCGGGTGCGGCCCGGTGGGGGGTGTTCGCGCAGTTCCTCGCGCCCCTGGGGGGCGCAGACGGGCGCCGCGGTCCTGGTCCGTGGATCAGGGCCCCGGCGGTGAGGGGGGAGGGAGGTGGTTCAGAAGTCCGTGGGGAGGCCGCTGGCCTCGGCGATGCCTCGCAGCTCCTCGTTCTGGCGGTGGCGGTCGCGGATGATGCCGGCGATCTCACCCAGCCGGGAGGGATCCGCCGCGGTCTCCGCGTCGGTGACCACCCGCACCGGCCCGCCGTCGTCGTCGACGTCGAGCTCGACCACCTCGTTGTCCAGGCGTCCGGTGACCGCCGTGGCGATGACCAGGGCAGCTTCGTCGCGGACCTCCTGGGTAAGCTCCTCGTCCCCGCCGTCCAGCGCGAGGTCGAGGCCCGACAGGCGGTGCTCGTCGATGGCCTCGAGGACCGGCTCCACCAGTCGGAGCAGAAGCCGGTAGTCCTCCGTGTCCATCCGCACCCGCAGCAGGTCGAGATACACGTCCACGGGGCGGTCCTCCGGGGTGAACTCGGATTCGCTCATGGGCCTCGGGTTCCCTTCCTGCGTCGGGTCACACGGCGGCAGGCGCCGCCGTGGCGGTGTCGCGTCCGTCCGGCGTCAGCCAGGCGCGGGCCCTGGCGAGCGCCATGCCCACGTCCCGGGTACCGGTCGACACGCACAGGGTGTAGGCCAGGTCGGCGATCCGCGACTCGGGAGCGGTCGCCGGGGCCGTCGTCAGGGTCTCGTACTCCTCGACCAGACGGCGCAGCACGGTGGGGTGGGGCTTGAGCATGGGACTCGCTTTCTCGGGCGGACGGTGCGGGTGGAGAGGGTCAGGCGGTGGGCCGGCCGCCGCCCCGGGCGGCGCGCTGCCCCAGCACGTCGGCGCGCACGCGGGCGCAGCTGCGGCTGATCAGGCGGGAGACGTGCATCTGGGAGATGCCCAGCCGGTCGGCGATCCGGCTCTGGGTCATGTCCTCGAAGAAGCGCATGTAGAGGATGGCGCGCTCCCGCTCCGGCAGGCGCCGCAGCCCCTCCTTGGCCGACTCGCGGTCGACCACCACGTCGTAGGAGGAGTCGGAGGCGCCGAGGGTGTCGGCGAGGCTGTAGCCGTCGTCGTCGGTGGAGAGTTCGGCGTCCAGGGACAGGGTGCTGAAGCTCTCCAGCGCCTCCATGCCGGCGGACACCTCCTCCTCGGTCAGCCCGGTGTGGGCGGCGATGTCCGCCACGGACGGCTCGGGGCTGCCGGGGTTCTGGGTGAGCTCGCGGCGGGCGACGCGCACCTTGTTGCGCAGTTCCTGGATCCGGCGGGGCACGCGCAGCGCCCACATGCGGTCCCGGAAGTGGCGCTTGACCTCGCCGGTGATGGTGGGGACGGCGTAGCTCTCGAAGGCCCCGCGGCTCGGGTCGAACCGGTCGATGGCCTTGACCAGGCCGAGGGCGGCGACCTGGCGCAGGTCCTCGATGGACTCGCCGCGGTCGCGGAAGCGGCCGGCGATCCGGTGGGCCATGGGCAGCCAGGCGGTGACGAGCTCGTCGCGGACGGCTTCCCGCTCGGGTCCGTCCTCGAGGGTCGCCAGGCGGGAGAAGAGCGTCGTGGTGTCGGGGGCGTCGTCGTGCCGCCGGCGGGTGGCGGCGGGGGTCGTTCCGGAGGAGCCGGGACGGGGTGCGGACGTGTCAATGAGCATGCGGTTCAGCTCCCGAACGGTGGTTTCAGGGATCTACCGCGGGGTGGTCGTCGCGGGACGCACGGAGGGGTCCCGGTGCGGTCGTACCACTCCCGCCGGCGCGCCTCCGGTCCGAAGCACGAACCTCCGATTGCCCCCGGTCCGGTAGAACAAACTCCACTTCTTCGCGGAAATTGCCGCAGGTCTTCGCCGGGGGCCTGAAGGGCGCCGGAACCGCCTCAGACCAGGGAGACGAGGGCGGTGATCCGCTTGCCGCCCGTGGGCAGGTCGGACACCTGGACGTCGCGGGCCAGGCGGCACACGATGGGCCAGCCGTGGCCGCCGGGGCGGCGCCGGCCCTCCCCGTCGACGGGCGGCACGGCGACGGGAAGGGCGTCGCTGCGGTCGCTGACGGACAGCAGGACCCCGGGACCGTCGACGTCGACCTCGAAGCCGGTGACTCCCCCGCCGTGCAGAATGGCGTTGGTGGTGAGCTCGGAGGCGACGAGCAGGGCGTCGGACAGCGCCTCGGTGTCGCAGGGGGTACGGGTGGCCAGACAGCGTTCGGCCACCGCCCGCAGCACTGCCTCGCGCACCTCGGCGGGCCGGGACGGGCACGGTTGCCCGGCGGGCCGGTCGCCGGGCAGTCGGACAACGGGTTCGACGAGGTGCTCCTCGCTCATGGGGCGACTCCCTGGGTCGGTGTCAACAGGAGGCGTTTTGCCTCGGACCTCCCTTTTCGGCTCACCTGTCACGGTTCGGGCAAACCTCTCGGCCCGTTTCCCGCCTGCCCCGTGACCGCACGCCCACCGCGGGTACCCGATCCGCATGACCGATGTGGTGGACTCGGACGAACTGCTGCGGCGCATCCAGCGGGCACGGGCCTGCGCGGCCCAGGAGGAGCGGGCCTGGCGGTCCCGGGGCGAGCGGCTGGGCCGGGAGGATCCGGGGGACGCCGCCGAGGAGCGGGACGCCGAGATCCGCACGGTGGCCTACGGGGTGGTGCTCCGGGTGCTGGACGAGATCCTGACGCCGGGCAGGCACGGGACGCCCGGCTGACACGGCGGCGAGGGGCCGGCCGGATTGGCGCATGAGGGGCCGGGAACCCGGCGACGCATGACTGCCGAACACCACCGGGCACCGGTTCTGGAAGCGCTGGAGGAGTACCACCGCAGCGGACGGCTGGGGTTCACGCCCCCGGGTCACAAGCAGGCGCGGGGAGCGGATCCGGCGGTGCGCGAGCTGCTGGGGGACGCGGTCTTCCTGGGCGACGTGCTGGCGACGGGCGGGCTGGACGACCGGCTGACCCGGGGCCGCGTGCTCCAGTCGGCGCAGGAGCTGATGGCCGACGCGGTGCACGCCGAGCACACCTTCTTCAGCACGTGCGGCAGTGCCCTGTCGGTGAAGGCGGCGATGCTGACGGTGGCGGGCCCGCACGAGAAGCTGCTGATCGGGCGGGACGCCCACAAGTCGGTGGTGTCGGGGCTGATCCTGTCCGGCGTGGAGCCGGTGTGGGTGGAGCCGCGGTGGGACGCCGAGCGGCATCTGGCGCATCCGCCGTCGGCCGCGGAGTTCGAGGCGGCGTTCGAGGCGCATCCGGACGCGCGCGGGGCCCTGGTGACCAGTCCGACGCCGTACGGCGCGACGGCGGCGCTGCGGGACATCGCCGAGGTGTGCCATCGGCGCGGGCGCCCGCTGATCGTGGACGAGGCGTGGGGCGCGCACCTGCCCTTCCATACGGAGTTGCCGTCGTGGGCGATGGACGCGGGCGCGGACATCTGCGTGACGAGCATCCACAAGATGGGCAGCGGACTCGAACAGGGCTCGGTGTTCCACCTCCAGGGGGATCTGGTCCCGCCGGCGCTGCTGGGCACGCGTGCCGATCTGCTCGGCACCACCAGCCCCTCGGTGCTGATCTTCGCGGGTCTGGACGGCTGGCGGCGGCAGATGGCGCTGCGCGGCGAGGAGCTGATGGGGTCGGCGCTGGCGCTGGCCGGTGAGGTCAGGGCGGCGATCGAGGACATCGACGGTATGCACGTGGACGGCCGGGACGACTACTGCGGGCCGGGTCTCGCGGACGACTTCGACCCGCTGCCGTGTGTGATCGACATCCAGGAGCTGGGCATCACGGGCTACCGGGCGGCGGACTGGCTGCGCGAGCACCGGGCGGTCGACGCCCACCTGGTCGACCACCGGCGCATCGGCGCGCAGATCACGCACGGCGACGACCGGGAGACCACCGGCGAACTGCTCTCGGCGCTGCGCGAGCTGGGGCGGGCGGCGCCCGGGCTGCGCGGGGGTCCGCGGGTCGCCGTGCCGGAGCCGGGCGAGCTGCGGATGGAGCAGGCGATGCTGCCGCGGGACGCGTTCTTCGGCCCGGCCGAGGACGTGCCGGCGGAGAAGGCCGCCGGGCGGGTCGCGGCGGAGATGATCACGCCGTACCCGCCGGGGATCCCCGCGGTGCTGCCCGGCGAGCGGCTGACCGAACCGGTGCTGCGGTATCTGCGGACCGGCCTGGAGGCGGGGATGTACCTCCCGGACCCGACGGACCCGGACCTGGAGACGGTGCGGGTCGTCGCGTAGAGCAGGCGCGGGTCGTGGCCGTAGGGCAGGTGCGGGTCGTGGCGTAGGGCAGGTGCGGGTCGTGGCGTCGGGACCGTGTGAGCGGTCGCACAGATCCCCGATTACGCGAACCTCTGGTGAATGGTTTATCGTTCACACATACGTGGTGACGGAGTCGACCAGACTCCTCCGGACACCACCGCTTACGGCCCTGGCTGGCTTCCCCCGTCCAGCCAGGGCTTTTTCATGCCCGGACACGGCCCGGCCGCGGATTTCGGACCGGGTCCGTCCGCCGAGGTGCCCCGAACGGCGGCAGCGGCTGAAATGAGTAGGGAGGGAAAGCACCCGGACCGCACCCCGGCGAGGAGCCCCGTCCCATGACCAAAGCGATCAAACTCCTGACCGCCCTCCCCCACCACCAGCGCGAGCGCCTGATGACGCTGGCCCGCGAGGTGTACTTCCCGGAGGACACCCGCATCTTCGAATCCGGAGGGCACGCCGACCGCTTCTGGGTCGTACGGTCCGGCGCCGTCTCCCTGGACCAGCGGCTGAACGAGGTGCAGCGGATCACCGTCGCCGGGCTCGGCGCGGGCGACCTGCTGGGCTGGTCCTGGCTGTTCCCCCCGTACGAGTGGGACTTCGGGGCGCTGGCGTTCACCCCGGTCCGGGCGTACGAGTTCGACGCGGCGACCGTGCTGAAGGTGTGCGAGGCGGACACCGCCCTCGGGCTGTCGCTGGTCCGCTGTGTCGCCGAGGTCCTCGCGCACCGGCTGGAGATGACCCGCGGCCAGCTGATGGAGCAGTACGCGATACGACGAGGGTTCGTGCTGTAGAACGACACGCCCCTCGCGCGGTGGAACGACACGGCCTCGCGCCGCGGACCGTGGTCAGACCCGGTAACGGCGCAGCGCCGGCATGGCCGCGGCCAGCGCCAGCATCACCACGACGACCAGGACCCCGCCGCCCGCGACGGCCGTACGAGGGCCGAAGGCGGACCCGGCGGTGCCGTGCAGCACGTCCGCGAGACGGGGGCCTCCGGCCACGACGACGGTGAAGACGCCCTGCATGCGGCCGCGCATCTCGTCGGTCGCGGCGGACAGCAGGATCGCCCCGCGGAACACCATGGACACCATGTCCGCGACCCCGGCGAGGGCGAGGAAGGCGACCGCGAGCCACAGGCTGCCGCTGAGTCCGAACCCGGCGACGGCCAGCCCCCACACCACGACCGAGCCGATCACCATCCAGCCGTGCCGCCGCGCCCGGGAGAACGTGCCGGAGAACAGCCCGCCCAGCACCGCGCCGAGCGGGATCGCGGCGAACAGCAGGCCCAGCGCGAAGCCCTCCCCGTACGGGGCGTAGGTCTCGGAGGCGAGCTGCGGGAACAGGGCCCGGGGCATGCCGAGGACCATGGCGACGATGTCGGCGAGGAACGACAGCAGCAGGACCGCGTGCCCGGAGATGTAGCGGAAGCCCTCCAGGACGCCCCGCAGTCCGGCGCTCCCGGCCTTCGCGGCGGTGAGCGGCGGCAGGGCGGGCAGGCGGTACACGGCCCATACGGTGACGCACAGCGCGAGGGCGTCGATCAGGTACAGCTCGGCCAGCCCGATGACGGGGATCAGGGCGCCGGCGAGGAGGGGCCCGGCGATCTGGCCGGTCTGCATCACGGTGGAGCCGAGCGCGTTGGCGGCGGGCAGTTCGTCCGCGGGGACCAGGCGGGCGATCGAGGCGCTGCGGGCGGGCGCGTTCAGTCCCCAGAAGGCCTGCTGGAGCGCGAGCAGCAGCATCAGCGTCCACACGGACTCCAGGCCGACGAAGGCCTGGACCCAGAACAGCAGCGAGGTGACCGCGATGCCGGTGTTGGTGAGCAGCAGCAGTCTGCGGCGGTCCATGCTGTCGGCGATCGCGCCGCCCCACAGGGCGAACACGATCAGTGGCAGCAGTCCGGCGAGGCTCGCGGCGCCGACCCAGGCGGAGGAGCCGGTGATGTCGTAGATCTGCTTGGGCACCGCGACGGCGGTGAGCTGGCTGCCGACCGCGGTGACCACGGTGGAGGCCCACAGACGGCGGTAGGCGGGGCGGCGCAGCGGACGGGTGTCCATGGCGAACCGGCGCCATCCGCGCGGCCCGCCGTCCTCCTGTTCCGCCTTCGGTGTCCGGGGTTCGGTACTGCTCTCGCTGGTGTCCACGACCGTCCTGGTTGGTGCTTACATCCACTTGGCCGGGACTCACTATGGCAGGCCGCCCGTGCGGCGCGTCCTCAGGCTCCCGCGAGGAGCGTCACGCCGAGGACGATCATGGTGGCGGCCACCAGGGCGTCCAGCACCCGCCAGGCGGCCGGCCGGGCCAGGAACCGGCCGAGCAGCCGCGCGCCGAAGCCGAGCGCGGCGAACCAGCAGAGGCTGGCCAGCGCGGCCCCCACGCCGAACGTCCAGCGCGCCGGCCCGTGGTCGGCGGCGACCGAGCCGACGAGGAACACCGTGTCCAGGTAGACGTGCGGGTTCAGCCAGGTCAGGGCGAGACAGGTCAGTACCGCCCGGCGCCGCGACCCGGCCGCCGCCACGCTCTCCGCCTCGAGACCCGTGGAGGCCGGGCGCACCACCCTGCGGGCGGCCAGGGCGCCGTAGCCGAGGAGGAAGACGCCGCCGATCCAGGCCACCACCGTCAGCGCCGCGGGCCAGGCCACCACGACCGCCCCGACGCCGCCGACGCCGAGCGCGATGAGGACGGCGTCGGACAGGGCGCAGATGCCGACGACGGCGAGCACGGCGTCCCTGCGGATCCCCTGGCGCAGCACGAAGGCGTTCTGCGCGCCGATGGCGACGATGAGGGACATTCCGGTGCCGAAACCGGCGAAGGCGGGGGCGAAAGCGCTGGTCATGGCGTCGACGGTAGGCCGGACAGAGCGGTTCAGTACAGCTAATGGTTCTTACGTACCCTTAGCCGGTGTGATGGAGGACCTTCCGCTGGACCAGGTACGGACGCTGCTCGCGGTGGTCGACGAGGGGACGTTCGACGCGGCGGCCGCCGCGCTGCACGTGACGCCCTCGGCGGTCAGCCAGCGGGTGAAGGCGCTGGAGCAGCGCACGGGAAGGGTGCTGCTGCTGCGCACCCGCCCGGTGCGGCCCACCGAGTCCGGTGAGGTGCTCGTGCGCCTTGCCCGGCAGGTGGCCCGGCTGGAGCGGGACGCGTACGCGGAGCTGGGACTGAGCGGCGCCGGGGAGCCGACGCGGGTGTCGGTCGCGGTCAACGCGGACTCGCTCGCCACCTGGTTCCTGGACGCCCTGGTCCGGCTGCCCGCCCGGTCCCGGCTCTGCTTCGAGCTGCGCCGGGAGGACGAGTCGCACACGGCGGCGCTGCTCCGCGAGGGCACGGTGATGGCCGCGGTGACCTCCTCCCCCGACCCGGTGCCGGGCTGCTCGGTGCGGCGCCTGGGGACGATGCGCTATCTGCCGGTGGCGCACCCGGAGTTCGCCGCCGAACTGCTGACGGAGCCGCTGGAGGAGTCGGTGGCGGCGGCCCCGGTGGTGGTCTTCGACCGGCGGGACGACTTCCAGGACGGGTTCGTGCGCCGGCTGACCGGGGGCCGCACGGGGGCGAGCCTCCTGCGCCATCACGTGCCGACGTCGGAGGGGTTCGCCGAGGCGGTGGCGGCGGGACTGGGCTGGGGCATGGTGCCTCAGGCGCAGGCGGTGCCGCTGCTGGAGGCCGGCCGGGTCGTGGTGTTCGCGCCGGGCCGGGAGGCCGACGCGCCCCTGTACTGGCAGCAGTGGAAGCTGAACTCCCCCGCCCTCGCGGCGGTCGCCGACGCGGTCACGGAGACGGCGGCCCGGGCTCTGCACCCGTGACCGCGAGGCCGGCCAGCTCTCGTTCCGCGCTCGCCAGCAGCATGTCCAGCGCCGTCGGGTAGGCGCTCTCCACCATGCGGGCGGCGAGCAGCGGGGCGGTCTCGGCGATGCGCGGGTGGGTGGCGGCGGGCAGCCGGGCGTAGGTCGAGCGCCACATGTCCTCGTCGGCGCGTCGTGCCGCGTCGGGCAGCGCGAGGGAGGCGGCGTCGAGGGCGGCGAACGCCAGCGTGGTGTCGATGAACGCCTGGTAGACGCGGACGGTGCCGGCGGGCGGGAAGCCCGCGGTGCGCAGGACGTCCAGCACCGCCTCGTCGGCGGCCAGTTCGTTGGCCCGGCCGGAGACCCGGCTCGCGGTGAGGACGGCCGCCTGCGGGTGGGAGACGTAGGCGGCGTGGATGCGCAGGCCGAGGGCGCGCAGGTCGTGGCGCCACCGTCCGGTGCGGTGCCAGCCGTCCAGCGCCTGGCCGATCAGCGCGTCGCCGATGGCGAGGGTCAGGTCGTCCATGCCGCGGAAGTAGCGGTAGAGCGTGCTCGGGTCGCAGTCGAGGGCGAGTCCCAGGCGGCGGGCGGTGAGGCCCTCGCTGCCGTGCTCCCGGAGCAGCCGCAGCGCCGTCTCCACGATCAGCCGTTCCGACAGCACGACCCCGCTCCTGGTCGGCCTGCGACGCCTCCGCCGCTCCTCGGGCACCACACGCTTGGCCATGTCCCCGCCTTCCCGTCCCTGCGACCCTTATGCCAACGCCATTGACCTTACGTCCCGCCCCGGCGTTTCATCACGTCAGGGGCCCCGCAGAACATTCCGGATCCACCTGGGTCCATGAGGACGAAAGGGAGTGCTCCGTCATGCGCGTACTGCTGGTGGGAGCGGGCGGTGTGGGCACCGCCGTCACCCGGATCGCGGCCCGGCGGCCGTTCTTCGAGCTGATGGTGGTGGCCGACCACGACCCGGCCAGGGCCGAGGCGGCGGTGGCGGCGCTCGGCGCGGACGGCGGCCGGTTCCGGGCCGAGCGGGTCGACGCCGGCGACGAGGCGCAGGTGACGGCGCTGCTGGAGCGGCACGGCTGCGACGTGCTGCTGAACGCCACCGACCCCCGTTTCGTGATGCCGCTGTTCGGCGCGGCGCGGGCGGGCGGCGCCGCCTACCTCGACATGGCGATGTCGCTGTCCCGCCCGCACGGCGAGCGGCCGTACGAGGAGTGCGGGGTGAAGCTGGGCGACGAGCAGTTCGCGCGGGCCGCCGACTGGGAGGAGGCCGGGCTGCTGGCGCTGGTCGGGATGGGCGTGGAGCCGGGCCTGTCGGACGTGTTCGCCCGGTACGCGGCCGACGAACTCTTCGACGAGATCGAGGAGATCGGCGTCCGCGACGGCGCGAACCTCACGGTGGACGGCTACGACTTCGCTCCGTCGTTCAGCATCTGGACCACCATCGAGGAGTGCCTCAACCCGCCCGTGGTCTACGAGAAGGACCGCGGCTGGTACACCACCGAGCCCTTCAGCGAGCCCGAGGTGTTCGACTTCCCCGAGGGCATCGGCCCGGTGGAGTGCGTGAACGTGGAGCACGAGGAGGTGCTGCTGGTCCCCCGCTGGGTGGACGCCCGCCGGGTCACCTTCAAGTACGGCCTGGGGCGCGAGTTCACCGACACCCTGCGCACGCTGCACCTGCTGGGCCTGGACCGCACCGAGCCGGTGACCGTGCCCGGCCCGGACGGGCCCGTGAAGGTCTCCCCGCGCGACGTCGTCGCGGCCTGCCTGCCGGACCCGGCGACCCTCGGCGACCGCATGCACGGCAAGACCTGCGCGGGCACCTGGGTACGCGGCACCAAGGACGGGGCGCCGCGCGAGGTGTACCTGTACCACGTGGTCGACAACCAGTGGTCGATGGCCGAGTACGGCTGCCAGGCGGTGGTGTGGCAGACGGCCGTCAACCCGGTCGTCGCGCTGGAGCTGCTGGCGACCGGCGCCTGGTCGGGGGCGGGCGTGCTCGGCCCCGAGGCGTTCCCGGCCGGGCCCTTCCTTGACCTCCTCACCGAGTACGGCTCGCCGTGGGGGCTGCGCGAGCAGTGACCGTTTCCACGCGGATCGCGCTGTTTCACCGCGACTTGACAGGTCACCCGAAAGGAAGCAAGGCATCCGAAAGGGTGCGCACCGACTTCGGACGCAGGTGACTTTCGATGGACAACTGGCGGCACGACGCGGCCTGCCGGACCGAGGACCCCGAGCTGTTCTTCCCGATCGGCACGTCCGGGCCGGCCCTGCTGCAGACCGAGCAGGCCAAGGCGGTCTGCCGCGGCTGCCCCGTGCAGGAGCAGTGCCTGGAGTGGGCCCTGGAGACGGGGCAGTCCATCGGCGTGTGGGGCGGCACGAGCGAGACGGAACGCCGCGCGCTCAAGCGGCGCATCGCGGCCCGCCGTTCGTCGGGCAGGGCCTGACGGACGAGGCGGGCGGTGCGGGAGTGACGGCGCGAGTGGCCCCCGGGGATTCTCCCGGGGGCCACTTCCGTGTGCGCCCGTCCGGGGACGACGCGGGGCGCCCCGCTCGCCGTGCCCGCGCCCGGGCACGGCAGTAGGCTCGCAGCGACCCAGGCGGAAGGGGCCTCCATGAGCGTGCGCGTGCGGCGCGTCTACGAACCGCCCGAGCCCGACGACGGGGTGCGGGTCCTCGTGGACCGGCTGTGGCCGCGCGGTCTGGCGAAGGACGCGGCCCATGTCGACGAGTGGCCGAAGGTGCTGACCCCGTCCACGGAGCTGCGCCGCTGGTACCACGCCGGCGAGGGCGACTTCGAGGAGTTCCGCGAGCGCTACGAGGCGGAGCTGGCCGGCCCGGAGGCGGCGGAGCAGCTGGAGCGGGTGCGGGAGCTGGCCGGGAAGGGCACGGTGACCCTGCTGACCGCCTCCAAGCAGCCGGAACGCAGTCACGCTGAGGTGCTGGCCCGGCTGCTCTCGGAATGAGGCGGCGTTCCGGCCGGCGTCACGCCGTCTGCGCGGCCGCCGCCCGGCCCGCCGCGCGGCCCGAGAAGAGGCAGCCGCCGAGGAAGGTGCCCTCGAGCGCGTTGTAGCCGTGGACGCCTCCGCCGCCGAAGCCGGCGACCTCGCCCGCCGCGTACAGCCCGTCGACCGGGCTGCCGTCGGCGCCCAGCGCGCGGGAGTCCAGGTCGGTCTGGATGCCGCCGAGCGTCTTGCGGGTGAGGATGTGCAGCTTGACGCCGATCAGCGGGCCCGCCGCCGGGTCGAGGATGCGGTGCGGGGTGGCGACCCGGCCGAGCCGGTCGCCGATGTAGCGGCGCGCGTTGCGGATGCCCTGCACCTGGGCGTCCTTGCTGTAGGCGTTGGCGAGCTGCAGGTCGCGCGCCTCGATCTGGCGCCGCACGAGGGCGGCGTCGAGCAGCGGCTCGTCGGTGAGGGCGTTCATCTTGTCGACGAGTTCCTCGACGGTGTCGGCGGTGACGAAATCGGCGCCGTTGCGCAGGAAGGCGTCCACCGGGCCGGGGGCGCCCTTGCCGAGGACGCGTTCGCGCAGGAAGCCGGCGCGGTCCTTGGCGGTGATGTCCGGGTTCTGCTCGGAGCCGGAGAGCGCGAACTCCTTCTCGACGATCTTCTGGGTGAGGACGAACCACGAGTGGTCGTGCGGGGCGATGTCCTCGGTGGTGCGCAGATGCTTCAGCGTGCCGAGGGTGTCGTAGCCGGGCAGGCAGGGCTCGGGCAGTCGCCTGCCGAGCGCGTCGAACCACAGGGACGACGGCCCCGGCAGGATGCGGATGCCGTGGCCCGGCCAGACCGGGTCCCAGTTCTGGATGCCCTCGGTGTAGTGCCACATGCGGTCGCGGTTGACCAGCCGGACGCCCGCGCGGGCGCTGATGTCCAGCATCCGCCCGTCGACGTAGGCGGGGACGCCGGTGACCATCTCGCGCGGCGGGGTGCCCAGCCGCTCGGGCCAGTACTTCCGGACGATGTCGTGGTCGGCGCCGATGCCGCCGCTGGTGACGATCACGGCCTGGGCGGTCAGCTCGAACTCGCCGATCGCCTCGCGGCTGGAGGCGACGCCGCGCGGTGAGTTGTCCTCGGCCAGCACGGTGCCGCGCACCCCGCGGGCGGCGCCGTTGTCCAGGACCAGTTCGTCGACGCGGTGGCGGTGGTGGAAGGTGAGCAGTCCGTCGCGCGCGGCCTCGCGGGCGTAGCGCGTGAAGGGGGCGACGACGCCGGTGCCGGTGCCCCAGGCGATGTGGAAGCGGGGCACGGAGTTGCCGTGGCCGCCGGCGCGCAGGTCGCCGCGCTCGGCCCAGCCGACGGTGGGCAGGAAGGTGATGCCGTGGCCGTCCAGCCAGGAGCGCTTCTCCCCCGCCGCCCACTCGACGTAGGCGCGCGCCCAGCGCACCGCCCAGGAGTCCTCGTCGTCGGTCCGGTCGAAGGCGGCGCTGCCCTGCCAGTCGTTCCAGGCCAGCTCGAAGGAGTCCTTGACGCCGAGGCGGCGCTGTTCGGGCGACCCCACCAGGAACAGCCCGCCGAACGACCAGTAGGCCTGGCCGCCGAGGTTGGCGGCGTTCTCCTGGTCGACGAGGGCGACCCTGCGTCCCTGGCTGGTCAGTTCGTGGGCCGCGACGAGGCCCGCGAGGCCCGCTCCGACGACGATGACGTCGGCATCCATGGCGACCGTCCCTTCCTTCTGGCGTCCGGAGGCTGCGTCCGGGGCTTCACCCGGTGAGCAGCGCGGTGAGCAGTTGTCTCAGCCAGACCCGGGCGCGTTCGACGTCCCAGTCCAGCAGCAGTTGGGTGGTGACGCCGTCGTAGGCGGCGACCACGGCGCGCGCGGCGCCCTCGGCGTCGCCGAGGACCGGGGGCAGCGCGGTGTGGCCGCGGGCCCGCTCCAGCCGGGCGGCGACGGCCCCCCGCAGCCGGGCCCGGTGGTCCAGCAGCGTGTCCGCGACGCGAGGGTCGCGGGCGGCGTGCACCAGGAAGTCGGTCTTCACCAGCAGCCAGTCGCGGTCCAGCAGCAGCACCTCGGAGACGCGGTCCACGGCGGCGGCCACGTCGAGGTCGGGGCCGTCCGCGGCGAGGGCGCCGGCCACCTGCTCGGCGATCAGGTCGGCGCGCTGGGCGTAGAGCGCGAAGAACAGCTCGTCCAGGCCGGCGAAGTTGGAGTAGAAGGCGCCGCGGGTGTAGCCGGCGGCCTCGCAGATCTCCTCGATGGAGACGCGGCCGAAGCCCTTGGCCGCGAAGACGGTGAAGGCCGCGTCCAGCAGGTGGGCGCGGGTGCGCAGCCGGCGCGCGGTGACGCGCCCGGTCCCCGTGTCCGCCATGCCGTACTCCCCTCCCCGCCGTCCGATACGGGAACGTATCCGATACACCGGTGTATCGAACAGCCCCTGGAGCAGGGCGGTCGCGGAACGGAGATCACTTTAGAACGTATTTTCGATTAGGGGGTACGCTGGTCCCATGAGCACGCACCACCTCCCGGCGCTCCAGGGCTCGCTCTTCGACCAGGACGACGAGCTGCGGCTCGGCACGCTCGACGGGGTGCGCCGCACCGAGCTCGGCCGGGGCGCCTGGATCGACCTCCTACCCGGCTGGCTGCACGGCTCCGACGCGCTCTTCGACCACCTGGCCGCCGAGGCGCCCTGGCGGGCCGAGCGGCGCCAGATGTACGACCAGGTCGTCTCCGTGCCCCGGCTCCTGGCGTACTACGGCGTCGGCGCCCCGCTCCCCCACCCGGTCCTCACCGAGGCCCGCGACGCGCTCAGCGCCCACTACGCGCAGGAGCTGGGCGAGCCGTTCGCCACGGCCGGGCTCTGCTACTACCGGGACGGCCGGGACAGCGTGGCCTGGCACGGTGACCGGATCGGCCGGGGCTCCCGCGAGGACACCATGGTCGCCATCCTGTCCGTGGGCTCGCCCCGTGACCTGCTGCTGCGCCCCGTCGGCGGCGGCGAGACCGTGCGCCGCCCGCTGGGCCACGGCGACCTGGTCGTCATGGGCGGCTCCTGCCAGCGCACCTGGGAGCACTGCGTACCGAAGAGCACCAGGGCCGCGGGACCGCGCATCAGCATCCAGTTCCGCCCGCGCGGGGTGAACTGACCCCGTCCCGAACCGTGGCGGAAGCCTGTCCTCCCCCGCCGGACGTCCCCGACACTGGGTCCACCCGGGCGGGGAGGAGCGATGGGCGCGGACACGGAACCACCGGGCGCGGGGGCCGGCCGGCGCGGCGAACTGGACGTGCTGCGCGCCCTCGTCGTGGTCGGGCTGGTCTTCTTCCACAGCGCCCTGGTGTTCTCGCCCGACGACGACTTCTACGTGAAGAACACGACGACGACCGGCGCCGTCACCGTGCTCGCCGGGTTCGGCGTGGTGTGGGCCATGCCCATGCTGTTCCTCGTCGCCGGGCTCGGCGCCCGCCACTCGCTCCGCCGCCGGGGTCCCGCCCGGTTCGCCCGGGAGCGGCTGCTGCGCCTGGGCGTCCCGCTGGTGTTCGGCACGGTCGTGCTGTGCCCGCTCCCCCAGTGGCTGCGGCTGCGCGCCGCCGACCCCGCGTACGACGAGCCGTACCTGACCTTCTGGGGGCGGTTCCTCTCCGTGCGGCCCGATCCGGCGGACTTCCCGTTCGTCCTGGAGGGCGAGCACTTCGAGACCGGGCACCTGTGGTTCGTCGTGCTGCTGCTCGCCTTCTGCCTGCTGCTCGCGCCGTTCGCCACGGTCCTGACAGGGTGGGCCGACCGCGCGGCCGAGGCGGTCCGGGGGCGCCCCGCGCTGCTTCTGTCGCCCGCGCCGCTGCTCGCCGCCGTGAACGCGTTGCTCGGCATGGAGGAGAACTACGCGGGCTGGAACCGCTGGGCGTATCTGCTCTTCTTCGCGTACGGCTTCCTCCTCGCCGGCGACGAGCGGGTGCGCGTGCCGACGCGGCGGGCGGCCGTGCGGGTGGGCGTGGCCGGGGTGGTGCTGTTCGCCGGGACCGCGCCCGGCTTCGTCGCGGGCGACGACCCGTTCACCGCGTGGACCCCGGCCGCGCTGGCCACCCGCGCGCTGTTCGGGGCCGCGGGGTGGTGCTGGGTGCTGGCGATCCTCGGCCTGCTGGACCGTCGCCCCCGCTTCCGGCAAGGGATGCCGCCGGTCCTGGCGTATCTGGCCGTGGCCGCCCTCCCGTTGTACGTCCTGCACCAGCCGGTGGTCGTCGCCTTCGCCTACGGGGTCGTCGGCCGGTCCGCTCCCGCGGCCGTGAAGTACGCGGTGATCGTGACGGCCTCGCTGGTGACACTGGTGCTGCTGTACGAACTCGCGGTGCGGCGGTGGGCGGTGACGCGGTGGCTGTTCGGGATGCGCCCGGCACGCCCGGAGGACGGACGACCGCCACCGCCCGCCCTCTGATCTGCTTTCCTGTGCTCGTTCGACCGGTACGGGGCACGACACGCGAGGCGGCCATGAAGGCGACGGTGCGGCAGGTGGCGGACGGCACCTTTCTGGTGCACGGCACGAGCACGAACTGGGTGATCCTCACCGAAGGGGACGCCGTCACCCTGATCGACACCGGCTACCCCGGCGACCGTGCAGGGCTGCTCGGCTCGCTCGCGGAGGTGGGTGCCGCGCCGGAGGCGGTGGCGGCCGTGCTGATCACGCACGCGCACACCGACCACCTGGGCTCGGCGGAGTTCCTGAGCACGGCCTACGGCACTCCTGTGCACACGCACAAGGAGGAAGTGCCGCACGCCCGCCGGGACTTCCTGCACCAGGTGACCGTGGCGCGGGTGCTGCGCAACGGCTGGCGTCCCGGCGTGCTGCCGTGGGCGGCGCACGCCCTGCGCGCCGGCGGCACGGCGAACGTGGCGGTCACCTCGCCCCAGCCGTTCCCGGTGTCCGGCGACGGTGAGCCGCTGGACCTGCCGGGCCGGCCCGTGCCCGTGCACACGCCCGGCCACACCGGCGGGCACTCCGCCTTCCACCTGCCGCACGTCGGGGCGGTGGTGTCCGGGGACGCCCTGGTCAGCGGGCACCCCGTCTCCCGCCTCCGGGGCCCGCAGATGCTGACCGACATGTTCCACCATGAGCGCGCCCGCGCCGTGCGGTCGCTGGACGTGCTGGCGGAGCTGGACGGCGACCTGCTGCTGCCCGGGCACGGCCCGCTCCACCGGGGACCTGTGCGCGACGCCGCCCTGCTCGCCCGGGAACGCGCGCAATAGGCTGAGGTGACGGTCACTTCCAGGACGGTCACGTCCAGGACGATGACCTCACGGACGTTCACCTTCGAGACGAGGACACCGCCGCCATGGCACTGCAGATCAACGCCACCAACCCGGAGCACCCCGCGCTCCTGTTGGAACTGCCGTGGCACCTGCCGCTGGAGGAGTGGCCCGACAAGTACCTGGTGCCGCTGCCGCGCGGCATCTCCCGGCACGTCGTGCGCTACGCCCGCGCCGGTGACGAGGTGGTCGCGGTGAAGGAGCTCGCCCAGCGACCCGCGCTGCGCGAGTACGAGCTGCTGCGCGACCTGGACCGGCTCGGCATCCCCGCCGTGGACCCGCTCGCCGTGGTGACCGGTCGCACCGACCCGGAGGGGGAGCCGCTGGAGTGCGTGCTGATCACCCGGCACCTCGGCGGTTCCATGCCGTACCGGTCGATGTTCGAGACGACGATGCGGCCTGCCACCATGCACCGGCTGATGGACGCGCTCGCCGTGCTGCTGGTGCGGCTCCACCTGGCCGGCTTCGCCTGGGGCGACTGCTCGCTGTCCAACACGCTGTTCCGGCGCGACGCGGGCGCCTTCGCCGCCTACCTGGTGGACGCCGAGACCGGCGACCTGCACCCCGAACTGACGCGCGGCCAGCGGGAGTACGACCTGGACCTCGCGCGGGTCAACATCAGCGGCGAGCTGCTCGACCTGGAGGCGTCCGGCGCGCTGCACCCCTCCGTCGACCCGATCGACTTCGGCACCGAGATCTGCGCCCGGTACCAGGAGCTGTGGAAGGAGCTGACCCGCACCTCGGTGTACCCGGCCGGCAAGCACCACTACATCGAGCGCCGCATCCGCCGCCTGAACGAGCTCGGCTTCGACGTGGCCGAGATGCAGATCGAGCACGCCTCCAACGGCGACTCGGTGACCTTCGTGCCGAAGGTCGTGGACGCCGGGCACCACCAGCGCCAGCTGCTGCGGCTGACCGGTCTGGACACCGAGGAGAACCAGGCCAGGCGGCTGCTGAACGACCTGGAGAGCTGGATGGCCACCCAGGAGGACTACGCCCCCGGCGACCCCCTCGGCGCGCGTCCGGAAGTCCTCGCCCACCGCTGGGTGCGCGAGGTGTTCCGGCCCACGGTGCGGTCCGTGCCGCCCGAACTGCGCGGGCAGATGGATCCCGCGCAGATCTACCACGAGCTGCTGGAGCACCGCTGGTACCTGTCCGAGCGGGCCCAGCACGACATCGGTCTGGAGACCGCCGTCGTGGACTACATCCGGCGGGTGCTGCCGAAGCGGCGGGAGCCGCTGCGGCCCACCGAGGAGTAGCCGGGCCCCGCCACGGGTCAGGCGGGCGGGACGACCGCGACCGGGCAGTCCGCGTGGTGCAGCACGCCGCCCGCGACGGAGCCGATGCGGGCGCCCACGGCGGAGCGGCGGGCGCGGCGCCCGACGACCATCAGCTGGGCCGTGCCCGACACCGACAGCAGCACCTGCCCGGCGCTTCCCATCTCCACGTGCTCCACGACGTGCACGTCCGGGTAGCGCTCCCGCCAGGGCGCGAGGGCGGCCGCCAGCTTCTTCCGCTCGAACGGCTCGATGCCGCCGGCCTCGTCGAGGAGCTGGAGGGAGGCGGGGCTGTAGGCGAACACCGGCGGCAGCGTCCAGGCGCGCACGGCCCGCACGGTCGCGCCGCGCCGGGCGGCGGTCTCGAAGGCGAAGCCGAGCGCGGCGGCGCCGTCCTCCGGGTCGCCCTCCTGGCCGACCACGATCTCGTGCCCGGCCACCTCGTCCGAGGCCTTGTCGCCGGCCCGGACGAACACCACCGGGCACGCGGCGTCCACGATCACCTGCTGACCGACGGAGCCCACCAGGAAGCCAACGATCCGTCCGTGCCCGCGCGAGCCGAGCACCAGCATCTCCGCGTCGGCCGCGGCGGCGGTCAGCGTCTCCACGGCGTCGCCCTCCAGCACGTCCGTGGTGACGTCCAGGCCGCCGTGGTGTTCCCGGACGTCGCGCACCGCCTTCTCGGCGGCCTCCCGCACCCACCGCTCCTGGGCGGCCCTGTCCCCGGTCTCCACCGCGTCGTGCGCCTCGAACCGCCAGGCGTGCACCACCCTGAGCGGCAGGTCCCGGCGGACCGCCTCCCTGGCCGCCCAGGCCAGCGCCGCGAGGCTCTCCTCTGTGCCGTCGATGCCTGCCGTGATCGGGCGCGTCATGCCGTTCCTCCCGGAGTCGTGTTCCTGAGCGACCAGTCTTCCCTACCGGGCCGCCGCCCCCGCACCGCGGTCACCTCGTACGACGCCCCGCCCGCCCGCCTTCCCGCGCGGGTCCCGCGCACGCCCGCGCGCCCGGCGGCGACCGCACATACGATGGGCTCGGGCCGGTGCGGAGGCCGCGACGAGGTCTCGGCCCGCCGCGCCGGGGATCCGACCACGCTGTGGGGGACGCATGGCACAGCCCGCCGACGCCGCCCGGACCGTCATCATGACCGTGGACGACGACCCGGGTGTCTCCCGCGCCGTGGCCCGGGACCTCAGGCGGCGCTACGGGGCCTCGTACCGGATCGTGCGCGCCGAGTCCGGCGAGTCCGCCCTTGAGGCGCTGCGCGAACTGAAGCTGCGCGGCGACCTGGTGGCGGTGATCCTCGCCGACTACCGGATGCCGCGGATGAACGGCATCGAGTTCCTGGAGCGCGCCATGGACGTGCACCCGGCGGCCCGCCGGGTGCTGCTCACCGCGTACGCGGACACCGGCGCCGCCATCGACGCGATCAACGTCGTCGACCTCGACCACTACCTCCTCAAGCCGTGGGACCCGCCGGAGGAGAAGCTGTACCCGGTGGTGGACGACCTGCTGGAGGCGTGGAGGCACAGCGACCACCGGCCGGTGCCCAGCACCAAGGTGGTCGGGCACCGCTGGTCGGCGCGCTCCTCCGACGTGCGGGAGTTCCTCGCCCGCAACCAGGTGCCCTACCGCTGGTACTCGTGCGACGAGCCCGAGGGGCGGCGGCTGCTGGCGGCGGCGGACGAGGACGGGATGCGGCTGCCGCTGGTGGTCACCCCGGACGGGACGCCGCTGGTGGACCCGGACCCCGCCGACCTCGCCGCGCACGTGGGTCTCGCCACCACGCCGGCGGCCGACTTCTACGACCTGGTCGTGATCGGCGGCGGCCCGGCGGGGCTCGGCGCGGCCGTGTACGGGGCGTCGGAGGGGCTGCGCACGGTGCTGGTGGAGCGGTCGGCGACCGGCGGGCAGGCGGGGCAGAGCTCGCGGATCGAGAACTACCTGGGCTTCCCCGACGGGGTGTCGGGGGCACAGCTCACCGAACGGGCGCGGCGGCAGGCCACCCGGTTCGGCGCGGAGATCCTCACCGCCCGCGAGGTGACCGGCCTGGACGTGGGCGGCGCGGCCCGGGTGGTGCGGTTCTCCGACGGGTCGCAGGTCGCCGCGCACAGCGTGATCCTCGCGACCGGGGTGTCCTACCGGCGGCTCGCGGCGCCGGGCTGTGACGAACTGGGCGGCTGCGGCGTCTACTACGGCTCCTCGCTGACCGAGGCGCCCGCCTGCCAGGACCAGGACGTGTACATCGTGGGCGGCGCCAACTCGGCCGGGCAGGCGGCGATGTACCTGTCCCGGTTCGCCAAGCAGGTGACGCTGCTGGTGCGCGGCCCGGACCTGTCCGCGTCGATGTCGTACTACCTGATCGAGCAGATCGGCCGGGTCCCGAACATCGCGGTGCGGTGCTCCACGGTCGTCGAGGAGGCGCACGGCGACGGCCATCTGGAGCGGCTGACGCTGCGCGACACGGA
Organism: Streptomyces sp. P13-3-3; assembly: GCF_050571355.1. Taxonomy (NCBI): domain Bacteria; kingdom Bacillati; phylum Actinomycetota; class Actinomycetes; order Kitasatosporales; family Streptomycetaceae; genus Streptomyces; species Streptomyces sp. P13-3-3. Next base: position 284,721 of record NZ_CP192229.1, on the reverse strand, counting down.
CAGCGGCCGGACCGACGTGGTGGACGCGCAGTGGCTGTTCGTGTTCATCGGCGCCGCCCCGCTGACCGACTGGCTGGACGGCACCGTGCTGCGCGACGGGCGCGGCTTCATCCTGGCCGGGCCCGACCTGACCGCCGACGGACGCCCCCCGGCCGGCTGGGAGCTGGACCGGCCGCCGTACCACCTGGAGACCAACGTCCCCGGCGTGTTCGTCGCGGGCGACGCGCGCGCGGAGTCGGCCAAGCGGGTCGCCTCCGCCGTCGGAGAGGGAGCCATGGCCGTGATGCTCGTCCACCGATACCTGGAGCAGTCGTGAGCGCGCGGCCGATGGAGTGCCTGCCCGACGAGATCGGCTCCCTGTTCCTGTTCGAGAAGCTCACGCCCGAGCAGCTCGGGCGGCTGTGCGAGGCCGGCCGGGTCGAGCGGTACGAGCCGGGCACCGTCTACGCCGAGGGCGACCCGGCCACCTGCTTCTACGTGATGGTGGAGGGCACGGTCGTGCTGTCCCGGCGGGTCGGCGGGGACGAGGTGGAGGTCACCCGCACCTCGCAGCGCGGGGTGTACGCGGGGGCGATGCAGGCGTACCTCGGCGACCGGGTGCCGCAGGTCTACAACAACTCGCTGCGGGTGACGGAGCCGACGCGGTTCTTCGTGCTGCCCGCGGACGCGTTCGCGGACATCATGCTGGACTGGTTCCCGATGGCGGTGCATCTGCTGGAGGGGCTGTTCTTCGGGGTGAAGAGCACCCAGCAGGCGGTCGGCCAGCGGGAGCGGCTGCTGGCCCTCGGGTCGCTGTCCGCGGGGCTCACGCACGAGCTGAACAACCCGGCCGCGGCGGCCGTGCGGGCGACGGCGTCGCTGCGCGAGCGGGTGGGGAAGATGCGCCGCAAACTGCGCGTGATCTCCGAGGGTGCCTACGACCGGGAGACGCTGGCGGGGCTGATCGAGATCCAGGAGCGCACGGCGGAGCGCGTCGCCAAGGCGCCGGTGCTCAGCCCGCTGGAGGCGTCCGACCGGGAGGACCTCCTGTCCGACTGGCTGGACGACCACGGCGTGACCGAGGGCTGGCGGCTCGCCCCCACGTTCGTGCAGGCGGGACTGGACACGGACTGGCTGGAGCAGGTGGCCGCGGCCGTGGACGAGGAGACGTTGCCGAGCGCGGTCGGGTGGCTCAACTACACCGTGGAGACCGAGCTGCTCATGGACGAGATCCAGGACAGCGCGGCCCGCATCTCCCACCTGGTCGACGCCGCCAAACAGTACTCGCAGCTCGACCGCGCCCCCTTCCAGGTCGCCGACGTCCACGAACTCCTCGACAGCACGCTGCTGATGCTGTCCGGGAAGCTGGGCAAGGGCATCCGGGTCGTCAAGGAGTACGACCGCACCCTGCCCCGCGTCCCGGCCTACCCGGCGGAGCTGAACCAGGTGTGGACCAACCTCGTGGACAACGCGGTCGCGGCGATGCGCGAGGCGGGCGGGGAGGGCACGCTGACGGTGCGCACGGCGCGGGAGGACGACCGGCTGCTGGTGGAGTTCGGCGACACCGGCCCCGGTATCCCGGCGGAGATCCGCGACCGGGTGTTCGACCCGTTCTTCACCACCAAGCCCGTGGGCGAGGGCACCGGGCTGGGCCTGGACATCTCCTGGCGGATCGTGGTCAACAAGCACCACGGCAGCATCCGGTTCGAGTCCGAGCCGGGCGACACCCGCTTCCAGGTGCTCCTGCCGCTCACCGCCCCCGCCTCCGACGACCCTGCACAGGAGGAATCCGTATGACCACCGAACACGCCATCGACCCCAGCGTGCCGCCCTCGGGCGCGGGCTGCGCCGACTGCGACGCCTCGGGCGGCTGGTGGTTCCATCTGCGCCGGTGCGCGCAGTGCGGCCACGTCGGCTGCTGCGACAGCTCACCGGGGCAGCACGCCACCGCCCACTTCCGGGCCACCGGGCACCCGGTGGTGAGCAGTTACGAACCGGGCGAGGACTGGTTCTGGAACTACGCCACCAACGAGCTGTACGAGTCGGGTCCGTCGCTGGCGCCGCCGGTGAGCCACCCGGCCGGGCAGCCCGCCCCCGGGCCAGCGGACCGGGTGCCCGCCGACTGGACGCGGGCCCTGCACCGCTGAGCCGCTCCGCCCCTCCGGCCCGGGAACCCTCGGGCCCCGCCCGTCGTTGTCCGGACACCCCCACACATGTCGGACGACGGCGAACAGGGCGGTGCCATGAGCGAGTTGGTCCCCGGCGGCAACATCCCGCTCCCGGGCGGTGCGGTGACCGTCCGGGTGCCCGGACCGTTCGACGTGTCCGCGCTGATCACGGACGACGGCCGGAAGGTGTCCGGGGACGCCGACTTCGTGTTCTACAACCAGCCGTCCGCGCCGGGCGCGCGGCTCGGCGGCGACACGCTCGTCGTCGACCCGGCGGCGCTGCGCACGGGCGCCACCCGGGTCACGGTCGCCGTCAGCCCCGAAGAGCCCGGCACCCCGCTCAGCGCGCTGCCCGCCCCCGTCCTGGAGGTCACCGGCCCCGGAGGGCGCGCCCTGGCCCGCTTCCGGCCGCCGCGCCCCGACCGGGAGACGGTGCTGCTGCTCGCGGAGGTCTACCGGCGCGGCGACGGCTGGAAGCTGCGCGCGCTCGGCCAGGGGTACGCGGACGGACTGGCCGGTCTCGCCCGGGACTTCGGCGTCGACGTGGAGGACGACGAGGGAGCGGTGTCCACCCGTACCGCCCCGGTCGTCACCGGCAGGGCGCCGGTCAGTCCCGCCACGCTGGTCCAGGCCGCACCCCGGACGCACGCGGCCGCCCCGCCCCGCCCCGCGGCCCCGCCGTCCGCCGGGGACGACTTCCTGGCGCTGGTCAACTCCGCGCGCCAGGCCGCCGGTTCGCCGCCGGTGGCGCACGACGGGCGGCTGGCCGAGGCGGCCCGGCAGCACGCGCGGGCGATGGCGCGCGGCGGGCGGCTCGGCGTGGAGGGCCCGGACGGCGTGCCGGTGTACCGGCGCGTGGTCGCAGCCGGGTACCCGTACCTCACCGTCGGCGAGCACCTGGTGTCCGGGCCGCTGTCCGTGGACCGGTTCGTGGGCCACTGCCTGCGGCACGAGGCTGCCCGCCGCACGGTGTGCGACCCGGCGTTCACGCACGCCGCCGTCGCCTCCTGCGAGGGCGGCGGGGACACCTACTGGACGGCGCTCTGGGCGTGTCCGCTCACCCCGGAGGGCCTGGACCGCACGGCGGCGGAGGTCGTCGAGCTGAGCAACCGGGAGCGTGCGCGGGCCGGCCTGCCGCCGCTGTCCCGCGACCCGCTGCTGACCACGGCCGCGCGGGCGCACAGCGCCGACATGGTGGCGCGGGACTTCTACGCGCACACGGCCCCGGACGGGAGCAAGCCCTGGGACCGGGCCGCCGCCGCGGGCTCCCGGTGCCGCACGGTCGGCGAGAACATCGCGTGCGGGCAGCGGTCCGCCGCCGAGGTGGTGCGCGGCTGGATGAACAGCCCGGGGCACCGGGCGAACATCCTCAAGCCGGAGTTCACGCACATCGGCGTGGGCTTCGCGGGCGGCGGCCGGGCGGGCACGTACTGGACGCAGTTGTTCGGCGGGTGAGCGCGCGGCCGGATCGGCGCCGTGTCGTACGCGTCCGCTTCTGGTCAGGCGGCGGGCGCCGGGTGAGGATGACCCCCATGAAGGGTGACCTGTTTTCCAGTGAGCACATGGTGCAGCCGGCCGCGGCCCCGGGCATGACGGTGGAGAACGCCAAATGCCTGCGCTACACCGTCGACGGCGAGATGCTCGCCCGCCAGGGCGCGATGGTCGCCTACCGCGGCAACCTCCAGTTCGAGCGCAAGGGCCAGGGCGTGGGCGGCATGCTGAAGCGCGCAGTGACCGGTGAGGGGCTGCCGCTGATGGCCGTGCGCGGGCAGGGCGAGGCCTGGTTCGCGCAGGAGGCGCAGAACTGCTTCGTCGTCGAGGTCGATCCCGGCGACGAGTTCACCGTCAACGGCCGCAACGTGCTGTGCTTCGACGCCACGCTGTCCTACCGCATTTCCACCGTGAAGGGCGCCGGCGTCACCGGCGGCGGTCTGTTCAACAGCGTCTTCACCGGGCACGGCAAGCTGGGCCTGGTCTGCGAGGGCAGCCCGCTGGTGATCCCGGTGACGCCGCAGAGCCCGGTGTACGTGGACACCGACGCGGTCGTCGGCTGGACGGCGGGTCTGTCCACCTCGCTGCACCGCTCCCAGTCGCTGGGCTCGATGCTGCGCGGCGGCTCCGGCGAGGCGGTGCAGCTGGTGCTCCAGGGGCAGGGGCACGTCGTGGTGCGGCCGAGCGAGGCACCGCCGCACAAGGCGCAGCAGCGCTGAACCTCGTTGACCCCGGCCGCCCGCCGGGTGAGGCTGGGGCACGGCGCGGATCACGCCCCCGCGCCGGAAAGGTGACAGCCGTGATCGAGATCGCCGACATCGAGACCGCCGCCGAGCGGATCGCCGGGCACGTGGTGCGCACGCCGACCGTGCCGAGCCCCGGCCTTTCGGCACTGCTCGGGGTGCCGGTGACGGCCAAGCTGGAGCTGCTCCAGCACACCGGGTCGTTCAAGGTGCGCGGCGCGGCGGCGAAACTGCTGGCGCTGAGCGAGTCGGAGCGGGCCGCCGGGGTGGTCGCGGTGAGCGGCGGCAACCACGGCATCGCGCTGGCGGTGACGGCCGCCGCGCTCGACGTGAAGGCGACCGTGGTGATGCCGCGTTCGGCGCCCGTGCGGGCCGTGGAGATCGCGCAGGCGTCGGGCGCCACGGTGCGGGTCACGGACGACATGGCCGGGGCCTTCGCCCTCACCACGGAGCTGCGGGAGGAGGGCCTGACCCTGGTGCACCCCTTCGACGACCCGGTGGTGATCGCCGGTCAGGGCACCGTGGGGCTGGAGTTCGCGGAGGACGCCGGTGAGCTGACCGACGTGCTGGTGAGCATCGGCGGCGGGGGCCTGATCGCCGGGGTCGCGGCGGCGCTGCGCGCCCGGCGGCCCGGGGTGCGGGTGTGGGGCGTGGAGACCGAGGGGGCGCAGGCGATGTCCGAGGCGCTGGCGGCGGGCGGCCCGGTGCCGGTCGCGCTGTCCTCGATCGTCTCGACGCTCAGCGCGCCCGCCGTGTCGCAGCTGACGTACGACCATGTCGCGGAGCTGGTCACGGAGGTGCTGGTGGTGCCGGACCGGGAGGCGGTGCAGGGCTCGCTGGACCTGGCGGACCACGCCAAGGTGTGGGCGGAGCCGGCGGCGGGCTGTCTGCTCCCGGCCGCCCGCCGGGTGCTGGAGCGGGTCGGCGAGGACGCCCGCCTGGGTCTCGTGGTGTGCGGCGGGAACGCCACCACCACCGACATGATGGCGTGGACGGACCACTTCTCCCTGCGCTGAACCCGGCGGTCGCCCACGGCGCGCGCCCGGCCGTTGAACGCTCCGGCCCCTCTCCTGCGTATCAGGGGGGACGGAAGTCAGCGGTTCGACGAGGGATCACCGGACGAGGGATCACCAATGGGCTGGGCGCACGCCTCCACCGACCGGCCGGTCGCCGGACGCTACCGGCTGGTCGAGATCACGCACCGCGAGACCAACCGGGTCAGCTGGTACGCCGACGACCTGCGCACGGGGCGGCCCTGTCTGGCCACCCGCGTCGAGCTGCCCGCGGACGCCGCGGAGGGCGTCCGCCGCGCGCCCTCCCGGATCCTGCGGGCCACCGAGAACGTGGCCCGGCTCTGCCCGGACCGGATCGCGGACGTCGTCGACGCGGTCGGCGAGGGCGGCTGCCTGTGGACGGTCACGGCCTGGATCGACGGCACCCCGCTGGACGAGGTCCTGCTCCAGCGGGGCACGTTCTCGCCCGCGCGGGCGGCGCGCGTCGCCCTGGACCTCCTCGACGTGCTGGACGCGGCGCACGCGGAGGCCGTCACCCACGGCGAGCTGAGCCCGGGCCAGCTCCATCTGCGTGAGACCGGCCCGCTGGTCGTCACCGGCTACGGGGTGGCCGGCACGACGTCGGCGCCCCGGCTCACCGCCCCGTCGTACGCGGCGCCGGAACAGGCGCGGAACGAGCGGGTCGGACCGGCCGCCGACCTGTGGGCGCTGGGGGCGATCCTGTACACGATGCTGGAGGGGCGCCCGCCGTTCCGGGACCGGGGCAGGGTCGCGGCCACGCTGCGCGGGGTGGACCGGCTGCCGCTGCGCCCGCCGGTGCGCTGCGGGCCGCTCACGGAGGTCGTCACGGGCCTGCTGCGCAAGGAGCCACGGGAGCGCCCGGGCCGCCAGGCGGTGCGGGACGTGCTGACCCGGGTGCTGCGCGAGGCCCCCGGCGGCGGTGCCGAGACGGGCGAGGCGCACGCGACGGCAGGGCGGGGGTGGAAGCGGAGAGGTGTGCTCGTCGGAACGCCTCTCGCGGTGCTCGTGGTGACGGCGGCCGTGGTCACGGCGGCGACCGGGCTGCCCGACGGCGACGACCGGGCCGGCGGCGGCCCCGCCACGTCGGCGTCCGCGCCGGCGGGCGGGACCGGGGCGGCGGACACCGCCCCGCGGGTCCCGCCCTCGGCCGGCGCCGCCCCTCCGCCGTCCGCGGCTCCCTCGCCCCCTCCGTCGCCCTCCCCGTCCGGATCCGCCTCGCCGTCCCCGTCCAGCCCCGGCGCCGTTCCCGCGGGCTTCCGCACCTACCGGGCCCCGGAGGGGTTCTCCGTCGCGCTGCCCGAGGGCTGGGAGCGACAGCGGACCTCCCGCGCCGCAGAGCAGTCCTTCCGCGTCACCTTCGGCGCTGACGACGACCCGCGCACCCTCGACGTCACCTACAGCGAGCACGTGGGGCCGGACCCGGTCGCCGTGTGGCGGGACACCGTGGAGCCGGGCCTCGCGCGCGCCGGCGCCTATCAGCGGATCGGCGCCATCGAGGCGACCACGTACCAGGGCCGGGAGGCCGCCGACATGCAGTGGATCACCACGGACGACGGCGCCCGGGTGCGCACCTTCGGCCGCGGCCTCCTGCTGGGCGAGGGCCGGGGCTTCTCCCTGCGCTGGACCACCCCGGCCGCCGACTGGACGGACACCGACAGCCGGCAGACCCTGCGCACGGTCCTGCGCACCTTCCGGCCCGGTGCGGCGGCTCAGGACCTGCCGTGAGCCCCCGCCAACTTGAAGTCGCAGGTCAAGGGGCTCGAGCAGCGAGTACTCCCGCACGCTCAGCTCATGCCTGGCCTGCAGGGCACGCTCGATGTGCGCCTCGATCCTGCCGTGCAGCAGGGAGAGGGCTGCCCATCCGTTGGCGAGGGCGGTCAACGCGGGATCCGTGGCGGTCATGGGTCCGCTCGACCGGGCGGAGCAGGAGCGGCGCCATCTGGCGGAGAACCGTGCGGCAGCTTCCCTCTTCATGCGCCTGATCCGGCCCCATGAGGTGGCCAGCATGATCACTTACGTGGCGTCGGAGCAGGCTTCGGCGACCACGGGCGGGGCGTTCGGCGCGGACGGCGGCCTGGTCCCCACGATCGTCCCCTGACGGGCACACGGCAGCCCCCACTTACATTAGCCCGCGTCTGCAATTATTGTCCTAGCCCATAAGGCGCTACCGCAATTAAATGCGGGACCGTCCGTACGGCCCCGGCGGGTGACTCCCGCCCAGTGCCCGGCCCTCCTTCGGGCGGACCGCCGCACCGGGGGCATCCGCTCCTTCACGCCTCACCCCCACACCGAGGCACCGATCGAAAAGGCACCATCCATGTCCTTGAAGAACATCCTTCCCGGCCGTCTCGGCTTCGGCACCGCCCCCCTCGGCAACATGTTCCGCGCGATCCCCGACGAGGACGCCCGCGCCACCGTCGAAGCCGCCTGGGACCAGGGCATCCGCTACTACGACACCGCCCCCTTCTACGGCGCCGGCCTCGCCGAGGAGCGCCTGGGCGAGGTCCTCTCAACCAAGCCCCGCGACTCCTACGTGCTCTCCAGCAAGGTCGGCCGCGTCATCCTCGACGAGATCGAGACCGACGTCCCCGACTTCGGCGAGAAGGGCGGCCTGTTCGAGCACGGCAACCCCAACAAGGTCCTCCACGACTGGACCGCCGACGCCACCGAGCGCTCCATCGAGGGCACCCTGCGCCGCATGGGCGTCGACCGTCTCGACATCGTCTGGGTCCACGACATCGCCCAGGACTTCCACGGTGACGCCTGGGTCAGCAAGTTCGAGGAGGCCCGCACCGGAGCCTTCCGCGTCCTGTCCCGCCTGCGCGACGAGGGCGTCATCCGGGCCTGGGGCCTGGGCGTCAACAAGACCGAGCCCATCGAGATGACCCTCTCCCTGGACGAGCCCAAGCCCGACGGATTCCTCCTCGCCGGCCGCTACACCCTCCTCGACCACGCCCACGCCCTCCAGCGCCTGCTGCCCCTGGCCCAGGAGCAGAACGTCGACATGGTTGTCGGTGGCCCCTACAGCTCCGGCATCCTCGCCGGCGGCACCAACTTCGAGTACCAGCAGGCCCCGCCGGAGATCATCGAAAAGGTCGAGCGCGTCAAGGCCCTCACCGACAAGCACGGCATCAGCATCAAGGCCGCCGCGCTCCAGTTCTCCCTGGCCCACCCGGTGGCCGCCGCCGTCATCCCCGGCGCGACGCGGCCGAGCCGCGTCGCCGAGGACACCGCCGCGCTGAACGAGAACATCCCGGCCGCCTTCTGGACGGACCTGCGCGCCGCGGGTCTGGTCAGCCCGGCCGCCCCGTTGCCCAACGGCGCCTGACCGGCACCCTCACCCCGGCCCCCCACCAGCACCACCATCTGGAGAAACACCATGGCCTCGACGTCCGTCAGCCGTATCGTCCCCGCCTCGCCCGAAAAGGTCTGGAACCTCGTCGGAGGCTTCGACGCCCTGCCTGACTGGCTCCCCTACATCCCCGAGAGCACCCCGCTCGAAGGCGGCCGGGTCCGCCGGCTGAAGAACACCGAGGGCGAAGTCATCACCGAACGCCTCGTCGACTTCAACGAGACCGAACGCCACTACAGCTACGCCATCCTCCAGGCCCCCTTCCCCGTGAACGGCTACGTCTCCACCATCCGCGTCCACACCGTCCCCGGACAGGAGAACGCCACCGAGGTCCAGTGGTCCGGCCGCTTCAACCCCGACGGCGCCACCGAGCAGGAAGTCGTCGACCTGTTCACCGGCATCTACGCCGACGGCCTCGACGCCCTCCACCAGCCCCTCACCGCCTGACACCGACACCGGCCCCACCCCCAGGGAACCGGTCCCCGCACGGCCCGGGCACGCACCCCGCGTACCCGGGCCGCGGCATGCCCGGACGCAAAGCCGCCCGTGAGCCGGACCATGCACACCACCCCAACGGCAACCGGGGGCGCCGTGGTTACGCCCGCGCCGCGCAGTCCCTAGCGGCGGAGCAGGTCAGAAGCGGGTGGTGAACCGACCCTCGGGCAGTTCGCGCAGCCGGCCGCGGTCGACGAGTCTGACCGGCTTCCCGCACAGCGGCTCCAGCTTGGACCGCATGCCGACATCGATTCCCAGGGCCTCGCCGGCCTGCCGGGCCATGACCGGTCCGGCCGCCTGCCGCACGGTGGCCGGGATGCGCTGACAGTCCGGCGGGAGCAAGGTTTCCCCCGTGTCCGGCACGCGGTGCGGGATCAGCATCACCGCTCGTCCGCCCACCTGCCCGAGCGCAGGCGCAGCCGTGGCGCGTTCGTTGGCGAGCTGTTCGCTCACCCGCTCAAGAACCCGCTCCGCGACGGCGAGTTCGTCCCGCTCGGCCCGCACCTCCGCCAACTCCTTGGCGAGCAGTCCGGATCATCCCGGCGTCGCCGGGCCTGCGCGCTCGGGCCGGCCGAAGACGCACCGCGCCTCCCACCCGGGCTGATCCGGACCCAAGTCCCTAGCCGCGCGGCGCGCGCAGTGCGCGCAGGGGCCAGGGGACCAGCGGTGTGGTGAGCCAGTGCGCGCGGAAGGTGCGGTCGGTGAGGGCGCAGGTGACGCGCAGCCGGTGCGGGGTCTCCAGGAAGGCGATGTCGACGGTGAGCGTGTCGGGACCGCGCCAGCCGCCGGTGACCGCGACCGGCACCGCGCCCTCGGTGACCGTCCAGTCCAGGCCGGTCCAGCGGGCCGCCAGCCGGTGGCCGCCCTCCTCCAGGGTCAGTGTCCAGCCGCCGCCGTCGTCCGCCGTGAGCTCCGCGGCGGCCAGCTTCGGCTGCGCGGCGACGAGCCCGCCCTCCGGGGTGAAGGCCGCCCCGGCCCAGTCGCCGGTCTCCGGCGCGGGGGCGCCGTCCGTCGCCGGCAGGGCGAGGCGCTCCAGGCGCTCGCGCAGGGCCGCGTCCTCGGCGTCGCGCCCGGTCAGCGGGGCGTCGCCGAAGGCGGGCAGCAGGTGCCGCCACACCAGTTCGAGGTAGCGCTGCATCTCCACGGTGGCGGTCGTCGCGGCGATCACCGCGTCGTGCTCGGGCAGCACCACGCAGAACTGGCCGTAGGCGCCGTCCCCGCGGTAGCCGTGCCGGCCCCGCCAGAACTGGTAGCCGTAGCCCTGGTCCCAGTCGGGGCGGTCGCCGCCGCCCATGGCCCCGGCGGTGTCGATGTGGGCGCGGGTGGCGCGCTCGACCCATCCCTCGGGCAGCAGCCGCTCCCCCTGCCAGACGCCGTCGTTCAGGTACAGCAGGCCGAACTTCGCTATCGCGTCGGTGGTGGTGTGCAGGCCGGCGAAGCCGATCTCGCGTCCGGCGCGGTCGCGGGACCACAGCGTCTCGTCGATGCCCAGCGGGTCGAACAGCCTCGGCCGCAGATACTCCACGAGGCTCTGCCCGGTGACCCGCTGCACGATCGCGGCGAGCGTGTAGGTGCAGGGCTGGTTGTAGGTGAACAGGGTGCCCGGGTCGCGCTGCGGCGGCTGGAGCAGGAAGCCGCGCACCGGTTCGGCCGGGTCGGCGCCGAACGCCTCGTCGACGGTCTCGTGGTCGTGTCCGCTGGCCATGGACGCCACGTGGCGCACCAGCATCGCCCGGCTGCGCGGGTCGGTGATGTCGGCGTCGATCTCCGGGAAGTAGGACAGCACGGGAGCGTCGAAGTCGATCAGCCCCTCCCCCTCGGCGAGCCCGGCGGCGGTCGAGGCGAAGCTCTTGCTGAGCGAGTACAGCAGATGGGGGCGTTCGGCGGTCCAGGGCGCCCACGAGCCGGAGGCCACGACGTTGCCGTGGCGCACGATCGTCACGCCGTGCGGTTCGATGTCCGGGTCGGCCTCGATCGCGTCGAGGAAGGCGTGGACGCCGGACGCGTCGACGCCCTGGGTCGCGGGGGCTGCGGTCGGGAGGGGTCGGTGGGTCATGGGGGCATCCTGCCCGGGGCACCGGCGGGTGATCCACCGTTTTCGCCGGTCGCCGCGGGGGACCCGGACGCCATGGTGCAAATCGGGTACACGATGATGACCGAGCAGGCCGGCCCGCGTGAGCTGGTGGAGCACGTGGTGCGCGCCGAGAGCGCGGGCTTCGACTTCTCGGTGACCTCGGACCACTACTTCCCGTGGCTGGCCGAGCAGGGTCACTCGCCGTACGCGTGGAGCGTGCTGGGCGCGGCCGCGCAGGCCACCTCACGGATTTCGCTGATGACGTACGTGACCTGTCCGACGAAGCGGTACCACCCGGCGGTGGTGGCGCAGAAGGCGGCGACGATGCAGCTGCTGTCGGGCGGCCGGTTCCGTCTGGGGCTGGGGTCCGGCGAGAACCTCAACGAGCACGTGGTGGGCGGCGGCTGGCCGCCGGTGGACGTGCGCCACGAGATGCTCGAGGAGGCGGTGGAGATCATCCAGGCGCTCTTCGAGGGCGGGCACGTGAACTACCGGGGTGACCACTTCGACGTGGAGTCGGCCAAACTGTGGGACCTGCCGGACCAGCCGCCGCCGATCGGGATCGCGGTCTCGGGCAAGCGGTCGTGCGCCCTCGCGGGGCACCACGCCGACCTGCTGATCGCCACCGAGCCGAAGCCGAAGCTGCTGGAGATGTTCGACGAGCACGGCGGCGAGGGCAAGCCGCGTGTGGGTCAGCTGCCGGTGAGCTACGACCCTGACCGGGACACCGCCGTGGAACGGGCGCACGCCCAGTTCCGCTGGTTCGGCAACGGCTGGAAGGTGAACTCCGAGCTGCCGCACCCGGACTCCTTCGCGTCGGCGACCCAGTTCGTACGGACCGACGACGTCGCCTCCTCGATCCCCTGCGGCGACGACCCGGACGACTTCGTCGAGGCGGTCCGCCCGTACGCCGAGGCCGGTTTCACGGAGATCGCCCTGGTGCAGATCGGCGGGGAGTCGCAGCCGGCGTTCCTGGACTGGGCGGAGCGGACGCTGCTGCCGGCGCTGCGGAAGGCCTTCGGCTGACCGTCCGTGCGTGAGGTGTGACGGATTCACCCGGAGAGCTGAGCATCTCTCCGGGATCCGGGGTACTAGAGGGCTCTACGTCGGTACGTCCCGGAGGCACCTCGTGAAGTCGTTCGTGCACAAGACCCTGGTGGTGGAGCTCCAGGCGGGCGACACGGAGCGCTTTCCCGTGCTCGCCCACCTGAGCTACGACCCCTCGGACCCGTTCGCCGTCACGGTCGTCTTCACCCTGGACGGCCGGGTGCTGGCGCGCTGGCAGCTCGACCGGGAGATGGTCACCGAGGGACTGAGCCGCCCGGTCGGCATCGGCGACGTGCGGCTGCGTCCGCAGGCCCGCGGGGTGGGGCGGGAGCTGCGGATGGAGTTCCTGGGCGAGGCGCGCGCCGACGGCGGCCGGCACCACGCCGTGGTGTTCGCCTGGGCCGAGGCCGTCGGGGAGTTCCTGACCGAGACCCACCGGATGGTGCCGCCGGGGTGCGAGGAGGTCCGGGTGGACGACTTCCTCGCGGACGTCCTGGCCAACAGCTGAGCTCTCCCGGGCCCTCGCCGGTCAGCGCGTGGTGTGGCGGTGGCGCGCCCACATGGGCAGCCCGAACCAGCACAGCAGGTACCAGAACACCACCCCGGCCACCAGGTACGGCACGTAGTCGTCGTGGGTGGCCACGCGCAGGATCAGCAGCAGCGACGAGCTGGTGGTCACCAGCAGCAGCGCCAGTCCCAGCAGCGTGAGCCGTGACGCCCACTGCACCGCCTGCGGTTTGATGCGCCGTCCGCTGACGAGCCGGTGCAGCGACACCGGGCCGATCAGCGCCCCGGTCGAGCAGGCGCCCAGCACCACCGTGACGATGTAGATGGTCTTGTCGGTGCCGGACAGGTCCTCGTAGGTCGGGGTGAACACGACCGTCAGCAGGAAACCGAACAGGATCTGCACACCCATCTGGGCCACACGGACCTCCTGGATGAGCTCGGTCCACATCCGGTCCGCCCGCTCCTCCTCGGTCTCGTTGCGCCCCCGGCGCCTGCTCCCGTCCTGCTCCGCGTCCGGCACGGTGCCTCCTTCGATCGGGTCTCCCCTCCGGTTTCCCCGCTTTCCCGGAAAGGAGAGCCCCCTCCCGCCGCCGGTTTGGCCGCGCGGGGCACGGTTACACGGTCGGCGACACGACCAGGCCGTACGAAAGTGGGACACATGTCGGACACCCAGCTCACCGTGACACTCAGCGGCGGGGACGCCGACGACGCCCGGGCGGTCGTCGGGGCGCTGGAAGGCACGTTCGGTCCGCCGCAGGAGCGGCCCTCGGACACGGACGCGACCGTACGGATGGCGACGTTCGGCGGCGAGGGCGAAGGCACGGGCGCGGCGGACGACGGCCGCCGGCCCCTGTCGGAGCCGGTGACCGTCACCGTGCAGGGCACCCCGGAGGCGGTGCGCCGGGCGAGCGACGCGCTGTCGCGGTCCTTCACGGCCCGCGACGAGGGCGCCGCCGCCGGCGACCAGGAGCAGGAGCGTCAGCTCGTGCTGGAGTCCTAGGAGCCGCCTCCGCTACCAGCGGCCCTCCACCTGCTCGCGGATGCGCCGGTCGTACAGGTCGGCGATCGCGGACAGGGTGGCGTCGGGCAGCTCCGGCAGCCGGGCGGCGGCCGCGTTGGCGCGGGCCTGTTCGGGCGAGCGGGCGCCGGGGATGACGCTGGTCACGCCGGGCTGCTGGACGATCCAGCGCAGCGCGAGCTGGGCCGGGGTGTACCCCTCGGGGGCCAGCGCGGCGAACTCCGCGGCGGCCTCGACGCCGGTCGCGTAGTCCACGCCGGAGAAGGTCTCGCCCTGGTCGAAGGCCTCGCCGTGCCGGTTGAAGGTGCGGTGGTCGTTCTCCGCGAAGACGGTGTCCTTGGTGTACTTGCCGGAGAGCAGACCCGAGGCGAGCGGGACGCGGGCGATGATCCCGACGCCGGCCTCGCGGGCGGCCGGCAGCACCTCGAGCAGCGGCTTCATACGGAACGGGTTGAGGATGATCTGCACGCTGGCCACGTTCGGCCGGGCGATGGCGGTCAGCGCCTCGGCGCAGGTCTCCACGCTCACGCCGTAGGCCGCGACGCGCTCCTCCTCGACGAGGGTGTCGAGGGCGTCGAAGACCTCGTCGCTGGAGTAGACGGGGGTGGGCGGGCAGTGCAGCTGCACGAGGTCGATGCGGTCGACGCCCAGGTTGCGCCGGGAGCGGTCGTTCCAGGCGCGGAAGTTGTCCAGGACGTAGTTCTCTGGGATCTGGTCGACACGGCGGCCCATCTTGGTGGCGACCAGCACGTGCAGGTCGGGCCGTCCGGCGAGGAACGACGCGATGGTCTGCTCGCTGCGTCCGTCGCCGTAGACGTCGGCGGTGTCGAAGAAGGTGACGCCCGACTCGGCGGCGGCCTCCAGCACCGCGAGGGCGTCCTTGTCGTCGACGTCGCCCCAGTCGGCGCCGAGCTGCCATGTGCCGAGGCCGATCACGGAGGCGTGCTGACCCGACCTGTCGAAAGTGCGCTCTTCCATGCCGGTCAGTCTGTCATCCGTCCCGGCCGGGCGAGCGGCGGCTCCCCCGCCGGGGCGGCTGCTCAGGCGCCCACGGCCGTCCGGCACTCGGGGTGGCCCCAGCCCTTGTCGTTCTTGGCGATGGGCTCGCCGGCCGTGTACGGCCGTCCGCACGGGCAGCGGCCGGGGAACTTGGCCTTGATGGTGCGGGAGGAACCGCCCGGCTTACGGGCGGACTTGGCGCCGCCGGAGGGACGGCGGGAGGAGCCGCCGGAGGACGGGCGCGGCACGGACGGCGGCGGCTCGGGCGAGCCCTGTGCGCTGCCCGCGTCCTGCTGGGCGGAGGCCGCCTGGCTGGCGGCGCGGTCGGCGAAGTCGTTGAGCCGGTCGCCGTCGACCTGGTGGGCGGGCACGTACCGGAACTCGACGGAGCGGTCCTGGAGCAGACCGTCGATGCGGACGACGAGCTCCTGGTTGGCGACGGGCTTCCCGGCCGCGGTGCGCCAGCCGTTGCGCTTCCAGCCGGGCAGCCAGGTCGTGACGGCCTTCATGGCGTACTGCGAGTCCATCCGCACCTCGAGCGGCGCACCGGGGTCGGTGGCCGCGAGGAGCCGCTCCAGGGCGGTGAGTTCGGCGACGTTGTTGGTGGCGGTGCCGAGGGCGCCGGCCTCCCAGCGGTCCGGGGTCCCGGAGCCGTCCGCGATCACCCAGGCCCAGCCGGCGGGTCCGGGGTTTCCCTTCGAGGCCCCGTCGCAGGCGGCCACCACACGTTCACGCATGCGACCGATCATGCCATGGCCGGGCGGGTGTCCCGGTTCCGCTCAGCCGACGGGTTCGGTGCCCGGCATCTCGCCCTCGGTGGTCGTGAGGCCGATGACCGAGAAATGGGCGCCCTGCGGGTCGCCCACCGTCGCCAACCGGCCGAACGGCGAGTCCATCGGCCCGAACCGCAGCACCCCGCCGCGTTCGGTCGCCCGGGCCACGGCGGCGTCGCAGTCGTCGACCGTGAAGTACACGTCGACGTACGGGGGCACTTCGGGCGGGAAGTCGTCGGTCATCCGCATCCGGCCGAGGACGCTGCGCTCCCCCAGGTCGAAGACGCGGAAGTCCATGGCGCCCTCGAGCTGCAGAAGGCGCCCGGTGTCTGGGTCGCCTGGAACCCTTCGTAGGTGCCGGCCTGCCACGCCCCGAAGACGACCCCGCCGGGGTCACGGGCGAGACACATCGTGCCGTGGTCGGCGACCTGCACGGGCTCCATCAGCAGTTCGCCGCCGTGCTCGCGGATGCGGGCGGCGGTGGCGGAGGCGTCCCGGGCGGCGAGGTAGAGGCACCACTGGGAGGTGCCCTCCTGCCCCGGCATGGGCGGCACGACGGCGGCCACCGCCTTGCCGTCGGCGTACGCCTGGGTGTAGCCGCCCTGGTCGGGCGAGGTCTCGCCGAAGGTCCAGCCGAGGACGTGGCCGTAGAAGTCCGTGGCCTGGTCGAGGTCGTCGAACACGGCGTCGGCCCAGCAGGGGGTTCCTTCAGGTGCTACGGCCATGGCTGCGGCCCTCCGCGTCACGGGTGGACTGTCGTCCCCTCACGCTAGCCACGCCGGCCCGCCCTCGCCCGCCGGAGGAACCCCTGGGGACGCCGTCACCGCACCCCCGTCGCGCGGGCCGAGGCGTCACGCCCCGCCCGCGTACGCCCTCTCCAGCTCCGCGATGTCCAGCTTGCCCATCGTCATCATGGCCTTGAACGCGCGGTCGGCCTTCTCGCGGTCCGGGTCGCCGATCATCTCCGTCAGCCGCTTGGCGTTGACCTGCCAGGAGACGCCGTAGCGGTCCTTGAGCCAGCCGCACGGGCCGTGCTCGCCGCCGCCCTCGACGAGTTTCTCCCAGTAGTGGTCGATCTCCGCCTGGTCGTCGCAGTCGAGCTGGAAGGAGATCGCCTCCGTGAACCGGAACTCCGGTCCGCCGTTCAGGGCGACGAACTTCTGTCCGTTGGCCGTGAACTCCACGGTGAGCACGGTGCCGTCCTCGCCGCCGGGGGTGGCGCCCGTGTTCCGGACGACCTCGCCGAGCTTGGAGCCGTCGAAGACGGAGACGTAGAACCGCGCCGCCTCCTCGGCCTGGCCGTCGAACCAGAGGCAGGTGGTGAATCCGTCGGTGTCCATGAGTACCTCCCGTGTGGGGCGCCCCCTGCGGGAGACGCGGTCACCGGTGCAGACCGGCCGCGACGGCGGAACTCATCGGTGGGCCCGGCAATCCACCGCGCACGGCCCGTCGGGATCCGCTCTGCCCTGGGCGAATCTGCCGCGGGCAGAGATTCCCCCGGCGGCGGGTCCCGCGCGCCGACAGTGGACGCACACGGCCGTCCGGCCGTGCTCCGACCAGTGACCCACGGGAGCGTCCATGTCACCACTCACCGCCGGCCCCGGGCCGGTCCAGCCGCGGGCGGAGGACGGCGACACCCCGCCGACCCGCTTCGACGACCACCTCGCCGCCCAGCTGCTCGCGCAGCGGATCGTGGTGCTCGGCACCCAGGTGGACGAGGTGTCCGCGAACCGGGTGTGCGCGCAGCTGCTGCTCCTGTCCGCCGAGGACCCGCGCACCGACATCAGCCTGTACATCAACAGCCCCGGAGGCTCGGTGCACGCCGGGCTCGCCATCTACGACACGATGCGGCTGATCCCCAACGACGTCGCCACCCTGGCCGTGGGCTTCGCGGCCAGCATGGGGCAGTTCCTGCTCTGTGTCGGCACGCCCGGCAAGCGCTACGCCCTGCCGAACGCGCGGATCATGATGCACCAGCCGTCGGGCGGCATCGGCGGCAGCGCCGCCGACATCGAGATCCAGGCGGAGAACCTGGAGTTCACCAAGCGGACCATCGAGCGGATCACCGCCGAGCACACCGGCCAGACCCCGGAGACCATCTCCCGGGACGGTGACCGGGACCGCTGGTTCACGGCCGAGCAGGCCCGAGCCTACGGAATGGTCGACCGGGTGCTGGACTCGCTGGACGACGTCCGTCCGGCGGCCGGCCGGCCGAGGATGGGGCTGCGCTGATGGGGAGCTACACGATTCCGAACGTCGTCGAGCGCACCGCGCGCGGCGAGCGGTCCTACGACGTGTTCAGCCGGCTGCTGGCCGAACGGATCGTCTTCCTGGGCACGGAGATCGACGACGGCGTGGCCAACGTGGTCGTCGCACAGCTGCTGCACCTGGAGTCGGAGTCACCGGAGAGCGAGATCGCGGTGTACCTCAACTCCCCCGGCGGCTCGTACACCTCCCTCATGGCGATCTACGACACCATGACGTTCGTGCGGGCCCCGATCTCCACGTTCTGCGTGGGGCAGGCGGCGTCCACGGCGGCCGTGCTGCTGGCCGGCGGGGACCCGGGGCGCCGTTTCGTGCTGGAGCACGCGCGGGTGCTGCTCGGCCAGCCGGCCTCCGGCGGCATGCAGGGCACGGCGTCCGACCTGGCGCTGCGCGCGAAGGAGATGACCCGGATCCGGGCGCAGGTCGAGGAGGTGCTGGCCCGCCACACGCACCACGACGTGGCGACCCTGCGGGCGGACATGGACCGGGACAAGGTGTTCACGGCGCGGGAGGCCGTGGCGTACGGCCTGGCCGACGAGGTGCTGACCCGGCGGCCCGCTCCGGTGTGAGCGGCCGCCGGGCCGAGCGGTGCGGGCGCGTCCCTCTCAGGCGGCCAGGCAGAGCCCGCCGTGCGCGGCACGGTTTCGCACGGAGCCATGCCGCACGGAGCCGTTCCGCACGGAGCGGGCGGGGACGGCGGACCGGTGCGAGGTGACCCGGACCAGCTCCGCGTGCGTCCGGGCGAGCAGGTCACCGAGGCCCAGGCCGAGCGCGCCGGCGGCGGCCGCGAGGACCTCCGAGGAGGCCTCCTTGCGGCCGCGCTCCACCTCCGACAGATAGGGCATGGAGATCCGGGCGGCGTCGGCGACGTCCTTGAGGGTCCGCTCCTGGGCCTGCCGCTCCTTGCGCAGCACGTCGCCGACGAGGTGCCTCCACAGCGGCTCTCTGGGCGCGGTGGCGGGCGGGGCCGGCGGGCCCGAGGCGGCCGGGCCGGGACGCAGGGGAATGACGCGGGCTTCGTTCGGCGCGTGATCGGTCACGTCCTCAGCCTAGGAATCCCGCTCCCGCGGGCAAGGGAGCGGGATTCCGCCCTGAGTGAATCCGAAAAAGCGGACGACTTTCCTCCGCCCTGATGGTGCCGTGTCGCACGGTCGGCCGTACCATCGGACGACAGGCGTGACGGCCGGTGCGGACCGCGTCTCCCCGAGCGGCCCTGTGCTTTCCGTCACGGAGAAGTCCGACAGGCATAGGTCCGCGGAACCGGGGTATCCGGGTGCTTCAGTCTCGTGGCAGCCATGACGTGCGTGGGGAGAGGGCAATGAGGACCGCCGTGATCCGGTCGCAGGAGCGGACCGCCGACGGGCACACCAGGGCCGCCGCCGGGAGCGAGGATCTTCGCGATCCCGCCGATCCGCGCGCCGTCGCGCCCCACGACGCCCGCGAGCTCTCCCGGCAGTTCTTCCACCGCCTCGCGCAGCTGGAGGAAGGCACCCGCGAGTACCAGTACGCGCGGAACACCCTCATCGAGATGAACATGTCCCTCGTGCGCTTCGCGGCCGGGCGGTTCCGCGGCCGGGGCGACGACATGGACGACGTCGTGCAGACCGGCATGATCGGCCTGATCAAGGCCATCGACCGGTTCGAGCTGGCCCGCGAGGTCGAGTTCACCTCCTTCGCGCTGCCGTACATCGTCGGCGAGATCAAGCGCTTCTTCCGCGACACCACCTGGGCCGTGCACGTGCCGCGACGGCTCCAGGAGCTGCGCGTGGAGCTGGCCAAGGCGCGCGAGGAGCTGTCGAGCCGGCTGGACCGCGAGCCCACCGTCGCCGAGCTGGCGACCCTGATGAACATCAGCGAGCAGCAGGTCGTCGAGGGCCAGATCGCCGCGAACGGCTACAACTCCTCCTCCCTGGACGCGGCCCTGACCGGCGACGGCCCGGAGCACGGCGAGGCCGTCCTCGCCGACTTCATCGGCGTCGAGGAGGAGCGGCTGGCCCTGGTGGAGGACTTCCACGCACTGGCCCCGCTGATGGCGGAGCTGAGCGACCGCGACCGCGAGATCCTGCACATGCGGTTCGTGGAGGAGGCCACGCAGGCGGAGATCGGCGAGCGGCTGGGCTGCTCGCAGATGCACGTGTCCCGGCTCATCAAGCGGATCATCACCCGGCTGCGGACGGGCATGCTCGGCGAACTGGGCTGCGCCTGACGGCGGCACCCGCCGCCCCCACGGCACACCGAAGGCGCCCCTGACGCTTCAGGGGCGCTGCTGTGAGAAACGGGGGCGTGACTGTCGTTCAGCCGCCGGTGAGGTCGATCACCGCGCGGACGCGTTTGCCCACCGGTACGCGCTCCACACCGACCTCCCGCGCGAGCGCGCGCACGATCTCCAGGCCGTGGCGTCCGATCCGCTGCGGGTCACGCGGGAACACGCGGGGCAGGGTGCCGTTGCTGTCGTAGACGGCGACCGTGAGAGCGGTGTCCGTACCCTCCAGTTCCAGGATGTACGGACCGTCGCTGTGCCGGTCGGCGTTGGTGACCAGCTCGCTCACCACCAGCAGCACGGCTCCTTCCGCCTTGGCGTCTATCGTGGCGCACCACTCCGTCCTCAGCTGCTCGAGGAACTCCGCCGCGAAATGCCGCGACTCGGCGATGCAGCCCGGCTCGCCGGTGAAGTGTGCCGCCCGCCGCAGCGGTTCCACGGGCACGTCGAAACCAGTCGGTATCACTACCCCGTCCAAGCGATAGGTCATGCGTTTCCCTCTGCGACGCCGGGTCGGCCGGACGATCCGCACCGGTCCTGGTACCCCGAGTCGGGCGGGGCAGTCCCCCTGATCTGGAATCGGCTTCCCCGTAGGGGGTGGGGGTATGCCTGACGGGACGCGCAGGACCCTTTTCCCGCGCAGCGGCTCAGGGGCGCGGGGAACTGCGCGACCAGCAACGCACAACCCGCACCCGGCGACGAACAGCGCCCGGCAGCCCGGTAGCCGTCCGACGTGTCGCGCCGCTCGGCGCTCACGAGGCGGCGGGGGCGCCCGCGCGGACGGACCCCGTCGGCGGGCGGGGCGGACGGACCCTGCTTAGCGTGCTCACGTGAGCGCACACTCCCCTTCTCCCCCGCGATCCCCCCTCCACGGCTGGGTTCCCGCGCTGGTCGCGGTGGTCGGCTCGCTGGCCGCGATGGCCGTGGTGGCGGCGCTGGGGATCTGGGCGGCCGGGGCCGCCGATCTCCCGGAGGGCGCCTTCGGGCCGGTGCTCGCCGCCGTCCTGGTGCTCGCCGTCGGCGGGACGGTGCGGCTCTCCGGGGACGCCGGCGGTCTGGCCGGGACCCAGGGCGGCCTGACCGCCATCCCGTTGACCGTCACCCTCACCGGGGCGCTGCTTCTCGGCTGGTGCTTCCTGCGGCCGCTGCACCGCCGGACGGTGGTCGGAGCGCCCGGGCTGGCGGGGTGGGCGGCGCGGATCGCGGTGCTGTGGCTGCTCGCCGTCCTCGGTCTGGCCCTGGCCGCCCGGCGCACGTTCGAGGTGTCCCTCGGGGACGACCTGCTCGGCGATCTGGGAGAGCTGTTCGGGGTGAGGCCGACGGTCGGCTTCGCGGCGGACGTGCTGCCGACGGTGCTGATCGGACTGGTGTGGCTGGCGGGCGTGCTGGTGGTGGCGACCCTGGTGTCACGCGGCGCGCCGCTGCCTCCCGAGCTGATGCGGTTCCAGGCGGGCGCACGGCCCGCGGCTCGCGCGACGCTCGGGCTGCTGCTGGCCGCCGTGGCCGTGGCGCTCGTCGTCGCGCTGGTGGTGGCCGCCACGAAGGGGCACGCCGCCGAGACGTTCGCCGTGATCCTGCTGGGTCTGCCCAACGTGGCCTGGCTGGGGCTGACCGTGGGGCTCGGGGCGACCTGGGAGGGCAGGGTGGAGGGTCCGTTCGGGCTGCCCATGCCGCGGGTGCTGGACGAGGTGCTGCGCACCCCGGACGTCTCCGAGCTGAACCTGGGTTCGCTCGTCGACCACGACGGCGGCCGGTGGTGGTGGCTGCTGGTGGGTGCGGCGGTGCTGGTGGCGGGGGCGGCCTGCGCCATGGCGGCCACCTCTCCGGCCCGGGTGCCGCCCTGGCAGCACGCCCTGCGGCTGGCCGTGGCGTTGGCCCTGGCGGCGCTGATGATCGGTCCGACGGCCCGGGTCTCCGCGCGGATCGGCCTGTCGGTGCTCGGCATCGGCGACCTGGGCGAGGGGCTGACCGGGCAGGTGCTGCTGGAGCCGCAGCTGTGGGGCGCGCTGGGCCTGGCCCTGCTGTGGGGCCTGGTGGCGGGGTTCGCGGGCGCGTGGGCCGTACGGGGTCTGCGGCGGTGGAGGCGCTGAGGGCGGCCGGGGCTCAGGCGACCGGGACGCCGAGCACCCGGGCGGCGCGCTGCATCCGCAGGGCGTCGACGGACTCGGCGAGGAGTTCGTACTCCGTCGTTTCGTCGCCGGTGGCGACCCGCACCATCCGTCCGGCGGCGAGCGCCTCGGCCACTTCCTCCTGCCGGTCGACGTCGCCGCACCAGGTGCGGAGCACGGTGGGCACGTCGGTCACGTCGTCGGCGACGGGGACGAGCGCGCCCGGGGGTAAGTGCTCGGCCTCGGGCTGCGGGTCGAGGCGCTCGGCGATCCACAGGGCGCGGTCGCGCAGCCACCACAGGGCGAGCGCGAGGGTCGGGGCCCGGTAGGTGCCCAGCGGCACCCCGATGCGCCGGCCGTCGCAGACCCCGTACGCCGTGACGTGGCACAGGAATTCGTCGTGCACGTTCCCTCCCCCGCTGCGTGCTCGCCCGCCGGTTCCGGGCCGGCTGCCCGCTCCGTGGCTCGCGTGCTGTGCGTGAGGGCGCCGTCGCTCGGTGTGAAGCGCTCTCGTTGTCGAGTATGTTCACCGCTGAAACACTGTCACCATGTGTTTCCGGCCAGTCTCCTGGCATATGCAGGCCCCGTCCTGGCCGAAACGGCACGGGTGGGCGCATCGGCCGAGGTGACCGGCCTGCCGGGGGACGACAGCACCGGCCCCCACCCCCGTGGACGGGGGTGACGGCCGGTGACGGGATTTGCTTACGCCTTGACGATCGCGTCGATCCGCGTCAGCTCCTCGTCGGAGAAGTCGAGGTTGCGGGTGGCGGCGACGCTGTTCTCCAGCTGGCGGGGACTGCTCGCACCGACCAGGGCGGAGGTGAGGCGGCCGCCGCGCAGCACCCAGGACAGAGCCATCTGCGCCAGGCTCTGACCGCGGGCGGAGGCGATGTCGGCGAGCGCGCGCAGCCGGCCCACCAGCTCCTCGGTGAGGGCGTCGGTGTTCAGGAAGGGGCTGTCGCTCGCGGCGCGGGAGTCCTCGGGGATGCCGTCCAGGTAGCGGGAGGTCAGCACGCCCTGCTCCAGCGGGGAGTACGCGATCGAGCCGACCTGGAGCTCGTCGAGGGCGTCCATCAGGCCCTCGTCCTCCGGGCGGCGGTCGAGCATCGAGTAGCGCGGCTGGTTGATCAGCAGCGGGGTGCCCAGCTCGCCGAGGATGCGGGCGGCCTCGCGGGTCTGCTCGGCGTTGTAGTTGGAGACGCCGACGTAGAGCGCCTTGCCCTGCTGCACCGCCGTGTGCAGGGCGCCCATCGTCTCCTCGAGCGGGGTGTCCGGGTCGAAGCGGTGCGAGTAGAAGATGTCGACGTGGTCGAGACCCATGCGGCTGAGGCTCTGGTCCAGCGAGGACAGCAGGTACTTCCGCGAACCCCATTCGCCGTACGCGCCCGGCCACATCAGGTAGCCGGCCTTGGTGGAGATCACCAGCTCGTCCCGGTACGGCGCGAAGTCGGCCTTGAGCGCCTCACCGAGGGCGGACTCGGCGGCGCCGGGCGGCGGGCCGTAGTTGTTGGCGAGGTCGAAGTGGGTGACGCCGAGGTCGAAGGCGCGGCGCAGGATGGCCCGCTGGGTCTCGGCCGGGCGGTCAGGGCCGAAGTTGTGCCACAGGCCGAGCGAGAGCGCGGGGAGCTTCAGGCCGCTGCGTCCGGTGCGCCGGTAGGGCATGTCCGCGTAACGGTCGGGGTGTGCGGTGTACAACGCGACTCCAGAGGGGGTTGGCACACGTCTTGACGTTCGTCGTGGCGGTTCGTCGGACCGCCCGTCCACTCTGTCGTGACCTGCGGGGAGTGGTCCAACAGAAGAATCCGATGGAATTCAGCGGCTACGCTTCTCAATCATGGAACTGCGCCATCTCCAGCACTTCGTGGCCGTCGCCGAGGACCAGCACTTCACCCGTGCGGCGGAACGGCTGATGGTCTCCCAGTCGGGCCTGTCGGCGTCCATCCGGGCGCTGGAGCGTGAGCTGCAGACGCCGCTGTTCGTGCGGACCACCCGCAGGGTGACGCTCACCGAGGCGGGGCGGGCGCTGCTCGCGGAGGCCGAACGCATCCTGGCACAGGTGCGGGCCGCGCACGAGGCGGTGGCCGCGGTGCAGGGGGTGCTGCGCGGCACCCTCGCGGTGGGGACGGAGCAGTGCATCGCCGGGGTGCACGTGGCGGAGCTGCTCGCCGCGTTCCGCCGCCGCCACCCGGACGTGGAGATACGGCTGCGGCAGTGGGGCTCGGCCGCGCTCGCCGAGGAGGTCGCGGCCGGGCGGCTGGACCTGGCCTTCGCCTACCGCGTCGACGCCGACCCGGACCAGCTGCGCGTCGTGCCGCTGACCGGTGAGCCGATGACGGTGCTGTGCCACCCCGACCACCGGCTCGCCCGCGCCGGGGCGCCGGTCACCCCGGAGGACCTGGCCGACGAGGTGTTCGTCGACT
Source organism: Streptomyces sp. P13-3-3 (assembly GCF_050571355.1). Classification (NCBI taxonomy): domain Bacteria; kingdom Bacillati; phylum Actinomycetota; class Actinomycetes; order Kitasatosporales; family Streptomycetaceae; genus Streptomyces; species Streptomyces sp. P13-3-3. The sequence goes on along the minus strand of NZ_CP192229.1, from coordinate 259,988 downwards.
TCCACCCCGACTGGGGCCCGCGCCGCGCCACCGACGCGGCGTTCGCGGTCGCGGGCGTACGGCGCACGGTGGCGCTGGAGGTGAACGACGTGCACAGCCTCCTCGACCTGGTCGACGAGAACCTCGGCGTGGCGGTGGTGCCGCGCCACTTCCGCCACAAGCGCCCCTCGCTCACCGCCCTGCCGCTGAAGGACACCGGCGAGGCGGCGTACGAGACGGTGGCGCTGGTGCCGTCGCCGCGCGCCACGAGTCCGGCGGCCCGGGCGCTCATGGAGCTGCTGGACACCGGGGCGCGTGACGCCGGAAGCTGAGCGAGTCTGGAGGCATGCATGCCAAGGACATCCTCATCGAAGGCTACGGACGCATCCGGGAAGAGGTCCACGCCGCCGTCGGGGGGCTCGGGCCCGACGAGCTCGCCGCCCGGCCCACGCCGGAGGCCAACAGCATCGCGTGGCTGGTGTGGCATCTCACCCGGGTCCAGGACGACCACGTCGCGGACGCCTTCGGCCTGGACCAGGTGTGGCTCGCCGACGGCTGGGAGAAGCGGTTCGGGCTCGGCCTGCCGCGCGGCGCGACCGGGTTCGGGCACACCCCGGCGCAGGTCGCCAAGGTGCGCGTGGACTCCCCCGACCTGCTGACCGGCTATCACGACGCCGTCCACGCGCAGACCCTCGGCGCGCTGCGGACGCTCACCGCGAAGGATCTGGAACGGGTCGTCGACGAGAACTGGGACCCGCCGGTCACCCTGGGCGTGCGGCTGGTCAGCGTCCTGTCCGACGACCTCCAGCACGTCGGACAGGCCGCCTACGCCCGGGGACTGCTCAGAGCGCCGCGTCGTAACCCGGCAGGACGACGTCCCTGATCAGCGCGACGCGCTCGTCGTACGGCAGGAAGGCGCTCTTCACCGCGTTCAGGGTGACCGTGCGCAGGTCCTCGGCGGTCCAGCCGGCCTGCTCCACCAGCAGGGTCATCTCGCGGGTCATGGTGGTGCCGGAGACCAGACGGTTGTCGGTGTTGACGGTGACGCGGAAGCCGAGGTCCTTCAGCGGGGTGATCGGGTGCTCGGCGATCGAGGTCGCGGCGCCGGTCTGGAGGTTGGAGGTGGGGCACATCTCCAGGGCGATGCGGCGGTCGCGGACCCAGGAGGCGAGCCGGCCGAGCTTGCCGCCCCGGAGGTCCGGGATGTCCTCGGTGAGGCGCACACCGTGCCCGATGCGCTGGGCGCCGCACACCTGGACGGCCTGGTGGATGCTGGGCAGCCCGTGGGCCTCGCCCGCGTGGATGGTGAACGGCACGTTCTCGCGGCGCAGGTGCTCGAAGGCGGCGAGGTGGTCGGCAGCCGGGAAGCCGTCCTCGGCGCCGGCGATGTCGAAGCCGACGACGCCCGCGTCCCGGAACGCGACGGCCAGGTCGGCGGCCTCGCGGACCCGGTCGAACATCCGCATGCCGCACAGCAGCGTGCCGACCCGGACGGGCGTACCGGCGGCGGCCGCCTTGGCCATGCCGGCGGCCAGCCCCTCCTGGACGGTCTCCACGACCTCGGCCATGGTGAGCCCGCCACGGGTGTTCAGCTCGGGGGCGTAGCGGACCTCGCCGTAGACGACGCCGTCGGCGGCGAGGTCGAGGACGTACTCCTCGGCGGTGCGCAGCAGACCCTCGCGGGTCTGCATCACGGCCAGGGTGTGCTCGAAGGTGGCGATGTAGCGCACCAGGTCGCCGGAGTTGGCGGCCTCCACGTACCAGGCGGCGAGCTCGTCCGGGTCGGTGGTGGGCAGGGTGTGGCCGGCGGCCTCGGCGAGTTCCACGACCGTCGCGGGGCGCAGGCCGCCGTCGAGGTGGTCGTGCAGGACCGCCTTGGGGAGGCGGCGGATCGTGTCGGCGTCTATGCGCGTAGATGACATGGCGTGCGGTTCCTCGGCGTGTGGTTCGGCGTGGTGGGTCGTGGTGGATCAGCCGGCGGGCTGGAGCAGGTCCCAGCGGTTGCCGTAGAGGTCCTGGAAGACGGCGACCGAGCCGTACGGCTCGTGGCGCGGCTCCTCCAGGAAGGTCACCCCGGCGGCGGTCATGCGGGCGTGGTCGCGGGCGAAGTCGTCGGTGTGCAGGAAGAAGCCCACGCGTCCGCCGGTCTGGTCGCCCACCCGGGCGCCCTGCTCCTCCCCCGCGGCGCGGGCCAGCAGCAGGGCCGCGCCGGTGTGGCCGGCGCCGGGCTCGACGACGACCCAGCGGCCGCCGTCCGGCCGGGGCGCGTCCTCGGCGAGCCGGAAGCCGAGGGCCTCGGTGTAGAAGCGGATCGCCTCGTCGTAGTCGTGGACGACGAGGGTGACCAGGGCAATGCGTCTCATCGTCACCTCTCGGAGGGGTTGACCGGAGAGGTTATACGTAAAACTGCGGGAAACGCCAGTCCCGCCCCGGCGGCCGTTCCGGGGCGGGACCGCGTGGTCCGCTACGGGTAGGTGTAGGTGTTCAGCGCGTCCACGGCGGCCGCGGGACTGCCCAGCTCGTAGCGGTCGACGGCGAGGTAGGTGGGCTTCTTGCGGGCGGCCGGCTGGCAGAAGCGGCGGGCGCGGTCGGCGAGCTTGGCGTTGTCGGTGGCGGCGGTGGAGGCGACGGCGGCGTCCCGGAAGTGGTTCATGACGAAGAGGGGCCGGAAGCCTGGCTCGGTGCGGGTGAGCGGAAGCGTGGTGTTCGCGTCGTACCAGCGGCTGTGACAGGACCAGTCGGAGGAGCCGATGCCCGGGCCCATGGACCAGTGGTTCTCCACGGTCCAGTCGCGCTGGTACATCACGCCGAAGGTGTCCCGGGTCAGCCCGGCCGAGCGGTCGGCGTCCTTGCCGTGGTCGGTGAAGATCAGCAACCGGTGTCCCGCGGCGGCCAGTTCGCCCAAGGTGGGCCAGCCGTTCTCGCGCACCCCGGTGCGGTCCGGGCGGTAGAGCACGTCGGACAGTCCCTGCACGCGGTCCAGTTCGGCGCGCAGGACGCCGGGGTCGACGTAGTCCTCCAGGAAGACGGTGACGAACTCCTCGGGGTGGGCGCGCAGGAAGTCGGTGATCCGCTGGAGGTCGACCCACAGGGCGACGGGTCTGCGCACCAGGGTGCAGCTGTTGTGGCAGAGGATGGCGCCGTCCGGCGTCTGGTGGATGTCCAGCATGAACCCGCGGACGCCGTCGCGGAGTTGCTGTTCGATGCCCCGGCTCTGGTTGGGGAAGAGGTCGACGAAGGGTGGGGCGAAACCGCCGTCGACGCCGTTCGCGTAGGCGTTGTGGGCGGTGAGGAACGTGACCTGGTCGAGGGTGCGTTCCTCCCTGGGCGGCACGGGGCCGCCGGGCGCGTCGACGGGGGTGAGGTACCAGGCGGCGAGGTCGCCGGCGCCACTGGCGACGGACAGCGGGGCGGGGTGGACGGCGCCGGCGGGTCTGGGTGCGACGGTGAGGCGCCGGTCGGTGCCGGGGGCGGAGAGCGCGTACCGGTCGGCGCCGAGCGGGGTGATCTGCCAGCGCGCCTCGACGGCCGCGCAGGAGACGGTGCGGGCCTGGTCGCCGGCGCGTCCGAGGCAGGAGCCGGGGGTGTCGGTGTTCTCCAGCAGGTGGCCGGCGCCGTCGGGGCGCAGGGCCCACTGCTGGCGGTCCTCGTCGCCGCGTGGGCGGTGCTGTTCGACCGTCCCGGAGGCGTCGGCGGCGTTGAGGCCGGTGACGGCGCTCTGGACGTAGTACGGGCCGGGCCGCGGCACGGCGTCGACGGACGCGGCGGGGGCGGGTGTCACGGCCGCCGCGGCGAGCGCGGCGGTCGTGACGGCGGTGGCGAGCAGGGCGTGGGGGGTGCGCATGCGGTTCCCTTCGTCCGGAGGGGGCGGGCCGTGGCTCCGGGGCGGCCCCGAAGCCACGGTCAGGTGCATGACACCACGCCGCGCCGTTCGCGTCAGCAGTACAGGTTGCCGCCGGGGGTCGTCCCGAGGATCTGGGTGAACTGCTGGTACTTCGTCACCCGGCTCTGGACCTGCGCCGGGTTCCTGCCGTCGCACTCCAGCGAGCCGTTGATGCTGCGGATCGTCTGGCCGAAACCGGCCCCGTTCACCATGGCGGCATGGCCGGTCATGCTGCCCGGACCGGTCTGGGTGTTCCAGTACCAGAGGGCGGTCTTCCAGGCGACGGCCGCGTCGTTCTGCACCAGCCAGGGGTTGTTCAGCAGGTCGATGCCCAACGCGTCGCCCGCGGCCTTGTAGTTGAAGTTCCAGCTCAGCTGGATGGGACCGCGCCCGTAGTAGGCGGCCTGGCCGGCCGGGCAGCCGTACGGCCGGCCCCAGTCGCAGTAGTGCGGGTAGTTGGCCTGGTTCTGCTCCACGACGTGGACCAGACCGCCGGTCTCGTGGCTGACGTTGGCGAGGAAGGCGGCGGCCTCCTGCTTCTTCACCGTGTCGCTCCCGGTGTTGGCGAAGCCGGGGTAGGCGCTGAGCGCGGCGGTGAGGCCGCTGTAGGTGTAGAAGGGGTTCCGGTTCGGGAACATCTGGTTGAACTGTGCCTCGGTCACGACGAAGTTCCCGACGGGCGTCCCGGGCCCGTTGTCACAGGCGTAGGGCTCCCAGTACCAGGTGCTGACGGTCGGGTCGTAACCCGGGTTGGCGTGCTCGGCGATGTACGCCTTGCCGTCGGTGTAACGGACGATCGCACCGGCCTCGTACCACTGTCCGGCGACCCAGGCGGGGTAGCTCGAACACGCGGCCGCGGCGGCGGCCGAGGCGGTGGTGGCCGCGGCGGGGAGCAGCATCGGGGCGCTTCCGGCGAGGACGAGGGCGGCGGTGACGGCGGCGATACGGCGTCTCGACAAGGGATCAACTCCTTTGCGGAACACGGCCGCTCCCGCGACGAGGACATGCCGGGGCGAGACCTCGCCCGCGCGCGCCGGCGGGGCCGGTCACGGCGTGGGGGCGGCCGTGGTGGGGGGTGTGGAGCACACTCAAGCGCTTTGGTCTGTACCAGTCAAGGGTCTGGACCAGTCACAGTGGCGCGTACACACCGCTGAGGGGGGACCCCCTTCCCCCGGCGACCGCGAACGGGCTCCAAGACCTCGCTCCACGACTACACATAAAGGAGAAATAAGAGCACAATGGGACGTACGCGGCGCTTACCGCATACCGCACCCAGACGCGGTCAGGCCTGCTAGTCAAAGGAGACGACCATGGCCAACGTCTCACACCAGCGTGGGGATCTCTCCAGCCATCCGGATGCGCCGGAGATGCGGGCACGCTACGAACGCGTCCTCGGCAGTCGTGACGTCGCTTTCGTGGACGGCCCGGTGTTCCTGCTCGGCCTCTACTGCGCGGTGTCACCGTGGATCCTCCACTACACGACGAGTCAGCCGCCGCTCGTGACGCACAACCTGATCATCGGCATCGCGATCGGTCTGCTGGCCCTCGGGTTCACGGCGGCCCCCTCGCGCATGTACGGCCTCAGTGGAGCCATGTGCGCGCTCGGCATCTGGATGATCATCTCTCCATGGGTCGTGGGCACCAACCCCGACGCCGGGGTGATCTGGAACAACGTCGTCATCGGCGCTCTCGCCGTGATCCTGGGCACCGCCTGCGCCGCCACGGCGGCCAGGGCGGTATCCAAATCGAGGTAGGGGCACGACGCCGCCCTCCCCCGGCCGGTCCGCGTGATCTCGCGGGCTGGCCCCTTTCCGCGACTGCCGCCGCGGCCGGCGGGCAGAAGCTTCTCAGCGGAGGAAAGGGGAAAGGGGAGACATGGAGATCGACGGCATCATCAGCGCCCTGGTCATCGGCATCGTGATCGGCGTCCTGGGCCGCCTGGTCGTCCCGGGCCGTCAGCGCATCGGCATCCTGTGGACGATCCTGGTCGGCATCGCAGCCGCCCTCATCGGCTCGGCCCTCGCGTCGGCCTTCGGCGTGGCGGACACCAAGGGCGTCGACTGGGTGGAGTGGCTGATCCAGATCGCGCTCGCGGCGGTGGGCGTGGCGGCCCTGGACCGGGCCAAGCTGAACCGCTGAGACGCGGGCCTTCTGACGGGAGCGGTGGCTGTCCGACGGGCGGTGAGTGTTCACACCCGGTGGGACGGCCACCGCTCTCGTGCGTCCTGAGCGACCGCGTCCCGGCCTACTGGGGCGGCTCGTACACGTACGGTGTCGTCACCGTCAGCGGGGTGAAGCCCAGGCGTCGCAGGATCGGGCGGCTCCGCGGGGACGCGTCCACGTGGAGGACACGGTGTCCGCGGGCCGCCGCGATGCGCGCCCGGTGGGTGATCAGGGCGCGGTAGACGCCCCGGCCCCGCCACTCCGGCACCGTGCCGCCGCCCCACAGGCCCGCGAAGCTCGTGCCGGGAGTCAGCTCCATGCGAGCCGCGCCGACCGGGACGTCACCGGCGAGGGCGAGGACGGCCGCGACCGTGTCCGGGGTGGTGGTCAGGGCGTCCAGGAGCCGGCGGCGGAAGCGGGACGCGTCGTCACCGAAGGCGCGTTCGTGCACCTCGGCGACCTGGTCGACGCCGGCCGTGTCCGTGACCGGGACGACCCGTATGCCGTCGGGGACCGTATCGGTCAGGGTGACCGCGTCGATCTCCGCCGCCATCAGCGTCTCGTCCGGCCCGGCGGTGAAGCCGGCCGCCAAGAGACGCTCACCCAGGTCCGCCGGTTCGTCGTGGGCGTACAGCTTCCACTCGAAGGGGAGGCCCCGGGACGTGTAGTGCGCGATCTGGCCGGCGATCGCCTCGTCCGCCTCCCGCGCCGAGGCGAAGCCGGACCACTCGATTCCGTTCCAGCCGTGGGCGGGGGCCGTGCGGCGGACCACCCGGCCGACGCGTTCGACGACGGCGTCGGGTCCGTCCGGGCGGGCGCCCCGGCGCATCTCACGGTCGTAGAGGGCGAGCAGGGCGGCCGGTGCGGTGGTGGCAGGCATGCCGGGAGTGCATCATCCGGTCTCCGGCCGGGCAACGGGTTTATCGTTGCCGACGATCGAGCCGCCCAGGGAGGACGGGACCATGGCCGTACGGGACGACGAACTGCCCCACCTGCGCCGCTGCGTGGAGCTCGCCGCCGAGGCGCTGGAGGCGGGCGACGAACCGTTCGGCTCCGTGCTGGTGTCCGGGGACGGCACCGTGCTCGCCGAGGACCGCAACCGGGTGGCCTCCGGCGACCGCACCCGGCACCCCGAGTTCGAGCTGGCGCGCTGGGCGGCCGCGCACATGACGCCTCAGGAGCGGGCCGCCGCCACCGTCCACACCTCGGGCGAGCACTGCCCGATGTGCGCCGCCGCCCACGCCTGGGTGGGCCTGGGACGCGTCGTGTACGTGGCCTCGTCCGAGCAGCTGACCTCCTGGCTGGCCGAGTGGGGCGTGCCCGAGCCGCCCGTGCGGCCGCTGCCGGTCTCCGCGATCGCCCCGAACGTGACCGTGGACGGACCCGTGCCGGAACTGACCGACGACATCGCCGCCTTGCACCGGCGGTTCCATCGCCCGAGCGGCTGACGCGGCCCGTCCCCCGGGTCCGGCCGGCGGGCCCGGGGGGGGCGGAGCGTTTCCGCGGGGGCGGTCAGACGCCCGTGCGGAGCCGGGCGCGGCGGTACAGGGCGACTCCGCCCAGGAACATCGCGGCGCCGGTGGCGAGCACCGGGACCGTGTGGTCGGCGCCGGTCTCGGCGAGCGCGACCTGCTCGGCGGGGGCCGCCTCCTGCGCCACCGGGGCGGGCAGGGTGCGGGCCGGCACGGTCCGCTCGGGCGCGGGCCCGGGGCGCTCCCCGGACTCGTTGACGGAGCTGTTGTCCGTCGACGGGTTGCCGATGCCGACCACGTTCACACTGTTCCCCGTCACGTTGACCGGCACGTGCACCGGGAGCTGCACGCCGTTGCCGGACAGCAGGCCCGGCGAACCGTGTGCGCCGCCCTCGGCGGACGCGCCGGACGTGGAGGACGCGTCCGACGCGTCGGACGCCCCCTTCGAGGAACCGGCGGCCGCCTCGTGCCGCACGTCCTCGTTGACGCAGGTGTTGCCCGCCGCGGGGTTGAGGAGGCCCACCACGTTCACCGTGTTGCCGCACACGTTCACCGGGACGTGCACCGGGAGCTGAACGCTGTTCCCGGACGCCACTCCGGGCGACCCGGCCGCGACGCCCTCCGCCCCGGAATCGGCGTACGCCGGCATCGCCACGGCCATCGCGCCGGACGCGGCGGCGACGGCGATCACACCGTTTCGGGTCACCCTTCGCATAGGTTCCCTGCCCTTCCAGACTTGGTCGCGGGCGTTCGCCCGCCACCGGATAGAACGCGGGCGTGGCATCCGGGTTATGGCTCCTCCGTATGCCGCAGCCGGTTCACCCCATAGGGGGTCCCGGCTTTCGAACGTCCGGCAAAGTCCCTCGAACTCGCGGTGCCCGAACACCCGGACGCGACCCGTCACCGGCGCCGCGCGGCCGACGGGCGGGCGCTGCGGGGCCCGCTTATGGTGGGCGAGGGCGCCGGTCGGGCGCCTTGGGAGGCTTCGATGCTGGGCGAGCTGTCCGAGCGACTCCGGGGCGGTCACCACGCGAAGGCGCTGCCGCCCTCCTTCCGGCGCGGGGCGGCGGCCGGAGCGGTCGGGCTGGTCCTGCTGGCGACGGGCCTGACGGCCACCGCGCGCGACGAACCCGATCTGGGCCGGTTCTACGACCAGAAGATCAAGTGGGCGGCCTGCGAGGGCACGGAGCTGCCGAAGGACCTTCAGTGCGGGACGCTCACCGTGCCGCTCGACTACGCCGACCCCGGCAAGGGCACCCTGGAGCTGGCGCTCGCCCGTTACCGCGCGTCCTCCGACGACCCGCGCGGCTCGGTCGTGCTGAACTTCGGCGGTCCCGGCGGCTCCGGGGTGCAGGGCCTGGCGTACGGCCGTAAGGACTTCCTCGGTCTGACCGACGACTACGACGTGGTGTCGTTCGACCCGCGGGGCGTGGGCCGTTCCTCCCCCGTGAGCTGCGGGGCCGACGCGACGAGCCGTGCGCTGGCCGCGACCGACGGCGAGGGGACGGGCGATCCGCGCGACGCGCTGCGGCAGTTGCGCGAGGTGGCGGCCGAGTGCGAGAAGCGATCCGGCCCGGTCCTCGCCCACATGGGCACCGTCGACGTGGCCCGCGACCTGGACGTGATGCGTCAGGCGCTGGGCGACAGGAAGCTCAACTACCTCGGCTTCTCCTACGGGACCCGGCTCGGCGCGGTGTACGCGGCCCGGTTCCCCGACAACGTGGGCCGGATGGCCCTGGACGGCGTGGACACGCTGACCGAGCCCCTGGCCGAGCAGGGTCTCGCCGGTGCGCGCGGGCAGCAGACGGCGCTGGAGAACTTCCTCACCTGGTGCACCGAGGAGCTCGCCTGCCCGTTCGGGCAGGACGCGCGCGCCGCCCGCGAGCACGTCGTGGACCTGGTGCGCTCCCTCGACGACACCCCCGTGCCGACCGACTTCGGCTACGAGTTCACCGGCCAGGACCTGGCCGGCGCCATCGCGCAGGGCCTCTACAGCAAGGAGATGTGGCCGGTGCTCCAGCGGGTGCTCGCCCAGCTGATGGAGGACGGCGACACCAGCGGCGTGGAGGCCCTCGCGTCCGGCGGGCTGGCCCCCGCGCCCGCCCCGCCGCCCGCGCCGTCCCCGGCCCCCGCCCCGGCACGCGACGACGAGCCGCTCGCCGACGAGGAGGACGTCCCGCTGGACAACCTCCCCGCAGCGCTGATGGCGGTCAACTGCGCCGACGACCCGGACCGTCCTGACGAGGAGCGGCTCACCGGGGAACTGGCCCGCTTGCGCGCCGCGTACGAGAAGGCCTCGCCGGTGTTCGGGCCGTACCGGCTGGCACAGGTGGTGCTGTGCCACGGCCGCCCCAAGGGGACCGACTACATCCGGGAGAAGGTCAAGGACCTGGACACCCCGAAGATGCTGCTCGTCGGCACCCGCGGCGACCCCGCCACCCCGTACTACTGGACGGAGCAGACGGCGAGGCGGCTGGGCCCGTCGGCCGTGGTGCTGGACAACCGCAACGAGGGCCACACGGGCTACGGTTCGTCCGCGTGCGTCCACCGCAAGGTCGACGACTTCCTGCTCTACGGTTCCCTCCCGCGAAGCGGCAGTTCCTGCGGCGCGGAGGACGAGGACCGGATCTGACGCGGGCTTTCCGCTCCGTCAACCGGAGGCCTCCTCGGGGGCATCCTCCTCGTCCGCGTCCTCGCCGGGCCGCAGCGACCGGGCGGCCTCCCTCGCGTCCGGCACGGACACCGCGAGCCGTACGAACGGCGCCGGGGGCCTCAGGTCCAGCACCACCACCGGGACGCCCGCGCGTACGGCGACGAAGTCGCGGCCCAGCACGTGCTCCCGCTCCCCCACGCAGAACCGCCCCGGCCGGCAGCGTCCGACCACCGGCGTGCCGCGCATCGCGCGCCACCAGTCGGGCTCCACCCCCGTCGCCGCCACCCATGCCCGCGGCACCCGTACCGTGCGGCGGCGTGCGAGCAGCGCCTCCCACCACGCCAGCCGGACGACGACGGTCCACCCGTCCGCGTCCCGCTCCACGACCAAGCGCGCCATCGGCGGTCACCTCCTCCACCAGCGTGCACCCGCGGCCCGCGGGACCGCCGCGCGCCCGGTGGGCGCTTTGCCCCGAATGCCCTACCGGGGATTCCGCCCTATGGTGCTGTCATGGAGCACGATCTGAGTCCCTCCGTCCTCGCCGAACTCCGTCGGCCGCGCCCCTACCCGGCGGTGTCGGTGCTGACGCCGACCCACCGCCGCGACCCCCTGAGCACCGAGGACGCGGTGCGGCTGCGCACGCTCGTGGCCGAGGCGAAGAAGAAGCTGGAGTCCGATCCCGCGGTCCCCCGGGACCGGCGCGCCGACGTGGCCGCCCAGCTGGACCGGGCCCTGGCCGAGGTCGATCTGGCGCACGCCGAGGACGGCCTGGCCATCTTCGCCGCACCGGGCGAGCACCAGGTGTGGTCGCTGGCGCGCAGCGTCCCGGAGCGCGTGGTGCTCTCGGACACCTTCCTCACCCGCAACCTGGTCTCCGCGCAGACGGCGGAGCGCCCGTTCTGGGTGCTGTCCGTCGCCGCCGACCGGGCCTCGCTGTGGAGCGGCGGTCCGGACCGGGTCGTCGAGGAGCGCGCCGGCGGCTTCCCGCTGATCCGCGAGGAGCCCAACTTCGACCCCGAGCGGGAGATGCGGGTCGGCGACCAGCCCAGCAACTACCGGGACGAGGACACCCGTCGCTTCCTGAAGGAGGCGGCCACGGCGCTGACGTCCCTGGTGCGGGCCCACCCGAGGCCGCTGTACGTCACCGGCGAACCGGCGGCGCTGTCGCTGCTGTGCGAGTTCGGCGGCGCCTGCAAGGACGCCGTGCAGGTGCCGCGGGGCGGACTGGCGCACGGGACGCCGGAGATGGTGTGGCAGGCGGTGCGGCCCGTGCTGGAGGAACAGGACCGCAAGCGGGCCGAGGAGGTGGCGCGGGAGCTGGAGTCCGCGCGCAGCCGCAAGGAGTTCGCGGCCGGTGTCGACGAGCTGTGGCAGAGCGCCCGCGAGGGCCGGATCCGTCTGCTGGCCGTCGAGGAGAACTACCGGATCACGGTCCGCGACGACGGAGAGCATCTGATCGTCGCCGAGGACGACGACCTCGACGCCCGCGAGGACATCGTGGACGAGATCGTCGAGCAGTGCCTGGAGACCGGAGCCGACGTGCGGTTCGTGCCGGACGGCGCGCTGCGGGACGCGCAGGGCATGGCGGCGGTGCTGCGCTACTGACGGGCGTCGGGGCGCGGAGAGGTCACCGCACCCCGCCGTCGAACTGACACCCGATCCTCGAACGTTTGATTGAGCCCTGCGGGGGTGCCTGACACCCCGTCAGTTCACTTGCGTACCATGGAAGTTGGAGCGTCCGGCGGGCACCATGTGACTACCTCGCGGTAGCTCCGTGAAGACGGTGGCATATGCCAAGGGCACCACCTTATCGTGTGTTGCCAAATCCCTTACGGGCCGTGGCGGCCTGTGCAACAGTCGTAACGGTCCCTCCGCCCGCCCGAAGGCCGTACCGTCCCGCATCGGAGTGCGTCATGCCGTCCCCTCTCTCCGCGGACCGCCCCGCCGCCCGGCCGCCGGGAGGCGGCCCGGTCGACGCGCTCATCTCGCAGACCCGGCGGCTCAAAAGCGAGGTCGACGCCGTCCGCCGTGACACCCCGGCCGACGCGGGGGACCCCCGGGAGCGCTGGCGCCGCGCGCTGTACGACCTGGCGATGCACCAGCTCGACGACCTGGACGAGCACCTGGCGCAGCTGCGGGACGACCCGGCGCCCGCCCCGGCCGAGGAGTTACCCGCGCCGCCGGCCCCCTCCCGCGCCGCCCTGCTCAGCCGGGTCGGCAGCGCCGAGTGGGACCTCCTGACGGACGAGGTGAGCTGGTCGGGCGAGCTGTACCGGATCCTCGGCCGCGACCCGGCCGCTCCCCCGCTTACCCTCGACGAACTGCCCTCCCTCGTGTGCGACGAGGACCGGCCCCGCCTGACCCGGATGGTCACCGGCTGCCTGGTCGACGGCCGCCCCATCGACGGGGAGTTCCGCGTGGTGCACGCGGCCGACGACGTACGGACCGTGCACATGATGGGCGAACCGGTGCTCGGCGCCGACGGCAGCACCGTCTCCATGTGGGCGGTCCTGCGCGACGTCAGCGAACTGCGCCGCTGCCGCACGGCGGTGAGCGAGACCCGTGACTCGCTGCACCGGCACCGGCACGCCGCGGCGCGCAGCGAGCACCGGCTCGCGGTCGAACTGCAGGAGGCCGTGCTCCCGGCGTGGCACGGCTCCCTGCGGTTCCCGCGGCGCGGCCCACGAGCCCTGGACGTGGCCGCCGCCCATCTGCCGCCCTCCGCGCACGCGTCGGTCGGCGGCTGCTGGTACGACGCCCTCGAACTGTCCGACGACGCCACCCTGCTGGGCGTCGGCGAGCTCACCGGACAGGGCGTGGGCGCCGCGTCCGGTGTGGCCATGCTGCTCGGCGCCGTCCGGGGCATGGCGCTGGCCGGCAGCGCGCCCGGCCCCCTCCTCGACTGCCTCGACCGGCTGCTCGACACCACCGCCCAGCCGGTCCTGGCCGGCGCCGTCTGCCTGCGCTACCGGCACGACACCCGCACCGCGGTATGGGCGCGGGCCGGCCACCCCGCCCCGCTGCTCTACCGCGGCCGGGCGGGACGGGCGCTGGACGCATCGCGGGGGACGCTGCTGGGCGCCGCCCCAGGCTCCGCGCACGAGCAGGCCGAGGAGACCCTCGAGGTCGGCGACCTGCTTCTGCTGCACACCGACGGCCTGGTCCCCGGGCACACCGGGACGGCCGCCGCCCACCGGCTCCTCGCCCTGGCGCCCCGGTTCGCCGGGGGCCGTTCCGCCCAGGACTGCGTCCGGGAGGTCGTACGGGAGTTCGGTGAGGGAGAGCGTGCGGAGCACGCCTGTGTGCTGGTGGCGCGCGTCGCCTCCTGACGGGGGATCGCACGTGACGACCGACCCGCGACAAGGGCCGCGTGACCCTCAGGCCCTCGCGGTCCCGCCCTTGCCCCGGGGCTTGGGCAGCGCCAGTTCGATCTCCTCCCGCAGCTCCTGGATCCTCGGGTACGAGGAGTACTCGGCGGTCAGCCGGTACATCTGGCGCAGCCGGTCCCAGGTGCGGCGTGAGGAGTTCTGCCCCATCGACACCAGGGCGAGCCGCGCGAAGCGGTCGGCCTGCTCGGGGTCGTCGGCGATGAAGCACGCGGAGGCCATCGACAGGAAGTCGAAGATCTTCGACCGCTGCTGGGCGTCCACCCGCAGGGCGAGCGCCTTGTCCGCGTAGTGCTGGGCGTGGGCGGCGGCGCCCGGTTCGAACTCCGCGAGCGTGCGGTAGGCGAGGGCCTGCATGCCGTACAGGTCCGCCTCGTTGAACAGCTGCATCCAGTTCGGCGGCGGCACGTCCCCCTTGTCGGAGACGAACAGGTCCTCCGCCCGGCCCAGGGTGCGGCGCATCGCCTGGCCCTTGCCCATGGACGCCTGCGCCCACGCCTCGATGGTGTGGAACATGGCGCGGGTGCGCGGCAGCACCTGCTCACCCGAGCCGGACTGGGCGAGTTTCATCAGGTCGAGCGCCTCGTCGGGCTTGCCCAGGTGCACCATCTGGCGGGCCGCGCGGGACAGCGCCTCGCCGGCGCGCGGGCGGTCGCCGCCCTCCCGTGCCGCGTGGGCGGCGATGACGAAGTACTTCTGCGCCGTCGGTTCCATGCCGACGTCGTGCGACATCCAGCCGGCGAGGACCGCCAGGTTGGCGGCGACGCCCCACAGGCGCCGCTGGAGATGGGGCGGATGGTGGTAGGTGAGCATGCCGCCCACCTCGTTGAGCTGCCCCACGACCGCCTTGCGCTGGAGCCCGCCGCCGCGGGCGGCGTCCCAGGCGCGGAACACCTCCACGGAGCGCTCCAGTTCCTCGATCTCCTGCGACCCGATGGGGGCGGCCTCGTAGCGGTCGAACCCGGCGGGTTCGGCGTGCAGGGGATCGTGCAGGCGGGGGGCGTCTGCGGTCAGGGCCGGATCGGTGTGCAGCCAGTCGTGCATGGCGCTGCTGAGTGCGGAGCCCGCGGTGAGGGCGGCGCCCGCACCCACCAGGCCGCGTCGGTTGAGCATGAGGTCCATTCCCGTGAATTCGGTGAGGACCTCGGCCGTCCGCTCGGGCGCCCACGGCATTCCGTCGGGATGTTCCGCACTCCCGGCGCGTTGCCGTTTCCCCGTACGCCCGTGCCGGACCAGACCGAGATCCTCGATGGTCACGACACGGCCGAGACGCTCGGTGAACAGAGCCGCCAGCACCCGCGGCACCGGATCGCGCGGGATCTCTCCCATGTCGATCCACCGCCGCACCCGGGAGGTGTCGGTCGCCAGCTGCGGATGGCCCATGGCCGCCGCCTGCCGGTTCACCAGCCTCGCGAGTTCGCCCTTGGACCAGCCGGCCAGGCCGAACAGGTCCGAGAGCCGGGTGTTGGGTTGTCCGCTCACGTCAAGCCCCCAGGTTCTCGGCTGAGTTGACAGTAGCCCGGTGGGCAGTGCCGGGCGACTATTCGCCAGGGTTCGCCAGGGTCCGCCAGATGGTGTGCCAGGGCCCCTCGGGTGTCGAGTAGGAACGCGCCACCACGACCCCGTCGCCGCAGGGGCATTCCCCCAGGGTGCGGCCGGGCGGCCGGGTTGGGTGGTGCGCTGACGTCGCAGGCACACGAAGGGATCTGTATCACCCATGTACGCAGCATCGTCCTCCGTGTCCGCCCCGCCCCGGCCGCTGCGTCCGCGTCCGTCGGACAGCGGCCCCTACCTCGCCCCCGCGCGCCCGGCGACCCCCGTGCTCGGCGCGGGCAACGCACGGCGCCTCGCGGGACCGGGCACCCAGCCGCTCAGCGGGAGGCTCGACCTGTCCGGCGCACAGGGCGCGCAACTGCGCACGGCGCTCGCGTCGGTGCACCGCATCTGTCCGGAGTTCGCGCCGGTCCAGGTGCTGCGCCGCACCGGCCGGTCGGTCCTCCTGGTCGGCACGACGGGCCGCAGCACGGCGGTCGCCAAGTGCTTACTGGACCACTCCCCCGCGTGGAGCGAGCGCATCCGGCACGAAATAGCGGCATACCGCTCGTTCGTCCGGCAGCGTCCCCCCGTGCGGGCGCCCCGGCTGATCGCAGCGGACCCGGACAACTGCACGCTGGTCATCGAGCGTCTGCCCGGACGGGTGGCGGCGCTCCAGCGGCACCCGGCGGAGGCGCCGCCCCGGGCGGACATCAGGGCGGCACTCGGCGCGATCTGCCGGCTCAACTCCTGGCGGCCGCCCGCCGGGACGTTCGACGCACCACTGGACTACGCGGCCCGGATCAACCGCTACCACGAGCTGGGTCTGCTCACCGACCGGGATCTCGGGGACCTGCAGAAGCTGCTGCACGGCATCGCCGTGGCGACGGGGCGGCAGGGCATGGGCCAGTTCTGCCACGGCGACGCGCTGCTCTCCAACATCCTGATCTCACCGGCCGGTCCGGTGCTGGTGGACTGGGAGCACGCGGGCTGGTACCTGCCGGGCTACGACCTGGCGACGCTGTGGTCGGTGCTCGGGGACGCCCCGGCGGCCCGGCGCCAGATCAGCCAGATCGCCCAGTCGGCGGGCCCCGCCTCGCGCGACGCGTTCCTGGTGAACCTGATGCTCGTGCTGACCCGGGAGATCCGCACCTACGAGACGGCCGTGCAGCGTTCGATGCACGAGTCGGCGCCCGCCTCCATGGGGGGTCAGCCGGGCGGCACGCCGTCCGGTGAGGAGCAGCGGCTGCTGCTGCGCCGGCTGCACGACGACTGCCAGATGGCCCGGAAGGCCGTGCGCGCGGCGGTCGGCACCCGCTGACCCGGCGTCCGCCGTCCACCGGCTCCCCTCGCCCTGGCGCCCCCGCGGCGGCCGAGGCCGGTGGCGGGGGCCGCGCACCTCGGTTGCCGCGGGCGGCAGCGACGGAGCCGTCCGGTTTCCGGCCTGACACCGACCGCGGGGGCGGACGCGCGGCCGGCCCGCCGAAGCGGCGGCGCCCTCGGGCGCCGGCCCTCGCCCTCGCCGGCGGGCCGTCCCGCGGCATTCGAACGACTGCCCGCAGGTGGCCTCCCCCGCGGGCGGCAGAACCGTCTCCGACCACGGATTCGGCACCGCGCCGCCGGAACCGCGCGACGTCCGGCAGGACACGGTCCGCCTGGCGGCCGCCCACCCCGACCCGCGTGTGCCGGAGCGGCTCCGCACCGGCTGCGGCTGCCCTGGGCGAGAACCTGGCATCGGTATACGGCCAGGCGCGGGCCCCGTGGGGGCGTGCCACCGGTGTAGACCGCTGACGCGCCGCAGGTCCGGCGGGGCCCGCCACGAAATCTCGCCACACCCCGATTGACAAGGGAATTCGCGCCCTCCTGGGCATGATTGACGGATCATCGGCCTGCCGGTACCACTGACGGGTCGCACGACCGTCCCCAGGAGGCTGCATTGCGAGATCTCGCCACCGAGCCCGGCCGTGCGGCCGGGCCGTCCCGACGCGCCGTCCGGGGCGCCCTGGCCGCAGCCGCGTTGACGCTGCCCCTGCTGGGCGCGGCGCCCGACCCGGCCCCGCCGGCCACCGCCCGGCTGCAACAGGCGTTCGCCTCCGCGGCGGCCGCGTACGACGTCCCGCAGAGCGTGCTGCTGGGCGTCTCCTATCTGCAGTCCCGCTGGGACGCGCACGGCGGCGCCCCGAGCGTCACCGGTGGCTACGGGCCGATGCACCTGACCGACGCCCGGACCGCGCTCGCCTCCGCCGGGCACCACTCCACCGGCGCCGAGGACCCGCGCGGCGACGACGCCCGTCCCGCGCTGCGCCCCTCGGAACTCGGCCTGGACACCGCGAAGCTGCCGGACCGGCTGACCACCCTGCCGAGGGCGGCCCGGCTGACCGGCCTGGACGCCGAGAGGCTGCGCGAGGACCCGGCGGCGAACGTGGCGGGCGGCGCCGCCCTGCTGGCCGAGGCGCAGCGCCGGCTGGGCGCGCCGGCCAGCGACGACCCGGCCGACTGGTTCGGAGCGGTGGCGCTGTTCTCCGGCGCCGACGACCGCGCCTCGGCGACCGCGTACGCGAACGAGGTGTTCGCGGTGATCCGGGACGGCGAGGAGCGGGTCACGGACGCCGGCCAGCGGGTCGCCCTGGACGCGAGCCCGGACCTCGCGCCCGATCCGTCGGCGCTGGAGCGCGCCGGACTGCGCAAGGGATCCGCGGCCGGCACGGAGTGCCCGCGGACGGTGTCCTGCGAGTGGATCCCGGCGCCGTACGAGGAGTTCGGCGACGGCGACTACGGCAACCACGACCTGGGGAACCGGCCCGCCTCGCAGCGGATCCGGTACATCGTCGTGCACGACACGGAGGGCGCCTGGGAGGGCGTCCTCGACATGGTCCAGGACCCGACCTACGTGTCGTGGCAGTACAGCCTGCGCTCCACCGACGGTCACATCGCGCAGCACGTGAAGGCGAAGGACGTCGCCTGGCACGCGGGCAACTGGTACGTCAACGCGGCGTCGATCGGCCTGGAGCACGAAGGTTTCCTCACCGACCCGGACGCCTGGTACACGGAGGCCATGTACCGCTCCTCCGCGCGGCTGGTGAAGTACCTGTCCGACAGGCACGGCATCCCGCTCGACCGGCAGCACATCCTCGGCCACGACACGGTGCCCGGCACCACCACGGCCACCATCCCGGGCATGCACACCGACCCCGGCCCGTACTGGGACTGGCGCCACTACTTCGCACTGCTCGGCGCCCCGCTCGAGGCCACGGGCGCGAAGAGCGCCGGCGCCGTCACGATCCGGCCCGACTACGACACCCACCGGCCGGTGTTCACCGGCTGCGAGACCGCCGGGGAGCCCTGCGCCCCGCACGGGTCGAGCGCGGTGCGGCTGTACTCGGACCACGACGTGAACTCCCCGCTCATCACGGACATCGGCCTCGGCTCCGCACCCACCACCGGGGTGAACGACCTGTCCTCGCGGGTGTCCACGGGCCAGCGGTACGCGGTGGCGGACCGCTGGGGCGACTGGACGGCGATCTGGTACCTCGGCCAGAAGGCCTGGTTCCACAACCCGCCGAAGAACCCCACCGCCGTACCCGCCAAGGCCCAGGTGATCACCCCGCGCAAGGGCCTGGACTCCGTCCCCGTGTACGGCCGCGCGTACCCGGAGGCCGCGGCCTACCCGGAGGGTGTGCCGGCGCAGACGGTGTCGCCGTTGCCGTACAAGGTGCTCGCCGGGCAGAAGTACGTGACCGGCGGCAAGGTGCCGGGCGAGTACTACTACGCGGTGACCTTCGACCCGGCCTCGCACCAGGTGGTGCGCGGCAAGGACCAGTACTACGAGATCCAGTTCGGCCACCGCGTCGGCTTCGTGCGGGCCGCGGACGTGACGGTGGCGTCGTCGTGACGCGGGAGCGCGCACCACACGACGGGCGCCCCCGGACCTGTGCGGTCCGGGGGCGCCCGTCGTCGTCCGTGAGCGGGGTCAGCCCTGCTGGAACAGCTCCGCCGGCAGCGGCTTGAGGAGGGCGTACAGGTCGTCGGTGATCGGGCGGTCCCAGGCTGCGATGGTCACCAGGACGTTGTCGCTGCGGTCGAACTGCACGCAGGAGATCCGGCTCTCGGACAGCTTGACGCGGCGCACGATCAGCAGGTTGTCGCCCTGCATCACGGGCACGTCCTCCGTGGAGACGACGGTGATCTCCTCGTCGTTCTCCAGCGCCAGCAGCAGCTGGCCGACCTCGAAGGGCACCTCGCCCTCGGGGACGTCACGCGCCGGGGACCCCTCGGGAAGGTTGCCGATGATCATCGCGGGACCGCGGCCGCCGAACAGGTCGTACCGCAGGAAGACGCCCTGGCAGGTTCCGTCGGGGGCGGGCAGCAGACCCGCGCCCAGGTTGCCGGGCCAGTCGCCCGGGTCCATGGCCAGTACGTCGAATTCGGGCCCGGCGGGTGTGGCGCTTCGGCGGCGGAGGAACGACATGCCGCCATGGTACGTGGCCGAGGCGCGGTTCGGACGGTCGGACGGGAGCCCCGCGACCCCCGTCCGCCCGCCCGGCCCGGCGGCCTCCCGGTCACTCCTCGGCGGGTGCGGGCGGGACGACCGCGACCGGGCTGTGCGCGTGCAGCAGGACCGCCTGGGTGACCGAGCCCATCATCCGGGCGGGCGCGAACAGCCGGCGGCGGTGGCGGCCCACCACGACCAGTGCGGCGTCCCGGGACTCGCCGACCAGGTGACCGGCCGCGTCCCCGGGCACCACGACGGCCTCGGCGGCGACCTCCGGGTGCCGCTCCCGGCAGGGGGCGAGCAGGCCCTCGGCGAGGGCACGCGTCTCGTGCTCCACGGCCTCCTGGTCGACCTGCGCGGGCGCGACCTCTCCGGGCAGCAGCATCGTCTGCAGCGGCCACGGGTAGGCGGTGACGACCCGCAGGCCGGTGCGACGCAGGGCGGCCTCCGTGAAGGCGAAGTCCAGCGTCGCCGTGTCGGGGCTGTCGGCGCTCGTCCCGACGACCACGGGGCCGTCCCGGCGCACCGGCGCCTCCTCCCGCTCCTCCCCGCCGCGTCCCGGCCGGGGCACCACGACCACCGGACACCCGGCGTCCCTGGCGGCGGCCAGGGAGTTCGAGCCGAGCAGCAGGCTGGTGAAGCCTCCGCGGCCCCGCGAGCCCAGCACCAGCAGCCGGGCCTCCGAGCCGGTCTCGGGCAGCAGCGCGCCGGGCACGCCCTCGGTGACGACGTACTCGACGGACGGCGTGCCGCCCAGTTCGTCCACCCGCGCGCGTGCCTGCGCGAGCACCGGGTCCTCGTCGGCGCCGGGCGGCCCGGTGTCCTGTGATTCCTGCCGGGTGCGGAGCGGGTCCGCGCGGACGTGCAGGACGCGCAGGGTGGCCCGGTGCCGCCGGGCGGCGTCCAGGGCCCACTCCAGGGCGCGCAGTCCGTCCGTGGATCCGTCCACCGCGGCGACCACCGGCTGGTCGTCCATGTGCCTCGCCTCCGGATACGGCATCGGGTCCACGCCGTCCCTCGCGGTCCGGCGCGGCTCTCTGCTGATCACGTGTCCGGAAAAGCGCGCGGCACACGTCGCCGGGCGGGTCAGGTCAGGTCGAAGTCGCCCTCCCGCGCGCCCGACACGAAGGCGCCCCACTCCGCGGGGGTGAAGATCAGGGAGGGGCTCTCCGGCCGGCCGCTGTTGCGCATGGCGATGAAGCCCTCCACGAAGGCGATCTGGACGTCGCCCAGACCGTTGCTGCCGGACTGCCACTGTGCGTTGCTGAGGTCCAGCTCGGGCTTGTCCCAGCCTGTGAGCGGGCGCCGCTGGGTGGTGCTCTCGGCCACGTCCGTGCTCCTCCCTGTTGCCGTCGGCGGCCAGCCTAGCGAGGGGTGTGTCCCGCGGACAGGTCGCGGGAGGGGGATGTGGGAAGGCGTGCGGCTGACGGCTGCGGGCCGGTGGGGGCCGGTCGCGCGGTTCCCCGCGCCTCCGACGGGGCGCAGGCGCCGTCACCTTGCACCGCGCCTTCACATGAAAGTGCAGGCCCGGCTCTTGCACCGGAGGGTGGTCGGCTGCGTTACTGGGGCCCGACGCAAACGACCGAATGATCGGTCGTCCGGAATGGGATGGTGAAGGGAAGGTCCTGATGACTCAGGCGGCGGACCTGCTGGACCCGGCGGAGCGGCTCGACCTCGACGGGTTGCGGGCCCTCCAGCTGGAGCGGCTGCGGAACTCCTTGCGACACGCGTACGAGAACGTGCCGTTCTACCGGGAGTCCTTCGACCAGGCCGGCGTCCACCCGGACGACTGCCGTTCGCTGTCCGACCTGTCCCGCTTCCCCTTCACCACCAAGGCGGACCTGCGGGCGAACTACCCGTACGGGATGTTCGCCGTCCCTCGGGAGCGGATCCGCCGGCTGCACGCCTCCAGCGGCACCACCGGACGCCCCACGGTCGTGGGCTACACGGAGAACGACCTGTCCATGTGGGCCGACATGGTCGCGCGGTCGCTGCGCGCGGCGGGCGCCAGGCCCGGCGACATCGCCCACATCGCCTACGGGTACGGCCTGTTCACGGGCGGGCTGGGCGCGCACTACGGCGCCGAGCGGCTCGGCTGCACGGTGATCCCCGCGTCCGGCGGGATGACGTCGCGCCAGGTCACGCTGATCCAGGACCTGAAGCCGTCGGTCATCATGGTGACCCCGTCCTACATGCTCACCCTGCTCGACGAGTTCGAGCGGCAGGGCGTCGACCCGCGCTCCACGTCGCTGCGGGTGGGCGTCTTCGGCGCCGAGCCGTGGACCCAGGACATGCGGCGGGAGATCGAGGAGCGGTTCGCGATCGACGCGGTGGACATCTACGGGCTGTCCGAGGTGATAGGCCCGGGCGTGGCCCAGGAGTGCGTGGAGACCAAGGACGGGCTGCACGTCTGGGAGGACCACTTCTTCCCGGAGGTCGTCGACCCGATCACCGGCGAGGTGCTGCCGGAGGGCGAGCAGGGCGAGCTGGTGTTCACCTCGCTCACCAAGGAGGCCATGCCGATCGTCCGTTACCGGACGCGGGACCTGACGCGGCTGCTGCCGGGCACGGCGCGGGTGTTCCGGCGCATGGAAAAGGTGACCGGGCGCAGCGACGACATGGTGATCCTGCGCGGGGTGAACCTCTTCCCCACACAGATCGAGGAGATCGTGCTGCGCACCCCGGGCGTGGCGCCGCACTTCCAGCTGCGGCTGACGACGAGCGGCCGCATGGACGCGCTGACGGTGCGCGCGGAGGCCCGCGCGGACGCGGACGCGGCGACCCGTGAGGCGGCGGCCCGGTCGATCGTGCAGGCGGTGAAGGACGGCATCGGCGTCTCGGTCGAGGCGGAGATCGTCGACCCCGAGTCGCTGGAGCGGTCGGTGGGCAAGATCCGGCGCATCGTGGACCTTCGGGAGCGGCGCGGCTGAGCCTCCCCGCCGGTCCCGCTCCTCGGGCGCCTCTGTCCACAGCCATTGACATCCGGCACCCCTGACAGGAAAGTTTCATCCGGCGCGATGATCCCCGGAAGTTACTTTCAAAGGGCTCGGGGACCGGACTCGGGAGGGTGGACGGATGGCGGACGCGAGAGGGATGAGCAGGCGTCAAGTGGGGCTGGGGGCACTGGCGCTGGGAGGCGGGCTGGCGTTCGCGTCGCTGCCCGCCGATCCGGCCGCCGCGGCCGCCCCGTCCCTCGGGGGCGGCCGTCCCGCGCTGCGGCACGGGTCGGCGCGGGAGGCCGGGCTGCTGCCCGGTCCCCTGAAGCAACTCGTGACCGACGCCGAGGCGTTCCTCCAGCCGTCCCCCGAACACCCCTGGTACGCGGGGGCGGTTCTGCTCGCCGGACGTGGACGCACCGTGGCGCTGCACAGGCCCATCGGCATGGCCGTGCGCTACCAGGCGTACGACGAGGAGACCGACACCGGCGTCGAGTTCCCGCCGGACCAGCAGATCCCGATGGCCGAGGACACCGTCTTCGACCTGGCGTCGGTGTCGAAGCTGTTCACGTCGATCCTCGCCGTGCAGCAGATCGAGCGGGGCCGCG
Organism: Streptomyces sp. P13-3-3; assembly: GCF_050571355.1. Taxonomy (NCBI): domain Bacteria; kingdom Bacillati; phylum Actinomycetota; class Actinomycetes; order Kitasatosporales; family Streptomycetaceae; genus Streptomyces; species Streptomyces sp. P13-3-3. Next base: position 236,883 of record NZ_CP192229.1, on the reverse strand, counting down.
TCGAGCTGGAGGCGCCGGTCGCCTCGTACCTCCCGGACTTCGGCCGGGCCGGGAAGCAGGACGTGACGATACGCCAGCTGCTGACGCACACGTCCGGCTTCCCCGCGTGGATCCCGTTGTACGAGGCGCCGACGTACGAGGAGAAGGTGCAACGCGTCTACGACGAGGAGCCCGCGAGCCCTCCGGGCACCGCGTACCTGTACTCCGACCTGAACCTGATCTCGCTCCAGCTGGTGCTGGAGCATGTCACCGGGCGACGGCTGGACGTGCTGCTCCGCGAGGAGATCACCGAGCCGCTCGGCATGCGCCGCACCCGCTACAACCCTCCGGCGTCCTGGAAGCCGAAGATCGCGGCCACCGAGGACGCCCGCAAGCCGTGGTCCGGGCTGGACCGGGGGCTCGTATGGGGCGAGGTGCACGACGAGAACGCGTACAGCCTCGGCGGGGTCGCGGGGCACGCGGGTGTGTTCTCCGACGCGTGGGACCTGGCGGTCCTCGCACGGACGCTGCTCGACGGCGGTGTGTGCGGGCGGAGGCGGATCCTGCGGCCGGAGTCGGTGGAGCTGATGTTCACCGACTTCAACACCGCGTTCCCCGGCGACGAGCACGGACTGGGCTTCGAGCTCTACCAGCACTGGTACATGGGTGCGATGGCCACCCCGCGCACGGCCGGGCACACCGGGTTCACCGGTACCGCGCTGGTGCTCGACCCGACCACCGACTCGTTCCTCGTCGTCCTCGGCAACTCGGTGCATCCGGTGCGCGGTTGGCGGTCCGGTTCGGCGCCCCGGGTGGCCGCCGCCAACCAGCTGGCCCGCGCGGTGCCGGTCCGCCCGGCCCGGGGGCGCACGGCATGGTTCTCGGGGATGGCGAGCGCGGCCACGGCGACCCTGGCGCTGCCGGCGCTGGACACCTCGTCCGGCGCGGCCCGGCTGAGCTGCGCGCTGTGGTGGGACACCGAGCCGAAGGCCGACGTCCTGGTGCTGGAGTCCTCGGCGGACGGCGGCACGACCTGGGAGCCGGTGCCGTTCACGACGCGGCGGCGGGGCGGCTCCGCCGAACCGCATCCGACGGGCACGGCCACCGGCTGGTCGGGCCGCGTCTGGCACGACCTGACCGCCGACCTGCCGGCCGCTCCCGGCCTGGTCGTGCGATGGCGGTACACCACGGACCGGCTGTACGTCGGGCGCGGCGCCTACGTCGACGGGCTGCGGGTCGAGAGGGGTCACCGCCGTCTCTTCGACGAATCCCGCCCGGCCGACGCGACACGGCTCCGCGCGGAGGGCTGGAGCCGGGAGGAGGACTGAGCCGGCCACCCGGCCGGGTCGGGTCGTCAGGTCCGGGTGGACTCCAGTACCGCCATCGCCGCGTTGTGGCCCGGCACCCCGCTGACCCCGCCGCCGCGTACCGCTCCGGCGCCGCAGAGCAGCACGTTGGCGTGGGGCGTCTCCACGCCCCAGCGGCCGGTGCCGTCCTGGGCGTGGGGCCAGGAGAGGTCGCGGTGGAAGATGTTGCCGCCGGGCAGCCCCAGGTCGCGTTCCAGGTCCAGGGGCGACTTGGCCTCGATGCAGGGGCGGCCGTCGGCGTCCGTGGCGAGGCAGTCGGCGATCGGCTCGGCCAGATGGGCGTCCAGCTGGGCGATCGTCGCCTTCAACAACTCCTCGCGCACCGCGTCGTTGTCCCGCTCGAACAGCCGCGCGGGAGTGTGCAGTCCGAACAGGGTGAGGGTCTGGTAGCCCTGGGCCGCGAGCTCGGGCCCGAGGATGGACGGGTCGGTGAGCGAGTGGCAGTAGATCTCCGAGGGCGGCGCGTCGGGCAGCCGGCCCGCGTCGGCCTGGGCGTGCGCGGTGGCGAGCTGCTGGTAGCCCTCGGCGATGTGGAAGGTGCCGGCGAACGCCTCGCGCGGGTCGACGGAGCTGTCACGGAGCCGGGGCAGCCGCTTGAGCAGCATGTTCACCTTGAGCTGGGCCCCCTCGGCGTGCGGCGGGGGCGTGTCGCCGGTGAGCCGCGCCAGCTCCTCCGGGGAGGCGTTGACGAGGACGTGGCCCGCGGTGACGACGCCCTCGCCGTCGGCCGTGCGGTGGGTGACCTCGGCGGTGCGGCCGTCGGTCTCGACGCGTACGGCCTCGTGACCGGTGGCGATGACCGCGCCGGCCTCGCGGGCGGCGTCGGCGAGCGCGTCGGTGACCGCTCCCATGCCCCCGACCGGGACGTCCCAGGCGCCGGTGCCGCCGCCGATGACGTGGTACAGGAAGCAGCGGTTCTGCTTCAGGGACGGGTCGTGGGCGTCGGCGAAGGTGCCGATGAGGGCGTCGGTGAGGACGACGCCGCGCACCAGGTCGTCGGAGAAACGGTCCTCGACGGCGACGCCCAGGGGCTCCTCGAAGAGGATCCGCCAGGCCTCCTCGTCGTCCACCGTGCGGCGCAGCTCCTCGCGGGTGGGCAGCGGCTCGGTGAGGGTGGGGAACACGCGTCGGGCGACCCGGCCGGTCAGGTCGTAGAAGCTCTGCCAGGCCCGGTACTCGCGGTCGGAGCCGGTGAGCCGGACGAACGCCTCGCGGGTGCGTTCCTCGCCGCCGCCGACGAGGAGGCCGGTGGGCCGGCCGTCGCGCTCGGTGGGCGTGTAGGAGGAGATGGTGCGGGTGCCGAGGCGGAGGTCGAGCCCCAGGTCGGTGAGGATCTTCCGGGGCAGCAGGCTGACCAGGTACGAGTACCGGGACAGGCGCGCGTCGACGCCGGCGAAGGGGCGCGTGGAGATCGCCGCGCCGCCGGTGTGGTCCAGCCGCTCCAGCACCAGTACGGAGCGCCCGGCACGGGCGAGATAGGCGGCGGCGGTGAGGCCGTTGTGGCCTCCGCCGACGATGACGATGTCGTACGTCCGGGACTCCTGAGCTGCGGTCATGCCTCTTCGTAGCACGTGATGATCGGCCGCGGCCAGAGGTGACCACGGGGGAGAAGGGCAGGACCGGCGGCGAACCGGACTACGCGCCTCCGGCCAGGCCGTGTCCCCGCGGTGACGCCACCCGCCCGTACAGGTCCGCCGCCTCCCTGAGGTGGCCGAGACGCTCCAGGCAGTGCGCCTCGTCCTCGCGGGCGGTGAGTGTGTCGGGGTGGTCCGCGCCGAGGAGGCGCTCCCGGGCGTCGGCCACCCGCCGGTACTCGGTGAGCGCGTGCGCCCAGTCGCCCAGCCAGCCCAGCGCGACGGCGACCTCCCGGCGGCTGACCAGGGTGTCGGGGTGCTCGGCGCCCAGCACCCGTTCCCGCAGGGCGGCCACCTCGCGGGACTCGGCGAGGGCGTCCGTCCACCGGCCCAGCCGGCCGAGGGCGACGCCGGCTCCGTGCCGGGCGCGCAGCGTCTCGGGGTGATGGGGGCCGTGCACCCGGGTGCGGTCGACGACCAGGCGGCGGTACACGTCGAGGGCCTGCCCGACGCGGCCGAGGCGCCCGAGGCCGACGCCCACCTCGTGCCGGGCGGCGAGGGTGTCCGCGTGGTCGGGGCCGAGGACGCGGGTGCGGATCACGGCCACGTCGCGGTAGGTCTCCAGGGCTTCCTTCCAGCGGCCCAGGCGCCCGAGGACGTAGGCGACCTCGCAGCGGGTGACGAGGGTGTCGGGGTGCTCGGGTCCGAGCACCCGGGAGCGCGCCTCGGCCACCTCGCACGCCATGGTGTGGGCGTCCTCGAGGCGGCCGAGTCTGCTGAGGTTGAAGGCGAGGTTGTGGCGGCAGCGCAGGGTGTCGGGGTGGTCGGGGCCCGTGGTCCGCTCGCGGGCCTCCAGCACCGACAGGTACACGCGGTGGGCGTCCGCCGGACGGCCGAGCTGGGCGAGGACGTAGCCCATCTCCTGGCGGGCGGCGAGGGTGTCGGGGTGGTCGGGCCCGAGGACGCGGATCCGGGCCTCGGCGACGTCCTTGTAGGCGCGCAGGGCGTCGGCGGGCCGGCCGGTGCGGCCGAGGGTGAACGCCACCTCGTAGCGGCTGGCGAGGGTGTCCCGGTGGTCCGGGCCGAGGAGGCGCTCGCGTGCGGCGGCGACCTCGCCGTGCAGTTCGCCCGCCTCCTCCCAGCGGCCGAGGCGGCCGAGGCGGAGGGCGGCGTGGTGGCGCTCGGAGAGGGCGGTCAGCGCGGTCGGCGACGGGCTGGGCCGGGCGGCGCCTCCGGAGTCGGGCGGCGTGGCTCCGGCGGCGCGGACGGCGTTCACACCCCGCGTCCAGGACGGCAGCCGCTCGGGGCGTTCCGCCGCACCGGCCGTACGCCCGGCGGAAGGGCCGCCCGCGGGGCCGGGGAGCGCAGGGCGTCCGGCCGTACCGGGCGCGGAGCGCAATTCGCCGACGAGGGCGGCGAGTTCGAGCGCGCTGCCCGGCCGGTCGGCCGGGTCCTTGGCCAGCAGGTCGAGGATGACGCGGTCCAGCCGCTCGGGCAGTTCCGCGCGGTGGCGGCGCGGCGGCCGGGGCGGGGTGTCGCGGTGGCCGACGAGGACCGCCCAGGCGTCGTCCAGGTCGAACGGCGGTGCCCCGGTGGCGATCTCGTAGAGCACGCATCCGAAGGAGTACAGGTCGCTGCGCCGGTCGACCTCCTCCCCGGCGATCTGCTCCGGCGACATGTAGTGCGGGGTGCCCATGGCGACGCCGGTGCCGGTGAGCCGGGAGGTGAAGCCGATGTCGTGCCCGAGGCGGGCGATGCCGAAGTCGCAGATCTTCACCGTGCCGTCGTCGAGCCGCACGATGTTGGCGGGCTTCAGGTCGCGGTGGACGACGCCCTGGTCGTGCGTGTAGGCGAGGGCGGCGGCCACCTGCGCGGCAACCTCCAGCACCTCGCCGACGGGCAGCGGATGGTGCTTGTTGTCCTCGAGGAGCCGGCTGAGGTCACGGCCCTGGAGCAGCTCCATGACCAGGTAGAGCACGCCGTCCGACTCGCCGAAGTCGTGCACCACGGTGATCCCGCGGTGCTGGAGCGAGGCCGCCACCCGCGCCTCGCGGCGGAACCTCTCGCGCAGCACCCGCCCGAACGACGGGTCGCGCTGCGGGCCGAGCGGGTCGAGGCACTTCACCGCCACCTGCCGGCCGAGCGACTCGTCGCGCGCCCGCCAGACCTCCCCCATGCCGCCGCGTCCGATGCGGTCCAGCAGCCGGTACCGGCCGCCGATCAGCCGTGTGTCGTCCCCCATGTCCTACGCCGCCCCCGTCGTAGTCCGTCCGACCTCCCCCTGTCTCGTCCAGTATGGCGACAACTCGCCCGAGTTTGTACGGGGCCGGGGGCGGCAGGGGCGGGGTGGAGCGGCGGGTCAGTTGAGGGTGTCGAGGAATTCGGTGCAGGCCCTGGCGCAGGCGCGGCAGGCCTCCGCCGTGCGTTCGGCGCCGAGGTGTCCGTCGAAGACGTGGGCGCTCTCCAGGCACACCTGTCGGCACCACTCGACCTGCATCCGGATGGTGGCCTCGTCGGCCTGGTTCTGCTCGGACAGCACCCGGCAGGTCGCGTCGCAGACCTCCGCGCACATGATGCCCCTGCGTCGTACGAGTTCCTGGTTCTCGGCGCCGTCGGGGTCCACGAGGCCGGCCCGGGTCGCGCAGGCCCTGGCGCACTCGGTGCAGGCCTGGGCGCAGGCGAACCGGTCCTCCAGGAACCGGAACAGCTCCTCCTGCGATGTCGTCGTCACACCGCGCGGGTTGCCGCCGCGCGGGGCGTCAAACCCGGTCCGGCCCGTCGCCGCAAGGGTTCCGCGGTGTCCCGTGGTCGGGTCCGTCGGGGGCGGGCTGGTTCGGGGCGAGGTCCCGGGGTACCCGCGAGGACATGATGAACGCTATGGAGACGGCCGACCTGGCGGCGGGACGCGGTGCCCTCGGCATCGGACTGGTGGTGGCGGGGATCGTGGTCCTGGCCCTGCTGATCGGCATGTTCCTGCTCGGCAGCCGCAAGGTACGCGACAACGACTCCCGGCGGCCCCGGCCCGACGAGCAGCCCCGGATGCCCGAGGGCGGCCCGGTCCGCGAGGTGCAGGAGCACAGGGAGCCGGAGGCGATGCCCCGGACCGACGAGCGGCTGACCCCGCACGAGCTGAAGGGCCACGGCAACGCCGGCACCCGCACCGGCGCCGCCGAGGGCCGCCCCCGCTGGGACGAGGGTGGCAGCGGCGGCTTCGGCAGCGGCGGGCCCGGCGCCCACTGACCCCCCGAGAACGGCCCCGGCGGACGCCGGGGCCGTTCTCGTATCGCCAGGGCTGTCGTACCACCGAGGCGACCCGCCCAAGGCGTTCAGCCCCGGACGACCGGCCCGTTCGGCACGTAGCCGAGGTCGACCGGAGCGGCCGGGGCGCCCGACCTCCGCACCCCGGCCAGCAGTTCCGGCAGCTGCGGCGGCCACAGCGGCTCGTGTCCGGCCGCGAGTTCGGCCGGCGACCACCAGCGCCACCGCTCGATCCTGTCCTCCGCGTGCGCGGCCGTGAGATCCCCGGCCGGCTCCCGGCGCGGGGCGTACGCGAGGTAGATGTGCTCGTGCTGGCGGACGGGCACCCCGGCCCGGGTGAAGTCGTGCTCCCAGAGACACAGCACGCCGTCCTCGATCACGAGGTCGCTCCATCCGGTCTCCTCCCGCACCTCCCGCTCGGCCGCCTCCAGGGGTGACTCGCCCGGCTCCATGCCGCCGCCGGGCATCGCCCAGTGCACGCCGACCTCGGGGTTGTCGTAGCGGAACAGGAAGACGGATCCCGTGGGGTCCAGCACCGCGACGCGTGCTGCTCTTCTGGGTGTGCGCATCGGATCAGCCTGACAGTGCCTCCGGGCGCTGTCACACGTGTTTCCGGACGTGAGGCGGGTCACAGCACTCTGCTGCATCGTTTCTCCCTCCCCAGTGTCTTCTTCCAGGTGCAAGGGCTTGTACGGACACGGGGCGGTAAGGGATGCAGCGGTTTCGGGCCGACGGCTTCGACGAGTTCGTGGCCGCCCGCTGGTCGGCGCTGCTGCATGTCGCGCGTCTGCTCACCGGCGGCGACCGCCAGCGCGCGGAGGACCTGGTGCAGGAGTCCCTGGTGAAGCTGTGGTTCGCCTGGCCGAAGGTCTGCGAGCAGGCGCCGGAGGCGTACGTCCGTCAGGTGCTGGTGCGGCTGGCCGCCCGCTCGGCCCGCCGGCGGTGGTGGGGTGAACGCCCGGTGGGCGAACTCCCCGACCGGCCGGGACCGGGCGACGTGTCCGCGGCCGTCGCCGAGCGCTCGCGCCTGGAGGCGGCGCTGGCCCTGCTGACGCCCCGTCAACGTGCCGCCGTGGTGCTGCGGTACTACGAGGACCTGCCCGAGGGCCAGGTGGCGCAGGCCCTCGGCTGTCCCGTGGGCACGGCCCGCTCCCACGCGTCCCGCGGTGTGGCGCGGCTGCGGGAGATCCTGTCCGACTCCGCCCGGCCCGTGAAGTGAGGGGAGCAGCGATGGACGACTTCGAGCGTGAGCTGACACGCATGATGCGCGAGGGCCGGGCGCACACCCCCTTCGACCCGGGGCGCCGCGCGCGCCTGTACGACGGCATCCGGGCCCGCCGGCGGACGCGGGTGCTGGTGCGGGCGGGCGGTTCCGCGCTCGCCGTGGCCGGGCTGAGTGTCGGCCTGGCGTTCCTGCCGCACCTCGGGTCCGGGCCCGCGCCGGCCGACCTGCCGCTGCCCGCGACCGGGTCGACCGCTCCCCCGCGCTCGGGCGGACCCACGGGGACGGCGTCCGGCACGGCGGAGCCGAGCACGTCGGCGCCGCCGACCCGGAGCACGGAGTCCGGCACGCCGGGCGGCTCCACGACGACCGTTCCGCCCATGACGGACCCCAGTTCGACGGCCTCGGGGTCCGTGTCCCCGGAGACGACGGAGTCCGGGACGTCGGCACCCGACGTGAACGGCACACCGACCTACCCGCCGCCGACCGGGTGACGTCCCGGAGGCGGCCGTGGGCCCGCCTCCGCTTCCCTTCGCTTCCCGCACCTCGGACCACCCGGCGGGCGTGCTTGGCATGCCCATACCAATCTCGGCCGACCCCGTTTCCCCCTTCGACCCCAGGCGTACGCCGGAAAGGGACCCGCCTCATGAGAACCGCCCGGCGGCCCGCACCGCCCCTCGATCCCGGGCTCCCCCGCCCCGAGCCCGTCCTGGAGGTGGTCGTGCCCGTGCACAACGAGGAGCACGACCTCGAACCGTGCGTCCGGCGGCTCCACGCGCACCTCGCGGAGACCTTCCCGTACCCGTTCCGGATCACGGTCGCCGACAACGCCAGCACCGACCGGACCCCGTGGATCGCCGCCCGTCTGGCCGGTGAGCTCCCGGGGACCCGATGGGTGCGGCTGGAGGAGAAGGGACGCGGACGCGCCCTGCACACCGTCTGGTCCCGCTCCCCCGCCCCCGTGCTGGCGTATCTCGACGTGGATCTGTCCACCGACCTGGCGGCGCTGCTGCCGCTGGTCGCCCCGCTGATCTCCGGCCACTCGGACCTCGCGATCGGCACCCGTCTCGCCCGGGGCTCCCGGGTGGTGCGCGGGCCGAAGCGGGAGATCATCTCCCGCTGCTACAACGGGCTGCTGCGCGGCACGCTCTCCGTCGGGTTCACCGACGCGCAGTGCGGGTTCAAGGCGGTCCGTCGCGAGGTCGCCGAGCGGCTGTTGCCGCTGGTGGAGGACCGCGAGTGGTTCTTCGACACGGAGCTGCTGGTGATCGCCGAGCGGGCCGGGCTGCGCATCCACGAGGTGCCGGTGGACTGGGTGGACGACCCCGACAGCCGGGTGGACCTGCTCCCCACGGCGCTCGCCGATCTGCGCGGCATGGCCCGGCTGGGGCGGGCGCTGGCGGGCGGGCGGCTGCCGCTGGCGGCGCTGGGCAGCGCCGGGACGGCGGCCGGCTCCGCCGCGGTCACCCCGCCCGGCCGGCTCGCGCAGTTGCTCCGCTTCGCCGCCGTGGGCGCCGCAAGCACACTGCTGCACCTGGGCCTGTACGTCCTGCTGCGGCCGACCGCCGGCGCCCAGGCGGGCAACGCGCTCGCCCTGCTCCTGTGCACCGTCCTCAACACCGCGGCCAACCGGCGCTTCACCTTCGGCGTGCGCGGACGCGCGGGGCTGCCCGCCCACCACCTCGGCGGGCTGGTGGCCCTGCTGGCCGGTCTCGCCGTCACGGGCGCCGCGCTGGCCGTCCTCCACCACGCCGTCCCCGGCGCCGGCCCGGGCGCGGAACTGCCGGTGCTGGCCGCCGCGAACCTCGCCGCCGCCCTGCTCCGCTTCCACCTGCTGCGCGCCTGGGTCCTCCCCGGCCGCCGCTCCCGCCGCACAACAGGGGCCACCTCATGAGCGCCACGACGACCCACCCCGGACCGGCGGCGGCCCCCTCCCCCGCGCCTTCCGGACCCGCGCCAAGCCGCCCGCACGACCGGCTGCGCCGTCTCGCCGCCCGCGTCGGGCCCGTCCTCGCCGTGTACGGCGTGCTCAAGCTGGCGGGCTTCACCGTCTTCATGCTGTTGCTGGACTCGGCCGGCGACTTCCGGGAGAAGCACCCCCGGTTCGGCGGCGGGGCGCACCCGTGGGACGTGCTGGGGAGCTGGGACGGCTGGTGGTACCAGCAGATCGCCCTGCACGGCTACGACCCCGCCCTGGAGCCGGTCCCCGGCGCGACCGGGATGATCACGCTGGAGGGCAACTCGGCGGCGTTCTTCCCGCTGTACCCGGCGCTGATGCGGCTGGTCTCGGAGGTCACCGGACTCGGCCCGTACGGCGCGGGGATGGCCGTGTCCGTGGTGTGCTCGTTCGTCGCCGCGCTCGGCGTCCACGCCGTGACCGCCCGGCTCGGCGGGCGCCGGGCCGGGCTGGTCGCCGTCGGCCTGTGGGCGGTGTGGCCGGGGTCGGGCACGGAGTGGGCGGTGTACTCCGAGTCGCTGTACACGGCGCTGGCCGCCTGGGCGTGCTGGGCCGTGGTGACCCGCCGCTGGGCGGCCGCCGGGGTGCTGGTCCTCGCCGCCGGGCTGACCCGGCCGACGGCGGTCGCCCTGGTCGCGGCGCTGGCCGTCGCGGGGCTGGTCGCGGTGGTCCGGCGGCGGGAGGACTGGCGTCAGCCGCTGGCCGCCGTGGTGATCGCCCCGCTCGGCGTGGCCGGCTACCTGGCCTGGGTGGGGTACCGGATGGGCGACTGGGGCGGCTACACCAAGCTCCAGGAGGGCGCCTGGGGGCACACCTTCGACTGGGGCCGGCACAGCCTCGACGTGCTGACCTCCGTGCCGGTGGGTCACTTCGACTACCTGTTCGCCATGCCGATGGAGGACGTCATCGGCGTCGGGGTGGTGCTGCTGGTGCCGGTGCTGACCGTGCTGCTGGTGCGGCTGCGTCCGCCGTCCGTGCTGGTCGTGTACACGGTGCTGTCGTACCTGACGGTGATGGGCACGCAGCAGTACTTCGGCAACGTCTCGCGCTATCTGCTGCCGCTGTTCCCGCTGTTCGTGCCGCTCGCCCTGGCCATGCGGCGGCTGAGCGGGCCCGTGCTGGCCGCGGTGCTGGGCACGGCGGCGGTGGCGTCGGGGTCGTACGCGGGGTACGTCCTGTTCGAGCTGGGCGTGCCGTAGGCCACCGGGTGGGTGGCGGCCCCGCGCAGTACGCTGAGCACAGCCGGCCACCGGGAGCTTTCCATGTGGAAACGCAGGAAGCACGTCCGTCGATCCGCCCCCGCCGCACCGGAGTTGTGCGATCTGTGCGGGAGAACGTTCCCTGCCGACGAGGCGGTGTGCGGGCATGTGGCCGACTCCTCGGCCGTGCTCCCCGACGACCCGCTGCACGACGGTCTGCGCCGCGTCACCGCGTGCTGCGAGCCCCACCTCGAGACGGTCCGCGCCGCCTACCGGGAGCGGCCCTTCGTCCAGGAGGAGCTGTGGGCGGGCAAGATCGGCCGTGTGCTGGCGTCCGGCCGCCCGGTCCTCACGATGACGGAGCTGGCCTGCCGTACGGGCCTCGACGAGCCCGACATCCGCCGCGCGATCGCCTGGCACAACGAGCGGCGGCGGCGCCTGGACGGATGACCGCACGCGCACATGACCGCGGCCCCGGCCGGACAGGTGTCCGGCCGGGGCCGCGGGGTGTCGCCGGGCGGGGTCAGGCCGGGGCCGGAGCCGCCGGGCCGACCAGTTCGGTCAGGACGTCCTCCATCGTCACGAAGCCGATGACCTTGCCGTTCTCGCCGACGGCCGCGGCGAGGTGGCTGCCCTCCGCGCGGAGCGCGGTGAGCGTGTCGTCGAGCGGGGTGTCGATGCGGACCCGGGTGACCTTGTGCAGCGCCGTGCGCGGGAACGGGCGGTCCCGTTCGGTCACGCCGAGGGTGTCCTTGATGTGCAGGTAGCCCAGGAGCGCGCCGTCGGGGCCGGTGACCGGGAAGCGGGACAGGCCCGCCCCGGCGGCCACCCGCTCCAGCCGCGCCGGGGTGACCGTGTGGTCGACGGTGTGCATCTTCCCGGCCGGGACGAGTATCTCGCCGACCGGGCGGGTGCCCAGCTCCAGCGCGTCCCGCAGCCGCTCCCCGTCCGCCGGGGTGAGCAGTCCGGCCTCACTGGAGTCGACGACCATCCGGGCGAGCTGGTCGTCGGTGAACACCGACTCCACCTCGTCCTTCGGCTCGACCCGCAGCAGCCGCAGCAGGACGTTGGCGAACGCGTTGATGCCGAACACGAAGGGCCGCAGCGCCCGGGTCAGCCACACCAGCGGCGGGCCCAGCAGCAGCGCGCTGGGCACGGGCGCGGCGAGCGCGACGTTCTTGGGCACCATCTCGCCGATCAGCATGTGCAGATACGTGGCGAGGGTCAGGGCGATCACGAAGGCGATCGGGTGGACCAGCGCGTCCGGGACGTTCACCGCCTCGAACGGCGGCTCCAGCAGGTGCGCGATGGCCGGTTCGGCGACCGCGCCGAGCACCAGCGACGACACCGTGATGCCGAGCTGGGCGGTGGCCATCATCGCGGACAGGTGCTCCAGCGCCCAGAGCGTCATCTTCGCGCGCTTCTCGCCCGCGAGGGCGCGCGGCTCGATCTGGCTGCGGCGCACCGAGATCAGGGCGAACTCGGCGCCCACGAAGAACGCGTTGGTGAGCAGGGTGAGGACGCCGATGGCGAGCTGCAGGACGGTCATCGGGCTTCCTCCAGGACCTCGGCCCGCACGGGGGCCGGGGCGGTGACGCGTATGCGGTCGGCGCGGTGGTGCTCGACCGCGAGCACGTCGAGCCGCCATCCGTCCACGTCCACGGAGTCACCCGCGACGGGGATCCGGGCGAGGCGGGTGGCGATCAGTCCGGCGACCGTCTCGTACGGGCCGTCCGGGGCGGTGAGGCCGAGGCGGGTGAGCCGGTCGAGCCGGAGGCCGCCGTCGGCGTCCCAGACCGCGCGGCCGTCGGCGGTGGCCGGTGCGGGCGCCAGCTCGGGCACCTCGACGGGGTCGTGCTCGTCGCGGACCTCGCCGACGACCTCCTCGACGATGTCCTCCACGGTGGCGACGCCGGCCGTGCCGCCGTACTCGTCGATGACGACGGCCATGGCGCGGTGGGCGCGCATGCGCTCCAGCAGCCGGTCGGCGGGGAGGCTGTCGGGGACCAGCAGGGGAGGCGTGGTCAGCTCGGTGACGGACGTGGCGGCGCGCCGCTCCGGCTCCAGGGCGAGCACGTCCCGGATGTGGACGGTGCCGACGACCTCGTCGAGGCTGTCGCGGTACACCGGGAAGCGGGACAGGCCGGTGGCGTGGCTGAGCGCGGCGGCGTCGGCGGCGGTGGCGTGCACCTCCAGGGCGCGGACGTCGACGCGCGGGGTCATCACGTTCTCGGCGGTCAGCTCGCTCAGGTGCAGCGTGCGGACGAACAGCTCCGCGGAGTCGGCCTCCAGGGCGCCCTCGGCGGCGGAGTGCCGGGCGAGCGCGCTCAGCTCCTCGGCGGTGCGGGCGGACGCCAGCTCCTCCGCGGGCTCCAGGCCGAAGCGGCGCACGAAGCGGTTCGCGGTGCCGTTGAGGTGGGTGATGAACGGGCCGAACGCGGCCGTGAAGGCGCGCTGCGGTCCGGCGACGACCTTGGCGACCGCCGCGGGGCGCGAGATGGCCCAGTTCTTCGGGACCAGCTCGCCGATCACCATCAGCACCACCGTGGACAGGGCCACACCGAGCAGGGTCGCCACGGTCGGGGCGGCGGAGCCGAGGCCGGCCGCCCGCAGCGGGCCGCGCAGCAGCGCGGCGAGGGACGGCTCGGCGAGCATGCCGATCACCAGGGAGGTGACCGTGATGCCGAGCTGGGCGCCTGACAGCTGGACCGTCAGGCGGCGTACGGCGGCCAGCGCACCGGCCGCGCCGCGCTCACCCGCGTCCGCTGCGCGCTCGAGTTCGGCGCGCTCGACGGTGGTGAGGGAGAACTCGGCCGCGACGAACACCGCGCAGGCCAGCGTCAGCAGCAGGGCGAGCAGGAGCAGCAGGATCTCGGTCACCGTGCCACCCCCGCTCCCTGACCGGCCGCGTGACGCGGACTGCGGGTGGTGGCACGGCTACTACTGGGAGGATCACCCATCGGGGGACCGTCGCTCCTTTTCGAACAGTACGAAGATGTGTGGAAACAGGATGGCCTGCTTCCACGCCAACTGTAAAGGACCCGCAAAACATCCCGCTCGTGTGTGACCTTCGACGCGGGGATGCCGGGTCAGCCGTCCCAGGTCCAGTCGGCGACCTCGGGCAGGTCGGTGCCGTGCTCGCGGATCCAGTCGTGGTGGCGCAGGCGGACGTCCTCCATCCGCTGCCGTACCGCGGCGGCCCGTACCGCGAGGCCCGGGACGCGGTCGATGACGTCCATCACCAGCCGGTAGCGGTCGAGGTCGTTGCGGACCACCATGTCGAACGGCGTGGTCGTGGTGCCGATCTCCTTGTAGCCGCGCACGTGCAGGTGGTGGTGCCCGGTGCGGCTGTAGGCGAGCCGGTGGATCAGCCACGGGTAGCCGTGGTACGCGAAGATCACCGGCTTGTCCGCGGTGAACAGGCCGTCGTACTCGAAGTCGGACATGCCGTGCGGGTGCTCCGCGCGGGGCAGCAGTCGGGCGATGTCGACGACGTTGACGACCCGCACGGCCAGCTCCGGCAGGTGCCGGCGCAGCAGCTGCGCGGCCGCCATGACCTCCTGGGTGGGGACGTCGCCCGCGCAGGCCAGCACCACGTCGGGTTCGCGGTCGCCGGTCTCGGTGCCCGCCCAGTCCCAGATGCCGGCGCCGCGCGCGCAGTGCGTCCGCGCGTCCTCCATGGACAGCCAGTCGAAGCAGGGCTGCTTGCCGGCCACGATCACGTTGACGTAGTCGCGGCTGCGCAGGCAGTGGTCGGCCACCGACAGCAGGGTGTTGGCGTCCGGCGGCAGGTAGACGCGTACGGCTTCCTGGCTCTTGTTGAGGATGTGGTCGACGAAGCCGGGGTCCTGGTGGGAGAAGCCGTTGTGGTCCTGGCGCCAGACGTGCGAGGTCAGCAGGTAGTTCAGTGAGGCGATGGGGGCGCGCCAGGGCAGGCGGCGGGTGACGCGCAGCCACTTGATGTGCTGGTTGACCATCGAGTCGACGATGTGCACGAACGCCTCGTAGCAGGAGAACAGGCCGTGCCGGCCGGTGAGGAGGTAGCCCTCCAGCCAGCCCTGGCAGGTGTGTTCGGAGAGGATCTCCATCACCCGGCCGTGCCGGTCGAGATCCTCGTCCACGTCGTACGTGCGGGCCTGCCACGCCTTGCCGCTCGCCTCGTACACGGCCTGGAGGCGGTTGGAGGCGGTCTCGTCGGGGCCGACCAGCCGGAAGTCGCGGCGGTCCGCGGTGGCCCGCATGACGTCCTGGAGGAGGTCGCCGAGGACACGGGTCGGCTCGTGCATCGTCGCGCCCGGCTTGTCGACGGTCACGGCGTGCCGCTCCAGCGGCGGCATCGGCAGCTCGCGCAGCATCAGCCCGCCGTTGGCGTACGGGGTGGAGCCGAGGCGGCGGGCGCCGGCGGGGACGCAGGCCAGGACGTCGGCGCGGGGGCGGCCGTCCTCGTCGAACAGTTCCTCGGGCCGGTACGACCGCAGCCACGCCTCCAGCTGCCGCAAGTGGTCGGGGTTGTCGCGGACTCCGGGCAGCGGCACCTGGTGGGCACGCCAGGTGTTCTCCACGGGCAGCCCGTCGACCTCGGCGGGCCCCGTCCAGCCCTTCGGGGTGCGCAGCACGATCATCGGCCAGCGGGGGCGTTCGGTCGCGCCGTCCTCGCGGGCGGCCCGCCGGATGGCGGCGATGCGGTCGAGGGCGGCGTCCATGGCGCGCGCCATCGACTGGTGCACGGAGGCCGGGTCGTCGCCGATCACGTGCAGCGGGTCGTGGCCGTAGCCCCTGAGCAGCGCGTCCAGTTCGTCGTCGGGGATGCGGGCCAGCACGGTCGGGTTGGCGATCTTGTAGCCGTTGAGGTGGAGGATCGGCAGGACGGCGCCGTCGTGGACGGGGTCGAGGAACTTGTTGGAGTGCCAGGAGGTCGCCAGCGGTCCGGTCTCCGCCTCGCCGTCGCCGACCACGCAGGCCACCACCAGGTCCGGGTGGTCGAGGGCAGCGCCGTACGCGTGCGACAGGGAGTAGCCGAGCTCGCCGCCCTCGTGGATGGAGCCGGGGGTCTCGGGGGCGACGTGGCTGGGGACGCCGCCGGGGAACGAGAACTGCTTGAACAGCCGCCCCATCCCCGCCGCGTCGCGCGTGATGTCGGGATACGTCTCGGTGTACGACCCCTCCAGCCAGGACCCGGCGACCACGGCCGGCCCTCCGTGCCCGGGCCCCCACACGCAGAGGGCGTCCAGGTCGCGGGCCTGGATCACCCGGTTGAGGTGGGTGTAGACGAGGTTCAGACCGGGCGAGGTGCCCCAGTGGCCGAGCAGCCGGGGCTTCACGTGCTCCGGACGCAGCGGCTCGGTGAGCAGGGGGTTCGCCATGAGGTAGATCTGGCCGACGGCCAGGTAGTTCGCGGCGCGCCAGTGCGCGTCCAGCGTCCTCAGCTCGTCGTCACCGAGCGGGTCGGAGGCCTGGTGCGTGTCGACGGACATCGTGGTGTCCTTCCACGTCGGGGGTGCGGGGTGGGGGCGGGCGGGGGTGCGTGGAGGTGCGTACCCTCCCCACCTTCCCCGGGGAAGGGGTGTCCCGACAGGGCCACGTGGGCCATTGAGGGGGCGGCGGTGCGGCGGGCGGGGGGTTGCGGGGCGGGGCGGGCCGTCGCCGGGTGCCGGCCGGGCGAGGCGCCCGCGGGCGCCGGGCAGGCGGCCCCGGCGACGGGGGCGGCAGCGCCCGCTGTGCCGTCGAGGTCGGTCATCGGCCTTTCCGCACGGCGGTCAGTCGTGCGCGACGACGGCGACGGGGGCGGTGGCGTGGTGCAGCACCGCGTGCGTGACGGGCCCGATGTGCGCGCCGACCGGGCCGCGGCGGGTCCGGCGGCCGACGACGACCAGCGAGGCTTCGCAGGCGGCGTCGACGATCCGGACGGCCGCGCTGCCGGCGCGGGACTCCTCGGCGACCTCGACGTCGGGGAACTTCTCCCGCCAGGGCCGCAGCACCTCGGCCAGGGCGTCGGACTGCTCCACGCCCAGTTCGGCGGCGAGGGACGGGTAGGCGGGGAGGGCGTAGGCGTAGTACGGCGGGACGGTCCAGCCGTGCACGGCCCTCAGCACGGCGCCGCGGCGGGCGGCCTCCTCGAAGGCGAAGGCGAGGACCGTGCCGTTCGGCTTGTCCGTGTCGACGCCCACCACCACGGGCCCGGTGGCCTCCGTGGAGGTGGTGGCCCGGACGAGGACGACCGGGGTGGTGGTGTGCGCGATCACCACCATGCCGACGGAGCCGACGAGGAAGCCGCCGATGCCGCTGAGCCCGCGGGAGCCGAGGACGAGGAGGTCGGCGTCCTTCGCCACCTCGGGAAGCACGTCCATGGGGCCGCCGGGAACCTGTTCGGCGACGACCTCCAGTTCCGGGTGGCGCGCCCGCAGCGTCGCGCCGGCCTCGCGCGGGAGGCGCTCGGCGCGCTCCCGGAAGGTGCCGTCGGCCATGAGCGCGGACTCGGCGACGGGACCGGGGAGCGGCTCCCGGACGTTGACGAGCCGCAGCGGCAGCCCGCGCAGCAGCGCCTCTCGGGCGGCCCACTCTGCGGCGGCACGGCTCTCGGACGAGCCGTCGTAGCCCACGGTGACGGTGCGGAGCATGGGATCCACCTCCCGTTGGGGGCCCTCCAGGTCGGGCCCCTCCGCAGCCCACGATTCCGCCGCGCCGGCCCTCACAACAGAGGCCACGGGTCCCCCGCCCGCGGGCCGTTGGACCCTCCGCCCGGGGCCTGCCCGGACCGCGCACCGAGGGCACCAGGGCTCCGCCCCGACGGACGTGCGGCGGGACCCGGTCCGAGAGGCGCGCCAGCCCCGTCCTCACGTCTCCGCCACGAACGGCTGCTCGGTCCAGATGATCTTGCCGGTCGCCGTGTGACGGGTCCCCCACCTGTGGGCCAGCTGGGCCACGATCATCAGGCCGCGGCCGCCCTCGTCCGTGGTGCGGGCGTGGCGGGGGCGGGGTGACGTCCCGCTGCCGTCGGTGACCTCGCAGATCAGGGCCCGGTCGCGGATCAGCCGTAGGGAGACCGGCCCGGAGGCGTGCCGGATCGCGTTGGTGACCAGCTCGCTGACGATGAGTTCCGTGGTGAACGCGAGGTCGTCCAGGCCCCACTCCGTCAGCTGCCGTACGGCGGCCGTGCGGGCGGTGCCGACGGCCTCGGGGTCGCTGGGCAGGTCCCAGGAGGCGACCCGGTCCGCCGGCAGCGCGCGGGTGCGGGCGAGCAGCAGCGCCGCGTCGTCCGGCGGCGGCCCGGTGAGCAGGGTGTCGACCACGCCCCGCCCGATCTCCCGCAGGGTGGGGCGGGGCACGGCGAGGGCGGCGCCCAGCCGGGCGATCCCCTCGTCGATGTCCCGGTCCTGGGTCTCGACCAGTCCGTCGGTGTAGAACGCCACCAGGCTGCCCTCGGCCAGTTCCCGCTCGCACGACTCGAAGGTCAGGTAGCCGAGCCCCAGCGGCGGCCCGGCCGGCAGGTCCATGACCTCGACCGTGCCGTCCGGGCCGACGAGGACGGGCGGGAGATGGCCGGCCCGGGCCATCGAGCACCGACCGCTGACCGGGTCGTACACGGCGTACAGGCACGTCGCGCCGAGGAACGCGGACCCCGCGGCGGCGGGCTCGTGGTCGTCGTGGGCACCCATCAGCCCGATGACCAGGTCGTCGAGGTGGGCGAGGAGTTCGTCGGGCGGCATGTCGAGGTTGGCGAGGGTGCGCACGGCCGTGCGCAGGCGCCCCATGGTCGCGGCGGCCTCCATGCCGTGTCCGACGACGTCGCCGACGACGAGGGCGACGCGCGAGCCGGACAGCGGGATGACGTCGAACCAGTCGCCGCCGACGCCGTTCGGGGCGTCGGCCGGCTGGTACCAGGACGCCACGTCCACCGCGGAGCCGCCGGTGAGCGCCTGGGGCAGCAGCGCCTGCTGCATGGCGCGGGCCGCGGTCCGCTCGCGGGTGTAGCGGCGGGCGTTGTCGACGGCCACCGCGGCGCGGGAGACGATCTCCTCGGCGAGCCGCACGTCGTCGTCGCCGAAGGGCCCGGACCGTTCGGTGCGGGCGAAGGTCGCCACGCCGAGGGTGACGCCCCGGGCCCGGACGGGCACGACCATCAGGGAGGCGTAGCCGTACTTGAGGATGGACGCACCGATCGAGGGGTCCTCGGTGACCCACGGGCTGGCCTCGCGGTCGAGGGTGCGTTCGACGAGGGTGCGGCTCTCCCTGAGACAGCGGGTGACGGGCGAGGAGGGGGCGCGCCGGACGGCCTCCCCGAGGGCGAGGCTGCCGCCGCGGCCGCCCTCCCGCGCGGACGCCTGCCCGGCCCGGCGGATGACCGGCGACAGGCCGACGGGTCCGGGCGCGGGTTCCTCGCCGCGCATCACGGTGTCCAGCAGGTCCACGGCGACGAAGTCGGCCACGGTGGGCACGGCCTCGTCGGCGAGTTCCTGCGCGGTGCGGCGGACGTCGAGGGTGCTGCCGATGCGGGCGCCGACGTCGTTCAGCAGGGCGAGCCGGCTCTGGGCCCGGTGCCGCTCGGTGACGTCGACGACCATGTACAGGACACCGACGACGGTGTCGTGCCGGTCGGTGACGCCGAAGAACGACACGGAGACCGTGCGGGCGTCCTTGGGCTCCTCCTCCTCGCTGCGGAACTCCCAGTCCATGAGGGGCTCGCCGGTCTCCAGCACGCGCCGCATCTGCTCCTCGAAGCGCCGGTACTGCGGGGTGGGCTTGAGTTCGGTGAGGCGCCGGCCGATGCGCCGCTCCAGGGGGATCAGCCGGGCGAGCGGTTCGTTCACCCACACGTACCGCAGGTCCGTGTCGAGCATGGCCAGGCCGACGGGCGCGCGGGTGAGGAAGGGGGTGAGCACCACGGAGCTGGTGCCGCCGCCGGGCATCCGCCAGAAAGCGCGTTTCGGCGGCCGCCCTACGTACCGGCCGAAGACGAGCGCGGCGACCGTGGCGGCGATCACGCCCGGGACCATCTCGTAGACGCTCGTCTCGAGCGGGCCGAGCAGCGGGTTGACCCAGTCCCACGCCAGGACCGTGCCGGCGCCGGCGACGATGCCGGCCATGGCGCCGGCCGAGGTCATCCGGGGCCAGTACAGCGAGAGCAGCACGACCGGGCCGAACGCGGCGCCGAACCCGGCCCAGGCCTCGGCGACGATGTTCAGCAGCCCGCCGCCTCTGAGGGCGATCACGTACGCCACCACGATGACCAGGACGACGGTGGCGCGTCCCACCCAGACCAGCACCCGGTCGGGGGCCCTGCGGTGGAGGAAGGCCCGGTAGAAGTCCTCGGTGAGGGCCACGGAGGACACCAGCAGCTGGCTGTCCGCGGTGGACACGATGGCGGCCAGCACCGCGATCAGCACGATCCCGGCGATCCACGGGTCGAGCAGCAGGCGGCTGAGCGCGATGTAGACGGTGTCCGGGGAGGACAGCGCCGGGGTCAGCTCGCCGATGCCGGCGAGGCCCACGAGGGTGGCGCCGGTGAGGACGAGGACCACCCAGGCGGTGCCGATGCGGCGGGCGGCGGGGACGTCCCGGGTGCTGCGGATGCTCATGAAGCGGGCCAGGATGTGCGGCTGGCCGAAGTAGCCGAGCCCCCAGGCGAGCAGCGAGATGATCGCCACCATGCCGAGCGGCCCCTCGGCCGTCCAGGACTCCGCCGAGTACGCGACGCGGGAGCTGAACTCGCGCAGTGCGGGCTGTCTGCCGTCGAGGGCCTCCCCGAGGGCGCCGAAGCCGCCGAGGCGCGCGAGCGCGACGGCGGGCAGCACGACCAGGCCGAGCAGCATCAGCGAGGCCTGCAGCACGTGCGTGAGGCTCACCGCGAGGAAGCCGCCCAGGCACGAATAGATGACGATCAGCAGCCCGGTGAGGGTGACGCCGACGGTGAAGCGCAGGTCGAAGACGGTCTCGAACAGCAGCCCGCCCGCCACCAGGCCGCTGGCGACGTACACGGTGAAGAAGACGAGGGTGACCGCGGCGGAGACCAGCCGGAGCATGCGGGTGCGGTCCTCGAACCGCTCCTCCAGATACCCGGACAGGGTCACCGCGTTGCCGGCGCGCTCCGTGTAGGTGCGCAGGCGCGGCGCGACGAACAGCCAGTTGAGGTACGTGCCGACGGCCAGCCCGACGGGGAGCCACACGGAGCCGAGCCCGGCCGCGTAGACGGCGCCGGGCAGCGCCAGGAACAGCCAGCCGGACATGTCGCTGGCGCCCGCGGACAGCGCGGCGACCCAGGGGCCGAAGCGGCGGCCGCCGAGGGCGAAGTCCTCGAAGGTGTGCGTGCGCGTGTAGGCCCGGATCCCCGTCCCGATCAGGGCGAGCACGTACAGGACGAACGTGGCGACGATCGGCGCGCTCAGCTGGAACATGTGGTCCTCGCCCGGAAGTCCCGCGATGCGCGGCACACCCTCGGTCCGGCGGGCAAAACATGACTTCGGCGCCAAATCTACTCAGGTCAGGCCGTCCCAACCAGGGGAACGCCTGCGCCGGGACCTCCGGCCGTGCGCCGGCGGGGACCTTCGGCCCCTCGGCCGTACGGCGGAGGACCCATGCGGGAGGCGCCGGGCCGGGGGAAGGTGGCGGGAGAAGCAGCGGGGGACGGCACGGGAGCACGTGGAGGCACGATGGCCGGAGTGGTGGTCGTCGGAGTGGACGGGTCGGCGTCGGCCCTGGCCGCGGTGGAGACGGCGGCGCGGGAGGCGCGGCTGCGGAACGCGGCGCTGAAGGTGGTGCACGCGTTCATGTGGCCCGCGATGCACGTCCCGTTGGATCCCTCGCCGCTCGGCCCGCCCGAGGGCGGCCTGCGGACCATGGTGGAGCGGCTGCTGGCGGAGGCCGTGGAGCGCGCCGAGGACACCGCGCCCGGGGTGGAGGTGACCGGCTCGGTGGTGACGGGCGAGGCGCTCACCGTTCTGGAGGCCCAGTCCCGGGCCGCCGAGCTGGTGGTGGTCGGGTCGCGCGGCATGGGCGGTTTCGTCGGCCTGATGGTGGGCTCCACGGCCGTACATCTGGCGGCGCACGGACGGTGTCCGGTGCTCGTGGTGCGCGGCGACGTGCGCACGGAGGGCCCCGTGGTGGTGGGCGTCGACGGCTCCGCCCCCGGCGAGCGGGCGGTGGACTTCGCCTTCCGGGAGGCGGAGTCGCGCGGGACGACGCTGGTGGCGGTGCACGCCTGGACCGCGTGGAACGCGCCCGTGCCGGAGCCTCAGGACCCCGCGGAGCCGTACGCGAGCCCGCCGGGCGCCCTCGCGGAGGCGGAGGAACGGCTGCTGGCGGAGGCGCTGGCGGGCCACCGCGAACTGCACCCCGGCGTCGTGGTGGAGCCGAGGGTGGTCCACGGCCCCACCCGCGAGGCTCTCATCGAGGCCGGCCGGGGCGCCCAGCTGACGGTGGTCGGCGCGCGGGGGCGCGGCGGCTTCACGGGTCTGCTGCTGGGGTCGGTCAGCCAGGCGCTGCTGCACCACGCGCCGTCGCCGGTGGCGGTGGTGCGGGGCGGATAGCCCCTCCGCGTCCCGCGCCGGGCCCGGACGTCCCTCTGTGAGACCTCAGTTGCCTCGAAGCGCGGCGAGGGCGCCCTCGAGGTTCGTGCCGCGCGGGCGGTTGTGGGGCAGCTTGCCGAGGACCACGGCCATGCCGCAGGTGTCGGTGAGGGCGGAGAAGACCAGCCCGCCCGCGATGGCCGCGGAGAGGAGCTGGAACGCCGGGTGCACCAGCAGGCCGAGCACCAGACCGAGCAGCACCAGGGTGCCGGCGGTGAAGCGCACCTGCCGCTCCATGCCCCACACCGCGCGGGTGTCGCAGGCCGCGGGACGCTCCAGGTTCTGGCCCTCGGCCGCCCAGGCGTTGGTGCCGCCGGCGAGGGTGGCGGCGGGCACGCCGGCGGCGGCGATGGTCCCGGACGCCTTCTCCGAGCGCGCCCCGGAGGCGCACACGACGAGGAGGTCGCCGCGCCCGGCGGCCTGCCGGATCTCGGGCAGGGCGCGCTTGACCTGGTCCAGGGGGACGTTCACCGCGCCGGGCAGGTGCCCGGTGGCGTACTCGGCGGGGGTGCGGACGTCGATGACGGTGAAGCCGTCCAGGCGGGCGGCGGCCTGGGCGACGGTGAGGGTGTCCGGGGTGACGGGGGTGGTCATGGCGGGTGTGTGATCCTTCTCTGTCGGCGATCGGTGGGGGGTGGCGGTCGGTCGACGTAACGGCGGAAGCGGACGTAGAGTACCCCACGGGGTATTTCGTCAGGGAGTGGTCGTGGACTTGGATCTCGCGGGCGCGGAGCTGAAATCCGTGCTGAACAGGCTGCGCCGGGCGCAGGGGCAGATCTCCGGCGTGATCCGGATGATCGAGGAGGGGCGCGACTGCGAGGACGTGATCACCCAGCTCGCGGCGGCCTCCCGCGCTCTGGACCGGGCCGGTTTCGCGATCATCGCGACGGGCCTGCAGAAGTGCGTGGCGGACATCGAGTCCGGCCGCGCGAACGGGGAGAACGGCGAGAGCGCGGAGCAGATGCGGGCCCGGCTGGAGAAGCTGTTCCTCTCACTGGCGTGACGCGTGTGAGCCCGCGGCGCGTCCACGGCGGACGGCCTCGACGGCAGCGGGGCACGGCGGGCTGCCGGAGAGCTTCGCCGCCGTCCGCAGACGGTACGAGACTTGGCACCGGCGCGCGGGAGCAGTGCCGCGAGGGGCTGTTGACGCCCACGGGGCCGCCGCACGCGAACGGTGGGCGACACCACGGCGTCACCGTAAGAGCTTGGCCGCAACGTGCCACTTGGAAGCCGCGCGGACAACTGCTGCCTGCCCGGCGCATCGCGTAGGGCGACCGATGGGCCGACAACCGCCCCGTCCGGCGTGCGACGCCCGCGAGACCGCTCTGCGCGCACGCCCGGCGGCCTCTCGACGACACCGCGTCGGCCGGAAGCAACACCGCGAGGGCCTGGCGCGGCGCGCCGCGCGAGAGCCTCCCCCACAACCACCGGTCGCCCCATGCGCCGAGCACGGAGGCCGAAGGGCCCGCCGCGGGTCCGCCGACGCCTGCGAAAGGGCTCCACGCCCGCGCCTGGCGGTCTGAAGACGGCACCGCGAAGACCCCACGCAGTGCGCCGGCGCATCTCGTGACGCCCGCTGGACCGCGTCCCGCACCCGCCCGGCCGCCTCACGACGTCACCGCGTCGATCAGCATGACCGCGGCCACCGCCAGCAGCGTGACCGCGAAAGTGCGGCGCAGCGCGCTGCCGGAGAGCTTGGCCGACAGCCGTCGGCCGTCCAGCGCACCGAGCACGGCAGCCCCCGTGAAGGGCCCGACGACGCTCCAGTCGAGCCCCTCCAGCGTGTCGGCGCGCAGAAGCAGCGCGGCGAGGGCGTTGACGGTGATGACGAGCAGGCTGGTGCCGACCGCCTCGCGCATCCGCAGTCCGACGCCGTGCACCAGGGCCGGTACGGCGAGGAAGCCGCCGCCGACGCCGAGAACGCCGGTGACCGTGCCGAGCCCCGCTCCCGCGCCGGCCGCCCTTCCCGGCCGCGGGGGTCCGGCGGGCGGTTCGTCGGGCGGGGTGCCGCGGAGCATGCGGAGTGCGGCGACGGCAGCCACGACGGCGAAGCCGGCCGTCAGCGCGGCCGCGGGCAGGTGGCCGGAGAGGCCGGCGCCCAGCATGGCGGGGCCGATGCCGGCGGCCGCGAAGAGCAGCCCGGTACGCAGCCGTACGTGTCCGTCGCGGCTGTGCGCGAGCAGCGCGCTGAACGAGGTGACGGCCACGATCAGCAGGCTCGCGGTGGTGGCCGCGACCGGGGAGAGGCCGAGCAGGTAGATCAGGGCGGGGACGGCGAGGATGCTGCCGCCGCCTCCGAGGGCGCCGAGCGCGAGGCCGGTCAGCGCCCCGGCGGCCAGGGCGAGGAGGAGCAGGCTCACGAGACGCTGCCGTCCCCGCCGTGCGCGTCGACGACCGGCAGTCCGGCGTCCGCCCAGTCCCGCATGCCGCCGGTCACGTCCACGGCGTCGGCGCCGCGCTCGGCGAGCAGGGCGGCGGCCTGCCGGGAGCGGTTGCCCGACCGGCAGACGACGACCAGGGGCATCCCCTGGGCGGCGTCGGGGAGCGGCGCCCCCGCGGCGAGGGCGGACAGCGGAAGGTGGACGGCCCGGGGGGCGTGCCCGGCCTGCCATTCGTGGAGTTCGCGGACGTCGAGCAGGACGGCGTCGGCGCTCGTGCCGGCCGCGGCCCCGTGTCCGGTGCGTGCGGCGGCCTCGGGGACGCCGACGCGTCCGGGGGTGTACCTCTGGTGTGGTGCGTCGGCCATGTCGTCTCTCATGCGTGCGTACGCCGGTCGCTCAGGACGTGCGGACGGTGAGTCCTGCCTCGCCGGCCCGGTCGAAGGGGTCGTCCACCGCGACGACGTCACGGCCGGACGCGTCCAGCAGGGAGGCGGCGACGGCGGCGCGCAGGCCGCTGCCGCAGTGCACCCACACCTGCCCGTCGGGCACCTCCCGCAGCCGGCCGTGCAGTTCGTGGACCGGGATGTGGACGGACCCGTCGACCTGTCCGCGCGCCCGCTCGGAGGCGCGCCGCACGTCGAGCACGACGATCCCCTCGGCCGGGTACCGCCGCGCCAGGTCGGCGAAGGTCGCGCGGGGGAAGGAGGCGGGGGTCCCGCCGGGGCGCAGCCAGTCGGCGGGGCCGCCGACGGCCGCGGCGGCGGGCCGGTCGATGCCGACGCGGGCCAGTTCCCGCTGTGCGTCCGCGAGCTGGGCGGGCGTCTCGGCGAGCAGGGTGACCGGCTTGCCCCACGGGATCAGCCAGGCGAGATAGGTGGCGAGCTGCCCCTCCGCCTCGACGTTGTAGGTCCCGGCCACGTGTCCGGAGGCGAAGGCGACGCGGTTGCGCAGGTCGACGACCCACTCCCCCGCCGCGAGCCGCGCGGCGATCTCGTCGGGGTCGGCGACGGCCGGCGGGGTGAGGTCGAGGGGCGCGGGGCCGGCGGCGTTGAGCGGGCCCATGTGCGCGTAGTAGGCGGGGACGTCGTCCAGCCCGGCCAGCAGACCGGCGACGAACGTGTCGGCGTCCGGGGCGGTGAGCGCCTCGTTGGACGTCTTCTCCTTGCCGATCGTGGTGCTGTCGCCCTCCTGCTGGGAGGACGAGCAGAAGCTGCCGAAGCCGTGGGTGGGCAGCACGGCGGCCTCGTCGGGGAGTTCGCCGGCGAGGCGGTGGGCGGAGGCGTGCTGGGCGCGGGCGAGCTGCTCGGTCAGCCGGGGCTCGACCAGGTCGGGGCGTCCGACGGTGCCGATCAGCAGGGAGCCCCCGGTGAACACCGCGACGGCGGTGCCGTTCTCCTCCAGCGCGTACGCGGTGTGGTGCGGGGTGTGGCCGGGGGTGGCGAGCGCGCGCAGCACCAGGCCGGAGTCCTCGTCGACGGCGGTGAGGTCACCGTCGCGCACGGGGACGCAGGGGAAGGAGACCCGCGCGTCGGCGGGGACCAGGTAGGACGCTCCGGTGAGCCGGGCGAGTTCGAGTCCGCCGGTGACGTAGTCGTTGTGCACGTGGGTCTCGGCGACGTACGCGATGCGCACCCCGCGCCGGGCGGCCGCGGCGATCACCCGGTCGATGTCGCGCGGCGGGTCGACGGCCACGGCCGTACGAGTGCCGCCCGCCAGGTAGCCGCGGTTGCCGAGTCCCGGCACCTCGATGGTGTCCACGAAGAACACGTGTCTCTCCTTCCCGTGGTGAATTACCCCCTGGGGTATGTTCTCACGGTAGCACGAGGTACCCCCGGGGGTATCTGCCACCGGGGTGCCGGAGGTGCGCGGCCGGACCAACCCGGAGCTCAGCCTCGGCCTCATCCGTGCGGGACGACGGCCAGCGGGCGGCGGGCCTGCTGGATCACGGCGTGGGTGACGGGCCCGGTGCGGGGCAGCGCGGGCCGCGCGGGGAGCCGGTGCCCGACAACCAGCAGTTGCGCGTCGGAGGCCGCCTTGAGCAGGGCGTCCGCGGGCCTGCCCTCGGCCACCGTCTCCAGCACCTCGACGTCGGGGTACTTGTCCCTCCAGACCTGGAGCACGGCCGCCAGGAAGCGCAGCCACTCCTCGGCCCGCTCCTGCCCGGCGGCCGGGCCACCGTCGGCCGCGCCAAGGGTGAGCCGGTCGGGCGCGCGCCAGGCGTGTACGGCACGCAGTCGCGCATGCGCCCGTCGGGCCGCCTCGAAGGCGTACGCGAGCACCTCGTCGCAGGGTTCGACGACGTCCACGCCGAGCACGACGTCCCGCCGCCCGTCACCATCCGCCGCGGTGTCCTCCCCCGCCGTGTCCGTCCGTACGAGCACCACGGGACGGGTGGCCCGTGCGACGACGCCGAGCGAGACGGAACCGGCGAGCAGACCGGCGACCCGGCCGAGTCCGCGCGAACCGAGCACCAGCGGATCGGCGTCCTCCGCGGCCTGCGCGAGGACGGCCGCGACAGGCCCCTCGGCCTGGACCTCCTGCACCCGTACGTCCGGCCGGCCGGCGTGGACCCTCTCGGCCGCTCTCTCCAGGACCCGTCGCGCCAGGCGGTGGCCGGCGGAGCGGGCGGTGTCCGTACCGCCCTGCCGCGGATGCCGGCCCCGTACGTGCAGCAAGCGCAGGGCGGCTCCACGACGCGCGGCTTCGCGGGCGGCCCACGCGGCGGCCGTGAGGCTCTCGGCGGAACCGTCGACACCGACGACTACCGGCGACTCCATGGCATGCACCTTTCGCTCGGAGCGTTCCCCCGCCGACGCCCAGCGTCGCCGGGGCGGCGCCGGCAGGGCAGGGGCTTCCGGGTCCCGACCCGGGCCCGAGAGACCCAGACCGGCGGGACCGACCTCCGGAGAGGGCGACATCCCGGACATATGGGCCGTTCGGCCCTGCTCCCCTGCCCCCGGGTCCCTGGGATCCGCGCGGCGGCCGCCGGAGGGTGGAGGCAACCGCTCCCGGCAAGGGCCCGTCCCGGCCGGCGGCACCCGACTCAGCCAGGAGGTTCAGCGATGAAGGCCACCGAGGTCGGCGCCGTCATGACCACGGACGTGGTCACCGTCGCGCACGGCACTCCGCTCGAGGACGTGGTCCGCGCACTCGCGGAACACCCCGTGGGCGGCCTTCCCGTGACGGACGACGAGGACCGGGTGATCGGCGTGGTCTCCACCTCGGACCTGACGCGCCCCCGCCCGCGCCCCTGGTGGGTCCTCCTGTTCAGCGGCATGCCGGGCCTCGGCCGAGCCCGCACCGTGGGCGACGTGATGACCGCCCCCGCGGTCACCGTGGGGGCGCGTGCCACCGTCACCGAGGCGTCCTGGCTCATGACCGGGCACGGTGTCGAACGGCTGCCGGTGGTGGACGAGGAGGAGCGGATCGTCGGCATCGTCACGCGCGGCGACCTGCTGCGGGCCGTGCTGCGCACCGACGGCGACATCGAGCGCGCGGTGCGCAGGGACGTCCTCGGGACGACGCTCTGGCTCACGCCGCGGGCGCTTGCCGTGGCCGTCGAGGACGGCGTGGTGACCCTCACGGGCAAGCTGGAGCGGCGCAGCGACGTCGACGCGGCGGTGCGGGCGGCGAGCCGGATCGACGGTGTGGTCGCGGTCGTCGACCAGCTGTCGTACCGGGTCGACGACACGCGTCCGACGCGGGCGGCGGCCGTCGAGGCCGGGGAGTCGGTCGCCGGGACGTGACCGGCGCCGGCAGTTCCGGGGGTACCCGGGTCCCACGGCACGTTCCCGGGACCTTCGGCCCCGTGCGTCGCGTCCGCCGGAGTCGGACGGTGGAGACGAGGCGACCGGCACGTCCGGGCCACCCCGGCCGAGGAGGCAGTCATGTCGCACACCCTGGAATGGAAGACCCGTCTCCACCTCTTCGAGGAGGACGGAACGACGAAGGCGCACGCCACGCTCGACACCGGGACGGCGACCCTCACCGGTCACGGTGCCGCCCACCGGAACCCGGCGGACCCGGACGTCCCGGAGATCGGCGACGAGCTGGCGGCGGGCCGCGCCCTGCGTGACCTGGGCCGACAGCTCCTCGACATCGCGGAACGCGACGTCGAGGGCGTGGGCGCGCGGAGCGGCTCGGAGACCGGCCCGGTCCTGGGCTGGTCCCTGTAGACGAACCGCACCCGCCCCGGACGCAGTTCACCGCACGACAAGGAGAGGACCGATGACGCAACCGGTACGCCGCGACAGGGGTCAGATCTCCGGATGGGCTCCCCTGCGTGAATTCGAAGAGCTGCAGGCCCGCATGGACCAGCTGATGCAGACCACGTTCCCCTTCCCCGCGCGCCCGCTCTCCGAGATCGGGGAGGAGCCCTGGGCGCCGCTCGCGGACGTGGAGGACACCGAGGACGCGTACGTGATGGAGCTGGAACTCCCCGGCGTCAGGAAGAACGACGTCACGGTGGAGGTCACGGACGGCGAACTGGACATCCACGGCGAGGTGAAGGACAAGGAGCGGACGGGCGTGCTGCGCCGGCGGACCCGCCGGATCGGCCGCTTCGGCTACCGCACGACCCTCCCCCGGAACGCCGACACCGAGAAGATCACCGCGGACCTGGCCCACGGCATCCTCACGGTCCGCGTCCCGAAGGTGAGCCAGGCGACGCCCCGCCGCATCGAGATCTCGGACTGACCGTCCGGGCCGTCATGGGCGGCGGGCCGCCCCGGCAGTGGGCGGCGGGCCGCCCCGGCAGCAACATTCCCGTCCCGAATGCGCCGGGAGGCGAGCGACGGAAGAAGGACCCAGAACGCAGGCCCCGGGCGGCCCGCCGCCGCGCGTGTCGACGCCGCGCCTCCGCAGCACGGGAGCAGGACGGCGATCACCGTGACCGCGCCCGCCGGATGGCGTACGCAGGTGCCGACGACCGCGCCCGATGCCCCGAGGGCGGACACCGTCGCGACGCCGAACAGCGCGGGTGGCGGCACCTTTTGTGTGTGGGAGCCGTACCTGCCGTGTACACCGCCAGGCCACCTCCGGCCCGGCGGCGTACGCGTCCGGCGCCAGGCCCGCCTGCACGGTCATCGTCGGCACGGTGTGCGCGACGGCGTCGTGCGGCTCCCGGGAGACCCGCAGCCGCTTCTGCTCCACGCGGCGCCGCGCCTCCGCTCCCGTTCGGCCTCCGCCCGCGCGGCCCCGCCGGCGTACGCACGGGCCTCCTGCCGACGGCCGCGGACGGCCTCGCCGGAGCACCCGCCATGACGGCACCCCGCATGCGAAAGACGGCGACGCCCCCTTGGAACGTACCGGCGCAGGGCCGATCCTGAGCTGTGGCCGTGTCGGCCGCCGAGATCGTCCGGCTCGCCGGACGCCGTCTCACGTGCCCTCTCACGGCGCAAGGCCGATACTGCCCCTGTAGGGCTCCTACGGCTCCACGGTCGCCCTGCGACAGCTCCGCGACGCCTTCACCGGCCGCCCGACCGGCACCACAGGTTCGACGACCCACCTGCTCAGCCCCAGGAGGTACCCATGAAGATGCTGATCAACGTTCCGGAGACCGTGGTGGCAGACGCGCTGCGCGGTATGGCGGCGGCCCATCCCGAGCTGACGGTGGACGTGGAGAACCGGGTGGTGGTCCGCAAGGACGCCCCGGTGGCGGGCAAGGTGGGACTGGTGTCCGGCGGAGGTTCGGGGCACGAGCCTCTGCACGGCGGGTTCGTGGGCCCCGGCATGCTGTCGGCGGCCTGTCCCGGCGAGGTGTTCACCTCCCCGGTGCCCGACCAGATGGTGCGGGCCGCGGCGGCCGTGGACAGCGGCGCCGGGGTGCTGTTCATCGTGAAGAACTACACCGGGGACGTGCTCAACTTCGACATGGCGGCCGAGCTCGCCGAGGACGAGGGCATCCAGGTGGCGAAGGTGCTGGTCAACGACGACGTGGCGGTCACCGACAGCCTGTACACGGCGGGACGCCGGGGCACCGGGGCGACGCTGTACGTGGAGAAGATCGCGGGCGCGGCGGCCGACGAGGGCCAGCCGCTGGAGCGGGTTGCGGCGCTCGCGAAGCAGGTGAACGAGAACTCCCGCAGCTTCGGCGTGGCGCTCAGCGCGGTCACCACGCCCGCCAAGGGCTCGCCGACGTTCGACCTGCCGGCCGGCGAGCTGGAGCTGGGCATCGGCATCCACGGCGAACCGGGCCGCGAACGGCGCCCGATGATGACGTCCGGCGAGATCGCCGACTTCGCCGTCGGCGCGATCCTCGACGACCTCACCCCGCGCAACCCGGTCCTGGTGCTGGTCAACGGCATGGGCGCCACGCCGCTGCTGGAGCTGTACGGCTTCAACGCCGAGGTACAGCGCGTCCTCGCCGAGCGCGGCGTCCCGGTCGCCCGGGTCCTCGTCGGCAACTACGTGACGTCCCTGGACATGGCGGGCGCCTCCGTCACCCTCTGCCAGGTCGACGAGGAACTGCTGCGCCTGTACGACGCGCCGGTGAGTACGCCCGGGCTGCGCTGGGGTATGTGATCCACTCCGGGACAGACCGACACCGGGGCCGGCGCCCCGGTCACCTACCACGCGAGGAGTTCCCGTGCTGGACGCCGACTTCTTCCGCCGTTGGATGACGGTCACGGCCGCGTCCGTGGACAGCGAGGCGGAACGGCTCACCGCCCTCGACTCGGAGATCGGCGACGCCGATCACGGCAGCAATCTGCAGCGCGGATTCCGGGCGGTGAAGGACGCGCTGGACAAGGAGCCGCCCGCCACGCCCGGCGCGGTGCTCACCCAGGCAGGACGCCTGCTGGTGTCCACGGTGGGCGGCGCGTCGGGCCCGCTGTACGGGACGCTGCTGCGCCGCACAGGCAAGACGCTGGGCGAGGCCACCGAGGTGGACCGGCAGCAGCTGGCCGAGGCGCTGCGGGCCGGGGTGGACGCCGTGATGAAGCTGGGCGGGGCGGCGCCGGGCGACAAGACGATGATCGACGCGCTGCTCCCCGCGGTGGACGCGCTCGGCGAGTCGTTCGCGGCGGCGCGGGACGCGGCGCGGGAGGGCGCGGTCGCGACGACGCCGATGCGGGCCCGCAAGGGCAGGGCGAGCTATCTCGGCGACCGCAGCATCGGGCACCAGGACCCGGGCGCCACCTCGTCGGCACTGCTGGTCGCGGCCCTGCTGGAGGCCGGGCCCGGCGACGCGGACGGCGGTGAGTGAGATGAGCGACGAGAAGCTGGTCGGGATCGTCCTGGTGTCGCACAGCGCGGCGGTCGCGGCCTCCGTGGCGGAGCTGGCGCAGGGGCTCTCCGGCGCGGGCGCGTCGGTGCCGGTCGCCCCGGCGGGCGGCACCGACGGTGGCGAGCTCGGCACCAGCGCGGAGCTGATCGCCGCGGCTGCGGCGTCCGTGGACCGGGGCGCGGGCGTCGCGGTGCTCACCGACCTGGGCAGCGCGGTGCTCACCGTGAAGGCGCTGCTGGCCGAGGGCGACGAACTCCCGGAGAACACGCAGCTGGTGGACGCGCCGTTCCTGGAGGGCGCGGTGGCCGCGGTGGTCACCGCCTCCACGGGGGCGGACCTCGCGGCGGTGGCGGCGGCTGCCTCGGAGGCGTACGGCTACCGGAAGGTGTGAGTACGGCTACCGGTAGGTGTGAGGGGTCCGGAGGGGTCGGTGCGGCGGGTTCCGGGCGGCGAGGTCAGTCCGCGGAGTCGACGAACTCCCGCGCCAGCTTCTCACCTTGGGTCTCCGCCGCCTCCCGGTCCTCCAGGGGGGTGACCCGGCTGTCCTTGAACACGATGTACGTCACCCCCGAGGGGGTGCCGCCGGAGCGCGGGTCCGGGTCGATGCCCAGGGACTCGGCCGCCGCGTAGGACGCCTCGCCGATGATGTCGCCCGGGCCGGTGTCGCCGACGACCGCGTAGCTGACGCGGTCGCGGTAGACGACGGCCGCGACCGATCCGCCACGCACGCCGTGCTCGCGGTAGTCCCAGAGGGAACTGGGCGCGGGGACCACGACGTAGGGCAGCTTCTCGGAGCTGAGCGCGCGGCCGTCGGACTGCGCGAACGCGGTGGACGAGGAGAAGTGCGGGTCGGTGGCGGCGTTGCAGTGACGGCCGGGGCGGCCGTCGCAGTCGATGTCCATGTCCGCCTTCCAGTACACCGCCTCGCGGGTGCCGCACACCGGGACGGTGGCCGCGCGGCCGCGGTCCTTGCGGTAGCGGCCCTGGGAGACGGGGGTGCAGCCGCTCACCCTGGCCAGCAGGTCGGCCGCGGTGACAGGCCCCGGAGTCGCGGGGGCCGAGGGCCCGGAGCCCGACGGGGAGGGGTCGGCGTCCGTGGGGGCGGGAGTCGCGGAGCCTGTGGTCGTCGCCGCGTCGGATGCGGCGGCGTCCGGGGTCGCGGTCCCGGAGCCGTCCGGGCCGGGTGTCGCCGGTCCCGGAGTCGCGGAACCGCCGGGGCCCGCGCCCCGCGTCAGCACCTCCCGCGTGCCGTCCCGGGCGACGGGCTCGACGCGGCCCCGGTGCGGTACGGCGACGTGCGCCAGGGCGGTGGGGAGGGCGGGGCCCGCCGCGGGGCCGGCGGCGACGCGCCGCGCCTCGGTCCTGGACGGCCGGAGGTGGACCGACTCCGCGGCGGAGGACGCCGAGGGGGCCAGCAGTGCCACGCCGGCCACGGCGACGGTGAGCGTCTGGACACGGGACACGGTCAGTTGAGCCTCTCGTCGGGGACAGGGACGCACACCCAGGGCACTTTGCCCCATTTCGTCCCGGCGTGAGGAGGGTGACCGCCCCGAAAGGGGCCGGACGGGGCACCCAAGGGCCGACGGAGGCGGAGGGTGCCGGAGACCCGGGCGCGCGTCGACCCGGGCCGTCCAGCCACCCGTGGCGGCGCGGGATCAGCGACGACAGCGGTCCGCGCCTCGAGCCCGAACACCCCGTCCTGCAGGGGCGGTTCGGCCCGTTCCGGGTTCAGGATACGTAACGCGCCGCCGCATTCGACCCGCACCACCCTCTTGATGTGGGCGCGTCACCACGCCCATATTGGTACGGACCTTTGGACGGACCGGTCCTCCGTGGACCCCCAGGAGGCGAAGTCGTGCGTGGCGTTACCCCAACCGCGTCATCGCGCCGCCTGTTCGCGCTCTGCGCGGTCGTGCTGCTGACCGTGTCCTGCCGCTGGGGCGGCCAGGACGACGCGGACGGCGAACGGCCGCCAGGGGCGCCGACGGGCGTCACCGCCCAGGCGGGCAGCGCCACCAGCGTCCACGTCATGTGGAACCGGACCGCCCCGGCGGGATCCGAGGTGACCGGCTACGAGGTGTACCGGGGCCACACCAAGGTCGAGCAGGTGCCCGCTTCCACGCACATGGTGGACGTCACCAGACTCCGCCCCGCCACCACCTACGTCTTCACGGTGCGCGCCCGTGACGCGGACGGGCGGCTCGGTCCGCCCAGCCGTGAGGCGCGGGCCACGACCCCCGCGGCGGCCCGGGCGGACACCGCACCGCCCACCGCCCCCGGGGACCTCGGGGGACGCGCGGCCGGCAGCCGGGCGGCCCAGCTCTCCTGGACCGCGGCGCGGGACGACCGTGGTGTGGTGTCGTACGACGTCTACCAGGGCGCGTCGAAGATCCACAGTGTGGGCGGCAACCAGACGGCCGCCGTGGTCACGGGGCTGCGGCCCGGCACCCGGTACGTCTTCACCGTCCGCGCCCGGGACGCGGCGGACAACCTCTCGCCGCCCGCCCCCGCCGTCCGTCTCACCACCGCCGAGGGCCCGGACGGCGGCGCCGCGGCCACCGCGCCCACCGACTTCCGCGCGGCGGCCCGGAGGTCGGGCGGGGCGTACGACATCGTGCTCTCCTGGACGCCGCCGCGGGTCGACGGGACGGTCGCCGAGTACGAGGTCCGGCTCGACGGACGCCCCGTCACCTCGCTGGTGTACGGCGGCGAGGCGCCCCGCGACCGGGCCACGTACCGCTTCTACGCGGGCGAGGAGGCGGGAGTCACGCACCGGGTGCGGATCAGGGCGCTGCTGCCGGACGGCACGTGGGGCGCCTTCTCGGCCGAGCGGACGGTGACGACGGGCGCCGCAGGCCGACACCGGAACAGCCCGTGATGAGCCGCCCGGAGGACGCCGTCACCTGCGTGGATGCGGCCGGAGTGCGCGCCGCGCGGGCTGCCCGTTGGCTGATCGTCGTGGCGGCACGGGCGCTCCCCGACCTCGGCGGCGCAAGGGATGTACCGCCGGCCGTGCCGCCGGAAGGCAGTCCACATGAGCATCTCGAAGCCTCTGCTCCGCCTCGGACCGACCGTGGCAGCCGCCGCCGCGCTCGCCCTGATGCCGGCCGGACCGGCGGCCGCGGACGGCATCTCCGTCAGCACCACCGGGAACACGGTCTCGGTGAGCACCACCGCGTGCACCCAGGTCAACGGCCACTGGGGCACCGCCTCGCTGCTCAGCGGCGGTCAGGCCAACTTCTCGCAGGGCCGCCAGGTGGCGCTGTCCGGGACGTCCTCGGGCCAGTCCGCGGCCTGGTCCAACGTCAGCGCGGGCACGTACACGGTGATCGTGGTGTGCTCCAACGGCAGCACCGCGGGCACCCAGTCCGTGGTCGTTTCCCCGGCGCCGAGCCCCTCGGTCTCCCCCACGGCGTCGCCGTCCCGCGGTGTGATGGGCGGCGTCGGCGGCGGCTCGAAGGACTACGGCACGGTCACGGCGGTGGCGGGCGGCGCGCTGGTCGGCGCCGGCGTCCTCGGCACCGTGCTCTACCTCCGCCGCCGCAACACGGCCCGCCCGACCCACCTCTAGACCGGCGTCGGCGCCCGTCCGACGCGCTCCGGCCGGCCGCCGCCGCCACAGCCCTCCGCGCCCTCAGACCGCGGAGGGCTCTCACCGTCAGGGGCGCGAGGAACTGCGCGACCCCCCCACCGGCCCGCACGCGCGGCGACGACAGCACCACCCCCGAAGGGGCGCGAGGAACTGCGCGACCAACCCCCACCCGCCCGCACGCGCCGCAACAACCGCACCACCCCCCGAAGGGGCGCGAGGAACTGCGCGACCAACCCCCACGCACCCCCACGCACCCAGGCGGCACTACTCCCGCCCCCGCACATCCAACTCCGCGAACTCCGCCAACGCGTGATCCAGCCACTGCGTCCAGAACGTCTCCAGATCGATCCCGGCCCGCAGCACAAGGTGCCGCAACCGATCCTCCGCCCCACCCCTCCCGGGAGGGAAATCCCTCCGCTCGATCTCCCGATACGTCTCCAACTGCCGCGCATGCAGCTCCCGATGACGCCGGAGATCGTCCTCCAGCCCCTCCGTCCCCACCACGGCGGCGGCCCGCAGCCGCAACAGCAGCGCGTCCCGCTGCGGCTTCGGGTCCTGGGACGCGGCCGTCCACCGGGCCAGCTCCTCCCGCCCCGCCGCCAGCACCTCGTACGCCTTCTTCTGCCCGCGCGCGGGCTGCTCCGAGGGGAGGGCCCGGATCAGGCCCTCCCCCTCCAGCTTCCCCAGCTCCCGGTAGATCTGCTGATGCGTCGCCGACCAGAAGTAGCCGATCGACCGGTCGAAGCGGCGGGTCAGCTCCAGCCCCGACGACGGCTTCTCGAGCAGGGCGGTGAGGATCGCGTGCGGGAGTGACATGCGCTCATCCTAGGGACGGGCCGGACCGGCCTAGAGGGCCGCCGCGAGCTCGGTGCCCTGCTTGATCGCGCGCTTGGCGTCCAGTTCGGCCGCCACGTCGGCGCCGCCGATCAGATGGACGGGGCTGCCCGCCGCCACCAGCTCCTCGTAGAGGTCCCGGCGCGGCTCCTGGCCCGTGCACAGCACGATGGTGTCGACCTCGAGGACGGTGCTCTCCTCGCCGACGGTGACGTGCAGTCCGGCGTCGTCGATCCGGTCGTAGCGCACGCCGGGGACCATGGTGACGCCGCGGTGCCGCAGCTCGGTGCGGTGGATCCAGCCGGTGGTCTTGCCGAGCCCCGCGCCGACCTTGGAGGTCTTGCGCTGGAGCAGGTGGACGGTGCGCGGCGGGGCGGGCCGCTCGGGGGCGGCGAGACCGCCGGGCGCGCGGTAGTCGAGGTCGACGCCCCACTGGCGGAAGTACGTCTCGGGGTCCTCGTGCGCCTTGTCGCCGCCGTCGGTGAGGAACTCGGCGACGTCGAAGCCGATGCCGCCGGCGCCGAGGATCGCGACGCGGTCGCCGACGGGCGCGCCGTCCCGCAGCACGTCGAGGTAACCGACGACGCTCGGGTGGTCCACGCCGGGGATGTCGGGGACGCGGGGGCTGACGCCGGTGGCGACGACGACCTCGTCGTAGCCGGTGACGTCGTCGGCGGTGACGCGCGTGTCGAGGCGGACGTCGACGGCGAGGTCGGCGAGGCGGGTGCGGAAGTAGCGCAGGGTCTCGTCGAACTCCTGCTTGCCGGGGACCTTGCGGGCGACGTTGAGCTGCCCGCCTATCTCGCTCGCGGCGTCGAAGAGGGTGACGTCGTGGCCGCGTTCGGCGGCGGAGACCGCGCAGGCGAGGCCGGCGGGGCCGGCGCCGACGACGGCGACGCGCTTGCGGCGGCGGGTCGGGGAGAGCACCAGCTCGGTCTCGTGGCAGGCGCGCGGGTTGACCAGGCAGGAGGTGATCTGGCCGCTGAAGGTGTGGTCGAGGCAGGCCTGGTTGCAGCCGATGCAGGTGTTGATCGCCTCGGGGCGGCCGTCGGCGGCCTTGGCGACGAAGTCGGGGTCGGCGAGCATCGGGCGGGCCATGGACACCATGTCGGCGGTGCCGTCGGCGAGCAGCCGCTCCGCCAGCTCCGGGGTGTTGATGCGGTTGGTGGTGACCAGGGGGACGGACACCTCGCCCATGAGCCGCTTGGTGACCCAGGTGTAGGCGCCGCGCGGCACGGAGGTGGCGATGGTGGGGATGCGGGCCTCGTGCCAGCCGATGCCGGTGTTGATGATCGTGGCGCCGGCCGCCTCGACCGCCTTGGCGAGGGTGACGACCTCGTCGAGGGTGGAGCCGCCGGGCACGAGGTCGAGCATGGAGAGCCGGTAGATCAGGATGAAGTCGTCGCCGACCGCCTCGCGGACGCGGCGGACGATCTCGACCGGGAAGCGCATCCGGTTCTCGTAGGAGCCGCCCCAGCGGTCGGTGCGCCGATTGGTCTGGCGGGCGATGAACTCGTTGATGAGGTAGCCCTCGGAGCCCATGATCTCGACGCCGTCGTAGCCGGCCTGCCGGGCGAGGCGGGCGGCGCGGACGTAGTCGTCGATGGTCCGCTCGACGTCGGCGTCGGTGAGCTCGCGCGGCACGAAGGGGCTGATGGGCGCCTGCACCGGGCTGGGGGCGACGAGGTCCTGGTGGTAGGCGTAGCGGCCGAAGTGCAGGATCTGCAGGGCGATGCGGCCGCCCTCGCGGTGGACGGCCGCGGTGACGACCCGGTGCTGCTCGGCCTCCTCGTCGGAGGTGAGCTTGGCGCCGCCCTCGTAGGGGCGCCCTTCGTCGTTGGGGGCGATGCCGCCGGTGACGATGAGGCCGACGCCGCCGCGGGCGCGCGCGGCGTAGAACTCGGCCATGCGGGAGAAGCCGCCCTCGGCCTCCTCGAGACCGACGTGCATGGAACCCATGAGGACCCGGTTGGGCAGCGTGGTGAAGCCCAGGTCCAGGGGGGTCAGCAGGTGGGGGTAACGGCTCATCTGGCCCTCCGTGCGCGGTGTGGTGCCTGTAGTTGTAGGGCACGCGCACCGGCTTATGCAACTAGTTGCATAATGGAGGTGACGGAGGGCACAGCGTTCCGGCCCGGCTCATCCGCCGGCACTCACCTGCTCTCGAGACGGACGTGCAGTTCGCGCTCCTGGTCGCCGGAGACCTTGCTCAGGTCGCTCACCCGGAACAGGTCGTCCAGCGTGGTGCGGAACCGGTCGATCGCCCAGTAGCCGCCGTGCACGTCGGCGTCGACCGAGGAGGACAGCCGCGCGGGACGTGCCTCTCCCTCGTGCGCGTCGGCCACGTCGAACGTGCCGAGCCAGACCGTGGGCCGGGTCTCGTGCAGTTCCTCGGGCACGTCGTCGGCGCACCGGTCCGACGAGAAGCAGGCGCACAGGGTGTCGAAGACGATCCGGGCGTCGTCCTTGCTGCATCCGCTGATCTCGACCGACACGGATTCCGGGTGCGTGGGCTCGCTGACCATCGTGATCGCTCCTCTCGGGGTCGCACCGCCGTCCCCCGCCCTCCCTCAGCAAAGCACCGCACGACGGAACGCACTACCCGCGCACCCCCCCGCGCGCTCCTTTCACGGTGACGCGGACGCGGTCAACGGCCAGGATGGGGGGAGAGCAGGAACGGGACGACAGGAGCGGCGGAAAATCGCCCTCGCGCGCGGTACAACAAAGGGACGGCGGCGCGGCGACGGCGTGCCGCGGACTCGGTGAAGGCGGGGCGTGGGATGAGCGCAGCGAGGTCACTCCCGGCCGGCGGGGACGGCCCGGCGCGTCCCAGCGGGCTGCTCGACGTCCTGCGCGTGGCCTCGATCGTCCTGGACGCCGAGGGCCGGATCGTGCTGTGGAGTCCCCAGGCGGAGGAGCTGTTCGGCTACACCGCCCAGGAGGCGCTGGGCCGGTACGCCGCCCGGATCATGGTGCACGAGGAGCACCTCGACCTGGTGAGGGAGCTGTTCACCGAGGTCATGCGCACCGGGCGGAGCTGGGCGGGGGCCTTCCCGATCCGGCGCAAGGACGGCGGGACCCGGCTCGTGGAGTTCCGCAACATGCGGCTGCTGGACGACCAGGGGCAGGTGTACGCCCTCGGTCTCGCGGTCGACCAGTCGACGGTGCGGCGGCTGGAGCAGGACGTGGCGCTGTCCACCCGGATCGTCGCCCAGTCCCCCATCGGCCTCGCCGTCCTCGACGCGGATCTGCGGTACGTGTCGGTGAACCCCGCGCTGGAGCAGATGAACGGCCTGTCGGCCGACGAGCACCTGGGCCGCACGATGCGGGAGGTACTGCCGCTGGTGGACGCGGCGGACATCGAGGAGGCGGCCCGGGAGGTGCTGCGGACCGGGCGTCCGGTGGTGGACCGGTCGATGACCGGCCGCCCCCCGGCCGACCCGGACGCCGACCACGCCTGGACGGTGTCCCTGTACCGGCTGGAGAACACCCTCGGCACGGTGCTGGGCGTGGCCGTGTCCGTCGTGGACATCACCGACCAGTACCGGGCGAACGCCGAGGCGGAGACGGCCCGCCGCCGGATCGCGCTGATCGCCGACGCCTCCGCGCGGATCGGCACCACGCTGGACCTGTACCGCACGTCCGGCGAGCTGGCCGACGTGGCCGTCCCCGAACTGGCCGACGCGGCCGCGGTGGACCTGCTCGACGCGGTCGTACGGGGACGGCGCACCGCCCTCGGCCCGGCCGAGCCGGCGCTGATGCGGGCGCTGGCGGTGCGCTGGGTCGACGCGTCCGACGCGGCGCCGGCCGCCGACCCGCCGGGCGAGGTGATCCGGTACGCGCCGGACCGGCTGATCACCGAGTGCGTGCGTACGGGGCTGCCGGTGATGGTGCCGCAGGCCAAGGACGAGGATCTGCTGCGGATCGCCCGCTCCCCCGAGGCCGCCGAGATACTCGCCCGGGCGGGCGTCCACTCGTACCTGGCCGTGCCGCTGATCGCGCGCGGCGAGGTGCTGGGCGCGATCGACCTGATCCGGACGCGCAACCCCCGGCCCTTCGACGAGGACGACCTGCTGCTCGCCCGGGAGCTGGCCTCGCGGGCGGCCGTGCAGATCGACAACGCGCGCTGGTACCAGAACGCCCGCGACACCGCGCTCACGCTCCAGCGCAGCCTGCTGCCCAGCCATCCGTCCGTGACGGGCGGACTGGAGGTCGCCTCCCGCTACCAGCCGGCGGGCGCCACCAGCGAGGTCGGCGGCGACTGGTTCGACGTCATCCCGCTGGACTACGACCGTACGGCGCTCGTCGTCGGCGACGTGATGGGCAGCGGCATCCCGGCCGCCGCCACGATGGGCCGGCTGCGGACCGCCACCCACACGCTGGCGTCGCTGGGGCTCGACCCGGCGGTGCTGCTGGAACACCTGAACCGCATCACCGTCGAACTCGACGAGGCCATCGCCACCTGCGTCTACGCCGTCCACGACCCGCGTGCGCGGCGCTGCGTCATCGCCAACGCCGGTCACCTCCCCCCGGCCCGCATCCGCGCCGGAGGAACGCCCGAGCTGCTGGACCTGCCGACGGGGGTGCCGCTGGGCGTGGGCGGGGTCGCCTTCGCCACGACCGAGATCGACCTGGAGCCGGGCGACCGCCTGGTCTTCTACACCGACGGCCTGGTGGAGACCCGCCGCGACCCCCTGGACGCCCGCCTGGACCGCCTCCTCGCCCTCCTCGACACCCCGTCCCACTCCCTGGACGACGTCTGCGAACTCCTCCTCCGCACGCTGCACGAGCCGGACAACTTCGACGACGTCGCGCTGCTGATCGCCCGGGTGACGGCACCCGGGGACTGAGAACGCGGGGTGCGACTCGACGCGCCCCGCGGGGGTCACCCACGACCCACGACGGGGTCCCGGGGCGCCCTGTCAGGAGCCCCGGGACCCACTCCGGTCACGGGCATCGATTCACGTCCCGGGTGTTGACCCACGAACCGGCGCGCCCGGCACCGACCGTCAGGAACTCGGTGCAATGCGCACGCCGACCTCCTGGCCGCCCGAGGCCGCGCCGCGGGCGCCCCTTGACGTGAGGCGGCGCCGCGCTGTTCGACGGGTCTGTGCCGGGGTCGGCGACCCGGCGTGCCGGCGCGTGCCCGTCCTCACGGCCGTCTGCCGATCACCACCCGGGCCGGGCGTTCCTCGCAGACCGCGAGGCGGGCTTCGAGGCGCGACTCGGTGAAGGCGGACAGGGCATCCGGCGCCTGGTGCGGGCTCGTCTCGATCAGGAGGTGGCCGCCCGGGGCCAGCCACGCCGGGGCTTCCGCGGCGACGCGGCGGAGGATGTCGAGGCCGTCGGCCCCGCCGTCGAGGGCGACGCGGGGCTCGTG
This sequence comes from Streptomyces sp. P13-3-3, assembly GCF_050571355.1. Classification (NCBI taxonomy): domain Bacteria; kingdom Bacillati; phylum Actinomycetota; class Actinomycetes; order Kitasatosporales; family Streptomycetaceae; genus Streptomyces; species Streptomyces sp. P13-3-3. The sequence continues at coordinate 195,357 of NZ_CP192229.1, read as the reverse complement.
GTCGCGGGCCTCCGCCGGGAGCAGCGCGATCTCGTCGCTCGGAACGTACGGGACGTTGGCGGCGAGGATGTCCACCCGGCCTCGCAGCCGCGCGGGCAGCGCGTCGAAGAGGTCGCCCTGGTGGACGTGGCCGCCGAGGGACGCGACATTGCGGTGGGCGCAGCGCACCGCGGCCGGGTCGATGTCGGCGGCGTGCAGGTCCGCCACGGCCAGCGCGGCCGTCAGCGCCGCGCCGACCGCGCCCGAGCCGCAGCACAGGTCCACCACGACGGAGGCGTCCGGCGCGAGGGCGAGCGCCTGCTCGACGAGGAACTCGGTGCGCCGGCGGGGCACGAACACGCCCGGTTCGACGTAGATCCGCCGACCGCCGAACTCGGCCCAGCCGACGACGAGTTCGAGGGGCAGTCCGGCGGCGCGGCGGGCGACCATGCCGTCGAGGGCGCCGGGGTCGCCGTCCGCCGCGGCGAGGATCATGTCGGCCTCGTCCTCGGCGAAGACGCAGCCCGCCGCGCGCAGCGTGGCCGCGATCGTGTCACGGGAAGGGAGGGAACGGTGGGGCAAGAGCCTGGCCTTTCGGGGTCCGAAGGGCGCTCTCGGGGTCACCCGATGTGGGTGGACCGTGTCGCTCCGAGGTGAGAGCACCCGACCTGACAAGCGGTAATGGGTCTCACCTCCTTGGCCGACGGCCGGGCAGGTCCGCGGCCGGACGGCAACCTTACCCGACGATCACGCCACCACTGAGGCGCCCTGCAGGGGCGCGGGGACTCACGGCAGCGTTGCCGTCGAGCGGCGGCTGCGGGCCGTGGCGGGCTGAGCGCGCAGTTTCCCCGCGCCCCTTGAGGGGCGCATCCGCCCCGGCCGCCTGCGGGCAGTCCGTGGCCGGGGGCGCTGCCCACCCAGCCTGCGGGCAGTCGTGCCGCTGGGGCGGCACGGGTGGGCGCAGGCGGCACCTCCGCAGCGCGCCCCCCGCTTGGACCCGCGCCCCTGGCGGCAACCCGGCTGCCGGGACACGCCGTCCGCCGCCTGCGGGCAGTCCGTGGCTGATCGCGCAGTTCCCCGCGCCCTCGAGGGGCACACCCGCCCCGCCGCCTGCGGGCAGTCGTGCCGCTGGGGCGGCACGGGTGGGCGCAGGCGGCACCCCCGCGGCGCGGCACTGTAGTCACGGCGACCAGCCCCGCCGCCTGCGGAGACAGTCGGTGAGCAGACGCGCCGTCCGGGGCGGGGATGCGCCCCCGGCACGCGCAGGGCCCCGGAGTCAGTGCACAGCACCACACCGCCCCACACCGCGTGCCCCGCGCCCACCCCGTACCGTGGACCACGGAAAACACCGCACCACCCGCAACGGAACCCCCGATCACGTGAACATCACCCGAGGCTTCACCGGCCGCCCCCGCGTGCACAACCCCGGGCTGCCGCCCGGTCAGTACGACGCGCGGGACGAGTGGCCCGTCCTGTCCGCCGAGGTCACCCCCGACCTGGCGCCCGAGGACTGGACCTTCCGGATCGACGGCCTGGTGGCCGAGCCCCGCACCTGGGACTGGGACCAGGCCCACACGCTGCCCGCCGACGCGTACGAGGGCGACATCCACTGCGTGACGGGCTGGTCCAAGTTCGGCGTGCGGTTCGGGGGCGTCTCGCTGGACGCCTTCCTGGACCAGGTCCGGCCCCTGCCGTCGGCCACGCACGTGGTGGCGTACGCGCACACCGGGTACACCACGAACCTCCCCCTCGCCGACGTGACCGGCGGCCGCGCCTGGATCGTCTGGGAGTACGGCGGCGAGCCGCTGCCCGCCGAGCACGGCGGCCCGGCGCGGCTGATCGTGCCGCACCTGTACTTCTGGAAGAGCGCCAAGTGGATCGCCGGGCTGCGGCTGCTGGACCACGACGAGCCGGGCTTCTGGGAGGGCAACGGCTATCACGCGCGGGGCAACCCGTGGGAGGAGCAGCGGTACTCCGGTGACTGAGCAGATGACGCGGCCCATGCGGCCCACCGCGCCGGCCACACGGTTCGCCGTGCCCGGGCGTATCGGCGTGAGCGAGCAGACCGCGTCGGTGTGGCGGACGGCCACGCTGACGGAGATCCGCCGGGAGACGCCCCGCGTGTCGACCTTCCGGTTCGCGGTGCCGGGCTGGCCGGGGCATGTGCCCGGCCAGCACCTGATGGTGCGGCTGGTCGCGGAGGACGGGTACACGGCCCAGCGCCACTACTCGATCGCCTCTGCGCCGGACGACTCCGGGCACATCGAGCTGACCCTCGACCATGTGCGGGACGGCGAGGTCTCCGGCTGGTTCCACACGGTGGCCCGCCCCGGCGACCGGATCGAGATGCGCGGCCCGCTCAGCGGCTTCTTCGCCTGGCCGGGCGACAGGCCCGCGCTGCTGCTGGGCGCCGGCTCGGGCGTGGTCCCGCTCATGTCGATGGTGCGCCACCACCGCGCCCGCGGCCTGACCCTCCCCCTGCGTCTGCTGGTGTCGGCGCGGAGCCCCGAGGACCTGATCTTCGCCGACGAGTACGGTCCGGAGACCGCACCGGTGTTCACCCGGAGCGCCCCGGAGGGCACGGCCGTCGGACGTATGGCCGCCGCACATGTGGCGCCGCTCCTGGCCGAGCAGCCTCCCGGTGGATGGGAGGCCTATGTGTGCGGCTCCAACTCCTTCGCCGAGCACGCCTCCCGGTTGCTGGTGGCCGCCGGTCAGCCGGTGGAGCGCATCCGCATCGAGCGCTTCGGCTGACCCTGCCTCACCGCCGTACGGGGGACCCGCGGCCCGCGTCGTTTCGCGGGCCCGCCGCGGGGGCACCCGGCCCGGACCAGTTCCGCGCGTGACGTGAGACGCGTCCCGGAGCCGCTGGGTCCGCCGCCAGTCCGGCCCGTCACCCCCGCGGCTGCGGTGGACGGCGAGGGGAGGCGAAGGATGCGAACGCGGGTGCTGTCCCGGCGGCGGCGCGGGCCGCTGTGCCGCCGGTCGGACGTCGTCGAGGCGTGGACGGCGGTGGCCGTGACCGTGCTGCTGTGCCTGACGGTGCCGCTGGCGGGTGTGCTCACCACCCGGTGGACGTACGCGGACGCGCGGGCGGCCGCCGACGAGCAGCGCGCCGACCGCCACCGGGTGCGGGCGGAGGTCCTGGAGCGCCCCTCGAAGGCACAGGCCTCGTCCGGGTCGGAGCGGCGTAACGCCACCCGGGCGACCGTCCGCTGGACGGACCCCGACGGGGGTGTCCGCACAGCCCTGGCACGGGTCCCGGCGCATGTCCGCCCCGGTGAACCGGTCCACGTCTGGCTGGACTCCCGGGGCCGCGAGGTGCTGCCGCCGGTCGACGACGCGTCGGTGTGGCAGTACGGGGTCGGCATGGGCACCCTGGCGGCCGGCAGCACGGCGGCCGTGCTGCTGCTCGCGCACCGCGCGGTGCGGCGGGCGGCGCTGCGGCGCCGGCTGGAGGAGTGGGAGCGGGACTGGGCGCGTACCGGCCCGCTGTGGACGCACCGCGGCGTCTGAGCCCTCGCGGAACCTCCCGCGGAGCAACCGCTTTCCACACCACTCACCAGTACCTTCTCCCCCGCACCCTGGCGGGCCGCCGCATGATCCACGTACCGTGTCCTCGCTTCGCACGGTCCCTTCACGAAGGCGGTCCCAGATGGCCCTGTTCGACCTGTCCCTCGACAAGCTGCGCGCGTACCGCAGCGCGTCCACGGAGCCCGAAGACTTCGACGCGTTCTGGTCCGGCACGCTCGAGGAGGCGCGCCGGTTCGACCTGGACGCGCGGTTCGAGCCGGTCGACACGGGGCTGACGACCGTCCAGGTCTTCGACGTGACGTTCGCCGGGTTCGGCGGCCATCCCGTCAAGGGCTGGCTGACCCTGCCCGCCGGCGCCGGTGAACCGCTGCCGGTGGTGGTGGAGTTCGTCGGGTACGGCGGCGGGCGCGGGCTGCCGCACGAGCACCTGCTGTGGGCGTCCACCGGCCGGGCGCACTTCGTGATGGACACCCGCGGGCAGGGCAGCGCGTGGGGCGGGGGCGGCGGCACCGAGGACCCGGTGGGGTCCGGTCCGGCGTTCCCCGGCTACATGACGCGCGGCATCGACGCACCGGAGAACTACTACTACCGCCGGGTGTTCACGGACGCGGTGCGCGCGGTGGAGGCGGCGCGGTCGCACCCGCTGACCGACGCGAGCCGGACGGTGGTCACGGGCGGCAGCCAGGGCGGCGGCATCTCGCTCGCGGTGGGCGGCCTGGTGCCGGATCTGGCGGGCGTCGCGCCCGACGTGCCGTTCCTCTGCGACTTCCCGCGCGCGACGACGCTCACCGACCGCAACCCGTACCGGGAGATCGGCAGCTTCCTCAAGACGCACCGCGGCCGCGCGGCGGACGTGCGGCGCACCCTGTCGTACTTCGACGGCGTGCACTTCGCCGCCCGCGGCACCGCGCCCGCGCTGTTCTCGGCGGCGCTGGAGGACCAGACGTGCCCGCCCTCCACGGTGTTCGCCGCCTTCAACGCCTGGGCGCACGAGGACAAGGCGATCGAGGTGTACGACTTCAACGACCACGAGGGCGGCGGCCCGTACCAGGAGGCGGCGCAGCTGCGCTGGATGCGCGACCGCGTCTGACGGACCGCGTCCGACGGGCCGCCTCCGACGGGCCGCGTCCGACAGGCCGCCCCCGACGGGCCGTATGGTTCCGGCCGAACTGCCGGGCCGGGCTTCCCTGTTGGTGTAGACCAATGCTAGATGTGGTGGCTCAACGAGCCCGCACGGCCACGGAACGTCACCCACAGGAGGGCGCGGCATGGCCCGCACCACCCCGCACCAGCATGTCCACACGCGCCGGACCCTCACCGACGGGGAGCCGCTCTACCGGAGGGTCGCCTCCGAGCTGCTCGGCGAACTGCGCACCGGCGTCGTCCCGCCCGGCGAACGGCTGCCCGGCGAGCGCCACCTGGCCGAGCACTTCGGGGTCAGCCGGGAGACCGTACGGCAGGCGCTCGAGCTGCTGCGGCGGGAGGGGCTGGTCGCCACCGACCGGCGGGGCAGTCATGCCGCGCTGCCGGGGGTGCCGGCGGAGGCCCCGGCCGCCGCCGGTTTCCCGCTCGGCGCACGGCAGGCGGGGCGGGACACGGTGGCCCGGGCCACCGTCGCCTGGGAGGTCCCGCCGCCCGGCCACGCCGAGCGTCTGGGGCTGGCGCACGGCCGACCCACGCTCGTGCACCGGTACCGGTCCGCGTCGCCCGGCGGGCGGGAGCAGCGTACGGCGGTGACATCGTTTTCCGCGGTGGCCCTCGCGGAGGTGGCGGAGCTGGCCCGCTACCGCGACCGCGCCGACGGCACCGGCGCCGCCGAGCTGCGCCGGTGCTACGACTGGATGCGCCGGGCGGGCCTGTCGCTGCACCACCGCGACACGATCACCCGCATCGAGGGCACGCCGTCGGTGCGGGTCACCCGGCAGGTGCACGACCAGCACGCCCGGCCGCTGGAGCTGACGGAGCTGGTGATGGACGCCCAGCAGGACGTGCTGGTCTACGAGTTCATGGTGCCGGCGGCGGTCTGAGAGGTCAGCGGCTCGCGCACCACGCGGGCCTGCCGGGCGGCGGCGAGCAGGCGCCGGTCCGCCGACCACACGGCGCTGTCGTCGACGGCCCAGCCGCCGCCCGCGTGGTCGGTGCGGATGCGGACCAGGCTCCAGCCGTACGCGGGGCCGTCGTCGAGGGCGTCGGTGAAGTGCACCGTCATCTCGGCGGTCGGGACCGGGCGCGGGGTGCGCCAGCGGGCGTACAGGGCGGGCGGCAGGACGTCCGCGAGCGTGGCGACGGCCGCCGCGTCCACCGGCCGGTCGTCCCGGAAGCGCACCCATGCGACGAGCACGGCCCGGGGTCCGCCGGCCAGCGGGAGATCGGCGGTGGCGGGGCGTATCTCCACCTGGCGGGCGAAGCGCGCGAGGTCGGCGGGGAGTTCGACGGGTAGGCAGTCGTCCGGCCCCGGCACCTCGGGCGCGGTGAGGCCGGCGTGCGCGGGGCCGCCGCGGCCGTGCCCGAACAGCGCGGAGCCGAGGACGACCGGCTCGCCGTCCTGGTGCCCGGTGAAGAGGCAGGTGGCGGTGCGCCGGCCGGTCGCGGGCGCGGTCCCGGAGAAGCGCAGCGGGCCGGTCCCGACCGGGGCCAGGTAGTGCGTGGTCAGCGAGCGCACCGGGCGGTCGCCCCCGGCGAACGAGTCGCGTACGGCGGTCAGCGCCGCACCGGCGACCCAGCCGCCGTGCATGCCCTCCCAGGACCACCAACGGGGGTCGATCTGCGTCGCGTCATAGGCAGTCGTCGTCACGCGAGCCACTCTAGGTGGGTGAGTTGGAAAATCCAACGGATTCCCGCGAGTGAGTTTGAAAAACAGACTCAGACCGAGTCCGTCGGCCACCCCTCCCCCTTCGCTTCTGCCTTCTCCGCCTTCTCCGCCACGAGCAGCCGCACCCGCGGGCTGCCGTCCCGTCTGCGCCCGAACTCGGGGAGGGCCCAGAACTTCACCCGGAATCCCCCACGCTCCAGTCCGCGCCACAGGTCACCGAAGCGCACGGCGCGGTAGTACATGACGAACGGCGGACGCCACACCGCGTTGCGCACCCGCATGACCGCGTCGAAGCCGAGCAGCATCGCCTGGGCCGGGGAGCCGGGCCGGGGCGGAGCGACGACCGGGAGGACGAAGCGGCCGCCGGGCCGCAGCACCTTGTGCACCTGCGCGAACAGCCCCGGCAGCTCGGACGGCAGGAAGTGCCCGAGTGCCCCGAAGCTGACCACGAGGTCGAACTCCGGCCCGAACGGCAGCGCCCGCGCGTCCGCCCGCATCCAGGACACGTCGGGCCCCTCGGGGCGCCTGCGCGCACGGGCGACCTCCAGCATCCCGGTGCTGAAGTCCACGCCGGTCACGCCGTCCCGGCACACCTGACGCAGCACGTCGACGCCCGCGCCGGTGCCGCAGCACAGGTCGAGCCCGGTGCCGTAGGGGCCGGACTCCAGCAGGGCGGCGACGGTGGCGTCCAGCACGGAGTCGGGGGTGCGGAAGGGGGTGTGGTCGAACTTCGGGGCGAGGAGGTCGTAGCCGCGCTCGACGGACGACAGCGCCTGGACGGCCAGTTCGCTCAGTCGGGGGCCTTCGGGGCTGAACATCCGCCCAGCCTAGAGCGCGGCGTCCGGGGCCGCCCCGGGACTTCGCACGCCGGGGCCGAACGCGTCCGCCGGGCCGCCGCAAGCCGGGCAGGGCATCCGAGTGCTCGCGCGCGACTCCCGGCCGGGGCAGCGCGGTGATCGGGACACCCCTTCCTACGTTTGCGATATGACTATCGGATTTGCTTCGCGGGCTGCCGTGTCGGGGTGCGCGCTCTGCGCGGCGGGCCTGCTGGCGCTCGCGCCCGCCGCGGCGACCACCGGACCCGGCGTCGATCCCGGGCCGCGGACGACGGACGCGCCCGCGTCCCTGCTGTACCGGCCCGGCACGCACGTCCGTCCGCGCGCGGGGGCGCCCGAGGTCCCGGACCTGTCCGCCCGCTCCTGGCTGATCGCCGACGCCGACACCGGCGCGGTGCTCGCTGCGCACGACGCGCACCGCAGGCTGCCGCCCGCCAGCACCCTCAAGACGCTCTTCGCGCTGACCGTGATGCCTGGCTTGCCGTCCGGCATCCGGCATCGCGTCGACCCGGAGGAGCTGGAGGGCATCGGGCCCGGGAGCAGTCTCGTCGGGGTCGCCGAGAACCGGACGTACCGCGTCTCCGACCTCTGGAACGGGGTCTTCCTCAACTCCGGCAACGACGCCGTGCACGTCCTCGCGGCCCTCAACGGCGGCTGGCGGGTCACCGCCGAGCGGATGGAGGAGAAGGCGCGGGCCCTGGGCGCCCGCGACACCCGGGTGAAGTCGCCGGACGGCTACGACGCGCCCGGTCAGGTGTCGTCGGCGTTCGACCTGGCCGTGTTCGGCCGGGCGGGGCTGCGCAGCCCCGAGTTCGCGGAGTACTGCGCGCGGGCGGAGGCGGCCTTCCCGGCCCGCGACGGCGGCAGCTATCCGATCGTCAACACCAACCGGCTGCTCACCGGGGCGGACGGGGTGGCCCCGTACCGGGGGCTGATCGGGGTGAAGAACGGCTACACCAGCCACGCGGGCAACACCCTGGTCGCCGCCGCGCGGCGTGACGGCCGGACCCTGGTGGCGACGGTCATGAACCCCCGCTCGGACGAGGGGCACGCGGTCTACGAGGAGGCGCGCGACCTCCTCGACTGGGGGTTCGAGGCGGCCGGCCGCGTCAGCCCGGTCGGCTCCCTTGACGCTCTGCGCAGCGCGCCGCCGGGCGGCCCGGAGGCGGACGCGGTGGCGGTGTCGGCGTCGGCGTCCCGCGAGGACGACTCCGACGAACGTCCGGTGTGGTGGACGATCACCGGGGCGGGGCTGCTGGGTGGGGCGGGGGTGGCGGTGTATCTGCGGCTGAGGTGGGGGCCGGTGCCGAAGGATTCCCCGCGCTCCTGAACGGCGCCCGCGCCACCCCCGCCGCCTGCGGGCAATCGTGCCGCTTGGGGCGGCACGGGTGGGCGCAGGCGGCACCTCGCAACGCCGAGTCGCGCAACGCCCCCCACGGCCACCGAAATGCCACGCACCGTTCATCGCCGGGTGCGGGTCCGTCCGTGGCCGGTCGCGCAGTTCCCCGCGCCCCTGAAGCCGCCTGCGGGCAGTCGTGCCGCTTGGGGCGGCACGGGTGGGCGCAGGCGGCACCTCGCAACACCGAGCTGCACAACGCCCCCCGGCCACCGAAGTGCCACGCACTGCTCATCGCCGGGTGCGGGTCGTACGGGGCTGGTCGCGCAGTTCCCCGCGCTCTGAGGGGCGCGCCGGTAACCCGGCCTCAGGCGCACGCCGTCTCCGCCGCCACCCCCAGTCCCGCCACCGGGCGTATCCCGCCGACCGGGCGGCCGCCGCCCAGGACCGTCTCGCCCGCGAAGGCGGTGAGCCGGGACGGGTCGACGCCCGCGTGGGTGAGGGCCGCCGCGGTGACCGGGACGCGGGCGCGGCCGGCGCCGTCGGCGATCTTCACCGCGACCGCGCGGCCGTCGGGCAGTGCCGCGACCTGGACGCCCTCGAAGCCGTCCTTGGCGAGCAGCCCCGGCACCGCGCGCATCAGCGCGGCCACGTCGCGGCCCGCCCCGGACGCCATCTCGGCGTGGGTGCGCATCGCGTCGGCGACCCGGCGCTCGGGCGTGCCGGGCGCGCCGGCCGCGATCCGGGCGACGGCACGGGCCAGGCCCTCCAGCGACACCGCGAACAGCGGGGCGCCGCAGCCGTCGACGGTGACCGTGGCGACGCGCCGCCCGGTGAGATCCTCGACGGTCTCGGCGACCGCCTGCTGGAGGGGGTGGGCGGGGTCGAGGTAGTCGTCCAGCGACCAGCCGTTCAGCTTCGCCGTGTACAGCATGGCGGCGTGCTTCCCCGAGCAGTTCTGGGCGAGCCGCGAGGGGCCGCGGCCCGCGCGCACCCAGGTGTCCCGCACGGCGGGGTCGAAGGGCAGGTCGGGGACGTTGCGCAGGTGGTCCTCGGTGAGGCCGGCCCGTTGCAGGATGCGTCGCGCGCCGTCGAGGTGGCGTTCCTCGCCGGAGTGACTGGCCGCCGCGAGGGACAGCAGGTCGCCGTCGAGCGGGAGGCCGGCGCGGACCATGGCCACCGCCTGGACGGGCTTGAGCGCGGAACGCGGGTAGAACGCCGCCTCGGGGTCGCCGAGCCGGAAGCCGGCCGTGCCGTCCGCGTCGAGGACGACGACGGAGCCGTAGTGGACGCCTTCGACGACCCCGCCGCGTACGAGGTGCGCGACGGGGGCGTGGCGGGGTGCGCGGACCGGGGGTGCGGCCGCGGGGAGAATGCTGTGCATCACACTGCCTGCGGGTTGTCGTGGCGGGCCGGCGCGGGGGTGGTGCGCGGACCCGGTGTGCGCGCGGAGCGCACGATGTCGGTGAGGGTGCTCTCGACACGGTCGAGGTGGTGGGTCATGGCCCGTACGGCGTCCTGTTCGGAGCCGGCGGCCAAGGCCTCGACGAGGGCCCGGTGCTCACGGTCGGAGTGGGCGCGGCGGCCGCCGAGCTCGTTGAGGAAGGCGGACTGGCGGGCCAGCGCGTCCCGGATCTCCTCGATGACCCGCCGGAACACGGGGTTCTGGGCGGCCTCGGCCACGGCGAGGTGGAACAGGGTGTCCATGGCCGCCCAGGCGGTGGTGTCGGTCTCCCGTTCCATCCGCGCCAGCAGGCCCCGCAGCCGGTCCAGGTCCTCCGGGGTGCGGCGGCGGGCGGCGTATCCGGCGACGGGGATCTCGACGTGCCGGCGCACCTCCATGAGATGTCCGGCCGTGTAGTCGCCGAAGGTGGGGTCCTGCACGGCGTCGGCGACCACGAAGGTGCCCTTGCCGGTGCGGGACATGGTCAGGCCCATGGTCTGCAGCGCCCGCAGCGCCTCGCGCAACACCGGGCGGGACACCGCGAGTTCACGGCACAGCTCGGCCTCGGAGGGCAGCTTGTCGCCGATCGCGTAGTGGCCGCGCTCGATGGCGTCGCGGAGGTGGGCCAGCACCGCCTCCGTCGCGCTGACGCGCCGCGGTCCCGCACCACCTGTCTGGCTGTCTGACAGGTTCACGGGCCGATCGTGCGGGCCGTCCGCGCGTACTGTCAAGCGGGGACGGCCCGGGGTGGTGTCGGCCACACCCCGGCCCCTGAGGACAACACCCCCATCCCCCTGGGGGCGACCGTCCCGTCGGATGCGGGTGCCACCGCCATTCTTCGCCGCGGAAATCACCCCCCATACTGAGCACATGGCACATTCGACGGCACTGCCCGGAATCCACCCCACGGACGAGGACGAAAAGCAGACAAAACCTCAGGGGGGCGGACGAGAAAGGGACTCAGGGAGTAGCTCGGGAAGAGGGAGCGATTTCTCCGAGTTGTCCCGGCGAATAGCCGATGCGGGTCTGCTGCGTCGCCGTCCGCTGTATTACTCGGTGCGTTTCACGGCCGTCGGCCTCGCCCTCGCCGGCAGCGTCGCCGTGTTCCTGATGCTCGGCGACAGCTGGTCGCAGCTCTTCGTCGCCGCCGCGCTGGCCGTCGTGTTCGGGCAGCTCGGTCTTGCCGCGCACGACCTGGCGCACCGCCAGGTGTTCTCGCGCCGGCGTCCCAGCGAGACCGGCGGTCTCGTGGTGGCGAACGTGCTGCTCGGCATGAGCTACGGCTGGTGGATGAACAAGCACACCCGCCATCACGCGAACCCGAATCACGAGAACAAGGACCCGGACGTCGCGCCCGACATCATCGTCTGGTCACGCCGTCAGGCACGGCAGGCCAAGGGCCCTGCCCGATTCATCGGGAAACATCAGGCGGCGCTTTTCTTCCCACTGCTGGCCCTCGAGGGCCTCAATCTGAGTTTCAGCAGTTTCCGGGCGCTGCGGAGCCCGTCGATGAAGCGGCCCGTACTGGAGGGCACTCTCCTCGTCGCGCATTTCGCGGTCTATTTCGGCGGGATTTTCACACTCCTCTCCCCCGGCAAGGCCCTCGCGTTCGTCGCCGTCCATCAGGGGCTGTTCGGCCTGTACCTCGGTTCGGTGTTCGCGCCGAACCACAAGGGCATGCCGATGGTCGAGGAGGGGACCGAGCTGGACTTCCTGCGCCGCCAGGTCCTGACCTCCCGCAACGTGGACGGCGGTGCGCTGACCGACGTGTTCATGGGCGGCCTCAACTACCAGATCGAGCACCATCTGTTCCCGAGCATGCCGACGCCGGCCCTGGCGAAGGCTCAGGTGATCACCGAGCGGTACTGCGCCGAGCTGGGCGTCCCGTACTGCCGGTCGGGTCTCGTCGCCTCGCACCGCACGGCGCTGCGCCATCTGCGGGAGGTGGGCGCGCCCCTGCGCGAGGCCGGGCACTGACCCTACGGCCACACCGCCCCCGCCAGGGCGGCGCCCGCGAAGGCGGCGCCCAGGCCGGCCGCCGTGCTCGCGAGGACGTTGGCCGCCGCGTACCCGAGGGAGCCGCTCTCCGCCAGGCGGAGGGTCTCGTAGGAGAAGGTCGAGTAGGTGGTGAGGGCGCCGCACAGGCCGGTGCCGAGCAGCAGGTGCAGCTCGGGCCCCCCGATGCCCGCGGCTGCCGCACCGGCGAGCAGGCCGAGGACCAGACTGCCGGCGACGTTGACGGTGAACGTCCCCCAGGGGAGGCCCGAGCGGGTCCGTGACTGCACGGCCCGGTCGGTGAGATACCGCAACGGCGCCCCCGCCATCGCGCCGAGCACCACGTACAGCCAGGTCACCCCCGGCCCTCCCGCAGCGGGTCGTCGCCCTTCCCGGGCCTGGGGACGATCTCGCACCGTTCGAGGAACACCAGTCCCTCGGGAACGAGCGCGTCGACCTCCGGCAGGAAGGCCCGCACCCGTTCCTCGGTGTCGACGACGACGACCGCCACCGGCATGTCCTCGCTCAGCGACAGCAGCCGGGAGGTGTGCACGAGCGAGGAGGCGCCGAAGCCCTCGATGCCGCGGAACACGCTGGCTCCGGCAAGGCCCGCCGCGTGCGCCCGGTGGACGATCTCCGAGTAGAGCGGCCGGTGACGGCAGGTGTCGCACTCGCCGACGAGCACGGTCAGGCGCAGCGCGCCGGTGGTCGGAGTGGTCATGGCTGCCTCCTGCTCAGCGCCCGGCGGGTGGCCGCGGTGGCCGCCCAGACGGCGGTCAGGGCCACGACGGGGGTGGCGGCCAGGTAGAGGAGCGCGGCGCCGTGCCGGCCGGCCTCGAACAGGCCGCGGACGTCCACCGCGTACGTGGAGAAGGTGGTGAAGCCTCCGAGGACGCCGCTGCCGAAGAACGGGCGGAGGAGGCGATGGGCGGTGCGCGCCTCGGCGACGATCACCATGAACGCGCCGATCACGGCACAGCCGAGAACGTTGACCCAGAGGATCGTCCACGGGAAGGAACCGGCCGGCGTCGGCCACCACACGACGGCCGCGTAGCGGGCCGCGGCTCCTACTCCGCCGCCTGCCGCGACCGCCGCGACGACGGGTGCCTGGGCCCGAACGGCGGAGCGGCCCCGGGATCGCCCGGTCTGCGCCGTCGTCATGGCCGTAGCTCTCCTGTTCGCACGGGATCAGCTTAGTCCGGCCGGGGTCACCAGCCTTTCTCGAACAGCCGGGTCACCTCGGCGAGGCGGATCTCGTCACGGTGGTAGCGGAGGCCGTCGTCCTGGCCGGTGGGGCGGAGCAGGCCGAGGGCGGTGAGCAGCCGGAGGTGGGTGTGGGCTACCGGGAGGGGCACGCCGAGGCGGGCGGCGACGTCGTCCGCGGTGAGGCCGCGTCCGGCGGTGTCCGGTTCGGCCAGCCAGGCGAGGATGCGCAGTCGTGTCCCGTCGGCGGGATTCCTCAGCATGTCGTCCACCTACCTCCGCGCCGGGCTTCCTCGTCTCCGGCGCCCTCCCACTGTGCCGCGCCCGGGGTGCTCGTGTCCCGTACTGCGGGCAGCTTGTCCGGAGTCAACGCCCTTGCGCGGCAAGGCGGTTGAACGGCGAAACGGTGCTCGGGGGCCGCCCCCCGGTGGCCGAACCACTCCATGGCGGGCAGGGCGCGGTCGTCGTGGTCGAACAGCGCCTGCTTCTCCCAGCCGTTGCCGGAGGACGGGTCGGCCGGGTCCCTGCCGTTGCCGTCACGGGCGGTCCAGGTGCACCTCCCAGCCGCTGGACACCCCGGGCGGGGCGGGGCGGGGCGGCCGGCTACCGGGAGGTGCATACGGAGGCTGGCGTCGCGAAGGACGAAGGCGGATCGTCTCCGGTGAGACGACAGCCCCGCGACCGTCGCGTGAGCCCCGCGCCGACCACGATCCGCCAGCCCTGGGACCGCATCGGCGCCGCGATGGTGCGGGTGCTGCCGGCGCAGATCGGCGGGGAGGAGACGGCGGCGGTGATCCTGCCGACGGAGTCGGTGAAACGGGCGTCGGCCTGACCCCGCCAGGAGTTCATTGAATTTCGAACAAATGTTACGGTTCCCGTATGGCAGGGACGACCGACGAGGCGCGGCTCGAGGAACGGTGGCGTGACATCCTCGCCGTGCACGCCCGCACCCAGGGCGAGATCGACCGCGCCCTGCACCCCTACGGCCTGGGCGCCTCCGACTTCGAGGTGCTCCACCTGCTCGCGACCGCCACTCCCCCGAGCGGCGAGCAGTGCCGGGTGCAGAATCTGGTCGGCCGGCTGCATCTGAGCCAGAGCGCGCTGTCGCGGCTGATCGCCCGTCTGGAGAAGAACGGCCTGGTCGAGCGCAGCACGTGTCCGACGGACCGGCGCGGCGTCTACGTGCAGCTCACCGCCCGCGGCCGCGAGCTGCACGCCGAGACCCTCCCCGTCCAGCGCGCCGCCCTGGCCCGGGCGCTCGGGGACTGAGCCGGGCCCTCGCCGCGGCATAGCCGCTTGACCTCAAGCGCGCTTGAGGACGCAGCCTGCGGCCATGGACACCGACGAGATGCGACGGCAGGTGCAGGTCCTGAGCGACCGCGCCGCCGTGACCGACCTGATCAGCCGCTATCTGCGCTCCCTGGACGAGGCGGTCTTCGACGAGGAGTGGGCGCGGGCCTTCCACACCGAGGACGTCGTCGCGGAGATGCCCATCGGCACCGTCCGCGGGCGCGCCGCGGTGCTGGAGCGGGTCCGGCGCGGGATGGCGCTGTTCGACCGGACCGTGCACCTGTCCGCCGACGACGTCGTGGAGATCGACGGCGACCGGGCCACCGTGCGGGGCGCCCAGCTGAGCACCCATGTGCTCGCGGACGGCACGGATGGGGTGTTCGTCTCCGCCGGGCACACCGAGACCGAGCTGGTCAGGACGGCGGAGGGCTGGCGGATCGCCGCGACGGCCCTGCGGGTGGTGTGGAACCGGGGCACCCCTCCGCGCCTGCCGGACGACATGGCCCCGGCCCACGCCGCCTGGGAACGACGAAGGCCCCGGTCCTCCGGCTCGGTGCGAGCGAGACGGACCGGGGCCCGGGCGCCGGGGCGCTCAGGGGCGGGCCAGCAGGGTGCGGACCCCCTCCGAGGTAAGGGTCAGGCGGTGCTCGGAGCTGCCGTCGATGGTGAGGGACAGGTCGTCGGCCGGCCACTGCGCGGCGAGGGCGCCGAGCGGGACCAGGCGGTAGCGGGAGACGAACGGGAGCAGCCCGGCCATCTCCAGTTCGGAGGTGAACACGGGCACCACCTGGGTGCCTCCCGGCTGCTCCAGCACGGGCAGCGCGACGGCGCCGGGGTCGGCGGCCTCCTCGTCGCCCGCGTCGTCGGGGACCGGGATCAGGACGTCGCTGTCGGCCAGGGCGTCCAGAGCCGCCGTGTCCTCGGTGTTCTCCGACAGTGCGTCCAGGGCCCGCTGCGCGGGCGTGGGGGCGTTGTTCTCGTGCGCGGGTGTTTCCATGACGAATTCCCTGGTAGCGGCGGTTGTCGGCCCGCCCGGATCCCGCTCGGGCCCGGGCACAGTAGGGGACGCGTACCCGTTCGCATGTCGCGCAACCCTGCGAGCCGCGCGCCCTCCCGCACGGCCCGCCGAGCCTCTTCGCACGTCGGTGGCGGACCCCCTCCGACCCCTCCGAGCGGCATGGCTATCATATGAGCACCCTCTAGCTCGAAAGATGATGCTGTGACTGTCAACGAAGACTCGTTCACCAACTGGAAGCACCGCGAGGAGATCGCGGAGTCGATGATCCCGATCATCGGGAAGCTGCACCGGGA
Organism: Streptomyces sp. P13-3-3; assembly: GCF_050571355.1. Classification (NCBI taxonomy): domain Bacteria; kingdom Bacillati; phylum Actinomycetota; class Actinomycetes; order Kitasatosporales; family Streptomycetaceae; genus Streptomyces; species Streptomyces sp. P13-3-3. The sequence goes on along the minus strand of NZ_CP192229.1, from coordinate 179,617 downwards.
GCGGGACGTCACCGTCCTGCTGCACAGCCGCTCCCTGGTGAACAAGTCGGTGGTCAGCATCCTCAAGACGCACCGCTTCGCCCGGCAGATCGCCGGCGAGGAGCTCTCCGTCACCGAGACCCTGCCGTTCCTCGAGGCGCTCACCGCGCTGGACCTCGGCCCCTCGCAGATCGACATCGGCCTGCTCGCGGAGGCCTACCGCGCGGACGACCAGGGCAAGTCCGTCGCCGAGTTCACCGCCGAGGCCGTCGCCGGCGCCACCGGCGCGAACAAGATCGAGCGCCGTGAGCCCCGCGACGTCGTCCTCTACGGCTTCGGCCGCATCGGCCGCCTCCTCGCCCGTCTGCTGATCGAGAAGTCCGGCTCCGGCAACGGCCTGCGGCTGCGCGCGATCGTCGTGCGCCGCGGCGGCGAGCAGGACATCGTCAAGCGCGCCTCGCTGCTGCGCCGCGACTCGGTGCACGGCCAGTTCCAAGGCACGATCACCGTCGACGAGGCGAACAGCACCATCGTCGCCAACGGCAACGTCATCAAGGTCATCTACGCCAACGACCCGACCGAGATCGACTACACCGCGTACGGCATCGACAACGCCATCCTGATCGACAACACCGGCAAGTGGCGCGACCGGGAGGGCCTCTCGCAGCACCTGCGTCCCGGCGTCGACAAGGTGGTGCTGACCGCGCCCGGCAAGGGCGACGTGCCGAACATCGTGCACGGGGTCAACCACGACACCCTCAAGCCGGACGAGCGCATCATGTCCTGCGCGTCCTGCACCACCAACGCGATCGTGCCGCCGCTGAAGGCGATGGCGGACGAGTACGGCGTGCTGCGCGGCCACGTGGAGACCGTCCACTCGTTCACCAACGACCAGAACCTGCTGGACAACTACCACAAGTCCGAGCGCCGCGGCCGGTCCGCGCCGCTCAACATGGTGATCACCGAGACGGGTGCCGCGTCGGCCGTCGCGAAGGCGCTGCCCGACCTGAAGGCCCCGATCACGGGCAGCTCCATCCGCGTGCCGGTGCCGGACGTGTCGATCGCCATCCTCAACCTCCAGCTGGGCCGCGCCACCAACCGCGACGAGGTCCTCGACTACCTGCGCAACGTGTCGCTGACCTCCCCGCTGAAGCGCCAGATCGACTTCATCAGCGCCCCGGACGCGGTCTCCAGCGACTTCGTCGGATCGCGGCACGCCTCGATCGTCGACGCCGGCGCCCTGAAGGTCGACGGCGACAACGCGATCCTCTACCTCTGGTACGACAACGAGTTCGGCTACTCGTGCCAGGTCGTCCGCGTCGTCCAGTACGTGTCCGGCGTGGAGTACCCGACGTACCCGGCCCCCGCGGTCTGAGCCACGTCACGCACCACGACGGGCGGGGCGGGGCCGGCGAGTTGTCCGGCCCCGCCCCGGTCTGCCCGGCTGACCGGCGGTAAGGGCCAGATCGATAACGATCACCCCGTACCGGTTGAACGGGCCGATCCGCTTCCTAGTCTTCGCACATGCCCCTCTTCAGTACGCGCCCCAACCGACGCCCCCGTATGTCCCGCTCCCTGGGAGACACCCAACTGGCCAAAGCCCTGGGCAAGTTGAGCAAGCGGGGCAGCGGGAAGGCCGCGGACGCGGAGCTGATCGCCGAACTGCTGGACGAGACCGGGGACGACTGGGACCTCCGCGGACACCGGGTGTCCGTGCTGGCCGGGGCCGCCTCCGGCACCGGCATCGCCGAGACCTGGCTGGAGCGCGACCCGGACGACGCGGACGCGCTGGTGTTCCACTCCTGGACCACCCTGGTGCGCGCCCTGGAGGAACGGCGCCTCGACGACACCGACACGCTGATCACCCGGTGCCACCGGGCCGCCGAACTGTCGCCGGAGGACCCCCTGCCGTGGGTGGTCCTGCTCGGCACCGCGCGCGTCGTCCGCTTCGACCACAAGGACGTCGACGCCCTGTGGCGGCAGGCCACCGACCGCGACCCCTGGAACCGCGAGGCGTTCCTGCAGATGCTCGCCCTGCTGTCGCCCGAGGAGGGCGGCTCCAGCGCCTCGGTGCTGGACTTCGTCGACGCCGTCCGCACCCGCATCCCGGCCAACGCCCCGTGCGCCGCCGTCGAACTCACCGCCGCCGTACGGCAGTACCAGGGCCTGCTCGCACAGGGCGGGATGCGGGCGATGACCGCGGGCCAGCTCTTCGAGAGCGGACATCTGGCGGCGGCGCTGCACCAGGCCGCCGCGCTGTGGCCGAAGCCGGGGTTCTTCCAGCACGCGGCGGCGCCCGCCGACCTCAACGTCCTGGCGTACGCGCTGTGCGCGGCCGGCCGCGCGGCGGACGCCCACCCGGTGTTCCAGGCGCTCCAGGGCACGGTCACCCCGTGGCCCTGGGACGTCGACGGGCCGGCGGTCCAGCGGTACGAGCAGCACATGGCGAAGGCCGAGCGCGGCCGCCAGGGCGGCATCGGCGGCGGGTGACCCGCAGCGCCCCGGCGGCCTCGGTCGCTCAGACGCGGGACAGCACCGTGGTGACCGCGTCCCGCAGGGCGCCGGCCGGGTCCGCGGCCCGTCCCTCGTGGCGCCAGGCGACGAAGCCGTCCGGCCGCACCAGCACCGCGCCGTCCGGCGTGATCCCGTGGGCCTCCGCCCAGTCGGCGCCGGGCTCCGGCACCAGGTCGGCGCCCTCCCCCACCCCGTACGCGTCCAGCGGCACCGGAAGTGCGGCCGCCGCCTCGGCCGCCGCGGCGAGCCACGGACTGTGCGGGGACGCGAGCAGGACGAGGGAGCGCTCGTACAGGTCGAGCGTGGAGATGCGGGCGCCGGCCCGGTCCAGCCACAGGTGCGGTGCGCGGCTGCCGGGCTCGCCGGTCAGCGTGAGGGCGTCCGGCACCACCGGGGCCGCGGGGTTCGCGCCGAGGACCGCGCCGCGCGGGTAGCGGTAGCCGAGGGCCACGTTGAGGATGCCGCGTTTGCGGCCGACGAGCGCCGCGGCCTCGGCGTCGGGGGTGTAGCCGGGGTGGCTGTGCTCCACCGAGCGGGAGGAGGCGCGGGCGCTGGTGGCCTCGGCGACGGGCCGGCGCTCGGCGTCGTAACTCCTCAGCAGGCCGGGCCCGGCCCAGCCGCCCAGCACGGCGGCCAGCTTCCAGGCGAGGTTGTGGGCGTCCTGGATGCCGGTGTTCGAGCCGAACGCACCGGTGGGCGACATCTCGTGCGCGGAGTCGCCGGCCAGGAACACCCGCCCGTCGGCGTACCGCTCGGCGACCCGCTCGGCCGCGTGCCAGGCGGCCCGGCCGGTGACGGTGACGTCCAGGTCCGGGACGCCCACCGCCCGCCGGATGTGCTCGGTGCACCGCTCGTCGGTGAACTCCTCGAGCGTCTCGCCGTGTTCGGGGTGCCAGGGGGCGTGGAACACCCAGTGCTCGCGGTTGTCCACCGGCAGCAGCGCCCCGTCGGCCTCGGGGTCGGTGAGGTAGCAGACGATGAACCGGCGGTCGCCGACCACGCCGGCGAGGCGGCGCGAGGAGAAGGTGACGCTCACGTTGTGGAACAGGTCGCCGGGGCCGTTGTGGCCGATGCCGAGCCGCTCCCGGACGGGGCTGCGCGGGCCGTCCGCGGCCACCAGGTAGTCCGCCCTGATCGTGGTGTGCTCGCCGGTCTCCCGGCTCTTGACCAGCGCCGTCACCCCGTCGCCGTCCTGGTCGAACGACATCATCTCGGTGTTGTAGCGCAGGTCGCCGCCCAGCTCGCTGGCGCTGCGCAGCAGCACCGGCTCCAGGTCGTTCTGGCTGCACAGGCACCAGGCGGCGGGGCTGAAGCGGGCCAGGCCGCCGCCGGGGTCGATCTCCCGGAACAGCCACTCGCCCGCGTCCCCCACCAGGCTCGGCGTCTGGAGGATGCCGTGGTTGTCCTGCAGGACCGACGCGGCCTCGACGATGCGCTCCTGCACGCCGGCGGTGCGGAACAGCTCCATCGTGCGCACGTTGTTGCCCCGCCCGCGCGGATGGATCGAGGTGCCCGCGTGCCGCTCGACGAGCGTGTGCGGCACACCCAGCCGCCCCAGGAACAGGGACATCGACAAGCCCACCAGGGAGCCCCCGACGATGAGGACGGGCGTGCGGTGGACCGCCTCGCCGGTCGTGCCCGATCGGTTCATTGCAACGCCTCCAGCGTTCGCCCGGGTCGTGGTTGAGGAACGGGACGCTGATGTCATCCCCGGTACGGGGCCCTTCCCGTCCGCGCGGCACCCGGATGGCGCGCGGTTCACCCGCCTGCGCCGTGTCGCTCGCGCGCTCCGGAGGCCGACCCGACCATCGACACATGGCGACCCCCTGCCCATCGGACACGGCGGTCGTTCCTGACCTTCCGTGAAGAGCTTCCGGAAGAAGCCCCGCCGCAGGGGTTTCCCCAACAAGAGGAGAGGTGCGCCGGATGACCATGTCGGGACGCATATCGCAGTCGGCCTTCGACGGCTCCAGGCTGCGGGTGATCCTGCTGCTCGACCTGTACGAGGGGGCGCAGGAGCAGTTCCTCGAGGCCTACGAGCACATGCGGAACGCGGTCGCGTCCGTGCCCGGTCACATCAGCGACCAGCTGTGCCAGTCGATCGAGAACCCCTCGCAGTGGCTGATCACCAGCGAGTGGGAGAGCGCCCCTCCGTTCCTCGCGTGGGTGAACAGCGAGGAGCACGTGGAGACCGTCCGGCCGATGCACAGCTGCGTGCGGGACACCCGGTCGATGCGCTACAGCGTCGTGCGCGAGACCTTCCCCGAGCAGCCCCTGGCCCCCGGCGCCGCCGCCGCGGGCCTCCAGTCGGAGGTGCGGGTCGGCGACGGCGTGGCGCGCCACGCCCTCACCTTCACCGTCAAGCCGGGCTCCGAGTCCAAGGTGGCGGAGCTGCTGGCCGGGTACGAGTCGCCCAAGGCCCAGGTCGACGACACCACGCGACTGCGCCGCACCTCGCTGTTCATGCACGGCAACCGGGTCGTGCGGGCCGTGGAGGTGGAGGGCGACCTGCTCGCCGCCCTGCGTCACGTGGCGCGCCAGCCGGAGGTGCGGGCGGTCGAGGAGGCCATCAACCCCTATCTCGAGCAGGACCGGGACCTGACCGACCCCGAGTCCGCGCGGCTGTTCTTCACCCGGGCCGCGCTGCCCGCCGTGCACCATGTGACGGCCGGCCGGCCGGAGCCCCAGGGGCTGCGGCGGCACGCGCTGTACTACCCCGCCGTGCAGGGCCGCGGCATGGACCTGGCCCGGTTCCTCGCCCACCAGGACGAGGCCGCGGCGGGCGACCCGGACAGCCCGGTGCACGCGAGCACCGTGTTCCAGCGGGACGACATCGTGGTGCGTCTCGTCGACGTCACCGGCGACCTCGACCTGGACCCGCTCGCCGCGCTGGGCATCAAGGGCCCGGGCAAGGCGGCGGAGCTCCGGCGGCTCCTGGACGGCGCCGCGATCGGCGTCGAGGGCGATCTGGACTCGGAGCGCACCCTCAACCGGCTGCTGTCGCACGCCGACATGCTGCCCGTCACCGACCGCAGCGCGGCGGCTTCCTGACGGTCGACCACGGTGGCGTCCGCGGCCGTCGCGCCGGGGACGTCACCGGAACACCCGGAGGTATCAACCATGTCCAAGCAGCATCCACGCATCGTGGACCTGAGCGAGACGGAGCCCAACCGCCGGCGCGGGGGTGACCTCAGGACCCTGCTCACCCCGGCCACCGTGGGCTCCACGAGCGGTTTCATGGGGCTGGCCGTCATCAAGCCCGGTGAGCGGATCGCCGAGCACTACCACCCGTACTCCGAGGAGTTCGTGTACGTCGTCGCCGGCGCGCTCGAGGTGGACCTGGACGGCGAGCCGTTCGCGCTCCGCGCCGAGCAGGGCCTGATGATCCCGATCGACATGCGGCACCGCTTCCGCAACGTCGGTGACGAGGAGGCCCGCATGGTGTTCCACCTGGGTCCCCTCGCGCCCCACCCGAGCCTCGGGCACGTCGACACGGAGGAGACCGAAAGCGACGTGTCGGGGCCGCAGTTGACGGTGGGCGGGCCGGAGGCGGGCCGTCCGGCCGAGCCGAGCGAGGCCATAAAATGACCCGGCGGGTGGCCGTCACCGGTATAGGTGTGGTCGCTCCCGGCGGCATCGGGGCGACGGCGTTCTGGGACCTGCTGGCGGCAGGACGCACCGCGACCCGCGGCATCACGCTGTTCGACCCGGCGGGCCTGCGCTCCCGCATCGCCGCCGAGTGCGACTTCGACCCGTTCGCGCACGGCCTGGACGCGGACCTGTGCCAGCACGCCGACCGGTACATCCAGTTCGCCGTGGTGGCGGCCCGGGAGGCGGTCCGGCAGTCCGGGCTCGACACCGGGTCCCTGGACCCGTGGCGCACCGCGGTGTCGCTGGGCAGCGCGGTCGGCGGGACCACCCGGCTGGAACACGACTACGTGCTGGTCAGCGAGAGCGGCCGGCGCTGGGACGTGGACCACACCAAGGCGGACCCGAAGCTGCACCTGGCGTTCTCGCCGAGCACCCTCGCCTCCACGGTGGCCGAGCGGTTCGGCGCCCGGGGCCCGGTGCAGACGGTGTCCACCGGCTGCACCTCCGGTCTCGACGCGGTCGGCTACGCCTTCCACACCGTCGCCGAGGGCCGGGCGGACGTGTGCATCGCGGGGGCGTCGGACTCGCCGATCTCCCCGATCACGATGGCCTGCTTCGACGCCATCAAGGCGACGTCGCCCAACAACGACGACCCCGAGCACGCCTCGCGTCCCTTCGACGCGCGCCGCGACGGGTTCGTGATGGGCGAGGGCGCCGCGGTGCTGGTGCTGGAGGACTACGAGCACGCGAGGGCGCGGGGCGCTGACATCCTCTGCGAGATCAGCGGCTACGCCACCTACGGCAACGCCTACCACATGACGGGCCTGACCAGTGAGGGCCTGGAGATGGCCCGCGCCATCGACAGCACCCTCGACCAGGCCCGGCTCGACCCGAGCCGGATCGACTACGTCAACGCGCACGGTTCCGGCACCCGGCAGAACGACCGGCACGAGACGGCCGCGGTGAAGCGGTCGCTCGGCGCGCACGCGTACGAGACGCCCATGAGCTCCATCAAGTCGATGGTGGGGCACTCGCTCGGCGCCATCGGCGCGATCGAGGTGGCCGCCTGCGTGCTCGCGCTGCGCCACCAGGTCGTGCCGCCGACGGCGAACTACGAGACCCCCGACCCGGAGTGCGACCTGGACTACGTGCCGCGCACCGCCCGCCCGCGGAAGCTGGAGCACGTGCTCTCCGTCGGCAGCGGGTTCGGCGGTTTCCAGTCCGCGGTGCTGCTGTCCGGTACGGGCGGGAGGACACGATGAGCAAGCGGCGTTCCGGGCGAGCGGCCGTCACCGGCATCGGTGTGGTCGCGCCCAACGGACTGACCACCGACGCCTACTGGAAGTCGGTCAGCGAGGGTCTCGGCGTACTGGACCTGATCACCCGCGAGGGCTGCGACCATCTGCCGCTGCGGGTGGCGGGCGAGGTGCGCTCCTTCGACCCGGCGGCCCTCGTCGAGGACCGCTTCCTGGTGCAGACCGACCGGTTCAGCCATTTCGCGATGGCCGCGGCGGCGCTCGCGCTCGACGACGCCGGACTGGGCGGTGAGCCCGCCGACCCCTACTCGGTCGGCGTGGTCACCGCGGCCGGCTCCGGCGGCGGCGAGTTCGGCCAGCGGGAGCTCCAGAAACTGTGGGGCCAGGGTTCGAAGTTCGTCGGCCCGTACCAGTCGATCGCCTGGTTCTACGCGGCGAGCACCGGCCAGATCTCCATCCGCGGCGGTCTCAAGGGGCCCTGCGGGGTGGTGGCGAGCGACGAGGCGGGCGGTCTGGACTCCCTCGCGCACGCGGCCCGCGCGGTGGGGCGCGGTACCGACGTGATGGTGGTGGGGGCGGCGGAGGCGCCGCTGGCCCCGTACTCGATGGTGTGCCAGCTCGGTTACCCCGAGCTCAGCACCCTCGACGACCCCGACCGCGCCTACCGTCCCTTCACCGAGAAGGCGTGCGGGTTCGTGCCGGCCGAGGGCGGCGCCCTGCTCGTCGTCGAGGACGAGGACCGGGCCCGTGAGCGCGGGGTCCCCGTGCGGGGCGTGGTGGCCGGTCACGCGGCGACGTTCACCGGGACGTCCCGCTGGGCGGAGTCCCGTGAGGGCCTCGTCCACGCGATCACCGGCGCCCTCGACGAGGCGGGCGTCGCACCGGAGGAGATCGACGTCGTGTTCGCCGACGCCCTGGGCGTGCCCGAGGCGGACCGCGCGGAGGCGCTGGCGATCGCCGACGCCCTCGGCGCGCACGGCAGGCGGGTGCCGGTGACGGCGCCCAAGACCGGCTTCGGCCGGGCGTACTGCGGTGCGCCCGTGCTGGACACGGTGGCGGCGCTGCTGGCCATGGAGCACGGCCTGGTGCCGCCCACGCCCAACGTGTTCGACGTCTGCCACGACCTCGATCTGGTGACCTCGCACGCTCGCCCCGCCGAGCTGCGCACCGCCCTCGTCCTCAGCCGGGGACTGATGGGCTCCAACGCGGCGCTGGTCGTGCGCCGCGGTGACGATTCCGCCCGGTGATCCGGGCGGGGAAGGAGCAGTCACCCATGATCACCACCGAAGTGACCTTCGACGAACTGGCCGCCCTGATGAAGCAGGCGGCCGGCATCACCGTCGACCCCAAGGAACTCAAGGACGCCGCGGAGTCCCCCTTCGACTCCTTCGGTCTCGACTCGCTCGGCCTGCTCGGCATCGTCGGCGAACTGGAGAACCGGTACGGCGCGTCCCTGCCGCCCGACTCGGAGCGCTGCAGGACCCCCCGGGAGTTCCTGAACCTGGTCAACAGCACCCTCACGGCTGGAGCCTGAAAGTGGCAGGACACACCGAGAACAGCATCACCGTCGACGCTCCCTTCGACCTCGTCTGGGAGATGACGAACGACCTCGAGAACTGGCCGCGGCTGTTCAGCGAGTACGCGTCGGTGGACATCCTCTCCCGGGAGGGCGACACGACGACGTTCCGGCTGACCATGCACCCGGACGAGAACGGCAAGGTGTGGAGCTGGGTGTCGGAGCGCACCCCCGACCGCGCGAGGCGGCGCGTGCGCGCCCGTCGCGTGGAGACCGGCCCGTTCGCCCACATGGACATCCTGTGGGAGTACGAGGAGGTGCCGGGCGGGATCGAGATGCGCTGGACGCAGGACTTCGCGATGAAGCCCGACGCGCCGGTCGACGACGACTGGATGACGGACAACATCAACCGCAACTCCCGCACCCAGATGGCGCTCATCCGGGACAAGATCGAGCAGGCCGCCCGCGAGAACGAGACGGCGTCCGTCGCGTCCTCGCGCTGAGCACCGGTCCCGTCGGGGACCCGGAAGGAGTGCCATGCACCACGCCCTGATCGTCGCCCGGATGAAGCCCGGCTCGGCGCCGGACATCGCCGACGTGTTCGCCGCGTCGGACCGGGGTGAGCTCCCCCACCTGGTCGGCGTCAGCCGGCGCAGTCTCTTCCAGTTCGGGGACGACGTGTACATGCATCTCATCGAGTCGGAGCAGGACCCGGCGCCCGCCATCGCGAAGGTGGCGTCGCACCCGGAGTTCCGGCGCATCAGCCAGGAGCTGGAGGCGTACGTCAGCCCGTACGACCCGGCGACCTGGCGCGGTCCGAAGGACGCGATGGCGCAGTGCTTCTACCGCTGGGAGCGCGGCGCCGGCTCCTGAGCCGCCGCACACGGCACAACCCCGAGGCCGCCGGTTCCGCGTCAGTCGCGGAGCCGGCGGCCTCGGGGTGTTCACGGCCTACGGAGTGGCGGGGACGGTGCACTCGAAGGCGTGCAGATACGCGTTGACCGGGCGGATCTCGCCGATGACGAGGCCCGCGTCGGTCAGCCGGTCCACCATGCTCTGCCGGGTGTGCTTGGCGCCCCCGACGTTGAGGAGCAGCAGCAGGTCCATGGCGGTGGTGAAGCGCATCGACGGGGTGTCGTCGACGAGGTTCTCGATGACCACGACCCGGGCGTCGGGGCGCGCCGAGCGGCGGACGGCGGCGAGCACCCGGCGGGTGCTGTCGTCGTCCCACTCCAGCACGTTCTTGATGATGTACACGTCGGCCTCGACGGGCACGTCCTCGCGGCAGTCGCCGGCCACGATGCGGGCGCGGTCCGCGAGCGCGCCGCCGTCGCGCAGCCGGGGGTCGGCGTTCTCGACGACGCCCGGCAGGTCGAGCAGTGTGCCGTGCAGATGGGGGTGCTTCTCCAGGAGGCTGGCCAGGACGTGTCCCTGGCCGCCGCCGATGTCCACCACGGAGGCGGCGTCGTCCAGGTCGAGCAGCTTGGCGACGTCCCGGGCGGACTGCTCGCTGGAGGTGGTCATGGCCCGGTTGAAGACGTGGGCGGACTCGGGCGCCGACTCGTTGAGGTAGGTGAAGAACTCCTCGTCGTACACCTCCTCGAAGACGTTGCCGCCGGTGCGCACCGCCTCGTCGAGGCGCGGCCAGACGTTCCACGTCCAGGGCTCGGTGCACCACAGGGCGATGTAGCGCAGGCTGTGCGGGTCGTCCTCGCGCAGCAGCCGGGACATGTCGGTGTGCTCGAAGGTGCCGTCGGGGTTCTCGGCGAAGACGCCCTGGCACGACAGCGCGCGCAGCAGCCGCCGCAGGGTGTGCGGCTGGGTCTTCACCGCCGTCGCCAGGTCGTCGACGGTCATGGAGCTGTCGTCCAGCGCGTCGGGCACGCCCAGACGGACGGCGGCGCGTACGGCGGCCGCGCAGGCCGCTCCGAATACGAGCTCCCTCAGCCGCATGGGCGGCGGGGGAGCCTGATCAACGGTGGTCATCCGTTGCCTCGCTTCTGCTGTTGTGCCGTGGGTGGGGGGTGGTCGGGCGGGTCAGCACATTCCGGTGGGTTCGGAGAGCGTGCAGGTGTTGCGGCTGAAGGTGTTGGTCTTCGCGGTGTCGCGGTTGGCGAGGTCGGCCGGGCTGTTGCCGGTCACCAGGTTGTCGCGGATGTCGTTGCGCTCGCTGGGCGTGCCGACGAGGCTCTTGAACAGCACGATGCCGCCGGACAGCGGGGAGGTGCCCTTGTTGTTCTCGACTCGGTTGAACGCCACCCGGGTCTCCTCCACGCCGGTGAGGACGATGCCGGAGCCCTGGAGGAAGGGCAGGCGGGGCGTCGCGGCGCAGTGCTTGTTGTTGGCGTGGACGTGGTTCCAGGTGACGCTCAGGTGTCCGGCGCGGGGCGTGGACTCGTCGCCGACGACGAACACGGCGGCGCAGTTGCCGGTGGCCTCGTTGTGGTCGACGCTGAGGTTCCGCAGGCGCCGGACGGTGACGCCGACCCGGTTCTCCGCCGTCTCGTTGAAGCGGACGACCGTGTTCTTCGCGTCGCGCGCGCCTTCCTCGGTGTCGACGGTGTTGGCGACGAACAGCCCGGCGTCGCCGTTCTTGCGGGTGACGTTGTAGCTGATCACGCTGCGCGCGGAACGCTCGGTGGCGATGCCCCACTGGCCGTTATTCTCGGAGGTCACGTAGCGCACCTTGAGGTTCTCGGTGCCGGTCGCCCACACGCCGTTCTTCGCGAATCCGCGCACCGTCAGGGACCGTACGGAGACGTTCTTCACCGGCTTCTTGTCGGTGCCGGTGACGCAGACGCCGTTGCCCGCCTTGGCGCAGGCGGACTTGCCGGCGCTCGCGGGGGGTTCCAGTACGGTGCGGCCGGCGGCGTCGCCGCGCAGGGTGATGCCCGAGCGGGTGATGTCGACGCTCTGCTTGTAGGTGCCGGCGGCGATCATGACCGTGTCCCCGGACTTGGCGGCGTCCACGGCCTTCTGGATGGACTGCCCGGGCTGGACGCGGTGCACGGCCGACTGGTGGGTCGTGGTCGAGGGCGCGGCACCGATCCCCGCCGCCACGACGGCGGTGGTACAGGCGACATACGCGATGTGACGTTTGTTCATACGGCCGAAGCTATGAGCGGCCCTGGTGGCCCGCCACCGGTGATCACCCAGCCGGGCGCGGTGCCGCGGCGGGGTGGGGTACCGCGTCCCGGCGCGGGTCCCGGAGCTCGGGAAAACGCCGGAAACCGGCCGACGCGTAGGTGGCGACGGCGGCCGTGTGGGAGCTGAGGGGGCACACGACGGTGCTGGACGAGCCCAGCTCCCGGAGCGCGGCCGCCGCGGCGAGGGTGACCACCGCGGCCGTGGCCCTGGCCGCGGTGGTCCCGGTGCACCCCCAGCGGTCCCAGCGACCCGGGACGTCCCGCCCCGGCCACCTCGGCCGCCATGCCCGATGACACACCATCACGCAGCGGCCCGGGGGCCGTACGTCAGATCTCGCCGGAACACGGCCGTCGGTGCCGGCCCGGGTCTCTCCGGGGCGGCACCGACGTCCCGTCAGGGCAGGCCGGGGCGTCACTCAGGCGGCGCGCAGCGGCTCCAGCGCCTTGGCCCAGGCGACCACCTGGTCCAGGGTGGTGGTCAGGGTGGCGTGCTGGATGTCCGCGGGCTTGAAGGTGCTGAAGTTCTCGAAGTCCGTGAACAGGGAGAGAGCCACCTGCGAGCGGACGTCGGCCAGCTGCAGCTCCCCCGCGATGCCGCGCAGGTGCTCCACGGCACGGGTGCCGCCGACCGATCCGTAGCTGACGAACCCGACGGCCTTGTTGTTCCACTCGGCGTAGAGGTAGTCGATGGCGTTCTTCAGGGCGCCCGGCACGGAGCGGTTGTACTCCGGCGTCACGATGACGAACCCGTCCAGGGACGCGATCTTCTCGGCCCAGGGCCCGGTGTGCGGCCGGGTGTAGTTGCCCAGGGACGCCGGGTACGGCTCGTCCAGGACCGGGAGCTCGTAGTCGAGGAGATCGACGATCTCGAACTCCGCGTCGGTGCGCCGGGCGGCGACCTCGTGCACCCAGCGGGCCACGGCCTCACCGTTGCGGCCCGGGCGGGTGCTGCCGAGGATGATTCCAATCTTGGTCATGATCGACCTTTCGTGCGGAAACAGCGTGGGAACTGGGGGAAGAAGTTGCTTCGCCAAGCAAGTTCTCTGCGAAGGTACGACCATATGCTTGCCGAGTCAAGTAAGTCGGTGACGGCGCGGACGCCTGCCGCCCGGGGGCCCTTGCACGGGGCATTCTTCCGGTAATGGCCTAGATTGGGCAGCGGGCTCCGGGTCCCCCCTCCCCCGCAGACGGGAGCAGCCGATGAGCGGCGAGACACAGTTCGACGTCCGGGAGATCAGCCCCTCCTACTGGCGGGTCACCTTCTCCAACGGGGAGATCAACCTGATCGACCCGGACACCATCGAACAGCTGGCAGAGCTGATCACCCGCATCGAACGGGCTCCCGAGCTCACCGTGGTGGTGTTCCGCAGCGCCAACCCGGACTTCTTCATGGCGCACTACGACATGCTGGCGGACCGCTCGAGAGTGGCCGCCATGAAGCCGGCACCCTCCGGCCTGCACCCCTACGCGGACAACGTGTACCGCCTGGCCAGGGTCCCCGCCGTCACCGTCAGCGAGATCAACGGCCGCGCCCGCGGTGCCGGCAGCGAGTTCGCGCTGGCCACCGACATCCGGTTCGCCGGGCCGGCCGCCGTCCTCGGCCACTTCGAGGTCGGCGTCGGGTCGGTGCCCGGCGGCGATCCCACGGGGCGGCTCGCCAGGATGATGGGCCGGGGGCGCGCGCTGGAGATCCTCCTGGGTGCCGACGACTTCCCCGCGGACCTCGCCGAGCGGTACGGCTACGTCAACCGCGTCCTGCCGGACGGTGAGCTGGCAGACTTCGTCGACGGCTTCGCCCGCAGGATCGCCGGTTTCGACAGAACGGCCGTACGGGAGACCAAGTCGCTCGTCGACGCGGTCACCGAGCCTCCCGTCGAGGAGTTCGGCGCCGCGCTCTCGGCGTTCTTCCGCACCTCCGGACGCCCGGAGAACGCACACCGCGTCGAGCGGCTCCTCGAGGCCGGGCTCCAGCAGCCGGACGGCGTGGAACTCGACCTCGGCCGGCGGATCGGCGCCCCTCCCGGCACCTGACCGCGGGCGGGCCGGAACGGCACGACATTTGCCGAAGATACTTCGCCGTGCAACCATCTGGGCATGGCGACCGCGACACCAGACCCCGCCCCGGCCGGGCCGCGCCCCCTCACCCCGGACGAGGAAGCCGTGGTGCGGGCCCTCCCCCGGCTCATCCACGCACTGCCGCGCGCCATCGACGCGGACATGATCCGCGAGCAGCGGCTGCCGAACACCGAGTACCTGGCCCTGATGCACCTGTCGGAGGCCCCGGAGCGCCGGTTGCGCATGAGCGATCTCGCGGACGCCTGCGAGATGTCACTGAGCGGCACCACGCGCGTCGTGCAGCGACTGGAAAGCCAGGGGTTCGTCCGGCGGACCCGCTGCCCGGACGACGCCCGGGGCTGGAACGCGGCCCTGACGGACGCCGGCCTGCGACGGCTGGAGGGGGCGTGGCCCACCAACCTGGCCGCCGTCCGCCGGCACTTCCTCGACCATCTGACGGGCATGGACCTCGGGCAGCTGGCCGCGGCGCTGCACAAGGTCGCGACCTGAGCCGATCCGCCCGCCGGCGGACGCGGCGCTCACGACCCCACACGGACCCACCCGGCCCGCACCACCACGCACCGGCATCCGGCCGGGCCGGACGGCGACGGCGAGCGAAACAGCGGGGAACAACACTCGCTTTTTATTTGCTTCGCATAGCAACATCCGATCGAAGATCACAGACGGGAATCACCAGATGCACTTCGGAATCTTCGGCGTGGGGGACGTGGCACGCGACCCGCTGTCCGGACGGACCCCCACCGAGCAGGAGCGGATCAAGGCGCTGGTGGAGTACGCGAGCCTGGCCGAGGACGTCGGCCTGGACGTCTTCGCGCTCGGCGAGCACCACAACCCGCCCTTCGTCCCGTCCTCCCCCACCACGCTGCTCGGCCACATCGCCGCCCGCACCCGGCGCATCCTGCTGTCCACCTCCACCACGCTGATCACCACCAACGACCCGGTGAAGATCGCCGAGGACTACGCGACGCTCCAGCACCTCGCGGACGGCCGGGTCGACCTGATGCTGGGACGCGGGAACACCGGCCCGGTGTATCCCTGGTTCGGGCAGGACATCCGTGACGGCCTGGCACTCGCGGTGGAGAACTACGCCCTGCTGCGGCGGCTCTGGCGCGAGGACGTCGTCGACTGGGAGGGGAAGTTCCGCACGCCGTTGCAGGGCTTCACCTCCACACCCCGCCCGCTGGACGGCGTGCCGCCGTTCGTCTGGCACGCCTCCATCCGCTCCCCGGAGATCGCCGAGCAGGCCGCCTACTACGGTGACGGCTTCTTCCACAACAACCTCTTCTGGCCCAAGGAGCACGTCAAACGGCTGGTCGACCTGTACCGCCGCCGCTTCGAGCACTACGGGCACGGGCCCGCCGACCAGGCGGTCGTCGGACTGGCGGCGCAGATGTTCGTACGGAAGAACTCGCAGGACGCGGTGCGCGAGTTCCGCCCCTACTTCGACAACTCGCCGGTGTACGGCGGAGGTCCGTCGCTGGAGGACACGATGGCGCAGACCGCCATGCTGGTCGGCAGCCCGCAGCAGGTCATCGAGCAGGTGCTCACCTACCGCGAGCAGGCGGCGGGGCACTACCAGCGCCAGTTGTTCAACGTCGACGGCATCGGCGTCCCGCACCGGGCGGTGCTCGAACAGATCGAGGCCCTGGGCACGATCGTGCCCGTCCTGCGCGCGGAGTCCGCCGAGGGACGGCCCGCGCACGTCCCGGACGCCCCCACCCACGCCTCCCGGATCGCGGCCGCCGAGGCGGCGCGGGTCCCCGGAGAGGGAGGTGCCCGGTGAAGCGCCGTCTCACCGTCGTCTCGGCGGGGCTGCGGCAGCCGTCGTCCACCCGTCTGCTGGCCGACCGGCTCACCGACGCCGCACGGCGGGAACTGGGCCTGCTGGGGGACGAGACCGACGTGGAGGTGATCGAGGTCCGGGACCACGCGCACGACCTGGTGAACCACCAGATCGCCGGCTATCCGTCACCCGGTCTCGGCCGGGCGCTCGACGCCGTGGCGCGGGCCGACGGCCTCATCGTGGTGACGCCGACCTTCGCGGCGTCGTACAGCGGCATGTTCAAGATGTTCGTCGACTGTCTCGAGGAGCCGGCGGCGGCGGGCAAGCCGGTCCTGGTCGCCGCCACCGGCGGCACCGGACGGCATTCGCTCGTCCTGGAGCACGCCCTGCGGCCCCTGTTCAGCCACCTGCACGCCGTGGTGGTGCCCACCGCCGTGTTCGCCGCGCCGGAGGACTGGGGCGCGGGGCAGGCGGAAGGGCCACTGGCCGCACGCGTCGGGCGGGCGGCGCGGGAACTGGCCCGCGAGATGGGGCGGCGGGAGGAGGCACCGCCCGCCGACCACCCGTACGACGATCCGCAGCCGTTCGACCGTCTGCTCCGGGGAGGATGAGGCCTGCCCCGGCGCGCCGCGGGCGCCTGGACGCCGGGCGCCCGCTCGGCCGTTCGAGTGGTGAGGCACAGCCCCGCGTTGTAGCGTCGGAACGGCCGTCCACGGCCTCGAACCGCCTGCCGACCGGTGGTCCGTGGCGGCTGTCCCCGCGCCGGGGGAGGTCTCCATGAAGCTCGAAGAATCCGTGGCGTTCGTGACGGGCGCCAACCGAGGACTCGGGGAGCAGTTCGTACGCGCCCTGTTCGACGCGAGGGCTGCCAAGGTCTACGCGGGAGCCCGTGACCCCGGCAAGGTCGCCGTACCGGGGGCGGTCCCGGTGGCCGTGGACATCACCGACCACGACTCCGTGGCCGCGGCGTCCCGAGCGGCTCCGGACGTGACGCTGCTCGTGAACAACGCGGGGTCGACGACCCGCGCCCACATCCTCGACGGCGATCTGGAGTCGTTCCGGCGGGAGTTCGAGACCCATGTGGTGGGGACGCTGGCGATGAGCCGTGCCTTCGCCCCGGTGCTCGGACGCAACGGCGGGGGCGCCGTCGTGAACGTCCTCTCCGTGCTGTCCTGGGTGTCCATCCCGGTCAGCGCCGGGTACGCCGCGGCGAAGGCCGCCGAGTGGTCGGTCACCAACGCGCTGCGTCTGGCCCTCGCCGGCCAGGGCACGCAGGTCACCGCCCTGCACGTCAGCTATCTGGCGACCGACATGGCGGCGGGCGTGCCGGGGCCGAAGTCGGACCCCGGCGCGGTGGCGCGCGCCGCCCTGGACGGTGTCGCGGCCGGGCTGCCCGAGGTCCTGGGCGACGACGTGAGCCGGAGGGTCCAGGCGGCCCTGCCGGAAGGGCCCGCCGCACTGTACCCCCAGTTGCGCGGCGGGCAGTCCCTTGTCTGATGCGGGACCCCGCCGCCCGGCTCCGTGACCGGGCCGTCCCGCGCACCGACGCCGGAGGCACCATGGCGAGCGACGCCCCTCTCCCCCGAGACCTGGCGGGCCAGACCGTGGTGGTGATCGGCGCGAGTTCCGGCATCGGACTCGCGACGGCGCATCAGGCGCGGCGGCACGGCGCCCGGGTGGTGATGGCCGGACGCGACCGGGACCGACTGGACCGGGCGGCGGCGGACGTCGGGGCGGAGCGGACGGCGGCCGTCGACGCCGCCGACTCCGAGGCCCTGCGGCGGTTCTTCGCGGACCTGGCCCGCCCGGTCGACCACGTCGTCTCGACCGCCGGCGCCCCCTGGTACATGCCGCTGGCGGAGATGGACGTCGACGAGGCGCGCGCCGTGTTCGGGCGACGCCTCGCCCTCACCCTCGGCGTCGCCAAGTACGGCGCCGCCGTGGTCCGTGACGCGGGGACGCTGGTGTTCGTCGGCGGCACGGGTGGCCGCCGCCCCTCCGTCGGCGGGGCCGTGACGTCGGCCCTCACCGCCGCGCTGCCCGCCCTGACCGCCGGTCTGGCGCTCGAACTGGCACCGGTGCGCGTCAATCTCGTCGCGCCCGGCTTCGTCGACACGCCCCTGTCCGCGTCGCTGCTGGGCGACGGGCTGGAGGCGCGGCGGGAGCAGCTGCGCGCCGCCCTCCCCATCAGGCGGGTCGTCGGTCCGGACGACGTGGCCGCGCTGGCCGTGCACCTGATGTGCAACGAGGCCGTGACGGGCGCCACGTACGACATCGACGGCGGACAGCAGCTGGTGCCCCCGTGAGCGGGCGGCGGGCGTGACCGACACAGAACAGGAAGGGTCCACCATGGACATGAAGCTGGAAGTGGCAGTGGTTCCGGTGTCGGACGTCGACCGTGCGAAGAGCTTCTACGAAGGGCTCGGCTGGCGGCTCGACGCCGACTTCACCGCCGACGACGGTCTGCGCGTGGTGCAGGTGACACCGCCGGGGTCCGCCTGCTCGGTGATCTTCGGGGACCAGGTCAGCGAGGCCGCGCCGGGATCGGCCGAGGGACTGCACCTCGTCGTGCGGGACATCGAGGCCGCCCGCGAGGAGCTGGCGCGCAGGGGTGTCGCCGTGAGTGAGGTGTTCCACGACGCCGGCGGGGTCTTCCATCACGCGGGCACGAAGGCACGGCTGCCGGGCCGTGACCCCGAGGGGCGCAGCTACAGCTCGTTCCTGTCCTTCGACGACCCGGACGGCAACGGCTGGATCGTGCAGGAGATCACGGAGCGCCTGCCCGGCCGCTGACCCGCGCCCCACCGGGCGACGCCGACATCTCCCCCGTTCACGACGTCGTTTGACGCCTGAGCCCACACGACGCACACTTGCTTCGTCAAGCAAGGAAATGTCCGGCATGGACACGGACATCGGACCTGGAGCTGTTCCTCATGGGCATACTCGACGAGAAGATCGTCCTCATCACCGGAACCGGCGGCGGCATGGGACGGGTCGCCGCCCTGGTCTTCGCCAGGGAGGGCGCGCGCGTCGTGGGCGCCGACATCAACGCCGACGGGAACGCCGAGACCGTCGACATGGTGCGCACCGCGGGCGGCCTGATGACGGGCTTCGCGCCGGTCGACCTCACCGACCCCGAGCAGGTGCGTGAGCTGGTGGAGAACGCCGTGGGCGTGTACGGCGGTCTGGACGTGGTCTTCAACAACGCGGCCCTGCAGCGTTTCGGTCCCCTGCCGGACTTCTCCGTGGAGGACTGGCGGACGACCGTGGCGGGCGAACTCGACATCCCCTTCTTCGTGTCGAAGTACGCCTGGCCGCATCTGGTCGCGCGCGGCGGCGGCGTGCTGATCAACGTGGCCTCGGAGGCGGGCATGATCGCCGGCGCGCAACCGCCGATGGTGGCGCACACGGCCGCCAACGCCGGAGTGATCGGCATGACCCGGCAGATGGCCCTGGAGGGCGCCCCGCACGGCATCCGCGCGGTGGCCGTCAGTCCGGGCCCGGTGCTCACCCCGGCCAGCGACCGGGACCTCGGCGACAACCAGGAACTGCGTGAGGCGATCACCGCCAAGACGCTCCTCAAGCGCTTCGGGCGCCCCGAGGAGGTGGTGGAGCTGGCCGCCTTCCTGGCCTCGGACCGGGCGTCCTACATCACCGGTGCCAACTACGCCGTGGACGGCGGCTCGAGCGCCTGGTGACGGACGCGGACGCCACGGCGGGCGGCCCGGTGACGCGGCCGGCCCGGGACGTGACCGTGCGGCGGACCTGGCGGGTCCGCCGCGGGGTCACGTGGCGACGTTCTGCAGTGCCGCGGCGAGCTTCCTGAGGTCCAGCTCCGTCAGGTGGTCCAGGAAATGGCGCCGCACCGAGGCCAGGTTGCTGGGCCACGCCTCCTTCAGCCGGGCCAGGCCCGCGTCGGTCAGCCGGGCATTCAGGCCCCGGGCGTCCTCCTCGGACCGGATCCGGCGGATGAGCCCCTGTGTCTCCAGCCTCGTCGCCAGGCGGGTCATGCCGCTGAGGGACATCTCGACCGAGGCGGCGAGTTCGCTCATGCGCAGCTGCCGGTCCGGGGCCTCCGACAGATTCGCCAGGGCCAGGTACTCGACGAGCGACATGCGCTGTTCGCGCAGCATGTCGGCGTCGATGGCGCGGGGCAGGGCGTAGATGACACGGCTGAGCGACCGCACCACGGCCTCCTCGTCCGGGGTGAGGGGCTCGGGCTGCTGCTCAGCGGTGTCCGGCTTCCGCGCGACGCGTGACATGGCGCCATGCTACGTGCCTCCCGAGAGGCCGGACCCGCGGCGGGGTACACGAGGGCGCCCTGCCGCACGCCGGGCGATGTCGTGCCCGGAGGTGGACACTGGAAGGACGCGCCCAGTCGACCATCCGAGTGCACGGAGGCGGGCATGAACGGCACTTCCCGGGCCTACGACGTGGTGGTTCTCGGAGCGGGACCGACGGGGGAGAACCTCGCCGACCGCACCCGCGCCGCCGGACTGACGACGGTGATCGTGGAGAACGAACTGCTCGGCGGCGAATGCTCGTTCTGGGCCTGCGAACCGAGCAAGGCGCTGTTGCGCCCCGTGCTGGCGCGTGCCGACGCCCGGCGCGTCCCGGGGCTGCGCCGGGCGGTCGAGGGCCCCCTCGACGTGCCCGCGGTCTTCGAGCACCGTGACGCGATGGCCGCGCACTGGCAGGACGCGGACCAGGAGGAGTGGCTGGACTCGGTCTCCGTGGATCTGGTGCGCGGGCACGGCCGGTTGAGCGGCCCCCGCCAGGTCGTCGTGGACACGCCGGACGGCGAGCGGGTGGAGCTGACCGCACGGCACGCGGTCGGGGTGTGCACGGGCACGGTCACCGCGTTCCCGGACCTTCCCGGACTCGCGGAGACACGGCCGTGGACCAACCGGCAGGCGACGGCGGCGCGGCACGTGCCGGACCGGCTCGTGGTGGTCGGCGGCGGGGTGGTCGCCGTGGAGATGGCCACGGCGTTCCGGGCGCTCGGCTCCCGGGTGACGATGCTGGTACGCGGCGGGCTGCTGGGCCGGATGGAGCCGTTCGCCGGGGAGATGGTGACGGACGCGCTGCGCGAGGCCGGGGTGGACGTGCGGTTCGGCAGGTCGGTGGCCGGCGTGGAGCGCGAGGACGGCGGGGACGGGCCCGTGCGGGTCACGACGGACGACGGGGACACGGTGGTCGCGGACGAGATCCTGTTCGCCACCGGACGCGCTCCGCACACCGGCGACATCGGCCTGGAGACCGTCGGCCTCACCCCGGGCGACTGGCTGCCGGTGGACGACTCCTACCGCGTGCCGGAGATCACCGAGGGCTGGCTGTACGCGGTCGGGGACGTCAACCACCGCGCCCTGATGACCCATCAGGGCAAGTACCAGGCGCGGATCGCGGGCGCCGTGATCGGGGCACGCGCCAAGGGCGAGCCGCTCGACGACGGCAGGTGGGGGCGGCACGCCCCGACCGCCGACAGCGCCGCCGTGCCGCAGGTCGTCTTCACCGAGCCGGAGGTGGCGTCGGTGGGCCCGACCGCCCGGGAGGCCGAGCGGTCGGGGCTGAAGGTCGACGTCGTGGACTTCGACATGGGGAAGATCGCCGGTGCGGTGCAGTACGCGGAGGGGTACCGGGGCCGGGCGCGGGTGATCGTCGACAGCGAGCGCGGGAACGTCGTCGGGGCGACCTTCGTGGGCCCGGGCGTCCAGGAGCTGCTGTACTCGGCGACCGTCGCCGTCACCAGCGAGGTGCCGGTGGCCCGGCTGTGGCACGCCGTCCCGGCGTTCCCCACGATCAGCGAGGTGTGGCTGCGGATCCTGGAGACGTACCGGGACAGCGACGGCTCGGCGGCCTGACGGGCTGACCCCGGCGCGGCCTGACGGGCTGACCCCGGCGGCCTGGGCCGCCGGGGTCGGCTCGGGCCGCCGGGGTCAGTTCGGGGTGAGCACCATGCGGAAGCGTGCGCTGCCGTCCATCATCTTCCCGAAGGCGGTGTTCGCCTCGTCGAGCGGCAGGACCTCCGTCATGGGGCGGATGCCGTGCCGGGCGGCGAAGGTCATGGTGTCCTGCACGTCCTGCGCGGTCCCGGAGGGGTGGCCGCGCAGCAACCGCCCCTTGAGGATCAGCTGAAGAGGGCTGACCGGCATCGGGTCGGGTGTCGCGCCGACGACGACGAGCTCACCGCGCGGGGCGAGTCCGTCCACCGTGGCGGCCATGGCCTCGGAGTTGCCGGCGGTGGCCAGCACCACCTTCGCGCCGCCGAGCGCCTGGAGGGCCTCCCCGACGGGGCCCGCCGTGCTGTCGACGTAGTGGTGGGCGCCCAACTCCTTGGCGAAGTCGGCCTTGTCCGCACCGCGCGCGATCGCGACCGTCTCGTAGCCCATGGCCGCCGCGAACCGCACGGCCAGGTGCCCGAGGCCGCCGATGCCCTGGATCGCCACCACGTCGTCCGGCCGGGCGCCGCTGCGCCGCAGCCCGTTGTACACCGTGACGCCCGCGCAGGCCATGGGCCCCGCGTCGGTGGCGGCGAGCGCGTCGGGGATGCGGGCCAGGGCGTCGACGGGCGCGACGATCGCCTCGGCGAAGCCGCCGTCGTAGGCGTAGCCGGGGATTTTGAGGTTGTCGCAGACGATGAAGTCGCCGCGGCGGCACGGGACGCAGTGCAGGCAGCTGCCGCCGAACCAGCCGACGGTGACCCGGTCCCCCACCTGCCAGCCCATCTCGTCGGCTCCGTCACCGAGTTCGTCGATGCGGCCGGCTGTCTCGTGCCCCGGCACCAGCGGGAAGGGTACGCCGGGCATCCCGGCGGAGACGAACATGGCGTCGCTGCGGCAGACCCCGCAGGCCTCGACGGCGATGCGTACGTGACGCGGGCCCGGCCGGGGAACCTCGCGTTCCACGATTTCGAACGACCCGTTGGGAGCGGGTACTTGGGCGACTCGGTACGTGTTCATGGTGGTACTCCGGAGCCGGCGGCGACCGTAGGGGGGTGGTCCGCGCGCCGAGCGGGGTCGGGACGGACGGAGGTCGGGTGAGGGGCGGGACGTTCGCCCGGGGCTTGATGGTGCCCGGTGTCACCTCCTCCCGCGTCGCACGCGGGAGTGTCCATCCCACCACCGGTGCCCGGGGGCGGCAACACGGGACGGCCGCACCCCGGCGGGCGGCGGGCGGCCACCCCGCGGGACGGTCAGTCGCCGCGCCAGATGTTGTCGAAGGCCGCGGCCTCGATGGTGCGGCGCTGCCGCTCACCGGCCAGTTCCGTGACGGCCTGGAGCACGGCCGCGAGCACCGTCGTCCGCTCGTCGTCGAGCCCGTCGAACGCCTCGCCGCCCTGCTCGGTCAGTCCGACGGCGGCCACGAGGGCGCCGAGCACGGGCTCGCCCGACGAGCGGCGCCCCTCCGCCGCCCGCGCCGGCGACGGGTCGGCCGGAGCGGTGCGCTGCCGCCGCAGCGGGTTGCGGCTCCGCCGCTCGGGCTCGACGAGCCCCTCCTCCTCCAGGACGGTCCGGTAACGCCCGGCGAGGTCGCGGCCCCGGCGCCAGAGCCAGTCGTCCACGGTCTCGCCCGGTCCGCCGTCCGCCAGCCACTGCGCGGCCTCGGACAGCAGGCGGTCGCCGGCCGGCGCGGGTCCGGCGGGGACCAGGAGAGTGCCGTCGAGGGTGAGCGCCTCGGCGTCGAGGAGGTCGATCAGCTCCGCCCCCGCGAGGGCGAGCGACAGGTCGCCCTGCTCCACCACGGTCCTGTCCCGCGGGTCGGCGGCGACGAGGGCCAGGTCACGCGCTGTGGTCATGGTCAACTCCGGTACGGGCGGGAGGCCGTCACCTCCACGGTCGCACACCCGGGCCCGCGCGGCGCGTCCCGGCCTTCCCCCTTCCCGAGCTGCGAAGCTCCCCCGGATGGGTGATGCTGGACGTCCGGCGGCGAAGTGCCTTCCACACGCCTCGGCCGCCGACAACCGCGTCCGCACCGACCTGCGTCCCCACCTCGCCGGGCCACCCCATCCCCGTCCCCGGGACGACCCATGCCGATCTACACCTGCACCTGTGTCCAGGGCTCCCTGCCGTCCGACGTCAAGGACGGACTCGCCGCCGAGATCACCAGAATCCACGCCGACATCAACGGCGTCCCGCCCGACTACGTCAACGTCGTCTTC
Source organism: Streptomyces sp. P13-3-3 (assembly GCF_050571355.1). Lineage (NCBI taxonomy): Bacteria > Bacillati > Actinomycetota > Actinomycetes > Kitasatosporales > Streptomycetaceae > Streptomyces > Streptomyces sp. P13-3-3. The sequence goes on along the minus strand of NZ_CP192229.1, from coordinate 155,598 downwards.
ACGGAGACGCCCCGGGAGAACGTCTACGTCGGCGGCCGCCCCGGCACTCCCCTGCTGATCAACGGCTGGGCGCGGCGCGGCCATCCGCAGGACTCGACGACCCGGCTGGCCCTGGCGATCGCGGAGGCCGCGTCCCGCATCTCCGGCATTCCGCAGGAGCACGTGATGGTGGTGATCCTCGACAGCCCCGCGCGCTCCGCCGTGGAGGCGGGCCGCGTCCTGCCCGATCCGGGCCATGAGGCGGAGTGGCTCGCCGCGGGGCGCAGTTGAGGCGACCACCGCTTCTTCCCGGCCACCGACCGCTTCCTCCCGGCCACCGACTGCTTCTTCCCGGGCGACCGCCGCTTCTTCCCCGGCGACCGCCGCCCCTCCTTTCTGACGCACCCTTTCCGACCGTGCCGTTCACGAGCCTGAGGAGTCCTCATGCTGAAGGGTTACACCGTCCCGCTGTCCCCCAAGGGCGAGGCCAACATCGCGCCGGCACCGCCCTGGCACTACGCCGGCGACATCGTCGGCGTCGAGTTCTTCACCGAGCCGTCCGCCGCCGAGGCGACGCTGCCCGAGGGACTGGACCCCGACCCGGACACCTCGGGCAGGGTGGTCGCGTTCTTCGTGGACTGGCAGTTCAACGGCGAGCAGGACGAGTACCTCGACCCGGTCCGCAGCCAGTACCGGGAGTTCTTCGTGCTGGTCGACGCCCGGCACCAGGGCCGGCCCGTGTCGTGGTGCCCGTACATCTACGTGGACAACCACCACGCGCTCGCGCGGGGCTGGATCCAGGGGTTCCCGAAGAAGGCGGGCAACGTGCACCAGACCCGGGTGTTCGCGTCGCCCGGCAAGGCGTCGCCGACGCTCTCGCCCGGCGCCCGCTTCGGGGCGACCCTCTCGTCCGACGAGCGCACCCTGGCGGAGGCGCGGGTCACCCTGGAGGCGCCGATGGAGGACCCGTCGGCCCTGCTCGCCCGGGACACGATCAATCTGCGGCACTTCCCCACGCTGGAGGTCGGCAAGTACGACAAGCCGGCCGTGCACGAGTTGGTGCGCATGGACTACGCCGACCAGCAGGTGGCGGACGTGTGGACGGGCACGAGCGAGATCACGCTGTTCCCGGCCGTGGGCGAGGAACTCGCGGACCTCGCGCCGGTCCGGCCCGGCATGGGCTTCCGCGCGTCGATGTCCTACAACGTCACGCAGGTCGAGCCGCTGGGGTAGCACCGGCTCACCTCACCACGACGCTTCACCCCCCAGGACCCCGAGGACAGGGACCATCACCATGAGCACGACCGTCGCGGACCGCATGGTCAAGGCACTGTCGGCGTCCGGCGTCCGCCGCGTCTACGGCCTCCCCGGCGACTCCCTCAACGGCTTCACGGACGCACTGCGCCGCAACGGCTCCGTGCAGTGGACGCACGTCCGGCACGAGGAGACGGCCGCCTTCGCCGCCGCCGGCGAGGCCTCCCTGACCGGTGAACTCGCCGTCGCGGCGGGCAGTTGCGGCCCCGGCAACCTGCATCTGATCAACGGCCTGTACGAGGCCCAGCGCAGCCGGGTGCCCGTCCTGGCGATCGCCGCCCACATCCCGAGCGACGAGATCGGCGGCCAGTACTTCCAGGAGACGCACCCGCAGGACGTGTTCCGCGAGTGCAGCGAGTTCTGCGAACTGGCGAGCACGGCCGAGCAGGTGCCGCGGCTGCTGCACACGGCCATGCGGACCGCCGTCGAGCGGGGCGGGGTGTCCGTGCTGGTGGTCCCCGGCGACATGCTGCTCGCCGCGCTCGCCGACCCGGGCCCGTACACGCACCCGGTTCGCGGGACGCGGTCGCGGGTGACGCCCGCCCGCGAGGCCCTCGCCGAGGCCGCCGACGTCCTCAACGGCGCGGATCGGGTGACGATCCTCGGCGGCGCGGGCTGTGCGGGCTGCCACGACGAGGTCATGGCGCTGGCCGGCACCCTGCGGGCACCGGTCGTGCACTCGCTGCGCGGCAAGGAGCACCTGGAGTACGACAACCCCTTCGACGTCGGTCTGACCGGCCTGATCGGGTACAGCTCGGGCTACCGGGCGATGGAGCACTGCGACGCCCTGCTGATGCTGGGAACGGACTTCCCGTACCGGCCGTTCTACCCGCCGTCCGACGTGCCGGTGGTGCAGGTCGACATCCGCGGCGAGCACATCGGGCGGCGCACCGGGGTGCGGGTGCCGCTGGTGGGGACGGTCGCGGACACGGCCGGCGCGCTGCTGCCGCTGCTGCGCGAGAAGCCGGACAGCGGCTTCGCCGACAAGCTGACCAAGCACTACCGGCGCGTGCGGGCGCATCTGGACGACCTCGCCGAGGCGCGGCCGCACGACGCGCCGATGCATCCGCAGCACGTGGCGGCGGCGGTGGACCGGCTCGCGGAGGACGACACCATCTTCACGGCGGACGTCGGCACACCCACGGTGTGGGCGGCGCGGTATCTCACCATGAACGGGCACCGCCGGCTGATCGGCTCCTTCAACCACGGCAGCATGGCCAACGCGCTGCCGCAGGCCATCGGCGCGCAGGCGGCCGCGGGCAGGAGGCGGCAGGTGGTGGCGCTGTGCGGGGACGGCGGGCTCAGCATGCTGCTGGGCGACCTGATCACGCTGCGTCATCTGCGGCTGCCGGTGAAGGTCGTCGTCCTCAACAACGGCACGCTGTCGTTCGTCGAGCTGGAGATGAAGGCGGGCGGCATCGTCAACTACGGCACCGACCTGGACGACCTCGACTTCGCGGCCGTCGCCCGCGCCGCCGGCATCGTCGGTCTCCGGGCCGACCGGCCGGGCGAGCTCGACGACGCGCTGCGGGAGGCGTTCGTCCACGACGGCCCGGCCGTGGTCGACGCCCGCACGGCGAGCCAGGAGCTGTCCCTGCCGCCGCATCTCACCTACGACGAGGTGAAGGGCTTCTCACTGTTCGCCACGCGCACGGTGCTGTCGGGCGAGGGGAACGAGCTGCTGGAACTGGCGAAGACCAACCTGCACGAACTGCCTCTGCTGCACTGAGAGTTGCCCGTACCGCTCACACGGGGACGCCGCTCACGCGGCGAGCGTCTCGTCCTCCCGGCGGAGACCGGCGCGGCCGGCGGTGTACTGGTCGAGCAGGGCGTCGGCGGCGCGCAGGGCCTGCTCGGCGGTGCGGGAGCCGGTGATCACGCACAGCGTGTAGGTGGCGTCCTCGAGCGCACGGCTGGTGCGGCCGGTGGGCAGTACGTCGTGCTCGATCCGCGCCTGCGCGAACCGCGCCAGCACCGCCCGAAGCTCCTTCTCCGCCGGCATGATCATGATCGCTCCGTCTCCCCTCGTACAGGGCGCCCGGTGGGGCGCCGCACTTCCGGTTGCCCCGTGGGGAGAGGTCTATGCCTGTCGGTTGCCGGTGGCGCGGGTGGCCGACGGTGGACCGGGCGGGCGCGGGTGGCCGACGGTGGACCGGGTGGGCACCGGTGGCGCCTGTCCACCCCGAGAGGCGGCCTGACGGGCGAGGCGGCCTCCGGGGCATGACGGGCGGGCGGTCTTGCCCGGTGATCGGAGCCGCTGCGAGACTCCTGAACCGTCGCCTCTGGTAAGGGAGTTGGGCTTGTCGCCGAAGGGACCGCTACGGCCGCTGACCGTCCTCTTAGCACCGGAGAGCGCGTACGGGCCGACGAACAACTGCGCAGGGATCGGGGACGTCCTGCGCCGCCGGGGGCACCGTGTGGTGTTCGCCGCGGAGGCGTCCTGGAAGGGGCGTCTCGCGCCGCTCGGGTTCGAGGAGGAGCTGGTCGACCTGGCTCCGCCGCCCGACCAGCCCCAGGACGCGGGCCAGTTCTGGAAGGACTTCGTGCGCGACACCGCACCCGAGTTCCGGAAGCCGGCGATCGAGCAGCTGGAGACCTGGATCAAGCCGGTGTGGGAGGAGCTGATCTCCGGTGCCCGGTACTGCGAGCCGCGGCTGAAGGAGATCGTCGAGCGGGTCCGGCCGGACGTGATCGTCGAGGACAACGTCGTGTGCTTCCCGGCGTTGACCACGGCGGGCGTTCCCTTCGTGCGGATCGTCTCGTGCAACCCTCTGGAGATGAAGGGCGAGCACGTTCCGCCGCCGTTCTCCGGGCTGCCGGCGGCGGACCGGCGCGGGTGGGACGCGTTCCGCGCCGAGTACGACCGCACCCACCGGAGCCTGTGGAGCGACTTCAACTCCTGGGTGACCGAGCAGGGCGCGCGGCCGCTGCCCGACCTGGAGTTCATCCACGAGGGCGATCCGAACCTGTACGTGTATCCCGAGGCGGCCGACTACACGGACGCCCGTCCACTGGGCCCCACCTGGCACCGGCTGGACTCCTCGGTCCGCGAGACGGAGGACACGTTCACACTGCCGCCCGCCCTGGCCGACAGCGACGGCGGCGGCGGTGCGCTGATCTACTTCAGCCTCGGCTCGCTCGGCTCGGCCGACGTGGACCTCATGCGCGGGGTCATCGCCTCGCTCGCCCGCACCCCGCACCGTTACATCGTCTCCAAGGGCCCGGTGCACGAGGAGATCGAGCTGCCGCCGAACATGTGGGGTGAGGAGTACCTGCCGCAGACCCGGATCCTGCCGCTGGTCGACCTCGTGATCACCCACGGCGGCAACAACACGACCACCGAGGCCCTTCACTTCGGCAAGCCCATGATCCTGCTGCCGCTGTTCTGGGACCAGCACGACAACGCCCAGCGCATGGCCGAACTGGGTTACGGCGTCAGGCTCGATCCGTACCGCTTCACCGACGCCCGGCTCCACGACGCCATCGACCGTCTGCTCGGCGACACGGCTCTGCGGCGCACTCTCACCGAGACCGGTCGGACGATCCGCTCGCGCGACGGGCTGCACAGGGCCGCGGATCTGATCGAACGGGCCGCCGCAGGCTGATCCCGGAGATGGGCTTATGGTGGGCGCCCGCACTACCGCGGTCGAAACTATGGTGCCCCACCACATGTGCCACTGACCTGCGCATTCCTACGGTGTGGCGACACGCAACCGTCCCCGCAACGCCAGGAAGTGGTGCCGATGTCGTCGCCCTCTACCGCCCCACCAGCACGGAGCAACCTCAAGCGCATCGTCGCCGCCTCCCTCATCGGCACCACCATCGAGTGGTACGACTTCTTCCTCTACGGGTCCGCCGCCGCGCTCGTCTTCAACGAGCTGTTCTTCCCGGACTCCGATCCGCTGGTCGGCACGCTCCTGTCGTTCCTGACGTACGCCGTCGGGTTCGCCGCGCGGCCGATCGGCGCGTTGGTGTTCGGGCACTACGGCGACCGGCTCGGGCGCAAGAAGCTGCTGGTGCTGAGCCTGCTGATGATGGGCGGGGCGACCTTCGCCATCGGTCTGATGCCCACGCACGCCACCATCGGCAGCATGGCGCCGATCCTGCTGACCGTGCTGCGGCTGGTGCAGGGCTTCGCGCTCGGCGGTGAGTGGGGCGGCGCCGTGCTGCTGGTGTCCGAGCACGGTGACGCGCGCCGGCGCGGGTTTTGGGCGTCGTGGCCGCAGACCGGCGCGCCGGCCGGGCAACTGCTGGCGACCGGTGTGCTGGCGCTGCTGACCGCCGTGCTGTCGGAGTCGGCGTTCGGCGCCTGGGGCTGGCGGATCCCGTTCCTGCTGTCCGGTGTGCTGGTGATCGTCGGGCTGTGGATCCGGCTCTCCGTCGACGAGTCGCCCGTGTTCAAGGAGGCGCTGAAGCGTGCCGAGGCGCGCAAGGCGGAGGACGCCCCCGCCGAGCGCATGCCGCTCGTCGCCGTGCTCAAGCACCACTGGCGTGACGTGCTGGTGGCGATGGGCGCGCGGATGGCGGAGAACATCAGCTACTACGTGATCACCGCGTTCATCCTGGTCTACGCCACCACCTCGGCGGGGGTGTCCAGGCAGACCGCGCTCAACGCCGTGCTCATCGCCTCCGCGCTGCACTTCGCCGTGATCCCCGCGTGGGGCGCGCTGTCCGACCGGTGGGGCCGGCGTCCCGTGTATCTCATCGGCGCGGTCGGCGTCGGTCTGTGGATGTTCCCGTTCTTCGCGCTCATCGACACCGGCGGTTTCGGCGCCCTGCTGCTCGCGGTGACCGTGGGTCTCGTCCTGCACGGCGCGATGTACGCGCCGCAGGCGGCGTTCTTCTCCGAGATGTTCGCGACCCGGATGCGCTACTCCGGCGCCTCGATCGGCGCCCAGTTCGCCTCCGTCGCGGCCGGCGCCCCCGCCCCGCTGATCGCCACCGCGCTGCTGTCGGACTACGGCACCTCCACTCCGATCGCCCTCTACGTCATCGCCGCGAGCCTGCTCACGGTCGTCGCGATCCTGGCGGCCAAGGAGACCCGGCACCGGGATCTCACCGACGTGTCCCCCGAGACGGAGGACGGGGCGGGCGCCCCGGCCGCCCCCGGGAAGACGGAGGACGCGCGAGCCCTCTGAGCTCCGCCCGTACGACCCCGGCCCCCGTGTCCGCACCCCGGCGGACACGGGGGTCAGTGCTGGGCGGGCGGCGGCTGCGTGATGCCGGACAAGCGGTGCAGGCGCAGGGCCAGCTGTATCTCCAGGGAGCGCTGCGGGCTCTGCCAGTCGTCGCCGAGGAGGCGGCCGACGCGGTCGAGGCGCTGCGCCACCGTGTTGACGTGGACGTGCAGATCGTCCTTGGTGCGGGCCGGGCTCATCCCGCAGGCGAAGTAGGCGTCCAGCGTGCGCAGCAGCTCCGTGCCGCGCCGCTCGTCGTACGCCACGACCTTGCCGATGGTGCGGTCGACGAAGCCGGCGATGTCCCGCTCCCCCGCCAGCAGCAGCCCGAGGAACCCGAAGTCCTCGGCGGCGGAGCCGTCGCCCGCGCGGCCGAGGAGCCGCAGGGTGTCTAGGCAGCGCCGGGCCTCCGCGTACGCCGAGGCGACCGTGTCCGGGCGGGCCAGGAGGCGGCCGACCGGGGCGGACGCGCCGACCGTGACCGGTTCGTGCACGGCGGTGCCCAGCTCGCGGGCGGTGCGGCGGGCCAGGCCGGTGGCGGTGTCGCCGGGAGCGAGCGGCAGCAGCAGGACCGTGCCGCCGTCGCGGGCGGCGGCGAGGCCGTGCCGGGTCGCGGCGAGGTGGGAGGCGGCCGCCCACAGACGTCTGCGGGCGTCGGCCTCCTGGTCCGCGTCGGCGGTGCCGCCCTCCAGCCGGGCGGCGAGGACGGTGTGCGTGGCGTCGAGGTCGGCGCGCAGCCGGGTGGCGCGGTCCCGCAGCAGGCGGGGGTCCCGGTCGCGGGCGTCGAGCAGGTCGTCGAGCAGCTCGCCGCGGACGCGCTGCTCGGCCTCGGCGGCGGAGCGTCGGGCCAGCAGCAGCAGAGAGGTGACCAGGGCGGCGCGCTCCAGGGTGCGCTGGTCGACGGGGTCGAGGCCCGGGTGGCCGCGCAGCACGAGGGCGCCGGGCAGTTCGTCCCCGGCGGCGACGGCGGCGATCCAGTCGTCCCCGTGCCGCACGGCGTGGCCCTCGGCGCGGGAGGACTCCAGGGCGCGGGCGGGTGCCGCCGGTGCCTCGGTGAACTCGACGGTGCCGTCCAGCACTTCGGAGACGGCGGCGGCCACGTCGTGCACCCCGCCGCCGCGCAGGACCAGCTCGGCGAGCCGGTCGTGGACGTCGGAGGCGCGCTCGATGACGGCGCTGCGGTCCTGGATGATCTCGTTGGCCCGCTCCAGCCCGCTCAGGGCCTCGCGGGTCTCGGCGAGCAGGTTGGCCGTGTCGATGGCGGCCGCGGCGAGCGCCGCGAACGAGCCGAGGAGGGCGATCTGCTCCCGCTCGAACACGCGGGAGCGGCGGTCGGCGGCGAACAGCACCCCGATGACGTGGTCCCCGAGCGTCAAGGGCACCCCGAGGATCGCGACGAGCCCCTCGTCGCGCACCCCGCTGTCGATGGAGTGGGTGTGCTGGAAGCGGCCGTCGCGGAAGTAGTCGTCCGTGACGTACGGCCGGGCGGTCTGGGCGACGAGGCCGCCAAGCCCCTCACCCATGCCGAGGCGCAGCTGCTGGAAGCGGGCCGCCACCGATCCCTCGGTGACCCGCATGTAGGTGTCGCCCCGCTCCGGGTCGTTGAGGCTGAGGTAGGCGACGTCGGTGCCGAGGAGGGAGCGGGCGCGCTGCACGATCGCGCGCAGCACGGCGTCCAGGTCGCGCAGCCCGGCGAGGTCGTGGGCGGTCTCGAACAGGGCGGACAGCTCGGCCTCCCTGCGGCGGCGCCCCTCGATCTCGGAGCGCACGCGCAGGGCGAGCAGCTTCGCCCGCTCCAGGGCCGCGACCCGCTCGGCGGGGCGGCCCTCGGCGCGGGCGAGCAGCACCGGCTGCTCGTAGGCCTCGGCGGGGGCGCCGCGGGCGAGCAGCTCCAGGAACGGCGCCTCCGCGCCGTCGGCCGCGGGCCGGCCGGCGTCGGGGCGGGTCCGGTCCGCGGCGGCGGAGGCGGACCGTTCGGCGGACTGCAGGTGATCGCGGGGCATGGGTCTCAGGATTCCTCATCCGGCGGCCGCCCCGTCAGCCCTGTGGAAAACTCCGCCGGCCGACGGCCGGCCGCGGTCGGTGGCGGGTCTCGGCCTGTCCTGGCGGATCCGTCCTAGTGGGCTGTCCAGCCGCCGTCCAGGACCAGCGAGGTGCCGGTGACGAAGGACGCCTGCGGTCCGCACAGGTAGGCCACGGCCTGGGCGACCTCCTTCGGTTCGATCAGGCGCTTGAGCGCGCTGTCCTGGAGCAGCACCTCGGCCACGACGCGTTCCTCGGGGATGCCGTGGGCGAGGGCCTGGTCGGCGATCTGCTTCTCGACCAGTGCGGTGCGCACATAGCCGGGGTTCACGCAGTTGGAGGTGACGCCGTGGGACGCGCCCTCCAGGGCGGTGGTCTTGGACAGCCCCTCCAGGCCGTGCTTGGCGGCCACGTACGCGGACTTGTAGGCGGAGGCGCGCAGCCCGTGCACGGAGGAGATGTTGACGACGCGGCCCCAGCCCTGTCCGTACATGTGCGGCAGGGCGCCCCGGAGGAGACGGAAGGGTGCCTCCAGCATCACGGTGAGGACCGTGTGGAAGACGTCCGGCGGGAACTCCTCGATGGGCCGCACCAGCTGGAGTCCCGCGTTGTTGACCAGGACGTCCGTCCCGGCGGCGGCGGCCTCGGCCGCGTCCAGGTCGGTGAGGTCCAGGACCAGCGGCTCGACGGCGCCGCCGAGGTCCGCGGCCGCCGCGGCGAGCGCCTCCAGCCCTTCGGCGTCCCGGTCGACGGCTCTGACCTTGGCGCCGGCGGCCGCGAGGCGCAGCGCGCAGGCGCGGCCGATGCCGCCGGCGGCGCCGGTGACGAGCGCGGTACGGCCGCCGAGGTCGAGGGGGGTGTCGTGGGGGGCCGGGAGGGCACTGGACGCGGTCATGGGGTTGACCCTAGGCAGCGCGCCCCGGACGACCCATGTGGTCGCGCCCCACAGTTCAGCGGTTTCCAGTGGGGTCGAGCCATGTGGGTGCGGGCTCGAACCAGGTGGGTGCGTCGGCAAGGGCCTGCTTGATGCGGAAGCTCGCGAAGTCGTTCAGTTCGGGCAGCGCGTCCACCGCGAACCAGGCGACGTCCAGCGACTCGTCGTCGTTCACCCGCGCCTCGCCGCCGACGGCACGGCAGCGGAAGGTGATGTCCATGTACTGGCAGATGTCGCCGTTGCCGTACGTCACCGGCTGCAGGGCCTGGACCAGCACCACGCGCTCCACCGCGCAGCGTACGGCGGTCTCCTCCTCGACCTCCCGCACGGCACAGGCCGCGGGCTGCTCCCCCGGGTCGGGGATGCCGCCGATCACCGACCACTTGCGGGTGTCCGCCCGGCGGTTGAGCAGCACACGGCCCTCGTCGTCGAAGACGAGGGCCGTGACGCCGGGCAGCCACAGCAGCTGATGTCCGGCCGAGGCGCGCAGGGTGCGGATGAAGTCAGGAGTAGCCATGCACCGACCCTAACCGGCGCCCGAAGAAGCATCCGGACACGTCGGAGGGTCGGTCCTCCGCGTTCGTCGGTCCGCCGGCCTCCGCTGTGCGCCGGTCCGCCGGCCCTTACTCCCCGCCGGTGCGTCGGGCGCGTACCGCGGCGGCCGCGCCCCAGCCGAGTCCGCCCGCGGCGAGGAGGACGAGAAGGCCCTCCGGGAGGGTGCCGAGGCGGGTGGCGGGGGTCTGCGAGGTGCGCAGCGGCACCTCCTGCACCAGGTGGCCGGCGACGAACATGCCGGTCCTCTGCGTGATCCGCCCGTCCGGCATGATGACGGCGCTGACGCCGCTGGTGACCGGCACGGTGACCGCGCGGCTGTGCTCGACGGCGCGGACCCGGGACATGGCGAGCTGCTGGTAGGTCATCTCGCTGCGCCCGAAGGTCGCGTTGTTGCTGGGCACGGAGATCATCTTCGCGCCGTCGGTGACGGTGTCGCGCACGGCCCAGTCGAAGGCGGCCTCGTAGCAGGTGACCAGGCCGACGGCGGCGCCGTCCCGGTCGAACACGCCCGGCTCGGAGCCTCGGCTGAAGTCCTGGCGGACCATCGACGTCCACTCCTCGTTGATCGCGCCGACCAGGGGGCGCAGCGGGAGGTACTCGCCGAACGGCTGGATCTGCCGCTTGTCGTAGGTGTCGACGGGGCCCTTCACCGGGTCCCAGAGGATCTGCTCGTTGAGCAGCTTCCCGTCCCGGGAGACCACCGCGCCGACCGAGACGGGCGCACCGACGGCCTTCGCGGCGCGGTCGACGACCTCGCGCGCGTCGTCGTTGGCGAAGGGGTCGATGTCGGAGGAGTTCTCCGGCCACAGCACGATGTCCGGCCGCTCGGCGCGGCCCGCGGCGACCTCGGCGGCCAGCCGCTCCGTCTCGCGCGCGTGGTAGTCGAGGACGGCCCGGCGCTGGGAGTTGAAGTCGAGGCCGAGACGGGGCACGTTGCCCTGGATCACCGCGACGGTGACCGTGCCGTTCTCGGCCTTGTCACTGACCAGGGTGCGTGCCGCGAACGCCCCGGCCAACGGCACGGCGACGCTCAGCACGCCGACGACAGCGGCGGCCTTGTGCAGGCTCCCGGTGCGCCGCGCCCGCACGGCGAGGCGTACCACCTCGTACAGACCGAAGCCGCACAGCACCACGGCGAACCCGAGCACCGGGGTGCCGCCGAGCGCGGCGAGCGGCAGGAACACACCGTCCGCCTGGCCGAAGGCGATCTTGCCCCAGGGGAAGCCGCTGAACGGTACGCGCGCGCGTGCCGCCTCGCCGGCGATCCACAGCGCCGCCGCCCACACCGGCCATCCGGGCAGCCGCGACACCAGGGTGATCCCCGCGCCGACCAGCGCGACGTACACCGCCTCGATCACCACCAGCGCGAGCCACGGGCCGGGGCCGACCTCCACGCCGGTCCACACCAGCAGCGGCAGCAGGAAGCCGAGGCCGAAGAGGTAGCCGAGGCCCAGGCCCGCCTTCCAGCTCCGGCCGCGCAGCAGCCACCCGAGGACGGCGAAGGCGGGCAGGGCCAGCCACCACAGGGTGCGCGGCGGGAAGCTGACGTAGAGGAGGAGGCCCGCGAGCGCGGCGGCGCCGGCCGGGAGGAGGCGCGCGCGCCACTTCTGCCAGGCCGAGGGCGTGGTCCGCGGCGGCATGGGGTCCGACGCGCCGACGGAGGTTGCGGTGACGGTCACCCGGGGAGTCTACGGCGCGTGACCTGGGGCAGGACAGCACGGTCGGACGGCTGCGGGGAGCCGGGACGGTACGCGGTCCCGGCTCCCGTCACCGTTTCCCGGCGAGTCGTCACCAGGCGTCCCCAAACGGGCCACCAGCCGTTACCGTGTGCCGGTGCCTTGTCCGCGCGGCCCGACGGGGGGTCCGCGGGCGGGGACCGTCACAGGGGACGGGGGCACGACGTGGGCGGGGTGCGGGGTGGGTTCAGGTACGACGGACAGGGCGTCCGCCGGCGCGGACGCGGACGGCGAGAGACGGACGGGGCCGGACGCGGCGGGTGTGGTGGTGCTGGGCGCGTGCGCGGCGTGGCCCCTGATCACCGCGGCGGCCCGTGACGGCCGTCCGGAAGGAATGCTGCTCGCGGTGCTGGCCGTCGCCGCGGGGTACGCGGCGGGCCGGATCGGCGGGGCGCTGCTGCCGGTGGCCGCGCCCTGCGCGGGCGCGCTGGCCGGGATCGGGCTCACCGCCTGGGTCCCCCATCTGGCGCCGGGCCCGCAGATCACCGCGCCGCTCGGACACGCCGGGGCGACGACCGCCATGGTGATCCTGTCGGCGGGGGCCGCCTCCTGCGCGGCCTGGGCCGCGTCCGGGCCTGCGGTCCGGTCGGCGATGCGGCTGCTCGCGGCGGGCATCGCGGTGACGGCGGCGGTGCTGGGCTCGGTCACCGGCTGTGTGGCCGCGGCGGGGGTGCTGGCGGTCTCGACGGCCGCCGGCCGGGTACGGCGCCGTGGCGCCGTCCTCGCCGGGCTCGGCGTGATCGTCGCCGGGGCGGCCGGGCTGACGTGGGCGGTCGCCGGGAGCGCGGTGCCGGAAGGTTTCGCCGCGTCGCTGGAGGGGCGGCTCACCCCGCACCGGGTGGCGTTGTGGCACGACGCGCTCGACCTGGCCCGTACGCACGCGGGCCTTGGCGTCGGGCCGGGACGCTTCGGCGAGCTGAGCGCCGCGTCCCTCGGGTCGCCGCTGTCCGACGGCAAGCCGCACTCAGCTCCGCTCCAGCTCGCGGCGGAACAGGGCGTGGTCGGGGTGTTGCTGCTGACGGCGGCGTTCGGCTGGCTGCTGTACGCCCTGTGGCGCAGCCCGCGCCCGACGCCGGTGGCGCTGACGGCGGCCGCCGCCCTGACCGCGCTGGCGGCGGTCGCCACGGTGGGCAACGCGCTCAGCTTCACGGCGGTGGCGGTCGGCACGGGCTACCTCGCGGGCCTCGCCACGTCCCGCCCCTTCGCCCTGGACACGGCCCGCCGCGCGGGAGAGTTGCGGGGAGGGGCCGCTCGGTGAGGGGCCCCTCGTGACTCCCTCACGAGCGGCAGCGGTGCGGGGGGACGTGCCGCCGGACGCGGGTTCCGCGTTCGGCTCCCGTGACACCCGGGCCGGGCGTGCACCCCGGACGACTGCCGCGAACCGCGTCGGCGGCGGGCCACCGCACCGTCACGTGAAGCGTGCCGGCTTGCTGACGTAGGCCGTCCGTGTCCCGGTGCCCCCGGCGCCGCAACGCGCGTCGAGACACCCGTGACGTGGGTACGACGGCCGGCGCCGCGCCCTCTCTCAGAAGCGTCTCACGACCGGCCCGGTGACGGAGTGCCGCGCCCGCAAGCGCGGCAGCTCACACCTTGTCCGGCTTCCTCGGCCGCAGCCGGTCGCGGATGACGCGGACCGCTGCCTCAGCGTCGTCCACCGTCACGGTGAAGGTGTGGCCGTCGGCGAGACGGAGGACCACGCCCTCGCCCCGGCGGACCACGACCGCCGTGCCCTTCTCGGGACGCCAGCGGTAACCCCAGCCGCCCCAGTGGCGGGGCGTGACGTGTGGGGCGAAGTCGGCGCCGGCGACATGGGACAGCGGGATGCGGCGGCGCGGCACGCCGATGTGGCCGCAGCGCACCTCGAGGTGGTCCTCGTCGACGCGCAGTGCGACGTGCACGAAGGCGAGGGTGCCGAACAGCACCAGGAGTCCGGCCGCGATGCAGCCGACGACGGCCATGGCGAGCGGCGCGGCCCCGGAGGTCCACGCGGAGTCGACGGCCAGGGCGATGCCGAGCGCCATGCAGGCGGCGCCGATCAGCGCCAGCAGCCACTGGAAGCGGGCGGTGGCGCGACCGGTCCAGACCTCGGAGTACGGGCCGTGCTCGCCGGAGCGGTGGTCCCTCATGCCTCGAGGTTACTCAGGATCCGCTCCGTGGGTACGGCGTCGCGGGGCGTTACTGAGCCGTCCGGGCGGGGACGGCCGCCTGGAGCAGTCCGCCTTCCGGATAGGTGAGGGCGGCGTCGGGCAGCGCGCCGGGGCGTCCGCTGAGCAGCACGGTCAGCGTGCCGGTGGCGGGGGCGTCGGGGGCGGGCTGCTCGCCGAGCCGCCGCAGGGCCTGGGCGGCCACCGCGCCGGCGGAGCCGTGCAGGGCGAGCGGCTGCGGCCCGGGGCTGGGCACGGCGGCCCGGATGCGGTCGGCGACCAGCTCGTAGTGGGTGCAGCCGAGGACGACGGTGGTCACGTCGCCCGGGGTGAGCGCGGCGGCCGCGGCGACGGCCTCGTCGATCGCCTTGTCGTCCGCGCGTTCCACGGCCTCGGCAAGGCCCCAGCACGGCACCTCGGTGACGGTGACGCCCGCGGCGAACCGCTTGATCAGGTCGCTCTGGTAGGGGCTGCCCGTGGTGGCGGGAGTGGCCCAGATGGCGAGCGGGCCGCCGCCGGCCGCGGCCGGCTTGATGGCGGGGACGGTGCCGACGACCGGCAGGTCGGGCTCGTGGCGGCCGCGCAGGGCGGTGAGGGCGTGCACGGTGGCGGTGTTGCAGCCGACGATCAGGGCGTCGGGCCGGTGCACGGCGGCCGCCTCGGCGACGGCCAGGGCCCGCCGGGTGAGGTCGGCGGGCGTCCTCGGTCCCCAGGGCATGCCGTCGGGGTCGAGGGAGAGCACCAGATCGGCGTCGGGGCGCAGTCGCCGCACCGCGGCGGTGGCCGCCAGCAGTCCGATTCCGGAGTCCATGAGCGCGATCTTCACCCGGCCACGATAGACGATGAGCCGCCGCGGGGCCGTGCCGTGGGGCAGACTGCGCACGTGAGCGCCGTCGTGTGGAGTGCCGCCGTGTCCCTCGCCGCCTGGCTGTGGCTGCTGCTGCTCCAGGGGTGGTTCTGGCGCACGGACGTGCGGCTTCCGGCGTCGCGCGATCCGGACGCGTGGCCGGACGTGTGCGTGGTGGTCCCGGCGCGCGACGAGGCGGCCGTGCTGCCCGCGAGCCTGCCGTCGCTGCTCGCCCAGGACTATCCGGGCCGGGCGGAGGTCTTCCTGGTCGACGACGGCAGCACGGACGGCACCGGGGACCTCGCCCGGGAGCTGGCGCGACAGGAGGGCGGGCTTGCCCTCACCGTGGTGTCGCCCGGCGAACCGCCGTCCGGGTGGACCGGCAAGCTGTGGGCGGTGCGGCACGGCATGGAGCTGGCCCGCGCCCGCGACCCCGAGTACCTGCTGCTGACGGACGCCGACATCGCGCACGCCCCGGACAGTCTGCGGCGGCTGGTGGCGGCGGCCGGGACCGGCGGCTTCGACCTCGTGTCGCAGATGGCGCGGCTGCGGGTGGAGAGCCTGTGGGAGCGGCTGGTCGTGCCGGCGTTCGTGTACTTCTTCGCTCAGCTCTACCCGTTCCGCAGGATCGCCCGGCCGGGTTCGCGGACGGCTGCCGCGGCGGGCGGGTGTGTGCTGCTGCGCGCCGACGCCGCCGCGCGGGCGCGGATCCCGGACGCCGTGCGGCACGCCGTGATCGACGACGTGGCCGTGGCCCGGGCGGTCAAGCGCGGCGGCGGGCGGGTGTGGCTGGGGCTCGCGGACGGCGTGGACAGCGTGCGCCCCTATCCACGGCTGCGCGATCTGTGGCGCATGGTGTCGCGGAGCGCGTACGCGCAGTTGCGGCACAGCCCGCTGCTGCTGGCGGGGACCGTCGCCGGTCTGGTGCTGGTGTATCTGGTGCCGCCGGCCGCGGTGGCCGTGGGCGCGGCGGCGGGGAGCGTGCCGTGCGCGCTGCTGGGCGCCGCGGCGTGGCTGGTGATGGCGGGGACGTACGTCCCGATGCTGCGGTACTACCGGCAGCCGCTGTGGCTCGCGCCGCTGCTGCCGGTGACCGCGTTCCTCTATCTGCTGATGACGGTGGACTCCGCGGTGCAGCACCGCCGTGGGCGTGGCGCCGCCTGGAAGGGCCGCACCTACGCCCGTCCGGCGACCGCCGCCGACGAGGCCTGACCGGCCGTCACTTGCGGCCGGGCGTCCAGTTCATGCCCCAG
Organism: Streptomyces sp. P13-3-3; assembly: GCF_050571355.1. Taxonomy (NCBI): domain Bacteria; kingdom Bacillati; phylum Actinomycetota; class Actinomycetes; order Kitasatosporales; family Streptomycetaceae; genus Streptomyces; species Streptomyces sp. P13-3-3. The sequence continues at coordinate 139,637 of NZ_CP192229.1, read as the reverse complement.
CCGTAGGCGTGGTCGACGGTGCGCTGGGGGCTGACGCCGCGCTCGGGGACGAGGTAGCGGGCCTCGCGCTGGACGACCAGGTCGCCGCCGTTGTTGGTGATGAGCGCGAGCGCGCACACCGTGGAGGGGACGGTGCACTCGTCGAGGGAGAAGTCGATGGGCGCGCCGTGCTGCGGGCGGAGGGTGACCGTGGCGTGCAGGTCGGCGAAGGAGCGGGCGCCCTCGTAGATGGTGACGAAGACGAGGATGCGCCGGAACTGGTGCTTGTGGTCGAGGTTGACGGTGAGGTTCTCGCCGCTCGCCGAGGCGCCGGTGCGGTCGTCGCCGTCGAGGTGGATGAACGGCGGCTGGTGCAGCGAGCCGAAGGCGTTGCCGAGCGCCTGGACCACGCCCTTCCTGCCGTCGGTGAGCTCCCACAGGGCGCACAGGTCGAGGTCGAGGTCGGCGTGCATGGCGACCGGGCGGCCCAGCTTGGCGGCCCAGCCGGAGAACTGCTTGCGGACCTCCCAGTTGAGGTTGACGTGCAGGGAGCCCGAGGTGCCGCCCTGCTTGGTCAGCGACACGGAGGGCGCCGCCTTGGTGAGCGTCACCTTGGTGAGCCGGACGGGCGCCGGGGGCGCGGCGGGCGGGGGCGGCGGCTGAGGGACGGTGACCGGAGGCGCGACCGGCGGGGCGGCCGGGGCAGGGGGCGCCACGGGCGCGGCGGGCGGTGCGGCGTGCTGCGGTTCGTCCACGGTGATGCCGTAGTCGGTGGCGAGGCCCTCGAGCCCGCTGCTGTAGCCCTGTCCGACGGCGCGGAACTTCCAGGCGCCCTGTCGGCGGTAGAACTCGCCGAGCACGAAGGCGGTCTCGGTGGTGGCGCCGGTGCTGTCGAAGCGGGCGGCCACGGTGCCGTGCGCGGCGTCCTTCACCTCGATGGAGAGGTCCGGGACCTGCCCGAAGGTGCCGCCGTCGCAGGAGGCGGCCAGGACGACGGTCTCGATGCCGGGCTCGACCCGCGTGAGGTCGACGAGCAGGGTGTCGGTGACCCGGCCCCCGTCCTGCCGCTTGCCCTCGTGGCGTACGGCGCCGGAGGCGTGGGCGGGCTGGTTGTAGAAGACGAAGTCGGCGTCGGAGCGGACCTTGCCACCGGCCAGCAGCAGCGCCGAGGCGTCCGCGTCGGGCACGCCGGGGCCCGAGCGCCATCCCACGTCGACCCGCAGTGCCGTCGCCGGCACCGGTGTGTTCGATCCCTTCGGCATGGACATGTCCCGCCCCCATCACAGGTCGCCGCGCCGGGCGAGCCCCGGCGTCCGTCGGTGTGCGTCCGCCCAACCTAATCCCCCGCGCGCGGGGCGCCCACGCCCGAGGACGCCGGCCACGCTCCGGCCACCCCCTGCGACCGCCGGTAACACCCCCGGAACTCGGCCTTTACACGAAATCCGCGCGGCAGTACGTCCGTTTTCCGTGAATTCGCTCGTATTGGGGATCGCCCGTCACCCAGGGCGCGCAAAACAACCCTCTTATCGGTCTCCCCAACCAGCACATCGTGGGCTTAACTTATGGCCATGACCTCCCCCCGCTCCATGTATGGCGGCGGCTACTCCTCCGCTGCCTTCCCGGACACCCCGATCTACGACTCGCTCGTGGCCGAGCGGGGCACCCCGCAGATCGCCCCGATCCGGGTCCCCGCCGCGTACGAGGCGCCGGCCAGTCACCTGCCCGCGCTTCCCTCGGCGTTGCCGGCCCTTCCGGCGGCACCGTCCCAGCCGTCCTACGGCTATCCCCAGCCCGCCACGCCGCAGCCCGCCCCGCTCCAGCAGGCGCACACGGCGTACATCCCGCAGCAGGCCACCGCGCCGCGCGGCTACCCCGGCCCCCAGCCGCAGCCGCCGCGTCAGCCGCAGCCCGCCGGCTACGAGGCGATGCGCCCGGCGGCCGCCCCGCGGCCGGCGCCCGCGCCGTACCAGGACCCCTACAACAACCAGCAGTACCGGGGGTACTGAGCGGGCCGGGCCGCGCCGAAAAGGGCCCGGTGCCGTCGTCCGGTGATGGCACGATGGGCCCATGGGGAACGCTCGTGTGCGCTCGATCCACGTTCATCCGGTCAAGGCCTTCCGGAGCCTGCCGCTCCGGGAGGTCGTCGTGGAGCGCTGGGGTCCGGCCGGTGACCGGCGCTGGACGCTGATCGACGACGGGGGAAAGGTCGTCACGCAGCGCCGCCACCCACGTCTGGCCCTCGCCGCCGCCGAACCGCTGCCCGGCGGCGGCGTCGTGCTGTCCGCGCCCGGCCGCGCCCCGGTCACCGTGCCCGTGCCGGCGCCGGGCGCGACCGTGCCGGCGGACGTCTTCGGCGACAAGGTGGAGGTCGTCCCCGCCGAGGACCCGGCCGTGCACGCGTGGTGCAGCGACTTCCTGGACACACCGGTGCGGCTCGTGCACCTCGACGACCCGGCCGTACGGCGGCCGGTCGACCCCGCGTACGCGCTGCCCGGTGAGACGGTCACGTTCGCCGACGGATACCCGCTGCTGCTCACCACGACCGCCTCCCTGGACCGGCTCAACTCCCTTGTGGCTCAGGGGGCGCACGCGCACGAGGGCCCACTGCCGATGAGCCGGTTCCGGCCCAACGTGGTGATCGAGGGCACGGAGGCGTGGGCGGAGGACGGCTGGACCCGCGTCACCATCGGCGAGATGACGTTCCGGGTTCCCAAGCCGAGCGGACGGTGCGTCGTCACCACCACCGACCAGGACACCTCCCGGCGCGGACGGGAACCGCTGCACACCCTGGGCCGCCACCGGTCCGTCGACGGCCGGCTCCTCTTCGGCGTGAACCTGGTGCCCCTCTCCCCCGGCACCCTCCGCGTCGGCGATCCGCTGGAGGTCGTGGCCTGACACGCGCCCGGCCGCGCGACGCGGGAACCCGGGCCCGTTCCGGCGCGTTGGGCAGCGTGAGGGATCGGTGCGGGAACCGGGGAGGGGGTGCGTGCCGTGCGTGCGGTCGGCGGACTCTGGCGCTGGCGGCGCAACCCGCTGCGGCGCGCCACCGACCTCGCGGAGGCCTGGCTGGCGCTCACCGTGCTCCTGCTGGTCACGCTGGCCGCGCCGCTGACCGGCGTCCTGGCCGGAAGCGCCGCGCACGCGTCGCTGCAGCGTTTGGTCCGCGACCAGCAGCAGTCCCGCCACCTGGTCACGGCCACGGTGGTGCGCGAGCTGGACCCTGCTCCGGCGACCACGGACCCGGAACTGCTGGGCGGGGACCCGGGTTCCCGCGTCCTGGCCCGCTGGACCGCCCCGGACGGATCGGCCCGGCGGGAGGCCCTGCAGGCGCGACTGCCGGATCCCCGGCCGGGCGACACGTTCCGCATATGGACCGACGGACGCGGCGACCGGGTCGCGCGCCCGATGGAGCCGGCCGCCGCGACGGCGCACGCGGTGCTCGCGGGCGCGGGGGCCGCGCTGCTGGCCGCCGGACTGTTCGAGGGCGGCCGGCGCCTGGTGCTGCGGCGGATGCTCCGCGGCCGGTACGCCCGCTGGGACCGTGAGTGGGGCCGCGTGGGCCCGGACTGGGGCAGGGCGGGCGCCGACAGCTGACCGCGTTCCGCCTCTGGTCAACTCGCCGCCCCCGCGCACGCTACGGTGGTCCGGCCGAACCGATCGGCAGCGACCCGGGCGGGAACGGTCCACAGGTACGACGAGGTGGGGGCACGGCAACACCATGGCACAGGGCACGGTCCAGGTGACGCACACCGGCACATCGAGGTGGCGCCGCCGCACGGGTGAGTACCCATCGCTCGCCGCCGCCCTGGAGGCCGCGGGCGAGGGGGACGTGCTCACCGTCGCTCCCGGCACCTACCGGGAGAACCTCGTCGTGCGGCGGGCGGTGACCCTGCGCGGGCCCGAGGGGTCGCCCGGCTCGGTGCGCATCGCGCCGCCGGACGGGGTACCGCTCACCGTGTGCGCCTCCGCGGTGGTGCAGGACCTCCACGTGGAGGGACAGGACGCCACCGCCCCCGCCGTGCTGGTCGAGGAGGGCACCCCCGAGCTGCGGGACATCCGCGTGGTCAGCCGGTCCGCCGCGGGCATCGAGGTGCGCGGCGCCGCCCGGCCCACGGTGCGTCGCTGCACGGTCGACAACCCGGCGGGCGCCGGCATCGCCGTGGTCGACGGCGGGGGCGGGGTGTTCGAGGAGTGCGAGGTGGTTGCCGCCGGACAGGCGGGCGTCGCCGTGCGCGGCGGAGGCCACCCCCGGCTGGAGCGCTGCAAGGTGCACCACGCCTCCGGCTCCGGGCTGACCGTGACCGGGGAGAACTCGGCGCTGGAGGCCGTCGGCTGCGAGGTGTACGAGGTGCGCGGCAGCGGGGTGCAGGTGACCGCCCGCGCCACCGCCCACCTCACCGACTGCGACGTGCACCGCACCACCGGGGACGGGATCACGCTCGACACGGACGCCGTGCTGACGCTCGCCGACTGCCGCATCCACGACATCCCGGAGAACGCGGTCGACCTGCGCTCCCGCTCGGTGCTCACCCTGACCCGCACCACGGTGCGCCAGTTCGGCCGCAACGGCCTGTCGGTGTGGGACCCGGGGACGCGGGTGGACGCCAACCGGTGCGAGATCTTCGACAGCACCGGCGACTACCCGGCGGTGTGGGTGAGCGACGGCGCGACGGCCGTCCTGGACTCCTGCCGGGTGCACGACGTGCCGGACGCGCTGTTCGTGCTGGACCGCGGCTCGCGTGCGGACGTCGTCGACAGCGACCTGACCCAGGTACGGAACACGGCGGTGTCGGTGAGCGACGGCGCGACCGCCCAGCTCGACGACTGCCGCATCCGGGAGGCGGCCACGGGCGCCTGGTTCCGCGACCACGGCAGCGGCGGCACCCTCAGCAACTGCACCCTGGACGGCACCCAGACCGGCGTCATCGTCACCAAGGGCGCCGACCCGACGGTCGAGCGCTGCACGGTCGACTCCCCCGCCGAGGCGGGCGTGTACGTGTCCGCGGGCGGACGCGGCACGTTCGAGCACTGCCGGGTCACCGGCAGCGGCGGCTACGGCTTCCACGTCATCGACGGCAGCCGTACGACGCTGCGCAAGTGCCGCACCGAGCGCTGCGCGCGCGGGGGTTACGAGTTCGCCGAGGGCGCCGACGGCGCCTCCGGTTCGGGCGGCCCGGTCGTCGAGGACTGCACCAGCGACGAGTCCGGCGGCCTGCGCGCCGAACCGCCCGCGCCCGAACCGGCGGTGCAGACCACCGGTCACACCACGGGCCTGCTGGGCACGGTCCCCTCCCCCGCCGGTGCGCCTGCGGCCCCCGCTCCCGCCACCGTGCCGGAACCGCGGCGCGAGACGCGCACCTCCAAGGACGTCCTCGGCGAACTCGACGCCCTGGTCGGCCTGGAGAGCGTCAAGCGCGAGGTGCGGGCCCTCACCGACATGATCGAGGTGGGCCGGCGCCGGCAGCAGGCCGGGCTGAAGGCCGCGTCCGTCAAGCGGCACCTGGTGTTCACCGGCTCCCCCGGCACCGGCAAGACCACCGTGGCGCGCCTGTACGGCGAGATCCTCGCCTCGCTCGGGGTGCTGGAGCAGGGGCACCTGGTCGAGGTGTCCCGCGTGGACCTGGTCGGCGAGCACATCGGCTCGACGGCGATCCGCACCCAGGAGGCGTTCGAGAAGGCCCGCGGCGGGGTGCTGTTCATCGACGAGGCGTACGCGCTGTCGCCGGAGGACGCGGGCCGCGACTTCGGCAAGGAGGCCATCGACACGCTGGTCAAGCTGATGGAGGACCAGCGGGACGCGGTGGTGGTCATCGTGGCCGGCTACACGGCCGAGATGGAGCGCTTCCTGTCGGTCAACCCCGGTGTGGCATCCCGCTTCTCGCGCACCATCACGTTCGGCGACTACGGCCCCGAGGAGCTGCTGCGGATCGTGGAGCAGCAGGCCGAGGAGCACGAGTACCGGCTGGCGCCGGGCGCCGCGGAGGCGCTGCTGACGTACTTCACCGACATCCCCAAGGGACCCGCGTTCGGCAACGGGCGCACGGCGCGGCAGACGTTCGAGGCGATGGTGGAGCGGCACGCGAGCCGGGTCGCCCAGCTCGACGAGCCCACCACCGACGACCTGACGCTGCTGTACGCGGAGGACCTGCCCGCGCTGTCCTGAGCGCGGGCGGTCAGGCCGCCGGGCCGGGCTGTCCGGTACCGCGGGGAGGGGGCACCTCCGGCCGCAGCCGGGCGAGCAGGCGCCGGCGTTCCTCCGCGAACGCCGGGTCGGCCTGGTAGTCGGAGTGGCCGAGGATCGGCGCGGGCAGCGGGTGTTCCGCGGTGCGGCCGTAGGCGAGGGGGTCCTTCAACGGCGGACGGTCCACGTCGGGTCCGCCGTCGCCGGGCAGCCGCACCGGGCCGCCGATGGGGTCGGTGCGCCGGTAGAGGTTGCTCCAGCAGACGACGTCCCGGTGCAGCGCGTGCAGCGCGTCCGGACCGAAGTGGGCGGGGAACCAGCGGCCGTAGAGCCGCTCCAGCGGGGAGCCGTAGGTGAGCAGGGCGACGCGTCTGCGGGCGGACGGCGGAAGCTGCCAGGCCGCGGCGGCGGCGAGCACGCTGCCCTGGGAGTGCCCGGAGAGCACCAGCCGTCCTCCGGTGGCGCCGGTCCAGGTGGCGATGCGCCAGGTCAGGTCGGGCACCGCGCGCTCGGCGTAGCAGGGCGGCGCGAAGGGGTGCGCGGCGCGCGGCCAGAAGGTGCCGACGTCCCACAGGATCCCTATGGTGCGGCGGGCGGAGGCGTCCTTGTAGGCGCGGCGGCCCCAGGTGACGAGGAGGACGAAGCCGAGGCCGATCAGCCAGGAGCCGAGGGCCTGCGCGGTCTGTGCGGCGCCGTGCACGACGGGGTGGGCGCCGCGCGCCGCCGCGCCCGGGGTCTCCCCGGTGGCCGTCGCGCCGACGAGGGCCCCGGCGCCCAGCAGGAGGGTGGCCGCGGAGGTGACGGCGAGGATACGCGGCCCCCGGTCGGTGAGGGCGGCCATGGCGCGGACCGAGGCGATCCGCCGGGTGCGGCCGAGGTCGCCCGACTCTCCGGCGTACTCCTCCTCGACGGCGGCGCGTTCGGCCCGGGCGAGGTGCCAGGCGCGGCGGGCGAGCCAGCAGCACATGACGAGGAGCAGCAGGAGCAGCGGCGGGATGACGGACGCCTGCCAGGTGAGCAGCACCGGGGGTCCCGGGATGGAGGCGCGGGTGCCGTCCAGCCAGTCGGACACCCGCTGGGAGACCCCGCCCGACATCACGCCGCCGAGCGCGCAGGCGAGCATGGCGACCGCGGGCCCCGCCAGTCCGCGCAGCGCGGCCCGCCGGTCGGGGTCGGTGCGGTGCAGGGCGTGGGCGACACAGGCGAGGACGATCACCAGCAGGCCCTGTGCGAAGGTGAGGGCGCCGAAGGTGAGGTTGCCGGGCAGCCGGCCCGCCGACTCCCAGGCGGGCCGCTCCCAGCCGGCGTAGAGGGCGCTGAGGGCGAGCAGGGCGAGGGCGGCGAGGGGCAGCCCGCGCACCAGCCGGCGGTCGGCGTGGTCGTCGAGGCGGCGTTCGCTGCGGCCGCGGCGGCAGACCACCCACACCACCGCGCCCGCCCCGACGGCCAGGGAGGCTTCGAGCAGCACGCCCAGGGCGACGAGGACGGCGGGGCCGCCCGGCTCACGGTCGTACCGCGCGGCGGCGGAGCCCACGGCCGCGGCGACCGTCAGCAGCGCGGCGGCGGTGTGGGCGGCGCGCAGCCGGGCGCCCAGGCGGCGGCCGTACCAGAAGCCGGGGCGGCTCAGGGCGGCCGGGCCGGTGTCCTCCTCGGCCTCGGGGCCGCCGAGCGGCTGCTGCGACTCGTAGGCGCTCCAGGTGCGCAGGGACAGGAACCACAGCAGGCCGGTGAGGGCGGCGGGCACCAGGGCGGCCAGGGCGAGACGGCGGCCGGGTGCGCCCCACCAGCCGTCGCCGGGCGACAGGAAGCCGAGCCAGGAGTGCCGGCCGGCGCAGGCGGGGGTGCCCGCGCACTGCCAGGCGGTGAGGTCGAGGGCGACCTCGCAGGCGGCGGCGACGAGCAGCACCGTGAGGCTGAGGCCGGTCAGCCGCACCAGCATCCCGTACAGCCGGACGGTGCGGCGGCGGCCGCGGGCGCTGGGGCGCATCCAGTGGGCGAGGTTGACCACCATGAACGGCAGGAGCAGCAGCCACAGGGCGCGGGTGCCGTTGCCGGAGGTGAGGTTGCACCAGACGTACGCCTCGGGGACGGGCCCGTCGCGGCGGGCGCCGGGGTCGCGTTCGGCGTCGGCGTCGTCGGCGCGGCGGAAGACGGCGGCGACGTCGTCGCCGGTGACCCGGACCGTGCGCGGGTCGTCGAGCATCCGGTCCGGGGTGGTGCCGCCCACCCCGTGGACCAGGAGTTCCAGCGCGGTGCGGGACCCGGCGGGCGCCTCGCCCGCCGGTGCTCCGCCGTCCTCGGCCGGTCCGTGCTGCTGCGTGTCCTCCACCGTGCGGCCTCCCCCTGACGCCCCGTCGGATCCGTCCGTGCGGGACAGCATCCTCCGCTCCCGGACCGTGTGCGTCCCTCGTCACTCAATCTCCCCGATCCGTGTGACGCGCACGCACCACACGGGCACCGGGAACCGCCATGTACGCGACGAGCGGCCGGTGGCGCCGCCGGGGGTCCGGCATGGGAGGATGGGACGTCCGCGCACCGGTGCCCGGGAAAATGCCGCCCGAGGCCGTGGACGCGCGGGAGTGTGTCGGACGGCTGTGCGGCGAAAGGACCGGAGCGTACGTGAGCGAGAATCAGAACCTGCTCGCCGAGCAGCGGCGCACCCTGATCCTCGACGAGGTCCGGCGGCGGGGCGGGGTCCGGGTCAACGAGCTGACCCGCAGGCTCGGTGTGTCGGACATGACGGTCCGCCGCGACCTCGACGCACTGGCCCGGCAGGGCGTTCTGGAGAAGGTGCACGGCGGCGCGGTTCCGGTGGTCGAGGCCAGCACGCACGAGCCCGGCTTCGAGGCCAAGTCCGGCCTGGAGCTGACCGCCAAGGAGGACATCGCGCGCGCGGCGGCCGAGCTGGTCCCGCCGGGCGCGGCGATCGCGCTGTCCGGAGGCACCACGACGTTCGCGCTGGCGCACCGGCTGACCGACGTCCCCGACCTCACGGTGGTCACCAACTCGGTGCGGGTGGCGGACGTCTTCCACGCCGCGCAGCGCTCCTCGGGCAGCCGGCAGGGGGCGGCCACGGTCGTCCTGACCGGCGGGGTGCGCACCCCGTCCGACTCGCTGGTGGGGCCGGTGGCCGACCAGGCGATCGCGGCGCTCCACTTCGACCTGCTGTTCCTCGGGGTGCACGGGATATCGGTGGAGGCGGGGCTGTCGACGCCGAACCTGGCGGAGGCGGAGACCAACCGGCGGCTGGTGCAGTCGGCCCGGCGGGTGATCGTGGTCGCCGACCACACCAAGTGGGGCACCGTGGGCCTGAGTTCGTTCGCCTCGCTGGAGCAGGTGGACACGCTGGTGACGGACTCAGGGCTGTCCGCCGAGGCCCGCGCGGAGGTGTCGGAGCATCTGCGGCGGCTGGTGGTGGCCGGCGAGCACGAGCAGTCCGAGGACGAGCAGGCGGAGGCCGCCGACGCCTGACCGGGGCGAGGCTCCCCCGTCCCGTCCGTGTACCGCAAGCAGCGTGACCTCACAGGGAGTTGAGTCCATGGCCCACCGTCTGCGCCCCGTGGGGCGGGAGTTCGCCTCCGTCGCCCCCGTGCGCCTGGTCTTCGAGCGGGAGATCTCGGCCGCTCCCCCGGCGGTGTTCGACGCCCTGGCGCGGGACGTCGCCGGCTGGACGGCGTGGTTCCGCGTGCTCACCCTGGCCCGTCCGCTGGACGGCGGCGCGGGCCGGGAGATCCGGCTGCTGGGCGCGGCCCGATTCCGGGAGACGATTCTCGCGGCCGAGGAGCCCGACGTGTACGCCTACCGCGTCGACGTCACCAACGTGCCGGGCGCCCGCGCGATGGTCGAGGAGTGGCGGCTGGAGCCGGCCGGGACGGGCACACGGGTGCGCTGGACGATGGCGGTGGACGGCGTCGCGCCGTTCCGCCTGGCGATGAAGGCGGGCCGCCTGGGTCTCGCCGCGGGTTTCCGTGACGCCATGACCTCACTGGACCGCCGGCTCGCGGGGTGACGCCTCGGGCCACACGCCCGTGCTGAGCAGGGAGTCGATGGCCTCGGCGTACGGCGTCACGTCCAGGCCCTGTTCGGCCAGCCAGGCGTCCGAGTAGTACTTGTCCAGGTAGCGGTCGCCCGGGTCGCACAGCAGCGTGACCACGCTGCCCCGCCTGCCGTCCGCGGCCATCTCCGCGACGATCTTCAGCGCGCTCCACAGCCCGGTGCCGGTGGAGCCGCCCGCCTTGCGGCCGATGACCCGCTCCAGCGCCCGCACCGCGGCGACGGCGGCCGCGTCGGGCACCTTCATCATCCGGTCGACGGCGCCGGGCACGAAGCTCGGCTCCATCCGGGGGCGCCCGATGCCCTCGATGCGGGAGGCGCTGTCGCAGGAGACGTCCGGGTCGCCGGTCGTCCAGCCCTGGAAGAAGCAGGAGTTCTCCGGGTCGGCGACGCAGATGCGGGTGTCGTACTGCATGTAGTGCACGTAGCGGGCGAGCGTCGCCGAGGTGCCGCCGGTGCCGGCGGTGGCGACGATCCACTCCGGCTGCGGGAACCGCTCCATCCGCAACTGGCGGAAGATCGACTCGGCGATGTTGTTGTTGCCGCGCCAGTCCGTGGCCCGCTCCGCGTAGGTGAACTGGTCCATGTAGTGGCCGCCGGTCTCCGCCGCGAGAGCGGCGGACGCCTCGTACATGGTGCGGGGGTCGTCCACGAAGTGGCACCGGCCGCCGTGGAACTCGATGAGGCGGCACTTCTCCGCGCTCGTCGTACGCGGCATGACGGCGACGAAGGGCACGCCGATCAGCTTCGCGAAGTACGCCTCGGACACGGCGGTCGAGCCGCTGGACGCCTCGATCACCGGGCGGCCCGGCCGGATCCAGCCGTTGCACAGTCCGTACAGGAACAGCGAGCGGGCCAGCCGGTGCTTGAGGCTGCCGGTGGGGTGGGTCGACTCGTCCTTCAGGTAGAGGTCGATGCCCCACCGCTCGGGCAGCGGGAAGAGCAGGAGATGGGTGTCGGCCGAGCGGTTGGCGTCGGCCTGCACCCGGCGCACGGCCTCTTTCAGCCAGGCGCGGTAGGCGGGGTCGCTGCGGTCGACGTCGGGAGTGGCGCCGGTCGGGGTCTGTTGGGGAGTGCTCACGACTGGGCTCCTTACACTGAGCGCCGACGGCGTCCAGCGCGGCCGACACACCGATCATAAGCACCGTTCGCACCACCTCTCACCTGCATAAACACATCTTTGGTGGCCTGAAAGGCAGTGCTGGGGCGGTGGGGGCGCGCGGGTGGGGGCGCATTGGCCGGAGTGCCCCCCGCGCTCCGGCCGGCGGGGGCGGGGGCTCTGGTGCTCGGCGGCTCGTGCGGGCAGACTGCACCGGCGGGAGCAGGGGCACACTTGGTTCTGGACAGTGGCCGGCCCGCGCAGCGCGGTCCGGCGCACCGACGCGCACAGAGGGGGCGGGTGGCAATGGCGGAGCCGGAGTTCAAGGCCACGGGCGTGCGGATCGGCCGGCGGCTGCGGTCGCTCACCCGGGCCGGCCAGGTCCGGATCAGCGACGGGCGGCTGGAGTTGCTCACCAGCTACGGCACCGAGATCGACAGCGCGCCGGTCCAGGCCGTGCGGGCCACGCGGCCCTGGTTCGCGCCCGACGGCAGGGCGTTGGCCGACCTCAACGGCAACCGGTACCTGCTGACCCTCGGGGACCACGACCCGGCGCCCGGGCAGCCCGGCCCGCCCGCGGCCCGCCGTTTCATCGAGGCCGTCCGCCGGGCGGCGGGGCGCGGCGCCTGAGATGTCCGCGAGTTGCGCCGTATCCGCCGCTGGGTCACGCTGTTCTCACGTCACTCTGGGTTTACCGGCGATAACGCTGCGAACCAGCCCGCCGGCCACGACAGCAGGCGGCAGCGTCACGCAGGCGCCCTGCTGGATCCGTACTCCGTGTTCTTCCGGACCTCACGTCGGGGAGTCGCAGCCGTGATCAGTCACCCAAGCAGGCACTGCACGGTGGAGCTCCAAGCCCTGCCGTCGCGGATCGGCCAGGTCCGCAGAATCGTATCTGCGCAATTGCGCTACTGGCACATGGATCCCCTGATAGATCGGGCCTCGCTCGGTGTGACGGAGCTGTTGTCCAACGTCCACCGGCACGCCCGTCCCGACAAGACGTGCACCGTGGAGATCGAACTGCTCCTCGACCGGCTGAAGGTGTCGGTGCACGACCACGATCCGCGGCTGCCGGTCGTCGCGGACGCCGGACCGCTCGCCACCTGTGGCCGCGGGCTGGCGATGGTGGCCGCCATGAGCGAGAGCTGGGGCGTGCTGCCGGACGACGCGGGCAAGGTCGTGTGGTTCACACTGCCGACGCCCGTGGCCGCCGAACCGGCGGCCTGGGACCGGCGCCCGCACCTCACCCCCACCGGACCGGACCGGCCACGGTTCACGGAGGTCGCGCTCGTCGACCACGTGGCCGAGGTCCACCGGCCCGAACCCGCTCCCGCCCGGTCCGCCGTTCCCGGCTGACCGGGCGGTGACACAACGGGAGCCGCCGACGGCCGCGGTGTCCCGCGGACCTCCTGTCCGTGGGACACCGCGCCCCGGCCGGCTGCCGAGGTGACAGCCGGGGTGCCGGCTACCTGATGTAGACGAGCGCGTCCGTGGTGACGGTGGGCCGGCCGCTCGTGCCGACGATCACGATCTTCACGGTGTGCCGGGCGTTGGCCGTCCAGGTCTTCGTCCAGATCGCCTGCCGGTAGCTCGTGGCCGACGACCTCAGGTCCACCGTGGCGGCCTTGACGCCGTCGACGTACACGTACGCCTGTCCCGAACTCGACGCCCGCGAGACCACCCAGGCCGCCGAGCGGCCGGTGAACGTCCAGCTCAGGCTGGCGCCCTTGGACGCGCTGGAGTACGACCTGCCGCCCAGGTAGCTGGTGGAGCTGCGCGAGCTCCAGGTGCCGGTGCGGACCGCCGCGCTCTCCTGGAGGATCACCGGGGTGTAGGTGGCCGCCGCGTCGCGGTAGTTGCCGGCGTAGTCGTACGCCCGCATCGACCAGGTGGACGCGGTGCCGGGCTTCGCGGTGCGGTTGGAGAGGTAGGCGGCCGCGCTGAAGGTGGCGGTCGACGGGGTGAGCAGCCGCACCTGGCGCAGTGCCTGGTCGTCGGTCGCCTTCCAGCGCAGGGTGACCGGCGCGGACCCGGTGTTGACGGTACCGGCGCGCAGGCCGAGCGTCGGCGCGGCGGTGAACACCGGTGCGGTCGTCTCCGCCACGACGGTCAGCGCGTCCGTCGTGGAGACGGCGCCGGACTGGTGCGTGGCGCGCACGCTCACGGTGTGGCTGCCGGGGGCGAGGGTGATCCGCTTGGCGTAGCCCGCGCCCGAGGTGCCGGCGACGGACCGGCCGTCGACGAGCACGTCGTACCTCTTGATCAGCGCGGCCGGTGTGGTGGCCGACCAGCGCACCACCGGCGTGCCCTTGGTGTAGTACGTCGAGCCCTTGGCGGTCGCGTCGGTGAGGGACACGATGCGCAGCCCGTCGACCGGGCCCGCGGCCCAGGTGCGGACGGTCGGCAGCTGGGCGTAGAGGGCGTTGCCCGGGCACTGGGTGTTGAAGCCGTCGCGGTGCCCGGACACCCGGTGGAAGGTGTACTGCTCGCCCGCGGTGAAGGCGGTGCCGAAGTAGTTGGTCTGGGTCGCGCCGGCGGTGAGCTTCACCGTGCCGGCCGGGTCGGCGCCGTACTGGCCGAGCTTCCAGGCCGTCACGCGTGCCACGGCCGCCAGGGCGGCGTCGGAGGCGGCGCCGGTGATGTGCGTGCCGAGGACAGCGATGCCGGCGGACTCACGGTTGAAGCCGTAGGTGTGCGCACCGAGGACGGGCCGGTCGATGCCGCCCTTGCGGCCCTCGAAGACGGTGCCGCACTTGTCGACGAGGAAGTTGTAGCCGACGTCGTTCCAGCCGTTGACCTCGGTGTGGTACGCGTAGATGCCCCGCACGATCGCCGGCGACTCCGCGCAGTCGTAGTCGTTGGCGCCGTCGGTGTGGTGCACGAACACCGCCTTCACCTCGGCGTTGTACTCCGAGGGGTCGGGGCTCTTCGACTCGTCCGCGCCCCAGTCGGCACGCGAGGTGACGGGCGGCTGCGGCATCGTGGACGGCGGCGCGGTGGGCTCCGGCGACGGGGAGGGCGACGGCGACTCGTCCATGACGAACGCGGCCGGCTCGGGCGCGTCGACGCGTGTCTCGGCCTCGGTCACCACACCCGGGTCGACGAGGTTCACCTCGAGGTCCTTGGGCAGCGCGGCGGTGCTGCCGTCCTCGTGGAGGACGCGGGCCTCCACACCGTCGGAGGGCCCGACCCACAGCGGCTGGGACGCGCCGCGCATGCCGGCCTCGACGTCCTCCGGAGGGGCCGCGTTCAGCTCCAGCGACCGCCAGGCGCCCCACTCGCCGGACTCCAGGCCACGGGTGCGCACCTGCGCGGTGCCCTCCACCGGCTTCAGCGCACCGCTCCAGGAGACGCCGACCAGCGAGAACTGCTCGGTCTCCGTGCGGGGCAGCTTGCGCTCGCCGGCCGCGGTGCCCTTCAGGGTCAGACCGTAGACCTCGACCGGCCGCCGCTCCTGTCCGGGTGAGCCGGGATCCGACGGGCTGGCCGTGGCGTACGTGACGACGCCCCCTCCGCCGATCAGTACGGCGCCGAGCGTCAGCCACGCCCGGCGTCTCATGCTCAACGGTCTGTACGCGTGCGACACGGCACGCCGCCGGCTGTGACGGCTCAAAAGGATCCCCACCCTGAGAAGCGGCCCGGAGGACGGGCCGACGGAAGCAACGGCGTCGCACGGGACTCGTCCGCCTCGTGCGACGCCTCACCTGTCCAGCGCCGACCGGACGCCGAACGTCACAGGGTGGGGTGGTGATGTGGATCACTTCGCGATGCCGGAGGGGCCTCAGCCCCGGCGCCCGAACTGTTCCTCCAGGACCGACAGCCGGCGCCAGTACTCGTCCTCGTCGATCTCGCCGGAGGCGAAGCGGCGGCCCAGGACGGCGAGCGGCGAGTCGTCGCGGGCGGCGGGTCCGTGCGGGCCGCGGCCGCGCCACCCCGTGCGGCGCAGCAGGGTGATGCCGAGCCCCACGACCAGGGCCCAGAACAGGGGGAAGAGAAGGATCCACGGGCCGGGCCCGCCGTCACCGAAGTGCGCCAGGGTCTGCATGATCGTTCAGCTCCTCGGGTGCGGTGTCTCGTCGCCCCTCGGCGACACTTCGAGACTCGCTCCGGGAGGGGGGTCAGGTCGTCGTGCGGCCGGCGACACCTCGCGTACCGCCCGGGGAGTACGCGGGCGGTACGCGGGTGCTCCGGCGGCCGTCGCTCAGCCGGTCTGGTCGTTGTCCTTCAGCGCGCCCCAGCCGTGCCACCGCTCGACCTCGACCCAGGCGCTGACGCGAGGGCGCTCACGGTTCGGGTACGCGTCGCCGCCGTAGTGACGGGAGAGGCGGTCGATGTCGGCGAGGCCCTCGTCGTCGCGCATCTCGGCGACGCGGCCGATCAGGGTGACGTGGGTGTACCAGTTGTCGGAGTCGAGGACGGTGAGGGTGACGCGCGGGTCGTTGCGCAGATGGCGCAGGCGGACCCGGCCCTCGTCCAGGTTGATCAGGACGCGGCCGTCCTCCCAGAGGTACCAGGTGGGGGTGGAGACGGGCGAGCCGTCGGAGCGGAGGGTGGCCATCACGCACGGGTTGGGCTTGCGCAGCAGTTCCTGGGCCTCGGGAGGCAGTGGGGGCTTGGACACGTGAACTCCTCGCTGTAGGGGGGTTGAGGGAGTCTGTGAGGGTGGTCAGGTGGCGGACGGGGGCCCGTCGTCGAAGCTCGCGTGGTAGGCGGCCGCCATGTCCTCGTCGCCGTGGCCCTGGGCCGCGGCCCGCTCCAGACGGCGGGCGCTCGCGGCGGCCACGTCGAGGCGGGCGCTGTGGCGCTCCCCGGCCCGCACGATGAGCCCCGCGTCCTTGGCGGCGGTCGTCACCGCGAACTGGGCCGGGGACAGCCGCTCCTCGAGGATCAGCTGCGCCTTGGCGTGCAGATAGCCCATGTCGAGCGGTCCGCCGGCGATGAGGCCGAAGAAGTCGTCCGGACGGACGTCCAGGACACGGGCCAGGGCCAGCGTCTCGCCCGCTGCGGCGGTGGCCGCGAGGACCCAGCTGTTGGCGACGAGCTTCAGCCGGGTGGCGGACGCCTCCGCACCGTCCTCGCCGGTCCAGACGGTGCGGGCGCCCACCGCGTCGAACACCGGGGTCACCGCGTCCCGGCCCTCGGCGGGACCGGCGGCGAGCACCGTGAGCTGCCCGTCCTCCGCGGGCTTGCGGGTGCCGAGCACAGGAGAGTCGTAGAAGCGCAGGCCGTGGTCGCGGGCGAAGGCGGCCATCCCGGCGACGTCCTCGATGCCGCTGGTGGTGCACTGCGCCCAGACGGCTCCGGGCGGCAGGGCCGGGGCGGCGGCGCGCATCGTCTCCAGGGTGACGGGGCCGTCGTACAGCATGGTGAGGACGACGTCGGCGGACTCGACCGCCTCGGCGGGAGTGACGGCGACGTGGGCGCCGTCCGGGGCGAGCGCGTCGGCCTTGGCGCGGGTGCGGTTCCACACGCGGACGGTGTGTCCCGCCCTCAGGAGGTTGCGGGCCATCGCGGCGCCCATGATGCCGGTGCCCAGGACGCTGACGGTGAGCGTGTCGGTCATTCGGTCGGCCTTCTGTCGAGCGGTCGTCGTGCTTACGCCAGTGCCCCCAGAGGATCGTCCAGCACCGGCTGCCAGGCCAGCTCCGCCGCGCCGACCAGACTGTTGTGGTCCAGCGTGCAGGCGAGGATCGGCACCCCGCCACTGCGGCCCCACAGGCTGCGGTCGGCAACGACGGCCCGCAGCCGGTCGGGGTCGGCCTCCAGGAGGGTGCGGTGCAGGCCGCCGAGGATGATCCGGTCGGGGTTGAGGATGTTGACCAGTCCGGCGAGTCCGAGGCCGAGCCGGTCGATGAGCTGTTCGGTGGCGGTGCGGACCCGCGGGTCGTCGTACCGGCCGCGGATCAGCTCGTCGGCCTGCCGTAGCAGTGACATCACGGGGCCCGGGTCGCGGCCGGCCGCGGTGAGCAGGGCCAGCGGGTCCGCCTCGACGTCGAGACAGCCCCGGCTGCCGCAGTGGCAGGGCCGTCCGTCGGGGTTGACCGCGAGGTGCCCGACCTCCAGGGCGAGTCCCGAACTTCCCGTGTGCAGACGGCCGTCGAGGACCAGCGCGCCGCCGACGCCGCGGTGCCCCGTGGCCACGCACAGCAGGTCGCGGGAGCCCCGCCCGGCGCCGTGCCGGTGTTCGGCGAGCGCGGCGAGGTTGACGTCGTTGGCGGCGAACGCGGGCCCGTCGAGGCCGGCGGCGCGCACCTGTTCGGCGAAGATCTCCCGCACCGGGGCGCCCGCGGGCCAGGCCAGGTGCAGCGGGTTGAGCGCCAGCCCTTCCGGTTCGGCGACCGCCGACGGCACGGCGAGCCCGGCGCCCACGCAGCGCCGTCCGGTCTCCCGCAGCAGTTCCGCGCCGGCCGCGACGACGGAGCCGAGCACCTTCGCCGGGTCCGGGTCGACGACCTCGCGGCCGGGCGCGGTGGCGACGATCCGGCCCCCGAGCCCGACCAGGGCGGCGCGGAAGCCGTCGGCGTGGATCTGCGCGGCGAGCGCCACGGGACCGTCCTCGGCGACGGACAGCCGGTGCGAGGGGCGTCCCTGGGAGCCGGCGGCCGCGCCGGGCCGGGCGTCCACGCGGATCAGTCCGAGCGCCTCCAGCTCGGCGGCCACCGCGCCGGCCGTGGCGCGGGTGACGCCGAGCTCCGCGGTGAGCACGGCGCGGGTCGGGGCGCGTCCGGTGTGCACCAGCTCCAGCGCGGGTCCGAGCGCCCCGCGCCCCCGGTCGAGCCGCGTCCTCGAGGTGGTCCCTTCCCCCGCCGGCCGGGGGTCCGCCTTCCCGCTCATGGGGGCGAGTCTCCCATGATCCGCAACGCTCGCGGACGACAGCCCGCCCACGGGCGGGACCCGGCGGGGTGCGCGGGGCGTACGGGGTGTGTGCCCCCGGCGTCCGCGCCAGTGCGCCGCGCCGGGCGGGTCCGGGGCTCGGCTAGCCTGGCCGCACGATGAACGACCGTATGACGACCCCCTGGGGCGAGCCGGTGCTGTCCCGCTTCCCCGAGGACCCGCGGGACAGGCTGCGCGCCTGGGACGCCTCCGACGAGTATCTCCTCCGGCATCTCGCCGAGCGGCAGCCGCCGTTGTCCGGGGCGGTCGTGGTGGTCGGCGACCGGTGGGGCGCGCTGGTCACGGCGCTCGCCGCGCACCGGCCGACGCAGATCACCGACTCCTGGCTCGGTCAGGAGGCCACCCGCGCCAACCTCGCCCGCAACGGCGTCGAACCGGGCACGGTCCGGCTGCTGACCACGCGGGACGCCCCGCCGGAGCGGACCGACGTGCTGCTGGTGCGGGTGCCGAAGAGCCTGGCGCTGCTGGAGGATCAGCTGCTGCGGCTGGCGCCGTCGGTGCACGCGGACACGGTCGTGGTCGGCACGGGCATGGTGAAGGAGATCCACACTTCGACGCTGAAGCTGTTCGAGCGGATCCTCGGTCCGACGCGCACCTCCCTGGCGGAGAAGAAGGCCCGGCTGATCTTCTGCACGCCGGACCCGTCCCTGGTCCGCCCGCCGAACCCGTGGCCGTACCGCTACACGCTGCCCGGGGACGTCGGTCCGGTGTCGGGCCGCACGGTCGTCAACCACGCCGGGGTGTTCTGCGCGGACCGGCTGGACATCGGCACCCGCTTCTTCCTGCGTCATCTGCCTGCCGGCGGGGGCGGCGGCCGGGTGGTGGACCTGGGCTGCGGCAACGGCGTCGTGGGGACGGCGATGGCGCTGGCCGACCCGAAGGCCGAGGTGCTGTTCGTGGACGAGTCCTTCCAGGCGGTGGCGTCGGCGCAGGACACCTACCGGGCGAACGACGTGAGCGGGCACGCGGAGTTCCGGGTCGGCGACGGTCTGACGGGCGTCCCGTCCGGCAGCGTCGACCTGGTCCTCAACAACCCGCCCTTCCACTCCCACCAGGCGACCACGGACGCCACGGCCTGGCGCATGTTCACCGGCGCCCGCCGCACCCTGCGCCCGGGCGGCGAGCTGTGGGTGGTCGGCAACCGGCACCTCGGTTACCACGTGAAGCTGCGCCGTCTCTTCGGCAACAGCGAGGTGGTGGCGTCGGACCCGAAGTTCGTGGTGCTGAAGGCCGTACGCCGGTAGGGCCTGGCAGGCCCGCCGTCCGCCGGAAGGCCGGTCCCGCTCCCCCTGCCTAAGCTGGCAGGAGGACACGCGCCGGCCGAGGAGGCTGCGATGGACGGGACGACCAACCGGCCGGGCGACGGATCCGGCGCACGGCGGTACATGCCCATCGCCGACCACGGGCTGATCGGCGACCTGCGCAGCGTGGCGCTGGTGGCGACGGACGGCACCATCGACTGGTACTGCGCGCCGTGCTTCGACGCGCCGAGCGTGTTCGCCGCGCTGCTGGACGCCGACCGGGGCGGCTGTTTCGAGCTGGGGGCGGCCGTGCCGGCGCGCACCAAGCAGTTCTACTTCCCCGACACGAACGTGCTGATCACCCGGTACTTCACGGAGGACGGCGTCGGCGAGGTGCAGGACTTCATGCCGGTGTCGGGCGAGTCGGTGGAGGAGGGCCGGCACCGGCTGATCCGGCGGGTGCTGTGCGTGCGCGGGTCGCTCCCGTTCCGCGCGCGGGTGGCGCCGCGGTTCGGCTACGCGGCGCTGCCGCACACGCTGCGCGTCACCGGGGACGTCGCCGTCTTCGAGTCGGACGCGCTGGACCTGGCCCTGACCGCCACGGCCCCGCTGGAGCAGGACGGGGTCGACGTGCGGTCCGAGTTCAAGCTGGCCGAGGGTGAGACGGCGGTGTTCGCGCTGGACCAGGTCGGCGGCGAGCTGGCGCCGCGCGGCTGCGCCCACGAGGAGGCGGAGCGGGAGTTCGCCGCGACGGTGCGTTACTGGCGGGACTGGCTCTCCTCGTCCCGGTACCGGGGGCGCTGGCGGGAGATGGTGCACCGCTCGGCGCTCACGCTGAAGCTGCTCACGTACGCGCCCACGGGGGCGATCGTCGCCGCACCCACGACGAGCCTGCCGGAGGAGTTCGGCGGTGAACGCAACTGGGACTACCGGTACATGTGGGTGCGCGACGCGGCGTTCTGCGTGTACGCCATGCTGCGGCTGGGCTTCACCGAGGAGGCGGAGGCGTTCATGGCGTTCGTCTCCCGGCACATCAGCCCCGGCGACGGCAAACCGTCGGGCCCGCTCCAGATCATGTACGGCATCGACGGCCGCACCGACCTGCCCGAGCGGACGCTGGACCACTTGGAGGGCCACCGCGGCTCCTGTCCGGTCCGGGTCGGCAACGCGGCGGCCGACCAGCTGCAACTGGACGTGTACGGCGCGCTGATCGATTCGATCTACCTGTACGACAAGTGGGCCGAGCCGATCTCCAGCGAGCAGTGGGAGCATGTGACGGCGCTGGTCGAGTGGGTGTGCGCGAACTGGGACCAGCCCGACGAGGGCATCTGGGAGACGCGGGGCGGGCGGAAGAACTTCCTGTACTCGCGGCTGATGTGCTGGGTGGCGATCGAGCGCGGCGTCCGCATGGCCCGCCGCCGCGGCCTGCCCGCGAACCTGCCGCACTGGATGTACTGCCGGGACACGATCTACCGGCGGATCATGACCGAGTGCTGGTCGGACGAGTTGCGGGCGTTCGTCCAGCACGAGGGCGGCGAGGTGCTGGACGCGGCGCTGCTGATGATGCCGCTGTCGAAGTTCATCGCGCCGAAGGACCCCCGGTGGCTGTCCACACTGGACTGTCTGACCCGTGAGCTGGTGTCCGACTCGCTGGTCTACCGCTACGACCCGCAGGTGAGCCCCGACGGCCTGCACGGGGAGGAGGGCACGTTCTCCATCTGCTCGTTCTGGTACGTCGAGGCCCTCACCCGCGCCGGCCGCCTGGACGAGGCCCGTCTGGCCTTCGAGAAGATGCTCACCTACGGCAACCATCTCGGCCTCTACGCCGAGGAGATCGGCCACACCGGCCATCAGCAGGGCAACTTCCCCCAGGCCTTCACCCATCTCGCGCTGATCAGCGCGGCGTACAACCTGGACCGGGCGCTGGGCTGACCGTCAGTGGCCGTGACCGTCGTCGGTGTGGCCGGACGGCTCCGGCCGACCGGGTGAGGGGGACGTGGGCTCCTCCGGCGTGACCTTGCCGGCCTCCACCGTGAAGGCGGCCGTGCGGACGACGCCGTCGTGCTTGAAGTCCAGGAACAGACGGTAGCTGCCGCCGCTGGGGGCCGTGGCGGAGAAGGAGACGTGCGGGCCGGGCCGGGTGGTGCCGTCGCCCGGTTCTCCCTCGGGGTGGACGTGCAGGTAGGCGAGGTCTCCGGCGCGCAGGGCGACGAGGTGGCCGTAGGCGCCCAGGTAGGGCTGGAGGTCGGTGACGGGCTCGCCGTCGCGGGAGACGGTCAGGCGCAGTTCGCTCGCCCGGCCCGGTGTCAGCGTCCCGGTCAGCTTCACGTCGTAGCCGTCGACGCGGGCCGTGGCGGAGGGCCGCGGCAGGTCGCGGGGGCTGTAGGGGCCGGAGGCGGCCAGGTCGGCGCCGAGGGTGAGGTTCTCCGCGCCCGGCCGGTCCGGGGTGAAGTCGGCGAACACCCGGTAGCCGCCGGCGCGGGGCAGGTCGACGGGCGTGCTCCAGGTGCCGTCGGGGGCGCGCTCGGGGTGGAGGTGGCGGTAGGTCACCAGGTCCCGGGAGGCCACGATGAGGTGCAGCTCCTTGTCGTGTTCCCGCCGGTACTCGTCGACGGCCCGCCCGTCCGCGTCCCGCACGGTGAACCGCAGCTCGGCGCGCTCGCCGGCGGTGACCGTCGGGGTGTCGAGGTCGAGGGTGTAGCCGCCCTCGGAGATCTGCAGCCCGCCGGGCGCGTGCGCGGCGCTCCCGCCGTGTTCGCTCTCCGCCGCGCCTGACGGATGCCGGTCCTCGTGCGCCCGTGGGCGTTCCGCGACGACCGGGTCGAAGGTCTGGCCCACCCCGTAGGCGGTGCCGAACGCACCGGCCAGCGCGGCGGCGAACGCGGTGATCCTCAGTCCGGTCTTCATGGCCGTCTCTCCCCTGAAAACAGCGGCCCGTGACCCGTCACGAGCCGATCGACACAGCTCACGATACCCCTAGGGGGTACCAAGTCAAGTCGCCTCACACCTTGCGTCGCATACCCCATGGGGGTAAACATTCGTGATCTCGGGCGATACCCCCGCCCCGTATCCGCAAGGAGTCAGCGATGACCGTCCGTACGACCGGTGCCGATACCGAGGTGGAACTCTCCGTCGGAGGGATGACCTGTGCCTCGTGCGCCGCGCGGATCGAGAAGAAGCTCAACCGGATGGAGGGCGTCACCGCCACGGTCAACTACGCCACCGAGAAGGCCCGGGTCAGCTACGGCGCGGGCGTGACCGTCCCCGACCTGATCGCCACGGTCGAGGCCACCGGCTACACCGCGAGAGAGCCCTCACCGCCCGGTGCCGACGAGGGACAGCCGCCGGAACCCGACGCACTTCGCCCGCTGCGCGACCGTCTGATCACGGCGATCGTGCTGTCGGCCCCCGTGGTCGCCATGGCGATGGTCCCCGCCCTGCAGTTCGAGTACTGGCAGTGGCTGTCGCTGACCCTCGCGGCGCCCGTCGTGACCTACGCGGCCTGGCCGTTCCACCGCGCGGCCCTCACCAACGCCCGCCACGGCGCGGCCACGATGGACACGCTGGTCTCGGTCGGCACGACCGCCGCGTTCCTGTGGTCCGTCTGGGCCCTGTTCCTCGGCACGGCCGGCACCCCCGGGATGACGCACCCCTTCGAGTTCACGGTGGCCCGCTCGGACGGCGCCGGGAACCTCTACCTGGAGGCGGCGGCAGGAGTCACGACGTTCATCCTGGCCGGCCGCTACTTCGAGGCCCGCGCCAAGCGCAGGGCGGGAGCCGCCCTGCGCGCGCTGCTGGAACTGGGCGCGAAGGACGTCACGGTCCTCCTCCCCGACGGCCGTGAGGAGACCCGCCCCGTGACGGAACTGTCGGTCGGGGACCGCTTCCTGGTCCGCCCCGGCGAGAAGATCGCGACCGACGGGACGGTCGTGGAGGGCTCCTCCGCGGTGGACGCGTCGATGCTGACCGGTGAGTCGGTCCCGGTGGAGGTCACCGCCGGGGACCCGGTCACGGGCGCGACGGTAAACGCCGGCGGCCGCCTCGTCGTACGGGCCACCCAAGTCGGCGCGGACACCCAACTGTCCCGCATGGCACGGCTGGTGGAGGACGCGCAGAACGGCAAGGCCTCCGCCCAGCGGCTCGCCGACCGCATCTCGGCCGTCTTCGTCCCCGTGGTGATCGGTCTCGCCCTGGCCACCCTGGGCTTCTGGATCGGCAACGGCGCGGGCGCCACGGCCGCCTTCACCGCCGCCGTGGCCGTCCTGATCATCGCCTGCCCCTGCGCCCTCGGCCTCGCCACCCCGACCGCGCTGATGGTCGGCACCGGGCGGGGCGCACAGCTCGGCATCCTCATCAAGGGACCGGAGGTCCTGGAGTCCACCCGCCGTGTCGACACGGTGGTCCTGGACAAGACGGGCACCGTCACCACCGGCCGGATGAGCCTGGTGGCCGTGCACTCCCCCGGCACCGACGAGACGGACGTCCTGCGGCTGGCCGGCGCCCTGGAGCACGCCTCGGAACACCCGGTCGCCCGAGCCGTGGCCGACGCCGCCCTGACCGGACTCGGCACGCTGCCCGCCCCGGAGGACTTCCGTGCCGTCCCCGGCCTGGGCGTCCAGGGGACGGTCGAGGGCCACGCGGTCCTGGTCGGCCGCCCCCGCCTCATGACGGACTGGTCCCTCTCGCTGCCGGAGTCCCTCGCGCGCACCCTCGACGCGACCGAGGCAGCCGGGCACACGGCGGTCGTGGCGGCCTGGGACGGGGAGGTCCGCGCGGTGCTGGAGATCGCCGACACGGTGAAGGAGACCAGCCCGGAGGCGATCCGCCGGCTGCGCGCGCTGGGGCTGCGCCCCGTGCTGCTGACGGGCGACAACGAGGCGGTGGCGCGGTCGGTCGCCCACGAGGTGGGCATCGCCCCGGACGACGTGATCTCGGAGGTGCTCCCGCAGGACAAGGTGGACGTCGTCAAGCGGCTGCAGTCGCAGGGCCGCTCCGTCGCCATGGTCGGCGACGGAGTCAACGACGCGGCGGCCCTCGCCCAGGCCGACCTGGGCCTGGCGATGGGCACCGGCACGGACGCGGCGATCGAGGCGGGCGACCTCACGCTGGTCCGCGGCGACCTGCGGGCCGCGGCGGACGCCGTCCGGCTCGCCCGCCGCACCCTGGGCACGATCAGGTCAAACCTGTTCTGGGCGTTCGCCTACAACGTCGCCGCGCTGCCCCTCGCGGCGTCCGGTCTGCTGAACCCCATGATCGCGGGGGCGGCCATGGCGTTCTCCTCGGTGTTCGTGGTGGGCAACTCCCTGCGGCTGCGGACGTTCCGGGCGGCCTGAACGGGGTACGGGCGGGGCGGTCGGGCCCGTGGCGTGGATCATGCGTACCGTGGGCACCTGGACGATGTCACCGCGGGAGAGACACATGAGCGAGCGCACCGGACCCGTACCGCCCGCCGACGGACTGCGCAGGATCGCCTCCGAGGTGCTGAGCGACCTCAGAGCGGTCGACGGCGCACTGTACGCGGCGGTCGCCGCGACGCCCACGCCGACGCTCGACCGGGCGTTGCGCAGGCTCTCCCACGCGGCCGACCACTCCAAGATCTCGTTCGCCATCGCCGGCGCGCTGGCCCTGGCCGGCTCCCGCCCGCGCAGGGCGGCGCTCGCCGGGGTCGGCGCCATAGCGGTGGCGTCCGCCTCGGCCAACCTGCTCGGCAAGCGGCTGGTGCGCCGGGACCGCCCCGACCGGGAGGCGGCACGGGTGACGGTGGACCGGCACGTGCCGATGCCGATGTCGGCGTCCTTCCCGTCCGGGCACACGGCGTCGGCGGTCGCCTTCGCGACGGCGGTGGGCACGGTGCTGCCTGCGGCGTCGGTGCCGCTGGGCGCGTTGGCGGGGGCGGTGGGGTACTCCCGCATCCATACGGGGGTGCACTACCCGGGGGACGTGGCGGCGGGAGCCGTGCTGGGGGTGGCGTCGGCGGCGACGGCCCTGGCGGTCGCCTCGGCGCGCCTCCCGGCGTCGTACCCGCGAGGACAGCGCCGCAAGTAGGCGATACGGACGTCAGGGACGGTCCTGGCTCCACTCCCAGCGCCAGATCGCGTGCAGGCGATGGTCGTCCTCGTGGCCGGGAGGAACGGCACCGAGACGAGCCACCGCCTCGGCGGCCCGGGTGTCCTTGCGCAGCACAAGCCCGCACACGGCACTCAACCGGGTCGTGAAGTGCTCGGACCCGGTCAGGGAGAACAACGCGTCGTCCACGTCGGGACACCGGACGTACGACGCCCCGATCGTGTCCAGCACCCCGGCCCGCACCTCGGGCTCGGGGTCCTCCAGCAGCGCGAGCACGGCGGCGGTGGCCTCGGCGTCGCCCGGACACACCGAGCCCAGGGGCCCTGCCGCCGAGACGCGCACGTCCCCGTCCTCGTCACGGGCGAGCTCCAGCAGCAGTGCGCGGGCCTCCGGGCCGGGCAGTGCGACGGTGTCGTCGAGGCCGACGACCAGATGACCCGCCGTCTGCTCCCGTACCCGGGGGTCCTGATGCCTGGCGTGCCGGAGGCCCGCCTCGGAGGTGTCGGGGCGCCCCGTCAGGCTCAGGACGTACAGCAACTCGCCCAGGACGCCGGAGTCCTCCTCCCCACGTACCGCCCACGAGAGAAGCAGGTCCACCGTCTCCTTCTCGTAGGTGTTCCGCCAGGACGCCCACGGGACGACGACGTGCATGCCGAGGACGTCGAGCGCGAAGCGCCGCTCCAGCGCCACGGGGGAGGTGTGGAGGGCGGCGACCTCCGACCAGGCCTCCCGGCTACGGCGTTGATACAGCGCCCACGCGGCCGCCGACCAGTCGACATGGTCCGGGTCCCCCGTGGCCACCGCGCGGGCGGCCAACTCCGCCACGGGCGGGAGGATCCGGAAGGCCCACTCGAGGTCGGTGACGATCGCACCGTGCCCGGCACGGACCACCGCCCCGCCGAGCCGCAACTCCGCGACGCGGTGGTACTCGTCGTCCATGACGGTGACGCGCTCCACGGCTTCGGCCGAGCCCAGCCGCCCTCCCAGCACGACCTCCGCACCGTCCGCGTACAGGCGCCGGGCGCGGTCGAGCAGCTCGTCCCGCCGCTCCGAGGAGAGCCGTGCCGCGGGATCGGCACCGAGCACGGCGGTCACCATCGCCGGTGACCCACCGTCGACCGCGCGCATCAAAGGCGTCGTGCCGTCCGGCAGTTCTCGGTCCTGATCGGCACCCGCCTCGACGAGCGCCTCCGCCACGTCGGTCTCGTAGGCGTCGATCGCACGGCACAGCACCGGCAGCCCGTCCTCGGCGACCGTGTCCGGCGCGGCCCCGCCCTCCAGAAGCCGCCGCACCCCCTCCGCGTCCCCCCGGCCGACAGCCGCCACCAGCTCAGCGCCGCTCATACCCTCCCCGTCCCGTCGAACGAGGGATGCTAACTCGATCGATCTCGGCGTGGACAAGGGTTTTCCGAGGCGCAGCTGATGGTGTGGCGCTCGACCATGCCTCCGGTCAAGGGGGTCGACGCCCGTTCCGGACTGCGGGAAACTCAACGCGACGACTCGACGAACCGACACGCCTCCGGCGTGGGACGAGCGTACGCAGCTGGTCACCTTCCTGGACTACGCCCGGCACACCGCGCGGGCCAAGTGTGAGGGCGTGTCCGCCGAAGACGCCCGCAAGGCCCCGCTCCCGAGTTCACCGCTGATGACGTTGTGCGGGTTGATCAGCCATCTGCGTTGGGTCGAGTACTACTGGTTCCAGGTGATGTTCCTGGGCGAGGAGCTCGCGGGGCCGCTTGGTGAGGCGACCGACGACGATCCCGACCCTGAGATGCGGACGGCGGTCGACATCCCGCTACCCCAGCTTCTCGCCGAGTACGAGGAGCAGAGCGCCCGCTACCGCCGTCTGGTGTCCGACCACGACCTGAACGCAACGGCCGGACGTTCCCTCCGCGACGGCCGCCACGTCGACCTCCGGTGGGTGATGCTCCACCTCATCGAGGAGACGTCCCGCCACAACGGTCACCTCGATGTCGTACGTGAGCTCGTCGACGGACGAACCGGCGCCTGACACCCGTCGCGCGGGTTGCGAGCGGGGCCGCAGGCACATCTCGGCCGCGGTGACCGTGCGTCGGCCAGGAGGAAGCTCTCAACTCAGTACCGAGGCAGTGCTGAGACCCGACCGGCAGCTCTCACAGCCGAGTGGCCTGAGGGTCGGGAGGGAGCGCCTCCAGAGCGTCGCGAAGCTCGCCCCGCGACGTGATCCCCAGCTTCGGGAACACGCGGTAGAGATGCGACGACACGGTCCGCGGCGAGAGGAACAGACGTGACGCGATCTGCGGGTTCGACAGCCCCGTCGCCGCCAGCCTGGCGACCTCCAGCTCCTGCGGGGTGAGGGCCTCACCGGCCTTGCCCCGGCCGGTCCGCGTCATACCGGTGGCGCGGAGCTCCGCCGCGGCCCGGGCCTCCCACGAACGGGCCCCGAGTAGCTCGAAGCGGCCGCGTGCGGCGGCCAGGTGCACCCGGGCCTCGCGGTTGAGCCCCTGACGGCGCAGCCTCTCGCCGTACGCCAGATACGCACGGCCGGCCTCGAAGGGCCACTGCTCGACGCCCGGCAGCCCGAGCGCCTCCTCGAAGCACCGGCCCATGTCCTCGTCGGCCGACGTCATCGCCGTGACCGTGGCCACGCTCAGCGCGAACCGCGAGGAGAGATGACCGACACCGGCGTCGCGCAGCGCGTCCGCGTGCCGTCGCGCCTCCGCGTGCCGCCCGGAGCGCACGGCGGCCTCGACGAGGTCCGGCGCGGACCACACGGCCTCGGGGTTGAACGGCGGCAGCACACCCGGCGCGCAGATCGCCGACGCGTGCCGGAACGCCGTCTCGAAGTCGGCGGCGCCGAGGGCCGCCCGGGCCGCCGCCTGGTGGGCGCAGTTCTCCAGCCGCCGCAGGCCCCGGGGACCCGCCCACCCCCACACGGCCTCGCAGTGCGCCCGGCACGTGTCGAGCGCTCCGCCCTGGGCCGCGGCCATCGCGGCGACGTAGTGCCCCACCTGGGCGAACAGGTGGTACCCCGTCTCCTCGGACAGGGCGACGAGCTCGTCCGCGGCGCCGGCCGACGCCTGCCACCGGCCGGCGTGCAGGTCGTCCAGGGCGACGAACATCAGGGCCGGCATGCTCGACCCCACCGCGCCGCCGTCGCGTATCACCCGGGACACGGCCTCGCGACAGCCCGGAAGCCGGTCGAGGTACGAGGCGGTCAGGGCTGTGCGGATGACCACGTCGGCGTCACTCTGGTCCCGCAGCCGCGCGATCTCCTCGTCCAGGCGGCGCAGCATGCCGTCGGTGACGGAGCCGAGGTCGTGGTGGACGCGTCCCAGCGACGCCGCGGCGGCGGGCGCCGCCTCGGGGAACCGGGCGAGCACGTCGGCCAGAGGCTGCCAGTGCTCGGGCCGGCCCGAGTACTGGCTGGCCAGGGTGAGGGTGAACAGCGCCGTCTCCAGCTCGCCCGACGGCGGACCGGGCGTCACCGGCGCCTGCCCGACCGCCTCCGTCAGCAGCGCGTGGGCGGTGTCGGCGTCGCCTTCCGTGACGAGCACGAGGAAGCCGGCCGTCGCGGCCGCCGAGAGCGACCGGGCCGCGGGATTGCCCTCGACCTCACGCATGATCTCGTGGCTGACCTCCAGATGGCCCGCGACCCAGGCGGCGGCATAGGCGGCCTGCGACAGGCGGCGCCTGCGGTCCGCGCGGTCGGGGCTCAGCTCGGCGGCGCGCCGCAGTCTCGCTATCGCGCCGTCGGCGTCACCGCGCCGCAGACTGCTCCGGGCCGCCGACTCCACGACGGCGGCGACCGCCTCGTCGGGCGCCGTCGTGGCTCTGGCGAGGTGATCACCGCGCCGCTCGGGCTGGTCGGCCAGCGCGTCGGCCAGCCGGCGGTGGGCGCCGCGCCGCTGTTCGCCGGTGGAGCCGTCGACCACCGCGGACCTGACCAGCGGATGCCTGAAGCGCACCGCGCGGCCGCTCTCCGTGACGATGACCAGGTGGTCACGCTCCGCGGGAGCGAGTTCCTCGTGGCTGCCGGGCCCGCCGGCCGCCTCGAGGACACCGATGTCACCGGAGCCCTCGAGAGCGGCGAGCAGCAGTACCTCACGCGTTCCCCGCGGCAGTCGTCCGACGCGGGCGCCGTACAGAGCGCGGACGTCCCGCCCGGGGCCGCTCGCGCGCCCCGGCCCTCGGCCGTGCGGGTCGCCGGACGCCCCGGTGGACCCGGCGAACTCGAGCAGCGCCAGGGGATTCCCCTGCGCCTCGTGGGCCACGGTCGAAAGAACCCGGCGGGGAAGGTGGGCGAAGCGCCGGGACAGCAGACGCAGGGCGTCCGCGTCGTCCAGCGGTGCGACCGCGAGCTCCGGCAGACCGGTGGACGGGAAGGATGCGCCGGACTCCGCCCGCTGCGCCCCGAGCAGCCCGATGCGGCGGCCCGCCAGTCTTCTGGCGACGAACCCCACGGCGGCCCGGCTCGCCTGGTCGACGACATGCAGGTCATCGACCACGAGGAGCAGCGGCCGCTCCTTCGCGGCCTCGTCGAACAAGGACAGCGCCGCGTTCAGGACGGCGATCCGGCTCGGCGCGGGACCGGCGCCGAGACCGAGGGCGACCTCGAGGGCCTCCCGCAGGGAACGCGGCAGACGACCGAACTCGTCCGGCAGCGAGCCGACGAGCTGGTGGAGCCCCGCGTAGCTGATGTCCGTCTCGTACTCGACACCGCTCCCGCGGACGACCCGCATTCCCTTCGCCACCGCCAGCTCGGCGGTCGCGTCCAGGAGCGCCGTCTTCCCCACGCCCGGATCACCGGTGAGCAGCAGGACGGCTCCGTCCGTCCCGGCCGTGTCCAGGAACGCCGCAAGCTCGGCGAGCTCGCTCTCCCGGCCGACCAGCCCGGTCGGTCCGACACTCGTGCCTGTGCTTGACTTCGCCCACATCCGCCGCGTCCCTCGTCCTGCCTCGCGAAGCAGTCGACACACTTGCCACGCACCTGACCAGGAAGTATCGCACCATCGGCGAACGGAGCCCGACGCCATCCGCAGGTGGGCGCACCCTCCGTCTCAGGCGGCTCGCCCGGCCAGCCTGCGCAGGGCCCGCACGGCAGACGACCCGGGGTCGGCCGTCATCAGGACGACCTCCTGGTCGTCCTCGGGCACGAGCAGGACGTCGCAGTTCAACCGCAGCGCGCCGACCTCCGGATGATCCAGGGTCTTGGTGCGGTGCCCGGGGGCGTGGACCGGATGCGTCCGCCAGATCTGCCGGAACTCCTCACTGCCGTCACGCAGTTCGGCCAGCAGGGCGGCCAGCCGCCGGTCGTGCGGGTAGCGGTCGGCGGCCCGGCGCAGCCGTGCCACCGCGATGTGTCCGAACTCCTCGGCGCCGGAGCTCTCGTGGATCCGCCCCTGGCCCAGGAAGCGGCGGCGGGCGAGGTTCGTCGTGCCGTCTGCGAGATCGCCGCCGAGCAGTGCCTGGGCCAAGGGGTTCCAGGCGACGACGTGGTACGCCGCGTCGGTGACGACGGCACCGGTCTCCGGCAGCCGCTCCAGCATCCGGGCGACGTGCGGGCGCACCCGCCGCACGGCGCTGGTGCCGGGCGGCGGGTGCGAACCCGCCAGGCGGAACAGGTGACTGCGCTCGGCCGGCGTGAGCCGCAGCGCGCGGGCCAACGCGTCCAGGATCCGGGCCGACGGCCGCGGTCCCCGGGCCTGCTCGAGCCGCGTGTAGTAGTCGACCGACATGTGGGCGAGCTCCGCCACCTCTTCGCGGCGCAGGCCCGGTGTGCGACGGGTGGTGCCCGTCTCCGTCAGGCCGATCTCGTGCGGACGCAGGGCCGCCCGGCGGTCCCGCAGGTAGCGGGCCAGCTCCTGCCGTGCCATACCTCCTCCTGTCCTCCCACCGCCTGGTACAGACTGTCCCTGGCCGGGCGCCTGCGACCGGAGGAGCGTGGTCGCCATGAACGAACGCACAGCTCTGGTCACCGGTGCCAACAAGGGCATCGGCAAGCATATTGCCCGGCTGCTCGCCGCCGAGGGCCTCACCGTGTACGTGGGCTCCCGCGACCCCGGGCGCGGACAGCGGGCCGTGGAGGAGATCGGCGCCGGGGCCCGCCCGCTGGTCCTCGACGTGAGTGATCCCGACGGCATCGCACGGGCCGCGGCGCGGGTGGACCGCTTGGACGTGCTGGTCAACAATGCCGGTGTCTCGCTGTCACTCGCCCCGCCGGCCGACACCGGCGTCGAGGAGTTCCGGCGCACGTACGAGACCAACGTGTTCGGGGTGGTGGCGGTGACCAATGCCTTCCTGCCGGCCCTGCGCAGGTCGCCGCGCCCGCGCGTCGTCAACGTCTCCAGTGGCACCGCGTCCCTGACCTGGAGCGCGAACCCCAACCCTCAGTTCACCCCGGGGAACGGCGGCGCCGCCGCCTACCGGTCGTCCAAGGCCGCCCTCAACGCCCTCACCGTCCTGTACGCCCAGACGCTGGCAGACGACGGCTTCAAGGTCAACGCGCTCGCTCCTGGCCTGCGGGCCACGGACCTCACTCCCGGGGCGGCCGCTGCCGGCGGCGACCCGGCCGAGGCCGCCCGAGGCGCCGTCCGCCTGGCCCTGTTGCCGGACGACGGCCCCACCGGCGGCTTCTTCTCCTGGGACGGAACGCCCGTGCCCTGGTGACGAATCAGGGGAGGCGTCGGGGCTCGGGTCCCCCGCGGTGGGTGACCCGAGCCCCGTGGAGCGGGCTGCGGAGGACCTGTGGGGGAGCCGGCCGGCGCTCGGCGCCGTCGTACGCCCTGCCGGCCAGGTTCCCGCGGCGGCGAGGGGGCCCTCACAGCACTGGCGCCGCGACGCCTTCCTCGCCCGTCCCGCGCTCCGGGCTCGCCCCGCGCGCCGCCAGCGTCACCCCGGCTGCCACCGCCAGCGCCGTCACCAGCCCCGCCGCGAGCACCGCCCAGTGACCCAGGAACGTGCAGACGACCACCAGCAGCGCCGTGGCCGGCAGCACCGACTGCTGGGCGGTCCCCGCCCTGTGGAACCGCGAGTGCAGCGCCCACACCGTGAGCAGGAACAGCGCGGTCGGCAGCGTCACCGCCGCCGACGCCGACAGCGCCGAGAGGTGCGCCTTGCCCACCGCCTGCTCCACCGCCACCTCCAGGCCGGCCCCGATCGCGGCACCCGAGACGAAGATCAGGTAGTGGCCGTAGCCCCAGAGGAAGGACTGCCGGTTGGACCGGAGGTGCGCGTGGACGGGGACCTCGAAGTACACCCACCAGGCGGCGAAGATGATCAACAGTCCGCCGGCGGCGATGGGCAGCAACTCGCCCAGGGCCTCGTGCTCGTCGATCCCCGACTTCACGGCGACGGTGGCCGCCGCGATGGTCTCGCCGAGCACGATGAGCGTGAGCAGCCCGTACCGTTCGGCGATGTGGCGGGGGTGCCACGGCGTGGGGTGGGCCCGCTCCGCGTACAGCGGTACGGCCATCTCCAGCAGCGCCATCACCAGGAAGACCCACGGGCGGCCGGCCTCCGGCAGGGCGAGCAGCCCCAGCCAGCCGATCTGGCACAGCCCGATGGCGTACCGCAGCGCCATCGTCCGCTCGGGGCCCTGGCTCGACCGCGCCACGCGCAGCCACTGCGCCGTCATGGCGAGCCGCATGATCACGTAGCCCAGGATGACGACCAGGTACGCGCGTTCCTCGAACACCTGGGAGACGCCTGCCGTCAGGACGAGCACACCGGCCATCTGGATCAGCGTGACGATCCGGTACAGCGCGTCGTCGTTGTCGTAGGCCGAGGCGAACCACGTGAAGTTCATCCACGCCCACCAGATGGCGAAGAAGACCATCAAGTAGTCGAGGATCCCCTCGCCCACGTGTCCCTCGACCATGGCGTGCACCAACTGGGCCCCTGCCTGGGCCAGGGCCACGATGAAGCACACGTCGAAGAAGAGTTCCAGCGAGGAGACGGTTCGGTGGGTCTCGTCGCGGCCTCGCGCCGTGAGCCTGCGCAGTGGTCCGCGGTGTGCGGGCGCCGCGGAGCACACCGGCGGCGGAGCGGGGCTGCTTGTCATCTGGTGAGCCAAGCTCCGAAATGCCGCTGGAGCCGGGGATTGATCTGCCAGACCATCGCCGCTGCCGCCGCCGGGACGAGTACGGCGAGTCGCACCGGCAGGTACAGATCTCCGAGAACAGGGTCCGTGGCCAGGCCCAGCACGACGATGGTGGGGTAGATACCGCACACGGTGAGGAGCCACAGTTTCCACCGTCGGACGGCGGCCGGAACGGTGGGGTGCCCAGGATCGTCGGCACCGTAGGTTCGGGAAACGGTTCTCTCGTTCATGGACCACTCCGAATCGCGTTTCCGCGTGTCGCTTCGATGCGCCCGCCCGAGGCGATGTGGGCGCCGCGTGACGGGCTGCCCGGCGCCCACAGGGGCGCCGGGCCAAGTGATGACGTGATCAGTGAGCGGACTGGGTGTGGTCCTGCTCCACGTACACCTTGAGGGCCTGGAACTCCTCGATCGCTCGGGGGCCGCACAGGTAGCCGTAGCCGCTTCCCTTGACGCCGCCCTCCTCGAAGTCCTCGCTGATGGCTCCCCAGGTGTTGGTCCACACGGTGCCGGTGCGGATGCGCCGGGCGATCCTGCGGGCCTTCATCGAGTCCGAGCTGAACACCGAGGCGGCCAGGCCGTAGATGGTGGCGTTCGCCTTGGCCACGGCGTCGTCCTCGTCGTCGAAGATCTCGAACGTCTGGACCGGGCCGAAGACCTCTTCCTGCACGATCGGGACGTCGGTGCGGTCCACCTCGATCAGGCTCGGCCGGTAGAACGCGCCGGCGGCCAGCGGGCCGTCGGTGACCACACCGCCGCGCAGCAGCACCGTGCCGTACGAGGCGGCTTCCTCGACGATCGCGTCGACCCGCTCGGCGGACGCCCGGTCGATCACCGGGCCGAGCTGGGCCTTCTCGTCGTCGCCCGAGCCGAGCCGCACCTCCGCGAGGGCGCTGGTGAGCCGGATGCGCACCTGGTCGGCGATGTCCCGGTGCACCAGCACGCGGGAGCCGGTGCAGCAGAACTGCCCGTTCATCAGCACCAGCGACTGCACGACGGTCGGAATCACCATGTCCAGATCGGCGTCGGGAAGGATCACCATCGGCGCCTTGCCGCCCAGTTCCAGACCGAGCCGCTTGAGCGTGGTGGAGGCCGCGGCCGCGATACGGCGCCCGACCGGCGTGCTGCCGGTGTAGTTGATGACGGCGACCTTGTCCGAGGAGACCAGGAACGGCGCCCCGGTGTTGCCGGACTCGGTGAACACGCTGACCACACCCGCCGGGATCTCCGGGACCGAGGCCAGGACCTGAGCGAACAGCTCGTTGGTCAGCGCCGTCTGCGCCGGAAGCTTGACCACGGCGGTGCAGCCGGCGGCCAGCGCCGGACCCAGTGCCCGCACGGTCAGCATGATGGGGGAGTTCCAGGGGGAGATGATCCCGGCGACACCGAGCGGCTCGGGCACCGAGTGGGTGTACTGGCCGGGCCCCGTCTCGGCGGCGCGCCCGGCGTTCTGGGTGCGCGCGGTGGCCGCCGCGTACCGCAGCCACCCGACCGCACCGCTGACCTCCCACATGGTCTCGCCCAGCAGCTTGCCGTTCTCCCGGGACAGCATGGCCGCGACCTCGGGCACCCGGGCCTCGAGGGCGTCGGCCAACCTGCTGAGCGCGGTCGCCCGCAGCGAGGGAGTGCGCGCCCATGCGGTGGTCTCGAACGCGGCGGCGGCAGCGTCCACGGCGGCCGAGGCCTCCGCCTCACCACCTTCGTAGAACGAGCCGACGACTGTGCCGTCGGCCGGGTTGATCGATTCCAGGACCGAACCGGAGCCGGTCCACTCTCCGTTGATCCAGTGCTGCGCGATGGTGTTCATGGTCCGCTCCTCGTGGTCCCGCCCGGCTGCCGGGCGGCTTCGATGTCTCCACGAGAATGGCTCGGAGGACGTACCGGCAGCCTCCGTCAACTGACTGACATCCGCCACGAAGCTCTTGAGTCAGTACCGGGAGATCAGATGTGCGCTCTGATCTGCCGCACAGGGTGCCCCAGCGCGTCGCCGATAGCCGCCAGTTCCTCCTCGCCGAACCAGCCACACGGCCAGTCGTGGTGCAACACGTCCAGCGATGTCTCGGCGCCGCAACGCGGGCAGTCGACAGGTGTGAGGGCGTCGTACCAGGTGACGTCGTGCCGGGGATCGGCGTCGGAATGACAGACAGGACGTCGTCGCTCACGGGTTCAGCCCATTCCGCAGCGATCGAGCGCGGCGCGAACCCGGCTGAGGCCCTCCACTCTCCAGTGGTCCCGGTCGGGCATCTGGTCGTCTCGGCGCCAGCGCCAGGCGGAGAACATCGCCCAGTTCACAGCCCGGCACCGGTGGATCAGGTCCTGGTCGGCGCCCGGGTAGTGCTTTCCCACGTCTTCGGGTGCATGGGCGAGGTCGAACTCGACCGGCCCACGGCAGCAGGTGGCGAGGTCGACGAACAGCGGGCCTCTCCTCGTGTTCAGGAGGTTGCCCGGGTGAGGCTCGCCGTGCAGCAGCTGATCGCCGGCTCTGTCGCTGCTGATCGCGGCGCTCAGTCCACCGAGTGTGTCGCTGAGAAACGCCCGGTCACGGTCGGACAGCTCGGGAGACCGCTCCCCGTCGTCCACCTCCCTCAGTGCCCCGGCGACTCGGTCGGTGACCTGCGGTGCATCCAGATCGATCTGCCGCAGAGCGGCATGGTGCCGCAGGAACACGTCCGCGTAGTCGGCCGGCGCGATCTCCGATCCCACCGGTTCGTAGTAGGTCCACAGCGAGACGGCGAAGGCGTCGCGCACATACACCCGAGGCTCGACCCGAGGATCGAGCTCGGCCACCGGCGCCCCAACCTCGGCGAGACGGCGAGCAACGTCCACTTCGAACTCGGAATCACCCAGATGCCCCAGCGGTGCGACCCGAGCCAGAACATCGCAAGGCACCAGACGCAGCGCGACGCGGTCCGAGTTGTGGACGACGATCACATCGTCGACCTGAAGGCCCACCTCCGAGGCAGTAGCCCGCCCCGCCTCCACTGCGCGGTGAAGGTCCGCCGACTCCATACCGTTCCCCCTCACGTCGGGACTGGCGACAAGCATCGCAAACCAAACCCGCACAGGCCCTGGCATTAATGCGGCGGGCCCCTCGTCCACCGACCACCGGTGTCGGCGTGGCCGCCCACGGCGGGGAGGGGACGGGGTGGGGGTGGGCGCCCGCAGCGGCTGGCGCGTCCACGCCCTCGGCCTCTCAAGACGCACTCTCGCGCCAGACCGAGGACGACCACCCCCACCGCGGCCCCGCACCACCCACCCCACCCTGGGCGCTACAGCAACCCCCACCGAACAGGTGAATGCGCCGCAGGCGTCACACCTCCACCCCACCACACCGCGACCCTGCCCCCCACATACCGAACGTCCCCGCCTCCGGCAACGGCACCGGCATCACCACGCCACCCCCGCCAAGAACGACTCCACCCGCTCACTCCCCCACGCCCCGTCCGCGACCACCACCCGGTACCGGTACGCGAACGACTCCCCCACCGACAGCCCGAACTCCTCGAAGAACGCCCACGAGAACGCCACCGACGGAATCGGCTCCGACCGCACGAACCAGTGCGACGGATGCACAGCCCGCCCCGGATCCAGATTCTCCGGCGCATGCGCGAACACCATCGTCGACGCCCCGTCGACGCCGTCCCGCTCGGCCGTGAACCCCAGCCACGGCCCCTGCGTCCCCATGAACCGCTCCCCGGGCCCACCTCCCTCCACGCCCGGCGCGAACACCGTTCCCCCGGTGAAGTCCCGCGGCCCCCGCCACTGCAGCCCCGTGTACCCGGCCCTCTCCCGCCCGGCCGTGGTCGGCGACCCGAACCTCAACTCCTCACCCCACACGTTGGTCAGCCGTATCGACCAGTCCAACACCCAGGCGCCCCGCACCACGTCCACGGAGTGCACGCTCAACCCCCGCTGCTCACGCGCCCATTCCTCACCCCCGTTCTCCACCCAGGTGAGCTCCTCCACACACGCGAACCGCTCCTCGTCCACCGCGAACGACGAGAACCCGTCGTGCCGCATCCACCCGATCCGCTCCGGCAACGGCACATAACCCCGCCCGTGCACGTACGTGTTGCCGCCCCAGAAGTTCTGCCCGGACAGATGGCTGGCCGTCATCTGCAACCCTTTGTGCCAGCGGTGGTCGTTCGGCCGGTACCCGGTCACCACCCTCCCGCCGAGCGTCCGCACCGGATGCGCGTACGGCTTGCGCGACTCGAACGCGACGGGGTCGGGCCGGTACACGTACCGCAGAATCTCGACGTCCCCCACGCTCACACCCACGGCGTCCCCGTGCGCGTGCACCACCCGAAGCGTCACGCCCGCCCCACCCCGCTCCACGTCGTCCCGAACCCCCCGTGCATGGCCTCGTGGAACGGGTCTCCCGGGCCGATCTCACCGGCCCGCACCGGCCGCCCCGTGAACGCCGCCTTGTACAACGCGGCAGCGAACTCCAGCGTGTTCCGCGCCTCCCGCCCGCTCCCCGGCGGCCGCACCCCGGCGTCCCACGCGTCCAGCACGAACCCCAACTGCGCGGTGTGCGAACTGGGCACGTCCAGCACGCCCGGCACGCCCGGCACGCCCCGCCCGCCCGGCACGCCCCGCCCGCCCGGCACGCCCCGCGCGCCTCGCACGCCCCGCGCGCCCCGCACACCCTCGCCCACCCCCCGCCACGCGGCCACCCGCTCCTCCGCCACATGCGGCGCGGGCGTGTACACCCAGTCGTCGTTCACGTGCCCGTACAGATGCGTCAGTTCGACGGTCGCGTCCGCGCAGTCCACCCGTACCCGGCTCACCTCGTCCGGCGACAGCACACTGTTGACGACGGTCGCCAACGCCCCGTTCGCGAACCGCACCAGCGCCGTCGACACGTCCTCGCTCTCCGTGTCGTGCACCAGCCGCGCCGCCATCGCCTGCACCTCCTCCCACTCCCCGAGCAGGTGCAGCAGCAGGTCGTACTGATGGATCCCGTGCCCCATCGTCGGCCCGCCGCCCTCAGTGGCCCACCGTCCGCGCCAGGGCACGGAGTAGTACCCGGCGTCCCGGTGCCAGGTGGTCTGGCAGTGGGCGACCAGTGGCGCCCCCAGTTCCCCGCCCCGGATCAACTCCCGGGCGCGCACGGCCCCACTGCCGTACCGGTGCTGGAAGATCACCGACGCGTACGCCCCGGACGCGACTTCCGCCGCCGCGATCTCGTCGTACTCGGCGAGCGACAGACACAGCGGCTTCTCGCACAACACCCAGGCGCCCGCCGTCAGCGCGGCGACGGTCTGCTCGCGGTGGAACGACGGCGGTGTGCCGATGAGCACCAGGTCGGGCCGTACGGCGTCGAGCATCGCCTCGGTCGAGGAGAAGCCCGCCACCCCCTCCCCGGCCTCCGCGCGAAAGGCGTCCAGCCGGCCGGGGTCGACATCGACCGCGGCGACGAGTTCGACACGGTCGGCGTGCGCCCGCAGCGCGGGCAGATGCCCGCCGACGACGATGGCACCGGTACCGACGACAGCCGCACGACGGCGGCCGGAGGACGAGGTCATGCGGCGCTCCTCGGAGAGCAACAGGCCATGGAGCGCGGGCAAACACCCACCACGGAAAGCCCTAGAAAGCGCTTACCCCACGCGCCCCCGACCCTAGGCCCGCCCTCCCCGGGAGACAACCCCTCGCCCCGCCCCCACGAACCGGTACCGCCGCTCGGGCCGCCCGGTCGCCCCGTACCGCAACGACACCTCGGCCGCCCCCACGGCGTGGAAGTACTCCAGATACCGCCGCGCGCTGACGCGCGAGACACCGGTCAGCCGAGCGCACTCGCTCGCCGACAGGCTGCCCTCCGCCTCCCGCAGTGTCCGCTCGACCAGCCCGGCGGTCTCCGCGCTCATCCCCTTGGGCAGCCGGCGCGACCCGGACGGCACGGTCGGTACGGGCATCGCCGCCGCCGCGAGCACCCGGTCGACGTCCGCCTGCCCGCGCACCACGGTGTCCCGCAGCAGCCCCCGCTGCACCGCGTACCGCTCCAGCCGCCCCCGCAGGTCCTCGAAGTCGAAGGGCTTGAGCAGATAGTCGACGACGCCGTGCCGCACGGCGCCACGCACCGCGTCCGCCTCGCGCGCGGCGCTGACGACCATGACGTCGCAGTCGTGCCCGGCCGTGCGCAGCCGGGGGATGACGTCGAGGCCGAACACGTCGGGCAGGTACAGGTCGAGCAGCAGAAGATCGGGACGGAGCGCCTCGACGGCGCTCAAGGCCTGCTCACCGCTGCCCGCGACCCCGACCACCCGGAAGGAGTCGACGCGTTCGACGTACGCCCGGTGCACCCGCGCCACCCGGAAGTCGTCGTCCACCACCAGCACTCCGATGGCCCCGGCGACCGTGCCGGCCCCACCGGCCCGGCTCACATCCTGCCCGTCCCACATGCGCTCATCATCGCCCCGCCCCCCGCCCCGGCACAGGGCCCTGCGCCGGACCTGCACCGGGAGCGACCGCCCCGCTGACACAACGACCACAACCTCCATTGCTTCCGTAACCGCGACAGCCCACCCCCACCCAGGCACCATGTGGCCCGCGTCACCCGCCCCTCCGCGGGTGACGCACCCGAGACACGACGCACCCGCACCCGCACCCGCACCCGCACCCGCACAACCCGACCGACAGGTGGTGGCACCCGTGCGCCTGCGCACACCCCTCGCCCTGCTCGGCGCCGCTCTGCTCGTCCTCGTGGGCCCACCGCTGCTCACGACCGGCAGCGGCGCCGAGACCGGCACCCACATCCCGGGCCTGCGCCTCATGGTTCCCAACACACCCGGCGGCGGTTACGACATCACCGCCCGCACGGCCGCGAAGAACGCCGAGGACGCCGGACTCACCCGCTCCGTCGAAGTGTTCAACCTGCCCGGCGCCGGCGGCACGGTCGGCCTCACCCGCCTGGTGAACGAGCGCGGCAACGGCAAGCTGGCGATGTCGATGGGGCTCGGCGTCGTCGGCGCCGTCCGCTCCAACCACGCGCCCCGCACCCTCGCCGACACCACGCCCCTCGCCCGCCTCACCGAGGAGCAGGACGTGGTGGTGGTCGCCAAGGACTCCCCGTACCGGACCGTCGACGACCTCGTCACGGCGTGGAAGGCGAACCCCGGCCGGCTCCCCGTCGGCGGCGGCTCCTCCCCCGGCGGCCCCGACCACCTCGCGCCGATGCTGATGGCGCAGGCCGCCGGGATCGCCCCGAAGGACGTCAACTACATCCCGTTCGACGGCGGAGGCGAACTGCTCGCCTCGATCCTCGGCAGCAAGGTCGCCTTCGGCGTCTCCGGGGTCGGCGAGTACCGCGACCAGATCGAGGCGGGCGAACTGCGGCTGCTGGCGGTGACCGGTCCGGAGCGCGTGCCGGGTCTCGACGCGCCCACGCTTCGGGAGTCGGGCTACGACGTGGAGTTCACGAACTGGCGGGGTGTCGTCGCCCCGCCCGGCCTCACGGACGCCGAACGGGCGAAGCTCGTACGGCTGTTGGAGGCGCTGCACGACTCGAAGGAGTGGCAGGAGTCCATGAAGCGCAACGGCTGGGACGACGCGTTCCTGACCGGCGACGAGTTCGGCGCGTTCCTGGCCGCCGAGGACGAGCGCGTGGTGTCGGTCCTGAAGGAGCTCGGCCTGTGACCACTCCCTCCACCCCGACACCCGAAGAGAAGACACGGAAGGCGCAGAAGGCTCAGAAGGAGCAGAAGGCGCCGCCGGCCACCCCCCGCACCGCCCGTTCCTGGCTCCGCGACCACTCCGAACTGGGCGTCTGCGCCCTCCTCCTCACCCTCGGCGTGCTCGTCCTCACCGACGCCCTCACGATGGACGTCGACATCACCCAGCGCGGGCCGGTCGGGCCGAAGACCGTGCCCGTGGTCGTCGGCGCCGCCCTGCTCGTCGTCGCCGTCCTGCTCGCCGTGGACGTGCTCCGCGGCGGCCGGGGTCAGGCGGAGGCCGGCGAGGACGTCGACCTGTCCGAGCCCGCCGACTGGCGCACGGTGCTGCTGCTCTCCGGTGTGTTCCTCGGCTCCGCCGTCCTCATCGAGCCGCTCGGCTTCCCCGCCGCGGGCGCCCTGCTGTTCTGGGGCGCCGCGTACACGCTCGGCAGCCGCCGGGTGGACCGCGACCCGCTGATCGCCGCGGTGCTCTCGCTGGCCACCTACGGCCTGTTCGACAAGCTGCTCGGAGTGCCGCTTCCCGGTGGTCCGCTGATGGGAGTGCTGTGACATGAACGCCCTCAACTCCCTGCTGGACGGGTTCGGTACGGCCCTCACCCCGCTCAACCTCCTGTGGGCCGCGGTGGGTGTGCTGCTCGGCACGGCGATCGGTGTGCTGCCGGGCATCGGCCCGGCGATGGCCGTGGCCCTGCTGCTGCCGGTGACGTACGGGCTCGACCCGACCGGCGCGTTCATCATGTTCGCCGGCATCTACTACGGCGCGATGTTCGGTGGTTCGACGACCTCGATCCTGCTGAACACGCCCGGTGAGAGCGCCGCCGTGGTCGCCGCGATGGAGGGCAACCCGATGGCGAAGTCGGGACGCGGCGCGCAGGCCCTCGCGGCCGCCGCCGTCGGCCACTTCGCGGGCGGCATGGTGGGTACGCTGCTGCTGGTGGCGCTCGCGCCGGCGGTCGCCGACCTGGCGGTGGACATCGGCGCGCCGGACTACTTCGCCATCATGGTCCTGGCGTTCATCGCCGTGACGTCCGTCCTCGGCTCGTCGCGGATCCGGGGCCTGGCCTCGCTGCTGATCGGCCTGACCATCGGTCTGATCGGCCTGGACCAGATGACCGGGCAGCAGCGGCTGACGTTCGGCTCGCTGCATCTCGCCGACGGGGTGGACGTCGTCATCGTCGCGGTGGGCCTGTTCGCGATCGGCGAGGCGCTGTGGGTGGCCGCCCATCTGCGGCGCCGGCCGCCGGAGGCGATCCCGGTGGGCCGGCCGTGGCTGGGCCGCGCCGATCTGCGGCGCACCTGGAAGTCCTGGGCGCGCGGCCCGTTCATCGGCTTCCCGTTCGGCGCGATCCCGGCGGGCGGGGCGGAGATCCCGACGTTCCTGTCGTACGTGACGGAGAAGCGGCTGTCGAAGCACAAGGACGAGTGGGGCAAGGGCGCCATCGAGGGGGTGGCGGGCCCCGAGTCGGCGGCGTCCGCGTCGGCGGCGGGCACGCTGGTGTCGATGCTGACGCTGGGTCTGCCGACCACGGCGGTCGCGGCGGTCATGCTGGCCGCGTTCCAGCAGTACGGCATCCAGCCCGGTCCGCTGCTCTTCGAGCGGGAGCCCGACCTGGTGTGGGGCCTGATCGCCTCGCTGTTCGTCGGCATGGTGCTGCTGCTCGCGCTGAACCTGCCGCTCGCGCCGC
The DNA here is from genome assembly GCF_050571355.1 of Streptomyces sp. P13-3-3. Classification (NCBI taxonomy): domain Bacteria; kingdom Bacillati; phylum Actinomycetota; class Actinomycetes; order Kitasatosporales; family Streptomycetaceae; genus Streptomyces; species Streptomyces sp. P13-3-3. The sequence continues at coordinate 96,684 of NZ_CP192229.1, read as the reverse complement.
TGTGGGCGAAGCTGCTGCGCGTCCCTCGGCCGTATCTGTACGCCGGGATCATGTTCTTCGCGGCGGTGGGCGCGTACGCGGTCGGCGGCGAGGCGGTCGACCTGGTGATGCTGCTCGTCATCGGCCTGATCGGGTTCGGCATGCGGCGGTACGGGCTGCCGGTGCTGCCCGCCGTCATCGGCGTCATCCTCGGCCCGGCCGCCGAGCAGCAACTGCGCCGCGCGCTCCAGATCAGCGACGGCGGCGTCACCGGTCTGGTGAACACGCCGTTCTCGGTGACCGTGTACGCGGTGGTGGTGCTGCTGCTCGCCTGGCCGCTGCTCCGCAGGGCGCTGCCCCGCCGTACGGCCACACCGGCCGGGGCGCCGGAGCCGTCCGGGGAGTCCGGCCCCCGTACGCCGTCCGACCCGGGCGTCTGAGGCGCGAGCCGTCGAACGGCGGTTGAACTTCCCGGCGTCGGGCCGGGACGCCCCACGGCGTCCCGGCCCGACGCGTCCCGCCCTCGCTGGTCGCGCGACCGATCCTCGCCTCACCTCTTGACGGGTAACCGACAACGGTGGCTACATGTCCCGCATGGGAGCGCTCCCACATCCACTCCTGGAAAGGGACACCATGCGCGACACCCGCCCGCTTCACTTACCAGGCTCACGCCTCCGCTCGTTGCTCGGCCTGCTGGCCGCCCTGCTGCTGCCGCTCGGCCTGCTCGCCCCGGCCGCGACCGCGGCTCCCGCCCCGGACACGACGGCGGCCGCGGACCCCGTACGGATCATGCCGCTCGGCGACTCCATCACCGGCTCACCCGGCTGCTGGCGCGCCCTGCTGTGGAACCGGCTCCAGGGTGCCGGACACACCGGCATCGACTTCGTCGGCACCCTGCCCCCGCAGGGGTGCGGGGTCGCGCACGACGGCAACAACGAGGGACACGGCGGCGAACTGGTCACCAATGTCGCGAACCAGGGCCTGCTGCCCGCACGGCTGGCCGCCACCCGACCGGACATCGTTGTCATGCACTTCGGCACGAACGACGTCTGGAGCGACATCGCGCCCGACCGCGACCTGGCCGCCTACGACACGCTGCTGGCGCAGATGCGGGAGTCCAACCCGGACATGCGCGTCCTGGTCGCCCAGCTGATCCCCATGAACCCCGCCACCTGCGCCGACTGCGGCCGGCGGGTCGCCGACGTCAACGCCCGTATACCCGCCTGGGCCGCCGGCGCGAGCACCGACCGCTCCCCCGTGGTCGTCGTGGACCAGTGGACGGGCTTCGACACCGCTACCGACACCTACGACGGTGTGCACCCTAACGCGGCGGGCGACGAGAAGATCGCCGCCCGCTGGTTCCCCGCCCTCGTCGCGCAGCTGGGGAACACCCCCGGCGACCCCGGCGACCCGGGCGACCCGGGAACCCCCGCCCTCACCTGCACCGCGTCCTTCCGTGCCGTCTCCGTCTGGCAGGGCGGCTACCAGGCCGAGGTGACCGTGCGGAACACCTCCGCCGCCCCCGTCCGCGGCTGGACGGTGACGCTGCGCCCGGCCGACGGCTCCCGCGTCACCCAGGTCTGGAACGGCGTCCTGACGACGGCCGCCGACGGCACGGCCACCGTCTCCGACGCGGGCTGGAACAGCTCCCTCGCCGCCGGCGCGAGCACGGTGTTCGGGATCGTTGCCACCACCACGGGGGCGGCCGCCCCTGCCGCTTCCGCCGACTGCGCGGCCACACCGGCCTCCTGACCCGGCACTCCGCACCCCGCACCCACCGAGACGCGAACCCCCTCACCCACCCCTCCCCTGGAGCCGCCATGAGATCCACCCGTCGCACCGTCCCCTGGGCCGCCGCCCTCCTCGCCGCGCTCGCGGGTCTGCTCCTGACACCGCTCGCCCCGACCACCCCGGCCCACGCCGCGCCCACCGGGTTCCGCGTGCAGGACGGACGGCTCCTCGAGGCGTCCGGGAACGACTTCGTGATGCGCGGCGTCAACCACGCCCACACCTGGTACGCCGACCGGCTCGACTCGCTGGACCACATCAAGGCCAAGGGCGCCAACACCGTCCGCGTCGTGCTGTCCAGCGGCGACCGGTGGACCCGCAACGACACCGCCGACGTGGCGAACGTCGTCACGCAGTGCAAGCGGAACCGGCTGATCTGCGTCCTGGAGGTGCACGACACCACGGGCTACGGCGAACAGAGCGGAGCGGTGACGCTGTCCCGCGCCGCCGACTACTGGATCGAGGTGCGCGACGCGCTCGTCGGCCAGGAGGACTACGTCGTCGTCAACATCGGCAACGAGCCGCACGGCAACACCGGCTACACACGCTGGACCGACGACACCAAGGCGGCGATCCGGAAGCTGCGGGCCGCCGGGTTCGACCACACGCTGATGGTCGACGCCCCCAACTGGGGCCAGGACTGGGCGTTCACCATGCGCGACAACGCGGCGTCCGTGTTCGCGGCCGACCCGGACGCCAACACGGTGTTCTCCATCCACATGTATGGCGTCTTCGACACCGCCGCCGAGGTGAGCGACTACCTGAACCGGTTCGTCGCCGCGGGACTCCCGATCGTGGTGGGCGAGTTCGGGCACGACCACTCCGACGGCAACCCGGACGAGGACGCCGTCCTGTCGGTCACCCGGCAGCTCGGCATCGGCTACCTGGGCTGGTCGTGGAGCGGCAACGGCGGCGGGGTCGAGTACCTGGACATGGTCGAGAACTTCGACCCCGACCGGCCGACCGGCTGGGGGCAGCGTCTCTTCGACGGTCCGGACGGGATCGCGGCCACGTCCGAGGAGGCCGCGGTCTTCCGGAGCGGCTCGGGTGAGGACACCACGCCGCCGACCGCGCCGGGCGCTCCCGCGGCCTCCGCGGTGACGTCCTCCTCCGTGGCCCTGTCCTGGGGTGCGGCCACCGACGCGGTCGGCGTGACCGGCTACGACGTCGTGCGGGTCGCCGGCGGTCAGGAGACCGTCGCCGCCTCCGCCTCCGGCACCACGGCCACGGTGTCCGGTCTCGCGGCGGACACGTCGTACACCTTCGCCGTGTACGCGCGGGACGCGGCCGGGAACCGCTCGGCGCGCTCCGCGACGGTGACCGTCCGTACGGCGCCGGGTCCGGCGGCCGGGTCCTGCGCGATCGGCTACCGGGTGACGGGCGAGTGGCCCGGCGGCTTCCAGGGCGAGATCGTCCTCCGCAACACCGGGAGCACGACGGTCGACGGGTGGACGCTGCGCTGGACCTTCCCGGCGGGTCAGCGGATCACCAGCCTGTGGGGCGGGACGGTGACGCAGAGCGGTGCGGAGGTGAGCGTCACGGCGGCCCCGTACACCGCGACGATCCCGCCGTCCGGTTCGGTGGCGCTGGGCTTCACGGGGACCCGGCCGGGGGCCGCCGGCAGCCCTGCGGTGTTCCTCCTGAACGGCACTGAGTGCTCCGCGGCGTGAGGGAACGGCTGCCCGGAGGGACCCTCACCCCTCCGGGCAGCCGTTCGTCGTGGGACCGGTGTTCAGACGAGGTGGGCGAAGACCACCAGGTTCTCGGTGTAGTCCTTGGCGGTGTGGTCGTAGGCGCCGGCGCAGGTGATGAGCCGGACCTGCGCGTCGGGGGTGTCGGCGTACACGCGCTCGTTCGGGAAGTCGTCCTTGGCGAAGGACTCCGCCTCGTCGACGACGAACGTGGCACGGGTGCCGTCGGCGCGCCGCACCTGGAAGCGGTCGCCCTTCTTCAGTTCGCTGAGGCGCGCGAAGACGGCCGCGGAGGTCTTGGTGTCCACGTGCCCGGCGACGATCGCCGTGCCCAGCTCGCCCGGGGAGACGCCCTTGGCGTACCAGCCGACCAGGTTGGTGTCGTTCGGCGGGGGCGCTTCGAGCCGGCCCTTGCTGTCGACGTCGAGAGCCGTGAAGGGGGCGTTCACGCCGATGGACGGAATGACCAGCCGCGTCGGCGCGGAGCGCGCCAGGTGCTTGCCCGGGGACCGTTCGGCGGGGGACGGCGAGACGGCGGCCCCGCCCTCGGCCGGTCCGGTGGACGCGCCCGCGGAAGGCGCCGCTGCGACCGTGCGGGAGGCGTGCGGCCCGTGGGCGTCGTCGGGCGGGTCCTCACCGCCGCCCATCAGCGTGGTGGCCAGCAGCAGACCGGCCCCGCCCCAGAAGACCGCGGTCATGACGGAGCGCACCCTGCGCCTCGTCGGGGACGCCTGGTCGGGTTTCACGGGAGTGGGGGCACTGGCCGGCATCGGGGGAACCACCTCGTTCGGGCAGGGCGGAGGGCTGTCAGGGAGGGAGGACGCGGGAGGGGGCGGGCGGGGCCGTCGTGGCGCGCGGTGCGCCTGGGACGGCCCCGGCCGCTATGACCCCGGGCACGGCTCAGGCCATGTTCCCGGAGGCCTTCTTACGGCGCAGTGCGTAGGCGCCGGTGCCGAGGACGGCGAGCGCGGCCAGGCCGCCGGCCGTGACACCGGGCTGCGAGGCGAGACCGCCGCCGCCGGTGTGCACGCCGCCGTGCGGCTTGTCGTGCTTCCACTCCTTGTCCTGCTTGCCGCTCCAGGACTCCTCGCTCTGCGAGTCGCCCTTCTCCTTGTAGGTCTCGGGGTCGTACTTCGGGTCCTTGGCGCTGCCCCAGTCGTCCCCGGTCACCGCGGACAGGGCGCCGCCGCCCGCGTGGACCCCGCCGTGCGGCTTGCCGTACTTGCCGCCCTCGTCGTGCTTGCTCTCCTTGTCGTACTCCTTGCTGTAGGAAGACTTGTCGTGGCCGCTGTCGCCGTCGTGGTCGGCGTAGGCCGCGGGGGCGGCGATGGCGAGAGCCGCCGTGGCCGTCGCGGCGGCGAGCACCATGCGGGCAGAGCGCATCTGAGAGTCCTTCCGCTGGAGGCCGGGCAGCTGACTCCGCGTCAGCACAACTCTCCCGGGCTCCGGCCTGATCCACGCTCAGTCATGTCGCGCGACCCCACCATCCGGGACGATCACACGGGTTAACTCCCCCACCCCTTCGGCCGTGCGCCGGCTCACTTCCGTCGCATCCCGCGGCCTCTTGCCGGGACATCGGACGCCGCCTAGCCTGCTTTTGTGCCGCTGATAAACAAAACCCGTTCGCACAGTGCCGTGCCGGGTACCGACCTCGTCCGACTCCGACTCGCCCTGACCGCCTTCTTCGCCCTGGACGGCTTCGTCTTCGCCGGCTGGGTCGTACGCATCCCCGCCATCAAGGAACAGACCGGGGCGTCCGCGAGCGCCCTGGGGCTCGCGCTGCTCGGCGTCTCCGCGGGTGCCGTGATCACCATGACGCTGACCGGCCGACTGTGCCGCCGGTACGGCAGCCACCTGGTCACCGTGGTCTGCGCGGTCCTGCTCAGCGTCAGCGTGGCCCTGCCCCCGCTGACCCACTCCGCGCTCGCGCTGGGCGCCGTGCTGCTGGTCTTCGGTGCGGCCTACGGCGGGATCAACGTCGCCTTCAACAGCGCGGCCGTCGACCTGGTGGCGGTGCTGCGGCGGCCCATCATGCCGAGCTTCCACGCGGCGTTCAGCCTGGGCGGCATGATCGGCGCGGGGCTGGGCGCCCTGGTCGCGGGATCCCTGTCGCCCGTCCGGCATCTCACGGGGCTCGCCGTGGCCGCGCTGCTGGTGACGGCGGTGGCGGGGCGGGCGCTGATGCGGTGCGAGCCGCTGAGCCCGGCGGACGGGGGACGGCCCGCCGAGGGCTCCGCGCCCCGGCACGACCGGCGCACCCGCGCCCTGGTGGTCGTCTTCGGGCTGATCGCGCTGTGCACCGCCTACGGCGAGGGCGCGCTGGCCGACTGGGGGGCGCTCCATCTGGAGCAGGACCTGGACGCCTCGCCGGGCGCGGCGGCCGTCGGCTATCTGTGTTTCGCGCTCGCCATGACGATCGGCCGGCTGAGCGGCACCACCCTGCTGGAACGGCTGGGCCGGACCCGCACCATCCTGGTGGGCGGCTCCACGGCCGTGGCCGGCATGCTGCTCGGCGCGCTGGCCCCGTACCTGGGGGCGGCGCTGCTGGGGTACGCCGTCACCGGGCTGGGGCTCGCCAACCTCTTCCCGGTCGCCGTGGAACGGGCGGGCGCGCTGGCGGGCCCGACCGGGGTGGCGACCGCCTCCACGCTCGGCTACGGCGGGATGCTGCTCGGCCCGCCCGCGATCGGTTTCATGGCCGACTGGTACAGCCTCCCGGCCGCTCTCACCAGCGTGGCGGTGCTGGCGGCGGTGGCCACCGCCATCGGGTTCACCACCCGGCACGTGCGGACGGACTGAGCGCCCGGCGGGGATCGCCGGGCGGTCCCGGGGTACCCGGTCGTCGGCGTCCGCCGGTCCTCCGCCCGGCGGACGCCGCAGGAGACCACCCCGCGGATCCGGGAGAGAACGTGAGCGAGCAGCAGAACCCCGTCGACCAGCACCCCACCCCCGACTTCCCCTCCCAGGACCAGCCGCATCCGGGCTGGACCGGCCCCATGGACCCGCCGCCGGACCACGGTGAGGACTCCTACCGGGGCAGCGGCCGCCTGACCGGCCGTACGGCCGTGATCACGGGCGGGGACTCCGGAATCGGCCGCGCGGTCGCCCTGGCGTTCGCCCGTGAGGGGGCCGACGTCCTGTTCACGTACCTGGACAGCGAGAAGGAGGAGGCGGACGAGACCGCGCGCTGGGTCGAGGAGGCCGGCCGGCGCGCCGTGGCCGTGTCCTGCGACATCCGGGAGGAGGAGAACTGCCGGGCGCTGATCGACCGGGCGGTCTCCGAGTTCGGCGGCATCGACATCCTGGTGAACAACGCCGCGTACCAGATGTCGCAGCCGGACGGCATCGAGGCGATCACCACCGAGCAGTTCGACCGGGTGGTGCGCACCAACCTCTACGGCATGTTCTGGCTGTGCAAGATGGCCGTGCCGCACATGAACGAGGGCGGCAGCATCATCAACACGGCGTCCGTGCAGGGGTACAAGCCGAGTCCGCATCTGCTGGACTACGCGACCACCAAGGGCGCCATCGTCACGTTCACGCAGGGGCTGGCGCAGATGCTGATCGAGCGGGGCATCCGGGTCAACGCCGTGGTGCCGGGACCGGTGTGGACGCCGCTGATCCCGGCGACGCTGCCGGACACCGCGGAGTTCGGCAAGCAGGCCCCGATCGGGCGTCCGGCCCAGCCCGCCGAGATGGCCCCGGCGTACGTGTTCCTCGCCTCGCAGGAGGCGTCGTTCATCACCGCCGAGATCGTGAACGCGACGGGCGGGACGCCGCTGCCGTAGGGCGCCGGGAAAAGCACTGACCGCACCGGCCCTCCGTGGGGCAGACTCCCGGCCATGGAGACTGCCTGGTACCTGGAGATTCTCGAGCGCGAGGGCCGGTCGCTGGCCGACGCGGCGGGGCAGGCGGGGCCCGGGGCCCCCGTCCCCGCCTGCCCGGACTGGCGGGTCCGGGACCTGTTGCGGCACACCGGCGTGGTGCACCGGTGGGCGGCGGGCTTCGTCGCCGACGCGTGCCCGACCCCCCGCCCGATGGAGGAGCACCCGGACCTGGACGGTCCTGAGCTGCTCGCCTGGTACCGGGCCTGCCACCGCGCGCTGCTCGACACGCTGCGCGAGGCGAAGCCGGACGTGGAGTGCTGGACCTTCCTGCCGGGCGCCGGATCCGGGCTCGGCTTCTGGGCCCGCCGCCAGGCCCACGAGACGGCCGTGCACCGCTGGGACGCGCAGGCCGCGCGCGGCGGCGGCCCCGATCCCGTCGCCACGGCCTTCGCGGTGGACGGCGTCGACGAACTGCTGCGCGGCTTCCACGCCCGCCGCAAGAGCAAGGTCCGCACCCCCGGGCCGCGCGTGCTCCGGATACGCGCGACGGACGCGGACGCGGTGTGGACGGTGCGGCTCTCGCAGGAGCCCCCGGTGACCACGCGGGACGCCGCCGGGGACGCGGAGTGCGAGGTGTCCGGTCCGGCCGCCGAGCTGTACCTGTCGCTGTGGAACCGGCTCCCCGTGCCGGAGGTGACGGGCGACGCGGCGCTCGCGGAGCTGTGGCGGGAGACGTCCGCGGTCGTCTGAGGCAGGGGCGCTTGCCCGTCGGCCGCCCGCCTGTTTCACTCCCGGCATGGATGAGCACGGGGGAACGGGGTCGGGCGGCCGGCGCGGTCAGGCGGAGCGGGACGCCATCACCGTCGAGATCGGGTACGCGCTGTGCAGCGCGGCCTTCGCGGCGGCCGTGGTGTTCGGCGCGGTGGCGGGTCCGGCGCTGCTGTTCGCGCTGCCGGGGGCGGTGGAGACGGTGCTGGTGCGCGGGGGCGGTGTGCTCGCGGGGGTGCTGTTCGCCGTCCGCACCGTGTCCGTGCTGGTGCGGTTCCGGCGGGCGGCTCAGCCCAGCCAGCCCGGCCGCACGAGTCCGGACTCGTAGGCGAGGACGACCAGTTGGGCGCGGTCGCGGGCGCCCAGCTTGACCATGGTGCGGCTGACGTGGGTCTTGGCGGTGAGCGGGCTCACGACCAGGCGGCGGGCGATCTCCTCGTTGGTCAGGCCCAGTCCGACCAGCGCCATCACCTCCCGCTCCCGTTCGGTCAGCTCGGACAGGGCGCCCGCGGCGGCCGGTTCCTTGGAGCGGGCGGCGAACTCGGCGATCAGCCGGCGCGTCACACCCGGCGAGAGCAGGGCGTCGCCGTCGACCACCGCCCGTACCGCGCGCAGCAGTTCGTCCGGTTCGGTGTCCTTGACCAGGAAACCGGAGGCGCCCGAGCGGATCGCCTCGAAGACGTACTCGTCCAGCTCGAAGGTGGTGAGCATGACCACCTTCACGTCGGCCAGGTCCGGGTCCCCGGTGACGCCGCGGGTGGCGGCGAGGCCGTCCAGTCCGGGCATGCGGATGTCCATCAGCACGACGTCGGGCCGCACCTCGTGGACCAGACGCAGCGCCTCCTCGCCGTCGGCCGCCTCACCCGCCACCTCGATGTCCGGCTGCGCGTCGAGCAGGGCACGGAATCCCGCCCTGACCAGTGACTGGTCGTCGGCGAGCACCACACGGATCACCGGTCGTCCTCCTCGGTGTCGATCGGCAGGTCGGCGAGCACGCGGAACCCTCCGTCCGGGCGGGTGCCCGCCTCGATGGTGCCACCGAGCGCGGCGGCCCTCTCCCGCATCCCGGCCAGCCCGTTGCCGGTGCCGCCGGCGTCCGCGCCGGTGGCGGGCCCGTCGTCGTCGACCAGCAGCCGCAGCCGCCCGTCGCGCCGTTCGATGCGCACGCGCGCCTCGCGGGACCCGGAGTGCCGTACGACGTTGGTGAGCGCCTCCTGGACGATGCGGAAGGCGGCCAGGTCGGCGCCGGGCGACAGTCGGGGCGGCTCGCCCTCGACGGTGACGGTCAGTCCCGCGCTCGCGGCCTGTTCCACCAGCTCGGGCAGCCGGTCCAGGCCGGGCGCCGGGGTGCGCGGGGCGGCTCCGGGGGCGCGCAGGGTGTCGAGCACCTGACGTACCTCGCCGAGCGCCTCCTTGCTCTTGGCCTTGATGGTGGTGAGCGCGGTGCGGGCCTGTTCGGGGTCGCCGTCCAGCAGGGCGAGTCCGACGCCGGCCTGCACGTTGATGACGGAGATGCTGTGCGCGAGCACGTCGTGCAGCTCGCGGGCGATGCGCAGCCGCTCCTCGTCGGCGCGCCGCCGCTCCGCCCGGGCCCGCTCGGCCCGCTCGCGCGCCCACTGCTCACGGCGGACGCGGGCCAGTTCGGACACGGCCAGGAGCGCTACCACCCAGGTGGCGACGACGATCTCCTCGGTCCAGGGGGCCGCGTCGTCACCCGACGGGGGCAGCCACCGGTACAGGACGTGGACGGTCAGCAGATGCCCGGCCCACAGCGTCGCCATCGCCGCCCAGGCCGCGTACCGCCGGCCCGAGACGACGGCGGCGAAACCGGCCACCGCGACGCTCAGGAGGACCGGCCCGTACGGATATCCGGCGCCGAGGTACAGCAGGACGGCGGCGACCGTCCCCCACAGCACGGCGACGGGATGCCGCCACCGCCACAGCAGCACCGCGCCCGACAGGAACAGCAGCACGCGGCCCAGGGGGTCGAGGGCGACCCGCTCGCCCGCCTGGGCATGGTCGGCGAATCCGGAGCCGATCAGCACGAAGGCGGTGAACAGCACCGTGGAGAGCCACGGCCACCGGGTGCCGTCGCCCCGCCCGGCGGCGCGACGGCTCCAGCCGGGCGGGCCGTACCGCCACCGGCGCGGCGGCGCGCCGTGCCGCCACCGATCCGGCGGCCCGACGCCGGACCCACGCTGTTCGTCCATGCCCGCCACGCTAGCCGCCGCACCCACCCGACGACGTCGGCCGGACGGCGTGATCACACGTACTCCCGGGGAAGTACGGCCGGGAGGGCGCGGGGGCGCCCGGGAGACGCGGCGGGGCGGCCACGACGAGGCGGGCGGCGATGCAGGAAGGCGCGGCGCCGGGCCTCGGGCCAGGCCCCGCCGGTCCGCCGCACGGGCGCGACCGCAGGGGCGCGCACCCCACGAGACGCCGGGCCGCAGACCGACGGCGAGGTCCGAAGCCCGGTCGGTCCGCCGGGCCGCAGACCGACAGCGAGGTCCGAAGCCCGGTGGGCCCGCCGGGCCGCACACCACCGCGCGGGCGCAGCCGCAGGGGGCGAGCGAGCCAGGAAGCGTCCACCTGCGCGTTCCACCGACCGCAAGGCCCAAGCCCCGTGGGCCCGCCGAACCGCACACCACCGCGCGGGCGCAGCCGCAGGGGGCGAGCCAGGAAGCGTCCACCTGCGCATTCCACCGACCGCCAGGCCCGAAGCCCCGTGGGCCCGCCGAACCGCACACCACCGCGCGAGCGCAGCCGCAGGGGGCGAGCCAGGAAGCGTCCACCTGCGCATTCCACCGACCGCCAGGCCCGAAGCCCCGTGGGCCCGCCGAACCGCACACCACCGCGCGAGCGCAGCCGCAGGGGGCGAGCCAGGAAGCGTCCACCTGCGCGCTCCACCGACCGCCAGATCCGAAGCCCCGTGGGCCCGCCGAACCGCACACCACCGCGCGAGCGCAGCCGCAGGGGGCGAGCGAGCCAGGAAGCGTCCACCTGCGCGTCCTGCGGAGCCCGGGAGACACGCAGACGAGCTGCGGGCCCACCGTTTGAACGGACCCACGGAATGCGCACCCCAGGAGCCACCGAGCCGCAGGCCGACCGCGAAGTCCGGAGCCCTTGGAGGCGTCGGCGGCATCCAAGCCCACCGTGCGGGCACAACCGCAAGGAGCGGTCTGGGGACGCCGGCCCGCAGGCCGACCGTGAGGTGCTGAGCCCGGCGGACTCCAGGCCGTAGGCCACCGCACGTGCGGGAGCCGGAAACGCCGGCGGGCCGTCGGCCCACCGTGCGGGCGACATTGCGGGGCGTGCACCCCGTGGGGCAACCGCGAGGTGGGAGCCCGGGGAGGGCGTTCGCCCGTCGCAGGCCGCCCCTGTGGGCAGAACCGCTGGCGCGGTGCGTACCCAGGAAGCGGCGATAGACCCCCCCCTTCTCACCGTGCGGGCACACATCCGCTCGGCGGGCCGACCGCCGGATGCCGAGCCCCAAGACGCCAGGCCCGCAGGCCAACCGCCGCCGCGGAGCCTAGAGAGTGTCGGCCGGCCGGAGGCCCACCGTGCGGGCGAGGCCGGCGATCGTGTGGCGGAAGAACGCGTCCCGTTCCTCCACGATGCGGGTGAACTGGCCGAACACCTCGAAGCCGATCAGGCCGAGCAGCTGCGCCCAGACGGCCACGCAGGCCGGTGCCACCGCGGGAGGCAGGTCGGGGACGAGGTCCTCCGCCATGCGCGCGGCCTCGGGCTCCAGGTCCGCCGGGACGGGCGCGACGTCCAGCTCCCCGGTCCGGTGGGCGTCGCGGACGACGTCGATGAGGGCGAAGCCGACGCGCGCGGCGGCCGGGACGGTGGTCGCGGGCGCGGCGTACCCGGGCACCGGGGAGCCGTAGATCAGCGCGTACTCGTGTGGGTGGGCCAGCGCCCAGCCGCGGATGGCCTCGCACACGGCGGTCCACCGCGTCCCCGCGGGGGCGCCCTCGGACGCCTTCAGCGCCGCTTCCGCCGTCTCGCCGAGGGAGTCGTAGGCGTCGATGATGAGGGCGGTCAGCAGGTCGTCACGGCTGGGGAAATAGCGGTAGATCGCGGAGGAGGCCATGCCGAGCGTTCTAGCCACGGCCCGCAGGGACAGCTCGGCGGCGCCCTGCTCGGCGAGCCGCCGGCGCGCCTCCTCCTTGATGGCCGCGGTGATCTCGATCCTCGCCCGTGCGCGGGCACCGTGCGGTGTGCTCGTCATGCCGTCAGTGTTCCACGAAAAGAGATCAGCGCACACAAACGAGAGCACTGCTCTTGCATTGCCGTGCTCGACCGGGCACACTGAAATCGAAGCGAGAGCAGTGCTCACAGAACAGAGCGGCGCTCTCCCCCATGCCCTTCCCGGAGGTCACCGATGTCGTCGCCCACGCCGTACTACTTCACCGCCGGTCCCGTCGCCGCCCGCTTCAACCGGATCGTCGGCTGGCTCGCCAGGCACGGCATCAGCCTGGCCGGCAGCGCCGAGCTGTCCGTCCGCGGCCGCAAGAGCGGCCGGATGCAGCGCCTCCCGGTCAACCCGCACACCTTCCGGGGGCAGCAGTACCTGATCTCGGCGCGCGGCCACTCCCAATGGGTGCGCAACATGCGGGCCGCCGGCGGTGGCGAGCTGCGCGTCGGCCGCAAGGTGCGCACCTTCACGGCCGTGGAGATCCCCGACGAGGAGAAGCTGCCGTTGCTGCGCACCTACCTGAAGAAGTGGGGCTGGGAGGTCAACCAGTACTTCAAGGGGGTCACCGCCAAGTCCTCCGACGAGGAGATCCTGGCGGCGGCCCCCGACCACCCCGTCTTCCGGATCACCGTCCGGGACTGACCCCGGTCACTGCCCGGGACTGACCCCGGTCACCGTCCGGGACTGACCTCGGTCACTGCCCGGGGCCGGCCTCAGCGCCGCCGCCCGCGGGACGCCGGTCCAGCGCCATCAGGGCGCGGTGCGCCATGGGGTGGGTGCGGACCAGCTCGCCGAGCGTCGTCGCGCCCCGCGTGATGTCCTTGAACGCCTTCCACGCCGGGCGGAAGCCGGTCAGCACCGCGTGGAAGACGCCCGGACGCTGCTCGAACGCCGCCAGCATGCGCTTGCCGACGCTCATCTCGACGCCGAGGCCCGCCTTCACGGCGAACGCGTAGTTGAGGGCCTGGCGGCGGGCGTCCACGGCGTCGTGCGCCTCGGCGATGCGCACCGCCCACTCCCCCGCCAGCCGGCCGGAGCGCAGCGCGAAGGAGATGCCCTCGCGGGTCCACGGCTCCAGCAGCCCGGCCGCGTCGCCGCAGACCAGCACCCGGCCGCGGGACAGCGGCGAGTCGTCGGCCCGGCAGCGGGTCAGATGCCCGGAGGAGATGGCCGGTTCGAAGCCCGCGAGGCCGAGGCGGGCGATGAAGTCCTCCAAGTAGCGCTTGGTGGCAGCGCCTTCGCCGCGCCGCGAGATGACGCCCACGGTGAGGGTGTCGCCCTTGGGGAAGACCCAGCCGTAACTGCCTGGCATGGGGCCCCAGTCGATGAGCACCCGGCCCTTCCAGTCCTCGGCGACCGTCTCCGGCACCGGGATCTCCGCCTCCAGGCCCAGGTCGACCTGGTCCAGCTTCACCCCGACGTGCGCCCCTATGCGGCCGGCGCTGCCGTCGGCGCCGACCACGGCCCGCGCGAGCACCGTCTCGCCGCCCTGGAGGACGACGGCGACCGTGCGCCGGTCCGGCACGGCCGAGCCGTGCTGCTCCACACGCTGCACGGCGACACCCGTGCGCAGTTCGGCCCCGGCCTTCTGCGCGTGCTCGACGAGCTGCTGGTCGAACTCGGGCCGGTTGATGAGCCCGAAGAGCATCTGCCGGGAGCGGCGGGTACGGGCGAAGCGGCCGTTGCTGGAGAACGTCACCGCGTGCACCCGGTCCTTGAACGGCAGCTCGAAGCCGGGCGGCAGGGAGTCGCGCGACGGGCCGATGATGCCGCCGCCGCAGGTTTTGTAACGTGGCAGCTCCGCCTTCTCCAGCAGCAGTACGCGCCGCCCCGCGACCGCCGCCGCGTAGGCCGCCGACGCTCCCGCGGGTCCCGCGCCCACCACGACGACGTCCCACACCTGCCGCTCGTCGTCCGCCGAAGAGTTCTCGCTGCTCACGATGGTCCGCTGCTCCGATCACGCCGCCTGCCGCTGCTGTCCTCCCGCATCCTACGGCGGCGGTCGTGACGGTCCGCTGTGGGAGGATCGGCGACGTGAGTGCCCCTTACATGGGTCACTCACGCACACCTACACGATCATCACGTACCGAGAAGTACGCACTTGCACAACGTCGCACCTACAAGGAGCGTGCCCATGTCGTCGAATCCGGTCGCCGTGACCGTCGCCTCACTGATGCCCAGGGCGAAGGAGGAGCTCACCGAGCTGGTGGCCTTCAAGTCGGTGGCGGACTTCGACCAGTTCCCCCGTGAGGAGAGCGAGGGCGCCGCCCGCTGGATCACCGCCGCGCTCACCGCCGAGGGCTTCCAGGACGTCGCCCTGCTCGACACCCCGGACGGCACCCAGTCGGTCTACGGCTACCTGCCCGGCCCCGAGGGCGCGAAGACCGTCCTGCTGTACGCGCACTACGACGTGCAGCCGCCGCTGGACGAGGCCGGCTGGACCACGCCGCCGTTCGAGCTGACCGAGCGCGACGGCCGCTGGTACGGGCGCGGCGCCGCCGACTGCAAGGGCGGCGTCATCATGCACCTGCTCGCGCTGCGCGCCCTGAAGGCGAACGGCGGCGTGCCGGTCAACGTCAAGATCATCGTGGAGGGCTCGGAGGAGCAGGGCACGGGCGGCCTGGAGCGGTACGCCGAGGAGCACCCGGACCTGCTGACCGCCGACACGATCGTCATCGGCGACGCGGGCAACTTCCGCGCCGGCCTCCCCACCGTCACCACCACCCTGCGCGGCATGACGATGGTGCGGGTGCGCGTCGACACGCTCGAGGGCAACCTGCACTCCGGGCAGTTCGGCGGCGCCGCGCCGGACGCGCTCGCCGCGCTGGTGCGGGTGCTGGACTCGCTGCGCGCCGAGGACGGCAGCACGACCGTGGACGGCCTGACCGGCGACAGCGCCTGGGAGGGCATCCAGTACGAGGACGAGCAGTTCCGCAAGGACGCCAAGGTGCTGGACGGCGTCGAGCTGATCGGCTCCGGCACGGTCGCCGACCGCATCTGGGCGCGCCCCGCGGTCACCGTGCTCGGCATCGACTGCCCGCCGGTGGTCGGCGCCACGCCGTCCGTGCAGGCGAGCGCGCGGGCGCTGATCAGCCTGCGGGTGCCGCCGGGCGTGGACGCCGCGCGGGCGACCGAACTGCTGCGTGCGCACATCGAGTCGCACACGCCGTGGGGCGCGCGCGTCACCACCGAGCAGGTCGGCCAGGGCCAGGCGTTCCGCGCCGACCCGGCCAGCCCCGCGTACCAGGCCATGGCGGACGCGATGGCGGCGGCGTACCCGGGCCAGGAGATGCAGTACGCGGGTCAGGGCGGCTCGATCCCGCTGTGCAACACGCTCGCCGCCCTCTACCCGAAGGCGGAGATCCTGCTGATCGGCCTGAGCGAGCCGGAGGCGCAGATCCACGCGGTGAACGAGAGCGTGTCGCCGGACGAACTGGAGCGTCTGTCGGTCGCGGAGGCGCTGTTCCTGCGCAACTACGCCTCCGGCGCCAACTGACCGGCGCCCTCTGCCGAGAGCAGAGCCTCCGCCTCCGGGCGGGGGCCCTGCCCTACGGTCCTGGGCATGGACGTCGTCGAGCTGCTTCCCCGCCTGGTGATGCTGCGCTTCCCGGTCGGCCAGGCGTACGTCTGGCGTGACGGCCCCGACGCGCTGACCCTGATCGACGCCGGACCGGCGGGGTCGGGCGCGCGGATCGTCGAGGCCGTGACGGCCCTCGGCGCGCGCCCGGAGGCCGTCCGGCGGATCGTGGTGACCCACTTCCACGAGGACCACGCGGGCGGCGCGGCGGAGGTCGCGGCGCTCACCGGCGCGGAGGTGCTGGCCCACCGGCTCGACGCGCCCCACGTGCGCGGCGAGGCGCCGGGCCCGCCCCCGGCACTGGAGGACTGGGAACTGCCCCTGCACCGGCGCGCGCTGTCCCTGCTGCCTCCGGGCGACTACGAACACCCTCCGCACATCACGGAGTTGTCCGACGGCGACGTCCTGGACGCCGGCGGCGGCGCCCGGGTCCTGCACGTCCCCGGCCACACCCGGGGCAGCATCGCCCTTCATCTGCCCGACGAGGGCGTCCTGTTCACCGGCGACACGGTGGCGGCGTCACCGACGGACGGCACGCCGATCCCGGGCGTCTTCAACCTGGACAAGCGGCAACTCACGACCTCCTGCGCCCGCTTGGCCGACCTCGACACAAAGACCGCCTGCTTCGGCCACGGCGACCCGGCCCTGAAGGACGCGGGAGGGAAGCTGCGGGCGATGGTGGACGCAGCCGACGGGGACACCGACCGCTGAGACCGCCGCCGGACACGGGACCGGCGGAGAACCTTCCACCGGGTGGCCGCGCGCCGACGGGGCATCGTCGGGCAGCACCGCGTGTCGAAGCCATTCGCTTCGACACGAC
The DNA here is from genome assembly GCF_050571355.1 of Streptomyces sp. P13-3-3. Classification (NCBI taxonomy): domain Bacteria; kingdom Bacillati; phylum Actinomycetota; class Actinomycetes; order Kitasatosporales; family Streptomycetaceae; genus Streptomyces; species Streptomyces sp. P13-3-3. Next base: position 80,033 of record NZ_CP192229.1, on the reverse strand, counting down.
TCGTTGCACCCCCTGGCGCCGGGCTGCGTCCTGCCGCGGAAGGATCACCGCGCCGGCTGAACCCTGCCACGACCAGCCACAGTTCTCGCAAGGCCCCCGCGAGTAAGAGGACTTGCCGACGGCGTGAGGGGCAGCCGGCTCCCGGCTGCCCCTCACGGCTGCTCCCGTAGCGGAGCTGGCGTCTGTCAGGTCACGCGGCGGCGGATCCACCAGGCGCAGAACCCGGTCAGGGCCAGGGCGAGGCCGAGGTAGAGCGCGGTCTCGGCCCATTGAAGGGCCCAGAAGTTCCCGGCGGGCTGGTACGTCACCTGTTGCTTGTAGCCCAGGGCGCCGAGGTCGGCGACGCAGCCTTCGACCTGCTGCAGAGGGGGCGGGCCCGACTCGGTGCGCAGACACTCGGCGAAGGACGACGGCACCGGGGCCGGCTGCCCGGCGGCGTTCAGCGTCTGCTGGGAGGTGACCCAGGACCCGGGCACTTCTTCGAGGTGCACGATGATCTGCTCGGCGCCGTCCTGGATGCTGATGGGGGCGCCGTCGGGCTCGACCGTCAGGGTGGTCCGGTCCGCGGCGGCCAGGTGGGACCGGATCCACATTGGCACGGCGATCTGGACGGCGGTGTAGAGGGCGAACGTGGTGGCCATCGCGGGCAGGGTGCGGCGGATGACCAGGCCGAGGGCGACGCCTAGGACGAAGGCGAAGGCGGCGTGGGCCAGGGGGACGACGCCTCGTGCGGCGAAGGCCACGGGGTCGAGCCGTGGGAAGTACGTGTCCGTCGCGCCGCCGCCGTTGATGGCCCGGTCGATGGGGCTGCTCCACCAGCTCACCGCGAGGCTGGTCAGTCCGGCAGCGGTCATGGAGGCCGCCGCACCGAACCCCAGCTTGGTCGCCAGCCAGCGGGTGCGGGTGACGCCCTGGTTCCACGCGAGGTAGTGGGTGCCGGTCTCCAGTTCACGGGAGATCAGCGGCGCGCCCCAGAACATCCCGATGACCGCCGGCACGGCGAGCACGACCAGCAGTCCGGTGTAGTAGAGGGTCTGGTCGGCACTGGAGACCTGGTCCACCAGGCTGCTGCCGGCCGTCCGGTAGAGATCGGCCAACTGCGGGCCGGAGACCGCGAGTGTGGCGGCGAGAAGGGCCACGACGGCGAACAGCACGGCGGCCTGGGTGCGGAACTGGCGCCAGGTCAGCCAGATCATCGGAGTACCTCCAGTGCGCGCCGGGTGTCACGCACCGCATCGGCGGGTCGGGTCATGTAGGCCAGGACGATGTCTTCCAGACCGAGCGGGCTGACGGTCCAGGTCGGATCGTGGACCGCGGTGTCCGTGCGTACCAGGAGGGTGGTCTGCCGCTCGGTGTGGCTGGCGGTGATGACGTGCTGGCCGGCCGGGAGCGTGTCCGGGTCCCGGCGCGGTCCGGTGAGCCGGTGGTGGCAGGCGACCAGGTCGTCGATGTCGCCGGCCACCTGCACCCGGGAGTCGACCAGGACGATGACGTAGTCGCAGGTCCGTTCCACGTCGGAGACCAAGTGGGAGGAAAGCACGACGCTCAGCTCGTGCTCGGCGACGGCCTCCATCAGGTCCTGCATGAACTCCCGTCGGGCGAGCGGGTCCAGGGCCGCGACCGGCTCGTCCAGGATGAGCAGTTCCGGGCGCTTCGCGATGCCCAGGGTGAGAGCGAGCTGTGCGCGCTGGCCGCCGGACAGCTTGCCGGCTCGCTGCTTGAGGTCCAGGCCGAGGCGACGGATCCGGTCACGCGCCACGACGTCGTCCCAGTTCCGGTTGAGGCGTTTGCCGAGGTCGAGGTGGTCGGCGACGCTCAGCGCGGAGTAGGTCGGGGTGTCCTGGGCGACGAAGCCGACCTTGGCCAGCTGTTCCACCCCTGCGGCGGGACGGCCGCCGCACACCTCGATGGTGCCGGCCGTCGGGGTGAGCATGCCGGAGGCCAGGTTCAATAAGGTCGACTTGCCGGCGCCGTTGGGGCCGACCAGGCCGACCACCCGGCCGGCGGGGACGTCCAGGTCGCAGTTCTGCAGCGCCCAGCGCTGTTTGTACCTCTTGCCCAGGCCTTGGGCTCGCAGGACGGCGCTCACGCCACGTCCTCTCCGGCGACGTTGCGGAATGTGTTCATGAACAGCGCCTCGATGCTCTCGTCGTCGAGCCCGGCCAGGCGGGCCTTGGTCAGCCAGCGCTGCAGGTCCTTGCGGAGCGGTCCGTGCGCGGCGAGCGTGCCGTCGGCCAGCGTCCGGGTCACGAACGTCCCGACGCCGGGGCGGGCGGCCACCAGCCCGTCGTGCTCCAGCTCTCGGTACGCCTTGAGCACCGTGTTCGGGTTGACCGCCATCTGCTTAGCGACGTCCTTGACGGTCGGCAGGCGGTCCCCCTCGTTCAGCAGGCCCAGGCGCAGTGCGTGCCTCACCTGCTGGACCAATTGCTGGTACGGGGACAGGCCCGACCGGCTGTTCAGGTGGAACTCAATCACCGGTTCCTCCATTTATCTAGTTGACTAGCACTATAGCTCCTTGCGTCGACCCTTCGGCAAGGCGTGCACTGCAGGCGCCTGCCGCCCCGGCGCCGAGGGGAGCCAGCCGCGTGATCCTGGTGCTCGCCAGACCTCGCCCGGGTGTCAAGAGACGCGCGCGACCGGGCGACACCGTGCACATCGGCGACATGTTCCGCCGCGTACGCGGCACCCAGCACGTCCTCGAGGTGCTCGACGCCCTTCACCGCGACCGTCTCGCCCTGCGCATCCACCACGGCGCGTTCTCCGCGATGGACCTCATGCCCGCCGCCCGCGCACCGACGAGCTGCTGTCCACCGTGCAGTTCATGGTGCAGACCCTCGCCGCCGCCGGTGAACTCCGGCGCGACCTCCAGCGCGAGCTGACCTACGACGGACTACGGGCCGCCGAGGCCAAGGGCAGCAAGGGCGGTCGCCGCCCGGCCATCCCGGCCGACAAGACCGACCACGTGCGCACGTCGTCGCACCTGGGCGGCCAGTCCATCCCCAGCCTCGCCCGCGAGTACGCCGTCAGCCGCGGCGCCGTCCGTACCGCCGTCGCCGACCTCCTGCCCGACTACACCGTCGTCGACCTGGACGCCCCGGCTCCGGAGCTGCTGGCCCCCTCGATCTGCCGGGCAAGGTCGCCGACTTCCTACGCGCGGCCGACCTGAAGCCCGCCGAGCGCGCCGTGCTCGACCAGGGCGTGACCGTACGGCGAGGCCAGGGCTACACCCTGCGCGTCAGCGACGCGCCCGCGATCCACCGCCAGCTTCTCGCCCGTTGTCAGCCCCTCGACGGCACACCCAACGCGCCGGCGATCCCGGCACAGCGCAAGGCCCACCGCGAGTATGAGTACCGCGTCAACCCACTCTGGTGAGTGACACCCGACCAACCTGCGGCCTGAGCTTCACTCGTCGCTACTTTGCGGCTGGTGTCTGAGCTAGGGCACCGGGGCCAACAAGCACACGACCCCCTGAGGCCTACGCCACCCCGCTTCACATGCCCGCGCGGGAGTGCTCCCCTCGGCGCCTTGGGAGACAGACGCCGCACGCGTGCGGCACACCCGCCGCCCGCCGATCCGCGACGGGCACACCGGGCGCACCAAGCCGACAGGCTCACCCGTACCCCGCCCCCCACCACCGACCACCCCGGCAACGCGACTCACGCGTCACGCGAGCCGCCGAAGGACAGGGGGCGACGGCCCAAAGGGCGTCCAACCCCTCACCCCACCGGCACTCCGCCCTCCAGGTACATCGCCCGCCCGCGTTCGCGGGCCCGCAGCGCGCGCCTCAGGCGTTCGTAGCGGACCGGGGGCAGCAAGTGGGCCGCCTCCGCCTCGGAGGCGAAGCGCCAGGCGCGGAGTTCGGGGCCGGGCAGCAGCATGCGGCCGGCGTCCTCGGAGTCGAGGCGGCCGCCGTCGAACAGCAGCCGGAGTCCGCCGAAGGCGGGTGGCGCGGGCGGCTCCCAGTCGACGACGAGGAGGGCCGGCACGTCGTCGAGCCGTATGCCGGTCTCCTCCGCGACCTCCCGCATGCCCGCCCGGGCGGGAGCCTCACCGCGTTCGACGACCCCGCCGGGGAACTCCCAGCCGGCCTTGTAGGTGGGGTCGACGAGCAGCACCCGGTCCTGCTCGTCGAAGAGCAGCACGCCCGCGGCGACGGTCTCCGCCGTCGGCTCGGGCGTCTGCACGATGTCGCAGGCGGGCACCTCCCCGCTGCCGACCGCCTCGGCGATGCGGCGGGCGGTGTCGCGCGGGCTGAGACTGCCGCTGTCGACCGGGTAGGCGTCGGCGGTGAGCCACGCGGCGAGCGCCGCCTTGAACGGTTCGATGTGGTCGTACGACCACTGCCGCACCCGCATCTCCCCGTCGGGGAGGTCCTCCGGGACCTCGCGGCCGGCTATCCGTTCCCGCAGGATCGTTTCGGCCGGGGCGAGCAGGACATGACGGACCGGTATGCGCCGGGCGGCGAGGCCGCCGAAGATCTCGTCTCGGTACTCCTGGCGCAGCAGGGTCATGGGGACCACCAGGGTCCCGCCGAGCTCGGCGAGCATCGCGGCCGCGGTGTCGATCACGAGGCGTCGCCAGATCGGGAGGTCCTGGAAGTCGCCGACCTCGGCGAGGTGCTTGGGCGGGAGCAGCCGGTCCAGTGCTCCGCCGATGACCTCGGGGTCGAAGAGCGTGCTGTTCGGGATCAGCTCGATCAGTTCGCGCGCGGTGGAGGTCTTCCCCGCACCGTACGCCCCGTTGATCCAGACGATCACGGTTCCCCCTCTTCTGTTGGCCCCCTGAGGCTTGCCCGTTCCACCCTGCCACGGAAACCAGATCGAGTTGAGAACACATGAAGGCGGCGCCGGCGCCCCGTCGTGGAGGAGGGGTGCCGGCGCCGCCTTCGACGCCGCGTGGGGCCCGTCAGGCGTTGCCGTCCCGGTCGATGTCCAGCTCCAAGGTGTTGTTCTCCCCGACCGTGCGGTCGAGGGAGTCGAGCGTGTTCTCGACGTCGAGCGTGCCGAGGGCGGGGGTCTCGGTGAGCGCGTGCGACGGGGTGACGGCCGCGACGACGAAACCGGTGGCGAGGGAGGCGATGGCGAGCATGCTGCGCTTCTTCATGCCCGGCTCAACTGTGGAACGGGCCGTTCGGTCACGGCTCGCTTCCCCGAGCGCCCGGACCTGTCTCCGGCCGGGCTCGGGGGCTCGGACGCGTCGGTGCTCGCGCCCGGACACCGCCCTGCGCACGGCCCGAGCCAGCCCCCGGCCGGACTCGACCCGGTGGCGCTCCAGCCACGCCCGGAACCACCCCGGCCCGGGCCGGCCGGACCCGTCTCCGACCCGCCTCGGTCAATCCCGGCCGGGGCCGCCTCCGACCCGCCCCTGTCAATCCCGGCCGGGGCCGCCTCCGACCCGCCCCTGTCAATCCCGGCCGGCGCCTCCTCCGACCCGCCCGGGTCGATCCCGGCCGCGCCCCTCACACCCCGGCAACCGCCGCGTCCGCCGCGTCCGTCCGCCCCATCAGCGCCGCCGCTGCCGCGCCCACGAGACCCGCGTCCGTGCCGGTCTGGGCCGGGACGACCGTGAGGCGCCGGACGAAGGACAGCGTGGCGAACTCGGTCAGCGCCTTCCGCAGCGGGGCGAACAGCACCTCGCCCGCCTTGCCCACGCCTCCGCCGATCACCGCGATGTCGATCTCGACGAGGGTCGCCGTCGCCGCGATGCCGGCGGCGAGGGCGCGGGCCGCCCGCTCGAAGGAGGCCACGGCGACCGGGTCGCCGGCGCGGGCGGCGGCGGCCACCGCGGCGGCGGAGGTGTCGCCGTCCGGGCCGGGCCGCCAGCCGTTCTCCAGCGCGCGCCGCGCGATGTGGGGACCGCTCGCGATCCTCTCCACGCAGCCGCGCGCCCCGCACGGGCACGGGTCGCCGTCGAGGTCCACGCTGATGTGGCCGATGTGTCCCGCGTTGCCGGTGGGTCCCGGGTGCAGCCGCCCGCCGAGCACCAGGCCGCCACCGACCCCCGTGGAGACGACCATGCACAGCGCGTTGTCGTGGCCGCGGGCGGCGCCCTGCCAGTGTTCGGCGGCCGTGATGGCCACCCCGTCGCCGATCAGCTCGACGGGCAGCCCGCCGACCGCGTCCCGCACCTGCGCGACCAGCGGATAGTCGCGCCACCCGGGCACGTTGACCGGGCTCACCGTGCCGGCGGAGGCGTCGACGGGTCCCGCGCTGCCGATGCCGACCGCGCTCGCGCGCTCCCAGAGGGGGGACGCGGCGAGGTCGCCGATCACCGCCCCGACGGCCGCCATGACGGTGTCGCCGTCCTCCTGCGCCGGGGTCGGCCGCTGGGCGCGGGCCAGGATCCGGCCCTCACGGTCCACCAGCGCGCCGGCGATCTTGGTGCCGCCGATGTCGAGCGCAGCCACGAGGTCGGTGTGCATCAGAGTCGGATCTCCCCGTCAACCATCGGAAACCATCAGAGAACACGCTGAGAACGGCCATGCGCGACCAGGAGGCAACACATGGAACACGGGCAACGGCCCGGTCGAGCGGTGAGGTGCGGGCCGGAGTGTGCGTCGGACAGTGTCCCCCGAGCCTGACAACGTTGTCCAGGCTCTATGCTCGACGCCACATCCTCATACAAGCCCATGGACTCACGCATCCCCGTGGCCGACAGGACAGGACACCGCATCGTGCCGGAGACGACCCGCCGCACCGACCGCTTCCCAGGGACCCGATACGGCAACCGTCCGACGATGAAGGACGTGGCCGCGCGGGCCGGGGTAGGCCTGAAGACGGTCTCGCGTGTGGTGAACGGCGAGCCGGGCGTGACGCCGGAGACCGAGCGGCGGGTGCAGGAGGCGATCGAGGCGCTCGGCTTCCGCCGCAACGACAGCGCGCGGGTGCTGCGCAAAGGGCGGACCGCCAGCATCGGCCTGGTCCTGGAGGACCTCGCTGACCCGTTCTACGGCCCGCTGAGCCGGGCCGTGGAGGAGGTGGCCCGCGCCCACGGCGCGCTGCTGATCAACGGGTCGAGCGCGGAGGACGCCGACCGTGAGCAGGAGTTGGTGCTGGCGCTGTGCGCCCGCCGGGTGGACGGCCTGGTGGTGATCCCGGCCGGCGACGACCACCGCTACCTTGAGCCGGAGATCAAGGCCGGCGTCGCCACGGTGTTCGTCGACCGTCCGGCGGGGCACATCGACGCGGACGTGGTGGTGTCGGACAACTTCGGGGGCGCGCGCGACGGCGTGCGCCATCTGATCGCGCACGGGCACCGCAGGATCGGCTTCATCGGCGACATGCCCCGCATCCACACGGCGGCCGAGCGGCTGCGGGGCTACCGCACCGCCATGGAGGACGCGGGGATACCGGTGGCGGACGCGTGGATGTCGCTGGGCGTCACGGACCCCGAGCGGGTGCGCCGGGCGGCGCGGGAGATGCTCTCCGGACCTGAGCCGGTCACCGCCATCTTCACGGGCAACAACCGGGTGACGGTCACGGTGATCCGGGTGCTGGCCGAGCACGCCCGCCCGGTCGCCCTCGTCGGTTTCGACGACATCGAGCTGGCCGATCTGCTGCAGCCCGGCGTCACGGTCGTCGCGCAGGACGCCGCCGCCCTCGGCCGGACCGCCGCCGAGCGGCTGTTCCGCCAGCTCGACGGCACGCTGATCGCCCCGGAGCGCATCGAGCTGCCGACCCGTCTGATCACCCGCGGCTCGGGCGAGCTGCCCCCGGCGGACTGAGGCGGGATCGGTGCCGACGGAGGACCGTACGCTGGCGGCGCTGGGGCTTGACGTGGTGCCGCGCGAGCATCCGCTGGAGTATCCGGGCGCCTGGCCGCGCGAGTCGGGGCTGCTCGACGGGGACCGGATGCTGCCGCTGGACCGGTGGGCGTTCGAGGACCGGGTGCCGGTGATCTCGATCGGCTCCAACGCCTGCCCCGGGCAACTGCGCCACAAGCTGACCGGCGCGGGGATCACCACACCGCTGCCCATGGTGCGGGCCCGGGTGACGGGCGTCGGCATCGGCGTCTCGGCCCACGTGAGCCTCATGGGCTACGTCTCCAACTCCCCCGTGGCGACGCCGGGGCGGGTGAGCGAGCTGTTCGTGCTCTGGCTGGACGCCCGGCAGCTCACGGTGATCGACGCGAGCGAAGGCGTTCCGCTGCCCCACGGCAACTTCCGCCGCGCGTGGCTGCCGGCGCCGGACGCGCGGGTCGAACTGCCCGACGGCAGCACGCTCCCCGGCGCGTACGCCTACGTCAACCGACGAGGCGTCCTCCACGACGGCGCCGGCGCCCCCCGCACCCACCCCGGTCAACGCCCCCTGCTGACCAACCTCCTGGCGACTCTCCCTCGCCTGCGGGACCTGTTCGGCACCACGCCGCAGGAGTTCACCGCCCGCGCGTCCGCGGACCGCGCGCTCTGTGAGAAGGGGACACGGCTGTTCGCCGAGGAGGGGCTGGTGACGACCGGCGGGCTGGAGCGGTACGTGACGCCTCCCGGCGGCGCGGAACAGGGCGCCCCGTCGGACCCGCCCCGGACTTAGCGCACCCGTGCCACCCAGGCACCCGGCCTCTCGGGGCGCGCCCGGCCCAGGAGGCGGCGCGCGAACCTGACGCCACACATCGAGGGCACCCGCTCCGGCCTGGCCCGCTACGCCGGCAAGGCGCTGCGGCACTGGCAGGCGCGGGCGGCGGCCGGTGGCGCACCCGGTCACGCTTCCTGCGGCACGACACGTCGGATATGAGCCGCGTCTGGGAGGGCAGGCTCACCGGACGTACCTGAGCGAGAGGACACAGGGACAGTGGATCGCATGCCGGACCCCGAAGTGCTCGACAACAGGGCACTGGGCCGTGCCACCCTCGCCCGCCAGCTGCTGCTGCGACGGCACGCCATGACGGCCACCGAGGCCATGGAGCACCTGGTCGGTCTCCAGGGCCAGCTGGCCAACCCGCCCTACCTGGGCCTGTGGTCGCGGCTGTCCACGTTCGCGATCACGGATCTCACCGAGCTTCTGACCAGCCGCAAGGCCGTACGCGGCGGGCTGATGCGCGGCACGCTGCACGTGGTGACGGCACGGGACTTCCTGCGGCTGCGGCCCGTCCTGCAGCCCGTGCACGACAGGGCGCAGCGCGGGTTCTTCCGGCGTGACACCGAGGGGATGGACCTCGGCGAACTGGCCGCGTTCTGCGCCTCGGTCCTCGATGAGCGGTACTCCACCAACGTGGAGCTGCGCAAAGCCCTGGCGGCGAAGTGGCCCGAGCGCAACGCCACTTCGCTGCTGCACTCGGTGCAGTACCTGCTGCCCACGGTCTACGTGCCGCCCGGCGGCACCTGGGGCACGGGCGGCTCGACCCCGCTGGCCACCGTGGACTCCTGGCTCGGCACGCCGCTGCCGGAGTCCGACGGGCCCTCTGAGATGATCCTGCGCTACCTCGCGGCGTTCGGCCCGGCCTCCGTCAAGGACATCCAGGCCTGGTCGGGACTGACACGGCTCAAGCAGCCGGTGGACGAACTGCGCCCGAAACTGGTGACGTTCCGCTCGGCGGAGTCCGGCGTCGAGCTGTTCGACCTGCCCGATGCGCCGCGTCCCGACGCCGGCACGCCCGCGCCGGTGCGGTTCCTGCCCGAGTTCGACAATCTCCTGGTGGCCCACGCCGACCGCACCCGGGTGATCAGCGACGAGCACCGGGCGATCACCAACACCCGCAACGGAGGCGTCGCGGCCACCGTGCTCGTGGACGGCAAGGTCGCGGGCCGCTGGCGCCTGGTGCGCGCCAAGAAGGCGGTGACGCTGGAGATCGAGCCGTTCGCGCCGTTCGCCGCGTCCGACAGGAAGCAGGTGCTCGCCGAGGGCGAGGCGCTGCTGGCCTTCGCCGGAGAGGACGCGGAGGAGCGGAACGTACGTTTCGTGTGACGGCGGGACGCACGGCGGCAGGGCATACGGCGGCGGGCGCCCGGAGAGGATCTCTCCGGGCGCCCGCCGCCCCTGTGCGCCGTCCGCGCCCGTTCAGTCCCGCAGACGCAGCGTCGCCAGGTAGTGCACCGCCGACTTCTCCACCGACTTCAGCTCCCACCGGGTGCCTTCGAGGATCCGGTCCAGGTCCGACGGCGGGATCATCGCGTACTCGAACCAGTCGCTCGCCAGGAGCCGGTCGCGCAGCCGGATACGGACGAACCCCTCGGGGCGGCCGCGCTCGCTGTTCCACTGCTCGTAGCTGAGCCGGTCGGGCGGCGTGGGGACGTCGAGGCCGTCGCCGAACAGCAGCGCGCCGGGAGCGGCCACCTCGGCGAGCGCGTCGAGGATCGCGCGGGCCCGCTCCGGAGTGCCGAGCAGACCGGTGCCGTTGCCGAGCAGCAGGAACGAGTCGAAGCGGCCGATGCCCTCCGGCAGACCCGTGAACTCGGCCTGAATCGCGTCGAGTCCACGTCGAGGACTTCGTGCCCGGACTGCGGGAGCGCCAGACCGTGGCGTCCGGCGCTGCAGCCTACGTCGAGGACCCGGCCGTGAGCGCGCTCGACCGCCCACTGTTCCGTCTGCGGCCACTGCTCCTGCGGCTCGAAGTACTTGCCGGCGTCCTACGCGATGATGAAGCCGTCGTCGCGCCCCACCACCTCGAAGGCCAGGTCGCGGCCGCCGCCCTCCCAGCAGCGGCGGAGCACGGCGCCGAACGGGTCGCCGAGTACGGGCTCGTGGCCGGGGGCACCTGCGGCGCCGTTGCGCTCAGGGGCGCAGTTCCGGGGTGAACTCGAGGACCGCCACCGTCCAGACGTGTCCCGCGCCCACGCCGTACGCGAGCAGCAGGGTGCCACCGAGCTCCGCGAGGACCGGCCCCCGGAGACAGGCGCGGCGTCATCCGCCACACCGGAAGCGCAGGTGCCGGCCATGGAAGAGGGGACCGCCCCCCACGCCCTCCGTACCGGCGGAGCCGAACAGCTACGCCCGGTTCGTCGCCGGTTCCGCCGGCGCGTGGTCGGGCTCGTACCGCAGCAGATCTCCCGGTTGGCACTCCAGTACTTCGCACAGTGCGGCGAGCGTCGTGAAGCGGACCGCCTTCGCCCGGCCGTTCTTCAGGACGGCCAGGTTCGCCGGGGTGATGCCGACGCGTTCGGCGAGTTCGCCCACGGACATCTTGCGCCGGGCGAGCATCACGTCGATGTCGACGGCGATCGGCATCAGATCACCTCGGCCAGCTCGGCCCGCATCCGGGAGGCCTCCAGCTCCCGCGCCACGGCCTGGGCCAGCAGCATCCGCAGGACCAGCACGACGAGCGCGATGCCCCCGACGGCCAGGCCGACCCCGCCGACCAGGAGCACGACGCCGGGCGCGACGGCCTCCCCGGGCGCCAGCAGCGCGCCGAGCGTGAAGACCAGCAGGGCCGCGGCGACGAACGCGCCGATCACGATGTGGACGTAGCGGAAGGCGGCGTAGGAGAAGACCGTGCCGCGGCGAGCCATGGTCACCAGCCGCCAGACGCAGATCAGCACGGTCTGTGCGGCCAGCACGATGAGCACGACGACGGCCAGGAGCGGGGTCCGCACGTAGGCGTACCGCTCGTCCAGCCCGTCGAGGTCGCTCGCCAGCAGCGGCACCATCAGCGTCTGCACCGCCAGGGAGCCCGCCAGCAGCGCCGCGATCACCGCGCGCAGCGCGAGCACGGTTACCTGTCCCATCGCCACTCCTCCACTCGAAGCACGATGGGAATCTATCGATTTTCGATAGCCCGCGCAATTCCGGGCGGCCGGTCCGTCACTGGGCCGAGACGGTCAGGCCTCCTCGCCGGGGTGAGGCGAAACCCTCCAGCCCGTCGCGGTCCAAGCCGCTATCCCGCGCCACCTCCGCCTCGTCCAGGGCGCCGCAGTCCAGGCCGCGCAGCAGATACCCCGCGAGAGCCTTCGCCGTGGCCGGCTCGTCCATCACGTCCCCGCCGGACTGTTCTGCGTACCGCCGGAGACGGGCGGCGGCCGTCGCGAAGCCCTCCCGGTAGAAGGCGAAGACGGCGGCGTAGCGGGTGGGGAGGTGGCCGGGGTGCATGTCCCAGCCCTGGTAGTAGGCGCGGGCGAGGGCGCGGCGGACGAGACCGTGGTGGAGGCGCCAGGCGGCGTGGACCTGCTCCGTGGGGCCGACCGGCAGCACGTTGGTGGAGCCGTCGGAGAGGCGGACCCCCGTGCCGGCGGCGGCGACCTGCATGACGGCCTTGGCGTGGTCGGCGGCGGGGTGGTCGGAGGACTGGTGCGCGGCCGAGACGCCGAGGCAGGCGCTGTAGTCGAAGGTGCCGTAGTGCAGTCCGGTGGCGCGGCCGTCGGCGGCCTGGATCATGCGGGCGACGGTGGCGGTTCCGTCGGCGGCCAGGATGGACTGGCTGGTCTCGATCTGGATCTCGAAGCCGATGCGGCCGGGTGCGAGGCCCCAGGTCTTCTCGAAGGCGTCGAGCAGCCTCGCCATGGCGGTGACCTGCTCGGCGTAGGTGACCTTGGGGAGGGTGAGGACGAGGCCGTCGGGCAGTCCGCCGGCCCGCATCAGGCCGGTGAGGAAGATGTCGAGGGTGCGGATGCCGCGGTCGCGGACGGCCGCCTCCATGCACTTCATGCGGATGCCGGCCCAGGGGGCCGCGGTGGCCGGTGTGCCGTGCGCGGCGGCCTCGGCGACCAGCCGTGCGGCGCGGGCGGCGGTCTCGTCCTCCTCGGCGTCGGGGCGGTGACCGTAGCCGTCCTCGAAGTCGACGCGCAGGTCCTCGACCGGTTCGCGCTCCAGCTTGGCGCGGACCCGGGCGTACACGTCCTCGGCGAGGGCGCCGTCCATCCCGAGGACGGCGCCGAACGAGGCCGCGTCGGGCGCGTGGTCGTCCAGCGCCGCGAGGGCCTGGTCGCCCCACTCGCGCACGGTGTCCGCGGTGAACCGGTCGCCGGGGACGTACACGGTGTGGACGGGCTGACGGGTTCCCGGGTCCCCGGGGTACAGGCGCTCCAGTGCGGCGTCGACCGGTGCGAGGGAGGCGCCGATCTCCTCGGCGACGGCGCCCGCCAGACTCGTCGGCACCCGCTCCTGCTGCCCTTGGCCCATGCCACCCTCCCAGACGTCCGCGATCCGGAACCCGGCACCGCGTTTCCGCGACGCCATTTCAACAATTCGTTGAAGGACGGTATCCGCCGGTCTCCACGACGGTCAACACCGTCCTACGGGCCGGTCCGGCCCGCCAGCGGGCCCGGCGGAACGCGACGAGGCCCCCGCGACCGGTGCGGTCGCGGGGGCCTCGGACGGTTCCGGAGGTGATCAGCCCTTGCGGGTCTTGATCTCCTCGGTCAGCTGCGGGACGACGTCGAACAGGTCGCCGACGACACCGAAGTCGACGAGCTCGAAGATCGGAGCCTCGGCGTCCTTGTTGACGGCCACGATGGTCTTCGAGGTCTGCATGCCGGCGCGGTGCTGGATCGCGCCGGAGATGCCGTTGGCGATGTACAGCTGCGGCGAGACCGACTTGCCGGTCTGGCCGACCTGGTTGGTGTGCGGGTACCAGCCGGCGTCGACGGCGGCACGCGAGGCGCCGACGGCCGCGCCGAGCGAGTCGGCGAGGGCCTCGATGATCGAGAAGTTCTCCGCGCCGTTGACTCCGCGGCCGCCGGAGACGACGATCGCGGCCTCGGTGAGCTCCGGACGGCCGGTCGACTCACGCGGCGTGCGGCCGGTGACCTTGGTGCCGGTCGCCTGCTCGGAGAACGTGACGCTCAGGGACTCGACCGCGCCGGCGGCCGGGGCGGCCTCCACGGCGGCCGAGTTCGGCTTGACCGTGATGACCGGGGTGCCCTTGGAGACACGGGACTTGGTGGTGTAGCTCGCGGCGAACACCGACTGGGTGGCCACCGGGCCCTCGTCGCCGGCCTCGAGGTCGACGGCGTCGGTGATGATGCCGGAGCCGAGACGCAGCGCCAGGCGGGCGGCGATCTCCTTGCCCTCGGCGGAGGACGAGACCAGCACGGCGGCCGGGGAGACGGCCTGGTGGGCGGCCTGGAGGGCGTCGACCTTCGGCACGACCAGGTAGTCGGCGTACTCGGCGGCCTCGTGGGTGAGGACCTTGATAGCGCCGTGCTCGGCGAGCGTGGCGACGGTGTCGCCGGCGCCGTTGCCCAGCGCCACGGCGACCGGCTCGCCGACGCGGCGGGCGAGGGTCAGCAGCTCCAGGGTCGGCTTGCGGACGGCGCCGTCCACGTGGTCGACGTAGACGAGAACTTCAGCCATGGGACTTCTTCTCTCCTGCTTGCGAAGTATGAGGGGCGGGAAGCGAGCCGTGCCTTGCGGCTCAGATGAACTTCTGGCTCGCGAGGAACTCGGCGAGCTGCTTGCCGCCCTCGCCCTCGTCCTTGACGATCGTGCCCGCGGTACGGGCCGGGCGCTCGGACGCCGACTCCACCGTGGTGTAGGCGTTCTCCAGGCCGACCTCGTCCTCGTCGATGTCGAGGTCGGAGAGGTCCCAGGACTCCACCGGCTTCTTCTTGGCCGCCATGATGCCCTTGAAGGACGGGTAGCGGGCCTCGCCCGACTGGTCGGTGACCGACACGACCGCGGGGAGGGAGGCCTCGAGCTGCTCGGAGGCGGCGTCGCCGTCGCGGCGGCCGGTGACCTTGCCGTCCTCGACGTTCACCTCGGACAGGAGCGTCACCTGCGGCACGCCGAGGCGCTCCGCGAGCAGTGCCGGGACGACGCCCATGGTGCCGTCGGTGGAGGCCATGCCGGAGACGACCAGGTCGTAACCCGCCTTCTCGACGGCCTTGGCCAGCACCAGGGAGGTACCGATGGCGTCCGTGCCGTGCAGGTCGTCGTCCTCGACGTGGATGGCCTTGTCGGCGCCCATGGACAGCGCCTTGCGCAGCGCGTCCTTGGCGTCCTCGGGACCCACGGTCAGGACGGTGACCTCCACGTCGTCGTCCGAGTTCTCCGCGATCTGCAGCGCCTGCTCGACCGCGTACTCGTCCAGCTCGGAGAGCAGACCGTCCACGTCGTCACGGTCGACGGTCAGGTCATCGGCGAAGTGCCGGTCGCCAGTGGCGTCGGGCACGTACTTCACAGTGACAACGATCCTCAAGCTCACGCCGGCTCTCCTACTGCATCGTCATTTCTGGCTGCCTGCCTGCAGGCAGCATAGGCGCCTCAAGCGGGCGGTCCCGGTCGGGGCGACCCACGCTCCGACCGAAATATTACTCGTCAGTACACTCAGTTCCTGCCCGCTAAGCAAGCGCTTTGAACTGTGACCTTCGCAACGCAGCGTAACCGGAACTCCTCCGGCCCGCGACCGGCGTCCCCACGTCTCAGTCGGGCAGTCCGCCGAAGCGTCCCTGGTGGTAGACGAGGGGGCGGCCGTGGCCCGTGGGGTCCCCGAGCAGCACCTCGGCCACCACGATCCGGTGGTCGCCCGCGGGCACCCGCGCCGCCACCCGGCACACCATCCACGCCGGCACGTCGTCGAGCACCGGCACACCCTCCGGCCCCTCCCGCCACGCCGTGCCCGGACCGAAACGGTCGGCGCCGCGGCGCGCGAAGGTCTCCGCGAGGTCCTGCTGGTGCTCGCCCAGCAGATGCACGCCGACATGGTCGGTCTCCGCCATCGCGGGCCAGCTGGAACCGCCCGTGGACACGCCGAACGACAGCATCGGCGGCTCCGCGGACACGGAGGCGAGGGAGGTGGCGGTGAAGCCGACCGGACCGGAACGGCCGCGCGCCGTGACCACCGCGACCCCCGCCGGGTGCCGGCGGAAGACGGAGCGCAGCAGGTCGGGCGAGGCGGGCCGGGCGGCGCCGAGGTCGGACGTTGCCGTCATGAAGAAATCCTTCTGGGAGGGGTCACGAGCGGGTGTGCGGCTGCTCACCGGCCCGGCCGCGTCCCGTGCGGGAGGACGCGGGCGTCGGCCGGGAGGGGGCCGGGTACCCGACGGCGGCGAGGGAGTCCCGACGATCCCGACCACTTGTTGTCAGGCTGACGACAACGAGCACGCAGCGTCAAGCGGGCCCCCGCGGATGGGAGATGTCTCACCATGATCGCGACGGCCGTCACAGCGCGGCGCCCAGGGCGGCGATCACGTCGGCCTTGCGCGGCTGTCCGGCCGCGCGCCGCACGACCCGGCCGGCCGCGTCGAGCACCAGCACGGTCGGGGTGCTCTCGACGCCCAGCCGCCGTACGAGATCCAGGCGGGCCTCGGCGTCGATCTCGACGTGGGCCACGCCGGGGACCATGGCCGCCACGTCGCCCAGCACGCGGCGGGTGGCCCGGCAGGGCGCGCAGAAGGCGCTGGAGAACTGCACCAGCGTGGCGCGTTCACCCAATTCCGCGCCGAGTTCGGCCGCGAGACCCGGCCCCGCTCCGCCGTCGCCGCCGGACCGTCCCGTGTCGTCACTGCCTCGCACTCGCCGCTCCCGCCCTGGGTGTCACGTCCAACCGTCTCCAGCGTCCCAGGCGCCGCGAAGATTCCCGCCCGCACCGCAAAACCCGAGGTCGACCGGCGGAACGTGACGAGAATCTCCGCCACGGACCGGCACCGGGGCTGGTTCACCGGCCGTTCTTGGGGCAGCATCAGCGACAGGCCGTAAACCTACGGCTGCGTAACTTCGACTGGGAGAGCCCCTTCCCAGGCAGAGAAGGAAGGGTTCCGACCCGCCCATGGCAGAACTTGTCTACCGGCCCGTGATCGGCTTCGCCCGCACCCTGTTCAAGGCGTGGGACCTCAAGATCGATTGCCAGGGTTCGGAGAACATCCCGCGCTCGGGCGGCGCCGTGCTGGTGAGCAACCACATCAGCTATCTCGACTTCGTGTTCAACGGACTGGCGGCGCTTCCGCAGAAGCGGCTCGTCCGCTTCATGGCCAAGGAGTCGGTGTTCCGGCACCGCGTCTCCGGCCCGCTGATGCGCGGCATGAAGCACATCCCGGTCGACCGCACGCAGGGCGAGGCCGCGTACGAGCACGCGCTGCGTTCGCTGCGGTCCGGTGAGATCGTGGGCGTCTTCCCCGAGGCGACGATCTCCCAGTCGTTCACCTTGAAGAGCTTCAAGTCCGGTGCCGCGCGCATGGCCCAGGAGGCGGGCGTCCCGCTGATCCCGATGGCCGTATGGGGTACGCAGCGGCTGTGGACCAAGGGCCACCCGCGCAACTTCAAGCGCAGCCACACCCCGATCACCATCCGCGTCGGCGAGGCCATCGAGGCGTCCAAGGACAAGTACGCCGGCGCGATCACCCGCCAGCTCCGCGAGCGGGTGCAGGAGCTGCTGGAGGCGGCGCAGCGGGCGTACCCGGTGCGGCCGAAGGACGCGCAGGACACCTGGTGGATGCCGGCCCACCTCGGCGGCACGGCCCCCACCCCGGAGCAGGTCCGCGAGGCAGAGGCCCGCTGAGACTCCCGCCCAGGTCCCGGGCAGCGTGCACAGCACGCACCCGGGACCTTGCTGCGTTCTCCGGAGGAACCACCCACCCCAGGGTCGCGGGGAACTGCGCGATCAGCCCCACAATGCCGCACGCACCGCACCGCAGAGGAACCACCCACCTCCCAGGGGCGCGGGGAACTGCGCGACCAACCCCCACAACGCCGCACCCGCCACGCGACGGCACCTGACGACCTCACCCCCAGGGCGCCCAGGTTCATGACCGGAGGTCAGAGCGCGGTCGGCAGCGTCCGCCACAGGTGGGCCCGGTCGGTGGCGTCGCGGAGGGCGCGTAGGACGGCCGGGGGCGGGGTGGCGTACAGGACCGGGTGGTCCGTCTCGCCCTTCGACGGGTCGGGGGTGAACGCCAGCCGCTCGCCGTCGAGGGAGAAGCGCGCGTCCACGCCGGGCTTGTTGCCCCGCGGGTCCTGGCGATGCCACGCGCCGTGGAAGCGCACGGCGACCAGTCCGTGCACCACTCCGAGACGCTGGTAGCAGAGCGCGGCAGGGATGTCCTCGGCGCGCAGCAGCGCGGCCAGGGCGTGGGCCTTGGCGTAACAGATGCCCGTGCCCTGCTCCAGTACGTCGGAGGCGCGCCAGGTGACGCGGGGGTCGTCGGCGTCCTGGGAGTGCGTGACCCGGTCACGGACGTACTCGAAAGCCGCCCGCGCATACTCATACGAGTCGTGCACATCGGCGGCCACGCGTGCGGACACCTCCCGGACCAGCGGGTGATGGTGGTCGATCACCTCGTCGGCGGCCAAGTAGGCGGAGAGGTCCCGGTTTTCCTGGATCAGCTGCATGGCGCCGGAGCATAGGTATGCGACCGGCCGAGAGTCAATGACTTTTCAGTCGATCGCATACCTATGCACACTGGGGGAGTCAGCGTGTCAGCGGGCCATCTCCTCCTTGAGGGCGGCCACGAACCGGTCCACGTCGTCCTCGGTGGTGTCGTAGGCGCACATCCAGCGGACGTCGCCCGCGGCCTCGTCCCAGAAGTAGAAGCGGAACCGCTTCTGCAGCCGCTCGCTCACGCCGTGCGGGAGCCGCGCGAACACGGCGTTGGACTGGACCGGGTAGAGGATCTCCACGCCGTGCACCGCGCGCACGCCCTCGGCGAGGCGCTGGGCCATCTCGTTGGCGTGCCGCGCGTTGCGCAGCCACAGGTCACGGGCGAGCAGGGCTTCCAGCTGCACGGACACGAAGCGCATCTTGGAGGCGAGCTGCATGGACAGCTTGCGCAGGTGCTTCATGTGCTTGATCCCGTCCGGGTCCAGCACCACGACCGCCTCGCCGAACAGCGCGCCGTTCTTGGTGCCGCCCAGCGAGAGCAGGTCGACGCCCACCGCGTTGGTGAAGGTGCGCAGCGGCACGTCCAGCGTGGCGGCCGCGTTGGCCAGCCGGGAGCCGTCGACGTGCACCTTCATGCCGTGCGCGTGCGCGTGCTCGCAGATCGCGCGGATCTCGTCCGGGGTGTACACCGTGCCCAGCTCGGTCGACTGGGCTATGGAGACGACCTGGGGCATGGCCCGGTGCTCGTCGTCCCAGCCGTACGCCTCCCGGTCGATGAGCTCCGGGGTGAGCTTGCCGTCCGGGGTGGGCACGGTGAGCAGCTTGATGCCGCCGACCCGCTCCGGGGCGCCGCCCTCGTCCACGTTGATGTGGGCGCTCTCCGCGCAGATCACCGCGCCCCAGCGGTCGGTGACCGCCTGGAGCGCCACCACGTTGGCGCCGGTGCCGTTGAAGACCGGGAAGGCCTCGGCGGTGGGCCCGAAGTGGCTGCGGATCACCTGCTGGAGGTTCTCGGTGTACGCGTCCTCGCCGTAGGCGACCTGGTGCCCGCCGTTGGCCAGGGCCAGGGCGGCGAGCACCTCCGGGTGGGCGCCCGCGTAGTTGTCGCTGGCGAAACCGCGGACCTCCGGGTCGTGATGACGACGCGCGTCGGTCCGCGGCGGGTTCACGGCTTCTCGGTCAGCCACAGACGTTTTCCGTTCACTTCCGCGGCGGGCTTGTCCCAGACGTCGACGATGGACTCGGCCAGGTCCTTGACGTCCGTGAAGCCCGCGAACTTCGCGTTGGGGCGGTCCGCGCGCATCGCGTCGTGCACCAACGCCTTCACCACCAGGATGGCAGCAGCCGAGGTCGGCCCCTGCTCGCCCCCGGCCTTGCGGAAGTAGTCGGCCATGGCCAGCGTCCACGCCTCGGCGGCGGCCTTGCCGGCCGCGTACGCGGCGTTGCCGGCGGTCGGCTTCGTCGCGCCGGCCGCGCTGATCAGGACGTACCGGCCGCGGTCGCTGCGCTGGAGCGCCTCGTGGAAGGCGAGCGTGGTGTGCTGCACGGTGCGCACCAGCAGCAGTTCCAGGAAGTCCCAGTCGTCCAGGCTGGTCTTGGTGAACGTCTCGCTGCCGCGCCACCCGCCGACGAGGTGGACCAGGCCGTCGACGCGGCCGAACTCCTTCTCCGTGCGGGCGGCCCAGTCGCGGGTCGACTCCAGGTCGAGCAGGTCGACCGTCTCACCGGTGACCGTGGCGCCTCCGTGCGCGTACCGCGCGGCGTCCACGGCCGCCGCGAGCCGCTCCGGGTCGTTGTCCGAGCCGACGACGGTGGCCCCCGCCTCGGCCAGCCTGAGCAGGGCCGCGCGTCCCGCCGGCCCGCCCGCGCCGGCCACCGCGATCACCGCGCCTTCGAGCGCCCCGTTCCCCATGGTTCTCGCCTCCTGAGCAGTGTTGTGGACGAGATCGCTCACGCGGCGACCCGCTCGGCGCCGTCCGCCGTGATGCCCCGGGTGGAGGCGATCACCTTCTTCAGCTTCTTGGACAGTGCCTCATAGAACATGCTCAGCGGAAACTCGTCGGGAAGCACGTCATCGACGAGCTTGCGCGGCGGCAGCGAGAGGTCGAGGGCCTCGGGACCCTTGGCCCACGTGGAGCCGGGGTGCGGGGACAGGTACCGGGAGACCAGCTCGTAGCCGGCGAACCAGTGGACGAGCTTGGGGCGGTCGATGCCGTCGCGGTAGAGCGTCTCGATCTCCGCGCACAGCTCGTTGGTGACCTGCGGGGCGCGCTCCCAGTCGATGGAGAGCTTGTTGTCGGTCCAGCGGACGACGTCGTGCTTGTGCAGGTAGGCGAAGAGCAGCTGGCCGCCGAGGCCGTCGTAGTTGCGCACGCGCTCGCCCGTCACCGGGAAGCGGAACATGCGGTCGAAGATGACCGCGATCTGCACGTCACGGGCCTGCGGCACGCCCTCGCCGGCGAGCTTCACGGCCTCCCTGAAGGCGGTGAGGTCGCAGCGCAGCTCCTCGAGGCCGTACATCCAGAACGGCTGGCGCTGCTTGATCATGAAGGGGTCGAACGGCAGGTCGCCGTGGCTGTGCGTGCGGTCGTGGATCATGTCCCAGAGCACGAAGGCCTCTTCGCAGCGCTTCTGGTCGTGGACCAGGGCGGCGACGTCCTCGGGCAGCTCGAGGCCCAGGATGTCGACGGCGGCGTCGGTGACCCGGCGGAAGCGGGCGGCCTCGCGGTCGCAGAAGATGGCGCCCCAGGTGAAGCGCTCGGGGGCCTCGCGCACGGCGATGGTCTCGGGGAAGAGGACCGCGGAGTTGGTGTCGTAGCCCGCGGTGAAGTCCTCGAAGGTGATGCCGCAGAAGAGCGGGTTGTCGTAGCGGGTGCGCTCCAGCTCGGCCAGCCAGTCGGGCCAGACCATGCGGAAGACGACCGCCTCGAGGTTGCGGTCCGGGTTGCCGTTCTGCGTGTACATCGGGAAGACGACCAGGTGCTCGAGGCCGTCCTCGCGGTGCGCGGCGGGCTGGAAGGCCAGCAGCGAGTCGAGGAAGTCGGGCACCTCGAAGCCGCCCTCGGCCCAGCGGGCCAGGTCCTTGCCCAGCGCCTCGTGGTACGCGCGGTCGTGCGGGAGCAGCGGGGACAGTTCGTCGACCGCGCCGATCACCGTGCGCACGGCGTGCTCCGCGTCGCCACGGGACGGAGCGCCCTCGGCCTCGAAGTCGATGGAGCCGTCCTTGGACTGCCAGGGCCGGATCCGCTCCACGGCATCCTTGAGCACGGGCCATGCCGGGTGCTCCACCACCCTGGTCACCGAAGGATTCCGCTCCCCCGCAGCCTGCTGCACAAGAATTTCCGTCATGTCCCATCCTCCACAGGAGAACCTTGCGTACACCTGACCGTATACACAGGCCGTTTCTCCCAGCAAGGGGTACCTCAGGAAAATATCCTGCCTTACCTGGGGAGCAACCGCATATTTTCCTGTCCGCTACCCCGTCCGGCGGCGCTCCATGCGTTCCGAGTTCAGCCTCTGGACGCGGCGGGCAGAGGCGATACGGTCCCAGAGGGCCGTAGGGACGCGGCCCCCCGCCGCCGTCGACGGAAGCAGGTCGGATCTTGAACTTCCTCACCATCGGTCACCGCGGAGTCATGGGCGTGGAGCCCGAGAACACCCTTCGGTCCTTCGTCGCCGCCCAGGAGGCCGGGCTCGACGTCGTCGAACTGGATCTGCATCTGAGCAAGGACGGCGCGCTCGTGGTGATGCACGACGCGCGCGTGGACCGCACCACGGACGGCACGGGCGCCATCGCCGACAAGACCTTCGACGAGCTGCGCGCCCTGGACGCCGGGCGCGGCGAGCGCGTCCCCCTGTTCACAGAGGTGCTGGACGCGGTCCGGACGCCGCTGCAGGCGGAGATCAAGGACGTCCGGGCGGCCCGCGCGCTGGCCGAGGTGATGAACGACGGAGGGCTGGCCGACCGCGTGGAGGTCGCGTCCTTCCACGACGAGGCACTCGCCGAGATCCGGCGGCTGGTGCCCGGGGTACGCACGGCGCTCGTGGCGAGCCGCTACGGCACGGACGTGGTGGACCGGGCGGTCGCCGTCGGCGCCTCGCGGCTGTGCCTCAACATCCGGCGGATCACCCTGGAGGTCGTGGAGCACGCCCGCAAGGCGGACCTGTCGGTGTTCGGCTGGGTGGTCAACACCCAGGACCACCTGCGGCTGGTGCGGGCGCTTCAGCTGGACGGGGCGACCACCGACTACCCGGAGATCAAGCGCACCGGCCGCTTCACGGCGTGAGCGGCCGGGCGTCGTACGACGGTCAGGCCAGCTCCTTGACCAGGAGCTCGAACTCCAGGTCGTCGCGCTGCGGGATGCCGAAGCGCTCGTCGCCGTACGGGAACGGCGTCGTCCGTCCCGTACGGCGGTAGCCGCGCCGCTCGTACCAGGCGATCAGGTCCTCGCGCACGGTGATCACCGTCATGTGCATCTCGGTCACGCCCCACCTTTCGCGGGCCTGCCGCTCCGCCTCCGCGATGACGGTACGGCCGAGCCCGGCGCCCTGGAGGGCGGGGCTGACCGCGAACATCCCGAAGTAGGCGTTGTCACCGCGGTGTTCGAGCTGGCAGCAGGCCACGATCCGGCCCTCGCGTTCCACGGTGAGCAGCCTGCTGTCCGGCGCCTCGACGACCTCCAGCACACCCTCGCGGTCCGTCCGCTGCCCGTGCAGGATGTCCGCCTCGGTGGTCCACCCCGTGCGGCTGGACTCCCCCCGGTAGGCCGACTCGATCAGCTCGACGAGGTCGTCGACGTCGGCGGCCGTGGCATCACGGAAGGTCAGTGTGGTGTCGGCGGCGGTTCCCATGGCGCGGTTCCTCGATTCGTGCGGGTCTCTTTCGACGTGGCCGGGACGGGCCGAGATTAACGCGCGGTTCCCGGCCCGCGGGAAGCCGGTCCACTCTCCGGACGGCGGCGCCTGCCCTGCCCCTCTACGCTCGGCCGCATGGTGCATGTACTCAGCAGCCGTGTCCTGCTCCGCCCCTCCGACCCCGAGCGCTCCCGCGACTTCTACGGCCGCCGCCTCGGCCTCGCCGTCCACCGCGAGTTCGGCACCGGCCCGGAGCGCGGCACGGTCTACTTCCTCGGCGGCGGCTTCCTGGAGCTCTCGGGCCGCGCGGAGGCGTCCCCGGCGGGCTCGCCCGACGTGCGGCTGTGGCTCCAGGTGGAGGACGCGGAGGCGGCTCGGGAGGAACTCGCCGCCCGGGGCGTGGAGATCGTCCGCCCGCCGGTGAAGGAGCCGTGGGGCCTGATCGAGATGTGGATCGAGGACCCGGACGGGACGCCGATCGTCCTGGTCCAGATCCCGGAGGAGCACCCGCTGAGGTACCGGCCGGGGATCTGATCCAACCCGTCCGGCGTTTGAGGACGAGGCCCGCCAGGGCCGATGGGGGGTCCAGGGTCGATGGGGGGTCCAGGGTCGATGGGGGGTCCAGGGTCGATGGGGGGTCCAGGGCCGATGGGGGGTCCAGGGCCGATGGGGGGTCCAGGGGGCGCAGCCCCCTGGGACGCGTTCAGACCTACGCCCGCAACACGCCGAGGCGCCCCTCCAGCTGCGCCAGCAACCCCCCGAGCAGACCGGCCAGGTCCCCGAGTTCACCCGGGCCGAGCCCGGACAACACCGCGTTCTCGTAGGACAACTGCGACGGCAGAATGCCGTCGACCACCTCACGGCCCGCGTCGGTCAGCCGCACATGGGCCACCCTCCGGTCCCGTGTGTCCCCGCGCCGCTCCACCAGCCCCCGCTCCGTGAGCGTCTTCAGCCGCTTGGTGACGGCGGCGCCGGAGGAGAACGTCTCGCGGGCCAGCTCGCTGGGCGTCAGCTCGTGCCCCGTGCGGCGCAGCGCGCCGAGCAGGTCGAACTCGGGGCGGGTGAGCCCCGCCCGCCGCAGCGGGGCGTCCTCGGCCTGCTGGAAGAGGGCCGCGCAGCGGTTGATGCGGCCGATGATCTCCATGGGCCCGGTGTCGAGGTCGGGGTGGACCGCCCGCCACTGCCGGACGACCTCGGCGACGGTGTCGCGCCCGGAGGCGGACACGTCCGCGGTGCTCGAGGTGTCCGGCGTGCCGGTGACACCGTCGCCGGCCGATGGCCCTTGGGTCGCCGTCATGGCGATGCGCCCTCCGTGTGCGTATACGTGCTGGTGGTGCCGGGGTCCGGGAGGAGTCCCTGGCGTCGTACCGTCGCCGCGAGCGTACGGTGTGCCGCCTGCTCGGCGAGCACCACCCGTTCCTGGGGCAGCGCGCGCTGCCACCATTCTCCGGCCGCGGCGTCGGCGGTCGCGCGCAGGTCGACCACGGCGGCGGCGAGTCCGCGGCGGGCTGCCTCCAGCGCGGCGGGTGTGGACATGGGGTCGGCCGCCAGGCGGGCGGCGTGCTCGCGGGCACGGTCGACGGCGGTGAGCGCCCGCTCGACGCGCCGGCCGGCCCGCCGGTTGGTGACGGCGAGGGCGGCGACGAAGCCGACCAGGGCGCCGACCAGCGTGTCCACGACCCGGCCGGTGACCAGCTCGCCGGTGGGCTGGTAGCCGGGCAGCTCGGTGACGAGCAGCGCCAGCGGGGTCACGCAGACGCTGCCGAGCCAGTAGTTGCGGCCGATGAGCGCCTCGGCGCCGAAGTTGCAGGCGAGGATGCACAGCACGAGCGCGAGCGGGCCGAGCTGGGCGACCGGGGTGACGGCCGCGAAGAGCAGCACGCCGACGAGGTTGCCGACGACGCGCTGCACGGCCCTGCTCCAGGTGAGGGTGATGTTGGCCTGGTACAGGGAGGCGGCGGTGACGAGCGCCCAGTAGGGACGGTCGGCGCCGAGGGCGAGGGAGACGTAGCCGGCGAGCGCGCAGCCGAGGGCGCTGCGGACGGCTACGGGGGCGAGCGGCCCGAGCCGGCTCCACAGCGAAGGCGGTGCGACGGCCCGCTCGGCGGCCACCCCGACGAGCTCGTCCCGCTCACGGAGCCGTCGGTCGTCGTCCTGGCGCGTTCCATCGCCACCGAGGCGCGCACCGCCATGCGCCCGCCGCGAGCCGGCGCCGTCCAGGCGCGCGCCGCTGTCCGTCCGACGCGGGTTGGCGCCCTGCGGGCGCGGGTCGGTGCCGCCCAGGCGCGCACCGCCGTCCGCCCGACGCGGGTTGGCGCCTTCCGGCCGCGCGTCAGCGCCGTCCCCACGCGCGTCGGCGCCGCCTAGGCACGGGTTGCTGCCGTCCAGGCGCGCGCCGCCATCCGCCCGACGGGGGCCGACGCCGTCCAGGCGCGGGCCAGTGCCGTCCGGGCGCGGGTCTACGCCGTCCAGGCGCGGTGCAGTGCCGTCCACACGCGCGTCAGCGCCATCAAGGCGCAGGTCGCTGTCCCGGCGCGAACCGCCGCCGGCCGTCCGACGCGGCTCGGCACCGTCCAGACACGGGCCAGTGCCGTCCACACGCGGGTCTACGTCGTCCACGCGCGGGTCGGCGCCGCCGAGGCGCGCACCGCCGCCCGCCCGACGCGGGTTGGCGCCGTCCGGACGCGCGTCAGCGCCGTCCACCCCGGCGTCGGCGCCGTTCAGGCGCAGGCCCTCGTCCTCCCCGCGCGGATCCCCCGTGCGCGGGATCCGGCCCGTGCCCCGTACCGCGCGGGCCCAGGCGCGCAGCCGGGCGGGGTCGGCGTCGGCCGGGGCCGCGAGGGCGACCTCGGCGCGGACGACGAGGCGTTCGAGGGCACGGCGGGTCGTGGAGGGGCGGTCCCGGACCGCGAGGAGGGTCTGCCAGGCCGCGTGCACGGCGGCGTACGCGGCGGACCGGGCACCTCCCGCGCCCTCCTCGCCGCCGCGCGCGGTCTCGGCGTACGCGGCGGCCGCGTTCAGCGCCTGCGCGGTCGCCCGCCGCTCGGGGCCGTGCGGACGGAGCGGGGCGGGGGCCATGCCCACCAGCCAGGCCCACGCCCCGGCCGCCGCGGCGAGCGCGAGGTGGCCGGGGACCTGGCCGAGGGTCTGCGGGACGAACAGCGTGGCGGAGCTGACGAAGGTGAGGATCACGTGCGCGGGCGGCCCGACCCGGGTGGCGTCGCACACCGCCTTCTGCGCGGCGGCCAGCAGCGCGCCGACAGTGACCAGGACGACGGCGTTCCGGGTGAGGGAGGCGGAGACCAGGGCCACGGCGAGCCCGCCGAGCATGCCGAGGATCACCCAGGCGAGCACCTTGGCGCGGGCGGCGTACGGGCGGTTGTGCGCGTACAGGGCGCACAGCGACCCCGCCATCGTGTACGGGGCGAGATCGAGCCGGCCGAGCGTCATCAGGAGCAGGCTGGGCACGGCGACGGCGGCGACCACGCTGAGGGCGGGCTTGAACCAGACGTCGGAGGGTCGCCCGAGGCGCAGCGGGCCGACGACGGGGAGGCGCCGGACGCGCGTGGGGGTGGGGGTGGCACTGCTCATGAGGAGCAAGGTTAACAGGTGTTTTACCCGTAAAAAATTACTGCCGGGATCAGCTCGCGCCCCCGGGAGCCCCCCGCGTACCCCCTCGCGCTCGCGTACACGCCGTCGGGCACGGGCATCCCCTGACCGTCCGGTGGAGCGGTTCGAGGGGGGTTCGCGTGCACGGACCGGGATCGTCCGGCTGGCTGCTGGTGGCGCTCTGCGCGGCGACCGGCGCGTATTGCCTGCTGCGGATGCGCAGTGGCGTGGAGGAGCAGCGCCGGGCGGCGGGCGGCGAGGCGCTGATGGGGTTCGGGATGGCGGCCATGGCGGTGCCGGCGGCGGTGTTCACACCGCCGGCGTGGGCGTGGCCGCTGTGGGCGGTGGTGTTCGGGGCGGCGGGGCTCCACGCGCTGTGGGCGGCCCGCGCCTCCGCGCGCCATCTGCATCATGTGGTGGGCGCGGGCGCGATGGTCTATATGGCGGTGGTCATGGCGGCCGCCCCGCAGGGGGCGCATCACGGCGCTTCGGGCATACCCGCGCTGACCGCCGCCCTGCTGCTGTACTTCACGGCGTACGTGCTGGTGACGGGCGCGCGGCTGGTGCCGGTGGCCGCCGTGGCGGGCGGTCCGGGTACGGGGCCGAGCGCCGAGTCAGACGCCGGGTGGGGTGACCGGCCGGAGCTGTCGCACGCCTGCCGCCTGTCGATGGGGATCGCGATGGTGGCGATGCTGCTGATGATGTGAGGCGCGCCGAGACGGCGGTGCGGGAGCGCGCCAGGGCCGTTCGGCCGGCGGGGCGGGACCGTTGTCTGCGTCACTTCGGACCGCGGGCCCGTGTGCAAGGGGCGTCGGCGCTTCTAGGCTGCTGCCATGATCCTCCCCGCGGTCCTGCTGCTGCTCGGTGTGCTGACCGCCGTCGTGGGTCCCCGGCTGCTCGCCCGGGCGGACTGGCCGGACCGTGAACCGGTGGTGGCCCTGTGGGCCTGGCAGTGCGTGATCGCGGCGGTGCTGCTGTGCTGCGCCCTGTCGATGACGTTCAGCGCGGCCGCGGCCTGGCGGGCGGTCGGCGGGCATGTGTTCACCGGCGCGCCGGTCGCGGTCGTGGAGGCGTACACCCTCGGTACGGCGGGCGCGTGGGCGCATGTGACCGCCGTGATGCTGGCGTGCGGCGGGCTGTGGAGCGGGGCCATGCTGGTCCGAGAGATCGCGCGGGCCCGTGCCCGGCGCCGGGCGCGCCGCGCGGAACTGCGGCGCCGTGCGCCGCTGCTGCCGGGTGAGGAGCCGGGCTCCGACCGTCTCGTGGTGCTGGAGGGCGACCGCCCGGACGCCTGGTGCCTTCCCGGCACCCCGCCCCAACTGGTCGTGACCACAGCCGCGTTGCAGCGCCTGAAGGGACGTCAGCTGGACGCGGTGCTGGCGCACGAGCGCGGTCACGCGCGCGCCCGGCACGACTGGCTGCTGCACTGCTCGTCCGCGCTGGCGGACGGCTTCCCGCAGGTGCCGGTGTTCTCCGCGTTCCGCGACGAGATGCACCGGCTGGTGGAACTCGCCGCGGACGACACGGCGTCCCGCCGGTTCGGCCGGCTCACCACGGCCCTGGCCCTGGTCGAACTGAACGAGGACCGCGGGGTGTTCGGCCCCTGCCCCACCGCCCAGGCGCACGTCCCGGCCCGCGTGCACCGCCTGCTCACCCCGGGTGACCGCCTCCCCCCGAGCCGCCGCCTACGCCTGACCGCCGCCGTGTCCCTGGTACCGGCCCTCCCCGTCCTCGTGGCCTTCCTGCCGGGCTTGCGCGCCCTGGGGTGATTCGCCCTCGCCCAGTCACACCGTCCGGCACACCTGACCAGGCCACACCTTCCAACAGCCGCCCGCCCCCGCGCCACTGACCCGGCGCTCGCTCCCACCCCGCGCGACCCCAGCCCCGATCGCGGGACCCCGGGGAGCAACATCCTGCCGACGCACGCCCACCGGCACACCTGCCCACGGCACACCTTCCGACAGCCGCCCGGCCCACGCGCCACGGCCCCCGGCGCTCGCTCCCACCCCGCGCGACCCCAGCCCCAATCGCGGCCTCCAGGGGAACGACATCCCGCCGACGCACGCCCACCGGCGTGCCGACGAGGGCACGCCTCCCGCCACAGCCGCCCGGCCGTCAAGCCCCCCGCAACCGGCCGCCTCCGCCCCGATCCCCGGCATCGAGGTAGCGGGGACCCGCCCACGCGCACTGTCCGGAGCACCTCTCACGGCATGCCTTCCGACACAGCCACCAGCCACCGAGTCCCCCGCCACCGAACCGACTGCCTCCCGCCCCGCCGGCCCCGGCCGACCACCCAGCACCACCCGACCGATCCGGCGCTCGCGTCAACCCCCTGGCGTTCCCGCCCCGATCCCGGGCACTGGGGTAGCGACGGCCCCGACGAGGCAGGACCGGGCGTGACGGGTCATGGCCCCGGCGCCCCCGGTCGGCGAGGATCAGCCCATGCGTACCCCCCACGCCCCCGCACCGCCCGCGCCCCGCGGACCCCGCACGCCGGCCCGGACGGCTCTGGCGCCCGCGGTCCTGCTCGGCGCGGCCTCCGCGCTGCTGCTGGCCCTGGTCGCCGTCGAGTGGCGGCCCCTGCTCGACCTGGACGCAGGCATCTCCCGCACCACGCACCGCTGGGCGGTGGCGGAGGACGGGCTGACGCAGGCGGCCCGCGTGCTGACGGACTGGGTGTGGGACCCCTGGACGATGCGCCTGCTGTGCGCGGTGGCGGTGATCCTGCTGCTCCGGCGTCCGGCCGCCCGGTGGACCGCGGGGTGGCTGGTCGTGGTGGTGGCGCTGGCCACGGCCGTGCAGCAGGGGCTGAAGGCGGCGCTGGGGCGGGAGCGCCCGGTGTGGTCCGACCCGGTGGACACCGCGCACTACGCCGCGTTCCCCTCGGGGCACGCCATGACGGCGACGGTCGTGCTGGGGCTGCTGCTGTGGCTGCTGCACCGCCACGGCGTGAGCCCCGTGGTGTGGCGTACCGCGCTGGCCGTGGCGGCGGTCTCGGTGACGGGCGTCGGCCTCACCCGGATCTGGCTCGGCGTGCACTGGCCGACGGACGTGCTGGGCGGCTGGCTGTTCGGCGCGTCGACGGTGGTCGCGGCGGTCGCGACGCACCGGCGGCTGCGTCCCCCGCCCCGGGGAACGGCACCGCGCCGTTCCGGCGGTATGCGCCCGCCCTCGCCCGAGCTCGCACCGTCCACCTCGGACGATCCCCCGCGTCGCCCGAGGTGAACGGCAGCCCGAAGAGGGCCCGCCGGGGGCCCTTCCAGGTGCGCTGAGTATAGTTGGCTGGCAACCAGTCAACGCAGGAGTCCAGCATGTCCCCGCGCAGCGCCCTGGTCAATGAAGAGTTGCGTCGGCGTTCCAAGGAGCGGCTGCTGCACGCGGCCGTCGAGCTGGTCGACGAGCGCGGGTACGAGGCGACGACGCTGGGCGACATCGCCGACCGGGCGGGCTCCGCGCGGGGTCTGGTGTCGTACTACTTCCCGGGGAAGCGCCAGCTCGTGCAGTCCGCCGTGCACCGTCTGATGCACCGCACCCTGGAGGAGGCGCTGGAGCGCGAACCGCGCACCGACGACGGCAGGGAGCGGATGGCGCGGGCCATCGACGCGATCCTGGGCCTGGCGCGGGACCGGCCGGTGCTGATGCGCCAGCACATGGCGGGACTGCTGCAGGCGGAGGGGTTCCTGCCGTGCCCCGAGCAGCGGCGGCTGGCCGAGCTGCTGAGCGACACCGTCGCCCGGAACGGCTCCCAGGACGTCGAGTCGGACTACCCGATGCTGCGGGCACTGCTGATGGGCGCCGTGTACGCGGCGGTGATGCCGGGCGCGCCCCTGTCCGTTCCGGTGCTGCGCGCCGAACTGTTCAAGCGCTACCGGCTGGACTGGGAGATGGGTGTCCCGCCGGACCCCGAGGGGACCGGCGGGACGGAGGAGAAGGACCGGACGGACATGGCCCGGTTCTTCGCGACGGAGCCGGGAACTCAGTCGAAGTAGTCCGGCTGCGTCTGCACGTTGAGCTCCTGCATGTGCACCTTGCGGGCCGCGTCCGTGCGCTTGTCGTCGATCTTCAGGACGTCGAGGCCCTTGGCGATGTCGTTGGAGTAGATGTAGCCGTTGTAGTAGTACGCCGACCACGAACCGGCCACGTCGAGCTGGTCGGTGGAGAGCGGTCCGCGCTCGAAGTAGGCGATCTCCTTCGGCTTCTTCGAGTTGGTGAAGTCCCAGACCGAGATGCCGCCCTGGTACCAGGCCTGGACCATCAGGTCACGGCCGCGGACGGGGATCAGCGAGCCGTTGTGGGCCACGCAGTTCTCGGTGTCCGCCTGGTGGCGGGGGATCTTGAAGTAGCTGCGGAAGACCAGCTTGCTGCGGTCGCCCTTGCCGACGATGTCGTAGATGCCGTCCGCGCCGCGGTTGGGGCCGATCTCCGCGTTGCAGGTGGCCGCGCCGCCGCCGCCCAGCTCGTCGGTGAAGACGACCTTGTTGGCCTTCTGGTTGAACGTCGCCGAGTGCCAGAACGCGAAGTTGACGTTGTCCTGGACCCGGTCGATCACCTTCGGGCGCTCGGGGTTCTTGATGGAGAACAGGATGCCGTCGCCCATGCAGGCGCCGGCGGCCAGGTCCTTCGAGGGCAGCACGGTGATGTCGTGGCAGCCGGTGGTCTTGGAGACGCCCGGGTTGGTGGGCGCGCCCGGGTTGCCGCCGCCGTCCGGACCCTCACCCGGGAACAGCACGGGGAAACCGACCACGGCCGCCTTCTGCGGGGCCTTGCGCGGAACCTTGATCACGGAGATGCCGTCGTGCGGCGGCTGGCAGTCCGGGTACGCCGCGTTGGGCGAGTAGGAGGAGACGTAGACGTAGACGTTCTTGCGGTCCGGCACGAGCGTGTGGGTGTGCGAGCCGCAGGCGGTCTCGACGGCGGCGACGTAGCGCGGGTTGCGCTTGTCGCTGATGTCGAAGACCTTCATGCCCTCCCAGGAGGACTTCTCGGTGGCAGGCTGCGTGGTGCTGTTGCAACTGCTGTCACTGCGCGAGGAGTCCGTGGACAGGAAGAGCAGGTTGCCGGAGACGGAGATGTCGTTCTGCGATCCGGGACACAGCACCTGAGCCACCGTCTTGGGCTTCTTCGGGTTGCTGATGTCGAAGATGCGGAAGCCGTCGTAGTTGCCGGCGAAGGCGTACTTCCCCTGGAAGGCGAGGTCCGTGTTGAAGCCGGACAGCACGTCCTTGGGGATGTTGGCCACGTGCGTGATGTTGGCGGAGTGGACGATCTCGTCCTGGCCGGGTATGTCACCGCTCTTGACGGCGGCGCGGGCCTCGGCCTGGTCGCTGCGGGACACGTCCTTCGGGGCGGCGGGCGAGTCCCCCGGGTCCGGGATGGCGGCGGCGGGCCCGGCCGTGAGCAGCGCGGCCAGCAGGCCGCCCGCTGCCGCGGCAACTCCCAGTCGTCTCCGCCGGGTTCGGGAAACGTTCAACAGGATCACTGTTTTCCTCCCTGGTTCCGTTCACGTCGGAACGGTGTGGCACCGGCAGTATCGTCTTCGGCATGCACATACCAACAGGGGCTCCACATCATCGCAACAAAGTTTTTTGATCGAAGTTGCGCGGAAGCGTGCTAGGACGGTCACCGACACTCACGAGGTGTTCCGCACCACTGCCGAGCGGGAATACCGCCAGTCACAGGAGGTCCATGTGCACAACCGCCGCGTGCCACGCCTGTCCGCCGTCGCCGCCGGGCTGACCGCGCTGGCCGTACTCGGGCTCGTGGGCTGCGACTCCGGCGACGACGACGCCAAGTCGGCCCCCGCGAGCGGCCCTTCGGTGATCGCGCCCGGCGCACCCGGGGAGGAGAACCGCACCCTGTCGGCCGAGGAGGCCGAGCAGGAGCGCAAGGAGGACGACTCCCCCAACGCCGCGGACGTGTCGTACGCGCGGATGATGATCCAGCACCACGCACAGGCGCTGCGGATGACCGAACTGGTGCCTGGGCGCGCGGAGTCACCGAAGGTGGTCAAGCTGGCCGAGCGCATCGCCGCCTCGCAGAAGCCCGAGATCGGTGCGATGAAGGGGTGGCTGCGCAAGCACGGCAAGACGGAGGCGGACGCGGGCGGGGGGCACGACCACGCGACGATGCCCGGTATGGCGACCGAGGCGCAGCTGAGGCAGTTGCGGGCGGCCGAGGGCAAGGCGTTCGACCAGCTGTTCCTCACGCTGATGATCACGCACCACCAGGGCGCGATCACCATGGCCACGGACGTGAAGGGCCAGGGGAACAACATCCAGGTCGAGGAGATGGCGGACGACGTGGTCGCGCAGCAGACCAGCGAGATCAACCGGATGCGCGACCTGCTGTGACGTTCCGCCAGGGCGGCGGTCCGGTCAGGGGCGGGACGCTCAGCGGCGGGCGTGGCGCGGGGAGAGCAGCCCCGCGTCACGGGTCCGCCCGATGAGACGGAGCGCACCGCGCCGGCTGTAGCCGGTCCGGTCCATCACGGCGAGCACCGGATCGGCGCCCCGCTCCTGCGCGGCCCGGTACGCCTGGGCGACGACCGGCCACGCGGTCCGCCCTCCCCGGGGGTCCTCACGGTGGTGCGTGCCGCCGGTCCCCTCCCCCGGTTCGGGCTCGGCACCGCAGGCCCGCGCCAGCGGACCCTCGATCCAGTCCGCGAACACGGCCAGGTCCTCCAGCGCGAGCGCGGGGCGGGCCTGGATGTCCTCCACACCGACCCAGCCCTCGCCCACGGACGCCAGCGCCTCGATCGTGGCCCCGTCGCGGAAGGCCAGCCGCACATGGAGCCACCGGGTGGTGCGCCCGCCCTCCCGCACCTCCCACGCGGGCCACACGGCCACCGCACCCTCCGCCGGAGAGCGATCGGAAAGTTGAAGAAAAGATGCCTCGAGCACACAGGCAACGTAACGGCGTGATCAGTTTCCCTCCGTAGAACACGCACCCCGGACGGCGGACGGCACCCTGTCAGCGGAGTGCGGGCGGTGCCATGCTGGGAGGCACCGGCCGGTCCCCCGCCGGTGCCCCTCGGGGTGAGGAGTTCCCCGTGCTGCGTGTCGCCGTCGTCGGAAGCGGACCCAGCGGGTGCTACACCGCCCAGCATCTCGTCCAGCTCGACCCTGGGGCGCGGGTCGACGTCCTCGACCGCCTGCCCTGCCCGTACGGCCTGGTCCGCTACGGCGTGGCCCCGGACCACGAGAAGATCAAGTCCCTGCAGGGCAGCCTGCGCACGGTGCTGGAGCACGAGCGGGTGCGGTTCCTCGGCGCGGTGCCGGTCGGACCCGGCGGGGTGGCGGCGGCCCGGCTGCGGGAGCTGTACCACGCAGTGGTGTACTGCGTGGGCGCCGCCACGGACCGGCATCTGGGCGTCCCCGGCGAGGACCTTCCGGGAAGCTGGTCGGCGACGGAGTTCGTGTCCTGGTACAGCGCGCACCCGGACGCCGCCGACACCGGGTTCCTGCGCGGGGTGCGGTCGGCGGTGGTGGTCGGGGTGGGGAACGTCGCCGTGGACGTCACGCGCATGCTGGCCCGCGGGGAGGGCGAGCTGCGGCCGACCGACATGCCGCACACGGCGCTGACCGCCCTCGCGGCGAGTGAGGTCGCGGAGATCCACATGGTCGGCCGGCGCGGTCCCTCGCAGGCTCGCTTCACCACCAAGGAGCTGCGCGAACTGGGCACCCTGCCGGACACCGCCGTCCACGTCGACGCGGCCGAGGCGGCGCTCGACCCGGCGTTCGCCGACCCGTCCGGCCTGCCCCCGCCCCGGCGCCGCAACGTCGAGGTGCTGCGCGGCTGGACGGCGCCGCCGCGACCGGACGCCCGGCGCCTGATCCGGCTGCGGTTCTTCCTCCGCCCGGTCGAACTGCTCGCCGTGGACGGCCGGGTGGGCGCCGTGCGCTTCGAACGGACGGCGCCCGACGGCGAGGGCGGGGTCACCGGGACGGGCCGCTTCGAGGACGTCGAGGGGCAACTGGTGCTGCGGTCGGTCGGGTACCGGGGTGTCCCGCTGGAGGGGCTGCCGTTCGACGCGGCGACGGGCACGGTGCCGCATCTCGCCGGGCGGGTGCTGCGCGGGGGCGCCGTCGCCCCGGGCGAGTACGTCGCGGGCTGGATCAAGCGGGGCCCGACCGGCGTCATCGGCACCAACCGCTCGTGCGCGAAGGAGACGGTGACGTCCCTGCTCCAGGACGCCCCGTCCCTCACCGCCCGCACCCTCCCCGACGACCCCCTGCCGGCCCTCCGCGCGGAGGGCGTGCACCCGGTCCTCTGGCAGGGCTGGGAGTCCGTCGAACGCGCTGAGTCCCGCCTGGGCGCCTCCCTCGGCCGGGGCGTCGTCAAGCTCCCGGACTGGGAGTCACTGCTGACGGCGGCGCGTGAAGGAGACGGCGTGGATCCCGGGCCGTGACAGCGCGGACCGCCCGAAGAATGCGGGCGTCGGCGCAGTCGCTCCCGCGAGGAGAGGGTGACGTCCCGGTACGGAGACGCCCGCCGCCGGCCGTCCGGCAGCGCACCTCGCCCCTCGCCCGTCCCCCTACCGCGTCTCCGCCGCTGCCGCCGGCCGGGGATCGACCGGCGCCAGCACCCCGAGGCGGTTTTCGATCTCCTGGGCGGCCGCCAGGCACAGGTCCTCCCGGAACGCACGGCCCACCACCTGCACCCCGCACGGCAACCCGTCGCGGATCCCGGTCGGCACGGCCACCGCGGGCACGCCCACGAAGCTGGTCACCGTGCACAGCCGCATCCCGTCGGCGACCCGCTGCCGACCCGCCGCGTCCCGTGACTCCAGTCCCGGCTCGACGGGCGGCTCGGTGAACACCGGCCCGAGCAGCAGCGGGTAACGGTCGAGGAACTCCGCCCAGGAGCGGCGGATGCCGAGCCAGGCGCCCATCAGCCGCACGAGTTCCGCGGCATCGGCGGGCGGTGTCTTCTCCATGGCCAGCTGGATGTACCGGTCCCCGCCGTCACCGAGCAGCTGCCGCACGGCCGGCCAGGTCGGCGCGAACTCGGTCAGGGTGATCCTGCCGTACGCCTCGAGCGCCTCGTCGAGCCGGGGGACGTCGGCCACCTCCGTCACGTCGTAGCCCGCGTCGCTCAGCGCGTCCGCCGCCGCGGTGAGCGCCTCACGGACGGCAGGGTGCACGCCTCGGCCACCGGGGTCGGCGACGAGCGCGACCCTGACCGGCCCCGGCAGCGGCGGGCCGTCGAGCGGCACCGGCACCGCCCGGGGGTCCCGCGGATCGGTCCCGGCCAGCGCCTCGTACGCCAGCCGCAGGTCGGCGACCGTGCGGGCCAGGGGTCCGTCGGTGACCAGCATCTGCGAGGCCGGACCGGGGTCGTCCGGGCCGAGGACGCGGTGGTCGGCGGGGAACCGCCCGGGGGTCGGCTTCAGCCCCGCGACACCGCAGAATGAGGCCGGGATCCGTACCGATCCGCCGGAGTCGTTGCCGAGACCGAGAGCCGCCATGCCGGTGGCGACGGCCGCCCCGTCGCCACCGCTGGATCCGCCCGGGGTCCGGCTCGGGTCCCACGGGTTGACGGTGTCGCCGAACAGCTCGCTGCGGGTGTGCATCCCGGCGAGGACCAACGTGGGCATGTTGCTGTGGCCGATCGGCACGGCCCCCGCCGCCCGCAGCCGTGCCACCGGCGGCGCGTCGGCCGCCGCCACGAGGGAGCGGAAGCGCGGCAGCCCGAAGGTGGTGGGCACGCCCTCCACCGGGGTGGTCTCCTTCACGGTGAACGGCACGCCCGCCAGCGGCCCGAGCTCCTCGCCCGCGGCCCGCCGTCGGTCCGTGCGCGCCGCGTCCTCGCGGGCCCGGTCGGCCATCAGCTGGGTCACCGCGTTGACCCGCGGGTTGACCTCGGCGATGCGTTCCAGGTGGCTGTCGACCAGATCGGCCGCCGAAATTCTGCCGCTGCGGACCGCCGCCGCCTGGTCGGCCGCCGTCATGGCCCACATCGTGTCCTGCCCGTCCATCGCGCTCCTGCTCCCCTGTCGTGCGGTGCTCGTTCCCGACCGTACTACGGAAGCGATACAGTCGTATCGGAACAAGGAGGCCGACCGACCATGCCCAAGCAGGTGGACTACGGGAGCAGACGTCGCCGGATCGCCGAGGCCGTCTGCGTCCTTGCCGACGAGCAGGGGCCGGAGGGGGTGAGCATGCGGGACGTGGCGGCCCGGGCCCAGGTCTCGCTGGGCGCCGTGCAGCGCTGCTTCCGCACCAAGGAGGAGATGCTCCTGTTCGCCGTCGAGCACGTCGGCGAGCGCGTGACGGAACGGGTCAGGGCGCGCATCGCGGCGGGTCCGGCACAGTCGGCCGCCACCGCACTCGGGCACGCGACCGACGAGGTCGCGCTGCTCCGGGAGGAACACCGCGCCGAGGCGCGTATCTGGCTGGCGTTCGTCGCCCAGGCCGCCGTCGGCGCGTCACTCGCCGAGCCTCTGAGGAACAGCTACGCGGCCCTGCAGGACCTGTTCGTCCGTCTGATCACGGAGGCGGCGGCGAGCGGCCCGGGCGGCGGGGCCGCTGACGCGTTCGCCGACGGGCCCGACGCCGTGCGCGAGGCGCGCACGCTGCTCGCGCTCACGGACGGCCTGACCGGCCACGTCCTGATCGGCCATCTGACCGCGAAGGAGGCCGAGGGCGTGCTGCACGCACACCTGGCCGGACTCTGGGCCCGTCTCGGCGCCACCGGGCCCGAAGCGAAGGGCTGACCAAGCGGACCGAGCCGTCAGGCCCGCGCGTCCCGTGCCGCCTGGCGGCGTGCCGCGACGAGGAGGGCGTCGAGGAGACCCGGGAACAGGGCGTCCAGATCCTCGCGGCGCAGACCGTTCATCTTGGCGGTGCCCTCGTAGACCTGCTGGATCACGCCGCTCTCGCGCAGCACGCGGAAGTGGTGCGTGGTGGTGGACTTGCTGACCGGGAGGTCGAAGCGGGAGCAGGACAACGCGGCCTCGGCGTCCGCCAGTTCACTGACGATGCGCAGACGGACGGGGTCGGACAGCGCGTGCAGCACTGAGTCCAGCCGGATCTCGTCCCGCGTGGGGTGCGGGAGGACGCGAGGGCTGGGTGGGGCGGTCGTCACAGCGGCTCCAGGTGCTCCGGGAAGCCTCATTGTACGAGAACCCTCGTAGTTTGACATCTCCCGTACTACGACGGCTATCGTACGAGTCGCACACTCGCCGCCCCTCCGAACGGAGACCACCGTGAGCACGCTCTTCGAGCCGTACACCCTGCGCGACCTGACGATCCCCAACCGCGTGTGGATGGCGCCGATGTGCCAGTACTCGGCCGCGCCGGACGGCCCGGAGGCGGGCGCGCCTAACGACTGGCACTTCGCGCACTACGCGGCCCGCGCCACCGGCGGCACGGGACTGATCGTCGTCGAGGCCACGGCGGTGTCGCCGGAGGGCCGCATCTCGCCGTACGACCTCGGCATCTGGAACGACACCCAGGTCGACGCGTTCCGCCGGATCACCCGCTTCCTCGCCGCACAGGGCACCGTGCCGGCCGTCCAGCTCGCGCACGCCGGGCGCAAGGCGGCGACCGACCAGCCCTGGAAGGGCGGGGCGCCGCTCGGTACCGAGGAGGGGGCCTGGCAGCCGGTCGCGCCCAGCGCGGTCCCGTTCGCCGAGGACCACCAGGTGCCGGACGAACTGAGCACGGACGAGATCCGGGAGATCGTCGGCCAGTTCCGCGCCGCCGCCCGCCGCGCCCTCGCCGCCGGTTTCGAGATCGCCGAGATCCACGGCGCCCACGGCTACCTGATCAACGAGTTCCTCTCCCCGCACTCCAACCACCGCACCGACACCTACGGCGGTTCGTACGAGAACCGCACGCGGTTCGCGTTCGAGGTGGTGGACGCCGTGCGCGAGGAGTGGCCGGACGACAAGCCGCTGTTCTTCCGCGTCTCCGCCACGGACTGGCTGGACGCGGACGGCTGGACCCCGGACGACACCGTCCGTCTCGCCGCCGACCTGCACGCCCGGGGCATCGACCTCCTCGACGTCTCCACCGGCGGCAACGCCCCGGACGTCCGCATCCCGGCCGGCCCCGGCTACCAGGTGCCGTTCGCCGCGCGGGTGCGCCAGGAGACACCGATGCCGGTCGCGGCCGTGGGTCTGATCACGGACACCGGACAGGCGGAGAAAATTCTCGCCAACGGCGAGGCGGACGCCGTGCTGCTGGGCCGTGAACTGCTGCGCAACCCCTCCTGGGCCCGCCATGCCGCCCGCGAGCTGGACGCGGAAGTGAGCGTGCCGGACCAGTACCACCGCTCCGTCTGACCTGCTCACCACTCCCTGCACCGCGCCGACGGCCCGGAACCCTTCGAAGGGTTCCGGGCCGTCGGCGTCTGTCGTTCCCAGGCGTTCCTGGCCGAATACGGACCACGTGAAGCGTTGACCAGAAAGCGCTTTCCCCTTACGTTCCGTTCATCGACGTGACCGGGTCGTGACTGTTGAACAGCTGACGTCCGCATGTCGTACAGCTACATGAACGTCGTTCACGCACACAGTCCGACTCCCCCACATCACGACAGAAGGAACGACATGACATCCGCGACACGACCGCGCACCTCACACCGCGCGCTGACGGGCACGCTCGCCACCCTCGGCCTCTCGGTCGGCATGGTCCTGACCACCGCTGCTCCGTCCGCGCAGGCCGCCACCTGGCCGACCCCCAACGGCAGCCAGGGCGTCTCCTCCACCATCTCGGTGTCCGGCACCAAGGACTACGGGATGAAGCGCCTCTACGGCACCGGCGACCTCGGCTCCGGCGGCCAGGACGAGGACCAGGGCCCGATCCTGAAGCTGGCCGACGGCGCGGTCCTCAAGAACGTGATCCTCGGCGCCCCCGCCGCCGACGGCGTCCACTGCGAGGGCTCCTGCACGCTGCAGAACGTCTGGTGGGAGGACGTCGGCGAGGACGCGGCCACCTTCAAGGGCAAGTCGTCCGGGGCGGTCTACACCGTGAGCGGCGGCGGCGCGAAGGAGGCGAGCGACAAGGTCTTCCAGTTCAACGGCGCGGGCACGCTGAACGTGTCCGGGTTCGCCGTGCAGAACTTCGGCACGTTCGTCCGTTCCTGCGGCAACTGCTCCACGCAGTACAAGCGGACGATCAACCTCAACTCCATCGAGGTGACCTGGAAGGGCGGCCGCATCGCCGGCATCAACACCAACTACGGCGACAGCGCGACCCTGCGGAACATCACGATCGTCGGCGACAGCAGCAGGAAGATCGTGCCCTGCCAGAAGTACATCGGCAACAACACCGGCAAGGAGCCGAGCAGCAACGGCTCCGGCCCCGACGGCACGTACTGCAAGTACAGCTCGTCCGACGTCACCTACCGGTAGCCCCCCCCCCACGGGCAGCGGCCGTGGGGGACGCCCCGTGCGGCGTCCCCTACGGCCGCCGGCCTTCTGCGCCTCCGCCCGCGTGCGGTCGACTCCCGCCCACCAGCGAGCGCACCTCACTCTCCAACTCCCGCCGGTAGTCCGCGTACGCGGCCCTCAGTTCGTCACCCGGCCAGCCGGCGGGGAGCAGGGAGGGCGGCAGCACGGGGTCCGCGAGCAGATGACGCACCACGGCCGCGAACAGCGTGAGCCGCTCGGCCGGACGCCCGGTGCGCCCCATGTGCCCGAGCAGCTCGCGGGCCTCCCCCGCCCAGGCGTCCAACGGCCAGAGGC
This sequence comes from Streptomyces sp. P13-3-3, assembly GCF_050571355.1. Lineage (NCBI taxonomy): Bacteria > Bacillati > Actinomycetota > Actinomycetes > Kitasatosporales > Streptomycetaceae > Streptomyces > Streptomyces sp. P13-3-3. The sequence continues at coordinate 39,700 of NZ_CP192229.1, read as the reverse complement.
GTGCGGCCAGTTCGGCGGCGGGCCGCGCGGGGCGGGCCGTTCCGCGTTCGGCCACCTCGTCGAGAGCGACGGGCAGCGGGCGGTCCAGGTTGGCGGGGCGCAGCCACACCCCCTCGCGCAGCTCGGCGAGGCGCAGTCCGGCCAGCCGGGTGCGCAGTTCCGCCCGTTCGGCGGGCCCGCGCCCGGTCGCGGTGACAACGACCAACTCCCACTCCCCGCGCCAGGAGCGGGTGCGCGGTCGCACCGACTCGTCCTGACGGCGCTGGCGTTCGAGCAGCCGGTCACTGAGGCGGTAGCCGGTGTCCGTGCGGCGCAGGTCCCCTGCGGCGACCATCCGGCTCAGCGCGGCCCGCAGCGTCGACCCGCCGAGGTCGAAGCCTTCCACCAGCCGTCCGAGCTCCCGCGCCGGCAGCTCCGGCGGGTGCGTGCCCAGCAGCAGGCTGAGGACGACCGACCGCGCGGACAGCGGACGCAGCCGCGGCCCGTCCGGTACCGGCTCCCCCGGGTCGTTGCTCCGCATGAGCCGTACTTTAGGCCCCGACCGGGCGCGGTCCGCTCCCGGTGACGCCACCTGCTCCCCCCGGCCGTTGCCGCACGACCTCCTCCTAGTCTATTGGGCGGCCGGGGCGGCCGTTCCTGGTCCGCGCGTACACCGGGTTCGACGACGGCACGCGCCTCGGCGGGCCGCACCCGACCGCTGCGCCGGAGGAAGCGACGCGGTACGCCGTGCGGGGCCGCCGTCTGGACCTGGTGGCGCAGTACCGGTCGGCGGCGGGGACGTCGACGGCTACTGCCGGTTCCTGCGCGAACTGGTCGAGCAGTACGGCGCGGTGACGAGCACCCTCCAAGTGACGGAGGAGCCGAACGACACGGTCAACCCGGTCCTCGACGGCTGCTACCCGTCGGTGCGGGAGGCGATCGTGCTCGGTGTTCCGGCGGTGAGGGAGCGCGCCCGGGAGCTGGGGCACGACGAGTTGCGCGTCGGGTTCAACACCACCCCGATGTTCGGCCCGTCGGCGTCCTTCATCTCGGAGCTGACCGAGCTGGGCGGGCCGTCCTTCGTCGAGGAACTCGACTACGTGGGGCTCGACTTCTTCCCCGACGTCTTCCGCCCTGTCGCCGCGGCCGACCTCGCGTCCGCCGTCGAGGGGCTGCTGCGTCACCACCGCGACGCCGTGCTGACGCCTGCGGGGCTGGGACACCTGCCGCTGCACATCACCGAGCACGGCTGGCCCACCGGCGAGGAACGCCCTCCGCACCGGCAGGCCGAGGTCGTCGACACGGTGGTCCGGGCCGTCGCCGGGCTGGCGGAAGAGCTGCGGCTGAGCGGTTGCACCCACTTCGCGCTACGGGACGCCGACAGCTCACAGCCGGGGCTGTTCCACCGCTTCGGGCTCACCACGGACGACTACACGCCCAAGCCCGCCTTCGACACGTACAGGGCGCTGATCGACCGGCACGGCTGAGGGAGCGCTTCGACGTGTTGCACTATTGCTGCGATCGCGGCGACAGTGCAACACTCAGCCATGACCATCACGCGCGCTGACGAGCTGCAGCAGACCCCCTTCGGACTCGGCGCCCTCGGCGGCGCCACCCATGACGTCACCAACCAGCCTCCTCACCCGGCCCCGTACGACGCCTCGGACGACGTCGCCCTGCTCGAAGGGGTGCGGCGGGAGGGCGCCGGCTGGGCGGAGGAGGACCTGCGGCGGCTGGGACGGCTGGCGGGCAGTGAAGAGGCGCAGGAGTGGGCCGACCAGGCCAACCGCCACGAGCCGGAACTGCGTACCCACGACCGGTACGGGCACCGCGTCGACGAGGTCGACTTCCACCCGAGCTGGCACCACCTGATGCGCACCGCCGTCGCGGAGGGACTGGCCGGCAGTCCCTGGGCGGACGACCGCCCCGGCGCGCACGTCGCCCGCACCGCCGGCGGACTCGTCTGGGGCCACACCGACGCCGGACACGGCTGCCCCACGTCCATGACGTACGCCGCGATCCCCGCCCTGCGCAAGCAGCCCGAGCTCGCGAAGATCTACGAGCCGTTGCTGACCAGCCGCGAGTACGACCCCGGGCTGCGCGTGCCGACGCAGAAGCGCGGGCTGCTGGCCGGCATGGGGATGACCGAGAAGCAGGGCGGCTCCGACGTCCGCACCAACACCACCGCCGCGACGCCGACCGCCGAGCCCGGCGTGTACACCCTGCGCGGCCACAAGTGGTTCACCTCGGCGCCGATGTGCGACGTGTTCCTGGTGCTGGCGCAGGCGCCGGGCGGGCTGTCCTGCTTCCTCGTGCCGCGGGTGCTGCCCGACGGCACCCGCAACACCTTCCGCATCCAGCGCCTCAAGGAGAAGCTGGGCAACCGCTCCAACGCCTCCTCGGAGCCGGAGTTCGACGGAACGGTGGCCTGGCTGGTCGGGCCCGAGGGGCAGGGCGTGAAGACCATCATCGAGATGGTCAACTGCACCCGCCTCGACTGCGTGATGATGTCGGCGGCCCTGATGCGCAAGACGCTCGTCGAGGCGGGCCACCACGCGCGGCACCGCAGCGCCTTCGGGGCGCGGCTGGTGGACCAGCCGCTGATGCGCAACGTACTGGCCGACCTCGCGCTGGAGTCCGAGGCCGCCACGACGCTCACGCTGCGGCTGGCGGGCGCGGCGGACCGCGCGGTGCGCGGGGACGCCGGGGAGGCCGCGTTCCGGCGGATCTCGACGGCGGTCGGCAAGTACTGGGTCACCAAGCGGGGCCCGGCCTTCACCGCCGAGGCTCTGGAGTGCCTGGGCGGCAACGGGTACGTCGAGGACTCGGGGATGCCCCGTCACTACCGGGAGGCCCCCCTGCTCTCCATCTGGGAGGGCTCGGGCAACGTCAACGCCCTCGACGTGCTGCGGGCGCTCGGCCGCGACGCGGCGACCGCGCAGGCGCTGTTCGACGAGCTGTCGCTGACGCGGGGCGCGGACGCCCGGCTGGACGCGGCCGTGGCCGGACTGAAGGACCAGTTGGCCGAGGGGTCGCAGGTGACGGCTCGTCGGCTCGTGGAGCGGATGGCGCTGACGCTGCAGGCGTCGCTGCTGGTGCGGCACGCGCCGGCCGCGGTCGCCGACGCGTTCTGCGCGACGCGGCTCGGCGGCGACTGGGGACACGCGTTCGGGACGTTGCCGGCGGGGGCGGGGCTGGACGCGATTCTGGAGCGGGCTCTGCCCGGGCGGGAGTGAGGCGGGGCTCCGGCTTGAGAGCGAGGGCTCCGGCCGAGCGGGCGGACGGCCGCCGGACGCGTGTCGGGCCCCCGCCGAGGCTCGCCGCACCGCCGTGACCTGCGGTCATGCCGCGTCCGACAGTGACTGTCAGTGGTGGGGTGCACACTGACCGGTGTCCTGATCGAGGACGTCGAAGGCGACGTCACGGAGGTGATCGGCATGACCGAGGTACTGCTCGCCGTGGGCACCCGCAAGGGCCTGTTCATCGGACGCCGGCGAGGCGGCTCCTGGGAGTTCGACGAGTCCCCCTACTTCAACGCGCAGGCCGTGTACTCGGTCGCGATCGACACCCGGGGGCGGAGCCCTCGGCTGCTGGCCGGCGGGGACAGCGCGCACTGGGGGCCGTCGGTGTTCCACTCCGACGACCTGGGCCGTACCTGGACCGAACCGGCCCGGCCCGCCGTCAAGTTCCCGCCCGACACCGGGGCTTCGCTGGAGCGGGTCTGGCAGCTGCACCCGGCGGCGGCCGAACCGGACGTGGTGTACGCGGGCACGGAGCCGGCCGCGCTGTACCGCTCGGAGGACCGCGGGGAGTCCTTCGAGCTGGTCAGACCGCTGTGGGAGCATCCCACGCGCTCCAAGTGGGTGCCGGGCGGCGGCGGTGAGGGCCTGCACACCGTGCTGACCGACGCGCGCGACCCTCGGGCGGTCACGGTGGCCGTCTCCACCGCGGGTGTGTTCCGCACCCTGGACGGCGGCGCGAGCTGGGCCCCGTCCAACTCGGGGGTGTCGGCGGTGTTCCTGCCGGACCCGAACCCGGAGTTCGGGCAGTGCGTGCACAAGGTCGCCCGGGACGCGGCGGACCCCGACCGGCTGTACCTGCAGAACCACTGGGGGGTCTTCCGCAGCGACGACGCGGGCGCGCACTGGACGGACATCGGCGAGGGGCTGCCCTCGACGTTCGGGTTCGCGATGGTGACGCACCCCCGTCGCGGCGGCACGGCGTACGTCTTCCCGATCACCGCCGACTCCGACCGGGTCCCCGCGGACCGGCGGTGCCGCGTGTACCGGACCGGGGACGCGGGGCGCAGCTGGGAGCCCCTGTCGGCGGGGCTGCCGCAGGAGGACCACTACGGCACCGTGCTGCGCGACGCGATGTGCAGCGACGACGCCGACCCTGCGGGCGTCTACTTCGGCAACCGCAACGGCGAGGTGTACGCGTCCGCGAACGACGGCGACAGCTGGGAGCAGTTGGCGACCCATCTGCCGGACGTGCTGTGCGTGCGGGCGGCGGTCGTCGGATGAGGTCCGTGCGGATCCCGCCGGGTTCGGGCCACGGGTTGATAGCCGCCGCCGGCACGGCAGTAGGGTGACGCCCGTGGCACCACGACCCTTGAACGAGATCGTCGAAGCGGGCTGGGCGCAGGCCCTCGAACCGGTGGCGGGACAGATCGCCGCGATGGGGGACTTCCTCCGCGCGGAGATCGCCGCGGGACGCACCTACCTCCCGGCGGGGGCGAACGTCCTGCGGGCCTTCCAGCAGCCCTTCGACGAGGTACGCGTCCTGATCGTCGGGCAGGACCCGTACCCCACACCGGGGCACGCGGTGGGCCTGAGCTTCTCCGTCGCCCCCGACGTGCGCCCCCTGCCCGGCAGCCTGATCAACATCTTCCGCGAGCTGAACAGCGACCTGGGCCTGCCCCAGCCGTCGAACGGCGACCTGACCCCGTGGACCGAGCAGGGCGTGCTGCTGCTCAACAGGGCGCTGACGACCGCTCCGCGCAAGCCGGCCGCCCACCGCGGCAAGGGCTGGGAGGAGGTCACCGAGCAGGCGATACGCGCGCTGGCCGCACGCGGGAAGCCTCTGGTCTCCATCCTCTGGGGGCGGGACGCCCGCAACTGCCGTCCCATGCTCGGTGATCTGCCCGCCGTGGAGTCGGCGCACCCGTCGCCGATGTCCGCGGACCGCGGGTTCTTCGGCTCACGGCCGTTCAGCCGGGCCAACGACCTGTTGATCCGTCAGGGCGGGCAGCCGGTGGACTGGCGCCTGCCGTGACCGCGGCCGGCTACCTCGCCGTGGACTCCGGGGGCTCCGGACTGCGGGCGGTCGTCGGGGTGCCCGGGCGCGGTCCGCTGGCCCGGGCCTCCTCGGACGTGCCGGTGCGCACGGGCGAGCGGGGCATCGACCCGGGGCACTTCCTGGAGCAACTGGTGCCGATGGCGCGGGCGATGTGCGCCGAGGCGGGGCTGGGCCGGCTGGACACGGCCGCGATCGGCGCGGCGGGGATGGCGAGTCTGGGCGACGCCCTGCGCGCGGAGCTGCCGGGCGGGCTCGCGCGGGAGCTGGGCGTCACGCGCGCGGTGCTGGCGGCCGACGCGGTCACGGCGTACGTGGGCGCGCTCGGGCCGCGCCCCGGCGCGGTGATCGCGGCGGGCACGGGCCTCATCGCGGTCGGCACGGACCTGGCCGGCTGGCGGCGGGCGGACGGCTGGGGGCATCTGCTCGGCGACTGCGGCGGCGGCGCGTGGATCGGGCGCGCCGGGCTGGAGGCCGCGCTCCGCGCGCACGACGGGCGGGACGGCGGTTCCACGCGGCTGCTGGCGGACGCGGAGGACATGTTCGGTCCGGTGACGGGGCTGCCGGGGCAGGTGTACCCGCGCGCCGACCGTGCGGCCGTGCTCGCCTCGTTCGCCCCGCGCGTGGGCGCGTGCGCGGAGGACGGGGACCCCGTGGCCGTTCGCATCGTGCGTGAGGCGGCGCGGCACATGGCCGACTCGGCGGCCGCGGTGTGCCCTGCGGAGGGCGCGCCCGTGGTCGGCTGCACCGGCGGTCTTCTCGGGCTCGGCGAGGTGCTGCTGGGCCCGCTGGACGAGCGGCTGGCGGAGCTGCTGCCGGACGCGCGGCGGGTGCCCGCCGAGGGCGGTCCGCTCGACGGTGCGGTGCGGCTCGCCGAGGACCTTTCCGCTGGTCCGCTCGCTCTTCCGAGTGACGGGAGGATGCTGTGCGTGACGAGCACGGGGGGAACGGACGTCACCCTCACGGCCGACACCCGTACGTAACTCATCCGACAAAACCGGACGGATACCGCTCACCTGCACCCTCCCCGAACAGGAGACCCCCGGAAGCCACTAACATGCCGCAACATGAGCACCCCCACTGGGCCCGCGTCCGGCCTGCCCGTACGAATGCCGCGCCCCCGCCAGCCCGGACGGCACCGCCGTCCCGAACCCCTGGTGGCTCCCGAGGACGCGCCCGCGCTCGTCCTCGCCGTGCCGGGTACGCCCAGTAGTGCCACCCGCTCGCTCGCCGACGAGGTCGTGAGCATCGCACGGTCCGAGCTGCCCGGTCTCGACGCCCGGATCGGCTACCTCGACGGCGGCGACGAGGAGTTCCCCTCGCTGACCTCCGTCCTCGCGCGGGCGGCCGAGGAGCGCACCGCCCGCTACGAGCAGGCGCGTGCCGCCGGTTCCGACGTCAAGGAGCCCGACGGCCCCGTCGCCGTCGTCGTGCCGCTCCTCGCCGGCCCGGACAGCGCGCTGCTGCGCCAGGTCCGCCAGGCCGTCATGGACAGCCGCGTCGCCGCCGAGCTGACCGACGTCCTCGGCCCGCACCCGCTGCTCGCCGAGGCGCTGCACGTGCGGCTCTCCGAGGCCGGCCTGGCCCGCGCCGACCGCGCCCGTCTGTTCACCGTGGCGACCGCCGCGGACGGCATCATCCTGGCCTCCGTGGGCGGCGACGAGGCGGTGCAGGCGGCCGGCATCACCGGCATGCTGCTCGCGGCGCGCCTCGCCGTGCCGGTGATGGCCGCGGCCCTCGACCAGGAGGGCTCCATCGCCTCCGTGGCCGACCAGCTGCGCAACGCCGGTTCGCAGCAGCTGGCGCTGGCGCCGTACCTGATCGGCCCGGAGATCGACGCCTCGCTCGTCGAGGAGGCCGCGAAGGAGGCGGACTGCCCGGCGTCCGATCCGCTCGGTCCCTACCCGGCGATCGGCAAGCTGGCCCTGGCCAAGTACACGACGGCTCTGGGGATCGCCCCCCAGCAGCCCCAGAGCACCCCGGCCCGCTGACGCGGGCAGCTATCTCGCAGGACGCCTGAAGGGCCCGCTCCGGTCACCGGAGCGGGCCTTTTGGCGTGGGTCTGCCTGTGCGGCCGGGGGAGGCCGTCCGGACCGCGCACACCGCCCAGGACGCAAGCCGCCCGACGGCACCACTTGGCGTGGGCAGAGCCGGGCCGAGTTGGGGCGGCCGCCCGGGACGGATGCTCACCACCCAGGGCACGAACCGCCCGTCGGCGCACCGACGGCATCCCGGCTCCGTCCGGCTGGGCTGGACACAGGCGGCCGCCTGCGACTGGAGCTCAACGCCCTGGAACGCGAGGCGCCTGTCGGCGTATCGACAGCACCCTTGGCGTGGGCCAGCCCGTCCGGGCAGGGGCAGCCGCCCGGGACGGGGGCCCACCGCCCTGGGGCGCGAGCCGCCCGTCAGCGTATCGACAGCTCCACTCGGCGTGGGCCGACCTGTCCGGCTGGGTTGGGCCGGGGGGAGGGCGGCGGTTCGGACGGGAGCTCACCGCCCTGGGGCGTGAGACGCCTGTCGGCGTACCGACAGCACCCCTTGGCGTGGGCAGGGCCGGCCGGAGACGGCCACCCCGGCCAGGCTCATCGCCCAGGGCGCGAGCCGCCCGTCGGAGTACCGACAGCACCACTCCACGTGGACCGGCCGGGCCCCCGACGGAGACGGCCACCCGGAACCAGACTCACCGCCCAAGGCGCGAGCCGCCCGTCAGCGCATTGACAGCACCACTCGGCGTGGACCGGCCTGCTCGGCCGGGCTGGGCGGAAGCGGCGGTTCGGGACGGGGGCTCACCGTCCAGGGCGCGAGCCGCCCGTCGGCGTACCGACCGACAGCACCCCTTGGCGTGGGCAGGGCGGGCCGAAGACGGCCACCCGGGGCAGGCTCACCGCCCAGGGCACGAGCCGCCCGTCGGCGTGACCCCGGCACCACGGTGAACACCGGCGCGTGAAGCCGTGCTCGCGACACCGCCGGGCCAGTGGCCGGCCGAGGCGCGCGGCACCGCGCACGGGCTCGGGCGGGCTGGTGACCGGCGCCTGGCCGGACGCGCTGCCCGGGGAAGACCATCGCGCCTGACCTGGGGCGGCGGCCCACCGCCACCCCAGTTCAGCGGGCGGGCGACAGCCCGACTCTCACGCACCCACCAGCGGCGAGCCCGACGGTGTCCGCAGGGGGGTCGACAGTTCCGCGAGGGTGCGTTCCAGGGTGTGGAGGTGGGCCAGGGCCGGTTCCGTCGCGGCGGGAGTCGTTCGCGGTTCGATGTCGCGGCCCGTCGTGAGGGCCTCGACCGCCGCCTCGACGCGCCAGCAGGCCGCGGCCAGGCGGGCGTCGTGGGAGGCCTCCGGGTCGGCGGCGACGGCGACCAGGCCGCGGATCTCGCGGGCGCAGTCGTCGAGCAGGGCGAGCACCTGTCGGGCCCGCCGCTTGCGGCCGAGCATCGGGTTCAGCGGGTGGACGAGGGGCGCCACGGAGAGGCGTACCCGCGCGAGGAGCTGCTCCAGTTCCCCGACCGTGGGCGCCGGGTCCGCGTCCGGGTCGCCGGCCAGCCGCGCGGCCGTCTGCGCCGTGCAGGCGTGCACACAGCGCAGCGCCCGCTGGATCCAGGCGTCGGTGACGCTGTGCGTGGAGACGGGCAGGACGAAGACCACCGCCAGCGCCGCGCCGAGCGCGCCGACGCCGGTCTCCGTCATCCGCAGGGCCAGCAGGGACGGGGTGAGCACGCCCAGCAGGCCGTACAGCATGGCGGCGAGGACCGTCACCCAGAGCATCATCCAGGTGTAGGAGAGGGCCGCCGTGTAGAAGATGCCGAAGACGGACACGGCGACGACCAGCACGGTGAGCACCGCGTCGCCGTGCGCGGGCACGGCGACGAACAGGGCGAGACCGGCGCCGATGACCGTGCCCAGCACGCGACGGAAGCCGCGCACCAGGGTCTCGCCGCGCGAGGTGGTGTTGACGAACGCCCACCACGTCGCGCCGACGGCCCAGTACCAGCGTTCCCCGGACACCAGTTGCCCCACGAGCAGGGCGAACCCCGCGCCGGCCGTCGCCTGGACGGCCTGGCGGGAGGTGATGCGGGCGAGCCCGGTGCCGCCGGGCGGTGCGGGCGCGGCCGCCGGGGGCAGCCGCCGTTCGTAGCACCACAGGCCGAAGCGGACCGCGCCCGCGGTCGCGACGGACAGCAGCACGGAGGCGGACAGCTCGCCGAGCTGGCCGGTGCGGGCGTGCAGGAACTGCGCCGCGAAGAAGAGCATGAAGGCGAAGATGCCGAGGGCGTGTCCGCGCGGTCCCCAGCGCCTGGCGTACACGCCGAGTCCGACGACGGCGAGGAAGGCGACGTCGCGGGCCACGGCGTGGTCCTGGAGCGCCGCGGCGGTGGCCAGCACGGGCAGGCCGACGACGGGGAGGAGTGCCGTGGTGACGGCCTGCCCCCGGACGGTGGCGTCGGTGACGGTGAACAGGGCGAGGAGCGCGGCGAGTCCGCCGGTGATCGCGCCGGTGAGCGAATGACCGGCGAGCCCGCAGGCGACGACGGCCAGCCCGATACCCAGCACGGCCCGCGTCGCGAACCGCAGCCGGATCCGTCCCGGATCCGGAGCCATGAACACCTTCTTCAGCACCTACCGCCCCCTGGCATCTCGTACGACATGTGTCGTGGCATGAGAAAGGCGCCGCGGGTCCCGCAGCGCCATCGACGCACCCATATCAGCATCTCTGCCACCAGTGGCTCAACTCAGCCACGGAGGAGTAGGCCATTGGTACAATCGGTCCGGCATTCCTTCGGCCATCTCCGTGCCAATGGCCGCCCTTGGAGCGACCGCCCCGTGGCCGTGGACGAACTCGACACCCGCATCCTGCGCCTGCTCCTCGAACAGCCGCGTACGTCCGTGCGCGAGTACGCGCGCATCCTCGGCGTCGCGCGCGGCACGCTCCAGGCGCGGCTCGACCGTATGGAGCGCGAGGGGGTCATCACCGGCGTCGGCCCCGCCCTCTCCCCCGCCGCGCTGGGCCACCCGGTGCTGGCCTTCGTGCACATCGAGGTCACCCAGGGGCATCTGGACGAGGTGGGGGACGCGCTGGCGGCGGTGCCGGAGATCGTGGAGGCGTTCTCCATCACGGGCGGCGGCGACCTGCTGACCCGGGTGGTGGCCCGGGACAACGCCCACCTGGAGGACGTAATCCAGAAGCTGATCGGGATGCCGGGCGTGGTCCGCACCCGTACGGAGGTGGCGCTGCGGGAGCGGGTGCCGCACCGGCTGCTGCCGCTGGTGGAGTCGATCGGCCGGTCGGCGCGCGGCTAGCCCCTGCCATGCTGGACGTATGAGCGCACTCGGCACCCTCTCGGTCGTCTTCGATCTCGACGGAACACTCGTGGACAGCGAGCCGAACTACTACGAGGCGGGGCGCCGCACACTCGTCGAGTACGGCGTCCCGGACTTCTCCTGGGCGGAGCACGAGCGGTATGTGGGAATCAGCACCCGGGAGACGATCGCCGACTGGCGCCGCCGTTACGGCCTGTCGGCGTCGGTGGACGAGCTGGTCGCGGTCAAGAACGGCCACTACCTGGAGCTGGCCCGGACGAAGACGACGGTGTTCCCCGAGATGCGCGCCTTCGTGGAGCGGCTGGCGGACGCGGGGGTCCCGATGGCCGTGGCGTCGGGATCGTCGGCCGAGGCGATCGACGTGATCCTGGCCGGCACCGGCCTGGACGCACATCTGCGCACCGTCGTGTCGGCCGACGAGATGGCCCGTGGCAAACCGGCGCCGGACGTGTTCCTGGAGGCGGCGCGGCGGCTCGGCGCGGACCCGGCGGACTGCGTGGTGGTCGAGGACGCGGCGCCGGGCGCGGCCGCCGCGCACGCGGCCGGGATGCGCTGCATCGCCGTCCCCTACGTCGCCGCGCAGGCCGACGCGCCGGAGTTCGCCACGGTGGGCCTGCTGCTGCGCGGCGGCCAGTCGGAGTTCACGGCGCGGGCGGCCTGGGAGTGGCTGACCGGGACCGGGGCCCACAGCGTCCGCCGGAGCTGACCCGCACCGGCGCGGGAGCCCTCGGACGCCGTGCGGGGGCCGCTCCCCGAAGCGGCCGAAAATTCTTTCCCGAACGGTGATTGTTACGCGCTCCGCGTCCGTACTTCCTGGTGTTGGGCCGTTCTTAACCCAGGAGGCACGATGCGCATCTCGCGCAGCACGGCAGGAACCGCGTTCGTGGGCGGAGCCATGATCCTCACCCTCACCGCGCTGGCCTATCCCACCATGCTGGGCGTACAGACCACTTCGACCAAGGCGGACCGGGTGGTCGCCAACACCAACTACGGCCCGCTGACCGAGGCGGACCGCGACTTCGTGGTGAAGGTGCGTGCGGCCGGACTGTGGGAGCACCCCTTGGGGCTGCTGGCGATGGAGCGGGGTACGACGCCCGAGATGAAGGAGGCGGGCGAACACCTGGTCGTCGGCCACGGCCGGCTGGACGCCAGCTGCCGCAAGATCTCCCTGGAGCTCGGCATCACGCTGCCGAACCAGGCGTCACCGCAGCAGCAGGGCTTCGTGGAGACCGTCAAGGCGACGAGTGGCAAGGAGTTCGACTCCACGGCGGTGAACATCATGCGGGTGACCCACGGGCAGATCTTCCCCGCCATCGCCAACATCCGGGCGAACACCCGCAACACGCTGATCCGGCAGCTCGCGGACCAGGCCAACGACACCGTGCTCGACCACATCACGGTGCTGGAGAAGACGGGCCTGGTCAATCACGAGCAGGTCAACTTCCAGCAGACGAGCCCGCCGAAGCTGCCGCAGGAGCAGGTCACGCCGCCGGCGCCGCAGGCGGGCGCGCCGGTGATCGCCCTGCCGATCCCGAAGGAGCTGGAGGACCTCAACACGGCCTCCCCGGCGCCGTCGCCGTCCGGCACGGTGCGCTGACGGGGACGCGGCCCGCGGTTCAGGACCTGCGGCGGGGCTTGCCCCGTCGCGGGTTCTTCGCCGTTCCGCCGCCTCCGCCGGTTCCCCGCCGGGCGCGGCCCGCGGCCCCGGCGGACGGCTGCCGGCGGCGTCCGCCGTCTCCCTGGCCCGACCGGTCCTTCTTCGGCTCCGCCTTCTTCTCCTGCGCGGGCTGCGGGCGGCGGCCGCGCGTGCTGTTGACGGTGCGGCCGCGCACGATGCCGATGAAGTCCTCGACCAGGTCCGTGGTCGCCGCCTCCGGCCAGGCCAGGCCCATGCTCGAGGCGGGCGCGTCCTCCAGCGGGCGGTGGGTGAGGTCCTTGCGGTGGTGCAGCCGGGCCAGCGACAGGGGCACCACGAGCACGCCGATGCCCGCGGCGACCAGCTCGATCGCGTCGGCGGTGGTGGCCGGGCGTTCCAGCGCGGGGCGTCCTGGCAGGGTCTCCCAGTGCAGCACGTCGTCGAGGGGGTGCAGCACGATGTCGTCCGCGAGGTCCTCGACGGTGACCGAGTCGGCGGCGGTGACCAGGTGGTCCTTGGGGACCACGACGACGGTCTGCTCGGTGTAGAGGGGGATGGCGCTGAGCACCGTCCGGTCGACCGGGAGCCGGAGCAGACCCGCGTCGGCCTCGCCGTCCAGCAGCATCCCGTGCGCCGGCTGTGGAGGCGCCTGGGTGAGGGTCAGCGGAACGTCGGGCTGCCGCTCGTTCCAGACGCGCACCCACTTGTCGGGCATCACACCGGGGACGTACACGAGGCGGAACGAGGGGGACACTTCCGGGCCGGTCACCTGGCCAGGCTACCGGCCGCGGCCGGCGGCCGTTCACCACGGCCGTGGTCGGCGGCCGCGCCCACGCTCGATACCCTGGACGCCATGACGCAGCACCAGAGCACCCAGACGATGAAGCCCGCGACCGCGGCGAAGAAACTGGGTGTGTACCTCGAGGCCACCCCCGCCGAGTTCCGGGAGGGCGTGGTCTCGCGCGCGGAACTGAACGCGCTCCAGGCCGATCCCCCGCAGTGGCTGCGGGACCTGCGGCGCGACGGCCCGCACCCCCGCCCGGTGGTCGCGGCCAAGCTGGGCGTCTCGATCTCCGGTCTGGCCCGTGCCGGTCTGACCGAGCCGCTCACCACCGAGCAGATCGAGGCGCTGAAGCAGGAGCGCCCCGAGTGGCTGGAGCGGGAGCGCGCCACCCAGGCCGAGGTCCGCAAGGAGGCGGCGCGGCTGAAGCAGCGTGACCGCGAGAACGCGGAGAGCGCCGAGAACGGCGACTGAGGTCCCCCTCGACCGTTCAGACACCCCCGGCCGGGTTGCCGGTCCGGGGGTGTTCCTTTTCCGTCTCTCGTGTGCCGGGGCATCGGGCGCCGCCCCACCTCTTCCGCGGAACAGATATATGCACCACCATGTGGCGCTATCGCACGCGCCCGTGGCGGCGCGCCCGACCGCGCCCGGGGTGGGACATGCACGACACCAGGTGGAAGCAGGCCGTCGAATGGCTGGCCGCGGCGGCCACGGACCCGCAGGAGTGCAAACGCCAGTGGGACCACGGCCAGGGGACGGCCCTGCTCGCGGCCGGACGGTACTGGGACGTGCTGAGCGTGCCCGACCGCCTCGGGCTGCTGGCCCTGGACCTGCTGTGGAGCGATCCGCTGGAGTTGCCCGGACCGACGCTGGTGGACGTCACGGCCCGCCGGGTGGGGTTCTTCCTGCCGCCCGACCCGGACAGCGAGTGGGTGGGCTTCGGGGTACGTCATGTGGGCCGCGGGTCGTGGATCGCGGTGCCGCCGCCGTACCGGCCCTCCGGCCGGCTGGAGTGGCTGGTCCCGCCGGACGGCACCGGCACGCTGCACGCGGCGGAGCCGCTGGAACGGGCGCTGCGACGGGCGACGGGCACGTTGGCGGTGCTGGCGCCGGTCAGCGCGGAGCCGAGTCCGGACTGCTGGTGACGCCGGGCTCCGGCGCCTGTTCGGGTACGGCGGCGCGGGGCTGCGCCGCCGTACCGGGCCTCTCCTCCGAGGACGCCCGGCCGCCCACCGCCCAGGAGGGCGTCCTCACGGCCGCCTCGGGTGTCTCCGGGGAGCGCGACTCCTCGGACCCGGCCTCAGGCGCCCCGCCGGACGGCACGGTCCCGCGCGTGTCCTCCGGAAGGGTCCCCCCGGACGCCACCTCAGACGTCCCGCCCGACGTCTCCTCCCACGGCTCGCGCAGAGACTCGGCCTTCGACGACGGCTGTCGGGAGGGCGGCTCCTCGGGCCTTGCCTCGGGCGTCCCGCCAAACGGCACGGTCCCGCGTGTCCTTTCGAAGGGGCTCCCTTCGAACGCCTCCTCGGACGCCCCGCCCGACGTCTCCTCCAACTGCTCGCGCAGACGCATGGCCTCCGACGGCCCCCGGGAGCGCGGCTCCTCGGACCCGGCCTCAGGCGTCCCGCCGGACGGCACGGTCCCGCGTGTCTCCTCCGGAAGGCTCGCCTCGGACGTCCCCTCAGGTGTCCCTCGCGGGCGCTCGCGCGACGGCACGACCTCGGGCGCGCCGTGAGAGGGCCGCTCCCCCGGCATGTCCTCCGACGCCTTACCGGACGGCGTCGTCCCGCGCGTCGCCGGGGAGGGCTTTCCCTCCGGTGCCGCCTGTTGTCCCTCGCCCGAGGTCTCGTCGGGGGGCTTGGCCTCCGGCGTCTCCTCGGACGCCCCACCGGGCTCCCCCTCCCATGCCCCCGCCGCCAGCAAGGGAACGGGAACGCGGAACGGTACGGCATGCGCCGGGCCGCGGTCGCCCACGGTCACTACCGCGAAGGACGCCCACACCCCCTCCCGGTGTCCCGGCACGGTGTGCCCCTTCGCCCGCCACTCCGCGACGAGTTCCGCGTAGATCGGCGTGTTCGCCACATGGCCGCCGGTCAGTTGCGCGTACGGCCGGCTCACGGCGCCGTGCCCGAGAAGGCGCCGCGCCGTCTCAGTGCTGTCCATGCCGGAGCAACGCGCCTCCGTGCGCCGGTGGTACGCCGTGGGTTCCACCTCCGCCCGCGGGGGTGACATCGTCACCCGGTCGGCCGTACGCGTCGGGGAGGCGGGGTTTGACCCTCGACCTGGTCGAGGCGGCAGGGTCCCGGGTGTGGAGAGCGAGATGCGCAGCATTGGTGAGATGGCCCGCGAGAGCGGGCTGGGCGTCAGCGCCCTGAGGTTCTACGACCGTGCCGGGGTCCTGGTCCCCGACCAGGTCGACCCGGTCACGGGCTACCGCTGGTACGCGCCGGAGCAGCTCGGTGAGGCCAGGGTGCTGGCCCGGCTGCGCCGTGCGGGCATGCCGCTGGCGGACGTCCGGCTGGTGCTGGCCGGCTGGACGGCCGCCGACACCGATCTCGTACGCCGGCTTCTGGAGGCGCATCTGCGCCGGCTGGAGGAAGGGCTGTCGGCCGCCCGCGTCGAGTTCTCCGCGCTTCGTGATCTTCTCGACGACAGGGAGAACCCCCTCATGACCTCACCCCGTTCCGCCACCCGGCTGTCCGTGTCCGGTCCCGGTCTGGCCGCCGCGCTGGACGCGGTCCGCTTCGCCGCCGGGACCGACCCGGAGCTGCCGGTGCTGGCCGGCGTCCATCTCGACGTCGAGGGCGACGCGCTGCACGTCGTGGCGACCGACCGGTACCGGATGGCGGTGGCGCGCACCACGGCCGGCGGGCACGGGGGCGGCCGGGTGCGGACGACCGTGCCGCTGCCGCTCGTCGACGCGATGCGGGCACTGCTCGACGGCGAGGACGAGGTGAGCCTCGCCGTGGACGACGGGCGCGTGACCCTGGAGGCCGGTGACCGGCAGACGGGCGGCCGGTGCGCGGAGCAGGACTTCCCGGACTACCGGCGCCTGGTGCGGCTGCCCGCCGGGCGCCGGGCCGAGGTGGACGTGCCTGCTTTCTCGGAGGCGGTGCGCACGGGTCCGGTGCGTCTGCACGAGGACGGCGCCGCGAGAACCGAGCTGACGGTGCTCGAGGTGTCGGAGGACGGCCGGGTCACGCCGGTGCCGGAGGGCGCCGACGGACCGGACCTCGTCGCGGTGAACCGGGCGTTCCTGCTGGACGCGCTCGCCGCGGCGGCCGACGACCGGCTCGTCCTGGAGTTCGGGGCCCCGACGGCCCCGCTCGCGATCCGCCGGCCCGGTGACGAGCACACGTTCTCGCTGCTGATGCCGGTGCGGCTGTCCGACTGAGGCGGGCCCGGTCCCGGAACGCACGACGGCCCGGGCGGCTCCCTCACGGGGGCCGTCCGAGCCGTACGCACGGTCGGCGGGGGTCAGCGGTCGCGGCCGCTGTCCTCCATCGGCTCCAGCGTCTCCGCGGCGGGCGTGGAGCGCTGGGCGAGCAGGGTGTCGGGCGCGGGCGTCCGCCGTCCGGCCAGCCACATCGCGATCGGCTCGGTGTAGCGGGCGGTGAGCGGCCCGATGATCACCAGGACGAGGACGTACGCGGTGGCGAGCGGGCCGAGCTGCGGCTCGATGCCGGCGGTGACGGCAAGTCCGGCGATGACGATGGAGAACTCGCCGCGCGCCACGAGAGTGCCGCCCGCGCGCCAGCGGCCCTTGGCGGAGATGCCGGCCCTGCGGGCCGCCCACCAGCCGGTGGCGATCTTCGTCAGGGCGGTGACGACGGCCAGGCCCAGCGCCGGAAGGATGACCGGCGGGATGGACTGCGGGTCGGTGTGCAGGCCGAAGAAGACGAAGAACACCGCGGCGAACAGGTCGCGCAGCGGGGCGAGCAGGTTGTGCGCGCCTTCCGCGACCTCGCCGGACAGGGCGATGCCGACGAGGAACGCGCCGACGGCCGCCGAGACCTGGAGCTGCTGGGCGATGCCGGCGACCAGCAGGGTCAGGCCGAGCACGACGAGCAGCAGCTTCTCCGGGTCGTCGCTGGAGACGAAGCGGGAGATCACGCGGCCGTAGCGGACGGCGACGAAGAGCACGAGGCCGGCGACGCCGAGGGCGATGGCGAGGGTGACGCTGCCGGTGGCGAGGCTGACGCCGGCCAGCAGGGCGGTGATGATCGGCAGGTAGACGGCCATCGCCAGGTCCTCGAGCACGAGGATGCTGAGGATGACCGGGGTCTCTCTGTTGCCGAGCCGGCCGAGGTCGCCGAGGACCTTGGCGATGACGCCGGAGGAGGAGATCCAGGTGACGCCCGCGAGCACCACGGCGGCGACCGGACCCCAGCCCATGAGCAGGGCGAGGGCGGCGCCGGGCAGGGCGTTGAGCGTCATGTCGACGAGACCGGCCGGGTACTGCGTCTTGAGGTTGGAGACGAGGTCGCTGGCCGTGTATTCGAGGCCGAGCATGAGGAGCAGCAGGATGACGCCGATCTCGGCGCCGATCGCGACGAACTCCTCGCTGGCGCCGAGGGGCAGCAGGCCGCCCTCGCCGAACGCGAGGCCGGCCAGCAGGTACAGGGGGATGGGCGAGAACTGGAGGCGTCCGGCGAGGCGGCCGAGCAGGCCGAGGCCGAGGATGATCGCGCCGAACTCGATGAGGAAGATCGCGGAAGAGTGCACGCGCTCACTCCCGCCCGAGGATCTCGGCGGCGGCGTCGATGCCCTCGCGGGTGCCGATGACGATCAGGGTGTCTCCGCCGGCGAGGCGGAAGTCCGGCGCGGGCGACGGGATCGCCTCCGCGCGGCGGAGGACGGCCACGATGGACGCGCCCGTGTCGGTGCGCATCCGGGTCTCGCCCAGGAGACGGCCGTTCCAGTGGGAGACCGAGGACAGTTCGATGCGCTCGGCGACCAGCCCCAGGTCGGTGGTGTGCAGCAGGTTGGGGCTGTGGTGGGCCGGCATCAGCGCGTCGATGAGCGCGGCCGACTCGGCGGTGCTGAGCCGCAGCGAGCGGGCGCAGGCGTCCGGGTCGTCGGAGCGGTAGACGTTCACCGTCCGGGCGCCGTCGCGGTGCGCGATGACGGACAGGTGCTCGTGCTCACGCGTGGTGAGGTCGTATTTCACACCGATGCCCGGCAGCGGTGTCGCGCTCATCCGTGGAGCAGGCACAGCCCGTCCCCTTCCCGTCTTCTTCTCATGTCGTCCGGCGTGCGGGCTGAACGGACCGGCGCACGGCACCGGGTGGCAACCCCCACTGCCGTAATGGTGCCATCCCGCCATTCGGCCGGAACATGGGTGTTGCCACGGATGGACAGGTTCCGGGGCCGCCGCAAGGATCTTCGAGGCCGTCGTGTCGTCGCAGGTCAACGGGGTGTACCGGACAAAGCAGGGGATTCGGGCGCGTAGGGGACCGCCCGTGTGGGTACTCGGTGGCACCTTCCGGGGACGGGAGTGTGTGGTGGACGACACGGTGATCGTCGGAGTGGACGGCTCCTCCTCCAGCCTCGCCGCCGCCGATGTGGCGGCCGAGGAGGCGAGGCTGCGCGGGGCGCGCTTGCGCATCGTGCACGCGTTCGCCCGGCCCTCCGACCTGGATCCGATGATCCACGGGGTGCTGGCCGAGACGGAGCAGCGAATCAACGAGCGCGTCCCCGGACTGGAGATCACGCGCACCGTGGTGTCCGGCGACGCCCTGACGGTGCTGCGGACCGAGTCTCGGCACGCGGTGCTGACCGTGCTGGGGCGGCGCGGTCGGAGCCGTTTCGGCGATCTCCTGCTGGGCTCGACGACCATGCAGCTGGCGGCGCACGGGCACGGCCCTCTGATGGTGCTGCGCGGGCGGCCCGACCCGCAGGGCCCCGTCCTGCTGGCCGCGGACGGCTCCCCCGCCGGGAACGCCGCCGCGTCGTTCGCGTTCACGGAGGCCGCTCTGCGCGGGGCGCCGCTGATGGCCATGCACGTCTGGAACACCTGGAGCGAGCCCACACCGTACGAGGAACCGGGCGATCCGCTGAGCGTGGTGGTGGACCTCGACCAGCTCGAAATGCGTCACCGGCGGCTGCTGGAGGACGCCATGAAGCCCTGGATGGCCGCCCACCCGGACGTCATGGTCCAGCCGCGCCTCGAACGGGGCCGTGTCCGCCAGGCGCTCCTCGAGGCGACGGGTGAGGCGCAGCTGGTGGTGGCCGGGGCACGCGGCCACGGCGGGGTGGCCGGGATGCTGCTCGGCTCGGTCAGCCAGGCGCTGCTGCTCCACGCGGAGTGTCCGGTGACGGTGGTGCGGGCGCTGTAGCGAGGACGCGGCTCACGACCACCGTGTGATCGCCGCTCGCAGGCGCGGGTCGGCGCGCACCCAGATCTCACCCTCGGCCGCGTCGGACGGGGCGTCGGCACGTTCGAGGCCGAGGAACTCGATCAGCCCGAGCACCACGGCGCGTTCGGCCCGGTCGGCGTCCGCCCCCTGCGACTCGAAGAAGACGTAGTACCGGTCGCTCGGATCCACGCAGCCGGAGTCCGCCCAGATCCGCCCGATCTCCTCGAGCGCCGCCGTCTCCGTGGTGATCGCGGCGGCCCGTGCGGCACCGCGCGTCTCCGGCGGCTGGTCCAGGTCGGCGAGGTCGGTGAACCACTGTCCGAAGTGGTCGAGGCCGGCACATCCGTTCTCGAAGAACAGCATCGCGCCCGGGAGGTAGCGGTTGGCCCGCTCGACCCGGAGGTATTCGGGCCGGGGCCGGTCCGTGTCCTTGATCCGTGCGATCAGGCCCCGCCCGGGCATGAGGACCAGACTCTGCCCGGCGGGTTCGTCGGTGATGCTGCAGGCGTCGGCCTCCCGGCCGCGGAAGAACGCGGAGAACGCCACGTAGGCCTCCTGCGGATCGCCCACGGACACCTGCTGGTCGTTGCCGTCACCGGCGGCGAAGACGAACTGCTTCGGTCCGTGGGCGTAGGGGCGGGCCATGTGCGTCCTTCGTTCACGTGCGGAAGTGCCGTCAGCGTAGCGGCGTCGCCTTCCGCCCCGGATCAGCCCAGGAAACTCAACCGCACCTGGCGGCTGTGGTTGTCCACGTTGGTGTCGACCAGGCAGACCGACTGCCAGGTGCCCAGTTCCAGGCGGCCGTCGATCACGGGGAGCGTCGCGTGGGGCGGGACGAAGGCGGGGAGGACGTGGTCGCGGCCGTGGCCGGGGCTGCCGTGGCGGTGCTGCCAGCGGTCGTCGGCGGGGAGCAGGGTGTGCAGCGCGGACAGCAGGTCGTCGTCGCTGCCTGCGCCGGTCTCGATGACGGCGATGCCGGCCGTGGCGTGCGGCACGAAGACGTTGAGCAGGCCGTCCCGGCCGGCCGCCGCCTCCCTCAGGAAGGATTCACAGTCGCCGGTGATGTCGACGACCCGCTCGGCGGAGCCGGTGGTGAAGGTCAGGACTCGGGTGGTGAAGGCGTCGGACATACGACCATCCTGACGCACCCGGCGCCCCGCCCGTGCGTCCCGCACCGCACGGGCGGGGCGCGCGTCCGGGAAGATCCACCGCGCCCGGCGTGTTGGTGGAAGCGTGAACAATGTGCGCGAGGTCGAGGTGGTCGTCGTGGGCGCCGGGCAGGCCGGACTGTCGAGCGCCTATCACCTGCGGCGGACCGGCTTCGAGCCGGACCGCGACTTCGTGGTGCTGGACCACTCCCCCGCCCCCGGCGGCGCCTGGCAGTTCCGCTGGCCCTCGCTGACGTACGGCAAGGTGCACGGGATGCACGCGCTGCCCGGGATGGAGCTGACGGACGCCGATCCGACGCGGCCCTCCTCCGAGGTGATCGGCGCCTACTTCGACCGCTATGAGCGGACGTTCGACCTGCGGGTGCGCCGTCCGGTCGACGTGCGCGCGGTGCGGGAGGGGCCCGGCGGGCAGCTGCTGGTGGAGACCTCGCACGGCACCTGGGCGACCCGCGCGCTGATCAACGCGACCGGCACCTGGGACCGGCCGTTCTGGCCCCGCTATCCCGGCCAGGAGACGTTCCGCGGGCGGCAGTTGCACACCGCGCAGTACCCGGGACCCGAGGCGTTCGCCGGGCTGCGGGTGGTCGTGGTGGGCGGTGGCGCGTCCGGCACGCAGCATCTGCTGGAGATCGCGCCGTACGCGGCGGCCACCACCTGGGTGACCCGACGGCCGCCCGTATGGCGGGAGGAGCCCTTCGACGAGAACGCGGGCCGTGAGGCCGTCGCCCTCGTCGAGGAGCGGGTGCGGCAGGGGCTGCCCCCGCGCAGCGTGGTCTCCGTGACGGGGCTGCCGCTGAACGACGCGATCCGGCGGGGGCTCGAGGACGGTGTGCTCGACCGCCTGCCGATGTTCGACCGGATCGAGCCCGAGGGCGTGGTGTGGGACGACGGTCGCCGGGTCGCCGCGGACGTGATCCTGTGGGCGACCGGCTTCCGGCCCGTGATCGAGCATCTCTCGCCGCTGCGGCTGCGGGAGCCGGGCGGCGGGATCCGCGTGGAGGGGACCAGGGCGGTCGCCGACCCGCGGATCCACCTGGTCGGCTACGGCCCCTCGGCGAGCACGATCGGCGCCAACCGGGCCGGACGGGCCGCCGTGCGGGACATCAGGCGGCTGCTGGCCGAGGAGCCCGCCGCGGCCTGACCTGCGGTCATGTCGAGGACGGCTGCGCGGACCTCTCCGCCGCCTTCTTCCGTTCGGCCTCCGCCTCCGCCATGTTGCGCTGGTGCTCCGCGAGGTCCGCGGTGAAGCGGGTCTCCCCCTGCCGGACCGTGACGAAGTACAGCCAGTCGCCCGGGGTGGGGTTGATCGCGGCACGCACGGCGTCCTCGCCGGGGTTGTCGATGGGGGTCGGCGGCAGCCCCATGCGCCGGTAGGAGTTGTACGGGCTGTCGACCTCGGTGTCGGCGGGGGTGGTGCGCGCCTTGCTGCGGTTGAGGGCGTAGTCGACGGTGGAGTCCATCTGCAACGGCATTCCGCGTTCGAGGCGGTTGAAGATCACCCGGGCCACCTTGCCCATGTCGGCCTTGGTGGCCGCCTCGGCCTGGACGATGCTGGCGACGGTGACCGCCTGGTAGACGTTCATCGCGTTGCGCTGCGCGCCGGCGGCGACCGGGGCGCCGTTGAACTTCTTGTTGGCCGTGTCGACCATGCCGGCCAGCAGCTTCTGCGGGGTGGCGTTCTCCGGGAGCGGATACGTGTCCGGGAAGAGGTAACCCTCGGGGTTGCCGTCGGCCTCGTTCGGCAACTTGAGGTCGGCCTTGGCCAGGGACTTCTTGGTGGTGCCCGCGGGCAGGTCGAGGGTCTTGTCGATGGCGGCGTAGACCTGGCTCGCCCGCCATCCCGCGGGGACGACGAGGGCCTCGGGACGGGGCTCCTCCTCGTCGGCCATGATCAGCAGCGGCACCGCCACGGCGGTGCCGGCCACGACGGCCCCGAGCGTCGCCAGGGCGAATCGGCCGCGGCGCGTCAGTCGGATCGAGTTCCGTGACGGAGTGTTCGTCTGCATGCGGGCACGGTAACCCGCATACCGTCACAAACCCGGCATATTTTCAGGTTGTCGGCTCCAGTCGGGCGTCCCGTCGCACGAGGGCCGCATACCGTCCGCCGCGCTCCAGCAGTTCCTCGTGGGTCCCGCGCTCCACGACGCGCCCCGCGTCGAGGACCACGATCTGGTCGGCGCCTCGGACCGTGGACAGCCGGTGGGCGATGGTGATGGTGGTCCGGTCGGCCGACAGCGCGTCGATCGCGGCCTGCACCGCCGCCTCGGTACGGGTGTCCAGCGCGCTGGTCGCCTCGTCGAGGACGAGGACCGGAGGGTCGCGCAGGATGGTCCGGGCGATCGCCAGGCGCTGCTTCTCGCCGCCCGAGAAGCGGTGGCCGCGTTCCCCGACGACGGTGTCGTAGCCGTCCGGCAGGTCCGCGATGTGGTCGTGGATCTGGGCGGCCTTCGCCGCCGCGTGCAGCTCCTCGTCGGTGGCGTCGGGCTTGGCGAAGCGCAGGTTGTCGGCGACCGACGCGTGGAAGAGGTACGTCTCCTGGGAGACGACGCCGACCGCGCGGGCCAGTGTGTCGAAGTCGAGGTCGCGCACGTCCACCCCGTCGAGGGTGACGCGCCCGCCCGTGACGTCGTAGAGCCGCGGCACCAGGTGGCCGAGCGTGGACTTGCCGGCGCCGGTCGGACCGACGACGGCGAGGCTGCCGCCCGGCGGGACGGTGATGTCGATGCCGTCGAGGACCGGGCCGCCCTTGCCGTCGTAGCCGAAGGAGACCTTCTCGAAGCGGACCTCACCCTTCACGCGGTCCCGGCGCACCGGGTCCGCGCGCTCGGTGATGTCGATCGGCAGGTCGAGGTACTCGAAGATGCGCTGGAAGAGGGCGAGCGAGGTCTGGATCTGCACGCCGGTGGACAGCAGGCTGACCGCCGGGCGGAACAGGCCCTGCTGGAGCGAGACGAACGCGACGATGGTGCCGATCGACACCCCCGAGCCGCCCGAGTGCAGGGCGAGGCCGGCCGTCCAGTAGATGACCGCGGGCATGGCGGCCATGACGATGGTGATGACCGCCATCCGCCAGCGGCCCGCCATGTTCGACCGCACCTCAAGGTCGACCAGCCGCTCGGACTCGTCGGCGAAGGCCGCGGTCAGGGAGTCGGAGCGGCCCATCGTGCGGCCGAGCAGGATGCCGCTGACCGACAGCGACTCGGTGACGGTGGCCGCCATCGCCGCCATCTGCTTCTGGCGCCGGGTGGTGATCTTCTTGCGTTCGTTGCCGACACGGCGGCTGATCCAGACGAAGACCGGCAGCAGCGCGAGTGACACGACCGTCAGGCGCCAGTCGAGCGCGAGCATCGCCACGATCGTCGCGACCACGCTGGTGAGGTTGGAGACCAGCGAGGTCGCCGTCGACGTGACGGTGGCCTGCATGCCGCCGATGTCGTTGGCGATGCGGGACTGCACCTCGCCCGTGCGGGTGCGGGTGAAGAAGGCGAGCGACATGCGCTGCAGACGCCCGTAGACGGCGGTGCGCAGATCGTGCATGACACGCTGGCCCACGGTCGTGGAGATCAGGGTCTGCAGCACGCCGAAGACGCTGGTGAGCACGGCGCCGAGAATCATGCCGAGCACCAGCAGGCTGAGCAGCCCGGTGCGGCCCTCGGGCAGGGCGACGTCGAGGATCGCCTTCAGCAGGAACGGCGAGGCGACCGACACGAGCGACGACGCCCCGACGAGCAGTCCGACGATCGCGAGGCGGCCCCGGTAGGGGCGGAAGAGGCGCAGGATGCGCCGCACCTGCCGGGGTTCCTGCTCGGCTCCGGCGGGCGGCGTCCACGCGGGTGCGTGATCGGGGTGCATGGTCTCCTTCGAGGGGCGGTTGTCGATGAACAGTATTCATTGTTACCTGTACTCACAATGAACGGCATCCTGATAATGTTCCCGCATGACCGCCCCCGACCCCGACGGCCTGCTGGCCGAGCAGCTGCTCCGGCTCACCCGCCGGGTGCATCGCATCCAGAAACGCCATCTGGAGCGGCGCGAGCTCGGCATCACTCCTGCCCAGTCCCGGCTGCTGCGCACCCTCGCGCACTACGGCTCGCCGCCCCGCATGGCCGATCTCGCGGAGCGGCTGGAGGTGGTGCCCCGCGCGGTGACCACGCTGGTCGACGGGCTGGAGGCGCACGGCAAGGTGCGCAGGGTCCCGGATCCGGCCAACCGGCGGGTGATCCGCATCGAGCTGACCGACGAGGGCCGCGAGACGCTCCGCGAACTGCGCGCGGCGCGGCGGGCGGCGGCGTCGGAAATCCTCGCCCCGCTGGGCGAACGGGAGCGGGAGCAACTCGGGGACCTTCTGAACACCCTGGTCGACGGTCCGCCGGGACCGCCTTGCGAGGAGGGCGCGGCTCAGCGGCCGGGCAACGGCGGGAACTGACGCCCGCTCGCCCCGGACGCACACGTCCCAGGAGGGATGCACGTGTCCCGCACCCGGGCCGCGGCCGGGAAAACCAGTTGCCCAGGGGCTGGTGACGGAGTCAACCTGTCACGGTTTGCTGCCGCCGTCCGAGGACGTCCGCGGCCCTGCTCCGAGCCCCTGGGACACCATGCAGATTCACGACCTTCCCTATCCCGATCCGGGCGCGCCCGACGCCCGTTCGGGTCCTCGATTCCTGTGGTGGCTCTTCCGCAACCAGCTGGGCGGACAGCTCAAGGCGCTGGCCTGGGGCCTGCTGCACTTCGCCTCCGTGGCCTCGCTGCCGTTCTGCGTCGGCGCCGCCGTCCAGGCCGCGGTCGACCGCTCCGGCGGGGGGCTCGCGCTGGCGGGCGGGCTGCTGGCACTGGCCGGCGCGGGCGTCGCGGCCGGCGACACCTTCCTGCACCGCGCCGCCGTCACCAACTGGATCACCGCCGCCGCCCGGGTGCAGCAGCTCCTGGGCCGCAAGGCCGCCGTGCTGGGCTCCGCGCTGACCCGGCGGGTGGCCGCGGGCGAGGTCGTCGCGGTCTCCACGGGTGACGTGGAGAAGATCGGCTGGTTCGTGGAGGCCCTGTCCCGGTTCACCGCCGCCGCGGTCACCATCGTCGTCGTCACCGTCGGCCTCCTCGTCCACCAGCCCGCCCTGGGCGTCGTCGTCGCCGTGGGACTGCCCGTGCTGGCGCTCGCGGTGCTGCCGCTGCTGCCCGGGGCCACCCGGCGCGCGGACGTCCAGCGCGAGAAGGCCGGACGGGCCACCGAACTCGCCTCGGACACCGTCGCCGGACTACGGGTGCTGCGCGGCATCGGCGGCGAGGACCTGTTCCTCGACCGCTACCGCCGCGCCTCGCAGGAGGTCCGCCAGGCCGCCGTGCGCAGCGCGCGCATGTGGTCGCTGATCGCGGCCGTCCAGGTGCTGCTGCCGGGCCTGCTGCTGATCACCGTGGTCTGGTACGGCGTCCGCCTGGCCCGCGACGGCCGGATCGACGTCGGTGAACTGGTCACCGTCTACAGCTCGGTGATGCTCCTGACCTACCCCCTGCGGCACTTCGAGGAGATCGCGATGGCGTACTCCTTCTCGCGCCCCTCGGCCCGGCGGGCCGCGCGCGTGCTGTCGCTGGAGCGGGCCACGGACACCGCCGGCACACGCGCCGCCGAGACCCCGGCGGGCGACCTGTACGACCCGGAGACGGGGCTGTGCGCCTCGTCCGGGCTGCTCACCGCCGTGGTGTGCGGGGACCCGGACGCGGCGGGACGGCTGGCCGAACGGCTCGGCGGGCACGCCGCGGAGGAAGGCACCTCGGCGCTGCTCGGCGGGGTGCCCCTCGACGAACTGCCGCTGGACAGCGCCCGTACGGCCGTGCTGGTGCAGGACAAGGACCCGGTGCTGCTCTCCGGCACGCTGCGGGAGCTGCTCGACGTGCCCGCGTCCGGCGCGGTGGCCCCGGGGGCGGCGCTGGAGGCCGCGCAGTGCCAGGACGTGCTGGCCGCGCTGGTCCAGGGGTCGCTGGGCGCCGAGGACCCGATGGACGCCCGCGTCACCGAACGCGGGCGGTCGCTGTCCGGGGGGCAGCGCCAGCGGCTCGCGCTCGCCCGGTCCCTGGTCACCGACCCGGAGGTGCTGGTGCTGGACGAGCCGACCTCGGCCGTCGACTCGCACACCGAGGCGCGCGTCGCCGAGGGTGTGCGCGGCCTGCGGTCCGGACGCACCACGGTGGTGTTCACCTCGTCCCCGCTCCTGCTGGACCGCGCCGACCGGGTGGTGTTCCTGCACGAGGGCACGGTCGTCGCGGTGGGCGGCCACCGGGAGCTGGTGCGCACCGAGCCCCGCTACCGGGCCGTGGTGACCCGCGAGACGGAGGGAGAGACGGCGTCGTCCGCCGCGCTCCGCGTCGACGAGGGCGGGCGGCGCACGGACGAGGCGCCTGACGGCCTCGAGGAACTGGAAACGCTCGAAGAGATCGAGGAGACGGCATGATCGGCGTCGCGCCACCGGCGTACGACCCGGCGGCCCCGACGGCGGCCAGCACGCTGCCGGTGGGCGCGCCCGCGACCGTGCGCGCGTACGCGGCCGAGCTGTTGCGCCGGCACCGGCGGGCCTTCGTGCTGCTGGTCGCCGTCAACACGGTCGCGGTGATCGCCTCGATGGTCGGCCCGTACCTGCTGGGCGGGCTCGTGGAACGGGTCTCGTCCGGCGCGCGGGACCTGCATCTGGGACTCACTGCGACGGTGTTCGTCGCCGCCCTCGTGATGCAGGCGGGGTTCGTGCGGCAGGTGCGGCTGCGCGGGGCGATGCTCGGCGAGCGGATGCTGGCGGACCTGCGCGAGGACTTCCTGGTGCGGTCGGTCGGACTGCCGCCGGGCGTGCTGGAACGCGCCGGCACCGGCGATCTGCTGTCGCGGATCACCACCGACATCGACCGGCTCGGCAACGCCATGCGCGAGGCCGTGCCCCAGCTGGCGATCGGCGTGGTGTGGGTGGCCCTGCTGCTCGGCGGCCTGATCGTCACCGCGCCGGAACTGGCGCCGGCGGTGCTGGTCGCCGTGCCGCTGCTGGTGGCCGGCTGCCGCTGGTACTTCCGCCGGGCGCCCGGCGCCTACCGCTCGGAGGCTGCCGGGTACGCGGCGGTGGCCGCCGCGCTCGCCGAGACCGTGGACGCCGGGCGGACGGTGGAGGCGCACCGCCTCGGCCCGCGCCGCGTGGCGCTGACGGACCAGCGGGTGCGGGAGTGGACGGCCTGGGAGCGCTACACGCTGTGGCTGCGCTCGGTGCTGTTCCCCGTCATCAACGTCACCCACGTCACGGTCCTCGGGTCGGTCCTGATGATCGGCGGGGTGTTCGTGCTCCAGGGCTGGATCGGCGTCGGCCAGCTGACGACGGCCGCGCTGATCGCACAGATGCTGGTGGACCCGGTCGGGCTCATCCTGCGCTGGTACGACGAACTGCAGGTCGCGCAGGTGTCACTGGCCCGGCTGGTCGGCGTCCGGGACATCGAGCCCGACGCCGGGGACCCGGACATGACGCCCGAGGGGCGGCGGGTGCGGGCGGACACCGTGCACTTCGGCTATCTGGAGGGCGTTGACGTCCTGCGCAAGGTGTCCCTCGAGGTGCCGCCGGGGACCCGGATGGCCCTGGTGGGTCCCTCCGGCGCGGGCAAGTCCACGCTGGGCCGGCTGCTCGCGGGGATCTACGCGCCCCGGGAGGGACGCGTCACCCTCGGCGACGCGGAACTGTCCCGCATGACCGCGGAACGGGTCCGCTCCCACGTCGCCCTCGTCAACCAGGAGCACCACGTCTTCGTCGGCTCCCTCCGCGACAACCTGCGGCTCGCCCGCACCCACGCGGAGGACGCCGAGCTGTGGGCGGCGCTCGGCGCGGTCGACGCGGACGCGTGGGCGCGGGCGCTGGAGGACGGCCTCGACACGGAGGTCGGCTCCGGCGGGTTCGCGCTCACTCCGGCGCAGGCGCAGCAGATCGCGCTGGCCCGGCTGGTGCTGGCCGACCCGCACACGTTGGTCCTCGACGAGGCGACCTCGCTGCTCGACCCGCGCGCGGCACGTCACCTGGAGCGGTCCCTGGCCAGCGTCCTCGACGGCCGCACCGTCGTCGCCATCGCGCACCGCCTACACACGGCCCACGACGCGGATGTCATCGCCGTCGTCGAGAACGGCCGCATCAGCGAACTGGGCAGCCACGAGGAACTGGTCGCGGCGGACGGGGCGTACGCGGCACTGTGGCGCAGCTGGCACGGGTAACCGGGGCTCGCGCCCCGGGCTGTCCTGGGGCGAGGGACCGTTCGATCGCGGGGCGTCCCGGGCGGCGGGTCCGCGGGGCGGGGCAGCCCAGGGGCAGGGCGACCTTCGGTGACGGGGCGGCCCCAGGGGGGTGTTCTCGGGGCGGGCGTGCCGTAGCGCGGCGTCCTCAGGGCGGGCGCCCCGCAACCCGGCGTCCTCGGAGCGGGCGCCCCGCGACCCGGCGTCCTTGGAGCGGGCGTCCCGCAGCGCGGCGTCCTCAGGACGGGCGTGCCGTAGCACGGCGTCCCGGGGCGGGGCAGCCCGGGGGGAGGGCGGCCCCCGGGGTGGCGGGTGTCCTCGGAGCGGGCGCCCCGCAGCACAGCGCCCTCGGGCGGCCGTCCCGCAGCACGGCGTCCTCAGGGCGGGCGTCCCATGACACGGCGTCCTCGGGGCGGGGCAGCCCGGGGGCGGGGCGCGGCCCCTACACCCGGTGGCCTCGGGGCACGGTGACCCGCAGCTCGGTGACCTCGGAGCGCGGTGTCCCGCAGTTCGGTGGCCCCGGGGGCAGGTGACCCGCGACCGGAGGCATCGGGGCGGGGACCCGCAACCGGTGATTGGGGCGGGTGGCCCGCAACCGGTGATCGGGGCAGGCGGCCCGCAACCGGTGATCGGGGCAGGCGGCCCGCGACGGGGGTCGCTCGCCTCCCGGAGCGGCGAGGCGCCTCGCCGTCGGCCGGCGGTGTGGCGCGCCGCCGTCGGCGGGTGGGCCCACACCCCGCGCACGGTTCGTGAACGGGCCGGCCGGCACCTGCCGTGCGCCGCACAGCGTGGCGGCGACGGCGCGCGGGACAGCGGGCCGGCCCGCGCCGGTCGTCACGCGTGGCGTTGCGGGGTCGGGAGATCCGGTGGAAGGCTGGAAGCAGGCATCGGCTACGGGAGCGTCCGGGCCCGGTGATCGGGTCCTGGCGGGTCCGATGCCCGTGGAGACGGCCCGGTGCGGGCCACGGCGGGCGACGCGGCCCGCCCCACCCCCTGGAGGTGTCCGTGAACAGCGGTGACGGTTGGGGAGACGACGTCTACCAGCCCGACGCGTCCGAGATCCAGGACGACGCCGGACTGCTGGACGCCGAGGACACGCTGGAGACCGACGGTGTCGCCGACCCCCTCGACCGGGGCTGGTCCCCTCCCGAGCGGCCCCTGGCCGTGGAGCACTACGGTGTGACCGCCGCCGAGCAGCACGAGGGCGAGACGCTGGAGCAGCGGCTGGCCGAGGAGCTGCCGGACATGACCGTGCCGGACGACGACGGCGTCGGTGATTCCACCGGCACCGACGGGGAACTCCTGGACAACGAGGTCGGTGCGGCACGCTCCGGCCGGCTCGTCGCCCCCGACGAAGGGGCGCACGAGGACGACGAGGAGGCGCTGGTCGCCTACGACGTGGGCATCGACGGCGCCGCCGCCTCCGCCGAGGAGGCCGCCGTGCACATCGTCGACGAGGACAGCCTGCCCGGCTGACCCCGCCGTTTCCGGCCGCGCTCGCGGAACCCAGCCGCCCGAGGAGCACCCATGCAGAAGGACAAGCACCCCGACTACCACCCGGTCGTCTTCCGTGACCGGGCCGCCGGTTACGCCTTCCTCACCCGGTCGACCGCGTCCAGCGGGCAGACCATCGAGTGGGACGACGGCGAGACCTACCCGGTGGTGGACGTGGAGATCTCCTCGGAGAGCCACCCGTTCTACACGGGCAAGGCCAGGACCGTGGACACCGAGGGCCGCGTCGCCCGCTTCCAGCGCCGTTACGGCGGTGAAGGGGGCGAGGGCGGCGCGAGCGGCAGCTGACCCGCCCTCCGACAATCGCGCTCTATATGACGTTGAGCGCCGCCGCGCAGCCCACCCCGCCCAGCAGCATGAACGCCGGCATCAGCACCTTCAGCTCCACCCAGCTGCCGGCGCGGAACCGCATGGCCTTCGGCGGGCCGATCGGGTACCAGCGCTTGCGGCCCACGGGTATGGGCCACAGGATCGGGCAGCCGGAGACGGTCAGCGCGTCCCCGATGTCGTGCACGATCGCGCCGAGCACGATGGGCAGGCCCAGCCACAGGTACTCCTGACCGGGATCGGTGAACAGCCAGCTCGCCCCGTTCCCGGGCTCGTCGAGGATGCCCGCGATGATCCAGGCGCTGGTCGCCGCCAGCAGCCACACCAGCACGTCGCTGCTCGAGCCGCGCGCCGCCCGCCACAGCAGGCCCTCGATCGCGAGCACCATGTGCACGAACAAGATGAACAGGACCGCCCAGCGGCCGCCGGTGATCGCCAGCACCGAGGTGCCGCCGCCGACGAGGACCGCCCACAGCCAGGTGTGGGTGAGGGTGCGGTGACCGCCCGAACGACGGGGGTCGGCCGGTTTCCTCGTCGACTTGTAGACCGCGTAGGACAGCTTGTCGACGATCTCGCACAGCCAGCGGGAGACCGGGCCGAAGGACCGCGAGATGGTGGCGGACTTGTGGTCCAGGTCCGGGGCGAGTGCGGCCCCGGCGCAGATCAGCGCACCGGCCAGCAGCACGGGCCAGGGCATCGGGTGTCCGGCCGCGGCGGTCGCCGCTCCGACCCCGAGCCAGGCCGCGGCGCCCGACAGTGAGTGTGCTGGTCCCATCATGGCCTGTGCCCGCCCCATTCCTCTTTCGCCGCCGCCCGGTTGACCGGGGACGCTGACGCTGCGCCGGCGACACAGCGTAGCGGTAGTGATCTTCGAGCCGACAGCCGATTCCCGCATCGGGCGAGTGGGCAGGCAAGATGGGGTGGTGACCCTCATCGATCAGCTGCCGCCGAACGCCGACCCCGACGCCCTGTACGAAGCCTTCGAGTCGTGGGCGCAGGAGCGCGGGCTCACCCTCTATCCGCACCAGGAGGAGGCGCTGATCGAGGTGGTGTCGGGGGCGAACGTGATCGTCTCGACGCCCACCGGCTCCGGCAAGAGCATGATCGCCGCGGGCGCCCACTTCGCGGCGCTGGCCCGGGACGAGGTCACCTTCTACACCGCCCCCATCAAGGCGCTCGTCTCGGAGAAGTTCTTCGAACTCTGCAAGATCTTCGGCACCGAGAACGTCGGCATGCTCACCGGCGACGCGTCCGTGAACGCCGACGCCCCGGTGATCTGCTGCACCGCCGAGGTGCTCGCCTCGATCGCGCTGCGCGACGGCAAGGACGCCGACGTCGGCCAGGTCGTGATGGACGAGTTCCACTTCTACGCCGAGGGGGACCGCGGCTGGGCCTGGCAGATCCCGCTGCTGGAGCTGCCGCAGGCGCAGTTCGTGCTGATGTCGGCGACGCTCGGCGACGTCTCCTTCTTCGAGAAGGACCTCACCCGCCGCACCGGCCGGCCCACCGCGGTGGTCCGTTCCGCGACCCGGCCGGTGCCGCTGTCGTACGAGTACCGGTACACGCCGCTCACCGAGACGCTGACCGACCTCCTGGAGGCCCGGCAGGCGCCGGTGTACATCGTGCACTTCACGCAGGCGCAGGCCGTGGAGCGGGCGCAGGCGCTGATGAGCATCAACATGTGCACGCGCGAGGAGAAGGACAAGATCGCCGACCTGATCGGCAACTTCCGCTTCACCACCAAGTTCGGCCGCAACCTGTCCCGTTACGTGCGGCACGGCATCGGCGTGCACCACGCCGGCATGCTGCCCAAGTACCGGCGCCTGGTGGAGAAGCTGGCGCAGGCCGGTCTGCTGAAGGTCATCTGCGGCACCGACACCCTCGGTGTGGGCGTCAACGTCCCCATCCGTACGGTGCTGTTCACCGCGCTCACCAAGTACGACGGCAACCGGGTGCGCACGCTGCGGGCGCGTGAGTTCCACCAGATCGCGGGGCGCGCAGGGCGGGCCGGCTTCGACACCGAGGGCTTCGTGGTGGCCCAGGCGCCGGAGCACGTCATCGAGAACGAGAAGGCGCTGGCGAAGGCGGGTGACGACCCGAAGAAGCGCCGCAAGGTGGTGCGCAAGAAGGCTCCCGAGGGGTTCGTCGCGTGGAGCGAGCAGACCTTCGAGAAGCTCATCGGGTCCGAGCCGGAGCCGCTGACCTCCCGCTTCCGCGTCACCCACACCATGCTGCTGTCGGTCATCGCCCGGCCGGGCAACGCCTTCGAGGCGATGCGCCACCTGCTGGAGGACAACCACGAGCCGCGCAAGCAGCAGCTCCGCCACATCCGGCGGGCGATCGCCATCTACCGTTCGCTGCTGGACGGCGGCATCGTCGAGAAGCTCGACGAGCCGGACGCGGAGGGGCGCATCGTGCGTCTCACCGTGGATCTGCAGCAGGACTTCGCGCTCAACCAGCCGCTGTCCACGTTCGCGCTGGCCGCGTTCGAGCTGCTGGACCCCGAATCGCCGTCGTACGCACTGGACATGGTGTCCGTGGTGGAGTCCACGCTGGACGACCCGCGGCAGATCCTCGCCGCCCAGCAGAACAAGGCGCGCGGTGAGGCGGTCGCCGCGATGAAGGCCGACGGGGTGGAGTACGAGGAGCGCATGGAGCGCCTCCAGGACATCACCTACCCGAAGCCGCTGGAGGAGCTGCTCTTCCACGCGTACAACACGTACCGCAAGTCCCACCCGTGGGTCGGCGACCATCCGCTGTCGCCGAAGTCCGTGGTCCGGGACATGTACGAGCGGGCGCTGTCCTTCACGGAGCTGGTGTCCCACTACGAGCTGGCCCGCACCGAGGGCATCGTGCTGCGCTACCTCGCGAGCGCCTACAAGGCGCTGGAGCACACCATCCCCGACGACCTGAAGTCGGAGGACCTGGAGGACCTGATCGCCTGGCTGGGCGAGACGGTGCGCCAGGTCGACTCCAGCCTGCTGGACGAGTGGGAGCAGCTGGCGAACCCGGAGGAGATGACCGCCGAGGAGGCCCAGGAGAAGGCCGACCAGGTCAAGCCGGTCACCGCCAACGCCCGCGCCTTCCGTGTCCTCGTCCGCAACGCCATGTTCCGCCGCGTGGAACTCGCCGCCCTCGACCAGGTGGACGCGCTCGGCGAGCTGGACGGTGAGTCCGGCTGGGACGCCGACGCGTGGGGCGAGGCGATGGACAAGTACTGGGACGAGTACGAGGAACTCGGCACCGGTCCCGACGCGCGCGGGCCCAAGCTGCTCATCATCGACGAGCAGCCGGAGAACGGGCTGTGGCGGGTCCGCCAGATCTTCGACGACCCGAACGACGACCACGACTGGGGCATCAGCGCCGAGGTCGATCTGACCGCCTCCGACGCCGAGGGCCGCGCCGTCGTGCGGGTCACCGACGTCGGCCAGCTGTGAGCACAGGGGAGACGCACCCATGACGAACCCGGCCGAGAGCCTCGTCGCCCTGCTCGACCTGGAGCAGATCGAGGTCGACATCTTCCGCGGCCGCAGCCCGCAGGAGTCCCTGCAGCGGGTCTTCGGCGGGCAGGTCGCCGGCCAGGCGCTGGTCGCCGCGGGCCGCACCGCTGAGGGCGACCGCCCGGTGCACTCGCTGCACGCGTACTTCCTGCGCCCGGGCCGGCCCGGGGTGCCGATCGTGTACCAGGTGGAACGTGTGCGGGACGGCAGGTCGTTCACGACCCGCCGGGTCACCGCCGTGCAGCAGGGCCGCACGATCTTCAATCTGACCGCCTCCTTCCACAAGCCTGAACAGGGGAGCTTCGAGCACCAGTTGCCTCCGGCCCGCGAGGTGCCGGACCCCGAGTCGCTGCCGACGGTCGCGGACGAGATCCGGGAGCATCTGGGCGCGCTGCCGGAGCAGTTGGAGCGGATGGCGCGCCGCCAGCCCTTCGACATCCGCTACGTCGACCGGCTGCGCTGGAAGCCGGACGAGGTCGAGGGCGCGGAGCCGCGCAGCGCGGTGTGGATGCGTGCGGTCGGGCCGCTCGGCGACGACCCGCTGGTGCACACCTGCGCGCTGACCTACGCCAGCGACATGACGCTGCTGGACGCGGTGCGGATCCCGGTGGAGCCGCTGTGGGGTCCCCGCGGGTTCGACATGGCGTCGCTGGACCACGCGATGTGGTTCCACCGGCCGTTCCGTGCGGACGAGTGGTTCCTGTACGACCAGGAGTCCCCCATCGCCACGGGCGGCCGCGGTCTGGCCCGCGGCCGGATCTACGACCGGGAGGGCCGCATGCTGGTCTCGGTCGTGCAGGAGGGGCTCTTCCGGGCGCTGTAGGTCCGCGGACGGCGCGGGGGCGCCGAAACGCTGCGGCGGCTCCGGACACCCACGGCACGGGCGCCCCGCCCGCGAACGGACGCTGGACGGGGCAGGGCGCCCCTGGGTGCGGCATCGCGTGCCGCCAAGCGGCACGCGCGGACGGGCGCCCGGGCCGGCCCGTGCCACCGGTGTCCCGCCCGCACGCGGGCCGCCGGCCGCTCCGGCCGCCGCCGAGTGCAAAGCGAACCGCCCGGCGTCGCCCGTTCACGGGCGTCCCGCGCCACTCGCGCCATCCGGTGTCCCGTCCGCACACGGGCCGTCGGCGGCTCCGGCCGCCGCTGGATGCGGCAAGGTGAGTCGTCACGGGCGCCCCGAGGCACCAGCCAGCCGGCCTCACGGACGTGTCGCTGTCCGGGCGGACCTGTGGCGCCAGCGGGTGAGCAGGCCTCGGCGTCTGGCGCGGTCGGCGGCGGCCGGGGTGTCCGGGCGAGCTGACGCGGCGGGTCGGGCCGGTGGAGGCCCGAGTACCGGCCGGCGGGACACAAGTGGCTCGGGCGCGGACGTCGGGCGGCACGACGTGGACGGCCGGGGCGCCGGGTGGTGGGTCCTGGCCTCGTCCACCAGGCGGGCCAGGTCGGCCCGCAGCCAGGCGATCTCGTCGTCGTCCCGGGCCGTCATGAGGTCCGCCGCGATCCGCGCCCCCGGCGATTCGGGGTTCGCACCGCCGGGGGGACGGCGGCGGAACGTGTGGAGACGAGACCGGTCGTACGGGTCACGCACCACCTGCGCCACGTGCAGCGGGTCGAGGAACGACGCGACCGCGCCCGCACGGGCCCAAGGGCCCTCCGCCTCCCGGAGCAGGAAACCCAGGTGCCTGCTGCGCCAGTTGCGGGGCCGCAGGTCGATCCCGGAGTCCAGCAGACCGCGCAGCCCTTCGGGCATGCGCCCGGTCAGCAGCGCCGCATGCTTCTCGTCGTCGCCGAACAGCCGTAGTTCGTCCGCGAGATAGAGCCAGACCACGGCGCGGTAGCGGTTCAGGTGGAACGCCACCGGCACCAGGAGGCCGAGCCTCGCCAGCCGGGTGAAGCGGGTCTTCGCCACCCCCAGCAGGTCGGCGCCTTCCGCGGTGCCCACGGCGTGCACGCTGCGGCGCAGCGCCTCGGGGAAGCCGGGGCCGGCCCGCAGCCGCTCGATCTCGGCCCGGGCGACCCGACGCTCCCCCGAAGCCCTTCCGGCCTCCGCGCGGATGCGCCCGAGTCGCACGCCCAGGTCGAACTCGGTGCGCCTCAGCCCCAGTTCCCGGGCGGCGCGGCCGGTCGTGACCCAGGAATCGTCCTTGGCCGCCGCGACCTGGCCGACACCCGTGTCGAAAGCCGTGACCGTGCGCTGCGTGATGGTGGTCCGCTGTCGGGCCATGCTCGTCTCCCCCGTGCGTATGGAGAGCCGGCGCCGGTTGCGCCCGCTCCGGGAAAGACAGTAGCCGTTCCGTCACCCTCCGTGTCCACCCTGTGGAAAACCTCCGCCGCCTCCTCCACAGGGCCAATGCATCCGCAGGTCAGACGTCCGTGCCCGGCTCCGGTGGGCGTCGGGTGTCGACGTCGAGATGCTCGCCGACCCGGTTGACGAGCAGTGTCATCTCGTAGGCGATGTGGCCGATGTCGGCCTCGGCGCCGCTGAGCACGCACAGACAGCTCCCGGAGCCGGCGGCGGTCACGAAGAGCACCGCCTCGTCGAACTCCACCATCGTCTGGCGCACCCCGCCCGCGCCGAAGTGCCGCCCCGAGCCCTTGGCGAGGCTGTGCAGCCCGGACGAGACGGCGGCGAGATGCTCGGCGTCCTCACGGCGCAGGCCCGTGCTCGCCCCCGTCACCAGGCCGTCGTTCGAGAGGATCAGCGCGTGCCGTACGTGCTCGACGCGCTGGGTCAGGTCGTCCAGCAGCCAGTCGAGTCCCTGGTTCTGCCCCATGTCGTGTGTCTCCCCCTGTTGTCCCCGTGTGCCCCGTGTGTCGTCCCTCCGGTCGGGAGGGTCCCTGCGCCAGCCTTCCCCACGACCGGGCGGCGGGCAAGGAAGATGAGAGCCATGGGACAGAAGATGACCGAGGAAGAGTGGCGGGCGTTCGTCTCGCACGGCACCCGCACCGGCAAACTGGCCACCGTCCGGGCCGACGGGCGTCCGCATCTGGCGCCGGTCTGGTTCGTGCTCGACGGTGGCGACGTGGTGTTCAACACCGGCGCGGCGACGGTGAAGGGGCGCAACCTGGCCCGTGACGGGCGGATCGCCCTCTGTGTGGACGACGACCGGCCGCCCTTCGCCTACGTGATCCTGGAGGGCCGGGCGCGTCTGTCGGAGGACGTCGAGGAGCTGCGGCACTGGGCGGCCCGGATCGGCGCGCGGTACATGGGCGAGGACCGCGCGGAGGAGTTCGGCGCCCGCAACGGAG
Source organism: Streptomyces sp. P13-3-3 (assembly GCF_050571355.1). Taxonomy (NCBI): domain Bacteria; kingdom Bacillati; phylum Actinomycetota; class Actinomycetes; order Kitasatosporales; family Streptomycetaceae; genus Streptomyces; species Streptomyces sp. P13-3-3. Next base: position 2,342 of record NZ_CP192229.1, on the reverse strand, counting down.
TGCCGGGCGAGCTGCTGGTCCGGGTGAGTGTCGACAAGGTGCTGGCCGAAAAGGGCGTGGCGGACTGACACCGCGCCGGGCTCGCTCGGAGCAGGACGCCCGGTGGGCCGGCGGGCCGGCGGATGCCATCGCGGTCATCCCACCGAGTCGAGCAGCCGGGCGGTGTGCATGCGCCCGGCGTACTCGACGAGCTGGATGAGCACCTCCTTGCCCGAGGAGCGCTCGCGGGCGTCGCACAGCACCACGGGCGTGCCCGGGTCGAGGTCGAGCGCGCGGCACACGTCGCGCGCGTCGTGCCGCCGGGCGCCGGAGAAGCAGTTGACGGCGACGACGAACGGGATCTTCCGGTGCTCGAAGTAGTCGACCGCCGGGAAGCAGTCCTCCAGCCGCCGGGTGTCCGCGAGCACGACCGCGCCGAGCGCGCCCTGAGCGAGTTCGTCCCACAGGAACCAGAAGCGGTCCTGTCCCGGGGTGCCGAAGAGGTACAGGGAGAGCCCGGAGCGGATGGTGATGCGGCCGAAGTCCATGGCGACGGTCGTGGTGACCTTGTGGTCGACGCCGTCGGTGTCGTCCACCGTCCGGCCGGCCTCGCTGAGCATCTCCTCGGTGCGCAGCGGCCGGATCTCGCTGACCGCGCCCACCAGCGTGGTCTTCCCCACGCCGAAACCGCCGGCGACCAGGATCTTCAGCGCCAGAGCCGTCGTCTCGCCGGCGGGGGCGTCGGGGTGTTCGGGGGCCATCGTTCGCTCTTTTCGTGAGGGTTTTTCAGACGCTCTTCCGTGTGGGTGGGGCGACACGCCGCCCGCCGGTCGGGACGGGCGCCCGCTACAGCGCCCGCAGCCCCGCGATGACCTCGCGGAGCACCCGCTCGTCGGGCAGCTGGGCGGGCGGCACGGGCCTGCTGACGGTGACCCGGCCGCGTTCCAGCAGGTCGCCGAGGAGGACCCGGACGACGCCGACGGGCAGATCGGCGCCTGCCGCGAGTTCGGCGACGGACTGGGTCTCCGGCCGGCACAGGTCGATCAGCGCACGGTGCTCGGGGCCGAGTGCCGGGTCGTCGTCGCCGGCAGGCGCGGCGGGGTCCAGGGTGACCAGGGCGATCAGGTCGAAGCGCACGCCGGAGGGGCCGGGTGCGGTGCGTCCGCCGGTCACGGCGTAGGGCCGTACCAGCGGGCCGGCCTCGTGGTCGTACCACTGGCTGCCCGGTTCGCGCGTGGCGCCGGTCGTGTCGTCGGTCATCTGCTCGGACCGCTTCCTCGTCTCATCCGGCCGGCGGCCGTGCGGCGACGCGCGGCGCGGTGTCCAGGTGCTCGCCCACGCGCCGGACGAGGCGTGCCATCTCGTAGGCCACGAGGCCGATGTCGGCGGTGACGGAGGTGAGCACGGCGAGGCAGGAGCCCTCCCCCGCCGCGGCGACGAACAGGAAGCCGTCGTCCATCTCGACCATGGTCTGGCGTACGCCGCCGGCCCCAAAGTGCCGTCCGGCGCCCTTGGCGAGGCTGTGGAAGCCGGAGGCGACGGCGGCGAGGTGCTCGGCGTCCTCGCGGCCGAGGCCTCCTGAGGCGCCCATGGCGAGTCCGTCGCCGGACAGCACCACGGCGTGCCGTACGTCGGTGACGCGGAGCACCAGGTCGTCGAGCAGCCAGTCGAGTGCGCCGGAGTGCCGGCCTGTGCCGGTGCGAGGGTCCTGGATCATGCGGGGTCTCCTTCGGTGCTGGGCCGCGCCGTGCCGCGGGCGGCGCCGGGCGGACGGCCGCCGCCGCGTGTCCAGCCGTCGCGGTAGGCCGCCATGCGGTCCCGTACGAGTTCGGGGGTGCGGTCGTCGGCGCGGCCGACGCCCGGGGTGGGGCCGGGTGCGTCCGGCCGGCCGTCGCGGAGCTGGGGCGCCAGGCTCGCCTGGCGTACCCGGCGGGGCAGGTCGTCGGAGCCGGCCGGCTCCTCCGTGCGGTGCAGGCGCAAGGTGGCGGCTCCCTGAGGGCTCTCGGACTCGACGCCCGCGTCGGAGCGCGGCACGGCGTGCGGTGCGGGGCGGGGCGCCTGCGGCGCGCTCCTGTCGGCGTGCGGCACCGGGCGCGGCGCTGACCGCGATTCCGGCGGCCCGTCCACGTCGGCGCCCGGCACAACGCGCGGCACCGAGCGCGGCGCCGACCGGGATTCCGGCGGCGCTTCCACGTCGGCACCCGGCACGACGTGCGGCACCGGGCGCGGTGCGTGACGGGTTTCCGGCGGCCCGTCCACGTCGGCACCCGGCACAACGCGCGGCACCGAGCGCGGCGCCGACCGGGATTCCGGCGGCGCGTCCACGTCGGCACCCGGCACAACGCGCGGCACCGAGCGCGCTG
>NZ_CP192228.1:3582500-5864816 GCF_050571355.1 Streptomyces sp. P13-3-3 | reverse complement strand
GAAATGACCGAGACGCCGGAGAAGAGCCCGGCGGTGTACCGGCTCCTGCCGAAGCTGGCGGAATACCAGCAGCTCACCCCGAACAGCTGGGACCTGCGTCAGCTCCTGCGCTGGCAACGACTGGGAGCGGAAGAGGACCGGCCCGTCCGATTCCGAGCCGAATGGGCCGGAGAGCGGAACGGGCCCAAAGGGGGTTTCCCGTCGGGCTATCCGGGAGCGCCCGTCCTCAGCCGACGCCTCATCGACCAGTTCGGAGCCGATGCGCTACGAGCAGCCGGCAATCTGCTGCCTGTCGACATCGAGGACGCGAAGGGGGACGAGTATCACCTTCTCCTCGTCGAGCAGGTGGTCGACTGCCTGGACCTGCGAAGGTCCTCCAAACCCAAGAAGCTGAACGGCGAAGTCAAGAACGCGGTGTACCGCGCGGACGCCCTCCCCACACACCTCCCGGCATTCCGCCTGCCACAATTTCCCGGCGCTGTGCAGTGGAACGGCTGGGCGGCCGACCGGCTGGTCGAATTCACCGGGGACCAGATCGAAGCGCGTGTGTGCTGGTCCGGGGATCCGACGGCAGTTCCGCATCCCGACCCTTGGGGCTTCTGAGGCGCAGGAACACCCGCGCCCGCCGGATTCAACGCACCGCCGCCCTCCGCGCCCGCACCTCCGTCCGGTAGTGCATGCCGAGGAAGAGCAGGGCCGCTGTCAGAGCGAGTGCGGCCCACGCCCAATTCATCGACACCAGGTCCGGATCGCTGACGTAGACGCTTCCGTCCTCCCGTACACAGTCGAAGCGGAGGGGGAGGTAGGAGGCGCGGTGGTGAGTCAGGCCCTCGATCGTCTCCGGGGCGAAGCCCTCGCGGCAGGCCGGCGCGGGAGTCGAGTCGGCGCCGTCGCCGACCTCCGCCTCCGACCACGCGACACCGGCCAGGCCCAGGGCGTACACAGCGCCCGCGGCCCAGCCGAGCGTTGCCGCCGTCCGGCGCAGCAGGTGGTCGGGCCAAGGCTGAGGCCGGCCGGGGAGCGCCACCGCGGCGGCCCGTGCCGCGGAGATGAGTACCGCGACGGCACAGACCAGGGACAGCGCGAATCCCAACAGTGCGAGCAACGGTTGCGCCGCCTCCCCTCCGGACGGGGCGAGACCGTCGTGCGCTCGCCGTCGCGCCGACTCTAGCCGTGGGGGACGTCGCTCACGTACACGACCCCGTCGATGTGGGGCAGGTGGGCCGGGTCCAGCGGGGCATAGCCGAAGTACGGGGACACTCGGGGGACAGCGGCCATGTGCCGCACTGTGGTGTCGAGTTGAGCCGCGTCGATCACATACTGCGGCTCGGGCAGCGCGTGCAGGATGCCCTCCACCGTGTTCGGGGGCGGGGCGTCCAGGCCCTGGTGCTTCATCGTGCCGAGAGCAATCGCCAGGTGCGCGTACCGGTCCCCCAGCCGCGTGCTCACCAACGCTCCGGCGCTCCACCACTCCACCTTCGGGTGACCCCACATGCTCATCGCGCTCTTGTCCCGCTGCAGGTGGCTGTTGTGGGCGTGGACCAGCACCGGGCCTCGGGCGGCGAGGGCGAGGAGGTTGCCGGCCATCATCTCGTCCCGGGTGGCGAGCAGGCGGGCCATGCGGGACGGTGACGTGTCCGCCATCCAGGAGTGGTAGCGCAGCAGGCCGACGGCGGTGCGGCCGTACAGATGCGCTCGTTCGCGGTCGTCCAACGAGGACACCGCTGCGAGGTGCGGTGCCTGCGTCTCCAGCAGGGTCACCATGTCGTCCGCCAGCAGTCGCAGTTCACGTGCTTCCGGTGTGCGGCCGATCGACTGGGACGGGTCCGTCATAGCCGCCTGATCGGTCCAGGGCGCGTCGGGACCGAGCAGGTCGTCGAGCCTGTCGGCCGTGCAGGGCAGCAGCTCCGCGTCGACGTGGGCCGCTAGGTAGTCGTGCAGTGAGGTGAGGGCCTGGCACGGGCTCTCGGCGCCTGTGATCTCCAGCGGGCCGTCCATTCCCGCGAACCTGACGTGGTCGTGCGTAGGACGGCCCGCATTGAAGTCCCGCATCCAGCCGACCAGTTCCCGGTTCGCGCGCGAGCCGCCCCAGTCGTGGCTGAAGCCGCGCTCCGTCACGTCGTCGAGTGCCCCCTCACCCGAGGTGACGTACGCGTCCACGGTCAGTGCCCTCAGGCAGTCACTCTCCAGCGCGATGGTCCGATAGCCCTGCTCTTCCACCAGTTGCCGGAAGAGGCGGTTACGCAGGTCGAGGAGAGTGTCCTCGCCGTGCGTGGGTTCGCCGAGGGCGAGGACGCGGGGGCGGGTCGGCAGCAGTTCCATGACGGCCGACGCTTCGACAGGGCGGGCGAAGTCCTTGATGCCGGTTTCCATGCCTTCAACGGTATCGTTGAACTTACGGTTGAGGGTTTGTCCGCTGTATGGTCCGGTACGTGGGTCGGAACCTCCAAACGAGTGGGAAGCTGAGGCCGGTCGACCTCGCGCGTGGGCACGGTCTGTCCACCCAGGCGGTGAGGAACTACGAAGAGGCCGGCATCCTGCCGACAGCGCACCGGACGTCCTCCGGCTATCGCGTGTACACCCCTCTGCACGAGCGGGCGCTGGCCGCGTTCCTCGCCCTCGTGCCGGGGCACGGGCATGCGACGGCGACGGCTGTCATGCAGGCCGTGAACCGTGACGCCGTCGACGAGGCCCTCCAGCTCATCGACGAGAGTCACGTCCGGCTGCTGCACGACCGGCGCACACTGCGAGCCGTGGAGGACGCCCTGCACGGGCTCACCGCCGACTCCGCCTCCGCCGACTCGACTTCCTTCAGGCGAACGTTCATCGGTCCGCTGGCACAGGAGTTGGGCGTCCGCCCGGCGACGTTGCGGAAGTGGGAGGACGCCGGACTCGTACGTCCGCGGCGCGACCCCCTGACCGGGTATCGGGTGTACGACCCGGCCGACGTACGGGACGCGCACCTGGTGCATCAGCTCAGGCGTGGCGGCTACCTGCTCGAGCAGATCGCCCCGCTGATCACCCAGGTGCGGACAGCCGGCGGCGTCGAGCCCCTCGAAGGTGCTCTGCGTGACTGGCACGGCCGGCTGTCCGACCGCGGACGGGCGATGCTCCACGGGGCCGCCGCGTTGGACTCCTATCTGCGTGAGCGCGCATAGCGCTCCCCCCGGGGCTTGGTTAGCTCTTCACACCCAACGCGCCCAGCAGCATCGGCAGTGAGGCGTGCAGTTCCCGTTCCCAGTAGCGCCAGGTGTGCGTGCCGGCGCCGTAGAAGTGGGTGGTGAGGTGCTTGGCACCCACGCGCCTCAACTCGGCCGCGAGTGCGTGGTTCTGGCGGTTGAAGTCCGCCTCGAGAGCGCTCGACGCGCCCGGGGTGTCCAGCGGGCCCGCCGTGCCGTCGCCGCAGGACAGGTAGACGGGCAGGTACTTGAGGCGCTTGGCCAGGTGGAACGGGTCGTGGGCCTCCCAGATGCGGCGCTGCGCGACCGGGTCGCCCCACTGCCGGAGGGGGTCGTTGCCCTGGCCGGCGAACAGGCCCAGGATGCGGTTGACGGACTCGTCGTTGAGCAGTGGGTGTGCCGAACCCGAGTACGCGGCGGTCGCCTTGAACATTCCGGGGTGCCGGGCGGCGTACAGCAGGGCACCCTGTCCGCCCATGGACAGTCCGGCGACGACGCGGTTGGGGCCGGCGCCCCAGTCACGTTCGAGCAGGTGACGTAGTTCGACCGTGTGGAAGGTCTCCCAGGCGGGGTCACCGCCCTCGCCGTAGTTCCACCAGTCGCTGTACCAGCCGTTCCAGCCCGCCTCCGGCATGACGACGAGCACGTCGCGCAGGCTTTCGGTCTCGGCGACGTCGGTCATGGCGGTCCAGGACGTGTAGTCGCCGCAGCAGCCGTGCAACAGCCAGAAGGTGGGCCAGTGCCGGCTTCGGTCGGCGGGGTTCCAGCCGTCGGGAGTCAGCAGGCGGACCTTGACGGTGCGGCCGCCGAGCGCCGTCGAGCGGACCGACAGGTCCACCTGGCGCTCCGCGACCTGCGTGACCGCCACCACCTCGGCGCCGCGTCGCCCCGTCTCACCGTGCGGCGAGCGCGTATCGGCGGCATCCGCGGGGGTCGGGGCGACGAGCGTCGGTGCGGTCGGTACGAGGGCGAGGATCAGGACGGCGAGGACGAGACGTACACGTGCTCGGAAGGTGACGGCGGTGGTCACGGCGGCTCCCTGCGGTGCGGTTCGTCGCTGCGGTGGGCGGGCGGGGCGAACAGTGGATGTGCCCTGAGGCAGCATCCACCACATGAGGCGATCGGCGACAGACCACGGTCGGCCTGTACGCGGCGAGCGTGAACGAGCCGTCGCCCGGTCGACCGAGGAGTTCGTGGTGCGGCCCGTCCCGGCGCCCGGATCGCCCGCGTGGACGCTCGTGGAGTGAGCCGGGTGTGAACCTGGGGCTCTTCTCAGTTCCTGCGTGGCAGTAGCAACAGCGCGTCCCCGACCGGCCGTTCACCGGCCGCATCCGACGGGTCGTTGATCACCTGGCCGTTCGCCACCATCGTCGTCGATCCGCCGCCGTCGAGGTTGACGGCGTCCCGCAGGCCGAGGGCACGGGCGACCTTCGCGCTCTCGGTGATGCTCAGCCCGAGGGCGTCCGTGCTGCGGCCGTCGGCGGTGACCAGAACGGTGCGGCCGGCCGCGTCCGTGCCGGCGAGGGTGCGGGGATTGCGCTTGTGGACCCAGCCGTAGTACCAGCTGGGGTCGTCCGGGTGCACCATCCCGTCGGTGGCGGGGGTGACGTGAAGGCGTCCGTCGCGGACCAGTTCGGGGCCCGCGTTGACGATGTCGGTCCCCGGCGACGGCGTCACGCGGCGGCCCCGGTCGTCGCGGAGGGTCGTCTCGACGCGCAGGCGCTCGCCCGGGCGGGCCAGAGCCGTCAGCGCTGCCACGTGCCGGCCGGTCGCCTGGATCGAGCTGCCGCCGGACGGAAGCGGACCGCCACGCACGGAGCGCAGCTCCAGCACGCGGCCCCGGCTGTCCAGGACGGCTTCCGCGCCCTCGCCCTGCGGGGTGCTCGCGCCGTACTCCTGCGTGAAGGCGACGAGTTGGTCGGGGTTGGTGCACGTCACGTCGTGCAGGGGCAGCGAAGTGGGGCTGTCGTCCTCGCTGCCGCCGCAGTTGCGGATCAGGCCCGGCACGCGGTTGACGCCGTTGAGGGTCAGGGTGGTGCCGCGCGCGGTGACACGACCTTCCCAGGTGAGGCGGGTGACCTGGGCGCTGCGGCCGCCGTCGTGGACGACGAGGCCGGGGCGTCCCTCGACCGGTTCGCTCAACAGGCGCCCGTCGTACACGCCGACGCCCGCCGGGTCGCCGGGTGCCCCGGAGCGCGGGTCGAGGACGAAGAAGCCGGCGTTGACCGCTGCGACGGCACCGGCGTCGGTGGCGAGGGCGCTGACGGTCTCGCGGTTCTCGATGTCGGGACCGTGGGTGGCGTCCAGGGTGCCGCGGAAGGTGCGCGGGTCGATGGTGAGGACGTCGAGGCGCCAGGGGCCGCGGTCGGTGACCTCGCCGTCCCAGCCGGTGTAGGTGACCGAGCCGCTGTGGCCGGCGTTGATCACGCGGATGCGTTCCGTCGCCGCCGCGGACTGGGAGGCGAAGCTGCCGATGCGGACGCGCCAGCCGAGCGTTCCGCCCGCGTAGTCCGCCGTGCTCGGTGTCGTCACCTGTTCGGCACGCGCGTCGAAGCCGTCGCCGCGCAGATCGGCGGCGAGTTCTTCGGCGCTCTCCTTGTCCTTGAGGGTGGTCGGCGGTGCGTCGGGGTCGGGTGAGGTGTCGCCGCCGGGGATGGTCGCCTCGACCGTCCAGTGGTGTGCCGGGTCCACGGTGCCGCGCACGATGCGGGTGAGGGTGAGTCCGGGCTGCAGCGTCTGTGTGGTGCGGGTTTCGGCGAGGCCGGCCGCGCCCAGCGGGAGAGCCGCGCGGGCGTCGGTGGTGCGTGTGCCGGTGGCGCGTGTGTCGGTCGTGCGGACGTCGGCGGACGCCTGGGCCGGAAGGCCGGTCACCGCCAGGACGACACCGAGGGCGACCGCCGCCCCGCCGAGTCTTCTCTTCTTCATCGTTGACCGCCCTCTCGCGCGTCGAGCCTGCCCGCGTCACTCGTGGAGCGAAGCCCCGGTTGGGAACATGCATCACTTTCTCGCCTTGTGCTGACGGCGTCACGAACAGTCACTTAACGCACGCTGGACAAGTATCGACCTGTGGGAACGTGCGTCAAGAAGGCGTGACGGCCTGTCAGTCACGAGGCGCGGCAACCCGCTCCGGTGTCCGTGTGGGCGCCGCATCACACCATCAGGTGACGCCCATGGCCGCGCGCCCAGGGTTGTCCACAGGCCAGCCCCGTTGTCAGTGGCCGCCGATAGATTTTTTCGCGTCCCGCCGGTCCGGCGAGGACATCCCCCTTTCGTATGCATGGGAGAGGTGCGTTGTCGGATTGGGAGAGGTCGAGCACGGTGCGGGTGGTGCCGTCCGCGCGGCCGCGGAAGCTCGCCAAGGTGCCGTTCGTGGAGCTGGCGGACGGGCGTGTGCAGGGTGTCGTGTCCAGCGGCTCCGACATCGGCCGGGTGTACGTGTCGTCGGTGGAGGCGGGGACGTACGCGTTCTCGTGCAGCACCAACAACAACCGGCCGTGCGGCGGTGCGCACGGTGCCTTCTGCAACCACATACGGGCGCTGATCGGTGAGGCCGTGCTCCAGTACGGCGCGGAGCGCGTCGCCCGCTACCTGAAGGTGGACGTGTTCGGTGAGCAGGCGGACGCGCTCGGCCTGACTTCGGCCATGACGTCGACGCATCCCGCCCAGGGGGACAGGTCGGCCGCGGCCCAGGTGTTCAGCCGGTTCCTGCGCCATCTGGCCTACCTGGAGTTCGCGCCGACGACGGCGCCGGTGCCGGAGATGCACTGGTTCCCGACGACCGGGGCGGTGGCGTGATGCGAGCGGATCTGCTGACCGACCCCGTCGAAGGGCTGGACGATGCGCTGGCCGCCGTGGACGGGTTCGACCAGGTGCTCGTGGGCGGGCTGCTGCGTCCGCAGCCGGCGCAGGCGGTCGGACTGGCCGGGCTGGCGGACGCCGTCGCCGGGTCGCCGCTGGCCGGGCGGGTCGCCGAGGCGGCGGAGAAGACCGCGGCGGGAGCCGCGGACGAGGACCACTACATGGCGCTGGCCGCCGCACGCTCGGGGCTGCTGGGTTCCGTGCACGACGCGCTCGTCGAGCGGGTCGAGGAGGCGGTCGGGCGGCCCCGCGCCGAGGGGCCGGCCGCCGCGGCCGACGGCGCCGAGCGTCCGGTGAACCTGCTGGTGGCGGTGCGCGGCTGGCTGTGCGACCTGGCGCGAGCCGGCTGGCAGGGGATCGACCACGAGCTGATCGGCGGCGCGGCCCCCGTGGTGACCGCGATGCTGCCCGAGCCGGGACTGCGGCGGCTCGCCACGCTGCTCGACGGCTTCGCCGCGGAGCTCGCCGCGTCCTGCCCCGGCGCCACGCTGGAGCGGATTCCGGTACGGCGGTGGGCGGACCTGTGGTCGCGGGCGATGCTGCTGACACTCCCTGGCGCGGACCGGGCGACGGCCGTCGGAGAGGCCACCGGTCGTCTGCTGCCGCTCGGCGTCGACCTGCACGAGCACGCGACGGCGGTGCAGGCTCAGGTGCACGCGGTGTTCGAGCCGGCGGACGGCGGGACGCCCCGCCTGGTGCGGGCCGGTGTGTCCGCGCCCAAGCCCGACACCGTCGTCGGCGCGGGGCTGTGGCAGCTCCTGCGGCCGCACATGTCACTGCTGGCCGCCGTCAGTGAGGGGCGTGCCATGGAGCTCGACGCCATGCCGGTCACTGCCGAGGGCGACCTGATCTGGGACGACGCCCGCGCCACGCAGGGCGAGCCCGCCGAGCTCTTCACCACCGCCCGGGTGGCAATGCGGACCGCCGTCTCCGCCCCCGTGACGCCGGTGGACCGGCATCCGGCGCGGATCGCCGTACCGGTGCTGCTCGAGGGGTACGCCGTGGAGGACGAGGCTGAAGGGCTCGCCTTCCGGGTCGCCGGCGAGCGTCTGGCCGTCGACACCGGCCGGATGCCCGCCGCCGGGCCGCTGACCGCGGACGCCGTGGCCTCGTCCGCCGCTTGTCTCGGTCTGCTGCGCTGGGACGCCGGCCGGTTCCTGCTCCAGCCGTTGGCCGTGGAGCGCACGGTGCGGAAGAAGGCCGTCGCCGTGCATGCGGGGGCCTGGGCGGGCGGCACGGCGGACAAGGCGGGCGTGCGGGCCGAGAAGGCCGCCACCGACGCCGTCAAGGTGCTGCGTGAGCGCGCGGGAAGGCTGCTGAGGAAATGAGCGAGGTGAGCGTCGTCGAGGGAGGCGCCGAGGACGGGACGCCCGCCCCGGACTCCGACGAGAACCGGCGGCAGGTCCTGTACTGGCGGCTGCTGGCCCGGCTCTTCGACCCGGAGGAGCAGGCGTCGCTGGAGTCGGCGAGTGTCGCCGTGGTCGAGGACATCGGGCTGCCGGTCGCGCTGCTCGACCCGGCCGCGTCGGTCGACTCCGTGGTGCAGCGGCATCCCGAGCTGGCGGCCGAGTTCGACGGGCTGATGACGCCGGAGCCGGACGCGGACGGCGAGCGGGACCGGGCCGCCGAGGTGAGGCGGGCCGCGCTGGCGTCGAAGGTGCTGCTCAACGTCTTCTCGACCGGAAACGGCACGGTCACCGCCGAGCAGCTCGCCCGCTGGCAGTCCGACGCCGGCTGGCTGGAGCGGGCGCTGGGCTGCCGGCCCGGTGACGTGCGGGGCGGCCGGGGTGGCACCGGCCGGGCGGGCGCCGGCGGAGGCGTCAGTCCGACCGGCACGGGTGTCGGCACGCCCGCGCCCGACCTGAGCAGGCTGATCCCCGAGATCGGCCCGGAGTTGGGCTCGATCGAGGCCGGCCTGGTGCAGCGGATGCATCTGCGGGAGGTGCTGGCCGACCCGGCGCTCGCCTCGCGGCTCACGCCCAGCATGTCGCTGATCGAGCAGCTGCTGCGGGACAAGAACAACCTCTCCGGCGTCGCCCTAGCCAACGCCAAGGCGCTGATCCGGCGCTACGTCGACGAGGTCACGGAGGTGCTGCGCACGCAGGTGGAGAAGGCCACGGTCGGTGAGCTGGACCGGTCCGTCCCGCCCAAGCGGGTCTTCCGTAACCTCGACCTGGACCGCACCATCTGGAAGAACCTCACCAACTGGGACCCGGAGGAGGAACGGCTCTACGTCGACCGGCTCTACTACCGGCACACCAGCCGCAAGACGACGCCGCAGCGGCTGATCGTCGTGGTGGACCAGTCGGGGTCCATGGTCGACTCGATGGTCAACTGCACGATCCTGGCGTCGATCTTCGCCGGCCTGCCGAAGGTGGACGTGCACCTCATCGCGTACGACACGCAGGCGCTGGACCTGACGCCGTGGGCGCACGACCCGTTCGAGACGTTGCTGCGCACCCAGCTCGGCGGCGGCACGGACGGCACGGTCGCCATGGCCCTCGCCCAGCCCAAGATCGCCGAGCCCCGCAACACCGTGGTGGTGTGGATCTCCGACTTCTACGAATGGCGCACGGACGAGCTCTTCGAGAGCATGGCCGCCATCCACCGTTCCGGGGCGAAGTTCATCCCGGTCGGGTCGGTGACCAGCTCCGGCCGCGGCAGCGTCAACCCGTGGTTCCGGGAGAAGTTCAAGGACCTGGGCACGCCGGTGATATCCGGCCACATCAAAAAGCTCGTGCACGAGCTCAAGACGTTCCTGACGTGAGCGTCGGCGGCGTCCCGACGTTCTGAGGTCCCGTCTTCTCACCTTCTCGACTTACCGACTCTCCGACTTCTCGATATCGAGACCTTCGAAAGGCCCATCACTCATGTCCGAACTGCTGCGCGCCCCCGCCGAGATCAAGTACGCCGAGGAGCTCGACTGGCTGGAGTCGATCGACGACAACCCCAAGCCGTTCTCGTGGCGCCTGTCGCCGAAGATGGTGCGGCTGTTCATTCTCGGCTCGGAGCGGGCCGACGGGCTGGACCGTGAGATCTCGCAGAAGTGGTTCGGCGACCGCAGCTTCGTGGAGCGGTCGATCGTCACCCTCGCCTCCGACCGCGGTCTGCTGCTGATCGGCGACCCGGGCACGGGCAAGAGCTGGCTGGCCGAGCTCCTGTCCGCGGCGATCTGCCGCAACTCGACGCTGGTCGTCCAGGGCACGGCCGGCACCACCGAGGACCACATCAAGTACTCGTGGAACGTGTCGATGGTGATCGCCAAGGGCCAGTCGCGGGAGTCGATGATCCCCTCGCCGATCATGACCGCGATGGAGACCGGCGCCATCGGCCGCTTCGAGGAGCTGACCCGGTCCACCAGTGATGTGCAGGACGCGCTGATCTCGATCCTGTCGGAGAAGTACATCTCCGTCCCTGAGTTGGAGAGCGGGGGCGGCGACGACAACATCGTGTTCGCGAAGCCGGGCTTCTCGATCATCGCCACCGCCAACAGCCGCGACCGAGGCGTCAACGACCTGTCGTCCGCGCTGAAGCGCCGCTTCAACTTCGTCCGCATCCCGGTGGTGACGAACAAGAAGAGCGAGGCGGAGATCGTCCGCTTCCGCACCGAGGAACTGCTGCGCCGGCACGCGATCGAGCTGGACGTGCCGCCCACGCTGCTCGACGTGCTGCTGCAGAGCTTCGCCGATCTGCGCGCCTCCGCCGCGGCGGCCGGCAGCGACGACGAGAAGCTGGAGTCCGCGCTGTCGACGGCCGAGCAGATCGGCGTCCTGGAGGACGCGGTGCTGCACGGCAACTTCTTCGGTGAGCATGCTTTGACCGCGCGCACCCTGGCGTCCTCGCTGGTCGGCTCGCTGACCCGGCGGGAGCCGGAGGACCTCGCCATACTCAACAAGTACCTGCACGGGGTCGTCGAGCCGCGCAGCAAGGAGGAGGGCGGCGCCTGGCCCGAGTTCCTCGAGGGCGGCCGCGACGCGATCGCCACCCTGTCGTGAGCGGGTCCCGGGCGAGCGGTGTGTTCACCGCGCTGCGTACGCAACTGCAGGAGGCGGCGACCGAGTTCGCGGGCGGGCCCGACGCACTGGAGGGCATCCTTCTGGGCCTGGTCGACGACGTCGACCGGGCGGTGCGGGAGCCGCTGGAGATCTTCCCGGTCTGCCACCACTCCCCCGCCTCGGCCCTGGCCATGGCTCGCCGCCTGCGAGAGAAGCAGCCCAAGGTGGTGTACCTGGAGCTGTGCGAGGACATGGCGCCGCTGCTGACCGAGCTGCGCAACTGCCGGCTCCCCGTGGCCGTGCAGGCGTTCGCCGGTGACATCGACGGGTTCCCTCAGGAGTGGGCGCCGCTGTCGGTGGTCGCGCCGGTCACCGAGGCGTCCGCCGAGTACCAGGCGATCGCCTACGCCCTGGACACGCCGGGCGTGGAACTGGTGCTGGTCGACCGGTCCTCCGACCACGTCTTCCAGTGGAGCGACACCGCTTCCAAGGCCGAGGCCTCGGCCGAGGCGGACGAGGAGCCGAAGTCCGAGGAGGCGGCGCTGCACGGCGAGGCGGTCGGCGTCGAGATCGGCGACCTGCGTCCCCGGTTCGCCGAGCTGGAGGAGCATCTGCTGCGCCACGGGAAGGTGCGGCACTGGTCGGAGTGGTGGCACCAGTACGTCGAGGTCCCGCTCGGGGACAGCGACCACGACACCTACCGCCAGGTCATGTTCCTCGTCGGCAGCCTGTTCCGGCGGCTCGCGCCCGGCGACGGCGACCGGGTCCGGGTGGACGAGGACCGCGAGCGCTACATGTGGACGCGGATGCGCGAGCACATGGCGGCGACGGGCGCGGACCCGGCGGACTGTCTGTACGTGTGCGGGGCGTTCCACGCGGCGAGCCGGGTGGAGGAGTTCGGCGTGGAGGGGCGCTCGGACTCGTTCACGATCTCGCCGCGCACGGCGACCACCTGGCAGTACGGGCTGATCCCGTCGAGCCACGCGGCGATCGAGGCGCAGTTCGGCCTGGTGCCCGGCTCGGTGTCGATCGCGGCGACGCAGTGGCAGAAGAGCCTGAAGCGGACGCGAGTGCAGCCGTACCGGCTGGAGGGCCAGGCGGGGGCGCGGACGTCACGTGCGAAGAAGGCGTTGCCGGCCGTCGCGCCGGCGGTCGCGGCGCCGGCGGCGGACCGGTTGTCCGGGTTCCTGCGGCAGCCGCCCGTGCTGGACGGCCTGGACGAGGCGGAGCTGCTCGGCTGGTCCGTGGACATCGTGCGCGCGGCCCGCCGCAACGGCTATCTGGCCTCCACCGCGGACGCCATCGCCGTCTTCGAGACGTCGATCCTGCTCGCCGGCATGCGGGACCGGGCGAAGCCGACGCCGTACGACTTCCAGGACGCGGCGGTCACCTGCATCGAGAAGGACCGGGTGCCCGGGCGGCGGGACGTGCGGCGGCTCGTCGAGATCATGATGGGCGGCGACCGGATCGGTCAGGTGGGCTACGAGGCGCTGCCGCCGCTCGCCCGGGACGTGTACGACCGGCTGGAGCCGCTGGGGCTGAAGCTGCGGCAGCGTGGTGTGCAGCGGGCGTTGCTGGACGTGGCCGGGCGGCCGGAGCTGGAGGCGTGCTCGGACGTGCTGTGGATGCTGCGGCGGCTGATGCCGCCGGCCGCGGCCCGGCCGATCATGGGTGAGCGGCGGCTCGGTGAGCGGTCGATCCAGGAGTCCTGGGACCTGTCCCTCGGCACGCACCAACGGGCGCTCATCGAGCTGGGCTACGAGGGCGTCAGCATCGAGCAGGTGCTGGAGCAGCGGCTGCGACGGGAGGCGTACGGTCCGCGGGCGACCACGGCGGGCGTGCTGGCGGCCGTCGAGGACAGCCTGCTGTACCTGCGCAGTGGGCGTCTGGCGGACGAGCTGGGCACGCACGCGCTGAAGGTGCTGTCGGCGGAACGCACGGTCGACGGTGCGCCGGAAGTGCTGCGCCGGGCGCGGGCGCTGCTGGCGTACTACCGGACGAGCCGGCCGGAACTGCCGGCGTGGATCGAGTCGTTCGTGAGGACGGGGTACGCGCACTACTGCACGCTGCTGCCGACGGCGTTCCGCGACGAGGACGCGACGGTGGGGCAGGTCGCGGCGATGCTGGGCTTCCTGTTCAGCATGGAGAGCCTGGCGCTGTCCCTCGGCTGCGACCGTACGCAGCTGGAGCTGGCGGTGGCCCAGTCGCATCCGGAGGACCCGTCGAAGACGGCTCTGCTGTGGGCGGCGCAGGTGCAGCTCGGCACGTTGTCGCGCGCCGAACTGCGCGCGCGGTGCGACGCGTTGCTGGACAACCCGCTGGTGGTGCCCTCCTACCCGCGCTACCTCAGCGGCTTCGTGCACGCGCTGGAGCCGGTGCCGGGGTTGGCGGACGTGGTGGTGGAGGCGGTGTCGAACGCGTTCGGCCGCCTGCCGGACACGGTGCTGCTGCCGTGGCTGCCGCTGCTGATCACCACCTTGCGCAAGGGCGCGGCGGACCTCGCCCCGCTGCTCATACGCGAGGCGGGCCGTGTCTTCCCCGGCCGGCTGCCGGCGCTGGACTCGTGGGTGCCGCCGTGGCGGCAGCCGCAGGAGGACCCCTTCGCGGCCTCCCGCGCCCGCCACTCGGACACCGCGGCCCAGGCACCCCGGGGCCTCGCCC
Organism: Streptomyces sp. P13-3-3; assembly: GCF_050571355.1. Lineage (NCBI taxonomy): Bacteria > Bacillati > Actinomycetota > Actinomycetes > Kitasatosporales > Streptomycetaceae > Streptomyces > Streptomyces sp. P13-3-3. The sequence continues at coordinate 5,851,123 of NZ_CP192228.1, read as the reverse complement.
TGCTCGCGGCCCACCCGGCAGCGTGCGACGCGGTGGCGGGGCTGCTCGGGTGCGAGGACGGCTGGCAGCGGCTGGGCCCGTCCCCCGTGCCGCACACGGGCGCGGCCCTGCTCACCGCCCACCCGGCGACGTGCGACGCGGTGGCGGAGCTGCTCGGGTGCGAGGAGGGCTGGGCGGCGGCCGGCGACGGCGGTGCGCCGGGCGCGGCCCTGGCAGCCGGCCACCCCGCCTCGGCCGAGGCCCTGGAGGCCCTGCTCGCCGACGCGTGACGGCGAGGTGACGCCGGCTCTCCTCAGGGGGCCGGCGTCACCCGTCCTTGGAAGCGGAAGACGGGGTCGGCCCAGTCGGTGTCGTCACCATGGTCGTCCAACGCCTCGCCGATGGCCCGCTCCTCGTAGCGGAAGTGGCTCTCCATGATGGCCGCGAGTCCGTCGAGTTCACGGCCGATCGCTTCCAGATCCGGCCCCTGCGTGCCAAGGGCCCAGTCGGCGAGTTCGCGCACCTGGGTCAGGATCGAAGCGATCAGTCCGTGGTCCTGGACGAGCTTCGTGACGGTCCCGGCGAGGTCGGGGCGCTCACGCAGCAGTTGGGCGAACAACCCTGCGTCCTCCCCCTCGTGGTGCGTGGTCAACGCCTCACAGAAGGCCAGGCAGTGCGTGGCACGTGTGTCGTCGTTCGAGTGCCGACGTCCGAGACCCGTCCTGACGTCGTTCAGCCGTCGACGCAGTTCGTGATGGGCTTGGGAGAGTTGCAGGCTGAGTGCAGCCGCACGGTCGGTGTTGCGGGAGGCCACGGGTGGCAGTCCCTTCGGTTCCGCACCTCCATGCCTGACGCTGACCGTCACCGGCACGCGATGCTGTTCCCATCCGATCACGCGTCCTGGATGCGCGGCAAGGCGGTGCCGACCCCCGCCCTCTGCCTCCTCGTCTTCGTCTACCCGGTGATCCAGACGGTGCGCGGTACCCGCTCACCGAACGGGACAGCTACAGCGCGGAACACGCCGACGTCGGGCTGCGCAGCTTCACCCGGCTCGCCACCGGAGACGACACGTTCACCAGCGCGGCTGGCAACAACCTGACGCTAACCGTGACCGTCAACCTCGCGCAGACTGCGCTGGGACGGTTGCTGGCGCGGTGGCTCATCCGCACCACGCGGGCGCCGACACTGCTGCGCGCTGTGCGGTTGGGCCCGTTGCACCCGGTTGTCCGGCCTGGAGCTCGATCTCACGGGCAGACCACCGTCCGTCAATCACCACGCTCGGCCGCCAGGAACGCGGTCGAGGAAGGGCCGTCGGGACTGGTACCCCTGGAGGGACCCGCCGCAGCCCACTGACGGGCGGTCAGCCGCCGTTCCCGTCTCTCTTCGCCCGAGCTGGTGAGCAGAGGCTGGAACGGCGGCTTCTTCGCGCGGCGCTCATGCGCGTATGAGCGCGGCATTGACGGCATCGACGCGCGCGTACCGGGTATCTCCAATGGTGATGCCTCCTCCCCTGCCCCCGACGCTGCGCATGGACACCAGCTCCGGTCTTCCCGGATCGAAGCTGGTCACCGCGCTCAAGGGAGCGCCTCGCTGATCCAACCCTTCGGTCGTGTGCGCAGGGAGTCGAGCCGGAGGTTGTCGCGATTGCGTGATCAGCGGTGTTGCGCGGGTCGGCCTTGCACCGTGACCCTGTACTGCTTCTCCTTGAGACATTGGAAGCGTCGGTGTTCCCGGACGTCCGCCTCCCATGAGGTCTGCGAAGCGTCGGGAGCTGGGACTGGACGGCCAAGGTGGTCCAATACCTGGGCGTACAGCGGGTGCACGCGATTGCTGCGCGCTGCTACGAGCGCCGACAGAGGGGGCCGGCCGGAGCATGTAGCACGGTCGACTTCGACCAGAATGGACACCTTGTCCTCCGGGTGAAGAGGGGCCAACGGCCTGCTCAACCGTTCCCCCAGCTCCACCCAGGTGAAGGGACGAGCCGACCGGCGGGCGGCCATGTCAAGAACCCACCGCACGAGATCGGCCAAGGCACATATCTGCCGGAACGTGGGGCGCTCCGCCATGGCCTCGACGTGTGCACGCCATGCGGCCGTACGTTGCCTCAGGGAGGTAATCAGGGGGCTCCACATGGCTTCCTCGCAGAATGCGATCTCTCGCAGAACCTTCTGCAGCTGATCCAGGTGAAGGTCGTCTCCGATCTGGTCGAGGCGATCGAGAAGCGACAACACGCGTTCGGTGCCTCTTCGGTCGTCCTCCGCACGCAACTGCTCCAGCGACGGCCCCGGTGCCCCCAGGATGCTGTGTGGCACCCGGACGAGTCCGGCGAGGGCCTCCCGCTGCGCATGGTGAGACTCCACAGGCTTGGGTCTTTCGAGCGTCCGTCGCTTTCGGACAAGAAGGTCGGCAGCCGGTGCGATGACAGGTGCCAAGCTGCTCTCCCCGGACGGCGACAGCCCGACGTCCTGCGCGCGGTGTGAGACGGATGGGGGAACCTCAGCAAGGCGTGAGGGAGACGGCCGGGGTTCCCGGTCAAGGCGGCTGAGCCCGGTCGGGGTGAGTTCCAGAGCAGGAGCGTGTATGCCATATGCGGTCATGCGGCACCGGGAAAGAGGAATCCATTCCACTGGGGCATCCGCGAACTGCACTCCGACCTCTACGACGCGGGTGATCCCGGCGGGGCGGCACTGGATCCGGATGGCGTATCCTTGCCTGTCCACCTGCCAGTTGGCGAGCATACTGTCGGGTCCGAACAGCCACTGCACGCCGGCCCACTGCCCGTGCAGCTCAGTGTCGCTCCGCTCCCACTCTGTCTTGGACCTTCTGGCCAGTTGGACGCGCATGAGATGGCGGCGAGGACTTCCCCCGCGGGTGTAGCTGATGTCGACCAGCTCGCGCAGGCTCTGTCCACGCTGCTTGTAGCGCACCTGGACGTTCTTGTACTTCTGCTTCTTCATCCAAGCCGCCAGCGCCCTGCCTATGTAAAGGTGGTCCGCGCTCGCCTCATTCGTGGAGACCCGTCGGCATTGACCCGATACAACGTGCGCGAAGTGGCATTTCTTGTCGCGGTACTTGCGGGCCGACAGTTTCTTGCCGCACCCGCCGAGCAGTGTCCCGCAGTAGAAGTCCCGGCTAGGGTACTCACGGATGAAGTGGTCGTATGAGGCCGCGTCCATGGGCAGGTACACCGGGCGGTCAGCACCGGGGGAACCGGCAACCGCTGTCTGGACCTTGCGGGTGTCCTCTTCTTCGATAGGCATGGTCGGGCTCCGGACATGCTGTGATGAGCGGGATCGACGGTGCGTTCTCCAGCGAAAGCCCTTCAGGCGAGCTCGCTTGACGCTTGCAACCGCACGGGTTCGGACAGCACCTTGCGGGCGCTTTCGAAGTCGGCCAAGCGGGCCGCGACCGTGGCGACGGCAAGCCGCTCCGGGAGGGCTGCGGAGAACTTCAGACCGCGCACGGCACGGGGGTCCACGTCGGGTAGCACGAGATTCTCGCCGATGTTCTGCCGGGCCGTGCGCCAGTCGGCCGGAGTGAGGTCCTCACGAAGCCGCAGCCAACAGTCGGTGGGACGTTGCAAAGGGTCGGTCACCGGTTGGAGCGTGGCCGCGAGGGTGGCGTTCGCGCGATAGCCGGCCCAGGTCCACCACCGGACATCGCTGCCGACGCGCGTGACCAAGGTGCCGCCAGGGTGCACGGTGTCGGGTGCGTCGCTCTCTCGCTGCTCGGTCAGGCATGCCTCGGCCCGGTGGGTGAGGGAGACGGGCGGGTCGGCGCCCAGCAGCACCTCGCGCATGGCACGGGTGAGGGCGTACGAGAGCCCCACGATGCCGCCGTTCATCCACTTGGCGACGCCGCCGCCGTCGGCAGGTTCGACGAAGACGCGTTGACGCAGCCAGTCGATGTAGGTGACCTGCCAGCTGCGTCCGCCAAGCAGCAATCGGCGCGGCCCAGGGCGCTCCTCGGTGAGCACGCTCGGGTCGGTACGGCCGATCTCGGTGCGTCCGGACAGCACGGTGAACTGCGGCGGCGCGGTGAAGGACGCGGTGAGTTCGATGAAGTGCCGCTTGCCGAAGCGGCGCTCCGCCTCGGGGCCGACGAAGAGCATGCCGCCGTCGTTGTCGAGGAAGCCCTCCTCGGTGAGGTGTCGCAGGATCGGGGCGGCGGACCGGTCGAAGGGGGCGAGTCCGTTCCACTGCTGCTCCCAGAGCTGATCGCCGAGCTTGTGCTGCTGCAGGGTGACGGCGAGAAGTTGCTGGGCCACGAGGTGACGCGGCTCAGGCGGTGGGACCACCGGTTCGACCCAGCCGCGCGACCAGAGGAGCAACAGCCCGGCCGCCTGAAGCAGCGTGTCCTTGCGGGTAGTGAGGAACAGACAGTTGCGCACCGAGCCCGCGCGCCGGCCAGTGCGTCCGATGCGCTGCAGGAAGGAGGCGACGGAGGCCGGGGAGTCGATCTGGATGACACGGTCCAGGTCACCGACGTCGATGCCGAGTTCGAGGGTGGAGGTGGAGACGATGACGCAGTCACGCGCCTCGGCGAAGGCCTGCTCCGAGCGGGTGCGCTCATCGACGGAGAGGGAGGCGTGGGACAGGAAGACGGTCACCTCACGGGCGCGGAGCGCAGCACCCAATTCCTCGACCTGGCGGCGCGAGTCGCAGAAGACGAGGCGCTTTTCCCCCCGGTGCAAGGCGGCGATGAGCTTGGCGGCGTTGTCGAGGGAACCCACGTAGTCGAGTTCCACCTCGCCGGCGGGTCTGCGGGACGGTGCTTCGGCGGTCTGCTCTCCGTGTTCGGCCTCCGCACCGGTGGGGGGCAGGTGGACACCCGGCGCGACCACGCGTCCGGTGCGGTCGCCCGCCTTGGCTCCTTGCAACCAGTGCAACAGCTGGTCAGGGTTTCCCACGGTCGCAGACAGTCCGACGCGCTGGATGGGCCGACCTGTGACTCTCTCCAGTCGCTCCAGCACGGCGAGCAGGTGCCAGCCGCGGTCGTCACCCGCGAAGGCGTGCACCTCATCGACGACGACAGCACGGACGCCACCCAGCAGCCGCGCGTGGTCGGTCTTGACCCCAATCAGCATCGCCTCAAGCGACTCGGGCGTGGTCAACAGGATGTCCGGTGCCTCGGTCCGAATACGTTGCCGCTGCGACTCCTTGGTGTCGCCGTGCCAGAGTGCGGCGCGCCGTCCCAGCCACTGGGCGTACGTGTCGACGCGGACGACCAAGTTGTTGAGCAGTGCTTTGAGGGGACACAGGTACAGCACCGAGGTGCCGGTCCACCGGTGTTCGGCCATGGCCGACAGCAGCGGGAAGCAGGCAGCCTCGGTTTTGCCACCGGCCGTGGGTGCCAGCAGGACAGCGTCCTCGCCGTCCATCAGCGGGGGGATCGCCGCCCTCTGCAGGGGGCGCAGGTCGGGCCAGCCGAGGGTGTTGACGATGTGATGCAGGACGACAGGGTCCAGCCTGTCGAGTACGTCGGCCTCTCCCCTGGTCGGCTCCGCCTCGGACGGTCTGTCGGCGTCCCCCATCACAACTCCAGGTCGATGTCGTCGGCGGACGCGGACCCGCCGGTAACCGTGGCGGCCAGGTTGCGTTCCACGTCGGTGAGCTCGCTGCTCGCGACCGTCAGCTTGTAATGCTGTCGCGGATCGAAGTCGTCGAACTGGTCCACACGGTCGAGAACATCCCCGACGAGCTTCTTCAAGAACAGCCTGGGCGCCACACCGACCTTCCCGCCCAGGGCTCCGCCGACGGCCCGCGCAAGGTCGGCGACGTAGGCGTCGTCGACGACCGTTAGGACGCGCTCAGGCGATGTAGCGGCGTCCGCGTACAGGTCCCGGATGGTGACGCCGAGACCGATCAGAGACTCCTGGGTGAAGCCGGGCAGCCTGATCTGCACAGCGCGAGGGTTGTCGAAACGCGGCTCGGTGGTGAAGTCGGTGGCGAGCCGTTGGGCGAGCGGAGCCAGGCGCTGCACACCCTGCTGGCCGTCGTAGAAGGCCGGCGTCCCGGTGATGACGAGGTACAGGCCGGGGAAGCGGCCGGAGTGCACCTCGTCGATGAGCTGACGCAGTGCGTTGAGCGCCTTGTCCCGCGCGTCGGAACGGACCCGTTGGAGCGTCTCCACCTCGTCGAGGACGACGAAGAGACCGGTGTGCCCGGAGTCGCGCAGCACGGTGAGCAGGCCCTGCAAGAAGCCCAGCGCCCCGAAGTGGTCCAGGTCGCCGCGTACGCCTGCGGACCGGCGGGTCGAGGCGGCGACGTGCGGCTGGCCGCCGAGCCATGCCAGCACAGCCGCGGCGGTCGCCTCGTCGCCGGCGGCGAGGGCGGCCCGGTAGCCGCGCAGGGCGGTGGCGAAGGAGGGGGCATGCCGGGACACCTCTGCGAGCCGCGCGACGAGCAGCTTCTCCACCTCGCTGGGCAGCTCCTCCTCGGTCGCGCCGGCAGCGAGAGCGTCCTCCTCCAGGGCGTAGAACCAGGCGTCGACCACTGGCCGCAGGGCGCTGGGCGGGAAGCTGGAGGTGGTGAGGCGCTCGGTGAGCCGCCGGTAGACCGTCTCCAGCTTGTGCAGCGGAGTCTCGTTCTCGGAGATCTGGATCTCGGCCACGGCGAAGTTGCGGCGCTTGGCCCGCTCCCCCAGCCAGCGGGTGAAGAAGGTCTTGCCGGATCCGTACTCACCGCGCACGGCCTTGAACACGGACCCGCCGGACGCGACGGCGTCCAGTTCCGCGTCAAGGGCCGCCTCGAACCGGTCGAGCCCGGTGGCAAGCAGGTCGAGCCCGCTCTCGGGTACGGCCCCGCGGCGCAGGGCATCGATGACGGTACGGCGGCGGGCCGCGCTGACCTGTGCGGGACGCTTGGATCCGGTGGTGCTCACGAGCAACAGTGTTCCATCTCCTCGCATCTCTGCCAGGACGAAGAGACCATGCTGCCCGGTATGTGGACAAGTGCCCGTTGGTTCAGGTTCCGCATTCGCGCCCTATGGTGCACCGATGATGCCGGAGCTCCCACCTCAGTACCTTATGATCACGGGGCAGTTGGGGTGACAGCGCATTCGGGGGGCGTGGCACATGGCCGACGAGATCAAGTATGAGCACAAGACCGTGCAGACCGTTCGCGGCACCGACGGCTTGGTGATCTCCAGGATGCAGAAGGACGGCTGGGAGTTCGTCGAGCAGTCCCAGGGCACGCTTCGCTCCACCCTCACCTTCCGTCGGCCGAAGAAGCCGATACCTTGGCCACTGGTCGGCGCGGGAGCCACTGTACTTGCGATCATCGCCGTCGTCATCGCCACTGCCGCCGCACTCAGCGACGGGGGTGAGCAGAAGGACGAGGCGGCCAAGCCTTCGGCCGCCGTGAGCGAGGAGCCTTCCGCTACGCCGACCTCGACCCCGCCCGCAGCCGAGCGCGCGGCCGTCGAAGTGATCACGCCGGAGAACAACTCGGAGTTCGCGGCACTGTTGAAGGCGGACACCTGCGACGCCGCTAACGCGGACTTCGCGACCAAGTATGCGGGCCGGACGATCTCTTTCGACGGTTCGATCGTGCACATGACACCCCACGGCGACTACAAGACCCGCTACGACTTCCTTCTGGGCCCCGGCGACAAGGGGCCGAACACGACGGTCGGCCCGGCCTTCAAGTACGAGGACGTCAACGTGGCCGAACTGAGCCTGACCGGCAAGGACGTGCCCGCTGCCATCGGTGTGGGCGACAAGTTCCGCTTCGTCGCCGAGGTGGGCGACTTCAACGCCGTCCAGTGCCTCTTCCATCTCGACCCGGTCTCGACGGAAACCCGATAGGAACGGGCGCCCTCGCGTATCTGCCAACCGGCTTGACCGGCACCACAGAGCGCTGCTGGAATCACTCTCCGTACAGGAATCAGGGCGGGGAGTGGAGTCACATGGCAGCCCTCGACAACGTGAAACTGAAGGACGTCTTGGCGGAAGTCGCCTCGGGCTCCTTACAATTGCCCGACTTCCAGCGTAACTGGAAGTGGGACGACGACCGGATCCGGGCGATCATCGCGACGGTCACACTGGACTATCCGCTCGGCGTGGTCATGACGCTGCAGACCGGCGGCGCCACTCGGTTCCGCTCCCGGACCCTCACCGGTGCCCAGCCGGAGGGGGACCCGGAGGCCGACCTCCTGCTGCTGGACGGGCAGCAGCGCCTTACCTCGCTCTTCCAGTCCTTGTGGCTGGACGCCCCGGTGGAGACAGCGGACGCCCGAGGCAAGGCCATCCAGCGCTGGTACTACGTCGACATCGCGAAGGCAGTGGGGCCCTCCGCCGATCGTGACGAGGCCATCGTGTCGGTCCCGGCCGACAAGGTGCTGCGAACAGACTTCAACCGGACAGTCGTGCTGGACCTGAGCACCACCGAGGCCGAGTGCGCGGCCGGCCTCTTCCCCCTCCACTTCGTCTTCGACGCCCAGCGTGTCAACGAGTGGAAGAAGGCGTACATCAAGGCGGACGAGGACCGGAACTGGGACCTGTGGGGTCAGTTCGACGAGGCGGTTCTCCAGCAGGTGCGCGCCTTCCAGGTGCCGATGATCCGGCTGGCCGCCTCCACCTCCATGGACGCCGTCTGTGCGGTGTTCGAGCGGGTCAACACGGGGGGCGTCCCCCTGAACGTCTTCGAGCTGCTCACCGCGACGTACGCCGGTGACCGGGACTACGTGGAGGAGACCGGTGATTACTACCAGCTCCCGGAAGTCTGGCGGGAGATCAAGCAGCAGCTGGCCGCCAAGTACCCAGTCTTCGGCCGCGTCGAGAGTGGCCTGGAGAACGGCCTGAGCAGTATCGACTTCCTGCAGGCCATCGCGCTCGTCCGCACCTGGGAGCGCAAGCAGGAAGGACTCGGTACCACCGTGTCCTGCAAACGCCGCGACCTGCTGGACCTTCCCCTGGCTGACTTCGTACGCCTGGCGCCCAAGCTCGCCGACGCCTTCGCCTGGGTGGGTGACTTCCTGGAGCGTCAGTGCATCGTCCGGCCGGCCGATCTGCCGTACAAGACGCAGCTCGTCCCGCTCGCGGCTGTCCGCGCCATCCTGGACACGAGGATGGACGGCCTGGGAGCGGAGGAGAGGATCGAGCAGTGGTACTGGTGCGGGGTCCTCGGAGAGATGTACGGCGGGTCCACGGAGACACGCTTCACCAAGGACGTCGAGCAGCTCGTCCCCTGGATCGCACACGACGACAGGGCGCCCGAGACCGTCACGGAGGCGTTCTTCTTCGCCGACCGGTTGGACACGCTCACCACTCGGAACAGCGCAGCCTACAAGGGCATCTACGCCCTGCTGATCAAACAGGGTGCGGTGGACTGGCACTACACGGGTGCGCCCCTCAGTCCCGGCCGCCTCAGCGAGTACGGCGTGGACATCCGGCAGATCTTCCCCAAGACGTGGTTCCGGCGAGGCAACAGCGGTGATCTGCCGACGAACTCGATCGTGAACAAGACTCCGTTGTCCTACCGCGCCGCGATGGACATGACGGGGGCACCGTCGTCGTACCTGGCGACGATGATCGCCGCGTCCGACATGCGCCCCGAGTGGTTCGACGACGTCCTGACCACCCACCTCATCGATCCGGACGCCTTGCGCGAGAACGACTACGAGCGTTTCTACCGCGACCGCTCCAAGCAACTGCAGGACCTCGTGCACTCCGCCATGGGCAAGAGGACGATGCTCCGTGACCTGCCGGAGGGCGACGCCCGATGACGACCAGGCCGCACGAGTGGGACGTGGCCACGCTCAAGGGCAGGACCGTGTCCGTGCAGGAGATCCTCGATCTTTTCAAGGTCAGGGTGCGTGATCACCGGACGGTGCACCACATCTCGCAGGCACTCAAGGATGCCGGGCTGACCACGCTGCCGGACTTCGCCGTCTGCGGTCTGCGCAGCACCGTCGACGTCGTGTCCCTGGCAGCCGTTCCCGCACAGCGTACGCCCCCGGAACCGGAGGGCGAGGCCGACGAAGCGGACGAGGCCCTGCCCTCGAACGCCCTACCGCAGCGACTGCTGCTCGGCGACATCCCCTCCGCGCGGCGCGGCCTGATGTCCGTGGGTCCGGGCACGCCGCTGTCACAGGCAACCTTCCTGATGCGTACCAAGGGCTTCTCTCAGATCCCGGTGACCACCGGCATGGCGCAGGTCCACGGGGTCGTCACGTGGGGATCGGTGGCCAAGATGTACGAGGCGGGCAAGGAGGCCACCCTCGACAACGCGATGGAGAAGGATTCGCTACCCGTCTTCGACTCCCGGCAGGAATTCTTCGCCGTCCTCCCGAGCATCCGCGAACACGGTTACCTGCTTGTCCGCGGCGACGACGGCTGCTTCTCGGGTATCGTCACCGCCGCGGACGTGACGGACCGCTTCGAAGGGGCGGCGCGTCCCTTCTTCATCGTGGGCGAGATCGAGTCCCTGCTGCGCCGTTGCTTGGGCGCAGCACTGGACAAAGAGGCCATCAAGGCGGTCCAGACGAACAAGAAGCCGGAGCAGCGTACCGGCCAGGTGTCGGACCTGATGTTCGGCGACTACCTGCGGCTCCTGGACGGCGATCAGACGAAGCAGTCCTTCGCCGAGCGCGCCGACCGCAATTGGGAGGCGCTGAAGTGGCCCAACATGCCTCGGGAGCAGTTCGTCGGCCTGCTGAAGCGGGTGAAGGACATCCGCAACAGGATCGCGCACTTCGACGAGAAGCCGCTCCCGCAGGAGATGATCGACGATCTCACGACCTTCGCGAAGGTGCTGCGGGCCTTCGCGTCGTGAGGTAGGGGGCAGCTCGCCGCTCGGGGTGTCTCGGGATCGAATCCGGAGGCACCCCGAGCCGCGTGGTCAGCCGGCTCCGAGAGCGAACTGCTCTCGCAACAACGCCTCGTGGAGCCGCAGGGTGCGTCCGTCTGGCAGAGTCTCCAGGACCTGTACGCCGTCGTAGTTGAGGAGCTGCCGCAGGACGGCGGCGAAACCGTCGCCCCGGGCGACAGGCATGCCGACGCGCTGGGCGAGTGCGGTCACAGGCAACGTGCCGCCCGCGTCCAGCAGGGCGGCAAGCGCCTTGTGCACCTGCTCCTGCGGCGGTTTGCGTGCCAGCCCGCCGAGCTGAGCCTGGTACGTCTCCGATTCGAGCAGTGCCGTCACCAGGGTCTCGGTGCGGGAGACGACGGTCGGGGTGAGGAGAGCGTCGTCTCCCCCGGTCGTCAGCGCGACGTCGAAGAGCGTGTCGTGCGTCCGAGCGACTTCCGCCTGCTGCTTCTTGGCCTTGCCCGTCGGCTTCTTGGGAGCGGGAGCCGTTGCGGTCACCGGTCGAGCAAGGTGCCCGTCCGGCAGCGGTGCCTTACCGGCCTCCTCCGGAGCCCACCAGGCCGGCCGCTGGTCGCCCAGCTCCCGCCATCCCTGCGGAGGCTCCGCGCCGAACGGCAGGAAAGCGAGCACGGGGATGGTGACCTCGGCGAGCGATGCCCCACCGTGGTAGCCGGCCTTGAGGGCGGTGTAGCGGGAGTCGGCGTCCCACAGCGCGACGATCGACGCCCCAGGTTCGGGCCAGACCACGCGCGGGCCGGACAGAGCGATCTCCCGTTCGGCGAGCGGGCTGCCGCCGGGCAGACGGTGGCGGGCGGACAAGGGGTCGGCGGCGGTGTCGACCTTGGTGCCGTGCCGGTCCACGACGTGGCCGTGGTCGCTGGTGAGGACGACCGCCATGCCCTGGGTGGCCGCCACCCGCAGCAGGTCGCGCAGCCCGGGCACGTCGTCGATGCGCCAGGCGCCGTCGCCGAGCTTCTGCTCCTTGGCGAGCCGGTCGTCGATGGCGTTGAGAACGACGGCGACATGGGTCTTGCCGTCGGCCAGCGCCTCCGTGAGCGCCGGGCCGAAGGTGTCGCCCGCGGTCTCGGTGCGCAGGTCGTCCTTGTGGAACACGGCTGCTGGGGCTCCGCCCCATAGCTTCAGCATGGGGAAGAGCCGCTTCTCGTCCGCTTGGGCGCCCTTCATCAGGGCGCCAGCAAAGAGGGAGGTACGGGACACGGCCGTCACGGTCGGCAAGGCGGCAGCCATCGCCCGTCGGCGCGGGGCGTTGCCCTCCGGCAGGGGGTCGAACTCGGCCCAGGACCGGCGCAGTTCCTCTCCCAGTTCGTTCGCGATGGCCGCACTCATGCCGTCCAGCACGAGCAGCAGCACCCGCCGTTCCTCTCCGCGTCGCACGGCCGGGCCGACCACGCGGTCGAGGAAGGTCTCGACGGTCAGCATGGAGCCGGGCTGCGTGCCGGCCTCCGTCCATGCCGCCAGGGCGCGCGCGAACGACGCGTCGATCTGCCGACGCTGTTCTCTGATGCGAGTGCCGAGGGTGTCGTAGGCGGCCTTGAGGACGGGGTCCGGGTCGCCACCGGCCTCGATGTGCTCCAGGGCGAGATCCACCCAGCCGGTATCCGAGACATGCCGTTGTATGGCGTCGGCGACGGTGGGGGCGTCTGCGGGCGGGTCGGTGGCCAGCCAGCGGGCCAGGCGCTGGCCCATGCGGGCACGTTCGATGCGGGCGGCCTCTTCCGGCTCGGTGGCGAGCCGGTGGTCCTTCAGGCGGCGGACGGCGTCCGCCACCGCGGCCGTGTCGCCCGACGCGAGGGCCTGGCCGACGGCGGTGAACCGTGCCTCGAGTCCACCGCGCAGGACGGGGCTCGCCGCCACGGCATCCTCCGCGCCGAACTGACGGGCCAGGGCGGACGCCCGGTCGAGCACGATGCCGGTGGTGCGGCGTGCCTCGCGTGCCTGGTCGGCGTCGCTGCCGCCCGTGCGGTGCCCGGACGCCAGCAGTGTGGTCACATACTCTTCGGCGGCCCGGCCGAAAACGGTCACCAGGGCGTCGAGCTGGTCGCCGTTCGCCGGAGGCTGATCGCCGAAGTAGCGTTCAGCGCGGCCCCGGGCCCGGTAGGTCTCGGGAGTGGGCTCGGCGTGCTGCCACAGCGCCGCGCACACGAGGCCGAAGGCGGCGGCGTCCCCACCACGCTCGGCATCGACGAGCGCGAGCAGGGCACGGCCGGCGAGGCCCGCCTGGTCCTCCTCACCGAGGAAGGCGGACAGGCCGGCGTGTTCGGGGCCACGCAGGGCGAGGAGCCGTTCGGGCGCTCCGGGTCGCGTCGACCAATGCAGCAGGGCCTGGGCGTCGAGCCGGTCGTCGCCGGGGCGACGCGTGCCGCCCTCGGTGTCATAGCGGCCGAGGCGCAGGCGGCGCTGCGCGAGCGCGGTGAGGGCGTACTGGCGGGACAGCCAGCCACCGGGCACGGCCGACCAACCACCGGGCGGCGTGGCGTCGAGCAGGGCCTCGGCAGCCCAGTTGACGTCCTTGAGCCTGGGGTCTATCTGCCGGGCGCCGAACGCCTCGCGGACGACGTCCCAGCTGTCGACCGTGTCGATGCGCAGCTTGTGGACGCGAGCCAGGATCGCCGGGTCGAGTTCGTTCTGCTCCCGGTCGGTGAGCACGACCAGCACTGCGGGGCCGGGACGGCGGCCCGCCAGGTGATCGAGGACGAGTTCGTGGACGGCGAGGGGAGACGGCGCCACCGCCACGCCGGCCGTACGGCCCTCGCCCCAGGCGGGCTCGGCAGGCCCGTCCCACTGCGGTGCGGACCGCAGCAGCACGACCCGGCGCCTGCCCTCGCCGCCTCCTGTGAGGGGGGCGGCAAGAGACGACTGCGAGGACAGGTACTGGGTGACGGTCGCGGTGTTCAGCCGCACCGCACCGGGGACTGCGGCGACGGTGTCCGTCATTCGATGACCTGCCAGGTGATCTCGATGGTCGCGTCGGGGTTGCGCGCGGCCAGGTCCGCCAGCTCCGCCTGGAGGTCGTCGACGGCCCGGGACGCGGTCGTGCTGCGACGCCCGGACTTCCGGCCCGTACCGCCGACGCTCGCCGGGGAGGGCGTCTCCTGCGACGGGGTGTACGGAATGCGCGGGTCGCTGGTCGACGTGTTCAGGGAGAGGTCGTCGGCCCTGGGCTGCGGAGCGACAGGTGCGGGCGACGGGGCGGCCGCGGCTTGGGCGCGCTTGATCAGGGCGACGACCTCGCGCTGGGTGTGGGCCAGGGCATCGCGCAGGTCGGCGGTGCGCTGGTCGTCGCGGGCCACGTTGCGCAGCGAGTCGAGCAGCGCCTCGCCCTCGGGACCGAGTCCGGCTGCCAGCTCCAGGGTGCTCCAGGGGGCGGAGGCGACGGCCTCCGCGACCGCGCGGGCCTTCTTGATGGAGGTGCCGTACCGGTCGGCGCTGGTCTCGCCCAGGTCGAAGGAGGCGAGCGCCTCCACCGTCTTCTTCGCCCCGGCCGCGCCCTTGCCGGCCTCCGCCGTGAGGGCGTCCAGCAGTTCCAGGGAGCGGCGGGCGAGGGCGAGGCGTCCGGTATCGGCGGTCTGGTCGAGGCCGAGGAAGAAGGCGTGGGCCTCCAACTGGTGCACCAGATCGGCCGCGTGGTCCCGGTGGTCGCGGGCGGCCTCGATGATCTGGCGGGCGAACTGGTTGACCATCCGGCCGCGCCGCAGCGCGGGCGGCTTCGCCCCGAAGATCGTCTCGAAGCGCTGCCGGGCGGTGTCCCAGTCGGACTCGGCGGGCAGCGGCTGGCTGCGCAGCGCGTCGTGGTCCTTGATCGCGGACAGTTCGGGCGCGGGGTCGAGGACGGTGCCGCCGCGCACCCAGACCCGGTCGTCCATCTCGGCGAAGGAGGCGACGACGAGCCGGGCGAGGAGGTCGGGCAGACCGCGCGGGTCGGGCTTGTCGGTCCAGTCGGTGAGCGTGATCAGGGACAGGTCCCCAGTGACACCTTGGGAGCGAGCGAGCTGGCGGAAGTGGTCGGCCCAGTAGCGGGACAGCTCGAAGTACGCCTCCTTCTGCTGTCCGAGGCGCAGGGGTTCGGCGATGCGCCGCATGTGTACGCGGTCACTCGCCGGAACCTCCACCCGCCCGTCGCGCGCCTCGGCGGCGGCCCTGAGGTGAGGGAACACCTTCTTGATGTCGGCGGGCTTGACGGCGGTGCCGGTGGCCTCGGGGTCGAGGTCGGGGTGGGCCGGGTACTGGTGGGCGAGCAGCTTGCCCGCGACGTGCCGGATGCCGTCGTGCAGGCTCTGCCCGAAGGACAGGGTGAGTCCGTCGACGTCGGGCAGCGCGACGAGGTGGTCGTCGAAGTCGGGGACGACATCGGCGGCCTGCTTCTGGGCGAGTCCGTACGCCTGCTTGAAGGCGCCCTTGACCTGCTTGAGCAGCGCCTCGCGCTGGGTTTCGAGGAGGCCCTTGGCGCGGCTGCGGTTGTCGGCGTTGAGGTGGCCGGCGTACTGGGTGTCGAAGCGGTGCTCGTCGGCGAGGGCCTTGTCGATGACGACGAGGCGACGGAAGTCCTGGAAGCGCTGCGCGGACAGGTGCGCGGGCAGCCAGGCGACGGTGCGGGACCGCTCGCCCTGCTGACGCTCGCGCAGCCGCTGGATGCGGTTGACGTCTTCGACCGGGCCCCACTCGCCCTCGTCGAAAGGCAGGTCTATGGCGATGCGCCAGCGGCCGTCTTCCTGCGGCATGAGGTCATGGTCGGGCAACTCGTCCTCGTCGGCGAGGTTCCCGAAGACGATCTCGGCTGTGCGTGCGGTGCCGCGCCAGGTGAAGTTGAGCAGGTCGCTCAGCTGACCATGCTCGACGCCCAGTTCCTCGGACAGCAGGCGACGGGCGAGGGCGACCCGGTTGCCGGGGTTGTCGTTGACCTGGGCGTTGGCGATGACGGAGTCCACGTCGACGCCGGAGAGTTCGAGGCGGACGCCGGGGTTGGCGTCGGTGCCGGTCTCCTTGATCTCGGGGAACCTCGCCGCCCACTCGGCGACCTTGTTCTTGATGATGCCGACTTCGGCACCCGGGATGGGCGCGAGAACCGACCCGTGGTTGAGCGCGCCGAGCCGCCGGATGGTCAGCTCCGACAGCGCGGGCACGCTGGGCGCCAGCGCGGACAGCAGCAGCGTGCACACGAGCCGGTTGTCCCCGAGGAACATCCGGCAGCCGTTGACCTTTTTCTGGTCGGTGAGGGACTCGGGCCGGTTGCGGTACTGCTCGACGTCGTCCTCGGTGATGTCGTACGAGCTGAGCAGGTAGGGCCGCAGTTTGGTCTTGTAGAGCTTGTCGGCGGCCTCGAAGACGACCTTCAGGCTGTCGGTGAACGGCTTGTCGCCGCCCCCCGCGATCACCGGGTACAGGTCACCGACGGGGACGAGCTGGCCGAGCCGGATCTCGTCGCGGTGGTCGGCGAGGAGCTGGCCCATCAGCTTCAGACCGGTGCGGGAGCGCTGCAGCGCGGACGAGATGTGGACGAGGGTGTCCATGAACGCCGGCGAGAACGGGTACGTCAGCCGGAACGACTCCGCGTCTGCGCCGGTGGTGCCCTTCTCCGAGCCGAGCAGGGTGTCCCAGACCTGGGGGCCGACCCGCTTGGTCTGCTCGAAGGCCGCGTCGACCAGCTTGGCCGCCTCGTCGTCCTTGGGCTTGAGGAGGCGGGCGTGGGCGATCTGCGGGAGGTTGCGGTCCTCCAGGGTGATCTTGTCGAACCGGCCGGAGGCCAGGTTCAGGGTGTCCTGGATGGACGACTCGGCCGCGCCGGACACCTCCTCGCCGACCAGCTCGCGCAGGTCCCGCTGGCGGGCGATGAACGACACGACGGGGATGGCCCGGCGGGCGTCGCCGCCCTCCACGAAGTTCGTGATCTTGCTGGCCTCGCGGGCCACGAACTTCTGGTCGTGGATGAGGGTGGCCAGCCACAGGATCAGCTCGTCCATGAAAAGGATCAGGCCGTCGTAGCCGAGCGACTTGGCGTGCTCGGCGATGACGGACAGACCGGCGTCCAGGGAGATGAAGCCGTGCTCGTCCTCGGCGGCGTTCTTGGTGAAGCCGGGGAGGATGTTGGTACCGGCGTCGTTGACGAGCTTGGCGCGCAGCTCGGCCGGGGTGGAGGGGTTGGTGAGGTTGAGGTGGACGCCCGCCTCGTGGTTCTCCTCGGCGGCGAGCGCGGTGTCCAGGAGCTGCGGGGTCCAGGCGAAGCCCTCGCCCCACTCGTCCTCCTCACCGTCGTCCGCGCCGGTGGTGCCCAGGCCTCGGATGACGGCCTCGTCACCCATGTTGGCGCGCATGGCGCGGATGTCGGCGAAGAGGGAGTCGGTCCGGTACACCTGCGGGGTCGGCGCGTCCGGGTGCAGCTTCTTGACGTGGTGCACGTACCCGCCGAGCACCCGCTGCTCCAGCGCCTTCGCGCCGAGCATGTGGTAGGGCACGAGCAGGAACTTCTTGCCGTCCGTGGTCAGCCACTCGTGCCTGGTCAGCACCGGGTCGAACTCGGTGCGGGCACGGGCGGCCGGATCGCCGCTGAGCAGTGCGTACAGCACGGCCATGAAGTGCGACTTACCGGAACCGAACGAGCCGTGGAGGTACGCCGCCTTGGAGCGGTGTCCGTCCAGCGCGGACTTGATGAGGTCCAGCGCCTCGTCGAAGTTCTCCAGCAGCCGCTCGGTGACGACGTAGTCCTTGAGCGCGTGCTGGGCGCCCTCGGGTGTCGTCGCCTCGGCGAGGGACAGCACGAAGTCCGAGGTGGAGATGGACTCCTTGATGTCGATGACATCGCGGAGGAGGGGCTGCTGGGCCATTGCGGGTTCTCGCTCTCCCTGACGGTGGTCGCTGCTGCTGCTCGTACTCGGTGCCGCGCGGGGTCCGCCGCCGAGGCCCGGGGCCGGTCCGAGGGGTGGGGCCAGGGCGCTCAGA
Organism: Streptomyces sp. P13-3-3; assembly: GCF_050571355.1. Classification (NCBI taxonomy): domain Bacteria; kingdom Bacillati; phylum Actinomycetota; class Actinomycetes; order Kitasatosporales; family Streptomycetaceae; genus Streptomyces; species Streptomyces sp. P13-3-3. The sequence goes on along the minus strand of NZ_CP192228.1, from coordinate 5,833,382 downwards.
AGTACGGACGGCCGGTGCGGCGGGCCGGCTGTCATGGTCGGCGGCGCGGACGGATCCGGTCATGCGGTGAGCGGACGGCAACCACGCTCACGGCGCCGGAGAAGTCAGGTCGGGTGGATTCGCGGCGTCTGCACTCTTCGTCCCCCTCGCACTGAACATCACCCGTACGGCCTGCGCATAGCACCCTACATCGGTCCCTCCCCCTCCACCCGGTGCCGTATGCCCTCACCGCCCGTACCGATCGCCCGGTCCCCACGGTGGGGCGCTACGGCCGCCATCGCCCCGACCGGTAGGCGTCCAGCAGGTTCCGGCTCGCGACCGTGAAGGGGTGCTCGGGGCCCAGGCCGCGGTCCCGCCGCTCGACGACGTCGGTCATCAGCGCGATCCCCTCCTCCCTGTGTCCGAGCGCGGCTCGGGTCCGGGAGAGGAGCTGCCGGGCGGCGAGCACGATCGGGTACTCGGGCCCGAAGCGCCGCTCGTACGCCTCGGCGACCTGCCGGATCTCACGGTCTGCCTCGTCGAAGCGGCCCAGGAGGTAGAGCGCCCATGCGTGGTTGTGCCGGGCGCCGAGTGTCACGGTGTGGTCGGGGCCGAGGAGGCGCTCGCACTCCGACGGCAGCGAGAGCAGTGCGCCGCCTTCCTCGGTGACCACGTCGGCGGCGGGCAGCATCTCCAGCAGGCCGGCGCGGGCCCGCAGGGTCAGCGGATGCGCGGCGCCCAGAGCGGAGCGCCGCGCGGCGACGGTGTCGCGGAGCAGCGCGACGGCTTCCTCCCGTCGGCCGAGGTTCGCCAGCACGAGCTGGAGGCCGTAACCGCTGTCCGCGGTGTCGGGGTCGTCGGCGCCGAACAGGCGCTCCTGGGCGTCCCGGACCGCGCGGAGCGCCGCCTCGGCCTCGGCGTACCGGCCCAGCCGGAACAGTGCCCGCCCTGCCCTGGACCGGGCGGCGAGGACCGCACGGTGATCCGCGCCGAGGTGTCGCTGCGCGAGATCGGCGGCGTTCCGGGCGGTCTCCCAGGCGGAGACGTAGTCACCGGTCCGGTGCAGGGCGGTGGCCAGCCGCGTCGTGACGGCCAGGGCGTCGGCGGCGGACGACTCGCCGGCGTGCCCGAGCAGGGCCAGCGCGTGAGGAACGAGCAGCCGCAGCCGGGGGTCGTGCGGACCGGCATCGGGTACTGCGGGCACGGCCCCGTCGAGCAGCCGGACGGCTGTCGTGTCGAGGGCCGGCACGAGGTCTGCGGGGGTCGCCGCCGAGACGCTGTCGAGCAGGATGCCGTGACTCTGTGCACAGCGTGTGCCTGCGGCCTCGACGAGTTCGGACAGTGACTGGTCGAGGAGCGCTCTGAGGGCTGTCTCGGTCCGGGCACGAGGCAGTACGGCGCCGATGTCGGCGTGGTTGAGCAGAGCCAGCGGCAGCGGCTCCGCGGCGAACCGGGCGAGCAGTCTGAGCAGGGCCGCCGCTTCGGGCAGTCCGCGCGCTTCGAAGGCGTCAAGGGTGAGCTGCCAGGTCAGGCCGACCAGGTGGCGGGGGTCCGCTTCGGACAGGGCGTCGGCTCCTCGGTCTATGAGCTGGACTCGTTCGTCCGAGTCGAGCTGGTCGCCGTAGGCGTCCATCGTCCAGGGGTCGATGACCTGCCGGGAGAGGAAGCCGCCCGCCAGGGTGAGGGCGAGGGGCAGCCGCCCGAGCCGGTCCGCGACCCGCGCCGCCTGCTCGGTCGTGCCGCTGTGCGGTGCGAGATCGCGCAGCACGAGCGCCGCGTCCTCCCTGGGCAGGACACCGATGTATTGCAGCTCGGCGCCCGGCCACCATCGGGCCGCCGCGCGCCGCGTGGTCACCAGCACGGTGCCGCGGGGGCTGGTGCGCAGCCAGTCGCCGTCCCGCAGGATCTCCGGCTCGTCGGTGTTGTCCAGGACCAGCAGCCAGGGTTCGGCGGAGCGGTCGAGGTACCTCCATACGAGGTCGGCAGCGGGTCTGAGACCGTTGCGTGCGGCGAGCAGTTCACCGTCGTCCGCCCCTCGGTCGGCGGCGACGGCGAGCATGCCGGCGCGCAGGCTCGCGCGGTCGGAGGCGTTGACCCACAGACCCACCCGGCCCGCTTCCGCGGTGACCTCCTGGAACAGGGCGCAGGCGACTGCCGTCTTGCCCGAGCCGCCCATCCCGTACAGCACGTAGACCTGGCCGCCGCGTTCCGCTTTCACGCTCGCTCGCAGGCGTTCCATCACCTCGCTGCGGTCGCGGAGCGCGACGGGGAGCCGGCCGACCGCCGGGCGTCGCACGGAGTCCGGCCCGCCGTTGTCCGGCCCGTCGTCGTTGTAGTGGTGGTGCTCGCTGATGTGCTGGTCGCCGTGCGACTGGTAGACGCGTCCGTGGTCCTCGGCGTGACCGTCCGTCCCGCCCGTCATCGCTCTGTGATGTGCTGGTCACGTCCCGCTTGGTAGACCCGGGCCTGACCGGATGCGGTGGCGTGCTGGGCGATCCGCCGGGCGGCCGAACCGTCAGGGTCGAGCTGGTCCAGCAGTGCACGCAGTTCCTGTACGGCGGCGGGCCGGGCGACGAGCAGCCGCCGTACCATCCCCTGCCATTGAAGCCGTAGTTCGTCGAGGGTCTCCTGGTCGTCCGCGGCCGCGGCGGCGAGCGCGTCCTCGCGGCCGGCCTCCAACTCGGCGGCGACGGTGTCGGCGCGCTCTGGTTGCGTCCGGCGCCAGAGCTGCGTGATCCCGTCACGCACGTGGTGCCAGGCATCGGTCGCCATCAACGCGACCAAGGTGGTTCCCGCGCTCTGCGCGAGCAAGGCCACTTCAGCGTCCACAGACACCCCTCCGCTCACCCTATTTTCCGACAGCATCAGATGGAAAATGTCACCTGTCAGATTTTTGCGCGATCTTCAGTGCGATCAATATCATTCCACCCCTGCACGGCAGGGAACAAGGAGGAATCAATCCTCGCCAATACCCCCAAGGACCTGCTCTGACACATGGTCAGACAGGCTTCTCGCGCGGTACGGTGAGGCCTCGCGACCGATCGAGGGGGCGAGGGAAATGGCCAGGCCGTGGGAAGCGGATCCCGCCACGAGTTTCAAGCGACGCCTGGGAAAAACTCCCCAGGAACTGGGAAACACCACCGGAACTCCTGACTGCCCGGACATCTGGGAACTCGCCAACGGCGATGTCGCCGTCATCGGCCGGGACCTCACCCAGTCGCTCGGCAGGAACCTTCCCGACGGGGTCTCGATCGGGTCGGACGAGCGCCTCGTGGTCATCCCCAGGAACATGCTCATCGCGGCGAAGCCGGACATCCCCAGTGTTTGACTCCTTCCCCTACGGCGTCTCCGAACGTCTGAACCGCCCCACGTACCACGCGGAACTCGGCCGGATCTACTCCAGCGGGATCGGCTTCCTCAACAAGCTCGAGCGCGGCCAGCACTTCCAGGAGCGCGGCTTCCCGAGCTGGGAGGCCTTCGCCGGCGGCGACTGGGAGCGGGCCCTGTCCCTGGCCGACGGGAGGCGCGAGGACTACGCCCGGGAAATCCGGCGGGCGTCGGACCTGGGCGTCACGCACCGCCGTCTCCGGGTGGTGGAGTTCCCGGTGACGCCGTATGTGCAGTGGGAGTTGTACGTGCTGCGCGTGCGGGTGGACGTGGGCGACGCGATCAAGGTCATCGACGCTCGGGACATTGCCGGCGTCGAGCAGCATCGCCTGGTTCCGGAAGTGGTGATTCTCGGCGATGTGGTCATGTACGAGGTCGTGTACGACGAGGACGGAAACGCGGCGGGCGCCCATCGCTATACGGACAGCTCACTGATCCGGGAAACGAACGCCGGATTCGATGCGCTGTATGAGCGTGGTGAGGGGTTCTACGATTTCTTCGACCGGGAGATCGTCCCCCTGGCCCCGCCCGGAGGGGACGGATCTGCAACGGGTGGTGACGGGTAGCGGCGAACGGCGGGACGGGGTGATGAGCAAGCCCGCAGGCCGGCGGGGCGGATCCCCGTCCCGGCGGCGGGCACGCGCGGCGTCAGTCCCTGGTTTTCTCCAGCTTGACGGCAGCGGTGTCCGCGTCGTGCAGTTCGGCGTCCGCCGGGGCGAACGTCTCGTGTTCTTCCACGACTTCGCCGTCCACGACGTCTCCTTCCGGCGCTCGGTGTGACGGATCCGCCAGGGGCAGGCCGGCGAGGTGCTTCTTGAGCCTCTTGGCCATCGGGAGGTACGTCGAGAGAGTGAGCCCGCCGGACACGACGGCCCCGATGACGGGGATGGCCTTGGAGACGCCCTTGGCGAAGGACTGCTTGGTCATCTGGACGCCGAGGTAAGCCGCGGACTTCTTCACGATCGGGTAGATGACACCCTTGGTGAGCGCCTTCTGAGGCAGCTTCTTCGCGACCTGCTTCGACAGCATGCCGGCAACCTGGCCCACGGCGGCGTTCGCCGACTGGGTACCGAACATCACGCCGAAGAACAGCGTGAGCACCCCCATCGTCGCGTCATCGACGCCCTCCCCCTCATCGGCGAACAAATCGGGCCAGCTGTAGAGGTAGGCGAGCTTCTGCGCGATGCGCAACATGTGGCCGACGTACTGGGCCAGGTCGGCGGGCACCGTGGCGGGCAGGGCGAAGATGCCGGGCATCCCGGCTGCGGCCGAGAGAGCGCTGACCTTGGCGGTTTCGTAGCGGATGGAGTCGTTGGCGACCTTGTCGAGGAGCTCGACCGTGATGCCGGCGGCAGCGGGAGTCTCCTCTATCGCTCGTCGGATCTCTTCCTCGGAGCAGTGGCGAGCGAGCGCACTGCGGAGGTACGCCTCCCTGTTGATCCGCACACCGGGGAGCTTCGCCGCCGCCATCAGCACCGCGAAGAAACGCGACTCGGGGTTCTCGACCTCTTTACCCTGCTTCATGGCAGGAACCTACAGTGCCTCCGAGTTGCGGGGATCAGCATGGATCGACTTCGTTGAGAGCTCGTTACGAGAGTGGCGGTGGCGTGAGAGCCGGCTTCCTTCACGATGCCGATCACTGTCCGGGAAGGCGATCGCGGGCGAGCAAGGCGCTGGGTCTGCTGAAGGTGTGCCGTAGGGGTGGGATACGCAGGGCCCTCGGCAAGCACACGCCCGCCGAGGGCCCCCGCGATCGGCGCCACCTCTGTCAGCGTGCCACGAACTCTACGAAGACGGCCCATGTGGTGGGTCCAACGGCGAGTACGGCGCGGGTGGTGTCCTTCGAGTCGCGGACGTGGACGGTGGCGGGGCGTGCGGCGACCTCGACGCATTCGCCGCCTGCTCCGCTGCTGTAACTGCTCTTAATCCAAGCCGACTCAGGAACAGTCTGTTCGACGTTCATCTCTCTCCAAGCAACTTCTCGATGAAGGCCAGCGACTCGCGGGGAGTGAGCGCTTGGGCCCGAAGGAGTCCGTACTGCTCCTCGATCTCCCGGACGGGCTTCCGCGCTGTGTAGAGGCGGCTGTCCTGCTGAGCCTCCACATACGCGATCCTCCGCCCTTCCTTCGTCTCGATCAAGGTGAACGGACCAGCCAGTCCGGCATGCTCGTTCCGCTCGGTCGGCAACACCTGGACCTCCACGTTACGCCGCTGGCCATGAAGCAAGATCTGCTCCAACTGCCCGCGCATGATGCCCCATCCGCCCAGTGGCCTCCGCAGGACCGACTCTTCGATGACGAAGCTGATGGTGGGCAGCTGCATCCGAGAGAAGATCTCCTGCCGAGCCAGGCGCGCCGTCACCCTTTGCTCGACCACATCCTCGTGCAGCAAGGGCCGCCAGTTGGTGAACACTGCCCGCGCGTACTCTTCGGTCTGCAAGAGTCCAGGCACTGCCTGGTTGGCGTACACATGAAGTTCAACGGCCTCGGCCTCCAGCTTGGCCGCGTCGCGAAAGAACGCTGGATACTGAGCCCGAGCCACCTCTTCCTTACTCGCTCTCAGTACCCCACCTGCCGCCAGCACTTCATCTGCCTGGTCGATGAACTTTGGCGGCGGAATGCGTCTTGCCTGCTCGAACGACGCGATCGTCGAGGCCGAGTACCCGGTCAGGGACCCGAGCCCCGCGCGGTCCAGGCCCGCCCGCTCCCGGAACAGCTTCAACTGCCTCCCGAACACGCACAGCATGCCCGTCCCGACCTCATACTGTTCCGGCTGCTGAACCTCGTCGTCCACGCCGCACTCCTCTCGTGCAACCGCCCAGCCAGCCAACTTCGGGTCCTGGGAACCGGTCACGCCCAACACCAGGTACAAGCGCACCGACCGCGTGTACAGCCCGCACCCGTCAGTGCATCACTCCTGGTCAACGCTACGCAGAGTTCGACACCGTTGACCCTATGAAGTCAGCAACTCCCCCGAATGGGCATATGCAGCAGCACCCCGCGCTCGAACGCGAGTTCACTATGCGCTTCACGTCAACGCCACGCGGTGCCCGCCTCGCTCGCAGACTCGTCTCGCACCGCCTGAACGACTGGGGCTACCCGTACGCGACCACGGTCAACGAGACACACACCCTCATCACGGCGGAACTCACCGTCAACGCCGTCCAGCACGGCCACGTCCCCGGCCGGGACTTCCACGTCCAGCTCACCCTGACCGAGGGCACCTTCCGTATCGAGGTGACCGACACCCGCGCTGAGAAACAGCCCCCGACCGCCAGCCCTTCGGCGACCGATTCGCTATCCGAGTCCGGCCGGGGCCTGCTTCTGGTCGCCGCCCTCGCGGACGACTGGGGCGTCAACCCTCGCAAGACCGCCCCGGGCAAGACCGTGTGGGCGGAGCTGCACTCACAGACAAAGGGCCACCCGCTGACGCATCGGGTGGCCCCTGAACCGACGGATGTCGATCTACTCCTGGCTACTTCTTCGCTGCTGCGCGACGACCTCGGGTCGCAGCCGGGGGACGCCAGCCACGGAGGTCATCGTCCGTGAGCCCGTGCTCGCCCTGCTTCTGCTGGCGGTAACCGGCGAAGAAGTCCGCCGGGGAGCCGCTGTAGAGCATGTCGAACTCGTTGTGCCACTGGTACAGCCACGGCTGGAGTTCCAGCAGGCCGGCGAGGAATGGGGTGATCTCCTCGGTGGACAGCGCGGTGTTGGTGAAGTAAGTCGCCAGCGCCTGCGCCTGCTCCTTGTGGTCCCAGCCGGCCCAGCCGTACAGCTCGGGGGTGGCGGCGTTGGTCTGGCCGTAGGAGATGAACCGCTCCTTGGGCACGTCCAGCTTGCCGCGCGCCCTCCAGTAAGGGGGACGCAGGAAGTCGGCCGAGTTGTATTTCGGCGGTACGGGGATGGAGTCCCGAATCTTCCGCTTGGCCGGCTCGTCGGGCGCTGCGTCCTCCTTGCGCTGGAGGTCCCAGATCTCCTCCCAGTCCGCGCGCTTCTTCAGCCCGGAGGGCTTGTAGCGCAGAGCGGAGAGGAACGGCACGTGCTCGTTGGTGATCAGCTCGGCAACGACCTGGGGGAGGTCCTTGCGGGGCGCGTAGAGCTTGGCGACAGAGACGAAGTCCTCGTCGCGGGAGAGGGCGTCGGTGAGACGGGAGAGGGTGAGGGTGGTGGGCTGGCCGTTCTCGTCGAACCAGAGGTCGCGGTTCTCCATGCGGTCCAGCAGCCAGGAGCGCAGGGCCTTCTCTTGGAGGGCATCCCAGCCCTCGGTAGCCCAACGGCGCTTGTACTCGGGGCGCTCGACCATGCCGATGGCCCTGTTCGACTCGATCGCGTCGATCCGCTTCTGCACGACATCACGGTAGGAGGCGGGCCAGTGAGCCGGAATTTCGGTGACAGGAGTGAAATTATGGTTGTGATGCTGGAACCATGAGGTGTTGACCTCTCCTCGTTGCTGCTTACGAGCGAGTACAATAGCGAAAGCACGTTCAGCAGGATCGATTACAGGAACGTCTTCACTGGGGGAAATGATCTCTTGCTCAATAAGGGCGTAAAGAGAGTAGACCTGCCAGTCCAACTCTTCCTGTAGAGCGATCATTTGCCCCCGAGTGGACTCCCAAAATTTACGAGCCTCACGAAGCCTCTGCGCCGTCGGCACCCCCGAGGCCACCACTACAGCAGGATTGTAGCGCGACAAAAGTTCCGCCAGGCTCTGCATCGACTTTGCGAGAGCAGTAGGATACGAGGAAGGCAGCGGTACACGCTCGACGTTCGAACCGTTAAACTGATAACGATTTTCCCACGGCTCATCTGCGCCCGCCTGCTCAGCACCAGGGCGCCCTTTATTGTGACACACCATCTTGAGCCAAAGAGCTACAACCGAACTGTTAAGCAGTCCGAGTAGCTCTACGTGCCGCTCTTCGGTCACATCCGGACTAAGCTTAATTACTGGAGCCGTTTGCTTGAACACTTTTCCACCGCGATCCAGTACAAAGTGGTTATGTGTAGCTACTTCGGCAAATGAGAGGGAGAGATTGGTTCGGTAAGCTGACGGAGTGAACTGCATGTATTCCCACCACTGCAGGCCCGCATCACTCATATCTCCTTGGAAGGTACGGCGCGCCTGAAGAAGCCGCCGCAGTGGCCACAACTCCCTTGCCAAGTCTCCGGGCGCCAATTCATTGGCATACGGAAACCAGATCGCCTCGTCAGGAGAAGCGTTCCAATCTCGAACGATCTCCCCAGTCATCAGAGGGCGCAGCCCGACTCGATTGGAATCAGCCCTATAAGTAGCCCGCATGGGGCGAATGTAAGCCTCGTCGGCACCAGCACGGATCGCACGACCAATAGGCGGCTCGATTTCCGACTTCAGAGAAAAATTACTTCCCTTCTCGAGCTGCTCAACCATTTCGAGGCCGCCATCCGAAAGGATCCAAGGTTGCCTAGCGAAATAACGCTCGCGGTCCAGATCGTCCACCGAAACCCACTGACTCACGGTTCCCGGATTGTCGATCTGGTCGACGATCGCTCTCCAAACAAAGCCGTTTTCGCTCGTCTTCGGCACAGCAGGTTCTGCCTGCACGCTTCGCACCGTGCGAATCGTGGCAGAACGTAGAACGCCTTCGCGACGTTTACCCACTAGAATGATCGTCGGAGTCCCATGCCCGGGGATATAGGCACCCGAAGTATCAATAACCTCCGTCAGCTCGACCCGATCCCGGAAGTAGCTCTCGATGAGCTTTGCCCCGAACTCACGCTTCATGAACGAATTCGCGGTGATTTGCCCAACCATGCCATACCCATGGCCATCGACATGCCCCTGCTTGGCCAGTTCGAAAAACCGCTGCGCGAATGGGACCGAGAGTGCATAGGTGCCGCCGCAAGCGTCATATAGCTCACGGTACAACTCGTTCAGTTTCTTATCCTTGACAGTAATATAGGGCGGATTTCCGACCACGACGTGGTACCGCCCCGACTGCAAGATTCCCGAATGCTCGTCACGCAGATCCTCTGTGGCATATGCGAATGAGGCCAGCTCGTCCTGACCATCGACCGCACTAAATAGCCCCAGCTGTTGATTCTTAATTAGCGAGTCACCCACCGCAAGGTGCATTGGCCAGTTGTGTTTCGCCGCCTCAGCGACTGTCCGCACCCCACTGGCCGCCATCGCTGCCACAAGCAACCGGAATCGAGCAATGGCTACTGCGAACGGGTTGATGTCCACGCCGTGCACTGAGTCCAGCGCTTCCCGCACCCGCTCGTGCACGTCCTTGCCTGGCTGTTCCTCAGCCCACAGCCGGACCAGCCGCTGGAACGCCCCCAGCACAAAGTGCCCCGAGCCGCACGTGGGGTCGATCATCTTCAGGCCCTCGTACCCGAACTCCCGCACCGCCGGGTTCATCGTCCGGTCGAGGATGAACTCTTCCACGAACTCCGGCGTCTGCAGTAGCGCGTACGTGGTGCGTGCGGCCTCGCTCAGGTCCTGGTACAGGTCACCCAGGAACCGCGTGTCCCAGCCCTTCGTACCATCCTCGTCCAGCGGGTCGGTGAAGTCGTGAACGAGAACGCCCGCCTCGTCCCGCTGGCGCCAGAACTCGACCAGCTCCCGCGCACCGTCGTGCGACAGCGGAACCTGGTACAGCGGGTTGTGCCGCTTGTCGAAGAGAAGCCGTCCCGCCTGCCCCTGCCCCAGCTCGTCGAACGCCTTCTCCAGCCACCCCCGGTAGGTCGGGTCGTCGTCCAACTCCACGTACGCGTCGTATCGCGACTCCGCCAGCTCACGCCGGTCACCGTCCGGCCCCGTCAGGTACGGCTCCGGGATCAGCCGGTTGTCCTCGCAGAACCGCACGAACACAGTCCCCAGCACCCACGCCACCGCGACCTGCGTGACCCGCTCGTCCAGCCACGAGTTCCACGTCGCCGCCGTACGCCCCAGCTTGCGCGCCTGGTCGTACTCGGCCCGCAGCCGCGCACCGACCTCACCGAGCGCCTTCACCTGCTTGCCGAGGTCGGCCTCGACCGCCTTGACCTGCTGCTTCAGGTCGTCCAACAGAGCCTTGCGGTCGATCACTTCGCGTCTCCCTCGACACCACTTGCCACAACCTCGCCGGATCCGCGATGGCGGTTACCCACCCACGTGTCCGGAAGCTGGATCCACTCCCCCAGGCCGGCCTGGTACGGCACGGCCGCCTGCCCGAGCCGGGGCTCACGTGAGGGGTCGTTCTGCGGGACCAGGAGCCACAGCCCCCGCCCGCCCCGCCGGGCCGCCGACGCCAGCCGGTCCAGGACGCCCATCGCGTCGTACCGGGCGAACACCCCGGCCTCCGTCAGCAGGACCGGCCCCGCACCGCCACCGTTGCCCAGCAGCGCGGCGATCCGGGGCTCGACCGAGCCCCACGCCGTCCGCGCGTACTCCGCGAACCGCACCGCACCCTTCGACCCCGGCTCGGCGGCGTCCGCCTTGAGCAGGGTCTCCCAGGTCGGCTTGGTGCCCGGTGTGACCTGGGCGTGCAGGGCCTCCAGGAACAGCTCGGTCACCGACACCGCCCCCGCGCCCAGCCGTTCGGCGCCCAGTTCCCGCACCGCGTCCCGCACGAGCTGCTGCCGTACGGTCAGCACCCGGTACCCGTCCCGGTGGGCCGAGGCGAGCAGTCGTTCCTCCGCGCGGACCGCGCCCGCGAGCTGCGGGTCGTCCGCGTACCGCGTCACCGTGCCCGTGCGCGTCGACTGCCGCCACGCGCCGGTCGTGAGGTAGCTGGAGGCGTCCTCCACCCGCGTCGGCAGGTAGCGCAGCGTGCCTGTGTCCTCGCGCATGCTCAGCGACAGCTCGAAGCCCGCGTCGCGCAGCGCCTTGGTGAGCGGGCCGCCGGTCGGCAGTTCGTGGGTCGTGCCGCCGCGTCCGTCCGGGACGACCACCTCGGGGAAGCGGACCCGGACCCGCTCGTGCACGTCCTCGCCGGTCAGGCCGGGCTGTCGGCCCTCCGGGACGCCCGGGATCCAGCGGACGAGTCCGGCCTGGGTGAGGCGGAGCGCCCGGACGAGGGACAGGTCGCGCGGGTAGATCTCCAGGCGCGGGGTGGCGGCGGCGTTCAGCGACGCGGCGGCGGCCAGTTCCACCATGCGCCGCTCGTCCCAGTCGACGGCGCCGGGCGGGACCGTCAGCGCGCCCAGTTCGGCCAGGACGGTCGCGGCCGTGGGCAGGGTGTCCAGCCGGGCGAGCCGGTCGGCCGTCTTGCCCAGGCGCATCGCGTAGTCCAGCAGGCCGGGCGCGGTCGGGGTGTCCGGGGCGTCGTTCTCGCGCACGTCGAGGGCGAGCAGGCCGGCGCCCAGCGACTCGTCGGTCGCCTTGCGGTTCGGCTGGTGCTGGAACTCGGCCTCCTGCGGTACCAGTTGCTCGACCTCGACGACGGCCCGTACCGCCGCCAGGGCCATCGCGCGCCGCTGCTCGCGCCCGGCGAGGTGCGTGCCGCGCCGGACGGCGAGGGCGTCGGCGATCTCCACGGCGGAGGCGACGCGGCCCATGCTCTCCAGCAGGTCGATGATCTCGTCCCGCAGTGCCTGGACGGCGGGCTCCGCCTTCCAGCGCTTGCGCTCGTCCTTGAGCATCTGCGGGATGCGGCCGTGGCTGAGGCCGAGCGCGTCGGCGACGTCCTTCTGCTTGGGCCAGACGCCGATGCCGGGCAGGACGCCGTGCTCGTCGGGCAGGCGCAGCAGCAGCCGCACCATCTCCGCCTTGTTGCGGTTGGAGCCGTTGTTGTTGACGGCCGGCACGAAGACGGTGGCGAGGGTGTCGAGGCTGACGGAGCGCAGGGTGCGGGCGGACAGCGCGCCCGCCGACTCGCCCGTCGCTAGCTGCCCGACGAGGGCCGACTCGGCGGCGGTGAGCTGCTCCAGCTCCTCCTTCGCCTCCGCCCGGCCCTTCGGCGTGAGCGGCGAGACCGGGATCTCGCGCAGCCGCTCGCCCCATTCGCGCTGCCGCTGCTGGACCTCGTTGCGGGTCTTGGCGCCGAGACCAGGGGCGTTGACGAGCTTGCGGCGGCTGTAGTCGAGGAGGTCGCCGACCGTGGTGAGGCCCAGGCCGTAGAGGAAGGACTGGGCGGCGAGAGTGAGGCCGGAGACGGTCAGCGGGGTGTCGCGGGTGACCTCGGCGGCGAGGCGGTCGCGCTGCTGCTCGGCGGTCTCCGGCTCGGCGTCCGCGATTCCTGCGGCGGCGCCCTCGGCGGGTGTGGTCCGGTCGGCGGGGGCCGTGGGGCGGGTGCGGTGGCTGGAGGGGACGGTCTGCGAGGCGTCGAGGAAGACCTTGCGCCAGGCGTCCCGCATCGGCTTCAGCTCGGGGAACCGCTTGCCCGCGTCGCGGTGCAGGGCCTTCTGAAAGAAGGCGACGAGCCCGTCCCGCACGGCCGGGTCGAAGGCCTCGGCCGCGATGGTCGGATACGGCCACTCCTTCGGGTCGGTCATGCGCGGCAGGACGCTGCCGTCGCCCCACTTGGGCAGCTCGCCGGAGGCCATCTGGTGCAGGGTGACGGCGACGGCGTACCGCTCGGCGTGGGAGTCGTAGGAGCCGCGCGTGATGACGTCGACGAAGGGGTCGAGGTAGCCCTCGGTGCCCGCGTCGGTGTTCTTCGCCGGGTAGCCGGCCAGCGAGAAGTCGATGAGGACGAGTTCGCGGGTGCGGTTGGGGCGGATGCGGACGGCGATGTTGTCGGGCTTGATGTCGCGGTGCCAGACGCCCTCGCCCTCGAGGAAGTCGACGGCGCCGAAGAGGTAGTCGCCGTACGCCTCGAGCTGGTCGACCGGGAGACGGCCGTGCTCGCGGAGCTGGCGGGCGACGGTCTCCTCGCGGCGGCGCGGGCGGGATGCGCCCTCGGCGCCCTCACCGGCGTCGTCGCGTTCGTCGCCGACGTACTCCAGGGCCAGGACGGTGCGGCCGGCGATGTGCAGCGGCTCGGGTTCGACGAGGCGGATGATGCCGGAGTGAGGGCGCAGGTGGCGCATGGCCTCGGCCTCGCGGACGAGGATCTCGCCGCGGCTGTCGGACAGGGCGACCTTCAGCACCGCCAGCGGTCGCGTCCTGCGGGTCTCCGCCTCCAGGTCGCGGACGAGGAAGGCACGGCTGGTGGAGCCGGTGCCGAGGCGGCGGCGGACCTCCCACCGGCCGGCGAGCACGTCGCCGGCGACGGCCTCCAGCGGGTCCTTGTCGGCGCTCTCCCCGGTCTCCTCCTCGGCGTGCCCGTCGACGGCCGCGGCGGGGGCCGTGAGGGAGTCCTCGACGACCTCCAGCAGCTCCAGGAACTCGTCGACGCTGGAGAGGCGCTGGCCGGGGCGGTAGGCGGTGGCGGCCTGGACCAGATCGTCCACGTCCTCGGAGAGGCCGTCCACCAGGGAGCTGGGGCGCAGGCCCTCGCCCGCCTCCAGGCGGGCCAGCAGCTCGGCCTGGCTGGCGGCCGGGGCCTTGCCGGTGACCAGCAGGTAGGTGAGGACGCCCAGCCCGTAGACGTCGAGGTAGACAGGGTCGGGGTGGAGGGCGGTCAGTTCCGGGGCGAGGTAGGCGTCGGCGTCGGTGCCCAGGTGCATGGCGGACAGGGCAGTCGGCGCGTACCAGGTCATGCCCTGTCCGGAGGAGGAGTCGCCGCTGCGCTGGGTGGCGATCTGCCAGTCGGAGATCTGCAGCTGCGGGGTGAGCCAGGCGGCCTCCTCCCCGACCGCCTGCCCCTTGCGGCCGCGCGGGCGGGGGACGACGTGGACGGAGCGGGCGGCGAGCGCGCGGTGGTGGATGCGGCTGGCGTGCGCGGAGCGCATCGTCTCGGCGAGCTGGCGCACCAGCGCCATCCGGCCGAGGATGTCCAGCTTCTCGCCGTACCGGACCAGGTACTCGTCCAGCTTCAGGGTGTCCGGGTGGTAGTCGAAGATCAGCGCGGGTCCGGCAGCGTGCCCGGAGGGGAAGTACTGCTTGAGCTGGACGACGCCCGGGTGCTTGAAGCGGCCCAGTACCACGGCTTCGCGCCGGGCGGCGTTCTCGACGGACTGGCGCAGGGAGGCCTCCGAGCCGCGTTCGCTGAGGTAGATCCGCACGCGCGCGGCCTCGGGCAGGTCGCTGTGGCGGGCCAGGTAGTCCGCCCAGGTCTCCCCGGAGTCGAAGGACTTCCGCTCCAGCTCGTAGGGGCCGACCTTGTACTGGGCGTCGCTCTTGCGGATGCCGATGCTCTTCAGGGCCGCCGCGATCTCGCGGGAGCCGATCGCGGTGACGCGGCGGCGCTCGTCGCGCGGGGGCTGCTTGAGCATCTCGACCAGCTCGTCGACGGTGTGGACGCCGTTCTGGTCGTGGGCGGGCAGCCGGACGCGGAGGCTGTTGTCGGTGAAGCAGACCGCCTCGGCGACCCAGACCCGCCTGGCGCCGGTCTGGGCCAGTAGGCCGGCCAGCTCCTTGGCTTTGCGGTTGACCAGGTGCAGCGGGTTGCCGTGGGTGCGGCGGTGGCCGCCGGGGGTGGTCTGGACCCAGGTGCCGTTCTCGGAGGTGACCGAGCCGTGCCAGTCCTTCAGCTCGATCATGCAGGCTCCGCCGGGGGCGACGACCAGCAGGTCGACCTCGCGGACGTGACCGGTGTTCGCGGTGAAGGTGAAGTTCGACCAAGCCCGCCAGGGGTCGGCGTCCGGCAGCTTCTGGCGGATCGCCTCCAGGCCGCGGCGTTCGTGCTCGAACTCGGACTCGGTGACCGTGACCCACCGGCCTTCCCGCATGCCTGTTCCCCGCTTCTCGTGTCCTTCGAGGACCGCCGTTCCCCATGGTCAGGTCCCCGGGGCAGATCCTAGTGGTTGCCTGTGGCATGAAAAGAGGCGGTGAAGGACGGGACTATAGGACATAGGGCTCGCGTGATCACAATGGGACGCCACGCTTCGCACAGACATACGGCAACAACGCGGGCCATATATCGATATATCACCCGGAGCGCTCCAGTTAGGCCGGGTTGCGCGAGTTGAGCACAGCGCCACCCTCCTCTGTCGTGGAGGCACACGAAGTGGAGCGTCCACACGGCCTCCACGCAGTCGTCACTCCCGGGTTCTGGCCATCGCCCCCGCCCCGCAGGAACCGGTCGACGTCCCGACGTGTACGAGTTCCGCCATCCGCCATTCCTCCCTACCGGAGAAACACTAGGGTCACCGCCAGGCACGTGGGCAAGGGGGCCGACGTGGGCAGCAACCGGGGGAACGATGACGAACACCACGGAGACCGACACGAACATCCGCGGACTGTTCGACGACTTCGGAGCCTTCCGCACTCCGACGACTGCGGATTTCGGCTCGGTGCTGACGAATGGCCTCGTCACCCCGGACGCCAACGTCCTGCTCAATCTCTACCGCTACACCGAGCAGGCCCGTGCCGATCTTCTGGCGGCGCTCGGCGCCCTGGGTGATCGTTTATGGATTCCCCACCAGGTCCTGGTGGAGTTCTGGCGGAACCGGGAGACCACCATTTCCGAGGCACGGTCGACCAGCGCCAAGGCCGCCCAGGAGATGAGCGGTCACTCGGTGCAAGCGGTACAAACGCTGCGCACCTGGGCCAACCGGGTCGCTTTGAGCGATGACGACTTCAAGGAGCTCCACGATCGGTTGAGCGAGGTCTTCGAAGAAGTCCGAAAGAAGATCAATGAGGTTGGTGAGGGCGAGTGGCAGCACATCGGTCACGACACGAGTACCGATCCGGTGATCGCCAAGCTGGAGCCGGCACTGACCGGCAGGGTGGGGCCTTCCTTCTCCCCGGAAGACCGCGCCGCGTTGACCGCGTTGGGTCAGAAGCGTGTCGACCAGCGCGTGCCACCCGGCTACATGGACGCCAAGAAGGACGGCAACGGGGCGGTCGGTGACTTCTTCGTCTGGGAACAGTTGCTGCGAGAGGCATCCCGCCGCCAGTGCGATGTCCTGTTCGTGACCGCGGACGCGAAGGAAGACTGGTGGCGCAAGGAGCGGGGCCACAACCGAGGCCCACGACCGGAGTTGACGGCGGAGCTACGGGCACGTGGCGGAGGCCGCCTTTACCTGCTGTCGCCGAAGCAGTTCCTGGAAGTCGCCGCCCCCGTACTGCGACTCAGTCTTCAGGCTGGTTCCGTCGAGGACATCGAGCGAGTCGAGCGCATTGAAGCAGGCGTCACCTATGGCGGATGGACCGTCGAGGCCCTCGAGGCTCTGTTCCGCGGGCTGGAATACGAGGGTTACACAAACCGTGTGGCGGTCATCCGCTACGCGGCAGCCATGGACGGTCATGCGGAACCGGAAGCGGTCTACGACCTCTGTGACTACGACGACGATCGAACGCTGAGAGGCTTCACCAAGCCAATCACTCGGATCAGCCGCAAGCTGCAGAAGCAAGGGCTGATCCCGGACTCAGCGGTTCCTGTTCTCACGGCTGAGTACAAGAACGGTCCGGGCCGCACGTCCGGCTTCAGAGTCCACCCTCTCCTCGCTCCCCTCATCAACGACGCGGAGAACAACGATGAGGAGTCGTGACGCAACGCCGGTCCGCGGCGCGCAGGCCCTTTCGAAAGGCTGTCAAGCCCCGGCTCGGCCGCAGCCGAGCCGGGAACCGCTCGTCAACCGCATCCCGGCATTGGCTGAAAAGGCGTGGGCTCGTATTGATGGTCCACTACCGTTGATCTCGCTGCGCACCTTCCCGGAGGGTACGTCGGCGGAGTTTCGGATGCCGGTTCCCGGCTGTGACTGACGAGTGGTTTCCGCTGCGTGTCGCACGCGGCGTGACCGCGGATGCCCGGAAGGGCGGTCCCGCCATTCCCAGGTCACGCCAAGGAGTGGACATCCATGAATCCCGTTGAGTACAAGCCTGCACGTCGTTACCGGCTTCGCGAGATCCTGGTCGACGTCGCCGCGGGTGTCGTCACCCAGGTCGTGGTGACGGCCCTGGTGGCGGCAGCGCGCCTGTTCCTCTGAGCAGGCCTGTGGCGGGCCCGGAGAGCCCGCCACCCCGCATGCAGGCGGCGCGCGTCAGAACAGGTACAGGTCGGGAGCGTGCGGCCCCGTGCTCTGGCGCCTCCGACGGGAGCCCCGCCCTCGGCGCGGCCGGGGCAGGTGCGGCACGCGTGCCTCCTCCGGAAGGTTCTCCCAAGTGGGGCGCAGCCCGTGGACCTGGACCTCGCCGACCAGTTCCTTCAGGTAGTTCCGGGTCTCCTCGTCCGTGGAGTAAAGCACCGTCGCCCGGCTCGCCCGGGTCATCAGTACATGGTAGGCGTGGCGGACCAGCCGGGAGAACTCCTCCTCATCGACGCTGCCCACCTTCACCTTGGGGTCGAACGAGCCCGGGACGGCGACGTGCTTGACACCGGTCTCCGGGTCCCTCCGTGCCTTGCCCCGGCGGAACACCCACCGGCCGTCCCGGCGCACCATGTCCTCGCCCATAATCACGCCACACCAATCCCACTCAAGGCCCTGTGCCGTGTACACGCAGCCGATCTGGTCAAGCCCTTTCTCGTGCACGGCCCAGATCCTGCACGGCGGTGCCCCGTCGTCGCAGTAGGCGTCGCTGTCCGCGTTCCAGGGCCGGTGCCAGTCGCCGATCCGCACGTCGGCCTCCAGCCGCCTCTCCTTGCCGATCGGTTTCGTCCACGGCCAGCAGTACCCCGCGACGAGGCGGGCGGACGCTCCGGCGAGCGCCTCGGTGCGGATGATCCGTTCGAGTTCCTCCGGACTGTCCGCCACCTCGACATGCATCAGGCCGTCCGGCGTCCACTGCTGGGGCTCATCGTCCGTCATACCGAGCAACGCCCGTACCCAGCGGATGTAAGCGTCGCTGCCCCCACAGCGAAATTGTTCCCGGAGTTCGTACTCGAGAAGGGCGGTGTCGCGCCGTCGCGCCGCGTTCCTGATCAAGTCAACGGTGCCGACCTCGTTGGGTCGTACGGTCTGCCCTTCGTCGAGGAAAAACACGGTCAGACGGGACGCGTCGAGGAGTTCGTCGACCTGGGGCTTGGTGCCCTGGTGTTCGGGTTTCCAGAAGCGGTTGGTCGAGCGTTCCCGCAGGCGGTGCGCCTCGTCGCAGATCAGCACGTCCAAGAGCGGGTCCGGAGGGGTGACGAAGTTGCTGAAGTAGGTGAAGCTCTCCCTGAACTCCCGGTCCCCGTAACCGACGTGCTCCTGGATCGCGCCGTTGAAGGCCCTGCTGCCACTGGCGTACTTGACCGTGTGGCCCCCCGCCTCCAGCTCCGCCTTGATCTGCAGGCCGATGGCGCTCTTCCCCGTACCGGCGCCGCCGGTGACGAGGAAGACCACGCGCCGCTCGTCCGGCACGAGGGCGGGGCGCTGCGGATCCGGGAGAACCTCGGCCGCGGTTTCCAGGATCTGCTCGGCGACCCTCTTCTGCCGGCCACGCAAGGTGAAGACCGTGTCCTCGCCGCGGGAGCGGATCATGGCGTCGAGCAGGGGTGTGTTGCGTAAGCCCATATTCTGCAGCAGTATCTCGGCCGCGGAGGCGCCCCCTTCGTCGGCAAAGTGCTTGCGGAGGTCGGAGATCAGTTGCTCGCGCCGGTCATTCGTGTAGACGGCAGCGTAGGCGCCGGTCGGAGCGTCCACGTCGACCAGAGGCCGGACGGACGCGTCGGTGGCGTTGTGCAAGTAGGCGAACCCCCCGCATTCGAAGTCCAGTCCGCTCAGTGGGCCCCTGCCGCCCGTGAACGCCTCGTAGTACTCGCGTAACTGCAGGGCGGGGTGCTTCTTCCTGCCCATCCCCGGTACGTGGACCAGTTCCGCGGTGGCTCGCTCCACCCTGGTCACCGTTGACCAGCGCTTCAGCTCGACCAGTTGGACGGACAGCCGCTTGTCGTCGGGGTGATGGCCCACCAGAACGACGTCGATGAGCCTCGGGTCGGCGGGGCGGTCGGCCTCGTCAAGGGTGGCGGCACACTCGACGATCATCTCCACGTTCCCGCGACCGGCGGCGACCAGGTCCTCCGCGAGGTGCACGAGGCTCTCGGCCCACGCGGACCGCTCCGACAGCGAGGCGTCGGCGCCTCGGAAGTGCCGCCACCTGGCGGCCAGGTGCGGCACCATGCGGCGCCTTGAGTTCAACGTCAGCAGATCCTGCGCTGCCAGTCGCAGCAGGAGCATGGACACGAGGTGGGTCCCCCAGAGCACGAGTGACTCGTGCGGGTGGGGGCATGTCCTCGTAAGGAAGCCCGTCGGGCCGCAATCAGTACCTCGAATCTTAGGGAGACCAGCCGCGCTACGGACGACGGCGACGCCGTGGTCGACGCGAAGCACAGCCATCATGGCCGGATCGTGTGCTCCGTGGCGTGGACGTGCCCCCGTCACACCGTGGAAACGCGCTGCTCCAGCCGACCGCCCGCCAACTCCCGCAACATTCCGCGCGTCTCCGGATCCGTCGAGTACACGACCGTGCCGACCATGCCTCGCGTAAGCAGCACCTTGTAGGTGTTGCGGATCAGGCGGTCCACGTCGGCGTCCGGGGTGGACTTCTTGAACACCGGGTCCTTGGAGGCCGTTCGGTCCGTGATCCAGCGGTCGCCGCGCCACAGCAGGTCGGGGCCGATGATGACGCCGGACCAGTCGTACTCGAAGCCCTGAGCGGTGTACACGCAGCCGACCTGGCCGAAGCCCGCCGGGTCGGTGGCCCACAGGGCGGCTGGGGGCGCACCGGAGAGCGAGCGCTCGCCCCGCAGGTTCCACGGGCGGGCCCAGTCACCGATGATGACGTCCAGCGGAAGCGGGTGACCTGGCTTCGGTTCCGGGGACCAAGGCCAGCAGTAGCCGGCGGACATGCGGGCGCCGTAACCCTCCGCCCGCCGGGCCTCGAGGAACGCTTCCATCTCCTGCGGGCTGTCGGCGACCAGCAGCTGCATACGGTCGTCGGGCTCCCAGACGACAGGGGCGCCGGCTTCGAGGCCGAGGAGCCGGACGACCCAGCGCAGGTAGGCGTCACTGCCACCGCAGCGGAACTGGCTCTCCAGCGGGATGACGTGGCAAGGGATGTCCCGTTTGGCCGCTGCCGCCTCGATGTCGGCGACGGTGCCCATCTCGCCCGGCCGTACCACCTGGTGCTCGTCGAGAAGGAAAACGGGCACGTAGGCGATGTCGATGAGTTCGTCGATCTGGGCCTTGCCGGTGCGGTGCTCGGCACGCGTGTACCGGTTCGCCGAGGTCTCCCGAATGCGGTGGGCCTCGTCGCAGATCAGGACGTCCAGGCTGTTCTTCTCGGCGGTCATGAAGCTGTTGAAGTACTTGAACAGGTCCTGCACCTCGCGCTTGCGGGAGCCGGCGACCTTCCTCATCGTCTTGGTGAACGACTGGGAGCCCGTGGCGTGCAGGGCAGGCATCCCTCGCCGGTACAGCTCACCGAGCAGTTGGAGAGCGATCACGCTCTTGCCCGTGCCGGGACCGCCGGTCACGATGACGATCTCCTTGCGGTCTGCGCGCTTGGCCTTCTCCACCGCGTTGAGCACCATGCGGTAGGCGACCTGCTGCTCGTCGAGCAGCACGAATTGCTGCCGCTCGCGCACCTCCACGGCAGCCACCGACATGAGCTGTTTCGACGGCACCGTGGCGCCGGAGAGCAGTTCGTCCGCCGCACGGGCGCCGGAGTGGCGATCGCTCAGCTTGGAACGGAGATGGTCGAGGAACTCGCCGCGGCGCTGCCCCGTGAACAGCAGCCCGCGGCCGTCACGTTCGATCTCCCGCAGGGCGGCGACGTCGAACTCGGTGGCGTTGTGCAGGAACGCCACCCCGCTGACCCGGTGTCCTCGTTCGGCCACAGCTCCGTTGAAGTTGACCAGGTAGTCGCAGTAACGGCGCACCTGCTCGACGGGGTTGAGGACGGGGTGCACATAAGGCTCGACGTGGCACAGTGTGGGATCGTCCTCGTGGGGCCGGACCTCGCTCCACTGCTTCAGCTCCACCACCACGTACGACGGTTCCCCGGTAGAGGGGTGCACGCCTGCGAGGACCACGTCGGCACGCTTGCTGTTCAGCGGGAGGGCGTACTCCAGCATCATCTCCACGTCGCCCAGGCTCGCGTCGTTGAGCGCGGCGGCCAGGACGGGAAGGCTGCGCTCCCAGGAGCGCACCTCCGAGGTGCCGGGCCGGTAGCCGTGCATGTGGACGAACTGGTCGATGAGGTGCAGGAACAGCGAACCGTCGAGCGCCATGACGGCGACCGTTTTTGCGGACGCGCGGAACAGCAAGGACTTCCCCCAGGCAGCACGAAGTGACTCGTGCGGGTGGGGGCATGTCCTTCGAGACTCCACCGGGGTGGAGCGGAAGCCCGTCGGGCCGCATTGATGTGGATGAGGTTACCTGGCAACAAGAAGAAGGGTGAGGTGGGCCCGGCGCAGGTCACGAGGCCCGTGCCTGCCGGAGCACCTCCGGTCGACCGGGTCCCTCATGCCCCGGACTCGACCACGTCCTGCGTGCCGAGGACCGCCAGCAGATCGAGGAGGTCCGCGCTGTCGGTGCCCAGGGCCGGGGTGAACCACAGCAGGCGCTGTCGGCCGTCCTCGCTGAACAGGTTCAGGCAGTTGACCTCCACGACCCCGAGGGCGGGGTGCTGGATGCGCTTGCGGTCGTCGCGGCGGAATGCCACGTCATGGTCGGCCCAGAGGGCGGCGAACTCCGGCGAGACCCGCAGCAGGGTGCGGATCATCGAGGCGGCCTCGATGTCCTTGGCGTCCCTGCGGGCAGCGGCCGCGCGAAGGTCCGCGACGAACGCCCGCGACTGGGTCGCGTGGTCGGCCTCCGGGTAGAGCAGGCGCGCTTCGGGCTCGGTGAACCACCGGTGGACGAAGCTCGCGCGGGGCCCCCGAAATCCCGACTGGTCACCGAGCAACGCCACCGCGAGCGGATTCTGCACCAGCGTGACGTGGAGGTCGGTGATGACCTGCGCGGGAGTGGACGGCATCCGCTGGAGCAGGTCGAGCATGCCGGGGTGGACGTGCGAGGCCGCGGTGCCTGGGGCGGGCACGGGGCGGTCCGCCAGCCGGTAGAGGTAGTCGCGCTCGTCGGCGGTCAGCCGCAGTGCCCGGGCCAGAGCGGCGATCATCTGTTCGGAGGGCTGGGAGCCCGCCCCGCGTTCGAGCTCGTTGTAGTAGTCCACCGATGCCCCGGCGAGCTGCGCCACCTCCTCCCGGCGCAGCCCGGGTACCCGGCGCCGCGGCCCGGCGGGGAGACCCACGTCGGCCGGCCGGATGCGGTCCCGGCGCGACCGCAGGAACGCTCCGAGCTCGGTGTACTTCGCAGAACCCATGTGCACCATTCTGTGCTCGGCCGTAGCGCCGCCCCAGGGGCGACCCAGGGGATGGCATCCCCTGGTTGCGCCTGCCGGGACCGCGCACCGTGGAGGCATGACTACGAATGACAGTCTCCTCACACCGGCTCCCCCACGGGTCGCCGTCGTCACCGGCGGTTCGCGCGGCATCGGCCGCGCGGTGTCGCTCCAGCTCGCCCGCGACGGTCTGGCGGTGGTGGTGAACTACACCAGGGACACGGCCTCGGCCGAGGAGACCGTGAAGGCGATCACCTCCGACGGCGGGAGGGCGATCGCCGTGCGGGCGGATGTGGCGGACGAGCACGCGGTCGCCGCGCTGTTCGACCGGGCGGAGCAGGAGTTCGGCGGCGTGGACGTCGTGGTGAACGCCGCCGGCCGCCTCGTCCTGTCGCCCGTCGCCGACCTCGATCTGGCCGCCCTCGACGCGATGCACCGCACCAACATCCGCGGCGCCTTCGTGGTGGCCCAGCAGGCCGCGCGGCGACTGCGGCCCGGCGGCTCCTTCCTAAGCGTGTCGACCTCCGTGGTCGGAGCACAGTTCCCCGCCTACGGCGCGTACGTGGCGAGCAAGGCCGCCGTCGAGTCGATGACCCTGATCCTCGCCCGGGAGCTGCGCGGCCGGGACATCACGGTGAACACCGTAGCCCCCGGCCCCACCGCCACCGACCTGTTCCTCGACGGCAAGACGCCGGAGGAGATCGACCGGCTCGCGAAGACCCCGCCGCTGGAGCGGCTGGGCACCCCGGAGGACATCGCCCGGGTCGCCGCCTTCCTCACCAGCCCGGCGGGACACTGGGTGAACGGCCAGGTCCTGCGGGCCAACGGCGGAATGGTCTGAGCCTCCCGCCGGTCGCCCTGCCGGTCACCCAGGACGTGCCGGCCACCTGGGAGACGTCCCTACGGTGCCCGTATCGCGTCCGCCACTTCCTACAGAGCTCTCAAGGAGTACCACTCATGCCTTTCGCCCACTTCAAGGTCCCCGCGGACACCCTCAGCTCCGACGACAAGAAGAAGATCGTCGAGCGCACCACCGATCTCTACGCGGAGATCTACGGTGAGCGCGCCCGCGCCACCACCGTGGTGCTCGTCGACGAGGTCGCCGACGGAGGCTGGGGCGTAGGCGGTCACGTCCTCACGGCCGCCCTGCTCAACAGCGACGCCTGACCCGCGGCCGCCGGCGGGCACGGGACCCTACCCGCACCCGCCGGCGCCGTACCAGCCGGCGCCACACGCTCACGCCGCCTCCCGTACCCGCTCCCCATGCCCCCGGATGATGTCCGCGTACCGGTACCCCGAGCCCTTGATCGTGCGCGCCTGCGTGGCGTAGTCGACGTGGACCAGGCCGAAGCGCTTGTCGTAGCCGTACGCCCACTCGAAGTTGTCGAGCAGTGACCAGGCGAAGTAGCCGGCCAGCGGGGCGCCCTTGCGGGCGGCTGAGGCGCAGGCGGCGATGTGCCGGGTCAGGTAGTCCTGGCGCTCGGGGTCGTCGATCGTGCCGTCGGGGCGCATCACGTCGGGGAACGCGGAGCCGTTCTCCGTGACGTAGAGGCGTCGGGCGCCGTACTCGTCGGTGAGGCGGAGGAGGAGGTCCTCGATGCCGGTCGGGTCGATCTCCCAGTCCATACCGGTGCGCGGGACGCCGTCACGGCGTACGGGTGCGGCGTAGGGGGCCGGGCCGTCCGGGTCAGCGGCGGCCACCTGCGGGAAGTAGTAGTTCAGGCCGAGCCAGTCGAGCGGGGCCGCGATGGTGTCGAGGTCGCCCGGCCGTTCAGGGAGGTCGACGCCGTAGACCTCGCGCATGTCGGCGGGGAAGCCGCGGCCGTGGATCGGGTCGAGCCACCAGCGGTTGGTGTGGCCGTCCATGCGGACGGCTGCGGCGCGGTCCCCGGGGCTGTCGCTCGCCGGGTGGATGGTGGAGAGGTTGTTGACGATGCCGACCTGGGCGCCGGGGGCGGCGGCGCGGATGGCGCGGGCGGCGAGGCCGTGGCCGAGGAGCAGGTGGTAGGAGGCGCGGACGGCTGCCGTGAGGTCGGTCCAGCCGGGGGCCATCTTGCCTTCGAGGTGGCCGATCCAGGCGGAGCACAGGGGTTCGTTGAGGGTGGCCCAGTGGTGGACGCGGTCGCCGAGGCGTTCGGCGACGGCGGAGGCGTACGCGGCGAAGTGCTCGGCGGTGTCGCGCTCGGGCCAGCCACCGCGGTCCTGGAGGGTCTGGGGCAGGTCCCAGTGGTAGAGGGTGACGGACGGGGTGATGCCGGCCTCGAGGAGTCCGTCGACCAAGCGGTCGTAGAAGGCGAGGCCCTTGGTGTTGACCGGGCCGTCGCCGCCGGGCACGACGCGCGGCCAGGCGACGGACAGCCGGTAGGCGTTGGCGCCGAGGCGGCTCATCAGGGCGATGTCCTCGTGCCAGCGGTGGTAGTGGTCGCAGGCCACGTCACCGTGGTCGTCGTTGTCGATGCGGCCGGGGGTGTGCGAGAAGGTGTCCCATATCGACGGGGAGCGGCCGTCCTCCGCCACGGCGCCCTCGATCTGGTAGGCCGAGGTGGCCGTGCCCCACAGGAAGTCGTCGGGGAGGGCGGCGTAGTCGATGGTCACGAAAGTCCTTTCACATTGGGTCACTTGACGGCTCCTGCCGTCAGGCCGGCGACGAGGTAGCGCTGGAGGAGCAGGAACCCGGCGACCACGGGGACGCTCACCACGAGGGAGGCGGCCATGATCTGGTTCCAGTACACGTCGTTGAGGGTGGAGTAGCCCTGGAGGCCGACGGCCAGGGTGCGCGTGGTGTCGTTGGTCATCACGGAGGCGAAGAGGACCTCGCCCCAGGCGGTCATGAAGGCGTACACGGCGACGGCGACGATGCCGGGGACGGCGGCCGGGACGACGACGCGGAACAGCGCGCCGAGCGGTCCGCAGCCGTCGACGAGCGCGGCCTCGTCCAGGTCGCGCGGGACGGAGTCGAAGTAGCCGATCAGCATCCAGATGGAGAACGGCAGCGAGAAGGTCAGGTACGTCAGGATCAGGCCGCCGCGGGAGCCGAACAGGGCGATGCCGGTGGCGTTGCCGATGTTGACGTAGATGAGGAACAGCGGGAGCAGGAACAGGATGCCGGGGAACATCTGCGTCGACAGCACGGTCACCGTGAAGACGCGCTTGCCGCGGAAGGAGTAGCGGCTGACGGCGTACGCGGAGAACACGGCGATGACGACCGAGCAGACGGTGGCCGCGCCCGCGACGATCAGCGAGTTCACGAAGTACCGGCCGAGCGGGACGGTGGACCAGATGTCGATGTACGGGCGGACCGTCAGTTCGGTCGGCAGCCAGCGGAAGGTGCCGGTGACGTCGGCGAGCGGCTTCAGCGAGCTGGACAGCATGACGTACACCGGGATCAGCACGAAGCCGGTGAGGAGGGTCAGGAAGACCCGCCGTGACCACAGGAACGTGCGGGGCGGGGCCATCGGGGACCGGGGCGTGCTCACTGGGCGGTCCTCCGTCCGCGTGAGGTGAGGGTGAGGTAGACGCCGGTGACGACGAGCAGGAACAGCAGGAGCAGCACGGACATCGCCGAGCCTGTGCCGAAGTTCCAGGTGACGAAGGACGCCTGGTAGATGTGCACGGAGATGAGGTCGGCGGCCTCGGGCGCGCTCTTGCCGAAGAGGACGTAGGGGGTGTTGAAGTCGTTGAACGTCCACAGGAACAGGACGAGGACCAGCACCTGGTTGACGGGGCGGAGTGACGGCAGGGTGATGCGGCGGAGCTGCTGGATCATGCCGGCGCCGTCGAGGGCGGCGGCCTCGTACAGCTCGCGGGGGATGTTCTGCAGTCCGGCCATGACGATGAGGAAGGCGAACGGCCAGCCCTTCCACACCGACACGGTGAGCAGGGCGACGAAGCTGTTGTCGCCGATGAGCCAGAACGACGGCTTGTCGGTGAGGCCGAGCTGGTCGTGCAGGACGTGGTTCACCAGTCCGTTGTCGTGCTGGAACATGAACACCCAGGTGATGACGGCCGCGTAGACGGGCAGCGCGTACGGCACCAGGAACAGGGCGCGCAGCAGGCCGCGGCCCCGGAAGGTGTCCTGCATGAACACCGCGGCGGCGGTGCCGATCAGCCAGCACAGGCCGACGGACAGCACGGTGAAGGCGACCGTGACGAGGAAGGAGTGGAGCAGGGCCTGGCCGACGGGCGCGTCGAAGTCGACGGAGACGGTGTAGTTGTCGAGGCCGGCCCAGGGGGCGGTGCCCCAGTCGCGTATGTAGAACTGGGTGAGTTCCTTGAAGCTCATCACGATGCCGATGACCATCGGCACCAGGTGGACGAGGAGTTCGAGGAGCAGCGCGGGCAGGAGCAGCAGGTAGGGCAGTCCGACGCGGCGGAGCCTCCCGGTGCGGCGGCGGGGGCCGTGCGTCGCACCGGGGGAGCTCTTCCGCACGGTGGCCTCCGCTGCGGGGGCGGTGGCGGTCATGGCGGTGTGGGGACTCACTTCGTGGGCATCTGCTGCTGCGCCTTGGTGAGCGCGGCCTTCACCGAGTCGGTGGTGACCGGGCGTCCGGCGGCGGCGTCGGCGAACAGGTCCTTGACGGCGGTGCCGACGGCGGTCTCGAACTGGGACTCGTCGGGCACCTGCGGCAGGGCGACGGCGCTCTTGGCGAGGGTGTCCTTCAGCACGGCGTTGGCGGGGGTGTTGAAGGCGGGGTCGGCCTGGGCGGCCTTGACCGGCGGGATGGAGCTGTAGGCAGTGTTGAGGATCTTCTGCTCGGCGTCGCTGGTCATGAACTTCACGAACTCGGTGGCGCCGTCGAGGTTGTCGGTGTTCTTGAAGACGGCGAGGTTGATGCCGGCGACCATCGAGTTGACCTGCTTGCCGGGTCCCGGGGTGCCGGACTGCACGGGCACCGGGGCGATGCCGTAGGCGTCCTCGCTCATGCCCTGGGACTTCAGGTTGGCGGACGCGGACTGCCACAGCAGCATGCCTGTCCTGCCCTTGGCGAAGTCGCTGACCGACTGGTTCTGGGCGTACTCGGCGTTGCCGGGCGCGATGACCTTGTCCTTGGCCATGAGGTCGACGTACTGCTTGACCGCGGCGACGGCGCCGTCGTTGGCGAAGTCCGGCTTGCCGTCGGGGGTGAAGAAGTCGGCGCCGTGCTGCTTGGCGAAGACGTAGGCGTGGTGGATGTTCTCGGAGGGGTTCGAGCCCTCCATCGCTGTGCCCCACTTCCCGTCCTGGGACAGCTTCTTGCCGGCGGTGACGAACTCGTCCCAGGTGGCGGGCGGGGCGCCGATGCCGGCGTCGGCGAACATCTGCTTGTTGTAGTAGAGCGCGTACGCCATGGAGTAGAGCGGGACGGCGGCCGGGGGCTGTCCCTCGGCTCCGGTGGAACCGAGCGCGGAGTCGACGAAGCGGTCCTTGCCGCCGATCTTCTCGAACCGCTCGTCGTCCCACGGCAGAAGGCCTCCGGTCGCCTGGAGGGAGGCGGACCAGGTGTTGCCGATGTTCAGCACGTCCGGGCCCTGGCCGGACGTGGTGGCGGTGAGGATGCGGTTGAGCAGGTCCGACCAGGGCACGACCTCCAGCTTCACCTTGATGCCGGTCTGCTTCTCGAACTTGTCGAGCTCCGGCTGGAGGACCTTCTTGTCGACCTCGATGCTGGCGCCCTGGTTGGAGGCCCAGTAGGTCAGTTCCTTCGGCGAGTCGTTGGACCCGCCACCGGTGCTCGAACCGCCTCCGCAGGCAGAAGCGGCGAGTGCGAGAGACAGCATGACGGCGCCTGTGGCCGCGGCTCGGATGCTGCGCATGGCTCCTGGTCCCTTTCCGGGAAGGTCGAATGCCCCGAGGACGGCCCGGGGACGGCGCCTCATGGCTTAATTTAGGACGTGAGTTAAACCCTTGGCCGGGACCACGTCAAGGCTTCCGACGGACTCGCTCGACTCCTGTCGCATGTCTTGACTCATGCGTTCCGGAGATGAACCATTCAGCGGCGAGAGAGCGCTCCCAACTCCCCTGCTCCTTTCATCTCTTGAACCAGGAGAGCCGCCCCATGACGTCGACGTCCGACTCCCCCTCCACCCCCTCCCCCGCCGTTCCGGCCCCGCGTTCGGCCGTCGGCCGCCGGGCCGTTCTCGGCGCCGCGGCCGCCGTGCCCGTGCTGGCGGGCCTGTCCGGTACGGCGTCCGCGGCGCCGACCGCACGCAGAAGGCCCCCGCGCCTCAAGGGCGGTGGCGACCTCGGACCCAACGTGATCGTCTTCGACCCGTCCACGCCGGGCATCCAGGCCACGCTGGACGAGGTGTTCGCCCGGCAGGAGGAGGACCAGTTCGGCCCCGGCCGCTACCAGTTCTTCTTCAAGCCCGGCACGTACCAGGGGCTCAACGCCCAGCTCGGCTTCTACACCTCGGTGTCCGGCCTCGGCCTGTCGCCCGACGACACCACCATCCACGGTGACGTGACGGTCGACGCCGGCTGGTTCGACGGCAACGCCACGCAGAACTTCTGGCGTTCGGCGGAGAACCTGGCCCTCGTCCCGGTCAACGGCACGAACCGGTGGGCGGTCGCCCAGGCCGCGCCGTTCCGCCGGATGCACATACTCGGGGACCTCAACCTCGCCTCGTCCACGTACGGTTGGGCCAGCGGCGGCTACATCGCCGACAGCCGGATCGACGGCACGGTCGGCCCCTACTCGCAGCAGCAGTGGTACACCCGGGAGAGCTCGGTCGGCGGCTGGACGAACGCCGTGTGGAACATGGTGTTCTCCGGCGTCGAGGGCGCCCCCGCGCAGAGCTTCCCGGACCCGCCGTACACCACGCTCGACACCACCCCGATCTCCCGCGAGAAGCCGTTCCTGTACCTCGACGGCGGGAAGTACCGCGTCTTCCTGCCCGCGCTGCGGAGGAACGCCCGCGGCGTCACCTGGGGCAACGGCACCCCGCGCGGCACCTCGCTGCCACTGGACCGCTTCTACGTCGCGAAGCCGGGCGACTCGGCGGCCACCATGAACCGAGCCCTGGAGCAGGGCCTCCACCTGCTGCTCACGCCCGGCATCTACCACGTCGACGAGCCGGTCCGGGTGAACCGGCCGAACACGGTGGTCCTGGGCCTCGGGTACGCCACCCTCGTGCCCGACAACGGCGTCACCGCCCTGAAGGTCGCCGATGTCGACGGCGTTCGGCTGGCCGGTTTCCTGATCGACGCCGGAACGGTCAACTCGCCGGTCCTGCTGGAGGTCGGGCCGCGCGGCGCCTCCCGGAACCACTCCGCCAACCCCATCACCGTCCAGGACGTCTTCATCCGCATCGGCGGCGCCGGCCCCGGCAGGGCCACCACCAGCATGGTGGTCAACGCCCGGCACACCATCGTCGACCACACCTGGGTCTGGCGCGCCGACCACGGCGAGGGTGTGGGCTGGGAGACCAACCGCTGCGACTACGGTGTCGTCGTCAACGGCCACGACGTCCTCGCCACCGGCCTGTTCGTCGAGCACTTCAACAAGTACGACGTCCAGTGGAACGGCGAACGCGGCCGCACGATCTTCTTCCAGAACGAGAAGGCCTACGACGCCCCGAACCAGGCCGCGATCCAGAACGGCTCGCTCAAGGGCTACGCCGCGTACAAGGTCGGCGACCACGTCACCACCCACGAGGGCTGGGGCATGGGCAGCTACTGCTACTACAACGTCGACCCGACCATCGTCCAGCACCACGGCTTCGCCGCGCCCGTCCGGCCCGGGGTGCGCTTCCACCACATCATGGTCATCTCGCTGAGCGGCAACGGGCAGTACGAGTGCGTCATCAACGACACGGGGGCGCCGACGTCGGGGTCGGACACGGTGCCGTCGGTGGTGGTGTCGTACCCCTGACCCATGTCCCGGGCGCCTGCGCGAAGGGGGCGGTGGGCGGTGGCGGTCCCTCCCCTACTGAGTCGGGGGAGGGACCGCCGGGGCGCGGGACCGTAGGGTCGCCGGGTCGCCGGACCGCCGGACCGTATGGTCGCCGGGTCGCAGGGTCGACGGACCGCCGGGCCGACGGACTGCCGGGGCACCGGACCGCCGGACCGCAAGGTCACCGGACCGCTGGACCGGTCGCCGGGTCGCCGGGTCGCCAGGGCGCCGGGTCGCCGCGTCAGCGCGTCAGCGCGTCAGCGCACGGTCACCTCGGCCGGGGCCGGTGCGTAGCCGGTCGGCCGGGTGGTGAAGGTGCCGCGGCCCTGGGTGCGGCTGCGCAACCGGGTCGCGTAGCCGATCAGTTCGGCCAGCGGCACGGTCGCCGTGACGACCGACGCGCCCGCCCGGGCAACCGAACCGGACACCCGGCCGCGGCGTGCCGCCAGGTCTCCGAGCACGGACCCGACCGCCTCCTGCGGCACGGTGACCGTGACCTCGGCGACCGGCTCGAGCAGCACCATCGCGCACGCCCGCAGCGCGTCCCGCAGACCGAACCGGCCCGCGGTGCGGAACGCGGTGTCGGAGGAGTCCTTGACGTGCGTCGAACCATCGGTGAGCGTCACCCTCAGGCCCGTCACCGGGTGCCCGCCGAGGGGGCCCTCGGCGAGCGCGTCCCGGCAGCCGGCCTCGACGGCACGGACGTACTCCTGCGGCACCCGGCCCCCGACGACCGTCGAGCGGAACTCGAAGCCCCGCTCGGGGTCGTCCAGCGGCTCCACGTCGAGCACCACGTGCGCGAACTGCCCAGCGCCACCGTCCTGTTTGACGTGCCGGTGGACGAAGCCGGACACCCCGCGCCCGACGGTCTCCCGGTAACTCGCCCTTGGTCGACCGACGTTGACGCCCAGTCCGTGGTCACGCCGGATCCGCTCCACCGCGACCTCCAAGTGCAGTTCGCCCATGCCGGACAGCACCGTCTGCCCCGTCTCGGTGTCGGTGCGCACGACCAGCGAAGGGTCCTCCTCGGCGAGCCGGGCCAGCGCCGACGCCAGACGTCCGGTGTCCGTGCCGCGCGACGCCTCGACGGCGACCGACACGACGGGCTCGGCGGTGCCGGGCGGTTCCAGCAGCAGCGGGGCGTCCGGTGCGCACAGCGTGGCGCCGGCGCGGGCTCCCTTCAGCCCGACGACGGCGACGATGTCACCGGCGACCGCGCGGTTCAGGCGGGCGTGCCGGTCGGCGGTGACACGCAGGATGCGTCCGACGCGCTCGGCGCGGCCGGCGGTGGCGTCCCACACGGTGTCCCCCTGTTCGATCGTTCCGGAATAGACGCGCAGGTAGGTGAGGCGACCGGTGGCGGTGGCGTTCACCTTGAACGCGAGGGCGGCGAGCGGCGCCGCCGGGTCGGCGGTCCGCTCCTGCTCGGCGCCGTCGTGCGTGCCGCGCACCGGCGGCACGTCCAGCGGTGACGGCAGGTAGGCGAGGACGGCGTCCAGCAGCGGCTCGATCCCGCGGTTGCGGTAGGCGGAGCCGCACAGCACGACCACGGCGTCGCCGCGTGCGGTCAGGTCCCGCAGGGCAGCCGTGAGCGTCCCGGTGCTGAGCGCGCCGGTGTCGCAGAACTCATCCAGCGCGGCCGGGTGCAGTTCGGCCACCGCTTCCTCCAGAAGTCGTCGCCGTCGCAGCGCCTCCTCGCGCAGCCCCTCCGGCACGGGTGCCGGATCGCGGGCCTCGCCGTCGTCGCCCCAGGTGAGGGCCCGCATGCCGAGCAGGTCGACGACGCCGGTGAAGGCGTCCTCGGCCCCGATCGGGAGCTGTACGGCGAGCGGCGCCGGATGCAGCCGCTCCCGGACGGAGGCGACGGCGGCGTCGAGGTCGGCGCCGGCCCGGTCCATCTTGTTGACGAAGGCGATGCGCGGGACGCCGTGCCGGTCGGCCTGCCGCCACACCGACTCGCTCTGCGGCTCCACCCCGGCGACCGCGTCGAACACGGCGACCGCCCCGTCGAGGACGCGCAGGGAACGCTCGACCTCGTCGGCGAAGTCGACGTGCCCGGGCGTGTCGATCAGGTTGATGCGGTGACCGTCCCAGGAGCAGGTCACGGCGGCGGAGAAGATGGTGATGCCCCGGTCGCGTTCCTGCGGGTCGAAGTCGGTGACGGTGGTGCCGTCGTGCACCTCGCCGCGCTTGTGGGTGGTGCCGGTGGCGTACAGGATCCGCTCGGTGACGGTGGTCTTGCCCGCGTCGACGTGGGCGAGGATGCCGAGGTTGCGGACGACGGCGAGGGTGTCGGTGGTGCGCATGGCCCGTGGCCTTTCGGATGGAACCGGGAAAGGGCAGCGCGATTCCCCCCGGCGCACGACGCCGAGCACTCCCTGCGAAGGGTGTCGGACGTGCGTCAGGGCAGCCGGTGCCGGCCGCG
The DNA here is from genome assembly GCF_050571355.1 of Streptomyces sp. P13-3-3. Lineage (NCBI taxonomy): Bacteria > Bacillati > Actinomycetota > Actinomycetes > Kitasatosporales > Streptomycetaceae > Streptomyces > Streptomyces sp. P13-3-3. Next base: position 5,800,451 of record NZ_CP192228.1, on the reverse strand, counting down.
CAGCGGGCACCGGGCGGCCGGAGACACCAGGATCACCACGGACCGGCGGGACCGGGAACGGGGAGCGGCGGCGACAGCGGTGTGGACACGCACGGCCGGACTCCCTCCCAGTCGGATCTGATCACGCGCACCGCCGACGGACAGGGGGCGGTGGACGCCTGCCCGGCGAGTGTAGGGAGCCGGGCGGGCGCGGGGCCACGCATTTTCCGCGGCAGGTCACAGGGAAGTCGTCTCACATCTTGGAACACCGTTCCTGAGAGGTGAGACCTTCTGAGAATGTGGAGTGATCGTTCCCCGTGGAAAGACCGTGAAATGCCAGCACCAAGCACCAGTCCGGCCCCGACCCCCGTCAACTCGCGGTCGCGCGTCCTCATCGCCAGCCTCATCGGCACGACGATCGAGTTCTACGACTTCTACATCTACGCGACCGCCGCCGTACTGGTCTTCCCCACGCTCTTCTTCCCGAACAGCGACCCCACCACGGCGCTGCTCTCGTCCTTCGCGGTGTTCGGCGCCGCGATGGTCGCCCGGCCGATCGGAGCGGTGGTCTTCGGCCACCTCGGCGACCGCCTCGGCCGCAAGGGAACGCTCGTGGCCTCCCTGCTCACCATGGGCATCGCCACGTTCCTCATCGGCGTACTGCCTACCTACGCGCAGGCCGGCTGGGTGGCGACCGCGCTGCTGGTGCTGATGCGGCTGGCGCAGGGCTTCGCGCTCGGCGGTGAGTGGAGCGGCGCGGCCCTGGTCGCCACCGAGAACGCGCCGAAGGGCAAGCGCGCCCTGTACGGCACGTTCCCGCAGCTGGGTGCCCCGCTGGGCTTCATCATCGGCAACGGCCTGTTCCTGGTCATCGGCGCACTGCTGCCGTCCGCGGCCGGCGCCGACCCGTCCCAGCCGTCGGACGCCTTCCTCAGCTGGGGCTGGCGCATCCCGTTCCTGTTCTCGGCGGTGATGGTCGCGATCGGCCTGTGGGTGCGGATGCGCCTGGTCGAGGCGCCGGTGTTCGCGAAGACGCGGGAGGCGGGCCTGGTGCGGAAGCTGCCGCTGGCCACGGTCTTCCGGAACCACTGGAAGCAGCTGATCCTCGGCACGTTCTTCATGCTGGCGACGTACGTGCTCTTCTACCTGATGACCACGTTCTCGCTGAGCTACGGCCGTACGGCGGAGGACGCGGCCGTGCCGGGTCTGGGCTACGAGTACACGACGTTCGTGCTGATGATGATCTTCGGTGTGCTGTTCTTCGCGGCGTTCACCCTGATCTCCGGCCCCCTCGCGGACCGCTACGGCCGGCGCGCCACGCTGATCGCGGTCACGGCCGGGATCCTGGTCTTCGGCCTGGTCTGGGTGCCGCTGATCGGCCTCGGCACGGTGGGTGTGGTGCTGTGGCTGGTGTTCGGCTTCACGCTGATGGGCATGACGTTCGGCCCGATGGGCGCGCTGCTGCCCGAACTGTTCCCGACGAGCGTGCGGTACACGGGCTCCGGCATCTCCTACAACGTCAGCTCGATCCTCGGCGCGGCCGTGGCCCCGTTCATCGCGGTGGCCCTGTGGGAGGCCGGCGACGGCTCCCCGTGGCTGGTCGGCGTCTACCTGTCCTCGATGGCGCTGCTGACGCTGGTGGCGCTGCTGATCGGGCGGGAGACGAAGGACGTGGGGCTGGAGGAGGGCGAGGCCGCCGAGACGACGGCCCGTGAGGAGACCGCGGTCACCGCGGCTCCCTGAGGTTCCATGAGCCATTGAGGCCCTCCGCGTCCGACGCCCGGACACGGAGGGCCTCTGCGTACCGTTCACCTGCGGCGTATCGGCGCCCGAACGTCAGCCGTGGCCGGACGGACCGGAGCCCATCGGCCGGTCACTCCCGACGGACCGGCCGACCGTCGTCGGCCGTCACCTGACGTGGAATCCGTAGACGTGATGGGTGCCGGCTCCGCTGAAGGGAGCCAGGGTGTGGGGCGGGAGTACGGCGACGTCCCATCCCAGGTTCGTCCTCCAGAAGACGACCACCTCGTGGGCGCCCGAGGAGAAGGAAGTGACCCCGTCCTGGCCGAGCGAAACGTCACCGGGGCCCGTCCAGCAGCGGCTGAGCTCCGAGCCGTTCTCCAGGTACGTCACCCGCACGGCGTCCGTGCCCACACCACAGTCGGTCTCGTCGGTCGCCATGGCGGGGGCCGCCGGGAGCGCGAGGCTCATGGCGACGGCCGCCACGGCACCCAGCGCCATCTTCCGGGGTCGGCTCTTCATAGTCGTGGTTCCTTCCGGTCGGGGCTCCGACGAGCACACAGCTTTTAGATGAACCATCAACCATCAAACACGTTCACTCAACGGTGCGGGCCGAAGTCCCGGCAAGCTGGCCGACAATGGTGCATGCGTGTCTCACGGACCGGAGCCGCGGACACCGTGATGATCGGTCGCCCGTACTGGCGTGCACCTCACCCGTCGGCGCGGCGCCCCGCCGGACGGACCGACGGGGCGGTGACCGCCGAGGGCACGGCAAGGAGGGTGGGACCGGCTGGGAGACGCTCCGGTCACACACCCCGCGGACGTGCGAACCGGCCACACGGCCGCCCGTGCCTCACACCGGCAGTGCGTGCAGAGCCGTGCCGTGCAGGGCGAAGAGGCGCTCGCCGTCGGTGGCCGCCAGCCAGGCGTGGTGGTCGCCGCTGCCGTCGTTGAACGTCCAGCGCACGTCTCCGGTCTTCGCGTCCATGGCGATGATGCCGCCCTTCGCGTCCAGGTCCGTGGCACCGAAGAGCGTGTCCCCCACCTTGACGTACTGGCGCGGCACCTGGAGTACCGCGTCGGCGAGGGCCGTCGACTGCCAGAGGACCTTGCCCGTGCGGGGGTCGACGGCCCGCACTTTCCGTGCGCTGTCGGCGATGTACAGCACGTCCTCCAGCACGGCCGGTTCCTTGAAGAGGTCGAACCGCTGGGACTTCAGGGTCCACTTCTCGGTGCCGTCGGCGAGGTCGAAGGCCTGAAGGACGTTCCCCTGCGGGACGATGACCAGATTTTCGTGCACGGCGAAGAAGCCGTAGTTCGTCTTCGTCGTCTTCCGCGTCCACACCTGACCGCCGGTGACGGTGTCGCGGACGGTGAGGTTCTTCTTGAAGTCGGTGTAGACGAGGTGGCGGCCGCGCACGGCGGCGTGGATGCCGTTCTGCATCGTGCCCAGGTCGCGCTGCTCCTTCCAGGCGATCCTGCCGGTGCCGCTGTCGAGGGCCGCGATGACATTGGTCTTCGACGACCCGTCGTCCTCGAGGATCTCCGCGATGACGTACACCTGCGTGTCGTCCACCGCGACGGGCCGCGGCTGCCGGTACCCCGCGCCCAGGCGGCTGCGCCAGGTCTCCTTGCCCGAGGCCGGGTCGTATCCGGTGACGGTGCCGTCGTACCGACTGCTGGCCAGGTACAGAGTGTCCTTGCCGAGCAGCAGGGGCGCTCCGGGGACCGCGCCGCCCGGCAGGGACCACTTCCGCTTGCCGGTCGCGGTGTCGAGGGCGGCGAGCGGGCTGCCGCTGGCGAGTACGAGACCGGCGGCGACGACGAGTTCGTCGTTGTCCCCGTACGTCTCCGCAGAGGTCGTCTTCGTCCACAGCGGCTTCGGCGCCTTGCCGTCCCCGCCCGTGGCGCCGTCGGCGGGCTTCTCGTCCTCGCCCTTCTGCGGGCCGCCGCCGGTGCTTCCGGGGTCCTCGGTCTCCACCGCGCCGCCGTCGTCGCAGCCGACCGCGCCGGTGGTCAGGGTGGCCAGCGTGAGCCCTCCGACGGCCAACCGCAGCAGACGCCGGCGGGAGGAGAACCCCGGCTCCCCCGGCGCTCCGTCGTCCGACGTGCTGTTTCGCTCGGCCATTTCGCCGTACCCCCGTGAAGCGTCAGGAACATGAACGTGCGGGCCGTGCCGTACCGAACATACGGACGTGAGCCCCTGTGACCTGGAACGTTAGCCGGGCGCCTGCGAGGTCCCCGTGGCGGGATCGCAACCGGGACAGCACCGTGAAGCAATCGAGACGTGCCGGGCACGCACCCGGAGCCACGGAAGCCGCATCGAGACGTGCCGGGCACGCACACGGAACCGCGGAGGCCGCAGCTCAACGCCGTTGTCAGTACCCCTCCCTAAAGTGAAGCCATCATCTGGACGGACCAGAGTCCATCCCGGCGTTCACGCTGTGGGTGGACGCGTCCGCCTGCGGAAAAAGGGTGTCGGGGAGCTCCCCGTCGGCCCGAGGGGGAAAGGGATGGACGCGATGAGCGCCACGGTGAAGGACCGGCTGAAGAAGCACTTCGTGAACCACGTCGCTCTCGTCATCGACAAGTCCGGGTCGATGCAGGGCCACTCGGAGCAACTGGTGCGCGTCGTCGACGAGTTCGTGAAGGGTCTGGCGGAGGAGTCGGACCGGCTCGGGCACGAGACGCGGATCAGCCTCTACGCCTTCGACCACCTCGTCGAGAACCTGGTGTGGGACATGGACGTGAAGCATCTGCCGTCCATGCGGGGTCTGTACACCGTGGAGAACGGCGCGACCGCGCTGATCCAGGCGTCGGTGAAGGCGCTCGACGACCTCGGGCACATCTGGGAGGAGTACGGCGAGCACAGCTTCCTCCAGGTCGTCGTCACCGACGGCGAGGAGAACGCCTCCGGCGCCGACACGACCGGTTCGCGGCACGACCTCATGCCCGACGGGCGTGCCGTGCTGGACGAGTGGCGGAGCCGGATCGCCGACAAGATGAACACCCTGCCCGACCACTGGACGTCGGCCATCATGGTGCCCAACTCGCTGGCCAAGCGCACCGCCCAGCAGTACGGCTTCCCGACGGGCAACATCTCGATCTGGGACGCCGACTCCGACCAGGGCGTCGAGGAGGCGATCGGCGCGGTCAAGACCGCCGCGACCCGGTTCCTGCGCGACCGCGAGCAGGGCGTGCGCGGCACGCGGAACCTCTTCGCGATGGGCCAGGACCTGAGCGCGGCGGACGTGACGTCCAACCTCCAGGCCCTGGACGCCGGCAAGTACGTGCTGATCCCGGTCGACCAGCGCACGTCGATCCGCGACTTCGTCACCAGCGCCGGGCATCCGTACAAGACCGGCTGCGCCTTCTACGAGCTGTCCAAGCGCGAGAAGGTGCAGGCGAACAAGCAGATAGCCGTGGCGGAGAAGGACCCGGCGACCGGCCGCATGACCGGCAAGGTGTTCACCGGCCCCGCCGCCCGCCAACTCCTGGGCCTGCCCGCGACCGAGGTGACGGTGGCGCCGGGGAGCAACGACGCCTACACGGTGTTCGTCCAGTCGACGTCGGTCAACCGGAAGCTGGTCCCGGGGACCAGGCTGCTCGTGCTGCTCTAGCCTCGACCGACCATCACAACTTTCGGGAGTCTCCCGTTGCCTTCGCTCCACGACTTCGCCACATGGCAGCCTCTGCTGCGTCTCCTCCGCGCCGAACACGCGGACACGCTTGCCGCGGCCGGCGGGCATGTGGCAGGCCGAATCGGCCCCGCGGGATGGAGTGTCCCGCTGACGCGCCGGCGACCACAACCGGGGCGCGCCGCCCAAGTGTCCGACAACCAGGAGCAGCACGACGCCATAGGCGTGGTCGTCGAAGCGCTCCGGGAAGAGGGAAGCGGCGGTGTCTCCTTCGTCGTGGAGGCGTCCGCGTCCCCCGGCACCGTCCGGCTGCACCTCATCGGCGCCGGCTCCTCCTCGCAGCCGGGCATCGCCACCGCACACCCGGGCACGCTCCTCCTCGCGGACGGAGCCCTGCCCGAGCCGGTACGCCGCCTTCCCGACCCTGTGCCGGACGCGGTGACGGCGCCGTCCGCGGACCCGGAACTGCTGCGGAGCACCCTGCACGAACGGCTGCCGGACGCCGTGGGCAGCACGCGAGAGGAGATCGCAGCGGCCGAGGCGCGCCTGGGCGTGCCGCTGCCGCCGGAGCTCAGAGTGCTGTACGAAGTCGTCCGGGGCGCATACGCGGACTGGCGCGACTTCGAGGAACCGTACGAGGCCCTCGGCTGCGAGCTGCTTCCGCTGGGTGAGGTCTACGTCGCCGACGCCGCGTCCCGGCAGGTGCCGTGGCAGTTCGCCGCCATGGAGGCCGTCGAGACGTGGCCGGAGGACGCGGTCCAGGGTCTCGTGGGCTCGCCGGGCTGGATCGTCTTCGGTGACAACGGCGGCGGGGACCGCTTCGCCGTCGACCTCACGCCGGGGCCGGACGGGCACGTCGGCCAGGTCGTCATCATCAGTCACGAGGAGCACACCGGCGCCATGCTGGTCGCCGACTCCCTCACGGACATGATCGTCCACCGTCACACCGACGGTCGGCCCGACCGAAGAGTCGAACGTCCGCCTCTCGTCGCCCACGTCAACCGCGCCTCCATCCCCAGCGTCGAGGCCGCGGCCCATGCCGGTCTGGAGGTCCTCAGCCTCGGAGTGTGGGAGAAGGAGCCCCTCAGCCTCGCCCCGGTCTTCGGCCTGCCGCGTCTGCGGACCCTCGCCGCCTACCCGGGCACGCTCGCCGATCCCCGTGAGACAGCCCGGCTCACCCACCTCGAGTACCTGGAGCTGCCGCCCGCGGAGTGGCGCGTCCTCATCGACGCCGGGGCCGTGCCCAAGGGACTCCTCGCCGCGGGCATCATCTCCCACGACCGGCGCGAGAACCCGCTGTGGACCATCAGCCTCGCCAACGAACTCCTCGCCCTGTACGGGCGGCCGCTGATCAGCGACATCACGGTGCTGGAGGGGACGGTCATGTGAGGCACCCACACGGCCTGGTGAGCCGCCCCGAGGGCCGGGGCCCGGAAACGCTTCGAGGGCCCCGACCGTCCGGTCGAGGCCCTCGAAGGAGCAAGTGTCCGAGGGGGGACTTGAACCCCCACGCCCGATAAAGGGCACTAGCACCTCAAGCTAGCGCGTCTGCCATTCCGCCACCCGGACAAGGTGTCTGTCGCTTTCGGGGGTGTTCCCCCGGCGGCGACATGGACAACCATACCAAGGTTTCGGAGTGCCTTTCACCTGCGTTTCCGTCGTCCCGGGGAGGCGCGGGACACACTCCCGCGCGGCCCGGGTGCCGGCCGGTTCAGGGGGTCAGCCGGTGGTCCGGGAAGTTCCCCGGCAGCCTCTCCCCCGCCGGGCCCCGGGTCACCGCCCGCACCAGGAGCTCGCCGCCGACGAAGGCGCCGCGCCAGGACGCGCCGTAGCCGCCGAACAGCTCGTCCCGGTCGCCGCGTGAGCGCGGCACCCCGTGGCCGATCTTGAAGGCGCGGATGTGCGGGGCGAGCCGGTCGAAGGTGGCGCGTTCGTCCGTGGAGAGGGTGGCCACCAGGGCGCCGTTGGACGCGTTCATGGCGGCCAGCAGTTCGGCCTCCGTGTCGACCAGGACGATCGTGTCGACCGGGCCGAACGGTTCCGCGTGGTGCAGCGGGGAGGAGCGGGGCGGGTTCAGCAGCGTGACCGGCTGGACGTACGCCGACGTGTACTGGCCGGGCAGGAAGCGGGCGTCGGCCGGGGTGCCGCGGTGGAGTGGGACGGCGCCCCGGTCGATCGCCTCGGCGACCTGGTCGTCCAGTTCCTTCGCCTTGGCCGCGTTGATCACGGGGCCGAAGTCGAGCGCCGGGTACGGGTCGTCCGGGTGCTCCACGGCGAGGGGGTGCCCGATCCGCAGCGTACGGACCGCGGGGAGGTACGCGGCGAGGAACGCGTCGAAGAGACTGCGCTGCACGACGAAGCGCGGGTAGGCCGTGCAGCGCTGCTTGCCGTAGTCGAAGAGCTTGGGGATCAGCGCGCCGAGGGCGTCCCAGTCCGTGTAGTTCCAGATGCCCCAGGTGTTCAGCCCCTCCTGTTCGAGGATGTGGCGTTTGCCGAGGTCGGCGACTGCGGTGGCGACCGCCGCTCCGGTGTCGCGTCCTCCGACGAACGAGACGCAGCCGATCTCCGGCGCCCGCACCAGCGCCTCGGACAGCTCGCCGCCGCTGCCGCTGACGAGGGTGACCGGGATGCCCTCGCGGGCGGCGAGCGCCGTGGCCAGGGTGAGGCAGGCGACGCCGCCGTCGGTCGGGGTCTTGGCGACGACCGCGTTGCCTGCCAGAGCCTGCACCAGCAGGGCGTGGACCAGCACGCTCATCGGGTAGTTCCAGCTGGCGATGTTGGAGACGGGCCCGTCGAGCGGGGTGCGGCCGTCGAGCATGGTGTGGATGCCGTCGACGTACCAGCGGACCCCGTCGATGGCCCGGTCGACGTCGGCCCGGGCCAGGCGCCAGGGCTTGCCGATCTCCCAGACGAGCAGCAGGGCGAGCAGGTCGCGGTGCTCGGCGAGCGCGTCAAGGGTGGCGGCCACGCGGGCCCTGCGCTCCGGGAGCGGGACGTGCCGCCAGGCACGGTGCTGGTCCAGTGCCGCTCGTACGGCGTGCCGGGCGGTGGCCCGGTCCAGGCGGGGCGGGCCCGCGACGGGGGTTCCGTCGACGGGGCTCACGGCGGGCAGGGCTCGGCCGTCGGCCTGCCAGGCGGCGTTCCAGAGGTTGAGGGCGCGGTCGTCGCGGAAGGCCTCCGGGGCGACGGTCAGGCAGCGCTGCCAGGCGTCGTCCCAGGAGGTGCCGGACTTGAGGGTGAGGGTGGGTGGCATACGGTTCGCTCCGCTCTCGGTGCACGGTCGAGAGATAAGGGGGCCTCTGGAGAGGCCCAGGGCACGTACGGGTCAGGCGTCCAGCACCGCCACCACCTGCCGCGCCGTCTCCGTCGGGGTACGCCCGACCCGCACGCCGGCCGCCTCCAGGGCCTGCTGCTTCGCCCGCGCCGTGCCGGAGGAGCCGGAGACGATCGCGCCGGCGTGGCCCATGGTGCGGCCCTCGGGGGCGGTGAAGCCGGCGATGTAGCCGACGACCGGCTTGGTGACGTGGTCGCGGATGTAGGCGGCCGCGCGTTCCTCCGCGTCGCCGCCGATCTCGCCGATGAGCACGATCAGGTCGGTGTCGGGGTCGTCCTCGAAGGCGGCCAGGCAGTCGATGTGGGTGGTGCCGACGACGGGGTCGCCGCCGATGCCGACGCAGGTGGAGAAGCCGATGTCCCGCAGCTCGTACATGAGCTGGTAGGTGAGGGTGCCGGACTTGGAGACCAGGCCGATGCGGCCGGGCTTGGTGATGTCGGCGGGGATGATGCCCGCGTTGGACTGGCCGGGGCTGATCAGGCCGGGGCAGTTGGGACCGATGACGCGGGTGCCGCGCCCCCGCGCGTGGGCGAGGAAGGCGACGGAGTCGTGGACGGGGACGCCCTCGGTGATGACGACGGCGAGGCCGATGCCGGCGTCGGCGGCCTCGGTCACCGCGGCCTTGGTGAAGGCGGGCGGCACGAAGACGACGGTGACGTCGGCGCCCGTCGCGTCGATGCCCTCGGCGACGGACCCGAAGACGGGGACGGAGCGCTCGTCGAAGTCGACGGTGCGGCCCGCCTTGCGCGGATTCACGCCGCCGACGACGTTCGTGCCGGCGGCGAGCATCCGCCGGGTGTGCTTCATGCCCTCGCCGCCGGTCATGCCCTGGACGAGGATCTTGCTCTCCTTGGTGAGGTGGATCGCCATGTCGTCCGGTCTCCTCAGGGTGTCGTGGCGAGGTGGGCGGCCCGGCTCGCGGCGCCGTCCATGGTGGTGACCTGTTCGACGAGCGGGTGGGCGCGTTCGTCGAGGAGGGCCCGTCCGCGCTCGGCGTTGTTGCCGTCGAGGCGCACGACGAGCGGCTTGGTGAGGCGCACGGTGTCGAGGGCGCGGACGATGCCGTCGGCGACCGCGTCGCAGGCGGTGATGCCGCCGAAGACGTTGACGAAGACGGACCTCACCGACGGGTCGGAGAGGACGACGGAGAGACCGTCGGCCATGACCTGGGCGGAGGCGCCGCCGCCGATGTCGAGGAAGTTGGCGGGGCGGGCACCGCAGCCGGCGACCACGTCGAGGGTGGACATGACGAGCCCGGCGCCGTTGCCGATGACGCCGACCTCCCCGTCGAGCTTGACGTAGTTGAGGCCCTTGGCGGCCGCGGCGGCCTCCAGCGGGTCGTGGGCCGTGCCGGCCTCGTCGCCCCAGCGCGCCTGGCGGAAGCGGGCGTTGTCGTCGAGGGTGACCTTGCCGTCGAGCGCCATGATCTGTCCGTCGCGGGTGCGGACCAGCGGGTTGACCTCGACGAGGAGGGCGTCCTCGCGGACCAGGACGTCCCAGAGGCGGACCAGGACGTCGACGGTGCGGGCGGGCAGGCCCGCCGCGTCGGCGATGCGGGCGGCGACGGCCGGGGTGACGCCCTCGGCCGGGTCGACGGGGACGCGTGCGACGGCCTCGGGGCGGGTGGCGGCGACCTCCTCGATGTCCATGCCCCCTTCGGCGGAGGCGATGGCGAGGAAGCCGCCGGCGGCGCGGTCGAGGACGTAGGAGACGTAGAACTCGCTCTCGATGTCGACGGGCTGGGCCAGCATGACCGTCTCGACCGTGTGGCCCTTGATGTCCATGCCGAGGATCTGGCGTGCGGTGAGCTCGGCGGCGGCGGGGTCGGCGGCGAGTCTGACCCCTCCCGCCTTGCCGCGTCCGCCGGTCTTGACCTGGGCCTTGACGACCACGCGGCCGCCGAGGCGGCGGGCGATCTCGCGGGCCTGTCGGGGCGAGCCGGTGACCTCGGCCCGTGGCACCACGATGCCGTGGTCTGCGAAGAGTTCCCTTGCCTGGTGTTCGTACAGGTCCATCTCGGCTCCTGTCTGTGACGTCGCCGGAGGGTCCGCGGAGGGCCGGGAACCGGCGACCGAAAAGTGCCGCGCACCCCCTGGACACCACCCATCGGATGCGGGATAACAAGGTTCATACAGTATTCGTCGACTGTATGCAATGTACCGCGAGAGCGTTCCCCGCCCCCTAGGAAAGGGACAAGGACTTCGCCATGCCCGACGACACCCAGGACGTCATCTCCGGCGGTCATCTCGTCGCCAAGGCCCTCAAGGCCGAGGGCGTCGACCGCATCTACACGCTGTGCGGCGGCCACATCATCGACATCTACGACGGCTGCGTCGACGAGGGCATCGAGGTCGTCGACGTACGGCACGAGCAGGTCGCCGCCCACGCCGCCGACGGCTACGCGCGCATCACCGGCAAGCCCGGCTGCGCCGTGGTCACGGCGGGACCGGGCACCACCGACGCCGTCACCGGGGTCGCCAACGCCTTCCGCGCGGAGTCGCCCATGCTGCTGATCGGCGGCCAAGGGGCCCTGACCCAGCACAAGATGGGGTCGCTCCAGGACCTGCCGCACGTCGACATGATGAACCCGATCACCAAGTTCGCGGCGACCGTGCCGGACACGGCCCGCGCGGCGGACCTGGTGTCGATGGCCTTCCGCGAGTGCTACCACGGCGCGCCCGGCCCCTCCTTCCTGGAGATCCCGCGCGACGTGCTGGACGCGAAGGTGCCCGCCGACAAGGCGCGGGTGCCGAAGACGGGCGCCTACCGCGCCTCGACCCGCTCCCCCGGCGACCCGGAGGCGGTCGAGAAGCTGGCCGACCTGCTGGTGCACGCCGAGAAGCCGGCGATCCTGCTCGGCAGCCAGGTGTGGACGACCCGCGCCACCGAGGCCGCGACCGAGCTGGTGCGCACGCTCAACGTCCCCGCCTACATGAACGGCGCGGGCCGCGGCACCCTGCCGCCCGGGGACCCGCACCACTTCCAGCTGTCGCGCCGGTACGCGTTCTCCAACGCCGACGTGATCGTCATCGTCGGCACGCCCTTCGACTTCCGGATGGGGTACGGGAAGCGGCTCTCCCCCGCCGCGACGGTCGTACAGATCGACCTCGACTACCGCACGGTCGGCAAGAACCGCGACATCGACCTCGGCATCGTCGGGGACGCGGGGCTGGTGCTGAAGGCGGTGACCGAGGCGGCCTCCGGGCGGGTCAACGGCGGCGCGTCCAAGCGGAAGGAGTGGCTGGACGAGCTGCGCGCGGCCGAGCAGACCGCCCGGGAGAAGCGGCTGCCGCAACTGCGCTCGGACGCCTCGCCGATCCACCCGTACCGCCTGGTGAGCGAGATCAACGACTTCCTCACCGAGGACTCGATCTACATCGGCGACGGCGGCGACATCGTCACCTTCTCCGGGCAGGTCGTGCAGCCCAAGTCGCCCGGCCACTGGATGGACCCGGGGCCGCTCGGGACGCTCGGCGTCGGTGTGCCGTTCGTGCTAGCCGCCAAGCAGGCCCGGCCCGACAAGGAGGTCGTCGCACTGTTCGGCGACGGCGCGTTCTCCCTGACCGGCTGGGACTTCGAGACGCTGGTCCGCTACGACCTGCCGTTCGTCGGCATCGTCGGCAACAACTCCTCGATGAACCAGATCCGTTACGGCCAGGCCGCCAAGTACGGCAAGGAGCGCGAGCGGGTCGGCAACACCCTCGGGGACGTCCGCTACGACGAGTTCGCGCGGATGCTCGGCGGCCACGGCGAGGAGGTCCGCGACCCCGCCGACATCGGCCCCGCTCTGCGCCGCGCCCGAGAGTCGGGCAAGCCGTCGCTGATCAACGTCTGGGTGGACCCGGACGCGTACGCCCCCGGAACGATGAACCAGACCATGTACAAGTGAGGTGCACGCCCATGACCCCCAAGGCACTTGAGGGCATCCGCGTCCTCGACATGACCCACGTCCAGTCCGGGCCGTCCGCGACGCAGCTGCTGGCCTGGCTCGGCGCGGACGTCGTCAAGCTGGAGGCGCCCACCGGCGACATCACGCGCAGGCAGCTGCGCGACCTGCCGGACGTCGACTCCCTCTACTTCACGATGCTCAACTGCAACAAGCGGAGCATCACCCTGAACACCAAGACCGAGCGCGGCAAGGAGATCCTCACCGAGCTGATCCGGCGCTCGGACGTCATGGTCGAGAACTTCGGTCCGGGCGCCGTCGACCGGATGGGGTTCACCTGGGACCGCATCAAGGAGATCAACCCGCGGATCGTCTACGCCTCCATCAAGGGCTTCGGCGACGGTCCGTACACCAACTTCAAGGCGTACGAGGTGGTCGCGCAGGCGATGGGCGGGTCGATGTCGACGACCGGCTTCGAGGACGGGCCGCCACTCGCGACCGGCGCGCAGATCGGCGACTCGGGGACGGGCGTGCACGCGGTCGCCGGCATCCTTGCCGCGCTGTTCCAGCGGGAGCGCACGGGGCGCGGGCAGCGGGTGAACGTGGCGATGCAGCACGCGGTGCTCAACTTGTGCCGGGTGAAGCTGCGTGACCAGCAGCGCCTGGCGCACGGCCCGCTCGCCGAGTACCCGAACGAGGACTTCGGTGACGAAGTCCCCCGCTCGGGCAACGCGTCCGGCGGCGGTCAGCCCGGCTGGGCGGTGAAGTGCGCGCCGGGCGGCCCGAACGACTACGTGTACGTCATCGTGCAGCCCGTCGGCTGGAAGCCGATCAGCGAGCTGATCGGGCGGCCGGAGCTGGCGGACGACCCCGAGTGGGCGACGCCGGAGGCCCGGCTGCCGAAGCTGAACAAGATGTTCCAGCTGATCGAGGAGTGGTCCTCGACGCTGCCCAAGTGGGAGGTGCTGGAGAGGCTCAACGCGCACAACATCCCGTGCGGGCCGATCCTGTCCACCAAGGAGATCATCGAGGACGGCTCGCTGGTCGCCAACGAGATGGTGGTGACCGTCCCGCACCCCGAGCGCGGCGAGTTCGTCACCGTCGGCAGCCCGCTGAAGTTGTCCGACTCCCCCGTGGAGGTGGTCGCCTCCCCGCTGCTCGGCGAGCACAACGAAGAGGTCTACGTCGGTGAACTCGGCCTCGGCGACGAGGAGTTGCACCTTCTCAAGTCGAACGGGGTGATCTGACGTGATGGTCGAGGACCGCACGGTGAAAGTGCGGGCGCTGCTGGACGCGGTACGCGCCGAGGGGCGGATGGCGCTGACCGCGCCGGAGGGCAAGGTGATCGCCGACGCGTACGGCATCGCCGTGCCCGGGGAGGAGCTGGCGCGGGACGTCGACGAGGCGGTGGCCGCGGCGGCCCGGTTCGGCGGACCGGTGGTGATGAAGATCGTGTCGCCGGACATCCTGCACAAGACCGACGCCGGCGGTGTGGTCGTCGGCGTCGAGGGCGCGGCGGACGTCCGGGCGGCGTTCTGCCGGATCGTGGAGAACGCGCGGGCGTACGACCTTCGGGCGCGTGTCGAGGGCGTGCAGGTGCAGGAGCTGCTGCCGCAGGGGCAGGAGGTCATCGTCGGCGCGGTCACCGACCCGACGTTCGGGAAGGTGGTGGCGTTCGGGCTCGGCGGGGTGCTCGTCGAGGTGCTGAAGGACGTCACGTTCCGGCTGGCGCCGGTGGACGCCGACGAGGCGCTGTCGATGCTGGACTCCATCCGGTCGGCGGAGATCCTCACCGGGGTACGCGGCCAGGAGGGCGTGGACCGCTGGGCGGTCGCCGAGCAGATCCGGCGGGTCTCCGAACTGGTCACGGACTTCCCGGAGATCGCCGAGGTGGACCTCAACCCGGTGATCGCGACCCCGGAGGGCGCGGTCGCCGCGGACATCCGCGTGATCCTCGCGGAGGGGACGCCGAAGGAGCGCCGCCGGTACTCCCGGGAGGAGATCCTCACCTCCATGCGGCGGCTGATGCAGCCGCGGTCGGTGGCGGTGATCGGCGCGTCCAGCGAGTCCGGCAAGATCGGCAACTCGGTGATGCGCAACCTCGTCGACGGCGGCTTCGCCGGGGAGATCCACCCGGTGAACCCCAAGGCCGATGACATCTTGGGCCGCAAGGCGTACAAGAGTGTCACCGACGTCCCCGGCGAGGTTGATGTGGCGGTCTTCGCGATACCCGCCCGGTTCGTGGCCTCGGCGCTGGAGGAGGTGGGGCGCAAGCGGATCCCGAACGCCGTCCTCATCCCGTCCGGGTTCGCGGAGACCGGTGAGCACGAGCTCCAGGCGGAGATCGTGGCGATCGCCGAGCGGCACGGCATCCGGCTGCTGGGGCCCAACATCTACGGCTACTACTCCACCTGGCAGGACCTGTGCGCCACGTTCTGCACACCGTACGACGTCAAGGGCGGGGTGGCGCTGACCAGCCAGTCGGGCGGGATCGGCATGGCGATCCTGGGGTTCGCGCGGACCACGAAGACGGGTGTGTCGGCGATCGTCGGGCTCGGCAACAAGTCGGACCTGGACGAGGACGACCTGCTGACCTGGTTCGGGGAGGACCCGCACACCGAGTGCATCGCGATGCACCTGGAGGACCTCAAGGACGGGCGCGCGTTCGTCGAGGCAGCGCGGGCGACCGTGCCGAAGAAACCGGTGGTGGTGCTCAAGGCGGGCCGTACGGCGGCGGGCGCGAAGGCGGCGGGTTCGCACACGGGGGCGCTCGCGGGCGACGACGCCGTGTACGACGACATCCTGCGGCAGGCCGGCGTGATCCGGGCGCCGGGGCTGAACGACATGCTGGAGTACGCGCGGGCGCTGCCCGTGCTGCCCACCCCGCAGGGCGACAACGTCGTGATCATCACCGGGGCCGGCGGCAGCGGGGTGCTGCTGTCGGACGCGGTGACGGACAACGGGCTGTCGCTGATGGAGATCCCACCCGACCTGGACGCCGCCTTCCGGGAGTTCATCCCGCCGTTCGGCGCGGCCGGCAACCCGGTGGACATCACGGGGGGCGAGCCGCCGTCGACGTACGAGGCGACGATCCGGCTGGGGCTCGAGGACCCGCGTATCCACGCGCTGGTGCTGGGCTACTGGCACACGATCGTCACCCCGCCCATGGTGTTCGCCGAACTCACCGCGCGGGTGGTGGCGGAGTTCCGCGAGCGGGGCGTCTCCAAGCCCGTGGTGGCCTCCCTCGCCGGGGACGTGGAGGTCGAGGAGGCCTGCCAGTACCTCTTCGAGCACGGGGTCGTGGCCTACCCGTACACGACCGAGCAGCCGGTGGCCGTGCTCGGCGCCAAGTACCGCTGGGCGCGGGCCGCCGGGCTGATGGGGGGCGCCTCATGAGGTGACGGGGCGGGGGCCGGCCGGCGGGTGCGCGTCGGCCGGCCCCGGGACCCGGGCGCGCACGAAAGGCACGGGACAGGGGGCGCTGGCCAGTTCTTTCGACGCAAGGGGTGCATTTTCCATGACAACCACGGATGTCACACGGCTCGTCCCCTACCGGGAGGTGACCGACAGGAACGGGCGGGTCTACCGCGTCGGTGAGACCGACATCGACATCATGGGCCGCAAACGCAAGTGGATGGTGATCCTGCCCTGGGTCGGCATGATGGGCATCTCCTCCGCCGAGTACGCGTTCGCGTCCGCGGAGGACACGCTCCACGAGGCCCACAGCTGGTCCAGCGGCAGCATCTACTGGATGATGACCGCCTGGGTGTTCTGCCAGGCCGCGGTGGCCTTCCCGGCGGGGCGGCTGCGGGAGAACGGCAGGCTGCCCGCGCGGTGGGCGATGATGCTCGGCTCGACCGGCACGCTGCTCGGCTACCTCTCCCTGGCGTACGCGCCGCATGTCGCGCTCGCGTTCATCGGGTTCGGCGTGTTCAGCGGCATGGGCGCCGGCATGGTGTACGCGACCTGCGTCAACATGGTCGGCAAGTGGTATCCGGAGCGCAGGGGCGGCAAGACCGGCTTCGTCAACGGCGGTTTCGCGTACGGCTCGGTGCCGTTCGTGTTCATCTTCCACGGCTACATGGACGGTTCCAACTTCCGCTGGGTGCTGGTCGCCTCGGGTGTGTTCCTCGCCGGTGTGGTGGCGGTCGCCGGGTTCTACTTCCGGGACCCGCCGAAGAACTGGTGGCCCGACTCGGTCGACCCGCTGAACCCGCCGGACGACCCGCGCGCCCGGCGTTCCCTCGAGAAGAACCCGCCCGCCGTGAAGCAGTACTCCCCGCTGGAGGCGTGGCGGACCGGCCGGGTGGCGTTGATGTGGTTCTGTCTCGCCTGTACCTCGGGCGTGAACATCTTCGGCATCGCGTTCCAGGTGGACATCGGTGAGGACGCGGGCTTCGCGGCCGGCATCGTGGCCACCGCGATGTCGCTGAAGGCGATCGTCAACGGCACCGGCCGCGGCGTCATCGGGTGGCTCTCCGACCTGTACGGCCGCAAGCGGTGTCTGCTGTACGTGTGCGTGATCCTGGGCCTGGCCCAGTTCGGCATCATCTGGTCGGCGGAGATCAAGAACCTCCCGCTGTTCCTGATCTTCTCCGCCGTCTCCGGCTTCGGCGGCGGTGCCATCTTCCCGATGTTCGCGGCGCTGACGGCGGACTACTTCGGGGAGAACAACAACGCCACCAACTACGGCATGGTGTACAGCTCGAAGCTGGTCTCCGGGCTCGGCGCGGGCATGGGGTCCGTGGTCGTGGCCGCGTGGGGCTACAACGGCGCTTTCGGTCTCGCGGGCAGCATCTCGCTGTTCGCCGGGGTCGTGGCGCTGTTCCTGACCCCGCCCGGGCGTTCGAGGAACAAGAAGGTGACGCCCAACCCGCGGCCTCTCGGGGAGGGTTGACGAGTCGCTCCCGTACGGCACGGACCGGGCGGCCCTTCCCGAGGGGGGGAAGGGCCGCCCGGTCCGTCGTCGCGTGGTCAGCGGCGGCGCCTGCGCAGGGCCGCCATGCCGTCGTAGCTGATCTTGGCCTCGCGCAGCGACTGCGCGGGGTCGGTCGCGCTCGGGGAGTTGTCGTCCTCCACCATCGGGTTGCGGTAGTTGCTCAGTCCGACGCGGGAGAAGAACGTCGTGTAGTCGATGTCGCCGGTGCCGAACGGCACCATGTCCCAGCCCATGCCGTTGGTGGTGTCGACGACGCCGTCCTTGGCGTGGAACAGCGGGTAGCGCTTGTTGTACCGGGTGACCAGGCCCGCCGGGTCGAAGACGTTCCTGCGGGCGGAGCCGTCGGGCGCGGTGTAGGTGTGGAACTTGTACTGGGCGACGTGCGCCCAGAAGATGTCCATCTCCAGCCACACCAGCTTCGGATCGGTGACCTTCAGGAAGTACTCGAGCTTACGGATGCCGGAGCTCCGGGTCGGGCGGCCCTGGTCGTCCAGCGGGCCCCGGTCGAGCAGGAAGCCGTACGCGCTGTCGTGGTTGTGGGTGTAGAGCTTGATGCCCTCGCGGCGGGCGATCTCGCCGAGGGCGTTCCACTTGTCGGCGGCCACGTCCCAGTCGGCGCGGTAGGAGCTGCCGGTGGGGTCGCCGCCGGTGCCCATGTGGTCCATGCCGAGGATGTTGGCGATCTCCAGGTGCTTCTTGAAGGTGTCCTTGTCCTCGGCCGTGAGCGGCCAGGACGAGGGGATGAATCCGTGGTTGCCCTGGGCGCGCAGCCCGTACTCGTCGAGCCAGCGGCGCAGCAGCCTGGCTCCCTCGACCGACTCCAGGCTCGCGCCGCCGGGGGCGTTGGCGTGCTGGTTGTAGCCGGCGAACTCGACCTGGCGGTAGCCGTGCCGGGCGAGCTGCTTGAACACCTCGCGGAAGCCGGAGGGCAGGTCGCTCGCGAGCGGGTCCCGGGCGGTGGCGTCACGGACGGTGTAGAGGATGATGCCGCGCTTGTGCGGCGGGACGAGCACCTGGCCACGGCCGTGGTCGTGGTCATGCCCGTGTCCGTGCCCGTGGCCGTGGTCTCTGCCGTGGGCCAGGGCCGGGGAGGCGCCGAGGACGGGGGCGGCGACGGCGCCGGCCGCCACGGCGGTGCAGGTGCTCAGGAAGCGGCGCCGGGCCACGCCGAGGCTGCGGCGCAGCGCCTCGTCCGGGGTGTCGGTGAACGGTGCGGCGTCCGCGCCGGTGGGGCGGGAGGGGTCGGAGTACGAGGTCACGGGTGCCTGCCTTCTCGGTCGTGGCCGGTCCCGGCGGCTGCGGGACCGGCCGTTGTCAGTGCCGTGTGTTTCACTCTCGGTAGTCGGAGTTCGGCGGGCGTGGTGTGCGGTGTCAGCCGAGTCCGGCGAGCCGGAGCAGGAGTTGCTTGACGTCGGTGGCCGCGACGCGGTCGCCGACAGCGCGGGGGGTGGAGCAGATGAGGAGCGGACCGTCGTCGTCGCTCGCAGGGAGGCGGCCGTGGCTGCCGCGAATAGGTGAGGCGTCGAGGGGCACGACCGCCATGCGGTAGCGCATGCCGAGCTTCTTGCGCGCGAGCGCGCCGGCCGCCTTGACCTTGACGTAGGGGTCGTGGGGGTCCATGAACAGCTCGACCGGGTCGTAGCCGGGTTTGCGGTGGATCTCGACGAGCTGCGCGAAGTCGGGCGCGCGGTCGTCGTCGAGCCAGTAGTAGTACGTGAACCAGGCGTCGGGTTCGGCGACGGCGACCAGTTCGCCGGCGCGCGGGTGGTCGAGGTGGTGGGCCTTCTTGCCCTCGTCGTCGAGGAGCTGCTCGATGCCGGGCAGTCCGTCGAGTGCCTCGCGGGTGGCGTCGAGGTCCTCGGGGCGGCGCACGTAGACGTGGGCGATCTGGTGGTCGGCGACGGCGAAGGCGCGGGAGGCCATCGGGTCGAGGTACTCCATGCCGTCCTGGGTGTGGACCTCCAGCAGGCCCGCGCGGCGCAGGGCGCGGTTGATGTCCACCGGGCGGTTCACGCGGGTGATGCCGTACTCGGAGAGGGCGACGACGGTGCGTCCCTCGGCGCGGGCGTCGTCCAGCAGCGGGGCGAGGGCCGCGTCCAGGTCGGCGGCGGCCTTCAGGGAGCGCGGGTCGTCGGGGCCGAAGCGCTGGAGGTCGTAGTCGAGGTGAGGGAGGTAGCAGAGGGTCAGGTCGGGGTGGCGGGTGTTCATGATGTGGCGGGTGGCGTCGATGATCCACCGGCTGGACACCAGGTCGGCGCCGGGTCCCCAGAAGTGGAACAGGGGGAAGGTGCCGAACTTCTCGGTGAGTTCGTCGTGCAGCTCGGGCGGCCGGGTGTAGCAGTCGGGTTCCTTGCGGCCGTCGGCGTAGTAGACGGGGCGGGGGGTGACGGTGATGTCGGTGTCCGCGCCCATGGCGTACCACCAGCAGATGTTGGCGACGGTGTAGCCGGGGTGGGCGCGGCGGGCGGCGTCCCAGAGCTTGTCTCCGGAGACGAGGCCGTTGTGCTGGCGCCACAGCAGGACGTCGCCGAGCTCCCGGAAGTACCAGCCGTTGCCGACGATGCCGTGTTCGGAGGGCATGGCGCCGGTGAGGAAGGTGGACTGGGCGGCGCAGGTGACGGCGGGCAGGACGGTCCCGAGCGGGGCGCGGGAGCCGGACTGCCCGAGGGACTTGAGGTGGGGCATGTGGTCGAGCAGACGGGGGGTGAGGCCCACGACGTCCAGGACGAGCAGCGGGGTGGGGTCGGTCATGGGAGTTCCTTCAGGCCGAGGTCCGTCAGCAGGTCGCGGGCCAGGGTGAGTTCGGCGGCGATGCCGTCGGCGAGCTGGGCGCGGCCGCGGGGGCGCAGTTCGGGCGGGAGCGCCTGCCAGGTGTAGGTCTCCACCTCGAGGTGGCGGGTGATCGGGTGCGGTCCGCCGACCAGCCGGGTCAGCACGGAGGTGAGGACGGGCAGCGTGGAGGTGAGGGGCGCGGCGGGGGCCGCGTGGAGCGGGACGTGGAAGTGGGAGCGCCAGGGGGCCGTGTCGGGCAGGGCATCGCCGGCGAGGGCCTCGTCAAGGTCGTCGGTGCCGTGCAGGCCGGCGGCCGTGGCTGTGCGGGTCTGGTGCAGGAAGCGGGGTTCCGCGAAGGCGGCGAGGGCCTCGCGGACCTCGGGGAGGTCAGGCTGTTCGGCGTGCAGGGCGGCGGACAGCTGGGACTTGATCACGGGTACGCCGGCCTGGGCGAGGTCGTCCAGGGCGGTGTCGGGTTCTTCGAAGGAGGTGGCGAGGTGGCAGGTGTCGACGCAGATGCCGATGCGGTCGTGGCCGACCGCGGTGAGCGGGGCGATGGCGTCCCGTGTGGTCTCGACGACGCAGCCCGGTTCGGGTTCGAGGGCGACGCGGATGGAGCGCCCGGTGAGGTCCTCCAGCGCGTCGAGGCGTTCGGCGAGGGTGCGCAGGGCGGTGCGGGCGGTCTCGGCGCGCCCGTCGTCGTAGGCGGTGCGCCAGGCGAGCGGCAGGGTGGAGACGCTGCCCTCGGTGACGTCGTCGGGGAGCAGTCCGGCGAGGACCCGGGCGAGGGCGGCGGTGTGTTCCAGGCGTTCGGGGTCGGCCCAGTCCGGTGTGTAGACGCGGTACTTGACCTCCTCGGAGCCGAAGCCCTCGTAGGGGAAGCCGTTGAGGGTGACGACCTCCAGGCCGCGCCGTTCCAGTTCGCAGCGCAGGTTGCGGAGGGCGGCGGGGTCGGTGACCAGGGCGCGGGCGGCGTCCTTGGCCAGCCACAGTCCGATGCCGAGCCGGTCCCGGCCGAGGCGGCGGCGGACGGGTTCGCAGTGGTCGCGGAGCTGGGCGAGGACGCCGTCGAGGGTTTCGGCGGGGTGGACGTTGGTGCAGTAGGCGAGGTGGACGGTGGAACCGTCGGGGTGGCGGAAGCGCATGGCTCACGCCCCCGCGGCGTCGGCGGTGTCCGGTGCCGGTGCGTCTCTGGGCTGGCCGCGCAGGATGGAGTTGCCCTCGTGGGTCGCTCCGGGAGCGGGCACGTCGAGGGTGAGGCGGCCGCTGAGGCCGTAGAAGGCGACCGGGTTGCGCCACAGCACGCGGTCGACGTCGTCCTCGGTGAAGCCCTCGGCGAGCATCAGGTCGGCGACCTTGCGGGTCTTCAGCGGGTCGCTCCTGCCCCAGTCGGCGGCGGAGTTCACCAGCACCTGCTCGGGGCCGTAGGCGCGCAGGAGGGCGACCATGCGCTCCTCGTCCATCTTGGTGTCGGGGTAGACGGAGAAGCCGAGCCAGGCGCCGCTGTCCTTGGCCTCCTTGACGGTGGTCTCGTTGAGATGGTCGATCAGCACCCGCTCCACGGGCAGCGCCGACTCGCGGACCACGTCGAGGGTGCGGCGCAGTCCGGCGAGCTTGTCGCGGTGCGGGGTGTGGACCAGCGCGGGCAGCCCGTGGTCGGCGGCCATCTGGAGCTGGGCGGCGAGCGCGGTGTCCTCGGCGGGGGTCATGGAGTCGTAACCGATCTCGCCGACGGCGACGACGTTGTCCTTGACCAGGTAGCGGGGCAGCGCGTCGAGGACGGGGGTGCAGCGCGGGTCGCCCGCCTCCTTGGGGTTGAGGGCGAGGGTGCAGTGGTGGGCGATGCCGTACTGGGCGGCGCGGAAGGGTTCCCAGCCCAGGAGGGAGTCGAAGTAGTCGAAGAAGGAGGCCGGGGAGGTGCGGGGCTGGCCGAGCCAGAAGGAGGGTTCGACGACGGCGCGGACGCCCGCGGCGTACATGGCCTCGTAGTCGTCGGTGGTGCGCGACGTCATGTGGATGTGGGGGTCGAAGATGCGCATCAGGACTCCTTGCCGTGGGGGACGTCCGGGCCGGCCGCTTCCTGCGTCGGGGCGGCTTCGGTCAGGGCCAGGACGCGGTGCAGGTCCTCCGGGACGGTGCGGCCGGCGGCGGTGCGTTCGGCGGCGTGGTCGCCGAGCATGCGGGCGAGTTCGGCGTCGCCGCGGGCGCGCCGGGCGAGGTCCGCGACCAGGTCGACGGCGACGCCGGTGAACAGGCACTTCAGTACGGCGTGCCGCCAGGCGTGGGCGTCGAGGTGGCGGGCGCCGTAGGGGCCGAGGGCGGCGGCGACCAGCCGGGTGTCGTTGGTGCGCAGGGCGTCCTCGACGAGCGGGAGCGCCTCGGGCCCGGGCACCAGGTGGGGCAGGGCGTGCAGGACTGCGCGGCGTTCGTCGGCGGTGCCCTGGAAGTAGACCCGGGTCAGGGCGTCGGCGTCGGCGCGGGCCGCGTGCAGGATGAGGACGCGGGCGGCGTCGGCGTGTTCGGGTCCGCAGCGGCGGCCCGCCTCGGCGAGGCGCAGTTCCCACACCGAGATCGGCCCGTGGGTGCCGGGGTGGGTGGTCGCCTCGTCCAGGGCCTGGTCGAACCAGGCGCGGGCCGCGCCGTCGAGCCGGGCCGAGAGGTGGCGGCGCAGGTCGGCGGGCGGGGTGACGGCGGGGGTGGTGCCGTCGCCGGGGGCGGCCGGTCTGCCGGTGGTGTCGGCGTCCGGACCGGCCGGTGCTGCGTGCGGGCGGGTCATGGGGTGCTGCTCCCTTCGGGGGTGGCGGAGGGATCGCCGTGGGAGGGGACGGTGGACGTGCCGGTGGTGCGCTCGGCGGCGAGCCGGGCGGCCTTCCGCAGGTACGGCAGCGAGTGGGCGGCGAAGCGGGGTCCCGCGTGCGAGTGCCGGGGCAGTTCGACGACGGTCAGGCCCCGGTATCCGGTGGCGGCGAGCGCGGCGAGGACGGGCGGGAAGTCGATCTCCCCGTCGCCGAACGGCAGATGCTCGTGGACGCCGCGGCGCATGTCCTCGATCTGCACGTGGCGCAGCCAGGGCGCGGCCTCGCGGACGCAGTCGGCGGGCGCGAGGGGTTCCAGGCACTGGCAGTGGCCGATGTCCAGGGTCAGGCCGAGCGGCTCGGGGTCGCCGAGGGCACGGCGCAGGTGGTGGAAGTCGGCGAGGGTGGCGAGGAGGTGACCGGGTTCGGGTTCGACGGCGAGCGGGATTCCGGCGGCGGACGCGGCGTCCAGCACCGGCCCGAACGCCTCGGTGAGGCGTTTCCAGGCGGTGTCCTCGTCGGTGTGGTCGGGGACGGTGCCGCTGAAGCAGTGCACGGCGTGCGCCCCGAGGTCCGCCGCGACCCGGACCGCCCGCACCAGCAGGTCGACGCGGCGCGCCCGGTCGTCGGGGTCGGGGTCGAGCAGGGACGGGCCGTGCTTGCGCCGGGGATCGAGGACGTAGCGGGCGCCGGTCTCCACGGTGACGCCGAGGCCCAGCTCGTCCAGGCGGCGCGCGACGTGCCGGGTGCGGGCCGCGAGGTCGGGGGCGAGCGGGTCGAGGTGCATGTGGTCGAGGGTCAGCCCCACGCCGTCGTAGCCGAGGTCGGCCAGCAGACCGAGTGCGTCGTCGAGGCGGAGGTCGGCGAGGCCGTTGGTGCCGTAGCCGAAACGCAGCGACGGCGCGGAGGGCTCGTGCGCGGTCATGTGATGCTCACCTTCCTCATGGCGCGCCGGCGGGCGAACAGCCGTCCCGCCGGGGCCAGCGCCGCGATCAGCAGGGACGTGGCGGTCGCCCCGGACCGGGCGGCGAGCGCCGCCTGGAGCGGGACGGTGGCGCGGATGCCGCCGCCGACCGCGCGCTGGGTGAGCGGGGGTGAGGGGTTGAGCGCCGCGTGGAAGTACGGCCGGGCGGCCGTGGCCGCGTAGGCCGCGGCGAGCGCGGCGGTGACGGCGCCTGCGGGTGTGGTCCGGGCGGCGCCGCCCGGGGTGGGACCCGGCAGGCCGGGGGCGGCTGCTGCCCGCCGGCCTGCCGGGAGTCGGACGCGCCGGTGCGTGACCAGCCGGGTCAGGGCGCCCGTCGCCGCGAGGGCGGCGAGCGGGGCCGCCACCGAGCCGCCGGTGGTCTCGCGCCGCGACACGGCGGTGACGGCGAGGGTGTGGCAGCCGAGGAGGGCGGCGGAGGGCGCCGCCTTCCGTGCGGAACCGGAGGCGGCCGCGCCCATCAGCAGGTCCAGTCCGCGGGCGGCGGCCATGGCGGCCGGGCCCGCGGGCGTGTGCTTCAGCGCCAGGTCGTACGCCCAGACCGTCGCCGCCAGCGGGGCGGCCACCGCCAGGGCGGGGCGGCCGGCGCGGGCGGCGAGCAGCAGTCCGGCGCCGGTGAGTCCGCAGGCGGCCGTCAGCGCGGCGGCGGGGCGGATCCGTCCGGACGGGAGGGGACGGTGGGGACGGTCCACGGCGTCCTCGGCGCGGTCGGCCCAGTCGTTCAGGACCATGCCGGCCGCGTACAGGCACAGGGAGGAGCCGATGGGGAGCAGGGCGCGCGGTCCTGGCCGTGCGCCGGCCGCGGCGACGCCGGCGAGGGTGTCGCCGGGGACGGTGAACAGGGCGGGCAGGCGCATCAGTTCGGCCCAGGCGGCGCGGTCGGGTGCGACGCGGTCGTCGGTGGCCGGGGGCGCGGATGCGGTGTCCCGGCCCACGAGAGTGAGGAGCGGGGCTGCGGGAGTGCTCATCGCTGCGCCCCGCTGTCCCCCGCCTCGTCGCTCGGGCGTGTGGTGTCGCTCAGGCGTGCGGCGAAGCGTTTCAGCTCCGTGTACTGCTCCCCCAGGGACGCCGGGCCGTCGCCGACCGGGTCCTTGAAGTAGAAGCCGAGTTCGCCCAGCGGGCCGGTGATGCCCTTCTGTCCGGCGCGGAGCAGCAGCCGGGCCAGGTCGAGGACGAGGGGTGCGGCGAGGGCGGAGTCGCAGCCCTGCCAGATCGTCTGGAGGATCATGCGGGAGCCGAGGAAACCGTCGAACGCGATGTGGTCCCAGGCGGTCTTCCAGTCGCCCAGCGCGGGCACGTCGTCGATGTGCACCTCGCCCTCCGGCGCCGTGCCGAGGGTGTCGGCGAGGACGCGTTCCTTGCCGGCGTTCTTCGCGGCGGCCGCGGCGGGGTCGGCGAGGGCCGCCCCGTCGCCGCCGCCGAGGAGGTTGGTGCCGGACCAGGCCCGCACGGCGAGCGCGCGCTGCTGGAACATCGGCCCCAGCACCGACCGCAGCAGGGTCTGCCCGGTCTTGCCGTCCCGGCCCGCGTACGGCACGCCGGCTGATGCGGCGAGCTCGGCCAGCGCGGGGTGGTGCAGGCCCGTGGACGGGGTGAAGTTGACGTAGCCGCAGCCGGCGCGGAGGGCGGCGGCCGCGTAGAGGTAGCTGGGTGGGAGGGCGCCGGCCGCGGGGGCGGGTTCGGTGGAGGCGACGTTCACGACCACGACGCCGGCGAGGTGGTGGCGGTCGGTGAAGTCGCGGATGTCGGCGGCGAAGACGTCGATCCAGTCGTCGTCGGTGCGGGCGGGAACGGTGTCCGCGTCACCGGGGGCGGGGCCGCCGGGCCTGATCTCCCGGTCGGCGGCGACGAGTTCGGCGTGCACGGCGGTGGGGAGGCCGTGCGGGAGGACTCCGCCTTCGGCGAGGTGCTCGGCGCGCTTGGGCAGCGGGCAGTCGACGGTGTCGTGCCCGCCGAAGACGAGCGAGGCCAGCGGGGGCAGGCCGCTCGCGGCGAAGTCGGGGGTCTCGGTGACCATGCCGGTCGGCGGATGGAGCCCGGCGGCGACGGCCGCGCATCCCACGACGGCGGTCGTGGCGACGGACCCGCGGGCCCCGACGAGCCAGACGCCGTAGCGGGGGGCGGAGGGGGAAGAGGTGGTGGGGACGGAGGACGGTTCGGCGGACATGGGCAGCCTCCTTGTCGAACGCGAACCGGATGTGGCGGTGCGCAGGCCCACCGCCGGCCCTTCGGCCGACGGTGAGCCGAACCCCGGACGGGGTCGTGTGTCCGGCTCGGGGACCGGACTCGGTCGCTCGTCCCGACCCGGCAGCGGCCCGGGCTGGGGGCCCGGGCCTGCGGGGTCGGACCGGATGCCGGAGAGGGGAGAAGGTTCCGGGCCCGGCGGCCCGGAGGGAGGCGGCGGGCGGGGGTCCGGCGTCCGCCCGCCCGCCGCCGTTCTCGGGCCCCTAGGAGGGCAGTTCCTTCAGCTGGATGTTGCGGAAGGAGACCTTGTCGTCAGGACCGTGGTTCTGCAGGCCGATGTAGCCGTCGGTCAGGCTCCGCTGCGGGTCCTTGTTGGTGAAGTCGTTGATCTTCACCCCGTTGAGGAACACCTGGAGCCGTTCGCCCTTGACCTTGATCTCGTAGGAGTTCCACTGCCCCGGCGGGCGCAGCACCTGGTCACGGGCCTTGATGTTCGCCGCCTTGAACGTGTAGATCGCACCCGTGGTGCGGTCCACCTCGTCCGTCGCGTCGATCTGGACCTCGTAGCCCCGGTCGACCGCCGACCACGGGTCGTCGGAGGCCGGGAAGCCCACGAAGACGCCGGAGTTGTCGTCACCGCGCATCTTCCAGTCGAGCTTCAGCGAGTACGACGTCAGCTCCTTGGCCTGGTACCAGAGGAGGCCCATGCCGCCCTCGGACTCCATGACCCCGCCGTCCTTGACGACGAACTTGCCGGGGCCGGCCTGCTTCCAGCCGTCCAGGGTCTGGCCGTTGAAGATCTTCCGGTAGCCCTTGTCCGGCTTGCAGTCCGCCTTCACCTGACCGGTGGCGTACTGGAGGCCGCCGAGCAGGTGGGCGCGGAAGGCCTCGTCGGCGTACGACTCCTTGGTGTGGCCGCCGCCGGTGTAGAAGGAGCGGCCGCCGCCGTAGCTCTGGCACCAGGCGATCGGGTGGTCGCCCTTCATGTTCCCGCCCTGGTAGGTGGTCTCGTCCAGGGTGGCGAGGACCTTGGCCTGATCACGCGGGTTGGTGCGGTAGTTGTACCACTCGTCCGTGCGCTCCCAGGTGTCCTCCAGGTGCGCGGTGGCCGGGTGGTCGTGGTCCTCGACGCGCACGGTGGCCTTCTGGATGGCCGGGTGCGAGTCGAAGTACGCGCCGACGAGACCGCCGTAGAACTCCCAGTCGTACTCGGTGTCGGCGGCGGCGTGGATGCCCATGTAGCCGCCCCCGTTCTTGACGTAGTTCTCGAACGCCTTCTGCTGGTCGGCGTTCAGGACGTCACCGGTGGTGGACAGGAAGGCGACCGCGTCGTACTTGGCGAGGTTGGCGGTGGTGAACTGTCCGGCCTCCTCGGTCGCGGTGACCGAGATGCCGGCGGGGCCGCCGAGGTCCTTCAGGGCCTCGACGCCTTCCCCGATGGAGTCGTGCCGGAAGCCGGCGGTCTTGGAGAAGACCAGGACCTTCTTGCCCTGCTTGAACGGCTCCGTGGAGAACTCGAAGTCGTCCACGTCGAACAGCGCACCGTCACCGCCCTTGAAGACCAGGTAGATCTCGGTGGTCTTCTTCGGCAGTGCCCGCAGCGGCACGTCGACGTCCTGGAACGTCTCCCAGCTGCCGGTCGGCGGGATGTACGCCGAGCCGTGCAGCGGGCCCTCGGGGGAGCCGGTGCGCAGCTCGATGTAGCCGCCGGAGCCGCCGGAGGAGGCCCGGACGATCATCTTCTTCTGCCCGTCGAAGCGGTAGGGCGTGAAGGAGATCCAGTCGCCGTCGTTGATGTCGCCGACCGTCTTGCCGCCGTTGGCCTGCGTCTTGTCGATGACGTTGACGCCGGACTGCTCGGAGAAGTGCTCGGCCTGGCGGTGCAGCGGCTGGAGCACGGTGCGGGCGGTACCCGTCAGCGCCTCCTGGCCGTTGGCGCCGCCGTCGGTGTAACTGGCGCCGACGACGCCGTAGATGTTGGCGTTGGGGTCGTGGCCGCCGTCACCCGGGGGCGGGTTGAGGGTGCCCTCACAGCCCGTCTCGCTGGTGAGCTCGTGGGCGTGGGAGTCGTGGCCGAGGCTGTAGGCGACCTTGACCTTGGAGCAGTCGATCTGCTCCTCGGGGTCGGTGACGGTCACCTTGAACGGCACGGGTTCGCCGAAGGCGGCCAGGGTGCCGTTGCCCGGGACGTCGATCCTCACCTTGGGCTCGGTGTTGCCGACGACGATCCGGACGCTCGCGTTGCCGGTGTTGCCCTCGGGGTCGGTGGCGGTGAAGGTCGCCGTGTAGGTGCCGGTCTTCTTGTACTTGTGGGTGGGGTTGAGCCCCTCGCCCTTGGTGCCGTCGCCGAAGTCCCAGGCGTAGGTGAGGTCCGGGGAGTCGGCGTCCTCCGCGGTGGCGGTGAACGTGACCTTCAGGCCGGCCGCGCCGGACGTGCGGTCGGCGCTCGCCCCGACGATCGGGGAGAAGCCGTCCTCGGCGTTCTCGATGCGGTACAGCCCGGAGAACTCGTCGCCCTGGAACCAGGACAGGCCGTAGTCGAGGACGTAGAGCGCGCCGTCGGGGCCGAAGTCCATGTCCATGATCTGCGTGCCGGTCCACGGGAAGTCGTTGATCTTCGCGACCGAGCCGTCCTCGTTCTGCTCGATGCGCTTGATCCAGCGGCGCCCGAACTCGCCGGCGAAGAAGTCGCCGTCGAACTCCTCGGGGAACTTCACCGAGGACTCCAGGTCCGGGTCGTAGCGGTAGACCGGGCCGCCCATCGGGGACTCGGAGCCGCTGCCGAACTCGGGGACGGAGTCGTCGTCGTAGGGGATCCAGGCGGGCTGGGCGGGCGGCAGGTCGACCAGGCCGGTGTTGTGCCGGGAGGTGTTCTTCGGCGCGGAGCAGTCGAACGCGTCGCCGGAGGTGCCGGTGGCGAAGTCGTAGTCGACGTAGGGGTCGTTGTCGCCGGTGCAGAACGGCCAGCCGAAGTTGGCGGCCTTCGTCACCTTGGCGAACTCGACCTGTCCGGCCGGGCCGCGGGTGGGGCTGGCGGCGCCGGCGTCGGGGCCGTAGTCGCCGACGTAGACGATGCCGGTCTTCTCGTCGACGCTGATGCGGAACGGGTTGCGGAAGCCCATCGCGTAGATCTCGGGGCGGGTCTTCTCGGTGCCCGGCGGGAAGAGGTTACCCTCCGGGATGTCGTAGGAGCCGTCCTCGTTCACCTTGATCCGCAGGATCTTGCCGCGCAGGTCGTTGGTGTTGCCGGAGCTGCGGCGCGCGTCGAAGGCGGGGTTGCGGTTGTCGCGCTCGTCGATCGGCGTGTAGCCGTCGGAGGCGAACGGGTTGGTGTCGTCGCCGGTGGACAGGTAGAGGTTGCCCTCGGCGTCGAAGTCGATGTCGCCGCCGACGTGGCAGCAGGTGCCGCGGGAGGCGGCGACGTCCAGGATCTTCTTCTCGCTGGACAGGTCCAGGGTGCCGTTGGGGTTCAGGGTGAACCGGGAGAGGCGGTTGACGCCGTCGAACTTTGCGAAGTCCTCGGCGGTGCCGGTCTCCGGGGCGTCACCGGCGGGCGTGTCGAGCGGCGGGGCGTAGTAGAGGTAGATCGCCCGGTTGTTCTCGAAGTCGGGGTCCACCCCGACGCCCTGGAGGCCCTCCTCGTCGTGGCTGTACACGTCGAGACGGCCGGCCACCTTGGTGGTGCCGCCCGCGTCGGTGAGGCGCAGGGTGCCGTCCCGTGAGGTGTGCAGGACGCTGCGGTCCGGGAGGACGGCGAGCGACATGGGCTCGCCCATCTCGGGCTCGCCCTTGGCGAGCGGCACCTGCTGGAACTGCCCCTCGGCCGCGACCGGTTCGTCGTGCTCCGGGTGCCCGGGGTGGGCGCCGGCCACGGTGGCCGGGGTGCCCACGGCCAGCAGCAGGCCGGTGACCAGGGCGAGCGTGGTGCGGAAGACGGGGCGTGTGGCGGTGCGGGTCGATTTCAGTCTTCTTCTGTGCACGAAGTCCCTCCGGGAACGGGATGGGGCCGTACGGAACAGGTGCTGATCGTGCGGTGCGTGCGGGCGCCGGGGTGCGCCGTCACCCCGGAGGCGTGGGTGCCCTGAACACTCAGGGACGGTAACCGCGTTCTTCCTGGCGGAACACCCCTTGGACCGCGCCTGGTTGAACTTTTTCCCTCAACAGGACAAAGCGGCGTGAGGGCATGCCGGACCGGGGACCGGCGACAGCGCCGGCCCCCGTCACCACCTGCGGTCGGGCCCGTCCCTCAGCTGTTGAACGCCGCGTCGAAGGACGCGCTCGGGGGTTCGTAGTCGAAGGCCTTGAGACGCTTCAGGGCCTCGGGGGCGCCCTGGAGGCGGTCCATGCCGGCGTCCTCCCACTCCACGGAGACCGGGCCCCCGTAGTCGATGGAGCGCAGCATGCGGAAGACGTCCTCCCAGGGCACGTCGCCGTGCCCCGCGGAGACGAAGTCCCAGCCGCGGCGGGGGTCTCCCCAGGGCAGGTGGGAGCCGAGGCGGCCGTTGCGGCCGTCGAGGCGCTTGCGGGCCTCCTTGCAGTCGACGTGGTAGATGCGGTCCCGGAAGTCCCACAGGAAGCCGACCGGGTCGAGGTCCTGCCAGACGAAGTGCGACGGGTCGAAGTTCAGCCCGAACGCCGGGCGCCGGTCCACCGCGTCTAGGGCGCGCACGGTGGTCCAGTAGTCGTACGCGATCTCGCTGGGGTGGACCTCGTGGGCGAAGCGCACGCCCTCCGCGTCGAAGACGTCCAGGATCGGGTTCCAGCGCTCGGCGAAGTCCTCGTAGCCGCGCTCGATCATCGACTCGGGGGCGGGCGGGAACATGGCGACCAGGTGCCAGATGGCGGAGCCGGTGAACCCGATCACCGTGTCGACGCCGAGCAGGGCCGCAGCCCGCGCGGTGTCCTTGATCTCGGCGGCGGCCCGCTGCCGTACGCCCTCGGGCTCGCCGTCGCCCCAGATGCGGGCGGGCAGGATGCCCTGGTGGCGTTCGTCGATGATGGCGTCGCAGACGGCCTGGCCCACCAGGTGGTTGGAGACCGCCCAGCACTTCAGGCCGTACTTGTCGAGCAGCTGATGGCGGCCGGCCACGTAGGACGGGTCGGCGAGGGCCTTGTCCACCTCGAAGTGGTCGCCCCAGCAGGCGAGTTCGAGGCCGTCGTAGCCGAAGTCACGGGCGAGCCGGCAGACCTCCTCGAGCGGAAGGTCGGCCCACTGGCCGGTGAACAGGGTGAAGTTGCGCGACATCCGTATCCGTCCTCCTCAGGCGGCGATCGGGGTGTAGACGGCGTTCTTCTCCGCGCTCTCCTCCACCGCCGCGAGGACGCGCTGCACCTGGAGTCCGTCCGCGAAGGACGGTTCCGGGCCGCGGCCTTCGGCGATGGCGTGCACCAGGTCGCGGGCCTGGTGCGCGAAGGTGTGCTCGTAGCCGAGCCCGTGGCCCGGCGGCCACCAGGCGTCCAGGTAGGGGTGGTCGGGCTCGGTGACGAGGATGCGGCGGAAGCCGCCGTGCGCGGCGTCCCCGGTGCCGTCGTGGTATTCGAGTTCGTTGAGCCGCTCCAGGTCGAAGGCGAGCGAGCCGCGCTCGCCGTTGAGTTCGATCCGCAGGGCGTTCTTGCGTCCGGTGGCGTACCGGGTGGCCTCGAAGGAGGCGAGGGCGCCGGAGGCGAACCGGCCGGTGAACAGGGCGGCGTCGTCGACGGTGACCGGTCCGGTGCCGGCCGCGGAGACGGCGGCCAGGCCGCTGCTCGGCGCGGTGGGCAGCGGCCGCTCTCGGACGAACGTCTCGGTGAGCGCGGAGACTCCCGCGAGCCGCTCCCCCGCCAGGTACTGGGCGAGGTCGACGATATGCGCGCCGAGGTCGCCGAGCGAGCCGGAGCCCGCCTGTTCCCTGCGCAGCCGCCAGGTGAGCGGGAACTGCGGGTCCACCAGCCAGTCCTGGAGGTAGACCACCCGCACGTGCCGGAGGGTGCCGATGCGGCCCTCCTCGACCATCCGCCGGGCCAGCGCGGTGGCGGGCACCCGTCGGTAGTTGAAGCCGACCATGGCGGCCTGGCCGCGGTCCCGCGCCTCCTGGGCGGCACGGGCCATCGCCTCGGCCTCCGCGACGGTGTTGGCGAGGGGCTTCTCGCACAGCACGTGCTTGCCCGCGGCCAGCGCGGCCAGCGCGATCGCGGCGTGGCTGTCACCGGGGGTGCAGATGTCGACGAGGTCGATGTCGTCGCGCTCCACCAGGGCGCGCCAGTCGGTCTCGGCCTCCGCCCAGCCGTGCCGGTCGGCCGCCGCCCGCACGGCGTCGGCGTCCCGGCCGCAGATCACGGCCATCTCGGGGCGGAGCGGCAGGTCGAAGACGCGTCCCACGGTGCGCCAGCCCTGGGAGTGGGCGGCGCCCATGAAGGCGTAACCGACCATGCCGATGCGCAGCGGTGGCTTCCCCGTTTCCGCCCCTTCGGACGCTTGCGGCTGTGCCATTCGAATGTCCTCCTCGTCGTGGTGACGGGCGGGGCGGTCCCCGCCCGGTGGGCTGGTCAGGCCCGTGGGGCGGGGCTCCTCACTTGAACCCGGTGGGCATGTACTGGTCGACGTTCTCCTTGTCGACGACGGCCGAGTAGCAGGTCACCGACGAGGGGATCTCGAACTCGGCGAGGCCCCCTACGCCCTTGCCCTGGCCGAGGGCGCGGGCGAGGTCGATCGCGGAGGCGGCCATCGTCGGCGGGTACAGGACCGTGGCCTTCAGGACGCCGTTGTCGGCCTTGATGGCCTCGAACGCGGAGAGCGCGCCGGCGCCGCCGACCATCAGGAAGTCGTCGCGGCCGGCCTGCTCGATGGCGCGCAGGGCGCCCACGCCCTGGTCGTCGTCGTGGTTCCACAGCGCGTCGAACTGCGACTGGGCCTGGAGCAGCTGTGCCATCTTGGCCTGGCCCGACTCGACGGTGAACTCGGCGGCCTGGCGGGCCACCTTGCGGATGTTCGGGTAGTTCTTCAGGGCGTCGTCGAAGCCCTGGGTGCGCTGCTTGGTCAGCTCCAGGTTGTCCAGTCCGGCCAGCTCGATCACCTTGGCGTCCTGCTTGCCCTTGAGCTTCTCGCCGATGTAGTGACCGGCGTTGAGGCCCATGCCGTAGTTGTCGCCGCCGACCCAGCAGCGGTACGCCTGCGGGGTGTTGAAGACGCGGTCGAGGTTGACGACCGGGATGCCGGCGCGCATCGCCTTCAGTCCGACCTGGGTGAGGGCCTTGCCGTCGGCCGGCAGGATCACCAGGACGTCGACCTTCTTGTTGATGAGGGTCTCGATCTGGCCGATCTGCTGGGCGGTGTCGTTGGAGCCCTCGGTGATCTCCAGGGTGACGTCGGAGTACTTCTCGGCGCGCTGCTTGGCGTTGTCGTTGATGGCGTTGAGCCAGCCGTGGTCGGCCTGCGGTCCGGCGAAGCCGATGGTGACCTGCTTGCCGGGCTTGTCGTCGGCGGCCGGCTGGTTGTTGGCGGCGGACTCGCCGCCCCCGCTGGGCTCGTTGCTGGTGCAGCCGGTGACGAGGGCGCCGGCGGAGACGGCGGCGGCTCCGAAGAGGAGCCCTCTGCGGCTGGTGAACGTCGGCTCTGGCATGGCGGTGAACCCTTCCCTCAGGTCGTGCTCGCGGTACGCCGCTGGACCAGCACGGCGGCGACGATGATCGCGCCCTTGGCGATCTGCTGGACGTCGGTCTGCAGGTTGTTCAGGGCGAAGATGTTGGTGATGGTGGTGAAGATCAGGACGCCGAGGACGGAGCCGACGATGGTGCCGCGGCCCCCGGTGAGCAGGGTGCCGCCGATGATCGCGGCGGCGATGGCGTCGAGTTCGTAGAGGTTGCCGTTGGTGTTCTGGCCCGAGCCCGCCAGCACGATCAGCAGGAAGGCGGCGATGCCGCAGCACAGCCCGGACAGCAGGTACAGGTAGAGGCGCTGGCGGCGGACGTCGATGCCGGCCAGGCGGGCGGCTTCCGCGTTGCCGCCGACGGCGACGGAGCGGCGGCCGAAGGTGGTGCGGTTGAGCACCAGCCAGCCGACGACGGTGACCGCGGCGAACACCAGCACCAGCGGGGGGACGCCCAGCACGTAGGCGTCGCGCTCGCCGAGGTCGAGGACGCTGTCGACGGTGACGATCTGCGTGCGTCCGTCGGTGATCTGGAGGGCGAGGCCGCGGGCGGAGGCGAGCATGGCGAGGGTGGCGATGAACGGCACCATCCCCCCGTACGCGATGAGCACGCCGTTGACGAGGCCGCAGCCGAGTCCGACCAGGACGGCGGTGAAGAGGATGCCGGCGAAGCCGTACTCCTGGGTGGCGACAGTGGTCGCCCACACCGAGGCGAGGGCGACGATCGCGCCGACCGACAGGTCGATGCCGCCGGAGATGATGACGAAGGTCATGCCGACGGTGACGACGCCGATGACGGACGCCTGGGTGAGGACCAGCTGGAGGTTGCGGGTGTCCAGGAACTGGTCCGGCTTGGTGAGGCCGCCGATGAGGACGAGTACGGCGAGCACGCCGAGCAGGGACAGGGTGCGCACGTCGGCGCGGAACAACACGGCCCGCCAGGCGGGCTGTTCGCCGGCCGACGGCACCTTGGAGGTGCTGTCCCGCGGCGGGGAGACGTTCTGCGTCATGACGCCGGGCTTCCTTCCATGACCAGGTCGAGTACACGGTGTTCGTCGAGTTCGCGGGCGGGCGCCGTGTGGACGACGGAGCCCTCGCGCAGCACCAGCACGCGGTCGGCGAGGCCGAGGACCTCGGGCACCTCGCTGGAGACCAGCAGCACGGCGAGCCCTTCGTCCGCCAGCCGCCGTACCACGGCGTACAGTTCGGCCCGCGCGCCGACGTCGACGCCGCGGGTGGGTTCGTCCAGCAGCAGCACCCGGCAGCCGCGCAGCAGCCAGCGGGCGAGGACGGCCTTCTGCTGGTTGCCGCCGGACAGGGTGCGCACGGGCACGTCGGGGTTGTCGGGCCGCAGGGACAGCTCCCGGACAGCCGCGCGCGCCGCCCCCAGTTCGGCGCCGCGGTCGATCCAGCCGGCCCGCGCGAAGCGGGACATGGAGGAGACGGACACGTTGCGGGTGACCGACTCCAGCATCAGCAGGGCCTGCGCCTTGCGTTCCTCGGGGGCGAGGCCCAGTCCGGCGCGGACGGCGGCGCGGACGCTGCCCGGGCGCAGGGGTCTGCCGTCGACGAGGACGCGGCCGGTGTCGGGCTTGCGGGCGCCGTAGATCGTCTCGAGGATCTCGGAGCGCCCGGACCCGACGAGGCCCGCGAGTCCGACGATCTCGCCGGGGCGCACCTGGAGGTCGAGCGGGGCGAACTCGCCGCGCCGGGACAGGTTCTCCACGGTGAGCACCGGCTCGGCGGCCTTGACCGGCGGGGTGTCCGGGCGGGGCGGGAAGACGTACTCGACGTTGCGGCCCGTCATCAGCGACACCACCTCGCTGGTGGGCGTCGACTTGGCGGGCAGCCCGCGGGCCACCGCGCGGCCGTCCTTCAGGACGGTCACGCGGTCGCCGATGCGGCGGATCTCCTCCAGGCGGTGGGAGATGTAGACGACGGCGACGCCGGCGGCGGTCAGGTCGCCGACGATGCGGAAGAGGTTGTCGACCTCGTCCGGGTCGAGGGCGGCGGACGGCTCGTCCATCACGATGAGCCGCACGTCGTGGGAGAGGGCGCGGGCCATGGACACGATCTGCTGGTGCGCGGCGGAGAGGTCGCCGACCAGGCGGCCGGGGTCGATCTCGGGGTGCCCGAGGCGCTGGAGCAGTTCCGCGGTGGACGCGCGTGCCGCCCTTCCCCGGACGACGAAGCCGGCGGCGGTGGGCTCGTGCCCGAGGTGGACGTTCTCCGCGACCGACAGGTGCTCCACCAGGTCGAGTTCCTGGTAGATGGTGGCGATGCCGAGGCGCATGGCGGCGATCGGCGAGCGCAGGGTGACGTCGTCCCCGCGCCAGCTGATGGTGCCCGTGTCGGGCTGGTGGGCGCCGGCCAGGACCTTGATGAGCGTCGACTTCCCGGCGCCGTTCTGGCCGAGCAGACAGTGCACCTCGCCGGCCTGGACGTCGAGGTCGACGCCGTCCAGGGCCCGGACTCCCGGGAACGACTTGGTGATGCCGGACATGCTGAGCAGCGGTGCTTCTGGTGCCATGCGGATTCCCCTCGGCGGGCGGACGGGGGTGGTGTCCCCTCACGGGGCAAGCGGTGCCTGGCCCCTGACGGGGCCGGCCGGCTTTCCTGACTCCCTAGCGGAGCAAGCGTTTTCGGGCAGGGCGGAGCAGAGCGGCGGCGGTGGTGGTGGTGCGCTGTTCGGGGCGGGTGGTGCGGCTCGTGCCGGTACGGGGCCGTGCCGGCGGCGTGCGGGGCCGGGCCCCGCGTTCACGGTGAGGCGTTCACTGCCGGTACGGGCGGCTTCCGGCCCGGCGGGTCGTACTGCGCGCCGACGCGGGTGGCGGCCGCACCGGCACGGTGATGCTGCGTGCCGACGCGGATGGCGGTCGCACCGGCACGGTCGTGCTGCGTGCCGACGCGGATGGCGGTCGCACCGGCACGGTCGTGCTGCGTGCCGACGCGGATGGCGGTCGCACCGGCACGGTGGTCCTGCACGCCGGCGCGGTTGGCGGCCGCACCGGCACGGTGGTCCTGCACGCCGGTGCGGGGTGGCTCCCGTACCGGTCGGTGGACCGTCACGGACCAGGACGAGCGGCTCCCGACCTGGCACGTCGTGCGCCGCGCGCCGGCGGCCGGCTCGTGGGCACAGTGGTGCTGCACGCCGGCGCGGCTGGCGGTCGCACCGGCACGGTGATGCTCCACACGCCGGTGCGGGGGCTCCCGTACCGGTCGGTGGACCGTCACGTACCAGGACGAGCGGCTCCCGACCTGGCACGTCGTGCGCCGCGCGCCGGCGGCCGGCTCGTGGGCACGGTGGTGCTGCACGCCGGTACGGCTGGCGGTCGCTCCGGCGAGGTGGCCGGTACGGGCGGCTTCCGCACCGGCGGGTCGTGCTGCGTGCCGGTGCGGCTGGCTGTCGCGCCGGCGTGGTGCCTTGCGCGCCGGTACGGGCGGCCCGTGCCGGCGGGTGGTGCAGCTTCGGGTCGGTGCGGGCGGGGTGCCCGCACCGGGTGGTGCCGGGGCGGGCGGGCCCGCCTCGGTCGGTGCTGGTGCCGGGGCGGGTGAACTCGCCCCGGGTGGTGCTGGGTCGCGCCGGTGCGGTGGTGGCCGTAGCCGCGCCGGCTAGGCGGGTGAGAACAGGTGGTCGCTGATGAGGCGGGCCGCGCCGATGACTCCGGCGGTGGGGCCCAACTCACCAA
Organism: Streptomyces sp. P13-3-3; assembly: GCF_050571355.1. Classification (NCBI taxonomy): domain Bacteria; kingdom Bacillati; phylum Actinomycetota; class Actinomycetes; order Kitasatosporales; family Streptomycetaceae; genus Streptomyces; species Streptomyces sp. P13-3-3. The sequence goes on along the minus strand of NZ_CP192228.1, from coordinate 5,762,888 downwards.
GCACGATGGGGAGGTTGCCCGTCGCCAGGGGCAGCGAGCCTCGGTAGACCTGGGTGCGGATCGCGGCGAGCAGGGTGTGGCCGAGGCCCGTCACCCCGCCGCCGATCACCACAAGGCCGGGGTTGAAGAAGCTGACCAGGCCGGCGATGACCTGCCCGGTGCGGTTGCCGCCCTCGCGGATGAGGTCGAGGGCGGTGGCGTCGCCGGCGGCGGCCGCGGCGGCGACGTCGACGGCGCTGAGCGTGCCGTTCGCCTCGAACCGGGCGGCGAGTTCGGGCGAGCGCTGCTGCTCGGCGGCCTCCGTGGCGTCCCGCGCGAGGGCCGCGCCGGAGAAGTGCGCCTCGAGGCAGCCGCGGTTGCCGCAGGCGCAGGGGCGTCCGTCGGGCACGGCCTGGATGTGCCCGATGTCGCCCGCGCTGCCCGTTGTCCCGCGGTACACCTCGCCGCCGACGACGATGCCGCACCCGATGCCGGTGCCGATCTTGACGCAGAGGAAGTCGGCGACGGTGCGGGCGACGCCCGCGTGCTGCTCCCCCAGCGCCATGAGGTTCACGTCGTTGTCGACCATGACCGGGCAGCCCAGCTCCTGGCTGAGCGCCTCCCGCACGGGGAAGCCGTCCCAGCCGGGCATGATCGGCGGCGCGACCGGGATGCCCTCGGGGAAGCGGACCGGCCCGGGGACGCCGATGCCGGCGCCGTCGAACCCTTCCGCGAGCCCGGTGGCCCTCAGCTTGGCGGCCATGGACAGCACCTGCTCGAAGACCGCGACCGGTCCCTCGCGCACGTCCATCGGCTGGTTGATGTGCCCGAGGATCTCCAGCTCGGCATTGGTGACGGCGACGTCGACCGAGGTGGCGCCGATGTCGACGCCGAGGAAGCGCAGGTGCGGGTTGAGCCGGATGTTGTGGGAGCGGCGCCCGCCGCGCGAGGCGGCGAGTCCGTCGGCCACGACGAGTTCCGTCTCCAGCAGCCGGTCCACCTCCACGGCCAGTTTCGACCGGGAGAGGTCGACCTGGTCGCCCAGCTGGGCGCGGGAGTTGGGACCTCCGTCGCGCAACAGCCGGAGCAGTCGTGCCTGATGGGCGTTCGCGGGTCGCGCTGTCATGCGTCTCACGAGCCCCTCCCCGCCTCATCGGCTGTGCGCGCCGGATTCCGGCCACGTGCGTGGCGTGCTTTCGGATGGGAAAGTAGCAGCGCCTGCCGGAGGTGGGAAGAAGTCGCGCAGGAATTGCCCCCTACTTTTTCCACTCTCAGGACAAAGGAGGGGGTGCGGGGCCCGGGACGACCCCGCTCAGGCCGGGCGAAAGCCCCTCAGGAGTCCTCCCGCGCGTGGTACGACCGCCGCGTGTGCTCGGTGTGTTCGCGCATCAGCCGCGTGGCCGACTGTTCGTCCCGCGCGGCGATCGCGGCGATCAGCTCACGGTGCTCGATCCAGGACTGTTCGCCGCGCTGCCGGGCGACGGGCGTGTAGTACCAGCGCACCCGCCGGTCGACCTGGGCGGCCAGCTCGGCGAGGACCGCGTTGCCCGCGAGCTCCATCACCTTGGCGTGGAAACGGGCGTTGAGCGCCACCGCGGCGTCCACGTCGTCCGCCTCGACGGCCGCGAGGCCCTCGGCGAGGATGTCCTCCAGCGCCCGGACGCCCTTGCTGTCGGCGTTGCTCGCCGCGAGCCGGGCCGCCTCCGCCTCCAGCAGCGTGCGCACGGTGAGGAGCTGGTCGGCCTCCTCCTCCGTCGGCTCGTGCACGAACGCGCCCTGTGCGGGGCGCAGATCGACCCACCCCTCGGTGTTGAGGCGCTGGAGCGCCTCGCGCACCGGCTGACGGGAGACGCCGAGGTGGCCGGCGAGTTCGCTCTCGACGAGGTGCTGGCCCGGCTGGAGGGCGCGGGTGGTGATGAGTTCGAGCAGTGCCTCGTAGACGCGGTCGCGCAGCGGGCCCGGCCGTTCGAGCCGGGGCACCGCCCCGTGGGGCAGTCCTGTCGACAACATCGGTCCCCCTCTTCGGCGGCGCCGCGCGTCCGTCGCGGACACCGGTGACGCCGTAGACGTCCTGGGTGATTGTCTTTCGTCTACAGTCTACGGCGCACCGCCGCAGCCCGTTCGGGTTGCCCTCGTCACACCCGGGTCGCGCACGCCGCGTCCGACGCGCCCACCGGCGGCTCACCACCCCGCAGCGCACGGCCCGCCTGCTCGCGGACGGCACCGGCCCGCCTCCTCACGGGCAGCGCACGACCTGCCCCGCGTACGACAGGTTGCCGCCGAAGCCGAACAGCAGCACCGGGTCCCCGCTCGACACCGCGCCCTGCTCGACGAGTTTGGAGAAGGCGAGCGGAATGCTCGCGGCGGACGTGTTGCCGGAGTCGACGACGTCCCGCGCGACGACGGCGTTGACGGCGCCGATCCGGCGCGCGAGGGGCTCCACGATCCGCAGGTTGGCCTGGTGCAGCACGACCGCGGCGAGGTCCTCGGGCGTCAGGCCCGCCTTCTCGCAGGCGCGTCGGGCGAACTCCGGCAGCCGGGTGGTCGCCCAGCGGTAGACGCTCTGCCCCTCCTGCGCGAACCGCGGAGGAGTCCCCTCGATCCGCACCGCGTTGCCCATCTCCGGCACCGACCCCCACAGCACCGGACCGATGCCGTCCGCCGCGCCCGCCGCCGCCTCCACGACGGCCGCGCCCGCCCCGTCGCCGACGAGCACGCAGGTGGTGCGGTCGGTCCAGTCGGTGACGTCGGACATCTTGTCGGCGCCGATCACCAGCACCCGCTCCGCCCCGCCGGCCCGCACGGCGTGGTCGGCGGTGGCGAGGGCGTGGGTGAAGCCGGCGCACACCACGTTGACGTCCATGACGGCGGGGCCCGGCATGCCGAGGCGGGCGGCGACGCGGGCCGCCATGTTGGGCGAACGGTCGGTCGCGGTGGACGTGGCGACCAGGACCAGGTCGATCTCTTCGGGCGTCCGGCCGGCCGCGGCGAGCGCCTTGGCGGCGGCGTGCGCGGCCAGTTCGTCGACTGGCTCGTCGGGCCCGGCGATGTGCCGGGTGCGGATGCCCACGCGGCTCGTGATCCACGCGTCGCTGGTGTCGACCATGCCCGCGAGGTCCTCGTTGGTCAGGACCCGGGCGGGCTGGTAGTGGCCGACGGCGGTGATGCGCGAGCCGCTCATGGTGATCCCCTCGGTGATCCGGTTGCGGGATGCACCAGTCTGATCAGTGACTCACGGGTACGAGTGCAGGTGAAGCGACAGGAAACGGGCGCGAGGCTTGTCGCCTTCCGTCAGCCCCCAGGGGCTTCCGTCAGGCGTCCCCGCGCCCGTCCCCTTCCCTACCGGCCGGTCACCCGGTGAACAGCTGCGTCGCCTTGCGCACCAGCTCGTACAGGCCGTAGGCGAGCGGGAGGCCCACCCAGAGCCAGGCGAAGGCGATCAGCGCGCGACGGGAGGGTTCAGGCGGACTCTGGCTGCTCTCGCCGGTCATCGGCGGCCTCCTTCGACGTCTCGGCCGGTGTCCCGGCGGCGGGTTCGTGGTGACGCGGGTGCACGGGGCGGACCAGTTCGTTGGCGACGAAGCCGACGGCCAGCAACCCGATCATGACGACCAGGGACACCCCGTAGAGGGACGGGCCGTGCTTGCCGGCCTCCTCCTGGCGGTCGGCGACCCAGTTGACGATGAGCGGTCCGAGGACGCCGGCCGTGGACCAGGCTGTGAGCAGCCGGCCGTGGATGGCGCCCACCTGGTAGGTGCCGAAGAGGTCCTTGAGGTAGGCGGGGACCGTCGCGAAGCCGCCTCCGTAGAAGGAGAGGATGACGAGCGCGGCCAGTACGAACAGCGGTTTGGAGGAGTCGCCGAGCGACCAGATGAGGGCGTACATCAGCGCGCCGACGCCCAGGTAGACGCGGTAGATGTTCTTCCGGCCGATGAGGTCGGAGGTGGTGGACCAGCCGATGCGGCCCGCCATGTTGGCGGCGGACAGCAGGGCGACGAACCCGGCGGCGGCCGTGGCGGACACCGGTGCGGAGCTGTCCGCGAAGAAGTCGGTGATCATCGGCGCGGCCTTCTCCAGGATGCCGATGCCGGCGGTCACGTTCATGCAGAGCACGAGCCACAACAGCCAGAACTGCGGGGTGCGCACGGCGGACCGGGCGGAGACCTGCGGTCCGGCGGTGACGGCGGGCGCGTCGGAGGCCGGCCGCGCGGTGGGCGGCACGCGTACCAGCAGCACGCCGAGCGACATGAAGACGGCGTACGTCAGCCCGTGCACGAGGAAGGCGTACGCGATGCCAACGTTGTCGGTGCCGAACGATTCGAGCATCTGCGCCGACCAGGGGGAGGCGATCAGCGCGCCGCCGCCGAATCCCATGATGGCGATGCCGGTGGCCATGCCGGGCCGGTCGGGGAACCACTTGATGAGCGTGGAGACGGGCGAGATGTAGCCGATGCCCAGGCCGATGCCGCCGACGAAGCCGTAGCCGAAGACGATCAGCCAGTACTGCTCGGTGGCCGCGCCCAGCGCGGAGAGCAGGAAGCCGGAGGAGAAGCAGATCAGGGCGACGGTCATCGCCCAGCGGGGGCCCCGGCGTTCGACGAGGGTGCCGCCGAAGGCCGCGGACAGGCCGAGCATGACGATGCCGAGCTGGAAGGGCAGCGCGCTCTGGGTGCCGCTGAGGTCGAGCGCGGACTCCAGCGGGGGCTTGAACACGCTCCAGGCGTAGGCCTGGCCGATGGAGAGGTGTACGGCGAGTGCGGCGGGCGGGACGAGCCAGCGGCTCCAGCCCGGCGGTGCGACGGGGGGACTCATGAATCCCCAACCGTAGGGAGCGCTCCGCTCCTTGAGAAGACTGTTGAGCGCACAACCACCGGTACTGCACAAAGCCTTGTCGGCCTTGTCTCCATACTGTAGACAATATTTCGTCGACAGAGATTCGGCGATCCTCCTGGTTCTTCGGTGTCCCTCGACCGGACGGAGTTCCCTTCGCCATGAAAGTCGCAGTTCTCGGCGCCGGTGCGATCGGCGCCTACGTGGGTGCCGCGCTCCACCGCGCGGGCGCCGACGTGCATCTCATCGCCCGTGGACCGCATCTGGCGGCCATGCGGCAGGACGGGGTACGGGTGCTGAGCCCGCGCGGCGACTTCACCGCGCGTCCCCGTGCCACCGACGACCCGGCCGAGGTCGGCCCGGTCGACTTCGTGTTCCTGGGTCTGAAGGCGAACTCGTACGCGGCGTGCGGGCCGCTGATCGAGCCGCTGCTGCACGGCACGACGGCCGTGGTGGCCGCCCAGAACGGCATCCCCTGGTGGTACTTCCACCGGCACGGCGGCCCGTACGAGGGACGCCGGCTGGAGAGCGTGGACCCCGGCGGCGCGGTCAGTGCGGTGCTCGCGCCCGAACGGGCCGTCGGCTGCGTGGTGTACGCGGCCACCGAACTCGAACGGCCCGGTGTCGTCCGCCATGTGGAAGGCACCCGCTTCTCGGTCGGCGAACCCGACCGCAGCGTCTCGCCGCGCTGTCTCGCCCTGAGCGAGGCCATGCGGGCGGGCGGCCTGAAATGCCCGGTCGAGCCGGACCTGCGCAACGACATCTGGCTCAAGCTGCTGGGCAACATCTCCTTCAACCCGATCAGCGCCCTGGTGCGGGCCACCATGCGGCAGATGTGCCTGCACGGCGGCACCCGCCGGGTCATCGAGACGATGATGGCCGAGACCCTGGCCGTCGCCACCGCGCTCGGCTGCGAGGTCGGCGTGTCCATCGAACGGCGGCTGGCCGGCGCCGAGAAGGTCGGCGACCACCGCACCTCCACGCTCCAGGACCTGGAGCGCGGCAAACCGCTGGAGCTCGACGTGCTGCTCGCGGCCGTGGTCGAGCTGGCGGAGATCACGGGCGTCCCCGTGCCCACCCTGCGCACCGTGCACGCCCTGTCCGACCTGCTCGCGCTGAGGAGCGCCGCATGAGGAAACGCGACCGGACCCCGAAGACCTACACCCGCCTCACCCATCCCCTCGTCCGCGACTCCCGGGACGAGCCGTTCCGCAGGGCGACCTGGGACGAGGCGCTGGACCGCACCGCGCGCGCACTGGGGGCGGCGCGCGGCGCGTTCGGCATGTTCTCCTGCTCCCGCGCCACCAACGAGATGAACTACGTGGCGCAGAAGTTCGCCCGGGTCGTCATGGGTACCAACAACGTCGACTCCTGCAACCGCACCTGCCACGCGCCCTCGGTCGCCGGGCTGTCGGCGGCGTTCGGCTCGGGCGGCGGCACCTCGTCGTACGAGGAGGTGGAGCACACCGACGTCGTCGTGATGTGGGGCTCCAACGCCCGCTTCGCGCACCCGATCTTCTTCCAGCACGTCCTCAGGGGCATACACAACGGCGCCCGGATGTACGCCGTCGACCCGCGCAGGACCTCCACCGCGGAGTGGGCGGAGAGCTGGCTCGGGCTGAACGTCGGCACGGACATCGCGATGGCCCACGCGATCGGCCGCGAGATCATCCACGCGGGCCTGGTCAACGAGGCGTTCGTGCGGCGCGCCACCACCGGTTACGAGGAGTACAAGGCACTCGTCGAGCCGTGGACGCCGTCCCTCGCCTCGAAGGTGACCGGTGTCCCGGCCGCCGCGATACGGGAGCTGGCGCACGCCTACGCCCGAGCCGAACGCGCCCAGCTCTGCTGGACGCTGGGCATCACCGAGCACCACAACGGCACCGACAACGTGCGCGCCCTGATCAACCTCGCGCTGCTGACCGGGCACGTGGGACGGTACGGATCGGGGCTCCAGCCGCTGCGCGGGCAGAACAACGTGCAGGGCGGCGGCGACATGGGGGCGATCCCCAACCGGCTGCCCGGCTTCCAGGACCTCCTCGACCCGGGCGTGCGCGCCAAGTTCGAGGCCGCCTGGGACACCGTCGTCCAGCCCCGGTACGGGATGACGCTGACGGAGATGTTCGAGGCGATGGAGGACCGGTCGCTGCGCGCCGTCTACTGCATCGGCGAGAACCCGGCCCAGTCGGAGGCGGACAGCGAGCAGGCCGTGCGCCGGCTGAAGGAGCTGGACTTCCTGGTGGTGCAGGACATCTTCCTGACGAAGACCGCCGAACTGGCCGATGTCGTCCTGCCCGCGACGGCAGGCTGGGCCGAGACCGACGGCACCACCACCAACAGCGAACGCCGGGTGCAGCGCGTGCGCCGTGCCGTGACGCCGCCCGGCGAGGCGCGCGAGGACATCGACATCCTCTGCGACCTCGCCGGACGCCTCGGCCACGACTGGAAGTACGACGGCGCCGAGGCCGTGTGGAACGAACTGCGCTCGGTCTCCCCGGACCACCACGGCATGACGTACGAGCGGCTCGAGGAGCACCAGGGCATCCAGTGGCCGTGTCCGAGCACCGACCGGCTGGAACCGCCGTACTTGCACGGCCGGTTGTGGGAGAAGGACCCCGGACGCCGGGGCCGGCCCGCGCCGTTCGGGATCGTGCAGCACGACCCGCCGGTGGACCTCACCGACGAGCACTACCCGGTCCGGCTCACCACCGGACGGCGCCTGGACTCCTACAACACCGGTGTGCAGAGCGGAAGTTTCGCCTCCCCGTTGCGGCGCGGCGAGTACGTCGAGCTGTCCCCCGAGGACGCCGAGCGGTACGGGGTCGTGGTGGGTGAGGAAGTGCTGGTGGCCTCACGGCGCGGGTCCGTGCGGGCGCCGGTGTGGGTGGACCCCGCGCTGCGGCCGGGGCTCGCGTTCATGACGTTCCACTTTCCCGACGAGGTGGACACCAACCAGCTGACGATCGAGGCGAACTGCCCGATCGCGGGGACGGCGGAGTTCAAGGCGTCGGCGATCCGGATCGAGAAGCTTCCGGCCCCGACACACGTGAGGTGAGCGAGCGTGGACCTGCGTTTCGGCGACAGCAAACCGACCGACGAGGAGCGCGCCGCCGTCGACGCCCTGCTCGGACCGCCCGAGTCGTCCTGGGAGGGCGCCGACCGCTCCGACGCGGACCTGAGGTGGGCGCGCGGCGGACGGGCCGCGCGTGACCGCCGCGACCTGCTGCTGCCTGGGCTGCACGCGCTGAACGACCGGGTCGGCTGGATCAGCGAGGGCGGCCTTGACTACCTGTGCCGCCGGCTGACGGTCCCGCCGTCGGAGGCGTACGGGGTGGCGACGTTCTACTCCATGTTCTCCGTCCGCCCTCGCCCGGCCACCGTGCTGCACGTGTGCACGGACCTGGCCTGCGCGGCGGCGGGCGCGCCGAGGCTGTGCGAGGCGGCCGAGGCGCGTCTGGGCCCTGAGTCGGGGGTGACGGTGGAGCGCAGTCCGTGTCTGGGTCTGTGCGAGCGGGCCCCGGCGGCGCTGGTGGTGCGGGCCGGGGAGGACGCGGCCGGTGCGACGGCCGGCGGCGGGGTGACACGGGCGGCCGCGGTGTCCGCCCCCGCCGCGCCCGACGCCGTGGTCCGCGCGGCGCTCGCCCCGGAGAACGCCCCCGAGGAGCCCCCGGCCGCCCTGGCGGTCCCCCAGGCGCCCGACCCCGGACTGCTCCTGCTGGGCCGCGTCGGCACGGTGGACCCCGCCGACCTGGACGACTACCGGGCGCACGGCGGATACACGGCGCTGCGCCGCGCCTTCGGGCTCGGGCCCGCCGGGGTGATCCGGGAGGTGACCGACTCGGGTCTGCTGGGCCGGGGCGGCGCGGCCTTCCCCACCGGCCGCAAGTGGCAGGCCACCGCCTCGCAGCCGGACCACCCGCACTACCTGGTGTGCAACGCCGACGAGTCCGAGCCGGGCACCTTCAAGGACCGGGTGCTGATGGAGGGCGACCCGTACGCGCTGGTCGAGGCCATGACGATCGCCGCGTACGCGACCGGCGCCCGGCACGGCTACCTGTATCTGCGCGGCGAGTACCCGCGGGCCCTGGAGCGCATGGAGCACGCGATCGCGCAGGCGCGGGCGCGCGGTCTGCTCGGCGACGACGTCCTGGGCCAGGGGTTCTCCTTCGACATCGAGATCCGGCGCGGTGCGGGCGCCTACATCTGCGGTGAGGAGACGGCCCTGTTCAACTCCATCGAGGGGTTCCGGGGCGAGCCGCGCTCCAAGCCGCCGTTCCCGGTGGAGAAGGGCCTGTTCGGGAAGCCGACGGTGGCGAACAACGTGGAGACGCTGGTCAACGTCCTGCCGGTCCTCACCCTGGGCGCGCAGGCGTACGCGGCGATCGGCACCGGCGCGTCCACGGGCCCGAAGCTGTTCTGCGTCTCCGGGAGCGTGGACCGCCCGGGCATCTACGAGCTGCCGTTCGGCGCCACGCTCGGCGAACTCCTCACGCTCGCCGGCGTACGGGACGGCCTGCGGGCGGTGCTGCTGGGCGGGGCCGCCGGCGGATTCGTCCGCCCCGACGAGCTGGACATCCCGCTCACCTTCGAAGGCACCCGGGAAGCCGGCACCACCCTCGGCTCCGGTGTCGTCATGGCCTTCGACGACACCGTCCCGCTCCCCCGCCTGCTGCTGCGCATCGCCGAGTTCTTCCGTGACGAGTCCTGCGGCCAGTGCGTGCCCTGCCGGGTCGGCACGGTCCGCCAGGAGGAGGCACTGCACCGCATCGCCGAGCGCACCGGTGCGGACGCGGCCGCCGACATCACGCTGCTGCGCGAGGTCGGGCGCGCGATGCGGGACGCCTCGATCTGCGGTCTCGGCCAGACCGCGTGGAACGCCGTGGAATCCGCCATCGACCGTCTGGGGGCGTACGAATGACCGTGACACCGCTGGGGATCCCCCGCCGTCTGCTGGAGTTCACCCTGGACGGTGAGCCGGTCCGGGCGCCCGAGGGGTCGACGATCCTGGACGCCTGCCGGGCCGCGGGCAAGGACGTCCCGACGCTGTGCGAGGGCGACACGCTCACCCCGAAGAACGCCTGCCGGGTCTGCGTGGTCGAGGTCGAGGGCGCGCGCACGCTGGTCCCGGCCTGCTCGCGCAAGGCCGAGGCGGGCATGGAGGTGCGCACCGGCACCGAGCGGGCCCGGCACAGCCGCAAGGTCGTCCTGGAGCTCCTCGCCTCCTCGGTCGACCTGTCGACGACGCCCCGGGTCGCCGAGTGGCTGAAGGAGTACGAGGCGAAGCCGGACCGCTTCGGCCCGGACGCCGCCCGGGTGAACGAGGAGCCGCGCGTCGACAACGACCTCTACGTGCGCGACTACGGCAAATGCATCCTCTGTTACAAGTGCGTCGACGCCTGCGGCGACCAGTGGCAGAACACCTTCGCGATCTCCGTCGCGGGCCGCGGCTTCGACGCCCGTATCGCCGTGGAGCACGACGCGCCGCTGACCGACTCGGCGTGCGTGTACTGCGGCAACTGCATCGAGGTGTGCCCCACGGGGGCGCTGTCGTTCAAGTCGGAGTTCGACATGCGGGAGGCGGGTACGTGGGACGAGTCGCGGCAGACGCGCACGACGACCGTGTGCGCCTACTGCGGCGTGGGCTGCAACCTGACGCTCCATGTGCAGGACAATGAGATCGTGAAGGTCACGTCGCCGCACGACAACCCGGTGACCCACGGCAACCTGTGCATCAAGGGCCGGTTCGGCTACCAGCACGTGCAGAACCGGGACTGAACGGAACGGACAGGGACATGGGACGAGTCACGGAACGACGCAAGGTGATCCGCATCCGGGACGGGGCGGTCTCCACCCGCCCGGACACGCTCGTCGCCGAGGAGCCCTTGGAGATCCGGCTGAACGGCAAGCCCCTGGCGATCACCATGCGCACCCCGGGCGACGACTTCGCGCTGGCGGCCGGCTTCCTGGTCAGCGAGGGCGTGCTGGCGGCGGCCTCGGACCTGCGGAACATCGTCTACTGCGCCGGGGCGACGGCCGACGGCTCGAACACGTACAACGTGGTCGACGTGGCGACCGCGCCCGGGGTGGAGATCCCGGACATCACGCTGGAGCGCAACGTCTACACCACCTCGTCGTGCGGTCTGTGCGGCAAGGCCAGCCTGGACGCGGTGCGCACCACGACCCGTCACCCGATCGCGGACACTCCGCCGCTGCGGGTGACGCCCGAGCTGCTGTCCGAGCTGCCGGACCGGCTGCGGGCGGCCCAGCGGGTCTTCGACCGCACCGGCGGGCTGCACGCGGCGGCCCTGTTCGACGAGCACGGCGAGCTCCTCGACGTGCGGGAGGACGTGGGCCGGCACAACGCGGTCGACAAACTGGTCGGCCGCGCCCTGCAGAACGGGGACCTGCCGCTCTCGCGGACGGTCCTCATGGTCTCCGGCCGGGCCTCGTTCGAGCTGGCGCAGAAGGCGGTCATGGCCGGCATCCCCGTGCTGGCGGCGGTGTCGGCGCCGTCCTCGCTGGCCGTGGACCTGGCGGCGGAGACCGGCATGACCCTGGTGGGCTTCCTGCGGGGCAGTTCCATGAACGTGTACGCGGGTGAGGAGCGGATCGCCCTGCGGGCCGCGGCCGTCCGGGCCTGACCGCACCCCCTCGCTGCACGGCGGCGGGGCCCCACCGGCGGGGAGCGCCCCCTGCGCCGCGGGGCCCCGCCTCGGCCGAGGCCCCGTGGACCGGCGCGCCCGCTGCCGCTAACGTCACCCGGCGTGCCCGGCGACACCGTACGCATACGGCGGCGGACGGGGACCGGGATCGCCGCGGTGCTGGTCCTGGTCCTCGGGGCCGTGCTGGTCACCGCCCGGTCGGAGGGCGACGGCGGCGACGCGGGGTGTGCGCCCCGAACGGTCGTCTCCTGGGCTCCCGAGCCGCGGCTCACCTCCGCCTTCGCCCGGTACGGCGACGACGACGCCCGGACCGACGACTGGACCGGCGGGGACGGCACGCACTCGGTGCGGCTGCCGGACGGGCGGCTGCTGTGGCTGTTCTCCGACACCTTCCTGGGCCGGGTGCACCGGCCGCCCAACCCGGCGGGGGAGCCGTACGTGTGGCGGGACGGCACCGCGCCGCTGGTGCGGAACTCGGCGGTGGTGATGCGCGACGGCAGGCCCGAGTCCACATTCCCCGCCCCGCTCTTCCCCGACCCGGCCCCGGGCAGCTGGCGCTGGCCGGTCGCCGCCCGGGTCGAGGCCCGCTCCCCCGGCGCGTCCGAGCGGGTGCTGCGGGTGCTGCTGTGGGTGCGCCGGCACGCCGCTCCTCCGTGGATCTACGGGGAGCCGGTGGCCACCGAGGTCGCCACGCTCTCCCTGCCCGCCCTGCGCCTGGAGTCGGTGACCACGGTGCTGGACCAGCGGGAGGTGGGCGACCTCTCCCGCCGCGTCCTGTTCGGGACCACCCTGGTCGAGGAGGACGGCTGGACGTACGTGTTCGGCGGTGACGACGGGCGCCCCGCGGCCCGGCCGGCCTCGCACGCCCATGTGGCGCGGGTGCCCGAGGGAGGTCTCGCCGACCCGGCCGCCTGGGAGTTCTGGGACGGCTCGGGCTGGCGTGCGCGGGCCCGTCCGGCGCCGGTGCTGGGCGACGGGCGGCGCACCGGGGTGGGCAGTGCCTTCACGGTGACGCGGGACGAGGGGACGTACGTGCTGTTGACCATGGCGGCCGGCGCGGAGGGTCTGGCGGCGGTGACGGCGTACTGGGCGTGCTCCCCGGCAGGGCCGTGGCACGGTCCGGCGGGCGGGTTCACCCCCGCGCTGCCCGCGCCCGGCACCGCCGCCTACAACCCGCAGGCCCACCCCGGGCTGAGCCGGGACGGGCGGCTGGTGCTGAGCCACGACGTGAACTGGCTGGAGACGTCCGCGGCGGCGGCGATGCTCAGCCGGAACGTGTCGCTGTACCGGCCTCGGTTCGTGACGGTGCGGCTCGGTCCTCCGCGGTGACCTCCGGGAGGGGGTCCTTGGAGCGGCGCTTGGCGATGACCGCGCACACCATGAGCTGCATCTGGTGGAAGAGCATCAGCGGCAGCACGGCCAGCGAGGCGTGCGCGCCGAACAGCACGCTCGCCATGGGCAGTCCGGCGGCCAGCGACTTCTTCGACCCGGCGAACTGGATGGCGATGCGGTCCTCCCGGCCGAAGCCGAGGCCCTTGGCGCCGTACCAGGTGAGCGCCAGCATCACGGCGAGCAGCACGGCCTCGACGACGAGCAGTCCGCCGAGCCGGCCGGGGCTGACCTGGCCCCAGACGCCCTGCACCATGCCCTCGCTGAACGCGGTGTAGACGACGAGCAGGATGGAGCCGCGGTCCACGAGCCCCAGCACCTTGCGGTGGCGGGCGACGAAGCCGCCGATCCAGCGTCGGGTGAACTGCCCGGCGAGGAACGGCACCAGCAGCTGGAGCACGATCTTCACGACCGAGTCGCCGGAGAAGCCGCCCGCGCTGCCGCCGAGCAGCGCCGCGGCGAGCAGCGGGGTGAGGACGATGCCGGCCAGCGAGGAGAACGAGCCGGCGCAGATCGCGGCGGGCACGTTGCCACGGGCGATCGAGGTGAACGCGATCGACGACTGGATGGTGGACGGGACCAGGGTGCAGAACAGCAGCCCCTGGTACAGCGGGTCGTCGAGGAACACCGGGACGAGTCCGCGGGAGGCCAGGCCCAGCAGCGGGAAGACGACGAACGTGCAGGCCAGGACGGTGACGTGGAGCCGCCAGTGCTTGAGCCCGTCGAGCGCCTCACGGGTGGAGAGACGAGCGCCGTAGAGGAAGAAGAGGAACGCGATCGCCGCGGTCGAGGCGCCGGAGGCGACGTCCGCGCCGGTGCCCCGGGCGGGCAGCAGCGCGGCCACACCCACCGTGCCGAGCAGGAGCGTGATGTACGGGTCGATCGGCATCCAGCGCGGCCAGTGCGGGCGTTTCACGGTGCTCCACGTGCTCGGGTGTGTGTGCTCGGGTGTGTGCTCGGCGGTGCGGTCCTCCGGAGCGGGTGCCCCGGGCGGCCGGGGACAAGGGGTCCCCGCTCCATCCTGCTCCTCCGGTCCGTGATCGGGAATCCCGTACACCGCTCTCACTGTGATCGGTGTTCATGATGACCGGAGTAGGCTGCCGGGCATGTACGAGCCGACCCACCTGCGGACCTTCCTGTCCGTGGCGCAGACGCTGAGCTTCACGCAGGCGGCCCGGCGGCTGGGGCTGCGCCAGTCGACGGTGAGCCAGCACGTGCGGCGGCTGGAGGAGGCCACCGGGCGGCAGCTGTTCACCCGGGACACCCACTCCGTGGAGCTGACCGAGGACGGCGAGGCGATGCTCGGCTTCGCGCGCCGCATCCTCGACGTGCACGAGCAGGCGGCGCAGTTCTTCACCGGCACCCGGCTGCGCGGGCGGCTGCGGTTCGGGGCGTCCGAGGACTTCGTGCTGACCCGGCTGCCGGAGATCCTCGAACGGTTCCGGCACGAGCACCCGGAGGTCGATCTGGAGCTGACGGTCGAGCTGTCGGGCACCCTGCACGAGCAGCTCGCGGCGGGCCGACTGGACCTGGTGCTGGCCAAGCGGCGGCCGGAGGACCCGCGTCCGGACCCGCACCGGCTGGTGTGGCAGGACGAGCTGGTGTGGATCGGCGCGCCGGGCCTGCGGCTCGATCCGCACCGCCCGGTGCCGCTGATCGTCTACCCGCCGCCGGGCATCACCAGGGCCCTGGCGCTGCGGGCGCTGGAGCGGGACGGCCGGCAGTGGCGGATCGTGTGCAGCAGCGGCAGCCTCAACGGGCTCCTCGCGGCGGCTCGGGCGGGGCTCGGGGTGATGGTGCACGCGCGCGGGCTGGTCCCGCCGGGGCTGGTGCGGATGCCGGAGCGGGCGGGGCTGCCGGAGCCGGGCTCGGTGGACTTCGTGGTGGTGCACGGCCGGCGCCGGCCCTCGGCGCAGGGCGCGGCGGACGCGCTCGCGGCGGCGATCCTGGCGGGCGGCGACCGGCTGCACCGCGGCGGACAGGGGTGACGGCGACGTCCGCGGAGGGGTGACGGTCCGGGCGGCCCGTGCGCTGAGCTGGGTGGAGGCCGTCGCGCCCCCCATGCGCCGGCCATGGGGACGTACAGATTCCGTGGAGATTGCGGCACCGAAACTTACTCCGCCGTCAGGATTGTGCCCGGACCCTACCCGCTTGCGAGATTTCTCCTTCACCGATCGACGGTGTCGCGCCCTTTGCGCGGTTTTCGACCCCCTCCCGCCCCTGGAACCCGTGGGGTAGCTTTCACCGCGCTGTGCGGGACGACGGTGTTGCCGCACCGGTCCGAGCGCCAGGAAGCGGGGAGCGGGATTGCGCGAGTTCACCAACCCTCCGTTGTCACAGGCGCCCACGGTGGGCGGTCTGGCCGACGTGGTGTTCCAGTACGCCGAGGAGGAGCCGCTGCGGGCCGCGCTCGGCCGCAAGGACGACGACGGCCACTGGCGCGACGTGACCTCCGCCGAGTTCCGTGACGAGGTGCTCGCCCTGGCGAAGGGCCTGCTGGCGAGCGGGATCCGGTTCGGCGACCGCGTCGCGATCATGTCCCGCACCCGGTACGAGTGGACGCTCTTCGACTTCGCGCTGTGGTCGGTCGGCGCCCAGGTCGTCCCCGTCTACCCGACCTCGTCGGCCGAGCAGTGCTCGTGGATGCTGCACGACGCTGAGGTGTCGGCGGCGATCGTGGAGCACGAGGACCACGCGATGACCATCGCGACGGTCATCGACCGCCTGCCGCGGATGCGCCGGCTGTGGCAGCTGGACGCGGGCGCGGTGCAGGAGCTGTACGACGCGGGCGCCCACCTCGAGGACGACGTGGTGCACCGGCACCGCAGGGCGGTCACCCCCGAGTCGGTGGCGACGATCATCTACACCTCGGGCACCACCGGCCGCCCCAAGGGCTGCGTCCTGACGCACGGCAACTTCATGTACGAGGCGGACACCGTCATCGAGCGCTGGGAGCCGGTGTTCCACTCCAAGCGGGGCGACGAGGCGTCGACACTGCTGTTCCTGCCGCTGGCGCACGTCTTCGGGCGGATGGTGGAGGTCGCGGCGATCCGCGGCAAGGTGAAGTTCGGCCACCAGCCGCAGCTCAACGCGGCCGCGCTGATGCCCGATCTGGCCGCTTTCCGGCCGACGTTCATCCTGGCCGTGCCGTACATCTTCGAGAAGGTGTTCAACGCGGCGCGGCGCAAGGCCGAGCGGGAGGGGCGCGCGGGCCCGTTCGAGAAGGCGGTCGACGTGGCCGTGCGGTACGCCGACGCGATGGAGGCGAGAGCCTGGGGCACCGGTCCCGGCCCGTCCGCGGGGCTGCGGATGCAGCACCAGCTGTTCGACAAGCTCGTGTACTCCAAGATCCGTACCGCGATGGGCGGCAGGATCCGGCACGCCATGTCCGGCGGCTCGGCGATGGACCGGCGCCTCGGCCTGTTCTTCGCGGGCGCCGGCGTGCACATCTACGAGGGGTACGGGCTGACCGAGTCGACCGCCGCGGCCACCGCCAACCCGCCGGAACGCACCCGTTACGGCACGGTCGGACAGCCGATCCCCGGGGTGAGCGTGCACATCGCGGACGACGGCGAGATCTGGCTGCACGGCGAGAACGTCTTCCAGGGCTACCTCAACAACCCGAAGGCCACCGACGAGACGCTGCACGACGGCTGGCTCGCCACCGGCGACCTGGGGTCCGTGGACGAGGACGGCTATCTGACCATCACCGGGCGGAAGAAGGAGATCCTGGTGACGTCCGGCGGCAAGAGCGTCTCGCCGGGCGGGCTGGAGGAGCGGGTGCGCGACCATCCGCTGGTCAACCAGTGCATCGTGGTCGGCAACGACCGTCCGTACGTGGCCGCGCTGGTCACCCTGGACCAGGAGGCGGTCGAGCACTGGCTGGCCATGCGGGGGAAGCCTCAGCTCTCCCCGGCCGAACTGGTGCGCGACCCGGATCTGGAGACGGAGGTGCGGCGCGCGGTGGTCGCGGCCAACACCCTGGTCTCGCAGGCCGAGTCGATCCGCACCTTCCGCATCCTGGCGCAGCCGTTCACCGAGGAGCACGGGCTGCTCACCCCGTCGCTGAAGCTGAAGCGCAAGGCCATCGAGAAGGCGTACACCGACGAGGTCGAGGCACTGTACCGGGCGTGAATTCCGCGGTCAGGAATGCGGCGGGGGCCGTGATCGTTGACGATGGGGGTATCACCTGACCACAACCTAAGGATCGAGAGCTCGTGAGCAAGGTCCCCCCGATCACCCTGAACAACGGCGTCGAGATGCCCCAGCTCGGGTTCGGCGTCTGGCAGGTACCGGACGCGGAGGCCGAGACGGCCGTGGCGACGGCGCTGGAGGCCGGCTACCGCAGCATCGACACGGCCGCGATCTACGGCAACGAGGAGGGCACCGGCAAGGCCGTCGCGCGGTCGGGCGTCCCCCGTGAGGACATCTTCGTCACCACCAAGGTGTGGAACAGCGACCACGGGTACGACTCCACCCTGAAGGCCTTCGACACCTCGCTGTCGAAGCTCGGCCTCGACTACGTCGACCTGTACCTCATCCACTGGCCCACCCCGGCCCGCGACCTGTACGTCGACACGTACAAGGCGTTCGAGAAGCTGCTGTCGGACGGACGGGTGCGCGCGATCGGCGTGTCCAACTTCCTGCCGGAGCACCTGGAGCGGCTGATCGGGGAGACGTCGGTCGTCCCGGCGGTCAACCAGATCGAGCTGCACCCGCACCTCCAGCAGGCCGCCTCCCGCGAGTACCACGCGGAGCAGGGCATCGCCACCGAGGCCTGGTCCCCGCTCGGCTCCGGCAAGGGCATCCTGGAGATCCCGGCCCTCGTGGCCATCGCGCAGAAGCACGGCCGCACGCCCGCCCAGGTGGTGCTGCGCTGGCACCTCCAGCTGGGCAACATCGTCATCCCCAAGTCGGTGACGCCGTCCCGCATCAAGGAGAACATCGACGTCTTCGGGTTCACCCTGGACGACGAGGACCTGGCGGCGATCAGCGCGCTGAACGAGGACCGGCGGACCGGTCTGCACCCCGCCGAGTTCAACCAGGCCTGACGGCCCGCACGCCGGTGGCCGGCCCCCGCGGTGACGGGTGGCCGGCCACCGGCGTTCGCGCACCGGTCAGTTGGGCTGCCCCAGAGGCCGGACGACCACGGTGTTCACGTCCACCCCCGCCGGCTGGCCGAGCGCCCACACCACCGACCCGGCGATCTGGTCGGCGGTGAGCATGCGCCCCAGTGACGTCACGTCCTGCTCGGCCCAGAACGGCGTCTCCACCCGGCCCGGCGCGACCAGCGTCACCCCGATCCCCCAGTCGGTGACCTGTCGCCGCGTGTTCTCGGCGAGCCCGGTCACCGCGTACTTGGTGGCGCCGTACAGATTGCCGGGCGTGGGCACGAACCCGGCGACGCTGCCCACCAGCACGATCCGCCCGCCGCTGCGCCGGAGCGCGTCGACGGAGGCCCGGATCAGCAGGGCGGGGCCCAGCACGTTGGTGAGCACCATGTCCGTCCACCCGGCGGGGTCGCCGTCGGCGACGGAGTCGTGCGTGGCGTACCCGGCGTTGGCGACGACGGCGTCCAGCCGCCCGAACCGTGCCAGCACGGTGTCGACGGCGCCGCTCACGTCGGCGTAGTCGGCCGCGTTCCCGGGGAGCGTCAACAGCCGCTGGGGCTCCCCGAGTTCCTTGGCGAACGCGTGCAGCCGCTCCTCCCGCCGGCCGGTGACGGCGACCGCCTCCCCCGCCTCCAGCAGCCGCCGCGCCACGGCGGCGCCGATGCCGGTGCCGCCTCCGGTGACGAGCGTGACCCGCGTGTCCTCGGTCATGGGAACTCCCCTGTCGTCTCGTGGTGTGCCGGGGAGTCCATCACTTGGAGCGCTGTCGAGGTCAAGGGGTCACACCGGCCGTACCCCCGAATGGACCGTGTGGGCCGCCAGGACGAAGACGTCCGGGCGGTGGTGGACGCTCGCCGGGTCGTCCGGGTCGACGAGGCGGTCCAGGGTGGCGCAGTCGTCGGCTTCCAGGTACTCGCCGAGCAGGTCGCGGGTGCGGGTGAGGGACTCGACGACGTAGGCGCGGGCGCGGTCCGGAACGGGGGCCGGGAGGTCGAGGAGGAAGGTGCGCGAGCGGGTGTGGTGCAGGCCGGCCGCGGTGAGCAGGGCGGGCCAGTCCTCCGCCTGGGCCACCGAGCCGGGCAGTTCCTCCCGCATGCGGCTGAAGCGGTCCTCCTCCACGGCGTCGATGCGGGCCTGGAGGCCGGGGCGGCCGAAGCCGATGTCGCGGGGCAGGAAGCGGGAGGGCAGTCCGCCCTCCATCACGGCGAGCGTGCCGCCGGGCGCGAGCCGTTCGACGCAGGCCGTGAGCGCGGCGCCCTGGTCGCCGAGGTGGTGGATGCTGCGGCTGGCCCACAGCAGGTCCGCCGGGTAGTCCAGCTCGGCCAGCACGCCCGGCATGTCGCCGGTCAGGGTGGCGAAGCGGTCGCCGGCGCCGAGGCGTTCGGCGCGGGCGCGGGCCCGCTCCAGCAGCGGTTCCGAGCCGTCGACGGCCACGATCCGGGCGCCCGGGAAGGTCTCGGCGAACAGGCCGGAGATCACGCCGGGTCCGCTGCCGGCGTCCACGATCAGCCCGGGGTCGGTGACCTCCTTGGCCAGCCAGGCCAGGGCGTGCTCGTACAGCGGGGTGAACAGTTCGGCCTGGCTCTCCAGCAGGGGCGCCAGCTCGGCCCAGTCGAGGTGCTCGTGGTCGTGCGCGTGCGCGTTCTCGGATCGGTGCTCGTCGTCGTGCCCGGGTGCGTGGTGGTGGTGCGCCATGGTGGTCAGCCTCTCCCCTCGGATGCGGTCAGCGTGCGACGACGCACCGGGCGGGGGCAAACCATGTTGCGGTTACGGCAAAACGGCGGCGGTCCGCCGGACCCGGGTCCCACGAGGGGGCCGGGCCCGGCGGACGCGCGGTCAGCCGGTCACGACACCGGCGGGTAGGCGTTCTTCAGCAGCTCCTGGAACTGGGCGGAGAACCAGTGCCCGGAGACCGGGGCGTCCGGAAGGGCGCCCGACATGTTGTTGTCGTTGCGCGGGTTGCCCTCGTAGGTGGGGTCGCACATCCGGTCGAAGCCCTTGCCCTCGTCGTTGTCGATCTCCTCGCTCGCGCCGTCGGACTCGCCCGGGGGCTTCATCCACACGTAGGCGTCGATACCGGCCGCCGGGGACGCCTGGGGCCGCTCGCCCAGACCCGCTCCGGCCTGGTTGCACCAGTTGCCCGTGTTGTACCGGCGGTCGTAGCGGCCGCCGTCGACGTAGGTGTCCACGTCGGTGGTGGCGCCGGGACCGGTGGGCCGGTTCGCACCGCCCCAGCCGTTGCGGGACGTGTCGATCAGCATGCCGATGTTCGAGTCGAAGCCGAGCGAGACCAGCTCCTGGCGCAGCGCCTGGGCGTACGACAGCTCGTCGACGTAGCGGTTCCAGCTGACCCACTTCGACTCGCGTACGGACTTGCCGCCCACGGAGTCGCCGATGGAGAAGTTGTCCTCCTTCAGCGCGCTGTAGTTGGCCGTGTTGGCGATGAAGCCGTGCACGTCGGCCACGGTCGCGCCCTCGGCGGTCGCGGCCTGCTTGAACAGCTCGGCGGAGGGACCGAAGTTGTCGTCCCAGCCCAGCCAGCCGTGGTGGCCGGCGTCCACGTAGTTGTAGACGTTGGGCGCGTCGCCCAGCTTGTTCAGGGCGTAGCCGACGCCCTTGATGTAGTTGCCGTTGGCCTTCATCGTGTCGCAGTTCTCGGTGGCGGTGGCCCGCGGCGACACGTTGGTGACCAGGTTGGGCAGCGAGTCGATCTCGACCGTGGTGACGATCCGCAGCGACGCGTACTTCGGGTCGGAGAGGATCTCCGCGATCGGGTCGATGTACTCGGTCTTGTAGCGGTCGATCTCCGTCGGGCCCAGCTCGCCGTTGGAGGCGAGGGCGGCGCAGTCGCGGCCCGGCAGGTTGTAGATGACCACCTGGAAGACGAGCTCGTCGGAGCCCTGCTGGCGCAGCGCCTCGTCGAGGTGCTCGCGCAGGCCCATCTTGCCGTTCGCCCCGTCGATGGCGGCGATGCGGTCCAGCCACACACCGGTCGGCTCGTCGGCGATGGCGTCGCCGCCCGGCTCGGCGGCGGCGTTCGCGGACCACTCCGGGTTCACGTACACCTTGGCGCCGTCGTAGGGGTTGTCCACCCGGTCGCCCTGGGTGGGCGGGTCCTCCGGGTCCGTCGGATCCGTCGGGTCCGTGGGGTCGGTGCCGCCGTCGTCGACGTTGCAGGTCACGCCGTCGAGGGTGAAGGTGCTGGGCACGGCGTTGCTGCCGGTGTAGCTGCCCTGGAAGCCGAACGTGGCGGAGCCTCCGCTGGCGAGCGTGGCGTTGTACGACTCGTTGGCCGCCGTGACGCTCGCGCCGGACTGGGTGATCCTGGCGTTCCAGCCGCTGGTCACCCTCTGGTTGCCGGCGTAGGTCCAGTTCACCGCCCACGACGACTTCGCGGCGCCGTGGTTGGTGACCGTCACGGACGCGGTGAAGCCGGTGTCCCACTGGTTCTGCACGGTGTAGTCCACGGTGCAGGGGACGGCGGCCGCGCCGGCGTCGCCCGGGACGGCGGCGATCGCCGACCCGGTGGCGCCGGCGACCAGCGCCATGGCGGCGAGGAGCGCGGTTCTGGTGCGACTCATTGTGCGGGTTTCCTTATCCGTAGGGGGCGTTCCTTGCGGGCACGCGCAGGCGTTCGCGCGGCCTGGTGCCTTACGGGGTGGGGGATGCCGTCCCGGATCCGCACGGGCGGGTCCGTGTGACCGGCCGGACGTCTCCGGGCAGCACGACGGCACAGGGATCCCACGGTGACGAGCGCCCCCGCGTCAGGTGCTCCACACGTGCACGGGGGTGGCTAAAAGTACTGAACGCGGGGGGTGGCTCATCGAGCGACTCCTTGCAGCTCGGACGCGCCGTGACCGACGCGTCGACTGATGGAACCGCTCCCACTGGTGCACATGAAGCTAGCGCCAAGTGACGATGAAGAACAGAGGGTGTGCGGACTTTGGCGTTTCTCGACGGGTCGAATCTTTTCGACTTGCGCCAAGGGTTGACCGGTCACCACCCCGTCCCCACTATGGGAGCGCTCCCACTGGTTCAAGCCTTGACATGTCGAGTCGCAGGAAGGACCAGCACCATGCATCCCCCACCTCGCAGACGCGGTGGCGTGCGCCGTCTCTTAGCGGTCGCCGTGACCGCTCTCGCACTGCCGCTGACGATGCTGTCGACGGGTACCACCCCCGCCCGGGCGGCGGCCCTTCAGTGCAGCGTGGACTACAAGACGAACGACTGGGGGTCGGGCTTCACCACCGACCTGACCGTCACCAACCGCGGTTCGGACGTCATCGACGGCTGGACCCTGACGTACGACTACACGGGCAACCAGCGCCTGGTGAACGGCTGGAACGGCAGCTGGTCGCAGTCCGGCTCCACCGTCACCGTGAAGAACGCCGGGCACAACGGCCGGATCGCCGCCGGCGCCGCCGTCACCGCCGGCGCCCAGTTCTCCTACAGCGGCACCAACACCGCGCCCACGTCCTTCTCGGTCAACGGCACCACCTGCGTGGGCGCCCACCAGCCGCCCATCGCCGTGCTGACCAGCCCGGAGGCCGGCTCGGTCTACTCGCAGGGCGAGACCGTGCCGCTCGAGGCCACGGCCGCCGCGGCCGACCAGGCCACCATCACCAAGGTGGAGTTCTACGACGACACCGAACTGCTCGGGACGGACACCTCCGCGCCGTTCACGCTGGCGGTCGGCGGTCTGGCCGTCGGCGCCCACTCGCTGGTCGCGAAGGCCTACGACAGCCTGGGCGCCTCCGCCTCCTCCACCCCGGTCGGCATCACCGTCGCCTCGGGTCCCGCCGTGGTCGCGAGCCCGTCCCAACTGGGCGTGAAGCAGGGTGAGTCGGGCACGTTCGAGGTGAAGCTGTCCAAGCAGCCGAGCGGGAACGTCACCGTCACGACGGCGCGGGCGAGCGGCAACTCGGGCCTGTCGGTGTCCTCCGGCGCGAGTCTCACCTTCACGCCCGCCAACTGGAGCACCGCGCAGCGGGTGACCGTGGCCGCCGACGCCTCCGGCACCGGCTCCGCGGTCTTCGAGTCCTCGGCGCCCGGCCACGCCAAGGCCGCGGTGACCGTGACCCAGCTGGGCGCGACCAAGTCGTACGAGGGCCGCTTCCTCGAGCTGTACGACAAGATCACCGACCCGGCGAACGGCTACTTCTCCCCCGAGGGCATCCCGTACCACTCGGTCGAGACGCTGATCGTCGAGGCGCCCGACCACGGTCACGAGACCACCTCGGAGGCGTACAGCTACCTGCTGTGGCTGCAGGCCATGTACGGCAGGATCACCGGGGACTGGACGCGGTTCAACGACGCCTGGGAGACGATGGAGCGGTACGCCATCCCGACCGCCGCCGACCAGCCGACCACCTCCTTCTACGACCCCTCGAAGCCGGCGACGTACGCGCCCGAGCACGACACCCCGGACGAGTACCCCTCGCAGCTCGACTCGAATGTCTCCGTCGGCCGTGACCCGATCGCGGCGGAGCTGAAGTCGGCGTACGGCACCGACAACGTGTACGGCATGCACTGGATCCAGGACGTGGACAACGTCTACGGCTACGGCAACTCGCCGGGGAAGTGCGAGGCCGGACCGTCCGACACCGGACCGTCCTACATCAACACCTTCCAGCGCGGACCGCAGGAGTCGGTGTGGGAGACCGTCACGCAGCCCACCTGTGACGCCTTCAAGTACGGCGGCACCAACGGCTACCTGGACCTGTTCACCAAGGACGCGTCCTACGCCAAGCAGTGGAAGTTCACCAACGCCCCCGACGCCGACGCGCGCGCGGTGCAGGCGGCGTACTGGGCCGACCTGTGGGCGAAGGAGCAGGGCAAGGGCGGCGAGGTCGCCGGGACCGTCGCCAAGGCCGCCAAGATGGGCGACTACCTGCGCTACGCGATGTACGACAAGTACTTCAAGAAGGTCGGCAACTGCACCAGCACGTCCTGCCCGGCCGGCACCGGCAAGGACGCCTCGCACTACCTGCTCTCCTGGTACTACGCCTGGGGCGGCGCCACCGACACCTCGGCGGGCTGGTCCTGGCGCATCGGTTCCAGCCACGCGCACGGCGGGTACCAGAACCCGCTCGCCGCGTACGCGCTGGCCAACCACGCGTCGCTGAAGCCGAAGTCGGCGACGGGCGCGGAGGACTGGGCCAAGTCCTTCCAACGCCAGCTGGAGTTCTACCGCTGGCTCCAGTCCGACGAGGGCGGCATCGCGGGCGGCGCGACCAACAGCTGGGCGGGCCGCTACACCACCCCGCCGTCCGGCACACCGACCTTCTACGGCATGTGGTACGACGAGAAGCCGGTGTACCACGACCCGCCGTCGAACCAGTGGTTCGGCTTCCAGGCGTGGTCGCTGGAGCGGGTGGCCGAGGTGTACCACCAGACGGGCAACGCGCTCGCCAAGTCGGTCCTCGACAAGTGGGTCGACTGGGCGCTGTCCGAGACCACGGTCAACCCGGACGGGTCGTTCCTCTTCCCGTCCACGCTGAAGTGGTCCGGCAAGCCCGACACCTGGAACGCGTCCTCGCCGGGCGCCAACAGCGGGCTGCACGTCGAGGTCGTCGACTACACCAACGACGTCGGTGTGGCCGGCGCCTACGCCAAGATCCTGACGTACTACGCCGCCCGCTCCGGTGACACCGAGGCGGCGGACACGGCGAAGGCGCTGCTGGACGGCATGTGGGAGAACCACCAGGACGACCTCGGCATCGCCGTCCCGGAGACCCGCACCGACTACGAGCGCTTCGACGACCCGGTGTACGTCCCGTCCGGCTGGACCGGCACCATGCCGAACGGCGACCGGATCGACTCCTCGTCGACGTTCCTCTCGATCCGCTCCTTCTACAAGGACGACCCGGCCTGGTCGAAGATCGAGAGCTATCTGGAGGGCGGCGCCGCGCCGGTCTTCACGTATCACCGGTTCTGGGCCCAGGCGGACATCGCCACGGCCATGGGCGCGTACGCGGAGCTTCTCGAATAGTCCCCGCCGACGCTCCGTGTACCGGCCCCGGCACCTGACGCCGGGGCCCCGCGGGCCGGGCGGTCCCCTCGCGCACGGGGGGCCGCCCGGTCCTCGCACGCTCCCGTTTCTTCTCCCCCCACGAGGAAGGACACCCCCACCGTGCGAAGAACCCACGTCCTGACGGCCGTGCTCGCCCTGGCGGCCGGACTGCTCGCCGGCGGGCCGCCCGCCCTGGCCGCCGACGCGCCCTCCCCGGCCCCCGCCGCCGTCTCACCGGCCGCCGACACCTACACCTGGCACAACGCCCGCATCGACGGCGGCGGTTTCGTGCCCGGCATCGTCTTCAACCGCGGCGAACCGGACCTGGCGTACGCCCGCACCGACATCGGCGGCGCCTACCGCTGGCAGGAGTCGACGCACGGCTGGATCCCCCTGCTGGACTCGGTCGGCTGGGACGACTGGGGTCACACGGGCGTGGTCAGCATCGCCTCGGACGCCGCCGACCCCGACCGGGTGTACGCGGCGGTCGGTACGTACACCAACGACTGGGACCCCGGGAACGGCGCGGTGATGCGCTCCGCCGACCGGGGCGCGAGCTGGCGGAAGACCGATCTGCCGTTCAAGCTCGGCGGCAACATGCCAGGACGGGGCATGGGTGAGCGCCTGGCGGTCGACCCGCACGACAACGACGTGCTGTACCTGGGCGCGCCCAGCGGCCACGGCCTGTGGCGGTCGACGGACGCGGGCGTCACCTGGACGGAGGTGGCCTCCTTCCCCAACCCCGGCAACTACGCGGAGGATCCGGACGACGAGAGTGGCTACGCCTCGGACAACCAGGGCGTCGTCTGGGTGACGTTCGACGAGTCGGCGGGGACCTCGGGCTCGCCGACGCGGACCGTGTACGTCGGGGTCGCCGACAAGGAGAACGCCGTGTACCGCTCGACGGACGCGGGCGCGACCTGGGAGCGGCTGGCCGGCCAGCCCACGGGATACCTGGCGCACAAGGGCGTCCTCGACGCGGAGAACGGCCACCTCTACCTCGCGTACAGCGACACGGGCGGGCCGTACGACGGCGGCAAGGGGCGGCTGTACCGGTACGCCACGGCGACCGGCACCTGGACGGACATCAGCCCGGTCGCGGAGGCGGACACCTACTTCGGCTTCAGCGGGCTCACCGTGGACCGGCAGAACCCCGGAACGGTGATGGCGACCGCGTACAGCTCCTGGTGGCCCGACACGCAGATCTTCCGCTCCACGGACAGCGGCGCCACCTGGACCCAGGCGTGGCGCTACACCTCCTACCCGGAGCGCGAGAACCGCTACGTCATGGACGTCTCCTCGTCGCCGTGGCTGACCTGGGGCGCGGACCCGGCGCCGCCCGAACAGACGCCGAAGCTGGGGTGGATGACGGAGGCGCTGGAGATCGACCCGTTCGACCCGGACCGGATGATGTACGGCACGGGTGCGACGATCTACGGCACGGAGGAGCTGACGCGCTGGGACGACGACACCCCGTTCACCATCCGGCCGATGGTGCGCGGCCTGGAGGAGACGGCGGTCCTCGACCTGGCCTCTCCCCCGTCGGGCGCCCCGCTGCTCAGCGCGCTCGGCGACATCGGCGGGTTCCGGCACACGGACCTGACCCGGGTGCCGTCGATGATGTTCACCGGGCCGAACTTCACGTCGACGACGAGCCTGGACTTCGCGGAGTCGGACCCGGACACGGTGGTCCGCGTCGGCCACGCCGACTCCGGCCCGCATGTGGCGTTCTCCACCGACAACGGCGCCCACTGGGCTGCGGGAACCGACCCTTCGGGGGTCACTGGCGGTGGCACGGTCGCCGCGTCGGCGGACGGCGGCCGCTTCGTGTGGAGCCCGGAGGGCGCGGGCGTGCACCACACGACCGGCCTCGGCGCCTCGTGGTCGGCGTCGCAGGGCATCCCGGCGGGCGCGATCGTGGAGTCGGACCGGGAGGACCCGGAGACCTTCTACGGCTTCAAGTCGGGGCGCTTCTACGTCAGCAGGGACGGCGGGGCGACCTTCGAGGCGTCGTCGGCGACCGGGCTGCCGGCCGGTGACAGCGTGCGGTTCAAGGCGCTGCCGGGCACGGCGGGCGAGATCTGGCTGGCGGGCGGGGCGGCCGGCGGACCGTACGGGCTGTGGCACTCCACCGACTTCGGGGAGACGTTCACCGAGCTGCCGGGCGTCGAGGAGGCGGACACCGTCGGCTTCGGCAAGGCGGCGCCGGACGCGTCCTACCCGACGCTGTTCACCAGCGCGCGGATCGACGGGGTGCGCGGCATCTACCGCTCCACGGACGCGGGCGCGAGCTGGGTCCGGGTCAACGACGATGCGCACCAGTGGGGTTGGACCGGCGCGGCCATCACCGGCGACCCGCGGGTCTTCGGCCGGGTGTACGTGGCGACGAACGGCCGGGGCGTGATCTACGGCGACCCGGCGGACACGGGCGGCGGCACCGATCCGGACCCGTCGGGCGCGTGCGAGGTGACGTACCGGGTCACGCACGCGTGGGGCGACGGCTTCCAGGCGGAGGTCCGCCTGACCAACACGGGAACGACGGCGTGGGACGGCTGGTCGCTCACCTGGACCTTCCCGGACGGCCGGCGCATCGCGCACCTGTGGAACGGCACGCACACACAGTCCGGCACGTCGGTGACGGTCCGCGACGCCGACTGGAACCGCACGGTGACGCCCGGCGCGTCGGTCGCCTTCGGCTTCACCGCGAGCGGCCCGGCCACGGAGGCGACACCGTCGGCCTTCGCCCTGGGCGGGAGGACATGCACGGTGCGCTGAAGATCGCCGGCGGGGATGATGGTCCCGCCCCCGCCGGCGACCCGAAGGAGCCACCTCGATGCACGGACGCATCATCTTCCTCAACGGCACGTCCAGTTCGGGCAAGTCCAGCATCGCGCGGGAGTTGCTGCGGGTGCTGGACGGGCCGTGGTTCCACATGCCCGTGGACGCGTTCCACCGGATGCGGACGAGCCGGGAGATCGACGCCGACCGGCTGCCCGACGTGCTGCACCGCACCTGGCGGGGGTACCACCGCGCGGTCGCGGGCATGGCCGCGGCGGGGAACGACGTGGTGGTCGACCATGTGCTGAGCGAGGAGTGGCGGCTGGACGACTGCCTGGAGCTGTTCGACCCGCGGCAGGTCGTCCTGGTCGGCGTGCGGTGCTCGCTGGAGGAGACCGAGCGGCGCGAGCGGGAGCGGGGCGACCGCCCGGCGGGCCTCGCCGCCCGGCAGTACGCGCGGGTGCACGCGCACGGCGTGTACGACGTCGAGTGCGACACGACCACGACGAGCCCGGCGGACTGCGCCCGCGACATCGCCGCCTTCCTGCCCCACCGTCCCTCCCCCACCGCCTTCGAACGGCTCCGCGCCGCGGTGGGAGTGGGCGGGCGGTGAGCCGGATCGCGTTGCTCGGGGGCGGGTTCTCCACGGACGAGAACGGGGTGCTGGACGACTGGGTGCTCGGGCATGCGCGTGCCTCGCGGCCCAAGGTGTGCTTCGTGCCCACGGCCAGTGGGGACGCGGCCGGGTACATCGAGAAGTTCTTCGACGCGTTCCGGGCGCGGGACTGCGAGGCGTCCGTACTGCCCTTGTTCAGGCGCGAGTTGGACGACGCGGCGCTGCGTGACTTCCTGCTCGCGCAGGACGTCGTGTACGTCGGCGGCGGCAACACCGCGAACCTGCTGGCCGTTTGGCGGGTGCACGGTGTCGACCGGCTGCTGCGGGAGGCGTACGCCGGCGGGACGCTGCTGTGCGGGATCAGCGCCGGGGCCAACTGCTGGGCCGAGGGGTCGCACACCGACTCCTACGGCCCGCTGACCCATCTCCCGGACGGGCTGGGGCTGCTGCCCGGCTCGGTGTGCCCGCACTACGACAGCGAGCCCGGCCGCCGGTCCTCCTACCGGGCGGCCGTGGCGCGCGGTGCGCTGCCCGCCGGGTGGGCGGTGGAGGACGGCGCGGCGGCGCTCTTCACGGACGGGCGGCTCACCGAGGCGGTGACGCGGACGCCGGACGCCCGCCTGTACCGGGTGCGGGCGGACGGCGGGACGGGGGCCGTGGAGGAGGCGGTGCCCTGTCGTCCGCTCGGCGGGTGACCCTACGCCGGCCTGCGGAACGCCCTCAGCGTGAAGACCGGGTCCGGGCGGGGGCGGTCCTGGTCGGGGAGGGCCGAGAGGCGGGCGGCGAACTCGTCGACGAGAGGGTGACCGGGCGGGAGGGTCACGAACCAGCCGCGGCGCAGGTCGTCCACCGTGCGGCGGGGGCTGCGGCCCTGGCCGTGGCCCCGGAAGCGGGCCTCCCCCGCCGGGACCAGTCCGTGCCCGGCCGCGCAGGCCGCGACCGTCGCGGGGTCGTCGGGCACGGGGCTCGGCGGGCGCTCGGCGAGCACGGCGTCGATGTCGCTGCCCACGTTGTGCGACAGCCCCTTGTGCACCGTGGTGACGTACACCCCGCCGGGCCGCAGCACCCGCGCGCACTCGGCGACGACGGCGCGCACGTCGGCGGGGTCGGTCAGCAGGTGCAGCAGCCACACGCTGACCACCGCGTCGAAGCTCGCGTCGCGGAAGGGCAGCCGGCGGCTGTCGGCGCGCACCACGGCTCCCGGGAGCCGTGCGGCGGCGCGTCGCGTCATCGACGTCGACAGGTCCACCCCGGTGACCCGCGGTCCGGGGCCGGACGCGGGGAACAGCCGGGTCACGATGCCGGTGCCGCAGGCCACGTCCAGCAGGCGTCGCGCCCGCCGCGGGACGAGGCTCATGACGGCCTCGGCGGCGGCCGCCGCGCGGGGTTCACCGCCGCGCAGGGCGTCGTAGCGCTCCGCTTCCTCGTCGTAGTCCAGCACGCGCCTCAGTGTGCCCCGTGGGCGGGCGCCAGGTCCTCCACCCTGCGGGCGAGCTCGAGGTCCTTCCCGGTGACGGCGCCGCCCGCGCTGTGGGTCTGGACGGACAGGGACACCGTGTTGTAGCCGAGGGTGAGGTCGGAGTGGTGGTCCAGCTCGTCCTGCACCCGCGCGACGTGCACGACCATGGCCGCCGCCGCGATGTGCGAGTCCAGCCGGTAGGCGCGGGTGAGGCGGTCGCCGTCGAGCGTCCAGCCCGGCAGCTCGGCGAGCCGGGACTCGATCTCCGTCCGGGACAGCGGTTCGACGGGCATGCGCGGTGCTCCTTCGCCGGGTCGGCTCTCGTGGCGCGTCCAGGCTGCCACAGAAGCTCCCCTCGTGCCTTGGGGCGGGCGGCGGCCGGCTCCCCCGCGCGGCCGCTCCTCGGCTACCGTCCTGCCATGACCGCTGCCCCCTCCGAAACCGTCTCCCGCACCGAGGGCGTGGGTCCGCTGCTGCGCGCCTGGCGGCAGCGGCGGCGGGTCAGCCAGCTCGAGCTGGCCCTGCGCGCCGACTCCTCCGCCCGGCACATCAGCTTCGTCGAGACGGGCCGGTCCCGGCCCAGCGAGGAGATGGTGCTGCGGCTGGCCGAGCACCTGGACGTGCCGATGCGGGAGCGCAACGCGCTGCTCCTGGCGGCCGGTTACGCGCCGCGGTACCCGGAGACCCCGCTGGACGACCCGGCGCTGGAGGTCGTCCGCACCGGCATCGATCGGCTGATCGGCGGGTTCGAGCCGTACCCGGCGCTGGTGGTGGACGCGGCGTACGACGTGGTGGCGGCCAACCGTGGGGTGCTCGCGCTGTTCGAGGGCGTCCCGGAGAGTCTGCTGACGCCGCCGCTGAACGCGGTGCGGCTCACCCTGCACCCGCGGGGGCTGGCACCGCGGATCCGGAACCTGCGGGAGTGGCGCGGGCACCTGCTGGAGCAGATGCGGCGGAACATCGCCCTGCGCCGCTCGGACCGGCTGCGGGCGCTGTACGACGAGGTGGCGGCGTTCCCGGTGCCGGACACCGCCGGACGCGAGGAGGAACCGGCGGAGCCGGTGGCGTACTTCGCGCTGCCGATGGTGGTCGAGCACCGGGGGCGGACGCTGTCGTTCGTGTCGTCCATCGCCACGTTCAACACCCCGATGGACGTGACCGTCGCCGAGCTGGCCGTGGAGACGCTGCTCCCGGCGGACCCGGCGACGGCCGCGTACCTTCAGACCTGGCTGGGCTGACGCGCCTTCAGCGCCTGGTGCTGCACCAGGGCGAGGCCGCCCACGACGAGTGCCTGGAGCACCACCCACACCGCGCCCGCGGTGGTGGGCGAGAGCCACAGCGCGAGCGCGAGCAAACTCGCCGCCGTCCAGGCGAGGTTGGCCTCGACGACACCGCGCACCCCGGCCGTCGGCGGGTGCGGCCGGGCGGCCAGCAGGCCCACGCCGGCCGCGTACACGGCGAGGAACGCGCCCAGTCCGAGCAGCAGCCCGGAGCCGATGCCGAGGAACCGGCCGAGCGGCCCGGACAGGGCGAGGTAGGCGAGGGCGTTGGCGCCGGTCACCACGGCGTCGAGGGCCAGCAGGCGGCGCAGCGGGGCTCCGGTCCGGGCGGGCGCGGTCAGCGGGGTCGTGGACATGGGGCGTCATCCTCCGTCGGGAGCGGTGCGGGACTCGGTGCGTCCACGATCCCGTGCGTCCGCGGCCGGGTCGATTACGTCCGGGGTAATGCGGCGGGCGGCGGGAGAAGGGCGGTCACCTGCGGCTCGTGAGAGTCTCGGTAGGACATGACAGGATGAGCGCATGCCCGAGCACGTTGGGGAGGCGTGGCGTTGAGTGAGCGGCGGGCCGCACCCACGGTGGGCCAGGTGGTCCTGGGACGGCGGCTGTACGAGTTGCGGGAGGCCGCGGGCCTCTCACGGGAGGAAGCGGCCCGCATACTGCGGGTGGCGCCGGCCACCGTCCGCCGGATGGAGACCGCCGAGGTCGCCCTGAAGATCCCGTACGTCCAGATGCTGCTGACCGCCTACGGGGTGCCCGACGGCGAGGCGGACACGTTCGTCACGCTCGCCGAGGACGCCAACCGTCCGGGCTGGTGGCAGCGGTACCACGACGTGCTGCCGGAGTGGTTCAGCCTGTACGTCAGCCTGGAGGGCGCCGCCCGGATCATCCGCTCCTACGAGCCGCACTTCGTCCCCGGACTGCTCCAGACGGAGGACTACGCGCGCGCCGTGCTGGAGGCCGGCACGATCGGGACGGCGGGCCCGGAGACGGTCGAGCGGCACGTGGCGCTGCGCATGGAGCGGCAGAAGCTGCTGGAGCGTCCCGATCCGCCGCACCTGTGGGTGCTGATGGAGGAGACGGTGCTGCGGCGCCCGGTGAGCGGCGACAGCCGGGTGATGCGCGACCAGCTCGACAAGCTGCTGGAGTACGCGGAGCGGGACCGGGTCACGCTGCAGGTCGCCGAGTTCGCGGACGGGCCGCACCCGGGGACGTACGCGCCGTTCTCCCTGTTCCGGTTCGCCGAGCCGGAGCTGCCGGACATGGTGTTCACCGAGTACCTGACCGGCGCGCTGTACCTGGACTCCCGCAAGGAGGTCTCGGTGCACCTGGAGGTGCTGGACCACATGACGGCCCGTGCGGCCTCGGCCCGGCGCACCGAGAAGCTGCTGCGGGAGTGCCGCGAGCGCCTGTGAGGCGCCCGCGGGCTCAGGCCGCGCCCTCCTGGCGGCCGCCGGTTCCCTTGTCGTCGTCGACGATCTCCGCGTCCACGACGTCGTCGTCCCCCGGGGACGCGCCGCCGTCGTCCGCGGGGCCGGGCCCGGCCGCCGCGCCGGTGCCGGCGGCGCCGGTCTGCGCGTACATCGCCTGGCCCATGCGCTGGCTGACCGTGGCGACCTTCTCCACGGCGGTGCGCAGCTCGGCGGTGTCGGGCGACTCCTGCTCCAGCAGCCGCTTGACGTCGGCGACGGCGGACTCCACCTCGGACCTGGTGTCGCCGGGCACCTTGTCGCTGTTCTCGGTGAGGAACTTCTCCGTCTGGTAGACGAGTTGCTCGGCCTGGTTGCGGGTCTCGGCGGCCTCCCGGCGCCTGCGGTCCTCCTCGGCGTACTGCTCGGCCTCCCGCATCATGCGGTCGATGTCGTCCTTCGGGAGGGCCGAGCCGCCGGTGACGGTCATCTTCTGTTCCTTGCCGGTGCCCAGGTCCTTCGCGGAGACGTGCATGATGCCGTTGGCGTCGATGTCGAACGCCACCTCGATCTGCGGCACCCCGCGGGGCGCCGGCGGCAGGCCGGTCAGGTCGAACGTGCCGAGCTTCTTGTTGTACGCGGCGATCTCGCGTTCGCCCTGGTAGACCTGGATGCCGACCGAGGGCTGGTTGTCGGCGGCGGTGGTGAAGATCTCCGAACGCCGGGTGGGGATCGTGGTGTTGCGCTCGATCAGCTTCGTCATGATGCCGCCCTTGGTCTCGATGCCGAGGGACAGCGGGGTGACGTCGAGCAGCAGCACGTCCTTGACGTCGCCACGGATGACGCCGGCCTGGAGGGCGGCGCCGAGGGCCACCACCTCGTCGGGGTTGACGCCCTTGTGCGGTTCCTTGCCGGTCAGTTCGCGGACCAGGTCGGTCACGGCGGGCATCCGGGTGGAGCCGCCGACGAGGATGACGTGGTCGATGTCGGACAACCGCACCCCGGCGTCCTCGACGGCCTGGTGGAAGGGCTTCTTGCAGCGGTCGAGCAGGTCCTGGGTGAGCTCCTGGAACTGGGCCCGGGTGAGCTTCTCGTCCAGGTGCAGCGGGCCCTCCGAGGAGGCGGTGACGTACGGCAGGTTGATGGTGGTCTCACTGGACGACGACAGCTCGATCTTCGCCTTCTCGGCGGCCTCGCGCAGCCGCTGGACGGCCATCTTGTCCTGCGCCAGGTCGACGCCGTACTGGCCCTTGAAGCGCTTGGCGAGCCAGTCCACGATCCTCTGGTCCCAGTCGTCGCCGCCGAGGTGGGTGTCGCCGTTGGTGGCCTTCACCTCGATGACGCCCTCGCCCATCTCCAGCAGCGACACGTCGAAGGTGCCGCCCCCGAGGTCGAACACCAGGACGGTCTGGTCGTTCTCCTTGTCCAGTCCGTAGGCGAGCGCCGCGGCGGTGGGCTCGTTGATGATGCGCAGCACGTTGAGCCCGGCGATCTCGCCGGCCTCCTTGGTGGCCTGCCGCTGGGTGTCGTCGAAGTACGCCGGCACGGTGATGACGGCGTCGGTGACGTCCTCGCCGAGGTAGGACTCGGCGTCCCGGCGCAGCTTCTGCAGCACGCGGGAGGAGAGTTCCTGCGCCCGGTAGCGGGTGCCGTCGACGGAGCCCTGCTCGGGGAACCGCCACTGGGCGTCGCCCATGTGCCGCTTGACCGAGCGGGCGGTGCGGTCGACGTTGGTGACGGCCTGCCGCTTGGCGACCTCTCCGACGAGCACCTCGCCGTTCTTGGCGAAGGCCACGACCGAGGGGGTGGTGCGGGCGCCTTCCGCGTTGGCGATGACGGTGGGTTCACCGCCCTCGAGCACCGCGACCACCGAGTTCGTGGTTCCCAGATCGATTCCGACGGCACGTCCCATCGCTGTAACCCCTTTCCGTCAGGGCTCCGCTCCGGTCTTCCAACACTTCCAGCACAAAACTTGAGCGGCCTCTTGTCAAGTGTGCGGGCGGAGGGAAGTCAGCGGGCGTCGCGGCCGTCCGGGTGGTCCCGCAGCGTCACCGCGCGCCGGGGACGGTCGGTGACCAGGACGTCCACGCGCGGGTCGTCGAGGAAGGCGCGCAGCGCCGTGTCGTCGTTGACCGTCCACACCATCGTGAACAGTCCCCCGCGGGCGGCCTCGCGCAGCACGGTGGCGCGGGCCAGCCGCTGGTGCACGGCGACCCCGTGGGCGCCGCAGGCACGGACGCGCCGCAGCGGCAGCAGTTCGCCGATCCGGGTGCGCACGAGGCGACGCCTTCCCAGGTCCCGGCCGTCGCGGCCCAGGGAGAGCAGGGTGCGCACGCGCGGGCGGGCGGCGGTGAGGGCGGCGACGGAGCGGTCCTCCAGGGTGGTGGCGACGACCCCGTCCTCCCCGAGCAGGGCGACCGCCCGGTCCAGCAGCTCCCGCTCGTAACCGGTCTCCTTCAGGTCCAGATGGGCGACCAGCTTCCCCGCGATCAGCTCCATCACGTCCTCGACGGCCGGCACCGGGTGTCCGGCGCGGGCGTCCAGCTCGGCGCGGGTCAGCGTGGACAGCAAGGGTCCGGTGCCGGCCACGCGCGCGTCGTGGTGGACGACGAGGACGCCGTCCGCGGTGCGCCGCACGTCGAACTCGACGTACTCGGCGCCGGAGTCGAGCGCGTCCCGGTACGCCTCCCAGGTGGCCGGGGCGGCGCGCTCGGCGCCTCCACGGTGGGCGGAGACGGCGGGGCGGTGCGATGTCATGGCGGCGGCTTCCGTCGGCGTACGCGGCGCAGGCCGCCCCGGCGGCGGGGGCGGCCTGCGGTGACCTGCGGGGACGGACGGGTCAGGCGAGCTTCGCCGTCAGGGTGATCTCGGTGCCCTTGAGCGCCTGGCTGACCGGGCAGTTCACCTTGGCGTCCTCGGCGGCGGCGACGAAGCCGGCCTCGTCCAGGCCGGGGACCGTGCCCTCGACCGTGAGGTGGATGCCGGTGATGCCCTGGCCCGGCACGAAGGTGACCTCGGCGTTGGTGGTCAGCCGGGTGGGCGGGGTGCCCGCCTTGTCGAGGCCGTTGGACAGGGCCATCGAGAAGCAGCTGGAGTGCGCGGCGGCGATCAGCTCCTCGGGGCTGGTCTTCCCGTTCGCGTCCTCGGCGCGCGAGGCCCAGGTGACCGGCTGCTCGGGGATGGCGCCCGAGGAGTCGAAGGCGACGACCCCGCTGCCCTTGAAGAGGCTGCCTTCCCAGACGGTGTGTGCGGCGCGCGTGGTTGCCATGACGCAATCCTTTCGAGAAAAGTCCGGCCGTGTGTCCGGCGGTGCTCGGTCCGGACGCCCGGAGTACAGGCGTCCTGTCCCATCCGATCACATCACGGCTCAACTCACCCGGAAGACGGGCCCCCTCGGGGTGAAGGGCAGGGTCGCGCCCTGGGGGATCAGGTAGGCGTGCTCGCGCCGCACCCGCAGCACGTCGCACCAGCCGTCGGTGATGACCAGCACCGGCGCGCCGCGCGGGAAGTCGTCGGCGCGCTCCAGCAGGTCGACGCCCGGCTGGAGCACGGTGCCGCCCCGGCCGCGCACCCGCACCCTCCCCGCGATCTCGGTGACCGGCACGTACCCCGCGTCGTGCGGGGCCGCGTCGCAGAACACCACGCGCGCGGCCGGCACGTCGCGGGACTCCGCGTAGGAGGCGATGGCGCCGAGCGCCTTGCCGAGCAGGATCCGGTTCATGGAGCCGGAGGTGTCGAGGACGACGCCGAAGGTGCAGCGGGCGACCTCCTCGGGCGGGTACCAGCGGCCCGCGCGCGGGATGTCCGGGGTGGACGCCTGGCGCCGGGAGGGCCGGGCGAACGACCGCAGCGGCTCGGGGCGGGGCACGAACTCGTCGAACCAGCGGGCGAGCCGGGCGTCCCAGGGCAGCGGAGGATGACTGAGGGCGCGGATCTCCTCGACCAGGCCGGCCGGGAGCAGCCCGCGCTCCTGGCGGTCGTGCAGGTCCAGGCCCTGGGCGAGGCCCCGGCGGTAGAAGCCGTCGAGGTCGACGCAGTCGCGGGGCGGGCCGAGCGGGGCGCCGAGGACGTCGCCGAGGCCCTTGCCGCGCGGGGTGGCCAGGCGGCGGGAGCGGCGCTCGCCGGCGATGCGGTCGTACACCTCCTCGGCGGACAGCCCGGCGAGGTCCTTGTCGTACAGCAGGCCCGCCGGCATCGTGCCGATGTCCATCTCGACGAGCCAGCCGTTGACGACGAAGTCACAGGCGACGTTGAACAGGAACGGGTCGCGGGGGCCGCAGCGGTCGCCGTGGCGCAGGGCGGCGTGCAGCATCTCGTGCGCCAGCACGAACCGCCACTCCTCGTCCTCCAGGACCCGCAGCGGGTTGACGTAGATCTCGCCGGCCTCGGCGTTGACGGCGGCGACGGAGATGCCGTGGGCGCGGGCCAGTTCGGCGTCGGCGACCAGGGTCATGCCGGAGGCGATGCCGCCGAGCAGCGGGTAGGAGGAGACGAACCAGCTCAGCGCCTTGTGCCAGGGGCGACGCGGGGCGGGAGCGCCGTCCAGGCTGTCCCGGCGGCCGCCCGCGACGTCCATCGCGGCGGCCACGGTGCGGGTGAGGGCGGAGGCGAACGCCAGCTGGTGGTCGGGCGGCTGCCCGTACCAGCCGTCCCAGCCGGTCAGGTGCAGGTCGGGTTCGCCGCCCGCCGTGCCGCAGCGCCGGTAGGGCTCGGGGACGCCGGTGCGCCGCCAGGCGGCGGCGAGGCGCTCCTCGTCGCCGTCGGGGTAGGCGGCGGGCAGCTCCTCGGGCGGCCGCCCGACGGGCGAGCCGAGCAGGAAGCGGTCGACGACGACGCAGCGGGCGGCCAGCTCGCACGCGTCCGGCTGGGTGCGGGGCCCCGAGGCGGCGGGGACGTGGCCGAAGCCGAGGTGCAGGACGGCGTGCGCGAGGGCCCACGCCCAGGTCTCCGGGTCGGCCGTGCGGTCGGGGTGGACGTGCAGCACGGCGTCCGAGTCGACGCGCACCAGACCGTCGCGGGGCGACAGTTCGCAGTCCTCGCGGCGGCACACGTCGGCCTCCACGGCGGCCAGCGCGGGGTTGGCCTTCATGATCCGCAGGCCCGCGGTGAACGCCTCCTCCGCGAGGTCGCGCTTGCGGCGCTGCTTGTCGCCCTGGGTGTGCGGGCCCTTGCCGCGGGGACGGCTCACCGGCGCGCCTCCACCAGCCGGGGCATGTCACGGGCCGCCTCGACGAGGAACCACGACGGCAGCACCGGGTTGCCGTCGGCGTCCGGGGCGATGACCGTCTGCGCGACCTCGACGGAGATCTCCGCGAGCTGCACCAGCAGCGACTTGGCGCGGTACGCGATCTGCCGGCCGGCCGCGGACATGTGCTCCTTGGACGCGGGCAGCTCCTTGACCAGCCGGCCGCGGAAGGACTCGGCGAGGTAGTAGAGCAGGTCGCGGTCCTCGGGGCGGTGCGGCCAGCGGGCGTCGCCCTTGAGCACGGCGTCGATGCCGAAACGGCTGCGGACGATCTTGACGTAGCCGCAGAAGGCGGAGGCGTGCGCGGGGGTGAGCGTGCCGTGGGCGAGGACCTTCAGGGTGTCCTCGTCGAGGTCGCGGCCGAAGGAGTGCAGCGCGTCGGAGAGCATGTGCCAGGAGCGGGGGGTGGAGAACGGCTCCTCGGTCTTGGGCGGCTTGGACCACAGGTGGCCGGGGCGGTCGGTGAGGTGGTCGGTGATCCACGGGTGGATGCCGTTGTCCGCCGCCCACACCAGCCAGTCCTTCGGGGACGCCTCCAGGTGGACGTGGGCGAGGCGGTTGACCAGCGCGGAGGCGAGCGGACGGGCGAGCGCGTTGTCGGTGGCGCGGTTGCCGGCGCCGATGACGACGGAGCCCTTGGGCAGCTCGTAGTCGCCGATGCGGCGGTCCAGGATCAGCGAGTAGAACGCCTTCTGCACGTCCGGGGTGGCCGCGTTCAGCTCGTCGAGGAACAGGCAGTACGGCTCGTCGCGGGCGATCGACGCGGGCGGGCAGAACACCGAGCGGCCGTCCCGGATCTGCGGCACGCCGATCAGGTCCTCGGGGGCGAGCTGGGTGCCCAGCAGGCTCACGCACTCCAGGCCGAGGCTCTCGGCGAACTCCCTGACCAGGGAGGACTTCCCGATGCCGGGCGCGCCCCAGAGGAACACGGGCCGCACGGTCGCCAGACCGAGCAGCAGCTCCGGGACACGGGCGGGGGTGACGGTGACGGCTGCCTGCACGCGGAAGCTCCCTCTGCGCGCCTCGGCGGGCGCGGACGGCACGGGGGTGGACGACTCGCGGTCGAGGTTCTCAACCGGAGGGCGTGTCCGTCACGCGAATATCGTCCGCGACGCCCCTGTTGCCGCGCTCAGGCCGCGCGCTCGCGGTGGTCCGGGAGGGGGCGGGTGTCGGACTCGTCGGCCTCGGCGAGCCAGCGGCGCAGGACGTGGTGGACCTGTTCGGCGCCGGTCAGTTCCGTGCCCTCGGGGACCGGCGCGGACAGGACGAGCGGGGAGAGCAGGAAAGGCCGGGACTGGGCGCCGCCGAGGCCGCCGTGGGAGCCGATCTGCTCCTCGAACGCGAGCACCTCGCCGTCCGCCGGGTCGTGGAAGGAGTTGACCATGATGTCGGCGGTGTGCGGGAAGGTGTGGGTGCGGCGCACGACGTCGGCGGCGCCGGGTCCGAACGGGGCCAGCGGGCCCGGGTTGTCGTCCAGCTCGTCCAGCGGGATCTCCGCGCCGTACGCGCCGAGGACGACCCCGCCGTGGCGTTCGCTGCGGACCAGCAGGAAGCCGATGCCGGGGTGGTTGGCGAGGGTCGGCAGCAGCGCGGGGTGCCGGGCGTCGATCTCCTCCTTGGTCATGCGGTGCGGCACGTCCGGGAAGGACACCAGGCCCAGGTTGCCGGAGGCGAGCACGACGGGCTCGGAACCGCGGGTGGGCCGGTAGTGCTCGGCGCCCTCCTCGACGGGCCGGCGCAGCGCGGCGCGGACCGCCGCGCGGGCCTCGGCGCCGCTGTGGGTGCGGCGGGCGCGGCGCGGCACCGGCAGCCCGCACCCGGCCCGCACCAGGTCGGCGAGGGTGAGGCCGTAGCGGGAGCGGAAGGTCTCGCCGGGGCTCTGCCCGTGGTCGGACAGCACGACGATCCGGTACGGGCGGGGCGCGTGCTCGGCGACGTTCTCGACGAGGGCGAGAGCGCGGTCGAGGCGGCGCAGCACCTGCTCGGTGTCGCGGCTCGCCGGCCCGGAGTGGTGGGCGACCTCGTCGTAGGCGACCAGGTCGGCGTAGACGGCGCTGCGCCCGGCCAGCACGTCACCCATCACGGCGGCCGTGACGACGTCCCGCTCGACGACGGTGGCGAACGCGCGCACCAGCGGGTACAGCCCGCCGCGGGAGACGCGCGGGCGCTGGGCGCGTATCCGGGCGCGTACGGACTGGCCGATCTCCCGGCCCACCTCGGCGCCGAAGGACAGGGCGGTGCGCACGGCGTTGGCCGGGTCGGAGAAGTAGGCGAAGTAGCCGGCGCGGGAGCGTGCGGCCGGGCCCCTGCGGCGGGCGGCGATGGACAGCACCAGGGCCTGCTCGTCGGCGCCGCCTCCGAAGAGGTTGCCCCGGCTGGCGCCGTCCTTGGCGAGCAGTCCCGCGTGGCCGGAGTGCTCGATGGCGCGGGCCTGGAGCTCGGCGGCGCTGGTGGGCCGGTTGCAGACCATCACCTCGCGGCGGGCCTTCTCGTACCAGCGGAAGGCGGGGACGTCGAAGTTGCTGCCGTGCAGGATGCCGAGCTGGCTGGCGCCGGTCTGGCTGGACCAGTCGGTGCGCCAGGGGGTGAGACGGTGGGTGGGGCGGTCTCCGCCGGTGCCGAGCCAGCGGGCGACGGTGGGCATCAGGCCCTTGTCGACGGCGGCCAGCAGCACGTCGTGGCCGACGCCGTCGAGCTGGACGAAGACCGTGCCGGGGGTGGCCGGGCAGGGCGGGCCGGAGCGCCGTCTTCGGTCCGCCAGCCGGTACAGCCGCCGCCGGTAGGCGTCGTCGTCACGGACGGCGAGCGCGCCTCCGGTCGCGGACGCGACGGCGGACATCACGGCGGCGACCACCACCGCCGTCTCGGGGGCCGCCGAACCGCGCTCGACGGGGTTGACGCGCAGCGCCACCCACAGCAGGGCGCCGTTGAGGAAGAACACCAGCACGCCGAGGACGAGCGCCGGCACGAGCAGCAGGAGCCGCACCAGCAGCGGCCAGACCAGGGCGGACAGCAGACCGAAGGCGCCCGCGCCGAGGGCGGCCGTGACCGCGATGTCGGTGGCGCTGCTGCCGTCGGCCGACCGCAGCCGGAAGTCGGGCAGGATGCCCGCGAGCGCCAGCATCGTGAGCGTGGAGACCGCCCACACGGTGACACTCCGCCCGATCTGACTGGCGACCTTCCGCCATCGCCCGTCACCCACGCCGCGCACACCTCACGTTCCGTCTCTGGACCGCCTCCACCCTGTCACAACGTCCTGAAGAGCCTTTTCGTCCCCCCCTGGTCAGCCGCCCGATGCGCTCAGCGGCCGTCGTAGCCGGCGGTGGGCATGGACAGCCTGCGGTGCACCCGGGCCTTCATCGCCGCGTCGTACGACGGCTCCTCGTGGCCCACCGTCTCCACCCGCACTCCGCGCCGCGCGCACTCCGCGGTGAACTCCGCCACGGAGGACAGGGCCCGCTCCAGCACCCTCCGGCTGGGCGCGACGAACAGGTCGGCCCCGGGGCGCACCCCGTCCCAGAGCAGCGCGTGGTCGGGGCGCAGACCGCGCACCAGGAGTTCGCGGGCCACCACGTACCCGTGCTCGGCGGCCCAGCGCGCGCACATCGTGTGCTGGCCGCGGGAGTCCACCAGGAACGGATCGGCGTCCAGCTCCTCCAGCGGCGTCAGGCTCGCGATGGTCGTCACCCGCACCGGCGCCATGGCGTCCCCCTCACCTCGGGCCCACCTCGGGTTTTCGCCGCCGACCCTACTCCTGCGCGTAGGCTTCGGGGAGTCGCGTGAAGGAGGCGAAGAGGTGCCGGTGGAGGTCACGTGGTGGGGGCACGCCACCTGCACGCTGGAGGACTCGCACACACGCGTCCTCACCGATCCCCTGTTCGCACGCCGGCTGGCGCATCTGCGGCGCAGGCGCGGCGCGGTGCCGCCGCCGGAGGCGCTGCGCGCGGACGTGGCGCTGGTGTCCCACCTGCACTCCGACCATCTCCATCTGCCGTCGCTGGCCCGGCTCGCCCCGGGCACCCGGCTCCTCGTGCCCCGCGGCGCGCTCCGCGCCGTGCCGGGGCTGCGCAGGCTGACCGCGCTCCACGTCACGGAGATGGCGCCCGGCGACGTGACGTCCGTCGGCGCCCTCGCGGTGCGGGCGGTGCCCGCGCTGCACGACGGCCGGCGGCTGCCCGTCGGCCGCCGTCACGCGCCCGCCCTCGGCTACGTGGTGGAGGGCGAGGCGCGCACCTACTTCGCCGGGGACACCGGCCTGTTCGAGGACATGGCCAAGGAGGTCGGCCCGGTCGACACGGCGCTGCTGCCGGTGGGCGGCTGGGGGCCGTACCTGGGTGAGGGGCACCTGAACGCGGGGCGCGCGGCCGAGGCGCTGGCGCTGCTCGGCGCGGCGGACGCGGTCCCGGTGCACTACGGCACGTACTGGCCGATCGGGATGGACGCCGTGCGCCCCCACGAGTTCCACGCGCCGGGGCACGAGTTCGAGCGGCTGGCGGCACGGCACGCGCCGGAGGCGGTGGTGCACCGGCTCGACCACGGCGGAAGCGTGCGCCTGGGGGGCGCCCGGTGACATCCCCCGCCGCCCTCGTGCTGGCGGCCGGCGGTCTGATACCCCCGGCGGCCGTGGCGCCCGAGTCCACCCAGCAGGCCATCGGCTACCCGTCGCTGTTCCTGCTCGTGCTCATCGGGGCGCTGGTACCGATCGTGCCGACGGGCGCGCTGGTCAGTTCGGCGGCCGTGGTCGCCTTCCACCAGACGGCGCCGTTCTCGATGGCGCTGGTGTTCGTGACGGCGTCGCTGGCCGCCTTCCTGGGTGACGTGGCGCTGTACTGGCTGGGACGGCGCGGCATGACCTCGAAGAACGGATCGCGCTGGCTGGAGGCGATCCGGGACCGGGCCCCCGAGGAGCGGCTGGAGCAGGCCCAGGAGAAGCTCACCGACCACGGGGTGGCGGTGCTGGTGCTGTCCCGGCTGATCCCGGCCGGGCGGCTCCCGGTGATGCTGGCCTGCCTGGTCGCGAAGTGGCCGCTTCGCCGCTTCGTCCGCGGCAACCTGCCGGCCTGCCTGGCCTGGGCGGCCACCTACCAGCTCATCGGCGTCCTCGGCGGCTCGCTGTTCCCCGAGCCCTGGGAGGGCGTGCTCGCGGCGATCGTGCTGACCGTGCTGATCAGTGTGGCGCCGAGCCTGTGGCGGCGGATGCGCCGCACACCCGCCGGCTGACGCCGGTCACCCGGGTCACGCGAGCACCCGCGACCCGCCGACCGGCAGGTCCCACAGCCGGTCCCGGGGCAGCCCCGCGGCCTCCCAGGCGGCGCGGACCCGGGTGAGCGGCTCCAGGACCGGCTCCGCGGACAGCAGGAACGTGCCCCAGTGCATGGGCGCCATGTGCCGCGCCCCCAGGTCCCGGGCGGCGCGCACCGCCTCCTCCGGGTCGCAGTGCACGTCGGCCAGCCACCAGCGCGGGTCGTACGCGCCGATGGGCATCAGGGTCAGGTCGATGCCCGGGTAGCGGCGGCCGATGCGGGAGAACCAGTGGCCGTATCCGGTGTCGCCGGCGAAGTGCACACGGTGGCCGTCGCGCGCGGTGAGCACCCAGCCGCCCCACAGCGAGCGGCAGGTGTCGGTCAAAGTGCGCTTGGACCAGTGGTGGGACGGCACGAAGTCGAAGCGCACGCCGTCCAGTTCGGCCGCCTCCCACCAGTCCAGCTCGGTGACCCGGGTGAACCGGCGGCGGTGGAACCAGCGGCCCAGGCCGGCCGGCACGAACATCGGGGTGTCGCGCGGCAGCCGCCGCAGGGTCGGGGCGTCCAGATGGTCGTAGTGGTTGTGGCTGATGACGACCGCGTCCACGCGGGGCAGCGCCTCCCAGGCCACGCCGACGGGCGTGACGCGCGCGGGCGTGCCGAGGATGCGCCGGGACCACACCGGGTCGGTGAGCACGGTGAGCCCGCCGATCCGCACCACCCAGCTGGCGTGGCCCGCCCAGGTCACGGCGAGCGTGCGGGCGTCGACGTCGGGCACGGGGCCCGGCGCGTACGGCAGGCGGGGGATGTCGGCGAGGCCCTCGGGGCCGGGCCGCACCGCGCCCTCCCGGGCGAACCGCGCGAAGGCCTTGAGGCCGGGCAGCGGGGCGGTCAGCCGGTCGTGGAAGGCGCGGGGCCACACGCGGCGCTCGGCGAGCGGGCGCGGTTCGGCGAGCGGGGGGTGGGGGCCGTCGCCGGGGCCGGCGTCCGGTGCCGTGGCCGTCGTTCTGGTCGACTCGTGCCGCTGCGTCATCGAGAGGACTCCCATCGCCGAGCGTCGTCACGGAGGTCGTCGAAGACCGATGTCACATGGTTCAACGCACGCCCCACCTGTGGCAGTTCCGCCGGTTCGTCCGCGTCCAGGCACGCGGCGCGCTCCTCGGGCGTCTCCCCCAGCAGGGGCGCGGTGCACAGCCGTACGCGCGGTGTCTCCAGGTCGTCGCCGAACCGGTGGCCGCCCGCCGCGGGCATGCCCAGCCGGCCGGTGAGGAGGTCCTCCAGCTCCTGGGCGTCGCCGACGCCCTGCGCGGCCAGCGCGGGCGCCAGCGGGGTGAGGTCCACGTACAGGTGCCGTCCGCACTGCGGAGGCCGGGCCAGGGCGCCCGCCGCGACGACGGCCCGGTACGCGGCGGCGGCCACCCGCGCGTGGGTCCGTACGGACGCGGCGACGCGGGCGGTGACCGGCTCGGGTTCGGACAGCGCGTATCCGGCGGCCGCGGCGACGGGGGCCGCCACGCGCGCGTCGAGGGCGGTGAGCACGTCGAGGACGCGCGCGTGCAGCGCGGCGCCCTCCTCGCCCGCCGGGAAGCGGGCGACGGCGGCGGGCCAGCCGGGCGGGAGCAGGGAGCCGGCGAGGTCGGTGACGACGGTGACCCGGCCTGGCAGCATCTCGGCGGGGCTGAGCAGCACCGTGCCGTGCGGGTCGTGCAGCG
The DNA here is from genome assembly GCF_050571355.1 of Streptomyces sp. P13-3-3. Taxonomy (NCBI): domain Bacteria; kingdom Bacillati; phylum Actinomycetota; class Actinomycetes; order Kitasatosporales; family Streptomycetaceae; genus Streptomyces; species Streptomyces sp. P13-3-3. Next base: position 5,718,166 of record NZ_CP192228.1, on the reverse strand, counting down.
TGTCGCGCCAGGTCTCGTCGCTGACCAGGTGCAGCCCCTCCCCGGCCGCGGCCTCCAGGGTTTCGTGCAGCAGCTCGGGCGGGGCGACCGTCGCGGTGGGGTCGTCGGCCACGGACAGCACCAGCAGCCGCGGGTCGCGGCCCTCGGCGCGCATCCGACGCACGGTCTCCAGGAGCGCGTACGGGTCGGGGACGCCGCCGCTCTCGGGAGGTGTCGGGACGTGGAAGACGGGTCTGCCGAGCAGTCGCGCGTACGGCGCCCACCAGGAGGCGCACGGCCTCGGCACCAGGACGTCGCCGTCGATGGCGGCGGTCAGCGCGATGAGCAGGGCGGGCGCGCCGGGGCCGAGCACCGTGCGGTCGGGGGCGGCGGGCAGTCCGCGCCGCTCGCCGTGGCCGCAGGCCGCGTCGATCAGGGCGGGGCCCCCGCCGACCGGTTCGGGTCCGCCGCGGGAGGCGGCCGCCGCCAGCACCCCGGCCAGTTCGGGCAGCACCGGCAGCCCGTCCTCGGGGAGCGGCGGCCCGAAGCGGACGGGGCCGTGGCCTTCCGGGTGCGTCCGCATCGCCACCTCCGCGCAGTTGCCAGTGCCCGGCGCCGTGTCCCGGCGTCCGTCCGTGCCGCCCTCGGCGAAGTCAGTACCCCGAGACCGGCCCGTCATGAGCACGGTGCCGGATCGGGTGCGCCGCCGCACCGGCACGGCCGCCCGGCGGGGGCGTCAGAAGCGCGTCCGGCCGGTGCGGCGGCGGACCAGCCGGTGCGCGCCGGCGCCGAACGCGCCGGCGATCAGCAGACCGCCCGCGACCTGGGCGGGGACGGAGTCGGTGAAGGCCCCGCCGCCGCCCGCCTGGACGCCCTGGTGCGCGGTCGGCGAGGGGCAGGGCGTCGACGTCGGCCCGTGGGTGGGGGTCGGCTTGTGGGTGGGGGTGCGGGAGGCGGTCGGCGAGGCCGTGGGCTGGGGCGGGGCGGTCCAGAGCGGGGCCGCCTCGGGGCCGCCCGCCCCGGGGTCGCTCCCGGGTTCGGGCGCCGTGCGGGGCGGGGCCTTGTGGTCCATGGTTCCGGGGTCGGAGGCGTACGGGTCGGCGGCGTAGGGGTCTGCGGGGCCGGCCGCGCCGGGGTCCGTTCCGTACGGGCCGGTCGTGCCGGGGTCCTGCGCCGTGCCGGGGGTGCCCTGCGGGCCCGGGACTCCGGCGCGCTCCTCGGCGCCCGCGTCGGGGATCAGCTCGTCGAGCCCGGCGGGCGGTTCCTCCGCCAGTTCGGGCGCGAGCGGGTCGGTCTCCGCCGGTTCCTCGGGGGCGAGGCCCTCGGCGGTGTCGAGGGACGTGGCGCCGTAGAGATCGGCCTCGGTGAACTCCTCCACCAGGGTCTCCGACGTGTACTCCTCGGCCTCGTGCGCGCCCGGTGCCGCCGGGGTCGGCGTCGCGCTGCGGGGGGTGTGCCCCTGCCACCCGTGTCCCGCGGTCGGGGACGGGCACGGGGAGGGGGACGCCCAGGCGCTCACGCCGGCGGGGGCCGTCAGGGCGGACGCGGCCGGTGCGAGCGCGCCGAGGACGGTGCCGGCGACGGCGGCGACGGACAGGGCACGGGCGGTGCGGCGCATGGTGCGGGCTCCTTCGGCGACGGCTGGGGCGCGGCGGTCGCCCCGGTGCCATCACAGCCCGAGCGGCCCGGCCTCGCGCGCGGCCGGGCACCATTCGCGGGAGCGGGCGCACCCGTGCGGGTGAGGAAGCCCTCTACTCGTCGTCGGTGTCGCCCATCACCTGGTCGCGGACCCGGCCGCAGCTGCGGCTGATCAGCCGGGAGACGTGCATCTGGGACAGGCCCAGCTCCTGCGCGATGCTGTTCTGCGTCATGTCGTCGAAGAAACGCATGTAGAGGATGGCCCGCTCGCGCTCGGGCAGCTCGGCCAGCCGGTCCTTGACCGCCTGCCGGTCGACCACGGTGTCCAGTGCCGGGTCGGGGCCGCCCAGGGCGTCGCCCAGGGACCAGCCGTCGCCGCTGCCGGGCATCTCGGCGTCCAGGGACAGCGCGCTGAAGCTCTCCGCCGCCGACTGGCCGGTGCGCACCTCGTCCTCGGTCAGTCCGGCGCACTCGGCGATCTCGGCGACGGTGGGGCTGCGGCCCTGGACGGTCTGGGAGAGGTCCTGGGAGGCGCGCCGGACGCGGTTGCGCAGTTCCTGGACGCGGCGCGGGACGTGCAGGGTCCACATGTGGTCGCGGAAGTGCCGCTTGATCTCACCGGTGACGGTCGGCACGGCGTAGCTCTCGAAGGCGTTGCCGAGGTCCGGGTCGTACCGGTCGACGGCCTTGACCAGCCCCAGGGCGGCGACCTGGCACAGGTCGTCGTAGCTCTCGCCGCGGCTGCGGAACCGTCCGGCGAGGCGGTGGGCCATGGGGAGCCAGGCCCGTACGAGGTCGTCGCGGAGCGCGTCCCGCTCGGGCCCTTCGGGCAGGGCGGCGAGCCTGCGGAAGGCCTCCGCGGTGTCGGGTGCGTCGTGATGGGGATGCGTCTTGGCGCCTGTTCGGCTCGGCATGGTGCGTCGCACTCCCTAGGAGGTGCTCGGGGACGGACGGTCACCGTGGCGGACGCACCCGCCGGAACAGGGACGTCCGGGGGCGGTGGACCGCCGCCACGGACGTGCCTCCTGTCCGAAGCACTTCCCGTCCGCGTTCCCCCGTGTCAGCCGCGCAAACCTTCCACGGACCGGTCGCCCGGTTCCGGTTCCGCCTCCCGTGGCGGCAGGACGTAGTCCTCGTAGCGGCCCAGCATCAGGATCACGCCGAGCATGAGGGACGGGACGAGCAGGGCGAGAACCGCCATGGCCGGTCCTTCCGGAAGCCGCGTGGGGGGCGTGCGGGCCGGGTCTCCCGCGGTGCCTGGGTCAAACCACGGCGGTACGGGAACGCCGTCCGGATCCGCCCGGATCGCCGCGCGTCAGCCGGTGTCGGCCCGCGCTCCTCGGGTACGCGGCACGCACCCCCGAACGACCTGGAGGGAGACATGCAGCGAGGCAGTGACCGGCTCAGCGTCCACCGTGACGACGAGATGAAGCACGAACTGCAGGGCCTGCTGCGGTCCGGACATCCCACCCGCACCGAGGAGTGGCACGACCCGGAGCCGTTCGCCGACGACGACCCCGAGGTGGCGCGCGGGCCCGTGACGCCCGGCCGGGACCCGTCGTCGCTGGAGACGGTGCGACTGGAACTGGCCCGGAGCCTGGGCCGCGGGGACTTTCCCGCGGGCCCCCGTGAACTGATGCGTGCCCTGGACCGGCGGCACGCCCCCGACGCGCTCGTGGAGGCGATGGAGCGGCTGCCCCGCAAGGACCGCTACCACAGCCTGCAGGAGCTGGCCCGGGCGCTGACCGGGGTCCGGGAGACGGAGACGGCTTGACCGGAAGGGAGGCCCGCCGGCCATGGCCGAGTTCGTGAAGGACGTCATGACCCCCGGCGTGGTCGCGGTCCGTCCGGACGCCTCGGTCGTCGAGGCCGCGCGGCTGATGCGCGGCCAGAACATCGGCGACGTGGTGGTGGCGGACGGACAGCACGTCGTGGGGGTGGTCACCGACCGGGACATCACCGTGCGGGCGGTGGCCGAGGGCCGCGACCCGTACGCGGTGAGTGTCGGGTCGGTGTGCACGCCGGACCCGCTGACGCTGGCCCCGGACGCCCCGGTGGCGTCGGCCGTCGCCCTGATGCGGGAGCACGCGGTACGGCGGATCCCCGTGGTCGAGGGCGGGCTGCCCGTCGGTCTGGTGACCCTCGGCGACCTGGCCGAGGCCCGGGACCCGGAGTCGGCCCTCGCCGGCATCAGCCGCGCGGACCCCGACGACACGGGCTGACGCGGGAGGGGCACGGCGGACCGGCACGGACGACCTACCGAAGCAGACGACAGATCGACGAAACGACGAAGGGACGTAGCGCCATCATGCGCATCGCATTTCTGACCGCACCCGAGGGCGTCGAGCAGGTGGAGCTGACCGAGCCCTGGAAGGCGGCCGAGCAGGCGGGCCACGAGCCCGTGCTGGTGTCGACGCAGTCCGGGGAGATTCAGGGGTTCAACCACCTCGACAAGGCGGACACCTTCCCCGTGCAGGAGGTCGTCGGCGACACGTCGGCGGACTCCTTCGACGGGCTGGTGCTGCCCGGCGGGGTCGCCAACCCGGACTTCCTGCGGACGGACGACAAGGCCGTCGCGTTCGTCCGGGACTTCTTCGAGCAGGGCCGGCCGGTGGCCGCGATCTGTCACGCGCCGTGGACGCTGATCGAGGCGGACGTCGTGCGCGGCCGGGTCCTGACCAGCTGGCCGAGCCTGCAGACCGACCTCCGCAACGCGGGGGCCACGTGGGTGGACGAGCAGGTCAAGGTCTGCGACCACGGCTCGAACAAGCTGGTCACCAGCCGTAAGCCGGACGACCTCAAGGCGTTCTGCGAGACCTTCCTGGAGGTGTTCGCGGCGGAGCGCGCCTCGTGACCGCGCGCAGGTGACGGAAGGGAGTCCCGCTCGGGCGGGGCTCCCTTCCGTCGTTCACGTGCCCGGGGCGGCCGGCGTCGCGGAGTCCGAGGCGGTCCGTTCCCGGGCGCCCTCGCGGGTGCGGCCGGGCGCGACGGGGCGGCGCGGGTTGCGCCGCAGGTACTCGCCCTCCAGCTGCGCCATGCGCTCGTTGTGGGCCCGCAGCGCGTCGTTGGACCCGTACAGCAGCGTGTCGTGGCGCGTGCGGTGGATGGTCTCCAGCTCCTTCATGAGCTGCTGGTCGTCCAGGCGGTTCGGGTCGACTCCGGTCATCGTGGTGCCCCGCTCGTCATGTGCGTTCATGCGTCCCGGGTACCCGCGCGGCGCCCGGGCCACCCCGCGTCAGCGGGCGCGTTCCACCCGGCGCTCGTCCCAGACCGGCTCCGCCGTCTCGCGGACACGGCCGTCGCTGCCGAAGACCAGGAACCGGTCGAAGGAGCGGGCGAACCAGCGGTCGTGCGTGACGGCGAGGACGGTGCCCTCGAAGCTCTCGAGACCCTCCTGGAGGGCCTCCGCCGATTCCAGGTCCAGGTTGTCGGTGGGCTCGTCGAGCAGCAGGGCCGTGACGCCCTGGAGCTCGAGCAGCAGGATCTGGAAGCGGGCCTGCTGCCCGCCGGAGAGCCGGTCGAAGGTGCGCTCCGCCTGCTGGGTCAGCTCGTAGCGGCGCAGCCGGGACATGGCGGCGCCCCGGTCCTGGGCGTGCTCGGTCCACAGGATGTCGAGCAGGGTGCGGCCGATCAGCTCGGGGTGGGCGTGGGTCTGTGCGAAGTGTCCGGGCACCACGCGCGCGCCGAGCCGCCAGGCGCCGGTGTGCGCGACGTCGTCGCCGGCGAGGAGCCGCAGGAAGTGCGACTTCCCGGAGCCGTTGGAGCCGAGCACCGCGACGCGCTCGCCGTAGAACACCTCCAGGTCGAACGGCTTCATCAGGCCGGTCAGCTCGAGCCGCTCGCAGGTGACGGCGCGGACGCCGGTGCGACCGCCCTTGAGGCGCATGCGGATGTCCTGCTCGCGGGGCGGCTCGGGCGGGGGTCCGGCCTCCTCGAACTTGCGCAGCCTGGTCTGGGCGGCGCGGTAGCGGGACGCCATGTCGGGGCTGTTCTCGGCGGCCTGCCGCAGGGTCAGCACCAGTTTCTTCAGCTGGGCGTGCTTCTCGTCCCAGCGGCGGCGCAGCTCCTCGAAGCGGGCGAAGCGCTCGCGCCGGGCCTCGTGGAAGGTGCGGAAGCCGCCGCCGTGCACCCAGGCGTCGGCGCCCGCCGGGCCGGGTTCGAGCGAGACGATCTTCTCGGCGGCGCGGGCGAGGAGTTCCCGGTCGTGGGAGACGAACAGGACCGTCTTGCGGGTCTCCGCGAGGCGCTCCTCCAGCCAGCGTTTGCCGGGCACGTCCAGGTAGTTGTCGGGCTCGTCGAGCAGCAGCACCTCGTCGGGGCCGCGCAGCAGCGCCTCCAGCACCAGCCGCTTCTGCTCGCCGCCCGAGAGGGTGCTCACCTGCCGCCACTGGGCCTTCTCGTAGGGGACGCCCATCGCGGCCGTGGTGCAGATGTCCCACAGCGTCTCGGCCTCGTAGCCCTGGGCCTCGGCCCAGTCGGAGAGGGCCTGCGCGTAGCGCATCTGGGCGGCCTCGTCGTCGACGGTCATGATGGCGTGCTCGGCGGCGTCCACCGCGCGGGCGGCCTCGCGGACACGGGGCGGCGCCACGGACACCAGCAGGTCGCGCACGGTGGTGTCGTCCCGTACGGAGCCGACGAACTGGCGCATCACGCCGAGGCCGCCGGTGACGGCGACGCTGCCGCCGTGCGGGGCGAGCTCACCGGAGAGGATGCGCAGGAGGGTCGTCTTGCCCGCGCCGTTGGGTCCCACGAGTGCCATGACGGCGCCCTCCCCCACCCGGAACGACACGTCTCCCAGGAGTGTCCTCCCGTCGGGGAGGTGGTACTCGAGATGCGCGGCTTCCAGATGTCCCATGGGCGCGATTCTGCGGGGCGCCGGGAACGCCTGGCAAACGGGTTTTCCGGCTCCCGTCCGGCGCGGCGGCCGGCAGGAGCGATCCCGGTATGCGAGACGTGTATCTCATCATGCGGCCGTCGCGCGTAACCTGGCTGCCCTCACGACGAGTTGAAAGGGGTGGCCCCGCCATGCCGCACGCACGGGAGACCGCCGTCTACACGCACGGGCACCACGAGTCGGTGCTGCGGTCGCACACCTGGCGCACCGCGGAGAACTCGGCCGCGTACCTCCTCGGGGCGCTGAAGCCCCACATGCGGATCCTGGACGTCGGCTGCGGTCCCGGCACCGTCACCGCCGACCTGGCCGCCCTGGTGCCCGGCGGACACGTCACCGGTCTCGACCGGGAGCCGGGCATCCTGGAGCGGGCGCGCGAGGTGGCCGGGGAGCGGGGTCTGACGAACGCGGACTTCGTGACGGGGGACGTGCACGCGCTGGACTTCCCCGACGACACCTTCTGCGTGGTCCACGCCCATCAGGTGCTCCAGCACGTGGGCGACCCGGTGGCCGCGCTGCGCGAGATGCGGCGGGTGACGGGGCCGGGCGGGTACGTCGCCGTCCGGGACGCGGACTACGCGGCGATGACCTGGTATCCGGAGTCGGCGGGCCTCGACGACTGGCTGGACCTGTACCGGCGCGTGGCGCGGTCCAACGGCGGTGAGCCGGACGCGGGACGGCGGCTGAAGGCGTGGGCCCTCGAGGCGGGGTTCACCGACGTCACGGCGACGACGGGCACCTGGACCTACTCCACGGCGGAGGAACGCGCCTGGTGGAGCGGGCTGTGGGCGGACCGCACGGTGGCGTCGGCGTACGCGGAGCGAGCCGTGGCCGGCGGGCACGCCACCCGCGCCGGACTGGAGGCCCTGGCCGCCGGGTGGCGGGAGTGGGGCGCCCGGGAGGACGGCTGGTTCGCCGTGCTGCACGGTGAGATTCTCTGCCGTAAGGACGCCTGACGGACGACCGGCCGGCGGCGGGAGGGGCCGGCGCCCCGGGATCTCAGTCCCGGGGCAGCAGCGGCCCGAGCGGGCCGAGGTCGAGGTTGAGGTCCTCGGGGCGCAGCCCGTAGCGGTTGCGCAGCTCGGCCATGCGGTCCTCCAGCAGCATGAGCGTCAGCCCGACCCGCTCCTCCTGCTCCTCCGTGAGGTCGCCCTCGTCGAAGCGGCGCACCGCCTGGCGCTCCATGAGCTGGCGGAGCAGTTCCACGACGGTCAGCACCAGCTTCACCAGGTCGCGCTCGACCGTGTCCGGCTCCAGGTCGAGGCGCCTGCGGGGCTTGGGGCGCGGCTCGGCGGGGCGGACGGCGGCCTCCGGGCGGGCGTCGAAGGACGCCTCGGGGTCCAGCGGCGACCGGCCCTCGAAGAGGTCGGCGTCGGTCACCGTGACGGGTTCCGGCGCGTCGGGCGCGCGGTGCCGCGGGTCGTCGGTCACGGGGACTCCTCGAAGGGCGAGGGAACGTTGCGGTTCACGGAGCTGATCAGCGCGTTGAGGTCGATGCGGACCAGGTCGACATCGGCGATGCGCAGGGTCAGGTCGCCCGTGATCACCACACCGCCGGCCAGCAGCCGGTCGAGCAGGTCCACCAGGGCGATCTCACGCCGTTCGACGACGGTCACGCGATCCCCTCCTCGGCGGTCCGCCCACCGGCGGGCTCCCCGCCCGCGGTCTTCTCGCCGGCCTCCTCCTCGCCCGCGAACGAGTAGGCGGCCCAGGGCCCGGTGAGCTCGACCCGCAGCTCCGGGGAGTCGTCCTTCGTCCGCTCCACCTGCTCCACGAACGTCTCCGACTGTCCGCGAGGCACCAGATAGGCGGCGTTGAGCACGTTGCGGCCGCGGTGGCCGGACAGGGTGGGGTTCTGCGGCGCGTGCAGCCGGGAGTCCTCGGCGAAACCGGCGAGGGTCCGGTGCAGCCGGGTCGCGAAGGTCTCGGCCCGCTGCCACTGGTCCTCCCGCGACCGCGTCTGCTCCCTGCGCCGGCGCAGGTAGTCCCGTCCGGACATCGCCGCGGGCTGCGGCGCCGGCTGCTCGGGAGCCCGTTCCGGCGCGGACTCAAGGAACACCTTGACGCCCCACTCGACCCGGCCCTCCAGCCGGTCCAGCCGGCGCAGGAAGTTCTCCTCGCGCGCCTCGATCATCGACCGCACGCCGCTGTCGTCGCGGAACACGGTGCCGAGCCGCAGCGGCAGCGGGGTGGTGACGGTGGTGAGCGCGTCGATCACCCCCTGGTGGGCCCGCGCGACCGCGGTCAGCCAGTCCAGGTCCTCCAGATGCGCCCGCAGCGACTCCTCCGCGAAGTCCGCCTCGGGCACATGACTGACCACGGCCACCAGGTCCCGGTGCGGAACCAGCCGCGGCGGGTCGCCGCCCACCCCCGTCAGCTGGGCCTGGAGCGGTGTGCCGAAGGGGCGGCAGACCGCGTAGACGTAGCGCAGTCCCGTCACGGGGTCTCCTCCTCGGCGCGGCGCGGCTCCAGCTCCTCGAGCCGGGCCAGACGCTCGCGCAACTCGGCGTTCTCGCGGGCCAGTTCGTCACGCCGGGCGCGTGAGGACAGCGCCGGGTCGGACTCCCACCAGTCGATCCCCATCTCCTTGGCCTTGTCCACGGAGGCGACGACGAGGCGCAGCTTGATGGTGAGCAGCTCGATGTCCAGCAGGTTGATCTTGATGTCACCCGCGATCACCACACCCTTGTCCAGCACCCTTTCCAGGATGTCGGCGAGGTTGGCGCTGCTGCCCTGGCCGTACGGATCAGGGAGTCGGCTGGGGGTGGTCATCGGCGGCTCCGGCCCTCGGTCTCCTCAGGAGCGGCCTCGTCGGCCGGCTCGTCGTCCTCGTATTCCTCGTCGTCGTCCTCGTACTCCTCCTCCGGAGGGACGCCCTCCTCGTACTCCTCGTCGTCGTCCTCGTCGTCGGCGGCTTCCTCGTCCTCGTCCTCGTCCTCGTACGGGTCGTCGGGCTCGGCGCCGCCGGCCTCGTCCTCGTACGCGTCCTCAGGACCGGCACCGTCCTCGTCCTCGTACTCCTCGTCCTCGTCGTACGCGTCCTCGGGGCCCTCGTCGGTCTCTGCCTCGGGGGCTTCCTCGTCGTACTCCTCGTCCTCGGAGCCTTCGTCCTCGGAGCCCTCCGGGCCCTCGGCCTCGGCGTCCCCGTTCTCCTCCTCGGGGCCGCCCTGCTGCTCCTGCTCCTCCTCCTCGGCCACGGCGTCCTCGTGGCTCTTGACGACCTCGCCCTCGCGGATCTCGCCGCGCCAGCTGTCCTCGGCCTCGCCCTTGATCGTGATGAAGCGGGCGAAGTTCTTCAGGTCGAGCCGGGCACGGCGGCCCTGGGCGCGCCAGATGTTGCCGGTCTTCTCGAAGAAGCCCGAGGGGTAGTACTCGATCACCATCAGGACCCTGGTCAGGTTCTCGGCGATCTTATGGAAGGAGACGACGCCCTTCATCGTGCCCTTGGCGCCCTCCGTCGACCACGCGATGCGGTCGTCGGGCACCTGCTCGTTGGTCGTGGCCTTCCAGCTGCGGTTGGACCACCAGATCTTCGCCTGCCAGTCCGATGTGGTGTCGTCGGACTTGTTGGCGCTCTTCACGCCCTTGGCGAAGGTGCTGAAGTCCTGGTACTGCGTCCACTGGTCGTACGCCGTGCGCAGCGGCACACCGACGTCGATGTACTCCATGATGACGGTCGGCTTGTTGCCCGAGGACTTCTTGCGCTTGCCGCCACCGCCGCCGAGGTTCTTCAGGGCGCCCTTGACGTTGTCCTTGGCGCGCGTGGCGCCGAGCTCCACGGCGGTGCGCAGCGGGCCCTTGCCCTCGGCGAGCTTCTTGCCGCCGTCGGCGGCGAGCTTGGCGAAGCCGGGACTGTTGCCCTCGGCGATGTCGTTGAGCTTGCCCGTGGTCTCGCCCAGCTTCTGGCCGACGCCGGTCAGCAGCCGGGTGGCCTGGGCGGCGAGGTAGTCCTGCAGCTCGGCCTTGAGCCGGTCGGCGGCCTCGCTGTGGGCGAGGTCGGACAGCGGGTTCTTGGCGCCGTCCGCGCCGTCGCGTGCGGCGGACGTGGCCCGCCCGACGGTCTCGGTCATCACTCACCGCCTCCCTTCGAGGAACGGGAGCGGGCGCCGCGCGAGGCGGACGCGGTCTTCTTCGCGGCCGTCTTCTTGGCGGCCGCCTTCTTCGCCGGGCCGCCGGCGGCGCGCTTGGCCGGTGCGGCCTTCTTCGCGGCGGGGCCCTTCTTGGCCGGGGCCTTCTTGGCGGCCTTCTTCGCCGTCCGGCCGGCCTCCGGCCCGCTCCCGCGCCCGCCGTCGTCGTCCCGGTCCTCACCGCTGTCGTCCGGCTCGCGGTCGTCCTGCCCGCGGTCGTCCGTCTCCTCGTCGTACGGCTCCTCGCCGGCGGACTCGTCCGTCCCGTCCCGGTCCTCACCGCCGCCGTCCAGCCGGCCGCGCACCTCCGCGGTGCGGCCGTGCAGCCGGTCGGCGAGCGAGCTGATCTGCCGTTCGACCAGTGCGCCGGAGGCGGCCTTGCCGACGCCCCGCAGATCACCGCGGAGCTGGTCGCCCAGCTCCTTGAACTGCGGGTTGTCACGAAGCTGCTGCGACACCAGGTCGGCCACGGCCCGCGGGCTCAGGTTGAGCTTCTTGCCCGCGACCAGTCCGCCGACGGCCAGCGCCATCTTCAGCTTCTTGGTCCGTCCGAGGAGATATCCGGCCCCGATGGCGAGGCCCATTCCCGTTCGATTCATCGTTGTGCCGTCCCGTCCCCTTGACCCGCGCCCGTGCGCGTCGCTATCTCCAACCGGTCCAGGAGTGCGTCCTCCTGTTCGTCGAACTCCTCCTCGGTGATCTCCCCTGCCTCCAGCAGCTCCTCCAGCCGTGCCAGCTCGGCGCGGATGGTCGCGGGGTCGTAATAGATGCGTTCCGCTTCCTGAAGGACCTGCCGGATCGCCCAGGCGCCGCCGCGCGCCGGGGCGAGCGGCAGCAGCAGCACTTCCGAGATCAGGCCCATGTCGTCACTCCGCTCCGGTGTCCGCCCCCGCGGCCGTGGTGCCCGCAGGCTCGGCGGGGCCGGGCTCGACGAAGCTGTACGGCGGCAGCGGGCCGTTCAGTCGAATCTCCAGGTGGGGCATGTCCGTGCGGGCCTGCTCCACCGCGGCCAGGAACTCCTCCGCCGTCGCCCGCTCCACCAGGTACGAGACGTTGGCGAGCCAGCCGGTGGACTCGGGGCCCACGCTCTCGGCGTCGGCGATGCCGCGCAGCGCGTTCTCCAGCGCGGCGCCGTCCTCGGCCTCCCGGGCCTTGACGGCCTCGGCGACCATCTCGCCGAGGCGGATCTTGTCGTCGTAACTGCCGCCGCCGGACTGCCGGTTGGACTCCGCGAGGGCGCGGATCTCCGGGTTGAGGGCCATCACGTGGTGCAGGACGGCCTCTTCCACGTGGTTGGCCTTGACGTTGTACTCGACGCGGCCGTCGAGGGCGCGCAGCCGCTCCAGGTAGTGGTCGGCGCGCTCGGCGAGGACGGACGTGACCGCGTCGTCGTCGGTGGCGACGCTGCCGAAGCGCATGGGCAGGACGCAGCCGCCCGCGCCGATCTCGCTGAGCACGTTCTGGTGGGCGAGCAGCTCACGCCGCTTGGGGCGCAGGCCCTCGGGGGCGTCGCTGACGACGGCCGCCAGGTCCCCCTGGGTCAGCACGCGCAGCGGTCGCGCCGGGTCGCCGACGCCGCCCATGCCCTCGGGCAGTGAGGGGTGCGAGGCGGCCGTGATGCCGTAGACGTACGTGCTCACTCCTGCTCCTCCTTGCGCCGCGACGTGCTCTTACGGGCGCGGGGCCGCGACTCGGTCTCGCCCTCGCGCCCCTGCTTGAAGGCGTCCGAGATGGTCTCGGCGGCGCCGGAGAGGGCTCCCTTGGACTTGCCGCGGGCGCCGGACTCGGTCACCTCGCCGACGATCTCGGGGAGGCCCGGGCTCTTCTTGGGTCCGGACTCGAGGTCGAGCCGGTTGCACGCCTCCGCGAAGCGGAGGTAGGTGTCGACGCTCGCGACGACGACACGGACGTCGATCTTGAGGATCTCGATGCCGACCAGGGACACGCGCACGAATGCGTCGATGACGAGCCCCCTGTCCAGTACAAGCTCAAGCACGTCGTAGAGACCGCTGCTGCCGCCTCCGCCGCCGGACTGCTGTGCCGGTACGACTGTCATGCCGGCCGTTCCTCCTTGGTGTCGGGGATGTGGGATGGATGTAGCGATGTCCTGCTGTCGTGCGGCCTGGCGGCCGCCTCACTTCCGCCCGTCGGCGCGTCCGCGCTCGTAGCGGCGGACCCTCCGGTACCCGGTGAGGTCCCCGTCGGGGTCCAGCTCCACCTGGTAGCTCGCCATCAGGCTCATCGTGTCGGGCACCCGCTCCAGCTCGAGGACCTCGACCTCCAGCGTCCAGCCCTCCGAGGTCTGCTCGAAGGACGACACGGACTCGGCCTCCATGCCGGTGAGCTCCGCGAGCTGCTCGCGCGCCTGGCGCAGCACCTGCATGGGCTTCGGCTTCTTCCGTTCCGTGGTGCTCTCGGTCGTGTCGCTGTCGTTCTCGGGCCGCTTGCGGGGTGCGGTTCGTTTACGGGGAGTGCGTGAGGTCCGGGCCCGCTGGGAGTCCTGGCCCTCACGGGAGTCCTGGGATTCCTGTGAATCCTGTGACTCTTCGGTGTTTTTCGTGTTCGACATGGCCACCTCCCCCTCCGTGTGGCCGCAAGTGTGTTCGCCAAACCTCCGAGGTCTCACCCGTTCGCCGCGTCCGGCTGTCGCCCCTGGTCGCGAGGGGGTAAGGGCCGCGGTTCCGGCACATCAGCCGCGCAGCGCGGCGAGCTTCCGGCGGGCCGGGGCGAGGGAGCGGCCCTTGCCGGACAGACCCGCCCACGGTTTCGTGGCGGCCTGCTCGACGGCGTTCTCCACCGTCCAGCGGCGGGCGTGCAGCTCGGGGTCGTCGAGCTGCTCCCAGGTGACCGGGGTGGCGACGGGCGCTCCCGGCAGGGCGCGGACCGTCCAGGGGGCGACCGCGGTCTGCGCGTACGCGTTGCGCCCCACGTCGAGGTAGAGCCGGTCGCCGCGGTCCTTCTTGCGGGCCGCGGTGGTGAGCCGGTCCGGGTGGGCGTCGGCCAGCGTGTCGGCGACCTCGCGGGCGAACTCGCGTACCGGGTCGAAGTCCTGGCCGCCGTCGAGCGGCACGACCACGTGCAGACCCCGCGAGCCGGTGGTCATCAGGACCGAGGGCAGCGCGAGTTCGTCCAGCAGCTCCCCCAGCCACCGCGCGGCCTCCCGCACCGCCTCGAAGTCGTCGCCGGACGGGTCCAGGTCGAAGACCAGCCGGTCCGGGCGGTCCACGTCGTCGGCGCGGGAGAGCCAGCGGTGCAGCGTGATGCTCGCCTGGTCGACCAGGTACAGGAGGGTCGCGGTGTCGTCGCACACGGTGTGCGTGACCGTGCCGCCCTCCTTGCCGACCTCCACCCGGGTGATCCAGTCCGGGTAGCTGTCGGGGGTGTTCTTCTGCATGAAGGCCGGTCCGTCGAGGCCGTCGGGCCGCCGGTCCAGCATCAGCGGCCGTCCCCTCAGGTGCGGCAGCATGTGGCGGGCGACGGCCCGGTGGTAGTCGACGAGGTCGCCCTTGGTGTACTCCCGGGCGCCGTCGACGCCCGGGAGGAGCACCTTGTCCGGGCGGCGGATCTCCACCCGGCGGCGGCCGGCCCGTACGGTGCGCGAGCCGCCGTCGCTCACGACACGATCGCCTCCCCCACCAGCAGCCTGCCGGCCGCGGCGATCGACGCGGCGTCGATCCCGGCGGCGTGCAGCTGCTCCTCGGGGGCGGCCGAACCCGGCATGTTCCGCACGGCGAGCCGCACCAGCCGCGGCACGGGACGCCCGTCGCCGAACGCCTCGGCGACCGCGTCGCCGAGCCCGCCCTCGGGGTGGTGGTCCTCGACGGTCATCAGACAGCCGGTCTCCTCGGCGGCCGTGCGCAGCGTCTCCACGTCGACGGGCTTCACCGAGTACAGGTCGACGACCCGGACGGCGATGCCCTCCTCGGCGAGGGCGTCGGCCGCGGCCAGCGCCTCGGGCACGGTGACGCCCGCGGCGACCAGGGTGAGCCGGTCCTGGCCGGAGGAGCGCAGCACCTTGCTGCCGCCGACGGGGAACTCCTCGTCGGGGCCGTAGATCACGGGGCTCTTGCCGCGGGAGGTGCGCAGGTAGCGGATGCCCTCCAGGCCGGCCATGGCGGCGACCAGGCGGGCGGTCTGGTTGGCGTCGCACGGGTACAGCACGGTGGAGCCGTGCACCGCCCGCATCATCGCCAGGTCCTCCAGACCCATCTGGCTGGGTCCGTCCTGGCCGATGGCGACGCCCGCGTGCGACCCGACGAGGTTCAGGCCCGAACCGCTGATCGCGGCCATGCGGACGAAGTCGTGGGCGCGGGTGAGGAAGGCCGCGAAGGTGGACGCGAACGGCAGCCAGCCGCGCGCGGCGACCCCGACGGCGTCGGCGACCATCTGCTGTTCGGCGATGTAGCACTCGACGTAGCGCTCGGGGTGTTCCTTGGCGAAGTACTCCAGGCGGGTGGAGTCGCCGACCTCGCCGTCCAGGGCGACGACGTCGTCGCGCGCGGAGCCCAGGGCGGCCAGCGCCTCGCCGAAGGCGTCGCGGGTGGCCATGTCCTCGCCGCGCTCCCAGCGGGGCAGCTCGGGCGTGGTGATCCGCCGGGCGGGGGCCTCGCCGCCGGCGGGCGGCGCCTGGACGGTGATGCGCAGGTCGCGGGGTCCGCCCAGTTCGGCGATCGCGTCCTCCGCCTCCGGCAGCGGCTTGCCGTGCAGTCCCTCCCGGTCCTGCACGGACTCCACGCCCTTGCCCTTGAGGGTGCGGGCGAGGATCGCGGTCGGCTGACCGTGGGTGGACAGCGCCTCGCCGTAGGCGCGGTCCACCGCGTCCACGTCGTGGCCGTCCACCTCGACGGTGTGCCAGCCGAACGCCTGGAAGCGGCGCGCGTAGGCGTCGAGGTCGTGGCCGTGCCGGGTGGGGCCGCGCTGGCCGAGCCGGTTGACGTCCACGATCGCGGTGAGGTTGTCGAGGTTCTCGTACGCGGCCTGCTCGGCCGCCTCCCACACCGAGCCCTCGGCCAGCTCGCTGTCGCCGCACAGCACCCACACGCGGTGGCCGGTGCGGTCCAGCCGCTTCCCGGCGAGCGCGAGGCCGACGCCGACGGGCAGGCCCTGCCCGAGGGAGCCGGTCGCGGTCTCCACCCAGGGGAGCTTGCGGGGCGTGGGGTGGCCCTCCAGACGGCTGCCGTTCTCACGGAAGGTGAGCAGTTCCTCGTCACCGATGACGCCGGCCGCCTTGTAGGTGGCGTACATCAGCGGGGAGGCGTGGCCCTTGGAGAGGACGAAGCGGTCGTTGGCGGGATGGTCGGGGCGCTCGAAGTCGTAGCGCAGGTGGCGGGCGAAGAGGACGGCCATGAGGTCGGCCGCGGACATCGACGAGGTGGGGTGCCCGGAGCCGGCGGCGGCCGCCGCCCGGACACTGTCCACCCGCAGCTGCTGTCCGAGCTCGACGAGTTCACCGGTGTTCATGCGTCTCCTTGGCTGGGTCGGTCGGTACGGCGGACGGGGCCGGGCGCCACGTCCGGGCCGGGTTCCGGCTGGTCGGGCGGCGGTGCGAGGGCCTCCCCGCCGGCCTCGGTGCTGCCCTTCGCCGGCTCGTCACCCGGCTGGTTCCTGGCGGGCTCGCCACCCGGCTGGTTCCTGGCGGGTTCGCCGCCCGGCCGGCTCCTGGCGGGCTCACCGTCCGGCTGGTTCTTCGCCGGCTCGGCGGGCCCGGCGCCACCGGGGGACGGCGTGTCCTCGAAGGGCCGGCCGGGGACGCGGGCGACCTCCGGGGACGCGGTGTCCAGCGGCACGGACCAGGACCGTACGAGGCCCAACTGGACAGCCTGGCGCGGCAGTACGGCGTCCAGCAGCCAGTCGGCGGCCACCCGCACCCGGTTGCCGGGCATCGCGGCGAGGTGGTAGCCCCGGGTCACCGCGCCGGCCGCCACGCCGGAGAGGTTGACGCCGAGCGGGTTGGCGGCGGCCTTGGCCCCGCCGAGATCCACCACGAACCCCAGGTCCTTGTGGCGGTACGCCTGCCGCTCGCCGTCCCCGAAGGACGCGGCGATGTTGTGCGCGCAGACCTTGCCCTGGCGCCAGGCGTGCTGGGCGGTCATCGGGGTGTACGAGCCGGGGTTCTCCAGGTCCGGCACGGCGGCCGCGTCACCGCAGGCGAAGACCTCGGGGCGGCCCGGCACCTGCAGGTGCGGGTCGACCAGC
Source organism: Streptomyces sp. P13-3-3 (assembly GCF_050571355.1). NCBI lineage: Bacteria > Bacillati > Actinomycetota > Actinomycetes > Kitasatosporales > Streptomycetaceae > Streptomyces > Streptomyces sp. P13-3-3. The sequence goes on along the minus strand of NZ_CP192228.1, from coordinate 5,701,336 downwards.
AGCCGGCCGCGTTCCATGGGCAGCCCGAGGGACTCGGCGAGCGGGTCGGGGCGCACGCCCACACACCACACGAGGGTGCGGGTGTCGACGAACTCCCCGTCGGTGAGCAGCACGCCGTCGGGGGTGGCCTCCTTCACGGAGGTGCCCATCCGCACGTCCACGCCCCGCTCCCGCAGCACCGCGTCGGCGGTGCGGGAGAGCCGTTCGTCCAGCTCGGGCAGGACCCGGTCGGCGATGTCCAGCAGGATCCAGCGGGGACGCATGCCGGTGCGCAGCGGCTGCTTGGCGACCTGCGCGTCGGTGAAGAGCTGGCCGTGGGCGGCGACCTCGGTGCCGGTGTAGCCGGCGCCCACGACGACGAAGGTGCACCGGGAGGAGCAGCGCTTCGGGTCGTCCGTGGCGGCGGCCAGCTCCACCTGGCGGGTGACGTGGTCGCGCAGATAGAGCGCCTCGGGCAGGCCGCGGAAGCCGTGCGCGTGCTCGGCGACGCCCGGGATGGGCAGCAGCTTGTTGACGCTGCCGGCGGCGAGCACCAGCCGGTCGTACGAGAGGGTGCCGCCCTCGCCCTCGGGGCCGGTGTAGTGCACCTGGCGGGCGTCGAGGTCGATACGGCCGGCCTCGCCCAGCACCAGCTTGACCTCCGGGAGCGTCCCGGAGAGGGACACGGTGACCCGGCGTGGTTCGAGGATCCCGGCCGCGACCTGGGGCAGCAGGGGCAGGTACAGGAAGTAGTCGGTCGGGTTGAGCATGACGATCTCGGCCCGGCCCCTGGCCTTGCGGGACAGGATCTGGGCCGTGCGGTAACCGGCGAAGCCGGCTCCGACGATCACAATGCGGGGTCGACTCACGGTTCGCCTCCGGCGCGGTCGCGTACGTCGGGAGACTTCCGCGTCCCCCTGTGCGGGACCGCCAAACGTCGGGGCGGGTACGGCTGCGTGCTGCCGCCACTGCCGTACCAGGGTGTCGCCTCGGCCTCAGCCCTTGCCCGGGATGCGGTCGGTGCCCGGGGCGCGGTCGGTTCCGACCGTGGGCGGCGTGGACGGCACCGGGGGCACGGAGGCGGAGCCCGCTGCCCCCGTCCCGCCCGCCGCGGTGGCGCCCGGTGCGGCCGGGCGGGCCGCCGTCCGCAGGGCGAAGGCGACCGCGGCCAGGATCACCGCCGTGATCAGGGCCGCCGCCCAGCCCGGCAGGACCAGGTCCAGGGCGAGGCCCACGGCGAGGGCGACGGCCGCGCCCGCGTACAGCGCGGCGGCGCCGGAACCGGCGTAGAGGGCCGCCTTGCGGCGCTGCCCCCGCGTCTGCTCCCGCAGTTCGGCCCGCACGGACTCCCGGGCCACGTGGGCCAGTTGGTCCGCCAGGTGCTTGTCCAGATGCTGCATGTGCTCCAAACGCTGCATGGCATCCGGGTACCCGTGCCCAGGACCCGGTAACTCGCCGTGGTCGTACGACGGGAGGGAGCGGTGTGGAGATCGTCCGCGCCCCGCCCCGCCGCCCGGACCGGCCAACTAGGCTCGTCCCATGGAGATTCTGGGTGCCACACTGCGCGTCTGCGTCGACGACATCGAGACCGCCATCCCCTTCTACGAGCGGCTGGCGGGCGGGACCGCCATGCGGTTCGAACGGGAGGGCGTCCAGGTCGCCGCGGTCGGCTGCTTCCTGCTGATGAGCGGCCCCGAGGCCCAGCTGGACGTGCTGCGCAAGGTCGCCGCGACCATCGCGGTCAAGGATGTCGACGAGACCCGCCAGGTGCTGGAGGAGATGGGCGCGGCCGTCCTCGCCGGACCGCTGCCCACCCCCGTCGGCCGCAACCTGATCGCACGCCACCCGGACGGGGCGGTCTACGAGTACGCGGACCGTCGCGCCTGAGCCTCCGTCAGGGTGTGGGCCGCATCCGGAAGTCGTACCGCTCCGGCAGCGGTTCGTCCGTCAGCCGCGCCCACAGCCGCCCGATGACCTCGTCGCCCTCGCGCAGGTCGGCGACCTCGAAGCCCGCGTCGAACACGGCGCGGGCCTCCTCGTTCCGCCCCTCGGCGAGCAGCAGGTCCGCCTCGATCAACCGGAAGCGTCCGCGCGCCCGGGTGGTGGGGGCCAGCCGCTCCCACACCGACCGGGCGTCCGTGGTGCGCCCCACCGCGAGCAGCGCCTCGATCGCCTCGCGCCCGAGGGCTGCCACGGCGGCGGTCCACTCCCCCGCCGTGTCGGCCGCCGTGTCGCCTCCGGCCTCCCCGGCCTCGCGGCACAGGTCGTCGAAGGCCCGGACATAGCGGTCGGCGGCGCGCTCGGGGTGGCGTTCCTCCCGGTCGGCGACGGCGAGACAGCGCAGGGCCGGCCAGGACGTGCCGTCCTGCGCCAGGCCCCGCTCCCAGCTGCGCACCGCCTGCGCCCGGTCGCCGCCGTGCCACTGGGCGATTCCCAGGTGGTACTCGGTGAGCCCGGTCGCGGGCGCCGTCTCCAGCATGTCCCGCCAGTGCCTGGCGACCAGAGTCCCGCCGGGCGGCCGGCTGCCGGGCGGCTCGGGGAAGGAACCGGCGCGCAGCAGATGCAGCCAGGGTTCCTGCTGCTCGCCGAGGGTGCTCTCGTCGAAGGGCGTGCCGGGCAGCTTCCAGCCGGCCCGCAGCACCTCGAGCGCGCCCCACCCGGACCCGGCGGCCAGCCGCTCGCCGGGCTCGGTGTCGGCGTACGGCAGCCAGGCCGCGTACGCCGCGTCGACGTCCGCACGCGGCAGCACCCCCTCGAGGCGGGCCTCCGCCTCGTCGAGGACGGCGCCCCACTCCCCTTCACGCCGCGCCTCGAAGGGGCCGTAGGCCTCCAGCCAGGACACCTCGCTCGCCGGTTCCAGACGGACGTGCTCCAGCTGGGTGCGGGCGAGGCCGGCCTGGATCTCGCAGTAGCCGCCGGTGCCGGGTTCGGTGAGCCACTGCTGCCAGCTCCGTCCGCCGGGCCCGCGCCCCCACACGAACAGCTTCCGGCCGCGCAGGGTGTCGGTGGAGGTCTGCACGAGCCCGTGGCCGTCGCCGTCCAGCGCGGCGATCCAGCGGCGGCGCTCCTCCGGGACCTCGTAGAAGTAGTCCGCGGCGTACGTGCTGTTCGGGGGGTAGGTGCGGTCGACGCCGTCGCACTCCGGGACGGGGACGCGGCGCAGGCGCTGTTCGTAGCCGAAGTGGTAGGCCTCCTCGGCGGGGGCGAGGACGCGGCAGTCCTCGGGGACGGCGATGTTGGACCACCAGTAGGTGGGGGTCTGCCGCTCGTGCGGGTTGCGGATCCGCGCGCCGACGTAGAGGAAGTCGGAGCCGTCGGGCAGCCACAGGTCGACCTGGAAGGGCAGGTCGCGCAGCCGCTCCCACTCCCACAGGCGCAGCATCTCCCCGCCGTCCGGTGCGGGGACGCGGGCCGCGTGCACGGGCGAGCAGGACAGGGTGGTGTGGCCGGTCGCGCCGATGTTCCACTCGATGCCGCCGGAGAACCAGGCGCCGTTGAGCGCGAAGTTGGCGGGCTGGAACACCGGGTTCACGTACAGCAGTTCGCGGCCGGCGGGCTTGTGGACGAGGGAGGCGATCCGGCCGCCGAGGCCGGGCAGGACCGTGGCGCGCAGGCGGTCGTTCTCGATGACGAGGGCGTCGAGGGGCCGGGGCGCGCGGTCCCGGTCGTAGCCGTCGCGGACGGGGACCGGCAGCAGGCTGTGCAGCGGGGCGTAGCCGATCTGCCGGGCCATGTCGCGCGGCAGGTCCTTCTTGTCGCGGTCCTCGATGCGGTGCATCTCGTCGAGGGGGCGCAGGGCGGGCAGCGGGTTGTCGGGGCCGGGGTGCGCGGCCGGCAGCGTGAGTACCTCATGTCGGATCGTCGTCACGATCTCCATGGAAGCCGTCGGACGCCCGCCTGAACAGAGGCCGTCGGCGAGCGGTTCCGCGGGGCGCGGTCAGCCGTCCCCGATGAGCATCTCGCTGGTGAGCGCCCAGCGTTCGTGGTCGCGCCAGGCGCCGTCGATGTAGAGCATCTTCGGGGAGAAGCCCTCCTTGCGGAAGCCGCAGGCGCGGGCCAGGGCGATGGAGGCGGCGTTGCCCGGCTGCACGTTGATCTCCAGCCGGTGCAGCCGCATCGGCCCGAAGGCGTACCGCACGACGAGGTCCAGCGCCTCGCGCATCAGCCCGCGTCCGGCCGCGTGGGCGAAGGCGCCGTAGCCGAGGGCGCCGCAGAGGAAGCCGCCCTCGACGATGTTGTTGACGTTGACGAAGCCGGCGAGGGCGCCGTCCGCCTCCTTCTCGCAGACCAGGAACCCCGCCTTGGCGGGGTCCTCGATCAGCCGTTGCGCGTAGGCGGCGTAGGCGGCCGGGGTGTCCGGCGGGAACAGCCAGGGGTGGTGCAGGTCCTTGCTCTCCCGGGCCCGCGCGGTGAACTCGGCGGCGTCGTCGTAGGTGAAGTGGCGCAGGCCCACGCGGCGGCCTTCGGTGAGGTAACGGGAAGCGGTGTGCGGCACCCCGCCACCCTACGACGCCGGCGCGCTCCGGGCAGGGCGTCCCCGGCCCTGCCCGGAGCCGCGGTGGTCAGCTCAGCGCCGGTTCCTCCAGTGTCAGCGTCCCCGCGTCGGCGTCCAGTTCGGCCGCGACCCCGAACGGCAGCGTGAGCGCGTCGTCGCAGTGTCCGAACCCGAACTGCTCGGCCACCGGCACCCCGAGCCCGCCGAGCCGGTCCACGAGCAGCGTCCTGACCTCCTCGTACGGGTCGCACTCCGCCCAGGAGCCCAGCAGCAGCCCGGCGACGCCGTCGAGCATCCCGGCGCGCAGCAGCTGGGTGAGGTAGCGGTCGAGGCGGTAGGTCTCCTCCCCCACGTCCTCCAGGCACAGCAGTCCGCCGCGCGCGGAGTCGCGGGTGTGCGGGGTGCCGATGCCGCCGGCGATCAGGGAGAGGCAGCCGCCGAGCGTCACCCCGCGGGCGCGTCCCGGGACCAGCGCGGTGCCGTCGGAGCGGATCGTGCGCACCGACTCGGGGTCGAACAGGGTGGCCCGCAGGTGCTCCTGGGCCCGCGCGCTCTTGACGAAGTCGACGCCCGCGGCCATCGGCCCGTGCAGGGTGACCAGGCCGAGCCGCACCGCGAACGCCTCGTGCAGCGTGGTGATGTCGCTGAACCCGACGAACGCCTTCGGGCCCGCCGCCCGCATCGCCTCCCAGTCGAGGGCGTCGACCATGCGCTGCGCGCCGTAGCCGCCGCGGGCGCAGATCACCGCGTCGACGGCCGGGTCGCACCAGGCGTTCTGCAGATCGGCGGCGCGGTCGGCGTCGCCGCCCGCGAGGTAGCCCAGCTCGCCGTGCCGGCCGAGGACGTGCGGGGCGGCCACGGGGTCGAGTCCCCAGCCGCGCAGCACGTCGAGCCCGGCGGCGAGCCGCTCCTCGGGGATCGGCCCGCTCGGCGCGACGACGGCCACCCGGGCGCCGGGGGCGAGGCGGGGCGGGCGCCGCAGCGGCGTCAGCGAGGTCGGCGTGCTCACGGCGTCAGCTCCAGGGCGGGGATGCCGGGCGCCTTCAGCCCGAACACCTGCGCGTACAGGGACAGCTCGGCCTCCAGGGCGCGCACCATGGTGTCCGCGCGGCGGAAGCCGTGGCCCTCGCCCTCGAAGGTGAGGTAGGCGTGCGGGACGCCCCGGCCGGCCAGCCGGGCGAGGAACCGCTCGCACTGCACGGGCGGGCAGATCACGTCGTCCAGCCCCTGGAGCAGCAGGAACGGCACGCTCAGCCGGTCGGCGTGGGTGACGGGCGAGCGCTCCTCGTACCGCTCGGGCACCTCGGCGCGCGGCCCGATCAGCGTCTCCAGGTACTGCGATTCGAAGTCGTGCGTCTCTCCGGTGCCCCAGCCGGTGAGGTCGAGCACCGGGTAGATGATCGTGCCGCAGGCGTAGACGTCGGTGGTGGTGAGGGAGGCGGCGGTGGTCCACCCGCCGGCGCTGCCGCCGCGGACGGCCAGCCTGGCCGGGTCGGCGACGCCCTCCTCGGCGAGGGCCCGGGCGACGGCGGCGCAGTCCTCGACGTCGACCACGCCCCACTCGCCGCGCAGCCGGTTGCGGTACGCGCGGCCGTACCCGGTGGAGCCGCCGTAGTTGACCTCGGCGACGCCGATGCCGCGCGAGGTGAAGTAGGCGATCTCCAGGTCGAGGACCAGCGGGAAGCGGCCGGTGGGGCCGCCGTGCGACCAGATGACGTACGGGGGCAGCTCGCCGTCGGGACCGGTGCGGTCGGGGTTGCGCGGCGGGTACACCTGGGCGTGGATCTCCCGGCCGTCGGGTCCGGTGAAGGTGCGGACCTCGGGCTCGGGGTAGTACGCGGGGTCCACGGCGTCGCCGTGGGCGGCGCCGATCACGCGGGCCCGGCCGGTGCGGGTGTCCAGCTCCACGACCTCGTAGGAGCTGTGCGGGCTCGCCCCGACGGCGACGACCCGCTCGCCGAGCGCGGCGAGGGTGGGGCCGAACTCGCTCCACGGTCCCGCCGAGTCGACGACCTCGCAGGTCTCCGGGTCGAGCACGGCGAGCCGCTGGGCGCCCTTGCCGTGCAGGACGGCGATCAGTCCGCCGTCCAGCGGGGCGAACCAGCGCTGGCCGAGCTTCCACAGCGGTCCGGCGAACTCCTCGGGGCGCGGGCAGACGGGCTCGCCGTCCCGGTAGAGGTTCCACCAGCCGGTGCGGTCGCTGGCGTACAGCAGGCGGTTGTCGTGGGTCCAGTCGGCCTGCGGAACGGACTCCTCGGGTCCTCCGGCGACGGTGCGGGCGCCGGTCAGGGTGCCGTCCGCGGCGACGTCGGCGACGATCAGCTCGGTGCCGTCCCACGGCATGCGGGGGTGGTCCCAGCCGATCCAGGCGGCGCGCGTCCCGTCGGGCGAGAGCCGCGGTCCGGTGACGAACCGGTGCCGCTCCCCGGTCAGCTCCCGGACGGCGCCCCGGTCGCCGGCGGCGGACCCGTCGAGGGGGACGGCTGCGAGGACCCTGCGCACGTCGCTCGGGCCGTCGCCGGTGAACTCCTCCAGGACGCACCACACCTCGCCGCGCTCCGGCAGCACGACGGGCTCGGCCCAGCGCAGCCCGAGACCGACCGGTGACACCGGGGTGAGCGGGACCGGCTCGGCGCCCGGCTCCCAGCGGTAGAGGCGCTGGTCGGGGAAGTGCGCGAAGACCACGAGCGGCACGCCGTCGCGCACGGCGCCGGCCCAGGGGTGGCCGCCGTACTCGATGACGCGGCTGCGGACGTTCCACGGCGCGGGCAGGACGGACTCCTCGGTGCCGTCCGCGCGCCGCCGCACGAGGGTGCGGCGGCCCGCCTCGGCGGGCCGGGGCTCGGTCCACCACACCTCGTCCCCGACGAAGCCCACGTACTCGGGGCTGCCGTCGTGGGCCGCGGCCGTGGCCGCGTCGACGGGCGAGGGCCACTCGCCGTACGCCTGGGTCTGCACTGTCTCCCCCACTCGCTTCACGCCGACCGCAGGAACCGGTCGAGCACCTGGACACCGAACTGGAGCGCCTCGACCGGCACGCGCTCGTCCACGCCGTGGAAGAGGGCCTGGTAGTCGAAGCCCTCGGGCAGCTTCAGCGGTGCGAAGCCGTACCCGGTGATGCCGAGCCGGGCGAACTGCTTGGCGTCGGTGCCGCCGGACATGCAGTACGGCACGGTGTGCGCCTCGGGCGCGAACGCCTGGACGGCCTCCCGCATGCGGGCGAACGTCGGCGAGTCCACCGGCGCCTGGAGGGCGATCTCGTGGTGGGAGAACGTCCAGTCGACGTCCGGGCCGGTGAGCCGGTCCATGGTGGCCCGGAACTCCTCCTCGGTGTCGGGGAGGAACCGCCCGTCGACGTGCGCCACGGCCTCGCCGGGGATGACGTTGACCTTGTAGCCGGCGTCGAGCATCGTCGGGTTGCTGCTGTTGCGGACGGTGGCCTCGACCAGCTTGGCCGCCCCGCCGAGCTTCTCCAGCAGGGCGTCCACGTCGGACAGGTCCGTCTCGATGCCGTACGCGGCGGCGATCTCGGTCAGCGCGGCGCGCACCGTCGGGGTGAGCCGCAGCGGCCACTGGTGCTCGCCGATGCGGGTGAGGGCGGCGGCGAGGCGGGTGACCGCGTTCTCCCGGTTGACCTTGGAGCCGTGTCCGGCGCGGCCGCGGGCGGTGAGCCGCATCCAGCCGGTGCCGCGCTCGCCGGCCCCGATCGGGTAGAACTGCCGGCCCTGCCCGTCGTGGAAGGTGTACGCGCCGGACTCGCTGACGCCCTCGGTGCAGCCCTCGAAGAGGTGCGGGTGCCGGTCGGCGAGGAAGCCCGCGCCGTCCGCGGCGCTGTCCTCCTCGTCGGCGGTGAAGGCGATGACGACGTCCCGGCGGGGCCGCACGCCCTCGCGCGCCCAGGAGCGCACCACGGACAGGATCATCGCGTCCATGTTCTTCATGTCGACGGCGCCGCGTCCCCAGACCACGCCGTCGCGGATCTCCCCGGAGAAGGGGTGCACGCTCCAGTCGGCGGGCTCGGCCGGGACGACGTCCAGGTGGCCGTGGACCAGCAGCGCGTCGGCCGACGGGTCGGTGCCCTCCAGCCGCGCCACGACGTTGGTCCGGCCCGGGGTGCGCTCCAGCATGACCGGCTCCAGGCCGGCCTCGGCGAGCCGCGCCGCCGCGTACTCGGCGGCGGGGCGTTCCTGGCAGTCGCCCCCGCCCCGGTTCGTCGTGTCCATCCTGATGAGGTCGGACGTGAAGGTCACGACCTCGTCCAGGGCGAGCTGGTCAGCCATACTGCTCCTCCACCGCGGCCGAGGCGATCGTGGTGACCGCCTTGAAGGTGCGGATTGCGTCGTACATGGTCTCGCTGGTGTAGATCACCTTGCGTTCGCCGCTCCGGGTCACGCCCGGCACGACGGTGACGGCGCCGGCCAGGTGCTCGGCGTCGAACTCCACCGCCACGGTGAAGGGACCGCCGCGGACCGGTTCGTGGCGGACCGCGAGCGCGGCCGCCTCCGTGGCCGCCGCCCGGATGTCCGCGGCCGTCCGGGACGGCGTGCGGCACACGGCGGCGTACCGCGACACGTGGTCCTTCACGGCGACCTTCCGCGCCTCGGGCGCGTAGCCGAGGGCGTCCTCGCAGGCCACGTCGTCGCCGGTGACGAGGATCACCGGGACTCCGTACTCGGCGGCCACGTGGGCGTTGAGCAGGCCCTCGCTGGCGCGCACGTCGTTGAGCCACACGCCCGTGATGGAGTTGGCGAGGAAGGTGTGCGCGAGGACGCCCTCCATGCCGGCGCCCGCGTGGTACCCGACGAAGGCGATGCCGTCGACGTCGCCGCGCTGCACGCCCTCCACCATGGACAGGTCCTTGTGCCGGCCGGTGAGCATCTCGGCGCGCTCGTCGAGCCGCTCCAGCAGCAGGTTGCGCATGGTCCAGTGGGCCTCGTTGATCAGCACCTCGTCGGCACCGCCGTCGTAGAAGCCGCGCACGGCGGCGTCCACGTCGGAGGTGAACATGGACCGGCACCGCTCCCACTGGGGCGTGCCCGGCAGGACGTCGGCCGGCCAGGTGACACCGGTGGCGCCCTCCATGTCGGCGCTGATGAGGATCTTCATGGCGGACACGCTACGTCGTCCCCCGTCGCTCCGGCCACCCTGTGGATAACTCTCACCGGTCCAGACCACTGACGCCCCGCGTGCGCCTCGGCCCGCACTGCCCGACCTGCGCCGATGCCCGGCCGGACCTACGGTGAACGGGACGAGCGCCCGCCACGGAGCACAGGAGCGTCGCATGCCGCAGACCCGGAACCCGCTGGACGGAAGGACGGCCGTCGTCACCGGCGCGGCCCGCGGCCTGGGCGCGGCGATGGCCCGCGAGCTGTCCTCGCGCGGCATGAAGGTGGCGCTGCTCGGGCGGGAGGAGCGGACGCTGCGGCAGGTGCACGACGAGCTGCCCGGCGAGGCCGGCTGCTGGGAGGTCGACGTCACGGACGACGAGGGGCTCGCGGAGACGGGCGCCGAGATCCGGGCGCGTCTCGGGCCGCCGTCGGTCGTGGTCGCCAACGCGGGGGTCGCCGAGGGCGGGCCGTTCGCGGAGTCCGACCCGGCGGTGTGGCGGCGGGTGATCGAGGTGAACCTGATCGGGAGCGCGGCCACCGCCCGCACGTTCATCGGCGACCTGACCTCCACCGGCGGCTGTTTCCTCCAGGTGGCGTCGCTGGCGTCGATCGGCTCGGCGCCGATGATGAGCGCGTACTGCGCGTCGAAGGCGGGCGTCGAGGCGTTCGCGCACTCCCTGCGGGCGGAGATGGCGCACCGTCATGTCGCGGTGTCGATCGCGTACATCAACTGGACGGACACCGACATGATCCGCGGGGTGGACGAGCACGCGGTGCTGCGCGAGCTGCGCGGTCACATGCCGCCGCCGGCGCGGAAGGTGTATCCGGTGGAGCACGTGGCGCGGCGGCTGGCGGACGCGGTGGAGCGGCGCCGTCCGTCGGTGTACGTGCCCGGGTGGCTGCGCGCGACGCAGCTCGTGCGGGGGGCGATGCCGCCGGTGGTGACGGCACTGTCCCGGCGTGAACTGCCGCGGCTGGCCGCCTCCGACCCGTTCGAGGCGACCGGGCTGCTCGGCGCCGGCGGTCTCGCGGACCAGGCCGCCGCCCGGAGCCGCCGGACCTCCTGACCGGCGCGCGTCTGCGTGCCGCTTCCCCTCCTCGCACCGCAACGACGTGTGTAGACACCACGGTTGAACGGTGTCACGTGTGTGCGGGCCACATTGTGGCCGGATCTGAGCGGGATCACACTGCCGGGTACCGCTCAGCGCACAGTGATCACCCGTGACGGATCGTGCCGCTGGCGTCGTCCGCCGTCGCACCGAGGAGCCGTTCGGTCATGCGTAGACCCCTTTTCCTGTCCGCCGCCGTGGCCCTGCTCGCCACCGCCTTCACCGCCGGCTGCTCCAGCCCCGGCAGCAGCACCGCCTCCGGCGCCGAGGAGGTGAAGGTCGCCCTCATCACCTCCACCAGCGGCCCGCTGGCCTCGTACGGCGAGCAGTACCTGCGCGGTTTCGAGGCCGGCCTCGACCACGCGACCGACGGCACCGGCGCCGTCGACGGCGTGAAGATCGCCGTGATCAAGGACGACGACGGCGGCGACCCGGCCAAGGGCGTCTCCCTGGCGAAGAAGCGCATCGGGCAGGGCGTGCCGATCATCGCGGGCTCCGCCGTCTCCGGCGTGGCCACGCAGATCGCGCCCGTCGCCGGGCAGAACAGGACGCTGTACATCAGCGGGCCCGCCGCCACCGACGCGCTGACCGGCGTCAACCGCTACACGTTCCGCTCCGGCCGCCAGACCTACCAGGACGTGCTGACAGCGAAGAACATCCTGGGCGCCTCCAAGGGCAAGAAGGTCGTGGTGCTGGCCCAGGACAACGCCTTCGGGCAGGCCAACGCCGCCGCCGTGAAGTCCGTGCTCGGCACCGGCGGCACCACCGTGAGCGAGGTGCTGGCGCCGCCCGCCGCCACCGATCTGACCCCGGTGGCGAGCAAGGTGAAGGCGGCCCGCCCGGACATGGTGTTCGTCGCCTGGGCCGGGGACACCGCCCAGTCGATGTGGTCCACCCTCGACCAGCAGGGCGTCCTGGACGCCGCCACCGTCGTCACCGGCCTGGACAGCAGGGCGAGTTACCCGGTCTTCGGCAAGGCGCGGGAGAAGGTCACGCTGCTCGCGCACTACGTGCCCGGCGCCGCGGACACCCCGGAGGCGCAGGCGATGCGGACGTACTTCAAGGCGAAGAAGTGGGAGGAGGACCTGTTCACCCCGGACGGGTTCAACGCGGCGCAGATGGTCGTCGAGGCGGTCCGCGCGGGCGGCGCGAAGGGCGACACGGACGCCATGGTGAAGGCGCTGGAGGGCTTCTCGTTCTCCGGTGTGAAGGGTCCGAACACCGTGCGGGCCGCCGACCACGCGCTGCTCCAGCCCACGTTCCAGGCGCGGTTCACCGGCGAGGGGGTGCCGCGGGTGGCGCGGGCCTTCCCCGCCGCGCAGGTCGCCCCCGCCGAGACGAGGATCGGCTGAGCATGACGTCCGTACTGCGACTGGACCGGCTGTGCTGGTCGGTGGGGGGCGCCGACATCATCGACGAGGTGTCGCTCGCCGTGCGCGAGGGCGAACTCCTCGCCGTGATCGGCCCCAACGGCGCCGGGAAGACCTCCCTGTTCAACCTGATCACCGGGCTGACCCGGCCGACCGGCGGCGCCGTCCTGCTCGACGGCCACGACATCACCGCGCTGCCCCCGCACCGCCGGGTGCGCCGGGGCATCGGGCGGACCTTCCAGTCGTCCTCGGTGTTCCCGACGATGACGGTCGCCGAGCACGTCGACCTGGCCGCCCGGTCCGCCGGGGTGCGCCGGGTCGGCGCGGCGGACGTCGCCGGAGTGCTGGAGCGGGTCCGGCTGGCGCACCGCGCGGACGATCTCGCGGCCGGCCTCTCGCACGGCGACAAGCGCAAGCTGGAGCTGGCGATGCTGCTCGCGCCGACCCTCGGCGCGGGCACGGCCGGGTCGCGGCTGATGCTGCTGGACGAGCCGATGGCCGGGGTGGCCTCGGAGGAGACCGCCGAGCTCACCGACCTGATCAGGTCGTTGCACCGCGACGAGGGCCGCACGGTGCTGCTGGTCGAGCACCACATGGAGGTGGTCCTCGGCCTCGCCGACCGGGTCGCCGTGATGCACCACGGACGGCTGCTCGCCGCCGCGAGCCCCGCCGAGGTGATGGCGGACGCCACCGTCCAGCAGGCCTATCTGGGAGACGAGCTGTGACCGTGCCACCGATCCTGCGCGTCGAGGGCCTCGACGTGGACATCGCCGGGTCCCGCATCCTCACCGGCGTCACCTTCGAGGTGCCGGCCTCCGGCGTGACCGCGCTGCTGGGCCGCAACGGCGTCGGCAAGACCACGACCATCCGCGCGGTGCTCGGGCTGCTGCCGGACGGCGGCCGGGTCACCGCGGGCCGCGTCACCTTCGCCGGCGACGACATCACCCACGAACCCACCCACCGCACCGTGCGCCGCGGCATCGGCTACGCGCCGGAGGACCGCGGGGTGTTCGCCGGGCTCACCGTCGCCGAGAACCTCGCACTGGCCGAACGCCCGGGCCACGAGCACCGCTACGACCTGGTGCACGACCTGTTCCCGGAGCTGGCCGCCCGCCGCGACCAGCGCGCCGGCACCCTGTCCGGCGGCCAGCAGCAGATGGTCGCCCTCGCCCGGACCCTGCTCAACGACAACACCCTCGTCGTCGTCGACGAACCCACCAAGGGCCTCGCGCCCCGGGTGGTCACCGAGGCCGCCGAGGTACTAGAACGGGCTGCCGAGCGCGTGCCGTTGCTGCTGGTCGAGCAGAACCTCGCCGTGGTGCGCCGGCTGGCCCGCAGCGCGGTGGTGCTGGACGCCGGCCGGGTCGTGCACACCGGGGACGCCCGCGACCTGCTCGCCGACACCGCCCGTACGACCGCGCTGCTGGGTGTCGGCAGCCGCACCGACCACGGAGCCGCCTGATGGACACCCTCGTCCTGCTCACCCTGACCGGACTGGGCCTGGGAGCCCTGTACTTCCTCATCGCCTCCGGACTCGCCCTGATCTTCGGGCTGATGGACGTGCTGAACTTCGCGCACGGCGCGTTCCTCACCGTCTCCGTCTACGCCGCCTGGCGCACCGCCGAGACGGTCGGCGGGATGCCGGGGCTGCTGCTCGCGGCGGTCGTCGGCACCCTCACCGGGCTGCTGCTGGCGGCCGTGGTGGAACTGGTCCTCGTCCGGCGGCTGTACGGCCGGGTCAAGGAGCAGATCCTGGTGACCGTCGGCCTGTCGCTCGCCGTCCCGGCGCTGGTGCAGACCGTGTGGGGCGCCGACGCCCGACCGTTCCCCGTGCCCGACGCGCTCTCCGGCACCGTCGGCGTCCTCGGGGCGCGCGTGCCGGTGAACCGGTTCCTGCTCGTCGCGGTGGCCCTGCTGGTCCTCGCCGGCATCCACCTGTTCCTGTCCCGCACCCGCTACGGGCTGATCGTCCGCGCCGGGGTGGAGGACCGCGCGATGGTCACGGCGCTCGGCATCGACGTCACCCGCGCCTTCACGCTGGTCTTCGCGCTCGGCGGGGCCCTCGCGGGCCTCGCCGGTGTGCTCGGCGGTCTCTACTTCGGCTCGCTCTCCCCGCACCAGGGGACGTCGCTGCTGGTGTTCGCGTTCGTCGTGGTGATCATCGGCGGTCTCGTCTCCATCACCAGCGTCGCGCTGTCCGCGCTCACCGTGGGCCTGGTGCAGCAGTACGCCAACTACTACGCGGGCGGCTACGGCGACCTCGCCGTCGTGGTCCTGCTGGCCGCGGTGGTGCTGTCCCGGCCGGCTGCCGGGACCGGGTCGCCGCTGACGCGGCTGCGCCGCGCACTCACCGCACCCCGCACCCGATCCGCAGGAGGCACGGCATGACCGCCACCCGCACCCCGCGGGCCACCCCCGCCGCCCCGGCGCCGAGCGTGAAGGACACACCGGGCGCGAGTCACGGGCTGCTGCGCCGGCTGCGTCCGGCGACCGTCCCGGTGGCGGTGCTGCTGGTCCTCGCGCTGCTGCCGTACTCGGCACTGGACATCCCCGTGCTGCTCGACGGGCCGGTCAACTCCCCCGGCTCGCTCCAACTGTTCGCGCTGTGCCTGGTCTTCGGCGCGCTCGCGCTCGGCTACGACCTGATGTTCGGCCGCACCGGGCTGCTGTCCTTCGGGCACGCCCTCTACATCGCGGGCGGCAGCTACGGGACCCAGCTCGCCATGACCGAACTGGGCCTGGGCCTGCTGCCGGCCGCGCTGCTCACCGTGGTGCTCGGGGCGCTGGCCGCCCTCGTGCTGGGCGCGGTGTCGCTGCGCACGCTCGCCCTCGGCAGCGTGGGCTTCGCGATGGTCACCCTGGCCTTCGCGCAGGCGGGCTCCATCTACGTGGAGCGCAACCCGGGTGGCCTCACCGGCGGCGAGGAGGGGCTCCCGCTGTACGTCGACGGGGTGCCGGACGCCCTGGTCGGGGTGCAGAACACGGCCAACGTGTACTGGCTGGCGCTCGCCTATCTGGTCGTGGTGGTGGGCGTGGTGTGGACGGTGACCGCGCGTCCGGCCGGCCGGGTGTGGCAGGCGATCCGGGACAACGAGCAGCGGGTGGCCGTGCTCGGCCGCAGCCCGTTCGCGCACAAGCTGGGCGCGTTCGTGCTGGCGTCGTCCCTCGCCGTGCTCGGCGGGGTAGTGCACCTGCTGGTCACCGCGGGCGCCACCCCGCACACCTCCACACCCGAGTTCACCCTCACCCTGCTGGTGATGGTGGTCCTCGGCGGCAGCGGCACCCGCTGGGGTCCGGTCGTGGGCGGGGTGCTGTTCACCTATCTCGACCAGCGGCTCGGCGGCTGGGACCTGGGGGTGGAACCGATGCTGATCCTGGGCAGTCTCTTCGTCCTGGCCGTCTATCTGGCCCCCGGCGGCATCACCGCCCTGGGCCGAAGGAGAAGCGCATGACCACGTCCGGGTCCGCCCTCGCGCGGGATCTGACCGTCCCGGCCCACGGCGGCCGGCTCGCCGTCACCCACTGGCCGGGCGAAGGACCGCCCGTCGTCGCCCTGCACGGCATCACCGCCAACTCGCTCGCCTTCGCCGCCCTGGCCGACGCCCTGCCCGGCGTCGACCTCTACGCCCCCGACCTGCGGGGCCGCGCGGGGAGCGCGGAGCTGCCGGGGCCGTACGGACTGGGCGCGCACGTCGACGACACGGTGGCACTGCTCGACCACCTGGGGCTGGAACGGGCGGTGCTGGTGGGCCACTCGATGGGGGCCTTCGTCGCCGCGCTGGCCGCCGCCCGCCACCCGGACCGCTTCCCGCGCGTGGTGCTGGTCGACGGCGGGGTGGGCTTCCCGCCGCCCGAGGGCACGGACATCGACGCGCTGCTGAAGGCGGTGATCGGTCCGGCGATGGACCGGCTGTCGATGACGTTCGGGAGCGCCGAGGAGTACCTGGAGTTCTTCCGCGCCCATCCCGCGCTCGGCCCGCACTGGGGTCCGCACGTGACCGGTTATGTGACGCGTGACCTGACGGGCCGGGCGCCCGAGCTGCGCAGCAGCTGTGTGCTGGACGCGGTGCGGGCGGACGGCGCGGACGTGCTGGGTGACGCGGAGACGCTGGCCGCGGTGCGGCGGCCGCAGGTGCGCGGCGAACTGCTGTGGGCGGAGCGGGGGTTGCTCGACGAGCCGCAGGCGCTGTACGACGCCGAGAGGGTCGCGGCCGCCGCCCTGGACCCGGCACGGATGCCGGACCGCCGGATCGACGGCACCAACCACTACTCGATCCTCTTCCCGCCGGCCGTGGAGGAGGTCGCCGCCGCCGTACGGGACGCCCTGGCCGGGGGGTGACCGGGGCGGTGGGCCGGAGCCGCGGAGGGGTGGCGGCTCCGGCCCGCCGGTTCGGGTGCCGTCAGTCCTCGTGCCCGAGCTGGAGGTCGCGTTCGGTGCGGCCCCCGCCGGCCACCTGGAGCACGGTGGCGACCGGCGGGTAGCCGGCGGCGATGACCGTGTACTCACCGGAGGACAGGTCGACGAAGCGGAAGGTGCCGTCGGGTCCGGTGGTGAGGGTGTCGACGACGTTGCCCGCCGCGTCGAGCAGCGTGACCCGCGCGTCCTCCACCGGCCGTCCGCCGCCGGCCCGCACGGTGCCGCGCAGCACGGCTCCGCCGGCCAGCTCGACGTCCTGCCGGGTCTCCCGCGCGGCCTGCACGGTGACCGGCAGGGCCGCCGGGCGGAAGGCGGGGGCGCTGGCGGCGAGGGTGTACTCGCCCGCGACGAGTTCGGTGATGACGTAGCCGCCCTCGCGGCCGCTGCGGGTGCTGGCGACGACCTCGCCGTGGACGTTGGTGAGGGTGACGGCGGCGTCCCGTACGGGGGTGCCGTCGGCGGTGACGACGCTGCCCGCGAGCCGGCCCGCGCCGCCGAGGACGACGTCGAGCTCCACGGGCCGCTCGCCGACGGTCACGGAGACCGCCTGCGGCTGGTGACCGCCCGCGGCGGCGATCAGGACGTACGAGCCCGGTCCCGGTGTGGCGAGCGCGTACCGGCCGTCGGCGCCGCTCGCGCCGCGTCCGGTCTGCTGCCCCTGAACGTCGATGAGGGTGAGCGCCGCGCGCGGGACGGCGGTGCCGTCGGGGTGCTGGACGGTGCCGCAGACGGGGATGCCGCCGCTCTGCGCGTTGCGCGCCTGCGGTACGCGCGGCTCGAAGTGCGGTGCTTCCTGGGCCGGGTCGGCGGTGGGGGTGTGGTGGGACACCAGTGGTTTCTCCTTGAGGAAGAAGGCGATGAGCAGGCCGAGGACGAGCACCGGCACGAGGTAGAGGAAGATGCGCGGCATGGCGTCGGCGTAGGCCTGGACGTAGGCGTCGCGCAGCTCCGGCGGCAGGGCGTGCACGAGTTCGGGGGTGATCGACTCGGCGTCGGCCGGCGCCCCGGCCGCGCCGGCGGGGAGCCGCTCGGCGAGCGCGTCGGTGAGCCGGCCGGCGAACAGGGTGCCGAAGACGGCGGCGCCGACGCTGCCGCCGATCTGCCGGAAGTAGTTGTTGGCGCTGGTGGCGGTGCCGAGGTCCTCGGGGCGCACGGAGTTCTGCACGGCGAGGATGAGGACCGGCATCACCATGCCGATGCCGGCGCCGAGGACGAACATCCAGAGGCTGTAGTGCAGCCGGGGCGTGCCGGTCTCCAGCCGGGACAGCAGCCACATGCCGACGACGGACAGGGCTGCGCCGACGATGGGGTGGCTGCGGTAGCGGCCGGAGCGGCTGATCATCTGCCCGGAGACGACGGACGTGCCGACGATGCCGCCCATCATGGGCAGCATCAGCAGCCCGGACTCGGTCGCCGAGGCCCCGTCGACCATCTGGAGGTAGGTGGGCAGATAGCTGGCGGCGCCGAACAGGGCGACGCCGATGACGAGGCCCACCAGGCCGGTGACATTGAAGACGGAGTCGCGGAACAGCCGCAGCGGGATGAGCGGTTCGACGGCGAACCGCTCGACGAGCAGGAAGGCGGCGGTGGCCACGACGGCCCCCGCGCCCAGACCGAGGACGACCCGGGAGTCCCACGCGTACTCGGTGCCGCCCCAGCTGGTGAGCAGGACCAGGCAGGTGGAAGCGGCGGTCAGCAGCAGGGTGCCGAGCACGTCGAAGCGGCGCCTGGCCGTCGGCTTGGGCAGCTTCAGCACCAGGGCGACGACGACCATGGTGGCCAGGCCGAAGGGGACGTTGATGTAGAAGCACCAGCGCCAGGTCAGATGGTCGGTGAAGTAGCCGCCGAGCAGTGGTCCGGCGACCGACGCGAGGCCGAAGGCGGCGCCGATCAGGCCCATGAAGCGGCCGCGCTGCCGGGGCGGCACGATGTCCGCGATGATCGCCTGCACGCCGATCATCAGGCCGCCCGCGCCGACGCCCTGCACCGCACGGTAGGCGATGAGCTGGTCCATCGTCGTGGCGCGGCCGGCCAGCGCGGAGCCGACGACGAAGACGAGGATGGCGAACTGGAAGACGCCCTTGCGGCCGAGCTGGTCGCCGAGCTTGCCGTACACCGGCAGTCCGACCGTGGCGGTGAGCAGGTAGGCAGTGATCGCCCAGGACATCTTGTCCAGGCCGTGCAGCTCGCCGACGATCCTCGGCAGGGCCGTGGCGACGATCATCTGCTCGAGCGCGGCGAGCAGCAGCGCCAGCATCAGCGCGAGGAAGACGAGCCGGACCCGGGCGGGGCTCAGGGCGGGCCCGCTCTCCGGGGGCGGGGACGGAGGGTCCCCGGCCGGTGGCACGGGGGGCGGCGGCCCCCCGGCCGATGGAGCCGTGACCGGCTCGTCCTGCGTCAGAGTGATCCCGCCCACGTGCCGCTCCCCTCGTCGCACTGCCGGACAATTCCCGCGTAAAAGCGACAACTACGAGCAAGCGCGACGAGTTACGGCACAGAGACGGTCCGTCAAGAGATCACTCGAACCGGTGACGGAAGCGCCAACTCCTCTTCAGATGAACGGAGTTGGAACGACGACAGGCGGTCGGGGCTACTGCTTCCCGACCTCGGCGTCCAGCCGGGCCAGCACGGCGTCGTAGATACGGCCGAGGCCCTTGGGGGCGAAGGTGCGCTCGAAGAAGCCGCCGATGCCGCCCGCCCCGTTCCACACGGAGGTCACGACGACCCGGGCGCGGCCCTCGCCGGCCGGGGTGACCCGCCAGGTGGTGACCATGGAGGAGTTGCGGTCCTTCTCGACCAGCTCGCCGTCGGTGGGCTCGGTGACCTCGAGGAGGCAGTCGCGCACCCGCTTGCTGGTGGCCTGGAGCTTCCAGTGCACGAGGGTGCCCTCGCCGTCGCCGCCCTCGCGGACCTCGTACTCGCTGAACTGCTCGGGCAGCAGCTTGGCGCGGGTGCCGCTGTAGTCGGCGAGGGCGTCGAACACCGTGTCCGCGTCCGCCGCGACGATCCGCTCCGTAGTGGCCTCGACCTGCGCCATCGCATTCCTCCAGGGCTGGGTTTTCCAGGGTCGGGGCACAGCCAACCACCCCCGCGCCCGCCGCCCAAATCGAGGTTCCGGAACTGACCGAAGATGTCGCTCGCACGATCAAGGGAACATGTGTTCTATTCTGTGCGACAGCGACACCGAGGAGGCGTCATGCGCTGGGAGAACCTCTCACCGGACTCCGAACACAGCCGTGCCGACACCGCGCTGTTCGGCGCGGAGGCGGTCACGACCCGCACCTTCGACACGCCCGAATTCCGCGGGATCACCTTCCACGAGATCCGGGCCCGCTCCATCGTCAACCGGGTGCCGGGCGCCTCCCGCATGCCGTTCGAATGGACGGTGAACCCCTACCGGGGCTGCTCCCACGCGTGCGTCTACTGCTTCGCCCGCAAGACCCACAGCTACCTCGACCTCGACACCGGGCTCGGCTTCGACAGCCAGATCGTGGTCAAGGTGAACGCGCCCGAGCTGCTGCGCCACCGGCTCGCCTCCCGCTCCTGGCACGGCGAGCACATAGCCATGGGCACCAACGTGGACTGCTATCAGCGCGCGGAGGGCCGCTACCGGCTGATGCCCGGCATCATCGAGGCCCTGCGCGACCACGCCAATCCCTTCTCGATCCTGACCAAGGGCACACTGATCCTGCGCGACCTGCCCCTGCTGCGGCAGGCCGCCGACGTGACCGACGTCGGCGTGTCGGTGTCGGTGGGCTTCACCGACGAGGAGCTGTGGCGCACGGTCGAGCCGGGCACCCCCGCGCCCGGGCGGCGGCTGGACGTGGTGCGCGCCTTCACCGACGCCGGGATCGGCTGCGGGGTGCTGATGGCGCCGGTGATCCCGTTCCTGGGCGACCGGCCCGAGCAGCTCAGGGCGACCGTGCGGGCCATCGCCGCCTCGGGCGCCACCTCGGTCACCCCGCTGGTGCTGCATCTGCGGCCGGGCGCCCGCGAGTGGTTCATGTCCTGGCTGGCCGAGCACCACCCGCACCTGGTCGCCCGCTACCGGCGGCTGTACGCGGAGGGCGCCTACGCGCCCCGCTGGTACCAGCGCCGGATCACGCGTCAGGTGCACGACCTGGCCCGGGAGTACGGCATCGGCCCGGACCGCGTGGAGGCGCGGCGCCGCGTCCCGGCCCCGGCACCCGAGGAACCGGAGGCGCAGCTGCCGACCCAGCTGACGCTGCTCTGAGGGCATCCGGGCGCATCCGGCGGCCCGATTGGGTCAAGAACTGACGGAACACGTTCAGGTGGGGCGCCACATCGGGACGATGCCGCGTGAGCCGTGAGTGTCGCGGTCCGCAGCACATCGCCCTGGGAGAACCATGAGAAAACGCGCAGCCGTGCTGTGCGGCGCCGCCGCCGTCGTCGTCGCCTCGGGCCTCACGGCCGTGCCCGCCGAGGCCGGCGCCCCGCACGCCCCGGAGGCGTTCCGCGCCGCCGCCCCGGCCTGGAAGAAGTGCGCCACCGACGACTACCCGACGCTCCAGTGCGCGTCCGTCGAGGTGCCGCTGGACCACGCCGACCCCTCCGGGCGCACGATCACGCTGGCGCTGTCGCGCATCCCGCACACCGCGAAGAAGTACCAGGGCCCGCTGCTGGTGAACCCGGGCGGTCCGGGCGGCAGCGGGCTGACGCTCGCCGGGTTCGTCGCCGCGTCGCTGCCGAAGAAGGTGGCCGCCGAGTACGACGTCGTCGGGTTCGACCCGCGCGGCGTGGGCGAGAGCCGCCCGGCCCTGGACTGCGCGCCGGGCCACTTCGACGCCGTACGCCCCGACTCGGTGCCCACCTCGCCCGAGGTGGAGCGGGCCAACCTGGACCGCGCGAAGTCCTTCGCCGAGGCGTGCGGGCGCAAGTACGGCGACCTGCTGCCGCACATGACCACGACGGCCGCCGCGCGCGACCTGGACGTGATCCGGCAGGCGCTCGGCGCGGAGCGGATCAACTACTTCGGCTACTCCTACGGCACCTACCTCGGCACCGTGTACGCCAAGCTGTACCCGCAGCGGGTGCGGCGTCTGGTGCTGGACTCCGTGGTCGACCCGACGGGCGTCTGGTACGACTCCAACCTCGACCAGAACCAGGCGTTCAACGCCCGCCACCGCGCGTTCATGGACTGGGTCGCCAAGCACGACGCGACGTACCGCCTCGGCACCGACGCGGAGAAGATCGAGGCCGCCTGGTACGCGATGCGGGCCGCGCTCAAGGAGGACCCGGCCGGCGGAAAGGTCGGCCCGGCGGAGCTGGAGGACACCTACCTCCCGGGCGGCTACTACAACGGCTACTGGCCCTACCTGGCCGAGGCGTTCGCCACGTACGTGAACAAGAAGGACGGCGGGCCGCTGGTCGAGGCGTACGAGAACTTCGGCGCGACCGACGTCGCCGGGGACAACGGCTACAGCGTCTACACGGCGATCGAGTGCCGGGACGCGGTCTGGCCGCGGGACTGGGCGCAGTGGCGCAAGGACAACTGGGAGATGTACGAGCGGGCGCCGTTCCTGTCCTGGAACAACGCGTGGTACAACGCGCCGTGCGCCTACTGGCCGGTCGAGTCGGCGCGGCCGGAGCGGATCAACACCACGAGCCAGGTGCCGCCCGCGCTGCTGTTCCAGGCCACGGACGACGCGGCCACCCCGTACCAGGGCGCTGTCACCGTGCACCGCAGGCTGGAGCGCTCGAGCCTGGTGGTCGAGTCGGGCGGCGGCAACCACGGCATCACGCTGAGCGGGAACGCCTGCCTGGACCGGCACCTGGCGGCCTACCTGGCCGACGGCACGCTGCCACGCGGCAGCCACGGGGACGCCGACGCGGTGTGCGCGGCGCTGCCCGACCCGAAGCCGCTGACCTCGAAGGCGGCCCCCGGCACGGCCCGCGGCTCGGTCCTCCACGGCCTTCTCGGCTCCCGCATCTGACCCGGCGGAAACTCGGGGGCGGACGCGCGGCGCGGTGGGTCATGATGGCGCTCATGACCCACCTGACCCGCGCGTCCGCCCCCGGTCGCGTCCGCATCCGCCCCATGACCGCCGACGACAGCGACGAGGTCGCCGCGATGCGGGTGAGGGGGTGGCAGCACGCGTACCGCGGGATGATCCCTCAGACCTATCTGGACGCGATGGACGTCGCGGCGGAGGCGGGGAAGCAGCGGGAACGGCTCGCGGCCGGGGACGGCAGCGTGGTGAACCTGGTCGCCGAGGAGGCCGACGGCACGCTCGCCGGCTGGGCCGCGTACGGGCCGTACCGGGACGGCGAGGTGCGCACCGGCGACGGCGAGCTGTACGCGCTGTACCTGCCGCCCGAGCGGATCGGGCAGGGGGTGGGACGCGCCCTGCTGACCGAGGTGACCGACCGCTGCGCGGCGGCCGGCCTCCCCCGGGTGTTCCTGTGGGTCCTCGAACAGAACACGCGCGCCCGCCGCTTCTACGAGGCCGCGGGTTTCGCGGCGGACGGCACGCGCGAGCCCTTCGAGGTGGCCGACGTCGAGGTCCCGGAGGTCCGTTACGTACGGCCCCTCACCGGCTGACGCCCGCGGTCCTTCACACCTGCCCCCGACCGGGCGCCCCGCCCGGCCCGGCGACGGGCTCGGCCTGCGGGCGGGTGCGGCGAGCGACGGATGTGGGCGGGCGGAGACGGCCCGGTGCCGGGGCAGCGCTGGGAGGTGACGGGCCGTCACTTCTCAGCGTTGCCCCGGTATCCGCCCCCGGGCGCTCCCCTGGTGCGGGATGCGGGCCAGGGCGTGGACCGCCGCCTCTGCCAGGGCCGGGTGCGCGAGCGCCTCGTTCAGTACGGACTCCGCGCGCGAGTCGGCCAGTTCGCCCAGTCCCTCCACGCAGGCGAGCGCCACCCGGCGGTAGGGGTCGTGCGGGCTCAGCCGGCGGCGGAGGGTGGTGATCAGGGCCGGGACCGCCTCGGGGGCGCGCAGCTCGGCGAGGAGACGGACCGGGTGCAGGGCGTAGGCGACGCGGAGTTCGTTGGTGGCGAGGGCGGCGGCGGCGCGGGCGGTGCGCGGGTCGCCGAGGCGGGCGAGGGCGTGCGCGGCGGCGGCGCAGCGGGGCGGGTCGCGGTGGTTGAGGAGGAGCACCAGCGCCTCGAAGGCCCTCCGGTCACCCGCCGTCCCCAGCCGGAACGCGGCAAGTTCACGCGCCCACAGCGGCTGCCCGGGAGCGGTGAGGACGCCGGCCAGGACGTCGTGGTCGTCCGTGGCGGCCAGCCGCTCGAACGCGGCCGTGCCGCCGGACTCGGCCCGTAAGCGCTCCGTGAGCGTTCGCAACTCTTCGTCCATGGCGACGAGGTTAGGGGGATCACACCGGGCACGGGACCCACCTCACAAATCCGGGGGCTGGCGCGCTCGTTACCGGCGAGTTAATCTCAGACGAGCGAGTTACCCACTCGCACCCTCCTCACGGCGGTCTGGTGACGCGGCCGCAGTGAGTCGCAGTCGGTTCGGTACCCCGTGTACCGCAGTACGGCTCGGCCCCGGGACAGGGCCGGTCGGATCCGCCGCCGGGTCTCCGGCGGTCCGGGCGTGTGCGCTCGCAGCCCGGCCAACACCCGCATCCACGCACGCACCCGGTGCGCCTTCCGGCGCACCCGGGCGCTGCTTCCGTCGTCACCCTCATTCCTGGAGTCCCGCGATGGCCACTCCCCAGTCCGACACTCCTCTGTCCCCGCTCCGGACCGTCGCCGTGGTCGGCCTCGGCACGATGGGCACCGGCATCGCCGAGGTCCTGGCCGCCGCAGGCCGCGACGTGATCGGTATCGACGTCCAGGAGGCCCAGGCCGCGAAGTGCGTCGCCGCCCTGGAGGCCTCCACCGCCCGCGCCGTCGAGCGCGGCCGGCTGACCGGGCAGCAGCGCGTGGAGCTCCTCGCCCGCGTCACCACCGGCACCGACCTCTCGGCCGCCGCGCCCGCCGACCTGGTGATCGAGGTCGCGCCGGAGTCGTACGAGATCAAGCAGCAGATCTTCCGGGAGCTGGACGGCATCGTGCGGCCGGACGCCGTCCTGGCCACCGGCACCAACGCGCTCTCCGTCACCCGGCTCGCCGCCGACTCCGCCCACCCGGAGCGCGTGCTGGGCCTGCACTTCTTCAACCCGGCGCCCGCGATGAAGCTGGTCGAGGTGGTCTCCAGCGTGCTGACCGCGCCCGCCGCCGTCACCGCCGTCACCGACCTCGCCCTGGACCTGGGCAAGGAACCGGTGGCGGTCGGCGACCGGCCCGGATTCGTCGCCGACGGGCTGCTGTTCGGCTACCTGAACCAGGCCGCCGCGATGTACGAGGCCCGGTACGCCTCCCGTGAGGACATCGACGCCGCGATGCGGCTGGGCTGCGGCCTGCCGATGGGCCCCCTGGCGCTGCTGGACCTGATCGGCATCGACACCGCCCGCACGGTCCTGGAGGCCATGTACACCGCCTCCCGCGACCGGCTGCACGCCCCCGCGCCGATCCTCAAGCAGCTCAGCGAGGCGGGCCTGACCGGCCGCAAGGCGGGCCGCGGCTTCTACACCTACGAGGCGCCGGGCAGCGGCACGGTCGTGGCGGACGCCCTCACCCCGCGCGAGGACGGCCCGTCGGCCGCCGGCCGCCCGGTGCGCTCGGTGGGCGTGGCCGGTTCGGGCACGATGGCGTCCGGCATCGCCGAGGTCTTCGCCAAGGCCGGCTTCGAGGTCGTCCTGGCCGCCCGCAGCGAGGAGAAGGCGCAGGCGGCGAAGGCCCGCATCGGCAAGTCGCTGTCCCGCTCGGTCGACAAGGGCCGGATGACCGCCGAGGCCGCCGCGAGCACCCTGGACCTGATCCGCGCGACGGGCACCTACGACGACTTCGCCGACGTCGACTTCGCGGTCGAGGCGGTCGCCGAGGACCTGGAGGTCAAGCGGCAGCTGTTCACCACGCTGGACAAGGTCTGCAAGCCGGGCGCGGTGCTCGCCACCACCACGTCGTCCCTGCCCGTCGTCGCCTGCGCCCGCGCCACCTCGCGCCCGCAGGACGTGATCGGCATGCACTTCTTCAACCCGGCGCCGGCGATGAAGCTGGTCGAGGTGGTGCGTACGGTCCTGACCGCCGACGACGTCCACGCCACCGTGCGCGAGGTCTGCGCGAAGATCCGCAAGCACGCCGTGGACTGCGGCGACCGGGCCGGGTTCATCGTCAACGCGCTGCTGTTCCCGTACCTGAACAACGCGGTCAAGATGGTGCAGGAGCACTACGCCACCCTCGACGACATCGACGCCGCGATGAAGCTGGGCGGCGGCTACCCGATGGGGCCGTTCGAACTGCTGGACGTCGTCGGGCTGGACGTGTCGCTGGCCATCGAGAAGGTGCTCCACCGCGAGTTCCGCGACCCGGGCCTGGCCCCGGCGCCCCTGCTGGAGCACCTGGTGGCCGCGGGCTGCCTCGGCCGGAAGACCGGCCGCGGCTTCCGCGAATATGCCAAGCGCTGAGCGGTACCCCGGCGAGCCGCTCCCGGACGGTGCCGAGTGGGGCGGGCTGCTGGACCCCGACCGGTTCCCGCCGCCCGCCCGCACCGCCCCTCCCCCGCCCCCCGAGGGCGGGGGAAGCCCCGGTCACGCGCACCGTGCCGCGCGCATGCAGTACGTTCAGGGCATGTCCCAGCCCGCCAAGTCCGTACGTACGCCAGCCACGACAGAGCCGCCGGAGTCCACCGCCGGCTCGCGTGCCGCCGCCCAGCGGCTGAAAATGCGCCGGGAGCTCGCGGCCGCCGCGATGGAGCTGTTCGCGACCAAGGGGTACGAGGCGACCACCGTCGACGAGATCGCGGCCGCCGCCGGGGTGGCCCGCCGCACGTTCTTCCGCCACTTCCGCTCCAAGGAAGAGGCGATCTTCCCCGACCACGACGACACCCTGGTGCGCGCCGAGGCGGTGCTCAACGCCGCCCCCGCCCACGAGCACCCGCTCGACACGGTGTGCCGGGGCATCAAAGAGGTCATGAAGATGTACGCGGCGCGGCCGGACATCTCGGTCGCGCGCTACAAGCTGACCCGTGAGGTGCCCACCCTGCGGGAGGCGGAGATCGCCTCGGTGGCCCGCTACGAGCGGCTGTTCACCCGCTATCTGCTGGGCCACTTCGACGAGCACGCGCACGACGACGACGCGAACGACGACCCGCTGCTGGCGGAGGTCGCCGCGTCCGCCGTGGTCACGGCGCACAACCACGTGCTGCGGCGCTGGCTGCGGGCGGGCGGCCAGGGGGACGTGGAGGCGCAGCTGGACCACGCCTTCGCGATCGTGCGGAAGACGTTCGGCACGGGGATCATGGCGGGCCGGCGCACGGCCGCCCCGCAGCGGCCGCCGGCGGCCACGGCGTCCGCGCACGGCGAGGTGCTGGTGACGGTCGCCCGGACCGACGCCCCGCTGGAGGAGGTCATGGAGGCCATCGAGAGGGCCCTCAAGGAGCGCTGACCCGCCTTACGAAGCTGTGATGACGGCCACCCTTCGGGGTGGCCGTTTTGCCATGTCAGGGGCGCTTTTCGCCCGCGTTTCCGAGGCGTTTCGATCGATCATCGCTCATCTGAGGCGTAAAGATTTCACCTGAGAGCAAGTTCTGGCACGCAGTGCCTTGCCGACTGACACGGCGTGCCATACGTTGAAGGAGTCCGGGCGAGTCCCGGCGGGTCCACCACCCGCACGTCCGGCGCCTGCGTCACAGGCACCCTCCCGCGCAACCACGCGCTGCCGAAGCACCACCCGCCGAACCGACGGCACCCCTCAACCCTCAGCAGCACACCCGACGTAACCCTCAGCGCCCCTCCCTCGGGGCGCCCATCGCCGGAGGCAACACCGTGACCGTCAAGGACATCCTGGCCGCGATCCAGTCGCCCGACTCCACGTCGGAGGACTTCGCCGCCCTGCCGCTCCCCGAGTCGTACCGCGCGATCACCGTGCACAAGGACGAGACGGAGATGTTCGCGGGCCTGGCCACCCGCGACAAGGACCCCCGCAAGTCGATCCACCTGGACGACGTGCCGCTGCCCGAACTGGGCCCCGGCGAGGCCCTGGTCGCCGTGATGGCCTCCTCGGTCAACTACAACTCGGTGTGGACCTCGATCTTCGAGCCGCTGTCCACCTTCGGGTTCCTCGAGCGCTACGGCCGCACCAGCGAGCTGGCCAAGCGCCACGACCTGCCGTACCACATCATCGGCTCCGACCTCGCGGGCGTCGTACTGCGCACCGGTCCCGGAGTCAACTCCTGGAAGCCCGGCGACGAGGTCGTCGCGCACTGTCTGTCCGTCGAGCTGGAGTCCTCCGACGGGCACAACGACACGATGCTCGACCCCGAGCAGCGCATCTGGGGCTTCGAGACCAACTTCGGCGGCCTCGCCGAGATCGCGCTCGTGAAGTCCAACCAGCTCATGCCGAAGCCGGACCACCTCAGCTGGGAGGAGGCCGCGGCCCCCGGCCTGGTCAACTCCACCGCCTACCGGCAGCTGGTCTCCCGCAACGGCGCCGGCATGAAGCAGGGCGACAACGTCCTCATCTGGGGCGCCAGCGGCGGCCTCGGCTCCTACGCCACCCAGTTCGCGCTGGCCGGCGGCGCCAACCCGATCTGCGTCGTCTCCAGCGACCAGAAGGCGGAGATCTGCCGGAAGATGGGCGCCGAGGCGATCATCGACCGCAACGCCGAGGGCTACAAGTTCTGGAAGGACGAGAACACCCAGGACCCCAAGGAGTGGAAGCGCTTCGGCAAGCGCATCCGCGAACTCACCGGCGGCGAGGACATCGACATCGTCTTCGAGCACCCCGGCCGCGAGACCTTCGGCGCCTCGGTCTTCGTCACCCGCAAGGGCGGCACCATCACCACGTGCGCCTCGACCTCCGGCTACATGCACCAGTACGACAACCGCTACCTGTGGATGTCCCTGAAGCGCATCATCGGCTCCCACTTCGCCAACTACCGCGAGGCCTGGGAGGCCAACCGCCTCATCGCCAAGGGCAAGATCCACCCCACCCTCTCGAAGACCTACAACCTGGAGGACACCGGGCAGGCCGCGTACGACGTGCACCGCAACCTCCACCAGGGCAAGGTCGGCGTGCTGTGCCTCGCCCCCGAGGAGGGCCTCGGCGTGCGCGACCACGAGAAGCGGGCCAAGCACATCGACGCGATCAACCGCTTCCGGAACGTCTGAGGCAGGACGGACATGACAGAGCGCCAGAAGGACCGTCCGTGGCTCATGCGGACGTACGCCGGCCACTCGACCGCCGAGGCGTCCAACGAGCTGTACCGGCGCAACCTCGCCAAGGGCCAGACCGGGCTGTCGGTCGCGTTCGACCTGCCGACGCAGACCGGCTACGACCCCGACCACGTCCTCGCCCGCGGCGAGGTCGGCCGGGTCGGGGTGCCCGTCTCGCACCTCGGTGACATGCGCCGGCTGTTCCAGGACATCCCCCTGGAGCAGATGAACACCTCGATGACGATCAACGCCACCGCCATGTGGCTGCTGGCGCTCTACCAGGTCGTCGCCGAGGAGCAGGGCGCGGACATCACCAAGCTCCAGGGCACGACCCAGAACGACATCGTCAAGGAGTACCTGTCCCGCGGGACGCACGTCTTCCCGCCCGGGCCCTCGCTCCGCCTGACGACCGACATGATCGCGTACACGGTCTCCCACATCCCGAAGTGGAACCCGATCAACATCTGCAGCTACCACCTGCAGGAGGCCGGGGCCACGCCGGTGCAGGAGATCGCGTACGCGATGTCCACCGCCATCGCCGTGCTCGACGCCGTGCGCGACAGCGGCCAGGTGCCTCAGGAGCGGATGGGCGACGTCGTCGGCCGCATCTCCTTCTTCGTGAACGCGGGCGTCCGCTTCGTCGAGGAGATGTGCAAGATGCGCGCCTTCGGCCGCATCTGGGACACCGTCACCCGCGAGCGGTACGGCATCGAGAACCCCAAGCACCGCCGCTTCCGCTACGGCGTCCAGGTCAACTCCCTCGGGCTGACCGAGGCGCAGCCGGAGAACAACGTCCAGCGGATCGTGCTGGAGATGCTGGCCGTCACCCTCTCCAAGGACGCCCGCGCGCGTGCCGTGCAGCTGCCCGCCTGGAACGAGGCGCTCGGCCTGCCCCGCCCCTGGGACCAGCAGTGGTCCCTGCGCATCCAGCAGGTCCTCGCCTACGAGAGCGACCTGCTGGAGTACGAGGACATCTTCGAGGGCTCGAAGGTGATCGAGGCGAAGGTCGGGGAGCTCGTCGCCGAGGCGACCGCGGAGATCGAGCGGATCCAGGAGATGGGCGGCGCGATGGCCGCCGTGGAGTCCGGCTACCTCAAGTCCCAGCTCGTCTCCTCGCACGCGGCGCGCCGCGCCCGGATCGAGTCCGGCGAGGAGAAGATCATCGGTGTCAACGCCTTCGAGGGCACCGAACCCAACCCGCTCACCGCCGACCTGGACACCGCCATCCAGACCGTCGACCCCGCGGTGGAGGCGCGGGTGATCGCCTCGCTGCAGAACTGGCGCGACACCCGCTACCAGCCGCCCTTCAACCACCCGCGCCCGTGCAAGGCGCTGGAGAAGCTGAAGGAGGCCGCGCGCGGCACCGACAACCTGATGGAGGCCACCCTGGAGTGCGCACGGGCCGGCGTCACGACCGGCGAGTGGGCCGGCGCGCTGCGCGAGGTGTTCGGCGAGTTCCGGGCGCCGACCGGTGTCTCCTCGGCCCCCGTCGCGGTCACCGCCGAGGAGGGCTCCGCCCTGTCGGAGGTCCGCCGGAAGGTGGAACTCACGGCGAAGGACCTGGGCGTCGGCAAGCTGCGCTTCCTGGTCGGCAAGCCGGGCCTGGACGGTCACTCCAACGGCGCCGAGCAGATCGCCGTGCGGGCCCGCGACGCCGGGTTCGAGGTGGTCTACCAGGGCATCCGGCTCACCCCGGAGCAGATCGTGGACGCCGCGCTGGCGGAGGACGTCCACGCGGTGGGCCTGTCGATCCTCTCCGGATCGCACGCCCAGCTGGTGCCGGACGTGCTCGAACGGCTCCGTGTGGCCGGCGCCACGGACATTCCCGTGATCGCCGGTGGCATCATCCCCAGCGGTGACGCCGAACAGCTGCGGGCCGCGGGAGTCGCCGCGGTCTTCACGCCGAAGGACTTCGACATCACCGGGATCATCGGCCGCATCGTCGACGAGATCCGCAACGCGAACAAGCTCGACCCCCTGGAGGTCCCCGCATGACAACCGTCAACCGCCTTCGCCCCCGCCGCTCCTGTCTGGCGGTACCGGGAAGCAACCCCCGCTTCCTGGAGAAGGCGCAGGGCCTCCCCGCCGACCAGGTCTTCCTGGACCTCGAGGACGCCTGCGCCCCGCTCGCCAAGCCCGAGGCGCGCCACACCATCGTCAAGTTCCTCAACGAGGGCGACTGGACCGGCAAGACCCGCGTGGTGCGCGTCAACGACTGGACGACCGAGTGGACGTACCGGGACGTCGTGACGGTCGTCGAGGGCGCGGGCCAGAACCTCGACTGCATCATGCTGCCGAAGGTGCAGGACGCCCAGCAGATCGTCGCCCTCGACCTGCTGCTCACGCAGATCGAGAAGACCATGGGCTTCGAGGTCGGCAAGATCGGCATCGAGGCGCAGATCGAGAACGCGCAGGGCCTGAACAACGTCAACGAGATCGCCCAGGCCTCCCAGCGCCTGGAGACCATCATCTTCGGCCCGGCCGACTTCATGGCGTCCATCAACATGAAGTCGCTGGTCGTGGGCGAGCAGCCGCCCGGCTACCCGGCGGACGCCTACCACTACATCCTGATGAAGATCCTGATGGCCGCCCGCGCCAACGACCTCCAGGCGATCGACGGCCCCTACCTGCAGATCCGCAACGTCGACGGCTACCGCGAGGTCGCCCAGCGCGCCGCCGCGCTCGGCTTCGACGGCAAGTGGGTGCTGCACCCGGGCCAGGTCGAGGCGTCCAACGAGATCTTCTCGCCGTCGCAGGAGGACTACGACCACGCCGAGCTGATCCTGGACGCGTACGACTACTACACGTCCGAGGCGGGCGGCAAGAAGGGCTCCGCGATGCTCGGCGACGAGATGATCGACGAGGCCAGCCGCAAGATGGCCCTGGTCATCTCGGGCAAGGGCCGCGCCGCCGGCATGCGGCGCACGTCGAAGTTCGAGATCCCGGAGGCCTGACCGTCATGCAGTTCGGACGCACCTACGAGGAGTTCGAGGTCGGGGCGACGTACAAGCACTGGCCGGGCAAGACGGTCACCGAGTACGACGACCACCTGTTCTGTCTCCTCACCATGAACCACCACCCGCTCCACATGGACGTGAACTATGCGGAGAAGACGACGGACTTCGGCAAGAACGTCGTCGTCGGGAACTACATCTACTCGCTGCTGCTCGGCATGAGCGTGCCGGACATCTCCGGCAAGGCGATCGCCAACCTGGAGATCGAGTCGCTCAAGCACGTGGCGCCGACCTTCCACGGCGACACGATCTACGGGCAGACGACCGTCCTGGACAAGTGGCCGTCGAAGTCGAAGAACGACCGCGGCATCGTGTACGTCGAGACCAAGGGCTACAAGCAGGACGGCACGCTGGTCTGCGTGTTCCGCCGCAAGGTGATGGTGCCCACCGAGACGTACATCAAGGAGCGCGGCGGCGAGCAGCCCGGCCGCCCCGAGCTGAAGGAACAGGGGAAGTAAGCGATGGCCCGTCTCGCCCGGACCGCCGGTCTGACCGACGTCCAGCAGGAGATCCTGTCCACCGTCCGGGACTTCGTGGACAAGGAGATCATCCCGGTCGCCACCGACCTGGAGCACCGCGACGAGTATCCGCAGCAGATCGTCGACGGGCTGAAGGAGCTGGGTCTCTTCGGCCTGATGATCCCCGAGGAGTACGGCGGCCTGGGCGAGTCCCTCCTCACGTACGCGCTGTGCGTGGAGGAGATCGCCCGCGGCTGGATGTCGGTGTCCGGCATCATCAACACGCACTTCATCGTGGCGTACATGCTCAAGCAGCACGGCACGCAGGAGCAGAAGGACCACTTCCTTCCCCGGATGGCGGCCGGCGACGTCCGCGGCGCCTTCTCGATGTCGGAGCCGGGACTCGGCTCGGACGTGTCGGCCATCACGTCCAAGGCGGTCAAGGACGGCGACGAGTACGTCCTCAACGGCCAGAAGATGTGGCTGACGAACGGCGGAACGTCGTCGCTGGTGGCCGTTCTGGTGCGAAGTGACGAAGGACACCCCGAGGGCACCGCGCCGCACAAGTCGATGACCACCTTTCTGGTGGAGAAGGAGCCGGGCTTCGGTGAGGTCCGTCCGGGCCTGACCATCCCCGGCAAGATCGACAAGATGGGCTACAAGGGCGTCGACACGACCGAGCTCATCATGGACGGCCTGCGCGTTCCCGCCGATCGGGTGCTCGGCGGCGTCACCGGCCGAGGTTTTTACCAAATGATGGACGGCGTCGAGGTCGGCCGTGTGAACGTCGCGGCGCGTGGCTGCGGCGTCGCACAGCGTGCCTTCGAACTGGGCGTCCAGTACGCCCAGCAGCGTCACACTTTCGGCAAGCCGATCGCCCAGCACCAGGCCATCCAGTTCAAGCTGGCCGAGATGGCTACCAAGGTGGAGGCCGCGCATGCCATGATGGTCAACGCAGCGCGCAAAAAGGACTCCGGGGAGCGAAACGACCTCGAGGCAGGGATGGCGAAGTACCTCGCCTCCGAGTACTGCAAGGAGGTCGTGGAGGACGCCTTCCGGATCCACGGCGGCTACGGCTTCTCGAAGGAGTACGAGATCGAGCGCCTCTACCGGGAGGCCCCGATGCTGCTGATCGGTGAGGGCACCGCCGAGATCCAGAAAATGATCATCGGCCGTCGACTGCTCGAAGAGTATCGATTCCAGGGCTGAGCAGGGTCAGATGTCCGGATACGGGGTGTTTTCTTGAGGAAGAGGATCACACCCCGTATGCGTTCTTCGGCCGCCGACTTGGTTGCCTGGCTTACCCAGTTGCGGCCGGGAGCCGCTACGATCGCCGGAAAGCCGCCGTCCCCCGCAGTTGCGCGGCATCATCCGCTACGAAGGTCATCCATGCCCCACAGCCAAACCTCTGCACACCGCGACAGCCTCGCCGGCGTACGCCTCGCGCGCGGAGCATCGCCGTGGCTTCTGCCGACCGTCGCCACCGCAGCCGTGAGTCTGCTCCGCGCCCGCCGCTCGGGCGCCGCCAAGGCCGTCGCCGTCCCCGCCACCGCTCTCGCGGCGGGGATGCTGTGGTTCTTCCGCGACCCCGAGCGCGAGATCGCCCAGGGCCGGGTCATCTCGCCCGCCGACGGTGTGGTGCAGAGCATCATGCCCTGGAAGGACGGGCGCACCCGCGTCGCGATCTTCATGAGCCCGCTCAACGTCCACGTGAACCGCGCCCCCCTGGCCGGCACCGTGACGTCGGTCGAGCACATCCCCGGTGGCTTCGTTCCCGCCTTCAACAAGGAGAGCGAGAACAACGAGCGCGTGGTGTGGCACTTCGACACCGAGCTCGGTGACATCGAGATGGTCCAGATCGCCGGCGCGGTGGCCCGCCGCATCGTCCCCTACGTGCCGCAGGGCACCAAGGTCGAACAGGGCGAGCGCATCGGTCTCATCCGCTTCGGCTCGCGCGTCGACATCTACCTGCCCGAGGGTGTTGAGGTCGATGTCGAAGTGGGCCAGAAGACCGTGGCTGGGGTGACTCGCATTGACCGTGGTTGATCCAGAGACCCAGGCCGGCTGGGTGCCGGAGGCCGACGAGGACGACGACGAGGAGATGCCTCTGTCGCTGCGCCTGTCGATAGCGGACACCCTCACGCTGGGCAACGCCACGTGCGGCTTCATGGCGGTGTACTTCACCACCACCGGCATCCTGATCCCGCACCTGCAGGGCAGCCAGGAGACCGGCATGGCCCGCCACAGCGCGGCCACGGCGGTCATCCTGATGCTGTGCGCGGCGGTCTTCGACCTGTTCGACGGCCTGGTGGCGCGCAAGCTGCGCTCCTCGCCGATGGGCGCCGAGCTGGACAACCTCTCGGACCTGATCAGCTTCGGCCTGGCGCCGGCGTACTTCGTCCTCGTCTACGGCATGGTCGCGGACGACGCGCACCAGAGGGTCGCCGCGGTCGGGGCGATCGTGGTGCTGCTGGCGGTGGTGCTGAGACTGGCGCGGTTCTCCTGCGTCACGGTGAAGGACGGCACCTTCCAGGGCATGCCGTCGCCCTTCGGGGCGCTGACGGTCGTGTCGATCGTGCTGCTGGAGCTGCCCTTCGTGGCGACGCTGCTGGCGATCATCGGCACGGCGTGGCTGATGGTGAGCCGCGTCGAGTACCCGAAGCCGCGGGGGCGGCTCGCCGTGGCGATGCTGTCGTGGATCGTGCTGTCGATGGGGCTGCTGGCGGCATGGGCCTTCGACGCGCCGAGCGGGCAGCTGCTGCTGCAGACGGGGTGCGCGCTGCAGCTGGTGATGGGGGCGGTGATTCCGCTGTTCGCCACGGCGCGGCGGGTGAACAACTTCCGCGACAACCGGCGTGAGGCTCGGGCGGCGCAGTTGCCGTAGCGCACGGCGCGCGTGTCTTTCCGGGGTCCGGACCCAGCTGTGGGTCCGGACCCCGGTTCTTTTTTGCCCACCCGCCCACCCGACTCGGGTGTTCCCAGCGCACCGCCTGGGGGCTCCGCCCCCAGACCCCCGGCCTTCGCCCACCCACCACCCGTTACGGGTGCTACATCCAGCCCGTCCGGCGTTTGAGGACGAGGCCCGAAGGGCCGACAAGGGGGTCCGGGGGCGCAGCCCCCGGGGACGGGAAGGGAAGGGGCGGCGGGGGCGAGAGACCGTCGGTCAGGTCAGACCAGGTAGTCCCGCGCGATCCGCGCCGCCGTCCGCTCCAGGATCGGCCCCGCATCGGCGATGCACTTCGCCACGTCCGGCTCCACGTCCGTCAGGGCGTACGCCCGCCGGACACCGGCCCGCCCCAGCACCTCCGGCGCCAGCGCCAGCCGCCCGCACACCGCGACCACGTCCTTCCCGGCCGCCCGAGCCGCCGCGGCGACCCCCGCCGGCGCCTTCCCGTGCAGCGTCTGCTCGTCCAGCGACCCCTCCCCCGTGATCACCAGATCCGCCCGCTCCAGCGCGGCGGCGAAGCCCAGCACGTCCAGCATCACCTCGATGCCGGGACGGAACCGCGCCCCCACGAGCAGCGCCCCGAAGCCGACACCCCCCGCGGCCCCCGCCCCCGGCGACGCCGCGAGCTCGGCCGCGTCCAGCACCTTCGCGAAGTGCCCCAGCGCCGCGTCCAGCCGCTCCACGTCCTCCGGCGAGGCGCCCTTCTGCGGCCCGTACACCGCAGCCGCGCCCTTCGGCCCGGTCAGCGGGTTGTCGACGTCGCTCGCCAGCACGACCTCCACCGACCGCAGCCGCGGGTCGAGGCCGGACAGGTCCGCGGTCGCCACCTCCGCCAGCGCGGCGCCCCCGGGGCCGGCCGGCTCGCCCGACGCCGTCAGGAACCGCGCGCCCAGCGCGGCCAGCATCCCCGCCCCGCCGTCGGTCGTCGCGCTGCCGCCGACGCCGAACACGATGCTCCGCGCGCCCGCGTCCAGCGCGGCCCGCAGCAGCTCCCCGGAGCCGTAGGTGGACGCGGTGAGCGGGGCGAAGACGCCCTCCGGCAGCCGCTGCAGCCCGCTGGCCTCCGCCATCTCCACGACGGCGGTGCCGTCCCGCAGCGCGTAGGCGGCGGTCACCTCGTCACCGAGCGGTCCGGAGACCCGTACCTCGTGCCGTTCGAACCCGGCCGCGACGGCCGCCGCCACCGTGCCGTCACCGCCGTCGGCCACCGGCAGCGCCTCGACCTGGACGTCCGGCCGGACCGCGCGGAGCCCGGCGGTGACCCGCTCGGCGACCTCCACGGCCGTCAGCGACCCCTTGAACTTGTCCGCGGCGACCAGCACCCGCTGGGCCGACGGCGTCCTACGCGTACCGCTTCCTGCAGCGTCCGCCACCTGGCTTCCCCTCGTTCATCGGGCCCCGCGCGCGTGCCGGGGCCTGTCGCGCCGCTGCGACCCTAACCGCCTGCCCACGGTCCCGCCATGCCCCGACCGGCCCGTGGACGGGCACGGAACCGCCCGGAAACGGGTAGACCGGTCCCATGACCGCCACGACCGGAGTGACCACCGTGACCGGGCTCGCCGACCGCGTTCTCGGCGGCTGGCTGGGCCGCATCGCGGGCAACATGCTCGGCAAGCCGGTGGAGCAGGGCGAGGTGTGGACGCGGGACCGCATCGACCGCTACCTGCGGGCGGCGGACGCGCTGCCGCTGGCCGACTACCTGCCGGAACCCCCGACGGAGGAGGACGAGCGGGCGCTGCGTCCGGAGTGGCGCTCCTGCGTGCGCGGCCGGGTCCACGGCAGCTGCCGGGACGACGACGTCGACTACGCGGTCCTCGGCCTGCACCTGCTGGAGACGCACGGCTTCGGCTTCAGCACCGAGCAGGTGGGCGACCTGTGGCTGCTGCGGCTGCCGTACCTGCAGACGTTCACCGCCGAGCGGGCGGCGTACCGGAACCTGGCGAACGGGCTGCGGCCGCCGCTGACGGCGACGTACGACAACCCGTACCAGGAGTGGATCGGCGCGCTGATCCGCGCCGACGTGCACGGCTGGGTCTCGCCGGGCGCGCCGCGCCGGGCCGCCGCGCTGGCCCGCAAGGACGCGGTGCTGTCGCACACGGGGAACGGGGTGTACGGCGCGATGTGGGCGGCGGCGCTGGTCGCGGCGGCGTTCACGGCGGCGACGGCGCGGGAAGCGGTGGACGAGGCGCTGGCGGTGGTCCCGGCGAGCAGCAGGCTGGCGCGCACGGTGCGCCGGGTGACGGCGCTGCACGAGAGCGGCCTGCCGTGGGATGACACGCTGGCCACGCTGGAGGAGGAGACGGCGGGGCTCGGCTGGATCCACACGGTCCCGAACGCGGCGGTGATCACCGCCGGTCTGCTGTACGGCGACGGCGACTTCTCCAGGAGCATCGCGCTGACGGTGCGGGGTGGTCTGGACACGGACTCCAACGGGGCGACGGCCGGGTCGGTGGCGGGCGTGATGTGCGGGGCGGCGGCCGTGCCGGAGCAGTGGAAGGAGCCGCTGGAGGACACGGTGCGCAGCGCGGTGTTCGGGTTCGACGGGGTGCGGATCAGCGAGCTGGCGGAGCGGACGCTGCGGCTGGCGCAGGCGGAGGGCTGAGCCCTCGGGCCCGCGGCGGCGTCGGCCGTGCTCCGGCGTGTGCGCCCGCCGTGTCGATCATGGGACGGCGTGTGCTGCCGTGCGCCGGGCGGGCGGCGCCGCGACGGTCCCGGCGGGGCGTCCGGCCGCCGTTACCCTTCCCGCATGACCACCACGCAGGACACCCAGGACTTCGCCAGCTACGTCGCCTCCCTCCCCCGTGTCCTCGCCGGCGCCGCCGCCCTCTTCCGGGACGCGGCGGGGCGGGTGCTGCTCGTCGAGCCGAACTACCGGGAGGGGTGGGCGCTGCCCGGCGGAACGATCGAGTCGGACGACGGGGAGAGCCCGCGGGACGGGGCGCGGCGGGAGACGGCCGAGGAGATCGGCCTGGACCGGCCGCTGGGCCGGCTCCTCGCGGTGGACTGGGTGCGGACGCCGGGCGTGCCGCCGCTGGTGGCGTATTTGTACGACGGCGGGGTGCTGGGCGAGGACGAGCTGAGGGCGATCCGGCTCCAGGAGGAGGAGCTGCTGTCGTGGCGGCTGGTGGAGCGCGAGGAGATCATGGCGCACCTGCCCGGCTCCCTGGGGCGCCGGGTGCTGGCCGCGCTGGACGTGCTGGCGGACGGCTCGGGCACGGCGGAGCTGGAGGACGGCCACCGGGTGCACTGAGGGGCGCGAAATGCGCTCGCCGGGTGCGCCCCGGCCGCCCTACCCTCGCGGCATGAGCAAGCCCCTCGTCGCCCTTCTGACCGGCGCCGGCGTCAGCACGGACTCCGGCATCCCCGACTACCGCGGGCCCGCCGGGCTGTGGCGCCGCGACCCGGACGCCGAGAAGCTCGTGACGTACGAGTACTACATGGCCGACCCGGAGATCCGCCGCCGGTCGTGGCGGATGCGGCAGGAGACCTTCGCCGCCCTGCCCGAGCCCAACGCCGCGCACCGCGCGGTGGCCGAGCTGGAGCGGTCCGGGACGGCGGTGCGGGTGATCACGCAGAACGTGGACGGCCTGCACCAGCTCGGCGGCATGCCGGACCGCAAGGTGCTGGAGCTCCACGGCACGGCGCGCACGGTCGTGTGCACGAAGTGCCACGCGCGGACGCCGATGGCGGACGCCCTGGCCCGTCTGGCGGCCGGCGAGGACGACCCGCCCTGCGTCGACTGCGGCGGCGTCCTCAAGCCGGCGACGGTGATGTTCGGCGAGGC
Source organism: Streptomyces sp. P13-3-3 (assembly GCF_050571355.1). NCBI lineage: Bacteria > Bacillati > Actinomycetota > Actinomycetes > Kitasatosporales > Streptomycetaceae > Streptomyces > Streptomyces sp. P13-3-3. The sequence goes on along the minus strand of NZ_CP192228.1, from coordinate 5,662,428 downwards.
GCTGGACCCGGCGGTGCTCGGCGAGACGGTGGCGATCACGAAGGCCTGCACGCTCTTCATAGCGGCCGGCACCAGTCTCCAGGTCCACCCCGCGGCGGGCCTGGCCCAGGTCGCCGTCGACCACGGCGCCCGCCTGGTCGTCGTCAACGCGGAACCGACGCCGTACGACGACCTGGCGGACGAGGTCGTCCGCGAACCGATCGGCACGTCGCTCCCGGCGCTGCTGCGGCGGATCGCCGCCTAGGCCTGTCCGGCGGATCGAGTCGCCTGTCCACTCCCACACCCGTTCAGGGTGGTGGGGAGGGCGTGCGAATCCCGCGTCCCCGCATGATCCGCCGGCCAGGCCTCAGTACGCCGGGAGCAGGGCCGCTCCGCGTTCGAAGTCCAGCAGGCGCTGTTTGCGGGGCAGGCCGCCGCCGTAGCCGGTGAGGCTGCCGGTGGAGCCGATGACGCGGTGGCAGGGGACGATGATCCCGACCGGGTTGCGGCCGTTGGCGAGGCCGACGGCTCGTGACGCCTTGGGGTTGCCGAGGCGGTCGGCGAGCTGGCCGTAGGTGCGGGTCTCGCCGTAGGGGATGCGCCGGAGCTGGTCCCACACGCGGAGCTGGAACGGGGTGCCGTGCAGGCGCAGGGGGACGGTGAACTCGGTCAGGTCGCCGGCGAAGTAGGCGGCCAGTTGTTCCTTCGTCTCCGTGAACGGGCTGTCGTCGGGCGTGCCGAAGGTCTCCTCCGGCGGGCGGTGGCGCTGCCCCTCCATGTAGAGGCCGCAGAGGACACCGTCGTCGGCGACGAGGGTCAGGGGGCCGTAGGGGCTGTCGGTCACGGTGTGCTGTCTCATCGGGTCCTCCGCCGCCGGGTCAGGCCGGCAGGACGTTGATCGGGTGGCTGTCGGTCGCCCAGAGGTACTGGACGGCGTACGCGCGCCAGGGGCGCCAGGCGGCGGCCCGGGTGGTGAGGGCGGACGGGGTGGAGGGGAGGCCCAGGGCCTGGGCGGCGCGGCGGACGCCCAGGTCGGTGGGGAGGAAGGCGTCGGGGTCGCCGAGGGCGCGCATGGCGATGACGTCGGCGGTCCAGGGGCCGAAGCCGGGGAGGGCGAGGAGCGCGGCGCGGGTCTCCGGCCAGTCGCTGTCGGCGCCGAGGCGGAGATCGCCGTCCGCGAGCCGCCGGACCAGGGTGGTCAGGGTGGTGCGGCGGGTGCGGGGCATGGCGAGGGCGTCCGGGTCGAGGGCGGCCAGGTGCTCCGGCGTCGGGAAGAGGTGGGTGAGGCCGCCCTCGGGGTCGTCGACGGGGGTGCCGTGCGCGGTGACCAGGCGGGCGGCGTGGGTGCGGGCGGCGGCCGTGGACACCTGCTGTCCGAGGACCGCGCGGACGGCGAACTCCGCCTCGTCGACCGTGCGCGGCACCCGGCGGCCGGGCGCCTTGTCGACCAGGGGCGCGAGCGCGGGGTCGGCGCGCAGTTGCTCGTCGACGGCGGCCGGGTCGGCGTCGAGATCCAGCAGGCGGCGGCAGCGGCTGATGGCGACGGTCAGGTCCCGCGGGTCGCTCAGGGCGAGCCGGCAGGCGATGTGGTCGGGGCGCGGGGCCAGGGCGACGATGCCGTGGCCGTACGGGAGGCGCAGGGTCCGGCGGTACGCACCGATGGGGGTACCTCCCACGCCCTCGAGGCTGTGGGGGAGCCACTCCTCCACTCCGGGGACGGCGGTGGCGGCGAGGTGGCCGAAGAGGTTGTCGGGGTGGAGCGGGGCGCGGAACGGCAGGCGCAGCGTGATCACTCCGGGCGTGGCGGCGGCCGCGTGTTTCGGCGCCCGGGCGCGCAGCTCGCTGGGGGAGAGCGCGAACACCTCGCGCACGGTGTCGTTGAAGGTGCGTACGGAGGAGAAGCCTGCCGCGAAGGCGACGTCCGCCATCGGCAGGTTGGTCGTCTCGACGAGCAGCCGCGCCGTCTGCGCCCGCTGGGCACGGGCCAGGGCGAGAGGGCCCGCGCCCAGTTCGGCGAGCAGCTGGCGTTCGATCTGACGAGTGCTGTAGCCGAGGCGGGCGGCGAGCCCGGTGACACCCTCGCGGTCCACGACGCCGTCGGCGATGAGCCGCATGGCGCGGGCGACGAGGTCGGCGCGCACGTTCCACTCGGGTGAGCCGGGGCTGGTGTCGGGGCGGCAGCGTTTGCACGCCCGGAACCCGGCCTGCTGGCAGGCGGCGGCGCTCGGGTGGAACACCATGTGCTCGGGCCTGGGCGGAACGGCCGGGCAGCTGGGCCGGCAGTAGATGCCGGTGGTGAGGACGGCGGTGTAGAACCAGCCGTCGAACCGCGCGTCCTTCGACTGCACGGCGCGCACGCAGCGCTCGGTGTCGGTGTGCATCCCCTGGTGCATGCCTCAAGGATCCGGCACGGGGAGGGCCGGGTCTGGCGGGAATCCGACATCCACGTCCGGTGTCCTGCGCTTCCGCGGATCATTGCCTCCGCAGCGGGGCCAGCAGGTCGCGCATCGTCTCCGCCGCCCGTACCGCCGCGTCGCCGCAGCAGTTGTTGAACAGGACGTGCAGCTCGTCCGCCTGCTGTGCTGCCCGGCGCAGGCGGGGCGCCCACGCGGCGAGCTCGGTGACGTCGTAGTCGTGGCGGAAGCGGTCCTCCTTGCTGCCGCTCCCCCATGCCGTGTTGCGGCCGTGGAACCGTACGACGGCCAGGGCGGGCCGGGTGACGGGGAGGAGGGGCGGCAGGGAGGCGGTGAGGCCCTGCGCCATGTCGGTGCCGACCGCCGTCATGTCCAGGGAGGTCAGCAACTCCCCTGTCTCGTCGGCGCGTTCCGGACGCCACCAGGACGGGTGGCGGAACTCCACGGCGAGCGGCCAGCCCTTGGTGCGTTCCGCGCAGTCCTCCAGGAAGCGCTCGGCCGGGGCGCCGGGCGTGAACCACGGCGGGAACTGGAACAGCACGGCCCCCAGCCGCCCGGCCGCGCGCAGGGGGTCGACGGCCTCCGCGAAGCGGCCCCACACCTCGTCCAGCAGGGCCGGGCCTGCGGCACCGCGCGCGGGCACCCGGTCGCGCAGGTCGGCCGGGAGCGCCTCGGGCCGGGTGGGGTGGCCGGTGAGCAGGGAGAACGCCTTGACGTCGAAGCGGAAGCCGTCCGGGGTGCGTTCCACCCACAGCTCGCTGTTGCGGCGGCGCGGCAACGCGTAGTAGCCGGAGTCCACTTCGACGACCGGCAGCCGCTCCGCGTAATGCCGCAGCCGTCCTTCCGCGTCGCGCCGCCCGCGCGGATACCAGCCGCTCGCGACGAGTTGGCGGTCCGTCCACGAGCAGGCGCCGACCAGGATGTCACCCATGGGAGCCCGGTTACCCCGGACTCCCACGGGTGTGCCGCGCTATTCGACGGCGGTGGGCCGGCGGGACAGGGCGTGCGCCCGGTCCACGTCGGTGAGCGGGCGCAGCCGGTAGGTGTAGGCGTGGTCGCGGTCCGCGAAGAGCTTGAACTCGTCGTGGGTGTGCGCGCCCCAGCTGTCGTCGCCGCCCACGCCCATCTGCCGGTGGTTGACGCGGAGGACGACGGCGTCGCGCGGGGTGAGCTGGTAGTCGTGCCGGACGCCCGCGGACAGGTCCTCCGGGGTGAAGTGCGAGGCGTTGATCTCGACGAGGGGTTCCCCCGTCACGAGCAGCCCGCGCCCGGTCCGGTCGGTGAGCGCGGCCCAGCGGACGTCGGTCTTGTTGCCGTTCTCCTGCGGGCGGATGTACGGCGTCCACTGCTCGGCCACGGTGGACGACCAACGGCCCACGTCGGTACCGGTGTTGCGGTCCCAGTGGTTCTCCTCGGGGCCGCGCCCGTACCAGTGCAGCCGGTCCAGGCGGCGGGGCAGGAACAGCAGCGAGCCGACTTCCGGGATGTAGGGAAGGTTCGCGGCCCCCGGGTGGAGGGTGTGGTCCACCTTGATCTCGCCGTTGCCGAGGACCGTGTACGTCGTGGAGTACGCGGACTCGACCGTGGTGGGGAGGGTGCCGGTGACGCGGACCTCGACGGCGCGGTCGCCGAGCGGCCGTACGGTGACGTCGGTGACCGTGCGGCGGGCGCCCGCGTCGCGCCAGGTCTGGTTGCGCAGGTGCTGGCCGTTGCCGCGGTCGTTGTCGGTGGGCGCCCGCCAGAAGTTGGGCGCAGGCCCGGAGGTGAGGAGGCGGGTGCCGTCGGCCTCGTAGTCGGCGAGGAGGCCGGTGCGGCGGTCGACGGTGACCGAGAAGCCCTTGCCGGTGATGCGGACGTCCTGGTCACGTGTCTCGTGCCGCAGCGCCGGGACGCGGGACAGGGGCACGGGCACGACCGCCGGGGTCTCCGCGTCGAGCGGGAGCTGGTGCCGGGCCACCTCGAAACCGGTGTCGGCCCAGGGTGTGCGCTCCCGCGTGGTGAAGGACAGCTGGAGGAAGAACTCGGTGCCCGGGGCCGGGTCGCGGGGCAGGCGGACCGGCAGCTCGACGCGCTTCCGGGACAGCGGCGTCACGTCGAGCTGGTCCCGGCCGATGCGCCCGCGGCCGATCACCTCGCCGTCCGCGACGAGTTCCCAACGGCCGTCGAAGGAGCGGAGGTTGGTGAAGAGGTACTCGTTGGTGAGGGTGACCGCGCCCGGTCCCCCGTCGGGGGTGCGAACGGCGCCGACGGCCTGGTGGACGCGTTTGATCTCGGCCGCCTTGCCGCCGAGTTCGCGGTCGGCGGTGACGATGCCGTCGGCGACGAACGCGCCGTCGTTGGGGTTGTCACCCCAGTCCCCGCCGTACGCGAGGAACGTCGTGGCCGCGGGGCGTTTCCGCTCCGTCCTCACCGTGGCGGCGTCGAACCAGAAGCGCACGCCGTCGTCGCCGGGCCCCCTGTCGTCGGAGGCCAGTTCGGCGGCGGTGAGGGCGCGGGCGTAGACGCGGGCCCGGCGGATCGTGCCGTCGAACTCACGGGTCTGGTTGTCGGCGTCGGAGGCGAGGGACAGCGGCGCGGTGTTGCCGGTGGGCCGGCGGTCGGTGGTGCGGGTGGCGCGGACCTCCCCGTCGACGTACAGGGTCAGCGTGCCGGCGTCGGCGTCGAAGACGCCCGCGGCATGGTGCTCCCTGCCGCTCCAGTCGTCCGGGACCGTCCAGTTGACGGCGATCCACTGGCTGTCGGAGTGGATGAAGAACTCCACCCTGCGGTCGGTCTGCTTGAGCGCGTACTGGGTGTCGCCCTTGGCGACGATCGGCTGGTGGGAGCCGGGCACGCCCGGGGTGAACCACGCCTCCAGGGTGAGGGAGCCGGTCAGGTCGAGGCCGTCGTGGCGTTCGAAGACGGTGATGCCGGACAGGCCCGCCTCCCGGTCGAGGCGGCCCCGGGTGGCGAGGATCTCGCCGCGCAGCGCGGCCGGGCCCGACTCGGTGAGCAGGACGCGTTCGGGGACCGGTGTGTGGAGGGACTGGTCGGCGAAGTCCCAGATCCAGCCGCCCTGGAGCACGTCGTGACGGCGCACGACGTCCCAGTACTTCTTGAAGTTGCCGTTGGAGTTCCCCATCGCGTGGGAGTACTCGATCATCACGTACGGCCGGGGGTCGGCGGTGTCGAGGGCGCGCTGTTCGACACGGGACGGGCTCTCGTACATGCGGGAGCGGATGTCGCTGATGCCGGGCCGGTCGTCGCCCTCGTACTGGATGACGCGGGTGGTGTCGTAGGAGCGGATCCAGTCGTGCATGGCGGTGAAGGTGGAGCCGCCGCCGGCCTCGTTGCCCAGGGACCAGATGACGACCGACGGGTGGTTCTTGTCGCGGTGGACCATGTTCTGCGCGCGGGCGACGCAGGCGGCGGTCCAGTCGGGGTGGTCGCCGGGGTAGCGGTCGCGGATGCCGTGCGTCTCCAGGTTGGTCTCGTCGACGAGGTAGAGGCCGTACGCGTCGGCGAGTTCGTACCAGAGCGGGTTGTCCGGGTAGTGCGAGGTGCGGACGGAGTTCATGTTGAGCCGCTTGACGAGCGTGATGTCCCGGACCATGTCCTCGCGGGTGAGGGCGGTGCCGCGGGCCGGGTGCATCTCGTGGCGGTTGGTGCCGCGGAAGGAGACGGGGCGGCCGTTGATCCGCATCAGCCCGTCCTTGAGGGCGAACTCGCGGATGCCCACCCGGTGGGAGAGGGTCTCCACGACCGTGCCGGACGGGTCGCGGAGCCGGAGGACGGCCGTGTAGAGGTACGGGTCCTCCGCCGACCACAGTCGCGGCTCGGGCACGGCCCGGGACGCCCGCACGGTGATGTCCCGGCCGGCCTCCACGGAATCCAGGTCGGCGGTCTGCCGCAGCGGACGGGACCACACGGCGTGCCCGCGCGCGTCGTAGAGCTGCGTCTCGACGGTGTACCGGCCGCCGCCCGCGCCGTCGCCGTACGCCCGCACGTGTGCGGTGACGTCCAGTTCCGCGGCGGTGTACGTGTCGTTCAGCGGCGTCTCCAGCTTGAAGTCGCGCAGGTGCACGGGCGGGGTGGAGTAGAGGTGGACCGAGCGGAAGATGCCGCTCAGCCGGATCATGTCCTGGTCCTCCAGCCAGTCGCCGTCGGAGTAGCGGTACACCTCGACGGCGATCTGGTTGGTTCCGGGACGCAGGTGGTCGGTGACGTCGTACTCGGAGGGTGTGTAGGAGTCCTCGTCGTAGCCGACGAGTTCGCCGTTGATCCACACGTAGTGCGCGGACTTGACGCCCTCGAAGTGCAGGAAGACGCGGCGGCCGCGCCAGTCGCGCGGGACGGTGAAGGTGCGGCGGTACTGGCCCACCGGGTTGTAGCGGGTGGGCGCGGCGGGCGGCTGGGGTTCCTCGCCGCGGCCGTTGGGGCCCCCGTAGGGGTAGGTGATGTTCAGGTAGATCGGGAAGTCGTGGCCGTGCAGCTGCCACACCGACGGGACCGGGATCGTGTCCCAGCCGCGGTCGTCGGTGTCGGTGCGGTGGAAGTCGGGGTCGCGGTCCTCCGGCCGGTCCGCGTAGGCGAACTTCCAGGTGCCGTCGAGGTCCAGCCTGTACGGCGAGCGGGTGCGGTCGGCGGCCAGCGCCTGCGGCACGTCGGCGTACGGCATGAGGGTGGTGTGCGGGGGTTCGGTGCCGAGGCGGAAGACGCCGAAGTCGTTCCACTCCGGTGGGCCGTCGTCGGCCCGCGGGCGCGGGCCGGACGCGTGCGCGGCGCCGGTGGGGGCGGCGAGGGCGAGAGCGCCGAGCACGGCGGCGCCGGACTCCAGGAGACGGCGGCGGCTGACGACGGGGCGGGCGGGACCTGCGGCGGGAGACACGTGCGGGTGCGGCATGACCGTGGCCTTCCTCGGTGCGACAGGGCACTGCACGGACTGAGGGCACGCCGGATCCCCCGGAGGCGCGCGTCACGGCGGCGACGTCACGCCCGAGGAGAACCACGACGGGTGGTGACGGTGCGACTACTGAGCCCGCCACACCCTAGGACTCGCACACAAACGAAGCAATGATGCCGTCGGGCTTTGTGCGGTCGTGGTGATTCCGAGCGCTTCCCCGGATCGCGGACGGAGGGGCGGTCAGCCGCTCGTGACGGTGTCTTCCGGTTCAGGGGTGCCGTGTTCGCCGAGCCAGCGGGCGAGCTTGCCGCGCCGGCCGATGGCCCGCAGCCGGCGTTCGGCGTCCTCGCGGGTCTCCGGGGTGGCGATGAGCAAAAGTTCGTCGCCGGCGCGCAGCACGGTGTCGCGGTCGGGCACCAGCGTCGTGCCCTCCCGGACGATCAGGGTGACGACGGTCGGGTGCGGCAGCCGCAGCTCGAAGACGGCGACCCCGTGCAGCTGGGAGCCCTCCGGGATGGACACGGTGAGCAGGTCGGCGTCCAGGACGTCGAGGGGCGCGGCCTCCACCTGGATCTCGCGCAGCGCGTCCGGGCGCACCAGGCCGAGGCGGCGGGCGACGGCGGGCAGGGTGGGGCCCTGGAGCAGGGTGAACAGGGCCACCAGCACGAACACGATGTTGAGGATCTCGCGGGCGTGCGGCACGTCCTCCACCACCGGGAAGGTGGTGAGCACGATGGGGACCGCGCCGCGCAGGCCCGCCCAGGAGATGAACGCCTGCTGCCGCAGCGGGATGCGGAACGGCAGCAGGCACAGCAGCACCGAGACGGGGCGGGCGACGAGCAGCAGCACCAGGCCGACGACGAGGGCGGGCAGGATCGCCTCGGACAGCTCGCTCGGGTCGACGAGCAGGCCGAGCATCACGAACAGGCCGATCTGGGCCAGCCAGCCGGCGCCCTCGGCGAAGGACCGGGTCGCGGCGCGGTGCGGCAGCTGGGAGTTGCCGAGGACCAGCCCCGACAGATAGGCGGCGATGATGCCGCTCGCGCCGACCGCGCCGGCGGCGGCGAAGGCGGTGATGCCGAAGCCGACCGTGGCCAGCGGGTAGAGGCCCGTGGCGGGCAGCGCGATGTGGCGCAGGGCGACGGCGCCCAGGAGTCCGATGAGCACGCCGAGCGTGCCGCCGGCCGCCAGCTGGAACAGCAGGTTGCCGAAGAGGGGGCCGATCGACGGGATGTCGGAGGTGGTGGTGGAGAAGACCAGGACGAGGATGATGGTGGGCGCGTCGTTGAAACCGGACTCCGCCTCCACGAGTCCGGTCAGCTTCCGGGGCAGGGGCAGCGCGCGCAGCACGGAGAAGACGGCGGCCGAGTCCGTCGAGGAGACGATCGCGCCGAGCAGCAGCGCCACGCTCCAGTCCAGACCCAGCAGGAAGTGGGCGCCCGAGGCGGTGACCAGCACGGACAGGAACACGCCCACGGTGGCCAGCACGCCCGCGGGCGCCACCAGTCTGCGGACGTCGCTCCACTGGGTGGTCAGACCACCTTCCACGAGGATCACGGCCAGGGCCGCGGTGCCGAGCGCCTGCGCGAGCTGTACGTCGTCGAAGGCCAGGCCGAGCCCGTCCTCGCCGGCCACGATCCCGACCGCGAGGAAGAGCAGCAGACTGGGCAGACCCACCCGGTGCGCGGTGCGGGCGGCGGCGATGCTGGCCAGCAGCACCGTGCCCGCGATGAGCAGCGTCACGTACAGCTCGGGCAGGGTCATCAATCAGTTCCTCGTACCGTCCTCGGCCGTCCGTCGGTCGCCGGCATCCCGGTCCCACTCACGACGCTGTGCATCACGATCACACCGGGCAGGGCGAGACAGGCGCACATACACGCCCGGCGGGCACCGGCGTCGAAGGGATCAAGGGGGCCGTTCGAACCCTCACCCGAGAGGGTGGGTCCGCGCCATAAGGGTCATCACCCAATTGGAGGCGTGCCGGACATGTACGGCGGGAATGCTCGGTGCACGGACCTCGGCACCCGGGCCGCGACTGGGTAAAGTGGTGGCAAAGGTGCCGGTCCCCCTCGCGTGCCGGCCGGCGCCGGCCGAAGCCCTCCACCCCGGGTGAGAAGAGGCGCGACATGGACCCCTGGCTGATCTGGCTGATCGTCGCGGCCGTCCTGGCCGTGGCGGAGATCTTCACCCTCACCGCCGCCCTGGGCATGCTGAGCGCGGCCGCGCTGGTCACGGCGGTCGTCGCGGGGGTGGGCCTGCCGCTGTGGGTCCAGCTGGTCGCGTACGCCGCCCTCGCCGCCGTCACGCTGCTGTTCGTCCGGCCGCTCGCGCTGGCTCACCTGCGGCGCCCGCAGCGTACGCGCTTCGGTGTGGACGCGCTCGTGGGCAAGCCCGCGCAGGTGCTGACGGCCGTGTCGGGCACCGACGGCAGGGTCCGCATCGACGGCGAGGAGTGGACGGCCCGCAGCTACGACGAAACGCTGGTGATCTCGCCCGGCACGACCGTCGACGTCATCGAGATCAGTGGCGCCACCGCGATCGTCTACCCACGGGACTGAAGCCATGGACATCTCCGCCCCCCTCGTCGCCGGGCTGCTGGTGGCGCTGCTCGCGATCTTCACGGTGATCCGGGCGGTGCGCATCGTGCCCCAGGCGCGCGCCCGCAACGTGGAGCGGCTGGGCCGCTACCACAAGACCCTGACGCCCGGCCTCAACCTCGTCATCCCGTACATCGACCGGGTGCACCCGCAGATCGACCTGCGCGAACAGGTCGTGTCCTTCAAGCCGCAGCCGGTCATCACCGAGGACAACCTGGTCGTCGAGATCGACACCGTCCTGTACTTCCAGGTCACCGACCCGCGCGCGGCCTTCTACGAGATCGCCAGCTTCCTCCAGGCGGTGGAGCAGCTCACCGTCACCACGCTGCGCAACGTGGTCGGTTCCATGGACCTGGAGAAGACGCTCACCTCCCGGGACACCATCAACAGCCAGCTGCGCGGGGTGCTCGACGAGGCGACCGGCAAGTGGGGGCTGCGGGTCAACCGCGTGGAGATCAAGGCCATCGACCCGCCGCAGTCCATCAAGGAGGCCATGCAGAAGCAGATGCGGGCCGAGCGGGACAAGCGGGCGGCGATCCTGGGCGCCGAGGGGCAGCGTCAGTCGCAGATCCTCACGGCGGAGGGCGACAAGCAGGCGGCCGTGCTGCGCGCGGAGGGCAACCGGACCGCCGCGATCCTGGAGGCCGAGGGCCAGTCGCGCGCCATCGACGAGGTGTTCCAGGCGATCCACCGCAACGACCCGGACCCGAAGCTGCTCGCCTACCAGTACCTCCAGGCGCTCCCCCAGCTCGCGCAGGGACAGGGCAACAACTTCTGGGTGATCCCGAGCGAGATCACGACGGCGCTGCAGGGCGTGTCGAAGGCGTTCAGCGAGTCGCTGCCGCCGTCCCCGGCGACCCGGGCGAAGCCCGCCGCGGACGACGAGGCCGCGGCCAAGGCCGCCGACGACACGGCGGAGGCGGCACAGGCCGCCGCCGAGGCGGTGGCGGACGCGGCGGAGGCGGACAGGCGCCCGCGGGGGGCATGACCCACGTGGCCGGGGCCACGGGAGTGCTGGCCCGCCTGGCCGGGGGCCACGGGAAGGCTGACCCGCCTGGCCCGGAGCCGCGGGGGGGGCTGGCCCGCCTGGCCGGGGGCCACGGGAGGGCTGGCCCGCCCGGCCGGGGGCCACGGGAAGGCTGACCCACGTGGCCGGGAGCCGCGGGAAGGCCGACCCGCCCGGCCGGGAGCCGCGCGGACCCGTGTCAGCGCGGCTCCCGGCGACGGCGGAGGCGATCGCCGACGCGGCGGAGGCCAGCAGGCGCCCGCTGCGGGCCTGACCCACGTGGCCGGGCGCCGTGGGAGGGCTGACCCGCCGGCCAGGGGCCACGGGAAGGCTGACCCGCCCGGCCGGTGGGCCGCTCAGACCCGTGTCAGCCGGTCTCCGTCGAGAACGCCGTGTACGCCCGTTCGTCGAAGAGGACGAAGGTGATCTCCTCGACCGACGTGTCCGTGGTGCGGACGGTCTCCACGGCGATGCGGGCCGCGTCGTCGAGCGGCCAGCGGTAGACGCCCGTAGAGATCGCGGGGAAGGCGACCGTGCGGGCGCCCAGTTCGTCGGCGACGCGCAGGGACTCGCGGTAGCAGGAGGCGAGGAGCCCGGAGCGGTCCTCGGACGCGCTGTACACCGGGCCGACCGTGTGGATCACCCAGCGCGCGTCCAGCCGGCCCGCGGTGGTGGCGACCGCCTGCCCCGGGGGCAGCCCCCTGCCGTAGTGGGAGGCGCGCAGGGCGCGGCACTCGGCGAGGATCTCCGGGCCGCCCCGCCGGTGGATCGCGCCGTCGACGCCGCCCCCGCCGAGCAGGGACGAGTTGGCGGCGTTGACGATCGCGTCGGCGCTCTGCCGGGTGATGTCACCCTGGACGAGGGCGATCCTGGGGGTCGTCATGTCTGGCGGAGCCTCCTCCATACCGCCTTGGCGGCGTTGTGCCCGGGCATGCCGTGCACGCCGGGGCCGGGCGGGGTGGCCTGCGAGCAGATGAACACGGCGGGGTGCGGTGTGCTGTACGGGAACAGCGACAGCTTGGGGCGCAGCAGCGTCTGGAGTCCGGAGACGGCGCCGGTGGCGATGTCGCCGCCGACGTAGTTGGCGTTGCGCGCGGCCAGTTCCGGCGGGCCGGCGGTGGCGCGGGCCAGGACCCGGTCGCGGAAGCCGGGCGCGAACCGCTCCAGCTGGCGTTCGATCGCGTCGGTGAGGTCGCCGGTCCAGCCGTGCGGGACGTGACCGTAGGCCCAGAAGACGTGCTTGCCGTCGGGGGCGCGGGTGGGGTCGACGACGGAGGGCTGCACGGTGATGAGGAACGGCGCGTCGGGGGCCTGCTTCTCCCGGGAGGCGGCGCGCAGGGCGGCGCCGATCTCCGCGCTGTCCGCGCCGATCTGCACGGTCCCGGCCCTGCGCGCCTCGGGGGCGGTCCAGGGGACGGGCCCGTCCAGCGCGTAGTCGATCTTGAAGACGCCGGGGCCGTAGCGGTAGCGGGCGTAGTGGTCGCCGAAGCCGGCGATACGGGCCAGCGCGGTGGGCGAGGTGTCGAAGACGTACGCCCGTGCCGGGGGCAGGTCGTCGAGCCGCTTGACCTCGTAGTCGGTGTGCACGGCGCCGCCGAGCTCCCGCAGGTACCCGGCGAGGGCGTCGGAGATGGCCTGGGAGCCACCACGGGCGACGGGCCAGCCGCGGGTGTGGGCGGCGAGGGCGAAGACCAGGCCTATCGCCGAGGTGGCGAAGCCGCTGAGCGGGGCCATCACATGGGCGACCAGACCGGCGAAGAGCGTGCGGGCGCGCTCGTCGCGGAAGCGGCGGGCCAGCCAGGTCGACGGGGGCAGGCCGACGAGGCCGAACCGGGCGAGGGTGACCGGGTCGCGGGGCAGCGCGGTCAGCGGCAGCGACATGAAGTCGCGGACCAGGGTGTCCCAGCGGTGCAGGAAGGGCGTGACGAGCCGCCGGTACGCTCCGGCGTCGCGCGGCCCGAAGGAGGCGGCCGTCTCCCCGACCGAGCGGGCCAGCACGGCCGCCGTGCCGTCGGGGAAGGGGTGGGCCATGGGCAGCTCGGGGTGCAGCCACTCCAGGCCGTACCGCTCCAGGGGCAGACCGCGGAAGGCGGGCGAGCTGACGGCGAGGGGGTGCGCCGCGGAGCAGGGGTCGTGCCGGAAGCCGGGGAGGGTCAGCTCCTCGGTGCGGGCGCCGCCGCCGACGGTCCCCTTGGCCTCGAAGAGGGCCACCGAGAAGCCACGCCTGGCCAGTTCCACCGCGGCGGTCAGCCCGTTCGGCCCCGCCCCCACCACGACCGCATCGAGCATCGACGGCACCTTCGGACTCCTTCGTCAGCCGACGGCCACAGAGGATCAGGATATGCCGGGCCGCGCGCGGGACCGGACGGCGTCCTGTCACCCGCACCGCACCGTCCGGCCTCCCGCGCGGTCAGACGGCCGCGGACAGCAGCTCCACCACCCGGCGCGCGGTGGCCTCGTCCCGCGCCGCGGTGAACGGCAGCGTGTTGCCGCCGCGGATGTCGAAGGGGCTGCCCGCGCGGGTGAGGTGGGCGCCGCCCGCCTCCTCCACCAGCAGCAGACCGGCCGCGTGGTCCCAGGCCAGCTCCCAGCTGAACGCGGTGGCGTCCAGCTCGCCCCGGGCCACCGCCAGGTACTCGAGCCCGGCCGAGCCGCAGGGGCGCGGGGCCACACCGCCGGTGCGCAGGCCGAGGAGGGCGCGCTTCTGCTCGTCGGTGGTGAAGTCCGGGTGTGAGGTGGCGACGCGAAGGTCCCGGCCGGGCTGCGGGGCGCCGGAGCGCAGCGGCTCCCCGTCGAGGCGGGCGCCCTGTCCGCGCACGGCGGTGGCCAGCAGGCCGAGGGCGGGGGCGTACGTCCAGGAGGCCTGCACCACGCCGTGCAGGGCGAGGGCGACCAGCGTGCAGTAGCCGGTCTCGCCGCGCACGAACTGGCGGGTGCCGTCGACGGGGTCGACGATCCACACCGGCGCGTCACCGCGTATCGCCTCGTACGACGACGGGTCGGCGTGCACGCCCTCCTCGCCGACCACCGCGGAGCCGGGCAGCAGGCGGGGCAGCTCCGCCGTGAGGTACCGCTCGGCCTCGCGGTCGGCGTCGGTCACCACGTCGTGCGGTCCGCTCTTGCGGTCCACCTCGTGGGCGGCGAGACGGCGCCAGCGCGGCACGATCTCCCGCGCGGCGGCCTCCCGGACCGCGGCCTCCACGTCGTGGGCGTGCCGGGTGAGGAACTGGTCGATGGTCGCGTGGGTCTCGATCACCCGTCCATGAGAGCACGCCGCACCGACAGCCCCGCCCCGCCCGGTGACGATCTCGGGTGCGGGCGGCGCGGAAATGGGCTGCCCGCACCGGCGGGGATGGGCTCGGCGGCCCACCGCGCACCCGGCGGACGGCCCGCCCGCATTTGACCGACGGGCCGCAGCGCATCCGGTCCGCGGGGGCTGCCCCGCCCGCCGTCAGGTCGGCAGGCCACCGCGCACCCGGCCGACGAGCCCGCCCCCGGCCTGCCGCCCGCCCTCCCGTGGCAGCCCCGCGCATCTCGGCACAGCGGCCCACCGCGTGTCCGGTCGGCGGACCCGCCCGCACCCGGCCGACGGCCGGCTCGCGCACCGCCGTGTGCGGCCCGCCGCGTGGCGGCTCAGCGGCCCACGGCGTAGCCCTGCTGGCCGCGCGGGTTGGCGGCCGCGGAGAGGACGCCGGTGTCCGGGTCGCGGGCGACCGCGCAGAGCCGGCCCTCGGACCAGGCGTCGCCGACGGTGACGTCGTGGCCGCGGCGGCGCAGCTCCTCGACGACCTCCGGGTCGGTGCGGGACTCGACCGTGACGCTGCCGGGCCGCATGCCGCGCGGGTAGAACGAGCCGGGGAAGCTGTCGTTGTGCCAGTTCGGGGCGTCGATGGCGCCTTGGAGGTCGAGTCCGCCGCGCACCTTCGCGCGCAGGGCGACGGCGAGGAAGAAGTGCAGCTGCCACTGGTCCTGCTGGTCGCCACCGGGCGTGCCGAACGCCATGACCGGCACGCCGTCGCGCAGGGCGAGGGACGGGGTGAGCGTGGTGCGGGGGCGGCGGCCCGGGGTGAGGCTGTTGGGCAGGCCCTCCTCCAGCCAGGTCATCTGGAGCCGGGTTCCGAGCGGGAAGCCCAGCTCGGGCACGACGGGGTTGGACTGGAGCCAGCCGCCGCTGGGCGTGGCGGAGATCATGTTGCCCCAGCGGTCGACGATGTCGAGGTGGCAGGTGTCGCCGCGGACGGCGCCGTCGGCGAGGACCTCCGGTTCGCCGGGCACGGGTGAGGTGGGGCTCTTGGCGACGGTCGGCTCGCCGACGCCCATGGGCACGGGGCCGGGGTCGTCGGTGGCGACGACGCGCGCGTGGGCGGCGAGCCGGGGGGTGCGTCCGCCGGGGCTGCCGGGGCGCAGCTCGTGGGAGGCGCGCGGGCCGACCAGGGTGCGCCGCTCGGCGTTGTACGCGGCGGACAGCAGGTCGTCGAGCGGCACGTCGGCGGCGTCGCCGTACCAGGCCTCGCGGTCGGCCATGGCGAGCTTGCAGTTCTCGATCAGGAGGTGCATGTACGCGGCGGAGCCGTAAGGCGGCAACTCGTCGGGCAGCAAAGCGAGTTGCTGGAGGAGGGCCGGACCCTGACTCCAGGGGCCGGCCTTGCACACGGTCCAGCCGTCGACGTCGTACGTGACCGGGTCCTCGTAGCCGGCGGACCAGGCGGCGAGGTCGTCGGCGGTGAGGGTGCCGGTGTGGTGCTCGCCGCTGGTGTCGAGGGTGGAGCGGGCGGCCTGCCGGACCAGGGCCTCGGCGACGAAGCCGGTGCGCCACACGTCGCGGGCGGCCTCGATCTGCGCCTCCCGGTCGCCGGCTCCCGCGACCTCGGCGAGGAGCCGCTTCCAGGTGGCGGCGAGGGCGGGGTTGCGGAACAGCTCACCGGGGCGCGGAGGGCGACCGCCGGGCAGGTAGACCTCGGCGGAGGTGGTCCACTCCGTCTCGAACAGCTCGCGCACGGTCTCCACGGTCTCGCCGACCCGCTCCACGGGCGGGTGGCCGTCCTCGGCGTAGCCGACGGCGTACTTGAGGACGTCGGCGAGGGACTTGGTGCCGTGGTCGCGCAGCAGGAGCATCCAGGCGTCGAAGGCGCCGGGCACGGCGGCGGCGAGCGGTCCGGTGCCGGGGACGAGGTCGAGGCCGAGCCCCTTGTAGTGGGCGACGGTCGCGCCGGCCGGGGCGACGCCCTGCCCGCACAGCACCCGTACGTCCCCGCCGGCCGGGGCGAGGATCATCGGCACCTCGCCGGCCGGGCCGTTGAGGTGGGGTTCGACGACGTGCAGCACGAACGCCCCGGCGACGGCGGCGTCGTAGGCGTTGCCGCCGTCCTCGAGGACGGCCATGGCGGACTGGGAGGCCAGCCAGTGGGTGGAGGACACCATGCCGAAGGTGCCCTGGAGGGTCGGTCGGGTGGTGAACTGCATCCCCTGCCCCAGGTGTTCGCGTCGTCCGGCCCTGCTCACCCCCCGCTCCGGGCCGGTGGCCTCGGCCGTTGCCGCACGCAGGGTAAGCGCGTGCTGCCGGGGTACGCCACCCCGGCAGCGGCTACGCGCTTCGGGTCGGCAGGCCGGCGTCGATGACCTCGGCGATGAGGGTGGCGCCGCGGCTGTTCTGGTGGATGTGGTCGGTCGTGAGCACGAGACCTCGCCGCCGCGCGATCGTGTCGAGGCTGCGGCGCAGCACCGTGTGCTGGAGGAGGACGCCGACGGTCGCTGCGGGTGTCGCCTCCCTGTAGGGAATCGGCGGCGGGTTCTCTCGGCGCAGTTCCTCGCTCTGGCGCTCGTGGAGCGGCAGGAGCGGCAGCCCGTTGGCGGCCGCGACCTCGGCGATCATCGCGCTGTACGCCTGCGATGCCTGTGCCGCCGCTCCGTCGAGTTGTTGGCCGAGCACCGGCAGCGACAGCAGACCGATGGTCGCGTCGGTTTCCGCTCTCAGCCGTGCGACAACGGCTCCCAGGCACTGTTGGAACCAGCCTGCCGACGGGCGGACCGGGAGCTGCTTGCGCTTCATGGCCTGCTCGACGGGGTAGCCGGCAAGGCTCGCCCGGGCGTCGTTGGTACCGATGAGCACGGTGATCACATCGGGTGGGTCGGTGACGACGGCGTCGAGGCGCTGGAGGAGGTTGTGGGCGAAGTCGCCGTTGACGCCGTAACGGTCGAGCCGCACGTCGCCGGGGGGACGGCGGCGCCGGAGAAGGTCCAGGTAGTCGACACTGAACTGGGCGCGGGTGAGACTGTCGCCGAGGCAGGCGACCCGGATCGTCACGACGTCTCCTGCGGGCCGGGCGTGGCGACGTGTGGGGTCGGACGGGTGTCGGTCCGAGGACGGTGTTCCGTGCCGAGGGTCGCGGTGACGGCCAAGATGGACGTCGGCCCCTCCATGTCGACCACGTGCCACACCCCGGCCGGGTTGACGGTGGCCTCGCCCGGCCCGAGGGAAACGCGGTCTAGGTACCCGTCCACGTCACGGGTGACCGTCACGGACCCGCTGAGGCAGACGACCAGTTCGTCGCCTGCGGTGTGGCTCTCCCAGTGGTCGCCGGGCCCGTCGCCGTCGAAGATCATCACCATCCGGCCCTCGGCGCCGTCCGCCGCGACCGCGGCGCTGTAGGCCTGGAGTGCCTCCGGGTCCCAGGTGAAGCCCTCCACGGCTTTCGCTGTCGATCCCAGCCCGAGGTGCACGGCCGTCGTCCGCAGGTCCATGGCGTTGCGTTCGTGGTTGACGAGTTCCATGCCGTCGATCGTCCACGCCGGAGACCGGGCCGTCTTGAAGAAAAGGGAGGGGAAGCCGACGCGACGGGCAGCCGGCAGGCGTCTACCCGGCTTCGAGCAGGACTTCGCCGCGCCGCCAGGCCGTGGGCGACCGGCCCGTGAACTCGCGCCACTCCCTGACGAGATGAGCCTGGTCGGCGTAGCCGGACACGGTGGCCACATCGACCCACGGCAGCGGGTCCCGCGCCGACGCCAGTTCGTGCGCGTGCTCGAAGCGCAGCACTCGGGCGTAGGCCTTCGGCGACAGTCCCACCTCGGTGCGGAACCGCTCGGTGAGGTACCGACGGCTCCAGCCGAGGTCCGCGGCGACCGCGCCGACCTGGACGCGACCCCGCGCGGCGACGAGGCGGCGCAATGCCTCGGCCACCTCGGGGCGCACCCCGCTCACGTGGTCGCCGCAGGCGTCACGGCCGACAATCCGCAGGAGCACTTCGTCCAGCGTGGTGAACCGCGCCGCCCATGTCGTCGCCGACCGCAGCCGGTCGACCAGTTCGACGGCGAGCGCTCCGAGAAGCTCGTCGAGGGGGACCAGTCGCTGGGCGAGTTCGGCGGCGGGCATGCCGTAGAGGGCGCGGGCCCCGAGCGGTGTCAGCGCCACCTGAACGCCTCGCTGGCGTCCGTCGTGGTGGATCGCGACGGACCGGCGCATAAGACCGCCCGCCACACTGACGAATCGGGTCACCGGTGACCCGTCGTCAACTCCCGCCGCCACCTCCAGGGGCTCTTCCAGGCTGATCACCGCGGTGAGCGCGCGGCTCGGCGGGCCGCGGTGCACCCCCGTCGGAAACCCGCGGAGGTCGAAGCCGACGTACGAGTCGACGTACTTCCGCAGGACGGGCGCCGGACGTGCACTGATCCCGGTGGCCGTGTGGTCCTCCATCTTCGTCAGTGTACGAGCGGGCCGGGCGTGTACGGGACGCCCGGCTCCTGACCGGGTGAGCGTGGCTGCCGCCCCGGGGCGGCAGCCACGGTCCTAGCCGTCGAGGCCCTTCACGAACGACGCCGTCAGGGCGGTCGGCGCGGTGATGGCGGTGCCGACGACGACGCTGTGCGCGCCCGCCGCCAGGGCCGCGGCGGCCTGGGCCGGTGTCGCGATGCGGCCCTCGGCGATCACCGGGACGGTCAGCGCGGCGGCCAGGTCCGCGACGAGGGCGAGGTCCGGCGCGGTCTGGACGGGTGAGCCGGGCACGTAGCCGGAGAGGGTGGTGCCCACGAAGTCGGCGCCCTGCTCGGCCGCTTCCCGGCCCTCTTCGAAGGTGGACACGTCGGCCATGACCAGGGCGCCCGCCTCGTGGACGGCCTCCACGAGGTCGGCGAACGTGCTGCCGTCGGGGCGGGGCCGGGCGGTGGCGTCGGCGGCGACGACGGCGGCCCCGGCGTCCACCAGCGCGAGCGCGTGCCGCACGGTCGGGGTGATGAAGACGCCGCTGTCGCCGTCCTTCCACAGCCCGATCACCGGCAGGTCCACGGCCGCGACGGCGGCGGCGACGACCTCCGGGTCGTTGACGCGTACGGCCGCCGCGCCGCCGGCCCGGGCGGCGAGCGTCATCCGGACCAGGGTGTCCGTGTGACGCATGGGGTCGCCGGGCGGGGCCTGGCAGGAGACGATCAGGCGGCCCTTCAGGGCGTCGGCGAGGGGCAGGGTCATCGGCGTGCTCCGGTGGTGCGGTCGGGGTGGTGCAGGGGCAGGGTCGAGGTGAGCGCGGCCGCGCCGAGGACCGCGGTGTCGGGTCCGCCGTGCGGCGGTACGGGACGCAAGGACCGCAGGGGCGGCATGAGTTCGGCGGCGAAGGCCGCGTGCAGGGCGTCCAGGTACAGGGCGCCGATGCGGGGTACGCCGCCGGCGAGGACCACCCGGTCGGCGCCGAGCGCGTTGGCGAGGCCGCCCAGGGCCCGTCCGGCGGCGCGGGCGCCGAGGACGACGGCGGCGGTGGCGTGCGGCTCGCCCCGGGCGGCGCGGGCGGCGACGGTCTCCAGGCGGTCGGCCGGCACTCCGCTCATCCGCGTGTAGTGGGCGGTGATGCCGGGGCCCGCGGCGATCGCCTCGAGGTGGCCGGTGGCGCCGCAGGTGCACGGCAGTCCCTCGGCCTCGGGGCTCGGCAGGTGTCCGAGGTGCCCGGCGATCCCGGCCGCCCCGTGCAGCACGCGCCCGTCCACGGCGACGGCGCCGCCCACGCCGGTGCCGACGGCGGCGTAGAGCAGCACGGACGCCTCGGACACGGCGGGCCCGGCCAGTTCCGTCACCGCCGCCGCGCGGACGTCGTTGTCGCAGGCGACCGGGAGGCCGGTGCGGGCGGCCAGTCCGGCGGCCAGGGCGGTTCCGGCCCAGCCGCGGAGGGTGTCGGTGGCGCTGGTGACGGTCCCGGTGACCGGGTCGATGACCCCGGCGGCGGCGACCCCGATCGCGGTGGCCGCGGGGGTGCGGACCGCGCGGGCGGTGTCGGCGAGCGCGTCGAGCACCGCCTCCGCGCCCTCGGTCGCCGGGGTGGGCCTGGAGTGCCGGGCCAGGACGGTGCCGTCGGGGGCGACCAGGGCGGCGGCGATCTTCGTGCCGCCCAGGTCGAGGCCGATCACCGGGGCGTCGTCCGGCCGCGGTCCCCGTATGCGTCCCCTCATCGGACCGGCGGCAGGCCGGCGCCGCGCAGCCGCTCCTCGACCAGGGCGACGGACGCCTCGCCGAGCTGGATCTGCGGGGCGGCGGTGGTGCCCTCGGCGAACACCCCGAGCAGGCGCAGCGCGTGCTTGAAGGCGCCGATCGCCGAGGAGTTGCGGCCCATCTCGGACTCAGGTCCCGCGTCGACCATGCCGAACAGCTCGACGAGCCGCTCCTGTTCCTTCACGGCGCGGTCGAGGTCCCCGGCGCGCACCGCGTCGTAGAGGCGTACGTAACCGGCGGGGTCCACGTTGCCGAGGCCCGGGACGACGCCGTCGGCGCCGGCCAGCAGGGCGGCGTCCACGGTGAGTTCGGACCCGGTGAGGACGCTGAAGCCGGGGGCGGGGCCGTCGGCGCGGCCGTGGCGTCCGCCGAGCTCGACGAGGAGCCGGCGCAGGCCGCCCTCGTCGCCGCTGCTGTCCTTGAGGCCGGCGAGGGTGCCGTCCTCGGCGAGTTCGCGGACCAGGGCGACGGAGAGCTTGCTGTGCACGGAGACCGGGAGGTCGTAGGCGTACAGCGGCAGGTCGACGCGGGCGCGCAGGGTGCGGAAGTGGCGCGCGATCTCGACGGGGTGGGTGCGGGCGTAGAAGGGCGCGGTGGCGACCAGGGCGTCGGCGCCGGCCTCGCGGGCGGCCTCCGCGTGGACGAGGACGCGGGGGGTGGTCATGTCGATGACGCCGGCGAGCACGGGGACGCGTCCGGCGACGGTCTCGACGACCGTACGCAGGACCGTGTCCCGCTGCCGGTCGGTGAGGAAGGCGACCTCGCTGCTGGAGCCCAGGGCGAACAGCCCGTGCACTCCCCCGCTCACGAGGTGCTCCACGTGCCGGGTGAGGGAGGCGGTGTCGATCTCGCCCGACGCATCCAGGGGGGTGCAGACGGGCGGGACGACGCCGCGGAGGGGCTGGGACGAGGACATGGGTGTCTCCTGGGCTGTGCGGATGGTGGTACGGGTGCCCCCGGCCCGCCCGCACGCCAGGCGGCGGGCGGGCCGGGGGCACCGGGGTCAGAACGTGGTCACGGTGAGGGTGCCGTCACCGTAGGACCGCTGGGTGCCGCGGACGAGGTAGGTGGCGGTCACCGGCGCGCCGCCCGAGGCGCCGGCCGGGACGGTGACGGGGACGCGCATGTTCGCGCCCTGGCCGGGCTTGAGCGCCGGCACGGTGACCGAGGGCGCGCTCCAGCCGGACGGCAGGGTCAGCGCGACCGAGCCGGAGGGCAGGTCCTTGTCGTTCTGGCTGACGACGCGGACGGTGACCTCGGTGGTCCTCCCGGCGGGCAGGGACGCGGGCGGGGTGACGGTGACGGGCGCGCAGACGCCGCCGAGCCATTGCACGTCGAAGGAGGAGTAGGTGATGTGCTGGTAGTTGCCGCGCTCCCAGAGCAGGCCCACCCGGTCGTTGCCCGCGGTGCCGGTGCCGAGCGGGGTGAGGGTGGAGTAGGCGGCGGCGCCGGACTCCACCGTCTTGCGCACCGGCCAGTTCTGCCCGTTGTCGCAGGAGAGGCGGACGGTGAGGTTGCTGCGGCTGTTGGTGGTCGCCGTGTTGCTGAACATCAGCCACTGGGCCCGGGGGTGAGAGGCGGGCACGTCGGGTGCGAAGCGGGCGACGGACCCGTTGTTGGCGGGGTCGGGCAGCTCCTTGTCCTGCTGGAACGGCGTGTAGGTGACGCCGCCGTCGGAGGAGTAGGCGACCGTGCGGTAGGGGGCGGAGCGGTTGTTGAGCATGATGCGGCCGTCGGACAGTTCGACGGTCTTGTTCTCGTCGCCGCCGGGACCGACGGGCGTACCCATCTTCCAGGTGGCGCCGTGGTCGTCGCTGTAGGCGCTGACCGCGTAGTTGGCGCCGTTGTTGCGGATGGCGTACTGCTGGATCAGGCGGCCCTTGTAGGTGCCGTTGCGCACCTGGATGCCCTCGCCGGAGGCGGCGAACATGCCCGCCCAGGCCGGGTTCTTGATCTCGGCGGTGATCCGCTCGTGCTTCCAGGTCAGGCCGTCGTCGTCGGAGTAGCTGTAGTCGGCCTGGAGGACGTTCGGGTCGCTCTCGTCGTTGCCGGTGGCCGAGCCGAAGAAGCCCTGGTTGACGGAGGCCGCGTAGAAGACGAAGACGCGGCCGGTCTCCCGGTCGACGAGGAGGCTGGGGTCGCCGAATCCCTTGGGCGCGGCCTCCTTGCGGATCACCTGCTGGGCCTGCCAGGTGGTGCCGCCGTCGGTGCTGCGGCGCAGTACCACGCCGAGGTTGCCGGGCAGGTCGCCGAGGGTGGGGCGGGCGTCGTAGGCGGCGAGCAGGGTGCCCTTCGTGGTGCGGGTCAGGGCGGGGATGCGGTAGTACGGCGAACCGGTGCCGGCGGTGGCGATGTCCTGCGAGACGAGCGTGCCCGGGGCGGGGGCGGCCTGCGCGGCGGGCGTGGCCGGGTGGGCGGCGGGGGTGCCGGCGACCAGGAGGGCCAGGGCGGCGCCCGCGGTGGTGGCGGCCAGGGTGGCTCTGCGCTGCATGAACGTGCCTCTTCTCGGTGAGGGGGTCAGGCGAGCTGGGGATCGTGCAGGGTGGAGACGCCCGGGTCGGCGGGCCGGGGGGTGGAGAACCGCTCCCGCACCCAGGCGAGTTGTGCGCGCCGGTGGTGTCCGGCGCCGCCCTCGTGGCCGTTGAACTCGTAGACCTTGAGGTCCTTGGCGCCGCCGTAGAGGTGGTAGGCGGCGAAGCAGGTGGAGGGCGGGCAGACGGCGTCCATCATGGCGATGGAGAACAGGGACGGGGCGGTGGCGCGGGCGGCCAGCAGGGCCGCGTCGACGTAGGACAGGGTGCGGAAGACGCGCTCCACGCGGTCGCGGTGCAGGCTGAGGTACTCGGCGATCTCGGTGTAGGGCGGTGCGCCGGCGACCTGCGCGCCGCGCCGGATGTCGCACAGGAACGGGGTGTCGGGCATGACGCCCGCGAGGCCGGGGACGAGTCCGGCGACGGCGAGCGCGATGCCGCCGCCCTGGCTGTGCCCGGTGACGACGACGCGGTCGGGGT
The DNA here is from genome assembly GCF_050571355.1 of Streptomyces sp. P13-3-3. Classification (NCBI taxonomy): domain Bacteria; kingdom Bacillati; phylum Actinomycetota; class Actinomycetes; order Kitasatosporales; family Streptomycetaceae; genus Streptomyces; species Streptomyces sp. P13-3-3. Next base: position 5,639,073 of record NZ_CP192228.1, on the reverse strand, counting down.
CGACGGCCGGGTGGGCTCGGGCGGCCTCGGTGAAGCGCACGGCGTCGGTGTAGACGCGCCGGTAGTAGTGGTCGTCGGGGCCGTCGACGCCGCGGGTCAGGAAGCCGGGCACGTCGCCCTGGAGGGAGACCGTGTCGGGGGTGGCGCCGGCCGCGGTGGACCAGCCCTGGCCGCGGGTGTCCATGATGAAGTGGGCGTATCCGGCGGTGGCCCAGAGCACCTGCTCGTGCGGCAGTCCGCGCCCGCGCCCGTAGCCGAGGAACTCCACGACGCAGCCGAGTGGCCCCTCCGCGCCGGCGGGCAGGTGCAGCCAGCCCCGGACGGGTTCGCCCGCGAAGCCGGGCACGGTCACGTCGTAGGTCGTCACCTGGGTGAGGCCCGTGTCCTCGGGGACGTACTGCGCGGGCGCCCCGACCGCGCGAGCCGTATGCAGGGTGCGGGCCCAGAACGCGTCGAGGTCGGCGGGTTCGTCGAGGTCGGGGCGGAGTGCGAGGCACTCGGCGAGGGTGAGGTCCGTGAGCGGCATGGAGGGGCCCCGGTGGGTGAGGCGTGCGCGCGGCGCAGCGCGGTGACAGTCAAGAGCAGACGTCTGATGTCTGCTGTCCTGGGACCCTAGAGACCCGGGCAGACGACCGTCAAGTGCCCCCGCGTGAGGCCCGGGCCGCCCCCACATGAGGGATACGGCCCCTCCCCCACGACGACAGGGACCGTCCCGCCGCCGTCAGGGAACGGCGGATGCGGCCCCGGCACCCGGGGCCGCATCCGCCGTGTCGGCGCCGGTCAGCGGCGCGCCCGGGCCTCCGCGATGCGCTGCCGCACGGGCTCGTAGTGCTCGCTCAGGGCTGCCGCGAACTCGGCGGCGTCCCGGTCGCGCACCGCGTCCACGATCCGCTGGTGGTTGGCGATGGTGGCGGCCTCGTGTTCGTGGGTGAACACGTCGAGGTGGGGCGCGACGATGACGTACACGTCCCAGAACGCCGAGGAGAGCTGGCCGATGAGGTCGTTGCCGAGAGGGGCGAGCAGCAGGGTGTGGAAGGCGCGGTCGGCCTCGACGAAGCCGTGCCCCTCACCGGCGCCGGCCCGGCGCATCTCGTCGACCAGGTCGGCCAGCCGGTCGATCTGCTCGTCGCTGAGCGCCTCGACGAGCCGCTCGGCCATGCCCCGCTCGAACAGCTCGCGCACCTCGATGAGGTCGCTCATCACCTGGAAGTCGTCGTCCGGGCTGAGCAGCCCGCGGAACGCCAGGCTCTCCACCAGCGCGGACAGGCTCAGCCGGCCCACGTAGGTGCCGTGCCCGTGGCGCACCTCGACGATGTCGAGCGCGGTGAGGATCCTGATCGCCTCGCGCACGCTGGAGCGGCTGGCACCGAGCGCCTCACAGAGGGCGGGTTCGGTCGGCAGAGGGTCGCCGGGGCGTAGCTCGTTGCGCAGAATGTACGACTTGATCCCGTCCACGACCTCCTGGCGCAACGGCTGTCGCACCGCCTTGGGTTCCGGTTCGGCACGCCGAATCGCCCTTTGTCCCACCGCCACCTCTTGACCCCTCTCCCTTGCCCGACTACGTTCCCACGCTATCAAGCATCAGACATCAGACGTCTGATGCGTTCCGACGGGATACGTTCACGCCGGACCGTCGTACAGAATCAGCCATTCCGCTTCTTCGCCCGTCTTTGACTCCCGCCAGGAGGGTTCCTTGACCCCGCGCAGCGCAACCGGCGTCGACCGCCGCACCTTCATGAGATACACCGGCGCCCTCGGTGCGGCGACCGCCATCACCGCGGGCCTCTCCGCGTGCGGCGGCCCGAGCAGCACCGGTGACGGCTCCGACGGCTCGGGCAGCGGCTCCGACACCATCGAGGCGGGCCTGTCCTACCCCCTCTCCACGGGTTTCGACCCCATGATCACCTCCGGCGCGACCCCGTTCGCCGCCAACATGCACATCTTCGAGGGCCTGGTGGACCTCGACCCGGCCACGCTGGCCGCCCGGCCGACGCTGGCCACCGAGATGCCGAAGAAGATCAACGCGACCACCTACCGGGCGACCCTCCGCAAGGGTGCCACCTTCCACGACGGCTCGCCGGTCACCGCCGAGGACGTGGTGTTCAGCTTCGAGCGGGTCCTCGACCCGAAGAACGCCTCGCTCATGGCGCAGTTCGTGCCCTTCATCGACCAGGTGACCGCGGTCGACACGGCGACGGTCGAGTTCAAGCTGAAGTACGCCTTCGCGCTCTTCCCCTCACGGATATCCGTGGTGCGGATCGTGCCGAAGAAGATCGCCGGCGCCGACGCCAAGGCCTTCGACGCCAAGCCGGTCGGCTCGGGTCCCTACCGCTTCGTGTCGGCGGTCCGCGAGGACAAGATCGTCATGGAGGCGTACGACAAGTACAACGGTCCGCACCCCGCCAAGGCCAAGAAGATGGTCTGGCACCTGATCTCCGACCCGTCCGCCCGGGTCAGCGCCCTCAAGTCCGGCCGCGTCCAGGCCATCGAGGACGTGCCCTATATCGACGTCAAGGGCATCACCGGCAAGGACAAGGTGGAGTCCGTCCAGTCCTTCGGCCTGCTCTTCCTGATGTTCAACACCAAGGACAAGCGCTTCGCCGACAAGCGGGTGCGCCAGGCCCTGCACTACGCGCTCGACACCGAGAAGATCATCTCCACCGCCCTGCTGGGCAACGCCGAGGCCGCCACCGGCTACGTGCCGGCCACGCACCCCGACTACAACAAGGCCTCCACCGTCTACGGCCACGACCCGGCCAAGGCCAAGAAGCTGCTCGCCGAGGCGGGCGCGGGCAAGCTCTCCTTCACGCTGCTGCTCACCGACAACGGCTGGGTCAAGGACATCGCACCGCTGATCAAGGAGAGCTGGGCCGCGGTCGGCGTCGAGGCCAAGCTCGACATCCAGCAGTCCGCCGCGCAGTACGCCAAGATCGACAAGGGTGACTTCGAGGCCCTGGCCGCACCGGGCGACCCGTCCGTCTTCGGCAACGACGCGGACCTGCTGCTGCGCTGGTTCTACTACGGCTTCTGGCCGGAGAACCGCTACGGCTGGGCGGGCAGCGCCGCCTACAAGAAGGTCAAGTCGCTGCTGGACAAGGCCGCCGCGGAGGCCGACGAGACGAAGCGCAAGGACCTGTGGGCGCAGGTGACCGACATGGTCGCCGACGAGGCCGCCCTGTACCCGGTGCTGCACCGCAAGCTCCCCACCGCCTGGCGGGACGGGACGCTGACCGGGTTCAAGCCGCTGCCCACCACCGGGCTGTCCTTCATCGACGTCGGCCGCGCCTGACCCGCACGCCCCGGCCGACGGGCCGCCGCGCCGTGACGGGCGGCGGCCCCCGCCCCAATCGCTAGGAACCTCACGATGGTTGCTTTTCTCCGGCTCGCGCTGCGCCGCGTCGCGATGATGCCGGTGATGATCCTCGGCATCGCCCTGCTGGTCTTCGTCGTCCTGCAGTTCTCGCCGGCCGACCCCGCGTACAACGCGCTCGGCGACAGCGCCAGCCCCGAGGCGCGGGCCGCGTTCGCCGAGGAGAACGGTCTCAACGACCCGCTGCCAGTCCGCTACTTCGCCTTCCTCGGCGATCTGGTGCAGGGCGACCTCGGGGTCACCGTGGCGCCCAGCCAGCCGGTCGCCGACCGGATCGCCAACGCGTTCCCGCTCACCCTCCAGCTGACGCTGCTCGGCCTCACGCTGGCCATCGTGCTGGCCCTGGTCCTCGGCGTCACCAGCGCCGTGTACCGCGACCGCTGGCCCGACCAGGTCTTCCGGGTGCTGTCGATGATCGGCATCGCCCTGCCCTCGTTCTGGATCGGTGTCCTGCTCATCCAGCAGTTCGCGCTGAACATGCCGGTCTTCCCGACCGGCGGCTACGTCAACCCGGCCGACTCCTTCAGCGGCTGGCTGGAGAGCCTCGCGCTGCCCGCCGTGGCCCTCGCCCTGCCGGTCGCCTCCTCGCTGGCCCGGCTGATCCGCACCTCGATGGTCGCCGAACTCGACCGGGACTACGTGCGCACCGCCCGCGGCAGCGGCCTGCCCCCCTTCATGATCATCCGGTCGGTGCTGCGCAACTCCCTGATCACCCCGCTGACCGTGCTCGGCGTCAAGGTGGGCTACATGCTCAGCGGCGCCGTCGTCATCGAGGCGATCTTCGACCTGCCCGGCATGGGCAAGCTGATCCTCGAAGGCGTCAACGGGGGCGACGTGGGCCTGGTCCAGGGCACCGTGCTGACGATCGCCGTCGCGTTCCTCGTGGTCAACGTCGTCGTCGACCTGCTCTACCTGCTCGTCAACCCGCGCATCAGGACGGTGTGATGTTCGCTCCACGCTCCCTCGCCGAGCGGCTCCGGCCCGGCACCCGCCTGCGCCGCCTGCCCCTGCCCTCCCGGATCGCGCTCGCGGTCCTCGTCGTCGTCGTGCTGGGCGCCGTCTTCGCACCGCTGCTCACCCAGGACCCGCTCGCCACCGGCACCCCGGCCCTGCCGCCGGGCGCCGACCACTGGTTCGGCACCGACCGGGCCGGCCGCGACGTGTTCGCCCGCGTCGTGCACGGCGCCCGCTACTCCCTGGTCATCGGGTTCGGCGCGACCCTCCTCGCGCTGGCCGTCGGCTCGTCCCTGGGCGCCCTGGCGGCCACCTCGCGCAAGTTCGCCGACGAGTCGGTGATGCGCACGCTGGACGTCGTCATGTCGTTCCCGCCGATCGCGCTGGCCGCCGTGCTGGTCGCCGTGTTCGGGGCCAGCGTCCCGGTCATCATCTTCACCATCGCCTTCGTCTACTCGCCCTCGCTCGCCCGGGTCGTCCGGGCCAACGTGCTGGAGCAGTACGGCGAGGACTACGTCGCCGCGGAGCAGGTCATCGGCGCCCGCCGCCACTACATCGTGGCCCGGCACGTCGCCGTCAACTGCGCGGCGCCGGTGCTGGTGTTCGCGACCGTCATGGTGGCCGACTCGATCATCTTCGAGGCGAGCCTGTCCTTCATCGGCGCGGGCGTGCAGGACCCCGACCCCAGCTGGGGCAGCGTGCTGGCCTACGGCCGGCAGATCCTGCTCTCCGGCGGCTGGTGGGCGACCCTCTTCCCCGGCCTGTGCCTGCTGATCACGGTGCTCGCCCTGAACGTCCTGTCCGAGGGCATGACGGACGCCGCCGCCTCCCCGGACAAGGCCCGCGCCGACGGCGGCGACACCGTCGAGAAGATCGCCGCCGCCGAGCCCGCCGCCGACCGGACCGCCGCCGACGCCGCGCTCACCGAACTCGCCGTCCGGATCGAGGCCACGGAACCCGCCGTGCCGCCGCTCGCCGAGGACGCCGCCGACCTGCTCGTCGTACGCGACCTGTCGATCCGCTTCCCCGACCGGTACGGCGACATCCCCGTCGTCGACGGCATCTCCTTCACGGTCCGCGAGGGCGAGACGCTGGGCCTCGTCGGCGAGTCGGGCTGCGGCAAGTCGATCACCAGCCTGGCCGTCATGGGCCTGCTGGCCCGTAACGCCGTGGCGTCGGGCGAGATCCTCTACCGGGGCCGCGACCTGCTGAAACTGTCGCCGAAGGAACGCCGGGCGCTGATGGGTCCGGAGATCGCGATGGTCTACCAGGACGCCATGTCGTCGCTGAACCCGTCGGTGCTGATCGGCACCCAGCTCAAGCGGCTCACCTCCCGGGGCGGCACCCGCACCCCGGCCGAACTGCTCGAACTGGTCGGCCTGTCCCCCGAGCGCACCCTGCGCAGCTACCCGCACGAGCTCTCCGGCGGCCAGCGTCAGCGCGTGCTCATCGCGATGGCGCTCTCCCGCAGCCCGCGGCTGCTCATCGCGGACGAGCCGACCACCGCGCTCGACGTGACCGTGCAGGCCCAGGTCGTCGAGCTGCTGGTGCGGCTGCGCGACGAGCTCGGCTTCGCCATGGTGCTGGTCTCGCACGACCTCGCTCTGGTCGGCGACCTCGCCCACCGGGTCGCGGTCATGTACGCCGGGCAGGTCGCGGAGGCCGGTGACACCCGCTCCCTGCTGACCGACCCGGCCCACCACTACAGCCGGGGCCTGCTGGGCTCCGTCGTCTCGCTGGAGGCGGGCGCCGAGCGGCTGCACCAGATCCGTGGTGTGGTGCCCGCGCCGAAGGCGTTCGGCGCCGGCTGCCGGTTCGCCTCGCGCTGCACCGCCGCCACCGAGCTGTGCGCCACCACCCCGCCGCCCGCCACCGACCGCGGCGACTCCCCCGACCACCTGTTCGCCTGCCATCACCCGGCGCCCGTGCGCCCGTCGGCCAAGTCGCTGGAGGGTGCCCGATGAACGCCCCCGAGGAAACCATGACCGACCCGCTGGTGCGGCTCGACGGCATCCACGTCCGGCACAAGGCGCGCAGCGGAGGCATCCTGCGCCGGGACGCCGTGCACGCCCTGACCGACGCCTCCCTGGAAGTGCGGCGCGGCGAGATCCTGGGGCTGGTCGGCGAGTCCGGCTGCGGCAAGTCCACCCTGGCGCGGGTGGTCACCGGGCTCCAGCGGCCGACCGAGGGCCGGGTGTACTTCAAGGGCCAGGACCTGTGGGAGATGCCGGCCGCGGAACGCCGCACCCGCTTCGGCGCGAGCGTCGGCGTGATCTTCCAGGACCCGTCGACCGCCCTGAACCCGCGCCTGCCGGTACGGCGGATCCTGCGCGACCCGCTGGACGTGCACGGGCGGGGCACCCGCGCCGAGCGTGAGTCGCGCGTCGAGGAGCTGCTGGACCTGGTGGGCCTGCCCGGACACACGCTGGAGGCCCTGCCCGGGCAGCTGTCCGGCGGGCAGCGCCAGCGGGTGGCGATCGCCCGCGCCCTGGCGCTGGAGCCGGAGCTGATCGTCGCCGACGAGCCGACCAGTGCCCTGGACGTGTCGGTGCGCGCGCAGATCCTCAACCTGCTGGTGGACCTGCGTGCCCGGCTCGGCCTGGCGATGGTCTTCATCTCGCACGACGTGCAGACCGTGCGCTACCTGGCCGACCGGATCGCGGTGCTGTACCTCGGCCGGGTGGTGGAGGAGGGCGGGGCCGCCAGGGTCACCGGCGACTCCCGGCACCCGTACACCGAGGCGCTGCTGTCGGCCACGCCCAGCCTGCTGGAGCGTCCCGAACGGATCGTGCTGCACGGCCCGGTGCCGTCGGCGACGAACCCGCCGTCCGGCTGCCCGTTCCGCACCCGCTGCTGGAAGGCGGACGACGCCTGCGCGGCCGCGTTCCCGCCCGCGTCGGGGGACGGGGACGGCCACCGCTGGCACTGCGTGCACCCGCAGCCGGCCGCCGAGGGCGCCGCGGTCCCGGCCGCCGGCGCCGTCTGACGCCCGCGCCGGCGGGCGGACCGTCCCCCGCCGGCGTCACGCGCGTGGCCGGGTCCTGCGGGGCACAAGGGCGTCCCCCGGACGTCCCTGTCCTCGGCAGGCGCGGGCTGATCCGTGGCCGGCCCACGGCCGACCTATAGTCGGTCCCATGAGCCGTTGGCAGGAACTGACCGGTGGGACCACGGGAAGCGCGTATGCCGCCCGCTTCGAGGCGCTGGCCCGCAGCGGGAAGGACGTGCACGGCGAGGCGGCCTTCTGCGCCGCCCTGGCACCCGCCGGGGCGCGGGTGCTGGACGCGGGCTGCGGCACCGGCCGGGTCATGATCAGGCTGGCCGAGCTCGGGTACGACTGCGTGGGGGTCGACCTGGACGCCTCCATGCTGGACGTGGCCCGCGCCGAGGCGCCGCACCTGCCCTTCTTCCGGGCCGATCTCGCCGCGTTCGATCCCGCCGCGCTCGGCATCGCCGCGGACTTCGACGTCGTGGTCGCCGCCGGCAACGTCCTCCCTCTCCTCACCCCCGGGACGGAGGCCACCGTCGTCGCCCGGCTGGCCGCGGCCCTGCGCCCGGGCGGCCTGCTGGTCGCGGGCTTCGGCCTGGACGCCGCCCACCTGCCCGTACCGCCCACCCTCACGCTGCCGCAGTACGACGCCTACGGCGCCGCGGCCGGCCTCACGCTCGTCGACCGCTTCGCCACCTGGGACGCCGCCCCCTACGAAGGCGGCGGTTACGCGGTCAGCGTCCACCGCCTCTCCCCTTGAGGCACCAGCCGCCCGCTCAGCCTCCTCCCCCGGCGTTCTGCCGGCGGAGGTCCGCGCCGAAGGACTGGTCCGTGCCGTGCCTGCCGTACAGCGCGAAGTAGCCGAGGGATTTTCCCTCTCCGATCGGGCTGGTGCTGTCCGCCGCCGTCTCGAAGGTGAGGCTGTCGTCCCCGTCGCGCATGATCACTGCGGCGAAGTGGTTGTTCCACCGGCCGTTCATGTCGCTCAGGTTCACGTAGTGGTTCTCACCGATCGCGGGATCGGGACGTGCCTGCTGGAGGTCGCCCCCCGCGATTCCGAGCAGCCGCTGCGCGCCGGCCTGGCAGTCGTTGGGCATCGTGATGAGAAGGTCCCGGATCGCGCTCTCCGGCTGCCGGGAGTCGGCGTACTTCACGACGATCTCACCGATGACCTTCCCCGCTGTCTTCAGGTACTCGGTCGTGTCACGGGTAGGGTCCACCGGGACGTTCCCGGCGGCCCAGTCCGCTCCCAGGGCGTCCAGCGCGAGCCTGAGCAGCCGCTGATGAACCTCTCCGACAGCCCGCTTGTCAGGGCTGCGTGCGTTCAGGAGTCTGGTGACGTCCTCGAGCAGGCGGCCGAGAGCGGCCGGCGGCTCGACCACGCTCTGCCGGTAGGAGGCGAGTTTGTTCTGCCTGGTCTGCGCGTCCTCGCCCGCGATGGGCTCGTGGTCCGGGTTCGTCCGCGCCTCCTCGGCCGCCTCCCTCGTGGCGAAGACGGGGAGTACCCGACGCAGCATCCTGCCGTCGATCCTCACCTCCCGGCCCGCTTCGAGACGGATGCGGACCCGGTCCAGCGCAGCCAGCGCGCCATTGGCCTTGTCGATCAGCGCGGCATCGGCGTAGGCCTCCTGACGGCCGGAGACGGCGATCTTCCCGTTCTGCGAGATCCGGTCGTACGAGGCGGTGTCCGCGACGTCCCGTTCCTCGGCCGGACCCGCGTAGCGCTGCACAGGGGTGCGGCTCAGCGTCCGGGCGACCGCCGCGTTGCCGGCGCTGCGCTGCAGGGCGGCCAGGTGGGCGGCCGCCGCGTCGCCGGTGCCGTGCCGGTGGGCGACGGGTCCGATGGCCGGGCCCGGAAGGCGCCTGTTCGTTTCTGCGGTCTGTTCCGGCAGCGGGCCCTGCCGCCGCGGCAGCCTCGCGTACATCAGGTCACTCTCTTTCCCGGTCACCGCCGAACAGATCTCCTCACCAAGGCTCGGGCCCCGGCGGCGCAGGAGGAAAGGCCTGGTGAGGAAGACCGGCGGGCAGCTTCACTGCCCTTTAGTTCCTGCCGTGTGCCGGCCCCGCGGAGTCAGGACGGGCGGCACCGCACGCGCCGAAGTCCTGCGCGTCCGATCACCACGGGCGAGCATTGAGGTGCGATCCGAAGGATGTGTGCAGCGCAACGGAAGGGACCGAGCCGTGCATGGCGAGTACAAGGTGCCCGGCGGCAAGCTGGTCGTCGTGGATCTGGATGTCGAGGACGGTGCCCTGCGCAACGTGCGCGTCTCCGGGGACTTCTTCCTGGAGCCGGACGAGGCGATCCTCTCGATCAACGCGGCCCTCGAGGGTGCGCCCTCGTCGACGGACGCCGCGGGGCTGGCCGCCCGGATCACGGCGGCGCTGCCGGAGTCGACCGTGATGTTCGGGCTGACGGCGGAGGGCATCGGCATCGCCGTCCGGCGCGCTCTGTCCCACGCGACCGAGTGGAGCGACTACGACTGGCAGTTGGTGCACATGGGGCCGCAGGCGCCGGCCCTGCACATGGCGCTGGACGAGGTGATCACCGCCGAGGTGGCCGCCGGGCGGCGGGCCCCGACCCTGCGGGTGTGGGAGTGGGCCTCGCCTTCCGTGGTGATCGGCAGTTTCCAGTCCCTGCGGAACGAGGTGGACCCCGAAGGGGCGGCGAAGCACGGGATGACCGTGGTGCGCCGCATTTCCGGTGGCGGGGCCATGTTCGTGGAGCCCATGAGTACGATCACGTACTCCCTGTCCGTGCCGGAGTCCCTGGTCTCGGGCCTCTCCTTCGCGGACAGCTACGCCTACCTCGACGACTGGGTGCTCGGCGCACTCGGCGACATGGGTATCAGGGCCTGGTACCAACCCCTGAACGACATCGCCACCGAGGCCGGCAAGATCGCCGGTGCGGCCCAGAAGCGCGTGGTGGGCCCCGAGGGCGGACCCGGAGCCGTCCTGCACCACGTGACGATGTCCTACGACATCGACGCCGACAAGATGCTCGAGGTGCTGCGGATCGGCAAGGAGAAGATGTCCGACAAGGGCACCAAGAGCGCCAAGAAGCGTGTGGACCCGCTCCGCCGGCAGACGGGCCTCGCTCGGGAGCAGGTCATCGAGAACATGGTCGCCTCCTTCCGCGGTCGCTACGGTCTCACCACGGGCGAGGTCACGGCGGAGGAGCTGGCCCGCGCGGAGGAGCTGGTGCGGACGAAGTTCGCGACCGAGGAGTGGACCGCGCGCGTGCCGTGAACGCCGGGTGCCGCGCCAGGTGACGACGCCGTACGGTGATCTGGCGCGCGCTCGGGAACCGGCGCGGCCCGAGTTCACCGCACCGGAATGGGTCGCGCGGGTGCCCTGACGCTCAAATCCCCCTATTCGCAGAGGAACTGCGGCAAGCGGCCGCCGATGCGGAACCGCGCGGTCACCGCGTGCCTACGGAGCGAGTTGAACCCTTCCGCACCTTGACGAAGCGTGTGACACTGGCGTCCCGTCCGCAGTGCGGACCCTCTCCGCACCGTCCCCCACGAGAAGTGCGCCGTGCGTTCCTTTCCTCTGCCGATCGCCCTGACCGCCCGTCTGTCGCCGGTGGTCGTCCTCGCCGCGGCCGGATGGGCGCTGTCCTCCGGCCCGCTGGCCACGCCCGAGACCTCCGAGGACAAGCCGACCGGGAAGACCGCCTCGCAGCAGTCGCCCACCGCCCCGTCCGAGACGCAGGCGGTGAAGACGTACGCCGCGGCGCCCGAGCCGTGCGCCGCGCTGTCCGCGAAGACGGTCAAGTCCCTTGTGCCGGGCGCGAAGTCGGCCGGCAAGGAGATACCGTCCACGGACTCCGACCTGCGCCGCACCTGCTCGTGGAACGCCCTCAAGGGCTACGACTACCGCTGGCTCGACGTGTCCTTCGAGGTGCTGGCCTCCGACGAGGCCGCGGAGAAGTCGTACGACGGGCGGCTGGCGGAGAAGAGCGGCGGGGGCGCCGTCCCGGGGGTCGGGGACGCGGCGTACTCGGTCGTGAACCTCACCACCGAGGACAAGCAGGACACGCGTGAGGGTGTCGTGGTGGCGCGGGCCGCCAACGCGCTGGTGATCGTCACGTACAACGGCAGCGACTTCGAGTCGAAGAAGGCGCCGGACACGGAAGAGATCAACAAGGGCGCGATCAAGGCCGCCAAGGAAGCGGTGGCCGCCTTGCAGAAGACCCAGGGCTGACCCGGAACCGCATCCGGAACCAATGGTTCCGTGACATCTGTCACAGCGCGTCACCGATCTGACCGGGTCGCTTAGTAGGCGGGGCCGCGGCGACATGGGGGACTTGTCCGTCTTGACGGGAACGCGGACCGGGCCCGCACAGGTGGCCGTCCTGCCGGGATCCGGATGCCCGCGCTTCGTCGCCGCATGGCGCTTTCTGACGTGTCGGCAGACGCTCCCGGCCCCCCTCCGAGGGCCGGTCGGCATGCTCTCCCGCGCGTCGCAAGGGCCTGGATGACCTACGAAGCCGGGTAGTACGTGAGCCCTTTGCGCCCCGCGCCGGGCCGTCCGAAGAATGACCAGCCTCCGCACACCCAGGGGTGAGGTCACGTATGGGAATCCATCGCCAGCAGAAGAAGTACCGGCGGACGGTCGTCACCGCGGTCGCCGTCGGCGTCATCGGCATACCCTCGGTCGCCATGGCCTGTACCGACTGGCCGGACGGCGGGCAGCGGGAGGACCGCGCCACCTCGGTGCCGTCCGTCGGGGAGGACCGCTGGGACGGCCCCGGCTGGTACAGCCGCTGGCGCAGCCAGCACGAGGGCGCCCCGTCGCCGGTGGCCTCGGACTCCCCCAGCGCCTCGGCGAGCCCCTCCGAGGACGCCCGCGAGCACCACGGCGGCAAGCCCTCGCACAAGCCGAAGAAGAAGGCCACCGAGCCGGCCTCCGCGGCCCCCTCCACGACCACGGCGGCCCCGAAGCCCGGCACTGCGGCTCCCAAGCCCTCCACGGCCGCTCCGGCGCCTTCCACCACCGCGCCGAAGCCGACGACCGCGGCCCCCGAGCCGACCACCTCCGCTCCGAAGCCCACGGCCACGGCCTCCGGCGCCGTCGCCCAGGTCGTCGAACTGGTCAACCAGGAGCGGGCCGAGGCCGGCTGCGCCCCGGTGACCGCGAACTCCACGCTGAACACGGCCGCCCAGCGGCACAGCGAGGACATGGCGTCGACCGGCACCATGTCCCACACCGGCTCCGACGGTTCCGACCCCGGTGAGCGCATCACCCGCGCCGGGTACACCTGGAGCACCTACGGCGAGAACGTCGCCTACGGGTACTCCACCCCGGAGCAGGTGATGCAGGGCTGGATGACCAGCCCCGGCCACAAGGCGAACATCCTCAACTGCTCGTTCAAGGAGATCGGCGTCGGCCTGTCCGGCACCTACTGGACGCAGGACTTCGGCACGGCCCGCTGACCCTGCCGAGGCCGCCGGGGACGCGGCGGCGAGTCCTCACACCCGCCGCCGTGTCCCCGCCGTCAGGCCGACGTACACGACGAGCGAGGCCGCGAGGCCCACCGCCCAGCCGTAGTCCGCGAGCGGCTTCAGGAACGGGATCAGCCCGTCCTCGGGGAAGGGCCCCTTGCCGGGCGCCGAGTGGGAGCCGCCCACCGCGAGCACCCCGCCGACCAGGAAGGCCACCACGGCGTGCACGTTCCAGCCGGACGTGTACCAGTAGCGTCCGCCGGGGGTGTACAGGTCGGTCAGGTCCAGCCGGGTGCGCCGCACGATCCAGTAGTCGGCGATGAGGATGCCGGCGACCGTGCCGAGCAGCCCGCCGACCAGCCCGAGCCAGGTGAAGATGTACAGCTCCGGCGTCTCGGTCAGCTTCCACGGCATGATGACCACGCCGACCACCCCGGTGATCAGCGCCCCGGTGCGGAAGCTGATGAACTTCGGCGCCAGGTTGGCCAGGTCGTACGCGGGTGACACCACGTTCGCCGCGATGTTCACGGAGATGGTGGCGACGAGCACCGTGATCAGCGCGAAGAGCAGCCCGAAGACGTTGTCGGTCTTGGCGGCCAGCTCCACCGGGTCCCAGATCGCCGCCCCGTAGACGGCCTGCGAGCCGGAGGTGACGAACACCGACAGCAGCGCGAACAGGGTCATGGTGGTGGGCAGTCCGAGTGTCTGCCCCCACACCTGGGCGCGCTGCCCCGCGCCGAAGCGGGTGAAGTCGGGGATGTTGAGGCTGAGCGTCGACCAGAAGGCGATCATGCCCATCAGGGACGGGAAGAACACCGGCCAGAAGTCGGCGCCCCAGCCGAGCCGGGACGGCTGGTCCAGCAGCGGCCCGAGACCGCCGGCCTTGTTCGCGACCCACACCAGCAGCACCAGCGCGCCGACGATGACGAACGGCGCCGCCCAGTTCTCGAACCGGCGCAGCGCCTCCATCCCCCGGTAGATGATGGCCAGTTCGAGCGCCCAGAAGAGCACGAAGCAGACCCACAGGGTCCACGGCTGGCCGCCCACCTCCGACGCCTCGGCCCAGCCGCCGAACAGCTTGCCCAGCAGCACGAAGATGCCCTGGCCGCCGATCCAGGTCTGGATGCCGAACCAGGCGCAGGCGACCGCGGCGCGGATCATGGCGGGCAGGTTGGCGCCGCGCAGCCCGAAGGAGGCACGGGCCAGCACCGGGAACGGGATGCCGTACTTGGGGCCCGCGTGACCGGTCAGCAGCATCGGCGCGAGCACGATGACGTTGGCCAGCGCGATGGTGAAGACGGCCTGCTTCCAGTCCATGCCGAGCGCGACCAGTCCGGACGCGAGCAGCCAGGAGGGGATGTTGTGCGCCATCCCCACCCACAGGGCGGTGAAGTTGTACGTGGTCCAGCGGCGGCGGGCCAGCGGGACCGGCAGCAGGTCGTCGTTGACGAAGCGGGCGTCGTCGAGGACGGCGCCCGGCGGGAGCTCGACGCGTCCCGCCGGGTCGGGTATCGGGTTCTCTGAAGGCGCGGGCGGGACGGTCGCGGTCATGGGCGTGCCTTTCGCAGTGGTACCGGGTCAGTCTCCGAGTGCCGGGATGATCTCCGCGCCGTACGCGTCGATCGTCGTTTCCTGCGCGTCGTGCATGTCGTACACCGCGAACTGGTCGACCCCGAGGTCGCGCAGTGCGCGGAGCTTCTCGATGTGCGCCTCGGGCGGGCCGAGCAGGCAGAAACGGTCCACGATCTCGTCGGGCACGAAGTCCGTGGACGGGTTGCCGGCCCGTCCGTGGTGGCTGTAGTCGTAGCCCTCGCGGCCCTTGATGTACTCGGTGAGCGCCTCGGGGACCATGCCGGAGTGGTCGCCGTAGCGGGAGACGAGGTCGGCGACGTGGTTGCCGACCATCCCGCCGAACCAGCGGCACTGCTCGCGGGCGTGCGCCAGGTCGTCGCCGACGTAGGCGGGGGCGGCGACGCAGATGGTGACGGAGTCCGGGTCGCGGCCGGCCTCGGCGGCGGCGTTCCGCACGGCCTTCACCATCCACTCGGTGAGGAACGGGTCGGCGAGCTGGAGGATGAAGCCGTCGGCCTTCCGCCCGGTGAGGGCGAGCGCCTTGGGCCCGTACGCGGCCATCCATACCGGGAGCTTCCCGTCGCGGACCCACGGCAGGCGCATCCGCTGTCCGTCGACCTCGGCCTCGCGTCCTTCGGCGAGGTCGCGGATCACCTCGATCGCCTCGCCGAGCCGGGCGAGGGTGTTGGGCTTGCGTCCGGCGACGCGCATCGCGGAGTCGCCGCGGCCGATGCCGCACACGGTGCGGTTGCCGTACATGTCGTTGAGGGTGGCGAAGGTGGAGGCGGTGACCTCCCAGGTGCGGGTGCCCGGGTTGGTGACCATCGGGCCGACCTTCAGGGTCGTGGTGTTGGCGAGGATCTGGCTGTAGACGACGAAGGGTTCCTGCCACAGCACGGCCGAGTCGAAGGTCCACCCGTGGGTGAAACCGTTGCGCTCGGCGCGCTTCATCAGGCTGATCACCCGCGACGCCGGCGGGTCGGTCTGCAGGACGAGGCCGAAGTCCATGCGCTCCGCTCCTAGGTGAGGTACTGACAGGTGGAACGCGGGGTGTAGGCGCCGTGTCCGGCGTGCCCGGTGTACTTCCGGTCGGTGACGACCGGCACCCCGCGCGAGAACACGGTCTCGACGCGGCCGGTGACCCGCTTGCCCTCGTACGCCGAGTAGTCGACGTTCATGTGGTGCGTGTCGGCGGAAATGACCTGCTCGGCCGCCGGGTCGTAGATGACGACGTCGGCGTCGGCGCCCGGCGCGATGGTGCCCTTCTTCGGGTACAGGCCGAACATCCGCGCCGGGGTGGCGCAGGCGATCTCGATCCAGCGGCGGCGGCTGATGTGCCCGTCGAGGACCGCCTGGTGGAGCAGGTCCATACGGTTCTCCACCCCCGGCAGCCCGTTGGGGATCTTGGAGAAGTCGCCGCGGCCGAGCTCCTTCTGGCCGCTGAAGCAGAAGGGGCAGTGGTCGGTGGAGACCACCTGGAGGTCGTTGGTGCGCAGCCCCCGCCAGAGCGCCGCCTGGTGCTCCTTGGGGCGCAAGGGCGTGCTGCACACGTACTTGGCGCCCTCGAAGTCCGGCTCGGCGAGGTTGTCGGTGGACAGGAACAGGTACTGGGGGCAGGTCTCGCCGAAGACGGGCAGCCCGTCGTCGCGGGCGCGGGCGAGTTCGGCGACCGCCTCGGTGGCGGAGACGTGCACCACGTAGAGCGGGGCGCCGGCGACCTGCGCGAGCCGGATGGCGCGGTGGGTGGCCTCCGCCTCCAGCAGGGCCTTGCGGACCTCGCCGTGGAAGCGGGGGTCGGTCTCGCCGCGGGCGAGGGCCTGCTCGACGAGGACGTCGATGGCGATGCCGTTCTCGGCGTGCATCATGATGAGGCCGCCGTTGTCGGCGGCGCGCTGCATGGCGCGGAGGATCTGGCCGTCGTCGGAGTAGAAGACGCCGGGGTAGGCCATGAACTGCTTGAACGAGGTCACCCCCTCTTCGACCAGGAGATCCATCTCCTTGAGGGTGTCCTCGTTCACGTCCGAGACGATCATGTGGAACGCGTAGTCGATCGCGCAGTTGCCCTCCGCCTTCGTGTGCCAGGCGTCCAGGCCCTCGCGCAGGCCGCGGCCGACGCTCTGCACGGCGAAGTCGACGATCGTGGTGGTGCCGCCCCACGCGGCGGCCCGCGTGCCCGTCTCGAAGGTGTCGGCGGCGAAGGTGCCGCCGAACGGCATCTCCATGTGGGTGTGCGCGTCCACGCCGCCCGGGATGACGTACTTGCCGGTGGCGTCGACGGTCCGTTCGGCGGTGAGGGCTTCGGCGGCGGGGGTGTGGGAGGCGGCCAGGGCCGCGATGCGGCCGTCTTCCATGAGGATGTCTGCGTGGGTTTCGTCGGAGGCGGTGATGACGAGTCCGCCGCGGATGAGTGTGCGGGTGCTCATGTCCGGGTCGCTCCTCCTGGTGAGTATGTGCGGGTTCGTCGTGGTTTCTCGCGCAGTTCCCCGCGCCCCTCAAGGGTGTTGTCGCTTACGGAGTTGTCAGGGGGCCGTAGGCCGACGGGTTGCGGTCGCGGTAGAACTGCCAGCGGTCTCGGACCTCTCGGAGTTTGGCCAGGTCCAGGTCGCGGACGACCAGTTCGGTCTCCTTGTCGCTCGCGACCTCGCCGACGAAGCGGGCCTCCGGGTCGACGAAGTAGCTCGTGCCGTAGAAGTCGTTGTCGCCGTACTCCTCGACGCCCACCCGGTTGATGGCGCCCACGAAGTACTCGTTGGCGACGGCCGCCGCCGGCTGCTCCAGCTGCCAGAGGTAGCCGGACAGGCCGCGTGAGGTGGCCGACGGGTTGAACACGACCTCCGCGCCCGCCAGTCCGAGCGCGCGCCAGCCCTCGGGGAAGTGGCGGTCGTAGCAGATGTAGACGCCGATCCGGCCGGCCTTGGTGTCGAAGACGGGCCAGCCGCTGTTGCCGGGGCGGAAGTAGAACTTTTCCCAGAACCCCTTGACCTGCGGGATGTGGGTCTTGCGGTACTTGCCCAGGTAGGAGCCGTCCGCGTCGATCACGGCGGCCGTGTTGTAGAGGACGCCGGGCTGCTCCTCCTCGTACATCGGCAGCACCAGGACGAGGTTCAGTTCCCGGGCGAGCCGCTGGAAGCGCTCGACGACCGGTCCGTCGGGGATGCGTTCGGCGTACTGGTAGAAGGCGGGGTCCTGCACCTGGCAGAAGTACGGTCCGTAGAACAGCTCCTGGAAGCACAGCACATGAGCGCCCTGCGCGGCCGCGTCGCGCGCGGCCTGCTCGTGGACCTGGATCATCGATTCCTTGTCGCCCGTCCAGGCGGTCTGGAAGACGGCGGCTCGGATCACTCGGCTCATCGGGACCTCCGGTCGCTCGGTGTGCAGTGAGCCTAGGAAGCGGACGAGCGCGCTTTGAGTGGCACCGTGTCACGTCTGCCGGGGTGCGCCGTGTCACCGTGTCATCCGCCGACGATCCCATGTGTCACCGCCGTTGCCGCAGGTAGTCGCTCGTTTCAGCGTTGTTGCGCGTCGTGCGCGAGGAGTGCGATGTGCAGCGAGGCGGCCTGTTCGAAGTCGTCCAGGTCCACCCCCAGGCGCGCCTGTATCGCCTCCAGCCGGCGGTACAGCGCCGGCCGGGACACGTGGTGCAGCTGCGCGGTCCGTGACTTGTTGCGGCCGGTCGCCAGGTACGTGCGCAGCACGGGCAGCAGGTCCTCGCCGGGGTCGCGGAGCAGCCCGGCCAGCTCCCGTTCGGCGAACGACTGCACCTGCGGCTCGTCGCGCAACAGCCGCACCAGGCCGCGCAGATGGACGTCCCGCAGCCGTACCACGGGCGGCAGGTCGAGGGCGGCCGCGTCGTCCGTGACCGCGTCGGCGACGTGCCGGGCCTCACGCAGCCCGGCGGGCACGTCGTCGAAGGAGGTGCGGGCGGCGGCGGCCGCCACCACGACGTGCCCGTCGGCCGGTTCGGCGCGCAGCCGGGCCGCGAAGTGCGCGGTGAGCGCCTCGGCGTCCTGGTCGCGGGCGAGGCTGAGCAGCACGGCGGTCGCGGTGGCGGACACCTCGCCCGCGATGCCGGGCAGGCCGAGCAGCCGCAGGGTCCGGTCCAGGGAGGCGGCCCGGCGTCCGCGCACCACGAGCGGCACGAACGTGCGCCGGTTGACGGGGAGTCCGGCGGCGCGGGCGCGCGGCAGCAGGTGCCGGGCCGGTACGGCGCCGCCGACCAGGTCGGTGAGCAGGCTGAGGGCTGACTGCTCCTCCCACGAGCAGCCGGCGCCGCCGAGCATGCGGTGCAGGACGAGCGCCTCGGCGGCCCGGTCGGCGAGGAGGCGTCCGGTCTCGGTGTCCCCGCGGTAGCCGCACAGCACGAGCCGGCCCCAGGGCTCGCCCCGCCCGTCCAGTTCCGCGCGGATCCAGCCGTCGCCCTCGGTGCGGCCCGCCTGCCGGGCGATGCGCTCCCAGTCGCGCAGCACGTCGTCGACGGCGGACCGCTCCCCCGCCGTGCCGAGGACGCGGTGGGCGAGGTTGGTGACGACGACGGGGCAGCCGCTGTGCCGGGCGATCTCGTCGAGCAGCTGTTGCAGCGGGGCGCCGCCGGTGATCAGGGCGGTGAGTTCGGTGCGGACCGCCTCCGAGAGGCTGACGGCGGCGAACTTCCGCCGCACCAGCCGGGACTGCACCTCCTCGGTCAACTGGGCGAAGGGGAAGGGGCGGTGGAGCACGACAAGCGGCAGCTGGCAGCGTTCCGCCGCCCGCCGCATGGCCTCGGGCGGGGACGGGAACGCCCGGCCGAGACCGAGGACCACGGCGGACGCCTCGGCGCGGTGCAGGGAGCGGACGTACTCGGTCTGCTTGTGTTCGTCGCCGGCGAGCAGCACCCCGGTGGTGAGCACCATCTCCCCGCCGCTGAGCATCACGCCGACGTCGGCCGCCTCGGCGACGTGCACCCAGCGCACCGGCCGGTCCAGCCGGCCGGCGCCGGCCACTACCTCGGGCTCCCCGGCGAGGACCCGCTCCAGGGCGAGGACCTGCCGGACCGAGAGGGCCGGTGCCGGTGGCTCCCAGGTGGTCATGGCGGCGTCCTCCGGTGGGTGTCGGGCTACTGGATGCTCCTCAGGGCGTCCTCGAGGATCGCGGCGCCCTCCTCGGCCTCCGCGACGTTGAGGGAGAGCGGCGGCGCGACGCGCAGGGCGCTGGTGTCGTGGCCGCCGCCCTTGCCGATGAGCAGACCGCCGGCGCGGGCGGCCTCCAGGACGGCGGACGCGGCGGCGGGGTCGGCCTCGTCGGTGCCGGGCTTCGTCAGCTCGATGCCGATCATCAGGCCCCGTCCGCGTACCTCCCGTACGGCGGGGACGTGGGCGGCGGCGGCCCGCAGCCGCTCGATGAGCAGACCGCCGACGCGGCGCGCGTTGCCCTGGAGGTCGTGCTCCAGCAGGTAGTTGAGGTTGGCGAGGCCCGCCGCCATGGTGATCTGGGTGCCGCCGAACGTGGAGATGCTGTTGGCGTCCAGGCAGTTCATGATCTCGGCGCGGGCGACGACGCCGCCGATGGACATGCCGTTGCCGATGCCCTTGGCGAAGGTCAGCATGTCGGGCGGGCCGCTGCGGGCGTGTGCCTGCCAGCCCCAGAAGTGCTCGCCGGTGCGGCCCCAGCCGGTCTGCACCTCGTCGGAGATCCACAGCACGCCCCGCTCGTGCAGCACCTCGCGGAACGCGGCGTAGAGGCCGTCGGGCGGTGAGGTGAAGCCGCCGACTCCCTGGATCGGCTCGGCGATCAGCGCGGCGGGCGGGCGGGTGTGCCCGAGGAGGTCCTTGAGGTCGTCGACGCAGGCGGCGACGTAGTCGTAGTCGTCGAGCTCGGCGAACGGGCCCCGGCCGCGGACCCCGCCGTGCACGTACAGCGTCTGCAGCGGGGAGAGCGAGGTCGGGGACCAGCCGCGGTTGCCGGTGATGCCGACGGAGCTGAAGGAGCGGCCGTGGTAGCTGTTGCGCATCGCCAGGATCGTGTTGCTGCGCCGGTAGGTGGTGGCGAGCAGCAGCGCGGTGTCGTTGGCCTCGGTGCCGGAGGTGGTGAAGAAGACGCGGGCGTCGGGGATGCCGCTGAGCTGGGCGATCCGTTCGGCGAGGTCCACCATCGGCCGGTTCAGGTAGAGGGTGGAGGAGTGGATGATCCGCCCGGCCTGTTCGGTCACCGCCTTGGTGACCTCGGGCAGGGCGTGGGCGGTCATGGTGGTGAGGATGCCGCCGAAGAAGTCCAGGTAGCGGTTGCCCTGGGCGTCCCAGACGTGACGTCCCTCGCCGTGGGTGATCTCCAGGGGCCGGTCGTAGTAGAGGGCCAGCCAGTCGGGGAGGACGGCGCGGTGGCGGCCGAGCAGGTCGTCGTTCACGGGAGCACCAGCCCTTCGTAGGCGTCGGGGCGGCGGTCGCGGTAGAAGGCCCACTGCTGCCGCACCTCGTCGATGAGGTCGAAGTCGAGGTCCCGGACCACCAGTTCCTCCTTGCTGTCGCTCGCGGTGTCGCCGACGAACCGGCCGCGCGGGTCGACGAAGTAGCTGGTGCCGTAGAAGTCGTTGTCGCCGTACTCCTCGACGCCGACGCGGTTGATGGCGGCGACGAAGTACTCGTTGGCGACGGCGGCCGCGGGCTGCTCCAGCTGCCAGAGGTACGCCGAGAGGCCGCGGTGCGTGGCCGACGGGTTGTACACCAACTGGGCGCCGTTGAGCCCCAGTTGCCGCCAGCCCTCGGGGAAGTGCCGGTCGTAGCAGATGTAGACGCCGACCCGGCCGACGGCGGTGTCGAAGACGGGCCAGCCGAGGTTGCCCGGGCGGAAGTAGAACTTCTCCCAGAACCCCTTCACCTGCGGGATGTGGTGCTTGCGGTACTTGCCGAGGTAGGTGCCGTCGGCGTCGATCACGGCGGCCGTGTTGTAGTAGTGGCCGGACTGCTCGACCTCGAAGACGGGGGCGACGACGACCATGCCGGTCTCGCGGGCCAGGTCCCGCATCCGGCGCACGGTCGGGCCGTCGGGGACCGCCTCGGCCCAGCGGTAGTGCTCGGCGTCCTGGACCTGGCAGAAGTAGGGGGCGTTGAACACCTCCTGGAACCCGATGACCTTCGCGCCCCGCCGGGCCGCCTCGCGGGCGTGCTCCTCGTGTTTCGCCAGCATGGACTCGGTGTCGCCGGTCCAGGTGGCCTGGACCAGGGCGGCGGTTACGACGTTGGGCATGAGCTGCTGCTCCTTCGACGCGACGTCAGCGCCTCTACGCCCGTAGAGACGGCCGTAGAGGGACGAACGTAAGCCTCTCGGACGGCCTTGCCAAGACCATCGTCGTGCGGCCCGTGGAGTCGATCGTGATTGACACCCCTGTGGGTGAGTGGGCCGGGCCGCCGGCCCCCGGTCAGGCGGCCAGTCCCGCGACACGCAGGGCGTGCAGGACGTCCCAGTGCCGTTCCTCGGACACGCCCCGGGCGGCCGTCAGCAGCAGCGGCACCAGGCGTCCCGGATCCGGTGCGGCCGTACGGGCGGCGTCCTGCGGGGTGCGCATCCGGACACAGGCGTCCAGCAGGGCGCGCAGCTCGCGGTGGCGGGTGCCGTCGGCGAGGGCGAGGGCGGCGTGCCCGATCTCGGCGGCCGGGCGGACGACGCCCTGCCGCAGGATCTGCTCGCCGTCCTCCGCGCGGCCCCCCGCGCCGAGCGCGTCGGCGGCGGCGACGAGACGCTCGGCGGGCAGCGTCGCGGCCGCCTCCCACAGCAGGGTCGCCCAGTCGGCGGCGAGCCCGGCCCGCTCCATCTCCCCCGCGAGCAGCGGGAACCGTACGGCGGGCCAGTACGCGGCCTCGTTCAGCAGGACGTGCGCGTCGCCGCTGCGGCCCTCGCGGCGCAGGCGGGTCAGGGTCCGCACGAGGTGGGCGACCTCGCGGAGGTCCTCCGCGCCGGCCCGTCCCTCCTGGGGCCGCTCCTCGGTCTCCGTCTCCGCGGCGGCCCCGGCGAACCGTGCGCCGCGGGCGGCGGTGGCGGCGACGGGCAGCTCCGGCACGGCGGCGACCGGCGCGACGAGGGGCGCCGCCCCGCCGTCCTCCACCCCGGCGAACCGGGCGCCCCCGCGGCGCCGCTTACGGGCCGGCGCGGGGCGCGCCTCCTCGGCGGGTGCGGGCGCGGGCACGTGCTGTTGCGCCGCGCGCAGCTCGGGAGGGACGGGGTCGGGGGGCGGGGGGTGGCTGTGCGACGGCGGGTGCGACTCCGCTGCCGCGAGCGGGTGCCGACCGGTCGCGGCCGGGGTCTCCGGCACGGGGCGCCGACTGCCGGGGGCCGGGGACCGGCCGTGAAGGTGGGCGGCTTCGTCGCGGCCCGGCCCCGCCTGGGGCGCGCCCGGTGCCGGGGCGGAGCCACGGCCGTCCCCGACCGGACGCGGGCTGCCACCCACGGGCCGGTGTGCCGGTGCCGGGCCGTGCCCCTGGCGGAAGGGCCCTGTCTGCGACGCACCGGAAGCCTGGGCGGCCCCTCGGCCGTCCGGAGCGGACGTCGGGACACTGCCACCGTTCCACTGGTCCGCTACCGGAGCCGGGGCGCCCTCCCGCGCGACGGCAGGGCCACGGCCGTCCCGGGCCGAGTGCGGGCCGCCACCCGCGAGCCGATCCGGGGCCGGGCCGTGGCCCCGGCGGACAGGACCCGCCTGCGGCGCGCCCGGTGCGGGGGCGGCACCTCGGCCGTCCGGAGCGGAGGTCGGGGCGCTGTCCCCGTTCCATTGGTCCGGTACTGGAGCCGGGAGGCTTTCCTCGCGGGCGAGGCCTGTCTGAGGACCGCCCGGCGTCCGGGCGGGACCGCGTCCCTGCGTAACCGGGGCCGGGCCGTCATCCATAGCGTGCCGGTGGTCCGGGGCCGGTGACGGGCGGTACTGCTCGCGGGTCGGCCCCGCCTGTGGCGCGCTCGGTGTCCGAGCGGGGCCCGGTGACTGGGTGACGCCCCGGCCGTCCGGACCCGCGTGCGGGCCGGTGCCTGCGTGGCGGTGTGCGGGCGATGGGGCGTCGCCCTGCCTCGTGGGGGTCGTGTGCAAGCCCTGCGATCCCGGGGCCTTAGGGGTCTCCGCCGTGGGGCGGGCCGCCCAGCGGACCTGGGCGTGCAGGGAGCCCGGTCCCTGCGTGCGTTCGTCGAGGGCCGCCATTCTGGCGGTGAGTTCCGCGCAGCGGGAAGTCGCGCGGCGGTGGTCGTCCTCGGCCCAGGCGAGGTCGTTGCCGAGGGCCTCCGCCTCCGCGTGGGTCGCCGCGGCGGCGAGGCGGCGCGTCAGGTCGGCGCGGCGGTCCGCCGCGTACCGTTGCTCGCGGAGCATCACGTCGAGGCGGTCGCTCAGCGTCTGCCGGGCGCCGGGCCGCGCGTCGAACGCGGCCGTCGCCTCGGCGTGCAGTAAACGCGCCCGCGACAGCTCGGCCTCGGCGGCCGAGGGGCCGTGCGCGGCGGCGAGGTCCTGGAGCAGTGACTCCACCACGTCCCACGGCGGCGGTTCCCGCCCTTCGAGGCACGCCCGCATGCCCTCGGGGTCACGCTGCCAGAACACCAGGCACCAGCCCGCGTACCGGTCCAGACGCGCCAGCAGACCCCGTAGGTGGTCCGTGAACTCCCGGACGCCGTCCGGGAGTTGCTCCGCAGCCATAGCCAACTCCCGCCAGTCCCGGAGTACTCGACTCCGTAGATAACACCCGGCGTGTTACACCGAGGCTACGGAGAGTTTTCCGGCGGGGTGCGGGAGCCGGGCGCGGCGCGGTGACGTCGCGCTAGGCGGCGATCGACGCGTCCGGGGTGCCCGGCACGTCCGCGGCCTCGGGCGCGCAGCGGCCGATCAGCTCGTCCATGGACAGGCCGAGCACCCCGGCCAGCGCGGCCACGGTGAAGAACGCGGGGGTCGGCGCCCGCCCCGTCTCGATCTTGCGGAGGGTCTCCGCGGAGAGTCCGGCGCTCGCGGCGACGTCGGTCATGCTGCGGGCTCCGCGCGCCTCGCGCAGCAGCCTGCCGAGCCGCTCGCCGCGTTCGCGCTCTTCGGGGGTCAAGGGGGTGCGCACCATGACACCCATTCTAATACCGGTATAGTAATTGGCATGGTGGAGCTGAAGACCGACGCATCGATCGATGCCATGTACGAGACGGGCCAGGTCGTGGCCCAGGCGCTGACGGCCGTGCGGAAGGCCGCCGACGTGGGCGTCTCCCTGCTGGAGCTGGACGAGGTGGCGAGAGAGGTGCTGGACGCGGCCGGCGCGACGTCGCCGTTCCTGGGATACCGGCCCACCTTCGCGCCGACCCCCTTCCCGGCCGCCATCTGCGCGTCCGTGAACGACGCGATCGTGCACGGCATCCCGTCCCGGTACCGGCTGCGCGACGGCGACCTCCTGTCCGTCGACTGCGGCGCCCAGCGGGGCGGCTGGGCGGGCGACTCGGCGATCAGCTTCGTCGTGGGCGCCGCGCGGCCCGCGGACACCCGCCTGATCGAGACGGCCGAGCGGGCGCTCGCGGCGGGCATCGAGGCGGCCGTGGTCGGCAACCGCATGGGCGACATCGCGCACGCCATCGGCTCGGTGTGCCGCGGGGCGGGCTACGGGATCATGGAGGACTACGGCGGCCACGGCATCGGCCGCCGCATGCACGAGGACCCGCCGGTGCCGAACGAGGGCCGTCCAGGTCGCGGGATGCCGCTGCGGCACGGCATGGTCCTGGCGATCGAGCCGATGCTGATCGCCGGCGGCGGGGACGCCTACCGCACCGACCCGGACGGCTGGACCCTCCGCACCACGGACGGCTCCCGCGCGGCCCACACGGAACACACGGTCGCGATCACCGAGGCGGGGCCGCGGGTGCTGACGGCGCGGGACTGAGGGCGCTGACGGCGCGGGACGGAGCAGCGGCGGGGGCGGGCACGCCGGGTGCCACAAACCTGGACATGCCCGCCCGGACCGAACGTGTCATCGTGGGCATGAGCGCGCCCCGACCGGGTTACCCGGGCCCGGCACGTCGACCCAGCGAAGGAACGGATGACGATGACGAATGGTTTCGTCGGCCCGGAGGGTGACCCGTTCGCAGAATTCCTCGCCCGCTTCTTCGGCGGGCAGCGCCCTCGCCAGATCGACATCGGCAGGCTTCTGAGCCAGCCCGCCCGTGAACTCGTGCGCGGCGCCGCCCAGTACGCGGCCGAGCACGGCAGCCGTGACCTGGACACCCAGCACCTGCTGCGTGCCGCGTTGTCCGCCGAGCCGACCCGGAGTCTGCTCACCCGCGCGGGCGCGGACCCGGACTCGCTGGCGTCCCAGATCGACGACCGGTCGGGGCCCGTGCAGCACCCGCCCGACGAGGCGCCCCCGCCGACCTCGCTGTCGCTGACGCCCGCCGTGAAACGGGCGCTGCTGGACGCGCACGAGATGGCCCGGGCGAGCGGCGCCGGTTACATCGGCCCCGAGCACGTGCTCAGCGCCCTCGCCGCGAACCCGGACTCGGCGGCGGGGCACATCCTGAACGCGGCGAGGTTCGCCCCGTCCGGCCCGTCCGAGGCGCCGGAGGCCCAGCAGCCGCGCCAGGAGCGGCCCCGGCCGTCCAGCAACACCCCGACCCTGGACAAGTACGGCCGTGATCTGACCGCGCTGGCCCGGGAGGGCCGCATCGACCCGGTGATCGGGCGGGACACGGAGATCGAGCAGACCGTCGAGGTGCTGTCCCGCCGCGGCAAGAACAACCCCGTGCTGATCGGCGACGCGGGTGTCGGCAAGACCGCCGTCGTGGAAGGGCTGGCGCAGCGGATCGCCGAGGGGGACGTCCCCGACATCCTGCTCGGCCGCCGTGTGGTCGCGCTGGACCTGACCGGCGTCGTCGCCGGTACCCGCTACCGGGGCGACTTCGAGGAGCGGATGAACAACCTCGTCGACGAGATCCGCGCCCACTCCGACCAGCTGATCGTGTTCATCGACGAGCTGCACACCGTCGTCGGCGCGGGAGGCGGCGGCGAGGGCGGCTCGATGGACGCCGGCAACATCCTCAAGCCGGCTCTGGCGCGCGGCGAGCTGAACATCGTCGGCGCGACGACGCTGGAGGAGTACCGGCGGATCGAGAAGGACGCGGCGCTGGCCCGCCGCTTCCAGCCGATCCTGGTGCCGGAGCCGACGCCCGTGGACGCGATCGAGATCCTGCGTGGCCTGCGGGACCGCTACGAGGCGCACCACCAGGTCCGCTACACCGACGAGGCGCTCGTGGCCGCCGTGGAGCTGTCCGACCGCTATCTCAGCGACCGCAGGCTGCCGGACAAGGCGATCGACCTGATCGACCAGGCGGGCGCCCGGGTGCGGCTGCGGGCGCGCACCAAGGGCACCGACGTCCGCGCGATGGAGCGTGAGGTCGAGCAGCTCACCTGTGACAAGGACCAGGCGGTCGCCGACGAGCAGTACGAGCAGGCGATGCAGTTGCGCGACCGCATCACCGAGCTGAAGGAGCGCATCGCGCGGGCCGGCGGCGAGGACCAGGTGGACGAGGGCCAGAGCCTGTGGGTGGACGCCGAGGCGATCGCCGAGGTGGTGGCCCGGCAGACGGGCATCCCGGTCAGCCGGCTCACCGAGGAGGAGAAGGACCGCCTGCTGGGCTTGGAGCAGCACCTGCACCAGCGGGTCGTGGGCCAGGAGGAGGCCGTACGGGTCGTCTCGGACGCCGTGCTCCGCTCCCGCGCGGGCCTGTCCAGCCCGGACCGGCCGATCGGCAGCTTCCTGTTCCTCGGCCCGACGGGCGTCGGCAAGACGGAGCTGGCGCGGGCGCTCGCCGAGGCGCTGTTCGGCAGCGAGGACAGGATGGTGCGGCTCGACATGAGCGAGTACCAGGAGCGGCACACGGTGAGCCGGCTGGTGGGCGCCCCGCCCGGCTACGTGGGCCACGAGGAGGCGGGACAGCTCACCGAGGTGGTGCGCCGGCACCCGTACTCGCTGCTGCTGCTCGACGAGGTGGAGAAGGCCCACCCGGACGTCTTCAACATCCTGCTCCAGGTGCTGGACGACGGCCGGCTGACCGACTCGCAGGGCCGCACGGTGGACTTCACCAACAGCGTGATCGTGATGACCAGCAACCTCGGTTCGGAGGTCATCACCCGGCGCGGCGCCACCCTGGGCTTCGCGACCGGCGGCGCGGAGGCCGACGAGGAGGCGCGGCGGGAGCAGATCCTGCGGCCGCTGCGGGAGCATTTCCGGCCCGAGTTCCTCAACCGAATCGACGAGATCGTGGTGTTCCGCCAGCTCACCCCCGAGGAGCTGCGGCAGATCACCGACCTGCTGCTGGAGAGCACGCGTCGCCGCCTGAAGGGGCAGGACATCACCGCCGACTTCACCGACGCGGCCGTGGACTGGCTCGCCGAGCGGGGCTACGAACCGGAGTACGGCGCGCGGCCGTTGCGCCGCACCATCCAGCGAGAGGTCGACAACCAGCTGTCCCGGCTGCTGCTGGACGGCCGTGTGCGGGAGGGCGGCCGGGTGACGGTGGACGCGCAGGACGGCCGTCTGGTCTTCCGCACGCAGGAGACGCCGGCGCCGGAGCTGTGACCCCCCGCGCGCGACGCGGCCCGGCATCCCTCGCGGGGGTGCCGGGCCGCGGGCCGTGAGCGGTCACCGACGGGGGTGGACCACCATCGCCGAGCCGCCGCCCCGGCGGACCTTCTCCGCCGCCGCGAGCCAGGCGCCGCCGGGAAGCCGCTGCACGGCGGTGGTCGCGCCGATCTCCGGGTTCTCCCGGAAGGAGTGCCCGATCGCCTCCAGGCGCTGCCTCAGCCCGCTGTCGTACAGGCCGGGTTCGAGTTCGGTCTGCGCGGCGTTGCGCTGGCTGGCGCGGGGTGCGGCGATCGCGTCGACGAGGGGCAGGCCGCGGTCGAGGAAGTTGGTCAGGGTCTGCAGCACGGTGGTGATGATGGTCGCGCCGCCGGGCGAGCCGAGCGCCACCACCGGGCGGTCGTGCGCGTCGAGGACGATCGTCGGCGCCATGGACGAGCGGGGCCGCTTGCCGGGGCCGGGCAGGTTCGGGTCGTGGACGGCCGGGTTGGCGGGGGCGAACGAGAAGTCGGTCAGCTCGTTGTTGAGCAGGAAGCCGTGTCCGGGCACGGTGATGCCGCTGCCGCCGGTCTGCTCGATGGTGAGCGTGTAGGAGACGACGTTGCCCCACCGGTCGGCGGTGGTGAGATGCGTGGTGCTCTCGCCCTCGTACGTCGTCGGCGCGGCCGTACCGCCCGTGGCGCACGGCGCCGGATCGCGTGGGTCGCCGGGGGCGACGGGGCTGGTGAGGACGGCGTCGTCCTTGATCAGGCAGGCGCGGGAGTCCGCGAACCGCTGTGACAGCAGTCCCTTCGTCGGTACGTCCTCGAAGGCGGGGTCGCCGACCCACCGGCCCCGGTCGGCGAACGCGATGCGGCTCGCCTCGATGAAGCGGTGCAGGTAACGCACGTCGCTCGCCTTGGACAGGTCCGTGCGCTCCAGGATGTTGAGGACCTCCCCGACCGTCGTGCCGCCGGAGGACGAGGGCGCCATGGAGTAGACGCCGAGTCCGCGGTAGGAGGTCTTCGACGGCGCCTGGAGCTTCGTGCGGTAGGTCGCGAGGTCGCGTCGGGTCAGGTCACCGGGGCGCGCGTTCCAGCCGGACGCCGGGTCCACGGGCGGCCTGTTGACCGTGTTCACGATGTCGCGGGCGATGTCACCCCGGTACAGGGCGTCGACGCCCTTGCGGCTCAGCTCGCGGTAGGTGCGGGCCAGGTCGGGGTTCTTGAACGTGGAGCCGACGGCGGGGAGTTCGCCGCCCGGCAGGAACAGTTCGGCGGTGTCGGGGAAGTACCGGAAGCGGGTCTCGTTGGCGGCGGTCTGCGCGCGGAAGGTCGCGTCGACGGTGAAGCCGTCGCGGGCGAGGCGTTCGGCGGGCCGCAGGACCGTGCCGAGGCTTCTCGTGCCCCACGTGTCGAGCGCGCGCTGCCAGGTCGCGGGGGTGCCGGGCGTGCCGACGGACAGTCCGCTGCTGACCGCCTCGGCGAACGGGATCGGCGCGCCGTCCTCCAGGAAGAGGCCGGAGTCGGCGGTGAGCGGGGCGGTCTCGCGGCCGTCGAGGGTGTGCACGGTGCGGGACCGGGCGTCGTAGTGGACGAAGTAGCCGCCTCCGCCGACGCCGGCCGAGTAGGGCTCGGTGACGCCGAGCGCGGCGGCCGTGGCCACGGCGGCGTCGACGGCGTTGCCGCCCTTGCGCAGCACCTCGATGCCGGCGGCGGTGGCGTCGGGGTCGACGCTGGAGACGGCACCGCCATGGCCGACGGCCACCGGTGTCTTGGGCGCCGGACGGGAGTGGGGGGCTTTCTCGCCGTGGGGGGTGGGCGGCGCGGCCGCTCCCACCGAGACGACGGCGGTGGTGACCGCGAGGACCGCGAATTTCCGTGCGACAGGGCGACGCATCCGCACCTCCAGTAAAGGGCCGTCCGGGCAGCTTAGTTCGCCGCCATGCCCGCGTCAGGGAGGCCGTACGGGCGTGCCGCCGGGCGCGGTCGGGGCGTCCGCCCGCACGGGGTGTCGAACACGGGTGCGCCCGGGACCGCTAGCATGCCCGCCCATGAATGACGACGTGCGGAACATCGTGCTGGGCCTGGTGGCCGCGGGCATCAGCGCCAGCCTGGGCTGGATCGCCCGTACCTACCTCTGGAAGCGCAAGCTCCGGCGTAAGCAGGCCTTCTTCGGACTTCCCGACAACTCCGAGTCGTTGCTCGTCGTCAACCGCGACCCGGCGACGGCGGAACCGGCGGTGCACCGCTTCGACGTGTTCGCGCTGCTCGAACTGTCCGCGCTGGTCAAGGACTGCGGGGCGCACGTCCAGGTGGTCACGCAGGACGCGGCGCACCAGGGATTCGGTGAGCGGACGGAGTTCTGCGTGGGCGGGCCGGGGTCGAACCGGCGGATGGTCGCCCACATGGCGGCGATGCTGCCCGGGGTGCGGGTCAACATCGACCCGGAGCCGGGTCCGGACCGCGGCGCCTTCCGGATAGGCGCCGACCTGTACCGCATGGAGCCGGGCATCACCGAGTACGTGCTGCTGGCGCGGCTGACGGCGGGTGAACGCCGGGAGACGCGGCCGGTGTTCCTGTTCTGCGGGCAGCGGGCGATCACCAACCAGGCGGCGACGCGTTACCTCGCCCGCAACCACGAGCGGCTGGCCCGCAAGTACGGGTCGGGCTCGTTCGTCCTGTTGCTGAAGGTCGTCAACTCGCAGGCGTACGGCCCGGACGTGGTGGAACTGGTCGCGGACGTCACCAAGCCGGCCCAGAGCGCGCTGCCGCCGGCTCCGGAGCCGGCGACGCAGACGAAGCCGCAGAGGAAGTCCCACCGGGCGGAGTGAGGGACCCGCTTTCGCGGGTCACCCCGCGAGCGCCCGGGGGCGTTTCCGCCTCGGGAGACGCTCCGAGCGGGATCGGGCGCCTACGCCTCGGGAGACGCCCGGTGGGCGCAGCCTAGACGTACGCCACTCTGGGAGTTGCTGCGGGCGGACTCAGAGGCCTGCCTTCACGGGTGCCCAGCCGGACGGGCCGGGCGGGCGCGCCTCGGAGGGCCCCGCGGGCGGGACCGACGGCGTGTGCGCTCCGGGAAACGTTACGGACGGACTCAGGCGCCCGAGCCTCAGGAGACGCCCGGTGGGGCGGAAGCTGGGCGTTCGCCGCTCGGGGAGTTGTTGCGGCCGGGCTCACGCGCCCAGGACTCCACGGGATGCCCAGCGCGGCGGGCCGAGCGGGCGCGCCTCGGACGGCCACGCGGGCGAAAACCTAGGCATCCGCGCCTGGCACACCCTGCGGGCGGAGGCGAGGCGTCCGCCGCTTCCAGAGTCGCTGCGGACGGACTCCCGCGCCCACGCCTCCAAGAGATACCCAGCGCGGCGGGCCGAGCGGACGCGCCCCGGACGGCCACGCGGGCGAAATGCAGGCATCCGCGCCTGGCACACCCTGCGGGCGAAGGCGAGGCGTCCGCCGCTTCCAGAGTCGCTGCGGACGGACTCCCGCGCCCACGCCTCCAAGAGATACCCAGCGCGGCGGGCCGAGCGGACGCGCCCCGGACGGCCACGCGGGCGAAATGCAGGCATCCGCGCCTGGCACACCCTGCGGGCGAAGGCGAGGCGTCCACCGCTTCCAGAGTCGCTGCGGACGGACTCCCGCGCCCACGCCTCCAAGAAATACCCAGCGCGGCGGGCCGAGCGGACGCGCCCCGGACGGCCCGCCGGCGGAACCCAGGCATCCGCGCCTGGAACGCCCTGCGGGGAGGGGGCATGTGTCCTGGGAACCCGTAACGGCCGCGGTGTGCGCGGGGACTGACGACGTCCCGCGTCGGGCTCGGGACAGCGGGTGTGCGCGGCGCCCAAGGCGCGGTCCCTGCCCGTAGGGCCGGTCGAGGCGCGTGGGCCGCGTCGGGCGGGCCCGACAGACCGGTGCGCTCACGTCGTCCCACGTATCCGGGGGCGCGCCTCCGGAGCGACAGCGGCCCCCGCAGGGGGCTGGGCGGCACCACCCGTCCGGCGCGCAGCTGACCTTCTCCTCACCTGCGGGCGACCGTGGCTCGGTCGCTGCCGCCGGGAGCAGTGATCTCCGGCTGCCGCCGGACGGGACCGGCCTGTGTGATCCGCCGCCCCGGCTGGGCGGGCGGTCCCCTCCCGGCGGCGGCGTCCCCGCTTACGCCGCGAAGTCTCCTCCCCCACCGGGACGGAGGAAACATCGTAGTCGAGGTCCGGGCGGACGAGTTTCCGTACGTCATGGTGACCGCCGCAACGTATCCGGGCAAGATCGCCAGGACGACGCGACACGCACTTTCCGGGCATAAGCCGTATTTACGGCGGGTGATGGGGCGCGCGCAGGGGCGCGTACCTCACCCTTCCGCGACCTCCGCGTACCACTGCGACAGTTCGGGCGCCCCATCGGCCGCCCACCGGTGTCCCGCGTCGACGACGTCGAACTCCCGTCCCCCGGCGAGCCGTACGACCGGCTGTCCGTCGGGACGGAGGTCCCAGGCGGCGCCCTCGACGGTGCGGACGACCACGGTGCCCAGGTACAACCCGGCGTCGTTCCCCAGCCATTCGGAGGTGTCCTCGTCGTCCCGCCAGCGCGGAACCAGCTGGTCGAGGGCCTCCAGCGAGGCCGGTCCGTCGTCAAGCCGGACGCCTTCCCGCTCCGCCTGGGAGCGCAACAGCGCGCACTCGGCGAGGAGTTCCGCGAGCCCTTCCGGGCCGGGGAGTTCGTCCTTCTGGCGCCGCTTGCCCAGGAACGGGATCCTCATACTGCCAGCCTGTCATTCGAACCGCCCCGCGCACCACAGGCGCGCGGGGTCCGCCGACGCCGGGCCGGCCCCCGTCACACGTCCAGGTCGACGACCACCGGGGCGTGGTCCGACGCGCCCTTGCCCTTGCGCTCCTCACGGTCGACGTAGGAGTCGGTGACGGCCTTGGCGAACGGCTCGTTGCCGTAGACCAGGTCGATGCGCATGCCGCGGTTCTTGGGGAAGCCGAGCTGACGGTAGTCCCAGTACGTGAACGGGTGGTCGTACTTGAGGGGGCGCGGGACCACGTCGGTCAGGCCCGTCTCGCGCAGGGAGGCGAGGGCGGCGCGCTCGGCGGGGGTGACGTGCGTGGAGCCCTCGAAGACGGCACGGTCCCACACGTCGTCGTCGGTCGGCGCGATGTTGTAGTCGCCGAGGACGGCGAACGGGCGGTCGCCCGCCGCGTCGCCCGCGACGGCAGCCTTCAGGGCCTCCAGCCACTGGAGCTTGTACGCGTAGTGCGGGTGCTCCACCTCGCGGCCGTTCGGCACGTAGACCGACCAGACGCGCACCGGGCCGCACGTCGCGGAGACCGCGCGGGGCTCCTCGGAGCCGTCGTACCCCGGGTCGCCGGGGAGGCCCTTGACGACGTCCTCCAGGCCGACGCGGGAGAGCACCGCCACGCCGTTCCACCGGCCGGTGGCGTGGACCGCCGCCTCGTAGCCCAGCTCACGCAGCTGCTCCACCGGGAACTGGGCCTCGGCGACCTTGGCCTCCTGGAGGCACAGCACGTCCGTGCCGCTGCTCTCCAGCCAGGCCAGGAGCCTCGGCAGGCGGGCGGTGATCGAGTTCACGTTCCAGGTCGCGATGCGCATGCCTCACAACCTACCCGCCGCCTGTGACAACGTGCCGCCGGCGGCCGTGGCCCGGGGACGGGCGCCGCCGCACGTCATCGAGGGCTCAGAGCCGGACCGCGTCCCGGGGGGCGAGGCGCAGGTGCTCGGAGCCGCCGAGGGCACCGATCTGGCGGTCGTAGATCGGGCGGGCGAGGTCGGTGAGCAGGGCGTCGTGGATGTCGTAGGCGCGCTGCGGGCGGACCTCGCGGACGTAGTCGATGACCTCGGAGATCTTGTTCCAGGGGGCCATGACGGGCAGCATCAGCGTCTCGACCGGCCGGTCGGGGACGGTGAGCGCGTCGCCCGGGTGGAACAGTTTGCCGCCGTCGACGAGGTAGCCGACGTTGGTGATGCGGGGGATGTCCGGGTGGATCACCGCGTGCAGCTCGCCGTGCGCCTGGACGTCGAAGCCGGCGGCGGTGAAGGTGTCGCCGTGGCCGACGGTGTGCACGCGGCCCGGGAACGCGGCGGAGATCTGGTCCGCCACGGCCTTCAGCGTCCAGATCTCGGCGGACGGGTTGGCCTCCATGGCCGTGCGCAGCCGGCCCTCGTCGAAGTGGTCCGGGTGCTCGTGGGTGACCAGCACGGCGTCGGCGCCGACGGCGGCGTCCTCCTCGCTGAACCCTCCGGGGTCGACGACGAGGACGCGTCCGTCCTTCTCCAGCCGGACGCAGGAGTGCGACATCTTGGTGAGCTTCATGGCTCCATCCTGCATCCGGGGTGCGGAGCGGGCTCACTCCGGCGGGGTGGTCTCCTCGCGGATGACCTGCTGCGCCACGCGGAAGGCGCCGCTGGCCGCGGGGACGCCGCAGTAGACGGCCGCCTGGAGCAGCACCTCCTTGATCTCGTCCGGGGTGAGCCCGTTGCGCAGGGCGGCCCGGGTGTGCACGGCGAGTTCGTCGAGGTGGCCGCCCGCGACGAGGGCGGTGAGGGTGACGCAGCTGCGGGTGCGGCGGTCGAGTCCCGGGCGGTCCCAGACCTCGCCCCACGCGTACCGGGTGACGAGCTGCTGGAAGTCCTCCGAGAAGGCGTCGGTCCGCTCCAGGATGCGGTCGACGTGCGCGTCGCCCAGCACCTCCCGGCGGACCTTGATGCCGGTGTCGTACGTGTCCGGGGGGCCCTGCACCTGCGCGGGCACGGCGGCCGGGGCGATCTCGGCGACGGGCGTGGGCTGCGGCGGGGCGACGGCCGGCGCCTGCGGCGGCCGGGGCGCGGCGGCGGGCAGCACGACATGGCCGGTGGTGGTCTCGGGGAGCGGCTGCCAGGCGGTGGAGAAGTGCCGGACCAGCAGGTCGGTGACGGCGGCGGGCTGCTCCACCGGCACGAGGTGGCTGGCGCCGGGCACGACGGCGAGGCGAGCGTCGGGGATGCCGGCGACCAGGGTGCGGGCCTCGGCGGGCCCGGTGACCTGGTCCTCGGAGCCGACGAGCACGAGGGTGGGCACGCCGACGCTGCCGAGGCCCGCCCGGACGTCGAAGGAGGCGAGGGCCTCGCAGGCGGCGATGTAGCAGCCGGGGTCGGTGGTGCGCACCATCTGCACGGCCCACTCGGTGATCGCGGGCTGGGCGGCGGCGAACCCGCCCGTGAACCAGCGATCGGGCGCCGACCGGGCGATGGGGTCGAGGCCGTTGGTGCGCACGATCACGCCGCGCTGGCGGAACTCGTCGGCGGTGCCGAAGCGGGGCGAGGCGGCGATCAGCGCGAGGGACGCGAGGCGCTCCGGATGGCGCAGCGCCAGCTCGATGCCGACGGCGCCGCCGAGCGCGCAGCCGGCGTACCCGAACCGGTGGACGCCGAGACCCTCCAGGGTGGCGAGCAGCCGCGTGGCGAGGTCGCCGACGGAGGCCGCGGGGTGGGCGGGGGCGCCGCCGTGTCCCGGGAGGTCGAAGCGGAACACCCGCCACTGCTTCGTCAGCTCGGGGACCTGCCGGTCCCACATGTGCCAGGTGGTACCGAGGGACGGTCCGAGGATCAGAACCGGAGCTTCCTCCGGCCCGTCGAAGCGGTATTGCAGGGTGTTCGGTGGTGTCTCGCTCACCCGTCAGACCCTCTCACGTCGTACGAAATCTCCGAGGCCGGGGGAAGATCCGACGGCCCCCACCTGCACGCAACACCCCGTCCGGCACTGCGGAACCCTAATGGATCCGGGCGGGGCGCATCCGGCGCACGCTTCATCCCGCGGCTACCGATACGACCGAAACACGTGTGTTCGAACCGCGTTTCGGCGCGTTGAACCCGGTGTGTGGTCATCACACATTCACGGAGCCTGCACGATCCGCTTGCACGGGGGAGCCGTTGTCGCACGCCGCAGGGCGGGCCGTGCGCCGCTCACCCGCGGGTCCACCGGAGCGCGTTCGATATCTCCTTCGCTGTCCGCTGACGCCTGACGGATACCGGAGACCGGGCCGGCCATGTCAGCACCTCCGCTCGTCCGCCCGGCGAGGGTCGTCCGGACCGTGAACCCGGCCGCGTCCGCTGTGAAATCCCGCCGCCGCACCGTCTATTGACACTCCGTCCACACCGCCTCGACGATGGAAACCGCTTCCAATGGGAGCGCTCCCAAAGCACGCCTCCTCCGAGACCGAGGTACTGTTTTGAGCCGCAGACTCCGCACCCTGATGGCAGCACTCTGTGCTCTGCCGCTGGCGTTCGCCGCCGCACCCCCGGCCCAGGCGGCCGACCCCACCACCATGACCAACGGCTTCTACGTGGACCCCGACTCCAGCGCGAGACGGTGGGCGGCCGACAACCCGGGCGACGGCCGGGCCGCCGCGATCAACGCCGCCATCGCCAACACGCCGATGGCCCGCTGGTTCGGCTCCTGGAGCGGCACCATCGGCACCGCGACGGGCGCCTACGTCGGAGCGGCCGACCAACAGGACAAGTTGCCCCTCCTCGTCGCCTACAACATCTACAACCGCGACTACTGCGGCGGGCACTCCGCGGGCGGAGCCGCCTCGCCGTCCGCGTACGCCGACTGGATCGCCCAGTTCGCCGGAGGCATCGCGTCCCGCCCGGCCGTCGTCATCCTCGAACCGGACTCCCTCGGGGACTACGGCTGCATGACCCAGGCGCAGATCGACGAACGCGAGGCCATGCTGAGCGGCGCCCTCACCGAGTTCAGCCGCCAGGCCCCCAACACCTGGGTCTACATGGACGCCGGGAACCCGCGCTGGGCCGACGCGGCGACCATGGCCCGGCGGCTCCACGAAGCCGGCGTCCGACAGGCCCACGGCTTCTCGCTCAACGTCTCCAACTACATCACCACCGCCGAGAACACCGCCTACGGCAACGCCATCAACAGCGAGCTGGCCAACCGCTACGGCTACACCAAGCCGTTCGTCGTCGACACCAGCCGCAACGGCAACGGCTCCAACGGCGAGTGGTGCAACCCCGCCGGGCGCCGCATCGGCACGGCCACCCAGGTGGGCGGAGGCGCCGAGATGCTCCTGTGGATCAAGGCCCCCGGCGAGTCCGACGGCAACTGCGGCGTCGGGAACGGCTCCACGGCCGGCCAGTTCCTCCCCGAGGTCGCCTACAAGATGATCTACGGCTACTGAGCCGGACACCCGCCGCCCGCTCGTCGGCGCGGCCTGCCCTGCCCGGTGGTCAGCGGGACGCCAGGCCTGCCAATGCCTGCACCGTGTCCGCCAGACCGTACGGTCGGGCCGTCCCCGGGACGGGGCGGCCCGACCAGCCGGGGCCGAGGGTGAGGACCAGAGGGCTGCGGCGGGCACCTCGCACGCCCCACTCCATCGCCGCCACGTGCTGGGCCAGGGGGCGGCTCGCCGTCGTGCGGGACTGGGCCCACAGGGCGATCGCTGCCGGGCCCGTCCTGCGGACCGCCGCGATCAGGGACTCCACGGGGAGCGCGCCGCCGAACATCCGTACCGGGATGCCCCGTTCGGACAGGGCGGCCGACAGGACCTCCAGCGCGAGCGTGTGGTTCTCCCCCGGCACGCACGCCAGGACCGTCGTCGCGCCCGGGCGGTCGGGAACCGTGTCCGGCGCGGCGCGGCGCAGGGCGCCGGAGACGTGCCAGGACAGGAAGTGCTCCACCTCCACGTACCGCTCCCCCGACGACTCCCACTTGCGCCCCACCGCCTGCAGCGTCGGCACGATCACCTCCGTCCAGGCCGCGATCAGACCGTGGTCCCGTATCGCGTCCAGCAGTAGACGGTCCAGTGCGGCCGCGTCGAGGCGGAGGGCGGCGCGGGCGATGCCCTTGCACTCCTGGCGGGCGTCACCGAGGCGGAGGCCGCTGCCCGCGCGGGAGGCGGGGGCGGCCTCCCGCGCGGGCGCCCGGCGCGGGGGCGCGGTCGGCTCCGGGACGGCCGCGGGTGCGGGAGCCTGCGTCTCGCGGGCCAGCCGTGCCGCCTCCGCCGG
The DNA here is from genome assembly GCF_050571355.1 of Streptomyces sp. P13-3-3. NCBI lineage: Bacteria > Bacillati > Actinomycetota > Actinomycetes > Kitasatosporales > Streptomycetaceae > Streptomyces > Streptomyces sp. P13-3-3. The sequence continues at coordinate 5,601,208 of NZ_CP192228.1, read as the reverse complement.
GGGGATGCCCGTCGCCGTCAGCGCGCACATCCGCTCCAGGCGCGCCACGTCCTCCGGCGTCCAGCGGCGGTGCCGGCCACCGGTGTGGCGGGCGGGGCCGAGACCGTAGCGGTGGTCCCACGTGCGGACCGTGGTGGGGGCCACGCCCAGGCGGCGCGCCACCTCGCCGGTGGTCAGCCCGCCACCGGGCACGGCCGCTTCCGTGCCCTCGGCTTCCCTGCTCTCGCTCATGCACCCACCGTACGCCTTACGACGCACAAACGACGCATGTTGTCTGCGTCGATTCGCCGGATCAACACTGGGGCCCAGTTCCGCAGTGGGCGGTACTCCTTCGAAAGGGATGGTCCCCATGCGCTCCCGTTTCCCCGTCGCCCTCGCCGCTTCCACCGGTGCCTGCGCCCTCGCGCTCGGTGTCGCGGCGCCCGCCATGGCCGCCCCCTCCGCCGAGCAGGACACGGCGATGGTGTCCGTCGTGCACGGCATTCCCGACCTGACGGTCGACGTCTACGCCAACGGCGACGAACTGCTCTCCGGCTTCGAGCCGGGCACGGTGACCGAGCCGCAGTTCCTCCCGGCCGGCACCTACGACATCCAGATCTTCGAGGCGGGCCAGGGCCCCGACGGCAAGCCCGCCCTGGAGAAGAAGGTCGAGGTCGGCGAGGGCGACACCGCCACGATCGCCGCCCATCTCGGCGCCGACGGCACGCCGCGACTGACCGCGTTCGCCGACGACGTCTCCAAGGTCGACGCGGGCAAGGGCCGGCTCACCGTACGCCACATCGCGGCCGCGCCCGCCGTGGACGTGCGCGCCGGCGGCGAACCCGTGTTCACCGGTCTGACGAACCCGAACGAGGACTCCGCCGTGGTCGACGCGGGCATCGTCGACGCCGACGTGGTCCTCGCCGGCACCGACACCGTGGCCATCGGCCCCGCCGAGGTGAACGTGACGGAGGGCGCCGGCACCGTCGTCTACGCCTGGGGCAGCGCCGAGGACAAGAACCTCGCCCTGGCCACGCAGAAGTTCAGCGGCATGGACTCCATGCCGAAGGCCGTGCACGCGGGAGGCGACGGCACCGCCGTGTCCGCCAACTCCACCGACTGGACGCCGGGCTGGGCGGCCGCCGGCGGCGTGGTCGCCGTGGCCGGTGTGCTGGGCGCCCGCCGCTTCGCGGGCAAGCGTGGCTGAGACCTCGCGGCGGCGCGGGGGACGGGCCGTGGCGGTCGCCGTGCTGGCGGCCGTCACGGCGGTGGTCCTCGGTGTGCTGTGGCTGGCGCAGGAACTGCAACAGGCCGACCCGCCCGCCGACTTCGGCGCCGCACCGACGGCGGCCGCCGGTGACTCCGGGAGGCCGTCCGGCGCCGCGCCGCCGCCGTCCGTGGCCGAGCGGGCGGCCGCACGGCAGGCCCCGCCCGCGCGCGTACTCGTGCCCTCCGTCGGGCTCGACGCCCGGGTCGAGGGCGTCGGCGTGACACCGCGCGGGGACATGACCGTGCCGGACGACCCGGCCGTGGCCGGCTGGTACCGGTACGGCCCCGAGCCCGGCAGCACCGAGGGGTCGGCCGTGCTGGTGGGGCACCTCGACAGCGAGACGGGCGACCTGGGCGAGTTCGCCGCGCTGAGGGACGTACGGGCCGGGGACACCGTGGAGGTGCGGCGGGCGGGCGCCGAACCGGTCACCTACCGCGTCACCGCGCGCACCACCGTCCCGAAGGACGAACTGCCGCCGTCCGCCTTCCGCCGCTCCGGGCCGCCGGTGCTCACGCTCATCACCTGCGCGCCGCCGTTCGAACCGGAGCGCGGCGGTTACACCGCCAACCTCGTCGTGACGGCGGAGCCGGCGGACGCCCGGCAGGGTCCCTGAGTCACCTGATCGTGTCTGTCGTTGTCCGTTCGTTCGGTGCCGTTTCGAACTGACCGCGACCAAACAGGCGTTCCCAGGCGCAAGCATTCGATCATCACAGATCATCCACGAAAACTGCGGCACTCCGACACGTTCCGCCCGCCTACCGTTCCAGCGCGGCCCGGGCGGCAGGACTGCCCCTCGAGGCCGCCGCGACCACTCAACCGACTGAAGAGGGAGACACCCGTGGCAAGTGTGGAAGTGTCGCTGAAGGACGTCATGACCAGCGTCGAGGGGGCCCTGGGTGCGGCCGTCGTCGACTACTCGAGCGGCATGGCGCTGGGCACGCTGGGCGGGGGCAAGGACCTGGACCTGACCGTCGCGGCGGCCGGCAACACGGACGTGATCCGTGCCAAGGTGCGCACGATGGAACTGCTGGGCCTCTCCGGGCAGATCGAGGACATCCTCATCACCCTGGAGTCCCAGTACCACCTGATCCGGCTGGTCACCGGCCGCAGCGGCAACGGACTGTTCCTGTACCTCGTGCTGGACAAGTCCCGCTCGAACCTGGCGATGGCCCGCCACCAGCTCAAGCGGGTCGAGGAACAGCTGGAAGTGTGAGCCGCCCCGGGTCACGGCCGACGCACGCCCATGATGTGAAGACTTCTTCAAGTCTCCACATGAACATGGTCCCAAGCCCTGGGCGCGTGTCATGCCGAACCAGAAGGATCGGCGGCGAAGGACGGCACATCGTGCGGCGGCGCCCGCTCAGGGCGCCGCCGCGTACCGGAGAACATCCCCCGACGCGGCAGGGAGCGCGCACCCATGCAAGTCCCCCTCTACCAGGCCAAGGCAGAGTTCTTCCGGATGCTGGGCCACCCGGTGCGCATCCGGGTGCTGGAGCTGCTGCAGCACGGGCCGGTGCCGGTGCGGGACCTGCTGGCCGACATCGACATCGAACCGTCAAGCCTCTCCCAGCAGTTGGCGGTGCTGCGGCGGTCCGGCATCGTCGTCTCCGTACGGGAGGGCTCCACCGTGACGTACGCCCTCGCCGGCGGCGACGTCGCCGAACTGCTCCGCGCGGCCCGGCGGATCCTCACGGAACTGCTGGCCGGGCAGAGCGAACTCCTCGCCGAGCTGCGGCAGGTGGACGTACCGGTCCCGTCGGCGCCCGGGGGCGGGGAGGAGTAGCGCGGCGGCGCCTCGCGGCCGGGTCGTGTCAGTCGTGTGCGGTGGGGTCGAAGCCCTCCGGCGCCCGGTCGAGGAAGGCCGCGATCCCGCTGATCCGGCCGTCCCCGGCGAACTCGATCACGTCGGTGCCCGTGGCGAAGGACGTCCCGTCGCCGGTGAGGATCTCCCAGCGGAGGCGGGCCCTCCCGTGGTGGACCTCGGGCTCCTCGCGGCGGCGGACCGTGGCGGGGCCCGCGTGGGACACGAACCGGTCCCGGAAGTCCGCGAGCGCCGCCGGGCCACGGAGGAGGCCGACGAGGGCGCGGTACTCGACCTCGTCGGTGAAGACCGTGGCGGCCAGGCGGTCCCGGTCGCCGTCGGGGCCGGTGTTCCAGAAGCGGGTGTAGCGCTCCAGCTGGACGAGCGGGGCCGTCGCCCCGGTCATGGAGTCGGTCATGGCAGGTTCCTTTCGTTCGGCGCGGTGCCGTGCGGCGGGCCGCGCTCCTGTCCCCGACTGTGCGCGGGCGGGCGGCGCGGAGTCCATGACCTGCGAGGTCATTGCCGTCGTCCGCCCCGCGCGGCAGCCTGGGGCCCATGACGACGACCACCGCACCACCGGTCGGAGTGCTGCTGCGGCGCTGGCGTGAGCGCCGCCGCCGCTCCCAGCTCGACGTGGCGCTCGCCGCCGAGCTGTCCACCCGCCACCTGAGCTGCGTCGAGACCGGACGCGCCAACCCCAGCCGCGATCTGATCCGGCGGCTGTGCGACGAGCTGGACGTGCCGTTGCGGGAGCGCAACCCGATCTATCTCGCCGCGGGCTTCGCCCCCGTGCACCGGGAGCGTCCCTTCGACGACCTGGGGGCGGCGCGGGCCGCCGTGGAGACCGTGCTCACCGGGCACGAGCCGAACCCGGCCCTCGCGGTGAACGTGCGCTGGGAGCTGCTGGCCGCGAACCGTGCCATGGGGCTGTTCCTCGGCGACGTGCGGCGGAGGCCGTCGGACCCGCCGTTCAACGTGCTGAAGGCGACGCTGGGTCCCGACGGCATGGCGGGGCGCGTCCTCAACCTCGCGCAGTGGCGTGCGCACGTCCTGCGCCGGGTCCGCCGCCAGCTGGACCGGACGGCCGACACCGGCCTCGCGGAGCTGCTCGCCGAGCTGGAGAGCTACCCGACGCCGGAGGGGACGGACGCGCCCGGCCCGGGCGGGGAGGCGCAGGACCTGGTGGTTCCGCTGCGCCTGGCGTCCGAGTACGGGGAACTGGCGCTGCTCTACACGACGACCGTCTTCGGGTCGCCACGGGACGTCACCCTCGACGAGATCGCCATCGAGACGTTCTTCCCGGCGGACGGGCGCACGGCGGAGCTGATGCGGGGACTGGCCGGCTGACACCGGGGCGCCCGCCGTCCGGCTGGGACCGGGTGCCTTGTGTCAGGCGTCGCCGAGGGTGTCCAGGCCGGTGAGGGCTCCGACCGGGTCGGGGTCGGGGGTGCCGCGCGGCCACCAGTCGTCCTGGTCCGGCTCCGACTCGTACGCGTACCAGAGGTGGTCGCGGCCCAGGCGGAGCTGGACGTGGCCGCGGGGGTGCGTGAGGCGGTTGCGCCACGGCCGGAAGGCGGGGAGATCCGCCGCGAGCAGCAGCGGGCGGGCGCGGTCGAAGCGGCCGGCCGGCGGGTCCCACGGCTCCTCCAGCACCGACAGTCCGGTCGGGCCGCCCTGCCGCCACGCGGCGACCGCGCGCGCCAGGTCGCCGGGTGTACGGCCGGCCGCCCGCGCCAGTGACGCGTACAGGGCGCGGGCGCCCGCGGTAAGCCCCGAGCCGGGGCGGGCGGCGGCCAGACGCACCGCGTCGTGCCACAGGGACAGCGGGCCGACCGGGTCACGGCCCGTCGTGAGCAGGGCGTGTGCGCGGGCCGCCGCGTCGGTGGCGAGCTGGTCCAGCGCGAACGGGTCCGGGCCACCCGGGGACGCCGGGTAGACGGGCGGCTGCTCCGGGTGCGACGGAGGCGGCAACGGGGCGGGCAGCGGCGGGAGTTCGGGGCCCCGGCGGGACACGGCGTCGGTGGCGCGCATGCCCGGCAGCTGCTCCGGCTCCCGTCCCTGGGCCGCCCGTGCGGCGCGGGCCGCGCTGAGGCGGGACAGCGCGTCGATCACCTCGCGCTCGCCGCGCCCGCGCAGCAGGAGCAGCACGAACGGGTCGGCGTCCAGGAGGCGGGCGGTCTGGTAGCAGAGGGCGGCCGCGTGCTTGCACGGGTGCCCCGAGTCGGGGCAGCTGCAACGGGGGGCGAGGTCTCCCGGGCCGGGCAGCAGGGGCACGCCGCAGTCGGCGAGGGACTGCGGCATCTCCTTGTCCAGCAGGGCCGCGATGTGACCCGGGCGGTCGGCCGCGGCGTCCAGGAAGCGGTCCCAGTCGGCTTCGTCGAACGTCCTCAGGCGGACCTGCACGCGGTACGGGCGCGGGCGGCTGCCCTGCACGTACGCCAGGACCAGTCCCGGCGTCACGGTGATGGCGTCCACGTGCCCCTGTTCGGCGTAGCCGCGTCCGCGGGCGAGGCGGGCGGGGTCCAGCGCGCCGTCCTCCAACGCCGTCACCCACGCCCTCCCCCACCAGGTCTCGGCGAAGGAGTCACCGTCGCCGGACGGGCGGGGCGGGAACGGCGGGAAGGTACGACGGTGGTCGCCGTCGCGGGCCGGGGCGGCCATGGAACGGGGGGTGGCCGGGTTCGCCGGCGGGGTGGCGGTCGCGGGGCGGGCGGGCGACTCCCCGCCGTCGCGGGGGAAGGCCGGGACTCGCGGATGGCCGGGGGTTGGTTCAGGTGCCTGGTGGTCGGCGGCGGACGCCGGTCCGTGGCTGTGTGCGGCGGTGTCGGGGGCGGCTCCCCGATCGCCGGTGGGGAGTCGGGTCGTCTCAGGTGCGGAAGCCGGCTCGTCGGAGGCGCGGGTGTCCGGCGGCTCCCCTGCGGGTCCGTGCGTCGGGGCGTCCGCAGAGCCGGCACGCCCTTCGACGCCGGGTGCCGGGTCCTCCGCCATGTCGGGCATGCGGAACGCGTCGGCGAGGGTTTCGCGGATCTCGCGCGCGCGGCGGTCGGCGGCGCGGTCGCCTCGCGTGGTGCGGGGGACGCGCGGCGCGGGCTCGCGACGGGGACGCTTCGCCGCGTCCACCTGCTCGCGGGCCAGGGCCCGCGCCCGTTCCTCACGGGCGGCGCGCAGCGCCTCCCGGGCGATGTCACCGGGACGGGACGCGTCGTGCCCGTCCGGGGCTTGGTCGGCGGAGTCGGGCGCGGCGGCGTACTCGCCTCCGCGCGTGACGCTCTCGGTGCGGATGCGGCCCTCCCTCGCGGGCGCACGTGCCGCGGTGGGCGCCTCTTCCGCGGCGGCCGAGGCCGTCTCATCTTCCGTGTCTCGGGAGGACGCCTCCCCCACCGACGGTGCGAGCTCCGGGCGCGATGCGGCGCCCGCTTCACCGGCCGACGCGCCTCGTCGCGCCCGCCGGGCGCGGTGCAAGGCCTCTCGCGCCGCATCGGACGGACGGGGCGCCCGACCACCCGGAGACGAGGCACCGCCCTGCACGGCCCCCTCCGCCGAAGCCACGGCACGTCGCAAGGCCTCCCGCGCCTCGTCGGCGGGGCGGGACTCCTGGCCGGGCCGGACCGACGGGTCGCCCTGTCCGGACTCCCGGGCCGAGACCGCCGCGCGCCCCCACCCTTCCCGCGCCTCGCCGACCGGGAGCGACTCTGTGTGAGCCGTGACCGACGCGTCGCCCTCCACAGCGTCCTGCCCCGAAGCCGCCGCACGGTGCAAGACCTCCCGCGCCACGTCAGCCGGGCGCGATTCCCCGTCAGCCGGGCCCGACGGGTCACCCTCCGCGGCCCCCTCCCCCGAAGCCACCACACCGCGCAACGCCTCCCGCGCCACGTCAGCCGGGCGCGACTCCCCGTCAGCCGGGACCGGCGGGGCACCCTTCGCGGGCTCCTCCCCCGAAGCCGCCGCACGGCGCAAGACCTCCCGCGCCACGTCAGCCGGGCGCAACTCCCCGTCAGCCGGAACCGACACGTCGCCCGATACGGCCCCCTCCCCCGAAGCCGCCGCAAGGTGCGGTGCCTCCTCCGTCGGGGACTCGGCGTCAACCTGCGCACGCCCCGCGGCCGACGCTGCCGGCTCCTCGGAAGAGCCCGCGTCCCCGGACGCGACCCCCCGCGCCGCGCGCAGCGCCTCCCTCGCCCTGTCCGACGGTCGCGGTGTCATGTCGTCCTCCGCAGGGACACCAGGTCGGACAGGTCGCGGTCGGAGAGTTCGGTCAGGGCCGACTCGCCCGAGCCGAGGATCGCGTCGGCGAGGGCCCGCTTGGACTGGAGCATCTCGGCGATGCGGTCCTCCACCGTGCCCTCGGTGACGAGCCGGTGCACCTGGACGGGCTGGGTCTGGCCGATGCGGTACGCGCGGTCGGTGGCCTGTTCCTCCACCGCCGGGTTCCACCAGCGGTCGAAGTGGACGACGTGCCCCGCGCGGGTCAGGTTCAGTCCCGTCCCCGCCGCCTTGAGGGACAGGACGAGCACCGGGACCGCGCCGCTCTGGAAGCGGTCCACCATCCGCTCCCGCTCGGGCACCGGCGTCCCGCCGTGCAGCAGGTCGACGGGGACGGCGCGCTCGGCGAGGTGGCGGGTGATCAGACGGGCCATGCCGACGTACTGGGTGAAGACGAGGGCGGAGCCGTCCTCCGCGAGCACCGTGTCCAGCAGCTCGTCGAGGAGGGCGAGTTTGCCGGAGCGGGCGGCGAGGCGGTCGCCGGCGGGAGCGTGCTCCTCCTTGAGGTACAGCGCGGGGTGGTCGCAGATCTGCTTGAGCGAGGTCAGCAGCTTCAGCACCAGCCCGCGGCGCCCCATCCCCTGCGCGGTCTCGATGGCGATCATCGACTCCCGCACCACCGCCTCGTACAGCGCGGCCTGTTCCCGGGTGAGCGGCACCGGGTGGTCCGTCTCCGTCTTGGGCGGCAGCTCGGGGACGATGCCCGGGTCGGACTTCTTGCGCCGCAGCAGGAAGGGCCGGACCAGGCGGGCCAGCCGCTCGACCGCCTGCTCGTCCTCGCCGGTCTCCACCGCGCGCGCGTGCCGGGCGCGGAAGGACTTGAGGGGGCCGAGGAGGCCGGGGGTGGTCCAGTCGAGGAGGGCCCACAGCTCGGAGAGGTTGTTCTCCACGGGCGTGCCGGTGAGGGCCACCCGGGCGGGCGCCGGGATGGTGCGCAGGGCCTTGGCGGTCGCCGAGTGCGGGTTCTTGACGTGCTGCGCCTCGTCGGCGACGACCATGCCCCACCGCTGTTCCGCGAGGGTGGGGGCGGCGGAGCGCATGGTGCCGTAGGTGGTGAGGACGAAGCCGCCGTCCAGGTCGTCGAGCGTGCGGTCGGGGCCGTGGAAGCGGCGGACGGGGACGCCGGGCGCGAACCGGGTGATCTCCCGCTGCCAGTTGCCGAGCAGGGACGCCGGGCACACCACGAGCGTGGGCTCGGTGCGGGCCCGCTTCAGGTGCAGGGCGATGAGGGTGACGGTCTTGCCGAGGCCCATGTCGTCGGCGAGGCAGCCGCCCAGGCCGAGGGAGGTCATGAGGTCCAGCCAGGCCAGGCCGCGGAGCTGGTAGTCGCGGAGGGTGGCGTCGAGGCCGGGCGGGGGTGCGGCGGGCCGCACGCCGGCGGTGAGGCGGTCGCGGAGGGCGGCCAGCGTCCCGGCGGGCACCGCTTCCACCGTCTCGCCGTCGACCTCCGCCTCGCCGGTGAGGGCGACGGACAGCGCGTCGACGGGGTCGAGCAGCCCCAGGTCGCGTTTGCGGGCCTTGCGGACGAGGGCGGGGTCGACCAGCACCCACTGGTCGCGGAGCCGGACGACCGGGCGGTGTGCCTCGGCCAGGGCGTCCATCTCGACCTCGCTGAGCGGGTCGCCGCCGAGGGCGATCTGCCAGCCGAAGCGCAGCAGGTCCTCGCTCTCGAAGAAGCCGGTGCCGTCGGTCGCGGAGCCGGGCGCGGAGCGGACGACGGCCGTGGCCGTGAGGTCCTGGGCGAGGTCGCGCGGCCAGTGCACGGCGACCCCGGCCGCGGCGAGCCGGGTGGCCGCCACGCCGAGCAGGTCGCTCAGCTCGTCCTCGGACAGGGCGAGGACGTCCGGCACGTCCTGGTCGGCGAGCCGGTCCAGCGGGGGCCAGACGCGGGCCGCGCGGCGTACCGCGAGGGCGGCGTCCACGCGCGCGCGGGGTCCGAAGCCGTGGTCGGCCTCGCCGGACCAGAGGGCCGCCGCGTCGGCCACGAGCGTCGGGTCGGACAGGCTGTGCACCTGCACGATCGCCGCTCCCGCGCCGCGCGCGCCGCTGCCGCCCGCGGCCCCGTCGGCGTCGAAGAGGTCGTGCGCGGACAGGTCCAGGCGGAGCGAGATCCGTACGCCCGCGTCCATGCCTGCGGCGACCTCCGCGGCCCAGTCCCGGGCGTCGGGCAGCCGCTGGGGCCGCCGCACGGCGAACGGCAGTCCGGAGGCGTAGGGCGCGGCGGGCGTGCGGGGCAGGGTGTCGGCGACGGCGTCGAGGAAGGCGCGGACCAGCGCCTCCGGCCGGGGCAGGCGCAGGGGGCCCGGGCCGGGCAGCGGCACCGCGTGGCCCTCGTACGGGAGGGCGGCGGCGACCGCGCGCAGGTGGGTCACGTCGTCCGGTTCGAGCGGGCCGGCGCGCCAGGCGTCGTACCCGTCGGCGGTGAGGCCGGGCAGCAGGCGGCCCCGGGCGGTGAGGCGCAGGGCGTGCAGGGCGGCGGCGCCCCAGCAGGCGGTGGCCGGGTGGGCCGCCGGATCGTGCCGGGCGCGGACCAGCAGGGGCAGGGCCTCGTCCACGGGCAGGGTCAGCGCGGGGACGGTACGGCGGCGCACACGCGCGCCGTGCGGACGCACGACGGTGAGGTCCGTACGCCGGGCGTCCCCGGACTCGGGGGGCACGTCCGCGCCCTCGGGGTCGTAGAAGGCGATCCGGCCGTCGCGCGGGAGGGGTGCGGGCAGGAACACGGCCGGCAGCGACGACGCGACGAGCCCGCCGGCCGTCGCGGCGCCTTCGGCCGTCACCGTCGCCTCGCCCATACGCCTTGTCACCTCCCCGCCCGTCCGTCGGACCAGTCGTCTTCGACTCTACGGGCGGGGTCCGACAATCGGCTCCGGCGGCCGGGCCGGGAGACGCTCTACGGCACCGTGCGGGCCACGACGTACACGCGCGGGTAGCCGGGTTTGTCGTGGTTGACGACGACGTCGTGCGTGGGCGCGGGGTTCTTCTGCTTGTGCACCAGGCCGGACCAGGTGCCGGGGCCGTCGAACGTCCAGCCGGTGACGTTGCGGTCGCGCTCGCCGATGGGGAGGTGGTCCTTCTTCAGGTCCTTCTCCGACATGCCCATGCTGGTGAGGAAGGCGGTCAGCCCCACGTCGCTGGTCTCGAACTCGACGTAGAGGCGGCTGGTCTTCCAGTTGTTCGTCTCGTACGAGGCGACCCACCAGGCCGGGTGCGGCACGGGCACCTGGTAGATGCGGCGCTGGAGCTTGGACGGCCAGCCCTCGGTGAGGCCGGTCGCCGAGTACTTCGCCTCCTTGTCCTTGCCGCTGGCCCGGCTCTGGTTGGCGGAGATCACCAGGTAGCCGGCCGGGATGCCGATGAGCAGGACGATGATCAGCAGGGTGAGGGCGCGGCGCCGGATCATGTGCCGCCGGTCCTCACCGGGGTGCGCCCCGCCCTGCCCGTCGGGGCGGCCGGGGTCGTTCGGCGAAGGAATGACACCCGTCACAGCGACTCCGAGGCGGAACGGCGGGCGGCCTCCGCGAACTTCTCGTAGCGCTCGTACCGTTCGACCCGGCGGCGCTTGGCGCGGCGGAAGCGGCGGGCGACCAGGCGGGCCAGGTCGGCGGCGCCGACCATGCCGGCCTCGGGACCGAGCTGGGCGCGCACGACGCGGGCCTCGGGGCGGTAGCCGCGCCCGGTGAGGTGCCGCTTGAAGGCGTCCCGGGCGGGACCGATGAGCAGGTCGTCGGCCGCGGAGACGCCGCCGCCGATGACGAAGCAGGAGGGGTCGAGGGCGGCGGCCAGGTTGGCGATGCCGACGCCGAGCCACTGGCCGATGTCCTGGAGCAGCTCGATGCACATGGCGTCGCCCTCGCGGGCCAGCTCGGTGATCATCGGGCCGCTGATGTCGCCGATGTTGCCCTTGACGTGCTCGATGATCCCGTAGGCGACCGGGGAGTCGGCGGCGGCCAGCTCCTTGGCCTCGCGCACCAGGGCGTTGCCGGAGCTGTACTGCTCCCAGCAGCCGCGGTTGCCGCAGGGGCAGCGGTGTCCGCCGGGGACGACCTGCATGTGGCCGAACTCGCCGGCGACGCCGTACTTGCCGCGCTTGACCTTGCCGTCCTCGAGGATGGCGCCGCCGATGCCGGTACCGAGGGTGATCATGACGAGGTTGTCCTCGCCGCGTCCGGCGCCGAAGCGCCACTCGGCCCAGGCGGCGGAGTTCGCGTCGTTGTCGACGAGGACCGGGACGGCGAGGCGTCCCGCGAGGCGGTCGCGCAGGGGTTCGTTGCGCCAGGACAGGTGGGGGGCGAAGAGGACCCGGTTGCGGTCGGCGTCGACCCAGCCGGCCGCGCCGATGCCGACGGCGTGCACGTCGTGCCGGTCGGAGAGGTCCAGGACGAGCTCACAGATGGTGTCCTCGACGACCTTCGGGCTCTTGGACTTGTCGGGGGTCTCGGTCCGGAGCTTCTCCAGGATGTTGCCGTCGGCGTCCACGACGCCCGCCATCACTTTGGTGCCGCCGATGTCGATGCCCACGGTCGGCACCCGGGGCGCCGACAGGTGGGAGCGGCGCTCCCGCGTTCCGACCGTTCTCAGGACGGTCGCGCGCCGGGAGCCGATGGGGGCGGTGAAGTCGCGGTAGGTGCTCATCGGGTGCGATTGTGCCGCACGGGGGCCCCGATCGCGGTACCGGGCAGGTGACGGGGTCCGTCGGATCCGGCACCGGAAGCGGGTGGGCGCGGGGCGGAGGCGGGCCCTCCGCCGTTCGCGTCCGCACCGGCCGGCGCGCGCCCACCGTACGCCTGTGGATCGCGTCACATTGTCCGGACAATGCGACGACCGGGACGCCGGGGCCCGGTTCAGTTCCGTACGAGCAGCTGGAACTCGAAGGAGTACCGCGAGGGCCGGTAGGTGTGCGTTCCGTACTCCACCGCGCGCCCGGTGTCGTCGAAGGTGACCCGCTGCATGGTGAGCAGCGGGGCCCCGGCCTGTTCGCGCAGCCGCTCGGCCTCGACGGCGGTGGCGGCCCGCGCGCCGATGGTCTGACGGGCGCTGTGCAGGGTGATCCCCGCGGCCCGCATCAGCCGGTACAGGCCGGTGGCCTCGAGCTGGCCGGTGTCCAGGTCGAGCAGGCCGGACGGGAGGTAGTTGCACAGGTACGCGATGGGCTCGCCGTGCGCGGAGCGCAGCCGCTCGACGCGGTGCACCTCGCCGCCCTCGGCCACCCCGAGCGCGGCGGCGACCTCGGCGGACGCGGCGACCATGGTGTTGACCAGCACGGTGGTGGTGGGGCGCTGGCCGGCCGACTCCAGGTCGTCGTAGAGGCTGCTCAGCTCCAGCGGGCGCTTCACCTTGCTGTGCACGACCTGGGTGCCGACGCCGCGGCGGCGCACCAGCAGGCCCTTGTCGACGAGCGACTGGATGGCCTGGCGGACGGTCGGCCGGGACAGGCCGAGGCGCGCGGCCAGCTCGATCTCGTTGCCCAGCAGGGTGCCGGGGGTGAGGGTGCCGTGCTCGATGGCGGACTCCAGCTGCTGGGCCAGCTGGAAGTACAACGGCACGGAGGAGCCGCGGTCCACGCTCAGCTCCAGCTGCACGGTCGGGTCCACTTCTGGTTTCGGCACGGAGCGAGCGTATCGGCGTGGGCTGTTGACGGGAAGTCGTGTAGTTCGGTTGTCCGGACATACGCATTGACAGGGAGCGGCGCGAGCCCCACTTTGTTTCCATGCGCATCGGGGTCATCGGTACGGGCCGTATCGGCACCATTCACGCCCACACACTCAGCAGGCACCGCGAGGTCGGGTCCCTCATTCTCACGGACGTCGATCCGGCGCGGGCCCAGGCCCTCGCCCACCGGCTCGGTGAGACGGCGGCGCCGGGGGTGGACGAGATCTACACCTGGGGGGTCGACGCCGTGGTGATCACCACGGCCACGTCCGCCCACGCGGACCTGATCGCGCGGGCGGCGCGCGCGGGTCTGCCGGTCTTCTGCGAGAAGCCCATCGCCCTGGACATCGCGGGCACGTTACAGGCGATCACGGAGGTGGAGACCGCCGGGACGGTCCTTCAGATGGGCTTCCAGCGGCGGTTCGACCGGGGATACACGGGCGCCCGCGAGGCGGTACGGACGGGCAGGCTGGGGCGGCTCCACACGGTGCGCGCGATGACCAGCGACGCCGAGCCGCCGGCCCCCTCCCACCTGGCGCAGTCGGGCGGGCTGTACCGGGACACGCTCATCCACGACTTCGACATCCTGCGCTGGGTGACCGGCCGCGAGGTCGTCGACGTGTACGCCACCGGGTCGGACGCGGGGCCGCCGGTGTTCCGCGAGACGGGCGACGTCGACACGGGCGCGGTGCTGCTCACCCTCGACGACGGCACCCTCGCCACCGTCACCGGGACCCGGATGAACGGCGCCGGCTACGACGTGCGCATGGAGCTCGCCGGGGAGCGCGACCAGATCGTCGTCGGCCTCGACGACCGTACGCCCATCGCGTCCACCGAGCCGACGGGACCGCCCGCGGCGGACAAGCCGTGGACCGGCTTCCTGGAGCGGTTCGGGCCCGCGTACGAGGCCGAACTGGTCGCGTTCGTCGAGGTGGTGCGGGGCGAGCGGCCCAACCCGTGCGACGGCCGTGAGGCCCTGCGGGCGCTGCTGATCGCGGAGGCGTGCGAGCGGTCGCGGCGGGAGCGCAGACCGGTGCGGCCGGCCGAGCTGTTGAGCAGCGCGCAGGAGGCGCTGACGTGAGACGTGGGGGTGTCGGTGACACCCCCTCTTTTTTTCATCGCTTCATGACGAGCGGGTCGTCACCGGGAGGACGGTCCCCTGCGCCACCGCGCACAGGGTCTCCTCGTCGTCCTCCGTCACCGTGAGGAGGTCGCAGCGGGTGACCGCCTGGCGTCTGCCCGCGTGGACGACGGTGGCGCGGGCGCGGAGGGTGCGGCCGGTGGCGGGACGCAGGTACTGGACGGAGAAGCCGCCGGTCAGCACGGACGGGCCGAGGACCGCGCCGGCGGCGAAGGTGAGCGCGTTGTCGGCGGCGTAGGCGAGGACGCCGCCGTGCAGGAAGCCGTTCTGCTGGTGCAGGTCCTCCCGGATGTCGATCTCCAGGGTGGCCCCGCCGTCGCCGAAGGCGGTGATGCGGGCGCCGAGCAGTCTGCTGAAGGGCTGGGCGCCCAGCAGTTGTCGCGCGGCGGCGAGGCCGAGTTCGGGCGCGGGCTCGGGCTGCGGGGGCGTGGTGGGCGTCACGGGGTGTCGGTCTCCTCCAGCAGGCCCGCGTCGTGGGCGAGCAGCGCGATCTGGACACGGTTGTTGAGGTCGAGCTTGGCGAGGATGCGCGAGACGTGCGTCTTGACGGTGGCCACGCTCATGTACAGCTCGGCGGCGATCTCCGCGTTGGCGAGGCCCCGGCCGACGGCCACGGCGACCTCGCGCTCACGGTCGTTGAGGGCGGCGACGCGGTCGCGGGCGCGGGCACGACGGGTGTCGCCGGGGCCCGGGTCGCCGGCGGCGTGGGCCATCAGCTGCCGGGTGACCGCGGGCGACAGCACCGGGTCGCCGGCCGCGACGCGGCGTACCGCGGCCACGATCTCGGCGGGCGGGGTGTCCTTCAGCACGAAGCCGGCCGCGCCCGCGCGGAGGGCGCGCAGGACCTGGTCGTCGGCGTGGAAGGTGGTCAGCACGACGACCTGCGGGGCGTCGTCGCGGCCGCGCAGCGTCTCGGTGGCGGTGAGGCCGTCGACGGAGGGCATGCGGATGTCCATGAGGACGACGTCCGGGTGGGTGCGGTCGACGAGTGCGGTGACCTCGGCGCCGTCGGCGGCCTCTCCAACGATCTCGATGTCGTCGGCGCCGCCCAGCATGAAGGAGAGGCCGGCGCGGACGAGGGGGTCGTCGTCTACGAGGAGCACGCGGATTCTTGTCATGGGCGGTACGTAATCATGCACCCGGGTGCTGTGGCCCAGGGGTGCCAGCGCAGCGCGGCGCGCGCGGGCGCCCCCGAGGGGCGCGGGGAACTGCGCGACCAGCCCCCACGGCCCGCACCCGGCGAACAACAATGCGAAGCCCCCCTGAACCGCAGGCACCGAACTGCAACCGACGTGCGCTGCAAAGGTGCCGCCTGCGCCCACCCGTGCCGCCCCCGCGGCACGACTGCCCGCAGACGGCGGCGCCCCGAAGGGGCGCGGGGAACTGCGCGACCAACCCCAACGGCCCGCACCCCGCGTACGACATGGCGAAGCCCCCCTGAGCCGCAGGCACGGAACTGCAACCGACGCGCACTGCAAAGGTGCCGTGAGGCGCCCCACGTCTAGCGCCACGGCAGCCGTGCCCTCACCTCGAAGCCGCCCCCCGGCGTCCGCCCGTGTTCCAGGGACCCCCCCGCCAGCGTCGCCCGCTCCCTCAGGCCGATCAGGCCCTGGCCCGCGCCGGGAACCGGGGGAACGTCCCCTTCCGGGGGCGGGTTGTGGACCCGCACGGTGAGGTCCTCACCCGGGCCGCCCGTGACGGAGACCGTGACCTCCGTGCCGGGGGCGTGCTTGCGGGCGTTGGTCAGGCCCTCCTGGGCGATGCGGTAGGCGGTGCGCCCGACGGAGGCGGGGACGGAGGCGGCGTCGGCGACCCGCTGGTCCAGGGCGACCTTCATGCCCGCCTGACGGGACTCGGCGACGAGGGTGTCCAGCGCCGCCAGCGTCGGCTGCGGCCGCCCCGCGTCCTCGCTGTCGCCGGCCCGCAGCACCCCGATGATCTCCCGCAGGTCCTGGAGTGCCTCGTGCGCGCTCTCCCGGATCACCCCGGCCGCCCGCGCGATCTCGTCGCGCGGGGCGTCCGGCCGGAACTCCAGCGCGCCCGCGTGCACGCTGAGCAGCGTCAGCCGGTGCGCGAGCACGTCGTGCATCTCCCGCGCGATGGCCTCGCGGGCCAGCCGCTGCGCCTGTTCGGCCCGCAGCCGCGCCTCCGTCTCGGCGCGCCGGGCCCGGTCGCGCAGGCTGAGCATGAGCTGCCGTTTGGACCGGACGAACATGCCCCAGCCGACGACGGCGCCCGTCATGACGACGAAGAGGATGACGACGGCGGCGTACGGCAGGTCGGGGTCGGGGCGCCACCAGAAGTACAGCGGCACCAGCGCCAGCTGCGCGCCGGCCACCCAGGCCACGTACCGGAAGGGCCGGTGCACGGCGAGCGTGAACAGGGCGATGACCGCGACCCCGCCGGAGGTCTCGGAGACGAAGCTGACCGGCACCATGGCGGCGGCCAGGGCGAACGGCCACCGGCGGCGCAGCCAGACCGCGGCACAGGAGAGCGCGCCGAGGACCTGGTCGGCGACGCTCAACGCCCGGGGAAGGTCGGAGTTCTCCAGCGTCTCGGCGCCGAGCAGTCCGATGAGCACCGCGAGCAGGAAGCAGGAGAAGTCGACGACCCAGTCGCGGGCGGTACGCCGGGGGCGGCGGCCGGAGCGGCCGGCGTCGGGGTCCAGCTCGTGGATGAGGGCGGACGGGAAGAACCACCTGGGCCCCGTGTACACGGGCGCGGTCCTCGCCGCCTTGTCATCGGTCACGGTCGACAAATCTATGCAGTGGAGTCCGGGCGCGGCCCCTCCGGGCCGGAATCGTCGACGAAAGTCGCAGGCTCTCAGACTTTCGGCGTCCCGGGCTCGGAAGGCCGTCCACCTCGGTCGGAAAGGCCTCGCCCCGCGGCCGATGTGGGTGGGGGGTCCGCGGGGCGAGAGTCGGGGGCATGAGGAAGCTGCTGGAGATCGTGGGGTTCGTGGCCGTGCTGCAGGGCGTGGCCGGTCTGGTGACGGAGTTCACCGACTGGAACTGGGGCCTGGTGCGGCGGACCGGGTTCTTCGACGGGTACGAGATCTACGCGAGCGTCGCCCTGCTGGTGCTGGGCGTCGCCCTGTTCGCCGTCGCGGAGACCCGGAAGCCCGGCGGGTGAGCCGCCGGGCGGCCAGGAACCGACGGTCGGTCACGAACCGAAGGAACCGACGATCGGTCAGCAGGAGTAGTCGACCAGGTCGAACGAGGCGTAGTGGTCGGCGGTGTAGTAGTCCTCCTGGTTCTCCTCACCGGTCACGATCCGGCGGGCGCCACGGGTGGGGGAACCGGGCGTGATCACCGTGTACTCGTGGTAGTAGCCGGTGTTCTGGTCGGGGAGGATGCCCTCCCTGTTCTGGAAGACCGTGCCGTCCTGCTCGAACGGGAACGGGCCGCCCTGTTCGATCAGGTCGAGGGTGTCGTGCGCCTCGGACGGCAGGTCGCCGTAGCAGATGTCGCCGACCGCCAGGACGGACGGCGCGGCGGACGCGGCGACGGGGCTGGCGGGGGCGGCGTGGGCCGCCGGCGCGGAGAGCGCTCCGCCGCCGCCCAGCAGAAGGACGGACAGGAAGGCTGCTGCGGCCCCGGACCGGGCCGCTCGTGGGGGGAATCGCATACTCCATGATGACGCGCGTAGACACTGGCATGTCAATGTCAAGTACATGGATTTTTCGGTGCGGTCCGATGAGTTTCCCGTGACGTAACACGAGGGTGTGCGGGACCGGGTGACGGCGCGGCAGGTCGACGTCCGATCGCCGCCAGCGCTCTGCCGGGCCGGCGGCTGAGATGGATGTATGACCACACAGACCACGGAGAAGACCCTGCTCGGCCGGGCGGCGCTGGTGACCGGCGGCAGCCGCGGCATCGGCGCCGCGACGGCGTTGCGGCTCGCCCGGGAGGGCGCGGACGTCGCGGTGACGTACGTGAACGGCAAGGAGGCGGCGGAGGAGGTCGTACGGGCCGTCGAGGCGCTGGGGCGCCGCGCGGTGGCCCTGCGCGCGGACGCCGGCGACCCGGACGAGGCGGCCTCCGCGGTGAGCGCGGCCGTGCGGGAGCTGGGCCGGCTGGACGTACTGGTGAACAACGCGGGGATCGGCGCGCTCGGCCCGATGGAGTCCCTCTCCCCCGCCGACGTCGACCGGGTGCTCGCGGTGAACGTGCGCGGCGTCTTCCTGACCACGCGGGCGGCGGCCGCGGTGATGCCGCGCGGGGGCCGGATCGTCACGGTCGGCTCGTGCATGGCGCAGCGGGTGACGGGCCCCGGCGGGACCCTGTACGCGATGAGCAAGGCGGCGCTGGTGGGGCTCACCAAGGCGCTGGCGCGGGAGCTGGGCGAACGCGGGATCACCGCGAACATCGTCCATCCGGGGCCGACCGACACGGAGCTGAATCCGGCCGACGGCCCCTACGCGGCAGGCCAGGCGGCGGCCACCGCGCTGGGCCGGTTCGGCACCTCGGAGGAGGTGGCGGAGACGATCGTCCACCTCGCGGGCGCCGCGTACGTGACGGGCGCGGAGGTGGCGGTGGACGGCGGCCACGCGGCCTGACCGGCCCCGGGCGCCCGTCGGCGGAAGGCGGGCGCCCGCTGCCCGACGGCGGGCGCCCGGCACGGGGTTCAGCCCCCGAGCTCCTGCCTCCGCGCCTCCAGCGCGGCCGTCCCCCGGTCCGTCAGGGTGCCGAAGAGGCGCAGGCGGGAGATGCCGCCGTCGGGGTGGATGTCCACGCGCGCGTGGGTGCCCACCGCGGGGTCCGGGAGGACGAAGCGGTGGTTGGTGTCGGGCTGGAGGCGGGTGCGGGGCAGGATCTCCCGCCAGTCGCCGTCCTCGCCGTCCCGCACGGACACCGACGCCCAGCCGGCGGCGTTGCCCTTGAGGTAGGCGGTGTCGATCTCCAGCGCGCGGACCTGCGACTGGGCGACCAGGCGGTACGTGATCCAGTCGTGGCCGTGGTCGCGGCGCCGCCGGGTCTCCCAGCCGTCGTCCATCTTCTGGGAGCGGCCGGGCCGGATGGTGTTGGCGGCGGGCGAGTAGAAGCGGTCGGAGGCGTCCTCGACGCGGCCGCCGTTCTCCAGGGCGACGACGTCGAAGGTGCCGAGCGCGGTGAGCCAGGCCAGGTCGGGGACGACCTCGCCGTGGACGCGCAGGCGCGCGATGCCGCCGTCGGGGTGCTGGTTGAGGCGCAGGTGGGTGAAGCGCTGTTCGGCGGTGACGGCGAAGCCGTTGGCCGCGTGGCCGCCGATGCGGGTGCGGGGTACCAGCGTCGTCCACTTCACGTCGCCGGAGAGCAGCTCCTCGGGCGACGGGGAGCCGTCGACGGCGGCGCCCTCGACCGAGACCGCCTGCGGGTAGTTGCCGCGGAAGTGGGCGGTGTCGACGACGATGCCGCGGACGACGCCGGGCGTGCCGAGGCGAATCAGCGCCCAGTCGTGGTCGTCGTCTGCGGGCCAGGGGTGGCCGGCCGACACACCGCGCCGCCGCCGGGTCTCCCAGCCGTCCATGATCTTGCCCTTGTGCCCGAAGCGTTCGGGGTCGAAGACGGGGCGGCCGGGCAGCAGGAGGTTCTCACGCTGGGCGAAGAACTCGTCGTTGGCGGCGATGACACCGGCGCCGAGCCGGCGGTCGGCGAGGTCGGCGAGGTGGGTGAAGGGGAAGTCGGCGGTGCGGTAGTCCGCGTACGGGTCGCCGCCGCCGTACGGGCCGGCGTCGCCGGTGAAGGTCTCGATCGCCGTCACGGTGATGTGGTCCTGCCTTTCGTGTGTCGTTTCAGGGCCGGGTGAGCAGACGGCCCTTCGGTGCGGTGAACTCCCCGTCGGACAGGACGCGTTCGCCGCGCAGCCAGGTGGACCTGACGACGCCGTGCAGGGTGCGTCCGGCGTAGGCGGTCACGCGGTTGCGGTGCTGGAGTGCGGCCGGGTCGACGGTGAAGGTCTCGTCGGGGGCGAGGACGGCGAAGTCGGCGTCGTGGCCGGGCGCGATGGCGCCCTTGCGTGCCTCGAGGCCGGCCAGCCGGGCGGTGTGCGTCGACGTCCAGCGGACCACGTCCTCCAGGGTGTGGCCGCGTCTGCGGGCCTCGGTCCAGACGGCCGGGAGGCTGAGCTGGAGGCCGGAGATGCCGCCCCAGGCGGTCGCGAAGTCGTCCGTCTTGAGGTCGGCGGTGGACGGGGAGTGGTCGGTGACGACGCAGTCGACGGTGCCGTCGGCCAGGGCCTGCCAGAGCAGGTCCTGGTTGGCGGCCTCGCGGATGGGCGGGCAGCACTTGAACTCGCTCGCCCCGTCCGGGACTTCCTCGGCGGTGAGGGTGAGGTAGTGGGGGCAGGTCTCGACGGTGACGCGGACGCCGTCCGCCTTGGCCTCGGCGAGCAGCGGCAGCGCGTCGGCGGAGGAGAGGTGGAGGACGTGCACGCGGGCGTCGAACCGCCGGGCCTGTTCGAGGAGTCGCGCGACGGCGGTGTCCTCGGCGCGGCGGGGGCGGGAGGCGAGGAAGTCGGCGTAGCGGGGGCCGCCGCGCTGCGGGGCGCCGGCGAGCTGGTGCGGGTCCTCGGCGTGCACGATCAGCAGGCCGTCGAAGGAGGCGATCTCCCGCAGGGCGCGCGCGAGGTGGTCGTCGTCGAGGTGGGGGAACTCGTCGACGCCGGACGGCGACAGGAACGCCTTGAAGCCGAAGACCCCCGCCTCGTGCAGCGGGCGCAGGTCGGCCCCGTTGTCGGGGAGGGCGCCGCCCCAGAAGCCGACGTCGACGTGCGCCTTGTCGGCGGCGGTCTTCCGCTTGACGCGCAGGTGGTCGACGGTCGTGGTGGGCGGGAGGGAGTTGAGCGGCATGTCGACCAGCGTGGTGATGCCGCCGGCGGCGGCCGCGCGGGTGGCGGTCCAGAAGCCCTCCCACTCGGTGCGGCCGGGGTCGTTCACGTGCACGTGGGTGTCGACGAGACCGGGCAGCAGCACGTCGTCCCCGAGGTCCTCCAGGCGGGCGCCGTCGGGGACGGGCGCGTCGTGCTGCAGGACGGCCGTGACGGTGCCGCCGGCCACGGCGACGGACGCGGCGCGCGTCCCCTCGGGGGTGACGACGCGGGTCGAGCGCAGCACCAGTTGGACGTCGGGCACCCGGAGCCTCCTGCAGGTCCGCCGGAAAATTCAACGTTCTGTTGAAGGAGTGTTGCCCCCGGACCTCACCGCGTCAAGGGTGCTCCCGCCGTCACCGCGGCGCGAGCGCGAAGTCTGGACGTTTCCACAAGGCGGAATTACCATTCCGTCACACAGAACGTAGCTCCGCACAAGCGGGCCGCCGACCGGCCGCCGGGTAGGCTTCTGACCTCCTGCCAGCCCCGAAAGGAACCGCGCCGTGCCGACGTCCAGCGCCAGCACCACCGACTCCGCCCGGCCCGCCGCCAGTGGCGGCGTGCAGTCCCTCGAGCGCGCCTTCGACCTGCTGGAGCGGATGGCGGACGCGGGCGGCGAGGTCGGCCTGAGCGAGCTGTCCGCCAGCAGCGGTCTGCCGCTGCCGACGATCCACCGCCTGATGCGCACGCTGGTCGCCTGCGGCTACGTGCGCCAGCAGCCCAACCGGCGGTACGCGCTCGGCCCGCGCCTGATCCGCCTCGGCGAGTCGGCCTCCCGGCTGCTGGGCACCTGGGCGCGGCCGTATCTGGCGCGGCTGGTGGAGGAGACCGGCGAGACGGCGAACATGGCCCTGCTGGACGGGGACGAGATCGTGTACGTGGCGCAGGTGCCGTCGAAGCACTCGATGCGGATGTTCACCGAGGTCGGCCGGCGGGTGCTGCCGCACTCCACGGGCGTCGGCAAGGCGCTGCTGGCCGGGTTCCCGCCGGAGGATGTGCGGGCGCTGCTGGGCCGTACGGGCATGCCCGCGGCCACGGACAAGACCATCACCACGCCCGAGGGTTTCCTTGCCGCGCTGGAGGAGGTGCGCCGGCAGGGCTACGCCATCGACGACAACGAGCAGGAGATCGGCGTGCGCTGCCTGGCGGTCCCGGTGCCGGACGCGCCCACGGCGGCGGCCGTCTCCATCTCGGGCCCGGCGGGCCGCGTCACGGAGTCGGCGACGGAGCGGATCGTGCCGGTGCTGCAGGAGATCGCGCGCGAGCTGTCGGAGGCGCTGGCGAACCCGGGAGGTCCGGCCGCCTGAGGCCTCCGGCGGCCGTGTCGGGTGCGGGGCGAACCGCGACCGCCGCGAGGCCGGGGCGCCCGCACCGTCCTTCCCCGGCCCGAGGCACCTCGCGCTCACCCCGCGTCGGAGGCGCGCCGCACGGATCACCCGCCGGACCCACGCCCCGAACGTCCGTACGTCACGCCCGGGGTGACGTCCCGAAGAGGTCGACCGCCTCACGGAGTTGACGCAGCCCGTCCCCCAGCGCGCTCACCGAGCCGATGGCTCCCGCGACGAGCAGCAGGGAGCGGCGCAGCATCGGGATGTCGGGGTGGTCGGCGGCGGCCAGTCCGGCCAGCGTGGCGAGCGCCTCCTCCGCGATGCTCCGGTCCAGGAACTCCGCACGGTGTGCGGCCAGTTGGCGGCGTAACCGGGCCACTGCGGAGCGCAGCTCCGCCACCCGCGGATCCACCTGACTGCCGGGCACACACCTCTGGTCCACGCCTCGCAACACGGTCCTCCCCCTGGCAGGTCGTCGTGCGCCTCCCCTGACCGGCCCGACGCGCCCCCGCGGACCGGTGCGCGCCAGTAAACGCCACCCCGGGGCCTTTGCGCCAGTCCGCTGCGTCATCGACTTGTTCCACAGCGTGACACCGTGGCCCGAGGCACCCTTCCGCCGGGCGCCCGGACGGGCGGCCTCGGGTGGGGTATGCAGGACCCATGACGGACGACGAGAACCGGGTGGCCGGCCTGTTGCTGGCGGCCGGCGGCGGACGCCGCCTCGGCGGGCGCCCCAAGGCCCTGCTCCCCCACCGCGGGCGGCTCCTGGTGGAGCACGCGGCGGAAGCGCTGCGCGCGGGCGGCTGCGCGAGCGTGCACGTGGTGCTGGGGGCGCGCGCCGAGGAGGTGCGCGCCCGCGCCGAACTGCCGGACTGCCTGCTCGTGGACAACCCGGACTGGGAGCGCGGCATGGGCACGTCCCTGCGGGCAGGCCTCGACGCGCTCGCCGGTACGGGTGCACGGGCCGCGCTGGTGCTGCTGGTGGACCAGCCGGGGATCGGACCGGAGGCGGTGGCCCGGGTGCGGCGCGCGTACCGGTCGCCGCGCTCGCTGGTCTCGGCGGCGTACGACGGCGTCCGCGGCCATCCGGTGCTGTTCGGGGCCGCCCACTGGGCGGGGATCGCCGCGACGGCCACCGGCGACCGGGGCGCCCGCGCCTATCTCAAGGAACACGCGGACGCCGTGGAACGGGTCGAGTGCGGCGATGTCGCGGAGGCGTACGACATCGACACGGAGGCGGATCTGGCCCACCTCGAATGAGGACTCTCGACATCAACAAAACATTGAACTTCCACCATGAGGAAACTACTATCCACTGATCAGAAGCCCTGTGCCCGGCGCAGCGGCCTCTCCCGCCCTACCCGGGTCGCCCGGCACCCGGTGCCCCCCGCACGCCGAAGGAAGTGACAGCTGATGTCCGCACCAGCGCCGTCCCCGCTGGCCATCGTCGACGCCGAGCCCCTGCCCCGGCAGGAGGAGGTCCTTTCCGAGACGGCCCTCGCCTTCCTGGCGGAGCTGCACCGCCGGTTCACGCCCCGGCGTGACGAGCTGCTCGCCCGGCGCGCGGAGCGCCGCGCTGAGATCGCCCGCACCTCCACCCTCGCCTTCCTCCCGGAGACGGCGGACATCCGCGCCGACGACTCCTGGAAGGTCGCCCCGGCCCCGCCGGCCCTGGAGGACCGCCGCGTCGAGATCACCGGCCCCACCGACCGCAAGATGACCATCAACGCGCTCAACTCCGGTGCGAAGGTGTGGCTCGCGGACTTCGAGGACGCGTCCGCGCCCACCTGGGAGAACGTGGTCACCGGCCAGCTCAACCTGATCGACGCGTACACCCGCCGCATCGACTTCACCGACGAGCGCACGGGCAAGACGTACGCCCTGCGGTCGGACGAGGAGCTGGCGACGGTCGTCATGCGCCCGCGCGGCTGGCACCTGGACGAGCGCCACCTCACCGGCCCCGACGGCACCCCGGTGCCCGGCGCGCTGGTCGACTTCGGCCTGTACTTCTTCCACAACGCCAAGCGGCTGCTCGACCTCGGCAAGGGACCGTACTTCTACCTGCCGAAGACGGAGTCGCACCTCGAGGCGCGGCTGTGGAACGACGTGTTCGTGTTCGCGCAGGACCACCTGGGCATCCCGCAGGGCACCGTCCGCGCCACGGTCCTGATCGAGACGATCACCGCCGCGTACGAGATGGAGGAGATCCTCTACGAGCTGCGCGACCACGCCTCCGGCCTGAACGCGGGCCGCTGGGACTACCTGTTCTCCATCGTCAAGAACTTCCGTGACGGCGGGGCGAAGTTCGTGCTGCCGGACCGCAACGCGGTGACGATGACCGCCCCGTTCATGCGGGCGTACACCGAACTCCTCGTCCGCACCTGCCACAAGCGCGGCGCGCACGCGATCGGCGGCATGGCGGCGTTCATCCCGTCCCGCCGGGACGAGGAGGTCAACAAGGTCGCCTTCGAGAAGGTGAAGGCGGACAAGGACCGCGAGGCGGACGACGGCTTCGACGGTTCCTGGGTCGCCCACCCGGACCTGGTGCCGATCGCGATGGAGTCCTTCGACCGGGTGCTCGGCGACCGGCCGAACCAGAAGGACCGGTTGCGTGAGGACGTCGACGTCAAGGCCGAGGACCTGATCGCGATCGACTCGCTCGACGCGAAGCCCACGTACGCGGGTCTCGTCAACGCCGTGCAGGTCGGCGTCCGTTACATCGAGGCGTGGCTGCGGGGCCTCGGCGCGGTGGCCATCTTCAACCTGATGGAGGACGCGGCCACCGCGGAGATCTCCCGCTCCCAGATCTGGCAGTGGATCAACGCGGGCGTGGTGCTCGACAACGGCGAGCGGGTCACGGCCGAGCTGGCCCGCAAGGTCGCCGCCGAGGAGCTGGCGAACATCCGCGCGGAGATCGGCGACGAGGCGTTCACGGCGGGCAACTGGCAGCAGGCGCACGACCTGCTGCTGAAGGTAGCCCTCGACGAGGACTACGCGGACTTCCTGACGCTGCCGGCGTACGAGCAGCTCAAGGGCTGACGCGCCTCAAAACTGCTGAGCAGGTTCACTTCTCCGAGTGGCCCAGGGTCTTCCCCGGGGCCACTCGGTCGCGTACGGCCTGCTTCACCGCCGTCGGCTCCGGGAAGCCCTGTTCGCGCCGGTCCCAGACGACCTCGTCGCCGACCCGGACGACGAACACGCCGCCGGTGCCGGGCTTGAGCGCCAGCTCGGTCAGCTCCTGCTCGAAGGTCGTCAGCAGCTCCTGCGCCAGCCAGGCCGCCCGGGGCAGCCAGCGGCACCGGGTGCAGTACTCGATCTCCACGCGCCGCGCGCCGGTCGTCATCGCAGGTGCACCGTCCCGTCCTGTTCCACCGCCGGCCGGCCGTGCAGGTCGGGCACCTGCTTGAGCCAGGCCGGGCGGCCCCGCTGTGTCCGTGCCGCGCGGAGGGCGTTCTCCGCGGCGATCTGGTCGGCCGTGGGGAAGTCGAGGGGCAGCCACGCGCCGGACGCCCGTGCCCGCGCGTGCAGGTGGTCCACGTACGCGGCGCGGACCGCCTCGGGCGAGGCGAACCCGGGCTCGCCGTCCAGCCAGGCATCGGGCACCTCGTCCACGATCGACCGCAGCAGCTCCTCCGTCACCCGGGGCGCCAGCTCCGCGTCGGCGGCGCGCACGTCGGGCCCGTACCGGCCGAGGGCGTGGTGGCGGAAGTCGTACGCCTTCGTGGGGTCGCCGGCGTCCCAGCGGTGGTGGAAGACGAGCGCGGCGCCGTGGTCGATCAGCCACAGCCGGGGCGGGGCGACGCCGAGGGTCGGCCACAGCAGCAGGTTGGAGCTGTGCACGGTGCGGTCGACGTTCGCGGTGAGCGCGTCGAGCCACACGATCCGCCCGGCCTCCAGGGGATCGACGGTGAACGTCTCGGCCGCCTCGGGGGTGAAGTCCCGGGCCCCCGGCAAGTGGTCCATGCCGAGGTTGATCCCGGCGCTGGCGGTGTGCAGGTCGCGCACCTCCTGGTGGGGCTCGTCCTCGGCGATCGCCGGGTCGAAGCGCACCAGCACCAGTTCCGGGAAGCGCAGGCCGAGCGCCCGCGCCAGCTCGCCGACGATCACCTCGGCGACCAGCGCCTTGCGGCCCTGCGCGGAGCCGGTGAACTTGACGACGTAGGTGCCCAGGTCGTCCGCCTCGACGACGCCCGGCACGGAGCCCCCGGAGTGCAAGGGCTGGACGTAACGGGTGGCGGTGACCTGCTTCAGCATGCTGTGGGCCACCCCATCCTCGTACGACGTCGGACAGGAATCCTAACCGCGCGCGGAGGGGCGGCGGCGGGGACGGTCAGGCGTGCGGACCTGCCTCCTTACGGCGTTCCTGCGTCCGCCGCTCTCCCTGCCCGGGGCGGCGGAGGGTGTCCGCCGGGACCATTTCGGGGACGTAGTCGGCGCAGTCGGGGTTGTGGCAGGGGCCGGCCCGCCATTGCGGGACGTTGATGCCGAAGGTCTTGTGCCGGGTGACGACGGTCTCCACCGGCCTGCCGCACGAGGCGCACAACAGCTCGGTGGGCCGGGTCCCGTCGCGCTTGCGGTCGCTGCTCATACCCCCACTTTACGCCCGCTTTACCCGGTTTTGTCATGCTCGGCCGGCGGCCGCAGCACGCTCACCGCGATCGACACGGCGAGGACGACGACGATGACGGCCAGGCTGACCAGGGACGGGATCTCGGGGACGGCGGTGCTGACCGTCTCGTGGGTCGCCTGAAGGACCAGCTTGACACCGATGAAGGCGAGGATCAGCGCGAGGCCGACGCTGAGGTAGTGGAAGCGGTCGAGGAGGCCGGCCAGCATGAAGTACAGGGCGCGCAGGCCGAGGATGGCGAAGGCGTTGCTGGTGTAGACGATGAAGACGTCGCTGCTGACGGCGAGGACGGCGGGCACACTGTCGACGGCGAAGACCAGGTCGGCGGCCTCGATGGCGGCGACGACCGCGAGCAGCGGGGTCGCCACCCGCTTGCCCGCCTCCTTCACGAAGAAGTGCGGGCCCGCGTACTCGTCGCGTACGGGGACGACCTTGCGCAGCAGCCGGACCGCGACGCTCTTCCCCGGGTCGAAGCTCTCGTCCTCCCCCTTGAGGATCTTGTAGGTACTCCAGAAGAGGATCGCGGCGAAGACGTACAGCACGGCGGTGAAGCGGCTGACCACGGCCACACCGGCGGCGAGGAACAGGCCGCGGAAGACCAGGGCGCCCAGGACGCCGAGGAACAGCACGCGGTGCTGGTAGGCGCGCGGCACCTGGAAGTAGC
This sequence comes from Streptomyces sp. P13-3-3, assembly GCF_050571355.1. Taxonomy (NCBI): domain Bacteria; kingdom Bacillati; phylum Actinomycetota; class Actinomycetes; order Kitasatosporales; family Streptomycetaceae; genus Streptomyces; species Streptomyces sp. P13-3-3. Next base: position 5,573,637 of record NZ_CP192228.1, on the reverse strand, counting down.
TGAAGATCAGCGCGAAGACGAAGAGGTTGTCGACGGACAGGCTCTTCTCCAGCAGCCACGCGGTGGTGTACTCCACGCCCGCGTCGGTGCCGACGACGAGGAAGACCAGCCCTCCGAAGAGGATGGCCAGGCCGATCCACCCGGCACTCCAGGCCGCCGCCTCGCGGAAGTCGATGACATGGGCGGAGCGGTGCGCGAAGAGGTCGACCGCGAGGGACGCGACGACGATGACGACGAACACGGTCCACAGCCAGAACGGCACGTCATGCACGGGCCGGCCTCCTCAGGGCGCGGTCGGGCGGCGGGCCCCCGGGCCTTCCCCGCGGCCCCGCCCCCGAGTCTGAGGCATCCGGACGGCGGTCGCCTCCCGTCGCGCTGCGCGCGGGGCACGCTCAGTGGCCGGACAGCGGGTTGGGCAGCGGCCGGTAGCGGGCGTCGGCGCCGTCGGCCGCGGCCCAGCGCAGGAGGAGGTTGGTCTTGGCGGGCAGGGTGGGCGCGGTCAGCAGGGCGGGGATCTCGGGGAGGTCGTGGCGGGCCAGTTCGCGGCGGACCGCGGGCCAGGGGTCGAGGCCGGGGTGGTGGTCGGCCAGGGCGGCGGCGATCTCCATGAGGTGGTTGACGACCAGGCAGTACACCAGCCGCTCCCACCCGGCCTCCCGTGTCACCGTGGGCAGGCCGTCGGGGCGGTGCGGGGACGCGAGCAGCTTCACGCCCTCCGCGTCGCGGTAGAGGGCCTGCGCCGGCATGCCGTCGACGTCGACGGCGATCAGCGTGTTCTGCAGGTGCGCCTCCAGGACGACCCCGTGCCCGTGGAAGGCGGCGAGCGCCGGGGGCACCACCCGGGCCAGGTAGGCCTCCCACCAGGTGTCGGGACGGTCGGTGGCCGCGAGCGGGTCGCCGTCGAAGCCCTCCACGAGGGCGGCGGCCAGGCAGGGGGTGGCGCCCGGGACCAGCCGGCCGCGGAACCCGTCGCGGACGACCACGGCGAGCTGCTCGACGGCGAAGTCCGCGGTGCGGTGCCCCCGGTCGCTCAGCCAGGCCCCGCCCGCCGGGGCGTCCTCGAAGGCGTCCCGTACGGCGGTGTCGGTGGCGCGCAGGCGTGCCAGGTCGTGCCGCCACAGGCGGCGGACGTCGTTGGTGATGCGCACGTCGAGGCTGAACTTGAGGAAGAGGTCCTCGGCGGGCGCGTGGACGGTGCGGACGGCGGCCGTGGGCCACACCGGCCAGGGCGTCCCGCCGAGCCGCAGCAGGCGGCCGTCGGCGAACGCGGGGGCGAGGTCGTCGGCGGCGAGGTCGAGCTGCCAGGGGTGGGCGGGCAGCAGCCGGTAGCCGGGCGGGGCGGCGCCGAGACGGTCCAGGGCGGCGGTGTCACCCTCGTCCACCAGGGTGTCCTCGCGCACGCCCAGCAGGGTCAGCGGGAAGCGGGCGTACGCCTCGGGCGCGTACGGCAGCCAGGTGGCCGCGGGGCCGCCGCCGCGGGCCTTGGGGGCGGGGTGGTGGGTGTGTCCGGTGAGCAGGGACTGCTCGGAGCGCAGGTAGAGGTCGCCGGGAGGGTCGGCGCGGTCGCGGGCGGCGAGCAGCGCGGCGACGGCGTCGCGGCTGTCGAGCATCTCGGCGGGCAGTTCGTGGTTGGAGCGCCCGGTGTGCCGGCGGAGTTCCTCGGCGACGAGTTTGACCAGTTCCGTGTGGGTGAGGCGGTGCCAGGAACCGGCGGTGTGCACCTCGGGCGCGGTGGGACGGCGGGCGCCGTGCACGCGCAGCAACCGCCGGCTGCGGGGCAGGCGGTAGGTGCGCGGGCCGTCCGGGCGGGCGGGCCCGGGGAGGGGTTCGGCCACTTCGCGCAACAGGCAGTTCAGCAGCGGCACGGCCGCATGGGCGTCGGCGCGCCCTGCCAGGTCCGCACGGGTCGCCGCGTCGTCGTCTGCGGGCGGGGGCATCAGGTCCACGCGTTCTGGTTCCCTACGTCTGTCCGGCGGAGACGATCAGTATGTCTGGCATCGTCCCTTCGTACGTCCCACCTTTCCGCCGATCCGAGGAGTGTGCCCGTGCCGCGTCCCTCCACCGCCGAGGCCGAGATCGCCGAGGAGTTGGCCGTCGTACGGCCCGCTCTCCTTCCGGCGTACACGGACGCGCTGCCCGGCGCGCGGGCGGCGGTGCTGACCCGGCTGTGGCGGGGGCTGACGCACGAACCGCTGCCGTGGGTCGCCGGACGGGAGGACACCCGGTCGGGCGTGGTGCTGCGGCTGGCGGACGGGCGGCGGCTGGAGGGTCCGGCCTCCGACCCGTACGCGACGGACGCCCGGGTGACCGCCGTACGGCTGGACGGGACGGAGTACGACGATCCGGCGCGGCTGATGACGGACCTCGCGGTGCCGCACGCGGACTCGTTCGCCGCCGAACTGGGGCACAGCGCGGCCTCGCTGGCGTTGTCGCGGGCGGGGCAACGGGAGTTCGGGGGACCCGGGGACGCGGCGCCGGAGCGGGACTGGGAGTGGGAACAGCGGGTGGTCGACGGGCACCCCTTCCATCCGAACTGCCGTTCCCGTCCCGGCTTCTCCGTGGCCGAACAGCTCGCGTACGGACCCGAGCACCGGCCGGTGGTGGAACTGGGGCTGGTTCCGGTGCCGGCCGCGGAGTGTCTGGTGTCGGGGGCGTGGCCGGACGGGCTGCGGGACGGGGACCGGCTGCTGGTGCCGGTGCATCCGTGGCAGGCGGCGCATGTGCTGAAGCGGGCGGGTGAGGGAGTGGCCCCGGCCGGGGGCGAGGGGGCGGCCCGGGCCGGCGGCGAGGGGGCGGCTTCCGTCAGGGGCGGCGTGGGGGTGCTCGCGGCACATCCGCTGATGGCGCTGCGCACCCTCGCGCTGCCGGACGGCCCGCACGTGAAGACGGCGGTGAGCGCCCGGCTGACGTCCTCGGTGCGGGACATCTCCCTCGGGTCGGTCGCCGCGTCGGCGGTCCTGTCGGACTTCGGGCAGGCGGTGGCGGAGCGCACGGACGGGCTGCTGCGGATCACCCGCACGCCGGCCGCGGTGGCGGCCGGTTCGCCCGACCTCACGGCGCTGCTGCGGGAGTCTCCGGAGGCGTACGCGGGCCCCGGGGAGCGGGTGGTGCCGGTGGCGGCCCTGGCGGCCACCGGCCTGCCCCGCTGCCCCGCGCGACTGGCCCGTCTCGCCCGGCTGGCGCTCACCGTCGGACTGCGGCTGCTGGACCTGGGGGTGGCGCTGGAGGCGCACGGGCAGAACCTGCTCGTGGTGCTGTCGCCGGACGGGGAGCCGGTACGGCTGGTGTACCGGGACCTGGCCGATCTGCGCGTCTCGCCGGCGCGTCTGGCCCGGCACGGCATCCCCGTGCCGGACGTGCCGGACCGCATGGTCACGGACGACGCACTGGCGCTGCGCCGCAAGCTGTTCGGCTCGCTGGTGGCGGGCGCGCTGGCCGGGACGGCGGGGTCGGGAACGGCCCTGCGGGCGGCTCTGGAGGAGGCCCTACCGGATCTGCCACGCACCGACGACCTCTCGGCGCTGCGCGACGGACCACTGCCGGCGAAGGCGCTGACGCTGATGCGGCTGTCGCCGGGCACGGCGGGCGACCAGTGGGCGGAACTGCCCAATCCCCTTCGTTTCGGGACCAGGTGATGGGCTGTTTTGATGTGCGGCGCTCCTGATCAATAGGATCCGCCGATGATCAGAAGAACACGGCCGGTGGCAGGCGCCATAGCCCTGCTCGCCGCCCTGACCGCCGGGGTCGCCTTCCCGGCCGGGGCGGCCGCCGACGAAATCAGGGGCGATCGCGCGCCCAAGGTCGACCTCGTCCTCGATGTGAGCGGCTCGATGCGCGCCAAGGACATCGACGGCCAGTCCCGGATGGCGGCGGCGAAGCAGGCGTTCAACGAGGTGCTGGACGCGACGCCGGAGGAGGTGCAGCTCGGCATCCGTACCCTCGGTGCCGACTATCCCGGCGACGACCGCAAGGAGGGCTGCAAGGACACCGCGCAGCTCTACCCGGTCGGCCCGCTGGACCGCACCGAGGCGAAGACGGCGGTGGCGACCCTCGTCCCGACCGGCTGGACCCCGATCGGCCCGGCGCTGCTCCAGGCGGCCGACGACCTCGACGGGGGCGACGGCTCGAAGCGGATCGTGCTGATCAGCGACGGCGAGGACACCTGCGCACCGCTGGACCCGTGCGAGGTGGCCCGCGAGATCGCGGCCAAGGGCATCGGCCTGACCATCGACACGCTGGGCCTGGTGCCGAGCGCCAAGCTGAGCCGGCAGCTCAGCTGCATCGCCGAGGCGACGGGCGGCACCTACACCTCCATCGAGCACCAGGACGAACTCACCGACCGCGTCAACGAGTTGGTCGACCGGGCGGCCGAGCCGGTGGTGACCCCGGTGGCCGTCGAGGGCGCCGGCTCCTGCGACACGGCGCCCGAGCTGCGGTCCGGTCTCTACACCGACCGCCAGGAGTTCGGCCAGCAGCGCTGGTACCGCGTGGACCTGCCCGCCGGGCAGGAGCTGCGCGCCTCGGTGAGCGTCGCCGCCGACCGCGCCGTGCGCCCCGACTACGGGATCCTGATGCGCGCGGTCACCATCCACGGCCGCGAGATCGTGCGCGGCGAGGCCACGGGCAACGGCCGTACGGACGTGCTGTCCACGGGTCTGCGCCACCCCAAGCCGGAGCTGGACGACGACAGCGACGAGCCCTCGACGGAGACGGTGTGCCTCGGCGTGACCACCTCCTTCTCGGCGGACGCCGGCGTGAAGACCACGCCCGGTCTGCCGCTGGAGCTGACGGTCGACGTCGTCGACGGCCCCGACAACGCCTCCGACGTCGCCTCCTTCGGCCTCGGCCGGGGCTGGTGGCTGCTCGGTGCGCTGATCGTCACCGGTTTCCTCGCCGGTCTCGTCTGGGGCTGGCTGTCCCGCTGGCGGGTCGCTGTCTGGAGGACCAACTGATGCGCGCCGTACGAGTACTGAGTGCCGCCCTGCTGATGCTGGGCCTGGCCGCCGCGCCCGCCGCGGCCGATTCCACCCCGTCCCCGGAGGCGTCCGGCGACGGCGGCGGACCCACCCGCGCGGGGACGTCGTTCCGCACGGCGACGGAGGTCGAGCAGGGGCAGACCGCCACGGCGCGGGCCTCCACGGGTGACTACCTGTACTGGTCGTTCCCCGCGGACGCCGGGCAGCGGCCCACCGTCCGCGCGACGGTGAAGCTGCCGGAGGGCCACGCCGCCGAGACGTGGCAGATCGACGTGTACGACGGGCTGCGCCGCCGGCAGGCCTGCCAGTACGGCGCGCAGACCCGCACCGCCGCGGCGGGCGCGGCGAGCGTGGAACTGGCGTGCGTGCTGCGCACGGTCCGCGCCTGGTCGGAGCCGTGGGCCGACGACCCGCTGCCCGGCACCTATTACGTGCGTCTGACGGTGCTGAAGCTGTCGGCGGACGACCTGGGCAAGCCGGTCGACGTCGAACTGCGCGTCGAGTCCAAGGACATGGGTGGCGCGGCGGCGGTGGACGGCTCGCTGTCGGAGCCGTTGGTGCCGGGCATCGGCTCCCGGGAGAAGGAGGAGGCCCTCCACGGCCCGAAGAGTGTGCTGGCCGAACTGGAGCCGGAGGACGGCTGGACGTCGGGCTGGTGGTCGGACCGCTGGATCTGGACGGCGGCCGGCGGCGCCCTGGCGGCCCTGGCGGGCGTCCTCGGCTACCGCCTGACCCGGGGACCGGGGCGTCCGCGGCACGTCCCGCCGGGGGCGTAGGGATTCCGCTCGCCGTCGGTCGGAAGGCCCGCCTTGTGCGGGCCTTCCGGCTGTCGAGGGCCGTTCAGGTGCGGGCCGGAGCGCCCTCCGGGGTGTACGGCGGGGAAACGTGAAGCGTCGGGGCGCGGGGCCGTGGCGGTGGAGGGCCTCCAGGTTGTCCACGCCCTCCTGCCAGGTGGGGATCACGTCCTCCGGGACCCACCAGAGCACGTGACTCGGGTGCCGGGACCTCTCGAACCAGTCGAGGCGCCTGGTCAGCGCGTCGCGGTGGAGACCCGTGTAGACGGCGTCACGGGCGGAGCCGAGGTCGGTCCAGAGGGAGAGGGTCGCCGCCAGGGCGGTGGTGTCCGGGGTACGTCCCTTGGCGTACCACGCCGGCACGGCGAACTCGCCCCACGCACCCCAGTCCGCCCCGAAGAGCACACCCCGCTCCCCGCCCGCCGGTTCGGCGTGGGCGAGGTGGCCGGGGTGCGCGGCGATCCTGCGGTAGACGGCCTCGCCGAGGGCGTAGAACTCGCGGGTGGCGGGCGAGGGGTCGGAGAGCGGGGACGTGAGGACACCGAAGGTGTAGAGCGCGAGGCGGGGCATACGGCTCCCTTGGCGGGGCGTCGAGGGGGGCGCCTGGGCGCGAACTCGCCCGGGACCAGGCGAAGGTAGCCCCGCCGACGACACGTGTCGAAGTTGCGGGGCGCCCCGTTATGTGGCCGCGCCCACCGACCCGGACCGGACGCCGGCTCGGCGCAGTTCGCCGGCGGAGAAGACCACGCCGGCGACGCCGGCGAAGACCGCCACGAACACCGGCAGGACGCCACGCTGCTCTCGCTCGCGGACGACCTCGTACGCGCTCTGCGAGACCTCGGCCCTTCCCTTGTGAAGGGGCGTCGTGTCGTAGACGTAGTAGCGGCCGTCCTCGACTCCGTCCGTCTGCAGGTTGTCCTCCTGGAACGCACCGATGAGCGTCAGCAGGACGCCCACGAGGGCCAGCGCGCCGAGCACGGCCTGCAGCCGACCGGGCAGACAGCGGAAGGCGAGCCACAGCATCTTCTTGTCGGCCTTGCACGCAAGGACCCGCACCCATGCGGCGACACCGACGAGAAAGAGGACCCCCGCGGCCACGAGCCACGTCATGCCTGCCCACGGCGAGTTCCCCGGCAGCCATGCGAGCACCACCGACAGCAGGACCCAAGCGCTCAGCGCGAGCGCGATTCCCCCGTGCACCCTGAAGCTCCACCCCATGCTCGGAAGCGTGTCACAGCCCCCGGCACCTGATCACTGCCGTGTTTCGGCAGAGATGAGGGGCGGCGGGTGCCGGTCCCCTCACGACTCCCTGAGCTGTTTGGCCAGCGGGCTGTCGCCGGTGACTTCGACGTGGCCTTGCCGGATCGCCTCCGGGAGGGACACATCGCCTCGGCTGAGGGCGATGCACGTCGGGGTGTCGAGGGTGAGGACCGCGTCCGGGTCGGCGGGGGCGGGGCCGTCGCCGTAGACCGGGCCGTCGGCCTCGGCCGCGCCCGCGTGGACGTGGAAGCAGCCCTCGTCCAGGCGCACTTCGACGAGTCCGTCGCCCTCCAGCTCACGCAGCAGCGGCAGGGCGAACCAGTGGGCGCGGACCGCGTCGGTCGGCCGGCGGTCGCCGAGCTCCGGCCGGCCCCACGCCCCGAGCGCCTGGAGGACGGGCAGCAACTCACGCCCACGCGCGGTGAGTTCGTAGACGTACGCCGCGCCGGGAGGCGGGAGGCGGCGGCGGGTGGTGAGGCCGTCGCGTTCCATGTCCTTCAGCCGTGAGGCCAGTACGTCCGTGCTGACGCCCGGCAGGTCCGCGTGCAGGTCGGTGTAGCGGCGCGGCCCGGCCAGCAGTTCCCGGACGATCAGCAGGGTCCAGCGGTCGCCGACGACGTCGAGCGCGCGGGCGGCGGAGCAGTACTGGTCGTAGCTTCGGCGAGGTGGCATGCCTCGCAGTCTAGACATGTCGTTGGACTTTCCAAGCACCCACTTGGTAAAACCAAGTAACACCAGAAACCGGAGGGGCGCATGGAGTTCCGGCAGTCGAGCAAGCTCAGCGAGGTCTGTTACGAGATCCGCGGCCCGGTGATCGAGCACGCCGACGCGCTGGAGGAGGCGGGGCACAGCGTGCTGCGCCTGAACACCGGCAACCCGGCCCTGTTCGGTTTCGAGGCGCCGGAGGAGATCCTCCAGGACATGATCCGGATGCTCCCCCAGGCCCACGGCTACACCGACTCGCGCGGCATCCTCTCCGCCCGCCGCGCGGTGGCCCAGCGCTACCAGACGCTCGGCCTGGAGGTCGACGTCGACGACGTCTTCCTCGGCAACGGCGTCTCCGAGCTGGTGTCCATGGCGGTGCAGGCGCTGCTGGAGGACGGCGACGAAGTCCTCGTTCCCGCGCCGGACTTCCCCCTGTGGACCGCGGTGACCAACCTCGCGGGCGGCAAGGCGGTGCACTACCTGTGCGACGAGCGGTCCGACTGGTACCCGGACCTCGACGACATGGCCGCGAAGATCACCGACCGGACCAAGGCCGTGGTCATCATCAACCCCAACAACCCGACGGGCGCGGTGTATCCGAAGGAGGTCGTCGAGGGCATCCTCGACCTGGCCCGCCGCCACGGCCTGATGGTCTTCGCGGACGAGATCTACGACCAGATCCTGTACGACGACGCCGTGCACCACTCCGCCGCCGCGCTCGCCCCCGACCTGGTCGTGCTGACCTTCTGCGGCCTGTCCAAGACCTACCGCGTGGCGGGCTTCCGCTCGGGCTGGCTGGTGGTCACCGGACCGAAGCAGCACGCGAAGGACTACCTCGAGGGTCTGACGATGCTGGCGTCGATGCGGCTGTGCGCGAACGCGCCCGCGCAGTACGCCATCCAGGCCGCGCTGGGCGGCCGGCAGTCCATCCGCGACCTCACCGCGCCGGGCGGGCGGCTGCGCGAACAGCGGGACGTGGCCTGGGAGAAGCTGAACGAGATCCCGGGCGTGAGCTGCGTGAAGCCGAAGGGCGCGCTGTACGCGTTCCCGCGCCTGGACCCGAAGGTGCACAAGATTCACGACGACGAGAAGTTCGTCCTGGACCTGCTGCTCCGGGAGAAGATCCAGGTGGTCCAGGGCACCGGCTTCAACTGGCCCTCCCCCGACCACTTCCGCATCCTCACCCTCCCCCACGCGGAGGACCTGGACGCGGCGATCGGCCGCATCGGCCGCTTCCTGAGCGGGTACCGCCAGTAGACGACGGCACAAGCCCGGCCCTCCACGACAGGGAGCACGGGGCGCGCTGCCGGCTCTGTACTACCTTGCGGTTTCGACCGTGCGCAGGGCAGCCCGTGCCGCCCAGTATCCCGACATGCCGTGTGCGCCGGCTCCGGGGGGCGTGGCGGCCGAGCAGATGAAGACCCCGTCGGCCCCGGTGGCGTAGGGGTGCAGCGTGATGCGGGGGCGGAACAGAAGTTGCAACGGGTCGTTGGAGCCCGACACGATGTCGCCGCCGACGTAGTTGGCGTTCTTGCGGGACATCTCGGTGGTGCTGCACACGGCAGTGCCGCGGATGCGGTCGCGGAAGCCGGGCGCGAAGCGCTCGATCTGGGCAATGATCGCCTCCGTCGCGTCGCCGGTGTAGCCGGCCGGTACGTGGGTGTAGGTGTAGAGCGGATGCACACCGTCGGCGGACCGCGACGGGTCGGCGACGTACTGCTGTGCCGCCAGGACGAACGGCCGGCCAGGCATGCGGCCGCGGGCAACGGTCGCCTCGGCCGAAGCGATCTCCTCGAACGTTCCGCCCACGTGCACCGTCCCGGCGTGCCGGCTCGGCTCGTGTGTCCACGGCACACCTCCCTCGACGGCGAAGTCGACCTTGAAGGCGCCCGGGCCGTGCCGGTAGGCGCGGTAGGCGCGTGCGACGTGTCGTGGCAGTCGGTCGCCGATGATGTCGGCCGCGGCGCCGGGGGCGGTGTCGAGCATGACCAGGTCGACGGATCCGAGGTCGTCGAGGCTGGTGACCGTACGCCCGGTCTCGAACAGCACGCCCCGCTGCTTCGCCGCGGCGACCATCGCCGTGGAGATGGCGGCCGAGCCGCCGACGGCGGCGCCCCAGCCGTACCGGTGCGCGGCGGTGCCGAGCGCCACGCCGATGGCGGAGGACGCGAGGGCGTCGAGTGGGCGGAAGGCGTGCGCGGCGAGCCCGGCGAGGAGAGCGCGGGCCTCGTCCTGGTGCCAGCGCCGGGCCAGGAGCGAGGCGGGCAGCCCGGCGTACAGCCCGAACCGGCCGAGGTGGAACGGATGCCGCGGGATGTGGAGCACCGGTCGGAGGAACTCGTCGGCGATCGTGTCGAAGCGGTCGGTCAGCGAGCCGAACACGCGGGTCCAGGTGCGGCCGTCGCGCCCTCCGAGGTGACGGCCGGTCTCCTCGACGGAGCGGTAGGCGGCGGCGCCACGACCGTGGTCGAGCGGGTGGGAGTACTGCACCGGCGGTTCCGCCCACGACAAGCCGTGCTCGGCGAGGTCGAAGGCCCGTGAGAATCGCGTGGCGACCGCCAGTGGGTGGATCGCCGCGCACACGTCGTGCACGAGCCCCGGAAGGGTCAGTTCCGCCGAGCGGGTACCGCCTCCCAGGGTGTCGGCGGCCTCGACGACGCGCACCCGGACCCCGGCGTCGGCCAGCACGAGCGCGGCCGCCAGTCCGTTGGGGCCGCTGCCGACGACGACTGCGGTCGTCACGGTGCCTCCTCGTCCGGGTCAGTGGCTGATGCGCGCGTCGAAGCGACGGCGGCGCGCAGACGCGGTTCGTCGAACTGGTCGGGACGCTGGAGATGCCACGTGCACGGGATGTCGTCCTCCAGGAGGAGAGGGGGCGGTGGGGAGGGGTCAGACGGGGGTTTCGTCGGGCCGGTTCGGGTTCGTTCCCAGGGCCTGCCGACGGTGGTGGCCGTCGGCGGTCCAGGTGGCGTTCAGCGGGACGGGTCCGTTGGGCAGCCACGGCTGCTCCGCCACGCAGTCGGCGACCTTCCAGGTGCCCCGTTCGACCACGCCCAGAGCGGCGTCGATCACCTGGTACCGCTGGGTGCGCCGGTGGATGGGCTGGGACTCGGCCCAGACCACGACCAGGTCGCCGGGCTCGAGGCAGAGGCGCTTCTGCACGGCCGCGACGAGGCGGGCGTCATGCATGTGACCGTCGCCGAAGTTGAATCCGAGGAGCGCGTTGCACACGAACTCCCCCTCGCGGACGGTGCGTGTCTCGATGTCCGCGAGGCGCGCGTACAGGAGGGAGAACAGGCCGCGCCCCTGGCTGTGCATCGAGCGCCAGGCGAGTGCCTTCTGCAACGTCATCTCGGCGTCGTCACGTTCGTACGGGGTCGGGATCATGCGCTGCAGCTGGTCGATCTGGTTCTCCACCCCGGGCAGCTCGTTGAGCCGCTCCTCCACGCCGGGCTTCATCGCCCACACGGACGCGGCCCAGTTCCCGGCGTACTGGCGCATGGAGGGCAGGAAGGAGACGAGGTCGGGACGCAGGTTGCCCAGGACCGGCCCGAACAGCAGCAGCGCGAGGACCGGGACGAGCAGGATCGGCGCGGAGAAGTTCCAGACGGTGTACGTGCCGGGATCGAAGCCGACCCACAGGACGATCGCGATGAACCCGAAGAAGACGTTCCACTCCAGCGGGACGGCGATCGGGAACGTCGAGGCGATGAAGACGTGGAAGGCCAGCATGCACAGCGCGCCGATCAGCGCCACGGTCGCGTTCGTCGTGAGCAGCAGGGTGATCGGGACGACGATCTCGACGGCGGTGCCGCCGATGTGCGCCATGAACCAGGCGACGCGGGACGGGTGCAGGTCGTTCGGGGCGTCGCGGTAGTGCAGACGCTTGACGGCTCGTCCTGGTACGGCCGGGCTGTTGGAGACCATCGGCGGCACGACGTGCTCGAAGTGGGCACCGAACTTGGACACACCGGCACCGATCCACACGACGCAGATCACGATCTTGAACACCACGACGAGGTCGACGAAGTCCGCGGCGCCGCCGATGCTCCCCATCAGCGCGGAGAACAACATGATCGGCAGGTACTGCTCGGACCGGCCGGCCAGGAAGAAGAACGAGAACCGGCAGGAAGCAGTGCGGCGGGACGATGTCCTGCGGGCCGGTGCCCGCGGGGAGGAACTCGCTCGGCACAGGCTCGGCCCGCACGGCCAACGGGTAGACGAGCGCGGCGAGCACGCCGGCGAAGAGCGCCACGTCGAACCAGGTGCGCTCGTCGCCGCCGGTGAACGGCACGCGGCCGCCCCAGGGCGCCATGCGGAGGGTGCCGGGACGGATCCAGTACCGGATGTTGCCGATCATCGGGCGGAAGTGGCCGCACAGGGGACCGAAGGCACCGCCGAGTCCGATCACCTCCAGCAGCATCAGCCACACGGCGAGCTTCTGGTACACGACGATGTTGCGGTACCAGCCGCCGACGTCGGTGAACTCGATCCCGGACGTCGCCGACGCGATCCAGATGCCGACGCCGAAGTAGAGACCGAGCATCTTGACGATGTACACGATGTGCAGCGCCCGCGGTGTGCCGAAGCCTTCGTCGACCCAGTGGGTGCTGAGGACGCGCACGCGTTCGCGCAGGGGAAGCCTGAGGAAGACCGTCGGCTCGACCGGCTGCGGAGACGGTTTGACGAATCCCAATGGTGCCCCTCTTGGTGGTGGCCCGAGCGGCACGCATCGGTGACCGCCCGCCGGGGTTGGCACGCCGCCGGCCTCCGAGGGCCGCGTCACGCGATCCGGACGCACGGACTTTAGGGAGGCGGGAAGACCTGGGACACTGTGCGCGCGAACCAAAAGAGCGGGACCGGATTGGTCGTTGTTCTCCCGCTTCCGGCTACCGTGCCGGTGCCACGGCCCAAGGGCCCACCACACACCTGTGCCCGGGGACCAACACGGGAGGAAGGGTCAACCATGGATCCCTGGGCGGACCGCGAGGAGATCGCCCGTCGTGCGGCCGCCCGCGTCGCCGACATCGCGGCGGCCTCGAGCGCACAGCTCGACGAGGTGGCGCGTCTGCTCCAGGCCGAGCTCGCCGACTCGATCTCGGAGCTTCGCGGAGACCATCTGATGCTCGACCTCCTCTACGCGAGTGTGGAGAGCAACGTGAAGACGTTCTTCCACATCGTGCGGTACGGGGTTCCGGTCGACACGGTGGAGGCACCGTGGCCGGCCGTCGAGTACGCGCGACGCCTTGCGCAGCGCGAGATCTCCTCGAACGCCCTGCTGCGCGCGTACCGCCTAGGCCACCGGCGCGCCCTCGAGTGGGTGGCCGGTGAGCTGGCCGGCGTCGAGCCGGACGGCAGGATCTCCTTCTCGGCGCTGCAGATGCTCCAGGACGCCGCCTTCGCCTACATCGACCGGGTTTCCGAACAGGTCGTCGCGGAGTACGAGACCGAGCGGGAGCGGTGGCTGGCGAATCGCAACACGATCCGCACGGCCACGCTGAGCGCGCTCCTCGCCGGAGAGGAGGTGGACGTGGCCTCGGCGGAGCAGGTCCTCGGCTACCGGCTCCGTCAGGAGCACCTCGGACTCGTCCTCTGGGCGGACGAACGCATGACGTCGACGGATCCGCTGGAGTCCCTCGGGCAGCTGATCGGTGCCGTGGCCCAGGAGGTCGGTGCGGACTCCTCGCCGCTTTTCGTCCCGCAGGACCGCTCGCTCGGCTGGGGGTGGATACCGCTCCGGGCAGGGACACCTGTCGACCTCGACCGCTTGGCCCGAGTCCTCGGTGAGGCGGGAAGTGAGGTGAAGGCCGCAGTCGGCGCGGTCGGGGCAGGACTCGCGGGCTTCCGTGCGACACACCGCCAGGCCCTGCGAGCTCATCAGGTCGCGGTCGTCGGGGCCGAGCGGGCCCATCAGATCACGTCGTTCACCGCGCCGGGGGTCAGGGCGGCCGCCGCTCTTGCGGGCGACCTCGACCTCGCCCGCGACCTCGTCACATCGATGCTCGGAGGGCTGGCACAGGACGACGAAGGTGTCGCGCGGCTACGGGAGACCCTCACCGTCTTCCTTCAGCAGAACCAGAGCTTCGTCGCGACCGCCGCGAAGGTCCACCTGCACAAGAACACGGTCAAGTACCGGGTGGACAAAGCCGTGCGGTTGCGGGGGCGGCCGATCGAGGAGGACCGGCTGGATCTCGAACTCGCGCTCGCCGCATGCCGCTGGCTCGGGCCTGCCGTGCTCACCCGATCTCCGTAATCTCGACCGAATCCCCGTGCGGCTGGGGAGGGGTTGGTCCACGACCACGGCGCAAGCCGCTCACTTTGTCGTGCCCGACCGACGACTTCCTCGTCCGCACGAGCGAGTCTGGGCGCCTCACCCCGAGGGAGTTCACGCTGTCCGCACGGCGGATCACCTGCACACGGGCGGGCTTCGCAGGGCTCCCAGGTCTCGGGGCGATCGTCGCCACGAGCCTGACGCAGTGGATGGCGTAGCGGTGGCGCGGCAACCGCCGAAGTGACGCGCCTGCGCGGCATGAACCGGCGCCCACCGCCCGAGCACCGTCCGTCGTCCTGGACAGTGGTGAGGACGACACAGCGAGATGAGGAGTGCACCATGGCCGAGACGCACGACGGCACGTTCACGACGTCGGAGGAGTGGTTCGACTCCGGCGGCACCAAGTGCGCCGCGCGCGTCTACCGGCCCACCGCCACGGATCAGCCGTCGCCCGTCGTCGTGATGGCACACGGCTTCGGCGCGGTGCGTGCCCTACGGCTCTACGCCTACGCCGAGCGCTTCGCCGCCGCCGGATACGCCGTCGTGGTCTTCGACTACCGGAGTTTCGGGGAGAGCGAGGGTGAGCCGCGCCAGATCCTGGACATCGCGATGCAGCACGAGGACTGGCGCGCCGCCCTCCGCTACGCCAGGTCACTTGAGGGGATCGACCACACCCGGGTCGTGGCGTGGGGCACCTCGTTCTCGGGCGGTCACGTCATCACCGTCGCCGGCCGGGGAGAGCCTCTCGCCGCCGTCATCGCTCAGGTCCCGCACGTCAGCGGCCCGGCGGCGGTGAGGTCGACCGGCCTGCGGGCCGCCCTCAGGGTCGGTGTGCCGGGGATCCGGGACGCGATCGCCTCCAAGCTCGGCCGTGAACCCGTGTACGTGGACAGCGTCAATCTTCCCGGCCGCACCGGCATGATGACCTCGCCGGACGCCTATCCGGGCATGCACGCTCTCTTTCGTGAGTCGGGGCTGAAGGAGGACACCTACCCCCGCACCGTGGCAGCCCGCATCGCGTTGAAGATCGGCTTCTACTCACCCCAGCGCTGGGCCGGGAACATCACGTGCCCGGCCCTGGTCCAGATCGTCGCGCAGGACGCGATCACTCCCAAGCGCGTCGCCGAGCGGGCAGCAGGCAAGATGCGGCATTCGACCGTCCGCGTCTACGAGGGTGGCCACTTCGACCCTTACGTCGAGCCCTTGTTCGACACCGTCATCGCGGACCAGATCGAGTTCCTGCACCGCCACGTCCCCCCTCTGAAGCGCGTGTGAAGTCGGTCCCTGACCACTCGCGTCACCTGGTCGCCTCCGAAAGGGAATCGCAGTCGCCAGGGCAACTCGGACTCCGGTCCTGACCGTTTCAGGGCATCAGCCCGTAGAACCGGATCGGGCTGTTGGGGCGGAAGCCGATGCGAGGGTAGACGGGTGCGCCGGCGACGGTGGCGTGCAGGGTGGCGCGGGTCGCTCCCGTGGCGCGGGCGCCCTCGTGCAGGGCCTTGCGTGTCACGGCCTCGCCGTAGCCCCGGCGCTGGTGCTCCGGGGCGGTGGCGACGAGCAGGACGAAGAGGCGGCCCCGCGCCTCCAGGGTGGCGGCGCAGGCGACGGGGGTGCCGTCGCGCAGACCCAGATAGGCGTGGATGCCGCCCTTCCACAGCGCGGAGCCGGCGAGTCCGTCGCGGCCGTCGTCGAGCGGGAAGCCGTAGGCGCGGGAGTTGAGGTCCGCGTAGGCCCGCAGATGCTTCTCGGTGGTCACGCGCTCGAACGTCAGGTCGGGGTGGTGCGGTTCGGGGACCGGCAGCAGGTCGCCCGCCATACCGGTGCCGGGGAAGGCGTAGGCGAGGCCGGCCTGTTCGGCGACGGTGTCCAGCGCGGCGCGCGCGTCGTCGTCGAGGAGGTCCTCGAAGAGCCACAGGAAGCCGGGGCGGCTCTTCGACCGCATGATCTCCGCGGTCTCCTTGAGGCGCCGCTCCAGGAGGCCGGGGCCGGCGCCGACGTCGGTCAGGGTGACGCAGTTCCAGAAGGCGAACCGGCTGTCGGCCCACCGTACGGCGATGCCGGGCAGATCACGGACGTCGGCGTCCGGGTCGCGGTCGAGCGCGACGGTCCGCCAGGCGGTGGCGAGTTGTTCCATCGACTCGACGGAGTCGGCGAGATCGTGCACGACGGTTCCCTCTCGGGTGGGGGTGGGCGAAGCCCTTCGGCGGTACGAGTTGTACACGCCTCAGGCGCTTCGGAGGACCCGCTCACCCACGCTCGAGGCCGTTTCGCTTCTACGCGCCCCCTCGTCATGCCTCCGTCGGAAGGCCAGGCACCCCCAGCCGGCCCAGCACCGCCCGCATCGCGCGGCGTATCGCGTCGCGGGACTCGTCCGTGGGGTCGACGGTCTCGAAGGCATGGCGGCCGTGCGGTACATCGACGACGTCCACGTCCGCCCCGCACTCCTTGGCCGAGGCGAGGAACCCTTCCACGGTGGCGGCGATCGCGGGCGTCTCCAGGCCTACGCGGGTGAGGACGACGGGCAGGTCGCCGGCGTTCGCCACCGCGCGCGCCGGGTCGAAGCGGCTGTCGGTCAGTCCCCAGCCGGGCAGCGGGCCGAACACCGGGTAGGTGGCGGCCAGGCAGCGCAGCCAGGGAGGGGGCGCGTCCAGCCAGGGGGCCGCGATCGGACCGCCGCCGGAGAAGAACCACAGGGCCGCCCGGTCCGCGTCCACGCGGGGGTCGGCCGGTACCTGCTCGACGGCGGCGGTGACGTCGGCGGCCGCGCGCTCGTAGTCGTCCAGGCTGTGCAGGCAGTGGTCGACGACGGCGGCCACCGCGCCGCCCGCCGCGGCGCAGTGCGCGTACCCCCTCAAGGTCGGCCAGTCCCTCGGTGTGGGGCGGGCGTCGGCGGGGACAGGGCCGCCGTGCACGAACAGCACTACGGGGCGTGGCGCTTCAGCGTCGGGCGGCAGGTACAGGTCGACGTCCCCGTGTCGCTCCCGCGGGGCTTCGGGAACGTCCAGCGGGAAGGGACGCAGGTGTGCGGGCGGTTCCGAAGCGTCGGCGAGGGTCAGGCGGTGTCCCTCACCGGCTGCGGCCCGCAGCAGGGCGTCCGCCAGTTCGGCGGGCATGGAGAGCATCGGCCAGTGTCCGGTGGGCAGTTCGAAGAAGGTGACCCGGGCTTCGGCCAGTTCCCGCAGCGTCGGGTCGCCCCGGTCCACCATCATCTGGACCGTCTCGATGGTCGCCCCGTTGCCGGTGCACAGGATGCCGGTGGCGGGCACCGGGTGCACCGCGCCGGTCAGCCTGAGCGGCTGGAGCAGGGTCCCCACCGGCTGCGGCGCGGCCAGTGCCGTAAGCTGGTCCAGCGCCGGACCGGGCACGCCCTCCGTGCTGCCCCAGCGGAGCCACTCCTCGCGTGTGGACGGGGGCGGGAGCACGTCACCGGAGGGGAGGCCGCCGTCGCCTCCTGCGGTCCGCCCGCGCAGGGACCGGTCGGGTACCGCGGCCACGGCCGGAACACCGTCCCTCGGCATGCCCGAGTCCAGGTACACGATCCGGTCGACGCGTCCCGCCCTGCGGTCTGCCGCGCCCAGTGCCGGATGGATGCCGTAGTCGTGGCCCACCAGCACGAGCTTCCGGCCGGTGGTGCCGAGGGAGTCGATCACGGCGACGACATCCGCGATGTGGGTCTCCAGGTCGACGTCACAGCCGGCCGGGCGGGACGCGGCGTCGAGTCCGGTGAGCCGGACGGCATGTGCCTCCGCGCCGGCCGCGGCCAGCCGGTCGGCCGTCTCCCGCCAGACGTGCGCGCCGGTGAACATGCCCGGCACCAGGACGAAGATGGTCATGGCCCTCCCCTTCGAGCTCGACGGTCCGGCCCGGTGACCGGTCCCGCTCGCCGGTACCGTAGGAACTCCCCTTGAGGGAGGTTCAAGCGTGAGCGCGAGGGACGACGATCTGTGGGGCATCGGGGAGCTGGCCGCGCGGGCCGGCGTCACCGTCAAGACCGTCCGCTTCTACTCCGACCGCGGTCTGCTGCCCGAGACCTCCCGGAGTGCGGGCGGGCACCGGCGTTACGGCGCCGACGCGCTCGACCGGCTCCGCCTGATCCGCTCCCTGCGCACGCTCGGACTCTCGGTCCCGCAGGTGCGGCGCGTCCTCGACGAGGAGGACGCGGGCGACGGCGCGGGGGAGGTCCTGGAGGGCGCGGTCGCGGAGCGGCTGCGTGAACTCGGCACCGAGATAAGGGCGTTGCGGTGGAGGGAGGCGGCACTCCGTCTGGTGCAGGAGTCCGCCCCCGGCGAGCGGGCCGACCGGCTGCGGCTCATCGGGGGCCTGTCCGTCCCGCCCAGCACGGCCCCGCTGGTCCGCTTCTGGCGCGGCTGGCTCCCGCCGCGGATGCCCCGCCGGTCGGTCGACGCGTTCCTGGAGGTCGCGGTACCGCAGCCGCCGGACGACCCCGCTCCGGCCCAGGTCCTGGCCTTCGCCCGGCTCAACGCGCTCACTCTCGGCCCGTGTCCGGGCGCCGCGCAGCCCCAGCCGCAGGCGCACCGGGCCGTCGGCGCCCGGGGGGCGGCCGTGCTCTACGCGGGGCTGGCGGAGGCCTACGAGCTGGCGGGCGTCCAGCTGCGGCGCGGCCGGGAGCCGCGGCCCGGTGAGGCGCTGGACTGCTTCGTCGACGCGTACACGAGCGCGTACGGCGTCCGGGACTGCGAGCGGTTCCGTCGCGGACTGGCCGGGCAGCTCGCGGTCGACCCGCGGATCGACCGGTACTGGGAGCTGGTGGCCGAGGTCGTCACCGAGCCGGGCCGACGGCCCGAACCGACGCCCGGCACCGCCCACGACTGGCTGCTCGCCGTCTTGACCGCGCAGACGGGGACGCGATCACCGACGCCCGTGTGACGGCTGCCCGAGCGCGTACGAGAACCGGTCCCGGGCGGACACCGATCACGCGAGCCCTGCCGCCACGCCCACCGCCGTCCGCAGGGCATGGGAGCAGGTCCTGCGCCTCGACCTCACCGCGCCCTTCCTCCTCACCCGCGCCGTACTCCGCACATGCTGCGAGGAGCAGACGGCTACGCTCCTGCCCGCGGACGACGGATCGGCCGCCGTCTGACACACCGCCGAGAACGGGTCCGTACGGCCCCCACGGTCAGGGCTGTCGGCACCCGGCGACAGCCCTGACACCGGCACGGCGCTACCCGGCCGTACGGACCGCCGCCGGCCGGAGGACCTCGCCCATCGATTCCTCACGCCACCGCGCCGGCAACGCGTGGAAGGCGAACGCGCCGTGCGGGTGAGCCGTGGGCCGCTTCGGCCGGCTGCGGCACTTGGCGTTGTTACAGCCGGGAGTGCCCTCGGCGTGGAAATACGCGTGGTCGGGGGCGTCCTCGGCGAGGACGGCGAGCCAGGCGTCCTCCGCCTGGCGGGACGGCTCGATCAGGGCGACCCGCGCCTCCGCGGCCGCGACGAGCGCCACGGCGTGGAGGGCGTGTTCGTCAAGGACGTGCGTGAAGTTGACGCTGGGGGCGCTCGCACCGCGCCCCCTACTACATCAGGTGAGTGACGGAGCGGGCCCGCTCCCACACGCCCGGAATCTGCTGGGCCGGGCGCTGCTGTTCGCCGTGGAGAGCGTTGAGCACGACGAGGCACCCGGTCAGGGCCGGTACCGCCCACTGTGCGGCGGCCAGTTGACGCCGTGCCTGGTCGAGGTCGACGGGGTGCTTGCCCGCCTTCTCGGCGTCGTCGGGGTCGGTGGAGGCGGCCAGTTCGACCTTCTTGCCCAGGACGCGAGCGTAGGCGGTTGCCGCCAGAGCGGCCGCGGTGAGCACGGTCTTGGCGGCGGTCGAGGCGCCCACGCCCTGTTGAGTGGCGACACGGTGAGCGTTCATGGCGAGCAGCCCGCCGCCACCGAAGAGGTGCGCGCCGATCGCGGCGGCGTTGACGGGCGTCCACTTCGACCAGCCCGACGAAGAGATGCGGTCGCGGCCCGTCTCCGTGCCGCCTTCGGCCTGGGCCGCTCCGTTGAGGCCGACCGCTCCCATCAGCGAGCCTCCGAACCAGGCGGCCAGGCCGAGGTCATGAAGGCTCCGGATGGCGGTGTTGCGTTCAGACATGGCTGAGCTCCTCGAAAGACCGTTGCAAGGGTGTGGGCGTGAACGGTGAGACCCACGCCACCTTCGCCTTGCCGCGTCCGCCCCGCCATCGCAGTGAGCCGGACGGGTGACGGAGGCCGCCGGCGACCCGCCGCTCCGCCGGCCTTCGGAACACGACCCGGGCCGCACCCTCACACGGAGCTGTGATCACCTCCCGGCGGCCGGGCCCCGGGCTCACCGGTGGTCACCCGTGCCGGCCGGCGCGGCCGTTGTCGGACCCGTCTTCCAGAGTCCGCCCATGATCAGTGAACTGCGGGAGCGTCTACGCCCCTTCCACGACGAGGCACTGGCACAGGGCATACCGGCCGACGACGTGGACCGGTGGGTGGCGGTCGCCCGCCCTTGTGCGACCCTGACACCGTCCGAGGACGGACCGGACCCCGTCGTGGGCAGGTTCGGCGGCCCGCTCGCGCTGCCTGACGACGTTCCCACCCCCGGAGCCCCCTTCGTCGCCTCCATCGACCTCGCTGCCCTCCCGGCCGGCGCGACGGACCTGCCCCTGCCGCCCGACGGCCGCCTGCTCTTCTTCGCCTGGCCCGAGGGCGAGTATCCGGATTCCGCGGGCCAGGTGGTGTACGTACCCGCGGGCGCGACGGTCACGGAGCGGGACAAGCACACGTCCTGGAACCCGGGAGACGTGGACGAGTACCGGGCCATGTTCGACAGCTACCCCCAGGGACCGCTGCGCGCACGGATCGACGTCTCGCTCCTGTATCACTCGCATGTCACCCCGCCCGGGGAACGGCACTCCGTGCCCGTCCCGGGGCACCCCCGTGCCGAGGAACTCGTCGAGGTCTGGGAGGAGGTCCAGGACGACATCGCGCCGTCCGGGCCGTTCCAGCTCGGGGGCTACGCGGACGAGGAAGCCGTCTACGTCGATCCGGTGGAGACCGCCGTGGAGACCGTCGCGCAGGCGGTGAAGTCGGGCAGCTGGGACGGACCGGTGTCGAGCGATCCCGCGGACTGGGTGCTGCTCGCCGACTGGTACGCCGGTGAGGACGTGCGGCTGTGGGAGGGCTCCACGGTCCACTGGGTGATCCAGCGTGAGGACCTGGCGGCACGACGCTTCGACCGGGCGTTCGCCACGGTGTTCTGGAACCCCTGACCGCGCTCCGCCGTGTCCTGGCGGCCGCGTTCCCACCGGCCCGCAGGACACGTCGGCCGAGACACCGGCGAGGCGATGCGGCGGGTGCCGGGTCGAGCGTCATCGTCGCCTTCGGCGCCCTGGGACGGCGCCCGCCCTACCCGCCGTGGCCCGTCGCCCTACCCGCCGTGACCCGTCGCGCTGCCCGCCACGGCGGTGGCCGCGCGGACGAAGGCCGCCAGGGCCGGGGAGGTGGCGTGCTCGGGCCAGGCGAGGACGAGCGTGGTGGGCTCCGCGTCGTCGACCGGTACAGCGACCAGGTCGTCGCGGAGCTGGCCGCGGATGGAGGAGGGGAGGACGGCGACCATGCGGCGCAAGGCGATGAGGTGGAGGAGCTGCCCGAGGTCGTGGACCTCGGGTCCGTGCGAGCCGCCCTCGGACGCGCCCGGCCGGCGGGGCAGGGGCTCCCCGGCGAGGTCGTTCAGGCAGACCCGGGTACGGCCCGCGAGGCGATGCGAACGCGGCATCACGAGCAGTTGGGTCTCGGTCAGGAGGTCCTGGGTGTCCAGGCCGGTGAGGTCGGGGTGGGGGCGGTTGAGCAGGGCGGCGTCGGCACGCCCCTCCCGCAGCAGGACCTCACGCTCGCCGAAGCCCCACACCAGCTCGACCGGCAGCGCGCCCGGCTCAGCCTGGTAGGCGTCGAGGATCGCCGGCAGCAGGCCACCGTCACCGCCCGGCTTGACGGCCAGGACCAGACGCGGGTCGGCCCGGCCGGCCCGCCGGGTGCGGCGCGCCGCGGCCGACGCGGCGTCGAGCACCCTTCGGCTCTCGCGGAGCAGGACGGCACCCGCCTCGGTCAGTGCGACCCGGCGACTGCTGCGATCCAAAAGGGTCACGCCCAGCCGTCGTTCGAGCTGCTGAACGGCGCGGGACAGCGGCGGCTGGGCCATCCCCAGCCGGGCGGCCGCCCGGCCGAAGTGCAGTTCCTCGGCGACGGCGGTGAAGTAGACGAGCTCGCGGACCTCCAGCCTTTCCATACCCGCACGGTATCGCCGCGCACCTGACCGGTGTTGGAACTCCCGGCCGCCCCCATGGTGGGCTGAACGCATGACAGAAACCACGATTGCCCTGGTCACCGGCGTCAACAAGGGCATCGGACGTGAGGTCGCGGCCCGGCTCGCCTCGCTCGGCGCGAACGTCCTGCTGGCCTCGCGCGACCCGGACCGCGGTGCGGCCGCCGCAGCCGGCCTGGGCCCGCGGGTGTACCCGGTCACCCTGGACGTCACCGACCGCGCAAGTGTCCTCTCCGCCGCCCGCTGGATCGAGGAGCGCTTCGGCCGGCTGGACATCCTGGTCAACAACGCCGGCATCTCCGGCGACCTCGCCGCCCAAAGCCCCAGCGGCGTCGAACTGTCCGCCGTGCGCGAGGTGTTCGAGACCAACGTGTTCGGCGTGATCAGCGTGACCACCACGATGCTCCCGCTGCTCGCCCGCTCCTCCGCCGCCCGGATCGTCAATGTCAGCAGTGGCCTTGGCTCCCTCGCCCGGATGACCGATCCGGAGGACTACTTCACCACCCGGCCCCCGATGGCCGCGTACGTCCCGTCCAAGACCGCGCTCAACTCGCTGACCGTGCAGTACGCCAAGGAGTTGCGCAGCCGCGGCATCCTGGTCAACGCCGCCGATCCGGGGCCGTGTGCGACCGACTTCACCACCGCGTTCCCCGGCCTCACCCGCACCGCGGCCGACGGCGCGGCCGTGGTCGTCCGGCTCGCCACGCTGCCCGACGGCGGGCCGACCGGCGGCTTCTTCGACGAGCACGGCCCGGTTTCCTGGTGAGCTGCCTGTCGGCCCGGCACGGACACTCCGCCGGCGCACCTGGGCACCGGTGGCGGCGTTCCGTTCGCCTACCCGACCTGATCCGCCGGGCCCGTCGCCGGGTGGAAGTTGACGCGTTCCCTGACGACCGGGAAGCCCGCCTTGGCGAAGCCCGCGGCCATCGGGACGTTGCCGCGGTCCGTCGCCGCGCTGATGTGTTCCGCGCCCTGTGCGACGAGGTGGTGGGTGCAATCGGCGAGGAGGTCGTAGGCGTAGCCGTGGCCGCGGTGTTCCGGGACGACGCCTATGAAGGCGATCGTCGGGCCGGACGGGTTGTGGGCGGGGATGTGGATGCCGGCCAGGGCGCCGTCCGGGGTGTGCGCGGTCCGCCACCACGCGCGGGGGGACGGACACCAGTGGAAGAAGTCGAGCTCCTCCTGGGCCGCCCGGTCGAGCCCGCCCTCCTCGACGGCCTTGAGCGCGTGGGCGTCCAGGGTCGCGGAGTGGATGCGGCGCAGCGCGTCGAAGAAGACCGTGTCGTCAGGTTCGGCACGGAAGGCCAGGCGGCCGGGGCGGTCGGGGAGGCCCTGGTCGGGGGTCCAGCGGTACAGGAAGCGCTCCACCAGGAGTTCGTAGCCGGCGGCGCGTGCGGCGGTGAAGCGTGTCTCGGCGGCCGCGAGCAGGGCGGGGTCGTCGCGCCAGCCGCCGGGCAGGTTGATCTCGAGCTCGACCTGCCGGGGCGCGGAGCGCAGGAGTTCCGCTCCTGCCTCCTCCTCCCCCTCGGCCACGTCGAACCAGTTGATGTTGACGGGTTCCGTGTCGTCGGGCCCGCCCCACCATGCCCCGCGTGCCACGACCTCGCCGTCGCGCAGGGCGACGCGCTTCCAGTCGGGGTGGAAGCGGGTGCGCCGGTGTGCCCCGCGGGCGCCGAGCGGGTCGGGAAGGGCGTCGAACAGGTGGGCTTCGCTCGCCGTGAGCGTGCGGATGACCAGGTCGGTCAAGGAATCCTCCGGGATGTCGCATGCGGGGTCGCATGCCGCTGCGTGAAGCGCTCCCGGTCAGAACTCGTCGTGCACGCCGGGACAGTGGAGATGGGAGCGCTGTGTATGGGTGAAACGCATGGCACTCGCCTCCTCCCGTCCGCGTCAGGGCGTGGAGGCATACGGTACGGGGGCGTTTACGGGCCGTCCACGGGATTTCAGAGCCTCCAGGGCTGCCGCCGAGGGCGAGCCGGGCTCCGCCGTGAAGGTGACCAGGGACTGGTGCGGTTCCTTCGGGACGTCGAACGTCTGCTGGATGACGGTCAGTTCCCCGACGACCGGGTGGGCGAGAGCGTGTACGTCACGGCCGCAGGGGTCGACGGTGTGGGCGTCCCACATGGTCGCGAACTCCGCGCTCCGTGCCGTCAGTTCGTTGATCAGCGCGGCGAGGTGGGTGTCTCCTGGGTTGCGCGCGGCCAGGATGCGGAGGTTGCCGACCACCGCGCGGGCCTTGGCGGGCCAGTCGCGGTACAGGGCGCGGGTGGGGGCGTCCAGGAAGACCAGGCGGGACAGGTTGGGGCGGGTGCCGGGATCGTCGGGCGCGGCGAAGTCCAGGTGAGGTGCGAGGAGCGCGTGGCCGGTGCCGTTCCACGCCAGGACGTCGTTGCGGCGGCCGACGACCAGGGCCGGGACGTGGGCGGCCATGGTGGTCAGCAGGGTGCGCAGATCGGCGGAGACCTTCTCGGCGGCGCCCGGGGCGGCCGGGTGGCGGGTGCGGTGGCCGGTCGTCGAGGACAGATCGTGCAGGTGGTCCCGTTCGGGCGGGGACAGGTGCAACGCCCGCGCCAACGCGTCGAGCACCTCCGGTGAGGCGTTGGCCTGTTGCCCCTGTTCGAGCCGCGTGTAGTAGCCGGCGCTGACGCCCGCGAGCAGCGCGACCTCCTCGCGGCGTAACCCGGGGACGCGCCGTCGGTCCCCGTACCGGGGCAGGCCGACGTCGTCGGGGCTCAGCCGCGCCCGCCGCGCCTTCAGGAACGCGCCGAGCGGTGATGTGCGGTCCATGGGCCCAGTATGCGCGGGGGCGGTGGGCGGGAGCCTGCACCTGTCAGGGGTAGGCAGGGGCGGGACTGGTGGCCGGCGGGCGGGGGCCGCAGAGTCGGTCGTACGGCCGTCCCGCCGGCAGCGGAAGCGGCCCGGCACCCCTGCTCCGGACCCGTACGAGGGAGACCCATGCCCACCGCCCGTACAACATCGCCCCAGGTCACCACGGTCCGCCTGGGAGACGTCGAGGTCACCCGGGTGATCGAGTTCTGCGACATCTCCCCGATGACGACCGACGTCTTCTTCCCCGGCAGCACGCCGGAGGAGTGGCAGCGCCATGCCACGCTGCTGGACCCGGACCACTGGGACGCCCGTACCGACCTGACCCGCGTCGCCACCCAGTCGTGGGTGCTGCGCAGCGAGGGCCGGATCATCGTGATCGACACGGGGGCGGGGAACGGCAAGTACCGTCCGCTGCAACCGATCTGGTCGTACCTGGACACGGGTTACCTGTCCCGTCTGGCCGCCGCCGGCGTCCGCCCTGAGGACGTCGACCTCGTGGTCAACACCCATCTGCACGACGACCACGTCGGCTGGAACACCCGCCTCGACGGCCGCGACTGGGTGCCCACCTTCCCCCACGCGACGTATCTGATGCCGGAGGTCGACGTGAGGTACTGGCATCCCGACAATCTGCACCGCACGCGGTTCGGGCGGGGCAACCAGAACGTGTACGAGGACAGCGTGCAGCCGGTGATCGACGCGGGGCTCGTCACGACGTGGGAGGACTCGTACGTCATCGACGGCAGCCTCCGCCTGGAACCGGCCCCCGGCCACACCCCGGGTTCGGCGGTCGTCCACCTGGAGTCCGGAGGTGAGCGGGCGGTGTTCGCCGGGGACCTGCTGCACGGGGCGGTCCAGATCCACGAGCCGCACCTGAACAGCTGCTTCGAGGAGGACGAGGAGGGCGCCCGCGTCAGCCGCGCCCGCATGTTCGCGTACGCGGCCGACCACCGCGCCCTGGTGTTCCCCGCCCATCTGCCGGGGCAGGGCGCCTTCGAGATCCGGCGGGAGGGCAGCGGGTTCGGGCTGGCCCGGTGGGCGCCGTTCTCCCGCGCCTGACCGGTGGCGGCCTAACGGGCCGGGGCCGCCTTCAGCAGCAGGGCGGCGAAGACGAGGGGCGCGGCTGTCTGGTAGCCGACCCACACCTCTCCCCCGGCGGTTCCTCCCTGCCGTGCCACCAGGTAGCCGACGAGCGCCGTCAGGACCCAGCCGGTGTCGTAGGTGACCATGAGGCGTAGGTATGTGCGGAGAGGGCGCTTGCGCGCGAGTTTCATCTCGATGCCGCCGCCGAGCAGCAGGGCGATGCCCGAAGCGGCCGACAACCAGGCGGACACGCCGAGGAGTTCATCAAGCGGGGACGCGGCGAGCAGGAAAGCGGCGCCGAGCACCACCTTGAAGGCGCCGTCGGCGACGATGCCGGTGAGCAGGTGCTTCGTCGCAGGTGCTGTGGCGGTGCGGGACTGCGTCATGTGCGTTCCCCTCGATCGTTGCGTGATCTCGATACGCGGATGTCGCCGCGCGGGCGGCGGTCGGCCGAGTCTCAGAGGCCGTCCGGCGCTTGCCGACGCAGCATCGTCAGCAGCCGCGCATGCGTGTCCTCGTCGGCGGCGGCCACCGGCCCGCGGCCCGACGGGCCGAGCGGAGCGCCGTCGACACCGGTGACGACGCAACCGGCGGCGCGGCACAGGGCGATACCGGCCGCGAAGTGCACGCTGCCCGTCAGGTCGCCGCCGTCGGTGACGTACGCGGCGCGTTTCCCGGCGGCGACCCAGGCGAGGGCGAGCGAGGTGGAGCCGACGCGGGGTCGGAAGCGGTCGGTGAAGTCGGGGTGGGTCAGGAGGCCGACCGCCCGATGGTCGGGTGCGCTCGGGAAGGGCGGGTCGAGGTTGAGGTCGACCAGGCGGGTGTCGGGGGTGGGCGTGAGCGGGGTGTCCTCCGCGGCGCCCTGTCGTCGGACGTGGGCCGTCCGCCCGTCGGTGAAGGAGGTGTCACCGCTGAAGGGGTCGGCCACGGCGGCGGCACCGTCGCGCAGGGCCACGTTGACGGCGACCAGCCGGGTGCCGACGGCGTAGTTGAGCGTGCCGCAGAGGGGGTCGACGAGCCACTGCCGTGCGGCGCGGATGACGTCGAGGATCGCCTTCTCGGCAGCGACATCGGCCTCGGTGGCGAAGTCACCGGCACCTTTGTCGATCCGGGCGAGGTGTTGCCCGTACATGTCCCTGACGACATCCGCCCCGGCCCGCGCCGCGGCTATGGCTGTCTCGGTGTCGCCGGTACTCGCGTCTGCCTGGGTCACGCGCGCAGGTTACCTGCGTACCTCGGGGCAACGCTGACGTGCCGTCACATGCCGTGAACGGCGCGGAGGAGCCGGTCCGTGTCAAGAGCGCGAACCGGACCACGAGTGCTGTCACGGTCGTTGAAAACTGTCCTACCGATGGGTTGACCCCCTGCCGGGCGGGGCCCTAGGTTCCCCCGCATCAACGTTCGTACGGCCTGCGCACACCCACACCGTGACTCACCAGGAGGCCCTGTGCGTCGTCTGCCAGCCGGACTTGCCGCCGTCGCGTTGCTCGCCGTCACGGCCACGGCCTGCGGGTCGTCCTCGTCCGGGGCCTCCGGCTCGTCGTCGGACGGCGTGACCACCGTGAAGGTCGGTGTGATACCCATCGTCGACGTGGCCCCCGTCTACCTCGGAGTGAAGCAGGGCTTCTACAAGAAGCGCGGCCTCGACCTCACGCTGGAGACCAGCCAGGGCGGCGCCGCGATCGTGCCCGGCGTGGTCAGCGGCCAGTTCGAGTTCGGGTTCAGCAACACGACCTCGCTGATGGTCGCCCGGAGCCGCAACGTGCCCGTGCGGGCCGTCGCCAACGGTGTCGCCTCCACCGGGAAGGCGGGCGCGGACTTCGGCGGTGTCGTCGTCAAGGGGGACAGCCCGATCAAGTCGCCGGAGGACCTGGCCGGGAAGAAGGTCGCGGTCAACACGCTGAAGAACATCGGCGACACCTCCGTACGGGAATCCGTGCGCAAGGCCGGCGGCGACCCCAGGAGCGTGCAGTTCGTGGAGCTGGCCTTCGACCAGATGCCCGCCGCCCTGGCCGCCGGGCAGGTCGACGCGGCCTGGGTCGTCGAACCCTCCCTCTCGGTCGCCGAGGAGCAGGGCGCACGGGTCGTCGCCTCCAACTTCGTGGACGTCTCGCCCGACCTCACCATCGCCCTCTACTTCACCTCCGACAAGCTGGCCCAGCAGGACCCGGAGCTGGTGAAGAAGTTCGCCGAGGCGACCCGTGAGTCCCTCGCCTACGCCGGCAGTCACCCGGACGAGGTCCGTGAGATCCTCGCCACCTACACCAAGATCCCTGCGAAGACGCTGCAGGCCCTGAAGCTCCCCCGCTGGCCCGAGGAGCCGGACCGCGCGTCGCTGGAGCGGCTGGGTGAACTCGGCCGCCAGGACGGCCTGTTCGACGAGGCTCCTGACCTGGACACGCTGCTGCCGTGACCCGGGCAGCGGTGAACGGCGGTCCCTCGGACGTCCGCCGACGCGGGGCCGGGCGGGGCAACGCCCTGCTCGGCCTCGCCGGGCTCTGCGGCTTCCTCGCCCTGATCGAGGCGCTGCCACGGCTCGGATTCGTCTCTCCCGACCACCTTCCGCCCACCAGCAGCATCGCCGCCGCCCTGGCGGAGGAGACGTCCGACGCCGCCTTCTGGACGGCGCTCGGCGACACCCTGACCGGCTGGGCCCTCGGCCTCCTCATCGCCACCGCCGCGGGCATCACCGCGGGCATGGTGATCAGCATCGTCCCGTATCTGCGGGAGGCGACGGCCAGTACCGTCGAGTTCCTGCGGCCCATCCCCTCGGTGGCCCTGATCCCCCTCGCCGTCCTGCTGTTCGGCACCGATCTGCGCTCCACCCTGCTGCTGGTGGTCTACGCCGCGTTCTGGCAGGTCCTCGTCCAGGTCCTGTACGGGGTCCAGGACACCGACCCCGTGGCGGAGGAGACCGCCCGCTCCTACGGCCTGGGGACCTGGGCCCGGATCCGCCACGTGCTGTGGCCGACCGCCCTGCCGTACGTCATGACCGGCGTACGGCTCGCCGCGGCCGTGTCCCTCGTCCTCGCGATCACCGCCGAACTGGTCATCGGCGCGCCCGGCCTCGGCGCCCGCATCGCCGTCGCGCAGACTTCCCACGCCGTCCCCGACATGTACGCGCTGGTCGCCGTCACCGGACTCATCGGCGTCCTGATCAACGCGGGCGCACGTGCGGTGGAGCGCCGCTCGCTGGCGTGGCACCAGTCCGTGCGGGGCGAGGTGAGTCCGTGAAACGCCCGCCTGCCCGTCGTCCCCCGGTCCTGCTCCTGCGTACGGCCCTGCGGCGGCTGCTGCTCGCCCTCGGCCTGCCCGTCGTCCTCGCGGCCGTCTGGTGGGCCGTCTCCGCCGGCAGCACGGACGTCTACTGGCCGCCGTTGCGCACCATTCTGGAGACCGGGCGGGAGGTGTGGACGGCCGAGCGGATCACCACCGACGTGGTGCCCAGCGTCCTGCGGCTGCTGATCGGCTTCACCGCGGCGGGCGTCCTGGGCGTGGCGCTCGGTGTCGTCATCGGCACGTTCCCGCGCGTGCGGGCCGTCACGGAACCGGTCCTGGAGTTCCTGCGGGCCGTGCCGCCGCCCGTCCTGGTGCCCGTCATCATGCTCTTCGCGGGGATCGGCGACACCATGAAGGTCGTCGTCATCGTCTCCGGGTGCGTCTGGCCGGTGCTGCTGAACACGGTCGAGGGAGTACGGGCGGTCGACAGCGTGCTGGCCGAGACCGCCCGCGCCTACGGCGTCGGGGGCCTCGC
Organism: Streptomyces sp. P13-3-3; assembly: GCF_050571355.1. NCBI lineage: Bacteria > Bacillati > Actinomycetota > Actinomycetes > Kitasatosporales > Streptomycetaceae > Streptomyces > Streptomyces sp. P13-3-3. The sequence goes on along the minus strand of NZ_CP192228.1, from coordinate 5,543,668 downwards.
GCGCCCGCGTCACCTGGTGCTGCCGTCCGCGTCCCCGCAGATCTTCACGGGGCTGCGGCAGGCGCTGTCCATCGGCGTCATCCTCATGGTCATCAGCGAGATGTTCGCGGCCAGCAACGGACTGGGCTTCGCCGTCGTCCAGTTCCAGCGGAGTTTCGCGATCCCTGAGATGTGGAGCGGCATCCTGCTGCTCGGTCTCCTCGGCGTGCTCCTCGCGTTGGTGTTCCGGGTCGTGGAACGCCGCGCCCTGGCCTGGTACCACGGCCTGCGCCGGTCCCGTAGGACGTCATGACGGGCGACGACGGCCGCACGCACCCACGAAAGGACGGCGCATGCTCGACGTGAGGGCCTTGCGGAAGGTCTACGAGGGACACGGCCGGCACGTCGAGGCGGTACGCGACCTCACCTTCTCCCTGGACGCCGGTGAACTGGTCTGCGTCGTCGGCCCGTCCGGGTGCGGCAAGACGACACTGCTGAAATGCGTCGCCGGTCTGCTCGAACCCACCTCCGGCGAGGTCGTGCTGCGGGGGCAGCGGGTCACCGGGCCGCCGCCCGGGACGGCGGTGGTCTTCCAGGAGTACGGGCGCAGCCTCTTCCCCTGGATGCGGGTGCGCGACAACGTCGAACTGCCGCTGCGCCAGAAGAAGCACGTGACGAAGGCCCGCCGCCGGGAGCTGGTCGAGCACGCCCTGCACGCCGTCGGCCTCGACGACACCGCGGGCGCCTACCCCTGGCAGCTGTCCGGCGGCATGCAGCAGCGCGTCGCCCTCGCGCGGGCGGTGGCGTACGAGCCGGAAGTGCTGCTGATGGACGAGCCGTTCGCGGCGGTCGACGCGCAGACCCGCGCGGATCTGGAGGACCTGGTCCGCCGGCTGTGGCAGGAACTCGGCGTGACCGTCCTGTTCATCACCCACGACATCGACGAGGCGGTCTACCTGGGGGAACGGGTCGTCGTCCTGTCGTCGTCCCCGACGGTGGTCCAGGAGCAGCTGACGGTCGACCTGCCGGCGCGGCGGGACCAGCTCCACACCCGCGCGGACCCGCGCTTCACGGAACTGCGGACGCGGGTGTATCAGGAGATCCAGGCGGCGAAACGGGGTGGGGGTGTTGGTGGCGCCGTCGCGCCGCCACAGCCACTGGACAAGATGCCCTGAGCCAGGTCGGCTCAGACCTCGGACACATCCGGCCGACGCGGCCCGAGCGAGCGCCGGGTGACCTCCTCCAGGTGCCGGGCGAACACCTCGGGGGCGGCCGGGGTGAGCGTACGCAGCGCCACGAGGGCGGTGACGGCGACGTCGCACAACTCCGACTGCACGTCGTCCCAGGTGTGTGTGGTGCCCTTGCGCGGGTTCTGGCCGGTCGCGCCGACCACGGCCTGGGCGACCTCGCCGACCTCCTCCGACAGCTTCAGGATCCGCAGCAGCAGCCCGTCGGGGCCGTCGACCGGCCGGTTGGCGTCGAGCCAGGCACACAGGCCGTCGATGGACTCCCAGAGACCGGGCGGCGGCGTGACGGGGGATGTCGGGTGATCGCTCATGGGGCGAGCGTGGCACAGGGCACCGACAACGAGGGCGGCGCGGGCGGCTCCGCCGGGTGCATCGATTGTCAGTGGCGGTCACTAGGGTGCCCGCGTGACTGAACTTGAGGTGGTCGCTCGCGGGACGGCCCGTGGGGTGCGTGTTGTCGAGCAGTTGGTGTGCCATCCGCGGCTGCAGCTCGTGGCCTGCCTGGATTCCCAGCGGCCGGCCGTGCACGTCTGGGGGTTCGGCGGAGAGCAGTTCCGCGAGCTCGGTTCCGTGTGGCTCTCCTCGGCTCCCTACGGAGACGCCCTCGGCTGGGAGCGCCTTCGGCGGACGCCCGCTGTGGCCTGGCACCCGGAGCAGCCGTTTCTCGTCGTGGCGGGTGAGGACGGCGTGCTGCGGTGGACGCCCGCCGGCGTCTCCGCACTCGACGGTGCCCCGGTCACGGCCGGCTATCGCAGTCTCGCGTTCAGCCCGGACGGGCAGACCCTGTGGGGTTCACCCTCCTTCCGTGTCGAGGGCGGCGACTGGGAGAGCTCCGACGTCCTCCACCTCGTCTCCGGGGCCGTCGGTGCCGGGCCCTGGTGGGACACGGGCGTCTCGGAACATCCCGGGGGCGGGCTCGTCGCCACACTCGCCAGTGACCAGGGGGCGACGTACTGCCTGTTCGCGCGCGTCGACCAGGAGAGCGCGCCGACCGAGATGCGCCTGCTCAACCGTGCGTTGATCCTCGACTGCGACGGCTACGGCACCCCGCTCTTCAGCCCGGACGGGCGGCACATGGCGATCCGCGGCAACGCGTACGACCACTCGGTGGATGTCTTCGAGTTCCCCTCGCTACGCCGGGTGCTGGCCACCACCCTCGGTGAGCCCTCCCCCGGTTATCCGTACCCGCAGGAATGGCTCGACCAGTTGGAAGCCTGGTCGCCGCACAACATCGCCTTCGGCTCCCGACCGGGCGCGCTGTGGATCGGCACGCCCGCCGGAAGGCTGGCCGAGGTGGACGTCGAGACACGGCAAGCTGTCGAGCATGACGTGCTGTCCGGGTCCCGGACGTCAGCGTTGGCCGCGACGGCGACGGGCGGTCTTCTCCTGGCCGGCAGTGCGGGAGAGTTGGTGCTGCTGGCGGAGCCGGCTACTGCGACGCCGTCGGGCGCGGCGAACCGCAACGCCGCCAGTGCCGCTGCCGCGCAATTCCTCCAGTCGACGCGCGAGATACCGGCCGACGAACTGGACACCCACCTCATCCTGACCGACGGCGCCCGCACGTGGAATGTGAACGACCTCGCGACCACGACCGAGGCCGACTCGACCGACCCCACGTGGCTCCAGATCCAGGCCGCCGTCAACAAGGCTCGGTGAACCAATCCGCCGCATCGGCTCGGCCGCCGGCCGCCGGCCGGGGCGGCGCGGCACTCAACGGTGTGTCGGGCCGCCCTGCCGCAGCGCGCTGAGTCGCCAGCTCACCAGATCGACGCACTCATGCAGACTCGGTCTCGGCGGACCGACACGGTCCCGCATCACGGCAATGGCCTGCACGGTGCGCCCGGCGGAGACAAGGCTGTCCACCTCCGACCGCGCCTCGACCGGGAGCCGACCCCACAGCGCGCTTTCCATACGCCCATTGAACCCCTTCGACCCCGCGGCGCCGCAGGCGTTCAGCGAGGCCGTTTCGGCGTTCCTGACCCCATGACACCCCCTACACGGCCCCCCCCCCCCCCCCCGACAGCAGCCCCGAGAGCACCGCCGGTGCCACCGCCCCCGCCGCGCTCACCGCAAGCTGGTTCAGCGACAGGTACCTCCCCCGCAGCGCGTCCGGCGCGCTCTCCGCCGCGATCGTCGTCGTGATCGGGCCGCCCAGGATCTCCCCCAGCGTGTAGCTGACAGCACCCAGCAGCATCACGCCCACCCCCACCGCCACCGCCGTCGCCCAGGAACAGGACGTAGCCCGTCGCGAAGCACGCATGGCCCGCCACCAACACCTAGCTGCGGACGCGCCCGCCCAGCCGGCCCACGACCACCCCCTGCACGAACCCCACCATCACCGTGTTCAGCGTGAAGACGGCCCCCGCCGTCCAGCCCGGCAGACCCAGACCATGTCCCCGACATCGAACGCGCCCGCGCCCAGGCCGACGCCCGCCAGTAACCCCACCCGGTTCGGGACGGACCGCTGTGCGGACCGCCGTCTGCCATCGGTGAACGCCACCCCGAGCGGGCACCACCGTCATTACCGTCCGGACTCATGACGACGATTACGACGCGCACGGTCGAGTATCCGGCCGACGGTCTGACGATGATCGGGCACCTTGCGCTCCCGGTCGGTGACGACCGTCGGCCCGCGGTCCTGCTCGGACCGGAGGGCACGGGGCTCAGCGACGTCGAGCGCCGCAGGGCCGATGCTCTCGCGGAGCTGGGGTACGTAGCGCTGGCCTTCGATCTTCACGGCGGGCGCTATCTGGACGACCCCGAGGAGATGCTGGCCCGCTGCATGCCGATGCTCGCCGACCCCGACCGGATGCGGGACATCGGCCACGCGGCACTTGACGTGTTGCTCACCGAACCTCGGGCCGACCCCGACCGGATCGCCGCCGTCGGCTACGGCACCGGGGGCGCCATCGGGCTGGAACTCGGGCGCGACGGCGTCGACCTGCGCGCGATCGCGACGGTCAACGGGCTGATCACGGGCCGACCGGGCGAGGCGGCGCGCATCCGCTGTCCCGTGTGGGCCGGGGTCGGGTCGGAAGACCCGATCATGGCGCCCGCCCAACGGGACGCATTCACCGTTGAGATGCAGGCCGCAGGAGTCGACTGGCGCCTCATGGTCTACGGAGGAGCCCTTCACGCCTTCCATCATCCATCGGTCGACCACACCGTGCGTCCCGGCGTCGGCCACCACCCACGGCACGCGCAGCGAGCCTGGCGTGACGTCGTCGCTCTGCTCGCCGAGTGCCTGCCCGTAACGGATTGATCCGGTCAGCTCCCCCTACTCACTCGTGCCATGTCCCCCAAGGTCGCCGCCCTCACGGCAGCAGGGCCGCCGTGAACGTCTTCCGGTGCTCCGCCAGCCATCCCTGCATCCGGTCCCAGCGGTCCCATCCCCCGCGCTCGGCCAGCGCCCGCGCATACGCCGGATCGCCCTCGGCCACCCTCCGCGCCACGAAGACCCGGCAGACCTGTGTGACCTGCTCGATCAACCCCGGCAGCTCGGCTCTGTCCTCCGCCGACAGGCCGTAGCCGTCGGCCAGGATCCGTAGTCGGGACGGTGCGTCCAGGCCGGGCGGGTAGAGGGCCGCCACGGACCTCGGGTCGAGCATCGGCACCCAGTACCGCGCGGTCATCGCCACGTCCCACAGCGGGCGTCCCGGAGCCGCCTGATCGAAGTCGATCAAGGCGACGGCACGACCGTCCCGGAAGACGACGTTCTCCGGGCATACGTCGTTGTGACACAGCATCGTGCCCCCGTCCGGGTCGGCCAGCTCCGCCGGCCACTGCGCGTCCCGGTCCACCGGCACCCCCGCGCTCGCCTCATGCAGACGCCGCAGCAGACGGCCCACCGAGGTGAGGGCCGTCGCCGTCATCGCCCACCCCGGGAACGGCGGCAGCGCCACGTCGCCCGAAAGGTAAGTGAGTTGTTCGCGGCCGTCCTCGCCGAGGCAGACCGGGGTCGGCGCCGCGTCGAAGCCCCGCTCCCGCAGCGCACGGAGGTACGTGTGCAGGGCGGGGGCGTTGCGGGGTGCTGGGCGGTCCACCACCTGGCCTCGGCGGACCACCTCCCCCGCGTTCGCCATGCCGCCGGCCAACTCCTCGTCCTCAGCCGTCATGTGCGGCACGCTAGCGCGACTTCGCACCACACCGTCTTCGTGTACGGGTCCCCCGCCGTCGCGCCCCAGTGGGTGGACAGGGACTCGACCAGGAGCAGGCCCCGGCCCGACTCCGTGTCGGGGTCGGCCGGCGTAAGCGTGCCGGGGAGCGGCGGGCTGCGGTCCGGGCGGGCGTCCGTCACCTCGATACGGAGCGTGGCGTCCGCCGCGTACAGGGTCAGGCGCAGCGCGAAGTCCCGTCCCCGCGCCCGTCCGTGACGTACGGCGTTCGCGGCCAGCTCGGCCACCAGCAGGGACGCCGTGCGGTTGCCGTCGGAGTCGTACGGCCAGCCCCACGACGTCAGTTGCTCCGCCGCGAGGTGCCGGGCCAGCCGGGCTCCCCTCGCCGTCGCCGACAGGCGGATACGGAAGTGGCGGGCTGGGCCGGTGTGTTCGTCCACCGGGGCGATCTCGACGTTCATGTCACTCAGCGTGGTCACCCGGCTCCGCCGTGAACAGCCCCGGCGGCCGGACCCGCACACCGTGTACGGAAGCCGTCCGGGCCTGTCCGGGTCGCGACGCGTGACATCCGGCGTCCGCCGTGAGTTGAGCACCCCGGAGGTGTGGGGACATGAGCGTGGAGCCTTACGGGGCGGACGAGGAGTCGGCGGCCGTGCTGCGGACCGTCGGCCGCGTCATCAAGATGTGCCGCGAGCGGGCGGGGCTGACCCAGGCCGCACTCGGCGCGCAGATCGGGTACAGCGAGGAGCAGGTCTCCTCCGTCGAGCGGGGACGACGGGCGCCGATGGAGGAGTTCCTCGACGCGGCGGACCGAGCCCTTGAGGCCAACGGCCTCATCAGCGCCCTGAAGGGGGACGTGGAGAAGGCTCGTTTCCCGAAGAAGGTGCGGGATCTGGCCAAGCTGGAGGCCGAGGCGGTCGAGCTGTGCGCCTACGCCAACCATGTCGTACATGGGCTGCTGCAGACGGCTGAGTACGCGCGGGCGCTGTACGGGATGCGGCGGCCGGCCTACTCCGAGGAACAGATCGACGGTCTCGTCGAGGCCCGCCTGGCGCGCCAGCGCGTCTTCGCCGAGCAGCCGGCCCCGATGTTCAACTTCGTCCAGGAAGAGGTCACGCTGCGCAGGCCGCTCGGGGGCAGAATGGTCATGCGCAAGCAGCTCGAACATCTGTTGGAGGTGGGTCGGCGGCGGAACGTGGAGATCCAGGTGCTGCCCACGGATCGCGAGGACCACGCGGGTCTGGCGGGGGCGCTCCAACTGCTGCGGCTCAAGGAGGGGCCCACCGTGGGGCACGTCGAGGTTCAGCTGCTCAACCGGCTGATCTCCGACCCGAAGGAGATCCAGATCCTGGAGATCCGCTATGGCATCATCCGGGCGCAGGCCCTCACACCCCGTGAGTCGCTGGCCTTCATCGAGAAAGTGCTGGGAGAGACATGACCGCGAAGTCCCGCACGGAATTGACCTGGTTCAAGAGCAGCTACAGCACGAACGACGGTCCGGAGTGCGTGGAGGTCGCCCTCGCCCCCGCCGCCGTCCACGTACGCGACTCGAAGCGGATACCGGGCCCCCACCTCACCTTCTCCCCCACCCAGTGGGCGACCTTCCTCCCCTACGCGTCCGGACGCCGATGACCCGACCGCTCACCGCAGCCCAGCGCCGGCTGATCGAGGCCGCGGACCCCGAGACCGGGCGTCTCAAAGGGTCCGAGGCCCAGCTCACCGCGCTGGTGAAGCGTGGTCTCGCCTTCCGGCACCCACGGCCCCCGCACGACCACTTCCTCACCCCCGCCGGGCACCGGGCGCGCGACGCCCGAAGCGAACCACCGGAGAACGAGCCGCAGGCGCCCGCCTCCGCCGGAGGTGTCTTCACCGCGCGCGTGGGCGGCGAGCCCGCACCCCCCACCGAGGGCCCCTCCCGCACGCGGGAGGTGAGAAGCGCATGGCAGGGCATGCTCGAACTGCGCCGCATGACCAACCCCGACGCGTCGACGGACCGTCCCTGCGCCTGGGAGCGCACGCACCTCGTGCAGGCCGCCGCGCTGGCGCTGGAGGCGGCCGGGCACCGGCCGGCGGGGGCGGCGGACGGGGACGACGGCTACCAGGTGCGGGAGACCCCGCAGCCCGACGCCGTCGCCGTGTACGCGCCGGACGCGGTCACGCTGCGGGGCTGCGCGGAGACGCTGGAGGGGGCGGGCTGGCAGGCCGGGGAGTACACGGAGCCCCGGACGCGGAGGCGTTACGTCCTGGCCTCTCCGCGCCGTGTCTGACGGCCGTGCCAAGATCGGTGGATCGGGCGACGAACCGAACCGGTGTGAAGGGGACGCAGTGAGCGAGCCGTATTCCGTCCGCGTGACCGTGCGCGGATACGAGACCGACGTGCAGGGCCATCTGAACCAGGCCGTGTATCTGAACTACGCGGAGCATGCGCGCTGGTCGCTGCTCCAGGAGGCCGGGATCACCCAGTCGCGCCTTCAGGCGCACGGGGTGGGGCCGGTCGCGCTGGAGACCACGATCCGTTACAAGCGGGAACTGCTCGCCGGCGACGAGGTGGACGTGAGCTGCGTCTTCGAGTGGGGCGGCGGCAAGACCTTCACCATCCGGCAGACCATCACGAAGACGGACGGCACGGTGTCGGCGGAGATCAGCGCCGTCGGCGGGCTGCTGGACCTGGAGCAGCGCAAGCTGGTCCCCAGCCCGCAGGACGTGTTCCGCGAGCTGACGAAGGACACCGCCCTCTTCGGGCTGGACGGCGACGCCTAGGCGTCGACCGGCTCGGGGTCGTGGGCGGTGTCGTACGCCGCCCGCGACTCGGCGAACCGACCATGCGGGGGCCGCGCTGATCACCGGCGCGCTGATGCTCACCGTGTACGTCATCGTCGGCTCCGGCGACCGCGCGGCCGGCCGCACCCTGCTGCTGTCGGCGCTCGCCCTGGCGCTGCTGGCGGGCTTCGTGGTGCGCCAGGCGCGGGCCGCGCGTCCGCTGCTGCGGCTCGGGCTGTTCCGGTCGCGGCTGCTGAGCGGGGCGAACGCCGTGCAGATCCTGATGATCGCGACGATGTACGGCTTCCAGTTCATCGGCGCGCTGTACCTCCAGCGGGTCCTCGGCTACGACGAGCTGACCACCGGGCTGGCCTTCCTGCCGGCGCCCGTGGTGATCGGGGTGCTGATGGTCGGTCTGTCGGCGCGCGTGGTGAGCCGGTTCGGGGCGTACCGGGTGCTGCTGTCGGGGCTCGCGCTGATCACCGTGGGGATGGCGCTGCTCGGCCGGGCGCCCGAGAACGGGGTGTACCTGACGGACGTCCTGCCGCCGATGCTGCTGCTCGCCGTCGGGTTCGCGGCGGCGATGCCCGCGCTGACCGGGCTGGCCATGTCGGGGGCGCGGGAGGAGGACGCGGGGCTCGCGTCGGGTCTGTTCAACACCACGCAGGTGGTCGGCGGTTCGCTGGGGCTGGCCGCGCTGTCGGTGCTGGCGGCCGGCCGGACCGACGCCCTGCTGGGCGGGGGCGCCGAAGTGGTGGCGGCGACGGCGGAGGGATATCAGCTGGCGTTCCGGGTGGCGGCCGTGATCGCGGCGGGCGCGCTGGGGCTGGCGGCGGTCGTGCTGCGGACGCCCCGTCAGAACACGTGAGCCCTACGGCGGGCGGAAGTGGGAGGTGAAGGCCGGGTTCCGGACCACCGGGACCCGGTTCGTGTTTTCATCCGATGAAAGTTTCCTCCTTTCGGCTCCCAAGTTTCCTGGCCATCCGCTCCTACAGTGGACCAGACCACCAGAGAAGCAAGGAGACTCTTTACAGCTCGTCAATCTACGTGCGTAACTAATGACGCGCGCACGTCAAGGAATACGGAACTGCCCAGGTGGCAGCGGCCGACGTCACCTCCTTCTCATCCCCACATGTGTTCAGGAGGCAAGTCCATGCAGGTACTCCCCCACGTCTCCCGCCTCGGCAGACGCACGGCCACCGCGCTCGGCGTCCTCGGCGCCGCCCTCGCGCTCACGGCCACGTCCGCCACCGGCGCGGGCGCCGCACCGCAGCCCGACCCGCAGCCCCTCACCATCAAGCCCGGCCAGGCCTACATGGGCGTGGGCGCCCGCATCCACGAGGGCAACCCCGCCGCCGAGGAACCGTCGCGCGGGCTGCTGGCCCCCACCGACGGCGTGCAGGGCATCGACGTGTCGCACTGGCAGGGCAGCATCAACTGGACCTCCGTGCGCAACGCCGGCATCCAGTTCGCCTGGATCAAGGCGACCGAGGGCACCAACTACAAGGACTCCCGCTTCAACACCAACTACCCCGCCGCGCACTCCGCGGGAGTGATCCGCGGGGCGTACCACTTCGCGCTCCCCAACGCCTCCAACGGCTCCACCCAGGCGACCTACTTCGCGAGCAACGGCGGCGGCTGGTCGCGCGACAACCTGACGCTGCCGGGCGTGCTGGACATCGAGCACAACCCGTACGGGGCGATGTGCTACGGCCTGTCCACCACGCAGATGCGCACGTGGATCAACGACTTCTACACCACCTACAAGTCCCGCACCGGCCGGGACGCCGTCATCTACACGACGGCGAGCTGGTGGAACACCTGCACCGGCAGCTGGACGGGCATGTCGTCCAAGAGCCCGCTGTGGGTGGCGCACTGGACGTCCGCCTCGTCGCCCACCATCCCCGCGGGCTTCCCCACCTGGACGGTGTGGCAGTACACCGACTCCGGGTCGGTCTCCGGCGTCTCGGGCAACGTCGACCGCAACAAGTTCAACGGCTCCCGCGACCGGCTCCTGGCCCTCGCCAACAACACGTGACGGGCTGACACGCCGTCACGCACGCGGCCGCACGGAGGGGCCGGACGTCCTCGGACGCCGGCCCCTCTCCGTTTTCCCCCCACACCCCCTCTCCCGAGGAGTGATCGTGCATTCCAGCAACCTCTTCCGGCGCCGTCTCCTGCTCGCCGGCGCGGCCGGGCTCGCCGCCGGCGCCGTGTCCGGCGTCGCGCACGCGCGCGGCGGCGCCGCCGTGCAGCCCGACATCGACGGCACGAAGGTCTGGGGCGCCCGGTCCCCGCAGGGGACCGTCAGCGTCCTGCAGTACAGGCCCAGCCGGCTGGTGGTCCACCACACCGTGTCGCCGAACACCACCGACCACTCCCGCGCCCAGGCCCACTCCCACGCCCACTGGGTGCAGGACCTGCACATGGACGACAACGGATGGGTGGACACCGGCTACAACTTCCTGGTGAGCCGCGGCGGCTGGATCACCGAGGGCCGCACCGGCAGCCTCTCGGCGCTCACCGGCGGGCGGACGTTCGTGCTCGGCGCCCACACCTCCGGACAGAACACGCAGGCCGTCGGCATCGCCTGCGAGGGCCAGTACCACGCGGGCGCGCAGCCGCCGCAGGCGCAGTGGGACGTCCTGGTGGCGCTGTGCGCGTACGCCTGCGACCAGTACGGGATCGCGTCCACGCAGATCTTCGGGCACAAGGACTACGGCACGACCGAGTGCCCGGGCGTCTACCACGACATGCTGCCGCAGCTGCGCGCGGAGGTGGCGGCGGCCCGGGCCTGACCGGGCCGCCGAACCGTCAGGAGGCCGCCGACGCCTTGCCCGTGGGAGCGGTGAGGTCCTCGCCCGTCTCCATCGGGTGGGTGACGTCGGCGGCCTCGCGTCCGCCCCGGCCCAGGTGGTTGAAGACGAGGTTCAGCAGGACGGCGACCACGCAGCCGGTGGATATCCCGGAGTCCAGGACGATGCGGGCCGTCTCCGGGAACGCGTGGTAGAACTCGGGCGCGCTGATCGGGATGACGCCGACGGCGAGGGACACGGCGACGATCAGCACGTTGTTGTCCCGGTCCAGGCCCGCCTTGGCGAGGGTCTGGATGCCGCTGGCGGCGACCGAGCCGAAGAGCACGACCCCGGCGCCGCCGAGCACCGGACGCGGCACGACGGCGATGAGCGAGGCGGCGACCGGACACAGGCCCATGAGGACGAGGAAGCCGCCGCCGGTGGCGACGACGAACCGGCTGCGGATCCGCGTCATCGCGACGAGGCCGATGTTCTGGGCGAACGCGCTGCACATGAAGCCGTTGAACAGCGGGGCGAGCGCCGAGCCGAGCGTGTCGGCGCGCAGCCCGGCCGCGATGGTCCTCTCGTCCGCGGGGCGCTCGACGATCTCGCCGAGGGCCAGCATGTCGGCGGTCGACTCGGTCATCGACACGACCATCACCACGCACAGCGAGACGATCGCGGCGAGCTGGAACTGCGGGGCGCCGAAGTGGAACGGGGTGGGGAAGCCGACGAGGTCCGCCTCGGCGACCGGGGAGAAGTCGGTGACGCCGAACGGGACGGCGATCAGGGTGCCGGCGACCATGCCGAGCAGCACGGCGATCTGCTTGACGAAGCCGCGGGTGAAGCGGCGCAGCAGCAGCACGATGAGGAGGGTGATCGCGGCGAGGCCGAGGTTGACGGCCGAGCCGTAGTCGTCGGCGTCGGGGCTCGCTCCCTGCGCCCAGCCGAAGGCGACGGGCAGCAGGGATACGCCTATCAGGGTGATCACGGTGCCGGTGACCACGGGCGGGAAGAAGCGGACCGCCTTGCTGAAGAAGGGCGCGGCGAGGAAGCCGAGGAGCCCGGCGACGATGACCGCGCCGAAGATGACCGGCAGGGCGTCCTTCTTGTCGTCGGTGGAGGCGACGATCGCGGTCATGGGGGCGACGCCGGCGAAGGTGACGCCGTTGACGAACGGCAGCCGGGCGCCGATCTTCCAGACGCCGACGGTCTGCAGGAAGGTGGCGAGGCCCGCGGTGAACAGGCAGGCGCCGGTGAGAAAGGTCAGTTCGGCGGGGGTGAGACCGACGGCCGCGCCGACGATCAGGGGTGGGGCGACGACGCCCGCGTACATGGCGGCCACGTGCTGCAGGCCGGTCGTCGCCATCTTCGGCGCGGGAAGCTTCTCGTCTACGGGGTGGTCGGCCACTGCGGTGTTCCTCCGGTCGGTTGCACGCCGAGGCCGGCGTGGTTGTCAGGGAGGTGCGGGCGGGCGTGGGGTACCTCCCGCTCGAGTGCGGCCGAGCGTGGGGAGGGACGGAGACGTCCGGTGGAGCGGGGGTGGGTGCCGTTCCCGGGGCGCGCCTGGGCGCGCCCCGGAGACGGCCTCCGCGGATCCCGTGCGGGGTCCGCGGTCTCCGGGCCGGGAGCCGTCCCTCCCGGCCCGGAGACGTACGGGGGTCAGGCGTGCCCGGCGACGCGGGCGAGGCGCCGTGCCTCGGCGCGGGTGGTGCGGGCGATCGCGTCCTCGTCGGCGGTGAGCAGCCGGTCGTTCTCGACGATCTGACGGCCGTTCACGAAGGACGCGGTGACCGGGGCGGCGGCGCCGAACACCAGGGCGGTGACCGGGTCGGCGACGGAGGCGTGGGCGAGGGTGTCCATGCGCCAGAGCACCAGGTCGGCGAGCTTGCCCGGCTCCAGGGAGCCGATCTCGTCCGCCCGGCCCAGCACGCGCGCCCCGCCGTGGGTGCCGAGGCGGAGGGCCTGGCGTGCGGTGAGGGCCTTCTCGCGGTGGGCGCCGAGGCGGTTGATCAGCAGGGCGTTGCGCAGTTCGGTGTGGAGTTCGCCGGACTCGTTGGAGGCGGTGCCGTCCACGCCGAGGCCGACGGGGACGCCGGCCGCGAGCATGTCGGGGACGCGGGCGATGCCGGCGGCGAGGCGGGCGTTGGAGGACGGGCAGTGGGCGACGCCGGTGCCGGTGCGGGCGAACGCGGCGATGTCGGAGTCGTTCATGTGGACGCAGTGCGCCATCCACACGTCGTCGCCGAGCCAGCCGGTGGACGCGAAGTAGTCAGTCGGGCCCATGCCGAACAGCTCGTGGCAGAACTTCTCCTCCTCCACGGTCTCCGAGCCGTGGGTGTGCAGCCGCACGCCGAGGCGGCGGGCCAGTTCGGCGCCCTGGCGCATGAGTTCGGTGGAGACGGAGAACGGGGAGCAGGGGGCGACCGCGACCTGGGTCATCGCGCCGGGCGAGGTGTCGTGGTGGCGGCGTACCGTCTCCTCGGTGGCGGCGAGCGCGTCGTCGAGGGTCTCCACCGCGAAGTCCGGGGGCAGTCCGCCGTCGGACTCGCCGCGGTCCATGGAGCCGCGGGCCAGGGTGAAACGGACGCCCATGTCGCGGGCGGCGGTGATGATCGCCTCGGACAGGTCGCCGGAGCCGCGCGGGAAGACGTAGTGGTGGTCCATGGCGGTGGTGACGCCGCCGCGGGCCATCATCGCGAGCGATCCCTGGGCCGCCGCGTGGACCATCGCCTCGTCGATGCGCGCCCAGGTCGGGTAGAGGGCGACGAGCCAGTCGAAGAGGTTGTGGTCGGTGGCCAGGCCCCGGGTGAGCCACTGGTAGAAGTGGTGGTGGGTGTTGACCAGTCCGGGGGTCGCCAGGTGGCCGGTGGCGTCGATCCGGCGGGCGACGTTCTCCAGTCCTTCGGGGGCCGGTCCGGGGCCGAGCGACTCGATGCGGTCGTCGGCGAGGACGAGGTGTCCGGTGGCGTGCTCGGTGTCGTGCGCGTCGACGGTGGCGATCGCACAGTTCTCGATGACGGTGCGCCGGTCTGCTGCCATGGTGCGTCCTTTTCGCGTACGGGGAGAGGGCACGGCAGGACCCTGGGGTTTTGAGTGCCGTGGCCGGGCGGGTGCGGGGCGCGGGTACCCGGCCACGGGTGCCGATGTGGGGGTGCGGTCAGAGGTTGGTGAGGTCCACCGGTATCCGCGCCTCGCAGCCGTCCCTGAGGACGGTGGCCTCGATCAGGCCGTAGGGGCGGTCGGAGGCGAAGTACACCGCTCCGTCGGGGGTGTCGTTCTTCAGGCCGAACGGCTCCAGGTCGACCAGGAAGTGGTGGCTGTTGGGGAGGGAGAAGCGGATCTCGTCGACCTCGGCGCACTCCTCGACGACGCGGGAGCCCATCTGGTACAGCGTCTGCTGGAGCGAGAGGGAGTAGGTGTCGGCGAAGGCCCGCAGCATGTGCTGCCTGACCCGGGCGTACGAGGCGTCCCAGTCGGGCATCTCCTGCGCGTCGTCGGTCCAGTTGAAGCGCCAGCGGGCGGAGACCGAGGTGGCGAGGATGCGGTCGTAGGCCTCCTTGAGGGTGGTGTAGCGGTCCTTGACGTAGCCCCAGAACTCCGAGTCGGTGGAGTTCATGACGGTGAGGTCCTTCAGGCCGGAGACGACCTCCCAGCTCGTGCCGTCGTAGGTGACCTGGGTGAGGCGGGTCTCCTGGCCCTTGCGGACGAAGGAGTGCCTGGCCTCGCCGGAGGCCTCGATGCGCTCCCAGGCGTACTCCTCGATGCGGATGCGCGCCCGGTGGATGGGCTCCTGCGAGGTGACGAAGTGCCGGGCGAGGTGGACGCCGAACTGCTCGGCCGACTCGATGCCGTGCTCCTTGGCGAAGGCGAACACCGTGTTCTTGGTGGTGTCGGTCGGCAGGACGTTGGCGTTGGACCCGTTGTAGTGGACGTCGTCCATGTCGCCGGAGAGGGCGACGGAGACGTTGAGGTCCTTGATGTGGTGGGTGGCGCCGTCCCGCGTGATCTTGACGACTCGGTTCTCGGCCTTGCCGTACTGGTTCTGTCCCAGGATCGTGGGCATGGGTGCTAGCTCCCTCGGTAAACGGAGTAGCCGAACGGGTTGAGCAGCAGCGGTACGTGGTAGTGCTCGCCGGCCGTGACGGCGAAGGTGATCGCCACCTCGGGGAAGAACACGGCACCGCTGTCCCGATGCGCGGGGGCGTCCTGCTGAGCCTCGGCCTTCTTCTTCTCGAAGTACGGCTCCACCTCGAAGCCGAGCCGTACATGGGTGGTTCCCTCCGGCAGGGCCGGCAGGTCCTTGCACCGCCCGTCCGCGTCGGTCGCGGACCCGCCGAGCTCCTGCCAGGCGGCCCGCCGGCCGGGGCGGGCGGAGAGGCGTACGGCGACGCCCTCGGCGGGGCGGCCGACGCTGGTGTCCAGGATGTGCGTGGACACGGAGGCGGTGGTGTCGGTGCTCATGCGAGGTCAGTCCTCTTCGACGAGTCGGGTCAGCCGGATGCGGTTGATCTTCCCCAGTTCGGTGCGGACGATCTCGCGTTCCTTCTCCGGCGGGTTGCCGAGGCGCTCGCGCACGGCGTCCCGCATCTCCTCGGCGCTGCGGCCGGTGGCGCAGATCAGGAAGACGTGGCCGAACTTCTCCTGGTAGGCGAGGTTCAGCTCCAGCATCTCGGCGCGCAGCTCGTCCGTGGCCCCGGCCATGCCGCGCTGTTCGCGCGCCGAGGTGGGGTCTCCCGGCTTGGGGCGGCCGATCGGCGGGTGCCCGGCCATCGCCTCGGCCAGGTCGGCCTCGGTGAGCGCCGCCATGGCGGCGTCACTCTCGGCGTACAGCGCCTCGGGGTCGGCGTACGGCCGGGAGGCGAGCAGCCGCCGGACCCAGGCGGTGGAGGCGCAGGCCTCGAGGAGCGCGGTGTGCGCCGCCTGCTCCTCCAGGGCGTTGAACCGGGCCAGGCCCGGGGGCGTTGCTGTCGACGTCACGGGAGCCTCCGTGGCCGCGAACGGCCGTCTGTGGCCGCGAACGGCCGTGTGCTGCGAACGGGCGTGCCGACAGTGAACGCCGTCACGCAGCACGCGTCAACAGTTTGTTGAAAAATCCGTGTGACGTTTGGGTGAGGCGCCCGGACCGGGCTCCGTGAGGGTCACCGCGCCCCGGTTCAGGCGCCCTTCTCGCGGTTGAGGTAGTTGTAGACGGTGAAGCGGCTGACGCCGAGCGCGCTCGCCACCGTCTCCACCCCGTGCCGCACGGCGAACGCCCCGCGCGCCTCCAGACTGCGCACGATCTCCTGCTTCGCCTTGCGGTCCAGCTCCGCCAGCGGCACACCCCTGCGGCGCTCCAGCGCGGCCAGGATGTGGTCGAGGGAGTCCGCGAGCTGCGGCAGCCGTACGGCGACGGCGGCGGCGCCCTCCCAGGAGAGCACCACGTCGTCGGGGCCGGCCTCGTCCGGCGGGATCATCTCCCCGCCCATCGCGTCGACCAGCGGTTTCACGGCCGCGACGAAGGCGCCCTGACCGGTCCCGCTCACCGGTCGCCCTCCTCGACCACGTTGATCTGGAGGGAGACGCGGGTGGCGCCGGCGGTCAGGGTGCGGCGCAGCAGGGCGTCCACGGCGCCCAGCACCGCGTCGGCGCCACCCTCGGCGGTGTTGCCGAACGGCCCGACGTCCACCTCGTCCAGCTCCGCCGTCTCGATGACCTCGCGCGCCACGACGGCGTGCTCGGGCGCCTCGTCGAGGTCGAAGGGCTCGGTCGTGAACTCCACTCGCAATCGCACGGGGCCAACCTACCGACCTCTTGACAGCCCTTCACCGGTGCGGGCAGTCTTCCAGTAAGCAGAAAGCTTATTCCGCTATACGGAAAACACGAGTGCGAAGGGAGCGCGGCCCGATGGGATTCGCCGACCAGCGCTTCACCGTCAACCTGTCGATCCTCTTCACCGAGCTCCCGCTCCTGGAGCGCCCGGCGGCCGCCGCCGAGGCCGGTTTCGGCGCGGTCGAGCTGTGGTGGCCGTGGGTCGACTCGCCCGTGCCTCCGCGATCCGAGCTCGACGCGCTGCGCACGGCGATCGAGGACGCGGGCGTCCGGCTCACCGGCCTGAACTTCTACGCCGGGCAGCTGCCGGGACCCGACCGCGGCGCCCTGTCCGTGCCGGGCGAGGAGTCGGACCGGTTCCGGGCGAACGTCGAGGTCGCGGCCGGTTTCGCCGAGTCGCTCGGCTGCCGCGCGCTGAACGCGCTGTACGGCAACCGGGTGGACGGCGTGGACCCGGCCGAGCAGGACGCGCTCGCGCTGGAGAACCTCGTCCTCGCCGCGCGGGCCGCCGACCGGATCGGCGCCGTCCTGCTGATCGAGGCGCTGAACCGGCCCGAGTCGCCGCACTACCCGCTGGTGTCGGCGCAGGACGCCGTCGGCGTCGTCGACCGGGTCGACGCGGCCACCGGGCTGGACAACGCGCGCTTCCTGATGGACCTGTACCACCTGGCCATGAACGGCGAGGACCTGCCGGCGGTCATCGACCGGTACGCCGACCGGACCGGGCACGTGCAGATCGCCGACAGCCCCGGACGCGGCGCGCCCGGCACCGGGTCGCTCCCGCTGGAGGACCTGCTGGACCGGCTGCGGAAGGCCGGTTACGACGGCCGGGTCGGCCTCGAGTACAAGCCGGGCGACCGCCCGAGCGCGGAGGCCTTCGACTGGCTGCCGCGCGAGGCGCGCTGACGCACTTCCTCCCCAGACGTATCTGCACGTACCGAGTCGTACCGAGAGGCACCCTCATGAGCACCCTTCCCAAGGTCGCCTGGATCGGCCTCGGCATCATGGGCTCCCCCATGTCCGAGAACCTGGTCAAGGCGGGCTACGACGTCACCGGTTACACCCTCGAGCGGGACAAGCTGGACCGGCTGTCCGCCGCGGGCGGCACCGCGGCCTCCTCCGTCGCCGAGGCGGTGCGGGACGCCGACGTGATCGTCACGATGGTCCCCGCCTCCCCGCAGGTCGAGGCCGTCGCGTACGGCCCCGACGGCATCCTGGAGAACGCCCGGCGCGGCGCCCTGCTGATCGACATGTCCTCGATCACCCCGCAGACCTCCGTCGACCTGGCCGCCGCCGCGAAGGACAAGGGCGTCCGGGTGCTCGACGCGCCCGTGTCCGGCGGCGAGGCCGGGGCGATCGAGGCGGTGCTGTCCATCATGGTGGGCGGCGACCAGGCCGACTTCGACGAGGCGAAGCCGCTGTTCGAGGCGCTGGGCAGGACGATCGTGCGGTGCGGTCCGCACGGCTCCGGGCAGACGGTGAAGGCCGCCAACCAGCTGATCGTCGCCGTGAACATCCAGGCCTGCGCGGAGGCCGTGGTCTTCCTGGAGAAGTCCGGCGTCGACCTCGCGGCCGCGCTGGACGTCCTGGGCGGCGGGCTGGCCGGCTCGACCGTGCTGGCCCGCAAGAAGGACAACTTCCTGAGCCGGGACTTCCGGCCGGGCTTCCGGATCGACCTGCACCACAAGGACATGGGCATCGTCACCGACGCCGCCCGCACCGTGGGCGCCGCGCTGCCCGTCGGCGCCGTGGTCGCCCAGCTGGTGGCGAGCCTGCGTGCCCAGGGCGACGGCGGGCTCGACCACTCCGCGCTGCTGCGGGCCGTCGAGCGGCTGTCCGGCGCGCAGGTCTGACCCCGCTGTTCCCCTGAGACCCCGGGCGGCGCCGGCGCCGACATCAGTCCCGTCGCGCCCAAGGCGGCGGCGCCGCCCGGAACCCACGGCCCGCACCGCGACGCCGCACGGCCCGGATGAGGGGTGGCCGTACGACGTCCGCGGGACGCGGGCGGGGCGAGGGCGCCGCGGCGGCGTGCGAGCCAGTGCGGTGGTGAACGCCGCGGTCCGTCTCCTACGACCTGAGGGGAGACGCCCCGCGGCCGTCGCCGCCGCCGCGGTCCCTAGGGCCTTTCGTTCGGATCAGGCCGGTTGTGAGACGCGGTGCGTCTTCGGCCGACCCGAGCGGGGTCTGGTGCGTGCAGCTGCAAGGCGGAGGAGGGCGTCAACGCGGAGCGTTGGCAACCGACGACAACGCCGCTGGGGGCACCCCCACGCCCGTTCAGGGCAGTGGGGGAGTGCGTGCCAGACCCCGCGACGCCGGGGTGATCCGAACGAAAGGCCCTAGCCCTCCCGGCCCCCGGCGTGCGGATCCGCCCGGACCGCAGCAGCCTGGGGGCATGGCACATCCGACGGAGCATCCGCACATCGTGGTCCACGCGCCGGCCCTGGACGGCTCCCGGCGGGTCACCTCCGACGACGAGACGCTGGGCGTCGCCACGCACAGCGACGACGTGGGCGAGATCCTGCGCCTGGCCGACCTGTACGTCACCGACGTCGAGGACACGGACTTCATCGAGTGGCAGGGCGGCGGCCCGGACGA
Organism: Streptomyces sp. P13-3-3; assembly: GCF_050571355.1. Lineage (NCBI taxonomy): Bacteria > Bacillati > Actinomycetota > Actinomycetes > Kitasatosporales > Streptomycetaceae > Streptomyces > Streptomyces sp. P13-3-3. The sequence goes on along the minus strand of NZ_CP192228.1, from coordinate 5,524,366 downwards.
CTGGCCGGGACTGCACGAACACCACCAGTCGTGAGCGCGTCCTCTACGGCACCGTCCGTAGGGCGCCTACGGCACCCTCAAATGAACCTCTGAACACGGCCTCCCGAGGCTTCGGCGGGCTCCGCGCGCGGGAATCATCCCCGCACACGGGGCCCGCCGGCACGGGGGCGGCGGGCCCCTGTCCGAGGGGGTGTCCTGCCATGGCCGAGACCGAGCGCGCCCGGGAGACGCCGCACGAACTCGCTCTGCTGGCCGGAGGCCCGCGCGCCGCCGTCGTGGTGGCCGTCGTCGCCCTGCACCTGCGCGGCGCGGTCGAGCCCGGCGCACGGAACACGGTGGTGGCGGTCGACAACGAGGCGGGGCGCGCGCTGCCGCCCCTCCCGACGCAGGACGATGACCTCGACGTCCCGGCGGAGCTGAGGGTGCCGTACCTGGAGAGCGCGGTGTACCGAAGGCTGCACGGGCCGTGCCACGTACGGGAGTTGCTGCGCGACCCGGACGTCCGGTGGGCGGTGGCCACGCTGAGGACCGGGCTGGCGGAGACAGGCATGGTGAGTCCGCCGGCGCTGGGCACGACGCGGGCGGCGCGCCGTCGCCTGGAGGTGCTGCGTACCGCGTGTCCCGTCCCGGCGAGCCGGGACGGCCTCTCCGACGAGGAGAAACTCCTGGCCGTCGCCCTGCACGGCCAGGCGGCCCTCCGCGTCGTCGTCCCCCGCTTCGCCCTCCGGACGGGCCTCACCCCCCGCGTCCGCCTCCGCCACAAACGCTCCCTGCGCCACTTTATCCCGACCTCCGGCGGCTCCGCCGGCGGCTACACGGGCCCCCACTACTGCGGCGGCGAGTTCTGCGGGGGCGGAAGCGGGGGCGGTTGCGGAGGCGGCGGGGGTTGCGGCGGCGGGGGCGACTGAGCCCGGGACCGCACCCGCTGTCCGGGGCGGGTGCACCGGGTGACCAGCACCGGATGAAGCGAGTCGAGGGGCTGACGCTCCTGCGAGTTCGCGTGGACGTGTTCCGCCCGCCCGTCCCGGTGGGACGACGGCACGGCTCGCGGGCCCATCGCCCTCGAGGACTTCTGCGCGGCCGCCGACGTGACCCCGGCGCCCGGCGCGGTGGTGAGCCGGCACCGGCGCGAGGGCGGGGGCGGGGTGCCCATGCCCCCGCCCCCGCCCTCGCTGTGGTCAGACCTTCAGGGGCCTGACCGCCGTCGGTGCGTGGCCCGGTTCCGTCGCGACGGGTTCGAACTCGGTCACGTCGCTGATGTCGTTCGTCGTCGACATCGCGATGTTCGTGACGCGTTCGAGGATCGCCTCCACGACGACCGGGACGCGGTGTTCCGTCGCGAGTTTCTTCGCCTGTTCGAAGGCCGCGCCCAGTTCACCGGGGTCGGTGACGCGGATCGCCTTGCAGCCCAGGCCCTCCGCGACCTTGACGTGGTCGACGCCGTAGGCCCCCAGTTCGGGCGCGTTGATGTTCTCGAACTCCAGGTTGACCTGGAAGTCGATGTCGAAGGCGCGCTGGGCCTGGCGGATCAGGCCCAGGTAGGCGTTGTTGACGAGGACGTGGACGTACGGGATGCGGTGCTGCGCGCCGACGGCCAGTTCCTCGATCATGAACTGGAAGTCGTAGTCGCCGGACAGGGCGACGACCTGCGCCTCCGGGTCCGCCTTGGCCACGCCCAGCGCCGCCGGGACGGTCCAGCCGAGCGGGCCGGCCTGGCCGCAGTTGATCCAGTGGCGCGGCCGGTGGACGTGCAGCATCTGCGCGCCCGCGATCTGGGAGAGGCCGATGGTGGTGACGTACCGCGTCTCGGGCCCGAACGCCTTGTTCATCTCCTCGTAGACCCGCTGCGGCTTCATCGGCACGTCGTCGAAGTGCGTACGGCGCTGCAGCGTGGCGCGCCGTTCCTGCGCGGAGGCCGCCCAGGCCGTGCGGTCGGGGAGGCGGCCCTCCGCCCGCATCTCCTCGGCGACCTCGACGAACAGTTCCAGCGCGGCCCGTGCGTCGGAGGCGATGCCGTAGTCGGGGGCGAAGATGCGGCCGATCTGGGTGGGTTCGACGTCGACGTGCACGAAGGTGCGGCCGGCGGTGTAGACGTCGAGGCGCCCGGTGTGGCGGTTGGCCCAGCGGTTGCCGATGCCGAGGACGAAGTCGGACTCCAGGAACGTCGCGTTGCCGTAGCGGTGCGAGGTCTGCAACCCGACCATGCCGGCGTTGAGTTCGTGGTCGTCGGGGATGACGCCCCAGCCCATCAGCGTCGGCACGACAGGCGTGCCGGTCAGTTCCGCGAACCGCGTCAGCAGGGCGGCCGCGTCGGCGTTGACGACCCCGCCGCCCGCGACGATCAGCGGCCGCTCGGCGGCGTTCAGCATGCCGAGCGCCTTCTCGATCTGCGCGCGGGTGGCGGCGGGCTTGTAGACGGGGAGCGGCTCGTACGTGTCGGGGTCGAACTCGATCTCCGTCAGCTGCACGTCGATCGGCAGGTCGATCAGCACGGGTCCGGGGCGCCCGGAGCGCATCAGGTGGAACGCCTGCTGGAAGACGCCGGGCACCTGCGCCGCCTCCAGCACGGTCACCGCCATCTTGGTGACCGGCCGGGCGATGGACGCGATGTCGACGGCCTGGAAGTCCTCCTTGTGGATCACCGCGGTCGGCGCCTGGCCGGTGATGCAGAGGATCGGGATCGAGTCGCCGGACGCCGAGTACAGGCCGGTGATCATGTCGGTGCCGGCCGGACCGGACGTGCCGACGCACACGCCGATGTTTCCGGGGTGGGTGCGGGTGTAGCCCTCGGCCATGTGGGAGGCGCCCTCGACATGGCGGGCGAGGGTGTGGCCGATGCCGCCGGACGCCTTGAGCGCCGCGTAGAACGGGTTGATCGCCGCGCCGGGGACACCGAACGCGACGTCGACGCCCTCACGCTTGAGGATCTCGACCGCCGCGCGGGCAGCCGTCATTCGAGCCATGGAGTACTCCTGCTTCGGCTTCTCGGATTCGCACGCCCGTCGCGCCCCGCGGTGAGCCGCTTCCGTTTTCCGTACAGCGGAATATTTTTTCTGCTATCTGGAATGAATGTAGAAGCGGTGGACGGAGGCCGTCAAGAGCGGGCTCAAGTACGGGACATCGGCGGCGGAGAGGAGGACGATGGACCCGCCTCGAGATCTGTACGGGAGTGGCCCCATGTCCGAGAGCCTCCCGGTGCGCTGCCCCGACTGCCGGCGCTCGCACCGCTACACGGCCCCGGCGTACCCCTGCGCCTGCGGTGCGCCCGTCGCCGCGCCGCTGGACCCGGACAGGGTGCCGGCCGCCGTCGGGGAGCGCTCCTGGCGCGAGGAGTGGGTGACGGTGCGCTGCGGCAGCTGCGGCGCGCACGGCGAGTGGCCGCACCCCGAACTGGGCTGCCCCTGCGGGACGGTGCTGCGCATCCCGGTCACGGTCGAGCGGGCCGAGGCGCCGGCCGCCGGAGGGCCGGCGCGGCCCTCCGCGCCCACCGTGCCGATCCGCACGGCGCGCGACGCGGTCACGGCCACCGTGCTGTATCTGCGCCGTCTCGGCCACGACGACATCCGGCGCGCGGACCAGCGGCCGACGTCCGGCATCGGACTGGCCGGCCGGGGCGTGCTGGCGCAGCTCGACCCGTCGGCGCGGCGCGCGACCCCGCGGGACGTGGAGTGCCTGTGGCTGACCGCCATGACGGAGTCCGCGGCCTGCCTGTACTTCTCCCTCTCCGGCTACAGCGCCGAGGCCCGCGCCCGCGCCGACGCCCTGGACGTGCCGCTGTTCGTCCTCGAACCCTCGGGCGCCGCCCGCCCCGAGAACGCCCCGGCGAGGGCGCTGGACGCGGACGCGGCCTGAAACTCCCGCGACGCGTGCGGCGGATGAGCCCGATACTCGTCGGATGCGCATCCGTGCCGCCGCCCTCGGCGAACTGCCCGCCCTGCAACACGTCGAGCGGGCGGCCGGCGCGCCGTTCCGCGACCTGGGCATGCCCGAGATCGCCGACGACGACCCGCCCGCCCTGGACGTGCTGGAGCGCTACCGGAGGTCCGGGCGCTGCTGGGTCGCGGCGGACGAGGAGGACCGTCCCGTGGCGTACTTGACCGCCGAGCCGGTCGACGGCGTCCTCCACGTCGAACAGGTCTCCGTCCACCCGAGAGCCGCCCGCCGGGGCGTGGGCCGCGCCTTGCTCGCGCACGCCGCGCACCGGGCCCGCGAGGAGGGCCTGCCCGCCCTCACCCTCACCACGTTCGCCGAGGTCCCGTGGAACGCCCCGTACTACGCACGTCTGGGCTTTCGCACCCTGAGCGAGCACGAACTCACCCCGGGGCTGCGGCGGATCCGCGCCGAGGAGGCGGCCCACGGCCTCCACCGCTGGCGGCGGGTGTGCATGCGCCTGGAACTGCCGCGCGGCGAGGAGACGTGGCGGTCCGTCCCGATGACCGTGAGGCCGGCACGCGCGCACGACCTTCCCGGATTCCTCGGTCTGGCGGCGCAGGTGGAGCAGTGGTTCGGGCCCATGGTCGAGGACCCCGGTTTCCACGACGCGGTACGCGAGCACATCGCCGCGTCCATGGCGTTGGTCGCCCCGTCCTCCGGACCGGACCTGCTCGGCGGGCTGCTCTTCGGGGCCGAGGCGCCGACGTACCACGTGCACTGGCTCGTCGTCTCCCGCCGGGCCCGCGGCACGGGCGTCGGCCGCGCGCTGATGGAGGAGGCGGTACGCCGCTGGGTGCGCGGCCCCGGCGAGATCGAGGTGGTCACCTTCGGGCCGGATCACCCCGGGGCCGTCGTCAGCGGCGCCCGCGTCTTCTACGAACGCCTCGGCTTCACCCCCGCCGAGCCCGCCGCCCCGGGCCCGGAGGGCGGCTCCCGGCAGATCTTCCGCAGGACGGTGGACCGCTGAGCGCCGCGTGCCGGCACCGGGCCGGGTCGTCCCGGACGTCCCTCGCCCTCAGGCTGCGAGGGTGCCGCCGTCGACGACCGACACCGTGCCGGTCACATAGTCCTGGTCCATGAGGGCGAGGAACGCCTTGGCCACGTCGTCCGGCTCCGCCACACGGCCCAGGGGCAGGGACGCGGCGAGACCGGCGTACATGTCCTCCCGGTCCGCCTCGCTCATCCCCGACCACAGCGGCGAGCGCACGACCCCGGGCGCCACGGCGTTCACCCGCACCGGCGCCAGTTCCACGGCGAGACTGCGGGCGGCGGACACCACCGCGCCGGAGACCGCGGCCCCCAGGGTCCATCCGGGGCCGCCCTTGAAGGCCGCCGTGCCGCTGGTCAGGGTGACGGACCCGCCCGGTGCGAGATGCGGCACGGCCAGTCGGACGGCCTCGAGCGCGTGGAACAGGCGCAGGGCGAAGAACTCGCTCGCCCGGTCGACCGTGTAGTCGGTGAGAGGAAGGCCGGTGAGGTTCTCACCGGCGGTGTAGGCGAGGTGGTCGAACGTGCCGATCTCGTCGAAGAGGGCCGCGACCGCATCTCCGGAACTCGCGTCCACGGCCCGTCCGACGACGCCGGCCGGAAGCTGCGCGAGGGCGCGCTCGACCGACGTGGCCCGGCTCGATGCGATGGTCACCGTCGCTCCTGCGTCGGCGGCGCGCCGGGCGACGGCGAGGCCGATGCCGCTGGTTCCACCGAGGACGACGATGCGGGAGGAAGAGTTGATGGTCATGCGTTCAGGGTCCGTCCGGCGCTGCCGCCCCGTCCAAGACCCTTTCCGTCGTCAGTGATGCCCGCAGGGTATGAGCGAGCGTGATCGCATGGTTCAGCGCGGCCGAGTCGCGCCCGGCGGCCCAGGCCACGCCGACGGCGCTCGGCGCCAGCCCCGCCACCGGGCGCGCGACGACGTCGGTCCGGGTGTAGAACCGGGCCGTCGACACCGGGAGGAACGCCACCCCGGACGAGGCGGCCACCCGCTCCAGCTTGATCTCCACCTCGTGCGGATGATCACCCCCGGTCGGCACGGGCAGACCGCGCGCGAGACGGGCCTCACGCCACTCGGGAGCCGCGTCCGGGGACTGGAGGAGGTCGTACTCGGCCAGGGCGTACACGCTCAGGTCCTCGGCAGCGGCGAGGGGGTGCGAGGCGGACAGGACGACGATCCGCTGCTCCTGGAACAGTGGCTCGACCTGAAGACCCCGGTGCGGAACGGGAAGACGCACCAGACCGAGGTCGACACGGCCGTCCAGGATCGTCTCCACCTGGTCGTGCCAGCCCGTGCGGACCAGGTCGATCCGAATGTCGGCGAGCCACTGCCGCAGGCCCTGCACGATGGGCGTGACCAGCAGGCCCGGCATGAAACCGATGGCCAGCCGCTCGGTCCCCTGGGCGGCCTGACGGGCACGCCGCTCCAGTGCCTCGGCAGAGCGCAGCAGTTGCCGTCCGTCCTCCGCGATGGCCCGGCCCGCCCGGGTCAGGTCGGTACCCCGCGTCGAGCGGTCGAACAGGGTGACACCGAGTTCCCGTTCCAGCAGCGCGATCTGCCGGCTGAGCACGGGCTGGGCGATGTGCAGTTCCTGCGCCGCCCGGCTGAAGCTGAGCGTGTCGGCGACGGCCACGAAGTAGCGCAGACGCCGCAGATTGAGCTCCGACATGCACAAATCCTACGGCGCGAGGAGCGACACCGGCGCGAGGAGCCGCGAGCACGGTGCGAGCCGGGCTCAACCGGTCGCGTACCTCTCCCGGAGTTCGATCTTGCGCACCTTCCCCGAGACCGTCATCGGGAAGGTCTCCAGGAGTTCCAGGCGGCTGGGCACCTTGTAGTGGGCCAGCTGCCCGTCGCAGAAGGCGTGCAGTTCGTCCAGGGTGAGCGGGTCGGCCGGGTCGCGGGGGATGACGCAGGCCAGGACCTCCTCGCCGTAGCGTTCGTGCGGGACGCCGACGACCTGGACGTCCGCGACCTTCGGGTGGGCGTAGAGGAACTCCTCGATCTCGCGCGGGTAGATGTTCTCGCCGCCCCGGATGATCATGTCCTTGATGCGGCCGACGATCTCCACGTAGCCGTCGTCCCGCATCATCGCCAGGTCGCCGGTGTGCATCCAGCGGCCCCGGTCGATCGCCTCGGCGGTCTTCTCCGGCTCGTCCCAGTAGCCGAGCATCACGCTGTAGCCCCGGGTGCACAGTTCGCCGGACGTGCCGCGCGGGACGGTGACGCCGGTGGCCGGGTCGACGACCTTGACCTCGATGTGCGGCAGGACGCGGCCGACGGTGCCGGTGCGGTGCTCCAGGTCGTCCTCCATGCGGGTCTGGAGGGACACCGGGGAGGTCTCCGTCATGCCGTAGCAGATGGAGACCTGCTCCATGTGCATCTCGGCGACCACCCGCTTCATCACCTCCACCGGGCAGGGCGAGCCCGCCATGATCCCGGTGCGCAGCGAAGTGAGGTCGTAGGACGCGAAGTCGGGGAGGTTCAGCTCGGCGATGAACATCGTCGGCACGCCGTACAGCGAGGTGCAGCGCTCCTGCTCGACCGCGCGCAGGGTGGCCGCCGGGTCGAAGGACGGGGCGGGGATGACCATGCAGGCGCCGTGCGAGGTGGCCGCGAGGTTGCCCATGACCATGCCGAAGCAGTGGTAGAAGGGCACGGGGATGCACACCCGGTCCTGCTCGCTGTAGGCGATCAACTCCCCGACGAAGTAGCCGTTGTTGAGAATGTTGTGGTGGGAGAGGGTGGCGCCCTTGGGGAAGCCGGTGGTGCCCGAGGTGTACTGGATGTTGACGGGGTCGTCGCAGGACAGCTCCGGCCACACCGGGTCCGGGGTGGCACGGGCGGTCAGGGCGTCCCAGCTCGGGTCGCCGATGTACACGACCTCCCGCAGCTCGGGGCACCGTCCGCGGACTTCCTGCGCCATGGCCCGGTAGTCGCTCGCCTTGTGACTGAGGGACGCGATCAGCAGCCGGATGCCGGACTGCCTGAGGACGTACTCCACCTCGTGGGTGCGGTAGGCCGGGTTGATGTTGACCATGACCGCGCCGATGCGGGCGGTGGCGTACTGCGTGAACACCCACTCGGGGCAGTTGACCGCCCAGATGCCCACCCGGTCACCCTTGGTCACGCCGGAGTTGAGCAGTGCGGACGCCAACTCGTCGACGTGCTCGGCGAATTCGGCGTAGGTCCAGCGCCGGCCCGACTCCACGTCGACCAGGGCCTCGCGGTCGGGCCATGCGGCGACCGCGCGGTCCAGGTTGGCGCCGATGGTGTCACCGAGCAGGGGCGTGGCGCCCGTGCCGTGGCTGTAGGAGAGGTCGGTCACCGGAAGTCCTCCTCGCGGTACTCGGCGTTCGAGCCGGCCGCCGTCGCCTCGCGCAGTTCGATGCGGCGGATCTTGCCGGAGACGGTCTTGGGCAGCTCGCCGAACTCCAGGCGGCGGATGCGCTTGTAGGGGGCGAGCACCTCGCGGGAGTGCTCGAAGAGGACCTTCGCCGTGTCGGGGCCCGGCTCCCAGCCCTCCGCGAGCACGACGTACGCCTTCGGCACGGCCAGCCGCAGCTCGTCCGGCGCGGGCACCACGGCCGCCTCGGCGACCGCCTCGTGCTCCAGCAGCGCGCTCTCCAGCTCGAACGGGCTGATCTTGTAGTCGGACGCCTTGAACACGTCGTCCGCGCGCCCGACGTAGGTGATGTAGCCGTCCTCGTCGCGGGAGCCGATGTCGCCGGTGCGGTAGTAGCCGCCGGCCATCGCCTCCGCCGTGCGCTCCGGGTCGCCGTGGTAGCCCGTCATCAGGCCGACGGGCCGCGCGGACAGGTCGAGCGCGATCTCGCCCTCGGAGGCGCCGGGCGCGCCGGAGACCGGGTCGAGGAGTTCGACGCGGTAGCCGGGGCTGGGGCGGCCCATGGAACCTGTCTTGAGGACCTGGCCCGGGCTGTTGGAGACCTGCACGGCGGTCTCGGTCTGCCCGAAGCCGTCCCGGATGGTGACGCCCCAGACGCGCCGCACCTGCTCGATGACCTCCGGGTTGAGGGGCTCGCCCGCGGCGACGACCTCGCGGGGCGGGGTGCGCAGCCGGCCCAGGTCGGACTGGATCAGCATGCGCCACACGGTCGGCGGGGCGCAGAAGGTGGTGACGCCCGCCTTGTCCATCTCGGCCAGGAGGCGGGGCGCGTCGAAGCGGGTGTAGTTGTGCAGGAAGACGGTCGCCTCGGCGTTCCACGGCGCGAAGAGGTTGGACCAGGCGTGCTTGGCCCAGCCGGGCGAGGAGATGTTGAGGTGCACGTCGCCGGGGCGCAGGCCGATCCAGTACATGGTCGCCAGATGCCCGATCGGGTACGAGGTGTGGGTGTGCTCCACCAGCTTGGGGCGGGCGGTGGTGCCCGAGGTGAAGTACAGCATCAGCGGGTCGTCGGCGAGGGTCGGCCCGTCGGGGGTGAACCGGTCGGACGCGCCGTACGCGTCGGCGTACGGCAGCCAGTTCCCGCCGGGCTCCTCCCCCACCGCGATGCGGGTGTAGTCGCCGGGCACCCCGTCGAACTTGGCGGCGTCGCCGGAGCGGACGATCACATGGGCGACCCGGCCCCGCTCGACGCGGTCGCGCAGGTCGGCGGGGCCGAGCAGCGGGGTGGCGGGGATGACCACGGCGCGCAGCTTCATCGCGGCCAGGGCGGTCTCCCACAGCTCGGCCTGGTTGCCGAGCATCACCAGCACCCGGTCCTCGGCGGCCACACCCCGCTCGCGCAGCCAGTTCGCGACCCGGTCGGAGCGGCGCGACAGCTCGGCGAAGGACAGGCGTGTCTCCGCGCCGTCCTCCTCGACCAGGTGCAGGGCCGTGCGGTCGTTGCCGTCGGCGATCGCGTCGAACCAGTCGAGCGCCCAGTTGAAGCGCTCGGGCCGGGGCCAGTGGAAGTCCCGGTAGGCGGTGGCGTAGTCCTCACGGTGTTCCAGCAGGAAGTCCCGGGCCCTGCGGAACTGCTCCGTCGCCGTCGTCATGCGTCCTCCTCGGTGCCGGACCTTGCCGGGCGGCTCACCGCCATCGTGTAATCCGTGATGCAGGTCTCACTACCCCCGAACGGGGGTGTGCGCCCGCACACGGGCCGCGGTGAAGGGGCGAACAGGTGACGGCAGACCCGACGAGGACGGGCGAGGCGGTGGAGATCCGGGGCGCGCTGGCCCGGCTACGGCGCGCGACGGGACTGCCGGTGGCGTTCGGCGGGCTGGTGGAGCCGGGGCGCCGGCAGGTGCGGATCAGCGAACTGAGCGGCACCGCCACCCCGGCGCTCAGCTCGCTCGCGGTGACCCCGGGCAACGGCCTCGGCGGCAAGGCGGTTGCGCTCGCCCGGCCGTGCGCGGTGACGGACTACTCCGTCTCCCGGCAGATCAGCCACGAGTACGACGTCCCGGTCGCCGCCGAGGGCCTGCGCTCCGTGGTCGCCGTGCCGGTCGTCGTACGGCGGCGGGTGCGGGCGGTGTTGTACGGGGCGCTGCGCACCGCCCGGCCGCTCGGCGACCGCACGCTCGGGGAGGCGGTGCAGGTGGCGCGGGACGTGGAGCAGGCACTGCTGGTGCGGGAGGAGGCGGCGGAGCTGCTGGCGGTGGCCGACCCGGCGCCGGAGGCGGGCGCGGACCCGTGGCGGGAGCCCGGTGGGGGCGCCGAGCGGGAGCGGGTGCGGGAGGCGCACGCGGCGCTGCGGGCGCTGGCCCCGCGCATCGCCGACCCTGCGTTGCGGGCGCAGCTGCTGGACGCGTGCGCCCTGCTCACCGCGCGGGAGACGCCGTCCGGGGCGGTGCGGCTCGCGCCCCGGGAGGTGGACGTGCTGGCCTGGGTCGCGGCGGGGGCGACGAACGGGGCGGCGGCCGCGCGGCTGGGGCTGACGGCCGAAACCGTCAAGGCGTATCTGCGGTCCGCGATGCGGAAGCTGGGGGCCCGGACCCGGGGCGAGGCGGTGGTCGCCGCCCGCAGGGCCGGGTGGTTGCCGTAGATTTGCGGTGTTCTCCCACGGACGGCAATAGCGCGAGTACACCATTAGTAAGCAGTTGATCGGAACGTTGTCATTTACCTCACTACACCGTCCGCCGGAATTGAGGACCCTGTTGCCTAATATTGGCCAGGACACGCCACACGGAGGGGAGCGGTGACCGTGCGACGGGACGACAAGGAGCCTGCCAGGTACCGCCCCGACCTGGTCATCGGCCGGGAGGAGCTGTTCGCCGACGCCAGGGCGCAGCTCGCGCGCGGCGGCAGCGTGCTCCTGCACGGCCCCGCCGGAATAGGTAAATCGACCGTGCTTCGGGCACTTGCGGCGGAAAACGCCGCGGCGACGTCGCGCGTGTTGCGCTGCTCGGCCACGGAGTCCGAATCCCATCTTCCGTTCCTCGCGCTGGCCGACCTGTTCGGTCTGGTGCTGGACGAGGTGGCTCCCCGGCTGCCGGCCGCCCAGCGCACCGCCTTGGAGTCGGCGCTCACCGGGCGCGGCGAGTCCACCCTCCAGCGGGACGGTCTGGCGCTGCGGCTGGCGGTGCTGTCCACGCTGCGCGCGCTGTCCGCCGAGGGGCCCGTCCTCGTCGTCGCCGACGACCTCCAGTGGCTCGACCCGGCCAGCGCCGAACTGCTCGGCTTCGCCGCCCGCCGCCTGGGCGACAGCCCGGTGCGCATGCTGTGCGCGGTGCGCACGGAGGGCGAGGAGTACGACCGTCATCTGCGCGCCTGCCCGCCGGACACGCTGGCCGTGCGGCTGGGCCCGTTCTCCCGCACCGAGGTCTCCGCGCTGCTCGACCACCGCGGCTACACCTCCCTGTCCCGCTCCACCGTCCGTGACATTCATCGCACCAGCGGCGGCAACCCGCTGTTCGCGCTGGAGCTCGGCCGCGCCCTCGCCGAGAGCCCCGCCCGGCCCCGGCCCGGCGAGCCGCTGCCGGTGCCGACCTCGCTGCGGGCGCTGGTCCTCAGCCGTCTGGAGATGCTGTCCGACGAGGCCCGCCGCACCCTGCTGGTGGCCAGCGCCGGCGCCCGCCCCACCCTCGCCCTGCTGCACGCTGCCGGACGGGACAACGCGGAGGCCGAGACGGCCCAGGCGACCTCCCTCGGGCTGCTCGTCACCGACCCCGAGGACCCGGCGCTGCGCTTCACGCACCCGCTGATCTCCGCCGCCCTCTACGCGGAGGCGCCCGCCCACGAGCGGCGCGCCGCCCACACCGCGCTGTCCACCGCCGCCTCCGACCCGATCGAACGGGCCCGGCACCTGGCGCTCGCCTCCACCGGACCCGACCCGGAGGTCGCGGCCCGGCTGGCCGAGGCCGCCGCGACGGCCCGCGACCGGGGTGCGCCGTCGGTCGCGGCCTCCCTCGGACTGCTCGCCGCCCGGCACACCCCCGCCGATTCCGTCCCCGCCCCCGACGAGCGGCGGCTCCAGGCCGCGGAGGACGCCATCACCGCCGGCGAGGTCGACCTGGCGCGCGACATCGCCCGCGAGGTGCTGACCCGGGCGACCGTGCCGGCCGAGCGGGTGCGGGCGTGGATGGTGGTCATCGAGGCGGCCGGGCAGGCGCTCGGCGAGGTCGACGCCGTCTTCCCGCAGGTGCTCGCCGACGCCGGCGACGACCCCCGGCTGCTCGCCCTGGTCCACTACCAGCTCGCCTGGCGGGAGGTCGTCGTCAACGGCGACTTCGCGAAGTCCCGCCAGGAGGCCGCGCACGCCGCGGAGCTGGCCGCCCGCGGCGGGGACCGGCGCACCGAGCTGATGGCGCTCGCGTTCCAGTCGTCCACCGAGACCCTCATGGGCCACCCGGACGCCCCGGCCACCATCCGGCGCGCGCTCCAGGAACCCCAGGACCCCGACGTCGCCAGCCACCACAACGGCGCGGCGATGGCCCGGTTCCGCTGGCTGCTGATGAGCGACCAGCTCCCCGAGGCCCGTACGGCCATCACGGCGCTGCTGCGGGAGGCGCGGCGGCGCGGCATGGTCGAGAGCGAGGTGCACTTCTCCCGGCTGCTCGCCGACACGGAGCTGCGTTTCGGGCACTGCGGGCGCGCCCTCGACCTGGCCGGGGAGAGCCTGCGCCTCGCCCGTGACTCCGGCATAGGGGAGAGCGCGTCGGCGATGCTCGCCTCCGTCGCGGAGGCGTCCGGCGGGGACGTGGACCGGGCACTCGCCCTGGCCCGCGAGTCCGCCGACCACGCCGAGGTGGACGGCGACCAGCTCTACCTGTCCCTCGCCCTGGCGGCCCTGGGGTACGCCCAGCTGGTGGCCGGGGACGCGCAGGCCGCGGTGCACTCGCTGCGCCGGGTGCGCGAGCTGGAGCAGGGCATGGGCATCACCGACCCGGCGCGCGGCCGCTGGCAGGGCGACCTCGCCGAGGCGCTGGTGCGGATCGGCGAGCCCGGCGAGGCGCAGGAGCTGATCAACGTCACCCGGGTGCACGCGCTGCGGCTGAACCGCGCGAGCGTGCTGGCGGTGCTCGACCGCGCGGAGGCGCTGGTGCGCGCGGCGCGCGGCGAACACCAGGCCGCGCTCGCCCAGCTGACGTCGGCGCAGGAGCGCCTGGCCAAGCTGGGATACGGCCTGGAGGAGGCGCGGGCCGCCTTCGCGCGGGCCCGGCTGCGCTCCCGGGGCCCCGGGCCCGCCGGGTACGACGAGGCGGCGCGGCTGTTCCGGCGGTGCCGTGCGCTGCCGTGGCTGCGGCAGGTCGACGAGGCCGTGGCGGCGGGACCGGCGGAGGCCGACCCGATGCCCTCGGCGACACCGGCGGCGCTGGACGGTCTGGCCTCGATGGAGCGTCAGGTCGCGGCGCTGGTCATGGAGGGCGCCACCAACCGGGAGATAGCCGGGCGCCTTTTCATCAGCGTCAAGACGGTCGAGGCGACGCTCACCCGGGTCTACCGCAAACTGGGCATACGCTCCCGCGTGGACATCGTGCGGCTCGCGGCGGGGCGCCGGGCGCCGTAGGTGACCCGGGTCACGGGGCGTCCGTGACGCGTGCCACGATGGACGCGGTGCTTCCGCCGGACTCACGCCGGGCCTCCGCCGTGCTTTCGCCGTGACGGATGCCGTGCCTCTGCCCCGGCGGGCTCATGACGGCCTTCCGCGGGTGCCGATATCGGCCGTCGTGACCGGAAACCGGCTGGTCCGGCCCCCCGTGACCGAGGGTTTTCCCTGCCCAACTCCCCTTAGGGGGTTCCCTCATTGGGACGGCCCCGGGACCGGTTCTAGCGTGTGACACGTGCCGATCGCTCGGGCACATCGGGGCTCGCCCCCGATGCCCGAACCCCCACCCGTGCGACCCCCCACCGGCAACTGGAGGAGACCCATGCGAGGGCTCAGCCGCACCAGACGGTCCGCCCCCGGACGCGCCATCGCCGCCGCGACCGCCGCCGTCTCCTCGCCTTCCCTCCCTGTTCGCCCCGCCGTCGTCCGGGGCTGATCCCATGATTTCCTGAGCAACCCTCAGGTCACGACCAGGGGGCGTTGCGGGCTTCCACGAGCAGCCCGCAGCGCCCCCTATCCAATGCCTCCGACGTCTCCCGCGGACGTCACCCCCGTACCGTCCCGAGGCGGATGTCGTACGCCGTCCCCGGGTGCAGGATGCCGAGCATGCGCTCCGCCTCCTCCGTCACCTCCGCCCACCGGGCCCGGTCGAGGCGAGCGAAGAGCTCGATCACGAGGGCGTCGTCGTCCAGGCGCCACAGCCCCGCCAGCCCACCGTCCACCAGCAGGGTGCGGTAGGCGACGTTCCCCTTCCAGTGCCGGCCCTTCAGCTCGGGCGGGACCACGCGGGTGCGGTCGGCGTGGGAGAGCAGCAGGTTGTCGAACTCGGGCAGGAAGCGGGGTGGGGCCGGGGTGTCCGGGTCCGGGCTGGGCGCGTCGGGGAGGTCGAAGAGTTCGGCGCCGTTGTCGTCCCGGAAGGTGACGAGCCGGGGCCGCAGGCGCTCGAAGGCGTCACGGAGCCGGGTGAGGCCGGCCCAGGTCTGCATGTCCTTCACGGAGGCGGGGCCGAACGCGGCGAGGTAGCGCAGCACGGTCGCGTCCGGCGCCGGGGCGGGTTCGGCGGGCCGGCCCAGCCAGTGCTCGGCGGTGGTCAGCCGGACCTGGCCGCTGCGGCCCCACAGCCCGCGCGGGGTGACCTGCACCAGCGGCAGCTTGCAGCGGGCGGCGACGGAGAGGGCCTGTGGGTCGGCGTCCGGCCAGTCCTCCAGGAGGGCCTCGCGCAGCTCCTTCATGGTGCGTGGCTCCTCCTCGACGAGGGTGCGGGCCCTGGCGGCGAGGCGGTCCAGGTCGACACCGGCGAGCCCGGCGCGGAAGTGGTGCAGCTCCCGGTCGCGGGCGGCCTGCACCAGGGGCCGCAGGGTGAGGCAGTCGTCGGCGGTGTGGGTGTGGATGGTCGAGCGCAGGGTGACGATGCGGACCACCTCGCGGTCGGCCATGGGCCGGGACAGCGCCTGAGGGGTGAAGCCGTCGAGGCGGGCGGCGAGGGCGTAGTAGGGCGGCTTGACGTTCTGCGCCTGGAGACCGGCCAGGTGCTCGACGGCGGCCGTCGCGGACATCGGGGAGCGGCGCAGCAGGAGCTGCCGGGCCAGGGTCGCCCGGTTCAGTGCGCGGGGGCCGAGGACGGACGGCGACGGCGGGGCGGCGGTGGTCCGCTTCGACTTCGTCATGCGGACACGCTAGCGAGGATGTAGGCCCGATCCCGTCCTCCTTCCCGTTCCGGACAGCTCTCTCCTTCCTGGACAAAACGCGCCGGAGTGTAACGCCGTGACCGCCCGGCGGCGCTGAACATCTGGGGCCGGACTCCGGCCCCGGTGCACGACGACCCCCCACGAAGGAAAGACCCATGACTTCCTCCGCCCCCTCCCCCGACGACCTCCCGGTCTACGACAGACTCGTGCGCGAGCGCGGTGACGTCGTGGCCGAGGTCCGCGAGGTGGCCGAGCGGACCCAGTTCGAGGTCCGCCAGGCGCTGGCGGGCACCGTCCGTCCCCGTCCGCCGCAGAACGGCCCGCGCCAGCAGCAGGGGCCCGGCGGTCCCCGCCACCCCCAAGGCGGCCCGCGCCAGCCGCAGGGCGGGCCCCGGCAGCCGCAGGGGCAGGGTCCGGGGTCGCAGCAGCATCAGGGGCAGGGGCCCGGGCAGCCGCAGGGTCACGGACAGGGGCCTGAGCGGGCACAGGACGGTCCGCGGCCGCCGCAGGGGGCCGGAGCCGGACTGCCCCAGAGGCCCGGGCAGGCACAGGGCGCCGGTCCGCAGGGCTCCGGTCCGCAGACGGGCGGCCCGCAGGGTCCCGGCCCGCGTCCGTTCGAGGACGGGCCCCGGCAGGACGACGGCGGCCCGCAGGGAAGCGGCGACGCGCGTCACGAGGAGCCGCAGCACCCCGACGCCGGCTGACCCCTGACCCCGATCCCGCGCGTGCCGATTGCCCTCGCACCTGGAGGGGCACTCGGTGCGCCGTGCACAAGCAAAGCCGAACAGCACCGCGCAGGGTCCTGCTGACCGGGTGGTTCAGCTTCCGCGACGGGGAGGCGACCGCCGGGGACGTCCTGGCCCTGCACCGGGTCGAAACGGTCCTGCGCGGGTCGGGCACCCCGTACGACATCGCCTGGAGCCCCGGCTTCCGGCCGGACGCGCTGCACCTCGACGACGCACGGCCCCACGACTACTCGCACCTCGTCTTCGTGTGCGGGCCGCTGCACGGGCCGCAGGTGGAGGAGCTGCACCGGCGGTTCGCGCACTGCGTGCGGATCGCCGTGGGGACGTCGGTGATCGACCCGGACGAGCCGGCGGTCACCGGGTTCCACCGGGTGCTGGCCCGGGACGCGCCCGGCCGCGCGCCCACCGAGGACCTGGCGGCCCGCGCGCCCGCCGTGCCGCCGCGGCCGGTGGTCGGGGTGATCCTCACCCACGGGCAGCACGAGTACGGGGCGCAGCGGCGGCACGGGGAGGTCGCCGAGCGGGTGACGCACTGGCTGGCCGGCAAGGACTGTGCGCGGCTGGAGCTGGAGACCCGGCTCGACACCCGGGACTGGCACCTGAACGCCACTCCGGCGCAGGTGCAGTCGGTGCTGGCGCGGCTCGACCTGGTCGTCACCGACCGGCTGCACGGGCTGGTGCTGTCCCTGCGGGTCGGTACGCCGGTGCTCGCGATCGACCCGGTGGCGGGCGGCGCGAAGGTGACGGCGCAGGCGCGGGCCTGCGGGTGGCCGGCGCTGCTGCCGGCGGAGCAGGTGGGCGAGCGGCGGCTGGACCGGTGGTGGGACTGGTGTCTGACCTCGGGCCGGGTGGCCGCGCGGCAGGCCCGGGAGACGTTCCGCGAGGGGCGGCTGCCGGACGGGGCGGACCGTCTGCTGGAGGCGCTGACGTCACGCGCGGGCGCCGGTTAGGGCGCGGATCCGCCGGGCACCCGGATCCACGTCCACCCTGGCGGGCGTTGGAGGAAGACGGTGTCCCTCGGTCGGCTCCCCGAACACGAACAGCACATCCTCGACGAGATCGAGCGGTCGCTGCGGCGTGACCGCCGCCTCAACCGGCTGCTGCGGGGCCGTCAGGCCCGCCGCTCCGGCCCGAAACGGTTCGCGGCCCGCGTGGCCCGCTGCGACCCCCGCGGCCGGACGGTCGCCCTCCTGACCCTGGCCGCGGTGGCCCTGATGGTGACGGGCCTCGTCACCTCGGCGCCGTGGGCGATCTGGACGTTCGCCGTGGTGTGGCCGGTGGTGGTGTTCCTGGGCTTCCGCCTGCTGTCCCGGTGGTCGGGCGACGGCGGCCCGCCCGACGGGCGCTAGCAGTCTTGGCGGGCGGCGGGACACGGTCCGGGCGGACGCCCGCGGCCTGACGGCCCCGTCCGCACGGCACCCCCTGCGGCGCCGCAGGGGGTGCCGCTGCGCCCACCCTCCCCCACTCTCGGCTTCGCTCGAGCGGGAGGTACCCCCATCGCCCCAGCGGCACGACTGCCCGCAGCGGCGGCGTCCCGCCAGGCACGGCTGATGCAGGACTGCTGGGCGCGAACGGACCGCCCCTGAAAGGGGCGCGGGGAACTGCGCGAACGGCGGCGAACCCCACCCACCCCGGAAAACGCGGAGAAGCGCCACCACCCTCAGGGGCGCGGGGAACTGCGCGGACGGCGGCGAAGCCCACCCGCCCCGGAAAGCGCGGGGAAGTGCCATCACCCTCCAGGGGCGCGGGGAACTGCGCGAAGGGGGCCGGGGACCTCCCGGGGCCTCGAAGTCAGCCCGTGTAGCGACGGGCCTTCGACGCTCGTTGGGTGGGTTCCAGGAGGCGCAGGCGGCTCTCGACCTCCGGAGGGAGCACGCGGCGTTCGCGGAGGACCCACGGGAGGGCGGCCGCCGCCTCCGTGAAGGCGAGGAGCGACGTCGTGTCGCGCGGAACCGTGCGGGCCAGGTCGACCGTGCGGCGCAGCGCGGGGACGACCGGGCGGCGCAGCCAGGTGAACCACAGGGTGTTGCGGATGCCGTGGCGGCGGCGCAGGGTCGCGTCGCGCGCCTCGGACGCGTGGTGGTGGATCGTGAGGTCGTCGGCGTAGACGAGCCACCAGCCGTCGGCGGCGAGGTCGACGGCGAGCAGTTCCTCCTCCCCGCCGAGCCACAGCTTGGGGTGGAAGCCGCCCGCCTTCCGGAAGGCGTCCGCGCGCAGCACGGTCGCGGCGGCGAGGAAGGAGCCGAGGGCGGGTCCGGGCAGCCACGGCGGTCCCGGCACGGGCGACTCGCGCAGTTCGCGGACGATGGGGTCCTCGGTGCCGTGCGGCTCGACGACGATGCGGGCGGTGACGGAGACGACGCCGGGGTGCCGGTCGAGCAGGTCGGCGGCGCCGGTCAGGGAGCCGGGCGCCCACCAGGAGTCGTCGTCGCAGAAGGCGACGTAGGGGGTGGTGACCTCGCGGACCGCCAGGTTGCGGCCGACCGCGCCGAGGTTGCGGCCGGGGCGCAGCAGCCGGACCTCGGGGTGGTGGCGGGCGACGGCGTCGGCGGTGCCGTCGGTGGAGGCGTTGTCGGTGACGATCACCTCGGGCCGTTCGGGGAGTTCGGCCAGCCGGTCGAGGGTGCGCAGCAGTTCGCGTCGGCGGTTGTGGGTGATGACGACGACGGTGGTGCGGAGGTCGGTCATGCGGTCGCCCCTTCCAGTTCCAGCCGGCGGGCGGCGCGTTCCACGTGCGGGGGCAGCGGCCGGCGGGCGCGCAGGGCGGCGGGCAGCAGGGCGAAGGTCTGGCGCAGGGCGCGCCGGGCCGTCGTGTCGGCGCGGGCCTCCGCGGCGAGGGCGCCGGTGCGGGCGAGGGCGTGCCGGACGGGGCGGCGCAGCCACGCGGTGAGCACCTCGTTGCGGCGCTGCTGGGCGGGCCGGCCGGGGCGTTCCGAGGTGGCCGGGTGGTGGTGGGCGACGACGTCGGGGCAGTGGGAGACGCCCCAGCCGCGGGCGGCGAGGTCGTAGGCGAGGCAGGTCTCCTCCCCGCCGAAGAACAGCACGCGGTGGAAGCCGCCCGCGTCGAGGTAGGCGGTGCGGCGGACGACGGAGGCACAGGCGAGGAAGCCGAGCACCTGGACGCCCGGGAGATCGGCGGCGGGGCCGAGCGGGGAGCGGGCGAGGAGGTCGTTGAGCGGGTCGTCGGCGTTCTCCGGGCCGACGAGGGTGCGGGCGGCGACGAGTCCGAGCCGGGGGTGTGCGTCGAACAGGTCGGCGGCGCGGGCGAGCGCGCCGGGCGCCCACCAGGAGTCGTCGTCGGCGAACGCGACGTACGGGGTATCCAGGGCGCGTACGCCGTGGTTGCGGGCGAGGGCGCCCTGGTTGCGGGTGAGGGCGAGGACCCGCACGTGGGGGAAGTCGCGGGCGACCATGGCGCGGGTGTCGTCGGTGGAGGCGTTGTCGGCGACGAGGATCTCCGGCCGCTCGGGCAGACCGGTGAGGTGCCGCAGGGTGACCGCGAGCCGTTCGCTGCGGTTCCGGGTGGCGATGACGACGCCGACGCGGGGGTGGCGGGTCATGGGGCGGGCTCCTCGGGTGGGGGCAGGCGGTGCAGGGCGTCCACTACGTCGTCGGGGGTGATGCGCAGCAGCGCCGGGTCGGGGCGGCGGGCGTGCGGGTCGCCCTCGGGGCCGTGCCACAGGGCGAGGTGCCGGGGGTGCGGGGGCGGGCCCCAGTGGCTCGGCGGGACGGGACCGAACAGGGTGACGGTCGGGGTGGCGTGGGCGACGGCGAGGTGGGCGATGCCGGTGTCGCCGCTGACGACCGCGCGGGCGCCGGCGACGAGCGCGGACAGCCGGGGGAAGGGCAGGCCGCCGGAGAAGACGTCCGTGTCGGGCAGCCGGGCCTCCTTGGCGAGCCGCGCCACGAGATCGGACTCGTCCGCTCCCCCGGTGACCACGACCCGCAGCCCGCGCGTCCGCAGGGCGTCGGCGACGGCCGCGTACCGCTCGACGGGCCAGCAGCGCGCGGGCGCACCGGCGCCGGGGTGCAGGACGACCGCGCCGGGGGCGGGCGAGGGGGCGTGCGGGCGGGGCAGCCGCAGGTCGGCCGGGTCGGCGTCGACGCCGTAGTAGTCCAGCAGCCGGCACCAGCGGTCCCGTTCGTGTTCGTCGCGGTACCAGGGCGGGCCCTCGATGTCGGGGGTGTCCGGGTGGGCGAAGGCGAACAGCCGCGCGGGGCGCAGGCCTTGGAGCAGTCGGTGGCTGGGCGGGCCGTTGCCGTGGAGGTCGACGGCGACGTCCGGGGGCGGTCCCGTCCAGTCGAGGGTGCGGGGGACGGCCCGGCCGGGCGCGGAGGCGGGCAGCAGCCGGTCGACGGCCCCGCTGGCCTCGGCGACGGGGGCGAGGTCGGCGGGCGCGGCCAGCACGATGTCGTGGTCCGGGAAGCCGCGCCGCAGCGCCCGCAGCGCGGGCACCCCGGCGAGCAGGTCCCCGAGCCCGAGCGCCCGCAGGACGAGCACCCGGGGGGACGTCATCGCGTGACCTCTTTGAGGAGGCGTTCCCAGTCGTCGAGGAAGCGGGGCAGTCCGTAGCGGGCGAGGGCGGCGGCGCGGGCGAGTTCTCCGGTGCGGCGGGCGCTCAGCGGGTCGGCGACGAAGTCCCGTACGGCGTCGGTGAGGACGTCGAGGCGGTTGGAGACGACGCCCGCGCCGGGCGGCACCGCCTCGGTGACCTCGGTGGTGGCGAGGGCGACGACGGGCATGCCGAGGTGCATGGCCTCCAGCAGGGACAGGCCGAGGGAGGTCCAGCGCACCGGGTGGACGTAGACGCGGCGGCGGGCCATCTCGGCGTGCAGGCGGGCCTGGGTCAGCTCGTGGGAGCGGCACCGGTCGGCGGGCAGGCCGAGGTGGCCGGCGAGGCCCTCGGTGCCCATGCCGAACACGTCGAGCGGCGCGGCGGCGGCGAACGGCGGCAGCAGGTCGGTGCCGGTGGTACGGCCGCGCCGCACCGGTTCGTTGACGACGACGGCGGCGTGCGGCAGTTCGCCCGTCCACAGCGGGCCGGGGTCGACGATGCCGTGCTCGATCACCGTCGTGGAGGTGGAACCGGCGTCCCACATCAGCCGGTTGAAGTGGGTGACGTGCACGAGGGTCACGCCGGGGATGTCCGCCGCGGGGTGCCGGGTGTCGGGGACGTCGCCGTGCGGGGCGTTGTGCTCCAGGTAGACCAGAGGCGGGCGGCGGCGCAGCCAGCGGTCCACCAGGCCGATCTCGTGCGGGCGTTGCAGCACGACCACGTCGACGTCCTGCTCGGCCAGGCGTTCCGGCTCCACCTCGACGACCGTGTCGGGCCAGTCGAAGGTGCGGGCGCGGCCGAGCCCGTCGGGTCCGCGGTCCGGGGTGACGGGGACGACGTAGGTGTGCGGTCCCTGCACGAAGGCCGTGGTCCACGACCCGTGCACATGCCACAGCAGGATCCTCATGCCACCTCCACGAGCTTGTCGACCGCGGCGACGACGTCGAGCGCGGTCACGGTGTCCAGGCAGGGATGGCCCGGTACGGGGCAGCGCCGCGCGCGGCTTCCGGCGCACGGGGCGTCCTGGTCGCCGAGCAGCAGGTGGGGCACGCCGTAGGGGCGCCAGCGCTCGGCGGGGACGACCGGCGCGAACAGCGACACCACGGGGGTGCCGACGGCGGCGGCGAGATGGGCGGGGCCGGTGTTGCCCGCGACGACGCAGTCGGCCCCGGCGAGCACCCCGGCGAGCCGCGCGGCGTCGGTGCGGCCGCCCAGGTCGAGGGCGCGGCCGCCGGCGACGTACGCGGTGAGGTCGCGTTCGCCCGCGCCTCCGGTGACGACGACGCGCCGTCCGGCTGCGGTGAGTTCGCGCACCGCCTGGGCGCAGCGTCCGGGGCTCCAGGCGCGGGCGGGCACGCTGGCGCCTGGGTGGACCACGACGTACGGTCCGTCGCCGGTCAGGTCGTCGGCGGCGGGTGGCGGGAGGACCCGCAGGCGGCCGTCGTCGACGCGGGGGAAGCCGGCCGCCTCGGCGAGGTCGAGGGCGGCCTCGGCCTCGTGGGCGTGCGGGGCGCGGTGGTGGCGTACGTCGAGGAGGCTGCCGGGGTGGTCCTCGCTGTCGGCGGCGACGAAGGGGACGCCGGCCAGCCGCAGCAGCAGCGCGGTGGGCAGCGGCGACTGGTGGAAGGAGGTGAGGACGAGCGCGGCGTCGGCGTCGAGGGACGCGACGATCTTGTCGATGTCGTCGCGGTCCACGGGCGGCGGCCGGAACCCGGTCCACGGGGACTCCCAGACGAGCACCTCGTCCACCCCGGGCAGGAGCCGCGCCGCGGGCGCCCCCTGCGGTCCGCACAGCAGGGTGACGTGGTCGGCGCGGGCGGCGACGGCGCGTACGGCGGGCCCGGCGAGCAGCACGTCGCCGAAGCTGTCGAGCCGGGTGACGAGGGCTCTCACAGGTACCTCCGGGTGCGGGGCGGCGACGGGTCCGGGCCGCCCGGCAGGCGCCGGGCGGGACCGCCCGGCACCCGCGCGTGTTCGGCGTCGGCGTACAGCCCCGGCGCGGGGGCGCCGTCCGGGGCCTCCCACGGCGGGCCGTCGAGGATCATCCGCACGGCCTCGCGCAGGTCGCGTGCCACGTGCGGGGCGGCGGCGGTCTCCTCGGCGCGTGTGACGGGTGTGGGGACGAGGACGGCGTGCGCGCCGGCCCGGCAGGCGGCCTCGACGTCGGAGCCGATGTCGCCGACGACGACGCAGTCGGCCGGGTCGACGCCCAGTCGCCCGGCGGCGTCGAGGATCATGCCGGGCCGGGGCTTGCGGCACGGGCAGCCGTCGTCGGGGCCGTGCGGGCAGAAGGCCAGGACGTCGAACGGGCCGAGGAGTTCCTCGACGCGTTTGCCGACGCGCCGGACGTCGGCCTCGGTGAGCAGCCCGCGGGCCACGCCGGACTGGTTGGTGACGACACCGAGGCGGATGGAGCGGGCGCGCAGCGCGTCGAGCGCCTCGCGCGCCCCTTCGACGGGGCGCACGCGTTCCGGGGAGCCGTTGTAGGGGACGTCGTGCACCAGGGTGCCGTCGCGGTCGAACAGGACCGCCCGTACGGGGCTCATCGGGCCACCTCCCGCCAGGCGGGGGCGTGCCGGTGGCGCCAGGCGCCGGCCAGGCGGTGCCAGGTGGCGGCGGGCGGGATGACCACGCTGGTGGCGAGCACGGTCGCTACCTCCTCGGGGGTACGCGGCCCGGGCACGATGCGGGCGCGGGCGAACTCGGCGGTGCCGGCCGCCCATCCCGCCGCGCAGGCCGCGGCGGCTCTGCGGTGTCCGGTGGCGGCGAGCGCGCACGCGCCGGCGGCGGCGGCGGTGATCGCGGCGTGGCGGCGGATGCGTCCGCGCGGTGCGACGGCCCTCTCCCACCAGCCGGGGCCGTGCAGGCGCCGCATCAGGGCGTCGTCGGCGTGGCCGCGCTGCGAGCGCACCGACGCCCAGCGGGAGGCGGGGCGCACGGGGTGCAGGGTGGTGCGGCAGCCGCGGCGGATGCGCCAGCCGGCGTCGAGGAGCCGCAGCGCGAGGTCGGCGTCCTCGCGGTGCGCGCGGGGGAAGCGTTCGTCGAAGCCTCCGGCCCTGCGGAGGACCTCGGTGCGGTAGGCCATGTCGGCGCTGATCCAGCGGGCGCGGGCCAGTCCGGCGGTGCCGCGCTCCCAGTCGGTGGGGCGCCGTCCGCCGGGCAGCGGCACGGTGATGACGCCCGGCACGCCCGCGGTGTCGGGCGTCGCCTCGCCGAGGTCCTGGTGGAGCTGGGCACACCAGTGCGGTCCGACCTGGACGTCGTCGTCGACGAACACCACCCAGGGTTCGGTGACGGCGCGCAGTCCGGTGTTGCGGGCGGCGGCGGGGCCGCGCGCCTCCCCGGGCAGCACGGTGGTGCGGTCGCGCAGGTCGCCGAGGACGCTCAGCGCGTGCTCCAGCCGCTCCGGGTCGGGGACGGGCGTGGCGGGGCGGTCGTCGACGAGGACGATGTGTTCCGGGCGGGGTCCGTGTGCGGCGGCCAGGGCGGCGAGGCAGTCGGGGAGGCTCTCGCGGACCAGGGTGGGGATCACGACGGCGTACGGCGTCATCGCGGCGCCCACCTCCCGTGCCCGGCGTACGGCCCGCCCGGGCGCGGACCCGCGGGGGCGGGGCGGCGTTCGGCGAACGGGGCGTGGTCACCGGGGTCGTGCATGGGGAGTCGGCTCCGTCCCTGGGTCGGGCGAGTACTGCGGGGAGCGGGTGCCGCACGCGACCTGCGTCAAACCGTTCGACATGGTTCGTCCCGCTCCGTGTGGATATGCGCTGCTCTGCACCAGCGTGCACCGAGACGGAGGTCCGCGCAGGTCGGAGGGCGGGAGGGACGGGCGGTCGCCCGACGGGCCGGTGACAACTCTCCCGGGCCGCGATCACCCGTACGGAGGCACGCGTCGGCGGACTATGAACCCGGCGTATAAGAACGTGCGTACAGTCCGCGCATGCCTTCTGCGATCAAGAAGCGGGGGTACGTCTTCGTGACCGTCCCGCAGCTGCTGGCGCCGGGGAGGGCGGAGCCTGGGGCGGTCTATCGCTGAGGGCAGGAACAGCAGAGGGCTCCTAGGATCGGGGCGTGGCCACCTTCGAGCTCCAGCGCACCGTGTCCCTGCCCCCCGCCGAGGCCTGGCGGCGGGTCACGACCTGGCCCCGGCACGGCGAGGTGGTCCCGCTGACCCGGATCACCGTCACCACTCCCCCGCCCACCCGCGAAGGCACCCTGTTCGTCGCCCGTACGGGCGCGGGTCCGCTCGGCTTCGACGACCCGATGGAGGTCACGGCGTGGCGGCCCCCGGCGGGCGACTCCCCCGGCTTCTGCCGGCTGGAGAAGCACGGGCGGACGGTTCTGGGGTGGGCGGAGATCGAGGTGCACGTGCGTCCCGGCGGACGGTGCCGGGTGGTGTGGCGGGAGGACGTCCGTGTGCGTTTTCTCCCCGCCGCGTGCGACGGGCTGCTCGCGCGGGCGGGGCGCGTGATGTTCGGGCGGGCGATGGACCGGCTGCTGCGGCGCGCCTGAACTCCGCGAGGCCCGTCCCGGGTCCGGACTCCGTGCGCGGAAAAGCAGTCGCGTCCCGCGGCGCGGCGCCACTACCTTCCCGGTGGCATCTGACCCGACCACGGGAAGGCCTGGCATGGGCACCGAGGGCGTACGGACCGACCGCTTGAGCATTCTGCTGGAGCAGTTCGACAAGGCGACGGACATGGCCCGTGCGCGGCTGTCGGGACTGGGCGACGAGGAGTACCTCTGGGAGCCGGTCCCCGGCTGCTGGTCGATCCGGCGGCGCGGCGAGGCGGTGACGCCCAGGGCCTTCGGACCCGGCGAGTGGGTGCTCGACCAGGGCGACCCGGACATTCCGGCGGGCGAGTACGCGGAAGTGGCCCGGCAGGCGGCCTCCGGGATGAGCGTCGAGAAGATCGCCGAGGACTGGAGCGTGAGCGTCGCGCGGGTCGAGGAGGTCCTCTCCTACACCGGGGAACCGGAGCCGGACGACACGCCGCTCACGACGATCGCGTGGCGGCTGAACCACCTGCACTACGAGTTCGCGGGCGGCTGGGAGTGGGCCTTCGGCGAGCGGCGGCAGGCCCCGAAGCAGATGGTCGACTTCACGCCCTCCGCCGCCCTCGCGCTGGAACGGTTCTGGGAGACCGTCGACCGGTGGCGGACCGCCGTGGGCGGCGTCACCGAGGAACAGCTCGACACGGTCGGCTTCTCGCAGTACCCCTACGGCTCCGACCCCGACGATCCCTTCGTCGCCGTGCTCGCGGGAGCCAACCTGGAGTTCGTCCACCACATGGCCGAGATCGCGCTCCTGCGCGACCTGTGGCGGGTCCGGCACGCGTGGTCGGCGCGGTGAGCTGACGGGGGCTGCTCGGCCCGCGCGGTGACCGCGGCACCGTGGGGTGGACGGAGGCAGCTGAGGCGACCGGGCCGATGACGCCGGTCGGGGGGGCGGGGTGCGAGACCGCGCCCCTCCACGCCCCGGGACGGGCCCGCCCGGCGAGGTCGGGTCGGTGACGGACCGGGGGCCACCGGGCCACCGGGCCATTGGGCCGATGCGGCGGGCCGGTGACGGCCGGGGGCCGCTCAGGCGACGCGCGCCGAAACGCCCGTCCGGGGGCCGCGTGCAGGACTGCGCCCCTGCATGCCCCGGGACAGGACCACCCGCGAGACCGGATCGGCGACCGACCCGGGGCCCCAGAGCCACCGGGCCGGTGCAGCGGGCCAGAAACCGGCCGGGGGCATGGGGGGCGCGGTCCAGGCCCACCCGACGAGACCGAAACGGTGACCGCCCCGGAGCCACCGAGCCACCGGGCCGATGCAGCGAGCCCGTGACCGAGGGGGCCGCTCCAGCAACACGCGCCGAAACGCCCGTCCGCGAGCCGGGTGCAGGACTCCGCCCCCACGCCCCCCGGGACGGGCCCACCCAACGGCTCTGGGCCACCGGGCCACCGGGCTCACGCAGCGGGCCGGAGACCGGCCGAGAGCCGCTCAGGCGACCGAGCCGATGGTGCCCGTCGGGGGGCGGGTGTCGTGGTGGATGGGGGTGTGCGCGCCCGTGAGGGCGGCGCCCGTGCCGCCTCGGCGGTCGGCGACGATCTCCGCCGCGATGGACAGGGCCGTCTCCTCCGGGGTGCGGGCGCCCAGGTCCAGGCCGATCGGGGACTTGAGCCGGGCCAGCTCCAGGTCGCTGACGCCGGCCTCGCGCAGACGCGCGTTGCGGTCCAGGTGGGTGCGGCGGGAGCCCATCGCGCCGACGTAGGCGACCGGCAGACGCAGCGCCAGCCTCAGCAGCGGCACGTCGAACTTGGCGTCGTGGGTGAGCACGCACAGCACCGTGCGGGCGTCGGTCTCCGTGCGGGCCAGGTACTCGTGCGGCCACTCCACGACGATCTCGTCCGCCTCCGGGAAACGCGCCCGGGTCGCGAACACCGGCCGCGCGTCGCACACCGTGACGTGGTGGCCGAGGAACTTGCCGACCCGTACCAGCGCCGCCGCGAAGTCGATCGCGCCGAACACGATCATCCGGGGCGGCGGCACCGACGTCTCGACCAGCACGGTGACCGGCGCCCCGCAGCGCGACCCCTCCTCGCCGACCTCCACGGTGCCGGTGCGGCCCGCGTCCAGGAAGGCGCCCGCCTCGGCCGCGACCGTGCGGTCCAGCTCCGGATGCGCGCCGAGGCCGCCCTCGTATGAGCCGTCGGGGCGGACGGTGAGCGCGCGGCCGCGCAGGTGGCCGGGGCCTGCGACGACCCGCGCGAGCGCCGCCGCCCGCCCGCCGGCCGCCGCGGCGAGCGCGGAGGCCAGCACGGGGCGGGCGGGGTCGGACGCCCGTACGGGGGTGACCATGACGTCGATGATCCCGCCGCAGGTGAGGCCGACGGTGAAGGCGTCCTCGTCGCTGTAGCCGAACCGCTCGAGGACGGTCACGCCGTCCTCGAGCGCCCGGACGCACAGCTCGTACACCGCGCCCTCCACGCACCCGCCGGAGACGGAGCCGACCGCCGTGCCGTCGGCGTCGACCGCGAGCGCGGCGCCCGCCCCGCGGGGCGCGCTGCCGCCGACGGCCACCACGGTGGCGACGGCGAAGTCACGGCCCTCGGCGACCCACCGGTCCAGCTCCTCGGCGATGTCCAGCATGTCTCGCTCTCCTCAACTGCGGTGACGTGGAAGACGGGGAGGCCCTCTCAGCGCACCCCGAGCCAGCTCTCGATCGGGGCGAGGGCGAAGAAGACCAGGAAGACGAGGGTCAGTCCCCACATGAACGGTCCGACCTCCCGCGCCCGCCCTTGGCCGGTCTTGATCGCGACGTACGAGACGACGCCGGCGGCCACGCCCGCGGTGATCGAGTAGGTGAACGGCATGACCACCACGGTCAGGAACACCGGGATCGCGGTGGCGCGGTCGGCCCAGTCGACGTGACGGGCGTTCGACATCATCATCGCGCCGATGACCACCAGGGCCGCGGCGGCGACCTCGCCCGGCACGATCGCCGTCAGCGGGGTGAAGAACAGGCACGCGGCGAAGAAGAGCCCGGTGACGACGGAGCACAGGCCGGTACGGGCGCCCTCCCCCACGCCGGTCGCGGACTCGACGAACACCGTCTGGCCGGAGGCACCGGAAACGCCGCCGATCGCACCGCCCGCGCCGTCGATGAACAGCGCCTTCGACAGCCCCGGCATCCGGCCCTTGTCGTCGGCGAGCTTCGCCTCCGTGCCGACGCCGATGATGGTCGCCATCGCGTCGAAGAACCCGGCCAGGACGAGGGTGAAGACGATCATCCCGACGGTCATCGCGCCGACCTCGCCCCAGCCGCCGAACTCGACGTGCCCGAAGAGCGAGAAGTCCGGCATCGACACCGCGCCGCCCTTCAGCTCGGGCGGACCGCTCGCCCACTGCTTCGGATCGATCACTCCGAACGCGTTGAGCACGACGGCGAGTACGGTGCCGCCGACGATGCCGATGAGGATCGCGCCGGGGACGCCCCGGGCCTGCAGCACGAAGACGGCGAGCAGGGTGACCGCGAACAACAGGACGGGCCAGCCCGCGAGTTCGCCCGCCGGACCGAGGGTGACCGGGGTGGACTCGCCCTGGTGGACGAAGCCCGCCTTGTAGAAGCCGATCAGGGCGATGAACAGCCCGATGCCCATGGTGATCGCGTGCTTCAGGGCGAGCGGGATGGCGTTCATGATCATCTCGCGGAGGCCGGTGACGACCAGCAGCATGATGACCACGCCGTACATCACGCACATGCCCATCGCCTGCGGCCAGGTCATCTCCGGGGCGACCTGGGAGGCGAGGACGCCGGAGACGGAGAGGCCGGCGGCCAGGGCGAGGGGGACCTTGCCGAAGAAGCCCATGAGAAGCGTGGAGAGGGCGGCGGCGAAGGCGGTCGCGGTGATGAGGGCGGTGGGGGCGAGGGTGTTCCCGGCGGCGTCCTTGCCGGAGAGGATCAGGGGGTTGAGGAGGAGGATGTACGCCATCGCCATGAAGGTGGTGGTGCCGCCGCGGAGTTCGCGGGCGAGGGTCGATCCTCGGTGGGTGATGTGGAAGTAGCGGTCGAGCCAGGACCGTCCGGCCGGGACGCGGGATCCTGGTCCCGCGTCCTCGGCGGTGGTCGTCGGTTGCACTGACTGTTGGGTCATGTGGGCCTGCTCCCAAGGTTCATAGGGGCACCCGGGCCCCACCGTGGGTGGTGGGGACGGGATTTGGGGAGGTGCACGACCCGGGGGACGGCCCGAGACGAACGGTGGTGCCGGGGCTGGGGTGCGTGGGTACGCGCCTGCCCGGCGGGGGTGCCGCTGCGCCCACCCGTGCCGCCCTATGCGGCACGAATGCCCGCAGCTGGGGCGGGAAGCGCCCTAAGGGGCGCGGGGAACTGCGCGACCAGCCACGGAGGTCCCGCACCCGGCGTTGGCGGGGTGCCGCTGCGCCCACCCGTGCCGCCCTGGGGGTCCCCCCAGGCCCTTAAGGCACTGGGGGAGGCACGAATGCCCGCAGCTGGGGGGCAGCTAGCCCGCGCCCCGCGTCACGACGCGCCCGTGAGGTGTTCCGGGCGGACCGGCGTTCTGTTCAGTTCCCGACCCGTCGCCGCCCGGATCGCCGCCAGCACCGCCGGTGTCGACGACAACGTAGGCGCCTCGCCGATGCCTCGGAGGCCGTACGGCGCGTGGTCGTCGGCGAGTTCGAGGACGTCGACCGGGATGGTCGGCGTGTCGAGGATCGTCGGAATCAGATAGTCCGTGAAGGACGGATTCCGCACCTTCGCCGTCTTCGGGTCGACCAGGATCTCCTCCATGACCGCCACGCCCAGGCCCTGGGTGGTCCCACCCTGGATCTGGCCCACGACGGACAGCGGGTTCAGCGCCTTGCCGACGTCCTGCGCGCAGGCCAGCTCGATCACCTTCACGAGCCCCAGCTCCGTGTCGACCTCGACGACCGCCCGGTGCGCGGCGAAGGAGTACTGGACGTGGCCGTTGCCCTGGCCGGTGCGCAGGTCGAAGGGTTCGGTCGCGCGGTGCCGCCACTCCTCCTCGACCTCGACGGCCTCGTCGCCGAGGACGTCCACGAGGTCGGCGAGGACCTCTCCCGCGTCGGTGACGACCTTGCCGCCCTCCAACAGGAGTTCGGCGTGCGCCCAGGCGGGGTGGTAGGAGCCCAGCTTGCGCCGGCCGAGCTCCAGGACCTTCTCCCGCACCAGCTCGCAGGCGTTCTTGATCGCGCCGCCGGTGACGTACGTCTGGCGGGACGCGGACGTCGAACCGGCGGAGCCCACGCGGGTGTCGGCCGGGTGGATCGTCACCTGGGTGACGCCCAGCTCCGTGCGGGCGATCTGGGCGTGGACGGTGACGCCGCCCTGGCCGACCTCGGCCATCGCCGTGTGCACGGTGGCCACGGGCTCGCCGCCGACGACCTCCATGCGGACGCGGGCGGTGGAGTAGTCGTCGAAGCCCTCGGAGAAGCCGACGTTCTTGATGCCGACCGCGTAGCCGACGCCCCGGACGACGCCCTCGCCGTGCGTGGTGTTGGACAGGCCGCCGGGGAGCTGGCGCACGTCGGCGCCCTCGCTGGACTCCCACTGGCGTTCGGGCGGCATGGGCATCGCCTTGACCCGGCGCAGGAGTTCGGCGACGGGCGCCGGTGAGTCGACGGGCTGCCCGGTGGGCAGGAGCGTGCCCTGTTCCATGGCGTTGCGCTGCCGCAGCTCCACCGGGTCGATGCCGAGCTTCGCCGCGAGCTTGTCCATCTGCGCCTCGTAGGCGAAGCACGCCTGGACCGCGCCGAAGCCGCGCATGGCTCCGCAGGGCGGGTTGTTGGTGTAGAGGGCGATCGCCTCGATGTCGACGTCGTCGACGGCGTACGGCCCGACGCCGAGGGAGGAGGCGTTGCCGACCACGGCCGGGGAGGCGGAGGCGTACGCGCCGCCGTCGAGGACGATGCGGGCCCTGACGTGGGTCAGCCTGCCGTCCGCGGTGGCGCCGTGCTCGTAGTGCAGCTTGGCGGGGTGGCGGTGGACGTGGCCGAAGAAGGACTCGAAGCGGTTGTAGACGATCTTGACGGGCTTGCCGGTGCGCAGGGCGAGCAGGCAGGCGTGGATCTGCATGGAGAGGTCCTCGCGCCCGCCGAACGCGCCGCCGACGCCGGCCAGGGTCATCCGCACCTTGTCCTCGGGCAGGCCGAGCACGGGCGCGATCTGGCGCAGGTCGGAGTGGAGCCACTGGGTGGCGATGTAGAGGTGGACGCCGCCGTCCTCCTCGGGCACGGCGAGGCCGGACTCGGGGCCGAGGAAGGCCTGGTCCTGCATGCCGAAGGTGTACTCGCCCTCGACGATCACGTCGGCCCGCTCCCGGGCCGCCGCGACGTCGCCGCGCACGATGGGCTGGCGGTGCACGATGTTGGGGTGCGGGACGTGCCCGATGTGGTGGTCGTCGCGGTCCTCGTGGATCAGGATCGCGTCGGGAGCGGTCGCGGACGCCTCGTCGGTGATCACGGGCAGTTCGCGGTAGTCCACCTTGATCTTCGCGGCGGCGCGGCGGGCCGTCTCCGGGTGGTCGGCGGCGACGATCGCGACGGGCTCGCCGTGGTGGCGGACCTTGCCGTGGGCGAGGACGGGGGTGTCCCGGATCTCCAGGCCGTAGTGCTTCACCTCGGTCGGCAGGTCGTCGTACGTCATGACGGCGTACACGCCCGGCGTGGCGAGGGCCTCGGCGGTGTCGATGGAGACGATCTCGGCGTGGGCGACGGTGGAGCGCAGGATCTGGCCCCAGAGCATGTCCTCGTGCCACATGTCGGAGGAGTACGCGAACTCTCCGGTGACCTTGAGGGTGCCGTCGGGGCGGAGGGTGGACTCGCCGATGCCGCCCTTGGTGCCGGACCCTTGTGTGATCTTCGTGGGAACGCCGTTCGTGGGCATGCTCAGACCCCCTCGGACTGGCGGGCGGCCGCGAGGCGGACCGCGTCCATGATCTTCTCGTAGCCGGTGCAGCGGCACAGGTTGCCGGACAGCGCCTCACGGATGTCCGCGTCGGACGGGTTGGGGTTGCGTTCCAGCATCTCGTCGGCGGCGACCAGCAGACCGGGTGTGCAGAAGCCGCACTGGACGGCTCCGGCGTCGATGAACGCCTGCTGCACGGGAGAGAGTTCGGCGCCCTCGCCGGTCTGCGAGTCGGCGCCGTCGGCCGTCCATCCCTTGGCCTCGTCGAGGGAGGTGCCGCAGGTGCCGTCCGTACCGCAGGCGCGCTGCCGGGCGTGGTCGGCGAGGCCCTCCACGGTGACGACCTCGCGGCCCTCGGCCTGTCCGGCGGCGACCAGGCAGGAGCAGACGGGCACGCCGTCGAGCCGTACCGTGCAGGAGCCGCACTCGCCCTGTTCGCAGGCGTTCTTGGAGCCGGGCAGGCCGAGGCGCTCGCGCAGGACGTAGAGGAGGGACTCGCCCTCCCAGACGTCGTCGGCCTGCTGGGGGCGTCCGTTGACGGTGAAGTTGACGCGCATTACGCGGCTCCCTCCGTGGTGCGGTGGGCGCCGCGGTACGACTCCCAGGTCCAGGTCAGGGTGCGGCGGGCCATCACACCGACCGCGTGGCGGCGGTAGCTCGCGGTGCCGCGCACGTCGTCGATGGGGTTGCAAGCGGCCGCGCACAGGTCGGCGAACTGCTTCGCCACGGACGGGGTGATGATCTTCCCGTTGTCCCAGAAGCCGCCCTCCTCCAGGGCGGCGTTCAGGAAGTCCTCGGCGGCCGTCGCCCGGATCGGGGTCGGGGCGGCCGAGCCGATGCCGGTGCGGACCGTGCGGGTCTCCGGGTGCAGGGCGAGGCCGAAGGCGCACACGGCGATGACCATGGCGTTGCGGGTGCCGACCTTGGAGTACTGCTGGGGTCCGTCGGCCTTGTCGATGTGGACGGCGCGGATCAGTTCGTCGGGCGCGAGCGCGTTGCGCTTCACGCCGGTGTAGAAGTCGTCGACGGGGATGCGGCGGGACCCGCGTACGGACTCCACCTCGACCTCGGCGCCGGCCGCGAGCAGTGCGGGGTGGGCGTCGCCGGCCGGGGAGGCGGTGCCGAGGTTGCCGCCGACGCCGCCGCGGTTGCGGATCTGCGGGGAGGCGACCGTGTGGGAGGCGAGGGCCAGGCCCGGCAGCTCGGGGCGCAGATGCTCCATGATCTTCGCGTAGGGGACGGAGGCGCCGAGCCGTACGGTGTCGTCGCCCACCTCCCACTCGTAAAGATCACCGATGCGGGTGAGGTCCATCAGGTACTCGGGACGGCGGTGGTCGAAGTTGATCTCGACCATCACGTCGGTGCCGCCCGCGATCGGCACAGCGGTGGGGTGCTCGGCCTTCGCGGCGAGCGCCTCCTCCCAGCTGGCGGGGCGAAGGAAGTCCATGACCGGCTCTCTTCTTCGTCTCGTGGGGCGTACAGATTGAGCCAATCCGTGTGCGGCGGGCCCGGCTCGTTCCTGCGGTGTTCACGTGGAGTGCGCCCAGTACACCGCCGCCTACTCCGCCCGGGTCAGTCACGGAAACCATGAAGGAGTTGGCTGGCCAACGCGGGCATCTTGTAGATTCGTATGAACGGAGAGCCCCAGTAACCTTCCGGTCTTCCTCCAGTAACGCCGGAGGCGATCGGGAGCCGGCGGAGCATGTCCGCAGGCCAGTCCCCCGGGCCTCTCCCGACCATCCCTTCACCCTCCCCACGGGTACGACACCCGCGCGGGCACCGAGACAAGGAACGGCGGCGACGAGAATGCGGCTGCGCGCACTGCTGGACACCGACGCGCTGGGCCTGAAGCTGCTCGGCGGGGAGGACGAGCTGGACCGCGGGGTGCGCGGCGTGATGACCACGGACCTGCGCGACCCCAGCCGCTACCTGTCCGGCGGCGAGCTGGTGCTGACCGGCCTGGCCTGGCGCCGCGACGCCGCCGACTCCGAGCCGTTCGTACGACTCCTGGTGCAGGCCGGGGTGGCCGCGCTCGCCGCGGGCGAGGCGGAGCTGGGGGACGTCCCCGACGACCTGGTCGAGGCGTGCGCGCGGCACCGGCTGCCGCTGTTCGCGGTGCACGAGTCGGTGGCGTTCGCGACCATCACCGAGCACGTGGTGCGGCAGGTGTCGGGCGAGCGCGCCGGAGACTTGGCGGCCGTCGTCGACCGGCACCGGCGGATGATGACCTCAGGCCCTGCGGGCGGCGGCCCCGACGTGGTGCTCGACCTGCTCGGCTCGGACCTGGACCTGCGCGCGTGGGTCCTCTCGCCCACCGGGCGGCTGATCGCGGCACCCAAGGAGACCGCGGGGGCGCGCGGCGGTGTGCCCGCGCTGGACGCCGAGGCGTGCGCGCGGCTCGCGGCGGAGCATCTGGCGGCCGTGCGGACCGGACGGCGCGGCCCGCACCGGGTGGTGCTGGACCGCACGACGTACAGCCTCTTCCCGGTGCGGGGCAGCGGGCACGGTCCGTCCTCCGAGCCGGGCGACCCGCGCGAGACGATGCTGGCGGACTGGCTGCTGGCGGTCGAGGCGGACGCGGGCGACTGGGCCGAGGAGCGGCTGGACCTCCTCCAGGGCGTCACCCAGCTGATCGCCGTCGAGCGGGACCGGCGGGACGCGGCGCGCACGGTGCGGCGGCGGCTCGCGCAGGAGGTGCTGGAACTGGTGCAGACGGGCGCCGCGCCCGCGGAGATCGCGGCGCGTCTGCGGGTCGCCGCGCCGGTGCTGCTGCCCGGTCTCGGGACCGCGCCGCACTGGCAGGTCGTCGTCGCCCGCGTCGAGTGGGAGGACGGGCGTGGCGACGGCGGGCCGGTCACCCAGGCGCTGCTCGAGGAGATCCTCGTCGACCCGGCGTCGACCGGACCCGAGCCGTCCGACCGGATCGCGGTGGCGCACTCCGGCGACGAGGCGATCGCGCTGGTCCCGCTGCCCTCCGTGGCCGACGAGCACGACGAGGCCGGGCCCGGCGTGCTGGCCGACGCGCTCCTCGAGTCCGTGCGGCGGCCGCTGACGGCGGGCCTCGACGGCGACGGACGGCTCACCGTCGGCGTGTCCGCCGCGGTGCACTCGGCCGAGGGGCTGCGCGGCGCGCTGGAGGAGGCCCGGCACGCGCGCCGGGTCGCCGCGGCGCGCCCCGGCCGGGTGTGCGCGGCCGGACACCAGGAGCTGGCCTCGCACGTGCTGCTGCTGCCGTTCGTCCCCGACGACGTGCGGCGCGCGTTCACCGCACGGCTGCTGGACCCGCTGCGGGAGTACGACCGCCGGCACCGCGCCGAGCTGATCCCCACCCTGGAGGCGTTCCTCGACTCCGACGGCTCCTGGACCCGCTGCGCCACCCGCCTCCACCTGCACGTCAACACGCTGCGCTACCGCGTCGGCCGCATCGAGCAGTTGACGGGACGTGACCTGTCCCGCCTGGAGGACAAGCTGGACTTCTTCCTGGCCCTCCGCATGAGCTGAACACCGCCCCCGGAACGCGGGGCTCAGGCAACCGACCGCGGGTCCAACACCCCCAGGGGCGCGGGGAACTGCGCGACCTGCCACAACCGACCCGCACCCGCCGCGCGACGGATCCATCCGCGACGGGACGCCCCGCCCCGCGGACCCGGCCCCAGGCCGGACTCCCCGCTTCCGCCCCGCCTCCCCATGACTTTGTGAAATCCTTCACCCGCCCTCTTGGCCGGGCCCGGTGGTTCGTGCTGAGATGCGGCCACCACTCAACAGCTCGATGGCGTGCTCGGGGAGGGCAACGTGGCGCATACCGCCATGTCCGGTGACGGAACGACCGCCGAAGACGATCCCCTCCAGACGGCGGTGTGGCGGCTTCGCTCCCGCGCCTGCTGGGTGGACGCGGCCGCACTGCTCACCCCCGCCACCCCTCAGGCGGCCCTGCAGCGGGCGTCGCTGCTGGTGGAGCGGTGTCTGTACACCGAGGCGGGGTGGGAGGACGCGGAGGACGCGCTGCGCACGGCGGAGGCGCTGGCGCACACCGACGACGAGCGGGGCGCGGCCGCTTGTGAACGCGGGTACTTGGCCTACGCCGCCACGCTGTTCCAGGTCCGGGACCGGGCCGACGAGGCGCGCGCCGCGCTGGGCCGGGCCGCCGCGCTGATCGCGCCGGGCGCCCCGGGGCGGCCGCTGCTGGACTTCCGGCGCGGGCTGATCGCGGAGAACCTCACCCGCTCCCCGCAGGCCGCCCGCGCCGCGTACCGGCGGGCCCACGCGGGCGCCACCGCCCACGCCGACCCGCTGCTGCTGTCCGCCACCTGGCGCCATCTCGCCGGACTCGCCCTGCGCGAGGGCGAGCTGACGGAGGCCCGGCACGGGTTCGCGGAGTCGCTGCGGATCCGCGAGGAGCTGGGGTACATGGTCGGGACGGCGCCGGCCCTGGTGTCCTTGGCGGACACGGAGACGGAACCGGAGGCCGCCCGCCTCCGCGAGGAGGCCCGCCGCCTGTTCCGCCTCCTCGGCGGAGTCCCCACCTGGCTCGCCCACCGCCTGGCCCCTCCGGAGGAGGACGCGGCGACGGCGTGAGGCTCCTTCACGGGGGTCTCGTTCGGGTGAACCGAGGGTTCAGGGCGACCCTGAGATCCTGAGCGCGCCACCGGGGACGCGTCCGAGGGCCCGGCTCACGGCATTCGAGTGGTGCTCGGAGTACAGGGCGCGCATGCCAGATGGGCGGCTGGTCGAGGGTTCGGCGCGTGGGGGCGCGAGGAACCGACGCCCGGGGCGTCTGCGGCACGGCGCCCGACGCGCTTCGGGGCATCCGCGGATCCGGCGGGGCATGCCGCCCCCGGAGCCGTCAGGGACGTCGGCGCGCGGCGCACGGGCGGGCGCGGTGTCCCGCCGCCCGGATCGGGAGTTGCCCGGAGCTCGGGGCGGGCGCGGCACGTCCGGTGCGAGGGCGCCCGGCGGCACTCGTGGACCCGGCGCGCGAGGTTCCGGGGCCCGGACCGCTCCCGGTGCCTCCCCGGGGCCGGGAGGGCTTCGTCGAGGTGGGCGTCCTGACACGACCTGGACGGCGCCCACGTACCGCCCGACCACATGCAGGAAGCCCTCGCCAAAATGACCGCCATCCGTCCCGCCGCGCGGCTCCGCCCCCATGGAGGGGGCGCGAGCGCGTGAGCAGTTCACAGGCCGTGGACCGCCACACCCACGGGCGAGGGGCGCGATCGGCCCGGGTGGCACCCGGGCCGATCGAAGCGCCGGCGGCACTCGATCCCGCCGGGGGTGCTGGAGGGGACGCCCCTCCTACTCCGCCCCGTTGAAGTGCTCGCCCACCAGCGCCCGCACCACATCCAGGTCGCCCGCGATCAGCGCGTCCAGCAGGGCCGTGTGTTCGTGGGCGTCCGCGATGAGTTCGGCGCGGGTGCCGCCGCCGGGGGCGCCGCCGCCCACCAGGGGCCACTGGGCGCGACGGTGCAACTCCTCGGCGACGCCGACCAGTTGCTGGTTCCCGGCGAGAGCGAGGACCGCGCTGTGGAAGGCCCGGTCGGCGTCGGCGTAGGTGGCGCGGCAGCCGGAGGACGCGGCGCGGACGGTGGCCTCGGCGAGCGGACGCAGTCCGGCCCACCGCTCGGGCGGCACCGTACGGGCCAGCCGCAGCATCACCGGCACCTCGATCAGTGCCCGCACCTCCGCCAGCTCGGCCAGCTCCCGCGGGCTGCGCTCGACGACCCGGAAGCCCCGGTTGGGCACGACCTCGACCGCGCCCTCCTGGGCGAGCTGCTGCATGGCCTCGCGGACGGGCGTGGCGGAGACGCCGAACCGCTCGGCCAGCACCGGCCCCGAGTAGACCTCGCCGGGCCGCAGGTCGCCGGTGACCAGCGCGGTGCGCAGGGCGGTGAGGATCTGGCCGCGCACGGACGACCGCCGGACCGCGGGCCGGGGCCTCGGAAGGACGGGCTCGCCGTGGGTGTGCTCGCCGCGCGCGGACCCCTCGCCCGCGCCGTCGGCGTCGCGGCGCCGGTCCGCCGCACCGGCGGCCGGCTGGGCGGGCACCCGGAAGCGGCTCCGCGCGGCCCCGGCGGCCGGGGCCGCCTCGCCGGCCGTCGTCCCGGCGGAGCCCTGCGTGCCCTGCTTCACAAGGTCCTCCTGCGGACGTGTCGGTACTTGGGGTCATTACGGCGGGTTGGCACCTGTGCGTCAAGCACCATAAGCGCATCGGACGCCAGTTCACATCTCCGCGATGTTGGGTAAGGTGAGGCTTACCTTTTAGTGCCCGGCTCCACGAGACATGAAGGGGTGGTCCCATGGCCGTGCCCGGTTCGGCCGTCGCGGACGCGTACGCCCGCCTGGCGGAGGCCTTCCCGGCCCTCGCCGTCACCGAGCTCGGCGCGGGCGAGACGGCCCCCCGGGGCGGCGGCTGGGTCGCCGCCGCCGACCTCGCCGCAGGCGGGGACGCCATGGAGGCCTTCCTCGCCTGGGACGACACGCAGGTGCGGCGGGACTACGGACAGCAGGGCCGCCCCGACGTCATCGCCAGCTTCGGTCTGCACCGGTACGCCTGGCCGGCCTGTCTGCTGATCACCGTGCCATGGTTCCTGCACCGCCGGGTCCCGCGCTACCCCGTGACGCACGTCTCGTTCGACCGCACCGCAGCCGGACTCGCCGTCGGCCGCATGGCCGTACGCCCCGCCGGCTTCGCCTGCCTGCCGGACGACCCGGCCGCCACCCTGCCCGGCGCGCGCGTCGTGGAGGACGAGGAGGCGCTGCGGGCAGAGGTGCGCGCGGCGGTCGCCGAACACCTGGAGCCCGTGCTGGCCGGATTCGGCCCCCGGATGCGCCGGCGCGGCCGGGCGCTGTGGGGCATGGCGACCGACGAGATCGTCGAGAGCCTCTGGTACGTCGGCGGGCTGCTCGGCGAGGAGGAGCGGGCCCTGCGCGAGCTGGAGCTGCTGCTGCCGGGCGCGACGAAGCCGTACGTGGGCGCGGTGACGTTCCGCAGGCCGTCCGGGCCCGGCGGGGAGCCGGCCGCCGCCACCCGGGAGCGGGTGAGCTGCTGCATGTTCTACACACTGCGCCCGGCGGACGTCTGCGCCACCTGCCCGCGCACCTGCGCCAAGGAGCGGACCGCGGCGCGCGCCCCCGAGCGGGAGAAGGAACTGGTCGGGCAAGCCGGTTGACGCTACTTGGAACAAGGCGGGGCGGCCGGACGACGTAAGATCGTCCGGCCGCCCCGCCGTCGTGTCCGCCGCGGGCACGCGCCCGCCCGAGCCGCGAGGTCACGAGCACTTCACAATTTCCTCACCGCCCGCAGGAACTCTCCACGGAATCATCCGTACGGGTAGTCTTATTCGAACTCAACTCCCGCCCCTCATGCGGCAGTTCGAGCAGAAAGCCGCCCAGGGCACCCCCCTCGCACTTCGTTGGCGGCCTCTTGCCCCGAAACCCCCTGAGGGACGCCGGGATTGGGCCACCATGGCGGGCGTTACGCCCTATCCCAATGCAAGGGACCCCTAGATGAGACTGACCGACATATCGCTGAACTGGCTGCTTCCGGGCGCCGTGCTGCTCCTGGGCATGCTGGCGGCGGTGGCGGTGCTGGCGCGCGGCAAGCGCTCCTCGGTCAAGGACACGAGCGCCGACGACTCGTGGGAGCGCAGCGAGGAGCGCCGCAGGCGCAAGGAGGCCATCTACGGCACCGTCTCCTACGTGCTGCTGTTCTGCTGTGCGGCGGTGGCCGCTGCCCTGTCCTTCCACGGCCTGGTCGGCTTCGGTGAGCAGAACCTCGGCCTGTCCGGCGGGTGGCAGTACCTCGTCCCCTTCGGTCTGGACGGCGCGGCGATGTTCTGCTCGGTGCTCGCCGTGCGCGAGGCCAGCCACGGTGACGCGGCCCTCGGTTCGCGGATACTCGTGTGGACGTTCGCCCTCGCCGCGGCCTGGTTCAACTGGGTCCACGCGCCGCGCGGCATCGGCCACGCGGGCGCCCCGCACTTCTTCGCGGGCATGTCCCTGTCCGCCGCGGTCCTCTTCGACCGCGCGCTGAAGCAGACGCGCCGCGCCGCGCTGCGGGAACAGGGCCTGGTACCGCGGCCGTTGCCGCAGATCCGCATCGTCCGCTGGCTGCGCGCCCCCCGCGAGACCTACCGCGCCTGGTCGCTGATGCTGCTGGAGGGCGTGCGCAGCCTCGACGAGGCGGTCGAGGAGGTCCGCGAGGACAAGCTCCGCAAGGAGCAGGAGAAGCGGCGCCGGCGGGAGCAGGAGCGCATGGAGCGGGCCCGCCTGAAGGCCATCAGCCGGGGTCACCGGGGGTTCGGCGGCCGGGGCGGGCGCGAGCTGGAGGCCACGGTGGAGCGCGAGTCCGACGTCGTCGCCGCGGAGCCTGCCATAGCGGCGCCGGAGGCCCTGCCCGCACCCGCCCAGCGTCCCTCCCTGCAGCCGGTCCGCCGCTCCGGCGGTGAGGCGCGGACGGTCGACCTCACGGCCGAGGACGACACCCAGGCGCTGCCGCGTCTGGACAGCCTCGAGCGCAAGCTCAAGGACCTGGAGCAGCAGTTCGGCTGACGGGCCGTAGGACCCGGACGGCGCCGGACGACGGCGCGACGCGGCGTGAGGGACGCGGTGGGAAACCGCCTCCCTCACGCCGCGTCGGCGTCCGTCCCCGTCTCCGCCTCTGTCTCCGGCCCGAGCGCGAACCAGACGGACTTGCCCACGCCGTGCCGTCTGACGCCCCAGGCGTCGGCCAGGGACTCCACGAGCACCAGGCCCCGCCCGTTCGTGGTGTCGTTGCCCGTCCGCGGGCGCGGCCGCGGCTCGCGGGCGGCGAAGTCCCGTACCTCCACGCGCAGTCCCCAGGAGCCGACGTCCGCGGTGAGGACCGCGTCACGGTCGGTGTGGACGAGGGCGTTGGTCACCAGTTCGCTGGTGAGCAGTTCCGCGACCGCGGACCGCTCCGGATCGCACCGGTGGCGTAACAGCTCGCGCAGGGCGCGGCGCGACTCGGCCACCGCCCGCAGATCCGCACGCCCCAGTGTGCGCCTCAGCCGATCCGCCGAAGCCTGACTTCTCATGACCCCCGCCCGCGTGCCGATGCCGATTCCCCCACCTGCTCGAACACCTACACGGGAATGCTTGCCCGGTCGTTCACACGGCAGTCATACGGAGCGCTCGTGAGCCGTTGTTGTCCGAAGTGCAACGGCCACACAACCGTGTGCGGGGCCGTCCTCCCGACCCCCGTGGCGAGAGGACGACCCCGGCTCTCACACGGTGGTCGCGGAACTGAGGAACCTCAGTGGAGCTTGGTGACCGCCTTCTTCGCGGTCTTCTTGAACGCGGTGAGCGGAGCGTCACCGAAGTCGCCCATCTGGCCCCAGCCGACGACGGTCACGGTGCGGCCGTCGCGCCCCACGGACAGCAGGTTGACGTCCGTGGCGCCGTACGACGTCTCGGTGTGCAGGCCGTGCACCGTCGCCCCCTCCTCGACGGGCAGCGTGCCGAAGAACCGGCCCTCGGCCTCGATCTCCGGGTACAGCCGCTCCAGCCGGGCGGCGCAGGTGCGGATCTCCTTGTTCAGCCGGTCCGCCAGCGCCTTCCCCTTCGCGGCGGACCCGGTCACCACGGTGACCTGCACGGCGCTGGTGTCCAGCTCGGTGTGGAAGAGGCGGTGCCGGTAGTCGTACGCCGGCACGCCCTCGCCCAGGCAGTACGCGAGCTGCTCGGGGAAGCCGTCGGTGACCGGGCCCGCGGTCCAGCCGGCCGGGTGCGGGGGCAGCTCGGACGCCGCGAGGAACCGGGGCGCGGCGGTCTTCTTCTGCGCGGACGCGCTGTTCGCCGCCGCGTTCTTCTGTACGGTCCCGCCCGGCGCGGCGCCGGCCTGCGTGGTGGCGGCCGCGCCCACGGCGAGCGCGGTCGCGGTGAGCGCGGCGAGTGCCGCGACACGAGTGCGTACGGACATGGGTGACCCCCGTGGGATGCGCGTGGTGGAATGACGACACG
Source organism: Streptomyces sp. P13-3-3 (assembly GCF_050571355.1). Classification (NCBI taxonomy): domain Bacteria; kingdom Bacillati; phylum Actinomycetota; class Actinomycetes; order Kitasatosporales; family Streptomycetaceae; genus Streptomyces; species Streptomyces sp. P13-3-3. Next base: position 5,482,059 of record NZ_CP192228.1, on the reverse strand, counting down.
TGCGCCGCGACGGCCGGGATGGTCCGTCCGGGCCGTCGGGGCGGTTCGCCGTGGTCAGAGCATCCGCCGTCGCGGACGACCGGCGCAAGCGTCGCCGCCCGATTCCCCGGCATGGAACCATCCCAGCCCTTCCGACGTGCAGTGATACAGGGTGCCTGGGATGCCCTGGGACGCCCGGTGGAGGCGGACGCGGACGAGTGACGGGGGGACGGGGCCGGTGTCGGCACAGGACGAGGTGACGCGGTTCGCGGCGCTGCTGCGGGAGCTGAAGGGGCGCACGGACCGCAGCTACGGCCAGCTGGCCCGCCGTCTCGGGATGAACACCTCGACCCTGCACCGCTACTGCGCCGGCGACGCGGTCCCGGTCGACTTCGCCCCGGTCGAGCGCTTCGCCGCGCTGTGCGGAGCGACCCCCGAGGAACGCCTCGACCTCCACCGCCTGTGGCTCCGCGCGGCGGAGGCGAGGAGACGGCCGCGGGGCGGGGCGACCCCGACGACGCCCCAGGGGCAGGACGCGGCTTCGACGCCCCACGGCGGGGACGCGGACCCGACGCCGGCCGGCGTGAGCGGACCGGGTGGCCCGGGCTCGCCCGAGGACCCCGCCAGGGACGGACACCGGCAGGGGACCTCACCCCACGGCCCCGAGTCCGACGCCACTCCTGCGGGCACGGACACGGACGCGACGCCTGCGGACCGACGCGGGCCGGGCTCGCCCGAGGAACCCGCCGGCGACGGACACCGGCAGGGGACCACACCCCACGGCCCCGAGCCCGCCACCACCCCTGCCAGCACGGACACGGACGCGACGCCTGAGGGCCGGCGCGGGCCGGGCTCATCCCAAGACACCGCCAGCGACGGACACCGGCAGGGGACCTCACCCCACGGCCCCGAGTCCGACACCACCCCTGCGAGCACGGACACGGACGCAACGCCTGAGGACCGGCGCGGGCCGGGCTCGCCCGAGGAACCCGCCGCGGATCGGAGGCAGCCAGGGAGCGCGGAGCACGGCTCGGCGTCGGGCGCCAGGGGGGACGCACCACCTGTCGGTGAGCGTGGGCCTGCGACCGTGGGGCCCGGCACGGGGGAGGACTCGGCGTCGAGCGCTGCGCGGCACGGCGGTGCGTCCCGCCGTTCGGGCGCACCGCGCTGGGCGAAGCCCGTTCACCCGCGGCCGGGTGATCCGCCGCCGCGCGCCGGGCAGACGGGACCCGCGGACGACGACCCGTCGACGACCGACGCCCCGGCGCAGGGTGGCCGGCCGTCGCGCGGCAGTGCTGTGGGCACCGCGCCGAGCGGCGCACCGGACGCCGTCGAGGCGAACGATTCCGGCCACACCGAGGGACCGGGCGAACCGGGCGGGGACGACACGCATGTCGTGAGCGGGCCTGTGGACCGGATCCACAGGCCTAGGACCCGCCGTTGGCGGCGCAAGCGTGTCGTCGTCGCCGTCGCCGCCATGTGTGCCGTGCTCGCCACCGTCGGGAGCCTGTCGTTCCTCCCGGACGACCGGAAGACGTCCGGGAGCGGGGCGGTCGGGGCACTGGAGGAGAGCCGGAAGAGCGGCTCCGGGGACGGTGCGGGCCCGGCTCGGTCCGTCGCGCCCACCGGCTCCCCCTCCCCCTCGGCCTCGACGCCGCCCTCGCCGTCCCCCTCGCCCTCCGCCCGTCACGGCGGGAACGGCACCGCATCCAGGGCGCCGAGCTCTTCCGGCTCCCCCACCGCGCCGGACGCCGCGCCCGCAGGGCCACCCCTCACCTGGTCGGTGGACGACCACGCCTGGGCGCACGGCTGCGGGCACGACTACGTGGTGGCGAAGCCGCCCGCCCAGGTGCCTCCGCCGCCCGCCCCGCAGGACGCCCGGACATGGGCGGCCACGCAGGGGGCCGTGCACGGCAGGGAGACACTGGTGGAGCTGTCGGTGCAGGGGAGGACCGACACCGCCGTCGTCCTCACGGCGCTGCGCGTCCGGGTGACCGGCCGTTCGGCGCCGGCGTCCGGCAACGCGTACGCGATGGACCAGGGCTGCGGCGGCGCGCTGACCCCGCGCTACTTCGACGTGGACCTGGACAAGGACCGGCCGATCGCCCGCGCGGTCGCCGGGAACGACGCCGGCACGCCCATCCCGGCGGTGCGGATGCCGTACCGGGTGTCCGCGACCGACCCCGAGGTGCTGCTGATCACCGCCCGCACCGAGGGCTGCGACTGCCGCTGGTGGCTGGAGCTGGACTGGTCCTCGCAGGGCCGTACCGGCACGGTGCGGATCGACGACCGCGGCCGTCCCTTCCGCACCAGTGCCGTCGCGGGCCTTCCGCACTACGAGTACGACACCCTGAACCGCTCCTGGCGGACCCGGAGCGGCTGAACACCCCTACGGGCGCGGCACGTTCCGGAGGTTCGAGCGGGCCATCTGCACCATCCGGCCGACCCCGCCGTCCAGCACGATCTTGGAGGCGGACAGGGCGAACCCGGTCACCATCTCCTTGCTGATCTTCGGCGGGATGGACAGCGCGTTGGGGTCGGTCACGACGTCCACCAGCGCCGGGCCCTTGTGCTTGAACGCCGCCTTCAGCGCGCCCGCCAGGTCCTTCGGCTTCTCCACCCGCACCCCGTACGCCCCGCAGGCCTGCGCCACGGCGGCGAAGTCCGGGTTCTTCATCTCCACGCCGTACGACGGGAGTCCGGCGACCAGCATCTCCAACTCCACCATGCTGAGCGAGGAGTTGTTGAACAGGACCACCTTCACCGGCAGGTCGTACTGCACGAGGGTGAGGAAGTCGCCCATCATCATGGTGAATCCGCCGTCGCCGGACATCGACACGACCTGCCGGCTCCGGTCGGTGAACTGCGCCCCGATCGCCATCGGCAGCGCGTTGGCCATCGAGCCGTGGGAGAACGAACCGATGATCCGACGGCGGCCGTTGGGCGAGATGTAGCGGGCGGCCCAGACGTTGCACATGCCGGTGTCGACGGTGAAGACGGCGTCGTCGTCGGCCAGGTCGTCCAGCACGGACGCCACGTACTCGGGGTGGATCGGGACGTGCTTCTCCACCTTGCGGGTGTACGCCTTCACCACCCCCTCCAGCGCCTCCGCGTGCTTCTTCAGCATCCGGTCGAGGAACTTGCGGTTGTCCTTGGTGCGCACCCGGGGCGTGAGACAGCGCAGCGTCTCCTTCACGTCGCCCCACACCGCGAGGTCCAGCTTGGAGCGCCGCCCGATGATCTCGGGCCGCACGTCCACCTGGACGATCTTGACCTCGTCGCCGGGCAGGAACGCGTTGTACGGGAAGTCGGTGCCGAGCAGGATCAGCAGGTCGCACTCGTGCGTCGCCTCGTACGCGGCGCCGTAGCCGAGCAGCCCGCTCATGCCGACGTCGTACGGATTGTCGTACTGGATCCACTCCTTCCCGCGCAGGGCGTGCCCCACCGGCGCCTTGATCTTCCCGGCGAACTCCATCACCTCGGCGTGGGCGCCCTTGGTGCCGGCGCCGCAGAACAGGGTGACCTTCTCGGCGCGGTCGATCATGTCGACGAGCTTGTCGATCTCGTCGTCGCCGGGGCGGACCGTGGGCCGGGAGGTGACCAGCGCGGTCTCGGGCGCCTGGTCGGGGGCGGGTTCGTCGGCGAGGTCGCCGGGCAGCGAGACGACGCTGACGCCGGACCGGCCGACCGCGTGCTGGATGGCGGTGTCCAGCAGCCGGGGCATCTGCCGGGGGCTGGAGATCAGCTCGCAGTAGTGGCTGCACTCCCGGAACAGCTGGTCCGGGTGGGTCTCCTGGAAGTAGCCGAGGCCGATCTCGCTGGACGGGATGTGGGAGGCGAGGGCCAGGACGGGCGCCATGGAGCGGTGGGCGTCGTAGAGGCCGTTGATGAGGTGGAGGTTGCCGGGTCCGCAGGAGCCCGCGCAGGCGGCGAGCCGGCCGGTGACCTGCGCCTCCGCGCCGGCCGCGAACGCCGCGGTCTCCTCGTGGCGGACGTGGATCCAGTCGATGGCGGAGCTGCGGCGCACGGCGTCCACGACCGGGTTGAGGCTGTCACCGACCACGCCGTACAGGCGTTTGACTCCCGCGCGGACGAGGATGTCGACGAACTGTTCCGCGATGTTCTGTTTGGCCATGGTTTCCGTCTGCCCCTCGGGTGCCGGAGATGCCTGACGGATTCCATGAATTCACACCGGGCGCGCTCACGCCTCCCAGACGGCCACGGCCGTACGGTCGTCGGCGTACCCCTTCACCCGTACCTGGGTGTCCGCCAGATACGCCGTCAGTCCCGGCGGCTCGGGACCGGACCACCGGTCGGCGAGGTGGGCGCGCAGTTCGGGCTCGCCGCGCAGCGGTTCGGCGAACCCGGCGGCGCACATCAGCAGCACATCACCCGAGCGGGCTACGGAGGTACGGAAACGGAAGGGCTCGCGGGGCGGCCCGGGGGCCGGCTCGTACGGGCTCGGCGGTGTGGGAATGCCGAGGTCCATGGTGAGGCGGTCGCCGTCCGGCGTCTCGGGCGGCACCGAGCCGAAGCCGAGCACCGGCTCGCCCTTCACCTCCGCGACCTCCGGCTCGATGTCCTGCCACTCGCCGTCCCGCAGCCGGAACAGCCCTCCGGGACCCACCCCGAAGAACACCCGGGTGCGGCACCCGGGGTCGCCGGACAGCAGCAGGCAGCGGAGGGTGGCGGCGTAGTCGTCGGGGTCGAGGCCCTGTTCGGTCGCGGCGGCGCGCAGTCTGCCGAGACTGCGGTCGGTGAGGCGGTGCAGTCCGGCCTTGAGGTCGGCGCGGCGTGCCGCCCGGATGTCGGCGGTGAGCCGCTCGTGGCTGCGGCCGACCGCCGCGGCGATCCAGCGGCACACCTCGGCGGCGGCCAGATGCGCGCCGGGAGCGGTCCTGGTGCCGGTGGCCAGCGCCACCAGCACCAAGGCCCCCTCCCCCGTCCCGAACCGCGCGGTCAGCAGCGCGTCACGGCGGGGCTCGCCCCGGTACCGCGCGGAGTCCCCGCGCACGGACACGGCCCGCAGCGTGCAGGCGCCGTAGCGGGCGCCGTCCAGCACGGTGTCCGGAACGAGCGCGTCCAGGTCGTCGGGATCGGCGGCGGGGAGGGCGGTGGGTTCCGCGTCGTAGGTGGGCGGCCGGGTGCCGACGTGGACGCGGGAGGGAAGCGGCGGCGGAAGGGGCCCGAGCCGCGACACGGGGCTCGCCCCCTCCGCCTCACCGCCGGACGGCTCGGCGGGGGTCCAGTCCCCGTAGACCGGGGCGGCGGTGGGCCCGGAGGGGGGTGGTCGGTCGGGGAGGGTGGGGACGCCGTGCGCGGCGGCCCCGTCGTCCGGCCGACGGGGCTCGACCGCCGCATGCCGGGTCGCCTCCGGGGCGGACGCCGGGTGGTCCTGACCACCCGGCCCGGCTGCCGTCACCGGGCCGGAGGACGCCTCCGGCGCGGCGGACGCGTCGGTCGGTGACGTTCGCCCCGGCGGCGAGGTCACAGGGGGCGGGGGTGCCGCGGGCGGCGCCGGTGCAGGTGGCGCCTCAGTTGCGGGCGGCGAGCCGGCCGGCCGGCCCGGTCCGGGCGGATACGTCGGCGCCGGGCCGGCTGGCGACACCGGCGGCTCCGGCTCGGAGGGCGAGTCGGCCGGACGGCCTGTCCCTTGCGGGGACGCGGGCGCCGACCCGGGTGCCGACACCGAGCCGGAAGGCGGCCCGGGGGCGGCGGCCACATCGGTCGGAGGGGTCCGCCCCGGTGGCGAAGCCGCAGGGGGTGCAGGCGGCGCGTCAGGCGCGGGCGGCGCGCCGGCCGAACGGCCCGCTCCCGACGGCAGCGCCGGGCCGGAGGGCGCCTCCGGTGCGGTGGGCGCGTCGGAGACGGCCGGGGGGTGCAGCGGGGCGGTCGGGGGGTTGGAGGGCTCCGTGGTCGGAGAGGGGCTGGTGGGGGGCTCGGGCTCCCACCATGCGCGTGGGGGCGGCGTCCGGCGCTGGCCCGGCAGGACCGGGGTCCCGGGGACGTCCCCGGGGCCCGGGGCCGACGGGGCGGGCGCCCCGTCTCCGCCCACCGCTCCCGCCGCCGAGGCGAACCGGTCGTCCAGGGAGTCGGCCGCGGGCGCCGGCCCCGTGTCGTCGGCGGCGTCGTCGTACAGCTGGCCCCACCAGTCGTCCTCGGGACCGTCACCGGTGGGCCCGCCGGGCCTTCCCCCCTGCTGACTCATGCCCCCAATTGTCCATCGGACGGGCCGGATGAAAACGCGGCATCAGGAAAATCACCGCGCCGCGCGGCGGCCTCCCGCTTCCGATCTGCGCCGTTCCGTCCCCTCCTGCACCCTGGACAGATGGGAGCGTGGGACCTCCTGCTCACCGGACTGGTGCTCCTGTTCGGTCTGTGCGGAGTGCTGGTGCCCGGGGTGCCCGGGTCCTGGCTGGTGTGGGCCGCGGTCCTGTGGTGGACGCTGAAGGACCCGCAGGCGGTCGCGTGGTGGGTGCTGGTGGGGGCGACCGTGGTGCTGTTCCTGGCGCAGGTGATCCGCTGGGCGCTGCCGCCCCGCAGACTGCGGGCGGGCGGCGTGGACGCCCGGCTGCTGACGTACGCCGGCGGCGGCTCGTTCGCGGGTTTCGTCGTGCTGCCGGTGATCGGTGCGATCCCCGGCTTCCTCGCCGGGGTGTACGTCCACGAGCGGATCCGTCTCGGCCGCCGCGGGGAGGCGAGGGCGGCGGTGCGCACGGTGATGCGGTCGGGCGGGTGGAGCCTGCTGACGGAGCTGTTCACCTGCCAGCTGATCGCGGCGGCGTGGCTCGGCGCGGTGTTCTTCGGCTGAGTGGCGCACCGCGACGGTCTCACGCGGGCGGCAGCACGCCCTCGTGGGTGAGCAGCCGCACCTTCCGCTCCAGCCCTCCGGCGTACCCGGTGAGGGAGCCGTCGGCGCCGATGACGCGGTGGCAGGGGCGGACGATCAGCAGCGGGTTCGCGCCGATGGCGCCGCCGACCGCGCGGACGGCGGCCCGGGGCGCCCCGACGCGCGCGGCGATCTCCCCGTAGGTGACGGTCCCGCCGTACGGCACGTCGTCGAGGGCGGCCCACACCTTCTCCCGGAAGGGGGTGCCGGCGGCCCGCGTCGGCAGCCGGAACTCCTTGAGGTCGCCGGAGAAGTACGCGGCGAGCTGCCGTTCCGCCTCACGGAAGGGCCCGGGGTCCCGCGTCCAGTCCTCCAGGACCACGGGCGCCTTCTTCTGCCCGGGCACGGTGAGCGAGGTCAGCTCGCCGGTCGGGGCGGCGGTGAGCAGCAGCGGCCCGAGCGGGCTGTCCACCTGCGTCCAGTACGTGGTCGTCATGAGGGTCACTCCAACTCCCCTGCTGCACGCAGGTGGTTGAGGGCGTACGAGCGCCAGGGGCGCCAGCTGTCGGGGGTGTCGAGGCCGGGCGGGGCCACGTCGGGGTCGCCGAGGGCACGGGTGCGGATCTCGGCGGTCGTACGGTCGTCGAGGCCGGGGACGGCGGCGAGTGCGTCCCGCGCCGCGTCCCGGTCGTCACCGGGTCCGAGCCGTACGGCGCCGTCGGCGAGGGCGGCGGTGAGCGCGCCCAGGGTGCCGCCGGGTTCGGCGCCGGCGAGGACGGCGGCCTCCGGGAACAGGCGGGTGAGGCCGCCGCAGGGCGCGTCGAGCCGTTTGCCGTAGCGGCGGACCAGTTCGGCCGCCGTGTCGCGGCCCACGAGCGCCCGTACGGCGACCTCGTCCGGGTCGGCGGCGCCGGGCGAGCGCAGTCCGGGGCGGGCCGCGACCAGCGGGGCGAGCCGGGCGTCCGCGCCGAGGCGCTCGTCAACGGCGTAGGGGTCGGCGTCCAGGTCGAACAGCCGGCGCAGCCGCTGCACGGCGGTGGTCAGGTCGCGCAGGTCGGTGAGGTGGACGCGGGCGTCGAGCCAGCCGCCGGGGCGGGCGCCGGTGCCGGTGTGCGGGCGCTCCTCGACGGCGGCGATGCCGGTGCCGTAGGGCAGGCGCAGGGTGCGCCGGTAGGTGCGGGCGCCGGGCGCCCCGGTCATCTCCTCGACGCCGGGGACGGCCTCCCGTTCCAGCAGGTCGAAGACGGGGCGCGCCTGGTAGGGGCCCCGGTGGGCGAGGCGCAGGGGCACCCCGGCGGTGGGGGTGCCGGGCCGGGGCCTGCCCCGGCGCGGCGCGGTGGCGCGCAGTCCGGTGGGCGTGGTCGCGTACACGGCGCGGACGGTGTCGTTGAACTGCCGCACGCTGGCGAATCCGGCGGCGAACGCGATCTCGGTGACCGGCAGGCCGGTGGTCTGGAGCAGCACGCGCGCGGTGTGGGCGCGCTGGGCGCGGGCCAGGGCGACCGGTCCGGCGCCCAGCTCGGCGGTGAGCTGCCGCTGCACCTGGCGGGCGCTGTAGCCGAGGCGCGCGGCGAGCCCGGCGACGCCCTCGCGGTCGACGACGCCGTCGGCGATGAGCCGCATGGCGCGGCCCACGGCGTCGGCCCGTACGTTCCACTCGGCGGAGCCGGGCACGGCGTCGGGGCGGCAGCGCCGGCAGGCGCGGAAGCCCGCGCCCTGGGCCGCGGCGGCGGTCGGGAAGAAGCGCACGTGGGCGCGTTTGGGGGTGACGGCGGGGCAACTGGGCCGGCAGTAGATGCCGGTGGTCCCGACGGCGAAGAAGAACACGCCGTCGAACCGCGCGTCCCGGCTGCGCACCGCCTCGTACCTGCTGTCGTCGTCCGTCATACGGTCCAGTGTCCCTGGGCGGGGAGGTCCGGGCTGGCGGGAATCGGACATGGAACCTCGGGGCCCGCCGGGGGCCGCTTGACCTTGACACGGTGAGAAGGTCTTCACTGGCGTGCCTGGAGGTGCTCCGATGACCACGCCCAAGGCGGAGACGACGACAACAGCACGGGTGCTCGCGGGACTGCGGCACGACGACTCCTCGGTGCGGCTGCGCGCGGCGCTGGCGGCCGGGTCGGACCCGGACCCGGGGTTCGTGGAGCCGCTGGTGGAGCGGTGCGGGGTGGAGCCCGTGTTCCACGTACGGGACATGCTGACGTGGGCCCTGACCCGGCACCCGGAGACGGTGACGGTGCCGCGGGTCCTGGCCGAGCTGGGGTCGCCGCACGCCCGGGCTCGGAGCCAGGCGCTGCACACCCTGTCGAAGATCGGGGACCGGAGCGTGTGGCCGGCGGTGCCCCGGTCGCTGCTGACCGACCCGGACGACGAGGTGGCGCGGACGGCCTGGCGCACGGCGGTGCTGCTGGCGCCGGAGGACGAGGCGGCGGAGCTTTCCCGGTCGCTGGTGTCGCAGTTCGGCCGGGGCGGTCGGGAGACGCGGCTGAGTCTGAGCCGGGCTCTGGTCGAGCTGGGCGAGCCGGCGGTCGCGCCGGTGCGGGCCGTGGCGGAGGGCCATCCGGACCCTGGGGTACGGGCGCACGCGCTCGCGACGGAGCGGCTGCGGCGCGACCCTGAGGCGGGGTTCGCGTACGCGGTGGAGGAGGCGAAGCGGGCGGTGTCGCTGGGGCCGGACGGGCCTCCCGGTGAGGAGGAGTGAGCGGGCGTGCTGATCGGTGAGGTGGCGCGGCGGTCGGGGGTGAGCCCCCGCATGCTGCGGCACTACGAGTCGCTGGGCCTGGTGCGGCCGACGGGCCGTACGGCGGCCGGGTACCGCGCGTACACGGAGGAGGACATCCGGCGGATCTTCCACGTGGAGAGCCTGCGGTCACTGGGGTTGTCGCTGCGGGACGCGGGCCGCGCCCTGGACGATCCCGGCTTCACCCCGTCCGGTCTCGTCGCCGACCTGGCGCGGCGGACGCGGGAGCGCATCGCGCGGGAGACGGAGCTGCTGACGCGGCTCCGGCGGATCGACGCGGCGGAACCGGCCGACTGGCAGGAGGTCCTCCAGGTCGTCGCGCTGCTGCGGAACCTGCGGTCGGGGGACGCGGGGATGCGGCAGCGGGCGGCGCTGTCGTCGGTGGACACCGCGCCGGTGCCGGTGGAGGCGCTGGTGGAGGCGGTGCTGAGCGAGGCGGACCCGAATGTCGCCGGGGCCCTGCGGTGGGCGCTGGCGCAGGCGGGCGAGCGGGGCGCGGAGCTGCTGGCGGCGGGGCTGGGGTCGGCGCTGCCGGAGGTGCGGGGGCGGGCGGTGCGGTGCCTGGCGGAGATCCCGGGCGAGCGGGCGACGGCGCTGCTGCGGGAGGCGCTCGGGGACGGGGCCCCGCCCGTGCGCCGGACGGCGGCCCTGGAGCTGGGGGCGCGCGGGGTGGCCGAGGCGATGCCGGAACTCGTCGGCATGGTCGTCGAGGAGGCGAACGACGTCGACGCGGCGGACGCGCTGGGGTCGCTGGCGGGCGACGCGGCGGTGGCGGACCGGATCGTGACGGAACTGGCGGACCGCCTGGCCGACGCCGCCCTGGACCCGGCCGCGCGCCGCCGCGTGACGCAGGCGCTGGCCGAGATCCCGGGTCCGGCGGCCACGGACACGCTGAAGTCCCTGACCGGGGACTCGGACAGGGCGGTGGCGCTGACGGCGCGGTACGTGCTGGAGCTGCGGGAGCCGGGCTGAGCCCGCCCCGTCCTGCCGGGTGCCGTGGGGGGGACCCGGCAGGACGGGGGCGCGACGGGGGTGTCAGCGCCTCCGCGATGTCAGCGCCTCCGCGATGTCAGCGCATCCGCCCCCTCTTGGCCTCCATGGCGGCCTTGCCGATGGCGCCCTTGCGCTTCCAGTCCTTGCGGATCTCGGCGCGGAGGCGGGCGTCGGTCTTGGCGACGATGTACTGGTTCTCCCGGAGCAGCTTGCGGTAGCTGTCCAGACGGCGCTGCGGGAGCTCACCGGTCTCGATCGCGTCGAGGACGGCACAGCCGGGTTCGCTCTCGTGGGCGCAGTCGTGGAAGCGGCAGTTCTCGGCGAGGTCCTGGATCTCGGAGAACACCTGGCCGACACCGGTGCCGGCGTCCCACAGGCCGACGCCCCGCAGACCGGGGGTGTCGATGAGGACTCCCCCGCCCGGCATGAGGAGCAGGTTGCGGGTCGTCGTGGTGTGCCGGCCCTTGCCGTCGACGTCCCGGGTGGCCTGGACGTCCATCACGTCCTCGCCGAGGAGGGCGTTGGCCAGGGTGGACTTGCCGGCGCCGGACTGCCCGAGCAGCACCGAGGTCCCGCCGGACACGATCGCGGCGAGCACGTCGAGCCCTTCGCCGTCCTGCGCGCTGACGGTGAGGACGGGCACGCCGGGCGCGGTCGTCTCGACGTCCTGCACGAGGTACGAGCGGGTCGCCGCGTCCGGTACGAGGTCGGCCTTGGTGAGCACCACGACCGGCTGCGCCCCGGACTCCCACGCCAGCGCGAGGAACCGCTCGATCCGGGCGAGGTCCAGTTCGACGGCGAGGGACACGGCGACGACCGCGTGGTCGACGTTCGCGGCGAGGATCTGCCCCTCGGACCGCTTGGAGGAGGTGGACCGCACGAACGCGGTACGGCGGGGCAGCAGCGTCCGCACGTAACGGGGGCGGGCGCCCTCGGGGTCGACGGCGGCCCAGTCGCCCGTGCAGACGACCTTCATCGGGTCACGGGGGACGACGTACTCGGTATCGGCGCGGATCACCCCGCCCGGGGTGGCCATGTCGCACAGCCCCCGGTCGACCCGGACCACCCGGCCCGGCACCAGCCCCTGAGCGGCGTACGGAGCGAAGACCTGCTCCCACTCCTCGTCCCAGCCGTAGGGGGCGAGGGAGTGCGAGGAGGCGGAGACGGAAGAAGAGGAGAACTTCAAGGGGAACCCTTCGAAGGGCGGCCCCGGCGACGCGCGTTCACGGACGCGCGAGAAGAGGAGAGGTCAGCCGGAGACCACGGAGGTGAACGAAACGAACGACTGAATGCGGGCACGGCCCATCACAGAGACAGCCATCGGTCACACCTCCCGGAAATCCTCGTCATGAACGGCGCCCGAGGGCGCCTTGCCGACCCCGCCCACAGTAGGGGGCCCGGCGTCGGCCCGCCATCGAATTTCTCCGACACGCCCCGCGGGGCGCACCGGTGGCGCGTCAGGGGTCCGTCATCTGCGCTCGCGCGCACGGGGAGCTCTCGCGCGCTCCTCTACATCTCGCCAATCGCGGGAGAGGCGGACGGGGGCCACGCACGGGCGCGTTCCGGCAGGTGAGGGCCGCGCACTCCACCCGCGGCCCGTCCCCTTCGACGGAGGGGGGAGCAGGGTGCCGTGTCCGTGCGGGGCCGGCCCTGCGACCGCCCTTGGCCGGATGACGACCCGGCCCCTCCCGGAGCCCCCGTTCCGTGTCAGCGCCCGCTGCTACACCCAGAGGTGAGGCGTACACGTTCACTTCGGGAGGGGCAGTCCGTGTCGAAAGCACCTGAGGGACGCATCCGGGTCCGTGCTCACTACCGCCGCAAGCCGACCGCGAGGAGCGCCAAGCGTATGAGTGGCTGGGCCGTCGCCGGAGTGGTGGCCGGCGTCTGGCTGTGGGGCCAGGTCTTCGGCTTCGGCGACGCCGCCGCCACGCCCCCGCCGTCCGAGCCCGCGCCCGGCGTCTCCGCGGCGGCCGGCCGATGAGGAGGATGCGGGTGCGTCTGCGCCGTCCTCGGGGGACGGTCGACGTCGCGTCGGCCTGTGTGGTCGGGGTCGCGGTCCTCGTACTGGCCGTACAGGTGGCGGTCCACGCGGCGGCCGTGCTGCTGGATGCGTGGCCCGTCGTCCTGACGCTCGTCGTACTCACCGGGGTTGCCGCCGCCTGGCACACCGGGCGCTCGATCGCCGCCGGGCGGGCGGCGGCGGAGAGACTGGCCGTCCTCCGCGTCACCCTGGCGGAGTTGGACGCCGGGGACGACCGGGCCTTCGAGGAAGCGCTGCGGAGACTGCTGGTCCGCGACGGCTGGGGGGCGCGCCGCGTGGGCGGCCGGGGAGACCAGGCGGCCGACGTGATAGGCGAGCACGCGCGTCTGGGGCGGCTGGTCGTCCAGGCCAAGCACACCACGGTCGGCGGAAAGGTCGGCGTGCGGGTCATGTACGAGGTGAACGGCACCGCGGGTCCCGTCCACCGGGCCCGCCACGCGGTCGTCGTCACCAACGGGACCTTCACCCGGGACGCGAGGGACTGGGGGGACCAGCACGGGGTGCGCTGGGTGGACAGGGACCGGCTGAGGCGCTGGGCCGAGGACGGCGTGGCCCTGCACGAGCTGCTCCAACTGCCCGCCCGTCCGTCCCGCTTCGGCCGGGCCGCATGATGGGCCCCGCCGAGCCGGCCCCTCCGCGGGACGAGGACCCACGGATCGCCTCCGCCCTGATCCACAACGGCGACGGGGAGTATCTGCTGCACCTGCGGGACGACGTCCCCGGGATACGCGAGCCCGGGTGCTGGTCGCTGCTCGGCGGCGCACGCGAGCCCGGAGACCGGTCCTTGGAGGACACCGTCCGGCGAGAACTGCGGGAGGAAGCGGGACTGGACCTGCCCGTCCTGGAGCCCTTCGCCGTCACCGGAGCGCTCGACGACGGCAGCGGGCACGCGTCGGTTCGGGTCTACGCGGGGCGGTGGGAGGGCGACCCCGCGCGGCTGCCGCTCACGGAGGGAGTGATGCTGCGCTGGTTCCGCCCGGACGACCTGGACCGGCTCCGCATGCATCCGGAGACCCGCGACCTGGTGCGCAGGCACGCGACCGGCCGGGCCTCGGTGCCGAGTGCCGCGGCCCGCCACGGCGCGGGAGCCGTCCGCCACATCGTGGGGCTGCACCTCTACCTCGAGGACCCGGCCGGTCGCGTGCTGCTCGGTCTGCGGCACCACGACTCCGCCTTCGCGCCGAGCACCTGGCATTTCCTGGCCGTTCATTAGGCAAGTGCGTTGTCGGGCAACGACGTGTCGGCTGCATCGGAGCGCATGTCGGCCCTCACGGGAGGGCAGTCATCCGGACGCCGACGGGCGGCGGGAAGGCGGGTGACTGGTCCCTGGCCGTTCGAGTTGCTCCCGGGCGTGCGCGAGCTCCAAATCGAGCTCGGCGACGATCCGCCGCAGCGTGGCGCTGAAGGCTTGCCCGTGTGCGAGCCTTTTCGTGACGGCAGCCAGCTTCTCTTTCGCCTCGTCGTACCGGTCGGCGAGTTCCTGCATGGCGGCCGGCGTGGCGTTCCGAGCTCTGAGCCGTTCGGCGCGCGGTAGTAGAGGTAGAAGCTTCGGCGGCGGAACGCAAGGTCGCGGCCGGTGAGCACTCCGGTGCCCGCCAGGCGTCCGGCCTCCAGCAGCGCGGACGGGTGTGGCGCCGCTGCGGCAGTTGTTCACGCGGGTGCGCCGTCCGATTGCCCCCGCCGGGCAAACAGGGCGCCTTCTATCGCGGCTGGCGGCTGACCGCGATCGACGACACGTCCTTCGACCTGCCCGGCACGAAGGAGAACGTAGAGACGTTCGGCCGTCCGCCTCGCTCGGGACGCGATGGACAGAACGTCGGCTATGCACAGATTTGTATGGTCGGCCTGGTGGTTTGTGGCAGCGCACCCACGGCGTCTTCGACGTTCGGAATCGGGGTTCTGTGCGACTGGCCCTGTCGAGGTGCATCCTTGTCGCCTCGTAGTGTCACGTGCAGGGGGTACGGTCTGTCAGGCCAGTGCCACGAGATCGGCGTACGTATCGTTCCACATGTCCTCTACGCCGTCAGGCAGCAGGATGATGCGCTCCGGCTGGAGTGCCTTGACGGCGCCCTCGTCGTGTGTGACTAGGAGGACGGCGCCCTGGTAGGTACGCAGCGCGCTGAGGATCTCTTCACGGCTGGCCGGGTCGAGGTTGTTGGTCGGCTCGTCGAGCAGCAGCACATTGGCCGAGGAGACCACCAGTGTGGCGAGCGCCAGTCGGGTCTTCTCACCCCCGGACAGCACACCTGTCGGCTTGTTGACATCGTCGCCGGAGAACAGGAACGATCCGAGGACCTTGCGTAGTTCCACCAGGTCCAGGCCGGGTGCAGACGCGCGCATGTTCTCCAGCACCGTGCGGCCGGGGTCCAGATTCTCGTGCTCCTGTGCGTAGTAGCCGAGCTTCAGGCCGTGGCCCGCGACCACTTGGCCGGTGTCGGGTTTCTCCACGCCGGCCAGGAGCCGCAGCAGGGTGGTTTTCCCCGCCCCGTTGAGTCCGAGGATCACCACGCGGGAGCCCTTGTCGATGGCCAGGTCGACGCTGGCAAAGACCTCCAGTGAGCCGTACGCCTTTGACAGGCCCTCCGCGGTCAGTGGCGTCCTGCCGCAGGGCGCCGGTTCGGGGAAGCGGAGCCTGGCCACCTTGTCGACGCGCCGCTCCTCCTCCAGGCCCGCCAACAGTCGTCCCGCGCGCCGGGCCATGTTCTGCGCGGCGACCGCCTTGGTTCCCGCGCGCAGCCGGTTGGCCTGATAGGTAAGGGCGGCGGCCTTTCGCTCGGCGTTGCTGCGTTCCCGCCTGCGGCGGCGCTCGTCAGCGCTGCGCTGGGCCTGGTACCGCGTCCAGCCCATGTTGTAGACGTCCAGGGCGCAGCGGTTCGCGTCCAGGTGGAACACCTTGTTGACGACTGTCTCGATCAGGTCAAGGTCGTGCGAGATGACGACGAATCCGCCCTGGTAGCGCTTGAGGAAGTCGCGCAGCCACAGGATGGAGTCGGCGTCGAGGTGGTTGGTGGGCTCGTCCAGCAGCAGTACGTCGGCGTCGGAGAACAGGATGCGGGCGAGTTCGACGCGCCTGCGCTGGCCGCCGGACAGGGTGCGCAGCGGCTGGTCCAGGATCCGGTCGGGCAGGCCGAGGCTGGCGGCGATGGTGGCGGCCTCGGCCTCGGCGGCGTACCCGCCCTTGGCGAGGAACTCGCTCTCCAGCCGCTCGTAGGCACGCAGCGCCTTCTCCCGGGCGGTGGGGGGTCCGTCCGCGAGGCGGTTCTGGCAGTCGCGCATGGCCCGCATGACGGTGTCCAGTCCACGGGCGGACAGGATCCGGTCCAGTGTCAGGACATCCAGGTCGCCGGTGCGCGGGTCCTGGGGCAGATAGCCGAGCGCCCCGGAGCGGGTGACGGTGCCCCCGGCCGCGGGGCCTTCGCCGGCCAGGCACTTGGTGAGGGTTGTTTTGCCCGCGCCGTTGCGGCCGACGAGGCCAATTCGGTCGCCCTTGGCGATGCGGAAGGACGACGGCTGGAGCAGGACGCGGGCGCCGACGCGCAGTTCGAGGTCGGTGGCGGTGATCACGGAAAGCAGGGCTCCAGGGAGTGGTTCGGTGAGGGGGTACGGCGACCGGGAGGGAGCCCGGGGCCCGGGCGACCCCGGAACCCCGGCTCTCCTCCCGGTGGCGGACTACTTGACCGCGATGGCGATGGGCAGTACGCCGGCGGCGTTGTAGCGGACCGCCTGGACGGTGAAACCGGCCGCTTCCAGCTGGGAGCGGGCGTCGCTCTCGCTGGAGAAGTTGAGGTAGGTCGCCTGGACGATGTCGCCCATGATGGACAGCTCGCGGCGCAGATCGTCCTCGCTGATGCGGTATTTGGCCCAGGCGGCGGCGTGCTCGGGGGCCTCCCAGGGCGGCGGGGGCGGCGGGGTCAGGAAGCTGATCAGCAGCCGGCCGCCGGGCCGCAGCGCCTTGTGGAAGGCGCGGTACAGGTCCGTCAGCCGCGCCGGGTCGGACTCGTACATGTTCAGTCCGTTGCTGACGACGAGGTCGAACTCCGCCTCGGCGGTGAGGTTCCAGGCGTCCTCGTGGCGGAAGGTGGCGTGCTCGGCGAGGCCGTGGCGCCGGGCGTTCTCCTCGGCGTGGCGCAGGGACTCGGTGTCGAGGTCGACGCCCACCAGCCGGATGCCGGTCACCTTCCGGTAGTCCTGTTCGAGCAGGTCGTCCATGACGCCGCACGGGACGGAGGCGAGGGTGGCGCCGTCGGTGATGTGCTCGGCGATCAATTTCCTGAAGCGGTGGTAGCGCTCGCGGGCCTGGCACAGCAGGGAGTTGTTGAGCAGCCAGTGTTCCAGCGGGGTGACGGGGCCCTCGGGTCGGTTGCGGAAGATGTACGACGTCCAGTAGCCGTTGAGGCCGCGGTTGTGCAGCAGGAAGCGGCCCAGCTCGAACTGCTGGAGCTGGTCGAGGAGTTCGAGGGTGTCCTCCAGGGGCATGACGAGCCGGTCGGCGGCGCGCAGCCGGTGTTCGATGTCCGCCGCGATCCGCTCGGTCGAGGCCGCGTCGGTGATTCTGGTGCCGGTGTGGTGGGAAACGGTGGATGCCATGGTCGGGTCTCTCCGGGTGTCGGGGCGGGGGTGTCAGACCGTCCAGCCGATGCGGGCGAAGCTGTCGCGCACGGCCGGGTGGGCGAGCATTCCGGCGTTGCCGAGGGCCCGCAGCACGTTCTTGACGATGGGCACGTCGGGGGTGATCTCGAATCCGGCGTAGAGCGACTCCACGGAGGTGCGGGCCTGTTCCCGGTCTCCGATGAGGGTGGCGAGCAGTTCGACGTTGAACTGCTTCTCCGACTCCACGGACAGGTAGAGGGTGACGAACTCCGCCAGGTGGCTGCCGATGGCCTCGCGGTAGTCCTCGGGGATCTCCCGCCACAGGTAGGTCATCAGGTCGAAGAAGAACGCGTAGTGGCGGGACTCGTCGTTCATGTGGTCGTTGACGTAGTACTTGATGGAGGGGTGCACGCCGGGGCTGTTGAAGAACTCGACGAGTTCGCGCACGAGGGTCGTCTCGAAGCAGCAGTTGGCGAGTATCTCGAAGACATCGTGGTAGCGGGGGGCCAGCTTGGCGCGGATCTCGCTGACCGCGCGCCGGGAGTCCGGGAGCGCGTAGTCGATGTCGCTCAGGTGCGGGTAGCGCTGCCGCAGTTGGAGGATCATGTCCTGGGCGATGTACACGTGGTAGTACTCGTCGATCATGACCGAGTACGTGCTGAGCCTGGTCTCCTCGGTGAGCGTCACGGGCAGGTCCCCGTGCAGGAGTTTGGAGCAGGCCGAGACGATCTCCTTGATCTCCAGGTTCACGATGTCGTGCAGGTACTTGTAGAAGGACTGCACGAGGATGTCGTCCTTGGCGGACTGTCCGAGGTCCCGTACCTCCTTGGCGAGCAGCAGGGGCTGCTTGTCCTCGGGGAAGAAGAAGCCGCTCTGCGTGAAGTCGATGGTCTTGCGGGGACGGGTGCGGACGGACGAGCGGGCCTCCCAGCGCTCCGCGTACTGCGCGGTCAGGCTGGACAGCGTGCGCTCGGACGGGGCGTTCTCCTGGTGGAGGGTGGACATGGCGTGCCTCTTCCCGGGTACGCCGGCACGGCAGACGGCCGGCGTGCCCTGTGACGTCGGGTCAGGGGGTGCGGGCGGCAGGGTGCCGCCCGCACGCGCGGGGGGATGTGACGGGAAGCCGAAGGGCGGGCCGGCTCAGCCGGTCCCGGTCATGGCGTCCGACCGGGGCGGGCTCTGCTCGCCGGCGGGGGTGCGGGGCCTGAGGAAGGCCAGCGGTACGGCCGCGACGGTGGCCACCGCCATCACTGCGGCGGTAACGACGGCGTCGCCGGTGAACAGGCTGCTGGCCGCGCCGGTGAACACGGTCACCAGCAGCGCCCGGCCGCTCATGTTCAGCGAGGACGCCGCTCCCTGGAGCTCGGGGAACACCTGGAGGGACCGGCCGAAGACGATGGGGTAGACGGCGGCGAAGCCCACGCAGAAGACGGCGAGGGACGCGGTGGTGGACACCGGCCCGTCACCGAGGGCGAGGAACAGGGCGACTCCGGCCAGTGTGGCGGTGATGCTGCACGCCACGGTGCGCCCGGGACCGCCGAGCAGCTCCATGATCTTGGTGGCGAGGAGGCTGGTGACCGCGAACGACGCGACGATGACCAGCAGATTGCCCGCGAACGCCAGCGTGGACAGACCGTAGGTGTCGGTGTAGAGGAAGGAACTGGCGGCGATGAAGACCATGTAGGCGGCGAAGAGCAGGCTGGGGACGAGCGACGCGGCGACGAACTCGCCGCTGCGCAGCAGCCGGCGGTAGTCGCCCGCCACCTGCCGGGCGCTCACCTTGACCCGCTCGGCCTTGGTCTCGGGCAGGAACAGCGCCATCAGCAGCAGCGACACCAGAGTGACGGCGAAGACCACCGCGTAGTTGCCGCGCCAGCCGAGGGTGCGGTTGACCAGTCCGCCGAGCGCCGGGGCCGCCGTCATGAAGGTGGACATGGCGGCGTTGGTGAGCCCGAACATCTTCAGCAGCCGGGTGCCCTCGTAGACGTCCGCGATGATCACGAAGACGAGCACGACGGAGGTGCTGGCGCCGATGCCCTGCACGAACCGGGACACCAGCAGGAACTCGATGCTGGGCGCCACCGCGCAGCCCAGTGCGCCGGCCAGCATGATGCCGTTGCCGACCAGCATGACGCCGCGCCGGCCGAACCGGTCGGACAGCGGTCCGTAGGCGAGGGCGCCCAGGCAGTAGCCCAGGAAGTTGTAGGTGACGGTCAGCTGGACCGACGACTCGGAGGCGTCCAGCGCCCGGGCGATGTCGGGGAAGCTGGGCACGGACATGTCCAGCTCGATGATGGTGCCGAGCAGCGCCACGACCAGCAGCGTGGGCAGGAATCTGTTCTTGTTCATGGCCTCGTGAGGGAAGGGGCCGGGCCGCGGGGGTCCCGGGTCCGCGCGAGGGGGCGACGGACCGCGGGTGCGCCGGGGGCCGGCCGAATGAGGTGAAATGGGCACGTCGAACCGCGCCGTGCCGGAGCGGCAGCGCTCTTGGCAGGGCTCAGCGGTGCGTGGTGAGTCTTCGAATCAGCGGCCACCAGATGGCCTGCGCGTTGCGCGGCCTGCGGCCCGCCCGCTCGCCACCCGTGGCGCGTGACGCCGACTGCAACGTGACCCCTTCTGAAGCGATCCCTTGGACGAGGATGTCGTCTCTCATCGTAGGCCCAGGATCGCCGGTGTTCACAACTCGTTTTCTCACGCCGGTCCGCCGAGCCGAGCGAGCAACTCCGAGGCGAACACCGTGGGTTGCTCCAGATGGGGCATGTGGGAGGCGTGCGGGACGACCGCGGTCTGTCCGTGGGGCACGGCCCGGGCATACGCCTGGCAGGCCCGGGGCGGGACGAAGTCGTGCTCTCCGCACACGAAGATGGTGGGCACGTCCAGTTCGGCCAGCCGGTCGCTGCGCGTGTAGGTGCGCAGGTTGCCGGTCACGCGGAACTCGGTGGGGCCCCACAGGGCGTCGCGGACCTGCGTGGAGGTGCCGAGGGTGGCGTCCACCAGTTCGTCGGGCCAGTCGGTCCGGCACATGTGCCGCTCGGCGAACACAAGGGACGCCTCGCGGTACGCGGCGGTGTCGTACCGGCAGGTGCGCAGGGCGTCGCTGATGGCCTGGGCGGTGGCCGGGGGCAGCCGGAACAGCAGCTGGCGCATGTCCTCCTCGTACTTGCGGACGTTGAGCACGGGTGAGACGAGGATCAGCCAGTCGGGGCGATGCCTGCCGCGCAGGGCAAAGTCGCAGGCGATCATGGTGCCGAAGGAGTGCCCGAGGAGGTGGAAGCGTTCGAGGCCCAGCGAGCCGACGAGAACCTCCAGCTCGTCGACGAAGTGCTCCAGCTGCCAGGGCCGCCCGTCGGCGGGCCGCTGTGCGGAGCGGCCGCAGCCGGACTGGTCGTAAACCACGACGGGATGGCCAGGCAGCGCTTCGGCGAGGGGCCGCAGATAATCGTGGGGGGTCCCCGGGCCGCCGTGGACGGTGACCACCGGGGTGCCCGGGGCGCCGGGGTTGAGGATGTCGTACCAGGTCCGGCTGGCGGGCACGGTGCGCAGCGTGCCGCTGGTCAGGTCACTCACCGTTGTCTCCCTGTGCGAGGTGGGCGCCGATCGTGGCGACGTGCGGCATCCCGTTCATGCTGAGGTGGTTGCCGGGCACCGGGACGTCCCGGAAGCCGCCGTGGGCCAGCCGCCGCCAGTGCGACGCCTGTCCGGCCGGGAATTCCGGGATCTCCTCCTGGTGGGAGAAGAAGAGCACGTCCCCGGCGTACGGGCGTGCGGTGTAGGCGTGCATGGCCCGGCTGTGCCGCTGCCAGGCGCGCAGATAGCGGGGCAGGAAGTCTGCGGACAGCAGGGCTTCGGACTCGGTGCCGCGGGCCCGGTCCGCGATCAGGCGGATGCGGTCCTCGGTCGTCGGCAGTGCCGCCAGCTCCGCGCGGGGCAGGTCCAGCCGGGCCAGGCCGTAGCGCATGAGGTAGTCGAGGATGTCGTCGTCGGTCATCTCGGCGGGCAGGTTGCCGGGGGCGGGGCTGTCGATCAGCACCACCTGGGGCCGGTGCGCGTCGCGGGCGTCGAGCTGCCGGGCCATCTCGTAGGCGACGAGGCCGCCGAAGGACGAGCCGCCGAGGCGGTACGGTGGTTTGAGCCCGAACTCCTCCAGCCGTTCCAGGTAGGAGGCCGCCATGTCCTCGATGGTGTCGAGGCCGACGGTGCCGTCCAGCAGGGGGGAGCGGATCGCGTACACGGCCTGGTCCCCCGGCAGGCAGGCGGCCAGCTCCCGGTAGAAGAAGACGTCTCCCCCGATGGGGTGGACGAGGACCAGGGGCGGGCGGGCCTGTGGGTCGCCCACCTTGATCACCACCAGGCCGCGGCGCATGTCCTCCTCGGCCCGGTCTCCGGCGAGCCGCTGGGCCAGCGCCTGGGTGAGGACCTGCGGGGTGTGTCGTTCCAGCGCCATGAACTCGATGTCGGCGCCGGTCAGGGCCCGGAGGCGGGCGACGAGCTGGACGGCGGCCAGAGAGTCCCCGCCCTGCGCGAAGAAGTCGTCGTCGGGGTGGACCGTGTCGACGCCGAGGACCGTGCGCCAGGACTCGGCGACCGTCGCGGCGGCCTCATCCGGTGCCCGGTTCGGCGCCTGGCCCGAGAGGACTTCCGTCGCTGTGGGGGCCGGCGCCGCGGGTGACGTGTTTGTCGGCACCGGGGGGTTCGGCCGGGCGGGGACGCCGGTGGGGGCGGCCCGGTCGATCCAGTGCTCCTGGCGGGCGAACGCGTAGCCAGGCAACGGCAGCCGGTCGCCGGCGGTCAGCCCGTGGAAGGCCTCCGCGTCCATGTCGGCTCCGGCGGCCCAGGCCGTGCCCAGGGCGTGCAGCGCGATGGTGGGCTCCTCCTGCGCGGCGTCGCCCGCGGGCGGCATCGCCGCGACCACGAGGCGGCCGTCGCGGTCCGGGTGGCGCCGGGCCGACCGGCCGAGTGCCCGGCCCGGCCCGACCTCCAGCAGGACGGCGTCGCGCAGCCGTGCGTCTCCGTACAGCGTGCTCAGCCCGTCGTGGAACCGGACGGTCCGCCTAAGGTGTTTGCGCCAGTATGCGGGGCGGCATACCTCGTTGGGGTCGGCCCAGTCGCCGGTAAGTTCGGACACGAACGGCAGCTCGGGTTCCATCAACCGGACGCCCTCCAGGGCCTTTGTGAATCGGTCGAGGACCGGGTTCAGCAGCCGGGAGTGGAAGGCATGCGAGACGGCAAGTCGGCGACCGGTGACACCTTCGGCGGCCAGTTCCGCCGTGAGCGCGTCGACGGCC
The DNA here is from genome assembly GCF_050571355.1 of Streptomyces sp. P13-3-3. Taxonomy (NCBI): domain Bacteria; kingdom Bacillati; phylum Actinomycetota; class Actinomycetes; order Kitasatosporales; family Streptomycetaceae; genus Streptomyces; species Streptomyces sp. P13-3-3. Next base: position 5,459,602 of record NZ_CP192228.1, on the reverse strand, counting down.
ACTGCGGGGCCGGAGACCACGCAGCTCGTGGCGTCGTTGACTGCGGCCAGGTCCAGTCCGTGGCGGGCGAGCCGACCCCGTACCTGGTGCTCGGGCAGCGGTACGGCGAGCATCGTGCCGGTGGCCGTGCCCGCGAGCAGTCGGCCGCGCTCGGCGACCAGCGAGAGCGCGTCCTCCAGCGAGAGCACGCCCGCCAGGCAGGCGGCCGGATACGCGCCAAGGCTGTGGCCGATCACCGCGTCGGGCCGGACGCCGAGGTCCGTGAACCAACGCGCCAGCGCGTACTCGACGACGAACAAGGCCACGTGGGTGAACCGGGTGTCCCCCACCCTGTCGGTGCGGCCGAGCAGGTCGGCCTCGGATGCGTCCTCACCCACCCGACCACGCAGCAGCTCCCGGCAATGGTCCACGTGGGCCCGGAATCCCGGCTCGCTCGCGTACAGGGCCCGGCCCATGTCCCGGTACTGGGCGCCCTGACCCGGGAACAGGAACACGACGGGACGGCCGGGGCGGTGGGTGACGGACTCGTGCGACGGCTCGGCCAGCCGCTCCACGAGGTCCTGGTGCCCGCCGGCCACGACGACGCGGCGGTGCGGGAAGCGGTGCCGTGCCGTGTGGAGCGTGTACGCCAGCCGTTCCAGCGGGACGTCCGGATGGTCGGCCGCGTGGCGGGCGAGGGCCCGGGACTGCCGGTCCAGGGCGTCCGGCGCGGGCGCGGAGACGACGAACAACGTGTGGGTGCGCTGGTCCCGCCGGCGTTCGGCCGGGCCGGGGCGCGGGGGCGCCTCCTCCAGGACGACATGGGCGTTGGTGCCGCCGATGCCGAAGGAGCTGACGCCCGCCCGGCGGACCGGGTGGCCGTCGGACCACGGGGTCGTCTCGGTGACGATGTGGAACGGGGTGCTCTCCAGTTCCAGCCGGGGGTTGGGCCGGGTGTGGTGGAGAGTCGGCACCAGGGTGCGGTGCTCCAGGCAGAGCACCGTCTTGATCAGTCCGGCGATGCCGGAGGCCACATCAAGGTGGCCGATGTTGGTCTTGACCGAGCCCAGGGCGACCCGGTGCGGCACGGTGCCGCCGGAGGTGAACGCCTCGCGCAGGGCGGCCACTTCGATAGGATCGCCGAGCGGCGTGCCGGTGCCGTGGGCCTCGACGTAGCCGATGGTCGCGGGGTCGATCCCGGCGCGTTCGTGGGCGCGGCGGATCACGGCGGCCTGCCGCTCCTGGCTGGGGGCGGTGTAGCCGACCTTGTTGCGTCCATCATTGTTGATCGCCGTGGCCTTGATAACGGTGCGGACCCGGTCGCCGTCGGCGAGGGCGCGGTCGAGCCGCTTGAGGACGACGATGCCGACCCCCTGGCCCTCGATGGTGCCCTGCGCGTCCGCGTCGAAGGCGCGGCAGGTGCCGTCCGGGGAGAACACCATGCCGTCCTGGTGGACGTAGCCCTCGGCGCGGAGCTTGCCGATGGACACGCCGCCGGCCAGCGCCACGTCGCAGTCACCCGCGAGGAGTGCCGTGCACGCCTGGTGCACCGCCACCAGCGAGGTGGAGCAGGCGGTCTGCACGGTGACGGCGGGGCCGGTCAGGCCGAGCTTGTAGGCGACCTTGGTGCACAGGAAGTTGCCCTGGTTGTGGATCATCACCTGGTAGCGCGTGGCCAGGTCGGTCTCGCCGAGCGAGGGCAACACGTGCTCCTGCGCGTAGTCGTTGTGGCCCGCACCCGCGTACACCCCGATGTCACCGTCGTACGCGGCGGGGTCGCAGTGCGCGTCCTCCAGGGCGTGCCAGGCGCACTCCAGGAACACCCGGTGCTGTGGGTCCATGGTCCGCGCCTCCCGGGGCGAGTAGCCGAAAAACGCGGCGTCGAAGGAGCGGATATCGCGCAGCCCGCTCCGGGCCCGGACGTATCCGGGCTGGTCGATCTCTTGCTCCGGTACGCCCGCGGCGAGCAGTTCGGCCCGCGTGGGGCGGACGACGCTGTGGTGCCCGGTGACCAGGTTGTGCCAGAACTCCTCCAGGTCGTCGGCGTCGGGGAAGCGGCCGGCCATGCCGATGATGGCGATGTCCCGGCTGTCGCCGCCGTCCCGGTGCCCCGGGGCGGCCGGCTGGGCGGCGGGCTCCCGGCGCGGCGGATCGTCGGCTCGCCGGCCTGTGACGTGCCGGCCGGTGACGTGTGCGGCCAGGGAGGCGATGGTCGGCAGACGGAACAGGTCGGTGAGGGTCACCGTGCGCCGGATCTCCTCCGGCAGGCGGGCGTGGACCTTGGTCAGCAGGACGGAGTTGCCGCCCACGTCGAAGAACCGGTCGTGCACGTCGACCTCGTCCAGGCCGAGGACGTCCTGCCACAGCCGGGCGAGCAGCCGTTCGGTGTCGTCCGACGGGGCCGCGGGTGTGCTGCGGGCGGTCCGGCGGCGTGCGGCGGGCAGTGCCTTGACGTCGAGCTTCCCGCTGTAGGTCAGCGGCAGTTCGGTCAGGTGTACGAGCGCGGCGAGCCGCATGTACTCCGGCAGCAGGGCGGCCAGGTGGCCGCGGAGCGCGTCCTCGTCGAGAGCCCGGTCCGCGACGTAGTAACCGATCAGGCTGCGGGCGCTGTCCGGTGTGTCGGCGGAGCCGTCGAGGGAGCCGACGACGACGGCGCTCTGCCGCACCCCCTCGAACGACACCAGCGCGCTCTCCACCTCGCCGAGTTCGATGCGGTGGCCGCGCAGCTTGATCTGGTCGTCGGCGCGGCCGACGAACTCGATCTCCCCGTCGTCCCGTCGGCGTGCCAGGTCACCGGTACGGTAGAGGCAGCCGAACCCGGCGGCGGACGCGTCCACGAAGCGGTCCCGGGTCAGTTCCGGGTCACCGAGGTAGCCGCGGGCGAGGGCGGCGCCCCCGAGGTACAGTTCGCCGATCGCGCCCGCCGGCAGCGGTCGCAGCTGGGCGTCGAGGATGTGCGCGGTCTCGTTCGGCAGGGGCCTGCCGATCGTGACCAGGAGCGGGCCGTCGGCGTCCGCGGCGGTGTAGGCGCGGGAGGTGGACCAGATGGTGGTCTCGGTCGGGCCGTAGACATTGACCACGCGCGGGCAGCGGCGCAGCGCCGCGCGCAGCAGGTGCCGGTCCAGGCGTTCCCCGCCGACCAGAAGGCGGGTGTCCTCGAGGCGGCGCAGCGCGGGCAGTGTCATCTCCAGCAGGCTGGGCGTCATCTGGACGAAGTCGTAGACCGAGCAGTCCAGTTCCGCCACCGGATGGTCGCCGACGGTCATGCTGCCGCCGCCGAGCAGCGTCAGGCCGTACTCCAGCCCGAAGATGTCGAAGACGTAGTTGGTCAGGCTGTATGTGTGCAGCGGGCCGGCCTCGGGGAAGTGGCGCCGCCGCAGGGCCGCCATGGTGGTGGTGAAGGCCCGGTGCTCCACCATCACGCCCTTGGGCTGCCCGGTGGTGCCGGACGTGTAGAGCACGTAGGCGAGCGAGTCCCCGGTGACGGGCAGGTCCAGGTCGTCGGGGCGCTCGGCGGCGCATGCGGCCCGGGTCTCGGGGGCGTCGACGGCGAGCACCGTCATGCCCGGGAACCGCGCGGTCATCCGGTCGCGGTGGCGGGTGTGGGTGAGCAGCAGGCGGGCGCCGCTGCCCTCAGCGATACGGGCGATGCGCTCGTCCGGGTAGCCGGGGTCGAGCGGCACATAGGCGCAGCCCGCCTTGAGGACGGCGAGGAGGCCGGTGACGGTGTCGGTGCCGCGGTCGAGCAGCAGCAGGACCGGCTCCTCGGGGGCGAGCGGCACCTGCTGCCGGACCACACGGGCCAGCCGGTTGGCCGCCGTGTTCAGTGCGGCGTACGTCAGGGTCGTGCCGCCGTGGGTGACCGCGGGCGCGGTGGGCGTGCGGGCGGCCTGTGCCTCGAAGGCGCGGTGGATAACCGGTTCGGCAGGCTCGGCGGTGCCGCTGTCGTTCCACTCGGCCTCGTCCCGCAGGGCCGTGCGCGGTGCGGTGAGCACCAGGTCGGACGGGGCGGCGGCGGGATCGTCGGAGACGGTACGCAGCACCGTCTCCACACCGGCCAGCAGACGGCGGGCCGTCTCGGGCGCGAACAGCTCCCCGGCGTGGTCCAAGACGAGCGTGACCTGCCCGTCCTGTTCGGTCACCGACACCACCAGCGGATAGTCGCGCTTCTGGTGCCGGAAGCGGAAGCGGGGCCGCAGCTCCCGCTCGTGCCGCTCGTCGGTGATGGCCGGATAGTTCTCGTAGATGAACAGGCTGTCGAACAGCCGCCGCCCGCCCGCCTGGAGCGCGGCGAGGTCGACGCTGCTGCGGCGGCTGATCTCGTGCAGGTCGTCCTGGAGCCGCTGGACCTCTTCGATCACGCTGTCGGCGCCGGTGCCGTGGCGGGCGATCAGCGGGACGGTGCTCAGGTACAGGCCGACGGATGTCTCGATGCCGTCGACGGGCAGGTCGCGTCCGGCGAGCACGGTGCCGACGACGGTGGTGTCGGCCCGGCCGTAGCAGCCGAGCACCTTGTGCCAGGCGTACTGGAGCAGTGCGTTGAGGGTGACCCCGTGGTCCTGGGCGACGGAGCGCAGCCCCCCGAGCAGGTCCGGGGGCAGCGGCAGCGTCTGCTGCTCCTGGCGCAGGACGCGCCGGTGAGTGGCGAGGTCCGTGCCGCGGGCCTCCGGCCGCAGCAGCCCGCCGAGGTCGCACCCGTCGCCGGCGTCCGCGACGTAGGCGCGCCAGAACGCGTCGTGGGCGTGGGCACTGCGCCGCAGGCCGCGCTGCACCACGGCGTAGTCGTCGCCGGCCGGGGCCACGGGGCGCCCGTCGCGCAGCGCGAGATAGGCGTCGTGCAGGGCGCGCAGCAGCAGCGGGCTGCTCCAGCCGTCCAGGATCGCGTGATGGGTGTTGAGCACACAGGTGAAGCGCTCCGCGTCCTGCTTGACGAGGTGCACCCGGAAGAGACCGCCGGCCCGCAGGTCGTACGGCGTGGCGCGGTCGCCCTCCAGCAGCGCCTGGAACGCGGCGTCGCGCCCGGCGGCGTCCGGGTGGCCGCTGAGGTCCAGATACTGCCAGGTCAGCTGCGCCTCACGGTCGACGACCTGTACCATCTCGTGCTGCCAGTCGAACCGGAGCCGCAGGGCGGCGAAGTCCCGCTGCACCTGCTCCCAGGCCGCGCGGTACAGGTCCGGTTCGAGGGCGGTCTGGTAGTCCCAGACCGCCTGCACCCGGTAGGCGTCGTCGATGTCGCCCTGGGCGACGGCGTGCTGGATGAATCCCTGCTGGAGGCTGGTGGCGGCGAAGACGCCGTCCAGTTCGCGGTTGGCCTGGAGCCGGTCGAGGTGCTCCTGGGGCAGCAGTCCGTCGATGTCACTCACCGTGAGGTGGGTGCGGGTGCCGCGTGCCGTGGAGTCGACCAGCGCGGTCAGCCGGTCCTCGAAGGCCCGGGCGATCCGCCGGGCGTCGGGCTCGGGCAGCCGGCAGGACAGTGTGAACCGCAGCCGCCCCTCGCTCACCATGCCGGTGGCGGTGACCGCGTACGGCAGCAGGTTGTCCGGGTGGCTCCAGTCGCCGCCGGGCTCCGTGGTGATCTGCCAGGGACCGGTGGCGGCGTCGATGCGCCCCAGGTAGTTGAAGCACACGCGGGGCAGCGGCCGGTCGTAGCCGCACAGCGGTCCGTGACCGAGGCCCTTCCCGGGCACCGCGCGCAGCCCGTCCTTGACGGACGCCAGGGTGCGCCGGGCGTCGTCGTACGTCTCCACGCGCACCGGGTGCAGGGTGGTGAACCAGCCGAGCGTGCGACTGACGTCGAGGCCGGGCTCGACGTCCTCTCGGCCGTGCCCCTCGACCATCAAATGCTGCACCGGCCGGCCGGTCACGTCGGCCAGGGCAAGCGTGAACGCAGCGAGCAGGAACTCGTCGACCCGCGTGCCGTACGCACGATGGCAGTCCCCGAGGAGCTGTGCGGTGCGGGACGCGTCAAGCGTAACGTGGGCGTCCACCAGGGCACCCGTGTCCTGGCGCAGCACGGGGGCCTCGTCGAGGTCGGTGAGGAGGTTCTCCCAGTACGCCCTCTCCTCCGGCCGCCGGCGGGCGTACTCGGCCACCGCCTGCGACCACTGCCGATAACTCGTCCCCTTCACCCCCAGCTCACGGCCCTCGTACAGCGCGTGCAGATCCTCCGCGAGAATCCGCCAGCTCACCGTGTCCGTGATCAAGTGGTGCAGGGCGAAGAACACCCGCGCACTACCGTCCGAGAAGCCGTGCAGATACCCGAACGAGGCCATCGGACCCCGCTCCAGATCGAACCCGCTCTGCCAGCCCGTCAGCCGCTCCCGCAGCGCGCCCACGAACTCCGGCGAGCCCTCCCCGCCCGGCAGCCCACGCACATCCAGCACCCGAAGCCCCGGGAACGACGCCTCCACGTCATAGAACTGCACACCCTCCCGGAACCGCAGCCGCAACGCGTCATGCCGCTCCACCAAACCCCGCAGCGCTTCTTCCAGACGCCCCCGGTCCAGCTCCGGCACCCGCACCAGGAACGCCTGGTTCCAGTGCCCCGGCCGCACGAACTCCCGGCCGAAGAACCACTCCTGCACCGGCAGCAACGCCACCTCACCCGACAGCACACCCTGCTCCGCCACCACCGCCGCGCCCTCACTGGCATCCGGCTCCGCCACCGCCAGGATCCGGTCGTGGAACCGCTCGACCGTGCGGTGCTCGAAGACGTCCCGGACGCCGACGCGGACGCCGAACTCCCGGCGGATCCGGCTGGCCAGCCGGATGGCGACGATGCTGTCCATGCCCAGCCGCATCAGGTCCATGGTGATGCCGAGCCGCCCGGCGGGCATGCCCAGCACCTCGGCCCAGAGGTCACGCAGCCGCCGCTCCCGTTCACCGCGTGGAGGCACGACCTCCTCGACGGCCGGGGCCGGGTCGGGCAGGGCACCCCGGTCGAGCTTGCCGTTGGGGCTGAGCGGCAGTTCCGGGAGGTGCACGAAGGTCTCGGGGACCATGTACGTCGGCAGACCGGTGGCGAGCCGTTCACTCAGGTGCTGGGCGTCCAGCGGGACCGGCGAGACGTAGTAGGCGACGAGAAGCTGCCGGGCGGGGCCGCCCTGTGCCCGGTGTTCCTTGACCAGGGCGACGCTCTGCGTGATCTCCGGTACGCGGGTGACTGCGCTCTCGATCTCGCCGAGTTCGATGCGGTAGCCGTTAAGTTTGACCTGGAAGTCGTCACGGCCAAGGAACTCGATCCAACCCTGCCGCGTCCACCGCCCCAGATCACCCGTCCGATACAGCCGTCCCAGCCCGGGATGCTCGAAGAACCGCTCAGCGGTCCGTTCCTCGTCCCTCCAGTAGCCGAGGGCCACACCCGCTCCCCCGATGTGGATCTCCCCCGCGACGCCGACCGGACAGTGCTCACCCCGGCCGTTCAGCACATACATCCGCTGACCGGGCATCGCCGTGCCGTACGGGATACTCGCCCACTCCGGGTCCACCCGCTCGATCTCATGCCAGATCGACCAGATACTGCCCTCCGTGGCACCACCCAGACTCATCACCGTCGCCTCAGGGGCCAAGGCCCGAAGACGCTCCGGAAGCTGGGTGGGGATCCAGTCACCCGACATCAGCACCACACGCAGCGACTGAAGCGACGTACCCCCGGCCTCGTCGGCCAGCAGACCCGCCAGCTGCGGCACGCTGTTCCACACCGTCACCCGATGCTCACGCACCAACTCGAGCCAATGCGCCGGATTCTTCGTCTCCCCCTGATCCGGGAACACGACCGTCCCACCGGCGGCCAGCACACCGAACAGGTCGTACACCGACAGATCGAAACTCAGCTCCGACAACGCCAGCACACGGTCGTCCGGCCCCACGTCGAAACGGTCGTTGACCGACCGCAGCGTGTTCACCGCACCCCGATGACTGACCGTCACCCCCTTCGGACGGCCCGTCGAACCCGACGTGAAGATCACATACGCCACCTCGTCCGGACCCACCACCGGCAGCTCCACCTCCGGCGTCTCACCGGCCAGCAGATCCTCCACCACCAGCACCCGGCGACCAGCCCCCAGCCCGGCCACCTCCGGCCGAGCCGCCTGCGCCCGCGACACCAGCACCACCCCCGCACCCGCCTGCCCGAGGACGTCCTCGGTGCGGCCCATGGGCCAGTCGACGTTCAGCGGGATGTAGGCGGCACCGGACTTCATCACGGCGAGGGTGCCGACGACCTGGAGGTAGCCCTTCTCCGCCAGCACGCCGACGACGCAGGGCTCGTCCGGGAGGGTGCCGGGCGTCGACAGGACGCGGGCGAGGCGCTCAGAGTCGTCGTAGAGCTCGCCGTAGGTGTGGTTGCGACCGGTACCGGCGTCGATGACGGCCACCGCGGCGCGACGGCCCGCATCCAACCCGGCCTCGTACAGGCCGAAGAGGGTGTCGTCGCAGTCGGGGGCGTCACCGGTGGCGTTGGCCGCCTCGATGAGGGCGCGGTCGGCCCCGGGCACCGACAGGGACGGGAACGCGGCGGTCTCCCAGTCGAGTTCGGCCAGGTCCTCGATGAGCCGGCAGTAGGCGTCGTGCATGGCCTCGAGAATGGCCGGGTCGAAGAGCTGATCGACGTAGTCCCACTCGGCGACGAAGCCCTCCTGCGTCTCGTACGCCTTGTTGTCGAGCCACACCTGTGGTGTCTGGGAGATGGAGTGGTCGACACCCTGGTACGTGTCGTTCAGCACGAGTTCGAACATGCCGGCGTCGGCGGGGGCGCCCAGGGTGCTGGTGAGGACGACCGGGGCCACGATCTTGTTGAGGGGCATGGACTGGCGGGTCTTCAGCAGTCGCTGGAAGTCAACGCCGTCGAAGAGGTTGTGCTCGATGTCGCGGAGCAGGTCGCCGTGGACGCGGCGCAGGGTGTCGGAGATGACGGTGTCATGTTCGGTGCGGTGGTCGAAGAGTTCCAGGACGGTGAAGTCGCCGATGACGCCGTTGATCTCGGGGTGCAGGGGCAGCCGGTTGAACAGGGTGAGGTTGACACACAGCCGGTCCTGGCCGCTCCAGTGACCGAGCACCCGTCCGAACAGTTCCACGACGAGCGCCGTCGGGCTGATGCCGTGACGGCGACAGCGGTCGGCCAGTTTCTCCCAGACGGCGGCGGGGACGACCCGGCTCCTGCGCCGGAAGACAGGGGTGTCGACGCTCGACGGGTGGGCCCGCAGCGGCAGCCGGAGGTCGAGCTGGTAGCCGTCGGCCTTGTCCTCCCAGTACTGCTGGGCCTGGGTCAGCAGGTCGCTGTCGCGAACTTTCTCGTACTGCAGGACGTAGTCGCGGTAGCTGACGCCGAGGTTGGGCAGACAGCGCTCGGAGTCGGCGTAGAGCTGCGCCCACTCGTCGAAGAGGATTTCGAAGCTCGACATGTCAATGACAAGGGCGTCGAAGCTGATGTGCAGCCGGAAGACACCGTCGAGGCGGCTCAGCACGATGTCGAACAGCGGGTAGCGCTCCGGGTCGTACAACTTGTGGGCGTAGCGGCCGCGCAGCTCCTTTAGTTCGGTCTCGTCGCGCAGGTCGTGGAACGGGACGCGGTGGTACGGGACCTCGCGCAGGAAGCGCTGCTGCCCGTCGGTGAAGACGGTGCGCAGGGCGAGATGGCGTTCGATGAGTCGGTTGAACGCGGTCTCCAGCTGTTTGTGGTCGATGCTGCCGTAGCAGAACTCGCTGTAGACGTGCGTCGAGACATTGCTGAGTTCGAAGTTGTGGAAGCGGCCCAGGTAGTAGGTCTGCTGGACGTTGGTGAGCGGGAACGGCTCGTAGAGGTGCTCGGTGTCGGTGCCGTCGAGGACGTGGTCGCGGTAGGCGAAGCTGCCGAGGCTCGCGGCGACGAGCGGGGCGAGCCGCCGGACCGTCTTCTCGTGGAAGACGTCGCGGATACGGATGTCGCAGCCCAGCTCGCTGTTGATGCGGTTGACGAGTTTGATACCCAGGATGCTGTTGCCGCCGGACTGGAAGAAGTCGTCGGTGACGCCCACGGTCCGGCGGGTCGCGCCGGTGCCGCCCAGCACCTCGGACCACAGCTCGCACAGGCGGCTCTCCAGCTCGCCGACGGGGGCCACATATCCCTCGGTGAGGAACTCGCCGGGGTCCGGCAGCGCCCCGCGGTCGGCCTTGCCGTTGGCATTCAGCGGCATGCTGTCGAGCGGGACGAACACCGTCGGCATCATGTAATCGGGCAGCAGCCCGGCCAGATGACGCCGCAGGTCCTCCCCGTCGGGCAGTTCGGGGGCCACGTAGTAGGCGACGAGATAGCGAGCCTCGTCGGCTGACGGGTCGGTGTCGCCGGGTGTACGGGGCGGTTCGTGGACGAGGACCAGGCTCTGCTCGACGGCGGGGTGGGCGGTCAGTGCGCTCTCAATTTCGCCGAGTTCGATGCGGTGTCCGCGCAGCTTGATCTGGAAGTCGTTGCGGCCGATGAACTCCAGTAAGCCGTCCGGGAGGGCGCGCACCAAGTCACCGGTGCGGTAGAAGCGCTCCTCAGGTACGGCGGGGCCGGTGCCGTCGGTCGCGGGCGGCGGGGTGACGAACCGGCTCGCGGTCAGTTCCGGTGCGTTCAGGTAGCCGCGAGCCAGACCGGTGCCGGCGATGCACAGCTCGCCCACGACGCCCGGGGGGAGTGGTTGCAGTTCCTCGTCCAGGACGTAGCAGCGGGTGTTGGCGACAGGCGTGCCGATCAGTGGGCGGGGGTCGTCGGGGGTGAGGAGGCGGCGCGTGGACCATACGGTGGTCTCCGTGGGGCCGTACACGTTCCAGCACTGGTCCACGGTGGCGGCGAGGTCGGCGGCGAGCTGCCGGGGTAGGGCCTCGCCGCCGCACAGGGCACGCACGGGCAGCCGTTTGCCGCCGAGGTTCTGGAGGATCAGATGCCACAGGGACGGCGTCGCCTGGACGACGGAGACGCCGTCCTCGATCAGTTCGACGAGACGAGCGACGTCGAGCAGGTCGGCGCGGTCGGCCAGGACGACGATGCCGCCGTGCAGGAGCGGCATGTACAGCTCCAGCGTGGAGATGTCGAAGGCGACGGTGGTCACGGCCAGCATGCGCTCACCGCGCCGGAAGCTGACACTGCGCCCGATGTCCTGGGCGATGTTGAGGTAGCTGTGGTGCTCCACGGCGACGCCCTTGGGGCGGCCGGTGGTGCCGGAGGTGTAGATGACGTAGGCGAGGTCGGAACCGGTGACCCGCACGTCGAGGTCGGCACCGTCGCAGGCGGCCGCCGCGGCCTGTACGTCATCGGCGTCGGCGACGACGACGGGGACGCCGAGGGCGATGTCTTCCAGGCCGGTGTGGTGCGCGGTGTCACTGAGGATCAGGACGGGCTGACTGTCGGCGAGGATCGCGGCGGTGCGGCGCGCGGGTGAGCCGAGGTCCAGCGGGACGTAGGCACAGCCCAGTTTGAGCACGGCCAGCGCGGCGATGAGCAGATGCTCGGTGCGGTCCAGGTACATCGCGATCAGATCCCCCCGGCGGGGGTCGTAGCGCTCCTGGAGCAGCCTGGCGAAACGATTCGCTGCCTCGTTGAACTCCCAGTAGGTCAGGGTCGTACCGCCGTGGAGGACGGCGGTTGCGCCGGGCTGCCGCGCGGCCTGTTCCTCCATCACCCGGTGCAGGGGCCGGTCGTCGTACGGGGCCCTTGTCTCGCACGCCTGCGCCGCCAGGGTGTGCCGCAGCGTGCCGGGCAGGCACAGCACGTCGCCGAATGCGGCGGCGCCTTGCTCGAACCGCTCGAACCGGGCGAGGAAGGCGTCGACGTGTTCACGCAGCACGGCGAGGAACGGCAGCCCTGCCGGAGCCTCCATCTCCAGCCGCCCACTACCGTCGCAGCGCAGGACCAAGAGGGCGCCCTCGGACTGCGCGGTCCCGTCGACGTCCACGAGAACCCGCGGCGGACGCGCCTTTGAAAAGACCTCCCCGAATTCATAGAAGGCATTCTGCGGAGCCCGATACAGCGGATCGTTGAGCTGATCAAGAAGTTCTCGGTGACGAATTCCCCGATCGACTTTCAGGTATTTACGTATTCGCCCGGAGGATGTGTGAACGTCGTGGACGTAGATCCCGGACTTCCGGGAGTTCCATACCATCTGCAAGGCCAGGGAAAGAAATTCGAGACGGCCAGGCGTGAGCGGGACCGAGGTGACGGACGGAAAGTGGAGGATTTCCCTCTTCCTGGCGGTCTCCGCGATGTCAGGCCCGATTGCCTCGACCAGATCAAAGCGGTCCTCGGCACGGTCGGCGACGCGCGCCCGGGCAGCCAGCGCCTCGGCCGCGCGCTCCATCCGCAACAGCTCGGGAAGGTCGTCCGGGCGCTCGTCCACTGGCTCGGCCGCAAGGGAGGTGTGGCCCTCACGGGAGAGGCGGATCACGGCGTCGACGCAGGCATCGAGGACCGCCCCGTGCGGATCACCAACGGCATACGTCCCGCCCACCAGCACATCTCTGCCGGTCAGCCGCACAGTGCAGCGCGCCTCGGGACGGTCTCCGAAGGCCCGCAGCCCAGGCGTCAGCACCGGCACATCCGGGCGACGGGCGGCGCCGACGGCGGACCCCACGACACAGTCGAGGCGCCGGTCCACGAGCGCGTCTTCGCTGACGACGCCCACATTGTGGGTCATCCGCGCCCGCCACCCGGCCGGCCCGACCGGGTCGCCTTCCCGCATCCAGACGTAATGTCCGGCGTCCGCCAAGTACTCCGCTATTTCCTGCCCAAGCCGGCCGAGTTCCGATCCGACCAACACATGAAGAATTTTCACCTTGGCCCTGCCCCTGCCTCGACTGCCGCAGCACGCAGAGGCCCAGCAAAATTTACCCCGCGCGCCTTTCAGTAAGGGAAATGCACCTCTCTCGGTTGGCTGGGCAGGCTGGCCGCACCCCTCACCTCGAGATGCATGCAACAGCCACGGGGAGGCTGTCATTTGCAGTGATGGCATGTCAAGGAAACATTCCGGCCACACAAACCGGAGGGAGACCAATAAGCCTCACCTCTAACCCCCATCAGAGATACTTATAGGCAGGGATTGAGATTGCGCCACCGCCAGGACGGGCCGGTTGAGTCGGCGTCCGGCGGCCGAACTCGGAATGGGGCGGGCTCCTAGAGGCGTCTCGCCTGGCCTACGTGGGCCGGTTGAGCTGCCCTGATCAAGCCAACGGGACCCGGTCGGTCTGAATCAGTCAAATAGCGCACCGTGGCAATCCTTTACGTCTGCAAGTCGTCGGTCGACGGTCCGCCGAGGCGCACGGCCGTCTCATTGACGCCCCGCCAAGTGGTGTATCCCTGAAGATCCACCATCTTGAAGTCGTCGGTCGCGGGGCTGGTGTGAGTTGTTGATCGTGTACTCGTGCTGGTCGAGGGTGCTTGTCGGCGCTCAAGATCATCTGCCGTTCCGGTGATCACGGATCTGCGGATTCCCCGCCGTGTGCGAGGTGGAGATCCGTGCGATTCGGGCGGGAGGTGTATCAAGGTGGCCCAGGACGCGGAGCCGGACCTTCGTGATCCGATCACGGTCGGCCGGGTCGAACTGGAGTTACAGGCAGAGAAGATGAGCCTCCAGTTGCAGGAGGTCCGCGACGAGCTGAAAGAACTTGCTGTCGTCGAACGGGTCGCACGCCGGCTGGCCGGGCAGGTACGCACCGAAGCCGAGCAGAGGACGACGCCACCCGCCGGGCAGGTCGCGGGCCGTACGGTGCTCGCGGTGCCGCCACGGGAGCGGGCATGAACGAGACGGTCCTGCCCGCCGACTACCAGCGGATCATGGACATGGTACGGCGGGCCGACGGGCCGGTCATGGTGATGCAGGTCTGCGGTGAGCTGGGGATGTCCCTGGAGCTGGCTCGCTCGGAGACGCTGCGGGCGAAGCTGAACCGGCTGGCCGAGAAGGGCTGGATGCGCAAGCTGGCCGACAGGGACGTGGTCATCATGTCCATACTCTTCGACCGGGTCGCGGAACTCGCCAGCCCCCTCGCCGACGCCGGTGAGGAGACGGTGGTCATCGACACCACCAACTACTACCCACACCTCAACGGCCGCATCGAGGCCGTCGAGAAAGGCCAAGTGGAAAGCGTGCGCAACGCCGAGCTGCTGGGCCGTCCCGTGGTCAAGGCGTGGAAGGCCGCCCTGGCGGAGACCCGCGCACCCTGGGCGTGCCCGCGGGCACCCCGGGCCGTATCGCCCTCCCCGTCGCCGCCGACTCCGACGAGGCCCGGCAGGTGGCCATGCAGCTCCTAAACGACACCGGCTTCGTCCCCTACGACGCCGGCGTGCTCCCCGACTCCTGGCGCCAGCAGCCCATGGGCTCGGCCTACTGCACCGAGCTGACCCTGGACGAGGTGCCCGCGGCGCTCACTGCGGCCGACCGGTAGAAGGACGCGCGCGTGCGCGACAGCATGCTGGAGCGTTTCGCCACCCTCGGTGAGGCGCCCACCCACGAGGACGTAGTCGAGATGAACCGCGCCGCCCACCGCTGACCCCGGCACCACCCCGCTCATGCCCGTGCGGCATGCGCGCTGGCGAGCGCGACGGCGGGCCCGGTACCACGCGGGCCTGCTGCCGGCGGGCGACCCGCACCACGGCACCCCTAGGAGTTGTCGTCAAATGTCACGCCCACATCAGCAGCGATGCGAGGGTGACGGCTGCTTGGTAGGACTCGGCGGTCTTGTCGTAGCGGGTGGCGATGCCACGCCATTGCTTGAGGCGGTTGAAGCACCGTTCGACGACGTTGCGCCGCTTGTAGACCTGCTTGTCGAAGGCCGGCGGACGTCCGCCCTGGCTGCCGCGCCGGATCCGGTTGCGAACCTGGTCGGACCGTTCCGGAATGGTGTGCCGGATGTTCCGTCGCCGCAGCCAGGTGCGTATGGCCTTGGAGCTGTAGCCCTTGTCGCCGATGACGTGGTCGGGTCGGACCCGGGGCCGTCCCGGACCCGGCCGGGGCACCCGAATCGCCTCCATCACGGCGGTGAACTGCGTGCAGTCGTTGGTGTTCCCGCCGGTGACGGTAAAGGCGAGCGGGCGGCCGACGCCATCGCAGGCCAGGTGGATCTTGCTGGTCAGACCGCCTCTGGACCGGCCGAGTCCCGGGGAGTGGAGCCCCCTTTTCGCGCTCCGGCCGCGTGCTGGTGGGCTCGGACGATCGTGGAGTCGACCGACACCAGCCACTCGATGTCCCCGGCCGCGTCGGCCCTGGCCTGGGCGGCCCGGAGCATCCGCTCGAAGGTGCCGTCCTTGGCCCACCGGCGGAAGCGGGTGTGCAGCGTCGCCCAGGAGCCATACCGCTCGGGCACGTCCCGCCAGGCCGTTCCGGTCCGGAACTTCCACACGATCCCGTTGAGGACCGTCCGGTCGTCCAGCCGTCTGCTGCCCCGCTCGGACCGGGGCAGCAGCGGCTGCACGAAGGCCCACTCGGCATCGGACAGTTCATGGCGACGTATCACCCGACCATGATCCCCGATCGAAGATCATTTGACGACAGACCCTAGCACCCACGAACACAGCAGGCACATCCCGTGCGGCACAACAAGCTGCGGCGAAACACCGGCCCCGCGTGTGTGCCGCGACACGAGACAGGTGAGACACATGCAAGCGTGGCGATTCAACGGAACCAGTCGGCCGCTGACCTGGGAAGAAGTGCCCGAACCGCACGCAGGCCCGGGCGTGGTCGTCGTCGACGTCAAGGCCGCCGGCCTGTGCCACTCCGACATCGGCGCGCTCGACGACGCGCAGTGGATGACGTCGTTCCCGCGCATCCCGATGACGCTCGGGCACGAGAACGCCAGGGTGATCAGCGAGGTCGGCCCCGGCATGGACGAGTGGAAGGTCGGCGACCGCGTCGGACTGGCGCCGATGATGCCGACGGCGACGCCATCGGCTATGGCGCCTGGGACGGCGGCTACGGGCCCAAGATCCGCACCAGCAATGCCAACCTCGTACGGCTGCCCGACGAGCTGTCCTACGAAATGGGCGCCCTGGCCACCGACTCGAGCATCGCCTCCTACCACGCCATGGTCACCGCCGGGGGCCTGACCAAGGGCACGCGGGGGTCGGAGTGATCGGTCTGGGCGGCCTCGGCTACAACGGCGCTTGCGTCGCCGTCCTGAAGGGCGCCGAGGTCTACGCCGCCGATATCGGCCCCTCCACCCGGGAACACGCCGCCGAGATGGGACTGGCGGGCGTCGCCGAGTCGATCACCGAGTCCGCCGACAAGGACCTGCCGCTGATCGTGGACTACGCGGGATTGGGCACCACCACCGCCCAGGCCGTGGACACCCTCGCGAAGTCCGGGACGCTGGTGCAGGTCGGCCTCGGCCGCCTGGAGGCCACCATCAACACCCAGGCCCTCATCCTCGAGCAGCTGCGCATCCTCGGCTCTCTGCAGGGCACCCAGCAGGACCTCGCTGACCTCTACGAACTCATGTGCAGCGGAGAACTCGACCCGCCGCTCAACCGCATCACGCCCCAGAGGGCCCCGACGGCCTGGAACGCCTGCGCAAGGGCGGCGTCGTCGGCCTCCTCGTCGCCGTCTACACCGCTGGAAACCCCAGCCTGGCCCGCCGCACGCCCTCGTCAAAAGCGGCCACGGCGAGCTGGCCGTTCCGGCGTCCTCCGCCGGCCCCGTTCCGAGTCATCACGCCGTGCCGCCCCCGCGGGGCGGCACCACCGCAGATCAGGGATCAC
This sequence comes from Streptomyces sp. P13-3-3, assembly GCF_050571355.1. Taxonomy (NCBI): domain Bacteria; kingdom Bacillati; phylum Actinomycetota; class Actinomycetes; order Kitasatosporales; family Streptomycetaceae; genus Streptomyces; species Streptomyces sp. P13-3-3. The sequence continues at coordinate 5,442,921 of NZ_CP192228.1, read as the reverse complement.
CACATGCGCATATACAGGATGTCCGAAACCGGCCAGAGCACCCTCGTCGAGGGACCGGTTCCCACCCCCGGCACCAGTCGTACTGGTGCGGGTCCACGCCACCTCGCTCAACGCCCGCGACCTGTTCATGCTCGACGGCCGCTACCCGGTGCCCGCCGACCGCGTGCCGCTGTCCGACGCCGCCGGCGTCATTGAGGCCACCGGCCCCGGCGCGACCCGATTCAAGGCCGGTGACCGGGTGGTGAACTCCTTCAACCCTCTCTGGTTCGGCGGCACCCCCAGCGCACACCCGGCCAGAACTACCACACCGACCTCGACGGGTGGCTGGCCGAATACGTCGCCATCGACGAACAGCGGCTGGTGTCCAAGCCCGAGCATCTCGACTGCTGCCACCCTGCCCTGCGCCACCGTCACCGCGTACTCGGCGCTGGAAGGAGTCGGCCCGGGGGTCACGGTCCTGGTCCAAGGGTGGGGCGGCGTCTCACTGTTCGCGCTCCAGCTCGCCCGCGCCGCCTGCGCACGGGTCATCGCCACCACCTCCAGCGAGAAGAAGGCGGCGCGACTGCGCGAACTCGGCGCCAGCGATGTCGTCAACTACCGCACCACCCCGCAGGGGGGGGCGACGAGGGCCGCAGGCTCACCGGCGGACAGGGGCCGACGTGGTCGTGGAGGTCGGCGGTGTGGGGACGATCGCGCAGTCGATCAAGGCCGCCGCCTACCGCGGCACCATCTCGATGGTCGGCCACGTCACGCTCGGCGGCGATGCCGAACACGCATCGCTGGATGAAGTCCTACTGGCCCTCACCTACAACATGACATCGGTGCGCGCGATCGGCGGCGGCAGCGGCAGCGATCGGAGGACATGAACCGGGTCTTCACGACGCACCAACTGCACCCGGTGATCGACCGCGTCTTTCCGTTCGAGGAAGCACCCGACGCAGCAGCCCACCTGGCCAGCGGCGCCCACTTCGGCAAGGTCGTCATCAGCCATTGAACCGGATACACCGGACGAAACTTCGCCGGCATCGGCGGTGGCAGGACAGCAAGTGGCCGCAGACCATCCCGACTCCGGGAGATCCTGCGGGTCTCAGTCGTATGCCTCGCCCCCCGTCCGACGTCTCGGTCGTCGCCGCTGTCCGGGCCGCGTACCTCGTCCTCGGTCACGTCGCATGCATCGTCCGCGCCGCTCATGCCCCTGCTGACGTAGGCCCTCGACATCACCCGCCTGGAGCGGCGAGCCGCGTTCGCGGTCCCGTACCGGCGTCCGCCTCAACGACACCGCTCCAGCGATGTGGTGCGCGTCTCGAGCTCACGCCCACCACCGCTGTTTCACTCGACTTTCGATGTCTTCGTTGAGCCTCGTTCTTGGCGCGATATCCGTCGCCGCGGCGCTGGCAATCGGGCGACGTTTCCGGACTGCCCGAGTTCCTCACGAGCCTGGTCGAGCTCCAGGCTCAGTTCGGCGATGATCCGTCGCAGCGTGGCACCAGCGGCCCGCTCCTTCGCGAGCTCCTCGGCGATGGCCGCCACCTTCTCCATCGCCTCGGCGTACTTGTCGGCCAGTTCCTGCATGGCTGTCGGTGTGGCGCTCTGCGCCTTGACGCGTGCCTGGAATTCCTCGACGAGGTCCTTGTGGTCGCCGTAGGCGACATCGCGCCGGAGTCCGGACTCACGAAGCAGTTCGGAGGCGGTGAGTTTCCCGGAGGATGACCGCAGGGGCGTGCCGGCCAAGAGGCGGTCGGCTGCGGTCCGAAGCGCGGCGCGTTCGGTTTCCCTGTTCCGCGGGCGTCGGCTGGTCATGCGGTCCTTTCCCTGGCGTCAGGGGCGCCTTGTACTTGGTGGCGGTCGATGATCCCCGACAGTTGCGCGGCCTGCGCCGCCGCGCGGTCGCGTCGGGGCTTGGGGGCGATCGGGTCACCTGCGTCGGCCTGGTGCCGATCGCGTCGGCGCTGCACGTCTTCGATGTCACGGTCGGTGTAGGCGAGGTTGGCGCACGACGATCGGCACTCCGACTCGTCCGGCGTGTCATCGTCCGGCAGTCCGAGTGCGAGCTTGGCCTTGCGGCAGGCGGCCGTGGCCGCACGCCATACGCACGTCATGCCCTGTCCGTGATAAATCGCGGGATCCATCTGTTCCAGGAGGCGTTCCGCGCTGCCGGCGCTTGTCACCACTCGGCCTTCGAACGACGCGGTGCGCTCCACGCGGGCCCGGTACTCATCGGCAGAAGGACCGCTGACGTGCTCACCGGCCGCGAGACGCTGGCCGTTCCGTTCGACCTGGTCGATGATGAACTCGAGTTTCTCCACGGCGATGTCGTGCAGCCAGGAGGGGTCGGCATACCCAGCATAGCTCAAGGTTACTTTTGTGTGAATATGGCCGTATTGTAGTGCGGCTGCGATCAGTCCCCGCGGCTTGCGGACGATGAAGCGGGCCAGGGTGCGGCGGTAGCGGTTGGCGTTGATGCGGCCGGCAGGGTCGGCCGGGATGGGGGCACCGCGATCTGCCCTGCGGTAGGTGGAGTTAATCCAGGAGATCAGGTCCTGGATGTCGTCGTTCATGGCTCGACCTGTGCGTGCGTTGACGGTGGCGGGACGCTCGCCGTGGGCGCTGATCAGACTTGAGGGAAAGAGCAACGGAAGATCGTGCAGCTCCTCCAGGAGGCCGATGGCCGCGTGCACCACATCCACGACGACCCACGGGCGCAGGGGCTCGGAAGCGTCCGGCTGGTCGGGGACGCGGTTGAAGCCCTTGCCACGGAAGCCATGGACCAAGAGCTCCCCTGTCTCTTCGTCGGTGTCACGGCAGCCCCGGCGCAGATTGAGAACCTCGCCGGGGCGCATTCCGGAGAGGTAGCAGACCGCCGTGAACAGTGCGGCAGACAGCAGCCGTACCAGGGTGGGGAGTTCCCCGATAGCGATGGGGTGCTCACGCCAGGGACGGCCATGGATCTGTCCGGTGATGCGGCCGACACCGGAGAAGTGAGCGACTGGCAGACCGCTGTCGACAAGGAGATCCAGCATGGCCGCGGACACCCCTTGGCGGTGCTCCTTCCGGCTGCCCATGAGCCGTTTTATGTGCCCATAGTTGATACCTCCCCCGACGTGGCCGGGCAGGGCGATGCCCTGTTGACGACAGCACGAGAGGTATGCGCGAAGCCGTTCCTCCCGTGTGCCGGTGTACCGGACCTGCGAGATGTGCTTCCCGGTCTCCAGTTGCTGGTATTCGTGCCAGGCGTCGCGGATGTCGGGGCCGACTTCCTCGATCATCACCAGGGCCCAGGCCAAGAGGGCTTCCATGGTGTCGTCGGCGATGCGGGGGGTCTTGTTCTCGCGTCCCGTCCCCGCCAGCGCTCCGACGACCTCTTTGGCGGTCTGGCCTGCCCAGGGAAAGTCGCAGTCGAGGCGGCACTGGGCGGGCATGTGCTCGCTGAAGAGCCACAGCAGGCGCACCGCGGTGATCAGGTCCGACTTTCGGCGGTCGTCGCGGTCCAGGCCCAGAACGTAGGTGCGGAAGCTCGCCAGGTCGGCGTCGCTTACCTCGGAAAGGTCGCGGCACCCCTGCTCGTCCAGCCAGAGCGCCAGGACTCGCATGTCGATGACCCAGTAGGGGAAGCTGCCGACGCTGGCCTGCTCGGCCGGGCGCTGCCGCCCGCCCGGTTCGACCGGGACGGGGTGGTCCAGGGCGGCCAGGAAGAACGTACGGAAATGCTGACGCAGCGCGGCAGGGAAGGTGGACCAGGAGATGGCCGAGATCTGCAGGTGCGCGTCACGATGGGCCGGCTGGACATGCCATTGCTCGTCTCCGAATCGCGACATGCGCGAGGGCGGGGTACCGATCCGTACCGGTCGGTTGCGGAGGATGAGGACGTCGTCGGCAGGCCAGAGCGGCTGCCCCGGAAGGCTGCCGCCTCCTGGCGCGGAAGTGGCCGAGGGCACGGTCATCGAAGATCCAGCCTTCCGGCGAGCAGGTCGTCGATCAGTTCGCTCTGCCCGTCGCTCAGCTTGGCGCGGGCCTGCTCGCGCTCGGCAGGGGTGTAGTGACGCAGGATGTCCTCCAGCCGGTCGGCAGCCGCTTGGTATTTCGCGTGCCAGGTCGCGGGGTCGGAGTTGGGGCGGGTGGCGAGAAGACGGTCGCGAACAACGATCTGGACCGGCAACTGGTGTGGGAGCGCACGAGCGTTCCCGCAGCCAAGGCATGCGAAGAACGACGCCGTGCACGGTGTCCCCGGCGGCGTGTCAGGCCCGGCGAGGTGATCGACGCATCCGGTCAGCACCGTGTCCTGGTCTCCGGCCAGCAGCCGCTTCATGACTTCCGGGTCGAGCCCGGCCTCCGCCGCTGCCGCCTCCAGGCCCCGAGCCGCGCGGTCGAGGAAGGCCGGGGTGAACACCGGGACTTCCATCGCTGTGCGTCCCTTCGCGACCTGTTCGCGCAGCGCCTTGCCGACCACGGAACGGCTCTGCTCCTGCACCGTGCGGCTGCGCTTGAGGTAGTGGTCCCGCAACGTTTCGCGGCTGTGGGCGACCGGGCGTCGCTTCAGCTCCAGCGCGCTCTGACGGATACGCCGCACCTGCACGACAGGGGGCCCTCCGGCGACAGCTTCGCGCATCGAGGGGAAGCCCCTCGTCTGGCTCCAGTGCTTCACGTGCACCTCCGTGTTCCACATGTCCCTGCCGAACGCGGAACGACGCTTCGGGCTGTAGCTGACGAACGCGCGGGTCGCTCCGCTGAGGCGGCGAGCGGTCTGTGTCAGCTCCAGCAGCAGCTGGTACACCCGCAGCGGCGAGAGGAAGAGCCGGGGCTCGGTGTCCTCGGATTCGGCCAGCTCGCGCAGGGAGGCGGGGAGATCCTCAAGTGCGACGACCATGTACTCACGGTCGGGGCCGCGGCGCGGTTTGGTCTCCTCGACCAGGGCCACTGCTTGCGCCGACACCCTGCCGTCGGGCCGGGTGTGCAGAGCCGGCCACGTCTTGACAGTGCCGAAGTTCTCCGCGGTCAGCGCGCTCAGCAGAAGCGCGAAGGCCGTCGACTCGTCACGGGTGAGGCTCAGCATGCCGCTGATGGCCATCGCACCACCGAGCCGGGACACCTCGTCCCGCAGGACACCGGATTCGTTCCGGGGCAGATCCCCCGTCGTGGCGTACTCCTCCAGCATCCTTCCCAGAGCCTCCTCCCGGCTGCCCGCTATGAGTTCACCGTCCCGGAAGCGGGCCAGAAGCCGCACTCCCACACGGATGCGGTCCCGGCTGATACGAACATCACGACGCACAGCGGTCATGATCTGCTGCCACTCGTGGTCGCTGTACGCCATGACCTGCGTTGCTTCCGCGGCGGCGGGAAGCCGTGTACGCAGGAGATCGTGAAGGGCCTCTTCCGTCAGGTCGTCGCGCTTGCGCATGAGACGCCGCAGCGCTTGTAGGTACAGCCGCAGGCTCGTCGGATGGTCCTCGTACCGGTCGCGAAGGATCTGGAAGTGTTCCGGCGCCAATTCGCCGGGCGTCGACGGCACCCGGCCGGCGTCCGACAGCACCACCGTGAAGCGGCGCAGTACCCAGTGGTACTTCTTCGCCGTGGCCAGGCGCTTACTGCCGCCACGCGCACCGCACTGAGCGGCCAGCAACACGGCCATCCACCGCTGCATCGCGAGCGGCGCCGGGAAGGACGAAAAGTCGAGGGTGTGACTCTTCCCGCTCTGCTCCTCGTAGAAGACCACCCTGGTTTGATCCCCGTCGGCGGGCAGCCGGTCAGGAGGCTGCCAGTCCGAGGGCGGCTGGGACGCTCGTTGGCCACCTCGCCTACTCACTGGGCACCTCCTGGAGTGCCTGCCACGGCAACGGGCACGATGGTGGACCCGCCGTGCCGGGCAAAAATGCGCACCAGCGAGTCCACCCCGGCTTGCTCGTCGTCATCGAGTAATGACATCAAGTAGGACAACTGCAGCCCCGTGAAGGGCTCCAGGTAGTGGTCCCGGGTGGTGTCCGGGTGCTTGTGGCCGAGCAAGATCGCCAGCTGTAGCCAGATATCCCCGAGTTGATCGCGAAAGTCTTCAATCTCCTCTGGGGTGAATCCCTCCAGCCGCCGCTCCTCCAGCAGGGACAGGATCGAGAACCACTTCAGGGCGAAGGAATGCCGGCACATATGGGCAGTCGCCCACAGTGGGCATTCGCGACGGATCCGCTCGCGCTCCTCCCCGGTCAGGCGCCCGTCCGGATCAGCTCTGCGCACCCACGCTTCCGCGACGCGTTTGTTCGCGTCGTCGAAGGTGTCCTCCCAACTGTGGACCTTCTTCGGCAGTCCGTTTACCGACAGCCACAGGCAGAGCGGCTCCAGCCCGGCGGGAGTCCGGCGAAAGAGCATGCGGCGCTCGTCCGGCGAGAGCACATCCAAGGCCGTCGCCGCCGGCCCACTGGGGCCCTCAAGATGGAGCTCGCCGGTCCGGGGGTTGTGGCCGGTGACAATCCGCACGCCGCGTAGCCGGTCGTACCGGCCCCGCCGCTGAGCTCGGCGGATCACCTCCGCCCGCGACCCCTCCAAAGGATCCGCATAGCCTTCCACCGACTGCAGTACACGTCGCGGGATCCAGTACTTTCGACCCTCTTCACCGCCCTTGACGCACTTCGTCGCCAGCCACGCCTCCCCCATCCGCTCGCCGCCCGAAGCCGGGAGTTCGACATCCAGGACACTGGCCCACTCCCGAACCCGCAGACCAGTGCCGTAGAGCCCGTCAACAAAGGCACAGTCGCGATCCTCGTTAAACCCCCGCCATCCATCCCGACGGAGACCATCGAAGTCGAATCCACGCAGACCGATATTCCGCCACTGCTCCAGCGCAGCCCGCAACAACCACTTCACCTGGCGACGTCTCGAGCCCGCTGGCCTCAGCGGATCCCGGCGCTGCTGCACGTAACCGGGCCCGGGCCCCCAGGCGGCTTCGTCCGAATCGTCGGTCTGGACGGTCGGCACCGGATTGAACACGCCATAACGCGAACCGGCCCAGGTGTAGAAGGCGTTCAGGGCTGCGCTGTCCGTATCGAATGAAGTCGGTCGGATCCGTTCATCATTGCGCAGATCCGTGATGCGCCAGTCCTTGAACGCTTCGACATCGCGTACGCTCGCGCAGTCCCACGACCTGCCGATCGCATCCAAGAAGTCCAGCCACACGACCAGCGCGTAGGCGTACCGCCGCCAGGTACTTGCCTCATGCGTTGCCATGCGCCCCGTACGGAAGAAGAGGTTGATGCGAGAGTCCGGCCGACCCGACGGAGAAGTGATCACGGGGGTTCCATGGCGTGCGCCGTTACGGGCCGCTCTGTCGAGCAGATCGCCGAACCTCAGAATGTCCGGATCATCGGTGGGCGGGGGTGGGACGGTGAAGTCATAGAAGTCCACACTCCAGTGCTCCAGTACGTTCACGAGCCTCTCCCGACACACCCTGAACCGACAACTCAGAGGAGCCTAGAGAATCGCCGGGCACTGCGAGCAGGAGAGCGCCGTGTCCTGTCTGGTGCGCGAGGCCGAGGAAGAGGCGGGGCTCGGCATCGATCCACGGGACGTCGAGTTCGTCCACGCACTGCATCAGCTGCCGGGACCGGGCCGGCGGCCACGGCTCCAGTTGGTCTTCCGGGCCCGCGCCTGGACGGGCGTGCCGGAGGTGAGGGAGCCGGACAAGTGTCTCGGGTGGCGGTGGTTCGACCCGGCCGCCCTGCCCGAGCGGGTCGTCCCGTACACACGTGAGGCCATCGCCCATGTCCGTGCCGGGCGTCCGTACGCGGAAGGGGGGTGGGAGTGACGCTGCGAGCGCGCAGGTGACCCGGTGGGTGAACACCGTGTTGCCGCTGCGGTGGAGCACCGCGCTCACCGCCGGCTGCCCCGCCGGCCGCTCCCCCTCAGCCGCGGGCGACGGCCAGCAGGGTGAAGGCCGCGGCGATCAGGGCGAGGCGGCCGTAGTGGTAGCGGGCCCAGCGGTCGAGCTGCTCCCTCCAGTCGGCGGGGCGGTTCTCGGGCGTCCAGGTCTTGTTGCGGTTGTTGATCGGGACGAGCAGCAGCACCGACATGATCACGCTGAGGACGAGCAGCGCGGCCGCGGTGGCGAGGAGGCCGGTGCCGGAGTCGGGCTCGTTCCGGCCCGCGAACGCCCATACGGCGACGAGGACGCACGAGCCGATGTACCAGAACGGCATCACCGCGCCGAGCATGCGGCCGCCGTGGGCGTGGGCCTGCTGGGCGCTGTCCTCCGGGAGCGCGTCGATGACGCGGTTCATGACGAAGACGACCGAGAACTCCACGCCGACCATCAGGCCGACGACGACAACGGTGGCCACTTCGAGTGTGCCGAGCATGTGATCCCCCTGGATCCGGCATTTTTCTAGCGTTGCTAGCTGATGGGTCAACGCTAGACCTGTCGATGCTCGATTGTCTAGCGGTGCTAGGATCGAGGTATGTCGGTACAGGAACGCAAGCAGCGCGAGCGGGCGGAGCGGGAGCGACTCATCGTCACCACGGCACGGGAACTCGCCGAGGAGCAGGGGTGGGACGCGGTCACGACCCGGCGGCTCGCCGAGCGGATCGAGTACAGCCAGCCCGTGCTGTACAGCCACTTCCGGGGGAAGCGGGAGATCATCGGGGCCGTGGCCCTCGAGGGGGCCGCGGAGCTGGCGGCGGAGTTGCGGGGCGCGTCCGCGGCGGCGGAGGGGGCGCGCGGGCGGGTCACCGCGCTGGCGCGGGCGTATCTGGACTTCGCCGAACGGAATCCCGCCGTCTACGACGCGATGTTCCAGCTGGACGGGGGGCTGGCGTTCGCGGCGGAGGACACGCCGGAGGCGTTGAAGGAGGGATTCGCGGCGTTGCTGGAGACGTTGCGGGACGTGGCCGGGGAGGGGGTCGAACCCGGGCGGTTCACTGAGGTGTTCTGGGCGTCGTTGCACGGGCTGGCGACGCTGACGCGGGCGGGCCGGTTGCCGGCGGGGGATGCGGAGGCGCGGGTCGCGCTGTTGGTGGGACGGCTGGCCGTCGTCTGAGCCATGGCGGTGGGCGGGGGGGTGTCCGCGCAGCCCGGCGCTGACAGGGCGCCGCCGCGCCCACCCGTGCCGCCCCAAGCGGCACGACTGCCCGCAGTCGGCGGCGCCACTCAGGGGCGCGGGGAACTGCGCGACCAGCCCACGACAACCCGCACCCGGCGTACGACAAGGCGAGGCACGGCGCTGCCCCTGAGCCCCGCCGAAAGACAGCCGCGAGACCCAGGTCTCACGCCACCTCGCACACCCGCCCGTTCAACGCGAAGTCGTACGCCCGCGTGTCCGTGCCCTGGCGGGCCGTCAGGAAGCCGAAGGACAGGCGGGCGCCCGCCGCGACCTTCGCGTTGTAGTCGGCCGCCGTGGCCGTCACGCGGCCCCCCGTCTGGTGCGCCGACGCGTCCCACATGTGGGTGACGCGGTGGCCCTCGGGGACGGTGAAGGCGACGCGCCAGCCGTCCAGGGCGTGACGGGTCGTCACGGTGACGGCGGCCTGGTAGCCCTCCGCCCACTGGTTGAGCACGTCGTGGTCGACCACGCACGCGGCAGGCGCGTCGTCGCCGGGCACCGCGGGGGCGCCCGAGGACGTGCCCTGCGGTTCCGGGTCGGGCTCGGGGGTCGGGTCCGCCGTACGGGAGGGCGGGGAGGTACGGCTCGGCGGGGCGCTGGGGGCCGACGGCTCCGACGGCTCAGACGCCTCCGCGCCGGCGGAGCCGGACGGCGCCGTGCCCACCGGCGGCAGGGACGGCGCGGGCGCGGCCACCGGGCCGCCGCGGTCGTTGTCGGCGGCGGGCGTCCCCGCGTCGCCGCCGTCCCCGAACGGCATCAGCGACACCGCGAGCGCCAGCAGCGAGACCACGACCGCCGCGGCCATCGGCCCGTGCCGGACGACCCGCGCCCTGCAGCCCCGTCCGTCCGCCGGGTCGTCGTGGTCCCCGTCCGGCCCGTCCGGGTGCCCCGCGCCCAGCCGGGCCTCGGCGGCGCGGCGGCGGCGCTCCAGGTAGGCGAGGCCGCCCCAGCCGATGACGCCGCCGGCCAGCGCGCCGGGCAGGGTGCCGGTGTTCAGCCGCAGACAGGCCGCCGCCTCCGCGCACCGGCGGCAGGTGGCGAGGTGCCGGGACAGGTCCTCGGGGGTGTCCGCGGCGGGCGAGCGGGTGACGGCGTCGAGCAGCCGGGCGTAGCTGCGGCACTCGGCGTCCATCGGGGAGTCGAGGTGGTTGCGGTGGCAGCGGTCCCGGAACAGGCGGGCGACCTGGGCGAGTTCGTCGGCCGTGGTGGCGGGGTCGAGGCCGAGGCGGCGGGCCACGAGGGGCAGCGGGAGCGCCTCCGCCTCGGCCAGCCACAGCAGTTCGGCGTCGGCCTGCTGGAGGTCGCGCAACCCGCGCAGCGCCACGGGGCGTTCGAGGGGCGGCCCGGTGTAGCGGGCGGCCTCGTCCGAGTGGAGCCACAGCCGCAGCTCGGGGTCGAGCTTGTGGCCCTTGCCCTCCTTCTCCCACGCGGCGGCCGTGGTGCGCACGGCGGTCAGCAGCAGGGGGATGCGGGGCAGCCGGGAGGAGCGGCGGCCGGTCCCGCGCACGCTTCCCGCTTCGGCGGCGCGCAGGTCCCGTATGCCCTCGGCGAAGGCCTCGCGGGCCAGTTCGGCGGCGGCGCTCGAACCCGCCGTGCACAGGTCGGCGTAGGAGAGCACCGCGTCCCAGCATTCGGAGAACAGGGCGGCCTCGGTGGCGTCCTGAGGGCTCGGCAGGTCGGGCATGAGACTCCTGCATCCACGAGCGAGGTCAACTCGCCATACCGGCGGGTGGAGTTGAAGGGAACCTCGCGGCAGTGGACGAGAGCTTTGCACGTCTTCGACACAACTGACAAGCGCTGTCTTCACTTTGTGTGGCGGTGCCGCGACCCCTCGCAGGGACCATACGCACGAAAGGCCGGAACGTCTCGGTTCCGGCCTTTCCCGCTCACTTCTGTCACATCCGGCTCACCGCCGGACGGCCCCTCAGGCCGTCTCCGCGGGCTCCGTCGCGGGCAGGCTGTCCATGAAGGAGCTGACGGAGAACACCGCGCGGCCGGGTCCGGGCGGGCCGTAGCCGGGGGGCGAGGCCAGACCGAAGTCCTCCATCGTCTGCCGGTACGCCTGGAGCAGCCGGATGTGGTACTCCAGCGGCGCGCCCTGCGGGTTGGCCTTGCCGAGCGGGGTGGTCGGCTCCGGGCACCAGGTGGTGAAGCGGGGGGTGATCCCCTTCGACATGAAGAAGCGCAGGCCCTCGGTGGTGGAGGCGATGGCCTCGTCGACCGTCTTGAAGCCGAACGGCTCGGCCATCTCCACGCCCGCCACGAAGTTGGGGATCACGTTGCGCGCGCCGAAGATCTCCGCGGAGTCGAGGATGCGGCGGTGCCACTCGTCCCGGCCGACGTACCGCTCCTTGCCGGGGCAGTACATCTTGAACAGGTACTCGTCCCACACCTCGTAGTTGGGGTGGTAGATCTGCACGCCGTAGTCCTTGAAGCGCTGCACGTCGTCCTTGGGCAGCGCCTGGGCGACGACCTTGCCGATCCAGCGGCCGGGGAAGCGCTCCTCGATGGCCTTGGCGTAGTGGCCGTAGAAGTCGGCCTCGTCACGGCCGGAGACCGTCTTGGTGATGGCGCCGCCGGTGAGGGTGTAGGCGGTGGAGGCCTTCGCCGTGTCGTACTTGTCGATGATCTCCAGGGCCTCGAGGACCTCCTCGACGTCCTTCACACCGGTGTAGGGCCGGCCGGCCGCCTTGTGCTGGCGCCAGTTGTGATTGATGTCGCAGTACTGGCACTCCTCCTTGGCGCCGAAGTACTGGCAGACGCGGAAGACCGTCAGGTAGATCAGGTAGCCCCACTGGATGGTGGGGGCGACCTCCATCACGGACTTCCCGTTGGACAGCTTGTGCCGGTAGTACTCCGGCATCGGCGGCACGCCCACGTCGGAGATCCGCTTGCCGTCCAGGTAGAGGCCGAGCATGCCGTGCTCGTCGGCGGCGACCCGGTACGGGGACGACGGGTTCACCCGGACGGAGACGACCGTGCGGCGCAGGTCGTACGGTCCTCCGGTGAGGATGATCTCCTCCGGCGGGCGGCGCAGCGCGGCCTCGCCCAGCTCCGGCAGGGTGCCGTGGTCGAAGGAGAAGATGAAGTACGACTTCGGTTTGACCTCGCCGCTCTCGTTGTCGCTGAGCGCGGACGCGTCGAAGGCCACACCGCCGCGCAGCAGGTCCTCCTTGAAGACGGCCTCGCGCGGAACGTGCGGGAACCGCTCCATCAGATCCTCGACCAGCGCGGTACGGCTGCCCATCGCCTGTTCTCCTCCCGGTGCCGACGTACGACTCCTCACGGTATGCCCCCGGCCGGACATCCGGGGCGGCGGGTCCCCCCACTCGGCACGAGTCACTCCCGAGGTAGGTTCCGTCGTGGCCCATGTCACGGGTCCGCAGGCCGGAAGGACGAGGGATGACCGAGAGCGTGACCAACTGGGCGGGCAACATCACGTACGCCGCAAAGGAACTGCACCGTCCGCACACCGCGGACGATCTGCGCGCCCTGGTCGCGGACGCCTCGCGGGTGCGGGTGCTGGGCAGCGGCCACTCCTTCAACGAGATCGCCGACGCCGGCGAGGACGGCGTCCTCGTGTCCCTGGCCGCGATACCCCCGCTGATCGAGGTGGACGCTGAGGCGCGCACGGTGCGGGTCGGCGGCGGGGTGCGGTACGCGGAGCTGGCCCGCGAGGTGCACCGGCACGGTCTTGCGCTGGCGAACATGGCGTCGCTCCCCCACATCTCGGTGGCCGGGTCGGTCGCCACCGGCACGCACGGCTCGGGCGTCGGCAACGGCCCGCTCGCCTCGTCCGTGCGGGCGGTGGAGCTGGTCACGGCGGACGGCTCGGTGCTCACCCTGGAGCGCGGCGACGAGCGGTTCGGCGGCGCGGTCACCGCGCTGGGCGCGCTCGGTGTGGTCACGGCGCTCACCCTGGACCTGGAGCCGGCGTACGAGGTGGAGCAGCGGGTGTTCACCGAGCTGCCGCTCGACGTGCTGGACGCGGCCACGTTCGAGGCGGTGATGTCGGCCGCGTACAGCGTGAGCCTGTTCACCGACTGGCGGGAGCCCGGCTTCCGGCAGGTGTGGGTGAAGCACCGCGCCGACCGGCCGCGCACCGACTTCCCGTGGGCGGCGCCCGCGACGGAGAAGATGCACCCGGTGCCGGGGATGCCCGGCGTGAACTGCACCGAGCAGTTCGGGGCGCCGGGCCCCTGGCACGAGCGGCTGCCGCACTTCCGCGCGGAGTTCACCCCCAGCAGCGGCGCGGAGCTCCAGTCGGAGTACCTGCTGCCCCGGGAGACCGCAGTGGACGCGCTGCGCGCCCTGGACGGCGTCCGGGAGACGGTCGCGCCGGTCCTGCAGACCTGCGAGGTGCGCACGGTCGCCGCCGACGACCAGTGGATGAGCCCGTCCTACGGCCGGGACACGGTGGCCCTGCACTTCACCTGGATCGAGGACACGGCGACGGTCCTGCCGGTGGTGCGGCGGGTGGAGGAGGCGCTCGCGCCGTTCGCGCCGCGCCCCCACTGGGGGAAGGTGTTCACCACCCCGCCGGCCGACCTGCACGCCCGCTACCCGCGCCTCCACGACTTCCGTGCCCTGGTGCACGAGCTGGACCCGGAGGGCGTGTTCGGGAACGCGTTCGTGCGGGGGGTGCTGGGCGACTGACCGGGCGCGCGGGGGCGGGGGCGCGGGAGGCCGGGAGGCGCCGTCACGACGGCAGCACCCACACCGGGTTGGAGTAGAACCACAGGTCGAGCCACGGATCGGCGTCGCCCATGACGTCCTGGGCGGGACCCGCCGGATCGACCTCGGCGCCCATGACGCCGACGGCGGACCGGTTGCCGTCGGTGCCGCGCAGCCGGACGTACAGCGGGCGGTCGACCGGGCCGAGGTCGTAGGTGAACCGGACGGTGCCCTCGGACGCCGCGACGTCGTACGACCGGACGACGGCCGCCGCCGGCGCGGTGAACGTGTCCCGGTCGGCGACCGGGCCGGTGACGTCGCCCTGGATGACGTCCACGCGGGCCAGCCGGGGCGTGAACCCGGCCCAGTTGGCGTCGCCGGCGAGTGCCACGTCGGCGGTCAGTGTGACCTTCGTGCCCTTGGGGACGTGCAGGGCGCCGCCGAGGGTGGTCCAGCTGCCGCCGCCGGAGACGCGGACGTCGAGGCCGGAGACGAGCTGCCCGTGGTCGACCCAGATACGTCCGGCGCGGATGCCGTCCATGACGGCGGCGTAGGAGAAGCCGTCGGCGCCGACATGGGTGCGGCTGTACTGGCCGGGCCAGTAGTCGACCGCCTTGGTGTCGATCTTCCCGGCGTACACGGGGTCGCCGTGCCGGCCGTCGGTGGCGAAGTCGCCGGGGCCGCGGGCGGTGGTGTCGGCGTACACGTGGTGGGAGTCGGAGTTGGCGGTGATCCACCAGGGGCGGCCCTCGGCGAGGAGGCTGTCCCACAGGCCGCCGACGGTGGCGGTCATCCAGTCGAAGCCGCCCCAGGTGCGGTAGCTCTCCGGCGGGTAGCCGGGGAAGGAGTGCGCGCCGGGGCCGCCGTTGTAGTACCCGCGGTAGAGGCCCGGGCCGAGCGGGGCCGGCAGTCCGGCGGCCTGGTGGCCGGGGGCGCCCTCGAAGCCGACGGCGATCGGCCGGTCCGGGCCGGTGGCGTCGCGCCAGGCGCGGATCTCGTGCGGGGAGTCGATGCCCTTGCGGGAGGGGTGGTGGGCGAGCATCAGCGCGTCGTCCACCGTGCGGCGGCGCACCTGCTCGGCGAGGAACCGGAGCCCGGCGACGGCGAGGGCCTCGTTGGCGGGGCTGGAGTCGGCCGCGCCTTTCACGACGCCGTCGTAGTCGGTCTCGAACTGCTTGAGCACGGCGACCTCGTTGCGTCCGGGGTGGACGAACACCGTGCCGTGGTCGGCGGCCGGGACGTTCCACTCCAGGCCCTGGAAGACGAGGGTGTCCCGGTGGGCGGCGCGGGCGCGTCTGATGTCCGGGTTGACGTTCTCGACGCCGATCCTCGCGTGCGTCGCGCTGCCGTGGTCGGTGATGACCATCCAGTCCAGGCCGTGCCGGGCGCCCTGGCGGACCTGGTCGGCGACGCGGTACTTGCCGTCGCTGCTGTAGTGGGTGTGGATGTGGTGGTCGCCCGCGAGCCACAGGAGGTCACCCCTCGGGCGTCCGCGGGCGCCCGCGGGGGGTGGGGCCGCGGCCGCGCTGCCGGACAGCACGGTGCCCGCGGCGAGGCCCGCGCCCAGCAGGCCCGCCCGGCGTAACAGGGCGCGGCGGGACGCCTGCGCGGGATCCAGTGCCTCGTCGGGCACGGAGGTGTCGAAGGCGGGGGGCAGGGGCGCCGACGCGCCGGGCCCGTGGTCGTGGTCGTGGTCGTGGTGGTGGTGCGGTCCGTGTGCGTGCCCGTGCCCGTGCCCGTGCCCCAAGACTGCCTCCTCGTCTCGAACTGCGCCGCAGTGGAGCATTCGGGCGGCGTGTGAACCACGGTCGTCCACGAAGTGACCGGCGCATGCCACCGACACGACGGCTGCGGGCCGGCGAGGGCCGTTCGCGTGGTTCCGCGCACCCCTCCGGGGGGCCCGCGCGAGCAACCACTACCCACCGGCAGGCGCCCTGCAACCCACCCGCCCCGTCGGCTACATTCACCTGTCCGAAACCCGCCCGCCCGACAGCCGGAGGCACACATCCCCCGCGCAGGACTCACCGCCGACCGCCTCGTCGCGGCCGCCGCCGACCTCGCCGACGAGGCCGGCTACGAGAACGTCACCCTGTCCGCGCTGGCCCGGCGGTTCAACGTCAAGGACGCGAGCCTCTACGCGCATGTGCGCGGGCTGCGGGACCTGCGCACCCGGATGGCGCTGCTGGCGGGCGGCGAGATGACCGACCGGATCGCGGCGGCGGTGGAGGGCCGCACCGGCAAGGACGCGCTGGCCGCGTTCGCCGGCGCGTACCGGGACTACGCCCTCACCCACCCCGGGCGGTACGCCGCCACCCAGATGCGTCTGGACGAGGCCACGGTGACGGACTCCCCCGCGCTGCGCCGCACCGCCGAGGTCACCTACGGGCTGCTGCGCGCGTACGGTCTGGAGGAACCCGATCTCACCGACGCGGTACGGCTGTTGCGCAGCTCCTTCCACGGTTACTGCGCCCTGGAGTCCGCCGGCGCGTTCGGCGCCCCGCGCGACCTGGAGGCGTCGTGGGACCGGATGATCGACGCGCTGCACCTGACCCTGCTGAACTGGCCCCGCGGAGCCGCGCCCTGACCCACCGGGTGCTTCAGCCGGCGAGCTCCTGCACCTCCCGGTACGACGGCACCGTGCCCTCCCCCGCCTCCTGTCCCTCCCGCACCGCGACCACCGTGTCCAGCGCGGCGCCGAGCGCCTGCCGGTACGGCAGCGAACCGAGACTGACGCGCCGCACTCCGAGGTCGCCGAGCCGTGCGAGGGACGGACCGCCGGGCGCGTACAGGACGTTGAGGGGGCACCCCTCCAGATCACGCACCAGAGCGGTGATCACGCCGGCGTCGGTCAGACCCGGCACGAACACCCCGTCCGCACCGGCGTCCCGGTAGGCCACCGCCCGCTCTCTCGTCCCCTCGCCGTCCCCGAGCCAGTACGTGTCCGTCCGGGCGTTGACGAAGAGACCGGGCGCGGCGGCGCGCACGGCCCGGATTTTCGCCACGTGCCGGCCGACCGGGCCGAGCCCGTCCTCGAGGTTGATCCCGGCCGCGCCCCGCGCCTGCAACTCGGCGGCGAAGGCGCCCACTTCGCCGGGATCGTCGCTGAAACCGTCCTCCGCGTCGACGGAGAGCAGGAAGGGCAGTGCGCCGAGGGTGCCGGCGAGCCGCAGGGTCTCCTCCCGGGTGGCCCGCACCCCGTCGGGCAGTCCGGCCGCCGCGGCGACGCCCAGGCTGGTCGTGCCGACGGCGGGGAAGCCGTGGGCGTGGAGAAGGGCGGCCGAGGCGTGGTCCCAGGCGTTGGGCAGCAGCAGGGGCCGGTCCCGGTGGTGGAGCGCGGCGAAGGTCCCGGCGGGGCGGGCGGCGTGGTCGTCGGTCATGCGGGCCACGCTAGGCCCGGGACGCTTCGGCGCCCGCCGAACCGTCCCGGGGCTCACTCCGGCGCGAACGTGTGCATCTCGTCCCCTTCCGGCTGCACCACGCCGTACGAGCTCTCCGGGACCTCGTTCCAGGCGCCGGGCAGGTCCCCGAGGGGTTCGGAGACGATGAGGCGGGCGTCGTCCGCGATGTCCCGGAGGAACGCCACGTCCGGGTGGAGGGACTTCAGCGTCTCGACGCGGGTGCTGTAGAAGAGGGACCGCGACGTGCGCTGCGTCGAGTAGCGGAAGGACCACAGCCGTACGCCGTCGGTGACCGCGACGGTCATCTGCACCGGGTGCTCGACGCCGTGGTCGTGGCCGGTGCGCTCGACCAGGCCGGCCATGCGGGCGACGGCGCCGCGCGGGTCGTCCTCCAGGCCGAAGGTGAGCGCCAGGTAGAACATCATCTCGGAGTCCGTGGACCCCTCCAGGTAGGGGAAGAGGTCCGGGCGGACGGCCAGGGCGAGGTCGCGCCGCAGCAGGGGGAAGCCGTCGATGGCCCCGTTGTGCATCCACATCCAGCGGCCGTACCGGAAGGGGTGGCAGTTGGTCTGCTGCACCGCGGTGCCGGTGGAGGCGCGGATGTGGGCGAAGAACAGCGGGGAGACGACGTGCCCGGCGATCTCCCGCAGGTTGCGGTCGCTCCAGGCGGGGCCGATGTCCCTGACGACGGCGGGGCTGTCCTTGTCCGGCATGTACCAGCCGATGCCGAAGCCGTCACCGTTGGTGGTCTCCACGCCCATGCGGGCGTGCAGGCTCTGGTCGATCAGGGAGTGCACCGGCCGGTAGAGCAGGTTCTCGAGCAGGATCGGCGTGCCCGAATAGGCGAGCCAACGGCACATGTCCACCGCCTTCCCGGTCGGGACGGGAGCCGCGTACGCCCCGGCGGGCGTGAGCCGAAGGGCCCACGCCCGCCCGGGACACCGCACGCACCACCGGGTACCCATCGCGCCGCGGTGGACGCGTCCCGCGTCAGGTGCGGGAACGGCCGCCCACGCACAGCGCCCAGATGACGAACCCGGAGAAGGCGATCATCACCACGGACCAGACCGGGTAGTACGGCAGGGACAGGAAGTTCGCGATGACGACGAGCCCGGCGATCACCACGCCGGAGACGCGGGCCCACAGGGCCCCCCGGCCCAGGCCGAGGCCGACGAGCACCGCGATCGCGCCGAGCACGAGGTGGGTCCAGCCCCAGGCCGTCAGGTCGAACTTGAAGACGTAGTTCTGTGTCGTCACGAAGACGTCGTCCTCGGCGATGCCCATGATCCCGCGGAAGATGTCGAGCACCCCCACGAGCATCAGGGTGACGGCGGCGAAGACGGTCAGGCCGCCCGCCCACTCGCGCTTCGCCGACGGCGCGTGCGCCCCGTGTGTCGGATGTGTGGCTGTCATCGCTGTGCCTCGGTTCCGTGTCGTGTCCGCGCTGGGGCGGACGGTGTCCCCCGCGTCGGGGGCGGCGGGTCCCGGTCCCGTTCCGCTCAGGAGCGGTCCCCGTGACCGCTCAGGACCAGCTCCTTGGCCCTGCGGAACTCGTCGTCCGAGATGTCCCCGCGCGCCTTGATCTCGGAGAGCCGGGCCAGCTCGTCCACGCTGCCGGTCCGCCCCCCGGCGCCCTTGGCCGTCTCCCTGATGTAGCTGTCGAGCGCCTCCTGCTGGGCGCGTGCCTGGGCCAGCTCACGGCTGCCCATGTTCCTGCCGCGGGCGATCACGTAGACGAAGACGCCCAGGAACGGCAGGACGATCGTGAAGACCATCCATCCGGTCTTGGCCCAGCCGCTGAGGGAGTCGTCGCGGACGATGTCGACGATCACCCGGAAGAGCAGGATGAACCACATGATCCACAGGAAGAACACCAGCATCGTCAGCAGTGCGCTGAGCAGCGGGTAGTCGTACGCGAGATACGTCATGCCGGTCATCTCCTCCTGGCTCGCGGGCCCTGTGCGCCCGCCCGCGGCGCGCGCCGTCGCGTCGTGCCGACCTCAGCGTGCTCCGTACGGCGTCCCGGCCGCCTCACCCGGCGCGGGTGATCCGGCGGGCGGGACGCACGGGGTGGGATGGACGGAGTGGAGTCGTGTCCGTGCGCGACGGGAGGACGGCGATGGCGGTACCGGACCTGTTCGACGCGCGGGCGGAGTCCGCCTCCCCGGCCGCACGGGTCTCGTACGGCAGGCGGGCGCGCGGGCGTGCGCCCCGCTCGTCCCACGCCGGGTTCACACCGGCGCGGGGACGGCCGGACCCCGTCGACGTGCTGGAACGGCAGTCCGCGACCCGGCTGCCCGAGCTGGTGCCGGTCCGCTACGGCCGGATGCTGGAGTCGCCGTTCCGCTTCTACCGGGGCGCCGCGGCGATCATGGCCGCGGACCTCGCCCCTCTCCCGGACACCGGGCTCACCGTGCAGCTCTGCGGGGACGCGCATCTGCTGAACTTCCGGCTGCTGGCCTCGCCCGAGCGGCACCTCGTCTTCGACATCAACGACTTCGACGAGACGCACACCGGCCCCTTCGAATGGGACGTCAAGCGGCTCGCCGCCAGCTTCGCCCTCGCCGGGCGGGCCAACGGCTTCACCGCCGCGGAGCAGAGCGACACGGTGCGCGCCTGCGTCGCCGCGTACCGGCTGCGCATGCGGGAGTTCGCGGGGATGCGCGCGCTGGACGTCTGGTACGCGCAGGACGACGCGGACCGGCTGCGCGAACTGGCCGCCTCCCTGAACGCGGAGGCCCGGCGGCGTACGGACGAGGCGGCCCGCAAGGCGCGCGGCCGCACCCACCTCCAGGCGTACGCGAAGCTCACCCGGGCCACGCCCGAGGGACGGCGCATCGAGGCGGACCCGCCGCTGATCATCCCGCTGCGGGACCTGCTGGACGGCGCGTCGGCCGAGGAGAAGGGCCTGCGCGCGGTGCTGGACGGCTACGCGCGGTCGCTGGCGTCGGACCGCCGGCATCTGCTGAGCCGCTACCGCCCGGTCGACGTGGCCCGGAAGGTGGTGGGCGTCGGCAGTGTCGGCACCCGCTGCTGGATCGTGCTGCTGCTCGGCCGGGACGACGACGATCCGCTGCTGCTCCAGGCCAAGGAGGCGCAGGCGTCGGTGCTCGCGCCGTACACGGACGGCGAGGAGCCCGACAACCAGGGCCGGCGGGTCGTGGAGGGGCAGCGGCTGATCCAGACGACCAGTGACATCCTGCTCGGCTGGACCCACGCGACCGGCCTCGACGGACGGCCCCGCGACTTCTACGTACGGCAGCTGCGCGACTGGAAGGGCATCGCCCGGCCCGAGACGATGGACCCCGGCCTGCTGCGTCAGTTCGCCTGCCTGTGCGGGGCGAGCCTGGCACGGGCCCACGCGCGGTCCGGCGACCCGGTCGCCGTCGCCGCCTACCTGGGGCGCGGCGACCGCTTCGACCGGGCGCTCGCGGCGTTCGCGCGGGACTACGCCGACCGCAACGAACGCGACTTCGCGGCGCTGGGCGAGGCGGTGCGGGCCGGCCGGGTGCGGGCCGAGGGCCACTCCTGAGCGCCGGCGTCCCTCCCGGTGCTCACCGGGGGGCCTGGCGCAGCTCCAGGATCCGCAGGCCGAGGGACTGGCAGCGGGCCAGCAGCCCGTAGAGGTGCGCCTCGTCGACCACCTGCCCGAACAGCAGGGTCTGCCCGGACATCGTCACATGGTCCAGCTCCGGGAACATGCGGATCAGCGGTTCCGAGAGCTGCCCCTCGACGCGGATCTCGTAGCGCATGAGCCGCTCCCCGGATGGGTCCTTGGCCGGGCGACACGCCCGCCCCCATCCGATGGTCCGTCCCCCCGACGCCGCCGCGGCTCACCCCGGGCAGGTGAGAGGCACCCGGTGCGAGGCGCTCAGGGTTTCAGCGTTTCAGCCACAGCTTGCTCGCCAGGATCACCAGTCCCAGGACGAGGTTGACCAGCGCCGACATCACCAGCAGCCGCCCCGGTGCGCCCGCCTGCCGGGCCGCGGCCACGGACCAGCCCACCTGGCCCGTCACGGCGACGGACAGCGCCAGCCACTGACCGCCCTGCACGTCCAGGCCCAGCACGGGCCCGACGCCCACGGCCACCGCCGGAGGCACCGCGGCCTTGACGATCGTCCACTCCTCCCGGCACACCCGCCGGACGACGGCGAGGTCCGGCGGACGCTGCGCCAGCCGCGCCCCGAACAAATGGGCGTGCACATGGGCGATCCAGAACACCACGCCGGTGAGCAGGAGCAGGAGCACGAGTTCCAGCCGGGGGAAGGATCCGAAGGTCCCGGCGCCGACGATGACGGAGGCGGCGAGCATGGAGCCGTAGACGCCACCGGTGTGGTCGGCGTGCGCACGGGGGGCGGCGGAGGCCTCGTCCGCCGGCTCCGGTGGGGTGTGCGCGGGGCGCGGTGGCTTCCGCGTTGCCCCCGCCGGAGTGCGCCGCCTCACAGGAGGCCCAGTTCACGGGCCCGGCGGACCGCCTCGCTGCGGCGGCCCACCGAGAGTTTCCGGTAGGCGTTCTTCAGGTGCGTCTTCACCGTGTTCACCGAGACGTACAGGTCGGCGGCGATCTCCTCCGTGGACATCGCCAGGGCGAGTCCGCGCACCACGTCCCGTTCGCGGCCGCTCAGTTCCTCGACGGGCGGGGGCGGGCTCCCGGTGGGGCGGGGAGGGGCGGGACGGCGGTGGCGTGGGGTGCGGGCCAGGTAGGGGCGGATCCAGGGACCCGCCTCGGCGAGGGGGCGGCGCAGTCCCTCCCGGTGTGCTTCCGTCA
The DNA here is from genome assembly GCF_050571355.1 of Streptomyces sp. P13-3-3. Classification (NCBI taxonomy): domain Bacteria; kingdom Bacillati; phylum Actinomycetota; class Actinomycetes; order Kitasatosporales; family Streptomycetaceae; genus Streptomyces; species Streptomyces sp. P13-3-3. The sequence goes on along the minus strand of NZ_CP192228.1, from coordinate 5,421,004 downwards.
CCGCCCGCGTGACCAGGCGGCGGGCCGCGGCGCCGTCCCCGGCGCGGTCGGCGGCCCGGGCCCGTACCAGCGCGGCCCGTACGGTCACGGCGGGGCCCGCGTGCTCGTCGACGGCCGCCCGGTCGAGGAGCCGTACGGCCGCCTCGGGCCGTCCGACGGCCAGCAGCACCCGCGCCGCGCCCACCGCGCACGCGGGCTGGTCGCGGGGCACCTCGGGCAGCAGCGCCGCGGCGTCCTGCGGCCGGCCCTCGGCGAGGCCGACGGCCGCCGCGACCAGGGCCGTCTCGCCCCGGGCCCACGGCGAGACGGCGTCGGCCGGCACCCCGGGCTCGACCGCCTTCCACGCCGCGCCGGGCTCGCCGCGCGCCAGGTGCAGACGTGCGGCGACCAGGGCGCGCCCCGCCTCGAGGACGGGGTCCCGGAGCGCGGGATGCGACTCCCCCGCCGTGTCGAGCAGCGCCCGCGCCTGCCCCAGGTCCTCGCGTTCCACGGCCACCGCCGCGAGGACGAGGCGTTCCACGCCGGAGGAGGCGGGCCGGGCGATCCCGGACCGTTCCGTCTCCGCGAGGGCCGCGCGTGCCGTGCGTTCGGCGCGGCCGGGCCAGCCGTGCAGGACGTCGAGGAGGGCGAGCCGTCCCAGCGCGTCCTCACGGGGCAGGGCGGTGGCCGGGGCGCCGGGGCCGGTCACCGCCGCCCGGCTCAGCGCGGCCCGCGCCCCCGCGAAGTCGCCCGCCCACAGCCGGGCGGACCCCAGGTGGTCAAGCAGCAGGGCGAAGAACTCCGGGTGCCGGTCGAGCAGTTCGGCGGGGAGAAGGTTCCGCAGCGCCTCGGCCTCGCGCACGGCGTCCTCGGCGTGGCCGGGCGCGCCGGACAGCCGGGCGACGAGGGCGTCCAGGAGGGCGCAGCTCATCCGGACGGCCGCCGTGTCCGTCATGTCGGCCGGGCCGTCGGAGTCCCTCAGCCGCTCCCGTGCCCGCCGCAGCCGTGCCGCGCCCCCGGCCACGTCGCCTCGGGAGAGCCGGGCGGCGGCGCGGACGAGTTCCGGCGCCGGTCCGTCGCCGCCCCGCGGCCCCATGCGGGTGAACAGCGCGTCGAGGATGTCGGCGCGGGGGCCGGTGAAGAACTGGCCGAGGGCGAGGTCGTCGACCAGGGCGGTGGCGGTGAACTCCCAGTCGTCGGCGGCGGCGCCGTGTCCGAGCGCCGCCGGGAGCGCCCCGGCCGTGCGGAGGCAGACGGCGGCCCGCCGGTGCAGCTCGGGCTCCAGTCCGGGCCGACGCATCCGCAGGTGGGCGCGGAGGATCTCCGCGAACAGGGGGTGCAGCCGGTACACGCCGTGGCCGACGTGCTGGACGAAGGCGTTGCCGCGGTGCAGCCGGGCCAGCACGGCCTCCGCGTCGGCGCGTCCCGTGACCGCGTTGGCCAGCCTCGGTCCGAACCGGTCGAGGACGCTGACCCGCAACAGCAGCTCCTGCGTCCCGTCGTCCTGCCGTTTCAGCACCTCGGCCAGCAGGAAGTCGGCGACGGCGCTGCGGTCGGCCTCGAACTCCTTCAGGCAGAGCTCCGGGTCCGGGGCCTCCTCGGCCGCCAGGGCGCACAGCCGCAGCCCGGCGGCCCATCCCCTGGTCCGCTCCACGACTCCGCGCACCGCGGCCGGGGACAGCCGCAGGCCGTGCGCCTCCATCAGCCGGGCCGCCTCGACGGGTGTGAAGGCGAGCTCCGCGTCGCGGATCTCGGTCAGCTCCCCCGCGGCCCGGTAGCGGTGCAGGGGCAGCAGCGGCTCGGTGCGGGTGACGAGGACCAGCCGCAGCCCCGGCGCGGAGTGTCGCAGCAGGAAGTCGAGCTGGGCGGCGATCTCCGGGGCGGTGACCCGGTCGAACTCGTCCAGCACCAGGACCACCGGCCGGTCGAGTCCGCCGAGATGGGCGGCGAGCCGGGCCGGCAGCGCGTCGCCCACCCGGTTCGCGTCGGCCGGGGAGGCGATGTTCTCGGGCAGCGGCACGCCGCTGGTGCGCAGCGCCTGGAGGAGGTACGCCCAGAACATGCCGGCGCCCTGCCCGTCGGTGTCGGTGGTGAGCCAGGCGACGGGCAGCTCGGGGTGCCCGGCCACCCAGTCGGCGACCAGCAGCGTCTTCCCGGCGCCGGCGGAGCCGTTCACCATGGTCAGCGGGGTGCGCAGGGCGCCGTCCAGGTGCCCGGCCAGCCGCTCCCTGCGCAGGAACGTGTCCGGGGGCGCGGGCACGGCGAAGCGGGTGCGCAGGAACGGGTCGCCGTGGGGGTCGTGGGGGCCGGTCTGCGGGTCGTACGACCCCGCGTGTCGCTCGACGGCCGGGGGGCCGTCGCCCAGATGTGCGGATGTCACGGCACTCACCGCCCTTGTCGGGCCGCGCTCGCTTCCAGCATCCCAGCAGTCGGACCGGGGGGCGCGCCGAGTCCCGGGCCTCGGTTAGCGTCGCCGTATGAGCACCACGGAGTCCCTCGCCGCGGCCCTGGCGGACGGCCCGGTCGTCCTGGACGGCGGCCTGTCCAACCAGCTCGCGGCCGCCGGTCACGACCTGAGTGACGCGCTGTGGTCGGCGCGGCTCCTCGCGGACGAGCCGGAGGCGGTCACGGCGGCGCACCGGGCGTACTTCGAGGCGGGCGCGGACGTGGCGATCACGGCGAGCTACCAGGCCACGTTCGAGGGGTTCGCGCGGCGGGGCGCCGGCCGGGAGCGGGCCGCGGAGCTGCTGGCGCTGAGCGTGGAGTGTGCCCGTACGGCCGCCGAGGGCGCTGCGGGTCCTCGCCGCCCGCGGTGGGTGGCGGCGTCCGTCGGCCCGTACGGCGCGATGCTCGCGGACGGCTCCGAGTACCGGGGCCGCTACGGCCTCTCCGTGGCGGAGCTGGAGCGGTTCCACCGCCCCCGGCTGGAGGTCCTGGCGGCCGCCGCCCCGGACGTCCTGGCGCTGGAGACCATCCCCGACACGGACGAGGCGGAGGCGCTGCTGCGCGTGGTGCGCGGGCTGGGGGTGCCCGCCTGGCTGTCGTACTCGGCGGCCGGCGGCCGTACGCGGGCGGGGCAGCCGCTGGAGGACGCGTTCGCGCTCGCCGCGCGGGCGGACGAGGTGATCGCCGTCGGCGTCAACTGCTGCACGCCCGAGGACGCGGACCACGCGGTCGCCGTCGCCGCGCGGGTGACGGACAAGCCGGTCGTGGTGTACCCGAACAGCGGCGAACGGTGGGAGGCCCGGGCCCGCGCCTGGACCGGCGAGCCCACGTTCTCGGCGTCCCGGGTGACGGGCTGGCGGGACGCGGGGGCACGGCTCATCGGGGGGTGCTGCCGGGTGGGCCCGGACACGATCACGTCGATCGCGCGGACGCTGCGGGGGTCGTAGGGCGCCCGCGGGACCCTCTTGCCCCGGCGCGGCACCGTGGTACGGTGCCATGAGTGCCGTGGAGCGCCCCCGTCGGGCGCCGGGCCTCTCCTCACGCCGAACCTCTTCACTTCGGCAGTCTCTTCCCTCAGCCGTCACGTCGGCCCACGCACCGTCCACGTGCGGCTTTCCCACACGGTCGCCGGGCGACCGCAGTGAGGTTCCCACCGCCGCGAGGTACGCACACGCCCTCGCCGAAGTCCGCGGTACCCCCCTTCTTCGCTTCTTGTTCCACTTCCGCCCGTCCTCGAAAGGACCCGCCCCATGACCACCGCACTCGACCGCCCCGCCCGTCAGTCCGCCGGACGGCAGCAGCGACAGCCGTCCGTCACCGTCACCGGCGTCCTCGACGTCGACGCGACCGGGAAGGGGTACCTGCGCGGCGCCGGCCTCGTGGCCGGGTCGTCCGACCCCGTCGTCTCCGCCGCCCTGGTGCGCCGGCACGGTCTGCGCAAGGGCGACCTGGTGGAGGGCGTCCTCGGCGACCGCCGGGCGCTCACCGACGTCGCCCGCGTCGACGGACGTACGCCCGCCTCGCTCGCGGGCCGTCCGCACTTCCGTGACCTGACCCCGGTCCACCCCCACCGCCGTCTGCGCCTCGAACACCGTGCGTCCGGGCTCGCGGGCCGGGTCGTCGACCTGCTGGCGCCGGTGGGCAAGGGGCAGCGCGGACTGCTCGTCGCGCCGCCGAAGACCGGCAAGACGGTGCTCGTCCAGCAGCTCGCGGCGGCCGTCGCGGGGAATCACCCCGAGTCCCGGCTGATGGTGGTGCTGCTCGACGAGCGCCCCGAAGAGGTCACCGACATGCGGCGCTCGGTGCACGGCGAGGTGTACTCCTCGACGTTCGACCGTCCCGCCAAGCAGCACATCGCGCTCGCCGAGCTGGTCGTGGAGCGGGCCAAGCGGCTCGCGGAGGCCGGCGAGGACGTGGTGATCCTGCTGGACTCGCTGACGCGGCTGTGCCGCGCGTACAACAACGCGGCGGGCCCCGGCGGCCGTACCCTCAGCGGTGGCGTGGACGCCGGTGCGCTGACCGGCCCGAAGCGGTTCTTCGGCGCGGCACGCGAGACGGAGGAGGGCGGTTCGCTGACGATCCTCGCCTCCGCGCTGGTGGACACCGGTTCGCGGGCGGACGAGTTCTTCTTCGAGGAACTCAAGGGCACGGGCAACATGGAGCTGCGACTGCACCGCGAGTCGGCGTCACGGCGACTGTTCCCGGCGGTGGACATCACCACCTCGGGCACGCGCCGCGAGGAACTCCTCTTCTCACCGGAGGAGTTGACGGCCACCCAGGGCCTGCGCCGCGCCCTGACCTCCCGCGACTCGGCGACCGACCTGGAGACGCTGCTGACGCGCCTGCGGGAAACCCCGGACAACGCGACGTTCCTGCGTCAGGTCCGGCCCACGCTGCGCAACGGCTGACGTCCGCCCGGCAGTTACAGCTGCTCCCCCGGCTCGGGCGCGTCCGGCGGGTGCACCCCGCCTCCGTCCTTGATGTCGTCCTCGCAGGTACGCCGGTCGTGGGTCGACTGGTCGTTGGGGACCAGCAGGACCGCGGCGACCCGTTCGGGGTGGTCGACCGCGAGGTACCCGTCGCCGGTGTCGGTGGTGTCCCAGCCGAAGTCCATGTCTGCAGAGACCCTCTGACAGCCCAACACCACGCGGTCGTCGTCCACCGCGCAGGCGTCGACCGCGGGGCCGATCCCCCGCCCGGGGCCCTCGAAGCGGACGTCGAAGTGGATCTCGTCGCCTTCCTCGGGCACCTGCGGGTGGGGGTCGCGCCGCCAGCCGGTCACTTCGGCGGTGATGCCGACGGGCCGCTCGTCGGTGTCCACGATCTCCACCCGCACATCCGCCTCCCCGCGCTCCGCGGTCGAGTCGGTGCAGCTCCACAGAAGTCCGCAGCCGGACACACCGATCATGGCCAACAGCGAACCGGCTCCGGCGACTGTCCGTGCGACGACCACTCCGTGACCCCCCGTCAGGCGGAACGGGGAGTCTACGCCGCTCGGCGGCGCGGAGCGGCCCCTGCGACACTGCTCCGATGACCAACGTGCCCGCCGCCGTACTGGATTCGTTGCAGGGCCTCGCGTTCGGCGACGCCTTCGGTGACCGCTGGTTCGGCATCCTGCGTCGCCAAGGGAGGGCAGCCCTCGACGCGCGGACGCCGCCCCTGGAACCGCTGTGGCGGTGGACCGACGACACCGCCCAGGCGGTCGTCCTCGTCCGGGAGCTCGCCGAGGGCGGCGGCATCGTCGACCAGGACCGTCTGGCCCTGAGTTTCGCAGCGGCGTACGCCGAGGACACGCACCGCGGTTACGGCGCCTCGATGCATGACGTGCTGCGCCGGATCCAGGCCGGGGAGCCCTGGAACGAGGTCGTGGCCGGGCAGTTCGGCGGCCAGGGTTCCTGGGGCAACGGCGCGGCCATGCGCGCCGCCCCGTTGGGCGCCTGGCACAGCGGCGACCTGGATGAGGCCGCCGAGCAGGCCGCCCGTCAGAGCGCGGTGTCCCACCACCACCCGGAGGCGGTCACCGGCGCGGTGGCGGTCGCCCTGGCCGCGGCGCTGGCGGCCCGCAGCCGGGGCGGCCCCGCGCCGGCCCGGCCCGACTTCCTCCGGGCGGTCGCGGAACGGCTTCCCGACAGCGACGTCCGTTCGGGGGTGCGGATCGCGGCCCGGATGCCGGAGCACACGTCGGTGCGGCACGCCGCGGAGGTCCTCGGCTCCGGCTACCGGATGTCGGGGCCCGACACCGTCCCCTACGCGCTGTGGTGCGCGGCGGGGCACCTCGACGACCTGCACGAAACTATGTGGGTCACGGTCGGCGGGCGGGGCGACATCGACACCACCTGTGCCGTCGCGGGAGGCGTCGTCGCGGCCCGCACCGGCGTCGACGGCCTTCCGCCCGCGTGGCACACGGCGCGCGAACCGCTGCCGCCGCTCGACACCCGCGAGGGTGAGCACGCGTCCTCCTAGGGCCTCGGCGAGAGGATCTCCAGCGTCCCCGTCTCCGTGTCGAAGCTGCGCAACGTGGTGAGGCGGGCCGACAGCGGGGGCGGGGGGAGGAGTTCCGGGATGCGGCGGCCGGTGAAGGCGCCGGGGCGGCGGGTGCGGCCGAGGGTGACGTGAGGGCTCCAGTTGTCCGGCGCGTGCAGGGGGTTGAGGCTCTCGGGGCGGTTGTCCGAGGTCACCGCGTCCCACACCCTCCGGTGCAGGTCGGTCAGCGTGGCGTCGAGCTCCAGCGACCAGGCCAGGACGGACGTGGGCCGCTCGAAGCGGATCAGGCCCGCGAAGCGCACCGGCAGGGGCAACGCGGCTGCCGCCTCGGCCAGTTCCCACCGGATCGGGGCCGTCAGCTCGGGGCAGGCGGCCAGCGTGAGGTGCGGGCGGTTGGTCGGTGAGCGGTGCCGCGCCTGACTCGGCAGCCCGGCGTCCGCCAGCCGCCGCCAGGCCTCCTGCACCGTCGACTCCGCCGCCTCGTCCAACAACAGTTCCACTGTGCGCACCGCCAAAGCCTACGTGTGCGCCGGTGCGCCCCCTCCCGCATCGAACAGCGCGTTGCGGGTGGGTCAACGTCGGCGGTATCCGTCCCGTCCGCCCCTTCAATGGCAGGCATGGTGCGCACATCGACAACCTCCTTCGCCCTCGCCGCCGTTGGCGCGGCCGTACTCTCGCTCGCTTCCTGCTCCTTCGGTGACGGTGACGGTGCCGATGGACGTGCGGGCCGGACCGCGGGCGGGAGCGGCGCCTCCGCCTCCGCGTCCGGCACGCCCACGTCCTCCCCCTCCCCCTCGCCCTCCCCCACCGGCCCCTGCGCCGACGGCTCGTGCGAGGTCACCGTCGCCGCCGGGGACGTCGTCGAGGTTCCCGCGTCGTACGGTTTCGGGCCCATCGAGGTCACCGCGGTCGGTGGGGACGACGTCGAGATGGTCGCCCCGGTCCACGGGTCGGGATACAGCATCGCCGGATGCTCCGGTGGCGGCGGCGTCACGTCGCAGGGCGGCGGGGGTGTGCGGCTGCGGTGCGGCACGGGACCCGCCGCGACCCTCAACGACGTCATGCGCGTCACCGTCGTCGAGGTGCACGGCAGGACCGCGGTGCTCCGTATCGCGCCGGTTTCCTGAGCGGGCGCCGGGACGCGGACCTCGACGAGGCCGTCGGCGGGCGGGCCGGGGGCGCCCGCGCGGCATGCCGATGGCCTACCAATAGGAGAAATGCCCGCTTTGCCCGTGTCATGCTGTGGTTTTGTTCGATCACGGGCGTGTCGGGAGGCCGGGTGTACCCCTCGCGTGGAGGGCTGGACGGGCGGAGCAGCCGGGGCCGGCGTGCGGCTGCCCAAGGGGTGACGCCGAGGTGGACGCGTTGAACGAGCAGGACGCACGGGACGAGGGGGACCGGGAGGGCGCCGGTTCCGCCCCGGAGCCACCCCAGCCGTTCGAGCCACCCCGGGTCCCCGACCTCCGGCTCCATCTCGACAGCGAGCTGGAACGGATCGGCACCCAACTGCGGGCCCTGGCCGACGCCAAGGACCGGCTGCAGGGGCTGCTCGACGCCGTCCTCGCGATCAGCGGCGAGCTGGACCTGTCCGCCGTGCTGCGGCGGATCGTCACCACCGCGATGGACCTGGTCGGCGCCCGCTACGGCGCCCTGGGCGTGCTCCACGAGTCCGGTGAGTACCTGAAGGAGTTCATCACCGCCGGGCTGAGCGAGGAGGAGCGCGCCGCGCTCGCCGGGATCCCCTTCCCGCACGGCCGCGGTGTGCTCGGCCTGCTGATCCAGGACCCCGAGCCGCTGCGCGTCGAGAACATCCCCGGGCACCCCTCCTCCGCCGGTTTCCCGCCGGGCCATCCCCCGATGCGGACGCTCCTCGGCGTGGCCATCAGCGTCCGCGGCGAGATCTACGGCGACCTGTACCTCTCGGAGCGGTACGACGGCCGGCCGTTCGACCGGGAGGACGAGGACGTCGTCGTCTCCCTGGCCGGCGCGGCCGGCATCGCCATCGAGAACGCGCGCCTGTTCGGGCAGGTACGGGAGAGCGCCGAGCGTTTCCAGCGGCTGCTGCTGCCCGCCCTCCCCGACCTGAGCCCCTTCGAGGCGGCCACCGTGTACCGGCCGGCCACGCAGCCCAGCCGGCTCGGCGGCGACTGGTACGACGCGATGGTGCTGCCCGACGACTCGGTCGGCGTGGTCATCGGGGACGTCGGCGGCCACGACCTGGACGCGGCCGCCGCCATGGCCCGGATCCACAGCATGCTGCGCGCGCTGCTCTACGACCGCCGCACCCCGCCCAGCGAGGTCCTCGTCCAGCTGGACCGCACCCTGCAGGCCACCGCGGACATCCCGGTCACCACGGTCTGTCTGGCCCGGATCGAGCCGCACGAGACCGGCTGGGTGCTGCGCTGGAGCACCGCGGGGCACTTCCCCCCGCTGTTGATCACCCCGGATCTGGAGACGGAGTACCTGGACGCCGAGCCGGGTGTGCCGCTCGCGGTGAGCACCGGCATCGCGCGCCCCGACCACACGCACGAGCTGCCCGCGGGTTCGATCCTGCTGTTCTTCACCGACGGGCTGGTCGAGCACCACGCGCACTCCATCGACGAGGGCCTGACCGCCCTGGCGGACCTCGCCGCCACCCACGCGGAGCGTCCGCTGAAGGAGTTCGTGCGGGTGCTGGCGGAACACCACCCGAGCGACGGCCAGGACGACATGGCGCTGCTCGCGCTGCGGATCCCGGCCAGTACGCGCTGTCCGGAGCCGGGCCCACCGGGGGATCCGGCCGTCTGAGCGGCGCCGTGCGGCCTCAGGTGCGGCGGAGCGCCCCGTTGCGGCGCAGGCGCCGGATGACCGCGCGCAGCTCCGGCGACTGCGGTGTCCGCGCGGCCCGCTCGGCGCCAGGGGCGGTCCACAGGGCGAGTTCGCGGTCGCGGGGGCCGTGCACGACGTGCGGGGCGCCGTCGCCGTACACCTGGACCGGGTGGTGCGGGCCCCACGGCTCCCAGCCGGGGGTGCCGTCGGTGACGAACCGTACCCACGCCCCGTGCATGGCGTCCGCCAGCTCCTGCGGGGCGCCCTCGCCGGCGAGCTTGCGGGCGTCGGGGCTGTCCCCGCTGTCGAAGACGAAGCCCAGTTCCAGGGCGTGGCAGGCGCCCATGCCGGGGCGGTCGGAGGGCCAGGCGAACTCGTAGACGTACGAGGGTTCGGCGCGGCCGTCGGACAGCCGGTGCACGGGGTTGCGCAGCAGGTGGTCGGTGACCATCTGGCCGACGGTCTCGGCGGTGCCGGCGCCGGGGCGCAGGGCGCGGTAGCCGCGCGGGACCTCGCTGCCGCAGCGGCAGCGGGCCATCGCGCCTGCGAGGGCGACCGGGCCGAGACGGTCGATGCGTTCGGTCAGGCCGCCGGGGACCAGCCAGAGCCGGTACTCGTCGCGGGTCCAGCCGGTCATCAGGGTGACGCCGGGGGCCGCGCCGTCGGTGAGGGCGTCCAGGGGGTCGCGCGGGACGAGGTCGCCGTCGACGACGATGCCGAAGGCGGGGCCGCCGAGCAGCGGACTGCCGAGCCGGCCGACGTCGGCCTGGGCGCGCAGCAGCCGCTCGCGGCCGACGGCGGCGAAGGCCTCGGCGGTGGCGGGCACCTTGAGGCGGGCGGCCATCCGGCGGACCATGCGCCGCACCTTGTCCCGCTCCGTGGACTCGGGCGGTCCGCTCTGCAGGACGGCCCGCCGTATCAGGCCCTGGGACTGCGGTGCGGCGACCAGCGCGCCCGCGCTGATCGCTCCGGCGGACTGGCCGGCCAGGGTGACCCGGCCGGGGTCGCCGCCGAACGCGGCTATGTTCTCGTGCACCCATCGCAGCGCGGCGAGCTGGTCGCGCAGCCCGGGGTTGGCGGGGGCGTCCGGGAAGAGGCCGTAGCCCTCCACGCCGAGGCGGTAGTTCAGGGAGACGAAGACGACGCCGTCACGGGCGAAGGTGCTGCCGTCGTACACCGGGACCGCGGAGGAACCCCTGGTCAGCGCGCCGCCGTGCAGCCACACCAGGACGGGCAGCCGGACGCCCGGGGACGGGTCGGGGGTCCAGACGTTCAGGTTGAGACAGTCGTCGCCGTCGATGTCGGGGTCGGAGAGGTACGCGGCGAAGGCGGGACTGTACGGCGGTTTCGGCGCGGTGGGGCCGAACGCGCCGGCGTCCCGCACTCCGTCCCACGGCTCCGGCGGCACGGGCGGCCGGAAGCGGCGCGGCCCGAACGGGGGCGCGGCGTAGGGGATGCCGCGGAACACGGCGACCGTCTTCTCCCACCGCCCCCGCACGGCGCCGTACGCCGTCGTGACCTGGGGCATCGCCCGCTCTCCCGCTGCCGTCATACGCCCACCACCCGAACCCGTCGGTAACAACAAGAGCATCACACCGTCCCCCGCTATTCCTCCCGGGACGGCCCGCCCTCACGGCCGCATGCCGGGGTTCTTCCCGTCCCGCGGCCGTGAATCGCCGGCGGGGAGGGCCTCCCCGCCGGGCGGGAGAGGCCGGGGGCCGTTGGGCCGAACGGGGCACGCGCGGGCGGCGGGACGACCCGGTGGGGTGCGCGCGCACAGCGCCGTGGCGGGAGGTCAGCGGTCCGTGGCCCAGGTGATCCCGCCGCGCAGATGGGCGAGGAAGAGCGGGTCTTCATAGGCCTCGACGGTGTGGCCGAGCGCCGTGTAGAAGACGCGGCCCTCGCCCTGCGTACGGCACCAGGCCAGCGGGTGGTCGTCGCCCATGGCGCCGCCGTCGTACGACGACTCGTCGGCGGAGAGCAGGACGCGCACGGAGGGCCGCGGGCTGGTCCGGAAGTCGTACCACTCGTCGGTCACCTCCCAGACGGGAGGCAGGTGACGGGTCGCCGGGTGGTCGTGGTCCTCGACGAGGGCGCGGCCGGGCTGCACCGGGGGGTGGCCGGCGAAGCGGGCGCCGAGGAGCTCGCCGTAGTACGGCCAGCCGTACTCCGTGCAGGCCGCCGCGTGCACGCCGACGAAGCCGCCGCCGCCCTCGACGTAGGCCGCGAGCCGCTCGCGCCCGGCCGGGGTGAGCACGTCGCCGCTGGTGGAGAGGAACACGACCGCCGCGTACCGGTCGAGCGGCTCCTCCAGCGCCGCCGGATCCTCGCGGGCGTGGACCTCGAAACCGCCGAGGGCACGCAGGGCGGCGATGCCGGCCGGAATGGACTCGTGCCGGTAGTCGGTTGTGCGGGTGTGGACGAGGAGCGCGGGGTCGGCCATGCGCGGGAGCCTACGCGCGCGTGCGCGGCCCCCGGCCGCGGGGCCCCACGCCTACGACGGCGGTCAGCGCGCCGCACCGGGAGAAGGGGACGCCGGAGCCGATGAGCCTGCGCCAGTACGAGTACGCCCTGGCCGTCGCCGAGGAGGGCTCGGTGACCGCGGCCGCCGAACGGCTGCGCGTGGCCCAGCCGTCGGTGTCCCAGCAGATCCGCGGCCTCGAGCGGGAGCTCGGGGTGCGGCTGTTCGCCCGCACGCCGACCGGGCTGGTGCCCACCACGGTCGGCCGGGCGTTCCTGCGGGAGGCGGAGGTCGCCGTGACCGCGTCCCGCCGGGCGCGGGCTACCGCGCGGGCCGGCGCCGAGGACCTGGCGGGCGAGCTGGTGGTCGCCGTGCAGATGGGCTTCGGGACCCGCCAGTTGCCCCGCGCCCTGGGCGAACTGCGGCGCCGCTACCCCCGGTTGGAGATCACCGTCTTCGAGGAGCCCAGCGTCGCCGAGCTGGACCGGCTGTGCCGCCGGGGGGGCGCTGGACTTCGCACTGATGGCGGCCTGCGACCGCACCCCGTCCGACGCCCACCGCCTCGGCGACGAGGAGTTGGTCGTGGTGCTCGGCGAGGGGCACCCGCGACTGGCATCGGAGCGGGTCGAGCTGGCCGAACTGAAGGGTGAGCCGTGGGTGCGGTTCGACCGGGACAGCACGCTCGACGCCGTCCTGGTGGAGGTGGTCCGGGACCACGGGCTGACACCGGCCACCGCCGCCCGGGTGTCCCAGGCGGCGACGGCCGTGCGCTGGGCCGCCGAGGGGCTGGGCGTGACGCTGCTGCCCGCGTCGGCGGTGCCGCCCGGTCACGAGCACGTCGTACGCCCGGTGCGTCCGGCCCTCCACCGGCCGGTCATCGCCGTGCTCCGGCAGGACGCGGGACCGGCGGAAAGGACGCTGCTCGACCTTCTGCGGAACGAGGAATGGCCTCGGTCCGCCCCGGAAACCGTGTCCGTTTCCCGGAATTCCTGACGCGGCCGACCGCGGACCCGCCGCGCATTCAGCGCGGGAATTCTCCGCCGTCCACGACGAGATTCGTGCCGGTGACCCAGCTCGCCCGGTCGGAGACGAGGTACAGCACCGCCTGGGCGATGTCGTCCGGCCGGCCCTCGCGGCCGAGCGGCGGGGTCGCCGTGGCGCCGGTGGTGTCGCTCAGGGCGGCCCACTGCCTGCGCGTCTCCTCACCGCCGGGGGTGGCGGTGCGGCCCGGGGTCACGGTGTTGACCCGCACGCCGTCGGGCGCCAGCTCGGCGGCCAGCCCGCGGCTGTAGTTCTCCAGGGCCGCCTTGGCCGCCGTGTAGTGCAGGAACAACGGGCCGGGAACGGGCACCACGGCCGACGACACGTGCACGATCGCCCCCGCGCGCCGCTCCCGCATCCCCGGCGCGAGCAGAGCGTCCAGCCGTACCGCCGACAGGAAGTTGAGGTCCAGCGCCTCCTGCCACTGAGCGTCCGGGATGGCCAGGGCGCCTGGGTGCGGCGCGGCGCCGCCGGCGTTGTGGACGACGACGTCCACGCCGCCCAGCCCGTCCCGCACGGCCTCCGCGAGCGCCTCCGCGCCCTCGCGGGTGCGCACGTCGGCCCGCGTGAACCGGGCGCCCTGCGGCACGGTGCCGGAGGCCGAGCGAGCGGTGGTGAGGACGTCGGCGCCCGCGTCGAGGAGCCGGCGCACGACGGCCGCCCCGATACCCCGGGTGCCGCCCGTGACGAGGGCGCGCCTTCCGGTGAGTTCACGCGTTTCGGCGGCCTTTTCGTTGTGCGGTGCGAGGGACATACGGCGGTCCTTTCGTCGGCGGGAAATCCGCGGAAGTGAGGAATGGGGTGCGACGAAAAAGACCGTACGTGCGCACGGAAACGAGAATCAAAGACGAAAAGCGAGCGGAGGGTATAGGCGGCGCCTATGCCGTTCGCCTGGACCCGTGTCCGATTCGTTCAAGACGCCCCGGCGGTCCCCGCCCTACCGTCGGCCGCATGAGCACACGATTCGATGCCATCGGAACGGTCGTCTCGGACATGGCCGCCTCCGTCGCCTTCTACCGGCGGCTCGGGCCGGCGTTCCCGGAAGGGGCCGAGGCGGAGGGACATGTGGAGGCGGAACTGCCGGGCGGGATGCGGCTGTTGCTGGACACCGAGGAGATGGTCCGGTCGTTCCGCCCGGGGTGGCGGCCGCCGTCGGGAGAGGGCCGGACCTCCCTGGCCGTGCGGTGCGACAGCCCCTCGGAGGTCGACGCGCTGTTCGCGGAGCTGGTGGAGTCCGGCGTCCGTGCCGAGCTGAAGCCGTGGGACGCGGTGTGGGGGCAGCGGTACGCCGTCGTGCTCGACCCGGACGGCAACGGGGTGGACCTCTTCTCCCCGCTCCCCACGGGCGGCTGACCTCACGGCCGCGTCACGAGGCCGCGCCGGGAGGCGGCACCAGCTCCCGCAGCGCCACCCCCGTCAGGCTCCTCACCTCGCGCGACAGATGAGGCTGGTCCGCGTAGCCGGCGCGGGCCGCGGTCTCCGCGAAGGGGACGCCCGCGTGGGCCAGGGCCAGGGCGCGGCGCATGCGGAGGATGCGGGCCAGGGTCTTCGGCCCGTAGCCGAAGGCGGCGAGCGAACGGCGGTGCAACTGGCGTGCGCCCAGCCCCAGGGCGTCCGCCGTCCCCGCGACCGGGCGGCCCGCGTCGAGGGCCGCGACGAGGCGGGTCAGCAGCGGGTCGGGCGGGCCGGCCGACGCGGCCAGGCGGAGGGCGACGTCCTCGAGGCCGCGCGCCGGGTGGTGTGCGCCGTGCACACGGGCGGTCGCACGCCGCACCTCCGCCGCCGGCCACAGATCGGCCAGCTCCACCCGCCGGTCGCGCAGTTCGTGCGCGGGCACGCCCAGCAGCGTGGGCGCGGTGCCGGGGTGGAAGCGGATCCCGGACCAGGGCCCGGCGGAGCTCCCGTCGACGTAGGCGTGGGTGTCGGGGCCGGCGACCAGCAGACGGCCGTCGTGCCACAGCAGGTCCATGCAGCCGTCCGGCAGCACCCGGCCCGGCCCGTCCCCGCCGGCGGGGACGCTGGTTCACACGGCCGCGCCCGGCAGCCGTGACGCGCGCTCCCTGTACACGGGTCCAGGCTACGCGGCGGCCCGGTTCCGCCACTCCTGCGGACTGACGCCGTAGGCCCGCTTGAAGGCGGTGGAGAGGGCGAAGGCGCTGCTGTAGCCGACCTGCCGGGCGACGGCGGCGAGGGTGTCGTCGGTGTCGCGCAGCCGGTCGGCGGCGAGGGCGAGCCGCCAGCCGGTGAGGTAGGACATCGGGGGTTCGCCGACGAGCCGGGTGAAGCGGCGGGCGAGCGCGGCCCGGGAGACGCCGGCCTTCCCGGCGAGCCCGGCGACGGTCCAGGGGCGGGCCGGGTCGTCCTGGAGGAGCCGCAGCACCGGGCCGACGACCGGGTCGGACAGGGCCTCGTACCAGGCGGGCGGCTCCGCCTCGGGGCGGGCGAACCAGGCCCGCAGGGCGGCGATGACGAGAAGGTCGAGCAGCCGGTCCAGGACGACCTCCTGACCCGGGGCGTCCCGTCCGACCTCCTCCATCAGCAGTGGGGTGAGCGGGCACTCCCACACGTCGGCGCCGAGGGAGAGCACCGGCGGCAGCGCGTCGAGGAGCCGGCCGCCGATCTCGCCGCGCAGCTGGTAGGTGCCGATGAGCAGCAAGGTCCCGCCGTCGGGGCGGTCGCCCCAGGTGCGGACGCCGAGGTCCATCGAGCCGTTGAGGGGCCGTCCGTCGGGGTAGTGGCACCGGCCGCCGGGCAGGATCAGCGCCTGCGGGGCGGTGCCGGGCGCGTCGGCGCAGGTGTACGGGTCGGGGCCGCGGGCGACGGCGAGGTCGCCGGCGCGCAGCCGGACCGGTTCGCGCCGGTCGGGCAGCAGCCAGGCGTCGCCGCGTACGAGGAGCATCACCGTCAGCGGGGCGCGGTCCTCCACCCGCACGGCCCACGGCGGGTCGAAGCACGCCCGGATCATGAACGCGCCGCGGGCGCGGGGGCCCTCCAGCAGACCGGTGAGTGCGTCCATGGGGTCAGCGTAGACGCGGGCGTATGCGGGCGCGTCGCTCGACGATGGTTCCGCGCGGGCGGCGGCAGTTGACTCGGAGACATGGACAGGACGACATCTGCGAAGGTCATGACACTGGTGGTCACCGGAGCTTCCGGGCGGACCGGGAGCCGGGTGGCGCGGGCCGCGGAGGCGGCCGGGATGACGGTGCGGCCGGCGTCGCGGGCGACCGGCTTCGACTGGGCGGACCGCACGACGTGGGAGGGCGTGCTGCGCGGGGCCGACGCGGCCTATCTGGTGCACCCGGCCGACGTCGGGGCGCCGGGGACGGCGGAGGCGGTCGGCGAGCTGGCGGAGACCGCCCTGGGCGCGGGGGTGCGGCGGCTGGTGCTGCTGTCCGCGCGGGGCGAGGACCAGGCGCTGCCCGCGGAGGAGGCGCTGCGGGCGTCCGGCGCGGACTGGACGGTGGTGCGGTCGGCGTGGTTCGCGCAGAACTTCTCGGAGGGGCCGCTGGCCGAGGAGCTGCGGGGCGGGGAGCTGGTGTTCCCGGCGGGCGAGGTGGCGGAGCCGTTCGTCGACGTGCGGGACGTCGCGGAGGTGGTGGTGGCCGCGCTGGCCGGAGGGGCGCGGTACGCGGGGCGGACACTGACCGTGACCGGGCCGCGGCCGCTCACCTGGGCGGAGGCGGTGGCGGAGGTCGCGCGGGCGACGGGACGGCCGCTGACGTACCGGGCGGTGCCGGCGGACTCCTACCGGGAGACGCTGACCGGGTTCGGGGTGCCGGGCGAGGAGGCCGCGTTCCTCGTCGAGGTGTTCGCGACCCTGCTCGACGGGCGCAACGCGGGCGTGGAGGACGGGGTGCGGCAGGTGCTCGGCCGGGAGCCGCGGGACTTCTCCGACGTCGTGCGGGAGGCGGCGGCGGACGGCTCCTGGACGGAGTGAGCCACCCGCCGGAACACCTCGCGTCAGTCGCGGTGCCGGTCGTCGTGGCCCGGGCCGTCCCCGTTGCGGGGCTGGGCGGACTTGGAGTGGGTACGGAGCCGGGCCGTGACGTCCTCGGGGGGCAGGAAGCGCGACCAGCGTTCGGGGAACTCGGAGGGCATGTCGGGGTCCGCGTCCCCGGACGCGGTGGTGCGGGCGACGTACTCGGCGACCTGCGCCTGCCGCTGCCGCTCGTTGGCCTCGCGGGCCGCGGCGGTGGCGGCGGCCGGCCACACCCGGTCGATGGCCGCGTTGACGGCCGCCCCCACGAGCACGGCGAACGCGGACACGCCGATCCACAGCAGCACGGCCACGGGGGCCGCGAGGGAGCCGTAGATGGTGGGGCCCTCGACGGTGTTCGTGAGGTAGATGCGCAGCAGGAAACTGCCCAGCACCCACATGGCGAGGGCGACCAGCGCGCCCGGCACGTCCTCGATCCACGGGGACCGCACGGGCACGGAGACGTGGTAGAGCGTGGTCAGGAAGGCCACGGAGAGCAGGATGACGACCGGCCAGTACAGGATCTGCACGACCGTCGTCGACCAGGGCACGATGTCCACCACCGCGTCCGGTCCCGCGACCATCAGCGGCAGCGCGACCGAGCCGATCAGCAGGGCCACGATGAACAGCAGGAAGGCGAGCAGCCGGGTCCTGACGATGCCCCGGACGCCGTCGAGGCCGTACATGACGGTGATGGTGTCGATGAAGACGTTCACCGCGCGGGAGCCCGACCACACGGCGATCAGGAAGCCCAGCGAGATCACGTCGGGGCGGCCCCCTTTGGTGACGTCTCTCAGGATCGGCTCCGCGACCTCGGTGACGCCCCGGTCGGACAGCACCGTGCGGGAGGCGTCGAGGAGGTTGCGCTGCACGCTCTGGATGGTGTCGGCGCCGGTCCACGCGTCGACGTAGCCGAGCAGGCCGACGAGGCTGAGCAGCAGCGGGGGCACCGACAGCAGCGTGAAGAACGCCGCCTCGGCCGCCAGGCCCAGGATGCGGTACTCCATGCACGAGTTGACGGTGTCCTTGAGCAGCAGCCAGGCCGTCCTGCGTTTGGACACGTTCCGGTACAGGGCGCGGGCCCGGTGGAGGCGACCGGACGGCGCGTCTGGGGATTCACTTGCTGGCTGCACGAACCAAAGGTATCCGCCACGCCCGGCGCCACTCACCCACAGGCCCGGTCCTCGCGTGATGCGGGGCGGAGGGCGGGGTAGGTTCGCCCCATGGCAGGCACCACGCACACCGTGACCAACCAGGTTCCGCCGCTCGTCCAGTACGACGTGTTCGGCTCGGACCGGGCCCTGGTGGAGGCGGTCGAGCGGCACCTGACGCCCGAGGCCCGGGAGGACGGGCTCGCGGAGCTGTCGGCGCTGGGGCACACGTGCGGATCCGCGCAGGTGCAGGAGTGGGGGACACAGGCGAACGAGAACCCGCCGCGGCTGCGCACCCACGACCGGTACGGCCGGCGGATCGACGAGGTCGAGTTCCACCCCGCCTGGCACCGGCTGCTCGGCAAGGGCGTCTCGGCGGGGCTGACGGCGGCCTGGCGGCGGCCCGGCGGGCACGTGCGGCGGGCCGCGGCCTTCCTGATGTGGACGCAGGTGGAGGCGGGCAACTGCTGCCCGCTGTCGATGACGCACGCGGCGGTGCCCGCGCTGCGCACCGACCCCGAGCTGGCCGCTCAGTGGGAACCCCGGCTGACGTCGATGGTCTACGACCGCGCGCTGCGGCCGGCCGGGCAGAAGCCCGGCGCGCTGTTCGGAATGGGGATGACGGAGAAGCAGGGCGGCAGCGACGTCCGGGCGAACACGACGGCCGCGCGGCCGCTGACCGAGGACGGCACGTACGCGCTGACCGGGCACAAGTGGTTCTGCTCGGCGCCGATGTCGGACGCCTTCCTGGTGCTCGCGCAGGCGCCCGGCGGGCTGACGTGCTTCCTGGTGCCGCGGGTGCTGGAGGACGGCACCCGCAACGTGTTCGCGCTCCAGCGGCTCAAGGACAAGCTGGGCAACCGCTCCAACGCCTCCGCGGAGGTCGAGTTCGACGGGACGTGGGCGCGCCGGGTCGGCGAGGAGGGGTCCGGGGTGCGCACCATCATCGGGATGGTCGCGGCGACCCGGCTGGACTGCGTGCTGGGCTCGGCGGGGCTGATGCGGCAGGCCGTGGCGCAGGCGGTGCACCACTGCGCGCACCGGGAGGCGTTCGGCGGGAAGCTGATCGACAAGCCGCTGATGCGGAACGTGCTGGCCGACCTGGCTCTGGAGTCGGAGGCGGCGACGACGCTGGCGCTGCGGCTGGCGGCGGCGTACGACGACGGCGGCGAGCAGGAGCGGGCGCTGCTGCGGATCGCCGTGCCGGCGGCGAAGTACTGGGTGCCGAAGCGGTGCGCGCCGGTCGCGGTGGAGGCGTCGGAGTGCCTCGGCGGCAACGGCTACGTGGAAGAGTCGGGGATGCCCCGGCTGGTGCGGGAGTCCCCACTGAACTCGGTCTGGGAGGGCGCGGGCAACGTGCAGGCGCTCGACGTGCTGCGGGCGCTGCGCCGTGACCCGGGGACGCTGGACGCGTACCTGCGGGAGGTCGGGCAGGCGCGCGGCGCGGACCACCGGCTGGACGCGGCGATCAAGGGCGTGCTGACGGATCTGGCGGACCTGGAGGGCGTCGAGGGGCGGGCGCGGCGGCTGACGGAACGCCTGGCGCTGGTCCTGCAGGGCTCCCTGCTGGTCCGGCACGCGCCACCGGAGGTGGCGGACGCGTTCTGCGCGGCCCGCCTGTCCGGCGACGCGGGCACCGCCTTCGGCACACTCCCCCACACCCTGAACCTGGCATCCATCGTGGAACGCGCCCACCCGCAACCCTGAGACCCGGCTCGGGGAACACACCCCAGGGGCGCGGGGAACTGCGCGACCAACCCCAACGCACCCGCACCCGCCGACGCACACCAAGCCCCACCCGGGTCAGCCAGGGGCGCGGGGAACTGCGCGACCAACCCCCACGCACCCGCACCCGCCGACGCACATCAAGCCGCACCCGGGACGGCACACCGCCCAGCCGTCACACCCCAGGGGCGCGGGGAACCGCGCGACCAACCCCAACGCACCGGCACCCGCCGACGCACACCAAGAGGCACCGCACGTCAGCGCCCGCCGAAAGCCGCCGGCAGGCATGCCGCGGGGGTGGTGCTGCGCCGACACGGCACCACCCCCGCCGCCACGGACTCCCGAAGAGCCGTGCACGCCGCTCGGGACGGCGTCGCTCAAGTTTCAAGCGGTGAACGCTCGTGTCACCAGAGTTGCAGGGGGTTGCAACTTGCTGTCTCCGTGCCGGTACTGAGCGTCCTCATCCGGGGCAGACGGCAGTATTGGGGTCCGACAGGTTTTCTTCCGGGAGGTCCGGTGGCGCTCTCGCCGATGGACGTGTCGCATCTGGCCGCCGTCGACACCGTGCGCGCGGCGCGTGTGCTCGACGAGGTCCGTTCCGCCGCGCTGTCGGGGCGTCCCGCGCCGCTCCCTCCCCGCCCGGTGATCGGGCAGTCCTGGGAGCGGGTCCTGCGCAGCGGGGTGGACCCCGACCACGGCCGGCGCAGCGGGCTGCTGTCGATGGACGAGGTGCGGCGGCGTCGGGAGGCCTCGCCGCTGCGGCACGTGCTGCCGGTGCTGCGCGAGGGGCTGTTGTCGGTCGCGGACGTCGCCCGCCACATCATGGTGGTGGCCGACGACGAGGGCCGGGTGCTGTGGCGGGAGGGCAGCGCGCCGGTGCTGCGGAAGGCGGACGGGCTCGGCTTCGAGATCGGCGCGGACTGGCGTGAGGACGTCGTCGGGACCAACGGGGTGGGCACGCCCGCGGTGACCGGGCGCCCCGTGCAGGTCTTCGCCTCCGAGCACTTCGTACGGTCGCACGCCACCTGGACCTGCGCGGGCGCGCCCCTGACCGATCCGCGGGACGGGCGGCTGATCGGCGTGGTCGACGTGAGCGGTCCGCTGGAGTCCATGCACCCGGCGACGCTGGCGTGGGTGGACTCGGTGGCGAAACTGGCCGAGGCGCGGCTGCGGGAGATGCACGTGCGGTCGCTGGAGCGGCTGCGGGCGGTGGCCGCGCCGGTGCTGTCCCGGATCGACGGGCGGGCGCTGGTGGTGGACCGGCACGGGTGGACGGCGGCGGTGACCGGGATGCCGTACGTGGAGCGGCTGGCGCTGCCCAAGTCGGTGTCCGCGGGCGAGCGGTGGCTGCCGGCGCTGGGGCGGTGCTCGCTGGAGCCGCTCGCCGGGGGGTGGCTGGTGCGGGCGGCGGACGAGCCGTCGCCGCGTCCCGCCGCGCGGATCGTGCTGGACCTGGGCGGGCCGCGCCGGTCGGTGCGGGTGTCCGACGGGGCCGGCGCGTGGTCGCGTGAACTGAGTCCCCGGCACGCCGAGTTGCTGTATCTGCTGGCCGTGCACCGGGCGGGCCGCAGCGCCGCCGACCTGGCCCGTGACGTGTTCGGCGACCCGGCCCGCACGGTGACGGTCCGCGCGGAGATGTCCCGCGTACGGCGCTATCTGGGGGCGCTCCTCGAGCACCGGCCGTACCGCTTCACGGAGTCCGCCGAGGTGGAGGTGGTGCTGCCGGACGGTCCCGGGGCCCTCTTCCCGCGTACGGCGTCCTCCCCGGGGCTGGTGCGCGGCCCGCGCTGAGGATCTGGCCGGAAACCGCCGCGCCGACTGGGTACATCTGTACGTGGGCACGTGCCCTCGGGCGGCCCGCGCGTGAAATTGCACGGTCTTCGTCCCGTCCGGCGTCCGGCTGCCGTAGCATCCGGGGACGGGCCGCCCCACCTGCTCCACGGTCAACCCGCGGATCACCGGACGCAGTTGGCTCGCTCGGGAGGACGTCATGAAGCATCGCGGCAGACACCGCCGCCGCCGCAGAGGCAGAGCGCTGCGCGCCACGCTGGCCGGTACGGCCCTGGCGCTCACCGCGGCCGCCACCATGATCAGCACCTCGCAGGCCACCGACGCCGACGACCCCGGCGCGCTGAAGCCGCTCACCGCGGCCGCCGACACCGCGCCGCTGCGGCTGACCGAACACGCCGTGCCGGGCGCCGAACTGGACCGTCTCAGCGCGTCGATGGGTCCCGCCGTGGGCGTGGGCGCCGTCCTCGCCGACCCGGACGGGGCCCTGGAGGACGCCGACGACTGCACGGACGAGGACCGGCGGGCGCTGCCCGTCGAACCGGCCGTGACGACGGCGTACTGCTGGCCGGAGCGGGACACCGACGGCTGGCGGGCCGGCGCGGTCACCACGTCCGGGGACGCCGACGAGGACGGCCGCTGGGGCGCGCACCGGGTGGTCCTGTCCGGGTGGACCCGCAGTTCGGGGACGCCCGCCGAGCAGGGACTCGCGCGGATCGCGTTCGTGGCCGCCGACGACGACCGGACGCCGCGCTACACCTGGGCGCTGCTCGCGGTGCCGGTGGACGGCGGGCGGGACTTCCGCGGGCTGGGCTCCGACGTGTCCGGGATGGTCTGGTACCAGGACAAGCTGCTCGTCACGGCAAGCCGGGGCGAGGGCGACGCGCTGTACGTGTACGACCTGGACCGGGTGCAGCGGGCCACCGTGGACGCCGGGACCGTGGGGCGGGTGCCCGGCGGCTGGTCGGCGGCGGGCGCGCGGTACGTGCTCCCGGCGGTCGCCTCCTACACGACGGCGGGCGCGGACGCGCCGCGGCCCGGCGGCATCGCCCTGGACCGCGGCTCCGTGCCCCACGGTCTGGTGGTGCACGAGGCGACGGCCCCGGACGAGGAGGGCCCGACCCGGCTGTGGCGGTACGCGTTCGGTCCGCGCCCGGGGTACGGCCCGCTGCTGCGGACGGAGCCGGTCGCGGTGTACGAGACAGAGCTGACGCGGGTGCGCGGGGTGCTGGCGCACCGGTCCGACTGGTACGTCAGCCGTGCCACGGGCGCGCCGGAGGAACGCGGCACACTCTGGCGGCAGGACACGAAGGGCGCGAGCCCGGTGCGCTGCGGGGCGGACGAGACGTACCGCTGCTGGAGCGGCCCCGCGACGTCCTTGTCGTACTGGCAGGCGACCGGGGACGTGTGGTCGCAGTCGGGTCGGATGCTGTTCGCGCTGCCGCTGGCGGCGGTCGACGAGGCGCTGGAGCGGTAGCGCACCCACGGATGTCCGGCCTGTGGGCAGGCGTTCGACACGGATGTGCGGCGGATGGTTGTCTTTCGGACATGACGACCCTCTCCGTGACCACCTGGTCCCTGGAGCAGACCGCGCCCACCGATCTCCGTCCGGCCGCCGTGCCGGAGGGGGACGTGCGGGTGGTCCGCTCCGAGGTGCCCTCGCCCGAGTTCAGCCGCTTCCTGTACGCGTCGGTGGGCGGCGACATCCGCTGGACCGACCGGCTCGGCTGGTCGTACGCGCGGTGGCAGGCGCATCTGGAGCGGCCCGGCGTGGAGACGTGGGTCGCCCACGACCGGGGCACCCCGGCCGGGTACGTGGAGCTGGAGGCGCAGGACGAGGGGGCCGTGGAGATCCTCTACTTCGGGCTGCTGCCCGCCTTCCGCGGCCGGCGCATCGGCGGTCATCTGCTGTCGTACGGGGTGGCGCGCGCCTGGGACCTGGCCGACCGGTGGCCGGGGGTGAAGCCGACCACGCGGGTGTGGCTGCACACCTGCAGCAAGGACGGCGAGCACGCCATGGACAACTATCTGCGGCGGGGTTTCCGGCTGTTCGACACCAAGGTGGAGGACGAGCCGGAGGTGGCCACGCCGGGCCCGTGGCCGGGGGCCTACTCCGCCTGAGCGGCTCCGGCAAGACCGCTCGCACCGCATGTGACCAAGGACACCCTTGTCTCGCACGCCGAGACAAGGGTGTCCACATTTCGGATAACGGTGGACTGCCTCCAGATCGCCGTGCCAGGCTTCCGCCATGCCTGGAACTGGAATCGCCTTGGTGAGTCGGCGGCACGTCGACCTCGGCCGCATGTCCAGCGCCATCTGTCCGGCGCGCTGAGAGCACCCAGCAGCGCCCGACACCCCTCTCCCCATCCTTTGCTGCGCAAGGACGCGCACGACTCTGCCCGCGTGCGCGTAAACGCAGGTCAGAGCCGCTCCCCCGGCATGGCGCCCCGCGCCGAGAGACCATCCACCGCTGTCCCGAAGGACGTATCAACCATGGCCGCCACCCCGCAGAAGCCTGCCGCCGCGCAGAAGCCTGCCGCCGCGACCCCCCGCCGCAAGGCGAGCCGTCACCGCGGAGAGGGACAGTGGGCGGCGGGGCACTTCACCCCGCTCAACGGCAACGAGCAGTTCAAGAAGGACGACGACGGTCTCAATGTGCGGACACGCATTGAGACGATCTACTCCAAGCGGGGCTTCGACTCGATCGACCCCAACGACCTGCGCGGCCGCATGCGGTGGTGGGGCCTCTACACCCAGCGCAAGCCCGGCATCGACGGCGGCAAGACGGCGATCCTGGAGCCGGAGGAGCTGGACGACGAGTACTTCATGCTGCGGGTGCGCATCGACGGCGGCGCGCTGACCACCCGGCAGCTGCGCGTCGTCGGTGAGATCTCGCAGGAGTTCGCGCGCGGCACCGCGGACATCACGGACCGGCAGAACGTCCAGTACCACTGGATCCGCATCGAGGACGTGCCCGAGATCTGGGACCGCCTGGAGGGCGTCGGCCTGTCCACGGTCACCGCCTGCGGCGACACGCCCCGCGTGATGATCGGCTCCCCCGTCGCGGGCATCGCCGAGGACGAGATCATCGACGGCACGCCGGCGCTGGAGGAGATGAAGCGCCGCGTCCTGGGCAACCAGGCGTACTCGAACCTGCCCCGCAAGTTCAAGACGGCCATCTCCGGCTCGCCGGTGCTCGACGTGGTGCACGAGATCAACGACGTGGCGTTCGTCGGCGTCCGCCACCCCGAGCACGGGCCCGGCTTCGACCTCTGGGTCGGCGGCGGCCTGTCGACCAACCCCAAGCTGGGCGTGCGGCTCGGGGCCTGGGTGCCGCTCGAGGACGTGCCGGACGTGTACGAGGGCGTCCTGTCCATCTTCCGCGACTACGGCTACCGCCGGCTGCGCAACCGCGCCCGGCTGAAGTTCCTGGTCGCCGACTGGGGCGCGGAGAAGTTCCGTCAGGTGCTCGAGGACGAGTACCTGAAGCGCAGGCTGACCGACGGTCCGGCGCCCGCCGAGCCGGTGTCGCGCTGGCGCGACCACATCGGGGTGCACCGCCAGAAGGACGGCCGCTTCTACGTCGGCTTCGCGCCGCGCGTCGGCCGGGTCGACGGCGCCACCCTCACCAAGATCGCGGACGTCGCGGAGGCGCACGGCTCGGGCCGGGTGCGCACCACCGTCGAACAGAAGATGATCATCCTCGACGTCGAGGAGTCCCAGGTCGAGTCCCTGGTGGAGTCCCTGGAGGCGCTGGACCTCAGCGCCCGCCCCTCGCCGTTCCGGCGCGGCACCATGGCCTGCACCGGCATCGAGTTCTGCAAGCTCGCCATCGTCGAGACGAAGGCGCGCGGCGCCTCGCTGATCGACGAACTCGAGCGCCGCATGCCGGAGTTCGACGAGCCGATCACCATCAACCTGAACGGCTGCCCCAACGCCTGCGCCCGTATCCAGGTCGCGGACATCGGTCTCAAGGGCCAGCTCGTGCTGAACGACCGGGGCGAGCAGGTCGAGGGCTACCAGGTCCACCTCGGCGGCGCGCTCGGCCTGGAGGCCGGGTTCGGCCGCAAGGTGCGCGGCCTGAAGGTCACCGCGGACGAGCTGCCGGACTACATCGAGCGGGTGCTGAAGCGCTTCGAGGCGGAGCGCGAGGACGGCGAGCGGTTCGCGTCCTGGGCCACCCGCGCCTCCGAGGAGGCCCTGTCGTGAGCGAGCGGGCGGCGCCGTTCCACTGCCCCTACTGCGGCGACGAGGACCTGCGTCCGAGTGAAGAAGGGCACGGCGCGTGGGAGTGCGCGGCCTGCAACCGCGCCTTCCGGCTGAAGTTCCTCGGGCTGCTGGCCCGGGGTCTGGACCGATCCGACACGGGAGGGGACCCGGAATGACGGCCGTATCGGACGAGCGCGGCACCGTCGAGTTGCGGGAACTGGCCGAGCAGGCGGGCCGGGACCTGGAGGACGCCTCCGCACCGGAGATCCTCCGGTGGGCGGCCGACACGTTCGGCAGGCGCTTCTGCGTGACCTCCTCCATGGAGGACGCGGTGGTCGCCCACCTCGCCTCCCGGGCCCTTCCCGGGGTGGACGTGGTGTTCCTCGACACCGGCTACCACTTCCCCGAGACCATCGGCACCCGGGACGCCGTGGAGGCCGTGATGGACGTCAACGTCATCACCCTCACCCCCCGGCAGACGGTCGCCGAGCAGGACGCCGAGTACGGCCCGAAGCTGCACGACCGCGACCCGGACCTGTGCTGCAAGCTGCGCAAGGTGCGGCCGCTGGAGGAGGGCCTGAAGGACTACCTGGCCTGGGCGACCGGCCTGCGCCGCGACGAGTCCCCGACCCGGGCGAACACCCCGGTCGTGGGCTGGGACGAGAAGCGGCGGAAGGTGAAGATCTCCCCCATCGCCCGGTGGACCCAGGACGACGTGGACGCCTACGTCGCCGAGCACGGCGTCCTCACCAACCCGCTCCTCCAGGACGGTTACGCCTCCGTGGGCTGCGCCCCCTGCACCCGCCGCGTGCTGGAGGGCGAGGACGCCCGCGCCGGCCGCTGGGCGGGCAGCGCCAAGACCGAGTGCGGACTGCACGGCTGACCGCCATGACCGCGCCTTCGACGAACCAGGAGAACCACGTGACGACCGGAGCCACCGTCTGGCTCACGGGTCTGCCGAGTGCGGGCAAGACCACCATCGCGCACGAACTCGCCGCCCGGCTGCGTGAGCAGGGCCGGCCGGCCGAGGTGCTCGACGGCGACGAGATCCGCGAGTTCCTCTCGGCGGGCCTCGGCTTCAGCCGCGAGGACCGGCACACCAACGTGCAGCGCATCGGCTTCGTCGCCGAACTGCTCGCCCGCAACGGCGTGCTGGCGCTCGTCCCGGTGATCGCCCCGTACGCCGACAGCCGCGAGGCCGTCCGCGCCCGCCACGAGACGAACGGCACGCCGTACGTGGAGGTGCACGTGGCGACGCCGGTGGAGGTGTGCTCCGTCCGTGACGTGAAGGGCCTGTACGCCAAGCAGGCGGCGGGTGAGCTGTCCGGGCTCACCGGCGTCGACGACCCGTACGAGGAGCCCGAGAAGCCCGATCTGCGCATCGAGTCGCAGCACCAGACCGTGCAGGAGTCCGCGGCGGCCGTTCACGCCGTGCTCAGCGAAAGGGGACTGGCATGACGACCGCCGCCACCACTGTCGAGGAGGGTACGGACAGCCCGTACGCCCTCTCCCACCTGGACGCCCTCGAGTCGGAGGCCGTGCACATCTTCCGTGAGGTGGCGGGTGAGTTCGAGAAGCCGGTGATCCTGTTCTCCGGCGGCAAGGACTCCATCGTCATGCTGCACCTGGCGCTGAAGGCGTTCGCGCCCGCGCCGGTGCCGTTCGCGCTGCTGCACGTGGACACCGGGCACAACTTCCCCGAGGTCCTCGACTACCGCGACCGCACGGTCGCCGAGCACGGGCTGCGGCTGCACGTCGCCTCCGTGCAGGACTACATCGACCGCGGCGTCCTCAAGGAGCGCCCCGACGGCACCCGCAACCCGCTGCAGACGGTGCCGCTCACGGAGAAGATCCGCGAGGAGCGCTTCGACGCGGTGTTCGGCGGCGGCCGGCGGGACGAGGAGAAGGCCCGCGCCAAGGAGCGGGTGTTCTCGCTGCGCGACGAGTTCTCCCAGTGGGACCCGCGCCGCCAGCGCCCCGAGCTGTGGAACCTGTACAACGGCCGGCACGCCCCCGGCGAGCACGTCCGCGTGTTCCCGCTGTCCAACTGGACCGAGCTGGACGTGTGGCAGTACATCGCCCGCGAGAACATCGAACTGCCCCAGATCTACTACGCGCACGAGCGCGAGGTGTTCCAGCGCGGCGGGATGTGGCTGACCGCGGGCGAGTGGGGCGGCCCGAAGGACGGCGAGACGGTCGAGAAGCGCCTGGTGCGCTACCGCACCGTCGGCGACATGTCCTGCACCGGCGCGGTCGACTCCGACGCCGACACCGTCGAGAAGGTGATCACGGAGATCGCCGCCTCCCGGCTCACCGAACGCGGCGCCACCCGCGCCGACGACAAGATGTCCGAGGCCGCGATGGAAGACCGCAAGCGCGAGGGGTACTTCTAAGCATGAGCACGATCACGACCGAGGAGCTCTCGGCCACCACCCTGCTGCGGTTCGCCACCGCCGGCTCCGTCGACGACGGCAAGTCCACCCTCGTCGGCCGGCTGCTGCACGACTCCAAGTCGGTGCTCGCCGACCAGCTGGAGGCGGTGGAGCGCGCCTCCGCCGGCCGCGGCCAGGAGGCCCCCGACCTCGCGCTGCTCACCGACGGTCTGCGCGCCGAGCGGGAGCAGGGCATCACGATCGACGTGGCGTACCGTTACTTCGCCACGCCACGGCGGCGGTTCATCCTCGCCGACACCCCCGGCCATGTGCAGTACACGCGGAACATGGTCACCGGCGCCTCGACCGCCGAGCTGACGGTGATCCTGGTCGACGCGCGCAACGGCGTGGTCGAGCAGACCCGCCGGCACGCGGCGATCGCCGCGCTGCTGCGGGTGCCGCACGTGGTGCTCGCCGTGAACAAGATGGACCTGGTCGGCTACGAGGAGCCGGTGTTCGCCCGGATCGCCGAGGAGTTCACCGCCTACGCCACCGAGCTGGGCGTGCCCGAGGTGACCGCGATCCCGATCTCGGCGCTGGTCGGCGACAACGTGGTGGACCCGTCCGCGAACATGGACTGGTACGGCGGGCCCACCGTGCTGGAGCACCTGGAGACCGTGCCGGTCAGCCACGACCTGACCCGCTGCCACGCCCGGCTGCCCGTGCAGTACGTGATCCGGCCGCAGAGCCCCGAGCTGCCCGACTACCGCGGCTACGCCGGGCAGATCGCCGCCGGCACCTTCCGCGTCGGCGACGAGATCACCGTGCTGCCCTCGGGCCGCTCGACCACGATCACCGGCATCGACCTGCTGGGCAAGCCCGTCGACGTGGCGTGGACGCCGCAGTCGGTGACGCTGCTCCTCGCCGACGACATCGACATCTCCCGGGGCGACCTGATCGTCCCGGCGAAGGACGCCCCGGCCACCACGCAGGACCTGGAGGCGACCGTCTGCCACGTCGCCGACGAGCCGCTGACGGTCGGCCACCGCGTCCTGATCAAGCACGGCACCCGCACGGTCAAGGCGATCGTCAAGGACATCCCGTCCCGCCTCACCTTGGACGACCTGTCCCTGCACCCGCACCCGGGCCGGCTCACCGCCAACGACATCGGCCGCGTCACCATCCGCACCGCCGAACCGCTGCCCGCCGACACCTACGCAGACTCCCGCCGCACAGGATCGTTCATCCTGGTCGACCCCAACGACGGGACCACGCTGACCGCGGGCATGGTCGGCGAGTCCTTCGCCTCGCCCGACCCGGTCGACGACGGCACGGACGACGACGGGTGGGACTTCTGACCACCCGCCGGCCCTCCGCCGCCCCCGTAGTGCCCTGACCCGCCGACGGCCCGGCCGCGCGACCACCGCGCGGCCGCCGGCCGCCACCGAGAGGACCGTTCCCCTTGCCTGCCACGACCGCCCTGCGCCGCGCCCTCGCGGTGACGGCCGTGCTGCCGTTGCTCGCCCTGGCCGCCTGCGGTTACGGATCGCAGGCCAAGGACCCGGGCACCGCGCAGGTCGCCTCGGGTGCGAGGACCGACGGTCTGGACGCCGTCCGGATCGGCTACTTCGGCAACCTCACCCACGGCACCGCCCTGGTCGGCGCCGAGAAGGGGTTCTTCCAGAAGGAACTCAGGGGCACCGAGGCGAAGTACGCGGTGTTCAACGCCGGCCCGTCGGCGATCGAGGCGCTCAACTCCGGCTCCCTGGACGTCGCCTTCCTCGGCCCGTCCCCGGCCGTGAACGGTTACACCAAGGCGGACGGCAAGAACCTGCGGATCGTGGGCGGTGCGGCCTCCGGCGGGGTGAAGCTGGTCGTGAACCCCGACAAGGTGACGTCCCTGGAGGACGTCGAGGGCAAGCGGATCGCGACCCCGCAGCTCGGCAACACCCAGGACGTGGCGTTCCTCAACTGGGCCGTCGAGCAGGGCTGGAAGGTCGACCCGCAGAGCGGCAAGGGCGACGTCACCGTCGTCCGCAGCGACAACAAGGTCACCCCGGACGCCTTCACATCCGGCTCCGTGGACGGGGCCTGGGTGCCGGAGCCGACCGCTTCGCGGCTGGTCGCGCAGGGCGGCAAGGTGCTGCTGGACGAGTCGTCGCTGTGGCCGGACGGCAAGTTCGTCATCACCAACATCGCCGTCCGCCAGGAGTTCCTCGACGAACACCCCAAGGCCGTCGAAGCCGTGCTGCGGGCGTCCGTCGCGGCCAACCGGTGGATCAACGCCCACCCCGAGAAGGCCAAGGAGGCCGCGAACGCGCGGCTCGCGGCCGACACCGGCAAGCCGCTGCCCGCCGACGTGCTCGACCCGGCCTGGAAGTCGATCACGTTCCTGGACGACCCGCTGGCCGCCACCCTCAGGACCCAGGCAGGCCACGCCGTCGAGGCGGGCCTGCTGGAGCAGCCGGACCTGAAGGGCATCTACGACCTGTCCCTGCTCCGCAAAATCCTCCGGGCGGCCGGCCGGCCCGCCGTCGACGACGCCGGACTCGGCGTCGCCCGACCCGGATCACACACGCTTCCCAGGAGGTGACGACCATGGCCACGACCCTCGCCAAGGCCGCCGACGGCACGCGGTCGGCCACGCACGCGGCCCGTATCGAGCACGTCTCGAAGTCCTTCGCCGGCCCCGCCGGGCAGCAGCTCGTGCTGGACGACATCAGCCTCGACGTCGCCCCCGGCGAGTTCGTCACCCTCCTCGGCGCCTCCGGCTGCGGCAAGTCCACCCTGCTCAACCTCGTCGCCGGCCTCGACAAGCCCACCGCAGGCGGCATCACCACCGACGGCCGCCCCGCCCTGATGTTCCAGGAACACGCCCTGTTCCCCTGGCTCACCGCCGGCAAGAACATCGAACTCGCCCTGAAACTCCGCGGCACCCCGAAGAACGAACGGCGTGAGCGCGCCGAGGAGCTGCTGGAGCTGGTCCGCCTGGGCGGCGCCCACGGCAAGCGCGTCCACGAGCTGTCCGGCGGCATGCGCCAGCGCGTGGCCCTCGCCCGCGCCCTCGCCCAGGAGAGCCGGCTGCTGCTGATGGACGAGCCGTTCGCCGCGCTCGACGCCATCACCCGCGACGTCCTGCACGACGAACTCACCCGCATCTGGCGCGAGACCGGCCTGTCCGTCCTCTTCGTCACCCACAACGTCCGCGAGGCCGTCCGCCTCGCCCAGCGCGTCGTCCTGCTGTCCTCCCGCCCCGGCCGCGTCGCCCGGCAGTGGACCGTGGACATCCCGCACCCCCGCCGCATCGAGGACACGGCCGTGGCCGAGCTGTCCGTCGAGATCACCGAGCAACTCCGTGGGGAGATCCGCCGACATGGCCAGCACTGACACCACCCCCAAGGACGCCGGGGACCTCGCCGGACTCGAAGCGGGCCTGGACGCGCTGGAGACGGTGCAGACCACCCGCAAGCCGCTGCGGCAGACCCTCACGCAGAAGGTGCTCCCGCCGGTCGTCGCCGTCGCGCTGGTGCTGGCCGTGTGGCAGTCGCTGATCACCTTCGAGGTCGTCGACGACCCCACCAAGCTGCCCGCGCCCGCCGACGTCTGGGCCGTGCTGGAGAAGGCCTGGCTGCAGGGCGAACTCCTCGGCTACATCTGGACCTCCGTCTCCCGCGGCCTGCTCGGCTTCTGCCTCGCCCTGCTCATCGCCACACCCCTGGGCCTCCTTCTCGCCCGCGTGAAGCTGATCCGGGCGGCGATCGGCCCCGTCCTGTCCGGCCTGCAGTCCCTGCCCTCGGTCGCGTGGGTCCCGCCCGCCGTCATCTGGCTCGGCCTGAACAACCAGATGATGTACGCCGTCATCCTGCTGGGCGCGGTGCCGTCCATCGCCAACGGACTGCTCTCCGGCGTCGACCAGGTCCCGCCCCTGTTCCAGCGCGCCGGACGCACTCTCGGCGCCACCGGGCTGAAGGGCACCTGGCACATCACCCTGCCCGCCGCCCTCCCCGGCTACGTCGCCGGCCTCAAGCAGGGCTGGGCCTTCTCCTGGCGCTCCCTCATGGCCGCCGAGATCATCGCGTCCTTCCCCGACCTCGGCGTCGGCCTCGGGCAGCTCCTGGAGAACGGCCGCAACGCCAGCGACATGGCCATGGTCTTCGAGGCGATCCTGCTGATCCTCACCGTCGGCATCGCCATCGACCTGCTGATCTTCAGCCCCCTCGAACGCCGGGTCCTGCGCACCCGCGGACTCCTGGTGAAGAGCTGAGGTGCCGGTGATGCGCCGTCCCGTCCTGCTCGTCGTCGCCCACGGCAGCCGCGACCCGCGGCACGCCGCGACCGTCCACGACCTGGTGCGCCGGGTGCGCGCGCAGCGGCCCGGACTCAGGGTGGAGACCGGGTTCCTGGACTTCAACGTGCCGTCCGTCGGCGCGGTCCTCGAGTCCCTGGACGCGGAGGGGGTGCGTGACGTGGTCGCGCTGCCGCTCCTGCTCACCCGCGCCTTCCACGCCAAGGCGGACATCCCCGCGGTGCTGTCCGAGGCGCCGCCGCGGCTGCGGATCCGCCAGGCGGACGTGCTGGGCCCGTCGCCGCTGCTGCTGGCGGCCCTGGAGCGCCGCCTGTACGAGGCGGGCCTGACGCCCGCCGACAAGTCCTCGACCGGGGTCGTGCTGGCCTCGGCGGGGTCCTCCGACCCGGAGGCGATCGCAGTGATCGCAGACGTCGCGCGGGAGTGGCGGCACACCGGTTGGTGCGCCGTGCGGCCTGCGTTCGCCTCCGCATCCCTTCCCCGCACCGAGGACGCGGTGCGGGAGCTGCGGGAGCTCGGCTGCGCCCGCGTGGCCGTCGCCCCGTACGTGCTGGCCCCGGGCCGCCTCCCGGACCGCATCGTCCGGGGCGCGTCCGAGGCGGACGTCCTGGCGGACGTCCTGGGTCCGGCCCCCGAGGTCGCGCAGGTCCTCCTGGACCGCTACGACGCGGCCCGGACGCCGCTGCTGACGGCTCTGGGCGCCTGAGCCTCAGCCGGCCGTCATCTCCACCAGCTTGCGCACCGTGTTCCAGTTGCGGCTCGTCGCCACCACGCCCTTGTTCAGGCGGGGCTTCGACAGATGCTCGGCGAGCTTGGAGCGGCCGAGGCCGTCGGGAACGTACAGGTACAGGCAGCGGTCGCCGAGGCGGAAGTCCTCCGGGAGGTAGGTCTCGCGGTCGATCTCCGCGAACCGGTCCTCGGTGACGGGTGCGGAGAAGTAGGTGACGTGAAGCTGCTTCGGCTCCAGGTCGGCGACCGGGAAGGGGCAGGCGTCGGCCACGCTCCTCAGATAGGCGTGGTCGCGGACGATCACGTCGACGTCGAAGCCGAAGCGGCCGGCGACCGCCCCGGACAGGTCGGCGGCCAGCGACTCCTCGTCGCCGTGGTCCGCGGTGAACGCGGCCTGACCGCTCTGCAGGTACGTACGCACGTCCTCGTGGCCGAGGCTCTCCATCAGGGTGCGCAGCTCGGCCATCGGGACCTTCTTGCCGCCGCCCACGTTGATCCCGCGCAGCAGCGCCGCGTATCTCGTCGCCATGGCCCCGACTGTAGTGCGGCCGTCGTGCCCCGTGGGGGTGGGCACGACGGCCGGGGCCCGCGCGCGGCGGGCCTCGCAACTCTGACCGACGGGCGGCTCGCGGAGCAACCTGAACACACTGCTGTGACTTATTCAACAAGGTTGCGGAACGGCTGTGACCGGATGCTGCCCCTCCGCCCCTCGACCCTAATTCACCGTGCCGGTGTCCCGGACATGTGTAGGGGGCCACGGTCCTCCCCAGTGGGGAGGCGGGCCGCGCCGTCGGGATGAGCCGGGGCCCGCAGGCTTCACCGGGCAGCACGACGAGACGCGCTTACGCCGCCCATACCGTCGAGACGTCAGGTGGTGGCAGGGGGCCGCCGCCGCGGACGAGGGAGCGAACCCGTCATGGGGAACGGAGACGCGCGGGTACGGGGGCTCGCCGCCCGCGCCGGCGGCTGGAGCGCGCGGCACCGCTGGGCGGCCGTCGGCATCTGGGTGCTGTTCGTGGTGCTGGCGATGGGGCTCGGCTCGGCGGCGGGCCGGGTCGACGTCGAGGACAGCGAACAGCTCAAGGGGGAGACCAGCACCGCGGCCCGCATCATCGAGGAGGCGGGGATCGAGGAGCCCGCCTCGGAGACCGTGCTCGTCCAGGCGAAGGACGACGGTCTCACGTCCACGGACGCGGAGTTCCGGTCGGCGGTCGCGGCGGTGATGACCGCGGTGGAGCGGACCGGCGAGGTCACGGACGTCACCTCGCCGTACGACAGCGGCACGGTCTCGAAGGACGGGCGCAGCGCGCTGGTCCAGTTCGACGTGCGGGGTGACCCGCGGACGGCCGGTGAGCGGATCGAGCCGGTGCTGGACGCGGTCGCGGACGTGCAGAAGGAGCACGACGCGCTGCGGGTCGAGGAGATCGGCGGCGCCAGCATGATGAAGACGTTCGACGACGCGTTCGGCGACGACTTCAAGAAGGCCGAGTACTCGGCCGTGCCGGTCGCCCTCGGCATCCTGCTGATCGCCTTCGGCGCGCTGGTGGCGGCGCTGCTGCCGGTCGCCCTGGCGATCACCGCGATCATCGCGACGATGGGACTGATGGGGCTCGTCAGCCACCTCCAGCCGATGAGCGACACCGCCAACTCGGTGATGCTGCTGGTGGGTCTGGCCGTCGGCGTCGACTACTGCCTCTTCTACCTGCGCCGCGAGCGCGAGGAGCGCGCGGCGGGACGGGACGCGCGGACGGCACTGCGGATCGCCGCCGCGACCAGCGGCCGGGCGATCGTCGTCTCGGGTGTCACGGTGTGCGTGGCGATGGCGGGCATGCTGTTCACCGGGATCGCCGAGTTCGAGGCGATGGGTCTGGCCTCCCTGATGGTGGTGGCCGTCGCGATGGTCGGCTCGGTGACGGTGCTGCCGGCGCTGCTGTCGCTGCTGGGCGAGCGGGTCGAGAAGGGCAGGGTGCCGTTCCTGCGGCGGCGGACGGGCGGCCGCGACGACAGCCGGTTCTGGTCGGCGGTGCTGAAGCGGGTGCTGGCCCGGCCGGTGCTGTCGGTGGTCGTGGCGACCGGTGCGCTGCTCGCGGTGGCCGCGCCCGCGCTCGGCATGAAGACCGAGAACCTCACGCTGGACCAGGAGTTCGGCGACTCGCTGCCGATCGTGCAGACGTACAACCGGGTCAACGAGGCGTTCCCGGGCGGCTCGGAGCCGGCCGAGGTGGTCGTCAAGGCGGACGACATCAACGCGCCCGAGGTGAAGGCGGCGCTGGCCGACTTCCGTGAGCAGGCGGTCAGTTCGGGCGCCTCGCGCGGCCCGGTCGAGATCAAGCTGCACGACCAGCGGAACCTGGCGTTCGTCTACGTGCCGCTGGTGGGCGGCTCCGACCAGGACGCGGCGGGCGCCAGCCTGGAGAAGCTGCGCGACGAGGTGCGGCCGGCGACGCTCGGCCAGGTCGACGGGGTCGAGGCGCCGATCACCGGCCAGGTGGCGGGCAACAAGGACTTCAACGACCAGCTGGTCGGCTCGGTGGTCCCGGTGTTCGCGTTCGTGGTGGTGTTCGCCTTCCTGCTGATGCTGCTGTCGTTCCGCTCGCTGACGGTCGCGCTCACCTCGATCGTGCTGAACCTGCTGTCGGTGGGCGCCGCGTACGGCATCCTCGTGGCGGTCTTCCAGCACGGCTGGGGCGCGTCCCTGGTGGGCGCGGAGGGCGTGGGCGCCATCATCACCTGGCTGCCGCTGTTCCTCTTCGTGATCCTGTTCGGCCTGTCGATGGACTACCACGTGTTCGTGGTGTCCCGGATCCGTGAGGCGCGGGCGCGGGGCCTCGAGACGCGGGACGCGATCCGGCACGGGGTGGTCACGACGGCCGGCGTGGTCACCAGCGCCGCGGTCATCATGGTCGCCGTGTTCGCGATCTTCGGGACGCTGTCCATGCAGTCCATGAAGCAGATGGGCGTGGGCCTGGCGGCGGCGGTGCTGATCGACGCGACGGTCATCCGGGGCGTGCTGCTCCCGGCGGTGATGGCGCTGCTGGGCGAGCGGAACTGGTACTTCCCGAAGTGGCTGCACCGGCTGCCCGACCTCACGCACGACGAGGCGCCGGCGGCGGTCGCGCCGAGGACGCGGGACGACGAGGACGAAAAGGTGCCGGTCTGACCGGCACGGTCACCACGAGCGAGGGCCCGACGGCTGCCACCGCCGGGCCCTGTCCGTGTGATGCCGCCGTGCGGCCGGGCACGTGCGGTCGGGCTCACGACGGCCGTCGTGAGCCACCGGGACCGCGCCGACAGCCACGCGCCGTCACGCCCGGCCGCCGTGAAGCCGCGAGCGGCGGGCCCGCCGGACCGACCGGCTGCCGGGGGGCCGGGCTGCCGGGCCGACGGGCTGACGCAGTGCCGGGCCCACGGACGGTTGGGCTGTCGGGCCGGCGGGGCCGTGGCGGCGCGTGGGTGGATCAGGGGCGGGCCGGGAGTTCCGCCTCGATCAGGTCGGCCGCCCTCTTCGTGCCGCCCTCCTTCGCCGTCTCCGCCTGGATGTGCTTCAGGCGGCGGGCGACCTCCGGGTCGTCGACGAGGGCGAGGGCCGCGGTGCGCAGTGCCTCGGGGGTCGCCTCCTGGGTGGGCAGGTGCCGGGCCACGCCGAGCGCCTGGAGCATGTCCGCGTTGCCGAACTGGTCCACGGCCTGCGGGACGGCGATCATCGGGGTGGCCGTGGCCAGCCCCTCCTGGCTGCCGCCCGCACCCGCGTGGGTGACGAACAGGTCGGCCTGCTTCAGGATCGCGAGCTGCGGCACCCAGGACCGCACCTCCACGTTCGGCGGTACGTCGCCGAGCTCGGCCGGGTCGACGTGCTTGCCGATCTGCAGCACCAGGTGCCAGCCGGGCAGGCCGGCGAACGCCTCGACGCACGCCCGGTAGAAGGCCGGCTGCTTGGTGAAGGACGAGCCGAGCGACACCAGGACGACCTTCTCGGCCCCGGCCGGCCGCTGCCAGTCGCCCTCGGCGGCACGGTCGCCCTGGCAGGCGCCCACGAAGGAGTACACGCGCTCGTCGACCCGGTCGGCGTTCGGCTGGAGCGCCTTCGGGATCAGCACGATGGAGCGGTCCGGGCGGCCGCCGAAGTCCTCCGGGCTCAGGGTGATCCCGTTCTCCTCCAGCCACGCCCGGAAGCGGGCCTGGTACGCCTTGCCGCGTTCCGTCCTGTTCGGCTCCTCCCACATCGGCTCGGCGACCTCCTTCTCGTAGCCCTCCCAGGCGACGAGGTTCGGCGAGAGGGAGACGGCGGGCACGCCCCAGCGGTGGGCGAGCACGCGGGCCGGGTAGGAGGTGATGTCGTGCAGCACGAGGTCGGGGGTGTCGCCCTCGTACGCCTCGATGAGCTGCGGGAGCGCCTGCACGGCGTCCGCGAGGAAGGGCTCGACGTTGTCGAGGAGGGTGGTGCCCCAGGCCTCGGGGTCGTCGTCGGGGCCGGGCAGGGTCGAGTTCCACAGCTTGGGCTCGGCGCCGGTCGCGGCGACCTTGTCGGCGAACAGGGGCGGGATCGCGTACGTCACCCGGTGCCCGCGCGCCACCAGCTCCCGGATCACCTCGAGGCTGGGGTTCACGTGCCCGTGGGCGGCGATGGAGAACATGGCGATGTGCGCGGGAGCGGTCATGGGGCGACCGTAGACGAGACGATACGTCTCGTGCAACTGGATAACCGGCGCGCCCCGCTCACCGCTGGTAGCGGGCCAGCACCAGGTTCCCGTCCTTCTCCAGTCGCTTCCGCAGCTCACCGAGGCCGATCGCCCCGCTGTAGTACTCCTGGAGCGCCGGGGTGGCGACCTTGTCCTTCCACTCCGGGTAGCCCCGCACGGACTGCGCGGGGGCCGGGCGCAGGTGGGACGCGAGGGCGGTGCCGACGGCCCAGCCGTGTTCGGGGGTGCGCAGGGCCGGGTCGGCGAGGGCCTGGCGGCCGGTGGGCAGCATCCAGTCGCCGAGCGCCAGGCGCACCATGTTCCGCGGCTGGAGCAGGAAGTCCAGGAAGGCGACGGCCTCCTGCTTGTGCGGGCAGTCCTCGGCGACGGACAGCGTCTGCGGGCTGACGCCCTGGGCGAGCCCGCCGGCCCCGGCGGGTGCGGGCAGCACCTGCCACTCGAAGCCCTCCGGCGCCTGCTGGGCGATCTGCTGACGGTACGAGAAGCCGAGCGGCACCATCGCGTACTTGCCGGCGAACAGGCCGGGCAGGGTGTCGGAGCCGCCGCTGCCGAGGGTGGTGGGCGAGGCGCTGTGGTCGGCGCCGACCTGCTCGCTGATCGTGCGCGGGACGATCTCGTCGCCCTCCTCGAACCGCACGGTGACCTTTCCCTCGGCGTCGCGGTGGAAGAGCCGGCCGCCCGCGGAGAGGGACAGGTTGAGCGTGGCGGACACCGGCTCCTTGAGGGGCCAGGCCACGCCGTAACGGCCGTCACCGGACAGCTCCTTCGTCACCTGGCGGAACTCGGCCCAGCTCCATGGGTCTTCGGGGGTCGGGACGCGGACGCCGGACTCCTTCAGGCGGGCGGAGTCGGCGATCAGGACGCGCGGCTCCTGGAGGAAGGGCACGCCGTAGATCCCGTCGTCGAAGGTGACGGACTGCCAGGACAGGGCGGGGATGTCGGAGGTGAGCCGCTCGGGCAGCAGGTCCGTGAGGTCGGCGAGGTGGCCGCCGTACGCGAAGTCGGCGAGGTCGTCGGAGGCGTCGTGGACGATGTCGGGGGCCTCGCCGCCCTCGAAGGACGTGAGGAGCTGGTCGTGGACGCTGTCCCAGCTGCCCTGGACGTACTCCACACGGATGTCGGGGTGGAGGGCGTTCCACTCGTCGACGAGTTCCCTGGTGGCCTCGACCGACTCCTTCTGCCAGGCCAGGGACTGGAAGCGCAGGGTGACCCGGCCGTCGTCGCGGGTGCCGCCGGAGGAGCAGCCCGCCAGGAGCAGGGCGAGGGCGATCGCTCCGACGAGCGTCCTGACGCGTGTCATGGGGGACATCAGCCCTTCACCGCCCCGGCGAGGAGGGAGCCGGTGATGCGGCGCTGGATGAGCGCGAACACCAGCAGGGACGGAAGCGTGGCGAGGAACGCGGCGGCGGCCAGCGGGCCGAGGTCGGCGACGCCTTCGGCGCCGATGAAGCGGGTGAGGAGCACCGGCAGCGTCTGCTGTTCCGGCGTCTTCAGCAGGACGAGGGCGAAGAAGAACTCGTTCCACGCGGTGACGAACGCGAACAGCGCGGTCGCGGCGATGCCCGGCGCGAGCAGCGGCACGGTCACCGACACCAGGACGCGCAGCCGCCCGGCGCCGTCCACGGCCGCCGCCTCCTCCAGCTCGGCCGGCACGGCGCGGACGTAGCCGGTGAGCATCCACAGGGCGAAGGGCAGCGACCAGACGACGTGGACCAGCACCAGGCCGGGCAGCGAGTCGATCAGCCGCAGGTTCTTCAGCACCAGGAACAGCGGGATGATCAGCAGCACGAACGGGAACGCCTGGCTGACGACCACCCAGCCGGTCGCCGCCCGCGCCAGTGCGGAGCGGTGGCGGGCCATGACGTAGGCCATGGGGGTGGCCACGGCGACCGCGACGAGGGCGGCGGCGGACGCGGTGAGCAGGGAGTTGAGGGCGGCGCGCAGCAGCGGCTGCTCGTCGAAGGCCTGACGGAAGTTGGCGAGGGTGGGGTCCTTCGGGATCCAGGTGGGGTGCAGCCCGGCCAGCTCGGTGGCGGGCTTGAACGCGGTGGACGCCAGCCAGACGAACGGGAAGGCCAGGAAGACGAGGTACGCGAGCAGGGCCGCGTACTGGCCGGCGCGGGCGGCGGGACGTGTCCTCAACGCTCGTCGCCTCCCCTCAGCCGCCCCACGAGGAACACGGCGAGCAGCACCGAGATGACGGCGACCATCACACAGCCCATGGCGGCCGCGTAGCCGAACTGCCCGTACCGGAATGCCTCTTCGTAGGCGAACAGCATGGGCAGGCGGGTGCGTCCGCCGGGGCCGCCGTTGGTGAGCACGTAGACCAGGGCGAAGGAGTTGAAGTTCCAGATGAGGTTGAGCGCCGTGATGGCGAGGGCGACGGGCCGCAGCGCGGGCCAGGTGACCGTGCGGAAGCGGCGCCAGGCGCCCGCGCCGTCCACGGCCGCGGCCTCGTGCAGCTCGCGCGGGGTGTTCTGCAGCCCGGCGAGCAGCGCCACCGTGGTCTGCGGCATGCCCGCCCACACGCCGACCACGATCACCGCGGGCAGGGCGGTGGCGAGTCCGCTCAGCCAGTCCCGGTCGCCGCCGAACCCGAGGTCGCGCAGCGTCTCGTTGAGGATGCCGGCGTCCGGGTTGTAGGTGAGGCGCCACATGATGCCGACGACCACCTCGGGCATGGCCCAGGGGACGATCGCCAGGGCGCGGGCCGCCCAGCGCAGCCGCAGGTCCTGGTTGAGCAGCAGGGCGAGGCCGAGCGCCAGCAGGAACTGCGGGACCGTCACGCCGACCGCCCACACCAGCCCGATGCGGAACGACTCCCAGAACAGGGTGTCCTGGAGCAGGTCCTGGAAGTTCAGCGTGCCGATCCAGCGGGTCGGCTCGGTACGGCCGGACTGGGCGTCGGTGAAGGCCAACATGATCCCGTACAGCAGCGGGCCGACGCTGAGCACCAGG
This sequence comes from Streptomyces sp. P13-3-3, assembly GCF_050571355.1. NCBI lineage: Bacteria > Bacillati > Actinomycetota > Actinomycetes > Kitasatosporales > Streptomycetaceae > Streptomyces > Streptomyces sp. P13-3-3. Next base: position 5,380,372 of record NZ_CP192228.1, on the reverse strand, counting down.
ATCGGGATCAGCGCGGGCAGCACCAGGAACCACGGGCCGTGGTCGACGGCACGCCGCCCGGGGCGGCCGGGGTCGGGCGCGCGGGGCGCGGACCTCCTCGCCTCGGTCACCGACGTCACGGCATCAGCCCCTTTGCGGGTGGGGGTGGGCCCGGCCATGGTCGTGAACACGACAGCGGACGTCAAGGGGCCACGCACACCGCCCGACCTGTGCGAATGCGAGACTGACCGGCGAACGGCCGGACGGAGGCGCCCGGCGGGGCCCGGGACGGACACGGAGGCGGAAGCGATGGACGAGGCGCGGGCGCGGGAGGTTCTTCAGGCCGCGGGGGTGCTGCCCGGGGGTGCCGGGGACGCGCGGCTGCTGGCGCTCGGCGAGAACGCGGTGTTCGCCGCCGGGGGCCTGGCGGTGAAGGTGGGCCGGGACGCGGAGCTGCTGGAGCGGGCCCGCCGCGAACTGGCCGTCGCCGGATGGCTGGCCGAGCAGGGCGTGCCGGCCGTGCGTCCCGCCGTGTCCGAGGCGCTGCTGGTGGAGGGGCATCCGGTCACCGTGTGGCACCGGCTGCCCGACCCGGTGCGGCCCACGGAGCCGAAGGACCTCGCCGTGCTGCTGCGGCAGGTGCACGCGCTGCCCCCGCCGCCCTTCGCCCTGCCGCCCCGCTCGCTGCTGGACGGTGTCGAGCGCTGGCTGCGGCTCGCGGGCGACGCGGTCGACCCGGAGGACGCGGCCTATCTGCGCGAACGGCGCGACGGCTTCGCGGCGGCCGCCGCCGCGCTGACGCCCCGGCTGCCGCGCGGGCCGATCCACGGCGACGCGCTGCCGCGCAACGTGCACGTCGGGCCGGACGGTCCGGTGCTGATCGACCTGGAGACCTTCTCCTCGGACCTGCGCGAGCACGACCTGGTGGTGATGGCCCTCTCCCACGACCGCTACGGCCTGCCGGACGAGGCGTACGCCTCCTTCACCGGGACCTACGGCTGGGACGTGCGCGAGTGGGAGGGGTGTGCGGTGCTGCGCGGGGCGCGGGAGACCGCCAGCTGCGCCTGGGTCGCCCAGCACGCCCCGGGCAATCCCAAGGCCCTGGCCGAGTTCCGCCGCCGGGTGGCGTCCCTGCGGGACGGGGACGAGACGGTGCGCTGGTACCCGTTCTGAGCGGATCCCGCGGCCCTCGGGGCTCTCGCCCGGCTCGTCCGGCGCGCGTGCAACCGCCGGGCACACGCTCCCGTCCTGCTCGCCGTTCTCCTGCGCCCTGCGCCTGCACGCGCCGCACCCCGCCCGCGGTGGGCCGAAGGCGCACCACACCTCACCGCCGCCCGGTCCGGGCCGAGGGCCGGCTGAGCGCGGGTCAGACCGGCTCCTCCGCCGGCGCGCGCAGCGGCCAGGTGCCGTCGACGAGGGCGGCCGGGTCGCCCTTGCGGCGCAGGAAGTCCTGGAAGTCCGCCGCCCAGGCCGCGTACCACTCGATCTGACGGCGGTGCAGCTCCGCCGGGCCGAGGGCCGCCACCTTCGGGTGGCGGTCGGCTATCGCGCAGGCCAGGCGGGCGGCGGCGAGGGCGTCGGCCGTCGCGTCGTGCGCCGCGTCGAGGCGGACGCCGTACTCCGCGCAGACCGCCTCGAGGGTGCGCTTGCCGCGGCGGTAGCGGTCGACGGCCCGGTCGATGGTGTACGGGTCGATCACCGGGCCCGGGGCGGCGCCGCCCAGGCGGTCGCTCAGCGAGGGCAGTCCGTACCGCCGCAGTTCGGCGGAGAGCAGGCTCAGGTCGAACGAGGCGTTGTAGGCGACGACCGGGACGCCGGTCTTCCAGTAGGCGGCGAGGACGCCGGCGATGGCGTCGGCCACCTGGTCGGCGGGGCGGCCCTCGGCGGCCGCGCGCTCGCCGCTGATGCCGTGGACGGCGACCGCGTCGGCGGGGATCGGCACGCCCGGATCGGCCAGCCACTCCCGGCGCCCCAGCGTCTCCCCCGCGCGGAGCTCGATCACGGCTCCCGTGACGATCCGCGCCTCGCGCGGATCCGTCCCCGTCGTCTCCAGATCGAAGCCGATCAGCAGCTCCCGGTGCCAGCCCATGGGCTGCCCCCCTTCTGTGCGGTGCGTTCCCCCAGTGGCTTCACCCTCGCACGCGCCACTGACAACCAGAGGATCGCATTCCGTTTCCAGGGCGGACCGGGCGGCCCCCGCACCCCACACGGATCCGGCGGTTCAGGACACCGGCCGCGAATCCGCCCACATCTGCTCGAACTCCTCGCGGTAGGTGGGGAAGAGACCGCCCTCCTCGATCTCGCCCGGCTTGACCACCTTCGTCCCGTTGCGCAGGACCAGTACCGGAGCCTCCATGCCGCGGGTGCGGCGCAGGTGGTTCTGCACCACGGCGATGCCGTCGGAGCCGTCCCCGTCCACCAGGTACGCCGTGCAGCGCGGCGTCTCGTCGTAGACCTGGATCTCGAAGGCGCCCGGGTCGCGCAGCCGCGACCGCACGCGGCGCATGTGGAGGATGTTCATCTCCACCGACCGGCCCAGCTCGCCCCGCTTGATGCCCAGTTCGCGCTCGCGCCGCTTGACCGCGCTGGAGGCCGGGTTGAGGAACAGCAGCCGCACCCGGCAGCCGGACTCGGCGAGCCGCACCAGCCGGCGGCCCGAGAAGTTCTGCACGAGCAGGTTCAGGCCGATGCCGATGGCGTCGAGCCTGCGCGCACCGCCGAATATGTCCTCGGCGGGGAACTGCCGCAGCAGCCGCACCCGGTCCGGGTGCACCGCGACCACGTCCGCGTACCGGTCCCCGACCAGGTCCTCGACCGCGTCCACCGGAAGCCGTCGCGCCGAGGGCACGTCGCCGCCCGCGCCGAGCATCTCCAGCAGCCGCGCGGAGGCCCGCTCCGCCTGGTTCAGCACCGCCTCGGACAGCGCCCGGTTGCGGGAGACCACGTTGCGGGTGACCTCCAGCTCGTCCAGGGCCAGCTCGACGTCCCGGCGGTCGTCGAAGTACGGCTCGAAGCACGGCCAGTGCTGCACCATCAGCTCGCGCAGCTGCGGCAGGGTGAGGAACGACAGCACGTTGTCGTCGGCGGGATCGAGCAGATAGCCCTTGCGGCGGCTGACCTCGCGCACGGCGACCGCGCGCTGCACCCACTCCTGCCCGGCGGGCCCGGCGGCGGCCACCACCCAGTCGTCGCCGTGCACGGGCTCGTAGATCGGGCGCAGCACGGCGGCCACGACCGCGCGCAGCCGCTGCTCGACCAGGTTCAGCCAGATGTAGGCGCGGCCGGCCCGCTGCGCGCGCGTGCGCACCTCGCGCCAGGCGTCCGCGCCCCAGTCCAGCTCCGGTCCGATCGAACCCGCGTCCATCGGCCGTGCCAGGGACACCGCACCGGGCGGGACGTCCGTGGAGCCGCTCCCCTCGTGACCCTCGTCACCAGGGGGCAGTTCCAGCCCTCCCGAGCCCACCCGCGCACCGCCTTCCAGTCCCCCGAGCACTCCCCGTCCAACGATCAAGGAGAGTACTCCGCATGCGGTGCGTGATGCAGCCCGATGGACAGGGTCGTTTCCCAACTTCCCCCGACCAAGCGACCGTTCCGCTCTCGGCGGTCCGGCGAGTGAGCAGGTTCATAGCGGAAATCCCAGGAGGTGCGGCCGGCCGCGGCCGGGGCATGGGTAGGAGGTGGACCCGCCCTTGATCCCGCCCGTTCGGGGAGACACGGGGACACTCGGAGCCAAGGCGTCCCCACCGGCGCCGTACACCTGAAAGAGTCGTGTCCATGCAGGTCTGGCCTGGCGAGGCGTATCCGCTCGGTGCCACGTACGACGGCGCCGGAACGAATTTCGCGGTCTTCACGGAGGCCGCGGACCGAGTAGAGCTGTGTCTGCTCCACGACGACGGCTCGGAGACCGCGGTCGAACTGCGGGAGAGCGACGCGTTCGTGCGGCACGCGTACCTGCCCGGGGTGATGCCCGGGCAGCGGTACGGCTTCCGTGTGCACGGGCCGTACGCCCCCGAGCGGGGGCTGCGCTGCAACTCCGCGAAACTGCTGCTCGATCCGTACGCGCGTGCGATCAGCGGCTCGATCCAGTGGGGCGAGGAGGTCTACGGCTACCACTTCGACGACCCCGGACGGCGCAACGACCTGGACTCGGCGCCGCACACGATGACGTCGGTCGTGGTCAACCCGTACTTCGACTGGGGGGACGACCGGCGCCCCCGGACGGAGTACCACCACACGGTGATCTACGAGGCGCACGTCAAGGGCCTCACCATGCGCCACCCCGGACTGCCCGAGGAACTGCGCGGCACGTACGCGGGCCTGGCGCACCCCGCGATCATCGAGCACCTGACCGAACTGGGCGTCACCGCGCTGGAGCTGATGCCGGTCCACCAGTTCGTGAACGACCACCGGCTGGTCGACATGGGACTGAACAACTACTGGGGCTACAACACCATCGGCTTCTTCGCCCCGCACAACGCCTACGCGTCCTGGGGGGACCGGGGCCAGCAGGTGCTGGAGTTCAAGTCGGCGGTGAAGGCGCTGCACGAGGCCGGGATCGAGGTGATCCTCGACGTGGTCTACAACCACACCGCCGAGGGCAACCACCTGGGTCCCACGCTGTCCTTCAAGGGCCTCGACAACCCCTCGTACTACCGGCTGGCCGAGGACCCCCGGTACTACATGGACACCACGGGCACCGGGAACTCGCTGCTGATGCGGTCCCCGCACGTGCTCCAGATGATCATGGACTCGCTGCGGTACTGGGTCACCGAGATGCATGTCGACGGGTTCCGCTTCGACCTCGCGGCCACCCTGGCCCGGCAGTTCCACGAGGTGGACCGGCTGTCGTCGTTCTTCGACCTGGTGCAGCAGGACCCGATCGTCTCCCAGGTGAAGCTGATCGCCGAGCCGTGGGACGTCGGCGAGGGCGGCTACCAGGTGGGCAACTTCCCGCCCCTGTGGACCGAGTGGAACGGCAAGTACCGGGACACCGTGCGGGACCTGTGGCGGGGCGAGCCGCGCACGCTCGCCGAGTTCGCGTCCCGGCTGACCGGCTCCTCCGACCTCTACCAGGACGACGGGCGGCGCCCCCTCGCCTCGATCAACTTCGTCACCTGCCACGACGGCTTCACCCTGCACGACCTGGTGTCGTACAACGAGAAGCACAACGAGGCCAACGGGGAGGACAACCGGGACGGAGAGAGCCACAACCGGTCCTGGAACTGCGGGGCCGAGGGCGACACCGACGATCCGGCGGTGCTGGGGCTGCGGGCCCGGCAGATGCGGAACTTCATCGCCACGCTGATGCTCTCCCAGGGCGTCCCGATGATCAGCCACGGCGACGAGCTGGCGCGCACCCAGCGCGGCAACAACAACGCCTACTGCCAGGACACCGAACTGGCCTGGCTCGACTGGCCGGACGAGGGCGACGAGGAGGACGGGGACGGGGAGGGCGACCTCCGGCGGCGGCTGCTGGAGTTCACGCGCGCGATGGTGTGGCTGCGCAAGGACCACCCCGTCTTCCGACGCCGCCGCTTCTTCCACGGCCGTCCCGTGGAGGGCACCCACGACGACCTCTCCGACATCGCCTGGTTCACGCCCGAGGGCGCGGAGATGACCCAGCGGGACTGGGAATCGGCGCGGGCGTCGGCGCTGACCGTGTTCCTCAACGGCAACGCCATCTCCGAGCCGGGGCAGCGGGGGGAGCGGATCACCGACGACTCGTTCCTGCTGATGTTCAACGCCTCGCCGAAGCCGCTGGACTTCGTGGTGCCCGTGGACCACGGGGCGCAGTGGCAGGTGGTGGTGGACACCGCCCGCGAGGACGGCGTGCCGCCGGGCACGGGGCGGAAGGTGTCGGCGGGGACGCGGCTGAGGCTGGCGGATCGCAGCCTCACGGTGCTGCAGCGGCCGGCGTAGGGGCTGCTCCCCCTGGGGCTCCGCCCCAGACCCCGCTCCTCGAACGCCGGAGGGGCTGATTTCAGCCCCTCCGGCGTGGGGGCAGCGCCCCCGCCCGAACGGAGCAGCGATGGCACGAGACGCTGCTGCGCGGGTACGTACGTCCCCATGACCTCTGAGCGCCCCGACCCCGCAGTCCCGACGGCCACCTACCGGCTCCAGCTCCAGCCCGCCTTCCCCTTCCAGGCAGCCGCCGAAGCCGTCCCGTACCTGGCCTCGCTCGGCGTGTCCCACCTCCACCTCTCCCCCGTCCTGGAGGCGGTGCCCGGCTCGCAGCACGGCTACGACGTCGTGGACCCCACGCGCGTACGGGAGGAGCTGGGCGGCGAGGAGGGGCTGCGGGAGCTGTCCCGCACCGCGCGGCGGCACGGGCTCGGGCTGGTGCTGGACATCGTCCCGAACCACATGGCGATGTCCCCGCGCCACAACCCGGCCCTGTGGGAGGTGCTGCGCGACGGCCCGTCCTCGCGCCGGGCCCGCTGGTTCGACATCGACTGGGAGGCGCAGGGCGGGCAGGTGCTGCTGCCGGTGCTCGGCGGGCCGCTCGGCGAGGTGGCGGACGAGCTCAAGGTCGACGGGGACGTCCTGCGCTACTACGACCACGCCTTCCCGCTGCGCGAGGGCACGGCCTCCCTGCCGCTGCCGCAGCTGCTGGACGCGCAGTGGTACCGGCCCGTGTGGTGGCGGCTGGCCCGCACCGAGTTGAACTACCGCCGGTTCTTCAGCATCTCCGAGCTGATCGGGGTGCGGGTGGAAGACCCCGAGGTGTTCGAGGCGACGCACGCGAAGATCCTGGAACTGCTGCACGAAGGGGTGGTCGACGGGCTGCGCGTGGACCACCCGGACGGACTCGCCGACCCCGGCGGCTATCTGCGGCGGCTGCACGAGGCGACGGGGGACCGCTGGACGGTGGTGGAGAAGATCCTCGCCGACGGCGAGGCGCTGCCCTCCTCCTGGCCCGTCGCCGGCACCACCGGCTACGACGCCCTGCGCCACGTCGACGGGCTGTTCCTGGACCCGGGCGGGTTCGGGGAGCTGGCGGACCGCTACCGGGCTCACGCGGCCCCGCAGACGGACCGGGGCGGCGACTGGGACGCCACGGTGCGGCGGGCCGCGTACAAGGTGCTCACGCACGAGCTGGCCACCGAGCTGGACCGTCTGACCCGGGTGGCGGGGCGGCTGTGCGCGACCGCCCCCGAGACCGCGCTGCGGGACCGCGCGCCCTGGGCGCTGCGCACCGCGCTGACGGAGCTGCTGGTGCGGCTGGAGGTGTACCGGCCCTACTCCCCCGAGGACGCGGCCACGGTGGTGACCGAGGAGGCGGCGGCCGAGGCCAGGCGCGCGTTCGCCGTCCCGGAGGAGGCGGGCGCGGTCGACGTCGTACGGGACCTGCTGCTCGGGCGGTACGGGGACGGGCCCGCGTACGTGGAGTTCCGTACGCGGTTCGCGCAGACGGCGTCGGCGCTGCGGGCCAAGTCCGTGGAGGACACGGCGTTCTACCGCTACGTGCCGCTGCTGTCGGCGACGGAGGTGGGCGGCGAGCCGGGCGACCCGGCGGTGGAGCCGGACCGCTTCCACGCGTACTGCGCGCGCGTCCAGCGCGACTGGCCGGCCACCGGGACGGTGCTCTCCACGCACGACGCGAAGCGCAGCGCGGACGTGCGGGCGGCGCTGCACGTGCTCACCGAGTGCCCGGGGCGCTGGGCGGACGTCGTCGCGGAGGCGTCCCACGCCGGGGAGGCGGTGCCCGACGGGCAGACGGCGTGGGCGGCCTGGCAGACGGTGTTCGGGCTCGGCCCGGCCGAGGAGGAGCGGGTGCGGGCGGCGCTGCTGAAGCATGTGCGTGAGGCGGGCCTGTTCACCAGCTGGACGGAGCAGGAGCCGTCGTACGAGGAGGCGGTGGCGCGGTTCGTGGCGGCGGGTCCGTGCGGGGTGCCGGGGCGGAAGGCCGCGGAGCTGCGGGAGGCGCTGGAGCCGCACATCCGGGCGAACGTGCTGGGCGCGGCGCTGGTGCATCTGACGATGCCGGGCGTGCCCGACGTGTACCAGGGCACGGAGCGCGAGTACCGGGCGCTGGTCGATCCGGACAACCGCCGGCCCCCGCGGTTCGGCGAGGACGGCGGGGACGGCGAGGACGGCGGGGAGAAGGAGGCGGTGACCCGGGCGGCGCTGGCGCTGCGGGCGCGGCGGCCGGAGGTCTTCGGCGCGACGGCGTCGTACGAGCCGCTGACGGCCGAGGGTCCGGCGGCGGGCCACTGCCTGGCGTTCGTCCGCTCCGGCGCGGTGGTCACGGCGGTGACCCGGCTGTCCCTGCGTCTCGCGGAGGCGGGCGGCTGGGGTGACACGCGGCTGCCGCTGCCGCCGGGACGGTGGGCCGATGTCCGGGACTCCGGGCGGGAGTTCGAGGGGGGCGTGCGGGTGACGGAGCTGTTCGCCGCGTCGCCGGTGGCGCTGCTGGAGCGGGTGCCCGAGTGACGGTGGTTCCGACTGTGGGGGCGCTGTGCGGGGTCGGTGCCGGGTCGGCGCACGGCCGGTGCGGACCCGTGGGACGCGGGGCGGGCGCGGGACGGCCGACGTGCGGGAAGAAGGCCGCGGCGTGCCTCTGAGCGCCCCCGGGCGGCTCCCCCGCACCGCCCTTGACACCGTCTCGCGGCCGTGGGGTACTGCGCAGTGCGAGTGCGGGCGGTGACGGGGGGTGGGTCCGCTGCGGGAGTCGCGCTATCCGACGGTGGCCGAGCTGGTCTTCTCCGCCCGGGCGCTGGCGATCCAGTGGCCGGGTCTGTGTACGCTGCGGCAGGTGGGGACGTCCCGTGGGGGACGGCCGCTGCACCTGCTGTCCGTGGGGCGCGCCCGGCACGCCGTCCTGGTCGTGGCCGGCGCCCACGCCAACGAGCCCGCGGGCAACGGGACGCTGCTGGCGCTGGCCCGGCGGACCCTGCTCGAGCGGGAGCTGCGCGACGGCGTCTCCTGGCACTTCCTGCTGTGCGCGGACCCCGACGGGGCGAGCCTGCACGTCACCCCGGCGCCGCGCAGCCTGTACGACTACCACCTGGGCTTCTTCCGCCCGGCCGGGCCCGAGCAGCCGGAGTGGGCGCCCTCGGTGCTGCCCGCCGACCGGCTGCCCCCGGAGACGCGGGCGCTGACCGGGGTGATCGACGAGCTGCGGCCGTTCCTCCAGGTGTCCCTGCACGGCACGGATCTGGGCGGCAGCTGGGTGCAGTTGACGCGGGACGTGCCCGGGCTCGCGGAGCCGTTCGCCAAGTCGGCGGCCGAGCTGCACATCCCCGTCGAGACGGGCGCCTCGGACGCGGCGGGCTGGCCCGCCTCGGGGCCCGGAGTGCACGTGATGCCCGCGCCCGAGGCGGCCCCGGCCTATCCGAGCCTGAGCGACGACGCCCGGCACAGCACCTGGTACCACGCGCACCAATACGGCGGTCTGACCGCGGTGGTCGAGGTGCCGATGTGGGCCAGCGACCTGGTCGACGACCCCGCCCCGCACCCGGCGCCGGACACGGCGATGCACACGCTCGCGGAACGGCTGCTGCGGGACGCGGACGCGGTGCGGCACGTGCTGGAGGACGTACGGCCGGGGCCGCCGCCCGCCGAGGCCGACGGTCCGCTGCTGCGGGCGGCCACCTGGGTGCTGGAGCTGGTGCCGGGACTGGCCGCCGACCTGGTCCGCACCCCGCCCGCGGACGGCACCCGCGCCTACGTCGGCAGCGTGGACGCGTTCGCGCGCCGGGTGCCGCTGCGGGCGGCGGCGATGCTGCGGCGCGCGCTGCGCGACACCGACGCCCAGGCGGCGGCCCGCCTGGACCGCCTGGTCGCCCACTGGAGCGACGCCTTCGCCACTCGCTTCCGCGCCCGCTGGGTCCCGGTCCGCCACCAGGTGGAACACCAGTCCCGCACGGTGGTGGCGGCGGCACGGCAGGCGCGGGTGGGTTCGACGTGAGGGGGCCGGTGCGGCACGCCGCCCCGGCCGGGTGAGACGCGGGACAGACGTCCCGCCCCCCTCTGCGACGGTCAACGGCTCGCATCGAGTGCTCCGGCACGCCCTGCCGGGGCCCCGGCACGGTCGACGGCCCCCGCACGGGATGCGGCACCCGGCCACGACAGCCGCATCGCCGGACCCGTAGGACAGCACCCCACACCGGCGCGCTGCCCGGCTCGCACCGGGTGCCCGGCACGGTCGACAGCCCCCGCACAGGATGCGGCACCCGGCCGCGACAGCCGCATCGCCGCACCCGTAGGACAGCACCCCACACCGGCAAGCTGCCCGGCTCGCACCGAGTAATCCGGCACGCCCAGCCGGGGCCCCGGCACGGTCGACAGCCCCCGCACGGGATGCGACACCCGGCCACGACAGCCGGGCCGCCGGACCCGTAGGACAGCACCCCACACCGGCAAGCCGCCCAGCTCGCACCGAGTGCTCCGGCGCGCCCTGCCCACGTGCCCGGCGCCTGCACGGAGCGCAGGACCCCCGGGCACAGCAGCCAGGGATTCCGGGGCCTGTAGGGCGACGCCCCGGCCCACGCGCGACGCAAGGAGTTCGGCGTCGGGCAGCGCCCGGAGCCGGCCTCACTCGGCGTCACGGGCGGTCACCCTTGCCCCGGGGCGGCACGCCGCCCGCGTCTCACGTCCCGTCGAGCGCGAACAGCGCCCCCGTGTGGGCACGGAGCGTGCAGATGTTCGGGAAGGTCTCCGACCAGCTGACCGGACGGTCGCGCCACACGCCTTCCGCGTGGGCCGTCACCGGGGCGTAGATCATCGGGCAGAGGGCGTCCTCCGCGGGGAGGGCGGTGATGCGGCCGTCCGCGGCCGACAGCTGCGCGCAGGCCTCCTCCGCGCGCGGGTGGCCGCCGCCGGGCGGGTCGCACCGCAGCAGGGTGCCGCCCTCCGCCCCGGCCGCCGGGTCCTCCCCGTGGCTCACGCCGAGCATCAGATAGTTCCCGGGTTCCGGCGAGGTGTCCGCGTGGGCGGAGGGCGTCGCGCCGGCGAGCAGGAGGAGAGCCGCGGCGGACAGCCCCGCCCCTGCCGTCTTCACTGAGGTGTGCGTCATTCCCGGTGCATCGGCACGGCGGGCCCGGGACCCCAGCCCGGCTCACCCGAACGGGAGGCTCCGGGTGTCCTCCGTACGGCCAGGGCGCACACGGCGCGGATCACCCGGGCCTGGTACTCCGCCTGGCGGTCCACGGGGATCCAGCGGGCGCCGAGCCTGTCCCGGAGGTCCGCGCAACGCGCGTCAAGCAGCCGGTTCAGCTCGGGCAGCGCGTCGGCGGGGTCGTGTCCGGCGCGGGTGACGAGCTGGTGCAGCAGGCCGGCGGTGCGCAGCGCGAGGCGCCTTCCCGCGAGGCGCAGCGCGGCCAGGCGGGCCGTCGTCATGGGCGGCAACGGACGCGCAGAATCGTTCCCGCAGTCGGGGTCCCAGGCGTCCGCGAGGCCCGGGCAGACCAGGAGGTAGTCCTCGACCGGGGCGAGCAGCCGGTCCGCGTCGGGCACGCCCGCGACGTACGGGCGGATCCGCGCCGCCAGCTCACCGAGGAGCCCGGTGTCCCGGCGCAGGGTGCGGCTGACGGACCGCAGCTCCGCGTCCGGGTCGGGGTGCGGGGCGCCGTTCCCGACGGCGGCGACGCCCCACATCGGCGCCTCCACGACCGCGGTGACCGTGCCGTACCCGTAGGGGTGGTACCACGTCGACTCCACGGCCGCCTCGGTGATGGCGGCGGCCAGGTCCCGGCGCCGCGGTGGCGGGATGAGGTAGACGGCGGGGCCGAGACCGGGCCAGTACAGGGCGTCGTACGCGCCGAGTTCGCGCGGCACGCCGAGGCGGGCGGCGACTGCGGCGACCCGGCGGTCGAGGCCCGGCAGCTCGTGGGTGAGCTCGACGAAACCGCCCCCGACGTCCACGCCGTGCAGGGAGCACTGGAGGAAGGGGCGCAGTTCGTCCTGGAGGGCCAGCAGCGCCCGGGTCTCCGGCAGCGCGGCGGACGCGGCGCCGTCCGGCAGCCACTCGGGCTGTTCCAGGAAGCCGGGGCGGTAGAAGTGACGGAAGTGGCGGCCGAGGGTGTAAGGACCGGTCAGCCAGCGCTCGTTGTGGCGCAGGCCGTCGGGGTCGAGGCAGAGCAGCAGGTTCCAGGTGACGTCCGCGCCGTCGGTGAAGCGGCGGTCGGCGAGGGCGTGCTCCGCCAGCCGCAGCACGGTGGCGCCGCCCACCGGTTCGTTGGCGTGGGGTCCCGCGACGACGAGGGCCTGGCGGCTGCCGTGGCCGACGCTGAGCAGCCACAGCGGGGTGCCCGCGCGGGAGACGCCGACGCGGCGCAGACGCGCGTCGCGGGGATGGCGGGCGGCGAGGGCGGCGGCCCGCGCGCCGAGTTCGTCGACGGTCGGATAGCTCAGGAGGGGCGTCAGGTCACACCTCCACGAAGCGACGCCGTCGTCCACCGGAAGTACAGGCCGTGCGGGGAGTGCAGAGGTCTTTCGAGCGGGGAGCACGGGGAGTGCGAGGTGCCCCTACAGTCAGTCACGCTGCCGGGGTGACGTCAACACCGTTACCCAACAACAAGGTGTACATGCCCGTCAGTTGACGGAGAGACGGTAGACGATCCGGCCGAAACCCACCTGGTCCCCCTCGCGGACCACGGCCGCGCCGACCACCCGACGGCCGTTGACCGTCGTGCCGTTGGTGGAGCCGAGGTCGCGCAGCACCCACAGGCCGGCCTGATGGGTGAGTTCGGCGTGCACGCGGGAGACCGTCTCGTGGGTGAGCCGCAGCCCGTTGGCCGGGTCGCGCCCTATCCGCAGCGGGTGTCCGTGCGCGGGGTGCGGCAGCAGCAGCTTCGGCAGTTTCTCGGCCCGCCAGGCGCGGCGCAGCCGCACGGTGAACCCGGAGACCGCCTCCACCGAGCCGAACACCACGCGCGAGAAACGGCTCTCGCGCGGCAGGTCCGCGGTGAGCGCGGCGAGTTCGTCGGCGCGCCGCGCCACGAGCGCCAGTTCCATGCGCCGGATGAACGTGTCGTGGGAGAGGCGGCCCTTGGCGACGCCGTCCCGCAGCACACTCAGCGCCTTGTCGCGCTCCGCGTCGGAGAGCCGCGCGGGGTACGTGGAGAACTCGAAGGACGACGTCACGCGGTCGATTGTCGGTCAGCCGAGGGTGAGCTGTCCAGAAACCCCGTAAGCGGAGGACGGGCCCCCGCCTGTGGGGGGGGGTGCGCCGCTCCCCGGCCCGCCCCGGCACGCACACCTCGGGCGACACCCGCCGCAAAACGGCGGATCCCCCGGCGAATTGATCTCCGATGCCGCACGATGGAGGCGCTTCATCACGGTGAGCAGACGAAGGGGAACCGTCCGTGCAGTTCGAGGTGTGGGCACCACAGGCCGGCCGAGTGACGCTCCGGTGCGACGGCGTCACGCGCGCGTTGGAGCGCGATCCCGAGCGGGAGGGGTGGTGGCGGGGGGAGGCCGAGGCGCACGACGGCTCCCGGTACGGCTTCGCACTCGACGACGGTCCGGTGCTGCCGGACCCCCGGTCGCGCCGCCAGCCCGACGGCCCCGACGGGCTCAGCGCCGTCGTCGACCACGACCGCTTCGAGTGGAGCGCCGAGTGGACCGGACGCCCGCTGCCCGGCGCGGTGCTGTACGAGATGCACGTCGGCACCTGGACCCGCGAGGGCACCTTCGACGCCGCCGCCGAACGGCTCGGCCACCTCGCCGACCTGGGCGTCACCCACGTGGAGTTGATGCCGGTGTGCCCGTTCCCGGGGCGGCACGGCTGGGGGTACGAGGGCGTCTCGCTGTGGGCGGTGCACGAGCCGTACGGCGGGCCCGAGGGGCTGAAACGGTTCGTCGACCGGGCGCACGCGCTGGGGCTCGGCGTCGTCCTGGACGTGGTGCACAACCACCTCGGCCCGTCGGGCAATCACCTGCCGCGGTTCGGACCGTACTTCACCGACACGCACCACACACCGTGGGGCGTGGCGGTCAACCTGGACGCGCCCGGCTCGGACGAGGTGCGCGCGTACCTCGTGGACAGCGCGCTGACGTGGCTGCGCGACTACCGGATCGACGGACTGCGCCTGGACGCGGTGCACGCGCTGGTGGACACCCGCGCGCGCCACTTCCTGGAGGAGCTGTCGCAGGCCGTGGACGAGCTGGCCGCCGACACCGGCCGGCCGCTGTTCCTGATCGCCGAGTCCGACCTCAACGACCCGCGGGTCATCACCCCGCGCGACCGGGGCGGCTTCGGCATCCACGCTCAGTGGAACGACGACTTCCACCACGCCCTGCACGCCGCCCTGACGGGCGAGTCGCAGGGTTACTACGCCGACTTCGCGCGCGCCCCGCTGGCGGCCGTGGCCAAGACGCTCTCCGGGGGCTTCTTCCACGACGGCACCTACTCCAGCTTCCGCGGGCGGCACCACGGGCGGCCGCTCGACCGCACCCGCGTGGCCGCGCACCGGCTGCTGGGCTACAGCCAGACGCACGACCAGGTGGGCAACCGGGCCCAGGGCGACCGGCTGGCCGCGCTGGTCTCCCCCGGGCTGCTGGCCTGCGCGGCGGCGCTGACGCTGACCGCGCCGTTCACGCCGATGCTGTTCATGGGCGAGGAGTGGGCGGCGGGCACGCCGTGGCAGTTCTTCACCGACCACACCGACCCGGAGCTCGCGAAGGCGGTCAGCCAGGGGCGGCGGCGGGAGTTCGCGGCGCACGGGTGGGCGGAACAGGACGTGCCCGACCCGCAGGACCCGGCCACCCGTGACCGCTCCTGCCTCGACTGGTCCGAGCCCGAGCGGGAGCCGCACGCGCGGATGCTGGCCTGGTACCGGCAGCTCCTCGCGCTGCGCCGCGAGCAGCCCGACCTCACCGACCCGGACCTCGCCGACACCAAGGTGGCCTACGACGAGGACCGGCGCTGGCTGGCCTTCCGCCGCGGCGACGTCCGCGTGGCCGTGAACCTGGGCGCCGAACCGGCCGACATCCCGCTGGGCTCCCGCGAGGCCCGCGTCCTGGCGGCGTGGGAGCGGGTGGACGTCCCCGGGGCGGACGGTGTGCTGCGGTTGCCGGGGGAGTCGGCGGTGGTGTTGCTGCAGGAGTGAGAGGCGCGGGGCGCGGGGCGGGGGTGCCCCGCCCCGCGCTGTAAGTCCCGTGGGGCCGCGCCACGGCACCGCCCCTCGCGCCCCGGCCGCGGCGAGGACTTGCCCCGGCTCGCGCCCGGACCGCCCGTGGCGCCTCACGGCACCGGTGGCGCTGCGGCACGACGGGCGCCTCAGGCGTCGAGGGGGTCCGCCAACCCGCGCCCGGGCGCTGGGGCGCTCCTCACCGACTGCGACGCCGGACCGAACGCCGTGACGCGGGACGGTTCCGCCGACCCCGTGTTCGGGCCGCCTGGGGCGCCCCACGCCACCGGTGACGCTGCGGCACCACCAGCGCCCCAGGCCTCGAAGGGGTCCGCCAACCCACGCCCAGGCGCCGGGGGCGCTCCACGCCGGACCGAACGCCGTGACGCGAGACGGTTCCGCCGCCCCTGCCCTCGGACCACCTGGGGCGCCCCACGCCACCGGTGACGCTGCGGCACCACCAGCGCCCCAGGCCTCGAAGGCGTTCGCCAACCCACGCCCAGGCGCCGGGGGCGCTCCACGCCGGACCGAACGCCGTGACGCGAGACGGTTCCGCCGCCCCTGCCCCCGGACCGCCTGGGGCGCCCCACGCCACCGGTGACGCTGCGGCACCACCAGCGCCCCAGGCCTCGAAGGCGTTCGCCAACCCACGCCCGGGCACCGGGGGCGCTCCACGCCGGACCGAACGCCGTGGCGCGGGACGGTTTTGCCGACCCCGTGTTCGGGCCGCCTGGGGTGCTTCACGGCACCGGTGGCGCTGCGGCACGGCGCGCGCCCCGCCCCCTGCCCCCCTAAGGTGCCGCGTCGCTGTCCCGGAGGTCGGTGACGCGTTCCAGCATGATGGGTTCCCAGGCGCGGCGGAGGCGGGTGCGGAGCAGGGGGAGGGACGCCGTGGCGTTGTGGACGAGTGCCTCGGCGAGGTGGATGACGCAGTCGCAGCGGGCCAGCCACAGGCCGCGCAGGCAGGGGCGGGCGCCGTAGCCCGCCAGCGTGGCCGCGCGGACGGCGGCGGGGGCGCCGACGGCGCGGGCCAGGCCCGCGATGTCCTCGGCCGGGTCGCCGACCACCGCCGTGTCCCAGCCGAGCACCCCCCGCACCCGGCCGTCCGCGCCGACGACCAGGTTGCCGCCCGTGAGGGCGTGGTGCACCAGCACCGCCGAGCCGGCCTGCGCGGCGAGCTGCACCGTCGCGGCCTGGGTGAACTGGCGCAGCCGCGCCGCCTCGAACTCGTCGGCCTTGTCGAGCAGTTCGACGGCCTCCCCGGCCGCCCGCCGCAGGGTCTCCAGGGAGCGCGGCGGCACGCGGGGCACGCCCAGCGACTCGGCCTGCCGTACCGGCACCTGGTGCAGTCCGGTGAGCAGGGCCGCGAGGTCGGTCTCGCCGACGGCGGACACGGTGTTCTCCTCCGCCGTGCCGCCGGGCAGCCGGGTCTCCAGCGTGCACAGCAGGCCGGGCGCCCACTCGCCCTGCGCCACCCCGACGGGCAGCGCCACGGACACGTGGGGGCGCACCACCTCGCGCAGACGCAGCTCGCGGCGCCACCGCACGCCGGTCGCGCGGTCCGGGGCGAGATGCAGCACGTACCGGGTGCCGACCAGCCAGGTGGTGAGGCCGGCGCCGTCGCCCGCGGGCCGCACGTCGAGGGCGGCGGACGCGCTCGTGCCGTGCCCGCTGTCCTCGAGCAGGGACCGGGCCAGCCGGCGGACGGTGTCAACGGTGGGTGTCGGTGCCTGGGTCATGGTCGCGCCGTAGCCGTTCGGGAGAGGCAGGGTGGGGACGGGGCGGAAGGGCCGGTCGGTGCCGCTCAGTCGACTATCACCATTTCCCGCTCCGTCTCGTTCAGCCGCCGCCCGCCGTCCTCGGTGACGGTCACGATGTCCTCGATCCGTACCCCGAACCGGCCCGGCAGATAGACGCCCGGCTCGACGGAGAAGCACATGCCGGGGACGAGCGGCCGCTCCTCGCCCTCGATCATGTACGGCGGCTCGTGGGTGGTGACGCCGATGCCGTGCCCGGTGCGGTGGATGAAGTACTCGCCGTACCCGGCGCCGGCGATGACCGCGCGGGCCGCCCGGTCGACGTCCTGGCAGGCCGCGCCCGGCCGCACCGCGCGGAAGCCGGCCTCCTGCGCCTCGCGCACCAGGTCGTGCACCCGGCGCTCCTCCTCGGTGGGCTCGCCGACGTGCACCGTGCGGGAGGTGTCGGAGCCGTAGCCGTCCTTCAGGCCGCCGAAGTCGAGGACGACCATGTCGCCGCGCTCGATCCGGCGGTCGCCGGCCTCGTGGTGCGGGTTGGCGCCGTTGGGGCCGGAGGCGACGATGGTGAAGTCGACCTGGGCGTGGCCGAAGCGGCGGAGCAGCGCGGCGAGGTCGGCGGCCACCTCGGACTCCCGGCGGCCGGAGAAGCGGACGTTCCTGATCTCCTCGAACGCGGCGTCGGCGGCGGCGCCGGCCGCGGCGAGCCGCTCCAGCTCCGCGGCGTCCTTCACGGCGCGCAGCATCGGCAGCGCCTCGGTGAGGGAGACGTACGAGGTGCCGGGGAGCGCCTGCTGGAGTCCCAGCAGATGCAGCGCCCAGGCGTTGTCGCTGACGCCGAACCGCCCCCGGCCGTCAAAAAGCGCGGCGGTGAGGGCGTAGGGGTCCTTGCCGTCGGTCCAGTCACGCAGGGTGAGGGCAGGCGCGCCGGTGGCCTTCTCGGCGTCCGGGGCCTCCAGGGTGGGGACGACGAGCACGGGTTCCCGGCCGGCGGCCAGGACCAGCAGGGTGAGCCGCTCGGTGACGGCGGGCGGTGCGTACCCGGTGAGCCACACCAGGTCCGGGCCCGGCGCGACGAGCAGCCCGGCGAGCCCGGCGTCGGCGGCCTGCCGCGCCGCCCGTTCCATACGGGCCTTGTAGTCGTCGGCGGTGAAGGGCACGGGCGCGGTGCCGGTCATCCGGATGCCTCCCAGGGGCGGACGTCGGGGCTACGGTCAGCATCCTGCCCGCCGAACGGGTACGGCGCGAGCCGGTTGCCGGGGTTGCTCCCGGAGTCACCCCGTCCGGGCGCGGGGCCGCCGGCTCCGCGGGCCCCGACGCGCCCGCGGGTCGTCTGCGGCCCGTCCCCGGCGGAGCCGCCCCCTCACGTGAGGATGCCGGGAACCGCCGTCAGCTGCTGGTAGCCGCCCGTGGCATGCCGGACCGTCAGGCGGATCGGGGTGCCCGGTGCGGTGCGGGAGACCTCGTGGGCCAGGTCCGCCGCCGTGTCGACGCGGGTGGCGCCCACGGCGAGCAGCAGGTCGCCCTCGCGGAGACCGGCCGTGTGGCCGGGGCCGGGGTTCTGCACGCCGACCACCAGGGCGCCCGGCCGGCCGTCGTCGGTCACCTCCACGCCGAGCCGGGCGGAGAGGGCCGGCCCGGACGCCGGGGCGGGGCCGGCCCACGCGGCGGCCAGGACGCCGAGGACGGCTCCGGCCAGCAGCAGGACCAGCCCCGCCGCGGCCCGCCGGCCCCACCGGCCCCGCGGGCGCCCGGCGGGCGAATGTGCGGGGGCGGCGGGAGCGGGGTCCGGCCGGGGGCCGGCGTGGCAGCCGGGCATCGGCCGGGGGCGGAGCGCGGGGGGTTCCACGGCGGCCGGCCCGTCAGACGAGGACCGGGGGCGCCGGGGACCGGTGCGGCAGGAAGCCGTGTACCCGCCCGGACAGGTACTCGTCCTTGTACCGGTCCACGCTGCGGTGCCAGTTGAGGATGCCCGCCATCCAGTTCTGCAGGTCGGTCACATAGCCCCGCATGACCGCGCGCGCCTCCTCCGAGAGCTGGAAGTCGTCGTACACGACGGGCAGTTCGTGCTCGACGACGTGCTCGAACTGCCGCATGCGCTGGTTCATCAGGTCCGCGACGACGGGCAGCGCGGTCGCGTAGTCGATGCCGAAGAAGTTCTGCACGACGAGGACCGCGTTGTGCATCTCCCCCTCGAACTCGATCTCCTTCTGGTACGAGAACACGTCGTTGAGCAGGCAGGCGAAGTCGATCGCCGCGTTCTCCAGGGAGCGCACCGGACCCGTGCGGTACACCTCCGGCGGGACCGCGGGCCCGTGTCCGGCGCGGCACAGGCCGAGCGTGAGGTCGGAGCCGAAGGTCGCGCGGCGCATCTCCAGGTAGTCCACGGGGTCCGGGACGCGGTTCTGGATCTGGTTGGACAGCTCCCACACCCACGACTCGGTCATCGTGTCGACGGCCGTCCGCAGCGGGCGGCGCTGCTCGGGTGTCATGCCGGCCGTGGTGCGGGCCCACAGGTCGATCAGGGACCGCTCCATGGCGTTGGCGGGCAGGGGCACCTCCTCGCCGTCCAGCGGCATGCAGGCGGACAGCCGGGCGGTGGTGAGCCGGGCGGCGGCCAGGTCGCGGCGGTGGCCGTAGACCAGCGGGTAGTAGTCGTCGCCGTAGGTGCCGAAGGCCAGCCAGCCGGAGGCGAGGTCGAGCTGTTCCTGGGTGGCGTCCGGGTCCAGGCCGGCCGCGCACAGGGGCAGGTCGCAGCTGGCGAGCTTGTCCTCGTCCCAGACGCCCTCGCCGAGGATGCCCATGCGGTGCGCCCACTCCAGCAGATGGCGTCGGGAGCCTTCGAGGGCCGGGCTGAGGGACAGTGGGAACGGCATCCGGATCTCCGGGACGACGGACGGGCCGACCTTCCGGTACGGCACGTGCCGGTAGGGGCGCAGCCGCTCCGAGGCGGCGCGGGCGAGGAGCGCGCCGACGTCGGCGGCGGACGTGCCGGGGCCGGTCAGGGCCTGCCAGGAGGGGCCGGGGCGGGCGTTCTCGTTCATGTAGCGGCTGGAGCGCAGGTGCCACTCGTGGCCGCCGGACTGCCAGTCCTGGAGCCCCTTGGCGTAGGCGGCGACGGCGGCGGTCTCCGCCGGGGTGAGCCCTTGCTCCAGGGCGACGGCGGGCACCTCGGTGAACGCGGTGTGCTCGAACTGGTGCAGCCGTGAGGTGAGGACGTCGTTGACGAGGTCGGCGGCCTCCTGCGTGGTGCAGCCGAAGAACGTCTCCAGGACGAGGACGCCGTTGCTGAGCTCGCCCTCGTCCTCGACCTCCCGCTGGTAGGAGAACAGGTCGTTGCGCAGGTGCACGGCGTCGGAGAACGTCTCCATGAGCACCCGCAGCGGGCGGGTCCCGGCGACGGCGGCCGGCACCTCGGCGGTGGCGTACTCGACGAGTCCGGCCGACCAGGGGGCGCCGCCCACCTTGCGGCGCATCTCGATGTACTCGACGGGGTTGGCGATCCGCCCCTCGTTGATGTTGGACAGCTCCCACAGGGACTCGTTGAGGAGGTGCTCGGTGGCGACGGCGAACCGGCGGCGCCAGTCCGCGGACATGGCCGGCACGGTCCGCGCCCACAGGTCGGCGAGGCCCGCCTCGACCGGGTTCTCCGGCTCGGGGACGGGCGTCCCCGGCTCCAGGGGCATGAACAGCGGCAGCCGGTCCAGGTGGGCCTTGCCGCCGACGCGGTCCTGGGTGCGCTTGTACTTCTCCAGGAAGTGGTCGTCGAAGAAGAACACCCACACGTACCAGTCGGTGATCAGGGACAGCGCGGGGCCGTCGCAGTCGGGGTGCGTGTAGGCGCAGAGCAGGCCGTAGTCGTGCGCGTCGAGGTCGGCCTGCTCCCAGACCCCGCTGCCCTCCAGCATGCCCATCTCGCGCGCCCAGGCCGTGGAGTGGGCCCGGGCCTGGTCCACGTGCGGATTGAGGCGCGCGGGGTGCGGCATGTAGAAGTGCGGGAGTTCGAAGGGCTGCGTCATGGCCGGGGGCTACCCGTGCCGCTCCGGCCGCATCCACGGCCCGCCCGGTGATCACACCTTCGCGTGAAACCTGCCCGGAAACGGGAGTTGGGGGCTCAGGTCCGTACCTGGATCAGCGCGTGGGTGCCGCTCGTGCGCCAGCGCCCGTCCTCCTCCGCGTCCAGCGCCGCCTCCGTCGTCGGGGCGAGGCCGGTGATCACGTCGGACTTGAGGGTGCGCAGGGCGGCGGCCGGGCCCGGGAAGTAGGCGGTGACGCCGGCGAACGGGGTGGTAGGGGGCCAGTACCGGTCGCCCACGAGCCGGCGGTAGTTGAGGTCGCCCTTGAGGACGGTGAGGGTGGCCTCCGCGAAGTCGGCGCGCAGGTCGTCCGGCATGTCCGCGTAGGGCAGGGGCGCGCAGGAGAACGGGTGGGCGCGCAGTTCGAGCCGGCCGTCGGTGAGGGCGGCGCGCAGGCGGTGTCCGTACGCCCCGGCGGCTCCCTCGGCGGCGGTGAGGCGGCGTACGGCGTCGAGGACGTCGGCGGTGGTGGCGTCGGAGACGTAGTACGGGTGCGGTTTGACGTGCAGAACGGCGCGGGCGACGCGCCCGTGGGCGAGCAGGTGGGCGATCAGCAGCAGGTCGGGGACGAGTTCACGGCCGGCGTTGTCGGCGACCAGGCAGAGGGTGCCGGCCGGGGAGCCGTCGAGCAGGGACCACAGGCGCTCGCTGTCGTCGGCGACGAGGGCGGGGACGGCGGCGGTCTCCTCGGCGCCCTCGGCGGACATGCGGAAGCCCAGGTCGGCGCGGTTGCCCCAGAGGGAGCCGTGCAGCAGGGCGCGGGCGCGTTCGTCCTCGGGGAGGTCGTCGAGGGCGTCGAGCGCGGCGAGCTCCTCGTCGGTGGCGGGCGCGTCGAGCTCGGCGAGCTTGGCGGGGCGGAAGGGGTCGATGCCCTGCCAGGGGCCGGGCTCGAAGTAACCGACGGCCTGGAGCAGTTGGCGGTAGAACCAGCTCTCGGACCACAGCCAGGGCACGTCGTGCCAGGAGCGGCCGGCGTGGTCGTCCATGCCCCAGGCGGCCCACCGGTCGCGGTCGTGGGCGCCGGCGGGCAGGGGCGTGACGGGGCCCTCGGTGCAGTTCGCCAGCAGGGCGTCGAGCGCGCGGCGCTGCTCCGGGCCGTAGGGGGTGTCCTCGGCGACCTGGCGGAGGATCGCGGGGTGACGCTCGGCCAGCACGCCGTACGGGAAGGTGCCGGGCTCGTCGGCGACGATCACGGGGGCGGCGGGGGTGTCGGGCATGGGGCTCACCGTAACCCGCCGGGCGGCCGCGCGCCGGGCGTCACAGCGGGGCGGGCTCCCGTTCCAGCCGGGCGGCGAGGGACAGGTAGCGGGCGCGGCGGGTGACGGGGACCAGGCCGCGGATGAGGAGCTGCCACATCTCGGCGGTGCGGCGGGGCTGGCGGGTGACGGGTTCGCGGGCGCGGCCGACGACCCGGGTGCCGACGAAGAAGCAGACCAGGGAGTGGGCGACGACGTCGATGTCGGCGTCCGGGTGGACGTCGGCCTCCTCGACGGCGGCGGCCAGCCTGGCCGAGACGATGTCGAGCCACTCGGTGAAGGGGTGGCTGAGCGGCGGGCGCGGCCGGGTGACGCCGGTGGCCAGCCGGAGCCCGGCCCGCAGCACGGGGTCCTCGGCGGACATGCGGGCCATGCAGAAGGTGAGGCGCATCAGCGCCTCCAGCGACGTGCGGCCGCGGGCGCCGGTGTCGCGGACGAGCCGGCGGCAGGTCGCGGACTGGAGTTCCAGGATGGCGTGGGCGAGGTCCTCCTTGGCGGCGAAGTGGAAGTAGAGGGCCCCTTTGGTGACGCGTGCGTGCTCGACGATGTCGCTGAGACTGGTCGCTTCGTAGCCCTGCCGGTCGAACAGGTCGGCCGCGGCCGTGATGATCGTCGCGCGGGTCTTCTCGGCGCGTACCTGCCTTGCCATCGACTGCACTCCTGTGGCCGGAAAGCGACGGTCCATGCCGTTTGTTTCTAACGCCCTGTACACGATAACTCACGGTGTGCTGACGTTCATCACCCCGGTGGGCGTGCTCAGTTGAACACAACCGGCATACAGGGCGTACGCCGCGTGGCGAAACAGCATGCGCGGTATCCGTGCGCACGCCCCCGCGCGCCGTACGGAGCCTGCACTTCCGCTTAGCAGGTTCTCACGGTTCATCACAATGCGGCAGCGACGCCTCACTTCGCGTGGCTGTTCACTTGACGACCAGTGGTTCCACGCGGTTGGCTCCGGCCAGCGAGAGTCACCCGGACGGCCGCACCTCACGGTGGCCCGAATCCGCCGGTGCCCCTCCCCTGCACGTAGCTCCGCCGGCACAGCGAGGTCCGCGCTCCTCATGAACACTCGTCCCCCGTCCCGCCGCCTCTCGAGCCGAACGGCGGTCCTGGCGGCCGCGATCGGTCTGCTGGTGACGGGCTGCTCCTCCTCCGGCACGGACGAGGGGGACGCCGGCGCGGGCGTCGTGAGCGGCTCCGGGGACCTGCGGGTCGCGCTGGTCACCCACGGCAGCGAGGGCGACGAGTTCTGGGACCGGGTGCGCAAGGGCGCCGAGGCCGCCGCCGCCAAGGACGGCATCGAACTGACCTATCTCAGCGACCCCGACGGGGCCGGACAGGCCGACCTGGTGCGCCGTGCCGTCCGCGACGGCGTCGACGGCATCGCCCTCACCCTGGCCAAGCCGCAGGCCATGAAGGGCCCGGTCAACGAGGCGCGGGCCGCGGACATCCCCGTGGTGGGCCTCAACTCCGGCGTGGACGCCTGGCAGAAGGCCGGGCTGCTGACGTTCTTCGGCCAGGACGAGAGCCTGGCGGGCCGCGCGGTCGGCGAGAAGCTGAACCAGCTGAAGGCGAAGCACACGCTGTGCCTGGTGCACGAGCGGGGCAACGTCGGTCTCGAGGCCCGCTGCGCCGGCGTGAAGAAGACGTTCCGTGGCACGAGCGAGAACCTGTACGTGGACGGCACCGACGAGCGGGCCGTCTCCGGCATCCTCACGGCGAAGCTGCGCCAGGACCCCTCCATCGACCAGGTCGTCACCAACGGCGCCGACTTCGCGCTCCTGGCCGTGGACGCGGCGGCCGAGGCGGACAGCGGGGCGGAGGTCGCCACCTTCGACCTCAACGAGGAACTGGTGGACGCCGTGCGCGGCGGCAACGTCCGCTTCGCCGTCGACCAGCAGCCCTACCTCCAGGGCTACCTCGCCGTGGACGCGCTGTGGCTGTACCGGGCCAACGGCAACGTCAGCGGCGGCGGGGCCGCGCCCGTCCTCACCGGACCGGCGTTCGTCACGAGGACGGAGGCGGACTCGGTCGCCTCCTTCGCCGCCGCCGGAACCCGCTGACGGCCGCCGTGCGTACCGTTCCCACCACCCGACAGCTCTAGGACCACGATGTCTCGACGGACAGGTGCCCGGCGCCGTCTCGGCTCCATACGCCTCTCGCTGATCCTGCTCGCCCTGGTGCCCTGCGTCACCCTCGCCGCGCTGTGGGGCCTGACCACGATCCGCATGTTCTCCGAAGGTCTGGAGCTGCGGTCGCAGACCCAGCTGAGCCGGTCCACCGGCGCGATGGGCACGCACGCCGCGCTCGACCTCCAGCGGGAGCGGGCGCTCACCGCCGACTGGCTGGCGGGGCCGGACGGTTCGCGGTCCGCGCTGGTCACCCAGCGGCGCGCCACCGACCGGTCCGTGGCGCGGCTCATGGGACAGGCCGACGCGATCGCGCAGGCGCCGGCGCGCATCTCGGACCGGCTGTACTCGGTGCTCGGCTCGGTGGGCAGCCTGGAGTACTACCGCGACCAGATCGACGACCCGCGCGACATCACCGCCGAGGAGGCGCTGGAGCAGTACACGTCCGTCATCGACGACCAGATCCACGCCTTCCAGGAGCTGTCCCAGGTCGACGACGGCGACCTCACCTCCCGGGCGCAGCCGCTGGTGTCGCTGGAGCACGCGGCGGAGCTGGTGTCCCGGGAGGACGCGCTGCTCACCCTCGCCTGGCCGTCCGGGCGTCTGGAGGCCGAGCGCCGGCAGGAGTTCGCCGAGCTGGTGCACACCCGGCGCTGGCTGGTCGCCGACCAGATCACGCCGGCGCTCACCGGCGACCTGAAGACGCAGACCGAGCGGATCCTGTCGAGCCCCGAGTGGCGCGCGCTGGAGGCGGTGGAGGACCAGGTGCTGGCCACCCCGGCCGAGGGGAAGGCCCAGGAGGTCGAACTGCCCGACCTGCGCGACCGGTGGGCCGACGCCATGGACAAGGTCGCCCCGCGGTACGACGCCTTGATCCGGCAGCAGACCGGCGCGCTGCTCACCCGCAGCGCCGACGAGGCGCGGAGCCTGCTGGTGACGGCCGCCTCGCTGAGCGCGGCGGGGCTGCTCGCGCTGCTGCTGTGCGTGAGCCTGTCCTGGCGCATCACCCGCTCGCTGTCCCGCCGGCTGCGCGGACTGCGGCTGGCCACCCTCGGCCTGGCCCAGGAGCGGCTGCCGGACGTGGTGGCCCGGCTGGAACGCGGCGAGAAGGTCGACCCAGAGTCCGCGACCACGCCCCTGGACTACGGACACGACGAACTCGGCCAGGTGGCGCAGGCGTTCAACACCGCCCAGCGCACGGCCGTGCACACCGCCGTCGAACTCGCCGACACCCGCCGCGGCTTCCAGAAGATCATCCTGGGCATCGCGCGGCAGAGCCAGAACCTGGTCAACCTCCAGCTCAGCAAGCTCGACGCGCTGGAACGCCGGCACACCGACCCCGAGGTCCTCAAGGGCCTGTACGAACTCGACTCCGCCGCCAGCCAGTTGCGCCGGTACGAGGAGAACCTGGTCATCGTCAGCGGGGAGCGCCCCGGCCGCACCTGGAGCGAGCCGGTCGCGCTGATCGACATCCTGCGCAGCGCGGTGGGCGAGGTCGCCCAGTACCAGCGGGTGGAGGTGTTCGCCGACGAGGAGGTGTCGCTCGCGCCGCCCGCGGTGGCCGACGTGATCCATCTGCTCGCCGAGCTGATCGACAACGCGACGGCGTACTCGCCCGCGCCGAGCCCCGTCACGGTGCGGACGGCGATGGTCGCCAGGGGCCTCGCCGTCGAGATCGAGGACCGGGGGCTCGGCCTGTCCGAGGAGGACTACGCCTCCCTCAACGCCAACCTGGCCGAGCCGCCGCAGTTCGACGTGGTGGCCCTCGCCGACGACCTGCGGCTCGGCATGTTCGTGATCTCCCAGCTCGCGCACCGCCACGGCATCACCGTCACCCTGCGCCCGTCGCCGTACGGCGGCACCACGGCGATCGTGCTGGTGCCGCACGAGGTGGTCGTCGTGACCGACGAGCCGTCGGACACGGTGCGGGAGGCGTCCGCCGCCCAGGACGCCCCGGTCGACGCCGTCTCCTCCCCGCCGCGTC
The DNA here is from genome assembly GCF_050571355.1 of Streptomyces sp. P13-3-3. NCBI lineage: Bacteria > Bacillati > Actinomycetota > Actinomycetes > Kitasatosporales > Streptomycetaceae > Streptomyces > Streptomyces sp. P13-3-3. The sequence continues at coordinate 5,354,120 of NZ_CP192228.1, read as the reverse complement.
CCCTCCCGACCCGGGACCGCTCGGGCGCCGCGCGCAAGGCCGCGGCGGAGGGCGCCGCGCCCGGGTCGGACGACCCCGGGCCGGCGGCGGACGGGTCCGGCACCGCGGGCGCCGGAGCCGGCGGCACGGAGGGACGGTCCGACGCGACGCCGGGCGGCTCGGGGGCCGCCGCCGAGGACGCCTCGGCCGGCCGGGACGACGCCACCGACAGGCCTGGCGCCGCCGCGGACGCGCCAGCGGCCGACGGGAACGACGTGGGTACCGCGGCGGCCGGTCCCGTAGCCGCGCGAGCCGACTCCCGGTCCCCTCGGGGCGTTTCCGGCTCGGCACGGGCGGGATCCGCGCCGGCGGACGACGACACCGCGACGCCACGCACCGCGTCCGCGCCCCCGCACGAGCCCGCCGCGCCCGAGCCGAACGGCAGCGGCGCCGCCCGCAAGGGCGGCCTCGCCCCGCTCCCCCGGCGCGTGCCGCAGACCAGCCTCGCCGCCGAACTGCTCGAGGAGCCCTCCGCCGAGGACCCGTGCGACGACGAGTTCACCGCCGAGCACGCCGCCTCCTCCCTGGCCTGTTTCCAGCAGGGCACGCTCCGGGCGCGGGACACCGTCGGTGACGCGCCCGAGGACGGGCCGCCCCGCGTGCCCGCGCCCGCCTCCGGGCATCCGACCCCGACCGCTGACGCCGACCGCTGACCGCTGACCGCTGACCGCTGACCGCCGACGAAGGAACACCGCCATGACACGCCCCCTGCCCGCCACCCACACCCAGCTGGACCAGCTGCTGACCGGACTCGTGGAACGGGTCGCCGACGTGAACCAGGCCGTGGTGCTCTCCGAGGACGGCCTGGTGGTCTCCAAGTCCACCGGCTTCCTGCGCGACGACGCCGAGCGTCTGGCCGCGACGGCGTCCGGCCTGATGAGCCTGAGCAAGGGAGTCAGCATGGACTTCCGCGGCGGCCCGGTGCGCCAGGCGCTCATCGAGATGGCGCACAGCTACCTCATCCTCACCTCGGCGGGGCCCGGCGCCCATCTGGTGGTGCTGACCGGCCCGAAGGCGGACGTCGGCGTGGTCGCGTACCAGATGAACATGCTGGTGAAGAAGATCGGCGAGCACCTGAGCGCGGCCCCGCGGGACACCAGCGGTCCCGCCGAAGACCCAGGCGTGTGAGGTGGGCGGGAGCGACCCTTCGGGCCGGCTGGTACGGCCGTTCACCCTGACCGGGGGCCGCACCCGGCCGAGCCGCGCCGACTTCACGCTCATCACGACGGTGACGGCGGCGGACCCGCAGCCCGAGACGGCCGCCCGGCCGCAGCCCGAGCACCTGCGGATCCTGCGGCTGTGCGCCCGCCCCATGGCGGTCGCCGAGCTGGCCGCGCGGCTCGACCTGCCGGTGAGCGTGGTCGTCATCATGCTCTGCGACCTGCTGGAGGCGGGCCGGATCACCGTCCGTCCCCCGCGTCCCGTCACCACCCCGGATCCGGACCTGCTGCAGAAAGTGAGGGAAGGCCTTGGCCGGCTCTGACACCGACGTCCGGGCGTCCGCCGACGGCGGCGCGCCCGACACGGTCAAGATCCTGATCGCCGGCGGTTTCGGCGTGGGCAAGACGACCATGGTCGGCTCGGTCAGCGAGATCAGGCCGCTGCGCACCGAGGAGCCGCTGACCATGGCGGGCCTGGACGTCGACGACCTGGACGGCGTCGAGGAGAAACGTGTCACCACGGTGGCCATGGACTTCGGCCGGATCACCGTGTCCGACGACCTGGTGCTGTACCTGTTCGGCACGCCGGGGCAGCAGCGGTTCTGGTTCATGTGGAACGACCTGTCCCACGGTGCGCTGGGCGCGGTGGTCCTGGTCGACGTGCGGCGGCCGAAGTCGAGTTTCGCCGCGATCGACTTCTTCGAGCGGCGGGGCATCCCGTTCGTGGTGGCCGTCAACGGCTTCCACGGCGAGCACCCCTACCCGGTGGAGGACATCCGGGAGGCGCTGACGCTGCCGGCGGAGGTGCCCGTGCTGCTGTGCGACGCGCGGGAGCGGGAGTCCTCGCGGGACGTGCTGATCGCGCTGATCGACCTGCTGATCGCGCAGGCGGCGGCCGCCGCCGGATGAGCCGGCGCGGCGCGGCGGGACGCCCCCGCGGGGTGCGGCGGACCGTGGGCCGCACCCCGTGACGGGCCTCAGACGAGACCGGCGGACTTCAGCCAGGCCTTGGCGACGTCCAGCGGGTCCTTCTTCTCCAGCTGGACCTCGGCGTCCAGGTCGAGCAGCGTCTTGGTGTCCAGCTTCGCGGAGACCGCGTTCAGCGCCTCGACGCCCTCCTGCGGCAGCCCGTCCTTGCGCACCAGCGGGGTGACGTTGGCGTACCCGAAGAGGTTCTCCGGGTCCTTCAGGACGACGAACTTCTCCTTGACGATGGTCGGGTCCGTGGTGAACACGTCCGCGGCCTGGACCTCGTTCTGCGCGAGGGCCGCCTGGGTCAGGGGGCCGCCCGCGTCCAGCGCCTTGAAGGACTTGAACGTCAGCCCGTAGACCGCCTCCAGGCCCTTGAGGCCCTGCTGCCGGGTCTGGAACTCGGGCGAGCCGCCGATCACCAGCTCGGGCGCGGCCTCCTTGAGGTCGGCGAGCGTGGACTCGGCGGTGAGGCCGTACTTCTCGGCCGTCGCCGCGTTGAGGGCGACCGAGTCCTTGTCCTCGGCGGGCGAGGACTCCAGCAGGGTGAGCTGCTTGTCCAGCTTCGCCTTGACCGCCTCGTTGACCGCGTCGGCGGAGGTCTGCTCGGCCTTCTCGTCGAGGTAGGCGAGGAGGGAGCCGTTGTACTCGGGAAGGACCGTCACCGAGCCGTTCTTCATTAGGCCGTAGGTGGTCTCCCGGCTGCCGATGTTGTGCTTGTAGGAGACCTTGAGGCCCTTGGCGCGCAGCGCCTCGCCGTAGATGTCGGCGAGCAGGGTGGACTCGGCGAAGTTGTTCGAGCCGACGACGACCGTGCCCGCCTCGGCCTTCTCACCGTCCAGCGGGTTGTCGGAGGTGTCCCCGGAGGAACATCCGGTGAGCAGCGCCGCCGCGGCGGCGAGCGCGACCGCCGCCGCCCCGTGGTGCCTCGTCCTCGATCTGCTGCTCTTCGCCGTAGAAGTCATTCACCGATCCAATCCAGCCGTCTCACGCCCGGTCAAGAACGTCAGGGTCACATTTGTCGTACAACTGATCGAATGTCAGCGGCGGCGCACTCCGGGCGACACCGCGAACCGCTCCACGGCCCGGAACAGCGCGAGCGTGATCAGCGCGAGCACCGCCACCAGCGTCGCCCCGCCGACGACCTTCTCGTAGTTCCGCTGGTAGAGACCGTCGATGACGTACCGGCCCAGGCCGCCGAGGCTGACGTAGGCGGCGATGGTGGCCGTGGACACGATCTGGACGGCGGCGGACCGCAGGCCGCTGAGGATCAGCGGGAGCGCCACCGGCACCTCCACCCGGAACAGGATCCCGGACTCGGGCATGCCCATCCCGCGGGCGGCGTCGACGGGGGCGGGGTCCACGGTGCGGATCGCCTCGTACGTGGTCACCAGGATGGGCGGTACGGCGAGCACGACCAGCGGGATCATCACCGGCAGCAGGCCGAAGCCGATGAGCAGCACGGAGAGCACCAGCAGGCCGAAACTGGGCAGGGCGCGGGCCGCGTTGGCGACGACGGCGATCGCGTTGCCGCCGCGTCCGGTGTGCCCGGTCAGCAGCCCGACGGGCAGGCCGATCGCCGCGGCGACCGCGAGGGCCAGCAGGGTGTACTGGACGTGCTCCGCGAAGCGGGACGGGATGCCGTCGTAGCCCTGCCAGTGCGCGCTGTCGCTGAAGAACGCCTGGGCGAAGTTGAGGACGTTCACCGGGCGGCGCCCTTCGTGAGGAGTTCCTCGCCCGGGGCGGTGTTCCGTTGCCGTCCGGAGCGGGGCATCCACGGGGTCAGCGCGCGGCGCAGGGCGACCAGCGCGGCGTCGCACAGGACCGCCAGGACCGCCGTCGTCAGCACGGCGTTCGCCGCGAGTTCGGGCCGGTCGTACTTCTGCGCGGCGGCCATCAGATTGCCGAGGGCGCCCTGGTTGCCGATGAGGGCGCCGACGCTCACCAGGGAGATGCTGGACGCGGTGGCGACCCGCAGGCCGGCGATGATCGCGGGCGCGGCGATCGGCAACTGCACCTGGAGGTACCGCCGTACGGGGCCGAAGCCCATGGCGGTGGCGGCAGAGAGGGTCTCGTCGGGCACCGAGCGCACGCCGTCGGCGATCGCCGGCACCAGCACCACCAGGCTGTACAGGGCCAGCGGGATCATCACGGTCAGCTCGGTCTGGCCCGTCCAGTCGATGAGCACGACGAAGAACGCCAGGGACGGCACCGCGTAGAGCACGGTCGTCACGCCGAGCACGGGCGGGTACAGCCAGCGGTACCGGTTGCACAGCAGCGCCAGCGGCAGGGCGAGCAGCAGGCCCGCGGCCACCGGCAGCAGCGCCTCGCGCAGATGCACGCCGATCAGCCCGGCCCAGCTGTGCTGGAGGTCGCTGGGGATGTCGAAGAAGCCGTTCATCCGGCGACCTTCTCGTCCTCGCCGCGCGCCGCGTCCGGGTCCGCGTCCGGGTCCGCTTCCGCCTGCGTGTGCGCCGCGCGGATGGCCTCGCCGACGGTCTGCTGGGAGACCACGCCGGTGACCTTGCCGTCCGCGTCGACGGCGACCGCCCAGCCGGTGGGCGAGAGGACCGCGCAGTCCAGCGCGGCCCGCAGCGAGTCCGTGCCGGGCCGGAACGGACGCCCGTACGACAGGAGCCGGTCGTCGTCGCTCCCCCGCTCCCGCCAGCCGAGCGGGCGGCCCTCGGCGTCGGTCACCAGCAGGTACGGGGCCTCCGTGGCGGCGAGGCGCTCGGCGGGCGCGTCGGCCGGGACGACCGCGTCGGTGGTCAGCTCCAGCGCGTCCGAGGCGAAGAAGGACAGCCGGCGGATGCCGCGGTCGGCGCCGAGGAAGTCCTCGACGAAGGCGTCGGCGGGGTTCGACAGGAGTGCGGCGGGCGGCGCGTACTGGGCGAGCCGGCCGCCCTCGCGCAGGACGGCGACCATGGTGCCGAGCTTGATGGCCTCGTCGATGTCGTGGGTGACGAAGACGATGGTCTTGCCCAGTTCGTCCTGCAGGCGCAGCAGTTCGTCCTGGAGGCCCTTGCGCACCACCGGGTCGACCGCCGAGAACGGCTCGTCCATCAGCAGGACCGGCGGGTCGGCGGCGAGCGCCCGCGCCACACCGACGCGCTGCTGCTGGCCGCCGGACAGCTGGTACGGGTACCGCCCGGCCAGCGAGGCGTCGAGCCCCACCCGCTCCATCAGCTCCGCGGCCCGCTCCCGGGCGCGCTGCTTGCCCCAGCCGAGCATGCGGGGCACGGTCGCGATGTTGTCGGCGATGGTGCGGTGCTGGAAGAGGCCCGCGTTCTGGATGACGTAGCCCATGGAGCGTCGCAGGGTCGTCACCGGCCGGTGCTGGACGTCCTCGCCGTCGAGGAGGATCGTGCCCTCGGTGGGCTCGACCATCCGGTTGATCATGCGCAGGGTGGTCGTCTTGCCGCAGCCCGAGGGGCCGACGAGGACGGTGATCGAGCGGTCGGGGATCTCCAGCGACAGCCGGTCGACCGCCACCGTGCCGTCCGGGTACCGCTTCGTGACTGAGTCGATCCGTATCAAGACGCCGCTTGCCCTTCGGGTGGCAGAAGATGGTCGGCCGAGGTCGCCCGCGCCGTGTGCCGGTCGAGTGTAGACGTCGGTACCGACGAGGCCCCGGGAAGACGCACGGGACCCCGGCATCGGGGCGGCCCGGGGGCCACGCCGCCACCTGCCCGGATCCCGGCGGGCCAAACCACCTTCCGCGACCTGACGGGGTGTCGGCCGTACTCGCTTTCCTGTCGGTTCGCTGTCGATCAGGTCCCGGTCGGGCAGCGGCCTCCAGGCCGAGGGGGGCGGTGGCGCAGTATGGGCGGGTGGACAGAGTGCGACTGCTCGTGGTGGACGACGACCCTCCGATAGCCGACCTGGTGGCGACGGTCGCCCGGTACGAGGGGTGGGAGGCGGTCACCGCCCACACCGGCGAGGAGGCGCTGCGCCGAGCGGACGCGTTCCGCCCGGACATCGTGGTGCTCGACCTGATGCTGCCGGACGTCGACGGGTTCGGGGTGCTGGACGGACTGCGCCGCTCCGGGCGGATGGTGCCGGTGGTGTTCCTCACCGCGCGGGACGGGGTCGCCGACCGGGTGGCGGGACTGACCCGGGGCGGGGACGACTACCTGGTCAAGCCGTTCGCGGTCGAGGAGCTGATGGCGCGGCTGCGGACGGTGCTGCGGCGCAGCACGGGCCCGGACTTCCCGCGGTCGGTGCTGCGCGTGGGCGATCTGACGATGGACGAGGACACCCGTGAGGTGCGGCGCGGCGGCCATGTGCTGGCGCTCACCCCCACCGAGTACGAGGTGCTGCGCTACCTGATGCGCCGCTCCCCCACCGTGCTGACGAAGGCGCAGATCCTCGACCACGTGTGGGAGTACGGCTTCGGCGGACGGTCCAACGTGGTGGAGCTGGTGGTCAGCCGGCTGCGGCGCAAGCTGGACGCCACCGGCGCGCCGCTGATCCGCACCGTGCGGGGTTTCGGGTACGTGATCCGGCAGGCGGGCGAGTGAGGGCCGCCGCCCGGCGGCTGCGGGACACCTACCGGCGGATGCGGCTCGGCACCCGTCTGGCGCTGGGCCTCGGGGTGCTGTCGCTCGCGGTGTTCGCCGTCGTCGGCACGGCGCTCACCGCCTACATGCGGGACTACCTGGAGCAGCAGCTCGGCGATCAGCTCAAGCTGATCCAGACCGTGCAGGCCAAGGACGCGGCGGCGCACGGCACGGTACGGCGCAAGCCGTACTACGGCTGGTACACGGCGGTGTACGACGTCAGCGGCGACTCGGTCGCGCTGCGCCGGCCGGCCGACGTGCCCGACGACACCCGGCCGCTGTCCGAACTCGCGCGGGCGATGGCGCGGTCCGACACCGAGCTGGTGCGCACCGCGCGGATCGACGGGGAGGGCACCTACCGGCTGCGGGGCTGCGAGGTGGAGCCGGGGGTGGTGCTGGTGAGCGCGGCCCCGGTGGAGGACGTGGAGAAGACCGTCGAACGGCTGGTCACCGTGCAGGTGGTGGTGTTCGCGCTGGCGCTGACGGCGCTGGTGGTGTTCGGGCGGCGGATGCTGCGGCGCGGGCTGAAGCCGCTGAGCGACATGGCGCACACCGCGCACGGCATCACCTCGCACGACCTGACCGAGGCGGCGGCCCGGCTGCCGCTGCGCGTGGACGGACGCGACGGCGGACGGGAAGTGGCGGAGCTGCGCACCGCGTTCAACACGATGCTGGAGCACATCGACGACTCCCTCGCGGTCCGCGCGGAGGCGGAGCTGCGGCTGCGCCGCTTCGTCGCGGACGCCTCGCACGAACTGCGCACCCCGCTGATGTCGGTGCGCGGCTACGCGGACCTCTTCCAGTACGCCGCCGCGAACGAACCCGCCGAGCGGGAGAAGCACCTGGCGCGGCTGCGGGCCGAGGCGGCGCGGATGGGCATCCTCCTGGACGACCTGCTGCTGCTCGCCCGGCTGGACGCGGAGGAGGTGGAGGCGCCGCTGCGGACGGCCGACACCGACCTGACGGAGCTGGTGCAGCAGGCGGCGGACGCGTTCCGCGCGGGCCGCCCCACCCATCCGCTCACGGTGACCGCCCACGCCACAGGACCGCTGGTCCTGCGCCTCGACCCGCAGCGGATACGGCAGGTGCTGGACAACCTGCTCGCCAACGCGGCCGTGCACACCCCGCCCGGCACCCCGGTGTCCGTCGAGCTCGACGCCGTCCCCGGGACGGTCCTGGTGCGGGTCGCCGACGCGGGCCCGGGCATACCGGCGGACCACCGGGACCGGGTCTTCGACCGCTTCTACCGCGTCGACAAGGCCCGCACCCGTGACCGCGGCGGCAGCGGGCTCGGTCTGGCGGTCGCCCGCTCCCTGGTCCGCGCCCACGGCGGCGACATCGGCCTGACGAGCCGGCCGGGGGCGACGGTGTTCACCGTCCGCCTGCCGTACCGGGGTCTTACGGAGGTGTGACGTGCCGGGCGCGCAGCCGTTCCCGACGCGGTCACGGGCTTAGCGTGACGCCATGCGTGTGCTGGTCACCGGCGGTGCCGGTTTCATCGGATCCCATGTCGTCACGGCGCTGCGGACGCGCGGCCACGAACCCGTCGTGTTCGACGTCCGCACCGACCCGGCGGCGGACGTCCGCTCGCCGGACGCGGTGCGGGCGGCCCTCGACGGCGTGGACGCGGTCTGCCACCAGGCGGCCATGGTCGGCCTCGGCACCGGCTTCGCCGACGCGCCCGAGTACGTCTCCCGCAACGACCTCGGCACGGCCGTCCTGCTGACCGCGACGGCCGACGCGGGCGTACGGCGGCTGGTGCTGGCCGGCTCGATGGTGGTGTACGGCGAGGGCCGCTACGAGTGTCCCGAGCACGGCGTCGTACGCCCGGGCCCGCGCGCCGAGGAGGACCTGGCGGCCGGACGCTTCGAACCCCCGTGCCCGGTGTGCGGGGCCGCCCTCGCCCCGGGCCTGGTCGACGAGGACGCCCCCGCCGACCCGCGCAACGTGTACGCCACGACCAAGCTGGCGCAGGAACACCTGGCCGCGGCGTGGGCGCGCGCGACGGGCGGCTCGGCGGTGTCGCTGCGCTACCACAACGTGTACGGCCCGGGCATGCCCCGGGACACCCCGTACGCCGGGGTCGCGTCCTTCTTCCGCTCCGCCCTGGCCCGCGGCGAGGCCCCGCGCGTCTTCGAGGACGGCGAGCAGCGGCGGGACTTCGTCCACGTCCGGGACGTGGCGTCGGCCAACGTGGCGGCCCTGGAGGCGGATCCGCCCGCCGGCGCCCTCACCGCGTACAACACGGGCAGCGGCACACCGCACACGGTCGGCGAGATGGCCCAGGCCCTCGCCGAGGCCCACGGCGGCCCGTCCCCCGTCGTCACCGGCGACTACCGCCTGGGCGACGTCCGCCACATCACGGCGGACTCCACCCGCCTGCGCACGGCCCTCGGCTGGAAGCCGGAGGTCACCTTCGAGGAAGGAATGAGGCAATTCGCCGACGCCCCATAGGCGCGCGGGACGCGCGCCCAACCCCCACCGACCCGCACGGGCCCCCCAGGGGCGCGGGGAACTGCGGGAACACCCCCCACCGACCCGCACAGGCCCCCAGGGGCGCGGGGAACTGCGCGAACACCCCCCACCGGCCCGCACAGGCCCCCAGGGGCGCGGGGAACTGCGCGAACACCCCCCACCGGCCTGCGGTGAACCCCCAGCCCCAAGCCCCCTCCCCCCGAAAAAGAACAACCCTCACCCCGCCAGAGGCAACGTCACCTCGAACCGACACCCCCCGTCGACATTCCGCACATCCGCCCTCCCCCGATGCGCCTCCACAATCCCCCGCACGATCGCCAGCCCCAACCCCGCCCCCGCCGGAGGCGTCCGCGCATCGCTCCCCCGCCACCCCGTGTCGAACACCCGAGGCAGATCCTCCTCGGGAATCCCCCCGCACCCGTCCGTGACGGACAGCACCACCCCCTCCCCCGCCCGCCGCGCGGACACCGCGACCGTCCCGTCCGCCGGCGTCCGCCGAATCGCGTTCACCAGCAAATTCCCCAGCACCCGGCTCATCTCCCGCCCGTCCACCTCCACCGGCACGGGCTCCACGCCGTCCCCGACGAGCCGCACCCCATGCTCGCGCGCGAGCGGATCCGCACCGGCGAGGGCGTCACCGACGAGGTCGTACACACTCATCCGCGCCGGTGACAGCGACAGCGCCCCCGCGTGGATTCGGGACAGCTCGAAAAGGTCCCCGACCATGTCGTTCAGCCGCTCCACCTCCGTACGGATCTGCCGGAGATAGCGGTCGGGGTCGGCGGCCACCCCGTCCTCCAGCGCCTCGGCCATGGCACGCAGCCCGGCGAGCGGGGTCCGCAGGTCGTGCGAGATCCAGGCGACGAGCTCACGTCGCGAGGACTCCAGGGCCCGCTCCCGGTCCCTGGACTCCGCGAGCCTCACACTCGTGGCCTCCAGCTCCCGGCTCAGCGCGGCGAACTCGGCGGCGGCCGGCCCGTCCGGGGCGGCGAAGTCCCCTCCGTCCCCGAACGACCGGGCCGCCAGGGCGAGTTCCCGGCTCCGGGCGACGACCCACCGCCCCAGCAGCAGCGCCGTGACGAGCGAGACGACCGCGGCCATGGCCACGACGGTCGTCACCACGCTCAGGTCGTGCCGCGACAGGAACATCGCGCGGGCGACGGCCAGCGTCCCCGCCAGCATCGCCGCGACCGCGACGGCGGCGACGACCGCCATGTGCGCGGTCAGCGACCGCCGGCGGATCAGCAGCAGGACGCCCGCGCCGAGCACCCCGGCCGTGGTGGCGCCGAGGAACGCGAAGAGGGCGATGAGCAGAGCGTCGCGCACCGGCCTACGCCTCCTCGGTCGACGCGGGGTCGAAGCGGTAGCCGACGCCCCACACGGTGCGGATGAGCCGGGGCCGCGCCGGGTCGTCCTCGACCTTGCCGCGCAGCCGCCGTACGTGGACGGTCACGGTGGACAGGTCGCCGAAGTCCCAGCCCCACACGTCCCGCATCAGCTCCTCCCGGGCGAACGCCCGCCCGGGGTGGGCGAGGAAGAACGCGAGCAGATCGAACTCCCGTACGGTCAGAGCGAGCTCGACCCCGTTCTTGAAGGCCGTCCGGGCCTCCGGATCGACGCTGAGCCCGGCCGCCCGCAGCACACCGGAACCGGAGCCGTCGCCGGACGGGTCCGCCACCGGGCGCACGCGCCGCAGTACGGACCCCACCCGCAGCACCAGCTCACGCGGGCTGAACGGCTTGGTGACGTAGTCGTCGGCCCCGACCTCCAGGCCCAGGATCCGGTCGTCCTCGTCGCCGCGCGCGGTGAGCATGATGACCGGCACCGGCCCCTGCCCGCGCATCCTGCGGCACACCTCGAGGCCGTCCATGCCGGGCAGCATGAGGTCCAGGACGACCAGGTCGGGCCGGTGGGCGGCAGCGCGGGCGAGGGCGTCGGGGCCGTCGCCGGCCCGGTCGACGACATACCCGGCGCGGTCGAGGTAGCCCGTGACGATCTCGGCGACGGTGGGGTCGTCGTCGACGACGAGGACCCGGGCTCCGGCCCCGCCGCCGGTGGGTGGCTGCTCCATGCCGTCCAGCCTCGCACTCCGCGCGCGCGAACCGGCCGGGGCGGGCGCCGACGTCCGAGTTTCGTAAGAAGCCGATGCCCGGTATGCCCGTTTCGCGTTCGTAGGGTGAGAGCCGTGACCACCTCCCCCTCTTCCCCGGAACCGCCATCGGTCGGGCCGGCCCCGTCCGTGGACGTCGTCCTGCCGTGTCTCGACGAGGCCGCCGCGCTGCCGTGGGTGCTGCGCCGGATCCCGCCCGGCTGGCGGGCGCTCGTCGTCGACAACGGCTCCACCGACGGCTCCGACCGCGTCGCCCGCGAGCTCGGTGCCACGGTCGTACGCGAGGCGCGGCGCGGTTTCGGCGCAGCCTGCCACGCCGGGCTGACCGCAGCGACGGCCGACATCGTCTGCTTCTGCGACTGCGACGCCTCCCTCGACCCGGCGGACCTGATGCCGTTCGTCGACGAGATCCGCTCGGGCGGCGCCGACCTGGTGCTGGGCCGGCGCCGCCCGCAGGGGCGGGGCGCCTGGCCGCCGCACGCCCGCGCGGGCAACGCGGCCCTCTCCCTGCTGCTGCGCCGCCGTACCGGACTGCGACTGCGCGACCTCGGCCCGCTGCGGGCGGCCCGGCGCGAGGAACTGCTGGCCCTGGACCTGACCGACCGGCGCAGCGGCTACCCGCTGCAGATGGTGGTGCGCGCCGCCGACGCCGGCTGGCGGATCACCGAGCACGACGTGCCGTACACCCCGCGCACCGGCGCCTCCAAGGTGACCGGCACCTGGCGCGGCACCTACCAGGCCGTACGGGACATGAGCCGGGTGCTCCAGGAGCCGCCCGCGCGCGAGGGGGTGACGCCGTGACGGCGCCGGAGGTGACGCTGCTGGTCATCGCGAAGGAGCCGCGGCCGGGGCGGGTGAAGACGAGACTGACCCCGCCGTTCACGCCTGAGGAGGCGGCGGCGCTCGCCGAGGCCGCGCTCGCCGACACCCTCGACGCGGTGGCGCGTACACCCGCGCGACGCCGGGTGCTGGTGCTGGACGGGTCGCCGGGGCCGTGGCTGCCTGCCGGTGTCGAGGTCGTGCCGCAGTGCGCGGGCGGCCTCGACGAGCGGCTGGCCGGCGCGTTCGCCGGGTGCGACGGGCCCGCGCTGCTCATCGGCATGGACACCCCGCAGGTGACGCCGGAGCTGCTGACGGTGGACTTCGCGGACTGCGACGCCTGGTTCGGCCCGGCCGCGGACGGCGGCTTCTGGGCGCTGGGCCTGGCCGCCCCCGACCCCGGCCTGCTGCGCGGGGTGCCCATGTCGACGCCCCACACGGGGGCCGCCCAGCGGCGGCGGCTGGACGGGCTGCGGGTACGGGACCTGCCGCCGCTGCGGGACGTGGACACGGCCCAAGACGCCGCGGCCGTCGCGGACGCGGCGCCCGACGGACGGTTCGCCGCGCGGCTGGCCCGGCTGACGGCGGCCCGCCGGTGAGCGGGGCACGCGCGACGGCCACGCCCCCGCTCGGCCCCCCGCGCGCCCCCGCCCGTCCGGTACCGGCCGCCGACCCCTGGTCGGCCGACCCGTACGCCGACGCGCTGCGCGCCGGGCGGGGCCCGCTGTTCCTGCGCCGCACCGACGGCTGGCTGCTGCCGCTCGACGTGGAGCGCTGGTGCGCGGAGCCGGACCCGGCCGACCTGGACGTGCTGGGGCGCTGCGAGGGCGCGGTGCTGGACGTGGGCTGCGGACCCGGCCGGCTCGTGGCCGCGCTCGGCGCGCAGGGGCGCCGGGCGCTCGGCATCGACGTCAGCGAGGCGGCGGTGGCGCACACGGTCCGGCGCGGCGGCCGGGCGCTGCGGGCCTCCGTCTTCGACCCGCTGCCCGCCACCGGGCGCTGGGACACGGCCCTGCTCATGGACGGCAACATCGGCATCGGCGGCGACCCGGCCGCGCTGCTGGACCGGCTGGCCCGGGTCCTCACCGCGGGCGGTCTGCTGATCGTGGAGACGGTGCCGGACCCGGAGGCGGACGAACGGTCTTTGGTCCAGGTCACCGACGCCCACGGCAGCCCCGGCGAACTCTTCCCCTGGGCCCGCCTCGGCACTCGGGCGCTGCTGCGCCACGCCCGTGCGTGCGGCTGGCGCCCGGAGGACCGGTGGTCCACTCCCACCCGCACCTTCGCGACCCTCCGCGCCGCGCCCCGGGCCCCGGCCGACACGGCGCGGACCGGCGCCCGGTAGGCAGACCGGACGCCCGGCCTCCGGTCCCCCGGCCTTCCCACTCCGGACGTCCGACGCCCCGGCTCCAGCCTGCGGGCTTGCGACCTCCCGACTCCGTGGCCCGGGGCTCCGGCCCTGCGACCCCCCGGCTCCGTGGCCCGGGCTTCCGGCTCGGAGCTCCGACCCTGCCACCTCCCGAACCCAGGCCTCCGGCTCCCCCGCTCAGATTCTCCCCCCCCCCGGCCACCCGGCCCCGGGCTTCCGGCTCGGAGCTCCGACCCTGCCACCTCCCGAACCCAGGCCTCCGGCTCCCCCGCTCAAATTCTCCCCTCCCGGCCACCCGGCCCCGGGCCTCCGGCCCGGAGCTCCGACCCTGCCACCTCCCGAACCCAGGCCTCCGGCTCCCCCGCTCAGGTCCTCCGCCCCCGGCCACCCGGCCCCTGCCTCCTGGCTCCCGGGTTCGGGCCGGCGACTCCGGGTCGGCGGCCTCCCTACGGAGGTAGGCGTTCCCGTCGCGTCTGCCCCGGCAGGTCGACTCGCTCCGGCATGTGTCGCACCCGGTGCGACACCGGCGTCGCATCGCCGGTTCGGGACGCCCCAGCTCACGAGGCGGTCCCCTGTGCGCTGCGGTCTCGTTCACGGGGCATGCGTACGGGTGGAGGACGACGTCCTCGTCCGCCCCGACACGAGGAGCAGCCGCATCGTGGGAACCGCCGTCCACGTTCCGCAGACCCGGGACATGCTCGGAGACGAACTCTCCGGCGACGAAGCCCTCACCGCCCTGCGGCGGTACGGGGGCCTCAGGCTGCTGGCCGACTCCTTCACCCGGTTCCGCTACGCGGACGGCTTCACCAACGCCCGGGCCCTCGCCTTCCAGGTCGTGCTCGGCCTGGTCCCCTTCACCGTCGTGCTCGTGGGTCTCGCCACGTCGGTGCACACGGAGAGCGTGGGCCGGGTCATCGAGCTGACCCTCGGCCGGATCGTGCCGGGCGCCAGCGCGGACGTCGTCGAGAAGGCCTTCGAGGGCACCCGGCGCAGCGCCGGCAGCGACGTGTGGAGCACGGTCGCGCTCTGGCTGGGCCTCGGGTTCGCGGTGCTGAACCTCGCCTCGGCCATGGCGCAGATCGAGCGGGGCGCCAACCGCATCTACGGCATCGAGCGCGACCGCCCCTTCGTCCGCAAGTACGGCCGGGCCCTGGCGCTCGCCTTCACGGCCGGCCTGCCGATGGTCCTGGGGTTCCTGGTGCTCGTCGCGGGTGAGACGGTCGGCGACGCCGTGGCCCGCACCCTCGGCCACGAAACGGGCGGGGCCGCGTGGTGGGCCGTGCTGGACGTACCGGCCGGACTGCTGCTCGCCTGGCTCGCGTCGGCGGCGATCCTGCGCTGGTCGCCCCGCCGCGACCAGCCCGGCTACACCTGGCTGGCCTTCGGCTCGGCGGTCCACCTGGTGCTGTGGATCTCGGCGACCTGGCTGCTCGCGCTGTACGTCGGACGGAGCGGGGCCTTCGGCGCCGTGTACGGTCCGCTCACGGCCTTCATCGCCCTGCTGCTGTGGGCCAACCTGACCGCCGTGGCGCTGTTCCTCGGCATCGCGTTCTCGGCCCAGTTGGAGGCGGCCCGGGCGGGCGTCCGTACGCCGGTGGAGCCGGACCCCGGACCGGGCGCCTGATCTACCCCCTGGCGGCCCCCCGCCGTCGAGGCCCGGAGCCCCGGCCGTCCGGCCCCCGTCACCGGGCCGGGTTCAGGCCGAGGCCCGAGGCGAGGGTGGGCCAGGAGGTCTCGAACTCCGTTCGCCACGCGGACCACGCGTGTGTGCCGCCCCGGTACAGGTGTGAGCGCGCCGGGACGCCGAGGGCGTCGAGCCGGGCGACGAACTTCCGCGCCTGCGACCACAACGTGCCTTCCAGCACGGCGCCTTCGAGGTTGCCGAAGTCGTCGCTGGGCAGGCCGCTGCCCTGCGAGACGTACAGGTGGGTGCCGTGCAGCCGGTCCGCGAGCCGGTAGGGGTTGTGGGCCGACCAGTTGGCCCACTGCAGGACGGCGCTGCCCCACAGGGCGGCCGGCAACTGTCCCTCCCGGGCGACGATCGCGCCGACGACGGTGCGCATGCCGGTGGCGGTCGTGTCCAGGATGCCGCTGTAGGACGCGGCGGCCGCGAACGTACCGGGTCTGCGGGCCGCGAACGCCAGGGCGCCGTAGCCGCCGGTCGACACCCCGGCGACGGCCCTGGCCGGCCCCGCGTGGAACTCCTCGCGCAGCAGCCCCATCACCTCGTCGATCTGGAAGGTCTCGTAGTCGGCGCCGCCGCGGCCGAAGTTCCACCAGTCGGTGGGGATGCCGGTGGGCCCCGCCGAGGGCATGACGGTGATGACCTCCTTGTCGGCCAGGAACTCCTCGACGTCCGTCTCCCGCGTCCACGAGGTGTGGTCGTCGTGCGCGCCGTGCAGCAGGTAGAGCACCGGCCGCTCACGGTCGGGCGTCTCGGCGTACGAGTCGGGGAGCAGCACCCGTACGGGGACGTCCGCGCCCACGGCCGGGGAACGGACGGTCAGGTCGACGGTCCGCTCGTCGAGCCAGTGGCGTTCGACGATCTCGGCGGCCGCCGCCTCCTCCCTCGCGGACGTCGTCGTGCCCTGTGCGGTCGACGCCACGAGCGCGCCGCCCGTCGCGAGCATCGCGGCGGTGGCGGTGAGTGCGGCGAGGCGGGTGCGGAGGGATCTGCGGTGCCGGCGGGTGCGTCGCATCAGGGCTCCATCGGGACGGTGTTCGGCGGGAGGCCGGAGGGGTCGAGGGCGCGGATCAGGTCCGCGGCGAGGGCGTCCACCGCCGGCGGGTCCAGCAGCGCCAAGTGGTGGGCGGGCAGGTCGGTCACGGTCAGGTCGGGGCAGTGGGCGTCCCAGCCGAGCGTGGCGTCGGTGCGTTCGTAGCGGGCGTCGCGGACGGTGTGCGGCGCGGGCCGCGTCGCCCGGTACAGGAGGGTGCGGCCCGGGTACGGGCCGGGGCTGTGCCGTTCCGCGCTGCGCAGGTCCAGGTAGGAGGAGCGCTGGTGGGTCAGGACGGCGGGCGGCAGGTCGACGGCCTTCTCCAGCAGCGCGAGCACGAGATCGACCTGCGCGGTGTCGTCCATGGCACCCAACTCCTCGTAGGGGAGATTCAGTTCGGCCCCGTACACGGTGTGCACGTAGGCGGCGAAGCCGGCGAAGCGGCGCCGTGCCTCCTCCGCCGGGGCGGTCACGGGCGGGGCCGGCAGGGGAAGGATCGAGTCGACGAGGATCAGTGCCGTGACCTCGCCCTCCCGGCTCAGCAGCCGGGCCGTCTCCTGGGCGACGACTCCCCCGTACGACCAGCCGCCGAGGGTCCAGGGGCCCTCGGGCCGGATCTGTCGGATCCGGCGGGCGAACTCGGCGGCGCGGGAGGGCACGTCGTCCGGGTGTTCCAGCCGGTCGAAGCCGTACACCGGCCGGTGTCCGTCCAGGCGGGCGGCCAGGTGACCGTACACGTCGGAGGAGCCGCCGGCGGCGTGCGCCAGGAACAGGGGCGGGTGCGGCCCGGTCCCGGGGAACGAGCGCAGGACTCCGGGCATGCCGTGCACCGCTTCCCCGGGGTGTGCGAGGGGCGGCAGGGCGGACGGGGCGGGCGCGTCGTCGAGCAGGCCGGCCACGCCGCGCAGGGTGCCCTGGCGCAGCAGCACACCGAGCTCCGGCGCCGAGCCGAACTCCCCGAGCACGGCGGTCCTGATGCGGACCGCGGTGAGCGAGTCGAGGCCGAGGTCGGTGAGCGGGACGTTCGGGTCGAGCCGCTCGACGGCGGCGGCGAACGCCGGTTCCGCCGCGAGCAGTTCGCGTCCCATGCCGGGCCACTGGGAGCCGTATCCGGAGAACACCCAGGGCGCGGTCGGCGGTGACGAGGTGGGTGTCCGGGTCGCCCCCGGCGAGGCGGTGCAGGGCGGTGGTGAGGGTGTCCCGGTCGCGGGCGACGACGGCGGCGCGCCTCCGGCCGCGGCCGGTGCGGCCGGCCAGGGTCCGGGCGACGTCGGCCGGCCGTGCGCCGCGCCCCGCCGGCGAGTCGAGCCACCGCGCCAGCTCACCGGCGTGGGCCCGCAAACGGCCGTCGGTGGGCGCGTCGAGCAGCACCAGGGCGGGCCGACGGATCCCGGCGGACCGCTGGTCGGCCAAGGGTGGGCGGGCACCCGGCCGGTGCACGGGGCCACCGGCCCCCGGGCCGGGACGCTCGTCCCCGGATGCGGGGCCGCCGGGTTCCCGCACCCCCGCATCGGATCCGCCCGCGGGGCCATCGGCTTCGGGTGCGGCAAGCCGGCGGGTCTCGGCGGACCGCTGGTCGGCCAAGGGTGGGCGGGCACCCGGCCGGTGCACGGGGCCGCCGGCCCCCGGGCCGGGACGCTCGTCCCCGGGCGCGGGGCTGCGGGATTCCCGCGCACCCGCGTCGGATCCGCCCGTGCGGCCATCGGCTCCGCGTGCAGGAACGGTACGGCGAGGGCTGGGGGTGCCGATGGCAGCTGCGTGGCTGTCACCGTCCCCCGGGTTCACGCGGTGCGCCGAGGCCGTCCGCCGTGAGCGCGGGGTCGGCCGCCAGGCTGGGCGCGCGCTCGGCCGCCGTACCCGGGCGGTGTTCGCGGAGCACCACATGCGCGTTCGTCCCGCTGAACCCGAAGGACGACACTCCCGCGGTCGCCGTGCCCGAGTAGCGGGGCCACGGTTCGGGGGCGGTGAGGACGCGCAGGCGCAGGGCGTCCAGGTCCAGGTGCGGGTTGGGTTCGGCGAAGTGCAGCTGGCCGGGGAGTTCGTCGTGGTGGAGGGCGAGGACGGTCTTGATGAGTCCGGCGATGCCCGCTGCCGCCTCCAGGTGGCCGATGTTGGTCTTCACCGAGCCGAGCAGCAGGGGCTGTTCGGCGGAGCGGCCCTGTCCGAGCACCGCGCCCAGCGCCCCGGCCTCGACGGGGTCGCCGAGAGGGGTGCCGGTGCCGTGGGCCTCGACGTAGTCCAGTTGCCGGCCGTCGGCGCCGTGGGCGTGGGCCAGCAGGTCGCGCTGGGCGGCGGCGTTGGGGGCGGTCAGGCCGTTGGAGCGGCCGTCGGAGTTCACCTCGGTGGCGGTGATCACGGCGAGCACGCGGTCGCCGGCCCGTTCGGCTTCGGGGAGGCGCTTGAGGACGACGACCCCGCACCCCTCGCCGCGCACCATCCCGTCGGCCGCCGCGTCGAACGCCTTGCACCGCCCGTCGGCGGACAGCGCGCCCGCCCGCTGGAGTCCGAGCGTCACGGTCGGCGAGAGCAGGACGTTGACGCCGGCGGCGAGCGCCACGTCGCAGGTGCCGTCGGCCAGGGCGCGCACCGCGTGGTCGACGGCGACCAGGGACGACGAGCAGGCGGTGTCGACGGCCAGGCTCGGGCCCCGCAGGTCCAGCGCGTAGGAGACGCGGCCCGCGGCCACGCTGAGGGAGGCGCCGGCCGCCGTCCACGGGGTCACCGACTCCGGCCGTCCGGCGGTGAGATGGGCGTACTCGGTGCCGCTGATCCCGACGAAGACCCCGGTGCGGGTGCCGGCGAGCGATGGCGCGGGGATCGCCGCGTGGTCGAGGGCCTCGCGGGTCACCTCGAGCAGCATCCGCTGCTGCGGGTCGAGGGCCACGGCCTCGTCGGCGGCGATACCGAAGAACTCGGCGTCGAACTCCTCGACGTCGTCCAGGAAACCGCCGTGCCGGCCGAGGTCGGCGGGCAGGACGGAACCGGCCGGCACGAACCGCTCCCAGCGTCCCTCGGGCACGGTGCCGACGGCGTCCCGGCCGTCGGTGAGCAACTGCCAGTACGCGGCTGGGGAGTCGGCCCCGCCCGGGAAGCGGCAGCCGACCCCGACCACGGCGACCGGTGCCCCGGCGGCGGGGGAAGCGGTCGTCGCGGCTCGGGCGGAGGGCACGCCGGCCGGGGGCCGGTCCTCCTGCGCGGTGAGCGCCGCGACCAGCGCCGCCGGGGTCGGTGTCTCCCACAGCAGGGTCGCGGGCAGTTGACGCCCCACGGCCCGGCCGAGGAGCGCGGTGAGGGCGACCGCGTCCCGTGAGGTGAGTCCGTGCTCGGCGAAGGGCCGGTCGTCGGTCACGTCCTCGGGGCGCACGCCGTACCACTCGCCGAGCCGTGCGACCAGCACCTCTCGTACGAGCCGCGCCGTGGCGCTCACAGCGCCTCCGCCCGCAGCGCGCCGGAGAGCAGGCGTTCCCGGCAGGCGGCCCTGGCCACCTTGCCGCTGGAGGTGCGCGGCACCATACCCGCCTCGACCAGCACCAGCTCCGCCAGCCGCAGTCCGTGCCGCGCAGCGACCGCGGCCCGGGCGCGGGCCAGGCTCTCGCGGGTCTGCGCCCCGTCGGCCGCCGTGCCCCGCCGGACCTCGGCCACCACCACGAGGTCCTCCGGGCCGTCCTCGTCGCGCGGGACGGTGAAGGCGGCCAGCCGGTCCCGGCGCACCACGTCCAGCGCCGCCTGCACGGTCTCCTCGACGTCCTGCGGGTAGTGGTTGCGGCCGTCCACGACGATCAGGTCCTTCAGCCGCCCGGTCACCAGCAGCCTCCCGTCGTGCAGCGCGCCCAGGTCGCCCGTGTGCAGCCAGCCGTCGCGGAAGGTCTCGGCGCTGCGCTCGGACTGCTTCCAGTAGCCAGTGCCCACGTTCGGACCGCGCACCTGGATCTCGCCGACCCGTCCCTCGTCCAGCACGGTGCCCGACTCCGGGTCGGCGACGCGCACCTCCTGGCCGACCGGCCGGCCGCACGTGGTGAGCCGTGCCGTGCCGCCGGCCCGGACCTCCACCCGGCCCTCCGCCAGGGCCCCGGCGTCGCACTCCAGGGTCAGCGGCGGCTCGTCGCGGCGGTCGGCGGTGACGAACACGGTGGCCTCGGCGAGTCCGTAGGCCGGGCACAGGGCCTCGGCGGCGAGACCGGCCGGGCCGAACGCGTCGAGGAACCGCTCCAGGGTGGCGGGCCGCACCGGCTCGCTTCCGTTGAGCAGCGCCGCCACCCGGTCGAGCCGCAGACCGGCCGCCTCGTCGGCGCCGACGCGCGTGACGCAGTAGTCGTACGCGAAGTTGGGTGCGGCGCTGACCGTGCCCGGGTATCTGCCGAGCAGACGCAGCCAGCGCACGGGGCGTTCCAGGAACGCCACCGGGTCGAGGAGGACGGAGGCGAACCCGGCGTGGACGGGGGCGGCGACGCTCAGCACCAGGCCCATGTCGTGGAAGAGCGGCAGCCAGCCGACGGTGGTGTTGCGTCCGGGGGCGGCGTCGAAGGCGGCGACGGCCTGCCGGGCGTTGGCGACGACGTTGGCGTGGGTCACCATCACCCCGGCCGGGCTGCGGGTGGAGCCCGAGGTGTACTGCAGGTAGGCGACGTCGTCGGGGGCGGGGCGGGGCAGCTCCGTGGCGGGCGGGCCCTGCGGCAGCGTGTCCACGGCCGTCACGGGCAGGCGCCCGCCGGTCACCCGTTCCACCTGCTCCCGCGACGGCCCGTCGGTGAGCACGTGGGCCGGTTCGCAGTCGTCGAGCACGGCGGCCAGCCGGCCCCCGTGGCCCGCGAGGTCGGGGGTGAACAGGGGGACGGCGATGACTCCCGCGTACAGGCAGCCGAGGAAGGCCGCAGTGTAGTCGAGGCCCTGCGGCAGCAGCAGCGCCACCCGGTCGCCGGGCCGCGCCGTGCCGTGCAGCAGCCCGGCGACCGCGCGGGCGCGCGCGTCGAGGCCCTGCCAGCTCAGCGTGTGGTGCACGCCGGCCGAGTCCGGTGCGGGGTAGGCGACGTACGTGACGGCGGGCCGGTGGGCGCTGTGCTCCGCCCAGTGCCGCAGCCGGTCGGTCAGCAGCACGGCGGGCTCGGAGGTGTCGGTCATCTCGACTCCACTGTGTTGACGGGCGGTTCTGCCGAGGCCCTAGGTGTGCTGACCGGGCAGGTTGGTGACGCGGCTGGCTGGTGGGTGGCCGCCGATGCCGGTGTGGGGGCGGTGGTAGTTGTACCAGTGCAGCCAGTCGGTGAACGCTTCCCTGCGCTCGTGGTCTGAGGTGTAGGGCCGCTGGTAGGCCCATTCGTCGAGCAGGGTGCGGTGGAAGCGTTCGACCTTGCCGTTGGTCTGGGGCCGCCAAGGCCTGGTCCAGCGGGGGCTGATGCCCAGGTCGCGGCAGGTGTCACGCCAGGTGTTCTTGCTGTAGGCCCAGGCGTTGTCGGTCAGGACCCGCTCGATGCGGATGCCCAGCGATGCGAAGTAGGCCGTGGCCCGGACGAGGAAAGCTGCGCAGGTCGGGGCGGTCTCGTCGGGCAGGTCCTCGGTGTAGGCGATCCGGCTGTGGTCGTCGAGGGCGGTATGCAGGTAGGCCCAGCCGGCGCCGTTGGTCCGGCTGCGGTGGCCGTCGGCCCGGCCGAGGGTCTTGTGGCCGCCGCCGTCGGGGATCCTGCCGAGCTTCTTGACGTCGATGTGGACCAGTTCGCCGGGTCGGGCGCGTTCGTAGCGGCGGACGGGTTCGCCGGTGGCCCGGTCCAGGGCCCTCAGAGGCGGCTGGCCGTGCCGCTGGAGGATGCGGTGGGCGGTGGAGGCCGCGATGTGGCACCGGACGGCCAGCCGCAGCGGGCCGATGCGGTGTTCGCGCCGGAGCCGGAGGACTTCCGTCTCGGTCTCGGCCGGCGTCCTGCGGGGCTGGTGGTGGGGCCGGCTGGAGCGGTCGTTCATTCCGGCGACGCCGAGCTGGCGGTAGCGGGTGGCCCAGCGGGCGGCGGTGGTGTGGCTGACCTGGAAACGCTCGGCAGCCCGGCGCAGCGGCCAGCCGTCGTCGACGACACAGCGGGCCAGGCGAAGACGCCCGGTCTCGGTCAGCGGGGCATTACGGTGGGGCACGAGGGCCTCCTCGGAGCGGTGCAGATGTCGCAATCCACACCGAACCCGGAGGCCCTCACCCGTTCAAGAACCCAGCACGCGTGTCACCAACGTCCCCGGACAACACACCTAGGTTCCGCTTCCGTGCGGCGGTGGCAGAAGACCGGACGTTGACAGACCGTCCAACAGCGACTGTCAGCGCGGTGACAACACCCGCCCCGCCAATCAACGGCTCGCACAGCAGTGCCGGGAGCACCCGCCCCCGCACAATCCGTGGGACGCATCCGGCGGGAAGGGCGAGGTCATGCATCGTGGAAGGCTGTCGGCGGTACTGGTCCTGGTGGCCCTGACCGGCTTTCTGACCACGCTGGACAACACGGTCATCAACGTGGCGCTGCCCACCGTCCAGAAGGAGCTGGGGCTGGACGTCGCGGACCTGGAGTGGGTCGCGGCGAGCTACGTCCTGTCGTTCGGGACGCTGCTCCTGGCCGGCGGGCGGGTCGCCGACCTCGCCGGGCGGCGCGCCGTCATGGCCGTCGGCGTCGTGGTGTTCACCGTGTCCTCGTGCGCCGCCGCCCTGGCGGACAGCGGTACGGCACTGATGGCGGCCCGGGCCGTGCAGGGCGCCGGGGCCGCGCTGGTCGTGCCCGCGTCCCTGGCGGTCGTCGCCAGGGATCTGCCGCCCCGGCGCCGCGCGACCGCCATCGGGCTGTGGACGGCGTCCCTGGCGCTGGCCCTGGCGCTCGGACCGGTCATCGGCGGGTTCGTCTCCACCCGGACCGGCATGGCGTCGGGCCTGGTGAGCGCGGCACGGGAGATCAGCGGGGTGTTCGGCGTGGTCCTGGTCGGCATCGTGCTCACCCGTACCGAACGGGACGCGCTGGCGGACGGGGTGGCCCCGCACACCGCGTTCCTCGACGGCTACGACACGGGACTGCGGCTGGCCGCCGGCTGCGTCCTGCTCGGCGCGGTGGTCAGTGTGGTGGCGCTGCGGCGTCCTGGCCGTCACCGTCGCGGAGCAGCGTGACGAAGCCGTCGGGGCCGCGTACGGCGAGGAGGCCGGTGCGCAGCCAGCTGCCCGCCGTGCGCCCGGGGTGGTCGCCGATCTGCGGTCCGCGCAGCAGGAGTTCGCCCGCGTGACCGGGCAGCACGTCCACGTCGGGGAAGCCCTCGACGGCGATCCGCGCCCGGGTGCGCGGCACCGTCAGCCCGGCGGTGCCCGGACGGGCGTCCGCGGTCGGCGGGTTGGCCAGGGCGACTCCGGCGGCGGCCGCGGGGCCGTACGCCTCGACGACCCGGGCGTCCAGCGCCGCCCGTAACCGCTCGCCGGTCGCGGCGTCCAGCGGCGCCGTGACGACGGGGCGCACGGTGGCCAGGGCGAGGCGAGGATCTCGTCGGTGGCCGCGACCAGGGCCCCCAGACGGGGGTCGTCGAACCGCGGTGACTCGGCCGCCGCGGCCCGCTTGTGGTGCTCCGGCACTCCGGCGGCCGTGGCCATGGGGCTGTGCAGGGACCATTCGTAGACGCACCCCTGCCGCCAGGCCACCCTCAGGATGACGAGTTCCTTCTCCGCCGCCGGGAGGCGGCCCTTGAGGAGGATCTGGGAGAGGAAGACGGCGTGTGCGGGGAAGATGCCGCGCAGCCGGGCCAGGGTGCGGAAGACGTTGTGGTCGCGCGGGACCCGGGCGCGGCGGCGGATCAGCCGCAGCACCAGACGCGCCGTCGGTCCGAGCGACCGGGGCGCCGCGGGTTCGACCCGGGCCCGGGGCAGGTGGTGCCAGTCCCCGGGCGGCAGGTCGTCGAGCACGGGGTGTTCGGTCACAGCCATCGTCCTTTCGCCAGGACGGAGATCGCGGCCGGACCGGCGGACGTGCGGTGCTTCCCTGTGCCGACCCGCTGACGTGTGCCGTGCGCTGCCCGGAATGTAGGGCACCCGTACGCACCGGTCAATGGGGCCGGATCAGTCCTCCGGCACCGGCCGGCGGCGGCCCGCACGCATCGCGAACAGCACCGCCGAGCCGCCGAACAGCGCCGCCGTGATCAGCAGCCAGCGGGCCGCGAAGCCGTCGGCGGAGAGGGCGGTGACGGCCGCGTACCGCTCCGACACCCGCCCGGAGATCAGCGGGAACCAGACGAGGAGCAGCAGTCCGGAGAGGGCGGCCGGCACGCGGACGTGGTTCACCCAGGCCGTGCGTCCGGCCGTGACGGTGATCAGGGCGCGGTCGGCCGCCGCGTACAGCGGCAGCAGCACCAGGTCGTGGACCAGCGCCACGCCCACGAACCACACGGTGATCATCAGCCACTCGCCGTCGAGCAGCCGCACGCCCGCGTACGCGCACAGGGCGAACGAGCACAGCAGCACCAGCAGGTGGAAGGGGCTGCCCAGCACGGGCCGCGGAATCCGCCGGGTCACGGGAACGCTCCTCACAGTTCGCCGAAGGTCAGCCGCGTGACCCACTTGGTGTTGAGCACGCCGGGCGCGGCCGGGACGATGACGCGGGCCGGATGGCCGTGGTCCGGCGTCAGGTCCGCTCCGTTGACGGACAGGGCCAGCAGGGAGCGCTCGTCGGCGACCTGACCGGCGCTCAGTGCCGCGTGCCGCCAGGTGCCGCGCGGTTGCAGCGACTCCACGAACACGTCGGCCGGTTCGTCGTGGCCCACCAGCGCGGCGAGGTCCCGCAGCCGGACGCCCCGCCACGCCTGGTCGGAGGTGGACCAGCCCTCGACGCAGGCGATGGGCAGATCGGCGTCGTGCTGGTCCATGGCGAGCAGGTCGGCCCTGCTCAGCCGTACGGTGCCGGTGCGGCCGGTGACAGTCAGCCGCCAGGTCTCCTCGGTGGTGTCGTCGGGGCGGATCCCGGCGTACTCGGCCGTCTTGTTGACCTGGAAGGCGCCGGGACCGCTGCCCGGTTCGGGCCCGCCGTGCGGGGTGAGGACGGCGGTCTGGCGCAGCGGTCCGTCGAAGCTGCGCCCGGCGGAGGTGGCGACCAGCAGCAGTGAGCCCCCGCCGACGAGGCCGAGCGCGCCGCGCCGGGACACGGTCGGCGGGGCGGGCCGCGCGGCGGTCAGTTCCTCGTCCGGCTCCTCGCCCTCCCCGCTCCGCATGCGCCGCAGGTTCCGGAAGGCGGCCGGCGCCTTGAGGACCACGTGCGCGAGGAACGCCCCGAAGAACACCCACGCGCCGTAGAAGTGCAGCGGGTAGAACGAGCCCGGGAAGACGTAGTCCAGCTGGATGTTGAGGATGCCGGTGACGAACTCGAACAGCGCGCCGCCGACCAGCAGGATCAGCGAGATCCGCTCCAGGGCGTGGGTGACGGAGCGGGCCGGCGGCAGGGTGAACAGCTTCGGCACGACCGACCACAGCTTGGCCAGCAGCACCGGTACGAGCCCCAGGCCGAGGGTGACGTGGACGCCCTGGGTGAGCCGGTAGAGCCACGGCGGGTCGGTGGGCCAGGAGAACAGGTAGAAGCCGAGGATCCCCTTGCCGGGGGTGCGGTCGTTCACCGGCGACAGGTCCGGGTTGTACGCCGCGTACGACACCAGGCCCGTCACGAACAGGATCGTGATGCCGGCGAGCAGCACCACGCCGAGCACCGAGGTGAACCAGGTGCCGCGCAGCGGACTGCGCCAGAAGCCGGGCGAGAAGGGGCCGCGCGGGAGGCGGCCGGGGAGGGAGGACCGTGCCATGTGCCGACGGTAGGTCGGCGCGGTGCCCGGAGGGGGCCCGCAACCGGTGACGAAACGCTGACGTCGCCGCTCGTCAGCCGCTTGCCGCAGGCCGGGGGGCCTAGCGTGTGACGTCGTGAAGCGCACTCCTGACCGCACGGACCTCCACGGCCCGCGTGTCCGCCCCGGCGGCACGGCGGCCGACGCCTGCGCCGTGGCCGCCGCCGCGCTGCTGGTCCTGGCCGCCGCCCTGATCGGCACGCACCTGCAGAACCGCTACGGCGTCCTCCGCGTCGGATGGCCGCCCCTCGTGGGCGAGTGGATGCCGCACGCCGGCCCGGGCACCCCGGCCGCGCTCGTGGTCGCCGTCGCGGTCGTGGCGTACGGTCCTTCGCTCGCGGCCCGGCTGCCGTGGCGGCCGCTGCTGCTCGCCGTGTGGGGCGGGGCGCTCGCCTGGGCGTGGTCGCTGGCCCTGGTCGACGGCTGGCAGCGGGGCGTCGCCGGACGGCTGACCACCCGCCACGAGTACCTCCAGGTGATCGACCGGTTCCACGACATCCCGGCGACCCTGCGGGACTTCCACGCGCACATCCTCATCGACGCCCCCGACAACTGGCCGGCGCACGTGGCCGGACACCCGCCGGGCGCCACCCTCACCTTCGTGCTGCTGGACCGGATCGGGCTGGGCGGCGGGGCGTGGGCCGGGGCGTTCGTCATCACCGTCGGCAGCACGGCGGCCGTCGCCGTCCTGGTCACGGTGCGGCGGCTGGCGGGCGAGGACCTCGCGCGCCGGGCGGCGCCCTTCCTCGTCCTGGTTCCCGCCGCGATCTGGACGGGCACCTCCGCCGACGGCTGGTTCGCGGCGGTCGCCGCCTGGGCGCTCGCTCTGCTGTCCCTCGCCGTCACCGGCCGCCGCCCGGCGTGGACGGGCCTCGGCGCCGGGCTGCTGTTCGGACTGACGGTGTACCTGTCGTACGGGCTCACCCTGATGGCGGTGACCGCGGCCGCCGTCCTGCTGCTGGGCACGCGGCGGCTGCGGGTGCTCCCGTTCGTGGCCGCCGGGTTCCTGGTGGCGCCGGCCGTGTTCACGGCGCTCGGCTTCGACTGGTGGGAGGCGTACCGGCTGCTGGTGACCCGCTACTACCAGGGCGCGGGCGGTGTCCGCCCGTACGGCTACTGGGTGTGGGCGAACCTGGCGTGCACGGTGCTGATGGTGGGCCCCGCGACGGTGGCGGGGCTGCGCCGGGGCGGCGCGGAGCTGTGGAGGTCCGGCCGTGCGGCCGTCCCGCGGGATCCGGCGGCCCGGCTCGCGCTGCTGGTGGGGTCCGCGCTGCTGGCGCTGCTGGTCGCGGACCTGTCCGGGATGAGCAAGGCGGAGACGGAGCGGATCTGGCTGCCGTTCGCCGTGTGGCTGCTGCCTGCCTGTTCCTTCCTGCCCGGTCCGCGCGGCTGGCTGGCCGGGCAGGCGGCCCTGGCCCTGCTCCTCAACCACCTGGTGCTGACGGGGTGGTGAGGAGCAGGGCCGCCGGTCAGGACCCGGCGGGACGCAGGGTCAGCGAGATGCTGTTGATGCAGTACCGCTGGTCCGTGGGCGTCGGGTAGCCCTCGCCCTCGAAGACGTGTCCGAGGTGCGAGCCGCAGCGGGCACAGCGCACCTCGGTGCGCACCATGCCGTGCGAGCGGTCGGCGATCAGCTCGACGGCGTCGGTGTCCTTCGGGTCGAAGAAGGACGGCCAGCCGCAGTGCGACTCGAACTTGGTGTCCGAGGTGAACAGCTCCGCGCCGCAGGCACGGCAGGCGTAGACGCCCTCGGTCTTGGTGTCGGTGTACTCACCGGTGAAGGCCGGTTCGGTCGCCGCCTGGCGCAGAACCGCGTACTCGGACGGCGACAGCTCCGCGCGCCACTGCTCGTCCGGCTTCTCCACGTCGTACGGCATGAGGTTCCAGCCCCTTAGTTCGACAGACGGTCCAGGATGCGCGGGCCGAGGTCGGTGACGTCGCCCGCTCCCATGGTGAGAACCAGATCGCCTGCCCTGGCCATTCCCGCGACCGCCGCGGGGACCTCCGCCGTGTCGTGGACGGCCGTCACGTCCGCGCCGGCGGCACGGGCCGCCTCGATGATCAGCTCGCTGGTGACGCCGGGGATCGGGTCCTCACGGGCCGGGTAGATGTCGAGCACCAGCGAGGCGTCGGCGAGGGCGAGGGCGTGGCCCATCTCCTTGCCCAGCTCGCGGGTGCGGGAGAACAGGTGGGGCTGGAAGACGACCAGGATGCGGGCGTCCCCCGCGGCGGAGCGCATCGCCTCGAGGTCCGCGGTCATCTCGGTGGGGTGGTGCGCGTAGGAGTCGATCACCTGGACGCCGGCCGCCTCGCCCTTGAGCTGCAGGCGGCGCTTGACGCCGGTGTACGAGGCCAGCGCGGGCGCCAGCTCGGCGGCCGGGACGCCCAGCGCGACGCCGGCGGCGAGGGCGGCGACCGCGTTGTGCGCGTAGTGCCTGCCGGGGACCGACACGGTGAAGGTGAGCGGGGCGCCGTCCAGCTCGACGGTCACCTCGCTCTTCAGGCCCTGCGGGACGACCGACAGGACCTTCACGTCGGCGTCCGCGGACTCGCCGTACGTCACGGTCCGCACGGAGCCGTCCAGACGGCGGGTCAGCTCGCGGGCGCCCTCGTGGTCGGCGGAGATCACCAGGGTGCCGCCGGGGACGATCCGGCCGACGAACGTCTCGAAGGACGCGTGGATCTCCTCCATCGACGCGTAGTTCGCGTGGTGGTCCAGCTCCACGTTGAGGATGATCGCGACCTCGGGCGCGTACTTGTGGAAGCTGCGGTCGGACTCGTCGGCCTCGGCGACGAAGATCTCGCCCGCGCCGTGCAGCGCGTTGGAGCCGGGGGCGTCGAGGTCGCCGCCGATGGCGTACGACGGCTCGCGGCCCAGCGCCGTAAGGGCGACCGCCAGCATCGAGGTGGTGGTGGTCTTGCCGTGGGTGCCGGCCACCGCGATGGGACGCAGGCCGTCCATCAGGGCGGCGAGGGCGTCGGAGCGGTGCACCACGGGGATGCCCAGCTCGGCGGCGCGCAGCAGCTCCGGGTTGTCCTCGCGGATCGCGGAGGAGACCACGACGCAGCTGGCGTCGTCGGCGAGGTGGGCCGCGGCGTGCCCGATGTGCACGGTGACGCCGAGGGCGCGCAGGGCCTCGGCGGTCGCCGAGTCCTTGGCGTCGCTGCCGGCCACCTTCGCGCCGCGCTGGGCGAGGATCTTGGCGATGCCCGACATCCCGGCGCCGCCGATGCCGATGAAGTGCGGTCGGTCCATGGCGGTAGGAAGGCCGGGTGCCATGCGTGTTCTCCCAGTGGTGCGACGAGCGGGACGACGGTCTTCGCGCCCTCGCGTGCCGAGCCGGGAGAGCGCGGCCCCAGCCTATGCCTTGCTGTGGGAGAAGAGTTTCAGCACCGGCACCCCGACCTTGTGGCGGGCCCGGGAGGCCCAGTCGCGGTGGAAGAACTCCTCCACGTAGTGCGGGTCGGTCAGGACGATCACCTCGTCCGCGCCGACCTCCTCGACGAGCTTCCTCAGCGCGTCCAGCGGGTGGTCCTCGACGAGCCGGCCCTCGGCGGTGTCGCCGGTCGTGCGCAGCGCCTTCAGGGACACCTCGAGCGCCCGCTCCCCCATGCTCCGGGCCTCCTCGCCCTCGGGGGTCTCGCCCTCGCGCACGGCGTCGTCGAGCTCGCCGAGCGCGACGTCGTCGATGGCTCTCAGCAGCCGGTCGGCCTGTTCGCCGCGTGGCTGGAGCAGGACGTGGAAGGCGACCGGCTCGTCGCCGTGCAGGGTGGTGACGAACTCCACGTCGGCCGACGTCAGGGCTTTCTCGATCATCAGTACGCTTGTGAACACCAGGCGCCCCTTACTCCTCGGAGGGCCCGCGGACCCTCGCTGCTCCGTGGGCCGAGCCAGGCCCCCGCGGAGATCATCCTTCCCCGTGCGGGCGCGAGTACGGCCGGATTCAGTCTCGCCCGTCACCGCGCGCGACGGGCGGACGGTTCCGCCGATCGCCGGACCGGCGGCGGCTTCGCTGGTCGTACCGGTCGTCCTCCCTCCGGGGGTGTCGCCTGCGGCCGGGCCGGTCAGGCCCGCCGGTAGCGCGTGAACAGGAATCCGTCCTCCTCCACCATCGACGACAGCGTGAACCGACGCGGAAGTGTCACTGAGGGTCCACCAGCGATGCGCTGAGCGTCACCCGCCGTGAGCATGGGCGAGATGGTGAGGCAGAGCTCGTCCAGCACGTCGGCGGCGATCAGCTGGCCGAGCAGCCGGGGCCCGCCCTCGGTCAGCAGGCGGGTGTACCCCAGCTCGGCGAGCGCGTGCACGGCCCGGCCGGGGTCCACCCCGGCGCCCTCCCCGGCGACGACCACGCGGGCGCCCGACTTTCCGGCCGCGGCCACGCGCTCCGGGTCGGCGCCGGCGCCGGTGAGGACGAGTGTGGGCACCAGCGGGGAGGTGAACAGGGGGAGGGAGAAGTCGAGGTCCAGGCTCGCCGAGACCACCGCGATCGCGGGCGCCGGGCCCTGTCCCGCGGCTTCACGGGCGGCCGCGAACTCGGCGCGGGCGCGGGCCGGGCGGTAGCCCTCCTGCCGAACCGTTTCCGCACCGACCAGGACCACGTCCGCGAGGGCCCGCAGCACACCGAAGACCCGCATGTCGGCGGGGCAGGAGATGGGCTGCGAGCGGCCCTCGTGCTGGGCGGCGCCGTCGAGGGTGGAGACCATGTTGCCGCGCAGCCAGGGCACGGGGCCCTCGGGACCGGGCTCCGGGTAGGCGTAGGCGGCGGCCAGCTCGGCCAGGCTCCACTCCCGGCCGGCCGCCCCTTCGGCGGCTGCCGTCTCGTCTGTCACGTCGGTCACGGGGAACAGGCGTCGCATGTCAGGCAGTCTTCCACGCCCCGTACGATGGGGGACCGTGTCGTCCTCCGCAGCCTCCCGTCCCGGTCCCATAGCCGACGTGGCCCCGCTCTCGCTGTGCGCCCGCGAGCCGCACGTCCCCGCCGACCGGCTCGTCGCCGAGATGGTGCCGCCGCCGCGGTTCGACGCCGTCCGCTTCGGTACGTACATCCCCGACCCGAACCAGCCGAGCCAGACCGAGGCCGTGCGCGTCCTCGAGGGCTTCGCGGCGGGTCTCGACGGGGGCGGGGACTCGGGCCGGCGCCGGCTGTTCGGCTTCGGCAAGGCGCAGAAGAAGGCCCCGTCCGGGCCGCGCGGCGTCTACCTGGACGGCGGCTACGGCGTCGGCAAGACGCACCTGCTGGCCTCCCTGTGGCACGCCACCCCGGCCGAGCCGGCGCTCAAGGCGTTCGGCACGTTCGTGGAGCTCACCAACCTGGTGGGCGCGCTCGGCTTCCAGCAGACGGTGAAGACGCTCTCCGGGCACCGACTGCTGTGCATCGACGAGTTCGAGCTGGACGACCCGGGCGACACCGTGCTGGTGTCCACCCTGCTCGGCAAGCTGGTCGAGGCGGGCGTCGCGCTCGCCGCCACCTCCAACACGCTGCCGGGCAAGCTCGGCGAGGGCCGGTTCGCGGCGGCGGACTTCCTGCGGGAGATCCAGGGCCTGTCGGCGCACTTCCGCGCCCTGCGGATCGACGGCGAGGACTACCGGCACCGGGGCCTGCCGGAGGCGCCGCCGCCGTACTCCGACGACGTGGTGACCCGGGTGGCCCACGCCACCGAGGGCGCGTCGCTGGACGCCTTCCCCGACCTGCTGGACCACCTCGCGCGGGTGCACCCGAGCCGTTACGGCGCCCTCACCGACGGCATCGGCGCGGTGTGCCTGACCGGGGTGCGGCCGGTGCCGGACCAGTCGACCGCGCTGCGGCTCGTGGTCCTCGCGGACCGGCTCTACGACCGTGAGGTGCCGGTGCTCGCGTCGGGGCTGCCGTTCGACCAGCTGTTCAGCGAGGAGATGCTGAAGGGCGGCTACCGCAAGAAGTACTTCCGCGCGATCTCCCGTCTCACCGCCCTGGCCAGGGACGCCAAGAAGCTCGCCGACACCGTCTGACCGGGCGGCACCACCCGGCCGCGCGCACGTTCGACACTCGAACGGCGCATGGGCGGTCACGGAAGTGATCCCGCCATCCCACGTGTTCTTTTCGGGCTGAGTGCGGCGTGGCCCTCCGATGGGACGGTGCGAAGGGCCACGCAGGGTTACCGTGTTCTTGACCAACCGTTGACCTTGCGCGGACCTGCGACACCCGGTGCGAACCACCGTGTCAGGTACGCGTGTTACGAGGTCGGGCGACCGACGGCCGCACCCCGGCCCTTGCCGTCGCTTTACCTCGGCCAGCCCGTCCCGCGCCTCTCACGTCGTATCCGCGGATACGGTCCGTCACAATGCGGGCCAGTGATCAGCGGGGCCGGTCCTCGTCGTGCCCGTCCGACGCGTCCCCACACGCGCCAGGAGGAACAGATGCACCGCCCTTCCGCCGCCCACCCCCGCTCGTCCGGCCGACACCCCGAACCGTCCGTCCGCCGCGCCGGAACACCCTCAGGTGTCCGCACCCCCGCCGCCGCACCGCCCCCCGCCGACACCCAGCGCCGCGCCCGCCGCGCGTGCCGGACCCGGTGAGGGCACGCGTGCGCCGCTTCCCCCATCTGCGGCAGGACGTCGCCGCCTCGCTCGTCGTGTTCCTCGTCGCCCTCCCGCTCTGCGTCGGCGTCGCCGTCGCCTCCGGGGTTCCCGCCGAACTCGGCCTCGTCACCGGCATCGTGGGCGGTCTGGTCACCGGCCTGCTGCCGGGCAGCAGCCTCCAGGTGTCCGGCCCGGCCGCCGGACTCACCGTGCTGGTCTACCAGGCCGTGGACTCCTACGGGCTGCCCGCGCTCGGCGTGATCGTGCTCGCCGCCGGGTTGCTCCAGCTCGCCATGGGGGCGCTGCGGCTCGGCCGCTGGTTCCGGGCAATGTCGTTGTCGGTGATCGAGGGCATGCTGGCCGGCATCGGCCTGGTCCTCATCGCGGGCCAGCTCTACTCCGCCGCCGGGCTCGAGGCGCCCGCCGGGGGCCTCGACAAGCTCCTCGGGCTGCCCGGGGCCGCCGCGGACGCGCTCGCCGGCCGGGAGGCGCTCGCCTCGCTGGCGGTCGGCGCGGGCACGGTCGTGGTGATGGTGCTGTGGCGGCGGCTGCCGGGACCGGCCGGGGCCGTGCCGGGCGCGCTCGCCGCGGTGCTGCTCGCGACGGCGGTCACGGCGGCGTTCGCCGTGCCGGTCGCCACGGTGGAGGTGCGGGGGCTGTTCGAGTCCGTGCAGCCGCCCGGCACGGACACCTTCGCCGTCCTCACGGACGTGGGCGTGCTCGGCACGATCGTCGCGTTCGCCCTCATCGCCTCCGCGGAGAGCCTGTTCAGCGCGGCGGCGGTGGACCGGCTGCACACCGGTCCGCGCACCCGCTACAACCGCGAGCTGATGGCCCAGGGCGCGGGCAACACGGTCTGCGGGCTGCTCGGCGCGCTGCCCATGACCGCGGTCATCGTGCGCAGCTCGGCCAACGTCCAGGCGGGCGCGAGGACCAAGGCGTCCCGGGTGCTGCACGGGGTGTGGCTGCTGCTGTTCGCCGCGCTGCTGCCGTCCGCGCTCGCACTGATCCCGCTGCCCGCGCTGGCGGGCATCCTGATCCACGCCGGCTGGAAGCTGATCCCGTTCCGGGGGCTGGTCACGCTGTGGCGCGGCCAGCGGGGCGAGGCGCTGATCCTGGTCGTCACGGCCGTGTCGATCGTCGTGGTGAACATGTTCGAGGGCGTGCTGATCGGGCTGGCGCTGTCGGTGGTGAAGACGGCCTGGGAGTCCTCGAAGGTCAAGCTGGAGGTGACGGACAAGGGCGCGGGCCCGGTCCAGGTGCACCTCTCCGGCAACGCGACGTTCCTGCGCCTGCCGAAGATCCTGGACACCCTGGAGTCCCTGCCGCAGGACCGCCCGGTCGAACTGGACCTCACGGCCCTCCACCACCTGGACCACGCCTGCAGCACGGCACTGAGCCACTGGGCGGAACGCCACAGCGGGACGGACACACCGCCGGTGCGGCTGACGACACGGTGAGGGCGCGTTCCGGGTGGGTGAGGTCCTGGGCGGGCGCTGAGCACGTGCCCGTCCCGCGGGCGGGCGGCCGGTGGCCCCCGGCCCGCCGGGCCGCCCGGTGGGCCGGACCCCAAAACCCCGGTCGGCCCGGCGGTCGGTCGTGCGGCTCGGAGCCACGGGACGGTGCGTCCGGGCCCCGAACGCCCGACGAGCACGTCAGCCCCCGGGGCCTGCTCGCGCGGCCGGCCCGGCCCGGTGACGGGGCGTAGGGCGTGCGGCTGTCACGGCGGCTCCGGGGCCGGGCCCGGCTCCCGGTGGCACCGGTGCCGGAAGTACCCCGTGGGTCCGAGGGGGCGGGCCCGCCGCGCGGGACACGGGCGGCTCGCGTGGTTCACGGGATCGGCGGCAGGTGATAGACACGGCGGGGTCACAGTTCCTGTCCGCCAGCAGGAAGGTTTCCCCATGTCAGAAAACGGGTCCCCCCACGGCTCCACGGCTACCACCCGACGCCAGATGCTCGCCCGTTCCGGTGCCGTCGGTGTCGGCATCGCCTTCACCGGCGCCCTCTCCGAACTGTTCACGGACAGCGCCGCCGCGCAGAACCTCGGCCACTACGGCTACGGCGACCTCGTCCCCGACCCCGACGGACTGCTCGACCTGCCCAGGGGCTTCCGCTACAAGGTGCTCTCCAAGGAGGGCGACCGGCTCCGCTCCGGCGAGGGTCCCGTCCCCTCCAACCACGACGGCATGGCCGCCTTCGCCGGCCGGCAGGGCCGTACCCACCTGGTCCGCAACCACGAGAACCGCAGCGACGGCACGGTCCCGGTCCCGGTGATCGACGGCCTGACGTACGACCCGGAGGGCAAGGGCGGGTGTACCGCGCTCACCCTCGACCGGAGCGGCCGCGTGGTCGACGAGCGCGTCGCGATCGCCGGTACGGCCGTCAACTGCGCGGGCGGGCCCACTCCGTGGCACACCTGGCTGACCTGCGAGGAGACCGAGGACAAGGCCGGCACCAACGGCTACACCAAGGACCACGGCTTCATCTTCGAGGTCGACGGCGCCGACCCCCGGCGCACGGGCGCCGTGCCGCTGACCGCGATGGGCCGCTTCCAGCACGAGGCGATCGCGGTGGACCCGCAGCGGGGCGTGGTCTACGAGACGGAGGACGCCTTCGAGCACCCCTTCGGCCTCTTCTACCGCTTCCTGCCGAAGAAACCGCTGGGCGGCACCGGCTCGCTGCGCGCGGGCGGCAAGCTCCAGGCGATGCGGGTGCCCGGCGTGCCGGACCTGTCGTCCATCCAGGAGATCGGCGCCCGTTTCGACGACGTCGAGTGGGTCGACGTCCCCGACCCGCTGGCCGTCGAGACCCCCATCCGCTTCCAGGACTTCGGCCCGAAGGGCATCACCCACGCGCAGAAGCTGGAAGGCTGCTACTGGGGCGGCCGCTCCGTCTACTTCGTGTCGTCCTTCGCCCATGCCTCGGAGGGTTCGGCCGCCGACCACTACGGCCAGATCTGGCGCTACGACCCGGACCGCCGCCGCCTCACCCTGGTGATCGTCTTCGGTCCGGACACCGACATCCAGCTGCCCGGCGAGTCCCCGGACAACATCTGCCTCGCGCCCAGCGGCGGTCTGATGGTGTGCGAGGACGGCGGCGGCGCCCAGCACGTCTTCGGCGTCACCCGGCGCGGCGAGGTCTACCCGATGGCCCGCAACCGCCAGAACACGGGGACGGCCGAGGAGCCGGAGTGGGGCGAGTTCGCCGGCGTCACGTTCTCCCCGGACGGCCGCACGATGTACGTCAACGTCTACGACCCGGGCACCACGTTCGCCGTGACCGGCCCCTGGCGCCGGTAGCACCGGAGGTTCGGAGGCCGGGAGGGCGGGGTGCGCGACGCGCCCCGCCCTTCCCGCGCGCACGCCGCCGTGAAGCCCCCGCGGCGGGGTACTCGCCCCCGCATGACGCAGAAGCAGCACTCGGGTGACTCGTACTGGCTGAACACCGCGCCCGGCGGTGAGCGCCGCCCCGCCCTGGCCGACAACCTGGACGTGGATGTGGCGGTGATCGGCGGCGGCATCGCCGGTCTGTGCACGGCGTGGGAGCTGGCCAGGGCGGGGCGCGGCGTGGCGGTGCTGGAGGCGGACCGGCTCGCGGCGGGCGTCACCGGGCACACCACCGCCAAGGTCACCGCGCTGCACTCACTGGTCTACGACAAGCTGCGCCGCACCCGCGGCAGCGAGGGCGCGCGGCTGTACGCCCGGTCGCAGGCGGAGGCGATCGAGCGGACCGCCGGAGTGGTGGAGGAGCTGGGCGTCGCGTGCGAGTGGGAGCGGCGCGCCTCGTACACGTACGTGACGGACGCGGACCGGGTGGACGAGGTGCGCGCGGAGGCGCGGGCCGCGCGGGAGGCGGGCCTGCCCGCGTCGTTCGTGACGGAGACGGGACTGCCGTTCCCGGTGGCGGGCGCGGTGGAGGTGCCGGAACAGGCGCAGTTCCATCCGCGCAAGTACCTGCTGGCGCTCGCCGACGACATCGAGGCGCACGGCGGCCTCCTGTTCGAGGACACCACCGTGCTGGGCCTGGAGGAGGGCGAGCCGTGCCGGCTGTCGACCTCGACCGGGGCGTCCGTGACGGCCCGGGACGTCGTGGTCGCCACGCACTACCCGGTGTTCGACCGCGCGCTGCTGTTCACCCGGCTCTCCCCGCGCCGTGAGCTGGTCGTCGCGGGACCGGTCCCGGCGGAGCTGGACCCGGCGGGCATGTACATCACCCCCTACGGCGGCTCCCGCTCGGTGCGTACCGCGCCCTACGGCGACGACGCGTCCCGCCGGCTGCTGGTGGTCACCGGTGAACACTTCACGCCGGGCACCGGAGACACCCGCGCCCGCTTCGACCGGCTGGCGCGGTGGGCGCGGCGGCACTTCCCCGGTGTGGAGCTGACGCACTTCTGGGCCACGCAGGACAACGACCCCACCGACACGGTGCCGCTGGTCGGGCCGCTGCACCAGGGCGCCGAGCACACCTACGTGGCCACCGGCTTCGGCGGCTGGGGCATGAGCGGCGGCATGATGGCGGGCCGGCTGCTCACCGCGCGGATCACGGGCGGGGAGTGCCCGTGGGCGGATCTGTACGACCCGCGGCGCGTGGCGTCCGCCGTGCGGGAGGCGCCGGCCTTCCTCAAGCACCAGGCGCAGGTCGCCAGGCACTTCGTCGGGGATCGGCTGCGCCCGTCGCCCCCGGTGGAGGCGCTGCCGCCGGGCGAGGGCGCGGTGGTGCGCACGGAGAGCGGCCGGCTCGCGGTGTACCGGGACGACGACGGCGCCCTGCACGCGGTGTCCGCCCGCTGCACCCACATGGGGTGCCTGGTCGACTTCAACGCGGCCGAGCGCGCGTGGGAGTGCCCGTGCCACGGGTCCCGTTTCGACACGGAGGGGAACGTCGTCCAGGGGCCGGCGACCAAGCCGCTGGAGCGGCGGGACATCTGAGCCCTGCCCCGGGCCGGCGGGGACGGGCCGGCCCGGGGCAGGGCCCCTCCGACCGGGTGAGCGTGCCGCCGCCTCCGCCCGAGCCGCGACGGCCACCGCCGAACGCCGCCCTACTGTCATACGGTGATCACACTTTCACGTCGTGTCATCGCCGCCTGCGCCCTCGCCGCCGCGCTCACCGCCTGCGGCTCCTCCGCCGGTCCCGCCGCACCCCCTCCCGCCCCCGCGCCTTCTCCCACCGTCCCGTCGGCGCCGCCCACGCTCGCCGCGGGCCCCGCGGGTCTCACCCCGGTCTTCGAGCACGGCCCCCGGGACGCCGGGAAGACCGTCGCCCTCACCTTCGACGCCGACATGACCGCCGACCAGGGCCCGCGGGCCGCGGCGGGCGAGCGCTTCGACCATCCGCGGCTCATCGGGACGCTGCGGGAGCTGAAGGTGCCGGCGACGGTGTTCATGACGGGCCGGTGGGCCGAGGAGTACCCGGACCAGGCCCGCTCCATCGGCCGTGACCCGCTCTTCGAGGTCGCCAACCACTCCTACAGCCACTACGCCTTCACCGGCGACTGCTACGGCCTGCCCACGGTGCCCGAGGAGCGGATGCGGGCCGACGTGGAGCGGGCGTACCAGGCGTTCCGCACGGTCGGCGTGCCCGCGCCGATGCCGTACTTCCGTTTCCCGGGCGGCTGTCACGACCGGCGGGCGCTCAAGGCTCTCACCCCGGCGGGCGTCACGGCCGTGCAGTGGGACGTCGTCGGCGGCGACGCCTTCGCCACCGACCCGGACGCGGTGGCCCGGCAGGTGCTGGACGGGGTGCGGCCGGGCTCGGTGGTGGTCCTGCACTGCACCCGCAGCGCCGCCCCGACGACGGAGGAGGCGGTACGGAAGGTCGTCCCGGAGCTGCGGCGACAGGGCTACCGCTTCGTCAAGGTCTCCGAGCTGATCGGCGCGGCGAACGGACGCGGCTGAGCTTCTCGCGCGGCGTCCTACGCTGGAGGCATGAGCGACGACGTGACCGACCGCGACTACTGCCTCGTGGGCACGGACCGCCCGCCGAAGGCGGACGGCCCGCCCTACGCGGCGTGCGTCCAGTGCCAGGAGCCCACGGAGTACCCGGAGTCGTACAAGGGCATCACGCTGTGCCCGGTCTGCGAGTGGCGCGAGGCGGAACGCACCTCCTGCTCCGGCTGACCGCCCGCCCAGGCAGGGTCCGGCACGGCAGGGAGGTCCCCCTCCCTACCGCCGCCTCGGTTCCGCGCGGGCCGACTGGAACGCCTCCGAGACCGTCTCCGCGGCGCCGGCCAGGATACCCTTGGTCGCACCCTTGGAGCCCGACTCGCGCATCTTGTCGGGGAGTTCGGTCAGCCCGGCGGGCTTGCGCGGCCCGGACTCCAGGTCCAGCCGGTTGCACGCCTCGGCGAAGCGCAGGTAGGTGTCGACGCTCGCCACCACGATGCGAATGTCGATCTTGAGTATCTCGATCCCGACCAGTGACACCCGCACGAACGCGTCGATCACCAGCCCTCGGTCGAGGATCAGCTCCAGTACGTCGTAGAGACCGCTGGAGCCTCCTCCTCCGCCACGCTGCGGCACCGCCTGAGTCATCGCGCACCATCCTCTCCCCCACCCGGATGCCCCCTCCGCGCCCCTTGATGTCCGCCGGTGCCGCCCGTCGCCCTGCCCGTCCCGCTTGGCACACTGGGCGGGTGAACGACGACCGGACGACACCCGCCCCCGACAGCCCCTTCCGACCCGACCCGGGTGACCGCGACGCGGCGCCGCAGTTCGTGCTGCCGCTGGTGGTCCGTCTCGAGCGCGGCTCGCCGCCCGCGCGGACGGACGCGCTGGAGACGGCGGCCCGCGCGGTGCTGGTGATGCTGACCGACGAGCGGTCGGTGGGCGACGGCGAGTGGGCGCGGGCGATCCGCGACTGGCAGGACGCCCGGATCCGCAAGGTGGTGCGGCGGGCGCGCGGCGCGGAGTGGCGGCGCGCGGAGGCGCTCCCGGGGATCACCGTGACCGGGAAGTCGGCCGAGGTACGCGTCTTCCCGCCGGTGCCGCTGGACGGCTGGCCCAAGGACCTGGCCCGGCTCCAGGTGTCCGGCACCGACCTCGACGACCCGGACCCGGTGCCGCCCGCGGACCCCGGCGTGCCCACGCTCTGGATGAACCCGGAGCTGGAGATGTCCGCCGGCAAGGCGATGGCCCAGGCCGGGCACGGCGCCCAACTCGCCTGGTGGGAACTGCCGCACGCGGCCCGCGCGGCCTGGCACGCGGCGGGCTTCCCGCTCGCCGTGCGCACCGCCGACCCCGCCGACTGGCCCGCGCTGACCGGTGCCGGCCTGCCGACGGTGCGCGACGCTGGCTTCACGGAGATCGCCCCCGGCTCGTGCACCGTGGTCGCGGACCACCCCGCGCTGCGCTGACCCGGGGCGTCCCCCGGATGGGTTGTGCGGCCGTGCGGCTGCCGTCGGCCCGCCGGAGGCTGGGCGCATGCCGACACGACGTACGACAGCCGCTGCCCTGCTGTCCGGCGCCGTCCTGCTCTCCGCCTCCCTGGCCGCCTGCGGTCCGGCCGGCGAGGGCGGGGCCGGAGGCGGAGGCGGCGAGGAGGACGACCGCGGACGGATATGGGCGCAGTCCCTGAACTGGAAGGACTGCCCCGCACCGTCCCCCCTGCAAGGCGGCGGTGAGGCGCCCGGACCGTTGCCGGACGGCACCCGCTGGCAGTGCGCCACCATGCGGGCGCCCCTGGACTGGGACAGACCCGGCGGTGAGACCGTCGACGTCGCCCTGATCCGGGCGGCGTCCCGCGCGGACGCCGCCGACCGCATCGGCTCGCTGCTGTTCAACTTCGGCGGGCCCGGCGAGTCCGGCGTGGCCACCCTGCCCGCCCTCGCCCCCGACTACGAGCAACTCCGTTCCCGCTACGACCTGGTGAGCTTCGACCCGCGCGGGGTCGGGGCGAGCGCCGGGGTCACCTGCCTGGACGCCGAGGCGGCGCAGGCGATGGCCCAGCAGGACGACACCCCCGACGACGGCGACGACGAGGTGACCGAGCTGCTCCAGGCGCGGCAGCGGTACGCGGACGCCTGCGAGCGGGAGTCGGGCCGCGTGCTGCCGCACGTGGGCACCGAGGACGCCGCCCGCGACATGGAGCTACTGCGCCATCTGCTCGGTGACGACGAGCTGCACTACTTCGGGATCTCCTACGGCACCGAACTCGGCGGCGTGTACGCCCACTTGTTCCCCCGGCACGTCGGCCGCGCCGTCCTGGACGGCGTCGTCGACCCGA
Organism: Streptomyces sp. P13-3-3; assembly: GCF_050571355.1. NCBI lineage: Bacteria > Bacillati > Actinomycetota > Actinomycetes > Kitasatosporales > Streptomycetaceae > Streptomyces > Streptomyces sp. P13-3-3. The sequence continues at coordinate 5,313,302 of NZ_CP192228.1, read as the reverse complement.
CGCTGGACCAGATGGAGGGGGCGCTCGCGCAGGCGGGCGGTTTCCAGCTCGCCTTCGACCACTTCGCGCAGTGGTGCGTGGACACCGGCTGCGCCCTCGGCGACACCCCGGAGGAGATCACCCGGCTCGTCATGGAGCTGGAGGAGACCCTGGACGACGAACCCCTCTCCGTCGGCGGGGACAGGGTGTTCACCGGCTCCCAGCTGATCGACGCCGTCGTCCAGGCGCTCTACCTGGAGACCGCCTGGCCCGCGCTGGAGGTGGGTCTGCAACTCCTCGCCGCCGACGAGGGCGAGACCCTGCTCGGCCTCGCGGACGCGCTCAGCGGCCGTCACGCGGGCGGCTGGAGCGACCAGCAGGACGCCCAGACGGCCATCACCTGCGCCGACCGCAGCGACCGCTACACCGTGGAGGACGTGCTGGAACAGGCCGCCGCGTTCGAGGAGGCGTCCCCGCTCTTCGGCGACACCATGGTGTGGGGCACGCTGGAGTGCACCGACTGGCCGGTGCGGGGCAAGGCCCCGCACCCGGACGTGAGCGCGCCGGGCGCGCCGCCGATCCTGCTCGTCGGCAACACCGGCGACCCCGCGACGCCGTACGAGGGCGCCGCGCGCATGGCGGAGCGGCTGGGCAAGGGCGTCGGGGTGGAACTCACCTACGAGGGTGAGGGCCACGGCGCGTACGACTCCGGCAACGCCTGTGTGCGGAAGGCCGTGAACGCGTACCTGCTGGACGGCACGGTGCCGGCGGCGGGGACCGTGTGCGAGCGGGAGCCGCTCCAGGGCAAGGAGTGACGCCGCTGTCCTGAGGCGGGAGCCGGCCCGGTGGGTGCGTGGAGACACGGATCCACCGGGCCGGCCGCGTCATGCGCGCACGACTCTTGCCGTGTCCATGGCGGCCGGTGTACCAATGAGGCGCGGAACTTGAATGTTGTTCATGTTTCGTTGCCGGGGGGCCGACCGACCCTGAGGAGCAGCGTATGACCGCGGAACGTCCTCCCTTGCGCAGCCGCCGGACCGTCCTGAGGGCGGGCGCCGTGACCGGACTCGGCCTCGCGGGCGCGCATCTGGTCTCACCGGGCACCGCTGCCGCCGCCACCGGAAGCGGCGGCGGGTACCTCGTCGGCCGGGGCATCTCCGACGCGACGGGTGAGGTCGCCGAGGTCGGCATGATGGGGTACGGCCGCTTCGACCAGCAGGCGGCGGGACTCCACACCCGGCTGCGGGCACGGGCGTTCGTCGTGGCCGAGCAGGCGAGCGGGCGCCGTGTGCTGCTGATCGTCGCCGACTCCCCCATGATCTTCGAGAGCGTGCACCGGGCGGTGCTGCGCCGGCTGAAGCAGGCGTACGGCGACCTGTACACCGCGCGGAACGTGCTCATCACCGCCACCCACACCCACGCGGGCCCCGGCGGCTACTCGCACCATCTCCTGTACAACACCACGACGTTCGGCTTCCACAAGGCGACCTTCGAAGCGGTGGCGGACGGCCTGTTCGAGGCGGCGCGCAACGCTCACGAGGATCTCGCGCCGTCCGAACTGCTGCTCAGTCACGGCACGTTGACCGGGGCGAGCGTCAACCGCTCGAAGACCGCCTTCGACCGCAACCCGACGGCCGACCGCGACCACTTCCCGGACGGCGTGGACACCCTGACCACCCTGCTGCGGGTGGAGCGGGAGGGCCGCACGGTCGGGGCGGTCAACTGGTTCCCGGTGCACGGCACCAGCATGTCCGGCGACAACCGCCTGATCAGCGCGGACAACAAGGGCTACGCGGCCTACCACTGGGAGCGCGAGGTCCACGGCGTGGACTATCTCTCCGACGGCACACCGGAGTTCGTGTCGGCGTTCGCCCAGACCAACAGCGGCGACATTTCGCCCAACCTGGACCTGGTGCCGCCCACCACGCCCGCCGACTTCGACGCCACGCGCACCAGCGGACTACGGCAGTACGAGGCGGCCGCGGCCCAGGCGGAGGCGGCGGGCACGCGGCTGTCCGGGCCGGTCGACTCGCGGCTGGTGTACGTGGACCTCTCCGACGTCACCGTGCGCCCGGAGTTCACCGGCGACGGGAAGACCCACCGCACGTCCAAGCCCTGCGTCGGAGCGGCGATGGCGGCGGGCAGCCTGGAGGACGGGCCCGCCTTCCCCGGCTTCGACGAGGGCGAGAACCCCTTCTGGGACGCGATCTCGAACTCAATCGTCTACACGGTGTCCCCCGAGCTGAAGCAGGCGCAGGCGCCGAAGGACGTCTTCGTGCCGATCGGGGAGATGAACCGGATCTACCCGTGGGTGCAGGAGCGGGTGCCGGTGATGCTGGTCCGCATCGGCGGCCTGTACCTCATCGGCATTCCTGGCGAGGTCACCGTCTGCGCGGGCCTGCGGCTGCGCCGCACGGTCGCCGGGATCGTCGGCGCGGACCTCGACGACGTCCTGGTCGCCGGGTACAGCAACTCCTACTTCCACTACGTGACCACGCCGGAGGAGTACGACGCCCAGCAGTACGAGGGCGGCAGCACCCTGTTCGGACGCTGGCAGCTCCCCGCGCTCCAGCAGACCGCGGCCGACCTCGCGGTCTCCCTGCGCGACGGCACGGACCTGCCGCTCGGGGCGGAGCCGCCGGACCTGACCGGCAAGGCGCTGTCGCTCCAGCCGGGCGTGGTGCTCGACGCGCCGCCCCTCTTCCGGAAGTTCGGCGACGTACTGGTGCCGCCCCGGGAGAACTACCGGACCGGGGAACGCGTCGAGGTCGTCTTCGCCGGCGCCCATCCGAGCAACGACCTGCACCGCGGCGACACCTACCTGCGGATCGAACGGCGGGACTCGGGCGGCGCGTGGCGCACCGTCGCCGACGACGGCGACTGGGCGACCCGCTTCCACTGGGCCCGCGACGGTATCGCCGCGTCCAAGGTGACCATCACCTGGGACATCCCCCAGGGCACGCCCTCGGGCACCTACCGCGTCGTCTACCGCGGCGACGCGAAGAGCCTCGGCGGGAAGATCTCGTCGATCGAGGGTGTGTCGACGGCGTTCCAGGTGCGGTGAGCCTGTCCGGCCGACGGATGATCACACGGCTCATGACGCTTGTCCCGCCGCCCGCCACCACCCACGCGTGGGGGGGGGCCGGCGTTCCCCGACGGCCCTTCCCCAACCTCAAATGTTCCTCTGAACGCGGCCGCAGGACGGTTCGTGCGCCGAGCCGCGGGTCATATCCCCGGCACGTCCGGCACGCCCGTGCGGACGGATCGGGGGCCGGGCGGGAGCGTCCGGGGTGAAGGAGGGGACGCGGATGACGACGGTGCGGCTGGGGACCGGGATCGGGTGGCGTCCGGAGATCGCGGACGCGGTGGAGGCGATGCCGGGCATCAACTGGGTCGAGGCGGTGGCGGAGAACGTCTGCCCCGGCCATCTGCCCGCGTCGCTGCTGCGGCTGCGCGAGCGTGGCACGACCGTCGTGCCGCACGGGGTCTCCCTGGGGCTGGGCGGCGCCGAACGCCCCGCCGAGGGGCGGCTCACCGCGCTCGCCGAGCGGGCATCGGCGCTGGGGTCGCCCCTGGTCACCGAGCACATCGCGTTCGTGCGGGCGGGCGGTCCGCTGACCGCGTCCCCCGGCATCGAGGCCGGGCACCTGCTGCCGGTGCCGCGCACCCGCGACGCCCTCGACGTGCTGTGCGAGAACGTCCGCATCGCCCAGGACGCGCTCCCAGTACCGCTCGCCGTGGAGAACATCGCCGCGCTGTTCTCCTGGCCGGGCGAGGAGATGACCGAGGGACAGTTCCTGTACGAGCTGGCCGACCGGACCGGCGTCCAACTCCTCATCGACGTCGCCAACCTGCACACCAACCACGTCAACCGCGGCGAGGACCCGGCCAAGGCGCTCGCCGAACTGCCCCTGGAGGCCATCGCGTACGTCCATGTCGCGGGCGGGTTCGAACGGGACGGCGTGTGGCACGACAGCCACGCGCACCCGGTGCCGCGGCCGGTCCTCGACATCCTCACGGACCTCGCCTCCCGCGTCTCGCCGCCGGGCGTGCTGCTGGAACGGGACGAGAACTTCCCGCCGCCGGGGGAGCTGGAGCGCGAACTGGACGCGATCCGCGGGGCGGTGGAGACGGGCGACCGCGCCCGGGTGCCTTCGGCGCCGGAGCCCGTACGGGAGCCGGCCGCCGCCGAGCCCGTTGCCGGGGCCACCCGGGAGCGGCTGGCGCTCGCCCAGACCAAGGTGCTGTCCTCGCTGGTCGCGGGGACGCCGGTGCCCGAAGGGTTCGACCGGACGCGGATGCGGGTGCAGGCGCGGGCGCTGGCCGCCAAGCGGGCGGACGTCGTCGCGAAGGTGGCCCCGGAGCTGCCGGAGATCCTCGGCGACGGCTACCGGCCCGCCTTCCTCGCGTACGCGCAGACCCGCCCGATGACGGGCGGCTACCGGCACGACGCGATGGCCTTCGTGGCACACCTCCTGCACCCCGGCCGCCTCGACGACCCCCGCATGCGCCGCGCCCTGCGCGAGTGGCACCGCGACCGCTCGGGCCCCCACCCCCGCTCCCACCGCCCGACGACCCGCCTGGCCCGAGCGACCCGCCGGGCCCTGCTGCGCCGTTGACACCGGCCCGCACCGGGTGTTCGTCCGTCAGCCCTCGGACACACCGCACTTCAACGGACGGCCCGTACCACGGGTTCCACCTCGCAGTGCGCGATCCTGTCCGTGTACTGGAACTTGGCGGGCACCCGGTACGCAAGCTCGTCCTTCGCGGCGACGACCACCTGATTGCTGGTGTCCAGCAGCGGTGAGCCGTACGCGTCGACGAAGTGGATCTTCACCTCCAGCACGGCCTCATGTGCGTTGGGATTCCTGATCTCCACGGTCGCGTACGGGTCCTCCATGTCCGCGCAGCGGACGAGTACGGCGGTTCCGTCCTTCAGGGGCGGGGCTGGGCTGGTGGCGGCGGACACCGTGGCTGTGGCTGTGGCTGTGGCTGCGGGCGTGGGCTGTGCACTGACGCCGTTCCCACCCGCGACGGTCACGGGGGCACCGGAGTCACTGCCGGGCGAGCAACCGGCCGCCAGCACCACGGCTGTCACCGTCACCCCCCAGCTCCATCGGCGCAGACTTCCTTTGACCCGCATCGTGCCGCCCCTCCCACTGATGATCGTCAGCAGAATGGCACAGGGCGGTTCCGCGGAACGTCACATATCCGCAACGCCGTGTCCGGATCGTGAACAAGGCATGGTGTTTTCGCGACCGTGTCCCTTACAAACAACTCATGTTCTGGGTACCTCTCCTGCTGCTGGCCTGGGCGATCGCCGGGGTCGTCGGGGTGCGGCTGTGCCGGGCCGCGGTGCGTGAGGCGGCGGCTGCCGGTGACGGTGCGGGAGAGCGGCGGGGGCTCACGCTGTACGAGGCGGCGTTCCTGTCCGGCGGGCCCGCGCGGGTCGCCGACCTCACGCTCGTCGCGATGGCCCGTCAGCGGCGGCTGCTGCTCGCGCACACCGGCTGGGCCACCGTCGTCGATCCGCGCGGGCGGGACGACATGGAGCGCACGGTGATAGGGGCGATCGGGCCGGAGGGCCAGTCGCGCATAGCGCCGGTGCGGAAGGCCGCGGCGACCGCGGAGGCGGTGCGGACGCTGGCGGAACGGCTGGTGCGGGCCGGGCTCGCGGTGCCGGAGGGCGACGGGCGGACCGTGGCGCGGGCGTTGCGCCGGACGCGTCTCGCGGTGCCGGCGATCACCGGCCTCGCCGCCGTGGCGCTGCTCATGCCGGTGCCGTCGCAGATGCCGCGTCTGCTGGTCGCCCTGTGGTTCGCGCTGCCGCTGGCGTTCACGCTGGGCTGTCTCGCCATCGCCCGTTTCGAGCTGAGCCCCGCCTCACCCTGGGCGTCCCCGGCGGGCCGGCGTCTGCTCGCCTCCGCGCGACGGGCGGCGGCCGGCGACACCGACGACGACCGCGCGTACCTCACCTCCGTCGCGGTGAGCGGGGTGCACGCGGTGGGCGAGCCGCAGGTACGCGCCGCCTTCGCGCACCGGGAGCCGCGCGTGGAGTGGTGAACCCGTCGCCGACACCCGGCGGGCGGTCCTTGCCCGGCACCACGCACACCGAAAACATCCCTTTTGTCGCCGCAGCGCACCGAAGGGATCACCTCACCGATGAGAACCGCCGCCCTCGTGGCCGCCGGGTCCTTGCTCCTCACCACCCCCGCACCCGCGTCGCCCTCCACGTCCGCGTCCGAGGCGCGCGGCACCGCGGTCGCCGCCGCGCGGGCGGCCTCGGAGGGGATCGACTTCGGCCCGTGCACCGAGGAGCAGGAGCTGCCGCCCACGGTGGAGTGCGGCACGCTGAGCGTCCCGCTCGACTACGCCCGCCCGGACGGCAAGCGCATCCGGCTCACCGTGAGCCGGACACGGGCCACCGGGAAGGACCCCGCGACCGGGCGCGCGGTGCCCCGCCAGGGCTCCCTGGTGAACAACCCGGGCGGGCCGGGCGTCAGCGGCATGTACTTCCCGATGCTGGGCGTGGTCCCGGGCTGGAAGCGGCTGGCCGCGGCGTACGACCTGGTCGGCTACGCGCCGCGTGGGGTGGGCCGTTCGGCCCCGCTGTCGTGCACCGACCCGGCCACCTTCCACCAGGGCCCCGCGCCCGCGCCCACGCACCCGACGGCAGCGGTGAAGCGGGAGCGCGCGGCCCGCGCGGCGGCGTACGCGCGGGGGTGCGCCGAGCGGGCCGGCGACGCCCTCCAGCACTACACCTCGCCGAACAACGCACGCGACCTGGACGTGCTGCGCGCCGCGCTGGGCGAGACCCGGCTGACGTTCCTCGGCTCGTCGTACGGCACGTACGTCGGGGCGCTGTACGCGACGCTGTTCCCCTCGCACGTGCGGCGGATGGTGTTCGACTCGGCGGTGAACCCGGCGCCGGAGCGGATCTGGTACCGCAACGGCCTCGCCCGGTCGGCCGCGTTCGAGGACCGCTGGGCGGACTTCCGGGCGTGGGCCGCCCGCCACCACGCCGTGTACGGGCTGGGCGACACCGCGCGGAAGGTGGGCGACAGCTACGACGTCGTGCGGGAGCGGCTGGCGCGGGAGCCGGCGGGCGGGAAGGTCGGTCCGGCGCAGCTGCACGCGTCGATGCTGAAGGCGGCGTACTACGACGACCACTGGCCGCAGCGCGCGCACGCCCTGTCGGCGTATCTGAAGGGCGACCCCGCACCGCTGGTGGAGCAGGCGGAGGAGCAGCCCGAGGCGGCGGCGGAGGCGGAGAACACCCGCGCGGTGTACCTGGCCGTTCAGTGCAACGACGCCCCCTGGCCGACGGACTTCGCGGTGTGGGACCGGGACAACACGCGGCTGGCGCGCCGGGCGCCGTTCGGGACGTGGGACAACGTGTGGACGAACCTGCCCTGCGCCTCCTGGCCGGCGCCCCGGCAGCGGCCGCTCGACGTGCGCGCCGGTGCGGGCGAGCTGCCGCCGACCCTGATCCTGGCGGCCGAACGGGACGCGGCGACCCCCTACGACGGGGCGCTGGAGCTGCACCGGCGGCTCGCCGGGGCGGCGCTGGTGACGGAGCGGGACGCCGGCAGCCACGGCCTCGCGGGCGGCGCCAACGCGTGCGTGAACGCGCACCTGACGGCGTATCTGCTGGAGGGGCGGGTGCCGGGCCGGCGCGCGTCCTGCGCACCGCACCCGGCGCCCGCTCCCCGGGCCTGAGAGCTCAGGCCAGACCGGCGACCAGGTCCGCGACGTCCTTGCGGCGGCCCGTGAAGAACGGGACCTCCTCACGGACGTGCATACGGGCCTCGGAGGCGCGCAGGTGACGCATCAGGTCGACGATGCGGTACAGCTCGTCGGCCTCGAAGGCGAGGATCCACTCGTAGTCGCCGAGGGAGAACGACGCGACCGTGTTGGCGCGCACGTCCGGGTAGCCGCGGGCCATCTTGCCGTGGTCCGCGAGCATGCGGCGGCGGTCCTCGTCCGGCAGCAGGTACCAGTCGTAGGAGCGCACGAACGGGTAGACGCTCACGTAGTCGCGGGGCGTCTCGTCGGCGAGGAACGCCGGGATGTGCGAGCGGTTGAACTCGGCAGGGCGGTGCAGCGCCATGTTCGACCAGACCGGCTCCAGCGCGCGGCCCAGCCTGGTGCGGCGGAAGAGGTTGTAGGCCTCCTGGAGCTGGTCGGCGGTCTCCGCGTGCCACCAGATCATGAGGTCGGCGTCCGCGCGCAGGCCCGACACGTCGTAGGTGCCGCGGATGGTGACGTCCTTGGCGGCGAGCTGGTCGAACAGCTCCTGGACCTCGTCGGCGTAGCCCGCGCGGTCCTCCGGCAGGACGTCCTTCAACTTGAACACGGACCACAGGGTGTAGCGGATGACCTCGTTGAGGTCCTTGGCCAGCTTGCCCTTGTTGGGGATCCGGTCGGGCGCGGGGGTGGTGGCGTCGTCACTCATGTCCCTTATTCTCCTGCTCCTCCGTGAAGGCTTTGCACCGGGTGCGCGGTGAGCTGCTGCACAGCGCGCAGGTCACCCTGGATCTGGTCGGCGGCGGCGTAGGCGCTCGCGATGCACGCGGGGACGCCGACGCCGTCGTACGCGGCGCCGCAGACGGCCAGCCCGGACAGGCCGGCGAGGTGGGCGCGGACGCGGGCTACGCGCGCGTGGTGGCCGACCGGGTACTGCGGCAGGCCGTCGTCCCAGCGGGTGACGCGGGCGGCGACCGGGGAGGCGTCCAGGCCGGTGGCCGCCTTCAGGTCGTGCCGGGACAGCTCCACCAGCTCGTCGTCGTCGCGGTGCAGGAGCTCCGTCTCGCCGTGGCGGCCCACGGAGGTGCGCACGACGGCCAGGTCCGGGTTCTCCTCGGCGATCCAGCCCCATTTGCGGGAGGCGAACGTGGACGCCTTGATCGAGCGGCCCTCGACGGGCGGCACCAGGAACCCGCTGCCCTCGGGCAGGTGTGCCTCGTCGCGCTGGTAGGCGAGGGTGATCAGCGCCATCGAGGCGTACTCGACGGCGGACAGCTCGGCGGCGGCGCCCGGCGCCTCGGCGCGCAGCAGGTCCGCGGCGGCCGGGGCGGGCGCGGCGACGACGACCGCGTCGGCGTGCAGCACCTCGCCGTCGGCGACGAGCCGCCAGCCGTCGTCGGGTTCGCGGCGCAGCTCGGTGACCGGGGTGCCGGTGAGGATGCGGACGCCCCGGGCGCGCAGGGAGTCGGCGACCGCGAGCGGCAGGGTGCCCACGCCGCCCGCGACGCCCGTGAAGACGGGTCCTGTCCGCTGCGCGGCGGCGGTCTTCGCCTGCACGGCGCGGACCGCCTCGGTCAGGGTGGCGTGCGCGCGGGCGGCGTCGAAGAGGCCCGGGACGGCCGAGCGCATCGAGATGCGGTACGCGTCCCCCGCGTACACCCCGCCGAGCAGGGGCTCCACGAGCCGGTCGACGACCTCACGGCCGAACCTCTCGGCGACGTACTCGCCGATGGCGACGTCGTCGCCGATCTCGGTGGGCGGCAGTTCGGCGTCCCGCTCGATCCGGGCGAGGGCCTCGTCGGAGAGCACGCCGGCGAGGGCGGCGGCGGTGCCGGGGACGCCCATGACGTGTCCCTTCGGCATGGGGCGCAGGGCGCCGCGGGTCCACAGCGTGGCGGAGGCGGTGGCGGGCGGCTGGAGCCGGTCGGCGAGGCCCACCGCGCGGGCGAGCCCGACCGCCTCGGGCCGGCGGGCCAGCAGCGACTCCGCGCCGAGGTCGACGCGGGCGCCCGCGATCTCGCCGGGCAGCAGCTTGCCGCCGACCCGGTCCGAGGCCTCCAGCACGGTGACCCGCGCCCCGTGCTCCAGCAGCCGGTGCGCGGCGGCCAGTCCGGCGATGCCCGCTCCGACGACGACGGCGTGCCGGCCGCCGTCCGTGTGTGTTCCGCTCATGCCCTCCACCTTCTCAAATGCCGCGCGCCGGTCCGCCAGGGCCGTGTGGCCCCGCCGAGTCCCGACCGTGACCCCATCGCGACCGTCCGGGCCGAACGCCCGTCCCCCTTGCGGCGTCTGAGGATCGTCAGCGTCACCACGGCAGGGGGAGTCCCGCATGCGCACACGACGATCCGTACGATCCGCCCACGCCCTGGCGGGGGCGCTGCTGGCGGCGGCCCTCGCGGTCACCGGGTGCAGCGCGTCCGGCGACGGAGGGGCGAGCAAGGCCGGAGACGGGCAGGGGGTGGCGGCGGACGAGAAGGGTGCGGCGGACGCGGCGCCCGAGTCCGGGAAGCAGGGCGCGCCGGGCGGCACGGCGGACCGGTCCGCCCCGTCGGCGCCCCGGCCGGCGACGGAGCACATCATCCGCACGGCCTCCCTGACGGTGCGCGTCAAGGACGTGCCGACGGCGCTCGACGAGGCACGCACCGCGACCACGAACGCGGGCGGTTACGTCGGCGACGAGACCACCCGCAGGGACGCCGTGGGCGACGAGCGCACGCGGGTGGTGCTGCGCGTGCCCGTCGACGCGTACGACAAGGTGCTGGCCGCGCTGGAGGGCACGGGCACCCTGGTCGAGCGCAACGCGAACGCGGAGGACGTCACCGACCAGGTGGTCGACGTGGAGAGCCGTATCACGTCGCAGCGGGCGAGCGTGGCGCGGATCCGCGAGCTGATGGACCGGGCGACGCGGCTCAGCGACGTGGTGACCCTGGAGGGTGAGCTGAGCACCCGCCAGGCCGACCTGGAGTCGCTGCTCGCCCGGCAGGCGTCCCTGAAGGACCGCGCGAGTCTCGCCACCATCACGCTCACGCTGTCCGAGACGCCGGTGAAGAAGGAGGCGAAGGAGGACGAGGAGCCCGGTTTCCTGGACGCGCTCGCGGGTGGCTGGGGCGTCTTCCTGACCCTGCTGCGCTGGCTGATGCTGGCGCTGGGCGCGGTCCTGCCGTTCGCGGCGGTGGCGGCGCTGGTGGTGCTGGTGTGGAGCAAGCTGATCAGCCCCCGGGTGGCGCGCCGCCCGCGTCCCGGGTCCGCGGCGGACGGCGGCTCGGGAACGGGCCCGGGCCCGCTGCCCGTCGCCCCGCCAATCCCGGGGCGCGCCCCGGACGCCGGGAACGGCGACGCCTGAGGCACCCTGCTCGCCCCTCCCCCGTAGCGTGGGCGGCATGGACACGAGCGCTGCGCACGGGGTGAGGGAACGGCTGGTCGTGATCGGCGGCGACGCCGCGGGCATGTCCGCGGCGTCGCAGGCCCGGCGGATGAGAGGCCCGGACGAGCTGGAGATCGTGGCGTTCGAACGCGGCCACTTCACCTCCTACTCCGCCTGCGGCATCCCCTACTGGGTGGGCGGCGACGTCGGGGACCGGGACGAACTGATCGCCCGGACCCCCGAGGAGCACCGCGCACGTCATATCGACGTGCGGCTGCGCACCGAGGTCACGGAGATCGACGTGGACCGGGGGCGGGTGCGCGCCCGTGACCTGGAGTCCGGCGCCGAGTCGTGGACGTCGTACGACAAGCTGGTGATCGGGACCGGTGCGCGGCCGGTCCGCCCGGACCTGCCCGGGATCGACGCGGCCGGGGTGCACGGGGTGCAGACCCTGGACGACGGGCAGGCGCTGCTGGACACACTGACCCGTACGGAGGGGCGCCGCGCGGTGGTCGTGGGGGCGGGCTACATCGGTGTGGAGATGGCCGAGGCGCTGATCAACCGCGGGTACGAGGTGACGGTCGTCAACCGGGGGCCCGAGCCGATGGCGACCCTCGATCCCGACATGGGCCGGCTGGTGCGCGAGGCCATGACCGGGCTGGGCATCACGATGGTCGACGACGCCGAGGTGACCGCGCTGCCCACCGGCGCCGACGGCCGGGTGCGGGCGGTCGCCACCGCGTACGCCGAGTACCCCGCCGACGTCGTCGTCCTGGGCATCGGCGTACGGCCCGAGACCACGCTCGCGCGGGCCGCCGGGCTGCCCCTCGGCGACCACGGCGGGCTGCTCACCGACCGGTCGATGCGGGTGCACGGCCAGGAGAACGTGTGGGCGGGCGGCGACTGCGTGGAGGTGCTCGACCTGGTCTCCGGGCAGCTGCGGCACATCCCGCTCGGCACCCACGCCAACAAGCAGGGCCAGATCATCGGCACGAACGCCGGCGGCGGCTACGCGACCTTCCCGGGCGTGGTCGGCACGGCGGTCAGCAAGGTGTGCGACCTGGAGATCGCGCGCACCGGCCTGCGCGAGAAGGACGCCCACCGGGTGGGCCTGCGCTTCGAGACGGTGACGATCGAGTCGACCAGCCGCGCGGGCTACTACCCGAACGCCGCGCCCATGACGGTCAAGATGCTGGCGGAACTGGGCACGGGCCGCCTCCTCGGCGTCCAGATCGTCGGCCGCGAGGGCGCGGGCAAACGCGTGGACATCGCGGCGGTCGCCCTGACGGCGGGCATGACGGTCCACCAGGTGGCGGCACTGGATCTGGGCTACGCCCCGCCCTTCTCCCCGGTCTGGGACCCGATCCAGATCGCGGCGCGGAAGGCGGCGGCGAAGGTGCGGGGCCGGTGAGCACGCCCCGCAGCCGGTACGGCCGAGCGGCCGGCGTCGGCACACGGCCCCGCGGCCCGGCCGGCGGCCGCCGCGGGTGGCCGCCGGCCCGGCATTCGGCACCCCGCACTCGGCACGAGCGGACAGAAGCTCGGGCCCCGCCCGCACAGCGCCGTGTGCCCACACCGGAAGCGGGGTCCACGCCCGTGCGCGCGGACCCGGTCCCGCTCCGGCGGTCCAGCCCGCACCCGGCCGGCACACCGGCAGAGGGCACCCGGCACACGACACACGCAGCCGCCCCCGCCGCACAGGCCATGCGCCCGGATCCGACAGACGCGCCTCGTCCCCTTGCGAGAACCGCCCGGCGGCCCGGCCCCGGCCGCACCTGACGGCAGGTCCGCAGCCCGGCGAGGCCCGCTCACGCCCCGCGCACGGCGCCAGCCCGGCGGTGCGAGGCGTATGGCGGGCCGGTGCGGGGCGCGTCCCGCATGCGGCTCGTGTCCGGCAGCCGGGGGGTGCCCGGCGCGCGTCGGCCGACCCGGGCCGGGAACATGGCCGCCGTACGAGTCGGCGTCACGCCGTCCCGTTGATGCGTTCGATCGCCTGGCGGGCCTGTTCGCCCGGAGGGCGGGACGGGAGGGAGGAGACCGAGCCGGTCGTCGACGTCGCGGAGGCGGTGGCCGGCGGGACGGCCGGGGGCTGTTCGCCGGCCGTCGGGCGGGCGTGGGCGGCGGTGGCGCGGGTGGAGCGGAGGCGGTGGCCGACCGCCTCGTCCAGCGTCACCGGCCGCTGCGTCTGCGCGGCGAGCCGCCCCGCCTCCTGGCCGAGCCGGGCGACGTCCTCCCAGGGGAGGCGGACCACGAGCGTCAGCTCGGCCTCGCCGTCGGGCAGCGCGTGCACGGGGACGGTCACTCGGTCGTTCATCGCCTGTGTCCTCACGTCGGCCCCGCGGCGCCTTCCCCGCGCCGCGGGCGGTTGAGGGAACATACGCACGGCGGACGGGCGGCGTTCAGGGGCCCGCCGATTCACCTGCGGCCGTCCGGGCACCAGTGGAATGTGGTCATCCCCGTTCATGACGTGAACCCCGCGCGCCGCACCCCCTGGGTGACGTACGCGCTGATCATCGCCAACGTCGTCGTCTTCGTGGCGCTCACGCCCGGTGTCGTCGGCTCCCTGACCGGGGGCGGCGGCAGCCTGGCGGACCTGTGCCACCTCCAGTCGTTCCTGGAGCGGTGGGCGGTGGTGCCCAGGGAGCTGATCCACCACCAGCTGCCGAACCTGGTGCCGACCGGCGCCACCGGTGTGGGCCCGCAGGGCGCCGGCTGCGTGATCGGCCCGCCCCGCTACGACAAGTCGCCCGAACTGAGCGTGCTGACGGCGATGTTCCTGCACGGCGGCTGGCTGCACCTGCTGGGCAACATGCTGTTCCTCTGGATCTTCGGCAACAACATCGAGGACCGCATGGGGCACGTCCGCTTCCTGCTGTTCTACCTGGTCTGCGGCTACGCGGCCGCGTACGGCTTCGCGCTGCTGAACGCGGGCTCCGGAGAGCCGCTGATCGGCGCGTCGGGAGCCGTCGCGGGCGTCCTCGGCGCCTACCTGGTCCTCTATCCCAAGGCACGCGTCTGGGTGCTGGTGCCGTTCCTGATCTTCCTGCCGCTGCGGCTGCCCGCGTGGATCGTGCTCGGCCTGTGGTTCGGGCTCCAGGCGGTGTACTCGGCCGGCCAGGGCGTCACGGACGCGGGCTCGGTGGCGTACGCGGCGCACGTCGTCGGTTTCGTCGTCGGCATGCTGCTGGCGTGGCCGCTGAAGCCGGGCACTCCCCCGCCGCCCGAGCCGCGCGGCATGCTCTTCGGCCGGCGGGCCCGGCCCGGCTGGTAGAACGACCGCCCGCTTGATCGCCCGCGGGCCTAGACTCCCCCCAGCGGCCCGCCGTTCGATGGGGAGGACCATGTTCGACCATACGTACGAGAACCCGGTGATCAGCGGTTTCCACCCCGACCCGAGCGTGTGCCGGGTCGGCGACGACTACTACCTGGTGTGCTCCAGCTTCGAGTACGTCCCCGGGCTGCCCCTCTTCCACAGCCGCGACCTGGTGCACTGGGAGCAGATCGGCAACGTGCTCGACCGCCCCGCCCAACTGCCCCTGCCGCTCCCCGGCTCGAAGGCGTCCGGCGGTCTCTACGCCCCCACGATCCGGCACCACGACGGCCGCTTCTGGGTCGTCAACACCAACGTCGACGGCGGCGGCAACTTCGTCGTCACGGCCGAGCGCCCCGAGGGGCCGTGGAGCGACCCCGTGTGGATCGGTCTGGAGGGCATCGACCCCGACCTGGCGTGGGACGAGGACGGCGCCTGCTGGTGCGCCTTCTCCGGACCCGCGGGCGGCGTCAACCTCGCGCGGATCGACCCGGCCACGGGCGCGGTGGTGGAGGGCCCCTTCCCCACCTGGTCCGGCAGCGGCCTCAAGTACCCGGAGGCGCCGCACCTCTACCGCATCGGCGACTGGTGGTACCTGCTGATCGCCGAGGGCGGCACGGAGCGCGGCCACGCCGTGTCGGTGGCCCGGGCCCGCTCCCCGCGCGGCCCCTGGGAGGGCGCGCCCGGCAACCCGCTCCTCTCGCACAGCGGCACCGGCCGCCCGATCCAGAACACCGGCCACGCCGACCTGGTGCAGGCGCCCGACGGCGGCTGGTGGATGGTGCTGCTCGGCGTCCGCCCGCGCGGGTTCACGCCCGACGTGCACGTCCTGGGCCGCGAGACGTTCCTGACGCCGGTGGAGTGGGACGAGGACGGCTGGCCGGTCGTCGCGCCCGTGCCGGAGCGTCATCCGGCGCCGGGCGGCGCCTGGCATCCCGTGCAGGACCCGCCCGCCCGCGACGACTTCGACGGGACGGCCCTCGCCCCGCACTGGATCTCGCCGTTCGCCCGCCCGGAGGGCTCCTGGTCGCTCACGGAGCGGCCAGGATCGCTGGTGCTGCACGCCACCGGCCCCACCCTGGACACCCCCGGCTACACGTTCGTCGGCCGCCGCCAGCAGCACCACGACTGCCGCGTCACCGCCCTGGTCGACCCGGGCACGGGACGCGGCGGGATCTGCGTACGGCTGGACGAGGCGCACCACTACGAGGTGGAGGCCGGTGACGGGGAGGTGCGTGTCGTGGCGCGGATCGGGCCGCTGAGCCAGACCGTGGCCCAGCGGCCCGCCCCGCCAGGACCGCTGCTCCTCGGCGTGACCGTCCGCACCTCGGACCTGGTGCCCGCCTCACCCCTGCTCACCGGCGGTCACACCACCGGCCCCGACACCCTCGCCTTCTGGCTGGGCGACCCCGCCGCCCCGGGCGCCCACCCGCTCGCCGAACTGGACGGGCGGTACCTGTCGACCGAGGTCGCCGCCGGCTTCACCGGCCGCGTCATCGGCATGTACGCCACGGAGGGTTCGGTCGCCTTCGACTGGTTCGAGTACGTCCCGGCGACCGCCGTGTGAGGGCGGCCCGCGGCCGGAGGGCCCGTGCGCCGGTTCGGCTAATCTGTCCCCCATGCCACCCCGACCAGCCGGAACGCGTCCCACCCTGTCCCTGGTCGCAGAGACCGCCGGTACGAGCGTGCCGACCGTGTCGAAGGTGCTGCGCGGCGGGACCGACGTCTCGGCGGAGACCCGCGCGCGGGTCATGGAGGCCGTACGGGCCGTCGGTTACACCCGCAGGGCCCAGGGCAGGAGCGAGGGCGCGCGGGACGAGACGGGCCGGTCCCAGGTCCTCGACCTGGTGGTCACCCACTTCGAGGGGTCGTGGGCGAACCTCCTCATCGCCGGGGTCGGCCGCGAGGCCGCCGCTGCGGGGCTCGACGTCGTGCTGACGCTGGCCGAGCCGCAGGGCGACTGGGTGTCACGGGTGCTGCGCAGGCGGACCCTCGGCGTGGTCGGCACGCTGGTCGACCCGGCGTCGCCGCAGTTCGGCGCGCTCTTCGCGGCGGGCGTCCCGGTGGTGCTGATCGACCCGATGACCACGCCGCCCGCGGGCGTGACGAGCGTCGGCGTGGCGAACTGGGAGGGCGGCCGCATGGCCGCCGAGCACCTGCTGTCCCTGGGGCACGAGCGGCTGGGTGTGGTAGCCGGGCACGCCCGCCATCTGTTCAGCCGGGCCCGCGTGGACGGCTTCCGCGGGGCGGCGGACACCGAGACCGGCGGGCGGGCCACCGTGACCGTGACCTACGGGGGCTGGAACCGGGCGAAGGCGACGGCCGCCACCCACACCCTCCTCGACGAGGATCCGGGCGTCACGGCGGTCTTCGCCTGCGCCGACTCGATGGCGCTCGGCGTCTACGACGCGCTGGCCGAGCGGGGCCTGCGGGTCCCCGACGACATCAGCGTCATCGGCTTCGACGACCTGCCGGAGGCGCAGTACATCACCCCCGGTCTGACGACCGTCCGCCAGCCCAGCACCGAACTGGGCGCGGCGGCGGTCAAGCTGCTGCTCGACCTCTCCCGGGGCGAGGACGGCGCGTCCCGGCCCCCGGCCCGGATGAAACTGGCGACCGAACTGGTCGTGCGCGCCTCGACCGGGCCCGTGTCACACGGGTGACGGGACCACGTCGAGGACGAGCCGGCTCGGCCGCCCGGCCCCTTGGAGGACGGTGTGCTCGGCCGTGAGCGGGGGCGCGAACTCCCCTTCCGGGGCGTAGGTGTTGGTGCCGACGTCCCAGCGCGGTGACGAGCTGGGGGCGATGTCGACGCGTATCCGGTGGCCCGGCAGGAAGGTGTGCGCGGTCGACCAGAGGTCCACGCCGATCTCGTACGCCCGGCCCGGTTCCAGCGGCCTTCTGCCGCCCCGGCCGGTCACCGGATCGACGGACCGCGCCGATCCCCGGCGCACGCCGTCAGCGACGACGCGGGCGGCGCCGTCGGGGGGTTCGTCGCACAGCCGGACCACCACGTCCGCGTCCGTCCCCGTGGTGACGAGATGGACGACGGCACGGACCGCGCCCATCACCGTGAGGGGTTCCTCCAGCGGACCGGTGCGCCAGGAGACGACGTCCGGCCGTGCCTCGACCGCCGTCTGGTCGGCGGGGCCGGCCCCGAACGGCGCGAAGAGCAGGACGTTCCCGCCGCACGTCGGCACCGGGGACGCCGGGTCGCTGACGAGCCGCCGGCCGCCGCTCCCCGACGGCTCGGGGGCGAGCGCGCCCTCCGGGGTGAGGAACAGCTCGAGCGGCCGGGCGTCACGCGGCGGGAACTCGGCCGTCGCCACCCACCGGTCGGCGCCCATCAGGAACACCCGTACCGGCGGGGAGCCGGGTGCGTCCCCGCGCAGCACCGCGTCGAACCAGCGCAGGTGCAGCGCGGTGAGGTCCACGGCTTCGGCGGAGGCGTCCGGGCCGAAGTCGAGGCCCGCCGCCCGGCCGGAGTAGTCGTCGTGCGTCCACGGGCCGACGACCAGCCGGGGCGCCGGCCCGCCCGTGTCCCGCGCGCGGCGCCGCAGCCGCCGGTACAGCTCCAGGGTCGGGCCGAGGAACACGTCGAACCAGCCGCCGGTCAGCAGCACCGGCACGTCGACCGCGTCGAGCCGGTCGACGATCTTCCCCGCCCGGTGACGTGGCGAGTCCAGCGGCTCCCGCAGCCGGTCCAGCCCCCAGCGGACGATGCCCTCGGCGTCCCGCCGCTCGTGCAGGGCCCCGGCGCGGTACGCCTCGCCCGTCGCGATCGCCCGCCCGGTCGCCTCGTGGCGCCGGCGTTCGGCCTCCCGCTCGCGGGCGGAGGGGAGACGGGTGATCGCGTCCGGCGCGATGGCGTGGTGCGTCCACGCGAGGGTGCTGCCCAGCTCCGGCACGCCGCCGCGGAAGCGGAAGCCGTCGAGCGCCGACAGCGCGGGCGTCATGGCGGGGGCGAGCGCCCGCAGTGCCGGGGCGCCGCCGAGCAGTGCGGCGAACTGGGTGTCGGAGGCGTAGGACGCGCCCCACATGGCGACGGTGCCGTCGCACTCGGGGCGTGCCGCGAGCCAGGCCACGGCGTCGGCGCCGTCCGCCTCCTCCTGGGCGCAGGGGTCGAAGACGCCCTCGGAGCCGAAGCGGCCCCGCACGTCTTGGAGCGCGACCAGGTAGCCGGCGGCGACCATGCGGCGGACGTCCAGGTACCCGTCGTCCTCCTCGTGGGTCACGTCGTAGGGGTGGCGGGTGAGGAGCGCCGGCCAGGGGCCGGTGCCGTGCGGAAGCAGCAGGAGGGTCCGCAGCCGTGTTCCGTCGCGCGACGGGCAGGTCACCTCCCGGCGTTCGGCGACCGGGTCCGGTGTCGGCCGGGAGGTGACGTGCACGGTGCGGTTCCCTTCCGCTCAGCCCTTCACCGCGCCGGTGAGGCCGCCGACGATGCGCTTCTCGAAGACCGAGAAGAACACCAGGGCGGGCAGCATGGCGAGCGAGGTGAAGGCGAGCACCTTCGCGGTGTCCGTGGAGTACTGCGAGGAGAAGACCTGCACGCCCAGCGGCAGGGTGAAGTTGGCCTGCGAGTTGAGGACGTACAGGGGCAGCAGGTAGTTGTTCCAGCTGCCGACGAAGGCGAGGATGCCGACGGTCACCACGCCGGGCAGCGACAGCGGGATCACCATGCGGAAGAAGAACCCGAGCCGGCTCATCCCGTCGAGCGCGGCGGCCTCCTCGATCTCGTTCGGGATGGCCCGCAGGAACGGCACCAGGATGATGACGGTCGTCGGCAGGCCGAAGGCGATCTGCGGGACGATCACGCCGAGCAGGTTGTCGACGAGACCGAGGTCCTTGATCACCAGGTACAGCGGGGTGATCGCGATGACCATCGGGAACATCAGGCCCGCCGCGAACAGCGAGTACATGGCTCCCTTGAACCGGAAGTCGTAGCGGGCGATGACGAAGCTGACCATCAGCCCGAGCGCGACGATGCCGGCCGTGCTGGCGAGCGCGACGATCAGGGAGTTGGCGAACTCTCCCCAGAAGACCGACGACTTGAGGACGGCCATGTAGTTGACGCTGACCCAGGGGTCGGGCAGCGCGGCCGGGTCGGTGGTGATCTGGGCGTTGGTGCGGAAGCCCCCGAGCACGATGTACACCACCGGCGCGACGCAGACGCCGACGAGGAGCAGCGCGACGAAGTAGGTGACCGGTCCGCCGTCGCGCCCGGTGGGCTTCCGGGAGATGGTGGTCGCGCTCATCACACGGTCCCTTCCGTGACGGCGCCCTTGAGGTCGCGGCGCAGGACGAAGCGCTGGTAGATCAGCGCGACGACCAGCGAGATCACGAACATCACGACGGCGACGGCGCTGCCGTAGCCGTAGTTGCCCGCGTTGCGGCCCTGGGCGAGCATGTAGATCGCCATGGTGGAGGTCCCGGCGGTGCCCGAGACGTACTGGCCCCAGATGATGTAGACGAGGTCGAACAGCTGCAGCGAGCCGATGATCGACAGGAACGCCCAGATGCGGATCGTCGGTCCGAGCAGCGGCAGGGTGATCCGGCGCTGGATCTGCCAGTAGGAGGCGCCGTCGATCTGCGCGGCCTCGAAAATTTCGTCGGGGATCGACTGCAGGCCGGCCAGCATCAGGATCACCGCGAAGCCGAGGTACTTCCACGTGATGACGGCCATCAGCGTCCAGATGGCCAGATCCGGGTCGGATATCCAGTCGGCCTCCAGCGAGCCGAGCCCGATCCCGCGCAGCAGCCCGTTGACGGCGCCTTCGCTCTGCAGCATCAGGCTCCAGCCGGTGCCGACGATCACCTCGGAGATGATGTACGGCACGAAGACCAGGACGCGGATCGTGGAGCGGCCGCGTATCCGCCGGTTGAGCAGCAGGGCGAGACCGATGGCCAGCGGCCCCTGGACGGCCAGGGACATCACCAGGATCAGGCCGTTGTGCCACAGGACGTCGTGGAACGCGGGGTCGGTGAGGATCAGCCGGTAGTTGTTCAGGCCGACCCAGTCGGTGGGGTCCCCGTAGCCCTTCCACCGGTAGAACCCGTAGTAGGCGGCGAGCGCGACCGGGAAGATCACGAACGCGAGGAACACGATGACCGCCGGTGCGGACAGGACGGCGATCTCCAGTCGCGTCCTGCCCCGGCGGCGTGCGGTCGCGCGCCGCGGGGCGAGGGTGTCGCTCATGTCTGTCCGGTCAGCCCTTCTCCGCCGCGGCCTTGACGTCCTTGACGATGTCGGCCGCGGTGCCCTTGCCGGCCAGCAGGTTCACCACGGCGATGTTCATGGCGTTGCCGACGTTCTGGCCGTACATGGTGTCGAGGAACTGCATGGAGTAGGCGGCCTTGTTGAAGGCCTGCAGCGCCGAGATGTTGTACGGCTCCTTGACGACGTCCTGGGCCTCCTTGTTCACCGGGATGGTGTCGAACGCCTCTGCGTACGCCACCTGCTGCTCCTTGGTCACCGTGAACTGGAGGAAACCGAGGGCCGCTTCGGGCGCGTTCTTGGACAGGGAGTAGCCGCCGGCGCCGCCCATGATGGCGGTGGGGTCGCCCTTGCCGCCGGGGACGGCCGGGAAGGGGAACCAGCCGAGGTCGGGGAGCGGCTTCTTGTCCGGGGTCAGGTCGGCGATGACGCCCGGGTTCCAGTTGCCCATGAGCTCCATGCCGGCCTTGTGGTTGGCGATCAGGCCCGCCGACGACCCGGCGCCCTGCTGCGAGGAGGCCGTGAGGAAGCCCTTCTGGAAGGGGTCTTCGCCCAGCAGCTCCGCGAGGTCGTCGCCGGCCTTCGTCCAGCAGGGGTCGTCGAAGGTGAGCGACTTCGCCGACTCCTGCATGGTCTCCTGGCTGCACTCGCGCAGGGCGAAGTTGTAGTACCAGTGCGCGGCCGGCCAGGCGTCCTTGGCGCCGACCGCGATGGGCGCGACCTTGATCGCCTTCAGTTTGGCGACGGCGTCCTTCAGCTCGTCCAGGGTCGTCGGCGGAGCCGTGATGCCGGCCTTCTCGAAGAGGTCCTTGCTGTAGTAGATGCCCTCGGGCTGGGTGTCGAGCGGCATCGCGTAGACCTTGCCGTCGATGGAGGCGCCCTCGAGGGCCGCCTCGCCCACGTTGGCCCGGTCGGTGTCGGTGAGCTCCAGCTCCTTGATCTGGCCGGCGTCGACCATGGCCTGCATCTTGCCGCCGCCGCGCTGGAGGAAGATGTCCGGCGCCGAGCCCGAGTTGAGGGCGTTCTGCAGCTTGCCGTCGAGGTCCTCGTTCTGCACGGTCTGGATCTTGATCGTGACGTCGGGGTGCAGCTTGCGGTACTCCTTCGCGGCGTTCTGCCAGAACACCAGGCCGCGTCCCTCCATCGCGTTCGTCCAGACGGTCACCGTCGCCTCGCCGCCGACCGCGCCGTCGTCGTCACCGCCACCGGCGCATCCGGCGGCGGCGAGTGCGAGGCAGCACAGGCCGATCGCGGCAGCCGTCGCGCTGCGGGTCTTCCTCGTCATCGGGCGCTCCTGATCTGTCGACACAAGTGATCCACATGCTGATTAGTTTGCGCAAACTAACGAGTCATCCGCGAAGTTGGGCAAGGTCTACCGCCGAAAATGTCGGTGGAGCAACAGAAAGTTTTCGCAAGTTGCCCAATCGTTATCGACATAGCGACCGTCGTTCGGAGTGCCGAACGAGACGAGGAAGGGCCGGCGCGAAGGGCGCCCGGGAACGCGAAAGGCCGGTGCCGCGCGCGGGAACGCGCGGCACCGGCCTCACCGGCGGCCCGAAGGCCGCCGGACGACGGTCAGTCGTATACGGTCAGCGGGCGGAAGCCGTGTGGACGTACTCCACCAGCCGCGTCAGGGCGTCCGGGTCGGTGGACGGCATGACGCCGTGGCCGAGGTTGAAGACGTGGCCCTCCAGGCCGGCGGCCGAGTCCAGGACCTCCTGGGCCTTGCTCTCGACGGCCTCGCGCCCGGCGAACAGCACGGTCGGGTCCAGGTTGCCCTGGAGCGCCTTGCCGGGGCCGACGCGGCGGACGGCCTCGTCCAGCGGGACGCGCCAGTCGACGCCGACGACGTCCGCGCCGGCCTCGCCCATCAGCCCGAGCAGCTCACCGGTGCCGACGCCGAAGTGGATGCGCGGCACGTCGTAGCCGGCCACCGCGTCGAACACCTTCGCCGACGCGGGCAGCACCGAACGACGGTAGTCGGCGGGGGCGAGCGCGCCCGCCCAGGAGTCGAAGAGCTGCACGGCCGAGGCACCGGCCTCGATCTGCACCTTCAGGAACGCGGAGGTGATCTCCGCGAGCCGGTCCAGCAGGTCCGCCCACAGCTCCGGGTCGCCGTACATCATCGCCTTGGCGTTCTCGTACGTGCGGGACGGGCCGCCCTCGACGAGGTAGCTCGCGAGGGTGAAGGGGGCGCCCGCGAAACCGATGAGCGGGGTGGAACCCAGCTCCCGGGTCAGCATCCCGATCGCCTCGGTGACGTACGGGACGTCCTCGGGGGTCAGGTCGCGCAGCCGGTCGAGGTCGGCGCGGGTGCGCACCGGCTGCTCGACGACCGGGCCGACGCCCGGCTTGATGTCGAGGTC
Organism: Streptomyces sp. P13-3-3; assembly: GCF_050571355.1. Lineage (NCBI taxonomy): Bacteria > Bacillati > Actinomycetota > Actinomycetes > Kitasatosporales > Streptomycetaceae > Streptomyces > Streptomyces sp. P13-3-3. The sequence goes on along the minus strand of NZ_CP192228.1, from coordinate 5,290,323 downwards.
GATGCCGATGGCCTTGAGGGGCACGACGATGTCGCTGAAGTAGATGGCCGCGTCGACCTGGTGGCGGCGCACCGGCTGGAGCGTGATCTCGGTGACCAGGTCGGGGCGCATGCAGGAGTCGAGCATGCCGATGCCCTCGCGCACCTTCCGGTACTCCGGCAGGGAGCGCCCGGCCTGCCGCATGAACCACACCGGGGTGTGCGGCACCGGCTCACGCCGGCACGCCTTGAGGAAGGCACTGTCGTACGTCGAGGTCGGCTGGCTGCCCGTCGGGCTCACGTTGGCGCTCACACCGGCCAGTTTCGCATGTCGCCGGAACCGTCCCGGCCGCCGGGATGCCTGGTCACGGGGAGCGGGGGCGCGCGGCGGGGGACGGCGTGATCCGGACACCCCCGGACGGCACGGGTGTCCCTCCCTGCGCCGACGGCCCGTTCCGCTTAATCTTCCCCGCATGGCTGCGGCTCAGGGACGACTGTCGGACGGCGCTGGCGGAATGGACGAACCGAAGGAGGCAGGGGGCACCACCGGACCCGGGGAAACGCCCCCGCTGCCCTTCCGGGCCGCTGTCGACGCGCTGCGCGGCGCGCGGCTGCGGCCGCAGGTCGAGGTCGAGCCCACCCCCGCGCCCAAACGTCTCGCGCCGTACGCGTACGCGCTGGAGGCGGCGGTCGTGGACGGCGAGGAGGACCTCGCCGACGGCCGGCTGGTGCTCCTGCACGACCCGGCCGGGCACGACGCCTGGCGCGGCACGTTCCGGCTGGTGACCCTGGTCCGCGCGGAACTGGAGCCGGAGATGGCGGCGGACCCGCTGCTGCCGGACGTGTGCTGGTCCTGGCTGACGGGCGCGCTCACCGCGCGCGGGCTGGCGTTCGGCGAGCCGAGCGGGACGGTGACGCGGGCGAGCTCCCACTACTTCGGCGGGCTGTCCGAGCGGCCGGCCGCCTCGCAGATCGAGATCCGCGCCTCGTGGACGCCGCGGGAGGGGCTGGGCGGGGTGCCGGACACGGCGACCCATCTGGTCGCCTGGTGCGATCTGCTCGCGCAGGTGGCGGGCCTGCCGCCGACCGCGCCCGGGGACGCGTCGGTGGTGACGCTGCCGCAGCGCCGGGGGCCGCAGTCGCGCTGAGGGTCGCCAGGTGGTCGGGTTTCGGCCAGTCCGGGATGCCGCTCTTCGGGTGTCCCCCTCACCCCTCACGGATGCCTCGCGGGCCGTCTCTTTGTCGATACGGCCACATTCGGAAGCGTTTCGCCGCAGACCGAAACCGTTCGATCTTCGAATGATCGATCGTGCGTCCGAATTGCCCGGATTGTTACTCACCAGATCGTGATCATTTCCTAAAGGACATCAGGTTTGCTGCCGAAGACGACTGTGACCTTGAAAGCACGGTTCGTCCCGGCTTCACCCCCACGAGCCGGCCCCGTCCCGCACCCCAGGAGGCCTGGTGTCCGTTCTCCTCGAGCAGCCCTCAAGCCTGGTCGCCTACCGCCCGAACAAGCCGACCGCCATGGTGGTCGTGGCCGACCCCCGCGTCCGTTCCACCGTCACCCGCCATCTGTGGGCCCTCGGTGTGCGCGACGTGATCGAGGCCTCGTCCGTCGCGGAGGCTCGTCCCCGCATCGGCAACCCCCGCGACATCTGCGTCGCCGAAGTCCACCTGCCGGATGGTTCCGGCCTCACCCTCCTCTCCGAGACCCGCGCCGCGGGCTGGCCCAACGGCCTCGCCCTCTCGGCCGCCGACGACATCGGCGCCGTGCGCAACGCCCTCGCCGGCGGCGTGAAGGGCTACGTCGTCACCGGCACCCGCACCAACCTCGGGCTCCCCACCCGTCCCGGTGCGGCCCCCATCGGCGCGGCGGCCGCCCGCCTGCACCGCCGTCCCCCGGGTGCCCCGAGCCACCCGGGTGGCTACCGCGAGCTGTCCGGCCGTGAGGTCGAGGTGCTGCGGCTGGTGGCGGAGGGCCAGTCGAACAAGGCGATCGGCGTCTCCATGGGCCTGTCCGCCCTGACCGTGAAGAGCCACCTCGCCCGCATCGCCCGCAAGCTCGGCACGGGCGACCGCGCCGGGATGGTGGCGGTGGCCCTGCGCACCGGAATCATTCACTGACCCCTCCTACCGAGCCGTCCCCTGCCCGCGCCGCGCCCGCCGATGCTTCTCGCGTCGGCGGGCGCGGTGGGCTTGGTGGGGGTGGTTGGGGGTGGTGGGCGTGGTGCCACCTCGCAGCGCCGGGCGCGGGTCGTCCGTGGCTGATCGCGCAGTTCCCCGCGCCCCTTGCGGGGCCGGTCGCGCCGTTCCCTGCGTCCCTGAGGGGCGCCTGCGCGGGCGGCCTGTTTTCGCTGGTCGGCGGCGTCGCCGACCGGTGGGGCGGGCCGGGTACCGGGCCGTACGGATACTCTTGACAGGTGACCGACGCCCACGACACCGCAGCAGACAGTTCACTGCGCACCACCGGAGGCGCCCCTCCGGACGACGGCGGATCCTCTGCTGAACAGGCGCCGATCCCCCTGCTGGAGCCCCGCGACGGCATCCCGCCCGTGGTGGCCGACGAAGCCGCCCTCGCCGAGGTGGTCGCCGCCTTCGCCGCGGGCCGCGGACCCGTCGCCGTGGACGCCGAGCGCGCCTCCGGCTACCGCTACGGACAGCGCGCCTACCTCGTGCAGCTCCGGCGCGAGGGCGCGGGCACGGCGCTGATCGACCCGGTCGCATGCCCCGATCTGTCCGCCCTGGACGAGGCGCTGTCCGGTGTGGAGTGGGTGCTGCACGCCGCCACCCAGGACCTGCCCTGCCTGCGCGAGATAGGCATGGCGCCGACGCGGCTCTTCGACACCGAGCTGGCGGGCCGCCTGGCCGGGTTCCCCCGGGTCGGCCTCGGCGCGATGGTGGAGAACGTGCTCGGCTTCCTGCTGGAGAAGGGCCACTCCGCCGTCGACTGGTCCACGCGCCCGCTGCCCGAGCCGTGGCTGCGGTACGCCGCCCTCGACGTCGAGCTGCTGGTGGACCTGCGGGACGCGCTGGAGAAGGAGCTGGACCGGCAGGGCAAGCTGGACTGGGCGCGGCAGGAGTTCGACGCGATCGCCTCGGCGCCGCCGCCCGAGCCCCGCAAGGACCCCTGGCGCCGTACGTCGGGCATGCACAAGGTCCGCCGCCGCCGGCAGATGGCCGTCGTACGGGAGCTGTGGCAGACCCGGGACCGGATCGCCCGGCGCCGTGACGTCTCCCCCGGCAAGGTGCTGTCCGACGCGGCGATCGTCGAGGCCGCCCTCGCCATGCCGTCCAACCCGCACGCCCTGGCCGCGCTGAACGGCTTCGGCCAGCGGGTGGGCCGCCGCCAGCTCGAGCAGTGGCAGGCGGCCGTCGACCGGGCGAAGGCGCTGAGTGAGGACCGGCTGCCCCAGCCGGGCCAGCCGGTGACCGGTCCCCCGCCGCCGCGCGCCTGGGCCGACAAGGACCCGGCGGCCGCGGCGCGGCTGTCGGCCGCGCGGGCCGGCGTGACCGCCCTCGCCGAGCGGCTGAACATGCCCGCGGAGAACCTGATCACGCCGGACACCGTGCGCCGGGTCTGCTGGGAGCCGCCCGCCCCTGCCACCTCCGAGACGGTCGCCGCGGCCCTGACGTCCCACGGCGCCCGCGCCTGGCAGGTGGAACAGGTGACCCCGGTCCTGGTGTCGGCCCTGACGGGCTGACCCCGCCTCCGCGCCCGGCACGCGGTGCGAAGAGTCCCCTGCGGGGCGCGCCGGCCGGAGCGCGACCCAGGGCCACCGTGACGTTCCGCGCCGGGCGACCGGTGCCGTGCCACGCCGCCTCCCGGCCGCCCGTCCGTGCCCGCGCGCGCCGCGCGCGGGCCGGCCGCCCTCGCGGCGGGCGCCGTCGGCGGTGCGTCCCGCCCACGTCCCTCCCGGGCCGCCGGGCCACGCGTCCCACGCCCGGCGCGCATGCCGGGCGGGTGCTTCGCCGCCGTGCCACGATGCCGGTATGCGGGTCGTCGTGGTCGGGGCCGGGCAGGTCGGCGGGACCGTGGTCAAGTCGCTGGCCGAGGCGCACGACTGCACGGTGATCGATGTCGACCGGGCGCGGCTGGAGGCCGTGTCGCACGCGTACGACGTACGCATCGTGCACGGCAGCGGGACCCGGCGGGAGACGCTGCTCGACGGGGGTGTCGCCGACGCCGACCTCGTGATGGCGTGCACCTCGCGGGACGAGGTCAATCTCGTCACCGCCATGCTCGCGCGCCGGCTGTCGTCGGCGCGGACGGTCGTACGGGCCACCGGGACGGACTATCTGGGTGCCTGGCGGGCGGGTGACCTGGACGTGGACCTGCTGGTGTCGACGGCGTTCGAGACGGCGAGCGCGGTCGAGCGGGTGCTCCAGGTGCCGGGCGCCCGGCACGTGGACTTCTTCGCCCACGGCGAGGTGGTCGTCCTCGGCGTCGACGTACGGGGGCCTGCGGCCGCGCGGCTGGCCGGCCGGCCCCTGCGCGCCACGGGGCTGCCCGTCGCGTCCCGGGTGGTCGCCGTCGTGCGCGACGGGAGCTGGACCGTGCCGGACGCGGACGAGGCCGTACGGGAGGACGACTGGATCATCGCGATGGCGTCCCCCACGGCGGCCCGCGCCTGGAGCCGGGTGGTCACGGGCGCCGCTCCCGTCGACGACGTGGTGATCTACGGCGCGGGACGCATGGGCACGGCCGTGGCACGGGTGCTGCTCCGCCGCGGCGTCCGGGTGCGGATCGTCGAACCGGACGAGGATCTGGCGCACGCGGCGGCCGCCGCGCTGGAGCGGGCGCGGGTGTTCCATGCGCGGGGCCTGGACCCGGCGTTCCTGCGCCGTGAGCGCATCGGCACGGCGGGCGCCGCGGTGCTGGCCGCGAAGGACGACTCCCGCAACCTGCACGCGGCGGTGCTGACGAAGCTGCACGGGGTGCGGCTGACCCTGACGGTCCTCGACGACCCCGCCGCCGCCGAGGTCTTCGAGGCGGCCGGCACGGACGTGACGATCGACCCGGGTGACGAGACCGCAGAGAAGATGGCCCGCTTCACGTTCGGGGAGCGCACGCACCAGATGGCGATCCTGGGCGACGACCGCTTCGAGGTGCTGGACGTGACCGTGCGCCCCGGCAGCCGGTTCGCGCACCGCCCCGCCGGCGCGCTGCCCGGCGCCGCCGTGGGCGCGATCGTGCGGGACGGAACGGTGCTCTTCCCCGGCGCGGAGGACGAACTGCGGCCCGGGGACCGGGTCGTCGTCCTCACGGAGCCCGACCGCGTCCCCTCGATCGAGCACGACCTGTGAGGCCGCCGCGTCCACTGCCGTACCGCCGCCGGTGGCTGCCGCGCGGCCGTACCGACGTCGACGTGCGGACCGCGCTGGGTGTCGTCGGCACCCTCCTCGCCTGGTACGCGCTCGCGTTCGTGCCGCCGGCGGCGGTGGCAATCGCGGTCGGCGAGCCGCCGTGGCCGTTCCTCGTCACCGGGTCCGCCGTGGCGCTGACCGGGCTGGCGCTGAGACGGCTGACGGGCCCGCGCCCGCCGCTGGGCGTCCGGGAGGGCTTTCTCGTCGTCGTCGCCGTGTGGCTGCTCGCGCCCGCGTTCGGCGCGGTGCCGTTCCTGCTCGGCGACGTCCCGCAGCTGGACCGTCCGGCCGACGCCTGGTTCGAGGCGATGTCGGGGTTCACCGCGACGGGCGCGACCGTCGTGACGGATCTCGACGCGCTCGGCACGGACATGCTGTTCTGGCGTCAGTTCTCCCACTGGCTGGGCGGCGCGGGCATCATCGTGCTGGCGCTCGCGGTGCTGCCGCGGCTGCGCATCGGCGGCCGTGAACTGCTGCGGTCGGAGCTGCCGGGGCCGGTGGAGATCGAGACGCTCGGCGAGACCGTCCGGGGCACGGCCCGGCGGCTGTGGAAGGTGTACCTGGCGGTGACGGCGGCCGGCGTCCTGGCGCTGGCCGCACTGGGGTGGGCCGGTCTCGACCGCCGGATGGGCCTCTTCGACGCGTTCTCCTACGCGACGTCCGCCGTCTCCCTCGGCGGGTTCGCCCCGCACGACGACTCGGCGCGGGGTCTCGCGCCGGTGACGCAGTGGGTGCTGTGCGGACTGATGGCGGTGGCGGGGGTGAACCTGCTGCAGCTGTACCGGCTCGCCGCGCTGCGTCAGGTCCGGGCGGCCGCACGGGACGAGGAGCTGAGGACGTACGCCGTGCTCCTCGTCGTCGCCTCGGGCGTCGTGGCGGCGGAACTGTGGGCCGCCGGGGACGCGGGCGGGGCCGGCGCCCTGCGGCACGGGGCGTTCCAGGCGGTGTCGGTGATGACCACCACCGGTTTCGCCACCGTCGACTGGGCGGTCTGGGGCACGGTCGCCACGCTGACCCTGCTGGCGCTGATGTTCGTCGGGGCGTGCGCCGGGTCGGCGAGCGGTTCGGTCAAGGTCGTCCGCCATCTCGTCCTCCTCCGCTTCACCCGGCGCGAGCTGGAGCAGGCGGTGCACCCGGACGCGGTCCTGCCGGTGCGGGTGAGCGGCCGGGTGATCGGGGCGCGGGTGCTCCGCTCGGTGCTGCTGTTCGCGCTGCTCTATCTGCTCGTCCTGGCGGTGGGGACGTTCTGTCTGACGCTGGACGCGGGGGCGGGGACGGGGACTGCGACGGGAGCCGGGGCGGGCGGCGGCGGGGTGTTCACCGCGCTGGGGGCCGCCGCGGCCTGCCTCGGCAACGTCGGCCCGGCCTTCGGCGAGCTGGGCCCGTCCGGCTCGTACGCGCCGCTCGGCGCGGTGTCCAAGGTGGTCCTCGGCGCGCTGATGCTGCTCGGCCGGATCGAGATCGTGCCCCTGGCGGTGCTGCTCCGGCGCGGCTACTGGCGCGCGTGAGCCCGCCGGACCGGGCCGGACCCGGCCGACGCCCCGGGAAGTGAGCTGTTGCCAGGGTCACTTGGCCTGAATTCCGGCGCCCTGTCCGCATGCGTCGCCGGTGATCGGGAATACGCGGAACGGGGCACAGGTCCGCCTCTCGCTCCGCGGCGGGAGCATGGGTTAGCCTCGTCCCGGCTGCTCTTCCTGCGAAAACGCCCGCACCCCCACGTCGGAGAGTGTTTCCTGCGGAGCGGCCCGAACTCCGAACGGAAAATCTCTGACAGGAACAAGGGGCACCATTTCATGGAACCCACCCAGGTCCGCCCGGCCAACCCGCAGCATTCGGACACACTCCCCCACACGTCCGAAAACTACAGGACAGCGACGATCCGCACGCCCACGATACGTGTGGAGAAATACGGCAACTGGGAGATCGAGTACGAGTTCACACCCGCTGCGGGTGACCACGGCAACCTGCTCGTGGTGTTTTCCTCCGTGGGCTCGAAGTACGGATTCGGCGCCGCCCTTTCGGGCGTCCAGTGCAACGTGCTGAGAATCCGCGACCGGTTCGACGGGGGCCCGTCGTACTACGTGGCGCGGGCGATGGACTTCTCCGTTTCGGACGCGGTCGAGGAACTGATTACCCACTACCGGGAAAAGCTGGGCCTGGCGCGGGAGACGGTGGTTCTCGCCGGTTCCTCGAAGGGCGGCAGCGCCGCCATTTTCTACGCGCTGAAGTACGGCTACCGGCACATCGTCGCCTCCACGCCGCAGTACTTCATCGGCAGCTACTCGCAGGGGCACGGCGTGCTCGGCGAGTGGGTGCTCGGCGAGGGGCAGCCGCAGGAGAACGTGGACCGGCTGGACTCGGTGCTCCCCGAGATACTGGCGGAGACGACCGACCTGGACCGGAACATCTACCTGTTCTCCTCGACGAAGGACTACCAGTACGAGGAACACGTCGTCCATTTCCTCCCGGCCCTGCGGAAGTACTCCAACTTCAACTTCTTCATGGTGGAATCGCCCGCCCTGGTGAAGCACGCGGAGGTGACGCGGCAGGGTCTCTCGGTGATCCTCAGCGTCATCTACGCGCTGACCGAGGGGACCGTGCCGCGGTTCGGCGAGGTGCAGATCGGCTCCAACGAGGTGGACGGGGACGCCGCCGCCGAGCATCTGGCGGACCTGCGGGCACGGGACACCGCGGCGGGCGTGCTGACGGCCGCGCAGCTCACCCCCGAGCGGGCCACGCTGTCCGGGCACGCCTTCCTGCCCGGCGTCCCGGCCGGGCAGGACGAGGACGCCGGCGCGCGGGAGACCAAGCAGCTGGTGCTGGTCCGCGACGAGCAGGCGTGGGCGGCCGACGCGAAGACCGTGCCGGTGGACCAGCTGTACCTGAAGTACTTCGACACGCACTTCGTGTCCTACAAGGACGGCGGCTTCACCTGCGAGGCGCGGGAGCTGTTCGACGCGCTGCCCGACGGCGTGTACGACGTGTTCGCCCGGGTGACCAGCGAGAGCGAGGACATCGACCGCAGGGTGCCGCTGGTCGCCTACCGGCCGCTCGACCGGCGCGCCGCCTCCCGAGGGCGCGAGGTGGTCCTCCGGGGCGACGCGAAGAGCGTCCGGGTGATCAAGCGCGACCTCACGGCGGCCGGCCCCGGCGGCTCCGTGTTCGCGCTGAAGCGGTTCGCGATGGAGGGCCCGCGGCTGCGGGTGTACGGCGTCCTCTTCCTCCCGGGCCGCAACGCCGACCGCGCCACCCACTCGACGTACTACCTGACGCTGCGGGGCGCGGACAGCACGCACACCGTCGCGCTCAAGGCGGTGAAGCGGGAGGACAAGGTCCGCCCGCACATGGCGCCGGGCGACTTCGGCTCGTACGCCTTCGGGTACTTCACCTCGGTGGACAAGGAGGGCGTGGACCTCTCCGACGTGCCGCCGGGGACGTACACGGCGGAGATCGCGATGAGCACCGGTGGCGGGCTGTTCGCGCACCAGGCCGGTGAGCTGGAGGTGCGGGAGAACCGGGCCTCCTCCGTGGCCCGCCGGATCTCCGGCCGGAACGAGCGGGTCAGCACCCGGGCGCGGCTGCGCCGGGGCCTGCGACGGCGGCTCTGGCGGTCGTAGCACCGCCGTGGACCCCGCACGACCGGCCCCCGTCCGCGGGGGCCGGTCGTGTGATGTTCGCCGCTCCGGCCGACGGGGGTGTGCAGTGACGTTACCCGCAAGTAGCATGGGCCGTAAGCAAGCGCTCAGCATCCCGTACCTGGAGGAGAGCCATCGTGCCTCGTACCGTCAGGGACGTCGTCTTCGTCGACGGCGTCCGTACCCCGTTCGGCAAGGCGGGCCCGAAGGGCATCTACCACGAGACCCGTGCCGACGACCTCGTCGTCAAGGCGATCCGGGAGCTGCTGCGCCGCAACCCGGGTCTGGACCCGAAGAAGATCGACGAGGTCGCGATCGCCGCGACCACGCAGATCGGCGACCAGGGCCTGACCATCGGCCGCACGGCGGGCATCCTCGCGGGTCTGCCGCAGTCAGTGCCGGGCTACTCCATCGACCGCATGTGCGCCGGCGCGCTGACCGCCGTCACCACGGTGGCCGGCTCCGTCGCCTTCGGCGCGTACGACGTCGCCATCGCGGGCGGTGTCGAGCACATGGGCCGCCACCCGATGGGCGAGGGCGTGGACCCGAACCCGCGGTTCGTCTCCGAGAAGCTGGTCGACGAGTCCGCCCTGTTCATGGGCATGACCGCGGAGAACCTGCACGACCGCTACCCGAGCATCACCAAGCAGCGCGCCGACGAGTACGCGGTGCGCTCCCAGGAGAAGGCCGCCAAGGCGTACGCCGACGGCAAGATCCAGGCCGACCTGGTGCCGATCTCGGTGCGCCGCACCTCGCCCGAGGGCGGCGAGACCGGATGGGGTCTGGTCACCGCCGACGAGCCGATGCGCCCGGGCACCACGCTGGAGAACCTGGCCGGTCTCAAGACGCCGTTCCGCGTGCACGGCCGGGTCACCGCGGGCAACGCGGCCGGTCTGAACGACGGCGCCACCGCCTCGGTCATCGCCTCCGAGGACTTCGCCCGCGAGAACGACCTCCCGGTGAAGATGCGCCTGGTCTCCTACTCCTTCGCGGGTGTGGAGCCCGAGGTCATGGGCTACGGCCCGATCCCGGCGACGGAGAAGGCCCTCGCGCAGGCGGGCCTGTCCATCGACGACATCGGCCTGTTCGAGATCAACGAGGCCTTCGCCGTCCAGGTCCTCGCGTTCCTGGAGCACTACGGCATCGCCGACGACGACGCCCGCGTCAACCAGTACGGCGGCGCCATCGCGTTCGGCCACCCGCTGGCCTCCTCCGGCGTCCGCCTGATGACGCAGCTGGCCCGCCAGTTCGAGGAGCAGCCGCACGTCCGCTACGGCCTGACCACCATGTGCGTCGGCTTCGGCATGGGCGCGACGGTCATCTGGGAGAACCCGCACTTCGAGGGGGACAAGTGAGCACCACCGCTGAGCTTTTGAAGGGTGCGGCCGAGCTGTTCCCGGGCGAGGTCGTCACGCAGGCGCACGTGCGCCACTTCGACCTGCCGCTGGGTGCCGGGCGCTTCGCCCTGATCACCCTGGACAACGGCCACGACCACACCAAGCCGACCACCCTCGGCCCGCAGTCGCTGGCGAACATCGACGCCGCGATCGACCAGGTCGAGAAGGAGGCCGCGGACGGCGACATCGTCGGCGTCGGCGTCACCGGCAAGCCGTTCATCTTCGCGGTCGGCGCCGACCTCAAGGGCGTCGAGCTGCTGAAGCGCCACGAGGACGCGCTGGCCATCGGCAAGGGCGGCCACGACGTCTTCAAGCGCCTGTCGAAGCTGGCCGTGCCGACCTTCGCGTACTACAACGGCGCCTCCATGGGCGGCGGCGTCGAGGTCGGTCTGCACTGCACCTACCGCACGGTGTCCGCGGCCCTGCCCGCGTTCTCGCTGCCCGAGGTCTTCCTCGGCCTGGTGCCCGGCTGGGGCGGCTGCACCCTGCTGCCGAACCTGATCGGCGCGGAGAAGGCCGTCTCGGTGATCATCGAGAACAGCCTCAACCAGAACCGCCAGCTCAAGGGCAAGCAGGTCTACGAACTCGGCATCGCGGACGCGCTGTTCGAGGGCGCGGACTTCCTGGAGCAGTCGCTGATCTGGACCGCGTCCGTCCTCAAGGGCGAGATCACGGTCGAGCGTCCGGCGATCGACCGCGGCGAGGCCTGGGACCAGGCCGTCGCCAAGGGCCGCTTCATCGCCGACTCCAAGGTGCACGGCGCGGCCCCGGCCGCCTACCGCGCCCTGGACATCATCGCCGCCGCCAAGGACGGCGACCTGCAGAAGGGGTACGACGCCGAGGACCAGGCGCTCGCCGACCTGATCATGGGCGGCGAACTGCGCTCCGGCATCTACGCGTTCAACCTGGTGCAGAAGCGCGGCAAGCGTCCCGCGGGCGCCCCGGACAAGAACCTGGCGCGCCCGGTCACCAAGGTCGGCGTCGTCGGCGCCGGTCTGATGGCCTCCCAGCTCGCGCTGCTGTTCCTGCGCCGCCTCGAGGTGCCGGTCGTCCTCACGGACATCGACCAGGAGCGCATCGACAAGGGTGTGGGCTACGTCCACGCCGAGATCGACAAGCTGCTGGGCAAGGGCCGGATCAACCAGGACAAGGCCAACCGCCTGAAGGCCCTGGTCACCGGTGTGCTGGACAAGGCCGAGGGCTTCGCGGACGCGGACTTCATCATCGAGGCCGTGTTCGAGGAGATGGGCGTCAAGCAGCAGGTGTTCGCGGAGGTCGAGGCGGTCGCCCCGGCGCACGCGATCCTCGCCACCAACACCTCCTCGCTGTCGGTCTCGGAGATGGCGTCGAAGCTCCAGCACCCCGAGCGGGTCGTGGGCTTCCACTTCTTCAACCCGGTCGCGGTCCTCCCGCTGCTGGAGATCGTGCGCGGCGAGAAGACGGACGACGCGTCGCTGGCCACGGCGTTCGGTGTCGCCAAGAAGCTGAAGAAGACCGCGGTGCTGGTGAAGGACGCCCCGGCGTTCGTCGTCAACCGCATCCTGACCCGCTTCATGGGCGAGATCCAGAACGTCATCGACGAGGGCACGCCCGTCGAGGTCGCGGAGAAGGCGGTGGAGCCGCTCGGCCTGCCGATGTCCCCGCTGGTCCTCCTCGAGCTGGTCGGCCCCGCGATCGGCCTGCACGTCTCGGAGACGCTCAACCGGGCGTTCCCGGACCGCTTCACGGTCTCCCCGAACCTGAAGGCGGTCGTCGAGGCCGGCAAGCGCGGCTTCTACGTGTACGACTCGGGCAAGCCGGAGCTTGACCCGGAGGTCGCCGCGCTGCTGAAGCAGGGCGACACCGTCCTCACCGAGGAGCAGGTCCGCGACCGGGTGCTGGACGCGGTGGCCCAGGAGATCGGCCTGATGCTCGACGAGGGCGTCGTCGCCGAGGCCCAGGACATCGACCTGTGCCTGATCACCGGCGCCGGCTGGCCCTTCCACCTGGGCGGCATCACGCCGTACCTGGACCGCGAGGGTGTCTCGGAGCGGGTGAACGGGAAGCGGTTCCTGGAGCCGGGGGTGGCGTCGGTTCCGGCGTGACGCGGGTGTGACACGCGGAAGTGACGCGTGAAGGGGCCTCCGCCTTGGGCGGAGGCCCCTTTCGCATGCGTCTGTCAGTCGCCGGTGAAGGGACGGTGTTCGCACACGTCGCCGCACGCGTGGCGCGAGGCTCCGAAGGAGCGGATGGGGCTGTCCTCCGGGATGCCGACGACCGTGAACGTGGTGCGGGTCCGCGCGGACTCCGTCGCACCGAAGAGGGCGATCGCCTCGACGGTGTGGGTGCCGGCCCGCCAGGGGTGCCCGTGCTTGAACCCCCATTCGCCCTTCTCGTCGACACCGGTCGCGCCGATGAGGAGGCCGCGTTCCATCAGCACGATCTTCGTGGTGCCCGGCTGGGCCTTGCCGGAGAAGCGGGGCCGCGGTCCGCTGAAGGCCCCCTCGGACGGCACGGATATGACGGGCGGAAGCACGTCCGTCCGCACGGTGAACCGCCGTTCGAGCACAGGGGTGCACCCGTCTCCGCGCAGCCCGACGCACTGGACGACGTGCTCCCCCGCCGTCCAGCTGACGGAGCGGCGCCAGACCCACTGGCCGGCAGGGCCGACCTGGGCGCCTCCGAGGTACTGGCCCTGCTCGAAGAAGAGGACGTAGTCGGTCCCGGTCGCGGCGGTCCCGGAGAACTTCATCATCGGGCCGGCCAGTCCGTCCACCGCAGGCTTGGACAGGGAGGGCGGCTCACCGACCGGCTGCGGGTAGTGCAGCGCCGCTTCGGGCGACTGGATGGTGAACTCGGTGGACACGGGCGGCAGGACCGGCGGTGTCATGAGGGCGTTGACGTCCACGTCCGCCTGATCGAGGACTCCGAGGGCGCACAGTTCGGACACGACGACACGGGCCACCTGAGCGGCGCCCTCGTGATTGAGGTGCGAGGAGTCGATCTGTCCGTCCGGGTGGAGCGGGTGCTCCCCCGCGTCGACCCAGGCGAAGTACTGGCGCAGCCGGGTCGGACCGATCTGCGCCCACAGTTCCATGGTCCGGCCGGTCAGGTCGATCACCGGGGCGCCCAGCTCCGCGGCCACCTCGAGCATCGCCCGCGGGTACTCCCCCCGGGTGTTGACGACCTCGCCGGTGGGGGCGAAGGCGTAACGTGCGCACGGGGTGACCAGGACCGGTACACCTCCCTCGGCGTGGATGTACCGCGCGAACAGCCGGAGGAGCTCCTGGTATTCGGGTACAGGCACGTAGCGCATGCCGTTGCTGATCATGTGGTCCACGCCGCCGAAGCCGATGAGCACGATGTCGCCGCGCTTCATGCGGTTGAGCATCGCCGGGAAGCGCTCGGTGAAGTACTTCCGTGTGGTCATCGCGCTGCGGGCGTAGTTCGCGACGGTGACCGGACCCGACAGGAAGTCCTCGATCTTCTGTCCCCAGCCCGCCATCGGGGCCTCTTCGTCCGTCCGCGGGGCGGGTACGGAGTCCCCGAGGACAAAGATGGTGCGGTTCACTGATCTTCCATTCTTAGCGGTCGACCACGTTCATGGCCATGGCCCCCGAGGCCGAGCAGTAGGGCCGCACCCACACCGGGCGGACCGGCTGGGACACGGAGTACTCCGAGTCCTCGTCCCCGACCAGCGGCAGGGACGGGTAGGCGTAGGCGCCCTTGACGTCGGGGAAGTCCTCCAGCAGGTGGCAGACGCGCGTCTTGCGCCAGTCGTCCGGGTCCGGCTGCAGCCACCAGTCCCAGTCCTCCCAGCGCTCGAGCCGGTGGTCGACGACGCGCCGCAAGGGCACCTCGGCGCGGAAGGACCGCCGGCCGAGGACCTGTACAGGGACGGCGAAGTTCCTGCTGTGCTGCCCGCGGCGGCTGACGACGAACAAGGCTCCGGGGTCGACGGTCCGGCCGCCGCAGAGCACCCCCTGCACGGTGATGGCGCCCTCGCCGATCTCGATCGCGGTGCACTCGGCGTGCTCCTCGCGGAGCACCGTGCGCAGCATCAGGCGGCCGTTGGGCTGGGCGTAGGGGAGGTTCCAGGTGGTCCGCCCGGACGGCGGCCGGCCGACGACGTGTTCGCGCACGTCGATGAGCGCGCGGGTGTCCCGCAGGCCTGCCTTCATGTGCACAGGGGCCGACTTGGGCGACCGCATCGTCACCTGCCAGCGTCCGTCACCGAGTTCCTCGAGGGCCTCGGGGCCGAGCGTGGCCGTGTAGCGGGTGCCGCCGTTGTCCAGCTGCTCACGCGAGGTGGGCAGCGGCAGGTCGGGCCGGCGGGTGCCGTCCGAGGGCTTGTGGCGGAGCGCGAACTGCCGGCGCTGACGGCCCTCGGCGGGGCCGTCGGCCCGGAAGTGCAGCCGGCCCGCGCCGTCGGCGGTGACGTCGACCGTCGTCGAGCCGAGGCCGGCCGGGGGAACGGTGGCCGTCCCTGCCGCGGCCTTGCGGAGGCCGGCGGGTGCGCGGTAACCGCGGACGGTGGCGGCCCTCCGCCGTGCCGCGTCCTCGAACAGCTTCATGTAGCGGTCCGCCACGGCGGCCGGGTCGTAGCGGGCCGCGTTGCGCAACGCGGCCTCGCCCATGGCGCGTCGCAGCGGCTCGTCGGCCATGAGCCGGCGCAGCCCCCGGACGATGCCCTCCACCTCGCCGTTGGGCACGAGGAAGCCGTCCTCGCCGTCGCGCAGGATCTCCCGGGGGCCCACGGGGCAGTCGGTGGAGACCACGGGAAGCCCGCAGCGCATCGCTTCGACCAGGGTCATGCCGAAGGACTCGGCGCTGGAGGTGACGGCCGCGATGGATCCCTTGGCCCACTCGGACTCGATGGGCGAGAACCCGCCCATGAGCAGCGCCCGGCCGTTGAGGTCGAGTTCGGTCACCAGCGCACGCAGCTTGCCGGCCTCGCCGCCGTCGCCGTAGATGCGCAGCTGCCAGTCGGGGAATTCCCCGGCCAGCTCGGCGAAGGCACGGATCAGCAGGTCGTACCGCTTGATGCGGTGCATGCGGCCGGCGCTGACCACGATCTTGTGCGTGCAGTCGGAGGGCTGCACGACGGGTCGGGGCACGCTGTTGGGGATGCCCACCACGGGGACGCCCGGGATCGGCGTGTTCTCCTGGAACGAGCGCGCGTCCGCCTCGGTGACCGTCGTGATCGCGTCCAGGCGCGGGTAGACCCGGGCCATCTCGGCCCGCACGGCCGGCGGGATCGCCAGGTGCGTCATGTGTTCCTGTGCGACGCGCAGCGCACCGTCCCTCGTGTGGGCGGCGACGAAGAGGTTGAGGCTGGGCCGGGTGCCGACGACCACGTCGGCGTCCGTCCTGCGCAGGTCCCGGATGATCCGCTCGTCGGTGAAGCGGCTGTACTGGGCGTAGAACTCCTCCTGGCGCGGGACCACCTCGCTGGGTTCCTTGCTGCCCGCGGCGCCGCGGTCGGCCGACCCCGGACGCAGGTCGACCAGGGCCCGGACCGTGATGCGCGGACTGATCGCGAACTTGGGCGAGGCGGCCCGCCGGAAGACGGAGACGATCTCCACGTCGTGCCGGACGGCGAGCGCCTCGGCGAGGTTGATGACGGTCCGGTTGGTACCGCCGATGCCGTAGATGTTGTTGATGAGGAAGGAGATCTTCACCGGACCTCGCGTACCTTCCGCTCGAAGGGGCTGGGCACCGGGTAGTAGGCCTCGAGGAACGCACCGAGCATCGCCGTCTGGCGCTCGACATCGTTGCCGTCGGAGAGGGTGTCGTTGATGCAGAACGCCTGCCGGTCGCGGCGGGCCAGCAGGATGCCCATCCGCCGCTGGACCTCGGGCCTGGAGAGGTCCAGGTAGGCGAACTTGATGTCGGACGGGACGGCCCGGCCGGTGAAATAGGCGTAGTAGTGGTACAGGGACGACGGGATGGAGATGTCGGTGGGACTGCGGAACCGGCTGTGGGAGGTCTGCCGGTGCACCTCGCGGTACTCGTGCTCGATCTCCTCCAGCACGCTGCGCCGCAGGGCGTAGGGGGCGTGCCGCAGCTTCTGGACGATGACCGGGCCGAACCTCTCCCGCAGGAGCCTCCGATTGTTCTTCCCGGCCGCGTCGACCGGCCGGTCCGTGTGGCCGGGCCTGCGACGGGGGACCTGGGCCGGTGAGAAGAAGGTCCGGGTCATGCCGTTGGACAGGAAGAAGTCCTGGGGTGTGACGGGGCGTCCGAGGAACATGTCGTCGTTGAGGTAGAGGAAGTGCTCCGCCAGCCCCTTGATGTGGTGGAGCCGGCTCTCGATGGCGTGCGAGTTGAAGGTGGGCAGCGCCGACGGGTCCGGGAAGATCTCGGAGTGGTCGACGACGGTCAGCCGCGGGTGGGCGTCGTTGAGCCAGGCGGGGCGCTGGCGGTCCGTCACCAGGTAGACGTGGCGCACCCAGGGAGCGTTCTGTTCCAGGGCCCGCAGGGAGTAACGCAGTTCGTCCCGGCTGATGTAGCGGGCCGCGTTCGCCGCCTCGGTGTGGTAGCCGCCCTCGCCGTAGGCGCTGCGGCGCTGCTGCCAGGCGGGGTCGTTGCCGTCGACCCAGGTGTAGACGACGTCGACGGGGAACTGGACGTCCTCGGGCAGGGCGTCGGCGCACGCCGGAACGGTGCGTACCGAGCGAGTACGGCGGGTGTGCAGGGCGGCGAACCCGGTCAGCCGGCTGACCGGCACGGTGACGCGGGCCTCGTCGAGCGGCACGTCCTCGGTGACGCGGTTGCGGCGCGGCGCCACGAGCCGTCCGTCCTCGGGCCGCCAGAACTCGATGTCGCAGCTGTGCTCCAGGCCCAGCAGGAGGGTGCCGGTGGGGTCGCTCCACACCATGCCGGCCTGCAGGACGGAGGCGTGCCGCGCCAGTTGGCGGCCGTGACGCGAGTCCGCCGGCACCTCACGGCCCTGCGGGGTCTCGCCGCGGCAGGCCCGGACGTACACGGGGCTGTGCCCGGCGCACCGTTCCAGCGCCTCGCCGACCCGTTCACGGTCGGCCTCGGACACGGCTAGGCAGGAGCGGAAGTCGGAGGCACCGCGGACCGCGAAGTAGTCGATGCCCGCGGCCTCCAGTTCGGTCACGACCAGTTCGAGGTTGGCCTCGCGCAGGCCGAGGGGCGAGACGGTGGGCCGGACGAGGGCGATCCGGTCTCCCGGTCCGGCGAGTGCGGCGAGCCTCTCGCCCTCGCCGAAGAGGTGCGGCCAACGACGGCGGGCCCGGAGGCCGCGGACGAGCCGGGGCAGGAGGGAGAACACGTGCAGCCGGCGGAGCAGCTGCTTGAGCGCCATGCGCAGGCGCGGGGGGACCCGGCGTGCGATACGTCGTCTGAGCCGCGCGGGGACCAGGCTGCGGTAGGCCCCGACCGCGGCCGACGCCTCGGGGTTGCCTGTGCTCACGAAGGGGTGTCCGGATCTGTCGTGACCCCCGCGCCGTCGTGCTCGAAGGCACTGGGGACGGGGAAGTACGTGTGGAGGAAGCGCACGACGGCCTGGGTGCCGCCGCCGGCGACGGCCTGGTCGGTGCCGAGGCCGAAGAGGTGGAGCTGCTGGAGGTCACGGCGGACGAGCAGCCGCTCCAGGCGGATGCCGATGCCGGGCAGTGCCGCGTGCAACGCCGTCCAGGCCTCCCCCGACGGGTCGGCGGAGCCGGCGACGAACCCGACGTGGTGGGCCACGCCGTCCATCGGGTGGGTCCCCGGCGCGGTGGGCAGCATCTGGTCGTCCTCGGCGGACAGGGGGCCCGCTCCCGTCTCGGCGAGCCTGGTGAGGACGTCCGTCCGGTAGGGCTGCGGCCCCGGGGCGTAACCGTGTCCGGTGAGGCGGCCGGTGGCGGAGTAACCTGCGCGGACCCACTCGGCGAAGGACTCCGAGGCGTTCCACGCTCCGCGCCTCGGACGGGTCCCGCCGCTGGGCGTGAAGTAGTCGAACGGACGCACCGGACGCCCGAACAGGGCTCCGGGGCGCAGCAGGAGGAAGTGGTCGGCCAGGTCGGGGAGCTGGTCCAGCTGCCACTCGGCGCCGGGCCGGGCGCGGACGACGCTGAGCCGTTCGTTCCCCCGCAGCCAGGCCGGGGGCTCGGCCTGCGCCACGATGTGCACGACGTCGACCCACGGCGCGTACTGGTGCAGGGACCGGAGGGACGCGCGCAGCAGTTCCTCGCCCCACGGTGTGGCGTGCTGCCACAGGAGCACCGCGTCGACGGGGAAGGTGATCTCGTCGAGCCGTGGGACGTCGAAGTTCTCCAGGGTGACCGTCGGCTCGAGGTCGCCGTCGTTGTCGCAGTAGCCGCACAGCCGGTCGAGGCCGATCTCGACCCCGCGCGCCTCGGCGGGCACGGCACGCTGGACCCGGTTGGGGCGCGGCCCGATGAGCCGTTCCTGGGGCAGGTCGGTGTTCGTCGCCCAGAACTCGATCTCGACGCCCTGGTCCTCCCCGAGCCACAGGTTCTCCGTGGGGTCCGTGCGCAGCCACGTCAGGCGGATCACCCGGGCCCTGCCGAAGTTCTTCCACGCCTTCATGTGGCTGGCCGGTGTCGCGCGGGTGTCGCTCGCTGCCGGGGAGACGGAGACGACGTAGCCGGTGTGCTCCTCCATGAGTGCGCGCAACACCCGGCGCACAGTCCCCTTGTCCTTCTGCATCACGGCGATGCAGAGACGGCGGTCGTCCAGGCCGGGTACGGCGAACCAGGGCACCTCGGCCGCGTCGAGGGCCTGGGTGACCAGGTCGTGGTCGAGCCGGCGGGCGAGGTCGACGGTGAGGCCGGTGTGCACGTGGGCGACCCGGCCGTCGGCGGCCTTCGTCCTGCGCTCGGACTGTCCGAGCCCTGCCCGGCGCACACGCCGCAGGGCCTTGCGGTGCAGACGGGCCTCTCGGCGGCTCAGGGTGCGCGCGAGTCCGCCCTTGACCTTGCGCCGCACCCCGGCGGGGACCGTGGTGGCCGCGACCGAGCGCACCGGCTGGGGGACGAACCTGCGGTAGACGTGGGCCGCGGAGCTCAACGACGTCGGTTGCGACACGTCATGAACTCCGTCTCATCGTTCGTAGGGACTGGGGGTGGGGAAGTAGGAGGTGAAGAAGTCGTCCAGCAACTCCTGCTGCGCCTCGATGTCCTCCGGGGTCGAGAAGGCGTCGTTGAGGCAGAAGGTGTCCCGGTCCCGCCCCTCGCACAGGCGTTGCAGCCGGTCCGCCAGATCGGGCACGGCCAGCTGGAGGTAGGCGAAGGGCATGGAGCTCGGCTGGGCGCGTCCGGTCATCGCCGCGTAGTACAGCGCGAACGACGAGGTCGGCGACAGGTCGGTCATGGCCCGGAACCGACTGGCCGAGGTGCGCGCCCAGGCCTCGGGGAACTCGCGTTCCGCCTCCTCCATCGCGGAGCGGCGCAGGGCGTAGGGGATGTGTTCCATCGGTTGCGTGATCACCTTGCCGAAACGTTCCTTCAGGAGCGCCCGGTTGTTCTTGCACGCCGCGTCCACGGGAGAGTCGGTCTCCGCCACCGGCCCCTGCGGGATGCGGTTGCGCGACGGGAAGTAGCGCGCCGTCCCGTTCGGCGTGAAGAACGCGTGGGGCGCCACCGGACGCCCTATGAACATGTCGTCGTTGAAGTACAGGAAGTGCTCGGCCAGGCCCTGGATGTGGTGCAGCTGGCTCTCGATCGAGTGCGAGTTGAAGGTCGGCAGGTCCTCCGGGTTGCGGAAGATCTCCCGGTGGGTGGCGATGCGGATGCCGGGCACGTCCTCACGCATCCAGGCGGGCACCTGGTCGTCGGTGACGACGTAGATGTTCCGGATCCACGGCGCGAACAGGTGGAGGGAGCGCACCGAGTAGCGCAGTTCGTCCCGGCTGATGAAGCGGGCGTCGCTCGCCGACTCCGCGTGGTAGACCTCGCCCTTGGCCTGCGCCTTGCGCTGCTGCCAGGCGGGGTCGTTGCCGTCGACCCAGGTGTACACGGCGTCGACGGGGAAGGCGATGTCGTCGGCGCAGTTCACCAGGAACTCGGGGCGGGTGGACAGCGCGGGAGCCAAGGGCTCGGGGGTCCAGTCGGAGACGAACCGGCTGAACAGCCGTGCGGCGCCCTTGACGTTGCCGCCGTCGGCTGCCACGGCCCAGGTGATGCGGTTGGCGCGGGGAGCGACGAGGTGCGCGCCCTGCCGCTGCCAGAACTCCAGGGCGCAGCCGTACTCGTGCCCGAGCAGCAGGTGCCGGCCCGGGTCGGTGCGGTACCAGCTGATCTGCAGGACACGCGCGGTGGCCACGTCCCGCCAGGCGCGCGGGTCGCGCGAGGACACCGGCCTGGCGGGCCGGGGCGCGTCCGGGTCGACGACGGTCAGATGTCCCGGGAACTGACTCAGGCCGCGGAACACCGCCTGCAGCACGCGCTCCCGGTGCTCCTCGTCCACGCCGATCACCGTGCCGTGATCGACCGTGCCGCGGACCGCGAAGTGGGGGATGCCGACCGTGTCGAGCAGCGCGGACAGCGCCGAGCGATTGGCCTCACGGGCCCCCAGCGGCGTCAGGGCCGGCTCGACGTAGACGTCGCCGTGCTCCGCGGTGAGGGTCGTGGGCGCGGCGGACCGTCGCGTTCCGTGATGACCGTCCTGCCGGGGGCTGTCCGTCGATGCGCTTCGCCGGGCGGCGACATCGGATACGGCCGTCACGCCTTACCCCCCTGAAGGCGCCACGTACGCAGCGGCACAGCCACCCAGACTCCCCTCACTCGGGACACACGCGGGTGGGCACCGGCGGCCGTGACCTCGTGTGCCCCCGGCTGGATCCACGACCGTTCCCGGTCCGGCACCGCCGGACCAGTTTTCTCATGAACTTTAAACCTTCACAGGACAGGCGTATCTTCATCAAGCTTTCTTAAAGCTGTCAACTACAAGCACCTATGGCGGAAACCACAGCATTTCCGTACAACCATTTGCGTGGCAGGCATCCGCCGAAAGATCAGGAGCCGCCGCCCGGAGACGTCCGACATTCGGTCTATAGTTCGGGGGCACTTCGACCAACACCGCTGCGGCGGGGCCCGGCCTCACCCCCACTCGTGCCCTGCTTGACGCCCGGACCCATGAGCCGGTGCACGAGAGAGAGGACAGAGGTCCATGACGCATGCCCCGACGGAGACGCGAGGCCGCCGGTCCAGGCGTGCGCCGTCCGGCGGAGGGCAGGAACGGCCGCGCCGACGCCGTGTCTGGCGTTGGATCGCGCTGAGCCTGGTCCTGCTCGTCCTGATCGGGGGCGGGGTCGGCTACTGGCTGTACAGCGACCTCAACGGGAACATCAAGGGCGTCGACATCAACGAGGCGATCGGCGACGACCGCCCCGAGAAGCTGCCCACCTCCGGCCGGAACGTACTGGTCCTGGGCTCGGACTCGCGCTCCGGGGACAACGCCGCCCTGAAAACCGGGAAGATCGCCGGAGCCCGCTCGGACACGGCACTGGTGATGCACATACCGGAGGGCCGCAAGGAGGCCGTCGCCGTGAGCATCCCGCGCGACACCCTCGTGACCCGGCCCGCCTGCTCCAAGCAGGACGACTCCGAGGTCCCGGCGGCGGAGCGGGTGATGTTCAACTCCATCTACTCGCAGGTCGGTCCGGCCTGTGTGGTCAAGACGGTGGAGCAGATGTCCGGGATCCGCATGGACCACTACATGGAGATCGACTTCGCCGGCTTCAAGGACCTCGTGGACGCGATCGGCGGGGTGACGGTCACCGTCGACCAGGACATCCACGACACCTCCAGCGGCCTGGACCTCACCGCCGGCACCCACAAGCTGGACGGCACCGAGGCACTGGCGTTCGTCCGTACCCGGCACGGCATCGGCGACGGCAGCGACCTCGGACGCATCGGCCTCCAGCAGCAGTTCATGCTCGCGCTGCTCAGCGAGATCAAGCGCCAGGACCTGTTCGGCAGCCCGACCAAGACGTACACGATCGCCGACCAGCTCACCTCGGCACTCACCACGGACTCCGAACTGGCCTCGCTGACCAAGCTCGCGGAGTTCGGGCGCAGTCTGAACGGTGTCGACCCGTCCACCATGGACACCATCATGCTGCCGGTGGCCTACGACAAGCAGGACCCCAACCGGGTGGTGGCGGCCCAGCCGCAGGCGGACGAGCTGTGGAAGGCGCTGCGCGAGGACAAGGACGTCCCCGAGTCGGCGAGGAAGTCCCCCGCCAAGGGCGGCAGCTCCTGAACTGAGCCCCGGGCACGGAGAGTCCCGGGGACGAGAAGACGCACGACAGCGGCCGCCCGGTGAGGCAGGAGCCCCGGCTCCCTTCCCACCGGGCGGCCGCCGGTGCGTCAGACGCGCACCGCGGGATCGAGGGACAGCCCCGGCCCGTCGGCCTGACGGGCGACGTGCAGTGCCCCGTCCTGTCCGATCACCGCGAGGACGACCCGGCCGTGACCGTCCAGGGCCAGCGCCGGCGCACCCGTGCCGAACTCACCGGTGGGCGACCACCACAGGCCCCCGCCCTCGTTCTCGGTGCCGCACGCCGCCAGCATCACGTGGCCGTCCGGCCCCCGGTGGGCCAGCACCGTGCAGTCGTAGCCGTCGAGCACCGTGCGCAGCGCCGCGATCCTGTCGTCGGTGGTGACCTGTCCGAGCGGGATCACCCAGCCGCCGAGGCGGTGGGCGAGGAGCTGACCCGTGTCCAGGTCCGCCCAGTAGTACGTCGCCCGGTCCGGCGCCGTCTCCAGCAGGGCGAGGGTGCCGGGCTTCACCCGCAGCGCGATGTTCGGCTCCTGACCGAGTGCGCCGTCGGCCTTCGCCTGCGACCACCTCAAGGTGTGGGCGCGGTTGCCGGCGAGCACTTCGACGCGCCCGGAGGCGTGGGCGAGCGCCGCCAGCCCGCCCCGTACCCCGCTGCCCTTGAGGTCCGCCCAGGCCTCCCACCTGCCGTCGGTCCCTTCCCTGCGGAGCATCAGGCCCCCGCCGGCGTTGGGGACGAGGACGTGCACCCGGCCACTGGGGCTCACCGCGCCCACGGGCGCGCCGAGCCGCGCGGCCCGCTCCTGGTCCTTGTGCGGATTGCCCACCGACCGCCACTCGGTGACCGGGCGGGCGGTCTGGTACTGGATGGCATGGACCACGTCGACGACGGTCGCGCCGTCGCCCCCACGGGCGCGCCGGCCCAGGAAGTGGACGTAGGTGTCCGCGCCCTGCACCACCGAGAGATGGGTGAGATCCGGGGCCGCGACGAGTTCCGGCGCTGACCAGTGCGGGCCGCCGGGCCTGGCCTCCGTCCAGCGCAGCAGTCCGTCACGGGAGCGGGCGTAGGCGGAGAGCCTGCCGTCCTTGCCGAGGACGAGCCAGCGGCCGTCGAGGGTCTGCTCGGCCACGTACCGCTCGCCGACCGCATCGGCGCTCCGGTCGCTCACTCTGCCGCGGGCCGAGGCCCGCCCGGATCTGGTCCGCATGACGTGACCTGCCCCCTCCTGCCGCTGGTTGCGGCGAACGGCCACCCTCACGAGCAGCTTGTTCTACGCGGAGGCTGAGCGCAGACCATCATAGATCGAACATTTGACGACCATGATGTGACAATCACTTCACGACCCACCTCTGGTCAGACCGCGCTCAGACCTCCCGCCACCCCTCCAGCGCCAGCCCCGCCTCCTCCTTCCGCCGCGTGACGCGCAGCGCGGCCGTGGTGGGGTCGAGGGCGGCCGCGACCAGGGTGCCCCGGGCGTCGACCGCCAGGGCGACCTCGGCCGTGGCCGGGAGGGGCGGGCCGGACTCGGTCCACCAGGCGCCCGCCTGTTCCTGCTCCGTGGGGTACGCCGCGAACGCCACCCGGCCGCTCGCCGAGCGCTGCGCCAGCACCGTGCAGTCGTGCCCGTCTATCTCGCAGCGCACCGCCGCGACCGGGCCGGGGCCCGCCGCCTGAAGCAGCGGCACCGGCTTGCCGCCGGGGCGCCAGGCGCACAACTCCCCGTCCTGGGCGGTGAAGAAGAGGGTGGTCCGCTCGGCCGACGTGCGCAGCACCCGCAGGGTGCCGGGGCGGGCGGCGACGTCCGCCGTCTCGTCCCGCGTGGGCGTCCTGCCGGGCTCCTCCTGACGCCAGTGCAGGATCCGGTCCGGCGTCGACGCGTAGACCTCGACCAGGCCCGACTCCCGGCTCGCGGCGGCGAGTTGTTCGTGGACGCCGGAGCCCTTCAGGTCCCGCCAGGGGTACCAGCCGCCCCGCTCCTTCTGCACCAGCAGGCTGACCCCGCCGCCCGCGTTGCGCACGAAGACGTACGCGCGCCTGCGGTCGTCCACGGCCACGGCGGGCGTGCCCGTGCGGTCGCCCTTGCCGTTGGGGTGGCCGACCGCGGACCAGTCGAGCGGGGCGAGCAGCGGGCGGAAGTGCGTGCAGTGCACCAGCCGGGACTCACCCGGCCCCGCATGCCGCCACGCGGCCAGATGGGCATACCCGTCCACGCCCTGTCCCACGGCCGCGGGTCCCTGCTGGAGCCCCAGGTCGCCGCCGGCCCGGCGGAAGGGCTCCCAGGGGCCGCCGGGAGCTGTCTCCGCGCGGCACAGGACGGCGTCGTCCGATTTCAGATAGACGGTGAGGCGGCCGTCGCGGCCGCGGAGAAGCCAGTCGCCGTTCACCTGTTCACCTTACGCACTGCGGTCCGTGCCGTGGGCGCGGGGATCCCGCCGTACGGTCTCCCCCGCGGGGGGATTGCCCGGGCTTGCGTGGGACCCTGACCGTATGGAAGAGGACGTTCCCCTGCTCGTGATCGTCGACGCCGCGAACGTCGTGGGTTCGGTGCCCGACGGGTGGTGGCGGGACCGCCGGGGCGCCGCCGAGCGGCTGCGGGACCGTCTCGCGGCCCAGGGGGTGCCCGGGCACGAGGGGCCCGTGGACATCCTGCTGGTGGTGGAGGGCGCGGCCCGGGGTGTGGAGCCCGTCCCGGGCGTCCGGGTGGCGTCCGCGCCCGGCAGCGGGGACGACCACATGGTCGCCCTCGTGGCGGAGGCGGGCGACCGTCCGGTCCTGGTCGTCACGGCCGACCGTGAGCTGCGCCGCCGGGTACGGGAGCTGGGCGCCGACGTCGCCGGGCCCCGTACCGTACGGCCCGCCCCGCGCCGCGACTGAGCCCCGGTCACGTCACCGCGCGTCACGGCCCCGCGCCTCCGGACGGGCCGGGTGCACGGGGCCGTGGAACCGCGGGACGGATCAGGAGGCCGGCGGCGCCGGTGACGTGGTGTCCTCCTCCTTCGCCATCCGGCTGTGCGTCCGGCTGTACAGGAAGTACACGACGATGCCGATCGCCATCCAGATGCCGAACCGGACCCAGGTCTCCGCGGGCAGGTTGAGCATCAGCCACAGGGAGGCCGCCACCGACACGATCGGGAGGACCGGGACCCACGGGGTGCGGAACGCGCGGGGCAGGTCGGGGCGGGTGCGGCGGAGGATGAGCACGCTGATGGCGACGATGACGAAGGCGAACAGCGTTCCGATGTTCACCAGCGCGGCCAGTTCGTTCAGCGGGGTGAAGCCGGCCAGGATCGCGATGAGGACACCGAGCAGGATGGTCGGCCGGTGCGGGGTCTTGAACCGCGGGTGGACCCGGGAGAAGAACCGGGGCAGCAGTCCGTCGCGGCTCATCGCGAAGAAGACGCGGGTCTGGCCGAGCAGCAGGATCATGCAGACGGTCGTCAGTCCGACGGCGGCCCCGAAGCTGATGAAGCCGGCGAACCAGGGATGCCCGGTGGCCTTGAACGCGTCGGCGAGCGGGGCGTCCACGGACAGCTCGGTGTAGTGCTGCATGCCGGTGACGACGAGCGACACCAGGACGTACAGCAGGGTGCAGATGAACAGGGAGCCGAGGATGCCGCGGGGCATGTCGCGCTGCGGGTTCTTGGTCTCCTCGGCGGCGGTGGCGACGATGTCGAAGCCGATGAAGGCGAAGAACACCACGGACGCGGCGGTGAAGATGCCCATCACGCCGAAGTTGGCCGGGGCCCAGCCGAACATCAGCTGGATGAGCGGCGAGTCGAGACTGTCCCCGGCGGGCACGGGCTTGGAGTCCGGGATGAACGGGTCGTAGTTGTCGGCGGTGATGAAGAAGGCACCGGCGATGATGACGACCAGGACGACGGTCACCTTGATGGCGACGACGACCGTGGTCACCCGGGCGGACAGCTTCATGCCGAGGACGAGGATGCCGGTGAGGACGAGCACCAGGGCGGCGGCGAGGATGTCGAAGCCGAAGACGTCGGAGCCCTCACGGCTGCCGAGCGCGGCGGGCATCTCCCAGCCCGCGTTGTCCAGGAGCGACTGGATGTAGCCCGACCAGCCGACGGCCACCACCGCCGTGCCGAGCGCGAACTCCAGGACCAGGTCCCAGCCGATGATCCAGGCCGGCAGCTCACCGAGGGAGGCGTACGAGAACGTGTACGCGGAGCCCGCCACGGGGACGGTGGAGGCGAACTCGGCATAGCAGAGCGCGGCCAGCGCGCAGACGACACCGGCCACCACGAAGGCGAGGGCGGTGGCCGGACCGGCGTTGTCCTTGGCGACCGTGCCGGTGAGGACGAAGATGCCGGTGCCGATGATGACACCGACACCGAAGACGGTCAGATCCAGCGCGGACAGGGATTTCTTGAGGGCGTGCTCGGGCTCCTCGGTGTCGCGGATGGACTGCTCGATCTTCTTCGTCCGGAAGAGGGGGCTTGTCACGGGTACCTCCCACGCTTGTCGTCCTCGACATGATCGAGAGGGGGCGTGGTTCGTATGCCCCGGCGCAGGCGCCTTCACGCGAACGGGCCGCGCGCGCCACACTTCACGGTGGCACGCGCGGCCCGTTCGGACCACGTGCGCGCGGCCGGACCGGTGACGGCGGGTCGCGCGCGACGGCGGGTCAGTCCCTGGCGGGCTCCACCGAGTCGACGGCGTCCGCGGAGGAGCGCTCGTACCGGCCGTCCAGCTTGGCCACCAGGCCGGTGACCTGACGGGCCACGTCCGGGGCGGTCAGCCCGATCTCCGCCATGACCTCGGCGCGCGAGGCGTGGTCGAGGAAGCGCGGCGGGATGCCGAAGTCGCGCAGCGGCATGTCCACCCCGGCGTCGCGCAGCGCCTGGGCGATCGCGGAGCCGACGCCGCCGACGCGCGAGTTGTCCTCGACGGTGACGACGACGCGGTGCTTCGCGGCGAGCGGGGCCATGGCCTCGTCGACCGGCTTGACCCAGCGCGGGTCGACGACGGTGGCGGAGATGCCCTGACGGTCCAGCAGCGAGGCGATCTCCAGGCACATCGGGGCGAGCGCGCCCACGGAGACGAGGAGCACGTCGGGGGTGTCGGTGCCGGGCTCGCGCAGCACGTCCATGCCGCCGACGCGGCCCACGGCGGGCACGGCGGGGCCGACGGCGCCCTTGGAGAAGCGCACCACGGTGGGGGCGTCCTCGACGGAGACGGCCTCGCGGAGCTGGGCGCGGACCTGGTCGGCGTCGCGCGGGGCGGCGAGCCGCAGGCCGGGCACGACCTGGAGGATCGACATGTCCCACATGCCGTTGTGGGAGGCGCCGTCGGTGCCGGTGACGCCGGCGCGGTCGAGCACGAAGGTGACGCCGCACTTGTGCAGGGCCACGTCCATGAGCACCTGGTCGAAGGCGCGGTTCAGGAAGGTGGCGTACACGGCGAAGACGGGGTGCACGCCCGCGTGGGCGAGGCCGGCGGCGGAGACCGCGCCGTGCTGCTCGGCGATGCCGACGTCGTAGACGCGGTCGGGGAAGCGCTTGGCGAACTTGTCCAGGCCGACCGGCTGGAGCATGGCGGCCGTGATGGCGACGACGTCCTCGCGCTCCTCGCCGAGCGCGACCATCTCCTCGCCGAAGACGGACGTCCAGTCGGCGCCGGAGGTGGCGATCGGCAGGCCCGTGTCGGGGTGGATCTTGCCGACGGCGTGGAAGCGGTCGGCCTCGTCCTGCAGGGCGGGCTGGTAGCCCCGGCCCTTCTCGGTGATGCAGTGGACGATGACCGGGCCGTTGAACCGCTTGGCGCGGGCCAGCGCGGACTCCAGGGCCTCGATGTCGTGGCCGTCGATGGGGCCGACGTACTTCAGGCCGAGGTCCTCGAACATGCCCTGCGGGGCGATGAAGTCCTTCAGGCCCTTCTTCGCGCCGTGCAGGGTGTCGTAGAGGGCCTGGCCGACGACCGGGGTGCGCTCCAGGAGGTCCTTGGTGCGGGTCAGGAAGCGCTCGTAGCCGTCGGTGGTGCGCAGGGTCGCCAGGTGGTTCGCCAGGCCGCCGATGGTGGGCGAGTAGGAGCGCTCGTTGTCGTTGACGACGATGACCAGCGGGCGGTCCTTGGCGTCGGCGATGTTGTTGAGCGCCTCCCAGGCCATGCCGCCGGTGAGGGCGCCGTCGCCGATGACCGCGACGACGTGGCTGTCGTCCCGCTTCATCAGCTGGTTGGCCTTGGCGATGCCGTCGGCCCAGCCGAGCACCGTGGAGGCGTGGCTGTTCTCGATGACGTCGTGCTCGGACTCCGCCTGCGAGGGGTAGCCGGACAGGCCGCCCTTCATCTTCAGCTTGGAGAAGTCCTGCCGGCCGGTCAGCAGTTTGTGCACGTAGGACTGGTGGCCGGTGTCCCAGAGGACCTTGTCCCTCGGGGACTCGAACACCCGGTGCAGGGCGATGGTGAGCTCCACCACACCGAGGTTGGGGCCGAGGTGGCCGCCGGTCTTGGAGACCGCGTCGACGAGGAAGGTCCGGATCTCCCCGGCCAGCTGGTCGAGCTCCTCGAGGGTGAGCCGGTCCAGATCGCGCGGTCCCCTGATGCGGGTCAGCAGCGGCACCCGTGCCTCCTTGCAGTAGAGCTGATCGAGCTGTTGCCGGGCGGGTCGAGTCTAATCTTCCGCTCAACCGATCGTTCCCGGGGCGGTGCGTCCTACATCACCCGTTCGGGCAGTACCCCCGTAAGACGCCCCTACGACACGACTGTGCCCGGCGCCTGTGAAGGCACCGGGCACAGCCACCCCGAACGGGGCGCGGGACCGTATCCGTCTGCGGCTCTGCCGCGCGGGCGCGACCAGCCGTGAACCGGCCCGCAGCCAGGCGACTAGGCCTAGGCCCGCCCCGCGGTCTTCTGCGTCTTCCGGGTGACGGCGTCGATGACGACCGTCGCCAGCAGCACACCACCGGTGATCATGTACTGGACCGGAGAGGCGATGCCCTCCAGCGCCAGCCCGTACTGGATGGACACGATGACCATCACACCGAGCAGGGCGTTCCACGTGCGGCCACGACCGCCGAAGAGCGACGTACCACCGATCACCGCGGCGGCGATGACGTTCATCAGGAACTCACCGGTACCGGCGCCCTGGTTGGCGGAGGCGATCTTCGACGCGACGAACAGACCGCCCATCGCGGCGAAGGTGCCGGCGATCGCGAAGACCGAGATCCGGACCATCTCCACGTTGATGCCCGCACGGCGGGACGCCTCGACGCTGCCGCCGAGCGCGAACACCTTGCGGCCGTAGGAGGTGCGGCGCAGCACGAAGTCCGTGATGACCAGGAAGGCCAGGAAGATCACCACGGCCAGCGGCAGGCCCTTGTACTGGTTGAACACGATCGCCACGGCGAAGGCCAGGATCGCGAGCAGCGCCGTACGGACGATGATCTCGTTCAGCGGACGGGAGGGCACCCCGGCCGCCTCGCGGCGGCGGTTGTCGAAGAACGCGGTGAGGAAGTACGCCACGGTCGCGAACAGCGCCAGACCGTACGCGGCGGCCACGTCGGTGAAGTAGTAGCTGGTCAGCTTGACGACCAGGCCCTCGGAGTCCAGGTTGATGGTGCCGTTGTCACCGAGGACCTGGAGCATGAAGCCCTGCCAGAACAGCAGGCCGGCCAGGGTGACGGCGAAGGCGGGGACGCCGATCTTGGCGAAGAAGAAGCCGTGGATCGCGCCGGCGACCGTGCCGGTGAGGATCGCCAGCACGAGCGCGAGTATCTCGTTCATGCCGTGCGTGATGTTCAGCACGGCGAACGTGGCGCCCGCGACACCGCTGACGGAACCGACCGACAGGTCGATCTCGCCGAGCAGCAGGACGAAGACGATGCCGACGGCGATCATGCCGGTGCCGACCATGGCGACGGACATGTCGGAGAAGTTGCCGGCGGTGAGGAAGTTGCCGTTCAGGCTGGTGAAGATGGCCCAGATGACCAGCAGGCCGACGACCACGGGGATGGAGCCGAGGTCACCCGCCTTCATCTTCCGCTTGAACTCGTTCAGGTAGCCGGCCAGGCCCTGCTCGCGCACCAGCAGCCGGGGGTCGACCGCGGTGACGGCCTTGGCGGCCGCGGCGGGGTTCGCCACGGAGTGGTCCTCGGCGGTGGGGGTGGAGGTCTTCTCGGTGCTCACTTCTTGATCTCCCCATTGGTGCGCGCCGCACGACGGGTCACGGCGTTGTCCGTGGCGCCCGTGATGGCGGAGATGATTTCTTCCTGCGAGGTCGACTTGACCTCGAAGACGCCGTTGTTGCGCCCGAGGCGCAGGACGGCGACCTTGTCCGCGACGGCCTTCACATCGGCCATGTTGTGGCTGATGAGGATGACCGCGTGGCCGCGCTCACGCAGCCGCTCGACCAGGTCGAGGACCTGCGCGGTCTGCTCGACGCCGAGGGCGGCGGTGGGCTCGTCCAGGATGACCAGCTTGGGCTCGCCGAGCATGGACCGGGCGATGGCGACCACCTGGCGCTGTCCACCGGACAGCGAGGCGATCGGGATGCGGACGCTGGGGATGCGGATCGACAGGGTGTCGAGGAGCTCGCGGGAGCGGCGCTCCATCTCCACCTCGTCCAGGATGCCGCGCCTGCGCAGCTCCCGGCCCAGGTAGAGGTTGCCGACGACGTCGATGTTGTCGCAGAGCGCGAGGTCCTGGTACACCGTCGCGATGCCCAGGTTCTGGGCGTCGTGCGGCTTGTTGATCTGGACGGGCTTGCCGTCCCACTCGATGGCGCCTTCATCGATGGGGTGCACGCCGGCGATCGTCTTGACCAGCGTGGACTTTCCGGCGCCGTTGTCGCCCACCAGGGCGACCACTTCACCGGCGTGGACCTCAAGCTCGACGTCGGTGAGCGCCTGGACGGCACCGAACCGCTTGGAGACCCCGCGCAACGCCAGCACGGGCGTAGCGGACACGTGAACCATCTCCTTCGCCGCCTGACCCGGCGGGAGGTTGTGCAAGGAATTTGGGGGGGTGTTCCGTCCGGCGCCCCGCGTAGCTTGCGGGGCTGGTGTGTGCGGGGCGCCGGCGGAAGCGCTGGGCAGTCGTCCCGTCGGGGAGTCCGGGTCTACGGACTCCCCTCGTCACGGGATGCGGGACTGCTTACTTGAGGCCGATCGCGTCGCAGGCGGCCTTGTACTTGTCCGTGCAGATCTCCTGGACGGTGTAGATGCCGTCCTTGATCACGGTGTCGTTGATGTTGTCCTTGGTCAGCGAGACGACCGGGACGATCACCGACGGGATGCCCTTGTCGGTGGGGCTGTCGACCTTGTCCTTGGCGATGGAGTCCAGCGACTTGCCCTGGGCCAGCGCGACGGCCATCTCCGCGGCGACGTTCGCCTCCTGCGGGTACGGCTTGTAGACGCTCATGTACTGCTCACCGGTGACGATGCGCTGCACGCCCGCGAGCTCGGCGTCCTGGCCGGTGACCGGGATGTTCTTCAGGCCGGCGGCCTTGAGGGCGGTGATGATGCCGCCCGCCATGCCGTCGTTGGCGGAGTAGACGCCGACGATCTTGTCCTTGCCGAGGGCGGAGATGGCGCCCTCCATGTTGGCGTTGGCGTTCTCGGGCTTCCACTCCTTGGTGTCGTACTCGCGCCCGATCTTGACCTTGCCGTCGAGGACGGAGTGCGCGCCCTCCTTGAACATGGCCGCGTTCGGGTCGGTGGAGGAGCCGTTCATCATGACGATCTGGCCGCTCTTGGCCTTGCCGCCCAGCGCCTGCAGCAGGGCCTCGCCCTGCGTCTTGCCGACGGTCACGTTGTCGAACGACGTGTAGGCGTCGATCGGGCCCTCGGCGAGGCGGTCGTAGGCCACGACGGGGATGCCCGCGTCCTTGGCCTTCTTCACGGAGCCGGCGATGGCCTTGGCGTCCACCGCGTCCACGATGAGCACGTCGACCTTGTTGGTCACCATCGTGTCGACCTGCTGGTTCTGCAGGCTGGCGTCCTGCTTGGCGTTGGCGTAGACGACCTCGCCCTTGTTGTTCGTGAGCTCCTTGACCTTCTTCTCGATCAAGGGCTTGTCGAGCTTCTCGTACCGCGCGGTCTGGTTCTCCGGCAGGAGCAGACCGACCTTGATGTTGTCGCCCTTGGCGGCGGAGTCGCCCGAGTCGCTCTTGTCGCCGGACTCGGCGGCGCTGCCACAGGCGGCGAGCGAGACGGCCATCGCACCCGCGGCGATGGCGAAGGCGGCACGACGCATACGCGTGTTCACTTCTACAAACCTCCCTGACGAGGCCGCGTCGTTGCGGCCGAGGTGGCTGGAAGTCAACTCGGCCGCACGTGCGACGTCAAGAAGTAAATCCTTAACGAGATGGCAACGGTGCCATCCGTTCTCTAAGTGAAGGCAGGCGTGGAGGCCGCGAGGGACCCCGTCGCAGTTCCGTCCAGAAGGGTCGAATCGCCCATCTCGCTCAGCGCCAGCGCGAGGGCGCCGAGCACCTCGGCGCGGCCTCCAAGTGCCCCTGGAAGCACGGACAGTTGGCGCGCGGCGCTGGGGATGGCGTAGCGTCCCACGGACTCCCTTATGGGGCCAAGGACCAGCTCCCCGGCCTCCGCGAGATCACCGCCGAGGACGACCCGGCTCGGGTTCAGGAGGTTGCACAGATTGGCCACACCGCTGCCGATGTGGCGGCCCACGTCGGCGATCACCCGACGGCATCCCGGGTCGCCGTCCCTGGCCATCCTCACGACGCCTTCCATGGTCAAGTCCGTGCCGTGGCTGGGCTGGAGCAGCGGCAGCACGTAGCGCGCGGCCGTGAAGGTCTCCAGGCAGCCGCGGTTGCCGCAGCGGCAGACCGGGCCGGACTCGTCCAGGGTGATGTGTCCGATCTCGCCCGCCGTGCCGCCCGGGCCGCGGTAGATCTTCCCGCTGATCACCAGACCGGCGCCGACACCGCTGGCGACCTTGATGTACGCCAGGTCGCGCACGCCCCGGCCGCTGCCCCAGACCATCTCGCCGAGGGCGCCCAGGTTGGCGTCGTTGTCCACGTGCACCGGCACGCCGAGCCGCCCCCGCAGCTCCTCGGCGGGGCGGGTGCCGGACCAGCCGGGCAGGATCGCGGTGGACCCGAGGGTGCCGGACTCCACGTCGATCGGTCCCGGCACGCCGAGGCCGACACCGGCGACCTTGGACCGGTCCACGCCGGTGGCCTCGATCAGCCGGTTGACCAGCTGTTCCGCCCGGTCGAAGCCCTGCGAGGAGGAGGCGTCCACGTCCAGCGGCTCGGACTCCTCCGCGAGCACCTGATGGGCGAGGTTGCCCACCGCCACCCGCAGGTGGGTGTGGCCGAAGTCGACCCCGATGACGATGCCGGCGTCCCCGCTCAGCGATACGCTGCGGGCCCGGCGTCCCCCCGAGGAGGTGGGGGTGACCTCGACCGTCCCGCCCTCCTTCAGTTCCCGGACGATGTTGGAGACCGTGGCCGCGGACAGGCCGGTCGTCCTCGCGATCTCCGCCTGGGTCAGGGAACCCGCCAGACGTACTGCTCGGACGACCCGCTCCAGGTTGGCTCGGTGCAGCGACGACTGCGACCCCGGAGTCTCCATTGACTCTCACCCTCATCCCTGGCCCGCGTCACCCTGGGGCGACGAGGCCTTGTACAAGTTATGAAGTCCAAGCTCCGCTGAATCGCCCAGTGCCGTCAAGACCTTGACAGAAATCGGTTCCAGGCCGTGTCCGGCCGACTACGTGCAGTGCGTCACAGGGGTCCGGCCCCGGAGAGCTGTCTCTCCGGGGCCGGACCCCTGTGTACGACGGGTGGAGCGACGGCGTGCGTCAGCGGAAGGTCCCCTGCGACACCGAACCGGCGATCCGCCGCTGGAAGACGCAGTAGACGATCAGCACGGGCACCACCGTGATCACGATGGCCGCGAACAGCGCGCCGTAGTCGATGTCGTAGACCTGTGAGGACGCGTAGGCGGCCATGCCCTGGGTGAGGACCCACATGTCCTGGTCGGTGTTGAGCGCCACCGGCAGCAGGAACTGGTTCCACAGGCCCAGGAAGTTGAAGATCGCCACCGCCGCCATGCCCGGACGGGCCATCGGCAGCATCACCTGGAAGAACGCCCGCCAGTCCCCGGCACCGTCGATCAGCGCCGCCTCGTACACGTCGTGCGGCAGCGACCGGAAGAACGAATAGAGGAAGAACATCGTGAACGGAAGCGCGAACGCGACATAGGTGAGAATCAGTCCTGGACGCGTGTTCAGCAGCCCGAAGTTCTGCAACTGGAAGAAAAGCGGAACGATCGCCAGGAAGACCGGAAACGTCAGGCCGGCGAGCATGACGTAGTAGATCAGCCGACGGCCGGGGAACTCGAACCGGGCGAGAATGTAGGCGCACATCGCGCCGAGCAGCATCACCAGGATCAGTGCCGAGACCACGACGATCACGGAATTCAGGAAGTACCTTCCGATGTTCGCGTCGGTCCACGCGTTCGCGTAGTTCTCGACCCGCCAGTGATCCGGCAGCGAGAACGGCGACGAAAGGATCTCGCCGGTCGATTTGAACGACGACATCAGCACCCACAGCATGGGCACGATCACGACCACGGACCACACGATCAGCAGGGCGTGCGAGATCGCCGCGAAGCGGCGGTCGCTGCTCGCGGCGACACGCGTCAGCCTCCGGTCCCTCACCGGTTCACGGTCACCGGCCGTCTTCCGGTCGGCGGCGATGACGCTCACCCGGCACCTCCCTCGGCTGCGGCACGCCGGGCTTTCGACCCGGGTGCCTTCCTCTTGCTCTCGCCCTCGCCGCCGCCCGTGAGGCGGTTGACGAGGAACACCAGCGCCGCGAACACCAGGGTGACGACGGCGAGGACGACGCCCATCGCGGTGGCGTAGCCGAACTGCTGCTTGGCGAAGGCGACGTTGAACAGACGCTGGCTGATCGTCAGGGTCGAGTTGTCCGGACCGCCGTTCGGCAGCATCGCCTGCACGTAGACGAACGCGTCGAGGGCGGCGATGCCCAGGTAGATGTACGCCGTCTGCACGCTGTCCCGGATCGCCGGCAAGGTGATCGAGACCGTGGTGCGCAGCCGGCCGGCCCCGTCGATCCTCGCCGCCTCGTACAGCTCGGCGGGGACGCCCTTGATCGCGGCGATGAAGAGCACCGCGTAGAACCCGACGAGCCCCCAGACGATGACGAACATCAGGGACGGCATCGCCGTCGCCTTCTCGCCCAGCCACGCGAACGTCTCGAACCGGTCGAGGCCGAGGCCCGTGAGGACGCCGTTGAGCAGACCGGCGTTCGGGTCGTACATCTGCGCCCAGATCAGACCGACGATGATCGCGGGCACGACGTACGGGAAGAACGAGACGATCCGGTAGAACGACGCTCCCCGGATCCCTCGGACGGGGCCCTTGCTCGGCCCTCCCAGGGTGATGGCCACGGCCACCCCGAGGGCGAGCGTCAGCGTCACCAGCGGCACGAAGACCGCGAGGAGTGCGACGTTGCGCAACGCCTTCAGGAACACGTCGTCCTGGAACATCTTCGTGAAGTTGTCGAAGCCGACGAAGGTGTAGTCCGGGCTGAAGCCGCGCCAGTCGGTCATGGCCCAGAAGATCGCCTGGCCGAACGGGATCAGGACGAAGATCACGAAGATGGCCAGCGGGACACCGAGGAACGCGAGGAAGAACGTCACCCGGTCGAAGGTGAACTTGCGGCGCCGTGGGCGCCCACCGCGAGCGGCCGGCTCGGGCCGGCGGCTCGCGGTCTCGGCAGTGGGGATCGTGTCCTTCATCGCGCTGCTAGCTGACCTTGACCTTGTCGACGGAGTCGTCCTCCCGGACCTTGTCGGAGATCTTCTGCAGGGCGGAGGTCAGCCCCTTGCCGTCGAGGTCACCGGCGAGGAACGAGTTCCACGGCACCAGCTGGTCGGTGTTCATGCCGTAGGTCTCGACGAACATGTAGTTGAAGATGTTGGTGCCCGCGGCCTCCAGCATCGTCGTCTGCGAGACGAGGGCCGTCGATCCGTAACCGTCGGCGGGCACGGTGCCCTTGACGATCGTCGGGGCCAGCTTCGTCTTCGAGAAGTTGGCGGCCGCCTTCTCCGACAGCATCGCCCGCAGCACCTCCTTGGCGCCGGCCGGGTTCTTGCCCTGCCGGGGCACGATGAACGGCTCGCCGGCGGCCGCGCGGAGCGACTCGTAGGGCAGCGCCGGCTTGTCGGTGAGCGTCATCGACGGGAAGCTGGTCATCTGGAAGTCGGCCTTCGTGGCCTTCTTCATCTCGTTCTCGATCCAGCCGCCGGACGGGTAGAGCAGCGCCTTCTGGTCGTTGCTCCAGATCGCCTGCGCCTTCTGGAACTGGGTGCCGGAGCCGCCGGGGACGAACATCTTCTGCCTGACCATGGTCTCCATGACCTTGATGACGCCCTGGACGGCCGGGTGCGACCAGCAGCCCTTCTCCAGGTTCTCCAGGGCGAGCCGGACCTCGTCGCCTCCCTCCTTGATCGCCGAGTCGATCAGGAGCGTGCGGTAGTAGGTCGCCGCCTCCTTGCCGTGGACGAAGAGGTACTTGCCCTTCTTCTTCGCCTGCTGGCCGAGGTCGAGCGCCTCGTCCCAGGTCTTCGGCGGGGTCCAGCCGTTCTCCTCGAAGAGCGTCTTCGAGTACCAGACGCCGTACACGGTCATCACGTAGTTGAGCGCGACGAACTTGTCCCTGAACGTGCCGGGGTCCTTGACGCCGGGGTAGACGATGTCGGCGATCTTCTTGCCTTCGTAGGTGTTGGCCTCGAAGAGGTCGTCGAGCTCCTCCAGCTGGTCGAGGATGCCCAGGAAGCCGATCTGGTCCTCACCGGAGTTGTCGATGAGGTCCGGCGGGTTGCCGCCGACGAAGCGGGGCTGGAGCTGGGGGGCGATGTCGACGACCGGGTCGACCTTGACCTTGAGGCCCTTGACCTGGCTGCCGAGCACCTGGTTGGTGTAGTCGACGTAGTCGGTGCCGTAGCCGCCGTCGAAGATGGCCGCCTCGACCGTGGAGTTCGCGGCGACACCGAACGGGTTCGTGGCGCTCTTCTCGCCCTTCGGGCCGCTGCCGCCGCCGCTGTCCTTGCTGGAAGGAGAGCTGCACGCTACCGCGAACGATCCCACCGCCGCGGTGGCGATGGCCCCGCGCAGGAGCGTCCGCCTGTCAAGAGAGCCGGCACGAATGGTCATCTCTGCATCCTCACTGATCGATTGGCTCGGTACGGGTGTGCTGCGTGTGCGCCCGCCGTGGCCGGACCGGTCCCCCGCCGGCCGTACCTGGGGCGTTGTCGCCGTCGTCTCGGAGCCGCGGTGCGGCGCCGGTGATCAGCTGAGCGATGCCGGCGCGGAAGCCGCCGGGGCCGGAGCGGTGGTCGCACCCCGCCTGATCAGATCGCCATGGCCTACGCCGGAAGTGGATCCCATGCTCAAGTCCTCGCCTTCTCCAGGACTCAGGCGGTGAACCGGATCCTCCGGCACCGCGTTCGGGTCAAGCTGGGTCGTGCAGGAAGTGCGGCTGGTACGGGGCGGGTGCGGTGAAGATTGCCCCGGAGTGCCGACAGGTATAGTCCACTTCACGCCGACGGAGCAAGATCGAATGCAAGGTTCCCCGTACGTCTTTTCCGAGTTGAGACCTCGCGGAAATAAGAGCCTCGGGCACCTTACGCAACGGAAAAGTCCGCGCCATCGCTTGCGAATGCCACAATCAACCCCTTGACATCAAAGACCACTTGACCCACTACTGGTCCTTGCGCACTGCAATTGACAACGTTGTCCAGCGCAGGGAGGGTGCTCGCGCATGCAACAGAGGGTTCGGCACAGATGGGGAACGGCGGTCGTCGCGACGACCGCCTTCGCTTTGGCCGCGGGCTCGCAGGGTGTCGCCGTGGCGCTCTCCGAGGCGCCGCCGAAGACCGACCGGGAGTTCTCCTCGTCGTTCGAGTCCGGGGACCCCGCCCCGGACTGGCTGAACACCGTGGAGACCACGCGCGGCGGCGGCAAGCGCGCCTCCGGCGTGAACGGCGGGTACAGCGCCGGGATACCCGGCAACGTCACCGACCATGTCACCGAGGTCCGCGCGAGCGCGGAGAACACCGACGGCCGGGAGGTGAAGGAGCACCTCGTCGACAGTCTGTCCAGCACCAAGTGGCTGGCCTTCGAGCCCACCGCCTGGCTCGAGTTCGACTTCGACGCGCCGGTCGAGGTGCAGCGCTACGCCCTCACCTCCGCCAACGACCACGAGGAGCGCGACCCGCGCGACTGGACCCTCAAGGGCTCCACCGACGGGGAGGACTGGACGACCCTCGACACCCGCACGGGTGAGACGTTCGAGGAGCGCTTCCAGACGAAGACGTACGCGCTGGACGCGTCCGTCGTCGGCGAGTACCGCCACTTCCGGCTGGAGATCACCAGGAACGGCAGCGGCGACCTCGTGCAGCTCGCCGACGTGCAGTTCGCGGCCGGCGGCGAGGACGAGCCGGAGCCCGAGGACATGCTGTCGCTGGTCGACCGCGGCCCCACCGGCTCCCCGACCGCGAAGGCGCGGGCCGGCTTCACCGGCGTACGGGCGCTGCGCTACGCGGGCCGGCACCTCGCCGACGGGCGGGCGTACTCGTACAACAAGGTGTTCGACGTCAACGTGAAGGTCGAGCGGGACACCCAGCTGTCCTACCGGATCTTTCCGTCGATGGCGGACGGCGACCTCGACTACGACGCCACGAACGTCGCCGTCGACCTCGCCTTCACCGACGGCACCTATCTGAGCGACCTGCGCGCCACCGACCAGCACGGCTTCCCGCTCACCCCGCGCGGGCAGGGCGAGTCCAAGGTGCTGTACGTCAACCAGTGGAACAACGTGGTCTCCCGGATCGGGTCGGTGGCCAAGGGCAGGACGGTCGACCGGATCCTGGTGGCGTACGACTCCCCCAAGGGCCCGGCGAAGTTCCGCGGCTGGCTGGACGACGTGGCGCTGAAGCAGGCGCGGCCCGAGCCGCCGAAGGCGCATCTGTCGGACTACGCGGTGACCACCCGCGGCACCAACTCCAGCGGCAGCTTCTCGCGTGGCAACACCTTCCCCGCGGCGGCCGTGCCGCACGGCTTCAACTTCTGGACCCCGGTGACCAACGCCGGTTCCGACAGCTGGCTGTACGAGTACGCGGCGGGCAACAACGACGACAACCTGCCGACGATCCAGGCGTTCAGCGCGAGCCACGAACCCAGCCCCTGGATGGGCGACCGGCAGACCTTCCAGGTGATGCCGTCGGCTGCGGAGGGCACCCCGGAGACCGGCCGTGACGCGCGCGAGCTGGCCTTCCGGCACGAGAACGAGACCGCCCGGCCGTACTACTACGGGGTGCGGTTCGAGAACGGCGTGAA
Organism: Streptomyces sp. P13-3-3; assembly: GCF_050571355.1. NCBI lineage: Bacteria > Bacillati > Actinomycetota > Actinomycetes > Kitasatosporales > Streptomycetaceae > Streptomyces > Streptomyces sp. P13-3-3. Next base: position 5,250,359 of record NZ_CP192228.1, on the reverse strand, counting down.
GGCCGAGATGGCGCCGACGGACCACGCGGCGATGATGCGCTTCACCTACCCCGGTGACGACGCGAGCGTGATCTTCGACAACGTCACGGACCAGGCGGGGCTGACGCTGAACGAGGAGGACTCCTCCTTCACCGGCTACTCGGACGTGAAGTCCGGCCTGTCCACCGGCGCCACCCGGCTGTTCGTCTACGGCGAGTTCGACAAGAAGGTCACCGGCGGCGACTCCAAGGGCGAGCGCGGCCACCTGCGCTTCGACGCCGGCAAGGACCGCACGGTCACCCTGCGCCTGGCCACCTCCCTGATCGGCGTCGACCAGGCGAAGGACAACCTGCGCCAGGAGATCGGGCGCAAGACCTCCTTCGAGAAGGTCAAGCGGGACGCGCAGCGCCAGTGGGACCGCATCCTCGGCAAGGTCGAGGTCGAGGGCGCCACGCCGGACCAGCTGACCACGCTCTACTCCAGCCTGTACCGGCTGTACCTGTACCCGAACTCGGGCTTCGAGAAGGTCGACGGAAAGGACAAGTACGCCTCGCCGTTCTCGAAGATGCCGGAGCAGGACACGCCGACCCACACGGGCGCGAAGATCGTGGACGGCAAGGTGTACGTCAACAACGGCTTCTGGGACACCTACCGGACGACCTGGCCCGCGTACTCCTTCCTCACCCCCTCCAAGGCCGGTGAGCTGGTCGACGGGTTCGTGCAGCACTACAAGGACGGCGGCTGGACCTCCCGCTGGTCCTCCCCCGGCTACGCGGACCTGATGACCGGCACCTCCTCGGACGTGGCGTTCGCGGACGCCTACGTCAAGGGCGTCGACGGCTTCGACGCGAAGGCCGCCTACGACGCGGCGGTGAAGAACGCCACCGTGGTGCCGCCGTCGTCCGGTGTGGGCCGCAAGGGCATGGCGACCTCGCCGTTCCTCGGTTACACCAGCACCGAGACCCACGAGGGCCTGTCCTGGGCCCTGGAGGGCTACCTCAACGACTACGGCATCGCCAAGATGGGCGAGGCGCTGTACGAGAAGACCGGTGACAGGCGCTACAAGGAGGAGTCCGCGTACTTCCTCAACCGCGCCCAGGACTACGTCAAGCTGTTCGACGCCGAGGCCGGCTTCTTCCAGGGCCGGGACCTCGAGGGCGACTGGCGGGTGAAGTCCTCCGCGTACGACCCGCGCGTCTGGGGCTACGACTACACGGAGACCAACGGCTGGGGTTACGCGTTCACCGCCGCCCAGGACAGCCGGGGCCTCGCCAACCTGTACGGCGGGCGCAAGGGACTCGCCGACAAGCTGGACGAGTACCTCTCCACGCCCGAGACGGCCTCCCCGGACCTCAAGGGCTCCTACGGCGGCGTCATCCACGAGATGATCGAGGCGCGCGACGTGCGCATGGGCATGTACGGCCACTCCAACCAGGTGGCGCACCACGCCCTGTACATGTACGACGCGGCCGGGCAGCCCTGGAAGACGCAGAAGAACGTGCGTGAGGTGCTGTCCCGCCTCTACACCGGCAGCGAGATCGGGCAGGGCTACCACGGCGACGAGGACAACGGCGAGCAGTCCGCCTGGTACCTGTTCTCCTCGCTCGGCTTCTACCCGCTGGTGATGGGCAGCGGCGAGTACGCCATCGGCTCCCCGCTGTTCACCAAGGTCACCGTGCACCTGGAGAACGGCCGCGAGCTGGTCGTCAAGGCGCCGAAGAACAGCGCGAAGAACGTGTACGTGCAGGGCCTGAAGGTCAACGGCAAGCGGTGGAACTCCACGGCGCTGCCGCACTCGGTGATCGCCAAGGGCGGAGTGCTCGAGTTCGACATGGGTCCGCGCCCGTCGGCGTGGGGCACCGGCAAGAACGCCGCGCCGGTGTCGATCACCCAGGACGACGAGGTGCCCGCCCCGCGCGAGGACGCGGTGAAGGGCGAGGGCCCGCTGTTCGACAACACGTCGGAGACCGCCGCCGCGGTGACCGAGGCCGAACTGCCCGTGGAGAAGGCCGCCGCGGCGGTGCAGTACACGCTGACCTCCGCCAAGGCCGGCGAGGCGCCCACCGGCTGGGTGCTCCAGGGCTCGGCGGACGGGAAGACGTGGCAGGACGTGGACCGGCGGGCGGACGAGTCCTTCCGCTGGGACAGGCAGACCCGCGTCTTCTCGGTGGCGAAGCCGAAGCCGTACGAGCACTACCGGCTGGTGCTGACCGGTGAGGCGACGCTGGCGGAGGTGGAGCTGCTGGGCTGATCCACGCCCACCTGGCGGGTCCGGACCTGGTCCGGGCCCGCCGTTTCCTTGCCCTGTCCGCCTGGTTCGGTCGACCACCACGGGTACCTTCCGGAGCACCCGGTGCACCAGAATGGAGCCATGACGGACTCGGGGGACTTCGACGCCGCCTGGCTGCCCGACGCCGCGTTCCGCGCGGTCGGCGCCCGCCGTTCAGTGATCCGGGGCGGCACGGACCCCCTGACGGACACCGTACGCCGTGAACTCATCGACGCCTGCGCGTGGTTCGGCGGTGAGGTGGTCCGGGACGGGGACACGGCCGAGTTCGTCCTCGAAGTGACCGGCGGCAGCCCGGACGACGAGAGCTACACACTCCGACGCGCCGGCGGGGCCACGACGTTGACCGCGCCGAGCGGGCGCGGACTGCTGTACGGGCTGTTCCACGTCGTGCGGCTCGGTGAGGACGCCTTCGCCGGTGACCTGGCGCCGCGCACGCACCGGCCCGCCCTCGCCACCCGCATGCTGGACCACTGGGACAACGTGGCCGTGCACCCGGTGATGGGGCAGGTCGAACGCGGCTACGCGGGCGGCTCCCTGTTCTGGGCGGACGGTGAGGCGCGCGGCGACCTCGGCCGGGTGCGGGCGTACGGCAGGCTGCTGGCCGCGTGCGGGATCAACGCCGTCGCCGTCAACAACGTCAACGTGCACGCCACCGAGGCGCGGCTGCTGACCGACCGGATCGGCGACGTGGCCGCCATCGCGGGGGCGCTGCGCCCGTACGGCATCCGCACGCACCTCTCCGTCAGCTTCGCCGCGCCGATGCTGCTGGGCGGACCGGACACCGCCGACCCGCTGGACCCGGCGGTGCGCGAGTGGTGGGCGGCGGTGACCGCCCGCGTGTACGCGGAGATCCCGGACTTCGGCGGGTACGTCGTGAAGGCCGACTCCGAGGGCCGGCCGGGCCCCTTCGCCTACGGCCGCTCGCACGCCGACGGGGCGAACATGCTGGCCGCGGCGCTGGAGCCGCACGGCGGCACGGTGCACTGGCGGGCGTTCGTCTACGACCACCGTCAGGACTGGCGGGACCGCTCGACCGACCGGGCGCGTGCCGCGTACGACCACTTCGCCCCGCTGGACGGGGAGTTCGCGGACAACGCGGTGCTCCAGGTGAAGCACGGGCCGATGGACTTCCAGGTGCGTGAGCCGGTGTCGCCGCTGATCGGCGCGATGCCGGACACCCGGCTCGCGGTGGAGCTCCAGGTCACCCAGGAGTACACCGGGCAGCAGAGGCACGTGTGCTGGCTGGGCCCGATGTGGAGCGAGGTGCTGCGGTTCCGCCCGGACGGCGAGGTGCCCGCCGGGCGGCTCGCGCACGAGCTGGTCGCGGTGTCCAACGCCGGCGACGACCGCTACTGGACGGGGCACCCGCTCGCCCAGGCCAACCTGTACACCTTCGGACGGCTGGCATGGGACCCCGCGGCGGACCCGCGGGGCGTGCTCGACGAGTGGATCGCGCTGACCCACCCGGGCGCCCCGGACCGGCTGGCCGACGGGCTGCACGCGATCCTGGACGGCTCCTGGGCGACGTACGAGAAGTACACGGCTCCGCTCGGGGTGGGTTTCATGGTGCAGCCGGGGCACCACTACGGGCCGAGCGTGGACGGCTACGAGTACAGCCCCTGGGGCACCTACCACTTCGCCGACCGTGACGGGATCGGCGTCGACCGCTCCGTGGCGACCGGCACCGGCTTCGCCGCGCAGTACGCCGAGCCGTGGGCGAAGCTCTACGAGTCCCCCGGCACCTGCCCCGAGGAGCTGTTGCTGTTCTTCCACCACGTCCCGTACGGCCATCTGCTGCACAGCGGGAAGACGGTGATCCAGCACATCTACGACACCCACTTCGAGGGCGTGGAGGAGGCCGAGGAGGCCCGCCGGGTATGGGCGGACCTCGCGGACCTGGTGGAGCCGGAGCGGCACGCACGGGTGTCGGAGCGGTTCGAGGAGCAGCTGCGCTGTGCCCGCGAGTGGCGGGACCAGATCAACAGCTACTTCCTGCGCAAGTCCGGGGTGCGGGACGAGCACGGGCGCACGATTCACTGAACGCCGGTGCGGCCTCAGGCCGTGAAGTGGTCCCGGGTCTCCTCGATCACCGGGCGGGCGGCGTGCAGCAGGGACAGCAGCAGGGGTGCGGCGAGCAGGGCGGGCAGCGCCTCCGTGAGCCGGGCGGTGCCGGTTGCTGTGAGGATCAGCAGGGACAGGGCGCCCAGGGTGGCCCGCGGGTGCTTCGGCAGGAAGTACGCGGCGAGGCGGGCGGTGTCGCGGGCGCGGAAGGCGAACAGGGCGGTCAGCACCAGCGCGTGGGCGCCCCACAGCAGGCTGCCCGTGCCGATGACGGCGAGCAGGACCGCCCACCAGCCGGGCAGCCCGGTCGCGGGGAAGTGCGTGAGGGTGAACGCGATGACCGTGAGCCAGGCCAGCAGCGGCGCCCACAGCTTCAGCGCGGGGACGGCGCCCAGCCGCCAGCCGCGCAGGAACGCGCGGGACGGGCGGAGTTCGGTGAGGTCGCCGCTGCGGTGGTGCAGGGCGTAGAGGGCCGCGGCGGCGGACGGGCCGAGCGGGAGCAGGCAGAGGGCGGCGAGGGGCAGGTTGGCGGGGTCGGGGGCGAGGAGGAAGAGGCCGGCGAGGCCCGGCGCCGCGGTGAGCAGCAGCAGGGCCTCGACGGTGACGAGCGTGTGGATCAGGGCGGCGGCCCGGGACAGCGGGCCGGTGCCGAAGGCGTCGGCGCGTACGGTGCTCATGCCGTGTCCCGGCCGAGCAGCCGCCGCTCGTCCCACCAGGGCGGGGTCTCGTCGTCCACCGGGGTCAGCTCGACGAGGGTGATCTCGTGGCGGGCGAGGGTGACGGTGAGGTCGGTCCGGCCGTTCTCGACGGGCAGCCGGGAGTGGCTGCGGACGGGCTCGGAGGCCTCGTGCAGCATGTCGAGCTGTCCGGGGCGCGGGGAGCGGGGGGAACCCATGTGCCGCCAGGCGGTGTAGGCGTTGCCGCGCTCCTCGTCGACGGAGGACCGGCGCACGAACACCTCGCCGCGCCCGTCGCCGGCCACGGGGAGGGACAGGCGCAGGGTGTGCCCGTCCGGGCCGGGAGTGTCGCCCGTGGGGTCGACAGGGGCCCAGGCGAGGACGGTGATCCGGCCGTCCGCGTGCCGGGTGACCAGGTGGTCGTCCCCGCGCGCCAGCTGCTCCGGGCCCATGCGCGCCATGAACGCGTACAGGTGGTAGGTGGGTTTGCGGATCTGGCGGTGGGTGAGCAGGCCGAAGCCGCCGTGGAACAGGGCGGTGGGGATGCCGGTCTCCTCGAAGACGTCGCTGAACGTCCAGTAGGAGAAGGAGTCGGCGTGGTCGCCGCCCGCCGCCACCACGGGGGCGAGGTAGGCGGCGTGGAACGCGGTGTCGTGGATCAGGTTGTCCGGCCGGTAGGACGAGTTGAACTCGGTGATGTGCACCGGCAGTCCGGCCAGTCGGGTGCCCGCGAGGGCCGTGTGCGGCTGGGCGAACTGGTCGAGCAGGGTGCTCGCCGGGGCGAGGGTCTGGTGGGTGCCGAACGGGACGTTCTGCGCGGGCCCGGAGGCGTAGGCGTGCCGGGACACGAAGTCCACGGGCACGTCACGGTGTTCGGCGAACTCGGCGAACCGCTCCAGCCAGCCGTCGGCGGCCGGGGACAGCGCGGGCCCGCCGACGGCCAGCTCGGCGTCCACCTCCTTGACGGTGTGCGCCGTCGCCTCGTACAGCCGGTGGTAGGCCGCCTCGTCGGCGTTCTGCCAGAACGGGGGCAGGTCCGGCTCGTTCCACACCTCGACGGGCCAGGTGCGCACCTCGTCGAGGCCGTAGCGGTCGATCAGGTGGGTGAGGACCGCGCGCACCAGGCGGGTCCACTCCTTCTCGTCGGCGGGTGGGGTGACGTTGCCCTCCCACCAGAACACCGTCTGTGTGCCGGACGCCATCTCCCCTGGCATGAAGCCGAGTTCCAGGAAGGGGCGGATGCCGGTGGCGAGGAGGGCGTCGAAGACCTGGTCGAGGTAGGTGAACGAGTGGTGGGTGCGGCGGGAGCCCTGCCACTCGTAGGGGCGGTGGACGCCCATGTCGTCGCTGAGCAGGCCGTGGCCGCGCAGGTGCCGGAAGCCGATGTCGCGCTGGAGCAGGGCGAGGGAGTCCTGGTAGTCGCGGCGCAGGGCGAGGTCGAGGCGGCCGGTGCCGACGCAGGCGCGCCAGGCGTCGGACAGCGGGCCGGCCGGCTCCGCGGGCACGTGGATCACGCGTTCTCCTTCTGGAAGCGCTCGTACGCCTGGTTGTGCAGCTCGATGTACCGGTCCATGTTCTTCGCCTCGAGCTCCTTGACGTAGTCGTCCCACTCGGAGAGGGGACGCTTGCCGAGGACGAAGCGCAGGGCGTTCTGGGTGACGTGGTCCTTCAGCGGGGTGTCCCAGAGGGTGGCCTGCTCCTGCTCCTCGGCGCGCAGCGGGTGCGGCGGGTCGGTGGGCAGCTCCTTGCGGGAGGCCATCGCGTCGGTGAACTTCTTCTCGTCGGGGCTGAACGAGGAGGACACCAGCGCCCAGCTGCCGCCGTAGGTGAACACGCCGTTGAAGAAGCCGTAGTCCTTCTGCAGGTCCTTCGGGGCGTCCGGGTCGGAGCCCATGAGGGAGATGCCCGGCGTGAGCTGGTAGCCCGCGTCACCGGAGCGGGTGAACGTGGTCTTCTCCACGCCCCACTTGCAGAACTCCTGGCCGGCGTCGGAGTACCAGAGCCAGTCCACGAACTGCATCAGGGCGACGAAGTCGTCCCGCTCCAGCGCCTTGCTGGAGATCATCATGCCGTTCTCCAGGCGCCCGCCGCCCATGACGATCTCGCCCGCCGGGCCGAGCGGCACCGGGATCATCTCGATGGTGGCGCCCTTGACCTGCCGCTGGAGGTTGTAGCGGTAGTTCTGCACCAGCTCCTGCGCGTTGGCGCTGATCGCGAAGGACTTCTCCCCCAGCAGCTTCCTGACCGCCTCCTCGTCGGTCTGGGTGAAGCTCTCCGGGTCCATCAGCTTCTCCGCGACCAGCTTGCGCAGGTACTCCACGACCTGGCGGAAGGCGTCCGTCGCGCCGGTGAAGACGAACTTCTCCGCCTCGGGGTCCCAGGTGGTGTTCTGGTACGACCAGCCGGCGCGGACGCCGTGGGCCTGCCCGAGATACTGGAACAACGCGCCCGCCGGGAACGGCGTGTTGGTGCTCCAGCGGTCGGTGAGCGGGTAGCGGTCGGGGTACTCCTCACGGAGCGCCTTGAGGGTCGTGTACACCTCGTCCCAGGTGGTGGGCAGGGCGAGGCCGTGCTTGTCGAGGATGTCGGTGCGGAAGGACAGCGAGTACTGCTGGCGCACCTTCTCGTGCAGGCCGGGGAGCAGGTAGTAGCGGCCGTCGGACTGGCGCAGCGAGTCGACCTCCGGCTGGAGGTTCCATCTCTTCACCTTGTCCAGGAAGTTGGGCATCAGGTCGGTGTACTCGCTGACCGGCAGGACGGCCCCGGAGGAGACGAAGGCGGTCTCCGCGCCCGGGTAGGTCTTGGGGATGAGCAGGGGGGCGTCGCCCGCGCCGATGAGGAGGCTGCGCTTCTTCTCGTAGTCGCTCAGCGGGACCGGGGTGGCGTCCAGGGTGACGCCGGTGCGCCGGGACAGCTCCTTCCAGAACAGCCAGTTCTTCTTCATCGGGTAGACCGGGTTGTCGTTGTGCAGCACGGTGAAGGTGAGCGGCTCGGTCGCCTTGAACTGCTGTCCCGCCCGGTAGTTCTTCATGGCGCCCGTGCGCTTCTTCGACAGGTCCTTGGTGTCCTCGCCGCCGCCGCTGCCGCAGCCGGTGAGGGTGGCGAGGCCGATGAAGCCCGCTGCGGCGAGTATCTGGCGCCGGGAGAGCTGTCCGTCGTTCTTCACGGGGACTCCTGTGACGTGGGGGTGGACTTGGGGGGGTGGGTGGAGTGCCTGCGGCCGTCAGCCCTTGACCGCGCCGAGCATCACGCCGGAGACGAAGTAGCGCTGCACGAACGGGTACACGCAGAGGATCGGCAGCGAGGTGAGCACGATCGTCACCGCCTGGATGTTGGCGTTGACCTGGGTGAGGTTCTCGGTGCCCGCGCCGGCGGCGGTCCCTCCGGTGGCGCCCGCGAGGAGGTTGCGCAGATACACCGTGACCGGCATCAGCTCGGTGCGGTCCATGTAGAGGAACGCGGAGAACCAGGAGTTCCAGAAGGACACCGAGTAGAAGAGCACCATGGTCGCGACGACCGCCTTGGACAGCGGCAGCACGATCCGCAGCAGGGTGCCGTAGGTGCTGAGACCGTCGATCTGCGCCGCCTCCTCCAGTTCGGTCGGCAGGCTCTCGAAGAAGGCCTTCATCACCAGCAGGTTGAAGACGCTGATGGCGTTCGGCAGGGCGATGGCCCACACGCTGTTCTTCAGCCCGAGGCTGGTGATCAGCACGTAGTTGGGGATGAGGCCGCCGGTGAAGAACATGGTGAACACGGCGATCCCGACGAGCGCACCGCGGCCCTTGAGGTGGTGCTTGGACAGGACGTAGGCGTAGCAGGTGGTCAGCACCATGGCGACGGCGGTGGCGACGACCGTGTAGAGGACGGTGTTGCCGTAGTTCCGCCAGAACATCGAGTCGGAGAAGACGATCTCGTAGGTGGTGAGGTTGAAGCCCTGGGGCCACAGCGTCACGTCACCGGCGCGGATCTCCTTCTCGCCGCTGAACGAGCGGGCGACGATGTTGACGAACGGGTACAGCGTGATCAGCACGACCAGGGTGAGGATCACGCCGTTGACGCCCTGGAAGACGCGGTACCCCCGCGAGGGGCGGATCGTGCTCACCACAGGCTCGTCCCCACCGTGCGGCGCGACAGCTGGTTGGCCGAGGTGATCAGCACCAGCCCGATGACCGCCTCGAACAGGCCGATGGCGGCGGCGTAGCTGAAGCTGTTGGACTCCACACCCGTGCGGTAGAGGTACGTGGAGATCACGTCGGCGGTGGGATACGTCAGCGGGTTGTACAGCAACAGGACCTTCTCGAAGCCGACGGCCAGGAACGTGCCGATGTTGAGGATCAGCAGCGTGATCATGGTGGGGCGGATGCCGGGCAGGGTGACGTGCCAGATCTGCCGCCAGCGGTTCGCGCCGTCGATCCGGGCGGCCTCGTACAGGTCCTCGTCGATGGTGGTGAGCGCGGCGAGGTAGAGGATCGTGCCCCAGCCGGCGGTCTGCCAGATCTCGGAGCCGACGTAGATGGTGCGGAACCAGTCGGGCTCCTGGATGAACCGGACGGGGTCGTGCCCGAACCAGCCGAGGACGTGGTTGACCGGGCCGTCCGTGGCGAGCATCTGCATCGTGATGCCGGCGACGATCACGATGGACAGGAAGTGCGGCAGGTACGACACCGACTGCACGAACCGTTTCAGCGACCGGCGGCGGACCTCGTTGAGCAGCAGGGCGAGGACGATGGGGACCGGGAAGCAGAAGACGAGCGTCAGCCCGCCGATCCACAGGGTGTTGCGGAAGACCTGCCAGAACGTCGGGTCGGACAGGAACATCTCGACGTAGCGCAGGCCCACCCAGTACTCGCCGAGGATCGACCCGCCCGGCTCGAAGCGGCGGAACGCGATCACGTTGCCGATCATCGGCAGATAGCGGAACACCAGGAAGAACAGCAGCGGCAGCACGGCCAGCGAGTAGAGCTGCCAGTCCTTGCGCAGCGCGCGCCGCCAGCCGGTGGGCGAGGGCGGCCGGGTGCGCCGGCGGGGCGGGGGCGCGGGTGGCGGCTCCTGGGTGCCCGGAGGTGGAGCCGACGTGGTGGAGCTGCTCATTGCCCGGGCCTCCCGCGCCTGACACAGAACCGAAACTTTCGAGCATCTGTCGGTAACTTCGCGGCAACTTATGAGTCGTAGTAAGCGGTGTCAATGGGTGGTGCGCAGGGGACTTTTGCTACGTCACGACCGCACGGAAGTCCGGAACGGGCCGCTGTGGAACCCGGCTGTGATCTGTTACCGTCCACCGAAATTTCCTGCGGTTCGCCCGCAACGATCGGGGGTGCCGCCCGCCGAGCCTGCGAGGTGCCGCGTGCCCGCGTTCGACCTGCCCCCGGCCGACCTGGAACGTCACCGTCCGGACATCACCGAGCCTGCGGACTTCGACGCGTTCTGGAAGCGCACGCTGGGCGAGGCGGCCGGCGCGGGCGACGCCCTGGTCTCCGCCGAGCCGGTGGACAACGGGCTGCGGCTGACGGAGACCTGGGACGTGACGTTCCGGGGCTTCGCGGGCGACCCGGTGCGGGGATGGTTCAGCCGCCCCGCCGGGGTGCGCGAGCCCCTCCCGGCGGTGGTGGAGTTCGCCGGGTACGGACGCGGACGGGGTCTCCCCCACGAGCGGCTCACCTGGGTCAACGCCGGGTACGCGCACCTGCTGATGGACAACCGCGGCCAGGGTGACCAGTACGGATGCGGCGGGGACACCCCCGACCCGCACGCCGTCGCGCCCGGCGGCCCCGGACCGGTCGCGCGGGGGCTGCTCGACCCGCACGACCTCCACCACCGCCGGCTGATCACCGACGCGGTGCGCGCGGTGGACGCCGTCCGCGCCCTGCCCGGCGTGGACCACTCCCGGGTCGCGGCGGTGGGCAACAGCCAGGGCGGGGGCGTCGCGCTGGCGGTCGCGGGACTGGTCCCGGACCTCGCGGCGGTCCTGGCCACCGCACCCTTCCTGTGCGGGATACGCCGCGCGCTGGACCTGACGGACGCCTCCCCCTACGGCGAGATCACCGCGTACCTCGCCGTGCACCGCGGCGCGGAGGAGGCCGTCCACCGCACGCTGTCCTACGTCGAGGGCATCTCCTTCGCCCGCCGCGCGCAGGCGCCGGCCCACTTCGGCGTGGGCCTCCGCGACACGGTGTGCCCGCCGAGCGGGGCGTACGCGGCGTTCAACCGGTACGCCGAACTGACGGGCGGCCAGGAGGAGAAGGTCCTGCACGCCTACCCGTTCAACGGGCATGAGGGCGGGGACGCGATGCATGTCCGGCGGCAACTGGGGTGGCTGCGCGCGGTGCTGGGCGCGTGAGGACGCCGGGGGCGGTGAGCGGGCCCGCGCGGCAGAGCACGGCGCGCAGTTCGGAGCGCGGCAGCGTGTCGGGACGGGTGGGGGCGACGGCGCCCGCGGTGAGGGCCAGGCCGGCCGCCGGTACCGCGGCCAGGACGCAGACGAGCACCACGAACAGGATCCGGTCGCCCTTGCGCCGGGCCGTCCCCGCGCCGACGCGGTCGCTTAGTGGCGTGATCATGACACTCCCGTCCGCGACTGTGGGGGCGGACGAGGCGGTGACGCCCCGGCGACGGGTTCCGGTCCGCCACGCCCAACAGTGGGAGCGCTCCCACCTCGTCCGTGGAAGGGACGGTAGCGCCGGGGGGCGGGGATGTAAACGGTTACCGCGCGTATCGGCCGCGGAGACGAAACGAGACGAGGCGAGGCGAGGCGAGCGGGAACGCCCGAGGGCCGCATCCCGCGTGGGGATGCGGCCCTCGGACCGCCCTGCCTGCCGCTTACTTGCGGATCAGGCTGCGCAGCACGTACTGCAGGATGCCGCCGTTGCGGTAGTAGTCGGCCTCACCGGGGGTGTCGATGCGGACGACCGCGTCGAACTCGACACCGGTGTCGGTGGTGACCTTCACCGTGCGGGGCGTGGTGCCCTCGTTCAGCTCGGTCACGCCGGTGACGGAGAAGGTCTCCTCGCCGGTCAGGCCGAGGGACTCGGCGGTGTGGCCCTCGGGGAACTGCAGCGGCAGGACGCCCATGCCGATCAGGTTCGAACGGTGGATGCGCTCGTACGACTCGGCGATGACGGCCTTGACGCCGAGGAGCGCGGTGCCCTTGGCCGCCCAGTCACGGGACGAGCCGGAGCCGTACTCCTTGCCGGCCAGGACGACCAGCGGGACGCCGGCGGCCTGGTAGTTCTGCGAGGCGTCGTAGATGAAGGAGACGGGGCCGCCGTCCTGCGTGAAGTCGCGGGTGTAGCCGCCCTCGGTGCCCGGCGCGATCTGGTTGCGCAGGCGGATGTTGGCGAACGTACCGCGGATCATGACCTCGTGGTTGCCGCGGCGGGAGCCGTAGCTGTTGAAGTCGCGGCGCTCGATGCCGTGCTCCGTGAGGTACTTGCCGGCCGGGGTGTCGGCCTTGATGGCGCCGGCCGGGGAGATGTGGTCGGTGGTGACCGAGTCGCCCAGCTTGGCCAGCACGCGGGCGCCGGTGATGTCCTCGACCGGGGCCGGCTCCATCTGCATGCCCTCGAAGTACGGGGGCTTGCGGACGTAGGTCGACTCGTCGTCCCACTCGAAGGTGTCGCCGGTCGGGACGGGCAGCGCCTGCCACTGGGCGTCGCCGGCGAAGACGTCGGAGTAGGACTTGGAGAACATGTCCTCGCCGATGGCGTTCGCCACGACGTCGTTCACCTCGGCCTCGGAGGGCCAGATGTCCTTCAGGAAGACCGGGTTGTTGTCCTGGTCGTAGCCGAGGGCCTCGCGGGTGATGTCCACCTTCATGGAACCGGCGAGCGCGTAGGCGACGACCAGCGGCGGGGACGCCAGGTAGTTCATCTTGACGTCGGGGTTGATCCGGCCCTCGAAGTTGCGGTTGCCGGACAGCACCGAGGTGACGGCCAGGTCGTGCTCGTTGACGGCCTTGGAGACCTCGTCCGGCAGCGGGCCGGAGTTGCCGATGCAGGTGGTGCAGCCGTAGCCGACGAGGTTGAAGCCGACCTTGTCGAGGTAGGGGGTCAGACCCGCCTTCTCGAAGTAGTCGGTGACGACCTTGGAGCCCGGGGCGAGGGTGGTCTTGACCCACGGCTTGCGGGTCAGGCCCTTCTCGACCGCCTTCTTGGCCACCAGCGCGGCGGCGACCATGACGTACGGGTTGGAGGTGTTGGTGCAGGAGGTGATGGCCGCGACCGTCACCGCGCCGTGGTCCAGGGTGTAGGTGGTGCCGTCGGGGGCGGTCACCTCGACCGGGTTGGACGGGACGCCGTTGGAGATGGCCGGGGCGTCGGAGGCCGGGAAGGACTCCTTGACGGCCTCGTCGACGTCGCCGCCGTCCTTGACGTAGTTGCGGACGTCCTGCTCGAACTGCGACTTGGCGTCGGCGAGGACGATGCGGTCCTGCGGGCGCTTCGGGCCGGCGATGGACGGGACGACCGTGGCCAGGTCCAGCTCGAGCTTCTCGGAGAAGTCCGGCTCGGCCTTCGGGTCCAGCCAGAGGCCCTGCTCCTTGGCGTAGGCCTCGACCAGCGCGACCTGCTGCTCGGAGCGGCCGGTCAGGCGCATGTAGCTCAGCGTCTCGTCGTCGATCGGGAAGATCGCGGCGGTGGAGCCGAACTCCGGCGACATGTTGCCGATGGTGGCGCGGTTGGCGAGGCTCGTGGCGGCGACGCCCTCGCCGTAGAACTCGACGAACTTGCCGACGACGCCGTGCTTGCGCAGCATCTCGGTGATCGTGAGCACCAGGTCCGTGGCGGTGGTGCCGGGCTGCAGCTCACCGGTGAGCTTGAAGCCGACGACGCGCGGGATCAGCATGGAGACCGGCTGGCCGAGCATGGCGGCCTCGGCCTCGATGCCGCCGACGCCCCAGCCGAGGACGCCCAGGCCGTTGACCATCGTGGTGTGCGAGTCGGTGCCGACCAGGGTGTCGGGGTACGCCTTGCCGTCGCGGGTCATGACGACGCGGGCCAGGTGCTCGATGTTCACCTGGTGGACGATGCCGGTGCCGGGCGGGACGACCTTGAACTCGTCGAACGCGGTCTGGCCCCAGCGCAGGAACTGGTAGCGCTCGCGGTTGCGGCCGTACTCCAGCTCGACGTTCTGCTTGAACGCGTCGTTGGTGCCGAACTTGTCGGCGATGACGGAGTGGTCGATGACCAGCTCGGCCGGGGCCAGCGGGTTGATCTTGGCCGCGTCGCCGCCGAGCTCCTTCACGGCCTCACGCATGGTGGCGAGGTCGACGACACAGGGCACGCCGGTGAAGTCCTGCATGATCACGCGGGCCGGCGTGAACTGGATCTCCTGCGACGGCTGCGCCTGGGAGTCCCAGCCGCCCAGGGCGCGGATGTGGTCGGCGGTGATGTTCGCGCCGTCCTCGGTGCGGAGGAGGTTCTCCAGCAGCACCTTCAGGCTGTAGGGAAGGCGCGCGGAGCCCTCGACCTTGTCCAGCCGGAAGATCTCGTACGACTCGTCGCCCACCTGCAGCGTGCTGCGGGCGTCGAAGCTGTTCGCCGACACGACAGTCTCCTTCATTGATGTGCGCGTACCACCGTCAATCGTGCCGCCACGCCGGCTTGGCCGTTCCGGTGAGGTCGGGCTAAGTTAGGCATGCCTAACTCGAGTGGCGACCGCGGTGCGCCTCGGCAGATATCTCGATGTCGAGATAACTCTAGTACACGGGCGCGGAATGGTCATGCCCGGGTTCCGGCGTGGCCCTCCGGGCACGCCCGGCCCCGCTCCGGTGCGTCCGCTTTCGCGTACCCCTGTGAGCGCGGCTCGACCCTCCGGGCGGGGTGGCGGGGCCGCCTCACGCCGCGGCGGGAGCGCCCCTAAGGGGCGCGGGGAACTGCGCGACCAGCCACGGACTGCCCGCAGGCGGCGGACGGGCGTGCCTTGGCGGACGGGGAGCCGCCAGGGGGTCTCCGCCCCCCCCGCTCCGTCTCGGCGCGGCGGCGGGAGCGCCCCCTAAGGGGCGCGGGGAACTGCGCGACCGACCACGGACCGCCCGCAGGCGGCGGACGGCGTGTCTGGGCAGACGGTGAGCCGCCGAGGGGCGCCGGGCGCTGGATACCGGGCCATATCGGGTCGACGTCCGGGCTCGCGGTCCACTGCGGGCCGGGGTGCCGGTCCCGAGGTGCGGTTGCCTGCGGCGGGGGCGGTTACTCAACCGGCCCCTGGAGGCGGCCAGGATCGCCCACTCGTCGGAGATCTACCCCGGCACCGTCCACGGCTTCACGATGGCCGACACCGACGCCTTCGACCCGGCCGGCTCGAAGCGTCACTGGGAGCGCCTGCTGCCGCTGCTGCGCGGCGCGCCGGCCGAGGGATGAGGCGCGGGAGCCCGCCCGGGCCGGCCGCGCGGGCCGGTTACGCGGCCCGGCGCTCGGGCGGGGCCCCCGAAGCCGGGTGCCATCAGGGCCCGGTAAGGGGGTATCCGACTGAGACACAGTCAGTCACGGCAGGCCCGGGCGGGCCCGAGCAGGGAGGCGAGGATGCCCCTCACGTTCCGTAAGAGTTTCCGGATCCTTCCGGGGGTGCGGCTGAACATCAACAAGAAGTCGTGGTCCATCACCACCGGAGGCGGGAAGAACGGCCCCCGGTACACACGGAGCAGTACTGGACGTCGTACGACATCGATGGATTTGCCCGGACCTTTCGGATGGCGGCGCACTTCTCGCAGCCGTCGGACCAGCGGATAGTCGGGGCGTGTTGACGTCACATCATCCCGACTGTCACCCGAATGGACCCCCCAAGAGGTGCCATCTCATATCTGAGATAGCCTCAACCTCATGGCAGACGACTACCTCGTACGCATCGGCAAGCTCATCCGTGACGCCAGGCAGCACCGCGGCTGGACACAGACCCAGCTCGCGGAGGCTCTGGGTACCAGTCAGAGCGCCGTCAACCGGATCGAGCGCGGCAACCAGAACATCAGCCTTGAGATGATCGCCCGCATCGGCGAGGCGCTGGACAGTGAGATCGTCTCCCTCGGCTACGCCGGTCCGATGCATCTGCGTGTGGTGGGCGGCCGGCACCTCTCCGGCTCCATCGACGTCAAGACGAGCAAGAACGCGTGCGTGGCACTGCTGTGCGCCTCGCTGCTCAACAGCGGGCGCACGGTGCTGCGCCGCGTGGCCCGCATCGAGGAGGTGTACCGCCTCCTGGAGGTCCTCAACTCCATCGGCGTGCGCACCCGCTGGATCAACGACGGCGTCGACCTGGAGATCGTGCCGCCGGCCGAGCTGGACCTCGCGGCGATCGACGCGGAGGCGGCCCGCCGTACCCGCTCCATCATCATGTTCCTCGGCCCGCTGCTGCACCGCCTGGACCGCTTCATGCTGCCGTACGCCGGCGGCTGCGACCTCGGCACGCGCACGGTGGAGCCGCACATGATCGCGCTGCGCCGCTTCGGCCTGGACATCGCGGCGACGGAGGGCCAGTACCACGCGGTGGTCGACCGCGCCGTCGCCCCGGACCGCCCGATCGTGCTGACCGAGCGCGGGGACACGGTCACCGAGAACGCGCTGCTGGCCGCCGCGCGGCACGACGGCACGACCGTCATCCGCAACGCGTCCTCCAACTACATGGTCCAGGACCTGTGCTTCTTCCTGGAGGCGCTGGGCGTCAAGGTCGACGGCATCGGCACGACGACGCTCACCGTGCACGGTGTGCCGAAGATCGACGTGGACGTCGACTACTCCCCCTCCGAGGACCCGGTAGAGGCGATGAGCCTCGTGGCGGCCGCGGTGGTGACGGAGTCGGAGCTGACGGTCCGCCGGGTGCCGATCGAGTTCCTGGAGATCGAGCTGGCGGTCCTGGAGGAGATGGGCCTCGACCACGACCGCACGCCGGAGTACTTCGCGGACAACGGTCGTACGCGGCTGGTGGACCTCACCGTCCGGCCCTCCAAGCTGGAGGCGCCGATCGACAAGATCCACCCGATGCCGTTCCCGGGCCTGAACATCGACAACGTGCCGTTCTTCGCGGCGATCGCGGCGGTGGCGCAGGGCCAGACCCTCATCCACGACTGGGTCTACGACAACCGCGCCATCTACCTGACCGACCTCAACCGCCTCGGCGGCCGCCTGCAGTTGCTCGACCCGCACCGCGTCCTGGTCGAGGGCCCGACCCGCTGGCGCGCGGCCGAGATGATGTGCCCGCCGGCCCTCCGCCCGGCCGTCGTCGTCCTGCTCGCCATGATGGCGGCGGAGGGCACGTCGGTGCTGCGCAACGTGTACGTCATCAACCGCGGTTACGAGGACCTGGCGGAGCGGCTGAACTCGATCGGGGCGCAGATCGAGATCTTCCGGGACATCTGACCGTCGTGGTGTCGTGCCTCTTGGAGGCAAGGGGCACGACACCTCAACATGTAAGCCCGTGTGGGACAAGGCCCTCGCGCTCGGCCCGGGCGATCGTGTCGGCGGCCCGGGCTTCGTATGGTGGGCCGCCGCAGCAGGCGGCAGGCGCAATCCCTCGTTCTGGATCAGCCGATCGCCGCAGCCGACCGCAGAGCGGTCCGGAGCCTCCCCTTCCTGGCGTGGAACAGTTTCGGACAGCGAGCGGCCGGTCGATTTCGTTGAGTTTCGGAAGTGACACCCTGCGGGAGCGCCGATAAACCGGTAACTACTTCCCGCATCGTCGGCCCCCGCTTCGGATTTCGATGATATTTCGTAGCTCCTCACGCTTCACTCAAGAGCGACCTCTTCGAACGTCACCTCAGAGCCGCGCAAATGTGACCGTAAGGCGCCACTTCCCGCGATTGACACCCCGTCATCCCCGACCTACTCTCCGTTCAGGTCGGCGAACGTTGAACGATATATCGAACAATCGTCAGGCGGGCCGGTGGGACGTCCCAAGAGACGATCGCTCACATCGGTCCCAGCGTCGGTCAGGAGCCGCCCCGACACGGCTGGACTCCGGACCGTGGTCCACCAGCACGCGTCGCCCGCCCGTACACCTCCACTGATCGCCGCCTTCCGCACTTCAGCGCCAGCGCGAACGCAGAAGAGGAATCCCATGGGTAGCATCACACGCCGTCACACGATGTCATCGCCGCCCGGACCGCGCACGCGGCCAACGTGGCGCGTCATGGCGCTCTCCACCTCGTCGGCGCCGCCGGCGCACGGAGTCCGGCGTACACCGGCTTCACCGACCGGACCATGACCATCGACCCCTGAAACATCCAGCTCCGTCACCAGGGTCTGAAACCCGGACGGCGGCGACCACTCCCGACTCCCCTGCCGTCCCGGCCTCGCCACCACCTGCTCTCCCTGCTGGAAACGGCGGCCCGATACGGCTGCCCGCTTGTGAGAGCAGACGCGATCGGCCGGGCGGATCCGCTCTCCGTCGGTGGAATCCGACGACTTCCCACCGAGGGGGCTGGGGGCTTCAACCGCTGGCCCGCGAGCCCGCTCGCCTCCTGGCAGACCCGCCACCCCGGAACCCTCCTGTCCACCCACACCAACCGACAAGGAGCACAACATGGCCATGAACAGGCGTACCTTCCTGGGACTGGGCGCAGCCGGAGCCGTGGCCGCCGTCCATGCGTACGGCACCACCGCGGCAACGGCATCCTCGCTCGCCCCGGCAGCCGCGCCGACCCAGCGCTTCGCCATCGGGGTGAGGGAGTACGCCTGGAGCCGCGGCAGCCGTCGGCTGACCACCCGGATCTTCTACCCCGCCACCGGCACACCGGGCGGCGCTCCCGTCGTCAACGCCCCCATCGCGGACGGCGTCTTCCCCATCTGTGAGTTCAGCCACGGCCTCGGCGGCAACCCGGAGAGCTACGCACCCCTGGTCCGGCCCCTGGCCGAGGCAGGATTCGTCGTCCCCGCACCCGTCTTCCCCACGACCTCCAGCGGCACCCAGGGCAACGTCCAGGACGTCTACAACGGCAACCAGTCCATGGACGTCTCCCAGGTCATCACCAACACCCTCGCCCTCAACACCACGGCCGGCGACCCGCTCGCCGGGCACCTCGACACCGGAACCGGCGTCGGCGTCGCGGGCCATTCGCTGGGCGGCATGACCACCCACGGGCTCCTGACGGCCTGGCCGGACAGCCGGATAGCCGCCGCCGTCCCCTTCGCCTGTGTCGACATGGGCAACCCCAGCAGCACGGTCGCCGCCAAGGTCCTCTTCGTCCACGGCGATCAAGACACCCTCACGCAGTACTCCTCCGCCCGCCAGGCGTACGGGGAACTTCCCGCGCCCAAGGCGTTCCTCACCCACCGCGGCACGGGCCACGATCAGTACATATGGAGCGGCTACAACCACACCCAGACCGTCGCCACCTACGTGGACTGGATGCGCTGGAGTCTCTACGGCGACACCGCCGCCCGCGACCGCCTCCCCGCCGACGCCACCTCCAACACCAGCACCACCACCTGGGAAGCCGTCCTCACCCCCCTCCCCACCGGGCGGATCGTCAGCCTCCGATCCCGGACCAACAACCAGTATGTGTGCGCGGAGAACGCCGGAACCGACCCACTCATCGCCAACCGAACCGCCATCGGCGACTGGGAACGATTCGACCTGCTCGACCTCGGCGGAGGCGCCGTCGCACTGCGCGCCCACGTCAACGGCCGGTACGTCTGCGCCGAGAACGCCGGTGCCAACGCGCTCATCGCCAACCGCACCGCCGTCGGACCCTGGGAGACCTTCCAGCGCGTGAACAACTCCGACGGCACCACCAGCCTGCGCGCACAGGCCAACAACCTGTACGTCAGCGCCGGGAACGCCGGAACCGCCCCGCTCATCGCTAACCGCACAACGATCGGCCCCTCCGAGTCGTTCGACCTCGTCAACGTCTGACCGGCCGCGGAGGAGGAGCGCGAACCCCCGCGGGCGATCCGTCATACACATGCTCAGAAGTTGCCGTCAGACTCCGATTCGTACATGGAACGGCTCTGGACACCCTGCACAGCGGCAGCCCCGACCTGACGGTGACCCTCGAAGCCGGCCGTCACTCGCTGACCCTCGAGGTGCGTGACCAGGGGCGGTGGCGGGACCGGTCACAGCCTTGGCCGGTCTCTCCCCGGGACATCTGAGCGACGGCCGCCGCCGCACCCTGTCCGACCTGCGGTTCAGCGGGTCGGGAAGGGGTGCGGCGGCATCTCCGGGACGCCTCCGGGACCTTGCTGGGTCAATACTCGGACCGGCTCAGTGCAGCGTCGTCCGCGGCCCCGTCACGGACAGCAGTTGCAGCTTCTCGTGACTCTCGCTGCCGGGAACGGCGGTGTAGACGAGCAGCAGATGCGACTGGTCGGGATCGAGAAGCGTCTGGCAGCTCAGCTCCATGATGCCGAGCTCGGGGTGGTTGAAGCGTTTTACCTCGCGGGGGCGGAGGCCGATCTCGTGGTCGTTCCACACGTCCTTGAACTCCTCGCTCTGCGCCAGGAGCAGGTCGGCGAGGTGGGCCGCCCGGGAGCCGGGGCCCCGCCGGGTGGCCAGGGCGCGCAGGCCTGAGGCGAACAGGCGGCTGAGGTAAGCGTGTTCGTCGTCGGCGTAGAGCTCACGGGTGGCGGGGTCGGTGAACCAGCGGTAGCCGAGGCTGCGGGCCGGGCCCTGGTAGAGGGTCAGGTCGCCGGTGAGGGCGACGCCGAGGGGAGTCTGCCGCAGGGTTTCGCCGAGCTCGGTGACGATCTCGGCGGGGGTGTCCTGAAGGCGGTCGAAGATGCGCAGCAGACCGGGGCTGATGTGTTCGCTGGCCGGGCCGCGCGCGGGCGGGTTGTGGCCGGCGAGACGGAACAGGTGGTCGCGCTCGTCGAGGGAGAGGTGGAGCCCTTGCGCGATGGAGGCGATCATCTGTTCGGACGGCCGGGGTCCCCGCTCCCTCTCGAGACGCGCGTAGTAGTCGGTCGACATGCTGCACAGCAGGGCGGCTTCCTCCCTCCGCAGCCCGCTGGTCCGGCGGCGTCGCCCGCGAGGCAGGCCGACGTCCTCGGGTTGCAGCGCCGCCCGGCGGCTGCGGAGGAACTCCGCCAGTCCCCTCCGGTCGATCTCCATGCCGCACCTCCTTCCGTCCCGGTTCACTTCTACCGGCCGTGGACGCGCGTATCCACGGCCTGGCGGTCCCCCCTTACGGGTCCCCCCGTACGACCTTCCCGCGCGGCGAGCGTCCGGCGAAGCTCCGCTCAGCTGTCGGGGAAGCGGACCTCGGCGAGCTGCTGGGAGATCCGCCAGACGCGCGCGGCGTCCTCGGCGCTGCGCAGGGGACGCCACAGCGCCTGCTGCCCGGGGGCTCCGCCGAGGCTGCCGGGACCCTGGGGCCCGTAGAACAGCTCACCCCGGGCGTCCGGCGAGGTGGCGGCGTACAGGGCGGGGAGCATCGCGGTCTGCGGGGTGCCGAGGAGGATGCCGCGCCGGGACAACGCCTTGATCACGCGGAAGGCGGCAGTGTCGCTGCCGCGCCCGATCTCCGGGCGGGCGGCCAGCAGGCTCGTCGGGGCGACGCCGGGATGCGCGATGTTACTGGTGATGCCCCAGCCGTGGGCACGGCTGCGCCGGTCGAGCTCGAGCCCGAACAGGCCGCCCGCGATCTTCGACTGCCGGTAGGCGCGCGCGCCGTCGTAGGAGCGTTCGAAGTTCAGGTCGTCCCAGTTGATGGCGCCGCTGCGCGCGGCGACGCTGCTCTGTGAGGTCACCCGCGCACCGCCGGCCCGCAGCAGGGGCAGCAGGTGGGCGACGAGGGCGACGTGGCCGAGGTGGTTCGTGCCGAACTGCAGCTCGAAGCCGTCAGCGGTCGTCCGCCGGTCGGGCGGCGTCATGACGCCGGCGTTGTTGACGAGGATGTGGATCGGCCGCCCCTCGTCCGCCAGCGTCTTGCCGAGCGCCGCGACGGAGCTCAGCGAGGACAGGTCGAGCTCGCGCAGCGACACGTCGGCGGCGGGACTGCTCTCACGGATCTTGGCGATCGCCGCCTCTCCCTTGCGCGGGTTGCGGACAGGCATGACGACCTCGGCGCCGGCCGCCGCGAGTCGCGCCGCCAGCTCCAGCCCCATGCCGTCGCTGGCTCCGGTGACGACGGCGCGCCGGCCGGACAGGTCGGGGACGGTGATGTCGATGGGCTTGCGTGGCATGTCGGCTCCTCAACGGTGTGTCGTTGCCTCCCACCGTGACAGGGAACGACGCCCGCATTCAGGGCCGCTCGAACCACTGACCGGCGATCCGAGGATCCGGCAGCCGCGCTCGACGGCGTCCCGTACGCCCTCGGCAACGGGCACGGGACGGTCCTCCCCCGGCCGCGACCGCGCTACTCGACGGTGAAGTCGGCCGCCTCCGGGTCAAGGGTGCTGGAACCGTCGTCCGCGGTGGCCAGGACCGCGACGTGCCACAGGCCGCCCGGCGACGCGTCGGCGTCGGTGGCGGTGACGGCGACGGTGTAGGTGCAGCGGGCGGTGTCGTGGCCGGAGGGCTCGCAGGTGGCGGATTCCGCTGGCCTGAGTAAGTGACCGCTGGGCGTGTTGGGTGGGGTCGGCGTGCCGCTCACTGACGCCGTCACGCATGCGAAATCCCCGCCCCCGCAGTGCCCGTGCACTGTCCGCGCCACCTCCCGTTGGGTGCCGGAACAACATGGCCTCCGAGGCGCTCCGTGGTGCGGTGTGGGTCTGGTTGACTCCGGCGCTCACCCCCACACCGTGCCCGCGCCCCTGTCGGGGTGCCCGAGCAGCATGAGCGGAGTCGCCCCATGTCCTTCGGACAGCAGCCCTGGTCCGGGCCGCCGCCGCACCACCATCCCGACCCGTGGTCGGCCCCCGCCCGGCCTCCCGCCGAGCACGAGCGTGACGACGTCGCGGCGGCGGCGCGCCTGGGCGTCGGGCGGCGGATCGGGGCCCGGATCGCCGTTGTGTGGTTGGTCTACGTGACGGGCGCCGCGCTCGTGCCGGGCGTGTACGGCACGCCGGTCGCCGGGACCGTGAGTCTCGGGGCCGTGCTCGCCCTGGTGCCGCTCGGGGTCGGGGTGCACGGGGTCGTCGCGTACGGGCGCCGGGTCGACCGGGTCGCGGCGGCCGATGCCGAACACCGGAGGTGGTCGTGACCGAGCTGCTCGACTCCTCCTCCCGCTCCCTCGTCTTCGCCGTGTTCTCCGTGTTCGTCGTCATCTGTCTGATGCTGTGCGTCGTCACCGGCGCCGACGAGGACGACCGCGCTCTCGTGCGGTCCGACAGCCGGCGGCTGCGCTCCTGGCAGCAGGGCATCGCGATGGGCGGTGACACCACGACCGTCGCGACCGTCACCGTGCTGGTGGGCATGGTCGCCACGACCGGGTTCGACGGGCTCGGCGTCATGCTGGGCAGCCTCGTCGGGGTGCTGCTCTTCCTCGTGCTCGTCGTCGAGCCGTTGCGGGCGCACGCCTCGCTCACCGCGCCGGATCTGCTGGACGCGCGCGGCAGCGGCGGGCCCGGTGTGCGGGTGGCGTGGGGTGTGGTGACGCTGCTGGTCTGTTTCCCTCTGCTGGTCGTGCAGTTGGTGGTGGTCGGGAATGTCGCCGCCGCCCTGCTCGGGCAGCCGGGAGCCCGGACCGGGTGCATCGTCGTCATCGGCTGCGTGATGACCGCGCTGGCCGTCAGCGGCGGCATCCGGGGCACGGGGGTGGTGATGATCACCAAGTCGGCGATCGCGCTGCCCGTGCTGGTGGTCGCCGCCGTGCTCGTCCTGTACCGCTTCGGCGGGGACCTGGGGCGGCTGCTCGACGCGGCCGCGCTGGGGTCGGGGACGGGAGAGGCGTTCCTGCGGCCTGGCGGTTACACCGGTGACGGGTGGGTCGGGGCGGTGAACCGGGTCGGGCAGATCTTCGGCATGACCATGGCCACGCTCGCCATGCCGGCCGTGCTGATGCGGGCCATCGCGACGAAGAGCCCGCGCGGGGCGCGGACGGTGGGCCGGTGGATGCTCGGTGAGCTGGTCCTGCTGTACGGGGCTCTCGCCGTCGTCGGTGTCGGCGCGGCGGCGCTGGTCGGCGGGGTGCTGCGGGAGGCCGGGCCGTCGGCGCAGGTGTTCACGCCGCTGCTGCTGGGTCGGGCGCTGGACGACGGCGGCCTCCTGGTCGCGGCCCTCGCCTGCGTGCTGTTCCTCACCGCGCTGGCCGCAGTCGTGGACGTCACCCTGGCCGCCGGGATCACCCTCGGCCGGGACGTACTGGCCGCCTCCGGTGACCGGCCGGCCGGGCGACTGGACGGCACCGCGTCGCGCTGGGCGGCCGCGCTGACCGGGCTGGCCGCCGCGGCCGTGGCCGTCGTCTGCGCCGACTGGAACCTGGTCGTGGTCTCCACACTCTGGCTGGCCCTCTGCGGCGCCTCCCTCGCGCCGGTTCTGCTGTACGCCCTGTACTGGCCGGGGTTCAGCGCCCGAGGCGCGCTGTGGTGCCTGTGGGGCGCGACGGTGGTGTGCGTGGTCGCGCTGGCGGTGTCGCCGTACGCGTCGGGCACGCCCACGTCGATCGTGCCGGGGCACGACTGGCGGCTGTGGGACGTGACGATCCCGGGGGTGGTGACGATCCCGGCCGGGTTCCTGCTGGGCTGGCTGGGCAGCGTCACGGACCGGCGGCGCCGGACGGGCGGGGCGGAGCGGCCGTCCGGAGTCATCCGCTCGCGTGCCGTCCGGCGATGAGTTCCGGGGCCTGCCACGGTCGTAACCGGTACACGGACCGACAGCACAGGAGGACCCCATGTCCCGCAAGATCGTGGCCAGCGTGTTCATCTCGCTCGACGGCGTCGTCGAGGCCCCCGACCAGTGGCACTTCCCGTACTTCAACGACGAGATGGGCATGGCCGTGGGCGCGGGTCTCAGCAACGCCGACACCATGCTCTTCGGCCGCGTGACGTACGACAGCTTCGCCGGGGCCTGGCCGGGGCGGGAGGCCGCCGGTGAGGAGGACGCCGGCTTCGCCAAGCAGCTCGGCGACATGCGGAAGATCGTGTTCTCCCGCAGCCCGCTCGACTTCCGGTGGCGCAACTCCGAGCAGGCGCAGGGCGACGTCGCCGAGGTGGCCGCCGCGCTGAAGCGGGAGCCGGGCGGGGACATCGGGCTGAGCGGCTCGATCTCCATCATCCGGCAGCTGCTGGCGGCCGGGCTGCTGGACGAGCTGCAGCTCCTCGTGCACCCGATCGCCGTACGCAAGGGGATGCGCCTCTTCGACGAGGGGGAGCCCTCCATCCCGCTGAAGTTGCTGAAGTCGGAGACGTTCGGCACGGGGGTGCTGAACCTGGTCTACGGGCCGGACACGGCTCCGCCGACGGGGGGTTACGAGGAGGCGGTGGCTTCGCTCGGGGAGTAGGAGCGGCGCGACGGTCGCCCTCTCAGTGGAAGGCCAGCCATCCGACGCCCAGCGCGCAGGTGAGGCCGGCGGCGGCCATGGCGGCCGGCCTGTTGCGGTGCAGCGCGCACCAGACCAGCGCGGCGGTCACCGCCACGGCGGCCGTCCCGAGCGAGGCGCGCAACGGCCCGTCGCCGTAACCGAATTCATCGGCGTGCTGGGCCAGCCAGGCGAACCAGGTGATTCTCACGACGCGTTTCGTTTCCCTCGTGTTGTGATGGTGTGCGGAGCCCGTAGCGCGGCACGGGAGCCGCGTACCGACCTCGGTCCGGCGCGCCTGTCCACTGTGTCACGCGGCGCGCTGACCTCGTGGAACGCTGCAATATGGCTGCCATGGCGTGCAGTTGGGGTCATACGCGTCGCCGCCCGTACGTGACCCGCCTGACCAGCACCTCGAACGGCCCCCGGCGCCCCCTGCCGTGCAGGTGGTGGGCCAGGAGGACCGTTGCCGTCCAGGTCGTCAGGGCCAGAAGGGCCGTCGTGGTGACCGTCAGGTCCGAGGAGAGGTCCAGGACGAACGGCGTGAAGACCAGCGCCCAGATCACCGACTGCGCCAGATAGCAGCTCATCGAGCGCTGTCCCGTGGCCGCGACCGCCTCCACCACCTTTCCGCGCCGCTCCCCCAGCCGCTGCGCCGACAGCGCCACCGCTGCCGCGTAACCCAGGCCGCCGAGGACGCCCGTCGCATCGTGCAGGGGGCCGATCAGGGTCAGGGTCGAAGGGTCCGGCACCGGCACCACCCCCGCCAGCATCAAGGACACCGGCTGCGCGCCCAGTACCGCCGCGCCCACGCCCGCGCACGCCGCCACCCGCAGCAACGTGCCGAACCGCTCCGGCTGTTCGAGGATCCCGCGGCGGCCGGCCCACAGGCCGAGCATGAAGGGGCACATGAAGCCGAGCGGGCCGAGCAGTGCGATCCAGGGCGTTATGTGCGCGCGCTCGACGATCATCGTCACGGCGTCCGGCGGGAGCAGCGCGGCGTCCGGCGGGTCCGTGCTGATGCTGAGCGAGTCGTCGCCGGGCAGGGCGCAGAGCACGAAGAAGAACGCGGCGGTCGCCAGCAGCCATCCGTCCTTCCAGCGGACCGTCCACGCCCCCAGGAACAGCAGGACGCCGTACGCGGCCAGGATGTCGCCGGCGTAGAGCAGCAGGCCGTGCAGCGAGCCGATGACGACCAGGGCCAGGCTGCGCCGCCACAGCAGCCGACGTACCGCGCGCGGGCCTGCGTCGGACCGGCGGCGCACCATGTGGGCGACGCCGTAGCCGAAGAGGAGGCCGAACATCGGGAAGGCGCGGCCGTCCACGAAGGTCGCGATCAGCCAGGTGACGGCCGAGTCGAAGGGCGAGCCGTCCTGCGGGTAGCCGCCGAGCACCGGGCGGCCGGACAGGAAGTAGTGGGAGTTGGCCAGCGCGATGAAGAGCAGCATGAAGCCTCGCGCCAGGTCGGGGGCGAGGGCACGGGCGGTGACGGCGGTCGGTTCGGGTGTTCGGGTCGGCATGCGTCCAGTTCATCGGCGCGCCGGCGGGTGAGGGATCGGGCGGAAGTCGGCGGCCGTGCGACTTTCGTCCACGTCCGGCCTCACAGGACGGGCCGAAGGAGGAGGCGGCGTTGTCAGTGGGGGGTGCCACCATCGGCGCATGAACGACAACGGGTTCGACTGGGGGACGTTCCTGCGGCGTTGGCAGGACGAGTGGGTGCCGAGCGAGGACGAGGCCATGGAGCCGACGGAGGGGGACACGGCCCTCGCCGATATGGCAGTGCTCGGCGCCCCGCCGGCGTCCGAGGCCGAGGTGGCCGACGCCGAGCGGCGCCTGGGGACCCGACTGCCGTCGTCCTACCGGGCTTTCCTCCTGACGAGCAACGGATGGCGCCTGCGCGACGACTCGATCCACCAGCTCGGGGCGGCGCACGAGATCGACTGGTTCGGGGACCCGTTCGGCATGACGCCGATGTACCGCGAGAGCCTGGGCGAGCGGGCGACCGAGCAGGAGGTACTGCTCGCCGGCATGTGGGAGCGCGCGCTGCAGCTGGAGACCGACTCCGACATGTCCTACGCGCTGCTCGACCCGGGCGACACCGACGACGACGGCGAGTGGGCGCTGTACGTCTACCACGGCTGGAGCGGCGAGTACCCGACCCGGTATCCCTCGTTCCGTGCCTACATGCAGCGCCGGTACGAATCCTTCCACGCCGAACGGGCGCAGCTGCCGGAGTTCGTCAACGACACCACCCGCGCCAGGGACGCCGACGTCGCGCGGGCGCGGGAAGAGGCTCTGAGCGGACGGTGGGAGGCCGCCCGGGAGCTGCTCGACCTCGCTCGGCGCTACGGACGGCCGGGCGCCTGGGGCATGCTGGGGCAGCTCGACGTCCTGGCGCAGGGCGCGGGCACGGTCGCCCTTATTTCGGTGGGCTCGTCGCGGATCCGCGCTGCACCGACGATCTGGTGCCCGTGATGGCTCTCGCCCACGTGCGGGACAGTCTCCCCGGCCGGACCGCGCGGCCGTTCGTGCTCGGCGTCGAGACCGACGACGGCATCCGGGCGGCCGCCGACGCGATACACGCCCGCGTGGGCGACGGCTCCTACCGTTACGCACCGGAAGGCGCCTTCGGGCGGGCCGTGGCCGGGGCGCGGGAGGTGGCGCGGTGGGGCGACACGGACGGCGCGTGGCGGATGCTCCGTGCCGCGCTGCCCTCCTGGTCGCCGCCCGCGCCGGACGTGCTGGCGCCGCTCGGGCTGCTGGCCGACCCGGTGCTGGGGCCGGTGGTGACGCGGGAGCGGGGGCGGGAGTTGCTGGCCACGCCCCGGGCCGGGCGGTCGGGCGCGGTGCCCGAGCCGGTGCCGGACCTGGATCCGCCGGGGTTGAGCTGGCTGGCGGAGTCCGGGCGGTGGAACGCCCCGTACGACTCCTACCGGTGCGTGTGGGTGGAAGGTGTGGAGCCGGACGCGCTGCCCGGCCTTGTCGGGGAGGACGGGGGTGCGGGGCTGACCGTCGCGCCCGTCCGTCCCGCCGGGTGGTTCCCCCACGACGTCAGGTGGGGCCGGCGGGACGACTCGGCGCCGTGGGAGGACCGGGCCGTGGTGGCGGTGGGCCGGACGGGGTCGGGGTGGGCGTTCGGTTTCGACCCGGCCGCCCGGACTCGGGGGCCCGGGCACCTCTTCGCCTCCCCCGCCGCCGAGGCGTCCCGCGACGGACGCGCCGTGGTGCTGTGGACGTGCCGCGGTCGGGACGACGTCCCGGCGGTGTTCCATCTTTCCGTGGCCGAGCGGGGTGAGGAGCTGTACGCGTTCACCGTGCGTGGTACGGAGGTCGAGCGTTCGGGTGCGGTGCCCGGGGGGCTCGACCCGGACCGTGTCCTGCTCTCCGCCGACGACGCGGACCGTGAGCGGCGCCTGCTGGCCGCCTTGGAGGAGGAGTTCGCCCTCTCCCTCCCCCGGCACGCCTTGACCGAGGGTGTCCTGCCGGAGCTGACCACCCGGTCCTGGAACCGCGGCCCGCGCGAGGGGGAGGCCTTCGCCTACGCCACGGTCGGCGTCGGGAGGCCACGGCGGTGACCCCGGCGCGTGCGGGCCGGGGTCACCTGCTCACGCCGCCGCCTCGTGGATCACCAGCTTGAACTCCGCCAGCACGATCTTGCGGGCCACGCTGTCGTCGTGGGTGGCCCGTACCGCGAGGGGGACCGACGGGTTGACGAAGATGCCCCAGCTCTTGGTCCAGCACTGCATGCCGGGGCTGGGCGGGCGGTGTTCCGTGGCCGTGGTGTCGTTGGGGTTCGGGGTGAGGCCGAGGGGGTCGCGGACGAACTGGTCGCGGAGTTCGCCGTAGTTGCCGGCCTCCCACTGGATCATGGCGTGGAGGGTGCCCCAGCCGGACACGCTGGGCCATATCAGGCCGGAGCGGGGGTCGGTGTCCCAGCTGGAGATCACGTAGCCGTCGGGCTGGTTGACCTGGTGCATGGCAAAGGCGTCGCTGGACTCGGCGGATCCGAAGGGGAACCGGATGACCGTGTAGGGGCTGTTCGCCGGGATCGTCTGCGGGGTGTCCCGTTTGAGGGAGCAGACCTGGACTCCTCCGGCGGCCGTGGTGTGAGTGGACATGGTCCGGTTCTTCCCTGCGTGTGGGCCGGTGAGTCGGGCGCGGGCCGCATCCGTGCGCCTTTCCTCCACTGAACTTGCTTTTGCCATACAACCGTTCGACTTGTTCGGTCGTCTGACCCGGCGACCGGACCGGTCGCTTGACAAGGAGATCGTCATTTTCGCCCTGCGCAAGACCCTGACCACCACCGCCGTCGCCGGCATGGTTCTCGCCGGCACCGCCGCCTGCGGCACCGTGGAGAACCTGTCCGCCGGACAGAAGCTGGACACCGCCTTCGAGAAGCTCGGCGAGGAGCGTTCGATCGCCTTCGAGCTGGACCTCGACACCGACGCGAAGTCGCTGATGGCGCTGGACGCCGAGCAGTCGGAGCCGGGCGAGGAGATGCCCGCCGAGATCGCCGAGCTGCTCAGCGAGGGGACGATCAGCGTCTCCATGCACTCGAAGAAGCCGATCAAGGAGTCCGAGGAGAAGGACTTCACGGCGATGGCGATGAAGCTCAGCGGTCCGGAGGGAGCACTCCTCGAGTACCGGCTGGTCGGGGACTGGATCTACGCCCGTGTCGACGCGGCGACGCTGGGCGAGATGTCGGGCAACCCGTTGCCTCCGGCCGCCGAACTGCCGCCGGAGGCCGGGGCGTTCAAGACGCTTCTCGAAGGCGGGTGGGTCAAGCTCTCCAAGAAGGAGATGGAGGAGACCGGCAAGAACATGTCCGGCGCGGAGGGCTTCGGGGCGGAGGAGCCGTCCGCCGAGCCCAGCGTCGACGCCAAGACGCAGAAGAAGCTGACGGACGCGCTGAAGAAGGCCGTCGCCGAGAACGTCGACTTCACCACCTCCGGCGGTTCGGACGGCACCGAGCACATCAAGGCGACCGCGCCGTTCCGCACGCTGGTGACCGAGGTGTTCGGGGCGCTGAAGCCGCTGCAGAACGACCTGCCGATCGGGGAGGAGCTGCCCACCGCCAAGGACTTCGCGGACGCCCCGAACACGAAGGTCGGCGCCGACTTCACGCTGAAGAACGGCGAGCTGACCGAGGTGTCCGTCGATCTCGCCGAGCTGGCGGAGTCGGCGAAGGTCAAGAAGTTCGCGCTGGTGCTGCGCGTGAGCGAGGGTGAGAAGCCCGAGGCGCCCGCCGGGGCGACCGAGCTGAACATCGAGGAACTGATGACCAGCATGCTCTCCGGCGCCTTCGGCGGGGCCGTCGCGGACGAGGAGTTCGGGGACGTCCCGCTCGAGGAGGGGGACCTCGCGGGCGACACCCAGATGTGGTGACCCGTCCTGCGGGAGGCGGGGCCCGGCCGCCCGGGCCTCAGCCCGCGGCCACCGCCTCCCAGGGCACCGTACGGTCGCACCAGCGGTTCAGCAGGGTGCGGTCGTGGCCGACCGACAGCAGGCCCGCGCCCGTCGACGCGCGGTAGTCCTCCACGACCCGCACCAGCGCGGCCGTGGTCGACGCGTCGAGCATCGCCGTCATCTCGTCGCACACCAGCCAGCGGGGCTCCAGGGACAACGCCCGTGCCAGGCAGGCGCGTTGCAGCTGGCCGTCGCTCACCTCGTGCGGGCGGCGGCCGAGCAGGTCCGGGGTGAGGCCCACGGTGTCGGCCAGTTCCCGCACGCGGTCGGCGGCCGAGGCGCGCCGGCCCGTCGCCCGCAGGGGTTCCGCGATCAGGTCGGCGAGGCGCAGCCGGGGATCGGCCGCGAGGCGGGGCTGCTGGAAGACCACGCCGATCGCGGTGCGCTGTGCGCGGGGGGCGCGGTGCCGGAAGCCGCGGACGGGCGTGCCGTCGAGGACGACCTCCCCGGCATCCGGCCGGTGCAGCAGCGCGGCGACCCGGGCGAGGGTCGACTTTCCGCAGCCGCTCGGGCCGAGCAGACCCACGGCCTCGCCCGGGGCGACGGTGAGGTGCGCGTCGCGGACGACGGGGGCGCGGCGGTCGTAGCCGACGGTGACGGCGCGCAGCTCAAGCACGGGTGTCCTCCGGGGTACGGGTCGCGTGCGGGCCGGCGGCGGGGGCCGGCACCGGGTGGTGGCAGGCGACGGTGTTCTCGAGGACCGGGAGCGCTCCGCAGGTGTCCGTCGCCCGGTCGCAGCGGGGGGCGAAGGCGCAGCCCTCGGGGAGACTGCCCAGTTCCGGGGGCAGTCCGGGGACGGGAGCGAAGGACCGCTCGGGAAGCGCCTCCAGCAGGCCTCGGCTGTAGGGGTGGCGCGGGCCCGGGGAGCCGAAGAAGGCGCCCGCGTCGGTGAGTTCGACTATGCGGCCCGCGTACATGACCGCGACCCGGTCGGCGATGCGCTCGGCGGCGGCCAGGTCGTGCGTGATCATCAGCAGGGCGTGGCCGTCGTCCACGTGGCGGCGCAGCTCGTCTACCGTGCGGTCCACCAGGTCGCGGTCCAGACCGGTGGTCGGTTCGTCGGCGAGCAGCAGCGGGGCGTCGCCGATCAGCGCGAGCGCGGTCGCGGCGCGCTGGGCCAGCCCGCCGGACAGTTCGTGCGGGTGGCGGTCGAGATGGTCACGGGGGAACTCGGCGCGCAGCGACGCCTGTTCGGCGGCCTTGCGGCGGGCGGCGCGGCCGCGTACGCCGGTGAGGCGGGCGACCGTCTCCTCGATGTGCGAGCGGATCGTGCGCACGGGGGTGAGGTGGGCCGCCGGTGACTGCGGGACCAGGCCGACACGGCGGCCGCGGACGGTGCGGGCGAGGGTGGGTTCGTCCGCCGTGAGCAGGTCGAGGTCGTCGAGATGGGCGTGGCCGGCGGTGCGGGAGTTGGCCGGGAGCAGGCCGAGCAGGGCGGACGCCAGCACGGACTTGCCGCAGCCGCTCTCCCCGATGAGCGCGAGGCACTCCCCCGGCGCGACGTCGAACGACGCGTCGGACACGGCGTCGACGCGGCGCCCTCCGGGGAGCAGGAAGCGGACGGACAGGCCGCGTACGGAGAGGACCGGCGCCGGGCGGTTCGGACCGGCGCCGGCCGCCGCCTCGGCGGTCGGACCGGTCCGCGTGGCACCGACCGTGGACGCGGCGCCCCGCCGGACCGGGTCGCCCGCCCGGGCGGGCTCCTCCGTGGCCCGCGCGCAGTCGGCCGGCGCCGCCGACACCGCCTTCTCCTCCACCGGGGCGTCTGTCGGGGCATTCGTCGCAGCGTCTGTCGGGGCGTCCGTCGCAGCGTCCGTCGACGCCTCCGTCGCAGCGTCCGTCGACGCCTCCGTCGCGGCGTTCGTTGGCACGTCCGTCGCGGCGTCCGTCGGGACGGACGGAGCCGTACCGGCCTCCCCGCCGCCTGCCGTGCGCGGGACCGAGGCGTCGGGCGCCGGCACCCCGGAGGCATCCCCCGCGCCCGGTTCCGTCACAGCCGTCGACGTCGACGTCGACGCGTCCTTCGCGGTCACAGCATCAGCTCCGATCGGCGGCGGGGATTGATCCGTTCGCGCCAGACGCCCGCCAGGCCGGCGATCGCCAGGGTGGGGAGGATCAGGAACAGGCCCGGGAAGAGGGTGGGCCACCACTGGCCGGCGAGGAGGGAGCCCCGGGCGCCCTGGATCAGCGTGCCGAGGCTCGCGGTGTGGGTGGGCAGGCCGAGGCCCAGGAAGGACAGGGCCGACTCGTGCCACATGGCGTGCGGGACCATCAGCACGGCGGCGAGACCGGCCTGCGGCAGCACGCCCGGCAGCAGGTGGCGTACGGTCACCCGCCACCGGCTCGCCCCGCCGGACACGGCGGCGTCGACGAACGGCCGGGACCGCAGCGACAGCACCTCCGCGCGGACGATGCGCGCGGTGGACAGCCAGTGCGTGAGGGCGACGGAGATCACCACCGGCCAGACGCCCGGCCGGAACATGGCCACGATGAAGATGCCGAGCAGCAGGTGCGGCACGGAGGACAGGGTGTCGACCAGCCGCATCACCAGGCGGTCGGCCCGGCCGCCCAGCGCCCCGGCGGCGGCCCCCACGGCCGTGCCGATCACGGTGGCGGTGAGCGCGGCGACCACGCCCACCAGCAGGGACACGCGGAGCCCGTAGACACAGCGCAGCAGCAGGTCGCGGCCCACGTCGTCGGTGCCGAACGGGTGCGCCCAGCTGGGTGGTCGCAGCTTGGCGGCCAGGTCGACGGCCTGCTGGTCGAGCTGGACCAGCGGCGGGACCAGGAGCACGGCCAGCACGGTCACGGCGACCAGGGTGGCGGAGACGCGCAGCCGCAGGGCGTGTGTGGAGCGGCGGGCGGCGCCGTGCGCGCGCCAGGCCGGCTTCGTGTCCGCCACGTCGACGTCGGTCGTCACATCTCCTCCAGCTTCACCCTCGGGTCGATCAGCCCGTAGAGCAGGTCGGCGAGCAGGTTGCCGGCGAGGACGGCGGCGGTGGCGAGCGTGGTGAGCGCGGCGAGCAGCGGGAAGTCGACCGCGGTGGCGGCCTCCACGGTGGCCGAGGCGATGCCGGGCCAGCTGAAGACGGTCTCCACCAGCAGCGCGCCCGTGATGAGTTCCGGCACGCGGGAGCCGATGAGGGTGAGCACCGGCAGCAGCCCGGAGCGCAGGGCGTGGCCGAGCAGCACGGTGCGTTCGCTGAGGCCGCGCGCCCTCGCCCCGCGCACGGGGTCCTCCGCGAGGGCGTCGCCGACGCCCTGCCGGACGTAGAGCGTGAACCAGGGCAGCTGGGAGACGGCGAGGACGCCGGCGGGGAGGATCAGGTGCTCGGTCAGGCCGCCGAAGGTGACCCGGTCGCTGCCGGTGTCGGTGAGGCCGCCCGCCGGGAGGACGTCCAGCTGGAGGGCGAACAGCCACACCGCGAGGAGCGCGATCCAGAAGACCGGGGCGGCCTCCAGGACGTAGGCGGCGGAGGTGACCGCGCGGTCCGTGAGGGAGCCGGGGCGGCGGGCGGCGAGCACGCCGAGGAGCGTGCCGAGCAGGACGGCGGCGGCGAACGCGACGGCGCACAGCAGCGTGGACCACAGCAGCCGTTCGCCGATGACCTCGGCCACCGGCTGCCGCATCACCGCGGACTGGCCGAGGTCGCCGCCGAGGGCGGAGGTCAGCCAGTCCCACCAGCGGGCGGTGAACGGCCGGTCCACGCCGAGGTTCTCCCGCAGCCGGTCCAGGGTCTCCTGGTCGGCGCCGAGCGCGGCCGTGCCCGCGTACGCCCTCACCGGGTCGAACGGGGACGCGGCGGCGACGGCGAACACGCCGAACGTGACGACGAGGAGCACCGGCACGGCGTGCAGCGCGCGGCGCGCGGTGAGCCGTGCCATCGGGCGCCAGGGGACGCGGGTCGTGGCCCGCCGGGGGGCGTGGGTCATGCCGCGGGCTGCCAGTCCTCGACATTCCACCAGGGTCCGGCGGCGAAGCCGTGTTCGTGCGGTTCGGTCTGGGTGGTGAGGCCCTTCCAGCGGTCGGCGAGCACGTACAGGTGGTCGATGTGGGTGAGGAAGGTGTAGCCGGGGTCCTTCACGAGGGCGCGCTGCAGGGCGTCGTAGGCGGCCTTGCGGGTCTCCGGGTCCTGGCTGCGGCGGCCTGTCTCCAGGGCGCGGTCGACGGCCGGGTTGTCGTAGTGGGCCATGTTGTTGAAGCCGTCGCCGGCGAGGGAGGAGTGCAGCATCGTGTAGAGCCCGAAGTCCGGGTCGCCGGTGCTGCCGAAGCCCGCGAGGACGGCGTCCCGGTTCATGCGGGGCTCGATGACCTCCCAGGTGGCGCTCTCCACCCGGACGTCGATGCCGGCCTTCTTGGCGTCGGAGGCGTAGGCGAGGGCGTGGTCCTGACGGACCTTGTCGCCGGAGGGGTAGTACAGCGTGAAGCGGGCGGGGCGGCCGTCCTTGGCGCGGATGCCGTCCCCGCCCTTCGTCCAGCCGGCGGCGTCGAGGATGCGGCCGGCCGCGGCGAGGTCGCGCGGGCGCTCGGTGTCCTCGGCGAACCACGGGTCGTCGACGGGCAGCGGGCCGTAGGCGGGGCGGCCGGCGCCGTCGAGGATCTTGTCGACCATGGCCTGCCGGTCGACGGCGAGGTCGAGGGCGCGGCGGATCGCGGTGTCGCCGGTGACGGGGTTGCCGCTGGGGAGGGTGACGACGCGGACGTCGTAGGAGGTGGCCCGGTAGGTCTTCTTGTCGTCGTCGCTCTTGAAGGTGGCGGCGAGGTTGGGCGGGAGGACCGCGCCGTCGAGGTCGCCGGAGCGGAGCCGGGTGGCGCGGACGTCGTCGTCGGAGACGATCGCCATGGTGAGCTTCTTCACCTTCGGGGTGCCGCCCCAGTAGTGCGGGTTGGCCTTGAAGGTGAGCTTCTCGCCCTTGCGCCAGTCGACGAGGACGTACGGTCCGGTGCCGACGGGCTTCGTGTTGAAGGCGCCGGTGTTGGGGTCCTGCTCGCCGGCGACGTGCTCGGGCACGATCGGCAGGACCGTGCGGGCGGCGAACGGCGCGTAGGGGTGGTGGAGGGTGAAGACGACCGTGTCGTCGCCCACCGCCCGGACGTCCTTGACGGCCGCGAGTTCGCTCCTGGCGGTGTTGTTGGTGTCCTCGTCGAGGACCGTGCGGTAGGTGAAGACGACGTCCCGCGCGGTCAGCGGCTTGCCGTCGCTGAACTTCACGCCCTCGCGCAGGGTGTACGTGTAGGTGCGTCCGCCGTCCGTGATCCGCGGAAGTGCCCTGGCCAGCGCGGGTTCCAGGGTCATGTCGGCGGTGCGGGCGAGGAGGCCGTCGAACAGCTTGGAGTTGCCGTCCTTGCCGTAGCCGAGGAGCGGGCTGAGGGTGTCGGGCTCGGTGGAGACGCCGATCACCACGGACTCGCCGGCCGCCGCGCCGTCCGCGGTGCCGGAGCCCGGCGCCGAGCAGGCGGAGACCGCCGCGGCCGTCGCCAGCACGGCGGCGGCGCCCCGTATGCGTCGTCGGGTCGTCATCGAACCTCACATCCCTGTTGCTGGAAAATAGCTCTTGCATATTAGTTGCAGGAAGACCTTGCCCAGAACGGCGGCCCCCCAGTCGCCGGGGTTGCCGGGCCGCCCGAACGCGCAGGTGTGCGCCGGGGTCCGAGCCGCCGGGCGCCCTCCGCGCGCCCCCGCCGCCGCTTGTCACCGGGCCGCGACGGGGACTACTGTCACCACGCCTTGGTGACGGGAAATCGGTGCGATACCGGTGCGGCCCTCGCCACTGTGATCGGGAAGTCCGGCTCCGGCCCTCACGGGCAGCCACTGGGTCCTCAAGGACCCGGGAAGGCGGAGCACGGGCGGTGGTACCCGTCAGCCAGGAGACCGGCCAAGGCGCGTCAACCATCCACGAGGTGCTGGAGAGGGTCTGCTGAGCCATGCACATTGCCGAGGGTTTCCTGCCTCCGGCGCACGCGGTCGCCTGGGGCGTCGCGTCGGCGCCGTTCGTCGTCCACGGAGCCCGGTCGCTCATCCGTGACGTCAGAGAGCACCCCGAGAGCACGCTGCTGCTGGGCGCGTCGGGAGCGTTCACGTTCGTCCTGTCCGCGCTGAAACTGCCCTCCGTGACCGGGAGTTGCTCCCACCCCACCGGGACCGGGCTGGGCGCGATCCTGTTCCGGCCGCCGGTCATGGCGGTGCTCGGGACCATCACCCTGCTGTTCCAGGCGCTGCTGCTCGCCCACGGAGGGCTCACCACGCTCGGCGCCAACGTCTTCTCCATGGCGATCGTCGGGCCCTGGGCCGGATACGCCGTCTACCGGCTGCTGCGCCGGTACGACGTGCCGCTGATGGGCGCGGTGTTCTGCGGCGCGTTCGTCGCCGACCTGTCGACGTACTGCGTGACCAGCGTCCAGCTCGCGCTGGCGTTCCCCGACCCGGGCAGCGGATTCCTGGGCGCGCTGGGGAAGTTCGGCTCCATCTTCGCCGTCACGCAGATCCCGCTCGCGGTCAGCGAGGGGTTGCTGACGGTGCTGGTGATGCGCCTGCTGGTGCAGTCCAGCAAGGGCGAGCTGACCCGGCTCGGGGTGCTGGTCACCTCGGCGGCCGGGGGCAAGCAGGCCGAGTCGGCCGAGGCGGTGACCCGGTGAGCCGCAACGCGAAGATCAACACCCTGCTCCTGCTGCTCGTGGCCGCCCTCGCCGTGATCCCGCTGGCGCTCGGGCTCGGCGACCACAAGGAGGAGCCGTTCGCCGGGGCGGACGGCGAGGCGGAGACCGCGATCACCGAGATCGACCCGGACTACGAGCCGTGGTTCTCACCGCTGTACGAACCGCCGTCCGGGGAGATCGAGTCGGCGCTGTTCGCCCTCCAGGCCGCGCTCGGCGCGGGCGTCCTGGCGTACTACTTCGGGCTGCGGCGCGGACGCCGGCAGGGCGAGGCGCGGGCGCGTGGGCGGGCCGTCACGCAGGACGCGGACGCGGAGGACGCCGACGCGGAGGCGCGCACCGGCGCCGACGGCGGACGGGACTGACCGGCCCGTGCTGCCGATCGACGCGGCGGCGCACAGCAGCCGCTGGCGCCGCCGTCATCCCGTGGACAAGGCCGTCCTCGGTATCGGCCTCACCGTCCTCGCGATTTCGCTGCCCCCGTGGCCGGGCGCCGCGCTGGTGCTGGTCACCGCACTGGTGCTGCTGCTCGGCCCGGCGGCGGTGCCGGCCGGTCGGCTGTGGCGGGCGTACCGGGTGCCGCTGGGGTTCTGCGTCACCGGGGCGCTGCCCCTGCTGATGCGGGTGGGCGGGCCCGGCGGTTTCCTGTCACCCGCCCCCGACGGGCCCCTGCGCGCCGGGGAGTTGCTGCTGCGCACCTCGGCCGCCTCGCTGGGCGTGCTGCTGTTCGCGTTCACCACGCCGATGTCGGACCTGCTGCCACGCCTGGTGCGCGCCGGGGTGCCCGCGCCGCTCGTGGACGTGGCGCTGGTGACGTACCGGATGAGCTTCCTGCTGCTGGACTCGGTGCGCCGGGTGCACCGGGCGCAGGCGGCGCGGCTCGGCCACACCACCCGTGCGGCCACCTGGCGTTCGCTCGGCGGGCTCGGCGCGACCGCGTTCGTGCGGTCCTTCGACCGAGCGGCGCGGCTGCAGACGGGGCTCGCGGGCCGCGGCTACGACGGCGCCCTGCGCGTGCTGGTGCCGGAGGCCCGGGTGTCCGCCCGGTTCACGGCCGCGAGCGTGACGCTCCTGGCGGCGCTGGCCGCCCTCACCTGCGTACTGGAAAGGCCCCTGTCGTGAGCGGATCCGTGCTGGTGGCACTGCGGGACGTGTCCTTCGCGTACGAGGAGGGGCCGCCGGTGTTCACCGGGCTCGACTTCGAGGTGCGCGAGGGGAGGGCGCTGGCCCTGCTGGGGCGCAACGGCAGCGGCAAGACCACCCTGATGCGGCTGCTGAGCGGCGGACTGCGGCCGCACGGAGGGGAGTTGAGGCTGTCGGGTCGTGCGGTGCGGTACGACAGGAAGGGGCTGACGGCGCTGCGCACCACCGTGCAGCTGGTGGTGCAGGACCCGGACGACCAGTTGTTCGCGGCGTCCGTGGGGCAGGACGTGTCGTTCGGGCCGCTGAACCTGGGGCTGCCGGACGGGGAGGTGCGTGCGCGGGTCGCGGAGGCGCTGGAGGCGCTGGACATCGCCGCGCTCGCCGACCGGCCCACGCATCTGCTGTCGTACGGGCAGCGGAAACGGACGGCGATCGCGGGCGCGGTCGCGATGCGGCCGCGGGTGCTGATCCTGGACGAGCCGACGGCGGGCCTCGATCCCGACGGTCAGGAACGGCTGCTGGCCACGCTCGACGGTCTGCGGGCGGGCGGCACGACGGTGGTGATGGCGACGCACGACGTGGACCTCGCCCTGCGCTGGGCCGACGACGCGGCCCTGCTGACGCCGTCGGGCGCCCACACCGGGCCGGTCGCGGAGACGCTGGCCCGGCGGGACCTGCTCACGGCGGCGGGGCTCAGGCTGCCGTGGGGTGTGGCGGCCGGACTGTTCCTGCGGGCGCGGGGGCCGGCCGGCGCCGCGGACGCCGGTCCTCGCACCCCGGAGGAGCTGGCGGCGCTGGCCGCCCTGCCGGAGTACGGGGACCGGCGGCCGGGCTAGGCCGAAGGCGCCGGCGGACCGATGTGTACATTTGTTCCTACTCGGTGGGTGAGCGGGATCATCGCCTGCCTGCCCCTCGTTCTCACCATTCCCGGCGGAGCCCCACCGTGACCGACCGTGCCGTACGCCGACGCCGCCGGGCGCTGTACCTCTTCTTCTTCCTCAACGGCATCGCCATGTCCTCGTGGATCACGCGCACCCCGGACGTCCGTGACCGTCTGGGTGTGTCCACGGGGGAGATGGGGCTGGTGCTGTTCGGGCTGTCCGTCGGCTCCATGGCCGGCATCCTGTGTTCCGGCCGTTTCGTGTCCCGGTTCGGGACCAGGCCCGTGACGGCGCTCGGCACGCTGTTCGTCGTCGCGAGCGTGGTCGTCGTGGGCGGGGGCACCGCCCTCGCCTCCGCGCCCCTGGTCGCCGCGGGGCTGTGCCTGTTCGGCCTGGGGGTCGGGGCGGGCGAGGTGGCGATCAACGTGGACGGCGCCGACGTCGAGCGGATCACCGGCAGGCCGGTCCTGCCCACGCTGCACGGATGCTTCAGCCTGGGCACCGTCATCGGCGGCCTGGCCGGCATGGCGGCCACCGCCGCGGCGTTCCCCGCCCAGTGGCACCTCCTGGCGGTGGCCGTGGTGACGGCCGCGATGTTCGGGTACGCCATCGGCGGCGTCCCCGCCGGGACCGGGGTCCGTGCCGCGGCGCCCGCTTCGGGCTCCGTACGGCCGACGGGCCCGCGGGTGTGGAAGGACCGGCGGCTGCTGATGATCGGGGCCATCGTCCTGGCCATGGCTCTCGCCGAGGGCGCCGCCAACGACTGGCTGCCGCTGCTGATGGTCGACGGCCACGGTCTCGACGCCGCCGTCGGCTCGCTCGTCTTCGTGGGGTTCGCCGCCGCGATGACCCTGGGACGCTTCGGCGGCTCGTTCTTCCTCAGCCGCTACAGCCGGGCGGCCGTGGTGCGGGCCAGCGCGGTCTCCGGTGCCGTCGGACTGTGCCTGGTCATCTTCTCCGACAACGCCGTCGTGGCGGCGGCGGCCGTCCTGTTCTGGGGACTGGGCGCGTCCCTGGGCTTTCCGGTGGCCCTGTCGGCGGCCGGCGACTCGGGGCCCGACGAGACCGCACGGGTCGGCCTCGTGGCCACCATCGGCTACGTCGCGTTCCTGGTGGGGCCGCCCACCCTCGGCTTCCTCGGCGATCACTACGGGCTGCGCCCTGCGATGGTCGTGGTCCTGGCGTTCGTCGCCGCGGCCGTCTTCGTGGCGCCCGCGGCCGGTACGCGCGGGTCCCGTCACCGGGAGGCCGAGGCCGGTGCCGAGGCCGGTGCCGGTGACGGTGCCGGTGCCGGTGCCTCCGGCGGACTCACCGTGTGAGAAGGCTCGGCGTCCTGTCCTGCCCTTTGCACAGTTCCCCGCGCCCCTGAGGTGTTGGGGCGCGGGGATCTGCGTAGACGTAAGCGTCCGAAACGGACCTGTCAGCAGCCGCCGCAGTTGTAGTACGTGACGTCCCAGTGGTTGCCCTCGTCCGCGTAGACGTTGCCCGAGCCGGACTGCCACTGCTGGGCCCCGTCGCCGCGCACGCCGATGTAGGTGAACGTGTTCTTGATGTAGTTCCCGACGCAGGTCGTCTTGCCGAAATCGAGCTTGTAGCCGTTCCAGTGCGAGTACGTGCCGGAGGCGTGCCCGGTCTCGGTTCCGCCGGTGATGTTCAGAGCGCAGCCGCTGGCCCGCTTCAGGGTCTGGGCGCCCTGCGCGGTGGCCAGGTTGAGCTGGTCGAAGGACGTGCAGGTGGACACGTTGCGGTTGGAGCAGCCTCCGGACGAGGACCACGTGATGCCGACCTGGCTGAACATGGAGGTCGCGGTCGCGTGGCTGATCTTGGTGGCGGCGGAGGCCTCGCCCGCGGTGCCGACGACGGCCGCGCCGGGGGCGACGACCAGGGCGAGGGCGGTCAGGACCGAGCGGAGCTTGGGGGCCTTGAGGGTCTTCATGTGGGGGGACCTTCCTGCTGGGAGCCAGGGTGGGGGTGAGGGACGGCTGTGCAGGCGGAGCAGACCGATGATGCCCGGGGTCTACGCGCGTCCGCCAGAGGACAAAACGGAATGCTGCCGCCTGCGCGTGCCGCTGATGTCCCGTCAGGCCGCCGAGCGGAAGGCGGGGAGGTAGCCGGAGGACTGGCCGACGGCCTTCGGGTGGTAGGAGTTGCCGATCGGGATGGTGACGCTGTGCAGCCAGGCGTCGCCCGAACAGATCTCGTGCCCGGTGAACTCGTCGACCACGCTGGACCAGGCGAACCCGGCGTTGGCCGCGCGCTTCGCGATGACCGAGTTGAGCGTGTCGCCCGCGCTGTTGATGGCGTTGCGCTCGGTCTCGCTGAGGCCGACGATGCAGCTGCCGGACAGCTTGTAGAAGCGCGGGTAGCCGAGGACGACGACACGGGCCTGCGGGGCGCGGGAGCGGATCGCGGAGTACAGCGAGTCGAGCTTGCCCGGCAGGGAGTTCTGCATCTGCGAGACGGCGCTGTTCACGGCGGAGACGCAGGTGGCCTCGGACTGCAGGACGCAGGTCTGCATGACGTTCGCGAAGCCGATGTCGTTGCCGCCGGCGGTGACGCTGACGAGGGTGGTGGTGGAGGACAGCGCGCCCAGCTGCGTGGAGGACACGCTCGTGGTGGTCGCGCCGGAACAGGCGACGAACTTGAACGACGCGGGGGCGTTGGCGTTGCTCCACAGCTGCGGGTAGGCGACGGTGCTGCGTTTGCAGTCGCCGCTCTCGGAGGTGTAGCTCCCGGCGCCCACTCCGGAGGAGTAGGAGTCGCCGAGCGCCACGTAGTGGTGGCCGGCGGCCGCGGCAGGGTGTGCCAGGCCGAGGACGGTCGCCACACCGAGGACGAGGGTGGCGAGGGTTGTTCCCAGGGAACGCGTTGACACGTGTATCCGCCTCTCACGACGAAACTCGCGACGGTAGTTGAGGGAGCAACTGGTGTTGTAGCAGGGAGGAATACCGCGCGGTAACTACCGGTCGAAAAGTCATCCGCTATGACCCGAATACTGATGTGGACGATCCTGCTCCGCGCGTAGATAAACCTGGGTTGCGCCATGTTCACGCCAATTTTGTGGCGGAAAGAGTGCCGGGCCGCCCCCCGCGCGGCCCGGCACCCGGTGTGGTCGAACGGTCCTTTCGACGCCCCCGTTCAGCCCTCCCCGTCCTGCCGCGGCGGGGTCGCGAGGAGGCGCCGGGGGTCGGCCGCGCGCGTGATCGCCGACTCCACCGCCGCGATGCGGTCGCCGAGCAGGGCGAGGGCGGACACCGCGCGGGCCAGCGCGTCGTCGTCCGGGCCGCCCAAGGTGAGTGTGCGGACATGGGCCGCCTTCACCTCCGCCCAGCGGACGGCCTGTTCGGGCGTGAGCGTGCCGCGCAGCTCGGCGAGCTTCAGCAGGTTCGCCTCGGCACCGCTGGTGAGGGTCTGGGCCTCGGCCGTGTAGTGGTCCTCGATCACGGCGGACAGCTCGGCGTCGTTCATCACGGGCTGGATCCGCTGGGCGATCTTGTTCATGTTGCGGTACGAGCCCTGGAGCAGGAACGGCGGCTCGGTGCGGGCGTCGTCGGAGCGGGCCGCGGACGCGATGTAGGCCGCGTTGACCGCGAGCACCGTGCGGCGGGCGGTGAGGAGATGGCGCAGCACCGCGAGCACACGGTCGAGTTCGGTCGGCGCGTACGGGTGGAGCAGCCGGTCCGGGCGGGCCGTCGGGTCGTCGGAGGCGAGCCGGATCAACAGGTCCAGGTCGGCGCGGTCGCGCCCGGCGAGCGGCGCGAGCACCGGGTTCGCGGTGAGCGCGTTCTCCACGAAGCTGAGTGCGAAGACGTCCTCCTTGCCGGTCAGGACGTCGCCCAGGTTCCACACGTCGGCCCGGTTGGCCAGCATGTCGGGCACCCGGAAGACCTCGCCGGACTCGGTGTAGGGGTTGCCGGCCATGCACACCGCGAACCGCTTGCCGCGCAGGTCGTAGGTGCGCGGCTCGCCCTGCCACACGCCCTCCACCCGGCGGGTGGCGTCGCACAACGGGATGAACTTCTGCAGCAGTTCGGGCGAGGTGTGCTGGATGTCGTCCAGGTACAGCAGGGTGTTGCTGCCCGCCGCCAGCGCGAAGTTGATCTTCTCGATCTCCTGGCGGGCGGTGGCGTTCGGCGCCTCCGCCGGG
Organism: Streptomyces sp. P13-3-3; assembly: GCF_050571355.1. Classification (NCBI taxonomy): domain Bacteria; kingdom Bacillati; phylum Actinomycetota; class Actinomycetes; order Kitasatosporales; family Streptomycetaceae; genus Streptomyces; species Streptomyces sp. P13-3-3. Next base: position 5,206,743 of record NZ_CP192228.1, on the reverse strand, counting down.
TCGAGCGAGGTGACGCCGTGACCGAGTGCGGGGCCGCTGATCCGCACCAGGACCAGCCCGAGGCGGTGGGCGACGTACTCCATGAGGGTCGTCTTGCCGTAGCCGGGCGGGGACAGCAGGAGCAGCAGTCCGCCGGCGCCGGTGCGGGCGGACTCGCCCGTGGTGCCGAGCTGCTTGGCGAGGCTGTCGCCGACCAGCGGCAGGTACACCTCGTCGACCAGGCGGTTGCGGACGAACGACGCCATCACGCGCGGCCGGTGGTCGTCCAGGCGCAGCCGGGCCCGCTCGGCGGTGACGAGGTCGGCACGACGGCGCTGGAAGGCCCGGAAGGCGGGCACCTCGCGCGCCCGGAAGGCGTCGGTGCGGGCGAAGAACTCGTCGAGGCGCAGCGTGAGACGGCGGTCGGTGATGCGTGGGTGGGTGGAGACCAGGCCCTCCACGGTGACGGTGAGGGGCGCGTCCGACTCGTGGCGGGGCACGTCCGGGCACAGCTCGGCGGCCACGGCCTCCGCGAGGTCCCCGGCGTCCGTCTCCTCCCCGGACGCCCGCGCGTACGCGGTGAGCCACGCCTCGACGAGCTGCCGGCGCGCGGCGAGGTCACCGAGGGCGGTGAGGTCCTCGTCGTACGCCTCGCCGGCGACCGTGCGGCGGAACTTGTCGAGCAGGGTGCGGGCGCGGGCGCTGAGGACGAACCCCTCGGGCCCGGTGGTCAGTTCGTCGAAGAGGTACGCGGCGCACGCCTCCGGGCGGACCGGGGCGTCCGGGTCCCACTCCCCCACCGCGCGGGCCAGTTCGTCCCGCAGCGCGTCCAGCGCGGGCGGCGCGCCGAAGGCGTCCCGGACCCGGGCCAGCGAGCGGGCGCGGCGGGTCCGGTCGGCGCGCTCCGGCTCCGTGGTGCCGTGCGCCCAGAACAGCAGGGCGTGGGCGCGGGCGGCGGAGGCGTGACGCAGGGAGCCCGCGCCCTCGAACAGGGGCAGCAGGGCGGTGAGGAGCGCGGTGGCGTCGTGGTCGTGCACGCCCCGCTCGTAGCCCTCGTCGTACGCCTCCTCGGCGGTCGTCCGGACCAGCGCGGGGAGGTCGTCGGCAGCGGCGAGGGCGTCCGGGCCGTGTTCGTGCAGCAGCCGCGCGGCGAGGTGTTCGGCGCGGCTGACCTGCGGGGATTCCGACGGCAGGTGCCGGTCCCACAGCGGGCGGCCGGCGAGCAGGGCCGGGTCGGTGACGGGGACACGGTAGTCGGTGCCGGTGAGGGCGAGGGCGAGGCCGTCGTCGTGCGGGACGACGGTGAGGTCGAAGGGCTGGGTGGAGACGGCGAAGCGGTGGGCGCCCAGGCGGAGGGTGCGGCCGCCGTCGGCGTAGAGGTCAGTGCGGTCACGCAGGGCGCGGGCGGCCTCCTCGCGGGCGGAGCGCAGCTTGCCGTCGAGTTCCTCGGCGCGGACCCGGTCGCCGAGGGCGCGCAGTTCGCCGGCGCTGCGGCGGACCTTGGCGACCAGCGGGTCGGAGGCGAAGTAGGTGCTCACCGCGTCCGTGTCGGCGAGCGCGGCGCTGCGGCGGGCGATCGTCTCCAGCACGCGTTCGGCGGCCGAGGCGAGCTGTCCGGCGCGGCGGGCGCGGGCGTCCGTGAGGCTCTGCTTGCGGGCGGAGAACGCCTCGTAGATCTCGGTGCGCCTGTCGGCGAGTTCGCCGAGGACGTCGTCGAACTCGGCGAACCGCGACTCCAGTTCCTCGAGCTGGGCGAGGACCCGGGCCATCTGGTCGTCGCAGGCGTCCGGGTCGTCGGCGGCGGCGAGGGCGCCGGTGACGGTCTGGCCGAGCAGGGTCAGCTCGGCGGCGAACCCGGCGCGCGCCTCCCGGTCGAGCAGGGCGCGTCGGCGGGTGTCGAGGGTGGCGCGGGCGCGGTTCACGCCGCCCATGGCGTCGGCGACGCGCTCCAGGACGCCGGTGCGGACGGTGGCGTCGGCGATGTCGAGTCCGGCGACCACCTCGGTGACCGTGCGCAGCCCGTCGGCGAGTTCGTCGAGGCGGGCGGCGAGCGGGGCGGCCTGGGCGGTGGTGGTGACCGCCTCGATGTCGGCGTGCAGCCGCTCCAGGTCGGTGTGGTGGGCGGCGAAGGCGTCCTCGCGGGCGAGGAAGGCGACGGCGCGCTGCCCGAAGGAGCCGAGGTCGTCCTCGGCCTCGGCGGCGAGCGCGTCGATGCGCTCGTGGTCCGCGTACCGCATCTCCTTGAGGGTCAGCAGGTGGCCCTGGGCCTGACGTAGTTCGGTGAGACCGCGCACCCAGGCGGCGGCCTCGCGGGGCTGCTCGCCGCGCAGCCGGCGCACCACGGCGGCGATGCGCCCCTCGGCCTCGTCGAGCGCCTCGGTGGCCCGGCGGGTGAGGTCGGTGACGGTCTCGAACTCGGCGAGCACCTGTTCGGCGGTGGCGCGCACCTCCTCCAGCGGGGTGCGCAGGTCGCCTACCTCGGGGTCGCCGAGCCAGTGGTGGGTGTCCAGGGCGCGCACGCAGGCGGCGGCGAGGGTGGCGTAGATTTCGGCGGTGGGGGTGGTCTCGGCGGCGGCGCGGGCCAGCGACAGGCAGTCGGAGATGCCGCGCACCAGATCGGCGTTGCCCACCCGGGCCAGCGGCCCCTCCCCCACCGGCTGTGCGGCGGCGCGGGCGTCGGACAGGTAGGGCGTGTCCCACAGCTGCACGGGGTGCACGCGGGCGGGTTCGTCGCCGTCGGGGCGCAGCAGGGTGAGGTGCCCGTCGTCGAAGAGGGCCCAGCCGTGGCAGGCCATGGGGGTGGCGACGGCCTCGCGGATCTGGTTGTAGGAGAGCAGCAGGGCGCGTCCGCGCGCGGGCGCGTGGAAGGCGTAGAGCACGTCCTCGCCGTACGGGGAGCGCACCTCCCGCTCGAACTCCATGCCCTCGTTGTCGAGTTCGTAGGTCTTGTGGCTGCCGGCGGCGAGGCAGTAGCCGCCGGGGAAGACGATGCCCTGGTCCTCGGGCAGCCGGCGGACGCCCTGTCCGATGCCGTCGAGGCGGACGACGGTGCGGGTGAGGGTGTTGAAGACCAGGTGGCGGTGGGCGGTCTCCTTGTACGGGAGGACGCGGAGCAGGATCAGGGGGCCGACGCGGGCGTGGGCGATGTCGGCGTCGGCGAGGGACTGCAGGGGCTCGTCGACGGGCTCGCTGTGGATGCCGTCCGGCGTGCCGGTGTCGTTCTCGGCCTTGACGGTGAGGGTGCCGCCGAGGGTGTCGACGAACACCTCGCCCCGCACGGAGACGTGCGGGTGGCGGCCGAGGACGTGGTCCTCGCGGGTGGCGGGGGTCCACTCGACGTCGGCGGGCGGGACGCGCGCGTGGTCGCGGTCGCCGCGGGCGTCGAGGAACTCCGCGTGGCCGTCCTCGGAGACCGTCCAGCGCAGGACGCGGATGTCGCCGGGCTTCTCACCGGTCTGGAAGACGGCGAGCAGCTTGCCCTCGACGCGGCGCAGCCGCAGCAGGCGGGCCTGCCGGTAGTAGCGGTGCAGGGCGGCGAACTCCCGCTGGAAGGCGGGGTCGTCGAGCAGGCCGGGCACGGCGTCGTCGGGCAGCCGGTTCAGGTCGCGGTCGTGTGCGGCGAGGACGTCGCCGACGGTGGTGTCCCGGTCCGGGCGGGGCCGGGTCTCGTAGCCGAAGAGCAGCACGTCGCCCACGGCGACGACGTCCCGGGGCACGGCGGTGCGTTCGGTGCGCAGCCGCTCGGTGCCGGTGAGGCGCAGTTCGGGCGCGCCGAACTCCTCGGCCCGGCGCCGGTTCAGCGCTTCCGCCCGGCGGGCGAGTTCGGAGGCGCGGTCGGTGAGGCGGTCACGCAGCACCTGGTAGGCGCCGCCGTCGACCGCCGTGCCGGGCCGCGGGGTCGTACCGGCGGTCGTCTCCGGGGCGGGGCCGGGGCGGGCGGTGTCGTGGTGGGTCTCGTGGGTGCCGGTGGTCATGGCTGCCTCTCGGGAAGGTGCCGGCCGGGAGCCGCCGTCCCCTGTGCGGCGGCTCCCGGCCGGGTGGTGGTCAGGCCCTGGTGTGGCCGTTCAGCACGGCCAGCGGAGTGTCCGCCAGACCCAACTCACCCGCTTTGTCGAGCAGTTGCTTGAACTGCCCGGTGTTGTCGCCGCCCTGCTTCATCAGCTTCATCAGCAGGGCGGACACCGTGAGGTTCTGCATGTCGGAGGTGGAGACGGAGCCGAGCATGCGGCTCAGGTCGTCGGTGAAGCTCGCGGAGCCGTCCAGCCAGGGCCCGGCGAGGGCCTGCGCGGTCTCGGAGTGCTGCACGAAGCCGTCCACGCTCTTGCCGAGGGAGATGGACGACACCAGGCGGTCGAAGAAGACCGAGTCGCCGCCGACGATGTTGATGTCCGCGTTCTCCAGTCCGGTGGCGAGCACGGTGGCCTGGGCCTCCGCGACCTGCCGCTGCACGTCGAGCCCGGCCAGCCGGACGTCCTTCTCGGCCTCGAGGCGCAGGCGGTACTCCTCGTGCCCGCGGGACGCCTCGTCGAGGGCGGCCATCGCCGCGGCCTTCTCGGTGAGGCCGGCGGCCTCGGCCCGCAGCTTGCTGCCGACGGCCTCCGCCTCGGCGAGCGCCTTGGCGCGGGCGCCCTCGGCCTCCGCGCGCAGCCGGGCCTCGGTGGCCTCGGCCTCGGCGCGACCCGCCTTCTCGATGACCTCGGCCTCCTTGTCGCGCACCTGGACGGCGGCGAGACCCTCGGCGGCGGACTCCGCCCGGACGCCCTCCGCGAGCCGCAGCTTGGCCTTGGCGTCCAGGTCGGCCGTCTTCAACCGGGCCTCGGCGAGGGTGAGTTCCTCGGCGGCGCGGTGCGCGGCGGCCTGCTCTGCGGCCTCGGCGGCCTTGATGTCCTTGACCAGCTTCTCCTGCGCCTCGGCCTCCGCCGCGATGATGACGGCCTGGCGCTGCCGCTCCGCCTCCTCGACGGCCCGCAGCTTCTTGATGGACTCCTCCTGCTCGGCGACCGTGCGGTCCACCGCGACCCGCTCGCGGACGACCTCGGCGATCTCCCGCTTCTCCGCCTCGACCTCCTTGTCGGCGGCGATACGGGTCAGCTGCGTCTCCCGCTCGCGGGCGATGACCTCCAGCAGGCGGTCCTTCTCGATGCGCTCGCTCTCCACGGCGATGACCCGCTCGCGGTTCTTCGCGGCGACGGCGACCTCGCGGGCCTGGTTCTCGCGCTGCACGCCGAGCTGTTCCTCGGTTTTCAGGAAGGCGCTCTGCGCCCGCAGCCGCTCCTCCTCGACGACCCGCGCGGTCTCCGCCTCCTCGCGGGCGCGCACGGTCTCGATCTCCCGCTTCTGCTTGATCTCGGCGTCCGTCTGCCGGCGCTGGAGCTCCAGGATCGCCTCGCGGGCGTCGACGTCCTGCCGGGTGATCTCCTTCTCCTCGTTGCGCTGCGCCTCGTTGGTGCGGACGTGCTCCACCGCGGTCAGCTCGGTGATCTTGCGGATGCCCTGCGCGTCGAGGACGTTGCCCGGGTCGAGCTGGGTGAGCGGCGTCTGCTCCAGGTAGTCGATCGCGGCGTCCTCGAGGTGGTAGCCGTTCAGGTCGACGCCGATGACCTCGATGATGCGGTACCGCAGCTCCTCACGCTTGGTGTAGAGGTCGGTGAAGTCCATCTGCTTGCCGACGGTCTTCAGCGCCTCGGAGAACTTCGCGTGGAACAGCTCCTGGAGCGTGTTGCGGTCGCTGGCGCGGGCGGTGCCGACGGCCTGGGCGACCTTGATGACGTCCTCGACGGTCTTGTTGACCTTGACGAAGAACGTGATGCGGATGTCCGCGCGGATGTTGTCCCGGCAGATCAGTCCTTCCTTGCCGGCGCGGGTGATCTCGATGGTCTTCACCGAGATGTCCATCACCTCGGCCTTGTGCAGCACGGGCAGCACGACCGAGCCGGTGAAGGTCACGTCGACCTTGCGGAGCTTGGAGACGATCAGCGCCTTGCCCTGTTCCACCTTGCGGAACAGTTTGGTGACGAGCAGCAGGCCGATGAGCACGAACAACAGGGCGGCGCCGACGAGTACGGCGATGCCCACGGTGGCGGCATCCATGGGACACGTCCTTCTGGGCTGACTTACGGGCAGAAGTCGGATGTGTGCGGCGCCTCGCGGGCGAGGGCCTCAAGGGTGTGGGGCCTCGCTCCGGGGCGAGGCGGTGTCGTCCGGTGGTGGTGGAGACGGCTCAGCCGTCGACGCGGTTTCGCGCCGGGCGCGGAGGGTTGCCCTCCGCGCGCAGGCGCGCCGCACCGTCCCGGTCCGCGCCGCGCGTGCGCGGGGACCGGGACGGCCAGGGTTCGTCGGGGGCGCTGCGGTGCAGCGGTCCCGTACGGCGGGGGGCGGCCGGGCCGTGGACGCGGTTCGCGAAGGTCCGCATGGGTCCGCCCCCTCTCCGTCTTTCCGTCCGTGCGTTCAACGGTCGATGTCGTCGGGCAGCACCGCTCCCCTCCGGGCCCGGTGCCGTACACCTGCCGGTGTCCGGCACCGGAACCTCCGCAGTGCTCCCCGCGAGCTATGCTGCACGGCCCGGGCCGTATCGCGCATTGCCGGTTTCCGGCAAAGTTCACTAGGGTCTGCATGCCGGTGTGCCGCCATGAACGCATCAGGACGACGTCAGGAACGTGAGGGGACGACGTGTCGGAACGAGAGATTCCGGAGCAGTATCTGGAGGGCTACGCCGAGATACTGACGGAGGTCGCGGCCACGGGCCGGCGCCTCACCCGCGACGAACTCGTCTCCCGCCGCGCCCTCGGGGAACAGGCCGCGGAGGCCGGTTTCGGTCTGCGCTCCCTCGTCATCGCGCATCTCGAGGCGGCGCGCGGCGCCTGGCCGGCCCGCGGCACGGACGCGGCCGACGGGGCGCTCGCCGCCGTGCAGCAGGCGGTGGACGCGTTCGCCGAAGGGTACGAGCGGGCGCAGCGGCTGGCGGTCCGTCAGGAGGAGGCGGCGCGCCGGGAGTTCATCGACGACCTGCTGTACGGCCGCAGCGACCTGGGACGGCTGGCCGAGCGCGCCGAACGGTTCGGGCTGCGGCTGTCCCACGAGCACGCGGTCGCCGTCGCCCGGGGCCCCGTCGCCTACGAGGAGGGCGACCCGGTGCCCCGTCAGGTGGAGCGCGCCCTGATCGCCCGGTTCGGCAACCGCAGCATCCTGCTCACCACGAAGGACGGGCGGCTGCTGTGCATCGCGCCCGGCCACCAGCAGGAGGTGCTCATCCACTTCGCCAAGCAGGCGCACGCCGCCACCGACGGCGGCCAGGTCGCCCTCGGACGCCCGCAGCCGGGACCGGGCGGGGTGGTCCAGTCGTACGAGGAGGCGCTGAACGCGCTGGAGATCGCCGAACGGCTGGACATGGACGACCCGGTGCTGCGCGCCTCCGACCTGCTGGTCTACCCGGTGCTTGCCCGTGACCGGCAGGCCATGGCCGACCTGGTGCACAACACCCTGGGCCCGCTGACCGAGGCGCGCGGCGGGGCCGGGCCGCTGCTGGACACGCTCACCGCCTACTTCGACTCCGGCTGTGTCGCCGCCGAGGCCGCCCGCCGGCTGTCGCTGAGCGTGCGGGCGCTGACGTACCGGCTGGAGCGGATCCACCGCCTGACCGGCGCCGACCCCGGCGACCCGGCGCACCGTTACATGCTGCAGACGGCGGTCATCGGGGCACGGCTGCTGGACTGGCCGGACGCGGCGGTGGCGTAAGCAGCCACGGCTCCACCGGGAGCTGCGGTGCGGGCCCTCGGGGCCACGGGTGGCACGGGTCGGAACCCGTCGCCCTTTGATCGAGCAGAAGGCCGCCATCAGGGCTCGGCTACCGGACCGGCCGGACGCGCGCGCGGCATAAGGCGCCACGGCTCCATCAAAAGCCTGCGGTGCAGCCCCTCAGGGCCACAGGTGGCACGGGACGGAACCCGGCCGCTCCGATCGAGCAGACGGCCGCCATCACGGCCTGGCCACCGGACCGGCCGGACGCGCGCGCGGCATAAGGCGCCACGGCTCCGTCAAAAGCCTGCGGTGCGGCCCCTCGGGGCCACGGGCGGCACGGGGGCGGAACCCGGTCGTCCCGATCGAGCAGACGGCCGCCGTCAAGGCCCGGCTACCGGCCGGACGGACGCGCGCGCGGCATAAGGCGCCACGGCTCCGTCAAGAACCTGCGATGCGGCCCCTCGGGGCCACGGGTGGCACGGGGCGGAACCCGGTCGTCCCGATCGAGCAGACGGCCGCCGTCCAGGCCCGGCTGCCGGACCGGCCGGGCCTGGCGGTGGTGTTGGGCCTACGGCTACGTCAGAAGCTTCTGCCGCAGCTCCTCCGGGCCCAGGGCGGTCAGTTGCGGCACCTGGGCGTTCCAGTCACGCGCGGCGTCGTCCACGGCCTCGGCGACCGCGCGGGTGAGGGGGCGGCGGGCCAGGGCCAGGCCGAGCGACACGAGGGGGCGGAGCAGACCGCGGCCGCGCACGCGCACGGCGACCGTGACCTCCCAGTCGCCGTGGCCGGGGCCGGGACGCGGGACCGCCGTCAGTTCGGCGCGGGCCACCCCGCACGTCAGCCGCGCCCGCAGCGGCGGCCTGCGCACGCCGCCGCCCCCGTCCGCCGTCTGCCACCAGTCCCCGCACCGCAGTTCGGCGTCTACGTCGAACCGGGACAGCGGTGACCAGACACCCGTGAGCGCCGCGCGGCCGGACAGCTCGACGCGGTCCGGCCGGTCGGGCCCGAACAGCGCGGCCCGCCCGGTGAGGTCGCCGTCGGACCCGGACCCGGAGAAGGCGACCCGCAGGGCGTGGGTACGGCGCCACTCCTCGACGGTGATCCGTACCGTGTCGGTGCCCTTGCCGGCGTCGGCTTCCTCGGTGCTCTCGTACACCGCGCCCGGCCGCAGATGGCGTCCCTCGGCCAGCCGCAGCTCCGGTGCCTGCCGGCCGTCGGGCAGCAGGACGCGCCCGTCCTCCGCCGTCGTGCTCTCGGCGAGGTCGGTCACGGCCCCGAGGGCGTCGACGAACCAGGGACGCGGGACGGGCGCGAGGGCCACGGTGCGGGCGATGCGGACCATGCGGACACGGTGACGCCCGGGCGGTGCTCAGGTCCATGCCCGGGCCCGGCAGCACGTCGGCGGAGGTGCTTCCGGCGCCCGGCAGCCGTGGTGCGCGTGGTCAGCTCTCGACGAGGGTGACGTCGTGGCGGCCGGTGGCGTGCGGGACGGGAAGGATCAGGATGCCGCTCGCGCGCAGCTCCAGCAGGGTCGCCTCCACCGTGGCCGGGCCCGGCTTCAGGGCGTTCCGCAGGGTCTTGCCGCTGTTCTGCCAGCGGTGTTCCGCGCCGTCGCACACGGCGACGGAGCCGCCGATGCCGTAGGTGACGTTGGGCGTGGACTGGCTGACCGAGGAGCTGATGTAGACCCGTCCGGTGCCGGCGACACAGCGGTAGGTGCCGGTGAGGGTGACGGTGCCGTCGGCGGCGATCTTTCCTTCGGGATCGACGGTGACGTACTCCGCGGGGGCGGACGGCGCGGCGGCCGCCGAGGGGGCCGCGACGGCGGCGCCGAGCAGCAGCAGCGCGGCGCCGAGGAGGGGGCGTACGGGCATGAGGGGGACCTCCGAAGTGAGCGGAAGAGGGAACTCCAGCAGTACCCGCCTCGCGGGGCCGCGGCCACTCGTCCTCACCCTTCCGGCCGCGCCCCCGCCCTGAAGGGGCGCGGGGAACTGCGCGACCAGCCCCCACCGGCCCGCGCTCGGCCGTACCGCTCAACCCTCCGCGACGAACCACCGCAGCAGCGAAGCCAACCGCTGCGGACGGTCCTCCGCGATCAACGTCCGCGTCCCCCTCAGTTCCACCAACCGCCCCCGCGGCAGCAGCTCCGCCAGCATGCGACCGTGTTCCCGCGGCATCATCAGATCCTCCGTCGCCCAGACGACGAGAGCGGGGCGCTGGAAGCGCCGCAGCCCCTGCGCCGCCTCCAGGAGTTCCGTCCGCCGCACATGCGTGTGGTAGTGCCGGAAGTCCCGCCGGATCGCCGGATCCGTCCGCAGCGGCCGGAGCCACCGCTCCACCACCTCGTCCGGCACCGGCCGCTTCGTCAGGGCGCCGAAGCCGACCGGAAGCCGGCGCAACGGCTTCCAGCCCAGCACACGGACCATCAGCGGAACACCGCCGGGCACCCGGCACGCGAGCCCGATCATCTTGCCGGGAAGCCCCGGCGGGTAGTTGTCGAAGGCCTCGCAGGAGATCAGCACCAGCCGGGCCAGCCGCTCGGGGTGCCGCGCGGCGACCGTCTGGGCCCGCCCGCAGTCGCTCTCGACGAGCGTGACGTCCCGCAGGTCCAGCCGCTCGAGGAACTCGGCGATCAGCTCGTTGACCAGGTCCGGCGTGGGCGGCCGGCGCATCGGCCGGCGGTGGGCCCCGTAGGGCAGGGTCGGCGCGACCAGGCGGTGGTCGGTGCGCAGTTCGGCGACGACATGACGCCAGACGGAGGCGTCGTGCAGCAGGCCGTGCAGGAGCACGACCACCGGCCCGTCGCCGCCCGTGTCCTCGTACGCGACGGTGCCCGCGCTCAGCTCGATCTCCGGCATCGCTCCAGGCTAGGAGGGACGGGCGGGGCGCGCCCGGCGGCTCACGGGAGGACGGCGAAACCGTCGAGTTCCACCATCGCCTCCTCGTCCCACAGCCTGACCACCTCCACGACGGCCATCGCCGGGTAGTCGCGCCCGGCCAACTCCCGCCACAGACGACCGAGTTCGCGCGCGTGCTCGCGGTACGCGGCGACGTCGGTGGCGTACACGGTGACGCGGGCCAGGTCGGCGGGGGTGCCGCCGGCGTCGCGGAGGGCGGTGAGAAGGTTGGTGAGGGCGCGGGTGAACTGTTCGGGGAGCGTGTCGCCGACGACCTTCCCGTCGCCGTCCAGGGCGGTCTGCCCGGCGAGGAACACCACGCGGGAGCCGGCGGCGACGACGGCGTGGGAGAAGCCGGCGGGCGGGGACAGGTCGGGCGGGTTGACGCGCTCGGCGGTCACCGGGCCTCCAGGGTCTTGTACAGCTCCTTGGCGATGATGCCGCGCTGGACCTCGCTGGCCCCCTCGTAGATGCGGGGCGCGCGGACCTCGCGGTAGAGGTGTTCGAGCAGATGGCCCCGGCACAGGGCGCGCGCGCCGTGCAGCTGGACGGCGGTGTCGACGACGAACTGGGCGGTCTCGGTGGCCAGCAGCTTCGCCATGGCGGAGCGCCGCGGCACGTCGTCCGCGCCCTCGTCGTACGCGGTGGCCGCCGCGTAGACCATCAGGCGGGCGGCCTCCGTGCGGACGGACATCTCGGCGACCTGGTGGGCGACCGCCTGGAGGTCCTTGAGCCGCCCGCCGAACGCGTCCCGCGTGGCGGTGTGGGCGACGGTCGCGTCGAGGGCGGCCTGTGCCATGCCGACGGCGAACGCGCCGACGCTCGGCCGGAACAGATTGAGGGTGTCCATCGCGACCCGGAAGCCCGCGTCGGGTTCGCCGAGGACGTCGGCGGCGGTGACCGGTACGCCGTCGAAGCGCAGGGTCCCGAGGGCGTGCGGGGCGATCATGTCGAGGCGGCTGCCGGTGAGGCCGGGCCGGTCGGCGGGGACGAGGAAGGCGGTCACGCCGCGCGCGCCCGCGCCGGCCGTGGTGCGGGCGAAGACGGTGTAGAGGTCGGCGTCGGGGGCGTTGGAGATCCAGCACTTCTCGCCGGTGAGCCGCCACCCGTCGGTTCCGTCGCGTTCCGCGCCCAGGGACAGGGCGGCCGCGTCGGAGCCGGTGCCCGGTTCGGAGAGGGCGAAGGCCGCGACCGCCGAGCCGTCACTCACCCGGGGGAGCCACCGCTCCCTCTGCTCGGGGGTGCCGTGCGCGTGCACGGGGTGGGCGCCGAGGCCCTGGAGGGCGAGGGCGGTCTCCGCCTCGGTGCACGCCTGGGCGAGCGACTCGCGCATCAGGCACAGGTCCAGCGCGCCGGAGGTGAACAGCCGGGAGAGCAGTCCGAGGGCGCCCAACTCGGCGACCAGCGCCCGGTTCACGCGGCCCGGCTCCCCCTTCTCGGCGAGCGGCCTGAGCCGTTCGACGGCCAGGGTGCGCAGCTCCGCGCACCGGGCGAGTTGTGACGGTTCGAGCGAGAATGCGGTCATCGCCGGTCCCTTCCCTCGCCGGTGGGCCACCCGCCGAGGTTATCGCGAACCGTTGACTGCCGTCACCAACACGCTACGCTCCTGATGCGAGCCCACCACGCCAAGGGGGCGAACCGGCATGAATCCACGGCCCACCGCGCACGTCGACACCTTCGCCCGCGACCATCTCCCGCCACCGGACGAGTGGCCCGAGCTCCGCTTCGACCTGCCGGAGCTGCGCCACCCCGAGCGGCTGAACTGCGCCGCCGAGCTGCTCCGGGGCCAGCCCGACGACCGCCCGGCGTTCCGCACGCCCGACGGCGGCGTCTGGACGTACGGGGAGCTGCGCGCGCGGGTGGACCGGCTGGCCCGGCTGCTCACCACGGACCTCGGGGTGGTGCCCGGCAACCGGGTGCTGCTGCGCGGGCCCACCACCCCCTGGCTGGCCGCCTGCTGGCTGGCGGTGCTGAAGGCGGGCGCGGTCGCCGTCACCGTGCTGGCCCAGCAGCGGCCGCACGAGCTGGCCACCATCTGCGCGCTCGCCGAGGTGCGGCACGCCCTGTGCGACGTGCGCTCCCTCGACGACCTCGTGAAGGCGGAGGTCCCGGATCTGCGCATCGCCGTGTTCGGCGGCGACTCCCGCGACGACCTGCTGCACCGCCCGGCCCCCGAAGGACCGTTCGACGCGGTGCCGACGGCCGCCGACGACGTCGCCCTGATCGCCTTCACCTCCGGCACCACCGGGAAGCCCAAGGGCTGCATGCACGTCCACCGGGACGTGCTGGCCGTCGCGGACACCTTCTCCCGGCACGTCCTCAAGCCGGTCGCCGACGACGTGTTCGCGGGCAGTCCCCCGCTGGGCTTCACCTTCGGGCTCGGCGGTCTGGTGGTGTTCCCGCTGCGCGCGGGCGCGAGCGCCCTGCTGCTCGAACAGGCGCACCCTGACCAGTTGTCGGCGGCGATCGAGCAGCACGGGGTGTCGGTGCTGTTCACCGCGCCCACCGCCTACCGGGCGATGCTGGCGGCGGCGGACGGGCACGACCTGTCCAGCCTGCGCCGCTGCGTCTCGGCGGGCGAGAACCTACCGGCGGCGACCTGGCGGGCCTGGCACGAGCGCACCGGGCTGCGCATCATCAACGGCATCGGCGCCACCGAGCTGCTGCACATCTTCATCTCCGCCGCCGACGACGACATCCGCCCCGGCACCACCGGTGTGCCGGTGCCCGGCTGGCAGGCGCGGGTGCAGGACGCGGACGGCGTCCCGGTGCCCGACGGACAGCCGGGGCTGCTCGCGGTGCGCGGGCCCGTCGGCTGCCGCTACCTGGCCGACCCGCGCCAGCGGGACTACGTACGGGACGGCTGGAACGTCACCGGCGACACCTACGTCCGCGACCCCGACGGCTACTTCCGCTACGTGGCCCGCGCCGACGACATGATCATCTCGGCCGGTTACAACATCGCGGGCCCCGAGGTCGAGGACGCGCTGCTGCGCCATCCGGACGTGGTGGAGGCGGCGGTGGTCGGGCGTCCCGACGAGGCGCGGGGCCAGGTCGTGGTGGCCTACACGGTCCTCAGGGAGGGCGCCGGGCGGGACGCCGAGGGGCTACGGGCGTTCGTGAAGGAGGAACTGGCGCCGTACAAGTGCCCGCGGGAGATCGTCTTCCTGGACGCGCTGCCGCGCACGGCCACCGGCAAGCTCCAGCGGTTCCGGCTGCGCACCGGCGCCGGGAACGACCAGGGCTGATGCCGGGGCGGCGGGCCCAGGGACACGACCTAAGATGATCAACGTGTCCGACCAGCATGCTCCACGGTCTCTCATCGTCACGCTCTACGGCGCCTACGGCCGGTTCGTGCCGGGCCCCGTGCCCGTCGCGGAGTTGATCCGGCTGCTGGCCGCCGTCGGCGTGGACGCCCCGTCCGTGCGTTCCTCCGTCTCCCGGCTCAAGCGCCGCGGACTGCTGCTCCCGGCCCGCACCGACCGCGGGGCGGCCGGCTACGAACTGTCCCCCGAGGCGCGCCAGTTGCTGGAGGACGGCGACCGGCGCATCTACGCCGTCGCGCCGCCCGGCGACGAGGGCTGGGTGCTCGCGGTGTTCTCGGTGCCGGAGTCGGAGCGGCAGAAGCGGCACGTGCTGCGCTCCCGGCTGTCCGGTCTCGGCTTCGGCACGGCGGCGCCGGGCGTGTGGATCGCCCCGGCCCGGCTGTACGAGGAGACCCGGCACACCCTGGAGCGGCTGCGGCTGGACCGGTACGTCGACCTCTTCCGGGGCGAGCACCTCGGGTTCGCGGCCACGGCGGAGGCGGTGGCCCGCTGGTGGGACCTGAAGGCGATCGCGGAGGAGCACGAGGCGTTCCTGGAGCAGCACGCGCCGGTGCTGCGTGCCTGGGAGCGGCGCACGGACACCCCGCCCGAGGAGGCGTACCGCGACTACCTCCTCGCCCTCGACTCCTGGCGTCACCTCCCCTACGTCGACCCGGGCCTGCCCGCCGGTCTGCTGCCGGCGGACTGGCCGGGCACCCGCTCGGCGTCCGTCTTCCGGGCGCTGCACGAGCGGCTGCGGGACGCGGGCGCGGAGTTCGCGAACCCGGCCCCGGATTCCGAGGCCGGCTGACGCTGAGGCGCGGCCTCGGGGGTCAGGCGCCCGGCGCCTCCGCGAGCGGCAGGTCGGACAGGGTGAGCCGGGGCTTGGGCGCGTCGGTGCGGCCGGTGCGGGGCGGGCGGCTGCCCGCGCGGTACTGCGGCGGCCAGACCACGCCCGGACCCTCGTACCCCTGCTCGGCGGCCGCGTGCAGCGTCCAGTGCGGGTCGTACAGGTGCGGGCGGGCCAGCGCGCACAGGTCCGTGCGGCCGGCCAGGATGAGGGAGTTGACGTCGTCCCAGGAGGAGATCGCGCCGACCGCGATCACCGGGACGCGGGCCTCGTTGCGCACCCGGTCGGCGAACGGCGTCTGGTACGAGCGGCCGAACTCCGGTTCCTCGTCGGCGACGACCTGCCCGGTCGACACGTCGATCGCGTCGGCCCCGTGGTCGGCGAAGGCGCGAGCGATCGCGACCGCGTCCCCGGCCGTGGTGCCGCCCTCCGCCCAGTCCGTCGCGGAGATCCGCACGGTCATCGGCCGGTCCTCCGGCCACACCGCCCGCACCGCGTCGAACACCTCCAGCGGGAAACGCAGCCGCTTCTCCAGCGTGCCGCCGTAGGCGTCGGTGCGCCGGTTGGTGAGCGGGGAGAGGAAGCCGGAGAGCAGATAGCCGTGCGCGCAGTGCAGTTCGAGCAGGTCGAAGCCGGCGCGGGCGGCCCGTACGGCGGCGGCCGTGAACTGCTCCCGCAGGTCGGTGAGGTGCGCGCGGGACAGCTCGCGGGGTGTCTGGCTGCCCGGCTTGTACGGCAGCGGGGACGGGGCGACCAGGGGCCAGTTGCCCTCGTCGAGGGGTTCGTCCACGCCCTCCCACATCAGCCTGGTCGAGCCCTTGCGGCCGCTGTGGCCGAGCTGCACGCCGATGGCGGTGCCCGGGGCGCGGGTGTGCACGAAGTCGGTGATCCGCCGCCACGCCTCCGCCTGCCGGCCGCTCCACAGCCCGGCGCAGCCGGGGGTGATGCGGCCCTCCGGGCTGACGCACACCATCTCCGTCATCACCAGGCCGGCGCCGCCCAGCGCGCGGGCGCCGAGGTGGACGAGGTGGAAGTCGCCGGGCAGCCCGTCGGCCGCCGAGTACATGTCCATGGGCGAGACGACGACCCGGTTGCGCAGGGTGAGTCCGCGCAGCCGGAACGGGGTGAACATCGGGGGCGTGCCGGGCGGGCAGCCGAAGCCGCGCTCCACCGCCTCGGTGAAGTGCGCGTCGCGCAGCCGCAGGTTGTCGTGGGTGACGCGGCGGCTGCGGGTGAGCAGGTTGAACGCGAACTGGCGCGGCGGCTGACGCAGATACAGGGCGAGGTTCTCGAACCACTCCAGGCTGGCGCGCGCCGCGCGCTGGGTGGAGGCGACCACGGGCCGCCGTTCGGCCTCGTAGGCGTGCAGGGCGTCGGTGAGCGTGGGCTGCTCGCTCAGGCAGGCGGCGAGCGCGAGGGCGTCCTCCACGGCGAGCTTGGTGCCGGAGCCGATGGAGAAGTGGGCGGTGTGGGCGGCGTCGCCGAGCAGCACGACGTTGCCGTGCGACCAGCGCTCGTTGACGACCGTACGGAAGGTCGTCCAGGCCGAGTTGTTGGAGCGGAGGGGGCGGCCGCCGAGCGCGTCCGCGAAGATCTTGGCGCAGCGTTCGACGGACTCGGTCTCGTCGAGCTCGTCGAACCCGGCGGCGCGCCACACCTCCTCGCGCATCTCCACGATCACGGTGGAGGCGTCGGCGGAGAACGGGTAGCCGTGCAGCTGCATCACGCCGTGTTCGGTCTCGGCGATCTCGAAACGGAAGGCGTCGAAGGGGAAGTCGGCGGCCAGCCAGATGTAGCGGCAGCGGTGCGCGGTGATGTGCGGGCGGAACACGTCCGCGAAGGCGGTGCGGGTGGTGCTGTGGACTCCGTCGGCGGCGATCACCAGGTCGTGGGTCGCCGCGAGGCGGGCGGGGTCGGGGGCCTCCTCGCGGAAGCGGAGTTCCACCCCGAGGGAGCGGCAGCGGTGGTGGAGGATCTCCAGGAGGCGGCGGCGGCCGAGGGCGGCGAAACCGTGTCCTCCGGAGGTGTGGCGGGTGTTGCCGTGGACGATGTCGATGTCGTCCCAGCGGACGAATTCCGCCTGGAGGGCGGTATAGACCTCCGGGTCCGCGTGTTCGATGCCGCCGAGGGTTTCGTCCGAGAGGACGACGCCGAAGCCGAAGGTGTCGTGGGGGGTGTTGCGTTCCCACACGGTGATGTGGCGGTTCGGCTGAAGCCGTTTGAGGAGGGCGGCTGCGTAGAGGCCGCCGGGGCCTCCTCCGACGATCGCCACGCGTAGGGGGCCGTTCGGCTTCGTCGGCGGGTGCGGGTTCGTTGTGGCTTGTCGCGCAGTTCCCCGCGCCCCTGGGGGTGTTGGTGGCATCGGTGCTACCTCCCTCGCCACTTCGGGGCTCGCTTCTCCGTGAAGGCCGCGTGGAACTCGGCGTAGTCCTCTCCTGTCATCAGGAGGGCCTGGGTGGAGGCGTCCAGTTCGATCGAGGCCGCCAGGGGCATGTCCAGTTCGGAGGTCAGCAGGGCCTTCGTCTGGGCGTGGGCCAGGGCGGGGCCGTCGGCCAGGCGGCGGGCCAGTTCGCGGGCCGCCGTGTCCGCGCCGCCCTCGTCGGCGAGCGCGCTGACCAGGCCGATCCGCTCGGCCTCCGGGGCGTGCACCGGCTCGCCCAGCATCAGCAGGCGGGTGGCGTGGCCCAGGCCGACGACCCGGGGCAGCAGGTAGGCGGCGCCCATGTCGCCGCCGGAGAGGCCGACCCGGGTGAACAGGAAGGCGAAGCGGGCGGTGGGGTCGGCGACGCGGAAGTCCGCGGCCAGCGCGAGGACCGCGCCGGCGCCCGCAGCGACCCCGTGCACCGCGGCGACCACGGGGAAGGGGCACTCCCGTACCGCGCGGACGACCTGGCCGGTCATGCGGTTGAAGTCGAGGAGCTGCGCGGTGTCCATGGAGAGGGTCGCGCCGATGATCTCGTCGACGTCGCCGCCGGAGCAGAAGCCGCGCCCCTCGCCGCCCAGCACCAGGGCGCGGACGGCCCGCTCCCGGGACAGCTCGGCGAGCAGGTCGCGCAGGTCGGCGTAGGCGCCGAAGGTGAGCGCGTTCAGCTTGTCGGGGCGGGCGAGGGTGACGTGGGCGACACCGTCGGCGACCTCGACGCGCAGATGCTCCCAGCGCGCGGTGCGGGCGGCGGAGCCGGTGAAAGGACTCATGAGGGCGGCCTCCTCGGACGGGCACTGCGCGGCTCAGTGAGGTCTGCCACTCGAAGCTATCACCGATTGGTGACTGTCGTCACGAGTGCGCGATACGCCGTTCGGGCGCCGTCACACGCGTCACGGAACATCGACGCCTGCGTAACGGTGCGGGCGGGTGTGCGAGGCGGGGTCGCCGGGCGGGTAGGCCGCGGATGCCGGGGCGCAGCGCCCCGGGCGGCGCGCCCGGCAGGGCTCCGGTGCTCCCCCGTCCCGGGGGCGGGACCGGGCGAGGCGCGCCGTACCATGGGCACTCGAACACGGGAGCGCCCGCTCCATGAACGGAACCGCTGTGTACGAACCCCCCGCCGTCCCCACCTCCTGGCGCGTCGCGCTGCCGCACACCACCGCGGCCGTGCCCGTCGCGCGCGCCCTGGTGCGCACGGCGCTCGCCGAGCGGGAGCACTCCGCCGACTGCGACACGGCGGAGCTGCTGACGGCGGAGCTGGTGGCGAACGCGGTGGAGCACACCTCGGGCGCCACCCCGATCGAGCTGGTCCTGCGGCTGCTGCCGACCGGTTTCCAGGTGGAGGTGCACGACGAGGACCCGGAGCCGCCCCGTGACCTCACGAAGCCGAACCTCGACCTGCCCGACCCGTGGCAGGAGCACGGGCGCGGGCTGCTGCTGATCCGCTCGCTCAGCTCGTCGTGCGGGCACCGCCCCACCGAGTCCGGCAAGGCGGTGTGGTTCCATCTGCCGGGCCAGCGGCGCCCGGTCTGACGGGCCGCGTCAGCCGAGGGTGGCGACCAGGACCGCCTTGATGGTGTGCATGCGGTTCTCGGCCTCGTCGAAGACCAGCGAGTGCGCCGACTCGAACACCTCGTCGGTCACCTCCAGCGACTGGAGGCCGTGCGCCTCGTACACGTCCCGGCCGACCGCGGTGCCCAGGTCGTGGAAGGCCGGCAGGCAGTGCAGGAACCCGACGTCCGGGTTGCCGGTGGCGCGCAGTACGTCCATGGTCACCGCGTAGGGCGCGAGGGCGGCGATCCGCTCACCCCAGACCTCCTTGGGCTCCCCCATGGACACCCAGACGTCGGTGGCGACGAAGTCGGCGCCCGCGACGCCCTCGGAGATCTCCTCGGTGAGCGTGACGCGGGCCCCGCTCGCCGCGGCCAGCTCACGGGCCCGGTCGACCACCTCCTGCGCCGGCCAGTACGTCTTCGGCGCGACGATCCGTACGTCCATGCCGAGCAGGGCCGCGGTGACCAGATAGGAGTTGCCCATGTTGAAGCGGGCGTCGCCGAGGTAGGCGAAGGCGATGTCCGTGAGCGGCTTGTCGCTGTGCTCGGTCATGGTGAGCACGTCGGCGAGCATCTGGGTGGGGTGCCAGTCGTCGGTGAGCCCGTTGAACACGGGCACGCCGGCGTACGCGGCCAGCTCCTCGACCTTGGCCTGGCTGTCGCCCCGGTACTCGATGCCGTCGTACATCCGGCCCAGCACGCGGGCGGTGTCCTTCACGGACTCCTTGTGGCCCATCTGCGAGCCGGACGGGTCGAGGTAGGTCGTGGAGGCGCCCTGGTCGGCGGCGGCGACCTCGAAGGCGCAGCGGGTGCGGGTCGAGGTCTTCTCGAAGATCAGCGCGATGTTCTTCCCGCGCAGGTACGGCGTCTCGGTCCCGGCCCGCTTGGCGGCCTTCAGTTCCGCGGCCAGCTCCAGCAGGCCGCGGAACTCTTCCGCGGTGAAGTCGGCCTCCTTGAGGAAGTGGCGGCCGGCGAGGGGGGTCGGGACTGTCGCCATGGGGGCGCTCCAGGACTGGGGGACACGAACCATGGAAGTCTATACGACTCCTTGCAATTCTATACAGATCCCTCCGTGCCCGTCCCCGCCCCTGCTACACGGCGTCCCGCTCGACCGGGCAGCTCATGCAGCGCGGCCCGCCCCGGCCCCGGCCCAGCTCGCTGCCGGGGATCTCTATCACCTCAATGCCCTGTTTCCGCAGATGGGTGTTCGTGGTGGCGTTGCGCTCGTAGGCGACGACCACGCCCGGTTCGACGGCCAGCACGTTGCAGCCGTCGTCCCACTGCTCCCGCTCGGCCGCGTGCACATCCTGGGTGGCGGTCAGCACCCGGATCTCGCTCAGGCCGAGCGCGGCGGCGATCGCCCGGTGCATGTGCTCCGGCGGATGGTCGGTGACCTTCAGTTCCTTCTCGTCGGCGCCCGGCTCGATGGTGTACGAGCGGAGCATGCCGAGGCCCGCGTACTGCGTGAAGGTGTCACCGTCGACCATGGTCATCACAGTGTCGAGATGCATCAGGGCGCGTCTCTTCGGCATGTCGAGGGCGACGATGGTGCGCGCCGAACCGGCCGCGAACAGCTTGTGCGCGAGCATCTCCACGGCCTGCGGGGTGGTGCGCTCGCTCATCCCGATCAGCACCGCGCCGTTCCCGATGACCAGCACGTCCCCGCCCTCGATGGTGGACGGGTAGTCGGCCTGTCCCTCGGACCAGAGGTGGAAGGACTCCTTGCGGAACATCGGGTGGTGCCGGTAGATCGCCTCGAAGTGCACGGTCTCCCGCTGCCGGGCCGGCCACCGCATGGCGTTGATGGCGACGCCGTCGTAGATCCAGGCGGAGGTGTCGCGGGTGAAGAGGTGGTTGGGCAGCGGGCGGAGCAGGAAGTCGTCCAGCTCCATCGCGTGGAAGCGCACGGAGACCGGCTCGGGGTGGGAGTCGAGGAACTCCCGCTTGGTCATCCCGCCGATCAGCGCCTCGGCCAGCTCCGGCGCCGGCAGCGTCTCGAACGCGGCGCGCAGATGGTCGGTGGCCAGCGGGCCGTACTCCTTCTCGTCGAAGACCCGGTCGAGCACCAGCCCGCGCGCCTCGGGCAGCTCCAGCGTCTCGGTGAGCAGGTCGCCGAAGAGGTGGACGGTGACGCCCCGGTCGCGCAGCACGTCCGCGAAGCCGTCGTGCTCCGCGCGCGCCCGGCGCACCCAGAGCACGTCGTCGAAGAGCAGCGCGTCCTTGTTGCTCGGGGTGAGCCTTTTGAGCTCGAGATCGGGCCGGTGCAGGATGACGCGGCGCAGCCGCCCGGCCTCGGAGTCGACGTGGTAGGTCATGACTCCATCCTGACCGCCCGCACCCGGGTTCACCCCTGCCCTGGCCGAATCCCGTCCCCCACACGCGGGATGCGGACGGGGGCGATGGATCGCTCCTCCGCCCCCGTCCGCCTCACAGGCGCGGGTCGACCGGCTCGGACTCCAGGGCGAGCACCGCGAACACCGGCTCGTGGACGCGCCACAGCGGCTCCCCGTCGGCGAGCCGGTCCAGGGCCTCCAGGCCGAGGGCGTACTCGCGCAGGGCGAGGGACTGCTTGTGGCCGAGGAAGCGGGACCGCAGCCGCGCCAGGTTCTCCGGGCGGGTGTACTCGGGACCGTAGATGATCCGCAGGTACTCCCGGCCGCGGCACTTGATGCCCGGCTGGACCAGCCGTCCGGCGCCGTCGCGGGCCAGGGCGTCGACCGGCTTGACGACCATGCCCTCGCCGCCGCGGCCGGTCATCTCCAGCCACCAGTCGACGCCGGCCCGCACCGACTCGGGGTCGGCGGTGGCGACGTAGAGGCGGCGGGTGGTCTGCAGCAGGCCCGTGGCGTCGTGCTCGACCATGCGGTCGATCAGGGCGAGCTGCCGGTCGTGCGGCAGTGCGGCCAGGCTGCGCCCCTGGACGGCGAGTATCTGGAACGGCGCGAGACGCACGCCCTCCAGCCCGTCGGTGGTCCAGCAGTAGCGGCGGTAGGCGTCGGTGAACCCGGCCGCCGCGCTCGCCCGCTCGCGCTGACGGGTCAGCAGCTCACCCACGTCGACCCCGCGGGCCGCGGCGCCTTCCAGTGCTGCGAGGGCCGACGGGAAGACCGCGCCGGCCGCCGCGCCGACCGCCGCGTACTGCGTGCGCAGCAGCCCGGACGCCTTCAGCGACCACGGCATCAGCTCCGCGTCCAGCAGCAGCCAGTCCGTCTCCAGCTCGTCCCACAGCCCGGCCTCGCCGGCCGCCGTGCGCAGCCGGCCGAGGATCTCCTCGGTGACGTCCGCGTCGTCGAAGAACGGCCGGCCGGTACGGGTGTACAGCGACCCGGTCCCGCCCCCGGCCGCGCCGAACCGGCGGGCCGCCGTCTCCGCGTCACGGCACACCAGGGCGACCGCGCGCGAGCCCATGTGCTTCTCCTCGCACACCACCCGCGCCACGCCGTCCTGCTCGTACCGCGCGAACGCCTCCACCGGGTGCTCCAGGTAGCCGTCGAGCTGCGAGGTCGCGGTGGGCGCCATGGTCGGCGGCAGGTACGGCAGCAGCCGCGGGTCGAGCGCGAACCGGCTCATCACCTCCAGCGCGGCGGCGGCGTTCTCCTCCCGTACGGCCACCCGGCCCATGTGCCGGGTCTCCACGACCCGCCGGCCGTGGACGTCCGCCAGGTCCAGCGGACGCCCCTCGTGCCCGCCGGGCGCCTCGGTGCGCAGCGGCCGCACCGGCTCGTACCAGACCCGCTCGGCCGGTACGTCGACCAGCTCGCGCTCCGGCCAGCGCAGGGCGGAGAGCTTGCCGCCGAACACCGCGCCGGTGTCCAGGCAGATGGTGTTGTTGAGCCAGGTCGCCTCGGGGACGGGCGTGTGGCCGTAGACGACGGCGGCCCGGCCACGGTAGTCCTCCGCCCACGGATAGCGCACGGGCAGCCCGAACTCGTCGGTCTCGCCGGTGGTGTCGCCGTAGAGGGCGTGGCTGCGGACCCGGCCCGAGGTGCGGCCGTGGTACTTCTCCGGCAGGCCGGCGTGGCAGACCACGAGGTTGCCGCCGTCGAGGACGTAGTGGCTGACCAGGCCCTCGACGAACTGCCGTACCTCGGCGCGGAACTCCTCGCTCTCGCCCTCCATCTGCGCGACGGTCTCGGCGAGCCCGTGGGTGAGCTGCACCTTGCGGCCCTTGAGGTGGCGGCCGAACTTGTTCTCGTGGTTGCCGGGCACGCACAGGGCGTTGCCCGACTTCACCATCGCCATCACGCGGCGCAGCACACCCGGACTGTCGGGGCCGCGGTCGACGAGGTCGCCGACGAACACGGCGGTGCGGCCCTCCGGGTGGACGCCGTCGACGTAACCGAGCTTGCCGAGCAGCGCCTCCAGCTCGGAGGAGCAGCCGTGGATGTCGCCGATGATGTCGAACGGCCCGGTGAGGTGGGTGAGGTCGTTGAACCGCTTCTCCGTGACGACGGTGGCGTGCTCGACCTCCTCCACGCCGCGCAGCACGTGCACCTTGCGGAAGCCCTCGCGCTCCAGGTGGCGCAGGCCGCGCCGGAGCTCGCGGGTGTGGCGGCGGATGACCCGGCGGGGCATGTCGGCGCGGTCGGTGCGGGCCGCGTTGCGCTCGGCGCACACCTCCTCGGGCACGTCCAGCACGATGGCGATGGGCAGCACGTCGTGCTGCCTGGCCAGGTCGATCAGCTGGCGCCGGGCGTCCTGCTGCACGCTGGTGGCGTCGACGACGGTGCGGCGGCCGGCCGCGAGGCGCTTGCCGGCGATGTAGTGCAGCACGTCGAAGGCGTCACGGGAGGCGCTCTGGTCGTTCTCGTCGTCGGCGACCAGACCCCGGCAGAAGTCGGAGGAGATGACCTCCGTCGGCTTGAAGTGCCGGCGCGCGAACGTGGACTTGCCCGAGCCGGAGGCGCCGATCAGCACGACCAGGGACAGGTCGGTGACCGGCAGGGCACGGCCGCGCGCGGCGGTGGTCGTGTCGGTGGTGGTCATGCGGCCTTCGCCTCCTTCGGGGTGTCGAGCTTCGGGGTGTCGAGCCGGAACACGGCCATCTGGGTGGGCGGTCCGACCTCGGGGTCGTCCGGCCCGACGGGCAGGAACTCCACGTCGTAGCCGTGTCGTTCGGCGACGGTGCGGGCCCAGCCGCGGAACTCCTCGCGGGTCCACTCGAAGCGGTGGTCACCGTGCCGGACGTGCCCGGCCGGCAGGCTCTCCCAGCGGACGTTGTACTCGACGTTCGGGGTGGTGACGCACACCGTGCGAGGGCGGGCCGACCCGAACACCGCGTACTCCAGGGCGGGCAGCCTCGGCAGGTCGAGGTGCTCGATCACCTCGCTGAGCACGGCCGCGTCGTAGCCCTTGAGGCGCTTGTCGGTGTAGGCGAGGGAGCCCTGGAGGAGGGTGACGCGGGACGCCTGGCGCTCGCCCATGCGGTCCAGCTTCAGGCGGCGCGAGGCGATGGTGAGCGCCCGCATCGACACGTCGACGCCGACGATCTCGGTGAACGCCGGGTCCTTCAGCAGCGCCTGCACCAACTGGCCCTGCCCGCAGCCCAGATCGAGCACCCGGGCGGCGCCGGACGCGCGCAGCACGCCGAGGATCGCCTCGCGGCGCTGCACGGCGAGCGGGGTCGGCCTCTCCTCGTCCTCGGCCTCCGGCTCCACGGCGTTGTCGAGGTCCTCGACCTCGCTGTCGTCCGCCTCGGCCAGCCGCACCAGCTCCAGCCGCTCCTTCGCCTGCCGGGTCAGCGACCAGCGGTGGGAGAGGTAGCGGCGGGTGATCAGCTCCCGCTCGGGGTGTCCGGCCAGCCAGCCGTCGCCGACGCGCAGCAGCTTGTCGACCTCGTCCGGGGAGACCCAGTAGTGCTTGGCGTCGTCCAGGACGGGGAGCAGCACGTAGAGGTGGCGCAGCGCCTCGGCGAGGGTGAGGGACTCCGCCTGGAGGGCCAGGCGTATGTAGCGGGAGTCGCCCCAGTCCGGGAACTCGGTGTCCAGCGGCACCGGTTCGGCGGTGACCGTCCAGCCGAGCGGCTCGAAGAGGCGGCGGACCAGGTCGGCGCCGCCGCGCGCGGGCAGCGCGGGCACCTCGACGCGCAGCGGCCGCGGGGTGCCCGGCAGCTCAGGGCGGGCCGTGCACACGCCGCGCATGGCACTGGAGAAGACCGAGCCGAGGGCGACGGCGAGCAGGGAAGAAGCCGCGTACGGGCGGTCGTTGACGTACTGGGCGAGGGCGGCGTCCGGGGCGCCGCCGCGGCCCTTGCCCTTGCCGCGCCGGACCAGTGCCACCGCGTCCACCTCCAGCAGCAGCGCCGCCGTGCAGCGTTCGGCGTCCGCCTCCGGGTAGAGGACGTGCGCCGTGCCGTACGACGTGGAGAACGCCTGCGCCTTCTCGGGATGCTTGTGCAGCAGATAGCCGAGGTCGGTCGCCGGGCGCTGCGCGGAGCCGGTGGTACTGATCGTCAGGAACACGGAGTCACACCTCGAGACACCTTCTGAGCTGGGGGTACACACCGGGATTCCGGTGTCGGCCCAACGTACAGGGAAGGCGTCGCGAGGGTCCGCGCATTTTTCGCACGCACGCGGAGCGAGCGGGGCCGCTCCCGGTGGGACCGGCCCCGCTCGGCGCGCCGGTCAGGACAGCTGGGACTGGACCTGGGAGGAGATCAGCTCCAGGTGGTCCAGGTCGGACAGGTCGAGCACTTGGAGGTAGACGCGCTGGGAGCCGGCCTCGGCGTAGCGGCCGATCTTGTCGACCACCTCGGCCGGCGAGCCCGCCAGACCGTTCTCCCTCAGCTCGTCGGCCTCGCGGCCGATCGCGGCGGCACGGCGCGCCACCTCCGCGTCGTCGCGGCCGACGCAGACGACGAGGGCGTTGGAGTAGACGAGGTCGCCGGGGTCACGGCCGGCCTCACGGGCGGCGTCGCGGACCCGCTGGAACTGGGCCGCGGAGTCCTCGACCGACGCGAAGGGGATGTTGAACTCGTCGGCGAACCGGGCCGCGAGGCGCGGGGTGCGCTTGGCGCCGTGGCCGCCGATCAGCACGGGCACCTTGGACTGGGCCGGCTTGGGCAGCGCGGGCGACTTGGTGAGGTCGTAGTAGGTGCCGTGGAAGTCGTAGGTCTTGCCGACCTCCGTGGCCCACAGGCCGGTGACGATCTCCAGCTGCTCCTCGAGGCGGGCGAACTTCTCCTTGGGGAAGGGGATGCCGTACGCCTTGTGCTCCTCCTCGAACCAGCCCGCGCCCAGGCCGAGTTCGACGCGGCCGCCGGACATCTGGTCGACCTGTGCGACCTGGATGGCGAGCACGCCGGGCAGGCGGAAGGTGCCGGCCGTCATCAGTGTGCCGAGACGGATGCGCTTGGTCTCGCGGGCGAGTCCGGCGAGGGTGATCCAGGCGTCGGTGGGGCCGGGCATGCCGTCCCCGCCCATGCTCAGGTAGTGGTCGGAGCGGAAGAAGGCGTCGAAGCCGAGGTCCTCCGTGGCCTTGGCGACGGTGAGCAGAGTGTCGTAGGTGGCCCCCTGCTGGGGCTCGGTGAAGATGCGGAGATCCATGCCTCTTATCCTGCACGTTCCTCGGGGCGGGGGCGCGCGAGGGCCCTCGGCGTGCCTCGTCGCACGCCGGTGGTACGGCCGGTCGTGACCGGGGGTGGGGAAGATCGTTGGCTCGTTCGGAGCCGGAGCGTCCGGCGCCCGCGCCGGCCCTGTGACGCCGGGGTGTCACCGTGTCGGCCCCCGGGCGGGGCCATGGGCCGAGGGGGCCGTCATGTCGGAGGAGCAGAACAGTGTGCCGCAGCGGGGCGGGGCGCCGGCCGGAGGGCCGCAGGGGGGTCTGCTCGCGCAGATGGACCTGCTGATGGCGGCACTGAACGCGGACCTGTCCGCACTGGACGCGGAGCTCCAGGGAGCCGGCGGGGCCGACAGGGCCGGCGGGAGGGGTGAGGCGCAGGGGGCGTCCGGCGGGGGGCGGACGGAGGAGGTCGGGGCGTCCGCGGCGGAGGGCTCGGGGGGCGGCCCGGGCGTCTGAGACGGGCGGGCCGCCCGGACTGCCGGATACCTGAGGAGGCCCTGCGCGTCCGGGACGGGCTGCGCCCCTGGGCGCCCGAGACGGCCGTGCGCGGCGAGTGCCTGAGACGGGCGGGCGCCCGGACTGCCGAGCCGGGCTCCGCTCCCGTCCGTCCGGGGGCCTGAGGTGACCCGGCCTCCGGGCTTCGAGGCGAAGGCTGAGGCGGGGCTGCGCTCCCGGGCTCGGGGCTCCGGGTGCACCGGGCGACGGTCGGGGCGCCTGCGGGCGGGCCCGCGGAACTGAACGTCCTGGGCGAGCCGCGCGGCCGGGGCCCGAGGCGCGGCGCGCGGCAGAGGTCCGGGGCCTCAGCCGGCGAGGTCCGGTCCGCGCCTCAGAGGCGGCCTTGCGCGGCGGTGGCCCGAGAGGGGCTCCGCTCCCCCGATCCGCCGATCCGCCGATCGGAGCAACCGTCGGTCCGGCCGATGGAGGGCCCTCCGCACCCCGCCGACGTCCGCAGACATGACGAACGCTTCGACCGACCGCGCGACCGCGCGCTGTCGCCGCGCCGCACTGACCGGCCTGATAGGCGGGGCCGGGGCGGCGGTCCTGGCCCGCTGCGCCGCCCCGGAGGGCGTGAAGCGGCGCCGTAACTCCACTGCGAGGTCGTCCTCGACTGGCTTCAGCAGGTGCTCCGACCCCGGTGCGCGGGAGGCGGCGAGACCCACGCGGGGCCGTCAGACTGCCTCCCGTCGGGGTGGCGCCGCCTCCCGGTCCGCCAGTTTGCGGAGCATGTCCCGGACGCGGTCCCGGGCCTCGTCCGCCGCGTCGATGGCCTCGACACAGCTCCAGTACGTCGCCTCGTCGTCGGCGGCGCAGGCGATGCCGACGAGGGCGATACCGACGTCGCCGAGCAGGCCGCCCAGGTGCATCAGGCACGCGCGGGTGTCACCCAGCTCGGTGAGCCGGGCCGCGCGCGGCTCACCGGAATCGAGCGGCGTCCGGTCCAGGACGCCGATGCCATGGCCGGCCAGGTCGGCCAACCCTGTTGCCTCGTCGCGGAGTTGAGGCGGGCCCACGAGGGCCAGGCGGCTCCCTATCGCCTGGGCCAGGGCCTGCGCCTGCCACACCTCGGTCAGCAGGTCCGGAACCCCGCCGCCGGTGGCCAGGGCCCTCCTGCTCGTCACGATGAGCCGCACAGCGTCCATGCGCTGCCCCCGTCTGTCCGACGCGCTGCCCACGCGTCCGCATCCGTTGAACTCCCTTGTTCACTACCCAGAGTGAAGCTCTGTGAGACAAAAGGCCAGAGGAAGTCCGAAATCTGTGGACAGCCTCGGGTGTCAGGTCGAATGTTCGACCACGGAGCGTGAGAGCGGAAGGGACGGCTCCTAGGGGTGGGGCGGAGCGGCGGACCGTTCCGGAGCCGGCACCGGGAACCTGTGCTCGTTCCGGTCGATCTTGTCCGCCAGCGCGGCCAGTGGGTCGACGCCGAGGACCTCGCAGAACTGGAGGAGGTAGGCGAGCACGTCGGCCACCTCGTCGGTGACGCGGTGCGCGGTGTCCGGGTCGTCCATCACGCGGGCGGACTCCTCCGGCGTCAACCACTGGAAGATCTCCTGCAGTTCGGCGGCCTCCACGCCGAGGGCGGCGACGAGGTTCTTGGGCGTGTGGTACGGCTGCCAGTTCCGAGCGGCGGCGAAGTCGACGAGGCGGCGCTGGAGCGCGGGCAGGTCGGCGGGCCGGGACGCGTCGTCGTGCGGGTCAGTCACGCCTCAGGTGTACCACGGTCGCCCCGGGCACCCCGGCGGCCCAGGTCGCGTCGCTCACCGCGCCGACCAGGCGGATGTGCCCCCGTTCGCACATCCGCGCCGCCAGCGCCAGCAGGGCCGCGCGCTGGGCCGGATCCTGCGCCCGGTCCAGGCCGTCGGCGAGGACGGTGAGGCACTGCAGGGCGGCCGGGACCTCGCCGGGCACGTCGGCCTCCAGCACGCCGGGTCCGGTGAGCAGCACCAACGCCAGGGCCGTGTAACGCAGTTCGCCGTCGCCGAGCCGGCGCAGCGTGGTGCGGGCGCCGTTGCCGCGGTCCAGCACGGCGCGCACCAGGCGGCCTCCGGCGCACGGCTCGGCGAGCAGGTCGGCGACGGGTCCGGCGCAGCCGACCCGCACCGCGTCGACGAGCAGGGCGTGGCGGCGGGTGCACTCGGAGCGGGTGCGCCACAGTACGTCGGCGAGGTTCTCGCAGCCGGGGAGCAGCCGGCCGCTGCCCGCCGGGACGGGGTCCCGCATCCGCTCGGGGCGGGGGTCGCACGGGAAGACGGAGCGCAGCGCCACCAGCATCTGCTCGGCCGCGGCCAGCACGCGGAGCTGTCCTTCGGTCGTGCCGGCCACGCGCAGCGGCAGCAGCGCGGTGCCGAGACGGTCGTCGGGGAGGGGCGCGCGGGTGACGGCCGTGGCGCCCGCCGTGTGCCAGGCGGCCTGCACGGTGCGCCTGCTCGGGTCGCGCAGCGCGGTCTCCAGCAGGACCAGGCCGTCGGCGGACAGCCTCTCCCCCACGATGCGCAGTTCGGGTTCCGCCTGGACGGCGACCTCCAGGCGGACCGGACCTTCGGGTCCTTCGGCGGTGCAGCCGATGCGGAAGCCGCGGCGGCGCTGGGCGTCGGGCCGGGCCCGCTCCGGGACACACGCCGACGGGTCCGGGAACACCTCGCCCAGTTCGGCCCCGCCGCCGAGCCGGGCGAGCGCCTCGTACGCGCGCAGCGCGGTGGTCTTGCCGGTGCCGCTGGGGCCGGCGAGCAGAGTCAGGTCGCCCAGCCGGAACGTGGTGCCGCGGTGTCCGGCGAAGGCGGAGAGCAGCAGCTCGGTGACGCGCGGCAGCGAGGGGCGCCGGGCCCGCCCGGCATCCACTCGGGCGGGTGAGGAAGGCGCGGCGGGCGGCGGGGGCGTCGTCGCGACCGGCTGGGGCGGGGGCGGCGGGGTCATGCGCCGGACGCTAAACGCTGCTGCCGCCGCCGAACCGTTCCCTCAGGAGGCCGTTCCTACGAACGGACGGCGCGCCGATCCGTGCGCGCGGGGCGCGTGGACCGTCATGCGCCGGGCGCCCCCACGCCTTCCATCAGTCCGGTGACCTCCATGCCCTCCGGTGTCAGCAGGAAGACGTTGCGGTCCACGCGGTGCATTCCGCTGGCGAGGCCGAAGACGACGCCCGTGCTGAAGTCGAGGACGCGCTTGGCGACGTCCGGTTCCGCGCCCGTCAGGTCGAGCAGGACGGGTATGCCGGACATCAGGGTCTCGGCGACCTCGCGGGCGTCCGCGAAGACGTTCACCCGGAGGACGACGAAGCGGCGGCGCGCCTCCGTGGGGGCCTCGGGCACGGCGCGGTGGCCGACCGAGGACGGCCATGCGTCGCGGCCCCGCAGCGGCACGACCTGGGCGAGCCCCTCCCACTGTTCGTCGGTGACATCGTGGCTGCTCACCGGCATGCTCCGTCCCCTGTCGCGCTGGCTGTGTGCATCGGCCAATTCTTACCCATGGTCACCCGTTCGGCCCAATAACGACACGCTCCGCCATCGTTCCTCCCGCAACACCCCGGCGACGGAGGGCCGTTGACCCGGCCGCCGAACCCGGCTTGCATGGGCGCATGGCAGGTGGGACGGGTGGTACGACGGGGCCGGTGCTGGGTTTCGAGACCCCGGAGGACTTCGAGGCATGGCTGGAGGAGCATCAGGGGGACGCCGAGGGGCTGTGGCTGAAGATTCCCCGTAAGGGGTCCGGGCTGAAGGGCGTCGACTACGCCACCGCGCTGGAGTCCGCGCTGTGCTTCGGCTGGATCGACGGGCAGAAGAAGAGTCTGGACGAGACGCACTGGGTGCAGCGGTTCACCCCGCGCCGGGCGCGGAGCCGGTGGTCGGCGGTGAACCGGCAGAAGGCGATCGAGCTGATCGAGCGGGGGCGTATGCGGCCGGCCGGGCTGCGGGAGGTGGAGAGGGCCAAGGCGGACGGGCGGTGGGAGGCCGCGTACGCGAGTCAGCGGACTGCTGCCGTGCCTGAGGATCTGCGGGCGGCGCTGGATGCCGCGCCTGCGGGGGCGCGGGAGTTCTTCGACTCGCTGGACAGCCGGAACCGGTATGCGATTCTGCATCGGGTCGAGGAGGCGAAGCGGGTGGCTACGCGGGCGGCGCGGATCGAGAAGTATGTGGCGATGCTGGCCAAGGGGGAGAAGCTGTACCCGTGAACTACGGGGGTGTTCGCCCCCTCCGCCCCTCCCCTTCCCGACCCCGGGGCTCCGCCCCGGACCCCGCTCCTCAAACGCCGGAGGGGCTGATTCTCAGCCCCTCCGGCGTTCGGTCAGCCCGCCAGGACCGCCTCCGCCGCGGCCACGCCGCAGACCCTCGCCGCGCCGTGCGTGGCGATGTGGAGCGCGCCCCGCGGCGCGGACTGGGGGATGCCCATTTCCACGACCACCGTGTCCGGGCCCGCCGCGAGCAGCGTGTCGAGGGCCGCCCCCATCCACGGGTGGCGGTGCTCGTCGCGGACCACCGCGACGACCCGGCGTCCGCCCGCCGCGCGCAGCGCCTCCGCGCCGGCGTCGGGGCCGGTGAAGTGGCCGGTGGCGGTGCCCGGGAGGAGCCGTTCCAGCTCCGTGCCGACGCCCCACGGCGTCTCGTCGCCCACCGCGATGTTCGGGGCGGGGCTGAACGTGGCGACGTACACGGGGTCCGTGACCGGCGCGGGACCGGCCGCGCGGGTGACGGTGACCGCCCGGCGGGCGGCGGTCAGGCCGATCTCCGGCGCGGAGTCGTCGGCGGTGCCGGGCGAGCGCCGCATGCCCGTCGTCCACGCGGCCAGCGACCTGACCCGGGCCGCGGCGTCGGCGAGCCGCTCCTCGGGCAGTTCGCCGGAGCGCACGGCGGTGACGAGGGCGTCCTGAAGCCGCAGCACCGTGGCCTCGTCGGCGAGTCCGCCGCCCACGCAGATCGCGTCGGCGCCGGCCGCGATGGCCAGCACGACCCCGTGTTCGAGTCCGTAGGTGCCGGCGACGGCGCCCATCTCCATGCCGTCGGTGACGATGAGGCCGTCGTAGCCGAGCTCCTCGCGCAGCAGGCCGGTGAGGATGCGCGGGGAGAGGGTGGCGGGGCGGTCCGGGTCGAGCACGGGCACCCGGATGTGGGCGGTCATGACGGCGCGGGTGCCGGCCTCGATGGCGGCGCGGAACGGGCGCAGTTCCCGCTCGTGGAGCGTGGTGGCGTCCAGGTCGATCTGCGGGAGCGCGTGGTGGGAGTCGACGCTGGTGTCGCCGTGTCCGGGGAAGTGCTTGGTGCAGGCGGCGACGCCGTGGGACTGCAGGCCCTCGACGTAGGCGGCGGTGTGCCGGGCGACGAGGGCGGGGTCGTGGCCGAAGGAGCGGACGCCGATCACGGGGTTGTCGGGGTTGGCGTTGACGTCGGCGGAGGGCGCCCAGTTGAGGTTGACGCCGCACGCGGCGAGCCGGCGGCCCAGTTCGCGGGCGACCCGCCGGGTGAGGGCGGGGTCGTCGACGGCGCCGAGGGCGTGGTTGCCGGGGAACGAGGAGCCGGTGCGGACCTCGAGGCGGGTGACGTCGCCGGCCTCCTCGTCGATGGCCACCAGCAGGTCGTCCCGTTCGGCGCGTAGCTGCGAGGTGAGGGCGGTGACCTGCTCGGGGTCGGCGACGTTGCGGCCGAAGAGGGCGACGGAGACCAGGCCCTCGGCCAGTCTGCGCCGTACCCAGTCGGGTGCGGTGGTGCCGGTGAACCCCGGCTGCAGCACGGCGAGCGCGTCCCGGGTGAGGGTGGAGGCGCCGGTGGTGAATGTCGTCATCAGGTGGCGTTATCCCTTCACGGCGCCTGCGGTGAGGCCGCTGACGGCCCGGCGCTGCAGGAAGACGAAGAGGATCAGGATCGGCACGGCGAAGAGGGAGGAGGCGGCCATGGTGGCGCCCCAGTCGTCGCCGAACTGGGTCTGGAAGCTGGACAGCCACAGCGGCAGGGTCTGCGCGCCGCCGGACTCCTTGCTGAGCACCAGGACGAGGGGGAACTCGTTCCAGGCGGTGATGAAGCCGAACATGGAGGTGGACATCAGGCCGGGCGCGAGCAGCGGCAGGATGACCCGGCGGAACGCCTGGACGCGGGTGCAGCCGTCGACCATCGCGGACTCCTCCAGCTCCTTCGGCACGGCGGCGACGAAGCCGCGCAGCGTCAGGATGGTGAAGGGCAGGATCATCATCATGTAGAACGCGGTCAGCGGCACCAGGCTGTTCAGCATGGAGGCGTCGCGCACGATCATGTAGATCGCGATGACCATGACCTCCCAGGGCGCCATCTGGGCCAGCATGAACCCGATGACGAAGCCGCGCCGCCCCTTGAACCGCATGCGGGCCAGGGCGAAGGAGCCGGCCAGTGCGATGACCAGGGAGAAGAGGACGGCCAGGCAGGTGACGGTGAGGGAGTTGCGGACGAACGTCCAGAAGTGCTCGGCGTCCGTCGCGGTGCCGAAGTGCTCGAACGTGATGTCCGTCGGGAACCACACCGGGTCCTCGGCGATGATGTCGCCGGTCGGCTTCAGCGCCGTGGCGAACATCCAGTACACGGGGAAGATGCAGGCGGCGAAGACGACGAGGGCGGTGGCGTTGGGCCAGACCCGGCCGAAGAGCGAGCGCTTCACAGCTCGTCCTCCTCTTGCTTGAGCACGATCCTGAGGTAGTACGCGGTCAGGCCGAGCATGATCAGGATGGTCAGCACCGCGATCGCCGCGCCCATGCCGTAGTGCTGGTTGCCGACGCCCTCGATGTAGGCGTAGACGGGCAGGATCTCGGTGAGCCGGTCGGGGCCGCCGCCGTTGAAGGTGAAGACCTGGACGAACGCCTTGAAGATCCAGATGATCTCCAGGAACGTCGTGGCGTAGAGGAACGGCCGCAGGAACGGCAGGGTGACGGTGGTGAAGCTGCGCCAGGCGCCGGCGCCGTCGAGCGCGGCGGCCTCGTACAGCTCGCCGGGGATGGTGGTGGTCGCCGCGTAGAGGTTGATCGCGACGAACGGCACGGACATCCAGACGATGAGCAGGGTGACGACGAAGAACGTCGACATCTGGCTGCTGGTCCAGCTGTAGTCGGCCATGGAGTGCCAGCCGAGCTTGTCGAGGACCCAGTTGACGACGCCGAAGCGCTGCGCGAACAGCCACTGGTAGACGGTGGTGGCGGCGACCACGGGCATCGCCCAGGCCAGCACCAGGCCGATCATCAGGGTGAACCGCATGCGCTTGCCGAGGCGGGCGAGCAGCAGACCGACGAGGGCGCCCAGCAGCATGGTGAGGACGACGTTGACGGCCGTGAACAGGATGGAGCGGAGGGTGACCCGCCAGAAGTCCTCCCCGGTGAGGACCTCCTTGTAGTTGTCGATGCCGTTCCACTCGGTGACGTGCTGGATCAGCTGCGCCATGTTGAGGTTCTGGAACGACAGCAGCAGGTCCTTCAGCAGCGGCCAGCCCAGCAGCAGCACGGTGGCCGCGCAGGCGGGCAGCAGCAGGAGGTACGGGGCGAGCGCGCCGGCCCGCGACGCGGCTCTGGGTCGGGGCCCGGCGGGTACGGGGTCGTCCGACTTGCGGACGTCCGCCGGTCCGGAGGGCGGCCGTTCGGTCTGCACGGTCATGCTCGCGATCTCTCTTCTCGGCGTGCTCAACGCGGGGCGGGGACCGTCCCGTCGGCCGGTCCCCGCTCCGGTCGGAGCGCGTGCGCTGTTACTGCTGCTGCGCCAGGCGCTTGTTGAACTCGCCCTCGACCTGCTTCGCGGCGGCGGCCGGGGACTTGCCGTTCAGGACGGCGGTCAGGTACGTCTTGATCGGGTTGGGGTCGTTCTCGACGGCGGCCCACTCGGGGATCAGCGGCGTGGTGCCGCCGACGGCGGCGGCGGGAGCGGCGGCCTCGGCGGGCGCGTTGCCCTTGAGGTTGCTCTGCAGCGACTCCTTGTTGGGGATGACGCCGTTCTCCTTGGCGAGCTGGCCCTCGAACTTGTCGGAGAGGGCGAGCTTCAGGAACTCCTTGGCGAGTTCCTGCTTCTGGCTGCCCGCGGCGACGGCGAGGTTGGAGCCGCCGAGGAAGACGCCCTCGGGCTTGTCGGCGGTGGCGCCGGGGATGGTGAAGTAGCCGATCTCCTTCTCGATGGCCGGGTTGGCCTCGATGGCGATGCCGGCCTCCCAGCCCATGCCGATGAAGGCGCCGACGTTGCCCTTGGCGAAGACCTCGCCCTGCTGCGGGGTGGCCTCGTCCTTGTCCTTGGGGGCCTTGGACAGGGCCTGGAACTTCTTGTAGGTCTCGGTGGCCACGGCGACCTTCGGGTCGTCGAGGTTGGAGACGTACTTGTCGCCGTCCTTCTTGACCAGCTCCGCGCCCTCGCCGACGACCAGGCCGACGAAGTGGTACCAGTTCTGGCCGGGGAGGTAGATCGGCTCGGCGTCGGTCTTCTCACCGATCGTCTTGAGCGCGGCGTAGAACTCGTCGCGGGTCTTGGGGGTGTCCTTGAGGCCGGCGTCGGCCCAGACCTTCTTGTTGTAGAGGACGACGCGGTTGGCGAAGTACCAGGGGGCGGCGTACTGCTTGCCCTCGAAGACGGAGGACTCGTTGAGGGACTCGGTCCAGTCGGCGCCGATCTCCTCCTTGAGGTCCGCGAGGTCGGCGAGGCCGCCGGTCTTGGCGTAGGCGGGGGTCTGGGTGTTGCCGATCTCGAAGACGTCCGGGGGGTTCTCCTCGGACAGGGCGGTGGTCAGCTTCTGCTGGATGCCGTTCCACTGCTGGACCTCGAACTTGACCTTCGCCTTGGTCTTCTTCTCGAACTCGGCGGCGAGGTCCTTCTGCCACTGGTCCGGTGAGGAGCCGTCCATGACCCAGACGGTGAGCGTCTGCCCGGCGTAACCGTCCGCGCCGGCCTTCTTGCCGTCACCGCCGTCGTCGCCGCCGCACGCAGCGACCGAGAACAACATGCCCGCGACCCCGATCGCGGCTATCAGCTTGCGCTTCACGCGCCACCCCTCCTCAGGAATGCCTTGCACACCCACGCCCTCGCGGTGACCCTGACAACGGCGCAACAGCTCGGCGGGCTGGGACCCGGCTTCCGCTAAATGGTTTAGACCAGCAAGGGGAGCTTGGCCTAGACCTATGGTCATGTCAAGGGTTGTCCAACTCACGGCTGGGTAACGGCAACGGTCCGCATTCGGGGTGGAGATGTCCGCCCAAAGAGGGACGGGATGCAGGGTTGGACTAGACCAAAGGGAGAGCACGCCGTTATAACGGGATCGCCGAGCGTGCGGCGCCGATCCCCTGGCGGTCCGCCGACGTGCACCGCGGCCGGCCCCTGCCGTCCGCGCGCCGGACACCGCAGCCGGAAGGCAGGACATGAGCACGGACGTCAGCAGCGCCGACCGGCCCGGCACGGGGGCGACCGGCCGCCGGGAGCGGGTGCCGAAGTACTACCGCATCAAGCAGCGGCTGCTGCAGATGACGGACGAGCGCGCCCCGGGCTCCCCGATGCCGGCCGAGCGGCTGCTCGCCGTCGAGTTCGCCACGTCCCGTACGACGGTGCGCAAGGCGCTGCTGGAGCTGGTGAGCGAGGGGCGACTGGACCGGATCCAGGGCAAGGGCACGTTCGTGGCCCGTCCGAAGGTGTACCGGACGCTGCAACTCACGTCCTACACGGAGGACATGAGGGCGCAGGGCCTCAATCCCGCCTCCCGGGTACTGGATATCGGCCACGTCGCCGCCGACGAGGAACTGGCGGCGCTGCTGGAGGTCGAGCCGGGGGACGAGGTGCTGCGCATCGAGCGGCTGCGGCTGGCGGGCGGCGAGCCGATGGCCATCGAGGCGACCCACCTCTCCGCCCGCCGCTTCCCCGGCCTGCGCCGCAACCTCACCCGCTACACATCCCTCTACACCACGCTCGCCGAGGTGTACGGGGTGCGGCCGGCGGAGGCCGACGAGACCATCGAGACCTCCCCGGCGACCCCCCGCGAGGCAGGCCTCCTCGGCACGGACGTGGGCCTGCCGATGCTGCTGCTCTCCCGCCACTCACGTGACGAGCACGGGACACCGGTGGAGTGGGTGAGGTCGGTCTACCGCGGCTCCCGCTACAAGTTCACGGCCGTGCTGACGCGTCCGACAGCGTGACATCGGTGTCGGTGGCCGCGAGCACCGCGACGCGGGTACGCGAAGGGTCGAGTACGGCGAGGCCCAGGTCGGCGGTGTCGTGGTGGAACCACGGGGTAGAAGCGAGGAAGCGCACCCACCGGTGATCGGGGGTGGCCCGCACGGCTTCGAGGAACGGCACGTCGGCGGGTAGCCCCATGAGGGCGTACAGACTCTCCCACGCGAAGAGCCGCGCATACGCGCCACCCTGCCCCTGCCCACCGGCCCCGCCGTGATACGCGGCGGAGAACAACTCGTTGAGCACGTCATCGGGCGTCGTCACACAGGCGACCGCGGCCCCGTCGCCCTCCAGACAATCCAGGGGGAGCCGCTGAAGAAGGGCCGTCCCGAAGTCACCGGGCTCGATCGGCGCAGGCAGCACGAAGAATCGCGCCTCGGGAGTACGCGCCCACCCGCCGGCGACGAAGGGCCGCGCGGCCGCCTGAGCCCGGGCGTCATCGGGCACACCGACAGCGTGCAGCCCGGCATCCGCACCGGTCTCACTCGGCGGCACCTCCGGAAAACGGGCCCGAAGCTGCCGCAAGGTCTTGACCGACCCGAGCCCGCGCACCCTCACCATGAACCGGTGCTCGATGTCGAGCCGGGTCTCAGGCAGCCACGCCAGCGGGTGCCCGAGCGTGCGCAACCTCTCGGCGTAGGCATCCATACGAGCTCGCCCGGTCCCGGTGCCGAGCAGCGCGAGCTCACCGAGCAGACAGGCCCGGGTCTCGACCTCAGAATCGTGAAGTCCGTCCGGCACCTGCCCGAACAAGGGCTCGAGGTTCCGTAGAGGCTGCACCTTGGCCAGCCTCGCGGCCACCGAGCGCCGAATCCGGTCCCCTTCCTCCCAGGCCACAGTTCCGGAGGGCAGCAGTCGGCCCACGATGTCCACGGCGTACGCGGCGCAGCCCGGGGAGCGCGTCTCGGCGAGGGCCTCGGCGATGCGCCCGACGGTGCGCACTGCCAGGCTCCCTCCGAACTCCTCACCGGACGCTTCAGCGCACAGCTGCTCCGCCGCCGCGAACAGCTCGCCCGGCCGCTGCCCGGCCAGACGCGCCAGTTCCTCCGGGCCTGCCTCTTCCCATCGCCGCCGCTCGGAAGCGCCGTCACCAGGTGTCACTCGGTCATGACTCACCTCACGAGTCTACGAGGATGACATCAAGTAGCTTTGCTCAGGCACACGTTCCACGGGTGAAGCGTCGCAACGGGGGAGCTCATGGGTCACCGCCCACACGATTGGCATGTCCTTGATCTGGACAAGGATCCGACGCCCGGTGACCCGGAGCGGGTGCGCAAGCTCGCGAGGTTCCTGCACGACTTCGCCGATGACGTCTCCGAGGCGTTGCGTCTGGTGAAGGGGATGGCCGGTGAGGGGACGCTGGCGGAGTGGGCGGGGAAGTCGGCGAAGGTGTTCAAGGAGGAGTTCTCCGGCGTTCCCAAGAATCTGCGGAAGCTGGAGAAGTCGTACGCGATGTGCGGGGACGCGCTCGCGGACTACTGGCCGAAGCTGGAGCGGGCGCAGGCGCTGGCGGACAAGGCGTTGGCGAAGGCGCGTGAGGCGCAGGCGGATCTGACGTCGGCGCAGTCGAAGCTGGCGTCTGCGGAGTCGTGGGTGGGGCGGGCGACGAAGGAGGCCGACAAGTACAAGGACGACCCGACGGGGTCGAAGTCGGACGCGGACAAGCCCGACGAGGCGAAGGTGCGGGCCGCGACCCGGGATGTGCGGAGCGCCAAGAGCGCGCAGGAGAAGGCGCAGTCGGACGTCACGTCCGCGCAGAGCGCTTTGGACGCGGCGAAGAAGATGGCCGCGGACGCGCGGAAGATGCGTGAGGAGGCGGCGCGGGACGCGAAGTCGAAGATCGACGAGGCCTCAGACGCGGGGATCCAGAACCGGTCGTGGTGGGAGGAGATCGGCGACTGGTTCACCGACAACTGGGACAACATCGTCGCGGCCTGCAAGATCGTGGTGGCGGTCGTCGGCATCGTCGCGATGATCATCGGCGGGCCGATCCTCGGCGCGATCGTCCTCATCGCCGCCCTCGTCGTCCTCGCCGACACGCTCTACAAGTATTCCAAGGGACAAGCGTCCCTATGGGACGTCGGACTGGCCGCACTGGACTGCATACCCGGCATGAAGGGCCTCACCACCCTCGGCGGCCTCGCCAAAGGCATGAAGGCGCTGGGCAAAGGCGGCCTCAAGGCCATGACCAAAGGGCTCGGACGCGGGCTGCGGAAGGGGGCGGACGACGCCGTCGGCAAGAGCAAGCCCGCCAAGGGGCGCTGCAAGAACGGCGATCCCGTCGACATGGTTTCCGGCGAGATGATCATGGAGGAGACCGACGTCAGTCTTCCCGGACTCCTCCCCCTCGTGCTGCGGCGAACACATCTGTCGACCTACCACTGGGGCCGGTGGTTCGGCCCCTCCTGGGCATCGACGCTCGACGAGCGTCTCGAACTGGACGACAACGGAGCCGTCTTCGCGTCCGAGGACGGCATGATCCTTGTCTATCCCGTCCCCGCACCCGGTACTTCGGTCATGCCTCTCGAAGGACCGCGCTGGCCCCTGGACTGGGACGGGGCGCCAGGTGCCCCCCTCCGCATCACCGACCCCGCATCAGGCCGCACCCGTCACTTCGCTCCACCGGCCACACCTGTCGCCGCGCAGGAGGCGTTCACCCTCCCGTTGGCCGCGGTGACCGACCGCGGCGGGCGGCGCATCGACGTCGACCGGGACGCATCCGGCGCGCCCACCGCCGTGCGCGACTCCGGAGGCCGTCATGTGCACATCGACACCGAGGACGACCGGATCGTCGCACTGCGGCTGCGTAACGAGGCGGACGGGCCCGAGGGAACGACGCTACTGCGGTACGCGTACAGCGCCGAAGGGCATCTCACCGAGATCCGCAACTCCAGCGGACTGCCGTTCATGCTCACCTACGACCTCCAGGGACGCATCACGTCCTGGACCGACCGCAACGGCTCCTGGTACCGCTTCTCGTACGACGACGCCGACCGGTGCGTCCGAGGTGACGGCGCAGAAGGATTCCTGTCCTGCACGATCGCCTACGACACTGACGCCCGCGAGACGCGGTATACGGATTCTCTGGGCCACACCACGACCTACCGGTACAACGAGCGCGGGCAGGTGGTCGCCCAGACCGACCCGCTCGGCAACACCACGCACGCCGAATGGGACGCGTACAACCGGCTGCGCTCGCGGACGGATCCGCTGGGCCACACATCCCGCTTCAGCTACGACGAGCGCGGCAACCCCACCTCCGTGGTGCGGCCCGACGGCACGACGACGAGCTGTGAGTACGACGCCTTCGACCGTCCGGTGTGGATCACTCTGCCGACCGGCGGCAGGCGCGGGTACGCCTATGACGACAACGGCAACCCGACAGCGACGGTCGACGTCGACGGCGCCGTGACCGCCTACGTCCACGACGCCTCCGGAGCACTCCTCTCCGTGACCAACGCGCTCGGCGCGGCCCACCGTGTCCAGCCCGGACCGCTGGGCCTGCCCGACGCCGTCACGGCGCCGCTGGGCGGGACCAGCCGGGTCACCCGTGACGCCTTCGGGCGCATCGTCGAATCCGTCGGCGCCACCGGCTCGACAACCCGTACCACCTGGACGGTGGAAGGGCTCCCGGCCGAGCGGGTCATGGCCGACGGCAGCAGCGAGAGCTGGTCCTACGACGGAGAAGGCAACGTCGTCCGCCACACCGGCACCGACGGACGGAGCACGACTCACGCCATCACCCACTTCGACCGGGTGCGGGCCCGTACGGAGGCAGACGGCTCGACGACGTGGTTCGCGTACGACACAGAGTTGCGGCTCACCTCTGTGACGAGCGCGTCGGGTGCCGTATGGACCTACGAGTACGACCCTGCGGGCCGTCTCGTGAGCGAGACCGACTTCAACGGACGCACCGTGTCCTACGCCTACGACGCGGCGGGCCGCCTGGTCCGGCGCACCAACGGTGCGGGGCAGATCACCACGTACATGCGCGATGCGTGCGGACGGGTCGTGCAACGGCGTTCCGGGGAGGAAGCCGCCACCTTCGCCTACGACGCCGCCGGCCAGCTGACAAGGGCAGTCACGCCCCACACCGTCCTCACACTCACACGCGATGCGGCGGGCCGTGTCGTCTCGGAGGAGTGTGACGGACGCGCACTGCGCACCGCGTACGACGTTCTCGGCAGGCGGGTGGAGCGGACGACCCCGTCAGGTGTCGTCAGTCGGTGGGAATGGGACGCCAACAACCGCCCCCTCCGAGTACGACTGGCCGAGAACTCCCTGTCCTTCGGCTACGGGGCGTCGGGGCACGAGACCGAGCGACGGCTCGGCGAGGCGGCGGTACTCACCCAGGAGTGGGACGCCGGCCACCGTCTCACCGGCCAGACGGTCCGGACGGGAGCCGCCTCCGATTCGGACACTCTCCATCGGGCTTTGCTGCACCGCTCCTACTCGTACGGACAGGACGGCAGCCTGACGGCCGTCGCGGACCAGACCCATGGCGTCCGCGGGTTCACCCGTGACCGCCTCGGCCGGGTCGAGGCGGTCACGGCCGACGGGTGGTCCGAGCGCTACGCCTATGACGCGGCGGGCAACGTCAGCCGCGCCGACACCCCGGAAGGCGGCCCGCAAGGGGAGCGGGTCCACGACGGGACCCTCATCCGCAGGGCCGGCCACGTCACCTACGTGCACGATCCGCAGGGGCGCCTCGTCCGGCAGACACGCAAGCTGCTGTCCGGGGGGACGAGGGAATGGACCTACGAGTGGGACGCCGAGGACCGGCTCACTCAGGTCACGACCCCGGACGGCTGCCGCTGGGCGTACGTGTACGACGGTCTTGGCCGACGCGTCGCCAAGCGGCGGCTGTCCGACGACGGCCGGACCGCAGAGGAAACCGTCTTCACCTGGGACGGCTCCCACCTGGCGGAACAGAGCGAGTCCGTCGACGGCCCCACCAGGAGCTGGGAATGGGCTCCCGGCACGAACCGCGCGCTGGCACAACTGGACCAGGACGAGGTCGACCGCCGCTTCTACGCCATCGTCACCGATGTGGTGGGCACACCCACGGAACTGGTCGACGAGGCAGGCCGGATCACGTGGCGGGCACGCACCACTCTGTGGGGCGCGCCGCTGGCCCACACCTCGGATCCCGTCGACTGCCCTCTCCGCTTCCCAGGGCAGTACCACGACCGCGAGACAGGCCTCCACTACAACTTCCGCCGCTACTACGACCCCGCCAATGCCCGCTATGTCAGTCCGGATCCGCTGGGCCTCGCCCCGGCGCCGAACCACCACGGGTACGTCCCTGACCCCCTTCGGTGGACCGATCCGTGGGGGTTGGTCAACTGCGAGAGCAGCAGACACGGCATCACGGAGCAACGCGAGGCCCACATCGAGGGCCAGCACGGCCCGGGTGCTCAGGACCGAGTGCGGGAGAACGCCGACCCGACCGGACCTGAGCCCTCACTGCCTGGTGAGTTCTACGAGGACTTCTTCTGGGACGCCGACGACTTCGTCCTGGGCCGACGGCTTCGGGAAGGTGTCGACGGAACCCCGGCGATACCCAACCCCCGCGCCCGGGCAGGCCAGGACAGTCATCTGCACCGCTTCGACTACGGCGAGCCGGTAGGTGTGAACGGCAGTGGTCGAGAGACCAGTGTTGTCGAAGTCGTCATCCGTGACGGCCACATCCACACGGCGTACCCGGTCTGAGGCGGCAGTCGGGTCCCGCGTCGTCGACAGCGACCGGGCGGCGTCACCGACCGGTGCTCCGCCTCCCTCCTCGTCGGCGAGCACCCGGCCGCCCTGCGGAACGGTCGGTTCAGCGGGTAAATCTCGGACATCCGTGGAACGTGCACGAAATCGTTCGAACGGGGTGCGGTGCGCGGGATTCCGGTCCCGGGGCCCTGTATCACGAGGCGCTCGAGGCGCGGCGGGGGCAGTGGGCTCATGTGTACGACTTGTGTGCCCGGACCTCGGCAGTCGCCGTCCCGGCGGGTGCGCGGGGCGGCCGGCGAGACGGCGTCGGCGCGGGTCGTAAGTGTCATCACGCAGTCGTACGACGGGAGTTGAGACGC
The DNA here is from genome assembly GCF_050571355.1 of Streptomyces sp. P13-3-3. Lineage (NCBI taxonomy): Bacteria > Bacillati > Actinomycetota > Actinomycetes > Kitasatosporales > Streptomycetaceae > Streptomyces > Streptomyces sp. P13-3-3. Next base: position 5,163,726 of record NZ_CP192228.1, on the reverse strand, counting down.
GGGTGCGAGAGCCGAGCAGACGGGTTCCGGACGGTGGATTCGGCCACGTCGCCTGAACACAATTTCCCCACACCCTCTCTTCTTACCGGCCGCGATGGTCTAGATTGACCCTGCTTCGGCCGTTCGGGCCCGAGGCGACCGATTGAATGATCTTTAAGTCCGGCGCCCGGGGAGGGGTTCGTCCAACGGCGCCAGGCGTGGGGGTGATCACACCGCTGAGCCCCGGGGGGGCTCGGGTGCGGGGGCGCACCCGAGGGACCGGTCAGGTCCGCTCGGCTCCATGGACCGGCACGGCCATGTGCCGCTGCCGCCGCGACAGGTTGTTCACGTTGTTCTTTGTCCGTTCGTAGCCGGCATGCCGGTGCGCGGGAGGCGGGGGCCTCCCGTGGCGAGGAACAGCGCGGTTCGGGGGGTGGGGTCCCCCCGGCGGAGACAGCGTCAGGCGAACACGTCGCATCACCGGGGACCTGGGGGGTTCTGTGCGGCAAGGGGGATTGGTCAACCCGTTCCCGTCGGAGCGGGGTCATCTGGCGGACGGGGAGTTCAACCGTGGCACGGCCGACTGGGAGCACCGCTACCGCCGCACCGTGATCACGAGCGACACGGTGGCGACCGCCGTCGTCGTCGCCGGGATCGGCAACTTCTTCGGCGTGCGGGACGCCGCCGACTGGCACGAGAAGTGGGGCATCCTCGCCTTCGGCACCTGGTTACTGGTGCTGGGCGCGCTCGCGGTGAGCCGGTCGTGGGCGCCCACCGTGCTCGGGCAGGGCGCCGAGGAGTTCCGGCGGCTCGGCCGCTCGCTGTTCATGGCGACCGTCGTGCTCGCGCTCGGCGGGATCGCCCTGACCTCGCGCAACATCAAACTCTGGATCTTCGTCGCGGTCCCCGCGATCGCGCTCGTCACCATGACGATGCGCTACCTGCTGCGCCTGCGGCTGCACCGGCAGCGCAAGGAGGGCCGCTGTCTGCGCCCCGTGCTCGCGGCCGGGAGCCCGGACACGGTGCGCGACCTGATCGCCCGCACCCGCAAGTACCCGCACCTGGGCTGGCGCGTGGACGCCGTGTGCACCACCGACGGCCCCGTCGTCGACGGCGGACGGCTGGACGGCGTGCCCGTGGTGGGACGGCTGGCGGACGTCGCCGACCACGTCCGCCGCGACGGCTTCCGCGTCGTCGCCGTCACCCCCGACCCGCACTGGTCCCCCGACCGGCTCCAGCGGCTGTCGTGGAACCTGGAGGGTTCCGACGCGGAGATGGTCGTCGCGCCGGTGCTGATGGAGGTGGCGGGGCCGCGGCTGCACGTCGACGCGGTCCTCGGCATACCGCTGCTGCGGGTCAGCATGCCGGCGTTCACCGGTGGCCGCCGCGCGGTCAAGGGCGTCGTCGACCGGCTCGGCGCGCTGGTCCTGCTGGTGCTGTTCGCGCCGCTGATGCTGCTGGTCGCGCTGCTCGTGGCGACGGACAGCCGGGGCGGGGTGTTCTACCGGCAGCGCAGGGTCGGCAAGGACGGCCGCGAGTTCACCATCCTCAAGTTCCGCACGATGATCCCCGACGCGGACCGCGTACGCGCCGCGCTCGCCGACCGCAACGAGGGCGCCGGGCCGCTGTTCAAGATGCGCCGCGACCCACGGGTGACCCGGATCGGGGCGGTGCTGCGCCGCTACTCGCTCGACGAGCTGCCGCAGCTGTTCAACGTGCTCACCGGGTCGATGTCGCTGGTCGGCCCGCGGCCTCCGCTGCCGGAGGAGTGCGCCGCCTACGGGCCGGACATCCGGCGCCGGCTGAAGGTGAAGCCGGGGCTGACCGGACTGTGGCAGATCAGCGGGCGCAGCGACCTGTCGTGGGAGGAGGCGGTCCGGCTGGACCTGCGGTACGTGGAGGACTGGTCCCTCGCCCTGGACACGGTGATCTTGTGGAAGACGCTGCGCGCCGTGGTGCAGGGACAGGGGGCGTACTGATGCGCGGCGGCCGTGGGGCGGCCGGGGTGCGGACCGCAGGCCGAGGGGGCCTGCCCGGGGGGAGGAACGGGTCATGAGAGTCAGCGTGTTCGGGCTCGGCTACGTGGGCTGCGTGTCGGCCGCGTGCCTGGCGAGCATGGGTCACGAGGTCGTCGGGGTGGACGTCAACCCGGTGAAGGTGGACCTCGTCAACGACGGCAAGGCGCCCGTCGTCGAGGAACGGATCGGCGAGCTGATCGCCGAGGTGGTGGGCAGCGGGGCGCTGCGCGCGACCACCGACGTGCGCGAGGCGATCGAGGGCAGCGAGGTGTCCCTCGTCTGCGTGGGCACCCCGTCGGAGCCCAACGGCAGCCTGTGCACGACGTACTTGGAGCGGGTCACCGAGGAGATCGGCGCGGCGCTGGCCGAGCGGGGCGGGCGGCACACCGTGGTGTTCCGCTCCACGATGCTGCCGGGCACCTGCCTGGGGCTGCTGGTGCCGATCCTGGAGAAGCGGGTCGGCGGCACCGCTGGCGTCGAGATCGGCGTCGCGGTCAACCCGGAGTTCCTGCGCGAGGGCACCAGCGTGCGGGACTTCTTCGACCCGCCGAAGACCGTCATCGGCGAGCTCGACACGGCCAGCGGCGACGTCGTCGCGGCGCTCTACGCGGACCTGCCCGGCGAGGTGTTCCGGGTGCCGGTGCCGACGGCCGAGGCCATCAAGTACGCGGACAACGCCTTCCACGGGCTGAAGATCGGCTTCGCCAACGAACTGGGCGCGGTGTGCCGGGCGCTGGGGGTGGACTCGCACCAGGTGATGGACGTGTTCCTCGCCGACCGCAAGCTCAACATCAGCCCCGCCTACCTGCGTCCGGGCTTCGCCTTCGGCGGCTCCTGCCTGCCGAAGGACCTGCGCAGCCTGGTGCACGCGGCGCACCGGGCCGACGTGTCCGTGCCGATCCTGTCCCACGTCCTGCCCTCCAACGAGGAGCACCTGCAGCGCGCGGTGGAGCTGGTGGAGCGCACCGGGAAGCGCAAGGTCGGCCTGTTCGGCCTCTCGTTCAAGCCGGGCACCGACGACCTGCGTGAGAGCCCGCTGGTCGAGCTGGCGGAGCGGCTCTTCGGCAAGGGGTACGACCTGCGGATCCACGACGCCAACGTCAGCCTGTCCCGGCTGCTCGGCGCCAACCGCGAGTACATCGAGACCCGTCTGCCGCACCTGGCGCAGCTGCTCGCCGACTCCGTCGAGGACGTGCTGGCCCACGCCGAGGTCGTCCTGGTCGGCACGAAGGACCCGGCGGTGCTGTCGGCGCTGCCGCACGGCGACGACCCCGTGATCGTCGATCTCGTCCGCCTCCCCGACGCCGACGCGCGCCGGGCCGAACCCGGGTACGTGGGCCTTGCTTGGTGAGCCGAAGGGCGCGCGGGGCCGCCGCGCGCTGATCCTGGTGGAGAACCTGTCGGTGCCGTTCGACCGGCGGGTGTGGCAGGAGTGCCGCACGCTCCGCGACGCCGGCTGGGAGGTCGACGTCATCTGCCCGCAGGGCACCAAGCGGGACACCGAGCCGGAGGCCGTGATCGACGGGGTGCGGATCCACCGTTACCCGCTGCGCGCGGCCACCGGGGGGCCGGCCGGCTACCTCAAGGAGTACGGCGCCGCGCTGTGGCACACCGCCCGCCTGGCCCGCAAGGTCGGCCCGGTGGACGTGGTGCACGCCTGCAACCCGCCGGACCTGCTGTTCCTGCCCGCGCTGCGGCTGAAGCGGCAGGGGGCGACGTTCGTCTTCGACCAGCACGACCTGGTGCCCGAGCTGTACCTCTCCCGGTTCGGGCGGGGCAAGGACCTGCTCTACCGGGGCGTGTGCGCGCTGGAGCGGGCGACGTACCGGGCGGCGGACGTGGTGCTCGCCACCAACGAGAGCTACAAGGACGTCGCCGTGCGCCGCGGCGGGCGGCGGCCCGAGGACGTGTTCGTGGTGCGCAGCGCGCCCGACACCGAGCGGTTCCACCCGGTGGACCCGGAGCCGGAGCTGAAGCGCGGCAAGCCCCATCTGCTGTGCTACCTGGGCGTGATGGGCCCGCAGGACGGCGTCGACTACGCGCTGCGGGCGCTGGCGAAGCTCCGCGACGAGGTGGGCCGCACCGACTGGCACGCGGTGTTCGTCGGGGCGGGCGACACCTTCGACGCGATGGTGGAGCTGTCCCGGGAGCTGGGGCTCGACGGCCAGGTGGAGTTCACGGGACGCGTGCCGGACGCCGACCTGGTGCGCTGGCTGTCCACCGCGGACGTGTGCCTCTCCCCCGACCCGTGCAACCCGCTCAACGACGTGTCGACCATGAACAAGGTCCTCGAGTACATGGTGATGGGCCGGCCGATCGTCTCCTTCGACCTGAAGGAGGCGCGGGTCTCGGCCGGCGAGGCCGCCGTGTACGCGAAGGGCGACGACGAGGGCGAGTTCGCCGCGCTCATCGCCCGGCTGCTGGACGACCCCGAACAGCGCTCCCGGATGGGGAAGTCCGGGCAGGAACGGATCAACGGCCCGCTGGCCTGGCGCAACTCGCAGGCGGCGCTGCTGGCCGCCTACGAGGCCGCCGTCGAGGGCGGCGCGGCGGCCCGGAGCGGGCGGGAAAGAGGCACGGCCCTTGAGCGATGACGCGATACGCCTGGTCACCATCGGGCGGATGCTCCGCAGGCGCGGCAGGCTGCTGACGGTCCTCGTCGTGCTGGGGGCGCTGACCGGCTTCGGCGCCTCCCTGGTGTTCCCACCGCGCTACACCACGTCGGCGTCGGTGCTGCTGCCGGGCGCCTGGGAGGAGCGTGTGCTGCTGACCCAGGCGGAGATCGCCACCAGCACGGTGGTGACCGACCGCACGGCCGAGGAGCTGGGCTGGGCCGGGGTCGACGGCGAGGAGCTGCGCGAGCGGGTGCGCGCCGAGGTGACCGACGGCAACATCATCAAGATCTCCGGTACCGCCGGGAGCCCCGCGAAGGCGCAGCGGCTCTCCGACGAACTGGCCCGGCAGTTCGTGACGTTCTCCGCGCGGATCGTCGACGGGACGGCGGACCCGACGGCCGCGGCAGGACCCGACCAGCTGCGGCAGATGGTGCTCACCACCAGCCGCCGCATCACCGAGCTGGCCGACGCGGCCGACCCCGGCCGGACCGTGGAGAGCGTGCAGACCCGCACCGAGCTGGCGAAGCTGCGCACCGCGCTCCAGGAGGCGGTCGGCAAGCTGAACCAGGCCGACTCGAACGCGGCCGGTTCCCGGCTGGTCGTGATGGGTCCGGCGGCCAGGCCGACCGGTGAGGCGCCTCCGTCCCGCGTGCAGCTGATCGCCGCGGGGGCGGTGCTGTTCCTCCTGCTGGCGGTGGCCGGGCATCTCACCGCGGCCCGGGTGAACCGGCGGCTGCGCTCCGAGCCGGAGATCGCCGCCGCGCTCGGCTCCGGGCTGCTCGGCGGCGTCGACGTGGCCGCGCGGCGGGGCGTGCACCGGCCGGAGGGCGGCGGCGCCCGGCACCGGGTCCGCCGGCTGCTCGGTCTGGACACCCCCTGGAACGCGCCCGTGCCGCCGGCCGCCGGGGACGAGGCGAGCCTGGGGATCCGCTACCGGCGGGTGTGCGGACGGATCCGCGACCTGGTGCCGGGCGCGCGGCGGCTGCTGCTGGTCGTGCCCGACGACGACGGCATCGCCCTGCGGGCCGCCGAGCGGCTGGCGGAGGAGGCCGGGGGCGACCCCCTGCTGCGGCTGACGGAGGTCTCCCCGGAGGCGCCGCTGGTGCCCGACCGCGAGGAGGAGTCGGGCGTCCTGGTCGTGCTGCGCGCGGGCACCCGCACCGCCGCCGAGCTGGCCGGTGTCGCCGAGGCGTGCGCGGACGCGGGTCACGACGTCGTCGGCATCGTCCTGGCCGACGCGGTCCGGACCCGTCCGGCGCGGTCCGCCGGCCCGCCGCGGGAGGCCGCCGCACCGGCGCTCGCCCTCGGCGACGGCGCGCGGGGAGGTGCGCGATGACGAGTACGACAGCGGAGCCGACGGCCGCCGTTCCCCTGCTGGACCTTCAGTCCCTGGTGGTGTCGGTGCGCAGACGCCGCCGCCTGTGGGGCACCCTGGCGCTGCTGGGGCTGCTGCTCGGGGCGGCGGTGGCGGTGCTGCTGCCCCCGCCGCCGACCGCCGTGACGAAGGTGCTGGTCGCCCACCAGGACGACCAGCCGAACGACCCCGGCACGCTGATCCTCACCGACGTGGCGCTGCTGCACACCACGCGGATCGCCGACGCGGCCCTGAAGTCCCTCGACTCCTCGCAGGACGCCGAGGACTTCATGGAGGAGTACGAGGGCGCCGGCCTGACCAACAACCTGATGGAGATCAAGGCCACGGGTGACACCGGCGAGGAGGCGGTGGCCCGGGCCGAGGCGGTGGCCGAGGCGTTCGTCGCGGACCACGTGCGGCGCATCAAGCAGGCCGCGGCGGCCGACGCCTCGACGCTGCTCGCACAGCGCGACCGCCTCCAGAAGGAACTCGACCAGGTGAACGAGGCGATCGGCGACGGGCCGCCGGAGGGCAGCCCGGAGGAGTCGGCGAACCTGGAGACGCTGTTCGCCCGCCGCGCCGAACTCAGCTCCCGCATCAGCGACTTCTCGCAGCGGGCCGCGGAGGCCCGGGTGGGCACGCCCCGGCTGATCGCGGGCACGCAGATCGTCGACGCCCCGCACACCGTGAGGCACTCGCTGCCGCTCGCCCTCGCCACCGACGGCGGCATCGGTCTCGTCCTCGGCCTGGTGCTGGGTCTGGTGATCGCCGCGGTCGCCTCCGTGGTGGGCGACCGGCCGGTGCTGCGCCGGGAGATCGCACGCCACCTGGGCGCCTCGGTCACCGCCGAACTGTCCCGGTCGGCGCTGCGGCCGCGCCCGCTGTGGCGGCGCAGACGCAGGCGCGCGGCGCGCACCCGGCTCACCTCGTCACTGGCCCGTACGGTGCGCTCCTCCTCGGAGCCGCTGGCGCTGCTGGAGCTGGGCTGCCCGCGCGGGGCGGGCGTGATCGCCCTGGACCTGGCGCGGACGCTGGCGGCGGACGAGCCGGTGGTCGTGGTCGACGCCCTGCCCCGGCACGGTCTCGCCGGCCGGCGGCGGAAGCCGGGCGGCCCGGAGGTCGTCGGCGTGGAGCGGGCCGCGGCCCAGCCGTCGGACCGGCGCAGGATCGGTGTGGCGTCGGTGGCGCCCGGCGCGGCCTGGTCCGACCTCGCGGACCTGGCGGGCCGGGCCGTGCTGGTCGTCCGGGCGGGGCACGGCACGACCGCGTGGCTGCACACCGTGGCGCGGCAGCTCGCCGACCGCCGCGTGGAGGTGGCCGGCGTGGTGCTGCTCGACCCGGATCCGCGGGACCGGACGGACGGGACGCTGTGGGACGGGCCGTTCCCGGTGCCGCGCGTCCGCGAGGGCCGGCCGGCCCGGCAGAACGGCACGGGGTCCAACCCCACCGTGCAGGCGGTGACGGACGGCCCGCGGCGTACGGAACGGCTGCCGATGTGGGCGGCGCGGGTCCCGGACAGCGACCAGGAGGCGCGGTAGCTCATGTGCGGCATCGCAGGCACGTACCGGTGGCCGGACGGCAAGGCGGTCACCGACCGGCTCACCGAGACCCTCGCCCACCGCGGCCCGGACGGCTCCGGGACGTACGCCCACTCCCTGGGCGACGGCGAGGTGCACCTCGGCCACCGCAGGCTGGCCATCCTCGACCTGTCCGGCACCGGCGCCCAGCCGATGGTGTCGGAGGGGCTGGTCCTGACGTACAACGGCGAGCTGTACAACGCGCCTCAGCTGCGGGCCGAGCTGGAGGGCGCCGGGGTGCGGTTCCGGGGCACCTCGGACACCGAGGTGCTGCTGGAGGCGTGGCGGCGCTGGGGCACGGACTGCCTGCCCCGGCTGCGCGGCATGTTCGCGTTCGCCGTGTTCGACGAGCGCACCGGTGAGCTGGTGCTGGCCCGCGACCAGCTCGGCATCAAGCCGCTGTTCCTGCTGCGGCGCGGTGAGGGGCTGGTGTTCGCATCGGAGCTGAAGGCGCTGGCGGCGGTGACGGGCGGGTCGCTGGAGGTGGATCCGGCGGCGCTGGTGGCGTCGCTGCTGTACTACTGGGTGCCGGACTCGCGGTGCGCGTTCCGCGGGGCGGAGAAGCTGCCCCCGGGGACCTGGCTGCGCTGCCGCCCCGACGGCTCGGTGCGGCGCGGGCGGTTCTGGGATCTGCGGGAGGTCGCCGCCGAGGGGCAGGAGCGGGCGCGGTCCGGTGACCTGCCGGACCTGGCGGGCGTGGTGGAGGAGTCGACGCGGCTCCATCTGCTGTCCGACGTGCCCGTGGCGACGTTCCTGTCGGGCGGCCTGGACTCCAGCTACCTGACGGCGCTGGCGGCCCGGGACCGGCCGGGCATTCCCGCGTACACCATCGGGTTCCGGGCGGAGGACGCGCGGTTCGAGGCGATGCCGGACGACCTGCGCTACGCCCGGCAGGTGGCGGAGCGGTTCGGGGTGGACCTGCGGGAGATCGAGATCGCCCCGGACGTGCAGGACCTGCTGCCGCGGATGACGTACCACCTGGACGAGCCGGTCGGCGACCCGGCCGCGATCAACACCTTCCTCATCTGCTCGGCCGCCCGGGAGGCCGGGGTGAAGGTGATGCTGTCCGGGATGGGCGCCGACGAGCTGTTCGCCGGGTACCGCAAGCACCTGGCGAACCTGATCGGGGTGCGCTACCGGCGGGTGCCCGCGCCGGTGCGGCGCGGGGTGGCCGCCGCCGTGGACCGGCTGCCGGTCGCCACCCGCCGGCGCGGCCTGCGGTCGGTGCGGTTCGCGAAGCGGTTCCTGTCGTTCGCGGGCCTGCCGGAGGAGACCGCGTTCCGCCGCAGCTACACCCTGTACGACCGCGAGGAGCTGATCGGGCTGCTCGACCCGGACCTGGCCCCGGCGGTCGACGACGTGCTGACCGAGCACGCCGACGTCTACCGGGACAACGCCCTCGACGACTTCGTGAACCGCATGTGCCTGACGGACGCGCGGATGTTCCTGCCGGGCCTCAACCTCGCCTACACCGACCGGTCGAGCATGGCCGCGTCGACCGAGGTGCGGGTGCCGTACGTGGACGTCGAGGTGGTCAGGGCCGCGTTCGCGGTCCCCGGCGCGCGCAAGATCGCCGGGCGGCAGGGCAAGGCGGTGCTCAAGGAGGCGGCCACGACGGTGCTGCCCCGGGAGATCGTGTACCGGCCGAAGGGCCTGTTCAGCGCCCCGCTGCGGGCCTGGATGAGCCGGGACCTCGCACCGCTGGTGCAGGAGGTGGTGCACGACGGTCTGCTGGTCCGCTCCGGCTTCCTGCGCCGGGAGGCGCTGGCGCGCATGGCCGCCGAGGACGCCGCCGGGCAGCGGGACTTCTCCAAGCACCTCTGGCACGTGCTGACCCTCGAGCACTGGTACCGCGACGCGACCTCCCAGGCCGGCCACCACTCCCCCACCTCGACGGCGTAGAGACAAGAGGAACTCCGTGAAACAGGTAGTGCAGAACTACAAGAGCGGCGAGCTGGCGCTGCTCGACGTGCCGGCGCCGGGCGCAAAGCCGGGCGGGGTGCTGGTGCGCAGCGCCTTCTCCCTGATCTCCACCGGCACCGAGATGATGAAGGTGTCCGAGGCCGGCATGTCGATGCTGGGCAAGGCGCGGTCACGGCCGGACCAGGTGGCGAAGGTCGTGCAGAGCGTCGCCACCAACGGGGTGCCGGCGACGTACCGCAAGGTGATGGGCAAGCTCGACTCGTACACGCCGCTCGGGTATTCGCTGTGCGGGGTGGTCGAGCAGGTCGGCGCCGGCATCGACGACGTGAAGGTGGGCGACGTCGTGGCGTGCGCGGGCAACGAGCACGCGCTGCACGCCGAGCTGAACTGGGTGCCGAAGAACCTGTACGTGCCCGTCCCGGACGGGGTGGCGCCCCGGCACGCGGCGTTCGGCACCGTCGGGTCGATCGCGCTGCAGGGCGTGCGGCAGGGCGAGTCGCGGCTCGGCGAGGTGGCCCTGGTGATCGGTCTCGGGCTGATCGGGCAGCTGGTCACGCAGCTGCTGAACGCCTCCGGGGTGCGGGTGGTCGGCGTGGACCCCGACCCGGCGCGCTGCGAGCTGGCCGAGCGGCTGGGCGCGGCGGCCTGCGGCGACCCGGGTTCGGCGAGCGTGGAGAGCGCGGTCGCCGAACTCACCGGCGGCATGGGCGTGGACCAGGTGTATCTGGCGGCCGGCGGGAGCAGCAACCAGCCGGTGGAGCTGGCCGCGCGGCTGTGCCGGGACCGCGGCCGGGTGATCGACATCGGCAAGTGCCGGCTCGACCTGCCGTGGAACGCGTACTACGAGAAGGAACTCGACGTCCGCTTCTCCCGCAGCTACGGGCCCGGGCGCTACGACCCGGAGTACGAACTCCAGGGCCGCGACTACCCGGTCGGCTACGTCCGCTGGACCGAGCGCCGCAACCTGGGGTGCTTCCTCGACCTGATCGCGCGGGGCAGCGTGGACGTGGAGCCGCTCGTGTCGCACGTCGCGGACTTCGAGGACGCCGTGGAGACGTACCGGCGGCTCGAGGAGGGCGAACTCAGGGCGGTGGCCGTGCTGTTCCGGTACGCGGCGGAGGACGCGCCCGCCGTCGAGGCGCCGGAGGTGACGGTGCCCAAGGTGCCGGAGCTGCCGCGGCCGTCCGGCCGTACGGCTCCCGCGCGGCGGTCCGGCGCGGTGCGGCTGGCGTTCGTCGGCGCGGGGAACTACGCGTCGTCGATGCTGCTGCCGCATCTGACGGGACGTGACGGCGTGGAGCTGTCCACGGTCGTCACCACCACGGCGCTGTCCGCGGCCAACGCGCAGCGGAAGTTCGGCTTCGGGAAGGCCACCACCGACCTGGACGCGGCGCTGGGCGACCCGGCCGTGGACGCGGTGTTCGTGGTGACCCGGCACAGTTCGCACGCCGAGCTGACGCGGCGGGCGCTGCTGGCGGGCAAGGCGGTGTTCGTGGAGAAGCCGCTGGCGCTCACCGAGGAGGAGCTGGCCTCCGTGCTGGCGGCGGTGGAGGAGTCCGGCAACGACCGGATCCAGGTGGGCTTCAACCGCCGGTTCGCCCCGCTGCTGCGGGAGGCACGGGAGCTGTTCGGCGACCGCACCGGCCCGGCGAGCCTGCGCTACCTGGTCAACGCGGGCCGGCTGGACCACGGCAGCTGGTACCTGCGGCAGGACACCGAGGGGTCCCGGTTCGCCGGGGAGGGCGGGCACTTCGTCGACACCGCGAGCTGGCTGCTGGACGCCGACCCGGTGTCGGTGTACGCGGCCGCCCCGGCCGGCAACGAGGACCTGCAGATCGTGCTGGGCTACCCGGACGGGTCCACGGCGACGATCAGCTACGTCACCTCCGGGCCCTCGTCCTTCCCGAAGGAGACGCTGGACCTGATCGCGGACGGCAAGGTGCTGCGGCTGGACGACTTCACGCGGGCCGCCGTGTACGACGGGCGGCGCCGGCAGTGGGCCGGCTCGCGGCTGCCGAAGGCCCGCGACAAGGGGCAGAACGCGGAGCTCGCGGCGTTCGTGAAGGCCGTGCGGACCGGCGGGCCGATGCCGGTGCCGCTGGAGTCGCTGGCCGCGACGACGACGGCCACGCTCGCCGTGCGCACGGCGCTGGCGAGCGGCGTCCCGGTGACCCTGGCGGGGGCGCGATGAGCATGAGCGCGGGGTGGTACCTGCGGCGGCTGTCCCGGATGGGGCCGCGGGAGGCCGGCGGCCGGGCCGTCGACGCGGTGCGCCGGCGGCGCTGGCGGTCGGGGCTGCCCGAGCGGCCTCCGGTGACGGGCGTCCGGTTCACGGCCGTGCTGCCCGACGGCGCGCTCGCCGGGGTGGACCCGGACGCGGTGAAGCGGCTGGTCGCCGAGGCGGACCGGCTGATGGCGGGGCGGGCCGAGTTCTTCGGCGTGGTCCGCGACGACATGGCCGACCCGGACTGGCAGTTCGACCCGAAAACCGGCCGCCGCACCCCGCTGGAGCACGCCTTCGACGTGCCGTACCGGGACGAGGAGGCGGTCGGCGACATCAAGCAGATCTGGGAGCCGTCCCGGCACCAGTACCTGACCGTGCTGGCCGCCGCGTACGCGCTCACCGGGAACGACCGGTACGCGGAGCGGGTGGCCGCGCATCTGCGCTCGTGGTGGGAGGCCAACCCGCCGCTGCGGGGCGCGCACTGGGTGAGCGGCATCGAGCTGGGCATCCGGCTGCTGTCGTGGGTGTGGATCCGGCGGCTGCTGGACGGCTGGGCGGGCGCGCCCGCCCTGTTCGAGGAGAACCCGGCGGCGCTGGACCAGATCTGGCACCACCAGCGCTGGCTGGCCGCGTTCCCCAGCCGGGGCTCGTCGGCGAACAACCACGCGGTCGCCGAGGCGGCCGGGCAGCTCGCCGCGTCCTGCGCGTTCGGCTGGTTCCCCTACTCGCCGCGGTGGCGGGCGGACGCGGTGCGCGACCTGGACCGGCATCTGCGCGCCAACACCTTCCTGTCCGGGATCAACCGGGAGCTGGCGAGCGAGTACCACGGGCTGGTGCTGGAGCTGGGCCTGGCCGCGCTGGCCGAGGCGGACGCCGCGGGCGTGCCCGTGCCCACGACGACGCGGCTGGTACTGCTGCGGATGACGGACGCGCTCGCGGCCGTCGTCGACGACCGGCTGCGCCCGCCCCGGCAGGGTGACGCGGACGACGGGCACGGGCTGGTGCTTGACGGCCCGGACACCGACCGCTGGGGGTCGCTGCTGGCCACCGGCGAGGCGGTGTTCGGCCGGCTCGGCTGGTGGCCGGAGGTGCCCGGCGCCGACGTGCGCACCCCGCTGCTGGCCTCGCTGACCGAGCCGTACGGCGAGGGCGTGGCACGTCCGGAGAGCCGGCCGGCGCACTTCGCGGACGCGGGGCTGACCGTGCTGCGGGGGCCCGGGGGGATCTGGTGCCGCTGCGACGGCGGGCCGCACGGGTTCCTGTCGATCGCCGCGCACGCCCACGCGGACGCGCTGTCGGTGGAGGTGCGGCACGACGGGGTCGACGTGCTGGCCGACCCGGGCACGTACTGCTACCACGGCCTGCCCGAGTGGCGGAGCTACTTCCGCTCCACGCTCGGCCACAACACGCTCGAGGCGGGCGGCCGGGACCAGTCGGTGTCGGGCGGCCCGTTCCTGTGGACGCGGCACGCCACCACCCGGGTGCTGAAGGTGGACGCCGACGGGGAGAAGGCGGCGCGCTGGTGCGCCGAGCACGACGGTTACCGGCCGCTGCTCCACCGGCGGCAGGTGGACGTCGCCCGGGAGAGCCGTGAGGTGCGGGTGGCCGACACGGTGAGCGGCGACCGCCGGGTGGTGCGTCTGGCGTTCCACCTCGGCCCGGACATCACGGCGGAGCTGGAGGGGAGCCGGGCGCGGCTCACCTGGACGCGGGACGGCGAGGACCGCTCGGCCGTGCTGGACCTGCCGGCCGGGCTCACCTGGCGGGCGCACCGGGGCGAGAGCGGGCCGCCGCTCGGCTGGTACTCCCCCGGGTTCGGGCGCAAGGTGCCGAGCACCACGCTGGTCGGCAGCGGATCCGTCGACGGGACGGCCGAGTTCACCACCGTTCTCGGGTTCGACGGCTAGGGGGCTGCGATGGGTCTGCGCGGAGGGGGCGTGCGCCGGTGGCGGCGCTGGGTGTCGGCGGCCGGGCTGGCGCTGGTGCTGGTGGCGACCGCCGGCTGCGAGAGCGAGCCCGAGCCGGAGACGAAGCCGGACGGGCGGTCACGGGCGGACGCCCGCACGCAGCCGGAGGACTCCGGCGGGGCGCCCGAGGCCGTGGCCCGGGTGTGCGAGAAGCCGAAGCCCGGTCCGGCGAAGGCGCCGTCCGGCGCGGTGACCGTGGACCCCTCGGTGCCCGGCGACCTCTCCGCGAAGACCAACGCCCGCCCCGAGGGGACCACGTTCTGGCTGAAGCCCGGCAGGCACCGGCTCGCCGACGACCGGTACGCGCAGGTGGAGCCCAAGGACGGCAACACCTACATCGGCGCGCCCGGCGCGGTCCTCGACGGCCGGAGGACCAACCAGTACGCGTTCGGCGGCGGCGCGCGCGACGTGACCATCCGTCACCTGACCGTGCAGGGGTTCGTCGCGCCCCACGACGAGGGCGTGGTCAACCACGACTCGGCCGACGGCTGGGTGATCGAGCACTCCCGGGTCCAGTTCAACTCCGGCGCCGGGCTGATGGCCGGGTCCGGCCAGCAGGTGCGGGCGAGCTGCCTGCGCGGCAACGGCCAGTACGGCATGAACGCGTACAAGGGGTCGGGTCCGCTGCGTGACCTCGTGCTGGAGGGCAACGAGATCACCGACAACAACCGGCACGACTGGGAGACGAAGCGGCCCGGCTGCGGCTGCACCGGCGGCGTGAAGTTCTGGGCCGTCGACGGCGCGGACGTGCGCGGCAACTGGGTGCACGGCAACCGCGGCACCGGTCTGTGGGCGGACACCAACAACAACGACTTCCTGATCGAGGGCAACGTCCTGGAGGACAACCAGGGCGCCGCCCTGATGTACGAGACCAGCTACAACGCGGTGATCAGGAACAACACGATCCGGCGGAACAACTGGGTGGAGGGGAAGCGGTACGCCGAGCGCGGCGACAGCTTCCCGTTCGCCACCGTCTACATCTCGGAGTCGGGCGGCGAGCCCCGGGTGAAGGCCCGCACGGACACGCTGGAGATCTCCGGGAACCTCTTCGAGGACAACTGGAACGCGATCACCCTGTGGGAGAACGCCGACCGGTTCTGCAACAGCCCCGCCAACACCTCCTCGGCCGACTGCACCCTGCTCGTCGAGGACATCGACCGCTGCGCGCGGCCGGGCATCACCAAGGCGCCGCTGTACACGGACTGCCGGTGGCGGACCCAGCGGGTGGACGTCCACCACAACCGGTTCCTGCTGGACAAGTCCGCGATGGACTGCGCGTCGATGTGCGACCGCATGGCGGTCCTCGCCAACTACGGCACCTATCCGGACTGGTCGCCGTACATGGGCGAGAAGGTCGCCGACGCCATCACGCTGAAGCAGCACAACCGCTGGCGGGAGAACGTCTACGAGGGGCCGTGGACGTTCGTCGCCCACGACCCGAGCGGCGAGCTGGACTTCCGGGAGTGGCAGGGCGCGCCGTACCGGCAGGACGCGGGCAGCACCCACCGTGCCGGGGAAGGTGGTTGACGTGCGGGTGGAGCACACGCCGAGGACGGTCGGGACGGTGTGGGGGCTGCTGGTCCTCAACACCCTCGGCTCCACGGGGGCGGAGACGATCGTGCCGCTGCCCCGGTCGCTGATCCAGATGGTCACGATGGGCGCCCTGGTCGCCGCGTTCGGACTGGCGCTGGCCGTGAACCTGCGGCTGCGGGTGCGGCCCAGCGCGTTCCTGCTGCTGCTCAGCCTGCTGCTGGTGCCGAGCCTGATCTCCAGCGTGGACCTGAGCGCCGGGTTCGGGGCGCTGTTCCGGTGCGGCCGGTTCGCGGTGTTCGTGGCCACGCTGTGGCTGCTCTCCCGCTGGTGGGACGGCTCCACCACGTTCGTGCGGTACCACATCCGCTGGTACTTCCTGGTGCTGTGCTCGGTCGCCGCCGGCCTGCTGCTGTCGCCCGGCGCCGCGCTGCCCGACCTCTACGGCGGCCGGCTCGTGGGCGCGCTGTGGCCGCTGACGCCACCCCAGATCGGGCAGTACGCGGCGGTGGTCGTGGGGCTCGCGGTGCTGCTGGTGCTGGGGCGTCGGACCGACCGGCGGAGCGCCGCGCTGGTGATCGTGCCGTCGTTGGCGCTGCTCGCCCTCACGCACACCCGGACGGCGACGATCGGGCTGCTCGCCGGGCTCCTGGTGGCGATCGGCTCGATGGTGCTGACCAGCGCCGCCGCCCGCCGCTGGTTCGGCTGGGCGCTCGCGTGCGCCGCGGTGGCCGCGGTCGCGTTCGGCTCGCTGCTCCAGGCGTGGTTCCTGCGCGGGCAGACCGAGGAGAACTTCTCCACCCTCACCGGCCGCGCCAAGGTGTGGGAGGCGCTGCTCGACGCGCCCCGGTCGGGCGCGGAGCAACTGTTCGGGGTGGGGCTCGGCGACAAGTCGTTCGACGGGCTGCCCATCGACAACAGCTGGCTGGCCGTCTACCACGAGCAGGGCCTGCTGGGCGTGACGCTGGTGGCCGGGTTCGTGCTGGTGCTGGGCACGGTCGCGCTGCTGCGGCCGCCGTCGCTCGCGCGGGCCTGCGCCCTGTTCCTGATCACCTACTGCGGGCTCGCCTCGTACACCGAGGCGGGTCTGGGCGACGCCTCGCCGTACCTGCTGCACCTGGCCCTCGCGGCCTCCCTGCTGGTGGCGCCCACCGCCCCGCCCGCGCCCGGCGCCGGTCCGCCGGCGCCGGAGCCCGTCCACCGGAGCGTCGCGCGGCCGGTCCGCGGCAAGGAGGTGGCGTGAATGCACGTCATGGTGGTGCACAACCGCTACGCGTCGGCGCAGCCGAGCGGGGAGAACAAGGTCGTCGACCAGGAGGTGGCGCTGCTGCGGGAGGCCGGCCACCGGGTCGGGGTGTTCGAGCGGCGCAGCGACGACATCGCGGCCCGCTCGCTGCCGGCCAAGGCCGCGATACCGCTGCTGGTGCCGTGGAACCCGGCGGTGCGCGCCCGGCTGGCGGAGCGGCTGCGGGCCGAGCGGCCGGACGTGGTGCACCTGCACAACGTCTTCCCGCTGCTGTCGCCCGCGGTGATCGCGGCCTGCGCGGACGCCGGGGTGCCGGCCGTCGCCACGCTGCACAACTACACGCAGGTGTGCCCGCCGGGGACGCTGCACCGGGACGGCTCGCCGTGCACGGCGTGCGTGGGCCGGGCGCCGCTGCCCGCCGTCCGGCACGGCTGCTACCGCGGCAGCGCGCTGGCGACGGTGCCGCTCGCGGTGAGTCTGTCGGTCAACCGGCGGCGCTGGTGGTCGGGCGTGGAGCGGTTCTTCTGCATCTCGGCGGCGCAGCGCGAGGTGCTGGTGGGCGCGGGGATGCCGGCCGGCCGGCTCGTGGTGAAGCACAACTTCGTGCCGGAGACGCCCGTGCGGCGCACCGGCCCGGGTGAGCACCTGCTGTACCTGGGGCGGCTCGCTGAGGTGAAGGGCGTACGGCTGCTGATGGCCGCGTGGGACGAGCTCGCCGCGGCCGGCGGGGCCGGTGTGCCGCTGGTGATCGCCGGTACGGGCCCGCTGGAGGCGGAGGTGGCGGCCTGGGCGGCGGGCCGGGACGACGTGCGGTACGTCGGCCTGTACGACCGGGTGCGGTGCCGTGAGGCCGTCGCGGGGGCGGTGGCCGTGGTGGCCCCGTCGACCTGGAAGGAGGCCTTCGGGCTGGTGGTCGTGGAGGCGATGGCGGCGGGGGTGCCGGCCGTCGCCGCCGGGCACGGCGCCTTCACCGAGCTGGTCGAGGACGGGGTGACCGGGCTGCTGCACCGGCCGGACGACGCCGCGTCGCTGGCGGTCGCGCTGCGCCGGGTCACCGCGGACGGCGACGGCAACCGGGAGATGGGCCGCGCGGCCCGGCTCCGGTACGAGCGGGGCTTCAGCCCCGAGGTGGGGCTCAAGCACCTGGAGGAGGGGTACCGCGCGGCGATCGCGGGACACGGCGGGGCCGACCCGTCGCGAGGGGACACGCACACGGGCTCGCGCCGGGGGGACCTGCGCGAGCGGGATGGGGGAAGCAGATGACACGTTGCCGACTGTGCGGCTCGACGGCGCTGGAGAGCGTCGTCGACCTGGGGGCGACCCCGCCGTGCGAGAGCTTTCTCTCGGCGGAACGGCTGGACGCGCCGGAGCCGACGTACCCGCTGCACCTGCGGGTCTGCACGGACTGCTGGCTGGCGCAGATCCCGCCGCTGATCACGCCGGAGGAGACGTTCAGCGAGTACGCGTACTTCTCGTCGTACTCCTCCTCCTGGGTGGAGCACGCGCGGGTCTTCGTCGAGGACGCGGCGGCGCGGCTCGGCCTGGGCGAGGACTCCTTCGTGGTGGAGGTGGCGAGCAACGACGGCTATCTGCTGCGCCACGTGGTGGACCGGGGCGTCCGCTGCCTGGGCGTGGAGCCGTCGGTGAACGTCGGCGCGGCGGCGCGGGAGGCGGGCGTGCCCACGCACACCGCGTTCCTGAGCCCCGAGACGGGCGCGGAGGTGCGCGCCGAGCACGGGCCGGCCGACCTGGTGGTCGCCAACAACGTGTACGCGCACATCCCGGACGTCATCGGCTTCACCAAGGGGCTGCGCGCGCTGGTCGCCGACGACGGCTGGGTGTCGATCGAGGTGCAGCACCTGCTGACCCTCATCGAGGAGAACCAGTACGACACGATCTACCACGAGCACTTCCAGTACTACACGGTCGCCTCCGCGATCCGGGCGCTGGCCGGCGGCGGGCTGACGCTGGTGGACGTGGAGCTGCTGCCCACGCACGGCGGGTCGCTGCGGCTGTGGGCGCGCCCCGACGAGGCGGCCGGGGAGCCGAGCCGCCGGGTCTCCGACGTCCTGGCCCGGGAGAAGGCCGCCGGGCTCCAGGAGCTGTCCGGGTACACCGAGTTCTCCGCCCGGGTGGCGAAGGTGCGCCGGGACCTGCTGCGGTTCCTGGTCGAGGCGGCCGAGGAGGGCAAGACGGTCGTCGGCTACGGCGCCCCCGGCAAGGGCAACACGCTGCTCAACCACTGCGGGATCCGGCCCGACCTGCTCGCGTACACGGTGGACCGCAACCCGTACAAGCACGGCCGGTACACGCCGGGCACGCGCATCCCGATCCTGCCGCCGGAGCGGATCGCCGCCGACCGGCCGGACTACGTGCTCGTGCTGCCCTGGAACCTGCGCGCCGAGCTGACCGAGCAGCTGGCGTACGTGCACGAGTGGGGCGGCCGCCTTGTCTTCCCCATCCCGGAACTGAGCATTGTCGAGGTCGAGCGATGAAGGTCGTACTGTTCTGCGGCGGTTACGGGATGCGCATGCGCGCCGGGGCGAACGACGACATACCCAAGCCGATGGCGATGGTCGGACCGCGCCCGCTGATCTGGCACGTGATGCGCTACTACGCGCACTACGGGCACAAGGAGTTCATCCTCTGCCTGGGCTACGGCGCCCACCACATCAAGAACTTCTTCCTCACCTACGAGGAGACCGTCTCCAACGACTTCGTGCTGCGCGGCGGCCGCACCGAGCTGCTGTCCACCGACATCGCCGACTGGACCATCACCTTCGCGCAGACCGGCATCGAGTCGCCCATCGGGGAGCGGCTGCGCCGGGTGCGGGAGCACCTGGACGGCGACGAGATGTTCCTCGCCAACTACGCGGACGTGCTCACCGACGCCCCGCTGCCGGAGATGATCGACCGGTTCTCCCGCCGGGACGCGGGCGCGTCGATGATGGTGGTGCCGCCTCAGTCGTCGTTCCACTGCGTGGAGCTGGGCCAGGACGGCCTGGTGGGCGGCATCACCCCGGTGAGCGAGCTGCCGCTGTGGGAGAACGGCGGCTACTTCGTGCTGCGCCAGGAGATCTTCGACCACATCCCGGAGAACGGAGATCTCGTCGCCGACGGGTGTGCCCAACTGGCCAAGCGGGGAAGGCTCGTCGCACACCGGCACCGCGGCTTCTGGCAGCCGACCGACACGGTCAAGGAGCGTACGGCGCTGGACGAGGCCTACGCCCGGGGGGACCGTCCGTGGGCCGTGTGGGAGCGGGAGCGTACGGGGACGGGGGTGAGCGCGTGATCCGGCTGGGAACCGGGCGTCTGGAGCGGGTCGTCGCGGTGGGCGCGCACTGCGACGACATCGCCATCGGCGCCGGCGGCACGCTGCTGACCCTGTGCCGGGCCCACCCGGGCCTCAGGGTCGACGCGCTGGTGCTGTCCGGCGGCGGCACGGAGCGCGAGCAGGAGGAGCAGGAGGCGCTCGCCGCGTTCTGCCCGGGCGCCGATCTCCGGCTCACCGTGGACAAGCTGCCCGACGGCCGGCTGCCCGCGCACTGGGCCGAGGCGAAGGCCGCGGTGGAGGAGCTGCGCGCCCGCACCGAGCCCGACCTGGTGCTCGCGCCGCGCACCGAGGACGCGCACCAGGACCACCGGGGCCTGGCGAAACTGATGACCACCGCGTTCCGCGACCATCTCGTGCTGGGCTACGAGATCGTCAAGTGGGACGGGGACCTGGGCCGTCCGGTGGTGTACCAGCCGCTGGCGCCGGAGACGGCCGAGGACAAGGTGCGGCTGCTGCAGGAGCACTACCCCTCGCAGCGGCACCGGCCCTGGTACGACCGGGAGGCCTTCCTGGGGCTCGCCCGGATCCGGGGCATCGAAAGCAACGCGCGCTACGCCGAGGCGTTCGCCGTCACCAAACTCACTGTCGACCTGGGGGGTTGAAACCTTGCGCGTACTGCTCACCGGACACCAGGGCTATCTGGGCACCGTGATGGCCCCGGTGCTCACGGCCGCCGGACACGAGGTCACCGGGCTGGACGCCGGCCTGTTCGCCGACTGCGTGCTGGGGCCGGCCCCCGCGGACCCTCCGGGGACGCGGGTGGACCTGCGGGACGTCACGGCCGACCACGTGGCCGGGGTGGACGCCGTGATCCACCTGGCCGCCCTGTCCAACGACCCGCTGGGGGCGCTGGCGCCGGAACTGACCTACGACATCAACCACCACGCGTCCGTGCGGCTGGCGAAGCTGGCGCGCGACGCGGGGGTGCGGCGCTTCCTGTACGCCTCGACCTGCTCGGTCTACGGCGCGGCGGGCGGCGACGAACTGGTGGCCGAGGACGCCCCGTTGCGGCCGGTGACGCCGTACGCCGAGTCCAAGGTGCGGGTGGAGGACGACCTGCACGCGCTGGCCGACGACGACTTCAGCCCGGTGTACATGCGCAACGCGACCGCCTTCGGGTTCTCGCCGCGGCTGCGCGCCGACATCGTGCTGAACAACCTCGTCGGGCACGCCCTGCTGTCCGGTGAGGTGCTGGTGCTGTCCGACGGCACGCCGTGGCGTCCGCTGGTGCACGCCGCGGACATCGCCCGCGCGTTCACGGCCGCGCTGGAGGCGCCGCGGGAGGCGGTGCACGACCGGGCCTTCAACATCGGCAGCGAGACCAACAACGTCACGGTCGCGGAGATCGCCCAGCAGGTCGCGGACGCGGTCGACGGCTCCAAGGTGGTCATCACCGGGGAGACCGGCGCCGACCCGCGCTCCTACCGGGTGGACTTCTCCCGGTTCCGGGAGGCGATCCCCGGCTTCGACTGCGCATGGACCGTGAAGCGCGGCGCGCTCGAACTGGCGGACGCCTACCGGACGCACGGACTGACCCGGGAGGCGTTCGAGCAGCGGTTCACCCGGCTCGCCGTGCTGCGCGCCGCGTCCGACGCGGGCACGGTCGACGACACCCTGCGGTGGCGGTCGTGACGACGCCCGGCGAGGAGATGCACGCCCTGGTGGAGCGGATGTACCCGCTCCGCCGGAGCATCACCGGCGACGGGGTGCGCGCCACCCTGGACGTCGTCGGCGAGCATCTGCCGCTGGAGGTGCACGAGGTGCCCACCGGGACGCAGGTGCTCGACTGGACGGTGCCGCAGGAGTGGAACGTCCGCGAGGCGTGGATCGCCGACCCGTCCGGGCGGCGGGTCGTCGACCTCGCCGACTCCAGCCTGCACGTGCTCGGGTACAGCGTGCCGGTGTCGGCGCGGATGCCCCTGTCGGAGCTGCGTCCGCATCTGCACACCCTGCCCGAGCACCCGACGTGGGTGCCGTACCGCACGAGTTACTACAAGCCGGACTGGGGCTTCTGTCTCGCGCAGGAGACCCTGGACGCGCTGCCGGACGGCGAGTACGAAGTGCGGATCGACTCCACCCTCGCGGACGGGCACCTCACCTACGCCGAGCACGTGGTGCCGGGGCAGGTGCCCGACGAGGTGCTCGTCTCCAGTCACGTCTGCCACCCGTCGCTGGCCAACGACAACCTGGCCGGCATCGCGGTGGCCACGTTCCTCGCCCGGTCGCTGGCCGAGGGCACGCCGTACTACACGTACCGGTTCCTGTTCGCGCCCGGCACCATCGGGGCGATCACCTGGCTGGCCCGCAACGCCGGCCGGGTGGAGCGGGTGAAGCACGGTCTCGTGCTGGCCTGCGCGGGCGACCGCGGCTCGCTGACGTACAAGCGCAGCAGGCGCGGGGACGCGGAGATCGACCGGGTGACGCGGTACGTGCTGGAGACCTCCGGACGGCCGCACGAGATACGGGAGTTCACCCCGTACGGCTACGACGAGCGGCAGTTCTGCTCGCCGGGGTTCGACCTCGGGGTGGGGTCGCTCAGCCGGACGCCGTACGCCGGCTACCCGGAGTACCACACCTCGGCTGACGACCTGGACTTCGTGACGCCGGAGGCGATGGAGGACACCCTCGCCGTCTGCCGGGAGGTGTTCGCCGTGCTCGACCGCAACCGGCGGTACGTCAACCTCAGCCCGTACGGGGAACCGCAGTTGGGGCGGCGCGGGCTCTACGGGGCGCTCGGCGGGCGCAGCGACGCGCAGGAGGCCCAGATGGCGATGCTGTGGGTGCTCAGCCTCTCCGACGGCGAGCACGCCCTGCTGGACGTGGCCGAGCGGGCCGGTCTGCCGTTCGACACCGTCGTCGCGGCGGCCGACGCCCTGCACGGCGCCGGGCTGGTCAAGGCGTGAGGCCGATGGCCGCCGAGGAGGCCAGGACGACGACGGCGCCGGAGCGTCCGGCCCGCACCGTGACGAAGGCCGTCGCGGGCAGGCTGTCGTGGGGGCTCGCCGACCAGGCGGCCTCCAGCCTGTCCAACTTCGCCGTGGGCGTGTACGTGGCGCGCTCGCTGGGACTGACCGCGTTCGGCGTGTTCAGCCTGGCCTGGGTGACCTACGGCGTGGTGCTCAGCGTCTCCCGAGGTCTGGCCACCGACCCGCTCGTGGTGCGGTTCAGCGGTGTGTCCGAGGCGTCCTGGCGGCAGGCGGTGTCCCGCTCCACGGGCACCTCGCTGGGCGTCGGCGCGGTCATCGGCGCGCTGTGCGTGGCTCTCTGGCCGCTGCTCGGCGGCAGTGTGGGGGCCGCGTTCGCCTGCCTGGGCGTGGTGCTGCCCGGGCTGCTGCTGCAGGACGCCTGGCGGTACTCGTTCTTCGCGGCCGGCGTCGGCCGGAAGGCGTTCGTCAACGACGTGGTGTGGGGCGTGGCCCTGATCCCCGCCATGGTCGTGGCGGCCCAGGTGGGCACGGTGCCCGCGTTCGTGCTCGCCTGGGGCGGCTCGGCCGCGGTGGCGGGGGTGTACGGCTGGGCGCAGTCCGGCATCCGGCCCGTGCTCACCGGGGCCCGGCCGTGGATCCGCGACCACCGTGACCTCGGCTACCGCTACCTGGTCGAGAACACCTGCGTGAGCGGTGCGGGCCAGCTGCGCGCGTACGGGCTCGGCGCCATCGTCGGCGTCGGCGCGGTCGGCGTCGTCCGGGGCGCCGAACTGCTGCAGGGCCCGTTCCTGGCCGTGCTGATGGGACTGACGCTGGTCACCGTGGCCGAGGCGGCGCGGATGCTGCGGCAGGCCCCGCACCGGCTCGGCCGGTTCTGTCTGTTCCTGGGCGGCGGCCAGGCGGTCGCCGCCCTGCTGTGGGGCTGCGTGCTGCTGCTGATGCCGGACCGGGCTGGGGAGCTGGTCCTGGGAGACGTCTGGCCCGCCGCCAAGGAACTCATTGTTCCGGCCACCCTCAGTGTCGCGGGGGCCGGTGTCGGTACCGGAGCGGCCGCCGGGCTGCGCGCGCTCGGCGCGGCCCGGCTCAGTCTCCGGTGCCAGATCTTCGCCTCGGTCTGCTACGTGGGCCTCGGGATCGGCGGTGCGGCCCTCGGCGGCACCGTCGGCTCGGCCTGGGGGGCCGCCGCCGCATCGGTGTGCGGATCGGCCGCGTGGTGGCTGCACCTGAAGATCGCACTGCGCGAGCACCACCGAGATCTCTCATCCGTGAAGTGAGGACGTCATGACCGCGCAACCCCGGCTGAGCATCGGCCTGCCCGTGTACAACGGCGAGGAGTACCTCGCCGAGTCGCTGGAGGCCCTGCTCGGCCAGACGTACGAGGACTTCGAGTTGGTCGTCACCGACAACGCGTCGACCGACGGGACCGAGGACATCTGCCGCCGCTACGCCAAGCAGGACTCCCGGATCCGGTACATCCGGCTGCCCCGGAACATCGGCGCCGCGCCGAACCACAACTACGTCTTCACCCAGTGCCGCGGCGAGCTGTTCAAGTGGGCCTCGCACGACGACCTGTACGCCCGTGACCTGCTGAAGCGCTGCGTGGAGGCGCTGGACGAGCACCCGGACGTGATCCTCGCCCACAGCGACCAGGCCGTCATCGACGAGGACGGCAAGGTCAAGGTGCCGTACGCGTACACGCTGAACACCGGCTCGCCGCACGCCCCGGAGCGGTTCCGCAGCCTCCTGTTCGAGCCCGGCGGCGACGACTTCTACGGCGTGATGCGCGCCGACGTGCTGCGCCGGGTCAAGCCGCACGACAGCTACCACCACGCGGACCGCACGTTCGTCGCCGAGATCACCCTGCACGGACGCTTCCACCAGGTGCCGGAGCTGCTGTACTTCCGCCGCGACCACCCCACCCGCGCCGAGCGGGCCAACCCCTCCAAGCGCGCCCGCTGCGTCAACCTGGACCCGCGCCGCGCGGGAGTGCTGCACCCGACGCCCCGCCTCCTCGCCGAGTATGTGTGGGGGTTCGTGTCGGCGGTGAAACGGGCCCCGCTGTCCGCCGCCGACCGGCGCGCCTGCTACCGGCACCTGGCCTCGTGGGCGACCAGCCGGGTCCGCCCGGGCGCCGGCGAGCGGGTCGAGGACCGGACTCCGGTCGACCCGGCCGCGCTCGACGTCTCCGTCGACGCCCTGGTCGCCGGCCGTGAGAGGGGTGCCGCGTGACGTCTTCCCGAGTGGGCCTCTTCGGTCTGTTCGGCTCCGGGAACGTCGGCAACGACGGCTCACTGGTGGCGCTCCTCGACCATCTGCGCGCGGACCGTCCGGAGGCGGAGGTGGACGCCCTGTGCGGCGGCCCCGAGACCGTCACGGCCCGGTACGGCATACCCGCGGCACGGCTGCACTGGTTCCGCGGCGAGTACCGCACGGCGGCGCGCCCGGGCGACATCCTGGGCAAGGGCGTGGGCAAGCTCGTGGACGCCTTCCGCATCGCGGCCTGGGTGCGCCGGCACGACGTCGTGCTCGTCCCCGGCACCGGGATCCTGGAGAGCACCCTGCCGCTGCGGCCGTGGGGCATGCCGTACTCGCTGTTCCTGGTGTGCGCGGCGGGGCGGCTGCTGCGCACGCCGGTCGCGCTGGTCGGGGTCGGGGCGTCCGAGACCGGCAGCCGGCCGGTGCGGGCGCTGACCCGGTGGGCGGCGCGGCTGGCCGCGTACCGGTCCTACCGGGACACCCTGTCGCGGGACGCGATACGGGCGATGGGCGTGGACACCCGGCACGACGAGGTGTACGCGGACCTGGTGTTCGCCCTGCCGACTCCCCCGCCGGGCGACTCCTCCGGGCCGGCCGGGCCGGTGTGCGTGGGCGTCATGGACTTCGGCGGCAGCAACGACGAACGGGACCGGGCGGACGAACTGCGCCGCCGCTACCTGGACGGCATGACGCGGTTCGTGCGCGCGCTGGCCGCGGAGGGCAGGCCGGTACGGCTGCTCACCGGCGACGACGTGGACCGGCCGGTGACCGAGGCGATCCTCGAGGCGGTCGACTCCCCGCTGGTCACCGCCGCCGCGACGGCGTCGCTGGGCGACCTCATGAAGGAGATGGCGGTCGCGGACACGGTGGTGGCGACCCGCTACCACAACCTGGTGTGCGCGCTGAAGGTCGGCACCCCGGCGCTCGCCGTGAGCTACGCGGCGAAGAGCGACCGGCTGATGGCCGACATGGGGCTGGGCGAGCACTGCCACCCGGCGCGGGACATCGACGCGGGCCGGCTGCTCGAGCAGTTCCACGCGCTGGAGCGGAACCGGGCGGAGGTCAGGCGGACCCTCGTCGAGGGCAACCCGGTCCTGGCCGGGCGGGTCCGCCGCCAGTTCGAGGCGCTGAACGCGCTCTTACCGGCGTCCGGCGCCGCCCCCGACCCCGCACGACAGGAGACCCCATGAAGGTGACCGAGGTCCCGGCGATCGCCGGGGCGTTTCTGTTCGAGCCGACACCGTTCACCGATGAACGAGGCTTCTTCTGCCGCACGTTCGACGCGGACGTCGCGCGGTCCGCGGGCATCGACCCGGACGCCTTCGTCCAGGACAGCCTGTCCCGTTCGGTGCGGGGCGTGGTGCGCGGCATGCATCTGCGGTCCGGGGAGGGCGAGGCCAAGCTGGTGCGCTGCTCCCACGGCCGGATCTTCGACGTGGTGGTGGACCTGCGGCCCGGCTCGCCGACGTATCTGCGCCGGGCCACGTTCGAGCTGTCCGGCGACACGCAGGCCACGCTGTACGTGCCGGCGGGCTGCGCGCACGGCTTCCAGGCGCTGACGGACACCGCCGACACGTCGTACCGGATCGACCGCGAGCACGACCCGTCGGAGGACGTGACGATCGCCTTCGACGACCCCGAACTCGCCGTCCCCTGGCCGCTGCCGGTCACGCTGACGTCCGAACGGGACCGCAAGGCGCCGGGCCTGGCAGAGGTGCTGAGGACGCTGGAGGTGAAGGCGCCATGAACGGTGAGGAGTGGGAGCTGCCCCGGTCGCGGGCGGTGAACGAGCGGCTGCACGCGGCGATCCCGGGCGGGGCGCACACGTACGCCAAGGGCGACGACCAGTACCCGCAGGACCTGGCGCCGGTCATCGACCACGGCCGCGGCGCCCGCGTGTGGGACGTCGACGGAAACGAGTACCTCGAGTACGGCTCGGGGCTGCGGTCGGTGAGCCTCGGTCACGCCCATCCGCGGGTGCTGGAGGCGGTACGGCGGGAGCTGGAGCGGGGCAGCAACTTCGTGCGCCCGTCGGTGGTGGAGGCCCAGGCGGCGGAGCGGTTCCTCGCCACGGTGCCGACCGCCGAGATGGTGAAGTTCGCGAAGAACGGCTCCGACGCGACCACGGCGGCGGTGCGGCTGGCGCGCGCCGTCACCGGGCGCACCCGGGTCGCGCTCTGCGCGGACCACCCGTTCTTCTCGGTGGACGACTGGTTCATCGGCACCACGCCCATGTCGGCGGGCATCCCGTCGCGGACCACGGACCTGACGGTGACGTTCCCCTACGGGGACCTGGCCGCCGTGGAGGCGCTGTTCGACCGGTACCCGGACGAGATCGCCTGCCTGATCCTGGAGCCGGCCACCCAGACGGAGCCGCCGCCGGGTTACCTCGCAGGGCTGCGCGACCTCGCGCACCGCCACGGGAGCGTGCTGGTCTTCGACGAGATGATCACCGGCTTCCGCTGGTCGGAGGCGGGCGCCCAGGGCCTGTACGGGGTGACCCCCGACCTGTCCACCTTCGGCAAGGCGCTGGGCAACGGCTTCGCGGTGTCCGCGCTGGCCGGGCGCCGCGAGCTGATGGAGTGGGGCGGGCTGCGGCACGACGGCGACCGGGTGTTCCTGCTGTCCACCACGCACGGCGCGGAGACGCACGCCCTGGCGGCGGCGATGGCCGTGCAGACGACCTACGTGGAGGAGGGCGTCACCGCCCGGCTGCACGCGCTGGGCGAGCGGCTGGCCGCGGGCGTCCGGGACGCGGCGGCCGCGATGGGCGTCGCCGACCATGTCGTGGTCCGGGGCCGCGCCAGCAACCTGGTCTTCGCGACGCTGGACGCGCGGGGCCGCCCGTCGCAGGAGTACCGGACGCTGTTCCTGCGCCGCCTGCTGACCGGCGGGGTGCTGGCCCCGTCGTTCGTGGTGAGCGGCGCGCTCGAGGAGGCCGACGTCGACCGCACGGTGGACGTGGTCGGCCAGGCGTGCGCGGTGTACCGCAAGGCGCTGGACGCGGGCGATCCGACGCCGTGGCTGGGGGGCAGGCCGGTGCGGCCGGTGTTCCGGCGGACGGTGTGAGGTGGGGGCGTGGGGCGCCGTTCCTCGGACCGGCGCCCGACGCTCCCCCGGCCGGCGGCCCGTCACCTCGCATGGGCGCGGCGGGCGTCGGCCACCCGGTCGATCACCCAGGCCGCCGCCGGCACCACCGCCAGCGCGGTGCAGCAGCCGCCCACCGTGTCCGTCGGGTAGTGCGCCCCGGTGGCGACCTGGGCCCAGCCCATGAGGGCGCCTGCGGCCGAGGCGACGGCCACGGCGAGCACGGTCCCCGACGTCGGACCGAGCCCGAACCGCCCCGCCGCGAGCAGCGCCAGGGCGAGGGCGAAGGCCGTGAGGAAGGCGGTGTGGCCGCTCGGGAAGGCCAGGTTGTCGTCGCCGTTGATGGTGCGCGCGGCGAGCGGTTTGAGCAGCCGCGTCACCCCGACGGCGAGGGCGGGTCCGGCGAGCAGCAGGACGGCGGCGCGGGTCCTGCGGGCCCTCAGGCAGCCGACGACACCGGCCGTGAGCAGCAGCAGGGCTCCCCCGGGGTCACCCAGGAAGTCCGTCGCGTTCGCGACATGCCACCAGGGCGCCCCGACGCCGTACGCGGCCTCCCCGATCCGGGCGTCCGTCCGGCCGGGCACGGCGTCACCGGCGTACCGGACGCCGAGCACGAGGACCACGAGTCCGGCGAGCACGGCGACCACGGCAAGACGCCCGCGCATCACCACGGGCAGCACCGCCGCAGCGGTCACCTTGCCGTCCGTCACCGTCACCGTGCCGCCCACCCTCGTGCAACGCCCCCTTGTCAGGTTAACCGACCTGCCGGGCGCGCGAGTTGGCGGGACGGATCACCGCCGAGGGGCGCGCCGTCGGTCACGGCGCGCCCCTCGGGGGTGGAGAACCCTCACTCCGGATGGTCCGGCTGCTGCTCCGGCGGCTTGCCGCCGCCCCGTCCGCCGCCCTTGGCGCCGCGGTCGGTGCCGTGGGCGTGGCCGCCCGCGCCCCGGCCGGGCTGGGACGCCTTGCGGGCCCCGCTGTCCTGCGGCGTGGCCCCGCCCTTGTCGCTGCGCCGCAGCTCGGGCTGTTGCGGGTTCGACATGGTCTCCTCCTCGCATCGCCTGCGCGTCGTGCGCGCCTGCCGCTCCCCGGGTGTCTCGTGCGCGCGGGCCGAAACGCGCTGTCGATCAGGTCAGTCGCGTGAGCCGTCGCCCGTGCCCGGTTCGGCGAGGCGCCGGTGGGCCGCCGCCTTCACGCCGTCGGGCAGGACCTTTCCGGCCAGCCCCTGCGCCTTGGTCATCAGCGACCCGGTGACGGCCTTCTTCTCGCCCTTCACGATCGCCTCGAACGCCTGCTCCGCCACCTGCTCCGGCGGGTCCTTCTTCATGGAGCCCATGCGGGTGTCGTCCGTCATGTCCGCCCGGTCGAAGAACTCCGTCTCCGTCGGGCCCGGCATGAAGGCGGTGACCGTCACCCCGGTGTCCTTCACCTCCTCCGCCAGCGCCTGCGCGAAGCTCTGCACGAAGGATTTGGACGCGTTGTAGACGGGCTGGAAGGAGCCCGGCATCTGGGAGGCGACGGACGAGGTGAAGGCGAGCCGTCCCTCGCCGCGCGCCGCCATCGCCCGCAGCAGCGGCTTGGCCAGCCGTACGGTCGCGGTGACGTTGAGGTCGATGACCGCCTGGTCGTCGGCCAGGTCGGTGTCGACGAAGGCGCCGCCCTGGCCGACCCCGGCGTTGAGGACGGCGACGTCGACGGTCAGGCCGTCGAGCGCGTCGAGGAGCAGGAAGCGCCCCTCGCCGGTCCGCAGGTCGGCGCGGACCGCGCGCACCTCCCCGCCCGCCTCCCGCAGCCGCACGGCGGCGGCCTCCAGCTCCTCGTCCTCGGCGTTCACGACGAGGTCGTACCCGTGCGACGCGAACTGCCGGGCCAGCTCGAGGCCGATGCCGCTGGACGCGCCGGTGATCAGTGCGAGTGGCCGTGTCTCAGTCATGCGGGACGGGTAACCCCGCCCGCCCGGGTCACGCACCCCGGCCGCCACCGGCGACGTTTCCCGCGCCGCCCCGGCGGTTACTCGCGGCGGTGCGGCACGACGCATGCCTCCCGCCGCCCGACCTCCGGAGTGACGCCATGACCGTCGCCGTGGTCCTCTTCACCGCCGACCTGCGTCTGCGCGACCACCCCCCGCTGCACGCGGCGCTCAGGTCCGCGGACGAGGTGGTGCCGCTGTTCGTCCAGGACAGCGGCATTCACGCGGCCGGCTTCGACGCGCCGAACCGGCGGGCCTTCCTCGCGGACTGCCTGCACGACCTCGACGCCTCGCTGCGGCAGCGCGGCGGGCGGCTCGTGGTCCGCTCGGGGCCGGTCGTGCCGGAGGTGTGCGCGGTGGCCGCCGCGTGCGGGGCCGCCGAGGTGCACATGGCGGCGGGCGTGACGGCGTACGCCCACCGCCGTGAGGAGCGGCTGCGCGAGGAGCTCGGCGCCGTCGGCGTGGCGCTGCGCGTGCACGACGCGGTGATCACCGCGCTCGCCCCGGGGACGGTGACCCCGTCCGGCTCGGGCCACTACGGCGTGTTCACCCCGTACCTGCGCCGCTGGTCGCAGCAGACCCTACGCACGCCCCTCGCGGCGCCCCGCGCCGTCCGCGTCCCCGACGGGGTGCGGGGTGAGCCGCTGCCCGGCCGCGCGGACGTGTCCGGCACCTCCCCCGGTCTCCCGCCCGGAGGGGAGACGGCCGGCCGGGACCGGCTGGCGCGGTGGTCGCGCTCCGGGGGCATGGCCGCCTACGAGGACCGGCACGACGACCTCGCGGGCGACGCCACGTCGCGGCTGTCGCCGTACCTCCACTTCGGGACGCTCTCCGCGGCGGAGGCCGTCCACCGGGCACGCGAGCAGGGCGGTCCTGGCGCGGAGGCGTTCGTGCGTCAGCTCTGCTGGCGGGACTTCCACCACCAGGTGCTGGCGGCGCGCCCCGAGGCGTCCTGGCGGGACTACCGCGCCCGCGACGACCACTGGCGCGGCGAGGACGACGCCACTGAGGACATCGCCGCGTGGCGGGACGGCCGCACCGGCTACCCGATCGTCGACGCGGCCATGCGGCAGCTGCGGCACGAGGGCTGGATGCACAACCGGGCCCGCCTGCTTTCGGCGAGCTTCCTGACGAAGACGCTGTACGTCGACTGGCGGATCGGCGCCCGGCACTTCCTGGACCTGCTGGTGGACGGCGACGTCGTCAACAACCAGCTCAACTGGCAGTGGGCCGCCGGCACGGGCACCGACACCCGCCCGCACCGCGTCCTCAACCCCACGGTCCAGGCCAGGCGCTTCGACCCGGACGGCGCGTACGTACGCCGCTGGGTCCCGGAACTCGCGGACGTCGACGGCAGGCGGATCCACGAACCGTGGCGCCTCCCGCCGGACCTGCGCGACGCCCTCGGCTACCCCGACCCGGTGGTGGACCTCGCCGAGGGGCTCACCCGTTTCCGTCGCGCGCGGGGCCGCGACTGACCCACCGGGGGCCCACGGACACCAGGCGTCACATCACGCCGTCGTGTCGGCCAGCACCTCCCGTGCCGCGCGCGTCCCCGACGCGAGGGCGCCCTGCACGGAGCCGGTGGCCCGGTGGTCCCCGCACACGTACCGGCCCGGCCACAGACGGGTGGTGCGGCTCAGCGGCCAGGGCGGCGCCATCGCCGGCAGCGCCCCCTCGACCGTGCGCACGTCCACCCGCTGCCAGCCGCCCGTGTCGGTGCCGTACAGCTCGGCGAGCCGCCGGAGCACGGTCCGTTCCCTGCCCGGTTCGTCGGCTCCCAGGACGGACGTGGAGATCAGCGCGGTGCCCTCGGGGGCGTAGGTGGGGGCGACCCGCGAGAGCACGCAGGTGTTCAGGACGGTGCCGGTGCTGTCCACCCGGAGGACGGGTTCGTCGGCGGGGCTCGCGTCGGCGGCGTGGTGGTACGTGGTGACGGTGCGGGTGGCGGGCACGGGCAGCCCCGGCAGCAGCAGTGCGGCGGTCGCCGGTTCGGTCGCCACCACCACGGCACGGGACGGGATCTCGCTGCCGTCCTCCGTCAGCACCCCGTCGTCGGTGAGGGAGGAGACGGGCGTGCCGAGTCGCAGGACGCCGTCCGGGAGGCCGGCGGCCAGCTGGGCGGGCACGGCCCCGACGCCCCGGGCCGGCAGGCACAGGGAGCCGCGGACCATGCTGCGCCACACCAGGTGGAAGAAGCGGGCGGAGGTCTCCAGCCGGTCCTCCAGGAAGACGCCCGAGAGGAACGGCCGGAGGATCTCGTCGACCATGGCGTCCGACACCCCGGCCCGCTTCAGGGCCCGGGAGGTGGAGCCGTCCCGGCGCCGTCTGACGGCCGACGCCGGCAGCAGGGCGTCCCAGGCGGTGAGCCCGGCCAGCGCGGCCAGGTCGCGCGCCCCGGGAAGCCGCCCCGGCGTCAGGGCCTCCGACGCGCCGGACTCCCTGGTCGGGTCCACGAGCCGGACGGGGCCCCGCGAGGTGTGCGCGACGACACCCGCCGTGAACGGCCGCAGGCGCAGGCTTCCGAGGTCCAGGCGCCGCTTCACCTGCGGGTAGGAGGTGTTGAACACCTGGAACCCGCGGTCCAGCAGGAACCCGTCCCGCCGGTCCGTGCGCATCCGGCCGCCCACGCCGTCGGACGCCTCCAGCAGCGCCACCCGCCGGCCGGCACGGCACAGGTCCAGCGCGCACGCCAGCCCCGCCAGGCCCGCGCCCACGACGACCACGTCCGGCGCCCCGCGACGGTGCTCGCTCATGCTGCTCCTCGGTGGGCCGCCCGGCCGCAGCCGGGAAGGTCGGGACGCGGCCGCCCGCGCGGCCCTCCCTTCGCCGGTACCCGCGACCGGCGGGCACAGCCCCTCGAGGAAGCCGTTGTCCCCCGGCCGACGCAACCGGCGTCGCCTCCCGGCGGAACCGGAGGGGGAACGAGCCGTGTGGGTGCTCCCCCTCCGGGCACCCGCTCCCGGTGACCGATCGGAGGACCCCATGGCCGACCTGCTGAGCGAGGAGACCCGCCGGCCGACCGCCCGCAGCCGCCCGGGATGGCCGACGCTGCTGCTCCTGCTCGCGGTGTGCTACGCGGTGGCCGCGCTGGGCAGCCTGGCCGCCGCCGACTCCGGCGACACCTACCAGGCGCTCGACCGGCCGCCCTGGGCCCCGCCCGGCTGGCTCTTCGGACCCGTGTGGACCGTCCTCTACGGCACCATCGCCGTCGCCGCCTGGCTCGCCCTGCGCGGCAGCGACGAGAGGGTCGGGCGCAGGCCCGCCATGATCCTCTGGTCCGTCCAGCTCGCGCTGAACCTGGCCTGGACCCCGCTCTTCTTCGCCGCCGACGCCTACGGCTGGGCGTTCGCCGAGATCTGCTTCCTGTGGCTCGCGCTGGTCGCCACCGTCGTGGCGTTCGCGCGCAGGCGCCGGGCCGCCGCGGTGCTGCTCCTGCCGTACGCGGCCTGGGTGACCTACGCCGCCTCCCTCAACCTGGGCATCTGGGTGCTCAACTCCTGACGCGTCACACGCTGAGCGCCGCCCGTACCGTCCCCTCCGCCTCCGCTCCCCCGTCCCCCGACGAGGTGACGCGTCCGGCCTCCAGGACGTAGTACCGCCGGGCGGCGCGCATGGCGAAGCCGACGTGCTGTTCGACGAGGAGGACGGAGAGGCCGCCGCGCCGGGTCAGGGCGAGGACGGTCTCCTCTATCTCGGCGACCACGGACGGCTGGATGCCCTCGGTCGGCTCGTCCAGGAGCAGCAGCCGGGGGCGGGTGATCAGGGCGCGGGCGATGGCGAGCTGCTGGCGCTGGCCGCCGGAGAGCAGGCCGGCCCGGCGTCCGGACAGCTCGCGCAGGACGGGGAAGAGGTCCAGCGCCTCGGCGACGGCCTCCTTGCCGTCCGGGCGGCCGTCGGCGACGAGCTGGAGGTTCTCCGCGGTGGTGAGGTGCGGGAAGGACTGCTGTCCCTGCGGCACGTACGCCACCCCGCGGGCGACCCGCCGGTGCGGGGCGAGGCGGGTGATGTCCTCGCCGTCCAGCAGGACCGTGCCGGCGGACGCCGGGACGAGCCCCATGACGGTGCGCAGCAGGGTGCTCTTGCCGGCGCCGTTGTGGCCGAGGACGGCCGCGACACCGTCCTCCGGCACCTCGACGGTCACTCCGTGCAGCACGGTGGTGCGGTCGTACCCGGCCCGCACGGACTGGATTCGCAGCATGGGTGTCACGCCTCCTCGGGGACGGGTACGGCGGCGGCCTGGGCTTCCGGCTCGGAGGCGCGGCCCAGGTAGACCTCCTGGACGCGGGCGTCGGCCTGCACCTCGGCGACGGAGCCCTCGCTCAGCACCTTGCCGGCGTGCAGGACGCTGACGCTGCGCGCGAAGGAGCGCATGAAGTCCATGTCGTGCTCGATGACGACGACCGTGCGGTCCCCGCTGATCCGCCGCAGCAGCCGCCCGGTGGCCTCGCGTTCGTCGTGGCTCATGCCGGCGACGGGCTCGTCGAGCAGCAGCAGCCGTACGTCCTTCACCAGCAGCATGCCGATCTCCAGCCACTGCTTCTGGCCGTGCGCGAGCACGCCCGCCGGGCGGTCGCGCAGGGCGGTGAGGCCGGTGGTCTCCAGCGCGCGGGTCACCTCCTCGGGGACGCCCTTGCGGCGGCGCAGCATGGTCAGCGGACCGCGCCCTGCCCCGGCCGCGATGTCGAGGTTCTGCAGGACGGTCAGCTCCTCGAAGACCGTCGCGGTCTGGAAGGTGCGGCCGATCCCGAGGCGCGCGACGCGGTGCACGGGCCGCCCCAGCAGTTCCTCACCGCCGAAGCGGACCGACCCGCTCGCCCTGACCAGACCGGTGACCGCGTCGACGAGGGTGGTCTTGCCGGCGCCGTTGGGTCCGATGAGGAAGCGCAGGTCACCGGGGAGGATGTCCAGGTCGACGCCGTCGACGGCCGTGAACCCGTCGAACGTCACCCGCAGGCCGCGTACGGTCAGTCCCTCGCCGCTCATGCCGCTCCTTCCGTCGCGGGGTCGTGGGTGTGCCGTTTCCGCCGCAGCACGGTCACCAGGGAGGCGAGTCCGCCGGGCAGGAAGCCGACGGCCACCACGAACAGCAGTCCCTGGAGGTAGGTCCACGCGGCGGGGTAGGCGTCCGACAGCGTGGACTGGGTCCAGGCGACGGCGATCGCGCCGACGACCGCGCCCAGCAGACTCGCGCGCCCGCCGACGGCCGCGCCGATGACGAAGCCGATGGACGGCACGATGCCGATCAGCGCCGGGGAGATGATCCCGACGGCGGGCACGAAGAGGGCGCCGGCGAGGCCCGCCATGCCGGCCGCGACGACGTACGCCACCAGCTTCACGTTGGCGGGGTTGTAGCCGAGGAAGCGCACGCGCTCCTCCGAGTCCCGTACGGCCACGAGGAGTTCGCCGTAGCGGCTGACGAAGAGCTGGCGCGCCGCGGCCATCAGCAGCAGGAGCACGGCCGCGACGATCACGTACACCATCCGCTGGTTGACCGGGTCGCCCAGGTCGTAGCCGAAGAAGCCCTGGATGTCGGTGAGGCCGTTGGTGCCGCCCGTGGTGGCCTGCTGGCCGACCAGCCAGATGGCGAACGCGGCGGCCAGCGCCTGGCTGAGGATCGCGAAGTACGCGCCCCTGACCCGGCGGCGGAAGACGAAGAAGCCGAGCAGCGCGGCCACCGCCATCGGCAGCAGCACGGTCATCGCGAGGGCGAAGGCCGGGTTCGCGAACGGCTTCCACCACCACGGCAGCGCGTCGCCGGTGCCGTAGAGCCGCATGAAGTCGGGGAGGGTCTCGCCGGTGACGGCGGCGTCGGCGAGCTTGAGGTGCATCGCCATGGCGTAGCCGCCGAGTCCGAAGAAGACGCCCTGGCCGAGGACCAGCAGCCCGCCGCGGCCCCAGGCGAGGCTGACGCCGACGGCGACGATGGCGTAACACAGGTACTTGGCCAGGAGGTTGAGCCGGAAGTCGGAGAGGACGAGCGGGGCGATCCCGAGCAGGAGCAGGGCGCCGAGGAGGAAGGCGCCGGGGACGCGGAAGCGTTCCAGGAGCGGCGCCGGGGGCTCGGTGACCGGTGGCTTCGTGGCCGTCTTCCCGGCCGGGGGTGTCGTTGTGGTCATGCGAGGCTCCGGGTGCGCAGTGTGTACAGGCCCTGGGGTCGCCACTGGAGGAACACGACGATCGCGACGAGCACGACGACCTTGGCGACGCTGACGGTGGTGGAGTACTCCAGCACCGACTGGAGCACCCCGAGCGCGAAGGCCGTGATGACGGCGCCCTTGAGCTGGGCGATGCCGCCGACGACCACGACGAGGAAGGCGTCGACGATGTAGTTGGTGCCCATCGTCGGGCCGATCGGACCGACGAGGGTGAGCGCGACGCCGGCCACGCCCGCGAGGCCCGAGCCGATGAAGAAGGTGGTGCGGTCGACGCGCCCGGTGGCGATGCCGGACACCTCGGCGAGGTCGCGGTTCTGGACGACGGCCCGGATGCGCCGCCCGAGCGGGGTGAGCCGCAGGATCAGCGTGAGGGCGAGGACGCACAGCAGGGCGAGGCCGAGGATGAACAGCCGGTTGTTGGCGAGGGTGACACCGCCCACGGTGATGTGCCCGGTGAGCAGGTCGGGGGCGGTGGTCTGCACGTTGGGGGCGCCGAAGACGTCCCGGGCGAGCTGCTGGAGCATCAGGGAGACGCCCCAGGTGACCAGCAGGGTGTCCAGCGGGCGGGTGTACAGCCGCCGGATGAGCAGCCACTCCAGGAGGGCGCCCGTCGCTCCGGCGACGAGGAAGGCGAGCGGCAGGGCGACGAGCAGGGAGACGCCCGCGCCGCCGACCGCCTGCTGGAGCACGTAGGTGGTGTAGGCGCCGGCCATGATGAACTCGCCGTGC
This sequence comes from Streptomyces sp. P13-3-3, assembly GCF_050571355.1. NCBI lineage: Bacteria > Bacillati > Actinomycetota > Actinomycetes > Kitasatosporales > Streptomycetaceae > Streptomyces > Streptomyces sp. P13-3-3. The sequence continues at coordinate 5,126,833 of NZ_CP192228.1, read as the reverse complement.
GCCATGTTGATGACGCCCATCTGCCCGAACGTGAGGGTGAGTCCGAGGGCGATGAGCAGCAGCACGGCACCGATGCTGATGCCGGTGAAGGACTGGTTGAGGACGACCGTCATGAGGCGGCTCCGGGTCGGGAACGGGGGGTGCGGGCGCGGGGCGGGCCCGAGGCGGGCCCGGCCTGCCGGGGGGCGGGGCGCCGCCGTGAGGGACCGGCGGGCTCAGGAGAGGCCGGAGGCCCAGTCGTAGCCCTTCAGGTACGGGTCCGGCTTGATCGGGGCGCCCGAGTTCCACACCTCGGTGATCAGGCCGTTCGCGCCGACCTTGCCGATGCGCGCCGTCTTGTGGACGTGCTGGGTGGCGCCGTCGACGGTGACCTTGCCCTCGGGGGCGTCGAAGGTGATGCCGTCGGCGGCGGCCTTCACGTCGTCCACGTCGAAGGAGCCGGCCTTCTCGACCATCGCCGCCCACAGGTGCACGGAGGTGTAGGCGGCCTCCATCGGGTCCGACGTCGGCTTGTCCTTGCCGTAGGCCGCCTGGTACGCCTTCACGAACGCGGCGTTCGCCGCGCCGGGGGTGGTCTGGTAGTAGTTCCAGGCGGTGAGCTGGCCCTCCAGGTACTGGGTGCCGATGGACTTGACCTCCTCCTCGGCGATCGACACCGACAGCACCGGCAGGCTCTTCGCGGTGAGCCCGGCGGACTTGTACTCCTTGAAGAAGGCCACGTTGCTGTCGCCGTTGAGGGTGTTGAACACGGCGTCCGCGCCGGCGCCCTTGACCTTGTTCACGATGGTGCTGAACTCGGTGGAGCCGAGCGGCGCGTAGTCCTCGCCGACCACCTCCATGCCGTTGGCCTTCGCGTACGCCCGGATCTCCTTGTTGGCGGTGCGCGGGAAGACGTAGTCGCTGCCGACCAGGTACAGCCGGGTGAGGCCCTGCTTCTTGAGGTAGTCCAGGCCGGGCACGATCTGCTGGTTGGTGGTGGCGCCGACGTAGAAGATGTACGGGGACTGCTCAAGGCCCTCGTACTGCACCGGGTAGAACAGCAGCGACTTGTTCCGCTCGAAGACCGGCTTGACCGCCTTGCGGCTGGCGGAGGTCCAGCAGCCGAAGGTGGCGACGACCTTGTCCTCGGTGATCAGGGTCTGCGCCTTCTCGGCGAAGGTGGGCCAGTCGGAGGCGCCGTCCTGGCTGACCGGCTTCAGTTTCTTGCCGAGGACCCCGCCGGCGGCGTTGATCTCCTTGACGGCGAGGAGAAGCGCGTTGTGCACGGTCACCTCGCTGATGGCCATGGTGCCGGACAGCGAATTCAGCAGGCCCACTTTCACGGTGTCGCCGGAGGTGTCGGCCTTCGCGCCGGAGGCGGCGGACGTGTCGCTCCCGGTCTTGGCGCCGCACGCGCCGAGAGCGGCGGAGGTGCCGAGGACGGAGAGACCGGTCAGAAGACCGCGCCTGCTGATGCTGAGGCCGGACATGCGGAACCTCCTTGCCCAGAAGGGCTCTTGAGGGAACTGGGGACGGAGTGGGCGGGCCCTCCGGGCCGGTCGCCGAAGTGCGTCCACAGCCTGGGGCGGAACTGTTTCCCCGGTGTTTCCGCGCAATTGACGAACCGTATCCAACGGCTTTTTCGCGTCCCTTTATTGCTTTCACGGGAAAGGATCAGTTCGCGTCAATGCCCTGTAATACGCGTGCCGTTGGCAGGTACGCTCGACGTGTCCCCAGGGCGGGGGCGTACCCCGGACGCATGCTGAGGAGTGCGATGGCGAGGCGGCCCCGGCGGCCCGAGGAACTGCTTCATCTGCTGACGCGGGCCGAGCGCCTCTCGGTGGAGCGGATCCGGTCCGTGCTCGACGAGTTCGGCTGTTCCGCTGAGGCGTGGCGGGTGCTCGACCTGCTCTCCGACGGCGCGGGGCACAACATGACCGCCGTCGCCGAGCACGCGTTCCTGCCGGCGCCGACGCTGACGAAGCTGGTCGACCAGCTCGTCGACGACAACCTGGTGTTCCGCCGCATCGATCCTGCGGACCGGCGCCGTGTCCTGGCGCAGCTCACCCCGCGGGGCCTGGAGCGGTGGCAGCAGGTGTCGCGCGCGGTGCGGGCGCGGTGGGCGGAGGCGGAACCCTTGGCCCCGGAGGACGAGGACGCGCTGCGGACCCTGCTGGCGCGGCTCGGCGACGCGTGGGAGGGGACTCCGGCGGAGGGGATCACAAGAGCTGCCGGGGCGCGCGCAGTTGGGCGAGGACGGTGAAGTCCAGGCCGTCCGCCCGCGCGAGATAGATGCGCTGGCGCACATGCCGTCCGTCGAGGCCGAGCAGCCCGCGCGGCCCTTCGTAGCGGACGTCGCCGGCGGCCGCGCCGATGGCGGACACGTCGAGGGTGCGGGCCCGCTCGACGAGCGCGGCGAGCAGCAGCACGCCCTCGTAGCAGGACTCGCCGAGGCTGCCCGGCACGGGCGCGTCGACGCCGAAGCGGGCGGCGTACCGTCCGTGGAAGTCGAGGGTGTTGCCGTCGGCGAGCGAGGCGAAGTACCCGGCCGTGCTGAAGAGGTCGACGGTGGCCTCGGGGCCACTGGCCAGCAGCATGTTCTCGTCCATGAGCGTGGACAGCCGCAGGCAGCGCCGGTCGAGTCCTGCTGCGGCGAACGCGCGGTTGAAGCGGACGGCGTCGCTGCCGACGAGGAGCACGATCACCCCGTCGGCGTCGGCGCGCTCGATGCGCCGCAGCAACGCGGCGAACTCGTCGGTGCCGAGCGGGAGATACTCCTCGCCGCAGACGCGTCCCCGGCTCTCGCGGGCGTAGCGCCGGGCGGCGCGGGCGGTGCGCCGGGGCCACACGTAGTCGTTGCCGACGACGAACCAGCGGCGCACGCCTCGCTCCTCGGCGAGCAGCCGCATCGCGGGGAGCAGCTGCCAGGAGGGTGTCTCGCCGGCGAGGTAGACGCCGTCGGTGCGCTCGCCGCCCTCGTACAGGGCGGTGTAGACGTACGGCACGCGGTGCGCGATGCGCGGGGCGACGGCCTGCCGTACGGAGGAGATGTGCCAGCCGGTGACGCCGTGCACGGCGCCGGTGGCGACGAGGGCCTCGACCTCGTCGGCGACCTGCCGTGGATCGGCGCCCCCGTCGACCTCCAGCAGCCGTAACTCCCTGCCGAGCACGCCGCCGGCCCTGTTGACCTCCTCGGCGGCGAGCCGTGCGCAGGACTCGCAGGTGGGTCCGAAGATGCCCGCGGGCCCCCGCATCGGATACACGAGGGCGACGTTCAGGGCCGACCCGTCGGCCGTGAACCACTCGGGGGTCCGGAGGCGGGGCGTCGGCCTGTGCATGGCCCACATGATGGCGGGCGGAGTGGAGCTCCCCAACCGGCGGTTCGCAGGGTGAGACCGCCGGCCGGGGAGGGCGAGGTGTCCGGGGTCAGCCGGAGACGGTGATGTTGGAGCTGCCGCTGCTCTGGTAGCCCTCGGTCGCCATGATCATGTAGTACCGGAACTCGCCGAGGTTCATCCCGGCGCGCGCCCAGGCGTCGAAGTGGTTGCCGGTGGTGATGGTGCCGGAGCCACTGGTCACCTTCTGCTGCCGGACGCTCCAGTACTGGTCGAAGGTGCGGGTGCCCTCGACGGAGGGGGCGTTGTACCGGGTCGTCTTGTAGATGTCGTACGTGCCGCCGTCGCTGTAGACGGTGCCCCGGAACTCGCCCGTGGGCCGGTAGCTGCCGTAGTTGTCGACGATGTAGTACTCGACGAGCGGGTTGGAGGTCCAGCCGTAGAGGCAGCCGTAGCCGTTGCCCGACGGGTTGAACCAGCCGTTGTAGCGGACCGTCCGGCGTCCGCCGTTGCCCCAGCCCTTGCCGGCGACGAAGTTGCCGCAGTTGGTCCACTGGGTGCTGTAGCTGCCGCCGCCGTTGAGCGTCATGGAGACGGAGCCGCCGCCGTCGGTCCAGAACGAGTAGTACATGCCGTCGTACCCGGTCTGGTTGGTGGTGATGGTGGTGGCGGCGTGCGCGGTGCCGGGCAGCAGCAGCCCGGACCCGGCGACGGCCGCGGCGGCGCCCGCGCCGGTGCCGACGAGGAAGCCACGCCGGCTCAGGCCGCTGAAGGGGGGCGGGTTCTGCTCGGACTCGTACCGCTTGCCGTCCTGGTTCATGCGTCCTCCCGATGAAGGCTGGTGGGGGGGCCGGGCGGCTGCTGCCACCCGCTGCCTTGCAGGGCCGACCACCGTGACGCCCAAGTAACGCCTGGGGCACGGGGGTTGGCTGTCGTGCGGTGGCCACAGTGTTCGTAGAGCGCCATGAGCGTGTCAATAGTTTCGGCAATCTTTCGGAAACTTCCCCGTCACGCGCACGTGATCGGATCACTCATAAGCGCAGGTCAGGCACTATTACGGCCGCATACCGTCACCCAGGCGCGTGCGCCCGCAACTGATCGGCACGCAAGCACCTGCGATGAGATCGAAAGTTTCGGCAGGCTTCGGTGCCGGACGCGTCGCCGATACTCAACCGCGCCGTGGCCGGGCTGCACCGGCTCCTGCGTGAGGGGACCCGGCCCGGGAGACGGCGTGGCCCGGGAAGCGGTCCGGCCTTACCGCCCGCGCGGCGACGGCTCCCCCGCCGTCACCACCAGCGCCGCCTGGTCGTCGTCGACCGTCCGCCCGTTCGTGAACGCCCGGATGTCCTCCGTCAGCCTCCGCACGATGTCCGTCGCGGTCGGGCGGGCCGGGGTCGAGGCCAGGGCCTTGAGCAGGCGTGCGTCCCCGTACTGTTCCGTGCCCGCGGCCCGGCACTCGGTGATGCCGTCGGTGTACAGCACGAGGCTCTCCGTGGGGCGCAGCGTGAAGCGGACGGCGTCCAGCCGGGGCGGGATGCCGATGCCGATCAGGCCGCCGTGGGCCTCGACCGGCGTCACCGTGTGACCGGCGTCCAGCAGGAGGGGCAGGGTGTGGCCCGCCCGCACGAGCTCGACGGCGAGGCCGTCCTCGACCGGCGTCAGATGACCGTGCACGAGGGTCACGAAGCCGTTGTTCTGCTGGGAGGTGCGGTCGTTCAACGCTCTGTCGACGGCCTCGACGACGGCGACCGGGTCGTCGAGGAGCGGGGCGACCGCACGGGCGGTGTGCCGGACCAGGGCCGTCGTGGTGGCGGCCTTGGCGCCGCGCCCGCAGACGTCACCGAGGACGAACGACCAGCTGCCGTCCCCCCGCGGGAACACGTCGTAGAAGTCGCCGCCGATGTCGAGCCCCTGGCCCGCCGGATGGTAGAAGGCCGCCACCTGCGCGCCGGGGACGTCGGGCAGGTCCGGCAGCAGCAGGCCGGTCTGGAGGTCGCGGACGAGGGCGGCGCGCTGCGCGTACTGGCGCGCGTTGTGCGCGGCCGAGGCGGCGCGGCGGGCCACCTCTTCCGCCAGCGCGATCCGGTGGCCGTCGAGCGCCGTGTCGTCCGTCGCGTAGAGGCTGAGCACGCCGAAGGGCCGCTCGCGGTCCATGAGCGGCACACACAGGTACCCGGTGACGCCCAGCTCCTCCCACGGGCCGGGACCGGCCGGGGTGCGCCGGGCCACCTCGGTGAGGCCGGTGGCCAGGACCCGCGCGACGGCGTCGCCCTCCGTCTCGCGGACGCCGCTGTGGGAGGCGAGCAGTTCACGGGCGCGCCCGGTCGTGGCGGCGGACGCCACCCGGTGCACCCGCCCGGCCTCCACGACGTCCACCGCGGCGAGCGGGGCCAGCGCCGGGACGGCCAGTTCGGCCAGGCGCCGCAGCGTCTGCCCCTCGTCGAGCGGTCCGGCCAGCGCGGTGCTGACGGTCAGCAGGTAGGAGAGGTCGTCGCGGGCCGCCTTCTCCCGGGCGTCGGCCGTCCGCCGCGCCAGCTCCGCCTGGTGCCGCTCGACGGCGAGGGCGGCGGTGTCGACGAACAGGCTGGCCAGCGCGAGGTCGGTGTCCAGGGGGGCGCGCGGTGTGCGGTGGTACATCGCGAAGGTGCCCAGCACCCGCCCGTCGCGCCCGAGGATCGGGGTGGACCAGCACGCGGCCAGTCCCGCCCGGCCGGCCAGCTCACGGAAGTCGTCCCACAGCGGGTCGGTGGCGATGTCGGTGACGATCACCTTGCTCCGGCGGTGGGCGGCCGTGCCGCACGAGCCGATGCCCTCGCCGGTGGCGATGCCGTCGATGGCCTGGTTGTAGAAGGCGGGCAGGCTGGGCGCGGCGCCGTGATGCAGACGCCGGCCCTCCTCGTCCGCGAGCAGCACCGAGACGATGACGTCGGGGGACAGCTCCTCGATCACCCGGCACATGCCCTCCAGCACCTCCGGCAGGGGCGCCTGACGGGCGATCTGCTCCAGAAGCGCGCGCTGTTCGGCGGCCAGCCGCCGGGCGTGCTTGGCCTGGGTGGTCTCCACGCCGATCATGCGGACGCCGACGACGTTGCCGCCGGTGTCGCGGCGGGCCTCGTAGGTGAAGTCGACGTACGCCTCACGGGCGTGGCGGCCGACGCCGATGACGACGCGGGTGTCCCGGCCGACGTGCCGCTCCCCCGTCCGGTAGACCTGGTCGAGCAGCCGGAGGAAGCCCTGGCCCTCCAGCTCGGGCATCAGATCGCCGAGCGGCACACCGGTGCGTGCCCGTTGCCCGCCCCCGATGGCGGTGAAGAACGCCGGGTTCGCGGCCTCCAGCACATGGGCGGGGCCCGCCACGGAGGCGAACAGCGCCGTCGACGTGCCGAACAGCACCGACAGGTCGTCGTCCCGGTCCCGTACGGCCGGTGACGGGCGCGAACCCTCCCCTGTCCGCGGCTCCCGCTCAGGTCTCATCTCGTTCCCTCCGCCGGAGCGTGTACCGGGCCGGCGCCGCTTTCCCCCCGGCGCCGGTCCTTCTCCGCCGCCGGACCGTGTGTCCTGGCGTCCCGGATGCCCCGGACGGCGCCGCCCATGACGGGATGTGGCGCAACGAACGCGGGGCGGCGCCGGCGGCCGGGGCCGGGGTGGCCGGAGCGGGGGTGGCCGGAGCGGAGGGAGGGACCGTCCGCCGGTGCGAGGGCGAGGGTCCGTGAGGGGCGGTTCACTGGGACGGCCCGGCCCCGCCGACGGCATCGTCGACGCCCCGGTCCGCGGACGCGGTCACGTCCGCGCAAGGGTCCGCGGACGCGGTCACGGACACGTCCGCGCCCCGGTCGGCGCACACGGTCGTGGACGCCTGTGCGTTCCGTCCGGCGCATACGGTCACGGACGCGTCCGTGTCCTGGTCACCGCTTAGGGTTGCGGACGCGTGCGTGTCCTGGTCACCGCTCACGGTCGCGGACACGTCCGTGTCCAGGTCGGCGCGCGCCGTCGCGGACGCGTACGTGTCCTGGACACCGCTCACGGACGCGTCCGGCTCCGGGACACCGCTCACGGACGCGGACACGTCCGTGTCCAGGTCGGCGCGCGCCGTCGCGGACGTGTCCGCGCGCCGGTCGGCGGACGCGCCCCCGCCCGGGTCCGCGGCGCCGTCCGCGCCCTCGTGGGCGGCGTCGTCGTCCACGCCCAGCGCCGCCAGCGCGTCCGCGACCGTGTCGTGCACGGGGAGCAGCTCGGCGATACCGGTCATGGTCACCATGCGCACCAGACGCTCGGGCACGCGCGCGACGCGGAGTGAGCCGCCCGGCTCCTGGGTGGCGTGCAGCACGACGATCAGGGTGCTCAGGCCCGTGGAGTCGACGAAGTCCACCTCGGCCATGTCGAGGACGAGGTGCCGGGCGCCGCGTGTCATCGCGGTCAGCGCCTCCACCCGCAGCAGGGGCGCGGTGTGCAGATCGACGTCTCCGCTGACGACGATCACGGCGGTGTGCTTGCCGGTGTACCGGACGGTCGTGTCGAGGGCCTCACTCACCTGGGGCATCTTTCCTGGACGGTCGGGCTCCGGAACGGCGTGCGGCGGCGGGCGTCACCGCCGCACGGACGTGTGGAGTGGACGGGCACCATGCGGTTTCCCCCGTCCGGCTCGGTCAACCCTGCGGCCGGGGCCGGTCCCGGTCCCGGTCCTGGTCGCCGGAGCGGTGGACGGTGGCCAGCGCGGCGAGACCCGAGACGCTGAGGACGGGCTCGAGCAGCGGGGGAACGACGAGTTCCAGCCGGTCGGCGTGGGCGAACAGCACGCTCAGCCCGGCGCTGTCGAGATACTCCACCTCCGTCAGGTCCACGACGAGAGGGCCGGGGCGGCTGTCGAGGGCCTCGGCCAGACGACCGGCGTTGCTCATGTCGATCTCGCCGCCGACGACGAGACGGACGGCGCCGTCCGGACCCCGTCCGGGCGCGAGCGTGAGCGGGGTTGTCATCAGGCGATCCTCATCTGCATGTCGACGGTGGTGCCGGACGGGCCGGGAGAGACGGTGACGTGCTGCATCATCGCCCGCATCAGGGGCATGCCCCGGCCGCGGTGCGTGTTCGCGGCGGGCTGCGGGTCCTTCCACCGGCCGCTGTCGGCCACCGTGACCCGCAGGGTGTCCACCAGGGCCACGGCGCGCAGCCGTACGTCGTCCCCCGGCGCGTACCGGTGGCCGTGCTCGATGGCGTTCGCGCACGCCTCGCCGGCGGCGACGAGGACGTTCTGCACCGCATTCGGCGGCAGCTCGCACTGGGCGAGCCAGCTCCGCAACGCCCTGCGGACCGGGGCGAGCTGGGAGGACTCGGCCGGGAAGGTGATGTCCAGCGGCGCGGGGTGACGGTACAGCAGCAGCGCCACGTCGTCGTCGTACCCGCCGGCCGGCGCGAGCCTCGCCATCACGGCGCCGGCGAGGTCCTCGACGGGCATGTCGCGGCCCTCCTGCACGGCGTCGCCCGCCTCCTCGATGCCGGTGCTGAGCGGCAGCCGCCGGCGTTCGACGAGACCGTCGGTGTACAGCAGCAGCGTGGCCCGGGCGGGCAGGGAGCACGTGGCCTCCGGGCGTGGACGGCCCGGTCGTACGGCGAGAGGCAGCGACCGTCCCTCCTCCAGCAGCCGTACGGTGCCGTCGCCGTGCACGAGGATGCCCGGCGGGTGTCCGGCGCTGGAGTAGGTGAGTTCTCCGGTGGCGGGGTCGAGCACCCCGCAGAAGACGGTCGTGCACAGCGCGCCCGTCACACCGGCCGCGAACTGGTCGAGCGCCGCCAGCGTGCGGCCGGGGCTGGGATCCTGGAGCAGCAGGGCACGGCAGGCGCTGCGCAGCTGTCCCATGACGCTGGCCGCCTCCAGGCCGCGTCCGACGCAGTCGCCGACGACGATGCCGATGCGCCCGTCCGGCAGGGTGACGGTGTCGTACCAGTCGCCGCCCACCTCCAGCGGTCGCGAGGCGGGTTCGTACCGTACGGCGAACCCGTCGGGGAGCCGGGCGGGGCCGAGGATGGCGCGCTGGAGGGCGATCGCGGCCTCCCGCTGCTGGTCGATCTGGTGCGCCCGCACCAGGCCTTGGGCCAGGTGTCCGGACAGCAGCGACAGCAGCAGCTGGTCCTCGGAGGTGAACGGCCGGTTCCCGCCCAGGTCGACCCACAGGGTCAGCGGGCCCTGCGGGTGTTCCAGCAGGACGCCCGCGCCGCTGTCCTCGGTGACCACGGTGAGCGGGGAGCGGCCGCGCAGCGCGTCGAGCCGTTCCCGGCGTGCCTCCGGCAGGTCCTCCCACCGCAGGCCCGGGTCGGTCGCGGTGAGCGCCGGGGTGTCGTCCCCGTCGAAGACGGCGGCCAGCACGGAGTCCGCGTGCCACAGGGACCGCAGCCGGTCCAGGGCGCCGGACAGCGCCTCGGGCATGCTGGAGGCGCGGGACAGCGAGGTGCTGAGCGCCGCGAGCGCCGTCTCCCGCTGGACGGCGTAGTGCTCGGCGGTGACGTCGCGGAAGGTGCCGACGGTGACGCGGCGTCCGGTGTCCGGGTCCTCGGCCTTGTTGTAGTTCACGGCGATCCACCGGCGGCGGCCGTCGCTGCGGGTGACCGGCACGGTGTACGAGCCGCGCGGGTTCACCAGCAGACCGGCGAAGGCCTCGCCGACCTGCGCGTGCGCGCCCGGGTCGGTGACCGCGTCCGGCCACCACGGGTGGACCGGGGCGTACGGCAGGTCCTCGGGGCCGTAGCCGAGGATGTCGGTGAAGGCCGCGTTGATCTCCACGACGGCGCCGGACTCGTCGCAGACGAAGAACGCCTCCTGGAGCGAGTCGATGAGCGCGGTGCGCCAGCGCAGGTGGTGGCCGCGCAGCCGGGCCAGTTCGACGTTGGCGCGGACCCGGGCGAGCAGTTCGGCGGCGGCGAAGGGCTTCACCAGGTAGTCGTCGGCGCCGGCCCGCAGTCCCTCGATCGACGCCTCCTGCCCGGCCCTGGCCGACAACAGCAGCACCGGCACGGAGGCCGTGCGGGAGTCGCCGCGCAGCCGGGTCACCAGCTCCAGCCCGTCCAGCCGGGGCATCATCACGTCGCTGACGACGAGGTCGGGCGTGCGGCGGCGGGCGGCGTCGAGGGCTTCGACGCCGTCGGTGACGGCGGTGACCTCGTATCCCCCGGCGGTCAGGATGCGGGTGAGGTACTCGCGCATGTCGGCGTTGTCGTCGGCGACCAGCACGCGGGCGCTGCGGGTGGGACCGGCGTCCGACCCGAGCGGGGCGGCCGCCGCCTCCTCCGGGCCGTCGTCTCCCGCCGTGCCCGCCGGGAGCCAGCGGAGGGCCTCGTGGACGTACGGGTCGGCGGTGCCCGAGGCCCTGGTGACGGCCGGCTCCGGCACCACGGAGCCCTCGGGCAGGTGCGCGGTGCCGAACGGCACGCGGACGGTGAAGACGGTGCCCTTGCCCTCGGTGCTCTCGGCGTCGATCGTGCCGCCGTGCAGCCCGACGAGTTCCCGCACCAGGGCCAGTCCGATGCCGCTGCCCTCGTTGGAGCGGGAGCGGGCGTTCTCGATGCGGTGGAAACGCTCGAACAGGCGGGGCATCTCCGCCTCCGGCACGCCGGTCCCGGTGTCGGCCACGGTGATCACGGCGTGCCGGCCGGCGCGGCGCACGGTCACGCGGACGGTGCCCTCGAAGGTGAACTTCAGCGCGTTGCTGAGGAGGTTGAGGATCACCTTCTCCCACATGGTGCGGTCCACGTGCACGGGTTCGTCCAGGGCGGGGCAGTCCACGTCGAAGGTGAGGCCGGCCCGTTCGACGGCCGAGCGGAAGACGCTGGCCAGCTCCGCCGTCACCGCGCCGAGTTCGACCGGCTCGTAGCGGGCCTGCATGCGGCCGGCCTCGATGCGGGAGAAGTCGAGCAGCGTGTTGACGAGTTTGCCGAGCCGCAGCCCGTTGCGGTGGATGGCGTCGAGTTCCGTCGTCACGTCGTCGCCCGCGTCGGCGAGCCGGGTCCGCAGCTCCTCGACCGGGCCCATGATCAGGGTGAGCGGGGTGCGCAGCTCGTGGCTGATGTTGGAGAAGAAGGTGGTCTTGGCCCGGTCGAGCTCGGCGAGTTCCTCCGCGCGCCGCTGCTGCGCCTCGTAGCTGCGGGCGCTGCCGATGCCCGAGGCGATGTGTCCGGCGGCCAGCTCGACGAACCCCCGGTAGCGCTCGTCCAGGTCGCGATAGCGGTTCAGGCCGGCCACGAGGAAGCCGTACGGCGCGCTGCCCTGCTGGAGCAGGGGCACCACGAGCGCCTCCACGGGCGGCTGGGGCCAGCCGCCGCCGGGCAGCCCTTCGAAGGGCGCGCCGGTCAGCGGGACGAGGCGCGCCTCCCCGTCGGCCAGCGCGGCGACGGGCCAGACGGTCCCGTCCCCGGCCCGGTCGTCGCCTTCTCCGCGGCCCACGGGCAGGACGCGGGGCGCGACGGGAGTGCCGGGGGTGACCCCGCTCGCGCCGGCGAGCCGGGCGTCGTCGCCGTCGAACAGGTAGGTCAGGGTGAAGGGCAGGTCCTGCGGGTTGCGGGACAGCTGCCGGTCGGCGAAGGCCAGCACCTCCTGCTCGGTGCGGATCACACTGGGGTCGGAGCCGAGGTCGCGCAGGGTGGCCATGCGCCGCTCGCCGATGACCCGCTCGGTCTCCTCGCTGACCACGCACAGCATGCCGACGACGTCGCCGTCGTCGTCGCGCAGCGGGCTGTAGGAGAACGTGTGGTACGTCTCCTCGGTGTAGCCGGACCGCTCCAGGAAGAGGAGCAGCCCCTCGTCCCAGGTGGCCCGGCCCGTGCCGAGCACGGCCTCGATGCGCGGGCCGATGTCGCCCCAGATCTCCGCCCACACCTCGCTCGCGGGGCGCCCCAGCGCCCACGGGTACTTTCGGCCGAGGGTGTCGCGCCGGTAGGCGGCGTTGCAGAAGAACGTCAGCTCCTCGCCCCACGCCATCCACATGGGGAACCGGGAGGAGAGCAGGATGCTGACGGCGGTCTGCAGGCTCTGCGGCCACTCCTCCGGCGGGCCGAGCGGTGTGGCCGCCCAGTCCACCCGGGCGAGGTCGGCGCCGACCTCCGGATCGGAGGTGAACACCTGCGCGCCGACGCCGTCTCCCGGCAGACCAGATCGCTCCACGCGACACCCTTCCCCTCATGCCGGACCGCTCCTCGGCCACGCGCGTGCGCTGTCGTGCGGTGCGTGCGGGGCCGTCCGGGGACGCCGGCACCGGTTCACGACGAACGCAACGTGCCCCGGAAACGGCGGGCGACACCCGTGTCCCGAGCCGTGTCGCGCGGCTCACGTCGCAAGCGCGGCCTCTCCCGTGGCTGTGGCGCGTACGGCCGCCACGTGGCTGCCGCACCCGGCCACGTCGGCGTCATGGCCGGGTGCGGCTTGACCCTCCCCTCGCGTCAGGCTTGAGGCTGTGTCCGACGAAAGGGCAGACGGATGAGCTACTCAGTGGGGCAGGTCGCGGCCTTCGCCGGGGTGACGGTGCGGACCCTGCATCACTACGACAAGGCGGGACTGCTCTCGCCCAGCGACCGCAGCCGCGCCGGATACCGGCTCTACGGCGAGGCCGACCTGGTCCGCCTCCAGCAGATCCTCTTCTACCGCGAACTCGGCTTCCCCCTGGACGAGATCGCCTCGCTCCTGGAGGACCCGCAGGCGAACGCCCTGGAGCGGCTCCAGGACCGGCTGCGGCGGCTGAACGAGGAGATCGCCAGGCTCCGGCGGCTGGCCGAGGTCGCGGAACGGGCCATCGAGGTCCAGCGGACCGGCGTGCCCCTGACCCCCGAGGAACGCTTCGAGGTCTTCGGCGACGTCGCCTTCGACCTGAGCTACGCCACCGAGGCGGAACTGAAGTGGGCGCACTCGGACGGGCAGCGCGAGGCGATGGCGCGCGCGGACGCCCACACCAAGGAGGACTGGCGGCGCCTCATGGGCGAGGCCGCCGCCTGGCGGGCTGAGCTGCTCGCCGCCTTCGACGAGGGCGAGCCGAGCCGCGGCGGGCGGGCCACGGACCTCGCCGAGGAGCACCGGCTGCACATCGCGCGCTGGTTCACCTCCTGCCCGCCCGACATGCACCGGCGCATCGCGGACGACTTCGTCGCCGACCCGCGCGCCTTCGCCCTGGTCGTCCCGCCCTCGCAGCAACGCCCGGGCCTGGCCGCCTACCTGTGCAAGGCGGTCCACGCCAACGCGGCCCGCCACGCCGGTGACCGCACCGATGCCGAGGAGAGCCGATGAGAATCGTGATCGCGGCGGCCGGGTCGCGGGGTGACGTCGCTCCGTACACGGGGCTGGGCGCCGAACTGCGCCGCGCCGGGTACGACGTCACCCTCGCCGCCACGGACACGTTCGCGCCGCTCGCGCACGAGGCGGGACTGGATTTCCGCGGCCTGCCCGCCGACCCGCGGGCGCGGGGCGACGTCACGGGCGGACGCGGTCTGCCACGCCCTCGCCGCCGCCTTCGGCACGGGCGCCCAGCTCCTGTGGGTACGTCACCGGACGCGCCGCCGTTCTCGGAAGCGGGCCCCACCACCGCACGTATGAAAAAAATGGACGCACGCGCTCGGGTGGCTTCGCACCGTCCTGCCATCGGTCCGGTCAGGTCGCCGGACACGACGCATCAGAGACGCCCATGCCCGCCGAGCACTACGTCCTCACCCTCTCCTGCCCCGACAAGCAAGGCGTCGTGCACGCCGTGTCCAGCTACCTGTTCATGACGGGATGCAACATCGAGGACAGCCAGCAGTTCGGCGATCGCGACACCGGGCTGTTCTTCATGCGGGTCGCGTTCTCGGCTGAGGCATCGGTCCCGGTCGAGAAGCTGCGCGCCAGCTTCTCCGCCGTCGGTGACACCTTCCGCATGGACTGGCAGGTTCACCGGGTGAAGGACCGCATGCGGATCCTGCTGATGGTCAGCAAGTTCGGGCACTGCCTCAACGATCTGCTCTTCCGGTCGCGGACCGGTGCGCTGCCGGTGGAGATCGCCGGCGTCGTCTCCAACCATCCCGACTTCCGCGACCTGGTGGGCACGTACGACCTGCCCTTCCACCACATCCCGGTGCCGAAGGACGGCAAGGCCCTCGCGGAGCAACAGGTGCTCGACCTGGTCGAGGCCGAGCAGGTCGAACTGGTCGTGCTGGCGCGCTACATGCAGATCCTCTCGGACCACTTCTGCAAGCAGCTCAGCGGTCGGATCATCAACATCCACCACTCCTTCCTGCCGAGCTTCAGGGGCGCCAAGCCTTACCACCAGGCGCACGCGCGCGGGGTGAAGCTGATCGGCGCCACCGCGCACTACGTGACCGCCGACCTCGACGAGGGCCCGATCATCGAGCAGGAGGTGCGGCGGGTCAGCCATGCCGTCACGCCGGAGCAGCTGGTGGCGATCGGGCGGGACGTGGAGTGCCAGGCACTGGCGCGGGCCGTCGAGTGGCACAGCACGCGCCGGGTCCTGCCCAACGGGCAGCGCACCGTCGTCTTCGCCTGACCTCCGCGCCGGTCTTGGGGACGCGACGGCGCCCCGCCCGTATAGCCGCTGTGTAGGCAGGGCGCCGATGGTACCGAGGACGGCACGAGGGCCGTCTTGAGGAGTCTGCGAGGAAGCCCTTGAGTACGGCAGCGATAGATGTGATCTGCCCGGCCTGGAACCGGTCCGAGGCCATCCGACCGACCATCGACAGCGTACTCGCCCAGACCTTCGAGGACTGGCGCCTGATCGTGGTGTCCGACGGATGCACCGACGACACGGACGACGTGGTGCTCTCCTACGAGGACGAGCGCGTCCAACTGATCCGTACCGAACGGCACGGCCATCCCGGCGGGCCCCGCAACATCGGGCTGGCCGCCTCCACCGCACCGGCCATCGCCTATCTCGACTACGACGACGAGTGGCTCCCCGACCATCTGGCTGTACTCCAGCGGGAGTTCGACGCCGGGGCGCGTCTGGTGGCGACGGCGAGCATCGGGATGAACGAGCAGGACGAGGAGCAGTACCGCTCCCACCCGCTCAACGGCCTGTGGCATCCGCAGCTCCAGTTGCTGTGGCCGCTGTACGAGCCGTCCCGCGTGGGCCATGTGCGCGGGCTCCCGGAGAGCGTCGGGGGCTGGACCACCGATCACATCGGTATGGAGGACTGGGATCTGTGGCTTCGGCTCGCCGACGCCGGTGAGCGCTTCACCACGGTGCTGGACCGTACCGTCCGGATGTACCTGCGCGACACCTCACGACGGCGCACCATGACCGTCAGCCACCGGCTGACCCTCGGCACGCTGCCCGACGAGGCGACCTGCACGAAGCTCTCCGAAGCCATCGACACCCCGGCGGTGCAGGACGAGCTGCGCGCCTGCTTCGCCGCGGAGATGCTCGGCTTCTACCGCGCGATCGCGGACGCCGGTGAGCTGGTGACGCCGCGCGGCATGAGCGTCGACGAGGCGCTGACCGGTCTGGAGACGTTCGTCACCGACCCGGCCGTCCCCATGCTGCGCGAACTCACCTACGTCGAGGAGGAGGGCCACTTCGCGGTCGTCCATCCCCTGCAGTGCAGCAGTGACCGGCACGCCGAGCGGCTCCGGGAGTTCCTGGGCCGCCACGACGCCGGCCGCCACGCGATCGTGCGCCGGCTCATCGAGACCGTCACCGGCTAGGGCTTTCGGCACGCTCCGGGCAGTCCCTCTGTGCCGGCCGTCCCTCTCACGCACCGTCCCTCAGCGGCTCGACAGCACAGTATGGAGAGTTCCATGAAAGCTTTGGTCCTGGCCGGGGGCGCGGGCACCCGGCTGCGCCCGATCACCCACACCTCGGCCAAGCAGTTGGTGCCGGTGGCGAACAAGCCGGTGCTCTTCTACGGCCTGGAGGCCATCGCCGAGGCCGACATCGTCGAGGTGGGGATCATCGTCGGTGACACCGCCGAGGAGATCCGTGAAGCCGTAGGTGACGGCGCCCAGTTCGGTCTGAAGGTCACCTACATCCCGCAGGCGTCCCCGCTCGGACTCGCCCATGCGGTGCGGATCGCCCGTGACTTCCTCGGCGACGACGACTTCGTGATGTACCTCGGCGACAACTTCATCGTCGGCGGTATTCGCTCGCTGGTCGACGCCTTCCGCACGGATCGGCCCGACGCGCAGATCCTGCTCACGCGGGTCACCGACCCGACGGCGTTCGGTGTCGCGGAGCTCGACGCCGCGGGAAACGTGGTCGGCCTGGAGGAGAAGCCGCTGCGGCCCAAGAGCGACCTCGCCCTGGTCGGTGTCTATCTCTTCACCCCGGCGGTCCACGAGGCCGTCCGTGTCATCGAACCGTCCTGGCGCGGTGAGCTGGAGATCACCGACGCCATCCAGTGGCTGATCGACCACGGCCGCACGGTCCGCTCGACCGCGATCTCCGGCTACTGGAAGGACACCGGCAACACCGCCGACATGCTGGAGGTCAACCGCTCCGTCCTGGAGACGCTCGACCCGTTCGTGCACGGACGGGTCGACCAGGGCTCCGAGGTCATCGGCCGCGTGGTGATCGAGGAGGGCGCCGAGGTCGTCGGCAGCCGGATCGTCGGCCCGGTCGTGATCGGCGAGGGCACGGTCGTGCGCGACGCCTACATCGGCCCGTACACCTCGGTCTCCGCGCACTGCCTGATCGAGGAGAGCGAGATCGAGTACTCCATCGTTCTGCGCGGTTCCTCGGTCCGCGGTGTCCGCCGGGTCGAGGCCTCGCTCATCGGCCGTGACGTCGAGGTCACGCCGGCTCCCCGTACCCCGTCCGCCCACCGGCTCGTGCTCGGTGATCACAGTAAGGTCCAGATCTCGTCGTGAGCTCCCGGATACTCGTCACCGGCGGTGCCGGTTTCATCGGCTCCCACTACGTGCGTACGCTGCTGGGCCCCGACGGCCCGGGCGACGTGTCGATCACCGTGCTCGACCTGCTCACCTACGCGGGCAATCCCGCCAACCTCGCCGAGGTCGAGGACCATCCCGACTTCTCGTTCGTGCACGGCGACATCTGCGACGCCGGCCTGGTCGCGAAGCTGATGGCCGAGCACGACGAGGTGGTGCACTTCGCCGCCGAGTCCCATGTCGACCGGTCGATCGACGGCGGCGCCGAGTTCGTCCGGACCAATGTGGTCGGCACGCACACGCTGGTCGAGGCGGCGCACCGGGCGGGCGGCCGTACGTTCGTGCATGTCTCCACCGACGAGGTCTACGGCTCGATCGACGAGGGCTCGTGGCCGGAGACGCACCCGCTGTCCCCCAACTCGCCCTATTCGGCGTCCAAGGCCGCAAGCGATCTGCTCGTCCTGTCCTACCACCGCACCCACGGCCTGGACGTGCGGGTCACGCGCTGCTCCAACAACTACGGGCACCACCACTTCCCCGAGAAGCTCATCCCGCTGTTCGTGACGAACCTGCTCGACGGCAGGAAGGTCCCGCTGTACGGCGACGGCGGCAACGTCCGCGACTGGCTGCACATCGACGACCACGTCCAGGGCATCGACCTGGTGCGCACCCAGGGCAGGCCGGGCGAGATCTACAACATCGGCGGCGGCACCGAACTGTCCAACAGGGAGCTGACCGCGCTGCTGCTCGACGCGTGCGGTGCCGACTGGGAGACCAAGGTCGAGTACGTCGCCGACCGCCCGGGCCACGACCGCCGCTACTCGGTCGACTGGGGCAAGATCCGCCGCGAGCTCGGTTACGCGCCGCGCAAGGACTTCCGCGCAGGGCTCGCGGAGACCGTGCGGTGGTACCGCGACAACCGCGCCTGGTGGGAGCCGCTGGTCGCGTAGCTGTACACCCCACCGCTCGCCGGCCCGTGGTGGACCGGACCTGGCGTGCGGACGAACGCGGCGGCAGCTTCCGGCCAGAGGTCACTCCCTGCCACCGCGTCACCCCGTCACCGCGCTCGCCGTGAGCGACGCGCGGGCCCCCCCGCCGGTTGCCGCAGGATTCGTATAGAGCCGGGCGCGACGATCGTGCGGACCGCAATCACTGACGTGTGAGGTGGAAACCGTGGCGAATCCGTTCGAGAACGACGAGGCAACCTACTACGTACTCGTCAACGATGAGGGGCAGCACTCCCTGTGGCCGGCGTTCGCGGAGATCCCGGCCGGCTGGAAGGCCGTGCACGGCGAGGACACCCGCACCGCCTGCCTGGAGTACGTGGAGCAGAACTGGACCGACATGCGGCCGCTCAGCTTGGTGCACGCCATGGCCGGTGCCGACGTCTGACCCGGCCGCCCGGAGGGGCCGCGGTGGCAGCTGCCACCGCGGCCCCTCGGCGCACTCCGGCCCGGCCCGCTGAACGAGACAACGTGCCGGGAGGCCACGCCGCCGCGCTCGCAAGGTCCTGTCACCGCAGCCTCCTGACAGGCCCCGAACCCCCCGAACGGGCTCGTCCGCTCACAGACTGGGCAGCGGAAAGCATCCAAACAGGGGGTGTCATGGACTTCCGGATTCTCGGTCCGGTGGAAGCCCGCAGAGACGGCGAACCGGTCGTTCTGTCGGGGACCAAGGTCAAGACGGTGCTTGCGGCTCTGTTGCTCGCCCGGGGACGGGTGGTCTCCGACGCGCAACTCAGCCAACTGCTGTGGGGGTGGAGCCCGCCGGCCACGGTGAGTGCGCAGATCTACACCTACATCTCGCGGCTGCGCATGCGGCTCGGCGAGAGCGTGCGGATCGAGCGCCGGCTGCCGGGCTACGCGCTGGACACCAGCAACGCCCGGGTGGACTTCCTCGAGTTCGAGCGGCTCAGCCGGCTCGGCACCGAGGCGCAGGAAGCGGGCGACGTGGAGCGGGCCTGCGCGCTGCTGCACGACGCCCTCGACCTGTGGCGCGGCCCCGCGCTGTCGAATGTCACCGAGTTCCTGGCCGACGCCGAGCTGCCCCGCCTGGAGGAAGCCCGCGCAGTGACGCTGGAGAACCGGATCGAGGCCGATCTGGAACTGGGCCGGCACCGTGAGGTGATCCCCGAACTCACCGCTCTGGTCGCCGAGTTCCCCGTGCGGGAGCGGATGCGGGCGCATCTGATGAAGGCGCTCTACCAATGCGGACGGCAGGCCGACGCGCTCACCGCGTACCACGAGGGGCGCCGGGTGCTCGCGGACGAGCTGGGCGTGGATCCGGGCGCCGAGCTGACCTCCGTCTATCAGGCCGTCCTCACCGGCGACCCCCTGGTGGCAGCGCCCGCCCGCCGCGCGGCGGTGCGGACGGCTCCCCCCGCCATGCTGCCCGCGGACATACCGGACTTCACCGGCCGGCGGGCCGAGCTGGCCGAGCTGCGCCGGCTGCTTCCGCCGGCCGAGGACCGGTCCTGGCACACCCGAAGGTTCCTGGTGGCGGGCATGCCGGGCATCGGCAAGACCGCACTCGCCGTACGGGCGGCCAACGAGTGCATCGACGACTTCCCCGACGGCCAGTTGTACGTGCATCTCAGACGCCCGGACGGCCTGCCCGTCGATCCGCGTGACCTCCTGGTCGGGATGCTGCGCTCCCTCGGGGAGCCGGTGGGAGCCGGAGAGTCGAACCTCGACGAGTTGGTCAGGCTGTACCGGACCCGGACCGCGGGGCGGCGGATCCTCATCCTCCTGGACGACGCGGTCAGCGAGCTGCAGCTCTCCCCGCTCCTGCCCGGGGCACCCGAGCCGGGCGTGCTGATCACCAGTCAGACGCTGCTCGGGCCGATCGGCGGACTGCACACCCTTGTGCTGTCACCGCTCAGCGCCGAGGAGAGCTTCCAGATGCTGTCGGCGGCCGTGGACCCGGCGCGGATCGCCGCGGAACCGCAGGCCGCGAGGGACATCGCCCTGTACTGCGCGGGCCTGCCGCTTGCCGTACGGATCGTGGCGACGCGCCTGGCTGCCCGGCCGAGTTCCTCGCTGCGACGGTTCGCGGACCGCCTCGCCGATCCGCACGGCCGGCTGCGGGAGCTGCAGGCGCGCGGGCTGTCCGTGCCCCGCAGCCTGGCGGCGGCGGTCGACCGTCTCGGCCAGGACCAGCGCAGACTGCTCCTGCTGCTGCCCCGGATCGACCGGGAGGTCTTCTCCGTGCGGTCGGCGGCCCGGTCGCTCGGTCTCGCGGCGGGGCCGCTTGAGGCGGGGCTCGAGGCCCTCGTCGACCAGGCACTGCTCAGCTTCTCGGACGAACCGGGTGAGCCGGTGTACCGGCTCAACAGTCTGGTGCGGCTGTTCGCAGGGACGAGCGGCTACGCACGGGAAGTCCAGCGGTCCGCCGCCTGAGGGCCGGACGCGCGAGGCTGTCACCCAACCGGCCGGGGTCGGGTGACAGCCTCGGGCGGGGCGAGGCGGAGGGCAGCCCCGCGCCACGCAAGACCGGTGACGGCCCCGGGCCGGGCGAGGCAGGGGACGGCCTCCGGCCGGGTACACGTCGGGTCACGCTCGTCGGCGGCGGACGAGCGGGGTCACCGCCGCGGCAGTGGTGCACCGTCCTGGACGGGCGCCTGGAGCCGCGGTTCGCCGTCCGGGACGCGCACGACCGCGGTGGCGGGGCCGGCCGTATCGATCAGGAGGACGGGGCCGCGGGCCTCGGGTTCCCTGGCCAGAGCGCCGTACCGGTCGGGGCCGAGCGGCAGGTCGCGCACCGACCACAGCTGCGGCCCGCGCGGCTCGGCGTGGGGTACCAGGACGGGCCCCGGTTCGTGGGGACGTACGTCCACGGCCCGCAGGTCCGCCACGACGCCCACGCCGCTCGCCTTGACCACGGCTTCCTTGCGGGTCCAGGTCCGGTAGTACGCGGCCGTGCGCGCGGCCTCGTCCGACAACGTCCCCAAGTAGCGCAGCTCGGACGGTGACATGACCGCGGCCGAGGTCGTCCACAGGTCCGCCGCCGGGCGCGCGGTCTCCAGATCCACGCCCACCGGCCGCTCCGCGGTGACCGCGAGCAGCCAGTGCGCTCCGCAATGGGAGAGGTTGAAGTCGAGCCCCGTGCTGGGAAACTCCAGCCGGGGCCTGCCGTGCGCCGGGTCGGGACAGCGCGGGCAGGGCCGGCGGCCCACACGCAACTCCTTCGGGTCGGCGTCGAGATAGCCGGCCAGGATGCGCCGTACCTGCGCGTGCACCTGCGCGTAGCGGGCGCCGATCGGTGCGGGGCGGCGGGCGGCGATCGCCCGTTCCTCGGGTGAGAGCACGGCGAGGGCCGCGGGGTCGACGGAGTGGGGGACCGTGCCCTGCCAGATGTGGACGGCATCGGTCTGGCGCAGGGTCCGGTACGTCGCTCCGTGCATGAACAGCTCCTGGCGAGGGGGTGGGGGCCGTGCGGCGGTGAGGCCGTCAGTTCGACATGGCGACGCAGATGCGGCGCGTCCCGGTGAAGGAGCGACGGCCATGGGCGAGGGACACGTTGTCGAGGAGCATCAGATCGCCCTGGTTCCAGGGAATGTCGACTGCGGTGGCGAAGCCGCGGCGGCAGATCTCACTCACGACGTGGTCGGGGATCGGGGATCCGTCCGCGAACGTGACGTTCCAGGGCAGTTGGTCCTCCGGCAGCATCCGCGACAGCGCGTCGCGAGGTCCGCACCCGGCCGGATGCCAGCGGTGGATCTGGTTGAACCAGACCTCGGCGCCGGTGACCGGGTGTGTCAGGGTGGCGGGACACGTGCGCGAGACCTGGATCCTGCCGTCCGCCATCCACACCCACGCGTCGCCGGTGCCGTCGAGGAGCAGCTCGACCTGCTCGCGGCGGTCGGTGCCGAAGGCGCTCTGCCAGCTCTCGCCGACTCCGGATCCGGATCCGGAGTCGGATCCGTCGTGGAGGTGGCGGATGTAGCGCACCCCGGGGGCGAGACGTTCGCGGAGCACGGGGTCGAGCGCGCCGAGCCAGGCCTCGCCGTCCACCAGCATGCTGGCGCCGCCCGTGAGCGGGGCGGTGTCGCAGTACATGGCGAGCCGGGTGGGCCAGGCATGGGTGGCACTCATCTTGTGATACGGCCACACCGTGGTCTCCGGCCGTTCCTCGGCGACGCGGCAGATGCCGCCGGTAACCCCGTCACGTGGCCGCGGGCCCGGTCCGCACCGGCTCGGGAGCAGCAGGTCGAGGACGTCGGCGAGGGTCTCGGGCGTGACGTCGAACCCGCGGAACATCAGGGCCTTTTCCTCGGCCAACACATGCGTCAGTTCCTGCGGCCCCCACTCGGCCAGGCGTTGGACCAGTTCCTCAGGTCCGCCGATGCCCTCCGGGTCGATCTCCAGCGGCGTCCATGGCTCCACGATCACCACACGGCCTTTCTCCGGCATCGCAACACGAAGGCCGGTGGGGGGGACAGGACAGTGCGCCGACGGCCTACGACTCGTCGTTCATCAAAGGGCGGCGGCCTACGGTATTCCTATGCCGCGCGTCCTTCGATTCCGCTGCCACCGTCCTGGCCGAGATCGGACGCCGGGGATCGCGCAGCCGTCCCGGCCCGACCGGGCCGGGCTCGTGTAGACCTCGTGTAGGGGACGCGGAGACCGTGATCGTCCGGCGTGCGCCCCGTGGCGCGTCGACCGTTGCCCCCTGCCCTGTGAGGTTCGCGTGAACACAACCGCCACCGCCCTCCGCTTCGACCGGAGCCGCTTCCGTGACGTGCTCGGCCGCTTCTGTACGGGGGTGACGATCATCTCCGCCGTGCACGAGGGCGCGCCGGCCGGCTTCGCGTGCCAGTCCTTCGCCTCGCTGTCCCTGGATCCGCCGCTGGTGTCGTTCGCGGTGTCCAAGACGTCGGCGACCGGGGCCCGGATCGAGCAGGCGGGCGTCTTCTGCGCGACGGTGCTCGGCGCCGACCAGGCCGATCTGTGCCGCAGGTTCGGCCGGTCCGGCGGGGACAAGTTCGCCGGGGTGGCCTGGAGTCCGGCCGACGTGACCGGGTCGCCGCGGCTGGCCGGCGGAATCGCCTGGGTGGACTGCCGGATCGAGAAGGTGATCCCGGCCGGCGACCACCGGATCGTGGTGGGACGGGTCATGGACCTGAGCGCACCCGAGGGCACCGAGGACGCCGGTCCGCTCCTGTACTACCGGGGCGGGTTCCTCGGGTCCCAGTCCGGCCGGCGTGCCGTGGCCGGTCCGGTGGCAGCCGCCTGAACTGTACGGCGGTTCCGTCGCCCGACGGCCCGGCGCGTACGGCCGCTCAGCAGCCGGCCAGGCGGCTGCCGGCCGGAGGCGTGCCCCCCGGTGCCGTCGTGGTCCTGGACGGCGCCAGGTCGAGCAGCTCGGTCACGCCGCCCTCGTCATCCGGACTCTCGCCGATCCAGCCCAGGCGGGCCGCCCGCAGGCCGGCCTGGAAGCGGCTCTTGGCACCGAGCCTCGCCATCAGCTCCGCGGTGATCCGGCGGCCCGTACGCACGGAGACCCCGAGCTTGCGTGCCACCCCCTCGTCGGTGAGCCCCTCGCTGAGCAGCCGCAGAACGGCACTCTCCTGACTGGTCAGGCCGTTGTCGTCGGTGCTCGTGCGCTGCCTGCGGCCCGTGGTGACGGGGGCCGCTCGCTCCCACACCATCCGGAACAGCTCGGACAGCGCGGCGAGTATGCCCCGGCCCCGGAACAGCAGCGCCCCATCGGCGCTGTTGTCCGGGTCCATCGGCACGATGGCCGCCTCGCCATCGAAGATGATCATGCGGGCCGGCAGCGAGGCCACGGTCCGCACGTCGTTGCCCAACCCGACGAGCCAGCGGGCGTGTTCGACGGTCGCGGGGTCGTTGTAAATGCTGTCCAGGTAGATGGTGCGCATGGTCACACCACGGTCGCGCAGCGCCTCGGTGAGCGGGCGGCTCGCCTCGCGGTTGTCCGAGGTCTGGTGTCCGCCGGGGGCGAAGGCCACCAGACTGCGTTCGCAGCCGGCGCTCAGCTCCTTTATGCGATCGCGAATCCGGTCGATGCCGTGAAGCTGTTCCACCTCATTCCGCTCGCTGCGGCTGCGCAGCGCCGTGAACTCCGCGGCGAGCCGCACCACTTCCACCCGCGTGTCGGCTATCTGGCGCTGCCGGGCGAGCAGATCCGACTCCTGGCGCGCCAGCAACGGCTGGAGAGCGACGTCGGGACTGATCGCGTGCAGCCTGCCGGGGGTCTCCCACGAGGGCCGGATCAGACCGAGGCGCACGCACTCGTCGAGCGCTCCCCGCACCAATTCCACCGGTCGGCCGACCAATTCGGCCAATTCCTCGACCGAACCACCCGAACTCAGTAATGACGCTCTGTAGACCTCGCCTGCCACCGCACTCAACCCGATGAGCTCAAGCACGTGTCCCCCACCCCGTCGTCGAACGAAAGTCCTTTTCAAGCCTGTCGCGACGGGGGCAGACTAACACGCATCTCTAGAACGGGCGTTCTCTTTGACGTCGGCGTCCGATGGCGGGGGGAACGAATCCTTCGGGCCCGACGGAAGACCATCGGGCGGAGTCCGCCGGGAATCACTGCCAGCCCGGCTCGCTCGGCGGCGTCTGCCAGCCCGGCTCCTCGAGCACCCCGGAGACGATCTCGCCGGCCTCCGGCAGCGGCGTCTGCCAGCCCGGCTCCTCGAGCACCCCGGAGACGATCTCGCCGGCCTCCGGCAGCGGCGTTTGCCAGCCCGGCTCTTCAGCGAAGGCGGTGCCCACAGTCGCGGGCCCGAACACCAAGGCGATCACGGCGACGGTGATGACGGAGACCTTCTGGAATGCCGCGGACTTCATTAATGAACTCCCATTTCTTCCGGATGTGGATCGCCGAACACTTTCCGTTTGCTGTCGGCACCCTCACCCCTGCTCGGGGCGGCGCCTTTTGCACAAGAAGATTTTTGCCTTCGGGATCCGCACTTCTCCAGCAATTGGCGTGACAGCCTGCTGCGTTGGCAGACAACTGACAGCACTTTCCGTCACCGTCCGAGGAGCCGCTCACCGCCGATTGCCGCGCCTGCCAGCGGAATCCGCCACCGCCGTGGCCGGATCACCGCTCCCGGCGTCACGGGGGAAGCAGGTTCTGTTCCCGCCGCTCCCCTTTGTCCTGTGGCAGGTTACGGCCATCGGGACGGCCCGGGGCCGTCACCGGAGGAAGGGGGCGTCTGTAGGAATGCTGTAGAGCCGCGTTCCACTCTCGTGCCGACCGCAGTTCCGCACGCACTTGTGAGGTGGCATCGTGGCCAATCCGTTCGAGAACGACGAGGCGTCATACTTCGTGCTCGTCAACGACGAGGGCCAGCATTCGCTGTGGCCGGCGTTCGCCGAGGTCCCGGCGGGCTGGCGGAAGGTGCACGGTGAGGACACCCGCGCCGCCTGCCTCGCCTACGTGGAGGAGAACTGGACCGACATGCGTCCGCTCAGCCTGGTACGCGCGATGGAAGCCGACGCGGCGTGAGCTGTGCGCACAAGGGGCCGCGGTGGGATCACCACCGCGGCCCCTTTCCTTTCGGGACGTGCCCCCGGCCCGGGGGATGGTCGCCCGAGGGCACGGCCGGTCCGTCAGGCGGCCTCCGGCCGCTCGTCCGCGCTGACGGGATCCGCCAGTTCGGCCGCCAGGTACTCCGCGAGCCGGGCGATGGTCGGGTAGTCCCATATCGCGGCGGGATCGACGGCCGTGCCGAGCCGCTCCTCCACATCGGCGGCGAAGGCCACCACCGCGATGGAGTCGAGACCGTACTCGCCGAGGTCGCGGTGCGGGTCGACGGGCTCGGACAGGTCCGGCAGGTACTCCGCGACGCGGTCGACGAGCCAGCCCTGGAGCTGCGCGGGGTCGGTGGGGTCGAAGGCGAACGTGGTCATCGGGGTCTCCTCTGGATCGGCGGTACGGGCGGACGCTCGGCGTGAGCGACGGGACATGCGGAGGGAGGGCGGGGCGACGGGTCCTCGCGACTCGCCGCCGTACGAGACCGGTGGGACGGGCGCGGATCCGGCGGACGGCCGGGCAGCCGCCTCACGCGTACGGACGGGCGCTGAGCCCGAAGGACACGCGACGGTCGTACCGGTCCACCAGTTCCTCCATCAGCGCGTCCTCGATCTCGGGCGGCAGTTGCGCGCCGGACGGCCGCTCGACGGCCGACAGGCGGGTGAGCGCGGCCGCGAGCCACTGCGGCCGGGCGAGGAAGTCACCGGACGGCGCGGTGCGGTGGACGCCCAGGCACGCGGCGGCGGCGAGGGCCACGGTGTAGCGGGCCGCGAGCCGGCGCACCGGCACCTCGGCGTCGATCGCGAGCTGCCGTGGCCGCAGGGCGGTGCCGGCCTCGGTGAGCGCCGTGAAGGCGCGGACGTGTTCCTCGGCGAGCGGGCGTACGGCCGACGGCAGCTCCTCGTCGAGCACGGTGGGCAGCGAGGCCGCGAGCGGGTCCCGGCCGCCGGCGACCGACCGCAATCCGGGCAGGTCGAGTTCGGGCAGGTCGGCCTCCGCGGCGAACAGGGCGTCGGGTGCGGGCGCCGGGTCGCGCCGGGAGCGGCCGAGCAGGCCCGGCAGCTGAGGAAGCAGCGCGGACAGGCAGGCCGCGCGGGCGATATGGGCGAAGGCGACCGGCTTGATGTCCCGGGCGAGCTTCTGGAACACGGCGTGCTCGCCGTCGCGCCGGTAGAACTCCGAGCCCATCACCGTGGACAGCCGCTCGACGGCGTCCGTGAGCACGCCCGCGACCAAGTACTTCATTGTGGGTGCGTGCACGCTGCCGGCCTGTGGGCACAGCTGCAGGGCACGGGTCGCCGCCCGGGACAGCGCCTCGCAGACCAGCAGGTCGGCGAAGGCCTCGGCCAAGGTCGTGCGCACCATGGGGATGGCCGCCGCCTGCCGACCGTAGAGCATGCGCCGCCGTGTGTGGTGCAGCGTGACGCGCAGGGCCGTGTCGAGCACGGCGGTGCTCATCGCCGGAAACGCAATCCGGGTCACCTGGAAGGCGCGGACGACCGTGTCCACGCCCGTGCCCTCGGCGCCGAGCAGCACCCTGTCGGGCACCTCGAGGCCAGCCGCCTCCATGCCGCCGAGCCGCAGTCCGCGCATGCCCACGGAGCGGAACCGCGGCAGGATGCGCACCCGCGCCGGGTCGAGCAGGTCGGCACCGAAGAAGAGCAGGGAGTGCGAGCGCGGTCCGTTCGACGCGTCCGTGCGGGCCAGGACGACCAGGGCGTCGGCACGGTCGAAGTTGGAGATGGACTCCTTGCGGCCGCTCAGGCGCAGGACGCCGTCGGCGCGCTGCGCCGCGAAGGAGCTCGCCGAGATGTCGTTGCCGTGGGCCAGTTCGTGGACGGCGCAGGTGATCCTGCGGTTGTCGAGCAGCAGGTCCGCGGCCTCGCGGCGCTGGCCGGGCGATCCGGCGGTCCAGACGTGGACGGTGGGCAGAAGCTGCCCGCCGCGGCCCAGGCCGAGGGCCGGGTCGCGGCGGTACACCGAGCGCATCAGCTCGACCATGTGGTCAATGCGTTCGAGCCGACCGCCGAGCGCCCGGGGCACGAACTCGGCGTGCAGGCCGAAGTTGTCCAGGGCCGCCTCGGCTGCCGCCGCCGTCTCCTCGCGTTCGTCGGCGGCGACGGCCGCGGCGAAGCCGGCCGGATTGCCGGCGTCCCAGGGGTCGCCGAGAAGTTTCTCCAGATGGTCCGTACGGGACCCGATGTCGATCACGCTGCCTCCACGTCGCGTGCGGACCCGGGGCCGTCGGCGGACGGCGCGTCGGGCAGGACCACCGGGGCGTCCGTCGCGGTGACGTCGAACATCGTCGCGGGGACGTCCGGCGCGGCCGTCAGGAGGGTGCCGAGCTCCTCGTACACCCGCGTGGCCTCGGCCGGCGCGGCGTCCAGGCCTTCGAGCACCACGGCCAGGCAGCCGCGCAGCCACAGAGCGTCCCTGCCCCACGGCCCGTCGCGCAGATCCGGCCGGGCCCGGTGCAGCGCGAGGGCGGCGGCGCCCGCGAAGCACCACTCGTAGCGCTCGGCGAGCCGCATCGCGGCGGTGCTCGGTGCGCCGCCGGTGGGACGCAGCGCACCGATGTCGCGGCCCAGCCGTTCCCAGGCCGCGATCAGAGCGCGGGCCATGGCCGTGGCGGCCGGCTCCCGGTCCTCCGCGGCGAGTTCGGCCACCAGGCCGGGCAGGGCGCCGAGCAGGGCGTCGCGCGGAGCCATCAGGCGGAGGCGGTCCGTGTCGAGCGGGTCGAGCGGATGGTCCGCGCGCAGCCAGTGCGCCGGGGATGGGGCACCGGACGGGTCCGGCCGGCGACCGGGGCGCAGCACGGGTAGCACGGCGGCGAGGCCGGCCCGGTTGACCCACGTACTGCCGTCGAAGAGCGGGACGACCTGATGGTCACGCTCCAGCTTGGCGAAGGCCCCGTATCCCTCGACTCCGGTGAGAAACCCGCGGGCGCCCAACAGGTCACCGATGAGCCGGAGTTGGGCTTGGATCTGGTTCGGCACGAACGCCTTGGCCACGGCGGAGACGACGCTCAGCTGCTCCGGGGTCTGATGGGCCGCCCGCGCGGCGGTGTGCGCGACGGTCTCGGCGAGGAACTGCCGGGCCACGGCGCGGCCCGCGGCGTCGCGTGCGTGCGGCAGATCGGCCAGCAAGCGCCCGTACAGGCGTCGTTCACCGAGGAAGCGGCGCAGGAGCGCGAGGGCGTGATCGCCGGCGCCCAGGGACAGCGAAGTACACACGATGCGGGTCAACTGCAGCGATTTCAGGACGAGTTCGATACCGCCGCCGACCTTGCCGACCAGGGCGTGGGCGGGCACCCTCGCCCCGTCGAACTCCAGGCCGCTGATGTCGGCGCCCCGGATGCCGTGCGTGGGCATCTTGGGCAGCGGACGCACCGTCCCGGCAGGGGTGGCGCGCTTGTCGATCAGGAAGAGGCTGAACCCGCGTGAGCCACCGCCCGGTTCGGTGCGGGCGAGGACGCACATCAGGTTGCCCCGGGTGGCGTTGTTCACCGGCCACTTGCGGCCGCTCAGGCGCCAGCCCGAGCCGTGCCGGGTGGCGGTGAGGGAACCGGCGAGCAGGTCGCTGCCGCCGCCGGGCTCGGTCAGGCCCCAGGCCACCGGCTCGCCCGCGAGGACCTGCCGGGCCAGCAGGTGGGCGGGGCCGTCCTCGCCGGCCGCCCAGACGCAGACCCCGCCGAGGAAGGTCTTGCCGTGCGCCACGGCCACCGTCAGATCGCGGGCGGCGATCCGGCGCAGCAGGGCGACGAACTCGTCGAGCCGCTCCTGCCGGCCGCCGTAGCGCGTCGGGACGTAGAACTCCGGGAGTCCCCAGGCGTCGAGCGCGGCGCACGCCTCGGCCGGGAAGGCCTCCTTCTCCTCGTGCGCGGCGAGCAGCTCGGGGTCGAAGGGGCCACCGCTTTGTGACCACTCCCGCAGGCGGGCCTCCAGACCGGCGGCAGTCGGCCGTGCGGCGGGTGCGGTGACCGTGGTCAGGTGTGCGGACGGCCCCGGCCCGGCGGCGGACGGCCCCAGCCCGGTGGCGGTCGGGCGTGCTGCGGATGCGCCGGGCTCGGGCGCGGGCTTCGCTACTCCCCCGGGCGCCGTCATCCGCGGTCTCCCGCCGGTATCGCGACGGGCTTGCCGGCCGCCGTGTAGCCGTCGGCCCACAGCGGCTCCAGCTCACCGTTGGCGTACAAGGTGCGCATGGTGCCGCGCTGGATCTTGCCGCTGGTGGTGCGGCGGACGGCACCGCGGCGCATCAGCAGCACGGCGTCGGCGCGCAGGCCGAACTCGCGGGCCACGGTGGCCCGCATGCTCGCCGCGAGGCGGACCAGCTCCTCGTTCTGCGCGCGGCGGCGGACCTCGTGGATGACCACGAGCCGGCCGTCGGTGTCATCGGCTCCGGAGGCGACGGAGACGACCGAGCCGACCGTGTCGCGCAGCTCCTCGTGCTGTCGGCGCAGTTCGTGCTCGATGTCGTGCGGGTAGATGTTCCGACCGCGGACGATCATCATCTCCTTGATGCGGCCGGTGACGTAGATCTCGCCGTCCAGCAGGGCGCCGAGGTCCCCGGTGCGCAGCCAGCCCCCTGCGTCACCGGGCTCGCCGGCCACCCGGTTGCCGAACGTGGCCTCGGTGGCCGCGGGGTTGCGCCAGTAGCCGCCGACCACGAGCTCACCGCGCAGCCAGATCTCGCCCACCGAGCCCTCCGGCAGGGCCTCGCCGGTGGCCGGATCGACGATGCGGGCCTCCAGGTGACGCGGCTCGCCACAGCTGACGAGGGTCCGTCCCGCGCCGTCGGCCGCCGGTTCGACATGGCCCGCCTCCAGCGCGCCGGAGTCGACGGTGAGGACGCGCGGGACGCGGCCCGACGTGGTCGAGATCATCAGGGTGGTCTCCGCCATGCCGTAACAGGGCGTGAGCTGTTCGGGACGGATACCGGCGGGCGCGAACCGCTCCGCGAACTCCGCCAGGACACTGGCCTTGACCGGTTCCGAACCGCTGATGGTCTGCGTCCAGCGGGACAGGTCGAGGTCGGCGATGGAGTCCTCGGGCACCCGGGTCAGGCACAGCTCGTACGCGAAGTTCGGTGCGGCGGAGAGGCCGATGTCGAAGTGGTCGACGAGTTCCAGCCAGGCGCGCGGGCGGCGCAGGAAGGCCGCCGGGGTCATCAGGGCGATGCCGCGGCCCGCGAGCAGCGGGGTCAGGATGTGCCCCATCAGGCCCATGTCGTGGTAGTTGGGGATCCAGCCGCCGTAGCGCTGGCCCTCGCGCACCGGCAGATACGTGTCGATCGCGTGCGCGTTGAGCAGCAGGTTGCGCTGGGTCACCTGGACCCCCTTGGGATCGCTGGTGGAGCCCGAGGTGTACTGGAGCAGCGCCAGGTCGTGGGGGTGCGCGGCGTGCGGCGTGAACGGCTCGGTGAGCGGCTCGGGGTCGACGTCGGGGATCAGCACGGGGACGTCGAGGTCCTCCGTCTCGGCCCAGGTCAGCACGTCGTTCAGGTCGTCGGGCCCGGTGAGCACCACGCCGATCTCGGCGTCGCGCGCGATGCCGCTCACCCGGCGCTGGTCCTGCTTGTAGCGGCCGGGCATCGACGACGGGACCGGTACGAGGCCCGCGTAGAAACAACCGAGGATGGCGACGACGAACTCGGCGGAGTTCGGGAGCAGGAGCAGCGCGCGGTCGCCGGACCGGCAGCTGCGCAGCAGGTCGACGGCGCAGCTGCGGGCGGCGCGGTCGAGCTGGTCGTAGGTCACCCACTGGGCGGTGGAAGGATCGGAGGGGTCGGGCACGATCGCGACGGCGCGGTAGTCACCGCGTGTGCGCGCGTGCTCGGTGAAGATCTCGACGACGTTCGAGGCGCCGGTCAGGTCAGCCATACTGCGCGTACTCCTGTGGTCGTGGGGTCTGTGCGACGCGATCGGCGCCGGGACGCGCGGTCAGAGACGGCGGCCCGGGAGCCAGGGGGTGAGCTGGTCGAGCACCGGCTGCTCGTCATCGAGGTAGAAGTGGCCGCCGGGCAGCACACGGGTGCCGAACGCGCCGCCCGCGCAGGCCCGCCACCGGGAGAGTTCCTCGGGTGAGACGTCCGGGTCCTCGCTGCCGCCGAGGACGAGCAGGGGCGCGCGCACCGGGACCGGGGGGGTGCGGAGGTAGCCGGCCACGACGCCGAAGTCGGCGCGGATGGAGGGCAGGACGAGTTCGAGCAGTTCGGGAGAGTCGAGCAGATCGGCGAAGTCGGCGTTGAGGCGGCGCAGTTCCTCGATCAGGCCCGCGTCGTCCAGGGCGTGCCGGTCGTGGTTCTCGCGCTCGTGCGGGGCACGGGACCCGGAGACGGCGAGCAGGTCGATGACCTGTCCGTGGCGGTGTTCGAGTTCGAGGGTGACCTCGTACGCGACGACGGCGCCCATGCTGTGGCCGAACAGGGCGAGGGGCTCGCCGAGGAAGGGCTCCAGGGCATCGGCGATCGGACCGATCAGGTCGTCCATGGAGTGGGGGGCGGGATCGCTGAGCCGGTCCTGCCGGCCGGGGTACTGCACGCCATGCACCTCGACATCGGCGGGCAGGCCCGCGGGCCAGGTGCGGTACGCCTGCGCGGTGCCGCCGGCGTGCGGGGCGCACACGAGCCGGCACCGGGGCCTCGCCACACGGCGGAATGTCCTGAGCCACCGTGATTGCGTGTGCAGATCCTCAACGGTCACTGTCTTCGCCTCCCATCGCGCTTGCGCCGACCAGCACATCCAGCGGTGCTATCCGGGCTCTATAACCGGGGGGCCGGAAAGGAGTTGAGGTGGCGGAGGCGGGGGGCGGGGCCGAGGGGGCGGGACGGGCGGGGCCGGGCGCGCAAAGGCGGCGGCCCCGGGGGTTCCCGGGGCCGCCGCCTGCGTGTCCGTCCTCGTTCCGGCCTCTCCTCCTGCCTCTCGTCTCCCCTGCGCCTTACGCCGCCTGCCGCTTGAGCGTCTTCGACGTGACCGCGATCCCCGCGAGCACCGCCGCCGCCAGCGTGCCGATGACGGCGGTGACGATGACGCCGGAGTTCAGGTGCAGGCCCACGTCCGAGGAGGTGGCCTCGGACAGGCCCGCCGCCATGCCGGCCAGCGGGGGCAGCGTGACCAGGACACCGAGGGCGGCGCCTACGGCGACGACCAGGGTGGTCTCGCCTGCCGAGGTGAACAGGAGCTGGCGGACGGTGCCACCGGCCGACTTCATCACCCCGAAGTCGCGGCGCCGGCCGTGGGCCGCCATGGCCATGCTGTTGGCGACGGCGATCACGCTGTACCCGACGGCGATGACGATCAGCATCATGGCGAGGGAATCGGTGAGCTTGGCGTCGGTGTTGTAGTCGGCCAGGGCGAACTCGACGGCGTCGTGCAGCGCCACTCCGGGCACCGCGTCCGAGGCCTTGGCGCCGGCGGGCACGAAGATGTCGTCGGTGAGGGCGGCCGGGTCGTGGGCGCGGACCAGGTCACGGGCGACCACGAAGTCACCGCGGGCGGGGTCGTCGGGCAGCACCTCGGCGACGGTGAGCGTGACGGTGGCGCCGTCCGCGAACCGGACCGGGACGTCCTGGCCCTGCTTCAGGCCCAGCTCACCGGCCATCTTCTCGCCGAGGACGGCCTGTCCCGGCTTGTTCCACTTCGGGTCCCGGCTGCCCAGGACGTCCAGGACGGTGGCCGCGCCGGCGGTCTCGGCGTCCCGCGCCTTCTCCGTCTCGACGAACGCACGGGTCGGCAGGGCGGCCTTGCCGACCGGGTTGGCGGCGACGACCTCGTCGGTGTTGCCCGGGGTGCCGTCCGGCGTGACGATCGTCTGGCCCGCGACCTTCAGCGCCTCGCCGGCCGGGTAGGCGACCCGCATCGTCTCGACCATGCCGCTGAGCAGCACCGCGAAGCCGACGGCGGCGATCACCGGGGCCACCAGGGAGGCTGCGCGTCGCGGGTTGGCGACCAGCTCGGCCCGGACCAGGACCGGGGCGGCCTTGCCGCCGCGCTGGAACGGGGCGGTCAGGATCCGGCCGACGGGCGCGACGAACACGGGAGCCAGCAGGGCCGCCGCGACGATCAGCGTCATGGTGGCGAAGATCGCCATGTTGATGCGGTCGTCGGCGGTGGAGGTGGCGGTGCCGACGGCGAGCAGGACACCGGCGCCGAGGACGGACAGACCGGCGATCCAACGACCGCGCCCCATGCCCTTGTTGGCCGAGCGGCTGTCGAGCAGCGCCTCGATCGGGGCGACCTTGGCGGCCTTGCGGCCGGCGCTCCAGGCGCCGATCACGCTGACGCCGACACCGATCGCGGAGGCCACCAGCAGCGGCCAGGCGGCGATGGTGATCTGCATGCCGGGCGGGGTGACGTCCAGGCCCTTGAGGATCGACAGCAGCAGCGGCGTCGCGGCCACACCGGCCACGCAGCCCACGACCGAGCCGGCCAGGCCGACCACGGCGGCCTCACCGAGGATCATCCGGCGGATCTGCTTCGGCGAGGCGCCGATGGTGCGCAGGAGACCGATCTCGCGGCGGCGCATCCCGGTCGACAGGACCAGCATCGAGGCCACCACGAACACCGTGGTGAACAGGCCCAGGATGGCCATGGCGCTGATCAGCTGGACGCCGAGGAAGCGCTTGTGCTCGATGTACTCGGGCTGCAGCTCGGCCCGTCCGTCACCGGAGACCACGCTGCCGTGCTCGCCGACGACCTTCTTCGCCGCGGTGACGATCGCACCGGTATCGGCGCCCTTGTCGGGGATCAGGGCGATGGTGGCGACACCGGGCTGCTGCCGGGCGGCGAACTGCTCGCTGAAGTAGTAGCCGGGTCCGTCCACGGTGCCGACGACCTTGAACTGCTCGCGGCCCTGCGTGACGTTGACGGTCAGCTCGCTGCCGACGGCCGCACCGAGGGCGCGGTCGACCACGACCTCGTCGGCCGCGGCCGGGGCCCGGCCGGAGACCAGCTCGTACGGCGCCATCCGCGCGCTGGAGAAGCCGTGCCCGGCCTCCAGGGCGCCCTCGTCGGTGACGGGCTTGCCGTCCTTGATCGCCTGGGCGTAGAAGGAGTGGTCCACCACCGCGTCGGCGACGCCCGGGACCTTCTCCAGACCGGAGACCAGTGGCTCGGCCTCGGACGTGCTCCAAGGCATCCGGTCCTTGGGGCTGCCGTCGGCGTCGACGGCCTGCGGCGGCAGGGCGAGGGCCGCGGTGCCCTGGTAGCGCGGCTGGACCTTGGCCTTGGCGGAGTCGTAGATCACCAGCGTGGTGGTGATCAGGGCCACGCCGACCAGGACGGCGACGAAGGCACCGAGGAAACCGGACCAGCGTTCACGGACGTTCGCGAGGATCAGCATGTCTCTCAGGCCTCCAGCCGGGCCATGTGGGTGGCGATCGCGGCGGCGTTGTTCACACCGGCCTGGCGGTCGAGCAGGATGCGGTCGGCGACACGGCCGTCCTTGAGGAAGACGACGACATCGGCGTGGGCCGCGGCCACCGGGTCGTGGGTGACCATCAGGGTGGTCTGGCCCTCCTGGTCCACCAGCATCCGCATCATCCGCAGCACCTCGCGCGAGGTGACGGTGTCCAGGGCGCCGGTCGGCTCGTCCGCGAAGAGGACGTCGGGGCGGGTGACGAGGGCACGGGCGAGGGCGACGCGCTGCTGCTGGCCGCCGGACAGCTCACTGGGACGGTGTCCGGCGCGCTCGGCGAGTCCGACGGAGGCGAGCGCCTGCTCGACCTCCTCACGGCTGACCTTGCGGCCGGCGAACCGGGACGGGAGTTCCACGTTCTGCGCGGCCGTCAGGGACTCGACCAGGTTGAAGGCCTGGAACACGAACCCGACGTGCTTGCGGCGCAGTTCGGTGCGCTCCTTCTCGCTCTGCCGGCCGATGTCCTCGCCCGCGAGGATGATCTCGCCCTCGGAGGGCCGCTCGAGGCCGGCCGCGCACTGCAGCAGGGTCGACTTGCCGGAGCCGGAGGGACCCATGATCGCGGTGAAGGTGCCGCGGGGGAAGCCGAGGGAGACGCCGTCCAGAGCGGTCACCTGGCGCCCGCCGGTGCCGTGCACCTTGCGAAGGCCCTGGAGTTCGACCGCGTACTGTGTGGGGGTGATGTGGCTCGTCGTCGTCATGCGTCGATTCCACCGTGCGGGGGGTGGCCGGGGCACTGGCCTGCTCTCTACTCCTGAGGTAGAGCCAGCTCTACTTCGCCGGGCACGCGGAGACAGGGTAGAGGTCTCCTGGGTACGTTGAAGCACATGCAACCAACGACGGCCTGGCAGGCCATGGCTCAGCGTCCCCTGAGCTTTCTGACCTCCAGCTGGCCCTGGCGGTCCCTCGCCTATCTGAGCGGCGGCGTGCTGGTCGGTGCCGCGGCGGTCCTCGTCTTCGCGCTCGGCCTGGCCGCGGGCCTGATCCTGCTCGTCGTGCTGATCGGCGTGGCACCGCTGGTCGGGCTGGTCCTCGCCTCCACCGTGGTGGCCACGGTGGAGCGCCGGCGGCTGCGTCTGGTGGACCTCGACCGGCTGACCGACCCGCACCGCAGCCCGGACGCGCCGGGCCTGCGCGGCTGGGTGGCCACCCGGCTGAAGGAGCAGGCCACTTGGCGGGAGCTGGTGTTCACGCTGCTGTCGGCCGCGGCCCTGTGGTGGCTCGACCTCCTGGTGCTCGGCTTCTCCTTCGGGGTGCCGGCCACGTTCATCGCCACGACCTCCGGCGAGACCTGGCCGTGGACGGTGTTCGCCGTGATAGTGCTGCTCTCCTCGCCCTACACGGTGACCTCGTGGGCCGGCGCCCGCGCCGCCATGGCCCGCACGTTCCTCGCCCCGCGGGACAAGGAGCTGGGCGAGGAGCTGCGCGAGGTGCGCGCTTCGCAGTCGCGCCTGCTGGACTCCTTCGACGCCGAGCGGGTGCGGATCGAGCGTGACCTGCACGACGGGGCCCAGCAGCACCTCGTGTCCCTGGGCATGACCCTGGGCCTCATGCGCCTGGAGGTCGAGGAGGGCTCCGCGCAGGACGAGCTGCTCACCCAGGCCGAGAACCAGCTCTCCACCGCGCACCAGGAGTTGCGTGCCCTGATCCGGGGCCTCAACCCGCCGGTCCTCGCCGACCACGGACTGGTCGCGGCGATCGAGGACTACGCGGGCCGCTTCCCGATCCCGGTGACCGTGGACCTGAAGGTGCCCCAGCGGCTGCCCAGAAAACTCGAGACGACGATGTACTACTTGATCAACGAGGCCATGACCAATATCGCCAAGCACAGCGGCGCCACCACCGCGCACGTCCACGGCCGCTACCATTCCGACCTGTTCATCCTCGACATCACGGATGACGGCCGGGGCGGGCTGGACCCTGCGGGCAGCGGCGTGACCGGTCTCGCGGACCGGGTCGCCGCTCTCGACGGCCGGATGCGTGTGTCGAGTCCGGTCGGTGGTCCCACCCTGGTGCACGTGGAGGTCCCGTGTCGCTTCGCCTGATCGTGGCCGAGGACGCCGTGCTGCTGCGCGAAGGCCTGGTCGGACTGCTGGAACGGGTCGGCCATGACGTGGTGGCGGCCGTCGGTGACGCCGACGCCCTGGTCGAGGCGGCCCGCGCCGACCGGCCCGACCTGATCGTCACGGACGTCCGGATGCCGCCCTCGCTCGGCGACGACGGACTGCGCGCAGCGGTCGAGCTGCGCACCGAGTTCCCCGGGCTGCCCGTGCTCGTGCTCAGCCAGTACGTGGAAAGGTCGTACGCCCTGCGCCTGCTGGACTCGGGCGGCGGCGCCGGGGTGGGCTACCTGCTCAAGGAGCGGGTGAGCGCGGTGGCGGACTTCACCTCCGCGATCGAACGGGTCGCCGCCGGCGGGACCGTGGTGGACCCCGAGGTCATCCAGCAGCTGGTGCAGCTGCGCCAGGACCCGCTGGAGCGGCTCAGCGCCCGCGAGCGCGAGGTGCTCGCGCTCATCGCGGAGGGCCGCAGCAACGCCAGCCTGGCCAAGCACCTGTTCATCAGCGAGGCGGCCGTGAACAAGCACATCGGCAACATCTTCAACAAGCTGGACCTCCCGGTGGACACCGAGGGGCATCGCCGGGTGCTCGCGGTGCTGGCGTACCTGCGGGCGTGAGGGCCCGCGATCTGCGGGCACGCGGCCTGTGCAGCGGGAAACCCCGCCCACCCCTGGTGAGGGGCGGGCGGGGTCGGGGGAACCGGGGCCGGGACGGGACGCCCGGCCGGGGAGGCGGCCGGGCGCGTTCACTGAGTCAGTCGCACATGGCGACCAGAATGCGGCGCGTGCCCTCGAAGGGGCGGCGGCCGTGGGCCGTCAGGACGTTGTCGATGACGAGGATGTCGCCCTCGCGCCAGTCCACGTCGACCGCGAGGTCCAGGCCGACGTCGCGGATGTGCGTGACGTACTCCTCGGGGATGGGGGTGCCGTCCGCGAACGTGACGTACTGCGGGAACTCCTCGGGCGGCAGGATGTCGTACAGCTCCTTGGCGGTCTCGTCGCCGAGTCCGGCCGGGTGCCACTGGTCGGCCTGGTTGAACCAGACCTCGACGCCGGTGACCGGGTGCGTGGTGGTGGCCTGCCGGTGCTGGACCACGCGGATGCCGTCGGGGCCCCACTCCCACTCCGCCTCGGCGGCTGCCAGATAGCGCTCCACCTCGGCCTTGTCGTCGGTCTCGAAGGTGTCCTGCCAGCTTTTGCCGAGACCGTATCCGTCGTGGAGGTTCTGCACGTAGCGGATTCCACCCGCGAAGGCCTCACGGACTTCCGGACGCAGCGAGTTGAGCCACAGCTCACCGTCCACGACCGGGGTCGCGCCACCGGATTCGGCGGCCTTCTCGCAGTAGAACGCGAGCCGCGCCGGCCATGTGCGGGCGTAGTTCAGCTCGTTGTGCATGGAGATGGTGAAGCGTTGCGGATACTCGGTCGAGGTGTAGAGGTTGCCCTTGACCCGGGTACGCGGCGAGTTGCCGTGCACATACGGCAGCCGGGTCGGCAGCAGCCGCTCCAGGACGGGGTCGATGGACTCGGGCGTGACGCCGAAGCCGCGGAAGACGAGCGCCTTGTGCTCGGTGAGCAGGTCGGTCAGGCCCTCCGCGCCCTGGGCGGTGAGGTACGCGGCCAGGTCGCGGCCCTGGGCCTCGGCCTCGGTGATCTCGCGCGGGGCCCAGGTGAGGTTCTCGCTCAGGGTGGTACTCATGACGTCTCCTGCTCCTATCGGGAGATGAACTCGTTCAGCTTGCCGAGCTTGTCGATGCCGTCGAGCACGGCCCTGGACTCCACTCCGAAGTCCACCAGGCAGCCGATCTCGTCGACGCCCAAGGCCTCGACACGCGGCAGCAGTTCGGCCACCCGCTCGACGCTGCCGAAGAGACCGCCGGCCTCGAAGTAGCGGTCGAAGGCGCGGGCGGCGAGGTAGTCCATGTCGTTTGCGTTGAGCTCGGACAGGTCCATGTCCTTGCCGGTGAACGACTTGGCGGTGAGGTTGGCGGAGCTCTTCAGGTACTGGGTGAAGGGCTCGCGCACCTGCTCGCGGACCTGGTCCAGGTCGTCGCCGAGCAGGGTGTGCAGCATCAGCACGACATGGCCGGACCAGCCGTCGTGCTCCTCGGCTGCGACCCGCCGGTACTCGGCGATCTTTCCGGCGACCTCCTCCAGGGACTGGCCGAGCAGGTGGGTCAGGATGCCGGCCTTCATGCGGGCGGCGGCCCGGAAGGTGTCGACTCCGCCGGCCGAGGTCAGCCAGACGGGCAGTTCGGACTGCACGGCGGGCGGATAGGCACGGATGTCGACCGGCCGGCCGAGCCCGTCCGTGGTGGAGAGGGCCTCGCCGCGCCACAGCCGTCGCACTTCCTCGGCGATGTCGCGGACCAGAGTGCGCCGGTCGGCGTGGTTCTCCGGGCGGAGCGCGAAGTCCACGGTGTTCCAGCCGGAGGCGAAGGCGACGCCCGCGCGGCCACCGGACAGGTTGTCGACCACCGACCATTCCTCGGCGATCCGCGCCGGGTGGTGCAGCGGGGCGACGACGCTGCCCGCCCGGATGCCGATGCGCTGGGTGCACATGGCCACGGCCGCGCCGAGCACGGCAGGGTTCGGATAGGCCCCGCCGAAGGGGTCGAAGTGCCGCTCCGGGGTCCATACGGCGGCGAGCCCCGACCGGTCGGCGAGCTTCGCCCCCTCGATCAGCAGCTCGTACCGGCCGGCTTGCCCCGGGGCGGTGGAGTCGTGCGCGAAATAGAACAGGCTCAGGTCCATCGGCGGTCCTTACACGTGGTGACGGAGGCTCGGAGAGCCGGAGACGGAGGTGAGGCATACGGATCAGGAAGGTGCACGGGTCCCGTGACGGGCTGTCGCGTCCGGGATGCGGGCCTTGCGCACGGCCGGGACCAGCGCGGCCACCGCGGCCGTCACGGCCATCAGACCGGCCGCCACGAGCAGCGAGAGCTGTCCGCGGTAGGCCTGCAGGAGCTTTCCGGCGCAGAACGCGCCCGCTGTGGCGCCGAGTGCGACGACCAGGCCGGACAGGGCCGCGACCCGGCCCTGCAGCTCCTGCGGGGTGACGGTCACCTGGTAGACGGCGGTGGCCACCCCGAACACCGCCCCGATGATGTTCATCAGCGCGAACAGGACCCCGAGCTGCACCGGCCCGGTGGCCCAGGCCATGGCGTTCATCAGCGCGGCCCACAGGGTCAGGCCGCCGATGAGGAGGACGGGCAGCGGCAGCCGCGCCATGAACCAGCGTCCGGTCAGCGCGCCGAGTAGCCCGCCGCAGCCGCTGATCCCCAGCACGAGGCCCAACGTGGCCTCGGGCAGCCCCTGTTCCTTGACCAGGATCACGACCAGACCCTGCGTCACCACCTGCAGCAGGGCCGTGGCCACCGTGACCACGGGTAGCATCGCGCCCAGCGCCCGCTGTCCGCACAGCCAGCGCAGGGCGTCGGCCAGGTCGCGGTGGAGAGGACGGCGCTTTTGCGGGCTCTGTGTGCTCAGGTCGGCGCGGATGAAACGGAGGTTGACGGCCGCGATCAGTGCTCCGAGCGTGGCGGCGACGAACGGGCTCCAGCGGGTCCAGGTGTACAGAACGGTGCCGGCGGG
Source organism: Streptomyces sp. P13-3-3 (assembly GCF_050571355.1). Lineage (NCBI taxonomy): Bacteria > Bacillati > Actinomycetota > Actinomycetes > Kitasatosporales > Streptomycetaceae > Streptomyces > Streptomyces sp. P13-3-3. The sequence goes on along the minus strand of NZ_CP192228.1, from coordinate 5,086,096 downwards.
CCCGCCGAGCAGACCCGCGATCCGGCCTCGGGCCTCGTTCTGCGACAGCGCGGCGGGCAGCTGTTCCCCCGGGACGACCGTGCGGACGGCGGCCCGTTCGGCGAGCGCGCCGACGATCGCGAGGGAGACCTCGACGGCGATCAGCCCCAGGAGCAGTTCCATGCCGAGCACGTCAAGGGCCAGGGTGACCCCTACCGCGGCGAGCGCCAGGAACCGCCCGGCCGCGCACCAGCGCATGACCGCGCGCCGGTCCCACCGGTCGACCAGGACGCCGGCCGGCAACTGGACCACGGCCTGCGGCAGAACGGCCGCGGCCGAGGCCAGGCCGACCGCCTCCGCCGACCCCCCGGAGATCTGGAGCGCCAGCAGCGGATAGCAGACGGTGCTCATCCGGGAGCCGAAGAACTGCAGCCAGTTGCCGGTCCACAGCAGGAGGAAGTCGCGGTTGCGACGCAGCGGGGGCGGCGTCGCGACCGTCGTCTGTGCCGGTGCTGTCATGCGCCGAGCCTGCCCGCGGCGTCTACGCCGGTTCTACGTGCACCCGGCGCCGCACTGTCGAGCACCGCGAGCCGTTCGGCCAGGACGCGCCCGACGTGGGCGATCGCAGCCGGCCGGGTCATCAGGCCCTCGTGGTCGCTGTCCACGTCGTGGTTGACGATCTCGCCGTCGACGTACGGTGCCCAGGCCTGGTGGCCGCGTTCACGGGTCAGCGCTCCCCGGCTGCGTTCGGCGGTGACGAAGAGCAGGTCGCCGCTGAAGCGGGGCGGGGTGTGCGACCACATGAGCCGGGTGTTGTTGACGTAGACGTCCTTCATGGCGAGGATCTCGTGCTCCTCGAACCTCGCCATCACCTTGTTCTCACGCGCCAGGAAAGCCCGGTAGCGCTCGATCGGGAACGTCTGCGGGGTCAGTTCCGACTCGTGGAAGTCGAAGCCGACCGCGCGCAGGTTGTGCGCGATGATCGTGGCCTCGGAGGGCGGTTCGCCGCCGGCGGCGTCCGCGACGGGGTAGGCGTCGAGTACGGCGAGCAGCTCCACCCGCCCGCCGCGGCGTTCCAGTTCGGCCGCGACGGCGTGCGCGATGGTCCCGCCGACCGACCAGCCGAGCAGCCGGTAGGGGCCTTCGGGGGCCGTGGCGGTGATCTGGTCGGCGTAGTCGGCGGCCATTTCCTCGATCGATGCGGGCAGTTCGCCCGCGCCGTCGGTGCCGCGTGCCTGGAGGCCGTACAACGGGTACTGCGGGCCCAGGTGGGCGAGCAGCCCGAGGTAGACCCAGCTCAGCCCCGCGGCCGGGTGCACGCAGAACAGCGGGGTGCCCGATCCGGAGGCACGCAGCGGCACCAGGACGCCGTGCCCGTCGGACGGTCCCTCCGGCGCCAGCTCCCGCAGCAGTGCGGCCGGGGTGGGCGCCTGGAAGAGCCGGCGCAGCGGGACCTCGGTGCCGAACACGGCGCCGACCCGGCCGGCGAGCCGCGTGGCCAGCAGGGAGTGACCGCCGTGCTCGAAGAAGTTGTCGTCGAGCCCGAAGCCCGCCAGGCCCAGGACCTCGGCGAACAGGGCGCACATCAGCTCCTCGCGCGGGGTGGCCGGCGCCCGGCCCTCGCCGTGCGTCCCGAAGTCGGGCACGGGCAGCGCGGCTCGGTCGACTTTGCCGTTCGGGGTGAGCGGCAGGGCGTCGAGGACGACCACGGCGGCGGGCACCATGTGCGCGGGCAGGGTCTCCGCGAGCCGTTCGCGCAGGACGGGTCCGAGTCCGGTGTCGTCGCGACGGCTCGCCGGGTCGTTGGCCCGGGGCCGGGCGTCGGGTCCGGGTGCGGGCCGGTAGGTCCCGGCGCGTGCCAGGTCCACCGGGCCGTCTCCGCGGACGAACAGGGCCTCGAGCGCCCCGTCCTCGGCGTCCGTGGCCGCCCAGGTGACGGCCACCCGGTGGCCGGTGCGCTCGGCCAGTGAGTACAGGTCCTCGGGGTCCACCGCGGCGGCGGACGGCGGGTCCTCGCCGAACAGGGCGCGCACGCGCGTGACTTCCTCGGCCAGGCGGAGGTTGGGGATGCCGGTCACCCGCAGGGCTGGGCGGCCCGCGGCGAGTTCGGCGGCCAGGTGCTCCGCTCCGGCCCAGGCCAGCACCGGGGCGTCGACGGCATCGTCGCCGGGTGCGGTGCGCAGCACCACGTCGTACCGGTGCCGGGTCAGCTCGTTGTGGTGGACACCGCGGCGGATGCGCAGGTCCACGCCGCTCCCACCGGGGAGGTCGGTGAACCACTCCGGGGCGAGCAGGAGTTCCTTTTCGCGGGCCACGGCCCGTTCGACCCCGGCGCGCAGCACGTCCCGTTCGGCACCCTCGGGCAGCGCGTCCTGCCCGGTGAGGGCGACGGCCGCGCGCAGCGCCCGCCGCGTACGGAGATTGCGGACGTCGCCGATGAAGACGGTGCCGCCAGGGGCGAGCAGCTCGCGCACCTTGCCGAGGACCTCGGCGAGATAGTCGGCGCTCGGGAAGTACTGGACCACCGAGTTGAGGACGACGGTGTCGAAGGCGCCCCTGGGCAGGCCGTCGGTGTCATGGGCGGGCTGCACGGTCAGAGTGACGCGGCCGGCCAGCTCGGGGCGCTCGGCGACCTGGGCGCTCAGCCGCTCGATGACGGAGGCGGACAGGTCGGTGCCCCAGTAGCTCTCGCAGTGCGGGGCGACGTGGGCGAGGATCAGGCCGGTGCCGACGCCGATCTCCAGGACGCGGCGCGGCCGGTCGGCGAGGATGCGCTCGACGGTGCCGGCGCGCCACTCGCGCATCTCCTCCAGGGGGATCGGGTCGCCGGTGTACGTGGAGCGCCAGATGCCGAAGTCCTCTCCGAAGGTGTCGGAGCCGGGCTCCCCGTAGAGGGCGTCGTAGGCCTCCTCCCACTCGCGGACCTGGTGCTCCTCGGCCTCGGTGTCGCGGCTGCCGTCCCCGCGGTCCGGCACGGTGTACGCCACCAGGCGCTTGTCGCCGGGGGCGTCCTCACGGGCTACGACGACGGCCTGGGCGATCTCCTCCTGGGAGGTCAGCGCGGCCTCGACCTCGCCGAGTTCGATGCGGAAGCCGCGCACCTTCACCTGGTGGTCGGTGCGGCCGATGTACTCCAGGTCGCCCTCGGCGCTCCAGCGGACCAGGTCGCCGGTGCGGTACATGCGGCTGCCGGGCGGACCGAAGGGGTCGGCGGTGAACCGCTCGGACGTCAGGGCGGGCCGGTTCAGGTAGCCGCGGGCCACACCGGTGCCGGCGATGTACAGCTCGCCGGCCTCACCGGGCGCGACCGGGCGCAGGCCCGCGTCCAGGACGTACACCTGGGTGTTGTCCAGCGGGCGGCCGATGGGCGGCCGTTCGCAGGTGGTGGCGTCGAGGCGGGCGGAGGTGGACCAGATGGTGGTCTCGGTCGGGCCGTAGACGTTGGTGAGCGAGCCGCCCAGTTCGTACAGGGCGCGGCCGAGCGGCCCGGGCAGGGCCTCGCCGCCGACGAGCTTGACCAGGCCGAGCAGCGCGTCGGGCCGGGTGGCGACCAGGCCCTGCCACGCGGTCGGTGTGGCCTGCAGGACGGTTGCGCCGGACTCCTCGATGAGCCGGGCGAGCGCCATGGGGTCCTTGACGGTCTCGCGGGCGGCCAGCACCAGGCGGGCGCCGTGCGCGAGCGGCGTCCACAGCTCCAGGTTGGAGATGTCGAAGCCGATGGTGGTGACGGCGAGGAGCCGGTCCTCTGCGGTCAGCCGCAGCTGCCCCTGCAGGGCGTTCAGCAGGTTGAGCAGGTTCTCGTGGCCGACGACCACGCCCTTGGGGCGGCCGGTCGAGCCGGAGGTGTAGATGACGTACGCCGGGTGTTCGGGGTGGGGCGCGGGGATGCGGCGGACCCGGTCGAGTTCGGTCGCCGTGACGGCGGCCAGCTCTGCGGCCGTCCGCGCGTCGTCCAGGACCAGGCGGGGCACCGCGGTGTCCGCGGGCAGCCCCGCCGCGGTCTCGCTGTCGGTGAGCAGCAGCGCCGGGGCGGCGTCGGCCAGCATGTAGGCGACGCGGTCGGCCGGGTACTCGGCGTCGATCGGGACGTACGCCGCGCCCGACTTGAGTACGGCGAGCAGCGCGACGACCATCGCGTCGGTGCGCGGCAGGGCCACCGCGACCAGGTCCTCGGCGCCGACGCCCCGGGCCGCGAGGGCGTGGGCGAGCCGGTCGGAGCGCAGGTCGAGTTCCCGGTAGTCGAGCGTCCGGTCCTCGAAGTGGAGAGCGGGCGCGTGGGGCGTGCGGACGGCCTGGGCGCGGAACAGGGCCGGCAGGTGCTCGGCGGGCAGTTCTCGCGCGGTGTCGTTCCAGGCCACGAGGAGGCGGCGGCGGTCGCTGTCCGGCACGGTGTCGAGGGCGCCCACCGGTGCGTCGGGGCGGGCGGCGGCGGCCGTGAGGACGGCGACGAGTCGGTCCGCGAGTCCGCGGGCGGTGTCCCGGTCGAACAGGTCGGCGGCGTACTCCAGGACACCGGCGATACCGCCGGGGGTGCCGTCCGCGGTGTGCCGCTCGCCGAGCCGGAACATCAGGTCGAACCGCGCGACGCCGGTGCCGACGTTCTGCCCGGACGCGGCCACGTCGGGCATCGGTCCCGCGTGGGCGGGGTCCGCCGTGTCGCGTGCGGCCACGTTGTCGAAGGTCAGCATGGTCTGGAACAACGGGTGGCGGGCCATGGAGCGGACCGGGTTGAGCACGTCCACCAGCCGTTCGAACGGCAGGTCCTGGTGGGCGTACGCGGTCAGGTCGGTCTCGCGGACCTTCGCCACGAGTGCGGTGAACGGCTCGTCGGGCGCCACCTCGGTGCGCAGGACGAGCGTGTTGGCGAAGAAGCCGACCAGGCTCTCCAGGGCCTCGTCGGTGCGGCCGGCGATCGGGGTGCCGATCGGGATGTCCGTGGAGCCGCTCAGCTTGGACAGGAGCGCGGCGAGTGCGGCCTGGACGACCATGAACAGGCTGGCGTTGTTGTCCCGGGCCAGTGCGCTCAGCCGTGCGTGGGTCGCGGCCGGGATCTCCACGTCGAGCAGGTCGCCGCGGTAGGAGGAGACGGCGGGGCGCGGCCGGTCGGTGGGCAGGTCGAGTTCCTCCGGGGACCCGGCCAGCGCCTCGCGCCAGTGGGCGAGCTGACGGGCGGCGAGGCTGTCCGGGTCGTCCTCGGAGCCGAGCACGTCGCGCTGCCACAGGGTGTAGTCGGCGTACTGCACCGGCAGCGGCTGCCAGCCGGGCTCCGCCCCGCGGCAGCGCGCGGCATAGGCGGTGGTGAGGTCGCGGACGAGCAGGGGCATCGACCAGCCGTCGGTGGCGATGTGGTGGACCAGGACGAGCAGGACGTGCTCGTCGGGGCCGACGGTGAACAGGGTGGCCCGCAGCGGCGGTTCGGCGCCGATGTCGAAGGCGTAGCGCGCCTCCTGTTCCAGCTCCGCGGTCAGCCGCTCCTCGGTGGTCTCGCGCACGGCGAGGAAGGGACGGGCGTCCTCGGGGGCGAGGACGGTCTGGTACGGGCCTTCGGCGTCCTCCGCGAAGACCGTGCGGAGCGTCTCGTGGCGCAGGGCGAGGTCGGCGAGCGCGACGGCGAGCGCCTCCCGGTCGACCGCGCCGGCGAGCCGGAGTGCGGTCGGCACGTTGTACGTGTGGCTGCGGCCCTCGAAGCGGCCGAGGAACCACAGGCGTTGCTGGGCCGAGGAGAGGGGGATGCGCGCGGCCCGTTCGCGGGCGCGCAGCGGGGGACGGGCGGGTCCGCCGGCGCCGAGCGCGGCGGCGAGCCCGGCGACCGTCGGCGTCTCGAAGAACTGCCGGATGGTCAACTCCTCGCCGAGCGTGGCGCGGATCCGGCCCGCGAGGCGGGTGGCGAGCAGCGAGTGGCCGCCGAGCGCGAAGAAGTCGTCGTCGATGAACACGCGTGGCACGCCGAGGACGTCGGCGAAAAGCTGGCACAGGATCGTTTCCTGCGGGGTGCGCGGCGCGCGGCCCGTCTGTGCGGGACCGTACTCGGGCGCGGGCAGCGCGGCCCGGTCGAGCTTGCCGTTGGGGTTGAGCGGCAGGGCGTCGAGGACGACGAACGCGGAGGGCACCATGTGGTCGGGCAGCGCGGCGGCCACGTGGGCGCGCAGCCGGGCCCGGTCCACCTCTCGTCCGGCGGCCGGGACCACGTACGCGACCAGGCGCTTGTCCCCCGGCCGGTCCTCGCGGACGAGCACGGCGGTGCGGGCGACGTCCTCGTGGCCGAGCACGGCGGCCTCGATCTCGCCGAGTTCGATGCGGAAGCCGCGCACCTTGACCTGGAAGTCGGTGCGGCCGAGGTAGTCGAGGTTGCCGTCGGCACCCCAGCGGACCAGGTCGCCGGTGCGGTACATGCGGGTGCCGGCCGGGCCGTGCGGATCGGCGACGAAGCGTTCCGCCGTCAGGCCGGCGCGACGGTGGTAGCCACGGGCCAGGCCGGGTCCCGCGATGTACAGCTCGCCGGGGACGCCGACGGGAACCGGCTGCAGGGCCGCGTCCAGGACGTAGAGGCGGGTGTTGCGGATCGGGGCGCCGATGGGCGGTACGCCGGTGATCTCCTTGCGGCTGTACCAGGCAGCCGCGTACACGGTGGCCTCGGTGGGTCCGTAGATGTTGGCGAAGCGTTCGGCTTCGACCGCCCGTACCACGTCGTTGGCGTCGCGGGCGGAGACGGCCTCACCGGCGAGCACGACCTCGCGTGCGCGGACCAGCGGACCGCCGCCGGAGACGAGCTGGGCGACCGCGGAGGGCACGCCGCTGATCAGGGAGACCGGGCGTCCCGCGTGGGCGGGGTCGCCGAGTTCCAGGACGTCCCGCATCACCTCGACGGTGCCTCCGCTGAGCAGCGGGCCGAACATCTCGAAGACGGAGACGTCGAAGTTGAGGGAGGTGGAGGCCACCACGTGGGCCATGCCCTCGGCGCCGAACTCGTCCACCGCCCAGGCGGCCAGGTCGGCGACGTTGTCGTGCGGGACGACGACGCCCTTGGGCAGGCCGGTGGAGCCGGAGGTGTAGATGGCGTACGCGGCGTGCGAGGGCAGCAGCGGGGCGCGGCGCTCCGCGTCGGTCACCTCGCCCGCGGGCAGTGCGGCGAGGTGGGCCTCGGTGGCCGGGTCGTCGAGGACGAGCAGCTCGGCGCCCTCCGCGGGCAGCTTGCCGGCCACGTCCCGGGCGGTGAGCACCAGTCCGGGCGCGGCGTCGCGCAGCAGGTGGGCCTGGCGGTCGGCCGGATAGGCCGGGTCGACGGGCACGTAGGCCGCTCCGGACTTGAGGACACCGAGGACCGCGACGAGCGTGAGCTCGGTGCGCGGCAGGGCAATGCCCACGAACTGCTCGGGCCCCGCGCCGTGCTCGATCAGCAGGCGCGCCAGCCGGCTGCTGCGCGCGTCGAGGTCGGCGTACGAGAGGGTGCGCTCGCCGTGCCGCACGGCGGGGGCGTCGGGCGTCCGGGCGGCCTGGGCCGTGAACAGAGCGGGCAGGGTCGCGCGCGGCACCTCGGCGGAGGTGTCGAGCCAGCTGCCGAGGATGCGCTCGTGCTCGTCGTCCTCCAGGACGCCGATCCGGCTCAGGGGCAGCTCGGGCCGCTCGGCCAGGGCGTCGAACAGCAGCGTGAGGCGGCGTACGAGGGTCTCGGCCGTGGACCGGTCGAAGAGGTCTTCGCTGTATTCGAGGTGGCCGGTGATCCCGGCGGGGGTGCCGTCGTCGGCGCGGCTGTCGGCCACGGCGAGCAGCAGGTCGAACTGGGCGACCCCGGTGCCGACCTGGTCGCCGGAGACGGTCAGGCCGGGCAGCCGGCCCTCGCCGAGCGCGGCCTTCTGGTCGACGTTGTTGAAGGCGAGCATGGTCTGGAACAGGGGGTGCCGGGCCATCGCGCGCGGCGGGTTGAGCACCTCGACGAGCCGCTCGAAGGGCACGTCCTGGTGGGCGTAGGCCGCGAGGTCGGTCTCCCGGGCGCGCGCCACGAGGTCGGCGAAGGTCGGGTCGCCGGATACGTCGGTGCGCAGGACGAGGGTGTTGACGAAGAACCCGACGAGGTCCTCCAGGGCCTCGTCCGCGCGGCCGGCGATCGGGGTGCCGATGGGGATGTCCGTGGTGCCGCTCAGCTTGGCGAGCAGGGCGGCGAGGCCGGCCTGGACGACCATGAAGAGGCTGGCCCGGTTCTCGCGGGCGAGGTGTTCGAGCCGCCGGTGCAGCCCGGCGGGGATCGTGACGGGCACGGTGGCGCCGCGGTAGCTGCTCTCGGCGGGCCGCGGCCGGTCGGTGGGCAGCGGCATTTCCTCGGGCAGATCGCGCAAGGTCTCGCTCCAGTGGGCGACCTGCCGGCCGACGAGGCTGTCGGGGTCGTCCTCGGAGCCGAGCACCTCGTGCTGCCACAGGGTGTAGTCGGCGTACTGCACGGGCAGCGGGGCCCAGGCCGGCGCCTCGCCGGCGCAGCGCGCGGCGTAGGCGGTGGTGAGGTCGCGGACCATCACCGGCGTGGACCAGCCGCCGTCGCTCGCGATGTGGTGGACGAGCAGCAGCAGGAGGTGCTCGTCCTCGCCCAGCTCGAACAGGTGCACGCGCAGCGGGGGTTCGGCCGCCAGGTCGAAGCCCCGGCGGGCGGCCCGGCGCAGCTCCTCGGCGAGGGCCGCCTCGTCGATGCGGGTGACCTGGAGACCGGGGCGGGCCCGCTCGGGGGTGAGGACGATCTGGTGCGGGCCCTGATCGTCCTCGGCGAAAATCGTGCGCAGCGTCTCGTGCCGGGTGACCACGTCGGCCAGCGCGGCGGCCAGCGCCTCACGGTCGAGGGAGCCGGACAGGCGCAGCGTGGTCGGGATGTTGTGGGCGGCGCCCGGGCCTTCGAGCCGGTTGAGGAACCACAGGCGGCGCTGGGCGAAGGAGACCGGCACACGCTCGGGGCGGGGGCGGGTCTCGAGGGCGGGCCGTGCGGTGTCGCCGGAGCCGAGCAGCCCGGCCAGGCCCGCGACGGTCGGCGTCTCGAAGAGCTGGCGGACTGGCAGGTCCACGCCGAGGGTGGCGCGCACGCGGGTCATCAGGCGCAGGGCGAGCAGCGAGTGACCGCCGCGCGAGAAGAAGTCCTCGTCGACCGCGACCCTCGGCACCCCGAGGACTTCGGCGAACAGGCCGCACAGGATCTCCTCCTGCGGGGTACGCGGCGCACGGCCGGCGTGCTCGAGGCCGTAGGAGGGCGCCGGCAGGGCGGCGCGGTCGAGCTTGCCGTTGGGGGTCAGCGGCAGCTCGTCGAGGGTGACGAACGCGGCCGGGACCATGTACTCGGGCAGGGACGCCGCCGCGTACTTGCGCAGGAGCGAGTGGTGCGGGCCGCTTCGGGCGGCGACGGGGACGGCGTAGGCGACGATGCGCTGGTCGCCGGGGCTGTCCTCACGGACGACGACCGCGGCGCGGGCCAGGTCGGGGTGATCGGCGATCACGGTCTCGATCTCGCCGAGTTCGATACGGAAGCCGCGCACCTTGACCTGGAAGTCGGTACGGCCGAGGTACTCCAGCTCGCCGGAGGCGGTGCGGCGCACCAGGTCGCCCGTGCGGTACATCCGCGTCCCGGCCGGACCGTACGGGTCGGCCACGAACCGCTCCGAGGTGAGCGCCGGGCGGCGGTGATAGCCACGGGCCAGACCGGCGCCCGCGATGTACAGCTCGCCCGCCACACCGACCGGAACCGGCCGCAGACCCGCATCCAGCACATACAACCGGGTGTTGGCGATCGGTCCGCCGATCGTGACCTCGTCGGTGATGTCCGCCGCCGTGGACCAGACGGTGGTCTCCGTCGGCCCGTACAGGTTCGTGACCGTACGCCCGCCCTCGGCCAGCGTGCGCGCCAGCGACGCCGGCAGCGCCTCACCGCCGACCAGAACCCGCAGCCCCGCGGGCACTCCCCCGGCCTCGGCCAGGGCCTGCCACAGACTCGGGGTGGCCTGCATGAGCGTGGCGCCCGATTCCCGTACGAGCGCGAATAGTGCGGCCGGGTCGCGGACCACCTCGCGCGGGGCCAGCACGACCTGCGCCCCGTGCAGCAGCGGCAGGAACAGCTCCAGGCCCGCGATGTCGAAGCCGACCGTCGTGACGGCCACGAGCCGGTCGTACTCGGTGAGCGCGAACCGGTCCTGCATCGCGGTCAGGAAGTTCACCAGGGCCGCCTGGGTGACGGTCACGCCCTTCGGGCGGCCCGTCGACCCAGAGGTGTAGATGACATACGCGGTGGTGTCGCCCGAGCGCCCCGCGACCTGCGGATCGTCGGCGGAGCAGCCGGTGAGATCGGCCGCCGCGAGCACGTCCGCGGTGAGCGACAGGACGGGTGCGGCGTCCTGCAGGATGTACGCGATCCGGTCCTGTGGGAATTCGGGGTCCACGGGCACGTAGCCCGCGCCCGACTTCAGGACGGCGAGCAGCGCCACCATCAGGTCGACCGACCGCGGCAGGGCCACGGCCACCAGGGACTCGGGCCGGGCGCCCCGCTCGATGAGCCAGTGCGCCAGCCGGTTGGCGCGGGCGTTCAGCTCCCCGTACGAGACGGTATCTTCGCCGAAGGCGAGGGCGGGCGCGTCGGGGGTGGCCGCGGCGCGGGCCGCGAACAGCTCCGGGACGGTGGCGGAGGGGACGTCCCGTGCGGTCGCGTTGGCCCGATCGAGGACCTCGTGCCGCTCGTCCCCGGAGAGCAGGTCGACGCGGGCGATCGGGGCGTCGGGCGCGGCGGCGACCGCCGCGAGGACGCGGGTGAAGCGCTCCACGAAGCTCTCGGCGGTGGACCGGTCGAACAGGTCGGTGCTGTAGTTCAGGGCACCGCTCAGTCCGTCGGGCGCTCCCGTCCGCGTCTGGCGCTCCTCGACCGTGAAGGAGAGGTCGAAGCGGGCGGTGCGGGTCTCGGCGTTGTGGCCGCGCACCGTCAGGCCCGGCAGCTCGGCGGCGGCCGTACGGGCCTGCCGCTGGTCGTTGTCGTTCCAGGTCAGTAGGGTCTGGAACAGGGGGTGCCGGGCCATCGCGCGTGGCGGGTTGAGCACCTCGACGAGCCGCTCGAAGGGCACGTCCTGGTGCTCGTACGCATGCAGGTCGGCGTCCCGTACCCGGGCGAGCAGCTCACGGAAGGTGGGTGTGCCGGACAGGTCGGCGCGCAGCACCAGGGTGTTCACGAAGAAGCCGACCAGATCGTCCAGGGCCGCGTCCGTGCGGCCGGCGATCGGCGTGCCGATGGGCACGTCCGTGCTGCCGCTCAGCTTGGACAGGAGGGTGGCAAGGGCGGCTTGGACGACCATGAACAGGCTGGCCCGGTTCTCGCGCGCCAGCTCGACGAGACGTGCGTGCACGTCGGCCGGCACCGTGAGGGGCAGCGTGTCGCCCCGGTGGGTGGCGGTCGCGGGACGCGGCCGGTCGGTGGGCAGGCCCAGCTCCTCGGGCAGATCCGCGAGGGTCTCGCGCCAGTAGGACAGCTGCCGGGAGATCACGCTGTCCGGGTCGTCCTCGGAGCCGAGCAGCTCCTGCTGCCAGACGGTGAAGTCCGAGTACTGGACGGGGAGTTCGGGCCAGCCCGGGGCCCGTCCGGCCTGCCGTGCCGCGTAGGCGCCGAGCAGGTCGCGGACGAGCACGGGCACGGACCAGCCGTCGCCCGCAACGTGGTGCAGCAGCACCAGCAGGACGTGGTCGTCGGGGGCCAGCTCGAACAGGGTGCAGCGGATCGGAATCTCGCCGAGCAGGTCGAACGTGTACCGGGCCGCCTCCTCCAGGGCCGCGGCCAGGCCCGCTTCGTCGGTGTCCACCACCGTGAGCACGGGCGCGGCGGCCTCGTCGGTGGCGTCCAGGACCACCTGGCGCGGCCCTTCGAGCCCGTCGGCGAGCACCGTGCGCAGCGTCTCGTGGCGGGTGATCACATCGGCCAGGGCCGCGGTGAGGGCCTCGCGGTCGAGGGTTCCGGACAGGCGCAGGGCGGTGGGGATGTTGTAGATCGCGCTCGGGCCGTCCAGCTGGTTGAGGAACCACAGGCGGCGCTGCGAGAAGGACAGCGTGGTCACGAGTTCTCCTTGGTACCGGTGCGGCGGCGCAGCGCGGGACGGGTGGTGGTGGCGGTCGCGGCGGCGAGGCTCTCGGCCAGGGCGGCGACCGTGGCGTTCTCGAAGAAGCCACGGATGCTCATCTCCTTGCCGAGCACCGCACGGATCCGGGCGGCGAGGCGGTTGGCGAGCAGCGAGTGGCCGCCGAGGGCGAAGAAGTCGTCGTCGATGCTCACCCGCTCGACGCCGAGCACCTCGGCGAACAGGCCGCACAGGACCTCCTCCTGCTCGGTGCGGGGAGGGCGCCCCTCGCCGAGCGCGCCCAGCGCGGGTGCGGGCAGGGCGGCGCGGTCGAGCTTGCCGTTGGGGGTCAGCGGCAGCTCGTCGAGGACGACGAACGCGGCCGGCACCATGTAGTCGGGCAGGCTCACGGCGACGTGCTTGCGCAGCACGTCACCGTCCGGTGAGCCGTCCGGGCCGTGCACGACGTAGGCGACGATGCGCTGGTCGCCGGGGCTGTCCTCGCGGACGACGACCGCGGCGCGGGCCAGGTCGGGGTGATCGGCGATCACGGTCTCGATCTCGCCGAGTTCGATACGGAAGCCGCGCACCTTGACCTGGAAGTCGGTACGCCCGAGGTACTCCAGCTCGCCGGAGGCGGTGCGGCGCACCAGGTCGCCCGTGCGGTACATCCGCGTCCCGGCCGGACCGTACGGGTCGGCCACGAACCGCTCCGAGGTGAGCGCCGGGCGGCGGTGATAGCCACGGGCCACACCGGCGCCCGCGATGTACAGCTCGCCCGCCACACCGACCGGAACCGGCCGCAGACCCGCATCCAGCACATACAACCGGGTGTTGGCGATCGGTCCGCCGATCGTGACCTCGTCGGTGATGTCCGCCGCCGTGGACCAGACGGTGGTCTCCGTCGGCCCGTACAGGTTCGTGACCGTACGCCCGCCCTCGGCCAGCGTACGCGCCAGCGACGCCGGCAGCGCCTCACCGCCGACCAGAACCCGCAGCCCCGCGGGCACTCCCCCGGCCTCGGCCAGGGCCTGCCACAGACTCGGGGTGGCCTGCATGAGCGTGGCGCCCGATTCCCGTACGAGCGCGAGAAGTGCGGCCGGGTCGCGGACCACCTCGCGCGGGGCCAGCACGACCTGCGCCCCGTGCAGCAGCGGCAGGAACAGCTCCAGGCCCGCGATGTCGAAGCCGACCGTCGTGACGGCCACGAGCCGGTCGTACTCGGTGAGCGCGAACCGGTCCTGCATCGCGGTCAGGAAGTTCACCAGGGCCGCCTGGGTGACGGTCACGCCCTTCGGGCGGCCCGTCGACCCAGAGGTGTAGATGACATACGCGGTGTTCTGGGCCGAGCTTCCCCGGACCACCGGGTCGTCGAAGCCGTACGCCGAGAGGTCGGTCCGGGCGAGCAGCTCCTCGGTCAGGGTGAGGACCGGTGCGGCGTCTTGGAGGATGTAGGCGATGCGCTCCTCGGGGAAGTCCGGGTCCACCGGTACATATCCGGCGCCGGTCTTCAGTACGGCCAGCAGCGCGACGAGCAGCTCCGGCGACCTCGGCAGCGCGACGGCGACCAGGCGTTCGGGCCCGGCCCCCTGCTCGGCGAGCCAGTGCGCGAGCTGGTTCGCGCGGGCGTTCAGCTCCCGGTACGAGACGCCCAGATCACCGAAGACCAGAGCGCACGCCTCAGGCGATATCGCCACACGCTGCGCGAAGAGCCGCGTGAGCGTGGCGTCCGGGACCTCACGGTCGCTGTCGTTCCACTCACCGAGCACCTTCTCCCGTTCTCCGGGGTCCATCACATCCACATCCGCCACGGGGATCCCCGGCCGCTCCACCACCGTGCGCAGGACTCGCGTGAACCGCTCCACGAAGCTCTCGGCGGTGGGCCGGTCGAACAGGTCCGTCGCGAACTCCAGGTGGCCGTGCAGTCCGGCCGCACCGCCGTCGGCGGCGTAGACCTCCTTCATGGCCAGCGTGAGGTCGTACTTGGCGACCCTGGTGCCGAGCGGCAGCGTCTCGGCGGTCAGGCCGGCGAAGCCGTCTCCGGCGTCGGCCGCGATCCGGTCGTCGTTGTTGTTCCACATCAGCATCGTCTGGAACAGCGGATGGCGGGCCAGCGAGCGCGCCGGGTTGAGTACCTCCACCAGGCGCTCGAACGGCACGTCCTGGTGGGCGTAGGCGCCGAGCGAGGTCTCGCGGACCCGGTCCACGAGTTCCGTGAAGGAGGGGTTGCCGGACAGGTCGGCGCGCAGCACCAGGGTGTTCACGAAGAACCCGACCAGATCGTCCAGGGCCTCGTCCGTGCGGCCCGCGACCGGCGTGCCGACCGGGATGTCCTCGCCCGCGCCGAGGCGCGAGAGCAGCGTCGCCCAGGCCGCCTGGACCACCATGAAGAGGCTGGCCCGGTTCTCGCCGGCGAGCCGGGCGAGGCCCGCGTGCAGGTCGGCGGGGATGTGGAAGGGCACGGTGTCGCCGCGGTGCGAGGCGACCGCGGGACGCGGCCGGTCGGCGGGCAGCGCCAGCTCCTCCGGGATCTCGGCCAGCGCCCGCTTCCAGTAGGTGAGTTGCCGCGCAGCCACGCTGTCCGGGTCGTCCTCCGAGCCAAGAACGTCGCGCTGCCACAGGGTGTAGTCGGCGTACTGGACGGGCAGTTCCGACCAGGCGGGTGCCCGGCCGACGTGGCGCGCCGCGTACGCCTGGTTGAGGTCACGGGCGAGCACGGGCGCCGACCAGCCGTCGGTGGCGATGTGGTGCAGGACGAGCAGCAGGACGTGCTCCTGCGGGCCGGTGCGCAGCAGGGTCACCCTGAGCGGCGGCTCGGCGGCGAGGTCGAACGGGCGGCCCGCGGTGGCGGAGAGCTCCTGCGTGAGCCGGTCGGGCGCCACGTCGGCCGCCCGCAGGGTGCCGAGCGCGGCGAGGGTCTCGTCGGGCGTGCGGATCACCTGGTAGCCGCTGCCGGACTCCTCGGCGAAGACCGTGCGCAGCGACTCGTGGCGGGTGACGACGTCCGCGAGGGCCGCACCGAGCGCCTCCTCGTCGAGGGGGCCGGTCAGCTTGAGGGCAGTGGGCATGTTCCAGGTGGCGCTGGGGCCCTCCAGGCGGTGCAGGAACCACAGCCGGCGCTGGGCGGGCGAGAGCGGGATCCGCTCGGGCCGCTCGCGGCGGGTCACCGCCGGGCGGGCGCCGTCGGCCTCGTCGAGCAGGGCCGCGAGACCCGCGGGTGTCGGCTGCTCGAACAGGCCGCGCACGGCGAGTTCCACGCCGAGGACCGTACGGATCCGGGCCACCAGGCGGGTGGCGAGCAGTGAGTGGCCGCCCAGGTCGAAGAAGTCCTGGTCCACACCGACCGCGGGGCGGCCGAGCACCTCGGCGAACAGACCGCACAGCACCTCCTCGCGTGCGGTGCGCGGGGCGCGAACCGCGGCCAGGTCGGGTGCGGGCGCGGGCAGCGCGGCCCGGTCCAGCTTGCCCGTGCGGGTCAGCGGCAGTTCGCCGAGCGGGACGTACGCGGCGGGCACCATGTGGGACGGCAGGAGCGCCACGAGGTGGGAGCGAAGGGCGGATGCCGAGGGCGTACCGCCCTGCCGGGGCACGACGTAGGCGACGAGCCGCTGGTCGCCGGGGGTGTCCTCGCGGACCACGACGGCACTGCGCACCACGTCCTCGTGCCCGGTGAGCGCGGCCTCGATCTCGCCGGGCTCGATGCGGAAGCCGCGGATCTTGACCTGGTGGTCGGCGCGGCCGACGTAGACGAGGTCGCCGTCCGGGGTCGTCCGGGCCAGGTCCCCGGTGCGGTACATGCGGCTGCCGGGCGGGCCGTACGGGTCGGCGACGAAGCGCTCGGCGGTCAGGTCGGGCCGGCCGAGGTAGCCGCGCGCCAGCGCCGCACCGGAGAGGTGCAGTTCACCGATCACGCCGGGCGGCACGGGAAGCAGGCCCGCGTCGAGGAGGCGGACGCCGACGCCGTCGACCGGGCGGCCGATGGGTGGCGTGTCCGGCCAGGACGCGGTGTCCGCGGGCAGCGTCCACGTGGTCACCACGTGGGTCTCGGCGGGCCCGTAGTGGTTGTGCAGCCGGGTCGGGGCCGCGGCGTGGTGGGCGCGCACGGGTGCGCGCAGGGTCAGTGCCTCACCGGCCTGGACGAGGTGGCGCAGCCCGGACAGGTCGGCGCCGCACTCGCGGGCGGCCTCCAGGACACCCTCGATCACCAGGTTAGGCGCGTACAGCTCGGCCACCGCGTGGTCCGCGAGCCAGTGGGCCAGCTCCCGCGGGTCGCGCCGGGTGTCCTCGGGGACCACGGCGAGGGTCTTGCCGGTGAGCAGTGCCGAGAGGATCTCCTGCACGGAGACGTCGAAGCCGACGGCGGTGAACTGGGCCACCACGGTACCGGGCGGTGCGGGCACCGCCCGCTCGTGCCAGTCGAGCAGATTGGCCAGGGCTCCGTGCGGCATGACGATGCCCTTGGGGCGGCCGGTGGAACCGGAGGTGTAGATCACGTACGCCGGGTGGCCGGGCAGCACCTCGGGGAAGGCCTGCGTGGCGTCGGCGGCCGGCCAGGGCACCTCGACGAGCACCTGCGGCACACGAACGGCGGGCAGGCTCGCGGCGGTACGCGCGGTGGTGACCAGCGCGCCGGGCGCGGTGTCGGCGAGCATCAGCGCTACGCGCTCGGACGGGAGGTCCGGATCGATCGGCACGTACGCCGCGCCCGCGGTGAGCGTCGCGACGAGCGCGACGGCGAGATCGGTGCCGCGTGGCAGGGCCACGGCGACCCGGTCCTCGGGGCCCAGACCGAGGCCGAGGAGTTCGACGGCCAGGGCGCGGGCCCGCTCGTGCAGTTCGCGGTAGGTGAGACTCCCGTGCTCGTCGGTGACGGCGACCACGTCCGAGGTACGCTCGGCCTGCGCGGCGAGGAGCTTGGCCAGCTGCCGGTACGGACGCGGCTCGGGGCCGTCCGTCGCGCCCAGCAGGTGGGTGCGGGCCGCCGGCGGCAGCACGTCGATGCGGTGCACCGGGCGCTCGGCGTCGGCGGCGACTGCGGCGAGCACCGTGGTCAGGGTGGACACGAACAGCTCGGCCGTCGCCGGGTCGTACAGATCCGTGGCGTACTCCAGGCGGACGGCCAGACCGTCCGGTGCGCCGCGCTCGGTCCGCAGATCGGAGAACGCGAACAGCAGGTCGAAGGTGGCCACCTGTGCGTCCACCTCGCGGACCCGCATGCGCAGATCGGGCAGGTCCTCGGCGAGCCTGCCGGTGGCTTCCTGGGCCGCGTTGTTCCAGGTGACCATCGTCTGGAACAGCGGGTGACGGCCGAGCGACCGGTCGGGGTTGAGGGCCTCCACGAGCCGCTCGAACGGCACGTCCTGGTGTGCGTAGGCATTCAGCGAGGTGTTGCGGACGCGGTCGAGCACCTCGGCGAACGTGGGGGCGCCGGACAGGTCGGTGCGCAGCACGAGGGTGTTGACGAAGAAACCGATGAGTCCGTCGAGCGCCTCGTTGACGCGGCCCGCGCTGGGCGTGCCGAGCGGAATGTCCTCGCCGGCGCCGAGCCGGGACAGGGCCACCGCGACGGCGGCCTGGACCACCATGAACAGGCTGGCCCGGTGCTTCTGGGCGAGGGATTCCAGCTCGGCGTGCAGCTCGGCCGGGATGTGGAAGCGCAGGTCCGCGCCCCGGCCGGTGCCCGTGAGGGGCCGCGGCCGGTCGGTGGGCAGGGTGAGTTCCTCGGGCAGGTCCGCGAGGGCCTCGCGCCAGTAGGCGAGTTGACGGCCCAGCTCGCTGTCCGGGTCGTCGGCGGAGCCGAGCACCTCGCGCTGCCACAGCGTGTAGTCGGCGTACTGCACGGCGAGCGGCTGCCAGCCTGGCTCCTCGCCGGCGCGCCGGGCCGCGTACGCGGTGGCGAGGTCCTTGACGAGCAGCGGCACCGACCAGCCGCCGTCACCGGCGATGTGGTGCATGACGAGCAGCAGTGCGTGCTCGTCGGGCGCGAGCGCGAACAGGTGGGCGCGCAGCGGGAGACCGGCCGCGAGGTCGAAGCCGATCCGGGCGGCCTCGGTGAGCAGCGCGGGCAGCTCCTCTTCGGTGGCGGGCCGCTTGGCGGTCGGGACCGGGCGCGGGTCGAGGATGACCTGGTACGGGCCCTCGGTGTCCTCGGCGAAGACCGTGCGCAGGGTCTCGTGGCGGGTGATGACGTCGGTGAGCGCGGCGGCCAGGGCCTGCTCGTCGAGGGCGCCGCTCAACCGCAGCACCACGGGCACGTTGTACGTGGGGCTGCCGGACTCGTCGAACTTCCCGAGGAACCACAGGCGTTGCTGTGCCGGGGACGCGGGCAGCCGCTCGGGGCGCTCGCCAGCGGTCAGCGGGGCGCGGCTCGCGCCCGCACCGGTGAGCCGGGCGGCGAGCGCGGCGACGGTGGGCGCCTCGAACAGGACACTGATCGGCAGGTCCACGTCGAGCACCGAACGGATCCGGCCGACCAGGCGCATCGCGGCGAGCGAGTGGCCGCCGACGGCGAAGAAGTCGTCGTCGATGGAGATCCGGGGGCGGCTGAGGATCTCGGCGAACAGACCGCAGAGGATCTCCTCCTGCGGCGAGCGCGGCGGACGGCCCGCCGTGTCGTGGGTCTCGGCCGGGTCGGGCAGGGCGTTCCGGTCGAGCTTGCCGTTGGCGGTGAGCGGCAGTTCGGGCAGCGTCACGAAGGCGGCGGGGACCATGTACTCGGGCACGGCGGCGGACACATGGCCCCGCAGGGCGAGGACGTCCAGGTCGGTGACGACCCAGGCGACGAGCCGGGCCTCGCCGGACGCGTCGGGCCGTACGCCGACGGCCGCGGCCCGAACGTCCGCGTGGGCGGTGAGCACGGCCTCGATCTCGCCGGTTTCGATGCGGAAGCCGCGCAGCTTGACCTGCTGGTCGCCGCGGCCGACGTACTCCAGCCGCCCGGCGGGTGTCCGGCGCACGATGTCGCCGGTGCGGTACATCAGGCTGCCGGCGACGCCGAACGGGTCGGCCACGAACCGCTCGGCGGTGCGTCCCGGCTGCCGGAGGTAGCCGCGCGCCAGGCCGGAGCCGGACAGGTACAGCTCACCGGGGACGCCAGGGGCGACGGGCCGCAGCCGGTCGTCGAGGACATACACGCCGGTGTTGTCGACCGGGTCGCCGAGGTGGATGCCGGCGGGGTCGGTGATCTCGGCGGCGGTGGACCAGACGGTGGTCTCGGTGGGCCCGTACACATTGAGCACCGACCGGGCACCGGCGGTGAGCGTGGCGGCCAGGTCGGCGGGCAGCGCCTCGCCGCCCGCCAGCACGCGCACCCCGGCCAGGAACGAGGCGTCCCGTCCGGTCGCGGCCCGCCACAGGGTCGGCGTGGCCTGCATGAGGGTGATGCCGTGCCGGGTGACCGCGGCGCGCAGTGCCTCGGGGTCGCGCACGGTGTCGGGTCCGGCGACGACGACGTGCGCGCCGCAGGCGAGCGGCAGATACAGCTCGAGGCCCGCGATGTCGAAGCCGATGGTGGTGACGGCGAGAAGCCGGTCGTCCGTGGTGACCCGGCACCGGTCGGCCATCGCCCGCAGGAAGTTGTCGAGCGCCCCGCGCGGCACCACGACGCCCTTGGGGACCCCGGTGGAGCCGGAGGTGTGCAAAACGTACGCCGCACCGCCGGCCGCTGCGCGCACGCCGAGGTCGCGGTCGGCGTACCCGGTCAGATCCGCCTCGTCGGCGAGGACGGTGGGCACGGCCACGTCGGGCAGGCCGGGCAACAGCTCCGAGGTGGTGACGAGGACGGCCGGGGCGGCGTCCGTGATCATCCGGTGGATGCGGTCGGCGGGGAAGCCGGTGTCGAGCGGCAGATACGCAGCGCCCGACTTCTGCACGGCGAGCAGCGTCACGAGCAGATCGGCGGTGCGGGGCAGGGCGACGGCGACGAATCGCTCGGGGGCGGCGCCCCGCTCGGTGAGGAGCCGGGCCATCGCGTTGGCGCGACGGTTCAGCTCACCGTAGGAGAGCGTGAGATCGCCGACCGTCACGGCAGGCGCGTCGGGACGCCGAGCGGCGTGCTGCTCGAAGCGGTCGAGGAACCAGCGGTCCTCGGCGGCGCGGGCGGTGCCGGACGGCAGGGCGAGGGCGGCGGTGCGCTCCCCGTCGAGGAGGACGTCCACGGCGCGGACGCGCTGTGCGGGGTCGGCGACCAGGCGGGCCAGGACGGTGACGAAGCGCTCCACGAGGCGTTCGGCCGTGCTGTGGTCGAACAGGTCTGCGGCGTATTCCAGGATGCCGGTCATGCCGTCCGCCGCACCGTCGTCCGTATGCCGCTCGCGCAGGTTGAAGGCGAGGTCGAACTTGGCGACCTTGCTGCCGACCCCGCCGCGTGCGGTCACCGAGAGCCGTCCGAGCTGGGCCTCGGCCGGACCCGAACCCGCCGGGCCACCCGTGTTGTTGAACGCCAGCAGGGTCTGGAACAGCGGCGAACGGGCCAGCGAACGGGCCGGGTTGAGCACTTCGACGAGCCGCTCGAACGGCAGGTCCTGGTGCGACCAGGCCGCGAGGTCGGTCTCCCGTACGCGGGCGAGCAGCTCGGTGAAGGTCGGGTCGCCACTGACGTCCGTGCGCAGGACGAGGGTGTTGATGAAGTCGCCGACGAGGTCGTCGAGCGCCTCGTCGAGCCGGCCCGCGACCGGCGAGCCGAGTGGGACGTCGTCCCCCGCGCCGAGCCGGGACAGAGTCACGGCCAGCGCGGCCTGGACCACCATGAACACGGTGGCGTCGGCGGCGCGGGCGCACTCGGCGACGGCGCGGTGCAGGGCGGCGGGCACGGTGATCCGCACGTTGTCGCCGCGGTAGGAGGCCACGGCGGGGCGCGGCCGGTCGGTGGGCAGGGCCAGTTCCTCGGGCAGGTCCGCGAGGGTCTCGCGCCAGAACGCGAGCTGCCGCGAGGCGCGGCTGTCCGGGTCGTCCTCGGAGCCGAGCAGCTCCCGCTGCCACAGCGCGAAGTCGGCGTACTGGACGGGCAGTTCCTGCCACCGCGGCGCGGCGCCCTCGGCCCGGGCGGCGTACGCGCGGGTCAGGTCGCGGGTGAGCAGCGGCGTGGACCAGCCGTCGCCGGCCACGTGGTGCAGCAGGACGAGCAGTTCGTGCCGGTCCTCGGCCAGCTCGTACAGGAACAGCTTGAGCGGCAGGTCCGCGGAGAGGTCGAAGGGGTGGCGGGCGTGCTCTGCGAGCAGGCCCGCCAGCTCGTCCTCGGTGCAGCGCACGTGGGTGAGTTCGGGGCGTACGTCGTCCAGGACGATCTGGTGGACGCCCTGCTCGTCCTCGGCGATGACGGTGCGCAGGCTCTCGTGGCGTACGACGACATCGGCGTACGCGGCGCGCAGCGCGTCGTGGTCGAGGGGGCCGGTCAGGCGGAGTGCGGAGGCCAGGTTGTAGACCGGGTTGGGGCCCTCCATGCGGTGCAGGAACCACAGCCGCTGCTGCCCGTAGGAGAGCGGCAGACGCGCGGGGCGTTCGGTGCGGACCAGCGCCGGCCGGGCCTCCTCGGCCGCGCCGAGGGAGCGGACGAGGGCGGCCGGGGTGGAGTTCTGGAAAAGGTGCTTGACCGAGAGCTCGATGCCCAGTGCGGCGCGCAGCCGGCTGACCAGGCGGATGGCGAGCAGGGAGTGGCCGCCGAGGTCGAAGAAGTCGTCGTGGGGTCCGACGGAGGAGAGGCCCAGGACCCCCGCGAACAGGTCGCGCACGAGGTCCTCGCGCGGGTCGCGTTGGGTCCGCTGCACGGGCAGCGCGGTCGTGGGCTCCTCGGGCGCGGGCAGCGCCTTGCGGTCGATCTTGCCGTTGGGGGTGAGCGGCATCGCGGGCAGCGCGACGATCGCGGACGGGACCATGTAGGCGGGCAGCGCGTCGGCGAGGTGGGCGCGCAGCGCCTCGGTGTCGACGGTCTCGGGGGTCACCCAGGCGATCAGCCGGGCATCGCCCGGACGGTCCTCGCTGGCGAGGACCACGGCGCGGGTGACGTCGGCGTGGGCAGCGGCGACCGCCTCGATCTCGCCGGGTTCGATACGAAAGCCGCGCAGCTTGATCTGGTCGTCGGCGCGTCCGGCGTAGACGAAGGTGCCGTCGGGCAGGCGCCGGGCGAGGTCGCCGGTGCGGTACATGCGGGCGCCGGGCGGGCCGTAGAGGTCGGCGACGAAGCGCTCGGCGGTGAGGCCGGGACGGCCGAGGTAGCCGCGGGCAAGGACCACGCCGGAGATGTACAGCTCGCCCGCGACACCGGGTGCGACGGGGCGCAGGGCGGCGTCCAGGACGTAGGCGCGGGTGTCGGCGAAGGGGCGGCCGATCGGGACGGCGCCGTCGGCGAGTTCGGTGCCGGGCTCGATGCGGAACTCGAGGCAGTTGACGGTCGCCTCGGTGGGCCCGTACGCGTTGATCACGGTGGCGTCGGGGTGGGCCGCGCGCCAGGACCGAAGGGCTTCGCCGCGCAGGGCCTCGCCGCCGAGGACGAGGGTGCCGGACGGCGAGACCTCGGCGGGGAGGGTGTCGAGCAGCTCGAGGTGACTGGGCGTGCCCTTGAGGAAGGTCGGGCGCGGACCGCCGACGGCCTCCGGGAGTTCGGCGAGGTGGGCGCAGCCGCCCGAGACAAGCGGCGTGTACAGGCCGGTCACGGTGAGGTCGAAGGTGGCCGACGAGTGCACAAGGGTGAGTCCCGCGGCATCCGGGTAGGCCTCGCGGGCCCGCACGAGATAGGCGGCTACGGAGCCGTGCTCGACGACCACCCCCTTCGGGCGTCCCGTGGAGCCGGAGGTGAAGATCAGATACGCCGGGTCGTGCGGGTGCGGGGCCGCGGTGAAGGAGGCGGCCTCCTCGTCCGTGACGGCCAGCGTCCGGGTGCCGGACAGGTCGGAGCCCGGCTCGACCAGGGCCAGCACGGGGTCGGCGTCGGCGAGCACCGCGGCGACCCGCTCGGCCGGGTGCTCGGGGTCCAACGGCACGTAGGCGCCGCCGGACTTGGCGACACCGAGCAGCGCCACCACGAGGTCGATGCCGCGCGGCAGCAGTACGGCCACGGTGCGGCCGGGGGTGACACCGTGCTCGATCAGGGTGCGGGCTACGTAACTGGCGCGCGCGTCGAGTTCGCGGTACGTGAGGACCTCGTCACCCGCGCGCACGCCGGGGGCGTCCGGGGTCGCGGCGGCCTGGGCGGTGAACAGCTCGGGCAGCGTGGGCAGCCGGGCGCCGCGGGCCGCAGCGCCCTCGGGTCCGGCCGCGGCGGCGAGCGCGTGGGCGGTCTCGTCCGCGCCGATCACGTCAATCCGGCCGAGCAGCCTGCCGGGCTCGCGCACGAGGGTGTCGAGCAGGCCGAGGAAGCGGTCCACGATGGCCGCGGCGGCCACGTCGTCGAACAGGTCGCGCTGGTGGAACAGCTTGAAGCGCAGGGCCTCCTGCGGCATGCCGACGAGGCTGAGCGGGAAATGGTTCGCGGAGTGGCTCTCGGCGCCCACCACACGCAGCGGGTCGCTGTCCGCGGAAACGGCCGGCGCGGAGTCGAACGGGAAGTTCTCGAAGACGACGGAGGTGTCGAAGAGCGGGCCGAGACCGGTGCGGTGCTGTATCTCCGACAGGCCGAGGTACTGGTGGGCGATCAGCTCGGCCTGTGCGTGGTGCACCGCGCCGAGGAGCGCGCCCGCGGTCAGCCGGGGCTGCAGGCGAATGCGCAGCGGCAGGGTGTTGATGAACAGGCCGACCATCGACTCGATGCCGGGCAGCTCGGCCGGACGGCCGTTGACGGTGACGCCGAAGACCACGTCGTCCCTGCCGGTCAGGCCGGCGAGCACGAGTGCCCAGGCCGCCTGCACCACGGTGTTGACGGTGACGCCCGCGGAACGGGCCCGGGCCGTCAGGGCCCGGGTCTGCTCCTCGGTGAGCCCGAACTCGTGGCGTCCGGGGTCCTGCGGGGTGTGCTCGGCGGTCCCTGCGACCAGGGTGGGCGCCGTGAGCCCGTCGAGCATGGCGTCCCAGGCGGCGCGCGAGGCGTCCGCGTCCTGGCGCGAGAGCCAGGCCAGGTAGTCCCGGTACGGGGCCACGGCGGGCAGGCCGCGGGCGTCGCCACCCGACAGGTACAGCGCGTGGTACTCCTTCAGGAGCGTCGGCAGGGACCAGCCGTCGAGCACCGTGTGGTGGATCGTCAGCAGGAGCCGGTGACTCTCGGCGCCGAGCCGGATCAGCGTGAAGCGGATCAGCGGCGGGCGGCCGGTGTCGAAGCGCTGCTCCCGGTCGGCGAGTGTGGCCCTGCGCGCCTCGGCGTCCGCCTCCGCCTCCGGCAGGTGGGACAGATCGATCTCGGTCCACGGCAGCTTGTACCGCGCTGCGACGATCTGCACCCACTCCCCGTCCTTGCGCTGGCGGAACGCCACCCGCAGGCTCGCGTGCCGGCGCAGCAGGGCGTCGGCGGCTTCCCGGGCGCGGCCCGCGTCGAGCGGGCCGGCCAGGTGGAAGGTCGACTGGACGGTGTAGATGTCCGGGGCCGACTCGTCGGACGCGTCGAAGAGACTGTGGAACAGCAGACCGCTCTGGAGCGGGGAGAGAGGCAGGATGTCATCGACGGTGCGGTTGCTTCTCGCCACTTCATATCTCCCAGTCCGAGGCCAGTTCGTCCTCGAACTCTTCAAGCTCGCTCTGTGTGATCTCTATAAGCCCCACGTCGGTCGGGGTCAGACCGCCGGCATCGGGCCGCTGGGCGTGCTCCGCGAGGGCCGTCAGCGCCTCGAACCAGCCGTCCGCGAGCGCGGCGGCCTCCTCCTCGGTGAGGACACCCGGCGCGTACGTCCATGTGGCGCCCAGCCTCGGGCCGTCCGCGCTCTCCTCGACGTACGCGTTGATCTCCACGGCGTGCGCCAGCGGCGTCGCCGGGTCCTCGCCGTCGGGGCGCGGCGCGTCCGCGGCCACCGCCCAGTCGCCGCTCTCGCCCGCCACGAACCGGCCCAGGTAGTTGAAACCGATGCTTGCGGTGGGCAGCCCTTCGAAGGCCGCCGCCGTCTCCGGGTTGAGGTGGCGCAGGAGTCCGTAGCCCAGGCCCTGCGAAGGCACCGCCCGCAGCAGCTCCTTGACGTGCTTGAGCACCGTGCCGGCGGCGTGGCCGCCCGCGAACGCCTCGTCGAGGTCGGCGCCCGCGGTGTCCAGCAGTACCGGGTACAGAGCGGTGAACCAGCCCGTCGTACGGGACAGGTCCGCGGTTCCGTCGCGCTCGCGGCCGTGGCTCTCCACGTCGATCAGGACGGACGTGTGCGGGTCGCGCCGCCTGCGGGCCTCGGCCAGGGCGAGACCGGCGAGCAGGACGTCGTCAACGCCCGCGCCGACCACGGCCGGTGCGGTGGTGAGCAGATGCCCGGTGACCTCGGCCGGCAGGGTGCGCCGCAGCCGCCGCGCGGTGCCGAGCACGTCCACCGCCGGGTCGAGCGGGCGGGTGCCCAGCGGGGTGCCGCGCCGCAACGTCCCGGTCCAGTGATCGAGTTGGGCCAGGGTGCGCAGCGCGACGGCGTTCTCGGCGTTCCGCTGCGCCCAGCGGCGCAGTGAGGTGCCGCCGGAGTCGAGCTCCGGTGCGCGTCCGGCCATGATGTCGCCCCAGGCACGGAAGAGGTCGGGGAGCAGGATGCGCCAGGACACCCCGTCGATCGCCAGGTGGTTGACGGCGACCAGGAGCAGTCCGGGCCGTGTGCCGCGGTCGAACCAGACGATCTCCACCATCGCCCCGGCGCCCGGGTCGAGGCGGCCGACGGCGGCCTCGCCGTGCTCGCGTACGGCGTCGGTGAGCTCGTTGTCCGTGAGCGCGGCGGCGTCCACGCGCAGCACCCGGTCCTCGGCTCGTACGGCGTCCGGCCCGGGAACCTCGACGTGCCAGGTGGAGGCATCGGCGGGGTCGTCGACGGCCGCCTTGAGCCGGAGGCTGTCGTGGCGGGCGAGCAGCGCGCCGACCAGCGTGTGCAGCCGGTCGAGGTCCAGCTCGGCGGGCGCGTGCAGGACGGTGGTCTGGTTGAAGCGGTCCACCGGGACCTGCCGCTCGGCCAGCCAGTGCAGCATCGGCCAGGCGGGCAGGTCGCCGACGGGCTCGTCCGGCTCGCTCTCCTCGGGCGCCTGTGCGGCCGCGGCCGCGCGGGCCAGTTCGGCGACGGTCCGGTGCGTGAAGACATCCGCGCCGGTGATCGTCAGGCCTTCGCCGCGGGCGGCGCTGACCAGCTGGATGGCCATGATGGAGTCGCCGCCGAGGTCGAAGAAGGCGCTGTCGGCGTCGACGGACTCCTCGGGCAGGCCGAGGACTCCCGCGAACAGCCGTATCAGGATCTCCTCTTCGGGGCTCGCGGCGGCCCGGCCGCCGGTGCTGCCGAACTCGGGCGCGGGCAGCGCCTTGCGGTCCAGCTTGCCGATCGGGGTGAGCGGCAGCTCGGTCAGTTCGACGATCGCCGCGGGGACCATGTAGTCGGGCAGCGTGCGGCCCAGGTGCGCGCCCAGCTCCGCCCGGTCGTAGCCGGGTCCGGCCACCGTGTAGGCGACCAGGCGTTTGTCGCCGGGGCGGTCCTCGCGGACGAGCACCGCGCAGGCCGTGACGCCGGGTGCGGCTGCCAGCGCGGACTCGATCTCGCCGAGCTCGATACGGAAGCCGCGCAGCTTGACCTGCTCGTCGGCGCGGCCGGCGAACTCGACGAGGCCATCGGCCGTCCAGCGCGCCAGGTCCCCGGTGCGGTACATCCGAGTGCCGGGCGGGCCGTACGGGTCGGCGACGAACCGGTCCGCGGTGAGGTCGGGGCGATTCCAGTAGCAGCGCGCCAGACCCGGGCCGGCCGCGTACAGCTCGCCGGTGACGCCCGGCGGCACGGGCCGCAGCGCGTCGTCGAGGATGTAGTGCCGCATGGCGTCCAGGGAACGGCCGATCGGCACGCTGTGCGCCTGCGGGTCCAGCGCGGCGGGGTCGACGCGGTGCGACAGTGCCATCACGGTCACCTCGGTCGGACCGTAGGCGTTGACGACCCGCAGGCCGGACGCGTGCTCCAGGATGCGGCGTACGGCCGGTCCCGAGACCACGTCACCGCCGGTGGCCACCTGCCGGATCGCGGCGAACGCCTCGGGGATCTCCTGGCCGAGCACCCGGAACAGTCCGGCGGTCAGGAACAGCGAGGTGATCCCGGAGTCGGCGATGAGCGCCTTGAGGTCGGTCACGTCGAGGTCGCCCGGCGGCACGATCAGGACCTCGCCGCCGCGCACCAGCGGTACCCAGAACTCCAGGATGGAGGCGTCCCAGGCGTGCGGCGAGTGCAGCGGCACCCGGTCGGTGACGCCGTCCCAGCAGCGGTCGGCGGCCAGCTGGACGATGTCGCCGTGGCAGATGGCGACGCCCTTGGACATGCCGCTGGAGCCGGAGGTGAACATCAGGTAGGCCAGGTTCCGCGGGTCCACCGGCACGGTGGGCGCGGTGGCGGGCAACTGCGAGACATCGGCCTCCGCGTCCACCAGCCCGGCCCGGATGTCAAGGCCTTCGGCCCGCTCGCGGCAGGCCTCGTCCACGACGAGCAGCGGTGCCTGCACCTGGTCGAGCAGCCGGACCAGACGCTCGTCCGGGTTGGCCGGGGCGAGCGGCACGTACGCGCAGCCCGCCTTGACGATGCCGAGCAGGGTGACGGCGAGCGTGTCCGAGCGCTCCATCAGGACGCCGATGCGTGCCTCGGGCGTTACTCCCCGGGCGAGCAGGGCGTGGGCGAACCGGTTGGCGCGCGCGTCGAGTTCGGCGTACGAGAGCGTGCTGCCCTCGAAGGTGACGGCGGGTGCGTCCGGGCGCTCGGCCACGTGGCGGGCGATGGCCTCGGGCAGGGTCGCCGGGGGCACCGGGGCGGCGTTCTCCAGCCAGCTGCCGAGGATCGCCTCGCGTTCGCCGTCCACCAGGACGTCGTGGGCCGAGACGGGGGCGTCGGGCCGGCCGGTCAGCACGTCCAGGAGCCGCACGAGGCGGCGGGCGAGCCGTGCCACGGTTTGCGCGTCGAACATGTCGGCGCTGTACTCGACGGCGCCGGCCCAGTCGACGGGCCTGCCGCCGTCACCGAGGCGCTCGGTGAGGGTGAAGGTGAGGTCGAACTTGGCGACGGACGGCGCCACCGGGCGCGGTTCGACGGTCAGGCCGGGCATCCGGCCCGCCTCCGCGAGTGCCGTGCCGCCGGCGCTGTCCAGGCTGAGCGCCACCTGGAACAGCGGGTGGCGGGCGGCCGAGCGCTCCGGGCGCAGGGCCTCGACGAGCCGTTCGAACGGCACGTCCTGGTGCGCGAACGCCGCCAGATCGGCCTGCCGCACCCGGTCAACCAGGTCCGCGAAGCTCGGCTCGCCCGACACATCGGTGCGCAGGACCAGGGTGTTGACGAAAAATCCGACCACATCGGCCAGGGCTTCGTCGGAGCGCGAGACGACCGGGGAGCCTAGCGGGATGTCGGTGCCGGCGCCGAGCCGCGACAGCAGCGCCGCGAGGGCGGCCTGCACGACCATGAACGGGGTGGCCTTCAGCTCGCGGGCCACGCGGCCCACCCGCTCGTACAGCTCCTCGGGCACCTCGAAGGTGTGCCGGCCCGCGCGGTGCGGTCCGACGGCCGGGCGCGGCCGGTCGGCGGGAAGCGCCAACTCCTCGGGCAGGCCGTCCAGCGCCTCGGTCCAGAAGCGGAGCTGGCGCCCCATCTCGCTGTCCGCGCCCGCGTCATCCGCTTCACCGAGGAACGCGCGCTGCCAGGCCGCGTGGTCGGCGTACTGCACGGGCAGCGGGTCCCACGTGGGCGCCGCCCCGTCCAGGCGGGCCGCGTACGCGGTCGCCAGGTCCTTGGCGAGGACCGGCATGGAGGTGCCGTCCCCCGCGATGTGGTGGACCACGACGAGCAGGACGTGTTCGTCCGCTCCGACTGCGAACAGGCGGGCCCGGACGGGCAGTTCCGTGGTCAGGTCGAAGCCGACCGAGGCAGCCGCCTCGATCCGCTCGTCCAGGTCGTCCGGACCGACCCGCACCACGGGCAGCTCCACCTGAGCCTCGGGCAGTACCCGCAGCCAGGCCTCGGTGCCCTCGCCGCCCCGGTCGTCGACCAGGGTGCGCAGGCTCTCGTGCCGGGCCACCACGTCGCCGAACGCCTCGCGCAGCCGGCCCGCGTCCACGGTGCCGGTGAGCCGCAGAGCGATCGGGATGTTGTACGCGCCGTCGCCTTCTGCGCCACCGCCGAGCCGGTCGAGCACCCACAGCCGCTGCTGTGCGTACGAGAGCGGGATGCGCTCGGTGCGGGGCCGTGCGGTCAGCGGGGGCCTGCCGGCGCCGTCCACACCCGCGGCGCGGCGGGCGAGGGCCGCCGGGGTCGGGGACTCGAACAGGTCGCGCACGCCGAGGTCGGCGTCCAGGGCCGCCCGGACCCGCGTGACCAGGCGCATCGCGAGCAGCGAGTGGCCGCCCAGGTCGAAGAACGAGTCGTCCACGCCGACCCGCTCCACGCCGAGCACCTCGGCGAAGGCGTCCACGAGGAGTTCCTCGGCCGGGTTCGCGGGGGCCCGGCCCGCCGTGCGGACGGGTACCCGCGGGGCGGGCAGGGCCTTGCGGTCGAGCTTGCCGTTGACGGTCAGCGGCAGGCGGTCGAGCACCACCACGGCCGACGGCACCATGTGCGCGGGCAGCGCCTCGGCGACCGCCTCGCGCAGGGCCGGCGCGAGCGCCTGGCCGGTGCCGCCGTCGGTGACCACGTATCCGACGAGACGCTGGTCGCCGGGGGTGTCTTCGCGGACCACGACGGCCGCCTGGACCACCTGGTCGTGCGTGAGCAGCACGGCCTCGATCTCGCCGAGTTCGATGCGGAAGCCGCGCACCTTGACCTGCGAGTCGGCTCGGCCGAGGTAGTCGAGCGAACCGTCGTGGCGGCGGCGTGCGAGGTCGCCGGAGCGGTACATGCGGGTGCCGGGCGGGCCGAACGGGTCGGCGACGAATCGTCCCGCGGTCAGGCCGGGGCGGTTCGCGTAGCCGCGGGCGACGCCCGCGCCGGAGACGTACATCTCGCCCACGACACCGGCGGGAACGGGCCGCAGCCGCTCGTCGAGGACGTGCACCCCGAGGTCGGGGATGCCGACGCCGACGGCGCCGACCACCCCGGCCCGCACCTCGTCCGCGGTCAGGGCGCGGTGGGTGACGTGCACGGTGGTCTCGGTGATGCCGTACATGTTGACCAGGACCGGGCTGTCGTCCGCGTGCCGCTCGTACCAGGGGAGCAGCCGCGCCGGGTCGAGTGCCTCGCCGCCGAAGACGACGTAGCGCAGGGAGAGGTCGGCGCCGCCCACGGCCTCGTCGGCGCGGATCAGCTCGTGGAACGCGGACGGGGTCTGGTTGAGGACCGTGACCCGCTCGCGCCGCAGGAGCTCCAGGAACGCGCCGGGCTCCCGGCTGACCGCGTGCGGCACCACCACGAGCCGGCCGCCGAAGAGCAGCGGGCCCCACAGCTCCCACACCGAGAAGTCGAAGGCGTAACTGTGGAAGAGGGTCCAGACGTCGTCGGCGCCGAAGCCGAACCAGTGGTCGGTGGCGTCGAAGAGCCTGAGGACGTTGCGGTGGGTGACCACGACTCCCTTGGGGGTGCCGGTGGATCCCGAGGTGTAGATGACGTACGCGGCGTGGTCGGCGCCCGCGACGGGCTCCGGGTCGGCCGTGTCCCGTGCGGCGAGGTCCGCGATGACGTCCTCGTCGTCCAGGGCGAGCCAGGTGTCGTCGCCGCCGAGGGCGGCCACGGTGGCGCGGGTGCCGACAATGACGACAGGGCGGCTGTCGCCGAGGAGCAGGGCCACGCGCTCGGCCGGGTAGGCCGGGTCGACCGGCAGATAGCCGGCGCCGGACTTCAGGACGGCGAGCACGGCCGTCACCAGGTCGGTCGCCCTCGGCAGGGCGAGGGCGACGAACCGCTCGGGTGCGGCGCCCCGTTCGCGGAGCAGCGCGGCCAGCCGGTTGACCCGCGCGTTGAGCTGCGCGTACGTCAGGGAGACGGGGCGGCCCCGCTCGTCCTCGCCGGTGACGGCGACGCGGTCGGGGTGGGCGGCGGCTGCCGCCTCGAAACGGCGCGTGAGGGTGTCGTCCGCGCTGAGGGGCGCGACCGGCTCGGCGGGCGTGTACGCCCAGTCGCCGAGCAGCAGTTCCCGCTCGTCCGCGCCGAGCACGTCCAGGTCCGGGACCGGGCGCGCGGGCTCGGCGAGGGCGGCGCCGAGCAGCCGGACCAGACGGTCGCCCATGCTCGCGACGGTGGCCGCGTCGAACAGGTCGGCGCTGTACTCCAGGTCCACCGCTATGCCGGCCGGTGCGTCCTCGGCGGTGTGCCGCGGGCGCAGGTGCCAGACCAGGTCGAATTTGGCCGTGTCCACGGTCAGCTGGAGCGGCTCGACGGACAGTCCGGGCAGGTCCTCCAGGGACTCGAGGGCACGGGTGTCGTCATCGCCCCACTCGACGACCACCTGGAACAGCGGGTGGCGTGCGGCGGAGCGCTCCGGGCGCAGCGCCTCCACGAGCCGCTCGAACGGCACGTCCTGGTGGGCGAACGCGGCGAGGTCGGTCTCCCGGACGCGGTCGACGAGTTCCGCGAAGCTCGGGTCGCCCGACACGTCGGTGCGCAGGACCAGCGTGTTGGCGAACAGGCCCACCACCTCGGACAGCGACGCGTGGGTGCGGCCGGCGACCGGGGAGCCGAGCGGAATGTCGGTGCCGGCGCCCAGCCTGGACAACAGAGCCGCCACGGCCGCCTGCACGACCATGAACGGGGTGGCCTTCAACTCGCTGGCGACCCGGATCAGTTCGGTGTGCAGATGGGCCGGGATCTCCAGGCCGTGACGGCCCGCGCGGTGCGGTCCGGCCGCCGGGCGCGGCCGGTCGGCGGGCAGCGCGAGCTCCTCGGGCAGGGCGTCGAGCGCGGCCTTCCAGTGGTCGAGCTGGCGGCCGAGCACCGAGTCGGGGTCGTCCTCGGCGCCGAGGGCCGCGCGCTGCCACAGGGCGAAGTCCGCGTACTGCGGTGCGTCTCCGGCCGGTTCGAGGGGGGTGCCTTCGAGGTGGGCGCGGTAGGCGGCGACCAGGTCACGGGCGAGCACCGGCACGGAGGCGCCGTCCCCGGCGATGTGGTGGACGACGACGAGCAGCACGTGCTCAGAGCCTGTGACGGAAGTGGCGTCGTCTGCCCGAAGAGCGGGCTCCGCGGGCGTCGTGGGGCAGACGTCGCTTCCGGCGCGGGCTCCGGGCCCGACCGCGAACAGGTGGACGCGGATGGGCACGTCGGCCGTCAGGTCGAAGGGCCGGGCCACGGCCTCCCGCAGCGCCTCGTCCAGCGCCTCCCGGGTGACCGGTGTCCGCTCGCACCACAGCGTGGTGTCGACGATCCGCTGGTACGGGCCCTCCTCGTCCTCGGCGATCAGCGTGCGCAGGCTCTCGTGCCGGTTCACCAGTGTGTCCAGCGCGGCGGCGAGCGCCGCCTCGTCGAGCTCGCCGGTCAGGCGCAGCGCCATCGGGATGTGATACGCGGAGTTCGCGCCGTCGAAGCAGTCGAGAAACCACTGCCGCTGCTGTGCGTACGACAGCGGCAGCCGCTCGGGGCGCGGCAGTTCGCCAGGCGCCACGGTCGCGGCGCGCGGGCCGCCCGCGGCGATCCGGGCGAGTTCGCGGACGGTGGGCGACTCGAAGACGTCGCGCACGGGCAGCTCGGTGCCGAGCACCGAGCTCACCCGGGCGACCAGACGCATCGCGAGCAGCGAGTGGCCGCCCAGGTCGAAGAACGAGTCGTCCACGCCGACCCGCTCCACGCCGAGCACCTCGGCGAAGACGCCCGCGAGCAGTTCCTCGACGGGGTCGCCCAGGGTGCCGGCGGCGGTGGCGTCGTAGCGCGGCGCGGGCAGCGCGGCCTGGTCGAGCTTGCCGTTGACGGTGACCGGGATGCGGTCGAGGACGACGACGGCGGCGGGGACCATGTGGTCGGGCAGCGCCGCGCGCAGCCGGGCGCGCAGCGCCTCCGGCACGACGGTGGCACCGGGCGCCGGCACCGCGTAGGCGACCACGCGGCGGTCCCCGGGCCGGTCCTCGCGGACGACGACGGCGCTCGCTGCGACCTCGGGTGCCGCCACGACGGCCGCTTCGATCTCGCCCGGCTCGATGCGGAAGCCGCGCAGCTTGATCTGCCGGTCGGCACGGCCGACGTAGACCAGCTGCCCGTCCTCGCGCCAGACGACCTGGTCACCGGTGCGGTACATGCGGGTGCCGGGGGCGCCGAACGGGTCGGCGACGAAGCGCTCGGCGGACAGGCCGGGACGGTCCAGGTAGCCGCGGGCCAGGCCCGCGCCGGACACGTACAGCTCCCCGACCATGCCGACCGGGACGGGCTGCAGGTGCGCGTCGAGGACGCGGACCTCGAGCCCTTGCAGGGCGGTGCCGATGGGCGGCACACCGAAGCCGGACAGCGGGGCGCTCATGGTGGCGCACACGGTGGTCTCGGTCGGACCGTACGCGTTGATCATGCGGCGGCCCGCCGACCAGACCTCGGCGACCTGCGGCGGGCACTGCTCACCGGCGACGGCGAGGGAACGCAGGGTGGGCAGGTCCTCGGGCCGCAGTTCGCGCAGCGCGGCCGGCGGCAGCGTGACGTGCGTGACGCCGTGCTCGGCGAAGGTGCGCACCAGCGGGGTGCCGGGCAGCAGCTCCTCGCGCGAGGCGACGACCAGGCAGGCGCCCGCGAGCAGGGTGACGGCCACCTCGGAGACGTACGCGTCAAAGCTCGGTGAGGCGAACTGCAGGACGCGGCTGTCCTCGTCGACGTCGAAGCCGGCCTTCTGGGCGCGCGCCAGGCCGGGGATACCGGTGTGGGTGACGACGACGCCCTTGGGGCGGCCGGTGGAGCCGGAGGTGTAGATGACGTACGCGGCCTGCTCGGCGCGCACCGGCCGGACGAGGCCGTCGCCGGTCAGGTCGAGCGCGTCCACGTCGAGGCGGCGCGTCCCGGTCTCGGGCAGGGCGGTGCCGCTCGTCGTGAGGACGAGGACGGGCGCGGCGTCGGTGAGGGTCTGCGCGATGCGCTCGGCCGGGTGGGCCGGGTCGACGGGCACGAACGCGCCGCCCGCGAGGGCGACCGCGTGCAGGGCGACGACCAGCTCGACGGAGCGCGGCAGCACGATCCCGACCCGCTGCTCGGCACCGACACCCGCCTCGGCCAGCAGACGGGCCAAGGCGCACGCTCGGTCGGCGAGTTCGCGGTAGGTGAGCGTCTGCGCGCCGGAGACGACCGCGGGTGCGTCGGGCGTGCGGCGGACCTGGTCGAGGAACAGCTCGGGCCAGGTGCGCGGGTCGGCGGCGTCCTCGGGGCCCCGGCCGAGCGCGAGGAGCGCGTCGGGGGCGAATCCGGGGATCCGGCCGACCGGGGTGTCGGGTGCGGTGACGACCGTGCGCAGGAGCCGTGACACCAACTCGCCTATGTGTGCCATCTGTTCGGCGGTGAGTACGTCCGGTCGGTGGTGCAGGCGCAGCCGCAGCCCGCCGCCGCTCGGGGCGGGGCTCGCCTCCATGGCGAGCGCGTAGTGGGTGACGGCGCGGTGGGCGACCGCGCCGGCCTCCAGACCGGCGCGGCGGGCCACGGCGGCGAGAGCGTCGACGTCCAGCGGATAGTTCTCGAACACCATGGAGGTGTCGAAGAGTTCGCCGTGCCCGGCCAAGCGCCGGATGTCCACCAGGCCGAGGTGGTGGTGCTCGACCAGACGCGCCTGCTCCAGCTGGAGACGCCGGGCGAACTCGCCGGCCTGCTCGTCGGCGCGCAGGATCGCGCGCAGCGGCACGGTGTTGATGAGCAGGCCTACCATGTCGGCCGCACCGGGCAGGTCGGTGGAGCGCCCGCTGACGGTGGTGCCGGTGACGATGTCGTCGCGGCCGGTGAGCCGGGCCAGGAGCAGCAGCCAGGCACTCTGCACCAGGGTGTTGACGGTGACGCCGAGGCGGCGCGCCGCGCCCCGCACGTCGAGGCCGTCCACGGTGACGTCGAGGCGTCCGGGCTCCTGGCCGGCCGGGGCCGGTCCGGTGGCCAGCAGGGTGCCGCCGTCGAGTCCGGCGAGCGCCTCGCCCCAGGCGGCCTCGGCTGCCGCACGGTCCTGGCGGGCCAGCCAGGCCAGGTGCTCGCGGTGCGGGCGGGCCTGCGGCAGGGCGTCGCCCAGGTAGTGGGCCATCAGCTCGCGCAGGACGATCGGCATGGACCAGCCGTCGCGGACGCTGTGGTGCGCGGTCGCGATGAGGGTGTGGCGGTCCCCGAGGGAGGCCACGGTCCAGCGGATCAGGGGCGGGGTGGTGATGTCGAAGCCGCGCTCGCGGTCGGCGGCGCAGACGACGTCCAGCTCGGCGGGGCCGCTCACCTCGACGGTGGTGAAGTCGAGTGCCGGGTCCGCGAGGACGACCTGCACGGGCGTGCCCTGCGAGGTGCGGCGGAAGCCGGCCCGCAGCGCGGGGTGGCGGCGCTGCACCTCGGCGGCGGCGGCGCGCAGCCGGGCGAGGTCGAGGGAGCCGGTCAGCTCCACGCGGAGCTGGGAGATGTACGGGTCGTCGGTGCCGTCGCCGTACTGGTGGTGGAAGAGCAGGCCTTCCTGGAGCGGGGCGAGCGGAAGGAGGTCGGCCACGTCCGGGTCCGCCTCCAGTTCGCGTATCTCCTCCTGACTCAGGTCGACCAGCAGGTCGGACGGGGTACGGCCGCCGGCGCCCGGCCGGCCGCCGTGGGCCGCGAGGCCGCGCAGCGCGCTTTCCCACAGACCGGCGAGGCGGGCCGCCTCGGCGTCGGAGACCAGGGCACGGGCCCAGGTCCAGGTGGCGACGAGCTCGGGCCCGTCAGGACCTTCGTGCGCGGCGACGGTGAGTTCGACGGTGTGCGAGAGCGGTACGTCGGGCGCGTCGTCGGCGCCGACCGCGGCCAGGTCCCAGCAGGGCGGGAGGACACCGGCGAGCCGGACGCGGCCCAGGTAGTTGAAGCCGATCTCCGCCTCGGGCAGCCCGGCGAACTCCGCCGCGGTGGCCGGGTCGCAGTGGCGGGCGAGGCCGTATCCGATGCCCTGCCCGGGGGTGGCGCGCAGCTGCTCCTTGACCGAGCGCAGGGAGTCGCCGGCGGCGTCGGCACCCGCGAGCACGGCGCGCGGATCGGCGGCGGTGTCCAGGCGCACGGGATGGGTCACGGTGAACCATCCGACGCTGCGGGAGAGGTCGGCGTCCGGGACCACGTCCTCGTGACGGCCGTGGCTCTCCACGTCTACGAGGAGTCCGGCGCGGTCGCCGCGCCACAGCGGTACGGCCGCGGCGAGCGCGGTCAGCAGGACGTCGTCCGGTCCGGTGTGGAAGGCCGCGGGCAGCGTGCCGAGCACCGCGCCGGTCACGTCGGCGGGCACGCGCAGGGTCAGCCGCCCGGCGTCGCCGCGCAGATCACGGGCCGGGTCGAGCCGCCGGTCGCCGATCAGCGGGTCGTCCGCGGTGAGCAGGTCTCGCCAGTACTCGGCATGGCCGGCGGGCAGCGCGGTGAACGCGCGGGCCCAGTCGGCGAACGAGGTGCCCACCGGGGCCAGTGCGGGCCGGGCGCCGGCGGTGACGGCCGCCCAGGCCTCGGCGAGGTCGGGCACGATGATCCGCCAGGACACACCGTCGACGGCGAGGTGGTGCACGACGAGCAGCAGCCGTCCCGCTCGCCGGGCCCCAGCGTCGATCCAGACGGCTCGCAGCATCCGCCCAGCGGCCGGGTCGAGACCGTCGCGCGCCGCGGCGGTCTGCTCGCCTGCGAGGGCGGTCAGCTCGTCCTCGGTGGCGTCCGCGGCTGCGCCGACACGGGTGAGCAGCGCGTCGGCGAAGGCCGTGGCACCGTCCGCGTCCAGGGGAGCGATGGTGAATCCGGTGGCGTCCGCGACCCGCATCCGCAGCGCCTCGTGCCGCTCGACGACCGCGCCGAGCGCGGCGGTCAGGTGTTCCCGGGTGGTCGGAGGCAGGGTCAGCGTGACGGACTGGTGGTACTGGTCGAAGCGTCCGCGCGTGACGAGCCGGTGCATCAGCGGCAGCAACGGCGCGCTCTGCGACGCCGGTTCGGTGCTGTCCGTGCGTACGGCTCCGCTCTGCTCCTGGAGGGCCGCCGCGAGCCGGGCCGGCGTGCGGTGCTCGAAGACATGACGCGCCGAGAACCTCACCCCCGCCGCCCGCGCACGCCCCACCAACTGGATCGACATGATCGAATCGCCGCCCAGCGCGAAGAAGTCGTCCCCCACCCCCACATCCGCACGGCCCAGCACCTGCCGGAACAGACCGACAAGCCGCTCCTCCAGCGCATCGCCGGACGCCTCACCGCCCAGCGCCGCCGCGAGCCGGGCCGGCGTGCGGTGCTCGAAGACATGACGCGCCGAGAACCTCACCCCCGCCGCCCGCGCACGCCCCACCAACTGGATCGACATGATCGAATCGCCGCCCAGCGCGAAGAAGTCGTCCCCCACCCCCACATCCGTACGGCCCAGCACCTGCCGGAACAGACCGACAAGCCGCTCCTCGAGGGCTCCGGAGGCCGTGCGGCCCGCAGTGCCGGCGGTGACGGCGGGCTCGGGCAGGGCGGCCCGGTCCACCTTGCCGTTCGGCGTCAGCGGCAGCTCGTCCAGGACGACGAACGCGGCGGGCACCATGTACTCGGGCAGCACCGCCCGCATCCGCGCCTCGACCTCGGCGATCTCCACGCCGTCAGGAGCCACCAGGTAGCCGACGAGACGCGGTTCGCCCGTGGTGCCGCGCACGGCCGCAGCCGCACGGCGGACACCGGGCACCGCCTCGGCGGCTGCCTCGACCTCGCCCAGTTCGATCCGGAAACCGCGCACCTTGACCTGGTCGTCGACCCGGCCCAGATACTCGATCAGGCCGTCCGGGCGCAGCCGCGCCAGGTCGCCCGTGCGGTACATGCGGCTGCCCGCCGGGCCGAACGGGTCGGCCACGAAGCGGTGCGAGGTCTGGCCCGGCAGCCCGAGGTAGCCGCGTGCGAGGCCTTCGCCCGCGAGGTACAGCTCACCGCGCGCACCCGGACGTACGGGCCGCAGACCGCTGT
The DNA here is from genome assembly GCF_050571355.1 of Streptomyces sp. P13-3-3. Lineage (NCBI taxonomy): Bacteria > Bacillati > Actinomycetota > Actinomycetes > Kitasatosporales > Streptomycetaceae > Streptomyces > Streptomyces sp. P13-3-3. Next base: position 5,047,971 of record NZ_CP192228.1, on the reverse strand, counting down.
CGAGCAGATACACACGGGCGTACGGGAACGCGCGCCCGATCGGGACCGGGCCGTCGGCCAGCAGCTCGCCCGGCTCGATCCGGAACTCCATGACGTTGACGGTCGCCTCGGTCGGACCGTACGCGTTGATGACGGTCGCCCCGGGGTGCGCGGCCCGCCACCCGGCGAGCATCTCGCCGCGCAGCGCCTCGCCGCCGAGCACCAGCGTCCCCGACGGCGACACCTCGTCGGGCAGCGTGTCGAGCAGCCGCAGATGGCTGGGCGTACCTTTCAGGAACGTGGGGCGCGCGGCGCCGATCGCGTCCGGCAGCTCGGCCAGATGCACCCGGCCGCCGGCGACCAGCGGGGTGTACAGGCAGGTGACGGTGAGGTCGAACGACACCGAGGTGTGCGCGAGGGAGGTGCCCGCCGCGTCCGGGTAGGCCGTCGCGGCACGGGCCAGGTAGGCGCCGAGCGCCCGGTGTTCGACGACCACACCCTTGGGGCGGCCGGTGGAGCCCGAGGTGAAGATGACGTACGCGGCGTCCTCGGGCCGGGGCGTGTGCCCGAGGGCGTCCGCCTCCGCGCCGCTCGGCCGTACGGTGGCCAGGCCCGCCGGAGCCAGGTCCGGGTCGGCGGTGACGGCGAGCGCCGGGGCACTGTCCTGCAGGATCACGGCGATGCGCTCGGCCGGGTAGGACGGGTCCACCGGGACGTAGGCGGCACCGGACTTGAGCACACCGAGCAGCGCGACCATCAGGTCCACCGAGCGCGGCAGCATCACCGCGACGAGACGGCCGGGGCCGGCGCCCTGCGCGACCAGCTCGGCGGCCAAGGCGTTGGAACGACGGTCGAGCTGCCGGTAGGTCAGGCTCTCGCCGCCGGCGACGACGGCGGGCGCGTCCGGGGCCCAGGCGGCCTGCGCGGCGAACAGCTCGGGCAGGGTCACCGGCGACGCCGCCGCATGGGCGGCCTGCGCGGGCACCGTCTCCTCGCCCCTGGCCAGCCGTCCGAGGGGCAGGTCGGGGGCGGTCACGAAGGTACGCAGCGTCGCGACCAGCTCCGCGCCGGCGGCCTGCGCGGTCACCTCGTCCACCAGCTGCGGCTGGTGGCGCACCCGCAGGCGCATCCGCTCGCCGGGTTCGACGACGACGCTGATGGCAAAGTGGCTGCCGTCACGGACCTGGGCACCGGCCAGGTCGAGGTTCGCGGCCCGGGCGCACGCGGTGATCTCCGCCGGGTCCAGCGGGTAGTTCTCGAAGCTGAGCAGGGTGTCGAACAGCTCACCCACGCCCAACGCCCGCTGGATGTCACCGAGCGCCACGTGGTGGTGGTCGAGCAGCGCGGACTGCTCGCGGCCGAGCCGTACGGCAAGATCGCCCAGGCGCTCGCCCGCGTCGAGCCGCACCGACAGCGGCACGGTGTTGATGAACAGGCCGACCAGGTCCCCGGCACCCGGGAGTTCGGCCGGGCGGCCGGCCACCGTGACACCGAACAGCGCCTCGTCGCGGCCGGTCAGACCCCGTAGCACGATCGCCCACGCGGCCTGCACCAGGGTGTTCACGGTGACGCCGTACCGGCGGGCGACGGCGGCGAGACCGGCCGTGTCGGCCTCGCTGAGCACGTGCTCCTGCCGTACCGGCTCAAGGACCCGGTCACCCTGTCCGATGGCGATCCGCGAGGGCTCGGTCACCTCCGCGAGCGCTTCCCGCCACACCCGGAGGGACGCCTCCCGGTCGGTGCCGTCGAGCCAGGCGAGATGGTCGCGGTAGCGGGCCCGACCGGCTTCGTCCCGTACAGCGCCGGTAGGCACGGCGCCTTCCGGTACAGCATCGGACAGCTCAGTCCCTTCCCGCCCGGCCCCCAGCTCCGCGTACGCGGCGAAGAGGTCACGGGCCACGATCGGCAGCGACCAGCCGTCCATCACGATGTGATGCATCGTCAGGACGAGGGATCCGCCCCCGTCGGCGCGGCGCACCGCTGCCGCGCGCACCAGCGGCGGGCGGCTCAGGTCGAAGCGGGTGGCGCGGTCCTCGTCGAGCAGCGCGGTGAACCCGGCGTCGTCCGCAGTGTCCACCTCGCGCACCGGCACGCTAGGCGCCTCGTGCACGAGCTGCACCGACTGCTGCTCCGCGGTGGTGCGGAAGGAGACCCGCAGCGCCTCGTGGCGCAGCAGCACCCGGTCGAGCGCGGCACCGAGCCGCCCGGCGTCCAGCGGGGCCGTGAAGTCCAGGACGATCTGCAGGGTGTACGGGTCGGCGTCGGTGTCGTCGAAGGCGTGGTGGAACAGCAGGCCCTGCTGGTTGGGCGAGAGCGGCAGAACGCTCTCCACGCCGGGCTCGGCGGTCAGACGCGCGGCTTCCTCGGCGGACACCGGCAGCGTGATGCGTCCGGCCGCGGCCTCCGGCTCGTACGCCGCGCACACCTCGGCGAGCGCGGCGACAGTGCGCCGCTCGAACAGGTCACGGAACCCGAAGGAGACACCGCGGGCGCGGGCGCGGCTCAGCAGCCGGAAGCCGAGGATGCTGTCGCCGCCGAGGGCGAAGAAGTCGTCGTCGATCCCGACGGTGTCGAGGCCGAGCACCTCCGCGTACAGCTCGCAGAGCAGCTCCTGCAGCGGGGTGTGCGGCGCACGCGCCACCACCCCGGCGAGCACCGGAACGGGCAGGGCGCGCCGGTCGACGCCGCCACCGGGCGCGGGCGGCAGGGTGTCGAGAGTGACGAGCACGGACGGGACCATGTAGTCCGGCAGGCCGGCGGCCAGCGTGTCGCGCAGGGCGGAGGTGTCGAGCGGGGCGCCGCGGCGGGGCACCACATAGCCGACGAGCCGGCGCTCGCCCGGGGTGTCCTCGCGGACGACGGCCGCGGCCCTCACCACGTCGGGGTGAGCCGTGAGGGAGGCCTCGACGTCGGCCGTCTCGAACCGGAAGCCGCGCAGCTCGGCCAGGTCGCGCGGGTCCTCGGCGGCCGACAGCTCACGGTCGGGGACGAGCGCGCCGACGAGCGTGCCGGGGGCACCGGCGAGCGTGGTGAGGGTCTCGGTGAACCGGTCGAGCAGCTCCTGCGCGGCGGCCGGGTCGTACAGGTGCGGACGGCACACGAGCCGCGCCGTGAGCTGCTCGCCGGGGACGGCGGTGAGGGTCAGCGGGTAGTGGTTGACGTCGCGGACGTCGGCGTCCCCGGCGACCAGACCGCTCTCGCGGGCCAGGGCGTCGAGCGCCGCCCGGTCCACCGGGTAGTTCTGGAAGGCCACTACCGTGTCGAAGAGACCGGAGACACCGGCCGCGCGCTGCACGTCGACCAGCGGCAGGTACTGGTGCGCGAGCAGATCGGCCTGGTCGTCCTGGACGGAGCGGGCCAGCTCGGCCAGGGTGCGGCCCGCCACCGGACGGGCGCGCAGCGGCACGGTGTTGACGAACAGACCCGCCATCTCGGCCACGCCCGGCACCTCGGCCGGCCGGCCGGCCACGGTGATGCCGAACACCACGTCGTCCTGCTCGGTCACCTCGCACAGCGCGACGGACCAGGCTGCCTGCACCAGGGAGTTGACGGTGACGCCGAGCTCGCGGGCGGTCCGCTCCAGGCGCGTGGTCGTCGCGGCGTCCAGGGCGCTCTCCAGGCGTACGGCCTCCCGGGCGGGGCCCCGGACCGCGCCCAGGAGAGTCGGGCGGACACCCGCGAGGGCCTCCCCCCAAACGGCGGCGGAGCGCTCGTGGTCCTGTGCGGCCAGCCAGCCGAGGTGCGCGCGGTACGGGCGGGGTGCGGGGCCCAGGTCGCCGCCGGCGTAGGCGCGCAGCATCTCGCCGAGCAGGATCGGCACCGACCAGCCGTCGAGGACGAGGTGGTGACAGGTCATCAGAAGCCGCCAGCCCTCGTCGAGCCGCAGCAGGGTGGCGCGCATCAGCGGCGCCGAGGTGAGGTCGAAGGGTTCTGCGGTCTCGGCGCGCAGCACCGTGTCTAGCCGGTCCGCGCGGCCACGCAGATCATGGACGCGCCACGGCACGGCGGCCCGTCCGCGCACCACGAGCACGGGACGGCTCACTCCCTCGTGGGCGACGGACGACCGCAGCACGGGGTGGCGGGAGACGACGGTGTCGAGCGCGGCGCGCAGCCGTTCGGCGTCCACCTCGCCGGTCAGGTCGAGGGTGATGTGCACGCTGTAGACGTCGCGGTCCTCTTCGGTGGTGAGGCTGTGCACGACCAGGCCGTCCTGCAGCGGCGTCAGCGGCAGCACCTCCTCCACCTCGGAGTCGGTGAGCAGCGCGGCCAGTTCGGCCTGCGGCAGCACGGCGGGCAGCGCCGTCTCCACGGGCTCGCCACCGGCCGGGGCGCCCACCGTGCACAGCGGGGCGAGACGGGCGACGGTGCGGGCCCGGAACAGGTCGCGGATCGCGAAGGTGATCCCATCACGGGCGGCACGGACGACGACGCGCGTGGCCCACAGGGACGTACCGCCGATCGTGAAGAAGTCGTCGTCGATGGTGACGGAGTCCAGGCCGAGCACCTCGGCGTACAGGGCGCACAGTCGCTCTTCGAGCGCGCTGCGCGGGGCGCGGCCGTCCGCGAGGGCGACGTGCACGGGCGCGGGCAGGGCGCGGCGGTCCAGCTTGCCGTTGGGGGTCAGCGGCAGGGCGTCGAGGACCACGACGGCGCTCGGCACCATGTACTCGGGCAGCGTCTCGGCCAGATGGGTGCGCAGCTGCGGTGAGTCGCCCTCCGGCGACACGATGTACGCCACGAGGCGGCTGTCGCCGGGCCGGTCCTCGCGCATCAGGACGGCGGCCCGCTCGACCGGCGGGTGCGCGAGCAGCGCCGCCTCGATGTCCCCGAGTTCGATACGGAAGCCGCGCACCTTGACCTGGTGGTCGAGGCGGGACAGGAAGGTGAAGGAGCCGTCGTGCTCACGCCGTACCAGGTCACCGGTGCGGTAGATGCGCCCGGGGCCGTACGGGTTGGCGACGAAGCGCTCAGCGGTCAGACCGGGACGGCCGCGGTAGCCGCGGGCCACACCGTCACCGGCGATGTACAGCTCGCCGCTGTGGCCGGGCGGCACCGGGCGCAGCGCCGTGTCCAGCACGTACACCTGGGTGTTGAGGATCGGGGCGCCGAGCGAGACCGGGCCCCCGTCGACGGGCGACGTCATCGACCACACAGTGGTCTCGGTCGGCCCGTACATGTTGGTGACCTGCGCCGCGTACTCGGCCAGCGGACCGGCGAGCGACTGCGGCAGCGCCTCGCCGCCGGTCAGCACGCGGACGCCCGCGAAGACCTCGGGCCGCGTCTCGATGAGCGGCTGCCAGAGGCTGGGCGTGGCCTGCATGACGGTGATGCCCTCGCGCTCGACGATCGCCCGCAGGGCGTCCGGGTCGAGCACCTCGGCGCGGCTCGCGAGCACCACGCGGGCGCCGGCCAGCAGCGGCTGGAAGATCTCCAGGACGGCGATGTCGAAGCTCACGGTGGTCACGGCGAGCAGCCGGTCGGCGGCGCCGACCGGCACCGCGCGGGCCATCGCGGCGAGGAAGTTGTCCATCGCGGACCGTTCCAGGACCACGCCCTTGGGACGGCCGGTGGAGCCGGAGGTGTAGATGACGTATGCCGTGGAGCGCGGGTCCTGGACGCGGCCGAGCGGGCTCGCGTCACCCGCGGACAGGTCCACCTCGTCGAGGAGCAGGGCGGGCACGCCGTCCGGGACGTCGCCGCCGGAGACCGTGACGAGCAGTTCGGGACGCGCGTCCTCGAGGATCACCGCGCGGCGGTCGGCAGGGTGCTCGGGGTCGATCGGCAGGTAGGCGCCCCCGCTCTTCAGCACGGCGAGCAGCGTGACGACGAGGTTCGCCGAGCGGGGGAGGGCGACGCCGACGAGCCGTTCGGTGCCGACGCCGCGCGCGGCGAGCACCCGGGCCAGCCGGTTGGCGCGGGCGTCCAGCTCGGCGTAGGTGAGGGTCTCTTCGGCGCTCAGGGCCACGGCGTCGGGTGTCGCGGCGGCCTGCTGCTCGAAGAGCTCGACCAGGGCGCCGGGGACGTCCCCCGTGGTGTCGTTGACGCTGTGCAGCAACTGCTCGGCGACAGCAGGGGGGAGGAGACCGGCGCGCCCGACAGGGGTCTCGGGGGAGTCGGCGAGCGAGCCGAGCAGCCGCAGGAACCGTTCCTGGTGGGCCCGGAGTTCGTCCTCGGTGTACAGCTGCGGGTTGGCCGCGAACTCCAGCAGGACCGCGCCCTCGGCGGGATCGCCGTACGTGGCTATCGCCAGGTCGGCCACCGGGCCGTTGGACAGCTGCCGCGCGGTCGCGAGCACCTCACCGAATCGGACGCGGGCGTCGAAGGACATGGCGTTGACGGCCGTGCAGGACACGGCCGCGTCGGTGCCGGTGAGCTCACGCGCCTCGTGCAGCTCCTCCCGGCGGAAGCGCTGCGCCCGCAGCAGAGTGCCCAGTTCGGTGCTGGCCGTGTGCACCAGTTCGGCGAACGGGGCATCCGGGCTGACGGCCAGCCGCAGGGGCAGGTCGTTGGCGAGCATGGAGGGGGTGGCGAGCGCCGCCGGGGTGCGCCGGGCGGCCACCGGGATGCCCAGGACCACGTCGTCGACCGAGAGCAGCCGGTGGTGGTACACGGCGGTGGCCGCGGCGATCACGGCAGGCCAGTGGCCGACGGCGGTGAGCGCACGGGTCAGCTCGCGGGACAGGTCCGTACGAAGGCGCAGGGCACGCGGCGCGGCACCGGCGGCCCCGTCGGCGAGGCTCTGCCGCTCCTCGGCGCCGGCGAGACGCGCGAGGAGAAAGTCGCGGTCGCTCGCGTGGTGCGTGGACTGCTGGTAGGCGCGCTCCTCGGCCAGGAGCACATCGAGTCCGCGGGCCCTGGCCGGCTCGGGTTCCCGCCCGGCGAGCAGTGCGGTGTAGATCCGGGCCAGCCGGTCCAGGTAGCGGGTCTGGCCGAAGCCGTCCAGGAGGATGTGGTGGTAGCGCAGGTAGAAAAAGTGCCGCTGGTCCGAGAGCACGAGCAGCGCGTGCCGGAACAGCGGACCCGCCTCCAGGTCCGAGGTGGTGGCCATGTCCTGGTCCATCCACGCACGGGCGGCGGCCTCCGAGTCGGCCTCGCCGCGCAGGTCCACCAGATCCACCGGGGCGTCCACGGCGCCCGCGACGATCTGGAAGACCTCCCCGTCGTCGCCGAACCGGGCGCGCAGCGCTTCGGTCTCGGCCACGGCGCGCGTGACGGAGCGGCGCAGCACCTCGTGGTCGAGGGGACCCGAGTCGAAGTGGACGGCGCACTGGTAGAGAGCACTCTCCGGTGCCAGGCGCTGGGCCACCCATACGCCGAGCTGGGCGGCGGTGACGGGCAGCCGGACGTCGTTGCGAACCTCGGAAAGTGCCAACCGACTCACGCTCCCAGAACGGTGTTCATGTACGGACCACACGGAGCGCGGCACATGACGGCGCGACGCCCCGACCGGAGGGTCGCGTCGCGTCCTATCTCCCCCCTATAGGGCCGCCCGGGCTTCCTGCAGGACGGCATGGGCCCCGTTGGGGGGCCGCCCGGGAGCGCAGCCCTCACGCGCCGGGCAGGGGCAGACGCGGTATAGGCCCCGCGGAGGCTTCGCATAGCAACCCCTCCGAGCCTGAGGCCCGCCGCGCCGGGAAACACCTGGCGGGCCGCTCACCCTCCGGAGGAATCACATGCGTCGCCGTCTCGCCACCCTGCTCGCCGCCGCAGCCGGGGCCCTCGCTCTCGCGTCCCCCGCCGACGCCGCGCCGGCCGACAAGCCGCAGGTCCTGAGCAGTTGGACGCAGACCAGCGCCGCGAGCCAGAACGCCTGGCTCGCGGCCCGCGGCAACCAGAGTGCGTGGTCGGCATACGGCTTCGACTGGTCGACCGACTACTGCACCACGTCCCCCGACAACCCCTTCGGCTTCCCCTTCCAAACGGCCTGCGCCCGGCACGACTTCGGGTACCGCAACTACAAGGCGGCCGGCACGTTCGACGCCAACAAGTCCCGCCTCGACGACGCCTTCTACGCGGACCTCAAGCGGGTATGCGCCACCTACTCCGGCCTGAAGAAGACCTCGTGCGACTCCACCGCCTGGACCTACTACCAGGCCGTGAAGGTCTTCGGCTCCAGCGCGGCGGTGGACGGGTCCAAGGCCGTCTGATCCCACCTGCCTCGTCACCGGGCAACGTCCGGCAGGCCCTGCGGAACGGCCGCGTCCAGCACTCGGGACGCGGCCGTTTCCGCTGCAGGTTCATTTGCGACAACGATCGATGCGGCGGAACCCGTGTGTCGCTTGCCGGGGATCAGGTCGCGGTGCCCGCGCAGTTCCAGCGGGAAGGCCGTGCCGCGGGTCGGTGAGGGCCTGTACGTGGCGCCTGGGCCGTGACTGGCGCTGAGGTGGAGCACCACCGGGGAGCGGTCTGACGAGACGTCGTTGCCGTGCGCCTGGGCCAATGGTCACCACGCACGGCGCGCGGCCGCGTTGCCGATCCGGTTCTGCCGGGAGCGAGGCCGGCGCGACTGCCCGGCGGCGAGTCGGCGCCGCCGGCACTCGCGAAACCCACCGGGCACCCGTCAGGCTCCGTTGGTCCGGCCGCCGAGGTTCCACGGGATGCGCCGGACGCGTGGTGCTCACTCCGGCGTGTCCCACACGGCACGCTGGACGAACGGCGAGGACCGCGCCGCCACGTGGGTCGAGCGCGGGCCTCGTGCCGGTTCCCGGGGCGGCTCCTCGGGGCTCGGCCCTTGGACGCCTTCTCCTCCTCGGCTCGTCGCCCCCAGCACCTTCCAGGGCCTCCGCTTCCCACGGCCACACCCTCCGACGCGACCCGCCCGGTAAGCGACCTCGACATCCTGGAACCGCTCGCTTGGGCGGCCTGGGGGCCCACATCACGCCCCTGAAGCCGCATCAGAACGGCGTCAATCGAGCGTCAGGATTCCGCGGTCGGCCCCGTCGGTACCGCCTCCCCAGAGACGCATCGGACTTCCGACGAATACGGAACCGCAGGTCATCGGCGTTCGGAAGAACGGCGGGGCGCTTCCGGGTGCCACGTGGTGATGATCCGCAAACACGTCGTAGTGGATCGCCACATGACGAGAGAGCGCAGGTCAGATGCCCTTTGTGGCTGGTTCCAGAATCGCCACGCACTCCACGTGATGCGTCATCGGAAACAGGTCGAACACCCGCAGCGTCCGCACCCTGTACCCCCCGTCCCGGAAGTACGCCAGGTCGCGGGCCAGGGCGGCCGGGTCGCAGGCGACGTAGGCGATGCGGCGGGCGCCCAGGGAGGAGAGGTGCTCGACCGTCCTGCGGCCGGCGCCCGCGCGGGGCGGGTCGAGGACGACCAGGTCGACCTCGGTGATGCCGGTGCGGGGCAGCACCGACTCGACCTTGCCCTGCTCGATCCGCACGCGCGGGAAGTCGGCCAGGTTGTGCCGGGCGTCCTCCACCGCACGCTTGCCGGACTCGATGCCGAGCACCGCGCCCTGCTCGCCCACCCGGTCGGCCAGCGCGCCCGCGAACAGGCCCACGCCGCAGTACAGGTCGAGCGCCATGTCGCCCTTGCGCGGCAGCAGGCCCTGCATGACCGCGGTGACGAGGGTGTCGGCGGCCTTCGGGTGGACCTGCCAGAATCCGCCGTTGCCGACCCGGTAGGTGCGGTCGTCGGCGCGCTCGCGGACGAACGGACGGCCGTGCACCCGGTGCACCTGGCCGTTGCGCTCGTCGATGCGCAACACCGAGACGGGGCGGTCCAGTTCGACCAGCGGGAGGCGGGCGCCGGGCTTCGGCGTCAGGACGACCTGGCGGTCCTGGGAGCCGGTCGCGGCGATCGCCTCGACGGAGTCCATGCCGGTCCAGTCCCGCTTCTCGATGCCCAGCTCGCTGACGCCCTCCGCGGCGATCAGGCAGTGGTCGATCGGCTCGACCTCGTGCGAGCGGTGCCGGCGCAGACCCGCGCGGCCGTCCGCCGTGACCGCGTACTGCACGCGCGTGCGCCACGACGGGACCTGGCCGGCCGGGACCTTGTCGCCCTCGGCCGGCATCACCGTGCCGTCCCAGCCGGCCTCCTCGGGCGTCAGCCCGGCCAGCCGCTGGAGCTGCTCGGCGACGACCTCGCCCTTGAGCCGCCGCTGGGCGCCCGGCTTGGCGTGCTGCCAGTCGCAGCCGCCGCAGCGGCCGGGGCCGGCGAACGGGCAGGGCGCGTCGATGCGGTCCTTGGACGCCTCCAGCACCGTCACCGCGTCGGCGCGCAGGAACCGCGCGCCCTCCTCGCCCTCGGTGACACGGGCGACGACCCGCTCGCCGGGCAGCGCGTGCCGGACGAAGAGGACCTGCCCCTCCGACGTACGGGCGATGCAGTGGCCGCCGTGGGCGACGGGGCCGATCTCGACCTCGTACTCCTCCCCCACCAGTGACTTCTTCGGTTCTGCCTGCATGGCGGGGTGACTCCACAACATCGGGTACGGGCGGGCGGGCCGTTACGGCCCGGACAACAGCCCACCAGTCTACGTGCGCGGGGAGGTGTCCTTCGTCCGCTCCGCCGGTCCCCGGCGCACCGAGCCGGGTGCGGACCAGTTCTGCCGCCTGCGCGCCCGCAGTTTCGCGGCCTCGGAGGACTCCAGCTGGTAGGGCACCGAGGTGACCATCACACCGGGCGTGAACAGCAGGCGGCCCTTGAGCCGCAGCGCGCTCTGGTTGTGGAGGAAGTGCTCGTACCAGTGGCCGACCACGTACTCCGGGATGATCACGGACACCACGTCGCGCGGCGACTGGGCGCGCAGGCTCTTGACGTACTCGATCACCGGACGGGTGACCTCCCGGTACGGGGAGTCCAGCACCTTCAGGGGTACGTCGATGCCGCGCCGCTCCCACTCCTCGCGCAGCGCCCTGGTCTCCTCGGCGTCCACGTTGACGCTGAGCGCCTCCAGGGTGTCGGAGCGCAGCAGCTTGGCGTACGCGAGGGCGCGCAGGGCGGGGCGGTGCACCTTGGAGACCAGGACGACGGAGTGGACGCGGGACGGCCGCACCGTGTCCTCGCTCGGGGCGTCCGGCGCGGCGATCTCCTCGGCGACCCGGTCGTAGTGGCGGCGGATCGCCGTCATGGTCGCGTAGAAGATGCACATGCCGAGCAGCGCGACCCAGGCGCCGTGGGTGAACTTGGTGAGCAGCACGACGACCAGCACCAGGCCGGTGAAGAAGGCGCCGAAGGCGTTGATGGCCCGGGCGCGGACCATGCGGCGGCGCGCGGCCGGGTCCTTCTCGGCGCCGAGCAGCCGGTTCCAGTGCCGGACCATGCCGGTCTGGCTGAGCGTGAAGGACACGAACACGCCGACGATGTACAGCTGGATCAGCCGGGTCGAGTCGGCGCCGTAGATCCACACCAGCAGCACGGCGGCGCCCGCGAGCAGCACGATGCCGTTGGAGAAGGCGAGGCGGTCGCCGCGGGTGTGCAGCTGGCGCGGCAGGTAGCGGTCCTGGGCCAGGATCGACCCGAGCAGCGGGAAACCGTTGTAGGCGGTGTTCGCGGCGAGGAACAGCACGAGGGCGGTGGCCGCGGCGAGGATCATGAACAGGAAGCTGCCGTGGCCGAAGACGGCTTCGGCGACCTGGGAGATCACCGGGTCCTGGACGTAGCCGGGGCCGAGCGGGACGCCGTTGTGGACGAGGTCCCGGCCCGGGTTCTCCGCCATCCGTACGTCGGTGGCGGCGGCCAGCGCGATGATGCCGCAGAACATGGTGACGGCGAGCAGGCCCATCATGGCGAGGGTGGTCGCCGCGTTGCGCGCCTTGGGCTTGCGGAAGCCGGGGACGCCGTTGGAGATCGCCTCGACGCCGGTGAGCGCGGCGCAGCCGGAGGAGAAGGCGCGCAGCAGCAGGAAGACGAGGGCGAAGCCGGCCAGGCCGGGGTGCTCGGGTTTGATCTCGAAGTCGGCGGTGGGCGCGCGCATGTCGTCGCCGAGGACGACCCCGCGGAAGGCGCCCCACGCGATCATGAGGAAGACGCCGGCGACGAAGACGTAGGTGGGGATCGCGAAGAGTGTGCCCGACTCCCGGACCCCGCGCAGGTTCATCAGCGTCAGCAGCACGATCACGCCGACCGCGCAGGCCACCTTGTTCTCGACGACGAAGGGGATCGCCGAGCCGAGGTTCTCGATGCCGGCGGAGATCGACACGGCCACCGTGAGGACGTAGTCGACGAGCAGGGCGCTCGCCACGGTCAGGCCGGCCCTCGGGCCGAGGTTGGTCGTGGCCACCTCGTAGTCGCCGCCGCCGCTGGGGTAGGCGTGCACGTTCTGCCGGTAGGAGGCGACCACGGTGAACATCAGCACGACGACCGCGACGGCGATCCAGGGACTGAAGTGGTACGCCGACAGGCCCGCGATGGACAGGACGAGCAGCACCTCGCCGGGCGCGTACGCCACGGAGGACAGCGGGTCGGAGGCGAAGACGGGGAGTGCGACGCGCTTCGGCAGGAGCGTCTCGCCCAGCCGGTCGCTGCGTAGTGCGCGCCCGATGAGGATGCGTTTGGGCACGTCGGTCAGTTTGGACACAAGTGTGGATCGTAAGCCGTCCGGCGTCCGGTGACGCACCCGCCACCCCCGATCCATACGGCATCCATACGGCCGCTGCCCTCCGGGTGAAAAGTCGGGGCGCCGGGGTGCGGATTGGGCGGATCGGGGGAGTCCCATGCCTGTATGACCACATGCCCGGCCGTTGTCGCCACGTCTCGTGGAGGGTCCCATGCACACGACCGCAGAACTGATCGGCGCAGCGGCCGGCCTCGTCGTCCTCGGCGTTCTCGCCGTCGCGAGCGTGCGCAGTATCACGCGCCGCTAGGGGTCGGCGCGGTGTCCGTCGGGTGCGGGGCGTCGTGGGGTGCTCGCGGCAGTTCCCCGCGCTCCTGAGGATGCCGCGGTGAACGCGCCCCGAAAGGGGCGCGGGGAACTGCGCGACCAGCCCCCACCGCGCCGCGGAGAATACGACCGCACCAGCCGGACGTACCGTCGGTTACGGCAGTCCGAACCGCCCCCGAGGGGCGTCAGGGACCCCAGGCCCCGGCATGATGTTGCCTGGGCGGCCGCCAACAGGCCGCGACGTGTTGCCTGGCGAGCCGAAAGAGAGACATGAGCACGAAGGTCATGAAGGTCGCACGGCCTGCAGGAAGCGCGGTGTAACGCGATGCATATCGTCATCATGGGCTGCGGCAGGGTCGGTTCCGCCCTGGCCCAGGCCCTGGAGGAACAAGGGCACACGATCGCCGTGGTCGACCAGGACCCCACCGCGTTCCGCCGGCTGGGCTCCTCGTTCGGCGGCCGCCGGGTCACCGGCGTCGGCTTCGACCAGGACACCCTGCGCGAGGCCGGCATCGAGGACGCCGGCGCCTTCGCCGCCGTGTCCAGCGGTGACAACTCCAACATCATCGCCGCCCGGGTGGCCCGCGAGATGTTCGGCATCGAGAACGTCGCCGCCCGCATCTACGACCCCCGGCGCGCGGAGGTCTACCAGCGGCTCGGCATCCCGACGGTCGCCACGGTCCGGTGGACCGCCGACCAGATGCTGCGCCGGCTGCTGCCCTCGGGCGCCGAGCCGCTGTGGCGCGACCCCACCGGAGGGGTGCAGCTCGCCGAGGTGCACACGTCCGCGGCGTGGGTGGGGCACCGTATCTCCCGGCTCCAGGACGAGACGGGCGTGCGGGTCGCGTTCCTCACCCGGCTCGGGGAGGCCATCCTGCCCAGCTCGCAGACGGTGCTGCAGGAGGGCGACCTGGTGCACGTGATGATGCGCACGGACGAGATCGACCGGGTCGAGGCGGCGTTCGCCAAGGGACCCGACGAGGAGGGCGGGCGCTGATGAGGGTCGCCATTGCCGGAGCCGGCGCCGTCGGCCGCTCGATCGCGGGCGAGCTGCTGGAGAACGGCCACGAGGTCCTGCTGATCGACAAGGCGCCGACCGCGATCTCGGTGGAGCGCGTCCCGCAGGCGGAGTGGCTGCTCGCCGACGCCTGCGAGATCACGTCCCTGGACGAGGCGGCGCTCCAGCGCTGCAACGTCGTCATCGCCGCGACCGGCGACGACAAGGTCAACCTGGTCGTGTCGCTGCTCGCGAAGACCGAGTACGGCGTGCCCCGCGTCGTCGCCCGGGTGAACAACCCGAAGAACGAGTGGCTGTTCAACGAGTCGTGGGGCGTGGACGTCGCCGTCTCCACCCCGCGTCTGATGTCGGCGCTGGTGGAGGAGGCGGTCAGCGTCGGCGACCTGGTCCGGCTGCTGCGCTTCAGCCACGGCGACGCCAACCTGGTGGAGCTGACCCTGCCGGAGGAGTCCGCGCTGGCCGGCACCCAGGTCGGGGACGTGGAGTGGCCGCAGGACACCTCGCTCGTCACGATCATCCGCGGCACCCGGGTGCTGACGCCGACCCGCGAGGACTCCCTGGAGGCCGGCGACGAGCTGCTCTTCGTGGCCGCGCAGGCCCGTGAGGAGCAGCTGGAGGATCTGCTGTCGGTCCGCAGGCAGTCGTAACGCGGCGAAAGGCGAGGGGCGCCCGGAGTGATCCGGGCGCCCCTCGTCCGTGCGGGAAATCTCAGGACCGGCGGCGGTGCCGGCCGGCCGGCGCTCCTTCACCCTCGCCCGCGGCGGCGGCCTTCCGCTCCTCCTCGGCGCGCTCCTCCGCCTCCATCTCGGCGAAGACGTCGATGGGCGGCGGGGCCTTCGCCAGGAACACCCAGGTCAGGTAGACGGCGAGCAGGAACGGCGGGATCTTCAGCGCCACCAGCACCCAGCCGAGCTGGGTGGTGTCCGCCCACCAGTACAGCGGGAAGAGGATCGCGCACTTGGCCAGCAGAATCAGACCCCAGGCCCAGCTGGCCTTGGTGTACGCCTTCTTGCGGCCCGGGTTTCTGGTGCGCCAGGAGAGGTTCTCCTTGAACACCGGGCCCAGCATCAGGCCGATCAGCGGGACGCCGGCCATCGCCGTGACGATGTACGCCACCGCCAGGCCCAGCGTGTACAGCATGCCCGGCAGGTAGAAGTCCTTGGCGTTGCCGGTCATCATCGCGAAGACCACACCGAAGCCGACGCCGAAGACGCCGCTGAACGCGTGCTTCACGGTGTCCCTGCGGACCAGCCGGACCACGACCATGACGAGCGCCACGCCGAGCGCGGCGAGCGCCGACATGTGCAGGTTCTTGTTGACCGTGTAGATGCTGACGAAGAGCAGCCCCGGCAGCACCGTCTCGACCATGCCCCGGACACCGCCGAACGCCTCGAACAGGGCGGCTTCCGTCACCGCCCGGGCGTCGTCCGCGGACGTGTCCGCGGAGGTCTCTTCGGTTGTCGGCTTGTCGAGCGACGTCACCGGCTACTCCCGTCCGAGGGGTCTCAGTTCGTATTTCGGATTGAACAGCACCCGGCGACCACGGCTCATGGCGACCCGGCCCGATGCGATCAGCTTGCGCCCCGGCTCTATCCCCGTGATGGAGCGCCTGCCGAGCCACACCACGTCCAGCGCGGCGGAGCCGTCGAACAGCTCGGCCTCCAGAGCCGGCACTCCCGCGCGCGGCCGCTGCGTGACCGTGCGCAAGGTACCAGTAACCGTGACGATCTCGCGGTCCTGGCAGTCACCTATCCGCGTGCAGCCGGCCGTGGCGGCGTCCTCGCGCAGCTCCTCCGACTCCAGGTCCTCCTGGGAGGAGGAGAGCCGGTCGAGCATGCGGCGGAACCGGCCTGCCGGCTTCTCGGACCGAGGAACAGCACTCATATCTGAAGCGTACCGGGGTGCACTGACGGTTACGTACCCCCTGCTTCCCCGGTCCGAACGGCCCTCGGTCACTTCTCGAAGCGGTAGCCCATGCCGGGCTCGGTGATGAGGTGTCTGGGCCGCGAGGGGTCCGCCTCCAGCTTGCGGCGCAGCTGCGCCATGTAGACCCGCAGGTAGTTGGTCTCCGTCCCGTACGACGGCCCCCACACCTCCCGCAGCAGCTGCCGCTGCCCCACCAGCCGGCCCCCGGCGCGCACCAGCGCCTCCAGCAGGTGCCACTCGGTGGGCGTGAGCCGTACGTCACGCCCGTCGCGGTGGACCTTCTTCGCGGCGAGGTCGACGGTGAACGTGCCGGTCTCCACGACCACGTCTCCCCCGTCGGCGGGCTCCGCGCGCCGTACGGCGGCCCGCAGCCGGGCGAGCAGTTCGTCCATGCCGAAGGGCTTGGTGACGTAGTCGTCGGCGCCGGCGTCCAGCGCCTGGACCTTCTCGCCCGAGGCGTGCCGCGCGGACAGCACCAGGATCGGCACCCGGCTCCACTCGCGCAGCCGCCGGATGACGTCGACGCCGTCCGTGTCGGGCAGGCCCAGGTCGAGGACGACCACGTCCGGGTGGCGGGCGGCGGCCGCGCGCAGGGCGCCCGCCCCGTCCTCGGCGGAGTCCACCTCGTACTTCCGGGCCCTGAGGTTGATCACCAGGGCCCGCACGATGGCGGGGTCGTCGTCGACCACCAGCACCCGGGTCATGAGGCTCGCCTTTCGTCCTGGGCGGTCACGGGGCCGCGCCCGCTGTCGTCCGGGCCGTCCTCCGGCCGGGCGTCCGCCGCGTGCAGGGTGAGGGTCATGGTGAGGCCGCCCCCGGGCGTGTCGTCGGCGTTCAGGGTGCCGCCCATGGCCTCGGTGAAGCCACGGGCGACGGCGAGGCCCAGGCCGACGCCGGAGCCGCGCGGGGCGTCCCCGTGCCGCTGGAACGGCGCGAAGATGCGTTCCTTGGCCTCGTCGGGCACGCCGGGGCCGCGGTCGACGACCCGCACCTCGACCCGGCCGGCGAGGGCGCTCGCGGCGACCAGCACCCTCTCCCCCGGCGGGCTGTA
Organism: Streptomyces sp. P13-3-3; assembly: GCF_050571355.1. Taxonomy (NCBI): domain Bacteria; kingdom Bacillati; phylum Actinomycetota; class Actinomycetes; order Kitasatosporales; family Streptomycetaceae; genus Streptomyces; species Streptomyces sp. P13-3-3. Next base: position 5,031,156 of record NZ_CP192228.1, on the reverse strand, counting down.
CTTCACGGCGTTCTCGATCACGTTGGCCATGGCCCGCTCCAGCAGCCCCGGGTCGGCGTCGACCATGGGCAGGGTCTCGGGGACGTCCAGGGCGACGCTGTGCTCGGGCACTCCTCCGAGGGCGCGCGGCACCACCTCGTCCAGGTCGGTGCCGCGCATCAGCGGGGTGACCGTGCCGGTGTGCAGGCGGGACATGTCGAGCAGGTTGCCCACCAGGTGGTCCAGGCGGTCCGCGCCGTCCTCGATGCCCTCCAGCAGCTCGGCGCGGTCCTCCTCGGACCATTCGACGTCCTCGGAGCGCAGGGAGGAGACGGCCGCCTTGATCCCGGCCAGCGGGGTGCGCAGGTCGTGGCTGACGGCGGCGAGGAGCGCGGTGCGGATGCGGTTGCCCTCGGCGAGGGCGAGGGCGCGGTCGGCCTGTTCGCGCAGCCGCCGGCGGTCCAGGACGACGGCGGCCTGCGCGGCGAAGGCGGCCAGCACCCTGCGGTCCTCGGCGGGCGGGACCCGGCCGGTCAGCGCCAGCGCCATGTGGTCGCCGACGGGCACCTCGACGTCGGCGTCCTCGGGCCGTCCGACCGGCCGGCCGCAACCGGCCCGGCCCGCGCACGTCCACGGCTCGACGTCCCCGGCGCGTTCCAGCAGCGCGGCGGACTCCATGCCGAAGGTCTCGCGGACCCGTTCCAGGAGGTCCTCCAGGCCGGTCTCGCCGCGCAGCACGTTGCCCGCGAGGAACGACAGGATCTCCGACTCGGCGCGCAGCCGGGCCGCCTGCTGGGTGCGCCGAGCCGCGAGGTCGACGACGGACGCCACGGAGGCGCCGACCGCGACGAAGACGACGATGGCGACGATGTTCCTGGGGTCGGAGACGCTCCAGGTGTGCAGGGGCGGGGTGTAGAGGAAGTTGAGCAGCAGGGAGCCGACGGCCGCGGAGGCGAGGGCCGGCCACAGCCCGCCGAGGAGCGCCGCGGCGACCGTCACCGCCAGGAACATCAGCATGTCGATGGCGAGGCCGGGGTCGACGGCGCTGAGCAGCGCGGCGAGGACGACGGGCCCGGCCGTGCCGACGGCCCATCCCCAGGCGAGCCGCAGCCGTCCCAGGGGCGCGCCGCGGGCGACGGGCAGTCCGCGGCCCTTGGCGGCCTCCTCGTGGGTGACGATGTGCACGTCCAGGTCGGGGCCGCAGTCGCGGGCGACGGTCGCGCCGACGCCGGGACCGAGGACGTACTGCCAGGCGCGGCGGCGGGAGGAGCCGAGGACGATCTGGGTGGCGTTGGCGCCGCGCGCGAAGTCGAGCAGGGCGGCGGGTATGTCGTCGCCGACGACGTGGTGGAAGCTGCCGCCGAGGTCTTCGACGAGGGTGCGCTGGGCGGCCAGTTCGCCGGGCGAGGCGGAGGTGAGGCCGTCGCTGCGGGATATGTACACGGCGAGCAGTTGCCCGCCCGCGCCCTTCTCGGCGAGCCGCGCGGCCCGCCGGATGAGGGTGCGGCCCTCGGGCCCGCCGGTCAGTCCGACCACGATCCGCTCGCGCGAGCCCCAGATCGCCTTGACGGCGTGCTCGCTGCGGTAGCGCCGGAGGTGGGCGTCGACCCGGTCGGCGACCCACAGCAGGGCGAGTTCGCGCAGGGCGGCGAGGTTGCCGGGGCGGAAGTAGCTGGAGAGGGCCGCGTCCACCTGGTCGGGCTGGTGGATGTTGCCGTGCGCCATGCGCCGGCGCAGCGCCTCGGGCGTCATGTCGACGAGTTCGACCTGGTCGGCGCGGCGCACCACCTCGTCCGGCACGGTCTCCGGCTCGCGTACGCCGGTGATGGACTCCACGGTGTCGCCCAGCGACTCCAGGTGCTGGATGCCGACGGTGGACAGCACGTCGATCCCGGCGGTCAGCAGCTCCTCCACGTCCTGCCAGCGTTTGGCGTTGCGGGAGCCGGGCGCGTTGGTGTGGGCGAGCTCGTCGACCAGGGCGACGCGGGGGCGGCGGGCGAGGACGGCGTCGAGGTCCATCTCGGTCACGCTCGCGCCGCCGTGCTCCAGCCGCCGGTACGGGACCTGCTCCAGGCCGGTCAGCAGGGCCTCGGTGCGGGGCCTGCCGTGCGTCTCGGCGAAGGCCACGACGCAGTCGGTGCCCCGCTCGACGCGGCGGTGCGCCTCGGCGAGCATCGCGTAGGTCTTGCCCACCCCCGGCGCGGCGCCGAGGTGGATCCGAAGCTTGCCGCGTCCCATGGCCCCATTGTCTTCCGGTCGTGCTCCTGGCGGAGTCGACCCTAGGCCGCCGTGCGCGGCGGCCGGACGGCCGGCGGGGGCGCGGGGCCGGACCTTGACGCAACCCTGACGCGCGCGCCGGGGGCCGGCCGGTCAGTGCTCGACGATCTGCCCGTCGCTCAGTTCGAGGACCCGGTCGGCCAGGCCGAGCAGGGTGGTGTCGTGGGTGGCGACGAGCGCGGTGACGTTCTCGCTGCGGACGACCGCGCGCAGCAGCTCCATCACGGCGTGCCCGGTCTCGGCGTCGAGCTGGCCGGTGGGCTCGTCGGCGATGAGGAGGGAGGGGTTGTTGGCGAGGGCGCGGGCGATGGCGACCCGCTGCTGCTGGCCGCCGGACAGCTCGCCGGGCCGCTGGGCGGCGTGGTCGGCGAGGCCGACGAGGGACAGCAGCAGCTCGACGCGCTCCTCGCGCTCGCGGGGGTCCGCGCCGCGCAGCCGCAGCGGGACGCCGACGTTCTCGGCGGCGCTGAGGATGGGGATGAGCCCGAAGGACTGGAAGACGAAGCCGACGCGGTCGCGGCGCAGGGCGAGCAGCCCCTCCTCGTCGAGGCCGGCGAGGTCGCGGCCCTCGACGTCGACCCGACCCCGGTCGGGGGTGTCGAGACCGCCGACGATGTTCAGCAGGGTGGTCTTGCCGGATCCCGAGCGCCCCTTGAGTGCGACGAGTTCGCCGCGCGGGACCTCGAAGGAGACGCCCCGCAGCGCGTGCACGGCGGCGGCGCCGATGCCGTACGACTTGTGCACGTCCTCGACGCGCACCATGGCGTCGGTGACCGTCTGCCCCATGTGGATGCCCTCCCCCGTGAACCGGGCGCCAGTATCGCTGTCCGGCGCCCGGCGGATCAACAGGGTCAGGCGGGGTTGTCGCCGTGGGTGAGGGTCTCCCAGGCGACGAACAGGTTGTTGGTGCCGGAGGGGCGGGTGCGTTCGGTCAGCGCCTGGGTGTGGGTCATGGCGAAGCCCAGGCGGTTGTGCAGGGCGTTGTGGCCGACCTCGGTGACCGGGCCGAGGCCGAGGTGCAGGCTGCCGCCGCACAGCCAGCCGGGCACGGGCTCGCCCCGCTCGTACTTCGCCTGGAAGCCGAGCGCGTGCCGCAGCCGCTCCCCGACGTCGGTGCCGTAGAGGTCCTGGCCCTGGATGCGGCTGGTCTCGGCGACGTGCGAGATGGAGGAGATGCCGTAGCCGGTGTGCGTGAGGTCGCGGCAGGTCTCCTGGGTGAGGCCGGTGACGAAGGTGGACTGGTTCTGCCAGTACCGGACGATCTTGTCGCGGGTGTCGAGGTTCTGGCCGGGGACCGTCTTCGGCAGGGGCCCGTCGGAGGCCAGGTAGACGTAGGCGGCGGTACGGGTGCGGAACGTCGCCATCGCCTTGTCGTACGAGGCGCGGTCCTCCAGGAAGACGGAGATGCCGACGGCGGCCTCCATCATTGTCAGCTCCCAGTTCCCGTTGGAGTTCGAGCCGTTGATGATCTCGGGCAGGTAGACGTCGCGCAGCACGGTGGCGAAGCGGCCCTCGGCGGCCCAGCCGCCGGTGTAGGTGTGCTTGACGATCTCTGCGGCCTTGGCCCAGGAGGAGCCGGCCCAGCCGGTCTGCAGGGGCGCGTTGCTGTTGGTGTGGTCCCGGATCACGGCGGACCAGGCGTCCATGAGCTGGATGGCCTTGGTGGCGTGGCGTGCGTCGCGGGTGACGTACCACATGAGGGCCTGGGTGTACGCGGCGATCGCGTCCTCGCGTTCGTCGGTGCAGCCGAGGTTGGGGTTGGAGTACGAGCCGCACTCCACGACGGCGCGGGGTTTGGGGGTGCGGTTGAGGTCGGCGTACTTGCTCGCCGCCATGCGGTCGTAGGCGGTCTTCCAGGGCTGGGCACCGGAGAGGACTTTGCTGCGGGCGAAGTCGAGCTGGGGCTTGGAGACGGTGACGCCGGGGTGGGTGAAGGTCGCCGGGGCCGCCTCGGCGGCTTCGGCGGGCGGGGCGTCGGGGTGGAGGGTGAGGGTGGCGGCGAGGGCGGTGGTCAGGAGGGCGAACAGGAGGCGGGTACGTCGTGGGCGTGAAGCGGACATGTGGGGGCCATCCGTTCCCGTACATGAACAGTGGGCGTTCCTTTGAACACCCGAACTGAACGGGGACGGTAGGTCCAGACCAATGTGGCGTCAAGGGGTGCCGCACGAAGTGACTCGCCCCCGCCGCCCCTTCCCGTCCCTGGGGCTGCGCCCCAGACCCCCTTGTCGGCCCTGGCGGGCCTCGTCCTCAAACGCCGGAGGGGCTACTTGTAGCCCCTCCGGCGTTTGAGGAGCGGGGTCCGGGGCGGAGCCCCGGGAACGACAGCGGCCCGCGGCGACCGGCCGCGAACGACCGGCCCCGCGGGCCACGACAAAGACTCCGCTAGCGCACTTCCGTGATCTCAGGCCCCCGCTGCAGCCGGCTCATCCCGCCCGCGAACCGCGACCCTTCCTCCTGCTGGACGTTCTCCGGCACCATCTGCGCGTCGTTCGGCAGCTTCAGGACGATCGGGTCGCGCGGGGCCATCGGCCCGTCCCCGCGCACGACGACCGTGTCCCGGAAGATCTGCTCCAGCAGACCCGCCGCCTGCGGCTGCACCGCGCCCTGCCCGGAGATCACTCCGCGCAGGAACCAGCGGGGGCCGTCCACGCCGACGAACCGCACGACCTGGAAGCCGCCGGTGCCGTCCGGCAGCTGCACCGGCACCTGGGCGCGCAGCTCCCAGCCCAGCGGACCCTCGACCTCGTCGATGATGCCGCCCTGCTGGGTGATGCCGGACGCGATCTCCTCGCGCACCTCGCCCCAGATGCCCTCACGCTTGGGTGCGGCGAAGGCCTGCAGCTGGACGGCGCTGTCCTGGAGCACGACGGTGGCCGCGACGATCGCGTCGCCCGCGACCTCCACGCGCAGTTCCATGCCGTCCACACCGGGCACGAACAGACCGCCCAGATCGACCCGGCCCTCGCCGGGCTCGCGGACCTCGGAGCTGTCCCAGGGCCCGTCGGGCCGGGGCGCGGGCTCGAGCCTCACGCGCCCGTTCTCCTCGCCCGCCTCCGCGTCGACACCGTCGACGACCTGCTCGGCCTCGCCGGCCGCACCGTCGGCGGCATCCCTCTTCTTGCGACGTCCGAACACGTCACTGTCCTTCCCGGTCGGATACGACCGAAGCGTATCGATTCCCACCCGCAGTACCGCCCTCGGCGGCCTGAACGCTTGTGCCGCTCTTACCTTCCACCGCGGCGTGGCCGCCGGTGGATCCGAAGCCCCCCTCGGCCCGGGCCGATCCGGGCAGCTGCGCGACCGACACGAAGCGCACCCTCTCGACCTGCTGGACGACCAGTTGGGCAATCCGGTCGAAGCGCTCGAACCGCACGGACTCGCGCGGGTCGAGATTCACCACGATCACCTTGATCTCCCCACGGTACCCGGCATCAATCGTCCCCGGGGCATTCACCAGGGCGACGCCGCAGCGGGCGGCAAGGCCGGATCGCGGGTGCACGAAGGCCGCGTACCCCTCCGGGAGCGCGACAGACACCCCGGTGGGCAGTACGGCCCGCTCCCCCGGGGCCAGCTCGCAGGCCTCGGTGGTGCGCAGGTCGGCCCCCGCGTCGCCGGGGTGCTCGTACGCCGGAAGCGGTACGTCCGGGTCGACGCGCCGGATGAGCACCTCAAGCGCTTCGCGGCCGGCGCTCACGGGTTCACCTCGAAGGCGCGGGCCCGGCGGACCTGGTCGGGGTCGTCCATGGCGGCCTGGATCTCCTCCTGGCGGCCGTGGTCGATGAAGTGGTCCACCTTGACCTCGATGAAGAGGGCGTCCGCGCGGACGGCGACCGGTCCGTCGGGGCCGCCGATGTGTCCGGTGGCGGTGCAGTAGATCTTCCGTCCCGCGACGGCGGTCACCTCCGCCTTGAGGTGCAGCACGGTGCCGACGGGCACCGGCCGGACGAAGTCGGTCTCCAGCCGTCCGGTGACCGCGATGGTGCGGAGCAGCCAGTTCAGCGAGCCGAGCGTCTCGTCGAGGGCGGTGGCCAGCACGCCGCCGTGGGCGAGTCCGGGGGCGCCCTGGTGCGCGGACTGCACGGTGAACTCGGCGGTGATCGACACGCCTTCGCCGGCGCGCGCCTGGAGGTGCAGCCCGTGGGGCTGTTCGTCGCCGCAGCCGAAGCACTGCCCGTAGTGGGCGCCCAGAAGCTCGCCCGGTGCGGGGGCGTCGGGGTGGCGCACGGGCGGCACGGCGTCGGCGGGGGGCTGAAGAGCTGCGGAATTACCACTCACAGCCGCAGACCTTACCCGCCCGCCGGGAGGCGGCCGAGCACGCGTCCGCCCTGGCGCCGGACCCCCGCGGGAAGCGTGCCAAGCTTGGCTTCATGCAGCTTTCCGCCGCCCCGTACGAAGAACGCCTCACCGCTCCGCGCTCCTGGTGGTTCCTGTGCCTCCTGGCCGGGCTCTCCTTCGCGCTGATCATGCTGCCGTTCGGCACCCTGCCGATGCTCGCCGGGCTGGCCGGCGGAACCGCCGTGGCAGCGGTCGTGGTGAGCGCGTACGGCTCGGCGCGGATCCGGGTGGTGAACGGTCATCTGATCGCGGGCGAGGCGAAGATTCCGGCGTCGGCGCTGGGTGACGCGGAGGTGCTGGACGCCGAGGAGGCGCGCGCCTGGCGCGGTCCGAAGGCCGACCCGCGCGCGTTCATGCTGCTGCGCGCGTACGTGCCCGGTGCGCTGCGGGTGGCCGTCACGGACCCGCAGGACCCCACTCCGTACGTCTTCCTGTCCACCCGTGAGCCCGAGCGGCTGGCGCGGGCGCTCCGGGCGGCGCGGGACGGGGCCGACGCCTCGTAGCGGCCTGCCGCCGGGCCGTCGGGCGGGTCACCGGGGGTCGTCGTCCTTCCGGTGGCGGCCGGCGTCCATGTCGAGCTCCAGCGCGTGCTCGGGGAGGGCGTCGGCGGGGCGCTCCAGTGCCGGGAGCGCGGGCAGCCCGTCCCAGGGGACCTGGACCTTGCGCAGGTCGTCCCGGATGCGGGCGGCGAGCTTTCTGGTGTCGCGCCGGTTCATCACGGCGCCCACGGCAGCTCCCACCAGGAACGGCATCAGGTTCGGCAGGTTGCGCACGGTGCGCTTCATGATCCGCTGGCGCAGTTCGCGCTTCATGCGGCTGTTCAGCGCGGCGCTCACGGTGGAGGGCTTGGTGGCCTCGATGCCGCGCTCCTGGGACCAGGAGTTGAGGTAGACGGTGCTGCGCTGGGCGAGGGTGCCGGCGGGCCGTACGCCGTAGACCTCGTGGAGTTCGGCGATCAGTTTGAGTTCGATCGCGGCGACGCCGGTGACCTCGGCGGCCAGTTCCGTCGGCATCGCGGGCGGCACGGGCATCATGGCGGCCGCTCCGACGCCGGCCCCGACCGTCGCGGTGGCCTTCGCGGCGCCCGCCACGAGCTTGTCGGCGATCTCCTCGGGACAGAGCCCGGGGAACTGCTCCCGCAGGGTCGCGAGGTCCCGTACGGGCACGCGCGGGGCGATGTCGATGATCCGGTCGGCGAGGTGCGCCAGACCCGCGCGGGCGCGTGCGCCGCCCTTGCGGACGCCGTCCAGGGCCTTCTCCCGGACGACGGCGGTGCGCCTGCGCGCCACGGGCGCGGTGACCTCCACGGACACCGGGAGGTCACCCCGGCCGGCCTGCGTCTCGAGCGAGGCCGCCCCGTCTCCGGTCCAGCCTCGCTCGGGTTCACGCGTGTCGTGCTGTGGGTCCTCGGTGGACCCTTGGTCCGCTCCCTTCGAGAAGAAGCGGCGCTTCCGCGGTGGGGTCGAGCCAGTCACGGCCGACCCCGCCTCAGTCGCAGTCGCGGCAGATCGGCTGGCCGTTCTTCTCACGGGCCAGCTGGCTGCGGTGGTGCACCAGGAAGCAGCTCATGCAGGTGAACTCGTCCTGCTGCTTGGGCAGGACCCGGACGGCCAGCTCCTCGTTCGAGAGGTCCGCACCGGGCAGCTCGAGGCCCTCGGCGGCCTCGAACTCGTCGACGTCCACGGCCGAGGCAGACTTGTCGTTCCGCCGGGCCTTCAGCTCTTCCAAGCTGTCCGAGTCGACGTCGTCGTCGGTCTTGCGTGGAGTGTCGTAGTCGGTAGCCATGTCGCTCTCCCCCTCTGGGTGTATGCGGTGTCTCCAGCGCACGTAACGCGTGAGAGGCCGGACTTGTGCCCGACCTGAGGCGGAGATTTTGCCTCACATCAAGGTCTGTTACTCAATCGACACCCAACCGGACTCCTCATGAGTGATCGGCTTGGATGGCGATGGGGACCGTACACGGTCCCGATGCCGCACTACAAAGGCACCTCACCGTGTACTTCCCGTGAACGGGACCCCTGAAAACCGGGACTTTTCCGGCCTTCCGACGGGGCTCATGATCACGGAGAGTAGATGGCCGAATCGACGCACCTGTGATCGATCACACATGAATTCGATTGCGGGGGTGCTCGGGAATTCCGCCCAAAGCGAACACGGATCGAGGGCGGGGCATGATGTCAGATCGGAAGGGTGACACGCATCACGAGTCCTCCGCCCTCCCTCGGCTGCGCGTAGATGTGCCCGCCGTGCGCCCGGGCGACCGACCGCACGATGGACAGCCCCAGTCCCACACCCTTGTCGCTGCCCGTCCGCTCGGTGCGCAGCCTGCGGAACGGCTCGAAGAGGTTTTCGACCTCGTACGCGGGGACGACCGGGCCGGTGTTGGACACCACGAGGACCGCCTGGCCGTGCTGGACGTCCGTGGTGACCTCCACCCAGCCGTCCTCCGGGACGTTGTACCGCACGGCGTTTTGCACCAGGTTCAGGGCGATCCGCTCCAGCAGGACACCGTTGCCCTTGACGACGGCGGGGCGGCGCGTGCCGCGGATCGTCACGTGCCGGGACTCCGCCTCGGAGGCGACCTGGTCGATGGCCTGGCCCGCCACCTCCGCGAGGTCGACGGGGCCCCGCTCCACGATCTGGTTGTCGCTGCGGGCGAGCAGCAGCAGACCCTCCACGAGCTGCTCGCTGCGCTCGTTGGTGGCCAGCAGCGTCTTGCCGAGCTGCTGGAGCTCCACCGGGGCGTTCGGGTCGGAGAGGTGCACCTCGAGCAGTGTGCGGTTGATCGCCAGCGGGGTGCGCAGCTCGTGCGAGGCGTTCCCCACGAAGCGCTGCTGGGCGGTGAACGCGCGCTGGAGCCGCTCCAGCATGTCGTCGAAGGTGTCGGCCAGCTCCTTCAGCTCGTCGTCCGGGCCGTCCAGCTCGATCCGGCGGGACAGGTCCGAGCCCGCCACCGCGCGGGCGGTGCGGGTGATGCGGCCCAGCGGCGACAGCACCCGCCCGGCCATCGCGTAGCCGAAGGCGAACGCGATCACGGCGAGGCCGAGCAGGGCCAGCAGGGAGCGGCTGAGCAGGTTGTCCAGGGCGACCTGGCGCTGGTCGTCGATGCACTCGCTGATCGCGTTGTTGAACTCGGTCAGCGAGAGGTTGCCGTCGGCGATGCCCGGACAGTCGTTGCTGGAGACCTTCAGGCCGTCGAAGTCGACGATCTTGAACAGCGGCTGGCTGCCGGTGCGCAGGGCCTGCGCGGCGAGCAGGTAGATGATCGACAGCAGCAGGATGCCGGCGATCAGGAACATGCCGCCGTACAGCAGCGTGAGCCGTATCCGGATGGTGGGGCGCAGCCACGGCATCGGCGTGGGCGACCGGGGGTCCCAGGTGGGCTTGGGGGGCGCGGTGGGGGGCGCGGGGGTGGCAGCCATGGTCGGTGATCAGATCCGGTATCCGGAGCCGGGCACGGTCACGATGACCGGCGGCTCGCCCAGCTTGCGGCGCAGGGTCATGACGGTCACACGGACCACGTTGGTGAACGGGTCCGTGTTCTCGTCCCAGGCCTTCTCCAGCAGCTGCTCCGCGGAGACCACGGCGCCCTCGCTGCGCATGAGGACCTCCAGCACGGCGAACTCCTTCGGCGCGAGCTGGACCTCCTTGCCGTCGCGGAAGACCTCGCGGCGGTTGGGGTCCAGCTTGATCCCGGCCCGCTCCAGGACGGGCGGCAGGGGCACGCTGGTCCGCCGGCCGAGCGCCCGCACGCGGGCGATGAGCTCGCTGAAGGCGAACGGCTTGGGCAGGTAGTCGTCGGCGCCGATCTCGAGGCCCTCGACGCGGTCGCTGACGTCGCCGGACGCCGTGAGCATGAGCACGCGCGTGGGCATGCCGAGCTCGACGATCTTGCGGCAGACGTCGTCGCCGTGGACGAGGGGGAGGTCGCGGTCGAGGACGACCACGTCGTAGTCGTTGACGCCGATGCGCTCCAGGGCGGCCGCACCGTCGTACACGACGTCGACGGCCATGGCCTCCCGGCGCAGTCCGGTGGCCACCGCATCGGCGAGCAGCTGCTCGTCCTCGACGACGAGTACGCGCACGTCGCTTGTCCTTCCTCATGACCCGCCCGGCGGGCCGCGAGGGCGCGCACGCGGGCAGGGGTACGGGTGGGTGCTGTTGCCTCCATCCTGCCCTTTTCGGCCGTAAGTCGGCTGTAAGGCGGCCGGGGCAGGGGGTGGCCGGCGGCCCCGCGACCGGGGAACGTGCGGACGAACGGGGCGGGAATACGAGAATTTCTCGCGAGGTTAGGTTTCCGCGGGAGGGAGCTTGGGGAGGACGGGTTTACATCCCGCGATCACGCTCTGCTTGTACCGCACCACCATGCGGTACACACGGTCCGCTTCCGCAGAGCGGGCGTGGATGTCCGGTACCGTCGCCGCCCGGCCGAGCGGCGCCGGGCATCCGCCACGGACGTGATCATCCCTTCCGACGGCACACCCCCGTGCCACCGACCCACCGACCCAGGACGAGGGGGCGCAGCATGGACGCTTTCACCGCAGGACTTCTGCAGCGCATAAAGGCGACCGAGTCCGACCTGTCGCGGGCCCGCGACGAGGGCGACGACTTCCTCGTCGAAGTGGAGCAGGGCGAACTCGACGACCTGCGCCGCCTCGCGGCCGAACACGGCGTGGAAGTCGGCGCCCACAGCGTCTGACCGACGCAGCAAGCGCCCACGGGCCCCGGTGGATCCCTCCACCGGGGCCCTCCGTCGTTTCCGGGGGCACACCCACGACAGGGTGCGGCGCGGCCGGCCCGAGGGCGTCGGGCCCTGACGGGCGAGCCGCCTGTCACCGGGCCGGCGCCTCGCCCTTGTGGACGCCGCGCGAGGCTCGGCGAGCCGCGACCCGAGCGCCGTCGACCCACGACTGGCGCAAGGGCGCCACATCGGCGGCGTCGTTCCCGCCGCCACCGGCCGGCACCCACCATCCGCTGCCGCCCGGCCCGCGGGCGCTTAGCCGCATCGGCCAGGGCCGACCGACATCACGGCGGACCCGGTCCGGCGGAGGAATCGCCCCCCCCCGCGGGCGCACGCGTCGGTCCAATCGACGCCACCATCTGCTGTCACCCGGCCCTGCAGGCCACCGCCTCGTCCACCGAGGCCATCGGAACTCACCGCAGAAAGGGTCCGGCCGACCCGGGAGCCAGCCTCCGCAGCCGCACGCGTCGGTCCCAACGACGCCACCGTCCGCTGTCACCCGACCCAGGCCACCGCCTCGTCCGCCGAGACCGACGGGACTCACCGCAGGAACGGTCCGCCGACCCGGAAGCCGGCCGCCGCAGACACCCCCGGCCAGCCGCGTCGGTCCGCCCGGCCACGGGCCGGCGCCTTGTCGGCCAGGCGACCGCACCTCAGCAGACACGGTCCGGGCAGCCGGCGTTCGGGCGGGCCGCCGCCGGGGTCGTGGCCCGGGTGGGACAGTCGGCGGCGGTAGCCGCCTCCTACGCTCCGAACTCCTCCAGCAGCCCCAGCAGCGGCTTCAGGACGCCCGGGGACGCCGCCACCGTGAGGTCGGACGACGGAGGGCTGTCCAGGTGGCGGCCGGTCGTCAGGGCGCCGGACTCGCGGGCTATCAGGGCGCCCGCCGCCACGTCCCACGGGTGGAGGCCGCGCTCGTAGTAGCCGTCCAGGCGGCCCGCCGCCACGTCGCACAGGTCGATCGCCGCCGAGCCGCCCCGGCGGATGTCCCGCACCAGCGGGATCAGCCGGCGGGCGACCTCGGCCTGCTGTTCGCGGACGTCGGCAACGTAGTTGAAGCCGGTGGAGACCAGTGCCTGGTCCAGCGGCGGCGACGGCCGGCAGGCCAGGCGCCGCTCGCCCTCCCACGCGCCCGTGGCCCACGCCCCGCCGCCCAGCACCGCGTGGTACTCCTCGCCGCGCATCGGGGCGAACACCGCGCCGGCCACGGCGACGCCGTCCTGCTCGGCCGCCACGGAGACGGCCCAGGTGGGCAGGCCGTACAGGTAGTTCACCGTGCCGTCGAGCGGGTCGACGACCCAGCGGATCCCGCTGCTGCCGGCCGTGGAGGCGCCCTCCTCGCCGAGGACGCCGTCCTCCGGGCGGCGCTCGGCGATCAGCCCGGTGATCAGCTTCTCCGCCGCGAGGTCCATCTCGGTGACCACGTCGACCGAGCTGGACTTGGTGGCGGCGACCGCGAGGTCGGCCGGGCGGCCGTCGCGCAGCAGCTCACCCGCGCGGCGGGCGGCCTCCCGGGCCAGTTCCAGCAGTTCCGCGTGCAGGGGGTCGGTCACGGGGCTCCTCAGGCGTAGGGGCTGTCGGCGCCCGCGGCGGCGGGACGCGGGGCGCGGGCCGGGCAGCAGCCCACCGGACACAGGTCGTGGCTGGGGCCGAGCGCGCCGAGGGCGCATCGGGTGACGTCCCGCCCGCTCTCGGCCGCGGCGCGCTCCACCACCAGCTCGCGGACTGCGGCGGCGAACCGCGGGTCGTCGCCGACGGTCGCCGAGCGGCGCACCGGAAGACCCAGCTCCTCCGCCTTCGCGGTGGCCTCGGTGTCGAGGTCGTACAGGACCTCCATGTGGTCCGAGACGAAGCCGATGGGGGCCATGACGACCGCCGGGACGCCGGCCGCCTTGCGCTCCTCCAGGTGGTCGCAGATGTCGGGCTCCAGCCACGGGATGTGCGGGGCGCCGGAGCGGGACTGGTAGACGAGTTGCCAGGGGTGGTCGACACCCGTGCGCTCGCGGACGGCGTCGGCGATCAGCCGGGCCACGTCCAGGTGCTGCGCGACATACGCGCCGCCGTCGCCGTGCGCCTCGACGGGGCCGGAGGTGTCCGCGGCGGCGGTGGGGATGGAGTGGGTGCAGAAGGCGATGTGCGCGCCGTCCCGGACGTCGTCGGGGAGGTCGGCGAGCGACCGGATCACCCCGTCGACCATGGGCTCGACGAAGCCGGGGTGGTTGAAGTAGTGCCGCAGCTTGTCGATCTTCGGCAGCTCCAGCCCTTCCTTCTCCAGGGTGGCGAGCGCGTCGGCGAGGTTCTCGCGGTACTGCCGGCAGCCGGAGTAGGAGGCGTAGGCGCTGGTGGCGAGTACCAGGATGCGGCGGCGGCCGTCGCGGACCATGTCCCGGAGGGTGTCGGTGAGGTAGGGCGCCCAGTTGCGGTTGCCCCAGTGGACCGGCAGGTCCAGGCCGTGCTCGGCGAAGTCCTTGCGCAGGGCGTCCAGCAGGGCGCGGTTCTGGTCGTTGATGGGGCTGACCCCGCCGAACTGGAAGTAGTGCTGCCCGACTTCCTTGAGGCGTTCCTTGGGGATGCCCCGCCCGCGCGTCACGTTCTCCAGGAACGGGACGACGTCGTCCGGGCCTTCCGGGCCGCCGAAGGAGAGCAGGAGCAGGGCGTCGTAGGGACTGGGATCGAGCACGTCAGACATGTCTCGATCCTCCCACCCGGCACCGACAACGAGGACAGGGGCCGGGGGTGTCGCGGGAAGAAGGTGCCGTACATCACCGGCGCCCGCGGGTGATGACGCCGGTAATCTGTATCGACTGCGATAGCACCTTACTGATCTTCCGGAGAATCCCGTGCCCAGCCCCTATCGCGCCCTGTTCGCCGCCCCCGGCAGCAAGGCCTTCTCCGCCGCGGGGTTCCTCGGCCGGATGCCGCTGTCCATGATGGGCATCGGCGTGGTCACGATGATCTCCCAGGTCACCGGCCGGTACGGACTGGCGGGCGCCCTCTCGGCGACCATCGCGCTGTCCGCCGCGCTGGCGGGCCCTCAGGTGTCACGGCTGGTGGACCGGTACGGGCAGCGCCGGGTGCTGCGCCCGGCCAGCGCGGTCTCGCTCACCGCCGGAACGGTTCTCCTCCTCGCGGTCCGTCTCTCGTGGCCCGAGTGGGTGCTGTTCGCCGCCTGCGTGGGGATCGGCTGCGTGCCGAGCCTCGGCGCGATGGTCCGGGCCCGCTGGGCGGCGCTCTACCGCGGCACCCCGAGTCTGCACACCGCCTACTCGTTCGAGTCGGTGATCGACGAGGTCTGCTTCATCATCGGCCCGATCGTCTCCATCGGCCTGTCCACGGCGTGGTTCCCTGAGGCCGGCCCGCTGCTGGCGGGCTGCTTCCTGGCGGCGGGCGTCTTCTGGCTGACCTCGCAGCGCGCCACCGAGCCGGAGCCGCACCCGCGTCGGAACGGGGGAGGCGGCTCGGCGCTGCGGTCGCGGGGTCTGCAGGTGCTGGTGGCGACCTTCGTGGCGACGGGCACGATCTTCGGCGCGATCGACGTGGTCACGGTCGCCTTCGCCGAGGAGGAGGGACACAAGGCCGCGGCCAGCGTGGTCCTCGCCGCGTGCGCCCTGGGCTCCTGCGTCGCCGGTCTGGTGTTCGGAGTGCTGCACTTCGCGGGGGCGCCCGAACGCCGGTGGCTGCTCGGCGTTTGCACCATGGCCGTGAGTATGATCCCACTCCTACTGGTCGGGAACTTGCCGTTTCTGGCCGTGGCGCTGTTCGTTGCGGGTCTGTCCATCGCTCCCACGATGATCACGACCATGTCCCTCATCGAAGAGCACGTACCTCGCGCGCAGCTCACCGAGGGCATGACCTGGGTGAGCACCGGGCTCGCGGTCGGCATCGCCCTCGGCTCCTCCGCCGGCGGCTGGGTGATCGACGCGGCCGGGGCGCGCGCCGGGTACGGGGTTCCGGCGGCCGCCGGTGCCGTCGCGGTCGCGGTCGGTTTCCTCGGGTACCGCCGGCTCAAGCGGCCGGCGCCGGGTCGGGGAGGCTTCGTTGGTCAGCACGACGAGCACGACGAGCGCGAGGAACGGCACGTGGCGTAACTGGGGAGGCACCGTCTCCGTCCGGCCGGCCCGGGAGGTCACGCCCGCCTCGGTCGACGAGCTGGCCGACGCCGTGCGCCGGGCCGCCGAGGACGGCCTGCCGGTGAAGGCGGTGGGGACCGGACACTCCTTCACCTCCATAGCCGCGACCGAGGGCCTGCTGGTCCGCCCTCAGCTCCTGACGGGGATCCGGAACATCGACCGCGAGGCGGGCACCGTCACCGTCGAGGCGGGCACCCCGCTGAAGCGGCTCAACGCCGCCCTCGCGCGCGAGGGCCTGTCGCTGACCAACATGGGCGACATCATGGAGCAGACGGTCTCCGGCGCCACCAGCACCGGCACCCACGGCACCGGCCGCGAGTCCGCCTCCATCGCCGCCCAGATCAAGGGCCTCGAACTGGTCACCGCCGACGGCTCGGTGCTCACCTGCTCCGAGAAGGAGAACCCGGACGTCTTCGCCGCCGCACGGATCGGCCTCGGCGCCCTGGGCATCGTCACCGCCATCACCTTCGCCGTGGAGCCGCTCTTCCTGCTCACCGCGCGCGAGGAGCCCATGACGTTCGACCGGGTGTGCGCCGAGTTCGACGCGCTGCACGCGGAGAACGAGCACTTCGAGTTCTACTGGTTCCCGCACACCGGCAACACCAACACCAAGCGCAACAACCGCAGTGCGGGCCCGGAGCGCCCCGTGCCGCCGCTGCGCGGCTGGTTCGAGGACGAGTTCCTCTCCAACGGGGTGTTCCAGGTCGTCAACTGGGTGGGCCGCGCCGCTCCGGTGACGATCCCGGCCATCGCGCAGGTCTCCAGCCGGGCGCTGTCCTCGCGGACGTACACCGACATCCCCTACAAGGTGTTCACCTCCCCGCGCCGGGTGCGCTTCGTGGAGATGGAGTACGCCGTGCCGCGCGAGGCGCTCGTGGACACGCTGCGGGAGCTGAAAACGATGGTGGAGAAGTCCCCGCTGCGGGTGAGCTTCCCGGTCGAGGTGCGCACCGCGCCGGCCGACGACATCACCCTGTCCACGGCGTCCGGCCGGGAGAGCGCCTACGTGGCGGTCCACATGTTCAAGGGGACGCCGTACCAGCGGTACTTCACCGCCGCCGAGCGCATCTTCACCGCGCACGAGGGACGACCCCATTGGGGGAAGATCCACACGCGTGACACCGAGTACCTCTCACGGGTGTATCCGCGTTTCGGCGAGTTCGTCGAGCTCCGGGACCGGCTGGACCCGGAACGGCGGTTCCGCAACGACTACTTGCGGCGGGTACTGGGCGCGTAGTCCTGGGCGCGCGGTGCGAACCGGGCGCCCGCCCCGGCCCCGCAGACATTGCCTCCGTTTCTGACGATTGCGTGAAGTTCCCCACAAGTCCCCCACGTCCAGGGGTGGATGAGTGGGGCAACGGCGGCCAAGTCCCACCTCTTGCGTGAACTCGCACGGCGTGCCAATCCACGCACGTGGCCCAAATGGAGTACTGTTGCGAGCCCTGGGTCCGGACTCCCGTCAGGGTGCCCGGGTCCTCGGAGGACCGCCGGGAGGGGGCTAGTTGCACAGGGTGACGCATTTGGTCACTTAGCGTTGCGAATAGGTAACCGTGCCATAACGGCGATCCAGGGCCCGCGCCCGACACGCCGGGCAACTCGGCAAGGTTGTGGCAGGCTGCACCCGGGCAGGCCACACTCGACTAGCGGAAGCAGCGACGCACGTGACGTCGGCAGGCACCACCCGGGAGGTCCCCATGCCCGAACTGCGTGTCGTGGCCGTCTCGAATGACGGCACACGGCTGGTGCTGAAGGCTGCGGACAGCACGGAGTACACGCTTCCGATCGACGAACGGCTCCGCGCCGCCGTGCGCGGCGACCGTCCCCGCCTCGGCCAGATCGAGATCGAGGTGGAGAGCCACCTCCGCCCCCGCGACATCCAGGCGCGTATAAGAGCCGGTGCGACCGCGGAAGAGGTCGCACAGATGGCCGGCATCCCCGTGGACCGCGTCCGCCGCTTCGAGGGCCCCGTCCTCGCCGAGCGTGCCTTCATGGCCGAGCGCGCCCGCAAGACCCCCGTCCGCCGCCCCGGGGAGAACTCCGGTCCCCCGCTGGGCGAGGCCGTGCAGGAGCGGCTGTTGCTGCGCGGCGCGGAGAAGGACACCGTGCAGTGGGACTCCTGGCGCCGCGACGACGGCACCTGGGAGGTCCTCCTGGTCTACCGGGTCGCGGGCGAGCCGCACTCGGCGATCTGGACGTACGACCCGCCCCGGCGGCTCGTCCAGGCCGTCGACGACGAGGCACGCTCGCTGATCGGCGAGTCCGACGACCTCGCCGCGCCCGAGCCCAGCTTCCCGTTCGTGCCACGCATCGCCCGGCTGCCGCGGGACCGCCCGCTGGACCGTCCCGCCGACCGCGAGCGGCCCAGCCTGCCCGCGCAGGCGTCCGAGCCGGCCGAGGAGTCCACGGCGGCCACCGCCTCCGGCGAGCGCGACTCACTGACCAGCCTGCTGGAGGCCGTGCCGAGCTTCCGCGGCGACCTGGTGGTGCCCGAACGCACCGAACCGGCCGCCGAGGAACCGGAGTCCGAGCCGGAGGCGGAAGAACCGCCGGCGCCGGCCGCGTCCGCGGGCTCCGCGTACGCGGACGTGCTGATGCCCCGTTCGGTGGGCGGCCACCGGGACCGCCTCGTCGGCTCGACCGACCGCCAGGCCGAGGCGGACGGCGTCCGCCCCGGCCGCCGCGCGGCGGTCCCGAGCTGGGACGAGATCGTGTTCGGGACACGGCGCAAGAAACAGGAGTAGGCCGGCTTGCCGGCCCATAACCCGTCATAGGGGGCGCCCCCTGCACCTCCCCGGGAGCAGGTCACCCCCTTGTCGGCCCTGACGGGCCTTGTCCTCAAACGCCGGACGGGCTGATTCAGCCCCTCCGGCGTTTGAGGAGCGGGGTCCGGGGCGGAGCCCCGGGTGGGTTACTGCGGCTCCGGTCCCACCGCCACCGGTCGCTCCGGGTCCGAGGACCACTCCGACCAGGAACCGACGTACAGAGCCGCCGGGACACCGGCGACCTCCAACGCCAGCACCTCGTGCGCCGCCGACACGCCCGAGCCGCAGTACACCCCCACCGGGACGTCCCGCGTCGCACCCAGCTCGCCGAAGCGGGCGCGCAGTTCCGCGGCGGGCCGGAAACGGCCGTCCGCGTCCACGTTGTCGGACGTCGGCGCGGACAGCGCGCCCGGGATGTGACCGCCGACGCGGTCGATCGGCTCCACCTCGCCCCGGTACCGCTCCCCCGCACGGGCGTCCAGCAGCACCCCCGACCGCGCCAGCGTCGCCGCGCCGTCCGCGTCCAGCACGGCGCCCTCCGCCGGCTTCGGCACGAAGTCGCCCGCGGCAGGCGTCGGCGCCTCCGTCTCCAACGGGCCGTCCCAGGCGGGCAGTCCGCCGTCCAGGACCCGTACGTCCGGGTGGCCGGTCCACCGCAGCAGCCACCAGGCGCGGGCCGCGGCCCACCCGATGCCGCCGTCGTAGGCGACCACGGGCGTCCCGGCGGACACCCCGGCCCGCCGCATCGCCGCGCCGAACACGTCGAGGTCCGGCAGCGGGTGGCGGCCGCGCGGTCCCGGTGCGGACGCCAGTTCGCGGTCCAGGTCGACGAAGACGGCGCCGGGGATGTGACCGGACGCGTACTCGGCGCGACCGTCGAACGGCTGACCGCTCGGGGCGGCCGTGCTGAGCTGCCAGCGGACGTCGAGCAGGACCGGAGGACGCTCCGACCGCAGCGCGTCCGCGAGTTCGGATGCGGAGATGATGGCGTTCATGGTCACCATCCTCGCGCACGGGGTGGCCGACTCGTCCCGGTCCGGCTACTCTGCTCGGCCGGGCACATCCGGTCACCGGTCGTACGGGATCGGGCACATACGGTGTCGGTCGCGGTGCGGGAACGATCCGCCGGGCCGGACACGGGACGGCCCCTTGCAGGGGCGAGCGGACACGGCCGACGTACGGGCGGCCGAGAAGAGAGTGACGATGACCGACGCACGGGGGAACGCCCGCCCGAACGGCGACGGGTCCGCCCGGAACACGCCCGGCACACCCTGCTGGGTGAGTCTGATGGCGCGCGGACTCGACGCGACCGAGCAGTTCTACGGCGCGCTGTTCGGCTGGGAGTTCCGGCCCGGCCCGCGGCCGCTGGGCCCGTACGTGCGCGCCGTGCTCGACGGGCACGCGGTGGCCGGGATCGGGGTGCTGCCCGCGGACCGGCGGCTGCCCGTGGCGTGGACGCCGTACTTCGCCTCGGACGACGTGGCTCTGACGGCCGAGGCGGTGCGTTCCTGCGGCGGGACCGTGGGTGTGGGCCCGCTGGACGCCGACGAGGCGGGGCGGCTGGCGCTCGCCTCGGACCCGAGCGGCGCGGTCTTCGGCATCTGGCAGGCGG
Source organism: Streptomyces sp. P13-3-3 (assembly GCF_050571355.1). Lineage (NCBI taxonomy): Bacteria > Bacillati > Actinomycetota > Actinomycetes > Kitasatosporales > Streptomycetaceae > Streptomyces > Streptomyces sp. P13-3-3. Next base: position 5,011,320 of record NZ_CP192228.1, on the reverse strand, counting down.
CCGACGGCGCCGCCGCGGGCGTCACCGGCCGGCCCGGCACCCCGGCGTGGAACGAACTGACCACCTTCGAGACCACGAACGTGGCCAAGTTCTACGAGACCGTGTTCGGTTACGACGAGGACGCGGTCGTTTCCGCCGACCTGGACTACGTGACGCTGCGCCTGGACGGCCGCCCGGTGACCGGCGTCCACGGCCTCGGCAACGCGCTGCCGCGCGACCGGGGACCGTACTGGACGACGTACTTCACGGTGGCGGACACCGACGACGCGGTGGACCAGGTGCTGCATCTGGGCGGCCAGGTGCTCGGCGGCCCCCGGGACACCGAGCACGGCCGGGTCGCCACGGTGGCCGACCCGGAGGGGGCGCGGTTCGCGCTGGTGCGGAAGACGGGGTGACGCCTCCCGGCGAGGCGCCTCCCGGCAGGGCGACTCTCTGCGGGGTGTCTCCCGGCAGGCCGACTCCCAGCGGAGCGACTCCCAACGGGGCGACTCCCGGCAGGCCGACTCCCAGCGGGACGACTCCCAACGGGGCGACTCCCGGCAGTGCGACTCCCGGCGAGGCGTCTCTCAGCGGGGCGACTCCCGGCGGGGCGACTCCCAGCGGGGCGTCTCTCAGCGGGACGCCGCGAACCGGGCGTCGAGCCGGTAGCGGGACTGGACCGCCAGGGCCGCCGCCATGAGGAGGGCGGGCAGGAGTGTGAAGCCGAGCAGGATGGCCGTGTGCGCGCCGCCCGTCTGGGTGACCTCCTCGCCGGCCCGCGCGGCCGCGTAGCCGCCGAGGGCGAGGGCCGCCGAGTAGAGGTAGGGGCCGGCCGCGGCGCCCGTCGCCTCCGTCGCGGTCCACACCCCGGTGTAGGCGCCGGTGCGTCCGGTCTCGTCGCCGTCGGCGGCGCGGACCGTGTCGGGGACCATCGAGAACGGGAAGAGCTGGAGCCCCGCGAAGCACACGCCGAGCACGAGCGTGCACAGCACGGGGACGAGGAGACCGGCCGCCGTGCCCGCCGCCAGGCCGAGCGCCCCGGCGACGAAGAAGCCCTGGCACAGCAGCAGGCAGCGCTGCTTGCCCCAGCTCCGGGAGAGACGGAACCACAGCGGCGTGGTGAGCAGGGCGGGCGCGACGAACGCGGCCATGAGGACGGTGGTGAAGCCGGGGCGGCCCAGTTCGTGCCGGGCGTAGTACGGCAGTCCGGCGAGGACCAGGTGGGTCGTGGTGGACACCAGGAGGTAGCAGGAGACCAGTACGCGGAAGGGGTGGTTGGCGCGCAGGACGTCCCGTACCTGGGCGAGGGCGGGGCCGTGCCGGTCGCCTGCCTTCCCCGCTGCGGGGCCGGGCGCGGGCAGCAGGTCGCGGACGCCGCCGACGCCGACGTACTGGAAGACCACGGTGAAGGCGCCGAGGGCGAGGGCCATGACGACGTACCGGCCGACCGAGTCGCCCTCCCCCGCGAGCAGCGGGGCCAGCGCGCCGCCGACGAGGATGCCGACGGTGAGGACCACCATCCGGAAGGACAGCACCCGGGTCCGGCCGTGGTAACCGATCTCCATGTCGGTGGGGGTGGCGAGATAGGGCACCTGGTACGCGGCGAACAGGGCGTTGGCGACGACGAACCAGGCGGCGACCCACAGCGCGGCGGCCCACGGCCGGTCGGCCACCGGACCGGGGACGGCGAACAGCGCGACGAACGCGGGGGCGAGGGCGCAGCCCGCCGTCAGCAGCCGCAGTCTGTTCCCGCGCCGGGCCCGTTCCCGGTCGGAGAGGGAGCCGACGAACGGGTGCAGGACGATGTCCGCGGCCTTCGGGACGAGCAGCGCCAGACCGGCCAGCCAGGGGGTGACCCCGAGGGTGTCGGTGAGGAAGTACAGGAGCAGCAGGCCGGGGACGGTGACGTAGACGCCCATGCCGGCCGAGCCGAGCGCGTAGCGCACGAGCGCGGGGCGGGGCACCTCCGCGCCGTCCCCGGGGTCGGTCGCCAGGTCCGTCCGTGCGGCGCGGGCTCCGTCGTCGGGGAGAGGGGCTTCGGATCCTGTGGCGGCGTTCATGAATCCCTCAGGTGTTGGATTGCGAGGTCTGCGGATCCTAGCCAGACTGTGCCGGATGAGGAAGAGCAGCGAGACACCCTCCGACGCGCGGCCCGCCCGGCGCGGACCGGGCCGGCCCCGCCGGGCGGAGCGGGACGGGCCGTCCACCCGCGAACTGATCCTGCGGGAGGCGACGGAACTGTTCGCCGCGCGCGGCCCCGAGGGGACCTCGCTGCGCGACATCGCGGCGCGGGTCGGCATCGACGTGTCGAGCCTGCACCACCACTTCCCCGCGAAGGAGGAGCTGTACGACGCCTGCTTCGAACGGGTGCACGGGGCGGAGCGGGAGGCGCTGGCCCCGCTGGTGGCCGGCCTCCGGGAGGCCGCGACGGCCGGCGGGGAGCCGCTGGCGGCCGCGCTGCGGGCGCTCGCCGACGGTTTCGTGGACTTCCTGGAGGAGCATCCGCACACCACGTTCCTGTGGCTGCGCCGCTGGCTGGACCCGGCGCGCGGCACGGGTCTCGACCGGGCGTACGCGCTGCCGCTGTACGGCGAGGTGGAGCGGGCGCTGCTGGAGGCGGCGCAGGCGGGGACGGTGCGGGAGACGACGCCGCACGTCACGGTGCGCAGCCTGGTGTGGGCGGCGCACGGCCATGTCACCGCGCTGGCCGCCGCCTCCCCCGCCGACCGGGAGCGGGAGCGTTACGAGTTCCGGCTGTGGGTGCGCCGCTTCCTCGACGCCCTGTACGGGCCGGGGCGGACTCAGGCGCCGTCGGGGTCTGGTGCCGGTGACGGGACTGACGTAATAATCCATCGCACGTTGGAATAACTCCACGGAGCGGCCGCACGGGGTGGCCGCGCGGCTCGGGGAAGGGCGCGGACGCGATGGGCGCAGGGCGGGGCACGGCGGGACCGGGACGGGTGGCCGTCGTCGGCGGCGGCATAGCGGGGATCGCGGCCGTGAAGGCGCTGCTCCAGGCGGGCGTCGAGGTGCTCGGCGTCGAACGCGCGGAGGAGCTGGGCGGGTTGTGGCGCCTGGCGGCGGACACGGCCGCGTACGAGGGGCTGCGGCTCAACACGTCGAAGCCGCGCACCGAGTTCGCCGACCACCCGATGCCGAAGGAGTGGCCGGACTACCCGACGCGCGCCCAGCTCCTCGCCTACGTGCGGGACTACGCCGAACGCTTCGACGTCCCCCGGCACTTCCGCACCGCCACAGAACTGACCGCGGCCCGGCGCACCGAGGACGGCTGGCGGCTCGAACTGACCGGCCCCGACGGCGCGTACGAGGAGACGGTTACGCATCTCGTGGTGGCCAACGGCCACAACCACACCCCGCGCGTGCCCGAACCGCCGTACCCCGGCACGTTCGAGGGAACCACCTCGCACGCGCACGCCTACCGCGAGCCGTCCGAGTTCGCCGGACGGCGGGTCCTGGTCGTCGGCACGGGCAACTCGGCGATGGACATCGCGACCGAGCTGGCCGGGCAGGCGGACGAGGTGCTGATCTCCGCCCGGCGCGGGGTGTGGGTGCTGCCGAAGACGCTGTTCGACCGCCCGACCGACCAGTGGAACGGCGCCCTGGCGGCCGTCCTGCCGTGGCGGCTGCGCCAGCGGATCTCCCAGACGATGCTGCGGCTGGCCGCCCGGGGCACCGAGGGCCCGGCACTTCCGCCGTCCCCCGAGGGCGTGCTCCAGGACCACCCGACGCTGAGCGACACGGTCCCCGCTCTGGTGCGCGAGGGGAAGATCGGCGTACGGGCGGGCATCGAGCGGTTCGAGGGGCGCCGGGTGCGCTTCACGGACGGGCGGGAGGACGAGGTCGACCATGTGCTGTGGTGCACCGGGTACCGGGCGACGGTGCCGTTCCTCGACCCCGCGCTGGTGCCGGACCCGGCCCGGCTGCCGCTGTACCGGCACGTGTTGCCGCTGGACGACGACGCCCTGTCCTTCGTGGGGCTGATGCAGTCGACCGGGTCGGCGCTGCCGGTGGTGGAGGCGCAGAGCCGGCTGCTCGCCGCATACGTGACCGGGCGGCTGCGCAGGCCGCCGCGGGACCGGATGCTGGCGTCGGTCACCGCCGAACTGCACGCGGCGCGGGAGCGCTGGGGCGACAGGCGACCGCACATGCGGATCGACGTGGACCAGTACCTGCGCCAGGTGGCGCGGGACCTGGAGGGCGTGCGGAGGGCGACGCCGCTCGCCGGGCGGCGGGTGATCGTGACGGGCGCGGCGGGGACGTTCGGGCGGGCGCTGGGTGAGCGCTTCACCGAACTCGGCGCCCGGGTCGTCGGGTTGGACCTGCACGCCGACGCGTCGGCGCCGGTGCCGGTGGTGGGCTGCGACCTGACCGACCCCGAGTCGGTGACGAAGGGCGTCGAGGAGGCCGTACGGCTGCTCGGCGGCGGCGTGGACGTGCTGGTGAACAACGCGGGCCGGGGCGGGCCGGCGCCGGCGGAGCTGCGGCCGTCGCCGGAGGTCCACGCCCAGCTCGGTCTCAACCTGCTGGGGGCGTGGGACGTGACCGGTGCGGCCCTCCCCCACCTCGAACGGGCGCGCGGCCGGGTGGTGTTCATCGCCTCACGGATGGCGGTCCTGCCGCTGCCGCTGGCCGCCGCGTACGGGGTGTCCAAGCGGGCCCTCGCCGCGTACGCGGACACGCTGCGGCTGGAGGTCGGCACGCACGTGGGCGTGACGACCGTCTACCCGAGCATGGTGCGCAGCCCGATCCACGACAGCACGCGGGAGGCGGGCCTCTCCCTGGACGGGGTGTCGCGGCCGGAGCCTCTGGAGGGCGTGGTGTCGGCGGTGGTCGCCGCGGTGACCGCGCGCCGCGCCCCGCGCGACGTGGCGACGACCCGGCGCGGCCGGGCGGAGATGACCCTGGCCCGCCACGCCCCGTCCCTGGCCGACCGCATCGTGCGCCGCACGGTCGCGGCACGGGTGACGGCGGGCGCCTTCGCGAAGGCTCCGCTGGCGGAGGGGTTGCGGCGGCGGTACGGGCGGGCGGACTAGGAGGGTGTCGGCGGGGCCGTCTCCGCCCGTGAGTCGTACGCCTCCCGCGCCGCGTGGATGCCGTCCAGGTTGCTGAGGGACCACTCCAGCAACGGCGCGGTGGCTTCGCGCAGGGTCATGCCCATGGGTGTGAGCGCGTAACTGACGTGCGGCGGCATGACGTTGTGGACGGTGCGGGTGAGGATGCCGTCGCGTTCCAGGCCGCGCAGGGTGACGGTGAGCATGCGCTGGCTGATGCCGGTGGTCGCGCGCTTGAGTTCGGTGAAGCGGCGCGGGCCCTGGCTGAGGTTGCGGACGACGAGCAGGGACCACTTGTCGCCGACGATGCCGAGGACGTCGCTGGTGCGGCACGGGTCCTGCCGGTGCGGCATCGGCGAGGGGCCGTCGGCTGCGGTCATGGTTACCTCCAGGGAACCGGGTCACCGGAATGTGCCTTATTGCCCCAGGTCGGGCGGGTGCACCACGATGAAGAGGCGGTTCCTGAAGCGTACCGAGGCACGGAAGGGAACCGCCTCCCCTCCCATGCCCCCTCCCCGGAAGGCTCCCCTGTGTCGACTTATCTTCTTGTCCATGGCGCGTGGCACGACGCCCGGTGCTGGGACCGGACGGCCCCGCTGCTGGAGGCCGCCGGCCACCGCGTGCTGCGCCCCTCGCTGACCGGCTACGGCGACAAGGCGCACCTGCTCGGCCCCGAGGTGGGCCTGGACACCCATGTCGAGGACGTCGTCCGGCTGATCAAGGACGAGGACCTGACCGACGTGATCCTGGTCGGCCACAGCTACGCGGGCCTGGTGATCTCGTCGGCGGCGAACGAGGTCCCGGAGCGCGTCGCGCACCTGGTGTACCTGGACGCGATGGTGCCGGAGCACGGCGAGACCGCGCTCGACGCGCAGCCGGTGACCCAGCACCTGATCGACGCCGCCGCGTCCACGGACACCCCGTGGCGCATCCCGCCGCTGCCGGAACTTCCGCCGCCCTTCGGCCTGTTCGGCGTGACCGATCCGGCGGACCAGGAGTGGCTGCGCGGCATGCTCTCCGACCACCCGGTGCTGTGCCTGCGCCAGCCGGCCCACCTGGACAACCCTGCCCTGCGTGACGTCCCGCGCACACACATCCACTGCGTCGGCGCGGCTCCGGAGGGCATCGTGCGCCGCCCGGTGCCGCCGTTCCAGCCCAACGGGACGCCGTCGCGGGTACGGGAACTGCCCACCGGGCACGACTGCATGATCACGATGCCGGCAGAACTGAGCGAACTGCTGCTGGACGTGGCCGGTTAGACCTGGGCGGCCGGGACGCGCACCGTTTCCACCCAGTGCGGCGGCTCGGGCGCGCCGTCGCCTATCAGGGCCGCGATCAGACGGCAGGACGGCGTTTCGGCGGGCCAGGGGGTGAACCCGTCGGTCAGGACGATCACGACCGACGGGCGTTCGGGGGACGCGAGCGCGGCGTCGATGCCGGCGCGCATGTCCGTGCCTCCCCCGCCGCCGAGCGTGACCTGCTCGGTCGACGTCACCCGGGACACGGCGTGCACGTCGGCGTCGCAGGCGAGGACGGTGACACGGTTGCCGCGGACGCCGACCTCGCGCAGGACACCCGTGATCTCCCCCAGTGCCGCCGCGAGTTCGCCGTCGCCCATCGAGCCCGAGGTGTCGACGACGACGGCCACCCGGGGCAGCGGACGGCGCAGGCTCGGCAGGACCACACCGCGCAGTGCCGGGGTGCGGCGCGAGGGGCGGCGGTAGGTGTAGTCGACGGCGCCGCCCGCCCAGGCGGCGGCCTCCCGTACCGCGCCGGTCAGGGCCTGCCGCCAGTCGACCGTGGGTTCCAGGACCTGCTCGGCCCAGCGCTGCCAGCCGCCCGGCAGGGTGCCGCGGGAGCGCAGGTGGGCGCGCATCGCCTCGGCTGTGTGCCGGCGCAGCGCCTGCGCCTCGGCCTCGCCGACCCCGTCGGGGCCGCCGGCCTGCGGGAGTTCCCACGGCGCGGGGGTGCCGTGGGCGCCCGAGCCGCAGTCGTGTTCCCGGACGTGCGGGGGCAGCGCCGGCAGGTACTGCTCGAACAGCTGGCCGTCGGGCAGACCGTAGAGGCGGGGTTCGACGCGTCCGGCGGGCAGGCGCAGGCCGTCGGCGAGGATGTCGTCGTTGATCTCGCAGTCCTGGGCGACGTTGACGCGGTAGCGGTCGCGCTGGTCGGCGGCGGGGAGCCGTCCGGCGCGGCCGTGGTGGTCGCGCAGCAGATGGGCCACCTCGTGGATCCACACGCCCGCGAGCTCCTCGACGGGCGTCGCGTCGACGAACGCGGGCGACACGTAGCAGCGCCAGTGCCGGTCCACGCCCATCGTCGGCACCGCGTCGCTCTCCACGATGCCGAGGGCGTACAGCGCCGATGCCAGATAGGGGCGGTCCTGCGCCGCGCGGTAGCGGGCGGCGAGGAGTCTGGTGCGGTCCAGGCCGCCGCGGGGGTCCGTCATGCCCGCCCGTCTCAACGGCCGCCGGGCAGCGCCCCGGACAGCCGCAGCAGGTCCAGGAACGCGTCGATGCCGGGCGGTACGGGCCAGTCCAGCCGGCGCATCGCCGCGAGGTCGGTGGCGGCACGGGCGGCCACGTCCGGCACGCCCGCGTCCACCGCCTTGGCCAGCACCACCCAGGCGGCCTCCCAGCGGGGCCGCGTGAGATCGCTCTGCACGGCGGCGACGACCGCGATGAGGAAGGCCAGCTGCCGGTCGCCGCGGTCGGGCAGGGCGAACGCGTCGGGGTCGGCGAGGACCCGCTCGGGGTCGGGCAGGTCCAGGTGCTCCAGGTACGCCAGCAGCTCGATGCCCGCGCCGTCGCCCACCGCCCCGGTGAGCGCTGCGGCCGTCGCCTCACGGCCCGCGCCGGTCGCGTACGCCGTCGCCAGCAGCCGCAGCGCCATCTCCCAGGTGCGCGGCGACGGCCAGGAGCGGCCCCGTGCCTCGGCGTCCCCGGGGAGCTGGTGGACCAGGCCGGGGCGGGCGGTGAGGAAACCGGAGACGGCGCCGCGTGCCCGCGCCACCGCGCCCGGCGCCTTGGCGGGGTCGACGACGGGGACCGTCGCCTCCGGCCAGGTTCCGGCCATGCCGCGCGCCACCGTGGCCGGGTCGTGGGTCCAGTGGAGGTGGACGAAGCGGTTGGCGAGCGGCGGGCTGAGGTGCCAGCCGTCCGCGGCGCTCGACGGCGGGTTGGCGGCGGCGACGATCCGTACCGCGTCGGGCAGGACCAGGCTACCGACCCGGCGTTCCAGCACCACCCGCAGCAGCGCCGCCTGCACCGCCGGGGGCGCGGAGGACAACTCGTCGAAGAACAGCAGGCCGTGCCCGGCGTCCCGGAGCCGGACCGCCCAGTCGGGCGGGGCCATGGGCACGCCGGTCGCGGCCGGGTCCTCGCCGACGATCGGCAGCCCGGCGAAGTCCGAGGGCTCGTGGACGCTCGCGATGACCGTCTCCAGCGGGAGGCCGAGTCCGGCCGCGAGCTGTTCCAGTCCGGCCGACTTGCCGATGCCGGGCTCGCCCCAGAGGAGGACGGGCTGGTTGGCCGTCACCGCCAGGGCCAGGGCCTCCAGTTGGGAGCTGGTGGCGGGTTCGGTGCGGCGCGCGCGCAGCCGGGAGACGAGGGCGTCGGCGGCGGCCAGCGGGTCGGGGGCGGGGGTGGTGGTCACGGCTGGGTTCCTCGGTTCCTCGCTGTGCCGGGCGGGCTCACGCCGGATGGGTACGGGTGCGGGTCGGTGGCCGTCGCGCCGGGCGCGTCAGTCGTCGTCCTCGTCGTCGCGAGACAGATGGTCGTCCCACCAGTCGGCGCCGACGTCCGGATGCTCCTCCCGCACGCGCTTCTCCAGGAAGGCCAGGTCGGAGCGGCGGTAACGGCGGACGACGTGCGCCAGCGACAGCTCCATGTGGTCCTCGACGTCGATCCGGGCGCCCGCGTCGAGCAGCGCGTCCACGAGAGCCTTGGAGCCTCCCTGGGCGACCGCCGTGAACAGCGGGGTGCGGGCCTGCGCGTCCCGCGCTTCCAGGTCGAGCCCCGCCGCGAGCAGCCGGGGCAGCAGCGGCTCGTGGTCGACGAGGTTGAGGATGTGCAGCAGCGAGCGTCCGGCGGCGTCCCGGACGCGGCAGTCCACACCCATGTCGAGAAGCTGGAGCACGCCGTCGGTGTCGCCGTGCTGCGCGCGGAGGAACAGGTCGCCGCGCTGGGCGCGGAGCGCCTTCGGCAGCCGGCCGTCGCCCGACGCCCAGGTCTGCTCCACGGCGAAGCATCCGGCGACGGCGCCGCCGAACGCGCGCAGGGCCCGCTCGCGCTGCTGTTCCTCGTCGCTGTGCGGCATACGGAGCAGGACGCCCGGCCGGAAGCCGACCTCGTGCCACTCGCCCCGGCAGCGCACCCGGACGGGCGGAGGAACCTCGGGGCCCGGGGGCCCGCCGATTCCGCCGTCGGGGCGGACGCCGGGGAACAGGGCCTCGCCGACCAGCGGATGCAGGTGTTCCGGCTCGATCCCGCCCACCCGGAGCAGATCGAGGTCGGGGAGCCTGCGCCAGAGCGCCTCGGGAAGGAAGGGGAGGTCCCGCACCTCCTTGCTGTCCACGACCCTCAGCGTGAGACCGGTGGCCGTCGGTTTCAGCAGAAGACGCGTGCGCCAGTCGGCGGGGAGCAGGAAACGGTCGCCGAGGCCCTCGTCCCGCAGCCGGCCGGCCTCCCGCGCCAGGCGGGTGTGGTCGAACGCGAGGCGGTCGACGAGCGCCGTCGCATCGCTCCGGTACCAGCTGGGGACGGTGCCCGGCACCGTCAGGTCGGCGTCGATCCCGGCGGCGGCGAAAGCCTCCTGGGTCTCCCCCTTCTCGTGCAGCAGCGTCACCCACTCGGCCCGTGCGGCCGGGTCGCCGTCACCGGGGTCCGAGGAGGGCAGCGCGTCCGGGGCGAGCAGTCCGCCCTCCGTGTCGAAGAAGGGGAGCCGGCCACGACCACCCGCGTGCTCGCGCAGGTCGGCGGTGTGCCGCGCGTCCCACAGGTGCCGGGCGTACCGCCAGTCCTCGGCCGTGCTGCCGAAGACACCGACCGGCCCCTCGTCGAGGAGCGTGCCGAAGCTCAGGGTGACCCGCTGAGGCCCTTGCCGCATCGCGGGCGTGGTGAGGTGCAGGTACGGCGTGGCGCGCGGGCCTTCGTTCGCTCCGACCGGCCGGTACCGGGCGAGGATCACGGTGCGGTCGGTGTCCAGGGTGGTCCAGCCGTCGAGAATCCGGGGCAGATGCCAGCGCACCAGGTCGGGGACCAGGTGCCGCAGATCGTCCTCCAGCGCGGCGGCGACGTCCTGGCCGCAGTGCTCGGCGATCTCCGCCAGGTCGATGTCGACGTCGAACCGGGCCGCCGCGCAGGCGCCCCTCCAGTCACCCGCGAGACGGCGTTCCGTCGCGCGCCCGATCATGGTGCGGGGTACGGCGTACCGGCGGATCCGGCGCCAGCTCGACGCCGTCGCCGGTGAGAAGCACGCGGGTGCGGTGCGGCGGCTCACCGGTAGACGCTCCCTATCGCGCGCAGGTCGGGGTGGGCGGCGGTCATGGGCCGCAGACGCCGGGTGAAGGAGCGCTTCACCTTGCGGGGCAGCCCGGGGCCCAGTCCGACGTACTCGAGCGGGGAGTCGTCCGGGACGGCCGCCAGGAGGAACTTGGCGCCGCGTCCGGTGAGGCCGGTGTGGCGCAGCTCCAGCCGGCGCAGGGGGCTCCCGGGGAGCGCGGACGCCAGGGCGTGCGCGCCGTCGTCGCCGGTGGCGTTGGCGGGTGCGCCGAGGCTGCGTTCCGACATGGGCCGTCCGAGGTCGAGCGTCTCGATGCCGCCGAGGGCGTCGGCGAGGGCGCGCGCTCCGGCGGGCCCTATGCCGTTGCCGCCCAGGCCGAGCCGTACGGGGTGTGCGGAGTCGGCGGCGGCCGCCGCGAGCACGGCGGCGCCCCGGTCGCCGAGGTGGTTGGCGGGCAGGTACAGCTCGCGCACGCCTGCGTCCCGGATGAGCGCCGCGAGCAGTCCGGCGGTGTCGGCGGTCAGACCGTTCGCGCCGAGGAAGAGGCGTTCCACCGGGTGCGGGCGGCTGGTGAGGGCGTCGAGGAGGAGGCGCAGACGCGCCGATGTGACGCCGGTGTTGACGAGGTCGAGGGTGCGCAGGGCCGTGTTGCGGCGGAGCATCGCGGCGACGGCCGTGACGCCGTCGTCGCCGACGGGGTTGCGCTTGAGCCAGAGGGCGCGGACGGTGTCGTCGGCGGAGAGCGCGTCGGTGAGGGCGGTGACGCCGTCGGGGCCGATGCGGTTGCAGCCGAGGTAGAGGGTGCGGAGACCGTGGCCGTCCGCGAGGGCCCGGGCGACCGCCGACGCCCCTTCGTCACCTATGGCGTTGGTGCCGAGCAGGACGTGCCGGGCGTGCGGGGAGCCTGCCACGGCGGGCATCAGCCGGGCGGCGCCCGCCGGTCCGATTCCCTGCTTGCACAGGTCGACACGGCCGTCCGTGCGGAGGGTGCCGAGCGGGAAGGTCTCGTCGTCCTCGACGGCCTGGTCCGAGCCGAGCCTCGCCAGCAGCGGGTCCAGGCCCTCGGGATCGGCGGCCGGGACGTCCGGGTGCTCGATCGCCGGGCAGCGCACGGGGGTCGGCTGCGTCATCACCACTCCACCGGTCCGTCGCCGGTGTCCGGTCCGCCGGGGGCGGCACGGCCCCCGCCCGCCCGGGACGGACCGACGTCTGTCGACGTTTCTCCACGACTAGGGCGGCAAGACCGGTCGGATTCGAACCGACGTCCTCCAGCTTGATGCGTGGGCGCGACGACCTCTGCGCTACGGCCTTGCCAGTCGACGATCATAGTCGAACCAGCCACAGAATTCGATCACTTGTACGGGAAAAGCCGCTGCCCTGCGGCCCGTGCGGCGCCCTCAGCCCGACGACACCGGCAGCACGTCCGGCGCCAGCGCCGCCGCCCTCGCCGTCGCCGCCGTCATCCGGCGGCGGTGGTGGCGCCGGCACAGCACCTCGTAGCCGATCTCGTCCGTGGAGCCGGTCACGTCACCGACGACGACCTGGGCGCCCTCGACGACCATGACCCCGCCGACCGTGCGGGCGTTGTGCGTGGCGCGGGCGCCGCACCAGCACAGGGCCTCGACCTGGAGCACCTCGACGCGGTCGGCGAGTTCGACCAGGCGCTGGGAGCCGGGGAACAGCTTGGAGCGGAAGTCGGTGGTGATGCCGAAGGCGTAGACGTCGAGGTCCAGGTCGTCCACCACGCGGGCGAGCTGGTCGATCTGCCCGGGGTCGAGGAACTGCGCCTCGTCGGCGATCACGTAGTCCGCGCGCCGGCCCTGCGACAGGTGGTCGACGAGGTGGGCGTACAGGTCGGCGCCGTCCTCCACCTCCACCGCGTCCGTGACCAGGCCCAGGCGGGAGGAGAGCTTGCCCTCGCCGGCCCGGTCGTTACGGGTGAAGATCATGCCGACCAGGCCGCGTGCCGACCGGTTGTGCTCGATCTGCAGAGCGAGGGTCGACTTCCCGCAGTCCATCGTTCCGCAGAAGAACACCAGCTCGGACATCAGGGGTCGGCAACCTTTCGGCAGGGGTCAGGGACGGCGGAGCGCGTCAGGAGCGTACTTCGAGCAGCGGGACCAGCTGCTCGGCAGGGGTCATGGAACCGTGGTTGCCGACCATCGCCGACTCCCTGGGCTCCCGCTCCGAGGCGATGAGCAGGACGTCGTCCCTGGCGGCGGCGATCACGTCGCCGATCCGGTGGTACACCCGGTCGTCGACCTCCGGCCCGAACCAGCCCGCGGCGATCGCCTCGTCGCGGGAGGCGACCCAGAACTGCTCGCCGAGCACCTCGCGCCAGCACGCCAGCACGTCGCCCGCGGCGCCCGGCACCGCGTACACGTGGCGGGCCCGGCCCTCGCCGCCGAGCAGGGCGACGCCCGCCTTCAGCTCCCAGTCCTCGTCGAAGTCGATGCGGTGCGTCTCGTCGAAGGGGATGTCGACCATGCCGTGGTCGGCGGTGACGTAGAGGGCGCTGCGCGGCGGGAGTTGCTCGGCGAGGCGCTGCACCAGGCGGTCCACGTACATCAACTGGCCGCGCCAGGTGTCGGAGTCGACGCCGAAGCGGTGGCCGGCGCCGTCGACCTCGGCGTAGTACGTGTAGACCAGCGAGCGGTCTCCGGCGGCCAGTTGCTCGGCGGCGGTGTCCATGCGGTCCTCGCCGGACAGCCGCCCCTGGAAGGTGCCGCCGCTCAGCGCGACCTTGGTCAACGGGGTGTTGGCGAAGGTCGGGGAGGACACCTGCGCGGCGTGCACGCCCGCGCGGTGCGCCAGCTCGAACACCGTCGGGTACGGCTGCCAGGCGCCCGGCGGGGTCCAGGGCTGCCAGCGCAGCTGGTTCATCAGCTCGCCGGTGTCCGGGTCGCGCACGGTGTAGCCGGGCAGGCCGTGGGCGCCCGGGGGCAGGCCGGTGCCGACGGAGGCGAGGGAGGTCGCGGTGGTCGCCGGGTAGCCGGCGGTGATCGGGCGTCCGGTGCCGCCGCGCGAGGCGGACAGCAGGGACGTCAGGAACGGCGCCTCCTCCGGGTGGGCCTTGAGCTGCTCCCAGCCGAGGCCGTCGATGAGGAAGACGCAGTTGCGGTCGGCGGGGGTGAGCTCGCCGATGCCCGCGGTCATGCCGGGGACGCCGAGGCCGGCGGCGAGGGTGGGCAGCAGGTCGGCCAGGGAGCCGGTGCCGTAGGCCGGGACGGGCGCGGAGCCGACGGGGAGGGGCTCCGGGTGGGTGTCCCAGACGTCGGGCGCCAGGTGTCCCCGGTCGTGGGCGGCGGGCGGAGGGTGAGCCATCAGCGCAGGTCCGCGGTCGCCTCGGACAGGGCCTGGGCGAAGGTGAGCGCCTGGCGCACGGTCTCCGGGCCGTCGCCGGCCTCGCTGACGCGCAGGCTCAGGTCGTCGGCCGTCGAGCTGCCCGTGTAGCCGTGGTCGGCCTCGCAGTCGGGGTCGCCGCAGGCGGCCGGCTCCAGGTCGATGCGGGAGACCGCGCCCCAGCCGATGGTGAGCACGATCTCGCGCGGCAGCGTGCCCGGCTTGTACGACTCCGGGTTGGCGACCACGCGGCTGACCACGATCGACGAGATCCGGCCGAGCTTGACCGACTCGGTGGACGTGGTGGCGTAGGGGGCCGGGGACGTGCTGTCCGCGGCCTGCTCGTCGGTGTGGCTGACGATGAAGCGGTTGGCGGTGAGGACGAGCACGGTCACGTGCCGCCGCACCTCGTTCTGGTCGAACGTCGTCTCCTGGTGGACCAGATACGACCGGACGGGCTCGCCGCCCACGGCGGCCTCCACCGCCTCGGCCACGAGGGCCGGGTAGTAGCCGCTGCGCTCGATCGCCGCCCGCAGCCCCTGGGTCGTCGTACTGGTCTTGGCCATGTGGCCCATCCTACGGGTGGCCACCGACTGCGAGGCACCGCTCGCCCCGGGTCAGTACGCGGGGAGCGTCCGGGGCCCGAGGTCGTCCCGGGCGGGCGGCGGCGCGAGACGTACGGAGGCGCCGAGGACGCTGACGCCGTGCGGGGCGACGACGACCGGCTCCAGGGTGACCGCGACGACCTCCGGGTGGTCGTGGACCAGGCGGGACACCCGCAGCATCAGCTCCTCCAGCGCGGGGGTGTCGACGGGCGCCGAGCCGCGCCAGCCGAACAGCAGCGGGGCCGTGCGGATCGACCGGACCAGCGAGGTGGCGTCCCGGTCGGTGACCGGGATCAGGCGGTGAGCCATGTCGCCGAGCAGCTGGGAGGCGGCCCCCGCGAGCCCGAACGACAGCACGGCGCCGGCCGCGGGGTCGATGACCGCGCGGACCACGGTGTCCACCCCGCGGGGAGCCATGCGCTGCACCACGGGGCGCAGCTCCTCCGGGCTGCCGAACAGCTCGGTGAGCTCGGCGTACGCCCGGCGCAACTGCTCCTCGTCGGCGAGGTCGAGGCGGACGCCGCCCAGGTCGGCGCGGTGCCTGAGGTGCGGGGCGGTCGCCTTGAGGGCGACCGGGTGACCGAGGGCGCGGGCGGCCTCGGCGGCGGCGTCGGGGGTGGGCGCGGGCAGCGCGCGGTGGACGTGGACGCCGTAGGCGGCGAGCAGTTCGCAGGTGGCGTCGGTGGTGAGGGACAGGCCCTGGCCGCGGGCGAGCAGCCCGTCGATGAGGGTGGCGGCGCCCCGCTCGTCGATGTCCTCGTACTCGGGCACCTTGCCGGGCTCGGCCGCGTCCCGCCGCCACTGCCCGTACGCCACGGCCTGCGCGAGCGCCCGGACGGCGCGCTCGGCTGCGGGGTAGGCGGGGAGGGGGTGGGTGCCCTCGGGGGGTGCGTCGTCGGGGCGTGCGTCCTCGGGGCGTGCGTCCTCAGGGGACGGTGCAGGCGCGCCCTTGTCGTCCGCCGTGGCGCCCTCGTCCGCCGTCGGGCGGGGTTCCGCGCGCTCCCCCGTGCGGGGGGCCGGGTCGGGGCCGGAGGCGGCGCCGGGCTGGGGCGCGGTGCTCGTCGCGGCGGACAGCGCCTCCGCGAGGCCGCCCAGCTCGACGTGGACGACGAGGACCGGCTTGGTGGGCCGCTCGGCGGCGGCCGAGCGCAGCGCCTCCGCCAGGGCCGCGTCACCGACCGAGCCCTCGCCCACCGAGGGGATGGCGGTCACGACGACGGCGTCGGAGGAGTCGTCGGCCAGCGCGCGGGAGAGCGCGGCGTGGAAGTCGGCCGCGGAGGCGGCGGTGGTGAGGTCCTGCGGCGGATGCGGGCGCAGCCCCTCGGCGAGGCAGGCGTCGTAGGTGAGCAGGCCCAGGGACTCGGAGTTGCCGAGGATCGCCACCCGGGGTCCGGCGGGGAGGGGCTGGCGGGCGAGCAGCAGGCCCGCGTCGACCAGGTCGGTGATGGTGTCCACGCGGATCACCCCGGCCTGGCGCAGCAGGGCGGAGACCGTGGCGTGCGGCAGCTGGGTCGCGCGGACGGCATGCCCGCGCGGTCCCGCCCCGTGGCGCGCGCCCTGCACCACGACCAGCGGCTTGGCGGCGGCGGTGCGGCGGGCGAGGCGGGTGAACTTGCGGGGGTTGCCGATGGACTCCAGGTACATCAGGGCGACGTCGGTGTCGGCGTCCTCGTACCAGTACTGCAGGACGTCGTTGCCGGAGACGTCGGCGCGGTTGCCGGAGGAGACGAACGTGGACAGGCCGGTGACGCCGGTGACGCCGCCGCCGCGCCGGTGCAGGCGGGACAGCAGCGCGACGCCGATGGCGCCGGACTGGGCGAACAGGCCGATGCGTCCCGCGCGGGGCATCTCGGGGGCGAGCGAGGCGTTCAGCCGCACCTCGGGCGCGGTGTTGATGACGCCGAAGGAGTTGGGTCCGATGATCCGCATGCCGTAGCTGCGGGCCTGCCGGACCAGGGCGCGCTGGCGGTCCCTGCCCTCGGGGCCGGACTCGGCGTAGCCGGCGGAGACCACGACGAGGCCCTGGACGTCGTGCTCGCCGCACTCGGCGACGACCTCGGGGACCCGTTCGGCGGGCACCGCGACGACCGCCACGTCCACGGGCCCGTCGATGTCGCGCACGGAGCGGAAGGCGGGTACCCCGTCGAGCTCCTTCTGTCCCTCCGGCAGCGCGCCGTTGACGGCGTAGAGGCGGCCGGTGAAGCCGCCGTCGCGGATGTTGCCGAGGATGCTGCGTCCGACACCGCCGGGGGTGCGGCCGGTGCCGATGACGGCGACCGCGCCGGGGGCGAGGAGCCGCTGCACGGAACGGGCCTCCGCGCGCTGCTCGCGCGCGTACTGCACGGCCAGGGAGCGGTCGGTGGGTTCGAGGCCGAACTCCAGGCGGACGACGCCGTCCTCGAAGCTGCGCTTCTGGGTGTACCCGGCGTCGGTGAACACCTTGATCATCTTGGTGTTGGCGGGCAGCACCTCGGCGGCGAACCGACGGATGCCGCGCTCGCGGGCGACGGCGGCGATGTGCTCCAGGAGGGCGGAGGCGACGCCGCGGCCCTGGTGGGCGTCCTGCACCAGGAAGGCGACCTCGGCCTCGTCGGCCTCCGCGCCGGTGGCGGGCCGTCCGCCGGCTCCGATGCGGTCGTAGCGCACGGTGCCGATGAAGTCGTCGCCGACGGTCGCCGCGAGCCCGACCCGGTCGACGAAGTCGTGGTGGGTGAAGCGGTGCACGTCCTTGGCGGACAGCCGTGGGTAGGGCGCGAAGAAGCGGTAGTACTTCGACTCGTCGGACACCTGCTCGTAGAAGCTGACCAGGCGCTCCGCGTCGTCGGCGGTGATGGGGCGGATGCGCGCGGTGCCGCCGTCGCGCAGCACCACGTCGGCCTCCCAGTGGGCGGGGTACTCGTGGCGGTCCGACGAGGTCTGCATGGGCCCCAGAGTACGGCTCGCGTCCGGCGGCGGCGCGAGGCAGTCTGTGGTGGACGACCGCCGGGCCGAGGCCGCGGCCCGGCGGCCCGCGGGGGCGTCCCGGACGCCGCTCCGGGCACGCGCCACGATATGGAAGACTGGTCTAGACAACCCTGAACAGCGAAGGGCAGCAACACATGGCTGAGCGCCGCGTCAACGTCGGCTGGGCCGAGGGTCTCCACGCCCGCCCCGCCTCCATCTTCGTACGGGCCGCCACGGCCGCAGGCGTCCCGGTGACGATCGCCAAGGCCGGGGGCACCCCCGTCAACGCGGCCTCGATGCTGGCCGTCCTGGGCCTCGGCGCCCAGGGTGGTGAGGAGATCGTCCTCGCCTCCGACGCCGAGGGCGCGGACGCCGCCCTCGACCGTCTGGCGAAGCTGGTCTCCGAGGGCCTCGAGGAACTCCCCGAGACCGTCTGAACCGGAATTCGCACGCGACGGCCGTGCGACACGGAAAGGCCCGCCCGGTGATCCGGGCGGGCCTTTCTTTTTCCCATTTCCGGGCAGCAGAAATAGCCCCCGCCATGTGCGCCCTCTTTGTATACGGGATCCGTGTTAATGGCGGAGGCTCGGCATGTTTACGGGATGTTGCGAGTTCCTCACACGGTCCGTGCGGACGGCTCGCTCGGCGCCGGAGCCGAACCGCAGCCGGTGTCCGGAGTTCGCCTGCTCGGTGTGCAGCGCCGTGAGCGACCGCGCCCGTTCGCCGTCGCCGCGCGCCACGGCGTCCACGATCGCGCCGTGCTCCGCCCAGTACGCGACCGGGTCGGGCGGCCCGTCGACCGCGTACATCCAGGCGATCTTGTGCCTGAGCTGGGTCAGCATCGACGTCAGCGCCGGGCTGCCGGAGGCCTGGGCGAGCGTCTCGTGGAACCAGCCGCCCAGCGAGCGCAGGTCGTCGCTGCTGCCCTGACGTGCGCGTTCCTGTCCCAGCCTGACCAGGCCGCGGAGCACCTTGAGATGGGCGTCGGTGCGTCGCTGGGCCGCCCGGGAGGCGCCCAGGGGCTCCAGGAGCTGGCGCATCTCCAGCAGGTCGGCGGCCTCCTGCTCGGTGGGCTCGGCCACGCACGCGCCCGCGTGCCGACGGGTCACCACGAACCCCTCGGCCTCCAGGGTGCGCAGCGCCTCGCGGACGGGGACGCGGGAGACGCCGTAGCGGCGGGCGAGCAGTTCCTCGGTGAGCCGGCCCCCGCGCTCGTAGACACCGGCGACGATGTCGTCCCGGATCGCCGTGCACACCGAGTGCGCGGGAATACGCATGACCGACCTCCGGCTTAATCCCCGTGAAACGTCGACGATTGACGTCCGTTCGTGACTCTATTGCAATCGACGACATTTTCCGACGGCGGACCGGAATCCATACATAATTTTTGGACAGGCGGCGCCCGCGCGGAAGGGTTCGAAAACGGCGAAAGCCCCGGCTCGTGGGAGCCGGGGCCCGGAAGGCGTTAGGACGCGCCTCAGATGTTCACGCCGTGCGACCGGAGGTAGGAGACCGGGTCGAGGTCGGAGCCGTACTCGGCGGACATGCGCGCCTCGAAGTGGAGGTGGGCGCCGGTGACGTTGCCGGTGGCGCCGGACACGCCGATCTGCTGGCCGGCGGTGACCTCCTGCCCCGCCGACACGGAGACGGACGACAGGTGCGCGTACTGGGTGTACGTGCCGTCGTGCATCTTGATGACGACCTGGTTGCCGTACGCGCCGCCCCAGCCGGCCTCGACGACCGTGCCGACGCCGACGGACTGGACGGGGGTGCCGCTCGCGGCGTGGAAGTCGATCCCGGTGTGGCTGCCGGACGACCAGATGGCGCCGCCGCTCTGGTACGCGGTCGACACGTACGAGCCGGGGATCGGGGAGACGAAGGTGTTGAGGCGCTTGCGCTCCGCCTCACGCGCGGCGCGCTCCTTCTCGGCGCGGGCCTTCTCGGCCTCCTCCACCGCGCGCTCCCGGGCCGCCTCCTCGGCGGCCTTGCGCGCGGCCTCCTGGGCCGCCACGCGGGCGGCCTCGTGCTGGGCGGCGGCCTGGGCGTCGACGCGGTCGGCGACCACGTCGCCGAGGGTGACGACGGGGGTGAGGCCGGTCTGTGCCGCGGCCGGTTCGGCGGCGAGCGCGGGGGCCGCGAGGGAGCCGACGACGCCGGTGCCCGCGAGGGCCGCGACGCCCGCGGCGCGGGCGGTGCCGCGCTGGACGCGGCTGGGACGACGGTGCTTCCCGGTGGCGCGGGTGAACGCCATGTACAAGCTGGTCCTTTCCTTCCCTCTCGCCTACCGGGTTAGCTGACGGGTTCGGAGCAGGAAGGTCTCCTACGGACCCCCTCGCGACACGCGCGGGCGTCCGATTCACCCCAGGGACTTCGTGTGGGTCCCCGGCTCCCCTGGCTCGCGCCGTACGGGGACTCGGCGATGACTGTCCGGTGCCGCGGATGCGGCGCACTGCCCGACGAACAGCCCGCACGAAACTAAGCGGGACATCTCGCAATCCTCAAACGGATCCCGGGTTTTGTAGCGCATCCCACAGGGCAGACGGGCAACCTCCGCCCCAATTCGGGCATAAGGGAGCCCCGGTGACGTACCCGTCCACCGGGGCTCCCGCACGCGTGCGTCCCGTCGTCGGCCCTACTCGGCCGGGACGACGGTGACTTCGCCGATCCCCAGCGCCTCCACGGGCGCCTTGATCTGCGCGGCGTCACCGACGAGCACGGTCACCAGACGGTCCACCGGGAAGGCGTTCACGACGGCCGCCGTGGCCTCCACGGTGCCCGTCGCCGCCAACTGCCGGTACAGGTCGGCCTGGTAGTGGTCCGGCAGGTGCTGCTCGACCTGATCGGCCAGGGTGCTCGCGACGGCCGCGGCGGTCTCGTACTTGAGCGGCGCCACGCCCACCAGGTTCTGCACGGCGACGTCACGCTCGTCGTCGGTGAGGCCCTCGGCGGCCAGCGTGCGCAGCACGGTCCACAGGTCGTCCAGCGCGGGGCCGGTGTTGGGGGTGTCGACCGAGCCGCTGATGGCCAGCATCGACGCGCCGGTGCCGTCGGGGGCCGAGCGCAGCACCTGGCCGAACGCCCGTACGCCGTAGGTGTATCCCTTCTCCTCGCGCAGGACGCGGTCCAGACGGGAGGTCAGGGTGCCGCCGAGGCAGTACGTGCCGAGCACCTGCGCGGGCCACACCCGGTCATGGCGGTCCGGGCCGGTACGGCCGAGCAGCAGCTGCGTCTGCACGGCGCCGGGCCGGTCCACGATGACGACGCGGCCGGTGTCGTCCGCCACCACGGGCGGGACGGGCCGCGGCTGCGCCTGGGAGCCCGTCCAGGCGCCCAGGGTGTCGGCGAGCAGCGCGTCCAGGTCGACGCCGGTGAGGTCGCCGACCACCACGGCGGTCGCCGTGGCCGGGCGGACGTGCTTCTCGTAGAAGCCGCGCACGGCCGCGGAGTCGATGCGCTCGACGGTCTCCTCGGTGCCCTGGCGCGGACGGGACATGCGCGCGCTCGCCGGGAACAGCTCCTTGGCGAGCTCCTTCGCGGCGCGGCGGGACGGGTTCGCCAGCTCGTGCGGGATCTCGTCGAGGCGGTTGCGGACCAGCCGCTCGATCTCGCTGTCGGCGAAGGCGGGCGCGCGCAGGGCGTCGGCGACCAGTCCGAGCCCCTTGGCGAGCCGCGAGGCGGGCACCTCCAGGCTGAGGCGGACGCCGGGGTGGTCGGCGTGCGCGTCGAGGGTGGCGCCGCAGCGCTCCAGCTCAGCGGCGAACTCCTCGGCGGAGTGCTTGTCGGTGCCCTCGGAGAAGGCGCGGGCCATGATCGTGGCCACGCCGTCCAGGCCCTCCGGCTCCGCGTCCAGGGGCGCGTCGAGGACCACCTCGACGGCGACGACCTGCTGGCCGGGGCGGTGGCAGCGCAGCACCGTCAGGCCGTTGTCGAGGGCGCCGCGCTCGGGGGCCGGGAAGGCCCAGGGCTTGGCCTCGCCCGCCTGCGGCCGGGGGTGGAACTCCATCGTGGCGAGCTCGGTCACTTCGCCGCCTCCTCGTTCTCGTCGGCGCCGGCTGCGGCGGCTTCCTCGGTGTCGTCGGCGGCGTCACCGGCCGCCGGGGCGACGGGCTCGTAGACGAGCACGGCGCGGTTGTCGGGCCGCAGGCGCGCCTTGGCGACCTCCTGGACCTCCTCGGCCGTCACCTCCAGGACCCGGCTCACGGCGGTCAGGGCGAGCTGCGGGTCGCCGAACAGCACGGCGTAGCGGCACAGTTCGTCGGCGCGGCCGGCGACCGTGCCGAGCCGGTCGAGCCACTCGCGCTCCAGCTGGGCCTGGGCGCGCTCCATCTCCTCGGCGGTGGGGCCCTCCTCGGCGAACCGGGCGAGCTCCTCGTCGATGGCGGCCTCGATCACCGGCACCTCGACGTCGCCGGACGTCTTGACGTCCAGCCAGCCCAGGGACGGCGCCCCGGCCAGCCGCAGCAGGCCGAACCCGGCCGCGACGGCCGTACGGTCGCGGCGCACCAGGCGGTTGTAAATCCGCGAGGACTCGCCGCCGCCGAGGACGGTGAGCGCCAGGTCCGCGGCGTCGCTCGCGCGCGTGCCGTCCTCCGGGAGCCGGTAGGCGGCCATCAGCGCCCGCGCGGGGACCTCCTCCTCGACGACCTCGCGCAGTTCCTCCCCGATGATGTCGGGCAGCGAGCCGTCGCGCGGGGCGGGCTTGCCGTCGTGCGACGGGATGGAGCCGAAGTACTTCTCGATCCAGGCGAGCGTCTGCTCGGGGTCGATGTCGCCGACCACGGACAGCACCGCGTTGTTCGGCGCGTAGTACGTGCGGAAGAACTGGCGGGCGTCCTCCAGGGTCGCCGCGTCCAGGTCCGCCATCGACCCGATCGGGGTGTGGTGGTAGGGGTGGCCCTCCGGGTAGGAGAGGGCGGTCAGCTTCTCGAACGCCGTGCCGTAGGGGACGTTGTCGTAGCGCTGACGGCGCTCGTTCTTCACCACGTCCCGCTGGTTCTCCATGGACTCCTCGTCCAGGGCGGTCAGCAGGGAGCCCATGCGGTCGGCCTCCAGCCAGAGGGCGAGCTCCAGCTGGTGGGCGGGCATGGTCTCGAAGTAGTTGGTCCGCTCGAAGCTGGTGGTGCCGTTGAGCGAGCCGCCGGCGCCCTGCACCAGTTCGAAGTGGCCGTTCCCCTTCACCTGGGCGGAGCCCTGGAACATCAGGTGCTCGAAAAGGTGAGCCAGGCCGGTACGGCCCTTGACCTCGTGCCGTGAGCCCACGTCGTACCAGAGGCACACCGCCGCGACCGGGGTCAGGTGGTCCTCGGAGAGCACCACGCGCAGGCCGTTGGCCAGGCGGTGTTCGGTCGCTGTCAGGCCCCCGGAGCCTGCCTGGGCTGTGGCCGTGTGACCCATGGGCATGTACGTCCCTTCGATCGCGGAGGCGGTCGTCGTCGACACCGCCGTTTCTGCCGGTCCTGCCACTGTATGCAAGCGTGCGGACAGCCGGTGGAGTTCCCGGACCGGGCCGCTACGCCGAGAGCGAGAACCTGGTGGGGCGGGTGGTGTGAGGGGTGCGGGAGGTGTGGGAAGCGCACGGCGCGTGACGGGGGGTGTGCGCCGGGTCGCTCCCTGGGGTGCGCCGTCGTGCGCTGTCGGGGTGCGGGCGGGTGGGGGTGTGCGCCGGGGTGAGCCGCGGAGGGGGCGAGCCGTGCGCACGCGGGGGCGGTGCCGGCCCGGGGTGACCCGGCCGGGAGGTGGATGCGGTCTGCGGGGTGACCCCGCCGACGGGGTTGGGCGCGGTCCGCGGGGCAGGCGCGGGGGCTGCGGGGCGACCTCGCCGCGGGGTGGACGCGGTCCGCGGGGCAGGCGCGCGGGGGGGCCGCGGGCGACCTCGCCGAGGGGTGGACGCGCTCTGCGGTGCCGGCGCGCGGAGGGGTGGTGGCGGTCCGCGGGGCAGGCGCGCGGAGGGGTGGACGCGGGCCGTGGGGCGACCCCGCGACGTGCGCGGCGACGGAGCCGCGTAGCCTGCTCGCGCCGCCGTACCGTGCCGAACCGGGCGGCAGGACCCGGGTCCTGGTCCCGCCCTGTCAGTGCGAAGGTCCACAATGGTCCGCGTCAGATCCTGTCCCACGCGTCAGCAAGGAGCCGGCAGCGATGGCCCGCCGCAGCACGAAGACCCCGCCGCCCGACGACCCGTACGAGGAGAAGATCCTCGACATCGACGTCGTCGACGAGATGCAGGGCTCCTTCCTCGAGTACGCGTACTCGGTCATCTACTCCCGCGCCCTGCCCGACGCGCGTGACGGTCTCAAGCCGGTGCACCGCCGCATCGTCTACCAGATGAACGAGATGGGCCTGCGCCCCGAGCGCGGTTACGTCAAGTGCGCGCGCGTGGTGGGCGAGGTGATGGGAAAGCTGCACCCGCACGGCGACGCGTCGATCTACGACGCCCTCGTCCGCATGGCGCAGCCGTTCTCCATGCGCCTGCCCCTGGTGGACGGCCACGGCAACTTCGGCTCGCTGGGCAACGACGACCCGCCGGCCGCCATGCGGTACACCGAGTGCCGCATGGCCGAGGCCACGAGCCTGATGACCGAATCCATCGACGAGGACACGGTCGACTTCGCGCCCAACTACGACGGTCAGGAGCAGGAACCGGTCGCCCTGCCCGCCGCGTTCCCCAACCTCCTGGTGAACGGCGCCTCGGGCATCGCCGTCGGCATGGCGACCAACATGCCGCCGCACAACCTGCGTGAGGTCGTCGCCGCCGCACGCCACCTGATCCGGTACCCGAACGCCGACCTCGACGCCCTGATGAAGCACGTCCCGGGCCCCGACCTGCCCACGGGCGGCCGGATCGTCGGCCTCAACGGCATCCGGGACGCGTACGAGACCGGCCGCGGCACGTTCAAGATCCGCGCGACGGTGACCGTGGAGGACGTGACGGCGCGCCGCAAGGGCCTGGTCGTCACCGAGCTGCCGTTCACGGTGGGCCCCGAGAAGGTGATCGCCAAGATCAAGGACCTGGTGGGCTCCAAGAAGCTCCAGGGCATCGCCGACGTCAAGGACCTCACCGACCGCGAGCACGGCCTGCGCCTGGTCATCGAGGTCAAGAACGGCTTCGTGCCGGAGGCCGTGCTGGAGCAGCTCTACAAGCTGACGCCGATGGAGGAGTCCTTCGGCATCAACAACGTGGCGCTGGTGGACGGCCAGCCCCTCACCCTCGGCCTCAAGGAGCTGCTCGAGGTCTACCTCGACCACCGCTTCACCGTGGTGCGCCGCCGCTCGGAGTTCCGCCGCGGCAAGAAGCGCGACCGGCTGCACCTGGTCGAGGGTCTGCTCACGGCCCTGCTCGACATCGACGAGGTCATCCGCCTGATCCGCTCCAGCGAGAACTCGGCGCAGGCCAAGCAGCGGCTCATCGAGCACTTCTCGCTGAGCGACGTCCAGACGCAGTACATCCTGGACACCCCGCTGCGCCGCCTCACCAAGTACGACCGGATCGAGCTGGAGGCCGAGAAGGACCGGCTGAACGCGGAGATCGAGGAGCTGACCCGGATCCTGGAGTCGGACGCGGAGCTGCGCAAGCTCGTCTCGTCCGAACTGGCTTCGGTGGCGAAGAAGTTCGGCAACGACCGGCGCACGACGCTGCTGGAGTCGGCCGGCGCCCCGGCCACGGTGCCGCTTCAGGTGGCGGACACCCCGTGCCGCGTGCTCCTGTCGTCGACGGGTCTGCTGGCGCGCACCGCCGACGACCGGCCGCTCGCCGACGCCTCCGGCGGCAAGCGCGTCAAGCACGACGTGATCGTCTCGGCGGTCCCGGCGACCGCGCGCGGCGAGATCGGCGTGGTCACGTCGGCGGGCCGGCTGCTCCGGGTCAACGTGATCGACCTGCCCCAGCTGCCCGAGTCGATGCCGGTGCCGAACCTGTCGGGCGGCGCGCCGCTGGCGGAGTTCGTGTCCCTGGAGGACGAGGAACAGGTGGTGTGTCTGACCACGCTCGACGAGTCCTCGCCGGGCCTGGCGATCGGCACCCAGCAGGGCGTGGTCAAGCGCGTGGTGCCCGACTACCCCTCCAACAAGGAGGAGCTGGAGGTCATCACCCTCAAGGAGGGCGACCGGATCGTCGGCGCGGCCGAACTGCGCACGGGCGAGGAGGACCTCGTCTTCATCACCGACGACGCGCAGCTGCTGCGCTTCCCGGCCTCCATCGTGCGTCCTCAGGGTCGTCCGGCGGGCGGCATGACGGGCATCAAGCTCGGCGAGGGCGCGAAGGTCATCAGCTTCACGGCGGTCGACCCGGCGGCGGACGCGGTGGTGTTCACCGTCGCGGGCTCGCGCGGCACGCTGGACGACTCCGTCCAGACGACGGCCAAGGCGACCCCGTTCGACCAGTACCCGCGCAAGGGCCGGGCCACCGGCGGCGTGCGCTGCCAGCGGTTCCTGAAGGGCGAGGACTGCCTGTCCTTGGCCTGGGCGGGCCCCGTCCCGGCGCGCGCGGCGCAGAAGAACGGCACGGCGGTGGACCTCCCGGAGATCGACCCGCGCCGCGACGGGTCGGGCGTGTCCCTGGGCAAGACGGTCGCCGTGGTGGCGGGGCCGGTCTAGGCCGCGGGGTCCTCGGCCTCCTGGACGTAGCGCAGGACGCCCCACATGCCGGCCTCGTCGTCGGTGTGTGGGGCGCCGTCGCTCACACACCCCTCCAGCCCGGCGCTCAGGGCGGCGGTGTCGAGGCCGGTCCCGATCAGCACGAGCTGCGTCGCCCGCCCGGCGCCGGCCGGCCACGGCTCCGGGTAGAAGCGCAGGAAGCGGCCGACGGCGTGCACGGCGTACCGGTTGCGCACGTCGTACGGGCCGAAGTCGACGTACCCCTTGATGCGGTAGAGCCCGGCGGGCCTGCTGTCGAGGAAGGCGATGAGGCCCCGGGGGTCGAGCGGGCGCCCGGACACGAAGGAGAGGGTGTCGTACCCGGCGTGCAGATGGGAATGGGCGTCGTGCTCCTCGCCGTCCCGGTGGAGGTCGTCGAAGGACAGTTGCCCGACGCGCTCCTCGCCCGGCCGGCAGTCGAAGAGGAACTCGGGGTCGACCCGGCCGTGCGTGGCGGGCACCACGGCCGCGCGGTCGACGAGGTCCCCGACCGTCTTCAGCACGGGCTCCGGGTCGTCCACCCGGTCGGTCTTGTTCACGACCACGAGGTCGGCGAGCGCCAGATGCCGGTCGATGCCGGGGTGCGCGGCCCGGGTCTCGTCGAACTCGGCGGCGTCGACGACCTCGACGAGGCCGCCGTACACGATGTTCGGCAGCTCGCTGGCGAGCACCATGCGGACGAGCTCCTGCGGTTCGGCCAGTCCGCTCGCCTCGATGACGATGACGTCGAGGCCGGCGGAGGGGCGGGCGAGCCGCTCGAGGTACTCGTCGAGCTCACTGGCGTCGACGGCACAGCAGAGGCATCCGTTGCCGAGCGAGACGGTCGAGTCCCCCAGGGCGCCCGCGACCGCCATGGCGTCGATCTCGACGGCCCCGAAGTCGTTCACCACCGCGCCGATACGGCTGCCGCCGCTGCGGTGGAGGAGGTGGTTGAGCAGGGTGGTCTTCCCCGACCCGAGAAATCCGGCCAGTACGACCACCGGAATCTGCCGCCCGCCGCCCGGCCCGCTGCTCCGCTCCGACACACGACCCCTCTCACACCTGTGCGCACACCGGCTCGCTGACGGCGTGCGCACGGACGAACGACTGACGGTCCAGGATACGAGTACCCGTAACGACCCCGAAGTGAACGATTGTTAGCAGCATTCACGGGGCAGACGTCTGGCAAGGCGCCGGATTGTGCGACCCTCGCTTCCCTCCGTGCGCCTCCTCTCCGCCTTCCCGCCGATCAGAGCCGCTCGGCACCCTGGAAGGCGGCAAGCGCCGCCCACCGCTCGCCGGTTCCCTGAAGTCGACCCACCACCCGACGACCGGCGGACGGCGGCCTGATCGGGGGTATTTGACATGGGCACAAAAAGCGTGGGGCTGCGGAAGCTGCAATCCGCCACCGCAGCCGGTCTGGGGATGGTTGCAGGGGTAATCGCTGCGGTGGCGGCACATCGGGGCACGTTGGACGCGATCAATCGGCGGCTGGAGAAGTTGGAGGAGCAGTCCGACAACCAGCAGTGGAGCAACCGGGCTATGCAGCAGCGGCTGCACTGGGAACTACTGAGCAAGGCAATCGACGACCCCGACCTCGCAGAGGTACTCGACCTCTACGAGGTGCCTGTCACCGAACGACAGCGCCGCCAGTATCTCTTCGCGAACGCGCTGTACACCAACCTGCTCTGGAACCACCGCATGGGTAACTACACCCTGGACGAGTTCTTCAAGCACGCCAGAGGCATATTCCAGAATCCGGTCGCCAGAGAGTACTGGGAAGCGACGCGACACCAGCGCGACAGCCTGGAGGGGACGGAAGAGGCCGAACTCGGCAACCTGATCGACGACCTGCTCTTACGACTTGATGAGGCAGACACCGAGGAATGGTGGGTGGTAGGAGAGCCACCCACCGATACCTGAGCTACGCGTCCGGGATGTCGGCCTTCGCCTTGACCAGGGTTTCTCTGGTGATCACAACGATGCGCTCGTAGTCTGCACGTGCCGCGTCAGCGGGAAGTTGAGATTCCAGTGAGTCTGTGACGTCCGTACCGATGACAGCGAAATTGCCATCGGCCAGCTCAAATAGGTCGGGGCAGGTAGCACCGCTGGCACTGCCCCGAAGACGCGGAGCGACGCCGAGGCGCCGGACGATCTGACTCACTGAATTCCTCTGTTCTCTTGACAGGAGCATCTGCGCTCGCTAGCGCGCGACGCGCGATCATATCCAACCAGGATCTCCACGTACAGGAGCGCGAGACACGGGAAGTCACCCGACAAGCTGAGTCCGACTTAGTCGACGGACGGGGTTTTCAGGTCGAAGAATCGATACTCCGCACAATTCCGGCGGCAAGCCTCGAATGGCGGACGAGGCACGCCAGTGCCTCGGTGGGCCAACAAGGCACCCAAGCGCAGCTCAGGTTAGGCTCACCTGTGTGAGTAGCACGTGCTCTACCGCCTCCCGCGCGCTCCACGAGCCCGTCGCGGGGACCGCGGCCACCGCGCGGACCTGGCTTCTGCTGGAGCAGCCCGGCCCGTGGGGGGCCAAGGCGCTCACGTCCAGCCACCTCGATCCCGCCCTGGGCCGCGCCCTGGAGGCCGCCGCCAAGGGCACCGGCGTCCGCATCGCCCTCATCCGGCGTCCCGGACGCCACGCGGACAGCCGTATGCCCGCCACGCGCCGCGTGTACGTCGCCCACACCGTCCCGGGCAACGTCGGGCTGCACTCCGCGGCCACCACCGACCCCGCCCGCCTGCTCGACCTCGACTTCGCGGCCCTCGGCCGCGGCGAGACGGGCAGCTTCGACGCGGTGCTGGGCGGCGCGCCCCACACCGGCGGCCCCCTCGCTCTCGTCTGCACCAACGGCAAGCGCGACCGCTGCTGCGCCCTGCTCGGCAGGCCCCTCGCGGCCGAGCTGGCCTCCTCCGGCGTCGAGGGCGTCTGGGAGGTCACCCACCTCGGCGGTCACCGCTTCTCCCCCACCGTGCTGGTGCTGCCGTACGGCTACGCGTACGGGCGGGCGGAGGCGCACGCCGTCAAGGAGGTGCTGCACGGCGTGCAGGAGGGGCGCATCGTCACCGAGGGCTGCCGTGGCGCCTCCGCGTGGGAGCGGCCCGGCCAGGCGGCCGAGCTGGCCGTGCGGCGCGCAGTGCGCGAGGACGCCGCGCAGGCGCTGAGCGTCGTACGGACCGAGGGCGAGGCCCCCCGCTGGGAGGTGACGGTCGCCCACGTGGACGGACGGCGGTGGCGCGTCGAGGTCGCCCAGGGCGCGTCCCTGCCGCCCCGCCCCGAGAGCTGCGGCTCCGCGCTCGGCTCGCCCGCGCGGATGGACGTCCTCGACGTGCGTGCCCTCACCCCCGCGTCCCTGGCCCGCTGACCCTCACGAGAACCCGGTCACACCCACTACGGCGCCCGCGCCTCCCCCACGTACCGTCGGGGCATGACCCCCACGACCCCCGCTCGCCGTCTGCGCCTCGGCCTGCCGCGGCGGGTGTTCTCCCAGGTCCTGCTGATGCAGGTGGCGATCGCGGCGGGCGTCGCCGTCCTGGCGACCGGACTGTTCCTCGCGCCGCTGGGCGAGCAGCTCGACGACCAGGCGATGCGCCGCGCCCTCGCGATCGCGCAGACCACCGCACAGCAGCCGCAGATCGCCGAGGACCTGCGCGCCACGGAGCCCACGCCCGACGGGCCGGTGCAGCGGGAGGCGGAGCGCATCCGGCGGGCCACGGGCGCGGAGTACGTGGTGGTGCTGGACCACAGGGGCGTGCGCTGGTCGCACACCGACCCGGAGCGGGTCGGCGGCCTGGTGTCCACCGACCCCGGTGAGGCGCTGGCCGGCCGCGAGGTCATGGAGATCGACGAGGGCACCCTGGGCCGTTCCGCGCGCGGCAAGGTCCCGCTGCGGGACGCCGACGGCGAGGTGATCGGCGCGGTCTCCGTCGGCATCGCGTACGACAGCGTCCGCGCGCGGCTGGTCCACGCCATCCCGGGGCTCCTCGCCTACGCGGGCGGCGCCCTGGCGGTGGGTGCGCTCGCCGCCTGGCTGATCTCCCGGAGGGTCCAGCGGCAGACCCGTGACCTGGCCTTCTCCGACATCGCGGCGCTGCTCGCGGAGCGTGAGGCGATGCTGCACGGCATCCGGGAGGGTGTCGTGGCCCTGGACCGCGACGGGCGTGTCCGTCTGCTGAACGACGAGGCGCAGAGGCTGCTGGGCATCGGCGAGGAGGCCGTCGGCAGCTCGCCGGACGAGGCGCTGGGCACGGGCCGCACGGCCGACGTGCTCGCTGGACGGGTGACCGGCACCGACCTCCTCACGGTCCGCGGACAGCGGGTGCTGGTCGCGAACCGTATGCCGACCGACGACGGCGGCGCCGTGGCCACCCTGCGCGACCGGACCGAGCTGGACCAGCTGGGCCGGGAGCTCGACTCCACGCGCGGGCTGATCGACGCGCTGCGCGCCCAGGACCACGAGCACGCGAACCGCATGCACACCTTGCTGGGGCTGCTGGAGCTGGAGATGTACGAGGACGCGGTGGAGTTCGTCGGCGAGGTGGTGGGCGACCACCGGGCCACGTCGGAACAGGTCACGGAGCGGATCCGGGACCCGCTGCTGGCGGCGTTGCTGGTGGGGAAGGCGACGGTGGCGGCCGAGCGCGGGGCGACCCTGCGGCTGTCGGACCGGTCCCGCCTGCCGGACCGGCTGGTCGACCCGCGCGGGCTGGTGACGGTCGTGGGCAACCTGGTGGACAACGCGCTGGACGCCGTCGCCGGTACGCCCGACGCGCGCGTGGAGGTCGAGTTGCGCGCCGAGGGCCGTACGGCGGTGCTCGTGGTGCGGGACACCGGGCCCGGCGTGCCGCCCG
Organism: Streptomyces sp. P13-3-3; assembly: GCF_050571355.1. NCBI lineage: Bacteria > Bacillati > Actinomycetota > Actinomycetes > Kitasatosporales > Streptomycetaceae > Streptomyces > Streptomyces sp. P13-3-3. The sequence goes on along the minus strand of NZ_CP192228.1, from coordinate 4,980,407 downwards.
AGCGGCGCGAGCTGATCTTCACGGAGGGCTGGTCCACCAAGGAGCCGCCCGGCCACCGTGAGCGGGGCATCGGGCTGCCGCTGGTGCGCCGGCTCGCGCACCGGCACGGCGGCGACGCGCGCGTGGACGAGGCGCCGGGCGGGGGTGCCGAGTTCACGGTCGTCCTGCCGGAGGCGCTGACCGAGCCGGAGCCGCCGGCGGCCCTCACCACAGCCGCGGCACGGTCCGCCGGACCTGAGGAGACACGGTGATCGAGGTCCTGGTCGTGGACGACGACGTTCGGGTGGCGCGGGTCAACGCGGCCTACGTCGACAAGGTGCCCGGCTTCCACGCCGTCTCCCCGGCGCACAGCGCGGCCGAGGCGCTGGAGCGGGTGGAGGCGCTGGAACGGGTGGATCTCGTCCTCATGGACCACTACCTGCCGGACGAGACGGGTCTGGACGTCGTCCGGGAGATGCGGCGGCGCGGCCATCTGGCCGACGTGATCATGGTGACGGCGGCCCGGGACGTGTCGACGGTGCAGGCGGCGATGCGGCACGGCGCGCTGCAGTACCTGGTCAAGCCGTTCGCCTTCGCCGGGCTGCGGGGCAAGCTGGAGGCGTACGCGCGGCTGCGCCGCACGCTGGACGGCGGTGGCGAGGCGGAGCAGGCGGAGGTGGACCGTATCTTCGGCGCGCTGTCGGAGGCGAGCGAGCCGCAGTTGCCCAAGGGGCACTCCCCCACCACGGCGGACCTCGTACGGCGCTCACTGACGGGCGCCGAAGGGCCGCTGTCGGCCCAGGAGATCGCCGAACGCACCGGGGTGAGCCGCCAGACCGCCCAGCGCTATCTGAAGCTTCTGGAGCGCACGGGACGGGCCACGCTGACCCTGCGGTACGGGGACGCGGGCCGCCCGGAGCACCGTTACGTGTGGGCGACCCGCGCCTGAGGCACGGCCCAGGGGGCGGGGGAAGGAACCGTGCCCTCCTCCCATACGGATGCCGGCGCCGTACGTCTCCGCTCCGCCGTCGTCTTCGCCCCGCCGTCCGTCAGGCCGCGCCCGCGCCCGTCAGTGAGCGCACCTCGGTCTCGGCGTGGCGGGCCTCGTCGGGCACCTCGGTGGAGGTGACCGTGCCGAGCCAGCCGGCGAGGAAGCCCAGCGGGATGGAGACCAGTCCCGGGTTCTGCAGCGGGAAGACCTGGAAGTCGACGCCGGGGAACAGGGAGTCGGGGCTGCCGGACACCACCGGGGACAGCAGCACCAACACCACCGCCGGGATCAGACCGCCGTAGACGGACCACACGGCGCCGCGGGTGGTGAAGCCGCGCCAGAACAGCGAGTAGAGCAGCACGGGCAGGTTCGCGGAGGCGGCGACGGCGAAGGCCAGGCCGACGAGGAACGCGACGTTGAGGTCGCGGGCCAGCAGGCCGAGGGCGATGGCGACGACTCCGATGCCGACGGCGGCGACGCGCGCGACGGCGACCTCGCTGCGGGGCTTGCCGCCGGGGCGGCGCAGGGAGGCGTACAGGTCGTGGGCGACGGACGCCGAGGAGGCGAGCGTGATGCCGGCGACCACGGCGAGGATGGTGGCGAAGGCGACCGCGGCGACGACCGCGAAGAGGACCGTGCCGCCGGTGGTGCCGGCGCCGCCGCCCAGGTCGAGCGCGAGCAGCGGCACCGCGGTGTTGCCCGACGCGTGCGAGGCGCGCACCGCGTCCGGGCCGATGAGGGCGGCGGCGCCGAAGCCCAGCACGATGGTCATCAGGTAGAAGCCGCCGATGAGTCCGATCGCCCAGACCACGGACCGCCGGGCGGCGCGCGCGGTGGGGACGGTGTAGAAGCGGGACAGGATGTGCGGCAGGCCCGCCGTGCCGAGCACCAGGGCGAGTCCGAGGCTGATGAAGTCGAAGCGGGCGGTCCAGTCGCCGCCGTAGGCGAGGCCGGGGGCGAGGAACGCGTCGCCGTGGCCGCTGCGTTCGGCGGCGGTGTGCAGCAGGCGGTTGACGTCCCCGTGGAAGCGCAGCAGCACGAGGACGGTCAGAGTGATCGTGCCGCCGAGCAGCAGGACCGCCTTGACGATCTGGATCCAGGTGGTGGCGCGCATGCCGCCGAGCGACACGTAGATCACCATGAGGGCGCCGACGCCGACCACGGTCCAGGCCTGCACGGCCTCGCCGGTGCCGCCGAGGAGCAGCGCGACGAGGCTGCCCGCGCCGACCATCTGCGCCACCAGGTACAGCACGGACACGGCGACGGAGGAGGTGCCGGCGGCGATGCGCACCGGCCGCTCCCGCATCCGTGCGGCGACCACGTCGGCGAGCGTGAACCGGCCGCAGTTGCGGACCAGTTCGGCGACGAGGAACAGCACCACCAACCAGGCCACGAGGAAGCCCACCGAGTAGAGCATGCCGTCGTAGCCGACGAGGGCGATGAGTCCGGAGATGCCGAGGAAGGAGGCGGCCGACATGTAGTCGCCGGCGATGGCAAAACCATTTTCCATCGGCGAGAAGAGACGGTTGCCCGTGTAGAACTCCTCGGCGGAGCCCTGCCGGTGGCGGCTCACCCAGGTGGTGATGATCAGGGTGACGGCGACGAAGGCGCTGAACAGCAGCAGGGCGGTGGTGCGGTGGTCGGTCGTCATGCCGCGCCGCCTCTGCCTCGGGTCAGCTCCTGGGTGTCCCAGCGCAGTTCGAGCGCCGCGCGGTCGCGCCGCAGCCGGGCGTGGCGGACGTAGGCCCAGGTGAGCAGGAAGGTGGTGAGGAACTGGCCGAGTCCTGCGAGCATCCCCACGTTCACCGCGCCCGCGACGGGGCGCGCCATCAGTCCGGGGACGGTGGTGGCGGTGACGACGTACGCGACGTACCAGAGGAGGAAGGCGACGGCTCCCGGGACCACGAACCGCCGGTAGCGGCGGCGTACTTCCTGGAAGGCCGCGCTGCGCTGCACCTCGAGGTAAATGTCGGCCGCCGCCGAGGGCGCGGCCTCCGGTTCGGGCCGGGCCGGCGGCAGGGCCACGGCCGCGGCCGATTCACCCCAGCCCGAGGCCAGGGCGTCGTACCAGGGATCGTCGTAGCTCACGTCCCCCGCATTGCTTCGCTGCATGCCCAAGGATGGACAGAACGGGAAGTTCCCTGACTCTTCTTCCCGTACTGCTTCACCCCATCAGGTGACCGGGGCGTGCACGTACCCGGAAGGACGGCTAAGGGGCGCCGTCCCGGTACGGAACGGCGCCCCTCGGGCTCGTGCACTCCTAGGCGTCGATGCGGGAGCGGTCCAGCGTGGCCGCGGAGCTGGAGATGAACTCCTTGCGCGGCGCGACGTCGTTGCCCATGAGGAGGTCGAAGACCTGCTCGGCGGCCTCGAGGTCGGTGAGGTTGATCCGGCGCAGGGTGCGGTGGCGCGGGTCCATCGTGGTCTCGGCCAGCTGGTCGGCGTCCATCTCGCCGAGGCCCTTGTAGCGCTGGATCGAGTCCTTGTAGCGGATGCCCTTGCTCTGCAGCTCCATGAGCTTGTCCCGCAGCTCCCGGTCCGAGTACGTGTACACGTACTTGTCCTGGCCCTTCTTGGGCTGGACGATCTCGATCCGGTGCAGCGGGGGCACGGCGGCGAAGACCCGGCCGGCCTCGACCATGGGCCGCATGTAGCGGTGGAACAGGGTCAGGAGCAGCGTGCGGATGTGGGAGCCGTCCACATCGGCGTCGGTCATCATGATGATCTTGCCGTAGCGCGCCGCGTCGATGTCGAAGGTCCGGCCGGACCCGGCTCCTATGACCTGGATGATGGCGCCGCACTCGGCGTTCTTGAGCATGTCCGTGACGGACGACTTCTGCACGTTGAGGATCTTGCCGCGGATCGGCAGCAGCGCCTGGAACTCGGAGTTCCGGGCGAGCTTCGCCGTGCCGAGCGCGGAGTCGCCCTCGACGATGAACAGCTCGCTGCGGTCGACGTCGTCGCTGCGGCAGTCGGCGAGCTTGGCGGGCAGCGAGGAGGACTCCAGGGCCGTCTTGCGGCGCTGCGCGTCCTTGTGCTGACGGGCCGCGATGCGCGTACGGGCCGCGGCGACGACCTTCTCCATGACGACGCGGGCCTGCTGGGCGGCGTCCCGCTTGGTGGAGGTCAGGAACCCCTTGAGCTCCTTGGAGATCACGTTGTTCACGATGCGGCGGGCCGCGGAGGTGCCGAGCACCTCCTTGGTCTGCCCTTCGAACTGGGGTTCGGCGAGGCGGACCGTGACCACCGCGGTGAGACCCTCGAGGGCGTCATCCTTGACGACGTCGTCCTCGGCCACGCGCAGCATCTTCTTGGTGCGCAGGACCTCGTTCATCGTCTTGGCGACGGCCTGCTCGAAACCCGCGACGTGGGTGCCGCCCTTGGGGGTGGCGATGATGTTGACGAACGACTTGACCGTCGTCTCGTAGCCGGTGCCCCAGCGCAGCGCCACGTCGACGCCGAGCTCACGGGTGACCTCGGTGGGCGTCATCTGACCGTGCTCGTCGAGGACCGGGACCGTCTCCTTGAAGGAGCCCTGCCCGGTGAAGCGGAGCGTGTCGCAGATGGGCCGGTCGGAGGCGAGGAACTCGCAGAACTCGGAGATGCCGCCGTCGAAGCGGAAGGACTCCTCGCCCTTGCTGCCGCCGTCGCCGAGTCCGTACTCGTCGCGGACGACGATGGTCAGGCCGGGTACCAGGAACGCGGTCTGCCGGGCGCGCGCGTGCAGGTTGTCCAGGTTGAGCTTGGCGTCCTTGAGGAAGATCTGCCGGTCGGCCCAGTAGCGCACGCGGGTGCCGTTGCGGGTCTTGGGGATCTTCTTGGCCTTGCGCAGGCCGCTCTTCGGCTCGAACTTCGCGTCCGGGCCGAGGGCGGAGAAGGCGCCGGGGACGCCGCGGCGGAAGCTGATCGCGTGGGTGTGGCCACCGCGGTCGACCTCCACGTCGAGGCGCGCGGAGAGCGCGTTCACCACGGAGGCGCCGACGCCGTGCAGACCGCCGGAGGCGGCGTAGGAGCCGCCGCCGAACTTGCCGCCGGCGTGCAGCTTGGTCATGACGACCTCGACCCCGGAGAGGCCGGTCTTGGGCTCGACGTCGACCGGGATGCCTCGGCCGTTGTCCTTGACCTCCACCGAGCCGTCGTCGTGGAGGACGACCTCGATGCGGTCGCAGTAGCCGCCGAGGGCCTCGTCCACGGCGTTGTCGATGATCTCCCAGAGGCAGTGCATCAGGCCACGGCTGTCCGTGGACCCGATGTACATACCGGGGCGCTTGCGCACGGCCTCGAGCCCCTCGAGGACGAGCAGGTGCCGCGCGGTGTAGTTGGAACCGTCCCGGTCTGCTCCTGCCAGCAGCGCTGTGGACGACGGCACGGACGTCTCGGCGGTCACGCGGTTCGCTCCTCGCTGAATTTCAGATGGGGCCCTCGTGGGTAAGGGCGCGGCTTGGTTCACCGGTGAGAGGGTACCGAGGCCTGGTAGAGCCGTTGTAACGCCACCCTCGTCTCGGTCCCACCCTAGTCGAGAGTCGCATGGGTGTTCGATCCCTCGATGGAGTGAAGCACACATCACGTTCCCATCGAGGCATGAACCATTTAGGCTCCGGGCACGTCCTCATGAACAACCGGCAACCCAGCCGGGAGGGCCGACCACCGATACAACGCGAATCCGTACGACACAGAGACACGCACTACGGCACATTCGCCGCCAACCGGCAGCAGCCGGCCGCCTCGGAGATTTTTTTCGAGGAAAAGCCTCGAGCGGGAACGTTTTGGGGCTGGTTGGATGTTGACCCTGGTACGACAGCTCGTCGAGCTAGAGAAGAGGCGACGTGACTACTGTTCTGACCCCCGCGAGCCCGCTGACGGCCGCCGATCGCTGCGACCGCTGCGGCGCCCAGGCTTACCTGCGCGTCGTCCTGCTGAGCGGTGGAGAACTGCTCTTCTGCGCCCACCACGGTCGCAAGTTCGAGCCGGAACTCAAGAAGATCGCCGCTGAGATACAGGACGAGTCGGAGCGGCTGACCGCTCCGAAGGCCACTCCTGACGAGGAGCGCTGAGACTTCGCGTCCGACGACGAGCAGCCAGTCCGGCACAGGCCGGCGAACGGGCGGCGTCCTCCCCCACGGAGGACGCCGCCCGTCTGCGTTCACGCTGCCGTTGAGACAGAGTGTGAGGGCGCTGCGCGCCCGGTGCGCAAGGCGGCCGGGCGTGACCGTGCCGGCAGTGCGTCTCCGAGCCCACTGCGGTGCCGACCGAGAGGTCGCCGGCGCGGCTGCCCCGCGACGCTCTGATCCTTTGCACGCCCCGCGGCAGGCGCCGGGAGCTCGCCGTACGTCATCGGGCGGGCCCCTGCCTCATCGGGCGAGGCCCCTCTGGCGGCGGGGACGGCTCTCCGGGTGCCGCAGATGCCGCTCACACGTCCCGGGCCGCGCCCGCCGGGGGATTCCGGCGGGGCGAGACCCGTAAGCCCCACAGCGGCTGCCGAACCCCCTCTCAGCCCTGGTCCGCCGCAGGCCACCCCAGCGTGTCCAGGACGTCCGAGATGCGGGTGTAGACCCCCGGGCTGCCCGCCCAGCCGCAGCCCGCTCCCCAGGAGACCAGGCCTATGAGCCGCCCCTGGGCGACCAGCGGCCCCCCGCTGTCCCCCTGGCAGGCGTCCCGGCCCCCGGCCACCTCACCCGCGCACAGCATCGTCTCGGCGCGGTAGGTGCCGTTGGAGCCCCCGGAGTACGCCTTCTCGCACAGGGCGTCGGGCTGCACCCGTACGCGCGACCCGTGCAGGCTGCCGGCGTAGCTGCCGGAGCCGGTGGTGTCCCCCCAGCCGTAGACCGTGGCGGGCGTGCCCGCGCGGTACGCCGTGTCGCCCGATCCGGCCATGCCTATGACCGAGGCGGCCGGGAGCGGCTCGGCCAGGCTGAGCACGGCGAAGTCGCCCGAGTTGGTCTCACCGTCGTAGTCCGGGTTCACCCAGACCTTGCGCACGGCGACCTCCTGGCCGCTTGCCGAGAGCAGCTCGGTCCGCCCGGCTATGACCTTCAGGTCGCGCACCCGCTCCGGGGAGGCGCCGAGCACCTCCCGGTCCATGCAGTGGGCGGCGGTGAGCACCGTGGTCCGTCCGACCGCCACACCCCCGCAGAACTGCCCCGCCCGCGTACCGCCGAACCGGTCACGGCTGGAGAGCGCCACGGTGTACGGGCTCTGTGACACATCGACGGGGAAGCCGCCGACGACGATGCTGTCGGCGGCCACCGGAGCGGCCGAGGCCAGTGGTATGACGGTCCCCGCGGCCACGAGGGTCAGCGGCCGGGCCAGGGCCCTGGCAAGTCGACGTCGCATGCACGCTCCTCACACTGGAGTGAACCTTGGACACCCACAGTGAGGGAGACGGTCACCGTACGCACCCGCGCGACAGCCTGAAGGCCCGGCCCCTCGGAGGGGGCCGGGCCTTCACGGACAGCGACGCGCGACGGGCCGTCGCGGCGGCGACGTCCTAGTCGAGGTAGTCGCGCAGCACCTGCGAACGCGACGGGTGACGCAGCTTCGACATGGTCTTCGACTCGATCTGACGGATCCGCTCACGCGTGACGCCGTAGACCTTGCCGATCTCGTCGAGGGTCTTCGGCTGACCGTCGGTGAGACCGAATCGCATGGAGACGACGCCCGCCTCGCGCTCCGACAGGGTGTCGAGCACGGAGTGCAGCTGCTCCTGCAGCAGCGTGAAGCTGACGGCGTCGGCCGGGACGACGGCCTCGGAGTCCTCGATGAGGTCACCGAACTCGCTGTCGCCGTCCTCGCCCAGCGGGGTGTGCAGGGAGATGGGCTCGCGGCCGTACTTCTGGACCTCGATGACCTTCTCCGGGGTCATGTCGAGCTCCTTGGCCAGCTCCTCCGGGGTGGGCTCGCGGCCCAGGTCCTGGAGCATCTGGCGCTGGACGCGCGCGAGCTTGTTGATGACCTCGACCATGTGCACCGGGATGCGGATGGTGCGGGCCTGGTCGGCCATGGCGCGGGTGATCGCCTGACGGATCCACCAGGTGGCGTACGTGGAGAACTTGTAGCCCTTGGTGTAGTCGAACTTCTCGACCGCACGGATCAGACCGAGGTTGCCCTCCTGGATGAGGTCCAGGAACAGCATGCCGCGGCCGGTGTAGCGCTTGGCCAGGGAGACCACCAGACGGAGGTTGGCCTCCAGCAGGTGGTTCTTGGCCCGGCGGCCGTCCTCCGCGATGATCTCCAGCTCGCGCTTCAGCTTCGGCGCCAGCTTGTCGGCGTTCGCCAGCTTGTCCTCGGCGAACAGGCCCGCCTCGATGCGCTTGGCGAGCTCGACCTCCTGCTCGGCGTTGAGCAGGGGGACCTTGCCGATCTGCTTGAGGTAGTCCTTGACCGGGTCGGCGGTGGCGCCCGCGGCGGCGACCTGCTGGGCCGGAGCGTCGTCCTCGTCCTCGTCGGACAGCACGAAGCCAGCGTTCTCGGTGCCCTCGGGCTCGTCCGCGGCCTTGGGCTCCTCGAGGACCTCCTCGTCGACCAGCTCGGCGTCGTCCTTCTTGCCCGTGGTCTTCTTCGCGGCGGTCTTCTTGGCCGTGGTCTTCTTCGCCGCCGTCTTCTTGGCGGTGGTCTTCTTGGCGGCGGCCTTCTTCGCGGGCGCCGCCTCCTCCTCGGCGGCTGCGTCGGCGGCCGGGGCCGCGGACGCGGCGGCGGTGGCCTTCCGGGGGGTCGCCGTCTTGGCCGCGACGGTCTTGGTGGCGGTGCGCTTGGCGGGACTCTTCGCTGCGACGCTCTTGCGGGTGCGCTTGGGCTCTGCGGCACTGACCATCAGCGTCACACCCTCTTCCTCGAGGATCTGGTTGAGGCTGCGCAGTACGTTCTTCCACTGAGTGGCCGGAATCTGGTCAGCTTCGAAGGCCCGACGCACGTCATCGCCGGCGATCTGCCCCTCAGCCTTTCCCCGCTCGATGAGCGCCATGACAGAGACGGACTCGGCGATCTCCGGCGGGAGCGTACGGGATGTGCTGGCCGACACGAACAACCTCTCGGAACGTTGGAAAACGGCTTCCGGCCCCGTCCACAGTGGACAGGGGCCGACCGCCGGCTTGGGGATGGGCCGACGGCGCGGGCGGGGGCCGGGAAGATGCACAGCGCCATGAACGGCGTCCGTATTCCCTCCGCGGCTGTCACCTCTTAGGTCATCGCGTTCTTCCCAGGAGCGTTACGCCCATTCCGCGTGGCCCGAGTCACACCCCGTAACCAGTCAAAACCTGGCAGATGATGACAGAAGTGTGCACCACGGGTGAGGCGGTCGCCGCCCCGGGGCCGGAGTAGGTCTTTCGTACCGTCGGACCCCGCGGAACCGTCGACGGCTCCGCAGGGTCCGACGGGGGACGGCCCACGGACGCGACTCTGCCACAGGAGGGGGGTGGCAGGCCGGACCGCGCCGTCGGGGAAATGCGGTCAGTGCTCGCGCGGGGCGGGCACCACGCGCTCGACCTCGGGGTGGACCGTGAGAAGTTGCCGCATGGCCGCCTCGGCCGCGGCGCCGTCGCCGCCGGCGAGCGCGTCCACGATCCGGGCGTGGTGGGCCAGCGAGGTCTCGTTAGGCCGCTCACAGCCGGTGACCGGGCCGCCCGAGACGTGGAGCGCGGCGGACACGATCCCGGACAGGTGCTCCAGCATCCGGTTGCCGGCGACCTGGATGAGCAGGGAGTGGAACTCGTTGTCGGCCCGGGCGAAGGTCAGCGCGTCGCCCTGCCCGAGGGCGTGCCCCATGATCTCCACCATGTCGGTCAGCCGCTGCTGGACGTCCTCCCGGCCGTGCCCGGCGGCCAGGCGCGCGGCGAGCGGCTCGATCGTCCAGCGCAGCTCGCTCAGTTCCCGGCGCTGGTCGTCCCGCTGCGGTCCGTACGCCCGCCACTCGATGATGTCCGGGTCGAGAAGATTCCAGTCGCTGACCGGACGCACCCGCGTGCCCACGTTCGGCCGGGCGCTGACCAGGCCCTTGGCCTCCAGGACGCGGAGCGACTCGCGGACGACGGTACGGGACACCTCGAAACGCTGGCCGATCTCCTCGGGCACCAGCGGGCGGTCGGCGCCCAGGTCCCCGGAAACGATCATCTGTCCCAGCTGCTGGACGAGTTGTCCGTGCAGCCCGCGTCCGCGGCTGCCCGCGGTCCGCCGGCCCACGCGGCCCAGATCCGGCTCCGCCGTGTCCCATCCGGTGCCCCGGTCGGTGCCGGGCGCCTCCGCGTACGGGTAGCGGTCGAGTTCGCCCGGGGTCGCGAGGCCGGAGTCGGCGGAGCGGGCGGCGGTCATCATGGTGTGCGCAAGGGTACTCACGCATCCTTTGTCGGCGCCGGTTCCAACTCCCTTGAGGTCTTTGGTGAAAAGCACACGAAAGGGTGATCGCTCACCTCGCCTCAATTGACGCCTTATCGGAAAGAAACGAGCTTTTCTCGGGGAGTTGCGATCAGAGAAAGCCTGAGAAACGCAATTTCGGTCGCCATCGGACGTCATCGGACTCGGCTTCGCAGACCTGTGAACGCGTACGCGCACAGGAGCGCCAGTACCGACAACGCCATGGCACCGCCCACGGGTTGGGCCAGCAGCCGCAGCAACGCCTCCAGATGCTGCTCGCCCCCGAAGGGATAGCGCAGCGGCAGTCCGTCCCTCAACCGCCCGGCGAACGGCGCCGGACCGCGCGTCGAAGGCCCCTCCGAGAGTTTGTGCACGGCGGGTACGACGAGAAGCGGCACGGCGACGACCGCGGCGAGACCGGCGGTGGTGGACCGGAAGACGCCCGCCGCCAGCACCCCCGCCCACGCGCAGCCCGTGACGAGGGCGAGCCACCCGGCGGTGAGAGCGGGCCAGTCCTCCGGGAGCGCGACGAGCTCACTTCCGTAGACGAGGTACAGCACTTCCGCGGTGCAGCCGACCGTCAGCACGGCCAGGGCGAGGGCGGTCAGCGAGGCGACGAAGAGCTTCGCGGTCAGCAGGCCGAGCCTTCGGGGGACGGTGCCCCGGTCCACCGCGAGCGCGGGGTGGCGGAACTCGTCGCCGAACGCCAGCGCGCCGAGCAGCCCCGCCCCGAGCGCGGCGGGCGGCAGCGGCAACTCCACGGGCCAGGCGGCCAGCAGTCGCGGTTGCGGGGTGTGGCCGATGCGGGCCAGCACGACGGCGGCGAGGGCGGACACGGCGAGGACACAGGCCCCGACGATGTACCCCGTCGCCACCCCGGCGGCCCGCCGGAGCTCGTACCGGACGGGCCGCAGAGGAGTGGGCGCGGGACGAACGAGAACGGGGGGCGGGAGGGTGACGGTGGTGGGGCGGGGGGTGGTGGGGCGATGCGGGGGCGCTGCCTGGAAGGTGCCGTCGCCGGACGCCTCCTGGGGCGACTCGGGCGGGGGCGACGCGGCGGGGGCGGACTCGGGTGCGGGGGCGGACTCGGGGGCGGGGGCTGGGGTCGAGGGTTCCCGCTCAGGACCGGAGCCGGACGCCGAAACGGAGGCTTCCGGCTCGGCGCCGGCCTCGGGCGCGGAGGTTGAAGGGCTCGCCTCGGCGCCGGCCTCGGGCGCGGAGGGTGGGAATCCCGGCTCAGCGCCGGAGTCGGCAGTTGCCGCGACTTCGGGCTCGGGTTCCGCTGCGGCTACTTCGGGCTCCGCGTCCTGACCGGAATGTACGTCGATCGCAGCCGGCGGGAGCTGAGCCCCCGACGCCGCCGAGGCTTCCGCTCCTGTACCGGCCCCCGGCCCCATGTCTCCGACCTCGTCCGCCAGTTGATGGACGACGATCCCGTTCCGGAAGGCCGTCTCCCCCACCTCGGCGCAGGTACTGCCGTAGACGCAGAGGCGGTTGCCGCCCTCCCGTACGACCTCAACGGACCGCTGCGCCGAACGGGCCCGCTGGGCGAGCAGCACGGAGAGGCGAGCGGCGTGCGGGCTGCGGACGACGACGCGTGGGCGCAGCCGCGTGCGGGCGAAGTCGGCGGCCCGCTGGTCGGCGACGACCCGGCCGCCGTCCAACGTGACCACGTGGTCGGCGAACCGCGTCGCCTCCTTGGGATCAGCCGTGCTGCACAGCACCGTCCCGCCCTGCGCCGCGTGTTCCCGCAGCATGTCGTACAGCCAGCGCCTCTCGCCCACCGCGAGCCCTCGCGCCGGGTCGTCGAGCACGAGGGTGTGCGGGTCCGGCAGGAGGGCGCAGGCCAGGCCCAGGCGGCGGTCCATACCGCGCGACAGGGTGCCGAGGCGTTCGTCGCGCAGGCTCACCAGGCCCACCGCTTCGAGTACTTCGTCGGCGCGCCGGGCCGGGACCCCGGAAGCCGCGCACAGCATGCGGAGATGTCCGCGGACCGAGCGGGCAGGATGCCCCGGCACGTCGCCCAGCAGCACACCGACCTCGTGCGCGGGGTGCGGGATACGGTGCAGGGGGCGGCCTCTGAAGTAGGTGATCCCACGCCCACGTTGAAGCTCGAGCATCAGCCTCAACGCCGTCGTCTTCCCTGCACCCGGTGCTCCGAGCAACGCGGTGACGCGGCCCGCGTGCGCCTCGAAGGAGACGTTGTCGACGGCGGGCGGCTGCTCTTTGCGGGCGATGCTGGTCAGTCCGATGGCCTGGATCACCCGATGCAAGATAGCGCGCCATATCGGGTTTTTCGGGCACCACAGGGCCCGTTGCACGGAGGGAGAACGGTCCGGGAACGCGTCCCGGAGCCGGCCGTCGCCCGTGTCAGACCTCGGGGCGCAGCATGGGCGGGTTGAGCAGCGTGGCGCCGCCGGCCCGGAAGAGCTGGGCGGGACGGCCGCCCTGCCGGGTGGTGGTACCGCCGGTGGGCACCAGGAAGCCCGGCGTGCCCGTCACCTTGCGGTGGAAGTTGCGCGGGTCGAGCGCCACGCCCCAGACCGCCTCGTAGACCCGGCGCAGCTCACCGACGGTGAACTCCGGTGGGCAGAAAGCCGTCGCCAGCGAGGAGTACTCGATCTTCGAGCGGGCGCGCTCCACCCCGTCCCAGAGGATCTGCGCATGGTCGAAGGCGAGCGGCGCCACCGGCTCGCCGTCCCTGCCGTAACCGCCCTGCTCGAGCAGCTCGTCCACCGGCGCCCAGCGCGCGTTGCTGGCGTCGCCGCCGGCCCGGGGTGCCGGCAGATCCGGGGCGAGCGCGAGGTGCGCGACGCTGACCACCCGCATGCGCGGGTCTCGCTTGGGATCCCCGTACGTGGCCAGCTGCTCGAGATGGGCGCCGTGGTCCTGGGCGGGGCCGGCAGGATCATGAACCCGCAGCCCCGTCTCCTCGGCCAGCTCCCGCTCCGCCGCCTGCGCCAGATCCTCGTCGGCCCGCACGAACCCGCCGGGGAGTGCCCAACGCCCCTGGAACGGGGACTCTCCCCTGCGCACCGCCAGTGCACACAGGACGTGACGTCGCACGGTGAGCACGACCAGGTCCACGGTGACGGCGAAAGGCGGAAAGGCTGACGGGTCGTAGGACATGCGGCGATCATAGTCGTCTGCCTGACGATAAACACTCCCTTCACCGGCCGGATCGCCGTCCGATCCGCTCCTGCCCAGGCGTCTCCCCTGCTCCTCCGTCCAGGCCTCTCCCCTACTCCTCCGCCTCCTCCCCACGGGGCGTCGAGTGCGCACCCTGCTGACGGTGCCCTCGCCGGCTCGCCGCGCCGGGGTGGGCGCCGCCCTTGGGCCGGGCCGCGCCCAGTGACATACGGGGGCGCGGCACCCGTCCGGTCACGGCGCCTCCCCGGGGGGCGGACCGCCCCAGGCGTCCGGCCGCCCGCATCCGGCGCCTTCGGGACGCGGCCCCCGCATCGCGGCCGGGCGCCTGGCACGCGTCCCGCCCCGGCGCCTCGCCCGCGCCGTGCCCAGGCGCCTCGCCCCCCTCGGACGGGTCGCCGTCCTCGTCCTCCTCCTCACCCCGCAGGCAGCGGCGGATCGACTCCGGGTCGAGCCCCTCGTTGCACGCCTGGTGCAGCAGCCGCGCGAAGAGGTAGTCCGGGTCCGCCCCGAGGGCCATGGCGAGTGCCTCCCGGGCTTCCAGTTCGTCGCCGGAGGACCACGCGACCCATCCGGCGAGGGTGAGGGGCGCCGCGGCGTACTCCCCGTACGGGCCGACACAGCGGCGTGCCAAGGTGCGCCACAGGCGGAGGGCAGGGGCCGCTTCGTCGCCCTCCATCCACGCGGCGGCGCGGTCGCGGGTGGTGCGGTCCTGGAGGCCGTGGAGGACCATGGCCGCCTCGTCGTACCCGACCAGTTCGTCGTCGCGCAGGTCCGCCGGGAGTGTGCCGGAGACGGCCGGCGCGTCGGCGAGGCGGCGCAGGAGGCGCTCGGCCAGTTCCATCGTCTCGTCGGCGACGGCCTTCCGGTCCTCCGCGTCGACGATCCGGGGCAGCAGCTTCAGCGCGGTCTCGTCCAGTGCGCGGCGCTGGTCGTGGGCGGCGGATGTCTCCCAGGGCTGGAGGCGGGCGTGCAGCTCGCGGAGGGAGCCTCGGACCTGGAGCCCGGCGTAGGCGGCCGCGGCGGCCAGTACGGACGTGCCCGGCAGTCCCATCGGCGTCCCTTCGGCCGGGCAGCAGGCCGGGTCGTCGCAGCAGTACGACCAGAAGCGGCCGTCGGAGACGCAGAGGGCTTCGACCACGGGAACGTCCAGGGCTCCGCACTCCAGCCGCAGGGCGTGGGCGAGCGGTCCCAGCCGCTCCTTGACCTGCCGGCCGGTCTCGCCCTGTGCGGGTTCCTGGCACAGGAAGACGACCATCTGCTCGGGCCGGGAGCCCCGGCGCTCGCAGCCGGTCACCAGGCCCTGGGCGAGCTGGCGGGCGGCCGAGGGCCAGTCTCCGGGGTCGGCGGGGATGCCGAGCCGGGCCCGGCCGCCGAACCTGCCCCGATCCCCGGTGTCGTGCAGGGAGACGAGGACCATGCTGTCCTCCGGGCGGTACCCGAGGAGGTAGGGCACGGCGTCGGCGAGCTCGGCCGGGGTGCGCAGCGTCACCTGCTGCGGGTCGCCGTGGCTCTCGTACGCGGTGCAGGTCACGTCCGGCGGGAGCTGAGGGCGGTCACCCCGGTCCACCGGCGCGGTCGTCCCTGGGCCGGCGGCCGCGGTCACTTCCGGGCTCGGGGCCACCGCGTCGGGTCCGCCGTGGATCGGGATGTCACTGTTGTCGGAGGGACCGGTCGTCCCGTTGTGGTTCGTCATGCCGCGACCTTCTCGCAGATTGCGACATTCCGGTTCACCTGTGGACAACTCGGATCAGGTCCATGTCACCCTCGTCGCGGCAGACCGCCTTCGTCCACAGCCTTGAGCCGATGTCGGCGCCGTCCTGTTGTATGGGACCCATGGAGCACACGAGCAACACGGATCTCCGGACGGCCGCCGACGAGGTGCTCGCCCGTCTCGTCGGCGACGACACGGGCACCGCACGGCTGCGCGACGACCAGTGGCGGGCGATCGAGGCGCTGGTCGCGGAGAAGCGCCGCGCCCTCGTCGTCCAGCGCACGGGCTGGGGCAAGTCCGCGGTGTACTTCGTGGCGACCGCGCTGCTGCGGGCCCAGGGCAGCGGACCGACCGTGATCGTCTCTCCGCTCCTCGCGCTCATGCGCAACCAGGTCGAGGCCGCGGCCCGCGCCGGGGTCCGTGCCCGGACCATCAACTCCTCCAACAGCGAGGAGTGGGACGCCATCCGGGCGGAGATCGAGGCGGGTGACGTGGATGTGCTGCTGGTCAGTCCCGAGCGGCTGAACAACCCGGACTTCCGCGACCAGGTGCTGCCCCGGCTGGCCGCCGCGACCGGTCTACTCGTGGTGGACGAGGCGCACTGCATCTCCGACTGGGGCCACGACTTCCGCCCGGACTACCGGCGGCTGCGCACGATGCTGAGCGACCTGCCGGAGGGGGTGCCCGTCCTCGCCACCACCGCCACGGCCAACGCCCGGGTGACCGCCGACGTCGCCGAGCAGCTCGGCACGGGCGGCTCCTCGGACGCGCTCGTGCTGCGGGGCCCGCTGGACCGGGAGAGCCTCAGTCTGAGCGTGCTGCGCCTGCCGGACGCGGCGCACCGCATGGCCTGGCTCGCCGACCACCTGGACCAGCTCCCCGGATCGGGCATCATCTACACACTGACGGTGGCCGTGGCCGAGGAGGTCACCGCGTTCCTGCGCCGGCGCGGGCATGTGGTCGCCTCGTACACCGGGCGGACGGAGAACGCCGACCGGCAGCAGGCCGAGGAGGACCTGCTGGCCAACAGGGTGAAGGCGCTCGTCGCCACGTCCGCCCTCGGCATGGGGTTCGACAAGCCCGACCTGGGCTTCGTGGTCCACCTGGGGTCGCCGTCGTCGCCCATCTCCTACTACCAGCAGGTCGGCCGCGCGGGCCGCGGTGTCCGGCACGCCGAGGTGCTGCTCCTGCCGGGCAAGGAGGACGAGGCGATCTGGGAGTACTTCGCCTCCCTCGCCTTCCCCCCGGAGGAGACGGTGCGCCGCACACTCGACGTGCTCGCACGCTCGGAACGCCCCTTGTCCCTCCCCGCGCTCGAACCGCTCGTCGAGCTGCGCCGCTCCCGCCTGGAAACCATGCTGAAGGTGCTCGATGTGGACGGGGCGGTGAAGCGGGTCAAGGGTGGCTGGATCGCGACCGGCCGACCCTGGTCGTACGACGCCGAGCGGTACGCGTGGGTGGCGCGTCAGCGTGCGGCCGAGCAGCAGGCGATGCGCGACTACGTGTCGACGACGGACTGCCGTATGGAGTTCCTGCAGCGGCAGTTGGACGACGAGGGCGCCAAGCCCTGCGGCCGCTGCGACAACTGCGCGGGCGCCCGCTACACGGCCGACGCCTCCGCCGTGGCGCTCGACGCGGCCCGCGCCGACCTCGGCCGGGCCGGCGTCGAGGTGGAGCCACGTCGCATGTGGCCCACCGGACTCCCCGCGATCGGCGTGGACCTGAAGGGCCGTATCCCGGCCGGTGAGCAGGCCGCTCAGGGGCGGGCCCTCGGCCGGCTGTCGGACATCGGCTGGGGCAACCGGCTGCGTCCGCTGCTCGCACCGCAGGCGCCGGACGGGCCCGTGCCCGAGGACGTCGCCCGGGCCGCGGTGGGCGTGCTCGCCGACTGGGCCAAGGGGCCGGGAGGTTGGGCGGCGGGGGTGGACGACGCGCAGCCCCGGCCGGTCGGGGTGGTGACCGTCGCCTCACGCACGCGGCCGCAGCTCGTCCGGTCGCTCGGGGCGCACATCGCGGAGACGGGAAGGCTGCCGCTGCTCGGGACGGTGGAGAGCACGGGCGAGCAGCATCAGCTCCCCCGCAGCAACAGCGCGCAGCGGCTCAAGGCGCTCGCCGGTGCGCTGACCGTCCCGCCGGAGCTCACGGAGGCACTCGCGCGGGCCGGAGGACCGGTGCTTCTGGTGGACGATTACACCGAGACGGGCTGGACACTCGCCGTGGCGGCACGGCTGTTGTGGCGTGCGGGTGCGCAGGGAGTGCTGCCGCTGGTACTGGCCGTACAGGGCTGAGCGGAAGCCCGGATTCGGTGGGTGGGGATATTAGCCGCGGATCATCCGATAACGGTCCCCTGCCCCAATTGCTCGTTGCCGCATCCAAGTTCGACAGGAAGAATTGAAGGACGCACCCGCACGGCTTGCCCGCCGACCAGGTTGGGCTCTGTTGCGTGCGCGCTCCCCCGAATCCGACCCGCCCGCAGTGTGGGCGTAGCCGAAGGGAGGACCGTGACCTTCGGATTCGCTCCGTCCTCGGCGGCTTCGCTGTCGACGTCCGCCGCATCCGCCAACCGTGTGCTCGAGCCTGCGGAGTGGGCGGCCGCGGGCATCCCGCTGCTGCGCAGTCCGCGCGAGGTCGTCAGCGGGCTGCACGCCCGGCACCGTCCCGGCCCGGCGACCGCGGTCGTCGCCGTGCTCGATCCGGACGAACGCCTGCGGGCGAGCGCGTCGTTCACCCGGCGCTCCGCCTCCGCCGACGGCTGGATGTACCGCAACGCACTGCTGGCCCAGCTGCGCCGGGTCATCCCGCACGACCTGCGGCGCCGCACCCCGGTGCGCACCGCCGTCCTGCTCTACTGCCGTGAGGGCGACGCCCGCTGGACGGAGGAGGACGGAGCCTGGATGTGGGGGCTGCGGGACGCCTGCACCCTGCACGGGCTGCGCTGCGGTGCGTACATCACGCTGACCCGTGACGGCTGGCAGGTCCTGGGTGAGGGCCGGGGCGGCCGTCACCCCAGCGCCGGCTCGGAGCCGGAGCCGGTCGCCATGTCCGAGGCGCCGCCGCGGATCCCGCGCACCGGCGGGGCCGCGTCGGACGTGCTGCGGCGCGCGGCGGCCCGCTGACGTCGAGTCGTTCGCCCCCCCACGCGCCGACGACCGCGCGCGTCCACGGCGCGGGCCGGTGGCATCGGCATGCCCCGTTGCGCTCCCACGGAACGGCGGTCGTGGACGTCTCAGACCGCGGGAGTCGGCCGCCCCTCGGAAACCGCGGCTCGCGTCACCCGCGCGCACGGCGTCCAGCAACACGGGGTGCGCCGCGGCCGCGTTGCCCGAGGCACCGTGGAGCCGTCCCCGGGGTTCGGAAGCCGCACGCCGAAAACCCGCGGGCCGCGCCCGCGGGAAGCCGCACGCCGCACCGCAGTGCGAAGCGTCTCGCCCGCCCCTGGACGCATGACCGACCCCGGGCACTCCCGACCGGCCGACGGCGCGGAAGCGTGGAGGCACCGCGACCGCCGGCGTTCACGCGAGCATGCTGCCCCGACCGAGTGGGTGACGACGCCGTGGCGTCGGCTCAGACCCCGGCGCCCAGAACGGCGTTGATGCGCTGCGGGTCCCCGCAGACGATCAGCAGCGCGCCGGCCCGGGAGTGGGCCGCCTTCAGGGCGGTGGCGGTCACGGACTCGGGACCTCCGTTGACGGCGACCACCACGACGGGACGCTTCTTGGCACGGTCCGCCACCTGGGCGTCCGCGTAGAAGACGTCGTCGCCGGCGTCGTGCTGCGCCCAGTAGGACGCGTCGCCGAAGGACAGTTCGTGGGTGGCCCACGGGTGCTGTTCACCGGTGGTGATCACCAGCACGTCGCCGGGGGCACGGCCGGAGTCCAGGAGCAGGTCGACGGCTTCCTCGGCGGCGTCGAGCGCCCCTTCGACGGAGGCCGGGATCAGCTGGATCTGCGGGCCGTCGGCGGCGGCGGGCGCAGCCGAAGGGCTGGGCTTGGCAGCGGGGGCCGCGTCACGCGAAGTGCGCTGGGCCGGAGGCGCCGGCCGCGGCGGGCCGGGACGACCGGGACGCGACGGAGCCGCGGGGCGGGGACCGGGTACGGGGCGGGGGGTCGGCGCGGTGCGGCCACTGGCCGGCGTGGCGCGGGGACCCTGGGCACTCTCGTGAATCTGAGGCTCCTCGGGAATGAGAGGCATGAGCTGATTTTTATCAAACGGTGGCACGGCCGGCGTCGCCGGGTGGCACATCAGTGCGAGCGTGCGGTCAGAAGTCGAAGCCGAGTTGGCCTTCGATCTCCGGGACGCGCGCTTCCGCCCAGGCGCGGGCCTTCTTGAGGTGCCGCCACTGGGGCAGCGCATCAAGATACGCCCACGACATCCGGTGGAACGGGGTGGGTCCCCGGACCTCCAGCGCGGCCCGGTGCACGGGGGACGGATACCCGGCGTTGTCCGCGAAACCGAAGTCTGCATGGTCGGCGCCCAGTTCGGCCATCATTTTGTCGCGCTGGACCTTGGCGATGACCGACGCCGCCGCCACGGCCACGCACGACTGGTCGCCCTTGATGACCGTGCGAACCCGCCAGGGCGAGCCGAGGTAGTCGTGCTTGCCGTCGAGGATGACCGCGTCGGGCCGGACGGGCAGGCCCTCCAGGGCGCGGACGGCCGCCAGCCGGAGCGCGGCGGTCATCCCGAGGTCGTCGATCTCCTCGGGCGAGGCGTGGCCCAGGGCGTAGGACGTGACCCAGCTCCGCAGCGTCTCGGCGAGTTCGGTGCGGCGCTTGACGGTGAGGAGCTTGGAGTCGGTGAGTCCCTCGGGGGGCCGGCGCAGTCCGGTGATCGCCGCGCAGACGGTGACCGGGCCGGCCCACGCACCACGCCCCACCTCGTCGACACCTGCAACGATCTTCGCTCCGGTCGTGGCGCGGAGTGAGCGCTCGACGGTGTGAGTAGGTGGTTCGTACGGCATGGCGCCCTTAGCGTACGCCGCCCGGTCCGGGGTCCGACACCCCGGTTCCCCGAGTACGGTCACCACCGTCACCGCCTTGTGATCAGGAGGCGTGCGGGCGCAGCAGCGGAACCATCAACTGGTCGATCATCTGCTCCAGATCGACGTCCGACCATTCGCTGCCGCACATCTTCGATCGGTACATCATCATCGCCGGGATGGCGTCGAAGACGTACCCGTTGGCCGCGTCGGGGCGCACTTCTCCCCGCTCGATACCGCGCTCGACCACCTTACGGAGCATCGTGAGGGTCGGCTCCACGACACCGTTGAGGATCACCGACTGGAAGCGTTCCACCTCGGTGCTGTCGCACTCGTGAATGACCGCGCGCAAGGCGAATCCCGGCGTGGAGAACATGGCATCCCGGGCCCTGCGGCACAGCTCCAGCAGGTCCTCGCGCACGCTTCCCAGGTCCGGCGCCTCGTGGAAGTCGGGCAGCGCGGCGCGCAGGGCGTCGGCGACGAGGTCCTCCTTGGAGGGCCAGCGCCGGTAGACGGCCGCCTTTCCCGTCTGGGCGCCCGCGGCGACGCCCTCCATCGTCAGGCCGTTCCAGCCGACCGTGCTGAGCTGCTCCAGCGCGGCCTCGAGGATCGCGCGTTCCAGCACGGCGCCGCGGCGGCGGGAGGCGGCCGTCTGAGCCTGGGCGGCGACCCAGCTCGAAGTAACCATCTAACTCTCTCCAACGAGCAGAGGAAGCGGGCATTCGGGGATGAAGCACCCGCCGTACGGCGCCTAGGGGGACACGCCGACACGACGGCCATTCAGTGAACGCTTGCGTTCACTGTCGAGGGCTCCTACCGTTGACGCAACAGTGAACGCGCTCGTTCACTAACTCTTCCGTGGGGGACCCATCGTGACCACCTCTCCTTTGCTCCAGGATCCAAAGCCGGGTGCGGCTCGCCGGCCAGGGCGTCCCGGCATCGCCCTCGCCGTCATCGCGGCCTGTCAACTCATGGTCGTACTCGACGCGACGATTGTGAACATCGCGCTCCCGCACATCCAGAATGCCCTGCAGTTCAGCACCACCGATCTCACCTGGGTGGTCAGCGCCTACACCCTCACCTTCGGCGGTCTGCTGCTCCTCGGCGGCCGGGCCGGCGACATCCTGGGCCGGCGCCGCGTCTTCATGACCGGCATCCTGCTGTTCACCGCGGCCTCCCTGCTCGGCGGGTTCGCCCAGGAACCGTGGCAGCTGCTCGCTGCGCGTGTCCTGCAGGGCGTGGGCGGCGCGATCGCCTCGCCGACGTCGCTGGCGCTCATCACCACCACGTTCCCGGAGGGCCCCGAACGCAACCGTGCCTTCGGCGTCTTCGCCGCGGTCTCGGCGGGCGGCGGCGCCATCGGACTGCTCGCGGGCGGCATGCTCACCGAGTGGCTCGACTGGCGGTGGGTGCTCTTCGTCAACGTGCCCATCGGCCTGCTGATCGCCGTCCTCACGCCGATGTACATCAACGAGTCCGAACGGCACACCGGGCGCTTCGACATCGCCGGTGCGGTGACCTCCACGGCCGGTATGGCCACGCTCGTCTACGGCTTCATCCGCGCGGCCGAGGAGGGCTGGAGCGACACCGTCACCATCGGCTCCTTCGTCGCCTCGACGATCCTGCTGGCGGGCTTCGCGCTGATCGAGTCGCGCGCCAAGGAACCCATCACGCCGCTGCGGATGTTCGCCGACCGCAACCGCTCGGGCACGTATCTGATCATGCTCAGCCTCGCCGCGGCGATGTTCGGCATGTTCTTCTACATCGTTCTCTTCGTGCAGAACGTCCTCGGCTACACCCCGATCGAGGCGGGTCTCGCCTTCCTGCCGGTGACGTTCGTGATCGCCGCCGGGGCGGGGATCTCGCAGCGGCTCCTGCCGGTGTTCGGCCCCAAACCCTTCATGATCACCGGTTCGACTCTGGCCGCGCTGGGGCTGGCCTGGCAGACGCTGATCGACTCCGACAGCTCCTACGTCGGCGGGATCCTCGGGCCGATGCTGGTCTTCGGCTTCGGCATGGGCCTGAACTTCGTGACGCTGACGCTCACCGCGGTCTCCGGCGTCGCCCAGCACGAGGCCGGCGCCGCCTCCGGCCTGCTCAACGCCATGCAGCAGGTCGGCGGATCGGTGGGCCTGGCGCTGCTCACCACGGTGTTCGGCACGGCCAGCCGGAACGAGGCGGAGAAGCAGGTGCCCGGCTTCCTCGCTGACGGGACGGCGGAGCAGAAGGCGGAATTCGCCCGGACGCAGCAGCTTCCGGCGCCGTGGGGACACGAGGTGCTCGCGCAGGGCATCTCCGCGGCGTTCATCCCGGCGGCGGCGATGGCGGTGCTGGCCCTGGCGGTCGCCTGGTTCGTCATCCGGGTCCGCAAGAGCGACCTGGAGGCCCTGTCCGGCACGGCAGGGCCCGGCATCGGCTGAGAGGAACACCGCACGCGCCCGGCCCGGCGACGCACCGGCCGACTTCACGGGGGTCGGCCGGGCGACGCCGGGCCGGCGGCGCGCGTACGACAGCAGCACGGTGCACAGCACGATCAGCACCCCCGTCCACACGGCCATCCCGCACCCCATCCCCCGTAACTCGCACCCGGCGACCCGCAACCCGCGCCTACACGTGTCAGCCTCCGCGGAACCGCACGAGACCATCAGCACCTCGCACCGACCGCAGCCGACACACCGACAACGACCGGACGGTCACACAGAGTTCCCGCCACGCACGGAGAGTTCCGAGACGAGAGGTTCCGACAGGTCGCACCGGCGAGGACGCCTCACACCGCGCCCTCAGACCGCGACCGACCGCGTCACCCACTCCGGCAACGGCTCCACGCGCTGCGCCCACTCCTCCGGCGGCGCCCCCGCCGACCCGGCCGCGACCACTCCGCCGACGATGGCGCAGGTGGTGTCGACATCCCCGCCCACCTGCGCGGTCGTCCAGAAGGCGTGCTCGTAGTCGCCCAGGGAGCGGGCGGCGGACCAGAGCGCGAAGGGCACGGTGTCGTGTGCCGTCGTACGCCGGCCGCAGCCGAGGACGGCCGCGACGGTGGCCGCGTCACCGTAGTCGAGCATGTCGCGCGCCCGGCGCAGCCCCGCGCCGACCGCACTGCGTGCGGGAATCAGCGCGACGACCCCGTCGAGGAGGTTTTCGGCGGCGGGCGGCCCGTCCGGCGCGGCGGCGAGGGCGGCCGCCGCGGCGACAGCCATGGCGCCGACCACGGCCTCGCGGTGCTGGTGCGTGGGGTAGGCGGAGATCTCCGCCTGGTGGGTGGCCTGCTCGGGATCGTCCGCGTACCAGGCGCCCAGGGGCGCGATGCGCATGGCGGCGCCGTTGCCCCACGACCCCTGGCCGTTGAACAGCGCGGCGGCCAGTTCGCGCCAGTCGCCGCCCTCGCGGACCAGGCGCAGCAGCCGGTTGACGGCGGGGCCGTAGCCCCGGTCGAAGTCGTGGTGGTGGGCGAAGGAGTGGGCCAGGGCGTCCTGGTCGATGCGGTGGTGCGTGGCCAGGACGGTGACGACGGAGCACGCCATCTCGGTGTCGTCGGTCCACTGCCAGGGGCTCTCGGGCAGTTCGCGGCGCTTGAGCAGCGGGTAGTTCACCGGCACGAAGAACTGCGAGCCGAGCGCATCCCCCACCGACAGGCCGCGCAGGCTCGCCAGCGCGCGCCGCAGCCGCGCCTCCGGGGAATGATCAGTGGTCATCGCCTCGCAACTCTCCCATCCGGTTCTCGCCGACTCCAGTACATTCCCTCTGTCCGGTGATCGGGTAACGCTCCGGCTCGCGCCAGCGTTCGAAAGGCTTGTCGAGCGCGTACTTCCCGTTCTCACCCAGGACGAGCATTCTCACCTCGGCGTTCCCCGGGTTGGACAGCGACTCGAACTCCGCCACGGTCCAGTGGAACCACCGCATGCAGAACAGCCGCATGGCCAGGCCGTGGGTGACGATGAGGACGTTCGGCGGGTGGTCCGGGGCCTCGAAACTGCGGAACAGGCTCTCCAGGAAGCCGCCGACGCGGTCGTAGACGTCGGCGCCGGACTCGCCCTGGGCGAAGCGGTAGAAGAAGTGGCCGTAGGCGTCCCGGTAGGCCTTCTGGAGGCGGACGTCCTCGCGGTCCTGCCAGTTGCCCCAGTCCTGTTCGCGCAGGCGGGGCTCCTCGCGGACGCGTATCAGGTCCGGGTCGAGGTGGAAGGCGTGCAGGGTCTCGAGCGTCCGCCGGTACGGGGACACGTAGACGCTGACCCGCTCCTGGCCGAAGAGGTCGCGGAGCCGCTCGCCCGTCGCCTCGGCCTGCTTCCTGCCCCGCCCGGTGAGGCCGAGGGCGTGGTCGGGTTCGCGCTCATAGACGGTGTCGTCAACATTGCCCGTTGATTCACCGTGCCGGACAAGGACGATGCGCCGTGGTCGTGCCATGCCAAAACCCTAGATCGGGTGAGCGCGCTTCGGGCACTCGTGCGGGTTCCGTACGGCATTTGTCACACCGGTTCGCCGCGCCGGGCCACGGAAACCCGCTCACACCGTCCAGGCGAACTCCATGTCGACGATGTCGCCCGCGAGGGCCGCGACGTCCGCCTCGGTCTGCGCCCGCAGCGCCAGTCGCTCCACACGTTCGGTCCGGTACTTGCCGTGTTCGGCGGCGGACCGCCACATCGAGAGGACGAGGTACTCGTTGCCCGGCGCCTCGCCGAACAGCCCTCGCACCATGCCGGGCGAGCCGGCCATGGCCGGGTTCCACACCTTCTCCTGCATCAGCACGAAGTGCTCGGCGCGCTCCTCGTGGACCCGGCACAGCGCGACCCGGATCAGGTCGGCGTCGGTGAAGCGCGGCTCGAAGCCGGTCTTCACGTCGAAGCGGTGGTCGAACAGTCTGACCTGGGCGTTCTTGAAGGTGCCTGCCTGGGAGGAGGCCAGCCGGTCGTGGGAGCGGGCCATGAAGGAGTCGTAGAAGGCGCGGCTCTCCCAGAAGGAGAAGATGTGCGCCACGTCCTGCCGCCCCCGGCTCCAGCCTCCACCCTGCGCGCGAAACCCCGGCTCCCCCAGAAGCCCCGCCCACTTCCGCTGCCCCCGCTCGAACCCCCGACGGTCCACCACGGTGCAGCGAATCCACTTGACCAGCACCGCGCCATCGTAAGGCCAGGGAGCACGACCCCGGTCGCCCTCGCGGGGACTGCGTACCGGCGCCCGGGGGCACATGCGTGGCAGGATGGACAAACTGCCGTGGTTTCGCGGTAGTTGGGGTGCGCCGGCAGGACGGTCACGAGGAAGGGGACAACGGGTGAACGGCCTCAGCAAGGGGATCCGCAAGGTCGAGATCGCGCTGCGGTGGGATCCGAGTCCGTCGGGGGAACCCTCCACCGACCTCGATCTGGTCGCCGCGCCCTACCTGGCGGACGCCCCGTACGGGGACCCCGCCTACGTGGTGCACTTCGACAGCCGCTCCCCCGACGGCACCATCACACTCGACCGGGACAGCCAGGACGGCAAGGGCTTCGGCTACGACGAGGTCATGACGCTGGAGCTGGACCGCCTGGATCCGCGCTACGCGCGCGTGGTGGTCGGGGTCGTCATCCAGCAACAGCAGGCGCCGCGGACGTTCTCCGGGGTGCGCGGCCCGGGGCTGCGCATCCGCGAGGGCTACGACGTGCTGGCGGAGGACGACTTCGGCGGGGTTCCGGGAGCGACGGCGGCCACGGTCGCGGAGTTCGTCCGTGAGGGCTCGGGCCCCTGGGAGTTCCGGGCGGGCGTGCACGGCTTCGACGACGACCCGGTGGACTTCACGCGCGCGATGGGCGCGGCCCGCCGGTCCTGACGCCGGAGGAACGCCCGCCGAGGGTCACGGACAGCAGCGCGGAACGCCCGAGGGCGGTGGCACCGGTGTCCCGGTACCACCGCCCTCACCGTCTCACCGCCGGGCAGTGCCCGGACGGGTCGGCGTCAGCTGCAGCCGCTGGTGGAGCCGCAGCCCTCGCAGATGTAGCAGGAGCCGGCGCGCTGCATCTTCGTGCCGCAGGAGAAGCACAGCGGGGCGTCGGCCTGGATGCCCAGCTGCATCTCCACCAGCTCGGCGCTGGTGTGGGCCTGCTTCGGGGCGGGCTTGGCCGCCTCGGTCTCGGCCTTCGGCGTGGAGACCGCCTTCAGCTCCTGGGCGCGCGGCGCCGACTGGGCCAGGCCCTCGACGTCGACCTCGTCGTCGGTCGGCTCGTAGGAGCCGGTCTCCAGGTGACGCTGACGCTCCTCGGCGGAGTGGATGCCGAGCGCGGAGCGCGTCTCGAACGGCAGGAAGTCCAGCGCCAGGCGGCGGAAGATGTAGTCGACGATCGACTGCGCCATCCGCACGTCCGGGTCGTCCGTCATGCCGGCCGGCTCGAAGCGCATGTTGGTGAACTTCGAGACGTACGTCTCCAGCGGCACGCCGTACTGGAGGCCCACCGAGACGGCGATGGAGAAGGCGTCCATCATGCCCGCGAGCGTCGAGCCCTGCTTCGACATCTTCAGGAAGACCTCGCCGAGACCGTCGTCCGGGTAGGAGTTGGCGGTCATGTAGCCCTCGGCGCCGCCCACCGTGAAGGAGGTGGTGATGCCGGGACGGCCCTTCGGGAGGCGCTTGCGGACCGGGCGGTACTCGACGACCTTCTCGACCGCGGCGCGGATCGTCTCCTCGGCCTTCTCCGTGACCTCGGCCTTCTCCTTCTCCTTGGTCTTGGCGGAGAGGGGCTGGCCGACCTTGCAGTTGTCGCGGTAGATGGCGAGCGCCTTGACGCCCAGCTTCCAGGCCTCGAAGTAGATCTCCTCGACCTCCTCGACGGTCGCCGTCTCCGGCATGTTGACCGTCTTGGAGATGGCGCCGGAGATCCACGGCTGGATCGCGGCCATCATGCGGACGTGGCCCATCGGGGAGATGGCGCGCTCGCCCATGGCGCAGTCGAACACCTCGTAGTGCTCGGTCTTGAGGCCGGGGGCGTCGATCACATTGCCGTTCTCGGCGATGTGGGCGACGATCGCCTCGATCTGCTCCTCCTGGTAGCCCAGGCGGCGCAGGGCCTGCGGGACGGTGCCGTTGACGATCTGCATCGAGCCGCCGCCGACCAGCTTCTTGAACTTGACCAGGGCGAGGTCGGGCTCGACACCGGTGGTGTCGCAGGACATCGCCAGGCCGATGGTGCCGGTCGGGGCGAGCACCGACGCCTGGGCGTTGCGGAAGCCGTTCTTCTCGCCGAGGCGCAGGACGTCCTGCCAGGCCTCGGTGGCGGCGGCCCACACCGGGGTGTCCAGGTCGTCCATGCGCGTGGCGGTGCCGTTGGCGTCGGCGTGCTGCTTCATGACGCGCTTGTGGGCGTCGGCGTTGCGGGCGTAGCCGTCGTACGGGCCGACGATCGCGGCGAGCTCGGCGGAGCGGCGGTAGGCGGTGCCGGTCATCAGGGAGGTGATGGACCCGGCGAGGGCGCGGCCGCCGTCGGAGTCGTAGGCGTGGCCGGTGGCCATCAGCAGGGCGCCGAGGTTGGCGTAGCCGATGCCGAGCTGGCGGAAGGCGCGGGTGTTCTCACCGATCTTCTCGGTCGGGAAGTCCGCGAAGCAGATCGAGATGTCCATCGCGGTGATGACCAGCTCGACGACCTTCTGGAAGCGCTCGGTCTGGAACGACTGGTTGCCCTTGCCGTCGTCCTTGAGGAACTTCATCAGGTTCAGCGAGGCCAGGTTGCAGGACGTGTTGTCCAGGTGCATGTACTCGCTGCACGGGTTCGACGCGGTGATCCGGCCGGACTCGGGGCAGGTGTGCCAGTGGTTGATGACGCCGTCGTACTGGATGCCCGGGTCGGCGCAGGCCCACGCGGCCTCGGCGATCTTGCGGAAGAGCGACTTGGCGTCGACCTCCTCGATGACCTCGCCGGTCATGCGGGCACGCAGGCCGAACTTGCCGCCCTTCTCGACAGCCTCCATGAACTCGTCGTTGACGCGCACGGAGTTGTTGGCGTTCTGGTACTGGACGGAGGCGATGTCGTCGCCGCCCAGGTCCATGTCGAAGCCCGCGTCGCGCAGGACGCGGATCTTCTCCTCCTCCTTGACCTTCGTCTCGACGAAGTCCTCGATGTCGGGGTGGTCGACGTCGAGCACGACCATCTTCGCCGCGCGGCGGGTGGCGCCGCCGGACTTGATGGTGCCGGCGGAGGCGTCGGCGCCGCGCATGAAGGAGACGGGGCCGGAGGCGTTGCCGCCGGAGGAGAGCAGCTCCTTGGAGGAGCGGATGCGGGAGAGGTTCAGGCCGGCGCCGGAGCCGCCCTTGAAGATCATGCCCTCTTCCTTGTACCAGTCGAGGATCGACTCCATGGAGTCGTCGACGGACAGGATGAAGCAGGCGCTGACCTGCTGCGGCTGGGGCGTGCCCACGTTGAACCACACGGGGCTGTTGAAGCTGAAGATCTGGTGCAGGAGGGCGTAGGCCAGCTCGTGCTCGAAGATCTCGGCGTCGGCGGGCGAGGCGAAGTACTTGTTGTCCTCGCCGGCCTTCCGGTAC
The DNA here is from genome assembly GCF_050571355.1 of Streptomyces sp. P13-3-3. Lineage (NCBI taxonomy): Bacteria > Bacillati > Actinomycetota > Actinomycetes > Kitasatosporales > Streptomycetaceae > Streptomyces > Streptomyces sp. P13-3-3. The sequence continues at coordinate 4,951,750 of NZ_CP192228.1, read as the reverse complement.
GTCTTCACGATGCGGTCGATCAGCTGCTTGAGGCTGGTCTCGCGCTGCGGGGTGCCGACGGCGCCCCGGAAGTACTTGCTGGTGACGATGTTGACCGCGTTCACCGACCAGAAGTCGGGGAACTCCACGCCGCGCTGCTCGAAGTTGACCGAGCCGTCGCGCCAGTTGGTCATGACGACGTCACGGCGCTCCCAGGCCACCTCGTCGTACGGGTGGACCCCCGGGGTGGTGTGAATGCGCTCGACCCGCAGTCCCTTGCCGGCCTTGCTCGCCTTGGCTCGGGAACTACGTGCCGGACCGCTCGCCGTCTCTGTCATGCCGCCTCCCTGATACGGGCGAAAACGCCCTGAAGTGCCCCGATGTTCCCGTGGCACGGTGTTCTGTCTGATGCTGCGGGCACCCACTCGCCTGCCCGCAACAGGTCTTCTGCGTCGCCGGCCGAACCGGTCCCCGGACCCTCGCGTCCGGGGCCGGACCGCCGCTCAGCCGGCGGCGGGAGCGGGCGCGGGGACCTGCACGGTCCCCTCCTGCCCGCTGTCGTCTTCCTGGCTCCCCGGGGCGGCCCCGTCGCCGCCCCCGTCGCCCTCGGCGGGCCGCTCCACCCGCCGGAGTTCCGCGATCGCGGCCTCGAAGTCCTCCAGCGAGTCGAACGCCCGGTAGACGGACGCGAACCGCAGGTAGGCCACGAGGTCGAGTTCCTGCAACGGGCCGAGTATGGCCAGCCCCACGTCGTGGGTGGTCAGCTCGGCACTCCCGGTGGCCCGCACCGCTTCCTCGACCCGCTGGCCGAGCTGGGCGAGGGCGTCCTCCGTGACGGGCCGTCCCTGGCACGCCTTGCGCACACCGTTGATGATCTTGGTGCGGCTGAACGGCTCGGTGACTCCCGACCGCTTGACCACCATGAGCGAACACGTCTCCACGGTCGTGAAACGACGGGAGCAGTCCGGGCACTGGCGGCGCCGGCGGATCGACGTGCCGTCGTCGGTCGTACGGCTGTCGACGACACGGCTGTCGGGGTGCCTGCAGAAGGGGCAGTGCATGATTCCCAACCCTCCTCACAGCAGACTCAATGACCTCGCCAGGCCTCAGGGGCCTCACGAAGCAGCACCAGCATAGGCGATCGCGGAGCCTCCGGAGACCGGGGGGACCACAACTTCTGGGCTGCTGCCGCAATCCAACCACTACATGTGGGGATTGGCTCATACATCGAGGCTGATACGCGTGTCGCGCGCCAGAGGGGGAAAACGCCCCTGGAGCCATGCCCGCGGCGAGGCCGGCGGGCCGCGCACGGGTGGACTCCGATGGCTCCCGCCCGTTGCGGAGAAGACGTGCCGGAGACGGGGAGGGGGCGTGCCGCTCCGGAAGAGGGCGGGGCCGCTTCACGCGCGCGGGAGCCCACGATGGCAGACTGAGTCCGCGCGCCGCGAGGCCGCCGCCCCGGCGGAGACCTCGGCGGTGAAGAGTACAACAAATGGCCCGTTTGTCCGGCAGGAAGTGCGGCGACCAATACACCTCGGCGAAAGAGCGCGTGCCGCAATTCGCGATTTTTCACTCGAACGTGTGTTTGGCGCAACCTTTCGAAAGCATCTACCGTTGTGCTGCAGGGAGACCATCGAGAGGGGCCGACCGTGACCACCACCGCAGACAGTGCCGCCATCACTGCCCAGGACCGCTCCCAGGGCCGCATCGAGCCGGTGCATGCGATGAACGAAGCCACGCATCCCGAGGCGCACAAGCGCTCCCTGCCGGGCCGACCTCCCGGCATCCGGGCGGACAGCTCCGGACTCACCGACCGCCAACGCCGGGTCATCGAGGTCATCAGGGACTCGGTGCAGCGGCGCGGGTACCCGCCGTCGATGCGGGAGATCGGCCAGGCGGTCGGGCTCTCCAGCACCTCCTCCGTCGCGCACCAGCTCATGGCGCTGGAGCGCAAGGGTTTCCTGCGCCGTGACCCGCACCGTCCGCGCGCGTACGAGGTGCGGGGGTCCGACCAGGCCGCGTCCGTGCAGCCGACGGACACCGCCGGCAAGCCCGCCGCGTCCTACGTGCCGCTGGTCGGCCGGATCGCCGCCGGTGGCCCGATCCTCGCGGAGGAGTCCGTCGAGGACGTCTTCCCGCTGCCCCGGCAGCTCGTCGGTGACGGTGAGCTGTTCGTGCTGAAGGTCGTGGGTGACTCGATGATCGAGGCCGCGATCTGCGACGGCGACTGGGTCACGGTCCGCCGCCAGCCGGTCGCCGAGAACGGCGACATCGTGGCGGCGATGCTCGATGGCGAGGCGACCGTGAAGCGGTTCAAGCGGGAGGACGGCCATGTGTGGCTGCTCCCGCACAACGCGGCCTACGAGCCGATCCCCGGCGACGACGCGACGATCCTCGGCAAGGTGGTGGCCGTCCTCCGCCGCGTCTGACCCCGGCGGGACGCCGGGCCACCCCTTCGGCCCTCCCCGCCCCCTGACCGGACCCCGGAACCCCTGCGCCGGTTCCGGGGTCCTGTGCTGCCTGAGGGCGCCTCTGGCGCCCCGCTGTCTCCTCGGCGGACGAGGGCTGCCGACACGGCCCCGGGCGCGGCTCAGGAGCCTTGTCATGACGCCGTGCCGCCCCGATGCCTCGGGCTTACAGCCCTGGACTACGCGGCTCCGTGCAAGCCCCGCACCGGCGTCGGACGGCCGCCGGGGTGCCGCTCCGGGTGCGCGCCAGGCGCGGTCTCCCGTGCGGAGTACTGCGCACGGTGTGGCCGCGGCCGGGCCGCCCGGCCACTCGGGCTCCGCACACCGAGCGGCCCGGCGGACTTGGCGGCCGTGAGACGCCCCCGGACGGGCGCCTTGGGCGCCCGGGCCAGGCCGGCTGAGAGCCCGCCGCCGCGTGCGAACGAGCCTGCGCACCGCAGCCTCGCAGGGCCCGCCTCCGACCTCCCACGAGGACACAAGCCCTCACACACCCCGAGAGGGCACCGGAGCCCCGGACCCGGTCGCGCCGCGCTGATCGCCCTCGGAGCTCAACCTCCATGGTGTCCAGGGGGCACCTAACCCCGGTTGCCGGCCCTGCTCCGCCTTCCCGGCGGTCGTATCGATCGCCCCGAGGCGCGGCCCCGCCTCCCCTGGGTCACCGGCCCCGCGCCCGTCCTAGTCCGTCTGCTTCGCCGCCGCGTCGATCGCCGACAAAGACTTCCGCACCTGGTTGCGATCCGTCGTGTACCAGAAGTCCGGCATCGATGCCTTCAGATAGCTGCCGTAGCGCGCCGTCGCCAGGCGGGGGTCCAGGACCGCCACCACTCCACGGTCGCCCGAGGCGCGGACCAGGCGGCCCGCTCCCTGGGCCATCAGCAGCGCCGCGTGCGTCGCGGCGACCGCCATGAAGCCGTTGCCACCGGCCTCCTCCACGGCCTTCTGCCGCGCGCTCATCAGCGGGTCGTCGGGACGCGGGAACGGGATCTTGTCCATGACGACCAGCTGGCAGCTCGGCCCGGGGACGTCCACGCCCTGCCACAGCGACAGCGTGCCGAAGAGACACGTCCGCGGATCCGCCGCGAAGTTCTTGATCAGCTCGCCGAGCGTCTCCTCGCCCTGGAGGAGGATCGGGTACTCCGGGATCCGCGACCGCAGCTCCTCCGCCGCGAGCTGGGCCGCCCGCATCGACGAGAACAACCCCAGCGTGCGGCCCCCGGCCGCCTGGATCAGCTCCGTGAGCTCGTCCAGCATGTCCTTGCGGTCCCCGTCCCGAGCCGGGCGGGCCAGGTGCTTGGCCACGTACAGGATGCCCTGCTTCGGGTAGTCGAACGGCGAGCCGACGTCCACGCCCTTCCACTGCGGGAGGTCCTCACCCTCGGCGCCCTCGGGGCCGAGCCCCAGCGACGCCCCCACGCCGTTGAAGTCGCCGCCCAGCTTCAGCGTCGCGGACGTCAGCACGACCGAGCGGTCGGTGAACAGCTTCTCCCGCAGCAGCCCCGAGACGGACATGGGCGCGACCCGCAGCGAGGCCCCGAAGCGGTCGTGCCGCTCGTACCAGACGACGTCCCACTCGGAGCCGTGGGTGATCCGCTCCGCCACGTCGTGGACGCTCTCCACCGAGGCCAGTGCCTGCTTGCGCACCGCGTCCTCGTCCTGGACCGACTTGTCGCGGGTGGAGCCGATCGCGGAGATCACCGTGCGGCACGCGTCGCGCAACGCCATCAGCGCGTAGCCGAGATCCTCCGGGATCTCCTCCAGCCGGCCGGGCAGGGCGAGCTCCATCAGCCGCTCGAAGCCCTCGGCGGCCGTCTGCAACTGGTCGGCCGCCTTCTCGTTCACCAGCTTCGCCGCGCGCCGCACCGCGCGGTTCACCTGCCCCGGGGTGAGCTCGCCGGTGGCCACCCCGGTCACCCGGGAGACCAGCTCGTGCGCCTCGTCCACGATCAGCACCTCGTGCTGCGGCAGCACCGGCGCGCCCTCGATGGCGTCGATGGCGAGCAGCGCGTGGTTGGTGACGATCACCTCGGCCAGCTTGGCGCGCTCACGGGCCGCCTCGGCGAAGCACTCCGCGCCGTACGCGCACTTCGTGGCGCCCAGGCACTCCCGCGAGGACACCGACACCTGGGACCAGGCCCGGTCGGACACGCCGGGCGTGAGGTCGTCCCGGTCGCCGGTCTCCGTCTCGTCCGACCAGTCGCGCAGCCGGAGCAGGTCCTGGCCCAGCTTGCTGGTGGGGGCGGCCGCCTCGAACTGGTCGAAGAGGCCCTCCTCCTCGTCCTGCGGGACGCCCTCGTGCAGCCGGTGCAGGCACAGGTAGTTCGACCGGCCCTTGAGCATGGCGAACTCCGGGCGGCGACGCAGCAGCGGATGCAGCGCCTCCACCGTGCGCGGCAGGTCCCGCTCCACCAGCTGCCGCTGGAGCGCCAGGGTCGCCGTCGCCACGACGACCCGCTCTCCGTGCGCGAGCGCGGGCACCAGGTAGCCCAGGGACTTACCGGTGCCGGTGCCGGCCTGGACGAGCAGATGGGCGCCGTCGTCGATCGCCTCGGCGACGGCTTCGGCCATGGCCACCTGACCGGGGCGCTCCGTGCCGCCGACGGCGGTGACGGCAGCATGCAGGAGTTCGGGGAGTGAGGGCTGAGTCATAGCCCGACCAACCCTACGGCCCCCCACCGACAATCGTGCGCGCACACGGAGGACGACCGGGGCGGCCGGCGCCCCGCGCCCGAAGCACCGCCCCCGCGCACGGCGCGCGGAAGGACCGCCGCCGCTACCACGCCCCGCGCCCCCACGCCCCCGCTCCACGAGATCCGCACACGACCGGCCAGGTCAGACGCCTTGTAGCCGAACCGTTGCCGTTCCGTCGGACGTCCCCCACGGCGAAGCCCTAGTGTGTGGTGCCGTTGTCCCAAGCCGTCGGAGCGGCGACCGACTCGTCCGGGTCGGACGCGAAGACCGGCGTCGTACCACCATCGTTCGTTCAACGGGGAGTTCAGATCATGCGATCCATACGGCCGTCGTCCACCGCACGCCGCGAGAGGAGGCGGTCGCGCAGAACCTCCCCCGTGCTGGCGGCAGTTGCCCTCGCCTCCGCGCTCGCCCTGACCACCACCGCGTGCGAGTCGGGAGACACCGACGCGAGCGACGACGCCTCCGCGACGGCCGCCGCCGACGACGGCAAGCTCAAGATCCCCAACGACCTCGCGGACCGGCTCAAGGAGCACGGGATCGACCTCGACAAGTGGCGGGACGGCGCCTGGAAGAACTGGGACAAGGACAAGTGGCTGCGTGAGGCGCAGGACTTCGTCAACCCGATCATCGAGGACCTGTGGGACCCGGACCGCATGCGGGACGCGGACGAGCCCGACCAGCCGGAGGTCGACGAGAACGACATCTCCGGCGACCAGGGCGTCACCGACCCGACGCCGGATCCGGTGCAGGCGAAGGCCGTGCCGACGTCGTACCACCAGAACGCGCCCACCGCGGGGAAGGTCTTCTTCGACTCCCCCGAGGGCACGATGGTCTGCTCCGCGACGGTCGTCGAGGACCCGGCCAACCCCGGCAAGTCCAACATGGTGTGGACCGCGGGCCACTGCGTGCACGCGGGCAAGAAGGGCGGCTGGTACCGCAACATCGCCTTCGTGCCGTCGTACAACGACTCGGGCATGTCGGCGGCGGAGCTCGGCGGGGCCACCAAGGAGGAGGTCGCTCCCTACGGCATGTGGTGGGGCGACTGGGCGCAGACCTCGGACCAGTGGATCGAGCAGGGCGGCGCGACCGGCGGTGACGGCGCCTCGTACGACTTCGCCGTCATCCACGTGACGCCGGAGAAGGGCGGCGACGGCAAGTCGCTGGAGGAGACGGTCGGTGCGGCCATGCCGGTCGACTTCAACGCGCCCGCGGTGCCGAAGATCGAGGAGATGACGGCGATCGGCTACCCGGCCGCGCCGCCGTACGACGGGCAGGCCCTGTACTCCTGCGAGGACAAGCCGGGCCGGCTGTCGCTGAGCGCGTCCGATCCGACGATGTACCGCATCGGGTGCAGCATGACCGCCGGTTCCTCCGGTGGCGGCTGGATCGCGGCCGGCCAGGACGGGAAGCCGGCGCTGGTCTCCAACACCTCCATCGGCCCGGTGACGACCGGCTGGCTGGCCGGGCCGCGGCTCGGCAAGGAGGCCAAGGGCGTCTACGACGCGGTGAGTGAGAAGTTCGCCGGTCAGTGACCGGACCGTCCGCCCCGGGTGGCGCCGCGCACCCGGGGCGGACGACGCGGCACCGCAGCGGCGGCACACGAATTCTGAGCAGTGACGGGGGTCACCACAGCATGCGTTCCCTCTCCACGTCCGTCCCGCGCCGGCGCGGACGGCGGACCGCCCTCGCCGCGAGCGCCCTGCTCGCCGCGGTGGCGCTCACCGCGACCGCCTGCGGCGGGTCCACGGAGGACAAGGCGGCCGACCGGCCCGATGCCACGGCGAGCCGCGCCGGGGACGACGCCGGCGGCGGCCGCGTCCCCGCCGACCTCGCCGACCGTCTGAAGGACCACGGCATCGACGTGGACCGCTGGCGGGACGGCGGCTGGAAGGACTGGGACAAGGACGAGTGGCTGCGCGAGGCGCGGGACTTCGTCAACCCGGTCGTCGAGGGCCTCTGGAAGCCGGAGCGGATGCGGTCCGCCGAGGAGGCCGAGAAGACGGTCACCACGAAGGACGCCTCCGCGGCCCAGGGCCTGAGCGACCCGGAGCCGGCACCGGTGACCGCGCAGGCGGAGAAGACGCCGTACCACGAGAACGCGGCCCCGGTCGGGAAGGTGTTCTTCGACTCCCCCGAGGGCCCGGCCGTCTGCTCCGGCACGGTCGTCAAGGACGTCAACCACCCGGGGAAGTCCAACCTCGTGTGGACCGCCGGGCACTGTGTGCACGCGGGCGGGAACGGCGGCTGGTACCGCAACATCGTCTTCGTCCCGGCCTACAACGACCACGGCCGGTCCGAGGCGGAGCTGAGCCGGGCGGGCGCCTCCGAGATCGCCCCGTACGGCAACTGGTGGGCGGACTGGGCGTCGACGTCGAACGGCTGGATCCAGGGCGGTTCCGAGAGCGGCGGCGACGGGGCGGCGTACGACTACGCCGTGCTGCACGTGCAGCCGGAACAGGGCTCGAAGTCCCTGGAGGAGACCGTCGGCGCCGCGCTGGACGTGGACTTCTCCGACCCGGCCGCCGCCGAGGCGGGCACGATGGGCGCCTGGGGCTACCCGGCGGCGCCGCCGTACAACGGGCTGCGGATGTTCAAGTGCCTGGACAGCCCGGGCCGCTTCTCGCTGGCCCCGAACCTGCCGGACATGTACCGCATCGGCTGCACGATGACCGGCGGTTCGTCCGGCGGCGGCTGGTTCCGGGTGGTGAACGGCGAGACGGTCCTGGTGTCGAACACCTCGATCGGCCCGCTGGACCACACCTGGCTCGCGGGCCCGCGGCTCGGTGCGGACGCCGAGGCGCTGTACCAGAACATGAGCAGGACCTACGGCGGCCGCTGAGCCGCACGCGACGAGGGCCCGCCCCCTGCGCTCGGCAGGGGGCGGGCCCTCTCACATGTCCGCGGTCCGGTCAGCCGGCCGGGGTGGGAACGTACGGCGCGAACTCCGCCGCCAGCTCCTCGTGCACCCGCACCTTGAGCAGGGTGCCCTCCGGGGTGTGCTCCTCGGAGAGGACCTCGCCCTCGTCGTGCGCGCGGGCGACCAGCTTGCCGTGGGTGTACGGCACGAGGGCCTCGATCTCCATCGACGGGCGGGGCAGCTCGCTGTCTATCAGGGCGAGCAGCTCCGGGATGCCCCGGCCGGTGCGGGCCGAGACGGCGATGGAGCGGGGCTCCACCCGGAGCAGCCGCTGCAGGGTCAGCGGGTCCGCCGCGTCCGCCTTGTTGATCACGACGATCTCGGGCACGCCGGTGGCGCCGACGTCCCGGATCACCTCGCGCACGGCGGCGAGCTGCTCCTCCGGGTTCGGGTGCGAGCCGTCCACCACGTGGAGGATGAGATCGGAGTCGCCGACCTCCTCCATGGTGGAGCGGAACGCCTCGACCAGGTGGTGCGGCAGGTGCCGGACGAAGCCGACGGTGTCGGCCAGCGTGTAGAGCCGGCCGCTCGGGGTCTCGGCCCGGCGCACGGTCGGGTCGAGGGTGGCGAACAGGGCGTTCTCCACCAGTACACCCGCGCCGGTGAGGCGGTTGAGCAGCGAGGACTTGCCTGCGTTGGTGTAGCCCGCGATGGCGACGGACGGCACCTTGTTGCGCTTGCGCTCCTGGCGCTTGATCTCGCGGCCGGTCTTCATCTCCGCGATCTCCCGGCGCATCTTCGCCATCTTCTCGCGGATCCGGCGCCGGTCCGTCTCGATCTTGGTCTCACCGGGACCACGGGTGGCGAGGCCGCCGCCCTTGCCGCCGCCCATCTGCCGGGACAGCGACTGACCCCAGCCGCGCAGCCGCGGCAGCATGTACTGCATCTGCGCGAGCGCGACCTGCGCCTTGCCCTCTCGGGACTTGGCGTGCTGGGCGAAGATGTCGAGGATCAGGGCCGTACGGTCGATAACCTTGACCTTGACGACGTCCTCGAGGTGGATGAGCTGGCCGGGGCTGAGCTCACCGTCGCAGATGACGGTGTCCGCGCCCGACTCGAGCACGATGTCGCGCAGCTCCTCGGCCTTGCCGGAGCCGATGTAGGTGGCCGCGTCCGGCTTGTCCCGGCGCTGGATCACGCCGTCGAGGACGAGGGCGCCCGCCGTCTCGGCGAGGGCGGCGAGCTCCGCGAGGGAGTTCTCGGCGTCCTGCGCGGTGCCCGAGGTCCACACCCCGACGAGCACGACGCGCTCCAGGCGGAGCTGCCGGTACTCGACCTCGGTGACGTCCTCGAGCTCGGTGGAGAGGCCGGCAACGCGACGCAGGGCCGCGCGCTCGGAGCGGTCGAACTGGTCGCCGTCCCGCTCTCCGTCGATCTCGAAGCTCCAGGCGACGTCCTCTTCCATCAGGGCATCGGCCCGAAGACCCTCGGCCTGGCTGTGCGCGAAGCGGTTGGTGTCCTGGGAAGGGGAAGAAGAGGAGGTCATTGGGTCCTTACGTCGTCGGTGTGCCGTCTGCGGCGACGGACACGGCCGGGAGGCCTTCCGTCACTGTCCACAACGTCCGGGTACCCCGGGAGATTCCCGTTGTCCCTGTCGCGCGGACCTGACGATGGTCGCACGGTACGGCTCGTCTCGTCACCGTGTTATTCCCCGCCCGCGTCCGGCCGATGCCCGTGCGGGCCGGGCAGGAGCCCGTGCGGGTGCTCGCGGGTGTGGGGGCCGGGCTCCTCCGCCACGGCACGCTTCGAGGACCGCCAGTCGGGGTGGCCGGGCATCGGCGGGGTGGTGTCGTCGTACAGCCAGGCGTGCAGGAAGCCGGTGAGGTCGCGTCCCGCGGTCTCGGAGGCGAGCCGGACGAAGTCGGCCGTGGAGGCGTTGCCGTCGCGGTGCCGGTCGACCCAGGCGCGCTCCAGCCGGTCGAACGCCTCCTGCCCGATCTCCTGGCGCAGGGCGTAGAGCACCAGCGCGGCGCCGCCGTAGACGCCGGGGCGGAAGATGCCGATCTTGCGGCCCGGCTCGGGCGGCTTGGGTGCGGCCGGCGCTCCTCCGGCGGCGCGCCACCCGTCGGAGGACTCGTACGCGGCCCGCATCCGGGCCTCCAGGGTCCTGCCGCCGCGCTTCTCGGCGTACAGCGCCTCGTACCAGGTGGCGTGCCCCTCGTTGAGCCACAGGTCGGCCCAGGTGCGGGGGCTGACGCTGTCGCCGAACCACTGGTGGGCCAGCTCGTGCACCATGATCGACTCGACGTACCAGGCGGGCAGGGCGGGGTCGGTGAACAGGTCGCGCTCGAAGAGGGAGAGCGTCTGGGTCTCCAGGGCGAAGCCGGTGGAGGCCTCGGCGAGCAGCAGGCCGTAGGTGGCGAAGGGGTAGCGGCCGACCCGGGCCTCCATCCAGGAGATCTGCGCCGGGGTCTTCGCCAGCCAGGGTTCGAGGGCGGCGCGGTGCTCGGTGGGGACGACGTCCCGCAGGGGCAGGTCGTGGGGTCCGGTGCGGTGCAGGACGGTGGAGCGGCCGATGGACACCTGGGCGAGTTCGGTGGCCATGGGGTTGCGGGTGCGGTAGCTCCAGGTGGTGGTGCCGGGGGCGCGGTCGACCGCGGTGGGCAGGCCGTTGGCGACGGCCGTGTATCCCTCCGGGACCGTGAGGCGGAAGGTGAACATCGCCTTGTCGGACGGGTGGTCGTTGCACGGGAACACCAGATGGGCCGCGTCCGCCTGGTTGGCGAGGGCGAGGCCGTCGGCGGTGCGCACCCAGCCGCCCTCGCGGTCGCCGGGCCGGGGGTCGCTGGTGTGCCGGACGGTGATGCGCACCGAGTCGCCCGGGGCGAGGCCGCCGTCGGGGGTGATCACCAGGTCCTCGCCCACGCCGGTGAAGACGGCCGGCTCGCCGTCGACCTCGACGGAGCGGACCGTGCCGTGGGCGAAGTCCAGGTTGATCCGGTCCAGCTCGGCGGTGATGCGGGCGTCGACGGTGGTGACGGCCTCGAGCGGCCGGTCGTTGCTGCCGGGATAGGTGAGGTCCAGGTCGTACGCCTGTACGTCGTAGCCGGGGTTGCCGAGGTGCGGGAAGAGCGGGTCGCCGATGCCGAGCGGTTCGGCGGGCGCGCTCGCGGCGACCAGGCAGACGCCGACGGCGGAGGCGAGCAGGGCCTGGGCGGTGCGGCGGCGGGCGCGGGGCGCCGGGCGTCGCGGGGTCTGCGGGACGGTGCGGCGGGAGGTGAGCGGCATGCCTCACGGCTATCAGCGCGGACGTGCGCCGCTGCGGCGGCGCGCTCCCGACCCACCCGATCGGGTAATCACACCGCACGGGTCTGTGCGCCGGGTGCCGTCACTCGGGGGGCCCGGTCAGGGCCAGGGGCCTGGTCAGGACAGGGGGTCTGGTCAGGGCAAGGGCCGTCTCAGGCGTCCGGTGTCTGCGGCTGCGCCCGGCTCACGTCGTACACGCCCGCCACGTTGCGCATGGCCCGCATCAGGGAGGGAAGCTGAGCGGCGTCCGGAAGCTGCACGGTGTACGTGTGGCGCACCTGTTGCCGGTCCGGCGGTTCCACGGTCGCGGAGACGATCTCCGCTCCCTCGGTGGCCATCGCCTCGGTGAGGTCCGCGAGGAGGTGCGGCCGGACGAACGACTCCGCCATCAGCGTGACCCGGCACTCGGCGCCCTCGCCCCAGCGCACGCCGACCTCGGTGCGGCCGTCGCTCCTCATCCGCTCCACCGCCGGACACTCCGTCCGGTGCACGGTGACGGCTCCTCCGCGCACCACGAATCCGGTGACCTCGTCGGGCGGTACGGGCGTGCAGCAGCCGGCCAGCCGTACGGTCGCGCCGTCCCGGTCGACGAGCACCTGGGCGGCGCCGGGGCGTCCCGGGTCGGTGTCCTCGGCGCCGGAGGGCTGGGGGGTCTCCGTCCCGGCCGTCCTGGTGGGCTCGACGTCGTCCGCCAGGGAGCGGGCGTCGCCGTCCTCCGCGCTGGGGTGCGCGGCGAGCCATCGCTGGATGGCGATGCGGGCCGCGGGGGTGGTGGCGTGGTCCAGCCATTCGCGGGACGGCGCGGAGGCCGCGTCCTGGTCCATGAGCAGCTGGACGGTGTCCCCGTCCTTGAGCACGGTGCTGAGCCTGGCCAGCCGCCCGTTGACCCGGGCGCCGATGCAGGCGTGCGCGTCCTCGCCGTACTGCGCGTAGGCGGCGTCCACGCAGGTCGCCCCCTCGGGCAGGCCCAGGGTGCCGCCGTCGGGGCGGAAGACGGTGATCTCCCGGTCCTGCGCGAGGTCCTCGCGGAGCGTGGACCAGAAGGTGTCGGGGTCGGGCGCGGCCTGCTGCCAGTCGAGCAGCCGGGACAGCCAGCCGGGGCGGGTCGGGTCGACGCGCTCGCCGTCGCCCGCGGACTGCTCCTCCGGCGGCGCGGCGTACGGGTTGCCGAGCGCGACGACGCCCGCCTCGGCGACCTTGTGCATCTGGTGGGTGCGGATGAGGACCTCGACGACCTGGCCGTCGTCGCCCGCCACCGCGGTGTGCAGCGACTGGTACAGGTTGAACTTGGGGACGGCGATGAAGTCCTTGAACTCCGAGACCACCGGCGTCATACAGGTGTGCAGCTCGCCCAGCACGGCGTAGCAGTCGGCGTCCTCGTTCACCAGCACCAGCAGCCGGCCGAAGTCGGCGCCGCGCAGCGGGCCGCGCTTGCGGGAGACGCGGTGCACGGAGACGAAGTGCCGTGGCCGGATGAGGACTTCGGCCGGGATGTCGGCCTCCCGGAGCACCTTGCGGACGTCGTCGGCCACGTCGGCGAGCGGGTCGTCCTCGCGGGCGGCGTTGCGGAGGATCAGCTCGCGGGTCGTCTCGTACTCCTCGGGGTGGAGGATGGCGAAGACCAGGTCCTCCAGCTCCGTCTTGAGCGCCTGGACGCCGAGGCGTTCGGCGAGCGGGATGAGCACGTCACGTGTCACCTTGGCGATGCGTTCCTGCTTGGCGGGACGCATCACGCCGAGAGTGCGCATGTTGTGCAGCCGGTCGGCGAGTTTGATCGACATCACGCGGACGTCGTTGCCGGTGGCGACGAGCATCTTGCGGAAGGTCTCGGGCTCGGCGGCGGCGCCGTAGTCGACCTTCTCCAACTTGGTGACGCCGTCGACGAGATAGCGCACCTCCTCGCCGAACTCCTCGCCCACCTGGTCGAGGGTGACGTCGGTGTCCTCGACGGTGTCGTGCAGCAGCGAGGCGGTCAACGTCGTGGTCTCGGCGCCGAGTTCGGCCAGGATGAGGGTGACGGCGAGCGGGTGGGTGATGTACGGCTCGCCGCTCTTGCGCATCTGGCCCCGGTGCGAGGACTCCGCGAGGAGGTAGGCGCGGCGCAGCGGTTCGAGGTCGGCGTCGGGATGGTGGGCGCGGTGGGCCTCGACGACGTGGCCGATGGCGTCGGGCAGCCGGTCGCGGGCGGAGGACGACCCCAGCAGGGCGGCGCGGCCCAGCCGGCGCAGGTCGAGCCGGGGGCGGGACTTGCGGCGCGTCCCGGCCGGTGTGACGTGACCCGGTGCGAGCGGGCCCGGGGTCGCAGGTTTCGCGGCCTCCGCGTTCATGAGCACCTCCGGCTGCGTGGATCCGGCGGACGGCGCCCCAGGGCGGACTCGGGCCTGGGGGACGGCGTTGATCCCCCGTCCGGGCCGGTGCTTGATGCTATCCAGCCGCGAGGGGCCGGACCGGCCGCCTCCGGCCGACCGTGAAACGGATCACTCCAAAGAGCGACGGGTCGTTCACGGTCGTTTTCACGCCATCGGGTAAGCGGTGTTCCACGATCTCGCAGCCTCACACCCGCTCCGGCCTGCGGATCGACGGCGGGGCGGGGCGGAGGGCGGAAGATCGTGCAGCGCATCGTTCAGCCGAGGGCGTTCTCCAGCCACTCGGCCTCGATCGCGCCCTCGGCGACGATGACCGCGGGACCGGTCATCTCGATTTGGCCGTCCGGCTGTTCGGTGATCACGAGGGTGCCGCCGGGGAGGTCCACGGTGTACGTCACCGGCAGGCCGGTGTCGCGCGGATCGACGCCGTCGCGGCGGGCGGCGGCCACGGCGACGGCGCACGCCCCGGTGCCGCAGGAGCGGGTCTCGCCGACCCCGCGCTCGTGCACGCGCATCGCGACGTGCCGAGGGCCCCGGTCGACGACGAACTCCACGTTGACGCCGTCCGGGTAGGCGGCTTCCGGGGCGAAGGAGGGCGCGGTGAACAGACTGCCGGCGTCGGCCAGATCGGCGACGAAGGCCACGGCGTGCGGGTTGCCCATGTTGACGTTGCGCGCGGGCCAGCCGCGCTCGCCCACGGCCACGGTGACGTCGCCCTCGGGGAGGACCGCGCGGCCCATGCCGACGGTGATGTCGCCGTCCTTGGCGATGTGCACGGTCTTCACCCCGCCGCGCGTGGCGATCGCGAGGTCGCCCTCGCCGACGTGCCCGGCGTGCTGGAGGTAGCGGGCGAAGACGCGCACGCCGTTGCCGCACATCTCGGCGACGGATCCGTCGCCGTTGCGGTAGTCCATGAACCACTCGGCCTCGTCCGCCATGGCCCGCGCCTCGGGGTGCGCGGCGGACCGCACGACGTGCAGCAGCCCGTCGCCCCCGATCCCCGCACGCCGGTCGCACAGCACGGCGACGGCCGCCGCTGGCAACTCGACGGCGTTCTCCGGGTCGGGCACGATCACGAAGTCGTTCTCCGTACCGTGCCCCTTGAGGAAGGCGATCCGCGTGCTCATTCCTCGATCCTACGGGGTGGGAGCGGGGTGGCGTCGGGGGCTGTGGACAACGTCCCGCGGGCCCCGGAGCCGCGGGCTTCCGCGCGCGAGCCGAGCCGTGGGGGCGGCGCGGACGGCCTCCGGCGCCAAGCGTCGCGGAGGCGGCGAAGAGGACGCGCGCGTGGAGGTGGGCGCGGAGAGCCGCGATTCTTCGGCACGGCGCCCCGCAGGGCAGGAGCGGGGGTTCGACACCGTCCGGGTCGCGGGGATCATGGAAGGCGTTGAGGAGTCCCGCGTCGCGGGACCGCGGGAGGCGTTGAGGAGCTCCCGCGTCGCGGGGATCGCGGGAGGCGTTGAGGAGTCCCCCCTCGAGGGGGCCCTCAGCGGAGGCGGGCCACTCGCCAGACCGCGAGGGCGACCACCGCCGCGACCATCACCGCGTACGCGGCCACCACGCGCCAGTCGGACTTGCGGTCCGAGCCGCGGGCGGTCAGGCCCGGCCAGGTGTAGCCGACCTTGCGGGCGGCCATCATGCCCCAGCCGGCCGCGCAGGAGCAGATCAGCAGGCCGAGCATGGCGATGACCGCGCCGCTGTCGCCGAAGTCGAAGGCGAGCGGGAAGGCGAACATCAGGGAGCCGAGCGCGCCGAGGGCGACGATCGGGGCGAGCTGCCAGACGCGCAGCCGGCGCTGCGGGCGCAGCTCGACCTCGACCTCGTCCCCGCCGGTGAACATCTCCTCCGGCTCGGGACCGTCGTCGGTCACACCGCCCTGCGTCTCCTCGGGCCCGTCGGGGCTGAGACGCCCGGTCTCCGGCTCCGGGGCATCCCGCTCGGTGGTGAGGTGCTCGGTGCTGTGTGCGGTGTCGCGAGGGCCGGCCTCCATCGCCACGCGCCCTCCCAACTTAGGACTCCACTGGTCGATCGAAGCTTGATGATGGCACGGCGTCGCAGGCCCGGATGACGGCCTGGGCGTCCCGATGCCAGGACGTGATCAGGCTGTAACCGGTCGTTCGACCAACGCCATCGCGAGCTGCGGGAGCTCCCCCAGGTCCGCCGCGGCCCCACTCAACCAGTGCACCCGGGGATCGCGCCTGAACCATGAATCCTGACGGCGCGCGAAGCGCTTGGTGGCACGGACGGTCTCGGCCCGCGCCTCCTCCAGGGTGCACTCGCCGGCAAGTGCGGCGAGCACCTGCTGGTAGCCGAGGGCGCGCGACGCCGTACGCCCCTCGCGCAACCCCTGCGCCTCGAGTGCGCGCACTTCTTCGACGAGTCCGGCCTTCCACATCCGGTCGACCCGGCGGGCGATCCGCTCGTCGAGTTCGGGGCGGGCCACGTCGACGCCGATCTGGAGCGTGTCGTAGACCGAGTCGTGGCCGGGGAGGTTGGCGGTGAAGGGCCGCCCGGTGATCTCGATGACCTCCAGCGCGCGGACGATACGGCGGCCGTTGCTCGGCAGGATCGCGCGGGCCGCGTCGGGGTCGGCCGCGGCGAGCCGGGCGTGCAGCGCGCCGGAGCCGCGCAGCGCCAGCTCGTCCTCCAGGCGCGAGCGGACCTCCGGGTCGGTGCCGGGGAACTCCAGGCTGTCGACCGCGCCACGGACGTACAGGCCGGAGCCGCCGACCAGGATCGGCCAGCGCCCTTCGGCGAGAAGCGCGTCGATCCGTCCCCGGGCCATCCGCTGGTACTCGGCGACGGAGGCGGCCTCGGTGACGTCCCAGACGTCGAGCAGGTGGTGCGGAACACCGCCGCGCTCCTCGGGCGTCAGCTTGGCGGTGCCGATGTCCATCCCCCGGTAGAGCTGCATGGAGTCGGCGTTGACGACCTCACCCCCCAGCCGCTGGGCGAGAAAAACGCCCAGATCGGACTTTCCGGCCGCGGTGGGACCGACGACGGCGATGACGCGGGGGGCATGGGGTGCGCTGCTCACCGATCCAGTCTCCCAAACCTCACGGGCCGCTCTCGATCGGGTTACGTGACGCGAGGTCCGCCGGGTCGTTGCCCGTTCGAGGTTCCTGCCGCCGCATCACGGCGGCGCTCGCCCGGCTCACACGGATGGACACACCGGGCTACGCGGAATTTCGCCCGCACGAGTAACGTATGGAGTGGATATGGGCGTTTTTGCACGACTTTTTCGGAGGTCGAAGACCACGGGAGAGACAGCGGCGGCCGAGGCACGGACCGACGGGGAGAAGACCGGGGCCGGTACGGACGACACGGCGGCGACGCCTGGGTCCGAGACCGCGGCCGACGAGGCGAAGGCCGCCTCCGAGACCCCGGTGAAGGAGTCCGACGAGGCCGGCGTCACGGAGAGCGTCGACATCCCGAAGCAGCAGTCCGGCAAGGCCGCCGACACCGAGGCCGGCGAGGGCGCCCGCACGTAGCGTGCCGCGAGGAAAGGTTCATCATGGGTCTCCTGGACAATCTCAAGGCCAAGATCGGCCCTGCCAAGGACAAGGTCTCCGGCCTCGCGCAGCAGCACGAGGACAAGATCCAGCACGGCCTGGAGAAGGCGGCGCACACCGTCGACCGGGGAACCAAGGGCAAGTACAGCGACAGGATCCAGTCGGGCACGGGAAAGGCCAAGGAGGCCGTGGACCGCTTCGCGCGCAAGAACGACTCCGGTCCGGACGCGGGCGGCACCACGCCGCCGGCCGGGCCGCCGCCCGCCTCCTGAGCGGCACGAACGGCGGACGGCCGAGGCCTCGCGCCTCGGCCGTCCGCCGTTCGTTCACCTCCGCGCGCCTACGACCAGGCGGCGACCACGTACCCCACGCCGTACGGCGCGTCCTCGTGGAGCAGCACGCCGGACAGGGCGGCGCCGCCCTCGGCCGCCCCCGCGAGCACCTGCCAGGGAGCGCGGCCGGACACCTTGAGCTCACGCGACACCCCGGGGTCCAGCGCCCGCAGCGCGTCCGTGTCGGCCGAGCCGAGCGCGCGGGCGATCTCCGCGTCGTAGGGCGCCGCGCGTTCGTCGAGGTAGCCGGGCGCCTTGAGGGTGCGGCAGGCGCTGGCGTCGCCCATCACCAGCAGCGCCACCCGGTCGGCCCGGCCGGCCAGCCGCCGCCCCTCCGCGAGGCACGCGTCCGGCGCGAAGGACTCCCCCACGCCCCGCCCTTCGACGGGGGCATCGGCCCACCCGATCCGCCCCAGCAGCCAGGCGCCCACGGCGAGCCCGTAGGGCAGTTCCCCGCCGGCCGCGCCGTCGCCCTCCCCCAGCCGTACCCCCAGGTCGACGCCGAACCGGCGGAAGGAACCCGGGGTTCCCGCGGGGTAGTCGCGCGTGCCGGCGCCGTCGTCCGGGCCCACGACCACCAGCAGGTCGGGGCGGGCGGCGGCGAGCACGCCGAGCGCGTCCGTGCAGGCGGCGCGCGCGGCGTCCAGCTCCGGGGCGGCGCCGGCGGCGACCTCGGGCACGAGCAGCGGCGGGCAGGGGCAGGCTGCGGCGGCGACAAGCATGATCAGCAGCCTACTGCGGCCGTACGGACCCGCCCGTCGGGGCGGGTCCTGGGCGGCGGGGTCAGTCGACGGCGCAGCCGCCGGTGACCGCCGGGAGCGGCTCGGGCACGCCCACCTTGGGCAGGCCGAGCAGCACGCCCGCGGGCTTGGCCGCCTTCTCCGCGGTGCGCTTCTCCCAGGCGTCGCCCGCGCGGGTGCGGCGGACGTCGAGGACGGGGCCCTCGGCGAGGAGGTGGTGCGGTGCCGCGTAGGTCACCTCGACGGTGACGATGTCACCGGGGCGGACCTCCTGCTCGGGCTTGGTGAAGTGCACCAGGCGGTTGTCGGGGGCGCGGCCGGAGAGGCGGTGGGTGGTGTCGTCCTTGCGGCCCTCGCCCTCGGCGACCATCAGCTCCAGGGTGCGGCCGACCTGCTTCTTGTTCTCCTCCCAGGAGATCTCCTCCTGGAGGGCGACGAGCCGCTCGTAGCGCTCCTGGACGACCTTCTTGGGGATCTGCCCGTCCATCTCGGCGGCCGGGGTGCCGGGCCGCTTGGAGTACTGGAAGGTGAACGCCTGGGCGAAGCGGGCCTCGCGGACGACGTGCAGCGTCTGCTGGAAGTCCTCCTCGGTCTCGCCGGGGAAGCCCACGATGATGTCGGTGCTGATCGCCGCGTGCGGGATGGCGGCGCGAACCTTCTCGATGATCCCGAGGAAGCGCTCCTGCCGGTAGGAGCGGCGCATGGCCTTGAGGACCGGGTCGGAGCCGGACTGCAGCGGCATGTGGAGCTGCGGCATCACGTTGGGCGTCTCGGCCATGGCGGCGATGACGTCGTCGGTGAAGTCGCGGGGGTGCGGGGAGGTGAAGCGGACCCGCTCCAGGCCGTCGATCTTCCCGCAGGCGCGCAGCAGCTTGCTGAACGCCTCGCGGTCGCCGATGTCGGAGCCGTAGGCGTTGACGTTCTGGCCGAGCAGGGTGATCTCGGAGACGCCCTCGGCGACCAGCGCCTCGATCTCGGCGAGGATGTCGCCGGGGCGGCGGTCCTTCTCCTTGCCGCGCAGTGCGGGGACGATGCAGAACGTGCAGGTGTTGTTGCAGCCGACGGAGATCGACACCCAGGCCGCGTAGGCGCTCTCGCGGCGGGTGGGCAGCGTGGAGGGGAACGCCTCCAGCGACTCGGCGATCTCGACCTGCGCCTCCTCCTGGACGCGGGCGCGCTCCAGGAGCACCGGCAGCTTGCCGATGTTGTGCGTGCCGAAGACGACGTCCACCCAGGGGGCGCGCTTGACGATGGTGTCGCGGTCCTTCTGCGCGAGGCAGCCGCCGACGGCGATCTGCATGCCGGGGCGGCTCGCCTTCTTCGGGGCGAGGTGGCCCAGGTTGCCGTACAGCTTGTTGTCGGCGTTCTCGCGCACGGCGCAGGTGTTGAACACGACGACGTCGGCCTCGCCGTCGGAGCCCTCGGGGGCGCGGACGTACCCGGCGTCCTCCAGCAGCCCGGACAACCGCTCGGAGTCGTGGACGTTCATCTGACACCCGTAGGTGCGAATCTCGTAGGTCCTGGTCGGGAGAACGTCCACGGCGGGGCTCCGGTCACTGCTGCTGGTCATGGCAACAAGGGTAGGCGTTTCCCGGACCGGTTCCGGCCGGTGTTCCCCCTCCGCCCGGTACGGCCAGGTGGCTCAGCCGCGTACGGCCAGGTGGCAGGCGGAGCCCCAGAGGACCGCCGCGCAGGCCAGACCCACCACGACCCGCACGGTCTCGGCGGACTGACCGGTCAGGACCAGCACGGCGCCGACGACCGCCACGGCCGTCGTCAGGGCGCCGGTCCACCGGTACTGCCACTGGTCGTAGAGCCGGGCGAGCGGGAAGAAGTGCAGGCCCACGACGAGCGCGATGCCGACCGGGATGTACGCCGGGCGTCCGGAGGCGTTGGCCGCGGCGATCACGGCGACGACGGCCAGCAGTTCGACGCCGTTCACGATGCCCACCCCGCGGGCCCAGTTCGGGGGCAGGTCCACCGTCCGGGGCGAGGGCCGTGCGTCCTTGCGGAGACCGAGGTACAGCGCGACCGCCGTGACCGCGAGCGCCGCCGCCTCGACGGCCACCGGCACCACGTCCGTCGCCGGTCCGGTGCCGGAGGCGCCCGCGAAGGCCCAGGCCAGCGCGAACACGGACAGCACGACGGTGCCCCGGCGCCGCAGCTGCCGGGTGAGCGCGAGGCACTCGGCGTCGGAGGCGGACGGCGTCGGCGCGGACTCGGTGGAGGACGTCATCGATGGAGGCTACAGCGATCGCGTCAACTCGGCGCGGGCTTTCCCCACTTCGTGGTCCGCGTCCTCCACGGCCGGCTCTCCTGCCCCTGCCGCGGCGGTACCGCCCCCACGTCCGGCACCGAGTCGGGTCGCCCTGTCCTGTGAGTTCCGCCCTGGTCAGCCGGGCACCGGGCTGGCAGGATCGCGGCCATGTCCCACGTGCTGTCCCGCATCGGCAGGCGGCGGGCCCTGCGGGGCGCGGCCGCCGGTCTCGTGGTGCTCGGGCTGCTGCTGTGGTGGGCGGCGCCGTGGCGCGAGGAGGCGCCCGGCGGGACGATCACGATGAGCACCGGCACCCGCGCCGGCGTCTACCAGAAGTACGGCGAGCTGCTGCGGACCGCGCTCGGCAAGAACATGCCCGACCTGGAGGTACGGCTGGAGACCAGCGACGGCTCCTGGGAGAACGTCCGCCGGGTCGCCACCGGGCAGGCCGACTTCGCCCTCGCGGCGGCCGACGCCGTGGAGACGTACCGGCAGGAGGGCCGCACCGGCGCCGAGGGGCTGCGCGGGGTGGCGCGCCTGTACGACGACTACGTGCAGCTCGCCGTCGCGCCCGGCTCGGGCATCCGTACCGTCGCCGACCTGCGGGGCAAGCGGGTCGCCATAGGGCCGCCGAAGTCCGGGGTGCGGCTCATCGCCGACCGGGTGCTGCGGGCGGCCGGGATCGACCCGGAGCGGGACATCGTCCCGTCCGCGGACGGCATCGATACCGGGCCCGGACGTCTGGGGCACGGCCTGGACGCCTTCTTCTGGTCGGGCGGGCTGCCCACCGACGGCCTGAAGAAGTACACGGAGGACTCCGCGCTGCGGCTGGTGCCGATCGACGCCTCCCTGATCGCGAAGGTGCACGACCAGGGAGGCGCCGCCCGCCACTACCGCGCGACCAGCATCCCGGAGTCGGCCTACCCGGGGAGTCAGCACGGCTCGGCCGTGCCGACCATGGCGGTGTCCAACCTGCTGATCACGCGCGCGGACGCCGACCCCCGGCTCACCGAGTGGCTGACCCGGGTCGTGCTGAAGAGCCGTGACGGCATCGGCGCCCATGTGCACTCCGCGCAGCTCGTCGACGTGCGCACCGCCATCTACACCGACCCGCTGCGGCTGCACGAGGGCGCCCGCCGGTACTACCGCTCCGTCAAGCCCTGACCGTCCGCCTCACCGGCGGGGGCGTTGCGCGGCACGCTCACGGTCACCCGCAGCCCGTGCGGCTCGTGCCGTTCGTAGGTGAGGGAGCCGCCGCCCGCGGCGAGCAGCGCCCGGGAGATGGACAGGCCGAGGCCCGAGCCCTTGACGTTCTGGTGCCGTCCGCTGCGCCAGAAGCGGTCGCCGACGCGGGTCAGCTCCTCGTCGGTCAGTCCGGGTCCGTTGTCGGTGACGACGACGGTCGCCGTGTCGCCGTTGGAGGCGACGGTCACCTCGACGCTCTCGCCGGACGGCGTGAACTTCACCGCGTTGTCGATGACCGCGTCCAGCGCGCTGGACAGCGCCACCGGGTCGGCCCACGCGGTGGTCGCCGGGCAGACGCCGGTCAGCGTGACGTCCTTGGCGTCGGCGGACGGCGACCAGGCGGCGACCCGCTCGGCGGCCACCGCGCCGATGTCGACGATCCGCAGGTCGGGCGCGCTGTGCTCGGCCAGGGCCAGGTCGAGCAGGTCGTCGAGGACCTGCGCCAAGCGTTTGCCCTCGGCGCGCACGGACGCGATCTCCTCGTTGTCCTCGGGCAGCTCGAGGGCGAGCAGCTCGATGCGCAGCAGCAGCGCGGACAGGGGGTTGCGGAGCTGGTGGGAGGCGTCGGCGACGAAGGCGCGCTGCTGCTCCAGCACGTTCTCGACGTTGTCCGCCATCTCGTTGAAGGAGCGGGCGAGGCGGCGCAGCTCGGGTGGTCCGCCGGCCTCCGCGACGCGGGACTTCAGCCGGCCGGTGGCGATGTCGTGGGTGGTGGCGTCGAGGACGCGTACCGGGCGCAGCACCCAGCCGGTGAGCCGGAGGGCCGCGCCGACGGCCAGCAGCATCGCGGCCGCTTCCCCCGCGGCGATGACCATCCAGCCCTGGAGGATGCGGGACCGCATCTGCCCGGTGGGCGAGTCGGTGACCACGACCGCGACGACGTCGCCGTCCCGGATCACCGGTGAGGCGACCACGAGCGTGCTCCGCTGCCAGGGCCACACCTGTTCGGGGTCGTGGCTGCGGCGGCTGAGCAGCGCCTCCTCGAAGGCGTCCCGGACCTCGCCGGCGCGGGGCAGGAAGAAGTCGTCGGGGGCGTGCGCCATGGGGGCGTCGTTGCGGTAGAAGACGCCGGCGCGGATGCCGTAGACCTCGTAGTAGCTGCGCAGTTCGGCGCTGAGCGTCTCGCGGCGCTCGTTGACGTCGTTGCCCGAGGTGTCGGCTGGCTCGGTGACGAACTGGGCGAGGGCCGCGAAGCGGGCGGTGTCGTCGATGCGGTCGACGACGACCTTCTGCTGCTGGGCGCCGGCGAGGCTCACCGCGAGCGGCACGCCGAGGGCGAGCAGGACGGCCGCCATCAGGACGATGAGCAGCGGCAGCAGACGTGTGTGCACCCGGCCCCGCTACGCCGTGGGCGCGACGAGCCGGTAGCCGACGCCGCGCACGGTCTCGATCAGGGCGGGCATGCGCAGCTTGGAGCGCAGGGAGGCCACGTGCACCTCCAGGGTGCGGCCGGTCCCCTCCCAGCTGGTGCGCCACACCTCGCTGATGATCTGCTCCCGGCGGAAGACCACCCCCGGCCGCTGCGCCAGCAGCGCGAGCAGGTCGAACTCCTTGCGGGTGAGCTGGACGGGCGTGCCGTTGACGCTGACCTGCCGGGTGGGCAGCTCGATGCGCACCGGGCCGAGGACCACCTGGGTCTCCGTGGAGCCGGTGGCCTCCTCCTGGGCGCTGCGCCGGCTGACGGCGTGGATCCGGGCGAGCAGTTCCCCGGTGTCGTACGGCTTCACGACGTAGTCGTCGGCGCCGAGGTTGAGGCCGTGGATGCGGGAGCGTACGTCGGAGCGCGCGGTCACCATGATCACGGGGGTGCTGGTGCGCTTGCGTATCTTGCCGCAGACCTCGTACCCGTCCTGGTCGGGCAGGCCGAGGTCGAGCAGGACGACGCCGAAGCCGTCGCTCTCGGGGACGAGTGCCTGGAGGGCCTCCTCGCCGCTGCGCGCGTGGGTGACGTCGAAGCCGTGCCGGGCCAGCACGGCGGACAGGGCCGCGGCGACGTGGTTGTCGTCCTCGACGAGCAGCAGTCTCACCAGGGCCCCCTTCGGTTCATCGGCCGTTTGTCCGGTGTGTCCATCATGGGCACACCGGGGTGCACCTTGCAGTCACGCCGATGAGGGACGACCACGTCAAGAGGGTTCCGGTTGCGCTTCGGTACCGGTGCCTCGCGCGGACGCGTTCCAGCTCACAAGTGCTACGACAGGTGTCCGATTGCTATCGGATCGTGATGCTCAGATTCCCCTCAGATGTAATGACGCAGGTCTGAAGGGTTACTACTGTCCTCCGAAACCGAGGAGGACGGAGCCTAGGAGCGATGACCGAAGTATCGGTGGCCAAGGAAGATGAGGCCGCGACCGGCGATCTGGTCGTCCTGAAGAGCGTCAACAAGCACTTCGGCGCGTTGCACGTTCTCCAGGACATCGACCTGACGATCGCCCGTGGCGAAGTCGTCGTGGTCATCGGACCCTCCGGGTCCGGCAAGTCCACCCTGTGCCGCACCATCAACCGTCTGGAGACGATCGACTCCGGCTCGATCACGATCGACGGCAAGCCCCTGCCCGCCGAGGGCAAGGCGCTCGCGAAGCTCCGTGCCGACGTGGGGATGGTCTTCCAGTCCTTCAACCTGTTCGCGCACAAGACCGTGCTCGAGAACGTGACGCTCGGACAGGTCAAGGTCCGCAAGAAGGACAAGAAGGAGGCCGAGGAGCGCGCGCGTGCCCTCCTCGACCGGGTCGGCGTGGCCGCACAGGCCGACAAGTACCCCGCACAGCTCTCCGGTGGTCAGCAGCAGCGCGTCGCCATCGCGCGGGCCCTGGCGATGGAGCCCAAGGTCATGCTCTTCGACGAGCCGACGTCGGCTCTCGACCCGGAGATGATCAACGAGGTTCTCGAAGTCATGCAGCAGCTCGCCCGTGACGGCATGACGATGATCGTCGTGACCCACGAGATGGGCTTCGCGCGTTCGGCCGCCAACCGCGTGGTGTTCATGGCGGACGGCCGCATCGTCGAGCAGGCGACGCCGGACCAGTTCTTCAGCAACCCGCGCAGCGACCGTGCCAAGGACTTCCTGTCGAAGATCCTTCACCACTGAGGCGCGGCGCAGCGCCCCTGCCGACCCGCGTCACCGGACATTGACCGGTCCGCATCACTTCACCAGTCAAAGGATGTGCACATGAAGCTCCGCAAGGTCACCGCCGCCTCGGCCACCGTCTTCGCCCTCGCCCTGACCGCCACCGCGTGCGGGGGTGGCGACGGCGACAACGAGTCCTCGGGCGGCGGCAAGGACAAGATCACGATCGGCATCAAGTTCGACCAGCCGGGCCTCGGCCAGAAGACCCCGCAGGGCTACGCGGGCTTCGACGTGGACGTCGCCACCTACGTCGCCAAGAAGCTCGGTTACGAGGAGAACCAGATCGAGTGGAAGGAGGCGAAGAGCGGTGACCGCGAGACCATGCTGCAGCGCGGCGACGTCGACTTCATCGCCGCGACCTACTCGATCACCCCGGAGCGCGAGGAGAAGGTCGACTTCGCCGGCCCGTACCTGCTCGCCCACCAGGACGTGCTGCTCCGCGCCGACGACGACAAGATCAAGTCGCCGGAGGACCTGAACAGCGCCAAGCTCTGCTCCGTCACCGGTTCGACCTCCGCGCAGAACGTCAAGGACAAGCTGGCGCCCAAGGCCCAGCTGCAGCCGTACCCGACGTACTCGGCCTGCCTGCCCGGTCTGCAGAACGGCGCCGTCGACGCGCTGACCACCGACGACTCCATCCTCGCCGGTTACGCCTCGCAGCCGCAGTTCAAGGGCAAGTTCAAGCTGGGCGGCTTCAAGATGACGAACGAGAACTACGGCATCGGCGTCAAGAAGGGCAGCGACCTCAAGGACAAGATCAACAAGGCCCTTGAGGACATGGTCTCCGACAAGTCCTGGGACAAGGCCGTCAAGGACAACTTCGGTCCGGCCAACTACCAGAACGAGCCCGCGCCGAAGATCGGCGACATCAAGAGCTGAGGCAACGCCTGACGGAGTGCGCCGCCGCCCGACCGCGGCGGCGCACCCGGGTCGGCATCCATACACGCGGAAGCGCGGGAGATCGTGTTCGATTTTCTTGAAGATTACGACCTGCTGGGGGCCTTCTGGACGACGGTGCAGCTCGCTGTGCTCTCCGCCGTCGGCTCCCTGATCTGGGGCACCCTGCTGGCCGCCATGCGCGTCGGTCCGGTGCCGTTGATGCGCGGCTTCGGGACCGCGTACGTGAACATCGTGCGGAACATCCCGCTCACCGTCATCATCCTGTTCACGTCGCTCGGCCTCAACCAGACCCTGGGCATCTCGCTCGGCGCGGACGACTTCGAAACGATCAACTTCCGGCTCGCCGTGCTCGGCCTCGTGGCGTACACGTCGGCCTTCGTCTGCGAGGCGCTGCGCTCCGGCATCAACACCGTGCCCGTCGGCCAGGCGGAGGCCGCCCGGGCGCTGGGGCTGAGCTTCAACCAGGTGCTCGGCCTGGTCGTGCTGCCCCAGGCGTTCCGTTCGTCCGTGGGCCCGCTCGCGAACGTCCTCATCGCCCTCATCAAGAACACCACGGTCGCCGCCGCCATCGGCGTGGCCGAGGCGGCGCTGCTGATGAAGGAGATGATCGAGAACGAGGCCCAGCTGCTGCTGATCTCCGGGATCATCGCGTTCGGCTTCGTGGTTCTGACGCTGCCGACCGGCCTGTTCCTCGGCTGGGTGGGCAAGAAGGTGGCGGTGAAGCGATGAGCTCCGTTCTCTACGACGCCCAGGGCCCCCGCGCGAAGCGGCGGAACATCATCTTCACGGTGGTGTTCCTGCTCGCCCTCGCCGCCCTGCTGTGGTGGGTGTTCAGCACCCTCAACGACAAGGGCCAGCTGGAGTGGGCCCTGTGGGAGCCGTTCTTCACCGGCACCGAGGCCTGGTCCACCTACATCTGGCCCGGCCTCCAGAACACGCTGAAGGCCGCCTTCCTCGCGGTGATCATCGCGATGCCGCTCGGCGCGGTCCTCGGCATCGCCCGCCTCTCGGACCACGCGTGGGTCCGCGTCCCGGCCGGCATCGTGGTGGAGTTCTTCCGCGCCATCCCCGTGCTGGTCCTGATGATCTTCGGCCTGGCGCTGTTCGCCGAGTACACGGGCGTCAGCTCCGACGACCGTCCGCTGTACGCGGTCGTCACCGGCCTGGTGCTCTACAACGCCTCCGTCCTCGCGGAGATCGTGCGCGCCGGCATCCTGTCGCTGCCCAAGGGCCAGTCCGAGGCCGCGATGGCGATCGGCCTGCGCAAGAACCAGCTGATGCGACTCGTCCTGCTGCCGCAGGCGGTCACCGCGATGCTCCCGGCCATCGTCAGCCAGCTCGTCGTCATCGTGAAGGACACCGCCCTCGGCGGCGCCGTCCTCACCTTCCCCGAGCTGCTCGCGTCGGCCAACACCATGAGCGGCTACTACGGCGCCAACGTGATCGCCAGCTTCACCGTGGTCGCCGTGCTCTTCATCGCGCTGAACTTCGCCCTGACGACGTTCGCGAGCTGGCTCGAGGCGCGCCTGCGCCGCAGCAAGCGCGGCACGGGCGCGGTGCTCGGCGCCGGTGACGTCGACGACATCAACGCGGCCGAGGTCGGCGGTCCGCACAAGACCGACGGCGTCTGACGCACGACCCCTTCCGTACATGACTGTGGCCCGCCGGGAACGGCGGGCCACAGTCATGTCGGTGACCGGCCGTCGTCACCGTGACGGAAGAGCGATGCGCCGTGGGCTCATGTGATGAACTGTCACATGCTGGGACCTCTCCCGCGGCAGCTCATGATCGCCACCGCCCTTCGGTCACTTGACGCAAGCACCGGCAATGGGTTGCATACGTTCTGTGATCGTGCACCCTGCTCCATCTTCCTGTTCCCTCACGTCCTCCCCGACGTCACTCCGAGCAGGGAGCGCCACGCCGTGGACCCGGTGATCGTCGTCGGAGCGGGGCCCGTCGGGCTCACGCTGGCACTGGCGCTGGCGCGTCAGGACGTGCCGTGCGTGGTCCTGGACGAGGGGCCGGGCAAGGACGAACCCCGTCCCGCCCGCACCGTCGTGCTGCGCGAGGACACCGCCGCGCTGATGGAGCGGCTGACCGGTCTGTCCCTCGACCACGCGGGGTTCCGTTGGGCCGGATGGCGGTCGATGCGGCGCAAGCAGGTGACGAACGAGGTCGGCTTCGAGGACGCCGAGGCCGCTCCCCTGCACATCGCCCAGCACGTCCTGACCGGCGCGCTGCGCGCGGCCCTGGAGAACGAACGGCTCGTCAAGATCGCCGTGGACAGCAGGCTGGACACCATGGAGCAGGAACGGTCCGGCGTCACCGCCCACACCCGGGGCGCCTCCGGCACGTGGTGGCGCGGGAGTTACCTGGTCGGCTGCGACGGCCCCCGCTCCACCGTGCGCAAGCTCCAGGACATCCGCTTCCCCGGCCGCACCGCGGTGGAACGTCACGCCGTCGCCGCCCTGCGCACCGAACTCCCCTGGCAGGACGAGGCGCTGCTGCACCGCTCCCCGCCGTGGCGCACCTCCGGCCCCTCCGCCGGGGAGATCATCGCCCGCCCGCTGCCGGACGAGGTGTGGCGGCTGGACTGGCTGCTGCCTCCCGGCAAGGACCTGGTCACCCCCGAGATGCTGCTCACCCGCATCCGCGAGACCCTGGCCGGCTGGAACGGCGGCACGGTGCCCCCGTACGAACTCCTCGACACCGGCGTGCACACCGTCCACCACCGGCTCGCCCGGCGCTGGCGGGCCAAGCGCGTCTTCCTCGCCGGGGACGCGGCCCATCTGCTCGGCGCGCTGGGCACCCACGGGCTGGACGAGGGGCTGCGCGACGCCGACAACCTCGCCTGGAAACTGGCCCTCGCCTGGCACCACGGCCCGCACGAGGCACTGCTCGACAGCTACCAGACCGAGCGCCGCGCCCTCGTCGCCTCCCGGCTTCGCGCCGCCGACCAGGCCCTGCCGCTGCTGCGCGGCGGAGGAGGACTGCGCACCTACGTCCCCGGCTCCTCGCGCAGCCTGGACACACTGCTGATGGACGGTCACCTCGGGCGCGGAGCGCTGGGCTCGCCCGGCACGTACGCCGACTCGCCCCTCGCGCCCGGCCGCCTGGAGGGCGAGGCCCCGGTCGCCACGGCCCCGGGTGCGACCGTCACGGATGTGATCGTCACCGCCGAGGACGGCACCTTCGTCCGGCTGAGGGACCGGCTCGGGCGGGGTGCCCTGCTGGTGGTGCTGGTCGCGCCGGGCACGGGGGTGTGGGAACGCCGTCACTGGGTGTCCGCCGGGATCATGCCGCGCCTGGCGGCCGCCGTCTCCGCGCTGCCGCACCGCGCGGAACTGCTGGTCGCCGAGAGCTATCCGGGCGCCGCGGCCCACACGGTCCTGCTCGTCCGCCCCGACGGCCACCTCGTCACGGCCCTGAGCGGTGTCCGCCCGGCGGACATGTACGCGGCAGCGGAAACGGCCCTGGGCGGGCCGGCGACCGGAACGGCGTCGAAGGCAGGCGCCGACGCCCAGGCAGGGGCCCGGGAGGACGCGGGGGCCGGGTCACGGTGAGGCGGGGGCACTGAGCGCAGCTTCCTGGGCGGCGGGGCATGGCCCACTGCAGTGCCGCGGCACGCGCCCCGCCCGCACCTCACCGCGACCACCCACACCCGGCGCACGCCCGCCCTGCCGCGCCCGGCGCATCCCCGCCCCCCGGGCGCACACGCCGGAGCGTCCTCTCCACGCCGACGTCCACATCGTGGCGACCGGTTGAACCAGGCATCGGTCGCATGCTGTACTCCCGCTCATGACCGACACCCGTGTGCACCTCTGGCGGAGGGTCCACATGGACCTCCTCCGCTACGCGGGCTGCGTGTGTCGCCCGTCCTGTTGATTAGCGACGTTCCCCCTTCTTTCCGCGCGCCCGCCCTGACCGTCCCTCCCGGACGATGTCGTCGAGGCGCGCGTCCCGCGACCTCACCTCCAGGACGGTGCACATGTCTGTCTCCCCCGCTGCCCCCGCCCACGCTCCTGCGGCCGTCTCCGCGTCCGCGCCGACGCAGGCCGAACTTCTCGACTTCGTACGGCGTGCCGTCGCCGACGCCGAGCTGATCGCCTCGCTCCCCCTGGACCCCGAGGGGCGGACCTGGGTCCGGCTCGACGGGCCGGGCGGCAGTGAGGCCTGGCTGATCGGCTGGCCGCCCGGCACCGGCACCGGCTGGCACGACCACGCGGACTCCGTCGGCGCGTTCATGACCGCGTCGGGCGAGCTGAAGGAGAACTCGCTCGCCGTGCGGCTCCCCACCGACGGCTGGACGACCCTCGAACTCACCCAGGGCGTCGACCGCGAGCGGCGGCTGGCGACCGGACAGGGCCGCGCCTTCGGCCGCCACCATGTGCACGAGGTGCTGAACGAGTCGACGGACCGGCACGCGGTTTCCGTGCACGCCTACTACCCGCCGCTGCCGCGCATCCGCCGCTACAGCCGCACCGGCCCCACCCTGCGTCTGGAGCAGGTGGAGCGCCCGGAGGACTGGCAGTGAGCGGGCCGGCAACCGAAGGGTACGCAGGCCAGCACGGCGGTCGGCCACCCGGCATCGACGAGTTGCTGGAGCGCGTCCGCGCCGGATACACCCGTGTCGAGGCGCAGGAGGCGTACGACGCCTGGCGGTCCGGGGACGCGCTGCTCGTGGACATCCGCTACGCCGCTCTACGGGAGCGGGACGGGCTGATCCCCGGCGCGCTGGTGGTCGAGCGCAACGAACTGGAGTGGCGGCTGGACCCGCGTGGCAGCCACCGCCTTCCCGAGGCCGCCCACCACGGCCTGCGCGTGGTCGTGGTCTGCAACGAGGGGTACGCCTCCAGCCTGGCCGCGGAGTCGCTCCAGCGGCTGGGGCTGCGCCGGGCCACCGATCTGGTCGGCGGCTTCCAGGCCTGGCGTGCGGCCGGGCTGCCGGTGACGACGGCAGCCGCGTAGTCGGGGAGCGCCCGGGTGCGTCCGGGCGCTCGCTCAGTACCCCTCGTCGCCGAGGAACTCGGTGTCCTCGCCCTCCTCCTCCAGCGCCTGGCGGACCACGCGCAGGGCGAGACCCTGCGGGTAGCCCTTGCGGGCGAGCATGCCGGCGAGGCGGCGTATCCGCTTGTCGCGGTCGAGTCCGCGGGTGGCGCGCAGCTTACGGGCGACCAGTTCGCGGGCGGTCTCCTCCTCCTGCTCGGAGTCGAGCCGGGAGACGGCCTCGTCGATCAGGGCGGAGTCGACGCCCTTGGTGCGCAGTTCCCGGGCGAGGGCGCGCCGGGCCAGCCCTCGGCCGTGGTGCCGGGACTCCACCCAGGCGTCCGCGAAGGCGCTGTCGTTGATCAGTCCGACCTCCTCGAACCGGGACAGCACCTCCTCGGCGGCCTCGTCGGGGATCTCCCGCTTGCGGAGGGCGTCGGCGAGCTGCTTCCGGGTGCGCGGGGTCCCGGTGAGCAGCCGCAGGCAGATCGCCCGCGCCCGCTCCACCGGGTCCCCCGGAGTCTCCTGCCGCTCCGCCCTCACCGAGTCGGAGGCGTCTCCGTCCGCCGTGGCCGCCTCGCCGAACGAGCTGCGTCGGCGCCCACGTCCACCGTGCGGCCCGCCGTCACGCGAGCCACCCGTCCGTGCCGTACGGCCGCCGCGTCGCCGGCCTCCGCCACCGCCCGCTTCCGGGAGGCCGGGGTCCGCGTCGTCGTACGCCGTGTCACCGCCGACGGCCGGGGCTTCGCCGCCCACGGCGTCCCTCCCCCGTGGGACACCGGGAGCGTCGTACTCGTACTCGGCCCAGTCGGTTCGTCGGGTCACGGGTCAGCTCTTGGCCGCCGCGGCCTTGGCCTTGGATCCCTTGGCCGCCGGGGCCGGCACCGCCGCGGGCTCGGCCGGAGCGGCGGCGTCCGCGCCCGCCTCGGCAGCGGCCTCCTCGGGCCGTACGCCGACGCCCAGCTTCGTGAGGATCTTCTTCTCGATCTCGTTGGCGAGGTCGGGGTTGTCCTTCAGGAAGTTGCGGGCGTTCTCCTTGCCCTGGCCGAGCTGGTCGCCCTCGTACGTGTACCAGGCGCCGGCCTTGCGGACGAAGCCGTGCTCCACGCCCATGTCGATCAGGCCGCCCTCGCGGCTGATGCCCTGGCCGTAGAGGATGTCGAACTCGGCCTGCTTGAAGGGCGGCGCGACCTTGTTCTTCACGACCTTGCAGCGGGTGCGGTTGCCGACCGCCTCGGTGCCGTCCTTGAGGGTCTCGATACGGCGGATGTCGATGCGCACGGAGGCGTAGAATTTCAGCGCGCGGCCACCGGTCGTGGTCTCCGGCGAGCCGAACATCACGCCGATCTTCTCGCGGAGCTGGTTGATGAAGATCGCGGTGGTCTTGGACTGGTTGAGCGCGCTGGTGATCTTCCGCAGGGCCTGGCTCATCAGACGGGCCTGCAGACCCACGTGGCTGTCGCCCATCTCGCCCTCGATCTCCGCGCGGGGCACGAGCGCCGCCACGGAGTCGATGACGATGAGGTCGAGGGCGCCGGAGCGGACCAGCATGTCCACGATCTCCAGGGCCTGCTCGCCGTTGTCCGGCTGGGACAGGATGAGGTTGTCGATGTCGACGCCGAGCTTCTTCGCGTACTCGGGGTCGAGGGCGTGCTCCGCGTCCACGAACGCGACCTGGCCGCCGGCCTTCTGCGCGTTCGCCACCGCGTGCAGGGTCAGGGTCGTCTTACCGGAGGACTCCGGTCCGTAGATCTCCACCACGCGGCCGCGCGGCAGGCCGCCGACGCCGAGGGCCACGTCGAGCGCGGTCGACCCGGTCGGGATGACCTCGATGGGCTCCTTCGACCGCTCGCCCATGCGCATGACCGCGCCCTTGCCGAATTGCCGTTCAATCTGTGCGAGCGCGGCGTCGAGCGCCTTCTCGCGGTCGGTTCCTGCCATGGGTTCCACCCGGTTTGCTTGAGTCGATCGCTTCACGTCAAAGACGCTAACGCCTGCCACTGACAACGCGCCCCGACGCACGTCCGGCCTGTGGATAACCCGGGCTCATATCCGCCCCGACTGGGGCAGAACGCCCGGCGTTGAGCCTCACCGGCTCCTCCATAAGAATAGATGTTCGATTTTCGTGTCAAGCCGCACCGCCGGGGTGCGCACCCGCGATGTCAGAAGCCCCGGCGCCTCAGGACGCCCCGGCCGTCCCGCCTTCACCGGGCCCGGACGCACCGGAGCCGGGCGCGCCCGCACCGGCAGCCCCGGCCCTCGCCTCCGACGACCCGGCACCGTCGTCCCCCGGACGCCGCTGGGCCCACAGCCCCCGGACCCGCCGGCCGATGGCGCCCGCCCCGCCCGAGCCGCGATGCCCCAACACCCGCGGGTCGTCGGTGACGTCGTACCGCTTCACGTACGCGCCGAGGAACGCCTGGAGCGTGGCCACGGCGGGAATGGCGATCAGGGCGCCGACCGCGCCGAGCAGGGCCGTGCCCGCGATGACCGAGCCGAAGGCGACCGCCGGGTGGATGTCGACGGTCCGGGCGGTCAGCTTGGGCTGCAGCACGTAGTTCTCGAACTGCTGGTAGACCACCACGAACACCAGCACCCACACCGCGTACCAGGGCGCGACCGTGAAGGCGATCAGCATGGGCAGCGCGCCCGCCAGATACGTGCCGATGGTGGGGATGAACTGCGAGACCAGACCGACCCACACGGCCAGCACGGGCGCGTAGGGCACGTCGAGGAACTCGAGCAGGACGTAATGCGCGAGGCCTGAGATGAGGGCCATCAGGCCGCGCGAGTAGAGGTAGCCGCCGGTCTTGTTCACGGCGATCTCCCAGGCGCGCAGCACCTCGGCCTGCCGGGCGGGCGGCAGGACGGAGCAGATCGCGCGGCGCAGCCGGGGCCCGTCGGCGGCGAAGTAGAACGAGAACAGGGCGACGGTGAGCAGCCGGAAGAGCCCGCCGAGCACCTGGGCGGACACGTCCAGCACACCGGTGGCGCTGTTCTGCACGTAGTTGCGCAGCCAGTCGGACCGCAGCAGGTTCTCCTGGATGTCGACGCGCCGCAGTTCGGTGTGGAAGTGGTTGTTGATCCAGTTGATCACCGAGTCCAGGTACTGCGGGAAGTCCTCGACGATCTTGATGATCTGCTCCGCGAGCATGGAGCCGAGCAGCGTGACGAAGCCCGCGCCCACCACCAGGACGCCCACGAAGACGAGGAAGGTACCGAATCCCCGGCGCACCCCGCGCGCGGCCATCCAGCTCACCGCGGGTTCCACGGCGAGCGCCAGGAAGAACGCGATCAGGACGTTGATCAGCAGCCCGGTGAGCTGGTGGAAGGCCCAGCTGCCGAGCTGGAAGACGGCGATCAGCGCTAGCGCGAGCACCATGGCGCGCGGCAGCCATCGCGGCATCCGGGCGCCGGTGCGGGGATCGGGGTCCGCCGGCGGGCCGGCGGGCGGGGGCGTGCCGGGCACGGTCGTGTTCTGGCCCGCGGGCCCGGTCTCGTCGGTGGCTGCCACGCCCCAAGTCTCACCCACGGCCACGACAACTGTCCGCTCCCGTGGGGCTCATGTGACGATCAGCGCAGTTCCCGGGGGACGTCCATGACGGAGCAGACCACCTGCCAGACGTCCTTGGCGTCCCAGCCGGCCGCGAGCGCCTCGTGGACGGTCCGTCCGCCGAGTTCGGACATCACATGGTCGCGCGCGAAGGTGTCGGCGTACCCCGCGCCGAAGTACTCCGACATGCGCTCCCAGAAAACCGTCAACCGCATGCCTCCAGTATCCCGCCTGCGAGGGTGGCACCCTGCCACGGGCCCTGCGGGGCTCCGCCGTGCCCCTACGGTCGGTGCCATGGCCGACACCGCAGCCGTACCGCTCACCCCGGCGTCCCCTCCGCGCGGCACGCTCGCGCGTGCGGAGCGCTTCGTGTGGCTCACCGCGCGCGTACTGGAGCAGCGCCTGTTCGCCCGTCACTTCCGCGACGGCGCCGCGGGACCGGTGGAGACCGCCCTGGATGCGTACCGGAACGACGACGGCGGCTACGGTCACGCCCTGGAGCCCGCCCTGCGCGGACCCGCGAGCCTGCCCGCGCACACGGCACGCGCACTGCTTGTGCTGGACGCGGTGGGGCGCTGCGACGCGCGCCGCGCGGAGGACGTGTGCCGGTATCTCACGTCCGTCTCGACGGCGGAGGGCGCGCTTCCGGCCGTGGGCACGCTTGCGAGCGGCGGTGGGGCGGCCCGTCTGCCCGGCTCGCTGTCGGCCACCGCGCCGGTGGTGGGGCTGCTGCACCGCAACGAGGTGTGGCACCCGTGGCTGTTCCGCGCGACCGACTTCTGCCGACAGGCCGTGGAGTCGCTGGAGGCGGCGCGCCCCGGTGACGTGGAGGCCGCGGTGCTCTTCCTGGACCACGCCCCGGACCGTACGCGCGCGGAGGCCGCCGCCGACCGGCTGGGCCGCCTGGTACGCCGGGAACGGCTGGTGGCGCTCGACCCGGACGGCTCGGGTCACGCCCCCGGCGCGCTCCCCCACGACTACGCGCGCACCCCGGACTCTCTGGCGCGCGCGTGGTTCACCGACGCGGAGATGGAGCGTTCCCTTGACGCCCTCGCGGCCTCACAGCAGGGCGACGGAGGCTGGCCCGCCCGCCGGCTCCCGGGCGCCCCGGATCTCACCCCGGGCGCGCTCCTGGAGAGTCGCTCCATCGCCACGATCGAGGCGTTGCGCACTCTGACCACGTACGGGCGCCTGGTCTGAGCAGACCCGGGCGAAGCACCACTCACCTCGGCCGGACGCAGCCTTCTCAAGAGCCCGGCGGCCCTCCGTCTCACCCTCCCAGCGCCCGCACCCCCGCCGTCACGAGCACGGCCGCCGCCACCACCAGCAGGAACGGCGCGCGCAGCAGGAGCGCCACGGCCGCGGCCGCCAGACCGGCCGCGCGCGCGTCCAGCACCAGGGCGCGGCCGTCCGCGAAGGCCTGCTGGGCCGTGAGGGCGGCGAGCAGGGCGACGGGGAGCAGCGCGGCGAGGCGCCGGACGAGAGGCCGTTCGAGGACGCCGGCGGGCACCAGCAGCCCGGCGAGCTTCACGGCGTAGCAGCCGACGACGGTCAGACCGATCGCGAGCCAGATGTTCATCATGCCTCCTCCCCGTCACCGCGCGACGCGTTCCTGCGACCGTGCGCCCACAGGACGACCGGTGCCGCCAGGGCGGCCACCAGGACCGGGACGCCGGCCGGCAGCACGGGCAGCAGGCCGAGCCCCAGCAGCACGGCGACCGCGGCGACGGCCCGCTCGGTGCCGGTGCGCAGCATGGGGGCGAGCAACGCCAGGAAGACGGCGGGACCGGCCGCGTCCAGGCCCCACGCCTTGGTGTCCCCGATGGCGTCCGCGCCCAGCGCGCCGAGCAGCGTGGTGAGGTTCCACAGGACGTAGAGGCTGAGTCCGGTGACCAGGAAGCCGAGGCGGGCGGCGCGCCGGGTGGGCTGGGCGAGCGAGACGGCGGTGGTCTCGTCGATCACCCACTGCGCGGCGAACGGCCGCACCGCGCGGGGCAGCGCCAGCAGCTGCGACAGTCGCAGCCCGTAGAAGGCGTTGCGCACGCCGAGGAAGAACGCGCCCGCGGCGGCCGTGACGGCGCCTCCGCCCGCCGCCAGCGCCCCGACCAGGGCGAACTGGGAGGCGCCGGTGAACACCAGGAGACTGAGCGCGCAGGTCTGCAGCAGGCTGAGCCCGCTGCCCGCCGAGGTCACGCCGAAGGCGAACCCGGAGAGTCCGACGGCGACCCCGACGCCGAGGGCGTCCCGTACCACTGCGCCGTCCGGCTTCCCTCCGCCCTCGGAGGGCGCGCCGTCTCCGGCACCGGACCGTATGTCCGTGTGTTCGTGCTCTGCTGTCCGTTCCACTGCCACACCCCGGACGGTACGGAACGTTCCCCGCGCGCGTCTTGTACGTTCTTGCGCTCGCGCTGGTAGGCGCCCGGCGGGACGCCGACGATGCGGCTGAAGTGCCTGTTGAGGTGCGGCTGGTCGGTGAACCCCACGGTGACGGCCGCTTCGGACGGTGCCGTGCCGGCGTCCAGCAGCAGCCGGGCGCGCCGTACGCGCGCGTCGGTGAGCCAGGTGTGCGGGGGCATGCCGTAGGTGTCGCGGAAGGCGCGCAGCAGGGCGAACGGGCTGGTGCCGAGGTCGGCGGCGAGCTGCTCCAGGGTGGGTGGCGCGGCCATGCGCTCCTCGAGCACGGCACGCGCGCGTGCCGCGGTCCGGGCGCCGGCCGTGCGGACCTCGCGTCGGGGCAGCGTGCCGCCGTTCAGCCGCAGCAGCCGGGTCACCGCGACCCGCAGCAGGGTGTCGGCGGCGAGCGCGTTGCCCTCGTCGGTGGCCCGCAGCACCTGGTGGACGAGACGGACGGTGTACGGGTCGTCCAGGACCGGGGTGACGAAGCCGGGGGTGCCGCGCAGGGTGGTGGTCTCGGCGGCGATCGCGGCCACGACGTCCGGCGACGGGTAGACGGCACCGTACTGCCAGCCCTCGGGGACGCCCGCCCGGCCGGTGTGGGGCGTGTCCGGGTTCACCAGGGCGAGGGCGCCCGCGCCCGCGTACTGGTCGCCGCTCCCGTGGTGGAAGACCTCGACGCCGTCGGCGATGGCGGCGATCACGAAGTGCTCGTGGGTGTGCCGGACGAACGACTTGCGGATGTAGCGGGCGCGCAGCAGGTCGACACCGGGCAGTTCCTCGTACCGCCAGTGCCGCGCCCGTTCCTCCCGTGTCTCCGCCATACGGTCATTGTCACGCGGACCGCCGGGGCGCCCGGACCGGCGTCACGCGGCCCCGCCCGACGCCCCGGACCGGCGGTCCCGCCATTCCGCCGGCGCCCCGGACCGGCCCGGATGTCAGTGGCCGGGTGCACGATGGACGCATGGTCAGCGATCCGCGCCGCGCCCTGGACGGCTTCTCCCCCGCGACCCGTGGCTGGTTCACGGGGGCCTTCTCCGCGCCCACGGCCGCCCAGGCCGGCGCCTGGCAGGCCATCGGGGCGGGTTCGGACGTGCTGGTGGTGGCGCCGACCGGTTCCGGCAAGACGCTGGCCGCGTTCCTCGCCGCCCTGGACCAGCTGGCCTCGACGCCTCCGCCGGCCGACCCGAAGAAGCGCTGCCGGGTGCTGTACGTCTCGCCGCTGAAGGCCCTCGCCGTCGACGTCGAGCGCAACCTGCGCAGCCCGCTGACCGGCATCCGCCAGGAGGCCGTGCGCCTCGGGATGCCCGAGCCCGAGGTGAAGGTCGGCATCCGCTCCGGCGACACCCCGCCCGCCGAGCGCCGCGCCCTCGCCACCCGGCCGCCGGACATCCTGATCACCACGCCCGAGTCGCTGTTCCTGATGCTGACGTCCGCCACGCGCGACGCGCTCGCGGGCGTGGAGACGGTGATCCTCGACGAGGTGCACGCGGTCGCGGGCACCAAGCGCGGCGCGCACCTGGCGCTGTCCCTGGAGCGGCTGGACGAGCTGCTGCCGAAGCCGGCCCGCCGCATCGGCCTGTCGGCGACGGTGCGCCCCGTGGACGAGGTGGCCCGCTTCCTGTCCCCGCGCCGCAAGACGGAGATCGTGCAGCCGGAGTCGGGCAAGGAGTTCGACCTCTCCGTGGTGGTGCCGGTCGAGGACCTCGGCGAGCTGGGCGGCTCACCCGTCTCGGAGAGTTCGGAGGGCGCGGAGAAGCCCTCCATCTGGCCGCACGTCGAGGAGCGCATCGCCGACCTGGTGCAGAGCCACCGCTCGACCATCGTGTTCGCCAACTCCCGCCGCCTCGCCGAGCGGCTGTGCAACCGGCTCAATGAGATCGCCTACGAGCGCGCCACCGGCGAGCCCTTGGAGGAGCACCACTCCCCCGCCGAGCTGATGGGCGGCTCCGGGTCCGCCCAGGGCGCGCCCGCGGTCATCGCGCGGGCGCACCACGGCTCGGTGTCCAAGGAGCAGCGCGCCCAGGTGGAGGAGGACCTGAAGGCGGGCCGGCTGCCCGCGGTGGTCGCCACGTCGAGCCTGGAGCTGGGCATCGACATGGGCGCCGTCGATCTGGTGGTGCAGGTCGAGTCCCCGCCTTCGGTCGCCTCCGGCCTCCAGCGCGTGGGCCGTGCGGGCCACCAGGTGGGCGCGGTGTCCACGGGCGTGGTGTTCCCGAAGTACCGGGGCGACCTGGTGCAGGCCGCCGTCGTCACCGAGCGGATGCGCACGGGCGAGATCGAGGCCCTGCGCGTCCCGTCGAACCCGCTGGACGTCCTGGCGCAGCAGGTCGTGGCGATGACGGCGATGGGCACCTGGCAGTTCGACGACCTGCTGGCGGTGGTGCGCCGTGCGGCCCCCTTCGCCTCGCTGCCGGAGTCCGCGTTCACGTCCGTCCTGGACATGCTCGCCGGGCGGTACCCGTCGGACGCCTTCGCGGAGCTGCGTCCGCGCGTGGTGTGGGACCGGGTCACGGGCGAGATCACAGGCCGTCCGGGAGCCCAGCGCCTGGCCGTCACCTCGGGCGGCACCATCCCCGACCGCGGGCTGTTCGGCGTGTTCCTGGCGGGCGCCGACCCCAAGAAGGGCGGGGGCCGGGTCGGCGAGCTGGACGAGGAGATGGTCTACGAGTCGCGCGTGGGTGACGTCTTCACCCTCGGCACCAGCTCGTGGCGCATCGAGGACATCACCCGCGACCGGGTCCTGGTCTCCCCCGCGCCGGGCGTGCCGGGCCGGCTGCCGTTCTGGAAGGGCGACCAGCTGGGCCGCCCGCTGGAGCTGGGCCGCGCGCTGGGCGCGTTCCTGCGCGAGGTGGGCTCGCTGGCCGACGAGGACGCCCGGCTGCGGCTGCTGGCCGCGGGCCTGGACGCGTGGGCCGCGGACAACGTGCTGTCGTACCTGAGGGAGCAGCGCGAGGCCTGCGGGCACATCCCGGACGACCGCACGATCGTCGTCGAGCGGTTCCGCGACGAGCTGGGCGACTGGCGGGTGGTCGTGCACTCCCCGTTCGGCGCCCAGGTGCACGCCCCGTGGGCGCTCGCGCTCGGCGCCCGCCTGTCCGAGCGGTACGGCATGGACGCCCAGGTGATGCACGCCGACGACGGCATCGTGCTGCGCCTGCCGGACGCCGACCTGATGGGCCTGGACCTGCTCGACCAGGAGCCGTCGAAGGCCGGCGCCGAGTACGACGCGGACCAGGCCCCCGTGGGCGCCGCCGACGTCGTCTTCGACAAGGGCGAGGTCGACCAGGTCGTCACCGACCAGGTCGGCGGTTCGGCCCTCTTCGCGTCCCGGTTCCGTGAGTGCGCCGCCCGCGCGCTGCTGCTGCCGCGCCGCAACCCAGGCCGGCGCACACCGCTGTGGCAGCAGCGCCAGCGCGCCTCCCAGCTGCTCCAGGTCGCCGGCGAGTTCGGGTCGTTCCCGATCGTCCTGGAGGCGGTCCGCGAGTGCCTCCAGGACGTGTTCGACGTCCCCGGCCTGGTCGAGCTGATGGGAGACCTGGAGTCGCGAAAGGTGCGGCTGGTCGAGGTCACCACCCCGGAGCCGTCCCCGTTCGCCCGCTCCCTGCTGTTCGGGTACGTCGCCCAGTTCCTGTACGAGGGCGACTCCCCGCTCGCCGAGCGCCGTGCGGCCGCCCTGTCGCTCGACTCGCGGCTGCTCGCGGAGCTGCTCGGCCAGGCGGAGCTGCGGGAGCTGCTGGACGCCGAGGTGCTCACGGAGCTGGAGCGCGAGCTGCAGTGGCTCACCGAGGACCGGCGCGCGAAGGACGCGGAGAGCGTCGCCGACCTGCTGCGGCTGCTCGGTCCGCTGACCGAGGCCGAGCTGGCCGAGCGGGGCGCCGAGCCGCAGTGGGCGCGGGAGCTGGCCTCCGCGCGGCGCGCCATCCGGGTGCGCATCGCGGGCGAGGACCACTGGGCCGCCGTCGAGGACGCGGGCCGGCTGCGGGACGCGCTGGGCACAGCGCTGCCGGTCGGCGTGCCCGAGGCGTTCACGGAGCCCGTGAAGGACCCCCTGGGCGACCTCCTCGCACGGTACGCGCGCACGCACGGCCCGTTCACGTCGGCGACGGCGGCGGCCCGCTTCGGGCTGGGCGTGGCCGTCACCGAGGGCGCCCTGCAGCGTCTCGCGGCGGCAGGCCGGGTCGTGCAGGGCGAGTTCCACCCGGCCGGGATCGGCCAGGAGTGGTGCGACGCGGCGGTGCTGCGCCGGCTGCGCCGCCGTTCCCTGGCGGCGCTGCGGCACGAGCTGGAGCCGGTGCCGCCCCCCGCGCTGGCCCAGTTCCTCCCCCAGTGGCAGCACATGGGCAAGGGCCACTCCCTGCGCGGCATCGACGGACTGCTGCGCGCCGTCGAGCAGCTCCAGGGCGCGTCCGTGCCCGCCTCCGCCCTGGAGAAGCTGGTCCTGCCGTCCCGGGTGGCGAACTACGCCCCCGCCATGCTCGACGAGCTGACCGCGTCCGGTGAGGTGATCTGGGCGGGCGCGGGTTCCCTGCCGGGCAAGGACGGCTGGGTCTCGCTGTACCTGGCGGACGCGGCTCCGCTGCTGCTGCCTCCCCCGCATCCGCTGGAGACGACCGCGCTGCACGAGTCGGTGCTGGCCGCCCTGTCCGGCGGCTACGGCCTGTTCTTCCGTCAGATCGCCGACCAGGTCCGCGCCACCACGCACCCCGAGGCGAGCGACGTGCAGCTGGCCGACGCCCTGTGGGACCTCGCCTGGTCCGGGCGGCTGACCAACGACACGCTGAACCCGCTGCGCGCCCTGCTCGGCTCCGGCCGCACCGCCGGGTCCACGGCCCACCGTGCCAAGCGCGCGGTGCCGCGCGGACGCTACGGCTCCCTCACGGCGGCGGCCCGCAGCGCCTCCCGCACGGGTCCGCCCACCGTCGCCGGCCGCTGGTCGCTGCTGCCCGACCGGGAGGGCGACACCACCGTCCGCGCCCACGCCCTGGCCCGCACCCTGCTGGACCGGCACGGTGTGGTGACCCGGGGCGCCGTCGCGGCGGAGGGAGTCGAGGGCGGCTTCTCGGCGGTGTACCGGGTGCTGTCCGCCTTCGAGGAGACCGGGCAGGCCCGGCGCGGCTACGTGGTGGAGGGCCTCGGCGCCGCCCAGTTCGCGATGGACGGCGCCGTGGACCGCCTGCGCGCGGCGGCCAACGCCCGGGAGCGCGGCGAGGGGCACACGGCCCCGGACGCGCCTGCTCCGGTCGGCGGGCCGTCCGACCCGTACGGGCTCGGGCAGGGCCGCGACGACGCGTCGTACCTGCCTTCGCGGCCGGGTGAGTACGTCTCGCCGCGCGACCTCGCCGCCCAGGGCTCGCAGCCCTGGCAGAACGGCGGGGGTCCTTCGTACGACCCGTTCGCCGGACGCCGTACGGGCCCGGACCGCGGCTCCCGTGCCGTCGTGCTGGCCGCCGCCGACCCGGCCAACGCCTACGGGGCGGCCCTGGGCTGGCCGGAGCCGCCGGAGGGCGCGAGCCACAAACCGGGCCGCAAGGCGGGCTCCCTGGTGGTGCTGGTGGACGGTGAGCTGACGCTCTACATGGAGCGCGGCGGCAAGACCGTGCTGGCCTGGCCCGCCGATCCCGGCGCCGACCCGGCCGACGACCCGAGACTGCCGGTGGCCGCCGAGGCGCTCGCGAACGCCGCCCGCGCGGGCTCCCTGGGGACGGTGACCGTGGAGCGCGTCAACGGCACCCCGGCCCTGACGTCCCCGCTCGGCGCCCTCCTGGAGTCCGCGGGCTTCGTGGCCACGCCGAGAGGGCTGCGGCTGCGCGCCTGACCGTGTACGGGCCGGTCGTGTCACCCTTGACGCATGCCCGAAGGAGACACGGTCTGGCAGGCCGCGCGACGGCTGCACGAGGCCCTCGCGGGCAGGGTCCTGGTCCGCAGCGATCTGCGCGTGCCCCGCTTCGCCACGTCCGACCTCACCGGACGCTCGGTGCTGGACGTCACGGCGCGCGGCAAGCACCTGCTGACCCGGATCGAGGGCGGCCTGACCCTGCACTCGCATCTGCGGATGGACGGCTCGTGGCGGATCTTCGCGCCCGGGCAGCGCTGGAACGGCGGCCCGGAACACCAGATCCGCGCCGTCCTCGCCAACGCCGAACGCACGGCCGTCGGCTACCGGCTCCCCGTGCTGGAGCTGATCCGCACCGAGGACGAGGAGGACCGGGCGGTCGGACACCTCGGCCCCGACCTGCTGGGCCCCGACTGGGACGCCGACATCGCCCTCGCCAACCTCGGCAAGGACCCCGACCGCGAACTCGGCGACGCCCTGCTGGACCAGCGGAACCTCGCGGGCATCGGCAACGTGTTCAAGAGCGAGCTGTGCTTCCTGCTCAACGTCACGCCCTGGCTGCCCGTCGGCGAGCTGCCGGCCGACCGGATGGCGAGCCTCCCGGAGCTGGCCAGGAAGCTGCTCGAGTTCAACCGCGACCGCCCGATCCGCAACACCACGGGCCGACGCGGCCAGGACCTCTACGTGTACGGCCGCGCCCGCCGCCCCTGTCTGCGCTGCGGCACGCCGGTCCGGGTGGCCGAGCAGGGCGACGGCTCACGCGAACGCCCCACGTACTGGTGCCCCGTCTGCCAGCCGGGACCGGCCCCCGATCCCGCGCCGCGAGCCCGCAGGGGCCCTGCCCGGTAGCCGGCACGGCCGCCCCGAGGACGTCACTCCGCCCCGGGCTCACGGGCGGCACGCCAGGCCCGCCGCCAGCGTCCGGCGGCGAGCGCCCCGTCCGCCCGCGCCTTGGGCAGACAGTGCACCGGCAGCACGCTCAGTCCCCATCCGCCGGCCGCGACCGCACCCTCCAGGGCGCCGGCGTCGGGCGCGAACAGCAGCCGTGCCGCCGCCCACCACCACAGGACGGTGAACGCCACGCAGGCGGCCCACCGGCACACCAGGGGCCCGTTCCTCCACGCAAGGGCTGCGCCCCGCGGCCGGGTCACCCGTTCGCGGCCTGGAACATCCAGTGGTGCTTCTCGAGGTCCGCGGTGATGGTGATGATGATGTCCTGGGTCACCGGGTCGGGCTCCTCGGTCGCCGCGATCCGCTCCCGCATACGGGCGATGACCGCGCCCAGCGCGTCCACCAGCGCGCTCACCGCCGCCGCGTCGTCGACCCAGCCTTCGGGCGTGACGCCGATGCCGCTGCCGACGGCCACGGTCGCGGCCCGCCCGTCGGGCGAGACGCCCAGCGCCGCGGCGCGCTCGGCCACGGTGTCGGAGTGACCGCGTGCGGTGGTCACGACCTCGTCGAGCTGGAGATGGACGGAGCGGAAGCGCGGTCCGACCACGTTCCAGTGGATCTGCTTGGCCACCAGGGACAGGTCGACGAGATCGACCAGGGCGCCCTGCAGTGCCTCAGAAACGGTCTTCAGGTTCTCGTCGGACAACGGGCTCTTCACGACGTACATCCGCACCTCCGTGGCTGTTCCCCCGCCTCCGTCTCCACGATGACGGCCTGCCGCCGCACCGGCAAACGCAGCCCCGCCCCGCTCCCCCACGCCTCTCCGGGCATGCGAAAACCCCGGCGGCACCCCTCCGGAAGCTTCCGGAGGAGCCCTCACCGGGGCATCTCACACCTTCGTCACACCGCGCGGGCGCCGGACACCGGGCTCAGGCGGCGACGACGTCCACCGCCTCGGCGGGCGCCTTGATGGTCACCCGTTCCGGTGGCACACCGGTCACCGACACGGAACCCAGCATCGGTCGAACCGGCGTGGGTACGGGCTCGCTGGGGGTCGCTGCAGCAGACTGGGCCAGC
This sequence comes from Streptomyces sp. P13-3-3, assembly GCF_050571355.1. Classification (NCBI taxonomy): domain Bacteria; kingdom Bacillati; phylum Actinomycetota; class Actinomycetes; order Kitasatosporales; family Streptomycetaceae; genus Streptomyces; species Streptomyces sp. P13-3-3. The sequence goes on along the minus strand of NZ_CP192228.1, from coordinate 4,907,236 downwards.
TCGGCGAGAGCGAGTTCGTCGCTCACCTCCCGCATGAGCTCGGACATCCGTACGTCCAACGCGTCGCAGATCGCGGAGAGCAGCTCGGAGGAAGCCTCCTTCTGCCCCCGCTCCACCTCGGAGAGATAGCCGAGTGAGACTCGGGCGGACGAGGAGACTTCGCGCAGAGTACGGCCCTGGCGCTGGCGCTGCCGACGCAGCACGTCACCCAGCAGGCGACGGAGCAGAATCATCGGTGGCTCCCTCCTCGGACCGCGTAGCCGCATCCTTCTCGCCCCACCGTACCGCCTCGCGCCGCGGCCGTGCGGGGAGCGATGTCGTGTTCACTCTGGGCTGCAAACATCAAAACCCCCCGTTCCGTTCCGTATCCTGTGCCCGCTCATTCCCGGTCTGTTCGCCCGCAAGCTCCGCGAGGAGCAGTGCGAGTACGCTCCGTACACTCTCCATACGAATTTCCGCGCGGTCGCCGTTCAACCGCAGATGGCGCACTTTTCCGCCAGAGGCGGAACGGTCACCCTCTGCGAAGGGGCCGTCCACGGCCACGTACACCGTGCCGACGGCCTGTCCGTCCTGGGGGTCGGGGCCGGCCACCCCGGTGGTGGCGATGCCCCAGTCGGCGCCGAGCGCCGTGCGCACCCCGGCCGCCATCTGGGCCGCCACCTGCGGATCCACCGCTCCGCGCTGGGCCAGCAGGGTGGCGTCCACGCCCAGCAGCCGGTGCTTGAGCTCCGTGGCGTAGGCCGTCACGGAGCCTCTGAAGACCTTGGACGCCCCGGGGACGGAGGTGATCTCCGCCGCCACCAGGCCACCGGTCAGCGACTCGCCGACCGCGAGCGTCCCGCCGTTCACGGTGAGTAGTCGCACCACCTCGGTGGCCGTTGAACTCACTCTTCCGTCTCCTCCAACGCGGCCTTGCGCTCGGCGATTCCCTGCCTGCGCAGCACAATGGCCTGTTTCACATAGTCGAGTCCGGTCGCCACGGTCAGCACCACCGCCGCGGCCATCACCCACCACCGCAGCGTCGCCAGCCACCCGGTCAGTGCCAGCACGTACATGCCGACGGCCACGCCCTGGGTGAGGGTCTTGAGCTTGCCGCCCCGGCTGGCGGGGATGACCCCGTAACGGATGACGAGGAAACGCAGCAGGGTGATCCCCAGTTCCCGGCCGAGGATCACGCCCGTGACCCACCACGGCAGGTCGCCCAGCGCGGACAGACAGATCAGCGCCGCGCCCATGATGGCCTTGTCGGCGATGGGGTCGGCGATCTTCCCGAAGTCGGTGACCAGGTTGTAGGTGCGCGCCAGATGACCGTCGAACAGGTCGGTGATCATGGCGATGGCGAAGGCAGCCCAGGCCAGCGAGCGCCAGGCCGGGTCGTAGCCGCCGTCGGCCAGCATCAGCATGACGAACGCCGGTACCAGTAGTAGCCGGAGCATGGTCAGCAGGTTGGCGATGTTCCAGACGCTGGCCTGGTCGACGGCGGCCGCCGCGATCTTCCCGCCGCGCGGGGCGCGTGTGGAGCCCTGCGCCTCGGCGGTCCCGGCGCCCTCCTGGGAGGGCTGCGGTGAGGAAGGGGCCGCCGGGAGGACCTCCTCGGGGACAGGCGCTGCACGCCGTGCCCTCCCGTCCCCCGAGTCGCCCGGAGCCGTGTCCCTGGCCTCCCGCGCGAGCGCGCGGCCGGCCGCCGGTGTCAGGCCCCCGGACGCGGGGCCCTTCGCCCTCCTCGCGCCGGAGGGGCCGCCTGCCGCCGATGCCGGGACACCCGTCATCTGCCCGCCTCCTCGGTGCGCGCGGGCGAGCCCTCGAAGAGCGGCTCGGCCACCAGGTCGACACCCTCCGTGCCGACCACCTTCGCCTCGACCATACGGCCGACCGTCAGTCCCTCGCCGCTCGTGAGCAGCACCTGGCCGTCCGTCTCGGGGGCCTGGTGCGCGGCACGGCCGTACACGCCCTCCTCCTCGTCGACGGACTCCACCAGGACGTGCACGGTCTCGCCGACCCGCTCCTCGGCGCGCTGCGAGACGAGTTCCTCGGCGAGCCGGGAGACGCGGGCCAGCCGCTCGGCGACCACGTCCTCGTCCAGCTTGCCGTCGTAGCCGGCGGCCTCGGTGCCCTCCTCGTCGGAGTAGCCGAACACGCCGATGGCGTCGAGCCGGGCGTGGTTGAGGAACCGCTCCAGCTCGGCGAGGTCGGCGGCGGACTCGCCGGGGAAGCCGACGATGAAGTTGGACCGCACGCCGGCCTGGGGCGCCTTGCTCCGGATGGTGTCGAGCAGCTCCAGGAAGCGGTCGGTGTCGCCGAAGCGGCGCATGGCGCGCAGCACGTCGGGCGCGGAGTGCTGGAAGGACAGGTCGAAGTAGGGGGCGACCTTGGGGGTGGAGGTCAGCACGTCGATCAGGCCGGGGCGCATCTCGGCCGGCTGGAGGTAGCTGACGCGCACCCGCTCCAGGCCGTCGACCTCGGCGAGTTCGGGCAGCAGGGACTCCAGCAGGCGGATGTCGCCGAGGTCCTTGCCGTAGGAGGTGTTGTTCTCGGAGACCAGCATGATCTCCTTCACGCCCTGCTCGGCCAGCCACCGCGTCTCGTTGAGGACGTCGCTGGGGCGGCGGGAGATGAACGAGCCGCGGAAGGAGGGGATGGCGCAGAAGGAGCAGCGCCGGTCGCAGCCGGAGGCCAGCTTCACGGAGGCGACCGGGGAGCCGTCCAGGCGGCGGCGCAGGGGCGCACGGGGGCCCGAGGCGGGGGCGAGGCCGTCGGGCAGGTCGACCGGGCCGTGCCCGGGGAGCGCGACGGCGGCGGCGGAGTCCTGCCGCTCGGCCGGGCTGATGGGCAGCAGCTTGCGCCGGTCGCGCGGGGTGTGGGCGGCGTGGATGCCGCCGTTCAGGATGGTCTGCAGGCGGTCGGAGATGTCCGCGTAGTCGTCGAAGCCGAGCACGCCGTCGGCCTCGGGAAGGGCTTCGGCGAGCTCCTTGCCGTACCGCTCGGCCATGCAGCCCACGGCGACGACCGCCTGGGTTCTCCCGTGTCCCTTGAGGTCGTTGGCCTCCAGGAGGGCGTCGACGGAGTCCTTCTTGGCGGCCTCGACGAAGCCACAGGTGTTGACGACGGCGACGTCCGCTTCCTCGGCGTCCTCGACGAGCTTCCAGCCGTCCGCCTCCAAACGGCCTGCGAGCTCCTCCGAGTCCACCTCGTTACGGGCGCAGCCAAGGGTGACCAGTGCGACGGTACGGCGTTCAGGCATGGGCTCAAGACTACTTCGTCCCGGCGACGCCCCACGTCGACGGGGTTGGCCGGACCCGGCCAACCCCGTGGTGATCGCGTTCCCTGGAGCCGGTCACCCGGCCTGGGGGTCGCCCTTGGTGTAGGTGAGGCGCTCCACGGCGCCCGGCTGCCAGTCGTCCTCGATCTTCTTGCCGTTCACGAACAGGTCGAGGGCGCCCGCGTCGCCGAGGACCAGGTCGATCTTGGAGTTGTCCTGGAAGGTCTTGTCCTCGCCCTTCTTGAGCAGCTCGGCGAAGAGGACCTTGCCGTTGTGGTCCTTGGCGGAGATCCAGCTGGGTCCGTCGGCGGCGACGACCTTGACGGTCACCTTGTCCTGCGGGGCCGCGGCGATGGCGCTGTCCGACGGATCCGGCGCGGGCACGACGGGCTTGGCGGTCTTGGTGGTGGGGCTGGGCGTGGGCGACGCGCTCGGCTCGGTGTCGCCGGCGACGTTCGCCCCGCCCTCGTCGTCACCGTTGACCATGGTGAAGCCGACGAAGCCGATCACGACCACGATCGCGGCGACCATCGCGGCGGTCCAGTTGGGTCCGCGCCGCTCCGGACGGATGCGCTCCGCCTCGAAGAGGGGCGCGGCCGGGGTGGGCGCCGGGCGTCCGCCGCCGTTCTGCGACTCGTACTGGGCGAGCAGCGGGGCGGGATCCAGCTTGACGAACTTGGCCAGCGTGCGGATGTGCCCGCGCGCGTACACGTCCCCGCCGCAGGGGGCGAAGTCGTCCCGCTCGATGGCGTGGACGATGCCGATGCGGACGCGGGTGGCGGTACTGACGTCGTCGACGGTGAGCCCGGCGGCGATGCGCGCCTGCTGCAGCGCACGGCCGACCGAGACGGAAGGGCGGTCTTCCTCGGAAACGTCTTCGAACGGACGCTCGTCTTCAGGGGAGTTGCCGATGGACACGGGGGCGCCTTTCGAGCGTGTAGCCGCCTGTGCTGGAGGTTCAGTCTAGGTGGGGTACGAAGGGGTGGGGCAACCGGGCGTTCGTACTTTGTACGCCATCGGAATGGCCCGACATTCCGATGGTCGTCCTACTGCCTGACACTTCGTTCAAGTTGACGTGTGCCGACGGGAAACGGTTGCTCGTTGATCGCTTACGGAAGGGTCACGATCACCCGGCCGGACGTCCCGGCGCGACGACCGCGTCCCCGCCGTCTACCCTTCAGACTCCCCGCGGATCAGCGCGAGCACGCCGTCCAGTTCATCAGGCTTCACAAGAACGTCACGAGCCTTCGAACCTTCGCTCGGTCCGACGATGTTACGGGACTCCATGAGGTCCATCAGCCGGCCCGCCTTGGCGAAGCCGACGCGCAGCTTGCGCTGGAGCATCGACGTGGACCCGAACTGGGTGGAGACGACCAGCTCGGCCGCCTGGCACAGCAGGTCGAGGTCGTCGCCGATGTCCTCGTCGATCTCCTTCTTCTGCTTGGTGCCGACGACGACGTCGTCCCGGAAGACGGGCGCCATCTGGTCCTTGCAGTGCTGGACGACCGCCGCGACCTCCTCCTCGGTCACGAACGCGCCCTGCATACGCGTGGGTTTGTTCGCGCCCATGGGCAGGAACAGCCCGTCGCCCTTGCCGATCAGCTTCTCGGCGCCCGGCTGGTCGAGGATGACGCGTGAGTCGGCGAGCGACGACGTGGCGAACGCCAGCCGGGACGGCACGTTCGCCTTGATCAGACCGGTGACGACGTCGACCGAGGGCCGCTGGGTGGCCAGCACCAGGTGGATGCCGGCCGCGCGCGCGAGCTGGGTGATGCGCACGATGGCGTCCTCGACGTCCCGCGGGGCGACCATCATCAGGTCGGCCAGCTCGTCCACGATCACCAGCAGGTACGGGTACGGCTGGAGCTCGCGCTCGCTGCCCTCGGGCGGCTTGACCTTGCCCTCGCGCACCGCGCGGTTGAAGTCGTCGATGTGCCGGTAGCCGTAGGCGGCCAGGTCGTCGTAGCGCAGGTCCATCTCGCGCACGACCCACTGGAGCGCCTCGGCGGCCCGCTTGGGGTTGGTGATGATCGGCGTGATCAGGTGCGGGATGCCCTCGTACGCGGTCAGCTCGACGCGCTTGGGGTCGACCAGGATCATCCGGACGTCCTCCGGGGTGGCCCGCATCATGATCGACGTGATCAGGCAGTTGATGCAGGACGACTTGCCGGAGCCGGTGGCGCCGGCGACCAGCATGTGCGGCATCTTCGCCAGCGAGTCCATGACGTAGCCGCCCTCGACGTCCTTGCCGAAGGCGACCAGCATCGGGTCGTCGTCCTCGGCGGACTCCGCGAGCCGCAGCACGTCACCGAGGTTCACCATCTCCCGGTCGGTGTTGGGGATCTCGATGCCGACCGCCGACTTGCCGGGGATGGGGCTGATGATCCGCACGTCCGGGCTGGCCACGGCGTACGCGATGTTCTTGGTGAGCGCGGTGACCCGCTCGACCTTCACGGCAGGGCCGAGTTCGACGACGTACCGGGTGACCGTCGGGCCGCGGGTGAAGCCGGTGACGTCGGCGTCCACCTTGAACTCGGTGAAGACCTTCCGCAGCGCCTCCACTATGGCGTCGTTGGCCGCGCTGCGCGCCTTGCCGGGACCGCCGCGGTGCAGCAGGTCGAGCGACGGCAGGGAGTAGGTGATGTCGCCGGAGAGCTGCAACTGCTCGGCGCGCGGCGGCAGGTCGCGGGGTTCGCGCGGCGGCGCCTTGGTCATGTCGAGCACGCCCGCGGGCGGCCGCTCCCGCTGCTCGGCCCCCTCGTCCTTCGCGGGCGCCTCCCGCCGGGACCTGCCCTTCTTCGGCGCGTCCTGCTGCGGGCGGGCGGACGGCACCGGCGTTGGGGTGGTCGGCTCGTAGTCCCCGGTGCTGACGCCCTGGGTGAGGTCGGCGACGACCGGGGAGGGCGGCATGCCGTGCAGCACGGCACCGTCGAGCGCGGCGGCCGCGGCGGCGGCCACGTCCACGGCGTCCATGGCCCGGTCGGCGTCGGGCTGCGGCACGGCGGACCGGCGCGGGCGGCGCCGCCGACGCGACAGCGCCTCCTCCTCCGCGTGCTCCGGGCCGTACTCCTCGGGTGCGGGGCGGCGCCTGCGGCGGCTCTGGGGAAGCGCCTCGCGCCACTGCTCCTCGTAGCGCTCGTCGTCCTCGCCGTACTCCTCCGGCTCGTGCACCAGGCCCAGCCGTACGCCGAGCTGACGCAGGCGCTGCGGGATCGCGTTCACCGGGGTGGCCGTGACCACCAGCAGGCCAAAGACGGTGAGCAGCACCAGCAGGGGCACGGCCAGCACGTCGGTCATGGTGGACGACAGCGGCGCGGCGGCTCCCCAGCCGATGAGGCCGCCGGCGTCCCTTATGGCCTGCATGCCGTCGGCGCGCGGGGGCGAGCCGCAGGCGATGTGGATCTGGCCCAGGACGCCGATGACGAGCGCGGACAGGCCGATGACGATCCGCCCGTTGGCCTCGGGCTTCTCCGGGTGCCGGATGAACCGCACGGCGACGACGGCGACGAGGATCGGCACCAGCAGGTCGAGCCGGCCGAACGCGCCGGTGACCAGGATCTCCACCAGGTCGCCGACGGGCCCCTTGAGGTCGGCCCAGGTGCCGGCGGCGACGATCAGCGCGATGCCGAGCAGCAGCAGCGCGAGACCGTCCTTGCGGTGGGCCGGGTCGAGGTTCTTGGCGCCCTGCCCTATGCCGCGGAACACCGCGCCGACGGCGTGCGCCAGCCCCAGCCACAGGGCGCGGACGAGCCGGTAGACGGCGCCGGTCGGGTTCGGGGCCGGCGCGGGGGCCGGCTTCTTCGCCGGGGCCTTCTTGGCGGGCGCCTTCTTCGCCGGAGGTTTCCTGGCGGCGGCCTTCTTCGCCGGAGCCTTCGCGGAAGCGGCCGCCTTCTTCGCGGGCGGCTTCTTGGCTGCGGAGGGACGTGAGGCCATGGTGTGAGGTTACCGGGGGAGACGGCACGTGACACGCGTGGCGGATGCTTCACCCGTTCGTGTCGCCCACTTCTAGGCGCGGAACTGACGCGCGGCGCCCCCGAGGCGCCGAGTTGACGCCCCCTCAAGAATTGGGTCGCCCGCGGGGCCGGGCAAGGCCCGCGTCGGCGCGGTCAGTTCTGCGAGGGCACCGACGACGCGCTCCCCGTCCCGGGGTCCAGGGCGTCCAGCGCACGCCGCAATCCCGTGAGCTTGCGCTCCAGATGGGCCGCCGTGGCGACCGCGGCCGCGTCCGTCGACTCGTCGTTCAGCTGCTTGGTGAGCGCCTCGGCCTGCTCCTCGACGGCGGCGAGCCGCGCCGACAGCTCGGCGAGCAGCCCCGCGGACTCCTTGGACTCCCCCGCGTCCTTCTCGCTGCCCTCGAGCTGGAGCCGCAGCAGCGACGCCTGCTCCCGCAGCTGGCAGTTCTTCATGTACAGCTCGACGAAGACCGAGACCTTCGCGCGCAGCACCCACGGGTCGAACGGCTTGGAGATGTAGTCCACCGCGCCCGCCGCGTACCCCCGGAAGGTGTGGTGCGGGCCGTGGTTGATCGCGGTGAGGAAGATGATCGGGATGTCCCGGGTCCGCTCCCGCCGCTTGATGTGCGCCGCGGTCTCGAAACCGTCCATGCCCGGCATCTGGACATCCAGCAGAATGACCGCGAAATCGTCCGTGAGCAGTGCTTTGAGCGCTTCCTCCCCGGACGATGCCCGCACCAGCGTCTGATCGAGCGCCGAGAGGATCGCCTCGAGCGCCAGCAGATTCTCCGGCCGGTCATCGACCAGGAGGATCTTGGCCTTCTGCACCATGGCCCGCCCTCCTCGCCCCGGCTTGGGGCCCTCCCTGTCCGCAGGACCTGACACAGCACCCGCGGGTGCCGCCCCAGGCGACGACTCCCTTGCGCCGCCCGTCCTTGTGCCGGTCATCGTAGCCGCACCCCGCTCGTCGCCACACCCTGTCACCGCGATGTCACTGTGCACGTAGCGGAAACGCTGCAGGAGACCAGAAGGTTCCCCGTATACCGCACTTCTACACGACTTCGCGCACGACGCGTGGACAACTCCGCGCGTCCTCGGAAGCTTCCCGTCACCTTCGCACGCTCCGCCGCCGCCGGTCTCACTCCCCCCTCATCCACTGCTCCATCACCGTCAGCAGGTGATCGGGGTCGACCGGCTTGGTCACGTAGTCGGAGGCGCCCGACTCGATGGCCTTCTCCCGGTCGCCCTTCATCGCCTTCGCGGTGAGCGCGATGATCGGCAGCCCGGCGAACTGCGGCATCCGCCGGATCGCCGTGGTCGTCGCGTACCCGTCCATCTCGGGCATCATGATGTCCATCAGCACGACCGCCACGTCGTCGTGCTGCTCCAGCACCTCGATGCCCTCGCGGCCGTTCTCCGCGTACAGCACGGACAGGCCGTGCTGCTCCAGGACGCTGGTCAGCGCGAAGACGTTGCGGATGTCGTCGTCGACGATCAGCACCTTCTGCCCGCCGAACCGGATGCCCTTGCGCGGCGTGCGCGCGGTCTCCGGCTCCGGCTCCACGGCCGGCCACTCCTCCAGCTCCGCGGAGGGCCGCTGGTCCTGCCGGAGCGACACCCGGCGCCGGCGGCGGAACAGCGCCGCCGGACCGTTCTGCGCCTCGCGGTACGAGGTCACCTCCGCCGGCGGCTCGGCCTCCGGCGCCGCGGTCAGCTCGGCCGACGCCACCAGGTCCCCGGCCTCCAGCGCCGGCATGGGCGGCTGCTGGTAGCCGTTGGGCGGCAGCTCGCTCGGGTGCAGGGGCAGGTACAGCGTGAACGTCGAGCCGCGGCCCGGCTCGCTCTGCGCGTGGATCTCGCCGCCGAGCAGCTGCGCGATCTCCCGCGAGATGGACAGTCCCAGGCCCGTGCCGCCGTACTTGCGGCTGGTGGTGCCGTCGGCCTGCTTGAACGCCTCGAAGATCACCCGCATCTTGCTCGCGGCGATGCCGATGCCCGTGTCGCTCACCGAGAACGCGATCAGGTCCGCGTCCGGGTCGGTCAGCGAACCGGCCTCCAGCAGCTGCTCCCGGATGGCCTGCGGGACGTCGTCCCGGGCGGGCCGGATGACCAGCTCGACCGATCCGGAGTCGGTGAACTTCACCGCGTTGGACAGCAGGTTCCGCAGCACCTGGAGCAGCCGCTGCTCGTCGGTGTGCAGGGTGGCCGGCAGCTCCGGCGAGATCCGCACCGACAGGTCCAGGCCCTTCTCCGCGGTCAGCGGCCGGAACGTGGCCTCCACGTAGTCCACGAGCTGCACCAGGGCGATGCGCGTCGGGGAGACGTCCATCTTGCCCGCCTCGACCTTCGACAGGTCGAGGATGTCGTTGATGAGCTGCAGCAGGTCCGACCCGGCGCCGTGGATCGTCTCGGCGAACTCCACCTGCTTCGGGGAGAGGTTCCCCTCCGCGTTGTCCGCGAGCAACTTGGCCAGAATCAGCAGCGAGTTGAGCGGCGTGCGCAGCTCGTGCGACATGTTCGCCAGGAACTCGCTCTTGTAGCGCATCGACACCGCGAGCTGCTCGGCGCGCTCCTCCAGGACCTGCCGCGCCTCCTCGATCTCGGTGTTCTTCACCTCGATGTCGCGGTTCTGACGGGCCAGCAGCTCGGCCTTCTCCTCCAGCTCCGCGTTGGACGCCTGGAGGGCCTTCTGCCGCTGCTCCAACTCCGCAGAACGCTCCCTCAGTTGCTCGGTGAGCTCCTGCGACTGGGCCAGCAGCCGCTCGGTCTTGGTGTTGACCGAGATGGTGTTGACGCTGGTCGCGATCATCTCGGCGATCTGGTTGAGGAAGTCCTTCTGGATCGCCGTGAACGGCGTGAACGACGCCAGCTCGATGACGCCGAGCACCTTCCCCTCGAACACCACCGGCAGCACGATCACCTGGGCCGGCGGCGCCTCCCCGAGCCCCGAGGAGATCTTCAGGTAGCCGCTGGGCGCCTTGTCCACCAGGATCGTGCGCTTCTCCATCGCGGCCGTCCCGATCAGCCCCTCACCGGGCTGGAACGACGTCGGCATCGACCCCATGGAGTAGCCGTACGAGCCCAGCATCCGCAGCTCGAACTGCTCCTCGTCGGCCGCGTTCAGGTCCTCGCCGTCCACCAGCGGCATCGCGAGGAAGAACGCGCCGTGCTGCGCGGACACCACCGGCGTCAGCTCGCTCATGATCAGCGAGGCGACGTCCTCCAGGTCGCGGCGGCCCTGCATCAGCGCCGAGATGCGGGCCAGGTTGCCCTTCAGCCAGTCCTGCTCCTTGTTGGCGATCGTGGTGTCGCGCAGGTTGGCGATCATCTTGTTGATGTAGTCCTGGAGCTCCTGGATCTCCCCGGACGCGTCCACGTCGATCTTCAGGTTCAGGTCGCCGCGGGTCACCGCGGTCGCCACGCGCGCGATGGCGCGCACCTGCCGGGTCAGGTTCCCGGCCATCTCGTTCACCGACTCGGTCAGGTCCCGCCAGGTGCCGTCCACGTCCCGCACCCGCGCCTGGCCGCCCAGCTGACCCTCGGTGCCCACCTCGCGGGCCACACGCGTGACCTCCTCGGCGAACGACGACAGCTGGTCGACCATCGTGTTGATGGTCGTCTTCAGCTCGAGGATCTCCCCGCGCGCGTCGATGTCGATCTTCTTCGTCAGGTCACCCTTGGCGATCGCCGTGGTCACCATGGCGATGTTGCGGACCTGGCCGGTCAGGTTGGAGGCCATGCCGTTCACCGACTCGGTGAGGTCCTTCCACGTGCCCGCCACACCCGGCACGTGCGCCTGACCGCCCAGGATGCCGTCCGTGCCCACCTCACGCGCCACCTTGGTGACCTGCTCGGCGAACGCGCTCAGCGTCTTCACCATCGTGTTGATGGTGTCCGCGAGCTGCGCCACCTCACCGCGCGCCTCGATGCTGACCTGACGCGTCAGGTCACCGTTGGCGACCGCGGCGGACACCTGGGAGATGTTCCGCACCTGCGTGGTGAGGTTCTTCGCCATCAGGTTGACGTTGTCGCTCAGGTCCTTCCAGATGCCCGTGACGCCCGGCACGTGCGCCTGACCGCCGAGAATGCCCTCGGTGCCCACCTCACGGGCCACCCGGGTCACCTGCTCCGCGAACGACGACAGCTGGTCCACCATCGTGTTGACGGTGGTCACCAGCTCCAGGATCTCGCCCTTGGCGTCGACGGTGATCTTCTTCGACAGGTCGCCCTTGGCGACCGCCGTGGTCACCTCGGCGATGTTACGCACCTGAAGGGTCAGGTTGTTCGCCATGCCGTTCACGGACTGCGTGAGGTCCTTCCAGGTGCCGGAGACGCCCTGCACCTCCGCCTGGCCGCCCAGGATGCCCTCGGTGCCCACCTCACGGGCGACGCGGGTGACCTCCTCCGCGAACGACGACAGCTGGTCCACCATCGTGTTCAGCGTGTTCTTGAGCTCCAGGATCTCCCCGCGCGCGTCCACGGTGATCTTCTGCGACAGGTCACCGCGCGCCACCGCCGTCGCCACCTGCGCGATGTTGCGCACCTGGCCGGTCAGGTTGGACGCCATGCCGTTCACGGAGTCCGTCAGGTCACGCCACACGCCGGCCACACCGGGCACCTGCGCCTGACCGCCGAGACGGCCCTCGGTGCCCACCTCGCGGGCCACCCGGGTCACCTGGTCGGCGAACGACGACAGCTGGTCCACCATCGTGTTGATGGTGTTCTTCAGCTCGAGGATCTCCCCGCGCGCGTCCACGTCGATCTTCTGCGACAGGTCTCCGCGCGCGACGGCCGTGGTCACCTGGGCGATGTTGCGCACCTGACCGGTGAGGTTCGACGCCATCGAGTTGACGGAGTCGGTCAGCTCCTTCCAGGTGCCCGACACGCCGTCCACGCGCGCCTGGCCGCCCAGCCGGCCCTCCGTGCCCACGTCCCGCGCCATCCGCGTGACCTGGTCGGCGAAGCTCGACAGCTGGTCCACCATCGTGTTCACGGTGTTCTTCAGCTGGAGCATCTCGCCTGAGACGTCCACGGTGACCTTCTGCGACAGGTCGCCGTTGGCCACCGCCGTCGTCACCTGGGCGATGTTGCGCACCTGACCGGTGAGGTTGCGGAACGCGGTGTTGACGGAGTCCGTCAGGTCCTTCCACGTGCCGGCCGCACCCGGCACCTGCGCCTGACCGCCCAGCTCGCCCTCGACACCGATCTCCCGCGCCACCCGCGTCACCTCGGCGCCGAACGCGGAGAGCTGGTCGACCATCGTGTTGACGGTGTTCTTCAGCTCCAGCATCTCGCCGGCCACGTCCACGGTGACCTTCTGCGACAGGTCACCGTTGGCCACCGCCGTCGTCACCGCCGCGATGTCCCTCACCTGGGTGGTCAGGTTCCGGAACACCGTGTTGACCGAGTCCGTCAGGTCCTTCCACGTGCCCGCCGCGCCCGGCACGTTCGCCTGGCCGCCCAGCCGCCCCTCGGCGCCGACCTCGTTGGCGACCCGCGTCACCTCGTCCGCGAAGATCCGCAGCGTCTCGGTCATCTGGTTGATCGTCTCGGCGAGCTGCGCCACCTCGCCGCGCGCCGGCACCGTCACCTTGCGCGACAGGTCACCGTTGGCGACCGCCGTCGTCACCTCGGCGATCCCGCGCACCTGCGCGGTCAGGTTCCCGGCCATGGTGTTGACGGAGTCGGTGAGCTCCTTCCACACACCGTCCACACCCGGCACCTGCGCCTGACCGCCCAGGGCGCCCTCGGTGCCCACCTCGCGCGCGACGCGTGTCACCTCGGAGGAGAACGCGGAGAGCTGGTCCACCATCGTGTTGACGGTGTTCTTCAGCTCCAGCATCTCCCCCTCGACGTGCACCGTGACCTTGCGGGACAGGTCACCGCGCGCCACGGCCGTCGTCACCAGCGCGATGTCGCGCACCTGCGCCGTCAGCCGCTCCGCCATCGTGTTCACGGAGTCCGTCAGGTCCTTCCAGGACCCGGACATGCCCCGCACCTGCGCCTGACCGCCCAGCTTGCCCTCGGTGCCCACCTCACTGGCCACGCGCGTGACCTCGTCGGTGAACGTCGACAGCTGGTCGACCAGGTTGTTCACGGTCCGCGCGACCTTCAGGAACTCGCCCCGCAGCGGATGCCCGGTCCCGTCCGGCGCCTGCGTCCGCAGCTCCATGCGCGGCGACAGATCACCCTCCGCCACCGCCGACAGCACCCGGCTCACCTCGGAGACCGGCCGTACGAGGTCGTCCACCAGGGCGTTGGAGTGGTCGATCGCGGCCGCCCAGGAGCCCTCCGAGGGTCCCGTCTCCAGCCGCTCCGTGAGCTTTCCCTCACGCCCCACCATGCGGCGCACCCGCGCCAGCTCGCCCGTGAGGTGCAGGTTCCGGTCGGCGACCTCGTTGAAGACGGCGGCGATCTCCGCCATCACACCGTCGCCGGTCACCGTGAGACGTTTGCGGAAGTTTCCGTCCCGCATCGCCACCAGGGCGCCCATCAGGCGGTTCAACGCGGCCGCCTCCACCGTCACCGTGCCGCCCCGGGCCTTCCCCGCCTTGCTCAGGGACTGTCCGCCTTTCGCGCGCGTCGTCTTCGTGCTCCGCGTCGCTGCGCCAGACTCCACTGTGTCCCTCCCGCAGGGGTCGACCGTTACCGCTGTGCCCGGTCACACCGTCCAGGGTGCTCCCGTTGCTGCTGACTGCTTCTCCTGTTGGACCGGGATGCCCTGCCCGACGTTCCGAGGCGCGCCAGGGGGCTGCTGCCCACCCGGCCCCGGCGCCACACTGCCTGCCCGGACCTTCCCTACAAGCCTGCCCAGTGTTTCACCCCCGCGGAACCAGGCCATAACAGTTCGGCAGCTTCGCACATCGTCCGCACACCCGCCGGACGGCGAACACCTCGGACGGAAACACTGCAGACCGGCATCCGCTCGGACCGCGAAGGTAAGTAACCTTGCATGCGGCTGTCCAGCCACGCCGGCGCGTCCGGCCTGGGCGGTGGCACGAGAACGAGCGGGCATCGGAGGGGCGGCCGCACAACATGACCACCGGACTGATCCCGGGGGAACAGCCCCCGGACGACCCACGGCCGACGGACGGCCTGCCGCAGCAGCGGCACGAGCCGGCCGGCCAGGGAGCCATGCCCGTCGAGAACCGGTCGAGGAGTTCTGTGATCACCGCGCGCGCGGCCGCCAGCTTCGAGCCCGTCGGACGATCCGTCGCGAGCGCCCGCTCCTTCGTCCGTGACACCCTCCAGGGCTGGGGCTTCGGCGACATCGTCGACGACGCCGTGGTGCTGACCAGCGAGCTGGTGACCAACGCCGTCGTGCACGCGGGCACCTCCGCCGAGCTGCTCTGCCTGCGCAGCGAGGACGGTGTCCGGATCGAGGTGGCCGACCGGTATCCCGAGCGTGAGATCCCTCTCCAGGGCTCCCCGATCGACATGGGCAGCCCCGACCGCGAGGGCGGACGCGGCCTCCAGCTCTGCGCCGCCCTGGCCGGCCACTGGGGCGTCGACTACACGCCCACCCACAAGACCGTCTGGTTCCAGCTCGACCTCCCCGAGCGCGCGGTCGGCACCCGCGCCGCGGGGCCCGCCCTCCCCGCCCATCTGCTGCCGCTCGCCGACACCCGGGTCCGCGTCGCCGTCGTCCAGATCGACCGTTCCGGCTCCATCACCGCCTGGAACGAGGACGCGGAGGAACTGTTCGGCTACACCGCGGAGCAGGTCACCGGCAAGCCGCTCACCGACCTCGCCGCCTGGCCGCACACCCCCGGCACCGGCACCGGCATCGCCGACGCCCTCCAGCTCTCCCGCTGGGAGGGCTCCTACGGCATCCGCGGCGCCCACGGCCGCGTCATCCCGGTGTACGCCTCCCACCTGCGCGTCCGGGACACCGACGGCGAACCGTCAACCGTGTGTCTCCTGGTACGCGACCACGAACGGGCGGTTCTCCAGACCCCGCTCCGGGTGCCCTCCACCGACTCCTCGGGCGGCTCCGACGGCCCGAGCGCCGACCCGTTCGAGGTCTTCATCGGCTCCCCCGCCCCCGACGACCTCGACGGCCTGCTCCAGCGCACCGTGGAACGCGCCCGCGACATGCTCGACGGCGACTCCGCCTTCCTGCTGCTCGCCACCGACGACGAGACGGAACTCGAGGTCCGCGCCTCCACCGGCCTGCCCTCGGCCCGCCAGCGCTTCGCACGCGTCCCCGTCGAGGGCGGCCCCGGCCGCTACGGCTCCGCCCGCATGCCGGCCGTCCACGAGGACCTCTCGGCCGTCCCGGGCGCGGTCCCGCTCCTCAACGGCACCGGGATGCGCTCGGTCGTCACCGTGCCCCTCAAGGTCGAGGGCCGCCTCACCGGGTCCCTCGGCGTCGCCGCGGAGGCGCCCGGCCGCTACTCCAACGAGGAGGCGCTGCGCCTCCAGTTCGCCGCGGACCGCATCGCCCTCGCCGTCGAGTCCGCCCGCCTGGGCGAGCTGGAGCGGCTGCGCCGCGGCTCCCTCAGCTTCCTCGTCGAGGCGTCCGACCTGCTGGCCGGCACCCTCGACCGGGACCAGACCCTGGCCCTCATGGCGCAGATGACGGTGCCGACGCTCGCCACCTGGTGCGCCGTCTACACGATCGCCGACCAGTCCTCCGAGCCTGACCTGTCCTACGTGCTGCACGAGGACGAGGAGCTCATCGACGGCATCAAGTCCCTGCTGTCGAAGATCCCCCCGCCGGACCCGGTACCCACGCCCGGCGCCCGGGTCTGGTCGGCGCCCGCGGAGGTGGCCCACCAGGCGGCCCTGCGCACGTCCATGCGCAGCCTCGGCCTGAGCGGCGGCCCCACCCGGCACGTCACCACCGGCATCGGCCCGACCCTCGCCACGGCCTCCGCGGTCGGCGGCGAGACGGTCGTGCTGCCCCTGGTGGCCCGTAACCGCGTGATCGGCATGCTGACGCTCGGCAAGCCCACGGACGAGCACTTCCGCCAGGAGATCCTGGAGCTGGCCGAGGACCTGTCCCGCCGGGCCGCCCTGGCCCTGGACAACGCCCGCCTGTACTCGGAGCGCACGGCGATCAGCCAGTCCCTCCAGCGCAGCCTGCTGCCGCCGGAGCTGCCGCAGATCGACGGCGTCGAGGTCGAGGTCATCTACCGCGCCGCCGGCGAGGGCAACGAGGTCGGCGGCGACTTCTACGACCTCTTCCCGATCAGCGACGGCGCCTACGGCTTCGCCATCGGCGACGTCTGCGGCACGGGCCCGAACGCGGCGGCCGTCACCGGCCTCGCCCGGCACGCGCTGCGCCTGCTCGCCAGGGAGGGCCTGAGCGGTCCGTCGGTCCTCGAGCGCCTGAACTCCGCGATCCTCGACGAGGGTGAGCGCAGCCGCTTCCTCACACTCCTGTACGGCGAGATGCGCCCGCAGGAGGACGGCAGCGCGGAACTGAAGGTGGTCTGCGCCGGCCACCCGCTGCCGCTGCGCCTCCGCCAGGACGGCACGGTCGAACCGGCCGCCGAACCGCAGCCGCTCCTCGGCGTCCTGGAGGACCTGGAGCTGTACGAGGAGACGGTGACCCTCGACCCGGGCGACGTCCTCCTGTGCGTCACGGACGGCGTCACCGAGCGCCGCGAAGGCCCCAGGATGCTGGGCGACGACGGCCTCGCCGAGGTTCTGGAGACGTGCACGGGGCTGACTGCCGGCGCGGTCGCGGCCCGCATCATGCGCGCGGTGGAACGCTTCGCCTCGGACGCGCCGTCGGACGACATGGCGATCCTCGCGATGCGCGTGCCGGGCCTCCAGCAGGACTGATCCCCCACCGCGACAGGGCATGAGAAAGGCCCCGCCCTATTGGGCGGGGCCTTTCTGTCCGAGCCCCCAAACGGAATCGAACCGTTGACCTTCTCCTTACCATGGAGACGCTCTACCGACTGAGCTATAGGGGCCTGTCGTCGCTTCGGTTTCCCTCGCGGCAACGGAATAGATCATACCCCGTACGGAGCCGTGCTCCCAACCACGCTCAGAGGGCCGGTGCGAGCAGTCCCCCCAGCGCGTTGCACACGGACGCGGTCCGCTGCATGTCCCGCTTCGTCAGGGAGCCGTCGACGGGCAGCGCGAGCGTCTCGTCGGCGGCCCGCTCGGTCTCCGGCAGCGACACGTCACGCCGGAACTCGGGCAGCCGGTGCACAGGAGTCGGTACGGGTATCCGGCACGCAACTCCCTTGGCCCGTACGGCGCGTGCGAAGGCGTCCCGGTCGGGCCGCCCGTTCCCGGGCACCCGCACGACGTACTGCTGATAGCTGTGGCCGGCGCCTCCCTCGGGCGTGCGCACTCCACGCAGCCGGGCGTCGAGATACGCGGCCCGCTCCCTGCGCCGCGCCGTCTCGTCCCGGGGCGCGTCCAAGTCCGTCTGCTCCAACACCAGAAGCCCGCGCCGCTGACCGAGCGCGCGCAACTGCCCCAGGTCGGCGGGGCGTCCGAAGCGATGGACGACAACGACCGCCGCGGTCCGTGAAGTCAACGCCGCGTCGACCGCGGCGGGGTCGAGACAGTACGTCGCCGGATCTATGTCGGCGAACACAGGCAGCGCGCCGGCGAGGGCCACGGCCCGCGCCACCTCCACGTTGCCGAAGGCCGGTACGACAACCTCGTCACCGGCGCCTACGCCGGCCGCCCTGAGCAGTGCAGCGATTCCCATACGGGGGATGCTCGGCGGGCAACGTGAACGTCAAGTGACGGACAACAAAAAAGGGTTGGTCCCTGAACCGAAGTTCAGGGACCAACCCTTGTAAGTAGCGTTCGGCGGCGTCCTACTCTCCCACAGGGTCCCCCCTGCAGTACCATCGGCGCTGTAAGGCTTAGCTTCCGGGTTCGGAATGTAACCGGGCGTTTCCCCTACGCTATGACCACCGAAACACTATGAAACATTCAACCGCACCACGCCGTGACCATGGCGTGGGGTTGTTCGTGGTTTCAGAACCAACACAGTGGACGCGAGCAACTGAGGACAAGCCCTCGGCCTATTAGTACCGGTCAACTCCACACGTTACCGTGCTTCCATATCCGGCCTATCAACCCAGTCGTCTACTGGGAGCCTTACCCTCTCTAGGAGGTGGGAGTCCTCATCTCGAAGCAGGCTTCCCGCTTAGATGCTTTCAGCGGTTATCCCTCCCGAACGTAGCCAACCAGCCATGCCCTTGGCAGAACAACTGGCACACCAGAGGTTCGTCCGTCCCGGTCCTCTCGTACTAGGGACAGCCCTTCTCAAGACTCCTACGCGCACAGCGGATAGGGACCGAACTGTCTCACGACGTTCTAAACCCAGCTCGCGTACCGCTTTAATGGGCGAACAGCCCAACCCTTGGGACCGACTCCAGCCCCAGGATGCGACGAGCCGACATCGAGGTGCCAAACCATCCCGTCGATATGGACTCTTGGGGAAGATCAGCCTGTTATCCCCGGGGTACCTTTTATCCGTTGAGCGACGGCGCTTCCACAAGCCACCGCCGGATCACTAGTCCCGACTTTCGTCCCTGCTCGACCCGTCGGTCTCACAGTCAAGCTCCCTTGTGCACTTACACTCAACACCTGATTGCCAACCAGGCTGAGGGAACCTTTGGGCGCCTCCGTTACTCTTTAGGAGGCAACCGCCCCAGTTAAACTACCCATCAGACACTGTCCCTGATCCGGATCACGGACCCAGGTTAGACATCCAGCACGACCAGACTGGTATTTCAACGACGACTCCACAACCACTGGCGTGGCTGCTTCAAAGTCTCCCAGCTATCCTACACAAGCCGAACCGAACACCAATATCAAACTGTAGTAAAGGTCCCGGGGTCTTTCCGTCCTGCTGCGCGAAACGAGCATCTTTACTCGTAGTGCAATTTCACCGGGCCTATGGTTGAGACAGTCGAGAAGTCGTTACGCCATTCGTGCAGGTCGGAACTTACCCGACAAGGAATTTCGCTACCTTAGGATGGTTATAGTTACCACCGCCGTTTACTGGCGCTTAAGTTCTCAGCTTCGCCCACCCGAAAGTGAGCTAACCGGTCCCCTTAACGTTCCAGCACCGGGCAGGCGTCAGTCCGTATACATCGCCTTACGGCTTCGCACGGACCTGTGTTTTTAGTAAACAGTCGCTTCTCGCTGGTCTCTGCGGCCACCCCCAGCTCAGAGCGCGAAGCTCATCACCGGTTGTGGCCCCCCTTCTCCCGAAGTTACGGGGGCATTTTGCCGAGTTCCTTAACCATAGTTCACCCGAACGCCTCGGTATTCTCTACCTGACCACCTGAGTCGGTTTAGGGTACGGGCCGCCATGAAACTCGCTAGAGGCTTTTCTCGACAGCATAGGATCATCCACTTCACCACAATCGGCTCGGCATCAGGTCTCAGCCTTAATGAACGGCGGATTTGCCTACCGTCCGGCCTACACCCTTACCCCGGGACAACCACCGCCCGGGATGGACTACCTTCCTGCGTCACCCCATCACTCACCTACTACCAGCTCGGGTCACCGGCTCCACCACTCCGACCTCGTCCGAAGACTCAGCCGGCGGCTTCACGGGCTTAGCATCACTGGATTCGATGTTTGACGCTTCACAGCGGGTACCGGAATATCAACCGGTTATCCATCGACTACGCCTGTCGGCCTCGCCTTAGGTCCCGACTTACCCTGGGCAGATCAGCTTGACCCAGGAACCCTTAGTCAATCGGCGCACACGTTTCTCACGTGTGAATCGCTACTCATGCCTGCATTCTCACTCGTCAACCGTCCACAACTCGCTTCCGCGGCTGCTTCACCCGGCAGACGACGCTCCCCTACCCATCCCAGAAGGCGTTGGCCCTATGTTCTGGAATGACACGACTTCGGCGGTACGCTTGAGCCCCGCTACATTGTCGGCGCGGAATCACTAGACCAGTGAGCTATTACGCACTCTTTCAAGGGTGGCTGCTTCTAAGCCAACCTCCTGGTTGTCTGTGCGACTCCACATCCTTTCCCACTTAGCGTACGCTTAGGGGCCTTAGTCGATGCTCTGGGCTGTTTCCCTCTCGACCATGGAGCTTATCCCCCACAGTCTCACTGCCGCGCTCTCACTTACCGGCATTCGGAGTTTGGCTAAGGTCAGTAACCCGGTAGGGCCCATCGCCTATCCAGTGCTCTACCTCCGGCAAGAAACACACGACGCTGCACCTAAATGCATTTCGGGGAGAACCAGCTATCACGGAGTTTGATTGGCCTTTCACCCCTAACCACAGGTCATCCCCCAGGTTTTCAACCCTGGTGGGTTCGGTCCTCCACGAAGTCTTACCTCCGCTTCAACCTGCCCATGGCTAGATCACTCCGCTTCGGGTCTTGAGCGTGCTACTGAAGTCGCCCTATTCGGACTCGCTTTCGCTACGGCTTCCCCACCCGGGTTAACCTCGCAACACACCGCAAACTCGCAGGCTCATTCTTCAAAAGGCACGCAGTCACGACGTTGAGTGCAAGCACTCAACGCGACGCTCCCACGGCTTGTAGGCACACGGTTTCAGGTACTATTTCACTCCGCTCCCGCGGTACTTTTCACCATTCCCTCACGGTACTATCCGCTATCGGTCACCAGGGAATATTTAGGCTTAGCGGGTGGTCCCGCCAGATTCACACGGGATTTCTCGGGCCCCGTGCTACTTGGGTGTCTCTCAAACGAGCCGCTGACGTTTCGACTACGGGGGTCTTACCCTCTACGCCGGACCTTTCGCATGTCCTTCGCCTACATCAACGGTTTCTGACTCGTCTCATGGCCGGCAGACCATGAAAGAGAGATCCCACAACCCCGAATGCGCAACCCCTGCCGGGTCTCACACGCATACGGTTTGGCCTCATCCGGTTTCGCTCGCCACTACTCCCGGAATCACGGTTGTTTTCTCTTCCTGCGGGTACTGAGATGTTTCACTTCCCCGCGTTCCCTCCACACTGCCTATGTGTTCAGCAGCGGGTGACAGCCCATGACGACTGCCGGGTTTCCCCATTCGGACACCCCCGGATCAAAGCCTGGTTGACGACTCCCCGGGGCCTATCGTGGCCTCCCACGTCCTTCATCGGTTCCTGGTGCCAAGGCATCCACCGTGCGCCCTTAAAAACTTGGCCACAGATGCTCGCGTCCACTGTGCAGTTCTCAAACAACGACCAACCACCCATCACCCCAAGCCATACGGCTCGAGTGCACTGGGGCCGGCACTGAAGGAAGTTCATTCCCTCAGACACCCAACAGCGTGCCCGACACAGTCAGTTGACCAGATCAGCGTTCCACGCCCCGAAGAGCAGTACTAGCGCCTGGTCCATCCTGGACCGTGCCGAGTAGTCAACGTTCCACCCATGAGCAACCAGCATCAGACGTTCGCTGATGAACTGGCCTCTGACCAACCGAGGTTGGTGAGAAGTGCTCCTTAGAAAGGAGGTGATCCAGCCGCACCTTCCGGTACGGCTACCTTGTTACGACTTCGTCCCAATCGCCAGTCCCACCTTCGACAGCTCCCTCCCACAAGGGGTTGGGCCACCGGCTTCGGGTGTTACCGACTTTCGTGACGTGACGGGCGGTGTGTACAAGGCCCGGGAACGTATTCACCGCAGCAATGCTGATCTGCGATTACTAGCGACTCCGACTTCATGGGGTCGAGTTGCAGACCCCAATCCGAACTGAGACCGGCTTTTTGAGATTCGCTCCACCTCGCGGTATCGCAGCTCATTGTACCGGCCATTGTAGCACGTGTGCAGCCCAAGACATAAGGGGCATGATGACTTGACGTCGTCCCCACCTTCCTCCGAGTTGACCCCGGCGGTCTCCCGTGAGTCCCCAGCACCACAAGGGCCTGCTGGCAACACGGGACAAGGGTTGCGCTCGTTGCGGGACTTAACCCAACATCTCACGACACGAGCTGACGACAGCCATGCACCACCTGTACACCGACCACAAGGGGGGCACCATCTCTGATGCTTTCCGGTGTATGTCAAGCCTTGGTAAGGTTCTTCGCGTTGCGTCGAATTAAGCCACATGCTCCGCCGCTTGTGCGGGCCCCCGTCAATTCCTTTGAGTTTTAGCCTTGCGGCCGTACTCCCCAGGCGGGGCACTTAATGCGTTAGCTGCGGCACGGACGACGTGGAATGTCGCCCACACCTAGTGCCCACCGTTTACGGCGTGGACTACCAGGGTATCTAATCCTGTTCGCTCCCCACGCTTTCGCTCCTCAGCGTCAGTATCGGCCCAGAGATCCGCCTTCGCCACCGGTGTTCCTCCTGATATCTGCGCATTTCACCGCTACACCAGGAATTCCGATCTCCCCTACCGAACTCTAGCCTGCCCGTATCGACTGCAGACCCGGGGTTAAGCCCCGGGCTTTCACAACCGACGTGACAAGCCGCCTACGAGCTCTTTACGCCCAATAATTCCGGACAACGCTCGCGCCCTACGTATTACCGCGGCTGCTGGCACGTAGTTAGCCGGCGCTTCTTCTGCAGGTACCGTCACTTTCGCTTCTTCCCTGCTGAAAGAGGTTTACAACCCGAAGGCCGTCATCCCTCACGCGGCGTCGCTGCATCAGGCTTTCGCCCATTGTGCAATATTCCCCACTGCTGCCTCCCGTAGGAGTCTGGGCCGTGTCTCAGTCCCAGTGTGGCCGGTCGCCCTCTCAGGCCGGCTACCCGTCGTCGCCTTGGTGAGCCATTACCTCACCAACTAGCTGATAGGCCGCGGGCTCATCCTGCACCGCCGGAGCTTTCGAACCGCTTGGATGCCCAAGCGGGTCAGTATCCGGTATTAGACCCCGTTTCCAGGGCTTGTCCCAGAGTGCAGGGCAGATTGCCCACGTGTTACTCACCCGTTCGCCACTAATCCCCACCGAAGTGGTTCATCGTTCGACTTGCATGTGTTAAGCACGCCGCCAGCGTTCGTCCTGAGCCAGGATCAAACTCTCCGTGAATGTTTACCCGTAATCGGGTGACACATCACGAGAGCGGAACATCGGGAGGAATAGTCCCGACGTTCACAGCGTCCTCGCTGTGTTTTTTCAAAGGAACCTCGACCATCCGAAACCGGATGGACGGGGTATCAACATATCTGGCGTTGACTTTTGGCACGCTGTTGAGTTCTCAAGGAACGGACGCTTCCTTCGTACTCACCCTCTCGGGCTTTCCTCCGGGCGCTTCCCTTCGGTCTTGCGTTTCCGACTCTATCAGATCTTTCCGATCCGATTTCCTCGGTGCTTTCCAGGTCGACGCTTTCGCGCTTTCCTTTCCGGCGGATCCGACTTTATCAGAGATTCTGAGCCGGTTTTCCCACCCTCACCGGGCACTGGATGTCCGACCGCATGAAGTGGTCGGGTGCCCGCTCGGGAGGAGTTGTAAACCTACTGGAGCGGGGCGCCCCGATGCAAATCGAGGCGCCCCGCTGCCGGTTGACGCGTGTGTGGAGCCCGACGGTCCGTCAGACCTCGACCACCACGGGGAGGATCATCGGCCGGCGCCGGTAGGTGTCGGAGACCCACTTGCCCAGCGTGCGGCGGATGAGCTGCTGCAGTTGGTGGGGTTCGACGACCCCGTCCTGCGCCGAGCGCTCGAGCGTCTCCGTGATCCGCGGGATGACGTCGCCGAACGCCGAGTCCTCGATGCCGGAGCCACGGGCCTGGATGTGCGGTCCGCCGGTGAGCTTGCCGGTGGAGGCGTCCATGACCACGAAGACCGAGATGATGCCCTCGTCGCCGAGGATCTTGCGGTCCTTGAGCGCCGGCTCGCGGACGTCGCCGACGGAGAGACCGTCGACGTAGACGTAGCCCGCCTGGACCTTGCCGGAGATCCTGGCCTTGCCCTGGACGAGGTCGACGACCACGCCGTCCTCGGCGATGACGATGCGGTCGTGCGGGACGCCGGTGAGGGCGCCCAGCTCGGCGTTGGCGCGCAGATGGCGCCATTCGCCGTGGACCGGCATCAGGTTCTTCGGGCGGCAGATGTTGTAGAAGTACAGCAGCTCGCCGGCCGAGGCGTGTCCGGAGACGTGCACCTTGGCGTTGCCCTTGTGGACGACGTTCGCGCCCCAGCGGGTCAGGCCGTTGATCACGCGGTAGACCGCGTTCTCGTTGCCGGGGATCAGCGACGACGCCAAGATCACCGTGTCGCCCTCGACGATGCGGATCTGGTGGTCGCGGTTGGCCATGCGGGACAGCGCGGCCATCGGCTCGCCCTGGGAGCCCGTGCAGACCAGGACCACCTCGCTGTCGGGGAGGTCGTCGAGCGTCTTGACGTCCACGACCAGGCCCGGCGGGACCTTCAGGTAGCCGAGGTCACGGGCGATGCCCATGTTGCGCACCATCGAGCGGCCGACGAAGGCGACCCGGCGGCCGTACTCGTGGGCCGCGTCCAGGATCTGCTGGATGCGGTGGACGTGGCTGGCGAAGCTGGCCACGATGATCCGCTTGCGGGCGCCGGCGAAGACCTGGCGCAGCACGTTGGAGATGTCGCGCTCGGGCGGGACGAAGCCCGGGACCTCCGCATTCGTGGAGTCGGACAGGAGGAGGTCGATGCCCTCCTCGCTGAGCCTGGCGAACGCGTGCAGGTCGGTGAGGCGGCTGTCCAGCGGAAGCTGGTCCATCTTGAAGTCGCCCGTGTGCACCGCCATGCCGGCGGGTGTGCGGATGGCGACGGCCAGCGCGTCCGGGATGGAGTGGTTGACCGCCACGAACTCGCAGTCGAAGGGGCCGATGCGCTCGCGCTGTCCCTCCGCGACCTGGAGGGTGTACGGGCGGATGCGGTGCTCCTGGAGCTTGGCCTCGATCAGGGCGAGGGTGAGCTTGGAGCCGATCAGCGGGATGTCCGGCTTCTCACGCAGGAGGAAGGGAACGCCGCCGATGTGGTCCTCGTGGCCATGGGTGAGGACGATGCCCTCGATGTCGTCGAGACGGTCCCGGATGGACGAGAAGTCGGGCAGGATCAGGTCGATTCCGGGCTGCTCCTCCTCGGGGAAGAGCACTCCGCAGTCGACGATCAGCAGGCGGCCCCCGTACTCGAAGACCGTCATGTTACGGCCGATCTCGCCGAGGCCGCCGAGCGGGGTGACCCGCAGGCCGCCTTCCGGCAGCGGCGGGGGCGGGCCGAGTTCAGGATGCGGATGACTCAAAAGACTCTCCTCACCACACGCGCCACGTACCGGTGGGGCACGTGGCGCGCATGACGTTCGTGCAGTAGCAGTTGTCGTTGGTGGTGCGGGCACCGGTGGCCCGCGTATTCAGTTGTGGAGTCGATCTGCGCGCCCGGGGCGCGCGAAGTCTGATTACTGGAGTTGTACCCCGCCCGCGGCAAGATCGATCTTGAGCTGCTCGATCTCTTCGGGCGTGCATTCGACCATGGGGGCGCGCAGCGGGCCTGCGGGGAGGCCCTTCAGCGCGAGCGCCGCCTTGGTGGTCATGACGCCCTGGGTGCGGAACATGCCCGTGTAGACGGGGAGCAGCTTCTGGTGGATCTCGGTGGCCTTCTGGACGTCACCGGAGGTGTACGCCTCGACCAGGGCGCGCAGCTCGGGGGTGACGACATGACCGACGACGGAGACGAAGCCGACCGCTCCGATGGAGAGCAGCGGCAGGTTGAGCATGTCGTCGCCGGAGTACCAGGCGAGTCCGGTGCGGGCGATGGCCCAGCCCGCGCGGCCGAGGTCGCCCTTGGCGTCCTTGTTGGCGACGATCCGCGGGTGCTCGGCGAGGCGGACGATCGTCTCCGTGCTGATCGGGACGCCGCTGCGGCCGGGGATGTCGTAGAGCATCACGGGCAGCTCGGCGGCGTCGGCGACGGCCGTGAAGTGCCGGTAGAGGCCTTCCTGCGGGGGCTTGTTGTAGTACGGCGTGACGACCAGCAGGCCGTGGGCTCCGGCGTGCTCCGCCGCGCGGGCCAGCTCCATGCTGTGGTGGGTGTCGTTGGTTCCGACACCGGCCACGACGTGGGCGCGGTCGCCGACCGCCTCCACGATCGCCCGTACGAGATCCGCTTTCTCCGCGTCGCTGGTGGTGGGGGACTCGCCGGTGGTGCCGTTGACGATCAGGCCGTCGTTGCCTGCGTCCACCAGGTGGGTGGCGAGCCGCTGTGCGCCGTCGAGGTCGAGTGCGCCGTCCGCCGTGAAGGGCGTGACCATGGCGGTGAGGACCCGCCCGAAGGGGGTCTGCGGAGTCGAGGTCGGAGCCATGGGTTACACGCTACTCGTTGCTCAGGTCGGGGTCTTCCCTCGGGGGAGGCGACGGAGGGGTGCGAAGGGGGACCCGGCACTGCCTGCTCGGGGGTTCAGGCAGTGCCGGGCCCGTTTGATCAGGCTAGATGAACTTCACGAAATGCCGCAATACGGACACTTCGCGCGGCTGATGCGTACATCTGTGCTCGGCTGCCGCGCCGGGGCACGGCAGGGCGCCCGCTACGGGGCGACGCGCCCGTTGGCGTTGAAGGCGGCGTAGGTCAGCGGCATCAGACGGGCCCACTCGGCCTCCATCTTCTCGCCGACCATCTCGATCTCCCGCTGCGGGAAGGACGGCACCTTCGCCAGCTCGTGCTGGGTGCGCAGGCCGAGGAAGTGCATCAGCGAGCGGGCGTTGCAGGTCGCGTACATCGACGAGTAGAGGCCGACGGGGAGGACCGAGCGGGCAACCTCGCGGGCCACGCCGGCGGCGAGCATCTCCTGGTACGCCTCGTAGGACTGCCGGTACGAGTCCTCCATGGCACGCCCGACGAGCGTCTGCTGCTCCTTGGTGCCCTCGACGAAGACGTACTTGCCGGGGCGGCCCTCCTGGACCAGCTTGCGGTCGGCGTCCGGGACGTAGAAGACCGGCTGGAGCTCCCGGTAGCGGCCCGACTCCTCGTTGTACGACCAGCCGACCCGGTGCCGCATGAACTCGCGGAAGACGAAGATCGGGGCGCTGACAAAGAAGGTCATCGAGTTGTGCTCGAAGGGGCTGCCGTGCCGGTCCCGCATCAGGTAGTTGATCAGTCCCTTGGACCGCTCGGGGTCCTTCTGCAGCTCGTCCAGGGACTGCTCGCCGAGGGTCGAGACGCGGGCGGCGAACAGCACGTCGGCGTCGGACGCGGTGTGCTTCACCAGCTCGACGGTCACATCGCTGCGGAAACTCGGCTTGAGGTCGTCGGCAGGGGTGTCGGTCACGGCGCGGAGGGTCCTTCCATCACTTCTGGGGCGCCGCCCACTCTACGGCGCGGACGGGGGGCCGTCCGGACCCCCGAGGGTGGTGACCGGGGACACAGATCGATAGCCTCACCGGGCACAGCCCCTGCATGGATCGAGTGAGGACCACCGTGCCCCTGCCCTTCCTGACGGCCGACCGCGCCTTCGACACGACGGACGACGTCGCGCTGCCGTACGACGACCGGGACCGCTGGCGGCGTCCCTACCGGCCCGGCCCTTGGCGCGTGGGCGCGGCCGCGGTCCTGCTGCTGCTCGCCTCGTTCGTGCTGTTCTCGTCCGTGATCATCGCGGCGACCGCCACGCCCGCGTCGGCGGCCACCGTGTTCGGGTTCGCGCTGGTCATCGTGGCGGGCGCGCTGCGGCTGCTGCGCATGGGGGTGTGGGTGAGCGCCCGGGGGTGCCGCCACGTGGCCTTCGTCAGCACCCGTACGACGCCCTGGGACCAGATCGCGGCGGTGCGTACGGTGCAGCAGCCGGTGCGCTGGCTGGGGCTGCCGAGGACCGTGCAGGGGCAGGCGCTGGTGATGAACCGGCGGGGCCGCTCGTCCGACGGACCGACGCCGCTGCTGACCTCGCACAACGCGGACTTCCTGGGGCGCGACCCGCTGGCCTTCGACCGCGCGGCCGACACGGTCGAGGCGTGGGCCGACGAGTACGGGCGGGCCTGACGGACGGTGTCGCCCCGCTTCTGACGTCCGCCCGCGCGCTCAGGAGGCGGTCTTGCGGAGGGCGATCGCCCGCTGCATCGCCTTGCGGGCGCGGGGGGTGTCCCGGGCGTCGTGGTAGGCCACGGCGAGCCGGAACCAGCTGCGCCAGTCGTCGGGCGCGTCCTCCGTCTCGGCCTTGCGCAGCGCGAAGACCTCGTCGGCCGACTCGCGGTCGACGCGGCCGCTGGGCAGCCGCCTGAGGTTGTCGACGGGCAGGCCGCCCTCGGCGTCCAGCTCGGCGGCGAGCCGGTTGGCGTCCCGGACGAACTGGGTGTTCTTCCAGAGGAACCACACGCCGATGACCGGCAGGATCAGCACGGCCACCCCGAAGGTGACCGTGAGGAGCGTGCCGGCCTTGATGAGCAGCACGCCGCGGCTGCCGACCAGGACGAAGTAGACGACCAGGACGGCGGCCGTGAGGGCGTAGGAGATCTTCGCGCGCATAGGGGTGGGACCGGCTCAGTTCAGGTCGAGGAAGTGTTCCAGGCCGAAGGTGAGGCCGGGAGTGGTCACCACGCGGCGCACGCCGAGCAGGATGCCCGGCATGAAGCTGCTGTGGTGCAGGGAGTCGTGGCGGACGGTGAGGGTCTCGCCCTCCGCGCCGAGCAGGACCTCCTGGTGGGCGAGGAGGCCGCGCAGCCGGACGGCGTGCACCGGGACGCCGTCGACGTCCGCGCCGCGGGCGCCGTCCAGGGCGGTGGCCGTGGCGTCCGGGGCGGGGGCGCTGCCGGCCTGGCGGCGGGCCTCGGCGATGAGCTGGGCGGTGCGCGTGGCGGTGCCGCTGGGGGCGTCCACCTTGTTGGGGTGGTGCAGCTCCACGACCTCGACGGACTCGAAGTACGGGGCGGCGATCTGGGCGAACTTCATGGTCAGCACGGCGCCGATGGAGAAGTTCGGGGCGATGAGCACGCCCGTCTCCGGGGACTGGTCGAGCCATCCCCCCAGCTGCGCGAGACGGTCGTCGGTCCAGCCGGTGGTGCCGACCACCGCGTGGATGCCGTGGCGTACGCAGAAGTCGAGGTTGCCCATGACCGAGGCGGGGGTGGTCAGCTCGACGGCGACCTGGGCGCCGGTCTCGGCGAGGGTCTCCAGCTTGTCGCCCCGGCCGAGGGCGGCCACCAGTTCCATGTCCTCGGCGGCCTCGACCGCCCGTACCGCCTCGGAGCCGATCCGGCCCTTGGCGCCGAGGACCGCCACGCGCAGCTTGCTCATGTCTGTTGCTTCCTTACCGGGTGTGGTGCCGGGGTGGGTCAGGCGACGGCCTCGTGCAGCCGGGCCGCCTGCTTGTCCTTCAGCGGGCCGATGACCGACAGGGAGGGCCGCCGTCCCAGGATGTCCCGGGCGACCGAGCGCACGTCGTCCGGGGTGACCGAGGCTATCCGGGACAGCATGTCGTCGACCGACATCTGCTCGCCCCAGCACAGCTCGCTCTTGCCGATACGGTTCATCAGCGCGCCGGTGTCCTCCAGGCCGAGGACGGTGGAGCCCTTCAGCTGGCCGACGGCGCGCTCGATCTCGTCGTCGGGCAGCCCGTGCTCGGCGACCTGGTCCAGCTCGTCCCGGCAGATCTTCAGCACGTCGTGCACCTGGGAGGGCCGGCAGCCCGCGTACACCCCGAACAGGCCGCAGTCGGCGAAGCCCGACGTGTACGAGTACACGCTGTAGGCCAGGCCGCGCTTCTCGCGGACCTCCTGGAACAGCCGGGAGGACATGCCGCCTCCGAGGGCGGTGTTCAGCACGCCGAGCGCCCAGCGCCGCTCGTCGGTGCGGGCGAGACCCGGCATGCCGAGCACGATGTGCGCCTGCTCCGTCTTGCGGCCGATCAACTCGACGCGGCCGGCGGTGCGCAGGGCGCGCCGGCCGCCGCGCGGGGCGATCGGCTCGGCGGCGGGGTCCTTGAAGGCACCGGCCTTCTCGAAGGCCGCGCGGACCTGGCGGACGACCTTGTCGTGGTCGACGTTGCCCGCGCAGGCGACCACCAGGTGCGTGGGGTCGTAGTGCTTCCGGTAGAAGCGGCGGATGCGGTCGGCGGTGAGGGCGTTGACCGTGTCGACCGTGCCGAGGACGGGGCGGCCGAGGGGGTTGTCGCCGAACATGGTGTGCGCGAACAGGTCGTGCACGCAGTCGCCCGGGTCGTCCTCGGTCATCGCGATCTCTTCGAGGATGGCGCCGCGCTCGACGTCGACGTCCTCCTCACGGATCACGGAGCCGGTCAGCATGTCGCACACCACGTCGATGGCGAGCGGCAGGTCGGTGTCGAGCACGCGCGCGTAGTAGCACGTGTACTCCTTGGCCGTGAACGCGTTCATCTCGCCGCCGACGGCGTCGATGGCGGCGGAGATGTCCAGCGCGGAGCGGGTGGCCGTGCCCTTGAAGAGCAGGTGCTCCAGGTAGTGGGTGGCGCCGTTGAGGGCCGGGGTCTCGTCGCGGGAGCCGACGTGCGCCCAGATGCCGAAGGTCGCCGAGCGGACCGAGGGCAGGGTCTCGGTGACGATGCGCAGTCCGCCCGGGAGGGTGGTCCTGCGGACCGTGCCGATGCCGTTCTCGCCCTTGATGAGGGTTTGGGTACGGGCGACGGCCCGCGCCTCCGAGGAGGTGCGGGCCGTCGCCTTGGAGCCACGGGACGTCACTTGTCGGCGTCGTCCTTCTTGTCGTCGTCCTCGCCCTCGATCACGGGGATCAGGGAGAGCTTGCCGCGGGAGTCGATCTCGGCGATCTCGACCTGGACCTTGTGGCCCACGCCGAGGACGTCCTCGACGTTCTCCACGCGCTTGCCGCCGGCGAGCTTGCGGATCTGCGAGATGTGCAGCAGACCGTCCTTGCCGGGGAGCAGGGAGACGAACGCGCCGAAGGTCGTGGTCTTGACGACCGTGCCCAGGTAGCGCTCGCCGACCTCGGGCATCGTCGGGTTGGCGATGCCGTTGATCGTGGCGCGGGCGGCCTCGGCGGCCGGACCGTCGGCGGCGCCGATGTAGATCGTGCCGTCGTCCTCGATCGTGATCTCGGCGCCGGTGTCCTCCTGGATCTGGTTGATCATCTTGCCCTTGGGGCCGATGACCTCGCCGATCTTGTCGACCGGGATCTTCACGGTGATGATCCGCGGCGCGTTGGGGGACATCTCGTCCGGCGTGTCGATCGCTTCCATCATCACGTCGAGGATGTGGAGGCGGGCGTCACGGGCCTGCTTGAGCGCGGCGGCCAGGACGGAGGCGGGGATGCCGTCCAGCTTGGTGTCGAGCTGGAGGGCGGTCACGAAGTCCTTGGTGCCGGCGACCTTGAAGTCCATGTCACCGAAGGCGTCCTCCGCACCGAGGATGTCGGTGAGGGCGACGTAGTGCGTCTCGCCGTTGATCTCCTGGGAGATCAGGCCCATGGCGATACCGGCGACGGGGGCCTTCAGCGGCACACCGGCGTTCAGCAGCGACATGGTGGAGGCGCAGACCGAGCCCATGGACGTCGAGCCGTTGGAGCCGAGGGCCTCGGACACCTGACGGATCGCGTAGGGGAACTCCTCGCGCGTCGGCAGCACCGGCACGATGGCGCGCTCGGCGAGGGCGCCGTGGCCGATCTCGCGGCGCTTCGGGGAGCCGACGCGGCCGGTCTCGCCGACGGAGTAGGGCGGGAAGTTGTAGTTGTGCATGTAGCGCTTGCGGGTCACCGGGGAGAGGGTGTCCAGCTGCTGCTCCATGCGCAGCATGTTCAGCGTGGTGACGCCCAGGATCTGGGTCTCACCGCGCTCGAACAGCGCCGAGCCGTGCACGCGCGGGATGGCCTCGACCTCGGCGGCCAGGGTGCGGATGTCGGTGACACCGCGGCCGTCGATGCGCTTCTTCTCCTTGATGACGCGCTCGCGGACCAGGGACTTGGTCAGCGCGCGGTACGCGGCGGAGATCTCCTTCTCGCGGCCCTCGAACTCCGGCAGGAGCTTCTCGGCGGCGAGACCCTTGACGCGGTCCAGCTCGGCCTCGCGCTCCTGCTTGCCGGCGATGGTGAGCGCCTGGGCGAGCTCGGGCTTGACGGCCGCGGTGAGCGCCTCCAGGACGTCGTCCTGGAAGTCGAGGAAGATCGGGAACTCGCCGGTCGGCTTGGCGGCCTTCGCGGCGAGGTCGGCCTGGGCCTTGCAGAGCACCTTGATGAAGGGCTTCGCGGCGTCCAGACCGGCGGCGACGACCTCCTCGGTCGGCGCCTCGGCGCCGCCCTCGACGAGCTTGATCGTCTTCTCGGTGGCCTCGGCCTCGACCATCATGATCGCGACGTCGCCGTCCTCGAGGACGCGGCCCGCGACGACCATGTCGAAGACGGCGTCCTCGAGCTCGGTGTGCGTCGGGAAGGCGACCCACTGGCCGCGGATCAGCGCGACGCGGACGCCGCCGATCGGGCCGGAGAAGGGCAGGCCGGCCAGCTGCGTCGACGCGGACGCGGCGTTGATCGCCACGACGTCGTACAGGTGGTCGGGGTTGAGCGCCATGATCGTGGCGACGACCTGGATCTCGTTGCGCAGGCCCTTCTTGAAGGAGGGGCGCAGCGGGCGGTCGATCAGACGGCAGGTGAGGACGGCGTCCTCGGAGGGACGGCCCTCACGGCGGAAGAACGAGCCGGGGATCTTCCCGGCCGCGTACATCCGCTCCTCGACGTCCACCGTGAGGGGGAAGAAGTCGAGCTGGTCCTTGGGGTTCTTGGAAGCGCTGGTGGCCGACAGCACCATGGTGTCGTCGTCCAGGTAGGCCACGGCGGAGCCGGCGGCCTGACGGGCCAGGCGGCCCGTCTCGAAGCGGATGGTGCGGGTGCCGAAGGAGCCGTTGTCGATGACGGCCTCGGCGTAGTGGGTCTCGTTCTCCACTAGCGTTTTCTCCGTTACTTGTCGTCTTTCGTCCCGCTCGCCCGTGTGGCGAGGGGACGGGGCGGAGAAGCGCTCCACTGGTGCGGGCCGGTCTTCGATCGAAGCACCCGGGGTTGACTCTCCCGGGGGCCACTACCGAGGACCGGCGGCGGCGGGGTGCGCTTCCCCTCGTACGGGGGACGTCGGGTGACGTCCGGGGTGGACGCCGGGACGGCGTCCGGTGTGGACGTCGGGTGACGTCCGGTGTGATGGTCCGTGGGTCGCATACCCGATGCGGCGCGGGTCATCACGCTGAGTCGTAGTTCTTGCGTTGTGCTACCACACTACAAAGGCGCGGTGACACTCCGCACGTACAGCAAAGGGAGCGGCCCCCTTTTCCCGGGAACCGCTCCCTTCACGGCGTCTTACTTGGCGCCCGCCGCACCGCGGCGGATGCCGAGGCGCTCGACCAGCGTACGGAAGCGCTGGATGTCCTTCTTGGCGAGGTACTGCAGCAGCCGGCGGCGCTGACCGACGAGGATCAGCAGGCCACGGCGGGAGTGGTGGTCGTGCTTGTGGGTCTTCAGGTGCTCCGTCAGGTCGGAGATCCGACGGGACAGCAGAGCGACCTGGACCTCGGGGGAGCCGGTGTCACCCTCCTTGGTGCCGAACTCGGAGATGATCTGCTTCTTCACTGCGGCGTCGAGCGACACGCGTACTCCTCGTGATCTGTGAGTGGCCACCGAGTGCCCCCGGTCTGCTTCTCGGGGGGTCTTCCATGACTCGGAAGGCGGGGATCCGCTGGGCGCGGCCTCCAGGGCGGGTGGCTCCGGGGGTGCGTACACATACGGCCGTCGGCCAGAGTACCAGGGCTTCCGCCGCCCTCTGCCCGGGCCTGCCGTCCCGCGCGGGCTGCGAGGGGAACGCCGGGCGCGCCGGCGCCTCAGCCTGTCAGCGACCGGACGGTGGTGAGGACACCCAGCGCGGCCAGGCACAGCGGCACCAACGTGAGCAGGACGGCCGACTCGGTGAGGTCGAGGAAACGGCCCCAGAAGGGGGAGAGGCCCTTGCGGGGGACGACGAGACCGATGGCGGTGATCAGCGCGACGCCGACGGCGACGGCCGCGGACAGCCACAGGGTACGCAGTTCCAGCGCTCCCCTGTCGCCGTGCAGGACGAACTCCGTCATGGCCTCGGCCGGAGGGTTCAGCACCATCCCCACGAGCAGCAGCGCGACGGCGCCGATGCCGGCGACCAGGGCGCAGGCCACCTGGGAGGTGTACCGGAACAGGCGGGCGCGGATCAGCATGGAGAGGCCGGCGGCGAGCGCCAGCAGCTGGGCCCACACGTCGTCCGAGAAGCCGAGGACCGCCGCAGACGCGACGACGACGGCGGACGTGCCGCCCACCAGCCCCAGCAGCATTTCGTGCCCGCGCCGGGCCTGGGCGGCGATGTGCTCGGCGTCGAGGGCCTCGGCGTCCGGCGCCTGCGACGGGTCCGCCTCGAAGTCGTCGTGGAGGGCGGAACGCGGGGCGGCATAGCCGATGGGGAGGCGCGCGAAGCGCACGGACAGACCTGGGAGGAAGGCGACCAGGGCGATCGCGGAGGGGGCGCAGACGGCGGCGGCGGCGGTCGCGGAGGCTCCGGTGACGATCGTGACGAAGGTGGCCAGGGTGCCCACCCCCGCCAGGAAGGTCGCGGCCACGAAGGGGGCGTCCGAGCCGGGCGCGAACGCGAGGAGGGTCACCGACACCACCAGGACCGCCGCGCAGCCCAGCATGAACTGCAGTTTCCCCGGCCCCTGCCCGGCCGGGGCCGCGATGATCCCCGACCCGGCGACGAGCAGCAGGGGCAGGGCACCCAGGCCCAGGGCGACGGCCGAGGCCCGGTCGTCGTAGACCCGCGCGCGGACACCCGCGAAAGCGGCGAGCAGGAGGCCGAGGCCTCCCGCGACGATGCCGGGCAGGCCGTGCATGTCGTGGCGGACCGGATCGGCGAACCACAGGACGAGCGCGAGCAACAGCAGGAGAAGGGTGCCTCCGGTGAGGCCCGCGACGCGCAGCAGGTCGTCGCTCCACAGGTTCCGGTCGCGGACGACCGCGGAGGCGACCGCGTCCGACACGTCGTCATGCACGGCGGGCGGCAGCGAGTGGGCGAACGGCCGCAGGCTGAGGACCTCTCCGTCGAGAACCTGTTCGTCGGAGAGCGTGCGGGCTCCTTCCAGCACCCTGCCGTCGCGCCGTACCAGGTGATATCCCGTCGGAGTGCCGACCTGCTGGGCCTGCCCCGTCAGACGAAGGATCTCCGGGTAGACGTCGGCGACGGGGATGTCCACCGGGAGCGCCACGTCGATACGGCTGTCGGGGGCCACCACCGTGACTCTGCAGAAACCCGTCGCCGTGGTCGTACTCACCTTCACTGACCCCCTGCTTCGCGGATGCGTACGCTGCGGGGCGCAACCCTACCGACAAGTCCTGTCGGGGGTGACACGTAGGATCCCCGGTGTGGAGGACGACCGTCACCACGGGGGTGCCGGCGTGCAACCGATCGTCCACACAGGGGGATTGAGGCCTCGGTGAGCCAGATCGTCGTCAAGCGCCCACCGCGCACCCTGCCGCCCGAGGTGTCCTCGGACGAGCTTCAACTGGAAGCTCCTCCCGAGTTGCCGCGCGGGCAGCAGGAGGGCGTCCTCATGCAGGTGCTGCCCACGCTCGGCATGGGCTCGTCGGTGGTGTTCTACTTCGCCTCTCCCAACGCACACCCGTTCATGCGGATCATGGGCGTGGTCATGCTGGTGTCGACGGCCGCGATGGTCGTCGCCCAGATCGTGCGGTACCGCAGGGGTACGCAGGGGCAAATGGCCGACGTGCGCCGCGACTACCTCCGGTATCTCGCACAGACCCGCCGCAAGGTGCGCGGGACGGCCCGCCGCCAGCGGGACGCGCAGCTGTACCTGCATCCCGCGCCCGAGCAGCTTTGGGCAGTGGTCGCCGAGGGCAGCCGGGTGTGGGAACGCCGCGTCGGCGACGCCGACTTCGGGCAGGTGCGGGTGGGTCTGGGGCCGCAGCAGCTGGCCACCCCGCTGGTCGCCCCGCACACGGCGCCGGTGGACGAGCTGGAGCCGCTGTGCGCCGGCGCCATGCAGCGCTTCCTGTCCGTGCACGGTCAGTTGGACGGTCTGCCGGTCGCCGTCTCGCTGCGCGCCTTCTACCACGTGACGGTCTCCGGAGAACCGGACAGCGCCCACGCCGCAGCGCGCGCACTGGTCGCGCAGGCCGCCACACTCCACTCCCCCGACGACCTGGTGGTCGCCGTGGTGACCGCTCCGGGAGCCGTGGGCCGCTGGGACTGGACCAAGTGGCTGCCGCACTGCCAGGTGGCGGGGTCGTTCGACGGAGCCGGCACGCGCCGCCTGTTCGGGGACGACCTCGGCGAGCTGGAGCACCTGCTGGCGAACCGGCTGGAAGGCCGCCCGCGGTTCAGCCGTGACGGGCAGCCGCTCCTCGACCAGCCGCACATCCTCGTCGTCCTCGATGGCGGCATGGTTCCGCCGACCTCCGCGTTCGCGGCCGCCGAGGGCATCCAGGGGGTGACCATCGTCGAGGTCGTGAGCGGTGAGCTGGACCAGCTCCGCGGGGACCTCTCGGTGGTCGTGCGTCCGGAGCGGCTGTTCCTCGACTCCGGGGCCGGGGTCGCCTACGAGGGCGAGCCCGACAGTCTGTCGCTGCCCGCAGCCGAGGCGCTCGCTCGGCAGCTCGCTCCGCTGCGGCTGGGCAGCGGCAACGACGACGAACCGCTGCTCGCCAACCTTGACTTCACCGAACTGCTCGGGCTGGGGGACGCGGCGGCGGTGGACGTCGCGCGGACCTGGAGGCCGCGGTCGACGCCGGAGCGCCTGCGGGTGCCGATCGGCGTCGGCGAGGACGGCCGACCGGTGATGCTGGACCTGAAGGAGGCCGCGCAGGACGGCATGGGTCCGCACGGTCTGTGTGTGGGGGCGACCGGCTCCGGCAAGTCCGAACTGCTGCGCACGCTGGTGCTGGGCCTGGCGGTCACGCACTCCTCCGAGACGTTGAACTTCGTCCTGGCGGACTTCAAGGGCGGCGCGACGTTCGCGGGAATGTCCCGCATGCCGCATGTCGCCGCCGTGATCACCAACCTCGCCGACGACCTGACGCTCGTCGACCGCATGGGCGACGCGATCCGTGGCGAGCTCCAGCGGCGCCAGGAGCTTCTGCGCGCGGCGGGCAACTACGCCAACATCCATGACTACGAGAAGGCACGCGCCGCCGGTGCTCCGCTGGAGCCGCTCGCCTCGCTCGTACTCGTGATCGACGAGTTCAGCGAACTCCTGACTGCCAAGCCCGACTTCATCGACATGTTCATCCAGATCGGACGCATCGGCCGTTCGCTGGGCGTGCACCTGCTGCTCGCCTCGCAGCGGCTGGAGGAGGGCCGACTGCGCGGACTGGACACCTACCTGTCCTACCGCATCGGTCTGCGGACGTTCTCGGCCGCCGAGTCGCGCGCGGCCCTCGGTGTGCCGGACGCCTACCACCTCCCTTCCGTGCCCGGCTCGGGTTACCTGAAGTTCGGCACGGAGGAGATGGTGCGCTTCAAGGCGGCGTACGTCTCCGGCGTGTACCGCACGGCGGGCCCGGAAGCCGGTCTCAGCCACGCGCCCGTCGAGCGGCGGCCCGCGCTGTTCACCGCGGCCCCCGTGCCGGTGGTGTACGCGGCACCGGACCCGGACCGGGCACGCACCCCCGAGCCGCGGCAGGAGGACGACGCCCTGGCCGACACCGTGCTGGACGTGGTCGTGCAGCGACTGGAGGGGCAGGGCGTCCCCGCGCACCAGGTGTGGCTGCCGCCGCTGGACCGGGCGTCGGCGCTGGACGAACTGCTGCCCGCCCTCACCGTCTCCGCAGAGCGCGGGCTCCACTCCGCGGAGTACCCCGCACCGGGCGGCCTGACGGTCCCGCTCGGCCTGGTCGACAAGCCCTTCGAGCAGAAGCGGGAGGTCCTCTACCAGGACTTCTCCGCCGCCGCGGGCCACATGTTGGTGGTCGGCGGCCCGCAGTCGGGCAAGTCGACCCTGCTGCGGACCCTGATCGCGTCCTTCGCGCTCACCCACACGCCGTACGAAGTGCAGTTCTACGGGCTCGACTTCGGCGGTGGCGGCCTGACGGCGGTGGCCGACCTGCCGCACGTGGGCGGGGTCGCCTCGCGGCTCGACCCGGAGCGCGTGCGGCGTACGGTCGCGGAGGTCGCCGGCATCCTCAACCGCCGCGAGCAGTTCTTCCGCGCCCACGGCATAGACTCGATCACCACGTACCGCCGGCGCCGCGCGGCGGGCGACCTGCCCGGAGAGGCGTGGGGGGACGTCTTCCTCGTCATCGACGGCTGGGGCAACTTCCGCAACGACTACGAGGGCCTCGAGGGCGTCGTCAACGACATCGCCGCCCGGGGCCTGGGCTACGGCGTCCACGTGGTCCTCTCCGCCTCGCGCTACATGGAGGTACGCGCGGTACTCAAGGACCAGATCCTCGGACGCCTGGAACTGCGCCTCGGCGACGCGATGGACTCCGAATTCGACCGCAAGGTCGCCATGAACGTGCCGACCGGGGTCCCGGGCCGTGGTCAAGTTCCCGCCAAACTGCACTTCATGACGGCGTTGCCCCGGATCGACTCGTCCTCCGACGCGGACGACCTGGCCGACGCCACGGCCCACCTGGTTCAGACGGTCAAGGAGAACTGGCACGGTCCGGCAGCCCCGACCGTGCGCCTGCTCCCCCGCAAGCTGCCCGCCGACCAGTTGCCCAAGGGCTTCGAGTTTCCTCAGCACGGCATCGCGATCGGCATCGACGAGGCCAATCTGGAGCCGGTGTTCGTCGACTTCGACACCGACCCCTTCTTCCTCGTCTTCGGCGAGAGTGAGTCCGGCAAGACCAACCTGCTGCGTCTGATCACCAAGCAGATCGCGGAACGCTACACGCCCGCCGAGGCGCGGATCGTGGTCGGCGACTACCGGCGCACGATGCTGGAAGCGGTGCCGGAGAGCCACCTGCTCGAGTACGCCCCCATGGCGTCCGCGATGCAGGTGCACATGGACGCCGTGCGCCAGTTCATGGAGAAGCGGGCCCCCAAGCCGGACATTACTCCGCAGCAGTTGCGCGACCGCAGCTGGTGGAGCGGCCCGCAGCTGTTCGTCGTCGTCGACGACCACGAACTCGTCGCGACCAGCTCCGGAAACCCGCTGGGCCAGCTGGTGGAGCACCTGCCCTTCGCGCGTGACGTGGGCGTGAAGTTCATCATCGCGCGCAGCGCGGCCGGGGCCTCCCGGGCGATGTACGAGTCGTTCATGCAACGCCTGAAGGAACTGGGCGCCCAGGGTGTGATCCTTTCGGGTGATCCCAGCGAGGGCGACATCCTCGGCAACGTGCGGGCCCGGCCCATGCCGCCGGGGCGTGGCGTGTTCGTCTCGCGCAAGCGCGGTACGCCACTGATTCAGGTGGGCTTGCTTCCGCAACGGCATTAGGGTGATCGACCGAGCACAGACAGGAACGTTCGAGAGGAACGGGGAGGCAGGCCAGGTGAGTTCGAACGGGGGCGGCGGCACCGGCGGTGCCCCGGACACGGGGAAGGCGTTCGACACTCTGTCCAACGTCAATCCCGCGATGGCGCTGGACATCCAGCACAGCGCCATGGCGGGCTTCAAGAAGCGCGTCGACGACCTGCTGCGCGAGCTGGACGAATCGGAGGCCGCTCCGACGAAGGTCGGCAAGGACCGCGTCGAGCGGTCGCAGCTGGGCTCCGCGGAGTTCAAGGAAGCACAGTTCCTCTACGACTCGTACGCCATCGTCCACGACGAGCTGGAGAAACTCTCCAAGGCCCTGGGCGCGCAGATCGAGGGCATGGGACTCGCGGTACAGGCGTCCCGGGTGGGTTACGAGAACCTGGACGCCGACATCAAGGCGCGGATGAAGGCAGTCAACGCCGAGGTGGAGAAGTACTACGCGGCAGAGCGCGATCCGTACGCCGAGCGGTCGGCGTCCACGCGGGACACACCCGCGTCCGTCTCCGAGTCCGAGGAAGGGGTGGGCTTCTGATGGGCGAGCAGGCGCGCCGCAGGACACCGCAGCCGGCCCGCACCGACTTCGAGTCCATGACCCACGAGCAGTTGGTGGCTCTCCTGGACTCGGCCAGCCCGGAAGGCGCTGCGCAACTCGCGACGAAGCTGTTGAAGGCCTCGTCGACGATCACCAAGATCGGCGACGATCTCATGACGTACGTCAAGGGACTCGAGTGGCGGGGCGAGGGCGGTGATGCCTTCCGCGACTGGGGCGGGCAGAGCGCGGCCGCGACGCTGCGCCTGGGCCAGTACGCGGAAGTCGCCTCCCGCTGGCTGTCCACGGTGGCCCAAGCGGTCGCCGAGGCCAAGGCGGCCATCCCCGCCACATCCGAGACGACGCAGGCCAGGGCCGACCTCGCGAAGGCCCGGAAGACGCTCGCGGCGACGCAGGACCCGGGCGCCCGCAACGACCCCGACGCACGGAAGCTGGCACAGACCGCCCAGTCCGACGCCGCGGCCGCGCAGCAGCGGATGGAGGCGGCGCGGGCGGAGGCGATCCAGCAGTTGCGGAAGCTGGCGCAGACGTACGAGTACTCGGCGTACCAGGTGAACAGCGTGGAACCGCCTACGTTTTCGCCGCCGGCTCAGCATCTGGATGCGGCGGAGTGGCGGAGGCCGGACCAGCAGCATGTGGTCGGGTCGGGAGCCTCGATGGCGCACGCGTCCACCAGCAGCTCCGTCAAGGGTGAGGGATACACGGGATCGACTGCCCCAACGCCGTCGGCCTCGTACGCGACCGCCTTCGGGGACAATGCGGCACCCGCCAGGGAACCGGTCCGGCCACGCCCCGTCGCCATGGAGATCGACGGCGTGACCGCGCTGCCCGAAACTCGTACGTCCACGCCGGTGTCGACGACGACTCCCCCGCCCGCCGCAGGCCCGCGGCCCGATGCCGGGCCGGTTCCGCAGCCACTGGGCACACCGCCTGCCCCCCTGGGCCGTGGGGGCTCGCCTGGCCCGCTCGGACCGCAGCAGATTGCGCCGACCCCACGTCCGCCCTTGCTCCCCGGGCAGGCGGCACCGGGGGGAGGGCGGCTCCCAGGAGCGGGTGACAGCGGGATCGTCGGGGGGCGCCCGGTGCAGCCCGGTGCGGGTAAGGCGACCACAGGCCTTCCACGAGGGACCGTGATCGGCGCAGATACGGGCTACGGGCGTGCGACGCAGGGGCACTCTGCCATGGGTCGCGCTGTGCCCACCGGGGTTCCGTCAGCCGGCGGCACCGCAGGCGGACCCGCGGGCACGG
This sequence comes from Streptomyces sp. P13-3-3, assembly GCF_050571355.1. Lineage (NCBI taxonomy): Bacteria > Bacillati > Actinomycetota > Actinomycetes > Kitasatosporales > Streptomycetaceae > Streptomyces > Streptomyces sp. P13-3-3. Next base: position 4,865,937 of record NZ_CP192228.1, on the reverse strand, counting down.
GCGGGGGACGACGCCTCGCCTCAGAAGCCGGCGGGGTGATCGGCAACCGCCCCGCCCAGCCGGGTCGCTCCGGTCCACGCCCGTTCACTCCGGGTGGTGTCGGCCTGGTGCGGCAGGTGAACGCAGGCGACTCCGGACACGGTCCGACGGCCGGCCGTGCGGGAACGGTTACTCCCTCCGCCGCTCGGTCCACCACGCGGCGACACGAGGGGCAGGACGGAAGTCAGCGTCCGGATTACCTGACAGAAGAGGAAGAGACCTGGGCTCGCAATGACCGTCGTGCGGTACCTCCCGTCGTCGACTGAGCCCTTGACACAACGGCACTCAGGAAGGCAGATGCACAACAGCAGCACGCGATCACGGCGCCCCTTGTCAGCTGCGTCGGCTGCTCTCGGCCTGCTGCTGGTGGGCATCGCCGCGATACCCGCCCACGCCGAGACGGCACGTCAGATGCAATGGCACCTGGACGCCATGCACGCCGAGGAGATGTGGAAGACCAGTACGGGTGAAGGCGTCACCGTCGCCGTCATCGACTCCGGCGTCGACGACACTCACCCGGATCTAAAGGGCCAGGTCCTCTCGGGCAAGGACTTTTCCGAGCTACGCGGGGACGAACACACCGACATCGCCGACCACGGAACGTCCACCGCGGCACTGATCGCTGCAACCGGGGCCCAAGGCCCTGTGCACGGCTCTTACGGCCTGGCGCCAGGAGCCAAGATCCTTCCGATTCGGATGCGCTACGCCACTGAGCAGTTCGGCCAGGTCGACGGCAAGGCGGAGTACTCGCGCACCCTGACCAAGGCAATCCGCTACGCGGCAGACAGCGATGCCCGAATCATCAACATCTCCATGGGCAGTTCCAATGCGCCAGGCAGAAAGAATGTAGGGACTCCTGAGCTCGCTGCGGCAGTCCGGTACGCCATCGATCAGGGAAAACTGATCTTCGCCGCTGCCGGCAACACAGGTGACACCACCAACTTCCCGGAGTATCCGGCAGCGACACCGGGCGTCGTCGGCGTTGGTGCCGCGGACAAGAACGCCAGAGTCCTCGACAATTCCCAGCGAGGCCCTGAGGTCGACCTCACCGCTCCCGGTGGCGACATCGTCAACGCCTGCGCGACCGGCACGAAGCTCTGCAAAGGAAGCGGCACGAGCTCTGCCGCGGCCCTTGCCTCGGCCTCAGCCGCCCTCATCTGGTCCCAGCACCCCGACTGGACCAATCACCAGGTACTACGGGTCATGCTGAACACGGCGGGGAAGCCCAAGAGCGGGGACGAGCGCACGGACGCCGTCGGTTACGGCATGGTCCGGCCCCGCATCGCGCTGAAGAATCCGGGCGACCCGGGCCCCGCCGACGAATACCCCCTGCCCGACCTGGCAGCGGCTGCCTCGGCGCCTCCATCGACGGAGAAACCGTCATCCACGGACGCGGACGACGGCACGGCAGCTACCGAGAAGGCGGAGCCCTCGGCCGCTGCTGCGGATGACTCGGACGACAGCGGTATCCCGTGGGTGGCGCTGGGTGTGGCGGCCGCAGCACTCCTCGCGGCGGCGGTCGCCGTTGTCCTCGTCAGAGCCCGTCGTCGGCGCTCGGCCGCCGCACCGGCGGCTCCGCCCTTCCCGCCCTCTGCCTACCCTTACCCGCCGCAGCAGCCGCCCCCGCCCTACGGGCCGCCGCCGGAACACACAAACCCGCCGCCGCCCACGGCTGGGCCCGACCGAAGCCGGCATCTTTGAGGCCTGCCACACCGCCACCGATCTTTCATCAGGGACAGCACGAGGGAACCGACGTGTCATTCGACGAGATGTGGGGCCAAGCCCGCAGCGACGCACTCGCGCGGCAGCAGAGCAGCATGCAGTTGAACCAGTTGCCCGGCTCCGGTGGCGGCGGCTCCGGTGGCAGCGATTACACAGTGACGTCCCCTGACTTGAAGGCCGTGGGCAACGAGGCGCAGGAGCTGTACCACGTATTCGAGAAGGACGCGTTCCACGCCGGGGCCAACACCGGTACCGCCTCGACCAGCCTGACCGAGGACAACTTCGCAACGGGTACGGCCTTGTGGAGCGCGTGGGACACCTGGCGTTCTCAGGCGGAGGCACTGCTCAGCGCCTGCGCACACATTCACAACCACCTCGAGGACACGGTGTCGACACATGCGAAGCATGAAGAGGTCCTGGTGACCAACCTGTCGGTCGAGAAGATCAACAAGCACTTCAAGTAGGGCTGCGTCGTGCCGGAATTCAGTGATCTCCTGAACGCCCGACTGGGCAGTCTCAAGGATGCCGTCGACGACTGGACCGAGACGGTCAAAAAGCTCGAGAAGCTCGAGGAACAGGCCGGCAAAGGCCTGTTGAAGAAAGCCGAGAAGGCGGATTGGAAGGGCGAGAACGCCGGCGTCACGCTGCCCTTCGTGAAGAAGACCGCCAAGGAGTTCGGGGATGCGGCGAAGGAAGCGCAGAGCATCCGGAACATTCTTCGCGATGCACACACCGAGTTCAAAGCGGCCAAGGCTCAGCTGGTCAAAGCCGTCGAGGACGCGCCCAAGAAGGGCATCCGGGTCGACTCGAGCGGTGTCGTCAGCTATCAGATCCACCCCGACCGTCGCGCCAAGGACTACGACGGACCGGAGCCGGAGGAAGCCGACTTCGATCAGGTTCGCGCCGAGATCCAGCAAGCGCTGAAGCGAGCGAACGAGGCCGACGAGGTCGCGTCCCGCGCCCTGCGCACACTGGTGGGCAAGGACAAGCACAACTTCTCCGGCACCGAGTACGACTCCCTGAAACAAGCGGGCAGGACACAGGACGCACAGGACGCGCGGGCCGCCGCCAAGATCGTCGCCAAGGGCGACGACGCATCCCTCGAGGAGATCGCCCGCCTGAACCAGTACTTCGAGAACAACAGGGGCGACCGGTACTTCGCCGAGCGCTTCGCTCTCGAGGTCGGCGTCAAGGGCAACCTCGAGTACTGGGTCGACATGGGCGACCCGAGCGACGGCTCCCGGCTGGGCGTGGACCACCCCAAGGAGATCAAGGAACTCCAGAAGAACTGGAGCCTGACGCTGGCCGCGGCAACGCACTCGAACAGTCCTGCCATGGATCAGTGGAAAGCTGACGTGATCAAAGCCGGCGATGACGTGGTACGCAGCCGCGGCACCACCGCGTACGGCTTTCAGGTCATGAGCAACTTGATGCGCTACGGGACGTACGAGACCAAGTTCCTCGCCGAGTACGGCGGCGCCGCAGTCGGGATGGAGAACAAACTGACCGGCAACGGTTCACTCAAAGCTAGCCAGGTATGGAACGCGGGGCTGACACCTCCGCCACGCCTGAACTGGGACGGCAAAGATCTTGGCCGTGACCCCATGGTCGGGTTCATGGAGGCGCTGGGACACAACGCCAAGGCCTCCACGGAGTTCTTCAACAGCACCATTGACCTGACTCCCGACGATCAAAACGACAAAAGGACGACGGACGCCTTCAAGTACTTCACCCAGGAGCGCGACTGGCCTCAGGACGCTTACAAGGACGGCTTCGGGAACAAGTACGGATACGACAGTCTCGGCCATGCCCTGGAAGCAGCCGCCACGGGGCATTCGTACGACGCTCCGACAGACGGACAAAAGGACGCGCGCACGGCGGAGAACGCCGAGGTCATGCAGAAGATTGTTTCCTTTTATGGGAGCGATCCTAAACATATGCATGAGCAAGGGATCGCAGACAGCCTTGCCGTGGTCGGCACTGCCTACATTGACGAGTTCAACAGGTCTTTGGAGCAAGAGAACCATGCTTCGGAGCAAGGGATGGCCAACTCACCCTTCGGGCCCGCCAAGGGTGATGACTCGCGGTTCGGCGACGAGTACAACACCAAGCTGTTGTTCACCCGTGAGGGCGCTGCCAACTTCATGAGCATCGTGGCGCAGAGCGAGGAAGGGCATTCCCAGCTGTCAGCAGCACAGTCTCTGTACACCACGAGCGTCATGGACGCTCGTGGTCCGGAACCCGGTCACGGAAAGATCGAGAATACCGATCTCACGGACGTCAAGACAGCACTCCGTATCGGTAGTGAAGCGCACGGCATCCTGGACAACTCGCGTTTGGGGCAGATCGACAAGGACTTCGAGAAGGACTCGGAGGAGTACAACAAGGAGGTCGCGCGAACGACGGAGTGGATCAAATTCGGCACTGGCGTAGCCATTGGAAGTGGCGTGGCAGCGATCACTGGAGGATTTGCCCCCGCAGCCGTCGCTGCACCGCTCGCAGCCGAGTACGCAGGGAGCGCAGTCGAGACCTTCTTGGGCACTGTTTTCGACGACCTCTCCGAGAAGCATGCCAAGGAGGGGACCGACCTCCTCAAAGAAAAGTCCGACGACCTGCGCGACGAGGCTCTCCTCATGGGCAAAGCTCATGCGCTGGCTCCCGCACAGGCCTACGCAAATGCTCCCGGCTGGAGCGAAGAAAATCAGAACTACATCCTCGAAGAACTCACGGAGAGCGTCAAGAATTCGCGTCTCCATTCCACCGAAGACCCGCTCCCTGACCCGTACGAGGCAGACGACTGAACTATGAGACAGCGCCAGATATTCCTCATCCCGGCGATGATCCTCGCGGTTGCATTGAGCGGCTGCACTGATGATGACGGCAAGGAGGAGCCTCAGGGAGAAAGTAGCGCAACCGTTTGTGGAGCGTTCGCCGAACGTCCTGACGTCGCGTCAGCGCTGCAGGAAGTCACCGGCACGGACAGTTTTACGGACAATCGATCGAAGCCTGGCGAGACACTGCAGTCTCTGCGGAGTGCTGACGGGAAAATCGAAGGCGAAGAGATCCTTGGATCACCGTACTGCAGACTCCAGTCGACGGACGATGGAAAGGAGGTGCTCGCCATCAACTTCCGGGAGGCTGTCGCGGTGAACAAGTCCGACGCCGACGACGAGCAAATCTTTACCTTCTACAAGACTGGCGAGTCGGCATACGCTTCAGAGCACACTGCCGCCCTCTACTTCCGTTGCCGCATGAGTACCCCCGCGAAGGAGATCCTCATCCACGCCGACCTTGAACGCTTCCGGAAGGTGGAAGCCTCGGACATACGGCTGTCACGCGCCAACATCCTCGTCCTGAACGCCGCCGCGCGGGAAGTGGCGAGCGAACTGGGTTGTAGTTCCCCTGAACTCGTCTCGGAAGCGCCCCGCCCCGTTTCCGGACTCCATGCGTGAACCGGACACGACGAGCACGGCAAGCGCCGTTTCCGGGCCTCAACTGTCCATAACCGGCGGTAGCGGGTCTGATGGTGACGTCCTGCGCTGCGGGCGAAAAGCAGGCTCGACAGCGTCTGCATGTGCTGCGGCGTCGGCGCGAGGGGCGAAACGTCAGTGCGCCACGACGATCACACCTCGTGCCAAGGCACTCACACCTTCGCCGGAGAAATCAACTTTTGCATTGTGAGGAGGATCAACGAAATTTACCGTTTCGCCGTAGCGGATGATACGCGTGAGCGTAATAGGCATATTTTCACCGGAGGAGTCTGGCGCGGAGTTTACGGTGAAGCGATGTCCCGTACGAGCGATCCCACCTACACAGCGAACGACACAAGTGGCGCGAGTAGGCCCTCGATCTTCTACGGAGTAGATCTGCAACTTCCCGCGCACATTGTCATTTTCCATATTTGTACGCCTCCGACAGGAATTGCGCGATTTGCTCCGACGTGAGCTTCGGGATGTCCCACTCCAAGGCGTCGCTCATGCCCTCGTACGTCCTTACTTGCGGTACATGGATCCCCATTCCTTTAAGGATGTCATGTGCAACGTCCGACGGCAGATGAATACTTGCTCGTCGAGCCAACTCTGACGCCGGCAGGCCTACCGCGACCTCGGCTTCGGCTCGGATGTAGCCTGACTCCAGGGGTACACCGTCCAGTGCGCTCCAGGGGATCACTTGCACCACGGCTTCTCCGTACTGCTCGGAATGCCTGGCGAAGGCCGTGGCAACACCTGGGTCGGTGGAAGTTGGGGTGTATCCAGACTCTTGAGTGCCACTGCTGGCGTCGAAGCCTCGGGTGGTGCCGCGGAAGAGGTGCTCTTCGTTGGGGCACCCGTCGGGTGCCAGACCCAGTGAGTCGCTCCATGTGAACGGGTTAGCCACGTAAGCGCTGACGTTGAAGGCCGGCGCCAGACCGAGTGGGTCCGCCGTGAAGTATCGCGCTGTTTCCGGATCGTAGTGGCGGAAGTAGTTGTAGTGGAGGCCTGTTTCCGTGTCGTGGTACTGGCCGGGGAAGCGGAGGGGGGTGTAGGCCGTGCTGGAGGTCGGCCAGGTGGTGGTGCCCCAGAGGGTGCTGCGGGTGCGCCAGGCTATGCCGCCCTGCTCGTCGACGAGTTCGGTAGGGGTGCCGACCAGGTCCGTGACGATGGCGAAGAAACGGGAGTCGATCTCGTGCTGGGGGGCGTCCGCGGCGGTGATGCGTTCCGACTGGGTGATCGGGTGCAGGCCCCGGTGGTTCCAGGTCAGCGTGACCGGGTTGGGGAGGGACGCGGATCTCGTCGTCTGTTCGCAGAGGGTGGTGCCGTCCCAGGTGAAGAGGATCTCTTCCGTGACCGTTTCCCCGTCCGCTGCAAGCCGGCGTTTGGCCGTTCTGCGTCCCAGGGGGTCGTAGGCGTAGCTCCAGCGGGTGCCGTCCGGGGTGATGACCGAGGTCAGGCGGTCCTCCGCGTCCCAGGCGTAGTGCCACGTGTCCGGCTTGCGGGACAGGCGTGACTTCTGGCGGAGGGTGGTGCGGCCCAGGGCGTCGTGTTCGTATCGGACGCGTCCGGCTCGGGTGATGCGGGTGCCCGTGTAATCGCGGGAGCCGGTCGCCTCGCCGCCCGGATGGGACGTCGGCCAGGACGCGGACGTCTGGTTGCCAGCTTCGTCGTAGGCGTAGCGCTCCGTCCAGTTCGCGGCCTGCACCGCCGTCACACGGCCCGTCGGGTCCAGTTCGAAGCGGCGCGAGCCGGCCAGCTGGTCCTCAATGGCGGTCAGGTTGCCGTCGGCACGGTAGGAATAGGCGCGGTGCTGCACGGAGCGGCCGGCTGGGCCAGTCACCGACTGTGTGGTCAGGCGCCCCAGGGCGTCGTACGCCTGGTCCAGAGTGAGCACTTCACCTATGCGGCGCGTCACTTCCCGTCCTGCCGGGTCGTACGCGAGGTCGATGGTGCGTCCCGAGGCCGTCATGCCGACGCTGCGGCCCGTCGTGTCGTAGGTCCATGTGGTGGTCACGCCCGAAGGGGTCGTGCGGGCCGTGCGGCGGCCGAAGTCGTCGTAGGTGTAGGTGAGAACGCGGCCATCGACCGTCTCGGAGAGGACGCGACCGTGGATGTCCCGGTCGATCGTCACCGTCGTGCCGTCGGGCCCGACGGCTTCGATCAGCTGGCCGGTCGTGTCGTACGCGTAAGTGGTGACACCGTCGGGTGTGCGCTTGGCTGTCGCCCGGCCCAGCGCGTCGCGCTCGTAGGAGAGTGTCTGGCCCAGCACGTCTCTACGGGAGGCCAGGCGCCCTGCTCCGTCGTAGGTGTAGGTGAGGGTGCGGCCGTCGAAGTCGGTCTCCGTGGCCAGGCGGCCCGCGGGGTCATAGGTGTAGTTCCAGGTCAGCCCCTGAGGGTTGGTGACCTGGGTGAGGTTCAGCTCCGTGTCGTGCTCGAATTCGTAGCGCACGCCGTCGGGACCCGTGCGCGCCGTCAGCAGATCGAAGTGCCTGTATGCGAAGTGTGTGGTGCCGCCGAGTCGGTCGGTGTGGGTGGTGCAGTTGCCCTCGCCGTCGTAGGTCCAGGACTCGGTGCCGCCATCGGCCGTGGTGCGACGGGCCAGGCGGCCTTCCACCGTCCACTCGAGGCGCGTCACCGCGCCCGTGGGCTCCGTGATCGCGACAGGCCGGCCGAAGGGGTCACGGTCGTAGGACGTCGTCGCGCCGAGCGGGTCCACGACACGTACGGGCAGTCCCGCGTCGTCGCAGTGGACCGTCGTCGTGTTGCCCAGAGGGTCGACGACGCCCGTCAGGCGGCCCTGCTCGTCGCGGGTGAAGCGGGTGGTGTGGCCCGTCGGCGCCGTGGTGGATGACCTGTTGCCGCGGAGGTCGTACGCCTGGTGGGTGGTGGTGCCGTTGGAGTGCCGGACCGTCGTGGGGAGGTGAAGGTCGTTGTAGTCGGCCTGCGACTCGCTGCCGTCGGGGTGGGTGACCGAGGTGAGGTTGCCGGCCTCGTCGTAGGTGTAGCGCGTGGTGTGACCCAACGGGTCCGTTCGGGTCAGCAGGCGGTTGTAGCGGTCCCGCTCGAAGCGGGTCACCGCACCCACCGGGTCGCTCTCTGCCACGACCTGGCACAGGTCGTTGACGAAGTACCGGTAGACGTGTCCGGTGCCCGTCGTGGCGGTGGTGGTGCGCAGGCCCGTCTCGGGGTCCCGGTCGGAGTACGCGATGCGCAGGCTCATGTGGCCTTCGGTGCCGCCCTCGGCGATGCAGCGGTCGCGGTCGTCGTACTCGTAGGTGTAGCCGCGGTCGTTGGTGTCGGTCCAGGAGGTGATGCGTCCCGCTTCGTCGTAGGTGAAGCGCAGGGGCACGCCCGAGGAGTTCACCACCTCGGTGAGGTCGCCCGCCGGGGAGTAGCCGTAACGGATCAGCTCCTGGTCGCCCCCGTCGGGAGCGGCACCAGCCAGGTGGAGGGCGGTGATCCTGTGGTCCTCCGTGCTGACACGGATCCGGTAGCCGCCACTGTGCGTAACGGCTGTGGGGGTGCCGTCGGCGTCGTGTTCGAGCGTGATCCGGTTGCCGTTGCGGTCGTCTATCTGTTCCAGAAGCGCGTGGGCGTCGGTGTGCCGGGCGAAGTGCCAGGTGCGGCCCGCAGCGGGGTCGATGATCGAGTAGCCCTCGGGCTCGGAGCGCAGTTCCCAGCGTGGTCCTTCCGTGGGAAGGCTCGTACCACCCTCCCCCGGATGTGGGTACGCCAGGATCAGACCGTCCTCGTGGACGAAGACGATGCGCTCGGGCTCGATCTCGAGCCGCTGGTCCACGGTCGACGACCATGAGGGGCCGAACCAGCGGCCGGCACGGTAGCCGGACTCGGCGCGCCGCTTGAACAGGAGGGGCAGCGTCGCGGGAAGGGCCACGTCGGTCTGCGGCATGTACATCTTGCCGGTGGCCAGATCCACCGGGTCGGTGGGGTTGTGCTGCGTGGCGTGGCCGTCGCTGTGGGTGCCGGGGTCGCTGCCGTCCACGTGGGAGCCGGCCGTGCCCAGGCCCGTCGGACTGCCGAGGGCGTTACGGCCGTCCATGTGACGCGCCAGACTGCCCGCGCCCTTGAAGGCCGCTCCCCCGGCGAGGCTGGGCGCCATGTACCCGAGCATGCGGGCCGGGTCCTTCTGGAACTCGTCCCAGGTGTTGGAGGCGCCCTGGTAGACGTCCTTCGAGAAGCCGATCGGGTCCCTGACCGCGTTGACGCCGCCGTCGATGACCATCGCCGCGTCGTGCAGGTAGGCCTTCGGCTCGGTCAGCAGCCGGCCCGGGTTGACCGCCAGGCCGAACTCGACGAGGTCGTTCCAGCCCTCCTTCGCACCTTCGGTGGCGCGCTGCCAGCCGCTCGGCCGTTTCGGGGCCTTCTCGGCGGCTTTGTCGAGGCTTCGCCTGGCGGTGGTCGCTGCCTGCGCGACCTCCTCCTGCGCACCGTTGATCATCTCGACGAGCTCGGCCATCGCCGTTCTGCCGGGGTCCGTCTCGGGAGGCCGGGTCGGAAGGCTCGTCTCCCCGGCCTTGACCGCCGTGTTGTAGTCGTCCACGGCCTTGGCGTACTGACGCGAGAGGTCGCGGGCGAGCGGGGCCTCGTGGTCGAGGATCCGCTGGGTCAGTCGCTGGGCCCCGTCGAGCACCTCGCGGTAGGCGAGCACGGCGACGCCCGCCTCGACGAAGGCGTTCATCGCTCCGTCGAGGTCCTTGGGCAGTTTCTTGACCGTCTTGCGGAACTCCTCCGCGGCCTCGCCCTGCCAGGGATCGGTGTTGAGCTTGCGCAGTTGTTCCGCGCCCTCGCCGAAGTGGGCCGCCGCACCGCCGAGCTTCTTGACCAGCCGGTCGAGTTCGGCGGGCTTGCCCGGAACCCAGTCCTGGACGGTGTCGTCGGGGCCGATCCATATGCGGCGGAAGAGGAACCGTTTCTCCGACATGCTGGGTGTTCCTGCTCCTGCCTCTATCGCGGGGCCTGATCGGGGCCGGTTCCGCCGTCACGGTCGACCGGTTCCAGGCGGCCGCGAATCTCGGTGCGCTTCTCCGCGATGCCGTGCCCCTCGAAAAATTCGGTGACCGGATGGTCGTCCTCGAACTGCTGCTGCCGCTCGAGCATCATGGCCTTGTACCGGGTCTTGGTCTCGGTGACCAGGAAGTCGTTGATGGTGGCGCTCAGCGCGGCGACGATCACGTCCGCGTCGTCCGCGATGCAGCCGAGGCCGTGGCACCACTTGTCGAGGAAGTCGTTGACCGCGCCCGTCACTTCGTTCGCCCCGGTCTTGTCCTCACCGGCCAGCGAAGCCAGATCGAAGGCCGCCTCGGCGCGTTCCTTGGAGATCTTCCGCGCGGCGGCCGTGGACTCTTCCAGGGGGTGCGCGATCGACTGGAGGAACTGGACCTCCCACTTGAACTCGCCTCCGTCCGCGCCCAGCGGGATGAGCCATCCTTGGGTGTCACTCATGCCGCGCTCCCACGGGAGCGGTACGAGATGTGCAGGACCGGCTCGATCCTCGTGGCGGCCGAGGTGAGGCGTACCGCATGCTCGGCGGCCGGGTCCAGCCACACGTCGAGCCCCGGCGGCAGCAGGCCGAGAACGTCGGCGCCTGTCGTCGAGAACCAGGCTCCTCCGCCCGTGAACAGCGCGAACTGTTCCAGCGATGTGAACACCGGTATCAGCCGCGTCGGCTGCTCCGTTGTGTCGGTGGCGTCGGAGACGACGGCCAGGTCGAGGATGCGAAAGCCCTGAGGGGCGCGTTGGTCCTCGCCCGGTACCTCCGACGCGGTGACGGTCAGGAAACCGGGGGCGTCCGGTCGTTCGCAGTAGACGCGGGCCCGCAGGAACGTCTCGAAGACGTCATGAGGTGACGCGCCCCCGTTCCTCGCGCGTCGCACGACCTCGACCAGGCGCGTCTCGTCGTCCGGCTCACCCGGGTGTTCCGGCGCAGCCGTGGTGTCCGTGCTTCCCCCGTTCGCACACATGCGCCCAAAGATCACACATGCGCTTCACGGCGCGCAACGCGCCTTTGCGACATGCCTCGTGGTGTTTCCCACATGCCAAGAGGCGGCCCTGGGGCGGGCCGCCTCCTGTCCTTTCGGGTCGGCGAGGCCGGTCAGCCCATCAGCATGCGGAAGCGGGCCGCGTTGCCGTGGTCCGTGTCCTTGTAGCCGATGACCGAGTCGTCCAGCAGCTTGGCGATGCGGTTCAGTTTCTGGCACATCTGGTCCATCTCCGAGCTGCTGCTGCGCTGGATCTCACCGTAGGCGGTCTTCGCCTCGCCCTCCCAGGTCTCGGCCACGGCCTTGACCTTGCGCATGAGGACCTCGAGCTGGTCGGACAGCTCCTTGGCCGTCTTGCGCACGTCCTGGGCGGCCTGGGTGACGGTGTCGAAGTTGACTGCGGTGCGGTCGTAATTGACGCTCACTGTGCGTTTCTCCTGGGTAGCGGGCGGCGTTGCTGCGGTCAGGCGAGGTCGGTGATGCGGCTGGTGACCTGGTACGAGTTGTCCACCTGCCGGATCTCCGTGACACGCTGCTGCTCGTGCTCGCTGAAGCCCTTGACGCTCATCCGCATGACGTCCTCGAGGTCGACGAGGTCGTCCTGGATCTTCTTCAGGTGCTGGTTGACGCCGCGCTGGACGGAGTCGAACTCCTTGCCCGCGGCACCCTGCCAGCCCGCCTGGATCATGTCGACGACAGCGTTGAGGGACGTCACCCTGCTGCTCACGTCCGTATGGAAGTCGCGGATCTTGTTCGCGAGCTCGGTCAGGTCCGAGTCGCTGTAGTTGACGCTCATGGTCGCTTGCCCTCCTTCGATGCACCGGCGGCCGGGACCACCGTGACGGGCCGCCGTGGATGGATATCCAGGCTGTCCTGGCGGGCAAGAACCGCTGCACCCCGCGCGACGCGTGGTCGCAGCGCCGCGCCGCCCCCGTGCCGTACCACACTCGTGGCACCGAAGCCACTTTAGTCACTTGACGTGGGGGTTCCAACTGCAAAGCGAGGACAGGCCAGTTCGTGGCGGGTACCGTCCGCCAGATGCGTGTGATCCGGTCATCCGGGGGTCTCGCGAAGCAACCCCCAGTACGGTGACCGATGGATCGTTGGTACGTCACGAAAGGACACCGTTCCGCCATGGCAGAGCTGCCGGACCAGGGGCGCGAGACGCCCGAGGAGATCAAGGCGCGCAAGGAGCGCGAGCGGGACGAGCTGTACGCGCTGGACATCTCCGGCGTCGAGTGGCACAGCGCCCCGGGCACGGAGACGCATGAGGAGCGGGTGGAGATCGCGTACCTGCCCGGCGGCGCCGTGGCCATGCGGTCGTCACTCGACCCCGGCACGGTGCTGCGGTACACCGAGGCGGAGTGGCGCGCCTTCGTCCTGGGCGCGCGCGACGGTGAGTTCGACCTGGAGACGTCTCCGGAGGGTGCGGCAGCCGCCGACTGACCTCCTGCAGGGGCCGGCGGCAGGCACGTCAAGTTCCTCGTGCTTGCCGGCGGCGGCGCAGGTCGCGCAGCACGACAGCCGTGCCGGTGACGACCGCGACCAGGACGGCGGTGATTCCCAGCGCGTAGGTGGCGTGGCGTTCGTCGCGTTCCGCCGGCGTCTCGGCCAGGGAGAACGGGGCCACGTCGGGAGCCTGGGCCCGTGGCACCCCGGGGTCGGGAGCGGGCGACGAGGGAGGGTCCTCGACGTCGGACTCCTGGACGGCGCGGACGGGGTCGATCACTCCCCAGCCGACGAAGTCGTCATGGCCGTTGACCGAACGCTCCGCCGTCTGCTCGATCTGCGTCACGATCTGGGCCGTGGTCCAGCCGGGGTGCTTCTCCTTCAGCAGAGCCGCCACCCCCGCGGCGAAGGGTGCCGAGAAGCTGGTGCCGCTGTCCGTGCACTGGCCGCCGCCGGGCACCGTGGAGACGATGTCGACCCCGGGGGCGGCCACCCCCACGAAGCTTCCCGTCTGGGAGAAGGCCGCGCGCTCGTTGTTCCGGTCGGAGGAGGCGACGGCCAGCACGCCGTCGAAGGCCGCGGGGTAGGTGTTCTTCTGCTTGCCGTCGAGGCCGTCGTTGCCCGCGGAGGCGACCACGACGACCTTCTGCTCGATTGCCTTGCGGACGGCCTCGGCCAGGGCCGAGGTGTTGGACAGCGGCTTGGTGGTGTCCTGGGAGATGTTGATGACATCGGCGCCGCGGGCGACGGCATGGTCGATGGCCCGGGCCATGCTGTCGGAGTCGCCGCTGCTGTCGGCGTCGTTCTGGCGGATGGGGATGATGGTGGCGTTGGGCGCCAGACCGACGAATCCGGTACCTTCCCGTGGCCGGGCGGCGATGATGCCCGCGACCTTGGTTCCGTGCCCTACCTGGTCGTCGGTGGGGTCGCCGTCCTTCCCTCCGGCGAGCAGATCCAGCCCGGCCGCCTTGTCGACGGCCCCGGCGAGTTGCGGGTTCTTGTCGTCGACGCCCGTGTCGATGACGGCCACCCGCACGCCCTTGCCCTTGTCGGTGCCCTGCCACAGCTCGTCGAGCAGGACGCGCTGCAGCGCCCACGGGCGGGCCCTGAACTGCCGCTCGCTGGGATAGGTGCACTCACCGCTGCCCGTGAGCCGCACCGGCGCCTGCGGGCGTGCAAGACCGGCCTGGTCGGGCGCGGCCCCGGTTCCGGGCGGGCTGACACCAAGAGCGGTCAGGGCTACGGCGGCCAGCAGAGCGGTCTTCGTCGGCGACACCGGTTCGGTCCTCTTCTCGTCCGTCGTCCATGGTCCGTTCGCGCGAGGTGGACATGCGTCGTCCACCCTTGGCCGTCGGATCACGAACCCTGCGGCTGCCGGGCGCTGTTGGTGTCGAGGCGCGGCCCCTTCGCCAGGAACTCCGACCAGGCCAGCGGAATCTTCGACGGCCGTACGTTCTGGTAGCCGAGCTTGACCTGTGCCTCGCTGGGCTCGGGGCTGCCGTCCGGCCCGCCCTCCGGATCGGCCCCGATGTCCGAGGTGTCGCTGTCGCTGTCCCCGTTCGCCTGGACGGCGTACCGCAGTCCGGTGTCCGTCACCAGGAAGAGGGATCCGGCGTCGGACGCCGTGCCCTGGATCTGGGTGTAGAGCTGCCCCGTTCCCGGTGTGACGTACGTGCTCGTGCCGTCGGCCGTGATCTCCACCGGGAAGTCCTTGCCCGCCCAGGTGCTGAGGACCGTCGAGTTGTCCTTGCCCACGTCCCGGAGCACGCTGCACACGGTGTCCCGTCCTCCGTCGGAGGAGTTGACCTGGCGGACGCGCAGGTCCGGCCAGTCACCGGACTGGCCCTCGAAGGGCTCGGGGTCGGGGGTGAAGTCCTGCAGGCCCACGGTGCGGGCCTCGCCGTTCATGTTCAGTTCGGCCGTCTGCGGCGAGGAGATCAGCAGCCACGCGGTGAACTCGGTGACCGGCTGTACCTTGCCCGGCAGGACGACGTAGTGCTGGGTTCCTTCGCCGGTCTCCGTCCTGAGGACCATACCGACCCTGTTCTCGTCCTCCGACAGTTGTCCCGGCACGTCCGCCGGGCCGCCGACGCCGGAAGGGAGCTCCGGGAAGCGGAGCGGGTCGCCCTCGTGCAGGGTGGCGAGCCACTCGTCGGTGACGAGTTGGGGCTTGCGGGAGCCGACGAGCGCGAGGGTCAGCGGGTCGGACTTCTCGCCGGTCACGGCGTACGCGGTCCCGCGGGCGTCGACGAGGTAGCGCTCACCGGCGCGGGTCCTCACGTAGAGGGCGTCCCCGCCGGACAGCCGGCCGGCGTCGTCGGTCCTCTTCCGGTCCGCGTCGGCGAGCACGAACGTGGCCTCCTGGACCGTTCCCTTCCCGTCCTTGCCGCCGGGCTGTGCGCAGACGGCCCAGCGCTTGGCCTCGCCTGCCACTTCGGCCGAGGGCAGGCGGTCGGGCGCGTAGGGGATGCCGAGGATCGGCCCGCGCGGCAGCTTGCCGGAGTCGAGGACCTCATCGCTGACCTGGACGACCCGGTAGCCCGCGTCCTTCATCAGCAGGCGTGCGGAGGCCAGGTTGAGGACCGGGTGCAGGCGGGTGACGCCGTCCGTCTTGAGGACGACGTAACGGGTCGTCGACTGCTTGCCCACGATCACCCGGGTACCGGGCTCGTCCCAGCCCGTGGGCGCCGTGGGCTTGAACATCCCCCACGCTCCGAAGACGCCCAGCACCAGCACGCCGACGACCAGACTGGGGACGACGGCCCGCAGCGGCCGGGGCGCCCCTTCCTCCGATCCGGACGGCGAGGGCTGCAGAAAAGCGGCCAGCATGCGCCGCTTCGCAAAGGTGTAGGCGTTGAGTTCGTCCCGCCGTGATGCCATCAGTGCCTGCCGCTCCCCCACTTACCGCCCCGGGTGCGAATCCCCGGCCGTCCGCTGTCGGACGGGCCCCCTACTATGCCTGGTGATCGTCGGAGTGCGGCGAACGGGTAGGGTACGCGAGCTCATTCTGAGCCGCTGACGGTGTTGTTGCTCAGGCTGTTGTGACCAGAGCGGGGGATGGAGTGAGGGCTTCGAGGACGCGGGCGCGCGGCCCGGCGGGGGCGACGCGAACGCCGGCGGCCGGGCCGCAAAGGGCCTCCGGACCGTCGGCCGACGACCGGCCGACGCGGGGGGCGCTCCAGCTCAGGGTGCTTCCGGGGCGGGGCAGTTCGTTCCGCTTGCAACGACTCGTGCTGTTGGAGATCGCCGCCGCCCTCCTGCTCGTCGGGTGGGTGATCGGCCCTGCGGCGCTGGTACCGGGCGCGGTCGTCGCCGTGGGGTTGGCGGTCCTCGCCCTGGTCCGCCGTCGTGGGCGCTCCCTGCCCGAATGGCTCGCCACCGCACGGGCGTTGCGGGCGCGGCAGAAGCGGGCCGCGACCCTGGAATTGCCCCCGGGTGCCGAGCCGGGGCTGACGCCGGTACTGGAGTGCGACCCGGCCCTGCGTACCCACTCCCACGGCCCCCGCGACCGTCGTCCCGTCGGGATCGTCGGGGACGGGACCTTCGTCACCGCTGTGGTGCAGGTCGAGGCGGATGCCACGGCGTTGCGGGCCGAGCGGAACCGGCGGCCGTTGCCGTTGGCGCTGGTGCGGGACGCGCTCGAGGTGGACGGGATACGGCTGGAGTCGGCGCAGGTGGTGCTCCACACCCAGCCCGCGCCGGCGCTGCATCTGCCGCCCCGGTCGGTGGCGGTCACCAACTACGCGCCGCTGCAGGCGCAGACCGGCGCTCCTGCCGTGCGCATCACCTGGATCGCCCTGAAGCTGGATCCCGAGCTGTGCCCGGAGGCCGTGGCCGCCCGGGGCGGCGGTCTGCGGGGCGCTCAGAAGTGCGTCGTCCGCGTCGCCGACCACCTGGCCAGCCGGCTGACCGGCGCCGGGTTCCGTGCGACGGTGCTGGACGAGGAGGAGCTGATCTCCGCCGTCGCCACCTCCGCCTGCGCCAATCCTCTGGTGACGGCCGAGGCGGGGCGGTCCGACCGGCGGGAGCGGCGTACCGAGGAGTCCAGCCGCAGCTGGCGCTGCGACAACCGGCGGCACACCACGTACTGGATCCGCAAGTGGCCGTCCCTGGGTGGCGACCGGGGTACGTCCCTGCACCAGTTCGTCGCCCGGGTCACGGGGGTGCACGCGCTGGCCACCACGATCAGTCTCACCCTCGCCCCCGGCGACCGGCGGGAGATGTCGCTGACCGGTCACCTCCGGGTGACCGGACGCAGCGCCGAGGAACTGACCGAGGCACGGCGCGCCTTGGAGGCGGCCGCCCGGGACGCGGGTGCGGCGCTGACCCGGCTCGACCGGGAGCAACTGCCCGGCGTGCTCGCCACTTTGCCGCTCGGAGGTGCCCGGTGACCGCCACGACGACACAGAGCCCCCAGGGGGCGGGCGCCTACGGTGTGCCGCCGCGCACGGACGCGCCGGTGGGCGGCGGGCGGACCGCCCCGGACCCGGGTGGGCGGCGGGCGCGGGGCTCGTCGCGGTCCGGCCTCGGGCTGTTCGGACCCCGGCACGGCCGGCACACCCTGTCCGCGGACGACCTGGACGGCCTCGCGCTGCCCATCGGGGACGACGGTGTCGTCATCGGGGTGGACTCCCAAGGGCAGCCCGCCGTCCTCGGGTTGAACCGTCCCACGCCGTACGACGTCGTGCTCATCGGTGGTCTGTGGACGGCGCAGGTGCTCGCGTTGCGGGCCGCGGCGACCGGCGCCCGGGTGGCCGTGGAGACCGGCCGGCCCCAGGCCTGGACGCAGATGATGCACGCCATGGGCGGCGGTCAGAACGGTCTTTCGGTGTACGACGTCGGACGTGTGCCCCCGCAGGGCGCCTCGGCCGGCACGCCGGTGCTGGTGGTGCGGGACTGCGGCATGCGGCCTCCGCGCGGGCGCGTGGTGTCCGGGCCGTGGCAGTCGGTGCTGACCCTGCTGCCCTACCTCAGCCCTGTCGCGCCCCGTCTGGTCCGGCAGGCCCGGCTTGTGGGCGTTCAGCGGATATCTCCGGACGAGGCCGCCGAACTGGGGCGCACGATGGGGCTCCCCCGCGCCGACGTCGACGCCCTGCCGACCCTCGTAGACGGTGTCACCCTGTGGTGCTCGGACCGCGACCGGCAGTACGTGACGACGCAGCCGACCGATGCGGAAGTCGGGCTGCTCGG
The DNA here is from genome assembly GCF_050571355.1 of Streptomyces sp. P13-3-3. Taxonomy (NCBI): domain Bacteria; kingdom Bacillati; phylum Actinomycetota; class Actinomycetes; order Kitasatosporales; family Streptomycetaceae; genus Streptomyces; species Streptomyces sp. P13-3-3. Next base: position 4,848,065 of record NZ_CP192228.1, on the reverse strand, counting down.
GACACCGCGACGGATGGACTGACGTCCCGGATCCGGGATTTCGATGCGGTCGGCCCGCTTTCGTCCGGTTCCGGAGGGCGGGCCACCCTGGTCGCGCGGGCGTGACGCGGGCGTCTCGCGGGTGTCGGGGACCGAGCGGAGGGCGGGCCTCCCGGGGTGACGGTCGTGGTGATTAGGCTGGTACCGGTGTGACGCCAGAACCTGTCGTACGGGTACGGCGTCCTGACGGGGAGGGCACATGGTCGCCCCCAGCACGGCACAAGGGTGCTCGACCAACCAGGAGGAACTGTGAGCAGCGATCGGGACGGTACGCACGGGAGCTGGGCGACCCCCGGCGATGACCAGCCCGACGCGGAGTCCGCCGTCGAGACGACGGGCGAGTTCACCATCGACTACGCGCCGCCGGCCTGGTACACGCAGAACGCCTCGGAGGCGGCTTCCCCGGCCTCGGCCGCCGGTTCCTCCGCCTCCGCGTCGCACTCGGACGCCGAGCCCGAGTCCGGTTCTGATACTGGTTCTGGTACTGGTTCTGGTGACTCGTCCGGTTCGCCTGCGGGTGACGGTGAAGCGGGTGCTTCGGGTGCTTCGGGTGGTTTCGGGGGCTCTTCCTCCTTGTCCGCCGGGGCCGTTCCGCCGCTGCCCGGGCTGACCCCGCCGCCGCACGCCGTGGGGGCCTCCGGGCCGTCCGCCCTTCCTACGCCTCCGCCGCCCCCGGCGCCGGCTCCCGGTGCGCCCTTCACCCCGCCCGCGCCCGCCCCGGGCGCCCCGTTCACGCCGCCCGCGCCCGCGCCGGGTGCGCCGTTCACGCCTCCCCCGCCGCCCTCCGGCGGGCCTGTCGCCGTGCCCCGGCTGCCCGTGGGGAGCGGCTTCGAGCCCCAGCAGCCGGAGCCGAGCGCACAGGAGGAGAAGAAGCCCGACACGGCTTCCCCGGACGCTTCTCCGTCTCCTGCCGCCGTACCCGTCATGCCGGTCGGGCAGCAGCCGTCGCAGCACATCGAGCCCTCCGACGGCACCGACAGGGGCGACATCGAGAGCGGCGCCACCATTCGGTTCTCCGCCGCCGCCCTGAAGCGTGAGATCGCCGAGCGTGACGCGGCGGCCGCCGAGGCGGAGAAGGCGAAGGAGGAGGACGCCGCCTCCGGGGACGACGCGGAGGCCACCCCCGTGTCCGAGGCCGACGACGTCCCCGTGTCCGAGGCCGACGCCGCCCGCGAGTCCGACAGCCGCGACGACACCGGCGGTTCCGAGGCTTCGGCAGAGCCTGTTGTCGGGGAGGGCGAGGCTCCCGGCGAGTCGGCCGAGTCCGGTGGCGACGCCGACGGGCGTGAGGGGCTCGACGCCGACGAACGGGAAGGGCTCGACGCCGACTCCTTCGGTCCCGAGGACGTCGAGAGCGCCGCCACGGTCGACGAGGTCGACGAGGACGACGCGTCCGCCGAAGTCACGGACGACGTTCCCGCAGTGGGCGAGGAGCAGGGCCAGGACGAGCCCCAGGACTCCGTGCCGTCCGACAGTGAGCCGGAAGACTCCGTTCCCGCCGGTGCGGACGAGCAGGACGACGAGCCCGAAGATGCCGTTCCGGCATCAACCGACGCTCCTCAGTCGCCTGCGGCTCCGCCCGCGTTCCCGGGCGCTCCGCCGGCGGGCGGCGACTGGTCCGTGCAGCCTCCGCAGCCGCAGGCTCCGGAGGGCGGGACTCCCGCTCCGCAGGCGCCGTTCCAGCCGCAGGCGCCCCAGCCGGCGCCGGCCGCCTGGAACCCCCCGCCGGTTCCTCCGGCTCAGCCGGCACAGCCGGCAGCGGCGGCTCAGCAGCCGCCGCAGGCTCCGACGCCGCCCGCGCCCCCGGCCGGGTACGGCTTCCCGCCCGCCGGGCCCACGCAGCCGCCGGCCCAGCAGCCCGGATACGGCTTCCCGCAGCCCGCCACACCGGCGCAGCCGCAGGCCGAGCCGTCCGTGCCCGCCGCCCAGCAGCCGCCGCAGGCTCCGACGCCGCCCGCGCCTCCCGCCGGGTACGGCTTCCCGCCCGCCGGGCCCACGCAGCCGCCGGCCCAGCAGCCCGGATACGGCTTCCCGCAGCCCGCCACACCGGCGCAGCCCCAGCCCCAACCGGGTGCTCCCACTCCGCCCGCCGGGTACGGCTTCCCCCAGCCCGGCCCCTCCGCCGGCGCTCCGGCTGCGCCCACTCCCCCGGCCCAGCCCGGCGGTTACGGCTTCCCCCAGCAGCCCACCCCGCCCGCACAGCCGCAGCCGCAGGCGCAGCCCGACCAGCCCCAGCAAGCGCAGCAGGCCCACCCCGGCGTCCCGCCCCAGGCACAACCCCCGCAGGCGCCCCAGGCCCCGCACGCCCCGCAGGCAGCCCAGGCTCCGCAGCCGCCCGTCGACCCGCGGACCGGCACCGCCTGGCCGCAGCCCGTGCAGCACGACCAGCGCCAGCCGGTCAACCCCGGCGCCGCGCCCCTCGGTTACACGGCCGCCGTCGAGCTGTCGTCCGACCGCCTGCTCAACAGCAAGAAGCAGAAGGCCAAGAGCAGCCGTCCCGCCACCGGTGGGTCGCGGTTCAAGCTGGGCGGCAAGAAGGAGGAGGCCGAGCGGCAGCGGAAGCTGGAGCTGATCCGCACGCCGGTGCTGTCCTGCTACCGCATCGCCGTCATCAGCCTCAAGGGCGGCGTCGGCAAGACGACCACCACCACCGCGCTCGGCGCCACGCTCGCCAGCGAGCGGCAGGACAAGATCCTGGCGATCGACGCCAACCCGGACGCCGGCACGCTCGGCCGCCGTGTGCGGCGCGAGACCGGGGCCACCATCCGTGACCTCGTCCAGGCGATCCCGTACCTCAACTCCTACATGGACATCCGGCGGTTCACGTCGCAGGCGCCCTCCGGCCTGGAGATCATCGCCAACGACGTCGACCCCGCCGTCTCCACGACGTTCAACGACGAGGACTACCGGCGCGCGCTCGACGTGCTCGGCAAGCAGTACCCGGTCATCCTCACCGACTCCGGCACGGGTCTGCTCTACTCCGCCATGCGCGGGGTGCTGGACCTCGCCGACCAGCTCATCATCATCTCCACGCCGTCCGTGGACGGTGCGAGCAGCGCCAGCACCACACTGGACTGGCTGTCGGCGCACGGATACGCCGATCTCGTGTCCCGGTCCCTCACCGTCATCTCCGGTGTGCGCGAGACCGGCAAGATGATCAAGGTCGATGACATCGTGTCGCACTTCGAGACGCGCTGCCGCGGCGTGATCGTCGTGCCGTTCGACGAGCACCTGGCCGCCGGCGCCGAGGTCGACCTCGACATGATGCGGCCCAAGGTGCGCGAGGCGTACTTCAACCTCGCGGCGATGGTCGCCGAGGACTTCGTCCGGCACCAGCAGTCGCACGGGCTGTGGACGTCCGACGGCAACCCGCCGCCGGTCGCCGCCCCGCCGATGCCGGGCCAGCCCATGCCGGGCCAGCCCATGCCGGGCCAGCCGGTCCCGGGCCAGCCCTACCCCGGTCAGCCGGTCCCCGGTCAGCCCGTGCCCGGACAGCCCGCTCCGGGACCGTACGTGCCGGGTCAGGCCGTCCCCGGTCAGCCGGGCGGGTACCCGCAGCAGCAGCCTCAGCCGCCGCAGCACCCCCAGCAGGCACCGCAGGCCCCACAGCCGCCTCAGGCTCCGCAGCCCCACCCGGGCCAGCCCTACGCCCACCCGGGACAGCCGGGCCAGGGGCAGCCAGGTCAGCCGGGTCAGCCGGGCCACCCCCCTGCTCAGCCCGGCCAGCCCCCGGCCCAGCCGGGCCACCAGCCCTACCCGGGCCAGCAGCCCCAGCCGGGTCAGCAGCCCCAGCCGGGTCAGCAGCCCCAGGCAGGTCAGCCGGCCCACCCGGGCGAGCAGCCGCAGCCGGGTCAGCCCCACCCCCAGGCCCCCGCCCAGCAGCCCTACCCCCCGTACCCCGGCCAGCCCGGTCACCCCGGCCCCGCCCAGCAGTAGGCGGGCGCCAGGGCGCGGCCCGGCCCCACCCCGCACCGCGCGTGAACGAAAGCGGCCCCTCCGACACGAGGGGCCGCTTTCACATGTCCGCGCCGCTGGTCGCCACCAGCCGCCGGTCGCCCCCAGCCTCCGGCCGTCGCCAGCCGCCCACCAGCACCGCGTCACCGGTCCAGACCAATGGGCGCAAACTCTGCGTCAACTCAACGTTTCCGCAGGCCACATGGGGTGCACGCGCCGTTGACGGCCGTACGGACCGCTGATAGACACACCCTCACTCATCTGATCAACCCGTCCCACCCGTGCGATCGACGACACGAGGTCTGCGCCCATGGACACGAACGATCAGTACGGCGGTCACCACCGCACCCCCACCCGGGCCCGAGGTGGCGGAGCCCGGCTCGTCGTGGCGGCCGGCGCCGCCGCTCTCGCGCTCGGTGCCGGGCTCGCCACTCCCCTCGGTCCCGCCCCGCAGCAGGCCCACGCGGCCGACGGCGACGGCAAGGTGCTGACGGTCGCGGTGGCGCAGAGCGTCGACTCGCTCAGCCCGTTCCTCGCGGTGCGGCTGCTCAGCACCAGCATCCACCGGCTCACCTACGAGTACCTCACCAACTACGACGCCGAGGACAACAGCGTCGTACCGGGGTTCGCCACCGAGTGGAAGTCCTCCCCGGACAAGCTGACCTGGACGTACACCATCCGTTCCGACTCGACGTGGTCGGACGGTGAGCGGGCCACGGCCGAGGACGCGGCGTGGACGTTCAACACGATGATGACCGACCCGGGGGCGGCCACCGCCAACGGCAGTTTCGTCTCCAACTTCGAGACGGTGACGGCCCCGAGCCCCACCCGGCTGGTCATCAAGCTGAAGAAGCCGCAGGCCACCATGACGGCGCTGGACGTGCCGATCGTGCCCAGGCACGTGTGGGAGAAGGTCGACGACTTCACGAAGTTCAACAACGACAAGGACTTCCCCGTCGTCGGCAACGGGCCGTTCGTCCTCACCGACTACAAGCCCGACAGCTACGTACGGCTGAAGGCCAACAAGGACTTCTGGCGGGGTGCGCCGAAGTTCGACGAGCTGGTCTTCCGCTACTACAAGGACCAGGACGCGGCGGTGTCGGCGCTGCGCAAGGGCGAGGTGTCGTTCGTCGCCGGGTCGCCCTCGCTCACGCCCGCCCAGGCGGCCTCGCTCAAGGGCGAGAAGAACATCCGGGTGAACGACGCCCCCGGCCGCCGCTTCTACGCGCTCGCCACCAACCCCGGCGCCCGGGCGAAGAACGGCGAGACGATGGGCGACGGGCACCCCTCGCTGTTCGACCAGCGGGTGCGCAACGCGCTGTTCAAGGCGGTGGACCGCAAGACGATCATCGACAAGGTGTTCCAGGGGCACGCCGTCGAGGGCGCGGGCTACATCCCGCCGCGCTTCTCGCAGTACTTCTGGAAACCGTCGCCCGGCCAGGAGCTGACGTACGACCCGGAGGAGGCCGGCCGGATGCTGGACCAGGCCGGGCTGAGGAAGAACGCGGACGGGCGGCGCGTCGGCAAGGACGGCAAGCCGATCACCTACCGCGTGCTGTGCCACGCCACCGACCCGAACGACAAGGCGATCGGCCAGTACCTCCAGGAGTGGTGGGGCGAGCTGGGCATCGGCGTCACCCTCAACTGCCTGGACAACGTGACCGATCCGTGGCTGGCCGGTGAGTACGACCTGGCCTTCGACGGCTGGTCGGTCAACCCCGACCCGGACTTCGTGCTGTCGATCCACACCTGCGCCGCGTTGCCCGCCACCCCCGAGGAGACGGGCGCGACCGACAACTTCATCTGCGACAGGACGTACGACGAGCTGTACGCGCGGCAGCTCGCCGAGTACGACCCGGACAAGCGGGCGGCGATCGTCAGGCAGATGGAGTCGCGGCTGTACGACCTCGGGTACATGAACGTCATGGCGTACCCGAACGCGGTGGAGGCGTACCGCACCGACCAGATCGAGTCGGTCACCACCATGCCGGCGAAGGCGGGCAACATCTACGGGCAGGACGGCTACTGGAGCTGGTGGTCGGCGGTGCCTGCGGACTCGGGTGACGCCTCCGGTGGTTCCTCGTCGACGGGGGTGGTCGTCGGGATCGTGGCCGGTGTCGTCGTCCTCGCCGGTGTGGGCGCCTTCCTCGCCGTGCGGCGCCGGGCGACGGCCGACGAGCGTGAGTAGCGGGCGGAGGTGCCGATGACCGCCGACGCGGCGTCCGCACCGGTCGAGAAGCGGGGTGCCGCCGGTCCGGTGACGGACGGACCGGCGGCACCCCGCGGGCCGCGCGTCCGCACCACCGCCGCGTATCTGCGGTACGTCGCCGGAAAGCTGGCGGGCGCGGCGGTGTCGCTGCTCGCCGTACTCGTCACCAGCTTCTTCCTGTTCCGGCTGATCCCCGGCGACCCGGTGAAGTTCATGACCGGAGGCCGGCAGGTGTCGGCCGAGCAACTCGCCAACTACCGTGAGCAGTTCGGTCTCGACCTGCCGTGGTGGCAGCAGTTCACCGACTACTGCGGCAAGGCCCTCACCGGCGACCTGGGGACCTCGTACCAGTTCAACGCCCCGGTGATCGACAAGATCGCCGAGGCGCTGCCGAACACGCTGCTGCTCACCGGCACGGCCTTCGTGATCTACACCCTGCTGGGCGTCTTCCTCGGCACGCGGTCGGCCTGGCGGCACGGGCGGCTCGGCGACCGGCTCCACACCGGTCTCGCGCTGACCCTTTACTCCGTGCCGTCGTTCTGGCTGGGGCTGCTGCTGATCGTCACTCTGGCGGTCGGGATCGGGCCGCTCCCGGGGCTGTTCCCCACCGGGGGCATGGAGTCGGGCGGCGAGGAGGGCTTCGCGTACGTCCTGGACGTGGCCCATCACCTCGTGCTGCCGGTGGTGACGCTGGTGGCCGTCGAGTACGGGCAGACGCTGCTGGTGACGCGGTCGGCGCTGCTGGACGAGATGGGCAGTGACTATCTGACCACGGCCCGGGCCAAGGGGCTGCGCGACGACCTCGTGCGGCGGCGCCACGCGGTGCCGAACGCGCTGCTGCCGACGGTGACGCTGATCTTCATCAATCTGGGCCGCACGGTGGCCGGGGTGATCCTGGTGGAGACGGTGCTTTCCTGGCCGGGCCTCGGCGGGCTGTTCTACCAGGCGCTCAGCGTGCCCGATCTGCCGCTGGTGCAGGGGCTGTTCTTCGTGTTCGCCGCCGCGGTGATCGTGATGAACACGCTGGCCGATCTGATCTATCCGCTCCTCGACCCCCGGGTGGGCCGATGACTGCCGAGAACGGGACGGCCAAGGGGCAGGCGGCACCGACGGTCCGGGCGCGTTCACTGGCCTGGCGGCGGCGACGGGACTCGGCCGCGCGTTTCTGGCGGCAGTACCGCGGCCACCGGGCCGGGGTGTTCGGCCTGGCGGCCCTGCTGCTCTTCGCGGTGCCGGCGCTCGCCGCTCCGCTGCTGGTCGGCTCGGACGTCGCCGACGTGACCGACGCGCCCGGCGGCCCGCTGGAGGACCCGAGTGCCCGGTTCCCCTTCGGCACCGACCGGTTCGGGCGGAACCTGCTGGGTCTGGTGATCTGGGGCGCGCGGGTGTCGCTGCTGGTCGGGCTGCTCGCGGCCGTCCTGTCGGTGGCGATCGGCACCCTGATCGGGGTCACGGCGGGGCACTTCAAGGGCTGGTACGCGACGGTGGTGATGCGGATCACCGACTGGTTCCTCGTGATGCCGACGCTGGTGCTGGCGATCGCGCTGGCCACGGTGATGCCGCGGTCGCTGCTCACCATCGTGGTGGCGATCGGGGTGACCACCTGGCCGACCACCGCCCGGCTCGTACGGGCGCAGACGCTGGCCGTGGAGACCCGGCCGTACATCGAGCGGGCGCGGGCGCTGGGCGGCGGGCACCGGCACATCATGGCCCGGCACGTGCTGCCGAACGTGATGCCGCTGGTGCTGGCGCAGACGACGCTGATCATCTCCTCGGCGATCCTCGCCGAGGCCACGCTGGCCTTCCTCGGGCTCGGCGACCCGACCGTCGTGTCCTGGGGCGCGCTGCTGCAGGACGCGCGGGAGGCGGGCGCGGTGAGCTCCGGGCACTGGTGGTACCTGGTGCCGCCCGGTGTCGCCATCGCGGTGGTGGCGCTGGCGTTCACGCTGTGCGGGCGGGCCGTGGAGCAGGTCCTCAACCCGAGGCTGGGGGTGTCGCGTTGAGCCTGCTCGAGGTGAGGAACCTGACGGTGACGTACGCGGGCGGCGCGGCGGCCGTGCGCGGGGTGGACCTGCGGCTGGACGCCGGGAGCAAGCTCGGGGTCGCCGGGGAGTCCGGCTGCGGCAAGTCCACGCTCGCGCTGGCGCTGCTGCGGCTGCTCCCCGCGGGCGCCCGGGTCGGCGGGGAGATCCTGCTGGACGGCGAGGACGTGCTGACCATGAAGTGGGGCCGGGTGCGGGCGGTGCGCTGGGCCCGCGCCTCGATCGTCTTCCAGGGCGCCATGCACTCCCTCAATCCCGTGCACCGCGTCGGCGACCAGATCGCCGAGCCGGTCCTGCTGCACGGGCGGGCGACCGCGGCCGGGGCCAGGAAGCGGGCGGGGGAGCTGCTGGAGCAGGTGGGCCTGCCGGCCGCGCGCGCGTCGGCGTACCCGCACGAGCTGTCCGGCGGTCAGCGCCAGCGGGTGATGATCGCGATGGCGCTGGCCTGCGACCCCCGGCTGATCGTCGCGGACGAGCCGACCACCGCGCTCGACGTGATGATCCAGGCGCAGATCCTGCGGCTCGTCGAGCAGTTGGTGGCCGACCAGGACGTGGGGCTGATGATGATCAGCCACGACCTGGCGGTGCTCGCCGGCACCTGTGACCGGCTCGCGGTGATGTACGCGGGGCGGATCGTCGAGGAAGGGCCCGCCGCCCAGGTGTACGAGGACGCCCGGCACCCCTACGCGCGGGCCCTGTCGGACGCCTTCCCCCGCATCGGCGACCCGTCCTCGCGCTTCGCGCCGCGCGGCCTGCCCGGCGACCCGCCGGACCCGTCGGCGCTGCCGGGCGGCTGCACGTTCCACCCGCGCTGCCCGGTGGCACTGGACTCCTGCGCGGTCGAGGACCAGCCGCTGCGTCAGGCCCAGGCGGGGTGGCGGGCGGCCTGCGTACGGGTCGGACGGGACGGGCCCGAAGGCGCGGGCCCGGACCGGCGGCGCGAAGGCGTCCCCCACCCCGGCTCGGAAGCGAGGCCCGACATCCCATGACCTCCGTGAAGCCCGCGCTGCTCAGCGCGAACCGCGTGCACGTTGCCTTCCCCGGGCGGCACGGCGCGCCCGACGCCCGGGCCGTGGACGGGGTCGACCTCGGCATCCGGCGCGGCGAGATCGTCGCGCTGGTCGGTGAGTCGGGGTGCGGCAAGACCACGCTGGCCCGCGCGCTGCTGGGACTCGTCGCTCCGACCGGGGGCGGTGTCGTCTTCGACGGGCGGCCCCTGGAGTACTCCGGGCGCTCCCTGAAGGCGTACCGGAAGCGGGTCCAGTTGGTGCTGCAGGACCCGAGCGGCTCCCTCAACCCCCGGCACACCGTGTACGACGCGGTGGCCGAGGGGCTGCGCGTCCACGGTCACCGCGGCGACGAACAGGCGGCGGTGGCCGAGGCGTTGTCCCGGGCCGGGCTGCGGCCGCCGGAGCGTTTCTTCCTGCGCTATCCGCACGAACTGTCCGGCGGTCAGCGCCAGCGGGTGGTGATCGCGGGCGCGCTGGTGCTGGAGCCCGAACTCCTCGTCGCCGACGAGCCGGTGGCGTCCCTCGACGCGTCCGTACGCGGCGAGATCCTGGCGCTGCTGCTGCGCCTGCGCGACGAACTCGCGCTCTCCGCGCTGGTCGTCACGCACGACCTGGGGCTGGCCTGGAACATCGCCGACCGGGTGGCGGTGATGTATCTGGGCCGGATCGTGGAGACGGGCCCGGTGGAGCAGGTCCTGACGGCTCCCCGGCATCCGTACACGCGGGCGCTGCTGTCGGTGCTCCCCGAGGCGCCCGGCGACCCCGTGGTCCTCACCGGTGAGCCGCCGGACCCGTCCCGTGTCCCGCCCGGCTGCCGTTTCCACGCGCGCTGCCCGATCCTGGCGGGCGGCGAGGCGGAACGGGCGGGAGTGGCCGAGGCGTGCCGGACGCGCGACCCGGGGATCCTGAGCGGCGACGACACCGCTCAGGTCGCGTGCCACTGGGCGGCGGCACGCCGGTCCCCCGAAGGGACCCGCTGACCTCCTGGAGGGACCTCAGGCGTCCTTGTCCCGTTCGGCGGCCTCGACGAGCTCCTTACACCGTTCGACGTCCCGCCCCATCTGCGCCAGCAGGTCGTCCAGCGTGTCGAACTTCGCCTGGCCGCGCACGAACGCCAGGAAGTCCACGGCGACGTGCAGCCCGTACAGGTCGAGGCCGACGCGGTCGATGGCGTACGCCTCGACCGTCCGCTCCGTGCCGTCGAACTGAGGGTTGGTGCCGACGGAGATGGCCGCCGGCATCGCCTCGCCCTGCGCGTGCAGCCAGCCCGCGTACACCCCGTCGGCGGGGATCGCGGTGTGCGGGAGCGTCTCCACGTTGGCCGTGGGGAAGCCGAGGTCGCGGCCGCGCTGGGCGCCGCGCACGACGACGCCCTCCACGCGGTGCGGGCGGCCCAGGATCTCGGCGGCGCCCTCGACCTGGCCCTCGGCGACCAGCCGGCGGGTCAGCGTGGAGGAGAACGGCTCGCCGCCGCCCGCCTCGCCGGACACGAACAGGTCGACGACCTCGACCTCGAAGTCGTAGACCTTGCCCTGCTCGGCGAGGAACTGCACCGTGCCCGCGGCCTTGTGTCCGAAGCGGAAGTTGGGGCCCTCGACGACGGCCTTGGCGTGCAGCTTGTCGACCAGCACCTTGACCACGAACTCGGCCGGCGACAGCTTCGAGAACTCGGTGGTGAACGGCAGCACCAGCACCGCGTCGACGCCCAGGTCCGCCATGAGCTCCGCGCGCCGGTGGTGCGGGGCCAGCAGCGGCGGGTGGCTGCCGGGGCGGACCACCTCGCTGGGGTGCGGGTCGAAGGTGACGACGACCGCGGGGACGCCGAGCTCGCGGGCGCGGTCCACGGCGTGCCGGATGATCAGCTGGTGACCGCGGTGCACTCCGTCGTAGGAGCCGATGGTGACGACGCTGCGCCCCCAGTCGTGGGGGATGTCCTCCAAGCCACGCCAGCGCTGCACTGTGACTGCTCCTTGTCGAAACCTTGTCGGACGAACCCGAGTCCGTGGACTTCTCTGCGCAGCTCTAAGAGTGCCATGCCGGGCCGCCCCGGTTCGCATCGGCATGGGGGCTGTGTGACGACGTGCACGCGCCGGGTGGCGTCAGACGGGCACGGCCGCGCCCGTCAGCTCGTCGATCACCTCCCGGGTGGCGGGTCCGACGAGCGGCCCCCAGACGTGCGGGGCGTCCGTGAGCCAGCCGGCCACGGCCGCCGCGAGGCCCGGAACGTGGCGGGCCAGGTCGGCGAGGGTGCGGTCGAGACGGACGGCGCCCTCGGCGGTGCGGACGAGCAGCAGGGCCGTGCGGTGGACGAGCACCCGCAGCTCGGGCCCGGTGTTGCGGGCGGCGGCGCGCAGCACCGCGTCGAGCACGCCGGGGTCGGTCTCCCGGTCGAGGAGCGTGTCGAGCAGGCCGCGGCGCAGGGCGCGGGAGGCGGAGGTGCCGGGCGCGGCGAGGACGCCGGCGAGGGCCTGCCGCAGGGGGCGCGGGCCGCCGTCGAGCAGCTCGGTGAGGAGCAGGCGCAGTACCGCGCGGACGGCGGGGCCGAGGTCGAGGTGACGGTCGGCGTACCCGGCGACGCAGCCGGTCAGCTCGGGCCGCCGGACGGCCGCCTCCCGGACGAGGGCGGCGACCTGCCGGGCCAGGGCGGGCGTGGTGGCGTCGGCGAGGGCGCGGAAGGTGTCGTCCGGGTCCGTGCCCCGCGTGAGCCGTGTGCGGAAGGCGTCGAGTACGGGCTCGGTGTGGGTGGTGAGGGCGTCGGTGAGCGCGCCGGGCGGGAAGTGCGGGTCGCCGGCCGCGAACCGCTCCAGGGCGCGGGCGAGGTGGCGTCCCCTGCTGTCCGGGTCGCGGACGAGGAGGGCGAGGGCGCCGCCGTGCAGGACGCGGTCGGCGGTGCGCACCAGGACCGAGAGGGCGGCGTACCGCAGCAGGGTGCGGTCGCCGAGGTCGCGGGCGTACGGCGCGACCCGCAGGCCGTGGGTGACGGCCGCGGCGCGGCGGGTGGGGCGCGGGTCCTCCGCCCAGCGGTCGACGGCCCGGCACAGGACGCCCGGCTCCTCCTCGGCGAGCACGGCGAGGAGTTCGTCGGCGCGCCGGTGCGGGCTGTCGACGAGCGCCTCCGTCAGCGCGTCGGGCGCGGCGTGGCGGTAGGTGTGCAGCAGGGCCTGCGCGGCGGTCGCCACGGTGGCGTGCGGGGTGGCCGGCAGGGGCCGCTCGTCGTCGAACCAGCGGATCAGGTACGGCAGGACGGTCTGGGGGTCGGCGGTGAGCAGTCCGGCGGCGGCGTCGAGGAAGCGGGGGCCGCTCTCGCACGGGGGCCCGTCGGCCGGTACCAGGCGGCGCAGCAGGGCGCAGCGCGCCTCCACGGGCAGCCGCAGCCGTGTCCAGAAGGCGGGACCGAGCTCGGGCGGGACGGTCCGCCGCTGCTCCCGCCAGGCCACGACGCGGTCGGCGAGCAGCCGCAGCACGTCCGTGTACGGGCTCGCGTCGGGGACACGGGCGAGGACGCCGGTGAGCAGGCGGGAGGCCCACCAGGAGCCGGGGTCGGCGTCCAGGGCGTGCGTCAGGTCCGCGAGGCGCGAGGCGAGCCGGGCGGGACCGTGCCGGCGGGCGAGGCACAGCAGCGCCTCGGTGACGGGGCCGATGCGGTGGCGGGGCACGGGGTCGGTGCCGGGGGTGGGTGCGTGCACGAGGGTGTGCAGGGCGCCGTCGAGGTCGAGGTGGGCGCCCTGGAGCCAGTCCGCGAGCTCCTCGTGCCCGAAGCGGTGGCCGTCCCCGGCCGGGACGAGCAGCCCTTCGGCGAGCACGGCGTCCGCCCATCCGGGCGCCGTGCCGCCGTGCTCGTCGAAGACCGTCCCGGGCCCGGACGCGGGGAACAGCTCCTCGAACGACGCGCGGTCCAGCGTCCCGTCCTCCGTGCCGAGGCAGCGGCGGGCCGCCTCGTGCGCCTTCCCGGCGGCCCGGACGGCCAGACGGCGTACGGCGGTGCCGCGGGCGCCGAGCCCTCCGGCGAGGCGCTGGGCGATCCGCAGGCACGTCAGGTCCAGGTGGGCGGCGAACACGTCGTCGCGGTCGACGGGGCCGTCGGGCGCCGTCGCGGCGACGTCGGAGCGGACCTCGGCGAGCAGCCGCAGGGTCAGCGGGTGGGCCGCGTCGGCGTCGGTGACGGCGCCCTCGGGGATGCCGTGGCGGGCGCGGGCCTCGCGTGCCTCGTCGGCGGTGAGGTCGCCGAGGACCACGCACGGCGGGAGGCTTTCGGGCCCCGCGCCGCCCCGGTGCAGCAGGGCGGGCGGGTAGCCGGCCTCCTCCCAGTGCGCGGCGCCGCAGGACACCACCAGACGGGTGCCCGTCGCGTGCAGACGGCGCAGGGTCTCCTCGGTCCAGGCGGCGCGCCGCCGGTACAGGCCCGGCGGCATCTGCTCGGGGTCGTCGAGGAGGAGCAGCAGGGGGCGGCCGGCGGCGCGGGCGAGCGCGGCGAGACGCTCGGGCGTGAGGTCGCCGAGGTCCTGCGGCGGAAAGGGCAGCGAGGCCGTCGCGTCGGCGGCGGCCCGCTCCAGGGCGCGGCGGGCGGCGTCGGCGAGCGAGGTGTCGTCCTCGCGCAGGTCGGCCCCGCGCAGCCACAGCGTGGGCAGGCCCGCGCTGTGGCGGCGGGCGGCGAGCGCGGCGAGTTCGGTGCTGCGGCCGCTGCCGGGCGGCCCGACGAGGCCCAGGACGGTCGCCCCGCCCCGCTCGAAGGCGTACAGCTCGGCGCGGACGCCGGTCCGTTCGACCGGTTCCACGAGCGGCAGCGGGGCGTGGCGGGCCGCAGAGGCGGCGGTGAGCCCGACCAGCCCGGCGAGGTTGAGGTCGGTCCCGTACGCGGGGACCGTGGCCGCGTTCTCCATGAGCAGCGCGGCGAGGGCCGGGACCGTGGGGCGCAGGGGGACGGCGAAACCGACGTCGGAGGCGGAGGTGCGCAGTGCGGTGCCGAGGACGCCGACGACGGTGCCGGTCACCGGGTCGAGCACGGGGCCGCCCGCCGCGCCGCCGCCGAGCCGCAGCGCGTCCCGTCCGGCCGTGCCGACGGCGAGCTCCAGGGCGCCGGGGACGCGGTGGGCGCGGTCGGTGGCGGTGTACGTGACCGTGGTCGTCCCGAGCACCCGTGCCTCACGCCAGCCGCCGGCGGGGATGCGCACGTACGCTCCGGTCCGCACGGCGTCCCGTGAGGTGACCGGGAGCGGGGCCACACCGAGGTCACCGCCGCGGACCAGGGCCAGGCCGAGGGCGGGCAGGGGGATGACGGCGTCGGCGGTGACGATGCCGTGGCGGCCCTCCGCGCCGTGCAGGACGAGGCGGGGCAGGCCGTCGACGGCCTCGTGGCTGGTGATCACGGTTCCGTGGCGGTCGGCGACGAAGCCGGTGCCGCGGGGGCGGCCGGCCAGGTCGTGGAGCGCGACCAGCCCGGGGCCGGCGGTGGACCGGAACCGCTCGAGGGCGTACCCCGGGGCGTCGGGCGACGGCATCATGGAGCCTCCTGCCGTGCTGTACCTGGTGCCTTGTCCGTGACCTTAGGGCCCCGAAGATCAGCAGCGCGGCGCGGCGGGGGAACGCGCCCCCTTCCACTCCCCCGGTTCACTCCGAGCGCCCGCACGTGAGGGTGAACCGGGAGGGGGTGATGGATAGACCCTAGGGGTGGGGGAACCGAGGGGGGCCGTGGAGCGGCGCAGAGCCGACCCCGTGCCGCGCCGCTCCACGGACGGCCTCCTCCTGGGGGCTGCGCCCCCGGATCTTCCTGTCGGCCCTGGCGCGCCTCGTCCTCGAACGCCGGACGGACTGGTTGTGGCCCCTCCGGGCCTTCGAGGAACGAGGCCGGACGGGCCGAATCAGCCCCTCCGGCGTTTGAGGAGCGGGGTCCGGGGCGGAGCCTCGGGGCCTCAGCTCGCGAAGACCGCCACGCTCTTCGCCTTCCCCCGCTGCTCCTCCACCAGCGCCAGGAACCGCCCCTCCGGCCCGAAGACCGCCACCGGCCCCCGGCCGGCGTACTCCTCGGGCATCTCCAGGCGGACGCCGTTCGTCAGCAGCCTGGCGCGGCGTTCGTCGACGTCCCAGCGGGGGAACGCGGCCGCCGCGGCCTCGGCGATCGGCATGATCGTCAGCTTCTCCTGGAGCTGGTCCAGGGTCTTCGCCGCGTCCAGCCGGTACGGCCCGACGCGGGTGCGGCGCAGCGCGGTCAGGTGGCCGCCGACGCCCAGTCCCGCGCCCAGGTCGCGGGCGAGGGCGCGGATGTAGGTGCCGGAGGAGCAGACGACCGAGACGACCAGGTCCAGCACCGGGGTGCCGTCCTCGGCGACGGCCTCGCGGACGTCGTACACGGAGAACGACGAGACCGTGACCGGCCGGGCGGGGATGTCGAACTCCTCGCCCTCCCGCGCGCGCTTGTAGGAGCGCACCCCGTCGATCTTGATGGCGCTGACCTTGGACGGTACCTGCATGATGTCGCCGGTCAGGGCGGCGACCCCCGCGTCGACGGCCTCGCGGGTGACCCGTGAGGCGTCGGCGGAGGCGGTGATCTCCCCCTCGGCGTCGTCGGTGACGGTGGTCTGGCCGAGCCGGACCGTGCCGAGGTACTCCTTCTCGGTCAGCGCCAGGTGGCCGAGGAGCTTGGTCGCCCGCTCGACGCCGAGGACGAGCACACCGGTCGCCATCGGGTCGAGGGTGCCGGCGTGGCCGACCCGGCGGGTGCGGGCGATGCCGCGCATCTTGGCGACCACGTCGTGCGAAGTGAAGCCCGACGGCTTGTCGACGATGACAAGGCCGTCGGGCGGGGTCTGCTTCTGGGTCATTCGGCGGTGTCGTCCGTCTCGTCGTCTTCCGGCTTGCGGTACGGGTCGGCTCCGCCGGCGTACGCGGCGCCCGCGGACGCCTCGCGCACCTTGGCGTCGGACTCGCGCGCCTTGTCGAGGAGGTCCTCGATGGTGCGCGCGGTGTCCGGCAGGGCGTCCATGACGAAGGTGAGGGTGGGGGTGAACTTCACGCCCGCCGCACGGCCCACCTCGGAGCGCAGCACGCCCTTGGCGGACTCCAGGCCGGCCGCGGCCGCCTTCCGCTCCTCGTCGTCCCCGTACACCGTGTAGAAGACGGTCGCCTCCCTGAGGTCACCGGTGACCCGGGTGTCCGTGATGGTGACGTGCGAGCCGAGCCGCGGGTCCTTGATCCCGCGCTGCAGCTTCTGGGCCACCACCTCTCGGATGAGGTCCGCCAGCCTCTTGGCACGCGCGTTGTCGGCCACTGGTCCGTCTCCTTAAGTGCTTAACGTCTTGCTTCAGTCTTCGTCGCTGTGGAGCCTGCGTCGAACCGAGAGCAGTTCCACCTCGGGCCGATCCGCGACCAGCCGCTCGCAGCGGTCCAGGACGTCGGTGAGGTGGTTCCATTCCCCGGAGACCACCGCGAGGCCGATCTCGGCCCTGCGGTGCAGGTTCTGGTTCCCGGTCTCCGCCACGCTGACCGCGTACTTCCGCTGCAGTTCGGCGACGATCGGACGGACGACGGAGCGCTTCTCCTTGAGCGAGTGGACGTCGCCGAGGAGCAGGTCGAAGGACAGAGTCCCCACATACATGTGTGTCCGGATGTCCCGCCGGTTCGGGGTACGGGGTACGGGCGCCAGGCTCGGCGCCGATACGGGAACCGTACACGCAACGGCCGGGGCCGATCGACGGAGTTTCCCCTTCCGGGAATCCCCGCCGACCGGCCCCGATCGCGTGCTGGATCAGACGCGCGGCTTCTCGCGCATCTCGTACGTCGCGATGACGTCGTCGACCTTGATGTCGTTGAAGTTTCCGAGGTTGATACCGCCCTCGAAGCCTTCGCGGATCTCGGTGACGTCGTCCTTGAAGCGACGCAGACCCTCGATGTTGAGGTTCTCCGCGATGACCTTGCCGTCGCGGATGAGGCGCGCCTTGGTGTTGCGCTTGACCTCGCCGGAGCGGATGAGCACACCCGCGATGTTGCCCAGCTTGGACGAGCGGAAGACCTCGCGGATCTCCGCCGTGCCGAGCTCGACCTCTTCGTACTCCGGCTTGAGCATGCCCTTGAGGGCCGCCTCGATCTCCTCGATCGCCTGGTAGATGACCGAGTAGTACCGGACGTCCACACCCTCGCGCTCGGCCATCTGCTGCGCACGCCCGGCGGCGCGCACGTTGAAGCCGATCACGATGGCGTCGGAGCCCATCGCCAGGTCGATGTCGGACTCCGTGACCGCACCGACGCCGCGGTGCAGGACGCGGATGTCGACCTCTTCGCCGACGTCCAGCTGGAGCAGCGAGGACTCGAGGGCCTCGACCGAACCGGAGGCGTCACCCTTGATGATCAGGTTCAGCTGCTGGACCTCGCCGGCCTTGAGCACCTTGTCCAGGTCCTCGAGGGAGACGCGGCGCGTGCGCTTGGCGAACGCGGCGTTCCGCTCGCGGGCGGCGCGCTTCTCGGCGATCTGACGGGCCGTACGGTCCTCGTCGACCACGATGAAGTTGTCGCCCGCACCCGGGACGTTGGTCAGGCCCAGGACCTGGACCGGCGTCGAGGGTCCGGCCTCGGCGACGTTGTTGCCGTTGTCGTCGAGCATGGCGCGCACGCGGCCGTAGGCGTCGCCCACCACCATCGTGTCGCCGACCCGCAGGGTGCCTCGCTGGACGAGGACGGTCGCCACGGCACCGCGGCCGCGGTCGAGCCGGGACTCGATCGAGATGCCCTGCGCGTCCTGCGTGGGGTTGGCCCGCAGGTCGAGCGAGGCGTCCGCGGTGAGGATGACGGCCTCGAGGAGGCTGTCGATGTGCAGACCCTGCTTGGCGGAGATGTCGACGAACATGGTGTCGCCGCCGTACTCCTCGGCCACCAGGCCGTACTCGGTCAGCTGACCGCGCACCTTGGTCGGGTCCGCGCCCTCGACGTCGATCTTGTTGACCGCGACGACGATCGGGACCTCGGCGGCCTTGGCGTGGTTGAGCGCCTCGACCGTCTGCGGCATGACGCCGTCGTTGGCCGCGACGACCAGGATCGCGATGTCGGTCGACTTGGCACCGCGGGCACGCATGGCGGTGAACGCCTCGTGACCCGGGGTGTCGATGAAGGTGATCTTGCGATCCTCTTCGTTGACCTCGGTCGTGACCTGGTAGGCACCGATGTGCTGGGTGATGCCGCCGGCCTCGCCCGCGATGACGTTCGTCTTGCGGATGGCGTCGAGGAGGCGGGTCTTGCCGTGGTCGACGTGACCCATGACGGTGACGACCGGCGGACGGACCACCAGGTCCTCCTCGTCGCCCTCGTCCTCGCCGAACTCCAGGTCGAAGGACTCGAGCAGCTCGCGGTCCTCCTCCTCCGGGCTGACGACCTGAACCGTGTAGTTCATCTCGTCCGCGAGGAGCTGGAGCGTCTCGTCGGAGACGGACTGGGTCGCGGTGACCATCTCGCCGAGGTTCATCATGACCGCGACGAGCGACGCCGGGTTGGCGTTGATCTTCTCCGCGAAGTCGGTGAGCGACGCACCGCGCGACAGGCGAATGGTCTCGCCGTTGCCGCGAGGCAGCATCACGCCGCCGACCGACGGGGCCTGCATGGCCTCGTACTCCTGGCGCCTCTGCCGCTTCGACTTACGGCCGCGACGCGCGGGACCGCCGGGACGGCCGAAGGCGCCCTGCGTGCCACCGCGGCCACCGGGACCGCCGGGACGGCCACCGAAGCCGGGACGGCCACCGCCGCCGCCGAAACCGCCACCCGGACGGCCGGCGAAACCGCCGCCGCCACCGGGACGACCGGCACCGCCACCGCCGCCGGGACGGCCGGCGAAGCCGCCGCCACCGGGACGACCGCCGCCACCGCCGGGACGACCCGCACCGCCCGGACCACGGCCGCCGGGGCCGGGACGCGGGCCGGCAGCGGGACGCTGCGGCATCATGCCGGGGTTGGGACGCGGGCCGCCGGGGCCGCCGCCGGGACGGGGGCCGCCCTGCGGACGGGGCATGCCGCCCGGAGTGGGACGCGCACCGCCCGGAGCCTGCGGACGGGGACCGCCGCCCTGGCCGGGGGCCTGGGGACGGGGACCGGCGCCGGGGGCGCCGGGACCGGGACGCTGGCCCTGCGGGCGCGGAGCCTGCGGACGGGCCATGCCGGTGGAGCCACCCGAGGTGAACGGGTTGTTGCCGGGGCGCGGACCGGCCGGGCGGGCACCCGGACGCGGAGCACCGCCGCCGGGACGCTGGCCCTGGCCTGCCGGACGGCCCTGGCCGCCCTGGCCCTGACCGGGACCGGCGGGACGGCCGCCGGGCTTGGGAGCGCCGGGACGGGCGCCACCGGGCTTCGGACCGGACTGGGCCGGGGACGCCGCGGGCGGGGCCTGGAACTCCGGGGCGGCCGGCGCCGGACGCGGCGCGGGGCGCGGGCCCGGCGTCGGACGCTGAGCCGCGGGGGCCGGCGCGGGCGCCGACGGAGCCGCCGGCGGCTGGGCCGCGGCGGGCTTGGGTGCGGCCGGCGGCTTGGGAGCAGCCGGACGGGCCGCCTGCGCCGGAGAGGGCGCGGCGGGCCTGGGGGCGGCCTTCTTGGGCGCGCCGGGCTTCGCGGCGGACTTGCCGTTGCCCCCGCCCTGCTGGAAGGCGTCAGTCAGCTTGCGTACTACGGGCGCTTCGATCGTCGAAGACGCCGAACGGACGAACTCACCGAGTTCCTGGAGCTTGGCCATGACGACCTTGCTCTCTACACCGAACTCCTTGGCGAGTTCGTAGACCCGGACCTTAGCCACTTCGCTCCTTTGAGGTCCGGGTTGCGTCCGGACCGTCGCTAGTTCATGGGCGTACTCATCGCGTACTCATCGAGTGCTCATCGCAATCTCGACCTGCTTTCGACTCGCGAGGTACCAGGCCGTACGGGGGTTTCCGTACGGCAAGTTCTTACGTGTTGCCTGTCAGTCGGCACGGAGCCACTGCTCGGCAACCTTGTGCCTGCTCGACGTAGTGGCGCAACGCCTTTACGTCGAGCGGTCCCGGGACGCGGAACGCCCGCGGGAACGCCCTGCGGCGCACCGCCTGGTCGAGACAAGCCGGTACGGGATGCACATACGCACCCCGGCCGGGCAGCGTACCGCGTGGATCCGGGACGCACGCGTCCTCGATCACCACGATCCGCAGCAGCTCGCCCTTGACCGCTCGCTCGCGGCACCCCACGCAAGTGCGTTCGGGGCACACGCCAGCCTGTGTCCGGCCAGACACTCCTCAGTCTACCTCCCCGGACCGACCTCACCCCTCCGGGGCAAGAATCGAACACCGCCACGAGCAAAGCTGTCGTGATCTCAGCCCATCGCGGCCTGGATCTATTCCCCGGCCTGCTCCGTGTCCGGCCGGATGTCGATCCTCCAGCCGGTGAGACGGGCGGCCAGACGGGCGTTCTGCCCCTCCTTGCCGATGGCGAGCGACAGCTGGTAGTCCGGCACGGTGACCCGGGCGGACCGGGCCGCCAGGTCGACGATCTCCACCTTGGAGACGCGGGCCGGGGACAGCGCGTTCGCCACCATGTCGGCCGGGTCGTCGGACCAGTCGACGATGTCGATCTTCTCGCCGTTCAGCTCCGCCATGACGTTGCGCACACGGCCGCCCATGGGGCCGATGCAGGCTCCCTTGGCGTTCAGCCCGGAGCGGGTGGAGCGTACGGCGATCTTGGTGCGGTGACCCGCCTCACGGGCGATCGCGGCGATCTCCACGGAGCCGTCGGCGATCTCCGGCACCTCGAGGGCGAACAGCTTCTTCACCAGATGGGGATGCGTACGCGAAAGAGTGACGGACGGACCGCGCACGCCCTTGGCCACCCGGACGACGTACGACCGCAGGCGGGTGCCGTGCGGGTAGGTCTCGCCGGGCACCTGCTCCTGCACCGGCAGGATGGCCTCCAGCTTGCCGATGTCCACCAGCACGTTCTTCGGGTCGCGGCCCTGCTGGACCACGCCGGTGACGATGTCGCCCTCGCGGCCCGCGTACTCGCCGAGCGTCGCGTCGTCCTCGGCGTCGCGCAGGCGCTGCAGGATGACCTGCTTGGCCGTGGTGGCGGCGATACGGCCGAAATCGGACGGGGTGTCGTCGAACTCGCGGGGCTCCTGCCCCTCCTCGAGGTCGTCGGGGTCCTCCTTCGCCCACACGGTCACATGTCCGGTCTCCCGGTCGAGCTCCACGCGCGCGTGCCGGCGGCTTCCCTCGGTGCGGTGGTAGGCGATGAGGAGGGCCGACTCGATCGCCTCGACCAGCAGGTCGAAGGAGATCTCCTTCTCCCGTACCAAGCCCCGCAGGGCGCTCATGTCGATGTCCACGGCTACGCCTCCTCTTCCTTCTTGTCGTTCTTGTCGGACGCGTCGTCCTTGCGGTTGAACTCGACCTGGACACGCGCCCTGGCGATGTCGTCGAAGGCGAGTCGGCGCGCGGTGGCCTTGCGGCCCTTGACACCGGGCACCTCGAGGTCGAGGCCGTCCTCGTCGGCCGCGAGGATGCGGGCGACCAGTTCGCCGCCCTCGGCGAGCTGGAACCGCACCAGGCGGCCGGTGGCGCGCACGTAGTGACGGTGCTCGGTCAGCTCGCGCTCCGCGCCGGGGGTGCCGACCTCGAGGGTGTACTCCGCGCTGCCCATCGCGTCGGTCTCGTCGAGCTTCGCCGAGAGCGCGCGGCTCACATCGGCGACCCGGTCGAGGTCGGCCCCGGTGTCGGAGTCGACGACGACGCGCAGCACACGCTTGCGGCCGACCGTCTCCACGGCGATCTCCTCGAGGTCCAGGCCCTGGGAGCTGACCAGCGGCTCCAGAAGTTCTCGAAGCCTCTCGCTCTGGGTCGTGCTCATCCGGGTGACTCCTCGGCCGCGTGTGCTGTTGTGGGACGGTGCGCGTGTCTGCACAAAGGGTATCCGGTCGCAAGGGGTGTTGCCGTCCACCCGTGCCGTCCACCCGGTCGGCGAGGTGCCGCTGAGGGGCGCCGGGCGGACCTGCGGGTACCGTGATCGCGGGCCCCGCCCGATCTCCTGTTCGCCCCCCGTTCGTCACGAGCCCCCGAGGACGTCTGCCGTGTCGTTCCCCCTGTCTCCGCGCGCCCGTTCGGGGCCGCGCAGAAGGAGTCTGCTCGCCGCCGCCCCGGCGGCCCTGCTGGTAACGGGCTGTTCCGCCGGGTCCGGCGATCCGGGCGGTCCCGCGGCCGCGCGGCCCTCGGCCGCCGAGCGGACCCGGGCGCGCGCGGCCCGGGACAGCCGCGCGCTGGCCGCGCGGTACGACGCGGTCGCCGCCGCGCATCCGAAGCTGGCGGAGCGTCTGCGTCCGCTGCGGGCCGACGTGGTGCGGCACGCGGAGGCGTTCGAGGCGGGCGCAGACGGCTCGGCGTCGCCCGCGCCGTCGGTCTCCGGCTCGTCCGCCTCTCCGGCTCCCGCGACTCCTTCGGCCGGGGCGACCGCGGCGGCCGCGCCCTCGTCGGCCCCCGCCGCGCCCGCGGTGCCCGCGAACGAGAAGGACGCGCTCGCCGAACTGGCCGCCGCCGAGCGGGAAATCGCCGACCGCCGGGCCGAGGAACTGGTGACCGCGCCGGCCGAGCTGGCCCGGCTGCTGGCGTCGGTGTCCGCCTCCGGCGCCGCGCACGTGTACCTGCTGACGGAGGCCCGACGGTGAGTGACGCGCAGGACAAGGAGCTGCGGGCGCTGCAGGCGGCGCTCGCCGCGGAGCACGCGGCGGTGTACGGCTACGGCGTGGTCGGCGGGCGGATCGGCGAGCAGCGGCGCACGGAGGCGCGCACGGCGCACGACGCGCACCGGGCGCGCAGGGACGCGCTGGTGCGGGACGTGAAGGACGCCGGGGGTACGCCCGTGGCCGCGGCGGCCGGGTACGCGCTGCCGTTCCCGGTGCCGGACGCGGCCGCGGCGGTGCGGCTGGCGGCGGAGCTGGAGACGCGGGTGGCGGGCGTCTACGCCGACGTGGTGCGGGCGAGCGGCGGAGAACGGCGCAGGTCGGCGGCCGAGGCGATGCGTGAGGCGGCGGTGCGGTCCGTGCGCTGGAGCGGGGAGAGCGTAGCCTTCCCTGGGCTCGCCGAGCGGAGCGGAACGGCTCCGGGCGGCCCGGCGCCGGCGCCGTGACATGACGGGGGGCTCCGGCACCGTGTGACAGCAGGAAGGAACGACTCGCGCATGGCATTCGAACCGCCGCGGCGTCTGGTGAGGGCGCTCGGTGAGACGGCGCCCGAGGGTGACGACTGGCTGGAGAAGCTGCCCGGGCTGGCGCGTGAGGCCGTGGACCGGCGCGAGTTGACGGTGGAGCGGGTGCAGTTGCCGGGCGGGCGCAGCAGCCTGGTGGTGCTCGTCCGCACGGCCGACGGCACGCCCGCCGTACTGAAGCTGGCGCCGTCCCGTGCGCGTCCGGAGAGCGAGGGCGTGGCGCTGGCGCACTGGGGCGGGCTGGGCGCGGTGCAGTTGCTGGAGCCGGTGTCCGAGGGCACCGAGGGGGTGCTGCTGCTCGAGCGGCTGCACCCGGAGGTCTCGGTGCGGACGCTCCCCGAGGCGAAGGCGCTGCTGGAGGCGGCGGGCACCCTGCGCAGGCTGTGGGTGGACCCGCCGGAGGACCACGTGTTCGAGACGGTGGCCGAGCGCACCGGGCGGCAGGCCAAGGCGATGCGGGCCGGGGCGGACGCGGCGCCGGAGGTGGCCCCGTTGGTGGACGCGGCGCTGTCGGCCCGCGAGGATCTGCTGGACTCGCCGCCGGAACACCGGCTGCTGCACGGCACGTTCCGGCAGAGCAAGGTGCTCTCCGGGGACCGGATGCCGTGGCTCGCGGTGGGTCCCGACCCGGTGGTCGGCGAGCACGCCTTCGATCTGGCGCGGCTGGTCCGTGACCGGGTGGAGGACCTGATCGCCCAGCCGTCGGGCGCGACGACGACGCGCCGCCGGGTGCGGCGCCTCGCGGAGTCGCTGGAGGTCGACCGCGAACGGCTTCGGGGCTGGACGCTGTTCCGGGCGGTCGAGTCCGGCGTCCGCGCGCGGCGGGTCGGCCGCGAACGCGACGCGGAACTCCTCCTGGAATTCGCGACCTGGCTGTAGGCCGCCCGTTCAGGGGCGCGGGCAGCCCACGACGGCCCGCAGCCGACCGCGCTGAGCGCCGTGACAAAGTGCCGCACCGCGGGGGTGCCGCTGCGCCCACCCGTGCCGCCCCAAGCGGCACGACTGCCCGCAGCTAGGCGCGCCTTCAGGGGCGCGGGGAACTGCGCGCTCAGCCCACGACGGCCCGCGGGCAACCGCAGCGGAGGGGCCCCGTCAGGGGCGCGCCCCCCTGCACGGGCAGGGGGGCGCTCGGGGTCCGGTCGGCGTGCCTCCCGAGCTTGCCGGCCGGAGTCTCTCGGCCGTGCCGTGCCGTACCGGAGGTCAGGGGGCGGGGGCCAGCCCCGCCAGACCCGCCTGCACCGCTCCCTCCATCGCCAGCAACCGCACATGACGGCGGATCAACGCGCCCTGGTCCACCGCGTCCGGCACGGGATGCGCGTCGACGGACTCCGCGCGGAACGGCACGTGCGCGAACAGCGCGAGGTCGGCGGGCGGTATGTGCCACGACAGATGCCAGCCGCCGGCGATCAGGCACAGCCGGTGCGTCCCCTCGTGCTCCGGTCCGGTCAGCGGGGTGAGCACCGCGCTGGCGGGGTGCAGCGCCGCGAGCCAGGACAGCAGGTGCGCCCGTTCCCACTCGGCGTCGCCCAGCCGGCGCTCGTAGGCGTCGGCGTGCTGCTGCCAGCGCGCCAGCCGCAGGCGGCTGACGGCCAGTTCGTGCTCCAGACGCAGCCGGTCCACGGATTCGGCCGCGGGGCGGCGAGGCCGTACCAGCCTGCTGAGCAGGCCTTCCCGTGCGTGCGTGGTCATCGGTCCCCTTCGTCCGGGGCCGATTCCGGCGACGGCTCCGTCACGGGGGTCAGCGGACCGGCGTACTCGGCCACGTGGGCCAGTGAGCACCGCTCCGGGCGTCCGTCGAGCGACATCAGCGGCATGCCGTCGTAGGCGCGCTGCCCCTGGAAGTACCAGGTCTCGCCGTGCACGTCGCGGTACGGCAGGGCCAGGTCGTACGCCGTGCCGCCGAGCAGGAAGGGGCGCGTGAGCCCGGCCGGTCCGGGCGGCTGCGGACCGTCGGGGTCCGGTCCGTCCGGCGGTTCGGCGTCGGGGTGCGCGGCGTCCGGGGTCCCCTCCGCCCCGGTGTCCGCCGCCCTGGCGTGCTCCTCCTCGGGCTCGCCGTCCGGGCCGGACGGCAGCGGCTGGACCGCGGCGGTGACGCGGACCCCGTCCCTGCTGCCCTCCCCCGCCAGGATGTGCGGCGCGGTGCACTCGGCGGCGGCGGTGATGCCGAAGTAGGCGCACCAGCCGGGCCAGCGGGCGTACGGCGGTTCGAGGCGGAGCAGGACGTGCACGGTGTCGCCGTCGGCCCGCACGGTGCGGACGTCCGGGTGGGTGCCGACCTCCCGCTCGATGGTCAGGGCGACGGACCGGGCGCGTTCGCGGGCCGCGTCCCATGCGAGGGCCTGGCGTTCCAGCTCGGTCGGCGGGGGCGTCCCGGGCGGGTGGTGGCCGCCTTCGACGCCGGGCGGCACGGCGCCGTGCGGCAGGAGGAGGCTCGGGTGCGGCAGGGCGCCGGCCGGGAAGGCGAGCACCTCGGGCGGCGAGGAGGAGGCGAGGTACACGTCGCGGAGGCCGGGCACGGCCACGGTCACGCGGAGGACGGGAACGGCGTCCGGGTACTCGTTCACGCGTGCACCGCCCCCGCCGCCCAGCGCAGCCGGCACATGGCGCGGTGCGTCAGCGCCTTGACCGCGCCGACGGTGCGGCCCATGGTGTGCGCGGTCTGCTCGATCGACAGCCCGCCGAGGAACCGCAGTTCCACGCAGGCCCGTTGGGACGGGGCGAGCGCGCTCAGGGCGCGGTGCACCGTCTCGCGGGCGTCGACGGCGTCCAGGTCGCGCAGGACCAGGGTCTCCGGTTCCGGACCCGGCTGTCTGGGGTCGCCGAACTCGGCGACCAGCATCTCGCGCCGGTGGCGGCTGCGGCCCAGCTCGTCGAGGTGGATGTTGCGGGCGATGGTGGTCAGCCAGGCGGCGGGGTCGGTGCCGCGCCAGGCGAAGCCGGAGATGTTCCGCAGGGCGCGGGCGAAGACCTCCTGGGTCAGGTCCTCGGCCAGGTGCCGGTCCCGGGTGCGGGCCAGCAGATAGCCGTACACCGTGCCGCGGTACTCGCGGTAGAGAAAGGCGAACGCCTCCGGGTCCCCGGTGCGGGCCCGGGTCAGCCACGCCGGCTCCGAGGCGTTCGGGTCGGTTCTCTCCGCGGTGGATGAAGTGGTCGCTAAGGACACGTTCGTTGCTCCTCGGTAAGGGTGGACAAGGACGGGCGGGCCGCCCGCACGACCGCACGACGTCTGCGATCTTCATGTAGATGTAGATTTCGGGTGGGCGATCGACGCGGACCGGCGGACGGGGATGTACGCACGCCGGGGCGGGTCCGGCCGACATGACCGGCCGTCGACGCAAGGGGTTCCGGCTCCCGAAAGCATCTACAGTCTTCATGTAGATGAAGATCGGGTCAAGGTTGGCGGGGCATATTCCGACCGATGGGTGAAAGGGCGCAGAGGGGGCGGACGGAGGAATGAGGGGCGGGGCAGGGTAGCGCTAGTGCGCCCGAATGCACCGGCGTACACCCCCTGATCCGGCCGTCGATATGCAATCTACTTGCGCTTGTAGATGGGCATGACCGATGCTCGGACGCGTGACGAGCCGACAGACACTGCCTTCTTCGCCCGGGACCGCCGAGGGCGGTCCGGAGTCCCCGGGCGAGGATCTGGCGGCGCTGCTGGAGCGCCTCCTCGCACTCCCCCAGAGCGGTACGCAGAAGGACCTCGCGCGCGAGGCCGGCATCTCCTACCCGACACTCAACGCCTGGATGAACCGCACGCGCGGCACGTCCCGCATCCCGCCCGAGAAGCTGCGGTCGATGGTCGAGGTGTTCCGGCGGTGGGGTGTGAGGACGACGCCGAAGGAGTTCTTCGAGGCGGTCGGGCGTCCCGTGCCGGGGCCCAGCCGCGACGAGCGCGAGGCGCGGCTGCTGAAGCTGTACCGACAGCTCCCCGAGGCCCGGCAGCGTGCGCTGATCAAGGACGCGGAGGCCATGCTGCAGGTCAGCAGGATCACCTGAACCTCCCCGGGCGGCCGGAACCTCCCGACGCCCCACGAATGTCCCGAAAGCCCCACAGGTGCGCACCGGCATCGCTACGATCGGAAGCCGCTGGCCTCCCGAAGCGGAACACCGTGCCCTTGCGCACCCCTGGGGAGACAGTCATGTGCATTCGCGTTCACACGGCGGACGACCTGCCGGACATCGTGGTCTGGGACCCGGACGAGGTCAGCGTGCTGGTGGCGCGCGGCGCCCATCTGCTCGACGTGGTCCGCGAACTGCGCGCGCTCCTCACGATCGACCTCGGCGCCCCCGAGGGCACGGGCACGGCCCTCCTCTGCTTCTGCGGCGAACACGTCGACCTGCCGGCGAGCATCCTGAGCCGCGCACTCACGGCGGAGGCGTGCTGACCAGCACCCCTCCGGCCCGCCGCCCCACGAACGGCCTCCGCCCAGGCGACGCCCGGGCGGGGCCGGCGCCCCCCGGATGTGCGTCGTCCCGGCCGCGGGAAGGTGGTGTCCGTGGCCGGGACGATTCCAGGGCTGCCCCGTAAGATTTAACGCGCCGTCAGGCGGGCGATCGCCTCGTCGACCGTGAGTTCCTCGCGCTCGCCCGTGCGGCGGTCCTTCAGTTCGAGGACGCGGTCGGCGGAGCGGCGGCCGGCGACCAGGATCTGCGGGACGCCCATCAGCTCCGAGTCGGTGAACTTCACGCCCGGGGAGACGCCCGCACGGTCGTCGACCAGGACGCGGACGCCCGCGGCGGCGAGCTTCTCGGACACCTCGAGCGCCAGCTCGGTCTGGAGCGCCTTGCCGGCGGCGACCACGTGCACGTCGGCCGGGGCGACCTCGGCGGGCCAGCACAGGCCCTTGTCGTCGGCGGTCTGCTCGGCGAGGGCGGCCACCGCGCGGGAGACGCCGACGCCGTAGGAGCCCATCGTGACGCGGACGGGCTTGCCGTTCTGGCCGAGGACGTCGAGCTTGAGGGCGTCGGCGTACTTGCGGCCCAGCTGGAAGATGTGGCCGATCTCGATGGCGCGGTCCAGCTTCAGACCCGTGCCGCACTTGGGGCAGGGGTCGCCCTCCTCGACGACCACGACGTCCACGTAGTCGTCGACCTCGAAGTCACGGCCGGCGACGACGTTCCTGGCGTGGGTGTCGGCCTTGTTGGCGCCGGTGATCCAGGCGGTTCCGGGGGCGACGCGCGGGTCGGCGACGTACTTCACCTTGTCCAGGCCCTGCGGGCCGACGTAGCCGCGCACCAGGTCGGGGCGGGCGGCGAAGTCGGCCTCGGTGACCATCTCGATCTCGGCGGGGGCGAAGTGCGCCTCGACCTTGCCCAGGTCGACCTCGCGGTCGCCGGGCACGCCCACGGCGACGATCTCGCCGTCGACCTTGACCAGCAGGTTCTTCAGCGTGGCCGAGGCGGGGACGCCGAGCTGCGCGGCGAGGGTCTCGATGGTGGGGGTGTCGGGCGTGGGGATGTCCTCGGCGGCCGGCACACCGGTGGCGTCCACCGGCTTCAGCTCGTACGAGACGGCCTCGGTGTTGGCGGCGAAGTCGCAGTGGGGGCAGTCGGCGAAGGTGTCCTCGCCGGCCTCGGCGGGCGCGAGGAACTCCTCGGACTTGGAGCCGCCCATGGCGCCGGCGGTCGCCGCACAGATGCGGTAGTCGAGGCCGAGGCGCTCGAAGATCTTCTGGTAGGCGGCGCGGTGCAGGGCGTACGACTGGGCCAGGCCCTCGTCCTCCAGGTCGAAGGAGTACGAGTCCTTCATCAGGAACTCGCGGCCGCGCAGGATGCCGGCGCGGGGGCGGGCCTCGTCGCGGAACTTCGTCTGGATCTGGTAGAGGATGACCGGCAGGTCCTTGTAGGAGGACGCCTGGTCCTTCACCATCAGCGTGAAGATCTCCTCGTGGGTGGGTCCGAGGAGGTAGTCGCCGCCCTTGCGGTCCTGGAGGCGGAACAGCTCGGCGCCGTACTCGTCCCAGCGGCCGGTGGCGTCGTAGGGCTCGCGCGGCAGGAGGGCGGGGAGCAGCACTTCCTGGGCGCCGATGGCGTCCATCTCCTCGCGCACGATCCGCTCGACGTTGGCGAGCACCTTCTTGCCGAGGGGCAGCCACGTCCAGATGCCGGCGGCGGTGCGGCGGACGTAGCCCGCGCGGACCAGCAGCTTGTGGCTGAGGACCTCGGCGTCGGCCGGGTCGTCGCGCAGCGTCTTCGCCATCAACTGGGACATGCGCTGGACCGGTGCGTTCGCCATGGTTCTCGTACTCCTGCTGCGTCTAGGTGATGAAGGCGAGGTTAGCCGGGCGGGACGGGACGGCGGAAATCGGTTAGGCGCGCGGGAGCGGCAGCGGGGCGCCCATGACGGCGTACGGGGTGGGCGCGCTCGGGAAGTGGACCCGCCGGGCGAGGTCCTCGTAGCCCAGCGAGCGGTACAGGTGCCGGGCGGGGCTCTCGATGTCCAGCGCGGACAGCAGCGACCGGTGCTGGTCGGCGCCGTCGGTGATCGTCGTGATCAGGGCGCGGCCGATGCCGTGTTTCTGGTGCCGGGGGTGGACGTGGAGCTCGGTGATGACGAAGGAGTCGTCGAGCCAGTCGTCGTGGCCGCGGGCGCGCAGGTAGGGCTCGACGACGGTGGACCACCAGTGGGAGCGGTCGTTGGGCATGCCGTAGACGAAGCCGACCAGGCGTCCCCCGACGGTGGCGCCGAAGGCCCGCGCGCCGGGGAAGGTCATGTGGCGCAGCACGATCTGCCGGCGTACGGCCACCTCGTCCGGGCCGAGTCCGAACGCCACCGCCTGGACGGCCAGCGCCTCGTCGACGTGGCCGGGGAGGTCGAGGGGGCCGATCACGATGTCGTCGGGCTCGGGGCGGCCGTGACCGGGAAAGCGCAGCATGCCGGGGAGACTACAGGGACGCGCCCGTCAGAACAGCACGCTCATGAAGGCGCCGACCTCGCGGAAGCCCACCGTGGCGTACGTGCGGCGGGCGGGGGTGTTGAAGTCGTTGACGTAGAGGCTCACCACGGGGGCGACGTCGGCGAGGGCGTAGCGCAGGACGGCGGCCATGCCGGGGGCGGCGACGCCCTTGCCGCGGTGTTCGGGGGCGACCCAGACGCCCTGGATCTGGCAGGCGCGGTCGGTGGCGGCGCCGATCTCCGCCTTGAACATCACGTTGCCGTCGGCGTCGAAGCGGGCGAAGGAGCGGCCGGAGCCGACCAGCTCGGCGACGCGGGCCTGGTAGAGCAGTCCGCCGTCGCCGGCCAGCGGGGAGACGCCGACCTCCTCGGTGAACATGGCCACGCACGCCGGCATGATCGTCTCGAGTTCGTCCTTGCGGACGCGGCGGACGTACGGGTCGGGCGTCACGGTGTCGGGCATGCGGTCGGTGACCATCAGCGGCTGGCGGGCGCGGACCTCGCGGGCGGGGCCCCACTGGGGTTCGAGCAGCCGCCAGAGGGCGGCGGTGGGCTCGGCCGGGCCGACGACGGAGGAGCAGCGGCGGCCGGCGCGGCGGGCGCGGTCGGCGAAGGCGCGGACGGCGCGGGGGGTGGCGCAGATGGGGACGAGGTTGGCGCCCGCGTAGCACATCGACGTGAGGATGCCGTCCTCGTACCAGCCCCACATCTCGCCGCCGAGCCGCCACGGGTCGAGGCCGGCGATCTGCACGCGCGCGGCCACGAAGGCGTTCGCCACCGGGTCGCGGTCGAGTACGGCGAGGGCGGCGTCCAGGTCGCTCGGTTCGAGGACCCGGGAGGTGGTCTGCGTCAACACGTGCGGGGCCTCACACAAAAGGGTTCTGCCTGATTTCCGCACTGTACCCGCGGATGCCGGGGGCCGCCGCCCCCGGACCCCGCGGGTGCCGGGAGGGCCCGGTCAGCCGGCCACCGCGATCTGCGGCTCGCCGGAGGCCACACCGTCCTTCTCCATCTGCTCGGCGATCTTCATCGCCTCTTCGATGAGGGTCTCCACGATCTTCGACTCGGGCACGGTCTTGATGACCTCGCCCTTCACGAAGATCTGCCCCTTGCCGTTGCCCGACGCCACACCCAGATCGGCCTCACGCGCCTCACCCGGACCGTTCACCACGCAGCCCATGACCGCGACGCGCAGCGGCACCTCCATGCCGGTCAGGCCCGCGGTGACCTCCTCGGCCAGCTTGTACACGTCCACCTGCGCCCGCCCGCACGACGGGCAGGACACGATCTCCAGCCCCCGCTGCCGCAGGTTGAGGGACTCCAGGATCTGGATGCCGACCTTGATCTCCTCCACCGGCGGGGCGGACAGGGAGACGCGGATGGTGTCGCCGATGCCCTGGGAGAGCAGCGCACCGAACGCGACGGCCGACTTGATGGTGCCCTGGAAGGCGGGGCCGGCCTCGGTGACACCCAGGTGGAGCGGGTAGTCGCACTGGGCGGCGAGCTGCCGGTACGCCTCGACCATCACGACCGGGTCGTTGTGCTTGACCGAGATCTTGATGTCGCGGAAGTCGTGCTCCTCGAACAGCGACGCCTCCCACAGCGCCGACTCCGCCAGCGCCTCCGGGGTGGCCTTGCCGTACTTCTGCAGCAGCCGCCGGTCCAGCGAACCCGCGTTCACCCCGATACGGATCGGAGTGCCGTGGTCCTTCGCCGCCTTGGCGATCTCCTTGACCTGGTCGTCGAACTTCTTGATGTTGCCCGGGTTCACCCGCACCGCCGCGCAGCCCGCCTCGATCGCGGCGAACACGTACTTCGGCTGGAAGTGGATGTCGGCGATCACCGGGATCTGCGACTTCTTCGCGATCACCGGCAGCGCGTCCGCGTCGTCCTGCGTCGGACACGCCACCCGCACGATCTGGCAGCCCGACGCGGTCAGCTCCGCGATCTGCTGCAGCGTCGCGCCGATGTCCGACGTGCGCGTGGTCGTCATCGACTGCACCGACACCGGCGCGTTCCCGCCCACCGCCACGGAGCCGACCTGGATCTGCCGGCTCTTCCGGCGCACGGCGAGCGTGGTCGGGACGGACGGCATGCCGAGAGAAATCGCAGTCATCTGCTGTGCAACCCCAAGTCGTGGATCAAGGTCCGGCTCCCCGTGAGCAGCGGGCTCCGGGCTCCGAGATTACGGCAATGGCCAACGCCCGAGCACATCGCTCCCTCAAACCCACCCAAAGGGCGACGGCCCGGAACGCCAGGGTTCCGGGCCGCCGTGAACAACGGGTGTCGCGGTGCGGGCGGGTCAGGAGATGCGCACCGGGTTCACCACGTCCGCGATCAGGACGAGGATCGTGAAGCAGACGAAGATCCCCGCCACGACGTAGGCGACGGGCATCAGCTTCGCCACGTCGAAGGGGCCCGGGTCGGGGCGGCGCAGCAGCTTCGCGAGGTTGCGGCGCAGCGACTCCCACAGGGCGCCCGCGATGTGTCCGCCGTCGAGCGGCAGCAGCGGGAGCATGTTGAACAGGAACAGGGAGAGGTTGAAGCCCGCGAGCAGCATCACGAACATCGCGAGCTGCTGCGAGGCCGGGATGTCGAGGGTGGCGATCTCCCCGCCGACGCGGGCCGCGCCGACGACGCCCATCGGGGAGTCGGGTTCGCGTGGCCCGTCGCCGAAGGCCGCGTCCCACAGGGCTGGGATCTTCGACGGCAGGGCGGCCAGGGAGTCGATCGCGTCGCCGACCCTGTCGGTCATCCAGGTCACGGACTCGCCGAAGTCCTGTTTGACGACGCCGGTGGCGGCGCTGAAGCCGAGGAAGCCTGCCTTGACGTACTCGCCCTCGACGTAGGTGCCGTTGCCGTCCTTCTTCGCGACCATGTTGGTGGCGATGGTGGCCTGGAGCGTCACCTCCTTGCCGTCACGCTCGACGACGATCGGCACGCTCTTGCCCGCGCTGTCGCGGATGAGGTCGGAGAGCGTGCCCCAGTCGTCGGTGCGGACCCCGTCGAAGGCGACGATCTTGTCGTTGGCCTTCATGCCGGCCGCGGCGGCGGGCGACTGCGGGTCGGACTTCCGGCAGTCGTCGCGGTTCTCGCTCTGTGAGATCACGCACTGGGAGACCGAGCTGACGGTGGTGGTCTGCTGCTGGATGCCGAAGCCCATCAGCACGATGAGGAACAGCACGACGGCGAGGATCAGGTTCATGAACGGGCCGGCGAACATGACGACGACCCGCTTCCACGGCGCGCGCCTGTAGAACAGGCGCTTCTCGTCGCCGGGCCGCAGTTCCTCGAAGGCGGCGGAGCGGGCGTCCTCGATCATGCCGCGCCACGGGGAGGTGGAGCGGGCCTCCAGCTTGCCGTCGGGCCCCGGCGGGAACATGCCGATCATGCGGATGTAGCCGCCGAACGGGATCGCCTTGACGCCGTACTCGGTCTCGCCCTTGTGCCGCGACCAGAGGGTCGGGCCGAAGCCGACCATGTACTGCGGCACGCGGATGCCGAACATCTTGGCCGTGGACAGGTGCCCCAGTTCGTGCCAGGCGATGGAGAACAGCAGGCCGGCCGCGAAGACGACTATGCCGAGGATGAACATCAGGGTCGTCATGCACGCGCCTCCGCGCTCGCCGTCCGGGCTGTCAGTTCGCGGGCCCGCGCACGGGCCCAGGTCTCCGCTTCGAGGACGTCCGGCACGGTCAGTGAGGTTCCCGCGGCGGGCGTTCCGTGTTCCTCGACCACGCGGGTGACCGTGTCGATGATGCCGAGGAACGGCAGCGCGCCGGTGCGGAAGGCCTCGACGCACTCCTCGTTCGCGGCATTGAACACCGCGGGCGCCGTCCCCGCGAGTTCTCCGACGTGCCGGGCGAGGTTCACCGAGGGGAAGGCCTCGTTGTCGAGGGGGAAGAACTCCCAGGTGGACGCCTTGCTCCAGTCGAAGACCGGGGCCGCGTCGGGGACCCGTTCGGGCCAGCCGAGGCCGATGGCGATGGGGCCCCGCATGTCGGGGGGCGTCGCCTGGGCCAGTGTCGATCCGTCCGTGAACTCAACCATCGAGTGGACATACGACTGGGGATGCACGACCACCTCAATGCGGTCGAAGGGAATGTCGTAGAGGAGGTGCGCCTCGATGACCTCCAGGCCCTTGTTGACGAGGGTCGCGGAGTTGATCGTGATGACCGGGCCCATGGCCCAGGTGGGGTGGGCGAGGGCGTCCTCGACGGTGACCGCCGCCAGGTCCTGCCGGGTGCGGCCGCGGAAGGGCCCGCCGGAGGCGGTGACGACCAGCTTGCGGACGTCGGCGCGGGTGCCGGCGGCCAGCGCCTGGAACAGCGCCGCGTGCTCGGAGTCCACCGGGATGATCTGACCGGGCTTGGCCAGCGCCTTCACCAGCGGGCCGCCCACGATGAGCGACTCCTTGTTGGCGAGGGCGAGGGTGCGGCCGGCCTCCAGGGCGGCGAGGGTCGGGGCGAGCCCGATGGAGCCGGTGATGCCGTTCAGGACGGTGTGGCAGTCGGAGGCGGCGACCTGGGTGGCCGCCTCGGGCCCGGCGAGGATCTCCGGGAGCGGCTCGCCCGTGCCGTACCGCGCGGACAGCGCCTCGCGCAGCTCCGGCACCACGTCCTCGCGGGCGACGGCGACCGTGCGCACCCCCAGGCGGTGCGCCTGCTCGGCGAGGAGGGCGACCCGGCCGCCGTTGGCGGACAGGGCGGTGACCCGGAAGCGGTCGGGGTTGCGCAGCACGAGGTCGATGGCCTGGGTGCCGATCGACCCGGTGGAGCCGAGGATCGCCACGTCCTTGGGGCCGTCTCCCGCGACGGGGTCGTACACCAGGTGCGGGTCGGCGAGGGGGGCTGGAGCGTCGGTCATGGGCCCCATTGTGTCCGGTCGCGGCGGCCGTCGGGCCCCCGCCCCGGTACCCCGGGGGCGTGTCCGTGGTGCGACGGGAGCGGAGGGAGGGGACGCGCGCCGTGGCCGGCCCCTCCCCGTGCCGCTCAGCGGATCGGGCGGCGGACGTTGTCCCGGGCGGGCGGGCCGGGAGTGGCGTCGGCGATCCAGGGGCCCTCGCCGGAGGGGTCGATCACGCCGTCCTCCAGCCAGGTGTAGGAGCCGCCGAGGACGTTCTTCACCACCTTGCGGTCGAGGTCGTCGGTGTTGCTCCAGAGCCGGCCGAACAGTTCCTCGACGCGCAGCCTCGCCTGGCGGCAGAAAGCGTCGGCGAGCTGGTAGGCCTCGCGGCCGTGGTCGCCGCGGCCGCGCAGCAGCTCCGCGCGGACGCAGGCGGCGCTCATGGCGAACAGTTCGGCGCCGATGTCGACGATCCGGCCGAGGAAGCCCTGCTTGGTCTCCATCCGTCCCTGCCAGCGGGACATGGCGTAGAAGGTGGAGCGGGCCAGCTTGCGGGAGGTGCGCTCCACGTAGCGCAGGTGCGGGGAGAGGTCGATGCCGTGCTTGAACTCGCCGTAGGTGCCCGGGAGCTGTCCGGGGCCGGCGACGAGCTTCGGCAGCCACCTGGCGTAGAAGGCGCCGGCGCTCGCGCCCGCCCGTGCCTTGTCGCCGAGGGTCTTGTCGGGGTCGATGAGGTCGCCGGCGACGGACAGGTGGGCGTCGACGGCCTCGCGCGCGATCAGCAGGTGCATGATCTCGGTGGAGCCCTCGAAGATGCGGTTGATGCGCAGGTCGCGCAGCATCTGCTCGGCGGGGACGGCGCGTTCGCCGCGGGCGCGCAGCGAGTCGGCGGTCTCGAAGCCGCGGCCGCCGCGGATCTGGACCAGTTCGTCGGCCATGAGCCAGGCCATCTCGGAGCCGTAGAGCTTGGCGAGGGCGGCCTCGATGCGGATGTCGTTGCGGTTCTCGTCGGCCATCTGCGAGGAGAGGTCGACGACGGCCTCCAGGGCGAAGGTGGTCGCCGCGATGAACGCGATCTTGGAGCCCACGGCCTCGTGCAGGGCGACCGGCTTCCCCCACTGCTCGCGCTCGGCGGACCACTCGCGGGCGATCTTCAGGCACCACTTGCCGGCGCCGACGCACATCGCGGGCAGGGAGAGCCGTCCGGTGTTGAGGGTGGTCAGGGCGATCTTCAGGCCCTGGCCCTCCTCGCCGATGCGGTGGGAGGCGGGGACGCGGACGCGGTGGAAGCGGGTGACGCCGTTCTCCAGGCCGCGCAGGCCCATGAAGGCGTTGCGGTTCTCCACGGTGACGCCCTCGGAGTCCGCCTCCACGACGAAGGCGGTGATGCCGCCCCGGTGGCCCTCGGACCTCGGGACGCGGGCCATGACGACGAGCAGGTCGGCGACCACGCCGTTGGTGGTCCACAGCTTCACGCCGTCCAGCACGTAGTCGTCCCCGTCGGGCACGGCCGTGGTGGCCAGGCGGGCCGGGTCGGAGCCGACGTCGGGCTCGGTGAGCAGGAAGGCGGAGATGTCGGTACGGGCGCAGCGCGGCAGGAAATTCTCCTTCTGCTCGCGCGTGCCGAAGATCTTCAGCGGCTGGGGCACGCCGATCGACTGGTGCGCGGAGAGCAGCGCGCCGATGGCGGGGCTGGCGGAGCCGACCAGGGCGAGGGCCTTGTTGTAGTACACCTGGGTGAGGCCGAGGCCGCCGTACTTGGTGTCGATCTTCATGCCGAGGGCGCCGAGCTCCTTGAGCCCGTTGATCACCTCGTCGGGGATGCGCGCCTCGCGCTCGATCAGGGCGCCGTCGACCTTCGTCTCGCAGAAGTCGCGCAGCCGGGAGAGGAACTCCTCGCCGCGGCGGACGTCCTCGTCGGCGGGGAGCGGGTGGGGGTGGATGAGGTCGAGCCGGAAGCGTCCGAGGAACAGTTCCTTGGCGAAGCTGGGCTTGCGCCAGTCCTGCTCCCTCGCCGCCTCGGCCACCTGCCGGGCCTCACGTTCGGTGACGGTCGGCCTGGACGGGGCCGCGGGTGTCTCGGGTACTGCGGACATGAGGCTCACCTCGCCGCGAATAGGATGGAGTCATTGCGGTACGGACCGGTGCTACTCGATCGTATGTACCCGATTCGTAGCGACCCCACCACCCTGCGTGCCGCCGTCCGGCCGATCCCGGCGCGGTGGCGGCGACGGAAGGCTCTCCAGTCGAAGCGCTTCGACTGCCTGGACATCACGACCTCGTGGGAGCTAGGGTCGAACCGTTATCAACAGCGTTTTTAGCGTTCTCGATCCGAGTCGAAGCGCTTCACATCCCTGGGAGATGCCGGATGGTCACCCTCGCCGAGGTCGCCCAGCACGCCGGAGTCTCGGCGAGCACGGTGAGCTACGTCCTCAGCGGCAAGCGGTCCATCTCCGCGACCACCCGGCAGCGGGTCGAGCGCTCCATCCGCGAGCTCGGCTACCACCCCAACGCGGGCGCCCGCGCCCTGGCCAGCAGCAGGTCCACCATCATCGCCCTGATGGTGCCGCTGCGGACCGACATGTACGTGCCGGTGATGATGGAGATCGCCATCGCCGTCGCCACCACCGCCCGCACCCACGGGTACGACGTGCTGCTGCTCACCGGCGAGGAGGGCCCGGACGCGGTCCGCCGGGTGGCCGGCAGCGGTCTCGCCGACGGCATGATCCTCATGGACGTCGAGCTGGACGACGAACGCCTGCCGCTGCTGCGCGAGTCCGCCCAGCCGGCCGTGCTGATCGGACTGCCCGCCGACACCACCGGACTGACCTGCGTCGACCTCGACTTCAAGGCGACCGGCGCGCTCTGCGTGGAGCATCTGGCCGGGCTGGGCCACCGCGACGTCGCCGTCATCGGCGAGGCCCCCGCGGTCTACGAGCGGCACACCGGCTTCGCCGAGCGCACCCTGGACGGGCTGCGTTCGGCCGCCCGGGAGACCGGGCTGCGCCTGCTGCACCGCCCCTGCGAGGGCGGGTACGACGCCACGGCCGTCACGGTCGCCCGCATCCTCGACGAACGCCCGGACACCACCGGCTTCGTCGTGCAGAACGAGGCCGCGGTGGAGCCGCTCCTCGCCCTGCTGCGGCAGCAGGGCCGCGCCGTGCCGGAGGACGTCTCGGTGGTCGCGGTCTGTCCGGAGCAGGTCGCCGTGCAGGCGTCGGTGCGGCTGACGTCGGTGTCCCTTCCCGCCCAGGAGATGGGCCGGCACGCCGTGGAGCAGCTGGTCGCCAAGCTCGACGGCCGCGGCGGCGACGAGGTCGTGCTGCTGCCGCCCGCGCTGACCGTCCGGGCGAGTTCGGGTCCCGCGCCGGTGCGCTGACCAGGTCTGTGCCGTCCGCACCGGTCACGGACGGCACAGGGGGCGTGCGTCAGCCGCCCGAGACGGTCAGGCTGTCGGTGCGGAAGTCGAGGCCGCCGGCGGACGAGGTGATCTCGTAGCCGAACTGGACGTCGCCGATGGTCTCGTCGCCCATCCAGCCCTTGGTGTCGCCGGTCCGACCGTCGCGCCGAGGGCGAGGGCGGGGGCGATCAGCGCGCGGACGATCCCGCGCGGGGTTTTCGGTGCCATGGTGTTCCTTCCATGGGTGGGGGGACGTGCCTGGTCATCGCGTCGCCGCCGGGAGGGGGACGACGCGCTCCCGGCCGGCGGCCAGGTCGAGCGGCTCGGCGCCGGCGGAGGTCCACAGGGTGATGCGGGCGGTGCGGTCGGGCCGGAGCACGGCGGTGCCGCCGTCCGGCGTCCAGGTGAGGTCGAGTCCGGCGCC
This sequence comes from Streptomyces sp. P13-3-3, assembly GCF_050571355.1. Lineage (NCBI taxonomy): Bacteria > Bacillati > Actinomycetota > Actinomycetes > Kitasatosporales > Streptomycetaceae > Streptomyces > Streptomyces sp. P13-3-3. The sequence goes on along the minus strand of NZ_CP192228.1, from coordinate 4,809,057 downwards.
GAAGCGGGTGCGGATCCCGGTGAGCCGGCCGCTCGGGAGCGCCGGGAGCGGGGCGGGCAGCAGCGCCAGCCGGTCGGGGGCGGACTGCACGAGCGCCTCGATCAGCACGGCGGGCAGGGTGTGCGCGGCGTCGGCGTTGTAGACGTTCCGCCGCGGATAGTGGGCGCTCATCAGGGAGTCGTGGAAGAAGTCGCCGTCGAGCACCCGGCCGAGCGCGTCGGCCACCCGCTTGCCGTCCCGCAGCCGGGCGGCGATCAGGGCGTGGTGCAGGTGGCCGTGCGCGGAGTCGTTTCCGGGGCCGCGCAGTTCGAGGGCGCGGCGGGCTGCCTCGGCGAGGTCCGGGGTGGCGTAGGGGGTGATCTCGTCCAGGGGCCAGACGCCGTAGAGGTGGCTGAGGTGGCGGTGGTCGTAGGTGTCCTCGAGGCCGGGCCACGCCCATTCGGCGAGCGCCCCGTCGGCGTTGACGCGGTGCGGGGGCAGCCGGGCGGCGAGGGCGCGCAGCCGGTCGGCCCGGTCCGGGTGGTACGCGGCGGCGGTGTACAGGGCGTGCCGGGCGGCGGAGAGGTCCATCGCCGCGTTGAGCACGCCCCAGCCGCCGTTCGCGGGACGGTTCTCGGGCGAGTAGGAGGGGACGACGACCAGGAAGCCGTCGGGGCCGGTGCGGGTGAGGAAGTCCTCGTAGAAGTCGGCGACCTCGGCGAGCACGCCGGCGGTGCGCGGGTCGCGGGCGCCGTAGGTCTCGTCGTGGTCGACGAGCGCCTTGAGCAGCCAGTCGGCACCGGCGGTCCACAGGTGCAGGGGGTACTCGCGGCTGAAGTGGTAGCTGTGCCCGGACTCGCCGTCGGTGTGGGCGGGCGCGACCACGCCCCGGGCGCCGAAGACCGCTCGGGCGTTGTCCCGCCAGTGGGGCAACTGCCCCTGGACGAAACCCGCCAGGGCCTCGGTGACCTCCGGGAGGGCGGCCGCGGCGGCGGACGCGGTCTGGAGGTTGAGGTTGGCGTCCAGGGTGAAGGCACCCGACCAGGCGGTGTCCCAGTCGCCGGTCCACAGTCCGGTGAGCCGGGGCGGGAACAGCCCGCCGGAAGACAACAGGTGGTAGCGGCCGGCCGCGAACAGCCGCTCCAGCAGGGCGGTACCGCGCGGCCGGGCGAGCAACGCCGAGCCCGGCAAGGCCCGTTCGGCCGGGTCGCCGTCGAGATCGAGGGTGACCCGTTCGTATGCGGTGCGGTGCAGGGCGAGATGCCGGGCGAGGAGCGTGTCGTACGCCGGCCCGTCCGTGGTGAGCAGGTCGCGCAGGGCGCGGCCCTCGGCGGCCGCGTCCGCCTCGCCGGTGTGCCGCAGCACCCGGGTGAGCAGCAGCACCGAGTGTGCCCCGGCGATCCGCACGCCGGGCGGGGCGAGTTCGGTGCGCCCGCCGGTGACGGCGACCACGGTCACGCCGGTGTACGCGAGGTCGCTGCCGGGGTAGCGGACGCGCAGGCTGAGCAGGGCGCCCTCGGCGGTGAGGACGGCGCCGTGTCCTACGCGCAGGGTGTCGGGCGCGTTCGGCAGGCGGTGGTCGAGGGAGAGGCGGAGGGTGAGGTCGCGGCCCGTGACGTGCTGGACGATCACGTCGTCGGCGCGGGAGACGAAGACGCGGCTGGAGCGGCCGTCGTGGCGGGTGGTGGTCTCGCCGGTGGCGAAGGCGACCTCGCGGCGGTAGCCGGTGAGGTCGGCGGCGCCCTCGTGGTGGCGCAGACGGACCTGGAAGGCGGGGTGGAAGGGCCGTACCCACTGGAGCGGGCGTTCGTCGGTGAAGTCCTCGGCTGCGGTGAGGTCGCCCGACAGCAGGCGGTCCTGGACGTCGGGGAGTTGGCCGGCCAGCAGGGGCGGCAGCCGGTGCCGGCCGCCCGCGTCGTCGTTCGGGCGGACGAGGGTGTGGTGGGTGACGACGGTCCGGTCGTCGTCCGGGTCGCCGAGGACCAGGGCGCCGTGCCGGCCGTTGCCGCACAGGAAGGCGTCCTCCCAGCGGGCGGCCGGCCGGGGCTCCCAGGTGCCGTGGACGGGTCCGCCGGTCATGGCGCCAGCACCGCCACGCCGTAGCGGCCGAGGGTGACCCGGCCGGTGACGGTGGCGCCGGTGAGCAGGTCGCGGTGGATGCCGGGCACGTCCACGGCGACGTCGCCCCGGCCGTGGTGCAGCAGGAACAGCAGCCCGCCCCGGCGCACCGCCTCCACCGCCTCCGGGAGCCCGTCCAGCACCGGCCGCACCCCGGCCCCGGCGGCGGCACGGGTGAGCAGGTCCCGCAGGGCGTCCGGTTCGGGGAGGGTGGAGACGTACCAGGCGCGGCCCTTGCGCAGCACGGCGGGCAGTCCGTCCAGTTCACCGCCCCGGTAGGCGAGCGTCTCGTCGGCGGTGCCGTCGGGTTCCAGTTCCTCGGACCACAGGGTGCCGCGCAGACCGCCCTCCGCCTCCACGGTCGCGCCGGGCTCCAGCGGCCACCACTCGTGCAGGATGCGGATGCCGAAGAGGGCGCGCAGCCGTTCGTCCATGCCGCCCGGCCGCACCCGGTCGTCCTCGTCCACGACGCCGGTGCCGAAGCCGCAGACCAGGGTGCCGCCGCCGCGCACGTACGCCACGAGGTTGTCGGCGGCGCGGTCGGTGAGGAGGTGCAGCGTCGGGACGACGACCATGCGGTATGCGGTCAGGTCGTGCTCGGGGTGGGCCACGTCCGTGGTGAGGTGCGCCCGCCACAGGGCGCGGTGCCAGGCGCCGAGGATCTCGGCGTGGCCCGTCTCCCGGGACGGGCGGCCCTCCTGGTCGCTCGCCCACCAGGCGTGCCAGTCGTGCAGCACGGCGACGTCGGCGGCGACCGCGCCGCCGGCCACGTGCGGGGCGATCCGGGCCAGATCCGCGCCGAGCCGGCGTGTCTCCTGGTGGGCGCGCCCGTCGGGACCGGCGTGGCCGAGCATCCCGGAGTGGTACTTCTCGGCGCCCTGCCGGGACTGCCGCCACTGGAAGTAGCACACGGCGTCCGCGCCGCGCGCGACGGCCTGGAGCGACCACAGGCGGTTGAGGCCGTGCGGCTTGGGGCGGTTCACCGGACGCCAGTTGACCGCGCCGGCTGCCTGCTCCATGAGCATCCACGGGCCGCGCGCCTGCGAGCGGGTCATGTCCTGCACGAGCGCCCCGTGCTGGGCGCCGGACGGGTCGTCCGGGTCGGGGTAGAGGTCGACGGAGACGACGTCCTCCTCCTCGGCCCAGCGCCAGGCGTCCTGCCCCGACCACAGCGGCATGAAGTTGGTGGTGACCGGGAGGTGCGGGGTGTGCCGGCGGACGATGTCGCGCTCGGCGGTGAAGCACTCCAGGAGCATGTCGGAGGTGAAGCGCCGGAAGTCCAGGACCTGCGCCGGGTTCTTCAGGTAGTGGGTGCGCCGGGGCGGCAGCACCTCCTCCCAGTCGCCGTAGGTCTGGCTCCAGAAAGCGGTGCCCCACGCGGTGTTGAGGGCGTCGAGGTTGCCGTACCGGTGACGCAGCCAGGTGCGGAAGCGGGCGGCGGCCTCGTCGCCGTGGTCGTGGGTGCAGTACTCGTTGTTGATGTGCCAGAGGGTGAGGGCGGGGTGGGCGGCGTAGCGGGCGGCGAGATCCTCGGTGATCGCGGCGGCGAGACGCCGGTAGGTGGCGCTGGAGTGGGAGAAGTGCTGCCGCCCGCCCCACAGTTCGGTGTGGCCGTCGGCGTCGACCGGCAGGGTGTCCGGGTGCAGCCGGCCCATCCACGGCGGCGGTGAGGCGGTGGGGGTGGCGAGGACGACGCCGATGCCGTGGTCGTGCGCCAGGTCCATCAGCCGGTCCAGCCAGCCGAAGTGCCGCTCGTCCGGGCGGGGTTCGATGCGGGACCAGGAGAAGACGCCGAGGGTGACGGAGTTGACGCCCGCCTCGCGCATCAGGCGGACGTCCTCCCGCCAGGTCTCCTCGGGCCACTGCTCGGGGTTCCAGTCACCGCCGTAGAGGATGCGGCCGCGGGTGACGTCGGACAGGCGGGGCATCAGACGGCCCCGTGGGGTCGGGCGCCGGAGCGGTGGAACGGAGGCACGGACATGGCAGGTCCTCGGGACAGGGGGCGGACGGGACTGCGGGGCGCGGGACGCCCGAAGGCGTCCCGCGAAGGGGGTCACCCCTTGACCGCGCCGGTGAGCATCCCCTTCTTGAAGTGCTTCTGGACGAAGGGCGAGAGCACGGCGACCGGCAGCAGGGCCAGCACCATCACGGCCATCTGGATGGCCAGCGGGGACAGCTGCCCCGTGTTGATCTGCGCGGACAGTCCGACGGGCCGCTCCTGCTTCTGCACCAGCTGGATCATGACGTTCTGCAGCGGCATCATGTCCTGGTCGGTGAGGTAGATGGAGGCGTTGAACCAGGCGCTCCAGTAGCCCACCGCGTAGAACAGGGAGATCACCGCGATGACCGCGCGGGACAGCGGCATCACGATGCGGAACAGGATCCGCCACTCCCCCGCCCCGTCGATCCGGGCGCTGTCGACGAGTTCCTGCGAGATGTTCATGAAGAACGCGCGCAGGACCAGGATGTTGAAGACGCTCACCGCGCTCGGCAGGATCAGCGCCAGATAGGTGTCGGTCAGTCCGAGCGCCTGCACCAGCAGGTAGGTCGGGATGAGGCCGGCGCCGAAGAACATCGTGGCGAGCAGGGTCATCAGGATCCAGCGGTGCCCCAGCGAGCCGCTGCGGGACAGGCCGTAGGCGCACAGTACCGACACGGCCATGCTGAACAGCGTGCCGACGACGGTGACGCCGACGCTGACCAGGGCGGCGCGCTGCACCTGCCCGCCGCCGAGCAGTTCCTGGTAGGCGACGAAGGTGACGCCCTTGGGGATCACCACCAGGCCGCCGGCCTCGTCGATGGTCCGCTTGGTCTGCAGACTGGTGACGATCACGATCCACAGCGGGAAGAGGATGGCCAGGCAGGCGAGGCCGAGGGCGAGGCCCTTGCCGGCCTGTCCTGCGGGGGACGGTTCCTCCTCCCACACCGGGCGGGGCGGCGCGGACCAGCGGCCGGGCTTCTTCGCCCGGGTCGTGTCGGGGTCCGGGCGGGTACCGAGGACGGCGGTCATTTCTTGTACACCCCCTGCTCGCCCATGAGGTGGGCCACCTTGTTGGCGGTGAGGACCAGGCCGAGGCCCACCACGCCCTTGACGAGTCCGGCCGCGGCGGCGTAGCTGAAGTCCTGGTTGCGGATGCCGTTCCACCACACGTAGGTGTCGAGGACCTCGGAGGCGTCGACGCCCACCGCCTGTCTCTGCAGCAGCAGTTGCTCGAAGCCGACGGTGAGGGCGTCGCCGACGCGCAGCACCAGCAGCAGGGCGATCACCGGGCGCAGCGCGGGCAGGGTGACGTGCCACATGCGGCGCCAGCGGCCCGCGCCGTCCATGGCGGCGGCCTCGTACAGGTCGTTGGAGACGGAGGAGAGGGCGGCGAGGAACACGATGATGCCCCAGCCGGCGTCCTTCCAGACGGTCTCCAAGGTCACCAGGTACTTGAAGATCTCCGGGTTCGTCATCAGGTCGAACCCCTCGTAGCCGTGCCGGCGGAGGGTCTGCGCGATGATGCCGGCGCCGCCGAAGATCTGCAGGAAGACGGTGACGACGAGCACCCAGGAGAAGAAGTGCGGGAGGTACATGATCGCCTGGGCGACCGCCCGCACCCGGGGCCGCACCACGCTGTTGATGAGCAGCGCGAGCAGGATCGGGATGGGGAAGTAGAGCACCAGCTGGAGGAAGAACAGCACGAAGGTGTTCCGCACCGCGTGCCAGAACGCCGAGTCGGCGAAGATCCGCTCGAACTGCTCGAAGCCGGTCCACGGGCTCTCGAAGATGGCGACGAAGCCGTTCTCACTGAGATAGGGGTCGTAGTCCTGGAACGCGACCACGTTGCCGAGGATCGGCACGTAGTTGAAGACCAGGACCAGCAGCAGGGCGGGCACGGTCATCAGGATCAGCGCGCGGTCGCGCCGCCACCTGATCCGGAACGCGAGCCGTCCGGCCTTCTTCGCGCGGGGCCCGCGCCCGCCCTTCCCGGGACGGGCCGGGCCCTTGGTGGTCCCGGTCGTCGCGCCGTCGTCCTGCGGGGGTGTCTGCGCCTCGGTCGTGCCCCGAGGCACCGTGCTGTGCGACACGGCCGTCTCCTCGCCTCGCCCCGGGTCAGTCGGCCGAGCCGTTGTCGTCGAGCAGCTTGCGGTACCAGTCGCGCAGTCCGTCGCCGCCCCTGCTCCGCCAGTCGGACACGGCCTGCTGCACGTCGCTGATCTTCTTGCGGCCGCGCACCACGTCGTCCTCGAGCTGCTCGAAGTCGTCGGCGAGGTTGGACCAGCGGGCGGGCTCGGTGACGGTGAGCCCGAAGAACGACGACTTCCTGGTGAAGGCGCCCATGCGCTGCTGCCACTCGACCATCCCCTTGGTGATCTCGGGCAGGTCGGGATAGGCGATGTACGGGGCCGGGTTGCCGGTGTAGTCGTAGGCGCCGTTGACCTCGTTGACGCCCTGCTGGGTCTTGACCGGCAGGCCCTTCTCGAAGGTGTAGTCGGTGCCCTCGACGCCGTAGGCGGTGAGCATGAACTCCTTGGTGCCGTAGGGCGCGGCGCAGAAGTTGCAGAGGGCCAGGAAGTCCTTGACCTGCTGCTCGGAGGCCTTCTTCGAGACGAAGGTGAAGATGTTGGCCGGCTGGACCGCCCACAGGGTGGGGTCACCGCCGTCGGGGCCGAAGTAGTCGAACGCCTCCATCTCGAAGTCGGCGTTCTGCGTGCGCTGTTCGGCGGTCTTGCCCCACCAGTCGGAGATGTTCTGGTTGTAGACCAGCACCTCGCCGGCGGTGAACCGGTTGCCCGCGTCGCCGCCGGCCTTGCCCTGCACCGCGTCCGGGTGGACCACCCCGGCGGCGTACAGCTTGCGGGTCCACTCCAGCGCCTCGAGGAACTGCTCGGTCTCGATGCGGTTGACCAGCTTGTCGCCCTCCAGGTTCCACCAGAGCGCCTTGTCGGCGCCGGAGAGGACGCCGAAGATGTGGAACGCCGTCCATTTCATGTCGTCGCAGGCCCACAGCTTGGACTTGGCGTCGGTCGCCTCCTTCGCCCAGGCCAGGAAGTCGTCCGGGCTGCCCGGGACGGTGTACCCCTTCTTCGCGAACAGGTCCTTGCGGTACAGCGGCGCGATGTCGGTGACGTACGGGGCGGGCATGGGGATGCCGCGCAGCTGTCCGCCGAAGATGCCGCGCTGCCACGCCTCGGTGGGGACGGCGGCGAGGTTCGGGTAGTCCTTCACCTTGTCGCCGGAGAGGTAGGGGCCGAGGTCGGCGAACTTGGCGTTGATCGCGCTGGGGATGCGGCCCATCAGGTTCCAGCCGGGGACGACGACCACGTCCGGGATCTCGCTGGAGGCGAGCACCGCGCCGAGCTTCTGGTCGTAGGTGACGCCGTCCTGGTTCTGCCAGGTGACGTCGACGCCGACGGCCTTGTTCATCGCCGTGTAGTAGGGGTTGTCGCCCCTCGGCGGGGTGCCCCAGAACGGGGACATGACCTTCAGCTTCCCGCCGCTGCCGAGCGTCTTCGGCACGGAGGTCTTCAGCTGGGCCGTCGGTATCGCCCGGCTGAAGCCGGCCGCCGATCCGTTCTTCGCCGGGATGTCGGGGGTGACGACGCTCGACGCCACGAACGCCGGGAGGATCTTGGCGGCCTCCTTGCCCGAGGTGGTGCCCTCCTTGCGGCCCTCCTGTCCCCCTCCGCCGCAGGCGGCCAGCAGCGGCGACCCGACGGCGACCGCCGCGGTGGCGGCCGCCGTGGAGGTGAGGAGGCTTCTCCGGCTCGGCCCGGAGGAGGAAGCGGCGTTCGGCGTCATTGCGTCAACCCTTCGTGGCGCACCAGGACACCCGGCAGGTGGCCGTCGGCTGTGGTGTCTTCGGTGGAACTGGCCGATCGGAAGCGGTCGTCCGGCGGAAGGTGCACGCCATCAGGCGGCCTCGCTGTCGAAGCGCTTCGATGTTGCTGCGAGGTTAAGTGAACACCCAGTGGCATACAAGGCCCGCTTCGATAATTCCTTTGACGGATGCGCGATCACGAGGGAGGAGAGGCAGGTGAGTAGAGGCACATGGCCCTGCGGCTACGGAATGGTCCACCGTCGCGAATCCCTTGACACCCGACCCGGCCGCATCGAGCATCGAAGCGCTTCGAAAGCGCCGTAGCGCTCCATTCCGAGGGGACCCCACGTGACCGCACCCACCCCGCCCACGCCGCCGTTCCGCGACCCGGACCTGCCGTTCGCCGAGCGCATCGACGATCTGCTGTCGCGGCTGACCCTGGACGAGAGGATCGGCTTCCTGCACCAGTTCGGTCCCGCCGTCGAGCGGCTGGGCGTCGCCGCGTTCCGCACCGGTCAGGAGGCCCTGCACGGGGTCGCCTGGATGGGTCCGGCGACCGTCTTCCCGCAGGCCGTCGGGCTGGGCGCGACCTGGAACGAGGACCTGGTGCGCCGGGTGGGCGAGGCGGTGTCCCGCGAGGCCCGCGCGATGCGCTCCCGCGACGAGCGGGTCGGCCTCAACGTCTGGTCGCCGACCGTGAACCTGCTGCGCCACCCGCTCTGGGGCCGCAACGAGGAAGGCTACTCCGAGGACCCGCGCCTCACCTCGGCGATCGCCACCGCCTACACCCGCGGCCTGCGCGGCGACCACCCGGTGTACTGGCGCACCGCACCCGTCCTCAAGCACTGGCTGGCGCACAACAACGAGACGCGCCGGGACACCACGTCCAGCTCGGTCCGGCCGCGCGTGCTGCACGAGTACGACCTGCGTGCCTTCCGCGACGCCGTGGAGGCGGGCGCGGTGGCCGGGGTGATGCCGGCGTACAACCTGGTCAACGGCCGCCCCAACCACGTGTCCCCGTACCTGCGCGAGCACCTGCGCGCCTGGACCGACGAGGAGCTGCTCGTCTGCTCCGACGCGGGCGCGCCGTCCAACCTGGTCGACTCCGAGCATTACTTCGGCACGCACGAGGAGGCCACGGCGGCGGCCCTGCGCGCGGGCGTCGACAGCTTCACCGACCACGGCACCGACAGCTCGAAGATCGTCATCCGGATCAAGGGGGCCCTGGAACAGGGCCTGTTGAGCGAGGAGGACGTCGACACGGCCGTCCGGCGGCAGCTGTCGGTGCGGTTCCGGCTCGGCGAGTTCGACCCGGACCGGGACCCGTACGCCGGTGAGCGGGCCTTCGACACCCCCGAGCACCGGGAGCTCGCCCAGGAGGCCGCCGAGCAGGCCGTCGTGCTGCTCAAGAACGACGGTCTGCTGCCGCTCGCCCCGGGCGTCCGGCTCGCCGTGGTCGGGCTGCTCGCCGACGAGTGCAAGCTCGACTGGTACAGCGGCAGCCTCATCCACCGCTCCACCCCGCTGGAGGGCCTGTACGAGCGGTTCGGCGCCGACCGGGTGGAGTTCGCCGAGGGCGTCGACCGCGTCCTGCTGCGCACCTCCTCCGGCGCCTTCCTGCACGTGCCGCCCGCGCCGGACGCCCCGGAGGCGGCACGCGGCGAGGAAGGCGCCCTTGATCCCGCACTGCTCGCGGGCCGCACCGACCTGCCGCCGCTCACCGCCGCACCGGACGGCACCGAACTCGCCCTCGTCGACTGGGGCGACGGGGTGCTCACCCTGCGGGCCCCGGACGGCCGGTACCTCTCGGTCGCCGACGACGGGTATCTGCGTGCCTCCGCCGACCAGCCGGGCGGCTGGATCGTGCAGGAGACGTTCCGGCTGGAGCCCCACGGCGACGGCCATCTGCTGCGCCACCTCGGGACCGGGCACCCCGTGCGGATCACCCCGGACGGGGTGCGGGCCGCCGAGGGCGAACCGGAGGTGTTCGAGCTGGTCGTCACCGAGCGCGGCGAGGACGCCGTGGCCCGCGCCGCCGCCGCGGCCGACGTGGTCGTGGTGGTCGCGGGCAACGACCCGCACATCAACGGCCGGGAGACCGAGGACCGCACCACCCTGCGCCTCCCCGCCCAGCAGGAACTGCTGCTGCGCGCCGCCCGCACCGCGAACCCGCGCACGGTACTGACCCTGGTGTCCGCCTACCCGTACGCGGTGGACCCGGCGGACCTCCCGGCGGTGCTGTGGACCGCGCACGGCGGCCAGGCGGCCGGCACGGCACTCGCACGGGTCGTCGCCGGGGACGTCTCCCCCGCCGGACGGCTGCCGCAGACCTGGTACGCCGACGACGCCGACCTGCCCGAACTCCTCGACTACGACGTGATCGGCGGACGCCAGACCTACCTCTACTTCGAGGGCACCCCGCTGTTCCCCTTCGGACACGGCCTGTCGTACACGTCCTTCTCCTACGGTGAGTTGACGGCGGACGTGACGAACTCCGGGGTGCGGGTCGCGTTCTCGGTCATCAACACCGGCACGGTGACGGCCGACGAGGTGGCCCAGCTCTACGGGCGGGCCGTGGACCCGTCGGTGCCGCGGCCCCGCCGCGAACTGCTCGGCCACCGCCGGGTGACGCTCGCGCCCGGCGAGAGCACCCGCCTCTTCTTCGACCTGCCGCTGTCCGCGTTCGCCTTCTGGGACGTGGCGGTCGGACGGTGGCGGGTGGAGCCGGGGGCGTACGAGCTGCTGGCCGGCGCGTCCAGCGAGGACGTGCGGCTACGCGCCACCGTGACGCTGGAGGGCGAGCCGGGCGGTGCGCGTCCGGTCGCCGAACGCGGCCTGGACACGGCCGACTTCGACGAGCAGAGCGGCACGGAGATCGTCGACCGGACGAAGGAGTCGGGCGACGCGGTGGCGCCGGTCTCCGGCAAGGACGGCGAACTGCTGTACCGCCGGTGCGACCTGGGCGCCGGCGTGCGGGAGGTGTCCGTGGAGATGTCCGGCACGGGCACGGTGGAGGTCGCCCTGGACGGCGGCCCGTTGCTCGCCTCGCTCTCCCTGGAGACGCCCACGGCCAATCCGTACACGTACGTCGCCGTGACCGCCCCGGTCGCCGGGGAGCCCGGCGGGGTGCGGGACGTGCGGCTGCGGGTGCGGGGGGCGCTGCGGGTGGCGCGGGTGGACTTCAGGGGCTGAGCGCCGGACGGCGAAGGGCCCGGCACCGAACGCGTCGGTGCCGGGCCCTGCCACGACAGGTCCTCAGAGGGCGAGACCGGTGAGAACCATCACCCGCTCGTAGGTGTAGTCCTCCATCGCGAACCGCACGCCCTCGCGGCCCACACCGGACTGCTTGGCGCCGCCGTACGGCATCTGGTCGGCGCGGTAGGAGGGCACGTCGCCGACGACGACGCCGCCGACCTCGAGGGCGCGGTGGGCGCGGAAGGCGGTCTGCAGGTCGTGGGTGAACACGCCCGCCTGAAGGCCGTACTTGGAGTCGTTGACCGCGGCGAACGCCTCCTCCTCGCCGTTCACCTTCTGCACCGTCAGCACCGGCCCGAAGACCTCCTCGCAGGAGATCGTCACGTCGGCGGGCACGTCGGCGAGCACGGTCGGCGCGTACGAGGCGCCGTCGCGCTTGCCGCCGGTGAGGAGGGACGCACCGGCCTCGACGGCCTCGTCCACCCAGGACTCGACGCGCTTGGCGGCGTCCTCGCTGACCAGCGGGCCGACGTCCGTGGCGTCGTCGGACGGGTCACCGGTGACCTGCGCCTCCACGGCGGCGACGATGCGCGGGAGCAGCCGGTCGTACACCGAGGCGTCCGCGATGACCCGCTGCACGGAGATGCAGGACTGGCCGCCCTGGTAGTTGGAGAAGGTGGCGATACGGGTCGCGGCCCAGTTGAGGTCCTCGTCGCTCGCGAAGTCGGCGAGGACGACGGCCGCGCCGTTGCCGCCCAGCTCCAGGGTGCAGTGCTTGCGCGGCACCGAGTCCATGATCGCGTAGCCGACCTTCTCGGAGCCCGTGAAGGAGATGACCGGCAGCCGCTCGTCCTGGACCAGGGCGGGCATACGGTCGTTCGGCACCGGCAGGACGCTCCACGAGCCGGCGGGCAGCTCGGTCTCCGCCAGCAGCTCGCCGAGGATCAGCGCGGACAGCGGGGTGGCCGGCGCCGGCTTGAGGATGATGGGCGCGCCGGCGGCGATCGCGGGGGCCACCTTGTGGGCGCACAGGTTCAGCGGGAAGTTGAACGGCGCGATGCCGAGGACGACGCCCTTGGGGAAGCGGCGCGTGAAGGCGAGCCGGCCCTGGCCGCCCGCGTCGGTGTCGAGGCGCTGGGCGTCGCCGCCGTTGAAGCGGCGGGCCTCATCGGAGGCGAAGCGGAACACGGACACGGCCCGGCCGACCTCGCCGCGCGCCCACTTCATCGGCTTGCCGTTCTCGGCGGAGATCAGCTGGGCGATCTCCTCGGTGCGCTCGACCAGCCGGCGGCTGACGTGATCCAGGGCGGCGGCCCTGACGTGGGCGGGGGTAGCGGCGAACTCGTCCCGCACGGCGTACGCGGCGGCCACGGCCTCCTCGACCTGGGCGTCGGTCGGCACGCTCACGGCGCCGACGACCCGGCCGTCCCAGGGGGAGGTGACGTCGAAGGCGGTCTCGCCGGTGGCCTGGCGGCCGGCGAGCCAGAAGGCGTGGGTGGAAGTCATGTGGGTCCCGGCCCTTCCGCGTAGGAGGTGTACGTGGGTTGCTGGCCACCACGGTAGGTCCGGGACGCCGGAGCGGCGTTTGTCCGGGGCGGAGTACTACCCGGCCCCTCCATGCCACTTTGGCACCAGCCCGCCCAGGGGCGCGGGGAACTGCGCGACCAGCCACGGACGTCCCGCACCCGGCGTCGTAGAGGTGCCGCTGCGCCCACCCGTGCCGCCCCAAGCGGCACGACTGCCCGCAGCTGGGGCGGTACGCCCCTTCAGGGGCGCGGGGAACTGCGCGACCAACCCCCACCATCCCGCACCCGACGGGACGACCGCGCACACCACCCCCCTGAAGGGGCGCGGGGAACTGCGCGACCAGCCACGGACCGCCCGCACCCGGCGCCGCAAGGGTGCCGCCGCGCCCACCCGTGCCGCCTCAGGGGCGCGGGGAACTGCGCGCTCAACCCCCACCGCCCCGCGCCGGAAGGACAGCCTCGCCGCTCAGGCCGTGTCCGCCGACGTCGCCTTCAAGGCAAGCCACAGCTCCATCCGGACATCCGGGTCGTCCAACGACCGCCCCAGAATCTCCTCCACCCTCCGCATGCGGTAGCGAAGAGTGTGCCGGTGCACACCAAGATCCGCCGCCGCCGCGTCCCACTGCCCGTGCCGGGACAGCCAGGCCCGCAGAGAGGCGACAAGGTCGCCACGCCCCGTCGCGTCGTGATCCCGCAGCGCCCGCAGCAACCCGTCCGCGAACGCCTTCACCGCGTCGTCCGCGAGCAACGGCAGCACGGACCCCGCGGCCATCTGCTCGTGCTCCACCAGCACCCTGCCCCGCCGCCGGGCCACGGACAACGCCTGTTCGGCCTGCTTGTAGGCGGCGGACGCGGTGATCGGCCCGGCCGGCGCGGACAGCCCGACGACCAGTTCGTCGTCGTCGGCCTTCCGCGCGGCCTCCCGCGCGGCCGCGTGGTCGCAGCAGGCGGCGACGACGGTGCCGCCGTCCGCCGCCAGCACGACCAGCCGCTCCCCCTCCGGCACCACCAGCACCGCCTCGCCCGACCGCGCCGCGGCGGACTCGGCGGACTCGGCGAGGGCGCCGAGGGCGTCCCCGTCCGCCACACCCTGGGCGACGATGATCCGGAACGGCGCGTCGAGCAGCCCGCCGTACAGATCACCGGCGACCGCGCGGGCATGGTCCGGTTCCCCCGCGAGCAGCATGCGCAGCACGGCCGCGCCGATGCGCTGTTCGGCGGCGTGCAGCGAGCGGGAGCGTTCGGTGGTGAGGGTGAGCAGCGCGACGGCGGAGTGGACGGCGTAGCGCTCGGCGGTGCCGGGGGCGGACTCGGTGCCGACGGCGAGCGCCGCGCGGGGGCGCCGTCCGGTGCCGAGGGAGTGCAGCTCCACCCGGTCCTCGTGCTCCGGCCCCGCGACCACCGAGGAGGCGGGCGTGGGCCGCTCCCGCAGCCGCGTGACCTCCGCCGTGAGCCGGGCGGCGCGGCGGCCCGCCCAGTCGGGTGCGGCGGCGACGACCGCGCCGGAGGCGTCGTACAGCGCGGCCCACCCGTCGACCTGGGAGGCGAGCGCGGCGAGCAGCCCTTCGGGGCCGTCGGTGAGAGTGTGCCGGGTGAGCTCCCGCTGGGCGGCGAAGCCGGCGGTGACCGCGCGGTACTGGTCGGCGGCGATCGCGGCGGACACGGCCTTGCTGATGGCGAGGAACGGGGTGCGGCGCGGCACCTCCAGCAGCGGCAGCCCCTCCTCGCGCGCGGCGTCGACCAGCGCCTCGGGGATGTCGTCGTAGTGGACGCCGACGGCGAAGCCGAGTCCGACCACGCCCGCGCCGACCAGCCGTTTCACGTAGCGGCGCATCGCCTCCCGGTCCTCCGCGTCCAGTTTCAGCGCGGTGATCAGGAGCAGCTCGCCGCCCTCCATGTACGGCACGGGGTCGGCGAGCTCGCTGGCGTGCGCCCAGCGGACGGGCGCGTCGAGGCGGTCCTCCCCCGCGCGCACGGTCAGTTTGAGCGCGGAGTGGTGGACGAGCGAGGCGAGCGTCGGGGGCATCGGGGCGGTGAGCCTTCGGTTCGGCGGTCGGGGGGTCGGTGTGCAAGAACGGTGATCTTTTGGCCGTCTCGTATGAACGGCCTGTGTCGATTCTGCCTCACCGTACGGTCCCCGGCGGCGGGACCGCTCACTCCCGCAGGTACGGCCCCCGGCGGCCGGGACCGCTCACTCCCGCAGGTTCACCAGGAGCGGCGGCGCGTGCTCGCCCTTCACGGTCGTCAGGGACAGCACCGCGTGCCCCGCGGGCACCGCGTGCGCCAGCTCGGACGCCGACCAGCGCTCCCGCTCGACCTGGCGGACGGTGACCGCCCGCGCGGTGGGCGCCTTGCCGGTGATGGCCCGCCGCACCGCGTGTACGGCCTTGCCGGCGGGGCTCTCCGCGATGATCTGCCGGTCCGTGACGTCCCGCGCCTCGGTCCACTCCTTGCCCCACACCTCGGCGAAGTCCTGCCCGTCCCAGGGGGTCACCCCGGACAGCGCCATACGGCAGCCGGTGGCGCCGAGCAGCGGCCCGCGCAACGGCCGGGGCACGTCGTCCAGGGTGCGCAGGGTGAGCAGCACGCCCGCGTTCGCGGACCGCAGCCGCTGGATGCCGCGCACGGACTCGGGGGTGATGACGCCGGTGGCGTCGTCCAGGACAAGGCAGGCGAAGAGCGAACGGTCCTCGCGTACCGTGACGCTCGCCGCGAACTGGGCGAGGACCAGCCGCGCCAGCATCCGCGAGGCGTCCGCGTGGCCCCGCTCGGGCAGGTCCACGCGCACCCGGACGGGGTGGTCGAGCGCCTTGAGGGTGAACGGCCGGGACTCGCCGGAGGTGTCGAAGAACCCGGCGAAGGCGGGACGGTCGAGCAGCGCCACCCGGTCGGCGAGGACGCCGCCGACGTCACCGGGGTGACCCATCTGCCGTTCCCGCGCGTCGAGTTCCCGCAGCAGCGACTCCTGGCCCGCTTCCTGGAGGCCCTGGCGCAGGGTGGCCAGGGGAGCGGGGGCGCCGTCGAGCAGCCCGCGCAGCTCAGGCACCGAGGGGAAGCGGCCGTGCACCGCGCGGAACGGTCCGAGGAGCTGGGCGAGAACGGTGGTGGAGCGGCGGGTGTCGCTGCCGGGGTGCGGGTCCGCGAGGTCGCCGACGAGCGCCTCGGCGAGCACGGCCGCCGCCTCGTCGGGGTCGGTGGTGCCGCCGTACAGGTCGAGGTCGTACACGGAGTCGGGGCTGCCGATGCGGATGACGACGTCGTAGGCGTCGGACGGGCCGAGGCCCGCGCCGGCCGCGCCGACCACCACCACGGCGGTGCGGCCGGCGAGCGCCTGGAGGCACAGCGACTCGGCGACCGGCCGGACCACGCCGCCGGTCTTGCCGGACCCGGCCGGTCCGACCACGAGCAGGGAGGTGCCGAGCAGGTCGGTCCCGAGGGCGAGGCCGGCGCCGCGGTAGGCGTAGGGGTTGCGCGGGTCGTCGGCGGTGGTGCCGAGCCGCACCTGGCCGGTGAGCAGGTCGTGGCGGGCCTGCCGGACAGGCAGGTCGCGGGCGCCGGACGGGTGCGGGCAGGCGCCGGCGCCGTCCTTGAGCACCGCCCCGGTGAAGGTGGCGAGGCTGTGCCGGCCGGTGCGCACGCCCTGCCAGGCGCGGGCGATCCGGGCGTGGTCGACGTCCCGCATCAGCCCGGCGCGGGCGTCGGCGGCGAGCCGCTCGGCCGCGTCGACGGCGCCGGCGGCGCGCAGTGCGGGCCAGGCGGCCGGGTCCTCCTCCGGGGCGGGCGGGGGCTCGGCGCGGGGGGTGCGGCGCCAGGCGGGCGGGCCGTAGCGGCGCCAGATCTCGCCCCAGCGGCCGAGCCGGCCCACGCCGACCATGATGACCCCGGCGATGAGCACGTAGTAGGCGTAGACGACCACGACGGAGGCGAAGCTGTGCGGCTCCGCCCAGGAGTCGGGGATCATGGCGTACAGCGGCAGCAGCCACCAGCCGCCCAGGTAGCCGTTCCACAGCAGCGACCAGATCAGCCAGCCGACGAGGAAGGCGATCAGCGCGCCGCTGAACAGCTGACGGCCGGGGATACGCTCGGGCTCCTCCTCCGGGCGGGGCCGGTGGCCGAACCGCCAGATGCCGGGGAGCGTCTCGGGGCGCGCGGTACGCAGCCAGGTGAGGAACGCGGAGCCGTCCGGGGGCGGCGGCGCGCCCGGTGCGTGCGCGGGGCGCGGTGGCGCCGCCGGTACCTGAGGTGGTCCCGCCGGGCGCGGCACGGGACCGGCCTGCGTGCCCCGCGCGTCCTGGGTACCCTCGCTGTCCATCGCCCCTGCCCCCTGAGCAGCCGCCTCGTACGCCTACAGACACGTCAATCTAACGCCCCGACAGGCGCGGTCCACCGATGGCACGGCCGGGGTTCGCATCCGGCCGGAACGCGCCCTTCGCACCGCGTCGGCACGGCCGCCGTCCGGCGGGTATGTCCACGGCGGACAACCCGGACCCCCGGACAACGCCCACATGGAGCATGCCCAGCCTTCTCCCCCCGCCCTAGCCTGCGAGAAAAGAAGCATCGAGCGTCCGTTACACCCCCCCAGGAGCCCCGCATGACCGCACTTCCGCAGGAGCGCCGCGTCGTCACCGCCATCCCCGGCCCGAAGTCGCAGGAGCTGCAGGCCCGCCGCACCGCCGCGGTCGCGCAGGGCGTGGGCTCCGTGCTGCCCGTGTTCACCGCGCGGGCCGGCGGCGGCATCATCGAGGACGTCGACGGCAACCGCCTGATCGACTTCGGCTCCGGCATCGCCGTGACCTCCGTCGGCGCGTCCGCCGAGGCCGTCGTCCGCCGCGCCTCCGCGCAGCTCGCCGACTTCACCCACACCTGTTTCATGGTGACGCCGTACGAGGGCTACGTGGCCGTCGCCGAGGCGCTCGCCGAGCTGACGCCGGGCGACCACGCGAAGAAGTCCGCGCTGTTCAACAGCGGCGCCGAGGCCGTCGAGAACGCCGTGAAGATCGCCCGCGCCTACACCAAGCGGCAGGCGGTCGTCGTGTTCGACCACGGCTACCACGGCCGCACCAACCTCACGATGGCGCTGACCGCGAAGAACATGCCGTACAAGCACGGCTTCGGTCCGTTCGCGCCCGAGGTGTACCGCGTGCCGGTCGCCTACGGCTACCGCTGGCCCACCGGGCCGGAGAACGCGGGCCCGGAGGCCGCCGCGCAGGCCATCGACGAGATGTCCAAGCAGGTCGGCGCCGAGAACATCGCCGCGATCATCATCGAGCCGGTGCTCGGCGAGGGCGGCTTCATCGAGCCGGCGAAGGGCTTCCTGCCGGCGATCAGCGAGTTCGCCAAGGACAACGGCATCGTCTTCGTGGCCGACGAGATCCAGTCCGGCTTCTGCCGCACCGGCCAGTGGTTCGCCTGCGAGGACGAGGGCATCGTCCCCGACCTGATCACCACGGCGAAGGGCATCGCGGGCGGTCTGCCGCTCGCCGCCGTCACCGGCCGCGCGGAGATCATGGACGCCGCGCACTCCGGCGGCCTGGGCGGCACCTACGGCGGCAACCCGGTGGCCTGCGCGGGTGCGCTCGGCGCCATCGAGACGATGAAGGAGCTGGACCTCAACGCCCGCGCCAAGCGGATCGAGGAGGTCATGAAGGGCCGCCTGACCGCCATGGCGGAGAAGTTCGACATCATCGGCGACGTCCGGGGCCGCGGCGCGATGATCGCGATCGAGCTGGTCAAGGACCGCGCCACCAAGGAGCCGAACCCGGAGGCCACGGCCGCGCTGGCGAAGGCCTGCCACCAGGAGGGCCTGCTGGTCCTGACCTGTGGCACCTACGGCAACGTGCTGCGTTTCCTGCCGCCGCTGGTCATCGGCGAGGACCTGCTGAACGAGGGCCTCGACATCATCGAGCAGGCCTTCACCCGCGTCTGACCCGCCCCCGCGCCCCGTCCGGCCGTCCGCCCCGAAATCCGTCCCGGGTTCCGTCCCGCGATCCGTCCCGCGATGCGTCCGGATCCGGACAGCGGCAGAGCGTGTGAAGAACGTGTGGGGGGTGGATGACAGGATCCCGGGGGCCCTGTCGCCGGGCCACCCCCTGCCGTAGGTTTCTACCCGGATGAGAGATACACCCCCGCCCACAGGGGACTGTGGGCGGCTCAGGCCGAGGCCTCCCCAGCTTCGACCTGGTCGTGCTTCGCGCACACAACCGGGGCCCGAGGGCCCCGGGTCTCCTCACGATCGGACGGTCGCCCGCCCCAGACCCCCCGGGGCGCGCGACGTTCCGATCCGGACGGCCGTCCGGGCACCAGACACGGCAAGCCGTTCCCCGAAGGGCCGGCGCACACCCCCCCTTTGTGCCGGCCCTTCGGTGTGTCCGCTCCCCGCCGCCTGCGAAGCTGTCCCGCATGCTGCTGCTGGCCGTGCCGTTCCTCCTCTTCCTGCTGATCACCTGGCAGGTCCTCGCCGACGGTCCGCTCCTCCGCCTCGACGAGCGTCTGAGCGACGCGCTAGTCCGGCCCGACCGTGCCTCCGAACTCCTCTCCGACCTCGGCAACGTCGAGACCGCCGTGCCCGTCCTCGCCCTCGCGCTGGCCGTGACGGCGTGGCGGCTGCGCGCCACAGGTGTGGACCGCTGGTGGCTGCCGGCCGCGGCCGGAGCGGCGGCCATGGTCCTGGTCCCGGTGCTGGTGGCCCCGCTGAAGGCCTGGACCGACCGCCCCGGCACCCCCGCCGTCCCCCCGGCGACCGGCTACTTCCCCTCCGGCCACACGGCCACGGCGACGGTCGCGTACGGCACGGCGACCCTGCTGCTCCTCCCCCTGCTCGGGTCACCGGCCGTCCGCCGGTGCCTGGTCGCGCTGTGCGCCCTGCTGATCCTGGGCGCGTCGTACGGCCTGGTGCGCCGGGGCTACCACTGGCCGCTGGACGTGGTGGGGAGCTGGTGCCTCGGCGCACTGCTGCTGACCGGTGTGGCGCTGGTCAGCCGAAGTAGCCGTCGAACGTCCGCTGGAACTCCCAGCCGCCGAAGCGGTCCCAGTTGATCGACCAGGTCATCAGGCCGCGCAGGGACGGCCAGGCGCCGTGGGGTGTGTAGGAGCCGCAGTCGGTGTTCCTCGTCAGGCAGTTGAGCGTCTTGACGACCTCCGCGGGCGGCACGTGGCCGTTGCCCGCGTTGACCGTGGCCGGCATGCCGATGGCGACCTGGTCGGGGCGCAGGGGCGGGAAGACGTTGCCCGCGTCGCCCGCGACCGGGAAGCCGGTGAGCAGCATGTCGGTCATGGCGATGTGGAAGTCGGCCCCGCCCATGGAGTGGTACTGACCGTCCAGGCCCATGATCGGGCCGGAGTTGTAGTCCTGGACGTGCAGCAGGGTGAGGTCGTCGCGCAGCGCGTGGATCACGGGGAGGTAGGCGCCCGCGCGCGGGTCCTGGCCGCCCCACGGGCCGCTGCCGTAGAACTGGTGGCCGAGCTGGACGAAGAAGGTCTCCGGGGCCATCGTCAGGACGAAGTCGTCGCCGTACTTGGCCTTGAGGGTCTTCAGGGCCGAGACGAGGTTGACGATCACCGGGGTCTTCGGGTTCCTGAAGTCGGTGTCGCCGGTGTCCAGCGAGAGGGAGTGGCCCTCGAAGTCGATGTCGAGGCCGTCGAGTCCGTACTCGTCGATGATCTTCGAGACGGAGGAGACGAAGGTGTCGCGGGCCGCTGTCGTCGTGAGCCGGACCTGTCCGTTCTGGCCTCCGATCGAGATCAGCACCTTCTTGCCGGCCGCCTGCTTGGCCCTGATCGCCGCCTTGAACTCGGCGTCGCTCTCCACGCCGGGACACTCCGCGGCCGGGCAGCGCTCGAAGCGGATGTCGCCGGAGGTGACGGACGTGGGTTCGCCGAAGGCCAGGTCGATGACGTCCCAGCTGTCGGGGACGTCGGCGAGGCGGGTGTAGCCGGAGCCGTTGGCGAAGCTCGCGTGGAGGTAGCCGACCAGGGCGTGGGCCGGGAGGCCGGAGTCGCCGCCGCCGGAGTCGGGCGCCGGGGTCGTCGCGGTGACGGTCGCCGAACGGGCCGACTCGCCCGCTTCGTTGAGCGCCGCCACCTGGAAGGCGTACGCCGTCGAGGGGGACAGGCCGGTGACGGTGGTCGAGGTGCCGGTGACGGTGCGGATCCGCGCGCCGTCGCGGTAGACGGCGTACGAGGTGGCGCCCGCGGCCGGTGACCAGGACAGGGAGACGCTGGTGGGGGTCGTGCCGGACGCGGTGAGGCCGGCCGGCGGGGCGGGCGGCTGCCCGGTCTCGCCGCCGGGGCCGGTGAGGGTGATGTCGTCCGCGTGGTAGGCGCCCGTGCCGTACCAGCCGTGGGTGTAGATCGTGACGCTGGTGGTGGAAGGGCCGGTGCGGAAGGTCGTGGTGAGCTTCTGCCAGTCGGGGGCGGACTGGGTCCAGGTGGAGACGTCGGTGGTGCCGGTGCCGCTCGCACCGAGGTACACGTAGGCGCCGCGGACGTGGCCGGAGAGGGTGTACGCGGAGTCGGGCCTCACGGTGACCGTCTGGGCGCAGCGGGCGTTGTCCGAGCCGACCGGGGTGGCCTTCAGTGCGGAGGCGCCGCCGTGGACGGGTGAGGTGACGGTGGTGCCGGCCGGGCAGGTCCAGCCGTCGAGGCCGGCCTCGAAGCCGCCGTTGCGGGCGAGGTCCGCGTCGGCCGCGCGGGCGGCCGGCGTCAGGGCGGTGACGCCGGCCGCGGCGACGGCGGTCGCGGTGAGCAGGACGGCGAGGGGGCGGCGGGCGTGGGGTCTGGCGCGGTCCACAAGGGCCTCCGGGCAGGGGGGAGTTGGAGGGGTGGAGCGCGCTCAATTTGGTCCAGACCAATGCTCTTGTCAAGCCCCTGCGCAGCGTCCCGCACCCCCCGCCCCGGCCCCCGCCCCGGCCCCGGCCCCGGCCCCGGCCCCGGCCCCGGAGAGGCTCAGCTGTCGAACCCCAGCCCCAGCCGGTCCATCGTCCGCAGCCACAGGTTCCGCCGGCCCTCGTGCGCGTCCGCCCTGGCCAGGGACCATTTGGTCAGGGCGACGCCGGCCCAGGCGAACGGCTCCGGCGGGAACGGCAGCGGCTTGCTGCGCACCATCTCCAGCTCCGTGCGCTCGGTCCGCTCCCCCGCCAGGAGGTCCAGCATCACCTCCGCGCCGAACCGCGTCGCGCCGACGCCGAGCCCGGTGTAGCCCGCCGCGTACGCCACCCGGCCCGCGTGGGCGGTGCCGAAGAACGCCGAGAAGCGGGAGCAGGTGTCGATCGCGCCGCCCCAGGCGTGGGTGAAGCGCACCCCCTCCAGCTGCGGGAAGCAGGTGAAGAAGTGTCCCGCGAGCTTGGCGTACGTCTCCGGACGGTCGTCGTACTCGGCGCGCACCCGGCCGCCGTACGGGTAGATCGCGTCGTAGCCGCCCCACAGGACGCGGTTGTCGGAGGAGAGCCGGAAGTAGTGGAACTGGTTGGCGCTGTCGCCGAGCCCCTGGCGGTTCTTCCAGCCGATGGACGCGAGCTGCTCGGGGGTGAGCGGCTCGGTCATCAGGGCGTAGTCGTAGACCGGGACGGTGTACGCCCGCACGCGGCGGACCAGGCTGGGGAAGACGTTGGTGCCGAGCGCGACCCGGCGCGCGCGGACGGCGCCGTACGGGGTGCGGACGGACATGCCGGCGCCGTACTGCCGCAAGGTGAGCGCGGGCGTGTGCTCGTACACGCGCACCCCGAGGTCGAGGCAGGCGCGCTTGAGGCCCCAGGCGAGGCGGGCCGGGTTGAGCATGGCCACGCCCCGGCGGTCGTACAGCCCGGCGAGGAAGGTGGGCGAGTCGACCTGCTCGCGGACCGCGTCGGCGTCGAGGAACTCGATGCCCTCGGCGAGGCCGCGGGCGCCGATCTCCTCGTACCAGGCGCGCAGTTCCTCCGCCTGGTAGGGCTCGGTGGCGACGTCGATCTCGCCGGTGCGCTCGAAGTCGCAGTCGATGGAGTGGCGGGCGACGGTCTCCTCGATGGCGTCGAGGTTGCGGGCGCCCAGCCGTTCCAGGGTGTGGATCTCGTCGGGCCAGCGGGTGAGCCCGTTGGACAGGCCGTGGGTGAGGGAGGCGGCGCAGAACCCGCCGTTGCGGCCGGAGGCGGCCCAGCCCACCTCGCGGCCCTCGACGAGCACGACGTCCCGCGAGGGGTCGCGCTCCTTGGCGATCAGCGCGGTCCACAGTCCGCTGTAGCCGCCGCCCACGACCAGCAGGTCGCAGGTGGTCCGCCCGGTCAGGGCCGGCTCGGGGGCGGGGCGGCCGGGGTCGTCCAGCCAGTAGGAGACCGGCCGGGCCTCGGAGAGGGACTGCGTCCAACGGCTCATGGCGCTCGGGGCCATGATCTCAACTCCCTACTGCGGACTGTGGAACGACGCGTTATGCCTTCTGACGCCTGCGGCGGTTGCCGACGGCCATGGAGACCAGCACCAGAGCCACGGCGACCACGAACATGGCCGTGCCGATGACGTTGATCTGGACGGGCGTGCCGCGCTGCGCGGAGCCCCACACGAACATCGGGAAGGTGACGGTCGAACCGGCGTTGAAGTTGGTGATGATGAAGTCGTCGAAGGACAGGGCGAAGGCGAGCAGCGCGCCCGCCGCGATGCCGGGGGCGGCGATCGGCAGCGTGACCCGCAGGAACGTCTGCACCGGGCCGGCGTAGAGGTCCTGTGCGGCCTGCTCCAGACGCGGGTCCATCGACATCACGCGTGCCTTCACGGCGACCACGACGAAGCTGAGGCAGAACATGATGTGGGCGATGAGGATCGTCCAGAAGCCCAGCTCGGCGCCCATGTTGAGGAACAGGGTGAGCAGCGAGGCCGCCATCACCACCTCGGGCATCGCCATCGGCAGGAAGATCAGCGAGTTGACCGCGCCGCGGGCGCGGAAGCGGTAGCGGACCAGCGCGAACGCGATCATCGTGCCGAGCAGCGTGGCGCCGAGCGTGGCCCAGAAGGCGATCTGGAGGCTGAGGCCCAGCGACTCGCAGAGCCCGGAGACCCCGCACGGGTCCCGCCACGCGTCGGTGGAGAACTCCTGCCACTGGTAGTTGAAGCGCCCCTTCGGCCGGTTGAAGGAGAACACCGTGACGACGACGTTGGGCAGCAGCAGGTAGGCGAGCGTCAGCAGGCCCGCCATGACGACGACGTTGCGCTTGAACCAATTGACGAAGGTCATTTAAACCAGATCCTCCGTACCGGACTTGCGGATGTAGACCGTGACGACGGCGAGGATCGCGGCCATCAGGATGAACGAGAGCGCCGCGGCCGTCGGGTAGTCCAGGATCCGCAGGAACTGGGACTGGATGACGTTGCCGACCATCCGGGTGTCGGTGGAGCCGAGCAGGTCCGAGTTGATGTAGTCGCCGGACGCGGGGATGAAGGTCAGCAGCGTGCCGGAGACCACGCCCGGCATCGACAGCGGGAAGGTGACCTTGCGGAAGGTGGTCGACGGCTTGGCGTAGAGGTCGCCGGCGGCCTCGTGCAGCCGGGGGTCGATCCGCTCCAGCGAGGTGTACAGCGGCAGGATCATGAACGGCAGGAAGTTGTACGTCAGACCGCACACCACCGCGAGCGGGGTGGCGAGCACCCGGTCGCCGGCGGTCCAGCCGAGGAACGCGGTGACGTCCAGGACGTGCAGTGCGTCCAGGGCGCCGACCACCGGGCCGCCGTCCGCGAGGATCGTCTTCCAGGCGAGGGTGCGGATCAGGAAGCTGGTGAAGAACGGCGCGATCACCAGGATCATGATCAGGTTGCGCCAGCGTCCCGCGCGGAAGGCGATCAGGTACGCCAGCGGGTAGCCGAGCAGCAGGCACAGCACGGTCGCGGAGGCCGCGTAGAGCACCGAGCGGACGAACTGCGGCCAGTACTCGGACAGCGCGTCCCAGTAGGTGGCGAAGTGCCAGGTGACCTTGTAGCCCTCCTCCAGGGAGCCCGTCTGCACGGACGTGGAGGCCTGGTAGATCACCGGCAGCGCGAAGAACACGACGAGCCAGAGCAGGCCGGGCAGCAGGAGCAGGTACGGCGTCCAGCGGCCGCGTTTGCGCGGCGGTTTCTTCTCGGGGGCGACGGGCGCCGGCGTCGGCGGCGCCTCGGTGACCGTGGCCATCAGGCGACCTCTTCCTCGACCGTCTCGACGCCGGCGTCGATGTCCTGCGCAGCGTCGAGGCCGAAGGTGTGCGCCGGGTTCCAGTGCAGGACGACCTCGGCGCCGGGCGTGAGCCGCGGGTCGCGGTCGATGTTCTGCACGTAGACCTCGAAGTCGGAGCAGACGGGGCTGTCGACGACGAACTGCGTGGAGACGCCGATGAAGCTGGACTCGGTGATCCGGCCCGTGATCCGGTTGCGGCCCTCGGGTATCTCACCCGCGTCGTCGGCGTGCGTGAGGGAGATCTTCTCCGGACGCACCCCGGCCAGGATCTTGCCGCCCGTGGCGGCGGGCACGCTCGCACGGGCCCGGTGCAGCACCAGCTTGCCGCCGCCCGCCTTGAGCACGATGTCGTCGCCCGCCGCGGAGTCCACCTCGGCCTCGATGAAGTTGGAGGTGCCGAGGAAGTTCGCCACGAAGGTGGTGCGCGGGTTCTCGTACAGGTCGGCGGGGGTGCCGAGCTGCTCGACCCGGCCGGCGTTCATCACCGCGACGCAGTCGGCCATGGTCATGGCCTCCTCCTGGTCGTGGGTGACGTGCACGAAGGTGATGCCGACCTCGGTCTGGATCCGCTTGAGCTCCAGCTGCATCTGGCGGCGCAGCTTCAGGTCGAGGGCGCCGAGCGGCTCGTCGAGGAGGAGCACCTTCGGGTGGTTGATCAGCGCGCGGGCCACGGCGACGCGCTGTTGCTGGCCGCCGGAGAGCTGGTGCGGCTTCTTGCGCGCCTGCTCGCCGAGCTGGACCAGCTCCAGCATCTCCTCGACCTGCTTCTTCACGCTCTTGATGCCGCGCCGGCGCAGGCCGAAGGCGACGTTCTCGTAGATGTCGAGGTGCGGGAAGAGGGCGTAGGACTGGAAGACCGTGTTCACCGGCCGCTTGTACGGCGGCAGCGCGGTGACGTCCTGGTCGCCGAGGTGGACGGTGCCCGCGGTGGGCTCCTCCAGGCCGGCGATCATGCGCAGGGTGGTGGTCTTGCCGCAGCCGGACGCGCCGAGCAGGGCGAAGAAGGAGCCCTCGGGGACGGTCAGGTCCAGCGGGTGCACGGCGGTGAAGTCGCCGTAGGTCTTGCTGATCCCGGTGAGGCGGACGTCACCGCCGCCGGCCTTGGTGGTCTCTTCGGTGGTCTTCATCTCGTCACGCCCCAGTGAGCTTCGCGAACTTGCCTTCGAATGCCGTCTCTTCCTCGGAGCTCAGCGAGCGGAAGGCACGGGACTTGGCCTGCATGGCCTTGTCGGGGAGGATCAGCGGGTTGTTCGCCGCGTCCTCGTCGAGCTTCGCGAGCTCCTCCTTCACCCCGTCGACCGGACAGACGAAGTTGATGTAGGCGGCGAGCTGGGCGGCCGGCTGCGGCTCGAAGTAGTAGTCGATCAGGCGCTCGGCGTTCGTCTTGTGCCGGGCCTTGTTCGGGATCAGCATGTTGTCGCTGGAGAGCATGTAGCCGCTGTCCGGGATGACGAAGCCGATGTCCGGGTTGTCGGCCTGGAGCTGGACGACGTCACCGGCCCACGCGACGCACGCCGCGAGGTCGCCCTTGGTGAGGTCCGAGGTGTAGTCGTTGCCGGTGAAGCGGCGGATCTGCCCCTTGTCGACGGACTTCTGCAGCCGGGCGAGGGCCGCGTCGTAGTCGTCGGCGCTGAAGGACCGCGGGTCCTTGTCCATGTCGAGCAGCGCCATGCCCATGGTGTCGCGCATCTCGGTGAGCAGCCCGACCCGGCCCTTGAGCTTCGGGTTGTCCAGCAGGTCGGACAGGGTCCTCACCTCGACCCCGTCGAGCGCCTTCTTGTTGTACGCGATGACGGTCGCGATGCCCTGCCAGGGGTACGAGTAGGCGCGGCCCGGGTCCCAGTCGGGGGTGCGGTACGACGAGGCCACGTTGGCGAAGGCGTGCGGCAGGTTGGAGGCGTCGAGCTTCTGCACCCAGCCGAGCCGGATCAGCCGGGCGGCCAGCCAGTCGGTGAGGACGATGATGTCGCGGCCGGTGTCCTGGCGCGCGGCGAGCTGCGGCTTGATCTTGCCGAAGAACTCGGTGTTGTCGTTGATGTCCTCGGTGTACTTGACCTTGATGCCGGTGCGTTTCGTGAACGCCTCCAGCGTGGGGTGCCGGCGCCCGCTGTCGTCGATGTCCATGTACTCGGTCCAGTTGGAGAAGTTCACGCTCTTCTCCTGGGCCGAGTGGTCCTCCGCCGAGACGCCGCCCTCGGTGTTCCCCGCAGGCGGGATGCCGCAGGCGCTCAGCGCGCCCAGGCCGCCGACCGCGAGCGCGCCGCCCGCCGAGGCGCGCAGCAGGGAACGGCGGGAGAGGGCCGCCCTGCCGTTGCGGAAACTGCGCCGTATCGCGGCCTGCTGGACCGGCGAGAGGCGGTCGGGCTCGTACTGCTCCATGCGCGTGGTGCCCTTTCGGGAAGTGGCCGCGGGTCGTGCGGCCTGGCTGCTATCGGTCCCCGAAGACGGTGCGGTGCCAGTCCTTGCGGACCACCGCGGTGTTGTCGAACATGACGTGCTTGATCTGGGTGTACTCCTCGAAGGAGTACGCGGACATGTCCTTGCCGTAGCCGGACGCCTTGTAGCCGCCGTGCGGCATCTCGCTGATGATCGGGATGTGGTCGTTGATCCACACGCACCCCGCCTTGATCTCGCGGGTGGCCCGCCCCGTGCGGTACACGTCGCGGCTCCAGGCGGAGGCGGCGAGCCCGTACGGGGTGTCGTTGGCGAGTGCGATGCCCTCGTCGTCGGTGTCGAAGGGCAGGACGACCAGCACCGGTCCGAAGATCTCCGACTGCACGACCTCGCTGTCCTGCGCGGCGCCGGCGATCAGCGTGGGGCGATAGTACGCGCCGTCGGACAGATCGCCCAGAGGTGTCTCACCGCCGGTCACCACGCGCGCGTAGGAGCGCGCGCGGTCGACGAATCCGGCCACCCGGTCGCGCTGGGCGTGGGACACCAGCGGGCCGAGGTCGGTGCCGGGGGCGAAGGGGTCGCCGAGGCGGACGGTCTCCATCAGCGCGGCGGTGCGCTCGACGAACGCGTCGTACAGGGGGCGCTGCACGTACGCGCGCGTGGCGGCCGTGCAGTCCTGGCCGGTGTTGATGAGCGCGCCCGCGACGGCCCCGTTGACGGCCGCGTCGAGGTCGGCGTCGTCGAAGACCACGAAGGGGGCCTTGCCGCCGAGCTCCAGGTGGAGGCGCTTGACGGTGGCGGTGGCGATCTCGGCGACGCGCTTGCCGACGGCGGTGGAGCCGGTGAACGAGGTCATGGCCACGTCGGGGTGGCCGACCAGGTGCTCGCCGGCCTCCTTGCCGGTGCCGGTGACGATGTTGATCACGCCGTCGGGGATGCCGGCGTCGGTGGCGGCCTGCGCGAACAGCAGCGAGGTCAGCGGGGTGAGCTCGGCGGGCTTCAGCACGATCGTGTTGCCCGCGGCGATCGCCGGGAGGATCTTCCACGCGGCCATCTGCAGCGGGTAGTTCCAGGGGGCGATGGAGCCGACGACGCCGATGGGCTCGCGCCGGACGTAGGAGGTGTGGTCGCCCGAGTACTCGCCGGCCGACTGGCCCGCGAGGTGGCGGGCGGCGCCCGCGAAGAACGCGATGTTGTCGATCGTGCCCGGCACGTCGAACTCGCGCGTCAGCTTCAGCGGCTTGCCGCACTGGAGCGACTCGGCGCGGGCGAAGTCCTCGGCCCGCTCGGCGACGACGGCGGCGAACCGGTGCAGGGCGTCGGAGCGCTCACCGGGGGTGGCGGCCGCCCAGGCCGGAAACGCCTCACGTGCGGCGGCGACGGCCGCGTCGACGTCGTCGGCGCCGGCGAGGTCGTAGGTGTACACCTCCGCGCCGGTGGCCGGGTCGACGACCGCGTGGGTGCGTCCCGAGGTGCCCTTCGTCAGGCGGCCCGCGACGAACTGCGCGCCGTCCGCGAAACGTTCGGCGGCCGGGAAGCGGTCCTGCGGGGTGGAGCCGGGTTTGTGCATGTCGCTCTCCTCCGTGTCCCCGAGGGGGGCGGCGTGGCTTGAGCTCGATTTGAGTGCCGATCCTGACAGAGCAGAGGCACTCCAACAAGTGATTCCGTTGTTGCCATTTGGTTACGCGACGGAATCTGTCGACCAGGTGTCGAGTGGCAACGGAAAAGGCAGGACGGAATGTCAGTGGTGCCTGCGAGACTGCTCTGCGCACAGATCGACAGGGGGGTGATGAGCGTGGACGGAACCGTACGAACGGCGGCGTCCCGGGAGGCGCTGATCGAGGCGGTGCGGGCCGGGGAGCGGGTGAAGTACCTGCACTTCTGGGGACACCGGCCACTGCCCGACGGACGCGTCGGGGCGAGCTGCCTGAGCCAGTGGTGGCCGTCCCCGTTCACCGTCGACGGCGTGGAGTACGCGACGGCGGAGCACTGGATGATGGCGGCCAAGGCCCGCCTCTTCGGGGACGCGGAGGGCGAGCGGCGCGTCCTGGCCGCGGGGCACCCCTCGGAGGCGAAGAAGGCCGGGCGCCTGGTCCGGGGCTTCGACGAGGAGGTCTGGCGGCGGGAGCGGTTCGGGATCGTGGTGGAGGGCAGCGGGCACAAGTTCGCAGCTCACGGTGAGCTGCGGTCTTTCCTGCTGGGCACGGGCGACCGCGTCCTGGTCGAGGCGAGCCCCGTCGACCGGGTCTGGGGCATAGGCCTGGCGGCCGACGCGGAGGGGGCGCACGACCCGACCCGCTGGCGCGGCCCGAACCTGCTGGGCTTCGCTCTGATGGAGGCCCGGAGGCGACTGCGGGAGTCGTGACACGCGGCCGGGTGCGGGCAGTCCGTGGCTGGTCGCGCAGTTCCCCGCGCCCCTGAAGGGCGCACCTAGCTGCGGGCAGTCGTGCCGCTGGGGCGGCACGGGTGGGCGCAGCGGCACCCCGCCAACGCCGGGTGCGGGCAGTCCGTGGCTGGTCGCGCAGTTCCCCGCGCCCCTGAAGGGCGCACCTAGCTGCGGGCAGTCGTGCCGCTGGGGCGGCACGGGTGGGCGCAGCGGCACCCCGCCAACGCCGAGTGCGGGCAGTCCGTGGCTGGTCGCGCAGTTCCCCGCGCCCCTGAAGGGCGCACCTAGCTGCGGGCAGTCGTGCCGCTGGGGCGGCACGGGTGGGCGCAGCGGCACCCCGCCAACGCCGGGTGCGGGTCCTCCGTGGCTGAGCGCGCAGTTCCCCGCGCCCCTGAAGGGCGCTTCCGCTGCTCAAGTGACCAGCACGATCACGCCGAACGCGAGTGCCAACGCACTGCCCACCGCCCCGCAGATCACCCCCGCCAACGCCTGCCCCCCGTTCGTCGCCTCACCGCGATTCGCCTTGCTCCGCCCGATCGCACCGAAGATCACCGCGAGGATCCCCAGCACGACGGCCACCGGCCACAGGCAGAACGCGGCCGCCGCGATGATCCCGAGCACCAGGGAGGCGACACCCATGCCGTTGCTCGGCATCGGCGGCACGCCGCCCCAGCCGGGGTACCCCTGGGCGGGCGCACCCCCCGGGTACCCCGCGTGCGGATAGCCGTACGGCACCTGCCCCGGCCCCTCGGGCCCGATCGGCGGCGGCGGAACGGCCGCCCCCGCAGCCGCCCCCGCAGTCGGAGGCGCGAACGGATCTACGGCAGCCTGCGGCACCGGCCCGGTCACCCCGGAGGGCCCGGCCCACGGACCGCCGTACGCCGGCGCGGGCGGCGTCGCGTCGGAGGCCGCCGGGAACGACGTCACCGTCTGCTGGTCATGCACGGCGGAAGCACCGGGCGCCGACGCCGACGCCGCCCGGTCGTGCACCGTGGGCGGCGACCACGCCCCGTTCTCCCCCGCCACCACGGTCCCGCCCGGCCCGCCGGAGCCCACCGAGCGGTCCCCGGGCAGCGCCCAGGGATCGGCCGCGGGCGCCTCCGCGTCCGGAACCCGCGGCGGCGGTGCCGTACGCCCCGTCTCCGTGGTCCGCGCGTCCACCAGCGAGCCGTCCAGGGGGGCCACGTGCGGCGCCCCGCCGTCGGCCGGCGCGGGCCACGCGTCAGGGGTGGACGACCCCGCCGGAGGCGCTCCGTCCCCCGTGCGGTCCCCTGCCCCCGGTGCCGGTGCGTCGTCGGACATGCGCTGCGACCCCTTCCTCGGACGAACCGTCATGCTACGGCCCACGCCCCGCGCGCGTACGCCGGGCCTACGATGATCCCCGCACCACCGATCAGCCGATCACCCGCGTCCCGCCGCGACCCGGCCGGGCCGCCGTTCCCGGGGAGGAACCTTGACCGACCGCCACGACACCGCGGCCACCGCCGGACAGGTCCGTGACCTGCACGCCTTCATCGCCGGACTGCCCAAGGCCGAACTGCACGTGCACCACGTCGGCTCCGCCTCCCCCCGCATCGTGTCGGAGCTGGCCGCCCGCCACCCCGACTCCAAGGTCCCCACCGACCCCGAGGCCCTCGCCGACTACTTCACCTTCACGGACTTCGCGCACTTCATCGAGGTGTACCTGTCCGTCGTCGACCTGATCCGCACCCCCGAGGACGTGCGGCTGCTGACGTACGAGGTGGCCCGTGAGCTGGCCCGGCAGCAGGTGCGGTACGCCGAGCTGACCATCACCCCGTTCTCCTCGACCCGTCGCGGGATCGACGAGCGGGCCTTCATGGACGCCATCGAGGACGCCCGCAAGGCCGCCGAGAGCGAGCTGGGCACCGTGCTGCGCTGGTGCTTCGACATCCCGGGCGAGGCCGGTCTGGAGGCCGCCGAGGAGACCACGCGGCTCGCCACCGACGACCGGCTGCGCCCGGAGGGCCTGGTCTCCTTCGGTCTGGGCGGCCCCGAGATCGGCGTGCCGCGCCCGCAGTTCAAGCCGTACTTCGACCGGGCCATCGCCGCCGGGCTGCGCTCGGTGCCGCACGCGGGCGAGACCACGGGCCCGGAGACGATCTGGGACGCGCTGAACGAGCTGGGCGCCGAGCGCATCGGTCACGGAACCAGCGCCGCGCAGGACCCGAAGCTGCTCCAGCACCTCGCCGAGCGGCGCATCCCGCTGGAGGTGTGCCCGACGTCCAACATCGCCACCCGCGCGGTCACCACCCTGGACGAGCACCCGATCAAGGAGTTCACCCGGGCCGGGGTGCTGGTGACGGTCAACTCCGACGACCCGCCGATGTTCGGCACCGACCTCGCCAACGAGTACGCGGTCGCCGCCCGTCTGCTGGACCTCGACGAGCGCGGCCTCGGGGACCTGGCGAAGAACGCGGTCGAGGCGTCCTTCCTCGACCCGGCCGGCAAGGAGCGGATCGCCGCCGAGATCGACGCGTACACCGCCTCCTGGCTCGCCTCCTGACCATCCCGCGAAGGGCACCATGCAGAACGTGACCGCCGTGGCCCACCGGGGCGACCCCTACCGCGTCCGGGAGAACACCCTCCCGTCCCTGCGCTCCGCGATCCGGCGAGGCGCGGACGCTGTCGAGATCGACGTACGGCTCACCCGGGACGGCGTCCCGGTGCTGCTGCACGACGCGACACTGAGGCGCCTGTGGGACCACGACCGTCCCCTCGCGTCCCTCACCTGGGACGAGGTGCGCGAGGTGACGGACGGCGGGGTGCCCGCCCTCGCCGACGCGCTGGCGGCGACCGAGGGCAGCCGGGTGATGATCGACCTGCCCGGCGCCCCGGGCGAGCGCGCCGTGCGCCGGATCGTGGACGCCGTCCGGCAGCAGGGCGCGCGGGACCGCGTGTACTACTGCGCGGGCGCCCCCGCCATGCTGGCCGTGCGCGCGGCGGACCCGGACGCGGAGATCGCGCTCACCCACACGTCCCACGCGCCGGTGCGCGCGGGAGTGCTGGAGGCGGTCCGGCCGCGCTGGCTCAACTACCGCTTCAGCCTGGTGGACCGCGCGCTCGCCGACCGCGTCCACCGCGACGGCTACCTGATCTCGGTGTGGACCCCGGACACCCGCCGCTCGATGCGCCGCCTGCTGGCGGCGGGCGTGGACTCGATCACCACCAACCGCGTCGACGTCCTGTGCGCGCTGCGCGGGCGCCTGGCGTCATGACGGCCGGCGCGTCGAGCGGAGCAGCCGGCGCGCCACGACGTGCGAGGCGACCGTGGCCGCCCCGGCGGCCGCCAGTCCGGCCGCCGCGTCGCGCGGCCGTGCGGGGCGCAGCACCCCGGCCTTCCGCAGCCGGCCCCGCGCCCACAGCGTGAACGGCAGGACGACCAGCGGCGACGTCACCGAGCCGGGGGTGTAGCCGCGTACGGCCGCGGCCTGGGCCATGTGCATCACGCCGTGCAGTCCGAAGCCGGTCAGCGCGGACTGGTAGAAGCCGGACCGTCCGCCGGAGAGCCGTCCGGCGGCCGCCGGAGAGCCGTCCGGCGGCCGCCGCCGTTCCGACGACGGCCCCCATCACCCCCACTGCGGTGGCGAACTCGGCCGCGCCCATGGTCTCGGCCCGTCGCCACACCCCCTCCGGCACCTGGGGGGAACCGCTTCCGCAACTCGGGCACGTTGCGTCGCAACCACCAGGGCGCGGTGGCCAGTTCCTCGAGATCGTGCACGACCCACGCGCCCAGGAGCCCCCATGTGACGGCTCCGCCCACCCCTTCACCAGTCATGCGCCCAACCTACTGAGCGGGCGCGGCGGCGACCGCCGGAACGGCTGCCTCCGTCAGCGCCTCCAGCCGCTTGATCTTCTTCCTGACGACGTACAGCGGTACGGCGCCGAACACCCCGAACGCCATGTCGACGACGCTCCACCAGAAGGGAATGCCGCGGACCGGCCCGCAGATCAGGGCGAGGGGGATGACGCCGGCACAGGCGATCAGGCCGAACTCGACGACCCAGACGTTGCGTACGGGGTCCCGGTAGGGGCCGAGGAAGGCGACCGCGATGACGAGGTGGGCGAACGCCAGCCAGTCGGTGCCGTAGAGCAGGAAGGGGTGGTCGGCGTCGGCGGTGTCGAGCCCGTCCCCTACGCGTTCGATCCACTCCATGAGGCCGGGCAGGCGCTCGGGCGCCCCGAGGGACCGCAACGCCTCCTCGGTCCAGCGCAGTTCGTGCACCAGCGGGAAGGCCGTGACCCCGCTGAGCACCAGGCAGACGACGAAGAACACCAGCCACACGCGAATGCCCTTGAGCAGGGCGGCTCTGTCGCTCATGACAGGAGCGTACGCCTGAAGTTGAACATGTTCAAAAAACATCTCGGGCGCCCTCCGGAAACACGTCGGCCCCGGACGGTGCGCTGCACCGCCCGGGGCCGACGTCCTGAGGGTCAGTCCTCCAGGGACGTCATCACGTGCTTGATCCGCGTGTAGTCGTCGAAGCCGTAGGCCGACAGGTCCTTGCCGTAGCCCGACTTCTTGAAGCCGCCGTGCGGCATCTCCGCGACCAGCGGGATGTGGGTGTTGATCCACACGCAGCCGAAGTCCAGCTTCTTGGACATCCGCATCGCGCGGGCGTGGTCCTTGGTCCACACCGACGAAGCCAGCGCGTAGTCCACGCCGTTGGCGTACGCGACGGCCTGGTCCTCGTCCGTGAAGGACTGGACGGTGATGACCGGGCCGAAGACCTCCTGCTGGATGATCTCGTCGTCCTGCTTGAGGCCCGAGACCACGGTCGGCGCGTAGAAGTAGCCCTTGTCGCCGACCCGCTTGCCGCCGGCCTCGACGCGCGCGTGGGCGGGCAGCCGCTCGATGAAGGTCTCGACCTGCTTGAGCTGGTTGGGGTTGTTGAGCGGGCCGTAGAGGACGTCCTCGTCGTCGGGCATGCCCGTCTTGATGTCGGACGCCGCCTTGGCGAGCGCCTGGACGAACTCGTCGTGCACGGACTCGTGCACCAGCACGCGCGTGGCGGCCGTGCAGTCCTGGCCTGCGTTGAAGTAGCCGGCCTCGGAGATGCCCGCCACGGCCTTGGCGATGTCGACGTCCTCGAAGACCACGACCGGGGCCTTGCCGCCCAGCTCCAGGTGGACCCGCTTGAGGTCCTTGGAGGCGGACTCGGCGACCGCCATGCCCGCGCGCACGGAGCCGGTGATGGAGGCCATCGCCGGGGTCGGGTGCTCGACCATCAGGCGGCCGGTGTCACGGTCGCCGCAGACGACGTTGAAGACGCCCTTGGGCAGGATCGAGCCGAGGATCTCGGCGATCAGGACCGTGGAGGCGGGGGTGGTGTCCGAGGGCTTGAGGACGACCGTGTTGCCCGCGGCGATCGCCGGGGCGAACTTCCACACGGCCATCATCATCGGGTAGTTCCAGGGCGCGACCTGGGCGCAGACGCCGACCGGCTCACGGCGCACGAAGGAGGTCAGGCCCTCCATGTACTCGCCGGCGCCCTTGCCCTCGAGCATCCGCGCCGCGCCCGCGAAGAAGCGGATCTGGTCCACCATCGGCGGGATCTCCTCGGTGCGGGTCAGCCCGGTGGGCTTGCCCGTGTTCTCCACCTCGGCGGCGATGAGTTCCTCGGCGCGCTCCTCGAAGGCGTCCGCGACCTTCAGCAGTGCCCTCTGCCGCTCGGCCGGGGTGGTGTCGCGCCAGCCGGGGAAGGCCTCGGCGGCGGCCGCCATCGCGGCGTCGACGTCCGCGGCACCGGACAGCGGAGCCGTCGCGTACGCCTCGCCGGTCGCGGGGTTGACCACCTCGGTGGTCCGTCCGTCGGCGGCGTCCCGGAACTCACCGCCGATGTAGTTGCGCAGACGACGCAGCTCGGTGCTCACTGCAGGCCCTCCTGGTGTTTCTCGTGGGTGCCCGGGGTGTCGGGTGTGTACGGGGAGAGGTGTCCAACCTCTGAGACACCCACCCTAGACGGACGGCTGACGTTTTCAACACCCCCACTCCCCCCGCATCTGCGAAATCCGCAAGCATGAGCTTCGTTAACAACGGATTTCATCGATCGAGCCTTGCGAAACTGTCGATACGTCGTGCACAGTGACCTCGTGGCCAGTCGAAGCGCAGACCCCAAGGACTCCCGCGAGTCCAAGAACGGCGGCGGACCGCAGTTGGACGCCGTCTCCCTCGCCATCATCGAGCAGCTCCAGGAGGACGGCCGCCGGCCGTACGCCGCGATCGGCAAGGCCGTGGGCCTGTCCGAGGCGGCCGTGCGCCAGCGGGTGCAGAAGCTGCTCGACCAGGGCGTGATGCAGATCGTCGCCGTCACGGACCCGCTCACCGTGGGCTTCCGCCGGCAGGCGATGGTCGGCGTCAACGTCGAGGGCGACGTGGAGGCCGTCGCCGACGCGCTGGCCGCGATGGCCGAATGCGAGTACGTGGTGATGACCGCCGGCTCCTTCGACCTGATGGTCGAGATCGTCTGCGAGGACGACGACCACCTGCTGGAGGTCATCAACAAGCGCATCCGTGCCGTGCCCGGGGTGCGCTCGACCGAGAGTTTCGTCTACCTCAAGCTCAAGAAGCAGACCTACATGTGGGGAACCCGATAACCGTGAGCACCGACACCCCCAAGGACCTCAGCAAGTCCGCGTACGACCACCTGTGGATGCACTTCACCCGCATGTCGTCGTACGAGAACGCGCCCGTCCCCACCATCGTCCGCGGTGAGGGCACCCACATCTGGGACGATAAGGGCAGGCGCTACCTCGACGGCCTGGCGGGCCTGTTCGTGGTGCAGGCCGGTCACGGCCGCCAGGAGCTCGCCGAGACGGCCGCCAAGCAGGCGCAGGAGCTGGCGTTCTTCCCGGTCTGGTCCTACGCCCACCCCAAGGCCGTCGAGCTCGCGGAGCGGCTCGCGCACGAGGCGCCCGGCGACCTCAACAAGGTCTTCTTCACCACCGGCGGCGGCGAGGCGGTGGAGACCGCCTGGAAGCTCGCCAAGCAGTACTTCAAGCTGACCGGCAAGCCGACCAAGTACAAGGTCATCTCCCGCGCGGTCGCCTACCACGGCACCCCGCAGGGCGCCCTGTCCATCACGGGCCTGCCGGCGCTGAAGGCGCCCTTCGAGCCTCTGGTGCCGGGCGCGCACAAGGTGCCGAACACCAACATCTACCGGGCGCCGATCCACGGTGACGACCCGGAGGCGTTCGGCCGCTGGGCCGCCGACCAGATCGAGCAGCAGATCCTCTTCGAGGGCCCGGACACGGTCGCCGCGGTCTTCCTGGAGCCCGTGCAGAACGCGGGCGGCTGCTTCCCGCCCCCGCCCGGCTACTTCCAGCGGGTCCGCGAGATCTGCGACCAGTACGACGTGCTGCTCGTCTCCGACGAGGTCATCTGCGCCTTCGGCCGGCTCGGCACCACCTTCGCCTGCGACAAGTTCGGCTACGTCCCGGACATGATCACCTGCGCCAAGGGCATGACCTCCGGCTACTCCCCCATCGGCGCGTGCATCGTCTCGGACCGGCTCGCCGAGCCGTTCTACCAGGGCGACAACACCTTCCTGCACGGCTACACCTTCGGCGGTCACCCGGTGTCGGCTGCGGTCGGCGTCGCCAACCTCGACCTGTTCGAGCGCGAGGGCCTCAACCAGCACGTCCTCGACAACGAGGGCGCGTTCCGCGCCACCCTGGAGAAGCTGCACGACCTGCCGATCGTCGGCGACGTCCGCGGCAACGGCTTCTTCTACGGCATCGAGCTGGTCAAGGACAAGGCGACCAAGGAGTCCTTCGACGCCGACGAGACCGAGCGCGTCCTGTACGGCTTCCTCTCCAAGAAGCTGTTCGAGAACGGCCTGTACTGCCGGGCCGACGACCGCGGCGACCCGGTCATCCAGCTCGCGCCGCCGCTGATCTCGAACCAGGAGACGTTCGACGAGATCGAGCAGATCCTGCGCGCGACGCTCACGGAGGCGTGGACGAAGCTGTAGGCCGACGAGCTGATCGCGGACGTAGGCCGTCCGAGGTACCGATCTTCCCTTTGAATGATCAACACCGGCCCCGGTGCCGCCCGTTCGAGTGAGAAACGGCGGCCCGGGGCCGCGTGCTGTCCGACCGCCCGCCACCGCCTGCCTAGCGTGCCCAGTGACCGATCGGCCCGCCCTTCGTTCCCCCGGACGGGGGAATTACCCGAAGAGCGCACGGCATTTCCGATCCGAACCGAGGTGTACGCCATGGTGGCCCCACCGGACAACGACGTGCTCTGGGCGCGCGCCCTGCACTTCCGTCACGACGACGGCTCGCCCGGCCTGAGCGGGGTCTCGCTCGGTGTCCGGGAGGGCGAGATCCTCGCCGTCTCAGGCCCGCGCGGCAGCGGCAAGTCGACCCTGCTGCGCTGTCTGTCCGGCCTGGTGCCCGCGAACGACGGCGAGGTCTGGTTCAACAGCGTGCCCGTGCACACCATGGGTCCGGCGGCCCGGGAGCGGCTGCGCCGCGACCGGTTCGGCTGGATCGACCCGGCCCCGGTGCTGGTGCCCGAGCTGAACGTGTGGGAGAACGCCGCGCTGCCCCTCATGCTGCGCGGCACCGGGCGCCGCCGCGCGAAGGCGGCCGCCCTGGAGTGGCTGGAGCGTCTCGACGTCGGCGACCGGGCGCGCAGGCACCCCGTGGAGCTGACGCACGCGGAGCGCCAGCGCGTGTGCATCGCCCGGGCACTGGCCCCGGCGCCGTCGGTGCTGTTCGCCGACGAGCCGACCGCCCCGCTGCACCGCGTCGACCGCGCCCACGTACTGCGCACCTTGACCACGGCGGCCCGTTCGCACGGCATCACCGTGGTCCTGGCGACGCACGAGGCGCAGACCGCCGCCCTCGCCGACCGCACGGTGTCGCTGCTCGACGGACGGTGCGTGCGGACCGTCCACCTCCCCCCGGTCTCCGGACCGGCCGAGTCGGAAGGCCGGGCGGCGTGCTCGCTCTCCGTCTGAGCCTCGGGGCGCAGCCCGCCGTCCAGGTCCGCAGGCTCCTCGTCGCGGGCGCGTCGGCCGGCACGGGTTTCCTGCTGCTGAGCGCCCTCGGCCACGCCCTGAGCCACCCCGACCCCGCCGCCTCCGCGCTCCGGCTGGCCTGGTGCGCGGGCCCGCTGGCGTCCACCGTCTACCTCGCGCTCGCGGTCGCCCGCACCGACCCGGCGACCCGGCCCCGGCCCGGTCTGTCGGCGGTCGGGCTCGGCCCGGTCAAGCTGATGGCGATCTCGGCGGCGACCACGGCCGCGGCCTGCCTGCTCGGTTCCGTGCTGGCGCTGCTGGTCTTCCTCCAGCTCCGCGGCGACCTGACCGGGATGCCCCTCGGCGGAGGCGCGCGGGAGTTCCTGGCCGCGGGGCGCCCCCTGCCGCTCCCGGCCGCGCTGACACTGCTGGCCCTGGTGCCGCTCAGCGCGTCGGCCGCGGTGGCCATGACGCTGCGGCCGCGCGACCCGGTGACGGGCGCGGGCCGGACGGCACCGGCGTACGGCCGGTTCGGCGCCTACCGGCGCACGCCGGTGCGGGAGTCCTTCGGCGCGTACGGGCGGTTCGGCCGGCAGTTCGGGGCCGCCGCGCGCGAGCGGCGCACGGCCACGGAGCTGCCCGCGCCGGAGCAGGCCGGCGCGGAGGCGCCCTCGGCCGACGCGGCGGAGGAAACCGCCGACGGCTCCCCCGCCGTGGTCCCGCCCCCCGTGTCGACCGCCGCCCCGTCGGGGCTGCCCTGGGGGATCGCGGTGCTCGCGGTGGGGCTGGCGGTGGAGGCGCTGACGAGCCGTACCGGCTCCGAGGGCGGTCCGGCGGCGTTCCTCGGGCTGGCCCTGACCTCCCTCGGACTGGCCCTGGTCGGACCCGGACTCGCCCATCTGTGCGGGCGGCTGCTCCAGGCGGTGCGGCCGGGCGCGCTGCGACTGCTGGCCGGGCGGGTGCTGATGACGGAGGCGACGCGCATCGGACGCCCGCTGGGCGTGGTCTGCGCGGTGGTGTCGGCCGCGTACGCGATGGCGTCGCTGCACGACCGGGACGACCCGTCGGCCGGTCCGCTCGTGGTGCTCGGGGTGCTGCTGGTGGTCGGCTGCACGGTGGCGACGCTGCTCACCGCGGCCGTCGAGGCCAAGCAGGCGCACGCGGACACCACGGCCTCGCTGCGGCGGCTGGGGGCGCCCGCGGGGACGCTGCGCCGGGCCGCCGTCCTGCGCGCGGCCGCGCTGCTCGCCCTGTTCGGACCGCTCACCGTGGCAGTGGCCGAGCTGTCGGCGTGGCCGCTGGGCGGCTGAGCGGACACGGCCGAAAAAACCTTCCCCCTGGGCGATGAGTTCCGCTCGGACCCGGGGTCTACCCCCTCGAACGGCACCACTTACAGGGAGAGGCCCCGTCATGTACCAGCAGATGATCTTCGTGAACCTGCCCGTCGAGAACATCGACGCGTCGCGGACGTTCTACACGGCGCTCGGCTACTCCATCAACGAGCAGTTCAGCGACGAGTCCACGGCGTCCGTCGTGATCAGCGACACGATCATCGCGATGCTGCTGACCAAGGAGAAGTACGCGCAGTTCACGAAGAAGGAGATCGCGGACGCCCGCACGAGCAGCGAGGTACTGCTGGCGCTGAGCGCCGAGAGCCGGGAGAAGGTCGACGAACTGGTGGAGAAGGCGCTGGCGGCGGGCGGCTCCGTGGCCGGTGACACCCAGGACCTCGGCTTCATGTACGGCCGCTCCTTCGACGACCTCGACGGCCACACCTGGGAGGTCGTCTGGATGGACCCGGCGGCCGTGGAGGGCTGACGGCAACGTAGGCTGGCGGCAGGGGTGTTGTCCTGCCGCCGGCCTTAACTGCGCCTCCGTTCACGGTCGGTGACCGTTCTCGGACGCTGCGGCCGAATCGATGCGGTCCCGAGGGCGCGTAAACGTACGGGTGGTTAACAAATAGGCAAAGCCCGGGTCCCCGGTAGGCATATGCGTTGACACTACTTATGCGGCGCTTATAGACCTGGGAGCCTCATGGGAGTGCTGATTCTTCATCACGCCTCCCTCAACCCCCCGCATTTGCGCATCATGTAAAGGACAAACGTGGCAGTTCTGTCCGTATCACGCCGTACCGTGACCCGCTCCGTGCGCGCCCTCGGTGTCGTCTCCGCGTCCGCCGCGCTCGCGCTCGGTGCCGCCGGCAACGCCGCGGCGTGCAACATCAACGAGTTCTCGGCCGAGGCCAAGTGCGAAGGTGACAAGGGTGTCATCACCGTCACCGACGTCGACCCGGCCGGCGTCCCCGCCACCGTGACCGTGTTCCTCCAGAACAACGGCGCCGACATCGAGAAGATCGGCGAGCAGGTGGTCAAGGGGTCCAAGAAGGGCACCACCATCACCTTCGAGGAGGACTGGAAGCCCAACGCCGAGTACCGCATCCACGTCACGGCCAAGCCGTACGTGGACGAGGACATCAAGCCGAACCTGGTGACGCCGTCGACGCCGTGCAAGGAGGACGAGGAGGAGTCCCCGTCCCCCGAGCCGACGCCGTCGGAGGAGACCTCGGCCCCGGCCGAGGAGAGCGAGGAGCCGACCCCGGCCCCGTCGGAGAGCACGAGCGAGAGCGCTCCCCCGGCGGACACGTCGGACAACGCCCCGTCCCCGGCCGGTGAGTCCAACCTCGCCGAGACCGGCGCCAACTCCAACACCGGCATGATCGCCGGTGTCGCGGCCGCCCTGGTCGCCATCGGTGGCGGCGCCGTCTTCTTCGGCATGCGCCGCCGCGGGGCGAACAGCCAGCGCTGACGCCTCACGGAAACGCCTGCGGCCCGTCCCCGAACCGGGGGCGGGCCGCTCGCCGTTGAGCTGCCGTCAGCCGAACGTGGCCCGGTCCAGCCAGTGTTCGAGCACCGAGCGCTCACCGAGGACCTCGATGCGGGCGTCGTCCAGCGGGATACGGCGGTAGAAGGCGAGCAGCACCCAGGTGAGCGGCCCGCGCAGCGCGACCGTGGCCTTCTCGTGGTCCCGGCTCCAGGACACCCCCTCCTCGTCCAGCCTGATCAGCCACTCCGCCTCGGCCTCGGGTCCGGTGTCGGTGGCGTGCAGGTGGATCGTGCGCAGGGGTCCGCGCAGCTCGTGCACCTCGTCGTCGGGCAGCGTCCGCTGCGCCCACTCCACGATCTCCAGCCACTCGTCGACCGCGTCGGCGGCCACCTCGGGCGCGACCTCGTAGGGCAGTCCGGCGGCGAGCGTGGCGTCCGCGCGGTGCACGGTCACCTCATGGGTCATACGGCGGGCCCAGAAGCCGGCGTTCTCGATGCCCGCCCAGCTCCACACCCGGGCGTCCGGCCCGGCATCCCGCAGCGCGCCGACGGCCAGGTCGCCGCTCTCCGCCAGCCAGGCGTCCAGGACGGCGGCGTCCCCGCGCGCCTCGGGCCCGTCGAAGCCCGGCACGTCCTCCTCGGGGGTCTCCTTCTCGGCCCCCGTCCGCACCATCAGAGCCATCCAGCGCAGGGCGCCGCCGAGGTGCCGTACGAGTTGTTCCAGCGTCCAGTCGGGTGTGGTCGGCACCGCGCGGGACAGGTCCGCCCCCGAGGTCACCACCGACCTCAACTCCCCGATCTGATGGGCGATCTCGTCGCAGTAGCGCTCGTGAGCCAGTCGTGTCATGCCGCTCACCCTAGGCAACGGCGATCAGCCGAGCACGGCGATTTCCGCGCCGTCGAACTCCACGCCGGTGACGTCCCCGACGTCCGGGGCGTCCCGCAGCGCGCAGGCCGCCTCCAGCGGGGGCGCGTCCTCCGGCTGGAGACGCACGGCGACATGGGTGCCGCGGAAGGTGCGCGCGGTCACCGTGCAGCGCAGTCCCTCCCCGGCCGGGACCAGCCGGACCCCGGCCGGCCGGACCAGCAGGGGCCGCGTGCCCTCGGGCGCGTCCGGCGGCACCGGCACCTTGCCCCAGGGAGTGACGGCGACGCCGTCGGCGACGCTCGCCTCGACGACGTTCTCGAAGCCGAGGAAGCGGGCCACGAAGGCGTCGGCGGGCCGCTGCCACACCTCGAGCGGCGTGCCGGACTGGGCGATCCGCCCGTCGCGCATCACCACCACCCGGTCGGCGAGCGCGAACGCCTCGCCCTGGTCGTGCGTCACGGCCAGCACCGTGGTGCCCAGCCGGCCGAACAGGTCCCGCAGTTCGACGACGAGACGCTCCCTGAGCGACCGGTCGAGCTGGCCGAGCGGCTCGTCGAGCATCAGCAGCCGCGGGCTGGGCGCGAGCGCACGGGCCAGCGCCACCCGCTGCTGCTCACCCCCGGACAGGGCGGCGACGGCCCGCCCGGACGCCCCGGGCAGCCCGACCAGCTCCAGCAACTCCTTCACGCGCCGCACCTGTTCGGCGCGGGGCGCGCCGTGCATGCGCAGGCCGAAGGCCACGTTGCCTCCCACGTCCCGCTGCGGGAACAGCTGGTGGTCCTGGAACATCAGCCCGACGCCCCGCCGGTGCGCGGGCACGCCCGCCTGGTCACGACCGTCGAGCAGGACCCGCCCGGCGTCCAGCGGCTGGAGCCCGGCGACCGCGCGCAGCAGCGTGGACTTGCCGCTGCCGCTGGGCCCGAGCACGCACACGATCTCGTGCTCGGCGACACCGAGGCCGACGGAGTCCAGCGCGGCCCGGCCGCCGAAGCGGACGGTCGCGTCCTCGAGACGCAGCAGGCTGTCGGCGGGCGGCTTGCCGTGGACGGACGGCGTGCCGTGGACGGGCAGGTGGCTGTCGGTGGGCGGCTGCCTGTCGGTGGACGGCCGGCTCTCGGTAGGCGGCTGGTTCTCGGTGGGCAGCTGGGCCCCGGTGGGCGGCTGGCTGTCGGTGGGCATCTAGAACTCCCCCGTCCGGTCGGTCCGCAGCCGCTCCAGCACGAGCAGAGCCACGGCGCACACGATCATCAGAATCGTCGACAGGGCCATCGCCTGCCCGTAGTTGAGGTCCCCGGGCCGCCCCAGCAGCCGCGCCACGGCCACCGGCAGGGTGGGGTTGTCCGGCCGCGCGATGAACACCGTCGCCCCGAACTCCCCCAGCGACACCGCGAAGGCGAACCCGGCGGCGATCAGCAGCGCCCGCCGCACCAGCGGCAGGTCCACCTCCCGCCACGCCCGCCACGGCGACGCCCCCAGCACCGACGCCGCCTCCCTGAGCCGCACGTCCACCGCGCGCAGCACCGGCAGCATGGTCCGTACGACGAAGGGGACGCCGACCAGTGCCTGCGCGAGCGGCACCAGGATCCAGGAGGCGCGCAGGTCCAGCGGGGGCTCGTCGAGAGCGATGAGGAAGCCGAAGCCGACGGTCACCGCGGACACGCCGAGGGGCAGCATCAGCAGCGCGTCGAACCCGCGCACCAGCCGTCCCGCGTCCCGCCGGGTCAGCGCGACGGCGGCGAGACCGCCGATCACCACGGCGATCACGGTGGCGGTGACGGCGTAGCGCAGGGAGTTGCCGATCGCCTCGATCGGGGCGACCAGGAAGACGCCGCCGTCGGCCTCGGTCAGCGCCCGGTAGTAGGCGAGACCGACGCCGGCGAAGGACCGCTGCACCAGAACGGCGAGCGGCAGGAGCAGGAGGACGACGACCGTGGCGACGACCCCGCCGAGCAGCGCCCACTGCCCGGCCCCGCGCGGGCGGCGGGCGGTGGCCGAGGCGTCGACGAGCCGCAGCGCGGTCTCCCGGCGCCGCACGGTCCAGGCGTGCAGGGCGAGGATCGCACCGACGGCGACGAACTGGATCAGCGTGAGGACGGCGGCCGTGGACAGGTCGAAGATGTCCGCGG
Source organism: Streptomyces sp. P13-3-3 (assembly GCF_050571355.1). Taxonomy (NCBI): domain Bacteria; kingdom Bacillati; phylum Actinomycetota; class Actinomycetes; order Kitasatosporales; family Streptomycetaceae; genus Streptomyces; species Streptomyces sp. P13-3-3. The sequence continues at coordinate 4,764,683 of NZ_CP192228.1, read as the reverse complement.
TCTGCCGGTAGATCTCCACCTCCAGGGTGGAGAAGGCGGGTCCGCCGAGGATCTGCACCACGCCGAACGACGTGAAGGTGAAGAGGAAGGCCATCAGCGCGGCGGCGGCCACGGCGGGCGCGAGCGCCGGGAGGGTGACCGTGCGCCAGGCGGTGAGGCGGGAGGCGCCGAGCATCCGCGCGGCCTCCTCCTGGCGCGGGTCGAGCTGCGCCCACAGCCCGCCCACGGTGCGGACGACCACGGCGTAGTTGAAGAAGACGTGCGCGAGGAGGATCGCCCAGACCGTGGTGTCCAGGCGCACGCCCCACAGCTCGTCCAGCAGCCCGCCGCGCCCGACGAGCGCCATGAACGCCGTGCCGACGACGACCGTCGGCAGCACGAACGGCACGGTGATCACCGCGCGCAGCACCTGTCGGCCGGGGAAGTCGAAGCGGGCCAGGGCGTAGGCGCCAGGCAGGGCGATCACCAGGGTGAGGGCCGTGGAGAGGAGCGCCTGCCAGGTGGTGAACCACAGCACCTGGCGGATGTCGGACTGGCCGAGCACGTCCGCGATCCGCCCGGGCTGCCAGCCGCCGTCGGTCTTCAGCCCTCGGGCGACGATCGCGGCGACCGGGTAGGCGAAGAAGACGGCGAAGAACGCGGCCGGCACGGCCATGAGGCCGAGCCGGGCCGCGTTGCGGCGCCACCATCCGGGCCGCCGCGGTGTCACTTCAGTACGAGCGAGGTCCACGACTTGACCCACTGGTCACGGTTTTCGGCGATCTTCGCCGGGTCCATGGTCCGCGGCTCCTTCGCCTGCGGCCCGAACTGCACGAACTCCTCCGGCACCTGGGCGCCCTCACGCACCGGATACACGAACATGTTGAGCGGCATGTCCTCCTGGAAGGTCTTGCCGGCCATGAAGTCCAGGAGCGCCTTGCCGCCCTCGGGGTTCCTGGCGTTGCTCAGCAGACCGGCGTACTCGACCTGGCGGAAGCAGGTGCCCTCGGCGACGCCGGTGGGCGCCGTGTCGGGCCGCGGGTCGGCGTAGATCACCTCGGCGGGCGGCGAGGAGGCGTACGACACGACGAGCGGGCGGTCGGCCTTGGCCTTCTTGCCACCGGCCGAGCCGGAGAACTCCTCGTTGTACGCCTGCTCCCAGCCGTCGACGACCTTGACGCCGTTGTCCTTGAGCTTCCCCCAGTAGTCCTCCCACCCCTTGTCCCCGTACTCGGCGGCGGTGCCGAGCAGGAAGCCGAGGCCGGGCGAGGAGGTGGCGGCGTTCTCGACGACGAGGAGGTCCTTGTAGGCGGGCTTGGCCAGGTCGTCGAAGGTCTTCGGCGGGGTCAGCTTCTTCTTCTGGAACCACGCCTTGTCGTAGTTGACGCAGACGTCGCCGGTGTCGACGGGGGTGACGCGGTGCTTGTCCTCGTCGACCCGGTACTCGGGCAGGATCAGGTCGGAGCCCTTGGCCTCGTAGGACTGGAAGAGGCCGTTGTCGAGGGCGCGGGACAGCAGGGTGTTGTCGACGCCGAAGAAGACGTCGCCCTGGGGGTTGTCCTTGGTCAGGATCGCCTTGTTCACGGCCTGCCCGGCGTCGCCGTCCTCGAGGACCTTGAGCTTGTATCCGGACTGCTTCTCGAAGGCGGCGACGACGTCCTCGGACACGGCCCACGAGTTGTGACTGACGAGGGTCACGGTCTTCGAGCCCTCGCCGCCGGCGCCGCCGCCGTCCCCGCCGGACGAGCCGCAGGCGGACAGTGTGACGAGCCCCAGCCCGACGGCCAGGACGGTGACCTTCTTGGTGATGCCCACTTGATTCCTCCTGGAGTGACCAGGAAGAGACGCGGCCCTGCCCGGGATCCCCGGCGGGGTCCCGGGCAGGGCGCAACAGCTCGAGTGATGACCGATCTCCCTACCCAGAATGACCTGGGCCAGGTTCGGAGGGTCTGCGGCCGGTGCCGCACTCTCAGCGCTGTGGCGCTCCCCTGTCGGAATATGCAGATGTGTTGACGCCGGTCAGACTACCGCTCGGTGGCGGCGAGCTGACCACACGCCCCGTCGATCTCCTGACCACGGGTGTCCCGGATCGTCACCGGCACACCGTGCGCGGCGATCGCCTCGACGAACGCCTTCTCGTCCTCGGGCCGCGACGCGGTCCACTTGGAGCCGGGCGTCGGGTTGAGCGGGATGAGGTTGACGTGCACGGGACGCCCCTTGAGCATGCGCCCGAGCCGGTCACCGCGCCACGCCTGATCGTTGATGTCCCGGATCAGCGCGTACTCGATGGACAGCCGGCGCCCGGACTTCGCCGCGTACTCGAACCCGGCGTCGAGCACCTCGCGCACCTTCCACCGTGTGTTCACGGGGACGAGGGTGTCGCGGAGCTCGTCGTCGGGGGCGTGCAGCGAGATCGCCAGGCGGCACTTGAAGCCCTCGTCGGAGAACCGGTGGATCGCCGGGACGAGACCGACGGTGGACACGGTGATCCCGCGCTGCGACAGGCCGAGGCCGTCGGGCTCGGGGTCGGTGAGGCGGCGGATGGCGCCGACGACGCGGTTGTAGTTGGCGAGGGGCTCGCCCATGCCCATGAACACGATGTTGCTCAGCCGCGCGGGCCCGCCGGGCACCTCGCCCTCGCGGAGCGCGCGCATGCCGTCGACGATCTGGTGCACGATCTCGGCGGTGGACAGGTTCCGGTCCAGCCCCGCCTGCCCGGTCGCGCAGAACGGGCAGTTCATGCCGCAGCCGGCCTGCGAGCTGATGCACATGGTGACCCGGTCCGGGTACCGCATCAGCACGGACTCGACGAGCGTCCCGTCGAACAGCTTCCACAGCGTCTTGCGGGTCGTCCCCTGGTCGGTGGACAGGTGCCGCACGACGCTCATCAGCTCGGGAAGCAGCGCTTCCCGCAGCTTGCCGCGCGAACCGGCGGGGATGTCGGTCCACTGCTCCGGATCGTGCGCGTACCGCGCGAAGTAGTGCTGCGAGAGCTGCTTGGCACGGAACGGCTTCTCACCGACCGCGACGACCGCCTCCTTGCGCTCGGCAGGCGTGAGATCGGCAAGATGCCGCGGCGGCTTCTTGGCTCCGCGCGGCGCGACGAATGTAAGTTCTCCGGGCTTAGGCATGGCTGTACCAGTGTCGCAGATCCAGATGGGTGACCTGCGGGTGTCGGGGGCCACACCTGTCGGTGGGGGGCGTCGCTGGTCGCTCTTGAGCGCCTCCGACGGCCCGGGGGCGATCACTCGACGCTTGCGCGCCACTCATCGAGCCGTGCCGCCGAGTGCCGTTGCCGTCCATCGTCGGCGCTGTCAGCACAGCCGTCGTCGCCGTGGGCGACACCGCACCGCTTCATTAGTTCGGTCACAGTGGTCGGCGACCAAGCATCAAGCGCCGACACCGTCGGTCGCCGAGCCGTCGGTGACCGGCTTGGTACGTCGTCGTCCGGCGTCGTTGACGTCAGCGGTGGATGCCAGTGCGCGACTCAGCGGGAAGGCCGCACTCAGCACCAATACGCCGAAGAGCGTCATGGGCAAGAGCCCGACCGGACGGACGAAGGCAGCCGGGTGCGTCAGGACGGCATCCCACTGAACCCACCAGTTCGCAGTGAGGTCGACGAGCATGATGCCAGCACAAAGGAGCGGCCCGAGTGGGTGGACACGGACGGTCAGCAGGGCCGCCAACGGATCCAGCAGGAGGAGAGCGTGGAACAGCAGTTGCACCGGTACCGGCGCGTAGCTGTACGCGGCCGGCCCGCCCGCCACCAAGAAGTACGCGTGCGCCACCGTTCCTTCGAGAAATCCGACGACGTACACAGCCACCAACCACCGAGCCCACGTCGGGCGACTCCCCCACCGCATTCCGATCACTCTAGGCCGCCAGCTCGTCAGAGGCGCCGGATCCGACGACGATCGGACATCACCGGTGTGAAAGATCCCGTATGCGGATCAGGCTGACCCGCAGACGCTGGCGTACCACACGTCGGATCTGTGGCTGCTGGTGCCCGCAGTTCCCCAGACGGAGTGCAGCAGGAAGAGGGCGTTGCCGCGGGGCTGCCGGTCACGCCGTAATCGGGTCGCGCCCCGGCCGGGCCGCGTCCTACTCTGCGCGCCATGGCAAAGGCACCCGTTCTCACACCCCGCGCGGACGACTTCCCCCGCTGGTACCAGGACCTGGTCGGCAAGGCCGAGCTGGCCGACAACGGGCCGGTGCGCGGCACCATGGTCGTGCGACCGTACGGGTACGGCCTGTGGGAGCGGATGCAGCAGGAGGTGGACGCCCGGATCAAGGCGGCCGGCGCGCAGAACGCGTACTTTCCCCTCTTCATCCCGCAGTCGTACCTGACGAAGGAAGCCGAGCACGTCGAGGGGTTCGCGCCGGAACTGGCCGTGGTCACGCACGGTGGGGGCAAGGAGCTGGAGGAGCCCGTCGTCGTCCGCCCCACGTCCGAGACGATCGTCAACGACTACTTCTCCAAGTGGGTGCAGAGCTACCGCGACCTCCCGCTGCTGATCAACCAGTGGGCGAACGTGGTCCGCTGGGAGCTGCGGCCGCGGGTGTTCCTCCGTACGACGGAATTCCTGTGGCAGGAAGGCCACACGGCACACGCCACCTACGAGGACGCCCGGGACTACGCCGCGCGCATCCACCAGGAGGTGTACGCCGACTTCCTGGTGAACGTCCTCGCCATGGACGTCGTACCGGGTCGCAAGACGGTCAGGGAGCGGTTCGCCGGCGCGATCAACACGCTCACTCTGGAAGGCATGATGGGCGACGGCAAGGCCCTCCAGCTGGCCACGAGCCACGAACTGGGCCAGAACTTCGCCAAGGCGTTCGGGACGCGCTACCTGTCGAAGGACGGCCGTGAGGAACACGTCTGGCAGACGTCGTGGGGTTCCACTACCCGGATGGTCGGCGCGCTGGTGATGACGCACGGCGACGACGACGGCCTTCGCGTCCCACCGCGTCTGGCCCCGGTTCAGGTGGTCGTCGTGGCTGTCAAGGGCGACGACGCGGTCCTGGACACGGTCCGTGGGATCGCCGACCGGTTGAGGACGGCCGGTGTCCGCGTGCAGGTCGACGACCGCACCGACACGCCGTTCGGCCGCCGCGCGGTCGACTGGGAGCTCAAGGGGGTGCCGGTACGCGTCGAGGTCGGGCCGCGTGACGTGGAGAACGGCACCGCCGCGCTGGTCCGTCGCGTGGCGGGAAGCAAGGAGCCGACGCCGATCGGGGCGCTGCCCGAGATCCTGCCCACGGTGCTGGAGGACGACCAGGCGCTTCTGCTGGCCCAGTCCCGTCAGCGTCGCGACGACCGCACCGTCGAGGTGACCACGGTCGAGGAGGCCGCGGAGGCGGCGAGCACCGGCTGGGCGCGCATCGCCTGGGAAACCCTGGGCGTGGAGGGTGAGGCCAAGCTCGCCGAGCAGGGCGTCACCGTGCGGTGTTTGGTCGCGGCGGACGGTTCCGTTCCCGTGAGCGACGACCAGCCTGGCAACATCGCCGTCGTGGCACGCGCGTACTGACCGGCCCCGGTCAGCGGTGATCCGGTCACGGGATCGTCACTGACCGACCCCGGTCAGCGGTGATCCGGGCACGGGATCGTGGCGTCCTCGAGCGCCGAGCCCGTGAGGACGGCTCCGGACAGGTCCGCCCCCATGAGGACCGCTTCGGAGACGTCCGCGCCCGTGAGGACCGCTTCGGACAGGTCCGCCGCCGTGAGGACCGCGCCCCTCAGGTGCGCGTCGGTCATGTCCGCGTACATCAGGTCCGCGCCGGTCAGGTCCACGCCGCACAGCAGCGCGGAGCGCAGGTCCGTGTCGGTCAGTGCCGCGTCCCGCAGAACAGCGCCGTTCATGTTCGCGTGACTCAGCTGCGCGTTGCTCAGGTTCGCGTCGGTCAGGTTCGCGCCGGTGAGATGGGCGTGCCTCAGGTCCACGCCCGTCAGGTTCGCGTGGCTCAGATCCGCGCCGGTCAGATCCGCACCGCTCAGGTCCGCGCCATAGGCGTCCGCATGGCGCAGGTCCGCGCCCATGAGCGCCGCGCCGCGGAGGTCCGCCCCGCACAGGTTCAGGGGGTCCGCGCTGTAGGGCTGCCGGGGGCGGGCGAGATCAGCGGCCTCCGGGACTGCCGCGGCGGGCACGCGCCCGGCGCTCCGTGTGATGGCTTCGGCCGTGGCTTCCAGGGCGCCGGCCGGGGCGTCGGGACAGGACAGGTAGAGCAGTCCGCGAAGGCGGGCCTCGTGCTCCGCACGCTCGTCGTCCGTCATGTCGCCTCCGGCGCCGGCCGTCGGCTGAGGGAGGGGTGCCTGAGGCCTGACGCAGACGGGGCAGCGGTGACCGGGCACGTCGCCGACCGCCAGCAACACGTGGACGGCCTCGCGCTCCGCCGCCCGCGAGGCCGCCGCCGGCCGGGGCCACGCCCCCGCGATCGCTGCGGACAGCAGGACGAAGTGCTGCTCCGCCCGCTCCCGGTCGGGCTCGGCACCGCCGTGACTGTGACGCGCTTCGAACGCCGAGACGGCAGCCCTGACGGACGCGCCGCCTTGCTCATGCAGCAGGTGCAAGGTGATCACCAGCGGCCCCTTTCGTCGTCACGATCGCAGGACCTGTTCGGCATGTGGACAGCATTCGGGCCCCCGTCCCAGCGGGACGAGGGCCCAAAGGTCATGGCGCTACGAGAGGAACCTCAGCCCGACCCCACGAAGACCGCCAGCAGCAGCCACACCACCGGCGCCGTCGGCAGGAGGGAGTCCAGGCGGTCCATGATGCCGCCGTGGCCCGGCAGCAGCGTGCCCATGTCCTTGATGCCGAGGTCACGTTTGATCATCGACTCACCGAGGTCGCCCAGCGTGGCGCTCGCGGCGACCGCGAGACCCAGCAGCAGGCCCTGCCACCACTGGCCGTCGTCGATGAGGAACTGCATGCACAGCGCGCCCGCCGCCATCGAGAAGCCGACCGCGCCCAGCAGGCCCTCGCGGGTCTTGCCGGGGCTGATGCGCGGGGCGAGCTTGCGCTTGCCGAAGCGCCAGCCGACCGCGTACGCGCCGGTGTCGCTGACCACGGTGAGCAGCAGGAAGGTCAGCACGCGCCAGGGGCCGTCCTCGGCCTTCAGCAGCATCGCGACGAACGTCGCCAGGAAGGGGACGTAGAACACCGCGAAGACGCCCGCCGTGACGTCCTTGAGGTAGCCCTCCGGCGGTGCCGTCATGCGCCACACCAGCACCGCCAGCGTGGTGAGCGCCATGGCGACCCACGCGCCCTCCGCGCCCCGGGCGTACCCGGCGACGACCATCGCCGCGCCGCCCAGCGCCAGTGGGACGAGGGGCGCCTTGATCCCCTTGCGCTCGTCCAGCCGCGTCGTCAGCTCCCACAGGCCCACCACGACGGCGACCGCGATCACCCCGACGAAGACGGCCTTGACGAAGAACAGCGACGCGACGATCACCGCGCCGAGTCCGACGCCGACGCCTATCGCCGCGCCGAGGTCCCGCCCCGCGCTCTTCTTCTGCGGTGCGGGGGCCGGCTGCGGGGCGTGGGGCATGGGCTCCGGATTCTGCGGCACCTCCCCCGGCAGGGGGCGGGCCCGCGTCGGCTCGTCTCGGAACAGGGGGCCGCTCAGCCGAGCAGCCCCCCGGTCCGCATCCTGGTCTCCGCCGTGTTCGGGTACGTCAGGCACGATGGGCATGGGCCGCGTCTGCTGTGCTTGGTGCGCATCGTACGCGGGACCCGCCGGGACAGCTCCCCGGTCGGGTCCCTGGTCGGACGGCCCCCAGTACCCGGTCTGCGGCGTCCCCCAGGAAGAGTCGTTCATCAGACCTCGAGCAGCTCCGCTTCCTTGTGCTTCAGGAGCTCGTCCACCTGGGCGACGTACTTCGCCGTGGTGTCGTCGAGCTCCTTCTCCGCACGGCGGCCCTCGTCCTCGCCGACCTCGCCGTCCTTGATCAGCTTGTCGATGGCTTCCTTCGCCTTGCGGCGCACGGAGCGAATCGAGATCTTCGCGTCCTCGCCCTTGCCCTTGGCGACCTTGATGTACTCGCGCCGGCGCTCCTCGGTCAGCTCGGGGAACACCACCCGGATGATGTTGCCGTCGTTGCTCGGGTTGACGCCCAGGTCGGAGTCACGGATCGCCTGCTCGATGTTGCGCAGGGCGCTCTTGTCGAACGGGGTCACCACGGCCATGCGCGGCTCGGGCACGGAGAACGAGGCCAGCTGGTTGATCGGCGTCGGCGCGCCGTAGTAGTCGGCCACGATCTTGTTGAACATCGCCGGGTGCGCACGGCCGGTGCGGATCGCGGCGAAGTCCTCCTTGGCGACCACGACGGCCTTCTCCATCTTCTCCTCGGCCTCGAGGAGGGTCTCTTCGATCACCACTTGCTCCTGCGTGTCTTGAGTAGGCCCGGCTGCGGTCCTCGGTCGGGGCGGCGGCCGGCTGCGTCGCGTCTTCTTCCTGCACGGTTCACGACCGGCAGGACATTGTCCATCCCCCGGTCAGTCGCGCCCGGCCTGGTCGTCCACCAGCGTGCCGATCTTCTCACCCTTGACGGCGCGGGCGATGTTGCCCTCCTTGAGGAGTTCGAACACGACGATCGGCAGGTTGTTGTCACGGCAGAGGGTGACGGCCGTGGCGTCGGCGACCTTGAGGTTGCGGGTGATGACCTCGCCGAAGCCGAGGGAGTCGAACTTGACGGCGTCGGGGTTGGTCTTGGGGTCGGAGTCGTAGACCCCGTCGACACCGTTCTTGCCCATGAGCAGCGCCTCGGCGTCGATCTCGAGGGCGCGCTGCGCGGCGGTGGTGTCGGTGGAGAAGTACGGCATGCCCATACCGGCGCCGAAGATGACCACGCGGCCCTTCTCCAGGTGGCGCACGGCGCGCAGCGGGATGTAGGGCTCGGCGACCTGGCCCATGGTGATGGCGGTCTGCACGCGGCAGTCGACGCCCTCCTTCTCCAGGAAGTCCTGGAGGGCCAGGCAGTTCATCACGGTGCCGAGCATGCCCATGTAGTCGGAGCGGGCGCGGTCCATGCCGCGCACCTGGAGCTCGGCTCCGCGGAAGAAGTTGCCGCCGCCGATCACGATCGCGATCTCCGCGCCGTCCCGTACGACGGCCGCGATCTCACGGGCGATGGCGTGCACCACGTCGGGATCGACGCCCAGGCCTCCGCCACCGGAGAAGGCCTCTCCGGACAGCTTCAGCAGAAACCGGCCGCGCACTTTGCCGTCGTCGCTCTTCTCAGCCTTGGTCGTCATGGTCGAATCCCGCCTCTTTCACGTGTTGCACATACGAAGAAGGCCATTGCCGGTGGGGCGTGGTTCGCATCCCATGCGGCAATGGCCTCCTCGTCAGATCTGCTGTCGCCCGGCACGCGCGCGTGCGTGGACGCGTGTCCGAACGACTGCTGTCGACCCTATCGGGGTCGCGCGCCCGTCGCGGTACGGACTCAGATGCCGACCTTGATGCGCGAGAAGCGCTTCAGGGTGACACCGGCCTCGTCCAGGACCTTCTGGACGGACTTCTTGTTGTCGAGCGCGTAGGGCTGGCCGAGCAGCGTGGCGTCCTTGAAGAAGCCGTTGAGGCGACCCTCGACGATCTTGCCGATCGCGGCCTCGGGCTTGCCCTCGGCGCGGGTGGTCTCCTCGGCGATGCGACGCTCGGACTCGACGACCTCGGCCGGCACGTCCTCCTTGGAGAGGTACTTCGGCGCGAAGGCGGCGATGTGCTGGGCGACGCCCTTGGCGATCTCGGCGTTCGGCTTGTCCAGCTCGACGAGCACACCGATCTGCGGGGGCAGGTCGGGCATCGTGCGGTGCATGTACGCCGTCACGTAGCCGTCGGCGAACTGCGCGAAGCGGTCCAGCACGATCTTCTCGCCGAGGTTGGCGTTGGCCTCGTCCACGAACGCCTGGACGGTCTTGCCGGCCTCGATCTCGGAGGCGAGCAGGGCCTCGATGTCGGCCGGGGCGGTCTTGGCGACGTGCTCGGCGATCGCGGTGGCGACGGCCTGGAACTTCTCACCCTTGGCGACGAAGTCCGTCTCGCACTTCAGCTCGACGATGACACCGGAGGAGTTGTCGTCGGCGAGGACCGAGACCACGGCGCCGTTCTCGGCGGAGCGGCCCTCGCGCTTGGCGACGCCCTTCTGGCCCTTGATGCGGAGCGCCTCGACGGCCTTGTCGACGTTGCCGTCGGCCTCGTCCAGCGCCTTCTTGCAGTCCATCATGCCGGCGCCGGTGAGCTCCCGGAGCTTCTTGACGTCGGCGGCGGTGTAGTTCGCCATGAGTCTGTGAATCTTTCTCGAAGTCTGGAGGTTCGAAGATCGGCGGGGCGGGACCGCTTCGTGGGCAGGTCCCGGGCCACCGCCGGTCTACGGGTGAACGGCGGGAGCGGACGTCATGTCACCGCTCCCGCCGTCATCGGCTCGTACGGAGCGGTCAGGCCTGCTCGGCCTTGGGCTCGGCGTCGGCCTGCGGGGCCTCGGCGGCGGGCGCCTCGGCCGGCTTCTCGCCCTCGGCGGCGGCCGGAGCGGCCTCCTCGGCCTTCTTCTCGCCCTCGAGCAGGTCGCGCTCCCACTCGGCCAGCGGCTCGCCGGCGGCCTTCTCGCCCTTGCCCTCACCGGCGCCACCGGAACGGGCGATGAGGCCCTCGGCGACGGCGTCGGCGATCACGCGGGTGAGCAGGGTGACGGAGCGGATCGCGTCGTCGTTGCCCGGGATCTTGTAGTCGACCTCGTCGGGGTCGCAGTTGGTGTCGAGGATGGCGACGACCGGGATGTTGAGCTTCCGGGCCTCGCCGACCGCGATGTGCTCCTTCTTGGTGTCCACGATCCAGACGGCGCTGGGCACCTTCTGCATCTCGCGGATACCGCCGAGGGTCTTCTCCAGCTTCGCCTTCTCGCGGGAGAGGACCAGCAGCTCCTTCTTGGTGAGGCCGGAGGCGGCCACGTCCTCGAAGTCGATCTGCTCGAGCTCCTTGAGGCGCTGCAGACGCTTGTAGACGGTCGAGAAGTTGGTGAGCATGCCGCCCAGCCAGCGCTGGTTGACGTAGGGCATGCCGACGCGGGTGGCCTGCTCGGCGATGGCCTCCTGCGCCTGCTTCTTCGTGCCGACGAACATGACCGTGCCGCCGTGGGCGACGGTCTCCTTGACGAACTCGTAGGCGCGGTCGATGTACGACAGCGACTGGAGCAGGTCGATGATGTAGATGCCGTTGCGCTCCGTGAAGATGAAGCGCTTCATCTTCGGGTTCCAGCGACGGGTCTGGTGACCGAAGTGGACGCCGCTCTCCAGCAGCTCCCGCATCGTGACGACGGCCATGGCCGTTTCTCCTTGAATTTCTCGGTTGTGCCGCGGGTGCCGGACGGCTCCCGCGCCTGACGCCCACGACGCGCCGTGCCACGAAGGACCGAGGGGCGCTGACACCGAGGCACGGTCGTGACCGGTCCCGATGTCGGGGCGTGCGAAGTCGACCCGGTGGCCCGGGTCGCCACCAGAAGTGTACGGGACCCGGAGGGTGCCGGGTGACGCCGTTGTCCACAACCCGGCCGTCCGTCCACAGGTCCCGGCGGAGATCACGTCTCCGGGGGACGCTTCCACCATGCGACGACCGGGACGGAGCGAGGGGCGTGGGTGGCGTGAAGTGGCGTGATGCGAGTGGCGGGGGCGGTCCGGGCAGGTGGGCCCGGCGGTGCGTGCGGCTGGTGCTGGTGGTGGCGCTGACCGTGGCGGCTCTGCTGGCACCGCCCGCGTCCCGGCTGTTCGCGGTCGGCTCGGCGGGATCGTCGGGGGCCGTTGTGCGGGCCGTCGCGGGAGCCGCTGGGGAGCCACGTTCCGCCGCGGACGCCGACACCGTCCCCGCCGTCGGCCGTACGTGGCCGGTGGGGGTACGCCCGCACGTCCTGCGCGGCTGGGAACCGCCGGCGACCGTCTACGGGCCTGGGCACCGGGGCGTCGATCTCGCGGCGGCGCCGGGGACGCCGGTACGGGCGGTGGCGGACGGCCGGGTGTCGTTCGCGGGCCGGGTGGCCGGGAAGGGCGTCGTGTCGGTGGAGCTCACCGGCACCGGGGACCCGCCGCTGCGCACGACCTACGAACCCGTCCGAGCCTCGGTGCCGCAGGGCGCGGAGGTGTCGGCGGGCGAGGTGATCGGCACGGTGGAGGCGGGCGGCTCGCACTGCACGGCGCCGTGCGTCCACTGGGGGCTGCTGCGGGGCGAGACCTACCTGGACCCGCTCTCCCTGCTGCCCCCGTGGCTGCTCCACCGGGGCCCGTCCCGGCTCCTGCCGGTGCTCGGGGTGCCGTTGCCCTGAGAGGGCCGGGCCGCCCGGGCGGTGCTTCAGCCCCGGACGCCGTCCAGGGCCAGGGAGACCGCCGCCCGGACGATCACGTCGGGATGCTCGGCCGCCCCCAGCTCGATACGGCGTACCGCGGCGTCGACGACGCCCTGGAGCAGCATGGCGGTGAGGCGCGGCTCGGCGTGCCCCAGTCCGGCGAGCGCCTCGACGATCATCGCGACGAGTCCGCCGTGGGCGGCGCGGATCTTCTCCCGGGCGCCGGCGTCGAGTTCGCTCGCGGAGATCGCGACGACCGCGCGGTGCCGCCGGTCCCCGACCAGCTCCAGCTGTTTGCGGACGTACGCCTCGATCTTGCCCTCGGGGCCCTCGGCGTCCGCCATCGCCGCCTCGACCTCGGCCGCCCAGACGGGGAAGTCGGCCTCGCACAGCGCCTCGACGACGGCCGCCCGCGAGCGGAAGTACTCGTACACGGACGACCGGGCGAGGCCCGTGCGCTCGGCGAGGGCCGGGAAGGTCAGCGCCTCCGTACCGCCCTCGGACAGCAGGGAGCGTGCCGCGTCCAGCAGGGCGGCTCGCTGCATCGACCGGTGCTCGGCCACGGAGGCCGCTCGAATCCTTGGCACGTCGTCCACTTTACGGACGCTCCGCCCACCGCGGCCAGGGGTTCGGACGGCCGGTCGCACCGGACGCCGCCGGGGGTCAGCGCCCGAAACTGGCCAGCTTGGCGCGCAGCTGGAGCACCGACTTGGTGTGGATCTGACTCACGCGGCTCTCGGTGACACCGAGCACGTTGCCGATCTCGGCCAGGGTGAGGCCCTCGTAGTAGTACAGCGTGACCACGGTCTTCTCCCGCTCGGGCAGGGTGTTGATGGCCCGCGCCAGGAAGCGGCGCAGCTCCCGGTCCTCGGCGACCTCCACCGGGTTGTCGGCGGCGGTGTCCTCCAGGGTGTCCATGAAGCTGAGCTGGTCGCCGCCGTCACCGCCGACGTGCAGCAGCTCCTCCAGGGCGACGACGTTGGCGAGGGAGAGCTGGCTGAACACCGCGTGCAGCTCGCCGACGGTGATGCCCATCTCGGCGGCGACCTCGTTCTCCGTCGGGGTGCGCCGCAGCCGCGCCTCGAGGGTGGCGTAGGCGCGCTCCACGTTGCGCGCCTTCTGCCGCACGGAGCGGGGGATCCAGTCCAGTGCCCGCAGCTCGTCGATCATCGCGCCGCGGATCCGGGTGATCGCGTACGTCTCGAACTTGATCTCACGGTCGACGTCGAACTTCTCGATCGCGTCGATCAGCCCGAAGACGCCGGAGGAGACGAAGTCCGCCTGTTCGACGTTGGGCGGCAGGCCCACGCTGACCCGGCCGGCGACGTACTTCACCAGCGGTGAGTAGTGCAGGATCAGCTGCTCCCGCAGACGTTCGTCCCCCGTCGCCTTGTACGACCGCCACAGCTCGTCGAGCGTCGAGGGAGCGGGCGGCCGCACGCTGCCACCGTCGCGGGCGGCTGGGGGGATCGCCGCCCGGTCGGACCCGGAGGTGTGCTGGGGCATTCGTCGCCTAGTGCCGTTCTGCCGTGGGCTGGTACTGCCTGGGTGCGTCGTCTGTCCGATGTCTGTTCTCGTGCCTGTTCTGGGCCGTCCGTGTCTGGACCCTCGTGAGCGTAGCGTGACTGCGGCGTCGCGGTGCGCGAAGAACGGGGGCCGGGCCGTGCGCAGATACGTTCCGGGGGCCGTCCCGCCGGGGCACACCCGTCGCTCTGCGTGATCACCCGGATACCCCAACTGACGTATTTTCCAGGGCGTGTCGGGGTTCCCCCGGACGGCCGAACACGCTGCGTCAGCGGACATCGGTGTCTCCCCGGACCGAGATCATCGCCTGGCGCGTCAACTTCCAGCCGTCGCCGTGTCGTTCGACGTAACCAAGTGCTCGGAGTTCGTACAGTTTCGCGATCGCGTCGTCCGGGGTGGTCTGCGCCGTGCGGGCGATGTCGTCCGGGCGTGCCGCCCTGCGGGCCGGCAGCGCGGCGAGGACCTGACGGACCGCCGGGTCCAGCAGGTCGCGGGGCAGGACGGGTCCCCTGCGCTCGGGGGCGAGCTCGCCCATGTCCCCGACCAGTTCGACGATCTCGTCGGCGTCGGTGACGAGGACGGCGTCCTGCCGCAGCAGTTCGTGCACGCCGGCGGAGAGGCCGCTGGTGGCCGGGCCCGGTACTCCTATCGTGTGGCGTCCGAGCCGGCGGGCGGCGCGGGCGGTCACCAGGGAGCCGCTGCGGTGGGCCGCCTCGACGACGACCGTGCCCCGCGTGAGGGCGGCGATCACGCGGTTGCGGAGGACGAAGCGACTGGGCGTCGGATGCTCGCCGGGTGGCAACTCGCCGACCACGAGTCCCTGTTCCGCGATCCGGCCGATCAGTCCGGCGTGTCCGCGCGGGTAGGGACGGTCCACCCCGCAGGCCAGTACGGCGACGGTCGCACCGCCCGCGCCGAGCACCCCGCGGTGTGCGGCGCCGTCGATGCCGTAGGCGCCGCCTGAGACGACGATCCACCCCTTCTCGGCGAGTCCGGCGGCGAGGGTGGCGGCCATGAACGCCCCGTACTCGGTGCAGGCGCGCGCGCCGACGAGGGCGACCGAGCGCAACGCCCAGAGCCGCAGGTCCGCGGTGCCGCGCACCCACAGGCCGAGCGGGCGGGCATCCCCGAGGTCGTCGAGCTGGCGGGGCCACTCGGCGTCCCCGGGGCACACGAACCGCACGCCCGCGTCCCGCGCGACGGCGAGATCCCGACGCGGGTCGGCCCGCTCGGCCCGCGCCAGCAGCCCGGCCCACCGCTTCCGGCTGACACCCGGCAAGGGCTCCCCGCGCTGCCTCAGCCGCCGCACCACCTCGTCCACCCCGAACTCCCGTACCCAGCGCCCGCCTGCCTCGTCCCCGGGTTCGACGACACGGGTGAGGAAGATCCGGCCCATGAGGCCGCCGTGGCTGACCGGTGAGGGTGAGCCGTCGCGCCCGGGTGCCCCGGGCGGGCCGCCGCCGTCGTGCACGCCGCCTCCAGGCGGGCCGCCGGACCCGGTCGGTCGCGCCGGGTCGTGCACGGCCGCACCAGGCCGGCCGACCGCCCTCGGCTGACCCTCGTCTCCGGCCCCTCCGGCCGAGCTCACCGGGTCGACCAGACGCGGCGGCCCGGCCTCCCCGGACGGGCCGCCGGGGCCCGTCGGTCGCACCGTGCCTTGTCCAGCTGCACCAGCCGAGCCGTCCCCGCCCCGGCCGGTCGGACACGGCGCGTCCTCGTTGCCGCCCTCTGCGGGCCGGCCCAGCGGGCTGACCGGTCCTGGCGGGCCCTCGCGCACGCCGCCTCCAGGTGGGCCGCCGGACCCGGTCGGTCGCGCCGGGCCGTCCTGGCCCGTCCATCCGACCGTCTCCGACGCCTCACCACGGCTGCGAGGGCCGACCGGCCCGATCCCCCCGCTCATACCCCCGCCCCGATCGCCATCGGCACCCCGCGGGGCACGCCCGTGCGGAGTTGCAGGGCCAGTACGACGTCGCCGGCGTCCGGGCGGTCGTGGCCGGACAGGTCGGCGACCGTCCAGGCGACCCGCAGCACGCGGTCGATCCCCCGCGCGGTCAGCACGCCCCGTTCCAGACTCCGCTCGGCCTCGTCCATGGCGCCCGGCGCGGCCTGCCAGCGGCTGCGGAGCTCCCGGCCCGGGATCTCACTGTTGAGGCGCCACGGCGTGCCGTGGAACCGCGCGGCGGCCCGTTCGCGGGCCGAGCGCACCCGGTCGGCGACCACCGCGGTGGTCTCGCCACGTGCGCCCGTCGCCGTCAGCTCGCCCCGGGTGACGGCGTCCACCTCCACCCGCAGGTCGACCCGGTCGAGCAGTGGTCCGGAGAGCCGGGCCTGGTAGCGGCGGATCGCCGAGGGCGGGCACTCGCACCGGTCGTCCGTGCGCGAGAACCGGCCGCACGGGCACGGATTGGCCGCGAGCACCATGAGGAAACGCGCCGGGAAGCGCACGACGCCCGCGCTGCGCGCGATGACCACGTGCCCCGCCTCCAGCGGCTGGCGCAGGGCGTCCAGTGCCTTGCTGCTGAACTCGGGGGTCTCGCCGTCTTTAGGGAGTACTCAATCGTCAGTATCGGCTTTGACCTGCGGCAATACGTCGCGTGTGCGTCCGCGACGTATGGACGTGCGCCGTCAGAACGGTGTGGGCACCAAGGGTTAATGGAGTCAAGTTCAGGGGCGGCGTAAACGGTGGGGCCGATGGCGAGGGTGCGGGTCACACGCCACCGGTCGCTCTGCCGCGCGGCCCAGAGACGGGTCTGCGGCTGATCACGAAGGAGCCGGCGCCGGATGCGGAACATCAAGACGGGCCATCCCGAACGCACTACCAAGCTGCTGCGGTAGCACCGTGGGCACGCGTCGCCGCTGTGGGCCTCATTTATCGCTTGCGCGGTACGCCACACAAGGCGAGGAGGTCGTCCATCATGTTCTCGAACAGGGGCAGGTAATCGTCGAATGACGAGGCCAGGTGTCCATAGACGGCCATGCAGAGCAGCCCGTAGATCTGCCGCCAGCAGGTGATCATCACCATGGCGACGCCTGCTGGGTAGTCGTGCTCCATCAGCCGTCCATAGGCCGATACCTGCAACCGAAG
This sequence comes from Streptomyces sp. P13-3-3, assembly GCF_050571355.1. Lineage (NCBI taxonomy): Bacteria > Bacillati > Actinomycetota > Actinomycetes > Kitasatosporales > Streptomycetaceae > Streptomyces > Streptomyces sp. P13-3-3. Next base: position 4,747,767 of record NZ_CP192228.1, on the reverse strand, counting down.
GGCTGGCTCCATCTCTTGCTCTGACGGGTACGGCAGGATGCCCCGGCGCCACAGCTGAGCAAAGGTCTGCCCGAACAGACCGCCCAACTCCCGGATCAGCACCTGGTCAACGTGGCGTCCGGAGGCGACTAAGCGCGCGTAGCCGGCGCCCATGAGGAGATCGAACTCGCCCGGGTTCGCGACCGACCAGTCCAGCACTGCCCGGGTGGCTGCGTAGAGCTGACCGCCGAAATCCTCCGCACCCATCGCGCCCGCCGCCTTCGCGACGGTCGCCACGAAGTCACGCGTGACCGCTTCGTAGACGGCAAGGGTGAGGCCCGGTTTTCCCTCGAAGTAGCGATACAGCGCCGGCGGAGTAACTCCTACCTCCCGGGCCACCGCCGACAAACTGAGGGCCTCGACACCCTGCGTAGCGATGAGCCTGCGCGCCGCTGCGAGCGCGTCATGCTCCAGTTCGATGCGCAGGCGCTCACGACGTGATGCGGGCCGACCGGAGTCTCCCGTAGTGGAGGGTCGCATCCTCACCTCTCAATGGCTCCATTCATGACAACTCTGCAATCCAGCCACGTAGTTGACGGCGCGCCCGAGTTGCGGTGACGCCATGTTATGTGGTTAATACTCTTCACTCTGTTGTGGGGTGTCACGCATCACCCCCGGCGCTGTGAAGGGGGAGCGCATGATCATGAAGCGCAGACGGGTCTGGTGGGTCAGCGGCATCCTGGCTCTGGCTCTGCTGACTGGAACTTGGGTGGCCTTCTGGAAGACCCAGGAGTCCGCCACCCGCCTCACCATCAAGATCACAGGCCTACCCGGCAAGGCCCAGCCAATCATCGCGGTCACCGGAGCTAACGGGTTCAAGCGGTCGGTCACGGCTTCTACGACCTTGGGGGTCCCCCCAGGATCCGTCCGCCTGGCACCGGCGCCCGTCAAGGCCGCCAACGCCACCTACTACACCCCGGACGAAGTGCTGACCACCCCGGTCGACAGAGGCGAGTCCGCGCGCGTGACGGTCGATTACCGAATCGCAGTCTCTGAGAAAGCCCGCATCCTCGACTACGCCGACCCGGGCCTGGCCAAAACAACCACGGGCAGGGACAAAGAACTCCTGTTCCGGTCCGACGCCGAGAGTGCACAAAACCTGAAGGTCGGCGACATCTTGCTGGCCGCTGAAGGGCCGAAAACCCCGCACGGTCTCCTCCGCAAAGTCGTGGGCCGCGAGCGCCGAGGAGATCTTCTGGCGGTCGAAACCTCCTCGGCACGGCTCAGCGAAGCCATGCCCAAGGCGGTCCTACGGTTCACGCGCACGCCATCCGATGCGGCCGCCGCAGGATCCAACATGCAGCCAGCTGCGTACCGGGCCGACGACGATCCCGGTCCGGGACCGCAAGCGAAACCGTGGGAGGGTGAATTTTCCCTCAAAATGGACACATGGCAGCAGGAACTGAAAAGCGGCGCGAAAGTTGCGTGTGGAACCGGCATCCCTCTGGTGAAGGTGGAAGCGACCTGGCCCGATCTTGACCTTAGCGGCAGTGAAATCGGATTCAATCTGAGGGATGTCGTGTGGGCCGACGTTCACGCCAATGTCCACTACTCCGCTCGAGTCACGCTTGGCACCCCTCACGGAGCCCAGTGCAGTTACGAATTAATCAGCAAGGACTGGATCAAACTGCCAGGCAATTTGGGAAAGGTGGCGCAACTCGTCCGCGTCGGCCCGTTCCGCGTCCAGCCGCAGATGAAGTTCATCGCTGGGCTGGAAGTCAAAGCAGCCACCGGGATGAAAGTGGTATCGGGAGGGGAGCAGGACTGGAAAGTCAAATCTCGCCTGAGTCTCCTGCCCTATGCCTCGGCGACTGTTGATGGGCCGGCTCCTTTCACAACGTCGATTTCAGGGGCTGGCGAAGGAAAGCTAAAGGGAAAGGGTGGAGTGCGATTCGGACTTGAGGCGAGCGACCCTATCGAGGTCTTCGTTACAGAATTCAACTTGGATGCCGCTCTTGCGGTGGAGGCTGGCATCGATCCAGAAAAGCACCAAGGGAAGGTGGAGGGATTCCTAGAGGGCGGGGCCGCAGTGGATTTCAAGCCCGGAGAATTCAAGGCCCGCCAGATCGGCCTCACAATTACGTCGCCCAAATATACTATTTGGGAGTCAGACGAACTGATGCCGGCCTTGGCGTTCGCCACGGACAGCGCCATTATGGTGAAGTCCGGTACGGGGGGTCCGGAGACGGTCACAGCACTGCCTGCAGGCATGGCGGCTAGCCAACTGACCTGGGCGCCCGACGGTAAGCAACTCGCGTGGACGACTGCAGCCACAGAACTGGGCCAGAGTGGTGGCCTCGTGTACTTGGCCGACCTGACGACGGGAAATGTCGGCAGCTGGGAGTGCGGAGGCTGTCAGATTTCCTTCATCGGGAACAAACTGCTTTCCGAGTGGAACACACTCGACGGAGAAGACGCTGGATTCGCCTGGTACCGCCTCGGGGAGACGGAACCCAGCACGATGCACCTGGAAAACCCCGAGATCCTCCATCAGGGACAGACCGACGAAGAAGCTCTGGAGGTAGCCAGGAACTACTGTGGGACCGGAGGCTGTTCCACAATGGACCTTTACGGGGGAGCAGCAAACTCAGGGGACTCGCTCATGGGGATTCGATGGAACGACTGCCGCACAAAGGTCTTTCGCGTCAACTCGCGACTGCAGGTGTCCGCCCTCACCGTGGCCAACCTCGGGTACGACAGCGTAGTTGAGCCCGGCCCAGACGGGCGGTGGCTGATGTCCGCTTGGAACAGTGGCGGCTGCGAAGGCGTGGGAGAGCAAGCCCAGCTGGAATTGGCGGAAGTAACCAAGAACGGGCAACTGAGCACCGCCCCGGTACCCTCTGGCTACCAGTCCTGGGAGGCGTGCTACCTCTGGTACGACGAGAAGAAGACACCTCACGCCGTTGTCGCCCCTGCAATCGACGACGGCGACATTTGGGCAGACGAGGAACCGTGCGTTCAGCAGCCGCCCAGGAAGTTCCGGACACTGATGAAGCAAGGGAACTCGTGGAAAGAGACTAGTGACTCAGTGCTGTTGCGGAGAACGCGAGGGGATTGGAGTGCCGAGCTCCACGCTGGCGGGCGACTGACGGCAGAGAATCCCAAACAAGAGCAGCGCATGCACATCTCCGAGCGTGTTCGCACGTTTGCCTGGAGCCAGGGGGCAAAGTAGGGCGTCCCGAGCGAGGACCAGCAGCTGACGGTGGCCCCTGCCTCACGGTGAGGCAGGGGTTCATCCCGTCGCAGTCCTCGTCACAGGTATCGGCGATCAGATGGCCGCGCCCCTTGAAGCGGAGACAGGCGAACTCGCCCGGACCGGGCTCCCCGGGGCCACATCAGGAGGCAACGCGCGAGAGTAACGACGTGTGGCCGCAGCTGAGTGCGAGAGGTCGGAATCGACGTCGGCCGGGACGGGAGGCTGGAGTTCGAGGAGCTGGACCTCGAGGTCGGCGATGCGTTTGTCGGAGAAGCGGAGGTTGGTGCGGGCTCCTTCGAGACGCTCCTGGAGCTTGCGGTGCTCTTGCGTCAGCTGCTGGAGGCGGCGCTTGAGGGTGGTGTTTTCGGTGGTGAGGTGCTGGACGGACTCGCCGGGGACCATCCCGTCGACGTCGCGGAGTTGGCCCATGAGCTCGCCGATCCGCTGCCGTTGGACCAGGACCTCGTTCTGGGTTCGGGTGAGTTCGGCTTCGGCGTTCAGGGCCCGTTCGCGCCAGGACGCCTCGATCTGCTCGTGCTTCTCGCCGGTGCGCCGGTCGTGGCGGCTCTTGCTGTCGGTGACGGCTTGCTGGACGAGTGCGCGGGCATCGGGATTCTCATAGAGGAACGTAGGAGACACGTCCGCCCGCTCGGCGATCGCCCGGACTGCCAGCCGACCGCGTTCGCGGCGGAGCTGAGCGATGGCCTTCTCGACGCGGGTGAGTTTGTCCTGGGTCTGTTGACGGCGGGCGGCGATCGCCGCCGCAGTCTGGCCGGGTCCGGAGGTCACGGAGCCACCTCATGGTCGTTGTCGTACTCATCGTCGAAGTCGGTTTCGCCGAGGTCCTCGATCTGGGCGAGTTCGTTGGCGCGGAACGCGGTGGCCCAGACGCGGCCGAAGTAGTCCTGCGGGCGTCGTAGGTCCAGGGCGAGGGCTTCGTCGAGGAGGCCGACGGCTGCCAGGGCCTTCTCCAGGCCGTCGATCGCGCGGGCGGTGGGCTCGAAGAGTTGGTGTAGGTAGTCGGTGACCTTGGGGTTGCCAGCGCGTTCTGCGAGCGTCCGCCAGTGCTCGCGTTTGCGGTGCCAGTAGACGAGGTCGGCGCCGGACATCACGAACTTGTCGCAGTTGTGGCAGTCCAGCTTCCAGGGGCAGGCGCCGCCGTCGACCACGGCCTGGAAGGTGCAGAAGCCGCCCTCGGCCGGGGTGGACTTGCGGGTGAGGTCGATCATCATCGCCTCGGCCTGCTCGCGGCTCATGGGTTCGCCGCCGCTCAGCACCACGCCCGGTTCCAGGGCGCCGGGGCCGGTGACCCAGATCGTGTTGAGGGCGTCCTCGAGCTTCTGGTCGGTGCTGGCGAGGTGGACGTAGTGCTCGGCCATCGCCTCGGAGACCTGCCCGAGGTAACGCTTGACGTGGCTGAGGTTCGCCCCGGCCTTCAGCAGGTTGGTGGCTAGGGTGTGCCGGGCCTGGTGGGTGACGACGTGGATGTCGGTGAGCGAGTCGATCCAGTCCCGGAACTGGCGGTTGAACCAGCCGTAACTGATGCCCTTGATGTGGTTCCGGTTGGAGTTCCGCGCCGGGAATAGCGCGATCTGCCGTCGTTCCTCGCCGGTCGGGACACGCCCCTCGCGCTCGAGAAAGCGGTCGATGGTGATGGCCTGTCGGGCCTCGATCCGCTTGTAGAGACGTTCCGAGATGCGGATCGCCTCGTCGAGGTTGCCGACCTTCGTCGCGTCGTACCAAAACATCGGCAAGCCACCGAGCCGGCCGATGCACTCCAGCCGCAGTTTCAGCACCTCGCTGCAGCGGCGGCCGGTGATGACCAGGGCCTCCCAGATGTCCCGCAGCCCCCGGTCCTCGACGTCCTGGCGATCCAGAGCCTGCAGATTGGTCTCGTTCGCGACCGCCCTGGCGACGTCGTCGGGGAATGGGCGGCGTCGGCCCTTGGCCCGCTTGCCCGGGGGAACGGCAAGGACGAAGGCCCGGTCCAGGCCGAGGCGTTCGAGGTCCCCGTCCTCCAGCGCCTTGCGCAGGGTGCGGCGAACCCCGTCGAAGTAGCCGCAGACCATCCCCGCTGTCACGGGATCGTTGTCCTGACCGCGGCGACGGCTCGCGGCCAGGGGCCGGATCCCGTTTTGGGCCCGGTGTCGCTGATCGGTGACGAAGTCGACCATGTGACGGCCCTCGAGGAGACGGGGGTCGTGACCGCCCTCGGGGCCCTGGATCTCCAAGAACGCGCTGAGCTCGGCGGCTCCGCGCCGTACCAAGTCAAAGGGCTGGGTGCTGCGGGGCGGGTTGGTCAGGAGCCGGTGGGCCATCTGGTCCCAGACCAGATCACGCAGCCACCGCTGCGAGATGTTCGACAGGTCGATCTGCCCGCCGTGGCTGCTGAGCTTCACCCCGAAGTGATCGGTCTCGATGTAGCCGGCGTCCTTGGTGTCCTCGCGGCTGAAGTAGATCAGCCGCAGCATGCGGAGCATCGCCTTGACGACCAGGGCCGGGAAGTTCCTCATCTGATCGGGGTGGAGGTCCGCCAGCGAGTTGACCTTCAGGTTGCGGCAGTCGTCGGCGAGGTACTGAATCCAGGGCAACGGCCAGTGCCCGGCCTCGACCTTCATCTGGGTGCGTTGGAACATGCACCACTGGATCTCTGCCTTCGCCAGCGGCTTCAGCCCGAGCAGGGAGACCTTGCCGTCCATGCGGTGGGCCGGGTCCGCTTCCTTGCACCAGGTCCGGAACGCGAGTTCGTCGTCGTAGAGAACCGGGATCGGCTTGTCCCGGTCGGCGAGCCACCGACCCCACTGGTGCGGCAGATGGACATTCCCCGGGGAACCGGCCCTGCTGTAGCGGCGGTGGTGGCGCTGGCAGAGACCCACCGGGTTCTCTGCGAGATCCGGGCAGGCCAGCACCTGGCACTCGCCGAAGGGCACGAACGGCTGCTGCGAGGCGAGGAACTTCTCGTAGTCGGGCTCTCCGGGCAGACCTTTCCGGCGCTTCCAGACTCCCTTCGCGGCCCGCCAGCGCTGGGTGTGCACGAAGCAGAGCGGCGAGGAGGCCCAAGCCGGGATGTCCGGGCAGATCGTGCAGTCCTCGGGCTGGTAGTGCGAGACCGGCTTCAGTGGCTCGGCGGTGCGCATAAAGTCGGCCAGCAGTCCGCCGGCCTTCCGCTTCGCGCGCCACTCGGTCTCGTGGTTCGCGCAGAACGACCGGCACGGCTCCTGGGCCCGCTCGCACTGCGGAACGCGGCAGCCCCAACCGTAGGCCTCGTGATCCTGCGGGATGCGGATCACGTCACGTCGGAACAGCCCGGCGTCGAAGCCAGGCGCTTGCATCAGCGCGTGGAGAATCTCCAGGCGGTCGCCAGTGGTCCGGCTCGGCTGATCCGGCGTGATGACGGGCAGGAGGGTGCGGACGGGCTCGGTCACGACTCCTCACCCCAGACCGCCTTTAGCGCGGACGTGAACTCAGGGGAGTGCATGTCGGGGTGCCCGTAGACCTCCTCGACGGTCTGCACCGACGCCCAGTTGCCGGCCTCTTTGGCCACCCAGGGGTCGTTGTCCGTGACGTCGAGGATCTTGTTGGTGGTCGTGTGCCGGAACGCGTGCGGCTTGATGCGGCCGGACAGCTCGGCCCGCTTGCCGGCCCGCCGCAGCACTCCGCGGGCCGCGTCCGCCGTCCACGGCTCGCCGATCCGCGGTCCGGCGAGCTGGATCAGGAGCATGCCGTGTCCCGTCGCGTACTTCGCGTACTCGGTCGTCATGTACTTGAAGTAGGAGCTGACCATGGCCGGGCTCACTCGGTAGATCTCACCGCCGGTGATCACGCCGTCCACCGTTTTCCAGTCCTCCTTCTTCTTCGCCCTGGCTCGGTTGGGGTTGGTCTGCCGGTGGCAGACGTGGACGTGCGGGCTCTTGCATTCGCCGCAGGCCGCGTTCTCACGCAGGTGCAGGTCGACCAGGTGCAGGCCGGTCAGGCCGCCGATCCGCAGGGTCGTGTCGGACAGCCAGGTCACGACCATCTCGTCGCGGGCGGTGTTCACCGCGCCCATCAGCTCGGGCCGGGCGTCATCCGGCAGCATCTTCGGGTGCCGCCGACGCGTGCCCTGCCGGGGCGCCAGCGGGTTCTTCGCGACCGAGGTCATCGTGTGTCCCAGGAAGGCCCGGTTCTTGTCGGCCTTGGTGGGCAGCCGCTCGACGTCCAGCGCCTCACGCAGCTCGCCGTTGATGCCGCGCTTCACGCACTGGTGCAGGTAGAAGCCCTTCAGGACGGTCGCCGAGATCGACAGGGCCGCCTTGCTGTACGGGCGCTTCGGCGGAACCCGCCACGGCTGCCCGTACGGCATCGGCACCTGCGCACCCACCGCACCCTGGTAGCGGTGGAGGTCCATGATCTTGATCGTCTCTGTGGTCAGGCCCTCGCGGACGCGCCACCGAAGGTGGTCAACGAGGTAGTAGGCGTAGGTCTCCTGGGACCCCGACCCCTCGTAGACGCGCAGGTAGCTCTCCGATTCCTCGTCGAGCGAGCAGTCGGGCAACACGATCCCGAACGACCAGCTTCCGTCCGTCCGTCTGATCTTCTGCACCCGCAGGTCGTCCAGCACCAACGTGCTTCGCACTAGGCATTCCTTCCAATTCGTCCCGTACAGGGCGAACAGAAGCAAACCGTTAGCTAAAGACCTACGCGACGCGGCCGATGAGCACTCCAACGAGGGACACGGACACTTCGCTAGCAGTCGCTAAAGTCCAGGAACAGGACGCCCCGGTGGGACAGGGACACCGCCCCCGGCCGGGCCGTCCCCGGGCCGCCGCCCACGAGCGCCTGCATGGTGGCCGAGTGGTGCGGGGCGCAGTAGGGCGCGGTGTCGATCAGGGGGCGGCCCGGCGGCAGCAGGCCCGCCACCGAGTGCACGGCGGTCACCTCCAGGGACGCCTGCCGGTCCAGCGGCGGCAGGATGGAGGGCATGCGCTCGGCGAGCATCGTCTTGCCCGCGCCGGGCGGGCCTTCGAGGAAGAGGTGGTGCCCGCCCGCCGCGGCCACCTCGACGGCCGTGCGCGCCGTGTGCTGGCCCACGACGTCGGCGAGGTCGTGTCCCTGGTCGCACCGGCCGGGGCCGCCGCTCATGCCGGTGATCGCCCCGCCGCCGAGGTCGCGCAGTCCCGCCATCAGCGGATCGGGCCGGTCGGGCTCCTGGGGCTCCTCGTCGGGCACCGGCTCGTCGGTGAGGACCGCGACGAGCTGGCGCAGGCTGCGCACGCCCAGCACGGACACGCCCGGTACCAGGGCGGCCTCGGCGGCGGCGCACTCCGGCACCACCACCTGCTCGAAGCCCGCGTCCGCCGCGGCCAGCACCGCCGGCAGGATGCCGCGCACCGGCCGCACCCGGCCGTCCAGGCCGAGCTCGCCGATCATCACGATGTCGGACAGCACCCGGGGGTCGATCCGCTCGGAGGCGCCGAGGACGGCACAGGCGACGGCGAGATCGAACCCGCTGCCGGCCTTCGGCACCGACGCCGGGCTCAGTCCGACGGTGAGCTTCTTCTGCGGCCACTCGCCACCGGAGTTGACCACGGCGGCCCTCACCCGGTCGCGGCTCTCCGTCAGGCTCTTGTCCGGCAGCCCCACCAGCGTGAACGCGGCGACTCCCGGCTCCAGGTCGGCCTGCACCTCGACGACCACGCCCTCGACGCCGACGAGCGTCACCGAACACGTACGGGCGAATCCCATTCAGGCCACCCCCCTGACGTGCTCGACGACGGGGGCGCCGCGCCTCGGCAGCAGCACGCCGACCAGGTCGATGCGGACGCCGCCGGGCGGTGCTCCCCCGTGTTCCTGGAGCCAGCGCTCCGCGAGTCCTCGCAGCCGGCTCGCCTTGGCCGGAGTGATCGCAGCCATGGGGTGCTGGAAGGCCCCGGCGCGGCGGGTCTTCACCTCGCAGACGACCAGGGCGTCGCCGTCCCGCGCCACGATGTCGATCTCGCCGGTCCTGCCGCAGCGCCAGTTGCGCTCCAGCACCGTCATGCCGGCCTGGGTCAGCCGCCGCGCGGCCAGTATCTCCCCGTACCTGCCGAGCGCCCCGCGGGCCTGCCCGCCACCACTCCCGGCGCCCCCGCGTACTTGCGTGTCCTGCCTGTCCTGCGTGTCCTGCCGTGCGTCCATGTCGGCACCACCTCCGGCGCCAACCGTCACGCAGACCAGCCGGTCCCCGCCGGGTCAGGTGGACAACCTCGCTGCTGTGGACAACTCCGCCACCCGCGAGAGTGACGTCACCACGTCACCACTCTCACCACTGTCACCACGAGACCACGTCACCCGCTCGGCAGCTCAAGATCGCTCTTGTTGAGCTCCTCAATGTTCACGTCCTTGAACGTGAGCACCCGCACCTGCTTCACGAAGCGGGCCGGCCGGTACATGTCCCAGACCCAGGCGTCCGCCATGGAGACCTCGAAGAAGACCTCACCCTGCACCGAGTGGACCTGCATCTCATAGTCGTTGGTGAGGTAGAAGCGCCGCTCGGTCTCGATCACATATTTGAACAGACCGACGACATCGCGGTACTCCCGGTAGAGCTTCAGCTCCATCTCGGTCTCGTACTTCTCGAGGTCCTCGGCGCTCATGGCATGTTCCCCTTCAGCCGTGCGATCCCACCATTGTGCGCCAGTCCCGCAAGTCACCGGACGATTTCGGTGTCCAGGGTGACGGGCGCGGCCGGGGGCCCTTCGTCGAGCAGTGTCCGCAGCAGTCCGGCGAGCTTGGTCGGGTACACCGTCTCACGGGCGTGGGACAGTTCCGGGCAGGTCCACCAGCGGGCGCCGGCGACACTGCGCCGTTCCAGCTCGGTCAGGGCGGTCGCCGCGGTGGCCGTCTGCGTCGTACGGGCCAGGTAGTACCACTCGTCCTGGTCCCACTGGCGGCCCGCGAACGGGAAGGAGCAGCGCCGCCGCCACAGCACGGGGCCGAGTTCGACGTCGGTGATGCCGGTCTCCTCGGCGAGTTCCCTGAGGGCGGCCTGTTCACGGGTCTCGTCGCCCTCCACGCCGCCGCCGGGCGTGAACCACCAGTCGGTGCCGGGGTCGTCCGGTTCGTGGCCGTGGAGCAGCAGGATGCGGTCCCGCGGGTCGAGCAGGACCACCCGGGCGACCCTGCGCAGCCCGCCCGTGTACGTGTCCGGTGCGGCCGGCGCCGGCTCAGCGGCCACCGGTGCTCCCCGCGGCGCGCCGGGCCCGGGAGGCGGCCGCGCGCTTGGCCAGCGGCCCGTAGGCGGCTCCCGCCAGCACCAGCACCGCCCCGCCGACCACCGCGGCGAGCACGCCCGGCAGCGGTCCCGGCGTGGAGAGCGGACCGAGGGCCTGGAAGCCGGCGGGCTTGGCGAGCATGCCGTCCATCGGCCAGACGACGGCGTCGACGCGCGCCTGGACGGCGTCGCGGGCGACGGTGCCGCTGGCGGCGTCGGTCAGATGGGCCGTGGAGTCGACCGACCCGGAGCGCTCGTCGCCGAGCAGGAACAGGCGTCCCTTCGGCACGGTCACCTCGGGGAAGACGGACGACCGCGCGATCGGGTCGTCGGGGAGGTACGGCTCGTCGATCTCCTTGCCGTTGACCGTGAGCTTGCCGTCCTCGCAGCAGGAGACGGTGTCTCCGCCGACGGCGACGACCCGCTTCACCATGGGGGCGTTCGACCAGGTGGCGTCCCGGAAGACGACGACGTCGCCGCGGCGGACCTCTCCGCCGTCTATGCGCTCCGCCAGCACCCGCTCGCCGGCGTCGATCGTCGGGGCCATCGAGGTGGTCGGCACGGTGTAGGGCCGGTAGACCACCGCTCCCCAGGCGAACCCGCCGAGGAACAGCACCAGCCCGAGCGCGACGGCCACGTTGGACAGCACCTGCCCGGTCCGGCCGCTCCGTGCCGTGCCGGAACCGCCGCTGCCCGGGACCGTACGCGTCGTGCTCTGACCACTCATGGGCGGCACCCTACCCGGCGGTACCCGGGCGGGTCAGCCCTCCCCGCGCCTCCCCTTCCCGAGAGGGCGCGGGTCCCGGCCGTCAGGCGCGACGGCGCCGCCACAGCACGAACGGCACCGCGCCGGCCAGCGCGAGCGCGGGAGGCGCGACCGTCAGGGCCGCCGCGTCCTGCGCCTGGGTGTTCAGCCCGGGCTGGTCGAAGGTGTCCGGGACGGGCAGGTTGGTCCAGCGGTTGATCGGCCAGGCGATGACCACGGCGCGGCCGACGACCTTGTCGACGGGGACGAAGCCCTGGTTCTTGTCGGCCGTGTTGTAGCGGGAGTCCCGCGAGTTCTGCCGGTGGTCGCCCATGACCCAGATGTGGCCCTCGGGAACCTTGACCTTGAACTGGCCGCCCTGGTCGTCCTGGCTGCAGGGGGTGTTGCCCGGGTAGACGTAGGGCTCGTTGAGCGCCTTGCCGTTGACCGTCAGCGGGCCGGTGCCCTTGCACTCGACCGTGTCGCCGCCGACGCCGATGACCCGCTTGATCAGGTCCTTCTCCTCCGCGGACGGCATCAGGCCGATGAAGCTGAGAGCCTTCTGCAGCGCGTTGGGGTCGGGGGTCGGCTCGCCCGCCAGCCAGTTGTCGGGGTCGTGGAAGACGACGACCTCGCCGCGCTCGGGCTCGGAGCCGAACCACGGGGTCAGTTTGTCGACCAGGACCCGGTCTCCCCGCTGGAGGGTGTTCTGCATCGAGTCGGAGGGGATCGAGAACGCCTGGACGAGGAACGTCTTGATCAGCAGCGCCAGGACGAGGGCGATGCCGATGAGGATCGGCAGTTCCTTCCAGAAGGAGCGCTGCTGCTTCTTCTGCCGGCCGTGCTCGGGGCCGTCCGGTCCCTGACCGTCGGTCCGCGTCCCGTCCTCGTTCACTCCGCCGTCCTCGACCGCACGCCCGTCATCTCCGGAGAACGCGGCGTGGCCCGCGTCCGGGTCGCCCGGTCCCGCGGAGCGTCCGCGGGGCTCCTCGCCTCCCTGACCGGACCGTGCGCCAACCGCCACATCCCCCACGCCGACTCCTCACTCTCTGCCGCTGCCCGCGCCATGCCCGGCGCAGGCCCACCACTCCCATAACGAGCGGGAGTTCCGCAGGGCTCGGGAGCTGGACAATCTCTTCACGTTGGCCGGGATCGTCCGGGGCAACCCTATGCGACGGCGAGGCCCCGGCGATCGACCCGGGCGCCGAGTCGGACACGGAGGCGTAGGTCGTCGGCTCGTCGAGCGTGTTCCAGTGGCCGAGGGGCCAGGCGATGACCATGGCGCGGCCCACCACCTCGTCCTCGGAGACGGTGCCGCCGTAGTCGGTGTCCTGGTGGAAACGGGAGTCCGCGGAGTTGGCGCGGTGGTCGCCCATCACCCACAGGCGGCCCTCCGGCACGGTGACGTCGAAGGGCGTCAGCGAGGGAGCGTTGCCGGGGTAGAGGTAGTCCTCGTTCAGCGGGACGCCGTTGACGGTGACGCGGCCCTGGGTGTCGCAGCACTGGACGCGGTCGCCGCCGACGCCGACGACCCGCTTGATCAGGTCCTTCTCGTTCTCCGACGGCAGCAGACCGATGAAGGTGAGGCCCTCCTTGATCTGCTTGATGCCGACGGGGTCCTCCTTCTTCACCGTGGTCCGCTCGTCCTGGAGCCAGCCGCCGGGGTCCTTGAACACGACGACGTCACCGCGCTGCGGCTTGGACCCGAACCAGGGGGTGAGCTTGTCGACGAGGACGCGGTCGCCGATCTGGATCGTCTGCTCCATGGAGCCGGACGGGATGACGAACGCCTGCACGAGGAACGTCTTCAGCACCAGCGCGATCAGGACGGCGACGCCGATGAGGAGCGGGATCTCCTTGACGGCGCTGCGCCTGCGGCGCCGCTTGACCTTGCGCTGGAGCTTGCGCCGCTCGGCGCGGGTGCGGCCGGAGCCCGGGGCGACGGCCCTGCGGGACCCGGTGGGCAGCAGGTTCTCGGCGGCGCTCTCCGGCACGCCGCGGGGCTTGCCGCGGTTACCCATGGCCGCCTCCCGCCGGAGCCGCCGCGTGCGCGGATGCCTCCCCCGCCGGCACCTTCGCGTACGCGTCCGTCGGCTCCAGGCGGCCGGCGCGGCCGAACGGCCACACGACGCCCTCCGCGCGCCCGACGACCTTGTCCACCGGCACCATCCCGCCACCGGGCGAGCCGAGACGGTCACGCGAGTCGCTGGAGCTGCCGCGGTGGTCCCCGAGGACGAACAGCCGTCCCTCGGGCACGACCACGTCGAACCGCACCGTGGAGGGGCTGTCGCCGGGGAACAGGAAGCCCGACTCGTCGACCGACCGGCCGTTCACCCGGATCCTCCCCTCCCCGTCGCAGCAGACGACATGGTCCCCGCCCACCCCGACGACCCGTTTGATGTAGTCGGCGTCACCGAAATACCCGGTGCCGTCGAACACAATCACGTCGCCACGGGCGGGCCCGTCGCCGAAGGTGTACGCCAACTTGTTTACGAGAACGCGGTCCCCGACCCTCAATCCCTTCTCCATCGATCCGCTCGGGATCTCGAAGGGCCGCGCCACGAACGTGTTGACCGCCAGCAGGAACAGCAGGCAGAGCAGCAGGGTCAGGGTGATCCGCCCGCCGGGCAACCCGTCCGTGAAGCGCGAGACCAACGCGGAACGCGACCGCCCCTCCGGTCCCGGCGCGTCCGAGGAGTCCTCGGGGTCCGGGGGGAGGGAGCGGTCGCGCTCCGTCGGCTGTGCTTCGGTGTCCATCGGGGCCAGATGCTATCCGGCCGCGATATGACGCCGGTAAAGCGCTCAGTTCTCGCGCTTCTCCTTGATCTTCGCGGCCTTGCCGCGGAGGTCACGGAGGTAGTACAGCTTGGCGCGGCGGACGTCACCCTTGGTGACGAGCTCGATCTTCTCCACGATCGGGGTGTGCACCGGGAAGGTGCGCTCGACGCCGACGGAGAAGGAGACCTTGCGGACCGTGAAGGTCTCGCGCACGCCGGAACCCTGGCGGCGGATCACCACGCCCTTGAACTGCTGCACACGGGAGCGGTTGCCCTCGATGACGCGCACGTGGACGTTGACGGTGTCGCCGGGACGGAAGTCCGGGACGTCGCTGCGGAGCGACGCGGTGTCGACGGAGTCGAGCAGGTGAGACATCGTGTCTGCTTTCTTCGCTGATGCCGCAGGTCATCAACGGCACTAGGTAACGGATCGGGCTGTGCGGTGCGGGGCGGGCGTCGTGTCCCCCTGCGGCAGGGGCGCTCGCCTGACGGCGCACAACAGCGGCCTATTCTTCCACGCCGCCGGTCCTGCGCCAAAATCGGCCGTACGGTTCCCCGTCGGGGTCCGGCTCCCAGCCGAGGATGGACAGCATCTCGCGGTCCTTCTTGTCGAAGGCCTCGGGGTCGCAGCGCTCGATGAGGTCGGGGCGGTGCGCGGTGGTCCGCCGCAGCGCCTCGTCCCGCCGCCAGCGGGCGATCTTCCCGTGGTGGCCGCTGAGCAGCACCTCCGGGATCTCCCGGCCGCGCCAGACCGGCGGCTTGGTGTGGACGGGGCCCTCCAGCAGGTTGGCCATGGCGCCGGGCGCGAAGGAGTCGTCGCGGTGCGACTCGGCGTTGCCGAGGACGCCCGGGAGCAGCCGCGCCACCGCCTCGGTGATCACCAGGACCGCGGCCTCGCCGCCGGCCAGAACGTAGTCGCCGATGGACACCTCGTACACCGGCATGCGGGTGGCGTACTCGTCGACGACGCGGCGGTCGATGCCCTCGTAGCGGGCCGGGGTGAAGATCAGCCAGGGCCGCTCGGAGAGGTGGACGGCGAGTTCCTGGGTGAAGGGGCGGCCGCTCGGGGTGGGGACGATCAGCACGGGCTCGTGCGCGCCCTGCTCGTAGCCGTCCGCCAGGACGGAGTCCAGCGCGTCCCCCCAGGGCTCGGTCTTCATGACCATGCCGGGACCGCCGCCGTACGGGGTGTCGTCGACGGTGTTGTGCCGGTCGTACGTCCAGTCGCGCAGGTCGTGGACGTGCACGCCGAGCTGTCCGCGGGCGCGTGCCTTGCCGACGAGCGAGACGTTCAGCGGGTCGAGGTACTCGGGGAAGATCGTGACGACGTCGAGCCTCATCGGGCGTCGTCCCCGGACTCCGCCGCGTCACGGGACGAGGCGACCTCGGCACGGTCGTCGATCAGTCCGGGCGGCGGGGTGATCACCGCGCGCTGCTCCTCGAGGTCGATCTCGGCGACGATCTCCTCGACGAACGGCACGAAGACCTCGGTGCCGTCCGGGCGCTCCACGACGAAGAGGTCCTGGGTGGGCAGGTGGGAGATCTCGGTGATCCGGCCGACCTCCTCGCCGTCCTCGGTGACGACGTCCAGGTCGATCAGCTGGTGGTCGTAGTACTCGTCCTCGCCCTCGGGCAGTTCCTCGGGGTCGACGTCGGCGATCAGCAGGGTGTTGCGCAGCGCCTCGGCGCCGGTGCGGTCGTGGACGCCCTCGAAGCGCAGCAGCAGACGGCCGCTGTGCACCCGGCCGGTCGCGATGGTCAGCGGCCCCGCGGAAGCGGGGTCGGTGGCCAGGACGGCGCCGGGCCCGAGCCTCAGCTCCGGCTCGTCGGTACGGACCTCGACGGTGACCTCGCCCTTGATGCCGTGGGCGCGGCCGATACGAGCGACTACCAGCTGCACTGTGTTCGTTCTCCTGTCATACGACTGCGGGCCGGGGACGGCCCAGTGGCCCTCCCCGGCCCGAGCCGGTGCTGCTTACGGCGTCAGCGGACGTGGTCCACGTCGACGAGGTCGACGCGGACACCGCGGCCGCCGATGGCGCCCACGACGGTGCGCAGCGCGCGTGCGGTGCGGCCGTTGCGGCCGATCACCTTGCCGAGGTCGTCCGGGTGGACCCGGACCTCGAGCACGCGACCGCGGCGCAGGTTGCGCGAGGCGACCTGCACATCGTCAGGGTTGTCGACGATGCCCTTCACGAGGTGCTCGAGAGCCTCCTCGAGCATGCTCAGGCCTCGGTCGACGCGGACTCGGCGGACGCCTCGTCCTTCTTCTCAGCCTTCTTCTTCTGGGTGATGGCCTCACCCTTGCCCTCGTCGTCGCCGCCGATCGCCTCGAAGGACGGACGGGCGGCCTTCTCGGGCTGCTGCAGCAGGGGCGCCGGGGCGGGCTCGCCCTTGAACTTCTGCCAGTCGCCGGTCTTCTTCAGGATGGCGAGCACGGGCTCGGTCGGCTGGGCGCCGACGGAGAGCCAGTACGCCACGCGGTCGCCGTCGACCTCGATCACCGACGGGTTGTACGTCGGGTGGTACTTGCCGATCTCCTCGATGGCCCGGCCGTCACGGCGGGTGCGGGAGTCGGCGACGACGATGCGGTAGTGAGGCGAACGGATCTTGCCCAGACGCTTCAGCTTGATCTTGACTGCCACGGGAGTGGGTTCTCCTGGATTTGACGTGGTTGGGCACGGCGAGAGAGCCGCGTGGGGTTGCGGTACCCGAGTGCCCGATGGACGCGTCAGCCGGAGGAGAGAGGGGTCCTGTGCGGCTGTCGAGTACAGCTAGCCATTGTGCCACACCCCGAGGGACCGGACGGCCGCGGGGTGAGGGCACGTGGGCACGACGAAGCAGCACCCGGCGCGTGCTGCATTTCGCGTCGGGTGCGCCCGGTGGCCGGCGGGGCCGAGGCCCCGGCACCCACGAGGTGCCGGGGCCTCAGCTCGCCGCGACGACTTCCGGAATGCGGAACGGCTTTCCGCAGCCGCCGCAGACGATGGGCGCCTGCGCCAGCACGGACGGGACGACGCGCACGTTGCGGCCGCAGTCGCAGACCGCCTTCACGCGCACCCCGCCGCCGGACGAGCCGTGCCGCGCGGCCGGACCGCGGAAGCTGCGGGCGGTGTCGCCCGCCGTCGCCGCGGTGTGGGCCTTGAGGGCACGCTGGAGCCGCTCCGTCGTCGGGCGATAGCGGCGCTTCGCCTCGGGGGTGAGCGTGACCAGCGAGAAGCCGCTGCTCGGGTGCGGCTCCTCGGGGTGGTCCAGGCCCAGCTCCTCGGCGATGGCCAGGAACCTGCGGTTGTGGTACCGCCCGGCTCGGGACGTGTCGCGCACGCCGCGCGCGGCGGCGATGCCGTGGACTGCCTCGTGCAGCAGTCGCTCGAAGGAGAGTTCGTGCCCGCACGCGGACGACGACTCCCCGATCAGGGACTCGGGCGCGGCAAGATCGGGCAGTTCGGGGTGGTACCGCTGAATGTCGGCCCACGCCTGTGCCAGCTCTGCGGCGAGAACAGGTGGTGTCTGTGTCGTGCTCACGTAATGACAACGAGCCTGGGTGCCTCTGTGTTCCGATTCCGGGGCATCCCAAATAATTTGCACGTACCCGTCAGTTGCCACTCATGCGTCCTGACGAACACGGGTGCGCTGATCTGCGGAGAAGCCTCGCAGCTCACCGCAAGGTGGTGCGTAGGCTGACGTACGCCCCCGCGTGTATCCGGTCTGCACGCGCCGGTGCGCGTGCGCCCCACGGACGCGCAAGGGCCCTTTCGGACGCCCTCGCGGCGGAAGGCTGCGTCCGGTTCACCCGGAACGCCGTGACGGCAGAACCTACCGGGTCCGCCCCCGCCCCCGCGAACCGGCCCTCCCCCGGCCCCCGGCTCCCCCGCCGCCGGTGGCCGGAACCGTTCCCGCGCCCCTCCCCGCCGTGACGGTCCGGGCGGCCCCCGATTACCGGAATGTGAATTCTTGCCACTGGCACGAGCAACTACCCAACGGCCGCCCCCTTCCACTGGACGACACGTCGAGGGCGGAGTTACCTGGCATACGGGGGGTGTGCGGGCGCACCGCACGGGGGCCAGGAAAACGGGCACGGCGGCAACTCTCGGCTGATTGGGGCGCTTTCCTATGACACCTACGCTCGTGCGGCAGCACCCGTCACGCACGGGGGCGGCCCCGCGCGTGGACCTGCGGGCACGCGCGCGTGACTGGTCCGAGATCCAGGAGCGGATGCTCGTACCGCTCTACGAAGCGGTGTACGAGCGACTCGACGTGGGCCCGGCGACCCGGCTGCTGGGCCTCGGCTGCGGCTCAGGACTGGCCCTGCTGATGGCGGCCTCCCGCGGCGCGGCGATCACCGGCGTGGACACCTCGTCCGACCGGCTCGCCCTCGCCCGGGAACGGCTGCTGCCGGACGAGCGGGACACCCCCCTGCGGACGTCCACCCGGATCGTGCGGGGCTCCCCCGCCGAGGCGGCCCCCGCGGACGCCGCCGGGTACACCGTGGTGACCGCCTTCGAACCGATCGGGTGCCTCGCCGGCGACGCGGAGGGACTGGGCGAGCTGCTCGCCGAGGCGCTCCCGCTGGCCGGACACGGGGCGGCCGTGGTGCTGGCCGGCTGGGGCCCGCCCGAGCGCTGCACCACCTCGACGGTGCTGCGGGTCGCCGCCAAGCTGGCGGAACCGCTGCGCGGCGCGGACGCCTGGCGGCCCACCGAGCGCGACGACCTGGAGCGGGTCGCCGAGCGCGCGGGACTCCGGCCCGACGGCTCGGGACGGGTGGCCTGCCCCTTCGGCTACGCGGACACCGACAGCGCCGTACGGGGTCTGACGTCGACGGGTCTGTTCGACCCGGCGATCACCGCCACCGACCAGGTGCAGGTCGACAAGGAACTGACCGAGGCCCTTCACCCGTACCAGCGCGCGGACGGCACCGTCTGGATGCCGAACGTGTTCCGGTACCTCGTCGCGCGCGTGCCCTGACGCGCACGGCACGGGCACGGCACGCGGAACGGCACGCGGAACGCCGCAGGGGCGCCTCCTCACGACGAGGAGAGCGCCCCTGCGGCGTTCGTGCGCGGGCCTCAGCCCATGAACTTCTTGAACTCGTCGGGCAGCTCGAAGTCCTTGCCGCCCTGCTGCGGCAGACCGAAGGCGCCTCCGCCCTCGGCCGCCGCCGCGCGCCGCGCGGCCTCCTCCTGCTCCTGCTGCTTGCGCTTCATCGGGTTGCCGGAGCGCTGCTTGCCCTTGGCCTGCTTCTGCTTCTTCTTCGTACGGCCGGGACCGCCGCCCATGCCCGGCATCCCGGGCATCCCCGGCATGCCGCCGCCCTGCGCCATGCGGGACATCATCTTGCGCGCCTCGAAGAACCGCTCGACCAGGTTCTTCACCGCGCTGACCTCGACGCCGGAACCCTTGGCGATACGGGCGCGGCGCGAGCCGTTGATGATCGCCGGGTCCTGGCGCTCACCGGGCGTCATCGACTTGATGATCGCGGCGGTGCGGTCGACGTCCCGCTCGTCCAGGTTGTTGATCTGGTCCTTGATCTGGCCCATGCCCGGGAGCATGCCGAGCAGCTTGGAGATGGAGCCCATCTTGCGGACCTGCTCCATCTGGGCGAGGAAGTCGTCCAGGGTGAAGTCCTGGCCCTTCTTCGACGCCAGCTTGGAGGCCATCCGCTCGGCCTCTTCCTGGCTGAACGTCTTCTCCGCCTGCTCGATCAGGGTGAGCAGGTCACCCATGTCGAGGATGCGGGAGGCCATCCGGTCCGGGTGGAAGGCGTCGAACTCGTCGAGCTTCTCACCGTTGGACGCGAACATGATCGGCTTGCCGGTGACCTGCCGGATCGACAGGGCGGCACCACCACGGGCGTCGCCGTCGAGCTTGGACAGCACCACGCCGTCGAAGCCGACGCCGTCGCGGAAGGCCTCCGCGGTGTTGACCGCGTCCTGGCCGATCATCGCGTCGACGACGAAGAGGATCTCGTCGGGCGAGACCGCGTCACGGATGTCCGCGGCCTGCTGCATCAGCTCCTGGTCGATGCCCAGGCGGCCGGCGGTGTCCACGATCACGATGTCGTGCACCTTGGCGCGGGCGTGGTCGATGGAGTCCTTGGCGACCTTCACCGGGTCGCCGACGCCGTTGCCCGGCTCGGGCGCGTAGACGGCGACGCCCGCCCGCTCGGCGACGACGCTGAGCTGGTTGACGGCGTTGGGGCGCTGGAGGTCGGCGGCGACGAGCAGCGGGGAGTGGCCCTGGTCCTTGAGCCACTTGCCGAGCTTGCCCGCGAGGGTGGTCTTACCAGCACCCTGCAGACCCGCGAGCATGATCACGGTCGGCGGCTGCTTGGCGAAGCGGAGGCGGCGGGTCTCGCCGCCGAGGATCTGGACGAGCTCGTCATTGACGATCTTGAGAACCTGCTGGGCAGGGTTCAGCGCCTTGGAGACCTCCGCGCCGAGCGCACGCTCCTTGACGTTCTTGATGAACGAGCGGACGACGGGCAGGGCCACGTCGGCCTCGAGGAGGGCGATGCGGATCTCACGCGCCGTGGCGTCGATGTCCGCCTCGGACAACCTGCCTTTGCCGCGGAGGTTTTTGAAAGTCGCGCTGAGGCGGTCGGAGAGGGTATCGAACACGGTGGCGTCGGTCCTCGAGGTCGGGAGCGGAACTGGGCTGCCCTCCAGGGTATCCGGCCCCGCAAGCAAATCGCCCCCGCCCGCCGCGGCCGGTGGCCGGGGGCGGGGCCCCGTGCCGCACACGCCTCCGCGCGGCACGGGACGGGGTCACACCCGCAGGGCCTCCTCCAGTTTCCGTGCCACGGCCACCGCCTCCTCGCCCGGCAAGGGCACGCCCTGCTCCTGCGTCACGTAGAAGACGTCCACCGCGTTCGCCCCCAGCGTGCTCACGTGCGCGCTCCGCACGCGTACCGCCGTGTCCTCCAGCGCCCGCCCGATGCGGAACAGCAGCCCGGGGGCGTCCTGTGCGCGGACCTCGATGACCGTGGCGTGCCGGGACGCGGCCGGGGCGACCGTCACGCGCGGGGGCGGGGCGACCACCCCGCGGCGCCTCGGGTACGCGGCGTCCCGTTCGGCGAGGCGGCCGGAGATGTCCAGGCTGCCGTCCAGGGCACGGACCAGGTCGGCGCGGAGCCGGGCGGCCTGCGGGAGCGAGCCGTACTCGGCGGCGACCCGCCAGTCCAGCAGCAGCACGGAGCCGTCGACGCCGTCCGGGAGATGCAGCGAGCGCAGTTCGGCCGTGCGCACGGTCAGCCGGTGCATGGCGAGCACACCGGCCACCGCGGGCAGCACGCCCGCCTGGTCGGGCACGGCGATCAGCAGCTCCACGCCGAGCGGTTCCGGGTCGTCGGAGGGCTCGGCGGGCGGCTCGGTCTGCGCCCGCAGGGACAGCACGGGCGCGCCGGTGGCGACGGCCTCCAGGGCGAGCCGTTCGTGCTGCGCGGTGGGCGCGGCCTCCTCCGGGTCGGGCGGTGCCTGGCCCGCGAGCACGGCGGCGACCCGTTTGACCAGGTCGGCGACCAGTGAGGCGCGCCAGGAGGACCAGGCCGCCGGTCCGGTGGCGAGGGCGTCCGCCTCGGTGAGGGCGTGCAGCAGCTCCAGCGTGCCCGGGGATCCGACGGCCTCGGCGACGGAGCGCACGGTGGCGGGGTCGTCGAGGTCGCGCCGGGTGGCGGTCTCGACGAGCAGCAGGTGGTGGCGTACGAGGGTGGCGATCACGGTGACGTCGTCGGCGTCGAAGCCGAGGCGGGCGGCCACGTCCCGGGCGATGACCTCGCCGGCCACCGAGTGGTCGCCGGGCCAGCCCTTGCCGATGTCGTGCAGCAGGGCGGCGATGAGCAGCAGGTCGGGGCGGCTGACCCGGCGGGTGAACGCGGAGGCGCGCACGGCGGTCTCGATGAGGTGCCGGTCGACGGTCCACAGGTGCACGGCGTTGCGCTGCGGGCGGCAGCGCACCCGGTCCCAGTCGGGGAGCAGCAGGCTGATCAAGCCCTCGGCCTCCAGCGCCTCCCACACGTCGACGGTGGGCCGGCCGGAGCCGAGCAGGGTGAGGAGCTGCTGGCGGGCCTCGGCGGGCCAGGGCGAGGGGAGGGCGCGGGCGCCGGCGGCCATGCGTCGTACGGCGTGCAGGTTGAGGGGGAGGCCGGCCTGGGCGGCGGCGGCCGCGGCGCGGAGCGGGAGCACGGGGTCGCGGTCGGGGCGCGCGGCGCGGGCGAGCACCACTTCGCCGTCCTGCTCCACGACCCCTTCGGCGAGCGGGGACCGCTCGGGCGCGGGCTTCCCTCCGCCCAGCGCCCTCCCGTCGCCCGCCACCGCCCTTCTGATGAAGTCGCTTCGCTCCCTTGCCAGTTTGCGCAGCCGCGGGCGCACGGAGCGGGAGCGCAGGACGCGGCCGACCTCGCGCCAGGTGACGTCGCCGGCGTAGGCGACGACCCGGGCGGCCTCGTAGACCTGGCGGAGCAGGACGTCGGCGTCGAGCAGGCCGAGTTCGGCGGCGACCTGGTCCTGTTCCTGGAGGGCGAGGCGGTCGGTGGCGCGTCCGGTGGCCAGGTGCAGGGCGTCGCGTACGTCGAGGAGGCGGCCGCGGGCCTCGGCGAGTCCTTCGCGGGGGGCGTCGGCGAGCCAGGAGGCGGCCACCGCGCGCAGGGCGGTGGCGTCGCGCAGTCCACCGCGGGCCTCCTTGAGGTCCGGTTCAAGGAGGTACTGCAGTTCGCCCTGGCGTGCGGCGCGCTCCTCGCACAGCTCCCGCAGTGCGGGCAGCCGCTTGGGGGCCTGGTTGCGCCAGTCGGCGAGGACGGTCGTGCGCAGGGCGGTGGTGAGACCGAGGTCGCCCGCGATGTGCCGGGCGTCCAGCAGGCCGAGCTGGACCTTGAGATCCTCCCCCGCCGTCCTGCGGGCCTCCGCGGGCGTGCGGACGGAGTGGTCGAGGTCGAGGCCGAGGTCCCACACCGGGTACCAGAGGCGGTCGGCGAGCTTCGAGACGGTCTCGGGGTCGCTGCCGTCGTGGAGCAGCAGCAGGTCGAGGTCGCTGCGCGGGGAGAGTTCCGCGCGTCCGTAGCCGCCGACGGCGACGAGGGACACCCCGCGCGCCCCGGGGGCGCCGGCCGCGAAGAGGCCGGCGAGCCATGCGTCGGTGAGGCCGGCGAGCGCGGAACGGCGCGGCGGCCCGGACCGCGCCTTCTCGTTGAGAAGGCGCAGCCGGGCCGCCGCGTAGCCGCCGGGTCCCGAGTCCTCTGCCTGGTGGTGCATGTCCGTCCTCGTCACCCGGCGACTCCTGTTCGGTCGGTCTGTTGTCAGAGCGCGTCCGGGCCGCGCTCGCCGGTCCGGACCCGTACGGCCGTCTCGACGGGGATGGTCCACACCTTGCCGTCGCCGATCTTGCCGGTGCGGGCCGCCTTGACCACGACGTCGACGAGCTGTTCGGCGTCGTCGTCCTCGACGAGGACCTCGATGCGGACCTTGGGCACCAGGTCGACGGTGTACTCGGCGCCGCGGTAGACCTCGGTGTGGCCGCGCTGGCGGCCGTAGCCGCTGGCCTCGGTGACGGTCAGACCGTGCACTCCGAAGGCCTGGAGGGCCTCCTTGATCTCGTCGAGCCGGTGCGGCTTCACGACGGCGGTGATGAGCTTCATGCGTCCACCTTCTTGCTCTCGGCCGGGGCGACGGGGCTGCTGGCCGCGGTGCGGGCCGCGCCGCCGCCCGCGCCGCTGAAGTCGTATGCGGTCTCGGCGTGCTCGGCCTGGTCGATGCCGGCCACCTCCTCGTCCTCGGAGACTCGCATACCGAGGGTCTTGTGGATCAGGAGGGCCAGGACCGCGGAGGCGATCAGGGAGTAGGCGAGGACACCGAAGACACCGGCGCACTGCTTCCAGAACTGGTCGAGGCCGCCGCCGTAGAAGAGGCCCGCGACGTCGGACTGGCCCTTGCCGGTGGCGAAGAAGCCGATGAGCAGGGAGCCGATGATGCCGCCGACGAGGTGGACGCCGACGACGTCGAGGGAGTCGTCGTAGCCGAGCTTGTACTTGAGGCCGACGGCCATGGCGCACAGGACACCGGCGATGATGCCGATCGCGATGGCGCCGAGCGGGGAGACCGCGCCGCCCGCCGGGGTGATGGCGACCAGGCCGGAGACCGCGCCGGAGGCGGCGCCCAGCGTGGTGAACGCGCCGTGGCGGATCTTCTCGTAGGCGAGCCAGCCGACGACCGCGGCGCCGGTGGCGACCTGGGTGTTGACGAACATCAGCGCGCCGACGCCGTCGTCGTTGCCGAGCCACGAGCCGGCGTTGAATCCGAACCAGCCGAACCACAGCAGACCGGCGCCGAGCATGACCAGCGGGAGGCTGTGCGGGCGCATCGGGTCCTTCTTGAAGCCGATGCGCTTGCCGATCACCAGGATCACGCCGAGGGCGGCCGCACCCGCGTTGATGTGCACGGCGGTACCGCCGGCGAAGTCGATGACGCCGAGGTCGAAGGCCCAGCCGCCGGAGCCCCACACCCAGTGCGCGACCGGGAAGTAGACGACGGTGACCCACAGGGCGATGAACAGGGCCCACGCGCTGAACTTCACGCGGTCCGCGAGCGCGCCGCTGATCAGGGCGGGCGTGAGGATCGCGAACATCAGCTGGAAGGAGGCGAAGACGAACAGCGGGATGGTGGTGCCGTCCCACAGTTCCGTCAGGCCGATGTTGCTCAGGCCCACCCAGTCGGAGTTCCAGCCGACGAGGCTGCCCTTGTCGTCGCCGAACGCGACGGAGAATCCGTAGAGCACCCACAGGATGGTGACGATGCCCAGGCTGATGAAGCTCATCATCAGCATGTTCAGCGTGCTCTTGACCCGGACCATGCCTCCGTAGAAGAAGGCCAGACCGGGGGTCATGAGCATCACCAGGGCGGAACAGATGAGCATGAACCCTGTGTTGGCGGCGGACAGCGTGGGCGCGTCTGCTGCCAGGGTGATGGCTTGTGCCATCGGCGTCTCCTCGTCGTTGGTACGGCCCCGTGCGGGCGAAGCCTTGAGCGGATTGAGGGGTGGGCCGGTTATGCGCCATGAAGATTGGCGCAGCGCCGTTTCGGTGGAAGCCCCTCGTTGTTTCGCGGCCGTGACGAAGGCACCCGGCGTGTTACGGGTCGGTGAACCGCCGGATCCGGGGCGCGCCGATCGTTATCGTGGCGCAATCTTCGGTGTACGGCGGTGAGCCGCGGCCGGGGAGACACACGACCGGCCGCGGTCGGCCTTCCGAATGACTGGCATGGGGGAGCCGAGTCGGGCAGTTCGGGAGGGCCGGCCGCGGCCGGGGTCCAGGGTTCCTCGGTGGGGTCAGACGGCCTGGGCGGTCTCGGGCAGCTCGACCGCGAGCCGCTCGGTGAGTTCGACGACCTCGGCGAGCTCACCGAAGTCGCGTACGGCGGTGTCGACGGTCTTTCGGATACGAGTGTTGACGCGCTCGGAACGGACCTTCTTGGCGGCCTTGATGGCCTCGGTGGCGAGAACCGTGCTCTGCTCGGCCTCGCGCTGGAGCAGATGGACCGTGGCCATGCCGATCAGGTTGAGGGCGTAGGAGCGCTGATGCTCGCCGCCCTCCTGGCCGAACAGCTCCACGGCCCGCTTCATCAGCGGCTCGGCGAGCGAGGCGTAGGTGGGGCTGCGGCCCGCGACGTAGGCGAGGTCGCGGAAGGAGTGGCTGTTCTCCGCGTACAGCTCGGCCTCGGAGAAGAAGCGGATCCAGTCGGGGTCCGGCTCGTCCCACTCGCCGGCCTCGGCGAAGGTGTCCTCGGCCATGCGGACGGCGCGCTTGCAGCGGCCGGGCTGACCCATGTTGGCGTAGGCGCGGGCCTCCATCGCATACAGCATGGACTGGACGCGGGGGCTCGCGCAGTCACGGCTGCCGTACTGGGCGAGGTGGATGAGCTCCAGGGCGTCCTCGGGACGGCCGAGGTGGATCATCTGGCGGCTCATGTTGGAGAGGACGTAGGAGCCGAGGGGCCGGTCGCCGGCCTCCTTGGCGGCGTGCAGGGCGAGCACGAAGTACTTCTGCGCGGTGGGCTGGAGCCCCACGTCGTACGACATCCAGCCGGCCAGTTCGGCGAGCTCGGCGGCGACCTTGAACAGCCGCTTGGTGGTGGCGTCCGGCTGGGGCTCCTGGAGGAGGTCGGTGACCTCGTGGAGCTGGCCGACGACGGCCTTGCGGCGCAGTCCGCCGCCGCACTGGGCGTCCCACTGCCGGAACATCACGGTGGTGGTCTCCAGCAGGTCCAGCTCCGGCTTGGAGAGCCGGCCGCGGGCGCGCGCCGAGGAGGGGGCGACGTCCGGCTCGGGCCTGGACAGCGGGCTGGACGGGGAGGGGACGAGCCAGCGCTGCATGGGCTCGATGAGGGACGGGCCCGCGGAGAGGGCCAGCGAGCTCCCGAGGAAGCCGCGCCGCGCCAGCATGAGGTCGCTGCGCGAGAACTCGCTGAGCAGGGCCACGGTCTGCGGGCCCGTCCAGGGAAGGTCGACGCCGGTCGCGGAGGGCGCCGGGCGTGTGGTGCGCAGGCCCAGGTCCTCCACGGAGACGACGACACCGAAGCGCTCGGAGAACAGCTCGGAGAGGATGCGCGGGATCGGCTCCCGCGGGTTCTCCCCGTCCAGCCAGCGGCGCACCCGGGAGGTGTCGGTGGAGATGTGGTTGGCGCCCAACTGCCGGGCTCTGCGGTTCACTTGGCGGGCGAGCTCGCCCTTGGACCAGCCGCTGCGGACGAACCATGAGGTGAGCAGCTCGTTCGGGCGCTTCTCCGCACTCGCAGAACCCGTCCCGCCACCGCCGTTGCCGCTCACTGGAACGCCCCCATCCCTGCAGACCACTTGTCGCTGAGTGCGCCAAGCCCTATCAGAATGCCGGTAGTTGGGGCCGCCCGTCCGGCGGATGCCACCCTTCGAACGGAAAGCCGAGTTGCCTCCGGCATACCCACGAGTGCATGTGCCCCATCCAAGCCGTGCACACACAGTAACCCTACGATCACCCGCCTCACCATGGCGGAACCTCAATCGCCACCATTCGCCACCCCTTCGAATGAACGCACCGTCGCCGTCCCGCGATTGACTTGACACAGGACGGACAAGAGCGGATGCAGCGGTGCACCCAGGGGCGCGTGACACCCGCCGCACCACCCCGCGCACATCGAGGCGCTGGTTGGCGCAGGTCGCACCGGGAAGCCGGAAACAGAGAGTCACACTCTGCGTCCGCTACGTAACCACCGGTACGTCGGACCCGTTGGAGGGGGCATGGGCTTCACGATCGGTATCAGCCGGGGCATCCGTGACATCCGGTCCGGCTCGCGGCGGCGCGGCCGCTCCTCGGACGGCACGGTCGTGGCGGAGTACACGGGACTGTGGGGCTGGGACGTGGTGCCGGGCGTGCGCGCCGTCGCCGGGTCCTGCTCCTGCGGCCGTGCGGGCTGCCGGACGCCGGGCGCCCACCCCCTGAAGCACGCGCCGGTGATCCGCGCGGGCGCGCCGCTGGACGAGGTGACCGCGCTCTGGTCGGAGTTCCCGGGCGCCTCGGTGATGCTGCCCGTCGGCCGGGCGTTCGACGTGATCGAGGTGGCGGAGCCCGCCGGAACTCACGCCCTGGCGCGGCTGGAGCGGATGGGCCTGCCGGTCGGGCCGGTCGCGGCCACCCCGGACGGCCGGGCCCAGTTCTTCGTCGCCCCCGGCGCCGCGGCGGCCCTGCCGGACCTGCTGTACCGCATGGGCTGGGACGACCCGGGCTCCCTCGACCTGCGCGGCCTGGGACGCGGCACGCACATCACGGCGCCGCCGTCGGACCGCGCCGGCCTCGGCCCGGTGCGCTGGCTGCGCTCCCCCGCCCTGGACTCCGCCTCCCGTCCGCCGGAGGCACGGCTGCTGCTCGGCACGCTGGCGTACGTGGCGCACCGCTCGGGCGCCTGACGCCCTCCCCGTTCGCGCACCCGCCCCCTGCCGGTACGGCGAAGCGCCCGTCCCCCGATCACTCCCGGGGGCGGGCGCTTCCTCGCGTACGGCCGGACGGCTCGGGGGTCACTCCCCCAGCAGCGCGTCCACGAAGGCCTCGGGCTCGAACGGCGCCAGGTCGTCCGCGCCCTCGCCGAGACCGATCAGCTTGACCGGGACACCCAGCTCGCGCTGGACGGCGACGACGATGCCGCCCTTGGCGGTGCCGTCGAGCTTGGTGAGCACGATGCCGGTGATGTCCACGACCTCGGCGAAGACCCGCGCCTGCACCAGACCGTTCTGGCCGGTGGTGGCGTCGAGCACCAGCAGCACCTCGTCCAGCGGGGCCTGCTTCTCCACGACCCGCTTCACCTTGCCGAGCTCGTCCATGAGGCCCGTCTTGGTGTGCAGCCGGCCGGCGGTGTCGATGAGCACCGCGCCGGCGCTCATCTCCTTGCCCTCCTTGACCGCGTCGAACGCGACGGAGGCGGGGTCGCCGCCCTCCGGGCCGCGCACGATGTGGGCGCCGACCCGCTCGCCCCAGGTCTGCAGCTGGTCGGCCGCGGCGGCGCGGAAGGTGTCCGCTGCGCCGAGGACGACGGTGTTGCCGTCGGCGACCAGGACGCGGGCGAGCTTGCCGGTGGTGGTGGTCTTGCCGGTGCCGTTGACGCCGACGACCATGACGACGCCGGGGCCGCCGTCGGGGTTCTCGGTGTGCACGGTGCGGTCCATCTGGGGACCGACCAGCGTGATCAGCTCCTCGCGGAGCAGCGTGCGCAGTTCCTCGGGGGTGCGGGTGCCGAGCACCTTGACCCGCTCGCGCAGCCGCTCGACCAGTTCCTGGGTGGGCTGGACGCCGACGTCGGCGGTGAGCAGGGTGTCCTCGATCTCCTCCCAGGTGTCCTCGTCGAGGTGCTCGCGGGACAGCAGGGTGAGCAGGCCCTTGCCCAGGGCGTTCTGCGACCGGGACAGCCGGGCGCGCAGCCGGACCAGACGGCCGGCGGTGGGCTCCGGGATCTCGATCTCGGGAGCCTCGGCGGCGGGCGGTTCCTCAATGACGACGGGACCGGCGCCCGCCGGAAGATCAACCTCCTCGATGGTGCGCCGCGGTTCCTCCCGCGGCGTCTCGGCCTCTTCGCCGACGTGCGGCTCGGCCGGCGGGGCGGTGATGTCGGGCGCGGCGGGC
Source organism: Streptomyces sp. P13-3-3 (assembly GCF_050571355.1). NCBI lineage: Bacteria > Bacillati > Actinomycetota > Actinomycetes > Kitasatosporales > Streptomycetaceae > Streptomyces > Streptomyces sp. P13-3-3. The sequence continues at coordinate 4,718,646 of NZ_CP192228.1, read as the reverse complement.
GGCGGCGGGGGCAGCGGCCTCTTGCGCCGGCTCCCGACGATCAGCCCGCCGAGCGCGCCGAGCACGACCACGGCGATGACTACAGCAAGGATGACGATGTCCATAACCCGTCCAGTATCAGCCATGCTCCCCCCGGGCCCCCCATACAGACGCGCCCCGCCCAGGGCACCCCGAAGGGACGCGGGGAACCGCGCGCCCACCCCAAGCACACACCACACCGTGCAACGCCCTCGGGGCCGCGGGGAACTGCGCGACCGGCCTCAGCGGCGCCGCACCGTGCAACACCCCCAGGGGCGCGGGGAACTGCGCGACCGGCCCCAGCGGCGCCGCACCGTGCGACTCCGCAGCCACCGCCCCTTTCAGGGGCTCAGGGGCGCGGGGAACCGCGCGCCTGAGCCCCCACCCACCCGCGAGGTGACCGGACGCGCCGCCGCCCCGGCTCGAGGACATCCGAACCGGGGCGGGTGGGGGGTGGCACACACGAGGGGCAGGGCAGCGGGGAGGTGACCCCGCCCCTCGGGTCCGAGGGGGGAAGAGGGGCGTCAGCCCATCTCCTCCAACCGCTTGCCCTTCGTCTCCTTCACGAACTTCAGCACGAACGGGATCGACAGCGCCGCGAACACCGTGTAGATCACGTACGTGAAGGACAGGTTCCAGTCCGCCAGCGACGGGAAGCTCGCGGTGATCGCCCAGTTGGCGATCCACTGCGCCGCCGCGGCCACACCGAGCGCAGCCGCCCGGATCCGGTTCGGGAACATCTCGCCGAGCATGACCCACACGACCACACCCCACGACAGGGCGAAGAAGAGGACGAAGACGTGGGCCGCGATCAGGGCCACCCAGCCCTGCGTGGCGGGCAGCTGGCCGTCGACGAGGTTCGAGGAGAACGCCCAGGCCTCGAGCGCGAGACCGATCACCATGCCGACGGAGCCGATGATGGCCAGCGGCCGACGGCCGACCCGGTCGACGAAGATCATCGCGATGACGGTGCCGACGATGTTGATGATCGACGTGGTGAACGAGTAGAAGAACGAGTCCGACGGGTCGACGCCGACCGACTGCCACAGCGTGGCGGAGTAGTAGAACGCGACGTTGATGCCGACGAACTGCTGGAAGACGGACAGGCCGATACCGACCCAGACGATCGGCTTGAAGAAGAAGCTGCCGCCGAGCAGGTCCTTGAAGCTGGACTTCTCCTCGCGGTGCATGCCGGTCTCGATCTCGGTGACGCGGGCGTCGAGGTCGATCCCGCTGCCCTCGACCTCGGAGAGGATCTGGCGGGCGCGCTCGTGCTTGCCGACGGAGATCAGGTAGCGCGGGGACTCGGGGATGGCGAAGGACAGCAGGCCGTAGAGGACGGCCGGGACCACCATGACGCCGAGCATGACCTGCCAGGCCTCCAGGCCCATCAGCTGACCGCGCTGGTCGCCGTCGGCCGCGTTCAGGATGCCCCAGTTGACGAGCTGGGAGACGGCGATGCCGATGACGATCGCGGCCTGCTGGAAGGAGCCGAGCCGGCCGCGGTAGGCGGGCGGGGCGACCTCGGCGATGTAGGCCGGGCCGATGACGGAGGCCATGCCGATGGCGAAGCCGCCGACGACCCGCCAGAAGGCGAGGTCCCACAGCGCGAACGGCAGCGCGGAGCCGACGGCGCTGACCGTGAAGAGGACCGCGGCGATCTGCATGCAGCGGATGCGTCCGATGCGGTCGGCTATCCGGCCGGCGGTGGCGGCGCCGATGGCACAGCCGATCAGCGCGATGGCGATGACCTGGGCGAGCGCGGCGGAGCCGACGTCGTAGCGGTCTCGGATCGCCTCGACGGCGCCGTTGATCACGGAACTGTCGTAGCCGAAGAGGAAGCCGCCCATGGCGGCGGCGGCGGTGATGAAGATGACATGCCCGAGATGTTCGGGGTGAGCCGTCCTGGCTCCTGACGCTTGTGCCTGCGCAGCGCTGGTCACGTGTACTCCTCGGGCCACCGGCAACATCGCCGGGTGGGGGTCAGCCCTTCAAGGTTTCTGCCGTAGGCACCTGAAGGTAAGAACAACATTGCAGAGACTATGTCTTCAACTTTTGAAGTCAATAGGTCCTGGGCTGTGACTTATTAGACGCAGGAGCCCGAAGCGAGACCCACCAAGGGTTCACATCTTGAAGAGTTTGAACCGCTTCAGCGCAGACGCTGACTGATGACCTTGGACACGCCGTCGCCCTGCATGGAGACGCCGTACAGCGCGTCGGCGACCTCCATGGTGCGCTTTTGGTGCGTGATCACGATCAGCTGCGAGGCCTCCTGCAGCTCCTGCATGATCCGGATCAGCCGCTGGAGGTTGGTGTCGTCGAGGGCCGCCTCGACCTCGTCCATCACGTAGAACGGGCTGGGCCGCGCCTTGAAGATCGACACGAGCAGCGCCACCGCGGTCAGCGACCGCTCGCCGCCCGAGAGCAGCGACAGCCGCTTGACCTTCTTGCCCGGCGGACGCGCCTCGACGTCCACGCCCGTGGTGAGCATGTTGTCGGGGTCGGTCAGCACCAGACGCCCCTCACCGCCCGGGAAGAGCCGGGAGAAGACGCCCTCGAACTCCCGGGCCGTGTCCCGGTAGGCCTCGGTGAAGACCTGCTCGACGCGTTCGTCGACCTCCTTGACGACCTGGAGCAGGTCCGCGCGGGTCTTCTTCAGGTCCTCCAGCTGCTCGCTGAGGAACTGGTGGCGTTCCTCCAGCGCCGCGAACTCCTCCAGGGCGAGCGGGTTGACCTTGCCGAGCTGCTGGTAGGCGCGCTCGGCGGCCTTCAGCCGCTTCTCCTGCTCGGCCCGCACGAAGGGACGGGGCTGGTTACGCGGATGCTCCGGGTCCTCCGGGAGCTGTTCGCCCTCGGCGGGGGGCGAGGGCGGCACGAGCTGGTGCGGGCCGTACTCCGCCACCAGCCCGGCCGGTTCGACACCCAGTTCCTCCAGGGCCTTCGCCTCCAGCTGCTCCATCCGCAGCCGCTTCTCGGCTCCTAGTACCTCGCCTCGGTGAACCGAATCCGTCAACTTGTCGAGTTCCGCCTTGAGATCGCGTCCCTCGCCCCGGGCGCGGGCGAGTTCCTCCTCACGGCGGGCCTTGGCGGCCTCGGCGGCGGCGCGCTCCTCGGCGGCGCGGGACAGGGACACCTCGACGTGCGCGAGCAGCTGGCGGGCGCCCGCGGCGACGGCGGCCGCGACCTCCGCCTCGTGGCGCAGCCGGGCCCGGCGCTGCTCGGCGCGCGCGCGTGCCTCACGTTCCGCGCGGGCCGCCCGGTCCAGGGAGTCGGCCCTCCCGGCCAGCCCTTTCACCCGCTCCTCGTGCGTACGCGCCTGGAGGCGGGCCTCCATCTCGGTCTGGCGTGCGTTGGCCCCGTCGGCGGCGAGCCGGTCGCGCACGGAGGTGTCGGGCTCCTCCTCGAACGGCATCTCCTCGGCCGCCTCGAGCCGCTCGGCCAGTTCCTCCGCCTCGGCGAGCGCCTTGTCGAGGGCCTCCTGCGCGCGTTCGGCGGCGGCCCCCGCGCGTTCGGCCTCTCCGGCGGCTCCGCGCGCCTGTCCGGCGAGCCGGCCGAGCTGCTGGGCGACGGCGGACTTCTCCCGGTCGGCGGCCCGGCGCCGCTCCCCCAGCTCCTCGACGAGGGCCGCGCACTCCCGGCGCCGGGCGGCCGCGGCCTCCTGCGTCTCGGCCAGCTCCTCGCAGCGCACCTCGAGCTCCTCCAGCTCGGCGGCGGCCTCGTCGACGGAGGCCTGCACCTCCAGCAGGCTGGGCGCGCCGGCCGAGCCGCCGTGAGCGAAGTGGGCGCCCAGCAGGTCGCCCTCGGCGGTGACGGCGGTGAGGCCGGGCCGGGCGTGGACGAGTTCCTCGGCGTCCTCGAGGGTGGGGACGACGACGATGCCGTGCAGGAGCCGGCGTACGGCCGGCATGAGGTCGTCGGGGCCGCTGACCAGGCGCTCCGCGGGGAGGAGAGTTCCGGAGGGGGCGGCGGGTGCGGGTGCTTCGTGGCCGGGCGCGTCGTCCCCCTCGCCTTCGGAGGGCGTTGCGCCCGTCGTGTCGGGAAAGAGGCCCGTGACGAGGAGGGCGGCCCGGCCCGCGTCCTGTTTGCGCAGGAGCCGGATCGCGTCGGCCGCGGCGGACGGGGAGGTGACCGCGAGGGCGTCGGCCGCCGCGCCGAACGCGGCCGCGATCGGCACTTCGTAGCCGGGCGTGACCGTCAGCAGTTCCGCGGCCGGGCCCAGCAGCCCGGTGAGGCTGTCCTTCGCGCCGAGCAGCGCGCCGCTGCCGTCCTTGCGGCGCAGGCCGAGCGCCAGCGCCTCGTGGCGTGCCTGGGTCGCGGCGCGTTTCCGCTCCGCGGCGGTGGCCGCCTCGCGCGCGGCGGTGAGGGCGGCCTCGGCCTCGGCGAGCCCGCGCCTGGCCTCCTCGTGCCGGTCGGCGAGTTCCGCGTCGCCCGCGTCGAGTCCGTCGACCTCCGCCTGCAGGGCCTCGTACTCCTCCTGGGCGGCCACGGCGCGCTGCCGCGCTTCGTCGCGGGCGGCGGCGAGGCGTTCGATCTCGGCCTGGGCCGCGGCGGCGCGGGAGCGGGCGGCGCCGACCTGGCCCTTGAGCCGGGCGAGCCCTTCGCGCCGGTCGGCGATGGCGCGGGCGACGTCCTTGAGGCGCCGTTCCTCCTGGGCGAGTTCGCGCTCCAGTTCGGCGCGATGGGCGACGGTGTCCTCCAGCGCGCGTTCGGCCGCCTCGAGCGCGGCCTCCAGTTCGGCCTCCTGCTCGCGGATGCGGGCGGCCTCACGCTCCATGTCCTCGGGGTCCCGGCCGCGCCGCTCCTCGGGGGGCGCGGAGGTGGCGCTCTTCACGCGCGCGTCGGCCAGCGAGATGGTGCCACGCACCCGTTCGGCGAGCTGGGAGAGCTCGTACCAGGTCTGCTGGGCGTTCTGCAGCCGCGGGGTGAGGCGGCGGACCTCGTCCTCCAGGAGCGCCTCGCGCTGGAGGGCCTTCTTCAGCTCGGCCTCGGCCGCCTCCTTGCGCTGCTTGAGGGCGGCCTCGTCGGCGATCTCGGCCTGGAGCGCCTCGCGCAGCTTGACGAGGTCGTCGGCGAGGAGGCGCAGGCGGGCGTCGCGCAGGTCGGCCTGGATGACGGCGGCGCGGCGGGCGACGGCGGCCTGACGGCCGAGCGGCTTGAGCTGGCGGCGGAGTTCGTCGGTGAGGTCCTGGACGCGCGCGAGGTTGGCCTGCATCGCGTCCAGCTTGCGCAGCGCCTTCTCCTTGCGCTTGCGGTGTTTGAGGACGCCGGCCGCCTCCTCGATGAAGGCGCGGCGGCCCATGGGGTCGGCGTGGAGGACGGAGTCGAGCTGGCCCTGGCCGACGATGACGTGCATCTCGCGGCCGATGCCGGAGTCGGAGAGCAGTTCCTGGATGTCCAGGAGGCGGCAGGTGTCGCCGTTGATCTGGTACTCGCTGCCGCCGTTGCGGAACATGATCCGCGTGATGGTGACCTCGGCGTACTCGATGGGGAGGGCCCCGTCGGAGTTGTCGATGGTCAGGGACACCTCGGCGCGGCCGAGCGGCGGGCGGCCGGTGGTGCCGGCGAAGATGACGTCCTCCATCTTGCCGCCGCGCAGCGACTTGGCGCCCTGCTCGCCCATGACCCAGCTGAGCGCGTCCACCACGTTGGACTTGCCCGAGCCGTTCGGACCGACGACGCACGTGATGCCCGGTTCGAACCGGAGCGTGGTCGCCGAGGCGAACGACTTGAAGCCGCGGAGGGTCAGGGCCTTGAGGTGCACGCCGTCGGACTCTACCCGGCGGGCATGTCTCACTCCATGAGCGCGCGGTTTCGCGGGTGAACGCGCAGGGCATGCCAGACGTTGAGAAGGTGAAAAGGTGCGCGGGACAGAGAGTGCGCCGCGCGGGGGTCGCGGCCGCGGACAGGCGGCAGGCTCAGCGGTTCGGGACGCGGAGGGGTGAAGAAAGAAGGGACGCCGAAGCGTCCCTTGCAGTTCTGACTGCTCGGCGGTGGTGACGGGCGAGCCCGACCACTGCGGTGCTGTTCGTGGAGCGTGCAGTGATCAGGTGAGCGCAGGCTCCGCCTGGTGTGCGTCAACGCTCTCCATGATCCTGTCGTGAGAAGCGGCAGCCTTCAGGGCGTCCTTCTCGGCCTGGATCCGTACGAGCTCGGATTCCAGGTCCTGGACGCGCTGCTGGAGCCGTCGCATCTCGGCGAGGAGTCGCGGGTCGGAGCCGCCGACGTAACCGAGAAGCGCCTTTGCCATGATGGATGGTCCTCCACAATGAGTGACCGACCGATGCGGTGTGGGTCGTGAGGGATTCGCACCCGCGGTGCTTGGCAGGCCTGGAGTTGTGCTGCCGTTCAGCCATGCCAAACAGCTAAGGTGCGCGGGGCTTTCAGCGTCTCACCAAAAAGTTTGAGGGTCAACACGATCACGCCCCGTATTGGGGGACAACCGGGCGCATACGGCCGGACGACGGCGGCGGCGCGTTCCTCACGGGTCCTCGGGGCGTGGCGATCATCTTGGCGGGCGCAGGTGCCGCTGGCAAGCCGTTCGCTTCGATCACCAGGACTTTTTTACGTCCGGACGGTTCGCGGCAGGTCCTGTGCGGACCTCTGTACGCCCGCGCGGCGGGCCCCCTCAGCGGATCGCGAAGCCGTCGTAGCCGCCGCGAGGTGTGTCCCAGATCTCGGTCACTCCGTCCACGTGCCCGGGCGTGTCGCCGGCCTGGAGCCACTCCAGCAGCCGCTCGCAGCGGTCACGGGACCCCTCGGCGACCACCTGCACCCTGCCGTCCCCGAGATTCAGGGCGAAGCCCTGCAGTCCGCCGATCTCCAGAGCCTTGGCCCGGGTGAACCAGCGGAAGCCCACGCCCTGCACATGTCCACGGACCCAGGCCACCAGTCGCACATCCTCGCTCATGCCTGCAACCTAACCGGACAAAGTCACACCGGGCACTCCTCCCCCTTGCGCCATGCGGTAGCGTCCCCACCCATGAATCTCATATGAAACTCACTCGTTCGTGTGAGTTTCGTGATCGTCGAGTTTCGGGCTGGTCGCGGGACGCGGCCGACCGCCAGGACGAGGAAGGCCATACATGGGACGCCACCGACGCTCCGACGCCGGCCGCGCCGCCACGAGCCGCGCCGACGGGGTCACCCACCACGACGGCTCCTACGGTGAAGGCCTGGACCCGCGAGGCGCCGGGACCGACGGCCCGCCCACGATGGGCACCGCGCCGTACCTGAACCCGGAGGCCTACGCGGAGACGTACGCCCGCAGCGAGGCGTACTTGTACGCGACGGACGAGACCGCGGTCCACGCCCCCGGCTTCCCCCCGGGCGGCCACCCGGACGCGGGTCCCGGTCCCGCCCAGGCCGCCTACGCCCGCACGGCGCCCCCCGCCTACGCCGCGCCCGCCGCGGCCCCGGCCGTCACCGCCCCCGCCGCCCCGGCCGTCCCGGGCCCCCGCACCGCCGAGTACGACTTCACGGGGCACTCCTTCACCGGTGACGACCCGCTCCCCGAGTGGGACGTCACGCCCCGGCCCCGCCCCGTACGGACCGCCCGCACCACCGTGACCTCGTCGGTCGGCGCGGACGACCGCCCCGCGAACGGGCGGCGCCGCAAGAAGAAGGCCGCGACGCCGGTCCGCACCGGGCTGCTCGGCGTGTCCGCCGCCGTGGCCCTCGGCACGGTCGCGGTGGCCACCGGCGCGGTACCGGGCCTGGAGAACTACAAGCTCGGCGGCGACCGCGGCTCCAGCGACAACGTGCAGGCCGGCGCCGGTGTGGCGACCAACCTGCCGACCGAGCAGGGCGGCACGTCCGGCTCCGCCGAGGCCCCTAGCCGCGACGCGTCGACTCCCGCGAGCCGCGACGGCGGACGCGCCACCTCCCCGGCGCCCTCGGCGACGCCGTCCACCCCGGCCGCGCCGACGAAGGCGCCCGAGGCGGAGAAGACCCCGGAGAAGACGGAGTCCGCAGCCGCCCCGGAGAAGACCGAGGAGCCGGCGCAGGACCGCAGGACGGCGCCCGACACCGAGCGGAAGGCGGGCGACCAGAGCCAGGGCAAGGGCCAGACGTCGGCCGAGTCCACGGCCGCCGCGGCGGTGCTGCGGCTGGTCAACGCCGAGCGCGCGAAGGTGGGCTGCAGCCCGGTCACCGCGGACGGTGCCCTGACGGCGCTGGCGACGGCGTTCAGCGACGACATGGCCGACCGGGGCTTCTTCGACCACACGGACCCCGACGGCGACACCCCGTGGGACCGCGCCCAGGCGGCCGGCATAGGCAACCTCGGCGGCGAGAACATAGCCCGCGGCCAAGCCGACGCCGAAGCGGTGATGGAGGCCTGGATGAACAGCCCCGGCCACAAGGCGAACATCCTGAACTGCGACTTCAAGACCCTCGGCGTGGGCGTCCACATGGGCCCGGGCGGCCCTTGGTGGACGCAGAACTTCGGCTACTGAGCCACCGTCGACGACTCGGCCCGGGCGTCGGTCGGCAGCACCACCAGCTTTTGGCGGGCTGCCGGCCGACGCCCTCGGCCTGTCTCAGGCGGGCGGCGCCCGCCCTTCGTCGCCGGCCCGCCTCGCCTTGAGGCGCTGCACCCCGATGACCAGCCACACCGGCGCCGACACGACGGCAAGGATCAGCATGATCGCCCCGCCCCCGTCCGGACGTGCGACGAACCACAGCGCGATCACCGCCGTCCACATGCCTGCGAGGGCGAACGCCACCGTCGGGCCGGACAGCGCGCTGCGTGCCTTCACGGTTCCCCCTCTCCACAGGAGGGCGTCTACCCGAGGCGGCACCGGCCTCACAGAGTGACAGCCAGCAGCGGGAGTACGCGGCCCGGGATCGAGCCCGACGGCGTCTCGCCGATGCGCACCGCGCCCATCGCGCGGTAGAACGACTCCGCGTTCGGGTCGGCGTCGATCGTCAGGCGGCGGAAGCCGGCGTCACGGGCCGAGCCGAGCGCGTGCGCGAACAGGGCGCGGCCGATGCCCTGGCCGAGGGCCTCCGGGTCCACGAACATCATCCCCACCGCGCCTTCCGGCGGCTGCCCGTCCACGGTCGTGAAGCCGAGGACGCGGCCGTCCCGTTCGGCCAGCGCGGTCCGCCGCTCCCCCACCTCCGACGGGCGGACGGTCAGTTCCTCCCGGCACGACGCCATGAACGCCTCGTCGTAGCCCCAGTGGGCCTTCGACCGAAGCGCCAGTTCGGTCAGCTCGCCCGCCTCGTCGGGCCGGGCCTTCCTGATCCGCACGGAACCCCCTCCACTTACCATCGGTTAGCGCTGCACTTCGGCAAGCGCTGCTCTGAAGTACGCTGAGCTTATGACGACCACGCAGTCGGCCCCGGAGGACCGGGACCTCCCCTTCAACGTGTTCGCCAAGTCCTGCCCGTCCCGCGGCACGCTGGAACACGTGACGGGGCGCTGGGGCGGGCTGACGCTCGGGGCGCTGTACGAGGGCTCGCTGCGCTTCAACGAACTGCGACGGCGGGTCGACGGCGTCAGCGAGAAGATGCTGTCGCAGACCCTGCACGCGCTGGAGCGCGACGGGCTCGTGCACCGCGAGGCCCAGCTGACGAACCCGCCCCGGGTGGACTACGAACTGACCCCCCTGGGCCGCGAGGTCGCCGAGCACCTGCTGGCGCTCATCCGTCTCCTGGAGGACCGCATGGACACCGTCCTCGAGGCCCGGGAGCGTTACGACACGGCGCGCGGCGCCCGCTGACAGCGCGGGCAGAAGTAGCTGGAGCGGTTCATCCACGCCCGCCGGCGGATCGGCGTTCCGCAGCGGCGGCAGGGCAGACCCTCGCGGCCGTAGGCGTCCAGGGAGCGGTCGAAGTAGCCGGACTCCCCGTTGACGTTGACGTAGAGGCTGTCGAAGCTGGTGCCGCCGGCGACGAGGGCCGCGTTCATCACGTCGCGGACGTGGCCCAGCAGCTGCAGCGTGCGGGGGCGGGTGAGGCCGGCCGTCGGGCGCTCGTAGTGGATGCGGGCCCGCCACAGCGCCTCGTCCGCGTAGATGTTGCCGACGCCGCTGATCAGCGACTGGTCGAGGAGCGCCCGCTTGATCGTGGTCCGCTTGCGGCGCAGCGCCTGGTGGAAGGCCTCGTCGTCGAAGAGCGGGTCGAGCGGGTCGCGGGCGATGTGCGCGATGACGTCGGGCAGTCCCTCGGGGGTGTTGTCGTGCAGCGACAGACCGCCGAAGGTGCGCTGGTCGACGAAGCGCAGCTCGGTGTCGCCCGCCGGCCCTTCGTCCGGTGACTGCGGCTCGGTGAAGCGGATACGGATGCGCAGGTGCTTCTCGTCCGGCGCGGCGTGCGGCTGCATCAGCAGCTGGCCGCTCATGCCGAGGTGGGCCAGGACCGACTGGTCGGTGTCCTCCAGCGGCAGCCACAGGTACTTGCCGCGACGGCGCGGGACGCCGATGCGGTGGCCCTTCAGCCGGTGCGCGAAGTCGTCCGCGCCGGCGACGTGGCGGCGCACGGCGCGCGGGTGCAGGACCTCGGCGTCGGCGACGGTCCGGTGGGCGACCCACCGCTCGAGTCCGCGCCGGACGACCTCGACCTCGGGCAGCTCGGGCATGGCGTCCTCCCAGGACCGGTGGAACGAGCACCGAGCGCCCGCCCCTGTGCGGGGACGGGCGCTCGGGTCGCGCGTACTACGTCAGGCGGAGGCCGACGGGGCGTCGGCGCTCTTGCCGGAGGCTTCGGCCTCGGCGGCCTGGACGACCTCCTCGGCCTCCTGAGCCGCCTTGGCCCGCTCGTCCGCCGCGGCCTTGATGGACCGCCACGCGGACTCGGCGGCCTGCTGCTCCGCCTCCTTCTTGCTGCGGCCGGTGCCGGTGCCGTACGAGACGCCTCCGACGCGGGCGGCAGCAGTGAAGGTCTTCTCGTGGTCGGGGCCGGTCTCCGTGACCAGGTACTCGGGAACACCGAGCCCCTCGGTCGCGGTGAGCTCCTGGAGACTGGTCTTCCAGTCCAGGCCGGCTCCCAGGTTCGAGGACTTCTCGATCAGCGGGTCGAACAGGCGGTGCACCAGCTCCGCCGCCGATTCCAGGCCCTGGTCGAGATAGACCGCGCCGATCACCGCTTCGAGGGTGTCGGCGAGGATGGACGCCTTGTCCCGGCCGCCCGTTCCCTCTTCACCGCGGCCGAGCCGGATGAAGGAACCGAGGTCGAGCCCGCGGCCCACCTCCGCCAGCGCACGCGAGTTGACCACCGCGGCCCGCAGCTTGGCCAGCTGGCCTTCGGGCAGGTCGGGGTGGGTGCGGTACAGCGTGTCGGTGACGACGAGGCCGAGCACGGAGTCCCCGAGGAACTCCAGCCGCTCGTTCGTCGGCAGACCGCCGTTCTCGTACGCGTAGGAACGATGGGTCAGCGCACGCACCAGAAGGGCGGACTCGACCTTGTAGCCGAGCCGCCCTTCCAGAAGCGTCGGGGACGAGGCCTGGTTGTCCGCAGAGTTTTTCTTCGGCGTGGACACAGTGCCTCTCACCAGCCGCTCAGACCTCGAGGACCTGGCGCTTGTTGTAAGTGCCGCAAGACGGGCACGCGATGTGCTGCTGCTTGGGCTCGTGGCAGCGCTCGCACGCAACCAGGGTGGGGACCGCAGCCTTCCACTGCGACCGGCGGTGGCGCGTGTTGCTGCGCGACATCTTCCGCTTCGGAACAGCCACGGCTACTTCTCCTGCTTCTCGTCGACGCCGGCTTCGGCGCCGCTCATCTCGTCCTTCTCGCCGTCCTTCATGGTGCCGGCGAGTCCCTGCAAAGCCGCCCAACGGATGTCGACGGCGTCGTGATGGTGGTCCGGGTCGTCCGCCAGCCGTGCTCCACACTCGGAGCACAGTCCCGGGCAGTCTTCCTGGCACACCGGCTGCATCGGCAGTGCGAGCACCACCGCGTCGCGCAGCACCGGCTCGAGGTCGAACAGGCCGTCCTCGAGGAGGAGCCGGTCCTCGTCGTCCTCGGCGTCGTCGCCCGGTTCCGCGATCACGCGGCCCCGGTCGTCGGCGTCAGGGTACGAGAACATCTCCTGGTAGTCCGCTTCGAGCTCCAGCTCGAGCGGCTCCAGACACCTTACGCACTCCCCCTCGGCCTTCGCACGGGCGGTGCCTGTGACGAGCACACCTTCCATGACCGACTCGAGCCGGAGTTCGAGCTCCACCGGGGCGCCTTCCGGCACTCCGACGACTCCCTGGATACCGAGGTCCCGGGGAGCGTCGACCGTACGGGTCAGGCGCTGCAGCGCACCGGGCCGCCGCCCCAGCTCGTGCGTGTCGAACACGAGGGGGTTGCGGTGGTCGAGGCGGGCGTTCAGAGCCATTCCTGCTTTCGATCTTCGAGCTCAGAGGGTGTCGCTGCCGTACGGGTGCGTTCCGGGCAGCGTGGATCGCGGTCATACGCGCGACCGAAGAGCCAGGATACTGGACCTTTCGCTCTCGGCCCAATCCGCCCCTAGAGGCCCCGCTCGCGCTGGTACGCCTCGAGCTGCTCGGGCGTGATCATGCTGGTGTCGAACAGGCTCGTCTCGTCCAGCGCGTACCCCTGCTGGTGCTGCTGCGGCACGTGCTGGGCGGCCTGGCCGGGGTCGTACGCCTGCTGGGAGGCGTCGTAGCCCTGGTAGGCGGCGTACGGATCGGCCTGGGCGTATCCGCCCGCCTGGGCGTACGGGTTCTGGGCGCCGCCGTACTGCTGCTGGTAGCCGCCGTAGGGGTCGGCCTGCTGGGCGTCGTAGCCGTACGCGGGCTCGGGCTGGGCGTACGGCTGTGTCTGCGGCTGCGGGGGCCGGGGCGGCTGCTGCGGCTCGGACCGGCGGCCCTGGGCGTCCTGCTCGGCGAGGGAGGCCAGGTCGGCGAGGTAGTCGGCGTCGCTGGAGTGCTGGACGGTGGTGGGGTCGTCGGCCAGCGCGCCCAGGTCGTCGGTGGCGATCCGGCCGTGCAGCTTCTGCCGGCCGCGGCCGACCGCCTCCAGCGTCTTGGCGAGCACCGCCTCGAAGGCGCCGAGCTTGACGTCGACGTAGGCGTCCGCGTTGCGGCGCAGCGTCTCCGGGTCGTGGCTGCGCTCGGGGGCGTCCTCGTCCTCGTAGCCCTGCTCGTCGAGGCCGGGGCCGGTGCCGAGCAGCTTCTCGCGGCCGCGGCCGACGGAGCCGAGGGTCTTGGTGAGGACGACCTCGAAGTTGGCGAGCTTGGAGTCGACGTAGTCGTCGGCCTCGGCGCGGATCTCCTCGGCCTCCTGGCGGGCCTCGGCGAGGATCCGGTCGGCCTCGGCCTGGGAGCGGCGGGCGATCTCGGTCTCGGCGACCAGCGAGCCGCGCTGGGCGTGGGCCTCGGAGATGATCCGCTCGGCCTCCTGGCGGGCCTGTTCGACCATCTGCTCCCGGCCGCCGATCAACTCCTCGGCCTGGGCGAGGGAGTCGGGCAGCGCCGCGCGCACCTCGTCGAGCATGGCGAGCAGTTCGGCGCGGTTGACCACGCACGACGCCGACATGGGCATCGACCGGGCACTGGAGACCGCGGTGACGATCTCGTCGAGCTTCTTCTGCACGTCCACCGTGTGCTCGCCACTCTCTACAGCTGTGTTGGAGACGGACGGGACGACTGTACGGCCCTGGGGCGTCCGGTGGACACCGGATGCCCGCTACCGTCCGTGGCGCCGGGGCGCGTTCAGTCCTTGCCCAGGCGTTCGGTGAGCGCCGTCAGGACCTCGGCGGGCACCAGGTGGGAGACGTCGCCGCCCCAGGCCGCGACCTCCTTGACGAGCGAGGAGGACAGGAAGCTGTAGGTGGGGTTGGTGGGGACGAAGAGGGTCTCCACGCCCGAGAGGCCGTTGTTCATCTGGGCCATCTGCAGCTCGTAGTCGAAGTCGCTGACCGCGCGCAGGCCCTTGACGATGGCGGGGATGTCGCGCTGCTTGCAGAAGTCGACGAGGAGGCCGTGGAAGGCCTCGACCCGGACGTTGCCGTACTCGGCGGTGACGGTGCGGATCAGGTCGATCCGCTCCTCGATCTCGAACAGGCCCTTCTTGGACTGGTTGATCATCACCGCGACGTAGACCTCGTCGTACAGCCGGGAGGCCCGGGCGATGATGTCGAGGTGTCCGTTGGTGATCGGGTCGAAGGACCCGGGACATACGGCGCGGCGCACTGGTGATTCCTCGCTCTCCGGTCCGGTCATCGTGCGTCTTCGCACGTAGAGGCGGCGCGACCGTACCAAAACGTTCCCTCGCCGTAACGACGGGCCCGGATGGCCTCGAAACCCGGCGGGAAGGCGAATTCTCCGCCTCTGGTGCTGCGCTCCACGGTGACGAGGGCGTCGTCGGCGAGCCACCCCTGGGAGCGGAGTGTGAGGAGGATCTCCCGAAGATCGCCGTCGGAGACGGCGTAGGGCGGGTCGAGGAAGACGAGGTCGTACGGCTGCTCCGGCGGCGCGGTACGGACGATCTGTTCCGCTTTGCCGGACCTCACGTCGGCGCCCGGGAGGCCGAGCGACCTCACGTTCTCCCGGACGGTGCGCGCCGCGCGGGCGTCGGCCTCGACGAGCAGGACGTGTCCGGCGCCGCGGGACAGGGCCTCCAGGCCGACGGCGCCGGAGCCGGCGTAGAGGTCGAGGACCCGTTCGCCGTCGAGGGGGCCGCCGAGCAGTGACTGCCAGGTGGAGAAGAGCCCTTCGCGCGCCCGGTCGGAGGTGGGGCGGGTGCCCTGCCCGGGCGGGACGGCCAGGCGGCGTCCGCCGGCGGTGCCGGCGATCACGCGGGTCATGTCCTCGGTCCTTGTCCGTGAGTACGGGTCCGTGAGTACGGGTCGGTGTGTGCGGGTCGGTGTGCTGGCCGGTGTGGGCGGGCCGGTGGCCGTGTCCCAGTCTGTCAGCCCTTCTCCAGGTACTGCTCCCGCTCCTCGTCCAGCAGGGCGTCCAGCGCGGTGCGCAGGGCGGGCAGGCGCTCCAGGTCCGGGTCGGCGGCGACGACCCTGGTGGCCTCCTCGCGGGCCTCGGCGATGACCTCCTCGTCGTCGATGACGGCGAGCATGCGCAGGCTGGACCGGGTGCCGGACTGTGCCTGGCCCAGCACGTCGCCCTCGCGGCGCTGTTCGAGGTCGATGCGGGAGAGCTCGAAGCCGTCGAGGGTGGACGCGACGGCGTTCAGCCGCTGGCGGGCGGCGCTCGCCTCGGGCATCTCGCTGACCAGCAGGCACAGCCCGGGGGCCGAGCCGCGGCCGACGCGGCCGCGCAACTGGTGCAGCTGGGAGACGCCGAAGCGGTCGGCGTCCATGATCACCATGACGGTGGCGTTCGGGACGTTGACGCCGACCTCGATGACGGTGGTGGCCACCAGGACGTCCGCCTCGCCCGCGGCGAACCGGCGCATCACGGCGTCCTTGTCGTCGGGCTGCATCCTGCCGTGCAGGACCTCGACGCGCAGTCCGGCCAGCGGGCCGCGCGCGAGCTGCTCGGCGGTGTCCAGCACGGCGAGCGGGGGCCGCTTCTCCGCCTCGTCCTCCGCGGACTTCTTCTTCGCCTTGGCTCCGTCCTCCTCGTCACCGATGCGCGGGCAGACCACGTACGCCTGGTGGCCCTTCTCCACCTCCTCGCGCACCCGCTCCCAGGCACGGGCGAGGAAGTGCGGCTTGTCGGCGGCCGGGACGACGTGACTGGCGATGGGCGAGCGGCCGGCCGGGAGCTGGTCCAGGACGGAGGTCTCCAGGTCGCCGAATACGGTCATGGCGACCGTGCGCGGGATGGGCGTGGCCGTCATGACGAGGAGGTGCGGCGGCTGCTTGCCCTTGCCGCGCAGGGCGTCGCGCTGCTCGACGCCGAAGCGGTGCTGCTCGTCCACGACGACCAGGCCGAGGTCGTGGAACTGCACCTTGTCCTCGATGAGCGCGTGCGTGCCGATGACGATGCCGGCCTCGCCGGTGGCCAGGTCGAGGAGGGCGTGGCGGCGGGCCGCGGCGCCCATGGAGCCGGTGAGCAGGACCACCTTGGTGGCGCTCTCCGCGCCGCCGAGCATGCCCCCTTCGGCCAGCTCGCCCATCATCTCCGTGATCGAGCGGTGGTGCTGCTGGGCGAGCACCTCGGTGGGCGCGAGCATCGCCGCCTGACCGCCCGCGTCGACGACGGCGAGCATGGCCCGCAGGGCGACCATGGTCTTGCCGGAACCCACCTCGCCCTGGAGCAGGCGGTGCATGGGGTGGTCGGTGGCGAGGTCGGTGAAGATCTCCTCGGAGACCTTGCGCTGGCCCTCGGTGAGCGTGAAGGGGAGGCGGTCGTCGAAGGCGGCGAGGATGCCGTCGGGCTTGGGGCGGCGGGGCACGGCCGGAGACTGGGCGTCCGCGTACCGGCGGCGGGCGAGGGCGACCTGGAGGACGAACGCCTCGTCCCACTTGAGGCGGGCGCGGGCCTCCTCGATGTCCGCCTTGGTGTGCGGGCGGTGGATCTTCAGCAGCGCCTCGGGCAGCGTGACCAGTCCGCGGCCCTCGCGCAGCGCCTCGGGCAGCGGGTCGGCGGCCTCCTGGGCGCTGGGCAGCACCGTCTGCAGTGCCTTGCCGATCTTCCAGGACTCCAGCTTGGCGGTGGCCGGGTAGATCGGGATGAGCGCGCCCGCCCAGGTCTCCACCGTCTCCTCGGCGTCCCCGCGCAGCAACTCGTATGCCGGGTGGGCGAGTTGGAGGCGGCGGTTGAAGACGGAGACCTTGCCGGCGAACATCGCGCGGGTGCCCGGCAGGAGTTCCTTGTGCGGCTTGTGGACGCCGGCGCCGAAGAAGACCAGCGTCAGCCGGCCGCTGCCGTCGGTGATCGTCACCTCCAGTCGCTGCCCCTTGCCGCGCGGGGCGCGGCTGGAGGCGAAGGTGTGCAGCCGGGCGTCGGCGACCTGCGCGACCACGGTGACGTGCTCGTCCATCGGCAGGTCGGCGAGGTGGGTGAGCTGGCCGCGCTCCTCGTACCGGCGGGGGTAGTGGTGCAGCAGGTCGCCGACGGTGTGCAGGCCGAGGTGCTCGGCCATCACCTTCGCGGTGGCGGGGCCGAGCACCTTCTTCAGTGGTTCGTCCAGTGCGGGCACGGGATCCATTGGACACCACCCCACCGACAGAGCGGGGACGGCGGGCCGCCTTCCCGCACCGCGCCGGGCCGCGGCGGACGGGTCACTCGACGCCGATGAGGAGGACGGAGCCCTGCCGGCCGCCGTGGTGGACGACCGTGTCGACGGCCAGGTAGCCCTCGCGGACCCGGGCCTCCAGGCGGTCGGCGACGGACTCCGGGGCGTCGTCGCCGACGACCAGGGTCACCAGCTCCCCGCCGGCCGCGAGCATGCGGTCCAGCACGGCCAGCGCGGTCTCGGTGAGGTCCTGGCCGATGACCGCCACGTCGCCGTCGACCAGGCCGAGGACGTCGCCGGCCTGGCAGATGCCGGCCATGGTCCAGGACTGCCGCTCGGCGACGGTGACCTCGGCGTAGCGGGTCGCGCCGGCGGCGGAGGTCATGGCCACCACGTCCTCGTCGAAGCGGCGCTCCGGCTCGTGCACCGCGAGCGCCGCGATGCCCTGCACCGCGGAGCGGGTGGGGATGAGCGCCACCCGGACGCCCTCCGCCCGCACCTGTTCGGCGGCCGCGGCGGCGGTGTGGCGCAGTTCGGCGTCGTTGGGCAGCAGCACCACCTCGCGCGCGTGGGCGCGCCGTACGGCCTGGACCAGCTCGCCGCTCGCGGGCGGCTCGCCGGGCCGGGCGAGCACGGCCGTGGCGCCGGCCTCCGCGTAGAGCCCCGCCAGGCCCTCGCCGGGCACCACGGCCACCACGGCCCGCTGGACGCGCTCGGCGATCGTCCGCTCGGCGCCCGGCGCGTGCGCGTCCCCGGCGCCGAAGTGGGTGATCCTGATGCGGTACGGCCGTCCCGCCTCGACGCCCGCCTCCACGGCGGCGCCGGCGTCGTCGACGTGCACGTGGACGTTCCACAGGCCGTCGCCGCCGACCACGACGAGGGAGTCGCCGAGAGTGTCGAGCCGCTCCCGCAGCCGGGCGACGGCCGCGTCCTCGGCCTCCAGCAGGTAGATCACCTCGAAGGCGGGACCTCCGGGCCGGGACGCGGCGTCGTCGTCCGCGCAGGGAACGGCGGCCGTGGGGGATGCCTCGGAGCGCGTGTGCGGGCCGGGCCCGCGTGCCGCCGCGCCCCGGGGCGTCTCCCCGGTGAGCGACTCCACCAGCGCCGCGAGGACGGTCACCAGGCCGCGTCCGCCCGCGTCGACCACCCCCGCCTGCCGCAGGACGTCCAGCCGGTCCGGGGTCTCGGCGAGTGCGGTGCGGGCTCCCTCGTAGGCGGCGCGGGCCACCGCGCCGCAGTCGCCGCCGGCGCCCCCGGCCGCGTCGGCGGCGGCGGTGGCGACCGTGAGGACCGTGCCCTCGACGGGGTGCGCCACCGCCTGCCGGGCGGAGTCGGCCGCGTGGCGCAGGGCGAGCCCGAGGCCGGTGCCGTCGGCGTGCGCCGGGGCGTCGTCGCCGGCCAGCACCTGGGCCATGCCGCGCAGCAGCTGGGCCAGGATCGTGCCGGAGTTGCCGCGCGCGCCGATCAGCGCGCCGTGCGCCATCGCGCGTACCGCGTCGGCGAGGGTGGGGCGGCCGGCGTTCCCGCCGCCGCCCGCCTCGTGTCCGGCGAACACCGCCTCCACGGCCGTGGCCGCCGACTCCAGCGTCAGATAGAGGTTGGTGCCGGTGTCGCCGTCCGCCACGGGATAGACGTTGATCGCGTCGATCTCCTCGCGGGCCCGTCCGAGCGCGTCGAGCGCGAGACCGCACCAGGCACGCACCGCGAGAGCATCGAACGTCTGCGGCACCTGCGGCACCTGCGCCTCCTCGAGCTGCTGGACGTGGCACGCAGCGTAGACGGTGGGCCCCCGCCTGCCGGAAGAGGGCCGCAGGCGGCCTCCTGAGCTGGCATGCTAGTTTCGTCCTACGGGTGCAGCCGTTGTATGCTGCTCCGGTTGCCCGATCCGATCGGGCGTCTCCCCTGGCAACGCCACTCAGATCCGCCCGGCTCTCCGAGCTCTGGATCTGGATCCCGGCCTGCCGGGATCAACCGTAAGTGCATCTGAAGTCTTTGGAGTGACCCGTGGCTGCCAACTGCGACGTCTGCGGCAAGGGGCCGGGCTTCGGCAACAACATCTCGCACTCGCACCGCCGTACGCCCCGTCGCTGGAACCCGAACATCCAGCGTGTGCGTACCGTGGTCGGCGGGACGCCGAAGCGCGTGAACGCCTGCACCTCGTGCATCAAGGCCGGCAAGGTCTCGCGCTGACGCAATCGCTGAGCGCGCGGCCACAGCCGGTATCGCCGCAACGAGCCGGTCCACCTCAGGTGGACCGGCTTTTTGCTGTACCCGGCGGCGGGGTATCGGCCTGACGGCCGGGTGACCGACGGGAGACTCGAGCGCTCCCGCTCGGCACGCGGCGGGTCGCCTCGCGGCCAGGCTGACCGCGCCCCTGAGCGGCCGGTGCCCGGCGCGGGGGCGGGCCGCCGGCCGCCACGGGACCTGCCGACCTCGCGGTCCCGGTCACGCCCGTCAGAACGGCACGGCCCCCTGCGGATCGACGCGGGCACCCGCCGCACCCCCTGAGCAGCCGATGCCCGCCACGGGGCGAGCCTGCGGCCGCCACGGGACCTGCCGACCCCGCGCTCCCGGTCCCGCCCGGCAGTAGGGCACGGCCTGCGGGGCGACGCGGGTATCCGCCGCACCCCCTGAGCGACCGATGCCCGGCGCGGGAGCGAGTCGGCGGCCGCCACGAGACCTGCCGGCTCTGCGGTCCGGATGCTGGTGCCTCCCGGCAAAACGGCACGGCCCCCACGGGTCGACGCGGGCATCCGCCGCAACCCCTGAACAGCCGATACCCAGCGCCGGGAACGGGCCGGCAGCCGCCACGGGACCTGCCGACCCCGCGCTCCCGGTCCCGCCCGGCAGTAGGGCACGGCCCTGCGGGGCGACGCGGGTATCCGCCGCAACCCCTAAGCGGCCGATGTCCGGCGCGGGGGCGAGTCGGCGGCCGTCACGGGACCTGCCGGCTCTGCGGTCCGGATGCTGGTGCCTCCCGGCAAAACGGCACGGCCCCCCACGGGTCGACGCGGGCACCCGCCGCACCCCCTGAGCAGCCGATGCCCCGGCGCGGGGGCGGGCCGGCGGCCGTCACGGGACCTGCCGGCTCTGCGGTCCGGATGCTGGTGCCTCCCGACAGAACGGCACGACCCCCGCGGGTCGACGCCGGCACCCGCCGCACCCCTGAACAGCCGATGCCCAGCGCCGGGGACGGGCCGGCAGCCGTCACGGACCTACCACCCCGCGGGCGACGCGGGCCCCTGAGCCGTAAGTGCCTGGCGCCGGGGGCGGGCCCGCGGCCATCGCGCAACCTGCCGCCCCTGCGGTCCGGGCTCTGCCCGGCAGAACGGCACGGCCCTGCGACGGCGACGCGGCACCCGCCGCACCCCTGAGCAGCCGAGGGCAGGCCGGCGGCCTGCGGGGCGACGCGGGTACGACATGGCCGGGTCGCGGAGCGACAGGTGTGTTCGTCCGCCCGTCCCGCCACTCCCGGCACCGACGCCCGTCGATCGTCCAGGCGTCCTACGCCTCTCCACGCCGCAGCGCCCACCCGTGATCCACCGGGCCGATTCCCCCGCCGAGGGCGAAGCCCGACGCCAGTGCCCCGGTGACGTACGTCTTCGCCGCGCTCACCGCCTCCGGGACCGTGTGTCCCCGGGCGAGGTGGGAGGCGATGGCGGAGGCCAGGGTGCAGCCGGTGCCGTGGGTGTGGCGGTTGTCGTGGCGAGGCGCGCGGAGCCAGTGCTCCTCCGTACCGTCCGTGAGGAGATCGACGGCCTCCTCCGACGCGCCGCCGGCGAGGTGGCCGCCCTTGATCACCACCCAGCGCGGGCCGAACTCCAGCACGGCCGCGGCGGCCCGCCGCATGTCCTGCTCGGAGGCCACGCGCACGCCGGTGAGCTGCGCGACCTCGTCCAGGTTCGGGGTGACCACGGTCGCCACCGGCAGCAGCTTGGTGCGGACGGAGTCCAGCGCCGACGCCGCCAGCAGCGCGTCACCGTGCTTGGAGACGCCCACCGGGTCGACGACCGCCGGCGCGTCCGTGCCGGCGAGCAAGTCGGCGACGGTCCCGACGAGTTCGGCCGAGGACAGCATGCCGGTCTTGACCGCCTGCACCCCGATGTCGTCGACGACGCTGCGGTACTGGGCGCGCACCGCCTCCACCGGCAGTTCCCAGGCGCCCTGCACGCCGAGGGAGTTCTGCGCGGTCACGGCGGTGAGCACGCTCATCCCGTGCACACCGAGCGCCAGCATGGTCTTCAGGTCGGCCTGGATGCCCGCTCCCCCGCCGGAGTCGGAGCCTGCGACCGTGAGCACCCGGGGCGGCGCGTTCATGACTCGATGTCCCCGAAGTGGTCCCAGCCGCCCTGGCTGGTCCAGGGCGCCCCGTCCACCGTCACCTGGGGCAGCGCCGAGGGGTTGAGCACCTCGCCGATGACCTTCCAGCGGGCGGGCAGCTTCACGTCCGGCGGGAAGGTGGCGACGATCGCGTGGTCCTCGCCGCCGGTCAGCACCCACTGCATGGGGTCGACCCCGACGGCCTGCCCGATGTCGTTCATCTGCGAGGGGATGTCGATCGCCCCGGAGCGGACGTCGATGCGGACCTTGCTGGCCTCGGCGATGTGCCCGAGGTCGGCGATCAGCCCGTCGCTGACGTCGCACATGGCGGTCGCGCCCAGACCGGCGGCGGCGGGGCCCGCGTGGTACGGCGGCTCGGGGCGCCGGTGCGCCTCGACGAAGGCGCGCGGGGAGCGGAAGCCGCGGGAGAGCACCGCGTGCCCGGCCGCGGACCAGCCGAGCCAGCCGGTCACCGCGACGATGTCGCCGGGCTGCGCCCCGCCCCGCATGACGGGCTCCTGGTTGCGCAGGTCGCCGAGCGCGGTGATGGACACCGTGATGGTGTCGCCGCGCACGACGTCCCCGCCGACGACCGCCGCGCCGGCCACCTGGCACTCGTCGCGCAGGCCGTCCATGAGTTCGCTGGGCCAGGTCACCGGCAGTTCGGCGGGCACGACCAGGCCGAGCAGCAGCGCGGTCGGCACCGCGCCCATGGCGGCGATGTCGGCGAGGTTCTGGGCGGCGGCCTTGCGGCCGACGTCGTAGGCCGTGGACCAGTCGCGGCGGAAGTGGCGCCCCTCCACCAGGACGTCGGTGCTGGCCACGACCCGCCGGTCGGGCGCGGAGACCACCGCGGCGTCGTCGCCGGGGCCGACCCGGACCGCCGGGGTGGTGGTGAGACGGGAGGTGAGCTCCCTGATGAGCCCGAACTCCCCTAGCTCACCAACAGTGCCCTTCATTTCCCTTACGCCCCTTCTATCCCTGTCCGTGCCCGGTCGCGGGTCGTCCGAGTCCTCGCTACGGTCGAACTGACCGTCAACTTCTCCCGTGCCTGTACCCCGGCGCGCAAGCCCCGGTTCCCGCAGGTCTCCCCGCGACGAGCGGCGACGCGATACCGTGGCGTTCCTTTTCCCCACATGATCCTCGTGGCCGCCCTGGAGGTTCCGTGGTACAGGCGTACATCCTGATCCAGACGGAGGTCGGCAAAGCGTCGACCGTCGCCGATCTGATCGGCAAGATCCCTGGAGTCGTCCAGGCCGAGGACGTGACGGGTCCCTACGACGTCATCGTGCGCGCCCAGGCCGACACCGTCGACGACCTGGGACGCATGGTCGTCGCCAAGGTCCAGCAGGTGGACGGCATCACCCGCACCCTGACCTGCCCGGTGGTGCATCTGTAGCCCCCGTCTACCCTGTCCCGGTGAACTCCTTCCGTCACCGGCACGCCGTTTGCTCCGCCCTCGCGGTGCTGATCACCGTCGCGGGCTGCTCCTCGGCAGACGACGACGTGTCCGCGGCGGTTCCCAGCCCGGACGCGAAGGTCACCGAGCTGTGTCAGAACCTGGACGAGGTCCTGCCGGCGACGGTGGACGGTGAGAGCCGCGACGACCCCGAACCCGCGTCCGAACTGACCGCGGGCTGGGGCGGCGTGGCGATCATACTGCGGTGCGGTGTCGGACGGCCGCCGAAGATGACGGATCCCAAGGTGGCCAACGGCCAGGACGCGGACGCGGTGCCCGGCGGCGTCAACGGCGTCGACTGGCTGATGGAGCGCGAGGGCGACGGCGTCCAGCGCTTCACCACCGCCAACCGCGAGGCGTACGTCGAGGTCGAGGTGGCCGACGGGCGGGACAGCACGGGCGTGCTGATCGACCTGGCCCCGGCCGTGAAGAAGGCGATCCCCGAGGGGATCGCCTCCTGACACGCGCGCGGGGTGCGGCTCAGCGCAGTCCGGTGGACCGGCGCAGCGCCGCCTGGATCAGCAGGTCGACGAGCTCCTGGTAGCTCACGCCGGTCGCCTGCCACATCTGCGGGTACATCGAGATGGGCGTGAAGCCGGGCATGGTGTTGATCTCGTTGATCACGAACTCGCCGTCCTCCGTGAGGAAGAAGTCCGCGCGGACCAGGCCCTCGCAGGAGGCCGCGTCGAACGCCTCGACCGCGAGCCGGCGCACCTCGGCCGTCTCCTCGTCGGTCAGCGGCGCGGGAACCATGCCGGGTGTGGAGTCGATGTACTTCGCCTCGAAGTCGTAGTACGCGTGCGTGTCCGGCGGCGGGATCTCGGCGGGCAGCGAGGCACGCGGACCGTCCTCGAACTCCAGCACGCCGCACTCGATCTCGCGCCCGCGCAGCGCCGCCTCGACCAGGATCTTCGGGTCGTGGCGCCGGGCCTCGGCGACGGCGTCGTCCAGGCCGGAGAGGTCGTCGACCTTGGTGATGCCGATGGACGAGCCGGCCCGGGCGGGCTTCACGAACAGCGGCCAGCCGTGCTCACCGGCGAAGTCCACGATCCGCTTGCGGGCGGCGGCCTCGTCCCGCGCCCACTCGCGCGGCCGGATCACCAGGTACGGGCCGACCTTGAGCCCGAAGGAGGTGAACACCCGCTTCATGTACTCCTTGTCCTGGCCGACGGCCGAGGAGAGCACACCGGAGCCCACGTAGGGGATGCCGGAGAGTTCGAGCAGGCCCTGGAGGGTGCCGTCCTCGCCGTAGGGGCCGTGGAGCACCGGGAAGACCACGTCGACCTCACCGAGTGCCTTGGGCACCGATCCCGGCTCGCTGTAGACGACTTCGCGGTCCGCGGGGTCGACGGGGAGCACCACCGCGCCCTCCGTGGACTCGGCCAGCTGGTCGACGCTGGGCGTGCGGCGCTCGGCGATCGCCATGCGTTCCGGTTCGTCGGCGGTGAGCGCCCACCGGCCGTCCTGGGTGATGCCGATCGGCAGGACGTCGTACCTGGTCCGGTCGATGGCCTTGAGGACGGCGCCGGCGGTGACCACGGAGATCCCGTGCTCGGAGCTGCGCCCGCCGAACACGACGGCCACACGCGGCTTGCGCGACGGCGAGTCGGGGCTCTGGGGGAGGTTCTCGGTGCTCATATCGCGACGAGCGTACCCGCTGCCGGAGCCGGGACACAGCGCCCGCAACGCCGTGCGTGGGCCGAACGGAGGGGTCCGCCGCCCGGCCGTCGCTCAGCGTCGCTCGGGCTTCGCGCTGCGCGACATCAGCTCCTTCAGGGCCACCTGAGGCGGCTTGCCCTCGTGCACGATCCCGACGACCGTCTCGGTGAGCGGCATGTCGACGCCGTGCCGACGGGCCAGGTCCAGCACCGACTCGCAGGACTTGACGCCCTCGGCGGTCTGCTTGGTGACCGCGATGGTCTCCTGCAGGGTCAGTCCCTTGCCGAGGTTGGTGCCGAAGGTGTGGTTGCGGGACAGCGGCGAGGAGCAGGTGGCCACCAGGTCGCCCAGGCCCGCCAGTCCGGAGAAGGTCAGCGGGTCGGCGCCGAGCGCGACGCCGAGCCGGGTGGTCTCGGCGAGGCCGCGGGTGATGAGCGAGCCCTTGGTGTTGTCGCCGAGCCCCATGCCGTCCGCGATGCCGACGGCGAGACCGATGACGTTCTTCACCGCGCCGCCCAGCTCGCAGCCGATGACGTCGGTGTTGGTGTACGGCCGGAAGTACGGGGTGTGGCAGGCGGTCTGGAGCCGCCGGGCGACCTCTTCGTCGGTGCAGGCGACGACGGCGGCGGCGGGCATCCGGGCGGCGATCTCGCGGGCCAGGTTGGGGCCGGTCACCACGGCGATCCGCTCCCGCCCGACCTTGGCGACGTCCTCGATCACCTCGCTCATGCGCATCGCGGAGCCGAGTTCGACGCCCTTCATCAGGGACACCAGCACCGTGCGCGGCGCGAGCAGGTCGCGCCACTGCGCGAGGTTGCCGCGCAGCGTCTGCGAGGGCACGGCGAGGACGGTGAAGTCGGCGCCGCGCGCGGCCTCGGCCGCGTCCGCGGTGGCCCGCAGGTTCTCGGGGAGTTCGACCCCGGGCAGGTAGTCGGGGTTGGTGCGGGTGGAGTTGACCGCCTCGGCGAGTTCGGGGCGCCGTCCCCACAGCACGACGTCGCAGCCCGCGTCGGCGAGGACCATGCCGAAGGCCGTCCCCCACGATCCGGTGCCGAAGACGGCCGCCTTGACCGGCTTGCTCACGTGCCCAGCCCCTCTTCACGTACTTCCCGGACGGCGGCGCGCTCGCCCCGGTTGCGGTCCTGCCGCCCGTTGCGCTGCGCGTGCGTCCGGCGGCGCTGCTCCATGCGCTCCACGCGCGGGTCGTAGGGCTTCTCGGGGGCCTTCTCGCCGCGGATCTCCTCCAGCAGGCGGGTCACGGCGGCCATGATCGTTTCGGTGGTCTCCTTGAGGAGCTCCGGCGTCATCTCCCGGTCGTAGAAGCGCGACAGGTCGACCGGCGGGCCGGCGAGCACCTTGCTGGTCTTGCGCGGGAACAGCCGAGGCTTCTTCGCGTACGGCGGGAGCAGTTCGTTGGCGCCCCACTGGGCGACCGGGATCACCGGGCACTTGGTCTGCAGCGCGACGCGCGCGGCACCGGTCTTGCCGGTCATGGGCCAGCCGTCCGGGTCCCGGGTGAGGGTGCCCTCGGGATAGAAGGCGACGCACTCCCCGCGCTCCACGGCGTCGATGGCGGCGCGGAAGGCGCTCAGCGCGTCCGTGCTCTCGCGGTAGACGGGAATCTGCCCGGTGCCGCGCATCGCGGCGCCGACGAATCCCTTGCTGAAAAGCCCGCTCTTCGCGAGGAATCGCGGAACACGGCCGGTGTTGTACTGGAAGTGCGCGTAGGCCAAAGGATCGATGTGCGAATTGTGGTTCACCGCGGTGATAAAGCCACCCTCGGCCGGAATGTTCTCCATTCCGCGCCAGTCCCGCTTGAGCAGTACCACCAGCGGCGGTTTGCAGATCACCGCGGCGAAGCGGTACCAGAAGCCGATTCTGCGGCGCGGCACGAGTACACCTTCCTCTTACGGACGACAGGCCCAGGTCCCGGCCCCCTCAAGGCCGGGCGGGCCGCACAAGTGTCGCCCCGGGCCGCCGGTCTGTCGAGAACACCGTACGCCCGGTCCCCCGGCCGTCGGCGGCCCCGGGTGACAATGACCGTGACAAGAGAGGGACGCAACACTCGTGCAGTGGACCTTGGTGGTACCCCTGAAGCCCCTGCCGCAGGCCAAGAGCAGGCTGGCGGACACCGCGGACGACGGTCTGCGGCCGGGGCTGGCGCTCGCGTTCGCACAGGACACGGTGGCGGCCGCGCTCGGCTGTCCGGCGGTGCGGGATGTGGTGGTCGTCACCAATGACGCCCTGGCGGCCAGGGAGCTGGCGGCGCTGGGTGCCGGGACCGTGCCCGACCTCCCGCGGGCCGGGCTCAACGCCGCGCTCGTCCACGGCGCGACGGTGGTGGGTGCCGCCCGCCGCGCGGCCTCGGTGGCCGCGCTGAACGCGGACCTGCCGGCGCTGCGTCCCGCGGAACTGGCCCGGGTGCTGGACGCGGCGGCGCAATTCCCGCGGTCCTTTCTCGCGGATTCCGCGGGCCTCGGCACGACTCTTCTCGCCGCGAGCCGCGGCCGTGAACTGCACCCCCAGTTCGGCGTCGGTTCGCGCGCCCTGCACCGCGCGTCCGGCGCGGTCGAGCTGACGCTCGACGCGGTCGACTCCGTGCGGCAGGACGTGGACACCGGCGGGGATCTGCGGGCCGCGCTGGCGCTGGGCGTCGGCCCCCGCACGGCCGCGGCCGCCGCGCGGCTGCCCGCCGGGCAGCAGTAGGCTGCCGCACATGCAGGCCACCGCGTACACCTACGACCCCGACAGCCGCAGCGGTCAGGTGCTGCTGGACGACGGCACCCCGGTGCCCTTCGACGCCGCGGCGTTCGACGCGGGCGGTCTGAGGCTGCTGCGTCCCGGGCAGCGGGTGCGACTGGAGACGGAGGGCGAGGGCACGTCCCTGCGGATCACGCTGGTGACGCTGCAGACGTTCTGACGCGCGCGGGCGGACCCGGACACACCGCGGGCCGGGCTCCCGGGGGAGTCCGGCCCGACACGTGAGTACCGCTTGCCCGAAGGGGGGACGAGGCGTCCGCTACTTCTTGCGGGCGGTGGTCTTCTTGGCGGTGGTCTTGCGCGCGGTCGACTTCTTGGCGGGGGCCTTCTTGGCCGTCGCCTTCTTCGCCGGGGCCTTCTTGGCCGTGGTCTTCTTCGCGGCGGTGCTCTTGGCCGCGGCAGTCGACTTGGCGGGGGCCTTCTTCGCCGTGGTCTTGCTCGCCGTGGTCTTGGCGGTGGCCTTCTTGGCCGTCGTCTTCTTCGCGGCCGCCTTCTTGGCCGTGGCGGCCTTCTTCGCCGTGGTCTTCTTGGCCGCGGCCTTCTTCACCGTCGCCGAAGCGCCGCCGGTGAGGCTGCCCTTGGGAGCCTTCTTCACGGCGACCTCGCCGCCGCGCGGCAGCTTCTTCGAGCCGCTGACCAGGTCCTTGAAGCCCTGACCGGCGCGGAAACGCGGGACGGAGGTCTTCTTGACCCGAACCCGCTCGCCCGTCTGGGGGTTGCGGGCGTAACGGGCGGGGCGGTCGACCTTCTCGAACGAACCGAAGCCGGTGACCGAGACCCGCTCCCCCGAGACGACCGCGCGGACGATGGCGTCCAGTACGTGGTCGACGGCGTCGGCGGCCTGCTGGCGGCCGCCCACCTTGTCGGCAATCGCTTCTACGAGCTGCGCCTTGTTCACGTCTTCCCCTTCGGAGACATCGCCAGAACGAATGTGTTCAAGCTTTTTCGCACGTTAGGCAGATATATACCGCAAATCAAACACGAAACGGGCTAATCACCCTTGTGCCGCAACGAAGTCGGTTGTCTCGACTGGTTCAGCGTTCCTCGCCGGGGATCCGTCCCTCGTCGAGGTCCGCCATGAACCGCTCCAGACGCCTTGCCGCACCGGCGAGATCGTGCTTGGCCGCGGCCGTAATGACCAACAGCTTCCGGGTCAGCGCCATCCGTACGCCCTCCGGGACTTGCAGTGCGCGCACCCTCGAGTGCGCTTCCTTGAGCCGGACCGCGACCGCCGTATAGAGCTGGAGTTGGCCGTCGTGTTCCATGCACAGATTGTGCCATCTGGGGCGAGTTGTCGCCTGCGCAGGGGGCAACTGCCGCGCCGGACGGCCGTCCGCACACACCCGGGATCCACGGGCACGTGACACGTGTACCCCGGCAACCACCTTCTTAACGTGGCAAGTTGGCGGCCCTCAAGACGGCACGCGGAGCCGAACGGGTACGAAGACGCCCGTACCCCCGATCGGTCCGATCGGGGGTACGGGCGGGGTGACACTGTGGCCGAAAGTCGACCTCTGCCGAGGACTTCGGCGGCGCGAGGGGTCAGGCCGTGAGGGTCCGCGGCTTGAAGGAGGGACGCTTCGCCTCGTACGCGGCGATGTCCGCCTCGTTCTGCAGCGTGATGGAGATGTCGTCGAGGCCGTTCAGCAGCCGCCAGCGGGAGTTCTCGTCCAGCTCGAAGGGGGCGTTGACGCCCCCGGCGCGCACCTCGCGGGCCTCGAGGTCGACGGTGATCTCGGCGGTGGGGTCGGCCTCGGTGAGCTCCCACAGGCCGTCGACGATCTTCTGGTCGAGGACGACCGTCAGCAGGCCGTTCTTCAGCGAGTTGCCGCGGAAGATGTCGGCGAAGCGGGAGGAGATCACGGCCTTGAAGCCGTAGTTCTGCAGCGCCCAGACGGCGTGCTCACGGGAGGAGCCGGTACCGAAGTCGGGGCCGGCCACCAGGACCGTGGCGCCCTCGCGCTCGGGCCGGTTGAGCACGAACTCGGGGTCCTTGCGCCAGGCCTCGAACAGCCCGTCCTCGAAACCGTCCCGCGTGACCTTCTTGAGCCAGTGGGCCGGGATGATCTGGTCGGTGTCGACGTTGCTGCGGCGCAGCGGGACGGCCCGGCCGGTGTGGGTGGTGAATGCTTCCATGACTGATCAGACTCCAGCGGGCGTGCGGTCGTCGGCGGCGGCGAGGTCGGCCGGGGAGGCCAGGTGGCCGAGGACCGCGGTGGCCGCGGCGACCTGCGGGGACACCAGGTGCGTCCGGCCGCCCTTGCCCTGCCGGCCCTCGAAGTTGCGGTTGGAGGTGGAGGCGGAGCGCTCACCGGGGGCGAGCTGGTCCGGGTTCATGCCCAGGCACATCGAGCAGCCCGCGTGCCGCCACTCGGCGCCGGCCTCCTTGAAGACCACGTCCAGACCCTCGGAGACGGCCTGCAGGCCCACCCGCGCGGAGCCGGGGACGACCAGCATCCGTACGCCGTCGGCGACTTTGCGGCCCTTGACGATGTCCGCGGCGGCGCGCAGGTCCTCGATGCGGCCGTTGGTGCACGACCCTACGAAGACGGTGTCCACCCTGATGGAGCGCAGCGGCTGCCCGGCCTCCAACCCCATGTACTCCAGGGCCTTTTCGGCGGCGAGCCGCTCCGAGGCGTCCTCGTACGAGGCGGGGTCGGGGACCGACGCGGAGAGCGGCGCGCCCTGGCCCGGATTGGTGCCCCAGGTGACGAACGGCGACAGTTCGGAGGCCTCGATGACGACCTCGGCGTCGAACTCGGCGTCGTCGTCGGACTTCAGCGTCTTCCAGTACGCGACGGCCGCGTCCCAGTCCTCGCCCTTCGGGGCGTGCGGACGGCCCTCGAGGTAGGCGAAGGTCGTCTCGTCGGGGGCGATCATGCCCGCGCGGGCGCCGGCCTCGATCGACATGTTGCAGATGGTCATCCGGGCCTCCATCGAGAGCTTCTCGACGGCCTCGCCGCGGTACTCCAGGACGTAGCCCTGGCCGCCGCCCGTGCCGATCTTCGCGATGATCGCGAGGATCAGGTCCTTGGCGGTGACGCCCTCGGGCAGCTCGCCGTTGACCGTGATCGCCATGGTCTTGGGGCGGGCCATCGGCAGCGTCTGGGTCGCCAGGACGTGCTCGACCTGGGAGGTGCCGATGCCGAAGGCCAGGCCGCCGAAGGCGCCGTGCGTGGAGGTGTGGGAGTCGCCGCACACCACCGTCATGCCGGGCTGGGTCAGGCCGAGCTGCGGGCCCACGACGTGCACGACGCCCTGCTCGACGTCGCCCAGCGGGTGCAGCCGGACGCCGAAGTCCGCGCAGTTCTTGCGCAGCGTCTCCAGCTGGACCCGGGAGACCGGGTCGGCGATGGGCTTGTCGATGTCGAGGGTCGGGGTGTTGTGGTCCTCGGTCGCGATGGTGAGGTCGAGACGGCGCACCTGGCGGCCGTTCTTACGGAGGCCGTCGAAGGCCTGGGGGCTGGTCACCTCGTGCAGCAGGTGCAGATCGATGAAGAGGAGGTCGGGCTCGCCCTCGGCGCGCCGGACGACGTGGTCGTCCCAGACCTTCTCCGCGAGTGTCCTACCCATCGCTTTCCCTCCGGCCGGCATGCAGCGCTCCGGCCCAACTAGAGATCTGTGAGACGGCGCCCGCGCCCCTGACACCGGGCGTCCGCCGTCAGGCCCGGTGGTCCACGGGCCGCGTTGCTTCGTGCTTCAAGAGTGGCGGGTTCCACGAGAAATTGAACTTGCGTTTCACAGAGTGAGACGCAAGTATCGTTGCATGGACAACAGTAGCGGCGTCGGCGTTCTGGACAAGGCAGCACTCGTCCTGAGCGCCCTGGAGTCCGGCCCGGCCACCCTCGCGGGGTTGGTCGGTGCCACCGGACTGGCACGACCCACGGCCCACCGTCTCGCGGTGGCGCTGGAGCACCACCGCATGGTGGCGCGTGACATGCAGGGGCGGTTCATCCTCGGCCCGCGCCTTGCCGAACTGGCCGCGGCCGCGGGCGAGGACCGGCTGCTCGCCACGGCGGGCCCGGTGCTCACGCACCTGCGCGACGTGACGGGAGAGAGCGCCCAGCTCTACCGCCGCCAGGGCGACATGCGCATCTGCGTGGCCGCGGCGGAGCGCCTGTCCGGTCTGCGGGACACGGTCCCGGTGGGCTCCACGCTCACCATGAAGGCCGGTTCGTCGGCGCAGATCCTCATGGCCTGGGAGGAGCCCGAGCGGCTGCACCGCGGCCTCCAGGGCGCCCGGTTCACGGCCACGGCCCTCTCCGGCGTACGGCGCCGCGGCTGGGCGCAGTCGATCGGCGAGCGCGAGCCGGGCGTGGCGTCCGTCTCGGCGCCGGTGCGCGGTCCGTCGAACCGTGTGGTGGCCGCCGTGTCGGTGTCCGGCCCCATCGAGCGGCTGACGCGCCACCCGGGCCGGATGCACGCCCAGGCCGTCATCGACGCCGCCGGCCGCCTTTCCGAGGCGCTCCGGCGCTCCTGAGCGCTTCCTCCAGGTTCACGTCCACCCACCCGCCCCGCGGGAACGGGTCCGCCTCAACGCCGCGGCGGACCCCCTCTCCCGTCTCACGCGCCGTCGGCCACCGCCGACGGCGCGGTCTTTTCCGCCGCTTCCGGCCGTGCGGGCCGCTCCGGCCGGTACGCGAACCGGTCCTTGGCGCGCCGCCCGCGCTTCTCCAGCGCGATCTGCCCGTGCGCGGCGGCGAGTCCGAACGCCGGCATGTCGGCGTAGATCGCCTCGTAGTTGCCCTGCGGCACCACGTACGCCTCGTGCCACAGCCCGACGTGGCCCCGCACCTTGCCCTGCCGCTCCTTGCCGTTGACGAACGTCCACGCGCGGTGGTGGACCGTGCCCGGGGCGTGCGCGTAGGCGTAGAGCTTCTCCTTGGACTCCCAGTACTGGACGACGTAGTAGGTCCGCGGGGAGGCCGTGAGCAGGATGTGGTTCAGCAGGCCGCTCTCCGGGCGCTTGCCGAGTTCGCGCAGCATGCGCGGCATGGAGGCGAGCACGGGCAGCCAGTGGTGCACGGCCCAGAAGTGGTTGATCCGCATGCCGATCAGCAGGACGACGACGTCGCCCTCCGCCGCCGCGGTGGTGCGCTCGGCGACCGCGAACCTGCGCCGCATGTCGTACTCCCGAATCCATAGGGTGGCCTGGACGGGTTCCCTGGAGAACTCTTGGATAGTCTCGCTATCCCAAGGAAGGCGCAAGAGGTGCGGCTGGCTGAACTGAGCGAACGCAGCGGTGTGTCCACCGCGACGATCAAGTACTACCTGCGCGAGGGACTGCTGCCGCCCGGCCGCCGCGTCAACGCGACCACGGCCGACTACGACGAGGAGCACCTGCGCCGGCTGCGGCTGGTGCGCGCGCTGATCCAGGTCGGCGGCATCCCGGTGGCCAGGGCCCGTGAGGTGCTGAGCCACATCGACGACGACTCGCTGGGCCGCACGATCCGCCTGGGCGCGGCGCTGTGGGCGCTGCCGCAGGAACCGGAGCCGGACGAGGACGACCCGGACGTGGTGGCGGCCGCCGCGGAGGTGGACCGCCTGCTGGAGACGCTGGGCTGGGAGACCTCCCGGGAGCTGTCCTCCCTCTCCCCCGTGCACCGCTCGCTGGTGGTGGCGGTCGCCACACTGCGGCGGCTCGGCTATCCCTGGGACGCGGAGCTGATGGCGCCGTACGCGGGGCTGATGCACCAGGTGGCGTCCCGGCAGCTCGACTTCATGGAGACGTACGACTCACTGAAGGAGCAGGTGGAGGTGGCCGTGGCGTCCGCGGTGCTGTTCGAGCCGGTGCTGCGCGCGCTGCACCGGCTGGCGCAGGAGGAGGAGTCGGCCCGTCGGTACGGCATCGAGTGACGGACAGCACGAAAGCCCCCCACCGAGGTGGAGGGCTTTCGCCGGTGTACCCCCGACCGGATTCGAACCGGCGCTACCGCCTTGAGAGGGCGGCGTGCTAGGCCGCTACACAACGGGGGCGTGGATCACGCGTTTCCGCAGATCCTGCTGGTCTACCTGGACTCGAACCAAGACTAACTGAACCAGAATCAGTCGTGCTGCCAATTACACCATAGACCAATGATGGTTTAGACCAGTCAGTACCCCCGACCGGATTCGAACCGGCGCTACCGCCTTGAGAGGGCGGCGTGCTAGGCCGCTACACAACGGGGGCCCTAGCGATCCCCACCCGGCGGTAACCGGATGTTGTCACCGCGAGATCAGCGGGAGCTACCCTGACCGTCCTCGCGGGATGGATCTGTACCCCCGACCGGATTCGAACCGGCGCTACTGCCTTGAGAGGGCAGCGTGCTAGGCCGCTACACAACGGGGGCTTGCGGATGAGATCCGCGGGTGCAGATGAGCTCTGCGAGCTGGCCTACCTGGACTCGAACCAAGACTAACTGAACCAGAATCAGTCGTGCTGCCAATTACACCATAGGCCACTGGAACGCAAGCCCCGGAGGGGACCTTGTTCTAGTTCTGCGCTTCGGGGCTCCGGCCTTCCGGCCCGCTCCCCGCGGCGCAGGAAGAACATTACCTGAAGGACGACGACGCTCCAAAACGAGTATCGCCGCGCAGCAAGGAGGGCAGTTCGGCGAGGGACGCGATGCGGCGCGGACCGGTCGGCGGTTCCAGGGTCGCGTGGGCGTCGGCGCGGTCGATCCACACCGAGAGCAGCCCGGCCTCGGCGGCGCCCCGGCCGTCGATCTCCGGGTGGTCCCCGACGTAGGCGACCTGTCCCGGGGGCAGGGCGAGGGCGTCGCAGGCGGCCAGGAAGGCCTCGGGCTCCGACTTGGAGACGCCCAGCTCGGCGGCGCACAGGATCGCCTCGAAGCGGTCGTGCACGCCCAGCACCCGCAGCTTGCGGTCCTGTACGTGCAGGCTGGAGTTGGAGAGCACCGCGTGCCGGTGGCTGGCGGCGAGGGCGTCCAGCACGGGGAGCACGTCCGGGAACAGGCTCCAGGCGGACTCGTAGTGGACCAGGTAGCGGTCGAACCAGTCGTCCGCCTCGGCGTCGGTGAGCTCGCGCCCGAGGAACACCCGGGTGCGGTCGCGGCGCTGGGTCTCGAAGTCCACCTCGCCGGCGGCGAACCGCGCCCACTGCCGGTCGGTGATCTCCCGCCAGCGCGCCAGCGCCTCCTCCACGGAGCCGTACCCGGCGAGCAGCCCCTCGGCGGCCAGATGGGCGCGCATGCCCTCCCGGTCGGCGGTGGTGTAGTCGAACAGCGTGTCGTCGACGTCCCAGACCACGGCGCGGATGTCCATGCCACCGACGGTACCGGGACGGACCGGAGGGCACCGGGGAACGCCGAGGGGCGGCCCCCGGATCACGTCCGGGGGCCGCCCCTGCGCGGCGGGTGCGCGGTCAGCCGGCGAGCCTCGCCAGGGCCGCGTCGATGCGGGCCAGGGACTTCTCCTTGCCCAGCACCTCGAGGGACTCGAAGAGCGGCAGGCCGACGGTGCGGCCGGTGACGGCGACGCGGACGGGGGCCTGCGCCTTGCCGAGCTTGAGGCCGTGGGCCTCGCCGGCGGCCAGGACGGCCTCCTTCAGCGACTCGGCGGAGGTCCAGTCGGCGGCCTCCAGGTTGTCCCGGGCGGTGCCCAGCAGGGCGTCGGAGCCCTCCTTCATCGCCTTGTTCCAGGACGCCTCGTCGAAGACCGGCTCCGGCAGGAACAGGAAGTCGACGTTGTCGGTGATCTCGGAGAGCACCTTGAGGCGGGTCTGGGCGTGCGGGGCGATCGCCTGCCACTTGGTCTCGTCGAAGGCTTCCGGCGCCCAGGGGGCGTGGGGGGCCCGGAGCCAGGGGCGGCAGCGCTCGGCGAAGTCCTTCACGTCGAGCATCCGGATGTGGTCGGCGTTGATCGCCTCGCACTTCTTGAGGTCGAAGCGCGCCGGGTTGGGGTTGACGTCGGTGACGTCGAAGGCGGCGACCATCTCCTCGACCGAGAAGACGTCCTGGTCGGCGGAGAGCGACCAGCCGAGCAGGGAGAGGTAGTTGAGCAGGCCCTCGGGCAGGAAGCCGCGCTCGCGGTAGAGGTTGAGCGAGGACTGCGGGTCGCGCTTGGAGAGCTTCTTGTTGCCCTCGCCCATCACGTACGG
The DNA here is from genome assembly GCF_050571355.1 of Streptomyces sp. P13-3-3. NCBI lineage: Bacteria > Bacillati > Actinomycetota > Actinomycetes > Kitasatosporales > Streptomycetaceae > Streptomyces > Streptomyces sp. P13-3-3. The sequence continues at coordinate 4,683,244 of NZ_CP192228.1, read as the reverse complement.
CAGGTGGCCGAAGGCGGGGATCTCCTTGGCGACGCCCAGCTCGATCAGCGCCTTGTACAGGGCGATCTGGCGCGGGGTGGAGGAGAGCAGGTCCTCGCCGCGCAGGACGTGGGTGATCTCCATCAGGGCGTCGTCGACCGGGTTGACCAGCGTGTACAGCGGGGCGCCGTTGGCGCGCACGATGCCGTAGTCCGGCACGTTCTCCGGCAGGTAGGTGATCTCGCCGCGGACGAGGTCGGTGAAGGTCAGCGGCTCGTCGGGCATCCGGAAGCGGACGATCGGCTCGCGGCCCTGCGCCGTGTACTCCTCGACCTGCGCGGCGGTGAGCTCGCGGCAGTGGCCGTCGTAGCCGGACGGCTTGCCGGCGGCGCGGGCGGCCTCGCGGCGGGTGTCCAGCTCCTCCTGGGAGCAGTAGCAGTGGTAGGCGTGACCGCCGTCCAGGAGCTTGCGCGCGACGTCCTGGTAGATGTCCATGCGCTGCGACTGGCGGTACGGCGCGTGCGGGCCGCCGACCTCGGGGCCCTCGTCCCAGTCGAAGCCCAGCCAGCGCATGGAGTCCAGCAGCTGGTTGTAGGACTCCTCGGAGTCGCGGGCCGCGTCGGTGTCCTCGATGCGGAAGACCAGGGTGCCGCCGTGGTGCTTGGCGAACGCCCAGTTGAACAGGGCGGTGCGGACCAGGCCCACGTGGGGGTTACCGGTGGGCGAGGGACAGAAACGGACGCGTACGGAGGAGCCGGATGCGCTAGCCACGCTTGACAACCTTGTTGGTGAGAGTGCCGATGCCTTCGATGGTGACGGCGACCTCGTCGCCGACGTGGAGGGGGCCGACCCCAGCCGGGGTGCCCGTGAGGATGACGTCGCCCGGGAGCAGGGTCATGGCCTCGGAGATGTTGACGATCAGGTCCTCGATGGAGTGGATCATCTCGCTGGTGCGGCCGAGCTGGCGCTGGCCGCCGTTGACCGTGAGCTGGATCGTCAGGTCGTGCGGGTCCAGTTCGGTCTCCACCCAGGGCCCGAGCGGGCAGGAGGTGTCGAAGCCCTTGGCCCGCGCCCACTGCTTCTCCCGCTTCTGGACGTCACGCGCGGTGATGTCGTTGGCGCAGGTGTAGCCGAAGATCACGTCCTTCACGCGCTCGCGCGGGACCTCGCGGCAGAGCCGGCCGATGACGACGGCGAGCTCGGCCTCGTGGTGCACGTCCTGCGAGAAGGAGGGGTACTGGATCTCGTCGCCGGGGCCGACGACCGAGGTGGCGGGCTTGAAGAAGGCGAAGGGGGCGTCGGGCACCTCGTTGCCCATCTCCTTCGCGTGGTCCGCGTAGTTGCGCCCGAAGGCCACCACCTTGTTGGGGAGCACCGGGGGCAGCAGCCTGACCTTGCTCACCGGGACCTTGGTGCCGGACAGCTCGAAGTCCGCGAACGGGATGCCCTTGATGATGTCCAGGACGAGCTCGTCCTGCTTCTCGCCCTCGACCGCGCCGAAGGCGACGTTCCCGTCGATGGAGAATCTGGCGATGCGCACGGGATGCTGGTCCCCTTGACTGAAGCGGCTGGAGTCTGACGCTCCAGGCTAACGCGCAGGGGTCCCGGCCCGGCGCACCGACGAGGGCCGCCCCACCTCGGCCGGTGGGGCGCCCCTCGTCGGTGCGCGGCGCGCGTTGAGCGTTTCGCGGGCGTCGCCCGTATGAACCGGTGTCAGTGCGCGGCGTCTGCCGTGGCCGGGATCTCCATGAGGACGGTGCGCTTGGGGTTGGCTGTCTGGGCCGGGAGTTCGACGGAGTGCTCCTGCTGGACCGGCTTCTGCAGATCGTCGGCACCGTCGAGGTGCGCGAGCGTGGTGCGCCGCGGGTTGGCGATCTTGTGGAACATCGTCGTCGTCTTCACTGTTTACTTGACCCTGTCCTGTGCACGGGCGCCCGGAGGTCCGGGAAGAACCTCGGACGGGCGCGGGTTGTCAGTTCTGCCATCCCTGTAAAGCGTCAGGCTAAACATTCAATTCCCGGCGGCCCGGGGCGGGGAGCGGTGATCTCGGTGTGAGTTTGCTCACGATCCGATTGACATTCCGGGCATCCCGGACGCGCTCCACGGTGACCGGAATCGGACATTGACCCCCTGAAGCGACCATTCCGCTCCTGATCATGCCGACTGGGACACCGACCCGCCACCGCCGGTCCGGGCAGGTATGCCCGAAATGAACAAGATCCCGTTCTACGACCGGTGATCCGGCGGGCACGGGCTGTCACGTATGTCACGGGTAAGCCCACGGGCCTTGTTGGAGATCCGGCACTGTGCTGGAATCTCACGGACCGCCGCAGGGATCGAGCCGGCGCACAGGGGGCGCGACCACGCGCCGAGTGGCGGCGAGATGGGGGAACCGGCGCCGGACAATCACGACCACCACGGGGGCGTATTCAGGGCGCCCCTATGACGCCGACACCGTGCCTCGCCGTTCACGCGGAGGGGCGCCTGGTTCAGAGGTTGCGACGCTAGTGCAGGGACGTTTCAAGAGGGATGGCAGCGCTTCGGCGGAGCCGGAGCCGCAGGGCGGGACTGGCCCCAAGGCCGTCAGCTCCTCGCCCCAGCACGCCCAGAGCCAGGGGCCGACCCCGCCCGGTGGCAACGGCGGCGAGCGCCCCGGCGCTCCGTCCGCACCCCCGGCCACCCCGCCGGCCTCCCCCGCCGGTCCGACCGGCCCGGGTTCGCGAATAGCCCTGCGCAACTGGCGGATCTCGACCCGTCTGGTGTCGCTGCTCGCGCTGCCGGTGGTCGCGGCCACCTCGCTCGGCGCGCTGCGTATCCAGCAGTCGATGGACGACATCCAGCAGCTCGACAACATGAAGCTGCTGACGGACATGACCAAGCAGGCCACCGAGCTGGCGCACGCGCTCCAGGAGGAGCGCGACCAGTCGGCCGGTCCGCTCGCGCACGGCGGCAAGGGCACGGACTTCTCGGTCAAGGGCTACCGCGAGAAGACCGACCGCGCGATGTCGAACTTCCTCGACAGCTCCGAGGAGATCGACGCGGCGAGCAAGGACGGCAACCTCAAGGGCGTCCGCGACAACCTCGTCCAGCTGGCCGGCGACCTGAGCGAGCTCGCCAAGATCCGCAACACGGCGTTCCAGCAGGAGAGCAACTCCACGCAGACCGTCGAGGGTTACCACCGCCTGATCGAGAACCTGATCGACCTCTCGCAGGACATGGCGGAGGCGACCAGCAACCCCGACATGATCCAGCGCACGCGTGCCCTGTCGTCCTTCTCCTCCGCCAAGGAGTACGCGTCGGTCCAGCGCGCGGTTCTCGCCGCCGCGCTGCCCGCGAGCAACACCACCAAGGGCAAGATCGCCGAGAACGACCGGCTCTACGCGCAGTCCGCGCTGGCGAGCCAGAAGTCCGAGCTGCGCGCCTTCAAGAGCATCTACGGCGAGGACTCCGCCGCCGAGCTGCTGCTGCCCATCGAAGAGGGCAACCCCACGATCAAGGCGACCGACGAGTACGCCGGCCGCGCGGTGGCCTCGGAGTTCGGTCTGCAGTCGGTGGGCGCGCGCTCCTACCGCGACTGGCTGGACGACAGCTCCACCAAGATCCAGCAGATGAAGAACATCGAGCTCAGGCTGCTCGAGGAGATGGAGCAGAAGGCCCGCGAGCTGCGCAACGCCACCGAGCGCGACGCGATCATCTCCGGTGCGCTGATCCTTCTCGTGCTCGGTGTGTCCCTCGTCGGCGCCTTCGTCGTGGCCCGGTCCATGATCCGGTCGCTGCGCCGACTGGAGGAGACCGCGACCAAGGTCGCCCAGGAGCGCCTGCCCGATCTGGTCAAGCAGCTCTCCGAGTCGGACCCGCAGGACGTGGACACCACCGTCGAGTCGGTCGGTGTGCACTCCCGTGACGAGATCGGCCGTGTGGCCGCGGCCTTCGACGACGTGCACCGCGAGGCGGTCCGCCTCGCCGCCGAGCAGGCCCTTCTGCGGGGCAACGTCAACGCGATGTTCACCAACCTCTCGCGCCGCTCCCAGGGTCTGATCCAGCGCCAGCTGTCGCTGATCTCCGAGCTCGAGTCCCGCGAGGCCGACCCGGACCAGCTGTCCTCGCTGTTCAAGCTGGACCACCTCGCGACCCGCATGCGCCGTAACGGTGAGAACCTCCTCGTCCTCGCGGGTGAGGAGCCCGGCCGCCGGTGGACCCGTCCGGTCCCGCTGGTCGACGTGCTCCGCGCCGCCGCGTCCGAGGTGGAGCAGTACGAGCGCATCGAGCTGGCCGCGGTGCCGTCCACCGAAGTGGCCGGCCGCGTGGTCAACGACCTCGTGCACCTCCTCGCCGAGCTGCTGGAGAACGCGACCTCGTTCTCCTCCCCGCAGACCAAGGTCAAGGTCACCGGTCACGCCCTGCCCGACGGCCGGGTGCTGATCGAGATCCACGACACCGGTATCGGTCTGTCCCCCGAGGACCTCGCGGCGATCAACGAGCGGCTCGCCTCGCCGCCCACCGTGGACGTCTCCGTCTCCCGCCGCATGGGTCTGTTCGTGGTCGGCCGTCTGTCGCAGCGCCACGGCATCCGCATCCAGCTCCGCCCGTCCGACTCCGGCGGTACGACCGCGCTGGTCATGCTGCCCGTCGACGTCGCCCAGGGCGGCAAGAAGCCCCAGGGCAAGCCCGGCCAGCCGGGTGGCGCGGGCGGTCCGGCCGCCGCGCAGGCCGCCGCGGGCGCCGCCGCCGCGCGGCGCTCCGCCGGGGCCGGCCAGTCCGGCGGCGGCTCGCTCGGCGCGGGTGCGCCCGGCGGGCGCCTCGGTGCCGGTCAGGGCCCGCGGGCCGCGCTGCCCGGACGGGACGGCCCGGGCCGTCCCGGCGGCCGGGGACCGCAGGGTCCCTCGGCGGGCAACCAGACTCCTTCCCTCTTCGACCAGGGCGCTCCCTCCGCTCCCCCGCAGGGCCGTCCCGCTCCGGCGGGCGCCGGCTTCGGGCAGCAGCAGGGCCCGAACGCCCCTCAGGCCGCGCCTCCGTCCGGGAACCAGGGCCAGGTGCCGCCGCAGCGGGGCAACGCCCCCGAGCGCGGCCGCCGTCCCCAGCTCCCGCCGCGCGGCGGCGCCCGTCCGGAACTGCCGGGCGGCGACCAGCAGCAGCGCACGCCGAGCTGGAGCGACGACAACGCCCGGCCGCCGGCGCCGCGCCCCTCGACGGACGCCCCGCGCGGCCACGACGAGCCGGACGTCTCCCGCACCGCCGCGATGCCGCGCTTCGACGACCGTCAGGGTCCCGGCGCCACGGCGGAGATCCCCCGCTTCGACGAGCGTCAGCAGGCGCCCGGCCAGGACAACGGCCAGTACGGCCGTCCCGGCGCCAACGGTGCCGCGAACACGGGCCAGTTCGTCCGCGGTGACATCTTCGGCACCCCGCAGGGCGGCCGTCCCGGCGCGCAGGACCCGGCCGCCACGGGCCAGTTCCCCGCCCCGCAGGGCTACGACAACGGCACCGGCCAGTACCCGGCCCCGCGCCAGGACAACGGCTCGACCGGCCAGTTCGCGCTGCCCGGCCGCCCGGGCACCGACCCGTCCGGCACGGGCCAGTTCGAGCGTCCCCGGATGAACGGCACGCACGCCGCCGGCCCCGTCCCCCCGCGCCCGCAGCCCCCGCAGCAGCAGGAGCAGCGCCAGCCGTCCGACCAGTGGGCGCTGCCCCCGGCCTCCGGCCCGGGCGACGGCCGCACGCCGCTGTACGACACGCTGGAGACCAACTGGTTCCACGGCGGCCAGGGCGGTGCGCAGGAGCAGGGCAACGGCTCCGCGCCGGCCGCCCCGCAGCAGCCCCAGCAGCCGCAGCAGTCCCCGCAGCCGCAGAGCCCGACCGGCTCGCAGCGGTCCAACGCCGCCTGGCGCAGCTCGCCCAACGACGAGCTCGTCAAGCAGGCCGAACGCGTCCGCAAGCCGGCCGCGGGCGGCGTCACCACCTCCGGCCTGCCGCGCCGGGTGCCCAAGGCGAACCTCGTCCCGGGCACGGCTCAGCAGCAGAACCACCAGAGCGGTCCTCAGGTCTCGCGCGCCCCCGATGACGTGCGCGGCCGGCTGACCAATCTCCGTCGGGGTATCGCACAGGGTCGTCAGGCCGGGTCCTCACAGACCGGCAGCTTCCCGCACCCCACTCACCAGCAGGAGCGTTAGTTGAGCCCGATGAGCCAGGCGGCACAGAACCTCAACTGGTTGATCACCAACTTCGTGGACAACACCCCAGGTGTGTCCCACACCGTCGTCGTGTCCGCCGACGGTCTCCTCCTGGCGCTCTCCGAGGGCTTCCCGCGCGACCGCGCGGACCAGCTCGCGGCCGTCGCCTCGGGGCTGACCTCCCTGACGGCCGGCGCCTCCCGGATCTTCGAGGGCGGCAACGTCGCTCAGACGGTCGTGGAGATGGAGCGGGGATTCCTCTTCCTCATGTCCGTCTCCGACGGCTCGTCCCTCGCCGTGCTCGCGCACCCCGAGTGCGACATCGGCCTCGTCGGCTACGAGATGGCGCTCCTGGTCGACCGCGCGGGGGCGGTCCTCACCCCGGACCTGCGCGCCGAGCTACAGGGAAGTCTGCTCCACTGAACGGCCCCGGCACCACCCGTCTCACCAAATCACCGTCCGGCCGCCACAATTCCCCCCACCGGCCCCATCAAACAGCTTGACTGACCGCTCGCTGTCCCGCCCGGAGGATTCATGACCCCGCCCACCGCCTCTCATGATCCGTACGCGGAGCCGTACGAGGACGAGGGCGACCAGCCGCTGGTTCGTCCGTATGCGATGACCGGCGGCCGGACCAGGCCGCGTTACCAGCTGGCCATCGAGGCACTCATCAGTACGACGGCCGACCCGGCAGCGCTCATGGGGCTCCTTCCCGAGCACCAGCGCATCTGCCACCTGTGCCGAGAGGTGAAGTCGGTCGCCGAGGTCTCGGCACTGCTCAACATGCCGCTGGGCGTCGCCCGGATCCTGGTGGCGGACCTGGCGGAGGCGGGACTCGTCGCCGTGCACCAGCCGGGCGGCGACGAGGCGACAGGCGCCCCGGACGTGACACTGCTCGAAAGGGTGCTCAGTGGACTTCGCAAGCTCTAGCGGCGGGACGGTCTCCGAGAGCCGCGCGACCACCTCGGCGAAGATCGTGGTGGCGGGTGGCTTCGGCGTGGGCAAGACCACGTTCGTCGGGGCCGTTTCGGAGATCAACCCGCTGCGCACGGAGGCCGTCATGACGTCTGCTTCGGCAGGCATCGACGACCTCACCCACACCGGGGACAAGACCACCACCACGGTGGCCATGGACTTCGGCCGTATCACCCTGGACCAGGACCTGATCCTCTACCTGTTCGGCACGCCCGGCCAGGACCGCTTCTGGTTCATGTGGGACGACCTCGTGCGCGGCGCCATCGGCGCGGTCGTACTCGTCGACACCCGCCGCCTCGCCGACTGCTTCCCCGCGGTCGACTACTTCGAGAACAGCGGACTGCCCTTCGTCATCGCCCTCAACGGCTTCGACGGACAGCAGCCGTACTCCCCGGAGGAAGTGCGCGAGGCGCTGCAGATCGGACCCGACGCCCCGATCATCACCACGGACGCCCGTCATCGCGCGGACGCCAAGAGTGCGCTGATCACCCTGGTCGAGCACGCGCTCATGGCACGACTCCGGTAGCGGCAGAACAAAAGCGGCATACTGCGGTTGTCGTAGATGTACCGGCGCCGGCTGTGTCCTTTGACACGGCCGGCCCCGGTGTTCATAACGTTTCGGCAGAGGAATCGGGTGAGGCCGACACGCGACGCGGTCGCGCGGTACCACTGTGCGCACGGAGACCTCGCCATTTGGCGGCCCTCGCTCTTTATGACCGTTTTATCTAGGGCTTACATCACTCGGGACCCCTGCCTTTCCATGTTTGGAAGAGCGCTGGTCGGCATGCTGGAATGCCTGAACTGCCCATGGGTCAAAGACGTACTCAGTAGTCGATGGCATGCCGGGCTCTGAGACACTGCGGCACGACGAAGGTGCCGACCGCCGAGAGGTTGTTGGTCGAGTGAGGCGAAGCAAGAACAGTCCCGAGCCGTCGGCCCGGGGCAACTTCACGCCGCCGCCGCGCACAGCGGCGCCCGCCCCCGTGCCCGGTCCCGAGCCGAAGGCCGCGCCCGCACAGAGCGGAGGACGTATGTCCCCGCGGAACTGGCGTGTGGCCACGAGGCTCAACGCGATCCTGCTCATACCCGTGCTGGTCGGCCTCGTCATGGGCAGCTTCCAGGTGAAGAGCTCGATCGACACGTGGACCGAGGCGCAGGACGCCGAGAACACCGCCCGCCTGGTGCGGGCCTCCCTCACGTACGCCAACGCCCTCTACAACGAGCGCGACGTCAGCGCCGTTCCGCTGCTGAGCGGCAAGGGCGAGGACGACCCGGACGTCTCCAAGGCGCGCGAGGCGACCGACGCGGCCGCCGACGCCTTCGACGAGGCCGCGCGGAGCGCGCCCGACAAGCCCGGCCTGCAGCGCCGCCTCAAGCTCGTCCAGGAGGCCGAGCCCAAGCTGTCCGCGCTGCGCGCCGCCGCCTACACCTCCAAGCTCAAGGGCGTCGAGACGGAGGAGGGCTACGTCGCCGTCGCCCACCCCCTGATGGAGATCGCCAACGAGCTCGGCCTCGGCACCGGCAACATCACCAGCTACGGACGTACGGTCTACGCGATCTCGCTGACCAAGGCCGCCCTGTCGCTGGAGCGCTCCATCGGCATGCACCTGCTGGTGAAGCCGGGCCCGACCGACAGCCAGCTCGCCAGCCAGCGCGTGGCCTTCCTGTCGTACGCCTACCTCGAGAACATCGCTCTCGACGAGTACAAGGGCGGCGGCACCGAGGCGGACAACGCCAAGCTGGAAGAGGTCGCCGCGCGCATCCAGGCCGAGGGCGCCGCCATGTCGAAGGCCGCCGCGCAGAACGACCCGGACTACGTCCCGCCGCCGGCCAAGCCGGAGACGATGATCTCCGAGCTGGGCCGTCTGTCCACCACGGACAAGGCCGCCCGTGAGGACCTCGCCGCCCAGGGCATCACGCCCGAGAACTGGTGGGCGATGAACACCCTCAAGTTCGACGGCTACCGCGAGATCGAGTCCGACCTCGCCGACACCGCCGTGAACGAGGCCTCGCAGATCGCCTCCGACGCCCAGCGGGACGCCTTCATCACCGGCGCCGCGGTCGTCCTCGCGCTCCTCGCCGCGTTCATCCTGGCCGGCATGGTCGCCCGCCAGATGAGCCAGTCGATGCGCCAGCTGCGCAACGCCGCCTTCGGCATCGCCGAGCAGCGCCTGCCGATGCTGGTCGACCAGCTCTCCCGGACCGACCCGGGCCGGGTGGACACCAAGGTCGCGCCCATCCCGATCAACTCCACGGACGAGATCGGCGAGGTCGCCCGCGCCTTCGACCAGGTCCACCGCGAGGCCGTCCGGCTCGCCGCCGAGCAGGCCCTGCTGCGGGGCAACATCAACGCGATCTTCACCAACCTGTCGCGCCGCAACCAGTCGCTGATCGAGGGCCAGCTGACCCTGATCACCGACCTGGAGAACAACGAGGCCGACCCGGACCAGCTGGAGAACCTCTTCAAGCTGGACCACCTCGCGACCCGTATGCGCCGCAACGGCGAGAACCTCCTGGTCCTCGCCGGCGAGGAGCCGGGCCGCCGCTGGGACCAGCCGGTCCCGCTGGTCGACGTGCTGCGCGCCGCCTCCTCCGAGGTGGAGCAGTACGAGCGCATCGAGCTGTCCGGCGTGCCGGACGCCGAGATCCACGGCCGCGCGGTCACCGACCTCGTGCACCTGCTCGCCGAGCTGCTGGAGAACGCCACCACGTTCTCCTCGCCGCAGACGAAGGTGCGCGTCACCGCGACCCGTCTGCCCGACGGCCGCATCATGATCGAGATCCACGACAAGGGCATCGGCCTCACCGCCGAGGACTTCGCGGACATCAACCACAAGCTGGCCAACCCGCCGACCGTGGACGCCGCGATCTCGCAGCGCATGGGTCTGTTCGTGGTCGGCCGGCTGTCCGACCGGCACGGCATCCGCGTCCAGCTCCGCCCCTCGGGCGAGCAGGCCGGCACCACCTCGCTGGTCATGCTGCCGGACGCCATCACCCACGGCGGTGGCGGCGAGGCGGCCCCGGTGCAGGACGAGTTCACGGTCTCGCAGATCATCCCGGAGCAGAACTTCCAGGGTGAGAACTTCGGCCAGCCGATGCGCACCGCCGAGGAGCTGGGCTTCGACGACAGCCGCTACTCGGACGTCCCCGACGACATCCGCGAGCTGGACCCGGTCGGCCGGTCCCTGTTGCGCGAGGAGCGGCGCGCGGCCCTGGAGTCCCAGTCGCAGCCGCCGCAGGGCGAGTTGACCGCCGGGAACGCCCAGGACGGCGGCGAGCAGGGCGGCTACCGCGAGGAGTTCGCCGCGCAGCAGCAGGGCTTCGACGACGGCCAGGGCTACGACGCCCAGGGCTACGACAACGACTACCAGGACCAGCAGCAGGGCGGCGGGTACGACCAGCAGGCGTACGACGACGGCGGTCAGGGCGGCTACGACGACCGGCAGCAGCAGTCGTACGGCGAGGGCTACTACGCGCCGAACGGCAACCCGCCGCAGAACGCCTTCCAGCAGAACGGCGGGTTCCCGCAGAACGGCGACTACCGGAACGGCTCCTACGCCGAGCCGGGCCAGGGCGGTCAGGCCCCCGCGGGCGCCACGGGCTCGTTCCCGGGCTTCGGCGAGCGGCGCCAGGAGGACGACTGGCCGCAGCACGACGGCTACCGCAACGGCTACCAGGACCAGTACCCTGCTCAGGCCCCGGAGGGGGAATCCTCGCAGGCCGCTGACGCGCGCGAGTCGGACAGCGTAGGCTTCGACCGTCCGGGACCGGCTCCTTCCGACTCCCACGCGCTGACCGATGCCGGGCTTCCGCGTCGCGGATCCTCCGCGAACGGCGCGGGCGGCACGGGCGGCGCGGGGCGCCGTGACCAGGAGCCGCCGGCCACCACCACGGAGAGCAACGGCGACGACACCTGGCGCTCGGCGAACGACGAGCGCTGGGAGCAGGCGTCGGCGCTCCGGAAGCCCAAGGCAGGCGGAGTGACCTCCTCCGGTCTGCCTCGGAGGGTCCCGAAGGCCAACCTGGTCCAGGGAGCCGCCGAAACGACCCCCCAGGGGGGCCCACAGGTCTCCCGAGCCCCGGAGGACGTCCGGGGCAGGCTGAGCAACCTGCGGCGCGGTGTCCAACGAGGCCGCACCGCAGGCAGTGAAACGAACGGCCAGGGCTTCGGTCCTGACAGCACCTACAACCAGGAGCGTTAGTGTGAGCCCGATGAGCCAGGCGGCACAGAACCTGAACTGGTTGATCACCAACTTCGTGGACAACACCCCGGGGGTGTCCCACACGGTGGTGGTCTCCGCCGACGGACTCCTTCTGGCGATGTCCGAAGGCTTCCCCCGCGACCGCGCCGACCAGCTCGCGGCCGTCGCCTCCGGTCTGACGTCTCTGACGGCAGGCGCCTCCCGCATCTTCGAGGGCGGCAGCGTGAACCAGACGGTTGTGGAGATGGAGCGGGGATTCCTCTTCATCATGTCCATTTCCGATGGTTCGTCCCTCGCGGTTCTCGCACATCCCGAGGCGGACATCGGTCTCATTGGTTACGAGATGGCCCTTCTGGTCGACCGAGCGGGTACGGTCCTCACGCCGGACCTTCGAGCGGAGCTCCAGGGGAGTCTTCTCAACTGACAAGCGGACGGTGCGACATGGCGTCCCGGGGCCGTAAGGTTTCGGGACGCGGCTCCACACAGATGGGTGCCAGGCACAGTCGGAGGAGGAGAAAGTGGCAACACCCCCAGACGGTTCATCGGCGGGCAACTGGTCGTACGGCCCTGCCCAGGGCCAGAACGACGGTTCCCAGAACCGGTACGGTTACCCCTCCACGCCGCAGCACGGTCAGCCGTACGCGCCACAGGGCCCCGGTCCCTCGCCGTACGACCAGCCGCACAGCCCGCGCATCCAGCCCGTGCAGCCGCAGCGCCGGACGCCCGAAGCGGCGCCCGCCGGGGCGTCGAACAACCCCCTGGTGCGCCCGTACGCGATGACGGGCGGCCGCACCAGGCCGCGGTACCAGCTCGCCATCGAGGCGCTGGTGCACACCACCGCGCAGCCGCACCAGATGCAGGGCCAGTTGCCCGAGCATCAGCGGATCTGCAACCTCTGCCGGGAAATCAAGTCGGTGGCCGAGGTCTCGGCCCTGCTGACCATCCCTCTCGGCGTGGCCAGGATCCTCGTCGCCGACTTGGCGGAGGCGGGACTGGTCGCCATCCATCAGCCCGGCGGCGACGAGAACGCCGGCGGCCAGCCAGACGTGACACTGCTCGAAAGGGTGCTCAGTGGACTTCGCAAGCTCTAGCGGCGGTCCTTCCCGCTCCACCACCTCGGCGAAGATCGTGGTGGCGGGTGGCTTCGGCGTGGGCAAGACCACGTTCGTCGGGGCCGTTTCGGAGATCAACCCGCTGCGCACGGAGGCCGTCATGACGTCTGCTTCGGCAGGCATCGACGACCTCACCCACACCGGGGACAAGACCACCACCACGGTGGCCATGGACTTCGGCCGTATCACCCTGGACCAGGACCTGATCCTCTACCTGTTCGGCACCCCCGGCCAGGACCGCTTCTGGTTCATGTGGGACGACCTCGTGCGCGGCGCCATCGGCGCGGTCGTACTCGTCGACACCCGCCGCCTCGCCGACTGCTTCCCCGCGGTCGACTACTTCGAGAACAGCGGACTGCCCTTCGTCATCGCCCTCAACGGCTTCGACGGACAGCAGCCGTACCAGCCGGACGAGGTCCGGGAAGCTCTTCAGATCGGGCCGGACACGCCGATCATCACGACGGATGCGCGGCATCGGGCGGACGCGAAGTCGACGCTCATCACGTTGGTGGAGCATGCGCTGATGGCGCGGTTGCGCTAGCCGCTTCCCGCGCGAGAACAGCCCCCGGTGCCTTGTGGCACGGGGGCTGTTTCCGTGGGTGCGGGTTGTGTGTGGCTGGTCGCGCAGTTCCCCGCGCCCCTGCTGCCCTGCGGGCAGTCGTGCCTCCCCCAGAGCCTTAAGGGCCTGGGGGGACCCCCAGGGCGGCACGGGTGGGCGCAGGCGGTACCTCGTAGGCGCCGAGGTGCGCGACACCCCCCAAGGGCCACCGAGACGCCGCCGGGTGCGGGTGGTACGTGGTTGCTCGCGCAGTTCCCCGCGCCCCTTCAGGGGGTTGCAGAAGGGCCCCGCCTTCCGGGGGAAGGTGGGGCCCTTTGGGTCAGCGCCAGCTGTGAGGGGCTCGGAAGCCTGGTTCGCGTTCCAGGCGGCGCCAACCCGCCCGGGGGCGGCCCCGGTGCGCCGGAGCGGCGGCGGGCGCGTTGGCGGCGCGGGCCATCAGGATCGCCGCGATCGCCGCGACCTCCTCCGGCTCGGCATGCCCCTTCTCCACACGGATGTCAGGTGTCGTCATCGTCAGTTCTCCCAGTTACTGGGGCGGGTTGCCGTGCTTGCGCGACGGCAGGTCGGCGTGCTTGGTCTGCAGCATCGCCAGCGATCGGATCAGCACCTCGCGGGTCTCGGCCGGGTCGATCACGTCGTCGACCAGACCGCGCTCGGCGGCGTAGTAGGGGTGCATCAGCTCGGACTTGTACTCCTTGACCATCCGCGCCCGCATGGCCTCGGGGTCCTCGGCCTCGGCGATCTGCCGGCGGAAGATCACGTTGGCCGCGCCCTCCGCGCCCATCACCGCGATCTCGTTCGTCGGCCAGGCGTAGGTCAGGTCGGCGCCGATGGACTGGCTGTCCATGACGATGTACGCGCCGCCGTACGCCTTGCGCAGGATCAGCGAGATCCGCGGCACCGTGGCGTTGCAGTACGCGTACAGCAGCTTCGCGCCGTGGCGGATGATGCCGCCGTGCTCCTGGTCCACGCCCGGCAGGAACCCGGGCACGTCCAGGAAGGTCAGGATCGGGATGTTGAACGCGTCGCACATCTGCACGAAACGCGCGGCCTTCTCGCTGGCCTCGATGTCCAGCACGCCCGCCAGCGCCTGCGGCTGGTTGGCGACGATGCCCACGACCTGGCCGTCCATCCGCGCCAGCGCGCAGATGATGTTCCGCGCCCAGCGCTCGTGGACCTCGAGGTACTCGCCGTCGTCGACGATCTCCTCGATGACCTTCGCCATGTCGTAGGGGCGGTTGCCGTCGGCCGGGACCAGGTCCAGCAGCACCTCGCTGCGGCGCTCCGCGGCGTCGGAGCTGTCGACCCGCGGGGGGTTCTCCCGGTTGTTCTGCGGCAGCAGGGACAGGAGGTAGCGCACCTCGGCGATGCACGTCTCCTCGTCGTCGTAGGCGAAGTGACACACCCCGGACGTCTCGGCGTGGACGTCGGCGCCGCCCAGGCCGTTCTGGGTGATCTCCTCACCTGTCACGGCCTTGACCACGTCCGGGCCGGTGATGAACATCTGCGAGGTGTCCCGCACCATGAACACGAAGTCGGTGAGGGCGGGGCTGTAGGCGGCGCCGCCCGCACACGGGCCCAGCATCACCGAGATCTGCGGGATGACACCGCTCGCCTTGGTGTTGCGCTGGAAGATGCCGCCGTACCCGGCCAGCGCCGAGACGCCCTCCTGGATACGGGCGCCGGCGCCGTCGTTCAGGGACACCAGCGGCGCACCGGCCGCGATGGCCATGTCCATGATCTTGTGGATCTTCGTGGCGTGCGCCTCGCCCAGCGCGCCACCGAAGATGCGGAAGTCGTGGGCGTAGACGAAGACCGTCCGCCCCTCCACCGTGCCCCAGCCGGTGATCACACCGTCGGTGTAGGGCTTCTTCTCCTCCAGACCGAAACCGGTGGCCCGGTGCCGGCGCAGCTGCTCGACCTCACGGAAGGAGCCGGCGTCCAGCAGCAGTTCGATGCGCTCCCGCGCGGTCAGCTTGCCCTTGGCGTGCTGCGCCTGGGTCGCCTTCTCGCTCGGGCCGGCCAAAGCCTGCGCACGGATCTCGTGCAGTTCGGCCACGCGTCCGCGCGCGTCGGTCGGCTCACCCGGCGCCTCATCCAAAACGGTCATGTAGTGACCTTACGAAGCCCGCCGCCGATTGCGAGCCGTCGACTCCTCACAGTCTCCGGGACGTTTTCCTGGTAGCACTGAACAGAACCAGGGGGCCGTGCAGGCGTTCCGACTGCTCAGAGGGCCTGCTGCTTGTGGAGGTCGAACAAAGCTCAGCGGCTGAGAGCCGCCTCACACACGCGGGTCGCGCATACCTCCCCCGGAGTGACGCGCGCCCGCGGAGGGGGCCCCGTGGCCGGATTTCCCACGGCGTCCGGCCCCCTCGAACGGGTTCTCCCGTTCACGTTCCAGCTGGTTCGCCCGTTCGGGTCGGGTCACTCACGGAGCCTCACGGCGGAGCATACGCACACTCAGCCGAAGCGGTCCAAGAGCTTCCGGTACAGGCCCGGCGTCAACGCGCGCACGCGGGAGGGGAGCGTCAGCCATGACGGGATGTACGTGTCGTCGCGGGACTCGCTCACCGCGTCCCAGACGGCCGCCGCGACGCGTCCTGCCGAGGTGGGGCGGGGGTGGGAGCGGTGGTAGGGGCGGCCGCGACGGGCGAAGAATCCCGTCTCGACGGGGCCGGGCACGACCAGCGTGACGCCGACGCCGGTGCCGCGCAGCTCCTGCCGCAGGGCCTCGGCGAACGCGGCGAGGCCCGCCTTGGCGGCGGAGTACACCGCCTCCTCGCGGACGCCCACCGCACCGGCCACCGACCCGACGAGCACCACCCGGCCGCTCCCGGCCGCCACCATCGCGGGCAGCACCTCGCGCACGAGGTGGAGGGTGGCGTTGAGGTCGAGGAAGAGCACGCGGTCGATGTCGGTGTGCGGCATGGTCATGAAGGGGCCCGCCCAGCCGATGCCCGCCCCGGCGACCAGCAGGTCGATCCGTCCGGCCTCCCGCAGCGCGGCCTCGGCCAGCATCTTCGCCCCGTCCGGGGCGGCGAGGTCGGCGGGCAGCAGGACCGAGGACGTGCCGGACGCGGTCTCCTCCAGCCGCCGCCGGTCGCGTCCGCTGAGCAGCAGGTGCCACCCGCCGGCGGCGAAGCGCCGGGCGGTGGCCGCGCCGATGCCCGAGGACGCGCCGGTGACGAGGGCGACGCGGCGGTCCGTGCGGGGCGGGGTCTGTTCGACCGCCGCGGCCGCGGCGGAGGCGGCGGGGTCCGCCGGGGGGTCGTAGGTGGAATCGGAGCCGGTGGTGGTCACGAGTACGGTCTCCCATGCGCTTCGCTGCGGGCCTCGCCATCCAGGACACCCCCGGTCCGGGGGAGCCCGCCAGCGCAGCGGCCCGTTCGCGGCAGCCCGGACGGCGGGCCTCCGGCGGGCGTGGGCACCGGTAATCGCGGGGGGCGCGGGGGCCGGTGTGGCGCGCCGCGCAACCACTCCTGCGTGCCGCCGGGTGGGCCATGCGGGCGTATGGGCAGTACGCGACCCGGCGGGCCGGGTTACGAAAGGGACGTCCCGCCCTGTTCCCGGCCCCGTGACGAGGTCCCCTCATGCGTCTGCTGCTCGTCCACCCCAGCGCCCTGATGTACTCCGAGATCTTCCTCAGGCTCGAGCCCCTGGGGCTGGAGCGCGTGGCCGGCGCCGCCCGCGAGGCGGGTCACGAGGTGAGGGTGGTCGACCTCCAGGTGCTGAGCGTGCGGCGGCTGCGCGACGAGGTGCGGTCGTTCCGCCCGGAGGCGCTGGGCATCTCGCTGAACTACCTGGCGAACATCCCCGAGGCGATCCGGCTGGCCGAGCGCGTCAAGGAGGAGCTGCCGGACTGCTTCGTGTTCCTCGGCGGCCACAGCGTCTCGTTCGTCGCCGAGGAGGTCATCGAGCAGGCGAAGGGCGCCGTGGACGCCGTGGTCCGGGGCGAGGGCGAGCCCGCCGTCGGGCCGCTGCTCGAGGCGGTGCGGGACGGCGGTGTGGACGGGGTGCCGGGTGTCGTCACGGCGTCGGGGCGCGGCCCCGCCCCGCTGATGCTGCACGGCATCGACGAGCCGCTGCCGGCCCGGGACCTGATGCGCGGCCGGCGCCGGTACTTCATCGGCGAGCTGGACCCGTGCGCGTCGATCGAGTTCACCCGCGGCTGTCCCTGGGACTGCTCGTTCTGCTCCGCGTGGACGTTCTACGGCCGCAGCTACCGCAAGGCGTCGCCCGAGGCGGCGGCGGAGGACCTGGCGCGGATCCGCGAGCCGAACGTGTTCATCGTCGACGACGTGGCCTTCATCCGGCCCGAGCACGGCAACGCGATCGCGGCCGAGGTGGAGCGGCGCGGCATCCGCAAGCAGTACTACCTGGAGACCCGCTCCGACGTGCTGCTGCGCCACCCGGAGGTGTTCGAGCGCTGGGCGCGGCTGGGGCTGCGGTACATGTTCCTCGGCATGGAGGCGATCGACGCCGAGGGGCTCGACCTGTACCGCAAGCGGGTCAGCCCGGACGAGAACCTGAAGGCGCTGGAGACGGCGCGGCGGATGGGCATCAGGGTCGCCATCAACCTGATCGTGGACCCGGCCTGGGACGAGGAGCGCTTCCGGGTGGTGCGGGAGTTCGCGATGGCCGTGCCGGAGATCGTGCACTTCACGGTGATGACGCCGTATCCGGGCACGGAGATCTGGCACACCGAGTCGCGGCGGCTCACCACCCGCGACTACCGGCTGTTCGACATCCAGCACGCGGTGGTGCCCACGACGCTGCCGCTGGACCGCTTCTACGAGGAGCTGGTGCGCACCCAGGCGGTCATCAACCGCAAGCATCTGGGGCTGCGCACGGCGTTCGGGGCGGCCCGGGTGCTGGCCAGGAACCTGGCGCACGGGCAGACGAACTTCGCCCGGATGCTGTGGAAGTTCAACCAGGTCTACAACCCGCGCCGGCAGCTCGCCGACCACGCGCGCCCGGTGCGTCACGAGCTGCCGCTCCCCCAGCGGCTCGACGTGGGCGACCGGCGCCAGCTGTACATCCACACCCGCGGCGCGACCCAGGGCGCCCCGACCCGCCGGGTGCCGGACTAGGGCCGGGCGGGCCGCTCGACCCCGGGCGCCCACACCCCGACCGCTCGTTCTCACTCGACGAGCGAACGGATCGCCACACCTTCCCCGAAAGATGTTGAACTTTGAAGGGAATGGGTCTACGGTGGGCCGCGTTGAGTAGTTGAACATTCAACGGGATCATCCCGTCCCCATCTCCGTCCCCAGGAGGAACACCATGGGTCTCTTCGGCCGCAAGGACGACGACAAGGGCGCCACCGACTCCGCGGTGAGCCCGGACCTGGCAGCGCTGACCGGCGACTACGAGCTCGACCCGGCGCACACCACCATCGGCTTCGTCGCGCGCCACGCGATGGTCACCAACGTGAAGGGCCACTTCGCGGACTTCACCGGGACGCTGCACCTCGACGGCGCCGACCCGAGCAACTCCACGGCCACCATCGACGTGGTGATGGACAGCATCGACACGGGCAACGCCGACCGCGACGGTCACCTGAAGAGCGCGGACTTCTTCAAGACCGACGAGTTCCCGACCATGACCTTCCGCTCCACCAAGGCGGAGGCCCTGGGCGGCGACGACTACCGCATCACCGGCGACCTGACCATCCTCGGCACCACCAGGCCGATCAGCATCGACCTGGAGTTCAACGGCGCCGCGAAGGACCCGTTCGGCAACGAGCGCGTCGGCTTCGAGGGCAAGGCCGAGATCTCGCGCGCCGAGTGGGGTCTGACCTGGAACGCGGCCCTGGAGACGGGCGGCATGCTGGTCTCCGACAAGATCAAGCTGGTCTTCGACATCTCGGCGATCCGCAAGGGCTGACGTCCCGCCGCACCCGAGAGCGCCCGCTCCTCCCCGTACGGGAGGGCGGGCGCTCGGCGTGTCCGGGGTGGGGACGGCAGGTCCGGGGCGCGCCCCCGGGTCAGAAGCCTCCGCCGAAGTCGCCGCCGCCTCCGAAGCCGCCGCCCCCGCCGAAGTCGCCGCCGCCGAACCCGCCGCCGAAGTCACCCGGGTCGAAGTCCGCGCCGGAGACGTCACCGCCCCCGTAGCCGCTGAAGTCGCCGTACCCGGCGCCGTAGTCCGACGCGTAGCCGGGGCCGGACATCATGCCGCCGAGCAGGGTGCCCACCAGCAGTCCGGGCAGCAGCCCGCCGCCGAAGTAGCCGCCGGCCCAGGGGCCGTACGCGGGTCCCGCCTCCCAGTAAGGGCGACGTCCGTACTCGGTGTCGACCTCGCGGACCGCGGGGTCGCGGCCCTCGGCCAGCCGGGCCTGGTCGGCCGCGCAGACCGGCACCTCGCGCTCCGCCCCGCCGGGCGGGGTCCACCGGACGTCGGCGACGGAAGGGCCGTGGCGCGGGTCGAAGAAGCACGGCGGACGGCGCTCCGGCACCGGCCTGCCCTCACGACGGGCGGCCAGGGACACGAGCGCGAACCGGCCGTCCTCCACGGCCTGGGTCACCGCCCGGACGTCCTCCGGTTTGGTCGCCGCCGCCATGTACGACTTGGCCTGTTCGTAGGCGTCCAGCGCGCGCGTGTAGTCCGCGCGCATGGCGTCGTCCGCGCCGGGCTCGCCCGGGTGGAAGTCGAGGCGGTCCAGTTCCTCGCCGAACGCGGTGATGTCCTCGTCCACCACGACGCGCAGCTTCTCCAGGGCGGCCGCCTGCTCCTCCTCGTGACGGCGCCTGCGGCGGCGGGTCACCGCGTACGCGCCCGCCCCGCCGGCCGCCACCAGCGCGCCGACCGTGATCAGCCCGCCGACGGGCACGTCGCCGGAGCCGTCGCTCCAGGAGTTGGGCGCCCCGCCTCCGATGCTGCGGATCGCGTTGTCGACGAAGTCGTTGAGCTGGGCCTTGGCGTCCCCGGCGCCCTGCACGGACCCGACCAGGTTGGACACGCCCTGCCGGCTGAGCACGCTGCTGTCGGCGCGGGCGTCGAACCGGTCGCCGAGGCGGACGCCGTACAGGCCCGTGACGCCCGTGTCGGTGCGCAGGTCGCGGAAGAGGTTCTGGGTGGGGAAGTCGGCCGGGAGGACGGCGACGAAGATGGGTTTGTCGGCGTCCTCGATCTTGTCGGCCAGGGCCTCGGCGTCGGACTCCGACAGGATGTCCCGGGCCTCGGGATCGACGTACACGGGGCTTTCGCGCAGCTTCTCGGCGACGACGGAGACGTCCGTGGCCGCCTGCGCCCCCGGCGTGCCGACCATCAGGACCGCCAGCAGGGCGGCCACCGGCACGAGCAGCAGACGTACGAGGGTGCGCATCGGTGCGGCCTTCATGTCTTCGACGCTACCGGAATACGCCGCGAAACGGACATCCGGACCGGAGGAAGTCCTTCTCCCCCTCCGGCCCGGATGCCTCAGGACCTCAGGCGGGCTCCACCCCGGCGCGCAGCAGCCCGTAGGCGTAGGCGTCCTCGAGCGCCTGCCAGGAGGCGGCGATGACGTTCTCCGCGACGCCGACGGTCGACCACTCCCCCGCACCGTCGGAGGTGGAGATCAGCACCCGGGTCGTGGACTGGGTGCCGTGCTTGCCCTCCAGGATGCGGACCTTGTAGTCGACGAGCTCCAGCTTGGCGAGCTGCGGGTAGATCCGCTCCAGGGCGACGCGCAGGGCCCGGTCGAGGGCGTTGACCGGGCCGTTGCCCTCCGCGGTGGCGACGATGCGCTCGCTCTTGGCCCACAGCTTCACCGTGGCCTCGTTGGCGTGGGTGCCGTCGGGGCGGTCCTCGACGATCGCGCGCCAGGACTCGACCTCGAAGTACTTCAGCGGCCCGCCCTCGACCTCGGAGCGCAGCAGCAGTTCGAAGGAGGCGTCGGCGGCCTCGTAGGTATAGCCCTCGAGCTCGCGCTCCTTGACCCGCTCCACGACCCGGCCGACCAGTTCGCGGTCGCCGCCGAGGTCGATGCCGAGCTCCTTGCCCTTGAGCTCGATGGAGGCGCGGCCGGCCATGTCGGAGACCAGCATCCGCATGGTGTTGCCGACCTGCTCGGGGTCGATGTGCTGGTACAGGTCGGGGTCGACCTTGATCGCGGAGGCGTGGAGCCCGGCCTTGTGGGCGAAGGCGGAGACGCCGACGTAGGGCTGGTGGGTGGAGGGGGTGAGGTTGACGACCTCGGCGATGGCGTGGGAGATGCGGGTCATCTCGCGCAGCCGGCCCTCGGGGAGGACCTTCTTGCCGTACTTCAGCTCCAGGGCCGCGACGACCGGGAACAGGTTGGCGTTGCCGACCCGCTCGCCGTAGCCGTTGGCGGTGCACTGGACGTGCGTGGCGCCCGCGTCGACGGCGGCGAGGGTGTTGGCGACCGCGCAGCCGGTGTCGTCCTGGGCGTGGATGCCGAGCCGGGCGCCGGTGTCGGCGAGGACGGTGGCGACCACGGCCTGGATCTGCGCGGGGAGCATGCCGCCGTTGGTGTCGCAGAGGATCACCACGTCGGCGCCGGCCTCGTGGGCGGTGCGCACGACGGCCTTGGCGTACGCAGGGTTGGCGCGGTAGCCGTCGAAGAAGTGCTCGCAGTCGACGAAGACGCGGCGGCCCTGGGAGCGGAGGTGGGAGACGGTGTCGCGGACCATCTCCAGGTTTTCGTCGAGGGTGGTGCGCAGGGCGAGCTCGACGTGCCGGTCGTGGGACTTGGCGACCAGCGTGATCACCGGCGCGCCGGAGTCGAGGAGCGCCTTGACCTGCGGGTCCCGGTCGGCGGTGGTGCCGGCGCGGCGGGTGGCGCCGAAGGCGACCAGCTGGGCGTGGCGGAACTCGATCTCCTGCCGGGCGCGGGCGAAGAACTCGGTGTCGCGGGGGTTCGCGCCGGGCCAGCCGCCCTCGATGAAGCCCACGCCGAACTCGTCCAGGTGCCGTGCGATGGCCAGCTTGTCGGCGACCGTGAGGTTGATGCCCTCGCGCTGGGCGCCGTCGCGCAGGGTGGTGTCGAAGACGTGGAACGAGTCGTCGGGCTCGCTGGTTGCGGTCATGGTCTGAAGGCTCCTGTATTGGATCTCGGTCTACCGGAATGACCGGTTCCACCGTTCCCCCATGGTCCCTCGCGCCCGGTTCCCGGCTGCAGGTGGGCCGAGAAACAGAAAAACCTCTCGCGGGTGCGAGAGGTCTGCGCGCGGGTCGAGGACGACGGTGTCCGCCCGTACGGTGTCGTACGTGCGGTCACTGCGGACCGGCGCGCCTGCTGCCAATAATCGTGGCGAACGAGAGCACGGGGGGATTTTGGCACAACCCGCCCGCCCGCTCACCGCCCGTCTCAGGATGCGGGCGCCCGGCCCGCCGCGGTGAGACGCGGGCGGCGCTTTCCGGCCGGGGCTCAGGCGCCCGCGGCCAGCGTCTCGTCGAGGAACTCCCGTACGTGGCCGAGGACCTGGGGCCGGCCCGTGCCACGCAGTCCGATCGCCACGTGGATGGCGAGACCGTCGAGCAGGGCGCGCAGCCGGACGGCGTAACGGTCGGCGTCCACCGGGCGGAACTCGCCCCGCGAGACGCCCTCGGCGAGCAGCGCCACCAGGTCCCGGTGCCAGGCTCCCTCGATGGCGGCCTGCCGGTCGCGCGCCTCGGCCTGCGCGTTCTGCGAGCGGTTCCACACCTCCAGCCACAGCGTCCAGTGCGGGTCGCGGTGCCCGTCGGGCACGTACAGCTCGACGTAGCCGTCGAGGCGCTCGCGGGCGGTGCCCGGCCGCGCGAGCAGCCGCGCCCGCTCCGCCCCGAGCCGCCCCTCGCTCCACTCCAGGGTGCGCAGCAGCAGCTCGTCCTTGGACCGGAAGTAGTAGAGCAGGTGCCCGCTGCTCATCCCGACCTCCCGCCCGAGCGCGGCCATGGTGAGCTTCTCCAGCCCTCGCTCGGCGATCATCGCCATGGCGGCGGCGAGCACGTCCTCCCGGGGCGGCGCGGGGGTCCGGCGCCGGGGGGCGGTCACGGGGCGGCCTCCACCCGGACGGCGTCCGGGAGCAGTCCGGTCTCGTAGCCGCTGCAGCAGTCCGCGCACACGATCGCCGCCTCCGCCCCGCACGCACAGACGTGATCGACCCCCTTGTGGCCGTCGGGACCGCAGCACCCGCTGAGGCGGTCCGAGTCGGGATGCGGGCGGATGTTCACGACGTCGTCCGGGTGCAGCACATAGGTGCCGCGCGGCCCCGCGGAGACCAGGGAGCCCCGCTCGTCGGACATCCACATGCCGCCGGGCACGACACCGTCGTACTCCGCGTCGGGGTCGGCCGGGACGAACGGAGCCCCGAAGGGCAGCGGATCGACGACGTACGTCCCGCGCGGGACGCTCGGCGGGCCGTGCCGGCGGCCGTCCGGGCCCGGGAGCCCGTCCCGGCCCGGGTACGCGGGCATCTCGTCGAGTCGGCCGACCGGTTCGGTCAGCCGGGTCCCGCAGGTGGCGCAGAGCAGTACGTTCACCCGTACGTTCTACCGGACCGGCGTGCGCGGCTGTTGCTGGGTGATGCAGTGGATGCCGCCGCCGGCCGCGAAGACCGGGCGGGCGTCGACCTGGGTGACCGTGCGGGCGGGGAAGAGGCGGCGGAAGAGGGCGGCCGCCTCGTCGTCGCGGGGGTCGTCGAAGGCGCACAGGACCACGCCGTCGTTGCACAGGTAGTGGTTGATGTAGGAGTAGTCGGCCCAGTGGCCGTCGGCCTCCAGCACGGTGGGGGCGGGTACCGGCACGACCTCCAGGGGGCGGCCGAGGGCGTCGGTCGCGGAGCGGAGGATGCCGATCACCTCCTCGGTCACCTCGTGGTCGGGGTGGGCCGGGTCCGGCTGGTGGTGGGCGACGACCACGCCGGGCCGGGCGAAGGCCGCGACGATGTCGACGTGCCCCAGGGTGCCGAAGCCGTACGGCGGATAGTCGGCGGTGAGGCCGCGCGGCAGCCAGATCGCCTTGCGGGTGCCGAGGTGGGCGTGGATCTCCGCCTCGACCTCCTCCCGCGTCCGGCCGGGGTTGCGTTCGGGGCCGAGCTGGACGGTCTCGGTGAGCAGGACGGTGCCCTCCCCGTCGACGTGGATCCCGCCGCCCTCGTTGACGAGGTCCGTGGCGTACGTCCGCGCCCCGGCGAGGTCGGCGACGTACGCGGCGATCTTCGCGTCGTGGTCCCAGCGCGCCCACTCCTGGGCGCCCCAGCCGTTGAACGTCCAGTCCACGGCCGCCAGCCGGCCGGCGCCGTCGGTGAGGAAGGTGGGCCCGGCGTCCCGCATCCAGGCGTCGTCGAGGTCCCGCTCGACGGTGTCGACGCCGGGCCCGAGCAGCTCGCGCGCCTGCGCCGACTGTCCGGGTCCGCACACCACCGTGACCGGTTCGAAGCGGCGCACGGCACGGGCGACCTGGGCCCAGGCGGTGCGGGCGGCGGTGAGGGCGCCGGGGTCGGCGAAGGTGGGGTTGGGTCCTGGCCAGGCCATCCAGGTGCGCTCGTGCGGGGTCCACTCGGCGGGCATGCGGAAGCCGTCGGCGGCGGGCGTGTTCATCCGGTTCCTCAGAGGAAGTAGAGGCGGTTGAGAGAGACCGAGCCGGCGGGCTCGGAGCGCAGCGGCTCCCCGTCGAGGGTGACCAGACCGGTGCGGGGGTCGACGTCGACGGCGCCGGTGCGGGAGTTGCGCAGCAGGTCGGCGGGGCCGATGCCGCGGGTGCCGCGCACGGCGACGCGGCGGCGCCGGGTGGGCATCGTGTCGTGGCCCTGCTCGACGGCGGCGCGGGCGGTGAACGCCACCGACAGCTCGGCGGGCGTGGCGCCGTACGCGCCGAACTGCGGTCCGAGCACCAGGGGTTCGCAGGTGTCGGTGGCCGCGTTGGGGTCGCCGGTGACGCCGTACGCGGGGAAGCCCGCCTTGAGAACGAGCTGCGGCTTGGCGCCGAAGTATTCCGGACGCCACAGCACGATGTCGGCGAGCTTGCCCGGTTCGAGGGAGCCGACCTCGTGGGCGAGGCCGTGCGCGATCGCCGGGTTGACGGTGAGTTTGGCGATGTAGCGCAGCACCCGCTCGTTGTCGTCGTCTCCGTCCGCGCCCAGCTCGGCCTTCATCTTCCCGGCCATGGCGAAGGTACGGCGGACGGTCTCCCCGGCGCGGCCCATGCCCTGCGCGTCGGAGGAGGTGATGCCGATGGCGCCCAGGTCGTGCAGGACGTCCTCGGCGCCCATGGTTCCGGCCCGGATGCGGTCACGGGCCATCGCGGCGTCACCCGGCAGGTCCGGCTTGAGGCCGTGGACGGAGACGATCATGCCGTGGTGCTCGGCGACCGCGTCCCGGCCGAAGGGCAGCGTGGGGTTGGTGGAGGAGCCGATGACGTTCGGCACGCCCGCCATCATCAGCACGTTGGGGACGTGCCCCCCGCCGCAGCCCTCGATGTGGAAGGCGTGCACGGTGCGGCCCTCCAGTGCGCGCAGGGTGTCCTCCACGGACAGGCACTCGTTCAGGCCGTCGCTGTGCAGGGCCACCTGGACGTCGTGCTCCTCGGCGACGCGCAGCGCGGTGTCCAGGGCGCGGGTGTGGGCGCCCATGTCCTCGTGCACCTTGAAGCCGCACGCCCCGCCCTCGGCGAGCGCCTCGACCAGCGGGGCCTCGTGCGAGGACGAACCCCGGCCGAGGAACCCGATGTTGACGGGCCAGGCGTCGAAGGCGGAGAACGCGTGGCGCAGCGCCCAGGGCGAGTTGACGCCGACACCCCACACCGGGCCGAACTCCTGCCCGATGACCGTGGTCACCCCGGAGGCGAGGGACGCCTCCATGACGCGCGGCGACAGCAGGTGGACGTGGGTGTCGACCGCGCCGGCGGTGGCGATGAGCCCTTCGCCGGAGACGATCGTGGTGCCGGTGCCGACGACGACGTCCACGCCGTCGAGGGTGTCGGGGTTCCCGGCGCGCCCGACCGCGCTGATCCGCCCCTCCCGGATGCCGACGGACACCTTCCGGATGCCGAGGACCGCGTCGATCACGACCACGTTGCTGATGACGACGTCGCAGGTCTCGCGCACGGAGGCGGCCTTGAGGTGCAGTCCGTCGCGGGCGGTCTTGCCGAACCCGGCGAGGAACTCGTCGCCGTACCGCTGGGCGTCGGACTCCACCCGGATCACCAGACCCGAGTCGCCGAGGCGGAGCCGGTCGCCGGCGCGGGGGCCGTGGGTGGCGGCGTAGGCGTGCGGGTCGAGGCCGTCGTACTCGCCGGCCTCGCGGCCGAGGGTGCGGCTCATCGCGTCGCTCCTTCCGGACCGTCGGGGCGGTCGTCGTCGGGGGCGGTGGCCCCCAGGTAGCCGCAGGCGGCCGCGCGGCGCAGCGCCTCCGCCTCGGCGCCGGGCGCGTCCAGCGGGCCGTCGACGAGTCCGGCGAAGCCGACGGCGACGCGGTCCCCGCCCATCGGCACGAGACCGACCTGCCGGGTCTCGCCGGGGCCGAAGCGCACGGACGACCCGGCGGGCACCGCGAGCCGCATGCCGTAGGCCTCGGCGCGGGGGAAGTCGAGGCGCGGGTTGGCCTCGAAGAAGTGGAAGTGGGAGGTGACCGAGACGGGTACGGCGGCCGTGTTGGTGACGGTCACCGTCGCCACGGGCGCGGGTTCGTCGTGCGGTGGTCCTGGCAGCAGCGCGCCCGGGGCGTCCTCGCCCGGTCCGCCGCCGATGGGGTCGGTGACGACCGCCAGCCGGGAGCCGTCGTCGAACACGGCCTCCACGTGCACCTCGGTGACCACGCCGGCCACCCCGGGCAGCACGTCGTCCGGGCCGAGCACCGAGCGGGCCCGCTCGACGGCCTCCGCGAGGCGCGCACCGTCCCGGGCGGCCTCGCAGACGGTGTCGGCGATCAGCGCCGTCGCCTCGGGGACGTTCAGCCTGAGTCCCCGGGCACGGCGGGCCCGGGCGAGCTCGGCCGCGCCGAAGAGCAGCAGCCGGTCGCGTTCCGTCGGGGTCAGTCTCACGCCGTGAACACCTCCTTGCCTTCCCTCGTCCCGAAATTAGAGCATCACTCTAAACCCGAGCCGAGAGGAACGGAACCATTGACGTAAGCGCGGGGAGAAGTCACATTGAACGTCACTCAAACGTTGTCGACGCACTGTTGAAGGGGAGCTGCCCATGCCGAGGGAACTGCGCGGAGTCGACACCATTCCCGAGGCGGAACGCACCAGCGGCCCGCGCGACCTCGTCTCGATCCTGCTGGGCTCCAACCTCTGCCTGGGCGTGATCGTCTTCGGCTGGCTGCCGCCGTCCTTCGGTCTGGACTGGTGGTCGTCCGTCACCTCGGTGGTGGCCGGCACCGTCGTGGGCACGCTGTTCACGGCCCCGCTGGCCCTGGTCTCGCTGCGCACCGCGACCAACCTGTCCACCTCGTCCGGCGCGCAGTTCGGCGTGCGGGGGCGGCTGGTGGGGTCGGTGGTGGGGCTGCTGCTGGCGCTCGGCTACACCGCGCTGACCGTGTGGATCGGCGGGGACGTGATGGTGGGCGTGCTCGGGCGGCTCTTCGGGCTTCCGGCCGACGGGACGGCGTACACCGTGGTCTACGCGCTGCTCGCGGCGGCGACGGTGGCGGGCGCGGTGTACGGGTACCGGGTGCTGCTCGCCATGTCCCGGGTGCTGGCGTTCGGCATGACGGCGCTGCTGGTGCTGGGCGTGTTCGCGTACGCGCCGCACTTCACCACCGAGGCGCTGCCGGAGACCGGCGGCTACCTGCTGGACGGTTACTGGCCGACGTGGCTGCTGGCCGCGGTCGCCGCGGGACTGTCCGGGCCGATCGCCTTCATCACCCTGCTCGGCGACTACACCCGCTACATCTCCCCCGCCCGCTTCTCCTCCCGGCGCGTGCTGCGGGCGACCTGGCTGGGGCTGCTCCTGGGCCTGCTGGTGCCGCAGCTGTTCGGCACGTTCACCGCGTACGCGGCCCGCGCCGCCCTCGACTACGCCGGGCCGCTGGTCGACGCGGCGCCCGGCTGGTACCTGCTGCCGCTGCTGCTGGCCGCGTCCGCGGGGTCGGTGGGGAACGCGGGGCTGATGCTGTACTCGATGGGGCTGGACCTGGACGCGATCCTGCCGCGCGCGTCCCGGACGACGGCGACGTACGTCGTCGCGGCCGTCGCCACGGTCTGCGTCTTCGCCGGCCACCATCTCTCGACCGCGCAGGACGCGATGACGTCGTTCGTGCTGCTGCTCACGGCCGTGGGCACGCCGTGGGCGGTGATCACCCTGATCGGCTCGGTCCGCTGCGGAGGGGGTCTACGACGCGGACGCCCTCCAGGTCTTCAACCGCCGGGCGCGGGGCGGGGCGTACTGGTACACGGCCGGCTGGAACATCCCGGCGACGGCCTCCTGGGCCCTGGGCTCGCTCGTCGGCCTCCTGGCCGTCTCCCTGCCCTCCTACGAGGGCCCCCTGGTCGCCCTGACGGGAGGGGTGGACGCGAGCTTCCTGCTGTCGGGCGCGGTGGGCGGGGCGGCGTACGCCCTGGCGACGCGCCGCGCCCGGGAGGTCACGGCGCCCGTGACGCCCGTCCGGGCGCCGGCGGACGAGCGGGTCTGAGCCGTACAGGTACGAGGGGTCCGGGGCCGCGGCCCCGGACCCCTCGTCCGTCAGGCCAGCTTGTGCATCCAGCCGTGCTTGTCCTCGACCGTGCCACGCTGGATGTCGAGGAGGGCCTGGCGGAGGCGGGAGGTGACCTCGCCCGGTTCGCCGTCGCCCTGCCGCCACTCGCCGCTCGCGCGCTTCACCGTGCCGACGGGCGTGATCACGGCCGCCGTGCCGCAGGCGAACACCTCGGTCAGCGTGCCGTTCTCCGAGTCGCGCTGCCACTGCTCGACCGACACGCGCTCCTCGACCGCCTCGTAGCCGAGGTCGCGGGCGACGCCCAGCAGGGAGTCACGGGTGACGCCCTCCAGGATGGACCCGGAGAGGGCCGGCGTGACGATCTTGTTCCCGTACACGAAGTACAGGTTCATGCCGCCCAGCTCCTCGACCCACGTGTGCTCGACGGCGTCGAGGTAGCAGACCTGGTCGCAGCCCTTGGCGGCCGCCTCGGCCTGCGCGAGCAGGGAGGCCGCGTAGTTGCCGCCGGTCTTGGCGTCGCCCATGCCGCCGGGGACGGCGCGGACACGGTCCTCGGAGACCCAGATGGAGACCGGCTTCACGCCGCCCGGGAAGTAGGCGCCGGCCGGGGAGGCGATCACCAGGAACAGGTACTCGTTGGCCGGCTTCACGCCCAGCCCGACCTCGGTCGCGATCATGAAGGGCCGCAGGTAGAGGGACTCCTCGCCGCCGTGCGCGGGCACCCACGCCTGGTCCTGGGCGACCAGGGCGTCGCACGCCTCGATGAACGTCTCGACCGGAAGCTCCGGCATGGCGAGACGACGGGCGGAGCGCTGGAACCGCTCGGCGTTCTTCTCGGGGCGGAACGTGGCGACGGACCCGTCGGGCTGCCGGTAGGCCTTGAGGCCCTCGAAGATCTCCTGCGCGTAGTGCAGCACCGTGGTCGCCGGGTCGAGGGAGATCGGCGCGTACGGGACGAGCTGGCCGTCGTGCCAGCCGCGGCCCTCGGTCCACTTGATCGTCACCATGTGGTCGGTGAAGTGGCGGCCGAAGCCGGGGTTGGCCAGGATCGCCTCGCGCTCCGCGTCGGAGAGCGGGTGGGCCGAGGGCTTGAGCTCGATCGTGGGCGTCGTCATGAGTGGTTGTCCTTCACCGGTTGTAGTGACGGGCCGCGCACACGCCCGTACGGCCTGTGGCCAGTACCAGGACGTCCGAGCATTCCCTCAATCCGCGGCTCCGCGTTCGATTATCGCCCGGCGGAGGCGGCGGAAGAAACAGGGTGAATGCGGCCCGGTGGTCGTTGACGCCACACCCGGCGGCGGACACGTCGAAGCCGCCGGGTGCGGATGCGACCCGGCGGCTTCGAGTGTGTCGAGGTGGGCGCCGGGTCAGCCGGCTACTCGTGCGGCGAGGGCGTCGCCGATCTGAGAGGTGCCGCGGGCGGGCAGGCCGCCGCGCTCCGCGAGGTCGGCGGAGACGGCGTCCTCGATGCGGGCGGCCTCGGCGTCGTGGCCGAGGTGGCGCAGCAGGAGGGCGACGGACAGGACGGTGGCGGTGGGGTCCGCCTTGCCCTGTCCGGCGATGTCCGGGGCGGAGCCGTGCACGGGCTCGAACATGGACGGGAAGTCACGGCTCGGGTTGATGTTGCCGGAGGCCGCGACGCCGATGCCGCCGGAGACGGCCGCGGCGAGGTCGGTGATGATGTCGCCGAAGAGGTTGTCGGTGACGATCACGTCGAACCGGCCGGGGTCGGTGACCAGGTAGATGGTCGCGGCGTCGACGTGGATGTAGTCGGTGGTGACGTCCGGGTACTCCGCGGCCACCTTGTTGAAGATGTTCGTCCACAGGTGGCCGGCGAAGGTCAGCACGTTGTTCTTGTGGACCAGCGTCAGCTTCTTGCGCGGGCGGGCCTGGGCGCGGGCGAAGGCGTCGCGGACCACGCGCTCGACACCGAAGGCCGTGTTGACGGAGACCTCGGTGGCGACCTCGTGCTCGGTGCCCTTGCGGATGGTGCCGCCGTTACCCGTGTAGGGGCCCTCGGTGCCCTCGCGGACGACCACGAAGTCGATCTCGGGCTGCCCGGCGAGCGGGGTGGCGACGCCCGGCAGGAGCTTGGACGGGCGCAGGTTGACGTGGTGGTCGAACGCGAAGCGGAGCTTCAGCAGGAAGCCCCGCTCGAGGACGCCTGACGGGACGCTCGGGTCGCCGATGGCGCCGAGCAGGATCGCGTCGTGCTGCTTGAGCGCGTCGAGGTCGGCGTCGGTGAGGGTCTCACCGGTGGCGTGGTAGCGCCGGGCGCCGAAGTCGTAGTCCTTGGTCTCCAGCTTCACATCCTGCGGAAGGACGGCGGAGAGGACCTTCAGGCCTTCGGCCACGACCTCCTGGCCGATGCCGTCACCGGGGATCACTGCGAGATCGATGCTGCGAGACATGCGGGCACCCTACTCCTCGTCCCACGGGATGACATACGACGTCCGGCATACGGACAGCGCGGGCGTGTCAGGCACCGGCCGGCGGCTGCTCAGTGGCCGGTCGAACCGCCGTTGTCCCGGCGGTCGAGGGCGCGCTGCAGGGCTGCGGCGGCGTTCTTGCGGTCGCTCTCGGCGCTGCGGACGGAGCGGCGGACACGGCGGCGGGCGGTCGTCTCGGGCATGGCGGATCGACTCCTTCGGAAAGACGCGCGGACTCGAAGATGCGCGGAGGGTGACGAGACGCCGGAAGGGGCGGGGAGCCACGGCCGCAGGGGTCGCCTGCACGGGGCCTGCTCACAACCGCCGTTCGCTGGATCGAGCGATGCGTTCGGCTCCTACAAAAGTAAGGGCGCCGCCCGCATCTGTCTGCACAATTACTTGGGCTTCCTACTATCTGAGACGGTGGAGTGGGTCACACCCGCCTGACCTGGTGCTTTCCCGGATACGGACACACGAACGGGCCAGGTCGGGGGGTGACCTGGCCCGTTCGCGATCGGGGTGGGCGTCAGCCCATGTGCGGGTACGTGTAGTCGGTCGGCGGGACCAGCGTCTCCTTGATGGCGCGGGTCAGCGTCCAGCGCATCAGGTTCTGCGGGGCGCCGGCCTTGTCGTTGGTGCCGGAGGCACGGCCGCCGCCGAAGGGCTGCTGGCCGACCACGGCGCCGGTCGACTTGTCGTTGATGTAGAAGTTGCCGGCCGCGTAGCGCAGCTTCTCCATCGTGTACGCCGCCGCCGCGCGGTCGTTGGAGATGACCGAGCCGGTGAGGGCGTAGTCGGACACCGACTCCATCTGGGTCAGCATCTCGTCGTACCGGTCGTCCTCGTAGACGTGGACGGCGAGGATCGGGCCGAAGTACTCGGTGCGGAACACCTCGTTCTCCGGGTCGGAGCACTCGATGACGGTCGGGCGCACGAAGTAGCCGACCGAGTCGTCGTAGGAGCCGCCCGCGACGATCGTGCAGGCCGGGTCCTCCTGGGCGCGGTCGATGGCGGCCTTGTTCTTGGCGAAGGACCGCTCGTCGATGACGGCGCCGATGAAGTTCGACAGGTCGGTGACGTCACCCATCGTGATGCCGTCCACCTCGGCCGCGAACTCCTCCTTGAAGCCGGAGTTCCAGATCGAGGCCGGGATGTAGGCGCGGGAGGTGGCCGAGCACTTCTGGCCCTGGTACTCGAAGGCGCCGCGGGTCAGGGCGGTCTTCAGCACCGCGCGGTCGGCGCTCGGGTGGGCGACGAGGAAGTCCTTGCCGCCGGTCTCGCCGACGAGACGCGGGTAGGTGCGGTACTTCTCGATGTTCTGGCCGACCGTCTTCCACAGGTGCTGGAAGGTCTTCGTGGAGCCGGTGAAGTGGATGCCCGCCAGGTCGCGGTGGTTGAGGGCGACCTCGGAGACCTCCAGGCCGTCGCCGGTGACCAGGTTGATGACGCCCTTGGGCAGCCCGGCCTCCTCCAGGAGCCGCATGAGCAGCACGGCGGCGTGGGTCTGCGTCGGGGACGGCTTCCACACCACGACGTTGCCCATGAGCGCGGGCGCGGTGGGCAGGTTGGCCGCGATGGCGCTGAAGTTGAAGGGCGTGATCGCGTAGACGAAGCCCTCCAGCGGCCGGTGGTCCAGGCGGTTCCACACGCCCGGGGAGTTGGCCGGGGGCTGCTCCGCGAGGATGCCGCGCGCGTAGTGGACGTTGAAGCGCCAGAAGTCGACCAGCTCGCAGGGGCTGTCGATCTCGGCCTGCTGCGCGGTCTTGGACTGGCCGAGCATGGTGGAGGCGGCGATGGTCTCGCGCCAGGGGCCGGCCAGCAGCTCGGCGGCGCGCAGGATGATCGCGGCGCGGTCGTCGAAGGACATGGCGCGCCAGGCGGGGGCGGCGGCGAGGGCCGCGTCGATGGCGTCCTGGGCGTCCTGCCGGGTGGCGTTGGCGTAGGTGCCGAGGCGGGCCTTGTGGTTGTGCGGCTGCACGACGTCGAAGCGCTCGCCTCCGCCCATCCGCTTCTCGCCGCCGATGGTGCAGGGCAGGTCGATCGGGTTGTCGGCCAGCTCCTTGAGCTTGGCCTCCAGCCGGGCCCGTTCGGGGGTTCCGGGGGCGTAGCCGTGCACCGGCTCGTTGACGGGGGTGGGGACCTGGGTCACAGCGTCCATGGGTTCCGTAACTCCTTGTCTGAGCGGGGTGTGGTGTCAGCCCTTGGTGATCATGCTGCGGGCGAAGAACCGGAGGTTGGCCGGCTTCTCCGCCAGGCGCCGCATGAAGTAGCCGTACCAGTCGGTGCCGTAGGCCGTGTAGACGCGCATGCGGTGGCCCTCCGCGGCGAGCCGGAGGTGCTCCTCCCCGCGGATGCCGTAGAGCATCTGGAACTCGTACTCGTCGAGCTTGCGTCCGGCGGTGCGGGCCAGTTCCTGGGCGATGGCGATCAGGCGCGGGTCGTGGGACCCGATCATCGGGTAGCCCTCGCCCTCCATCAGCGTCCGCAGGATGCGCACGTACGCCTTGTCGATCTCGTGCTTCTGCTGGTAGGCGACCTCGGCGGGCTCCTTGTAGGCGCCCTTCACCAACCGTACGCGACTGCCCGCGGCGGCGAGCCGGCGCGCGTCCTCCTCGGTGCGGAAGAGGTAGGCCTGGATGACGCAGCCGGTCTGCGGGAAGTCCTTCCGCAGCTCCTCGTGGATGGCGAACATCGAGTCGAGGGTGGTGTGGTCCTCCGCGTCCAGGGTGACCGTGGTGCCGATCTCCGCGGCGGCCTCGACGACCGGGCGGACGTTGGCGAGGGCCAGCTCGTGGCCGCCGGGAAGCGCCTGGCCGAACATGGAGAGCTTCACGGACATCTCGGCGCGCTCGCCGAGCTCCAGCGGCTTCAGCCGGTCGATCAGCTCCAGGTACGCGTCGCGGGCGGCCTCGGCCTGCTCCGGGGTGGTGATGTCCTCGCCGACGACGTCCATGGTCAGTTCCAGGCCGTTGTCGGTGAGCTGCCGCACGATCGGCAGGATCCCGTCGACGGTCTCACCGGGGATGAAGCGGTCGACGACCTGCTTGGTCACCGGGGCCGCCGAGATCAGGCGTCGCATCCGGTCGCTGCGCGACGCGGCGAGAATCACGGGACCCAGCACGGGGCACCTCCACAAGCTGCGAGAGGCCGCCGCCCGACGGTTCGGGGACGGCACGGAGAACCACCGTGAAACCTAAGGATGACGCCGATCCTGGGCCATCGACAGACGTCACGCATCCCTGAGCGAGATCTCAGACAGATGTATGAAGGTGGCCGGTTCTTGCGGCAGAATGCCCGGATGACGTCGGAATACAGGGACGACTACCAGGAGCTGGTGGACGAGATCTCGGAGCTCCTCGGCGCTCCGGCGACCCTGGAGAACCGCGACTTCGAGCTGATCGCCTTCGGCGCGTACGACAGCGAGGGCGACCTCGACCCGTCGTCGCTGGACCCGGTGCGGGCCCGCTCGATCCTGACCCGGCGCTCCACACCCGCCGTCCGCGCCTGGTTCGAGGGGTTCGGCATCACCCGCGCGACCGGCCCGGTCCACATCCCGCGCACCCCGGAGGCCGGCGTGCACCGGGGACGGGTGTGTCTTCCCGTACGGCACCGCGGGGTGGCCCTCGGCTACGTCTGGCTGCTGGAGGACGACCCCGGCCCCACGACGGAGCAGCTGGACGCGGCCATGCGGGTGACGGCGCGGATCGGCGCGCTGCTCGCGGACGAGGCGCAGCACGGCGCGGACCTCACCCGGGAGCTGCGGGCGGTATTGACGGCGGAGCGCGGCTGGCAGCGGGACATGGCGGTGGCCGAGCTGCGCACCGCCCTCGGCGCCCGCGCGGAGGGCCTGCACACGGTGGTCTGCGTCGCGCCCTGGCCGTCCGCCGACCCCGACGACGCGCCGTCGGTCCGCACGGTGCCGGGGGCGACCGCGCTGTGCACCCTGCCGTGGGGCGCGACGGCCGTGTCGCTGGCGCTGCTGCTGCGGCTGCGCTCCGCCGACGTTCTGACGCCGGCGGAGACCGCGGCCGGGCGGCTGCTGGAGCGGGCCCGGGACGGCGGGCCGAGAGGGCGGTCGGGGCCGCCGCCGTCGGCCGCGGGGATCGCCGCGCCGCGTACGGGTCTGGCCGATCTGGGCACGGCCTGGGACGAGGCGTCGGCGTCGGCGCGGGCGGCGCTGGCCGAGCCCCGCCTCGGGCCCGTGGCGCGCTGGGCGTCGATCGGCCCGTACCGTCTGCTGGCCGCGCTCTCCCCCGGCGCCGCCCACGACCCCGCCGTCAGCCCGCTGCTCTCCCCCGCGCACACGGAACTGGCCCGCACCGCCGAGGTGTACCTCGACTGCGCCGGCCAGGCCGGGCGCACGGCGGCGGAGCTGGGCGTGCACCGGCAGACGCTGTACTACCGGCTGTCGCGGATCGAGCGGCTCACCGGCCTGGACCTGGACGACGGCGAGGACCGTCTGCTGCTGCACATGGCGCTCAAGGCGCACCGCCTGTAGACGTGCTGCCGGCGGACGCCGTGCCCGTGGCCGCCTCGACCACCTGGCGCAGACCGGCGGTGAGCCGCTCCGCGTCGGGGGCACTGGCCGGGTCGAAGGTCCACTGGGCGATGAGGCCGGTCATCAGGGTCACGTAGAACGCGCCGACGGTGTCGGCGGTCGCGTCGGACACGTCCTCCTCCCTGCCGCCCATCAGCAGCGGCACCAGACCGCGTCCGGCCTCGCGCTGGGCCGCGGCGAGGTGGGCGCGCACCTCGGGCAGGCGGTCGCCCATCGCGAGCACCTCCATGCTGAGCCGCCACAGCGAGCCGGGGTCCTTCATGGTGGCGATGATGTTCGCCCACACCCGCTCGAACCGCTCCAGCGATCCGGGCGCGGCCTCGTCGACGGTGCCGTTGCCCTCGAAGGCGTCTCCCATGCCCTCGACGAGGGAGACGTAGGCCTGCGCGAGGAGCGCGTCCTTGGAGCCGTAGTGGTAGCCGATCGACGCGAGGTTGGTGCCCGACTCCTTGACGATGTCGCGCGCCGTGGTGCGCACGAACCCCTTGTCGAGCAGGCAGCGCTTGGCCCCTTCGAGCAGATCCTCACGGTGTCCCATGGCCGCAGCCTACCTCCGGGCCCCATACGGCTGTCTTATACGGTTGTTCTAGACAGCCGTATAAGACGTGCCTACAGTCGGCGTCATGACACCGAACCCGAACCGGGCCGGCCGCCGTGAGTGGACCGCGCTCGTCGTGCTGATGCTGCCGTTGCTGCTCGTCTCGATGGACGTCTCCGTCCTCTACTTCGCCGTCCCGGAGATCAGCGCCGACCTGGAGCCGACCGGCACCCAGCAGCTGTGGATCTTCGACATCTACGGCTTCGTGCTGGCCGGACTGCTGATGACCATGGGCGCGCTCGGCGACCGCATCGGCCGCCGCCGGCTGCTGCTGTGCGGCGCGGCCGCCTTCGGTGCCGCCTCCCTGCTCGCGGCCTACGCGCAGTCCGCGGAGACGCTGATCGTGGCCCGCGCGGTCCTCGGCATCGGCGGCGCCACCCTGATGCCGTCGACGATGGCGCTGGTCCGCACGATGTTCACCGACCCCGGCCAGCGGGCGAAGGCCATCGGGCTGTGGTCCGGGGTGATGACGGGCGGCATCGCGCTCGGCTCGGTGATGAGCGGACTGCTGGTCGAGCACTTCTGGTGGGGCTCGGTCTTCCTGGTCAACCTGCCCGCGATGGCGCTGCTGCTGGTCCTCGGGCCGCTGCTGCTGCCGGAGTCGAGGAACCCCTCCCCGGGCCGCTTCGACTGGCACAGCGTCCCGCTGTCCCTGGCCGCCGTGCTCCCCGTGGTCTACGGCCTGAAGGAGCTGCCCTCCGAGGGCTGGAACGTCCGGTACGTCCTCTCGATCACCGTCGGCCTGCTGTTCGCCGCGCTGTTCGTGCACCGACAGCGCACCGCGCGCTCCCCGATGATCCCGCCGGCCCTGTTCCGCGGGCACGGCTTCAGTCCCGCGCTCGTCCTCAACACCCTGTCGGCGCTCGGGATGATGGGCTCCGCGATCTTCACCACCCAGTACCTGCAGTCGGTGCTCGGCAAGAGCGCGCTGGAGGCCGCGCTGTGGAGCCTGCTGCCGTCGGTGCTCATCGGCGTCGCCGCCCCGGTCGCGGCGACGCTGGTGCAGCGCGGGGCCGAGCGCGCGCACGTCGTCACCGCCGGGTTCGTCGTCTCCGCCTGCGGCTACGGACTGCTCGCCCTGGCCGGGACCGACTCCCTGTGGCTGGTGCTGGCGGCGTGCGGGGGGATGGCATCGGGCATCGTCGTCG
Source organism: Streptomyces sp. P13-3-3 (assembly GCF_050571355.1). Classification (NCBI taxonomy): domain Bacteria; kingdom Bacillati; phylum Actinomycetota; class Actinomycetes; order Kitasatosporales; family Streptomycetaceae; genus Streptomyces; species Streptomyces sp. P13-3-3. Next base: position 4,645,938 of record NZ_CP192228.1, on the reverse strand, counting down.
TGATGTCCCTGCTCACCGACCTGGCACTCGGCTCGGCCCCGGTGGACCGGGCGGGTTCGGCGTCGTCCCTGCTGGAGACCGGCACCGAGTTCGGAGGGGCCCTGGGCATGGCCGCCCTCGGGTCGATCGGCGCCGCCGTCTACCGGCACGCGATGCCGGTCACCGCGCCGGAGCCCGCGCGGGAGACCCTCGGCGGGGCGCTCGCCGTCGCCACCGAGATGCCGGGGCGCGCGGGGGACGCCCTGACCGCGGCGGCGCGCGAGGCGTTCACCGAGGGCATGCGGGGCGCGGCGATCGCCGGTGCGGTGCTGCTCCTGGTCGCGGCCGGGATCGCGGTGGCGGGCCTGCGGCACATCCGGGTACGCCCGGACACGGAGAACGCCGGACAGGCCGATTCTCTCAGCCCGTCCGGCGTGTGAGCCCTGACGAAGGTGCGGTCAGACCAGGTTCACGGACCGCGCGGAGGTCGCCCCGGTCTCCGCGGCCAGCTCGCCCAGCACCGAGGTGGACACCGTGTCGTCGACGGTGAGCACGGCGAGCGCCTCGCCGCCGACCGTCGCACGGGCGACCTGCATGCCGCCGATGTTGATGCCCGCCTCGCCGAGGATGCGGCCGACGGTGCCGACGACACCCGGACGGTCCTCGTAGCGCAGGACGACCATGTGGTCGGCGAGCGCCAGGTCGACGTCGTACTCGCCGATCGCGACGATCTTCTGGACGTGCTTGGGGCCGGCCAGCGTGCCGGAGACCGAGATCTCCTCGCCGTCGGCCAGCGTGCCGCGCACGGTGACGACGTTGCGGTGGTCGGCCGACTCCGAGCTGGTGGTCAGCCGCACCTCGACGCCGCGCTCCTGCGCGAACAGCGGGGCGTTGACGTAGGAGACGGTCTCGTCCACGACGTCCTCGAAGACGCCCTTGAGGGCGGACAGCTCCAGCACCTTCACGTCGTGCTGGGTGATCTCGCCGTACACCTCGACGTCGAGGCGGACCGCGACCTCGCCCGCGAGCGCGGTGAAGATGCGGCCGAGGCGCTCGGCGAGCGGCAGGCCCGGCTTGACGTCCTCGGCGATGACGCCGCCCTGGACGTTCACCGCGTCGGGGACCAGCTCGCCGGCGAGGGCGAGGCGCACGGAGCGGGCGACGGCGATGCCGGCCTTCTCCTGGGCCTCGTCCGTGGAGGCGCCGAGGTGCGGGGTGCACACGACCTGGTCGAACTCGAAGAGCGGGGAGTCCGTGCAGGGCTCCTTCGCGTACACGTCGAGGCCGGCGCCGGCGACGCGGCCCTCCTTGAGCGCCGAGTACAGCGCCTCCTCGTCGACGATGCCGCCGCGCGCGGCGTTGATGACGCGGACGGTCGGCTTGACCTTGCGCAGCGCCTCGTCGCCGATCAGGCCCAGCGTCTCGGGGGTCTTCGGCAGGTGGACGGTGATGAAGTCGGAGACCTCGAGCAGCTCGTCCAGCGACAGCACCTTCACGCCCATCTGCGCGGCCCGCGCGGGCTGCACGTAGGGGTCGTAGGCGACGACCTTCATGCCGAAGGCGGACATGCGCTGCGCGACGAGGGCGCCGATCCGCCCCAGACCCACGACACCGAGGGTCTTCTCGGCGAGCTCGACGCCCGTGTACTTGCTCCGCTTCCACTCGCCGTTCTTCAGCGCGGCGTTGGCCTGCGGGATGTTGCGCGCGGTGGCGAGGATCAGACCGCAGGCGAGCTCGGCGGCGGTCACGATGTTCGAGGTGGGGGCGTTGACGACCATCACGCCGGCCTTGGTGGCGGCGGAGACGTCGACGTTGTCGAGGCCGACGCCGGCTCGTGCGACGACCTTCAGCTTGTTCGCGGCGGCGATCGCCTCGGCGTCGACCTTGGTGGCCGAGCGGATGAGAATCGCGTCCACGTCGGCGATGGCGGGGAGCAGTTCGGCGCGGTCCGCGCCGTTGCAGTGCCGGATCTCGAAGTCCGGGCCGAGTGCGTCGACGGTGGCGGGCGACAGCTCTTCAGCGATGAGTACGACGGGTTTCGAGCTCACGTGAGTCCTCACAAGTCCCAATGCGGACGGCCGTCCCGACGGCCGCAGGCGGTGAAGAAGTGCTAGCCGCGTGGAAGACGCACGACGCTGTGGGCCTGACGCGTATGTAGTGCAGCAGTGTAGTGGCGCCGAGGGCGTCGTCTTACGCCGCTTCGGAAGGATCACCCGTCCGTGGCGGACGGGATGGACAACGCCGTACGTCCGACGTTACCCCTGGTTCGCCCGAAGGGCCGGGGCGTGGTGCCCCGGCCCTCAGGACGGTCGGGCTCAGGCCTCTTCGTCGACCCAGCTCATCAGCTTGCGCAGCTGCTTGCCGGTGGTCTCCAGGAGGTGCTCGGAGTCCTGCTTCTTGTACTCGTCGTACTTCTTCAGGCCGCCGTGGTACTCGTCCATCCAGGTCTGGGCGAAGGTGCCGTCCTGGATCTCGGCGAGGACCTTCTTCATCTCGGCCTTGGTGGCGTCGGTGATGATCCGCGGGCCGGTGACGTAGTCGCCCCACTCGGCGGTCTCGGAGATCGACCAGCGCATCTTCTCCAGGCCGCCCTCGTACATGAGGTCCACGATCAGCTTCAGCTCGTGCAGGCACTCGAAGTAGGCGATCTCCGGCTGGTAGCCGGCCTCGGTCAGCGTCTCGAAGCCCGCCTTCACCAGCGCGGCGGTGCCGCCGCAGAGCACGGCCTGCTCACCGAACAGGTCGGTCTCGGTCTCCTCGGTGAAGGTGGTCTTGATGACGCCGGCGCGGGTGCCGCCGATGCCCTTCGCGTACGACAGGGCCAGCGCGAAGGCGTTGCCCGTGGCGTCCTGCTCGACGGCCGCGATGCAGGGGACGCCGCGGCCCTCCTCGTACTGACGGCGCACCAGGTGGCCCGGGCCCTTCGGGGCGACCATGCAGACGTCGACGCCGGCCGGGGGCTTGATGAAGCCGAAGCGGATGTTGAAGCCGTGGCCGAAGAACAGCGCGTCGCCGTCCTTCAGGTTCGGGGCGATGGACTCCTCGTAGACCTTGGACTGGATCGGGTCCGGGACGAGGATCATGATGACGTCGGCCTCGGCGGCGGCCTCGGACGGGGTCACCACGCGCAGGCCCTGCTCCTCGGCCTTGGCCTTGGACTTGGAGCCCTCGTGCAGACCGACGCGCACGTCGACGCCGGAGTCGCGCAGCGACAGGGCGTGGGCGTGGCCCTGGCTGCCGTACCCGATGACCGCGACCTTGCGGCCCTGGATGATGGACAGGTCGGCGTCGGCGTCGTAGAACAGCTCGGCCACTGGGTTCTCTCCTTGTGTGCAGGTGTTGCGTCCCACCGTATGACGGTGAGGGAGGGGGAAGGTTGAGGGTCTCGCGATGCGGGCGGCCGGCCGTGTCCCGGCCGCCCGAACGGTGTCTTACGCCGACCGGTCGAGGGCGCGCAGCGACCGGTCCGTGATCGAACGGGCACCGCGTCCGATCGCGATGGTGCCGGACTGGACCAGCTCCTTGATGCCGAACGGCTCCAGCATCTTGAGCATGGCGGACAGCTTGTCGCTGCTCCCGGTGGCCTCGACGGTCACGGCCTCCGGGGAGACGTCCACGGTCTTGGCGCGGAAGAGCTGGACGATCTCGACGATCTGGGAGCGCGTCTCGTTGTCGGCGCGCACCTTCACCAGGACGAGTTCGCGCTGGACGGCCTGCCCGGGTTCGAGCTCGACGATCTTCAGCACGTTGACGAGCTTGTTGAGCTGCTTGGTGACCTGCTCCAGCGGGAACTCGTCGACGCTCACCACGATGGTGATGCGGGAGATGTCGGGGTGCTCGGTGACACCCACGGCGAGCGAGTCGATGTTGAAGCCGCGGCGGGAGAACAGGGCGGCGATCCGGGCCAGGATGCCGGGGGTGTTCTCCACCAGGACGGAGAGCGTGTGCTTGGACATGATCTCTTCGGTCTCTCTCGCTCAGTCGTCTTCGTTGTCGCCGAAGTCGGGGCGCACGTCCCGGGCGGCCATGATCTCGTCGTTGGAGGTGCCGGCGGCGACCATCGGCCAGACCATCGCGTCCTCGTGGACGACGAAGTCCACGACGACCGGCCGGTCGTTGATGCTGTTCGCCTCCTCGATGACCTTGTCGAGGTCCGCGGGGTCCTCGCAGCGGATCGCGTAGCAGCCCATGGCCTCCGACAGCTTCACGAAGTCGGGGACGCGGGTGCCCCTCGCCTGCGGGTTGACGTCGTCGGGACCGGAGTGCAGGACCGTGTTGGAGTACCGCTGGTTGTAGAACAGCGTCTGCCACTGGCGGACCATCCCGAGGGCGCCGTTGTTGATGACGGCGACCTTGATCGGGATGTTGTTCAGGGCGCAGGTGGTGAGCTCCTGGTTGGTCATCTGGAAGCAGCCGTCGCCGTCGATCGCCCAGACCGCGCGGTCGGGCGCGCCGGCCTTGGCGCCCATGGCGGCCGGGACCGCGTAGCCCATCGTCCCGGCGCCGCCGGAGTTCAGCCAGGTGGCGGGCTTGTCGTACTGGATGAAGTGCGCGGCCCACATCTGGTGCTGGCCGACGCCCGCCGCGAAGATCGTGCCCTCGGGCGCGAGCTGTCCGATGCGCTCGATGACCTGCTGCGGGGAGAGCGAGCCGTCCGCCGGCTGGTCGTAGCCCAGCGGGTAGGTGTCGCGCCAGCGGTTCAGGTCGTTCCACCAGGCGGAGTAGTCGCCGCGGTGGCCGTCGGCGTGCTCCTTCTGGACGGCCTGGATGAGGTCGGCGAGGACCTCGCGGGCGTCACCGACGATCGGCACGTCGGCGGCGCGGTTCTTGCCGATCTCCGCCGGGTCGATGTCGGCGTGGACGATCTTCGCGTACGGGGCGAAGCTGTCCAGCTTGCCGGTGACGCGGTCGTCGAAGCGGGCTCCGAGGGCGACGATCAGGTCGGCCTTCTGCAGCGCGGTGACGGCGGTGACCGCACCGTGCATGCCCGGCATTCCCACGTGCAGCGGGTGGCCGTCGGGGAATGCGCCGAGCGCCATCAGGGTGGTGGTGACGGGCGCTCCGGTGAGCTCGGCGAGGACCTTCAGCTCGGCGGTGGCCTGGGCCTTGATGACCCCGCCGCCGACGTAGAGGACCGGTCGCTTCGCGGAGGTGATGAGCTTGGCGGCCTCACGGATCTGCTTGGCGTGCGGCTTGGTGACGGGCCGGTAGCCGGGCAGGTCCATGACGGGCGGCCAGGAGAAGGTGGTCTTCGCCTGGAGGGCGTCCTTGGCGATGTCGACCAGCACCGGGCCGGGGCGGCCGGTGGAGGCGATGTGGAACGCCTGGGCGATGACCCGCGGGATGTCCTCGGCCTTGGTGACCAGGAAGTTGTGCTTGGTGATCGGCATGGTGATGCCGACGATGTCCGCCTCCTGGAAGGCGTCGGTGCCGATGGCCTTGGAGGCGACCTGGCCGGTGATGGCCACCATCGGGACGGAGTCCATGTGCGCGTCGGCGATGGGCGTCACCAGGTTGGTGGCGCCCGGGCCCGAGGTCGCCATGCAGACGCCCACCTTGCCGGTGGCCTGCGCGTAACCCGTGGCCGCGTGACCCGCGCCCTGCTCGTGCCGGACCAGCACGTGGCGCACCCGCGTGGAGTCCATCAGCGGGTCGTACGCCGGGAGGATCGCACCGCCGGGGATGCCGAATACCGTGTCGGCGCCGACCTCCTCGAGAGAGCGGATGAGGGACTGCGCGCCCGTGACGTGCTCGACGGGGGCGGACTGCTGTCCTCCGGTACGGGGCCGCGGCTGCGGGTGATGGGCCCCGGTGGCCTGCTCGGTCATCGGCATTCTCTTCTCGATGCTGAGGGTTTTTGCGAAGTTCGTGCGGGTTACGCGTGCTGCTCGGCAGGTGCCTGTGCAACAAAAAACCCCTCGTGCCGTAAGGCAAGCGAGGGGAGCGCGCCGGGTGGTGGGTCGCTGAGCGATCGCCGCTCAGCGTCAGCCGACGCGCTGTCCAAGTACGAGAATTCGGGTGCGCATGGCACTGACCCTCCCCCCGGCGCACACTCGGTGTCAAGTGGGTGGGACGGGAGTCTCATTATGTGAGCGGAGTGCCGTGGCGCTCTTGAGCACCGCCGTCACCCCCGTGGAGTACACGGGGGAACCGCCTCCACCGGCCAGCACCGGCTCGGCCGGGACGTGCGGCACCGGGTAGTGCCCGGCGGTCAGCGCCCGGCGCAGCCGGTACTCGTCGAGCGGCCCGGAGAAGGCCAGCCCCTGCCCGTGGGTGCAGCCCATCGCGCGCAGCGCCTCGGCCTGCTCGGGCAGGTCCACGCCGTCGGCCACGGTCTGCAGCCCGAGGTCGGAGGCGATCCGCAGCAGCCCGTGGGTGATCTTGTACAGCCGCGCGGACTCCGCCACCCCGTCGACCAGGCTGCGGTCGAGCTTCAGCATGTCGACGGGCAGCCGCCGCAGAGCCGTGATCGCCGCGCGTCCGCTGCCGAAGCCGTCCAGGGAGATCCGCACGCCGAGCCGCTTGAGCACGGTGAGCCGCCGCTCCAGCTCGTCGAGGGACACCCGGGGGTCGGTGTCGGCCAGTTCCACGATCAGCGAACCGGACGGCAGACCGTGCCGGGTGAGCAGCGCCTCGACCGAGCCGAGGGGCAGCGAGCGGTCCAGCAGCCGGCGCGCGCTCAGCCGTACGGCGACCGGCAGGGGCAGGCCCGTGGCGTGCCGTTCGGCGGCCTGCTCGACCGCCTCCTCCAGCACCCAGCGGCCCAGCTCGGCGGTCTTCTCGCTGTCCTCGGCGACGCGCAGGAACTCCGCGGGCGTGAACAGCACGCCCTGGGAGGAGCGCCAGCGCGCCTGGGCGCACACGGAGGTGATCCGGCCGTCCGCCAGGCTCACCACGGGCTGGTGCAGCAGGGCGAACTCGCCGTGGTGCAGCGCCGCGCGCAGCCGGGTGGCCAGCTCGGCCTTGCGGACGACGTCCTGCTGCATGTGCGGCTTGTACAGCTCGACGCGGCCCTTGCCCGCGGCCTTCGCCCGGTACATGGCGAGGTCGGCGTTGCGCAGCAACTCGCCCGCGCCGATGCCCGGTTCGGCGAAGGCGACGCCGATGGAGGCGTTGACACGGACATCGTTGCCGTCGATGAGGTAGGGCTGGGAGAGCGTGGCTCTGAGCCGGTCGGCCAGTTCGAGGATGTGCCCCTCGCGCGCGTCCCGGTCGCGTACGCCGTCGCCGGCGATGAGCGCCGCGAATTCGTCGCCGCCGAGACGGGAGGCGGTGTCGCCCTTGCGGACGGCGTCCTGGAGTCTGCGGGCGGCCTGCACGAGCAGTTCGTCCCCGGCCTGGTGGCCGATGGTGTCGTTGACGCCCTTGAAGCCGTCGAGGTCGATGAAGAGCACCGCCGTGCCGCGCAGGGCGGCGCCCCGGTCCGAGGCGCGGCGGCCGGAGAGGGCCTGCTGCACGCGCCGGGTGAACAGGGCCCGGTTGGGCAGGTCGGTCAGCGGGTCGTGTTCCGCGTTGTGCTGGAGCTGGGCCTGGAGGCGGACCCGCTCGGTGACGTCACGGCTGTTGAAGATGAGGCCGCCGTGGTGCCGGTTGACGGTGGACTCCACGTTGAGCCAGCCGCCGTCACCGGACCGGAAGCGGCACTCGATGCGTGTGGTGGGCTCCTCCACCGGGTCGGCGGCGAGGAACCGCCGTACCTCGTGCACCACGCGGCCGAGGTCCTCGGGGTGGATCAGGGAGGCCAGTTCGGTTCCGACCAGGTCCTCCGCCGGGCGGCCGTACACGCCGGCGGCGGCCGGGGAGACGTAGCGCAGGACGCCGCTGGGGGCGGCGATCATGATGACGTCGCTGGAACCCTGCACCAGGGAGCGGAAGTGGTTCTCCGCCTGGGCCAGTTCCTGGGTGAGGGTGATGTTGTCGAGGAGCATGATGCCCTGGCGCACGACGAGCGCGAGCGCCACGGTGCCCCCGGTGATCAGCACCACCCGGTCGACGCTGCGGCCGTTGAGGACGTTGTAGAGGATCCCGAGGGTGCACACGGCCGCCGCCAGGTACGGGGTGAGCGCGGCGAGGGAGCCGGTGAGGGGCCGGGAGAGCTGGTACCGGACCGCTCCCCCACCGGGCGCCGGTCCGTGCTGGTGGTCGGGGGCGGCGCGCCGTCCGGGCAGGTGCTCGCGGACCACGCGCGTGGACGTCTCCCGGTCGGGTCCGCCGCGGCGGGGCGCGGTCCACGGGGCGTAGGCCAGCAGCAGCGACCCGGCGAACCAGCCCGCGTCGAGGAGTTGCCCCGAGCGGTAGTCGGCGTGCAGCAGCGGGGAGGTGAACAGGGCGTCGCACATCACGGTGAGCGCGAGCGCCCCGATCGCGGTGTTCACCGCCGAGCGGTTGACCGAGGAGCGCCGGAAGTGCAGCGCGAGGACCATGCTGACGAGGGCGATGTCGAGCAGCGGGTACGCCAGGGACAGCGCCGTGTGCGCGACGCTCGGCCCCTCGGCCTGCGCGGCCTGGGCGAGGGCGAGGCTCCACGCCAGGGTCAGCAGCGAGCCGCCGATCAGCCAGGCGTCGAGGCCGAGGCACACCCAGCCGGCCTTGGTCACGGGCCGTTTGGCGAGCACCAGCAGTCCGACGATGGCGGGCGGCGCGAAACACAGGAAGAACAGGTCGGCGTAGCTGGGGCTCGGCACCTCACGGTGGAGCACGACCTCGTACCAGCCCCAGACCAGGTTGCCCAGGGACGCCATGGCCGAGGAGATCCCGAACAGCGTCCACGCGGACCGGTACCGGGTGCGGCGGTCGCGGGCGTAGACCGCGCAGGAGACGGCGGCGACCGCGGCGGCGGCGCTCAGCCCGAAGTCCCCCATGATCAGGGCGAGTCGCTCCGACCCCCAGCCGAACGCGGCGCCGACGGCGTAGGCGCCGCAGACCAGGGCGAGCACCAGCTGGGCCGCGGGGCCGGGGCGGCGGCCCGCGCCCTTCACCGGCAGCAGGGTCCGCGGGGCGGACGCGGGACGCAGCGCTCCGTCGAGGGTGGGGGTCGGCGGCGCGCTCACCGGTCCCTCCCGGTCCGCGCCGCCTCCGCGCTCCAGGGTCCCCGGTGCGCCTGAGACCGGGTCGGGCGGCTCGTCGGCCGGAGCGGGTCGTGCGGGCCGGCGCCGTCGGTCCTTCCGCCGCGCCGGATGTGCTGACCGTGCCTGTGCGTGTCCGCGTGCCGGTGTCGCCGCCGACGCATCCGCCGCGTCGGATCGCTGGTCGTCTGGCCGTGCATCGCCCGTCGCCCCCCTCACAGTCTCCGTGTCGCTCCCCCGCGCCGTTGGTCGGCGGCGCAGCCCCTGTCCGGACGATACACCAGTATCGTCACTCAGGGACATAGGTCCTCTACGCTCCGTGACGATCAACGGACCGTCGAGTACCCACCGCTCCCGAGGGGTCGCGGACGGTACCCGAAGCGGACTACACGTCTTCCGTTCCCGTCACCAGGATCACGTTCCCCGGCTCCTCGTGGTTCACGTATCGGCGCAACTGGTCGCGCAGCAGGCGCTTCGCGCGGGGGAGGAACGCGGACGTGGGTCCGCCGACGTGCGGGGTGATCAGCACGCCGGGCGCCCGCCACAACGGGTGGTCGGCGGGCAGGGGTTCGGGGTCGGTCACGTCGAGGGCCGCGGTGATGCGGCCGCTCTCCACCTCGGTGAGCAGGGCCTTGGTGTCGACGACGGGTCCGCGGGAGACGTTCACGAGGAGGGCGCCGTCCTTCATCCGGGCGAGGAACGCGGCGTCCACGAGGTGCCGGGTGCCCTCGGTCAGCGGGGTGGTCAGGACGACGACGTCCGCCTCCGGGAGCAGGGAGGGAAGTTCGGTGAGCGGATGCACCGGCCCGCGCTCCGTTGTGCGCGCGGAGCGCGCGACGCGCGCCACCCGCGCGACCTCGAACGGCACGAGCCGGTCCTCGACGGCCGCGCCGATCGAGCCGTACCCGACGATCAGCACGGTCCGGTCGGCGAGCGCCGGCCGGAAGCCGCCCTGCCACTCCCCGCGGTCCTGGGCGCGCACGAAGCCGGGGACGCCGCGCAGGGAGGCGAGGATCAGGGTGAGCGTGAGCTCCGCGGTGCTGGCCTCGTGCACCCCGCGCGCGTTGCACAGCCGCACGCCGGGGGGCAGGTCCTTCAGGCCGGGCTGCACATGGTCGATGCCGGCCGACAGGGTCTGCACCACGCGCACGGACCGCATCCGGGGCAGCGGACGCAGGCACACCTCGGCGGACTTCATGTACGGCACGACGTAGAAGTCGCACTCCTCCGGGTCGGCCGGGTACGTCTCGCCGCCGTCCCAGAAGTGGTAGCGCGGCCCCTCGGGGAGCCCGTCGATCTCGTCCGGGGGGATGGGAAGCCACACGTCAGGAGTCATGCCACGGAGGCTAGTTCAGGCCGCCCGGACGGCAGAGGTTAGGTTGGGGGGCCGGAGAGGGAGGGTCACGAGCAGGTGGAGCGCAGGACGATCGGCGCGGCGGCGCTCTCGGTGGGCGCGATAGGCCTCGGATGCATGCCGATGAGCTGGGCCTACAGCACGTCCCGGCAGCGCGGCGAGGAGTCGCTGAGGGCGGTGCACCGGGCGCTGGACGCGGGCTCGTCCCTCCTCGACACCGCCGACATGTACGGCCCGTTCACCAACGAGCTGCTGCTCGGGCGGGTGCTGAAGGAGCGGCGTGCCGACGCCTTCGTGTCGACGAAGGTCGGGTTGCTGGTGGGCGACCAGCACATCGTGGCCAACGGCCGTCCCGGATACGTCAGGCGGGCCTGCGACGCCTCGCTGCGGCGGCTGCAGACCGACGTGATCGACCTCTACCAGCTGCACCGCGCCGACCCGGAGGTCCCGGTCGAGGAGACCTGGGGCGCGATGGCGGAGCTGGTGCGGGCGGGCAAGGTACGGGCGCTGGGCCTGTGCGCGGTCGGGGCGCGGTCGTCGCGGCGGCCGGGGGCGCGGCTGCACGACGCGACGATCCGCCAGCTGGAGCGGGTGCAGCAGGTGTTCCCGGTGAGCGCGGTGCAGGCGGAGCTGTCGGTGTGGTCGCCGGAGGCGCTGGAGACGCTGCTGCCCTGGTGCGAGGCGCGGGGTGTGGGTTTCCTGGCGGCGATGCCGCTGGGGAACGGCTTCCTGACGGGGACGCTGACGCCCGGCCAGGGGTTCGAGGCGGACGACCTGCGGGCCAGGCATCCGCGGTTCACGGCCGAGATGATGGCCGCGAACCAGCCGATCGTGGCCGGTCTGCGCCGGGTCGCGCGCCGGCACGGGGAGCACGTCACCCCGGCGCAGGTCGCCCTGGCCTGGGTGCTGGGCCGCGGCCGGCAGGTGATCCCGGTGCCGGGCGCCAAGCGGGAGCGGTGGGTGACGGAGAACGCGGCGGCGGCCGGACTGCGGCTGACCGACGAGGACCTGGCGGAGATCGCGGGCCTGCCGCCGGCCCAGGGGTCGTGGGACTGAGCGTCCCACCTCCCGGTGGTGTCCCGGGTTCGGGGCCGGCGAAGCGGGAACCTGTGAGGCGCGAGCGGTGTATGACAGACAGAACCCGCCGCGTCGAAGGGACGAGATCGTGCAACGACGAGCCGTGCCGGCCGTGCTGGCCGCCGCCGCGCTCCTGCTGACCGCCGGCTGCTCCTCCGGCGACGGAGCACCGCCGGAGAAGGACGCCGCCGCCTCCTCGGCCGCCGCGGCCCCGTCCTCCCCGTCCGGGAAGGCGGAGGAGACCCCGCCCGCGAAGGGCTCGGTGGAGGTGGTCCGCACGGTGGCCACGGGGCTGGCCAGTCCCTGGGGCCTGGCCCCGGTCGGGGACGGCGACCTCCTGGTGTCCTCGCGCGACGAGGCCACGATCACCCGGATCGACGGGAAGACGGGGAAGAAGACCGAGCTGGGCGAGGTGCCCGGGGTGGCGTCCGAGGGCGAGGGGGGCCTGCTGGGCATCGCCCTCTCCCCCGACTTCGCCTCGGACCACATGATCTACGCGTACTTCACCTCGGCCTCCGACAACCGCGTCGTGCGGATGCTGTACAACGAGCGGAAGCCGGCGGGCGAGCAGCTCGGGGCGCCCGACACGGTGTTCCGGGGCATCTCCAAGGGCACGATCCACAACGGCGGCCGGATCGCCTTCGGCCCCGACCGCATGCTGTACGCGGGCACGGGCGAGAGCGGCGACACCGGGCTGTCCCAGGACAAGAAGTCCCTCGGCGGCAAGATCCTGCGGATGACCCCGGACGGCGAGCCGGCCCCGGGCAACCCGTTCCCCGACTCCCCCGTGTACTCCTACGGCCACCGCAATGTGCAGGGCCTGGCGTGGGACCGTGAACAGCGGTTGTTCGCCTCGGAGTTCGGCCAGAACACCTGGGACGAGCTGAACGCGATCGCGCCGGGCGACAACTACGGCTGGCCGGAGGCCGAGGGCCACGAGGACGAGGGCGGCTTCCACAACCCGGTCGCCCAGTGGAGCACCGAGGACGCCTCGCCCAGCGGCATCGCGTACGCCGAGGGGTCCGTCTGGATGGCGGGGCTGCGGGGCGAGCGGCTGTGGCGGATACCCCTCAAGGGCACGGAGGCCTCCGCGAAGCCGCAGGCGTTCCTGGAGGAGGAGTACGGCCGGCTGCGCACGGTGGTCGCGGCGGGCGGCGACCGGCTGTGGCTGGTGACCAGCAACACGGACGGCCGGGGCGACCCGAAGCCGGAGGACGACCGCGTGCTGGAGCTGCGGGTCAGCTAGCGGGCGTCGCCCGGTCCTCCGCGGAGGCGCCCGGGGCGCCACCGGTGCCGTCCGGGGCGTCGTCGCCGTCCGTGTCCTCGTCCGCCGTGGCCGGGCGGCGGACGGTGACCTTCCCGGAGGCGAGGTCTATCGGCCCGCGTCCGGGATCGGCGTCGCCGACGTCCTCCCGGGACAGCGCCAGGCGCTTCTGCTCGTCCTGGGTGTGCTTGCGCCCGGGGGAGAACAGTTCCTCGAAGGCGTTGAACATCGCTCCCCTTTCGCAGGGCGCCCCGGGTGCCGGGCCGCTGTGTCCTACACCGATTGTCGCGCGGCGGCGAGATTTCCGGATCCGCCGGAAGAACCGTCCGGGAACAGGCCGAGGCGGTGGGCCACCGCCGCTGCCTCGCCGCGGCCGGAGACGCCCAGCTTGGCGAGGATGTTCGACACATGGACGCTGGCCGTCTTCGGCGAGATGAACAGCTCCTCGGCGATCCGCCGGTTGGTGTGCCCGGCCGCCACCAGGCGCAGCACGTCCCGCTCCCTGCTGGTCAGGCCGAGCGCCTCGGCCGGGTCGGCGGGCGCCGGGGACGGCTCCTCGCGCGGGGCGGGCGTCAGCGTCAGGCGGCCCCGGCGGGCCAGCAGCGCGGCGTCCCGGGCCAGCGGCGCCGCGCCCAGGTGGGTGGCGACGGCGTCGACCAGGCGCAGCAGCTCGGTGGCGCGGGCCCGCTCGTCCTCGCCTCCGCCGGCGGCCAGCAGCGCCTCGGCGAGCCGGAGGCGGACGCAGGCGAGGTCGTGGGGCCGTCCCAGCGGCTCCAGCGCGGCGACGGCCTCGGACCAGGCGTCCGGCGCGCCGCGACCCTCGGCGCGCAGCAGTTCGGCGCGCAGCCACCGGTCGTGGGCCTGCCACAGGGGCACCCCCGTGGCGAGGTTCCTCGCCGCCTCCCGGATCCGGTCGAGGACCTCCGGGCGGCCCGGTTCGGTGGCCGGGTCGTCGTACCGGTCGGCCTCGGCGGTGGTGGCGGCGAGCAGCAGGGGCCAGGCGTAGCGCTGGGTGCCGGGCGGGAAGCCGGCGTCGAGTGCGGCGAACAGTTCGGCGCGGGCCTCCTCGGGGCGTCCCTCGGCGGCGGCGACGCGGAGCGCGACGTACTTCATCGGCAGGGCGTACTGGGGCATCGGGTCGTGGGTGCCGAAGTGGGCGCGGGCCTCGGCGAGGCAGCGGGACGCCTCGGCGGTGTCGCCCCGCAGGTGGGCGAGATGGGCCAGGCGGATCGAGCCGCCGGCGCGCGGTTTGGCGCTCTGCTCGATCCGCTGCGCGCTGGCCGCGGCGCGGGCGGCGTCCTCCCAGCGGCCGACGGACAGCAGGGACTCGGCGAGGTTGCCCCACACCCATCCCTCGGAGTCCAGCAGGCCGAGCCGCCGGGTGACCCTGACCCCCTCCTCGAGGAGCCGTACGGCCTCCTCGGAGCGGCCGACGCCCTCCAGCACGGAGGGCAGGTTGACGAAGGCGCGGGCCACCACCGTGTCGACGCCCAGCTCGGTCGCCCGCTGCTTGACCTCGTACATCTCGGTCAGTCCGGCCTCGATGTCACCGGCGTCGACCATCAGGCCGCCGAGGGTGAGCCGGGCGTTGAGTTCGATGTCGTGGGCCCCGACCATGCGGGCGTACTCGACGGCGCGTTCCGCGTCGGCCATGGCGTCGGGGCCGGGCTCGTGCAGCATCGACCAGCCGGCGACGGCGGCGAGCACCTCGGCGTGCACCTCGGAGGGCGGCAGTCCGCGCACCAGTTCCTGGGCGGTGCCCAGTTCCTCCCAGCCGTCACCACGGGCCAGGGCCTGGGTGAGCCTGGAGCGCTGCACCCAGAACCAGGCGGCGCGCAGCGGGTCGGGGTCCTCGTCGAGGAGGCGCAGCGCCCGTCTGGTGAGCTTCAGGGCCCGTTCGCGTTCGCCGCAGAGGCGGCCGGCGACGGCGGCCTCGGCCAGCAGGTCGAGGTGGCGCAGCGGCCGCGTGGCCTCGTCGTCGGCGCCGGGGTCGTCGCAGCCGGGCGGCGGGGGCGGGTAGGCCTCGGCGTGGTCGAGCGGCCGCAGTCCGGCGCGCACGGTGTCGGGGACGGCGTCCCACAGCTCCATCGCCCGTTCGAGCAGGCGGAGTTGCTCGGCGAAGGCGTGGCGTCGGCGGGCCACGACGGAGGCGTCGAGGACGGCGGGCAGGGCCTTGGCGGCGTCGTGGGCGTGGTACCAGTAGCTGGCCAGCCGGGTGGGCCGCTCGTCGGCGGGGACGAGCGTGGGGTCGGCCTCCAGCGCCTCGGCGAAACGGCGGTTGAGCCGGGAACGCTCACCGGGCAGCAGGTCGTCGCTGACGGCCTCGCGGACCAGGGAGTGCCGGAAGCGGTAGCCGTCGCGGTCGGGCGCGGGGGTGAGGATGCTGGCGTTGACGGCGGCGCGCAGGGCCTCGATGAGGTCGTCCTCGCCGAGTCCCGCGACGGCGGCGAGCAGCCTGTCCTCGACGGTGGAACCCCCCTCGGCGACGATCCGGACGACCCGCTGGGCGCTCTCCGGCAGGTTCTCGACCCTGACCAGGAGCAGATCGCGCAGGGAGTCGGTGAGACCGGTGCGGCAGCCCTCGTGGGCGGCGACGGCGAGTTCCTCGACGAAGAAGGCGTTGCCGTCGGAGCGTTCGAAGATGTCGTCGACGCGGTCCGGCTCGGGTTCGCGGTCGAGGATGCCGGCGATCTGCCGGTGCACCTCCTCGCGGCTGAACCGGCCCAGTTCGACGCGGTGGACGGTGCGCAGCCGGTCGAGTTCGGCGAGGAGGGGGCGCAGCGGGTGGCGGCGGTGGATGTCGTCGGAGCGGTAGGTGGCGAGGACGACGAGACGGCCGGTGCGCAGGGTACGGAAGAGATAGGCGAGCAGATGGCGGGTGGAGGCGTCGGCCCAGTGCAGGTCCTCCAGGACGAGGACGACGGTGTGCTCGGCGGCGACGCGTTCCAGCAGGCGGGCGGTGAGCTCGAAGAGGCGGGCCATGCCCTGTTCGTCGCGGCGGGCCTCGCGGGCGGCGGCGACGGCGAGTTCGGGCAGCAGCCTGGCCAGTTCCTCCTCCTGCCCGTCGGCGGCGGCCGCGAGCTGTTCGGGCAGCTCCCGGCGCAGCCGGCGCAGGGCCGTGGAGAAGGGGGCGAAGGGCAGGCCGTCGGCGCCGATCTCCACGCATCCGCCGAGGGCGACGACCCCGCCCCGGTCCCGGACGGCGGCGGCGAACTCCTCCACGAGGCGGGTCTTGCCCACCCCGGCCTCGCCGCCGACCAGCAGCGCCTGCGGTTCACCGGCGCCGGCCCGGGTGAACGCGTCGATCAGGGTGGCGAGTTCGCCGGCTCGGCCGACGAACACGGGACTGACGGACTTGGTCTCCACGCCCCCGAGCATCGCACGCGCCCGCGGTGTCGGCGCAGCGGTTTTCGTCTCCTGGCGCACCGGCACGGCGCTCTCCTCCCTCTCGCGTCCTCCTCGTCGCGGACGCCTTCCCCGGCCGTGCGCACCGACGAGGGGGCGGCGGCCGCTTCCGTGCGGCCGCCGCCCCCGGGCGGTGCTCATGCGGTCCGGGCGAACCAGGACCGGCGCCGGGTATGGCTCTCGGGCTCGGCGCCGCGTGCGGCGGCTCCCCGGCGGGCGGCGCGGCGGACCCGGACCGCCTCGCGGACCTGCCGCTCCGCCTCGGCCCGGCGGATCAGGTCGTCGTGGCGGAGCCGGTGCAGCTCGATCTCGAACATGATGGTGTCCCCCTCGGATCCGGTGTCGGTATCGCGTTCTGCGATGCCTCCACCTTCGTCTCCAAGGCGGGCGAGCCGCATCGGGAGAGTTCCATATCTTCGCGGGCCGTGAAGCCTTAGAAGTCGCGTGCCGTGAGGAGCCGACGCCTAAGAGGGTGCTTAGGCCCCCTCAGGAGGCCGAGGGCAGGCCCAGCAGCACGCCCGTGTACGTGAGCACGGCGAGCAGCAGCCCGATGACGCCGAGGCTGACGCCGGCCCAGGCGACCGACTTGATCCACGGAGCCTGCGCGATGCGGCCCGGCGCGCCGAACGCGGGCCGGACCAGGACCACCACACCGGTGATCAGCGCGACGAGGGCGAACAGGCCGCCCCACAGGGCGGTGGCATCCCAGGCGTCGCCGTAGACCTCCTTGATCTGGGTGGCGACGCTCGCGTCGGCAGCGGTGCGCAGCTGTCCCACCAGGGTCTCGCGGGCGGCGGCCACCGTGCCCGGCCAGCCGCCGGTGAGGGAGACCAGGCCGAGCGCCGCGGAGACGACCGCCGCCGCGCCCTGTCCGGTCCCGGAGGGGGCCTCGGCCGGCTCGGCGTGCTCCTCGGCGGCGATGTCCTCCGACCCGGCGGCGGCGTCCTCCGACCGCTCCGCCGTCTGTGCGTCGGGGTCCACCACCGCGGTCGCGGTGGTGGTTCCGGTTACGGTCTCGTCCTCTGTTTTCTCAGCCATGCTCCGCACCGTACGGACGCCGTCTGAGATTCCGCTTAATGCCCTTCGAGCTGTTTGCGAGCAACGCGCCACTCGGGGGCCAGCAGGGACCAGACCTCCAGGTCGTGCCGTACGCCGTGGTGGAGGTGGGCCTCGCGGCGGACGCCGTCGCAGGTCATGCCGAGCCGGCGGGCGACGGCGACGCTGGCGGTGTTGGCGGACGCGGCGACCCATTCGACGCGGTGGACGCCGCGCTCCTCGACGGCCCAGTCGATCAGGACGCGCATGGCGCGGGTGACCAGTCCGCGTCCGGTGGCGGCGGGCTCCAGCCAGCAGCCGACCTCGCAGGTGCCGGCCGCCGCGTCGAAGTTCAGGGTGAGGACCCCGCCGACCAGCGTGCCGTCGAGCCACAGCCCGTGCAGGGAGGCCGTGTCGGCGGCGCGCAGGTCTGCGTACCGCTGGAGCGCCTCCCGCGCGCTGTCCAGGTCGGTGGCGCGGGAGCCGAAGGGGATGTACCGGTTGATGAACTCCCGGCCCCGGTCCAGGTGCGCGAGGAACTCCTCGGCGTGCCAGATCTCCAGGGGGCGCATCTCCGCGCCGTCGTCACCCAGTCGTATCGCGTACATCCCGCTGCCGCTCCTCCTCCGCCAGCACGTCCGCGACCTCGGCGTCCGTGACGGCGGCCAGCCTCTCATGGGCGGCACGGCACTCGGGCGGTTCGATGCTGATCCGGGGCAGGATCCGGTCCAGCCACTTCGGCAGCCACCAGTTGGCGCCGCCGAGGAGGTGCATCAGCGCGGGCACGAGCAGGGTGCGCAGCACGAACGCGTCGAGGGCGACGGCCGCGGCCAGGGCGATGCCGAACATGGCGATCACACGGTCGCCGCTGAGCACGAAGGCGAGGAAGACCGAGATCATGATGACGGCGGCGGAGTTGATCACGCGGCTCGTCTCGGCGAGGCCCACGCGCACGGCCCGCCGGTTGTCACCGGTCTCCAGCCACTCCTCGTACATCCGGCTCACCAGGAAAACCTGGTAGTCCATGGACAGCCCGAACAGCACCGACACCATGATCACGGGCAGGAAGGGCTCGATGGGGCCCGCCCTGCCGAGGCCGAGCAGGTCGCTCCCCCAGCCCCACTGGAAGATCATGACGACCACGCCGAACGCGCCGGCGACGGCGGCCACGTTCATCGCGGCGGCCTTGAGCGGGATGCCGATGGAGCGGAAGGCGAGGAGCAGCAGCAGACAGCCCAGGCCGATCACGACCCCGACGAACAGGGGCAGCTTCTCGACGATGACGGAGGCGAAGTCGTCGTAGCCGGCCGTCACGCCTCCGACGTGCACGTCGAGCGAGGTGCCCGACTCGGCGCGCGGCAGCACGTCCTCGCGCAGCCGGTCCACCAGGTCGCTGGTCTGCTTCGACTGCGGGGACGACTCCGGTACGACGGTGAGGAAGGCGGTGTCGCCGCCCTGGTTGAACGTCACCGGCGACACGGAGGCGACGTTCTCGGTGGTGCGCAGGGTGGAGCCGAGGTTGTCCAGGGCGAGCCGGTCCTGGGCGTCGTCGACCTCGGTGACGAGGGTGAGCGGTCCGTTCACGCCCGGCCCGAAGCCGTCGGCGATCAGGTCGTAGGCCTGGCGGGTGGTGGAGGTCTTGGGGTCGTTGCCCTGGTCGGAGGTGCCCAGGTGGAGCGAGAAGGTGGGCAGCGCGAGGACGGCCATCACGACGACGGCGACCGCGCCGAGCAGCTTGGGGTGGCGCTCCACGAACGCCGACCAGCGGGCGGCGAACCCGGTGGGCATCTCCGGTTCCGGCCCGTGCTCGGCGAGCCGGCGCCGCTCCCTGCGGCTGAGGGCGCGGGTGCCGATCAGCGACAGCAGGGCGGGCAGCAGAGTGACGGAGGCGGCGACGGTGAGCACCACGGTGAGCGAGGCGGCCACGGCGACGCCGTTGAGGAAGTTCAGGCGCAGGATCAGCATGCCCAGCAGGGCTATGCAGACGGTCGCACCCGCGAACACGACGGCCCGGCCGGTGGTGGCGACCGCGTTGGTGGCGGCCTCGGTGACGCTCAGGCCGCGTTTCAGCCCGCGCCGGTGCCGGGTCACGATGAACAGCGCGTAGTCGATGCCCACGCCCAGCCCGATGAGCAGGCCGAGCATCGGCGCGAAGTCCGCGACGGTCATCACGTGGCCGAGCAGCACGATGCCCGCGTAGGCGGTGCCCACGCTCACCAGCGCGGTGGCGATGGGCAGCAGGGAGGCGGCGAGGGAGCCGAAGGCGAGGAACAGCACGACGGCGGCGACGGCCACGCCGACGATCTCGGCGGTGTGCCCGCCGGACGGCTCGCTCAGCTCGACGGCGCTGCCGCCCAGCTCGACGTCCAGCCCGTCGGTCTCGGCGGCCTTCGCCGTCTCGACCACGGCCTCGGCCTCACCGCTGGTGATGTCCTTGCCGGAGTGCTCGAAGGTCACGGTGGCGTAGGCGGTACGGCCGTCGGCGCTGATACGGCCGGCGCCCCCGTCGTCGTACGGGCCGCTCACGGAGGCGACGCCGGGCAGCTCCTCGAGCCGGTCGAGGGTGCGCGTCATGGTCTGCTCGACGCCGCTGTCCCGGACGGTGCCGGAGGACGTGTGCCAGACCACGCTGTCGCTGTCGCCCCCCAGCGAGGGGAAGCCTTCCTTCAGCAGCTCGGTGGCCCGCCCCGACTCGGTGCCGGGCACCTTGTAGTCGTTGGAGTAGGCGGAGCCGGCGACGAAGGCGCCCGCGGCGATGCCGACCAGGGCGAGCAGCCACAGCAGAACGGTGAAGAGACGGCGCTGAACGCACCAACGTGCTAGGGCTGCCACAGGCGTGCTCCCGGTATGGCTCGGGGTGGATCTTTGAGCGGACACCGGCGGCGGACGGCCGAACGGCCCGCAAAGAACGCATGAGCAATGCCCTGCCACTGTTGCAGGCGAAAATGATCGTTTGTCACCTTCGTTGACTAAGTCACATTTATTCTTCCGGGCCGGTCACAGGCGGTTCGCGGACCGTTCGTCTCAGTCGAACTGGTCGCCCAGCGCCATGATCATGACGCCCGCGACGGCGGCCCACAGCGCCCTGCGGGTGCGGCCGCGCCCACCCAGCACCGCCGCGAGGGCGCAGACGGACGCCCCGCAGGCGTAGGCGGCGGGGACGAGGACCGGGGCGGTTCCGGAGACACGGAGCACGGCGGCGGCCGTTCCGGCGAGGGCGAGCACGACGCCGGTGCCGACGGCGGCCCAGCGGGCGCGGCGGGCGTCGACGTCGGGGGAGTCGTCGTCGTGGAGGGCCTCGTCGTCGGCCTCGGGGGGTTCGGGGAGGTCCTCTGCGGCCCGAGTGTCCGGGGGCAGGTCGGAATCAGGACGTCCACTCATGGCGCCGGAGCGTAGCGCCTCACCTCAGGAAACGTGGATGCGGGTCCGCCCGGACGGCTGCTAGCGTCCGACGGTCCGACACCCCCGCGGCAGTCCGCCGCCGGCCGAAGCAGGTGCTTTGATGCTTGTCCGTCCGACCTCCGACGCGCCACCTTCCCTCTTCACGGCCTCAAGGAGCCCGTTCACCGATGTCGGACATCACACCGAACACCTCGCACGACGACCTCGCTAGCCGCCTGAGCCTGCCCCGCTATCCGCGCAGCAGCGCCTACGACGCGCGGTGGGCCATCGACAACCAGATGGGCCCGCACGCGCTGTGGCTGCTGGAGTGGCTGGCCCCCGCCCTCGGCCTGGACACCCTGCGCCCCGGCGCGCGGGTGCTCGACCTGGGCTGCGGCCGCGCCATGACCTCGGTCTTCCTGGCCCGGGAGTACGACGTCCAGGTCACCGCCGCCGATCTGTGGATCAAGCCGGACGAGAACGCCGTCCGGATCGCCGAGGCGGGCGTCGCCGACCGCGTCCAGCCCGTCCTCGCGGAGGCGCACGACCTGCCCTTCGGGGCGGAGACCTTCGACGCCGTCGTCTCCGTCGACGCCTACCAGTACTTCGGCACCGACGACCTGTACCTGCCGACGCTGACCCGGCTGCTGAAGCCGGGCGGGCGGATCGGGGTCGTCGTCCCGTCCCTGTCCGAGGAGATCGAGGGCAGTGAGCCGCCGGAGCATCTGCGGCCCTTCTGGGAGCCCGCGTTCTGGTGCTTCCACAGCCCCGCCTGGTGGCGCCGCCACTGGACCCGCAGCGGGGCGGTGGACGTCCTGGCGGCCGACTGGCTGGAGGACGGCTGGCGGGAGTGGCTGCTGTGGAGCGAGACCGTCGCCGAGCACCACCCCGACGAGTTCCATGTACGGATGAGCCGGGAGAACGCGCGGCTGGTGCGCGCCGACCAGGGCCGCACGCTGGGCTTCACCCGCGTGGTGGGCCGTCGCCGCTGACCCGCCCGCGACACGGGAAGGGGGGCGCACCCGTCAGGTGCGCCCCCCTTCCCGCGTGCCATTCGGGCTCAGCCCTCGACGCCCAGCTTCTGAAGGATCAGCTCCTTCACCCGGGCCGCGTCCGCCTGACCGCGCGTGGCCTTCATGACCGCGCCGACCAGCGCACCGGCCGCGGCGACCTTGCCGCCGCGGATCTTGTCCGCGACGCCCGGGTTGCCGGCGATCGCCTCGTCGACGGCGGCGGTGAGCGCGCCCTCGTCGGAGACGACCTTCAGGCCGCGCTTCTCCACGACCTCGTCCGGCGTGCCCTCACCGGCGAGGACACCCTCGATGACCTGGCGGGCCAGCTTGTCGTTCAGCTCGCCCTTGGCCACCAGCTCGGTGACCCGGGCCACCTGCGCCGGGGTGATCGCCAGCTCGTCCAGCGGCTTCTGCGACTCGTTGGCGCTGCGGGCCAGCTCGCCCATCCACCACTTGCGGGCGGAGGCCGCGTCGGCACCCGCGTCGATGGTCGCGACGATCAGGTCCAGCGCCCCGGCGTTCAGGATGGCCTGCATGTCGGTGCCGGAGACGCCCCATTCCTCGCGGAGCCGGTTGCGGCGCACCAGCGGCAGCTCGGGCAGGCCCGCGCGCAGCTCCTCGACCCACTCGCGGGACGGTGCCACGGGCACCAGGTCCGGCTCGGGGAAGTACCGGTAGTCCTCGGCCTCCTCCTTCACACGGCCCGACGTCGTCGACCCCGTGTCCTCGTGGAAGTGCCGGGTCTCCTGGACGATCGTGCCGCCGGACGACAGCACGGCCGCGTGCCGCTGGATCTCGAAGCGGGCGGCACGCTCGACGGAACGCAGCGAGTTGACGTTCTTCGTCTCCGAGCGCGTACCGAACTTCTCGGTGCCGTGCGGGCGCAGCGACAGGTTCACGTCGCAGCGCATCTGGCCCATCTCCATGCGGGCCTCGGACACGCCGAGCGCCCGGATGAGCTCGCGCAGCTCACGGACATAGGCCCGGGCCACCTCGGGGGCGCGCTCGCCCGCTCCCTCGATCGGCTTGGTGACGATCTCGATGAGCGGGATGCCGGCGCGGTTGTAGTCGAGGAGGGAGTGCGAGGCGCCGTGGATACGGCCGGTGGCGCCGCCGACGTGCAGCGACTTGCCGGTGTCCTCCTCCATGTGGGCGCGCTCGATCTCCACGCGGAAGGTCTCGCCGTCCTCCAGCTGCACGTCGAGGTAGCCGTTGAAGGCGATCGGCTCGTCGTACTGGGAGGTCTGGAAGTTCTTCGGCATGTCCGGATAGAAGTAGTTCTTCCGGGCGAAGCGGCACCACTCGGCGATCTCGCAGTTCAGCGCGAGGCCGATCTTGATCGCGGACTCGACGCCGGTCGCGTTGACGACCGGGAGCGCGCCGGGCAGGCCGAGGCAGACCGGGCAGGTCTGGGTGTTCGGGGCGGCGCCGAGCGCGGTCGAGCAACCGCAGAACATCTTGGTGGCGGTGCCGAGTTCGACATGGACCTCGAGGCCCATGACGGGGTCGTACGACGCGAGCGCGTCCTCGTACGACACCAGGTCGGTCGTGGTGGTCACGGTGAAAACTTCCCTCTCAGCCCAGCAGGACGTCGTCGTCGCCCAGCCGCTTCAGCTCGCGGTAGAGGATGGCGAGGCCGGTGACGATGGCGGCGGCGGACACGGTGGCGTCGATCAGGACCAGGGTGTCCTTCTCGGCGCGCGCCGTCTTCAGCCGCTTGGCGACGCCGAACGCGCCGAACGCGGTGGCGGCCATGGACAGGTACGTACCGGACCGGGACTTCTTGAATCCCTTGGCCTTGGTCAGTGCACTCACAGCGACGGAGCCTCCTCGAGCAGCGGGTGGCCCCACTTTTCCACGAAGGCGGCCTCGACGGCGGCACCCACCTTGTAGAGGCGGTCGTCCTTCATGACCGGGGCGATGATCTGCAGGCCGACCGGCAGGTTGTCCTCCGGCGCGAGGCCGCAGGGCAGCGACATGGCGGCGTTGCCCGCCAGGTTGGTCGGGATGGTGCACAGGTCCGCGAGGTACATCGCCATCGGGTCGTCGGCGCGCTCGCCGATCGGGAAGGCGGTGGTCGGGGTCGTCGGGGAGACGATCACGTCGACCTGCTCGAAGGCCTGGTCGAAGTCCCGCTTGATGAGCGTGCGGACCTTCTGGGCGCTGCCGTAGTACGCGTCGTAGTAGCCGGAGCTGAGCGCGTACGTGCCGAGCATGATGCGGCGCTTGACCTCGTCGCCGAAGCCGGCCTCGCGGGTCAGCGAGGTGACCTCCTCGGCGGAGTGCGTGCCGTCGTCGCCGACGCGCGCGCCGTAGCGCAGGCCGTCGAAGCGGGCGAGGTTGGAGGAGCACTCGGACGGCGCGATCAGGTAGTACGCGGAGAGCGCCAGGTCGAAGGACGGGCAGTCCAGCTCGACGATCTCGGCGCCGAGCTCCTTGAGCATCTGCACCGACTCGTCGAACCGCTGGACGACGCCGGCCTGGTAGCCCTCGCCGCGGAACTGCTTGACGACGCCGACGCGCATGCCCTGGACGCTGCCGTTGCGGGCGGCCTCCACGACCGGCGGGACCGGCTCGTCGATGGAGGTGGAGTCCATCGGGTCGTGTCCGGCGATCACCTCGTGCAGCAGGGCCGCGTCCAGGACCGTGCGGGCGCAGGGGCCGCCCTGGTCGAGGGAGGAGGAGAACGCCACCATGCCGTACCGGGACACCGCGCCGTACGTCGGCTTCACGCCGACCGTGCCGGTGACGGCGGCCGGCTGGCGGATCGAGCCGCCGGTGTCGGTGCCGATGGCGAGCGGCGCCATGTGCGCGGCGAGCGCGGCGGAGGAGCCGCCGCCGGAGCCGCCGGGGATGCGGGTGAGGTCCCACGGGTTGCCGGTCGGGCCGTAGGCGCTGTTCTCGGTGGAGGACCCCATGGCGAACTCATCCATGTTGGTCTTGCCGAGGATGACGACGTCGGCGTCCTTGAGGCGCTTGGTGAGCGTCGCGTCGTACGGCGGGATCCAGCCCTCGAGGATCTTGGAGCCGACGGTGGTCGGGATGCCCTCGGTGGTGAAGATGTCCTTCAGCGCGAGGGGCACACCGGCCAGCGGGCCGAGCTGCTCGCCGCGCTCGCGCTTGGCGTCGACGGCGCGGGCCTGCGCGAGGGCGCCCTCACGGTCGACGTGCAGGAAGGCGTGCACCTTCTCGTCGACGGCCTCGATGCGGGCCAGGTGGGCCTCGGTGACCTCGACCGCGGTGAGTTCGCCGGAGGCGATCTTCGCGGCGGTCTCGGCCGCGGTGAGCTTGATGATGTGATCGCTCATGGCGGTTTACTCCTCCCCCAGGATCTGCGGCACCTTGAAACGCTGCTGCTCCTGGGCCGGGGCGCCGGAGAGCGCCTGCTCGGGGGTGAGCGAGGGACGGACCTCGTCGGCCCGCATGACGTTCGTCAGCGGGAGCGGGTGCGAGGTCGGCGGTACGTCTTGGTCGGCGACCTCGCTGACGCGGGCGACCGCGCCGATGATGTCGTCGAGCTGGCCCGCGAAGTGGTCGAGCTCTTCGGGCTTCAGCTCCAGACGCGCCAGCCGGGCGAGGTGGGCGACCTCCTCGCGCGTGATGCCAGGCATGCAGCGATCCTCTGGGGTGAGTGTGTGTGGTTTGGGACCAATCCTATGGGGCGGGCACCCATGCCCGTGAAACCCGTCGCCCCATAAGGGGCGCGGGGAACTGCGCGACCGGCCACGGCGGACCCGCGGCCGCACGACGACCTCCCCGCGAAGCGACCGCACCCTCGCCAGGCAACGCAACGCGGACTCCCGGGCCCCGCAAGGGGCGCGGGGAACTGCGCGACCAGCCACAGCGGACCCGCACCCGGCGTACGGCGGTGTCGGGCGGAGGTCAGTCCTCCGCCGTACCCGTGGCCGCCGGCAAGGCGGCCGCCGGCCGCTGCCACCCCCGCGACCCCCGCGCCAGCAGCCACGCCGTGGTCTCGTCCGGCGGCATCGCGGCCGCGACCAGCCATCCCTGGACCGCGTCGCACCGCAGGTCCCGCAGCCGTTCCCACGTCTCGTCGTCCTCGACGCCCTCGGCGACGACGAGCAGGCCCAGCGAGTGGGCCAGGTCGATCGTGCAGCGCACGATCTCCGCGTCCTCCGTGTCGACCGCCAGCCGGGCCACGAACGAGCGGTCGATCTTCAGCTCGCTCACCGGCAGCCGCCGCAGGTGCACCAGGGAGGAGTAGCCCGTGCCGAAGTCGTCGAGGGACATCTTCACGCCGTGGCCGGTCAGCGCGTTGAGGGTGTCGGCGGCCCGCGTGGGGTCCTCCAGCAGCACGTGCTCGGTGATCTCCAGCTGGAGCGCTCCCGCGGGCACCCCGTGCCGGGCCAGGCGGGCGGCGACGGAGCCGGCGAAGCCGGGGCTGTGCACGTCCCGCGGCGAGACGTTGACGGCGACCGGCACGAACAGCCCCTGGGAACGCCACGCGGCGACCTGCCCGAGCGCCGTCTCCAGCACGTACTCGGTGAGCTGGGGCATCAGTCCCGACGACTCGGCTATCGCTATGAACTCGTCCGGGGGGACCCGCCCGCGCTCCGGGTGCACCCACCGCACCAGCGCCTCGAGGCCGGAGACCTGGCCGTCGAAGCGGACCTTGGGCTGGTAGTGCAGCTCCACCTCGTGCGCGTCGAGGGCGCGGCGCAGATCACCCAGCAGCCCGAGCCGGTCGGGGGTGTTGGAGTCCCGTTTGGACTCGTACGCCTCGACGCCCGTGCGGTCCCGCTTGGCCTGGTACATCGCCACGTCCGCGCGGCGCAGCAGTCCCTCGGCGTCGGACGCGTGGTCCGGGAAGACGGCGACTCCCGCACTCGCCTCCAGGACGAGGGTGAGCCCGTCGAGGTCGAGCGGGGAGCTGAGGGCCGCGACGAGTCCGCGGGCGGCGCGGGTCGCGGACGTCGTGGAGTCCGCGGCGGGCAGTAACACCGCGAACTCGTCGCCGCCGAGCCGCGCGGCCTCCGCCCCGCGCGGCAGGGCCGCTCTCAGCCGGTCGGCGATCTGCAGCAGCAGCCGGTCGCCCGCGAGATGGCCGAGGGTGTCGTTGACCGACCGGAAGCGGTCGAGGTCGATGAGCATGAGCGCGGCGCGGGAGCCTGCCCGCTCGGCGTCGTCCAGCGCGGTCCAGATGCGCTCCTGGAGCCACTGCCGGTTGGGCAGTCCGGTCAGCGGGTCGCGCAGCTGCTCCTCGGCCCGCGCGCGGGCTATCCACAGGGTGGAGTCGAGGGCGATCAGCGGGATGGCGAACAGCGGCAGCAGCACGGGCTTGGCATCGGCGACCACGCACACCAACGGGGCGATGCCGAGCAGGGCGACCGCGACGAGCCCCTGGCGGACCAGGGCGGTGCGGGCGACGGTGGGCAGGCCCGAGCGGGGGGTGTGCAGGTACCACAACAGGGTGCGGGTGACCGCGAGATAGGCGGCGGCGACGAGCACCACCCCGGGACCGGTGTAGAGGGTCCAGGTGTCGGGGGTGGACGGCGACTCGACGGACGGCACTGTGCCGAACGCGGCCAGGACGAGCGCTCCGGCGCCGATGCCGAGCAGGTCGACCGCGCCGTGCAGCACGCCCTGCCGCCAGCGGCCCCGGCGGGCTATGCCGACCAGGACGACGACGGTGAGGCTGACCATGCCGGCCGGGACCCAGCCGTAGAGCAGCAGCACGGCGAGGGTGAGGGCCGCGCCGGAGCCGGTGCCGCCCCACCAGCGGGAGCGGCCCAGCATCACCAGGTGGCCGACGACGATGCCGGTGAGCACGGCCAGCGACCAGCCGACCGTGCCGGACGGGAAGAGGGCGTGGCCGCCGGTGAAGGCGCGCAGGAAGCCCGCGCCGAGGACGAAGCCGGCGGCCGCGACGACCGCGGTGGGCAACGCGGGCCAGGACGGGTGCCGTTCGGTCTCCGTCGCGGTCTCCCCGATGCCGTGCCCGCCGGCCGGGCGTGCCGCGCCGGCGTCGCGCGCGTCCGCGGCGCGTGCCCCGGTGCGCCCCCGCGCGTCCGGTCGCTCCGCGGGCCGCCCGTCCTCACGGCCGCGCCGCCGGACGACCGCAAGGCGGCGCAGGCGCAGCCGTGAGCCCGGGGCGGCGCTCTCGGTCGGTTCCATTCCCGTCCCTCTCACAGCCGGCGGTGCCCACGCCACGCGGCCCGATGCCCGACATCCCTCAGCGGCTCCGCCGTGGAAAGCCCTTCCCCGGACCCGTCACGGGTACGGGGGTTGCCCCGACCGCAACTGGGCACGGCAGGCGCACATCTCAACAGTAGGCCGCGGAAGGCTTGTACGGGCACCGGTCGCCGACGGTTGCCCGAATGCGCCCCAGCCACCCGTATGCATCTGGTATGCGCCGATCGGGGGGCCTTCAACCGCTACTCCTCGGCCGAAAGGGCGGCGTCGGCCGCGGCGTCGGGTCCCTCCTCCAACAGCACCTGGAAACCGTCCTCGTTCAGAACCGGCACCTTCAACTGCACCGCTTTGTCATACTTCGACCCTGGGTTGTCGCCCACGACGACGAACGACGTCTTCTTGGACACCGATCCGGTCACCTTGGCGCCCCGGTTCTGCAGGGCCTCTTTCGCGCCATCCCGGGTGAAGTTCTCCAGGGTTCCGGTCACCACGACCGTGAGTCCTTCGAGCGGACGGGGGCCCTCGTCCTCGCCGGAGCGCTCGTCCTCCATGCGGACCCCGGCCGCCTTCCACTTGCGGATGATCTCCCGGTGCCAGTCCGCGGCGAACCACTCCTTGAGGGAGGCGGCGATGGTCGGGCCGACGCCCTCGGTGGCCGACAGCTCCTCCTCGGAGGCCTGCTCGATGCGGTCGATCGAGCGGAACTCCCGGGCCAGCGCCTCCGCCGCGACGGGGCCGACATGACGGATCGACAGGGCGGTGAGCACCCGGGCCAGCGGGCGCTCCTTCGCCGCGGCGATGTTCTCCAGCATCGCCAGGGCGTTCTTCTTCGGCTCGCCCTGCTGGTTGGCGAAGACGGTGACGACCTTCTCCTCGCCGGTCTTCGGGTCCCGCTTGGGCAGTCCGCTGTCCTGGTCGAGGACGTACGCCTTGATGGGCAGCAGCTGCTCGACGGTGAGGTCGAACAGGTCGCCCTCGTCCTTCAGCGGCGGCTCCTCCGGCTCCAGCGGGCCGGTGAGGGCCGCGGCGGCGACGTACCCGAAGTGCTCGATGTCCAGCGCCTTACGGCCGGCCAGGTAGAACAGCCGCTCACGCAACTGGGCGGGGCATGCCCTGGCGTTGGGGCAGCGCAGGTCGACGTCGCCCTCCTTCATCGGCCTGAGCGGGGTGCCGCACTCGGGGCACTCGGACGGCATCACGAACTCCCGCTCGCTGCCGTCCCGCAGGTCGGCCACCGGGCCGAGGATCTCCGGGATGACGTCGCCGGCCTTGCGCAGCACCACCGTGTCGCCGATGAGGACGCCCTTGGCCTTCACCACGTCCTGGTTGTGCAGCGTGGCGAACTCGACCTCCGAGCCGGCCACCGTCACCGGCTCGACCTGCGCGTACGGCGTGACGCGGCCGGTGCGGCCGACGCCCACGCGGATGTTCACCAGCTTGGTGTTGACCTCCTCGGGCGCGTACTTGTACGCGATGGCCCAGCGCGGGGCGCGGGAGGTGGTGCCGAGGCGGCCCTGGAGGGGGATCTCGTCGAGCTTGACGACGACGCCGTCGATCTCGTGGGCCACGGAGTGGCGGTTCTCGCCGTAGTAGGCGATGAATTCCCGCACGCCCTCCAGGCCGTCGACCACCTTGTTGTGCGGGGAGGTCGGCAGCCCCCACTCCTTCAGCAGGTCGTAGCCCTGGGAGAGGCGGGTCAGGCCCTTGTAGCCCTCGAGCACGCCGATGCCGTGCACCACCATGTGCAGCGGGCGGGTGGCGGTGACCCGCGGGTCCTTCTGGCGCAGGGAACCGGCCGCCGCGTTGCGCGGGTTGGCGAACGGCTTGTCGCCGGCCTCCACCAGCCGGGCGTTGAGCTCCTGGAACTTCTCCATCGGGAAGTAGACCTCGCCGCGGATCTCCACGACGTCGGGCACCTTGTCGCCCTTGAGGCGGTCCGGGATCTCGGCGATGGTGCGGACGTTGGGTGTGATGTCCTCGCCCGTGCGGCCGTCGCCGCGGGTCGCCGCGCGGACCAGCCGGCCGTGCTCGTAGGTGAGGTTGACCGCCAGGCCGTCGACCTTCAGCTCGCACAGGAAGTGGAAGGCCTGGTCGCCCAGTTCCCGGTGGATGCGGTCGGCCCAGGCGGCGAGGTCCTCGTCGTTGAAGGTGTTGTCCAGGGACAGCATCCGGGACCGGTGCTGGACGGAGGTGAACTCCGTCTCGTAGGCCCCGGCGACCTTCTGGGTCGGCGACTCCGGCGTGCGCAGCTCCGGGTGGCGCTCCTCCAGCTCCTCGAGCTCCCGCAGCAGGCGGTCGAACTCCGCGTCGCTGATGACGGGCGCGTCGTTCACGTAGTACCGGAAGCGGTGCTCCTCGATCTGCTCGGCGAGCGTGGCGTGCTGCTCCCGCGCTTGTGCGGGCACGCTCGTCGTCTCCGCTTGCTTGTCGCCGGCCACCGTGTGTCCTCCCGTTACTCAGGGTTGTCCGCGAGGGATCTCGCCGCCCGGACGCAGTGGGCGTAGGCCGAGCGCGCGTACCCGGGGGAGGCCCCCGCGAGTCCGCACGCCGGGGTGACCGTGACCGCCTCCGGGAGAAGTCCCGGCCGCAGCCCCAGCCTGCGCCAGAGCGTCCTGACACCCATGACGCTACCGGCAGGGTCCGACAATGGACCGTCCGTGCCGGGGACGACACCGGCGAACAGGCGGGTGCCGCCCTCGACCGCCCCGCCGATCGCCTCGTCGTCACGCTCGGTGAGGAGGGAGAAATCGAACGAGATGCCCGCCACGCCCGCCCGGCGCAGCAGGGCGAACGGGACGTCCGGGGCACAGGAGTGGACCACGACCGGGCCGCCCTCGTGCACGCCGACCACGTCGCGCAGGGTGGCCTCGACGATCTGCCGGTCGACCGCGCGGTGGGTGCGGTAGCCGCTGGCCGTCCGGACCTGACCACGCAGGACGGCGGTGAGGGACGGTTCGTCGAGCTGGAGGACGAGCCGCGCGCCGGGGACGCGGCGGCGCACCTCCTCGAGGTGCAGGCGCAGCCCCTCGGCGAGGGAGGCGGCGAGGTCCCGGCAGGCGCCGGGGTCGGAGAGGGCGGCCTCTCCGTTCCTCAGCTCCAGGGCCGCGGCGAGGGTCCAGGGGCCCACCGCCTGGACCTTGAGGAAGCCTTCGTAGCCCTGCGTGAACTCCTCCAGCGCGTCCAGGTCCTCGCCGAGCCAGGAGCGGGCGCGGCGGGTGTCCCGGCCCGGACGGTCGCCGATCCGCCAGCCGCTGGGCTCCACGCGCGCGTAGAGCTCGACGAGCAGGCCGGCGGTGCGGCCGATCATGTCGGCGCCGGGGCCGCGGGCGGGGAGTTCGGGGAGGTGGGGGAAGTCCTCGAAGCTGCCTGTGGCCGCCTTGGCGGCCTCTCTCGCGTCCGTGCCGGGGAGGGAGCCGATGCCGGTGGCGGGTGGGAGGTGAGGGGTGTCGTTCACAACGGGAAGCGTACGCAGTGCGGGGCGGGGGGTTTTCGCCCCCGCCCCGCACTGCGTACGCTTCCCGTCCCGTCCCTGGGGGCTGCCGTCCCCAGACCCCCTGTCGGCCCTTCGGGCCTCGTCCTCAAGCGCCGGACGGGCTTCAGGTGCCCGGGCGGACCGTCAGGTCGTTCACTTCCGCGTCCCTGGGGAGGTCCAGGGCCATGAGGATCGTCGTGGCGACCGACTCGGGGTCGATCCACTTCGACGCGTCGTAGTCCTTGCCCTCCTGCTGATGGACCTTGGCCTGCATGGGGCTGGCGGTGCGGCCCGGGTAGACCGACGTGACACGGACGCCGTTCGCGTGCTCCTCGTGGCGGAGGGAGTCGGCGAGGGCCTTCAGGCCGTGCTTGGAGGCCGCGTAGGCGGACCAGTCCGCGTGGGCGGCGAGGCCGGCGCCGGAGTTGACGAAGATCACGTGGCCGCGGCTCGCGCGGAGCTGCGGCAGGAAGTGACGGGTCAGTTCGGCGGGGGCGACGAGGTTGACGTTGAGCTGGTGACGCCAGCTCTTCGGGGTGAGGTCGCCGACGCGGCCCAGGTCGACGACGCCCGCCACGTGCAGCAGCGAGTCCACCCGGTCGGGCAGCGACTGGTGGGAGAACGCCCAGCTGAGCCGGTCCGGGTCGGAGAGGTCGCCGACCAGGGTGCGGGCACCGGGGTACTCGGCGGCCAGCTCCTTCGCGCGGCCGGCGTCGCGCGCGTGGAGCACCAGTTCGTCCCCGCGCGCGTGGAGGCGGCGCGCGACGGCCGCGCCGATGCCGGAGCCGGCTCCGGTGATCACATGTGTAGCCATGTCCGCCATGCTCGCATCACCGCGCGGTCATGCGACGCCCAGGCTCTCCTCCAGGTAGGCGAGCGCCCCGACCGGCTCCTCGGCGAAGAAGACCAGCTCGGTGAGCGGGCGGGGCAGGAAGCCCTCGTCGTCCATGCGACGGAACTGCTCCTTGAGGCCGTCGTAGAAGCCCGCGGTGTTGAGCAGCACCACCGGCTTCTCGGTGTGGCCGTGCTTCTTCAGCTCCAGGATCTCGGTCGCCTCGTCAAGGGTGCCGGTGCCGCCCACCATGATCACCACCGCGTCGGCCTTCTCCAGCAGCAGCCGCTTGCGCTCGGCGAGGTCCTTGGCGACCACCATCTCGTCCACGCCGGGGCGCGCCTTGGCCGCGAGGAACTCCACCGAGACGCCGAGGAGCCGGCCGCCGGCCTCCTCCACCCCGTCGGCGACGACCTTCATCAGGCCGACGTCCGAGCCGCCCCAGACCAGGGTGTGCCCGCCCTTGCCGAGCAGGCGCGCGAACTCGCGCGCGGGTCCTGTGTAACGGTCGTCGAGGTCGGCGGCGGAGAGGAAGACGCAGATGTTCACGGTCGTCAGCCTACGCCCGGGAAGAAGGCCGCCCCGAGGGACGCTGTACCGGGTGGACCGACCCACGAGGAGGACGCCGTGACCACAGGCCATCGCATCACCGTCGAGCCGGGCGAGCGGCACGTGCGCGTGGTGCGCGACGGACGCGTGCTGGCGGAGAGCGACCGGGCGCTGGTGCTGCACGAAACGGGCTGCCCCGCGCGTTGGTACATCCCGCCGGAGGACGTGCGGCTCGACCTGCTGACGCCGTCCGCGACACACACGTACTGCCCGTTCAAGGGGACCGCCTCGTACTGGTCGCTGCCGGACGCCCCCGACCTGGTGTGGTCGTACCCGGACCCGAAGCCGGCGGTGGCGTCGATCAAGGACCATCTGTGCTTCTACGACGTGGACGTGGACTGACCGCTCCCCGCGGGACGTGATCGACGGACGCGCGGCCCGCCTCACCGACGTTTTCCGCGCCGTGCGGCAGTCTCGTGAGCCATGGACCAGAACATCTCTTCGCGCGACGGGACCGCCCTCGCCCACGAGAGCGCCGGACGCGGCGCCACGATCGTCCTCGTCAGCGGCGCGATGTCGACGGGCGCCACAGTGGCGCCGCTGGCCGCCCCGCTCTCCGAGCGGTTCCGGGTGGTGGTCTACGACCGCCGCGGCCGGGGCGCGAGCGGAGACACGCCGCCGTACACGGTGGAACGCGAGGTGGAGGACCTGGCGGCGCTGATCGAGGCGACGGGCGGCGAGGCGGCGCTGTACGGCGTCTCCTCGGGCGGCGCGCTGGCGCTGCGGGCGGCGGCGAGCGGGCTGCCGGTGCGCCAGGTCGCGGTGTACGAGACGCCGTACGCGCTGTCCGAGGAGCACCTGGCGGAGCGCGCCCGCTACACCGAGCGGCTGACGGCGGCTCTGGAGGAGGGGCGGCGGGGCGACGCGGTGGAGCTCTTCCTCCAGCTCACCGGGCTGGACGACGCGGTGATCGGGAGCGCGCGGCAGTCGCCGATGTGGGCGGGGATGGAGGCGCTGGCGCCGAGCCTGGCGTACGACGACGCCGTGATGGGCGGCGGAGGTGTGCCGCGGGAGATGCTGGCGTCGATCGGGGTGCCGGTGCTGTCGATCGCGGGCGACGCCAGCCCGGCGTGGATGCGTCAGGCGGCGAAGGCGATCGCGGAGTCGGTCCCCCGGGGCGCGTACCGCACCCTGGAGGGCCAGACCCACATGGCCGAACCGGACGTCCTGGCGCCGGTGCTGGCGGAGTTCTTCGCCCGGTGAGCCCTGAGCTTCCGGTGCTCCCGGCGACCGGCCGGGGCGGGGCGGGGCGGCTCAGGCCACGTCCGCCGTGGCCCGCTCCGTGGCGGCGATGGTCGCCGAACCCACCACGCGCGTGCCGTCGTACAGGACGACCGCCTGGCCGGGGGCGACGCCGCGGACCGGCTCGGTGAAGCGGACGCGCAGTTCCTCGCCGACGAGTTCGGCGGTCACCGGGGTCTCGTCGCCGTGGGCGCGCAGCTGGGCGGTGTAGGTGCCGGGTCCTGCGGGGGCGGTGCCGCACCAGCGGGGCTTGATCGCGGTGAGGGCGCCGACGTCGAGCGAGGCGGCGGGGCCGACGGTGACGGTGTTGTCCACCGGGGAGATGTCCAGGACGTAGCGCGGCTTGCCGTCGGGGGCGGGGGTGCCGATGCGCAGGCCCTTGCGCTGGCCGATGGTGAAGCCGTACGCGCCGTCGTGGGTGCCGATCCTGGCGCCGGACTCGTCGACGATGTCACCCTCGGCCTTGCCGAGCCGCTTGGCGAGGAAGCCCTGGGTGTCGCCGTCGGCGATGAAGCAGATGTCGTGCGAGTCGGGCTTCTTGGCGACGGCGAGTCCGCGGCGCTCGGCCTCCGCGCGGATCTCCTCCTTGGTGGTGACCGTGTCGCCGAGGGGGAACATGGCGTGGGCGAGCTGGCGGTCGTCGAGGACGCCGAGCACGTAGGACTGGTCCTTGGCCATGTCGGAGGCGCGGTGCAGTTCGCGGGTGCCGTCCTCGCGGAGGATCACCTTGGCGTAGTGGCCGGTGCAGACGGCGTCGAAGCCGAGCGCGAGCGCCTTGTCGAGCAGCGCGGCGAACTTGATCTTCTCGTTGCAGCGCAGGCAGGGGTTGGGCGTGCGGCCGGCCTCGTACTCGGCGACGAAGTCCTCGACGACGTCCTCGCGGAAGCGGTCGGCGAGGTCCCAGACGTAGAACGGGATGCCGATGACGTCGGCGGCGCGGCGGGCGTCGCGGGAGTCCTCGATGGTGCAGCAGCCCCGCGCGCCCGTGCGGAACGACTGGGGGTTCGCGGAGAGCGCGAGGTGGACGCCGGTCACGTCGTGACCCGCTTCGGCGGCGCGGGCGGCGGCGACGGCGGAGTCGACGCCTCCGGACATGGCGGCCAGGACGCGGAGGGGGCGGGTGCGCTGCGGGGTGTCAGTCATAGCCCCTCCAGGGTAAGGGGGCGCGGGAACCACGGCCGCCGGATATGCGTTCACGATCACATGGGGGCCAAGGGAGCATCCGAGGACGGCGACCGGCGCATCGGGCGGCGCGCCCTGATCGTGGGCGGGCTGGCGGCCGCGGCGGGGACGGCGGCGCTGGCGCGTGACGAGCTGGGGCGGCTGTGGTGGCGGCTGCCCGGCGTCGACAAGCCGCGCAAGCCCGGCGAGGTCGACTTCGCGGGCGCCCGCTGGGTGGCGGCCTCGGACGCCAACTGGCGTGGCGCGGACCGTCCGGACGACTTCGGCATCGACATGGTGGTCGTGCATGTCACGCAGGGCAGCCTGGACAGCGCGGTGAAGGCGTTCCAGAACCCGGGCCACAAGGCGGCGGCGCACTACATCGTCGGCAAGGACGGCCGGATCACGCAGATGATCCGCGAGCTGGACGTGGCGTACCACGCGGGCAACCGGGACTACAACGAGCGCAGCATCGGCATCGAGCACGAGGGCTTCGTGGACCGCCCGGAGGACTTCACGGACGAGATGTACGCGGCCTCGGCCCGCCTGACGGCCCGCATATGCGCCCGCTACGGGATACCGGTGGACCGGAAGCACATCGTCGGCCACGTCGAGGTCCCGGGCACGGACCACACGGACCCGGGCCCTCACTGGGACTGGGACCGCTACCTCAACCTGGTGCGCCGGGCGGGCACGTCATCACGGGCATGAGTCGGGGGGAGACACAACCCGCTCGTCGGTTCACCCGCCGCGCACAAGGCCGGCTCAGCCTTCCTCCGGAACGACCCTGGCGAACTCCCGAGCAGCGGGCAACAGATCGGTGATCATCTGCCAGACCTGCTTTGCGTCCACACGAACCAGCTTGAACGGGCCGACGTCGCCGACCTGACCCGGTTCCAGGGGCTCGACGGGCAGTTCACGGTGCCAATAGCCCAGAGGCCCGCAGTCCCACACCGCGAATCCCCGTACCTGGGGGCCCGGTTCTCCGTGTCGGTGCCCGTGCCACAAGGCGGTCATCCTCCAACTGCACCGCATGCCGGCGATCAGGGCGGCGAAGGTGATCCGGCTCTTGCCGGTGAGACCGGCGCCCTCGAGCGCCTTGGCGATCCGATCGACTCCCTCCTCGGCCGTCAGGCCGTGGAGACCGTCCAGGGTCCGGAGCCCCGCATCGAGCACGGCTGTGGTGGTCTCGATCACGGGCGTCGCGACCTCGACCGTGTCCTCCCCGTGCAGGTCGACCATCCTTGCCAGCGCCCAGACGAGCATCGCCGGCTCCAGGCGGACGTACTCCGACTCCTCACTGCCCGGCCACGACTCGTGGGAGTAGACGTGACCGTCGCCGATGGTGACGCCGTGGTGCAGGGTTCCGTGCGCACCCAGTGCCTCCACGTGGATGAGAACGGCAGGAGCCCGCAACGTGTCGACAAGCGGAGTCAGTGAGAAGTCGAAGGTGCCGTCCTGGTGGGTGAGACCGGCTGATATCAGGGCACGCTCCGCCTCTGCCAAGTGCGCGGGGACCTCTTCGCCGTCCACGAGGTGCTTCAGGACGGCCAGGTGGTCCTCGGCGAGGCGGAACCGGGCCCGGGTGCTGTCGAATGAGGGCATCGTTCGAATCGCTTTCGTCTGCTGGGCTGAAACCATGGGGCGAGATCGTCAGTGCGTCAGTTGAAAACGTCGAGCCAGTTCAACGACCTGTTGAAGAAGGCACGCACTGCCCCGCCGCGGGTCAGGTTGCGGGTGTTCACCCCGACCATGACCGCGGCCAGTGCGATGTCGTGGGCGTCCGCCTGTCCCACGACAGTGAAGGTCGCTTTTTTCCGCGCGCCCCTTCCACGACGGCCTGTCCGGATCTCTACGCCGTCGCGCACCAGAGCACGGTCGTGATGCCGTCGGCCGGTCGCGAGGTACCGGTATTCTCGCCCCGCCACCTGCATGCGCAGGGCCCGCCCCGCCCTGGTCTGTGCCCAGCGGTTGCGCTTGACGCGGATGCCGTCACTCCCGACGCTCAGCTGGGCCATGTACAGGGACGGTTTGCGACCGTAGGCCCAGCCGGTGAAGGAAACGACGGGTATTCCGTCCCCACGCACCTCGGTCACATGGCGGTCGCCGTGACGTCCTGCCGGATACACGACCTCGATCCGCCCGAATGCACCTGCCACGCC
Organism: Streptomyces sp. P13-3-3; assembly: GCF_050571355.1. Classification (NCBI taxonomy): domain Bacteria; kingdom Bacillati; phylum Actinomycetota; class Actinomycetes; order Kitasatosporales; family Streptomycetaceae; genus Streptomyces; species Streptomyces sp. P13-3-3. Next base: position 4,608,734 of record NZ_CP192228.1, on the reverse strand, counting down.
CCGGTAGCCGAACTTCCAGGTCAGCCGGTGACCCGAGCGGTCTTCCCAGTGATCCAGGGTGTACGTCTGCTGCATGATCCCCTTTTCCTCACGCCGCCCTGCGCGGATGTGTCGTGGTCGGCATCAGTCGAACGGGTTGAGGGCACTGCCGAGCTTTTTCGCCCCCTCGGATATGGCCTCTCCCGCCTTTTCGGCCTTGTCCCCGACCCAGTCGGCGGCGTCCTCGGCAGCAGCTTCGATCTTGTCCGCGTTGTCCCAGATCAAGGTTCCGGCGTAGGCGACACCGGTCCCGACGGCGAGGCCGACCGTCACCGGGTTGGGAGCAATCATCGCGGCCGTGAGCGAGGCGTTGAAGGCCGTTCCTGTCCAGTTGGAAAGGTACTTGGCCTTGTCCTCCTTCCACGCCTTCGCATGGTCCATCGTCGCCAGGTTGGCGACGCCCCACGCGGTGGCACCGGCCGAGCCGACGACACCCGCGCCCCGGATCCATCCGGCGGCCTTCGCAGCCTGACCAAGGCCTCCGCGCTGGGCCACCTTGAGCAGGTTCGCCTCGGTGGAGGTGGGAAGGTAGAACGCCCCTTTGCGCATGTAACCGGCGAGCATGGCTGCCTCGTCGGAACCTGCAATTACGCTGGGCGACACCCGGGCCAGCCAGCTGCCGGCCCTGGGGACGCGGGCCAGCTTGTCCCAATGACCGTTGATCAACCGGGCGGTGAAGGTGCCCGGCGCGTTCAGCACCTTGGACGTTTTGAAGTAGGAGATCAGCGATTTGCCGCCCAGGATCGCGACGCTGGACGCGTTGAAGAACGCCGCCAGATTGGCGGCGCCCTCGATGTACGTCGCGACGGCCTTCCCCAACTGCTCATTGCCCGTCATCTGCGTGACGGCGTCCCCCTGCACCCGCACGATCCAGTCGTCGAGAGTCTCGCCGTCCTTGCGTTTGAGCCAGCCGTCGTCGACCTTGTCGTCGGACGCAGCCGCGTTGGCGACCAACAGAAGGTCGGGAGGCAGTTGCTTGCCCTTCAGCTGCTCGGGGGTGAATCCCGCGAGCAACAGCCCGGCAAGCGGATCACCATCCTCCAGGCGAGCGTAGGCCGCCTTCCTGCGGAGTTCAGGGGCAGTGTCGGATATCCAGGAACGCATCGGCTTGATCGGGCCCAGCCGATCTGCCACGCCGAGCGCGCTGGCCCGCGTGAACGCCTCGTCGAGCTTGTCCCCTGTTCCGCCCCGGCCGTCGAGCAACTTGGCCAGATGCTCGAGGTCCTGTGGATTGACAACTCTGTTCGCCTTGCCGGTCACAACTGTCCCTTCAAGGGTTCGGTATTCCTCCGGGGTTCAGCAGCACGGACCTACGGATGGTGGTCGGCCGGTCTGTCGAAAGACGTCGGCGGACGCGGATCACGTCCGGCAGGCACGCGCCAGCGCGTCCAGCAAGGCTCCACGGTCGTGAGTGGCGATCAGCAAGGACTCGCCCCCGACCGTCTCGACCACGACCTCCTCCATGCCCAGCGGCACGGACCATCCCCCGCCAACGAGGCGGGGCGCGGAAGCGGTGCGGCTTTTCCTTCGAATTTCCGCGAGTTCCTCACGGGAGCGCCCTGCCAGTGAGGCGGCGAACTCGGCGTCCGAAGGCTGCTCCCGCGCCTCGAGCACCGAGTCGGACGAGAGCGAGTCCACCGCTATCGTCTCCCGGCCCACGGTCAACTGCCCGCCCTGCAGTCGGATCCGGTGGTAGACACGCTTGGAAAGCGGCACGGCGTTGAGGACGAGCGCCAGGAGACCGGTGAAGGCGAGGATCACCAAGAAGACCGTGCTCTCCTCGGGCAGGAGGACCGCACCCTGATGAACAACCCACACAGTGAGTACCGTCACGGTGACGAGGGTCCACCGCCGCGGCAGCTTTTCCTCGTACATCACCGCCACCCCGTGGCGCAGGGGCTCCTCTGCACCACCTTGCCCGCTCTCCATAACCGCTCCCGTACAGTTCGCAGGGACAGAGCCCCCACAGGCTACCGAGGTTTCAGCTCAGCCCCGCCGCCCGCGCTCGCTCCACCGCCGGGCCGATGGCCTTGGCGAGGGCCTTGACGTCGGCGTCCGTGGAGGTGTGGCCGAGGGAGAAGCGGAGGGTGCCTCGGGCGAGGTCGGGGTCGGTGCCGGTGGCGAGGAGGACGTGGCTGGGCTGGGCGACGCCGGCGGTGCAGGCGGAGCCGGTGGAGCACTCGATGCCCTGGGCGTCGAGAAGGAGCAGCAGGGAGTCGCCCTCGCAGCCGGGGAAGGTGAAGTGGGCGTTGGCCGGGAGGCGTCCGCCGGGGGCGGGGTCGCCGCCGAGGACGGCGTCGGGGACGGCGTCCAGGACCGCGGCCACGAGGTCGTCGCGGAGGCGTCCGATCTCCAGGGCGAACCGCTCCCGCTCCTCGGCGGCGACCCGTCCGGCGACCGCGAACGAGGCGATCGCCGGCACGTCGAGGGTGCCGGAGCGGACGTGGCGCTCCTGTCCGCCGCCGTGCAGCACGGGAACGGGGGTGTGCTCGCGGCCCAGGACCAGGGCGCCGATGCCGTAAGGGCCGCCGATCTTGTGGCCGGAGACCGTCATCGCGGCGAGCCCGGACGCGGCGAAGTGCACCGGGACCTGGCCGAAGGCCTGGACCGCGTCGGAGTGCAGAGGGACGCCGAACTCGGCGGCGACGGCGGCGAGTTCGGCGACCGGCAGGATCGTCCCGATCTCGTTGTTCGCCCACATCACGGTGGCGAGGGCGACGTCGTCGGGGTTGCGGGCGACGGCCTCGCGCAGGGCGTCGGGGTGGACCCGGCCGTAGGCGTCGACGGGGAGGTACTCGACGGTGGCGCCCTCGTGCGTGGCGAGCCAGTCGACGGCGTCGAGGACGGCGTGGTGTTCGACGGGGCTGGCGAGGACCCGGGTGCGGGCCGGGTCGGCGTCGCGGCGCGCCCAGTACAGGCCCTTCACGGCGAGGTTGTCGGCCTCCGTGCCGCCGGAGGTGAAGACGATCTCGCTGGGGCGGGCGCCGAGGGCCTCGGCGAGGGTCTCGCGGGCCTCCTCGACGGTGCGCCGGGCGCGGCGGCCTGCCGCGTGCAGGGAGGAGGCGTTGCCGGTGACGCCCAGGTGCTCGGTGAGCGCCTCGACCGCCTCGGGCAGCATCGGGGTGGTCGCGGCGTGGTCGAGGTAAGCCATGGTGGGGCCGATTCTACGGGGCCCGGTGCATGAGCCACGGATCCCGGTGGCCGGGATGTGACGCCCGTACCGCCGGCGCGGCGGGTCCGCGCGTCAGAAGCTCCAGGAGATGGTGCCGTCCGCCTGCATGAACGCGGCGAGGACGACGAGGTCGGCGATGCCGAGGCCGAGGCCGAGCAGGGCGCGTCCGCGGCGGGCGGTGCCCCGCCACAGGGCGACGGACGCCAGCGCGATGGCGGTGGGACCGAGGAAGACGTTGAGGACGAGCAGGCCGAGCAGGCCCAGGACGAACGACGCGACGGCCATGCCGTCGGTGTCGCGGATCCCGGTGCGGCGGCCGGCGGGTGCGGTGAGCTGCATGGTGATCGGACTCCTGCGGTCGGAAGGTGGTCGGGCGGGCGGCGCGGGTCAGTGCGCGGAGGTGCCGCGGCCGCGGCCCTGGTGCTCGCGCAGGGCGAAGACGCCGAGCCAGACGGCGATGACGGCACCGACGGCGACGGAGAAGGTGAGCGGCGCGTGCGCGACGGCGCCGAGGACGACGCCCAGCAGCAGCAGCGCGGCGACGAGGAACAGCATGGGTCGGACCCCCCAGGATTGGGTGAACGGCTGTAGTAACACTTGTTCACTGACTTCCCAGTCTAGCGTCCTCCTCACTTTTCAATCTGGGAGAACAGTTGTTAACTGCATGGCATGAGTCACACGTCCGGCATCCGGCAGGCCCAGAAGCAGAGGACCCGGCAGGCGCTCCTCGACGCGGCGCTCGAACTGCTGGAGGGCCAGAGCCTGAGCAGCCTGGGTCTGCGTGAGGTCACCCGCGCCGTCGGGATCGCCCCGACGGCCTTCTACCGGCACTTCCGGTCGGTCGAGGACCTGGGCGTGGCACTGGTCGAGGAGGCGCTGGGCAGCCTGCACCCGATGATCCGGACGACGGTGTCCCCGGCCGACGAGGGCGAGGAGCGCATCGCGCGCGCCATCGAGCTGATCGCCGGTCATGTGGACGCGCACCCGGCCCATGTGAGGTTCGTCGCCCGGGAGCGGCACGGCGGGGTGCGTCCGGTCCGCGAGGCGATACAGCAGCAGCTGGCCCGGTTCACCGCGGAGGTCGGGGAGGCGCTGGCCGGGGACGCGGAGTCGGCGGGCTGGAGCCAGGAGGACCTGCTGATGCTGGCCCAGCTCTACGTGGACCAGATGCTCATCATCGCCTCGCTCTTCCTGGAGGCGCCGGCGAGTGCGCCCGAGGCGCGGGAGCGGGTGGCGAAGGTGGCGGCGCGTCAGCTGCGGCTGATCCACGTGGGACGGCGGCACTGGCTCGACGGGACGGACGCGGCCGGGAACCGGTGACACGGCGAGGGGCGGTGCGGGGCCACCCGTGAGTGACCCCGCACCGCCCTCGCGCCGTGGACGGCAGTCGGTTCAGCTCAGCCGCACCCGGGCCAGCTGACGGGACTGCGCGACGAGACGGCCGGCACTGTCCCAGACCTCGGCGTCCTCCTCCAGGAAGCCGCCCGCGAGGTTGCGGGTGGTGATGGACACGCGCAGCGGACCCGGCGCCGGGCGGCAGCGCACGTGGACGGTCAGCTCGACCGTGGGCACCCAGCCGGTCAGGCCCATCTCGAACGCGGTCGGCGGCAGCGCGTCCACCGCGAGCAGCAGCGCCAGCGGGTCGGGGTCCCGGCCGTCGGCGAGACCGAACCAGGCACGCATCTCCCCCTTGCCGGACGGCTTTCCGAGGGCCCAGCCGAGGGTCGACGGGTCGAGCTTCAGCATCAGCCTGCCGGCGATCTCGGAGCTTCCGTCGACCGGGGCGGGGCCGTCCTCGGGGCCGAAGCACTGGTCCATCGGCGGCAGCGCGGGCGGCACGGCCGTCGTACGGACGTCGTCGGGGAGGGAGTCCAGGTCGCCGTAGGAGGCGAGGACGCGGATGCGCTCGACCTCGTTGCCCTGCTCGTCGCGCTGGAAGAGGGACGCCTGGCCGGTGGAGAGCGTGCGCCCGGTGCGGACGGTCTCGGTGCGGACGACCGCCGGGCCCGGCTGGGAGGCCGTCAGGTAGTGCGCGGAGACCGTGAAGGGGTCGGAGTGCGGCAGCGCGTCCGCGAGGGCGCGGCCCAGGACGGCCAGCAGGTACCCGCCGTTGACGGCGTTGATGATCGTCCAGCCGGCGGAGAGGTCGATGTCGTAGACGCCGGGTTCCCGCTGGGTGAGCGCGGTGTCGCGGTCGAACTCACTGTCACCGATGACGGCCCGGGTGGCCTGGGCGGAGGCTGCTTCTGGCATGGGTGAACAGTACAAGAAGATAATACTAAGCGGTAGCTTTGCTCGCTCGCCGGCTTCGCTCACTCCTCACTGACCGTCGAACGCCGGTGCCAGGCGCGGGGCGCACGCCAGTGGAAGCGCATCGCCAGCAGCCGCAGCACGAAGGCGGTGACGGCCGCGGTCGTGCTGGTCAACGGGTTCAGCACGTCGAAGCGCAGGCAGAGGGCGACCATGGCCGCGCCGACGATCGCCGGCACCGCGTACAGGTCGCGGTCCCAGCGCAGCAGCGAGGGCACCTCGTTGGCGAGCACGTCCCGCAGCACACCGCCGCCGACCGCCGTGGCCAGGCCCAGACAGGCGGACGCGGTGAGGCCGAGCCCGTAGTCGTACGCCTTCGTCGTGCCGACGACGCAGAAGAGGCCGAGGCCCGCCGCGTCGAAGACGTTGACGGCGACCTGGATCCGCTCGACGTGCGGGTGCAGGAAGAAGACGAGGACGGTGGCCAGCAGCGGGGTGACGAAGTACCCCAGGTCCGTGAAGGCGGCAGGCGGGACGGCGCCGATGATCAGGTCGCGGAAGAGACCGCCGCCGAGAGCGGTGATCTCGGCCAGCACGGCGATCCCGAACACGTCGAAGTTCTTCCGGACGGCCAGCAGGGCGCCGGAGATGGCGAAGACGAAGATGCCGATCAGATCGAGCGTGTGGAGGACGGACGGGCTGAAGAGTTGCTGAAGCACTTGCATATTGTGGCGCAGAATGAAGCCCTCGCCTTGCAAAGCAAGGCGAGGGCTTCATTCGGGTGCGCCGTTACACAGCCTCGTCGGCCTTGGTGACCTTCTCGGCCTCGGCAGGCTTCTCGGCCTTGGCAGGCTTCTCGGCCTCGGATGCCTTGTCGCCGTCGGCCGGCTTCTCCGCCTGGGCGGGCTTGTCCGCCTTGGCCGGCTTCTCCGCCTCGGAGGCCTTGTCGGCGTCGGAGGCCTTGTCGGCCTCGGCGACCGGGGCGTCCTTCGCGGGCTTCTCCGCCTGCGCCGGGACCTTGGCCGGGGCGTCTTCGGCCGGAGTGTCCTCGGCCGGAGTGTCCGTCTCCGGGTTGTCCTCGACGCCCTCGCGGGTCGCCGAGACCACCTCGCCCTGGTTCAGCGAGAGCTTCCCGGACGCGATGTCCTCCGCGTAGTGGCACGCCACCCGGTGGCCGCCGCCGACGTCCCGCAGCTGGGGACGCTCGGTCGCACAGCGCTCGGCCTGGGCCCACGGGCAGCGGGTGTGGAACCGGCAGCCGCTCGGCGGGTTGGCCGGCGAGGGCAGGTCACCGGTGAGCAGGATGCGCTCGCGCTTGTCCTCCACCTCCGGGTCCGGCACCGGCACGGCCGACATCAGGGCCTTGGTGTACGGGTGCTTCGGCTCGGCGTAGAGCGCGTCGCTCGGCGCCTCCTCGACCAGCGAGCCCAGGTACATCACGCCGATGGTGTCGGAGATGTGCCGGACCACCGCGAGGTCGTGGGCGATCACCAGGTAGGTCAAGCCGAGTTCCTGCTGGAGCTCCTCCAGCAGGTTGATGACCTGGGCCTGCACCGACACGTCGAGCGCGGAGACCGGCTCGTCGCAGATGATCACGTCCGGTTCGAGGACGAGGGCGCGGGCGATGCCGATGCGCTGCCGCTGACCGCCGGAGAACTCGTGCGGGTAGCGGGCGAGCGCGTTGGAGGGCAGGCCGACCTTGTCGAGGATGGCCTTGATCTTCTCCCGGCGCTCCTCCTGGTCCTTGCCGATGCCGTGGGCGATCATGCCCTCGGACAGGATCGACTCGATGTTCTGCCGCGGGTTGAGCGAGCCCAGCGGGTCCTGGAAGACCATCTGGAGCCGGCGCCGGAAGCGGCGCATCTCCTCGCCGGGCAGCTTCGCCAGGTCGGTGCCGTCGAGGACGACCGAGCCCTCGGTGATGTCGACCAGCCGCAGCACCGACCGCCCGAGGGTGGTCTTGCCGCAGCCGGACTCGCCCACCAGGCCGTAGGTCTCGCCGGCCTCGACCTTCAGCGACACCCCGTCCACGGCGTACACGTGGCCGACCGTGCGGTCGACCAGGACGCCCTTCTTGATGGGGAAGTGGACCTTGACGCCGTCCAGTTCGAGCAGGCTCATGCGGGGACCTCCTCGGCCTTCGCGTCGTCGAGTACGGGGTTGACGCACCGCACCTGGTGACCGGCCGCGCGGGGCTCGCCGAGTTGCGGGGTGCCGGTCAGGCAGCCCATCTCGTACCGGTCGCAGCGGGGCGCGAAGGCGCAGCCGTCGGCCCAGGCGATGCGGTCGTTGATCGAGCCGCGGATGGGGTTGAGCGGCTCGCCCCGGGGCGCGTCGAGCCGCGGGATGGAGCCCAGCAGTCCGTGCGCGTAGGGGTGGGTGGGGTGGGCGAACAGCTCGCGGCGTCCGGCGGACTCCACGACCTTGCCCGCGTAGAGCACGTTGACCTGGTCGCAGAGGCCGGCGACCACACCGAGGTCGTGGGTGATCATCAGCAGGGCGGTACCCTCCTGGTCCACGAGCTCCTTGAGCAGCTCCAGGATCTGCGCCTGGATCGTCACGTCGAGCGCCGTGGTGGGCTCGTCCGCGATGAGCAGACGCGGGGCGCAGGCCACCGCCATGGCGATCAGCGCGCGCTGGCGCATGCCGCCGGACAGCTGGTGCGGGTACTCCTTGAGCCGCCGGGTGGGGTCGGGGATGCCGACCCGGTCCAGCAGGTGGGCGGCCTCCTTGCGGGCGGCCTCCCCCTTCATCCCGCGGTGGCGCTCCAGGATCTCGGTGACCTGCACGCCGATCGGGACGACCGGGTTCAGCGAGGACAGCGGGTCCTGGAAGATCATCGCCATCTCGCTGCCGCGCAGGTCGCGGCGGGCGGAGGGACTCATCGTGAACAGGTCCGTGCCGTCGAACTCGGCACGGCCGCCGATGGTGAGGCCCTTCGAGGGCAGCAGGCCCATCAGGGCCAGGGAGGTGACGGACTTGCCGCAGCCGGACTCGCCGACCAGGCCCACGACCTGGCCCTGGTCGACCTCGAAGGAGATGCCGTCGACCGCCCGGGACTCCTTGCGGCCGCGGCCGCCGAAGGTGACGGTCAGTTCGTCGACAGTGAGCAGAGACATGGTGGTTCAGCCCCTCAGCTTCGGGTCGAGGGCTTCCCGCATGGCCTCGCCGAGGAGGGTGAAGCCGAGGGCGGTGATGATGATGCCGACGGCGGGGTAGACCGCCATCGCGGGGGCGTAGCTGAAGAAGCGCTGCGCCTGGGCGAGCATGACGCCCCATTCGGGGATCGCCGGGTCGGGGTTGCCGAGGCCCAGGTAGGACAGGGCGGCCGCCTCGATGATCGCCGTGGCCAGGGAGAGCGTGGCCTGCACGATCACCGGGCTGAGCGAGTTGGGCAGGATCTGCGAGAGCACGATGCGCCGCTTGCGCACGCCCAGGGACTGGGCCGCGAGCACGTAGTCCGCGTTGCCCTGGGCCAGCATCGAGCCGCGCAGCAGGCGGGCGAAGACCGGCACCTGGACCACACCCACCGCGATCATCACGGTGGTGAGCGACTGCCCCATGACGGCGGCGATGGACACGGCCAGCAGCAGCGACGGCAGGGCCAGCATCATGTCGATGAAGCGCATGATGACGGAGTCGACGCGCCGTCCGGTGTCGCCGCCGAGGGTGGCCGCGGCGCCGGAGACGATGCCGATCAGGAAGCCGGCGACCAGGCCGATCAGCGTGGCGACGATGCCGACGAGGAGCGTCTGGCGGGCGCCGACGAGCATGCGGGAGAACAGGTCACGGCCGAGGTGGTCGAGGCCGAACCAGTTGCCGTCGCGGGCCCCGACGAACTTGCCCTGGTTGGGGAAGACCTCGTTGCGCCAGGTCTGCGCGCTCGGCGAGTAGGGCGCGAGGAACGGCCCGACGACGGCGACGAGCACGAACGCGACGATGATGACGGCGCCGACGATCGCCATCTTGCTGGACTTCAGCCGGCGGAAGGCCTCCCGCCAGAGGCTGGCGCCGGTGCTGGTCTCGCTGACGGCCGTCAGTTCCGCGAGACGCTGGATCTTCTCGGACTTGGTGGCGACAGCCATGTCAGTGCACCCGCACTCTCGGGTCGATGATGCTGTACGCCAGGTCCACCAGCAGGTTGATCAGGACGTACACCATCGCGATGAACATGATGAACCCGACCAGCACCGGGTAGTCACGGCCGTCGATCGACGTCTTGATGAAGTTGCCGATGCCGTTGAACGAGAACACGGACTCGGTGAGGACGGCCCCGGACAGCAGGGAGCCGGTGAGCAGACCGACCGACGTGATCACGGGCAGCAGCGCGTTGCGCAGCACGTGACGGCCGCGGACGACGCTGCTCTTGAGCCCCTTGGCCTGGGCGGTGCGCACGTAGTCCTCGTCCTGCACCTCGAGCACGCTGGCGCGGGTCATGCGGACGATGACCGCGAGCGGGATGGAGGCGAGGGTGACGGCCGGGAGGATCAGATGGTGGATCGCGTTCCACGAGGCGTCGAACTCGCCGGTGAGCACACCGTCCAGGACGGCGAAGCCGGTCACGTCGGTGGCGTTGATGCCGGTGTCCATGCGTCCGTAGCTGGGGAAGAAGCCCAGCTTCACGGCGAGGACTTCCTTGAGGATGAGACCGAGGAAGAAGACGGGGATGCAGATGCCCACGAGGGAGCCGGAGACCGCGCCGACGTCGAGCCAGCCGCCGCGCTTGCGGGCGGCGAGGTAACCGAGGGGGATGCCGATCGCCACGGCGATGAGCATGGCCAGCAGGGACAGCTCCACCGTCGCCGGGAACCGGAGGAAGAACTCGTCCGTGACGGGCTGCCCGGTCTGGACGGAGGTTCCCAGGTCGCCCTGGAAGATGCGCTTGAGGAAGCGCCAGTACTGGACGTAAATGGGCTGGTCCAGCCCGAGCGCACGGTTGATGCGCGCCACTTCGGCCTCGGTGGCCCTCTCCCCCAGGATCGCTGAGGCGGGTCCACCGGGCAGCCGGTCGAGCCACAGGAAGAGCAGAACCGACAGGCCGAGCAGCGTGGGTATGAGCTGGAGCAGTCTTCGTACGACGAGACGCAGCACCCCGCTTGCCCCTTTCTTGCGTGTTGTCTTACATGAACGGACCCGCCCGGCCGCCGAGTTGCGACGGCCGGGCGGACCACCCCGTTATCGATTTCCTGCCGGTACGCCTACTTGAAGGAGGCTTCGGCGAAGACTTCCTGCGTCAGCGGCGACACGTTCGGCGGGTTGACGTTCTTGCCGAAGGCGATGGCCGGCGGGGACGACGAGATCGGGACGCCGGGCAGGTAGTCCATGATGACCTCGTTGGCCTTCTCGTAGGCCGCGGTGCGCTCGTCGGCCTTGCCCATCTTCGAGCCGGCGTTCACCGCGTCGAAGACCTTCTTGTCCTTGAAGCCCCACTGCTTGTCGAACCCGGCGAACCAGGTGCCGATGAAGTTGTAGCCGTCGTTGAAGTCACCGGTCCAGCCGAGCATGTGCAGGGCGCAGGAGCCGGCCTCGGTGGCGTCCAGGTAGTCCGGGGCCCACTTCATGGCCTTCGGCTTGACCTTGATGCCGGCCTTCTCCAGGTCGGCCTTCATCAGCTCGAACAGGTCCTGCGGGGCAGGCATGTACGGGCGGGTGACCTCGGTCGGGTAGCAGAACTCGATGGTCAGGTTCTGCGCGCCGGCCTTCTTCAGCAGCGCCTTGGACGCGTTGGGGTCGTACGGGTACTTGGTGACGTTCTTGGAGTAGCCCGCGATGGTGTCCGGCATGAACTGGTCGGCCACCTTGCCGCCCTCGGGCAGCTGGGTCTTGACCAGGTTCTCCTTGTCGATCGCCTGCGCGATCGCCTGGCGGACCTCCTTCTTCTTCAGGGCGGGGTTGGCCGACTGGCTCATGCCCACGTAGAAGAGGTTGAAGACGCCACGGGTCGGGACGACGTAGCCCTCGTTCTCGAGGGTCTTGACGTCGGCCGGAGCGACGAGGTCGTAGCCGTCGATGTCACCGGCCTGGAGCGCCTGGCGGCGGCCCTCCTCGGTGTCGATCGTGCGGAAGACCAGGTTCTTGATCTTGGCCTTGTCGCCCCAGTAGTCGTCGAAGCGCTCGAGGGTGACTTCCTTGTTGCCCTTGTTCCACTTGACGATCTTGTACGGGCCGGTACCGGCGACCGTGCCGGCCTCCTGGCTGTACTTGGGGTACGTGATGGCGTCGCCCTTGGCGGTCGCCTCCTGCTTCTCGTACTCCTTGATCGCCTTCGGCGAGTGGATGGCGAGGGCGTTCAGCGAGAAGCCGCCGGGGAGGTTGGCGGAGGGCTGCTTGACCTCGATGACGGCGGTGTTCTCGTCCTTCGCGGTGCAGCTCTTGTAGTTCGCCTCGGGCGTCTCCGGGTCCTCGTTCTTCGCGAACCCGCCCATGATGGTCTGCCAGTAGTAGGAGACCGCGCTCGACTGGTAGGTGCCCTTCCAGTTGAACCAGTGGTCGTAGTTGGCGCAGACCGCGGCGGCGTTGAACGCCTCGCCGTCGTGGAACTTCACGCCCTTGCGGAGGTTGAAGGTCCAGACGGTGCCCGCGTCGTTGCTCGACCAGGTCTCGGCGAGGCCGCCGACCAGCTTGGTGCCGCCCGACTCGTGCTCGAGGAGGGCCTCGAACGCCTGGCGGGTCACGCGGAAGGTTTCACCGTCACTCGCGAGGGCAGGGTCCAGGGATCCCGGGTCGCCCGCACCGGCGAACACGAAGGTGTCCTTCTTGCCGCCGCTCTCGTTGTCACTGTCCCGCTCGCTGGCGCAGCCCGTGGCGATCAGGCCGACCGCGACCGCGGCCGTGATCGCCCGAACGGCTCGGGTCTTGAATATGCGCATACTGGGGCCACTCCGGGTCCGCTATGTGGATGCATCTTGACCGGCCGAACACTACAGACGTTCGCAGTGAGTCAGGAACAGTCCGGATAGCGGTGATACCTACCTGAGATCTGAACAGTCGACATAAGGGACTGTTCCGGCATCTTCGCGCGATGATTTAACACCGGCGACACAAACGACGGCGCCCCAAGTGCCGCCCATTCGGGCTCGGATGGCGTGAAGGCGCGGTGAAACCGCAGGTGACAGGGGGTCAGCGTGAGGTAGCTGACCGCATCCGACAGAATCTGACATGGGATCAGCTGTGGACGGCCCCAGGACGGGCGCCACACCCGCCTCCAGTGTCCACATGCTGGACACCGTGACGCTGCGTCACCACGCGCGAGGCTCCCGGCGGCGGGGGTGCCGCGCCGGGGGCCTCGGGAAGACGTACCGGTCAGAGGTGGTGCGCGGGCGGATAGCCGTAGCCCGCGGCGGGGGCCGGGGCGTGCGCCTCACGGTCGTAGAACGGACGCCCGTTGACGCGCAGCCACATCGCGACCGGGTCGTGCTCGTCGGACAGGGCGACGGTGGAGACCGGCAGACCGTCGGGCACCGCGGGCAGCGACTGCCGCATCATCTGCCGCACCGACTCCACGGCGGGCGGCGAGGTGTCGTACACGTCCAGGCCGATGGCGAGGTACGGGGCGCCCAGCGCGGGCTGCACCCAGGCGCGGCGCAGCGCGCGCACGGCCGGGGTGCGGTGGGCGTTCTGCGCGAGGAGCGCGTAGAACTGCGGGATCTCGATGGCCGGTTCGGACAGCCGCAGCGGTCCCGCGGGCTGCTGGTCGAGTCCGCCGGCGATGCGGCGCAGGTCGAGCCAGGGGATGCCGACGCCGCCGCCGGGCGCGTGCGGGTTGAGCCAGAGGCCGTGGCGGTCCAGGTAGAGCGCGCGGGCCACCTCGAGCCCGTCGACCACCTCGTACGAGCGGTTCCAGCCGCTGGCGGACAGCTCCTGGGCGGAGGTCACGCAGGGCGCGTAGCCGTGCCCGTCGACCTCCATGGTCCCGTACTGGGCGTCGGGCGAGCCGGCCTGGCCGTGCCAGAGCAGCATCCAGACCCTGCCGGACGAGGGGGTGGCGAGGGCGCGCAGCAAGGCCTCGTAGGCGTCGTAACGCCCGGGCGTCACCTGGCGCAGCATGTGCTCGACCTGTCCGGCCGCCGCGGTGCCAGCGCTCACTTGTATCGCCCCTCCGTACAACACCCTTCCGGCCAATGCTCCCTAGCTTATGCCGACGGCCTCCGGCGGTCTGCGGTCAGTGCGCGGAAGACGGGGCGGCGGCGCGTCAGGCACGCTGGTAGAAGGGGCGGACCTTGGCGCGCAGCCAGTCGGCGACCGGGTCCTGGGCCACGTCGAGGACGACGAGGTTGACCGGCCATCGGGCGGGGCTGCGGCCCAGCGCCCGGCCGAGGGCGTCCAGGGGCAGTGCGCGCGGGTCGCCCTCCCAGTGCAGCAGCTCCACGCCGACGAACAGCACGGGGTCGGCCGTCTCGACGGCGGCCAGGCAGCGGCGGGCGGTCGCCACCACGCCGAGGGCGTCGAACTCCTGCGAGGCGGCGGCGAGGAAGTCCACCGGGTCGTCCTGCCAGTCCGGTTCGAACAGCCGGACCCGGCCGCCGCTCGCGGCGCCGTCGAGCGGGGTGCGCCCCGCCCGGCACAGCTCGGCCACCGCGGCCGGCGGCAGCGGGACGGCGACCGTGCCGCCCGGGTTGACCACGATGCCGGCCTGCGGCGGCAGTCCGCGGGCGAACTCCACGGCGGGGGCGATGGTGCAGCCCATGTGGGCGCCGACGACCTGACGGAACTGCTCCTCGGAGCTGAAGACCGGCACGTACGCCTGGCCGTCCAACTCCATGGTGGGCAGGTCGAGGGGGCCGCTGTGCGGACCGCCCCCGTTGGGCAGGGGCACCCACACGAAGCTGCGGCCGAGGACCTCGACGATGCGGGCTCCCGCCGAGGGGACGCCGAGGGAGGCGGAGAGCGCCTCCTCCAGTTCGTTGCCGGGCCACCCGCCGTGCGGGTGGAAGTGCGTCCGCTCCGGGTTGTCCGCCGGGAAGTCCATCTGTCGCCCACCGTCTGCCTGATGCCACTGCTTGGCGGAAAGGCTAGCCGGTCCCGCACGGGGCGCTCGCCGTCCGGTCGGCCGGTGGAACCGCCCCGGCACGTGCACCGCCCCGTCGACCGGCGAAGCCGACCCCGCACATGACGTGCGCCGGCCCGTCCGCCGGCGAAGCCGACCCGGCACAGGACGTGCGCCGACCCGCCAGCCGGCGAAGCCGACCCCGCACAGGGCGTGCGCCGACCCGCCAGCCGGTGAAACCGGCCTGACGCAGGACGTGCGCCGACCGTCAGCCGATGCCACCGCCCCGGCGCAAGGCTCCGACCCGCCAGGCGGTGAAGCCGGCCCGACGCGGGGCGTACGCCGACCCGTCGACCGGCGAAGCCGACCCCGCACAGGACGTGCGCCGTCCGGTCAGCCGATGCCACCGCCCCGGCACAAGGCATGCGCCGACCCGTCAACCGGTGAAGCCTGCTCGATGCGGGGCGTGCGCCTGCCGGTCAGCCGGCCCGGCACAGGACGTGCGCCATCGATCAGCGGGTGCCGCCGCCCCCGCACCGGACGTGCGCTGACCCGCCAGCCGCCGAAGCCGGCCCGACGCGGGGCGTACGCCTGCCGGTCGGCCGTGGAAGCCGACCCGGCACAGGACGTGCGCCGACCCGCCAGCCGGTGCCACCGCCCCGGTGCACCGGACATACGCCGCTCGATCAGCCCGGTGAAGCCGGCCCGACGCGGGGCGTGCGCCTGCCGGTCGGCCGGTGGAGCCGACCCGGCAGCGGACGTACGGCGTTTCGATCAGCCGGCGGAGCCGGCCCCCCACCAGACGTGCGTCGGCCAGTCAGCCGGTGAAGCCGATGCGCCGCAAGGTGTTCGCCGCGTCCCGGTCGACGAGCACCGCCGAGGCGCAGCCCTCCGGCACGCGTCCTGACTCCACCGCGTCGAGCAGCCGTCCGCACGCCGTGCGGTGGCGGCGGAAGGCGTAGCGCGAGACGCCCCGGCCGCGCTCCAGCTGCCCGGCCAGTGCCTCCTCGGGCGGGACGTCGAGGAGCAGCAGATGCAGTGCGGCCCCGCGGCGGCGGGCCTCGCGGGCCAGCCAGCGCCGTACCCAGGCCTGGGTGCCGCAGTCGTGCACGACGACGGGCCGGCCTGAGCGCAGCACGCGGCGCAGTCCCGCGTAGTGGGCGAGCCGGACCAGCGGGCGGTAGACCGCGTACGGCAGGAGGCGGGGCATGCGGCGGTCCCAGCGGTCACGGGCGTCCTGGGAGTCGACGCGGTCCTCGTGCACCGTGCGCCGCATCAGCGTGGACTTGCCGCTGCCGGGCAGTCCGGTGACGACGACGAGGTCACGGGGGCCGAAGAGCAGGGCGCGGGGGCTGCGTCCGGAGCGGGCGCGCAGGTCCTGGACGAGGGCGGCGGGCGCCGTGTCACGGGCGCCGCCGGCCCGGTGGGCGTGCTGCCGCGGCAGCGCCACGCCTGTGGTGGCGGCGTACGCCGTGGGCCTGTTCACCGTGGTCGTCCTCCCCCTGGGGCCGGATACGGTGTCCGATCCCCGCAGCGTGTAAAGAGAAGGTAATGCCAGGTCGCTCGCGGTTGCGTGCTCATACCGCTACAGGCCTGTCACAGCTCCCTGTGACCGAGCCTGCACGAGCGGTGCACGCCCGGCAAGGGTCCCCCTGCCGGTGTCCCCCGATGCGTGCAATGATGTGCGCGCCAACTGCATACCGGCCGTTTGAATCCGCGCGGGAGAGTCCCCGGCACCGTGTGCCGCCGGGGCGCCGAAGGAGCAAGTCCCTCCCTTGAATCTCTCAGGCACCGTTACCGCGCGGGCGAGGCACATCTGAAAAGCGGGCCGCCGTGGCAGTGCTCCGGGGCCCCACCCAAGGTGCAAGTCCTGATCGCCGTGTCACCGGTGGTCATGGCGAACCTCTCAGGTTCCGATGACAGATGGGGAGGAACGACCTCGCTGTCATGCCCCTGGGAGACCGACCGATGAGCAGTAACGAACCCCGCCGCACCGCGCTCGATGCCCTGCATCGGTCGCTCGGCGCGACGATGACCGACTTCGCCGGCTGGGACATGCCCCTGCGCTACGGCTCCGAGCGGGACGAGCACAACGCCGTGCGCACGAGGGCCGGCCTGTTCGACCTCTCGCACATGGGCGAGATCACGGTCACCGGCCCGCAGGCCGCCGCGCTGCTGGACTTCGCGCTGGTCGGCAACATCTCGGGGGTGAAGCCGGGCCGCGCCCGCTACACCATGATCTGCCGTGAGGACGGCGGCATCCTGGACGACCTGATCGTCTACCGGCTGGGCGACACCGAGTACATGGTCGTGGCCAACGCCTCCAACGCCCAAGTGGTCCTGGACGCGCTGACCGAGCGGGCCGCGGGCTTCGACGCCGAGGTGCGCGACGACCGCGACGCCTACGCGCTGCTGGCCGTGCAGGGCCCCGAGTCCCCGGCGATCCTGCGCTCCCTCACCGACGCCGACCTGGACGGCCTGAAGTACTACGCCGGCCTGCCGGGCACCGTGGCCGGGGTCCCCGCGCTGATCGCCCGCACCGGCTACACCGGCGAGGACGGCTTCGAGCTGTTCGTGAAGCCGGAGCACGCCGTGGAGCTGTGGCAGGCGCTGACCAAGGCGGGTGAGGGCCACGGGCTGGTCCCGTGCGGTCTGTCCTGCCGGGACACGCTCCGCCTCGAGGCGGGCATGCCGCTGTACGGCAACGAGCTGAGCACCTCCCTCACGCCCTTCGACGCCGGTCTCGGCCGGGTGGTGAAGTTCGAGAAGGAGGGCGACTTCGTGGGCCGCGCCGCCCTCGCCGAGGCCGCGGAGCGCGCCGCGAAGAACCCGCCGCGCGTCCTGGTCGGCCTGGTCGCCCACGGCCGCCGGGTGCCGCGCGCCGGGTACGCGGTGGTCGCCGGCGGCGAGCGGATCGGCGAGGTCACCTCCGGCGCCCCCTCCCCCACCCTGGGGAAGCCGATCGCCATGGCCTACGTCGACGCCGCCCACGCGGAGCCGGGCGCCGAGGGCGTCGGTGTGGACATCCGCGGCAGCCACGAGCCGTACGACGTCGTGGCGCTGCCGTTCTACAAGCGGCAGAAGTGACACCGTCGTAGGCAGCCTCCGGGCCGTCCCCGCGCGTCCGTGGCCCGGGTGTGCCACCCGTCCGGCCGCGTCCCGCGCCCTCCCCGTCATCAGCAGTTTCCCGCGTACAGGAGAATTCAGGCCATGAGCAACCCCCAGCAGCTGCGCTACAGCAAGGAGCACGAGTGGCTGTCGGCCGCCGAGGACGGCGTGTCGACGGTCGGCATCACGGAGCACGCGGCCAACGCGCTCGGCGACGTGGTCTTCGTCCAGCTCCCCGAGGTCGGTGACACGGTGAGCGCGGGCGAGACCTGCGGCGAGCTGGAGTCCACCAAGTCCGTCAGCGACCTGTACTCCCCCGTCTCCGGCGAGGTCACCGAGGTCAACGAGGACGTGGTGAACGACCCGGCGCTCGTGAACTCGGCCCCCTTCGAGGGCGGCTGGCTGTTCAAGGTGCGGATCACCGACGAGCCGGCCGACCTGCTGTCCGCCGCCGAGTACGACGCGTTCACCGCGGGCTGAGGAGCCGGATCCGCATGTCGCTTCTGAACACGCCCCTGCACGAGCTCGACCCGGCGGTCGCCGCCGCGGTCGACGCCGAGCTGCACCGGCAGCAGTCCACCCTCGAGATGATCGCCTCGGAGAACTTCGCCCCGGTCGCGGTCATGGAGGCCCAGGGCTCGGTCCTGACCAACAAGTACGCCGAGGGCTACCCCGGCCGCCGCTACTACGGCGGCTGCGAGCACGTCGACGTGATCGAGCAGATCGCCATCGACCGGGTGAAGGAACTGTTCGGCGCCGAGCACGCCAACGTCCAGCCGCACTCGGGCGCCCAGGCCAACGCGGCCGCCATGTTCGCCCTGCTCAAGCCGGGTGACACGATCATGGGTCTGAACCTCGCGCACGGCGGGCACCTGACCCACGGAATGAAGATCAACTTCTCCGGCAAGCTCTACAACGTGGTCGCGTACCACGTGGGCGACGACGGCCAGGTCGACATGGCCGAGGTCGAGCGTCTCGCCAAGGAGAACAAGCCGAAGCTGATCGTCGCCGGCTGGTCGGCGTACCCGCGTCAGCTGGACTTCGCCGCGTTCCGCCGGATCGCGGACGAGGTCGGCGCGTACCTGATGGTCGACATGGCGCACTTCGCCGGTCTGGTCGCCGCGGGCCTGCACCCGAACCCGGTGCCGCACGCCCACGTCGTGACGACCACCACGCACAAGACCCTCGGCGGTCCGCGCGGCGGTGTGATCCTCTCCACGGCCGAGCTGGCCAAGAAGATCAACTCCGCGGTGTTCCCGGGCCAGCAGGGCGGTCCGCTGGAGCACGTGGTCGCCGCCAAGGCCGTCGCCTTCAAGGTGTGCGCCTCGGAGGAGTTCAAGGAGCGCCAGCGCCGCACCCTGGAGGGCGCCCGCATCCTGGCCGAGCGTCTGGTGCGGGACGACGTGAAGGCCGTGGGCGTGGACGTGCTGTCCGGCGGCACGGACGTGCACCTCGTCCTGGTGGACCTGCGGAACTCGGAGCTGGACGGCCAGCAGGCCGAGGACCGGCTGCACGAGGTCGGCATCACCGTCAACCGGAACGCGATCCCGAACGACCCGCGGCCTCCGATGGTCACCTCGGGTCTGCGCATCGGCACGCCCGCCCTCGCCACCCGCGGCTTCACGGCCGAGGACTTCGCCGAGGTCGCGGACGTGATCGCCGAGGCGCTGAAGCCGTCGTACGACGCCGAGGCGCTCCGGGGCCGGGTCGCGGCGCTGGCCGCGAAGCACCCGCTGTACCCCGGTCTGCGGTAATACCGTCCGCTTTTTCACGGACACACGGGGCATCGCGCACACTGGGTCGGTGGGCGCGGTGCCCCGCACCATGCAGCGCATGAACGATTCAGCACCCCGCCCGACCCAGTGAACCGCCCTTCCCCCGGTGGACAGCGTCGTCCGCCGAACCCTGAGGAGTCCTCCCGTGGCCATCTCGGTCTTCGACCTGTTCTCGATCGGCATCGGCCCGTCCAGCTCGCACACGGTCGGCCCGATGCGGGCGGCCCGCATGTTCGCCCGGCGGCTGCGCAACGAGGACCTCCTGGACTCCGTCGCCTCCGTGCGGGCGGAGCTGTACGGCTCCCTGGGCGCCACCGGACACGGCCACGGCACGCCCAAGGCGGTGCTGCTCGGCCTTGAGGGCGACTCGCCGCGCACGGTGGACGTCGAGTCGGCCGACGAGCGCGTGGAGAAGATCAAGGACGGCGGCCGGATCCGGCTGCTCGGCGAGCACGAGATCGGCTTCTCCTACGACGACGACCTGGTGCTGCACCGCCGCAAGGCGCTGCCCTACCACGCCAACGGCATGACCCTGTGGGCGTACGACTCCTCCGGCGCGGAGCTGCTGGCCAAGACGTACTACTCGGTCGGCGGCGGTTTCGTCGTCGACGAGGACGCCGTGGGCGCGGACCGCATCGTGCTGGACGACACCGTCCTGAAGTACCCCTTCCGCACCGGTGACGAGCTGCTCCGCCTCACCAAGGAGACCGGCCTGTCGATCTCCGCGCTGATGCTGGAGAACGAGCGCGCCTGGCGGACCGAGGAGGAGATCCGCGAAGGGCTGCTGGAGATCTGGCGCGTGATGCGGGCCTGCGTGGAGCGGGGCATGACCCGCGAGGGCATTCTGCCGGGCGGCCTGAAGGTCCGCCGCCGGGCCGCCACCACCGCCCGCAAGCTGCGCTCCGAGGGGGACCCGCAGGCGCTCGCGATGGAGTGGATCACCCTCTACGCGATGGCGGTGAACGAGGAGAACGCGGCCGGCGGCCGGGTCGTCACCGCTCCGACGAACGGCGCGGCGGGCATCATCCCGGCGGTCCTGCACTACTACATGAACTTCGTGCCGGGCGCCGACGAGGAGGGCGTGGTCCGCTTCCTGCTCGCGGCGGGCGCCATCGGCATGCTCTTCAAGGAGAACGCCTCCATCTCCGGCGCCGAGGTCGGCTGCCAGGGCGAGGTGGGCTCCGCCTGCTCGATGGCGGCGGGCGCGCTCGCGGAGGTGCTGGGCGGTTCCCCGGAGCAGGTGGAGAACGCGGCCGAGATCGGCATGGAGCACAACCTGGGGCTGACCTGCGACCCGGTCGGCGGCCTGGTGCAGATCCCGTGCATCGAGCGCAACGGCATGGCCGCCGTCAAGGCGGTGACCGCCGCCCGGATGGCGATGCGCGGCGACGGCTCGCACAAGGTGTCCCTGGACAAGGTCATCAAGACCATGAAGGAGACCGGGGCGGACATGTCGGTGAAGTACAAGGAGACCGCGCGGGGCGGGCTCGCGGTGAACATCATCGAGTGCTGAGCCGGGCGCCGGGAAACGCCTCGCTGAACAGGGCTTTGCGTCAAGCAGGTTGAAACGGGGAACCATCAAGTCCCGTCCCCCCACAGCACCACACGGGAGAACCTGCATGCTGCGTGGCATCGACGTCAGTTCCTACCAGTCCTCCTCGTACGACACGGACGGCCTTTCCTTCGTCTTCATCAAGGCGACGGAAGGCCGTTCGTACGTGAATCCGAAACTGGCCGCCCAGACCAAGAGGGGACGGGACGCCGGCCTGGTGGTCGGGTTCTACCACTTCCTCTGGCCGGGGAACCTCACCGAACAGGCCGAGTACTTCGTCAGCAAGGCGCCCGAGACGCGGGGGGACATCCTCGCGGTGGACTGGGAGACGACGGGGGGCGGCTCGCACGCGAGCAATTCCGAGAAGGACCGCTTCATCCGCAAGGTGAAGGAACTCCGCCCCCATCACAAGGTCATTCTCTATTGCAACCGCCACTTCTGGCTGAACGTCGACACCACTTCCTACGCGGGCGACGGCCTCTGGATCGCCGATTACGCGGCGGCCGCCGGGAAACCGCGCATCAAGGCGGACTGGCGCTTCCACCAGTACACCGACGACCCGCTGGACAAGAACGTGGCGGACTTCTCCAGCGGGTCGGCGCTGCGGGAATGGGCGGGCGGCTGAAAGCGCGGATCTAGCCGCGGAACTCCTCCGGGCGCTCCGTGGATGCCTCGGCGAGGGCGCGGGTGACGGCGTCGGCGCTTCCGCGCAGGCCGTAGACGGGGGTGCCGGGCTGCTGGCGCCAGGAGCCGTCGATGCCGCCCGCGTCGACGGTGTCGAAGCCCAGTTCCTCGATCAGGTCGCGGACCTTGCGCTTGGCGGCCTCGTCGTCGCCGGCGACGGGAAGGGCCATGCGCTCGGGGTCGCCCGCGGGGCGGTGCCGGTCCAGCAGGTCCTGGGCGTAGGTGCCGTTGAACGCCTTGACGACGGGGTGGCCGATCTGGCGCTCGGTCCAGCGGCTCTCGGTGAGGCCCTCGTCCTCGATGCCGGCGATCCTGCCGTCGCGCTGCCGCGGGTAGTAGTTGCCGGTGTCGATGACGACCAGGCCGTCGGCGGCCTCGTCGAACAGTCCGGAGGGCAGGTCGGGCACGGCCTTGAGCGGCACGGTGACGACGGCGATCTCGGCGCCGCGCGCGGCCTCCTCGGCCCGTACCGGGGTCGCGCCGGTCTCGTCGGCGAGTTCCTTGAGGGTGTGCGGGCCGCGGGAGTTGGCGACGGAGACGTCGTGGCCGAGTGCCGTGAGCCGTCGCGTGAGGTTTCCGCCGATGTTGCCCGCGCCGATGATGCCGATCTTCATGTCTGCTCGCCTCGCCCTTTCCGGGGGTCGATGTCGCCGAGGTTTCTGGAAACCTCAATGATCGGCACCAACCCCGGGGGCGGGCGGACCATTCCCGGCGCTTTCGCCCGTACGGCCCCCGTTGCGGGCCCCGTGCGGCGTCCGCGGGGATTCCCACCGCGGGGATTCCCGGCGCCGGAACTCCGGCGCCGGGGAATGTCCGGCCTACGGGTCCGGTCCTACTTGTTCAGGTGGATCCAGAACTCGTCGAAGGACAGAAGCTTGTCGCCGTCGAGGTCCTGTGCCTTGATGACGGCCTCGGCGACGGCCTCGGTGACGTTCCAGTCGCCGCCCTGGGCCAGCGCGGTCTTGAACTCGGCAGCGGTGATGTAGCCGTCCCCGTTCGTGTCGATCCGCTCGAACTGCTTGCGTGCTTCCTCGATGTCCGCCACCGGTCCGCCCCTTCGCTGGTACTGGTTCTGTCGCGGCCAAGATTATCCGGCGGCCCGCGCCTCCAGCGCGGCGACCACCCATCCGAACTCCTCGGTGTGGGCGGAGGGCCGGTCCCATCCGTTCACCACGCCGGACAGTTCGCGGTAGCGGACCAGGCGCGGGTCGGCCGCCGCCGCGAGGCGCTTCAGCACGGCGGCCGGGTCGGCGTCGCCGATCAGGTCGCGCAGCACGGCCGCGGCGCGGGGTGTGCCCGGCTCGACGCCGTCGCGCAGGGCCTCGCCCGCGCCGCGGATCAGGCGGCTCATGAACCACAGGGAGCTGCCGCCGGGCACGCCGGGGCCCCGGTCGGCGGCGTTGAACTCGATCATCCCGCGCATGACGGTCCGGAACCCGGGGTCCTGGATCAGCTCGACGAGTTCCACCCAGGCGTCCACCTGCTCGGGTGTGGGGTCGTCGGGCAGGTCGGCCGCGGCGAACCGCAGGCGTTGCCGGATGTCGGGGTCCGCGGTGTCGAGCCCCTGGAAGATCTCGGTCATGAAGTCGTCGAGGATGCGGGCGCGCTCGGCGGCGGACAGTCTGGCCAGTCGGTTCATCAGGGTCGTCTCCTCGGCGGTCGAGCCCCTGCGGGCCACGGTCGACAGCACCGCGCGGGTCACCTTCAGCGACCGGATCCGCGCGTCCAGCGCGGCCACGTGTGCGGCCGCGACCTGGGCGACCGTGGTCTCGCCGGTGAGCACCCGGCGCACGTCGTCGAGGCCGAGGCCCAGTTCCCGCAGGGTGCGGACCAGTTCCAGCCGGGCGACGGAGCCGGCGTCGTAGAGCCGGTAGCCGCCCGCGGACCGCGCCACGGGCGGCAGGGCGCCCTCGTCGGACCAGTAGCGGATGGTGCGCACGGACAGGCCGGTGGCGCGGGCGAGTGCCCCGATGGTGAGGAGCCCGGTGCCGTCGTGGGTCATGTCGGGGAGTCTGGGCCTTCCAGCGGGTGGAGACTCAAGCCGCGCGGTGGCGGGTGCCCCCGGTGTGCCCCGGGGGCGGGGAGGTCAGCGGTCCGCCACGCGCATCTCGAACCAGGTGGTCTTGCCGTGGGAGAGGAGGTCGACGCCCCAGCGGTCGGCGAGTTTGTCGACGAGGAACAGGCCACGGCCGCTGATGTCCATCTCCTGCACCGGCATCAGACAGGGCAGGGCGCGGGACGGGTCGCGGACCTCGACGCGGATCCAGCCCCGGCGGTGCCGCATGCGCAGCCCGAAGGCGCGGGCCCCGGTGTGGCGTACGGCGTTGCCGACGAGTTCGGAGACGAGCAGTACGGCGTCCTCGGTGAGCTTGGGGGTCAGGCCCCAGCGGCGCAGGATGACGATCTGGACCAGTCGGCGGGCGACGGCGGCGGACTCGGGGAGGGACGGGAGCGGAACTTCACCCTCCGTAGGGTCGCCGTGCGTCTCCAGCGCGTGCACGGCACGTTCGTCCTCGACCGTCGGCGACCAGCGTGACGCGATGGCGCGTCCGTCTCCCCGCGGCTGTTCCATGCCCTCCAGCCCCGCCATGGCCCCATCATGGCCGCCCGCCGGGAGGGCCGGGGCCGTTCCGAGGGAATACGCCCCCCGTGCGCCCCCGCCCGTTCCTGGTCCTCCGGCATGTGCCACAGGCATGCCGATGCCTCCGAAAGCCTGCTCGACCTGCGAAAACGACTCATGCTCGGGCAATCGACGGGCCCCCTCGACGGACACGGCTTAAGGGTGCGTTAAGGCTCCCATAATGCGTACCGCCGAGAGGGCCCAATCAGACATGACGTCAACTGCAAGCCCCTTGCGGGGATTTCAACTGCTCGTCACAGGAACTTCGCCTTGCCGGGGCCCTCCTCCACGAAGCTGCGCATGCCCCGCTCGCGGTCCTCCGTGGCGAACAGGCCCGCGAACCAGTTGCGCTCCACCGCGAGCCCGGTGTCGATGTCCGTCTCCAGGCCGGTGTCGACGGACTCCTTGGCCGCCCGCAGCGCGAGCGCCGGCCCCTGCGCCAGCTTCGCCGCCCATGCGTGTGCCTGGGTGTAGACCTCGTCGGCGGGGACCACGCGGTCCACCAGGCCGAGGGCGAGCGCCTCGTCGGCCTTCACCTGACGGCCGGTGAAGATCAGGTCCTTGGCCTTGGACGGGCCGACGAGCCGGGCCAGCCGCTGGGTGCCGCCCGCGCCCGGGATCAGGCCGAGCAGGATCTCCGGCTGGCCGAGCTTGGCGTTCTCCCCGGCGATCCGGTAGTCGGCGCACAGGGCGAGCTCGCAGCCGCCGCCGAGCGCGTAGCCGGTGACGGCGGCGACGACGGGCTTGGGGATGCGGGCCACGGCGGTGAAGGAGTCCTGGAGGCCGCGGGCGCGCAGGACCATCGCGGTGTGGTCCATGGCCTGCATCTCCTTGATGTCCGCGCCCGCCGCGAACACCTTCTCGCCGCCGTAGATCACCACGGCGCGCACGTCCTCGTGGCGCGTGGCCTCCTCGGCGAGCTCCTTCAGACGGTCCTGCGTGGCGACGTCCAGCGCGTTCATGGGCGGCCGGTCCAGGCGCAGCGTGCCGACGCCCTCGGCGACTTCGAGATGTACGGTCATGCCAGCAGGTTAACGGTGACTAACGCCGTGCGCTCCGGTGCCGTGGCTCACACCCGATTCCGGTACCGGAGACGCCCACGGCCCCGGTGCGGACACCGGGGCCGTGGGCAGGACGAACGTCAGGTTTACGCCTTCCACTTCTCCCAGGACATGTTCCAGCCGTTGAGGCCGTTGTCCGGCGCGATCACCGCGTCGTCGCTGTTCTTGACCTCGACCACGTCGCCGATCAGCGAGTTGTCGAAGAACCAGGCCGCCGGGGCCTTCTTGTCCCAGCCGCCCTTCACGTCGCGCAGGCCGACGCAGCCGTGGCTGGCGTTGCGGTTGCCGAAGGCGTCGCCGCCCCAGTAGTTGCCGTGGATGAAGGTGCCGGAGGTGGACAGGCGCATGGCGTGCGGAACGTCCTCGATGTCGTACTCGCCGGCGTAACCGACGGTCTCGCCGTTCATGCGGGTCACCTTGTGCTTCTCGCTGATGACCATCTTGCCGTTCCAGGTCTCGTAGCCCGGCGCGCCGGTGGTGACCTTGATCTTCTTGATCACCTTGCCGTCGCGCATCACCTTCATGGTGTGCTTCTTGGCGTCGACGACGGAGATCTGGCTGCGGCCGATGGTGAAGGAGATCTTCTTGGACTGCTCGCCGTAGACGCCGTCGCGGCCCTCGACCCCGTCGAGGTTCAGGTCGACGGTGACCTTGGTGCCGGCCTTCCAGTACGTCTGCGGGCGGAAGTCCAGGCGGTCGTTGTCGAACCAGTGGCCTTCGACCTCGACGGCCGGCTCGGTGGTGATGCGGACGGCCTTCTCGACGTCCTCGGGCTTGGTGATGCCCCGGGTGAAGTTGAGGGAGAAGGGCATGCCGACGCCGACGGTGGAGCCGTCCTCAGGGGTGAAGTGCCCGATGAACGTCTCCTTCGGCGTCAAAGTGGTGAAGCGGGAGTCCTGCGTGGTGGTGCGGCCCTCGGCGTCCTCGGCGACCGCGTGCACCGTGTAGCTGGTGGAGGCGGCGAGGTGGGTGGACGGCGTCCAGGAGGCGCCGTCCCCGGATATCGCGCCCTCGACGGCCTTGCCCTTGGCGTTCTTGACGACCACCTCGGTCAGTTTGCCCCGGGCGGCCGTCACCTTCAGCTCACCGCTGGTCTCCACCGACTCGGCGCCGTCGCGCGGCGCGATGGTCACCCGCGCCTCGGACTGCGTGCTGCGCGCCGCCGTGGAGTCCTTGCCCTTGCCCTTGCCGTCGTCCGAGCCGGAGCCCGGCTCCGATCCCCCGCCGCAGGCGGTGACCGCCAGCATCACCCCGAGTGCCAGCGCGGCCAGTTTCCTGCCGCCGCGCCGCGCGCCCACCGACGCCCCCGATATCGGCCCCACGTTCACTTGTTTCTCCCCTCGGCGGGTCTGGCCGGACCCGGCCCCCCAGCGCGCCTCTCGCGCACACGGCGAATGGTAACCACTGGCCAAGGGCCTGGAAGGCGGCGGTTCTGTCACCGTTCCGTTCCAAGTTCAACGGTCCGGCCGAGGGGGTGCGGTCAGCGGCGGTTCACCGCGCCGCCCGCCTTCCATTCCTTCCAGTTCATGTTCCAGCCGCCGAGTCCGTTGTCCGGCGCGACCGTGCGGTCCTTGCTGTTGACGACCTCGACGACGTCGCCGATCAGACTGCGGTCGAAGAACCAGCCCGCCGGGGTGTCCGCGCCGCCGCCCTTCACGTCGCGCAGGCCGACGCAGCCGTGGCTGACGTTGCCGCTGCCGAACACCTCGGGCGCGGCCCAGTAGTTGCCGTGCAGGAAGGTGCCGGAACTGGTCAGCCGGATGGCGTGCGGGACGTCGGGGATGTCGTACTCGCCGCCGAAGCCGACCGTGCGGCTGTCCATGCGGGTGACCTCGAGCATCTCGGTGATCACCATCTTGCCGTTGTACGTGGGCGTCTTCGCCGCGCCCGCCGTGACCGGCACGGTGGCGAGCAGGTCCCCGTCCCGCCGCACCCGCATGGTGTGGGCGGCGGCGTCGACCACGGACACCTGGCTGCGGCCGACGGTGAAGGTGAAGGTGCGGCGCTGGAGGCCGTAGACGCCGGGCGCGCCCTCCACGTCGCGCAGGTTCAGGTCGACGGTGACCTCGGTGCCGGGCTTCCAGTACTCCTCGGGGCGGAAGTCCAGGCGGGTGTCGCCGAACCAGTGGGGGCGGATCTCCACGGCGGGCCGTGCCGTGACCCTGACCGCGCGCTCCACGGCGGCACGGCGGGTGATCTTCCGGTTGAACTCCAGGGACACGATCATCCCGGTGCCGACGGTGGACCGGTCCTCGGGGGCGACGTAGCCGATGAAGCGTTCCTCCGGGACGTGCGTGGTGAACGTGGTGTGCCGGGCGGAGCGGCGTCCCGAGCCGTCCACGGCGACCGCGTCGACGGTGTACTTCGCGGCGAGGGCGAGGCGTTCGTCGTCGGGCTTCCAGCTGCGGCCGTCCTCGGAGATCCGGCCCGGGACCGGCGACTCGCGCGCGTCCTGCCACACGACCGCCTTCACCGACTCCAGCCGGCCCTCGGCCACCCGCACCCGCAGCGCGTCGCCGGGGCGGACGCCCTTGCTGCCGTCGCGCGGGGACACCTGGATGGTCTCCCCCCGCCCCGGCGGCCCGAACGCCCCCGCAACGGGGCCCTCCGAGCTGCACCCGGCGGTCGCGGTCAGCAGTCCTGCCCATGTCACTACGACGGCCAGCGCGGCCCTCGCGCGCCGTGCGCGCCCTTGTACGTGCCTCACGCGGTACCCAACGACGGGCCTCGCCTCCGGGAAACGACCATGCCGCCCCTCGGGGAAACGTGAGTGCGAGGCGCGCTCTGGGCAGAACTGTGGGAGGACGACGCACCGGGGAGCCGCGGCCGGGCCGCACGGGCCGTGGCTCCCCTGTCCGCCGTCGTCCCCCACGAGCCGCGGGAGGCTGACAGGTGTCCAGCGCAGCCGAGCAGGAGGCGGTGGCCGGAGAGCGGGCCACCGGGGACGGGCGCCCGGCCGTCGTCGTGAACGGCGCGCGGCCGGCGCCGCCCGTGCCCACGGTGCCCGTCCGGCCGGGCCGGCCGACGCCGCTGGGCGCCCGGTTCCGCACCGGACCGGACGGGGTGGCGGGGACGAACTTCGCGCTCTGGGCGGGCGGGGCGGAGGGCGTGGAGCTGTGCCTGTTCGACGAGCACGGCCGGGAGAGCCGGGCCCCGCTGACCGAGCTGACGCACGGCATCTGGCACGGCTTCGTGCCGGGGGTGCTGCCGGGGCAGCGGTACGGCTACCGGGTGCACGGCCGGTGGGACCCGTGGACGGGCGGGCGCTGGAACCCGGCGAAGCTGCTGCTCGACCCGTACGCGCGCGCCGTGGACGGGGACTTCACGCTGCCGCCCGAGGTGTACGGGCACGTCCGGGACTGGCCGGAGCAGCATGTCGCGGACACCGTGCGCGACGACCGGGACTCGGCGCCGTACGTGCCGAAGGGCGTGGTCGTGCATGACGACGACGACTGGGCGGACGACCGGCGGCCGAAGACCCCGTGGGCCGACTCGGTCATCTACGAGCTGCACGTGCGCGGCTTCACCCAGCGGCACCCGGGCGTCCCGGAGGAGCTGCGCGGCACCTACGCGGGGCTCGCGCACCCGGCGGCGATCGAGCACCTGGTGAAGCTGGGCGTGACGGCCGTCGAGCTGCTGCCGGTGCACCAGTTCGCGCACGAGGACCATCTGCTGCGCCGGGGGCTGCGCAACTACTGGGGCTACAACTCCGTCGGCTACTTCGCCCCGCACGCCGCCTACGCGGCCTCCGGGACGGCCGGGCAGCAGGTCGGCGAGTTCAAGCGGATGGTGCGCGCGCTGCACGCGGCCGGCATCGAGGTGATCCTCGACGTCGTCTACAACCACACCGCCGAGGCGGGCGAGCTGGGCCCCACCCTGTCCCTGAAGGGCGTCGACAACCGCGGCTACTACCGCCTCCAGCCCGACGCCCGCCGGTACGCCGACTACACCGGGTGCGGCAACACCCTGCACGTGGTGCAGCCGCACGTGCTGCGGCTGATCACGGACTCGCTGCGCTACTGGGTGACGGAGATGGGCGTCGACGGCTTCCGCTTCGACCTGGCGGCGGCGCTGGCCCGCTCCATGCACGACGTCGACATGCTCTCCCCGTTCCTCGCGGTGATCGCGCAGGACCCGGTGCTGCGCCGGGTGAAGCTGATCGCGGAGCCGTGGGACGTCGGGTCGGGCGGCTACCAGGTGGGCGCCTTCCCACCCCTGTGGACGGAGTGGAACGACCGCTACCGGGACGCCGTGCGGGACTTCTGGCGCCACGCGCTGCCGGACGTGCGGGAGATGGGCTACCGGCTGTCCGGCTCCAGCGACCTGTACGCCTGGGGCGGGCGGCGGCCGTACGCCTCGGTCAACTTCGTCACCGCGCACGACGGTTTCACCCTGCGCGACCTGGTGTCGTACGACCGCAAGCACAACGAGGCCAACGGGGAGGGCAACCGCGACGGCACGGACGACAACCGGTCGTGGAACTGCGGCGTGGAGGGCGGGACGGACGACCCTGACGTGCGCGCCCTGCGGCGGCGGCAGCTGCGCAACCTGCTGACCACGCTGCTGCTGTCGACGGGCGTGCCGATGCTGGTGGCGGGCGACGAGATGGGCCGCACCCAGCGCGGCAACAACAACGCCTACTGCCAGGACAACGAGATCGGCTGGGTGGACTGGAGCCTGCGGGACGACCCGGAGTGGCGTCCGCTGCTGGAGCTGACCTCGCGGCTGATCGCGCTGCGCCACGAACATCCGGTGCTGCGCCGCCGCTCCTTCTTCTCCGGCCGGGCGCACGCCGCGGACGGGCTGCGGGACCTGGCCTGGTTCACCCCGCACGGACGGGAGATGACCGAGGACGACTGGTACGCGCCGGCCGCCACGCTCGGCATGTACCTCTCCGGGCGGGACATCCCGGGGCGGGACGAGCAGGGGGCGCCGGTGCTCGACGACAGCTTCCTGGCCGTGCTGCACGCGGGCGCGGAACCGGTGGAGTTCGTCCTGCCGGGGCCTCCGTGGGCCGAGCGGTACGAGGTGGTCGTCGACACGGCGCGGGAGGAGCAGGACCGCGCGCCCGCCGTGGTGCACCGGGCGGGGGCGCCGGTGCGCGTGCCCGGACGGTCGGTGCTGCTGCTGCGGGTGCGGCCCTGACGCGAAGGGCGCCCCGCGGTCAGCCGAGGATGCCCCGGTCGTACGCCGTCGCCACGGCCGCCGCACGGTCCTTGGCGCCCAGCTTGGCGAAGATGTGCGTCAGGTGCGTCTTCACCGTGGCCTCGCTGATGAACAGCTCACGGGCGATCTCCCGGTTGGAGGTGCCCCTGGCGACCAGCGCCAGCACCTCCCGCTCCCGCGCGGACAGCGGTTCCGCGCCCGGGGTGCGGGGCGCGCGGACGGCGGACACCAGCCGGGAGGCGACGGCCGGGGACAGCACGGAACGCCCCTGGGCCGCGGCGCGGACGGCGGTGAACAGCTCCTCGCGCGGCGCGTCCTTGAGCAGATAGCCGGTCGCGCCCGCCTCGATCGCGGGCAGCGTGTCGGAGTCGGTGTCGTACGTGGTGAGCACCAGCACCCGGGCGCGGGCGCCCCGCCGGGTCAGCTCCCGGATGGCCTCCACGCCGCCCGTGCCGGGCATGCGCAGGTCCATGAGGATCACGTCGGGGTCCAGCTCCGCCGCCCGTCGGAGCGCCGCCGCGCCGTCGGCCGCCTCGCCGAGCACGCGGAAGCCGGGCGCGGACTCGAACATGCCGCGCAGGCCGTCGCGGACGACGGGGTGGTCGTCGACGACGAGCAGGGTGATCACGGGCACGGCCTCGGCGGCCTCGGCGGCCTCGTCGGGGGCGGCGTCAGGGGTCATGGCGGACCAACGGTACGCGAGCCGAGACCGCCGTGCCGCCGCCCGGCTCGGACTCGACCGTGAGGGACCCGGCGACGCGTTCGGCGCGGGCCCGCATGCCGTCCAGGCCGAAGCCGCCGGCGGAGGTGTGCGCGGGGACGGCGAGCGGGTCGAACCCGCGGCCGTCGTCGCGGATGTCGAGGGTGACCTCGTCGCCCATGTAGGAGAGGGTCACGCCAGCGCGGGTGGCGCCCGCGTGGCGCGCGGTGTTGGAGAGGGCCTCCTGGGCGATGCGCAGCAGGGTGGCCGCGATCTCGTCGTGCAGCGGCTCGGCGGTCCCGGTGACGGTGAACTGGGCCCGCACGTCGGTGCGTTCGCCCCACTCGGTGACGGTCCGCTTCAGCGCCTCGGGCAGTCCGCCGTCGGCGAGCGCGACCGGGGCGAGGTTGTGCACGGAGCGGCGGGCCTCGCCGAGGCTCTCGCGGGCCAGGGCGAGCGCCCGGTCCAGACGGTCGCGGCCGGCGGCCGGGTCGGGGGTGTTCGCGGCGACCTGGAGCTGGGCGATGATGCCGGTGAGGCCCTGGGCCAGCGTGTCGTGGATCTCGGCGGCGAGCCTGCGGCGCTCGTCTGCGACGCCGGCCTCCCGCGCCTGGACGAGCAGTTGGGAGTGCAGGGCGGCGTTCTCGTCGAGCGCCTGCTGCAACGCGGTGTTGGTGCGTTCGAGTTCGGCGATGGTCGCCACACGGGCCCGGCCGCGGTCCTCCTCCAGGTCGGCGAAGTGCCCGAAGAGCAGGACCAGGACGCCGTTGGCGGCCAGGAGGGCGCCGAAGAGCGTCCAGCCGAGGCCGTCGTGCGGCGGCAGCCCGCCCGACTGGGAACCGGCCAAGGTCACGGCGGTGGCGCACAGGCCCGCCTTGCGCAGCGCACGCGGCAGCAGGCGCTCGGTGCTGAAGTAGCCGATGACTGCGTAGAAGGCGAACAGCGGGTTCAGCCAGGTCAGGGCGAAGCCGAGGCCCCAGCGCAGGACGTACTGGCGGATGCCCGCCGCGGACGGCCCGGGCGGCCGGGTGCGTGACCGCACGCCCCACCACAGCTCCACGGCGACGGCACCGGCGGTGAGGGCGCCGGCGGTCCGCCGTTCGCCGGTGCTCATGCCGAGGGCGTCGGTGGTCGCCCAGGCCAGCACGGCGCCCAGCAGGAGCAGTCCGTAGGGGCCCCAGCGGTCGAACACCGCCCAGCGGTCCTCGAGTCGGGCCGATTCCGTCATCGCACCAGTGTCCGGCACCGCCGTCCTCACTCCCAGCGGAACCACCGCACCGCGCCCGCGGTGAGCAGCACCGCCCACCCCGCCGTCACCGCCAGGTGCCCCGTTCCCGGCCAGTGGCCCGCCGACGCCTCGCCGAGGGCCTGCGCTGCCGCGCCGAACGGGGTCCAGCCGACGATGTCGGCCATCAGGTCGGGCATGGCCCCGACGGGCAGCCACACACCCGCGGTGAACATCATCGGGAACAGCGCGGTGGAGCCGACCGCCGTCGCGATCTTCGCCGTGCGGGCCAGGGCGCTGAGCAGCGCGCCGAACGCGAGGGAGGCGGCCAGGGCGAGCAGCAGCGCGAGGAGGTGGCCGAGGGGCTGTTCCGGCAGGGCTACGTCGAAGGCGAGGCGGCCGACGGCGAAGGTGAGCAGCGCGGACACCAGGGAGGCGGCGCCGAGCACCGTCATCTGCGCGGCGAGCAGGGCGGAGGGGCGGACCGGTGTGGTGGACATCCGGCGCAGGATGCCGGTCTCGCGGTAGCCGGTGAGGGTGGGCGGCATGCCCTGGAGCCCGCCGATGATCAGGCCGAGGAGGAGGGCGACCGGTACGTAGGCGTCGACCGGGCGCAGTCCGCCGAGGGCCGGGTCGGCCTCCCGGAAGGACGGGATGGAGCCGAGGATCGCCAGCAGGAGGGTCGGGAAGAGCATGATCCAGAAGATGCCGGCGGGTTCGCGCCGGAAGAGGCGGAACTCGGTGCGCAGCACTGCCGTGTTCACGAGTCCGGTGGTGCTCATGCGGGGCTCTCCGTGAGGTCGAGGAAGGCGTCGTCCAGCGTGGCGTCGGTGACGCGCAGCTGGTGGGCGGTGACGCGGGAGCGGGCGAGGAGGGTGAGGACGGCGTTGACCGTGTCGTCGGTGCCGGACAGGGTGATCCGGCCGTCCTTCCGGGCCACCGAGGCGAGCCCGGGCAGCGCGTTCAGGTCGGCGTCGTCGAGCGGGGCGGACGGGGTGAAGCTGATGACGGTGGCCCCGGCCGAGCGGCGGACCAGTCCCGCGGGGGTGTCGAGGGCGGCGACGCGTCCCTGGTCGATGACCGCGATCCGGTCGCAGAGGCGCTGGGCCTCCTCCATGAAGTGGGTGACGAGCAGGACGGTGACGCCGCCGGCGCGGACGTCCTCGATGAGTTCCCAGGTGTCCCGCCGGGCGCGCGGGTCGAGACCGGTGGTCAGCTCGTCCAGCACGACGATCCGCGGGTTGCCGATGAGGGCGAGCGCGATGAACAGGCGCTGCTTCTGGCCGCCGGACAGCTTCGCGAACCGGGTGGCCAGCTTCTCGGTGAGGCCGAGGCGTTCGGCGAGCGGGCGCCAGTCGGCGGGGCGGCGGTGGAAGGAGGCGTAGAGCTCCAGGGCCTCGCGGACGGTCAGCTTCGGCTGGAGTTCGCTCTCCTGGAGTTGCGCGCCGAGAACCCGGGTGACCTCGTCGTGGTCGGTGACGGGGTCGAGCCCGGCGACCCGGATCCGGCCGGAATCGGGGACGCGCAGCCCCTCCACGCACTCCACGGTGGTGGTCTTGCCGGCGCCGTTGGGACCGAGAATCCCGAAGATCTCGCCCTCGTCGACGGAGAAGGACACCCCGTCGACGGCGGTCCTGCCGCCGTAGGCCTTGCGCAGGTCGGTGACGTCGATGACGGACATGACGGTCAGTGTCGTGGTGGACGGGGCGCGCGCACATCGGCCGTCGCGCTCGGCCGCGCATCGTCCGATCGGCCGATGGAGTGGTACGACTCCCGGGCCCCGTGACGGGCGTTCACCGAGGTGGGGCGGGACCGTGGCGCCGGTCGTAGGACTCACGGCCGAGGCGGACCGGGCCGGAATTCGGTGGGCAGCGTCAGTGGCGAACCGTACTCTCACTGCTGATGCCCACTACACCTTCTCCCCGGGAACCCCGCTCCACCGTGCGGACGCTGCTACGGCTGTGGCCGTACGTGCGGCCTGTGCGGACGCGCCTGTTCACCGCCGCGTTCATCGCCGTCCTGGCGTCCTGCATAGGTCTCGTCATCCCGCTGGTGCTCAAGTGGATGGTCGACGGCCCCATCGCCGACCGTGACCCGGCGGGGGTGTGGCTCGGGGCGCTGTACCTGCTGCTGCTCGGGCTGGCGGAGGCGCTGCTGTTCGGGTTCCGGCGCTGGCTGGTGGCGCGGCCCCTGTCGCACGTCGAGGCGGAGATGCGCGCCGATCTGTACCGCCATCTCCAGCGGCTGCCGATCGCCTTCCACGACCGCTGGGCCTCGGGCCAGCTGCTGTCCCGGGCCACCACGGACCTCATGCTGCTGCGCATGTTCCTCGCGTTCCCGCTGACGTTCCTGCTGGTCAACGGCGTGACGATCCTGGTCGGCGTGAGCATCATGCTGGTCCAGGACTGGACGCTGGGGCTGGTCATCCTGATCCCGGCGGTGCCCGTGCTGATCACCTGCGTGGTGTTCGAGAAGCAGTACTCGCGGGCGGCGCGGCAGGCGCAGGACCAGGTGGGCGATCTGACGACCGTGGTCGAGGAGAGCGTGCTCGGCATCCGGATCATCAAGGGGTTCGGCCGGCACCGCAGCCAGGCGCGGGCGTTCCGCGAGCTGTCGGGGAAGCTGCGGGGCACGGAGCTGCACAAGGCGCGGCTGCTGGCGACGATCCTCGGCATCATCGTGACGCTGCCCGAACTGGCCATCGGCGCGGCGCTGGTGCTGGGCGCGGTGCAGGTGGCGGACGGCGAGCTGTCGGCGGGCACCCTGGTGGCGTTCCTGTCCACGGCGCTGGCGCTGCGCTGGCCGGTGGACTCGATCGGCTTCCTGCTGGCGATGAGCCAGGAGGCGGCGACGGCCACCGAGCGGTACTTCGAGGTGATGGACGCGGAGCCGGAGTCGGGCGGCCCGGCGTCCCCGGCGAAGGACGGCGGCCCCCGGGAAGGGCTGCGGTTCGAGAACGTCACCTTCCGCTACCCGGACGCGCCCGAGGGCTCGCCGCCCGTGCTGGACCGCGTCGACCTGCACATCCGGCCCGGCGAGTCGCTGGCGCTGGTCGGGGCGACCGGCAGCGGCAAGACCACGCTGACCGCGCTGGTGCCCCGGCTGCACGAGGTCACCGAGGGGCGCGTCACCCTCGACGGGCGGGACATCAGGGACATGTCCCGGGACGAACTGCGCTCCCGGGTCGCCGTCGCCTTCGAGGAGCCCACGCTGTTCTCCGCGACCGTCGGCGAGAACGTCCTGATGGGCGGCGGCAGCGGCGAGGAGGACCTGGACCGCGCCCTGGCCGTCGCCCAGGCCGACTTCGCCCACGCGCTGCCCCAGGGCACCGCGACCCAGGTCGGCGAGCAGGGCCTGAGCCTGTCCGGCGGGCAGCGGCAGCGGCTCGCGCTCGCCCGCGCGGTCGTGGGGCGGCCCGACTTCCTGGTGCTGGACGACCCGCTGTCCGCGCTGGACGTGCACACCGAGGCCGCGGTCGAGGCCGCGCTGCGCCGGGTCCTCGCCGACACCACGGCGCTGATCGTGGCGCACCGCCCGTCCACCGTGCTGCTCGCCGACCGGGTGGCGCTGCTGTCCGGCGGGCGTATCACGGCGGTCGGCACCCATCACGAACTGCTGCGCGGCAATGCCGAGTACGCCCACCTCATGTCGGGCGACCCGGCGGAGGAACTGGAGGAGCAGCGATGACGGCGGCCACGACCGCACCGGTCCGCGACGAGGACGACGACCGGACCCCGCAGGAGTCGGGCGACCCCTTCGACCGGGACGTGCTGCCCACTCCCCCGGGCGCCACCGGCGCGCTGCTGCGCTCCCTGCTCGCGCCGATGCGCGGCCGGGTGGCGCTGACCGCGCTGTTGCTGCTGCTCCAGCAGGCCGCCGTGCAGGCGGGCCCGCTGCTGGTGGCGTACGCGATCGACAGCGCGGTGCCCGCGTTCCGCGACAGCGACCACGGGCCGCTGTTCGCGGTGGCGGCGGGCTATCTGCTGTGCGCGTCGGCGGCCGGGGCGCTGCAGTACGCGTTCATCACCGCTTCCGCCCGGGTCAGCCAGGACGTGCTCCTGGACCTGCGCGGCCGGATCTTCCGGCACGCGCAGGCGCTGAGCGTGGACTTCCACGAGCGGTACACCTCCGGCCGGCTGATCTCCCGCTCCACCACCGACGTCGAGTCGCTGCGGGAGCTGCTGGAGGAGGGCCTGCAGGAACTGGTGATGACCATTCTGTCCGCCGTGTACATCTCGGTGCTGCTGCTCTGGCTGGACCTGGGTCTCGGCGCGGTCGCGGTGGCGTCGTTCGTGCCGCTGTACCTGCTGGTGCGGTCCTACCAGCGGCGGGCGCAGCGGGTGTACCGGAAGCGGTCGACGGCGATCGCCGCGGTGATCGTGAAGTTCGTCGAGACGATGAACGGCATCCGCCCGGTGCGCGCCTTCCGCCGCGAGAAGGCCAACGACGCCGACTTCGCGGTGCTGAACCGGCGGCACGAGAAGACCAACGGCGACGCGCTGCTGGAGATGGCCCGTTACGTCGTCGGCTCCCGGGTGACCGCGAACACCACGGTCGCGCTGATCGTGCTGTGGGGCGCCTACCGGGTGGCCGGGGAGACGCTGGCGCTGGGTGTGCTGGCGGCGGCCGTGCTCTATCTGCGGCGGCTGTACGACCCGATCGACCGGCTGGGCATGTTCCTCAACTCCTACCAGTCGGCGGCGGCCTCGCTGGAGAAGATCGCAGGCCTGCTCGCGCAGACCCCGTCCGTGCCCGAGCCGGCGGCGCCCCGCGAGCTGCCGGGGCGGCGCTCCGGTCTCCCCGGGCGGGAGGTGGTCTTCGACGACGTGCGGTTCGCGTACCGCACCGGCGGCGAGGTGCTGCCCCGCTTCGGCCTCACCCTGCCGGCCGGGCAGACCGTCGCCGTGGTCGGCTCCACGGGCGCGGGCAAGTCGACGCTGGCGAAGCTGCTCGCCCGCTTCTACGACCCGAGCGACGGACGGGTGCTGCTCGACGGGGTCGACCTGCGCGACCTGACGGGACGGGATCTGCGGCGCGAGGTGGTGATGGTGACCCAGGAGGCGTTCCTGTTCTCCGGGACGGTCGCCGAGAACATCTCCATCGGCCGTCCGGAGGCCACCCGCGAGGAGATCGAGCAGGCGGCCAGGGAGATCGGAGCGCACGACTTCATCGCCGCCCTGCCCGACGGCTACGACACGGACGTCCGCAAGCGCGGCGGACGCATCTCGGCGGGACAGCGGCAGCTGGTGGCGTTCGCGCGGGCGCTGCTCGCGGACCCGGCGGTGCTGATCCTCGACGAGGCGACCAGCTCGCTGGACGTCCCCGGCGAGCGGGCGGTGCAGCGGGCGATGGCCACGGTGCTGAAGGGCCGTACGGCGGTGGTGATCGCGCACCGTCTGTCCACCGTGGAGATCGCGGACCGCGTGCTGGTGATGGAGCACGGGCGGATCGTGGAGGACGGCAGCCCGGACGAACTCGTCGGCGGCACGGGCCGGTTCGCGGACCTGCACCGGGCCTGGCGGGACAGCCTGGCCTGACGCGTGCCGCCGTCGCGGGCCCGCTCCCGGGGGCGTGCCGGGGGACCGACCGAGAGGAGCACACCCGTGACGGAGGCGACGTCGATGCTGCTCGCGCGGCTGCACGCGGCGGGTCTCACGGACGTCGGCGCGGTCGAGCCGGCGTCCGGGGGTCTCGCCGCGACCGCGGGTCTGGCCCGCCGCGCGGACGGCACCCCGCTGTTCGTGAAGGCGTTCGGCGAGCCGCCGGCGGACGACGCCTTCGCCGCGGAGGCCGAGGGGCTGGCCGTGCTGCGCGAGGCGGGCGGTGTGGTCACGCCGGACGTCGTGCGCGCGGACCGGGACCTGCTGGTGCTGTCGGTGCTGCGGGCGCGGCCGGACACGGAGGCGTTCTGGGAGGCGTGCGCGCACGCGTTCGCCCGCCTGCACACCACCACGCGCCACGACCGGTTCGGCTGGCACCGGGACAACTGGCTGGGCCGCCGCCGCCAGGTCAACACCTGGACCGACGACGCGTTCGAGTTCTTCGCCCGGCACCGTCTGCTGCGCTGGCTGGAGGAGCCCCGGGTCCGTGAGGCGCTGGACGCCGCCGACCGCCGCGCGCTGGAGCGGCTGTGCGACCGGCTGCCCGAGCTGCTGCCGGACCGGCCCGCGTGCCTGACCCACGGCGACCTGTGGGCGCAGAACGTGATGGCCGCCCCCGACGGCCGGCCCGCGCTGATCGACCCGGCCGTGTCGTACACCTGGGCCGAGGTGGACCTCGCCCACCTGTGGACGACCGCACCGCCACCCGAGGCGCGGGTGTTCTTCGAGCGGTACGCGGAGCTGACCGGTCTCGACGCCGGCTGGCGGGAGCGGATGCCCGTCCTCCAGCTGCGGCAGCACCTGGCCGTGATCGCCCAGTTCGAGCCCGACTGGGGCGCCGCCGAACACGTACGGGCCACGCTCGCGCCGTTCCGGGAGCGCCCGTGAGACGACCGACGAGGCACGCCGGCCGCCGGGCCGCAGGGGGAGGACAGCGCACGTGATCGACACCTACGGGGATCCCGGCACGCCCGACGGGCGCGGCGGTGCCCGCTATCTGTGGTGGCTGGTGCGCCGGCAGCCGGGGCGCTGCCTGGCGGGGGCGGTGTACGGCAGCGTGTGGATGGTGCTGCTGGCGTCCACGCCGTACCTGATGTCCCGGGCGGTGGACGACGGGCTGGGGACGGGCGACATGGGGGCGCTGGCCGGCTGGGCCGGTCTGCTGGTCCTGGTGACCGCCTTCAACGCCTGGCTGAGCATGATGCGGCACCGCACGATGACGCAGGTGCGGATGGACGCCAACTTCCGCACGGTGAAGGTGGTCGTCGGGCACACCGTGCGGCTGGGCGCAGCGCTGGACCGGCGGGCGGCAGCCGGGGAGGTCGTCACCATCGGCGTGGGGGACGTGCAGGTGATCGCCCAGTCCCTCACCGCCGTCGGCCCGGGGTTCGGCGCGGTCGTGGCGTACGCGGCGGTGGCGGGGCTGCTGCTGACGGTGTCTCCGCTGCTGGCCGCGGTGGTGGTGCTGGGGGTGCCGGTGATCGGGCTGGTGGTGGGACCGCTCGCCGGGCGGCTGCAGGGCGCGGAGACGGAGTACCGCGAGAGGCAGGGCGTGCTGACCGCGCGGATCGGGGATCTCGCGGGCGGGCTGCGGGTGCTGAGCGGGCTCGGCGGCAAGGGGCTGGTCGCGGACGCGTTCCGCCGCGACTCGGGGCGGCTGCGGGAGCAGGGCTACCGGGTGGGGGCGGTGACCAGCTGGATGCAGGCGCTGGCCGCGGGCCTGCCGGCGCTGTTCCTCGCGGTGGTGACGTGGATCGCCGCCCGGCAGGCCGCGCAGGGGGAGATCACCGTCGGCGAACTGGTGTCGGTGTACGGGTACGTGACCGTCCTGGTGTGGCCGGTGATGTTCCTGATCGAGTGCGGCTACTACCTCAGCCGGGGCGTGGTCGCGGCCGGCCGGGTGGCGGCGCTGCTGCGGATCCAGCCGCCGCCGGACGCGGCCACCGCCGAACCGCCGGCCGAACCGTCCACGCTGGAGGACCCGCAGTCCGGGGTGCGGGTGCTGCCGGGGCGGCTGACCGCGCTGGTCTGTGCCCGGCCGGCGGACGCGGTGGCCGTGGTGGACCGGCTGGGCCGGTACACGCCGTCCGACGTCATGTGGGGCGGGGTCCGGCTGGACGAGGTGGCGCTCGCCCGGGTGCGGGAGCGGATCCTGGTCGCCGAACCGGAGGCCGCGCTCTTCGCGGGCCCGCTGCGCGAGGTGGTCGCGGGCCGGGGCGGGGCGTCCGACGCGCGGGTGCTGGGCGCACTGCACGCGGCGGCGGCCGACGACGTGGTGCGCGGGCTGCCGGACGGCCTCGACTCGGTGGTGTCCGCGCAGGGCCGCAGCCTGTCCGGCGGTCAGCGGCAGCGGGTCCGGCTGGCGCGGGCGCTGCTCGCCGACCCGGAGGTGCTGCTGGCGGTGGAGCCGACCTCGGCGCTCGATGCGCACACCGAGGCGCTGGTCGCCGACCGGCTGCGCACGGAGCGCGAGGGCCGGACCACGGTGCTGGTCACCACCTCACCGCTGGTCCTCGACCGGGCCGACCGGGTGCTGTTCCTGTCCGACGGCAAGGTGACGGCGAGCGGCTCGCATCGTGAACTGCTGGAAGGTGAGCCGGAGTACCGACGCCTGGTGGCCAGGGACGCGGAGCAGGACGCCACCGAGGAGGTGGCCCGATGAGCGCGGAACGACTGCCTGTGGCGGAACCGGGTGATGTGCGGCGGGCCGCCGGGGAGCGCGCGCCGGCCGACCGTCGGCGTCCCCCGACCGCCGCCAAGGCGTCGGCGAGCGGCGCCCACCACCGGCTGCCCGAAGAGCCGGAACACGGCCACAAGGTCGCCCACGACGCCGGACAGGACACCCACCAGGAGGTCCCCCGATGAGCGCGGAACGACTGCCAGTGGCGGAGCCGGGCGATGTGCCGGGGACGCTTGGGGAGCTGGCAGAGACCAACGCGGCGGTCCGGGACGCCGAACGGAACGTCACCCAGGAGGTCCCCCGATGAGCGCGGAACGACTGCCGGTGGCGGAGCCGGGTGATGTGCGGCGGGCCGCCGGGGAGCTGGTGCGGGCCGACGGGCGGGCGTTCGCGGGTGTGCTGGCGCTGAACGGCGCGGCCGCCCTCGCCGGGCTGGCCGGGCCGTGGCTGCTCGGGCGGATCGTCGACGAGGTGCGGGCGGGCGGCGGCACCGCCGTGGTGGACCGGCTGGCCCCGGTCATCCTGGCGTGCGCGGTGGCGCAGCTGCTGCTGTCCCGGTGGGCCCGTTACGTGGGCCACCGGTTCGGGGAGCGGACGCTGGCGCGGGTGCGTGAGCGGTTCGTGGACCGGGCGCTGGCGCTGCCGTCCGCCGTCGTGGAGCGGGCCGGCACCGGCGATCTGACGACGCGGGGCACGGCGGACGTGACCGCCGTCGGCACCACGCTGCGCGACGCCGGACCCTCACTGCTGGTCAACCTGGTGCAGTCGCTGTTCGTGATGGTCGCGATCCTGGTCGTGGACCCGCTGCTGGGCGCGCTGGGGCTGCTGTGCCTCACCCCGATCTGGCTGGTGCTGCGCTGGTACCTGCGGCGGGCCAGGGACGCGTACCTCGCCGAGGGCGCGGCCAACTCGGACGTCGCGGAGGTGGTCGCGTCGACGGCGGCGGGCGCCCGCACGGTGGAGGCGTTCCGGATGGAGGAGCGGCGGATCCGGGCGAGCCGGGAGGCGCTGGAGACGTCCCGCCGCGCCCGTATGCGCACGCTGTTCCTGCGGTCGGTGTTCTTCCCGGTGGTCGAGCTGTCGTACATCGTGCCGGTGGCGGGGGTGCTGCTGTGCGGCGGATGGCTGCTCGCGCGGGACGCGGTGAGCCTGGGCGCGGTCGTGGCGACGTCGCTGTACCTGCTGCAGTTGAGCGGCCCGCTGGACGAGGTGCTGATGCGGCTGGAGCAGCTCCAGTCCAGCGGGGCCTCGTTCGCCAGGGTGGAGGGCCTGGCCCAGGCGCCGCGCGCGGCCGGGCGCAGCGACGCTCCCGACCCGGCGGACGACCGCATCGACGTGACCGGTGTGCGCTACGCGTACGACGGGGGCGGTGAGGTGCTGCGGGGGGTGGACCTGACGCTG
This sequence comes from Streptomyces sp. P13-3-3, assembly GCF_050571355.1. NCBI lineage: Bacteria > Bacillati > Actinomycetota > Actinomycetes > Kitasatosporales > Streptomycetaceae > Streptomyces > Streptomyces sp. P13-3-3. Next base: position 4,566,715 of record NZ_CP192228.1, on the reverse strand, counting down.
ACGCCGGGCGAACGGCTGGCGGTGGTCGGGCCGTCGGGCGCGGGCAAGACCACGCTGAGCCGGCTGCTGGCGGGGGTGGACGCGCCGGCCGCCGGGAGCGTGACCGTGGGCGGGGTGCCGGTGGCGGCGCTGGACCCCGAGCGGCTGCGGCGGCAGGTGGTGCTGGTGACCCAGGAGCACCATGTCTTCCTGGGGTCGGTCCGGGACAATCTGCGGATCGCCGCGCCGGACGCCGGGGACGGGGAGCTGTGGGCGGCGCTGGCCGTGGTGGGCGCGGACGGCTGGGTACGTGAGCTGCCGTGCGGGCTGGACACCGAGCTGGGCGAGGGCGGCCACGCCACCGACGGACCCCAGGCGCAGCAACTCGCCCTGGCCCGCGTGGTGCTGGCCGACCCGCACACGCTGGTACTGGACGAGGCGACGGCCCTGCTCGACCCGGCGACCGCCCGGCACGCGGAGCGCGCGCTGGCCGCCGTGCTGGAGGGCCGTACGGTCGTCGCCGTCGCGCACCGGCTGCACACCGCGCACGACGCGGACCGGGTGGCCGTGATGGAGGACGGCCGCCTCTCCGAACTGGGCACGCACGACACCCTGGTGGCGGAGGACGGGGTGTACGCGGCGTTGTGGCGCTCGTGGCACGGGGACGGGACGGGCGGCGTCCCGCCGTCGTCCGTATAACGGACGCCCCCTTCCGGAGACCGAACGGAATCCGGCCAACTTCCTGACGCGCTCCTGACAGAAACCGCGATCCCCTGCCACTCTTCCCACGGCCGCTTCACAGCAACCCCACAGCTTCGGCTGCCCGTTGTGCGGCGGTCACTGCTCGGAGCACTTCCGTTCTGCCCGGCCGGCTGACCCGCCGGCCGGTCTCCCCAGGCCGCGTACCCCCGCGGCCCCGCAGAAGGAGTCAGCGTTGAGAAGCAGGACGTCCCACAGACGCACCCCCCGCACCGCGCAGCGCCGCGTCGCCGCCGTCGCCCTGGCCGGCGTGGCCGCGCTGATCGCCACGGCCGTCCAGTCCGGCGCCGCCACCGCCGCCCCCGGCACGGCGCCCCGGACCGCGAGCGCCGCCGCGCCCGGCTCGGAGCCGGTCAAGCTCACCCCCGCCCAGCGTGCCGCGCTGATGCGCCAGGCGGACTCCGTCAAGGCCGAGACCGCGAAGGACCTCGGTCTGGGCGCGAAGGAGAAGCTCGTCGTCCGCGACGTCCTCAAGGACCGCGACGGCACCGTGCACGTCCGCTACGAGCGCACCTACGACGGGCTGCCCGTCCTCGGCGGCGACCTGATCGTCCAGGGTGACTCGGCCGGCGAGGCGGACAGGGTCGTCAAGGCGACCCGCGCCGCGGTGAAGCCCGCCACCACCGCCGCGAAGGTGCCGGCCGCGAAGGCCGAGGCGCAGGCCCTGTCCGCCGCGCAGGCCGAGAAGGCCGAGGGCGCGGACGTCGACCGGGCCCCGCGCAAGGTGATCTGGGCGGCGGACGGCAAGCCGGTCGTCGCGTACGAGACGGTGGTCGGCGGCCTCCAGCACGACGGCACCCCGCAGGAGCTGCACGTCGTCACCGACGCCACCACGGGCGAGAAGCTGTACGAGTGGCAGGCCGTGCAGAACGGCACCGGCCACACGGTCTACAGCGGCACCGTCGACCTGACGACCACCCAGTCGGGCTCGACGTACAACCTCACCGACGGCGCGCGCGGCGGACACAAGACGTACAACCTCAACCGCGGCACCTCCGGCACCGGGACGCTGTTCTCCGGCTCCGACGACGTCTGGGGCAACGGCAGTCCCTCCAACGCGGAGTCGGCCGGCGCGGACGCCCACTACGGGGCGGCGCTGACCTGGGACTACTACAAGAACGTGCACGGCCGCACCGGCATCCGCGGGGACGGCGTCGGCGCGTACTCCCGGGTCCACTACGGCAACAACTACGTCAACGCCTTCTGGTCGGACAGCTGCTTCTGCATGACCTACGGCGACGGCTCCGGCAACGCCAACCCGCTCACCTCGATCGACGTGGCCGCGCACGAGATGTCGCACGGCCTCACCTCGGCCACCGCGGGCCTGGTCTACAGCGGCGAGTCCGGCGGCCTCAACGAGGCGACGAGCGACATCTTCGGCTCGACCGTCGAGTTCTACGCCAACAACTCCTCCGACGTGGGTGACTACCTCATCGGCGAGGAGATCGACATCAACGGGAACGGCACCCCGCTGCGGTACATGGACAAGCCGAGCAAGGACGGCCGGTCCAAGGACTCCTGGTACTCCGGCATCGGCTCGATCGACGTCCACTACTCGTCGGGCGTGGCGAACCACTTCTTCTACCTGCTGAGCGAGGGCAGCGGTACGAAGACCATCAACGGGGTCACCTACGACTCCCCCACCTCCGACGGCCTGCCGGTCACCGGCATCGGCCGCGCCAAGGCGGAGAAGATCTGGTTCCGCGCGCTCACCACGAAGTTCACCTCCACCACGAACTACGCGGCGGCCCGCACCGGCACCCTGGCGGCGACCGGTGAGCTGTACGGCACGGACAGCGCCGAGTACAAGGCGGTGCAGGACGCCTGGGCGGCCGTCAACGTCGGCACCCGCTCCGGCGGTCCCGGGGGCGGCGGCACCACCTTCGAGTCGACCACCGACGTGGCGATCCCGGACGCCGGCGCCGCGGTGACGTCCGCGATCACCGTCACCGGCCGCACCGGCAACGCGCCGGCCAACCTCCAGGTCGCGGTGGACATCGTGCACACGTGGAGCGGTGACCTGGTCGTCGACCTGGTGGCCCCGGACGGCACCTCGTACCGCCTCCGCAACCGCACCGGCGGTTCGGCGGACAACATCAACGAGACGTACACGGTCAACGCCTCGTCGGAGACGGCCAACGGCACCTGGCGGCTTCGGGTCCAGGACACGGCCCGCTACGACACCGGCTACATCAACGGCTGGAGCCTGACCTTCCCGTAGGCGGACCCCGTCGTCGTACGGATTCCGTCGTCGTACGGATCCCGTCGTCGTACGGACCCTGTCGCGACGCCGTCCCGGGTGGTTCCGACCGCCCGGGACGGCGCCGCTTTTTGCCGACCCCATACGCACCGAGGGTTGCGCCTTTGCCGAGGTCACACGGTTTTACACACCCGCAACACACGGCCCGACGGCTACTTTCGGCCAACATCATTCGACCCTCATGACATGTACGCGTCGCGGGTGTCACTCTTCCCTCGCTCGGTGCACCACCCGGACGGCCCCCCAACCGTCCGGCACCCCCACTCACCCCCCGAGGAGCTTCGAGTGACTCCCCTCTACGCGCGTCGTCGCCGTACCGCCCTGGCCGCCGCCACCGCCGTCGCGGCCGGCGCCCTGCTCACCACCGGCCTGGCCACCGGTACCGCGACCGCCGACTCCGCCCCGGCCGGCAAGCCGGTCCTGGGCAGCGCCCCCGTGCTGCTGTCCGCCTCCGCGCGCACCTCCCTCATCCAGGAGCAGCAGTCCACGGCCTCCGGGACCGCCGACGCGATAGGCCTCGGCGCCAAGGAGAAGCTGATCGTCAAGGATGTCGTCAAGGACGTCGACGGCACGGTCCACACCCGCTACGAGCGCACCTACGACGGGCTGCCCGTGCTCGGCGGCGACCTCGTCGTGCACGAGCCGGCGGGCGGCGCCAGAACCGTCACCAAGGCCGTGAAGACCTCTGTCGCCGTCGCCTCCGTGACGCCGAAGGTCGCCGCGGGCAAGGCGGAGACGCAGGCGCTCGCCGCCGCCGAGAAGGCCGGTTCCGCGCGCACCGAGGCCGACTCGGCGCCCCGCAAGGTGATCTGGGCCGCCGAGGGCACGCCCGTCCTCGCCTACGAGACCGTCGTCGGCGGCCTCCAGGAGGACGGCACCCCGAACGAGCTGCACGTGATCACGGACGCCACCACGGGCGAGAAGCTGCACGAGTGGCAGGCCGTCCACACCGGCACCGGCAAGAGCCTCTACTCCGGCACGGTCACCCTCGGCACCTACAAGTCCGGCTCGACGTACCAGCTGTACGACACCGCGCGCGGCGGTCACAAGACCTACAACCTGGCGCGCGGCACCTCCGGCACCGGCACCCTGTTCACCGACGCGGACGACACCTGGGGCACCGGCACCGCCTCCAGCTCCTCCAGCGACCAGACCGCGGCCGTGGACGCCGCCTACGGCGCCCAGATCACCTGGGACTTCTACAAGAACACCTTCGGGCGCAGCGGCATCAGGAACGACGGCAAGGCCGCCTACTCCCGCGTCCACTACGGCAGCAACTACGTCAACGCCTTCTGGCAGGACAGCTGCTTCTGCATGACCTACGGCGACGGCACGGGCAACACCCACCCGCTGACCTCGCTGGACGTCGCCGGCCACGAGATGAGCCACGGCGTCACCTCGGTCACCGCGGGCCTGCGCTACAGCGGCGAGTCCGGCGGCCTGAACGAGGCGACCAGCGACATCTTCGGCGCCGGGGCGGAGTTCTATGCGAACAACTCCGCCGACTCCGGTGACTACCTCATCGGCGAGAAGATCGACATCAACGGCGACGGCACGCCGCTGCGGTACATGGACAAGCCGAGCAAGGACGGCGCGTCCAAGGACTACTGGTCCTCCAGCCTCGGCTCGGTCGACGTGCACTACTCCTCGGGCCCGGCGAACCACTTCTTCTTCCTGCTCGCCGAGGGCAGCGGCTCGAAGACGATCAACGGCGTGAGCTACAACTCGCCGACGTACGACGGCTCCACCGTCACCGGCATCGGCCGCGCCAAGGCGCTGCAGATCTGGTACAAGGCGCTGACCACGTACTTCACCTCGACGACCAACTACAAGGCGGCCCGCACGGGCACCCTGAACGCGGCGTCGGCGCTGTACGGCGCGAACAGCACGGAGTACAAGGCGGTCAACGCGGCCTGGAAGGCGGTCAACGTCAGCTGAGGCCGGTTCCCGCCCGTGCCGCGCGGCACCCGGAGCACTTCGCTCCGGGTGCCGCCGGTGCGTTCGGGGCCACCGCCTAGGCTTGGGTCCTATGTCTTCGGCGGACTTCACCTACGACCACGTCGGCGCGAGCCGGGATCCCGAGTTCTGCCCTCCGGGATTTCACCACTTGAGGGAGCGCACGCGGCTCGGCGAGGGGGAGAAGGTGTTCCACCAGGCGGTGGACGCGCTGTTCGGTTTCGAGATGCACCGGGAGATGGGGGTCGGCATCGACGCCTCGGCGGACCGGGCCGCGGCCGGCGTCGACGTCACCGTCACCCTGGCGGGGCTGGTGAAGGCGCCCTGCCGGGTCGTGTGGGCGGCGGAAGAGTACCGCGAGGCGGGGTGGGCGTACGGGACGCTGGCGGGGCATCCGGAGAGCGGGGAGGAGGCGTTCGTGGTGCACCGTACGGGTGACGGCACGGTGTGGCTCACGGTCTCGGCGTTCAGCCGCCCGGCCCGCTGGTACGCCCGAGCGGGTGGCGCGGCTACCCGGTCCCTCCAGCACGCGTACGCCCGCCGCGCCGGCAAGACCCTCCGCCGCCTGGCGACCCGAGGCGTGGAGGACGCCTGAGGGTTACGGGGGTGCGGGGCCTTGTCCATCGCCGGGTGCGGGCTGTCGGGGCCTGATCGCGCAGTTCCCCGCGCCCCTAAGGCGCCTCCGCCTGCGGGCAGTCGTGCCGCTTGGGGCGGCACGGGTGGGCGCAGGCGGCACCTCGCAGCACCGAGGTGTGCAACGCCCCCACGGCCACGAGAGTGCCAGGCACTGTTCACCGCCGGGCGCGGGCCATCCGTGGCTGATCGCGCAGTTCCCCGCGCCCCTAAGGCGCCTCGCAGCGTAACGCCCCCGACGGGTACTCGGGTGCCGGCCGTCGGGGGCTGGTCGCGCAGTTCCCCGCGCCCCTGAAGGGCGTCATCTCACCGCATCAGTAAGCCCGCCGCCTCGGCGACATCCTCCGGTGGCACCGCCACCAGACCCAGCTCCGCCCCGGACGCCAACAGCCGATGGCTGGGAAGAACCCGCACCGTGTACCCGAACGGCCCCGTCCGGTCGAGGGCCAGCGGGCCCTCGTAGACCCACTCGCCCCCCGCCCCGGGAACACCCACCGGCTTCAGCGGCACGGCGACCGCGTCCGTGATGCGATCCTCCTCGTCCACCCGCCCCGCGACGGCCTGCACCTCCACGTCCTCCGGCCGCAGGCTCCCCAGCCCCACCCGCACCCGGAGGGCCAGCGTGCTGCCCAGCTCGGCGGTGGCGGAGGCCACGGACGTCTCGACGTGGTCGACGGTCACCCCGTGCCACGCCCCCCGCACCGCCGCCTTCCACTCGGCGAGCTCCCGGGCCGCGTCCGCGTCCATCGCCCGGTGCGCGTGCGCGGCCGGCGTGTACAGCCGGTCCACGTACTCCCGCACCATGCGCCCGGCCAGCACCTTCGGCCCGAGCAGGCTCAGCGTCCGCCGGACCATCTCGATCCACCGGTCCGGCAGCCCGCTGCGCCCGCGCTCGTAGAAGGTGCGGGTCACCCGCTGCTCCAGCAGGTCGTACAGCGCCGCGGCCTCTATGTCGTCGCGCCGGTCCGGGTCGGTCCCCGCGCCGTCCGCCGTGGGGATGGACCAGCCGAAGTCGGGCTGGAACCACTCGTCCCACCAGCCGTCCAGCACGGACAGGTTGAGCCCGCCGTTGAGCGCGGCCTTCATCCCGCTGGTGCCGCACGCCTCCAGCGGCCGCAGCGGGTTGTTCAGCCAGATGTCGCAGCCGGGGTACAGCTTCTGCGCCATCGCCATGCCGTAGTCGGGCAGGAACACGATCCGGTGCCGCACCCGCGGGTCGTCGGCGAAGCGGACCAGCTCCTGGATGAGCCGCTTGCCCCCGTCGTCCGCCGGGTGGGCCTTGCCCGCGACCACGATCTGCACGGGCCGCTCGGGGTGCAGCAGCAGGTCCATCAGCCGGTCCCGGTCGCGCAGCATCAGCGTCAGCCGCTTGTACGACGGGACGCGCCGGGCGAAGCCGATGGTGAGCACGTCCGGGTCGAGGACGCCGTCGATCCAGCCCAGTTCGGCGGTTCCGGCGCCGCGCTGCCGCCAGGAGGCGCGCAGCCGTTCCCGTACCTCCAGCACCAGCAGCTCGCGCAGCGACCGGCGCAGGTCCCAGATGTCCTGGTCGGGGATGTCGGCGACGGAGTCCCAGCGGTCGGAGTCGCCGATGCTGAGCGCCTCCTCCGCGCGCTGGGTGCCGATCTGCCGGGCGCCGAGCCGGTACACCTCGGGGGCGACCCAGGTGGGCGCGTGCACCCCGTTGGTGACGGAGGTGATGGGCACCTCCTCGGGATCGAACCCGGGCCACAGTCCGGCGAACATCTCCCGGCTGACCTGGCCGTGCAGCAGGGAGACGCCGTTGGCCCGCTGGGCGAGGCGCAGGCCCATCACGGCCATGTTGAACAGGTTGGGCTCGCCGCCGGGGTAGGTCTCCATGCCGAGCCGCAGGATGCGGTCGACCTCCAGGTTCGGCAGCTCCGCGTGCGGGCCGAAGTGCCGGGCGACCAGTTCGCGGTCGAAGCGGTCGATGCCGGCCGGCACGGGCGTGTGCGTGGTGAACACCGTCCCGGCGCGGACCGCCTCCAGGGCGGCGTCGAAGTCGAGTCCTCCGGCGCGCAGCTCCGCCATCCGCTCCAGGCCGAGGAACCCGGCGTGCCCCTCGTTGGTGTGGAACACCTCCGGCGCCGCGTGCCCGGTGAGCCTGCAGTACGTGCGGACGGCGCGGACACCTCCTATGCCGAGGAGCATCTCCTGGAGGAGCCGGTGCTCGCTGCCGCCGCCGTAGAGCCGGTCGGTCACCCCGCGCTCGATGAGGTCGTTCTCCTCGATGTCGGAGTCGAGCAGGAGCAGCGGGATCCTGCCCACCTGGGCGACCCAGACGCGGGCGCGCAGGGAGCGGTCGCCGGGCAGGGCGAGGGTGATCCGGGCGGGGGCGCCGTCGGCCTCCTTGAGCTGGTCCAGGGGCAGCTCGTGCGGGTCGAGGACGGGGTAGTGCTCCTGCTGCCAGCCGTCGCGGGACAGCGACTGGCGGAAGTAGCCGTGCCGGTAGAGCAGGCCGACGCCGATCAGCGGGGCGCCGAGGTCGCTGGCGGCCTTGAGGTGGTCGCCGGCCAGGATGCCGAGCCCGCCCGAGTACTGGGGCAGGGCGGCGGTGATGCCGAACTCGGGGGAGAAGTAGGCGACGGCGGCGGGCAGCCGGCCGCTCTGCCGCTGGTACCAGCGGTCGCCGGTCATGTAGGTGTCCAGGTCGTCCGCGACCGCGGCGAGCCGGTCGAGGAAGTCGCGATCGCCGGCCAGCTCGGTGAGCCGCTCGGTGGGGACGCTGCCCAGCAGGCGCATGGGGTCGCCGCCGGCCGCGGCCCAGCGTTCGGGGTCGACGGAGCGGAAGAGGTCACGGGTTCCGGTGTGCCAGGACCAGCGCAGATTGCGGGCCAGGTCGCTCAGCGGCCGGAGGGGTTCGGGGAGCACGGGTCGGACGGTGAATCGACGGATAGCCTTCACAAGCCACCTCGGCGCGTTCGTGAGAGACGCGGTGTGCGTCCGGGTATCGCAGCCGACAGTACCGGCGCGGACACCGTCCGCGGGGGAGGCCGGGGGACACGGGTACCTCGCCTGCCCCGTCCAAACGATTCACCGCACAGTGGACATGGCCGATTCCGGCCCCATGTACGGCCTTGTCACACTTCACCCCGCGCGTCGCGCCGCCGCTCCGCGACCCGTGTCGCACCGCACGCCCCGGGCCGGTCGCCGGGCAGGGCAAGAAACCGGCCGTTTCCGCCCGCCGACGGGTTCGCCCCCACGTCACCTGCGGTGTTCTCGCCTCGCGCGCCCCTTGCGCCCCGCCCGTCCCACCGGTCACGGGCCGCCGCCGACGCACGGCGTGGGCGTGCCGACCCGCCCCGGACGGGTGGCGGACGGCGCGTTCGGGGAAGCCGCTGGTCACCGGGCGGGGCGGGTGACGCACTCGCGGCGCGTGTCCCGGTCCGCCGCGGCGCCCGCGTGCGCCGGGGGGCCGCGCACGCTTCGAAGCGCCCGCCGCCGGTGGGAACGAACCCAGCACGGGTGCGCTCCGGACCCTGGGGCGCCGAGGGGCACCGGCCGGTCTTGTGTGTCGACATACGCGTGAGTAGTTAACAAAGGGCCGGATTGCCCACCCGAACGGTGTGGGAAGGCTCCTGCGGGTACACCCCACGGGGACCCCGCAGGACCCACCTCCCCACAGTCATCCGCCCACCCTTCGTTGACGCGGACAGGAGCGGTCATGCCCGCCAAGCACCACTCGTCATCCCCCTCGCCGTCCGGCACCGAGGCGTCCGCCGCCCGCAGCGGCACAGCGCCCGCGCGCGGCCGCCCGCCCCGCACCGGTCCCGCCCCGGCCGTCGCACGCGGCACCACTCCCCCGGCGGCCCCCGGGACCTCCGTGGGACGCATCCCCGTGCTGGACGTCCGGCCGCTGGTGCGGCAGGGCCGCCGGCCCGCGAAGGCCGTGGTGGGCGAGGCGTTCGAGGTGACGGCGACGGTGTTCCGTGAGGGGCACGACGCGGTGGCGGCCGACGTGGTGCTGAGGGATCCGGAGGGGCGTCCGGGTCCGTTCACGCCGATGCGGGAGCTGGCGCCGGGCACGGACCGGTGGGGGGCGACCGTCACCCCGACCCGCACGGGTCTGTGGACGTACGCGGTGGAGGCGTGGGGCGACCCGGTCACCACCTGGCGGCACCACGCGCAGATCAAGGTCCCGGCGGGCATCGACACCGAGCTGGTGCTGGAGGAGGGCGCCCGGCTGCACGAGCGGGCGGCGGAACAGGTGCCCGGGTCCGGCGACCGGGAGGTGCTGCGCGCGGCCGTGGCGGCGCTGCGCGACACGGAACGCCCGGCGGCGGCCCGGCTGGCGGCGGCGTTGACGCCGGAGGTGGACGCGGTGCTGGCGCGGCATCCGCTGCGGGAGCTGGTCACCAGCAGCGAGCCGCTGCCCCTGCTGGTGGAGCGGGAACGGGCGCTGTTCGGGTCCTGGTACGAGTTCTTCCCCCGCTCCGAGGGCACGCCCGAGCAGCCGCACGGCACCTTCGACACGGCCGCGCGCCGGCTCCCGGCGATTGCGGCGATGGGCTTCGACGTCGTCTACCTGCCCCCGATCCACCCGATCGGCACCACCTTCCGCAAGGGCCCCAACAACAGCCTGGACGCCGGCCCGGACGATGTGGGTGTGCCGTGGGCGATCGGCTCCCCCGAGGGCGGCCACGACGCCGTCCACCCCCAGCTGGGCACGCTGGAGGACTTCACCCGGTTCGTGGACCGCGCCCGGGACCTGGGCATGGAGGTCGCCCTCGACTTCGCCCTGCAGTGCTCCCCCGACCACCCCTGGGTGCACAAGCACCCCGAGTGGTTCCACCACCGCCCCGACGGCTCCATCGCCTACGCCGAGAACCCGCCGAAGAAGTACCAGGACATCTACCCGATCGCCTTCGACGCCGACATGGACGGCCTGGTCGCCGAGACCTGCCGGGTCCTGCGGCACTGGATGGACGCCGGGGTGCGGATCTTCCGCGTGGACAACCCGCACACCAAACCCGTCGTCTTCTGGGAACGCGTCATCGGGGAGATCAACGGCAGCGACCCGGACGTCATCTTCCTGGCGGAGGCCTTCACCCGCCCGGCGATGATGCACACCCTGGCCCAGATCGGCTTCCAGCAGTCCTACACGTACTTCACCTGGCGCACCACCAAACAGGAACTGACGGAGTACCTCACCGAACTGTCGGGGGAGGCCGCCTCCTACATGCGGCCCAACTTCTTCGCCAACACCCCCGACATCCTGCACGCCTACCTCCAGCACGGCGGCCGGCCCGCCTTCGAGGTCCGCGCCGTCCTCGCCGCCACCCTCTCCCCCGCCTGGGGCATCTACAGCGGCTACGAACTGTGCGAGAACACCCCGCTGCGCGAGGGCAGCGAGGAGTACCTCGACAGCGAGAAGTACCAGCTCAAACCCCGCGACTGGGAAGCCGCCGCCCGCGAGGGCCGCACCATCGCACCCCTGATCACCCGCCTCAACACCATCCGGCGCGAGAACCCGGCCCTGCGGCAGCTCCGCGACCTCCACTTCCACCGGTCGGACAAGGAGGAGGTCATCGCCTACTCGAAGCGGCGGGACGGCAACACGGTGCTCGTGGTCGCCAATCTCGACACCCGGCACACCCAGGAGGCGACGGTCTCGTTGGACATGCCGCAACTCGGCCTGGACTGGCACGAGTCGGTGCCGGTGCGCGACGAGCTCACCGGTGAGACCTATCAATGGGGCAGCGCCAACTATGTGCGTCTCGGTCCGGGCGGGGCACATGTACTCGTCGTCGGCGGAGGGTCCGGGAACGGGCCTTCCGGGCCGCACAGCACGGTTCTGCGACCGTCCACCCCGCAGATCGGAGGGTCATCCGCCACATGAGCGTCAACGAACCCGTCCCGGACACCTTCGAAGACACCCCCGCCAAGGACCGGGACCCCGACTGGTTCAAACGCGCCGTCTTCTACGAGGTCCTCGTCCGCTCCTTCCAGGACAGCAACGGGGACGGCATCGGTGACCTGAAGGGTCTGACCGCCAAGCTGGACTACCTGCAGTGGCTGGGCGTCGACTGCCTGTGGCTGCCGCCGTTCTTCAAGTCGCCGCTGCGCGACGGCGGGTACGACGTGGCCGACTACACCGCCGTCCTGCCGGAGTTCGGTGACCTCGCCGACTTCGTGGAGTTCGTCGACTCGGCCCATCAGCGCGGCATGCGCGTGATCATCGACTTCGTCATGAACCACACCAGCGACCAGCACCCGTGGTTCCAGGAGTCCAGGCGCGACCCCGACGGTCCGTACGGCGACTACTACGTGTGGGCCGACGACGACAAGCAGTTCCAGGACGCGCGCATCATCTTCGTCGACACCGAGGCGTCGAACTGGACGTACGACCCCGTACGCAAGCAGTACTACTGGCACCGCTTCTTCTCGCACCAGCCGGACCTGAACTACGAGAACCCGGCCGTGCAGGAGGAGATGATCTCGGCGCTGAAGTTCTGGCTGGACCTCGGCATCGACGGGTTCCGGCTCGACGCGGTGCCGTATCTGTACCAGCGGGAAGGGACGAACTGCGAAAACCTCCCGGAGACCCACGCGTTCCTGAAGCGGGTCCGCAAGGAGATCGACACGCAGTACCCGGACACGGTGGTGCTGGCGGAGGCGAACCAGTGGCCCGAGGACGTCGTCGACTACTTCGGCGACTACGCCGCCGGCGGCGACGAATGCCACATGGCGTTCCACTTCCCCGTCATGCCCCGCATCTTCATGGCGGTACGACGGGAGTCCCGCTACCCGGTCTCCGAGATCCTCGCCAAGACCCCCGCCATCCCGTCGGGCTGCCAGTGGGGCATCTTCCTGCGCAACCACGACGAGCTGACCCTGGAGATGGTCACCGACGAGGAACGCGACTACATGTGGGCCGAATACGCCAAGGACCCCCGCATGCGCGCCAACATCGGCATCCGCCGCCGCCTCGCACCCCTCCTCGACAACGACCGCAACCAGATCGAACTCTTCAACGCCCTGCTGCTGTCCCTGCCCGGCTCGCCGATCATCTACTACGGCGACGAGATCGGCATGGGCGACAACATCTGGCTCGGCGACCGCGACGCGGTGCGCACCCCCATGCAGTGGACCCCCGACCGCAACGCCGGCTTCTCCTCCTCCGACCCCGGCCGCCTCTACCTCCCCACGATCATGGACCCGGTCTACGGCTACCAGGTCACCAACGTCGAAGCCTCCATGGCCTCACCCTCGTCGCTGCTCCACTGGACCCGGCGCATGATCGAGATCCGCAAGCAGAACCCCGCCTTCGGCCTCGGCTCCTACACCGAGCTGCCCTCCTCCAACCCCGCCGTCCTCGCCTTCCTCCGCGAGTACGAGGACGACCTCGTCCTCTGCGTCAACAACTTCTCCCGTTTCGCGCAGCCCACGGAGCTGGATCTCAGCGCCTTCGAGGGGCGGCACCCGGTGGAGCTGTTCGGCGGGGTGCGCTTCCCGGCGGTCGGCGAGCTGCCGTACCTGATGACGCTCGGAGGGCACGGCTTCTACTGGTTCCGGCTCCGGAAGGACGCCGCGTAGAACCCGGGGCGGGGCGGTTTCTCCCGCTCCGCCCGGGGCACGCATGAGTAACACCCCGCCCACCGGCGGCGCCCCGTGGCGCGCCGACAGAGGGGAAAGGACGCGACGCCATGTCGGAAGCCGTCACACGCACCGTCACGACCCCGCCCGGCCTCCTTGCGTCACTGGATCCACTGTTGCGGGAGTGGCTGCCGAGACAGCGCTGGTTCGCCGGGAAGGGCCGCCCGGTCACCGGGTTCGACCTGGTCGCGGCCACCGAGCTGCTGCCGGCCGGCGCCAAGCTGGGCCTCTACCACCTGCTGGTGCGCGCCCATCAGCCCCTCCAGCCCGGGCATGGCGGGTCGGAGCAGCCGGGCGACTGCTACCAGCTGTTCATAGGCGTGCGCGAGGCGCTGCCGCCCCGGCTGGCGCCCGCGCTGATCGGTCATGTGTCGCAGGGTCCCCTGGCCGGACGGACGGTCTACGAGGCCCTGCACGACACCCGGCCCGCCGACCTGCTCCTGGAGGCCCTGCGCACCCAGGCCCGGATCGGTGGGCTTCGCTTCGAGCGGGACCCCCGCCAGGAGATCCGTCCCGGGCTGGTGCCGCGCCTGATGACCGTCGAGCAGTCGAACTCGTCGGTCGTCTACGGCGACACGTTCATCCTGAAACTGATGCGCCGGGTGGTGCCCGGCATCAACCCCGACCTGGAGCTGCCGCTGGCGCTCGCCCGCGAGGGCTGCCCCCGGGTGCCCCCGCCGACCGCGTGGCTGGTCGCCGACGCCGAGGACACGGCCGGGCCGTCGCACACCCCCGAGCCGTACGTCCTGGGCGTGCTCCAGCCCTTCGTGCAGGGCGCCACCGACGGCTGGGAGCTGTCGCTGCGGGAACTCGCCAAGGGCGAGGACTTCGTCGCCGAGGCGCGGGCCATCGGGCGGGCCACCGCGGAGGTGCACACCGCGCTGGCGCGTGCCCTGCCCACGGTCACCCTGGGTCATGTGCCCATGCGCGCCCTGGTCGACGGCATGACCGAGCGGCTGGAGGCGGCCGTGCACGCGGTGCCCGCGCTGCGGCCGTACGCGGAGGATCTGCGCTCGGCGTACACCGCGCTGGACGACCTCGCGTCCGAGGGCCGCACCTGGACCGCCCAGCGGGTCCACGGCGACCTGCACCTGGGGCAGTGCCTGCGCTCCCCGGCCGGCACCTGGTCGCTGATCGACTTCGAGGGGGAGCCGGCCCGGCCGCTGGCCGAGCGCCGGATGCCGCAGCCGGCCGTGCGGGACGTGGCGGGCATGCTGCGCTCCTTCGACTACGCGGCGCGCACGACGGACCCGCCGCAGCCCGACTGGGCCGCCCACTGCCGGGCGGCCTACTGCTCCGGGTACGCGGAGGCCGCCGGCCGTGACCCGCGCACCGAGCCGGTGCTGCTGCGCGCGTACGAGACCGACAAGGCGGTCTACGAGGCGGTGTACGAGGCACGGCACCGCCCCGACTGGCTGCCCGTGCCGCTGGCGGCGCTGCGCCGGCTCGCCTCGGCCGACCCGACCTGACCACCCGACCCGCGTCCAGGAGGCTTCGCCCGTGACCCCCCGCCCCGAGTCCAGCGGTCCGCCCCCGGAGCACCCGGCCGACCAGCGGCCCACCGAGCCACCGGCACCCACGCGGAAGAAGAAGCCCGCGAAGAAGGCAACTACGCAGCCCGCGGGCAGTCGTGCCGCTGGGGCGGCACGGGTGGGCGCGGGCGGCACCCGGGCAACGCCCTCAGCGACGGCCGGCCCGAAACGGACGACTGCCGGGCCGAAGACCGCACGGACAACGCCGGCGGCGCCTCCGGCACCGGTGCCGGAAAAGGCACCGCAGCTCGCCCCGCCGGAGGCGGAGCTCGCCGTCTCCCCCGCTCTCGACGCCGACGACCGCGACCGCCTCCTGCACGGCACCCACCACGCCCCGCACTCCGTCCTGGGCGCGCACCCCGTACCCGGCGGGGTCGCCTTCCGGGCGTTCCGCCCGTACGCCCGCGCGGTGACCGTGGTGTCCGGCGGCATGACCGTCGACCTGCACGACGACGGCGACGGCTTCTTCTCCGGCCTGCTGCCGCTGCGGGAGGTCCCCGCGTACCGGCTGCGCGTCGCGTACGAGGGGACCGAGCTGGAGACGGAGGACGCCTACCGCTTCCTGCCCACGCTGGGCGAGCTGGACCTGCACCTGATCGGCGAGGGCCGGCACGAGGAGCTGTGGACGGTGCTGGGCGCGCACCCCATGACCCACCAGGGGGTGACCGGCACCCGCTTCTCCGTGTGGGCGCCGAACGCGCGGGGCGTGCGGGTCGCGGGCTCGTTCAACTTCTGGGACGGCACCGGCTTCCCGATGCGCTCGCTGGGCTCGACCGGGGTGTGGGAGCTGTTCGTGCCGGGGATCGGCGAGGGCGAGCTGTACAAGTTCGAGATCACCCGCCCCGACGGTTCGAAGACCCTGCGCGCCGACCCGATGGCCCGCCGCACGGAGGTGCCGCCGGCCACCTCGTCGATCGTCACGTCGTCCCGGTACGAGTGGGGTGACGCGCAGTGGCTGGAGCGGCGGGCGGAGGTGCCCGCGCACCGGGCGCCGCTCTCCGTGTACGAGGTGCACCTGGCCTCCTGGCGTCCGGGCCTCACCTACCGGCAGCTCGCCGAGCAGCTCCCCGCGTATGTGAAGGACCTGGGCTTCACGCACGTCGAGCTGATGCCGGTCGCCGAGCACCCCTTCGGCGGGTCGTGGGGCTACCAGGTCACCGGCTTCTACGCGCCGACCGCCCGGCTCGGCACCCCGGACGACTTCAAGTACCTGGTGGACGCCCTGCACCGGGCCGGCATCGGCGTGATCATGGACTGGGTGCCCGCGCACTTCCCGCGTGACGAGTGGGCGCTGGCCGAGTTCGACGGCCGCCCGCTGTACGAGCACTCCGATCCGCTGCGCGCCGCGCACCCCGACTGGGGCACCCTGGAGTTCGACTTCGGGCGGCGCGAGGTGCGCAACTTCCTGGTGGCGAACGCCCTGTACTGGTGCGAGGAGTTCCACATCGACGGGCTGCGGGTCGACGCGGTCGCCTCCATGCTCTACCTGGACTACTCGCGCGAGCCCGGCGAATGGACGCCGAACGAGCACGGCGGCCGGGAGAACCTGGACGCGGTGGCGTTCCTGCAGGAGATGAACGCGACCGTGTACCGCAGGGTGCCGGGGGTCGTGACGATCGCCGAGGAGTCCACCGCCTGGGACGGCGTCACCCGCGCCACCCACCACCGCGGTCCGAGCGGCTTCGGCGGGCTGGGCTTCGGGCTGAAGTGGAACATGGGCTGGATGCACGACTCGCTGGAGTACATGAGCCACGAGCCGGTGCACCGCAGGTACCACCACGGTGAGATGACGTTCTCGATGGTGTACGCGTACAGCGAGAACTACGTGCTGCCGATCTCCCACGACGAGGTGGTGCACGGCAAGCGGTCCCTGGTGTCGAAGATGCCGGGCGACTGGTGGCGGCAGCGCGCCGACCTGCGCGCCTACCTGGGCTTCATGTGGGCCCACCCCGGCAAGCAGCTCCTCTTCATGGGGCAGGAGTTCGCGCAGGGCGCGGAGTGGTCGGAGGCGCACGGCCCCGACTGGTGGCTGCTCGACCCGCACTACGGCGCGGAGGCCGACCACCGCGGGGTGCGGGACCTGGTGCGCGACCTCAACACGGTCTACCGGGCCAGCCCCGCACTGTGGCAGTACGACACCGAGCCGGCCGGCTTCCGCTGGGTGACCGGGGACGCCGCCGACGACAACGTGCTGGCGTTCCTGCGGTACGACGCCGACGGCTCGCCGCTGCTCGCGGTGTCCCACTTCGCGCCCGTGGTGCGGCACGACTACCGCATCGGCGTCCCGGACGACGTGCCCGCCTGGCACGAGGCCCTGAACACCGACGCGGCCCGCTACGGCGGCTCCGACGTCACCAACCCCGACCCGGTGAAGCCGGAGCCGCAGGGGTGGCACGGCCTGCCGGCGAGCATCCGGCTGACCCTGCCGCCCCTGGCGACGGTGTGGCTGCGCCCGGCCTGACGGCGGGCGGACGGTCTACGCGAGCGCCTTGGCCAGCGGCTCCGGGAGCGGCTCGGTGTGCAGCACGCCGAGCCGTTGCGTGGCGCGGGTGAGCGCCACGTACAGGTCGCTGGTGCCGTAGCGGCCCGGCTCGACCACCAGGACCGAGTCGAACTCGAGCCCCTTGGCCTGGCGCGGGTCGAGGAGCACCACCTGGTGGGTGAGGTCCGGCTCGGCGCCCGCCGTGACCCCGTCCAGGCGGGCGGCGAGGGTGCGGTGCAGCTCGCGCGGCGCGATGACCGCGAGGCGGCCCTCCTTCGGGGTGAGCTCCTTGACCGCCTCGGCGGTGGCGGCGGGCAGGTCGGCGGCGGCGCGGGCCCAGGGCCTCACCCCGGTGGCGCGGACCGAGCTGGGCGGCTCGAAGCCGGGGTGCGCGTCCCGGACCACGGCGGCCGCGACCTCCATGATCTCCGCGGGGGTGCGGTAGTTGACGCCGAGCCGGTGGTGCTCCCAGCGGTCCTCGACGTACGGGTCGAGGATGCCCTCCCAGGAGCCGACGCCGCCCGCCTCCGAGGTCTGCGCCGGGTCGCCGACGAGGGTCATGGACCGGGTGGGGCTGCGCCGCATCAGCAGCCGCCACGCCATCGGGGACAGCTCCTGCGCCTCGTCCACGATGATGTGCCCGAACGCCCAGGTGCGGTCGGCGGCGGCGCGCTCGGCGGCGCTGCGGTGGTCGTCCTCCTCGTGCCGTTCGGCGAACCGCTCGGCGTCGATGATGTCGTGCGCGGACAGCACCTCGGAGGACTCGGGGTCGTCCTCCTCCTTGTCCTCGAACTCGAAGGTCCGGGAGGCGTAGGAGACGTCCAGCACGCCCTGGGCGTAGGCGATCTGCCGCTGCCGCTCGCGTTCGGCGCGGTCGCGGGCGAGCCTGTCGTCCTCGCCGAGGAGTTCGGCGGCCTCGTCCAGCAGCGGCACGTCGGAGACGGTCCAGTGCCGGGTGACCGGGCGGCGGACCACGGCGGCGTCCTCGTCGGGGAGGTAGCCCTCCGGGGCGGCGAGGAAGTCCGCGACCAGCCGCTGCGGGGTGATGCGCGGCCAGAGCTGGTCGATCGCCGACCAGACTTCGGGGTTCTCGGCCAGCTCGTCGCGGATCTGGGTGATGTCGCTCGGGTCGAGCAGGTTGGACCCGTCGTACGGGTCGGTGCCGATGCGCTCGGCGAGCATGTCGGTGAGCGTGTTGAGGATGTGCCCCTCGAAGTGCTCGCGTGCCACGTTGTGCGGCAGCTTGGTGGCGCGGGTGCGCTCCCGGGCGACGTTCACCAGGCCGTCGTCGAGCATCAGGACCTCGCGGTCGTGTTCGATCGCGATGACCGGGTCGGGCAGCGCCTGCCGGTCGCGGACGTACTCCGCGAGCACGCCGGCCATCTCCGCCCGCCCCTTGACGGCGGCGGCCTCCGGCGTGTCCGTGCGGGTGGTCCGCACGCCCGGGAACAGCTCACCGACGGTCGCGAGGAGCACGCCGGTCTCACCGAGGCTGGGCAGCACCTCGCCGATGTAGCCGAGGAACGCCGGGTTGGGTCCGACGATCAGCACGGCGCGGCGGGCGAGCAGCTCGCGGTGCTCGTAGAGCAGGTACGCGGCGCGGTGCAGGGCGACGGCGGTCTTGCCGGTGCCGGGGCCGCCCTCGACCACCATGACGCCCCGGTGCGGAGCGCGGATGATGCGGTCCTGGTCGGCCTGGATGGTGCGGACGATGTCGCCCATGCGGCCGGTGCGGGCGGAGTTCAGGGCGGCGAGCAGTACGGCGTCGCCGGTGGGGTCCTCGTGGCCGGTGCGGGTGTCGTCGCCGAGGTCGAGGATCTCGTCGTGCAGGTCGGTGACCCGGCGGCCCTCGGTGGCGATGTGCCGGCGGCGCCGCAGCCCCATGGGGGTGTGGCCGGTGGCCAGGTAGAACGGGCGGGCGACGTCGGCCCGCCAGTCGATGAGGAGCGGGGTGAGCTCGTCGTCGTCGGCGCGCAGGCCGATGCGTCCGATGTGGTGGGTCTGCCCGGACGTGAGGTCGATGCGCCCGAAGCAGAGGGAGCCGTCCACCGCGTTGAGCGCGGCGAGCAGCCCGGAGCGCTCGGCGACCAGGATGTCCCGTTCCAGCCGGGCCTGCCGGGGTGTGTGGCCCTGGGCGAGGGCGTCCGCCACACCGGCCTCGGCGTCGCCCCGCAGGACGTCCACCCGTGCGTACAGTCCGTCGATGAATTCCTGTTCGTGCCGCAATTCATCGTCCGGATATTCGGTGTTTGACAATTCCACTCCCGCCCGGATATACTGTGCTCACTGAATTTCTTCGCGACTTCTCTTCATGAAGGCGCGAATGAACGAATATACGCAAGGAAAACCCCCGGGCGCAATTACCCGGGGGTTTTCCTTGTGCGGAGGGCGGCGGGTCAGAGCACGTCGCGCAGTTCCTCCCGCAGCCGCCGGCCCGGCCGCGCGCCGACCATCGACCGCAGCGGCTCGCCGTCGCGGAAGACGACGAAGGTCGGCATCGACAGCACCTTGTACGCGTGGGTCGTCGTCGGGTTGCGGTCCACGTTCAGCTGGACCACCTTCAGCCGGCCCTCCTCCGCCGCGGCCAGCTCCCGCAGCACCGGCGCCATCTGCCGGCACGGCGGGCACCAGTCGGCCGTGAATTCCACCAGCACCGGAAGCCCGGCGCCCAGCACCTCCTCCGCGAAATCCGTGTCCGTCACCTCAGGAACGCCGCTCATCGCGGTCCCCCTCCCAGTTCGCACTCCGGTTCCGGACCACCCGGGACCGCCGCGTCGGCGGCCAGCGCCGCACGGGCCGCCTCCGCCCTCGCCAGCTGCCGCCCGACCTGCTCCCGCACCGCGCCCAGTTCGGCGATGAGCGTGTCGAGCTCGTCGAGCTTGCGCCGGTAGACCTGGAGCGAGGCCGGGCAGGAGTCGCCCTCGGGGTGCCCGGCCCGCAGGCACTCCACGAACGGCCGGGTCTCCTCCAGGCCGAACCCGAAGTCCTGGAGGGTGCGGATCTGCCGCAGCAGCCTCAGGTCGGACTCGTCGTAGGTCCGGTATCCGTTCCCGTTCCGTCGTGCGGGCAGCAGCCCGCGGGACTCGTAGTACCGCAGCGTCCGCGTCGTGGTCCCGGCGCGTGCGGCCAGCTCGCCGATTCGCATGCCGTCGAACGTAAGGCTTGACGCGGGCGTCAGGGCAAGGGCGGAGCGCCGGTGACGCGGAAGGCCGGGCGGCCGGACTCACGGGGGAGAGTCCGGCCGCCCGGCGGGAGGCCCTGTCAGGGGGGTGGGCCTCCGGGGGCCGGCCGGCCGGGGCGACGGGGGTGCGGCCCGGCCGGCCGGGGCGGGAAGGGCCCGGGGTCAGGCCTTGGCGAGTTCCTTCTCACCGCCCGGCCCGGACGCCTCGGCGTCGTCCCGGCCGGCGCCGTCGCCGTGGTCGTCCAGCAGCGTGCGCTCGTCGAACGGGGCGCGCCCGGACAGCACCTCGGCGACCCGCTCCTTGTCGATCTCCTTCGTCCAGGTGCCGATCAGCACCGTGGCGATCGCGTTGCCGGCGAAGTTGGTCAGCGCGCGGGCCTCGCTCATGAAGCGGTCGATGCCGACGATCAGGCCGATGCCGTCCACCAGGGCGGGCTTGTGCGACTGGAGACCGCCGGCCAGGGTCGCGAGGCCGGCGCCGGTGACTCCGGCGGCGCCCTTCGAGGCGACCAGCAGGAACAGCAGCAGCGGGATCTGCTCGCCGACCGACATCGGCGTGCCCATGGCGTCGGCGATGAACAGCGAGGCCATGGTCATGTAGATCATGGTGCCGTCGAGGTTGAAGGAGTAGCCGGTCGGGACGGTGATGCCGACCACCGGCTTGCTGACGCCCAGGTGCTCCATCTTCGCGATGAGCCGCGGCAGCGCGGACTCGGACGACGAGGTGGACAGGATCAGCAGGAACTCACGGCCCAGGTACTTGAACAGGGTCCACACGTTCAGGCCCGCGACGATCCTCAGCATCGAGCCGAGCACCACGAAGAGGAACAGCACACACGTGATGTAGAAGCCGAGCATCAGCACCGCGAGGCTCTTCAGCGCCTCCAGGCCGGCCGAGCCGGTGACGGCGGCCATCGCGCCGAACGCGCCGACCGGCGCGGCCCACATGATCATGGCGAGGACGCGGAAGACCAGCCGCTGGATGTGCTCGATGCCGCGCAGGACCGGCTGACCCGCGTTGCCCATGGCCTGCAGGGCGAAGCCGCACAGCAGGGCGATCAGCAGGGTCTGCAGCACCTCGCCCTGGGTGAAGGCGGACACGATGGTGGTCGGGATGATGCCGAGCAGGAACTCGGTGGTGTCCTTCGCCTCGGCGTCGATCTGCGCGTGGCCGGTCTCCTTGACCGCATCCGTGATCGCGAGGCCGCTGCCCGGCTCCAGGATGTTGCCGACGACCAGGCCGATGCCGAGCGCCACCACGGACATGACCATGAAGTAGCCGAGGGCGATGCCGCCCACCGCGCCGACCTTGGCCGCCTTCCGCACGGACCCGATGCCCAGCACGATGGTGCAGAAGATGATCGGCGAGATCATCATCTTGATCAGGTTCACGAAGCCGGTGCCGATCGGCTTCAGCTCGACCGCGAAGTCCGGCGCGATCAGGCCGACGGCGATGCCGAGGGCGACCGCGATGATCACCGCGATGTAGAGATAGTGCGTGCGGTCCCGCTTGGCCTTGGGTGCGGCAGGTGCCGTATCGGCGGTGCTGGTCACGGCGGCCCTCCTTGACGTCGTCGTCGGCATCACCGGCGTGCGGCTCACGTCCGGGGGATGGTTCGGGGGAACGCGGCGACTATGTCGTGCCTTGTGAGTGCGGTCACCCTTCCGTTCATTTAGTTCACCGCGAGGGCGCGAGGCAGACTGGCTGGATGCGCATCCCCCTCCCCCGGCCCCGCAGCCTCGCGGGACAGCTCTTCGCCATGCAGGCCGTGCTGCTCACGGTCGTCGTGGCGGGGTACGCGCTGGCCACCTATCTCAGCCACCGCAGCGAAGCCGAGGAGGCCGCGGGGCGGCAGGCCGCCTCGGTGGCCCGCTCCGTCGCCGACTCACCGTCGGTGCGCGAGGCGATCCGCTCGTCCGACCCGTCGGCGCGGCTCCAGCCGTACGCGGTGGCGGTGGTGCGCGACACCGACGTGGACTTCGTCACGATCATGGATCCGCGGGGCATCCGCTGGACCCACCCCGACCCGGCCCAGATCGGCCTGCCCTTCCAGGGGCACACCGGCCCGGCGCTCCAGGGGCGTACCTTCACCGAGACCTACACCGGCACCCTCGGCCCGTCCGTGCGGGCCGTGACGCCGGTGCGGGACGGCGACCGGATCGTCGGCCTGGTCAGCGCGGGCATACGGGTCGAGGAGATCGGCCGGCGGGTGCAGGAGCAGCTCGCCGCGCTGCTGGCGGTCGCGGCGGGCGCGCTCGGGCTCGGCGCGATCGGCACGTACGTGATCAACGCGCGGCTGCGCCGGCACACGCACGGGATGAACGCGACCGAGCTGAGCCACATGCACGACTACCATCAGGCCGCGCTGCACGCCGTGCGCGAGGGGCTGCTGATGCTGGACGGTCAGTTCCGGGTGGCGCTGATCAACGACGGCGGCCGGGAGCTGCTCGGGGTGGACCAGGAGGAGGACGTGGTGGGCCGGTCGGTCGCGGAACTGGGGCTGCCGGCGCCGCTGACGGGCGCGCTGCTCGCCTCCGAGCCCCGGGTCGACGAGGTGCACCTCACGGCCGACCGGGTGCTGGTGGTGAACACCTCGCCGGTCACCGGCGGCCAGCGGCGCGGCTCGGTGGTGACGTTGCGGGACGTCACCGAGCTGCAGTCGCTGATGGGCGAGCTGGACTCGGAGCGGGGCTTCACGCAGGCGCTGCGCTCCCAGGCGCACGAGGCGGCCAACCGGCTGCACACCGTGGTGTCGCTGATCGAGCTGGGCCGCGCCGAGGAGGCCGTGGAGTTCGCCACCGCCGAGCTGGAGCTGGCGCAGGCCCTCACCGACCAGGTGGTGGCGGCGGTGAGCGAGCCGGTGCTGGCGGCGCTGCTGCTGGGCAAGACCGCGCAGGCCAACGAGCGGGGCGTGGAGCTGGTGGTGTCCCCGGACAGCCGCCTGGACGACGGCCTGCTGCCGGAGGCGCTGCCCTCCCGCGACCTGGTGACCATCCTCGGCAACCTGATCGACAACGCGGTGGACGCGGCGCAGGGCGGGGTGCGGCCGCGCGTGACGGTGACGGCGCTGACCGAGGAGGACGGCTCGGAGCTGGTCCTGCGGGTCGGCGACACGGGGCCGGGCGTCGACCCGGACCGCGCGGAGGAACTGTTCCGGCTCGGGTACACCACCAAGCCGTCCGGCCCCGGCGGGCGGGGTCTGGGCCTCGCCCTGGTCCGGCAGGCGGTGTCCCGGCACGGCGGCACCCTCGCGGTGACCTCCGGCGGGGACGGCGGCGCCGTGTTCGACGTGCGGGTCCCGCTGCGGGAGACGGCCGGTGCGGTCGTGAACGGCGTGGGCGGTGCCGTGTGACCGGGCAGCCGATCAGGGTGCTGGTCGTCGAGGACGACCCGGTGGCCGCCGACGCGCACGTGATGTACGTGGGGCGGGTGCCCGGCTTCGTCGCCGTCGGCAAGGCGCACACCGGGTCGGAGGCCCGCCGGGCGCTCGACCGCACCCCCGTCGACCTGCTGCTGCTCGACCTGCACCTGCCGGACGTGCACGGGCTGCAGCTGGCCCGCACGCTGCGGGCGGCCGGCCATCAGGCCGACGTGATCGCGGTGACCTCGGCGCGGGACCTCGCCGTGGTGCGCGAGGGGGTGTCGCTCGGCGTCGTGCAGTACGTGCTGAAGCCGTTCACCTTCGCGACGCTCCGCGACCGGCTGGTGCGGTACGCCGAGTTCCGCGCGGCCGCCGGCGAGGCGAGCGGCCAGGACGAGGTCGACCGCGCGCTGGCGACCCTGCGCGCGCCCGGCCCGGCCGCCCTCCCGAAGGGCCTCAGCGGCCCCACCCTGGAACGCGTCTCCACGGCCCTGCGCGACGCCTCCGACGGCCTCACCGCCACGGGCGTCGCGGAGGCGGTCGGCATCTCCCGCATCACGGCCCGCCGCTACCTGGAACACCTGGTCGACGCCGGCTGCGCGGCCCGCCGCCCGCAGTACGGGACGGTGGGGCGGCCGGAACTCCAGTACCGCTGGCTGCCGGGCACCTGACCTGGACCGTCACACCGCCCGCGGGGACCGCAGGAACCTTGATCGACACCGTGCACGGCACGATCTTCTTCGTCGCCGCGTCCCAACTCCCGTTCGCCGTCGGGCTGATGAAGAACGTCATGGACGGCGTGGCGAAGGAGCTCGAGGAGGCCGCCCGGACCGGGGGAGTCCTCGCTCCCCTCGCTCGCGCGGATCGTGCTGCCGCTGACGGGACCGGGCGTGGCGGTGGTCGTCCACTCGACGCCGGTGATCCCGCTGTACGTGCTGATCTCCCGGCGGCTGGGGGCGGGGTTCGCGCCGGGCGGCGCCGTGAAGGGGTGACCGGCGGATTCACGCCGCGCCCGGGGACGCGCACGGAGGGGCGCACGGGGCGCGGGGCCCGTACGGGGGTGCGAGGGGCGGGCGTCCGTTCCGTCCGGCTCGTGCGCGGGCCGGGGGCACGCGGGTCCGCATATGCCCACTGAGCTTGCCGTTCGCAATGCGGAGCGCTTCACTCCGGGACCGGCCCGGTCCTCCCGCCGAAACGCGACCGGCCGGTAGCCGTACCTTCCTACGATCCGTGTTCCTGGCCGAACAGACCGTAGTCACCTCCGGCGGGCGGGCCTAGCTTGTGGGCCGTGCGCCGACCTCCCCTTCGCAGCGACCGCCACCCGCCCCCGCCGTTCAACGCCCCCGCCGCCCGGCGGCTGCGCGCCGCGCTGGGCCTGGGCCCGGACCATGTGGCCCACGCCCTGCGCGCCTCCTACGACCTGCCCTACGTCACACCGGCCCTCGTCGCCGCCTGGGAGCGCGGCACCGCCTCCCCGTCCCACCCCGAACTCACCGCTCTCGCGGGCGTGCTGTGGTGTTCCCCGGGCGAACTCATAGGCCGCCCGCGTACCTTGCGCGAGCACAGGACGGCCCGCGGCCTGGCTCCGGAGGACGTCGCCCACACCGTGGGCCACGAACTCCAGGCGTATCTGCGGATGGAGGAGACGGGCCGGTGGCGCGGCACCGAGCGCCAGACCGCCGCCCTGACCCGGGTGCTGGGCCTGTCCCTGGCCGACGTCCTCACCGTCACCGGCCGTGAGGAGCGCCTCGCGGAACTGCTGCGCGACGCGGTGACCACACGCTGGCAGGCCTACGTCAGGCCGGTGTCGAAGATCGCGCCGCTGGAGCGGCGTCTCCTGGAGGAGGTGCTGCACCGGCTGCACCAGGACTACCAGGGCCACATGGCCGCCACGCTCAGCTGGGGCGGCGGCCCCGCCGACGCGTCCGACCCGGGCCGCGACTTCCTGGCCCACGTCGTCGACCACTTCTGGACGGCGGTCGAGGACGGCGGCCGCGCCTGAACGGCGCGCGGGACGCGCCCGGCCGGTACGCCGCCGCCGGCCGGGCGCCACACCCTTGAGGGTTCGAGGGGACCGGTCTAGAAGACCGACTCCGCCTCGTCCATGCGGTCCTTCGGGACCGTCTTCAGTTCCGTGACCGCCTCCGCCAGCGGCACCATCACGATGTCCGTGCCGCGCAGGGCGGTCATCCTGCCGAAGTCGCCCCGGTGGGCGGCCTCCACCGCGTGCCAGCCGAAGCGGGTGGCGAGGACACGGTCGTACGCCGTCGGCACGCCGCCGCGCTGGACGTGACCGAGGATGACCGGCTTGGCCTCCTTGCCGAGGCGCCGCTCCAGCTCGTACGCCAGGGCCGTGCCGATGCCCTGGAAGCGCTCGTGACCGAACTTGTCGATCTCGCCCTTGCCGTAGTCCATGGTGCCCTCGGCCGGGTGGGCGCCCTCGGCGACGCAGATCACCGCGAACTTCTTGCCCCGGTCGAAGCGCTCCTCGACCATCTTGACCAGCTGGGCCGGGTCGAAGGGGCGCTCGGGCAGGCAGATGCCGTGGGCGCCGGCCGCCATGCCGGACTCCAGGGCGATCCAGCCCGCGTGCCGGCCCATGACCTCGACGACCATCACCCGCTGGTGCGACTCGGCGGTGGTCTTCAGACGGTCCATCGCCTCGGTGGCGACGCCGACGGCGGTGTCGAAGCCGAAGGTGCGGTCCGTGGAGGAGATGTCGTTGTCGATCGTCTTGGGGACGCCGACCACCGGCAGACCGGCGTCGGACAGCATGCGGGCCGCCGTCAGCGTGCCCTCGCCGCCGATCGGGATGAGCGCGTCGATGCCGAACTCGTGGATCATGTCGGAGGCGTTCTCGCAGGCCTCGCGGAGCCGGTCGCGCTCCAGCCGGGAGGAACCCAGTATGGTCCCGCCGCGCGCCAGGATGCCGCTGACCGCGTTGAGGTCCAGCGTCCGGTAGCGGCCGTCCAGCAGGCCGGAGTAGCCGTCCTCGAAGCCGATGACCTCGTCGCCGTAGTTGTCCACCGCCCGGTGCACGACCGACCGGATCACTGCGTTCAGCCCAGGGCAGTCTCCGCCTGCGGTGAGGACTCCTATACGCATCGTGCTGTGTCTCCTGGTCGCTGTCGATACCGGTGAGCCATTGCCGATTCTTTCACGTCGCCCGGAGCACCGCCGACGGCCCGATGCGCGGGCGTCCTAGCCAGGGCCACGGGTACTGTCAAGAGGGATCCGCTCACCTGTGTGGGCGGTTTCGAGGCCCCGCCGTCGCCCTCGCGGCCCCCGACGAAGCCCCTCGACGAAACGGAGAGCGCGCGTGACCCGCAGCGTGTACGTGACCGGAATCGACCGCGGCGACGGCCGCCAGGTCGTCGAGCTCGGGGTGATGGAGCTGCTGACCCGGCAGGTCGACCGGGTGGGCGTCTTCCGCCCCCTGGTGCACGACGGGCCCGACCGGCTCTTCGAACTGCTGCGGGCCCGCTACCGGCTCACCCAGGACCCCGCGACCGTGTACGGCATGGACTACGCGGAGGCGTCCACGCTCCAGGCCGAGAGCGGCACCGACGAGCTGGTGTCCACCCTCGTGGACCGGTTCCACCTGGTCGCCCGCGACTACGACGTCGTGCTGGTGCTGGGCACCGACTACGCGGACACGCAGTTCCCGGACGAGCTGTCCCTGAACGCCCGCCTCGCCAACGAGTTCGGCGCCTCGGTCATCCCCGTCGTCGGCGGCCGCCGGCAGACCGCCGAGTCCGTGCGCGCGGAGACCCGCAACGCCTACCGCGCCTACGACACGCTCGGCTGCGACGTACTGGCGGTGGTGGTCAACCGGGTCGCGCGCGAGGACCGGGACGAGATCGCCGAGCGGCTCGCCACCCGGCTGCCCGTGCCCTGCTACGTGCTGCCCGACGACGCCGCGCTGTCCGCGCCCACGGTGTCCCAGATCGTCCACAGCCTGGGGGCGAAGGTGGTGCTCGGCGACGACTCCGGGCTCGCCCGCGACGCCCTGGACTTCGTCTTCGGCGGCGCGATGCTGCCCAACCTCCTCGCCGCGCTGACCCCCGGCTGCCTGGTGGTGACCCCGGGCGACCGGGCCGACCTGGTGGTGGGCGCGCTGGCCGCGCACAGCGCCGGCACCCCGCCGATAGCCGGGGTGCTGCTGACCCTGGACGAGGTGCCCGGCGAACGCATCCTCACCCTCGCCGACCGGCTGGCGCCGGGTACGCCGGTGCTGTCGGTGCCGAGCAACAGCTTCCCCACCGCCGAGCAGCTGTTCTCCCTGGAGGGCAAGCTGAACGCGGCCACCCCGCGCAAGGCGGAGCGGGCGCTCGGCCTGTTCGAGCGGTACACCGACACCGCCGAACTCACCCGCGAGGTGTCCGCGCCCAGCAGCGACCGCGTCACCCCGATGATGTTCGAGCACAAGCTGCTGGAGCAGGCCCGCTCCGACCTGCGCCGGGTGGTGCTGCCGGAGGGCTCCGAGGAGCGGGTGCTGCACGCGGCGGAGGTGCTGCTGCGCCGGGGCGTGTGCGAGCTGACCCTGCTCGGCGACGTCGACCTGATCCGCAAGAAGGCCGCCGACCTGGGCATCGACCTCGGCGACACCCAGCTGATCGACCCGGCCACCTCGGAGCTGCGTGACTCCTTCGCGGAGAAGTACGCGGCGCTGCGCGCCCACCGGGGCGTCACCGTGGAGCTGGCGTACGACGTGGTGTCGGACGTGAACTACTTCGGCACGCTGATGGTGGAGGAGGGCCTCGCCGACGGCATGGTGTCCGGCTCGGTGCACTCCACGGCGGCGACCATCCGTCCGGCCTTCGAGATCATCAAGACCCGCCCGGACGCGGACATCGTCTCCTCGGTGTTCTTCATGTGCCTGGCCGACAAGGTGCTGGTGTACGGCGACTGCGCGGTCAACCCGGACCCGGACGCCGAGCAGCTCGCCGACATCGCGGTGCAGTCGGCGGTCACGGCGGCGCGGTTCGGGGTGCAGCCGCGGATCGCGATGCTGTCGTACTCGACGGGGACGTCCGGTTCCGGCGCCGACGTGGACAAGGTGCGCCGGGCGACCGAGCTGGTCCGCGAGCGCCGGCCCGACGTGAGCATCGAAGGGCCGATCCAGTACGACGCGGCCGTGGAGCCGTCGGTGGCGGCGACCAAGCTGCCGGACTCCGAGGTGGCCGGCCAGGCGACCGTGCTGATCTTCCCCGACCTGAACACCGGCAACAACACCTACAAGGCCGTGCAGCGCTCGGCCGGCGCGATCGCCGTCGGACCGGTCCTCCAGGGCCTGCGCAAGCCGGTCAACGACCTGTCCCGGGGCGCCCTGGTGCAGGACATCGTCAACACCGTCGCGATCACCGCCATCCAGGCGCAGTCCCCGGCCCCGAGCGAGAAGGCAGCCTCCCAGTGAGCCCCTCCCGTGTCCTCGTCCTCAACTCCGGCTCCTCGTCGGTGAAGTACCAGCTGCTGGACATGGCCGACAGCAGCCGGCTGGCGTCCGGTCTCGTCGAGCGGATCGGCGAGCGCACCTCCCTGGTGCGCCACACGCCGCTGGCGTCCGGCGGGGAGACCCGGGAGCGCACCGGCCCGGTCGCCGACCACGAGGCCGCGCTGAAGGCGATGGGCGAGGAGCTGGCCGCCGACGGTCTCGGCCTGGACTCCCCCGAGCTGCTGGCGATCGGCCACCGGGTGGTGCACGGCGGCAAGTACTTCACCGACCCGACGGTGATCGACGAGCGGGTGCTCGCCGAGATCGAGCGGCTGATCCCGGTGGCGCCGCTGCACAACCCGGCCAACCTCACCGGCATCCGCACGGCGACGGCGCTGCGCCCGGACCTGCCGCAGGTCGCCGTCTTCGACACCGCGTTCCACACCACGATGCCTGAGTCGGCGGCCCGCTACGCGATCGACGTGGAGACCGCCGACGCCCACCGGGTGCGCCGCTACGGCTTCCACGGCACCTCGCACGCGTACGTCTCGCGGGCCACGGCGCGGCTGCTGGGGAAGGCGCCCGAGGACGTGAACGTGATCGTGCTGCACCTGGGCAACGGGGCGTCCGCGTCGGCCGTGCGGGCGGGCCGCTGCGTGGACACCTCGATGGGGCTCACCCCCTTGGAGGGGCTCGTGATGGGTACGCGGTCCGGTGACATGGACCCGGCCGTGATCTTCCATTTGATGCGCGTCGGCGGAATGTCCGCCGACGAGGTCGACGCCCTCCTGAACAAGAGGAGCGGGCTGGTCGGGCTGTGCGGGGACAACGACATGCGGGAGATCAGGCGCCGTATCTCCGAGGGCGACGAACAGGCGGAGCTCGCCTTCGACATCTACATTCACCGGTTGAGGAAGTACATCGGCGCCTATTACGCCGTTCTCGGACGGGTGGACGCGGTGGCCTTCACGGCCGGGGTCGGCGAGAACTCCGCCGAGGTGCGTGAGGCCGCCGTGGAGGGCCTGGAGGGGCTCGGCCTGGCGGTCGACGGCGAGCGCAACGCGGTGCGCGGCGGCGGGGCGCGGCTGGTCTCGCCCGAGGGGGCACGGGTCGCGGTCGCGGTGGTACCCACGGACGAGGAAATGGAGATCGCACAGCAGACATACGCACTGGTCGGAAAGAACAACTGAGCATCGGGAACCTCATTTGTACATTCCGCCAGACGGAATATTCCGGAGCGAAACAAACCGATAGGATCGCCCCATGCGCCGTTCGAAAATCGTCTGTACTCTCGGCCCCGCGGTCGACTCCCACGAGCAGCTCGTCGCTCTGATCGAAGCCGGCATGAACGTGGCCCGCTTCAACTTCAGCCACGGCTCGCACGCCGAGCACCAGGGCCGGTACGACCGGGTCCGGGCCGCCGCCAAGGAGACGGGCAGGGCCGTCGGCGTCCTCGCCGACCTCCAGGGCCCCAAGATCCGTCTGGAGACCTTCGCCGAGGGCCCCGTCGAGCTGGTGCGCGGTGACGAGTTCACCATCACCACCGAGGACGTCGCCGGTGACAAGACGATCTGCGGGACGACCTACAAGGGTCTCCCGGGCGACGTCTCCCGCGGCGACCAGGTCCTGATCAACGACGGCAACGTCGAGCTGAAGGTGCTGGACGTCGAGGGGCCCAGGGTCAGGACGATCGTCATCGAGGGCGGCGTCATCTCCGACCACAAGGGCATCAACCTGCCCGGCACGGCCGTGAACGTGCCGGCGCTGTCCGAGAAGGACGTAGAGGACCTGCGGTTCGCCCTGCGGATGGGCTGCGACCTGGTCGCCCTGTCCTTCGTCCGGGACGCGAAGGACGTCGCCGACGTCCACCGCGTGATGGACGAGGAGGGCCGCCGCGTCCCCGTCATCGCCAAGGTGGAGAAGCCGCAGGCGGTGGAGAACATGGAGGACGTCGTGATGGCGTTCGACGGCGTGATGGTCGCGCGTGGCGACCTGGCCGTCGAGTACCCGCTCGAGAAGGTCCCCATGGTGCAGAAGCGCCTGATCGAGCTGTGCCGGCGCAACGCGAAGCCGGTGATCGTGGCGACCCAGATGATGGAGTCGATGATCACCAACTCCCGTCCGACCCGCGCCGAGGCCTCCGACGTGGCCAACGCGATCCTGGACGGCGCGGACGCGGTCATGCTGTCGGCGGAGTCCTCGGTCGGCGCCTACCCGATCGAGACGGTCCGGACGATGTCGAAGATCGTCACGGCCGCCGAGCAGGAGCTGCTCTCCAAGGGCCTCCAGCCGCTGGTGCCGGGCAAGAAGCCCCGCACCCAGGGCGGTTCGGTCGCCCGCGCGGCCTGCGAGATCGCCGACTTCCTCGGCGGCAAGGGCCTGGTCGCCTTCACCCAGTCCGGCGACACCGCCCGCCGCCTGAGCCGCTACCGGGCGGCGCAGCAGATCATCGCGTTCACGACGGACGAGTCCACGCGCAACCAGATGACCCTCAGCTGGGGCGTCGAGCCGCACGTGGTGCCGTTCGTGAACAGCACCGACGAGATGGTCGCGCTGGTCGAGCAGGAGCTGGTCCGCCTGAGCCGCTTTAACGAGGGCGACATCGTGGTCATCACCGCCGGCTCCCCGCCCGGCGTCCCCGGCACGACGAACATGGTCCGCGTCCACCACCTGGGCGAGGCAACCGCCTGACCCGGCACCCGCAACACATAGAGGGCGCCCCCCTGCGTGCAGGGGGGCGCCCTCTATGTCAGTGCCTCACGGCGGGATTCACACCTGACCGGCCGCCTGCACGAGCGCGGACGCCAGGGCGTCGAAGTTCTCCCGGTAGAAGCCCAGCCGGATGTTGAACGGCTCCTCCGCGAAGAGGCCTCCGCGCTCGAGGAACAGGGTGGGTGCGGCGGTCAGCGCGCTGTGCACCATGTGGAGTTCCTCGATGGTGAGACGGAGGTCGAAGGACTCCGTGCGCCGTCCGGCCAGCCGTCCCACGAGCGCCTCGACGGCCTCCCGCCCCGCGCCGACCAGCAGGGTCAACTCCGTGTCACCGTAGTCCTGCTCGGCCAGATGGCTCAGTGCCGCGTACATCGCCGCTGCCTGGGAAGGCGCCAGCCTGGCCACCAGGGCGTCGCCGTCCCGCGCGAGCGTCAACCGCGTCCGCAAAGCCGCCTCCTCAGCGTTGTGCCCCGCAGGGCGGCCCTGCGGGGCACGATCTCCGGCTTCCCGGAGAGGCCGACGTGTCAGTCGGTGACGTACTGGTGGAGTCCCGGTACGTGCAGGGTGCCGCCGAACTGGCCGGCCTGCTGGACCGTGACCTTGGTGAAGTAGATCAGCGGGATGTTCAGCGGCGGCGGGTTCTCCGGGTCGAACGTGATCGGGATCAGTCCGAGCAGGTTGCCGGAGATGCTCTCGGTGTACATCACGGTGTCGCCGTCGCGGATGGTCGACGTCGAACCCTTGGCGGCCTGGACGTGGTACGTCTTGCCGGACTGCTTGTCCTTGACCGTCTGGTGCAGGTCGCCGATGTCGGTGCCGTCGGAGATGACGTACTTCAGCACCTTCTTCTTGGTGCCGTTGGCGGTCCGCACCTCGACGATGCCCTTGTAGTCGGCGCCCTTCAGCAGCAGCGAGCTGGCGTTCAGGTACCACGGGTCGTCGGGGAGCGGGACGTTGTTGTCGACCCCGCCCTCGGCGTCGGTGGCGACCGGGCAGTCCTCCAGGTCGATCCCGGACGACTCGGAGGGGCTGGGCGAGGCGGTGGCCTCGGGCTCCTTCGTCTCCTCCTCCGCGGCCTCCTCGGCCTTCTCCGTGGCGTCCTGCGCCGCGTCGCCGACCTTGTCGTGGACGTCCCCGGCGGCCTTCTCCGCGGGCTTCTGCGAGGCCTCCTCGTCCTTCTCGTCCGTCTTCTCCTCGGCGGGGGCCGACGACGAGGCGGAGGCGGACGGACTCGGGCTCGGGGTCTCCTCCGCCTTCCCGCCGGGCGTGAAGACGTCCTTGATGGCGTCGCCGATCTGCTCCAGCAGGTTCTTGTCGGTCTCCGACGGGGACGGTGCGGGCTCGGTGTCCGCCGCCTGTGCGCCCGCGGTCGCGGAGGGCGTGGGCGCCGGCTCGGCCTTGTCGTCGGAACCTGAATCCGGCGAAGAGTCCGATCCCTTGCCCGCGTCCTTCTCCGGGGCCTCCTCGGCGGGGGCCGAACCGGTCGGGTCCGCCGAAGGCTCCTTGTCGTCCTCGGAGGCGCTCTCACTCGCCGTGGCGGACGGCGTCGGCGACGCGCTCGCGTCCCCCTTGTCCGCCTTCTCGATGGCCTCCAGGCACTCCTTGAACTCGTCGGCCGTGAGATTCCTCGACGACGGCTGGTCGTCGGCCTGCGCGAGCGTCGGGGTGAAGCCCATCCCCATGAGGACCGCGGTCGGCATCGCCGCTATGGCTATCGCCTTCCCCGCGGGCATGTGGAACCTGGTGAACAGCGGCTTCTTGGGTGCCGCGTGTCGCGGCCCGGTTCTCACACGGGACGCCTCCACATCAGCCCCGTGGGTCACCTCGTCAGCCGGCACTGTGCCTCCCGTTCGCCCCGTTCGCCGGGCTCGTTCCTGACAGATCGTTCGGCTCGCCCGTCGCCGCGGCGCCCTCCGCGGGGCCGTAGTCCGTGGATTCGGGGAAGGCGCCCTCAGGTGCGCCGCCGTGCGCGCCCTCGTCCGCCCGCGGCTCCTGCTCGGGCGGCTCGCCGGACACCCACGACACGGCCATCGCGCCGCCCACGAGGGCGAAGAGGAAGCCGATCAGGAAGCCGCCGAGGTTGGACACGGGGATGGACACCAACGCCAGCAGAATCGCCGCGACACCCGCGAACACGCGGATGTGCTTCTGGAACCAGAGGCTGACGCCGAGGACGACGAGCAGCACGCCGATGATCAGGGACCCGGCGCCCGCGGTGGTCGCCA
The DNA here is from genome assembly GCF_050571355.1 of Streptomyces sp. P13-3-3. Classification (NCBI taxonomy): domain Bacteria; kingdom Bacillati; phylum Actinomycetota; class Actinomycetes; order Kitasatosporales; family Streptomycetaceae; genus Streptomyces; species Streptomyces sp. P13-3-3. Next base: position 4,532,583 of record NZ_CP192228.1, on the reverse strand, counting down.
TCGCCAGGGTCAGGTGACCGATCTGCAGGTTCGCGTACGGGAAGTAGGCGATGGGGAGTCCGCCGATGATGATGAACAGACCGGCCCAGAAGGGCCGCTGGCCACGCCAGGCGCGGAACTGCAGCCGTCGGCGAGTGAACTGGCCGGAGGCGGCAGGAGTCTCGGCGCTCATGAGAAACAGCTCCCTGGATGGCGTTGCTGTGGTGGTGATGTGCGCCGCGCGTGAAAGCGCGGCGGGAAGGTGGACGGGCGGGGGCGCCACCGGCTCCCCCGCCCGTCAGCGAGTGCTTAGTAGCACTCCTTGACGCCCGTCGAGAGCGACATCTTCAGGCCGCTGAGCTTGAAGGTTCCGGCGGTGGTCGCCCACGCCGTCTGCTTCACGTCCTTCAGCACGGCCTTGTCGGCCTGCTGCGCGAACCCGAAGGGATTGGACTGCTCGCCGCCGCCCTTCATGCCCGGACCCTTGGTGGCGTCCTTGGCGGCAACACCGATGTCGATGTTCGTGAACGTCGCATCGGCGTTCAGGTCGGCGACGTCGATGTACAGGTTCTTGGCCTCGACCGGCTGAGCGCCGTCGCCGGCGCGCAGGATCAGGCTGACGTTCCCGAGCACCGGAATGTTCGGGGTCACGACCGACTGGCACAGGCTCTTGATGGTCGCGGACTTGAACGCCGAGACCGCGACGGGGTGAGCCGTCTTCTTGCCGTCAGCGGTGTAACCCTCGTCGATGGCGCCGTACTGCGAGAAGCCCTCGCCGACGAGCTCCTTCGTGGTCACCTTGAACGACTGGCCGGAAACGCTGAACGACGCCGCGAGCGCGCCCTGCGCGAGAGCGACACCTATGCAAGCCGTGGCGGCCACGCTGGGCACCATGACCACAGCGAACCGCTTCCATCTGGTCCCGCCACGCACCTGGGACTCCATATTTCCTCCTTCTCGGACGTACATCTCCTGTCCTGGCTCGCCGCCTTGACCGGCGGCCGAGTCGGGCAGGGATGGGAGAAGTGCTACGTCCTCGGGAAGGAGAGCGCCCGCATTCGGCGACGCGAGGTACGCGCCCGAATCACCGGCGATCACCCCCGAGCGACAACCACTGGTCGCGCCTGACACGCATCACGCACAACCCTGCTGGACAGGCTTCGCCGGACGGGCGAAGACCCCCCTGTCCAAGGAACGCCGTCATTGCCGGCGCTCCTGCTCGGTGGGGACCCAGGAGTTCCCGCGGCCCGACCGGCTGTCGGGGTACGGGTAATGGACCGAGCGTGGCCGATCGTGGTGCATTCTCGCCGCCCGCACAAGGGGGTTCGTTACTCGCTAGTAACGGCCCGATAACCGCGGGGCGACCCGGTGGACCCGAGCGGCGACGCTGGGTGCACCGGAGGGGGTGTACAAAACTATTGATCAGTGGACAGAATCCGACAGATCAACTCGGTTGACTTACTGGCAGTAACAGCGGCCGCGATTACCAAGATTTGGCAAAGCGCGGCCGCTGGGGCCTCTGTCGGCCAGCCTGCACCTCACGTCCCGCCTGACGCCGTAACGGGCGAAAGTGACGTAACGGGCGCCTGGATCCGTGAGGTCAGAACAGCGCGCGGGCCAGGGCGCGGCGCGCGGCCACCACGGCGGGGTGGTCGGCGCCGACCACGTCGAACAGCTCCAGCAGCCGCACGCGCGCGGCCTCCCGGTCGTCGCCCGCCGTGCGGGCCACGGTGTCCACCAGCCGCCCGAAGGCGTCCTCGACATGACCGCCCGCCAGGTCCAGATCGGCGGCGGCGATCTGCGCCGGTACGTCGCCCGGCTTCTCGGCGGCGTCCTTGCGCACCTGCTGGGGGTCCATGTCCCGCACGCGGCGCAGCAGTTCGGCCTGGGCGAGGCCCAGCTTGGCCTCGGGGTGGGCCGGGTCCTCGGCGAGCACGTTCTTGTAGGCCTGCACGGCGCCGTCGAGGTCGTTGCCGTCCAGCGCGCGGGCGGCCGCCTCCAGGAGGGAGTCGTACGGGCCGGCGGGGACCTCGTCGGCCGCCGGGGCGGCGCCCGGCTCTGCCTCCGGGTCGACGGCCAGGCCGGTCAGGCCGAAGCGCTGTTCGGCGACCTGCACCAGCTGGTCCAGGGTCTGACGGATCTGCGCCTCGCCGGCGGCGCCCTGGAAGAGCGGGAGGGCCTGTCCGGCCACCACCGCGAAGACGGCGGGGATGCCCTGGATGCCGAACTGCTGCATCAGCATCTGGTTGGCGTCGACGTCGATCTTGGCGAGGAGGAAACGGCCGTTGTATTCGACGGCGAGCCGCTCGAGGACGGGGCTCAGCTGCTTGCAGGGCTCGCACCACTCGGCCCAGAAGTCGATGACGACCGGGACCTCGGTGGACCGCTGCAGGACGTCGCGTTCAAAACCGGCCTCGTCGACGTCGATGACGAGATCGGCGGGCGAGACGGCGCCGGTGCCGCCCGTACGGGCCGCCTCGGCGCGCGCCTGCTCCGCCTTCGCCTTGGCCTCCTGGGCCGCCTTCACCGCGGCGAGGTCGACGACTCCGCTCATGGACATGTTCCGTGGCTGCATGCGTCTATCCTCCCCCGTACTCCGCGTGAGTGTGAAAAGCGCCCGGGAAACACAGGCTTACGTGTGGTGCCGGTGCGCCGGGTCCCCACCCGGCGCGGTGGTCGTCGCTCGGGCACGTCAGGTGCTCACGTGCTTTCGCTACGAGTCGTAGCGTAATGGCAGGAGCCCGGTGCGCGGTGCTGCTTTCCGGTGATCTCCCTCACGACCGCACGGAATCCGCCGGTTATGGTCGTGCCATGCAGCGCCGCCATCCAGCCAGCCGCACCGGGCGTCCCCGCAGCGCAGCGGCCGACACCGCGATCCTCGCCGCGACCCGGCAGGCGCTGGTGGACCTGGGGTGGTCCAAGCTCACGCTCTCGGACGTCGCGGTGCGCGCCGGGGTGGCCAAGACGACGCTGTACCGGCGCTGGGCGGGCAAGAACGAACTCGTCGTGGACGCCGTCGCCGAGCTCTTCGACGAGCTGACGCTGCCGGACCGCGGTTCGCTGGCCGCCGACATCGAGGGCGTGGTGCTGCAGTTCGCCGCGATCCTGGCCCGCCCCGAGGCCCGCAGCGGGCTGATGGCGGTGGTCGCCGAGGCCACGCGCGACGAGGCGCTGCGCGAGCGGATCCGCGCCTCGATCGTCGACCGGCAGAAACGCCTGGTGATCGCGGGCCGTACCCGCGCCCAGGAGCGGGGCGAACTCCCCCCGGAGACCGACGCGGAGCGCTCGGCCCGCGCGGTCGACCTGATCTTCGACATGGTGGCCGGTTCGGTGGTGCACCGGACCCTGGTCAGCAACCAGCCGGCCGACGAGGAGTGGGTGCACGGGCTGACCCGGGTGCTGCTGTCGGGGCTGGCGGCGAGCGCGCGCTGAACCCGCCGCCCGGGGACACGGGGAGCGCTGTGACCGCCCGGGTCGAACCGGCCACGGTCGGCCGATACTCGCCTGTCACCCCGCGGTCACCCGCTGCGATGATCGTGACCGCTTCGGGACGCACGTATCAGGGGGACAGGTATGACCGGCGCCGTTCGCATCGACACGTCCACGCCGCACCCGGCCCGGGTGTACGACTGGTTCCTCGGCGGCAAGGACAACTACCCCGTCGACGAGGAGCTGGGCCGGCAGATCATGGGCGTGGACGGCACCGCCCGGCACGTGGCCCGCACCAACCGCTGGTTCATGCAGCGCGTCACCCGCTGGCTGGCCGGACCCGGAGGCGTACGGCAGTTCCTGGACATCGGCACCGGCATACCGACCGAGCCGAACCTGCACCAGATCGCGCAGGGCATCGCGCCCGAGTCGCGGGTGGTCTACACGGACAACGACCCCATCGTCCTGAAGCACGCCGAGGCGCTCCTGCACAGCACGCCCGAGGGCGCCACCGCCTACGTGCAGGCGGACGTGCGCGAGCCGGGCCGGATCCTGAAGGAGGCCCGGCAGACCCTGGACCTCACCCGCCCGGTGGCGCTGTCCCTGGTGGCGCTGACCCACTTCCTCGGCGAGGAGGACGACCCGCACACCCTGGTGGCCGGTCTCGTCGACGCCCTGCCGTCCGGCAGCTACCTGGTGCTGTCGCAGCTCACGGCGGACTTCGACCCGGAGGCCGTGGCCCGCGGGGTCGAGATGTACCGGGCGGGCGGCGTCACCCTGGCGCCCCGCTCCCGCGCGGAGATCGCCCGGTTCTTCGAGGGCCTCGAGCCCGTCGAGCCCGGGGTGGTCCGGCTGACCGACTGGCACCCGGAACTCGCGGTCGGGGAGACCGTCGACGAGCGCGCGGTCGTCTCGCTGTACGGGGCGGTCGCCCGCAAGCCGTGAACGCGCCGCGCCCCGGCGGGCACGGGGCCTGCCGGGGCGGGGCGGTCGTACGACGGGTCGCTGTCCGGGTGCGTCAGAAGCCGGCGGGCTCCGTGTAGACGCCCCACTCGTCGCGCAGGGCGTCGCAGATCTCGCCCAGCGTGGCTTCCGCGCGGACGGCGTCGAGCATCGGCTCGATCATGTTCGCGCCGGAACGGGCCGCCTCGACCATCGCGTCGAGCGCGCCCCGCACCTTCGCGTCGTCGCGGGAGCCCTTGCGCTCGCCGAGCAGCCGGACCTGCTCGCGCTCCACCTCGTGGCTGACCCGGAGGATCTCCAGGTCGCCGGTCACGGAGCCGGTGTTGACGTTGACGCCGACGACCTTCTTGTCGCCCTTCTCCAGCGCCTGCTGGTAGCGGAACGCCGACTCGGCGATCTCGCCGGTGAACCAGCCGTCCTCGATGCCGCGCAGGATGCCGGAGGTGATGGGCCCGATGGGGTGCTGCCCGTCGGGGTGGGCGCGGAGCCCCCGCTCCTTGATCTGCTCGAAGATCTTCTCGGCGTCCGCCTCGATGCGGTCGGTGAGCTGCTCGACGTACCAGGAACCGCCCAGCGGGTCGGCGACGTTGGCGACGCCGGTCTCCTCCATCAGCACCTGCTGGGTGCGCAGGGCGATCTCGGCGGCCTGCTCGCTGGGCAGCGCGAGGGTCTCGTCGAGGGCGTTGGTGTGCAGCGAGTTGGTCCCGCCGAGCACCGCGGCGAGCGCCTCGACGGCGGTGCGGACGACGTTGTTGTACGGCTGCTGCGCGGTCAGCGAGACGCCGGCGGTCTGGGTGTGGAACCGCAGCCACTGCGCCTTCTCGCTCCTGGCGCCGTAGACGTCCCGCATCCAGCGCGCCCAGATGCGGCGCGCGGCACGGAACTTGGCGATCTCCTCGAAGAAGTCGACGTGCGCGTCGAAGAAGAAGGACAGGCCGGGCGCGAAGACGTCCACGTCGAGGCCGCGGCTGAGGCCCAGCTCGACGTACCCGAAGCCGTCCGCGAGGGTGTACGCCAGCTCCTGCGCGGCCGTCGAACCCGCCTCGCGGATGTGGTAGCCGGAGACGGACAGCGGCTTGTACGCGGGGATGCGCGCGCTGGTGTACTCCATCAGGTCGCCGATGAGGCGCAGGTGCGGCTCGGGCTGGAAGAGCCACTCCTTCTGGGCGATGTACTCCTTGAAGATGTCCGTCTGCAGCGTGCCGTTGAGCACGCCCGGGTCGACGCCCTGGCGCTCGGCGGCGACGAGGTACATGCAGAAGACGGGCACGGCGGGCCCGCTGATGGTCATCGAGGTGGTGACGTCACCGAGCGGGATGTCCTTGAACAGGACCTCCATGTCGGCCGCCGAGTCGATGGCCACCCCGCAGTGCCCGACCTCGCCCAGGGAGCGGGGGTCGTCGGAGTCGCGGCCCATGAGCGTCGGCATGTCGAAGGCGACGGACAGGCCGCCTCCGCCGTTGCCGAGGATCATCTTGTACCGCTCGTTGGTCTGCTCGGCGTTCCCGAACCCGGCGAACTGCCGGATGGTCCACGTCCGCCCCCGGTAGCCGGTCGGATACAACCCGCGGGTGAACGGGTACTCCCCCGGCCAGCCGATCCGCTCGAACCCGTCGTAGCGGTCCCCGGGCCGCGGCCCGTACACCGGCTCCACGGGGTCCCCGGAGAGCGTGGTGAAGTCTGCGTCGCGCTTGCGCGCGGCGTCGTACCGGGCCTGCCAGCGACGGCGGCCCTCCTCGATGGCGTCAGCGTCCATACCTTCGAATTTACTAGGACGTCCAAGTAAATGACAGTGGGGCAGGCCAGGAGGCGGACACGGAACCGTTCGGAGCACCGGCTACCCTCGACGGCATGAAGAAGAGCGTCCTGACCCGCTACCGGGTGATGGCCTACATCACGGCAGTCCTCCTGGTGCTGCTGACCGTGGGTGTGATCGGCAAGCGCCTGCTGGACCTGGACGGGTTCGACGGCTTCGTCACCGTGGTGGGCATCGCCCACGGCTGGCTGTACGTGCTGTACCTGATCTTCGCGTTCGACCTGGGCAGCAAGATGAAGATGCCGGTGGGCCGGCAGCTGTGGGTACTGCTCGCCGGCACCATCCCGACCGCGGCGTTCTTCGTCGAGCGCCGCGTGACCCGCGAGGCGGAGCCCCTGATCGCCCAGAACGCCGACACGACACCGGCCGCCGCGTAGGTTCTTCCCTCGCGGAGGCGACCCTCCTCGCCCGAGTGGTCCGCCGCACATCGACGGCACCGTCGGGTTTCTAACGCCTCGCAGGGCCAGCAGCGGTCCGAAGGCGCTGACACAGCCGTGAAGCGCCATAAGCCGGGGGGCATCGCGCACGCCGCCAAGGCATGCCGGCGCGTGAGCGCCCTCCGCGCCGGGGCACGCCCGACCGGGACTCAGCATGCGGGCAGCCCACGGCATGCGGTACGGACGGCGTCCTCGGCGGCGCAGCAGCACGGATCGTGCGCGGCGCGCCGCAGGAGGCAGCCCCTCCCCTTCCACCCTCCCGCGTCAGTGAGAGCGCACGGCGCTTGCCGCCCGCGTTTCTGCAGGTCACGACGTGAGAAATGCACCGTGACGAGGGAAGCGGCGGTCAGGCGCTGACGAGGGTCACCCCTCCTCGAAGTCGCCCGCCGAGAGGCGCAGGGGGCGGAGGATGGCGAAGAGTTCCCCGCACTCCTCCGCGTCGTAGGCGCTCAGGCCGAAGTCCATCGCCATCAGGTCCCGGGTCGCCGACTCGACCACCTCGCGGCCCTTGTCCGTGATGGACGCCAGTGTGCCGCGGCCGTCGTTGGGGTTGGGGCGCTTGGAGACCAGCCCCGACCTCACCAGCCGGTCCACGGTGTTGGTCACCGACGTCGGGTGCACCATCAGCCGCTCGCCGATCTTGGACATCGGCAGCTCGCCGGACTTGGAGAAGGTCAGCAGGACCAGCGCCTCGTACCGCGCGAACGTGAGCCCGTAGGGCTTGACCACCGCGTCGACCTCGGCCAGCAGGATCTGGTGGGCCCGCATGACCGAGGTGATGGCGGCCATCGCCGGGACGTTTCCCCAGCGTTGCTTCCAGAGCTCGTCGGCACGGGCGATGGGATCGAACGAGAGACTGAGCGGTTTGGGCACGGTCCCGACCCTACCGGCGGGTCAGATGCCGGTCAGCCCTGTCTCGCCCTTCGGTCCGCCCGTCAGCCGGCCAGGTGCCGTTCGACGGTCTCCACCTTGGACGTCAGCCCGTCCTCCACGCCCGGACGGATGTCCGCCTTGAGCACGAGCGAGACCCGCGGCGCACGCGCCTCCACCGCGGCCACGGCGCGTTTCACCACGTCCATGACCTCGTCCCACTCGCCCTCGACCGACGTGAACATCGCGTCGGTACGGTTCGGCAGCCCGGACTCGCGGACCACCCGCACGGCGTCGGCGACGTACTCCCCCACGTCCTCGCCGACGCCCAGCGGCGTCACGGAAAAGGCGACGATCACGCGTTCACGACCCCTTCCTTGCGGGCGCGGGACGCGATCACCGCGTCCTCGGCCTCACGCTTCAGCCGCCGCTCGGCGAAGAAGCCGCCGGTGGGCAGGACCGACATGAGGAAGTAGAAGGCGGCGGTCCCCAGCGACCACTTCGCGCGGTTCCAGGCGTCCGCCCAGAGGATCACGTAGAGGACGAAGAGGAAGCCGTGGACCGCGCCCATGACCGGCACGGCGTTGAATTCCGTCGTGCGCTTCAGGACCGAGCACACGAGCAGCAGCAGGAACGAGATCGCTTCGGGGCCCGAGACCAGGCGGAGGCGGCGGAGTGCGGAGGCGGTCTTGATGTCCACGGGTCACCTTCGGGAGGGAGAGACGTCGGCGTCGACGGTGCTGTCGGCTTGTGAACGCGCGCACAAGCGTAGCCATTGTGGCAAACCCCGTAGGCGATCACCGCAGGGGGTCGGGGCCGCGTCAGGGTGCGACTCCTCCTTCAGGATCTGGGCGCGGCGCAAAAGGGCCGCTACCGTCGCACACGTGGCGATGTTCCGACTTCAGAGCAGCAAGGTGCTCGCCGTCGACATGACCGGGGACGCCGTCAAGGCGAAGAACGGCTCCATGGTCGCGTACGACGGGCAGATGGCCTTCAAGAAGCTCACAGGCGGCGGTGAGGGCCTCCGGGGGATGGTGACCCGGCGGCTCACGGGCGAGCAGATGACGCTCATGGAGGTGAAGGGGCACGGCACCTGTTTCTTCGCCGACCGGGCCTCCGAGATCAACCTCGTGACCCTGAACGGGGAGAAGCTCTACGTCGAGTCCAGCAACCTGCTGGCGACCGACGGCGGCCTGCGGACGGGCACCACGTTCACCGGCCTGCGCGGCGCCTCCCAGGGCAACGGGCTGTTCACGACCACGATCGAGGGCCACGGCCAGGCCGCGATCATGTCGGACGGCCCCGCCGTGCTGCTGCGGGTCGGTCCGCAGTACCCGCTGACGGTCGACCCGGGCGCGTACGTCGCGCACCAGGGCGACCTGCGGCAGTCGTTCCAGTCCGGCGTGACGTTCCGCACGTTCATGGGCGAGGGCGGCGGCGAGGCCTTCCAGATCCGTTTCGAGGGCGACGGGGTGGTCTATGTCCAGCCCAGCGAGCGCAACACGATCGCGGGGGACGTCTGACATGGGCTTCCGGGAGATCAACTCCAAGATGATCGAGGCGACCGTCGCACCAGGTCAGCGGCTGTTCAGCCAGCGCGGCGCGATGCTCGCCTACCAGGGCGAGGTCAGCTTCACCCCGAACCTGCGCGGCGGCCAGGGCGGGGCGATGTCGATGATCGGCCGGCGCGTGGCGAACGAGGACACGCCCCTGATGACCGTGGAGGGCAGCGGCACGGTGCTGTTCGGGCACGGCGGCCACCACATCCAGGTGATCCACCTCTCCGGCGACACCCTGTACGTCGAGGCGGACCGGCTGCTGGCGTTCGAGGGGACGCTGGAGCAGGGCACGGTGTTCCTCGGCGCGCAGGGCGGGGTGATGGGCATGGTCCGCGGCCAGGTCTCCGGGCAGGGCCTGTTCACCACCACGCTCAAGGGACACGGCGCGGTCGCCGTGATGGCGCACGGCGGGGTCATCGAGGTGCCCATCACCCCGCAGCGCCCGGTGCACGTCGACCCGCAGGCGTACGTCGCCCACCACGGCGACGTGCGCAACAAGCTGTCGACGGCGCTCGGCTGGCGGGACATGGTGGGCCGCGGGTCCGGCGAGGCCTTCCAGTTGGAGCTGAGCGGCAGCGGCGCGGTCTACGTACAGGCCTCGGAGGAGAAGCTGTGAGCACGTACGGAACGCCGGGCGCCGGGGCCGCGGCCCTCGACCCCATGACGCTGCCGTCCGACGACAACGTCAACGACTACACCTTCTGCGTGGAGCTCAAGGGCACCCAGTGGTTCATGCAGAAGGGGAAGATGATCGCCTACTACGGCGCCATCGAGTTCAACGGCATCGGGCACGGGCGACTCGACCGACTTGTCCGGAAGGCGTTTCATTCGCCACTGCACGCGAGCGACTGGGTCGTGGCGGAGGGCTCGGGCAAGATGCTGCTCGCCGACCGGGCCTTCGACGTCAATTCCTATGACTTGGACGACGGCAATCTGACCATTCGCTCGGGCAACTTGCTTGCTTTTCAGCCAAGTCTGTCACTGAAGCAGTCGATCGTGCCGGGTTTTCTGACACTGATCGGAACCGGAAAGTTCGTGGCGGCGTCCAACGGACCGGTGGTGTTCATGGAACCGCCGATCAGGGTCGACCCGCAGGCGCTGGTCGGCTGGGCGGACTGCCCGTCCCCGTGCCACCACTACGACCACGGCTACATGACCGGCCTCCTGGGCGGTCTACGTGCGATGACGGGCCTGGGCGGGGCGTCCGGCGAGGAGCACCAGTTCGAGTTCGTCGGCGCCGGCACGGTGCTGCTGCAGTCGTCCGAGGCCCTGATGACGGAGCAGGCCACGGGGGCTCCCCCGCAGCAGCCCGGGGTGCCGGGGGGCGGTCCGGGCGGGGCCGGACCTGGCGCAGGCGGACCGCGCCTTCCCGGACAGCTGGGGGACCTCCAGCGTCGCTTCGGAATGTGAGCGGTAATGTGCGGGGTGTGACATCGAACGCCTGCGCGTGATGTCACCCGGAAGCCCTATTAGTACGCCTTTCAACTTCCTTAGGTAGACTTCATTCATGGAGACCGAGACGGCCACCCGCTGGCTGACCAATGCGGAGCAGTGCGCCTGGCGCACCCACCTGGAGGTCAACAAGCTGCTGACCTACCAGCTCGAGAAGGATCTGCAGCCGTTCGGCCTGACAATGAACGACTACGAGATCCTGGTGAACCTGTCCGAGTCGGAGGACCGGCGGATGCGGATGAGCGACCTCGCCTCCGCCACGATGCAGTCCAAGAGCCGGCTCTCCCACCAGATCACCCGGATGGAGAACGCCCACCTGGTCCGCCGGGAGAACTGCGAGTCGGACCGCCGCGGCCTCTACGCGGTCCTCACCGACCACGGCATGGAGACGATGCAGAAGGTCGCCCCGCACCACGTGGCGTCGGTGCGCCGGCACTTCATCGACCTGCTCTCCCCCGAGGCCCTGATCGAGCTCGACAAGGCCCTCAAGCCCATCGCGGAGCACCTGCGGGGGCAGCGGGGACGGCTCTGACGTCGTCCCCCTTCCTACTACCTGTCCAGGCCCGGGGGCTGCCCCGGTCCGCGTCCGGCGAGCGGCAGGCGGAGTGCGAAGAGGGCTCCGCCCGCCGGCGCCGCGCCGGCGGTGAGCGTGCCGCCGTGCCGTACGGCGACGTCCCGCGCGATGGCCAGGCCGAGACCGGCCCCGCCGTCGTCGCGGCTGCGTGCCGCGTCCAGCCGGACGAACCGCTCGAAGATCCGCTCGCGGTCGGCCCCGGCCACCCCCTCGCCGTCGTCGGCGACGCCCACCACGGCCTCGCCGCCCTCCCGGCGCACGGTCACCGTGATCCGCTCGCGGGCGTGCCGCTCCGCGTTGTCCAGCAGGTTGGCGAGCACCCGCGCGAGCTGGCCGCGTGACCCGGAGACCTCGACGGGCTCCGCCTCCACCGTGACGCGCTCGCGTCCCGCGGCCGTCTCCCGGGCCAGCGCGGCCAGGTCCACCCGGGTGCCCGCGGGCCGCTCCCCCGCGTCCAAGCGGGCGAGCAGCAGCAGGTCGGCGGCGAGGTTCTGCAGCCGTACGGTGTCCTCCACCGCGCCGTCCAGGTCGAGCAGTTCGGGGTGGGCGGCCGCGACCTCCAGCTGGGTGCGCAGCGAGGCGATGGGGCTGCGCAGTTCGTGGGACGCGTCGGCGACGAAGGCACGCTGCCGCTCCACGGAGGCCTCCAGCGCGGCGAGCGTGGCGTTGGTGGTGCGGGCGAGCCGGGCGATCTCGTCGTGCGTCGCCGGTTCGGGGACGCGGCGGCGGAGGTCCTCGGAGGCGGTGATCGCGGCCATTTCCCGGCGGATGCCCTCGACCGGGCGCAGGGCCCTTCCGGTGACCAGCCAGGTCACCGCGGCGACGACGCCGAGCAGCAGGGGGAAGCCGATGAGCATGGCGGTCAGCGCGGTGCCCACGGCGCTGTGTTCGGCGGCCAGCGGGGCTCCCGCGTGGACGGTGAGACGGCCCCGGTCGGGTGTCTCCACCTCGACGGCGGCGAAGCGGTAGTCCTCGGTGTCGCCGTCGATGGTGGCGGTGCCGTTGGTGTAGCTCGCGCCGGGGGTGATCTCGCCGGGATCGAGCGAGTCGTCGTCGCGGTCGTCGTCCTCCCCGTCCCGGTCGTCGTCCGCGTCGGACCGGCCCGGCGCGGGCGTCACCTCGGCAGTGCCGGTCCCGGTGATCCGCTCCAGGTCCTCCGAGGCCGCGAGCAGGACGCCGTCCTCGTCGGTGATCTGCACGGGGGTGTCCTCGGCGTCCAGCCCGGAGAGCTTGTCGAGGGGCGTACGAGCGGCCAGTTCGGAGGCGACGGCCTGCGCGGAACGCTCGGCCCGGGTGCCGGCCTCGCCGGTCAGGTTGGCGCGCAGGGACAGCAGGAGCGCGGTGCCGGCCGCGACGAGGGCCACGGCGACGACGAGCGTGGCGCCGAGCGTCGCCCGGGAGCGGACCGAGCCGAACAGCCGGCTCACGGTGCCGTCTCCAGCCGGTAACCGGCGCCGCGCACCGTGCGGATGAGGTCCGCGCGGAGCTTGCGGCGCAGGGCGCTGACGTAGACCTCGACGATGTTGGGGTCGCCCTCGTAGGCGAAGTCCCAGACGTGCTCGAGGATGTCGGCCTTGGACACCACCTCGCCGGCCCGCAGCACCAGGTGCTCCAGCACGGAGAACTCCTTCGCCGTCAGCTCGGCCTCCTCCTCGCCGAGCCAGACCCGGCGGGCGGCGGTGTCCACCTTCAGGTCGCCGTGCACATGGACCGGTGACGCGCCCACGGCCCGCCGGCGGCGCAGCAGCGCCTTCACCCGGGCGACCAGCACCACGTAGGAGAAGGGCTTGGTCAGATAGTCGTCGGCGCCGGTGTCCAGGCCCTCGGCCTCGTCGTACTCGCCGTCCTTGGCGGTGAGCATCAGGATCGGCACGTCGTACCCGGCGGCGCGCAGGGCGGCGCACACCCGGTAGCCGTTGAGGCCGGGCAGCATGATGTCGAGGATCACCAGGTCGTACGGCTCGGTCGTGGCCCGGTCCAGCCCCTCCCGGCCGTCGTGCACGACGTCGACGGCGTACCCCTCGGCGGTGAGGCCCTTGGCGAGGGAGAGGGCGAGGCGCTTTTCGTCCTCGACGATCAGGAGTCGCATGGGACCCAGGGTCGCAAAGGGAAGCTGAAGATCACTTCAGGCTGCTTCAGCTTCCGCTCAGCGTCGATGGGCGACATTGAATGCCGTACAGCGCGAAGCACACCGACTCGGGAGGAACCCACATGAAGCGCAACATCGTGATCGCCGTCGTCACGGCCGCGGCACTGGTGGGCGGGGGCACGGCGACGGCACTGGCGGTCGCGGGGGACGACGACGACACGACGTCGGTGACGCGCACGGACGACGACAGGAACGACGCCCGCGAGGACGACCGGGACGACGACAGGGACGGTGCCCCCGCCCCCGCCGCCGGCAAGGTGACCGCCGCGGAGGCCATCGCCGCCGCACTGGACCACACCCCGGGCACGGCCGTCTCCGCCGAACTGGACGACGGCTCCTGGGAGATCGACGTCCTCGCCGAGGGCGACGCCTGGCACACCGTCAGGATCGCCCCGGACAGCGGAAAGGTGCTGGGCGCCCAGCAGGACGACGAGGACGACGCCGCCGAGGTGCACGCCGCGCTGAAGAACGCGAAGGTGACGGCCGAACAGGCCGCGAGGACCGCGGAGTCCAAGGGCACGGTGGTCTCCGTCGACCTGGACGACGACGGCGACGACCGAGGCTGGGAAACGGAGACGCGCGCCTCCGGCGGGGACGAACGGGAATGGAAGGTCGACCTGAAGTCCGCCACGGTCACGGCGGACCGGGACGACGACTCCGACGACGACTGAGCTTGGAGCGCGCCGCGTCCCGTGATCTCATGATCACCGACGCGGCCGCATGAGCATGTCAGTGCGTGGAGCCGGAGGCGGCGTGCGCCCGGGCCGGGCGTGTGCGTCACCCGAGCCGCCGGCTCCCTCGCACCAGGACGCCCGTTGATCGAAGCCGTCTTCCAGGACGAGGTGCCGTTCCTCGTCGTCGCCGTCACGCTCACCCTGGCGGCGGGCCTGCTCGCCTTCCTCGTGTCCCGCCGCCGTACCGGGGCCCGAAAGGCGACGCTGCACGGCCTGTGGGCGGCCTCCGCCACCGGGCCCGCGCTGCTGACGAGTTGGTCGGGCGGCGGGGGCGCGACCTTCGAATGCGCCGTCAACCCGGATGTGATGACGGCGCTGACCGGCACCCAGGGACAGCTCAACCTCCTCCTGTTCGTGCCGTACGGCCTGTTCGCCACGCTCGCCACCCGCCGTCCGCTCTTCGCCGCCGCCACCGGCGCCCTGTTCACCCTCGTCATCGAGACGGCGCAGACCACTGTCCCGTTCGTGAGCCGCCTGTGCGACACGGACGACCTGGTCACCAACACACTCGGCACGTGCGGCGGTGCTCTTGCCGGAGCCGTACTGCTCCGGTTGCTGCCCACGGGCGCCCGGGTCGGGCGGGGGGCCGTCTGCCGTACGGCGGTCGTGTGCGCGCCCGTCCTCGCCCTGACCGCCGTCGTCTGGCTGGCCGGCATCGATCTGGTGCGTCACCCGCAGCCCACCGAGGTACCGGCGGCGACGCCGGTCCAGGCGCGGGCCTTGGAGCGGGCGCTGACCGAAGCCTTCGGATCCGCGTACGCCGTCGGCGACAGCATGTTCCTCGACCACGGAGACGGCACGGGCACGGTGAGCGCCGAGGTCCCCGGCGGGGGCGCGGATCTGTCCTGGCCCGACGGAGAGCGGTTCACGGCTCTCGTCCTCCCCGGGTACGAGGTCCCCTCCGCCGAGGGCCCCGTGACCGGCCCGGAGGACGCGAGGAAGGTGGCGGTCGCCTACGCGAAGGAGTACGCGCCCTGGGCCGCGGGCGCCCGCGTCACGGTGCACCGGGCGGAGGACGAAGGCTGGACGGTCTCCTGGCGGCGCCTGCGCGACGGCGTCGTGATGCCGATGCGCCTCGACGTCACGGTCGCCGCGTCGGGCCGCGTCACCGGCCTCACGGCACGGGGTGCCGCCGACCCGGAACTGCCCGAGCCGCGCGTCGACGAGGCTCGGGCGTGGCAGATCTTCGAACGCGCGCAAGGGCTCCGCCCCGGGGAGGGGAAACGGGAGCGGGCCGTACTGCTCGCACAGCGGCGTGACGGGCCGTGGCGCGTCCACTGGCTGATGACCGTTCACCTGGGCGGGTTTGCGCACACAGGGGTCGTCGACGCGGTCGACGGCAGCGCGCACGAGGTGCCGGTGGCCGACGGGAACGACGTGCCGTTGCCCTGACCCCCTGGGGGTCCTCGAACGCCGGACGGGCTGGAGTCAGCCCCTCCGGCGTTTGAGGAGCGGGGTCCGGGGCGGAGCCCCTGGTCAGTTGCCCGTCAGGCCCTCGATCAGTTCGTCCGCCGCCCGGTAGGGATCCAGCCGGCCCGCGACGATGCGCTCCGCGAGTGCGTCCAGGCGGCGGTCGCCGTGGAGGTCGCCGATGCGGCGGCGCAGGGCCGTGACGGCGATCGTCTCGACCTCGTGGGCCGCGCGGGCGCGGCGGCGTTCCGTGAGGACGCCTCGCTCCTCCATCCACGCCCGGTGTTTCTCCAGCGCCTCGACGACCTCGTCGACGCCCTCCTGGCGGGCGGCGACCGTCTTGACGATCGGGGGGCGCCAGTCGCCGGGGCCGCGGGACTCGCCGAGGCCCAGCATGTGGTTCAGCTCGCGGGCGGTGGCGTCCGCGCCGTCGCGGTCGGCCTTGTTGACGACGTAGACGTCGCCGATCTCGAGGATTCCGGCCTTGGCGGCCTGGATGCCGTCGCCCATGCCGGGGGCGAGGAGTACCACGGAGGTGTCGGCCTGGGAGGCGATCTCCACCTCCGACTGGCCGACGCCTACCGTCTCGACCAGGATCACGTCGCAGCCGGCCGCGTCCAGGACGCGGATGGCCTGCGGCGCGGCCCAGGCGAGGCCGCCCAGGTGGCCGCGGGTGGCCATGGAGCGGATGTAGACGCCCGGGTCGGAGGCGTGCTCCGACATCCGGACGCGGTCACCCAGAAGGGCGCCCCCGGAGAAGGGGGAGGACGGGTCGACGGCCAGGACGCCGACCCGCTTGCCCTGTTTGCGGTACGCGGTCACCAGCGCCGAGGTGGACGTCGACTTGCCGACGCCCGGGGAGCCGGTGAGGCCGACCACGTAGGCGTTGCCCGCGAGCGGCGCGAGGGCCGCCATGACCTCCCTGAGCTGCGGTGACGCCCCCTCCACCAGGGAGATCAGCCGGGCCACGGCCCGTGGCCTGCCCTCTCTGGCCTGGGCCACCAGGGTGGAGACGTCCTGCATCACAGCTCCGTTCACGTAAGGGAAGTCGGCAACAACCTGGTCAGGCCTTGGGTACCCGCACGATCAGCGCGTCACCCTGGCCGCCGCCACCGCACAGCGCCGCGGCGCCGACACCGCCGCCGCGCCGCTTCAGCTCCAGCGCCAGGTGCAGCACCAGCCGCGCGCCGGACATCCCGATCGGGTGACCGAGGGCGATGGCGCCACCGTTGACGTTCACCTTTTCGGTGGAAACGCCGAGGTCCTTCATTGACTGGACGGCAACCGCGGCGAAGGCCTCGTTGATCTCGATCAGGTCGAGGTCGGAGACCTCCAGGCCCTCCTTCTCGAGGGCGTGCCGGATGGCGTTCGACGGCTGCGACTGGAGCGAGTTGTCGGGGCCGGCCACGTTGCCGTGGGCGCCGATCTCGGCGATCCACTCCAGGCCCAGCTCCTGCGCCTTGGCCTTGCTCATCACGACCACGGCGGCGGCGCCGTCGGAGATCTGCGAGGAGGAACCGGCGGTGATGGTGCCTTCCTTGGCGAAGGCCGGGCGCAGCTTGCCGAGTGACTCGGCGGTGGTGTCACCGCGGATGCCCTCGTCCTTGCTGAAGAGCACCGGGTCGCCCTTGCGCTGCGGGATCTCGACCGGGGTGATCTCGGCCTCGAAGAGGCCGTTCTTCTGCGCGGCGGCGGCCCGCTGGTGAGACAGGGCGGCGATCTCGTCCTGCTCGGGACGGGCGATGCCGAGGCGGGTGTTGTGCTTCTCCGTGGACTCGCCCATGGCGATGTTCTCGAAGGAGTCGGTCAGGCCGTCGTGCGCCATCGCGTCGAGCACCTGCACCGCGCCGTACTTGTAGCCCTCGCGGGACTTCGGCAGCAGGTGGGGGGCGTTGGTCATGGACTCCTGGCCGCCGGCCACGACCACGTCGAACTCGCCCGCGCGGATGAGCTGGTCGGCCAGCGCGATGGCGTCGAGGCCGGAGAGGCACACCTTGTTGATGGTGAGCGCCGGGACGTTCATCGGGATGCCGGCCTTCACGGCGGCCTGGCGCGCCGGGATCTGCCCCGCCCCGGCCTGGAGCACCTGCCCCATGATCACGTACTGGACCTGGTCGCCGCCGATCCCCGCACGGTCGAGGGCGGCCTTGATCGCGAAGCCGCCGAGGTCGGCTCCGGAGAACGACTTCAGCGAACCGAGCAGCCGACCCATCGGGGTGCGGGCGCCCGCGACGATGACGGACGTCGTGCCGTTCGTTGCGGATGTTGCAGATGATGCAGAAGTCATGAGCTGCGGTCCCCTTCCGGCTGCACAGCCGAGGAGTGAACGAGGGTTTACTTCGAATGTACTGACGCGCGGGCGACCCCGTCATCGGCCTTTCGGTGTGATCGCGCGCACGTTGCGTAACCGCCCCGGGGGCGCTGCACTGATTCCATGCTGACGCGAATCGACCACATCGGGATCGCCTGCTTCGACCTCGACAAGACCGTGGAGTTCTACCGCTCCACCTACGGCTTCGAGGTGTTCCACTCGGAGGTCAACGAGGAGCAGGGCGTGCGCGAGGCCATGCTCAAGATCAACGAGACCTCGGACGGCGGTGCCTCCTACCTGCAGCTCCTCGAGCCGACCCGCGAGGACTCCACCGTCGCCAAGTGGCTCGCGAAGAACGGCGAGGGCGTCCACCACATCGCTTTCGGTACGGCGGACGTCGACGCGGAGGCGGCCGGCATCAAGGAGAAGGGCGTACGCGTTCTGTACGAAGAGCCCCGGCGCGGTTCCATGGGGTCACGGATCACCTTCCTGCACCCGAAGGACTGCCACGGCGTACTGACAGAACTGGTCACTTCCGCGCCCGTTGAGTCGTCCGAGCACTGACCCACGTACATAAGGGCCGGTAGGGTTGGGTCTGGTCGCCGCTCGAAGCGTGGTGACCGAGTCCCGTCGTGTTCGGCGACGGGATCGCCGGGGCCGGGTGGCGGGGGGCGAGCGCGGGGCAGCAGCCCATGCTCCGCCGATGATCTGACACCATTCCCCGGGGGCTCCGTTCGGGATGGGCGGAGCTCGGCCAGACTTGCGACCAGGGGACGGATGGGACCGCGCAGTGCGGGGCTACGAGAGCCAGGAGCGAGAGCCGGCGGCTGACGTCGACCACCTCTCTCGGTTCGAAGCCGAGATGAAGCGGCTGAAGACCGAGCGGGAAAAGGCGATCCAGCACGCCGAGGACCTCGGCTACCAGGTCGAGGTGCTGCGCGCCAAGCTGCACGAGGCGCGGCGCACCATCATGTCCCGGCCCGCCTACGACGGCGGCGACATCGGCTACCAGGCCGAGCAGTTGCTCCGCAACGCGCAGTTGCAGGCCGACCAGCTCCGCGCCGACGCCGAGCGGGAGCTGAGCCAGGCCCGCGCCCAGACCCAGCGCATCCTCCAGGAGCACGCCGAGCAGGCCGCCCGCCTCCAGGCGGAGCTGCACCAGGAGGCGGTGACCCGGCGCCAGCAGCTCGACCAGGAGCTGGCCGAGCGCCGCCAGACCGTCGAGTCCCACGTCAACGAGAACGTGGCGTGGGCGGAGCAGCTCCGGGCCCGCACCGAGGAGCAGGCCCGCCGCCTGATGGAGGAGACCCGCGCCGAGCGGGAACAGGCCCTGGCCGCCGCGCGCGAGGAGGCCGAGCGGCTCACCGCCGAGGCCCGCCGCCGGCTGCAGAGCGACGCGGAGGCGGCCCGCAGCGAGGCCGAGCAGCTGCTGCGCCGCGCCCGCACGGACGCCGAGCGGCTGCTGAACGCCGCGTCCACGCAGGCCCAGGAGGCCACCGAGCACGCCGAGCAGCTGCGCACCTCCACGGTCACCGAGTCGGAGTCGGCGCGCCGCGAGGCGCAGGAGATGAGCCGGGCCGCCGAGGAGCGGATGGCCCAGGCGGAGACCGCGCTGCGCGAGGCGCGCTCCGAGGCCGAGAAGGTGCTCGCCGAGGCGAAGGAGGCCGCCGCCAAGGCGCTGGCGTCCGCCGAGGCCGCCAACGAGACCCGCACGCGCACCGCCAAGGAGCAGGTGGCGCGGCTGGTCAGCGAGGCGACCAAGGAGGCGGAGGCCACCAAGGCGGACGCCGAGCAGCTGGTCGCCGACGCCCGCGCCGAGGCGGAGAAGATCGTCGCGGAGGCCGCGGAGAAGGCCCGTACGCTCACCGCGGAGGAGTCGGCCACCCAGCTGTCCAAGGCGGCCAAGACCGCCGAGGACGTGCTCAACAAGGCGTCCGAGGAGGCCAAGCGGACCACCAAGGCGGCCGCCGAGGAGGCCGAGCGGATCCGCCGCGAGGCGGAGGCCGAGGCGGACCGGCTGCGCGCCGAGGCGCACGACATCGCCGAGGAGCTCAAGGGCGCGGCGAAGGACGACACCAAGGAGTACCGCGCCAAGACGGTCGAGCTGCAGGAGGAGGCGCGCCGGCTGCGCGGCGAGGCCGAGCAGCTGCGCGCCGACGCGGTCGCCGAGGGCGAGAAGATCCGCGCGGAGGCCCGCAAGGAGGCCGTGGCGCAGATCGAGGAGGCGGCCAAGTCCGCCGAGGAGCTGCTCGCCAAGGCCAAGGCGGACGCGGACGAGCTGCGGTCCACCGCGCAGACGGACAGCGAGAAGGTCCGCACCGAGGCCATCGAGCGCGCCACGACGCTGCGCCGGCAGGCCGAGGAGACCCTGGAGCGCACCCGCAAGGAGGCCGAGCGGCACCGCGCGGAGGCCGTGGAGCAGGCCGACGCGCTCAAGGAGGACGCCGAGCGGTCCGCGCGCGAGCTGCGCGAGGAGACCGAGCGGGCCGTCGAGGCGCGGCGCGCGGAGGCGGCCGACGAGCTGACCCGGCTGCACACCGAGGCCGAGGAGCGCCTCGCCTCGGCCGAGCAGGCGCTGAGCGAGGCGCGCGAGGAGGCCGCCCGGATCCGCCGCGAGGCGACCGAGGAGGCCGAGCGGCTGCGCACGGAGGCCGCCGAGCGGATCCGTACGCTCCAGCAGCAGGCCGAGCAGGAGGCCGAGCGGCTGCGTGACGAGGCCGCCGCGGACGCGTCGGCGTCCCGGGCGGAGGGCGAGGCCGTCGCCGTGCGGCTGCGGTCGGAGGCCGCGGCCGAGGCGGAGCGGCTCAAGTCCGAGGCGCAGGACAGCGCCGACCGGATGCGCGCGGAGGCCCAGGCGGCCGCCGAGCGGATCGGCACCGAGGCGTCCGAGACGCTGGCGGCGGCGCAGGAGGAGGCCGCCCGGCGGCGCCGGGAGGCGGAGGAACTGCTCGGCGCGGCCCGCGAGGAGGCCGAGGAGGAGCGTCGGCGCGCCCGCGAGCAGAGCGAGGAACTGCTGGCGGCGGCGCGCACCCGGGTGGAGGAGGCGCAGGCCGAGGCCGTACGGCTGGTCGAGGAGGCGGACCGGCGCGCCACGGAGATGGTGTCGGCGGCCGAGCAGCACGCGCAGCAGGTGCGGGACTCCGTCGCCGGGCTGCACGAGCAGGCGCAGGAGGAGATCACCGGGCTGCGCAGCGCCGCCGAGCACGCGGCGGAGCGCACCCGGCGCGAGGCGGAGGAGGAGGCGGACCGGGTCCGCTCCGACGCCTACGCGGAGCGGGAGCGGGCCAGCGAGGACGCGGGCCGGATGCGGCGCGAGGCTCAGGAGGAGGCCGAGGAGGCCAAGTCCCTCGCGGAGCGCACGGTTTCGGAGGCGATCACGGAGGCGGACCGGATCCGCGCCGAGGTCTCCGAGCACGCGCAGCGGCTGCGCACCGAGGCGTCCGACGCGGTCGCCGAGGCCGAGCAGGCCGCGGCGCGCACCCGGGCGGAGGCCCGTGAGGACGCCAACCGAATCCGTTCGGACGCGGCGACGCAGGCGGACACGCTCATCACCGAGGCGCGCGGCGAGGCGGAGCGGCTCACCGACGAGACGATCACCGAGGCCGAGCGGGTGCGCTCGGAGTCGGTCGCCAAGGCGGAGAAGCTCATCGCGGACGCCACCGGCGACGCGGAGCGGCTGCGCGCCGAGGCCGCGGAGACCGTGGGGTCGGCGCAGCAGCGGGCGGAGCGGCTGCGGCACGAGGCGGAGCGGGTCAAGGCCGACGCGGAGTCGGAGGCGGAGCGGCTGGTGTCCTCCGCGCGCGACGAGGCCGAGCGGACGCTGGACGAGGCCCGCAGGGAGGCCAACAAGCGGCGTTCGGAGGCGGCCGAGCAGGTCGACACCCTCATCACGGAGACCACCGCCGAGGCGGACAAGCTGCTGACCGAGGCGCAGCAGCAGGCGCTGAAGACCACGGCGGACGCCGAGTCGCAGGCGGACACCATGGTGGGCGCGGCCCGCAGCGAGGCCGAGCGGCTGGTGTCCGAGGCGCGGGTCGAGGGCAACTCCCTGGTGGAGAAGGCCCGTGCGGACGCCGACGAGCTGCTGGTCGGCGCGCGCCGGGACGCGACGCAGATCCGGGAGCGCGCCGAGGAGCTGCGCGACCGCGTCACCAGCGAGATCGAGGAGCTGCACGAGCGCGCCCGGCGCGAGGCCGCGGAGACCATGAAGTCCGCCGGCGACCGCTGCGACGCGCTGATCAAGGCCGCGGAGGAGCAGCTGGCCAAGGCGGAGGCCAAGGCGAAGGAGATCGTCTCCGAGGCCAACTCCGAGGCGGGCAAGGTGCGCATCGCCGCCGTGAAGAAGGCCGAGGGTCTTCTGAAGGAGGCGGAGCAGAAGAAGGCCACGCTCGTGAAGGAGGCCGAGGAGCTCAAGGCCGAAGCGGTGCGCGAGGCACGGCGCACCGTCGAGGAGGGCAAGCGCGAGCTCGAGGTCCTCGTCCGGCGCCGCGAGGACATCAACGCGGAGATCTCGCGCGTCCAGGACGTCCTGGAGGCCCTGGAGTCCTTCGAGGCCCCGGCGGGCGGCAAGGACAACGGCGTCAAGGCGGGGGCCGCGGCGGGTGCTACCCGTACGGGTGGCAAGTCAGCCGAGAGTTAGCAAACCAGGCGAAATCCCTTGTACGGTGAGGGCTTTGACCATGGCTTTGGCAAGGCTTCCGGCGGCGAGCCACTCAAAAGGGGTGTCATCTTCCGTATCAAACGTGCATCCGCTCGATGACACAGCGCTTCGGCCCCTAGGATTCCACCTATCACCTCACCGGTCTCATTCGACAGGAACCCCATGAGCGACACTTCCCCCTACGGCTTCGAGCTTGTGCGGCGTGGGTACGACCGCGCTCAGGTGGACGAACGTATCTCCAAGCTCGTCTCCGACCGTGACAGCGCTCTCGCCCGCATCACCGCTCTGGAAAAGCGCATCGAAGAGCTCCACCTCGAGACGCAGAACGCCCAGGCCCAGATCAACGACGCCGAGCCGTCGTACGCGGGTCTCGGCGCGCGGGTGGAGAAGATCCTCCGTCTCGCCGAGGAGGAGGCCAAGGACCTGCGCGAGGAGGCCCGGCGCGCCGCGGAGCAGCACCGCGAGCTCGCCGAGTCGGCCGCCCAGCAGGTGCGCAACGACGCCGAGTCGTACGCCGCCGAGCGCAAGGCCAAGGCGGAGGACGAGGGCGTCCGGATCGTCGAGAAGGCCCAGGGCGAGGCCGCCCAGCTGCGCTCCGAGGCGCAGAAGGACGCCCAGTCCAAGCGCGAGGAGGCGGACGCCCTCTTCGAGGAGACCCGCGCCAAGGCCGCGCAGGCCGCCGCGGACTTCGAGACGAACCTGGCGAAGCGTCGCGAGCAGTCCGAGCGCGACCTGGCCTCGCGTCAGGCCAAGGCCGAGAAGCGCCTCGCGGAGATCGAGCACCGCGCGGAGCAGCTCCGTCTGGAGGCCGAGAAGCTGCGCACCGACGCCGAGCGCCGGGCCCGCCAGACGGTGGAGACCGCCCAGCGCCAGGCCGAGGACATCGTGGCCGACGCCAACGCCAAGGCCGACCGGATCCGTTCGGAGTCCGAGCGCGAGCTGGCGGCGCTGACCAACCGCCGCGACTCCATCAACGCCCAGCTGACCAACGTCCGCGAGATGCTGGCGACCCTCACGGGTGCCGCGGTCGCCGCCACCGGCGCGCCCGCCACCGAGGACGAGCCCGTCTCCCGCGGCGTCCCGGCCCAGCAGTCCCGGTAACTCCACCGGACCACCGGCGTACGGACCGGGGTGAGGCCCTCTGCCACTGCGGTGGCAGAGGGCCTCACCCCGTTCTAGCGTGGCCGCATGATCGAGCTGGAGGGGCTGACCAAGCGGTACGGCGAGAAGGTCGCGGTGGACAACCTGACCTTCACCGTCCGGCCCGGCATCGTCACGGGCTTCCTCGGCCCGAACGGCGCCGGCAAGTCGACCACCATGCGGATGATCCTGGGGCTCGACCACCCCACGGCCGGGGACGTACGCGTCGACGGCACGCACTACGACCGGCTGAAGGACCCGCTGACGAACATCGGCGCCCTGCTGGAGGCCAAGGGCGTGCACCCGGGGCGCAGCGCCCAGAACCATCTGCTGTGGCTGGCGCAGAGCAACGGCATCCCCGAACGGCGGGTGCGGGAGGTGCTGGACGAGGTCGGCCTGACGGCGGTGGCGCGGAAGAAGGCCAAGGGGTTCTCGCTCGGCATGGGGCAGCGGCTCGGCATCGCCGCCGCGCTGCTCGGAGACCCGCGGATCCTGATGTTCGACGAGCCGGTCAACGGCCTCGACCCCGAGGGCATCCACTGGATCCGCACGCTGATGAAGTCGCTGGCCGAGCAGGGCCGCACGGTGTTCGTCTCCTCCCATCTGATGAGCGAGATGGCCCTGACGGCGGACCACCTCGTCGTGATCGGGCAGGGCCGGCTGCTCGCCGACACCTCGATGGCGGAGTTCATCGAGCGCAACTCCCGCTCCTGGGTCCGGGTGCGCACCCCGCAGCGGGAGGCGCTGCTGGACGCGCTGCACCGGGCGGGCGTCACCGCCGTGGACGGCGCGGACGGGACGCTGGAGGTGGACGGGACGCCCGCCGAGGCGATCGGCGAACTGGCCGCGCGCAACGGGGTGGTGCTGCACGAGCTGAGCCCCCAGCAGGCGTCCCTGGAGGAGGCCTTCATGCAGCTGACGGCGGAGTCGGTGGAGTACCACGCGCACACCGGCGCGCCCCTGCCCCCGCAGCAGCAACAGCAGTGGGGCGAGAGCTGGAGGAAGGGCTGAGCATGGCGACGGGACAGGTCGTACGGTCGGAGTGGACCAAGATCCGGTCGGTGGCGTCGACCGTGTGGACGCTGTCGACGGCGGTGGTCACCACCATCGCGCTCGGCATGCTGATCTCGGCGCTCTCGAAGAACGAGTTCGGCAATCTCAGCGAGCGGGAGAAGCTCTCCTTCGACCCGACGTTCATCAGCTTCGCGGGGACCAGCCTGGGCCAGCTCGCGATGATCGTGTTCGGGGTGCTGGTGGTGTCGAACGAGTACAGCACCGGGATGATCCGGGCCTCGCTGGCGGCCGTGCCCAAGCGGGGCGTCTTCCTGTTCAGCAAGCTCGCGGTGGCGACCGCGCTGGCGTTGGTGGTCGGGATGGTGACCAGTTTCGCCACGTTCTTCCTGGGCCAGCTGATGCTCGGCGACCTCAGGGCGTCCATCGGTGACGACGGGGTGCTGCGCGCGGTGTTCGGCGGCGGGCTCTACATGACGCTGATCGCGCTGTTCTCGATGGGCGTGGCCGCGATGCTGCGCTCCCCCATGCTGTCGCTGGGCATCCTGATGCCGTTCTTCTTCCTGATCTCCAACATCCTCGGCAACGTCAGCGCCACCGAGAAGGTCGGCCGGTTCCTGCCCGACCAGGCGGGCAGCAGGATCATGCAGGTGGTGACCCCGGTGGACGACGACACCCCGTACGGCCCCTGGGGCGGGCTCGGCATCATGGCGCTGTGGGTGATCGCGGCGGTCGCCGGCGGTTACGTGCTGCTGAGGCGGCGCGACGCGCAGTGAACGACCGTCCGGAACGGTTCCGGTCCGTCCGTGATGCGCCCTTGAGCGGAACCGTCAGCGCCCCGATAAGCTCCTAACCCTTACGGGGGGCGTATGCCCCGCTGTCCCTGAACCTTTCGATGGGTGCGGAGCATGATCGAGGCAGTCGGCCTGACCAAGCGGTACGGCGACAAGACCGCTGTGTACAACCTTTCCTTCCAGGTGCGTCCCGGAGCCGTCACCGGATTCCTGGGCCCCAACGGCTCGGGCAAGTCGACGACGATGCGGATGATCCTCGGTCTGGACAACCCCACCGCGGGCCACGTCACGATCTGCGGCCACCCGTACGACAAGCTGCCCAACGCTCCCCGCCAGGTGGGGGCGCTGCTGGACGCCAAGGCCGTGCACGGCGGCCGGTCCGCCCGCAACCACCTGCTCAGCCTGGCCCAGCTGTCGGGCATCCCGGCCCGCCGGGTGGACGAGGTGCTGGGCGTGGTGGGCCTGCACGAGGTGGCGGGCCGGCGGTCCAAGGGCTTCTCCCTCGGCATGGGCCAGCGTCTGGGCATCGCCGCCGCGCTGCTGGGCGACCCCCAGGTGCTGCTCTTCGACGAGCCGGTCAACGGCCTCGACCCCGAGGGCATCCTCTGGGTGCGCAACCTGATGAAGTCGCTGGCCGCCGAGGGCCGTACGGTCTTCGTCTCCTCCCACCTGATGAGCGAGATGGCGCTGACCGCCGACCACCTCATCGTGATCGGCCGCGGTCAGCTCATGGCGGACATGAGCGTCAAGGACTTCATCTCCCACAACTCCGCCGACTTCGCGCGGGTGCGCACGCCCGACAGCGAGCCGCAGCAGCGCGAGAAGCTGTCGGCCGCGATCACCGAGGCCGGCGGCCATGTGCTGCCGGAGCAGGACGGCGCGCTGCGGGTGACGGGACTGCCGCTGCCCCGGATCAGCGACCTCGCCCACGACCAGGACGTACGGCTGTGGGAGCTGTCGCCGCACCAGGCGTCCCTGGAGGAGGCGTACATGCGGATGACGCAGGGCGCCGTCGACTACCGCTCGACCGTGGACCAGAAGGAGGGGCTGCAGCAGCAGCTGCCGCCGGGCGCGCAGCCGCCGATGCCGGTACCGGGCCAGGGCCAGCCCGGCTGGTACGCCCCGCCGCCGCCCCAGCAGGGCGGGCAGCCCTTCGCCCCGCCGCAGGCCGCCCCCGCGGGCCCCTACGGCGCTCCCCCGGCCCCCGCGGCGGCCCCGGCCGCCGCCCCGGCGGCGAACCCTTACGCGCAGCCGCCGCAGGCGCCGCAGAGCGCTCCCCACGTCCCCTCCGCCGAGCCGACCAAGTCCGAGGACGCCCGATGAGCACGCCCCAGCCCCCGATGCCGCAGAGCGCCGCAGCCGAGTGGCCGGCCGCCCCCGGTGCCGCGCCCTCCGCCCCGGCGTACCCCACCTACACGTCGCCCATCCCGGTGGTGCGCACCCACCTCGGGCACGCGCTCGCCTCCGAGTGGACGAAGATCAGGTCGGTGCGCTCGACCATGTGGACGCTGGGCGTCCTCGTCGCGCTCGTGGTGGGCATCGGCCTGCTCACCGGTCTGGTGATCGTCAACGCCGACCCCGACCTGGGCGGCGAGAGCCCGCTGTCGCTGGGCTTCTTCGGGCTGCTGCTCGGCTCGATGTGCCTGATCACGCTCGGCGTGCTGACCACCGCCTCCGAGTACGGCACCGGCATGATCCGTACGACGATGGTCGCCTGTCCCAGCCGCGGCCGGGTGCTCGCGGCGAAGGCCCTGGTGTTCTTCCTGGTCGCCTTCGTGGTGACGCTGGTGTGCGCGTCGGTCGTGGGTCTGCTGCACGTGTCGCTGCTGGAGGAGTACAACGCCGCGGAGCCGACCGGCGAGGAATGGCTGAAGGGCACGGTCGGCGTCTCGCTCTACCTGGCGCTGCTGGGCACCCTGTCGCTGGCGGTCGGGTCGATCGTGCGGCACTCGGCGGGCGCCATCACCATCATGATCGCCGCCGTGCTGGCCCCGCTGGTGATCGCGCTGTTCATGTTCTCGTCCTCGCTGCGGGACGTGCAGCAGGCGCTGTTCGAGTACTCCATCCCGAACCAGATGAGCATCTTCTACGCCAACTCCCTGTCGGAGTCCGGCCCGTCGGACTGGGACCCGCTGTGGATCATGCTGGCCGTCACCGCGGCCGCGCTCGCGGGGGCGTTCGCCCTGCTGAAGAAGCGGGACGTCTAGCGAGGCGGGGAGAACCCTCAGAACCTGGGCGCGTTACGGGACCGCTGCACCCGCGTGGTGCGGCGGTCCTTCGCGTTCCAGCAGGCCTTGTGCCAGTGCCGGCGCTCGTCGACGCCTGAGTGCTCGGGCCAGGCCACCACGTGCGCCACCCCGTCCGGGATCAACTGGTCGCAGCCCGGACACCGGTAGGACTTGCCCCGGGCGCTGCTGCCCGCCACGTGCCGCACGCTCCAGTCCTCGCCCCGCCAGGACTCCGTGGACTGCCATCCGCCGTACCTCCCGGAGCTGTCGTCCTCGGCGCTCCGGCCGGACGAACCGGCTCCCTTGGGTCGGTTGCGACGCGGGGACACAGGACACCTCACGGGGCTATACAGGATGCACGGACCGCGTCCAGCCTAGCCGCCGCGGACCGGGGTACGCGTACGCCGCCAATCGTCACAAGTCAGTCCGTGACGCGCGGCGGCCCCGTGAGAGCGGCCCATTCTGCAGACAATCCGCAAGATCGCTCGCCCGGCCGTGTCCTCGGCACGTGTCGGGGGGTTATGCCCTGCGGGGGAGCTCCGCGTCGGAGCCAAGGAAGCAGGAAGAGCAATGCGCGTTGGAAGTTTCGTGTTGGCCGCCCGGTTCCCCGGGCAGGGCGAAGGGGAGGCGCTGCACCGCGCGGTCCGCTCCGCCGAAGTGGCCGAGGAGTCGGGGCTCGACACGGTCTGGCTGGCCGAGCACCACTTCGTGCCCTACGGCACCTGCCCGTCCGCCGTCACCCTGGCGGCCATGCTGCTGGGCCGCACCCGGCGGCTGCGCGTGGGCACGGCGGTCAGTGTGCTGCCCACCGCCCACCCGGTCGCGCTCGGGGAGCAGGCGGCGCTGCTGCACGTCGCCAGCGGCGGACGGTTCTCGCTGGGCCTCGGCCGCGGCGGCCCGTGGGTGGACCTGGAGGTCTTCGGGGCCGGCCTGGAGGCGTACGAGAAGGGGTTCCCGGAGGCGCTCGACCTGCTGCTGCGCTGGCTGCGCGAGCCGTCCGTGGGCGCCGACGGCGAGCGGTACCGGTTCCGCGAGGTGCCCGTCGTCCCCCGCCCCTCGGAGGCGCTGACCGACGCCGGGGGCCCGGAGGTCGTGGTCGCCTGCACCTCCCCCGCGAGCGTACGGCTGGCCGCCGAGCGCGGGCTGCCGATGCTGCTGGGCATGCACGTCGGCGACGAGGAGAAGGCCGAGATGGTCGCCTCGTGGCGGCGCCACGCGCGGGCCAGTGGCCGGACCTCCGCCGAGATCGAGGGCGCGGCCCATGTCTCGGCCGGGGTCTGCCAGATCGCGGACCGGCGCCCGGACGCGGCCGAGACCCTGCTGAAGGCCATGCCGGGCTGGCTCAAGCAGGGACTGGACGCCCATGTGACGGTGGACGGCCGCGAGCGCAGGATGCGCGACCCGCTGGCCTACACGGAACTGCTGTGCGGGCTGCACCCGGTGGGCACCCCGCGGCTGTGCGCCGACCGGCTCGCCGCGACCAGCGAGCGGACCGGCATCTCACGTTTCGCGCTGCTCGTCGAAGGCTCCGGCGACCTGGCGGCGACGGAGGAGAACGTACGGCGGCTCGGCGCCGAGGTGCTCCCCCAACTCACCTGACACTTCGAGACGTCCAGGGATGCTTGCCGCCCCGGTACAGACTGCACCTCCCGCGTACGGAGCGGCAAGCTATCGATGGAGCGTCAGCAGTCGCGCAGTTCCGGCGACTGGTTGAGCAGTTGGCTGCGCACCGAGGTGAAGCGGGCCAGCGTCTCGTCGACCGAGGAGTCAAGCGGGAACACGGCCACCCGGTGGCAGTTCTGGAAGGCCAGCCGAACACCGAAGTGCCGTTGCAGCGCGCCGCGTATCGCGTCACTCGCGAGCGCACGCAGCAGCTGACCGCGTGCCTGCTCGTCCGGCGGGGGCGTCTGGTTGTCGGCGAAGGTACCGCCGTCCACCTTCAGCTGGGCCACCAGGGAGCTGATCATCTCCCACGCGTAGGGCAGGGAGGTCCGGACGCAGTCGACGAAGGCAGCTTCGTCGACCTCGCCTCGCTCGGCCTGTTCGAGTAGGGCCGGTGAGACGTCGAGCGACATGGGTTCTCCTCTCGCACCCCCAGTACTCGGGGGTTGCCTGACAGATAAGGGAGTGCGCGAAAACGGGCACGCTGCGTACACAGTTCGCGACCTCCCGTTCAATACCGTAAGCAACGGACGGTGACCGCACCAGGAGAACGGGCGGATGCGGAACTTCCTGTAGGCCGGGAATCGGCCATCCCGGAACACGCGTTTTCCAGGAGATACAGGACGCGCCTCCTGGGCCCCGAGGGGCGCATGTGAGGGCGAATCGCGTCCACCCCGGCCGGTCGAGTAGCGTTGCCGACCATGCGTCTCGTCATTGCCCGCTGCTCCGTGGACTACGCCGGGCGGCTCACCGCGCACCTGCCGTCCGCACCTCGTCTGATCCTGGTCAAGGCGGACGGCAGCGTCTCGATCCATGCCGACGACCGGGCCTACAAGCCCCTCAACTGGATGTCGCCGCCGTGCACCCTGAAGGAGGGCGCCGGCGAAGAGGAGGGCGTCTGGACCGTCGTCAACAAGGCGGGCGAGAAGCTCATCATCACGATGGAGGAGATCCTCCACGACTCGTCGCACGAACTCGGCGTCGATCCCGGCCTGATCAAGGACGGCGTGGAAGCACACCTTCAGGAGCTGCTCGCCGACCGCATCGAGACCCTCGGCGAGGGGTACACCCTGATCCGCCGTGAGTACATGACGGCGATCGGACCGGTCGACATCCTGTGCCGGGACGCCGACGGGCAGACCGTCGCCGTGGAGATCAAACGGCGCGGCGAGATCGACGGCGTGGAGCAGCTCACCCGCTATCTGGAACTGCTCAACCGCGACCCGCATCTCGCGCCGGTGCGCGGCATCTTCGCCGCCCAGGAGATCAAGCCGCAGGCCCGGGTGCTCGCCTCCGACCGCGGCATCGGCTGCCAGATCCTCGACTACGACGCCCTGCGCGGCATCGAGGACGACAAGCTGCGCCTGTTCTGAGCGACGCGACACGACGGCACGCGCCAGGGGCCGGGTTCCGTGCGGAACCCGGCCCCTGGCGCGTCCGGCGGGTCAGATGATCGTCTCCGACTCCTCGGGCGAGGCCTGATCCGTGTCCTGCGTGGCGGTCGCGGAGGTCTCCACGGGGGCGGAGGAGGCGGGACCGCTGGCGGTGACACTGGTGCTCGGCTCGCCCGGCGTGGTGGTCGGGTCCGTCGGGTCCTCGGTCTCCGTGGGTTCGCCCGTGGGCCCCGTCGGGTCCTCCGTCGGCTCCGACGGGTCAGGGTCGGGCTCCGTCGGCGGCTTCGGCGACTTGGTCGGCTTGGTCGGCGTGGTGCCCGGCGACGTCGGCTTCGTCGGCTCGTCCGGCTCCTTCGTGCGCGTCTCGTCGTCCGACGGATCGCCGGACTCCGTGGCCGTCGGCGTCGGGTCGTCCGCGGTGCCGAGCGTGCCGTCGGGGCCGGGGTCGGTGGGGCGGCTGGTGGCCTTCCCGGTGTCGCCCTTGTTGCCGGCCGCCGGGTCCGCGTCGAGGCTGTCGTCCTCCAGGCCCTGGCTGGCGGACGGGTTGACGCCGACGTTCTCGGACGGCGACGCGGGGTCGTTGCCCGACGTGGCGCCGAGGGTGACGACGGTGCCGAGGACGGCGACCAGCAGCGCGCCCGCCCCCGCCGCGACCAGGTTGCGCTTGGCGAGCCCCTTGAGGCCGCCCGGGACGCCGTCCTTGGTCTGTTGCGGGAGCGTCACGGCGGGCACGGCGCCGGAGACGACCAGACCGGTGTCGGCGGGCGGCTGGAGGTCGGGGAAGGCCATCGGCACCCCGCGGGGCGGGGACGCCGACTCCTCGACGTGCGCCTCGGGCACCTCCTCCGCCGCGGTCGGCGCGAGGGTGAGCGGGACGCCGGAGCGGTCGGCGACGAGGGCGAGCGCCCTGCGGCCCGCGACCGTGCCGCGCTTGTCGGCGAGGGCGCCGCGCAGGCCGATGGACGCCTCCAGTTCGGCGCGCGCCCGGTCGAGCTGTCCCGCGCACAGCGCGTGGATGCCCAGCTCGTGGTGGAAGTAGGCCTGTTCACCCACGTCCCCGGCGATGCGGGCGGCCTCCGCGCCGGCCCGCAGCGCCCGCTCCCAGGCGCTCCAGTGCAGCCCGGAGGCGAAGGCGGGAGCGGCGGTGCGGGCGAGCTGGACGGCCGTGCTGGGCTCGTCGGCGGTGTCGGCGGCGAGCGGCGACAGGGCGGTGAGCGCGGCGAGGATCGCGTCGGACTCGGCGCAGACGCGCTCCGGGGTGACCGAGGGGTGTCCGGTCCACCAGGCGTAGTGCTGCGCGGCCTCGCGGATGCGGGCGTCGGAGTCGTCGGTGTACCCGGCGGCCTCCAGCTGGGCGGGGACGCCCGCGGCGAGCCGGTAGCGGGCGCCGACCGGGGAGACCAGTCCGCAGGAGACCAGTTCGCCGAGGGCGGCGTCGGCGTGGGTGTCGCCCACCAGGGCGGGCAGGTGCGCCTGGTGCGGCACCTCGCCGCCGAGCGCGACGGCGAACCGCAGGGTGGCGCGGGCGGAGGCGCTGAGCCGGGAGGCGAGCAGCGGGGCGGGCGCGGCGGCCTCGCCGAGGGAGGGCAGCGGGACGTCGTCGCCGTCGGCGGGGTCGTAGGGCGCCTCGTCGGGCCGTACGTCCTCGAAGACGCCGAACTCGTCGACGGCGCTGGTGCCGGCCCGCAGCCGGTCGCGCTGCCGCAGCAGGGCGCCCGCCTGGACGAAGCGCAGCGGCAGTCCCTCGGACTCGAACCACAGGTCGCCCGCCCAGGTGGCCTCCTCGTCGGTGAGGCCGCGGCCGACGGCGTGGCCGAGCAGGTCGAGGCCGGCCGCGCGGTCGAGGCCGGACAGCTCGACGTCCTCGACGCCGGCGTCGGCGGAGG
The DNA here is from genome assembly GCF_050571355.1 of Streptomyces sp. P13-3-3. Lineage (NCBI taxonomy): Bacteria > Bacillati > Actinomycetota > Actinomycetes > Kitasatosporales > Streptomycetaceae > Streptomyces > Streptomyces sp. P13-3-3. The sequence continues at coordinate 4,500,125 of NZ_CP192228.1, read as the reverse complement.
GGGCGGCCACGTCCGGGGTGGCGGCGAACAGGAAGGCGCACTCGGGGGTGGCGTCCAGCAGTTCGTCGAGGGCGGCTCCGCCGAACTCCAGGTCGTCCAGGACGACGACGGCGCCGATCTCGCGGACGCTCTCGAGCAGTTCGTCCCGGTCGGGGCGGTGCAGGGGGGCGTCGAAGACCGCGTGGAAGAGGTCGTTCAGGAGGTCGTCGGCGGTGCGGCGGTGGCCGTCGAGGCGGACCACTTCGTCGGGCGCGAGGTCGGCGCAGTCCTCGGCGACGACGTCGAGCAGCCGGGTCCGGCCGGAGCCGCCGGGGCCGACGAGACGCACGGAGCGGCCGCGGGCGAGCAGCCGCACCAGCGTCTCCCGCTCGTCCTGGCGGGCCAGGAGGGGCAGCGCGGGCTGCTCGGGGCCCGGGGGGACGGGCGGGGCGGCGGCGCGCTCCACCTCGGCGCGTTCGGGCTCGGTGAGCTTGCCGGGGCGGGCGGGCCGCTCGGCGGGCGGGCAGGGCTCGATCTCGCTGCCGTCGACGGGGTTGACGGTCAGCAGGAAGTCCCCGGAGACGAGCTGCACCGTGCGGGCGGGCACGGACGTGTGCTGTCCGAAGTCGGAGGTGAGGGATTCCCTGGGAGGGCGCTGGCGCGGCGTGTCGCCGCCGTGGCCGTACTCCTCGGGTCCCGTGTGGTTCGGGTCCATAGGTCCTAGCCCCCCAAAAGCGTCGTGGCTGAAGCCCTCCCCGGCCTCGCTGCACACCGCGCTGTCGCTTCTGGTCCGGGCCCGCTCGAGGGTTGCAAGGCAGCGGGCAGCCGAACCCTAAACCTTCGGTCAGTATCCACGACAGTCCGGGGTGCCAGGGCGTCCGACTGGTCACGGTCTCGTGAGGATTGTGCGCGCGGCGCGGGGTTCGCGGGCGTGGGCCCGGCTTCTCCGGCTCGTCCGTCGTGCACCCGTACGCCCTTACACGCGGGGCAGCGTGTCCACCCCGATGCCCCCCTCGATCGCCAGGATGCGGTGCAGCCGGGTGGCCACCAACAGGCGCTGCATCTGCGGCGGCACGTCGCGCAGCACCAGGCGCCGGCCGCAGCGGCCGGCCCGTCGGTGGGCCCCCATGATCACCCCGAGTCCGGTGGCGTCCCAGGAGTCCAGTTCGGACAGGTCCAGCACGAGGTCGCCGACTCCGTCGTCGACGGCCGAGTGCAGGACCGTACGGGCGTCCGCCGCGCTGCGGACGTCGAGGCGGCCCCCGACGACCAGCTCGGCGTGGTCGCCCCTGATGTGCATATGCGCTCCCCGTGATGCGTGGTGTGCTCCGCGGTGTCCTGACGGCCGGTGTCGCAACCTCTGACTGCGTGACGGCCGCGGAGGTTGCTGGCTGTGAGCGAACCGATACCGAATTCACCCCGGCGTGTGATGCACGCCGGGGTGTGCGCGGTCTCAGTGCTCGTAGAAGCCCTGCCCGCTCTTGCGCCCGATGTCACCGGCGTCAACCATCCGGCGCATCAGCTCGGGTGCCGCGAACTTCTCGTCCTGCGACTCCGTGTAGATGTTGCTCGTGGCGTGCAGCAGGATGTCCACGCCGGTGAGGTCGGCGGTGGCGAGCGGGCCCATGGCGTGTCCGAAGCCCAGCTTGCAGGCGAGGTCGATGTCCTCGGCGCTGGCCACGCCCGACTCGTACAGCTTGGCGGCCTCGACGACGAGGGCGCAGATGAGACGGGTGGTGACGAAACCGGCGACGTCGCGGTTGACGACGATGCAGGTCTTGCCGACGGACTCGGCGAACTCCCGCGCCCTGGCGAGGGTTTCGTCGCTGGTCTTGTAGCCGCGGACCAGCTCGCAGAGCTGCATCATCGGCACCGGCGAGAAGAAGTGCGTGCCGACGACCCGCTCGGGGCGCTCCGTCACGGCCGCGATCTTGGTGATCGGGATGGCCGAGGTGTTGGAGGCGAGGACGGTGTCCTCGCGTACGAGCTTGTCGAGCGTGCGGAAGATCTCGTGCTTGACCTCGAGCTTCTCGAAGACGGCCTCGACGACGACGTCCACGTCCGCGCAGGCGTCGAGATCGGTGGTCGTGGTGATCCGGCCGAGGGCGGCCTCGGCGTCCTTCGCCTCGAGCTTCCCCTTGGCGACGAACTTGTCGTACGACGCCTTGATCCCGTCCGTGCCCCGCGTCAGCGCCTCGTCGGTGACGTCGCGCAGGACGACGTCCCAGCCCGCCTGTGCGGAGACCTGGGCGATGCCGGACCCCATGAGTCCGGCCCCGATGACGGCGAGCTTGCGTGCCACTGTGCGACTCCCCTGATACGCGCTGTCCATGTTCTCCAGGAGCGGACATTAGCGTTCGCGGGGAGCCCTGTGACCGGTAAGTAACGCGCGTCACGTCTCACATGACGGACATCACACCGGCGGCAGAGGCGGCGGGAGCCGACGGTGCGTCAGGTCGCGTGCGCCCGCCGTCCCGAGGGCCGGTACGGACGGACGGTCGGCGGCCCCGGAGGAAAGCCGTCGCGCGGGAGCGCCGCCGGTGCGAGGGTGGGGGCCGGTGTGTCCGCCCGTCGAAGGAGAGCCCCCGGCATGTCCGTCATCCACCGCACCACCCTCGAACCGACCAAGCTGGAGCTGCTGGCCGGCTGGCTGCCCACCCGGCCCTGGTACCGCGGCGGTCCCCAAGGGCCGAAGCTGAGCAAGGCGGGCGGCTTCCGGCTCGACGACCCCGAGGGCGAGGTCGGCATCGAGTTCATGGTGGTCCGGGACGAGTCGGGCGACGCCCCGGTCGACTACCTGGTGCCGCTCACCTATCGCGCCGCACCGCTCGACGGGGCGGACGCGGCTCTCGTCGGCACCGCCGAGCACGGGGTCCTGGGCCGCCGCTGGATCTACGACGCCTGCCACGACCCGGTGGCCGTCGCCGAGTTGGCGGCGCTGGTCGAGGGCCGGGCGGAGCCGCAGGCGCAGAGCGTGAGCGACACCCCCGACCGTGAGGTGAGCCGCGCCCTGGCGGGCGAGGGCCCGGTGCCGGCGGAGTACCCGGCGGTCGAGGACACCGAGGAGCACACCGGGCTGACCGCGCCGGACGGCACGGTGCTGCGCGTGCTGCGCACCCCGCATCCCGCCCCGGACGGCGCCCCGCAGGCCGAGCCGGGCACGGCGGGCCATGTCACCGGGGCGTGGGACGCGCCGGACGGTACCCGGGTGCAGGGCCTGATGGTGCTGCTGCTGACGCCGCCGCCCGCACCGTGACAGTGCGCACACGGGCGCCCCGGGCCGCCGGTGCGTCACTAGGCTGACCTCATGGTCAACCTGACACGCATCTACACGCGGACCGGCGACAAGGGCACCACGCACCTCGGGGACATGAGCCGGGTCGCCAAGACCGATCTGCGGATCTCCGCCTACGCCGACTCCAACGAGGCCAACGCGGTGATCGGCACGGCGATCGCGCTGGGCGATCTCCCGGACGAGGTGGTCGCGGTCCTCACCCGTGTGCAGAACGACCTGTTCGACGTGGGCGCCGACCTGTCGACCCCGGTGGTGGAGGACCCGAAGTACCCGCCGCTGCGGGTCGAGCAGTTCTACGTCGACCGGCTCGAGGCGGACTGCGACCGCTTCAACGAGCAGCTGGAGAAGCTGCGCTCGTTCATCCTGCCGGGCGGCACGCCGGGCGCGGCCCTGCTGCACCAGGCGTGCACGGTGGTGCGCCGGGCGGAGCGCTCGACCTGGGCCGCGCTGGACGCGCACGGCGAGACGATGAACCCGCTCACGGCGACCTACCTCAACCGCCTGTCGGACCTGCTCTTCATCCTGGCCCGCATCGCCAACAAGGAGACGGGCGACGTCCTGTGGGTACCGGGCGGCGAACGCTGACACCTAGCGGCGCACCGCCCGGTACAGCCCCAGGAGGATCTCGGCGCCGCCCAGGAACATGAGCACGACGCCCGCCGTGGGCAGCGAGATCACCGGCAGCTCCACCTCCTGGGTCCAGCGCCACAGGGCGAGGCCGCCGAGCACCGTGCCGGCGCCCGTGGCGCAGTGCTCGGCCGCCCGCCTCACCGGCCCACCCGCTCGCGGCCGGCGCCCCGCCCGGCGTCGTCCGCCGGCGCCTTCTTGGGCCACAGCCAGTAGGTGAGGGCGATCAGGCCGTGGATGCCGGCCGCCTTCCAGGCGGTGGTGCGCCAGGACTCCAGGGAGGTGACCCGGCTCGGGTCGCCCACGTACCAGATGGCGAGCTGGAGCAGCGCGGTCGCGACGACGGCGCCGGTCAGCGTGCCCAGCCAGACCTTGGTCTCGTGCCGGGCGCGGGCCAGGCCGTAGCGGGGCGGCCGCACCAGGGGGCGGCCGTCGAGGCGGTGCGCCGCGTGTCCGTCGAGCCACTGCACGGTGCGGTGTCCGTGGCCGACGGTGTAGCCGATGTAGAGCGCGGCGAGCCCGTGGGCCCAGTCCGGCTCGGCGCCGTTCCTCAGGTCCCACGCGGTGGCGACGAGCAGCACGACCTCCAGCACCGGCTCGCACAGCAGCAGCGCCAGGCCGGTGCGCGGCATCCGCAGCAGGTAGCGGAAGCCCAGCCCGGCCGCCAGCAGCACCCAGAACCCGATCTCGCAGGCGATGATCAAGGCGACGATCACGGTTCGCTCCTCTCGGTCACCCCTCCAGGCTTCCGCGCGCACCGGGCGCGCGCGTCGTCGCCGCCGACGAATCCGCGGTACATCGAAAGATGCAGCGCAGGACCGGCCTCGGGGATCAGGCACAGGCCGCGCGCACCGTGTTGGATGGGATCCATGGCCGTACGACCCCTCCGCCCACCCCGCTTCGACGTGGCCGTCGCGCTCGCCGGCCTCGTGGGCGGGCTGCTGCTGTGGGCGTTCGGGCTGGGCGTGCGGCCGGACAGCGACCCGATCGTGCTGTTCGGCAGCCGGTGGGCGCTGCTGGTGCCGCTCGGCGTGACGGCATGCTGCGAACTGCTGCGGCGCACCGCCCCGCGCACCGCGCTGGCCGTCGGCACGCTGGCGCTGACCGCGGACGTCATGACACAGGGCAGCATCGCGACGATCGTGATGTACACCGACCTGATGTACGCCGCCGTGGTCTACGGCTCCCCCGCGACCGCCCGCCGGCTGCCGTGGATCACCGGGGTGCTGACGCTGGCCGGGACGCTGGTGCCGTACGCGGCGTGGCGGGAGCCCGAGGCGCTGCTGATCGGTCTGGTGGTCGGCGCGGTGACCTTCGCGCCCGCGTCGACCGGTCTGATCGTGCGCAACCACCGGGACGCCGCCGACGCCGCCCGTCTCCAGGCCGAACAGACGGCGCTGCTGGCGGAGATGGACCGGGTCCAGGCGGTCACCGCGGAACGCTCGCGCATGGCCCGGGAGTTGCACGACCTGGTCGCCAACCACCTCTCCGCGATCGCCATCCACTCCACCGCCGCGCTCTCCCTGGACGACCCGGCGACCTCGAAGGACGCGCTCGCCGTGATCCGGGAGAACAGCGTCCAAGGTCTGTCCGAAATGCGACGGCTCATCGGCATCCTGCGCGACGGCGCCGACGACCGGGAGCCGGCCGCCGTTCCGACCCTCGACGGGCTCGGCGGGCTGGTCGACAACGCCCGCGCCAACGGCCTCGACGTCGCCCTGGACGCCGAGCCCGGCGCCGTCCCCGCGCCGGTGGAGCTGGCCGCGTACCGGATCGTGCAGGAGTCGCTGACCAACGCGCTCAAGCACGCGTCGCCCGGGCGGGTCGGCGTGTCCCTGCGCCGCTCGGCCGACGCCCTGGAGATCCGGGTGACCAGTCCCCACGGCCACCGCGACGGCCCGCGCGCGCCCGGCTCGGGCGCCGGCCTGGTCGGGATGCGCGAGCGGACGGCCCTGCTGGACGGTTCCTTCGAGGCGGGCCCGGAAGACGGCCCCGAGGGCAAGCTGTGGGTGGTGCGTGCCACCCTTCCGGTCACCGACGTCGAGCAAGGAGAAGCGTGATGATCCGGGTCCTGGTCGCCGAGGACCAGTCCGCCGTGCGCGCGGGACTGGTGCTGATCCTGCGCAGCGCGCCGGACGTCGAGGTGGTGGGCGAGGCGGCGGACGGCGAGCAGGCGGTGGCGCTGGCCCGGGAGCTGCGCCCGGACGTGGTGCTGATGGACGTGCAGATGCCGCGCCTGGACGGGGTGTCGGCGACCCGGAAGGTGGTCGGGGAGAACCTCGCGGACGTGCTGGTGCTGACCACGTTCGACCTGGACGAGTACGTGTTCGGGGCGCTGCGGGCCGGGGCAGCGGGGTTCCTGCTGAAGAACACCGAGGCGAAGGACCTGATCGCGGCGGTGCGCACGGTGGCGGGCGGCGAGGGGATCGTCGCCCCGGCGGTGACGCGGCGGCTGATCGCCGAGTTCGCCGCGAAACCCGCCCGGCCGGTGACGGCGGACCCGTCGGTGCTGGACGCGCTCACCCGGCGGGAGCGGGAGGTGCTGTCGTGCCTCGGGGAGGGGCTGTCCAACGCCGCCATCGCGGAGCGCCTGCACATGGCGGAGGCGACGGTGAAGACGCACGTCAGCCGGCTGCTGGGGAAGCTGGAGCTGCGCAGCCGGGTTCAAGCGGCGGTTCTGGCGCAGGAGTTGGGGATCTGAAGACGCCGTGAAGGTTTAAAGACGAAAGAGTCGCGCACAGTGGTCCAGACCTATTGACCCGTGGTCCAGACCTTTCTATTCTCGCCGCACCGTGGGCACGAAGGCTCAGTCGTGCCCCCATCCCCCAGAAGGAGGCGCGGCATGCGCTTCAGACACAGAGTCGCGGCCGGAATCGCGACCCTCGTGCTCCCCTTCGCCGGCCTCGTCGGCCTCGCGAACCCCGCCCAGGCGGCGACGTCGGCGACCGCGACCTACGTCAAGACCCAGGACTGGGGCTCCGGCTTCGAGGGCAAGTGGACCGTCAAGAACACCGGCACCACCAGCCTCAGCTCCTGGACCGTCGAGTGGGACTTCCCCGCCGGCACCTCGGTCACCTCCGCCTGGGACGCCGACGTCACCTCCTCCGGCACCCACTGGACCGCGAAGAACAAGTCCTGGAACGGCACCCTCGCCCCCGGCGCCTCCGTCAGCTTCGGCTTCAACGGCTCCGGCTCCGGCTCCCCCGCCAACTGCAAGCTCAACGGCGGCAGCTGCGACGGCGGCTCCACCAACCCCGGTGACAACCCGCCGAGCGCCCCCGGCACCCCGTCCGCCTCGGACGTCACCAACACCTCGGTGAAGCTGTCCTGGAGCGCGGCCACCGACGACAAGGGCGTCAAGAACTACGACGTGCTGCGCGACGGCGCCAAGGTCGCCACCGTGACCACCACCTCGTACACCGACACCGGTCTCACCGCCGGCACCGACTACTCGTACTCCGTCCAGGCCCGCGACACCGCCGACCAGCTCGGCCCGGTCAGCGGCGCCCGCGCGGTGCGCACCACCGGCGGAGGCTCCACCGAGCCGCCCACGGGCGACAAGGTCAAGCTCGGCTACTTCACCGAGTGGGGCGTCTACGGCCGCAACTACCACGTCAAGAACCTGGTGACCTCGGGCACCGCCTCGAAGATCACCCACATCAACTACGCCTTCGGCAACGTGAAGAACGGCCAGTGCACGGTCGACGACACCTTCGCCGCCTACGACAAGGCGTACACCGCCGACCAGTCCGTCAGCGGACAGGCCGACACCTGGGACCAGCCGCTGCGCGGCAACTTCAACCAGCTCCGCCAGCTGAAGGCCAAGTACCCGCACATCAAGGTGCTGTACTCGTTCGGCGGCTGGACCTACTCCGGCGGCTTCGGCCAGGCCGCGCAGAACGCCGCCGCGTTCGCCCGCTCCTGCAAGCAGGTCGTGGAGGACCCGCGCTGGGCCGACGTCTTCGACGGCATCGACATCGACTGGGAGTACCCGAACGCCTGCGGTCTCACCTGTGACACCAGCGGTCCGGCGGCCTTCCGCACCCTGATGCAGGCACTGCGCGCCGAGTTCGGCCCGAACTACCTGGTCACCGCGGCCATCACGGCGGACGGCTCCAACGGCGGCAAGATCGACGCGGCCGACTACGGCGGCGCCGCCCAGTACCTCGACTGGTACAACGTGATGACGTACGACTACTTCGGCGCCTTCAACGCGCAGGGTCCGACGGCCCCGCACTCGCCGCTGACGTCGTACCCGGGCATCCCTCAGGCCGGCTTCAACTCGGCCGACGCCATCGCCAAGCTGAAGGCCAAGGGCGTGCCCTCCAAGAAGCTGCTGCTCGGCATCGGCTTCTACGGCCGCGGCTGGACCGGCGTCACCCAGTCCGCCCCCGGCGGCACGGCGACGGGGGCCGCGCCCGGCACCTACGAGGCGGGCATCGAGGACTACAAGGTCCTCAAGAACAGCTGCCCGGCCACCGGCACGGTCGCCGGCACCGCGTACGCCCACTGCGGCAGCAACTGGTGGTCCTACGACACCCCCGCCACCATCAACTCCAAGATGGCGTGGGCCAAGTCCCAGGGCCTGGGCGGCGCCTTCTACTGGGAGTTCAGCGGCGACACCGCCAACGGTGAGCTGGCCTCCGCCGTCGACGCCGGCCTGAAGTAACGCGCACCCCGCACAAGCACTTCGCCCCTCCTCCCGGCCGGGTGGAGGGGCGATGTGTGTCAGTGGCAGATCAGGCGACGTTCACCCTCTGCCCCGGAGGGGCCGCCTCCAGCCAGGCGAGGAAGCCGGTCAGCGCGTCCTCGCTCATCGCGAGCTCCAGACGCGTGCCCCGGTGGAGACAGGCGAGGATCACCGCGTCGGACAGCAGCGCCAGCTCCTCCTCGCCCTCCGGGACGCGGCGGCCGGCCACCTCGATGGCGGAGCGCTCCAGAACGCGGCGGGGACGGGGGGCGTAGGAGAAGACCCGGAACCACTCGACCCGGTCGCCGTTGTAGCGTGCCACCCCGTACGCCCAGCCCTTGCCGCCGGAGTCGCCCTTCTCGGGCGCGTCCCAGCGCAGGCTGCAGTCGAAGGTGCCACCCGAACGCTGGATGAGCCGGCGCCGCAGGCCGAAGACGAAGAGGCCCACCACCACGAGGGCCACGACAATTCCGCACACAGTCAGAGCGAGGACCATCGGCACCGACCTCCTCGTCTCCTAGGTAACGGAACGGAAAAATCATCCAGATCTGCCTCAGCCGCGACCGGCTCCGGATCGCTCCGGTGCCGGCCGCGGCTGAGTGACGTCATCTCACCGCGCCGGGATCAGCGCCCCGCCGTCGCCGCCCGCAGACGGACGTCCGCGGCACGCTGGGCCTCGGCGTCGTCCTCCGCCTTCGCGCGGGCGAGCTCCTGCTCCACGCGCTGGACGTCGATCTCGTCCGACAGCTCGGCGATCTCGGCCAGCAGCGACAGCTTGTCGTCCGCGAACGAGATGAATCCGCCGTGCACCGCGGCGACGACCGTCCCGCCCTCGGGCGTGCGGATGGTCACCGGGCCCGACTCCAGCACACCGAGCAGCGGCTGGTGACCGGGCATGACGCCGATGTCGCCGGACGTGGTGCGCGCGACGACCAGGGTGGCCTCGCCGGACCAGACCTCTCGGTCGGCCGCGACCAGCGCGACGTGCAGCTCAGCAGCCAAGGTGGCTCCTCGGGTCACCACCCGGCGGTAGTGCCGGGTGTTGGTTACAAGTCTAGTGGGCGTGGCAGAGGGGGCGGGACGTGCCCGCCCCCTCAAGGGTGAGCCGTTCGGCTCACTTCAGAGCGCGGGGGTCAGGAGACGCCCAGCTCCTTCGCGTTCTTCTTCAGGTCCTCGATGCCACCGCACATGAAGAACGCCTGCTCCGGGAAGTGGTCGTACTCGCCGTCGCAGATCGCGTTGAAGGCCGCGATCGACTCGTCCAGCGGGACGTCCGACCCGTCGACGCCGGTGAACTGCTTGGCGACGTGGGTGTTCTGGGACAGGAAGCGCTCCACGCGACGGGCACGGTGGACGACGAGCTTGTCCTCCTCGCCGAGCTCGTCGATACCGAGGATCGCGATGATGTCCTGCAGGTCCTTGTACTTCTGCAGGATGTTCTTCACGCGCATGGCCGCGTTGTAGTGGTCCTGCGCGATGTAGCGCGGGTCCAGGATCCGGGACGTCGAGTCCAGCGGGTCCACGGCCGGGTAGATGCCCTTCTCCGAGATCGGACGGGAGAGCACCGTCGTCGCGTCGAGGTGGGCGAAGGTGGTGGCCGGGGCCGGGTCGGTCAGGTCGTCCGCGGGGACGTAGATCGCCTGCATCGAGGTGATCGAGTGACCACGGGTCGAGGTGATGCGCTCCTGGAGGAGACCCATCTCGTCGGCCAGGTTCGGCTGGTAGCCCACCGCGGAGGGCATACGGCCGAGCAGGGTCGACACCTCGGAACCGGCCTGGGTGAAGCGGAAGATGTTGTCGATGAAGAACAGCACGTCCTGCTTCTGCACATCGCGGAAGTACTCCGCCATGGTCAGACCGGCCAGGGCCACGCGCAGACGGGTGCCCGGGGGCTCGTCCATCTGGCCGAAGACGAGCGCGGTCTTGTCGATGACGCCCGACTCGCTCATCTCGTCGATGAGGTCGTTGCCCTCACGGGTGCGCTCACCGACACCGGCGAACACCGACACACCGTCGTGGTTGTTGGCGACGCGGTAGATCATCTCCTGGATGAGCACCGTCTTGCCGACGCCGGCGCCGCCGAACAGACCGATCTTGCCGCCCTTGACGTACGGGGTCAGCAGGTCGATGACCTTGACGCCGGTCTCGAACATCTCGGTCTTCGACTCGAGCTCGTCGAAGTTCGGCGCCTTGCGGTGGATCGGCCAGCGCTCGCCCGTGTACTCCTCGTCGACGTTCAGCACCTCACCGAGGGTGTTGAACACCTTGCCGGTGGTGAAGTCGCCGACCGGCACGGAGATGGAGGAGCCCGTGTCGGTCACCGGGGCCTGGCGGACCAGACCGTCGGTGGGCTGCATGGAGATGGTGCGCACCAGGCCGTCACCGAGGTGCTGCGCGACCTCGAGGGTCAGCGTCTTGAGCTCGCCCTCCTTGGCCGGGTCGGCGACCTGGACGTGCAGGGCGTTGTAGATGTCCGGCATGGCGTCGACGGGGAACTCCACGTCGACGACCGGGCCGATGACCCGGGCGACGCGGCCCGTAGCCGTCGCGGTCTCAACAGTGGTGGTCATTAGTTGTCACTCCCCGCGGTCGCGTCGGCCAGGGCACTGGCGCCACCGACGATCTCGCTGATTTCCTGGGTGATTTCGGCCTGGCGGGCCGCGTTGGCAAGACGGGAGAGCGTGTTGATCAGCTCGCCCGCGTTGTCGGTGGCCGACTTCATCGCGCGCCGCGTGGCGGCGTGCTTCGAAGCGGCCGACTGGAGCAGCGCGTTGTAGATCCGGCTCTCCACGTACCGCGGCAGCAGCGCGTCGAGGACGTCCTCCGCCGAGGGCTCGAAGTCGTACAGCGGAAGGATCTCGCCCTTGCCGGCGGTCTCCGTGGCCGTGTCCTCGAGGCGCAGCGGCAGCAGCTGGGAGCCGACCGCCGTCTGCGTCATCATCGACACGAACTCGGTGTAGACGATGTGGAGTTCGTCCACGCCGCCGTCCGCCGTCTCCGACTGGATGGCCTCGATCAGCGGCGCCGCGACCTTCTTGGCGTCCGCGTACGAGGGCTCGTCGGTGAAGCCGGTGAACGTCTCCGCGATCGTGCGCTCACGGAAGTTGTAGTGGGCCACACCGCGCCGGCCGACGATGTACGTGTCGACCTGCTTGCCCTCGCGCTCGAGGCGCTCGGTCAGCTGCTCCGCCGCCTTGATGGCGTTGGCGTTGAAGGCGCCGGCCAGGCCGCGGTCGCTCGTGAGGAGCAGGACCGCGGCACGGGTCGGGTTGTCCGCCTCCGTGGTGAGCGGGTGCTTGGTGTTCGACCCGGTTCCGACCGCCGTGACCGCGCGGGTGAGTTCCTGCGCGTACGGCGTGGAGGCCGCCACCTTGCGCTGCGCCTTGACGACGCGCGAGGCGGCGATCATCTCCATCGCCTTGGTGATCTTCTTGGTCGCGGTGACGGATCGGATGCGACGCTTGTAGACCCGGAGCTGAGCTCCCATGAGTCAGGTCCCTTCCTTACGTCACTTGGCGGCGGACGGGGCGTCCTCGCCGAGCAGCTTGCCGTCGCTCGTCTCGAACTGCTTCTTGAAGTCGGCGATCGCGTCGGCCACGGCCTGCAGGGTGTCGTCCGACATCTTGCCGCCCTCGCGGATGGAGGTCATGAGGCCCTGCTCCTTGCGGTGCAGGTACTCCAGGAGCTCCTTCTCGAAGCGACGGATGTCCGCGACCGGAACGTCGTCCATCTTGCCGGTGGTGCCGGCCCAGACGGAGACGACCTGGTCCTCGGTCGACATCGGCTGGTACTGGTCCTGCTTCAGCAGCTCGACCATGCGCTGACCGCGCTCCAGCTGCGCCTTGGAGGCCGCGTCCAGGTCGGAACCGAAGGCGGCGAACGCCTCCAGCTCACGGAACTGGGCGAGGTCCACGCGCAGACGGCCGGAGACCTGCTTCATCGCCTTGTGCTGGGCGGAACCACCGACTCGGGAGACGGAGATACCGACGTTCAGCGCGGGGCGCTGACCGGCGTTGAAGAGGTCCGACTCCAGGAAGCACTGGCCGTCGGTGATGGAGATGACGTTGGTCGGGATGAACGCCGAGACGTCGTTGGCCTTCGTCTCGACGATCGGCAGACCGGTCATCGAGCCGGCGCCCATGTCGTCGGAGAGCTTCGCGCAGCGCTCCAGCAGACGGGAGTGCAGGTAGAAGACGTCACCCGGGTAGGCCTCGCGGCCCGGCGGGCGGCGCAGCAGCAGCGACACGGCGCGGTAGGCGTCGGCCTGCTTCGACAGGTCGTCGAAGATGATCAGGACGTGCTTGCCCTCGTACATCCACTGCTGGCCGATGGCCGAGCCGGTGTACGGCGCCAGGTACTTGAAGCCGGCCGGGTCGGACGCCGGGGCGGCGACGATGGTCGTGTACTCCAGCGCGCCGTTCTCCTCCAGCGCGCGGCGGACCGACGCGATGGTGGAGCCCTTCTGGCCGATGGCGACGTAGATGCAGCGGACCTGCTTCTTCGGGTCGCCCGAGCGCCAGTTGTCACGCTGGTTGATGATCGTGTCGACGGCCAGCGCGGTCTTGCCGGTCTGGCGGTCGCCGATGATCAGCTGACGCTGACCACGGCCGATCGGGGTCATGGCGTCGACGGCCTTGTAGCCCGTCTCCATCGGCTCGTGCACCGACTTGCGCTGCATGACCGTGGGGGCCTGCAGTTCGAGGGCGCGGCGGCCCTCGGTCTCGATCTCGCCGAGGCCGTCGATCGGGTTGCCGAGCGGGTCGACCACACGGCCGAGGTAGCCCTCGCCGACGGCGACGGACAGCACCTCGCCGGTGCGGGTGACCGGCTGGCCCTCCTCGATGCCGCTGAACTCACCGAGGACGATGGCACCGATCTCTCGCTCCTCGAGGTTGAGGGCGAGGCCGAGGGTGCCGTCCTCGAACTTCAGCAGCTCGTTGGCCATGGCCGAGGGCAGGCCCTCGACCTTCGCGATGCCGTCGCCGGCCAGGGTGACCGTACCGACCTCCTCGCGCGAGGCCGCGTCCGGCTTGTACGACTGGACGAAGTTCTCCAGCGCGTCCCGGATCTCCTCCGGCCGGATCGTGAGCTCCGCCATCTGAGTTCCCTGCTCTCCTTGTTGGGCCCGAAGTTTCACTTGGGGGGGATGGGGACTCCCCCCTACAGGAGGTGAATCCTCTGCACGGCCCAACCAGGGCCGTAAGTACGTACTGCCTATTAAGAATGTGGTGCTCAGCCCGCCAGGCGGCGGCCCGCGTCCTCGAGCCGGTCCGCCAGGGAGCCGTTGATGACCTCGTCACCGACCTGCACCCGCATCCCGCCGACGACCTGGGGGTCGACATCGAGGTTGAGGTGCATCCGGCGGCCGTAGAGCTTCGCCAGGGCGTCGCCCAGGCGCTGCTTCTGCTGGTCGCTGAGCGGCACCGCGGAGGTGACGACGGCCACCATGCGGTCCCGGCGCTCGGCGGCGAGCTTGGACAGGGACTCGAGTCCCGACTCCAGGCTACGTCCACGCGGCGCGGTCACGAGGCGCGTCACCAGACGCTCGGTGGCCGCGTTCGCCCTGCCCCCGAGCAGGCTGCGCAGCAGCTGGCTCTTGGAGGCGGCGGGCGCGCTGCGGTTGGTGAGCGCGGCGCGCAGTTCGGTGCTGGAGGAGACGATCCGGCCGAACCGGAACATCTCGTCCTCGACGTCGTCGAGCGCACCGGCCTTCTGGGCGGCGGTGAGGTCGGCGGTGTTCGCCAGCTCCTCCAGTGCGTCCACCAGGTCGCGGGACTGCGACCAGCGGGAGCGCACCAGGCCGGCCACCAGGTCGGCGGTGGTACCGCTGACCTGCGAGCCGAGCAGACGCCGTGCCAGGTCGGCCTTGGCCTCACCGGCCTGCGCCGGGTCGGTGAGGACCCGACGCAGCGACACCTCGCGGTCGAGCAGCGCGGTGACGGCGGCCAGCTCGTCGGCGAGCGCGGCCGCGTCCACGGACGTGGAGTCCGTCAGCGCGTCGAGACGCTCACGTGCGGCTGCCAGGGCCTCGCGGCTCGCTCCGTTCATCGTGCGGCCTCTGCCTTCTGGTCGAGCTCGTCGAGGAAGCGGTCGATCACGCGGCTCTGCCGGGCGTGGTCCTCGAGGGACTCGCCGACGAGCTTGCCGGCCAGTTCGGTGGCGAGCTTGCCGACGTCCTGCCGCAGCGCGGACGCGGCGGCCTTGCGGTCGGCCTCGATCTGGGCGTGACCGGCGGCGACGATCTCCTCGCGCTGGCGCTGGCCTTCCGCACGCATCTCGGCGATGAGCGCGGCGCCCTGCTCCTGCGCCTCCTGGCGCAGACGCGCGGCCTCGTGCCGGGCCTCGGCGAGCTGGGCCTTGTACTGCTCCAGAACGCTCTGTGCCTCGGTCTGGGCGGCCTCGGCCTTCTCGATACCGCCCTCGATGGCCTCGCGGCGCTCTTCCAGAACCTTGTTGATGTTCGGGAGGAGCTTCTTGGCGAGGAAGCCGAAGACGATGGCGAAGGCGATCAGGCCGATGACGAGCTCGGGGATCGGCGGGACGAGGGGGTTCTCCCCCTCGCTCGCCGCGATGAGCAGGTTGCTCATGTGAGTGCCTTTCGTCTAGTCGGCTGGTCCCGGGGCGGTTTAGTTGTAGCCGTAGACGAACGGCATAACCAGACCGATCAGGGCGAGCGCCTCACAGAAGGCGAAGCCGAGGATCTGGTTGGCACGGATCAGGCCGGCGGCCTCGGGCTGACGGGCCAGCGCCTGGGTGCCGTTACCGAAGATGATGCCGACGCCGACGCCCGGGCCGATCGCGGCGAGGCCGTAACCGATGGAGCCGAGCGAGCCGGTAACAGCGGCAAGGGTCTGGGACATGCCAGTTCTTCCTTTTCTTTACGGACCGGTGGGGGTTGGCCACCGGACGATCTGAGAGGTGGAGGGCAGAGGGCTCAGTGGTGTTCAGCCATGGCGCCCTGGATGTACGTGCAGGTGAGCAGCACGAACACGTACGCCTGAAGGGCCTGGATGAACAGCTCGAAGGCGGTCATCACGACGACCATGACGAAGGAGACACCCGCGTAGGCGATGCCGATGCCGTTCAGCATGTACCAGGTGGCGATGGTGAACAGCAGCAGCAGGGTGTGGCCCGCGAACATGTTCGCGAAGAGTCGCACGGCGTGGGTGAACGGCCGGATCAGCAGGTTCGAGAAGAGCTCGATCAGCATGGCCAGCGGCAGCACCGGGCCGAGCGACTTGTCGTAGCCGGTGACGTTCTTCCAGAAGCCGACGAAGCCCTGTCGCTTGAAGGTCAGCACGACCCAGGTGACGTAGACGACCAGGGCGAGGACCAGCGGGTACGAGATGATCGACGTGACCGGGAACTGGGCGACCGGGATGATCGACCAGAGGTTCAGCATCCAGACGAAGAAGAAGAGGGAGACGACGAACGGAACGTACTTCTCGCCCTCCTTCTTGCCGATCGTCTCGTAGACGACGCCGCGGCGGATGAAGTCGTAACCCGCCTCCGCGACCATCTGGAGCTTGCCGGGGACGACCTGCGGACGGCGGAAGGCGGCCCAGAAGAAGCCGATGATGATCACCGAGCCGAGCAGCGCCAGCAGCATCGTCTTGTTGAAGTACAGGTTGCTGTCTCCGTCGCCCCACAGGGGCTGGAACAGGAACGAGTGCAGGCCCGGAGACACTTCCGCGAAGCCACACCCGTCGAAGAGGTGGCAGTTGGTGTCGAAGGCGAGCACCTGCGTCGGGTCAGCACTCACCGCGGGCTCCTTCAGCGTGGCGCATAGGTACGGCAACCTCGTTGTGTCGGCGCGGCGCTGAGCCGCGGTTCGGCACGGGACTGGTGTTACGGATGTGGGGGCGGCTGGGGGGCATCTCGCCTCGCGATTGAGCAGGCGTCAGCTGGGATGCCCGCGCCCGCGATGCCGCAGTTGGCACCGGACGATAGCAGGGTTGTACATGCCTCTTTATCCCGGCCCTACCCGTCACGACGAGTGCCCCGATTTTTCGGACTTCGTGTCCGTCGTCGACTCGGGTTCGACGTAGAGAATCTTGGACTTCATGTGGGCCCGCGTCTGCGCCGCGATCCAGGCGAGGGTGCCGGCGAGCAGCGTGATCGCGAAGGCCTTGGGGTGGAACAGCGTGGTGTTCTTGAACACGGCCAGGAAGACGAACAGCAGCAGGATCTGCGCCGCGTAGAGCATCAGCCCCATCGCCTGGAACAGGTGAGGGAGTGATTTGGCGGTGCGCTGCAGGACGTAGAGGCCCATGCCCATGAACAGGATCACCACGACGGTGGCGACGACCGCGCCGATCGCTCCCTTGCCACCGACCGTCAGACCACTGACGAGCGCGGCAACGGCTCCGACGGCAGCCGTGGGCACGGCGGCCTGGGCCAGAATCCGGGCGTCATTGGACGGCATGGCGGCAACTCCGCAATTCACAGGGGGCGTGGTGTCGTCATGGACGAGCGTAAACCCCCGGGCCGGGTGCGATTTCACCGCACCGGTGAGCCGTCAGAGGGCGGCTCGTCGGCTCTTTCCGGGGACTCGTGAACGGTATCACAAACTATTTGATGCAGTCTTTACCTGAATCGTGTGCGCGGTATCACACATGAGGGTGAACCTGCGCGTCTGAGCGCGCACCGGACCCCTATGTCTGATATTGGGGCGGTTGGTGCACCCAACTCCGCCCCATCGGTCCCCCACGACTTGGCAATGCTCTAGTCGAATTCTTACCTTGACCGTGATCGGTCGGCCAGGCGTGCGCGGGGTCCCACGGCGCTCGCGCCGTTGACGCCGGAGACACCGGCCGCCACCGGCGTGCGGTCCCCCGCGGCGGCCTCCTGGGGCCCCTCCACGGCCTGTGCGCCCGCTTCCGCGGCGGTGTCGGCGGCCTCCGGTACGTCGGCGGCCTCCGCCGCGCTCCCGCGCCGGTAGCGCGGCGGCACGAACGCCTCCGCCCAGCGCGGGGCGCGCGGGGTGAAGCGCGGCATCAGAAGCAGCAACAGGCCGATCGTCGAGAGGAAGACCACACTCAGCACGATCCACATCGACGCCGAGTTCACCGAGTACGCCAGGGCGCCGAAGGCGATCAGCGCCGACCAGAAGTACATGATCAGCACCGCCCTGCTGTGCGAGTGCCCGATCTCCAGCAGGCGGTGGTGCAGATGCCCCCGGTCCGCGGCGAACGGCGACTGCCCGCGCCAGGTGCGCCGCACGATCGCCAGGATCAGGTCGGCGGCCGGCACCGCGATGATGGTCAGCGGCAGCAGCAGCGGGATGTACACCGGCACCGTCTGGTGCACGGCCTCCTTCTCCGAACCGGCGAACAGCTTCAGGGCGTCCGGGTCCACCTGCCCGGTCACGGAGATCGCGCCGGCCGCCAGCACCAGCCCGATGAGCATCGAGCCGGAGTCGCCCATGAAGATCCGCGCCGGATGCATGTTGTGCGGCAGGAAGCCCAGGCACATGCCCATCAGGATCGCCGCGAACAGCGTCGCCGGGGCGGCCGCCTCGATGCCGTACGAGTACCAGATGCGGTAGGCGTACAGGAAGAACGCCGCCGCCGCGATGCACACCATGCCGGCCGCGAGACCGTCCAGGCCGTCCACGAAGTTGACCGCGTTGATCGTGATGACCACCAGCGCGACGGTGAGGAGCGTGCCCTGCCACTGGGTGAGCGCGACCGAGCCGACACCGGGGATCGGCAGCCACAGGATCGTCAGACCCTGCATGACCATCACGCCGGCGGCGATCATCTGCCCGCCCAGCTTGATCAGCGCGTCGATCTCGAACTTGTCGTCCAGGACGCCGATCAGCCAGATCAGCGCGGCCCCGGAGAGCAGCGCCCGCGGTTCGTTGGACTTCTCGAAGAGCGTGTTGAGGTTCGTCAGGTGGTCGGCGACCAGCAGACCCGCGCACAGGCCGAAGAACATCGCGATCCCGCCGAGCCGCGGAGTGGGCTCCCGGTGCACGTCACGTGCCCGGATCTCCGGCATCGCCCCCGCCACGATCGCGAACTTCCGCACCGGTCCCGTCAGGAGGTACGTCACCGCGGCCGTGATGCAGAGCGTCAGCAGGTATTCACGCACGGGCTTCCCCACAGATCTCGCTGGCCTTCACAGCCCCACACCCTAGCGAGGGGCGGATACGAGTGGGGACTGCCGGGTGGTGACGATGGTTGCACGGACCGGCCCGCGAAGCGGCCGGGAACGGCTCAGCCCGGGTACGGCGGGAAGGCCGCCACCAGGTCGCGGACGTCCTCCCGGGCCCGTGCCGCGTCCGTGCCGCCCCGCAGCACGCTCGCCAGTATCCCGGCGACCAGCGTCATCTCCCGGGTACCCATGCCCTGCGTGGTCACGGCCGCGGTGCCCAGCCGCAGCCCCCGGTCGTCGTCGTGCGGCAGCGCACAGCAGTCGAGGACCATGCCCGCCGCCGCCAGCAGGCCGCGTGCGGTGCGCCCGTCGACACCGAGCGGGGCCGGGTCGACGGTGATCAGATGGGTGTCGGTCCCCCCGGTGGTGACGGTCAGCCCCTCGGCGGCGAGCGCGGCGGCCAGCGCCCGCGCGTTGCCCACCACCTGGTGGGCGTACGCGGCGAAGGCCGGGGTGGCCGCCTCCCCGAAGGCGACCGCCTTGGCGGCGATGGTGTGCATCTGCGCCCCGCCCTGCGTGAAGGGGAACACCGCCCGGTCCACCCGCTCGGCCAGCTCGGCGCCGCACAGCAGCATTCCGCCGCGCGGCCCCCGCAGCACCTTGTGCGTGGTCGCGCAGACGACGTCCGCGTACGGCACCGGGCTGGGCGCCGCTCCCCCGGCGATCAGGCCCATGGGGTGCGCCGCGTCCGCGATCAGGTAGGCGCCCACGTCGTCGGCGACCTCGCGGAAGAAGGCGTAGTCGATGTGGCGCGGGTAGGAGATGGAGCCGCACACGATCGCCTTGGGGCGGTGGGCGCGGGCCAGGGTGCGGACCTGCTCGTGGTCGATCAGGCCGCTCTCCGCGTCCACCCCGTAGCCGGCAAAGTCGAACCAGCGGCCGGAGAAGTTGACCGGCGAGCCGTGGGTGAGGTGGCCGCCGTAGGGCAGACCGAGCGCGAGGACGGTGTCGCCGGGGCGCAGCAGGGCGGCGTAGGCGGCGAGCACCGCCGAGGAGCCGGAGTGCGCCTGGACGTTGGCGTGTTCGGCGCCGAACAGCGCCTTGGCGCGGTCCACGGCGAGCCGCTCGGCCACGTCGACGATCTCGCAGCCGCCGTGGTGCCGGTTGCCCGGGTAGCCCTCGGCGTACTTGTTGGCCAGCGGCGAGCCCAGGGCGGCCAGCACCGCGGGCGACGTGAAGTTCTCGGCGGCGATCAGCTGGAGCGTGGTCGCCTGCCGCTCGCGCTCCCCGAGCAGCACCTCGGCGAGCTCGGGGTCCTGGCGGCGCAGGACATCGGCCTCGCGCGCAGGGGTGACCGTCATGGTGGACTCCCGGACGTCGGCACTGACGTACGACCAATGTAGGCCCGCCCGTCCCGGTACGCCCGAGTTCCCGCAACCGTCCCGCGGGCGTCGCGGGGCGCTCAGGTCCGCGCGGGCACTCCGGTCAGCGCCGTGACCACGGGGTCCAGCGCCTGGTGTATCTCGTCGCCGATGGACCGGAAGAAGGTCAGCGGAGCGCCGTACGGGTCATGCACCTCGTCGGCCTCGGCCGTGGGCGCCAGCAGCCAGCCGCGCAGCGCGGCGGCCGCGCGGACCAGGGCGCGGGCGCGCATGACCAGGCCGTCCTCCAGCGGCGGCAGGGTGGCCGGGTCGATCGCGTTCACCAGGCGGGTGAACTCCTTCAGCGTGAAGGTGCGCAGCCCCGCCGAGTGGCCCATCGAGATGACCTGGGCGCGGTGGTCGCGGGTCGCGGTCAGCACGAGGTCGGCGCGGATGACGTGCTCGTCGAGCAGCTCCCGGCCGGTGAAGCCGGAAACGTCCGCGCCGTACTCCGCGAGGACGGTCTCCGCGTGCGCCTCCATCGGGGCGCCCTCGTGGCCCCAGGTGCCGGCGCTCTCGACGATCAGCCCGCCGCCGAGGACGCCCAGGCGCTGGTGCACGAAATGCCGGGTCAGCCGCTCGGTGATGGGCGAGCGGCACACGTTTCCGGTGCTGACGTGGAGGATCCGGAAGGTGTCGCGCGGGAGCCCTACGAAGGTGGTGGTGATCTCCGCGGGCCGTTCCCCGCTGCCTATGCCACGCCCCGCCTCAGGGGCCGTCAATTCGCCACCTCGAGATCGGGTACCACCTTGCGCAGCTCGTCGGCCGGGAGCGCGCCCTCGCGCAGCAGAACGGGCACCGGGCGGCTGACGTCGACGATGGAGGACGGCACGTTGCCCGGGGTGGGACCGCCGTCCAGGTACACGGAGACGGAGTCGCCGAGCATCTCCTGCGCGGCGTCGCAGTTCTCCGGCGCCGGGTGGCCGGTGAGGTTGGCGGAGGACACGGCCATCGGGCCGACCTCGGTGAGCAGCTCGATGGCGACCGGGTGCAGCGGCATGCGCACCGCGACCGTGCCGCGGGTGTCGCCGAGGTCCCACTGGAGGGACGGCTGGTGGCGGGCGACCAGCGTCAGCGCGCCCGGCCAGAAGGCGTCGACCAGCTCCCAGGCCATCTCGGAGAAGTCCGTGACCAGGCCGTGCAGGGTGTTCGGGGAGCCGATGAGGACGGGCGTGGGCATGTTGCGGCCGCGGCCCTTGGCGCGGAGCAGGTCGGCGACGGCGTCCGAGGTGAAGGCGTCGGCGCCGATGCCGTACACGGTGTCCGTCGGCAGCACCACGAGCTCGCCCCGGCGCACGGCGGACGCGGCCTCGCGCAGACCGGTCGTGCGGTCGGTCGCGTCGTTGGTGTCGTATCGCCGAGCCATCTAGCGGGCCTCCTCGTACGGGTGCTGCTGGGGGGAAGAAGTATGCGCCGTGCCGGTCACGGCAGCGCCTTGCGTGCGGTGGCGAACCGCGGGCGGTTGTTCAGATCGGGGTGGTCGGCCGCGTCGGTCCAGCCGCGGTCCTCGGCGAAGATCCACGGCACCTGCCCGCCCTGGGTGTCGGCGTGCTCGACGACGACCACGCCGCCGGGGCGCAGCAGCCGGTGCGCGGTGCGCTCCAGGCCGCGGATCAGTTCGAGGCCGTCCTCGCCGGAGAACAGGGCCAGCTCGGGGTCGTAGTCGCGGGCCTCGGGGGCGACGTACTCCCACTCGGTGAGCGGGATGTACGGCGGGTTGGAGACCACCAGGTCGACCTGGCCGTCGAGGTCCGGGAAGGCCGTCAGGGCGTCCCCCTGACGCAGTTCGACCCTGGACCCCTCCATGTTCCTGCGGGTCCACCTGAGGGCGTCCTCGGACAGCTCCACGGCGTACACACGGGACCGGGGCACCTCCTGGGCGAGCGCGAGGGCGATCGCGCCGGAGCCGGTGCACAGGTCGACGATGCACGGCTCGACCACGTCCATGGCGCGCACCGCGTCTATGGCCCAGCCGACCACCGACTCGGTCTCCGGGCGGGGCACGAAGACTCCGGGGCCCACCTGGAGCTCCAGGTAGCGGAAGTACGCCCGTCCGGTGATGTGCTGGAGCGGCTCGCGGGCCTCGCGGCGGGCGACGACCTCCCAGTACCGGGCGTCGAAGTCGGCGTCCTTGACCGTGTGCAGCTCGCCGCGCTTGACGCCGTGCACGAACGCGGCGAGCTCCTCCGCGTCGGTGCGCGGCGAGGGCACGCCCGCGTCGGCGAGCCGCTGGGTGGCCTGGGCCACCTCGGCGAGCAGCAGGTTCACTGGTCCTCCGGACTGTCTTCGGGTGCTTAGGCGGCGGCGAGCTTGGCGGCCGAGTCCGCGTCGACGCAGGCCTGGATCACCGCGTCGAGGTCGCCGTCCAGGACCTGGTCCAGGTTGTACGCCTTGAAGCCGACGCGGTGGTCCGAGATGCGGTTCTCCGGATAGTTGTACGTCCGGATCTTCTCGGAGCGGTCGACGGTGCGGACCTGGCTGCGGCGGGCGTCGGCGGCCTCGCGCTCCGCCTCCTCCTGGGCCATGGCGAGGAGCCTGGAGCGCAGGATACGCAGGGCCTGCTCCTTGTTCTGCAGCTGGCTCTTCTCGTTCTGGCAGGAGGCGACGACGCCGGTCGGGAGGTGCGTGATGCGCACGGCGGAGTCGGTGGTGTTGACCGACTGTCCGCCGGGGCCCGAGGAGCGGTAGACGTCGATGCGCAGGTCGTTGGGGTTGATCTCCACGTCGACCTCCTCGGCCTCCGGGGTCACCAGGACGCCCGCGGCGGAGGTGTGGATGCGGCCCTGCGACTCGGTGGCCGGCACGCGCTGCACGCGGTGCACGCCGCCCTCGTACTTCAGCCGGGCCCACACGCCCTGGCCGGGCTCGGTCTGCCCGCGGGTCTTCACCGCGACCTGGACGTCCTTGTAGCCGCCCAGCTCGGACTCGGTGGCGTCGATGATCTCGGTCTTCCAGCCGACGCGCTCGGCGTAGCGCAGGTACATGCGCAGCAGGTCGCCCGCGAACAGGGCGGACTCGTCGCCGCCGGCGCCCGCCTTGATCTCGAGGATGACGTCCTTGTCGTCGCTGGGGTCGCGCGGGACCAGCAGCAGCCGCAGCTTCTCGGTGAGTTCCTCGCGCTGCTGCTCGAGGTCCTTGACCTCGGCGGCGAAGTCCGGGTCGTCGGCGGCCAGTTCGCGCGCGGCCTCGATGTCGTCACCGGTCTGCTTCCAGGAGCGGTACGTGGCGACGATCGGGGTGAGTTCGGCGTAGCGCTTGTTCAGCTTGCGCGCGTTGGCCTGGTCGGCGTGGACCGACGGGTCGGCGAGCTTCTTCTCCAGGTCGGCGTGCTCGGCGACGAGTTCCTCGACGGCCTCGAACATGGTGGGCTCCTGCTGCTGGTACGGGGGTGAAGGGCGGGCGACCAAAAACGCCGGTCCCGGCCTGCCCCCGGGCGGGGACGCGGCCGTGGACCGGCGAATCGGTGCTCGCTACTTCTTGGAGCCGGCAGCCTTGCCGAAGCGGGCCTCGAAGCGGGCCACACGGCCACCGGTGTCGAGGATCTTCTGCTTGCCCGTGTAGAACGGGTGGCACTCGGAGCAGACCTCGGCGCGGATGTTGCCGCCGGTGATCGTGCTGCGGGTGGTGAACGACGCGCCACAGGTGCAGCTGACCTGCGTCTCGACGTACTCGGGGTGGATGTCGCGCTTCAAGGTGTCTCCTAGGTTTCGGGAGGGCGCCGGGTCGCCGCCCGCGGGATGCGGGAGCGTGAACCGGGGCCGACGTACCAGTCTGCCAGGACTGGCGCCGTCTCCCAAAACGGGGGTGGCCCCGGGATCATTCCCGGGGCCACCCCTGCGTCCTCGCGGACGGCGTCGTGCTCAGCCCAGCAGGTCGTAGTTCTGGTAGCCGGTGCCCATGGAGACGCGCGTCGAGAAGAACGGCGCCGCGTTGCGGCCGGTGCCCCGGTACGCGTACAGGGTGCCGCTCGGCGTGCGGGCCAGCAGGTCCGCCTTGCCGTCGCCGCTGACGTCACCGACGGTGACGACGGCGTTGTACGTGGTGCTCTTCCACGTGGCCAGCTTGGTGCGGCCCGTGAAGGAGCCGGCGCCGGCCTTGCCCGTGCCCTTGTACAGGTACAGGTCGCCGGTGCTGCGGACGCGGGCCACCAGGTCGGCCCGGCCGTCGCCGGTGAAGTCGCCGTGGCCGCGCAGGACGTCGAACCCGGCCCAGCCCGTGCCCGTCTTCAGACGGGTGGAGAAGGTGCCGTTGCCCTTGCCCGGGTAGGTCCACAGCACGCCCGCCGAGTCCACCATCAGCAGGTCGGGCACGTAGTCGCCGGTCACGTCACCGGGGGTGACGATCTGGCGGACGGACTTCCAGCCGGTGCTGAGCCGCTTGGTGGCCCAGCTCTCGCTGGAGATCACGTAGTGCGCCCAGTACAGGGACCCGTCCGTGGCGCGGTAGACGAGGTCCTGGTAGCCGTCACGGTCGAGGTCGGTCTGGAGGACGACGTTGACGCCCCTCCAGTCCCCCCACTCCTCCTGGGCGGCGAACTTGGAGCTCAGCGAGTTCCGGGAGTAACCGACACCCGTGGACTTCTTGCGGGCCCACAGGTCGGCGCGGTGGTCGCCGTTGATGTCGGTGTCGTCGATGCGCGGGTAGGTGACGCCGACGTAGTTCGTCACCTTCGTGAAGACGCCGAAGGCGCCCTTCTCCACGCAGTCCTTGATGCCCCAGGAGACGACGCCCACGATCCGGTTGTTGACCACCAGCGGACCACCGGAGTCGCCGTTGCAGGCGGTGGTAGTGCCGGCGTCGCTGCCGGTGGCCGGCGCGCCCGCGCAGACCATGTGACCGCGGACATAGTCGCTGCCCCAGTAGGCGCCGCAGGTGGCGTCCGACTGGATCGGCAGCGTCGCCGTCTTCAGGTAGTCGGAGATCTCGTTGTTGGTGGAGCTGGTGCGCCCCCACCCGTAGACCCGGGCGTTGGTTCCGGCCGCGTACGACGCGGTGTCGCCCGCGGTCGTCATGCGCAGCGGCGTGGCCTTCACCGGCTTCGGCAGCGTGAGCAGCGCGATGTCGTTGTCGATGGTGGCCGCGTTGTACGCCGGGTTGTTCCACTGCCGCCAGACGTAGGAGACGGTGCCGCCGTGCATGTCACCGTCGGCCGAGGGCAGCTGGGTGGCGCCCGTGACGACGGCGCCGTTCAGGTACCAGTTGTAGCCCTTGACGCAGTGCGCGGCGGTGAGGATCTTCGTCGGCGCGACGACGACGCCACCGCAGAAGAAGCCCTCGTCGGTGTACGGGTCGTAGTAGTGCAGCTGCGCCATCCAGGGCGCCGCGGAGATCGTGGTGGTGGTGCCACCGATGATCTTCGCGTCGATGCCGGAGCCGGCCTTGCCGCTCGCGCTGAGCGACGCCTTCTCCTTGGCCCGGCCGGCCTCGTCCGCCGCCATCGCCTTGACGACGCGGCTGATCAGCTCGGACTGCGACGGTGACTCCATCGCCGGAGTGACGTTCGGCTCGGGCAGCCCGGGCGACGCCTGGGCCGCCGGCGCCGACAGCAGCGCCGCTCCGACGGCCGCGGCGGCACCGGCCGCGGCCACGGCGAACCGGCGTCTGCGACGGCCGGGTCCGGACATGGGTATAGCCATGCAATTCCCCCCTCGGGAAGCTGAGTTCGAGCGTCACACCCTGTTCAGGGACAGCTCGAAGCAGCGTGATCGTACACCTGTCCGACGACAGTTGTGTACGAAAAACGGCCGTCCCGTGAAGGGACGGCCGTTCGCGTGCCCCCGCGGGGGCCGGAGAAGCGGGTGACGTCAGTCGCCGTTGCCCGGCGTCGGCGTCGTCTTCTGGATCTGCATCAGGAACTCGACGTTCGACTTGGTCTGCTTCATCTTGTCGAGGAGCAGCTCGATCGCCTGCTGCTGGTCGAGCGCGTGCAGCACCCGGCGCAGCTTCCACACGACCGCCAGCTCCTCGTTGCCGAGCAGGATCTCTTCCTTACGCGTACCGGACGCGTCCACGTCCACCGCGGGGAAGATGCGCTTGTCGGCGAGCTTCCGGTCGAGCTTGAGCTCCATGTTGCCGGTGCCCTTGAACTCCTCGAAGATCACCTCGTCCATGCGGGACCCGGTGTCCACCAGGGCGGTGGCGAGGATGGTCAGCGAGCCGCCGTCCTCGATGTTGCGGGCCGCACCGAAGAAGCGCTTCGGCGGGTACAGGGCGGTCGAGTCGACACCACCGGACAGGATGCGGCCGGAGGCCGGGGCGGCCAGGTTGTACGCACGGCCCAGACGCGTGATCGAGTCCAGCAGCACGACGACGTCGTGCCCCAGCTCCACCAGGCGCTTGGCGCGCTCGATGGCCAGCTCGGCGACCGTGGTGTGGTCCTCGGCCGGGCGGTCGAAGGTCGAGGAGATGACCTCGCCCTTCACCGACCGCTGCATGTCGGTGACCTCTTCCGGACGCTCGTCGACGAGGACGACCATCAGGTGGCACTCGGGGTTGTTGTGCGTGATCGCGTTGGCGATCGCCTGCATGATCATGGTCTTGCCGGTCTTCGGCGGGGCCACGATCAGACCGCGCTGGCCCTTGCCGATCGGCGACACGAGGTCGATGATCCGCGTGGTCAGCACACCCGGGTCGGTCTCCAGACGGAGCCGGTCCTGCGGGTACAGCGGGGTCAGCTTGTTGAACTCCGGGCGGCCGCGGCCGTGTTCGGGCGCCATGCCGTTGACGGAGTCCAGGCGGACCAGCGCGTTGAACTTCTCGCGCCGCTCGCCTTCCTTGGGCTGACGGACGGCACCGGTGATGTGGTCGCCCTTGCGCAGGCCGTTCTTGCGGACCTGGGCGAGGGAGACGTACACGTCGTTCGGGCCGGGCAGGTAGCCGGAGGTCCGGATGAAGGCGTAGTTGTCGAGGATGTCCAGGATGCCCGCGACCGGGATCAGGACGTCGTCCTCGTTGATCTGCGGCTCCTGCACGTCGTCGCGGCCACGGCGGCCACGGCGGTCGCGGTAGCGGCCGCGACGGCCACGGCGGCCGCCTCCGTCGTCGTCGTACCCGTCGTCCTGACGGCCCCCGCCGCCCTGCTGGTTCTGCTGACGGCCGCCGCCCTGGTTCTGCTGCTGGTCGTCGCCCTTGTTGCGGCGGTCGCCACGGTCCCCGCGGTCACCGCGGTCGCGGTCACGGCCACGCTCACGGCGGTCGCGGCGGCGGCCTTCGCCGCCGTCGTGGTCGGACTTGCCCTCGCCCTGCTGGTTCTGCTGCTGCGACTGCTGCTGCTGAGCCGGGGCGTCGGACTTGGTCTCGGTCTTCGCCTCGGCCGTGACCGTCTCGGTCGCGGCGGCCGGGGCGCCCGCGTCGGCGGTGGCACGACGGCGGCGGCGCTCGGGGGCGCCCTCCGCGGCCTGCTCGGCGGCGGACGCCTTCGGCGAGGGCTGACCGGGGATGTCGATCTGCTGCTGGGCCGCGGCCTTGTCGGCGGGCGCCTGCTCGTCCTTGGCCTCGGTCTTCTTCTCGGCCTTCTCGGCCGTGTCACCCGTGCGCGTGCGGGAGGTCGCGCGGCGCTTGGGCTTGGTCTCGGTGGACTCGGCCTTGGCCGGGGCGTCCCCGGAAGGGGTGCCTCCACCGGCGGCCTGCGCCTCCTTGATGACCTCGATCAGCTGGCTCTTGCGCATGCGCGCCGTGCCCCTGATGCCGAGGCCGGATGCGACCTGCTGCAGCTCGGCCAGCACCATGCCCTCGAGGCCGGTACCGCGGCGCCGCCGGGAGCCGGCACCGGAGGCAGGCGCGGAAGCGTCCGTGGCGGGCGCGGCAGCGGTCTCCTCGACACGTGCGCCCATCAGATCGGTGGTGTCGCTCACGAAGGGTCCTTCCCTGGAGCGGACGTCGGCCTGTCTGGCTCGGCGACCGGTTGTGCTGTCCGGCATCGTTCCCTGATGTGTGGACCGTGCCGGGGCGGTTGTCCGCCTGCGCGGCGGAAGAGATATCTGGTGATGGCGCTACCTCGAGCCGTGGCACCCGGTGTCACGTGGCGTGGTCGCACCGATTCCGAAGCTCCCCCAGAGGGGGTGCCCCCACCTGCGGGCCGTTCAGTGTCCGCGTACGACGTACTGCCCGCGTACGTCGCAGTGAACACAGTGCGGCTTGGGGGGCTCCCGGAAGAATGTCTGTCCCGGACGGGGACACGAGGCACCTCGCCATGGTGGGGTCGGGTGCAGACTTGAGGTTAACACTACCGGATCCAACAAACATTCCCCCTCTCCAAATCCGGCAACCGTGTCAGGTGGCGAGCGGAAGGACGCTCGCTCCCTGGACGTCCAGGCTCAGCCGGTTGGCGGCCCAGTCGGTGCCGGCGAGCGCTTCGACCTTGTCGGCCGTGCCCGCGTCGGCCAGCGCCATGACCGTCGGTCCGGCGCCGGAGATGACCGCGGGGATGCCGTCCCCGCGCAGCCGCTCCACCAGTGCGGCGCTCTCCGGCATCGCCGGGGCGCGGTACTCCTGGTGCAGACGGTCCTCGGTGGCGGGCAGCAGCAGCTCGGGGCGCCGGGTGAGGGCCTCGACGAGCAGGGCGGCACGGCCCGCGTTGGCGGCGGCGTCGACGTGCGGCACGGTGCGCGGGAGCAGTCCGCGCGCGGTCTCGGTGAGGACCGGCTTCGCGGGCACGAAAACCACCGGAACGATGGAATCGGCGGGCTCCATCCTGATCGCCCGGGCGGCGCCGCCCTCCATCCAGGACAGGGTGAAGCCGCCGAGCAGACAGGCGGCGACGTTGTCGGGGTGGCCCTCGATCTCGGTGGCCAGCTCGAGCAGCGCGGTGTCGTCGAGCTTGTTCTCGGCGCCTATGGTCACGGCGCGGGCGGCGACGATCCCGGCGCAGATGGCGGCCGAGGAGGAGCCGAGGCCCCGGCCGTGCGGGATGCGGTTGGCGCAGACGATCTCCAGGCCGCGCGGCTGCCCGCCGAGCAGGTCGAAGGCGGTGCGCAGGGAGCGTACGAGAAGGTGGCTCTCGTCCCGCGGGAGGGTCTCGCCGCCCTCACCCGCGATGTCGATGTGCAGCCCGGAGTCGGCCACCCGGACGACGACGTCGTCGTAAAGGCCCAGCGCCAGGCCGAGGGCGTCGAAGCCCGGGCCGAGGTTGGCGCTGGTGGCGGGGACGCGCACCCGGACGGCGGCGGCGCGGAACGCGGGACCGGCCATCGCTCGAAGACTCTCCTGTAGCTGCGTGGACTGTCGAATGACGTTCGACGGACATTCGATGACGTACGAGAACCCTGGGGCCGCCGCCGACCGGGCTGGCCGGCCGCTTCCGGGCCGTCCTGGGGCACTGGCGGGACCCTGGGGACGACGCACTGCCGCGGCATATGCGGCGGGCGGGTTCCCTACAGCCTATCGAAGGAAGGTTCACCTGCGACATAGGGCGCACAGGAGGCGCACGATGCGTGTCGCAAGCCCCCTGTGCACCCCCCGTAGAGAGCGTCCCCGGACGGGCGCGTCCTTACGCCGGTTCCGGCGGATCCGCGTCGATGTGAGCACGCGGATCCGCACGGGCCGCACGGGCCGGACGAGCCGAGGCCCTGTGGACCGGACGAGCCCGGGTTGCCGTCGGCCGGACGTACCGGGCCGGGGCCGGCGTGGACCGGACGCGCCGGGGCCGCCGCGGGCCGGGCGACCCGAGTCGCCATGGGCCGCACGAGCCGAGGCCCCGTGGACCGGACGAGCCCGGGTCGCCGTCGGCCGGACGAACCGGGCCGGGGCCGGCGCGGGCCGGACGCGCCGGGGCCGCCGCGGGCCGGGCAACCCGAGTCGCCATGGGCCGCGCGGCCCGAGCGGCCGTGGGTCGGCCGGCCCACGGCGGCCCGGGTCGCCGTCGGCCGGACGAACCGGACCGGGGCCGGCGCGGGCCGGACGCGCCGGGGCCAACGTGGGCTGGGCGACCCGAGTCGCCATGGGCCGCCCGGCCCGAGCGGCCGTGGGTCGGCCGAGCCCGGAAGGCCGTGGGTCAGACGAGACCGAGCCGCTGCGCGGCGGTGGCCGCGTCGACCGGCACCGTGACCGGCTGCGGGGCGCCGGCGACGGCCCAGTCGGGGTCCTTTAGACCGTTGCCGGTGACCGTGCACACGATCTTCTGGCCCGGGTCGACCTTGCCCTGCTCGGCGGCCTTCAGCAGACCGGCGACCGACGCGGCGGACGCGGGCTCGACGAAGACGCCCTCCTGGGAGGCCAGCAGCCGGTAGGCGCGCAGGATCTCACGGTCCGTCACCTCGTCGATGCGGCCGCCCGATTCGTCCCGCGCGGCGAGCGCGAGCTGCCACGAGGCGGGGTTGCCGATGCGGATGGCGGTGGCGATCGTCGAGGGGTCCTTCACGACCTCGCCGCGCACGATGGGGGCGCTGCCGGAGGCCTGGAAGCCCCACATGCGCGGGGTGCGGGAGCTGACGCCGTGGGCGGCGTACTCCTTGTAGCCCTTCCAGTACGCGGTGATGTTGCCCGCGTTGCCCACCGGCAGGACGTGGATGTCGGGGGCGTCGCCCAGCATGTCCACGATCTCGAAGGCGGCGGTCTTCTGGCCCTCGATGCGCACCGGATTGACCGAATTGACCAGCGCCACCGGGTAGTTGTCGCTCAGCGAGCGGGCCAGCGTCAGGCAGTCGTCGAAGTTGCCGTCGACCTGGAGGATCTTCGCGCCGTGCACCAGGGCCTGGCCCATCTTGCCCAGCGCGATCTTGCCCTGCGGCACCAGCACGGCGGAGACCATGCCGGCGCGCACGCCGTACGCGGCGGCGGACGCGGAGGTGTTGCCCGTGGAGGCGCAGATGACCGCCTTCGCGCCCTCCTCCTTGGCCCGGGAGATGGCCATCGTCATGCCGCGGTCCTTGAAGGACCCGGTCGGGTTCGCGCCCTCGACCTTGAGGTGGACCTCGCAGCCGGTGCGCTCGGAGAGCACCTGCGCGGGCACGAGCGGCGTACCGCCCTCACGGAGCGTCACGACCGGCGTGGTGTCCGACACCGGAAGCCGGTCCCGGTACTCCTCGATGATTCCGCGCCACTGGTGGGTCATTGCTGGTTACTCTCCTTCAACCCGCATGATGCTGGCGACACCACGCACGGTGTCGAGCTTGCGCAACGCCTCCACGGTCCCGCCGAGGGCCGCGTCGGACGCACGGTGGGTGACGACGACGAGCGACGCCTCCCCGTCCTTGCCTTGCTGGCGGACCGTGTCGATCGAGACACCGTGCTCCGCGAACACGGTGGCGACCTGGGCGAGGACGCCCGGTTTGTCGGCCACGTCCAGGCTGATGTGGTAGCGCGTGACGACCTCGCCCATCGGCGAGACGGGCAGCGCCGCGTAGGCGGACTCGCCGGGCCCCGTCGTGCCGCCGAGCCGGTTGCGGCCGACCGCGACCAGGTCGCCGAGCACGGCGGAGGCGGTCGGGGAGCCGCCCGCGCCGGGGCCGTAGAACATCAGCTGCCCGGAGGCGTCGGACTCGACGAACACGGCGTTGTAGGCGCCGCGCACGGAGGCCAGCGGGTGGCTGAGCGGGATCATCGCCGGGTGCACGCGCGCGGTGACCGACGCGCCGTCCTCGGCCCGCTCGCAGATGGCGAGCAGCTTGATGGTGCAGCCCATCTCCTTGGCGGAGGCGAAGTCCGCGGCCGTCACCTCGGTCATGCCCTCACGGTGGACGTCGTCGAGGCGCACACGGGTGTGGAAGGCGATGCCGGCGAGGATGGCGGCCTTGGCGGCGGCGTCGAAGCCCTCGACGTCGGCGGTCGGGTCGGCCTCGGCGTACCCCAGGGCGGTGGCCTCGTCGAGGGCCTCCTGGTAGCCCGCGCCCGTGCTGTCCATCTTGTCGAGGATGAAGTTGGTGGTGCCGTTGACGATGCCGAGCACCCGGTTCACCTTGTCGCCGGCGAGAGACTCGCGCAGCGGACGGATCAGCGGGATGGCGCCGGCCACGGCGGCCTCGTAGTAGAGGTCCTTGCCGTGCTCCTCGGCGGCGGCGTGCAGCGCGGCGCCGTCCTGGGCGAGGAGGGCCTTGTTGGCGGAGACGACGGAGGCGCCGTGCTCGAAGGCGGTGGTGATGAGGGTCCGGGCCGGCTCGATGCCGCCGATGACCTCCACGACGATGTCGAGGTCGCCGCGTTTGACGAGGGCGGTCGCGTCGGTGGTGATCAGCGCGGGGTCGATGCCCTCGCGCACCTTGTCCGGGCGCCGTACGGCCACGCCGGCGAGCTCGACCGGGGCTCCGATGCGGGCGGCGAGGTCGTCGGCGTGCGTCGTCATGATGCGCGCCACCTCTGAGCCGACCACTCCACAGCCCAGCAGCGCCACCTTCAGCGGACGCGTACGCATCATCCGACCTCGTTTCCTGATTACCGTCTCGGTTGCACCAGTCTCACTCACCGAACGGGACTTTCTGTGCAAAGTCCGGATCGTGAGACGTCTATTTCATTTACATGTCCGCGCCGACGAAAGATCTTCCGCCGGCGCGGACACCCCGTTCAGGGCCCTGTACGGAACCCTGCCCGGGGCCCTGTCCGGGGCCCTGTCCGGGGCCCTGTTCTTCGGGGGCGTCTCAGCCGACGTCGAGCCGCAGCAGGTCCTCCTCCGTCTCGCGCCGGACGATGACGCGCGCCTGGCCGTCCTTCACCGCGACCACCGGCGGCCGCAGCACGTGGTTGTAGTTGCTGGCCATGGAGCGGCAGTACGCCCCGGTCGCCGGCACGGCGATCAGGTCACCCGGTGCCAGGTCGCCCGGCAGGAACGCGTCCTTCACCACGATGTCACCGCTCTCGCAGTGCTTGCCGACGACCCGGGTCAGCATGGGCTCGGCGTCGGAGGAGCGGGAGACGAGGGAGACGCTGTACTCGGCGTCGTAGAGGGCGGTGCGGATGTTGTCCGACATGCCGCCGTCGACGGACACGTACGTGCGCAGCCCGTCGAGCGGCTTGACGGTGCCGACCTCGTAGAGCGTGAACGCGGTCGGGCCGACGATGGCGCGGCCGGGCTCGACGGAGATGCGGGGGGTGCGCAGCTTCGCGACCTCGCACTCACGGGTGACGATCTCGGTGAGCGCCTTGGCGATCTCGTGCGGTTCGCGGGGGTCGTCGTCGCTGGTGTACGCGATGCCGAGGCCGCCGCCGAGGTCGATCTCGGGCAGCTCGACGCCGTGCTCGTCGCGGATGTCCTTGAGCAGCCCGACCACGCGGTGCGCGGCGACCTCGAAGCCGGACATGTCGAAGATCTGCGATCCGATGTGCGAGTGGATGCCGATGACTTCGAGCCCGTCGAGCTGGAGCGCGCGCCGCACGGCTTCGGCGGCCTGACCGCCGGCCAGCGGGATGCCGAACTTCTGGTCCTCGTGGGCGGTGGCGATGAACTCGTGGGTGTGCGCCTCGACGCCGACGGTGATGCGGATCTGCACGCGCTGCCGGGTGCCGAGCTCGCGGGCGATGTGGGCGACGCGGACGATCTCCTGGAAGGAGTCGAGCACGATCCGGCCGACGCCGGCCTCGACGGCGCGGCGGATCTCGGCGACGGACTTGTTGTTGCCGTGGAAGGCGATGCGCTCGGCGGGCATCCCGGCGGACAGCGCGGTGGCCAGCTCGCCGCCGGAGCAGACGTCGAGGTTCAGCCCCTCCTCGTTCAGCCAGCGGACGACGGCCCGGGACAGGAAAGCCTTGCCGGCGTAGAACACGTCGGCGTGGTCGCCGAAGGCGGTGCGCCAGGCGCGGGCCCGGGAGCGGAAGTCGTCCTCGTCGAGGACGTAGGCGGGGGTGCCGTACTCCTCGGCGAGCCGCTTGACGTCGATCCCGCCGACGGTGAGCACGCCGTCGGCGTCACGGGTGACGGTCTCGGACCACACCTTGGGGTCGAGGGAGTTGAGGTCGGCGGGCGGCGCGGAGTAGTGCCCCTCGGGGAGGACGTCGGCGTGACGGGGCCCGGCGGGGTGTGCGGAACGGCTCATGGCAGGTCTTGGGCTTCCTAGAGATGTTCGGGTGCGTCGATGCCGAGCAGGGACAGGCCGCCGGCCAGCACCGTCCCGGCGGCTTCGGCGAGGGCGAGCCGGGCACGGTGGGCGGCCGAGGGTTTCTCGTCGCCGAGAGGCAGGACGGAGGGCAGCAGGGGCGCGAGCGCGTCGGCGACGGCGACGAGGTGCCGGGCGAGCCGGTCGGGGGCGCGGTGGGCGGCGGTGGCGGCGAGGACGCGGGGGTGGTCGGCGAGGGCCTGATGCAACGCGGACGCGTTGACGGGCCCCGGCTCGGGCCCGAACCCGAGATCGGCGGCATTGCGCACAACGGCCCGGCTCCGGGCGTGCGCGTACCGCACGCGGAACAGCGGGTTGCTCTCACGCTGCACCAGATGCTCGTCCTCGATGCGGGGCCGGTCGTGCGGGGCGGGGTGGAGCAGGGCCCAGCGGGCGGCGTCGCGGCCGAGGGGGGTGGGGTCGGCGGGGGCGGGGACGGGCCGGAGGGGGTCGGTGCCGGGCCGTACGCGGATGTCTTCGGGTACGCCGAGGACGCGGACCCAGGCGTCCTCGGGAGGGCGGGTGCAGTGCAGCTGGGGGCGGGCGCCCTGGGACCGCAGCACGCGGGCGACGGAGTCCATGAGGACGAGGGCGCGGACCTCGGGGGCGGCGTGGAGCTCGATCGTCTGCCCGGCGAGGGCGTCGCTGTGCCCGTACCGGGGGCCGGCGCGGAGGATGTCGCCCACGAGGCGGGCGTCGGAGCCGCCGGCGAGGGAGATGTTGAGGAACCCGGGTCCGGTGACGACGACGTCACTGATGCCGTCGGTACGGAGAAGCCGGGTGCGCAGGAGTTCGGCGACGGCGGGGGCGGGCTGTCCGGCCGGGCGGGCGAGCTGGAGGGCGACGTTGGTGGCGTAGTCGCCGCAGCCGCCAGGCCCCGGGGGTGCGACGACGACCCGCTCGGGCACCACGGCCACGGCGAGTTCCCCCTCGTCGACGGCACGGCGCACCGCGTGCAGCACGGTGCGGGAGAGCTCGACGGGGGTCACGGGACAAGCGTAGGCGAGGAGGGGGGTGGGTATGCGAACGGGTTTGGGGGGGTGTCCCGGGATGTGGACGGGGGTGGACGGGGCCGGTCGGGCGCGGACGGGCGTGAACGTGCACGGACGGGGGTGGACGTGCGCGGACGGGGGTGAACAGCTAGGCGTGCCCGGCGGCGGCCTCGGTGTCTCCACTCCCCCGCACTCGGCCGGCCGGGGAGTCGATGAGCGACTGCACGACCCGGACGAGCTCCTGCGGATCGAAGGGCTTGGCGAGGAAGGCGTCGACGCCGACATCGAGCCCGCTCTCGACCTCCTGCTGGGTGCAGGCGCTGACGATGGCGAGGGGGATGCCGGCGGTACGGGGGTCGGACCGCAGGCGCCCGGCGGTTCTGAGCCCGTTGAGCCGGGGCATCACGACGTCCAGGGTGATGAGGTCGGGCCGCACCTGATGCACGACTTCCAGACACTCGGCACCATCGGCCGCGGTCACCACCTCGATGCCCTCCAGCTCGAGGTTGACCCTGATCAACTGCCGGATGACCTTGTTGTCGTCGACGACAAGAACCCGGCCCGAAGTGCTCGGCACGACTCGAGAGTAGGTCGGGACCGGCCACCGCGTCCGGCGTTTCCCCACTTCCACCCCGACCGGGGTACGGGCCGCACGGGGAGCCGACCGGGGCGGACGCCGCGGGACGCGAAAAGTGGTTCATGACCACCCCGGGAGAACTGGTAGTGTTCTACCCGTCGCCGCGATCACCGCGACTGACACGCCCCCGTAGCTCAGGGGATAGAGCAACGGCCTCCGGAGCCGTGTGCGCAGGTTCGAATCCTGCCGGGGGCACCCAGCATGAGGTGCCCAAAGACCCCGTCACCAGCGGAAACGCTGAGGCCGGGGTCTTCGCGTATGTGCAGGCGTGTGCGGCCCGGAGCGGGCGTATGTCGGGGTCTGTGGACGAGGCGTGGACGGGATCTTGGAGCATCGCCGCAGGTGAGGTCCGGGAAAAGGCGAGGCCGCATCAATGTCGGTCGCCCCACCCCATAGTCACGCCGCGGGGCCGCCAGCTCAGGCCCGGGCCCAAGCCTGACGATGACGAGCAACGCTGTACACCTGGTCAGCCGTGAGCACGCCTGAGAGCGGAGCGAGTGCCGCTACCTGGCGCTCCTCGTAGACCCGGACACTGAGCTGTGTGGCAACCACCTTCAGCTCGGAGACACCGACGAAGACGAGCACCGGCTCCACCGGTACCGAGAAGTCGCAGTAACGCTCAAGCACCCGGACGACCCGGTTGGCCTCCGCCCGGCTCTTGCGCGCGTAGGGCGCTGGTTTCCCGTGATCGACTTTCACGGAATCGTCCCCGACCCACACGGCCCTCTTGTGGTGGTGCTTCGTATTGATGCTGAACACCCCACCAGGCCCGATCAGTAAGTGATCGATATCCACTTTGTTGGCCAAGGGGAGGATGGAGTGCAGGACACGCCAACCGTGGCGCCCCAAGCGGTTCAGCTCGGCTCCCACTCGCCGCTCCCCCTCCAACCCCTTCCGCCAGGAATCCCACTCAGTGGGTCGCCGAAGAACCCGCGCGATCATTCGCCCCAGCAGTCCCGGTCCGGATTCGTCGAGCAGATCACGCAAGGAGGCCCCGGGAGGGTTCACGGCCAGATCGTCCGCCGGCGTCAGAGGCGGCAGCGTCGGACGCTCTGCAACCCCGGGCGCACTGTCTGGCGAAACCGGCTCCGTGAGCTTCTGTAAGTGCTGTGTGAGCACGGTAATCACGTCGTCGTGATACTCCGCCCGCAAAACCGTGATGTCCCCCGTCATGACATCTGCCCAACCGGCCGCGGTGCCGTCCGACAGGTTGGCATACAGGCGATCACGCCCGTACCGCTTCCAGCGCGTGACGCGCAGCTCCACAAGGCCCCCCTGTGCTCTCGCATTGACGTTGCCGACATGCCAGCAGCAAGCGAGGGAAGGCCACAAGACCGCAGGGCAAGGGGCGCAGCCGAACCTGCTCTTTCCAGATGAGGCACCGTCCCAGGTAGAGCATGAAACGACTGAGGCCCCAGGCGGCGTGCCTGAGGCCTCAGTGTGGGTGCGGGTTGTCTCACTCGTACTCGCGCAGCAGATCCTCGATACGCCGGTTGGCGACGTCCTGTCGTCCGTCGAGGCACTTCGCGTAGCGGGTCATCAGGACCTCGACGCTGTTGCCGGCACGCTCGGCCACCTCTGTCGGATCGACCCCGGCGTTGAGCCACGTCGACAGCGCCGAGTGCCGGAGGTCGTACGGCCGACTCGCGAGCGGCGAGGCCGCGACGGCCGGCGGAAGCGCGAGGAGCCGGGCCTCCTGCCACACGCGGTAGTAGGTCGAGGACGGGACGACCGAGCCCTTCTCACTGAAGAACAGCCGCCCGTCGTCCGCCGTGCCGAAGGTCGGTCCACTGCTTGCCGGCGGACAGACGGGTCCGGTGGAGCAGCGCCGAGCCCCCAGCCCTGCCCGGGAAGGTTCAGGTCGGTCTCGACGGGGCCGACCGCTTCCGCCGGCCGGAGACCGCCAACGTGCATGGCGGCGAACAGACCCACGAGGCGACGACCACGGGCACACCGGTACCCGCATACGCGGGAGACCGCCGCCAGGGGATCTCGCGCCTGCTCCGGGTTGGCGACAACCCGAGGATCGACCTGATTGGACACCTTCGGCTTCTGCCAGCGGACAGCCGTGATGCTGAGCACACCGAGGCCGCCGAGAAACCGGGAGTGCGCGACCTGCACACCGAGTTCAAGGATGACCTTAATCGTGTGCTGCTTGTGGCCAATAGGTTCCAGACCGGCTTCGACCAGCCCCTGCTGTGCAGCATGTACGTGAACAAGAAGCTGTCCGGCGTCATGGGCGTGCAGTCGCTTTCGCGCCTCAACCGCATTCATGTCACGAAGCACAGCACGATTAATACATCGCAGATGATCCAGGCCGCGGATTTCGTGAACACTGCTGAGAACATTGCCGAGGCACGGAAACCGCATCCCCGAAGCATCTCAGGTGTCCTGACTGGCGAGCCTGCTGAATGCAGTGATGAAAAACGAGGGCCTCGTTAGTCAGGTGCTAGCGAATCCTAAGGAACAATTCGCCGAATCTCCCGGCATACACATTGCCCTAGTGTCCACACTGACCGACCGCGAAGTTTCGTTCGAGAAGATGAACCATAATGTCTACAGCACTGTGGGGGACGAGAACGACCCATCGTTGAAGGCCCTGACCGCTTTGGTCTACGACACGATCAGCGGCCGATAGTCGAGGATGGAGTGGAGCCATTCCTTAGCCAAATAAGGGCCCCGACCGATCATGTTCGGGACCCTTCGGCATCCGCGTCTTCCATTGGTCGGCACAGTTTGGGATCAGGGCGGAGTGTCAACGCGCAGACTCTGCGCACTCTCGAACCAGATTGATTGCGTAGCGGATTTTTTGCACAGCGTCGTCGGGCAGCGGGTCCGGGTTGAAGTGCATGAGGTCGTTGCGTATCTCCCGGATCTCGTCTAGCCGATCGGTGAAGATCTTGCGGTCCAAAGGCCAGCCGAGCAGTTCCCACGCCTTAGGGTTTCTCAATACCCGCAGGTAGTCACCGAAAGACAGGTCGTCGAAGCAAGTGATACCGCGCGAATTATCGGCATCGCACCACTCGATGACCTGTTTCACCTCAAAGCTATCCGCAATGACCTGGCGCAGACGTTGATCGAGTTCACCCACGAGAAAGAAAGGGGTGGCCATGCTGCCATAGGCTCCCGCTACATCACTCGCCGTGACGATGCCCGCGATCTTGTTCGTCTCATCCTTGACAAGGACGAACTCGGATTCCTCCAGAAGGGGAAGAATGTCGATCAGGTCGAGGGAGTAGGAAACAACGGACGCGTCGACGACCGCATCGGAAAGCTTCGCCTCGGGACTGACATGACGCGTCTTGGCGATCGACTTCCAAGTGACAGCGCCTCGGAGCTTGCGGGGACCTTCGAGTATCGGGATCTGCGAATAGTCGTTGATGGCCATCATCGTGATTGCCTGCTCGAAGGTGGCTGAAGGCGGCAACGAATCGACGCCTGCGAGGGCAGAGTGAAGGCTGCCGACAGGGAGTCCGACTTCGGGACGTTCATCCTCTGACCCAGCCGTATCGACCACCGATGCGACGGCATCCGACTCGTCGATCGTGGGCACGTCGTTGCTCGGTGGGACGACGAGATGAACCGTGGCGTCGATGGGCACTTTGTCGAAGGCCGGCGAGGTAAGCAGGCTGTGGTTGTCCAGCTCGGCGCGGATCTGCTGAGTGATCAAGCTCCCACGCCTCTGCACGCCCCACCAGCCCAGCAGATCGCTCACAGTCAGGGACTCTGGATTGCCCGCCTCAGCCTGTTCCCGCGCGTTCTTGAGACGCTGGTGGCGGGCTCTCACTGTGGTTGTCACACCGTCGTCTTGCGGTTCCTGAGCGGAACCTTCCGCGGCTGCGTCCAGAAAGCGCTGCCGCAGTTGATCCAAGGTTTGCCCATCGGAGAGCGCCCAGGCGTGCCATCCGTCGAAGGTGCCCGTGCCCACAGCAGCGGCTGCGGCGCGTGAGGGCGAGCGGAACTCCCGGCCGTCCATAAGTTGGATCCAGCCGCGATCGGTGACAAGCGCGCTATAGGTCTTGCCTATTCGCGGCCGCTCGAAGGTCAGCGGCTCTCCTTCCTGGAGCAGGCCTGCTTGCAGGAGGTCAGCGACAGTGACCCGACGGCCATCGAGCTGATAGGTGGTGCGAGTGGAAGCCGACTCGGGCACTTTGCCTCATCTCGTAGCAGCTGGCTGCGTGGGCAACGATGGCCGCGGCGTCAAGCTGGGGACGACGTTCACCACGCGTAGGGATTGTGAATACTTTGTAACTGACAGTGTGTCAAGTCGCGGGCGGCTGCCTCAGCTTGCCTGTCGACGAGCCCTGGAGGGCGAGGGTCGCGCGCCCACTTCGGCGTACGGTCCATGAGAACCGCAGCTTCCTGAGTGCTGGTGCCAGCGGCATAGCAGTGGGGGGACAGCAACGGCCAGCACACGCAACGGTCCAAGGCGTACATCCATGACGGGAAGGCCGACGTGCAGCGTGCACACGACGCCGACCGCAGTTGCGGACTATCCATGGACAAGCAAGCTGCTAGGGGCAGTTAAGAGAGCTGTGACCTGCGCACACGTCTGAGGCCGAAGGGCCCTCCGGAGCCGTATGCGCAGCTTCAACTTCCGCCGGGCGCTCTCGTGAAGCGCCTGAGGATCCTGCTACAGCGAGTCCGCCAGGTGCGGCGTCTGATTCCGCACACACACCGAACACGGCTGGATGCAGCGCCATGACAACGAGCACTGATAGCCGCGTGATGATTGTGGCGCACTTTCTGGCAGGTGCGGCCACGGTCCCGCGCCGTGCGAAGGCATGTACGTCTGGGCACATGGAAGAACTTGTGGTGTCCTGCTTCCCGTGACCGGTGTTCTCTCAGCCTTGATCGCAGTCCTGGGGACTCTGCTCGGTGTTTCCGTGACGCACCTGTTCCAGCGTCGAGCGGCTGCTCGTGATCAGATGTTCGCGGCTCAGCAGCAACTTCGCTCCGAGCGGATGACGGTATACAGCGACTTCGCCGGGGCAGTGACCGAGTTCCGGCGAGGCCAACACGACCGCTGGCATCGCAAGGACGAGGAACCGGATGGCCCCGCCTGTTTCGAGGCTCGCCTCGAGGCGTACCGCCTTCGCGGGATCGCCCTCCACGCTTTGTTCCGAGTCCAGCTCATCGCAAGCAGCCAGACGGTGATCGACGCCGCACAGCAGGCTTACGAGCTGACGGCCAGGGCACACAAGGCATCCGACAAGACGGAACTGAGTGCGCGTGGCAACCAGGCACGAGAGTCGCTGGAGCACTTCGTGAAGCTTGCGTCCTCTGACGTGCGCTAACAGTGCCTGAGGGACTGCCGCCGGTTTCGGATGACAGTGGGGTCTATGCGGCCAGAGCCGGGGCTCCCGCCTGTTGACCGGAGGACCGGTCCGCCCGTTGATCACAGGCATCGGCTGGGTATCTGTCGGAGAACATGGCGGGGATCTGCTCTCCAACAAGCTGAGACGCTTGGCTGCAGGCGGCCCCTGGTGGGACACCAGGGAGTCCTGAGACGCTCGACGAATTGCGTTCCGCTCCGTTGGCACGCTCGGCCTGTCAACGCGGTACGAACCGTGCCAACAGGCCGATCGCTCCGCCTGGTCAACCTTCTCAGCTGTATGAGAGGCCGGCGACCACGGAGGTACCCCGAGTAGGGCGGGAGCGGACGGTCCACGCGGCGGCGATGTGGTCGACCAGGAGCAGGCCGCGGCCGTTTTCCGCGTCCGCGCCCGGGTGTGCCAGCGCCGGCTTTCCCATACCCGGGTCGGAGACGGCAAGCCAGTAGTGGCCGTCCGCCGGCCACAGGACGAGTTCGATCAGGTCATCGTCCCTGCCGTCCGCTCCGTGGCGGATCGCGTTCGTGACCAGTTCGGAGGTCAGGAGCCCGAGGTCGTCGCCCAGGTTCGGGCGGAGTGCGGATGGTAGGGACTCCGTCACTGCATGGCGGGCCCGTCGTACGGACTTGGGATGGGCGGGGAGATGCCAGTGGAGGGGTACCAGGGGGATCTCGGGCACGGCGAACTCCGTTCGGGTGTGGAGGGGTTGGGATCGCCGGTGGCCTGCCGCCCTGGTCGCGGACACACCCGTCCCAGGGCAGGCGGGCGCGTCCGCGCGGTGCACTTCCGGCATCGCGTTGTGTAACTTGCGCAATACTGACGGTAGAGCAGCAGGGGTCATATTTGCCATGCGGTCCGGAACAATGGCCTCGATGCGGTGCAACTGTGCTTATAGGACTGATCCGGACGCCACTCCGTACGGAAGGAAACGTCATGCCCCCGAGGACGGTTCTCACACAGCGTCAGAAGCGTCTGGGCAGTGAACTGCGCAGGATGCGCACCGCGGCCGGTATGTCCGCGGAGTACGCCGCCGGGCTCCTGGGTGTCGACCGGAGCCGCATCTCCAACATGGAGTCCGGACAGCGCGGGATCAACGCCGAACGGCTGCGCAAGCTGGCCTGCAACTGTGACTGCA
This sequence comes from Streptomyces sp. P13-3-3, assembly GCF_050571355.1. Lineage (NCBI taxonomy): Bacteria > Bacillati > Actinomycetota > Actinomycetes > Kitasatosporales > Streptomycetaceae > Streptomyces > Streptomyces sp. P13-3-3. The sequence continues at coordinate 4,457,897 of NZ_CP192228.1, read as the reverse complement.
CCGACGAGGCGTACGTCGAGGCCTTGGTCGAGATGGCAGAGCCGAGTCAGGCGGGGTGGTGGGAGCGTTATCGGGGCAGCCTGCCTCAGGGTTTACTGGACATCTCGGAGACCGAGGCGTATGCGGTACGCCTGCGGGGTGCGAACACCGTCCATGTGCCCGGGCTGTTGCAGACGCCTGAGCACGCGATGGCTATCTTCCGCGCCGTCGTGCCGCAGCTTCCCGAGCATGAGGTCGCTCTCCGGCTGGCCCACCGTACGGAGCGCCAGAGCGTGATCACCCGCGACGATCCGGTCCCGTATGTAGCCGTCATCCATGAAGCGGCGCTTCGGATGCAGTTCGGTGGGCGGGACGTTGCCCGAGGACAGTTGAAGTACCTGCTGGAAGTGTCGGAATGGGATCACGTCACCGTGCTTGTGATTCCCTTCGACCACGGCGCATTCCCTGGGGCGGGACAGACCGTCGTCTACGCCGAAGGGCCTGTGCGGCAGCTCGATACCGTGCAGATCGACAACTCCCACGGGCCGGATTTCCTGTACGCGGAGGGCCAGCTCGCGAAATACCGTGCGCAGTTGGACCTGTTGGAAGGTCTGGCACTGTCACCGGAACGGTCACGCGACTTCATCCGCGAGATCGCTCATCACCTATGAGGAGTGACCACATGGCTGACATCACCTGGGAAGCCCCGTTCTGCGGGGAGGGCAGCTCCTGCTTCCGGCTCGGTACCGATGCCGACGGCAACGGGTACATAGCCGTCGTCGGTCAGGAGGAGCGCCCCCTCACCGACTCCATCGAGGCGCTGCGCACCCTCATCACCGACATCAAGGCCGGGAAGGCTGACCACCTCTTGTAGGCCATCGTTCAGCGGGCCGCCCATTCCCGGTCCGGCGGCCTGGCCGTGGCCGGCCTCCTGCGGGGTCACACACGCATCTCCCTGAGCAGGCCGCCGTCCTCGTCGTACAGCTCCAACCTGTACGTCCCCGCGCCGCAGCGCGTGAGGACGGTGGCCAGGTCGTCGAAGCGGGACGGGTCGACGACTCCGTTCAGGAGGACGTCCGGGACCTCGGCGGGCTCGAGTTCCACCTCGCACCACGTCGTGCGCACCTCGTAGCCGTGCCAGGAGGATGAGCTCACCCTCCAACCGAGCCGTTCGAAGCGCGACGCCACGGGGCCGACGTCCCTGTGGCCGTGCAAGATGCCACAAACGTTGTTGGGCAGGTCCGTCAGCTCGCGGGTGAGGTCGCCGTAATCGTCAGGCATCCTCACCCTTCTCCCTCCCCCGTCCCGTGCCCCTGAGCCCCTCCGCCGCCGGTTCGGCAGCGTGAACCTTGGCGCATTCCTGGACGTGGTTCTGATCGGCCGAGCGGGCCTCATCATGCCCTCCCCTGCCGCGCCCCGCCCCATCTCTGCGATAACCGCGCCCATTGGGACCCGTGAGGCACCCACTTCATTGTTCATGTATGTAAATACTGTTCATTTTATTGATTCGACACAACCTCTCTGCATAGAGTCCCGCCACCTCGCCCGTACGCAATGGACGGAGCCTCCCGTGTCGAAGCAACTCCGCACGCCAGTACGAAGGCGGCGGCTCGGCGCGCTCGCCGCCGTGGTCGTCGCAGCCGCCGTCACCGCCACCGGGTGTTCCTCGGGCTCCTCAGGTCAACAGCAGGATGAATCCGCGCCGCTGGAGGTCTGGATCCGGCAGGACGCCGGAAGTCCGGCCGCGGAGTCGGCCGAGGCGCTCACCAAGGCGTTCTCCGAGGAGAGCGGCATCGAGGCGAAGCTCGTCGCCGTCGGTGTCAACGACTTCGAGACCAAGCTCCAGCAGCGCACCGCGCAGAAGGACCTCCCCGACATCGTCATCAACGACACCGGCCAGCTGGGCAACCTGGTGACCCAGGGGCTCGTGCGTGAGGTGGACCGGGAGGGCGTCGCCGGGAGCGGCGACATCGCCGACCGCGCCTGGGAGGCCGCTCAGGGGTACGACGGGAAGTACTACGGCGTGCCCTTCAATTTCGCAAGCCTTCGCCCTGCTCATACGCAAGGACTGGCGGGAGAGAGTCAACGCCCAGTTGCCCTCCTCCTGGGACGAGCTCATCCAGCTCGCCGTCACGTTCACCGACGACGACCCCGACGGCAACGGCAAGAACGACACCGCCGGCATGGTGGTGCCCGGCAGCACCACCCGCGGCTACCTGACCTGGTGGTTCTCCACCATGCTCTGGTCCGAGGGCGGCGACTTCGTCAAGAAGCAGGGGGACGGGTACACCGCCGCCGTCGACGACCCCGCCTCCGTCAAGGCCGTCGAGAAGCTCCAGGCGATGTTCTGCGACTCCAAGGTCGTGCAGCCCGGCGCCAGCACCGCCGACTCCGCCACCACCCACACCGTCTTCGAGAGCGGCAAGGGCGGCATCTACCTGACCGGGCCGTACATGCTGCCCAGGTTCGACGGCTCGCTCGGCAAGGACACGTACGAGGTCGTCGCCGCCCCGCCCGGCGCCGGCGGCGAGGCGGCCGCCCTCGCCGAGGGCGAGAACGTCTATCTGATGGCCGGGTCCGGCAACGAGAAGGGGCAGCAGGCGTTCGCCGAGTTCGCCGCCTCCCCCGCCGGGCAGAAGATCGGCCTCGGGCTCGACAACGGCGGCATCATCGTCCGGCTGCCGGTGAACACCACCGTGGACGGCGCCGCCGAGCGCAAGGACCCCCGCTGGGACGTCTTCCAGAAGGTGTACGACGAGCACGGCCGCAACGCCCCCGCGCTCCCCAACTGGGCGACCGTCCGGCAGATCTCGTCCGAGGGCCTGAACGGCGTGGTCTCCGAGTGTTCCCGTGACGTCGCCGGCGCCATGGGCGAACTCGCCGCTGAGATCGACGCCGAGCTCGAGAAGCAGGGGGCCAAGGGCTGATGGCGGTGACCGAGGCGCGGGCGGCGTCGCGGAAGACGCAGGCGCGGCGCCCGGCCCGTACGGCTCCCCCGCTGCGGTCACGGCTGCGGCGCGGCGCGACGCCGTGGCTGTTCCTCGCACCGGCGCTGCTGCTCTTCCTGTACTTCAAGTTCATCCCCATGGCGGAGGCCGTGCGGATGAGCTTCCAGGAAGTGCGGCCGTTCCTCGGCAACACCTACGTCGGCGGCGAGAACTACGCCGAGATCGCCGGGAGTTCCGACTTCGGTGCCGCCGTGTGGCACACGGTCGTGCTGGCGGTCGCGACCACGGCCGGCTCCATCCTCCTGGGCCTCGCACTGGCGCTCCTGCTGGAGGGGCAGACCCGCTCGCTGTGGTTCGTCCGCTCGGCCGTCTTCCTGCCGGTCGTCACCGCCATGGCGGTGGTCGCCGAGGTGTGGCGGGTCATGTACTACCCGGCCGAGGGCGGCGCGCTCAACTCCGTGCTCGGCGTGCTCGGACTGGGGCCCAGCGAATTCCTCAACTCCCCCGACAGCTCCCTCACCTCCATCGCCTTCGTCGGCATCTGGCGCGGCGCCCCGTACGACATGATGATCTTCCTCGCCGGGCTGGCGGGGGTGGACCGGGTGCTGTACGAGGCGTCCGCCGTCGACGGCGCCTCGCGGTGGCGGCGGATTTGGCACGTCACCCTGCCGGGACTGCGGCCGGTGTTCGCCATCCTGCTCACGCTCGCGGCGATCCGGGGCCTGCGCGTCTTCACCGAGGTCTTCCTGCTGACCAACGGCGGCCCCGACGGCTCCACCGAGGTGCTGCTGACCCTGACGTACAAACTCGGCCTCGAACGCAACGAGCTGGGTGTCGCGGCGGCCGGGACCGTGCTGCTGTTCCTGGTGCTGCTGGTGCTGACCGTGGCCTCGCGGCTGCGCCGGAGGGAGGTCCGATGAGGAACGAGACGGCGCTCGGGCTGGCGGAGGCGCGCGGTCCCTGGGCGCGGGTGCTGCGGTTAGTGCTGTACACCGCCCTGTTCATGGTGTTCGCGGGGCCGCTGCTCGCGCTGATGGTGGGCGCGTTCACCCCGACCGTGGACCCCACCCAGTTCACCCTGTGGCCCGACCGGCTGTCCCTGGGCAACCTGGAGCGGGCGGTCGACCGCAACGTCCTGGACTACCTGCTCAACTCCTTCCTCGTCGTGGGCGGCGGGCTCGCGCTCCAGGTGCTGGTCAGCGTGTTCGCCGGGTACGCCCTCGCCCGCAAGCGGTTCCGCGGGTCGGCGGTCGTGCTGGTGCTCGTCCTGGCGACGATGATGCTGCCCGAGGAGGTCCTCGCCGTCCCGCTGTCGGTGCTGCTCGCGGACCTGCCGCTGCTGCACGTCAGCCTGGTCGGCTCACTCGTCGGCATGATCGTGCCGGTGGCGGCCTGGGGGTTCTCCATCCTGGTGATGACCGAGTTCATGAAGGAGATCCCGAAGGAGCTGGAGGAGTCGGCGCGGCTGGACGGCGCGGGCGAGTTCCGGGTGTTCTGGCAGGTCGTGCTGCCGCTGTGCCGGCCCGCGCTGGGCGTCATCGGCATCTTCGGCTTCACGATGATCTGGGACCAGTACATGCTGCCGCTGCTGGTCGCCACCGACCCCGCCCAGTACACCCTCCCGCTGGCGCTGCGCTCCCTGCGCTCCGACGACCAGGTGGGCATCGGCGTGCTGCTGGTGGGCGCGTTCCTCGCGATGCTGCCGTCGGTGCTGGCGTTCCTCGCGCTCCAGCGGTCCTTCATCCGCGGCCTCACCTCCGGTGCCGTGAAGGGCTGAGACCACCCGGGGGGTCCCCCCTCACGGGGGACAGCTCACTCCCTGTCCCCCGTAGGAGCTACGCGAGGGTGCCCACTCGCTGGTGACGCGTCCCGCGGCGTGTCTCCGTAGCGTTCGGGTGGTCGGAGCGGCGGCCGGTTCGCCGCCGCGTCCCCCCTTGTCGAGGAGTGAAGTCGTGCGCGTGTTCTGGCAGTTGCTGGCCGTGGTGGTGGTGTCCCTGGTCGGGGGACAGAGTGTGGCCGCGGTCCAGGACAATCCGTGGGCCACGCTCGGCCTGGGCCTGGTGACGGCGGTGCTGTCCGTGTACGTCTACGCCTGGGTGGTGGGCCGCACGGAGAAGCGCCCGGTCGCGGAGGTGTCCCGGCAGGGCGCCGTCGGCGCGGTCGTCCGGGGTGTGCTGCTCGGGACGCTGGTGTTCGCGTCCGTCGTCGCGAACATCGCCCTCCTCGGGCACTACGAGGTGGACGGCTGGGGGTCGTACACCGGCGCGGTGGGGCTGGCCGGGTTCATGGCCGGCGCCTCCGTCACGGAGGAACTCCTGTTCCGGGGCGTATTGTTCAGGACCATGGAGGAGCGGTTCGGTACGTGGGGGGCGTTGATCCCGACCAGTGTGCTGTTCGGCGCGTGGCATCTGCTGAACCCGGACGCGAGCCTGTGGGGCGCCACCGTGATCGCGCTGTCGGCCGGTCCGATGCTGGCCGCCGCGTACGTCGCGACGCGCAGTCTGTGGCTGCCGATCGGTCTGCACTTCGGGTGGAACTTCGCCGCGTCCGGCATCTTCAGCACCGAGGTCTCCGGCAACGACACCCAGCAGGGTCTGCTGGACGCGTCCACGTCCGGGCCGACCCTGATCAGCGGCGGTGAGTTCGGGCCCGAGGCCAGCCTGTACACGCTGGTGTTCTGGGCGCTGGTGACCGTCGGTCTCCTGTGGCTGGCCCGCCGGCGCGGCCAGATGACGCCCCGCCGCTCGAAGCGGACCGACACGGTCGCGCTCGTCCCGTGAACCGTCTGCGCGGACTGCGGCAGGTCTGGGGCCGACTGCACGTCACGGCCCGGGACCTGCCGTTCGCCGTGCTGCTGTGCTTCCTCGCGTTCGTGCCGAGCCTGCGCGGCAGCGGGACCGACATCGGTGCGATGGCGGAGCGCCCGTACGACGTGTTGGCCGTCGCCGCCATCGGCCTGCAGGCCCTCGCGCTCGCGCTGCGGCGGCAGTGGCCGGCCGTCTGCCTGTCCCTGGTGGCGGCCGGCTTCGTGCTGGACCAGCTGCAGGGCTACCACACGGTCGCGGGTACGGCGCTGCCGCTGGCGCTGCTCAGCACGGGCGCGCATCTGGAGCGGTACCGGCGGACCACCGTCGCCGTGGGTTCCGTGGCGTACGTGCTGTTCGTGGCCGAGCTGATGCGGCGCGGAACGGACGAACCGGTGGCCGAGTTGGTGTCGTTCTACGTGGCGATGTGTCTGCTGTGGGGCGGCGGGGCGTGGCTGCGGTCGACGCGGATCGCCGAGGCGGAGCGGCGTCACCAGGTGGCGGAGCAGACGCGGGCCGCCGAACGGGCGCGCATCGCGCGTGAGTTGCACGACGTGGTGACCCACCATGTGACCGCGATGGTGGTGCAGGCGGAGGCCGCGCGCTATCTGACCGCGGCACCGGAACGGCTCGACGAGACGCTGACGGCGGTCACCGACACCGGGCGGCGTGCCGTCGCCGACCTGCGGCACCTGCTCGACCTGCTGAACCCCGACCACGGCGAGGGCTCCCGGACCCCGCCCGTGGGCCGGCTGCTCACGCTGGTGGAGCAGACGCGCCGGGCCGGGCAGCCGGTGGAGTTCACCGAGAAGGGCACTCCGGCGGCTTCGACGGGGAGCGCGGACCTGGTGGCGTACCGGGTGGTGCAGGAGGCCCTCACCAATGCCCTCAAGTACGCTCACGGGCAGGCTACTTCGGTTCTGGTGCAGCACAGCGAGAGGGACATCACGGTGGAGGTCGGCACGGACGGTTCGGGGACGCGGCCCGTCACCTCGCCGGGCGGCAGCGGGCGGGGGCTGGCCGGCCTCCGTGAGCGGGTGGACGTCCTGGGCGGCGAGTTCGAGGCGGGGCCGCGTCCCGGCGGCGGGTTCGCCGTACGGGCGCGGATACCCACCGGGGGCCGGCCGTGAGCGGTGCGCCGGGCCGACCGGTGCGGGTGGTGGTGTGCGACGACCAGATGCTGGTGCGCACCGGACTGGTCACGATCATCGACGCCCAGCCCGACATGGAGGTCGCCGGCGAGTGCGCGGACGGACGCGCCGCCGTCGACCTCGCCCGCAAGGAGCGGCCGGACGTCGTGGTGATGGACGTGCGGATGCCGGTGCTGGACGGCATCGAGGCGACCCGGCTGCTGGCCGGATCCGGGGTGCCGGATCCCGTGAAGGTGCTCGTGGTGACGACGTTCAACCTCGACGAGTACGTGTACGAGGCGCTGCGCGGGGGGGCGAGCGGCTTCCTGCTGAAGGACGCCCCGCCGGACCGGCTGTTGCACGGCATCCGGACGGTGGCCTCGGGCGCGGCGCTGCTCGACCCGGAGGTGACCCGGCAGCTCGTCGGCCGGTACGCGTCCCGGATCCGGCCGTCCGAGGACGGCGGCGACCGGGAGGTCCCGCTGACGCCGCGCGAGCTGGAGGTGCTGCGGCTCATCGCGGACGGGTTGTCCAACAGCGAGATCGCGGCGGCGCTGGTGATCAGCCAGGAGACGGTCAAGACGTTCGTGTCCCGCATCCTGTCCAAGCTTCAGCTACGCGACCGCGTGCAGGCGGTCGTGTACGCGTACCGGCGCGGCCTGGTCAACTGAGCTCCCCTCCACGGAGGTTCACCGGTCGGCGAGCTCGATCTGGTCGCCGTCACGCAGCCGGTCGTGCAGCCACTCCGCGTCCCGCGCGCTGAGCCCCACCCAGCCCGTGGTGCCCGACAGGGCGCGCAGCACCTTGGCGTCGAAGGAGAGGGCGCCCGCGTACACGGGCCGCCCGCCGGGGGCGCGCAGCTCCACCAGGTACGGCACCTTCACCTCGCGGACCTCGGTCCTGCTCCTCAGCGGCAGCACCGCGCCGGAGGTCCGGGCGACCACGGTGAGCCGGGTGCCGGGCGGGAAGCGGCCGGCGGCGCGCAGGTCGACCCGCAGCACCCGGTCGGCGAGGGTGAGGGTGCGCAGGTCCACGTCGAGCCGGCCGGAGGGACGGGGCGAGGCGGTGGGGGTCCGTGCGGGGGCGGGCGAGGTGACCGGGGTGGCGCCGGGATGGTGCCGTTTCCCGGCGGGGTGGTCGGTGTGCAGGGCGAGGGTCACCACGGTGACCGCGCAGGCGGCCGTGGCCGCCGTGCCGAGCGCGAGTCCGGCCCTGCGGCGGCGTGAGCGGCGCCGGGCGCGGTCCCGGACCTCGGCGGCGGGCAGGGGCGGCGGGGTCTCGTGCCGTGCGGCCAACTCGCGCAGAGCGCCGCTGAGTTCATCCGACACGGCCGCCCTCCTCCCAGGCCGGCTCCTCGGCCTCGTCCACCGCCAGATGCCGGGCCAGTGCCGCCCGCCCCCGGGACAGGCGGGCCTTGACCGTGCCGACCGGCGCGCCGGTCTCGGAGGCTACCTGCTCGACACTGAGGTCGCACAGATGGTGCAGTACGACGGCCATCCGCTGGGATTCGGGAAGTTGACGCAGGGCGGCGACCAGGGCGGTGCGGTCGGGGCCGGGCCCTGGCGTCGTCTCGGGCGGCGGGGAGTGCCGCACCAGCTCCAGCCAGCGCTTGGCCCGGCGCCAGCGGCTCACGGCCAGACGCATGGCGACGGTGCGCACCCAGGCCTCCGGCGCCTCGTCGGCCATCAGCCGGTGGCGCCGGTCCCAGGCGCGCACGAACGCCTCCTGCACCACGTCCTGGGCCTCGCCGAGATCTCCGGTGAAGGCGAAGAGCTGGCCGGTGAGACGGGGGAAGGCGGCCGCGTAGAAAGCGTCGAACTCGTCCTCGTCCATGCCCTCCACCGCAGTCTGTGATCGCCTGCGCGGCCCGCCCGCCGCCGTCCCGCGGGACGGCCCGGCAGGTCGCGTACTTCGGAACGCGCCCCCGTGGGAAGACGCCGGAACCGGCTGCGGGGATCAGTCGGACCGCCGTGCCGGTGAGGACGGAGCCCGGTGGGGCGGCCGCGCGGAACGTGACGCGCGCCTCGTTTCGCGGGGGCGGCCCCGGCCGCACACACGGGCTTCGTGACGTTTTCCACAGTGCGAGTACGTTCCGGTAACTCTGCCCATCCATCGGCGTCTTGGCGAATGTGTTCCGCGTCACCCGCCTGGTAGACCGGGACGAATCGGACACCCCTCGAAGTGGATCGTGGCCCCGTTCCGAGCCGTACAGAACACTCGGAACCGCCCGCAGTACGACAGTTCGGACCAAAGAGAGCATGCTCGGCCATGACCCACTCCCCCGAAATGCCTGCAGTACCCATACGGCCCCACGAGGTGACCGCCGCGGAGGTCGTCCCCGGCGACCTGTTCGCCCTGACCGCAGAGGACGCGGCCGAACGCCGCTGGCACGTCGTCACGCACACCCTGCCCGTCTCCCCCGAGGTGATCCGGGTCACGCTGCGGCCGCCGCTCGGCGGGGTGGACCACGAGGAGGACCTGCGGCGCGAGCGGACGGTGACCGTCGCCGGTCGGCGGGTCGACGTGGACGCGGTGCCGCTGGTGGAGCCGGAGACCCTGGAGGGCGCGGAGTTCCGCGACGGCGACCGGCTGACCGTCCTGCGGGCGGTGGACCCACTGGCCGCCGAGGTGACGTACGTACGCCGCTGGGGCGCCTGGCACCGGGACACCACGGAGTCCGCCGACGCCGAGGCCGCGTCCGACGCGGAGGTGCGCCGCTGGGCCGCCGACGCCGCCCGCGAGGGCACGGTCGTACGGCACGAGCCGCGTCCCGTACGTCAGGCGCGGGCGGCCGGGCCCCGGCGCGTGGTGGTCACCGGGCTCGGCGCGGTCACCCCGCTGGGCGTGGGCACCGGCGAGCTGTGGAAGGGGCTACTCGAAGGGCGGCACGGCATACGGGAGTTGACGGACCCGGAGTTCGACGGGCTGCCGGTGCGGACCGCGGGCACGGTGCCCGTCGACCCGGCCTCGCTGCTGCCCCGGCAGGCGGCGCGCCGGATGAACCGGGCCGCGCAGTTCGCGGTGCTGGCCGCGCGCGAGGCGTGGTCCGACGCCGGGTACGCCGCCGGCGGCACCCGGGAGAGCGGGCTGGACCCGGAGCGGGTCGGGGTCAGCCTCGGCGCGATCCTCGGCGACGCGTCCGTGCTGGTCGGCGGCGACCGGAAGCTGCGGGAACGGGGCCCGCGCGGTGTCTCCCCGCTCACCACGCCGATGACGGTGCCGTCGCAGGCCGCCTCGCAGGTGTCGCTCGACCTGCACGTCACCGGTGAGGCACGCACCGTGACCAGCGCCTGTGCCTCCGGCACCGAGGCGATCGGGCAGGCCGTCGACCGGATCCGGTACGGCCGGGTCGACGTCGCGCTGGCCGGCGGCGCCGAGGCGGTGATCACGCCCGCGATCATGGCGTCGTTCGCGGCGATGCGGGCGCTGGCGGAGGGCGATCCGTCGGAGGGGTCGCCCTCACGTCCCTTCGCCAAGGACCGGGACGGGTTCGTCAACGGTGAGGGCGCGGGGGTACTGGTCCTGGAGTCCGAGGAGCACGCCCGGGCGCGCGGGGCGCGGATCTACTGCGAGGCGGCGGGGTGGGGGCTGTCCGCCGACGCGTATCACGTCGCGGCCCCGGACCCGTCCGGCGACGGCATCGCGCTCGCGCTGCGGAGGGCTGTGCGGGACGCGGGGGGTGAGGTGGCGGACGTCGTGCACGTGAACGCGCATGCCACCGCGACGGTGGAGGGGGATCTCGCGGAGGCGAGGGCGCTGCGGGGGGTGCTCGGTGAGCGTGGGGGGTCTGTGCCGGTGACGGCGCTGAAGGGACACCTGGGGCATCTGCAGGGGGCTGCGGGTGGGGTCGAGGCCGTGGCGGCGGTACTGACCTTGCACCACGGGGTGGTGCCGCCCACGGTGGGGTGTGGGGAGATGGACGACGGGATCGACCTGGACGTCGTCCGCGACGGTCCGCGTGCGCTGCCGGACAGCGGCGATCTTGTGCTCAGCAACTCCTTCGGCTTCGGTGGGCACAACGCGGTGCTGGCGTTGCGGCGGGTGTCTTAGCGCGGGGCGCGGTTTTCAGCGCCCGGGCGTGGGTGCGGGCCGGGGGGTGTCGGCGCACCTCGGCGCCAGCGAGGTGCCGCCGCACCCACCCGTGCCGCCCCAGGCGGCACGAATGCCCGCGGTTGGCGGGACTGACGGCCGCCTCCCCGCCCTCGCACACGCGGGTGGCGGGGAGGTGGCGCACGCCACCGGTGTCGGCGTAGCCGCCTGCGGCGGGGAGGGGACGGGGTGGGGGTGGGCGCCCGCAGCGGCTGGCGCGTCCACCCCCTGAACCATTTCAGCGCGCACTCTCGCGCCAGACCGAGGACGACCGCCCCCACCGCGGCCCCGCACCACCCACCGCCCGTAGGCGCTACAGCAACCCGCACCCACCCAGGCGGGTCAGGCCGAGCGTTTGCGGGATGCCGTCTTCTTCGCCGCACTCTTCTTCGCCGGCGTCTTCTTCGCCGTCGCCTTCTTCTCCGACTGCGACGCCTTCGACGTCTTCGACGTCGACTTCCGCGGCGACGACGTCGTCTTCTTCTTCGCCGTCGACGTCGACTTCTTACCCCCCGTGTCCTTCGGCGACGAGCGGCTCGTCCTGCGTTGCGGAAGCTGCTTGACCTCCGCCTCCTCCCCCCGCGACTCCCGCGCCGCCCGGACGCTGTTCTCCAGGGCCGCCATCAGGTCCAGGACCTTGCCGCCACCGGCCTCCGGGGCCGGCGCCTCCTTGGGCGTCTCGCCCGCCGCCTTCGCGGCGACGACCTCCTCCACCGCCTCGCGGTACTCGTCGTGCAGATCCTCCAGGTCGACCTCCCCGAGCGTGTCCATCAGCGCGTCCGCGAGGTCCAGCTCCTTGTCGCGCACGGTGACGTCGGTGTCCGGCGCGACGCCCTCCGGGGCGCGCACCTCGTCGGGCCACAGCAGGCCGTGCATGGCGATCGCGTCGCCCACGACGCGGAGCATGCCGAGCCGCTCCCGCCCGCGCAGGGCGTACTTCGTGATCGCGACCTTCTTGCTCCGCTTCAGCGCCTCCCGCAGCAGCGTGTACGGCTTCGCCGCGGGAGCCCCACCCGCCTGGAGGTAGTACGCGGCGTCCATCTGGAGCGGGTCGATGCGGTCCTCGGGCACGAAGGCGACGATCTCGATCGTCTTGGCGGTCGGGATCGGCAGCCCGGCCAGGTCCTCGTCGGTGATCGGGATGATCGTTCCGTCCGAGTCCTCGTAGCCCTTGCCGATCTCCTGGCTGCTGACCTCCCGGTCCTCCAGCTCGCAGTACTTCCGGTAGCGGATCCGGCCGCCGTCCTCGGTGTGGATCTGGCGGAAGGAGATCGAATGGTTCTCGGTGGCGTTCACCAGCTTGATCGGGATGCTGACCAGCCCGAACGAGATCGCGCCGTTCCAGATGGACCTCACGTGCAGCACCTCTCCGGTCGTCCGCCGATCGATGTCGGAGCCTTTGTCATGGTTTGCGTGAGATTCTCATCGTATGGCTCCCATCACGGAGGTGGAGGGGCGACGGCTCCCGCTCAGCAATCTGGAGAAGGTGCTGTATCCCGCCACCGGCTTCACCAAGGCGGAGGTCCTGCACTACTACGCGACCGTGGCCGACGTGCTGCTGCCGCATCTGCGGGAGCGGCCGGTGTCGTTCCTGCGGTATCCGGACGGGCCCGACGGGCAGGTGTTCTTCACCAAGAACGTGCCGCCCGGTACGCCCGACTGGGTCACGACCGCCGAGGTGCCGAGGTCGGAGGGGCCCGCGCGGATGGTGCTGGTGGAGGATCTGCCGAGCCTGATGTGGGCGGCGAACCTGGTCGCGGAGTTCCACACCCACCAGTGGCGGATCGCCGACCCGGGACAGGCGGACCGCATCGTGTTCGACCTGGACCCGGGCCCGCCGGCGACGGTCGTGCACTGCTGCGAGGTGGCGCTGTGGCTGCGGGAGCGGCTGGCCGAGGACGGGTTCGAGGCGTACGCGAAGACGTCCGGGTCGAAGGGGCTGCACCTGCTGACGGCGGTACGGGGCTCCTCATCCGAACAGGTGTCCGATTATGCGAAGGCACTGGCCGTGGAGGCGGAGAAGGCGATGCCCCGGCTGGTGCTGCACCAGATGAAGCGCAGCCTGCGGCCGGGGAAGGTCTTCGTCGACTGGAGCCAGAACGCGGCGCGCAAGACCACGGCCGCCCCCTACACGCTGCGGGCCCGCGCCGAGCCGCTGGTGTCGGCGCCGGTGACCTGGCAGGAGGTCGAGGAGTGCCGGTCGCCGGGCGGGATGGCGCTGCAAGCGCCCGACATCCCCCCACGGCTGCAGGACTTCGGCGACCTGCTGGCACCGCTGCTGGACCCGGACGAGGCGGGCACGCTGCCCTGACGTCCCCCTGCACCGGACTCAGCCCCACCCCCTCACACCCCCGCCCACGTCCCCCGGTCCCGCGCCGCCGCGTACAGCGCCTCGACGTCCGTGGGCTTCAGCACACCCCCACCCCGCCCCAGCCCGGTACGTCCGCGTCCGTCAGGACCCGCACCCCGCGCGGCGCCGCCACGACCGTCACGCGGCGGGCGCCGGCCAGAACGAGCACCGGGCGGACCTCGGCGGTGAGGGCGTGGGCGGCCCGGTCGGCATCGGCACGCACCCGGTGCAGCACGGGTTCCGGCGGGCGCCGGCCGATGCGCACCTGCGGCTCCGCGACGGTCACCCGCCGCCCGTGGGCGGACCGGACGTGCAGGGCGTACAGACCGCCGGGGCCGATCAGCAGGTGGTGGACGTGGTGGCTGCCGGGGAGCGGCAGGGAGTGCAGGGCGTGCCAGCCGGCGTCGCCCATCGCGTCGAGGGCGTCGCCGACGGTCCGCTGCGCGTCCAGTTCGGCGCGGCGCGGGTCCGGGCGCAGGCGGCGGGCCGGGCCGGGGTCGCGGTCGAGGTCGACGAGCAGGGCCTCGCCGGGACGGTTCGGGGCGAGGTCGTCGTCGGGGTGGAGGGAGAGCCGCGCGAGGTCGGCGGGGGTGGGGACCGGGGGCGGGCCGACGGCGACCGGGCCGGTGAGGTACGGGCCCAGGGCGGCGAGCACCTCCTCCTCGTGCTCGGCGTCGAGCAGGTTCACACGGGCCGCCTCACGGTCGTACCAGGCGATGTTCCTGCCGTCCGGGAGGCGGACGCAGAGCCGGTCCCTGCCGTGCCGTCGGGTCGGCACGACGCGTGGTCGGTCCATGCGCCATCACCCCGCCTCCATGGGAACAGGCGGGGTGCTGCGCGGGCAAGAAGCCGGATACCGTGGACAGGAGTTGGCGATGAGAGTGGGAGGCGCCGTTGCGTACCCGCGAGAGTCAACCCGACGTACCGGCTCCCGAGAGCCCGTGGGACGAGATCGAGCCCGGCCTGTGGATGGGCGGTCACCAGGTGCGCGGGCCCGCCGGGCGGGTGGAGCAGGTGGTGGTGCACCGCCAGTTCGACCTGGTGCAGACCCTGCTGCGGCTGCCGGAGCACGGCCCCGACCCGGGGGTCGAGCACCAGGTGTGGCCCATCCCCGACGGGCCGCTCGACGGCACCCAGCTCGCGGGCGTGATCCGGCTGGCCGAGGCGGCGTGCGAGGCCCTGGACGCGGGGCGCACGGTCCTGGTCCGCTGCTTCCACGGCTACAACCGGTCGGGTCTGGTGGTCGCGCACGCCCTGATGCGCAGGGGGCGTTCGGCGGAGGAGGCGATCCGGCTGATCCGGGCCCGCCGTTCCCCCTGGGCCCTGCACAACGGCCTGTTCGTCGACTACCTGCGGGCGGGACTCGCCACCGCGCGGATGCTGGAGGAGCTGACGGAGTGACGGGGCTCCGCCTCCGTACCGGGCGTGCGTGACCCGGTAGGCGGAGCGCCCTCCCCGATGGCGCAGCAGGGCGGGCGGGCGCAGGGGGGCGCTCCTAATGTGGCGACAAGTCACCTTCGACCTGTTGTCTCCCCCCATGGAGGTACGGCCATGTCCCTGCGACGCCCGCGTCCCCCGCTGACCCGCCGTCTGCCCATAGCGCTCGCCGCCGGCGCCCTGGCGGTCGCGACCGTGGTCACCCCCGCACTCGCCGCCGACGACCCGGGCCAGGGCCACCAGAACCAGAGCGGCCAGAGCAACCAGGGCAACAGCCAGAGCGGCCAGGGCAACTGGAGCCAGCAGGGCGGCAACGGCACCAACACGGGCTCCGGCAACGGCAACAACACCGGTTCCGGGAACAACTCCGGCTCCCACCAGCAGAGCGGCGGCAACCAGGGCGGCGACTGGGGCAACCAGGCCGGCGGCAACCACGGCGACCAGGGCCAGTACCGCGGCGTGGTGACGGCCCAGAAGCTGGCCCTGCGCAGCGCCCCGAACCGCGGCTCCCAGGTCATCCGGTACGCCCACAAGGGCGAGGTCGTCTCGATCTTCTGCAAGGTGCCCGGCGACACCGTGGACGGCAACCCGCTCTGGTACCTGCTCACCGACGGCACCTGGGCCTGGGGCCCGGCCCGCTACATCGACAACATCGGTCCCGCGCCACGCTGGTGCTGATGAGCGCACCACGCGAAGCGTCGCACATGGGTAAGTTCCGGACATGAGCAAGGCCGGTATCACCCTGGCGACGGCGGACCCGTCCGCGCCCGCCGTCCGTCCCACCGGGCGCCGGGGCGTGGAACTCGCCCTCATCGTCCTGGCCGTCGGACTGTCGGTGTACGGCTACTGCGCCGTCGGTCTCGCCAGGAACGGCACCGTCCCGCCCGGCGCCGCCGGTTACGGCGCCGGGCTCGGTGTGCTCGCCGTGCTCGCCCATCTGGCGGTGCGCTGGCGGGCCCCGCTGGCCGACCCGCTGCCGCTGCCGATCGGGGTGCTGCTCAACGGGGTGGGTCTGGTGCTCATCTACCGGCTGGACCTGGAGACGCCCGGTGACCGGGCCGCCCCCGCCCAGCTGATCTGGTCGACGCTCGGGGTGGCGCTGTTCATCGCGGTGATCCTGGTGCTGCGCGACCACCGGGTGCTCCAGCGCTACACCTACCTGTGCGTGACCGTCGCGCTGGTGCTGCTGACCGTGCCGATCCTCTTCCCCGCGGTGAACGGCGCCCGCATCTGGATCCGGGTGGCCGGCTTCTCCATCCAGCCGGGTGAGTTCGCGAAGGTGCTGCTGGCGGTGTTCTTCGCCGCGTACCTGGCCGCGAACCGGAGCGCACTGACGTACGCGGGCCGCCGCGTCTGGGGGATGCAGCTGCCCACCGGGCGGGTGCTCGGGCCGATCGTCGCCGTGTGGCTGGTGAGCGTGGGCGTGCTGGTCCTGGAGCGTGACCTCGGCACGTCGCTGCTGTTCTTCGGGCTGTTCGTGGTCCTGCTGTACGTCGCCACCGGCCGCACCGGCTGGATCGCGGTGGGGCTGCTGCTGGCCTCGCTGGGCGCGGTCGCGGTGGGGCGGCTGGAGCCGCACGTGCACCACCGGATCGAGACCTGGCTGCGCCCGTTCGCCTCCATCGAGGCGGGCGAGGGCCCCAACCAGATCGCCCAGTCGCTGTTCGCCTTCGCCGAGGGCGGCATCCTGGGCTCGGGGCTGGGGCTCGGACACTCCGTGCTGATCGGCTTCGCCGTGAAGTCCGACTTCATCCTGGCGACCGCCGGCGAGGAGCTGGGCCTGGCCGGGCTGTCCGCGATCATCCTGCTGTACGGGCTGCTGGTGGAACGGGGCTACCGGGCCGGGCTGGCGCTGCGCGACCCGTTCGGGCGGCTGCTCGCCGTGGGGCTCGCCTCGCTGGTGGCGCTCCAGGTGTTCGTGATCGCGGGCGGGGTGACCGGGCTGATCCCGCTGACCGGGATGGCCATGCCGTTCCTGGCGCAGGGCGGCTCCTCGGTGGTGACCAACTGGGCGATCGTGGCGTTGCTGGTCCGGCTCAGCGACAGCGCGCGGCGGCAGGACGCCGCGGGTGCGCTCCGGTGACCCGGCACATCCGGCACGCGGCGCTGTTCTGCGCGCTGCTGCTGGTGGCGCTGCTGGTCAACGCGGCCCGGGTGCAGGTGCTGCACGCGGAGGACTACGAGGCGAACCCGGCCAACCGGCGTGCCACGATCACGCGGTACCAGCAGCCGCGCGGTGACATCTGGGTCGACGGCCGCCCGGTCACCGGGTCACGGGACACCGGGGAGCATCTGCGGTACGAACGGACTTACAGCGACGGGCCGTTGTACGCGCCGGTGACGGGCTTCGCCTCGCAGGAGTACGGCACGACGCTGCTGGAGGCCACGGAGGACGCGGTGCTGTCGGGGGCCGCCCCGGTGCTGCAGCCGCTGCCGCTGTGGAACGAGTTCACCCGCTCCCGCAGCGCGGGCGGCGACGTGCTGACCACGATCGACCCGCGGGCGCAGCGGGCGGCGTACGAGGGTCTGCGGGGGCGGAAGGGCGCGGTGGCGGCGGTGGAGCCGTCGACCGGGCGGATCCTGGCGTTGGTGTCGGTGCCGAGTTACGACCCGGAGCCGCTGTCGGGGAACGGCAGGACTGCGCGGGAGGCCTGGGCGCGGCTGAACGCCGACCCGGACAGGCCGATGCTGAACCGGGCGGTGCAGCGCACCTATCCCCCGGGGTCGACGTTCAAGGTGGTCACCGCGGCGGCGGCGCTGGACGCGGGCGTGGTGAAGGGCGTCGACGAGCCGACCCGCTCCCCCGACCCGTATCTGCTGCCGGGGACGACGACCCGGCTGGTCAACGGGACGGACAGGTGCCGGAACGCCACACTGCGGGACGCGTTCGTGCGGTCCTGCAACACGGTGTTCGCCCAGCTCGGGGTCGCCACCGGGGTGGAGCGGCTGCGGCGGACGGCGGAGAGCTTCGGCTTCAACGACGCGGACCTGCGCGTCCCGTTCCCGGTGGCGCCCAGCACCTTCGACACCACGGTGGACGCGGCGCAGCTCGCGCTGTCGTCGATCGGGCAGTACAACACGCGGGCCACGCCGCTGCAGATGGCGATGGTCGCGGCGGCCGTGGCGAGCGGCGGGCAGGTGCGGGAGCCGTACCTGGTGGAGCGGACCACGCGGGCGAGCGGCGGCACGGTGTCCGCGGCGGGGTCGGGCGCGGTGCGGCGGGCCATGCTCCCGGCGACGGCGAGCCGGCTGCGGGAGCTGATGCGCGGGGTGGTGGAGGACGGCACCGGCGGGAAGGCGGCGATCGAGGGCGCCGTGGTCGGCGGGAAGACCGGCACCGCCCAGCACGGTCTGGGCAACTCGGGGATGCCGTACGCCTGGTTCATCTCCTGGGCGCAGCGCGAGGACGAGCTGGAGCCGAAGGTGGCGGTGGCCGTGGTGGTGGAGGACGGCGAGGGCAGCCGGCGCGAGATCAGCGGCGGCGGCACGGCGGCCCCGGTGGCGCGGGCGGTGATGGAGGCGGTGCTGCGGCCCGAGTGAAGGGCCCGACCGAACTTCCCCATCACGGTGCTCAGTTGGTGAGACGGGGGTGCCCGGCCCCGCACTCCCGACCTAACGTTCGGTCCATGACCGCATACGAACTCGCCCAGGTGAACATCGCCCGGCTGAAGGCGCCGCTGGACACTCCCCTGCTGAAGGACTTCGTCGACAACCTCGACCCGGTCAACGCGGACGCGGACGCGGCCGGCGGTTTCGTGTGGCGGCTACAGAGCGACGAGGGCGACGCCACGGCCATCTCCGTCTTCGACGACCCGTGGCTGATCGTCAACTTGTCGGTGTGGCGGGACACGGACGCGCTGACGGCGTTCATGTACCAGGGCCGGCACCGGGAGATGCTCGGCCGCAGGCGCGAGTGGTTCGAGCGCGTCGAGGAGGCCATGACCACGCTGTGGTGGGTGCCCGCGGGCCACCGCCCCACCGTCACGGAGGCCGAGGACCGGCTGCTGCACCTGCGCGCCCACGGCCCGACCCCGTACGCCTTCACCCTGCGCACCTCCTTCCCGCCCGGCGCGGCCGGGGGGACGCGGGGCGCGGACCGGCCGGCGACAAGTCCTGCGTGAGGGATTGACGGGCTTGCTGACAGGCAGTCTCATAAAGGTGACCTGCCGGTAACCCGAGACGCCCCGAGGTGGAACCGTCATGACGACCCTGTCGGAGACCGACGCGCTCGACGGCCTGCGGGACGCCCTCGGGCAGCTCAAGAACCGGGAGACGGTGGCCCTGCGGCTGCTGGAGTCCTCCGCGAAGCACTCCTTCGACCCGGACACGGAGCTCGACTGGGACGCGCCCTTCGAGGACGGGAAATGGTTCTGGCCGCCGGAGCTGGTGTCGCTGTACGGCACCCCGCTGTGGCGGCGGATGAGCGAGGAGCAGCGGATGCTGCTCTCCCGGCACGAGGCCGCCGCGCTCGCCTCCCTCGGCATCTGGTTCGAGCTGATCCTGATGCAGCTGCTGGTCCGCCACATCTACGACAAGTCCGCGACCAGCGCCCACGTGCGGTACGCCCTCACCGAGATCGAGGACGAGTGCCGGCACTCCAAGATGTTCGCCCGGGTGATCGCGCACAGCGGCACCCCCTGGTACCCGGTGACCCGCGTCCACCACAACCTGGGGCGCCTGTTCAAGACGATCTCCACCACGCCCGGCTCGTTCACCGCGACCCTCCTCGGCGAGGAGGTGCTGGACTGGATGCAGCGGCTGACCTTCCCCGACGAGCGGGTGCAGCCGCTGATCCGGGGCGTCACGCGCATCCACGTGATCGAGGAGGCGCGGCACGTGCGGTACGCGCGTGAGGAGCTGCGGCGGCAGATGATGACCGCGCCGCGCTGGTCGCAGGAGTTCACCCGGGTCTCCTCGGGCGAGTTCGCGCGGGTGTTCTCGGTGGCGTTCGTGAACCCGGAGGTCTACACGAACGTCGGCCTGGACCGGCGCGAGGCGGTCGCCCGGGTGCGGGCGAGCGGTCACCGGCGCGAGGTGATGCAGCAGGGCGCGAAGAAGCTGACGGACTTCCTCGACGACATCGGCGTGCTGCGAGGTGTGGGCCGCCGGCTCTGGCGCTCCTCCGGCCTGCTGGCCTGACCAGGCGTTCCACCGGGCGGGCGCCCGAGGTCGGAATCCGGCCGGGGCGGGCGACCGCGCCCGGCGTGCGCCCGCCACGGCCGGTTACGCTGCGGGCATGACCTCGCAGGCCTCCACCCCCGCCTACCGGCGCCTCAGCGTCGAGGAGCGCCGCAGCCAGCTGCTGGAGGCCGCGCTGTCCCTCTTCGCCCACCGGGCGCCGGAGGAGGTGTCGCTGGACGACGTGGCGGAGGCCGCCGGTGTGTCGCGGCCCCTGGTCTACCGCTACTTCCCCGGCGGCAAGCAGCAGCTCTACGAGGCGGCCCTGAAGTCCGCCGCCGACGAGCTGCGCGACTGCTTCGACGAACCGGAGGAGGGCCCGCTGGTCCCCCGGCTGACCCGGGCCGTGGAGCGCTACCTCGACTTCGTCGGCCGGCACGACGCCGGATTCAGCGCCCTGCTCCAGGGCGGCAGCGTGGTGGAGACCTCCCGTACGACCGCGATCGTGGACGGGGTGCGGCGGGCCGCGGCCGAGCACATCCTGCGCCACCTCGGCGTGGAGGAGCCCGGGCCCCGGCTGCGGATGACCATCCGCATGTGGATCACGGCCGTGGAGGCCGCCTCCCTGATCTGGCTCGACGAGGACAAGCAGCCGCCCCTGGAGGAGCTGCGGGACTGGCTGGTCGAGCAGTTCGTGGCGGTGCTGACGGTGACCGCGCGGCGGGACGCGCAGACCGACACCCTGGTGCAGGCGCTGGCCGCGGACCTGTGACCTCGGGCCGGGGCCCCGGCCGATGGCCGAGACTGGTGGGGTGAAGAGCGAAGACACCCCCTTCGAGGGCGGCCCCATGGACGGGCGCGTCCTGCCCGTGCTGCTCGGCATGACCGGGCACCCGCCCAAGACGTACCGCATCCCGGTCCCCGCCCCGGACGGCGGCCCGCCCACCGTGCTGGTGTACCGGAGGGTGCCGCGCGGGAGCGGCAGGCTCACCGGTCTGACCGCCCGCTGGAAGTACCTCTACGACCCCACCGGCCGGGCCGGGAGCGACCGCCGCTGGCCGTGGTCGAGGCCCGCGCCGCATCCGGACGCCACGCCGCAGGGCAAGCCGGACGACGCCGACGGGTGACGCCGTTGCGCCGAACCGCGCACACTCGGCGAGCGGACCGCGCACGCCCCCCTGATGCTCGCGGTGCGGAGCGGACGAGCCGCCCCGCGTCGGAGGTGATGGTGTGTCAGGAATGCTTCTGCGTCTGGTGTGTACGGCGGCGCTGGCGGCCGGGACCGTGCTGGCGCCCCTGCCCGCGGCGGCCGTCCCGGAGCCGGGCGGCGGCGCCGCCGCGGCCGGCGGCCGCTCCGTCCCCGAACTGCTGACGGATCTTCAGACTCTCTACCGGGAGGCCGAGAAGGCCACCGAGCGCTACAACGCCACCGAGGAGGCGCTCGACGAGCAGCGCGCCACGACGGAGCGGCTGGAGAAGGCGCTGGCCCGCACCCGGCTCTCCCTCCACGACAGCAAGGGCGCCGCCGGACGGCTCGCCCGGCAGCAGTACCAGTCGCTGAGCGGCCTCTCCCCCTACGTCCGTCTGCTGCTGGCCCGTGACCCGCAGCGGGCGCTGGAGCAGGGGCATGTGATCGGGCAGCTCGCGCGGGAGCGTGCGCACACCGTGGGCCGGCTGACCGGGGACACGAAACAGGCCGACGAGCTCGCGCGCCGGGCGCGCAAGGCGCTGGACGCGCGGATCGCGCTCACCGAGCGGCGCGGGAAGGAGCGCGACCAGGTGGTGGAACGGCTCCGGGACGTCGAGGAGTTGCTGGCGTCGCTCACCCGGGAGCAGCTCGCGGAGCTGGCCGAGCTGGAGCGGAGCCGGGTCGACGAGGCGCAGCGGGAGCTGGTGGCGTCCGGCGCGCTGAGCGGCGCCAACGCCCCGTCCGCCGCCGGTGAGCGGGCCGTGCGGTACGCGGTGGAGCAGCTCGGCAAGCCGTACGAGTGGGGCGCGGAGGGCCCGGAGACGTACGACTGCTCGGGGCTCACCTCCGAGGCGTGGCGGGCGGCCGGCGCGGAGGTGCCGCGGACCAGCCAGGAGCAGTGGGCGCGGCTGGAACGGATCGACCTGGTGGACCTGCGGCCGGGCGACCTCGTCGTGTACTTCCACGACGCCACGCACGTCGCCCTGTACCTGGGCGACGGGATGGTGGTGCAGGCGCCGCGGCCCGGCGCGCGGATCAAGGTGTCGCCGATCGCGGCCAATCCGGTGCTGGGCGCGGTGCGGCCCGACCCCGGCGGGGAGCCCTTGGGGCACTATGTGCCGCCGGAGCTCCCCGAGGAGGCGACGGACGGGTCCGACGAGGGGTACGGCGCCGTCTACGCGCCGGCCGCGCCGGAGACCTCGGCCAGGTAGGCGTTCGTCTTGTCCGGCTCGTAGAAGAAGTTCTCGAAGTCGGCCGGGTTGTCGAAGCCGTTGGCGAAGCGGTCGGCGACGGGCTGGAGCTGGCCGGCGGCCCCGATCAGGTTCAGGACGTGCTCCGGCGGCGGGGCCAGCATGGCGTTCGTCCACTTGGTGACGTGCTGGGCGGTGTCCCAGTAGCGGTCGAAGGTCTGCCGCATCCAGTCCTCGTCGAACGGCTTGTCGCCGTGCTCGAGGATCGAGGCGAGGTAGGCGGCGGCGCACTTGGACGCGGAGTTGGAGCCCTGCCCGGTGATCGGGTCGTTGGCGACGACGACGTCGGCGACGCCCAGCACCAGACCGCCCGAGGGCAGCCGGCCGATGGGGTTGCGGACGGTCGGGGCGTAGCGGCCGGCCAGGGTGCCGCCGGCGTCGGTCAGTTCGACCTTGGTGGCGCGCGCGTACTCCCAGGGCAGGAACTTCTCCATCAGCTCCAGGGTCAGGGAGAGGTGCTCGGCCGGGTCCTTGACGTCCGCGAACGCGTCGAGCGGGCCGCCGGGGACGCCCTCCCAGAACAGGATGTCGGCGCGGCCGGACGTGGTGTACGTCGGCATGATGAACATCTCGCCGACGCCCGGGACCAGGTTGCAGCGGACGGCCTCGGTGTCCGGGTGCTCCGGACGCGGGCCCATGCCGTGCACGTAGGCGACGGCGAGGGCGCGCTGCGGGGTGCTGTACGGGGAGCGCTCGGGGTCGCGGGAGAACATCTGCACCAGCTCGCCCTTGCCCGCGGCGATGAGCACCAGGTCGTAGGTGCGGGAGAGGTAGTCGAGGTCGCCGACGGCCGCGCCGTGGATGACGAGCTGTCCGCCGCGCTGCGCGAAGGTCTCCATCCAGCCGGCCATCTTGACCCGCTGGTCCACCGACTGCGCGAACCCGTCGAGGCGGCCCAGCCAGTCGATCGCCCGCTGCGAGGGGCCCGGGTCGAAGGAGCCGGGGGCGGCGACGGAGACGCCGAGGCCCTGGATCTTCGGGGCCTGCGACTCCCAGAAGTTCAGCTCGAGGTCGCGCTCGTGCTGCAGCGCGGTGTGGAACATGCACTGCGTCGACATGACCCGTCCGGTGCGGATCTCGTCCGCGGTCCGGTTGGACATGAGGGTGACCTCGTACCCGTGCGACTGGAGTCCCAGGGCGAGCTGGAGACCGGACTGGCCGGCCCCGACGACGAGTATCTTCCGCATACGGGGGACGCTCCTAAGGGGGCTACTCGGGGGTTTCGTCGAGCGCGTGGCCCACGAGGGACAAGAGGGTCTCGATGACCGAGATCCGGCGGCGCGCATCCATGATCATGACAGGTATGTGCGCGGGGATCGTGAGGGCCTCCCGCACGTCCTCCGGTTCGTACCGCTCAGTGCCGTCGAAGTGGTTCACGGCCACGAGGTACGGCAGTCCGCAACTCTCGAAGTAGTCCAGCGCGGGCCAGCAGTCCTTCAGCCTGCGGGTGTCGGCCAGCACCACGGCGCCGATCGCGCCGCGCACCAGGTCGTCCCACATGAACCAGAACCGCTGCTGGCCGGGCGTGCCGAACAGGTACAGCACCAGGTCGTCGTCGAGCGTGATGCGCCCGAA
This sequence comes from Streptomyces sp. P13-3-3, assembly GCF_050571355.1. Lineage (NCBI taxonomy): Bacteria > Bacillati > Actinomycetota > Actinomycetes > Kitasatosporales > Streptomycetaceae > Streptomyces > Streptomyces sp. P13-3-3. The sequence goes on along the minus strand of NZ_CP192228.1, from coordinate 4,434,028 downwards.
GTCCATGGCCACGGTGGTGGTCGACTTGCCCGGCGTGGCGGTGAGGTCGTCGGTGCCCTCGCTCGCCTCGGTCATCAGCGCCTCGGTCTGCAGAGGCGTGATCTCCGAGACGGAGCCGACGAGGGTGGTCTTGCCGACGCCGAAACCGCCGGCCACGACTATTTTCGTGGCGATCGGCGCCCGGGTGGGGTCCGTCTGCCACGGCAGCAGGGGCTCGTCCCCCTCGACGAGCGGGGTGACGCCGGGTGCGGCGTCAGAGACGGCGGAGTCCACTCAGCACCCTTTCCAGCAGCGCGCGGTCCGGGCGGCCCGTGCCGTGGCCGGTCCCCGTCCCGTAGACACGGATCTTTCCCTGGTCCGCGAGGTCGCTCAGCAGGACGCGGACCACGCCGAGCGGCATGTGCAGCAGCGCGGCGATCTCGGCCACCGTCCGCATGCGGCGGCACAGTTCGACGATGGCGCGCACCTCGGGCATGACCCGGGCGAGGCCGCCGGAGGTGAGTTCCTTGCGGTTCTCGGCGGCCTCCAGCGCGGCCGTGCCGGCGGTGGCGCCGACGAACGTCTCGACCAGCAGCACGTGGCCGAAGCGGGTGCGGCCCCCGGTGAGCGAGTAGGGGCGCACGCGGGCGGGTTTACGGTCCCCGCCGCGGACGGGGAGGTGTTTCCTCTGGGCGCTGGTCATCGGGGGCTCCCGGCGGACTCGTGCTCCGCGCCTTTCGCGGTCTCCAGGTTCCGGCGGAGCTCGCTGCGGAGGTCGGGGGTCAGGACGTGGCCGGCGCGGCCGACGAACAGGGCCATGTGGTACGCCACGACGCTCATGTCGCAGTCCGCCGAGCCGTGCACGCCGAGCAGCGAGCCGTCGCTGATCGACATCACGAAGAGGCTGCCCTCGTCCATGGCGACCATCGTGTGCTTGACCGGGCCGTAGTCCATCAGCTTCGAGGCGCCGACGGTGAGGCTGCCGATGCCGGACACGACGGTGGCCAGGTCGGCGGAGGAGCCGCGCGGGCCCCGCCCCTGCGCGCCCGGGCCGCTGCGGGCGCGGGCGAGCGTCTCGTCCGAGGAGAGGAGCAGCAGGCCGTCGGAGGAGACCACGGCGACGGACTGGATGCCGGGCACCTCCTCGACGAGGTTCGTCAGCAGCCAGTGCAGGTTGCGGGCCTCACTGCTCAGTCCGAAGGTACTGGGCGCGGTCAACTGCTTGCCTCCTCGACAGTGCCCCCCGTGGCTTCTTCGGTTGTGTCGTCCCCGCGGGACCGCTCGGCCGCCAGCTCCGCCTCGACGTCCCGCCGCCCGGCGTCCGCGCCCCGGCGGAACCCGCCGAGCCGCCTGCGCAGGGCCTCGGCGTCCACCGAACCGGACCGCGGCCGCGGGGGAGCGACCGGCGCGGTGATCTTCGGCGTCCGCTTCGGCAGCCCCTTGGCGGTGACGGGCTCGTCGCCGCCGACCCCGTCCCCGGCCCCGTCGGCCACCCGCGCGTGCTCGGGCCTGCCGACGGGGGTGTCGGGGGCGGGAGCGCCGGGGGCGGGGGCCCCGGGCGCCGGTGCGGTGGACTCGGGGGCAGGGGCCCCGGGCGCCGGTGCGGTGGGCTCGGGGGCGGGGGCCCCGGGCGCCGGTGCGGTGGACTCGGGGGCGGGGCCGCCGGGTGCCGGTGCGGTGGACTCGGGGGCGGGGGCCCCGGGTGCCGGTGCGGTTTGGGGCGCAGGTTCGGGGGTCCCCGGTGCCGGTGCGGTGGACTCGGGGGCGAGGCCGCCGGGTGCCGCCGGTGCCGCTCCGGGCGCGGGGGCTTCAGGCGCGGGTCCGGGGGTCCCCGGTGCCGGTGCGGTGGACTCGGGGGCGGGGCCGCCGGGTGCCGGTGCGGCTTCGGGCGCGGGTGTGGACGTGGGCGCGTGCCCGGCACCGGGGCGTACGTCCTCGTCGGCGGGCGCGGCCGATCCGGCGCCGTGCCCTTCGGCGGCCGGGGCACGGCCGTCCGGCTGCGCCGGGATGAACAGCTCCATGGTGGTCTCGGCGAGCCGCTCCACGGGGGCCTCCGGCTCACCGGACCGGGCAGGCGGAACGTCGTGCGACCGAGCCTCGTCGACACCGGCGGGTACGCCGGGTGCGGCAGTCCCGTTCTGACCGGCGGTGCCGGCGGCAGGACCGGCCTCCCCCAGGTCGGCTGAGATCGAGGAGGCGCCGGTCCGCGACTCCTCCGCAGCGGCAGGTGCGGTCCCGTCCGTCGCCGGCTCGACGGCAGCGCCGGGAGCAGTCCCGTGCTCGGCGGGCGGGGCAGCGGCATCCGTCCGGCCGTCGGCGGGGACGCCTGGAGTCGCCGCGTCCGACGGCGCGGGTGCTCCGGCCTGCTGCTGCGGCCCTTCCGGCGCGACCCGGACGCCTTCGTGCAGGCCGGCCGACGCGGCAGGGTCCTCCCGGTCCGCAACGGGGGCGGGGGCAGAAGCCGGCGCGGGGTCAGCGGCAGGCGCCCCGGTCGAGTGTGCGGGAGCGCCCGCCTGCGGCGGCTCCGAGGCGGCGCCGGGAGCAGTCCCGTGCGGGGCCGACGGGGCCGACGGGCCCGCCTCGGACTCGGCCGCCGGGGCGGCGTCCGGATGGGTGGTGGCGTGGGCGGAGCCCGGAGCATCCGCCTCCGCCTCCGCTCGGGCCTCGATGGAGCGTTCCGCCAGGTCGACCAAGGGGTCGCCCGACGTGCCGCGGCCGCGCAGGACGTTGGAGTTGGCCTCCGCGTCGGCGCCCGGCAGGGACACCGTGTGGGCGGAGCCCGGGACGGACGCGGGGACGGCCGTGGGGGTGGCAGGCGCCAGAAGAGGGTCCGGCAGGACGACCACCGCGGCGATCCCGCCCTGCTTCTGCTTGCGCAGCTGCACCCGCACCCCGTGCCGGTGGGCGAGCCGGGCGACGACGTACAGGCCGAGGCCGAGACCCTCCTCGGACTCGGCGTCGTACGCGGCCTCCGGGTCGAACTCGGAGAGCCGCGTGTTGAGCCGCTCCAGCCGGTCCTCGGCCATGCCGATGCCCTCGTCCTGCACGGAGAGCATCACCTCGCCGTTCTCCATCAGCCAGGCGGAGACCTCGACGGGCATGTCCGGCGGGGAGAACGCGGTGGCGTTCTCCATCAGTTCGGCGAGCAGGTGCGACAGGTCGTCCGCGGCGAACCCGGCGATGTGCGCGTGCGGCGGCAGCGCCGCGATCCGCACCCGCTCGTACCGCTCGATCTCGCTGACCGCGGCCCGTACGACGTCGACCAGCGGGACCGGGCCGGCCGTGTGCCGGCCGTGCTCGGTGCCGGCGAGGACCAGCAGGTTCTCGCTGTGCCGGCGCATGACCGTGGCGAAGTGGTCGAGCTTGAACAGCGTGGCCAGGCGGTCCGGGTCGTCCTCCCGCTCCTCCAGGCCCTCGATGACGCCGAGCTGCCGCTCGACCAGGCCGAGGGTGCGCAGGGCGAGGTTGACGAAGGTGCCGCCGATGCTGTGCCGCATCCGCTCCATGTGGGCGGTGGCCTCGGCGAGTTCGCCGCGCAGCTCCTCGCGGGCGTCGGCCATCTTCTGCCGCTGTCCGACGAGGTGCTTGCGGTCGGCCTCCAGCGTGGCGATCCGCTGCGCGAGTGAGGCGGCGTGGGCGTGCAGGGCGTTGACGGAGCGGACGACCTGGGCGAACTCGTCGTTGCGGCCGGTGAAGGTGATCGGCTCCTCGGCGGCCGGGTCCTCCGCCTCGGCGAGCCGGGCGGAGCCGCGGCGCAGCACCGACAGGGGCCGGGTGAGGGTGCGGGCCATCGCGGTGGCGACGCCGACCGAGAGCAGCAGCAGGGCGCCGAGGACGGCGATGCGGATCTCCAGCTCGGTGACGTCCTCGTCGCGGAGCTGGGCGAGGTCCTTGGTGCGCTGCTCGAACAGCGAGGCCTCGACGCCGCGCATCATGTCGATCCGCGCGGTGAGCGCCGCCGCGAGCTTCTTGGGGCTGGTCTTGATCTCGCCGTCGGAGAGGGTCGGCTTGTCGGTGAGCTTCCCGAGGTACTTGTCGGCGGTGTCGACCTCGGGACCGGTGACCGTGGAGTCGTAGGAGGCGCGGGCGGCCTTCGGGGCGGCGTCGCGGAAGTCGGCGAGGGCCGCGTCGGAGCGGACGCGGGCCTGGAGCGCGGCGGCCGACAGCGCGTCACGCCGCTCCTCGTCCTCCTCGGAGGTGCTGGAGGCCGTGACGGGCAGTCCGGTGATCGGGTCGATCACGGTCTCGGTGGAGCTCGGCACGTTCAGCGCGGCGAGCAGCAGCCCGCGGGTGGCGGCGGCCTGCTGGACGGCGGTGTCCAGCTCGGTGAGCGCGTGGGCGCCGGAGCCGGCGCGGGGCGGGGTGGCGTCGGCCAGCCGCGCGGCGAGCTTGTGCAGCTGGGAGATGGCGTCGGAGTACGCCTGGTGGGCCTCCAGCGGGCCGGACTTGCCGGTGAGTGCGGCGCGGCGCACGGCGGCGACGGCGTCGAGCTCGTCGCGCAGCGCCTGCGAGGTGTCCTCGTCGGCGCGCAGTTCCTCGACCTGCCGGTCGACCCGGGCGCTGTGCTCCTCGGAGGGCGCCTTGGACTTGGGGCGGCCCGCAGCGATGTAGGGGACGACCTCGTCACGCTCGTCGGCCAGGGAGTGGGCCAGGGTGAGCGCGTCCTGGGTGCGCTCGGCGAGCGTCACCAGTTCCTGGGAGTCGTGGAGCTGCTGGGACGCCGCCAGCACGGACGGCGCTCCCGCCCCGGCGATCGCCGCGGCCACCACGGCGACGGCGACGACGAGACGGTTGCGTACGTGGGTGGGGCGGCCCTTGCCGACCGTGGGCGTCTGCTGCGCGTCCCCCGCCAGGGCCGCCTGCTTGTCCTTGCGACGAGGCCGCGTCTTCTGCACCGGTGCTCGCATTCCTGACTCGTGTACCCGTGGGCCCGGGTGACGCTCCGTCAACGGGCGCGGGCGCTCTCCCCGAGCCGCTGGCCGCGCTCGGACCGTGAGGCGCCCCCAACGCTCCCCGACCCTCCCAGTGCCCGTGGACAGTGGATGCGCATCACCTGACCCGCCACTCGAAGGAGTGAACATCGGAGGCGAGTTGAGGGGCAAGTTCCGTTGTGCGCCGCAGTGGACCTGGGCGGTACGCCGGTTGGACGTCTGCGGCGGGCGGTGGCAATATTCGCCGCCACGCCTTCCCGGAGGCCTTCATTCCCTCCCAAATCAGGCGCTTGACCTGCGTGCCTGTGGAGAACGGGCGTCAATTGCCGGGCTCCGGCGGTCGTTGTGGGGAGCTCGTGCAGACTGGCCGGATGCGCACGGAGCTTGTTTCGGAACCCGGTGATCCGGGGCGTCCCAACGAGGACTTCGCGAGCGTCGCGCTCCCGGCCTCCGGACAGGGCGGGGCGCTCGTCGTCCTGGACGGTGTGACGCCGCCGTCGGACGGGGGCGGGTGTCTGCATTCGGTGCCCTGGTTCACCGCCCGGCTGGGCGGCGCGCTGACCGAACTGACCGTTTCCCTCCCGGATGTGCCGCCGGCCGGGCTGCTGTCCCGGGGGATCGCGCGCACGGCCGAGAGTCACGCCTCGACCTGTGACCTTTCTCACCCCCGAACACCGCAGGCAACGGTGGTGATGGCGCGCTGGTCACCCGACTCGGTGGAGTGTCTGGTGCTGTCGGACTCGGTCCTGCTGGTCGAGTCGCCGGACGGCACGGTCACGGCGGTCCGGGACGACCGGCTGGACCGGTTGCCCCGGTCGGCCCTGTCCAGCCACACGGTCGTGGACACGACGCTGCGGAACAAGGAGGGCGGCTTCTTCACGGCCGCGGCCGATCCGGCGGTGTCGTCACGCGCCGTGACCGTCTCCCTGCCCCGCGACCGGGTACGGGCGTTGACCGCCCTGACGGACGGGGCGTCGCGGTGGGTGGAGCGGTTCGGGGAGGGGGACTGGGGGGACTGCGTGGGGGTGATCCGCGAGGAGGGGGCGCGGGGGTTGGTACGGAGGGTGCGCGCGCTGGAGCGCGGGCGTCTCCTCGGGGGGAAGAGGCATGACGACGCGACGGTCGTCCACGTGGAGCTGCCGTCTGCTTGATGTCGCCGGCGACATCACCCGGACGGCCGACGGGTGACGGCGCCTCACTTTTGACGGGGTGGGGGTTCGTCACCCGGACGGCGCATCGGCCCGCGGCTGCGGGCCGATGGGGTCCGCTCGCGCAGTTCCCCGCGCCCCTGAAGGGGCGTACCGCCCCAGCTGCGAGGACGCCGGGTGCGGGACGTCCGTGGCCGATCGCGCAGTTCCCCGCGCCCCTCAGGGACGCCCCCGCTGCGGGCAGTCGTGCCGCTAGGGGCGGCACGGGTGGGCGCAGCGGCACCCCCTCAACGCCGGGTGCGGGACCTCCGTGGCTGAGCGCGCAGTTCCCCGCGCCCCTCAGGGACGCCGCAGCTGCGGGCAGTCGTGCCGCTTGGGGCGGCACGGGTGGGCGCAGCGGCACCCCGTCGACGCCGGGTGCGGGACCGCCGTGGCTGAGCGCGCAGTTCCCCGCGCCCCTGAGGGACGCCGCAGCCGGGGGTGGGCGCAGCGGCACCCCCTCCGACGCGGGGTGCGGGCCGGTGGGGGCTGGGCGCGCAGTTCCCCGCGCCCCTGAGGGGGTTGCAGGGACCCCTACTTCTCCATGCCCCTGTTCAGCCTGTGCAGCAGTCGCGCCAGTTCGTCGACCTCCTCCGGGTCCCAGTCGGCCAGCCGGCCGGCGTAGCGGGCGCGGCGGGCCTCCCGGACGCGGCTGACCCGGCGGCGGCCCTCCTCCGTGAGGGTGACGAGCCAGGCGCGCCCGTCGGCGGGATCGGGCTCACGCCCGACGAGCCCGAGCTCCTCCAGGGCGCGCAGCTGCCGCGACATGGTCGCCTTGCCGACGCCGATGTAGGAGGCGAGCTCGGTGGCCCGCTGCCGCCCGCACTCCTCCAGACGGACGAGCAGCCCGTACGCGGACGGCTCGAGGTCGGGGTGGACCTCGCGCGCCATCTCCCCCTGGCTGGCCCGGGCGCGCCGCAGCAGGACCGTCAACTCGCGCTCCAGCGCCAGGAACGCGGGCTGTTCGACGCCGGACGCGGGCTCCGGCGAGCCGGCGTGCCTCTCGCCGCCGTTTCCGTCTTCGTGCACGTTGGCCCCTGCCTCGGTTTCCCGTTCTGAAAGTTCTGGCCGAGTGGCGGCGTCGCCCCAGCTCCATAAGTATTTCGCAGGCGTAGACCAACGGCAGTGCGCGGCGCCCCCGTCCGCCGCCGCGGTCGGCGCCCGCAGTTTCTCTACCAGGCCGATACGTGGCATGCCCACCACATGCGATGTGGGTCACATTCCGGGTTCGCCCCATGACCGTTCGGAGATGCGTCATGCCTGTGCACAGAAACCGACTCGTCCGCATACGCGCGCTCGGCACCGCCGGCGCCGTCCTGCTCACGCTGCTCGCCCTCCCGGGGACCTCCGCCGTCGCCGACGGCGCCTCCCCCTCCGTCCCGCCGCGCGGCTCCGCCCACATGGGCATGGGCGTCCTCGCCCACGACGGCCAGGCCGGCCTGCCCACCTCCCGCTCCACCCAGACGGAGGGCGTGGACGTCTCCAGCCACCAGGGCAACGTCGCCTGGAGCACCCTGTGGAACAGCGGGGTGCGCTGGGCCTACGCCAAGGCGACGGAGGGCACGTACTACACCAACCCGTACCACGCGCAGCAGTACAACGGCTCGTACGACGTCGGCATGGTCCGCGGCGCCTACCACTTCGCCACCCCCGACACCACGAGCGGCGCCGCGCAGGCGGACTACTTCGTGGACCGCGGCGGTGACTGGTCCGCCGACGGGCGCACGCTGCCGGGTGTCCTGGACATCGAGTGGAACCCGTACGGCGACGACTGCTACGGCAAGTCGGCGAGCTCGATGGTGAGCTGGATCCGCGACTTCCTCGACCGTTACCGCGCCCGCACGGGCCGCGACGCCGTCATCTACACCGCGACGAGCTGGTGGAAGCAGTGCACCGGCAACTACGCCGGCTTCGCCTCCACCACCCCGCTGTGGATCGCCCGGTACGCCTCCACCGTCGGCGAACTGCCCGCCGGCTGGGACACGTACACGATGTGGCAGTACACCTCGACGGGTCCGACGGTCGGCGACCACGACCGCTTCAACGGCACCCTCGACGGGGTGCGGATCTTCGCCGCCGGGAGCTGACCGCGCGGCGGTACGGGAAAGGCCCGGGCCTCCCTCACGGAGCCCGGGCCTCCCCTCATCCGGCGGCCCCCGTCACGCGGCCACCGGAACCTCGGGCGCAGCCCCGCTCGTCGCCGGGGACAGCGCCAGCTCCAGGACCTGGCGGACGTCGGTGACGGCGTGCACGTCGAGCTTCTCCAGCACCTCCGCCGGGACGTCGTCCAGGTCGGGCTCGTTGCGCTTGGGGATGATCACGGTGGTGACGCCCGCCCGGTGCGCGGCGAGCAGCTTCTGCTTCACCCCGCCGATCGGCAGCACCCGCCCGGTCAGCGACACCTCGCCGGTCATCGCCACGTCCGTGCGGACCAGGCGTCCGGAGAGCAGCGAGGCCAGGGCCGTGGTCATCGTGATGCCCGCGCTCGGGCCGTCCTTGGGGACCGCGCCCGCCGGGAAGTGGATGTGCACGCCCCGGTCCTTCAGGTCGCCGACCGGGAGTTCCAGCTCGGCGCCGTGGCTGCGCAGGAAGCTCAGCGCGATCTGCGCCGACTCCTTCATCACGTCGCCCAGCTGGCCGGTCAGGGTCAGCCCCGCCGCGCCCGTCTCCGGGTCGGCCAGGGACGCCTCGACGTAGAGGACGTCACCGCCGGCGCCGGTCACGGCGAGCCCGGTGGCGACGCCGGGCACCGCGGTGCGCCGCTCGGCCGGCTCCTGGGCGGACTCCGGCACGTGGTGCGGCCGTCCGATCAGGTCCCGCAGGTCGCCCTCGGCCACGGCGAACGGCAGCTTCCGCTCCCCCAGTTCGTGCTGGGCCGCGACCTTGCGCAGCAGCCGCGCGACGGACCGCTCCAGGTTGCGGACGCCCGCCTCGCGCGTGTACTCGCCGGCGAGCTTGCGCAGCGCGCCCTCCTCGATCGTCACCTCGTCCGGCTGGAGGCCGGCGCGCTCCAGCTGACGCGGGAGCAGGTGGTCGCGGGCGATGACGATCTTCTCGTCCTCGGTGTAGCCGTCGAGGCGGACCAGCTCCATGCGGTCGAGCAGGGCCTCCGGGATGGCCTCCAGGACGTTGGCGGTGGCGAGGAACACCACGTCGGACAGGTCGAGCTCGACCTCCAGGTAGTGGTCACGGAAGGTGTGGTTCTGCGCCGGGTCGAGGACCTCGAGCAGGGCCGCGGCCGGGTCGCCGCGGAAGTCGGAGCCGACCTTGTCGATCTCGTCGAGCAGGACGACCGGGTTCATCGAGCCGGCCTCCTTGATCGCCCGCACGATCCGGCCGGGCAGCGCGCCGACGTAGGTGCGGCGGTGGCCGCGGATCTCGGCCTCGTCACGGACGCCGCCGAGGGCGACCCGGACGAACTTCCGGCCCATGGCGTGGGCGACCGACTCGCCGAGCGAGGTCTTGCCGACGCCGGGCGGGCCCACGAGGGCCAGCACCGCGCCGCCGCGCCGCCGCGCCGCCCGCCGACGACGCCCAGACCCCGGTCGCTGCGCCGCTTGCGCACGGCCAGGTACTCGGTGATGCGCTCCTTCACGTCCTGCAGGCCCGCGTGCTCGGCGTCCAGCACCTGCTGGGCGCCGCGGATGTCGTAGGCGTCCTCGGTGCGCTCGTTCCACGGCATCTCCAGGACCGTGTCGAGCCAGGTGCGGATCCAGGAGCCCTCGGGCGACTGGTCGGAGGAGCGCTCCAGCTTGTCGACCTCCTTGAGGGCGGCCTCACGGACCTTCTCGGGGAGATCGGCGGCCTCGACACGGGCCCGGTAGTCGTCGGACTCCTCGCCGTCCGGCTCGCCGTTCAGCTCGCGCAGCTCCTTGCGGACCGCCTCCAGCTGGCGGCGGAGCAGGAACTCCCGCTGCTGCTTGTCGACGCCCTCCTGGACGTCCTTGGCGATGGTCTCGGCGACGTCCTGCTCGGCGAGGTGGTCGCGCAGCTGCTGGGTGGCGAGCTTCAGCCGGGCCACCGGGTCGGTGGTCTCCAGCAGGGCGGTCTTCTGGTCGGTGGTGAGGAACGGCGAGTAGCCGGAGTTGTCGGCGAGCGCGGAGACGTCGTCGATGGCCTGGACGCGGTCCACGACCTGCCAGGCGCCGCGCTTGCGGAGCCAGGCGGTGGCGAGCGCCTTGTACTCCTTCACCAGTTCGGCCACGTTCCCCGGCAGGGGGTCGGGCACGCTCTCGTCGATGCGGGTGCCCTCCACCCACAGCGCCGCGCCCGGCCCGGTGGTGCCGGCGCCGATGCGCACGCGTCCCCGGCCGCGGATCAGGGCGCCCGGGTCGCCGTCGGCCAGCCGTCCGACCTGCTCGACCGTGCCCAGCACGCCGATCCCGGCGTAGGTGCCGTCGACGCGCGGCACGAGCAGCACCTTCGGCTTGCCCGGTTCGTCGCGGGCGGCGGCCTGGGCGGCCTCCACCGCCGCGCGCACCTCGGAATCGCTCAGGTCCAGCGGAACCACCATCCCCGGCAGCACGACCTCGTCGTCGAGCGGCAGCACGGGCAGGGCGAGCGGTGTGGACTCAGCAGCCATGATCTCCCCTTCGGCAGTCAAGTTGAGCTATGTCGACTCAATGCAGGGGAGCGGCCGAATGTTCCCGGGGGCGCGTTCGCTCTGAGCGATCACCGGGCCGGGCTCCGAGGGGCCGGACCCCCGCACCGCGGGACCTGCCAGGATGAACACATGTCCACCCCCTACGACATTCCCGAAGCTCCTGAAGTCCTGGACCGTCGCGAGGGCCCGTACGGCGAGGTCGTGCTGCGCAGACACGGCGGTCTGCTGCAGATCATCGCCAACGGCTGCTTCCTGATGGACACCTCCGACGGGCGTTCCGAGCGGCTGCTCGTGGACGCGGCCCTGGCGGCCCTGGACCCGGAGGTCACGGACCCCTCGGTGCTGATCGGCGGGCTGGGCGTCGGCTTCTCCCTGGCCCACGCGGCCGGACAGGAGCGCTGGGGCCGGATCACGGTCGTGGAGCGGGAGCCCGCGATCATCGGGTGGCACCGCTCGGGACCGCTGGCCGAGCTGTCGGGCGCGGCGCTCGCCGATCCGCGGACGGAGGTCGTCGAGCAGGACTTGATCGCTTACCTCAAGGAGACGTCCGACACATTCGACGCGCTGTGCCTCGACATCGACAACGGCCCCGACTGGACCGTCGACGAGGGCAACGAGGGCCTTTACTCGCCGGACGGACTCGCGGCATGTGCAAGGGTGTTGAAGCCGCGCGGGATCCTCGCGGTATGGTCCGCGAAGCCTTCCCCGGAATTCGAGGGAACCTTGCGGAATGCCGGATTCCGGCAGGTGCGTACCGAAGAGATCCCCGTTGCCCGGGGCGTTCCGGACGTCGTGCACATCGGCGTCCGCCCTGGATAGCAAAGCCGTGGTGAATCCCCGTACGCTGCTGCCCTGACGCGGATCATTCAAGCGTCAATCGCAGTGATGCGCAGACGACGGATCACCCCACGGATTCCGGATAAGCACACCTCAGGGGCGGGCGATGGAGCAGACACACACCTCCCACAACGGCACGGCGACGACCACCCCCGGCGCACAGCGCAGGGTCCTGGTGGTCGAGGACGACGCGACGATCGTGGACGCCATCGCGACCCGCCTGCGCGCCGAGGGATTCCTCGTGCAAACGGCGGGCGACGGCCCGTCCGCGGTGGACACGGCGGAGGCCTGGCAGCCCGACCTGCTGATCCTCGACATCATGCTGCCGGGCTTCGACGGCCTGGAGGTCTGCCGGCGCGTGCAGGCCCAGCGGCCGGTGCCGGTGATGATGCTCACCGCACGCGACGACGAGACCGACATGCTGGTGGGCCTCGGCGTCGGCGCCGACGACTACATGACCAAGCCGTTCTCCATGCGCGAGCTGGCGGCACGGGTGCACGTGCTGCTGCGCCGCATGGAGCGCGCGGCCCTCGCGGCCACCACCCCGCGCAGCGGCATCCTGCGCCTGGGCGAGCTGGAGATCGACCACGCGCAGCGCCGGGTGCGCGTGCGCAGCGAGGACGTCCACCTGACACCCACCGAGTTCGACCTCCTGGTGTGCCTGGCCAACACCCCGCGCGCGGTGCTCTCCCGTGAGCAGCTGCTGGCCGAGGTCTGGGACTGGGCCGACGCCTCCGGCACCCGCACCGTGGACAGCCACATCAAGGCGCTGCGCCGGAAGATCGGCGCGGAGCGCATCCGCACGGTGCACGGCGTGGGCTACGCCCTGGAGACGCCGACGCCATGAGCGGGGGTCCGGCGGGACGCGGACAGCGGAAGAAGCAGCAGCCCTGGGGCGGTGTGCGCCCGTTCTCGATCAAGACCAAGCTGGGCGCGCTGGTCGTCGTCTCGGTCCTGATCACCACCGGACTCTCGGTGATCGCGGTGCACACCAAGACGGAGCTGCGCTTCATCACGGTCTTCTCGATGATCGCCACGCTGCTGATCACCCAGTTCGTGGCGCACTCCCTCACCGCCCCGCTGGACGACATGAACGCCGTCGCGCGGTCCATCTCGCACGGCGACTACACACGACGGGTGCGCGAGAGCCGCCGCGACGAGCTGGGCGACCTGGCGCAGACGATCAACGTCATGGCCGACGAGCTGGAGGCGCAGGACAGCCAGCGCAAGGAGCTGGTCGCCAACGTCTCCCACGAGCTGCGCACGCCCATCGCGGGACTGCGCGCGGTGCTGGAGAACATCGTCGACGGGGTCACCCGGGCCGACCCGGAGACGATGCGCACGGCCCTGAAGCAGACCGAGCGGCTCGGCCGCCTGGTGGAGACGCTGCTGGACCTCTCGCGCCTGGACAACGGCGTGGTCCCCCTGCGCAGGCGCCGCTTCGAGGTGTGGCCGTACCTGTCGGGCGTGCTGAAGGAGGCCAACATGGTGGCCTCCGCCCGCGCGAGCATGGCCTCCGGCTCGGGCAGTCACACCCGTACGGACGTGCATCTGCACCTGGACGTCTCGCCGCCCGAGCTGGTGGCGCACGCCGACCCGGAGCGGATCCACCAGGTGGTCGCCAACCTGATCGACAACGCGGTCAAGCACAGCCCGCCGCACGGCCGGGTGACCGTGCGGGCCCGGCAGGGTGCCGAGCCGGAGTCGCTGGAGCTGGAGGTGCTGGACGAGGGTCCGGGCATCCCGCGCACGGAGTGGCACCGGGTCTTCGAGCGGTTCAACCGCGGCAGCGTCAACCGGCCGCACGGCCCCGGCAGCGACGGCGGCACCGGTCTCGGCCTCGCGATCGCCCGCTGGGCCGTGGATCTGCACGGCGGCCGGATCGGGGTGGCGGAATCCGAGCGTGGTTGCCGGATTCTGATCACTCTTCCGGGGCCCTCTTCTGTGCCAAGTTGACGTAAAGTTCGAACCGGAGCCTCAAGATCCATCTGCGTTCGCCCTGGCGGACACGTGTGATCAGGCACAGGCCCGCGCGCGGGGCGCGACGGGCCCTGGTCGAGCGATGCCTGATACGGTCGGAAGAAGCGGAACCTCGCTTGTTTCCCGCCAATTCCAGCGCCGAAACACCCGCTGAGATGTGATGTGCACGACGTTGCAAGGGCCCGGCCTGACCTTCTCGCGCGGGGAGGCGTAGCCTTTATTTCCGCTGTCCATCATCTTGCGAAGCGGAAGAGGGCGGTTGACGCCGTGTCGCCACAGTCCCCCAGTAACTCGAGCATCTCGACCGACACCGACCAAGCGGGAAAGAACCCCGCTGCGGCCTTCGGTGCCAACGAATGGCTCGTCGACGAGATCTACCAGCAGTACCTCCAGGACCCGAACTCGGTGGACCGAGCCTGGTGGGACTTCTTCGCCGACTACAAGCCGGGCGCTCCCGCGTCCTCGGCTCCGGCGGGTGACGCGGCCGCGGGGGCCGCGGTGACCCCCACCGCTCCGTCCCAGCCGGCCCCGCCCGCGAAGGCCCAGGCGCCCGCGCAGCCCGCCCCGGCCGCCAAGGCCCCGGCGCAGACGCAGGCCCCCGCGCAGGCGAAGGCCCCGGCCCAGCCGGCGAAGCAGGCCGCTCCCGCCGCCAAGCCGGCGCCGGCCAGGAAGGCCGAGCCCGCGGGCGAGGCGAAGAGCGGTCCCGAGCAGGTCACCCTGCGCGGCCCGTCCGCCGCGGTGGCCAAGAACATGGACGCCTCGCTGGAGCTGCCCACGGCCACGTCCGTGCGCGCGGTCCCGGTGAAGCTGCTGTTCGACAACCGCATCGTCATCAACAACCACCTGAAGCGCGCGCGGGGCGGGAAGATCTCCTTCACGCACCTCATCGGCTACGCCATGGTGCAGGCCATCAAGGCCATGCCGTCGATGAACAACTCGTACGCCAAGGTGGACGGCAAGCCGACCCTGGTGAAGCCGGAGCACATCAACCTCGGTCTCGCCATCGACCTGGTCAAGCCCAACGGCGACCGCCAGCTCGTCGTCGCGGCGATCAAGAAGGCCGAGACGCTGAACTTCTTCGAGTTCTGGCAGGCCTACGAGGACATCGTCCGTCGCGCCCGCGACAACAAGCTGACGATGGACGACTTCACCGGTGTCACGGTCTCCCTGACCAACCCCGGCGGCCTCGGCACCGTCCACTCCGTGCCGCGTCTGATGCCCGGCCAGTCCGTGATCATGGGCGTCGGCTCCATGGACTACCCGGCGGAGTTCCAGGGCACCTCCCAGGACACCCTGAACAAGCTCGGCATCTCGAAGGTCATGACGCTCACGTCGACCTACGACCACCGGGTGATCCAGGGCGCCGCCTCCGGCGAGTTCCTGCGCCAGGTCGCGAACCTCCTCCTCGGCGAGAACAACTTCTACGACGAGATCTTCGAGGCCCTGCGCATCCCCTACGAGCCGGTCCGCTGGCTCAAGGACATCGACGCCAGCCACGACGACGACGTCACCAAGGCCGCCCGGGTCTTCGACCTGATCCACTCCTACCGGGTCCGCGGCCACGTCATGGCCGACACCGACCCGCTCGAGTACAAGGTCCGCAAGCACCCCGACCTGGACATCGTCGAGCACGGCCTCACCCTGTGGGACCTGGAGCGCGAGTTCGCCGTCGGCGGTTTCGCCGGCAAGTCGATGATGAAGCTGCGCGACATCCTCGGCGTGCTCCGCGACTCGTACTGCCGCACCACCGGCATCGAGTTCATGCACATCCAGGACCCCAAGCAGCGCAAGTGGATCCAGGACCGCGTGGAGCGCGGCCACACCAAGCCGGAGCGCGAGGAGCAGCTGCGCATCCTGCGCCGGCTGAACGCGGCGGAGGCCTTCGAGACCTTCCTGCAGACCAAGTACGTCGGCCAGAAGCGCTTCTCGCTGGAGGGCGGCGAGTCCGTCATCCCGCTGCTCGACGCGGTGCTGGACTCGGCCGCCGAGTCCCGCCTGGACGAGGTCGTCATCGGCATGGCCCACCGCGGCCGCCTCAACGTCCTCGCCAACATCGTCGGCAAGTCGTACGCGCAGATCTTCCGCGAGTTCGAGGGCAACCTCGACCCGAAGTCGATGCACGGCTCCGGCGACGTGAAGTACCACCTGGGCGCCGAGGGCACCTTCACCGGCCTGGACGGCGAGCAGATCAAGGTCTCGCTGGTCGCCAACCCCTCGCACCTGGAGGCGGTCGACCCGGTCCTGGAGGGCGTCGCCCGCGCCAAGCAGGACATCATCAACAAGGGCGGCACGGACTTCACCGTCCTGCCGGTGGCCATCCACGGCGACGCGGCCTTCGCGGGCCAGGGCGTGGTGGCCGAGACCCTGAACATGTCGCAGCTGCGCGGCTACCGCACCGGCGGCACCGTGCACGTCGTCATCAACAACCAGGTCGGCTTCACCGCGGCCCCGGAGTCCTCGCGCTCCTCCATGTACGCGACGGACGTGGCCCGCATGATCGAGGCCCCGATCTTCCACGTGAACGGCGACGACCCGGAGGCGGTGGTGCGCGTCGCGCGCCTGGCCTTCGAGTTCCGCCAGGCGTTCAACAAGGACGTGGTGATCGACCTCATCTGCTACCGCCGCCGCGGTCACAACGAGTCCGACAACCCGGCCTTCACCCAGCCGCTGATGTACGACCTGATCGACAAGAAGCGCTCGGTGCGCAAGCTCTACACCGAGTCCCTCATCGGTCGCGGCGACATCACCCTGGAAGAGGCCGAGCAGGCGCTGCAGGACTACCAGGGCCAGCTGGAGAAGGTCTTCACCGAGGTCCGCGAGGCCACCTCGCAGCCGGCCACGGCCGTCCCGTCGGACCCGCAGGCCGAGTTCCCGGTCGCCGTGAACACCGCGGTGAGCTCGGAGATCGTGAAGCGGATCGCCGAGTCCCAGGTCAACATCCCGGACCACGTCACCGTCCACCCGCGTCTGCTGCCGCAGCTGCAGCGCCGGGCCACGATGGTCGAGGACGGCACGATCGACTGGGGCATGGGCGAGACCCTCGCCATCGGCTCCCTCCTGCTGGAGGGCGTCCCGGTCCGGCTGGCCGGCCAGGACTCGCAGCGCGGCACCTTCGGCCAGCGCCACGCGGTGATCATCGACAACAAGACGGGCGAGGAGTACACGCCGCTCCAGTACCTCTCCGAGGACCAGGCGCGCCTCAACGTCTACAACTCGCTGCTGTCCGAGTACGCGGCCATGGGCTTCGAGTACGGCTACTCGCTGGCCCGCCCGGACGCGCTCGTGCTCTGGGAGGCGCAGTTCGGCGACTTCGTCAACGGCGCGCAGACGGTCGTGGACGAGTTCATCTCGTCGGCCGAGCAGAAGTGGGCCCAGACCTCCGGTGTGGTCCTGCTCCTCCCGCACGGCTACGAGGGCCAGGGCCCGGACCACTCCTCGGCCCGCCCGGAGCGCTTCCTGCAGCTCTGCGCCCAGAACAACATGACGGTCGCCATGCCGACCTCGCCGTCGAACTACTTCCACCTCCTGCGGTGGCAGGTGCACAACCCGCACCACAAGCCGCTGGTGGTCTTCACGCCGAAGTCGATGCTGCGCCTCAAGGCCGCCGCGGCGAAGGCGGACGAGTTCACGACGGGCCAGTTCCGCCCGGTCATCGGCGACGACACGGTCGACCCGGCCGCCGTGAAGAAGGTCGTCTTCTGCGCCGGCAAGGTCTACTACGACCTGGCCGCCGAGAGGAAGAAGCGCGGCGCGGACGACACGGCGATCATCCGCATCGAGCGCCTGTACCCGCTGCCGGGTGCCGAGCTCCAGGCGGAGATCAAGAAGTACCCGAACGCCGAGAAGTACCTGTGGGCGCAGGAGGAGCCGGCGAACCAGGGTGCCTGGCCGTTCATCGCGCTCAACCTGATCGACCACCTGGACCTGGCGGTCGGCGCCGACCTGCCGCACGACGAGCGTCTGCGCCGCATCTCGCGGCCGCACAGCTCGTCCCCGGCGGTCGGCTCCGCCAAGCGCCACCAGGCCGAGCAGGAGCAGCTGGTGCGCGAGGTCTTCGAGGCCTGACCCGCACCGGTACGCGGTACGTGAGCGGGCCGCACCCCTTCCCGGGGGTGCGGCCCGCTCCGTTTCCCGCCACATATCCTTGACCTCATGTACTTCACGGACCGTGGCATCGAGGAACTGGAGAAGCGGCGCGGCGAGGAGGAGATCACCTTCGAGTGGCTCGCGGAGCAGCTCCGCACCTTCGTCGACCTCAACCCCGACTTCGAGGTCCCGGTGGAACGCCTGGCGACGTGGCTGGCCCGCCTGGACGACGAGGACGACGAGTAGCGCAGTCCGCGGGCAGTTCGCGTTCGCGTTCGCGTCGCGGGCAGTCGTGCCTCCCCCAGCAACACCCTCCCCATATCGCGAACCAAGGCACCGTTCACCCGAACGCGTGCCTTGACTTCTGTCTGCCGCGATATATCGTGAATCGAGTAATACGCGATATGACGCAACGCCACGGCGCCACCGCCGGGCATCCCGCGATCAGGAGGCCGTCCATGCCCGAGTGGTCCGTCCAGGACAAAACGAACCTCACCTTCGACGCCCCCCTGACCCGCCTCAACGTCCGCATCGTCAACGGCACGGTGAACGTCGTGGGCACGGACGACCCGGAGGCCCACCTCCAGGTCTCCGACGTGGACGGCCCGCCCCTCGTCGTGACCCACGAGGACGGCGTCCTGACCGTCGCCTACGACGACCTCCCCTGGAAGGGCTTCCTCAAGTGGCTCGACCCCAAGGGCTGGCGCCGCAGCGCGGTGGTCTCCCTCGCGGTCCCCGCACGGACCCGCGTGGAGGTCGGCGTCGTCGGCGCCGGCGCCGTCGTCTCGGGCATCCGGGGCCCCGCCGCCGTGAAGGGCGTCGCGGGCGACACCACCCTCGTCGCCCTGTCGGGTCCCGTCCGCGCGGACACCGTCTCCGGCAGCGTGGAGGCCCAGTCGGTGACCGGCGACCTCCACTTCGCGTCGGTCTCCGGCGACCTCACGGTCGTCGAGGGGTCCGGCCCCTCCGTCCGGGCGGACACGGTCAGCGGCTCGATGATCGTGGACCTCGACCCCGAGGGCCCCACCGACGTCCGGCTGACCAGCGTCTCGGGCGAGATCGCCGTCCGGCTGCCCGACCCGGCGGACGCCGACGTGGAGGCCAACACGGCGAGCGGCGCCATCTCCAACGCCTTCGACACCCTGCGGGTGCAGGGGATGTGGGGCGCCCACAAGCTCACCGGCCGCCTCGGCGCGGGCAGCGGCAAGCTGCGGGCCACCACCGTCTCCGGCTCCATCGCCCTGCTGCGCCGCCCGCCCCGCGAGGACGAGCCCGACCCGCGGGGCGGCCCGGGAGACAATGCCGGTACGACCGACAAGAAGGTGCTCTGACATGCCCCCCGTCTTCGCCCACGGACGCCTCCGCCTCTACCTGCTGAAGCTGCTCGACGAGGCCCCCCGGCACGGCTACGAGGTGATCCGCCTCCTCGAGGAGCGCTTCCAGGGGCTGTACGCGCCGTCCGCGGGCACGGTCTACCCGCGGCTCGCCAAGCTCGAGGCGGAAGGGCTCGTCACCCACACCACCGAGGGCGGGCGCAAGGTCTACTCGATCACCGACGCCGGCCGGGCCGAACTGGCCGACCGCAGCGGTGAGCTGGCCGACCTGGAGCTGGAGATCCGCGAGTCGGTCGCCGAGCTGGCCGCCGAAATCCGGGCCGACG
Organism: Streptomyces sp. P13-3-3; assembly: GCF_050571355.1. NCBI lineage: Bacteria > Bacillati > Actinomycetota > Actinomycetes > Kitasatosporales > Streptomycetaceae > Streptomyces > Streptomyces sp. P13-3-3. The sequence goes on along the minus strand of NZ_CP192228.1, from coordinate 4,414,765 downwards.
TCAGTGGCGCGGCGGGCGACCTGCGCCGCGAGATGCGCGCCGCGGCCGGGCGGGCCCGCCAGCCGCGCGGCGGCTCCGCGTCCGGCGGCAAGGACGCCCCCTTCGGCGACTTCGACCTCGGCGACTTCTCGATGTTCGGCGACAAGGACGCCTGGCGGGCCGCCAAGGAGGAGATGCGCCGCGCCAAGCAGGAGTGGAAGGAGCAGGCCCGGCGCGCCAAGGACGAGAGCCGGCGCTCCCGCGAGGAGGCCCAGCGCGCCCGCCGCCAGGCCAGGGAGGCCCAGGACCGGGCACAGGAGCAGGTGCAGCGCATCGCCCGGCAGGTCCAGGAGCAGGTGCAGGGGCACTTCGCCCGTGGCGACTGGCCGTCCGGACTGCGCGAGGGCCTGGGTGAACTGGCCAAGGAGCTGGGCGAGTTCGGGAAGGACTTCGGCTTCGGCGGTACGGGCTCCGCGGAGGGTCCGGAGTCCCGTCCGTCGTACTCGACGACCCCCGAGGACTTCCCGGCCGACTACGCGCCCGCCTGGGGCCACGCAAGCGCCGCGGAGTCCACGGGCGACCCGGCGCGCGACCTGGAGCGGCTGCTGGACCGCTTCCGGGACGACGTCCGGGACGCCGCGCGGGACCACGGGGTCACCGAGGAGCAGCTGCGCGACGCCCGGCGGCATCTGTCGGAGGCCGCCGCTCGCATAGGGGCGCTGCTGCGGTCGCCGAGGCCCTGACGCCGGTACCCGGAGGCCGGAGCCCTGAGGGGCTCTCAGCCCGCCTTGGCCTCGCCGTCGCCGTAGAGCACGCGGGTGACCGACGCGTGGGTGACGCCGTGGTCGGCTAGGACCTCGGCGGGCAGGCCGGGGCGGGCGGTGAGGGCGAGCAGCAGGTGCTCGTCGCCGATGTGGCGATGGCCGCGGGCGGTGGCGGTGCGCAGGGCGCCGGCCAGGACGTCCTTGGCCGCCCGGTCGAAGGGGCGGTGTCCCCGCCACCGGGGGCGGCCCGGCGCCGTGGACAGGGCGCCGGGGCCGTGCGTGTCCTCCACCCGGGCGACGATCTCGGGGACGTCGATGCCCAGTCCGGCGAGGGCGTCGGTCTCGGCCTGGGTGAGGCCGCCCCGCCGCCGCGCCCGCTCGAGGGCCTCCCGTAGGGGCTCGCGGCGTTCGTCCAGCCCGAGGGCGGTCAGGGCGAAGGAGGCGCGGCTGCCCTCCCGGTCGAGCAGGGCGAGGAGCAGGTGCTCGGCGCCGACGCGGGCCGCTCCGGTCCGTTCGGTGTGGGCGACGGCCTCTTTGACCACGTCCCGGGCGTCCTTGGTGAACCGTTCGAACATCAATGCCTCCCATGCTTCTTGTGCACGGCCTGCCTGCTGATTCCGAGTTCGGTGGCGATCTCCTGCCACGACCAGCCGTGGTTGCGCGCGTTGCGCACCTGCACGGCCTCCAGCTGTTCGAGCAGCTTGCGGAGCGCGGCGACGGCCCGCAGGCCGACTCGCGGATCGCGGTCGCCCGCCCGCTCGGCGAGATCCGTTGCCTCAGTCATGATGTCAACTTACGTTGACATGCTCGCACTGTCAACCACAGTTGACATAACTGCGGCCGGCCCGGAGCACCGGGCCGGCCGCGGAAGCAGGGAGACGCACGTCAGGGGTTGGTGAGCACGATCTTCCCGAACAGCTCGCCGGACGCCATCCGCTCGAAGCCCTCGCGGGCCCGGTCCAGGGGCAGCGCCTCGTCGATGACGGGCCGCACCCCGGTCGCGGCACAGAAGGACAGCAGGTCCTCCAGCTCGTCCTTGGTGCCCATCGTCGACCCCACGACCTTCAGTTCCAGGAAGAAGATGCGGGTCAGCTCGGCGTGGGAGGGGCGGTCGCCGCTGGTGGCGCCGGAGATCACCAGCGTGCCGCCGGGGCGCAGCGACTTCACCGAGTGGGACCAGGTGGCCGCGCCGACGGTCTCGATCACCGCGTCGACCCGCTGCGACAGCCGCGCGCCGGGCTCGACGGCCTCCACGGCGCCCAGCTCCAGCGCCCGCTTGCGCTTGGCCTCGTCCCGGCTGGTGGCGAAGACCCGCAGCCCCGCCGCCTTGCCGAGGACGATCGCGGCGGTCGCGACCCCGCCGCCGGCGCCCTGCACCAGCACGGAGTCACCGGGGCGTACGCCCGCGTTGGTGAACAGCATCCGGTAGGCGGTCAGCCAGGCCGTGGGCAGGCAGGCCGCCTCCTCGAAGGACAGCTCCTTCGGCTTGGGCAGGAGGTTCCAGGTGGGCACGGAGACCTGCTCGGCGAAGGTGCCCTGGTAGCGCTCGGTCAGGATGGAGCGGGACTCCCGGGGTCCCACACCGTGACCGGTCTGGCCGATCACCGAGTGGAGGACGACCTCGTTGCCGTCCTCGTCGATCCCCGCTGCGTCGCAGCCGAGGATCATCGGCAGCTTGTCCTCCGCGAGGCCGACGCCGCGCAGGGACCAGAGGTCGTGGTGGTTGAGGGAGGCGGCCTTGACCGTGACGGTGCTCCAGCCCGGCCGGGACTCGGGAGCGGGTCGCTCTCCCGACTCCAGTCCCGTGAGCGGCTGGTCGCGGTCGATTCGGGCGGCGTAGACGGCGAACATGACCTTGACGATAGGTTCCGCGCCCCGCCGAAGGAACCATGCCCCCCTGTGACACACGCCCTCTTGCGCCGGGCCGGGCCCGCACGGAAGAGCCCGGACACGCGTGAGCCCCGTCCGCGGTCGCGGACGGGGCTTTCACACCTGTGCGCTCAGCGCCGGGCGACGCCCTCCGCCCGGGCGGCGGCGGCCACGGCGGCCGTCACCGCGGGGGCGACCCGCTCGTCGAACGGGGACGGGATGACGTAGTCGGCGGCGAGATCGTCACCGACGACGGAGGCCAGCGCCTCGGCCGCGGCGAGCTTCATGCCCTCCGTGATCCGCGAGGCCCGCACCTGGAGCGCGCCGGCGAAGATGCCGGGGAACGCCAGGACGTTGTTGATCTGGTTGGGGAAGTCCGACCGGCCGGTGGCCACGACGGCCGCGTACTTGTGCGCGACCTCCGGGTGCACCTCCGGGTTCGGGTTGGCCATGGCGAAGACGAAGGCGCCCTCCGCCATCGACGCCACCGCGGGCTCGGGGACCGTGCCGCCGGAGACGCCGATGAAGACGTCGGCGCCCGCCAGCGCGGACTCCAGCGTGCCGGAGATCCCGGCCTTGTTGGTGAACGACGCCAGCTCCGCCTTGATCGGCGTGAGGTCCTCGCGGTCCCGCGAGACCACGCCCTTGCGGTCGGCCACGGCGACGTCCCCGATGCCGGCCTCGACCAGCATCTTGGCGATCGCGACACCCGCCGCGCCCGCACCGGAGATCACCGCCCGCAGCTCGCCCAGCGGACGGCCGCTGAGCCGCGCCGCGTTCCGCAGGGCCGCCAGCGTCACGACCGCCGTGCCGTGCTGGTCGTCGTGGAAGACCGGGATGTCCAGGCGCTCCTGGAGCCGCCGCTCGATCTCGAAGCACCGCGGCGCCGAGATGTCCTCGAGGTTCACCCCGCCGAAGGAGGGGGCGAGCCGGACCACGGTCTCGACGATCTCGTCGACGTCGGTGCAGTTCAGCGCGAGGGGGACCGCGTCCACACCGCCGAACTGCTTGAAGAGGATGGCCTTGCCCTCCATCACCGGGAGGGAGGCCTCGGGGCCGATGTCACCGAGCCCCAGCACGGCCGTGCCGTCGGTGACGACGGCGACGACCGAGGACTTCCACGTGTAGTCGTGGACCAGTTCCGGCTGCTCGGCGATCGCGCTGCACACCTTCGCGACGCCGGGCGTGTACGCCAGGGACAGGTCGTCCTTGTCGCGGACCGGCACGGTGGCCTGCACGGCCATCTTGCCGCCGCGGTGCAGCGCGAACGCCGGGTCGAAGGACTCCAGGGGCTCTGCCCCGCCGTCCCGCTCGGAAGCGTCCCGGTTCTCGCTGTCGCTGCGAGGATTGACAATCTCCGCTGCCACTTGGTTTTACCCCTTAAGTGTTCATTGTTTGAGGGTTGCCACTCCTGGTGAGGGGTGGGCGGGACCGCGCCAGGCCCGGAGGGGTTACTGCTTACGGGCCGAACGCGACGGGCGCGCCGCACACGCGCCCTGAGCCCCGGATGAGGGGTGTAAAGAACCTTCTTACCGGACGGACGCGGTCGGCGACGAGTCCATAACGCGAAGGTCACATGCCGACGCCGTGAAGCATCGTCCGATATCAGGACAAGACCTGGACGAAGTCCCAGCAAGCCCGCAAGTACCCCTCCGACTCGGCGGGTCGCCCGCGCAACAGGGGTATCGACGAAGATCTTGCGGTCGGAATGACGGATTCCCGAAGAGTCTGCGGTCGCGTTGTACCCAAGTGGCCGGGTTCGAGGACGCGCCGTTATCCGATTTTGACATCGGAAGCCCCCTGAACGGTCCAATCCGAATGGCAAGATGCGGTAATCACACGAGGTCGCGGCACTCGAAGGTGTGTGCCCCTGTCGACCCCGCGGCGATGCCGACAGGCAGTCGCCGGCCCCATCGGCACTCCACCCATCCGCCGGAGGAACCCACCATGACCGCAAGCACCACCCGTCGTACCACCGCCGCGCGCTCACGGATTGCAGCGGTCGGCGCGATCGCGGTCGCAGGCGCACTGCTTCTCACCGGCTGCGGTGACCAGACCGAAGGCAGCGGAGGCTCGGACACCAAGGAGTCGGGCAAGACCAACTCCGCCCCGCTGTTCGACAAGCTGCCCAAGGACATCCAGAACGCCGGCGTCCTCAAGGCGGGCACGAACGCCGAGTACGCCCCGATGGAGTTCCAGGAGGGCGGCAAGATCGTCGGTGTGGACCCCGACATCGCCGCCGCGCTGGGCGAGAAGCTGGGTGTCAAGGTCGAGTTCACCTCCGGCAACTTCGACGGTCTGATCACCGCGCTGAACTCGGGCCGCTACGACATCGCGATGTCGTCCATCACGGACAACAAGCAGCGCCAGGAGGGCCTGGACGACAAGGGCAAGAAGCTCGGCCCGGGCGTCGACTTCGTCGACTACTTCGTGGCCGGCACCGCCGTGTACGTCCAGAAGGGCAACCCCAAGGGGATCAACTCCATCGAGGACCTCTGCGGGCAGCCGGCCGCCGTGCAGCGCGGCACCACGTACGAGAAGGCGCTGCAGGACCAGTCCAAGAAGTGCACGGACGCCGGCAAGAAGGCCGTCAAGATCCAGTCGTTCGAGAACGACACCGAGGCCCAGACCCGTGTGAAGTCCGGCGGCGCGGTGGCCGGCGTGAACGACTACCCGGTCGCGGTCGACCTGGCCCGCAAGGCCGACAACGGCAACGCCTTCGAGATCGTCGGCGAGCAGGTGGACGCCGGTCCGTTCGGCATCGCGGTCAACAAGGACAACAAGCAGCTCACGGAGGCCCTGGAGGCCGCCGTCAACGCCATCATCGAGGACGGCACGTACAAGAAGATCCTCGCGAAGTGGGGTGCCGAGACCGGCGCCATCGACAAGGCCGTGGTCAACGGCGGCAAGTGACGGTCCCGGGCACGACTGAAGGGCAGTCACAGTGACCGACAAACTCGACAAGGGGACGGGCGGCGCCCGACCGGCGGCCGCCGTCTCCAAGGACGACGGGCCCGCCTCCGTGGCGCCCGCGGTGATCAAGGCCATCCCGGTCCGTCACTACGGCCGCTACGTCAGCGCCGTCGTCGTGCTGGCCCTGGTGGGCCTGCTGATCAACGCCTTCGCCACCGCTGAAAAGATCCAGTGGCAGGCCGTCGGCGACTACGTCTTCGACAGCACCGTGCTGGCCGGCGCCGGCCGCACGCTGCTGATCAGCGTCCTGGCCATGGTCATGGGCGTGGTCCTCGGCGTGGTCCTCGCCGTGATGCGGCTGTCGAAGAACCCGGTGACCAGCTGGGTCGCCTGGGTCTACATCTGGTTCTTCCGCGGCACCCCCGTCTACGTGCAGCTGCTGCTGTGGTTCAACCTGGCGCTGATCTTCCCCGTGCTGAACCTCGGCCCGCTCTACAAGGACGAGATGGTCGACGTCATGACGCCGTTCATGGCGGCCCTGCTGGGGCTCGGCCTGAACGAGGCGGCGTACATGGCCGAGATCTGCCGTGCGGGCCTCCAGTCCGTCGACGACGGCCAGACCGAGGCGGCGCACGCGCTGGGCATGAGCCACGGCAAGACGCTGCGGCGCATCGTGATCCCGCAGGCGATGCGGGTGATCGTGCCGCCGACCGGCAACGAGTTCCTCAACATGCTGAAGACCTCGTCGCTGGTGTACGCGGTGACGTACAACGAACTGCTCCGCGCCACCTCCACGATCGGCTCCACGTCGTACGCGGTGATGGAGATGCTGTTCGTGGCGTGCATCTGGTACCTGGTCATCACCAGCGTGTTCAGCGTCGGCCAGTACTACCTGGAGCGCCGTTTCGCGCGCGGCTCGTCCCGGAACCTGCCCCCGACCCCGTGGCAGAAGATCAAGGTCAACATGATGGCCTTCAGCCGCGAGAGGAGCAGCACGGTATGACGGCCATGGTGAAGGCCGAGGGCGTCCACAAGTCCTTCGGCGGTGTGCAGGTCCTCAAGGGCATCGACCTGGAGGTGAAGACCGGCGAGGTGTTCTGCCTCATCGGCCCCTCCGGCTCGGGCAAGTCGACCTTCCTGCGGTGCATCAACCACCTGGAGAAGATCAACGCCGGCCGGCTCTACGTCGACGGCGAGCTGGTGGGCTACCGCCAGAAGGGCGACAAGCTCTACGAGCTGAAGGACAGCGAGGTCGCCCAGCAGCGCCGGGACATCGGCATGGTCTTCCAGCGCTTCAACCTGTTCCCGCACATGACGGCCGTCGAGAACGTCATGGAGGCGCCGGTCCAGGTCAAGGGCCTCAGCCGGTCCGCGGCCCGGCAGCGGGCGCTGGAGCTGCTGGACCGCGTGGGCCTCGGCGACAAGGCCGGGAACTACCCCTCCCAGCTCTCCGGCGGCCAGCAGCAGCGGGTGGCGATCGCCCGGGCGCTCGCCATGGACCCGAAGCTGATGCTGTTCGACGAGCCGACCTCGGCGCTCGACCCGGAGCTGGTCGGTGACGTCCTCGACGTCATGCGCGACCTGGCCGAGTCGGGCATGACGATGATCGTCGTCACCCACGAGATGGGCTTCGCCCGCGAGGTGGGCGACAGCCTGGTGTTCATGGACGGCGGTGTGGTGGTCGAGTCCGGCCACCCCCGGGACGTGCTGACCGACCCGCAGCACGAGCGCACCAAGTCGTTCCTGTCCAAGGTCCTCTGACCTCGGCGCCCGCACGGCGAAGGGGCGGTACGGAGTTCTCCGTACCGCCCCTTCCCCTGTGCTCCGGGCCCGCTACTTCAGCGCCAGCAGCAGCGTGTCCGACGGCGAGCACCACACCGGGCGGGCCTCGGCGAAGCCCGCCTCGCGCAGGACGCGCGCGTGCCACGCGGGGCTCGGCATGTCGCCGTCGGCGTGGTCCCCGTAGATCTCGAAGCGGCGGGCGGTGGGGCCGGCCAGGACCGGGTCCTTGGCGGCGAGCTGCCACCACTCCGACCAGTCGAGGGCGCCCTGTTCCTTCGCCTGGTCCATGCGTGCGTGGCGCTGGGCGCGTTCGGCCGCGTTGATGCGGGGGGTGGTCTCGTCGATCATGTGGTCGGCGTTCATGAAGACGCCGCCGTCGCGGACCAGGCCCGCGAGGTGTCCGTAGAGGTCCGCGAGGGGTTCCCGGTGCAGCCAGTGCAGGGCCGTCGCGGTGAGCACGGCGTCGTAGGAGTCGTGCGGGAGCTGCGTGGCCCAGCCGGGGTCCTTGAGGTCGGCGGTGACGAAGGTGACCCGCTCGTCGCCTTCGAAGGTGCCCTCGGCGATGGCGAGCAGCGCCGGGTCGAGGTCGACGCCGGTGCTGGTGGCGTCGGGGAAGCGGTCGAGCAGCCGGGCGGTGATGCTGCCGGTGCCGCAGGCCAGGTCGAGGACGCGCGGGGCGGTGCCGACGAGGGCCTCCACCATGTCGAGCATGACCCGGAAGCGTTCCTCCCGGTCGGGCATGTACCACTCCTGCTGCCGGTCCCAGCTCTCCTGCCAGGCCTGCCAGTCGGCGCCGGCCGTGGTGGTGTGCGAGTCCGTCATGGCCCCTCCCTCGCAAGGCACTCCGTAATACCCTGGACGCACGATCGTCTGTTACCCGACCGCACGCACGACCATAGAGCCCCTGCGTAAGGACTACAAGTGGAACTGGCCTATTACTCGGACTACGCCGTACGCCTCGTGAACACCGAGGAGCCGGTCCGGGGCACGGACGTGCTCACCTCCGTCGAGGCCGTGCGCGACCTGTTCGGCGGCAACCGGTCGGCCGCCCGGCGGGCCACCGAGGCGGACGTGACGCGGTTCCGCTCGGTCCGGGCCAGGCTCCGGTCGGTCTTCGAGGCGGCGAACGGCGGCGACGAGACCCTCGCCGTCGACCTGCTGAACTCCCTGCTCCTCGAGTTCCCGGTGAGCCCGCAGATCTCGGGCCACGACGTCCGCGACGACGACGGCCGCCCGCTGTGGCACATGCACCTGGCCGACCACCCGTCCAACGCCACCGCGGGCTACGCCGCGATCGCCGCGATGGGCCTGGCCTTCCACCTCACCGAGTACGGCGTCGACCGCCTCGGTCTGTGCGAGGCGGCGCCCTGCCGCAACGCCTACCTGGACACCTCGACCAACCGCTCCCGGCGTTACTGTTCGGACCGCTGCGCCACCCGTGCGAACGTGGCCGCCTACCGGGCCCGCAAACGCCTGGAGGCGGACCGGTCGGAGAACACGGGACGGGCCGACGTCAGCAGCCAGACCAGCAGCGACGGCAGCGACCGCCGCGTCGTGGAGCGCGGCCGGTAGCGGAAGCGGACCCGGCCCAGCACCAGCTCGTCGGGGACGACGCCGTAGTCGGTGCTGTCGCCGCCCGCGTAGGCGTTGTCCCCGAGCACCCACCAGCCGCCGTCGCGCCGCTCGGCCGCCCGTTTGACGACCAGCAGGTCCTGCTGGAACGGATGGCGCAGCACGACCACGTCGCCGCGTTTCACCCGCGCCCCGTAGTGGACCAGGAGCCGGTCCCCGTGGCGCAGCGTGGGCACCATCGACGGTCCGGTCACCTCGGCCACCCCGAAGGGCAGCGGCGCCCTCACCCGCTCGGCGTCCTGCGACAGCTCCGGCATCTCCCGGCACCTCCCCGGTTCTTCCTCCACCAGTCTCAGTCTGACCCCGGACTTTTGTCCTAAGCCCACGGGGGCACTCGCGAAAACCGGTCCGTCACGGAGTAATGTCCCCTGTGAGAAGACGATCACGAGGAAGGAAACGCTTCATGCTTTCCCGCCTGTTTGCCCCCAGGGTCAAGGTCAGCGCGCACTGCGACCTGCCCTGCGGTGTGTACGACCCGGCCCAGGCCCGCATCGAGGCGGAGTCGGTCAAGGCTGTCCAGGAGAAGATGGCCGGCAACGACGACCCGCACTTCCAGGCCCGCGCCACGGTCATCAAGGAGCAGCGCGCCGAGCTGGCGAAGCACCACGTCTCCGTGCTGTGGAGCGACTACTTCAAGCCGCCGCACTTCGAGAAGTACCCGGAGCTGCACCAGCTGGTCAACGACACCCTGAAGGCCCTCTCGGCCGCCAAGGCGTCGACCGACCCGGCCACCGGCCAGAAGGCGCTGGACTACATCGCCCAGATCGACAAGATCTTCTGGGAGACCAAGAAGGCCTGACCCGGCCTCGCCGCTCCGCGCGGCCGGCGATCGGTGCACCATCGCAGGTCCTGGGGCTTTTCGGAAGGGGGCCCGTCGCTTCACGCGGCGGGTCCCCTTCGGTGTTTCCCGGCGCCGTGCGCGGGGCCCGTGGGATGCTGGGCCCATGGAGCTGGAGGATCTGGTCCGGCTGCGGCGGGCCCGGGACCGGATGGACCGCGAGTACGCCGAGCCGCTCGACGTCGCGGAGCTGGCGCGGACGGCGCTGATGTCTCCGGGCCACTTCCAGCGCAGCTTCCGGGCCGCGTACGGGCAGACGCCGTACGCGTATCTGATGACGCGGCGCATCGAGCGCGCCAAGGCGCTGCTGCGCAAGGGTGACCTGTCGGTGACCGAGGTGTGCCTGGCGGTCGGCTGCACCTCGCTCGGCTCGTTCAGCTCGCGCTTCACCGAGCTGGTCGGGGAGACGCCGAGCGCGTATCGCGCCCGCTCGCACGAGGAGAGCGCGGTCATCCCGCCGTGCGTCGTGCGGACGTACACCCGGCCGGTCCGGGTCCGGCGGCGGGTCGACCCGAGCGGGAACTTCTAGGAAGGCGGGACACGTATGGACAGGGCGACGGACGTACGGCTCGCCCAGTGCTTCGTCGCGGTCGACGACCACGACAAGGCGCTGGCCTTCTACTGCGACGTGCTGGGCTTCGAGGTGCGCAACGACGTGGGCTTCGAGGGGATGCGCTGGGTGACCGTCGCCTCCCCCGAGCAGGACGTGGAGATCGTCCTGGAGCCGCCCGCCGCGAGCCCCGACATCTCCCCCGCCGACAAGCAGGCGATGGCCGAACTGCTCGCCAAGGGCATCCTGCGCGGGGTCAACTTCACCACCACCGACTGCGACGCCCTCTTCGAGCGGGTCCGGGCCGCGGGCTTCGACGTGCTCCAGGAGCCGGTGGACCAGCCGTACGGGATGCGGGACTGCGCGTTCCGCGACCCGGCGGGGAACATGGTGCGCTTCCTGGAGCGCCCCGCGGACTGAACGCCCTCAGCGGGCCAGGGCCATGCCCGCGGCCGGTACGAGGAGCGCCGCCGTCACCGCGGCCGGGAGGGCGAGGGTCAGGGCGGCGACCGCCGCGCGCCGGACCGTGCCCGGCGGGGGCGGGTCGCCGGGAGTCAGGCGGTCCCACAGACGGGCGGCCTCCCGGCGCTCACCGGCGCGGCGCACCGCCGCCCGGACGCCCAGCCCCGAGGCGGCCGCGCCGCCGAGTGCCGACACCGCGCACGGCGCCCACCACGACCCCGTGACCAGCAAGGTCAGCCCGACGACGGCGACCGTGGCCCAGCCGGTCAGGCAGGCGAGCGCCCCGGTCCTGCGGGAGGGCGGCCGGTCGGCCGCCCCGGCCCGCAGGTCGGCGAGGGCCGGCAGGTACCAGACACAGCCGGCGCCGGTGACCAGCGCGCACCCGAGGGCGAGGACGGGCTCCGCCACGGCTCACCGCCCCGCTTCCAGGGCGGCGACCTCGGGGTGGTGCAGGTCGAACGCCGGGGACTCGCTGCGGATCTTCGGCAGGGAGACGAAGTTGTGGCGCGGGGGCGGGCAGGAGGTGGCCCACTCCAGGGAGCGGCTGAAGCCCCAGGGGTCGTCCACGCCGACCGGCTTGCCGTACTTCGCGGTCTTCCACACGTTGTAGAAGAACGGCAGGACCGACAGGCCGAGCAGGAACGAGCCGACGGAGGAGAGGGTGTTGAGGGCGGTGAAGCCGTCCGCGGCCAGGTAGTCGACGTACCGGCGGGGCATGCCCTCCACGCCCAGCCAGTGCTGGACCAGGAAGGTCATGTGGAAGCCGGCCGTCAGCGTCCAGAAGGTGATCTTCCCGAGCCGCTCGTCGAGCATCTTGCCGGTGAACTTCGGCCACCAGAAGTGGAATCCGGCGAACATCGCGTACACCACCGTGCCGAACACCGTGTAGTGGAAGTGCGCGACGACGAAGTACGTGTCGGAGACGTGGAAGTCGAGCGGCGGCGAGGCCAGCAGCACACCCGTCAGACCGCCGAAGAGGAACGTCACCAGAAAGCCCAGCGTCCACAGCATCGGTGTCTCGAAGGAGAGGCTGCCCTTCCACATGGTGCCGATCCAGTTGAAGAACTTCACGCCCGTCGGCACCGCGATCAGCATCGTCATGAACGAGAAGAACGGCAGCAGCACACCGCCCGTGGTGTACATGTGGTGCGCCCACACCGTCACGGAGAGACCCGCGATCGCGATGGTCGCGCCGATGAGGCCCATGTACCCGAACATCGGCTTGCGCGAGAAGACCGGGATCACCTCGGAGACGATGCCGAAGAACGGCAGCGCCAGGATGTACACCTCGGGATGGCCGAAGAACCAGAACAGGTGCTGCCACAGCAGCGCCCCGCCGTTGGCCGCGTCGAAGATGTGGCTGCCGAACTTCCGGTCGCACTCCAGGGCGAACAGCGCCGCCGCCAGCACCGGGAAGACGATCAGCACGAGCAGCGCCGTGAGCAGCACGTTCCACGTGAAGATCGGCATGCGGAACATCGTCATCCCGGGTGCCCGCATGCAGATGACGGTGGTGATGAAGTTGACCGCGCCGAGGATCGACCCGAAACCGGAGAGCGCCACGCCCATGATCCACAGGTCGGCGCCGATGCCCGGCGAGTAGATCTCGTTCGACAGCGGCGCGTACAGGAACCAGCCGAAGTCGGCGGCTCCGCCCGGGGTGAGGAGGCCGGCCGCCGCGATCGTGGAGCCGAACAGGAACAGCCAGAACGCCAGCATGTTCAGCCGCGGGAACGCCACGTCCGGGGCGCCGATCTGGAGCGGCATGATCCAGTTGGCGAAGCCGGTGAAGAGCGGCATGGCGAACATCAGCAGCATGATCGAACCGTGCATGGTGAACGCCTGGTTGAACTGCTCGTTCGACATGATCTGCAGGCCGGGACGGGCGAGTTCGGCGCGCATCATCAACGCCATCACGCCGCCGACGACGAAGAAGACGAACGCGCTCACCAGGTAGAGCGTGCCGATCTTCTTGTGGTCGGTGGTCGTCAGCCAGTCCACCCAGGCGGCCCGGCGCATCGCGGGCGGCTGCGGCGCCGGCCGCCCGGCCCCGTCCGTCTCCGGCGCGGGCCGGGGCCGGGTGTCCACGGCGGCTTCCACGTGCTGCGTGCGTATCTCGTCCACCGGACGTCTTCCTCCCCATGTGTGGTGCGCGCCCATGATCGGCGGGGGGAGGAAGGCTCCACATGGGTCGAAGGGTCCCCGCGCGGGTCCCGGGCCGGGGGCCGAAGGTCCCGTGCCGCGGCGTCAGAACCGGAAGCGGGTGGGGTGCTTGGGGGTGCGGGGCGTCCGGTCGCGGGCGGCGCCCTCGGGCCACAGGACCTCCACCGGGATGCCACGCGCGCGGGCGTAGGTCACCAGGTGGGCGGTGGCGTCCCGGCCGTCGGAGGGGGAGCCGTCCCAGACGGCCAGCAGCAGGGATCCGGCCGCGACGAGCCTCTCGTCCGCGCCGACGCAGGAGTCGCGGTCCGTGGGGTCGTAGTCGAGGAGCCTCACCTGGTCGGCGAGGGTGAGCAGTTCGCCGGTGGCCGGGCGGTCCCGCGGGGGCGGCAGCGCGGGGACGCCGATGCTGGTGGGGATGACCACGGCCAGCGGGCAGCCCGAGGCGCGCGCGGCGCGTCCGGTCGCCGGCGCCGTGCCCGCGGCGGCGCGGACCGTCACCCTCGCCCGCTCGGGGCCCCGCGTCAGCCGGGTCCGCAGGGCGGACTCCACCAACCGCAGTGATCCAGGGGTCAGATCGTGGTGTCCCACGACCGCGATGTCCCCGTGCGCCGCCGGCCCCATGTGCGCCCCGTTCCGCTCATCCTCCGTCCGGGGGCCAGTGAAGCCGGGCGTGCGAGGCGGCGTACAGGGCCGAACGTCCCTGTACGGCGGGGGTTCATCCGCGAGGCGGGAGGCGGCGGGTCAGCCCTGCGCGCCGGCGGCGCGGGGTTCGCGCCACATCGGGTACATGAGCGGGCCGTCGGGCAGACGCAGGGGCTCGCCGGTGAGCTCGAAACCGAGCCGGCGGTACAGCCGGACGCTGCGCTCGCTGCTCGCCTCCAGGTACGCGGCGCGGCCCTCGCGGTCGCAGCGGTCGAGGACGGTGCCGATCAGCGCGGTGCCGAGCCCCTCGCCCTGCCGGCCGGGGGCCACGCCGATCATCCACAGGTACTCGTGGGCGCGGCCCTGGGGGTGGATGCCCGCGGTGAGCCGGCCGATCATCTCCACCCGCTCGTTGTCCGGGTCGACGGCGTGACGCAGTCCGGCGAACTCGTCCTCGCCGCCGTCCGCCTCGCCGTGGCCGGGGTCCTCCGCCGGGACGGACATCCACAGGGCGCACGCCGAGCCGTCCTCGACGAGGTCGACGCGGCCGTCGGCGAGGGTGGCGTCGGTGAAGGCGGCCATGAGCCGGTGGTGCGTCGCACGCCGGTACTCCGCGCCGGGGAACACCCAGCTGCTGACCGGATCGTCCTGGAACGCCTCGTCCAGCAGCCGGACCACCAGCTCCCGGTCGTCCTCGCCGGCCGTCCGGATCGCCACGCCCATGTCCGCCCCTTCGTCCCAACCGTCGTTGCCCGTACGGGGGTTGAGACTAGCCGGGCCGGGCGGGGGAACTGGGGGCGGGCCCCGCACACCGTGGGGAAGTGCGGGACCCGCCGGTCCGGGCGCACGGGAGCCGTACGGGTCAGGGTCCGCACGGCGGCACGTGGTCCCGGGGTCGGGTGACGGCCTGCGCCGTCCCGTCAGGTGGTGCGCCGGGTGACGAACTCGGCGAGGGCCAGCAGCCCTCCCGCCGCCTCCGGGTCCGGCACCGCGTGGGCCACCTCCTGCATCGCGCGGGCCATCCGGTCCGCCGCCTGGGTCTGCGCCCAGTCACGGCCGCCGGCCCGCTCCACGAGCCGGGTGAGCTCCTCGACCTCCTCCTGCCGGTGCGGGGCGGCGTACGCGGCGGCGAGCTCCGCGGCCTCCGGGGTGCCGGAGGTGAGCGCGGCGACGACCGGCAGCGACTTCTTGCGGGCGGCGAGGTCCGCACCGGCCGGCTTGCCGGTGCGGCGCGGGTCGCCCCAGGTGCCGATGACGTCGTCGATCAGCTGGAACGCCAGCCCGGCCTCCCGGCCGAAGGCGTCCATCGCCGCCACCTCCGCGTCCCCTGCGCCCGCGTACAGCGCGCCGAGGGCGCAGGCGCAGCCGAGCAGGGCCCCGGTCTTCGCCTCCGCCATGGCGAGGGTCTCCTCCAGGGAGACCTCGTCGGGTGCGCGGCGCTCCATGGCCGTGTCCGCGTGCTGCCCGGCGCACAGCTCGACCACGCACTGGGTGAGGCGGGCGGCCGCGGCCGGGGCGGCCGGGTGGGGGTCCTCGGCGAGCAGCCTCAGGGCGAGCGCCTGGAGGGCGTCCCCGACGAGGATCGCGTCGGCGTCCCCGAAGACCGTCCACACGGTGGGGCGGTGGCGGCGGGTGGTGTCCCGGTCCATCACGTCGTCGTGGACGAGCGTGAAGTTGTGGACCAGTTCCACCGCGGCCGCCGCCCGCAGGGCCGCCGTACGTGCGGCGGAACCGCCGAGGGCGGAGGCCGCCGCGAGCACCAGGGCGGGTCTGAGCGCCTTCCCCGAGCCTCCGGCGGCCGGGGTGCCGTCCGCGTTCTGCCAGCCGAAGTGGTAGAGCGCGAGGCGGCGCATCGGCGCGGGCAGGGATCCGAGGGCCGTGCGCAGCACCGGGTCGACGGCGGCCCGGGTCCGCTCCAGCAGGGCGGCCGCCTCGTGCCCGTCCCCGCCGTGCGGCTCCGGTCCGGTCCTGCTGTCGGGCGCGGTGCGGGCCGTGCGCTGCTCCGGGCGGCCCGTGGCCGGCCGGGCCATGGACTCCGTCATCGGCTTCCCCCTGGGAGCGTCTCGGTGGAGGCACGGAGGGGCGGCGCTTGCGCACCCGTCGAGCACGTTCCCCCCTGATGTACCCGCCCGGGCGGACGGGGACACGGCGCGCGCCGCGCGAGCCGGCGGACCGTCACCGCCACCGGCCGATCTCGACGTTCTCCAGGACGCCCAGCGCGTCCGGGACCAGCACCGCTGCCGAGTAGTAGGCCGTGACCAGGTACTTGATGATGGCCTGTTCGTTGATGCCCATGAACCGCACCGACAGGCTCGGCTCGATCTCGTCGGGGATGCCGGCCGCGCGGAGGCCGATGACGCCCTGGTCCTCCTCGCCGGTGCGCAGCGCGATGATGGAGGTGGTGCGGGCCTCGGTCACCGGGATCTTGTTGCACGGGTAGATGGGCACGCCCCGCCAGGTGGGGATGCGGTTGCCGCCGACGTCGAGCGTCTCCGGGACGAGTCCCCGCTTGTTGAGCTCGCGGCCGAACGCGGCGATGGCGCGCGGGTGGGCGAGCAGCAGCTTGGTGCCGCGGCGCCTGCTGAGCAGTTCGTCCATGTCGTCGGGGCTGGGCACCCCGTCGTGCGGCTGGATCCGCTGGTCGTACTCGCAGTTGTGGAGCAGGCCGAAGTCGCGGTTGTTGATCAGCTCGTGCTCCTGGCGCTCCTTCAGCGCCTCGACGGTCAGCCGGATCTGCTGCTCCGTCTGGTTCATCGGCTGGTTGTACAGGTCGGCCACGCGCGTGTGGATGCGCAGCACGGTCTGGGCGACGCTGAGTTCGTACTCGCGGGGCCGGGCCTCGTAGTCGACGAACGTGTGAGGGATGTCCGGCTCGCCGCTGTGGCCGGCTGCGAGGTCGATCTCCTTCTCGCCGTACTTGTTGGTGGGCTGCTGCGGGATGTCGGCCCGGCGGCGCAGGTGCTCGCGCAGGGTCTCGGACCTCTCGGCGACCTGGTCGACCGCGTCACGGGGCAGCACCAGGACCGTGCACGCGGTGAGGGTGCGGGCCGTGTACTCCCAGATGGCGTCGTCGTCCTGGAGGGCCTGCTCGCCGAAGTACGCGCCGTCGGCGAGCACCCCGAGGGACTCGTCCTCCCCGTACGGGCCGGTGCCGACGCGCTCGACCCTGCCGTGCGCCAGCAGGTACACCTCGTCGGCGGGGCTGCCGAAGGAGGCGATGACCTGGCCCGCCTCGATCTCCCGCTGCCGGCAGCGGGAGGCCAGCTCGTTGAGCACCTCCTCGTCCTCGTAGTCACGCAGCACGGGCAGTTCGCCCAGTTCGGCGGGGATGATCTCCACCCGGTCGCCCGTCTTCACGAAGGTCAGCCGGCCGTCGCCCACGGCGTAGGTCAGCCGCCGGTTGACCCGGTACGTGCCGCCCTGCACGTCGACCCAGGGCAACATCCGCAGCAGCCAGCGCGAGCTGATCTCCTGCATCTGCGGCACGGACTTGGTCGTGGTGGCCAGGTTCCGCGCCGCCGCCGTACCGAGGCTCTGCTGCTGCCCGGTCTGCTCCGTGCGGACCTCTTCGCCTACCGACATAGAGAATTGCCCTCCCCAATAGATCCACGCCCGGCCGTGCCGGACGTCGTGGTGCGTGATCAAGCGTTCCTCACGCACCGTGCCCGCGCCATTACCCGATCGAGCGGGGTTGGATCTTGGCGGGTGTGGGCAGACTGACCGGCCTGCCGACGGTGACAACGGCGGCCGGGCGGAAGGAGATTGTCCGGATCGGCTCGCACAGCAGCCGAACGAGTACTTGAAAGCCCGACTTCCGGCTATAGGCCCTGTACCAGACGGCCGCGCCGGGCGGCCGTCGTCCGGTACGAAGGAGGGCGGCATGGCCCCACCCATGTCCGCGAGCGCGTTCCTGCGCGCGCTCAAGGCGGAGGGTCTCACGGTCGTCGAGGTCGGCGACTGGCGCGACCACAACCGCAACCACAAGGGCCCGTGGGGGCCGGTGAACGGTGTGATGATCCATCACACCGTGACCAAGGGCAGCAAGGCGACGGTCGACATCTGCCGCAAGGGCTACTCGGGTCTGCCGGGGCCGCTGTGCCACGGCGTGATCACCAAGGACGGCCGGGTGCACCTCGTCGGGTACGGCCGCGCCAACCACGCGGGGCTCGGCGACGACGACGTGCTGCGGGCGGTGATCGCCGAGAAGAAGACGTTCCCTCCGGACAACGAGGCCAACACCGACGGCAACCGGCACTTCTACGGCTTCGAGTGCGAGAACCTCGGCGACGGGAAGGACCCGTGGCCGGCGGCGCAGCTGGAGGCCATCGAGAAGGCCGCGGCGGCGGTCTGCCGCTACCACGGCTGGAACGAGCAGTCGGTGATCGGCCACCTGGAGTGGCAGCCGGGCAAGGTGGACCCGCGCGGGTTCACCATGGCGTCGATGCGCAAGCGGATCCGAGACCGTCTGAAGTGACCGGACGGTGTGACCGGCCCGTGTGACCGGCCCGCATGACCGCCCGACGTGACAGGCGCCGAGGCGCTCGTCGCCGGTGTTCCGCCCTCGTGACACCCCCCACGCGGAACACCGGCGCCCGCGCCTGCCCCCGCCTCGGGCGACAATGGCCCGCATGACCAGCTCCGACGCCCTCGCCGGCCTGCGCCCGCGGCTTCCCTCGCCGCTGGAGGAGGCCGTCGACGCGCGGTTCGAGCGGCACGGGGTGCGGCTGCTGCTGAAGCGGGACGACCTCGTCCACCCGGAGCTGGTCGGCAACAAGTGGCGCAAGCTCGCCCCGAACCTGGCGGCGGCCGGCGGGCGGACGGTGCTCACGTTCGGCGGGGCGTACTCCAACCATCTGCGGGCCACGGCCGCCGCCGGCCGGCTGCTCGGGCTGCGCACGGTGGGCGTGGTGCGCGGCGAGGAGCTGGCGGACCGGCCGCTCAACCCGTCGCTGGCGCGCTGCGCGGCCGACGGCATGCGGCTGTGTTTCGTCACGCGCTCGGTGTACCGCCGCAAGACCGATCCGGACACGCTCGCGGCCGTGCTGCGCGCGGCGGACGCCGAGGACGCCCTCGTCGTGCCCGAGGGCGGCAGCAACGCCGCCGCGGTGCGCGGGTGCGTGGAGCTCGGCCGCGAGCTGGCGGGCGCGGCGGACGTGGCGGCGGTGGCGTGCGGCACGGGCGGCACGCTCGCGGGACTGGCCGCCGGGCTCGGCGGGAGCGCGCGGACGCTCGGCATACCGGTGCTCAAGGGCGGCTTCCTCACGGCGGGGATACGGGCCCTGCAGACGGAGGCGTTCGGCGGGCCGCGCGGGGCGTGGAGCCTCGACGAACGGTTCCACCACGGCGGCTACGCGCGCGTGCCGGCGGACCTGGAGGCGTTCGCCGCGGACTTCGAACAGCGTCACGGCGTCCCCGTGGAACGTATCTATGTCGCCAAGTTGCTTCATGCCCTTGTCACCCTGGCCGCGGAGGGCGCCTTCCCGCGCGGGAGCACGGTCGCCGCGGTGATCACGGGGCGGCCGTTCCCCTGAACCGCGTGTCGCTCCGGGAAGGTCTACTCCGCCTCCCGGTAGGCGGCGGCCTCCTCCAGGTCCAGCCGGCGCAGCAGCGTCCGCAGCATCTCGTCGTCGATGTAGCGCCCGTCGCGCAGCTTCACGAAGACCTCGCGCTCGGCGCCGATCATCTCCCGGGACAGCCGCCGGTAGGTGTCGTCCACCGACTCCCCGGTGACGGGGTTGGCCTGCCCGAGCCGCTCCCAGACGGCGTTGCGGCGGCGCTCCAGGACGCCGCGCAGCCGGTCGGCGAGCGGCGCGGGGAGGGCGTTGCGCTCGTCGGCGAGCAGGTCGTCGAGGCGCTCCTCGGCGACCCGGGACGCCTGCGCCTGTGCGTTGGCCTCGGCGAGGGTCTCTGCCTGCGGGTCGCGCCCGGGCAGCCGCAGCAGCCGGATCAGCGGGGGCAGGGTGAGGCCCTGTACGACCAGGGTGCCGATGACGGTGGTGAAGGTCAGGAAGAGCAGCAGGTACCGGTGCGGGAAGTCCTCGCCCTCCGCGGTGACGGGGATCGAGAAGGCGATGGCGAGCGACACCACCCCGCGCATCCCCGCCCACGAGATCACGAACGGCCCCTTCCAGCCGGGCCTCCGTTCGCGCGCCCTGATCCGCGCGGAGACCAGCCACGGCAGCCAGATCGCCGGGTAGACCCAGAGGAACCGCACCGCGACGACCACCGCGAAGACGGCCACGGCGTACCAGACGGAGGCGATGCCCTCGTGTTCGCCGAGCCCGCGCATGACGACGGGCAGCTGGAGCCCGATGAGGGCGAACACCGCGGACTCGAGGACGAACGCGACCATGCCCCACACCGCGCTCTCCTGGAGCCGGGTGGCGAAGTCGACCTCCCACGCGCGGTGCCCGAGGTACAGCGCGACCACCACGACGGCGATCACCCCGGAGGCTTCCACCTGCTCGGCCACGGCGTACGCGGCGAACGGGATGAGCAGCGACAGCGTGTTCTGCAGCAGCGTCTCGCGCAGGTGGGTGCGCAGCCAGTGCAGCGGCGCCATCATCACCAGGCCGACCACCACGCCGCCGACGGCCGCCAGCAGGAACTCCCCCACTCCTCCGGCCCAGCTCACGCCCTCGCCGACGGACGCGGCCACGGCGACCCGGAACGCGGTGATGGCGGTGGCGTCGTTGAACAGCGACTCGCCCTGGAGGATGGTCGTGATCCGCGAGGGCAGGCCGACCCGGCGGGCCACCGCCGTCGCCGCGACGGCGTCCGGGGGCGCCACCACCGCGCCGAACACCAGCGCCGCGGTGAGCGGCAGGTCCGGCACCAGCAGGTACAGCACCCAGCCGACGGCGAGCGTCGCGAACAGCACGTACCCGACGGACAGCAGCGCCACCGGCCGCAGCTGCGCCCGCAGGTCCAGGTAGGAGCTGTCCACGGCCGCCGTGTAGAGGAGCGGCGGGAGGATCAGCGGCAGCACGATGTGCGGGTCGAGCGCGTAGTCCGGCACGCCCGGGACGTAGCTGACCGCCAGACCCACCGCGACCAGCACCAGCGGCGGCGGCACCGGCGTGCGCCGGGCGGCGGCGGCCACCGCGGCGCTGCCCGCGACCAGGAGCAGCAGGGGCATCACGTCCATGTCGGGCCCACCCTCGTTTTTCCGCGCGGCCGTCCGCACGACCGTCGTAATCTGGCAATCATGAAACAGTGCACGCACGTCGAGGCGTTGCCGCACCCGGAACCGGCCGCGCTCGATGAGACGTGTCCGGAGTGCCTGCTGGAAGGGACGGACCCGGTGCAGCTCCGCCTCTGCCTCACCTGCGGTCACGTCGGCTGCTGCGACTCCTCGCCGAACCGGCACGCGACGCGTCACCACAGGGAAACCGGCCATCCCGTGATGCGGACCTTCGAGCCGGGTGAGGACTGGCGCTGGTGCTTCGTCGACCACGTACTGGTGTGACGTGGCGGGACCACGGTGCCGGACGGTTCGACGGTCCGGCGCCTGGGTACGTCAATGCGGCGCGCGCTCTTCCCATTTGGCAGTCGCAGACCCCTAGCCACGGAGCGTGTTCGCAGTTTTACTATGAGTGACGGCAACGGGTCGGGGTCCCGGCGACAGGACCGCCGGGAGCGCGATAGCGTCACCGCTGAACCACGTAGCGCGTTGCCCGGGGGCGAACACAGGCCCTGAAACGCTTGTACCACCTTGGAGGTGAGGGTGTCCCAGATCGCTGGCGAGCCCGCGACCCAGGACTTCGTGGAAGTCCGGCTGCCGGCCGCGGGGGCCTACCTGTCGGTGCTGCGTACGGCCACGGCCGGCCTCGCGGCCCGTTTGGACTTCACCCTCGACGAGATCGAGGACCTGCGCATCGCGGTCGACGAGGCCTGCGCGATCCTGC
The DNA here is from genome assembly GCF_050571355.1 of Streptomyces sp. P13-3-3. Lineage (NCBI taxonomy): Bacteria > Bacillati > Actinomycetota > Actinomycetes > Kitasatosporales > Streptomycetaceae > Streptomyces > Streptomyces sp. P13-3-3. The sequence continues at coordinate 4,393,264 of NZ_CP192228.1, read as the reverse complement.
TGCAGCAGGCCGTGCCGGGATCGGTGCTCAGTTGCGTCTTCCGGCTCGTCGACGACTCGCTCGAGGTCACCGTCTCGGCGCCCACCACGGACGGCCACGCCCCGTCGCGGGACACCTTCGCCTGGACCGTGCTGTCCGCGCTCGCGGGCAAGGTCTCCTCCGCCGTGGACGAGGACAGAACCGTGTCGATCAGCCTCTACAAACAGCGCGGCGCGGGACCCGGGCCGGCGTGAGGAGCGAGGACGGGCCGGTGCGGGACGAAGAACGCGGCACACGGGAGCTGCCGGCCGAGCGCGTGCCGGACGGTATCGACGGCATCCCCGAGCAGGCCCGGCCGCATCCGGAGGACGACTCCACGGGGGGCGTCGGACCGGGCGGCGGGCAGGCCGGCGGTGCCGCGCGGGACCCGTCCGCGGCCGGGCCGGCCGCTCCCGGCGGGGAGGCCCCCGCCCTGGCCGAGCCGGCGGCGGGGGACGAGGCGAGCGCTCGGGGAAGGGCGACGGGCGGGACGATGAGCGAGCACGAGCGAGAGGCCGAGGAGCAGGCGGCGCCTGCCTCCGGCGCACGGAGCACACCGGGTGTGCCGGGCACGCACGCGCACCACGACCCGCAGGACCGCAGCGGGGCGCGCGCCCTCTTCCTCGAACTGCGCACACTGGAGGCCGGCAGTCCCGAGTACGCGGAGCTGCGCAACCGGCTGGTGCGGATGCATCTGCCGCTCGTCGAGCACCTGGCGCGCCGCTTCCGCAACCGCGGCGAGCCGCTGGACGACCTCACCCAGGTCGCCACCATCGGACTGATCAAGTCCGTCGACCGCTTCGACCCGGACCGGGGCGTGGAGTTCTCCACGTACGCCACCCCTACGGTCGTCGGCGAGATCAAGCGGCACTTCCGCGACAAGGGCTGGGCGGTGCGGGTGCCGCGGCGGCTCCAGGAGCTGCGGCTGGCGCTCACCACGGCCACGGCGGAGCTGTCCCAGCTGCACGGCCGCTCCCCCACGGTGCACGAGCTCGCCGAGAAGCTGGCGATCTCGGAGGAGGAGGTCCTGGAGGGCCTGGAGTCGGCGAACGCCTACTCCACGCTGTCCCTGGACGTCCCCGACACCGACGACGAGTCCCCGGCGGTCGCCGACACCCTCGGCGCGGAGGACGAGGCGCTGGAGGGCGTGGAGTACCGGGAGTCGCTCAAGCCGCTGCTGGAGGACCTCCCGCCGCGCGAGAAGCGGATCCTGCTGCTGCGCTTCTTCGGCAACATGACCCAGTCCCAGATCGCGCAGGAGGTCGGCATCTCGCAGATGCACGTCTCCCGGCTGCTGGCCCGCACCCTGGCCCAGCTGCGGGAGAAGCTGCTCGTGGAGGAGTAGGCGCCGGCGCGGCGCGTCACTTCGCGGCGTCGCCCGCGTTCCCGGGTCCGCGGATGCCGAGGGCCCGGGTGGTCTCGGCGTTGATCAGCAGCACCAGCGCGGTCACGGCGACGACGGCGAGCACGATTCCGGCGGGGATGGCCGCGCCGTCCGACATCAGCATGTTGTAGGCGACGGGCAGCGCCACGAGCTGCGTGATGACGGCGGGCCCGCGGCTCCAGCTCCGCCGGGCGAACAGGCCGCGCGCGGCCAGCAGCGGCAGCAGCGCCAGCACGATCAGCGTGACCCCGCCGGTGACGGACTGCTGCCGGTCGTCCGGCTCGCCCGCGAGACCGAGCGCCAGCAGCCAGACACCGCCGACGACCAGCGCGAGCCCCTCCAGCGCGGCGAGGACCGCGGCGTACGTCAGGCGGCGCGGACGGGCGCCGGTGTCGTCGGGGCCGGTGACGGGGGTCTGCTCGCTGCTCACCCCTGCAGGGTAGCCGCCGCCGGGGAGCCGTCCCGTGGCGAGGTTCACGCCCGCGCCGTCCACAGGGAAGGACCTCTCTCTGGGCCGGGTACCGCTGAGTAGGTACCCTGCACGTCATGCGTGCACTTCTCGTGGTCAACCCGGCGGCAACCACCACCAGTGCGCGCACGCGCGACGTGCTGATCCACGCGCTCGCCAGTGAGATGAAACTCGACGCGGTGACCACGGAGTACCGCGGTCACGCCCGCGACCTGGGCCGGCAGGCGGCGGAGAGCGGCGAGGTCGACCTGGTGGTCGCCCTGGGCGGCGACGGCACGGTGAACGAGGTCGTCAACGGCCTGCTGCACGCGGGGCCCGACCCGGAGCACCTGCCCGGTCTCGCCGTGGTCCCCGGCGGCTCCACCAACGTCTTCGCCCGCGCCCTCGGTCTTCCCAACCAGCCCGTGGAGGCGACCGGCGCGCTGCTGGACGCGCTGCGCGAGGGCCGGGAGCGGACGGTGGGTCTGGGGCTGACCTCGGGCACGCCGGGCACCGAGGACGAGGCGGTGCCCGCCCGCTGGTTCACCTTCAACGCGGGGCTGGGCTTCGACGCCGGCGTGGTCGGCCGGGTGGAGCAGCAGCGGGAGCGCGGCCGGCGGTCGACGCACGCGCTGTACATGCGCCAGGTGGTGCGTCAGCTGCTGGGCGACCCGCACCGCCGCAACGGCGTGATCACGCTGGACCTCGAGGGCGAGGAGCCGGTCGAGGACCTGGTGCTGTCCATAGTCTCGAACACCTCGCCGTGGACGTTCCTCGGCAACCGTCCGATCTACGCCTCGCCGCGGGCGTCGTTCGACACGGGACTCGATCTCTTCGGTCTCACCCGGATGTCCACCCCCGCGGTTGCCCGGTATGGCACGCAGTTGCTCACTTCGTCCCCGGAGCGCGGACCCCGCGGCAAGCACGCCGTGACGCGGCACGATCTGACACGCTTCACCTTGCATTCGAAGGTGCCGCTGCCCCTTCAGATGGACGGTGACCACCTGGGGCTGCGTACCAGCGTGACGTTCACAGGCGTTCGCCGTGCACTGCGTGTGATTGTGTGAGCAGAAAGGGCCAAAGTCCTTTCAGTCGAACGTTTAGGCCAGGGTCCACCCCATGGAAGTACGGCTGTGACCTAGTCGACACCGAAGAATCAAAAAAAACTTTCCGGAAGGGGTTGTATCCGCCGCCGAGGTTTGCGAGTCTCTTCTTGGCGATCGGGACGGCCCGCAACACCGGCCTCCACAGATCACCGGAACCCCTCTTCAGACCCAAGGACCACGCCAGGCACCCTGGCGGTCGGCCCTTCACTTGTTGGGGGATTCGTGAAAGCGTTCACATTCACAAGCACCTGCAGTAATACCAAGGAGAGGTAGCAGCCATGGACTGGCGTCACAACGCCGTTTGCCGCGAGGAAGACCCCGAGCTCTTCTTCCCCATCGGCAACACCGGTCCCGCGCTGCTGCAGATCGAGGAAGCCAAGGCCGTCTGCCGCCGCTGCCCGGTGATCGAGCAGTGCCTGCAGTGGGCGCTCGAGTCCGGTCAGGACTCCGGCGTCTGGGGTGGTCTCAGCGAGGACGAGCGTCGCGCGATGAAGCGCCGCGCTGCCCGCAACCGGGCGCGTCAGGCCTCCGCCTGACGACCCCGCCCCAGCAAACAGCCTGAGCTTGGCGGCGCGTGTGCGCCCGTCCGGATGATTCCGTGGACGGCGCACACGCATCTCCCGCCCCGAGCCGCAGCGCGAAGTTCCCCCGACGCCCGTCCCGATCGGGCAGGGGAAGCGAGGAACGAGCATCAGCCCCGGACCGTGGTCCGGGGTCTTTTGCTGTTCCGGGGCCTGTCACCGGCCTGAGGGTGTGCGGGGCCCGGGCGCACCGGGCCCCGGCGGTCAGGAGTCCGCCTGCACCGGGATGTCGAGGATCACCCGGGTCCCCCGCTCCGGCGCCGGGACCATGTCGAAGGTGCCGCCCAACTCCCCTTCCACCAGCGTCCGTACGATCTGCAGGCCCAGGTTGCCCGCGGTGTGCGGGTCGAAGCCCTCGGGCAGGCCCACGCCGTCGTCCTGCACGGTGACCAGCAGGCGCGCCTCCCGTGAGGTGCCGCCGCGCACCGCGGACACCTCGACGGTTCCCGTCTCGCCCTCGCGGAAGCCGTGCTCCAGCGCGTTCTGCAGCACTTCGGTCAGCACCATCGACAGGGGCGTGGCCACCTCGGCGTCGAGTATCCCGAAGCGGCCCGACCGCCGGCCGGTGACCTTGCCCGGGGAGATCTCCGCGACCATGGCGAGCACCCGGTCGGCGATCTCGTCGAACTCCACACGCTCGTCCAGGTTCTGGGACAGCGTCTCGTGGACGATGGCGATGGACCCCACCCGCCGCACGGCTTCCTCCAGCGCCGCCCGTCCGCGTTCCGAGCCGATGCGGCGGGCCTGGAGCCGCAGCAGGGCGGCCACGGTCTGGAGGTTGTTCTTCACCCGGTGGTGGATCTCCCGGATGGTGGCGTCCTTGGTGATCAACTCGCGTTCGCGGCGGCGCAGTTCGGTCACGTCCCGGAGGAGCACCAGGGAGCCGATGCGGGTGCCCTTCGGCTTCAGCGGGATCGCGCGGAACTGGATGACGCCGTCGTCGGACTCGATCTCGAACTCGCGGGGCGCCCAGCCGCTCGCCACCTTCGCCAGCGCCTCGTCCACCGGCCCGCGCGAGGGGGCCAGTTCGGCGGTGGTCTGCCCGAGGTGATGGCCCACCAGGTCCGCGGCCAGGCCGAGGCGGTGGTAGGCGGACAGGGCGTTGGGCGAGGCGTACTGGACGACGCCGTCGGCGTCGACCCGGATCAGTCCGTCGCCGACGCGCGGCGAGGCGTCCATCTCCAGCTGCTGGTTGGCGAACGGGAAGGCGCCGGCCGCGATCATCTGGGCCAGGTCCGAGGCGCTCTGCAGATACGTGAGCTCCAGCCGGCTGGGGGTGCGCACGGTGAGCAGGTTGGTGTTGCGCGCGATGACGCCGAGGACCCGTCCCTCACGCCGCACCGGGATGGACTCGACGCGGACCGGGACCTCCTCGCGCCACTCCGGGTCGCCCTCGCGCACGATGCGGCCCTCGTCCAGGGCCGCGTCCAGCATGGGCCGGCGGCCGCGCGGGACCAGATGACCGACCATGTCGTCCTGGTAGGAGGTCGGGCCGGTGTTGGGCCGCATCTGGGCGACGGAGACGTAGCGCGTGCCGTCGCGGGTGGGGACCCACAGGACCAGGTCGGCGAAGGAGAGGTCGGAGAGCAGCTGCCACTCCGAGACCAGCAGGTGGAGCCACTCGAGGTCGGTGTCGTCGAGGGCGGTGTGCTGGCGTACGAGTTCGTTCATGGAGGGCACGTCAGCGAGCGTACCTGTGTGCCTGTGACCCCTGGAAACACCCGCGGGCCGCGGCGCCTGGGAGGGACCCTCAACCCTCCCGGCACCGCAGCCCGGAGCAATATCGGCCGGTGGGGTGTGCGGTCCCGGTCGGCCGAAGGATGAGGAGCCGGGGCAGTCAGGGCAGAGAGCCTCGGATCCTCGGTCCGCCTTCCTGTGCGGGGAAGGCAGGTCTGTGTGTCCTGCTACGCATTGTGGACTAGACCACTGCGCCTGTAAATGCGTCGTACGGCGTTCTTCGACGGTCGCCCCGCGCCCCTGGGGGACGCAGACGGGTCCACCACGCAGCCTAACCCGACAGGAGTGTGCGCGGGGCCGGTCGGACGCCACGTTTTCGGGGCACCCGGGGCGCGGGGAGCGGTTTCGGCACGGGTGCCGGTTTCGCCTCGGCGGGCGGGCGGCCCTCTGCTAGATTGAGATTGGTCTAAACCACATGGCCCCGGTGCTCCGGGGTCCGTCCCAGTCGAGTCCACCGGAAGATCGGCAGGCCCACCGTGGAAGTTGTCATCGTTGCGGACGCCCAGGCGGGAGGCGAGCTCGTCGCCGAGGCCATGGCACAGCTGCTGCGACGCAAGCCCGACGCCCTCCTCGGCGTGGCGACCGGTTCCACGCCGCTTCCCGTCTACGAGGCACTGGCCGCCAAGGTCCGCTCAGGCGCCGTGGACACCTCCCGGGCGCGGGTGGCCCAGCTCGACGAGTACGTGGGGCTGCCCGCCGACCACCCCGAGTCCTACCGCTCCGTGGTGAAGCGCGAGGTCCTCGAACAGCTCGGCATCCCGATGGACGCCTTCCTCGGTCCCGACGGCACGGCCGAGGACGTGCAGGCCGCGTGCGAGCGCTACGACCGTGAGCTGGCCGAGGCCGGCGGCGTGGACCTCCAGCTGCTCGGCATCGGCACCGACGGGCACATCGGCTTCAACGAGCCGTGCTCCTCGCTCGCCTCGCGCACCCGGATCAAGACGCTGACGGAGCAGACCCGGGTGGACAACGCCCGCTTCTTCGACGGCGACATCGACCAGGTGCCGCACCACGTCATCACCCAGGGCATCGGCACCATCCTGGAGGCCCGGCACCTGGTGCTGCTGGCCACCGGCGAGGGCAAGGCGGACGCGGTCGCCGCCACCGTCGAGGGCCCGGTCGCCGCGGTGTGCCCGGCGTCCGCGCTCCAGCTGCACCCGCACGCCACCGTGGTGGTCGACGAGGCGGCCGCCTCCAAGCTGAAGCTCGCCGACTACTTCCGCCACGCCTACGTCAACAAGCCGGAGTGGCAGGGCATCTGACCACCGCCCGTGGTCTGGACCATCACTGGTCACAGGGGTATACAAAAGGGATCACGGAGCGCGCGAGGGGCCCGCCCCCGCCCGGAGCCGTGCCACGATGTCAGCCGTGGCCGACGGTCTGTCGGCCGCTTCGGCAGCCGGAGCCGGGAAGGCAGAGCATGAGCACCGACGTCAGCAGTACGGAGAACGAGGGTGGGACCGCGGTCCGTACGGCACGCGTGCCTAAGTACTACCGGCTGAAGAAGCATCTGCTCGACATGACCGAGACGGCGCCCCCCGGCACCCCGGTCCCGCCCGAGCGCACGCTGGCGGCCGAGTTCGACACCTCCCGCACCACCGTGCGCCAGGCGCTCCAGGAACTGGTGGTCGAGGGACGTCTGGAGCGCATCCAGGGCAAGGGCACCTTCGTCGCCAAGCCCAAGGTGTCCCAGGCGCTCCAGCTCACCTCGTACACCGAGGACATGCGCGCGCAGGGCCTGGAGCCGACCTCGCAGCTCCTCGACCTCGGGTACATCACGGCCGACGACCGGCTGGCCGGGCTGCTCGACATCACCGCCGGCGGCCGCGTGCTGCGCATCGAGCGGCTGCGCATGGCCAACGGCGAGCCCATGGCCATCGAGACCACCCACCTCAGCGCCAAGCGCTTCCCGGCGCTGCGCCGCAGCCTGACCAAGTACACGTCTCTCTACACGGCCCTCGCCGAGGTGTACGACGTCCATCTCGCGGAGGCCGAGGAGACCATCGAGACGTCCCTGGCCACGCCGCGCGAGGCGGGCCTGCTCGGCACCGACGTGGGCCTGCCGATGCTGATGCTGTCCCGGCACTCGCTGGACCGGGGCGGGCAGCCCGTGGAGTGGGTGCGGTCGGTGTACCGGGGCGACCGGTACAAGTTCGTCGCGCGCCTCAAGCGCCCCCAGGACTGACGGACAGCCGCCGACGTCACCGCAAAACCCGACAGACCGGGCGGTTGACAGGATTTTCGTTGCTGTTGCCTTGCGGTTGCGCTGCTGCTGCATACCGCCCCTCTTACGGGGGGTTACGACCGCCCCGCGCCCTCACCTACATTGCCGCGAGCCAACGTCGGCGATCAGTGAGGGGACGGGAGCCGTCTGATGTCGCAAACCCCGCAAACAACACCAGGGCCGGTGGTGACGCCCATGCGCGTCGTCATCGGCCTCTGTCTGCTCGCACCATTCGTCGCCATGCTGTGGGTCGGGTCCTACGCCAAGACCGACCCGGTGTTCATCGGCATCCCGTTCTTCTACTGGTACCAGATGCTGTGGGTGCTGATCTCGACCGCGCTCACGATGATCGCGTACAAGCTCTGGCAGCGTGACCAGCGCGCCCGCTCCGCCGCGAAGGGTGGTGCCGAGCAGTGAACGACGGCGTGAACGGCGTGGCACTCGCCGTCTTCATCTTCTTCTTCGTGCTCGTCACCGTGATGGGCTTCCTGGCCGCACGCTGGCGCAAGGCCGCCAACGAGCACACTCTCGACGAATGGGGCCTGGGCGGGCGGTCGTTCGGCACCTGGGTCACCTGGTTCCTGCTCGGCGGCGACCTGTACACCGCGTACACCTTCGTGGCCGTCCCGGCGGCGATCTACGCGGCGGGCGCGGCCGGCTTCTTCGCGGTGCCGTACACGATCCTCGTGTATCCGCTGATCTTCACCTTCCTGCCCCGGCTGTGGTCGGTGTCGCACAAGCACGGCTATGTGACGACGTCCGACTTCGTGCGCGGGCGGTTCGGCTCGAAGGGGCTGTCGCTGGCCGTCGCGGTCACCGGCATCCTGGCGACGATGCCGTACATCGCGCTGCAACTGGTCGGCATCCAGGCCGTGCTGGACGTGATGGGCGTCGGCGGCGGCGAGAACACCAACTGGTTCATCAAGGACCTGCCGCTGCTCCTCGCCTTCGGTGTGCTGGCCGCGTACACCTACTCGTCGGGGCTGCGGGCGCCCGCGCTGATCGCGTTCGTCAAGGACACGCTGATCTACATCGTGATCGCGGTGGCGATCATCTACATCCCGATCAAACTGGGCGGGTTCGACGAGATCTTCGCCTCCGCGCAGGAGGCGTACAGCGAGACCAACCCGGCCACCGGTGCCCCGCGCGGCGCCCTGGTGCCGGGCGAGGCGGGCCAGTGGACGTACGCCACGCTGGCGCTGGGGTCGGCGCTCGCGCTGTTCATGTACCCGCACTCGATCACCGCGACGCTGTCCTCGCGCAGCCGTGAGGTGATCCGCCGCAACACCACGATCCTGCCGCTGTACTCGCTGATGCTGGGCCTGCTGGCGCTGCTCGGGTTCATGGCGATCGCGGCCGGGGTGAAGGTGCAGAACGGCCAGCTGGCCATCCCGCAGCTGTTCGAGAACATGTTCCCGGACTGGTTCGCCGGGGTGGCTTTCGCGGCGATCGGCATCGGCGCGCTGGTGCCGGCGGCGATCATGTCGATCGCGGCGGCGAACCTGTTCACCCGCAACATCTACAAGGACTTCATCAAGCCGGACGCGACGCCCAAGCAGGAGACCGCAGTCTCCAAGATCGTGTCCCTGCTGGTGAAGGTGGGCGCGCTGGTCTTCGTCCTGACCATGGACAAGACCGTCGCGATCAACTTCCAGCTGCTGGGCGGCATCTGGATCCTGCAGACCTTCCCGGCGCTGGTGGGCGGCCTGTTCACCCGCTGGTTCCACCGCTGGGCGCTGATCGGCGGCTGGGCGGTCGGCATGATCTACGGCACGGTCGCCGCGTACGGGGTGGCGTCGCCGACGCAGAAGCACTTCGGCGGCTCCGCCAAGGAGATCCCGGGCATCGGGGAGATCGGCTACATCGGTCTCACCGCCTTCGTGATCAACGTGCTGGTCACGGTCGTCCTGACCTTCGTCATGCGGGCGGTCAAGGCGCCGGACGGCGTCGACGAGACCGAGCCGCGCGACTACACGGCGGACGCCGGCGACCCGGGCGTGCAGGTGGAGCTCCCGCCGGCCACGGCGGACAGCAAGCACTGACGCCGTTCACGCACAGGGCAGCGGGCCGCCGGTGGAAAACCGGCGGCCCGCTGTCGTGCCCGTGCGGCAGACTCCCCCGCATGGACATCGTCATCCGGCCGGCGACGCCCGGCGAGCACGCGGACCTCGGTGAGATCACCGCTCAGGCCTATCTCGGCGACGGGCTGCTGGACTTCGGGGAGTCCGACTCCTACCTGGACGAGCTGCGGGACGTGGGCAAGCGGGCGGCGGCCGCCGAGGTGCTGGTCGCCGTGGCGGACGGCGCGCTGCTGGGCGGGGTGACCTTCGTGCCCGGCCCCGGGCCCATGGCCGACATCGCGGAGCCCGGCGAGGCGGAGATACGGATGCTGGCCGTCTCCCCCGCCCACCGCGGCCGGGGCGCCGGTGAGGCCCTGGTGCGCGCCTGCGTCGACCGGGCGCGGGCGCTCGGCCGCACCCGCATGGTGCTGTCCACGCAGCGCACGATGCACTCCGCGCACCGGGTGTACGAGCGGTTGGGCTTCACGCGGGCCCCCGGGCGGGACTGGAACCCGCTGCCGGAGCTCGACGACATCATGCTGCTGGTCTACGAACTGACGCTCTGACGGCCGGGCGCAGCCCTTCCGTCCGACCCCACCATAACCCCAGCGCGACACAACATATGGGTCCGTCGGCGACACCCGGCACAAGATGTATGCTCATGCTCGCTGTCGCCGCAGGGGAATCCGGTGCGAATCCGGAACTGTCCCGCAACGGTGTACCCATGCCTGCCCACGGGCGCGCACGGGAGTCAGTCCGAGGACCTGCCGACAGTGCGCCCGGCCCTTCCGGTCCGGGTGCCCTGACGTCCGGGCCTCGCGGAATGGGCCGGTGGACGCGACGCCGCGTGCGTTCGTGTGCTGCCCCCTGCGCTCTTCGAGGCCCCCGTGCCGAGCGAGGGAGAGCCACACGTGACCATCGCGCCAGCCGATCCGGCTTCAGCGACCCGCGTGACCGAGGACAGCGACGGCCCCGGGGCCGCGCTGCTGCGGACCCTGACCCAGCTGACCGCCGACCTGCCCGACGCCGACGCCGGCCGGGTGGCCGCGGCCGCGCTGCGCGGCCGGTCCGCCTCCGCCGACGAGGCGGAGCTGCGGGACCTGGCCACCGAGGCGGCGGCCGGGCTGATCTCCGAGGACCCCGCCTACTCCCGGCTCGCCGCCCGGCTGCTCACCCTCGGCATCCGCGCCGAGGCCGCCTCGCAGGGCGTCACCTCGTTCACCGGCTCGGTGGCCGCCGGTCACCGGGAGGGCCTGATCGGCGACCGCACCGCCGCGTTCGTCCGGCTCCACGCGGCCCGTCTGGACGCGCTGGTCGACACGGACGCCGACGACCGGTTCGGCTACTTCGGCCTGCGCACCCTGCACAGCCGCTACCTGCTGCGCCACCCGGTCACCCGCAAGGTCGTCGAGACGCCCCAGCACTTCCTGCTGCGGGTGGCCTGCGGGCTCGCCGAGGACGAGAGCGAGCGGGCGCTGGAGGACGTCGCCGCGCTGTACGGGCTGATGAGCCGGCTGGACTACCTGCCCTCCTCCCCCACGCTGTTCAACTCCGGCACCCGCCACCCGCAGATGTCGTCCTGCTACCTCCTGGACTCCCCCAAGGACGAGCTGGACTCCCTCTACGAGCGCTACCACCAGGTCGCCCGCCTCTCGAAGCACGCCGGCGGCATCGGTCTGTCCTTCTCCCGCGTCCGCGCCCGGGGTTCGCTGATCCGCGGCACCAACGGGCACTCCAACGGCATCGTCCCGTTCCTGAAGACGCTGGACGCCTCGGTCGCCGCCGTGAACCAGGGCGGCCGGCGCAAGGGCGCCGCCGCGGTCTACCTGGAGACCTGGCACGCGGACGTCGAGGAGTTTCTGGAGCTGCGCGACAACACCGGTGAGGACGCCCGCCGTACGCACAATCTGAACCTGGCGCACTGGGTCCCGGACGAGTTCATGCGCCGGGTCGACGCAGACGCCCAATGGTCGCTGTTCTCCCCCGTCGACGTGCCCGAGCTGGTCGACCTGTGGGGCGAGGAGTTCGACGCGGCCTACCGAGCCGCCGAGGCGAAGGGCCTGGCCCGCAGGACGCTCCCGGCGCGCGAGCTGTACGGCCGGATGATGCGCACCCTCGCGCAGACCGGCAACGGCTGGATGACCTTCAAGGACACCGCCAACCGCACCGCCAACCAGACCGCCGAACCGGGTCACGTCGTCCACTCCTCCAACCTGTGCACGGAGATCCTGGAGGTCACCGACGACGGGGAGACGGCGGTCTGCAACCTCGGCTCGGTCAACCTCGCGGCCTTCGCGGGCCCGGACGGCATGGACTGGGAGCGCCTGGACGCGGCGGTCCGCACCGCCGTGACGTTCCTGGACCGGGTGGTCGACATCAACTTCTACCCGACCGGGGAGGCGTCCCGGTCCAACAGCCGCTGGCGCCCGGTGGGTCTGGGCGTGATGGGGCTGCAGGACGTGTTCTTCCGGCTGCGCGTGCCCTTCGACTCCCCCGAGGCGAAGGCGCTGTCCACCCGGATCGCCGAGCGCATCATGCTCGCCGCGTACGAGACGTCCGCCGGTCTCGCGGAGCGGCACGGTCCGCTGCCCGCCTGGGAGAAGACCCGCACCGCGCGGGGCGTGCTGCACCCCGACCACTACGGAGTCGAGCTCGCCTGGCCGGAGCGCTGGGAGGCACTGCGGTCGCGGATCGCCGCGACGGGCCTGCGCAACGCGCTGCTGCTGGCGATCGCGCCCACCGCGACCATCGCATCGATCGCGGGCGTGTACGAGTGCATCGAGCCGCAGGTGTCCAACCTGTTCAAGCGCGAGACGCTGTCCGGGGAGTTCCTCCAGGTCAACTCGTACCTGGTGGAGGACCTCAAGCGGCTGGGCGTGTGGGACGCGCGCACCCGTGAGGCGCTGCGCGAGGCGAACGGCTCGGTGCAGGACTTCGCGTGGATCCCCGAGGACGTACGGCGGCTGTACCGCACGGCGTGGGAGATCCCGCAGCGCGGCCTGATCGACATGGCCGCCGCCCGGACCCCGTTCCTGGACCAGGCGCAGTCGCTCAACCTGTTCCTGGAGACGCCGACCATCGGGAAGCTCTCCTCGATGTACGCCTACGCCTGGAAGCAGGGGCTGAAGACCACCTACTACCTGCGTTCCCGTCCGGCGACCCGGATCGCCCGCGCGGCCCGCGCCGCCGTCCCCGTCCAGCAGCCGGCCGACCCCGAGGCCGTCGCCTGCTCCCTCGAGAACCCCGAATCCTGCGAGGCCTGCCAGTGACCACCAGCACGACCAAGAACCTGCTCGACCCCGGCTTCGAGCTGACCCTGCGCCCCATGCGCTACCCGGACTTCTACGAGCGCTACCGGGACGCGATCAAGAACACCTGGCATGTCGAGGAGGTGGACCTGCACTCGGACGTCGCCGACCTGGCGAAGCTGACGCCCGAGGAGCAGCATCTGATCGGCCGGCTCGTGGCGTTCTTCGCCACCGGCGACTCGATCGTGGCGAACAACCTGGTGCTGACGCTGTACAAGCACATCAACTCGCCCGAGGCGCGGCTGTACCTGTCACGGCAGCTGTTCGAGGAGGCCGTGCACGTCCAGTTCTACCTGACCCTGCTGGACACCTACCTGCCCGATCCGGACGACCGGGCGGCGGCGTTCGCGGCCGTGGAGAACATCCCGTCCATCCGGGAGAAGGCCGAGTTCTGCTTCCGGTGGATGGACTCGGTGGAGAAGATCGACCGGCTGGAGTCGCGGGCCGACCGGCGCCGCTTCCTGCTGAACCTGATCTGCTTCGCGGCCTGCATCGAAGGGCTGTTCTTCTACGGCGCCTTCGCCTACGTCTACTGGTTCCGCAGCCGGGGTCTGCTGCACGGGCTGGCGACCGGCACCAACTGGGTGTTCCGCGACGAGACGATGCACATGAGCTTCGCCTTCGACGTGGTGGACACCGTGCGCAAGGAGGAGCCGGAGCTGTTCGACGAGGAGCTCGGGCGGCAGGTCACCGACATGCTCCGCGAGGCCGTCGAGGCGGAGCTGCAGTTCGCCCGTGACCTGTGCGGGGACGGGCTGCCCGGCATGAACACCGCGTCGATGCGGCAGTACCTGGAGTGCGTCGCCGACCAGCGTCTGGTGCGGCTGGGCTTCGCGCCGGTGTACGGCTCGGAGAACCCGTTCTCGTTCATGGAGCTGCAGGGCGTGCAGGAGCTGACCAACTTCTTCGAACGCCGTCCGTCCGCGTACCAGGTCGCCGTGGAGGGCACGGTCGACCTGGACGAGGACTTCTAGGGCCCGGGCGCCGGGGCCGTCTCACGCCGCGCGTGCGTGGCGGCGGGAGGCGGCCCGGTGCTCCGGCCGGGACGCGGCCGGCATACCGGGCGGCTCGGTGACCAGGGTGGCCCGGGCCCGCCGGATCTGCCGGTCGATGCGGCGGTCGCGCAGGATGCCGATCACGGCGGGCGCGACCATGAGGACGAACAGGCCGAGAACGGCCACCATCGCGATCAGTGCTTCTGTCTGCGTCGTGTTCATGGACACCACTGTGCCGCCGGACGCTCCTTACGAGGAGTGGCAGGACTGTCGTGCACCCTCGATTTACTGCCAACGGCGAGGCACACTGGAGCCATGCTCCGGAATGTGGCGGCCGTCCTGCTCGACGGCGTGAATCCGTTCGAACTCGGCGTGGTCTGCGAGGTCTTCGGCATCGACCGCAGCGACGACGGGCTGCCGGTGTACGACTTCGCGGTCGTCTCTGCGGAGGGGGCCTCGGTGCGCGCCAGCGCCGGTTTCACGCTCCAGACCGAGCACGGCCTGGACCGGCTGGACGCGGCCGACCTGATCACCGTGCCCGCCGGCGCCTCCTACACCTCCCGGGAGTTCCCACCCGAGATGCTGGACGCGCTGCGCCGGGCGGTGGACCGGGGCGCGCGGGTGCTGAGCGTGTGCTCCGGGGCGTTCGTGCTGGCCGCCGCCGGGCTGCTGGAGGGCCGGCGGGCCGCGGTGCACTGGAAGCACGCGGAGGAGCTGAGCCGCCGCTATCCGCATCTGACGGTCGAACCCGACGTGCTCTACGTCGACGAGGACCCGGTGATCACCTCGGCGGGCACCGCCGCGGGCATCGACGCCTGTCTGCACCTGGTGCGCAAGGAACAGGGCCCTGAGGTGGCCAACCGGATCGCCCGCCGGATGGTGGTGCCCCCGCACCGCGACGGCGGGCAGGCCCAGTACATCGAACGTCCGCTGCCGGAGCCCGGGGGCGACTCGGTCGCCGGGGTGCTGGTGTGGATGGAGCAGCACCTCGACGAGGAGGTCACCGTCGAGCAGCTCGCCGCCCGCGCCCTCATGTCGCCGCGCACCTTCGCCCGCCGCTTCCAGCAGGAGACCGGCACCACGCCCTACCGCTGGATCCTGCGCCAGCGGGTGCTGCTCGCCCAGCATCTGCTGGAGCGGACGGACGAGACGGTGGACGCGATCGCGGGCCGCGCCGGCTTCGGCAACGCGGCCGCGCTGCGCCACCACTTCGTGCGCGCGGTGGGGACCACCCCGCAGTCCTACCGGCGCGCGTTCAGGGGCCCGGAGGCCGCCTGACCGCGCGCCGGTCGGCGGGGCGTCAGCGGGGCAGCGCCCGCAGCATCAGCCGGCGGGGCCGCAGCGTGATGCCGATGCGGGGCCGGGGATCGGAGTCCGACGCGTGCTCGAAGCCGTACGCGTGGGCGACCACGGCGGTGACGAGCGTGAGCTCCGCCATGGAGAAGTGGTCGCTGGGGCACTTGCGGTTGCCCACGCTGAACGGGCTCATCGCGTACTTGGGCACGTCCTTCGACCGCTCCGGGAGCCAGCGGTCCGGGTCGAAGTCCTCGTTCCGCTCGTACGACCGCCGGTCGCGCTGGACCGCGAACGGGCTGTAGATGAGGTCCGCACCCTTCGGAATGCGGTAACCGCCGAGTTCTGTGTCGGCGACCGCGCGCCGGGTCAATATCCAGACGGCCGGATACAGCCGCAGGGTCTCCGTGACGACATTCGCGGTGTACGTCAGCTTCCGCACGTCCTCGAATGCGACCGGGCGGTCGCCGACCACGGATTTCACCTCGTCGCGGATCTTGTCGCCGAGTTCCGGGTGCTCGGTGAGAACCAGGAGGAGCGACATGATCGTGGAACCGACGGTTTCCGCGCCGGGGGTCAGGATGGCGATGACCTGATCATGGATCTCCTGCTCCCCGATGGGGTCGCCATTGTCGTCCTTCGCCTCCAGCAAAGCCGTCAGCAAATCGTCCGGCTTTTGACCGCTCGCCCGTCGGTCGGCCACGATCTCGTCGACCAGGACATGCAAATCGGACAGGGCGCGGTTGAATTCCCGATTGGCCGGAAGCGGAATCTTGTAGAGCGGTCCGAGCGGCACCACCATGCGCTGGTACATCCCCGCGAACAGGGTGGTGAGGTCGGCGCATATGCGGTCGGCGTGGGCGTCCATGTAGCCGCCGCGCATCAGGCAGCGGGCGGCGACCCGCACGGCCACGCGGAACGACTCGTACGTGATGTCCAGCACCCCGTCCGCGTCCCGCCAGCGCTCCACGAGCGCGTAGGCCTCCTCCGCCATGATCGGACCGTAGGCGGGGATCGCGTCGAGCCGGAACGCCGGCTGGATGGTGCGCCGCTGGCGGCGGTGCAGCGGGCCGTTGGCGGTGGCCACGCCCTCCTTGCCGAGCAGGCTCTCCAGCGACTCCCACAGGGGCCCGGCGATGATGTAGTCCGGGCTGAGCGCCACCGCTCCGGTGAGGGCGGGGGTGGTGACGGCGTAGACCGTCTTGGGACCCAGTTTCAGGCGCACCACGTCACCGTGGTCGCGCAGCTGGGACAGGAAGGCCAGCGGGTCGCGCACCAGGCGCCAGCCGTGACCGAGGAGCGGGACGGCACCGCCCGCCACGGGCGGCTCGGCCGTCGCGGCGGTGTCCTCCGGGCGTACGGACTCGACGGTCATTTCTCACCTTCCGTTGCGTTGTCGACGTACGGGGGCGTGGACCGGTCGTCCCAGCTGTCGACCCGGTACCGGCCGGACTCGTGGTGGAACCAGTAGACGGAACTGAACCAGTTCCGCATGTTGCCGACGCAGGCGCGTACGGCGGCGCTCGTCTCCTTTCCGCCCACCGTCCCGTCGTCGAGCCGGTCGGCGAACCGTAATGCCTCCTGTTCCGCGTCCAGGAATTCGCTGATGCATTCCTCGACGCGGCGCCGTATGTCAGCGATCGCCTCTTCGAGGGTCATTCCCTCGTGGGTGACGAGACTGATGCCGAGATTGTGCACCTCGTTCCCGGCGATTTCCTTGGGCAGCGAACAGAGGTCGTTGTACCAGGCGGCGAATTCCTGACTGAGCAGCGCCGGTTTCCGATAGGCCGGGTTCTTCCGCACCGCGTCCGGGAGTTCGTACCCCGCGCTCGGTTCCAGAAGGTCCGTCCAGATCCAGTGCGCGAACGTGAGGCGGCGCAGTTCGAGGTATTCCTCGACGGTCGGGACGACGCCTTCGGTGCGGTTGTGGAACTCCCGGTCGTACGCCTCGATCACGGCGTGGAAGTGACGCGCGAACCGCGCGTTCCAGGTGTCCGGAAGGAATGCGTGGAGCCGCCGCACGCTGTCGGCGAGGCCCGCGACCACGGGGTCCTGGTGACCCAGGTGGTCACCGGGGCGGTCGAGGGCGCTGTGCAGCAGGTCCTTCAGCCGCCGCCAGGCGTCGGGCCGGCCGTGCACGATGTCGCGATCGTGACGGTCGTCCCAGACGAAGAACCAGGCGCTGTAGTCCGCTATCGCCTGGAGGACCTCGTCGGGCGCGCCGAGGTAGTAGCCCGCCATGAGGTCCGTGTAGCACAGGCCGTCGGCATATTCCTCCACCTTCTCCGGGGTCATGAGCCGCTTTTCGAGCAGCCATGCCCGGGTCTCCCTCTGGAGCTTCGGCCAATACGGGTGGAGTCGCCGGGGAAACGCCGCCTCGATCACCGGAAGAGACAGCGCCGGTGGAACTGCGATGGTGGTCGGTGTCGATGTGGAGCCGTGTGACAAAGCATGCACGAACATTCCCCTCTCAGCCGCCAGTTGAGCGCCCGCCCCCCGAGCCGGGCGTACGCCGTGCGTATCCCCGTACCTCCATTCAGCACCACAACTGACCGTTGTGGGAACGGATTTGCTTCTTTCACTACCTTTGGATGCGCACAGACGAACGGCGCCCGTCCGGGATGTGCCGGATCGGGCGCCGTGCGCGGGATGTGAGGGGAGCCGTGAAGGCGGTCAGTCGTTGGCGACCACGGGGTAGCGCGGCTCGTTCTCGGCCATCTGCTTGAGCGCGGCCTTACGCTCGCGCTTCGACAGACGGTCGATGTACAGGTAGCCGTACAGGTGGTCCGTCTCGTGCTGGAGGCAGCGCGCGAAGTACCCCGTCCCGCGTACCCGGATCGGGTTGCCCTTCTCGTCCTGACCGGTCACCTCGGCGTAGTCGGGCCGGGCCAGCGGCGCGTACGCGGTGGGCACCGACAGGCAGCCCTCGCTGCTGTCGTCCAGCCGGCGCCGCTCGGCGGGCAGTTCGACCAGCTTGGGGTTGCAGACCACGCCGACGTGGCGCACACCCTCGTCGTCGGGGCAGTCGTAGACGAAGACCTTCAGGTCGACACCGATCTGGTTGGCGGCCAGACCCACGCCCTCGGCGGTGCGCTGGCTGGCGAACATGTCGGCGACGAGCTGCTGGAACTCCTCGCCGAAGTCCGTGACGTCCTTGCACTCCTTGTGCAGCACCGGGTTGCCGACCACGGTGATCGGGCGCGAGGTGCCGCGCTCCCGCCACTCCGCCTCGCGCTTCTCGCAGTCCTCCGTGTCGATGACGTAGCCCTCGTCGTCGACGGGGAGCACGCCCGCGTGCTGCTGATCGGTGTCCTGCTGAGCCATGACCGACGTGTGCCTTCCTGAGATGACCGAGACTGCTGTGACAAGGGTAAGTGCAGCGCTCCTTCAAGGGGCGCGGGGCAGCGTCGACGTGCGGCTCCGCCGCGTGGGCGCGATCAGCCGCCACGGCCCCGCAGCCGACCGCGAGCCTCAACAAACCTCTTCGAGATCCCGCCAGTCCCTGGAATCAGGGCTGTCAGCCACCCACCCGTCCAGCAACCCCCGGACCAGAGAAGCCGGGGCAGCGATGCCGCACTCCCGCTCCGGCACCCACAACTGCCCGTCCGTCCGATGCCCCAACGGCCCGGGATGCCCCGGCTCACTGTGATCGTGCGGATCGAGGTGCTCCCCGTCACCCTCGTCCGACGGCATCCGCGACTCCGAGCACATCCGGCACAACAGCCGCACCGACGACGACCAGTCCTCGGCCGCGAACCCGGCGTCGGAGGCGAGCTGTTCCAGCGCGTCCCGGTCGGCCTCGGACGCGGCCTCCAGCAGCACCACCCAGGTCGGCACCGGCGAGGGCGCCCACAACTCGATCTCGTCGAACACCGGGTAGGTGTGCCCGGCGGCGGTGCTCCGCTCGCCGTGCGGAACCCCGTCGTGCAAAACGACCTCGCCCCAGCGGCGGCCGGAGGACGGCAGGGGGATGGACAGCACCTCGATGCGGGCGGGGTCGAGCCGCCGCCCCCACACCACCTCGGCCTCCCCCTCCGGGGACAGCCGTACGGCCGCGCTGCCCAGGTCCATGCCGAGGGGCTCGCCCGAGTCGGTCGCGGGGCCGGGCACCTTCAGCCCGTACGCCTGCCAGGCGCGGCGGGCCAGCGGCCAGTCCTGGAGGGCGGTGGCCGCGATGCCCACGTTCCACCAGTCCGGGGCGCCGGTGTCGCGGTCGAGCAGGGCGACGGCGCGCAGTCCGGCCGCGCGCGCCTGCTCCCAGTCGTGCCGAAACTTGTGCAGCAGCGCGAGGTTGAACCAGGACTCCGACAGCCAGGGCTCCAGGTCGGCGGCCCGGGTCAGCAGCGCGCCCGCGTCCTCGTACCGGCCGTCGCCGATGAGCGTGAACGCGCGGTCCGTGGCCTGCCGCCAGGAGGCGGAGGGCCGGTGACGTCCCTTGCCGAAGATCCTCACGATTCCCGCCTGCCAGTTCCGTTCGGTGGGCCGGCCGCAGCGATCGGCACCCCCGGACACCCTCTCCTTCGCATCCAACCACGTACGGCCGCGAGGGCGCTCATTACCCATGGGTTACCCAGCTCGGCCGGGAACCAGACCGCCCGGTCCGCCCTCTCACCACGACCGGTCCACCTGCTCACGCGTCCCCTCCGTGTCCCGGGACAGAACCCTGGCCAGGGCCTCGACGACCTCCGGCGCGTACTCCCCGGCGGCCCCCAGCCGCAGTTCCTCCAGCGCGGTCAGCGGCCCTCCGGGCCCTCCTTCCCTGCACTTCTCGTCGTACGCGTTCACCACCCGGACGATACGGGCGGCGAGCGGCTGCTCGGCGTGCGGGTCGGCCTGACGCTCGACGATCCCGGCGACCCGGGGGTCCACCCCGGTCTGCCGGACCACCGCGCCGCCCAGGAGCGCGATCCGCCGCTGCTCGGCGGGCGGCAGTCCGGCGGTGGCGCCCTCGGGCACCGGGTCGACGAGGCTGAGCTGCCCGATGTCGTGCATCAGCGCCGCGTACTCCAGCACGGTCAGCTCCGGCTCGGTCAGCCCGAGGTCCCGCCCCACCGCCTGGCTGAGCGCCGCGACCCGGCGCGAGTGCCCGTGCGGGGTGTACCCGGCGATCTCGGTGGCCCGCGCGAGGGACGCGATGGTCTGCCGGTAGGTGGCGCGCACCGCCGTGTACCTCCGGTGGGACAGCTGCGCGAGCAGCAGCGGCACGGAGAACACGGGCAGCGCCCACAGCCCCACGACCGCCGCGCCCAGCGCCATCACCGCGCCGGTGGCGACGACGGCGGCGCCGATGCCGGGCACGGCCCGCAGCTCGTCGCGCAGCAGCGGCGGGAAGGGCCAGCCGGTGCGGGAGTGGGCCAGCGCGGCGGCGAGCACCGCGTCGCACAGCGCGGTCAGGGTCAGCAGGACGAGCAGCAGCAGCGCGTGTCCCGGCCCGCTGAAGTCCTCGAACGCGCCCCGGGCGTGCAGCGGGTGGAAGCACACGGCGACGAAGCCCACGGTCAGCACCCTGCGGGTCACCGGGTCCAGGGCGGGCCCGTCGCCGCGCCCGACGTGCGGGACGCTGCCCAGCAGCGACGCGGCGAGCACCACGGTGACGACCTGGGCGGCGCCGTGCCCGGCGGGCCGCCCCGCGACCTCGCCGAGCAGTGCGTACGCCAGCGAGCCGGCCGCGGCCACCGGCGCGGGCTCCCGGATCCCCCGGCCGCCCCGCCGGGTGAGTTCGCCGACCGCGACGAGCGTGCCGAAGGCCAGGGCGGTGGAGCGGTCGTCCACGCCGTGGTACAGCGTCGTGCCCAGCGAGCCGGCCGCGAGGACGGCGGCGCACAGATGCACGACGGTGTGCAGCGGGACGGTGTGCGCGCGGGGCCTCACCGGCGCGCCCCGGGACGGCCGGTGACGTGTCCGGCGGGACCGGGCACGGCCGTCCGCCGGGGCTCGTCGGCGGTCACCGCGGGGTGCCAGCCGGTGCGGCCGATCGCGGTGACGAGCGCCTTGACCATCCGCGGGTCGAAGTGCGTGCCCGCGCACCGCTCGAGCTCCTCCAGCGCCACGGGCACCGGGCGCGCCCTGCTGTAGCTGCGGGTGGAGGTCATCGCGTCGAAGGCGTCGGCGACCGCGACCACCCGCGCGGACTCCGGGATCTGACCGCCCGCCAGCCCGTAGGGGTAGCCGGTGCCGTCGAGGCGCTCGTGGTGGTGCAGCACGGCGGCGCGGGCCTCGCCGAGGAAGGAGATGCCGCGCACCATCTCGTGCCCGTACTCGGGGTGCAGTTCGATGACCCGCCGCTCCTCGGGGGTGAGCGGGCCGTTCTTGGTGAGCAGCCGGGTGGGCACGCCGAGCTTGCCGACGTCGTGCAGGATGCCGGCGAAGCGCAGCGTCTCGACCCGCTCGTCGTCCATGCCGAGTTCGCGCGCGATCAGCATGGAGGCGCGGCCGACGCGCTCGCTGTGACCGCGCGTGTAGCCGTCCTTGATGTCGACGGCCTGCACCAGCGCGCGGATCGTGGCCTGGTGGGCGGCGCGCTCCCGGTGGTACTGGGCGAACGCCCACCACGAGACGCCCATCGGCAGCAGCACCAGCAGCGCCGCGACCGGCCCGTAGGGGCTGCGCCACAGCAGGGCCATCATCAGCCCGGCCAGGCCGTGCACGGTGAGCGGTGCCAGGGAGCCGAGGAACAGCCGCCACCAGGCGGCCACGGGACGGCTGCGCGGCAGCCCGCCGGGGGCGGGCACCAGGACACCGCCGTCGAGCAGGGTGAGGACGAGGCAGAACGCCAGCACGGCGACGCCCGCCGTGGCGAGGGCGCCCGGCATGTCGCAGTGCGCCACCGCGTCCCTGCCGCCGGTCTTCAGATGCACCAGGCTGGCGGCCCACACGGCGACGACGAGCCGGCCCGTGCGCCACAGCCGGCGCGCGAGACGCGGACCGTGCTCGACGGGCAGCAGCAGCGCCCCGGGCAGCGCCACGAGGGCGGCGGCGGTGGGCGGCAGCAGGAAGGCCCCGGCGAGCAGCACGGGGTGGAAGGCGCCCCCGGGGTGCGGTCCGGCGACGAGACGGGACCGGGCGAGGCGCTCGCAGCCCGCGTACAGGGCGGCGAGCAGGACGACCGGCCACCAGGGGACACGCGGGTCGGGCAGGGACGACAGCACCCCCGGCCGGGGAACGCCCGGCAGCGGGAGCAGACAGCACAGTCCCAGCAGGGTGACGCCGACGAGATACACCCGGGCCCGCGCCGGTAACGCCTCCATGAGCCCCTCCCCCGACCGTGCCGCGCGCCTTCCGTCGCCCGCCGGCTCCTGGAGCCTAGGGCGGGGGAGGGCGCCGCCGCGGGCGTACCGCCCGCGGATTAGCACAATCGGGTGACGCGGCCCCGGGGGTGGGGAGGTGTCAGGACTCCTGCGGAGCGGCCGTGACGTCCTTCTCGGGCACGTTGTGTCCGGAGCGGATCAGCTCGATGCGGCCCATGACCTTCGAGCGCAGGTCGCCCGGCACGTCGTCCTGCCCGCAGCACCGCTTCACGAGCTTCTTGACCGCCTGCTCGAGCCCGTACTTCTCCAGGCAGGGCGAGCACTCCTCGAAGTGGTGCTCGAACTTCTGGCAGTCGGCATCCGGCATCTCACGGTCGAGGAACTCGTAGAGATGATCGAGGATTTCGCTGCAATCCGTCTCGTGCGGCTCTCCGCAGCTCATGACCCCGAGCCTTTCGCTTCGTTCGACTCTCCGGCACCGGCCGGGACCAGTCCGCGCTCGCGGGCGTAGTCCTCGAGCATGCCGCGCAGCTGGCGACGTCCCCGGTGGAGGCGGGACATCACCGTTCCGATGGGTGTCCCCATGATGTCGGCGATCTCCTTGTAGGCAAAGCCCTCGACATCGGCGAGATAGACCGCGATGCGGAACTCCTCCGGGATCGCCTGCAGGGCTTCCTTCACGTCCGAGTCCGGCAGGTGGTCCAGCGCCTGCGACTCGGCGGAGCGCAGACCCGTGGACATGTGCGACTCGGCGCGCGCGAGCTGCCAGTCCTCGATCTCCTCGGCCGCGGAGCGCTGGGGTTCGCGCTGCTTCTTGCGGTACGAGTTGATGAAGGTGTTGGTCAGGATCCGGTACAGCCACGCCTTGAGGTTGGTGCCCTCACGGAACTGGTGGAAGGACCCGTACGCCTTGGCGTAGGTCTCCTGCACCAGGTCCTCGGCGTCGGCCGGGTTGCGCGTCATGCGCAGCGCTGCCGAGTACATCTGGTCGAGGAACTCGAGCGCGTCCCGTTCGAAGCGCGCGCTGCGCTCCGCGGTCGACTCCGCGCGCGTGTCGCCCTGGCCCTCGGGCTGCTCCGCCTGGCCGTGTTCGGTCCCTGCGTCGGTACCGGGAACCGGACCCACCTCCTCAAGTGTCGTCGTGAGACCGAGACCGGCCTCACCCGAATCGGAGGATAGACGACGATCCGGTCCGCCCGCCGCCCGAATCGGGGCGGTCTTGGCCGCGTGCAGCACCGTCCAGTCGAGGTCGGCGCGGGCACTGCGGCTCGGGCAGAACGTGGAACCCATGCGGTGGACTTCCTCTCCTACGGCGGCGGTGCCGTTCGACCGGCACGTACGCACCCCACAACAGCGGGGACGGTCCACGCATTCCCGGCGCTCCTCAGGCGAGGCCCGCCGTCCACCGCACGACCGCGTCCGTGACGACCCGGAGGGCCTCCTCCTGTGTGAGGTCCGCCCGCTTGGGCACGGCGAAGCCGTGGTCGGCCCGCGGGACCTCCACCAGTTCGTGGTCGCCCGCGGGGAACTCGGCGGGTTTCCCGAAGGGGTCGTTGCCGCCCTGGACGACGAGCGTGGGGACGCCCGCGCCCAGCAGTTCGTCGGCGCGGGACTTCTCCGGCCTGCCCGGCGGGTGGAGCGGGAAGCTCAGCGCGAGCACGGCGTGCGCGTCCAGTTCGACGGCGGTGCGGCAGGCGACGCGGGCGCCGGCGCTGCGCCCGCCGGAGATCACCGGCAGGCCCGGCTGCGTCAGGGCGGGCCAGACGCCGCGCCACCCGGTGTCCAGGGTCTTCGGCGCCGGGGCGACCTTCTTGCCGGCCACGCGCCAGGGCTGCTCGACGAGGGCGACGGTCACGCCGTGCGCGGGGAGGACGGCGGCGAGCGCGACGAGGTCACGGGCCTCGATGCCGCCGCCCGCGCCGTGGCTCGCGGCGAGGACGAGGCGCGGCCGCCCGGCGTGGTGCCAGGTGATGCGGGCGTCGCCGGCGTCCGTGGGGATCGTCTCGGTGGTCACGTCGGTCACGTCGGACTCGGGGGTCGCTGCGGGCTCGGTGGTCACGTCAGAAGAGTGTGCCCTCTTCCGGGGCGGCCAGCTCCTTCAGCAGCTCCGGACCGTTGTTGCGGACGTTGCTGACGGCGGTGGTGACCGGGTAGGCGCGCATCAGGCCGGGCTCCGGCGGGGCGAGCAGGCCGCGCAGGTCCTCGGGGTCGGTGCGGGAGGGGTCGAGCCAGGCGTCCCAGCGGTCCTGGGTGAGCATCAGCGGCATCCGCGGGTGGATCTCGGCCAGGGTGTGCGGGCCCTCCGCCGGGGCCACGGCCAGCGGGCTCCTCTCCGCCTCGGTGGTGATCACCGAGCAGGTCACCCACCAGGCCCGCGGGTGGTCGTCGGGCAGGGTGCGGTCGCGCCAGAACTCGTACAGCCCGGCCATCGCGAAGACCGAGCCGTCGGCCGGGGTGACGAAGTAGGGCTGCTTGCGGGGCCGCTTCTTCTTGCCCTCGACCTCCAGGTCGCGCTCCTGCTTGCCGGTGACCCACTCGTAGTAGCCGTCGGCGGGGAGGATGCAGCGGCGGGAGGTGAAGGCACGGCGGTACGACGGCTTCTCGTGGACGGTCTCCGCGCGCGCGTTGATCATCCGGGCGCCGCCCTCGGGGGTCTTGGACCAGGAGGGCACCAGTCCCCACTTGAGCGTGCGCAGCTGCCGAACCGGGCGGGGGTCGTCCGCGTCCTTCAGAGGACGGTCGAGGACGGCGTAGACCTCCTTGGTCGGCGCCACGTTGTAGTCGGCCTCCAGGGTCTCCTCGGGCTCCCACTTCTCGATCTCGAAGATCCCGGCGAGATCCTCGGGCCTCCGACTCGCTGCATACCGTCCGCACATACGTGCAACACTGCCAGACTCCGCACGCGCACAGGGAGCGATCCAACACACATGACGAGCATGGTCAGCACCGCGTCCGCGTCCCTCGCCTCCCTCTGGGACGAGGTCGCGGGCACCCAGCCCGACCCGGACCTGTGGGTGGTCGTCGCGACCCTGGTGGCGGCCCTCGCCGTGGTGGTCCCGCAGGCGCCCTGGCGGATCGCGCGGAACGCGATCACCATCGCGCACGAGGGCGGGCACGGCCTGGTGGCCCTGCTCACCGGCCGCACCCTGACGGGCATACGCCTGCACTCCGACACCAGCGGCCTGACCGTCAGCCGCGGCAGGCCGACCGGCATCGGCATGATCCTCACGGCCGCCGCCGGCTACACCGCTCCCCCGCTGCTGGGCCTCGGCGGGGCGGCGCTGCTCGGCGCGGGGCGCATCACGCTGCTGCTGTGGCTGGCCACCGCGCTGCTGCTGGCGGTGCTGGTGATGATCCGCAACGCCTACGGCGCGGTGTCGGTGCTGGTCACCGGGGGTACGTTCGTGCTGGTGTCGTGGCTCGCCGGCCCGCAGGTGCAGGCGGCGTTCGCGTACGCCGTGGTGTGGTTCCTGCTGCTGGGCGGGGTGCGTCCGGCGTTCGAGCTCCAGGCCAAGCGGCGGCACGGGGGCGCCGGGGACTCGGACGCGGACCAGCTGTCCCGGCTGACGCACGTGCCGGCGGGGCTGTGGCTGTTCCTCTTCCACGCGGTGTCGGTGTGCTCGCTGCTGGGCGGAGGGCGCTGGCTGCTGGGTCTGTGACCGGGCCTGCGGTCGGTCGACCGGACGGCGTTCCGCCTGGCGGGCACGGAACGGCCGGGCTCCTCACTCCCTTATAAAGTGGCCCCATGGCCCCGAACCCCACGCACACCGCCCTCTGGCCCGCCCCGCACGCGAGCGGAGCCGTCGACGCGACGGTCCACGTGCCCGGGTCCAAGTCGGTCACCAACCGTGCTCTCGTCCTCGCCGCCCTCGCCTCCGAGCCGGGCTGGCTGCGCCGTCCCCTGCGCTCGCGCGACACGCTGCTGATGGCGGGCGGGCTGCGCGCGATGGGCGTGGAGATCGAGGAGGGCGTCGGTCCCGACGGGACGGGCGAGGCCTGGCGTGTGGTGCCGGCCGGTCTGCGCGGTCCGGCCACCGTGGACGTGGGCAACGCGGGCACGGTGATGCGCTTCCTGCCCCCGGTGGCCACCCTGGCGGACGGCCCGGTGCGCTTCGACGGCGACCCGCGGTCCTACGAGCGTCCCCTGAACGGCGTCATCGACGCGCTGCGCGGGCTGGGCGCCCGGATCGACGACGACGAGCGGGGCGCCCTGCCGATGACGGTGCACGGCGGGGGCGCGCTGGACGGCGGCACGGTCGAGGTGGACGCGTCCTCGTCGTCGCAGTTCGTCAGCGCCCTGCTGCTGTCGGCGCCGCGCTTCAACCAGGGCGTCGAGGTGCGGCACACGGGGTCGACGCTGCCGTCGATGCCGCACATCCGGATGACGGTCGACATGCTCCGCGCGGTCGGCGCCCAGGTGGACACCCCCGAGGCGGGCGGCGAGCCGAACGTCTGGCGGGTCACGCCGGGCGCCCTGCTCGGCCGGGACCTGACGGTCGAGCCGGACCTGTCCAACGCCCAGCCGTTCCTCGCGGCCGCGCTGATCACCGGTGGCAAGGTGGTGATCCCCGACTGGCCCGCGCGCACCACCCAGCCCGGCGACCGGCTGCGGGAGATCTTCACCGAGATGGGCGGTTCCTGCGAGCTGACCGAGTACGGGCTGGTGTTCACCGGCTCCGGCGCGGTGCACGGCATCGACGTGGACCTCGGCGAGGTGGGCGAGCTGACGCCGGGCATCGCGGCGGTCGCGGCCCTCGCGGACTCCCCGTCGACCCTGCGGGGCGTGGCCCATCTGCGGCTGCACGAGACGGACCGGCTGGCCGCCCTCACCAAGGAGATCAACGAGCTGGGCGGCGACGTCACCGAGACGGCCGACGGCCTGCACATCCGCCCGCGCCGGCTGCACGGCGGCGTCTTCCACACCTACGAGGACCACCGCATGGCCACCGCCGGCGCGGTCATCGGCCTGGCGGTCGACGGCGTGCAGATCGAGAACGTGGCGACCACGGCGAAGACCCTGCCGGACTTCCCCGAGCTGTGGACCGGGATGCTCGGGGCGTAGGGGTTCACGATGCGCCGCTACGGCAAGCACACCGACGAGGACGACATCCGCTCGCGCCCCAACCGCAAGGGCAACCGGCCGCGCACCCACATCAGGCCCAAGCACGAGGACGCCGCCGAGGGCATGGTGCTCACGGTCGACCGGGGCCGGCTGACCTGCCTCGTCGGAGACCGTGTCGTGACCGCGATGAAGGCCCGTGAGCTGGGCCGCAAGGCCGCCGTGGTGGGCGACCGGGTGGCCCTCGTCGGCGATCTGTCCGGCAAGAAGGACACCCTCGCCCGGATCGTGCGCATCGCGGAGCGCTCGTCGGTGCTGCGCCGCACCGCCGACGACGACGATCCGTACGAGCGGGTGGTCGTCGCCAACGCCGACCAGCTCGCCGTGGTCACCGCCCTCGCCGACCCGGAGCCCCGGCCGCGTCTGATCGACCGCTGTCTGGTGGCCGCCTACGACGGCGGCCTGGAGCCGCTGCTGGTGCTGACCAAGTCCGACCTGGCCCCGCCCGACAAGCTGCTGGAGCTGTACGGCGACCTGGACATCCCGTACGTCGTCACCAGCCGCGCGGAGCTGGAGAGCGGCGAGGCGGTGGAGCGGGTGCGCGAGCAGCTCGACGGCCGGATCACGGCGTTCGTGGGTCACTCGGGCGTCGGCAAGACTACCCTGGTCAACGCGCTGGTGCCGGAGGAGCGGCGGCGCGTCACCGGTCACGTCAACGCGGTCACCGGGCGGGG
Source organism: Streptomyces sp. P13-3-3 (assembly GCF_050571355.1). Lineage (NCBI taxonomy): Bacteria > Bacillati > Actinomycetota > Actinomycetes > Kitasatosporales > Streptomycetaceae > Streptomyces > Streptomyces sp. P13-3-3. The sequence goes on along the minus strand of NZ_CP192228.1, from coordinate 4,365,070 downwards.
CCGGCACACCACGACGTCCGCGCTGGCGCTGCCGCTCGCGGGCGCCGAGGGCTGGGTGATCGACACCCCGGGCGTGCGGTCGTTCGGTCTTGCGCACGTCGATCCGTCGCGGGTCATCCACGCCTTCCCCGACCTGGAGCCGGGCACGGAGGGCTGTCCGCGCGCGTGCAGTCACGACGAGCCGGACTGCGCGCTGGACGACTGGGTGGCGGAGGGTCACGCGGACCCGGCGCGGCTGTACTCGCTGCGGCGGCTGCTCGCCGCGCGGGAGCGCACCGACGGGGACTGACCCGCGTCGTGTTTGCCCCGTGGTGTCGTCGGTAAGTGCATAATCGCACCGAGCCGGACACGAACCAGACGAAGCGGTCACTGTACGCGGGGAATGCGGGAGGACACACATGGCGTGGCTGCTGGTCATCGTCGCCGGGCTGCTCGAGACCGGTTTCGCCGTGTGTCTGAAGCTGTCGCACGGGTTCACCCGGCTGTGGCCGACCGTCGCCTTCTGCGCGTTCGCCCTGGGCAGCTTCGGACTGCTCACCCTGGCGCTGAAGAAGCTGGACGTGGGGCCGGCGTACGCGGTGTGGACGGGCATCGGGGCGGCGGGGACGGCCATCTACGGGATGGTGTTCCTCGGGGACCTGGTGTCCACCCTGAAGATCATCTCGATCACCTTCGTGATCGTCGGGGTGATCGGGCTCCAGCTCTCGGGCTCGGCGCACTGAGCGGTCCTCCGGGGTGGTGGACCCGCTGAAAGGGACCAGTTGCAAGGACTCGTTGAAGGGTCCCTCGCTACGGCACCGGCTGCCGGTGCAGCGCGCCCCGGACCAGTTCGCCCACGCCGTCGTCCGGCGGGGGTGCGACGACACAGGACACGGCGAGTCTGATCACCAGCTCGCAGGACCGCGCGAGGTCGGCGGTGTCGGCGCGTGCGTGCCCCGGACCGGCGAGCACGGCGACGACCCGGTCCCGGACCAGGTGCACGAGGTCGGAGGGTGAGGGCAGCGGCCCGTCGGCGCGGCGCTGCGCGGGCACCGGTGATCCGGACGCGACGGCCGCGAGGCCGGGCGTGGGCAGGCGCTCGCTCCAGCAGCCGGTGAGCATGGCCCGCACCAGCACGTTCTCGCGGGCGCTCAGCGCGGTCCACTCCGCGGTCGCGGTGAGGCGGTCCCGGGGGTCGGCGTGCGCGGTGAGGGCCCGGTCGACCCCGGCCAGGTAGCCGTCGGCCTCCCGGCGGACGAGGGCCCGCGCGAGACCGTCCTTGCTGCCGAACTCGTTGTAGAGGGTCTGGCGGGAGACCCCGGCCGCGGCGGCGACGTCCACCATCCGCACGGCGGACCACGGACGGCGGGCGAGAGCGGTGTACGCGGCGTCCAGCAGTGATTCCCGCGCTGCAGGCATCATCGCCTCCCTCGGGGCGAGCGGCCGGGACCCTGCGGTTCAGATTTGACGGGGTGTCGGGGGCTGTCAAGGGGTCGCGGAACCGGCCCCCGGTGGCCCCGGACCGATCTCGGCCGATACCGTTCGTTGCATGCCCGACTACCTCGACGACCTGCGTCTCGCCCATGTCCTCGCGGACGCCGCCGACGCCGCGACCATGGACCGGTTCAAGGCTCTCGACCTCAAGGTGGAGACCAAACCCGACATGACGCCGGTGAGCGAGGCGGACAAGGGCGCCGAGGAGCTGATCCGCGGTCACCTCCAGCGCGCCCGCCCGCGCGACGCCGTGCTGGGCGAGGAGTACGGCGTGGAGGGCACCGGCCCGCGCCGCTGGGTGATCGACCCGATCGACGGCACCAAGAACTACGTGCGCGGCGTGCCCGTCTGGGCCACGCTGATCGCGCTGATGGAGGCGGGCGAGGGCGGCTTCCAGCCGGTCGTCGGCGTGGTGTCCGCGCCCGCCCTGGGCCGCCGCTGGTGGGCGGCGAAGGGCCACGGCGCCTACGCGGGCCGCAGCCTGTCCTCGGCCACCCGCCTCCAGGTCTCCCGCGTCTCGCGGATCTCCGACGCCTCCTTCGCGTACTCCTCGCTCACCGGCTGGGAGGAGCAGGGACGGCTGGACGGCTTCCTCGACCTCACCCGCGAGGTGTGGCGCACGCGCGCGTACGGCGACTTCTGGCCGTACATGATGGTCGCCGAGGGTTCGGTGGACATCTGCGCGGAGCCGGAGCTGTCGCTGTGGGACATGGCGGCCACGGCGATCGTGGTGACGGAGGCCGGCGGCGCCTTCACCGGCCTCGACGGCCGCCCGGGCCCGCACAGCGGCAACGCCGCCGCGTCGAACGGCCTGCTCCACGACGAGCTGCTGGGGTATCTGAACCAGCGCTACTGACGTCAGTAGCGGCTTGACCTGCCCGTTCCCTCCATTCTCAGTGCCCCTGGGCCGTCGTGGGGCCGTCATCGGTGGCCGGGCCGTCGTCAAAGGCCCGGTTCACCGCCTCCCGCGTCCGCTTCTCACTGCTCGGCATCAAGTGCGTGTACGTCCGCAGCGTGAACCCAGGATCGTGGTGGCCGAGGTACTCCGACAGGGCCTTGATGCTCTCGCCCGCGTCCAGGAGCACGGACGCGTAGAAGTGCCTCAGCGCGTGCATGCCGTTCTCCCTGCCACGCGGGATACCCGCACGGTCAAGGGCGGGCCGCCACGCCTTGTGGTTGAAGACGACGCGGTTCACCGCGCGCCCCTCTGCGTTGCGGAAAAGGACCGGCACCGCGACCGGGGAGCCGTCGACCGACCGCCACGGCAGCGACACAGGCATGGGCGGGTACTTCTCGATGTGGGCTTCGAGCGACCGCATGACGCTTTCGGGCAGCGGGACCGTGCGCGTCTTGCCACCCTTGGGCAACGCGAACACCTGTCGTCCGGCGATGAGCTTCACCTGACGGACGACGTGAACGACTCCTTGGACGAAGTCCACGTCATCGGCGGCCAGGCCGAACACTTCGCCTTGCCGCATGCCGCACCCGCCGGCCAGATCCACCGTGGCCCGGTACCGCTCCGGGAGCTCCGCCCGGACAGCGAGCACGCGCTCAGGCCGCCACGGCACGACGCGCCGCGGCTCCGCCTTGGGTGCCTTCACGGACGACGAACGGCACGGATTATGCGGGATCAACCGGTCGTCAACAGCCGCCGCGAGCATCGCGCTGAGGTTCGCGAAGATGACCCGTTGGTAGGCGGGGGCCACTCCCCCGTCGTGGAGCTTCCGCAGCCACTCACGCACGTGCGTCGGCCTCAGCGAGTCGAGCGAGCGACTACCCAGGTGCGGCAGGACATGCAGTCGAATCCGCTGCTCGGTGCTCACGTAGGTGCCGGGGTCCATGGTGAGCGACGCCAACCACCGTTCGGCGTGCTGCCGCACGGTGAGGCGTCCGGCGCGCGGGTCGATGTACTGCCCGCGCGTCATGTCCGCCTCAATGGCGCTCAGCCACTTCTCGGCAAGGCGCTTCTGTCCGTCGGGGAAGCTCTTGGACTTCTCGGTGCCGTCGGGGCCGATGTACCGGGCCCGGTAGCGCAAGCCACTGCCGTGCCGGTCGGTCTTGACGCGAGCGGCCTTGCCGTCAGCGTTGGTTTCGGTCTTGTACCAGCGGTCTTGGATGTGGCCAGCCATGGGGCCGGGGTCCCTTCTCTGGGATGTTCTGGTGCGGTGCCTCAGGGAGGCAGCGACAGGGGGTGGCGGGTGGCTTCTGGAAGGGGTTTTCGGGGGTGCTGAGGGTGTGCCTCCCTGCCTCCCTGAGAGGCTGTTTCCGCTGATCAGGGCGAGGGAGGCGGGCCAGGGAGGCGGTCAGGGAGTTCTCCCTGTCTCCCTGGGCCGAGGCAGTGCTCCTCCCTGTCGCGCGCGGCGCTTTCCAGGCCGGCGGGGGAGGCAACGGCAGGGGCCCCGAGTGCTCTGCCGGGCCGAGTTTCGGGGTGGTTCCGGCGGCGCCTCCCCGCCTCCCCGAAGTGCCGTTCACGCTGCTCAGCGGGGGGAGTTCGGGCCGGGGAGGCGGAGGGGGAGTTCTCCCCGCCTCCCCGGCCCGGCGTCGGGTCCCTCCCCGCCGGCCGGTGCGTCAAGCTGCGTCGTCGAGGGCGCCCTGGTCGGTCACCCAGGCGCGTACGGCGGCGGGGTCATAGCGCAGGTACCGGCCGACGCGGAAGCCGGGCGGGCCGATGCGCTTGCGGCGCCACTGGTAGACGGTTTCGACGCTCGGGAGGCTGAACATGGTGACCAGGTCCTCGGGGGTCAGGTAGCGGTCCGGGAGGCCGCCGCGCAGGATCGCGCGCGGGTCGGTGGGCTCGGTGGTGGCCATGGCGGTGGTGACTCCTCGTGTCCGTCGGGCGGTGCGTGGGAGTGGTGCCGGTGGCCGTCCTGGAGAGTTGGTGTATTTCAGCGTCCGCAGCGTCCCAGCGTCCGCGCGGCCGTATTCGGGCAGGCCAGGGTGGGTGTTGGGTGCGGACGCTAGTGCGGACGCTGGACGGCTGGAGCGTCCGCAGCATGGGACGTGTCCGGGCCGCTGATGTGCGGCCCGGCCCGGCGGTGTTCCGGCTACGTCAGGTCTGGTCAGGCAGTGTTCTGCCCTGTCCGATGGGTGCCACGTCCGGCCAGAGCGCGCCTTGGTCGGGTGCGGACGCTGACGCGTCGCCGTCAGGTGCGCGGGACAGGATCAGCAGCTTGTGCCGGGTCCGGTCACGGCTACGCTGCGTGTCGTCCACGGTGATCCCGATGGACCGCAACAGCGGTGCGAGCCGCTTCACGCGCCCGCCGGCACGGGTGGCGTCCTTGGGCCAGTTCGGTGGCCGGACCGGGCCTGGCACGGGCAGCGTGTCGAGCAACTGCCCGGCCGTGCCCTGCCACGTTCCCGCCTGGTCGACCAGGGTCGCGATGGCCATGGCGAACGGGTCGCCTTCCAGCGCATCCGTGGCGACGTTCGCAGACGTCGCCAGGTAGTCACCCAGGGTGTTCCAGCCCTGTGTCTGGTCGACAGCCGCGAGCACGCGCGCGAAGTCGGCCATGCGCGGCATGGCCTCCAGCCGCACCGCCGGCAGCACGGCGAGCGCGCATGCCAGCACATCGAACAGAGCCCCGAGTACCGCCGGGCGGACCGCCTCGAAGGTGGCGTCCAACTCTTCCTCGGAGCGACGGCGGCGGGAGTCGATGAGTTGCAAGTCGAGCAGCAGCACGCGTTCAGCCAGGTCTCCGGCGAGAGCTCCCGCGTCGATCGTGGTCATGGCCAACACCCGCTTGAAGGTGAGGACCACGACGTCGTCATCGGTGTACAAGGCGCGGTCGACCACGCCGTCACCCGTCACCGCCTTGCACAGGGTGTCCGACAGCCACGGTGGGATCGTGCTTACGTTGTCCAGGCACAGCGCCCAAGAGCTGAACGCCTGCCGGGACCATGCCTTCTCGTCCCGCGGTTGGCTGCGTTTGGCGGCCGGGGACGGGTCGATGAGGTTGATGAACATCTGTGCGGCCTTGGACTTGCCCGTGCCCTGCTCGCCCTTGCAGACCACCGCCGGGTGTGGGATGTCAGGAATCCACGCCGCTACAAGCCATGCCACAAGCTGATGGAACGCGGACTCGTCCATGTTCAGCAGCGCGTGCAACTTGGCCAGGCCGTCACCGTCCAACACCGGTTCAGGCATCGGAGCCATGGCACCGGAGCGGCGGAAGAGCACTGGGGAGCGTTCTACGACCTGCCAGCCGAGACCGGACACCACGACCGCGCGGCCGTCGGCACTGCCGAGGTCGACCACGATGGCGCCGTCCGGGGCCCGCCCGACGCGCAGGTTCACCGGCACCGGGTCGTTGTCCTCGGCAATGCCTTCCAACACGGTCATCGCGTCCGCAAGCGCGGACTGTGAGGCCACCTCGCCCGGGTAGGCGTCCGCAAACCGTCGCGCCAGACGCTGGCGTAGTCCGGCCTTGCCCCTCAGCGGCACGGCGACGTTCGGGCCGTCCAGGGCGACCGCATACGGGCGGCCGTCGGTGGACATGACGAACCGGTACTCCTCACGCGCCATGGCCACGATCCGCGCGGCGGCCGGCGGCTGCTTGCCCCCGTCGTCCGGCTTGCCGTGGGCCGGTCGACTCGTGCCTCGATCAGTCGGGCCGACCCGACTGGTGCCGGGTCGGTTGTGACCGTTGACGGGTCGGTCGGATCGGGTTGCCGTCATGCGGGGACCGCCTCTCCGGAGTGGCCCGCGCACACCCGCACCGATCGGGGCGTGCGTAGACAGTCGGGCCGCACGGCCGACCGACGGTCGGGGCAGTGCGGAGTCGATCCGTGCAGGCTGCGGGTCGACCGTGCGCCAGTCGGGTCGGCCGATCCAACGGCTGCCGGTCGGGGCGTGACGTGGGGTGTGACGCAGGTCGTCACACTGGTGAGCGCCGCCTCCCGGACGTGCGCGAGTCGAGCCAACAGCAGCACGTCGACCGGGCGAACGATCGGCCGCGTCGGGTCGGCCCACCCCAGCAGCATCAGTGCGAGCGTGAGCGGGAGTCGGTCCGCCTTGGCCTGGTTGCAGTCGACGCACGCCAGCATCAGCGACATGACCGACCACGACCGCCATAGCGAGCACGGCACGATGTGATCAAGGGTGGCTTCGCTCAGGTCGGCGAACGGGCGGCAGCAGTAGGCACAGCGCTGCCCGTGGCGGCGCGCGAGCTGTTCCTTGCGCACGCGCCGCCGCGCGGAGTTGAGCGGGTGTCCGTGCCTCATGCCGCCTGCTCCATGTCGTCCTGGTTGCGGGTGACGGAGTAGCCGTACAGGCCGTTGGACTCGATCAGGCCCTCACCGCGCAGCACGGCCCAGGCGTTGTCGATCGTGCGGCTACCGACCGCGAAGCGCGCCATGAGGTCCACCCGGCGCGGCAAGCGGTCACCAGGCCGCATAGCCTTGATGTCCTCCCGCAGCGCGTCGGCGACCTGAGCAAACTTCGAGTTCGCCCGCCGGCCGGTGGCCCTGGGCTTGCGTGCGGCGCGGGGAGTAGACACACACCGGATAACCGCGGCCACCGCGTCATGAGACAGCCCCAGTCGCTCGCTGATCTCCCGCTTGCTCAGCCCCTGCTCTTTGAGCAGCAACGCCTGACGTTCTGACGACTCCAGCCGCAGCAGCGCCTCACGCCGGGCCGGACTCAGCTCCGACAGCGCCCGCCGCTCCCACTCGGGCAGCGACGCCAACGCGACCGGTTCGCGCGAGAGCTCCGGATTGTCGATCTGGAGCCGGAGCACGGCCGCCCTGGCCCGCAGCACGGCTGCCGTGTCGCCGCAGCCGAGGTGCTCGGCCATGGAACGCGGGTCCAGTCCGTCCAGCATCAACAGCAGGGCCGCGCGCTCCTGCTCCGGCAGCGCCTCGACCATCGCGGCCAGGTAGGCGGGCAGCTCGACCAGGGCACACCCGCTCGGCATCATCGGGCAGAGCCAGTTGCAGGTCACCGGGTCGGCGAAGTCCACGACCTTCTCACCAGTGGAGTACAGCTTGAAGTGGCGGCTGATCTCCTGCCTCACCCGGTAGAACAGCAGGCCGCCCATGTTCTCCACCGACGCCTCACCCAGCGGACCGCGGGCGCCTTCACGGGCCACCTGCACCCACGTCCCCTGGGCGATGTCCTCAGCGAGCGTCCACACGTCCCCGCCCACGCGGTCCCACTTCCTGAGCTGCGAGTACGCGTAGCGCACCAGCCGGGACCCGTACTCCTCGTACAGCGAAGCCAGCAGGTCCGATTGCTCTGCCGTTAACGGCACGATCTCGCCCACACGCGTCTTGCGCTGGCTGGCCGTCCGTTCCGTGATGGTTCCAGGCATGATTGGAGTGCCCTTCGAGGGTCAGGGAGCGGCTATCTGCTTGGCGGTAGGGAGCCGCTCCTTGCTTTGCCCTGGGGCTGACCAGGGCTTTTCGAGGTTCAGCGCACGCCGGACAGGCGGTCTCCGATCGAGCCATCCGACCGGCGGGCACATCCCTAAGGTTCCCTAGGGCACCCTAGGGTGTCAAGGGGTACAGTAGGCATGGCGTCCACTCAGACAAGGGAGCTACGGAGATGTCGGAGCAGGCCGACAATCGAGCGCCATACGCGCAGATTGCCGCCCACTATGCGGAGCTGATCACGTCCGGCGAACTGGTGCCGGGCTCGCTCCTGCCGAGCATCAAGAACCTCGCGCAGGAGTGGAAAGTCAGCACCGCGACCGCCGAAAAGGCGCTGCGGAAGCTGCGCACCGAAGGGTTGGTCAGGGGAATTCACGGCATCGGAACAGAGGTGCTGGACCGCCCCTCCCCCATGTCGTCCGGCTCTCAGCGCCAGGACCGGGGCCGCCGCAGCGGGTCAAGTTGGGGATCCGGTGAGCGGTCCGACTCCCACCAGGCCGCCGTAGTGCCGGCGCCTGCGGATGTGGCGGGGGCACTGGACATCGCGCCCGGTTCCGAGGTGATCAGGCGACGCCGGGTGTACCGCGACCGGCACGGAATCGTCGCGCACTCCACGTCATGGATCCCCGTGCGGTACGGACGGTTGATCCCGCAGTTGATGGAGAGCGACCGCTTGACCGGTGGGACGTCGCTACAGCTCATCGCGCAGGCCACGGGCCACCCGATCACTCACCGGATCGACACCGCGTCGGCACGCCTCCTTACGCCTGAGGATGCGCGACTCCTGGAGTTGGACCCCGCGCACCCCCCAGCGGATCCCGTAGTCGTGATGACAGCGAAGTTCGTTGACAGTGAGAGCAACGTGGTGGAGTACGGCGTTGACCTCGGGGGCCCCGGTCGTACGTGGCGCACGGAATCGGAAGTCACCCCGTGACGGCCGCTGGCCACGTGGCCCGGCCGTCCTGCGTCCTCATGGCGGGACTGCCCGGCTCAGGCAAGACGACGCTTTCCCGCGCCCTCACGGCCCGCGGTTTCCTCCGGCTCTGCCCCGACGAAGAGATGTTCCGCCGGCATGGCGTCTACGGGGTCGACTTTCCCCGTGGCGTCTTCCCGACCCTCGAACGCCCGGTCCTCGAAGAGACTGCCCTGGAGCTCAGCGAGCAACTGCGGGCCGGACATGACGTAGTGGTGGACCACGGCTTTTGGACGCCGGGAGACCGCGCTCACTGGCGGTCGATCGCGGCTGAAGCGGGAGCGGTCACGCTGCTCGTCTACCTAGAAGCAAGCCACGAGGAACTGTGGGCCCGTGTCAGCGAGCGGAATGCGCGCCATGCGGCCGACCCAAACTCGATCTACTTCACCGAAAGCGACTTGCTCCGCTACCGCACCCGGTTCGTCCCTCCGGAGCCAGACGAAGCACACCTTGTGTACAACGGCGATCCGGAGTCGGTAATGAAGGCGCTGAACGAGGTTGCCCAGCAAAGCGAGGGATAGAAGGTGCGGCCTATGGCCGCGCGATCCTTGGCAGCTCGCTGCGCTCGCGCGCGGCAATGCCCGTAAGCTCCGACCGTTCGTCGCGCCCCTGGTGGCGGGCGGCACATCGAAGAGGAGCACCCCCCGTCCGGCGCGGGGGTGCTCCTCTTCGGCGTTTCGGAGCGCTCAGCGTCCGCACCCCTCCCCCGTCTAAGAGCGGCCTTGACCTGCGAAGACACGCTCTAGTAGCGGAACGTGACCGGACACTGCGGACGCTCAACAATTTGTTTAGCGTCCGCAGGAACAGTGCAGGTCAAAAGGAGCGAGGGATGCCCGGCGGACGCTGCGGACGCTGTCTTCCCTCAACTCTCCTAGGACAGGAGAGGGAGGGAGGAGCGCTCTTCAGGTGGGTCAGCAACGCAGCACGAACGGCTGTCCATCCCTCTCCTGAAGAGCCGTGGGGCCTTCCAAGCGGGGGCGGGCCCGATTATCCTCCCCGTCCTGCCGCATCCCCTCTGGAAGGCCACGTACATGCACGAGGCTCGCAGCCTCGCACCCCGGACGGGCGGCGGGCACGCGAGCGCAGCGAGCTGCCAAGGGACGCGCGGCCGTAGGCCGCTCCTTGTTGGTCTTCCTCTCTCGATGCGCCGGCATCGCGCTGACACTCGTGTCTTGTCGCATGTCTTCGTCACGGAAACCAGCCATGGCCGCCGCGAGTCACGGCATGCTGCACCCCATGACTGCGCCTGGGGGCTCTTCAGGTCAGCAAACCGATCTCCACAAGATCTTTTACCGTAATTCGGCACATTATGCCTTGCGGTCGGCCATCGTGGATCGATGGCCGAAAAGTGCATTGCTTCGGCATCCTATTGATTCATAGCCTGGCAAGGAAATGGCTAATTCGGAAGAGCGAGAGAGCCCCTTGCGAAAAATAGCAGTAGGAATAGCTGCGTTCCTTTTGACCGTGAGCTTTGCGGCAAGTTCGGCCAGCGCTTTCGAGAATCCAAATACGAATAGGGAATCCGGAATTCTCAGGCCTGCTGAGTTCCCGGCGACTGCGTTCGATACGGCGTCGATCAAGGAGGAGTCTTCATCCTGTTCGCCAACGACAGCAGGTCGGGAGCTTTGCGTCACACAGGGAAGCAGTGCGACAAACTCCCCTCACGCTACCACCGCTTCTGCAGTCGCACTGACGGAGGCGGCTCCGAACAGCGGGGCGAACGAGTTGGTCTGCTCCACCGCGCCTACCGAATACACCTATGACAGGTTCGGTTCCTGTCTTGGGAACCGTCCGATCAAACTCACCGAGCTGAAAGACGGTAATCCGGTCGGCAGCGCCCTTCTGCACGTCAGCTCGCGCCTGATTCTCGACCGCGCAAAGCTCAGCTGGAAGGAGAGCATTAGCATCAAGTACGAGTCCTTCGAGGGTAAGCTGACCACCAACACCTTCCACGTCGCCTTCACAGCAGGATGCAACAAGTCCTGCAAGATGACTACTGCCTCCCCGTGGACCGGGCATCTCAGCCTCGCACCCAAGCAGACGCTCTCGGGTGACGTCGAATACAATGTCGCCACACCAAATTCTGGATTCAACGGCGGCATCACCACAAACTACAAAATCAACGTGATGCAGGCCGGCACCGTCCCCATCCAGCCGAACGCCACATGGTCGAACCCCCGCACCATCCGGTGCGACGACGAGGTGAGCAACGTTCCCGGGTGCGTCTACCCGCACATCACACCGGAACTGGTCCTACCTCTCAGTACCTACAAGGAAGCTGCGGCGACGTATCTCTTCCAGCAGCAGTACTCAGATCACCCTCTGGGCACCAAGGATGAACCGCTCCACCGGCTTGCTAACCTCGATGCGCAGGAGGCGAACCGCGACAGGACATGCGTCGTCGCAGCAGAGGGAGCCGTCGAAACCCCGGAACTGTTCGTCCGCAAGTCCAGCAAAATCCCGGACGACTCGTGCGACGAATACCCCTTCGCTGCATCGCTGGAGGGCGGCACTCCTGGCGCCTACTGCAACGACGTTGAATTCGAACTTGTCGATGGAGAGTGGATCTACGCGCAGGCTAATTCGACCAAGCCTCTCTTCAAGGAAGCTCAGTGCTCTCGCGGACATGTGCCGCTCGACTTGAACTCGGCGGCCGGTCAAGAGCTCGGCCGACTGGTCCAGGCTCAGCGCATGATAGATTTCGACGCCTACACGGTACGCATTCCCGCGTAGTCTGTTATGACAGAAGGGGCGGACGCCGACGGCGTCCGCCCCTGGGCGCATCGGAGCGGTTCGTAAAGGAGTAAGGAATGTCCGCTGGGTGGAGCTGGGTCACTGAATCACGCTATCCAAGTTTTTGCATCGTGCTAGCCAGATCAAAAACACCGGAAGAGCTCCTTCAAGACTACGGTGCACCCCCGCAAAAAATAGGGGACATGATGAAACTGGAGGAAGCGGAGGAAGCCTTTCCGTACGACAAGGTAGATCATCTGATCAGAGTGGGAGGATTGCAAGGCTGGTCTTTCGCCTACGAAGACAGAATCCCCCTGGGAATGACCAAAGAGGTGCGCGAACACGTTTCTCGCAACACGGAAACCCTCGAGATTCTCAAGGGCGGAGATGGAACAAACTTCTTCCAACGAATGAAGAACGGTAGACGCCTCGAAGCTTTCGAACCAAGAAATCCGATCGATGTCTCCGGCGATGGCCCCTTCCTCATTTCGGAAATCCTTCGGGAAATGTTTCAGCCTGATACAGGGGGTCGGCAGGCCATAACCGCCCTCACCAACGTCATCTTTGAGAACTACGGCATCACAGTCGACAGAGAAGTCCTTCAGGGGCCCCTTTTGACAGCGGCTATCCGTAATTGATCCGAAGCTCACGGGGCTCTTGCCGCGCACAAGTGAGCCTTTTCAGTGTGGCCACCGATCGGGTGATGACCTTGGTGCCCGCAACGGATAGGGCTGGTCTCCCCCGCCGTTGGGTGAGGTGTTCGAAGCCTCAGTCTGCCAGTGCAGGAGCCCTGTTGGTTCCCTATCCTGCCGCACTCGACCTGCCTCGGTGCTGTACAGCACGGAAGTACAGCAACCGCCACGGCCGCCACCGAGCGTTGCCAGCCGCAGGCGACCGGCTGACGTGCTCGGCCGACCGCAACGACGTCCCCGCCCGTAGTTCGCATCGAGGGGCGCACTCCGACACCCCCGCTCGGGCCGTCTCTGGGCCGTCCGAGGGCGGCCGACGACAACAGATGACGACAGGCATGAACAGCATTAGCCCGGCTCTCCGGTGGGATGCGGAGGAACACCGCACCCCACCGGAGAGCCGGTTCAATACCAGCGCTACTAGTCATTCGGCGCGCGCACAGGCAGACAACGGGGCCGGAACACTGCCCGAATCCGGCAGTGTGTTCGAGCTGTGTGATCGGTGAAGATCACGGTGTCCACCACGCAACGGGAGGCACACTCGTGAGACAGCACCGCGCGTTCCTGCTGGTCGCGGCCACGGCCCTGGCCCCGGCCCTCCTTCTCCCCACCCCGGCCTTCGCCGGCCCGTCGTCCGCACCCGCCACCGCGACCACCGTGGCGGTCTCGTCCGAGACGCCGGTGGACGAGATGACGGAGGACGAGCTGCGCGCCGCGATCACCGCGATCCTGGAGGCCGAGGCCACCGGCAGGGGCGTCACCGAGGCGGCCACCCGGGCCCTCAACGGCACCGTCGACGACATGCGGACGTTTCTGACCACCGGCTACCCGGCCGCGCAGGCCGAGGACGACCTCGTCCGCCTCTTCCGCATGCTGGGTCCCGCACGGCAGAACGGGGACAAGCGGGTCACCCAGGAGATCACCGAACTCCTCGACCGCAACGACCCCGCGGAGATCCGCGAGTGGCTCGAGACCGGCTACCCGCTCGCACAAGCCGAGGACGACCTCGTCCGCCTCTTCCGCATGCTGGGTCCGGCACGGCAGAACGGGGACAAGCGGGTCACCCAGGAGATCACCGAACTCCTCGACCGCAACGACCCCGCGGAGATCCGCGAGTGGCTCGAAACCGGCTACCCGCTCGCACAAGCCGAGGACGACCGGTTCGCGCTCTTCGTCCTCCTCGGCACGGCACAGAAGGCCGGCGACACCAAACTCGTCCAGGAGATCAACGGCCTGCTCGACCGCATGGACGCGGACGAGATACGCGCCTGGCTGACGGCCTACCGGGCCGCCTGACCACACCGGCCGGCCCCGCTCGTGGCGGCGTCCACAGCGGGGTCGGCCGCATCGCGCGCCCCCCGGCGACCGCGCACGCCCCCTTGTTGACCCCCGCTTTGCCTGCCACTCTGAGAGCCCCCCCACTTGTGAACTTGTGAAAACGCGAACGAGCGGGCGTCCGAGCCCGTGGCCACGTGTTTTCCGGTAGGAGGTGGCTCCATCCATGCTCGTCCGTGACGCCATGAGCACCGTGGTCCTCACCATCGGCCCCGCCCATACGCTCCGCCAGGCCGCCGCCCTGATGTCCGCGCGCCGGGTGGGCGCGGCCGTGGTCCTCGACCCCGACGGCACCGGGATCGGCATCCTCACCGAACGGGACGTCCTCAACTCCGTGGGCCTGGGCCAGGACCCGGACGCGGAGCGCGCCCACGCCCACACCACCACCGACGTCGTCTTCGCCACCCCCTCCTGGACCGTCGAGGAGGCGGCGGCCGCCATGGCCCACGGGGGCTTCCGGCATCTGATCGTCCTCGACCGGGGCGAGCCCGCGGGCATCGTGTCGGTCCGCGACATCATCCGCCTCTGGGCGCCCGCCCGGGTGCCCGCCCCGCAGGTGCCCGCCTGACGGACACGAGGACGGGCCGGACCCCCGTGAGGGGATCCGGCCCGTCGATCGGCAAACGGTCCAGCGCTGGAATCAGCCGCGCAGGGCCTGCACCGCGGCCTCCAGCCGCTTGCCGAAGTCCTCGTCGGCCTGGCGGAAGTTGTTGATCGCGCGCTCGGCGATGTCGTCGCGCGTCACCCCCGAGATGGCGTTCGCCAGGTTCTTCACCAGGCGCTCCTTCTCGTCCTCCGACATCAGCCGGTAGAGGTTGCCCGCCTGGACGAAGTCGTTGTCCTCGGCGTGGACGGGCGTGACCGTCTCGCCGGTGACCCCGGTGACCGGGACGCCCTGCCACAGCGCGCGGTCCGTCTGGAAGGGGCCGCCGAAGCTGTTCGGCTCGTAGTTCTTCGCGCCCTTGTGGCGGCCGTCGTACAGGTAGCCGTCACGGGAATGGGTGCGCGCCTCGGTGGCGTGCGGACGGTTCACCGGCAGGTGGTCGGCGTTGATGCCGACGCGGTAGCGGTGGGCGTCGCCGTACGCGAAGAGACGGCCCTGGAGCATCTTGTCCGGGGAGGGACCGATGCCCGGCACGAAGTGGGCGGGGCTGAAGATCGACTGCTCGACCTCGGCGAAGATGTTCTCCGGGTTGCGGTTGAGCTCCAGCTTGCCGAACTCGATCAGCGGGTAGTCCGCGTGCGGCCAGACCTTGGTCAGGTCGAACGGGTTGAAGCGGTAGGTGGCCGCCTCGGCCGCCGGCATGACCTGGACGTAGACCGTCCAGGACGGGTACTCGCCGCGCTCGATGGCCTCGCGCAGGTCGCGCTGGTGGGAGTCGGGGTCCTTGCCCGCGAGGACCTCGGCCTCCTCGGCGGTCAGGTTCTTGATGCCCTGGTCCGTCTTGAAGTGGTACTTGACCCAGAAGACCTCGCCGGCCTCGTTGGTCCACTGGTAGGTGTGGGAGCCGAAGCCGTCCATGTGGCGGTAGGACGCCGGGATGCCGCGGTCGCCGAACAGCCAGGTCACCTGGTGGGTCGACTCGGGCGACAGGCCCCAGAAGTCGAAGACGTTGTCCGCCTCCTGCGAGCCCGTGTACGGGTCGCGCTTCTGGGTGTGGATGAAGTCGGGGAACTTGATGGCGTCCCGGATGAAGAACACCGGGGTGTTGTTGCCGACGAGGTCGTAGTTGCCCTCCTCGGTGTAGAACTTCACCGCGAAACCGCGCGGGTCACGCACCGCGTCGGCGGCACCGAGGTTGCCCGCCACGGTCGAGAAGCGCAGGAAGACCTCGGTCTCCTTGCCCACCTCGGACAGGAACGCGGCCCGGGTGTACTTCGTGACGTCGGCGGTCACCTTGAAGGTGCCGTACGCACCGGCGCCGCGGGCGTGGACCACGCGCTCCGGGATGCGCTCACGGTTGAAGTGGGCCAGCTTCTCGAGCAGGAGCTGGTCCTGGACGAGGACGGGGCCGCCGACGCCCGCGGTCTCGCTGTTCTGGTTGTCGGCGACCGGAGCTCCGGCCTCCGTCGTAAGCGGTCCCTGCGTCACGTGCGCCTCCTGCGTCATCACTGCAACTTGTGCCTTGGCTAAAGCCGAGCTCGATCCTACAATGGACATTGTCTAAGTCAAGTAGAGCTCCAAAGTCACACCCGTTCGGGATCCGACTCCCCCCTGCTGTTAGGCTGGTGCCTATGAGTGACCTTCTGGAACGACTTCGCGGACGCGGTTGGCGGATGACCGCGCAGCGCCGTGTGGTGGCCGAGGTCCTCGACGGCGAACACGTCCACCTGACGGCCGACGAGGTGCACGCCAGAGCTGTCGCCAAGCTGCCCGAGATCTCCCGGGCGACCGTCTACAACACCCTGGGCGAGCTGGTCTCGCTCGGCGAGGTGCTGGAGGTCGCGACGGACAAGCGGGCCAAGCGCTACGACCCGAACGCGCACCGTCCGCACCACCACCTGGTGTGCGCACAGTGCGGGTCGATCCGCGACGTCCACCCGACCGGCGACCCGCTGGCCGACCTGCCCGACACGGAGCGGTTCGGTTTCACGGTGTCCGACGTCGAGGTGACGTACCGCGGTCTGTGCCCCAACTGCGCGTCGGCCTGACCGGCACCTAGGGCTCGCACGAAGCCCCGGCCACTTCCGAGTGTCCGGGGCTCTTCGTCATGCGCGGACGCCGGACGTGTGGCGTCACGGGAACGGCCGTGGCACAGAAACGACCGAGGGCCGGAACCCTTTCGGATTCCGGCCCTCGGCCATCAGTAGCGGGGACAGGATTTGAACCTGCGACCTCTGGGTTATGAGCCCAGCGAGCTACCGAGCTGCTCCACCCCGCGGCGATGTCTTAAAGCTACGTCAAGGTGCTCGACAGAAGCAAATCCATTACCTGGGGGCAGCGCTCCAGGGAGCGCGGGGCCCACGCGCAAGGGGCCCGTGAGCTCAGCCCGACAGGGGCGCGGGGAACTGCGCGAAGGGGGTCCGGGGGCTGGCCCCCGAATCCGCCCGCGCTAGGCCGACAGCTCCTCCCGAAGCGCGTCGCGCAACCGCGCAGCCCTCTCGGTGACCGCCGGAGGCCCCAGCTCCGCCGCCCGGTCCGCCCACCGCTGCCCCTCCGCGAGCTCGCCCCGCCGGGCGTACACCAGAGCCAGCCGCAGCGCCGCACGCCCGTGCCCCGCGTCCGCCGCCCGGGTCCACCACACCGCCGCCTCCGGCTCGCTCCCCTCCCGCGCCAGCAGCAGCCCCAGGTTGAAGGCGCCGTTGCGTGAGCCGGCCTCCGCGGCCTCCCGGTACCACCGGGCCGCCTCGACGACGTCCCCGCGGGCCGCCGCCAGCATGCCGACCCGCACCTGCGCCCGCCGGTGCCCCTGGGACGCCGCCCGCTCGTACCACTCCTCGCACTCGCTGCGCCGGTGCACCGGCTCCCCCAGCTCGTGCGCGGGCTCCGGCGGCCGGCGGGCGTCCAGCACGGTCGCCAGCCGGTACGCGGCCTCCGCGCTGCCGCCGCCCGCCGCGCACCGCAGGAACCGCTCGGCCTCGCCCTCCTCGCCGTCCCGCAGCCGCGCCATGCCGACCTGGAGCGCCGCCTCGGTGTGCCCGGCGGCCGCGGCACGCTCGTACCAGCGCAGCGCGGCCACGTCCTCGCCCCGGCCGGCGTGCAGGATGCCGAGGTTGAACGCGGCGTCGACGCTGCCGGCCTCCGCGGCCTTGGAGAACCACGGCTCCGCGCCGGTCTCGTCCCCGGCGCGCAGCAGCAGGATCGCCAGCGCGTTCGCCGCCTCACGGTGCCCGGCGTAGGCGGCGCGGCGGTACCACTGCTCGGCCTGGGTGGTGCGGCCCTGGTCGGCGCAGAGCAGACCGAGGTTGTACGCGCCGTTGATGTCGCCCGCGTCCATCGCGGACCGGTACCACCGCTCGGCGGTCTGCGTCTCGCCCCGCTCCGCGTGCAGGGCGCCCAGCGCGTTGGCGGCGTTGCCGTCGCCGTCCTGGGCGGCGCGCAGCCACCACACGGCGGCGTTCTCGGTGTCCCCGGCGTCGCGCAGCAGGAAGCCCAGCGCGCACGCGGCGCGCGGCTCACCGTCCTTGGCGGAGGTCAGGTACCAGCGCCCGGCCTCCTTCAGCTCTCCGCGCTTCTCCAGGATCGTGCCCAGGTGCAGGGCGGCCCGGCGGTGTCCGCGCGCGGCGGCCTGCCGGTACCACTGCTCGGCCTCCTCGACGAGCGCGGTGCCGGCCTCGCCGGACGCCCGCGCGGCCTTGCGGTCCAGGGCGCGGGCGAGCCGGTAGGCGCCCTCGCGGTGGCCGCGCTCGGCGGCGGCCCGCATCCAGCGCTCGCTGCCCTCCGCGTCACCCCGGTGCTCCAGGAGATCGGCGAGGGCGTACGCGCCGAGGGTGTGGCCCTGTTCGGCGGACTGGCGCAGCCAGTACTCGGCGGCGGGTTCGTCGCCGCGCTCGCGGTGGTGCCGGCCGAGCGCGTGGGCCGCGGCCGTGGAACCGGCGACGGCGGCGATCCGCCACCATCCGGCGGCCTCGTCGGGGTAGCCCCGCTGGTGCAGCAGGACGCCCAGGTTGTTGGCGGCGGCGCGGTCGCCCGCGGCGGTGGCGGCACGCAGATGGGGTTCGGCACCGTCGAGGTCACCGCGGCGCAGCAGCATGGCGCCGAGGACGCTCATCGCCTCGACGTCGCCGGACTCGGCGGCGAGCCGTCGGCGCAGCTCCTCCGCCGCTTCGTCGGCCGCTTCCCCGGCGTCGTCGTGGGGATGTTCCTCCCGAGGGGAGGACTGCACAAAACGCCCTGACTCGAACAGAGTTGCCTTGTCCCCCATAACATCCATCGTCGCACCACCTGCAACCTGGGTACACCTGGTATACCGCAGTCAGTGAGGTCACTACAGCGTTTTGTCGACATGCCCACAGAGAGACAAGTCAAACACAGATCGCTCAACTCCCGTCGGCGGCAGGGCCGTCGAGAAGCGGGGCACATGCGTTCGCCCACCACAAAGGCCCGGATTCCCTTGGGAATCCGGGCCTTCGGTGTCGCTGTCGCGACGTCAATAGCGGGGACAGGATTTGAACCTGCGACCTCTGGGTTATGAGCCCAGCGAGCTACCGAGCTGCTCCACCCCGCGCCGTTGTGTTGCAACCGTAGCACGGCGCGGGGTGGGCCTGTGACCAGGCCTTCGGATCAGCTGTTCGAGCTGGTGCTCGGGCTCGAGGTCGCGCTCGGGCTGCTCCGTGCGCCGCCGGCCCCGCCGGACTGCGCGTCCTCGGCCCTGCGCAACGCGTCCTCGAGGTCCTTCTGCGCCCGGCCGTAGGCCTCCCAGTCGTTGTTCTTCAGGGCTTCCTGGCCGGCTTCGAAGGCCTTCTGCGCGTCGTTCAGGGCCTCCTGGGCGGTCGAGGGCTCCTGAGTGCTCGGCGGCGGAGGCGTGGTGCCCTCGTCCGTGCCTTCGTCCTCACCCTCGTCGGCCGGCGGCTCGACGGGCGTGCCCTCGCCGCCGAAGACCTTGTCGAGCGCCTGCTCCAACGTGTCCTCGAACGCCGTCTGGCCGCCGTAGGTCACCAGCACCTTGCGCAGCAGCGGGTACTTCAGTCCGCCACCGCGTACGTAGACCGGCTCCACGTAGAGCAGTCCGCCGTCCAGCGGGACGGTCAGCAGGTTGCCGTACTCGACCTCGGAGTCGCCGCCTCGCAGCAGCCTGATCGTCTCGGCGATGTCCTGCTGGGAGTTGAACTGGCTCTGCACCTGCTTGGGTCCGGAGACCGTGGTGCTGGTCGGCAGTTTCAGAATTCTGATCTTGCCGTAGTCCTGGGTGCCCGGATCGGCGTTGACCGCCATGAACGCGCTCAGGTTGTCACGGCCGTTCGGCGTGAACGTCGTGGTGAGCGAGAACACCTGCTCGTTCTGGTCCGGCATCTTCATGCTCAGGTAGTACGGCGGAACCGTCTCACCCGTCTTGTTCGTCGGGTCGTCCGGCACCTGCCAGACCTCGCTGCCGGAGAGGAACGTGTTGGCGTCCTTCACGTGGTAGCGGGTGAGCAGTTCACGCTGGACCTTGAACAGGTCCTGCGGGTACCGCAGGTGGTCCATCAGGTCCTGGGAGATCTCGCTCCGCGGCTCCACGGTGTCCGGGAACGCCTTCATCCACGTCTTCAGGACGGGGTCCTGGGTGTCCCACTGGTAGAGCTTGACCTCGCCGCTGTACGCGTCGACGGTCGCCTTCACCGAGTTGCGGATGTAGTTGACCTGGTTCTGCTGGGCCACCACCGCGCGCTGGTCGTTGGTGGCGGTCAGCGAGTCGGCCGTGGTGTCGCCGAGCGTCGTCCGGGACGCGTACGGGTAGCCGTTGGTCGTCGTGTAGGCGTCGACGATCCACTGGATCCGGCCCTCGACGACCGCCGGGTAGGCGTCGCCGTCGATGGTCAGCCAGGGCGCGATCGCCTCGACGCGCTCCTTGGGCGTGCGGTTGTACAGGATCCGCGAACCCTCGCCGATGGCGCCGGAGTAGAGGATCTGCGGCTCGCCGAACGCGACCGCGTACGCGGCCCGGTTCACCGGGTTGTCGAGGTTGACGCCGCTGTCGCCCTTGTAGCTGTACGTCTTCTCGCCGCTGTCGTCGGAGTAGTCGATCTCCTTCTGGGGACCGCCGACGATCGAGTAGGTGGTCGTCCGCTCGCCGTAGTAGACGCGCTGCTCGTACGTGCCGAGGTCGCCCTTGGACGGCAGGTCGGACTCGGTGAACGCCGGGCGTCCGCCGGAGTCGGCGCTGGTGCCCTCGGCGGCGACGACGCCGTAGCCGTGGGTGTAGCGGAAGTGGTCGTTGATCCAGTTCCGCTTCGGGATGCCCGCGTAGTTCAGCTCGCGCAGACCGATGACGGTGTCCTGCTCCTTGCCGTCCTTGGCGTACCGGTCGACGTCCAGGTTGGTCGGGAACGCGTAGTAGTTCCTGATCTGCTGGAGCTGCTGGAACGTCGGCGAGACGATGTTCGGGTCCATGATGCGGATGCTGGCCGCGTTCGCGACGTCGTCCCGCAGCTTGGCCTGGTCCTTGGTCTCGGCGATGCCCGGGTACTCGGTGACCTGCGAGTCGTCGATGCCGTAGGCCTCACGCGTGGCCGCGAGGTTCTTCTCGACGTACGGCGCTTCCTTGGCCTGCTCGTTGGGCTGGACCTGGAACTTCTGCACGATCGCCGGGTACAGGCCGCCGATGAGGATCGCCGACAGCACCATCAGGCCGAAGCCGATGACCGGCAGCTGCCAGGTGCGCCGCCACAGGGTGGCGAAGAACAGCAGCGCGCAGATCACGGCGATGCAGAACAGGATGGTCTTCGCGGGCAGGTAGGCGTTCGCGTCGACGTAGCGCAGACCCGTCCAGCTGTCCGTGGCCTTGAAGTCGCTGGACTTCACGGCAAGTCCGTACCGGTCGAGCCAGTACGCGACCGCCTTCAACGCCACGAAGATGCCGAGCAGCACCGACAGGTGACCGGTGGCGGCGGCCGTGGCGCGCGCGCCCGGGCTGGTGACGCGCAGTCCGCCGTACAGGTAGTGCGTGAGCGCGGCGGCGATCAGCCCCAGGATGGCGGCGGCGAAACCGAAGCCCAGCAGGAACCGGTACCAGGGCAGGTCGAAGGCGTAGAAGGAGACGTCCAGCTTGAACTGCGGGTCCTTCTGACCGAAGGACACGCCGTTGACCCACATCAGCCACGTACGCCACTGGCTGGAGGCGGAGGCGCCGGCGATCAGGCCGACCAGCGCGGTGATGCCGAGCAGCAGCCACTTCTTGTAGGGCGCGATCCCCATCCGGTACCGGTCGAGGTTCTGCTGCTCCATCGACATGGCGCTCAGCGGGGGCCGCAGGCGGTGCGCCAGCCAGATGTTGAAGCCGACCGAGACGGCCATGAGCAGACCGAAGACGAAGAACAGCCCGATCTTGGTCGACAGGGTCGTCGTGAAGACCGACGAGTAGTCGACCGACCGGTACCACAGCCAGTCGGTCCAGAACCCCGCGAACATGGTGAACACCATGCCGAGGACGGCAAGGACGCCCAGTGTCATGAGCAGGGTCCGGACCCGTCGGGACGGCCGGCCCACTCTGATCCGTGGCCCCGTCGGGCCTCCGCCGCGGTCCGGCATCTGGAAAGCCAAGGTAGGCACCTCGAAGTTCGCTGTTGATTCGTCGAGCCCGCGTCTTCACGGACCGTCGTGGGCCCCCGTGATCGCGGGCCCACACCCTATGCAACTTACTCACCCTTTACTCGGTTCCCGATTCCGGCCAGGAACGAGAGAGGATTGTGACCATGTCCAACACACCCATGGCCGCGAACCCCCTCACCCGGGCCGTGCTCGAGATCGACGAGTACGTGTCCGGACTGGGCTGGGACCAGCCCGCCCGACTGTTCGCCCTCGTAGACACTGCCCGGCTTCGGGCGGAACAGCCCTCCCTCGCGGACCGCCTCGGCCTCGACGGCGGGGAGCAGGCCGCCGCCCTCACCCCGATCGAGCAGGAGGAGATTCCCGCCGGCAAACCGCTCGACGAGTTCCTCGGCACCATCGCCTGGCCCGACGCGGTCACCGGCTGCGCGCTCACCGTGGAGCGGCTGATGCTGCCGCCGTCCGCGGAGGCGCAGGTGCCGAAGGACCTCGACGAGGCCGCCCTCACCACGTGGGTGGCGGAGCACCCGGAGCGTCAGGAGGTGCGTATGACGGTCGCGGTGCTGCGCGACGGCTCCCGAGAGTCGGCGCTGCGGCTGCGGGAGAAGGATTCCCCGACCGAGGTGCTCACCGGCTCGGACCTGGTGCCGGGTCTGGCCCAGGCGCTGACGGCGACGTTCGAGGACTAGTTCCCGGGATCAGGACGCGGTGCACGTCGGCAGGTCGGCGGTGTCGCCCGAGCGGATGTCCTTCAGGGCGTCCAGGGCGTCGTCGATCGTGCCGACCTTCACCAGGGTGAGGCCGTCGGGGGTGTCCTTGGCGGCGGAGGCGCAGTTGTCGGCGGGCGTGAGGAAGTACTCGGCGCCCTTGTCGCGCGCGCCGACCGTCTTCATCTCGATGCCGCCGATCGGCCCGACCTTGCCCTCGTCGTCGATGGTGCCGGTGCCCGCGACGAACGAACCGCCGGTGAGGCTGCCCGGGGTGAGCTTGTCGTAGATGCCGAGCGCGAACATCAGGCCGGCGCTCGGGCCGCCGACGTCGGCGAGCTTGATGTCGACGGTGAACGGGAAGGTGTGGTCGGTCCCGGCCGAGATGCCGACGACGGCGCGCTTCTCGCCGGCGTCGTCGGAGGCCCGGGTGGTGATGGTGACCTTCTCCGTCTTCACCGCCGTCCGCTTCTCCTTCTCGGCGACGGCCTGCTCCTTGGCGGGCACGATGGTGAAGACGACGTCCTCGCCCGGCCGGTGCTCGGTCACCAGGTCGGCGACGTCGGAGGGCTCCTTCACCGGCTTGCCGTCGACGGCCTTGATCACGTCGCCCGCGTGCAGCTTGCCCTCGGCGGGCGCGTCCTTGACGACCGTGGAGACGATCACCCAGGACTTCACCGGGATGTCCAGCTCCTTCAGGGCCGCCACCTTGGCGCTCTCCTGGGACTGGCTGAACTCCTCGGCGTTCTCCTGGGTCGACTCCTCCTCCGTCTTGCCGTCCGGGTAGAGGGTGTCGTGCGGGACGACCTTGGTGTCGTGCGCGAGCCAGCCGTACACGGCCTCGACCAGGTTCATCCGGTAGTCGGCGCTGGTGACCCGCACGGTGGTCATGTTGAGGTGACCGTCCGTCGGGTAGGTCTTGCGTCCCGCGATCTGGAGCACCGGCTCGCCGTCGTGCTCGCCCAGTGTGTTCACCGTCGGCCCCGGCGACATCTCCGCGTAGGGCACGGGGATGAAGACTCCCGCGCACAGGAGCGCGATCAGCATCAGGGTGGAGGCGAGCATCGTCGCCGTACGGCGTGGCATGCCTCGACAGTACGGGACGGACCTGTCAGCGCACCGTCAGGGCCGCCCGGTCGAGCGGCCCCGGCCCCGCAGTCCGTCCAGGCACACGGCGTGCGGGATCAGCCGCCCGTCCGCTCCCGCTCCATCGCCTCACGGAAACGGGCGTAGCCGACGAGTTCGGGACCGTCGCTGCGCACCTTGCGGGTCCGATTGGCCCAACTGCCCCACAGTCCCGCTCCGACCGCGGCCACCAGCGGAATCAGCAACCAGGCAAGCGCCGCCATGCCGACCTCCCAACCCCATGAGCGTCCGCAACACTGACTGATCAGCAGATTAACCATCCGCAGTGACAACGCTCACCTCAGGGGTGCGGTTACGCAACCGCACGGCAAGGGCGTGCCGCACGGGAACGGCGTGCCGCACCGAGAAGGAAGGCGTGTCAGACGCCGACCCACTCCTCCGTGCCGTCGGAGAAGCGCTGGTGCTTCCAGATGGGCACCCCGTGCTTGATGTCGTCGACGAGCCGGCGGCAGGCCTCGAACGCCTCGCCCCGGTGCGCGCACGACACGGCGGCGACCACGGCGAGGTCCCCCACCCTCAGGTCGCCCACCCTGTGGGCCGCGGCCAGGGCCCGCACGGGGAAGTCCGCGGCGACCTTCTCCGCGATCCGCCGCATCTCGTCCTCGGCGCTCGGATGGCAGGAGTAGCCCAGCTCGTCCACGTCCACGCCGCCGTCGTGGTTGCGCACGGTCCCCACGAAGAGTGCCGTGCCGCCGGCCGCGTCGTCGCCGACCGCGCGCAGGATCTCGTCCACCGACAGCGCGGTGTCGCGGATCGCGATCAGCTTGATCGGGTCCTGGGCGGGCTGCTCACCGGGGTGGTCCGTCACGGGTGCCATGCCCCCATCGTGCCCCACCCCGCCGACACCGCGGAACAGCCGGATCGCCCATGACGCGCGCGTGGTGCCTCGGAGGGTTCTCCAAGGAGACGCCTCCGCGGCGGCGAGGTCAGATCCGGCGGCGCGCCTTCCGGGCCCGGCGCACCACCGCCGCCGCGCCGAGCAGCGCGACCGTCGCGCCCGCCGCGCCCGCGGCCGTGGCGTCCTTGCGGCCCAGGCGGCGGCCCGCGACCGTGTGCCGTCCGGACACCTCGTCGAGCAGCTGCGCGAGCACCTCCTCGTTGGTGTACGCGGGACGCCACCCCGCGTCGTGCAGCCTGCTGCCGCTGACCACCCAGGGGTACATCGTGTACGCCAGGTCCCCGGCCGGGGACGGGGTGAGTCCGATGCGGTGCAGCCGGGCGGCCGCGCCGAGCGCCACCGCCGACGGCAGCTCCATCCGCCGGATGCCGCTGAGCTCCTCGACCTCCTCCTGTTCCAGCCAGCCGTCGCAGCCCACGGCCAGCTCGCCGTCGACCTTCTCCAGCACCGCGTACTCCAGGGCGCTGCACAGGTCGTCGACGTGGCAGAACTGCCAGGCCGGCCGGGAACCGGCCACCACCAGCAGCCGCGGCGACTCGAAGTACCTGGTCAGCGCGGTGTCGGTGCCGCCGACCAGCACGGCGGGGCGCACCACGGTGACGTTGAGCCCGGGGTGCGCGCGGGGCGCCCGGCGGGCCAGCCGTTCCACCTCCAGGAGGTCGCCGACACCCGTGGCCTCGGCGGTGGCGCGCAGCTCCGCGTCCTCGGACAGCGGCAGCTCGTTGTCGGGCAGCGCCCCGTAGACCATGGTCGACGTGCACAGCACGACCCGGTGCACGCCCGCGGCGGCGGCCGCGGTGAGCACGGTCTGCGTGCCGCGCACGTTGTAGGCCGTCCGGGCGGCCGCGTCGGTCTCCAGGTCCAGGTCGAGGGCCAGGTGGACGACGACGTCGGCCCCGCGCAGCCGGTCCGCGATCGCCGGGTCGCGGACGTCCAGGATGTGCCACTCGGCCTCGGCGCACTCGCCGCGCCGCTCGTCGATGGCGACGACCTGCTTGACCTCCTCCGAGGCGGCGAGCCGCTCGGTGAGCAGGGCCCCGACGCCGGAGGCGGCACCGGTGACCGCCACGACGGGCCCGCGGGGCGGAGGACTGGTTGACTTGTTTCGCGCTGCGCGAACCTGCGGATCTGGGGAACTCACCGGGCGTCTCCAGCGGTTGTCTTCAGTACGAGCGCAAGCGACGCGTACGTACCAGGTGGCATCCATCCTGCCGCAGGCCTCCTGTCGGCGAAGCACCGAGGCCCGAACCGTCTCAGGTGTCTACGCTGGGTGGTGTTGTCGGGCAGCCGTGCCGCCGGAAAGAACCGGTGGCCCTACAAGCCGAGGAAACCCGTGAGTGACACCCCATTCGGATTCGGCCTTCCGCCGGAGGAGCCGGACGACGGCGACGAAGGCAAGAAGAAGGACCCGCAGGGCGGCGGTGGTCAGGGCCCGGCCAACCCGTTCGGCTTCGGCACGCCCGGGGCGGGCGGCTTTGGCGGCTCCGGCGCGGACAATCCGTTCGCCGCGATGTTCGGGTCGATGAACCCGGGCGATCTGGGCGCCGCGTTCCAGCAGCTCGGCCAGATGCTCTCCTACGAGGGCGGGCCGGTGAACTGGGACATGGCCAAGCAGATCGCCCGCCAGACGGTCGCCCAGGGCACCGCGCAGGGCTCCAAGGACGCCAGCGTGGGCCCCGCCGAGCGCAGGGCCGTGGAGGACGCCGTCCGGCTGGCCGACCTGTGGCTGGACGACGCCACCTCCCTGCCGTCCGGTGCGAACTCCGCGCTGGCGTGGAGCCGCGCGGAGTGGGTCGAGGCGACCCTGCCCGCGTGGCGGGAGCTGGTCGACCCGGTCGCCGAGCGCGTCGGGAACGCCATGGGCGACGTCCTGCCGGAGGAGATGCAGGCCATGGCCGGCCCGCTGATCGGCATGATGCGCTCCATGGGCGGCGCCATGTTCGGCACGCAGATCGGCCAGGCCGTCGGCGTGCTCGCCGGCGAGGTCGTCGGCTCGTCCGACATCGGCCTGCCGCTGGGCCCGGCCGGCAAGGCCGCGCTGCTGCCGCTGAACATCGAGACCTTCGGCAAGGACCTGGGCGTCCCGCAGGAGGAGGTGCGGCTGTACCTGGCCCTGCGCGAGGCCGCCCACCAGCGTCTCTTCGCGCACGTCCCGTGGCTGCGGTCGCACCTGTTCGGCGCGGTCGACGGCTACGCCCGCGGCATCAAGGTCGACACCGGCAAGCTGGAGGACGTGGTCGGCCAGTTCGACCCGCAGAACCCGGAGCAGCTGCAGGAGGCGCTCCAGCAGGGCATGTTCCAGCCGGAGGACACGCCCGAGCAGAAGGCCGCCCTGGCCCGTCTGGAGACGGCGCTGGCGCTCGTCGAGGGCTGGGTGGACGCGGTCGTGCACGCGGCGGCCAAGCCGCGCCTGTCGTCGGCGGACGCCCTGCGGGAGACGCTGCGCCGCCGCCGCGCATCGGGCGGTCCCGCCGAGCAGACGTTCGCCACGCTGATCGGCCTGGAGCTGCGTCCGCGCCGGCTGCGCGACGCCTCGCGTCTGTGGGCCTCGCTCACCGACGCGCGCGGGGTGGACGGCCGGGACGCGCTGTGGGCGCACCCGGACATGCTGCCGACGGCGACCGACCTGGACGACCCGGACGGCTTCGTGCACCGGGAGCAGATTGACTTCTCCGAGCTGGACAAGATGCTTGGCGAGGCCGCCGACAGGCCCGACCTGCGCAAGAAGGACGCCGGGGAGGACGCGGACGCCGCGGACGAGGACGGCAAGGGCGACGAGGGCAAGGGCGACGGCACCGAGTGAGCCTGCACGACGACGCGGTGCTGGTCCTCAAGGCGTACGAGGACCAGACCGACCTGAGGGACGCCTACCTGGAGCATCTGGCGGCGCATCCGGACGGCCTGTGGAAGGCGTGCGGGGCCGGGCATCTCACGGCGAGCGCGCTGGTGGTCGACCCCGAGCGCGGCCGGGTGCTGCTGACCCTGCACCGGAAGCTGCGGATGTGGCTCCAGATGGGCGGCCACTGCGAGCCCGGTGACGCCACCCTCGCGGCGGCGGCGCTGCGGGAGGCGACCGAGGAGTCCGGCGTCGCGGGTCTGACGCTCCTGCCGGGCGGTCCGGTGCGGCTGGACCGGCATCCCATCCCGCCGCCCTGCCACTTCCACTTCGACGTGCAGTACGCGGCCCTGGCCACGCCGGACGCCGTGCACGCGGTCAGCGACGAGTCCCTGGACGTGCGCTGGTTCCCGTACGACGAGGTGCCCCAGGTGGCGGACGACTCGGTCGTACGGCTGCTCGACGCCACGCGCGCGAGGCTCGGCGCCTGAGACGCGCGAGAGGGGCCGCGCCTCGTGGAAGGCGCGGCCCCTTTCGGATGTCCGGGGCCTCAGCTCCAGACGTTGCCCTGGTTCTGCCCACGGGCTCCCTGCTGGCCCATGCCGTACTGCGCGGCGAGGCCGCCGCCGATCTGGGCGTTCTGCGGAGGCAGGAGTTCACTCGGCTGGACCAACGCGAACCCGTTGCCCATGAAACTGAGCTCCCAGCCCTCGCCGGTGCTGCCGCGGCGCCGCCACACCCCGGAGGAGTGCGTCTGGGCCTGCATCTGCACCCGCAGTGACGTGGACCAGGCGACGATGGCGTCGGCGTCGCAGTTGACGTACTTGTCCGGCGTCACCTGGAGCAGCAGCGGCATGCCCGAGGTCATCAGCGCGACCTTGCCCCGGCCGGTGATGTTGAGCTGGTACTTCCCCGAGCCGGAGATGCCGTAGAGGCTGTCGACGGCGATGACCTCGTGGTGCAGCGAGGAGTCCATCGCCAGGACGTAGCTGCTGTCGACCGTCAGGCCGTCCTGCTCGACGTCCATGATGTGGATGCGCTGGGCGAGGTTGGCGAGGTAGACGGTGCCCTGCCCGTGGCAGCGCATCAGGTCCAGGCCCTCACCGGTGTGCGCCCGCGCGCGGGCCTGCTGGTTGCTCCGGTACTCGGCGTCGAACTCGACGAGCCCCTGGTAGGCGACCATGGCGCCCTTGCGGGCGAGGATGTCGTCGGTCCCCTCGAGGGCGACCCTGAGCATCTGCCCGTTCTGCAGGCTCCAGCGGTCCTGGGTCTGCTGCTCGTTGTGCGCGAAAAGCGGACTCTGCATGGTGTGCTGTTCCCCCTCAGCCCCGGACCCGGAGGCGGTCGGTGCTGTCCTCGCTGGGCTGGACGACGACGATGCCCTGACCGGAGAAGGCCATCTGGTAGGCCTCGCCGCTGCCGCGGCCGATCAGCGACTGGGCGCGGAAGCTGCGCTTGCCCTTGACCTTGAGGTTCGGGGACCAGGCGACCAGCGCGTCCGGGTCGACGTACGTCTCGTCCTCGCCGCCTCCGCAGTCGACGACGATGGGCTTGCCGCGCGAGGTCAGCGCGACCCAGCCCTGGCCGGAGATCTTGGTGTTCCACAGGCCCTGTCCGGCGAACTTCGCCAGGCCCTTGACCCGCTCCACGCCCCAGGTCAGATGCGCGTCGAAGGCGAGCAGGTTGGTGGCGTTGACGGAGATGCCCTCGCCGTTGAGGTTGATCACGACGACGTTGGCGCCGTAGTCGGCCAGGTACAGCAGGCCGTCACCGGTGCACTTCATGAGGGGCGCGCCCTCACCCGTGACCCAGTCCCTGGCGATCTGGCGGACGGCGGACGGGCTGGGCTCGTACTGGATGAAACCCTCGTAGGCGACCATCGAGCCGACGCGCGCGAAGAGGTCGTGCCCGGTCTGCATGGCGACCTTCAGCATGTGGTTGCCGTGGTTCTCCATGCGGGCGGTGACGGGTGCGGGGGCGTAGCCCGCGAGTGGCTGGTTCATGACGGGCTCCCTCAGATCTCGTACGGCTGGACGACGATGAAGTTGCCGGGCGCTCCCCGGAACTGCAGGTTCACGCTCTCGCCGGTGGCGCCCGGGTAGGAGTCGCGGCGCATCCGCACCTGGCTGGAGACGACCACCTGGGCGGCGGCCGACCACGCCACGACGGCGTTGGCGTCGGCGAACGTGGTGGGCGTGACGGGCAGCACCACGGGGATGCCGTGCGTCTTCACGACGATCGTGCCGGTGCCCTGGAACTGCATCGTGAACAGCGCGCCGCCGGGAATGCCGTGCCCCTCGATGCGGCGGACCTCGTACTGGAGGCCCTCGTCGAAGGCGAGGACGTTCTCCGCGGAGACGCACACGGCGTCGCCCTGGAGCTCGATCGGGTGCAGCATCGTGGCGTCCTCGGCGAAGAACACCTGTCCCTGGCCGGTGCAGCGCATCAGCTGCATCTCCTGACCGGTGGCGTTGCCGACGAGACGGCCGGTGAAGCCGGCGCCCTTGTAGCTGAAGTCGACCTTGCCCTGGTAGAGCACCATGCTGCCCTGGCGGGCCAGCACGGGGGTGCCGCCGATGCTCAGGTCGGCGCGGACCAGCTTCTTGTTCTGCTGGGTCCAGCGCTGTCCGGTGGGCGTCTCCTTGAACTGCTGGAGCGCGCCGAGGACGCCGGGCGTCTGCGGTGCGGCGGGCGGCATGCCCTGCGGTGCGCCGTGCGGCATGCCCTGGGGTGCGCCGTAGGGGGCCTGCTGGTGAGGCATCTGACCCGGCGGCATCTGTCCGGGCGGGGGCTGCTGTCCGTAGCCGGGCGGCGGGGCGGGCGCCTGCGGGGCGGCGGGCGGCATGCCGTAGCCGGGCGGAGGCGCGGGGGCCTGCGGCGCGGCCGGGGTCCCGCCGTAGCCCGGTGGCGGGGCAGGGGCCTGCGGCGGGGCGGGCGGCTGTCCGTAACCCGGGGGCGGCGGAGGCGTCTGGCCGCCGTACGGGGCGGGCGCGGGGGCCGGGGGCGGCACCGGCGAGCCGCCGGGCGGGGTCTGCATGGGCGCCACGATGGTCGGCGCGGAGTGCACCGGCGGCGTGGCGGGAGCGGGGGCCGGCGGGGGCGCGAACCCCTGGGCGGGCTGCGGCTCGGGAGCGGGAGCGGGGGCCGGCGCGCCGCCTCCGGGGGCGCCGAAGGCGGGCGGGGCGAAACCGGGCGCGGCCTGCGGGGCCTGCGGCTGCGGGGCCTGCTGCGGCTCGGGCGCCGCCGGCTCGTCCTCGGCCACCTCGCCGCCGAAGTTCCGCAGGAGCGCGTCGAGACCGCCGTCGAAGCCCTGTCCGACGGCGGCGAACCGCCACACGTCCTTGAAGTAGAAGTCGCCGAGCATCACGGCACGCTCGGTGCTGAACTCCGAGCCGTTGAACGGGTACCGCGCCACTTCCTCGCCGCCGGCGACGATACGGATGTACCCGGGACCGACCTGCGACATCTGCCCGGCGCCGTCGACGGTCGCCGTGAACGAGAGCTTCTTGATCTGCTGCGGGATCCGGTCCAGCGTCACGCGGAAGGACTCCGTGTCGCCCGCCTGGGCGCCCAGCAGCTGGATGGATTCCTCGGGGGACTTCGGCTGGTTGTAGAAGATGAAGTACCGGTCGTCGGAGAGCCGTTCGTCGGCGTCGAGTCCGAAGCAGCTGATGTCGAAGCTGAGCCCCGGGCCGGCGATCTGTACCCCGACGTACAGGTCCGTGCCCGCGGTGAGGTCACTGATCCTGGCCTTGTGGCCGCGTTGGAATTCCCTGGCCATACGTACGACCGTCCCCCATCCCGTATGTGAGTGCGTCGCGCCAGGCTAACGGCAATCCCCGACAGCGGATGAAGTCGGTACAGACCCGGTACACAACGCGCAGGAGCCCTCGCTCCGCGTTCACACCGGGAGGCGTCCGGGCGGGCCGGTGCGGGGCGGTGTCACTCGTCCCGGGCGCCGGGGACGTGCGGCAGGCGCTCGGCCGCGACCACGCCCTCGAGGTATCCGCGGGCCCGTTCGGTCCGCGGGTACGCCTCGAGGAGCCGCCAGAACCGGGGTCCGTGCCCGGGCACCAGAAGGTGCGCCAGCTCGTGGCAGAGCACGTAGTCGACGACGTACTCCGGCATGCCCTGGAGCCGGTGGGACAGGCGGATGCTCCCGTCGGACGGGGTGCAGGAACCCCAGCGCGTGTTCTGGTTGGTCACCCAGCGCACCGAGCGGGGGCGGGCCCGTCCGTCGAAGTACTGCTCCGACAGACGCCGCGCGCGCTCGGCCAGCTCGGCGTCCCCGAGGGTCCGCCTGCTCTCCTGGGCGGCGAGTTTGTCGAGCATGACGCGCACCCAGCGCTGCTCCTCCGCCTCGGACATGCGGGCGGGGATGAGCACGACGGTGCGATCGCCCTCGCGGTACGCGGAGACCGTCCGGCGTCGGCGGGCACTCCTGCGGACCTCGATCGCGCTCGCCCGTGAGCCGTCCGTCGGCGGGCTCTTCGCGCTGCGCTGAGACGTTCCGGCGCGGTGCAGTGGGTCGGCGGGCACGTCCCGACCGTACCCGCTGGACCGGGGGAAGTCCCGGCTCCGGGACGCTTCTCCGGCGATCCCGTCACCGAGCGCCGGATTTGTGCGACGAATTCGGGCACCTGTGGACAACTCTCGACGTCCTGTCGACGGGCCCGGGCATGCTGGCAGCGCCGGCCGGGACCCGTGACGGACCCGGGTTGCCGGTGAGAGGTGTCACACCTGGTCGCCGAGGGATCAGGCACGTTTCAGGACAGACGGGGGTCAGTCATGCATCCGATGCTCAAGCCCGCCCTCAGGCGCGGCTGGCGCGACCGGAACACCGTGCAGTTCGGGATGACGCCGGCCCAGGCGCTCACCCTGGGCCCGGTGGACACGGCCACGGGCAGCCTGCTCGAGCTGCTCGACGGCACACGAGGACTGGAGCTGCTGCGCGAGGAGGGCCGGCGCATGGAGCTGCCCGACGGTCATGTCGACCGGCTGGTGCGGCGGCTGTCCCGGGCGGGGCTGCTGGACGACTCCCGGGGCGGCGGTCCGGCCGCCGACGCCCTGCGCGGCGAACCCGAGGTGCTGGACCGGCTCCGTCCGGACTGGGCGTCGCTCGGCCTGACCACCGCCGGGCCGGGCGACCCGCTGCGCGTGCTGGCGGCGCGGCGGAGCATGCGGGTGCAGGTCCGGGGTGTGGGCCGGGTGGGCGCGGCGGTGGCGGCGCTGCTGTCGGGAGCGGGCGTCGGCCAGGTCGAGGTGCGGGACGTCGGCCGGGTGGAGCCGTGGGACGTGGCGCCGGGCGGGCTGCCGGCCGAGGCGGTCGGCGAGCGCAGGGAGGAGGCGGCCCGTCGGCTCGTACGCCGGTGCGCGCCGGACCGCCCTCCGCGCGGGACGGTCCGTTCGCCCCTGGCCGAGGATGTCACCGGCCACTCCCTGGTGGTGCTCGCCCCGCGGGACGACGTCGCCGTGCACGCGCCGGATCCGGTGTCGGCCGAACCTCTGCTGGCATCGGGTACTCCGCATCTCCACGCCGGGGTGGTGGAGGGCACCGGTGTGGTGGGGCCGCTCGTCCTGCCCGGTGAGACGGCGTGCGCGGGCTGTCTCCAGGAGGGCCGGATCGACCGGGATCCGGCGTGGCCGCGGCTGGTGGCCCAGTGGCGATCGGGCCGGCAGCGCAGGGTGAGCGCCTGCGATCTCGGGCTGGCCGCGACGGTCGCGGGACTGGCCGCCGCGCACGCGCTGGCCTTCCTCGACGGACGGGTCCCGTCCAGCGCGGGCGCCCGCTGGGAGGTGTCCCTGCCTCAGCTCCATGGGCAGCCCCGGCCGGTCGCGCCGCACCGCCGCTGCCCGTGCGGAGCCGCGGGCGCCGGACCGGACGGGAGTGACGGGGGCCCGGAGAAAGGTAAGGGAGAACACACCTCCGCCGACGGGGGGTCGCACGAGACAATGGCCGGGCACGGGCCGTCGCAGGAGTCGCGCCGTCAGGCGGACGCGGAGCGGCCGGCAGGGACCTGGAGGGCGCATGTCTGATCTTCCCCGCAAGGCGGTCACCCGCACCGCCAAGCTGGCCGCGCTCCCGCTCGGCTTCGCCGGGCGGGCCACCTGGGGACTCGGCAAGCGGATCGTGGGCGAGTCCGCGGAGCTGGTCGGCCGGGAGCTCCAGCAGCGCACCGCCGACCAGCTGTTCAAGGTGCTGGGAGAGCTCAAGGGCGGCGCCATGAAGTTCGGCCAGGCCCTGTCCGTCTTCGAGTCGGCCCTGCCCGAGGAGGTCGCAGGGCCCTACCGCGCCGCACTGACCAAGCTTCAGGAGGCCGCCCCTCCGATGCCGACCCGCACGGTCCACGGGGTGCTGGCGGAGCGGCTGGGCGAGGACTGGCAGGAGCTGTTCCGGACGTTCGACGACAAGCCGGCCGCGGCGGCCTCCATCGGCCAGGTACACCGGGCCGTGTGGCACGACGGCCGTGAGGTCGCGGTCAAGGTGCAGTACCCGGGCGCCGGCGAGGCCCTGCTGTCCGACCTCAACCAGCTGAGCCGTTTCGCCCGGCTGCTGGGGCCGCTGGTCCCCGGCATGGACGTCAAGCCGCTCATCACGGAGCTGAAGGACCGGGTCTCAGAGGAACTGGACTACGGCCTGGAGGCGCAGGCGCAGCGGGCGCACGCGGAGGAGTTCGCCGGCGACCCGGACGTGGTCGTGCCGGACGTGGTGCACCAGTGCGAGCAGGTGCTGGTCACCGAGTGGATCGACGGCACCCCGCTGTCGGAGGTCATCGCCGACGGCACCGACGAGCAGCGCGACCGGGCCGGACAGCTCCTGGCCCGTTTCCTGTTCTCCGGGCCCGCCCGCACGGGCCTGCTGCACGCCGACCCGCACCCGGGCAACTTCCGTCTGCTGCCCGGAGGCTCCGGCGGCGAGGACGACTGGCGCCTGGGCGTCCTGGACTTCGGCACGGTCGACCGGCTCCCGGGCGGGCTGCCCGCCCCCATCGGCGAGGCGCTGCGGATGACGCTGGACGGCGAGGCGGAGGCCGTCTACGAGATGCTCTGCGCGGAGGGCTTCGTCAAGGAGTCCGTCGCACTGGACCCGGACGCGGTCCTCGACTACCTGGAACCGATCATCGAGCCGGCCCGGGCCGAGGCGTTCACCTTCACCCGTGGGTGGATGCGCAGTCAGGCGGCCCGGATAGCGGACGTCCGCTCCCCCGCCCACCAGCTGGCCAAGCAGCTCAACCTGCCGCCGGCCTATCTGCTGATCCACCGGGTCACGCTGAGCACCATCGGCGTGCTGTGCCAGCTGGGGGCGACGGTGCGGCTGCGGGACGAACTGGAGGACTGGCTGCCGGAGTTCGTCGCCGGGGAGCCGGGCGAGGAGGAGGAAGCGGCACAGGCCTGACCGCGCCCGGGCCGGGCGGGCCCGAGTCGGGGGGCAGGGTGTTCACCACCACCGCGAGTCGAGGCGCCCCTCGATCGCGCGCAGGTTCTCGCGGGAGCAGCGTTCGCAGTAGTGCAGACGGACGCCGTTCTCCACGGAGAGGGCCCAGGTCGGCGGCGGGCCGTCGGCGCGGACACCGCACCGGGCGCAGGCAAGCGTCTCGGTCTCCGCGGCGGAGCCCTCGTCGTCACCTTCGTGAGGACTGGTCACGCGGCGACGATAACCCCGTGCCGAGCGCACCGCTTCCACAACGCACCGCGGGGGCCGGTCCGTTCACACGGACCGGCCCCCGCGGGGAAGATCGGGGCCTCCGGCTGGGGAGGCCGTCGCTTCAGGCGGTGTGCCCTACTGCATGACCGCCATGGCGAGCGCCCGGCGGGCGCGCCGCGAGGCGCGCTCGGCGCGGCGCTGCATCCGGCGCGCGGTCAGCAGGCCGCTGGCCTGCCTCTCCCGTTGCGCCTCCTGCAGTCGGTCGTGCATATGCGCACGAGCCAGGGCTTCTGGGATGAGTTGCATCTCTCGGGTCCTGTTCTGGCGCGAGTCGTTCGCACCGCTGGTGGTGAAGTCTTCGGTCGCGGAGCCTGCGGGCTCGTGGGTGGACGGCGTCATCGGGGCCTGCTTCTGGGGGTCGTGCGTGAGGGGGCGGTCGATCGTTCCGGGGGTGTTCATGCCGAGACCGGGTTCTTGCGCGGGCGGCCACGCGGCCGCTTCCGGGCGACGACGACACCCTGGACGAACAGCTCGCCACCCCAGACGCCCCAGGGCTCACGCCGCTCCTTGGCGCCGGCGAGGCAGGCCTCGACCAGCGGGCAGGTACGGCAGAGGGACTTGGCGTACTCGACGTCCGCGGGCGACTCGGCGAAGAAGACCTCCGGGTCGTAGGAGCGGCACGGGACGGGTACGCCGAGGTTCTCGATGGCGTCGTCGAGCGCGGTGAGCGCGGTGAGCGGAGTCAAGGTCGGGTCCTCCGTGGAGCCGGGCTTGGGGATCGTGTCGGAAGGCGGTACGGACGGGGCGTGCGCTTCGAGTTGCACGGCTGGTCTTCCTCGTCTGGTCGTTTCCGGCCGGTCGGCCGGGTGTGCGGCTGGTACCGGGTTCTTTTCTTGTCCCGAGGCGCCTTGTCCTGTCTCCCCGTTCGGGCAAACAGAAGGGCCGCGGATCCCGGGTGGGGTTCC
Organism: Streptomyces sp. P13-3-3; assembly: GCF_050571355.1. Classification (NCBI taxonomy): domain Bacteria; kingdom Bacillati; phylum Actinomycetota; class Actinomycetes; order Kitasatosporales; family Streptomycetaceae; genus Streptomyces; species Streptomyces sp. P13-3-3. The sequence goes on along the minus strand of NZ_CP192228.1, from coordinate 4,329,116 downwards.
GCGGCCCTGAAGGCGCCGGCCTGATACATCAGGCTGGATCACTCCAGGGTTCTGGCCCACGGAAGGCCCACATCAGGTGGTGCTGCGTCGTCTGCTTCCGGAATCCGGCACCGGCCGCCGCAAAGGCATAGGCCTGCGCCTGTGCCACTACTGCTGCTTCCAGTGCCTTGGTCGGTCGCTCATCGCGCTCACGGACGACAAGGCCCGCGGGAGCGAGGGAGGACGCCGGACGGACGGCACGAATGCCGGACAGACCGGTGCCCTGGTTCGAGGCGCCGAGAATGCACAGGGAGACGGCCGAGCGATCGGTCAGTTTGACGCTGGTGCTGGTGTTGATGCTGATCACTGGACTCGCCTCCTCTCGGCGTCTCGGGGGACCGGGCGAACCGGTCCGCGGATATGCAAGTACAACACGGAATCAGGGCCTCCGAGAAGGCCGCTGTCCCCGTGGCTAAGAACCTATGGGGATTCCCGGGGCATGCGCAAACTATTTTTCCGACGAGTTCGGATCAGTCCTGATCTTGCCCCTCGGCGGGGTCCCGGCCCGCGCAGAGAGCCAGCACGTCCGCGCCGTAACGGCGCAGCTTGCGCATGCCCACCCCGGGGATGCGGGCCAGTTCGTGCTCGTCGTCGGGGACCGCCTCGGCGATGGCGATCAGCGTCTTGTCGGTGAAGACGCAGAAGGCCGGCTGGCCGCTGCGTCGCGCCTGCTCGCCGCGCCAGTCGCGCAGCCGCTCGTACAGGCCCTCGTCCATGTCGGAGGGGCAGTCCTCGCAGCGCATCAGCTTCATCTCGCCGCCGTCGGTCAGGGTGCGGCCGCAGACGCGGCAGCGGGCGGGCGTGCGCTGCCTGCGGCGCGGCGCCTGCTCGGGGACCGCGGTGGCCGCGGCCGTCCAGGAGCCGCGCTCCACTCCGCCCGCTCCCGCCGCGCCCGCGCGGCCGGCGACGGCCTGCGAGCCGGGGCGCAGTCCGGTGAGGAAGCGGCTGGGGCGCCGGTTCGCGCGGCCGCCCGGGGAGCGGGCGAGCGCCCAGGAGAGGTGGAGGTGCTCACGGGCACGGGTGACGCCGACATAGAGGAGACGGCGCTCCTCCTCGATCTGCTCGTCCGTCTTGGCGTAGGTGATCGGCATCATGCCTTCGGCGACGCCGACCAGGAAGACGACGTCCCACTCCAGACCCTTGGCCGCGTGCAGCGAGGCGAGCGTGACGCCCTGCACCGTGGGGGCGTGCTGGGCGCCGGCCCGTTCGTCCAGTTCGACGACGAGGTCGGCGAGCGTGGCGCCGGCCCTGGCGGCGGCGAAGTCCTGGGCGAGGTGCACCAGGGCGGCGAGGGACTCCCAGCTCTCCCGCACCGCGCCCGACCCGGCGGGCGGCTGGGGTGTCCAGCCCTTGCCGGAGAGCACGGCCCGCACCTGGGAGGGCAGGTCGGGGGCGTCGTCGAGGAGCGCGTCGTTGCCGCCGAAGCGGGCGGCGGCGCGCAGGGCGGTGATGGCGTTGCGCACCTCGGGACGGTCGAAGAACCGCTCGGCCCCGCGCAGCTGGTAGGGCACGCCCGCATCGGCGAGGGCCTGCTCGTAGGTCTCGGACTGGGAGTTGGTGCGGAACAGGACGGCGATCTCGCTCGCCGGGACGCCCGAGTCGATCAGCTCGCGGATGCGGCGGGCGGCGCCCTCGGCCTCGGCGGCCTCGTCGGTGTACTCGGTGAAGACCGGCTCGGGTCCCGCGGGGCGCTGGGAGACCAGCTCGAGCCGGTGGTCGGCGGCGCGGCCCTTCGCCTGGGCGAGCAGGCCGTTGGCCAGGCGGACCACCTGGGGGGTCGAGCGGTAGTCGCGGACGAGCTTGACCACGGTGGCGCCCGGGTGACGGACGCGGAAGTCGAGCAGATGGTCCGGGGTCGCGCCGGTGAAGGAGTAGATGGTCTGGCTGGCGTCGCCGACCACGCACAGGTTCTCCCTGTCGCCGAGCCACAGCTCCAGCAGGCGCTGCTGGAGGGGGCTGACGTCCTGGTACTCGTCGACGACGAAGTGCTGGTACTGCGCCCTGACCTGCTCGGCGATGTCGGGCCGGTCCTGGAGGACGGCGACGGTGAGCAGCAGGACGTCCTCGAAGTCGATGACGGAGCGCTCGCGCTTGAGCTCCTCGTAGGCGGTGTAGAGCTGGGCGATCTCGGCGGGGTCGCGGGGCGTCTCCCGGTCGGCCTTGGCGGCCGCGGCCGTGTAGTCGGCGGGGACGGTCTGGGTGACCTTGGACCACTCGATCTCGGCGGTGACGTCCCGCAGCTCGCCCCGGTCGAGACGGATCCGGCAGGCGGCGGCCGCGTCGGCGACCAGCTGGATCTTGCGGTCGACGAGCCGGGGCAGGGTTCCGCCGACGGCCTTGGGCCAGAAGTACTGGAGCTGGCGCAGGGCCGCGGAGTGGAACGTCCGCGCCTGGACGCCGACGGCCCCGAGCTGGCGCAGGCGGCCGCGCATCTCCCCCGCCGCGCGGTTGGTGAACGTGACGGCGAGGACGCTGGAGGGCTGGAGGATTCCGGCGCGCACCCCGTAGGCGATGCGGTGGGTGATCGCCCTGGTCTTGCCGGTGCCGGCGCCCGCCAGCACGCACACCGGTCCGTGCAGCGCGGTGGCGACGGCGCGCTGCTCGGGGTCGAGACCTTCGAGCACCGCGTCGGCCGAGTCCGGGACCCGCGGGAAGAGGGTGGAGTGCGTTGCTGCTGTCACACCGCCATGCTGCCAGGTCGCCCGGGACAGGTGAGCCGGTTGTCCACAGGGAAAGGCTCGCGGTCGTACAAATGCGACAAGCGTCACGTCACCGGCTCCTGCGGAGGGGGGCCGGTGGGAATGCCTTCCCTTTCAAGTACGTTCCCCCGACAGACCGAGGACTTCCCCGAGCCGCCGAAGGAGCGCGAGAGGCATGCAGGGCACTGTGACGATGTACAGCACCACGTGGTGCGGCTACTGCCGTCGGCTGAAGAGCCAGATGGACCGTGAGGGCATCGCGTACACCGAGATCAACATCGAGCAGGACCCCGAGTCGGCGGCCTTCGTGGAGAAGGCGAACGGCGGCAACCAGACGGTGCCCACCGTGCTGTTCCCCGACGGTTCGACGCTCACCAACCCCTCGCTCGCGCAGGTCAAGCAGAAGATCGGCGTCTGAGCGTCCCGCGGACGCACGAAGCGGGCGGCCGTCCCTCACGGGGCCGGCCGCCCGCTTCGTCGTGTGCGGGCCTCCCGGCTCAGAAGGCGCTGCGGGTGGGCAGCTCCTCGCCGTACCAGCGCTCGATCAGCCGGGCCGCGATGGAGATGCCGTAGGGCGGCAGCACCTCGCCGGACTCGAAGGCGGCGCGCAGTTCGTCGCGGGAGAACCAGCGGGCCTCGTGGATCTCGTCGCCGTCCACGTTGATCTCGGAGGAGGTGGCGTGGGCGACGAAGCCGAGCATCAGGCTGGAGGGGAACGGCCAGGGCTGGCTGGCGACGTACTCGACCTCGCCGACGGCGATGCCGACCTCTTCGTGCACCTCGCGGCGCACCGACTCCTCGATGGCCTCGCCCGGTTCGACGAACCCGGCGAGCGTGGAGAAACGGCCCTCGGGCCAGTGGACCTGGCGGCCGAGCAGGATGCGGTCCTTGTCGTCGATCACCGACATGATCACCGCGGGGTCGGTGCGCGGGTAGTGCTCGGCGCCGCAGGCGGGGCAGCGGCGGATGTGGCCGGCGGCGGCGATGACGGTGCGCTCGCCGCAGCGGGAGCAGAAGCGGTGCAGGCGCTGCCAGTTCTCCAGCGCCACGGCGTGCACCATCAGACCGGCCTCGCGCGGGGACAGCAGCAGCCCGGCCTCGCGCAGGCCCGCCGGGCGGGCGGAGTCGTCCATGCGGCCGGGCAGGGAGTCCTTCTGCAGGGCGAAGTAGCTGACGCCGTCCTCGTCGATGCCGAGAAAGTAGCGGTGGGCCTCGGTGAGCGGGGCCTCGAAGGACGGGGTCATGACGAGTTCGGTGCGCCCGTCCGGTGCCTCGTCGATGAGGACCTGGCCGCCGGAGACCACGAAGCAGCGGGTCGAGGGGTGGCTCCACGCCGCCGCGAGCCAAGCCTCGTCGAGCCGGTGGTGCGCGGCGCGGTCGATGCCGCTCGGGGCGGTGAGCGAGATGGGTCGGTCGGCGGTGTGGTCGGTCCTGGTGGTCACGGGTGCTTCCAACTCCCCCGGGGGAACGGATCGGGTCGCGGGCGGTCTGGCGGACGAGGGCGGGAGGGACCGGGTCCTGCGGGCGCGGCGGTGGCGCGGCTCTTCCAGTGTGCCGCGCGCGGGCGCCCGCTTCGGACGGCGCGGGTGGTCAGGGGGCGTGCCGCCAGTGCTCGGCGAGGTCGCCCCAGAGGTGGGCGCTGGTCTCGGCGCCCTTGAGCAGCAGGTCCAGCTCGACCTTCTCGTCGGGGGCGTGCCAGCCGTCGGAGGGCACGGAGATGCCCAGGAAGAGCACCGGTGCGCCGAGGACGTCCTGGAGGTCGGCGGCCGGTCCGGAACCGCCCTCGCGGGTGAACAGCACGGGTGTGTCGAAGGCGCGGCCCATCGCGCGGACGACCGACTGGAGGGCGGGGTGGTCGAGCGGGGTGAGGCAGGGGCGGGTGGCCGGGCTGAAGCTGATCTCGTGCCGGACGCCCTCGGGCAGCCGGCCGGGCACCCAGGCGGCGACCGCGTCCCGGACGTGCGCGGGGTCCTGGCCCGCGACCAGCCGGAAGGACAGCTTCACCATCGCCGAGGACGGGATGATCGTCTTGCTGCCGGGGCCCTGGTAGCCGCCGCCGATGCCGTTGACCTCGGCGGTGGGGCGCGCCCAGATACGCTCCAGGGTGCTGTAGCCGGCCTCGCCGCCCGTGCCGTGCGACTTGGCGGTGCGCAGCCACCGCTGCTCGTCGAAGGGAAGCCGTGCGAAGAGCTCGCGCTCCTCGTCGGTGAGCTCGACGACCCCGTCGTAGAAGCCGGGGATCGCCACCCGGCCCTGCTCGTCGTGCAGGGCGGCCACCAGCCGGGCGGCCGCGGTGGCCGGGTTGGGGACCGCGCCGCCGAAGGAGCCGGAGTGGATGTCCTGGTCGGGGCCGTACAGGCGGATCTCGCACTCGGCGAGGCCGCGCATGCCGGTGCACACGGTCGGGGTGTCCTCGGACCACATGCCGGTGTCGGAGACGATCACGGCGTCGGCGGCGAGCCGGTCCGCGTGCCGCTCGACGAGCTCCCGGAAGTGCGGGGAGCCGGACTCCTCCTCGCCCTCGATCAGCAGCTTGAGGTGGACGGCGGGGCTGGTCCGGCCGGTGGCGGCGAGGTGGGCGCGCACGCCCAGGGTGTGGAAGAAGACCTGGCCCTTGTCGTCGGCGGCGCCGCGCGCGTAGAGGCGGTTGCCGCGGACGACGGGCTCGAAGGGGTCGCTGTTCCAGCCGTCCTCGCGGGCGGCCGGCTGCACGTCGTGGTGGCCGTACACCAGGACGGTCGGCGCCCCGGGGTCGTCGCTGGGCCACTCGGCGTAGACGGCCGGGGCGCCGGGGGTGTCCCAGACCTCGGCGGCCGGGAAGCCGGTGTCCTTCAGGGCGGCGACCAGCCAGTCGGCGCTGCGGCGCACGTCCGGGGCGTGATCGGGCTGGGCCGAGACGGACGGGATGCGGAGCCACGCGGAGAGGTCGTCGAGGAACGCCGTGCGGTGGTCTGCGATGTACGTACGGACGGCGTCGACGGCATTGTCAACGTGCTGGCTCATGTCTACGAGCCTATCGGCACGCGGGGGTGTCCTCGGAGTGCGGAATCTCACCGTGCGACGTGCGGTGTCTCACCGTCCGGGGTGCGGTGTCCCGTCGTCCGGTTCCTCGAGCAGCAGCCGCTCCAGCTCGGCACGGCCGGGCAGCCGCTCCGGGCGGGCCACCTCGCCGGTGCGGACGTACAGGAACGCGGCGGTGACCGACTCCGGGGGGACGCCCTGCTGCTCGGCCCAGGCGAGCCGGTAGACCGCCAGCTGCAGCGGGTCGGCGGTGCGGCCCCGGCCGGTCTTCCAGTCGACGATCTCGTACGTCACCGTGTCGCCGTCGTCGGGATCCTCGTGCCGGTACACGGCGTCGATGCGGCCCCGGACGACCCGGCCGGCGATCGACAGCTGGAACGGCGCCTCCACGCGGTAGGGCGTGCGGTGGGCGTACTCGGTGCGCTCGAAGGCCTCCTTCAGCTCCTCCAGGTCGCGCTCGTCGGCGATCTCGGCGTCGGCACCGGGCAGCTCGTCCGGGTCGAGCATGGGCAGGGTCAGCTCCTCGAAGCGCGCCTCGACCCACGCGTGGAAGCGGGTGCCCCGGCGCGCGGCGGGCTGGGGCGGCCGCGGCATGGGGCGGGCCAGCTCCCGGGCGAAGGCATCGGGGTCGTCGGCGAGCCGCAGCAGCTGGGACGCGGTGAGGGAGGCGGGCAGCCGGACCTCGGTGACGGTGTCGCGGGCGCGCAGCAGCTCCCCGGTGAGGGCGTCCAGGTCGCGGTCCCAGGAGGCGACGGTGCGGGCCTCCTCGGGGGTGAGGTGCGCCACGGCGGGCGCGGGCAGGTCCGGCCGGGACCGTGCGGACTCGTCCGGGGCGGTCGCCTGGTGGGGGACGACGGGGCGCTCGGTGGGCAGGGAGTCCCAGTCGACGGCGTCCGCCGCGCCGGGCTCCTCCGGGTACGGATCGTCGGTGTGGTCCTCCGGGTACGGCTCCTCGTCGTCCGGCGGGGGCGGCCAGTCCGGGTCGTCGTGGGCGCCCGGGTCGTGGACGGCCGGAGCGGCGTCAGGGCCGGCGGCGAGACGGTCCAGGTGGGCGAGGACGGTCGCGGCGGCGGCGCGGCGCCGGGCGAGAGCCGCGTCGTCCAGGGGCAGCGGCCACGCCCGGACGTCGCCGGCCTCCCGCAGCGCCGGGTTCTCCTCGTCCTCCTCGGGCTCCTCCGCCCACGCCTCGATCTCGCCGTAGCCGGCGGCGCAGTGGTCGTGGAGGGCGAGCAGGAACTCGGAGGGGCCGCGCGGCTTCTTCTGGCTGGGACCCCACCAGTGGCCGGAGCCGAGCAGCAGGGAGCGGGGGCGGGTGAAGGTGACGTAGCCGAGGCGCAGTTCCTCGGTGTGCTGGTGCTCCTTCATCGCCTCGTGGAAGGCCTTCAGGCCGCGCGAGTCCCAGGACGGCACGTCCGGGAGGGTGTCGGCGTCACCGCGCAGCGCGTGCGGCAGCACCTTGCCCTGCGCCGTCCACTTCTCGCGGCCCCGGTCGCTGGGGAAGGCTCCGGTGACCAGGCCGGGGACGGCGACGACGTCCCACTCCAGGCCCTTGGACTTGTGGGCGGTGAGCACCTTGACGGTGTTCTCGCCGCCCGGCAGGGCGTTGTCCAGGCCCTTCTCGTACTGCGCGGCCGTGCGCAGGAAGCCGAGGAAGGCGAGCAGGGTGGCCTCGTTGTCTCCGGAGGCGAAGGACGCGGCGACGTCGAGGAAGTTGGACAGGGTCTCCCGGCGACGGGCGGCCAGCGCGTGCGGGGACGCGGACAGCTCGACCTCGAGTCCGGTGACGGCGAGCACCCGGTGCAGTACGTCCATCAGCGGGTCGGCGAGGGAGCGGCGCAGGTCGCGCAGCTCGGCGGCGAGGCGGGCGAAGCGGACGCGCGCGTCGGGCGAGAAGGGCAGGCCGTCGTCGTCCCCGCCGCCCTCCATCGGGGTCTCCAGGAAGGTGTCGAGGGCGTCGGCGAGGGAGATCACCTCGGCGGGGTCGACGCCCTCCACGGCCTCGGCGAGCCGCCGGTCGGGGTCGTCGTCGCCGTCCACGCGCGCGTGGGACACCAGCCGCCGCGCGCGGCGGCCGAGCAGGGCGAGGTCGCGGGGGCCGATCCGCCAGCGCGGCCCTGTCAGCAGCCGGACCAGGGAGGCGTTGGCGCCGGGGTCCTGGAGGACCTCGCAGACGGCGACCAGGTCGGCGATCTCCGGCAGGTGCAGCAGCCCGGACAGGCCGACGACCTCGACGGGTACGTCCCGGGCGACCAGCGCGGCCTGGATCTCGCCGAAGTCGGTCGCCGTCCGGCACAGGACGGCGATCTCGCCGGGCGCCTTGCCGGTGTTCACCAGGTGCGCGATCGAGTCGGCGAGCCAGTCGATCTCCTCGGCGTGGGTGCGCAGCAGGGCGCAGCGGACGATGCCGTCGCGCTCGGCGCCGGGCGCCGGGCGGAGGGCCTCCACGCCCGCGTGCATGGCGCGCAGCGGCTCGGCGAGGCCGTTGGCGAGGTCGAGCAGCCGGCCTCCGCTGCGGCGGTTCTCGCTGAGCGACTGGCGGGCGGCGGGGCGGCCGTCGGCGTGCGGGAAGTGTTCGGGGAAGTCGTCGAGGTTGGCGACGGAGGCGCCGCGCCAGCCGTAGATGGCCTGGCAGGGGTCGCCCACGGCGGTCACCGGGTGGCCGGTGCCGCCGCCGAAGAGGCCCGCGAGGAGGACGCGCTGGGCGACCGACGTGTCCTGGTACTCGTCGAGGAGGACCACCCTGAACTCGTCGCGCAGCACGCGGCCCACCTCGGGCAGGCCGGCGAGCCGGGCGGACAGGGCGATCTGGTCGCCGAAGTCGAGCAGATCGCGTTCGCGTTTGGCGGTCCGGTAGCGCTCCACCAGCTCGGCGAGTTCACGGCGGGCGGCGGCGGCCTCGGGGACCTTGCGCAGGTCGGCGTTGCTGAGCTTGGCGTTCTCCAGGGCGCGCAGCAGTTCGGCGTCGTGGGCGCGCAGGGTCTCGGGGCGCACCAGGTGCTCGGAGAGCTCCGAGTCGAGGGTGAGGAGGTCGCCCACCAGGTCGGGGAAGGAACGGGTGAGGGCCGGGTAGAGGCCGGGCGCCTCGCGCAGCACGCGCGCGGCGAGCTGGTAGCGGGTGGCGTCGGCGAGCAGCCGGGACGTCGGTTCGAGACCGATGCGCAGCCCGTGGTCGGTGAGCAGCCGGCCGGCGAAGGCGTGGTACGTGGAGATCACCGGCTCGCCCGGGGGGTTGTCCGGGTCGATGGCGTCCGGGTCGGTGACGCCGGCCTTGATCAGGGCGGTGCGGACGCGCTCGGCGAGTTCACCGGCGGCCTTGTTGGTGAACGTGAGGCCGAGGACCTGCTCGGGGGCGACCTGTCCGGTGCCGACCAGCCAGACCACGCGGGCCGCCATCACCGTCGTCTTTCCGGAACCCGCTCCGGCCACGATCACCTGCGGGGCGGGCGGCGCGATGATGCAGGCCGTCTGCTCCGGGGTGAACGGGATCCCGAGCAGCTCCTTGAGCTGGTCGGGGTGGGTGATACGCGCGGGCACACCGAAAATCTAGCGGCGCCCACCGACAGCCCGGGCCCACCGGGCCCGCCGTGAGGGAAGAAGCGCAGGTCGGCGGGGGTGGTGCGATACGTCACGCGCGCCCCTGCAGCGCTTCGCCCGAGGTCTCGCCCGACGCCTCACTCGACGACGTGGCGGCCCTCGGGGCGGGCGCTGCACGACGCCCGGAACGCGCAGTGCGCGCAGTGCTGGCCCGCGGTCGGGGTGAAGCGTTCGTCGAGGACCTTGCCGGCTGCCGTGGCCAGCAGGTCGCCGACCCACTCCCCCTCCAGCGGCTCCTGAGCCTGCACCTTGGGCAGGGTCTCGCCGCCGTCCCGCTTGGCTGCGCCCTGCCGGAGCTGGACGAGTTCGGCACCGCCCGGCTCGGGGCGCGTCCCGTCGAAGACCTCGTCGACGGCGCCCTCGCGGACGGCGAGCTGGTACACGGCGAGCTGGGGGTGGCGTTCCACCTCCTTGGAGCTGGGCGCCTGCTTGCCGGTCTTGAAGTCGACGACGTAGGCGCGGCCCTCGCCGTCGGCCTCGACGCGGTCCATCTGGCCCCGGATGCGGACCTGGTAGTCGCCGGACTCCAGGGTGACGTCGAAGTCGTGCTCACTGGCCACCGGCGTGCGGCCGGTGCGGTCCATGACGTGCCACTTCAGGAAGCGTTCGAGCGCGACGCGCGCGTTCTCCTTCTCCTGCGCCGACTTCCAGGGCGCGTCGAAGGCGAGGGCGTTCCACACGGAGTCGAGGCGTTCCATGAGGACGTCGAGGTCGGCGGGGGTGTGCCCGGAGGCGACCTCGTCGGCGAGGACGTGGACGACGTTGCCGAAGCCCTGGGCGGCGGTGGCGGGCGCGTCGGCCTTCACCTCGCGGCCGAGGAACCACTGCAGGGCGCAGGTGTTGGCCAGTTGGTCGAGGGCGCTGCCGGAGAGCACCACGGGCTGGTCGCGGTCGCGCAGCGGCACCTTGCTGTGCGTGGGTTCGTACATGCCCCACCAGCGGTAGGGGTGCGCGGACGGCACCAGGGGGCGGCCGTCCTCGTCGGCGAGCGCGGCGAGCCGGGCCAGCCGCCGGGCGGCGGCCTCGCGCAGGGCGTCCGAGACGCGGGGGTCGACCGTGGTGGCGCGCAGTTCGGCGACGAGCGCGGCGACGGACAGCGGGCGGCGCGGGCGTCCGGTGACGTCCCGGGGCTCGACGCCGAGCTCGGTGAGGAAGCGGGAGGGCTGGTCGCCGTCGTCGGACGGCGCCTTCACGGCCGTCACCACCAGGCGGTCACGCGCGCGCGTGGCGGCGACGTAGAACAGGCGGCGCTCCTCGGCGAGCAGCGCGCCCGGGGTGAGCGGCTCGGCGAGCCCGTCGCGGCCGATGCGGTCGGCCTCCAGCAGGGAGCCGCGGCGGCGCAGGTCCGGCCACAGGCCCTCCTGCACGCCGGCCACGACGACGAGGCCCCACTCCAGGCCCTTGGAACGGTGCGCGGTCATCAGGCGTACGGCGTCGGGGCGTGCGGCTCGGCGGGTGAGGGTGTCGGCGGCGATGTCCTCGGCCTCGATCTCCTCGAGGAAGTTGAGGGCGCCGCGCCCGCCCGTACGCTCCTCCGCGCGCGCGGCGGTGGCGAACAGCGCGCACACGGCGTCGAGGTCCCGGTCGGCGTTGCGCCCGGCCGCGCCGCCGCGCCGGGCCGCGCGCTCCAGGCGCTGCGGCCAGGGGGTGCCGTCCCACAGCTCCCAGAGGGCCTCCTCGGCCGTGCCGCCGCCGGCCAGGCACTCGCGGGCCCGGCGCAGCAGGGCGCCGAGCCGTTGCGCCCCGCGCGCGTAGACGGGGTCGTGCACGGCGAGCCGCTCGGGCTCGGCCAGCGCGCGGGCGAGCAGTTCGTCCGAGGGCGGCGGCAGGGGGTTCCCGGCCGCCCGCTCCTCCTCACGCAGCGCGCGTCCGAGCCGCCGCAGGTCGGCGGCGTCCATGCCGGCGAGGGGGGAGGTGAGGAGGGTGAGAGCGGTCTCGGTGTCGAGCCAGCCGGGTCCGTTCCCGGTGTCCGCCTCGTCGGCACCGGCATCCGCCGCGTCCGACCCGGTGTCCACTGCGCCCGATCCGGCGCCCGCCGCGTCCCCTGCGCCCGGCCGGCGTTCCTCCTCCGCCCTCGCCACCGCGCGCAGGGCGGTCAGCAGCGGGGCGACGGCCGGCTCGTGCCGCAGGGGCAGGTCGTCGCCGTCGACGTCGACGGGGACGCCCGCGGACGTGAGGGCGCGGCGGACCACCGGCAGGGTGCGGGCGCCCGCGCGGACCAGGACCGCCATGTCGTTCCAGGGGACGCCGTCCTCCAGGTGCGCGCGGCGCAGGATGTCGGCGATGTTGTCCAGCTCGGTGCCGGCCGTCGGGTAGGTGAACACCTCGACCCGGCCACCCTCCCGCACGGGCGCCGGCTCGCGGTGCAGGCGGACCTTCTCGGCGGGCAGCCGGGGCAGCGGCATACGGCGGGTGATCCGCCGGGTGGCTTCGAGGAGCGCGGCGCCGGAGCGCCGGGAGGTGCGCAGCACCTGGACGGGCGCGGGGCGGCCGTCCGCGCGCGGGAAGGCGTGCGGGAACTCCAGGATGCCGCCGACGTCGGCGCCCCGGAACGCGTAGATCGACTGGTCGGGGTCGCCGAGGGCGACGAGGGTGCGGCCGCCGGACGCCAGGGCGTGCAGCAGCCGTACCTGGGCGGGGTCGGTGTCCTGGTACTCGTCGACGTAGACGGCGTCGTAGCGGTCGGCGAGCTGCCCGGCGGTCTCGGGCCGGCGGGCGAGGAGCACCGCGCGGTGGACGAGCTCGGCGTAGTCGATGACGCCCTGGAGGTCGAGGACGTCGAGGTACTCGGCGAGGAAGGCGGACGCGGCGCGCCAGTCGGGGCGGCCGATACGGCGGGCGAAGGCGTCCAGGGCGTCGGGGTCGAGCCCGAGCTCGCGGCTGCGGGCGAGCACGGCGCGGACCTCGTCGGCGAAGCCGCGGGTGGTCAGGCAGGCGCGCAGGTCGTCCGGCCAGCGCACGTGGGACAGCCCGAGCCGCTCCAGGTCCACCTGGCCGGCGAGCAGCTCGCGCACGGTGACGTCCTGCTCGGGTCCGGAGAGCAGCCGCAGCGGCTCCACGAACAGGTCGCTGTCCTGGTGGGCGCGGACCAGGGCGTAGCAGAAGCTGTGGAAGGTGGTCGCCTGCGGGGCGCGGGCCGCGCCGATGCGCAGCGCCATGCGGTCGCGCAGCTCGACGGCGGCCTTGCGGCTGAAGGTGAGGACCAGGATGCGCGCGGGGTCGCCGCCGCGCGCGACGCGGGCGGCCACGGACTCGACGAGTGTGGTGGTCTTGCCGGTGCCGGGACCGGCGAGGACGAGCAGCGGCCCGGAGCCGTGCTCAACCACGGAACGCTGGGCGGCGTCCAGTGGAGGGGGATCCACGCGGGCCGGCGGGGTACGCACCAGTCGATAGGCGCCACGGCTCCCCCGCCGCACCGGGGGGTGCGACAGGCCGCTGGTGGAGGAAGAGGAGCTCACGTGGTTCGCCGGTCCTGGTGGGTGTGCTGTGGGGCGCTGCGCCGCGTGTGCGGGGCGGTGGTCGGAGGGTGAGGGGGCCACGCGCAGCCGACGCTACGCCGGGGACCGGAGCGGAAGCAGCGTTTCCGCTTCTTCCCTCCCGTCGCTCCTGGCACCCACGCCCCTCGACCCTCGAACGTACGTCATGCCGCGGATGTGCCTCATGTCCCCCTGAAGGATCACACGTCACACGGCGGCCGCGGGGATGGCGGAAGCTGTCAGGTGTGACCCCCGGTGTCCGCGCCGCCGTCCCACCGCGCGCGTCTCATGTCGAGGCGTGGCACATGGCCCTCCGCCGCCCGGCCCGCCTCCCGCAGAGGTGTGCCCTCCGCGCGGTAGTGGCCCAGGGCCCGCAGCTCGTGTCCGGGCAGCAGCACGCCGTCCGCGCGGACCACGCGCCACCAGGGGACGGCGCCGCCGTAGAGCGCCATCACACGCCCCACCTGCCGGGGCCCGCCCTCCTCCAGCCACTCGGCCACGTCCCCGTACGTCATGACGCGGCCCGGCGGGATCAGCTCGGCGACCTCCAGGACCCGCTCGGCGTACGCCGGCAGGGCGTCCGGGTGCTCCGGACCCCCCTCGGACGGAAGACTCTCCTGGCTCATCCGGACCATCCTGCCCCACCGCACCGACAACGCAGCGCGTCCGCGGACACGGGCGGGCGACTCGCCCCCGAGCACCGCTTCGGGCAGACTGTGCCGCCCCGCTTGTGGACCCTGATGCCCCCTTGTGGCGGTACGGCATGCCACCATCGTGCGGGCGGTGACCGGTGATACGAGATCGAGAAGAGACGATGAAGCAGCAGGGTGCGCACCCCGAGGACACGGAGGGCACCCCTGACGCCTCGTCGCGCCCGGACACCGCGCGGGAGCCCGGCGGAGCACACCGGGACGTCGCGCACATCGACGAGGTGGAGGGCGACGAACCGCTGCTCCCCGCGCGCGTGCACCGCCCGTCCGACCTCATGCGGCTGGTGGGCGGCCTGCTCGCGGTCGTGGTACTGCTGGCGATCGCCGCGTTCGCCCACGGCACCACCTCGGGTCTCGAACAGGACATCAACAAGGGCACCGGACAGGCGCCCGACCTGCTCATCAAGATCGCGGGCCTGGCCTCCAGCATCGCGATCCTGCTGGTCCCGGTCGCCTTCGCGATCGAACGTCTGATCAAACGGGACGGGCTGCGGATCGCCGACGGCGTGCTCGCCGCCGTGCTGGCGCACGGGGTGACGCTCGCCACCGACCTGTGGGTCGCGCGGGCCGCCCCCGACTCGATCCAGGACGCGCTCACCCAGCCCTCCCCCGGCGACATCCACGCCCTGACCGACCCCGTGCACGGCTACCTCGCGCCGGTCATCGCGTACATGACCGCCGTCGGCATGTCCCGCAGACCACGGTGGCGCGCGGTCCTGTGGGTGGTGCTGCTGCTCGACGCCTTCTCGATGCTGGTCACGGGGTACACCACCCCGTTCTCGATCATCCTCACGGTGCTGATCGGCTGGACCGTCGCCTACGGCACGCTCTACGCCGTCGGCTCGCCCAACGTCCGGCCCACCGGCCGCACCCTGATGGCGGGCCTCCGCACGGTCGGCTTCCGCCCCGTGACCGCGTCCCGCGAGGAGGCGGCCGACGCGGCCGAGGGAGGCGACCGGGGGCGGCGCTACTTCGTCACCCTGGACGACGGCCCGCCCCTGGACGTCACCGTCGTCGACCGCGAGCAGCAGGCGCAGGGCTTCTTCTACCGCGCGTGGCGCAACCTGGCGCTGCGCGGCTTCGCCACCCGCCGGAGCCTCCAGTCGCTGCGCCAGGCGCTGGAGCAGGAGGCCCTGCTGGCCTACGCGGCCATCGCGGCCGGCGCCAACGCGCCCAAGCTGATCGCCACGTCGGAGCTGGGCCCCGACGCGGTGATGCTGGTCTACGAGCACACCGGCGGGCGCACGCTGGACTCGCTGGACGACGAGGAGATCACCGACGAGCTGCTGCGCGACACCTGGCACCAGGTGAAGGCGCTCCAGTCCCGCCGTATCGCGCACCGCAGGCTGGTGGGCGACGCCATCCTGGTGGATCGTTCCGGCACGGTGATCCTCACCGACCTGCGCGGCGGGGAGATCGCGGCCGGCGACCTGCTGCTGCGGATGGACGTCTCGCAGCTGCTGGTGACGCTGGGGCTGCGGGTGGGCGCCGAGCGCGCGGTGGCCTCCGCGCTGAGCGTCCTCGGCCCGGACGCCGTGGCGGACTGCCTGCCGATGCTCCAGCCGATCGCGCTGAGCCGCTCCACGCGCGCGACGCTGCGCCGGCTCGCCCGGGAGCGCGCCGAGCGGGAACGCGAGGCGGTCCTGGAGGCCTCCCGCCACTCCCGTCCGGCCCGCGCGAGCGAGGAGGACGACTCCGGCCCCCTCGTGCTCGACAAAGCGGACAAGAAGGCCGTACGGGCGGAGCAGCGGGCCGAGAAGCGGGCCATCGACGAGGCTCTCGACGAGGCACGCGAGGAGGATCTGCTCAGCCAGATCCGGCAGGAGGTGCTGCGGATCAGGCCGCAGGCCCCGGTCGAGCCGGCCCGGCTGGAGCGGGTGCGCCCCCGCACGCTGATCAGCCTCATCGCGGGCGCGATCGGCGCGTACTTCCTGCTGACACAGCTCACCCACATCGAGTTCGGCCCGCTGATCTCCAACGCGGAGTGGGGCTGGGTGGCCGCGGCGGTGCTGTTCTCGGCGCTGAGCTACGTGGCGGCCGCGATGGCGCTCCTCGGGTTCGTGCCGGAACGGGTGCCGTTCCCGCGCACCGTGGCGGCGCAGGTCGCCGGCTCCTTCGTGAAGATCGTCGCCCCGGCCGCGGTCGGCGGCGTCGCGCTGAACACCCGCTTCCTCCAGCGCGCGGGGGTGCGTCCTGGGCTCGCGGTGGCGAGCGTCGGCGCGTCGCAGCTGTTCGGGCTCGGCTGTCACATCCTGATGCTGCTGGCGTTCGGCTATCTGACCGGTACCGAGAAGACGCCCTCGCTGTCGCCGTCCCGCACGGTCATCGGCGGTCTGCTGACGGTCGCGGTGCTGGTGCTCGTGGTGACCTCGGTGCCGTTCCTGCGGAAGTTCGTCGTCACGCGCGTGCGGTCGCTGTTCGCGGGTGTCGTGCCGCGCATGCTCGACGTGCTGCAGCGGCCGCAGAAGCTGGTCACCGGCATCGGCGGCATGCTGCTGCTGACCGCCTGCTTCGTGATGTGCCTGGACGCCTCGATCCGGGCGTTCGGCGACGAGTCGACCTCGGTGAGCCTCGCCAGCGTCGCCGTCGTCTTCCTCGCGGGCAACGCCCTCGGTTCCGCCGCGCCGACGCCGGGCGGTGTGGGCGCCGTGGAGGCCACCCTCACCGTCGGTCTGATCGCGGTCGGCCTGCCCAAGGAGGTCGCCGCGCCCGCCGTGCTGCTCTTCCGGCTGCTGACCCTGTGGCTGCCCGTGCTGCCGGGCTGGCTCGCCTTCAACCACCTCACCCGCAAAGCGGCCTTGTGACCGGCTGAGACGGCGGCCGGCCGGCGACCTCCCTCGGACGGCCCGTGTCCCGCGCGCCACGGCGCGGGCGACCGCAGGATGGGGACATGCCCCGCCCCTTCCGGCTCCGTGCCGCAGCCCTGTCCGCCTGTGCCCTCCTGCTGCCCGCACTGCTGGCGGGCTGTGCCGAGGGGGACGGCCCGGCCCAGGACCTGACACGGCAGAAGCTGGACTGGAAGGCCTGCCCCGCCCCGGACGAGGCCCAGGGCGGAGGTGCGTCGCCGTCGCCCCTGCCAGGTGCCCGGGGCCGGTGGGAGTGCGCGACGATGAAGGCGCCCCTGGACTGGGACGACCCGGACGGTGACACCATCGGCCTGGCACTGATCCGCGTCCGGTCGAGCGGCCCGGAGGGCGAGCGGATCGGCTCGCTGATCTTCAACTTCGGCGGGCCCGGCGGCTCGGGCGTCACCACGCTGCCCGCGTTCGGCAAGGACTACGCCACCCTGCGCACCCGGTACGACCTGGTGAGCTTCGACCCGCGCGGGGTGGGCCGCAGCGCACCGGTCACCTGCGAGGACGACCCGGAGCTCGACCAGTTCTTCCAGCAGGACGGCACCCCCGACGACAACGCCGAACGCACGGAACTGCTGGACAGTACCAAGGAGTTCAACGCGGCCTGCGAGGACAACTCCGGGCGCGTGCTGCCGCACGTGCGCACCACCGACGCCGCCCGCGACCTCGACCTGATGCGCCAGGTCCTCGGTGACGACAAGCTGTACTACTTCGGCATTTCCTACGGCACCGAACTCGGCGGGGTCTACGCCCACCTCTTCCCCGACAAGGTGGGCCGGGCGGTGTTCGACGCGGTCGTCGACCCGGCGCTGGACTACGAGCAGGCCTCGCTCGGACAGGCCCGGGGCTTCCAGCGCGCCCTCGACAATTACGCCGAGGACTGCGTCTCCCAGGTCGAGGAGTGCCCCGTCGGCGACAGCGTCGAGGACGTGAAGAACCGCATCGCCAAGCTGCTGCGGGACCTGGACCGGCAGTCCATCCCCGGTGTCTTCCCGCGGCAGCTCACCGAGACGATGGCGACGAGCGGCATCGCCCAGGCCCTGTACTCGAAGGACTTCTGGCCCTTCCTCACCGACGGCCTGGAGCAGGCGTACGACGGAGACGGCACGATCCTGATGGTGCTGGCCGACTCGATGAACGGACGCAGCGAGAACGGCGAGTACAGCAACCTGGTGCCCGCCAACGTCGCCATCAACTGCGCCGACGCCAAACCCCGCTACACGCCGGCGGACGTGGAGCGGCTGCTGCCCGAGTTCCGGGAGGCGTCACCGCTCTTCGGGGACTTCATGGCCTGGGGAATGATCACCTGCACCGACTGGGCCGTGCCGGGCGCCGCCGACCATCCGGACGTCAGCGCTCCCGGCGCGGACCCGATCCTGGTGATCGGCAACACCGGCGACCCGGCCACCCCGTACGAGGGCGCGCGCAGCATGGCGAAGGCGCTCGGTGAGGGGGTCGGCGTGGAACTCACGTACAACGGGCAGGGGCACGGCGCCTACAACAGCGAGGACCGCTGCGTGCGGAACGCGGTCCACGGCTATCTGCTGGACGGCAAGGTGCCGGAGGCCGGAGCGGTCTGCCCCTGACCCGCCCGGCTCCGGCACTTCCGGCCGTGAGACGGCCGGGTGGCGCCGGGACCGCCGACAAAAGCCCAGCTCAGAGGGTTTTCCACAGGCCGCCCCGGCCGACGCCGGACGTGCCTACGATGTCGGGACAGCCGTTCGCCGCACGAAGCGGACGGTCCACGAGGGGGGATGTGGCAGATGACCCGGTTCACACGCTGGGCGGCCCTGACCGCCGCCGCCGCGCTGCTGACGGCCGGCTGCAGCGGGGGCGGACCGTCGAAGGACGACTCCGGCAAGGACGACAGGGCGAGCGGCGGCAGCGCACTCGACTGGAAGCGCTGCGAGGCGACCGAGGACGGTCCGGCGCCCGGCGACGCATGGCGGTGCGCCACGCTCGAGGTGCCGCTGGACTGGTCGAAGCCGGACGGCGGGACGATCGGCCTGGCCCTCATCCGCGCCGAGGCGACGGGCGACGACCGCATCGGCTCCCTGCTGTTCAACTTCGGCGGTCCGGGCGGCTCGGGCGTCTCCACCCTCCCCGCGTACGCGGACATGGCCGCCGACCTGCGCGAGCGCTACGACCTGGTGAGCTGGGACCCGCGCGGGACGGGCGCGAGCGGCGGTGTCCGCTGCCGCGACGACAAGGCCATCGAGGCCGCCGAGTCCGCCGTGGACTGGACACCGGACACCCCGGCGGAGGAGCGGGTCTTCCTCGAGGACGCGGCCGACTTCGGCAAGGGCTGCCAGAAGGCCGCCGGGAAGCTGATGGCGCACGTCTCGACCACCGACACGGCCCGTGACATGGACCGCATCCGGCAGGCCCTCGGCGACGACCGGATGCACTACTTCGGCATCTCCTACGGCACCGAGCTCGGCGGGGTCTACGCCCATCTCTTCCCCGACAAGGTCGGCCGGATGACGCTGGACGCGGTGGTCGATCCGACGGCCGACGCGATCGGCCACGCCAAGAACCAGACCCGCGGCTTCCAGACCGCCCTCGACAACTACCTGCGGTCCACCGGACGCGACCCGGAGGAGGGCTCGCGGGAGATCGCGGACCTGCTGGACCGGATCGACGCCGAACCGCTGCCGACGTCCTCCTCCGGCCGCGAGCTGACACAGTCGCTGGCGATCATCGGCATCGTGCTTCCCCTCTACAGCGAGGCCAGCTGGCCGGCGCTGACCAGCGCGCTGGAGGCGGCCGAGGACGGCGACGGGACGGAGCTGCTGGCCCTCGCGGACGCGTACAACGAGCGGGACGCCTCGGGCGGCTACGGCACCACGACCCACGCCCAGCGGGTCATATCGTGCCTGGACGACAAGCAGCGGCCGACGGTCGAGGAGACCAGGAAGCTGCTGCCCGAGTTCGAGAAGCTCTCCCCCGTCTTCGGGCCGTTCCTGGGCTGGGACACGGCGGGCTGGTGCCACGACTGGCCGGTGCCTGGCCAGTTCGAGACGCCGGAGGTGAGCGCGCCGGGCGCGGAGCCGATCCTGGTCGTGGGCAACACGGGGGACCCGGCCACCCCCTACGAGGGCGCGCGGCGGATGGCGGACGAGCTGGGCAAGGGCGTCGGGGTGATGCTCACCTGGAAGGGCGAGGGCCACGGCGCCTACGGCAGCGGCAGCGACTGCGTCGACTCGACGGTGAACGCCTACCTGCTCGACGGCACGGTGCCGCAGGACGGCAAGGTCTGCTCGTAACGGCGCCGACCGTAACGGCGTCGGGGGCTCCGGGCACACCCCGAGGTGGTGCCCGGAGCCCCCGACGAGGACCCGGTGACGGCCGGAGCGGTCGCGTGGACCTTTCCGGCCGGTACGGCCTAGTAGACCGGCTTCTCCGGCTCGATCTGGTTGACCCAGCCGATGACGCCGCCGCCGACGTGGACGGCGTCGGAGAAGCCCGCGGACTTCAGGACGGCGAGGACTTCCGCACTGCGGACACCCGTCTTGCAGTTCAAGACGATCTTCTTGTCCTGCGGCAGGCTCTCCAGGGCGTTGCCCATGAGGAACTCGTTCTTCGGGATCAGCCGGGCGCCCGGGATGGAGACGATCTCGAACTCGTTCGGCTCGCGGACGTCGATGAGCTCGATGTTCTCGCCGTCGTCCATCCACTCCTTGAGCTGCTTGGGAGTGATCGTGGAGTCGGCGGCCGCCGCCTGGGCCTCCTCGGACACGACGCCGCAGAAGGCCTCGTAGTCGATGAGCTCGGTGACGGTCGGGTTCTCGCCGCAGATCGCGCAGTCGGGGTCCTTGCGGACCTTGACCTGGCGGTACTGCATCTCCAGGGCGTCGTAGATCATCAGGCGGCCGACGAGCGGCTCGCCGATGCCGGCCAGGAGCTTGATGGCCTCGTTGGCCTGGATGGAGCCGATGGACGCGCAGAGCACGCCCAGGACGCCGCCCTCGGCGCAGGAGGGGACCATGCCGGGGGGCGGGGGCTCCGGGTAGAGGCAGCGGTAGCAAGGGCCGTGCTCGGACCAGAAGACGGACGCCTGGCCGTCGAAACGGTAGATGGAACCCCAGACGTACGGCTTGTTCAGCAGGACGCAGGCGTCGTTGACCAGGTAGCGGGTCGCGAAGTTGTCCGTGCCGTCGACGATCAGGTCGTACTGGCTGAACAGGTCCATCACGTTGTCGGCCTCGAGCCGCTCCTCATGCAGGACCACGTTCACGTAGGGGTTGATCCCCTTGATCGTGTCACGGGCGGACTCGGCCTTGGGGCGGCCGATGTCGGACTGGCTGTGGATGATCTGGCGCTGCAGGTTCGACTCGTCGACCTCGTCGAACTCCACGATGCCGAGCGTGCCCACGCCCGCCGCGGCCATGTACATCAGCCCCGGCGAGCCCAGGCCGCCGGCGCCCACAAAGAGCACCTTGGCGTTCTTCAGCCGCTTCTGCCCGTCCATGCCCACGTCGGGGATGATCAGGTGGCGGGAGTACCTGCGGACCTCGTCTACGGTGAGCTCGGGGGCCGGCTCGACCAGGGGTGGCAGCGACACGGGGACTCCGTTGGTCGGTCAATCACTACGGTTGTTCTCCGCTCAACACTGCCATGCCCTTTTTCATTCCGAGACACCCGTTCCGACACGCGAGACGATGTCGTCCCAGTAGCCGGGCAGCGCTCCCCACGGGTCCGCCGGTGCCGCGCGGCCGGAGCCCCGGTCCGAGTGGTCGGTGAAGTAGATGGTTCCGGCGCCCTGCCAGCGGGCGATGCGCAGTGCCTCCTCCAGATGCGGCCGGGGCACGCCGTGCACGAAGTGGCAGAACCGCTCCGGCGGATGGTCCGCGGTCCACTCGGCGACCTGGGACCAGCGGTAGTCGCTCCACGGCCCCGAGAAGGTGACCAGCTGGTCGGCGTGCTCGGCGTAGCCGGGGTACGGATGGGTGCCGTGCCCGAGGACGACGTGGGCGTCCTCGTGGATCACCCGGAGGGTGGCGACGGAGCGCCGTACCTCGGGCAGGTCCTCGCGGCCGGCGGGGCAGCGGTCCAGGAGGAAGCCGTCGACCCGGTACCAGTCGTGGAAGCGGTGGGCGTCCGAGACGATCTCCCCGAAGCCGCGCAGCCCGTAGGCGGCGTCGATGCGCCCGAGGACGCGGACGCCCGCGTTGCGCAGCCGCCCCGCCGCCTCCAGGCAGTGCGGGTCGGGCTGGACGCCGGGGCCGTCGGCGACGTCGAGCACCACCCAGTGCAGGGGCGTGCCGGGGCGGCCCAGCCGGTTCCACTCGTCGGGGGCGAGGAGCGGGTGGGCGACGCCCGGGACGCCGAGGCCGGTGCCGAACCCCGTGGCGGTGGGGCCCTGTCTGGTCCGGGTCAGATACGGCACGCCGCCTCCATCCAGATGTCCGCGAGGGACTCCTCGAGGTTGATGCGGGGGCGCCAGCCGAGGCGGTCGCGGGCGGTGCGTACATCGGCCTGCTGCCAGGCCCCGCACCCGTCCGGGTACGGGAACGCGGCGGGCGAGGTGGCGGCGGGGTGGTGGTCCGCCTCGGCGCGCGGGTGTCCGATGGTCGCCCGCAGGTGGGTCGCGTGGGCGGTGTGGGTGGCGTGGACGGGTCCGGGGTGGGGCAGGCCGTCGAGTTCGTTGAGGGCGCCGCCGTAGCCGGCCACCCGGGCGAGGATCCCGGCGGCGTCCCGGAGGCGGACGGCGCGGCCGGAGCCGATGTTGATGACGCCCTGTGCGGCGGAGAGCGAGGCGGCGTGCACGGCGCGGGCCACGTCGCGGACGTCGACGAAGTCGCGCTGGGCGCCGAGGCCGCCGAGCTTCAGCTCGCCGTCGCCGGACTGCATGGCGCGGCGCATCGCCTCGGCGAGGCGGCCGAGCGGGGAGCCGGCCGGGGTGCCGGGTCCGACGGGCGAGAAGACCCGCAGCACCACGGCGTCCAGGCCGGAGCCGAGGACCAGTTCGGTGGCGGCGAGCTTGCTGACGCCGTACGGGCCGCCGGGGCGGGGGACGGCGTCCTCGGCGGTGGAGGATCCCGGCTGGCTGGGTCCGTACTCGGAGCCGCAGCCGATCTGGACGAGCCGCGCCCCGCAGCCGCTGCGGCGCAGCGCCTCGCAGATGGTGGCGACGGCGACCGTGTTGTGCCGGGTGAGTTCGCGGGCGCCGCCCCGGGTGGCGCCGGCGCAGTTGATGACGACGCCGGGGTGGACGGCGTCGAGGAAGCGGGTGAGGGCGCCGGGGCTGCCGGTGGCGAGGTCGAAGCGGACGTCGGCGTCGTCGCCCCGGCCGAGGGCGGTGAGCTGGACGGCGGGGTCGGCGAGCAGGCGGTCGGCGACGAAGCGGCCGAGGTAGCCGTTGGCTCCGATCAGCAGGACCCTCATCGGTCGGCTCCTTCGCGGCGGTCGGTGACGGGACGGCAGGTCATGCGGGGTTCTCCTTCAAGGGGGGTCGAGGGCTCGGGGGCCGCGGCCGTCCGGGCCGCGCGGCGGTCGCGGCCGGTCACCGCGCCTGCTCCGGCCGCAGGTGCGCCGAGGCGCGGGCGAGGGTGCGGGAGGCGTGCACGAGCAGGATCGAGGCGCCCGCGCCGCAGGCCAGGACGGGTACGGCGGTGGGTCCCCAGGCGGCGGTGAGGGCCTCCACCGGCGCGCCCAGTGCGGCGCAGCCGGGCAGCCGGGCCGCGAAGACGGTGGCGGGCGCGAGCACCTGCGCGCCGGCGGTGAGCATGAGGATCACGCGCGGGGCGTGGGTGAAGCCGTGCACGGTGAGCAGCCGGGCGACGAGAAGGAGGGCGCCCAGGGCGAGGACCGACGGGGAGACGGGCTCCGCGTCCAGGAACGGCGCGCACAGGGCGACGAGCGCGGCCAGCGCCCCCAGGAACAGGGCGACGGTGCCGAGCAGTACGGGCCGGACGGAGGCGGCGAAGTCCTCCAGGCCGCGGCTGGCGGCGAGTTTGCGGCGCGCGTGGGTGAGGAAGAGACCGGCCGTCCAGGTAGCGGGCGCCACGGCGAGGGTGAGCGCGAGGAGCGGCGCGAGGGCCAGGGGCCAGTCGCCGCCCGTGGTGCCGTCGGGCAGTCCGTCGGGGCCGCCGGTGACGGCGGTGCGCAGCAGGCCGTCGCCCAGCACGGCGTAGGCGAGGAGCAGGCAGGTCCAGGTGCCGGTCGCCGACCGGGAGGCGAGGGCGTCGGTGAGGGCCAGCGGTCCGCGGCGCAGCGTGGCCCGCAGGGCGAGGGCGACGGCGACCAGGCCGGCGGCGGCCGCGTACAGGCGGGTCTGGCCGTGGGTGCGGGCCAGCGCGATCAGCGCGGCGGCGCACAGCGTGCCGGGCAGCAGCGGGAGCAGGAGCACGGCGACGGACCGGCGGCGGTCGTTCTCGCGGGCCGGGGCGTCCGGTGCGGCGGGTGCGTCGGACGCGGTGTCGGCGTCGCGCGGGACGCGGGCGTAGAGCTCCTCCGCGAGGGAGAAGACGTCCCGGTGGCGGAAGCGGGCGGCGGTCCGGTCGGTGATGCCGTGGGCCTCCAGGCCCGCCGCGATCTCCAGTGGGTCCACGGCGCGTTCGCACAGCTCGCGGTGGCGGTGCAGCAGCACCTTGACCGGGTCGGCCGCTCCGGGGGCGGCGCCGCGGTCGAGTTCGCTGAGGTCGGTCATCGGACGGTCTCCGTGACGGGCTCCGGCGTCTCCACGGCCCAGGTGGGGACGGCGCGGGGGGTGGGTTCGGTCCAGTGGCCGGGGACATGGGCCTCGGCGGGCGCGGCGAAGGGCTGCGGGTCTCCGGCGCCGTCGAGGACGGGCCGGCGTACCGGGGTGCGGGCGACGGTCTCGAGGTAGAGGCCGCGGAACGCCGCGACGTTCTGCTCGACGCTGAACAGCTCCAGCGCCCGGGCGCGCGCGGCCGCTCCGAGACGCGCACGGCGCTCGGGGTCCCGCAGCAGCGAGACGCACGCCTCGGCGAGCGCCCGCGGATTGCGCGGCGGTACGACGAGGCCGGTTCCGCCGATCACCTCGACGACCGCGCCGACGTCCGTGGAGACCGTCGCGCGTCCGCAGAACATCGCCTCGATCAGCCCGACCGGGAACCCCTCGACGACGCTGGACAGCACCGTGACGGTCGCGCCGGCGTGGACGTCGGCGGTGGTCTCCGCGCCGGGGCCGCCGAGTTCCTCGAAGGACACCGGGTTGCGCCCGACGGCGTGCGGGCCGTCGGCCTCGTCCGGGAAGAGCTGGGCGGCCAGGGCCCGGCAGTGGCCGAGGTACGCCTCGCCCTCGGGTCCTGAGGGGCGCCCGACGATGCGCAGCCGGGTGCCGGGCTCGGCCGCGCGGACCTCCGCGAAGGCGTGCAGCAGCGAGACCAGGTCCCTGGCGGGCTCCACCCGGCCGAGCCAGACGAGGGTGTGCGGCTCGGCGTGCTCCCGCGTCTCCCCCTTCCCCCGCGTCTCCCGCTTCTCTTGCTTCTCGCTCTTCTCCCGCTCCTCCTCCCGGCGGTCCTCGCCGACGCGCGCGAAGGGCGTGGCGTCCAGGCCGGGGTGGATGGTGCGCAGTTTGGTCCGGTCGGCGCCGCAGCGCTCCTGCCAGCGGCGGGCGTGGGCGTTGCCGGGGACGAGGTAGGACGCGGCGCGGTAGGTCTCGGCGGTCAGCAGGCCGTGGAAGGCGGCGAGCAGGGACCGTACGGCGGGTGAGGCGTCGGGGCGCGTGAGGTAGTGGGTGCGCAGGCGGACGCCGTACTCGGTGACCAGCAGCGGGACGCCGAAGAAGTGGCGGGCGAGCAGACCGGGGAGCGCGGCGATGCCGCCGGACGCGGCGTGGCAGAGGTCGACGGCGCCGAGGCCGTCCTCCTCGTACCAGTCGAGCGAGAGGGGGCGCAGGGCGCGCTCCAGATGGTCGGCGACGGTCAGCAGGTCGGAGACGCGGGCCTCGCGCGCCGCGCGGCGCGCTCCGGGCGCACGACAGGCGCGCTCCAGGGCGCGCACGGCCTGCTCGGAGCGCAGCGCGGCGACCAGCCCGCCCTCGTCGCGGGCGAGCTCGGCGAGCCCGTGGAGCGCGTTGGCGAAACGGTCCGCCTCAGCGGTGCCAGGCTTTTCCGCAGCGCCGGGCTCGGCGGAGGTGCAGAGGGCGGCGGTCAGTTCGCCGTAGTGCTCGGTGAAACGCCGGCGGGCGCGGCGGCCGTGGACCACCCCGTCCTCCTCGGCGGCCCACAGCGGCGCCGTGCGCACGCGCCGGACCTGGGGCGGCAGCTCGACCCAGCCGGCGTCCTCCTGGCCCTGGCCGACACTGAACGCGTAGACGTCGAACTCGTGTCCGTCGAGCCCACGCACCAGGCGGTCGCACCACACCCCGCCCTCACCGCCCACATACGGATAGCCACCCTCCGTAAGCAGTCCGATGCGCACGTGTGCACCCCCGTTCTCCCGTCGGGAGCCGCCGTTGACCCGGCGGCTCGCAGCGGGACGAACGTATGCGGACAGGACGGTGGCGTGATGGACGGTTGTCCATCACGCCACCAAAAGGGGTGAACGCGCGTAACTTTCCCGCGCGGATCGCGTTCGCCGTGCTGAGACCGGCGCGCGACGGGCGCACGACGGGCGCGAGCCGCTTCGGGACCACCACCCGGCGCGCCCCGCAGTGGAGGGCCGGGCCGGTCAGCCCTTGGGGTAGGGCCAGGCGTTGGGCCGGCAGCTGATCCCGTCGTACTCGAGGAACTTGGTCTGCTGCTGCATCACCGGGGCCAGGTCGCCGTTCTTGTCACAGGTGACGTGGTTGTGACCGAGGCGGTGGCCGATCTCGTGGTTGATCAGCATCTGGCGGTACGCGAACATCTTGTCGCCGTACGTCTCGGCGCCCCGCGCCCAGCGATAGGCGTTGATCATCACCCGCTCGGTGGCCGCGGAGTCGCAGGAGACGTTGTCCTCGGTGGTGTCCAGGCCCGACTTGGCGCACCAGTCGGCGGTCGTCCCGGGACTGGCCAGGGTGATCACGAACTCGGCGTCGCCGGTCTCGATCCGCTCGAAGGCCAGACCGTCGTGCGCCCAGCTCCGCCTGTCGTTGAGCGTCCGGTGCACGGCCTCGGCGAACAGCGCGCCGTCCAGGTCGAGCCCGCGCTCCACGTCCACCCGGTAGGTGACCTTCCGCCCCTTGCCGGGCGCCTTGTCGATCCCCTTGACGGCGTAGAACTTGCCCGTGCCCGCGCGGGTGGCGGCCAGCGGGAACGCGCGGTCCATCTGCTGCTCGTACGTCAGCGGCTTCGCCGGGGGCGCGCCGGGTGTCGCCCGGTCGTCGCCGCGCGAGGCGGGCTCGCGCGCGTCGCGCGCCTGCTCGCCGGCGGACTGCGACTGGACACCCGGGCTGTCGTGCTCGTCGGCGACCTGTCCCGCGACGACGACGGCCAGCACGGTGGTGACGGCGGCGGCCGCTATGCCGGTGAACGCGCGCCCCTTGCCGCCCCTGGTCTGCGCGGGGACGCCCGTCGGCGGCCCGTCGTCGACGACGGTGCCGGCGTCCGTGTCCGCGTCGGTGTCCGAGTCCGAGAGGACGCCGGAGCCGGGGGCGCCGTCCCGGTCGGTGACGGCGGCGTAGGGGTCCGCGGGACTGCGGGTCATGGGCTTGCGCGGGGTGAAGAGGTCGTCGCTCCCGTCGAACGCCTCCACGTAGTCCCGGCGCGGTCCTCCCGCGGGCGCCTGGCGCTGCCTCGGCAGGGGCACGCCCTGCCCGGCGGCCGGCGCGCCGTACCCGGCGCCGTCGGCGGTGCGTCCGTGCGGGTTCCCCCAGCCGCCCCCGGTCTCCTGCTGCTCGGGGTGCCCGCCGCGGACCCGGGGGGTGCCGTGCGCGGGCGTGCCGTCCGCATGGCGCGGGACACCGTGCGGAGGGGTGCCGTCCCCGTACCTGGGGACACCGTGCGGAGGAGTTCCGTCCCCGTACCTCGGGACACCGTGCGGAGGAGTTCCGTCCCCGTACCTCGGGACACCGTGCGGAGGAGTTCCGTCCCCGTACCTGGGGACACCGTGCGGAGGAGTCCCGTCCCCGTACCTGGGGACACCGTGCGGAGGAGTCCCGTCCCCGTACCTGGGGACACCGTGCGGAGGAGTTCCGTCGCCGCGGCGCGGTCCGCTCTGCGGAGGGGGTCCGCTCCCGGGGCGGGGCTGTCCCTGCGCGGGAGCCGCGTTCCCGTGACGCGGGAAACCGTGTGCGGGAGTCCCCTCGCCGTACTGGGGCACCCCGCGCGGCGGAGTGCCGTCGCCGTGACCGGGCCCGCCCGCGGCCTGACCGCCGTACCGGGGGGCGCCCTGCGGCTGACCGCCGTACCCGGGCGCACCCTGCGGCTGACCGCCGTACCGGGGGACACCGTGTGCGGGGGTCCCGCTCTGCTGCCATCCGTCCGGCACCGGCGGCACGCCCGGGGCCGGCCCGCGGCCCGGCGACCCGTACCCGTGGACCGGGGTGCCGTGCGGTGGCGTGCCGTACGGCGGAGTGCCCTGCGCCTGCTGCCGCGGCAGCGCCGCGCCCTGGCCATCGCCCCGGCGGTCGTCGTACCGCGCCTCGGGCGCGTCACGTACGCCGCGGGCGGCGTCCGCTGCGGTGGTGTCCGCGGTGTCGCCCTTGGGGGCGGGCCCGCGCCGGCTGTGGCGTCCCACGTCGCGCCTCAGCCCCTTGTCGTCTCGGTCGTGGCGGTCGGGCCACCGGTGTCGGCGGACGGACCCGGATCGCCTTGTGCGTCCGGCTGCACAGTATCGCCCTCGTCCGCGGGACCGGTCGCGTCCCTCAGGAGTTCACGGAACGCCGACGCCACGGTCTCGGGACACTCCATCATCGCCACGTGGCCCGCGTCCGGGAGTGTCACGAGCCGGGAACCCCGGAAGTGGCGGGCGGCCCGCTGCGCCATGCGGAAGCCGACGAGCTGGTCGCGGCCACCGTAGACGAGCAGGGTCGGGGCGAGCACCCGCTCGGCCTGACGCCACAGTCCTTGCTGGCCACCGAGCATGTAGGAGCTGACGAGGCCCCGCGCGGAGCGCGCCATCGCGTCCCAGAAGTACGGCAGCCGCTGGCGCCGCTCCATCTCCTGCACGGCGTGCCGGAAGCCTTCCGGCGTCACCTGTGACGGGTCGCCGTAACAGAGGTTCAGGACGCCTCGGACGCGCTGCTCGGCCGTCCACTCACGGGTGAGCCGGGTGAACAGGGGTGCGACGCCGGGCACGGCCAGCAGACCGGTGGGGACGGCGGAGCGCTGCACGCGGAGCTCCGGCAGGGCCGGGGAGACGAGCGTGAGGGTGCGGACCAGGTCGGGGCGCACGGCGGCGACCCGGGTGGCGACCGCGCCGCCGAGGGAGTTGCCGAAGAGGTGCACCGCTCCGCGGCCGGACGCCTCCAGACAGCGGATCACCGCGCGTGCGTGCGCGGTGATCGAGTAGTCGCCGTCGTCCGGCGGCGGGGAGTCGCCGAAGCCGGGGAGGTCCACGGCCTCGCTGTCGACGACGCCCTCCAGCAGGGCCATCAGGGGCGACCAGTTGAGCGACGAGCCGCCGAGTCCGTGGACGTAGAAGGCGGGCGGGAGCCCTTCGCGGGCCGGTGGCCGGGATCTGACCGTGAGCGTGGCGCCGGGCACCCGCACCGACCTCAGCCGCTCGCCCTCGGCCACCCGGACCGCCGCCGGTTCGGGCAGTACGCCGGTCGGCGGCACGGACGGCAGCTCGGTCGAAGACATGCGGCAATGTTACGAGACGATCACGCCGTGGTTCATGTGTTCGGCGTCACAGGATGGCATGGCGTCCGAATCGGGTGTCTCCTAACCTCGTACCGAGGGCACCCGTACGTGGCCCCTGCCTGCCTCAGGGGCGTGACCAGGAAGGGAGCCCGGTGATGGCCGTGGATCCGACCGACCCCGAGACGTTCGAGGAGGACGAGGACGTGCAGGAGGGTGTGGAGTACGACGTGGAGGCGCCCGTCGTGGACGCGGCCGAGCAGCAGACGGCGGTACGGCCGGAGGAGGACGACCCGCTGGAGGAGGTCGACCCCGACCGCGCGAACGAGGCGGATCTGGTGGAACAGGCGCGCGTCGTCCAGCTCGACGAGGACGACTACCGATGAGAGGTGCGCCGGCCGGGGCGAAAGCCGTCCGGAAGGGGACACGTTTTGCCCGCTCTGACAGCTTCTGAAACCGTCCGTGCCGCTTTTCCCGCTGTCCGGTCCGTGAAATTCTGCACGTGCACCGCGCACATCAGGATTACCGAAAAGTACGATGGCGACGCGGCTGATCCCGCATGTGGACGACTATGGGAGGCGGCGTGACAGCCATCGAGCAGACGGACGCGGTACGCCCGAGGGGTACACGCCTTCCGCGCCGTGCCCGGCGGAACCAGTTGCTGGGCGCCGCCCAGGAGGTCTTCGTCGCGCAGGGCTACCACGCGGCGGCGATGGACGACATCGCCGAGCGCGCGGGTGTCAGCAAGCCGGTGCTGTACCAGCACTTCCCCGGCAAGCTCGACCTGTACCTGGCGCTGCTGGACCAGCACTGCGAGGCGCTGATCCGGTCGGTGCGGCACGCGCTGGCGTCGACCTCGGACAACAAGCAGCGCGTGCGGGCGACCATGGACGCCTACTTCGCGTACGTCGAGGACGACGGCGGAGCGTTCCGCCTGGTCTTCGAGTCCGACCTGACGAACGAGCCCGCCGTGCGCGAGCGGGTCGACAAGGTCACCAACGACTGCGCGGAGGCCATCTGCGACGTCATCGCCGAGGACACCGGCCTGTCGCGGGCGGAGTCGATGCTGCTGGCGTCGGGGCTCGGCGGGCTGGCCCAGGTGGTGGCCCGCTCGTGGCTGCACAGCGACCGCAGCGTGCCGCGCGACCAGGCGGTGCAGCTGCTGACCTCGCTGGCCTGGCGGGGCATCGCCGGGTTCCCGCTGCACGGCAGCGACCAGCAGCACTGACCGGCACGGCCGACGGTCGTTTGTTCCCGTCGGCTGTTCGCTGTTGGCGTTGCCGGGCTGAGCGTACGGATCCCCTCACCGGGCTAATGTGTGCAGGTACGGCGCGGAAGGTCGCGCACTTCACTGACCGTCGGAGGGACATAGCCGTGGAGGTCAAGATCGGCGTGCAGCACGCGCCCCGCGAGATCGTTCTGGAGAGCGGTCAGAGCGCCGAGGAGGTCGAGCGCGTGGTGGCCGAGGCGCTGGCCGGGAAGTCGCAGCTGCTGAGCCTCGTGGACGAGCACGGCCGCAAGATCCTGGTCCCGGCCGACCGTCTCGCCTACGTCGAGATCGGCGAGCCGGCCCCGCGCAAGGTGGGCTTCGGCGCGCTGTAGGGCTGTGTGCATGGGAGAAGGGCCCGGCGGTTGTCACCGCCGGGCCCTTCTGCGTGCCTTCGGCTTGCCTGCGTGCCTGAGGGGAGGCGCCCTCGAAACACCCGTTCGGCCTACGGGCGAGGCGCTGTGGGGAGGATTGGATTCCGCAGGTCAGGGGTAAACCGGGACAGGACCAAGACAGGGACGAGCAGGCCGGCCGTGTGGGAGGGACCCCGACATGCTTCTGGAAGCGCTCAGCTCCGCGATTCTCGGCCTGGCCCTGGCCTGGGGGGCGTACCACCGCCTGTCCCACCGGCTCCCACGGCGCGCCCTCGTGCTGGCGACCGGTGTGGCCGGGGCGCTGTTCGGCGCCTTCGTCATGAACACCGCGCTGGACGCGGGGAATCTGCTGACGATGCTGGTGGGCGCGGCGATCGTCTCGACCGCCTCCCTCTCCCTGCTGCTGCGCCCGGCGGGCAGACTCCACCACTCGGCCACGGCCTGACCGCCCTCGGCCCGTCGCCCGCGGCAGTGCGCCGACTCGCCGACAGCCTGACCCAGCCGCTCCGACTCCGCCACCACGGACGGCCCCACAGCCCGGCCACCTCGGCCGCCGTCGGCCCGGCGAACGGTCGTGCTGCCCGGCCTGGCGGCCAACGGGCGACCGCCGGGCGCTGCTTCTCGGGCCGCCCGTCTTGCCGGGGCGGTCGGCCCGTCGGCTTCCGGGTGGCGGGACCGGGCTCCCTCCGCTGGCCAGGCGGACTGTCACGCTCACAACTGCCCACAGGGCCCGACGCCGAGCAGCCGTACAGCGGACGCAGTCCGGCATAAACCCGCCCCCGGCAACTCCGACGACAGAGCCGTAAACGCGCCGCACCCTAAACCGGCCCAAAGGCGCGGCCCGTCCGATCGGCCCTACAGCAGACGCAGTCCGGCATAAACCCGCCCCCGGCAGCTCCGACGACAAAGCCGCAGACGCGCCGCACCCTAAACCGGCCCAAGAGCGCGCCCGTCCGATCGGCCCTACAGCGCACGCAGTCCGGCATGAACCCACCCCGGCAGCTCCGACGACAAAGCCGCAGACAGGCCGCACCCCGGACCGGCCCAAGGGCGCGGCCCGTCCGAGCGGCCGTAGGGCGGGCGCTGGCGGGCGAGGGCCGTGGCGGCAGGGCCGTCGGCGGGCCGCGCCCGAGGTGCGGCCCCGAGGACCGGACGGTCTTCGGTCGTACAGCGGGCTGCCGTCAGGCAGCCAGACCCAGTGCTGCCATCCGCTTCGTGTGCGCCTCCGTGATGCGGGAGAACATGCGGCCGACCTCGGCCAGGTCGAAGCCGTCCGCCACGCCGCCCACGAGCATCGTCGACAGGGCGTCGCGGTCGGCGACCACGCGCTGGGACTGGGACAGGGCCTCGCCCATCAGGCGGCGTGCCCACAGGGCGAGCCGGCCGCCGACGCGCGGGTCGGCCTCGATGGCCGCGCGCACCTTCTCCACGGCGAAGCCGCCGTGCCCCGTGTCGTCCAGGACGGCCAGGACCAGCGCGCGGGTGTCGGAGTCGAGGCGCGCCGCGACCTCGCGGTAGAAGTCGCTGGCGATGGAGTCGCCCACGTACGCCTTGACCAGGCCCTCCAGCCAGTCCGACGGCGCCGTCTGCTTGTGGAAGCCGTCGTAGGCGGCCACGAACGGCTCCATGGCCTGCGTCGGCTCCTCGCCGATCTCGGCGAGCCGGTCCCGCAGCCGCTCGAAGTGGTGGAACTCGGCCGAGGCCATCTTCGCCAGCTCCGCCTTGTCCCCCATCGTGGGCGCCAGCTTGGCGTCCTCCGCGAGCCGCTCGAACGCCGCCAGCTCCCCGTACGCGAGCGCGCCGAGCAGATCCACGACAGCGGCACGGTACTGGGGGTCGGCGGAGGCGGCCGCCCAGTCCATGGCGGCGACGCCGGTCCGTGCGGCAGGGGTCTCGGGGGTTTCCGCGGCGTTGTCAGGGCTGTCAGAGCTCGTCATGCAGCGCACAATAGCCCGCTCGGCCTGCCCCGGAAGGTCCTGGTCGATCAGTGTGACGACGACTACGTGACCAAATCGGCCATGGCGTGTGCGCGAATCCGGGGTATGGTGGTAATGCGCCTGCTGAGCACTCTGACGTACTCGGATGTGTTCGACGGGCCGCAGCATGTATGAGGATGCCCGGTCGGTGGCCCGATCGGCTCCGACCCGACAGCCCTCTGTTCGTACGGCACATCGCGTACGGGATGCGGAGGGACACCTCAGCGGTACGAGCGCTCGAGCGTCGGCAGTGGTCCCGTGTCCTACGGCCTCGACCGTATGGCAGCCGTCGTCCCCGGCACGGTCCCTACACGACCCCCGCGCTCGCCTCGCACCGCGCACACAGAAGAGGCAGCACCCTGACTACGACGTTCCGAGAGCTCGGGATCCTTCCCGAGACAGCCGAAGCCCTTGAAGCCGTCGGCATCACCACCCCCTTCCCCATCCAGGAGATGACGCTCCCCGTGGCCCTCACGGGCACGGACGTCATCGGCCAGGCCAAGACCGGCACCGGCAAGACGCTCGGCTTCGGTCTTCCGCTCCTCGAGCGGGTCACCGTCCCCGCCGACGTCGAGGCGGGCCGCGCGAAGCCCGAGGACCTCACCGACACGCCGCAGGCGCTGGTCGTCGTCCCCACCCGCGAGCTGTGCACGCAGGTCACCAACGACCTGCTGACCGCCGGCAAGGTGCGGAACGTGCGCGTCACCGCGATCTACGGCGGCCGGGCCTACGAGCCCCAGGTCGAGGCGCTGAAGAAGGGCGTCGACGTGGTCGTCGGCACCCCGGGCCGCCTGCTCGACCTCGCCGGGCAGAAGAAGCTCAACCTGTCGCACGTCAGGGCGCTCGTCCTGGACGAGGCCGACGAGATGCTCGACCTTGGCTTCCTGCCCGACGTCGAGAAGATCATCAACCTGCTTCCGGTGAAGCGGCAGACCATGCTGTTCTCGGCCACCATGCCGGGCGCGGTCATCGGTCTGGCCCGCCGCTACATGTCGCAGCCCACGCACATCCGCGCCACGTCGCCGGACGACGAGGGCGCCACGGTCGCGAACACCAAGCAGTTCGTCTACCGCGCGCACAACATGGACAAGCCCGAGATGGTCGCGCGGATACTGCAGGCCGACGGCCGTGGCCTGGCCATGATCTTCTGCCGCACCAAGCGCACCGCCGCCGACCTGGCCGACCAGCTCAAGCAGCGCGGCTTCGCCTCCGGCGCGGTCCACGGCGACCTCGGCCAGGGCGCCCGCGAGCAGGCGCTGCGCGCCTTCCGCAACGGCAAGGTGGACGTGCTCGTCTGCACCGACGTCGCCGCGCGCGGCATCGACGTCGAGGGCGTCACGCACGTCGTCAACTACCAGACGCCCGAGGACGAGAAGACGTACCTGCACCGCATCGGCCGCACCGGCCGCGCGGGTGCGAAGGGTACGGCGATCACGCTGGTCGACTGGGACGACATCCCGCGCTGGCAGCTGATCAACAAGGCGCTGGACCTGGGTCTGGGCGACCCGGCCGAGACGTACTCCACCTCTCCGCACCTGTACACGGACCTGAGCATCCCCGAGGGCACCAAGGGCACGCTGCCCCGCTCCGAGCGCACCCGGGCCGGTCTGGACGCGGAGGAGATCGAGGACCTGGGCGAGGTCGGCGGTCGCGGGCCGCGCGGGCGCGGCGGCCGGGACGGCCGTGACGGGCGCCGCGGTGGCCGGTCCGACCGCAACGAGCGTTCCGACCGTTCCGACGAGCGCGAGGCCTCGACGCGTACGCCGCGCCGCCGTCGCCGTACCCGTGGCGGTGCGCCGCTCGACGCGGCCGGGCAGCAGCCTGCCGCGCAGGCGGCCGTGGGCGCCGAGGAGGCGGAGGCCGGTGAGGCCTCGCGCACCCCGCGCCGTCGTCGCCGCACCCGTGGCGGGGTCACCGCCGCCGTGGGCACGGTGGAGCAGGGGGCCGCGGAGGCCGCCGTCGACACGGCCGAGGGCCCGTCGGTGGAGACCGTCGAGAAGCCGCGCCGTCGCCGCACGCGCCGGCCGGCCGAGCAGGCCCCGGCCGTGACGGAGCAGCCGTCGGTTCCGGCGCCCGCCGCCGAGCCCGTCGCGGCGGAGTCCGCCCCGGTGGAGGAGGCCGCGCCGCGTCGTCGCCGCACCCGCAAGGCGGCCCAGGCCGCCGAGACGGCGGTCGAGACCGCCGAGGGCACGACGGAGACGGCCGAGGCCGCCCCGAAGCGCACGCGGAAGGCCGCCGCGAAGGCGGAGACCGCCGTCGACACCGCCGAAGGCACCGTCGAGACGCCCGCCGAGGCCAAGCCGCGCCGCACCCGCAAGAAGGCGGCGGCGGCCGAGGCCGACGCCGCGACCGAGGCCCCCGAGGCCGAGGAGAAGCCGAAGCGCACGCGGAAGACCGCCGCCAAGAAGGCGGAGGCCGCCGTCGACACGGCCGAGGGCGCCGAGGCCAAGCCGCGCCGCCGGACCCGCAAGGCCGCCGAGGCGGAGGCCGTGGAGATCCCGGCCCAGTCCGCGCCCGAGGCCGAGGAGAAGCCGAAGCGGACGCGGAAGACCGCCGCCAAGAAGGCGGAGGCCGCCGTCGACACGGCCGAGGGCGCCGAGGCCAAGCCGCGCCGCACCCGCAAGACGGTGCCCGCGCAGACCGCTCCGGAAGGGGAGGTCGCCGAGGCGGCCGCCGCGCCGCGTCGCCGGACCCGTAAGGCCGCCGCGTCCGCGCCGGAGGCCACGGAGGCGGCGGAGCCGAAGGCGCGCCGCACCCGTAAGGCCGCGGCTCCCGCGGAGTCCGCGGAGAGCTGACACAGCACCGACGCCGACGGCCCGGTCCCCGCTCGTGGGGGGCCGGGCCGTCGGCGTGTGCGCAGCCGCTACCCTCACCCGGGTGATCACCGCCCTCTCCCCCGTTCACCTCCCCGAGCTGAGCCCTCGCCGACTCCTCACCACGCGGGGCGAGTTCGCCGTCCTGGACGTGCCGCCTCCCGCCGGTGCGACAGTGCGGGGGACCGTGCTGCTGCTGCCCGGGTACACCGGCAGCAAGGAGGACTTCACGCTGGTCCTCGGACCGCTCGCCGCGCGCGGTTATCGTGCCGTCGCCGTGGACGGGCGCGGCCAGCACGGATCGGACGGCCCGGCCGGCGACGAAGCCGCCTACGCGCAGGACGAGTTGGCGAAGGACGTGCTGGCGCAGGCGCGTTGCGTCGACGCCCCCGTGCATCTCGTGGGGCATTCGATGGGCGGCCAGATCGCCCGCGCGGCCGTGCTTCTGGACC
Organism: Streptomyces sp. P13-3-3; assembly: GCF_050571355.1. Classification (NCBI taxonomy): domain Bacteria; kingdom Bacillati; phylum Actinomycetota; class Actinomycetes; order Kitasatosporales; family Streptomycetaceae; genus Streptomyces; species Streptomyces sp. P13-3-3. Next base: position 4,293,148 of record NZ_CP192228.1, on the reverse strand, counting down.
ACAGCCCTTTCCGCTCGCTGACGCTCGTCTCCTCGGGCGCCGCGCGCATCTCCGCCTCGCAGGAGCAGCGGGTGACGTTACTGCGGGACGCCCTCGCGGTGATGTCGATGGAGGAGTGCTGGGAGGCGATCCTGGCGATGGGTCCGCCGGAGGAAGTGGGCGGACCCGCACGGGGCATCGGCGGTCCCGAGCAGCTCCGGAACCGCTGGCTGTCCACCAAGCCGGCCCAACTGCTGGCTACGGGAGCACAGTTGTGTGCGGAGCCGGACCGGGTCGCGGAACTGGCCGCCGTCCCGCTGCCGTTCCACGTGCTCTCCGGCTCGCACGACGACACCTGGCCGGTCCCCGGCCTCGACGCCATGGCCCGCCGCCTGGGGGCCCGCCGCACGGTGGTCGAGGGCGCCGGCCACACCCCTATGATCGACCGCCCCACCCCGACGGCGCAGTCCCTCGCCGACTTCTTCGACACCTTGGCGGTCCGATGAGTCACGCCCGCGGCGCGGCCGTACTCCTCCTGCTCACGGCAGCCGTCGGCTGCACGTCCGAGGCGGCCGCTCCCGAGCCTCCGGCCTCCTCACCTCCGGCCTCCTCACCTCCGGCGTCCTCGACCGCCGGTGTCAGCCCCGACCCACTGCCGAACGACACGGTGGCTCCTCCGCGAGTCGACGGCCGAGCCGGCGCGTACGGTCCGGCCCGTGACAGCGCGGTCTTCAGCTACGACGCACCCGGCGCCCGGGAGGACTCCATACGCTTCTCCTTCCGGTGCCAGGGCTCCGGGACCCTCAAGGTGCGCGTTCCCGTACTCCACGCGAACTTCCCGGTCCAGTGCGACAGAGGGGACCTCCCCGAGAGGGGCGTCGACTTCGCCGTCCCGGCCGCCCGTCTGGCCGGAACCGTGCACGTGACCGCGCCGCCCGGCGTGACCTGGGCAGGCTCCGTCGGCCGGGGAGAAGCCGAGGAGGAGGACCCCTCCATCTGGCAGCGGGGCCCCGGCGAAGGGTCCTAGTACTGCGCCTGCAGGTGGTCCCAGAAGCCGTCGCGGAGGGCGCGGCGCAGGTCGGCCTGACCGCGCAGGGAGTACTGGAGGAGCCCCTCGGCCTCGACCAGCAGGTCCTGGTCGACGGACCCGGGCAGGTAGGGGTGGCCGGGGAGCAGCTCCATCAGGGTTTCGCGTCCGCGCGAGCCCAGCCACTTCGCGGCGATCTGGGCGCCGACGAAGCGCACGTCCTCGCGGGTGGGCCGGCCGCCCGCCGGTTCGTACGCGGCAGCCGTGCGGCGGGAGACGTACGGCTTGAAGAAGTCGAGGTCGAGGGTGCGCTGGCTGTCGACCTCCCAGAGCAGCGGATCGGCCTGGTTGCGGCCCTCCGGTGCCTCGATGCCCCACAGGTGGACGCGGGCCCCGTACCCCTGGGCGGCCTCGACGGCCGAGACGAGGTCCTCGTCGCCGCCGAGCAGGGCCGCGTCGCTGATGGCGCGGTGCCGGGCCAGTGACTCCAGGTCGGAGCGGATCAGGGAGTCGACGCCCTTCTGCTGGTTGTTGGCGTTGAGGTTGCCGAGGCGTACCTTCACGTCGGGCAGCTCGGCGATGGACTGCTGCTCGGCGGTGTGGATGCGGCGCCTGGCGCCGTCGTACCAGTAGACGCGCAGCAGCCTGCTGTCGGCGAAGACGGTGCGGGCGAGGTCGATGAGCGCGTCGATCAGTCCCTCGGCGTCCAGGTCGAAGGCGCGGCGGTCCTCCGTCCCCGCGACGAGCCGCCCCGCGGCCGCGTAGAGGTAGCCGGCGTCCACGAAGATCGCGTGCGTCGAGGGCGTCTTGGCCACCTCGGCGAGCATGCGCTGGAGCAGCTCGTTCGTACGGTCGATACGCGCGTGCAGGGCCGCGAGGTCGTCGTTCATCGCCTCTTATTGTTCCGCCGGTCACGCTACGAACACAACCGGTCCCGGTCGGTCCCGTTCGAAAAACCTTACTCGCCAGTATTTAGTTGCTCGAAAATTTTCCTTAGCGTAGGGAATGTTTGCACCACACAGCCCGTTGAACCATGTGCGGCACACGGGCCCGTCCGGTCCGTGAGCCTTCACCCAGTAGTTCTCCTTCAGGAGGATGACCAGACGAAGGGAGAAGCCCTTGCGCTTCGAAATCATGCGACTCGACGACGTCGACGGCACGACCGTGGACTCGACCGTTGTGGACGCCGCCTCCGTCAACCGCATCGTTCAGCAGGCTGCCGCCGTCGGGCGGCGTCTGTGGATCCGCCCGGCCGACACACCGGCCTCGTAATCTGTGCGCTTGCTTGAGGAGCCCCCGTACCACTCGGGTACGGGGGCTCCGGTGTGCTCGCGGCCGGACGTCACGCGCCCTGGATCACCTGCGTGACGCCGTTGATGATCTGCTGCACGGCGATCGCGGAGAGCATCATGCCCGCGAGCCGCGTCACCAGGACCACGCCGCCGTCCTTGATGACCCGGATGATCAGCAGCGAGTAGCGCATCACCAGCCACAGGACGACATGGATGGCGAGGATCGCCGACCACACGGAGACCTGCCCCGCCACACTGTCGGCCTTCTCCACGGCGAGGATGACCGACACGATCGCGCCGGGACCGGCCAGCAGCGGCATGCCCAGCGGGACCAGCGCGACGTTGACGTCCTTGGTCTGCTGGGGCTCGTCGGTCTTGCCGGTGAGCAGGTCCAGCGCGATCAGCAGGAGCAGCAGACCGCCGGCGATCATCAGCGCCGGGATGGAGACGTGCAGGTAGTCCAGGATCTGGTGGCCGAGCAGACCGAAGACGACGATCACGCCGCCCGCCACGCACACCGCCTGGAAGGCCATGCGCCGCTGCGCCTTGGCCGGACGGCCGGCGGTCAGCGCGAGGAAGATCGGGGTGATCCCGGGGGGATCCATGATGACGAAAAGGGTCAGGAAGAGAGAGCCGAAGACGGCGACGTCGAACATGACTGCCTAGCGCGAGAACGAAAGTGAAAGAGAACAGGGGTGTGGGAGCGGGACGCCGGCCTTACCTGGCGGTCACCGCGACTGTCAGACCGCTCCGCCGGTCCCCGGCACCGGGAACGCCCCGGTCGCGCGCCGCGTGATCTCGCCGTAGACCTCGGGGTCGGTGGAGAACTCGCCGAGGACGCAGGTCTTCCGGCTGCCGTGGTAGTCGCTCGCCCCGGTGACCAGCAGCTCCAGCTCGCCCGCCAGGCCGCGCAGCCGCGCCCGGGTGCCGGGGTCGTGGTCCATGTGGTCGACCTCGATGCCGTCCAGACCGGCCCGGGCCAGTTCCGCGATCGCGGAGTCCGGCACGGTCCTGCCCCGCTTCACCGCGGCGGGGTGCGCGAAGACGGCGACGCCGCCCGCGTTCTTCACCAGCCGGACCGCCTCGAAGGGGTCGGTCTCGTGCTTGGGCACGTACGCCCGGCCGCCGTCGGCGAGCCACTCGGGCGTGAAGGCGTCACTCACGCTGTCCACCACGCCGAGCTCGACCAGCGCGCTGGCGACGTGCGGGCGGCCCACCGAGCCGTTCCCGGCGATCCGCGCGACCTGTTCCCAGGTGACGGGCACGCCCAGCTCGTTCAGCTTGGCGATCATGCCCTTGGCGCGCGGCACCCGGTCGTCCCTGACCAGCTCGCGCTCGGCGAGCAGGGCGGGCTCCTCGGGATCGAAGAGGTAGGCCAGCAGATGCATGCTGACGCCGTCGAGGCGGCAGGAGAGCTCGGCGCCGGTGACCAGGGTGAGTCCCTGGGGCAGCGCCGCGAGCGCCTCGGCGTGGCCGCGCGTGGTGTCGTGGTCGGTGAGGGCCACGACGTCGAGTCCGGCCGCGGCGGCCTTGCGGACCAGCTCGGCCGGGGTGTCCGTACCGTCGGACGCGGTGGAGTGGGTGTGCAGGTCGATGCGCACGACGCGGTACTCCAAGCGGGACGGGGTGGACGGGGACGCTCCAGGATAACCGGATTTTCGGCCACCCCTGTCACACCCGAACCCGGCGGGCGCCCCCTACATCACCGACGGCGTCCCGCTACTTCTCCAGCAGGCGCGGGGACAGCGCCCCGCACGGCACCAGCTCGACCTCGGCGCCGGCGTCCCGCAGGTCGGCGAGCACCAGCTCGTCGTACATCAACAGGCCGGACTGCTCGGGCCACACCACCGCCCACAGCCACAGGCCGAGTGCCTCGCCCGCGAAGACGGCACGGTCGTCGGGCGTGCGGGCGACGTGCCAGAGCGGGGTGGGGCGGCCGGCGGCCAGCACCTTGGCCTGAGGCGGTTTCCCGACGTCCATGTAGGGCCCGGGGTCCGGGCCGTCGATGCCCGCGTACCGCGCGCCGAGTCCTACGCCGAGCTCCTCGGCGACCAGGATGAGCTCGCCCATCCCGCCGAGCGGTCCGGGTCCGGTGCACGCGACGGCCGTCGCCCGGCCCCCGCTGCGGTCGTCCCCCGCGGACGCGACACCGGTGAAGAGCCAGCCCACCGGCAGCGGCCACGGCATCCACACCGGCACCTTGGTGCGGTGCACGACGACCTCGAGGGCCTCGACGCTCGGCGGTATCACGGGCTGCAGCGGGTGCACGGTGCCGTGCACGTCGCACTGCCAGGCATCCGAGAAGAGGCCGGGAGCCCTGACCCGGCCACCGCACTTCGGGCAACTGGGTTCGCCCCTCATAGAGCCCCACGGTCCTAGGTCCGCGGCGCCACGTCAAGGACGATCACCCGACCGGGCGGAACGGGGACCACGGACCAAGATAGATGTAGCTTGCATTAATTAGATTGGCTAACCTATCCTGTGTATACGCCAATCATTCCTCGCGGACGGCCGACGCCTTCCTTCCGGCAGCCGTCCTCCCCCCACGTCCCGGGATTGGAGCACCCATGGACCCCATCGACACGGGATCGGGCAGCATCCTCAAGCAGCCGAAAGCCGTGTGGGCGACCGCCGGCGCGTCCGTCGTCGCCTTCATGGGCATCGGCCTCGTCGACCCGATCCTGCCGTCCATCGCCGAGGGCCTCGACGCGACAGCGGGGCAGGTCTCCCTGCTCTTCACCTCGTACTTCCTGATCACCGCGCTGGCGATGCTGGTGACCGGCTTCGTCTCCAGCCGCATCGGCGGACGCAAGACGCTGCTGCTGGGCCTGGCACTGGTCGTGGTGTTCGCCGGGCTCTCCGGCACCTCGGGGTCGGTCGGCGAGCTGGTCGGCTTCCGCGCCGGCTGGGGACTGGGCAACGCGCTGTTCGTCTCCACCGCCCTCGCCGTCATCGTCGGCGCCGCGGCCGGCGGCAGCGCGGCCGCCATCCTGCTGTACGAGTCCGCCCTGGGCCTGGGCATGGCCTGCGGCCCGCTGCTGGGCGCGCTGCTCGGCGACGCGAGCTGGCGCTACCCCTTCTTCGGCACGGCCGCCCTGATGGCGGTCGGCTTCGTGTGCATCGCCGCCTTCCTGAAGGAGCAGCCCCGGCCGGCCCGCAAGACCTCCCTGCTGGACCCGGTCAAGGCGCTCGGGCACGGCGGGCTGGCCTCCACGGCCGTCTCGGCGTTCTTCTACAACTACACGTTCTTCACCGTGCTGGCCTTCACGCCGTTCGTGCTGAACATGTCCCCCTACCGCTCCGGCGCGGTGTTCTTCGCCTGGGGCGTGCTGCTCGCCGTGTTCTCGGTGATCGTGGCCCCCCGGCTGCAGAAGCGGTTCGGTTCGCTGAAGGTGCTGGGCGGCTCGCTGGTGCTGCTCGCGGCGGACGTGCTGGTGCTCGGTTACGGGGGCCACACCGCGGCCGTCGTGTGCACCGTGCTGTCCGGGGCGCTGATCGGCGTGAACAACACGGTGTACACGGAACTGGCGCTCGGGGTGTCGGACGCGCCACGTCCGGTGGCGAGCGCCGGGTACAACTTCGTGCGCTGGTTCGCCGCCGCCGCGGCGCCGTTCTTCGCACCGAAGATCGAGGAGTGGAGCGACGTCCACATGCCGTTCACGGTCGCCGCGGTGACGGCGGTGCTGGGAGCGCTGGTGGTGCTGGTGCGGCGCCGGTCGCTCACCGCCGAGGCCGAGGAGCTCCAGCCCGTGCACGCCACCGAGGACGGCGTGGGCGTCTTCGCCAACTGAGCCTTTCCGGGCGGCCGTTGGTGAGCTTCCTCACTCCGGTGCCCGGACAGGCGCTAGTCCAGCGGCACGGACTTCCGGGACGGGTCCCGGAGGTCCGTGCCGTGGTTCAGCCACCGCTCCTGGAGCGCCTGGGCACCGTGCACGCGTTTCCAGGCGGCCTCGTTCGGCGTCATCGGCAGCAGCGGCAGGAAGCGCACGGGCTCCAGGGGCGCGTCGAGTTCGAGGTCCTCCACCAGGCCGCCCGGCTCGGCGACCAGCACCGAGGTGAACGGGGCGCCCGGCCACAGCGGCTCCCCCACGTCCAGCGAGGCGCCGGGCGTCACGACGAGGCCCTCGACCTGCGGGGACGCGGCGAGCACGGCGAGCGGACGCAGCACCTTGTCGGTGTCGGCGACGCCGCCGCGCACGGACAGCACCAGCTCGGCCCGGGGCCCCGCCACGGGGTCGGCGATCACGGCCGTGGGGTCCGCCATGGGCTGCGCGGACATGCCGAGGGACGCGTAGCGCACGATGTCCCCCTCGTGGAACCGCAGCACCTCGATGCGGTCCGTGCCCAGAAAGGTGACCGCGGCGCGCGCGTCCGGTTCGCCCAGCGCGCTGCGCAGCCGGGCCTCGACCAGGGGAAGAACATCAGCCATGCGGCGAGCATAGAACTCGTCACCACCGGGCAAAGCAGAGCCTTGACACAGCAGTCGGCTGATACGCTTGGCCGGTGGTTCGGGCAGCACGCGTCAAGCGTTCCGACACTGCCTGAACGCCTGTGTGACACTCCCCGCTCATAGGGGAATCCCCTCAGGGGATCGTGATCGTCCCTCACGAGGGACCGGCCGGAGGAGGTGGGGCTGGCATGGACCGAAGTCGACCGTGCAGTATCACCCGCTCTTCCGCCCGCTGAGGCAGCTGTTCTCCTTTCGGCTCCCGCCTTTCGCTTCGCGCGTCTTCATCGGAAGAGCACTCGTTTCGTTCTGACTGATCTGCCCCAGTAGCTGTATCAGCGACGAAGCTCGCCACCGCGACGGTGCGGTGCTCCCCGCTTTGTGGACGTGCCAAACATGCGCAGTCCAGGACGTCCTCATTCCGGGTTGTTCCACCCGTCGCCCCGGCGCCTTTCGTTGCCCGTTCGCGAAGGAGCCCGCCATGTCGATGATCCGCGACCTGCGCGCCGTGGTCCGTCCCGCCTCCCGCATCTCGCTCCGCAAGGGGAGCGGCCCGTACGAGCCCTCGCGCGAGCGCGCGGCGGCCACCGCCGTCGTCGACTGCGCCGTCTACCGGGACGGCCGCCGCCTGGAGAACGAGGACGGCCCGCTCGGCCCCCAGGAGGCGATGCGCCGGGTGCGCCGCGACGGGGGCTTCGTCTGGATCGGCCTGCACGAGCCCACGGAGGCCGAATTCGCGGGAATCGCCGCCGAGTTCGGGCTGCACCCGCTGGCCGTGGAGGACGCCGTCCAGGCCCACCAGCGGCCCAAGCTGGAGCGCTACGACGACTCCCTGTTCACGGTCTTCAAGACCGTCCACTACCTCGACCACGACCGCGTCTCCTCCGGCAGCGAGATCGTGGAGACCGGCGAGGTCATGTGCTTCACCGGACGGGACTTCTTCATCACCGTCCGGCACGGCGGCCAGGGCTCCCTGCGCGCCCTGCGCCACCGCCTCCAGGACGACCCCGAGCTGCTGGCCAAAGGCCCCTCGGCGGTGCTGCACGCCATCGCCGACCACGTCGTGGACGGCTACATCGCGGTCGCCGACGCCCTCCAGGACGACATCGACGAGGTCGAGACCAAGGTCTTCTCCCCCGGCCGCAAGGGCACCCCGCGCGGCACCGACGCCGGTGAGATCTACCAGCTCAAGCGCGAGGTGCTGGAGTTCAAGCGGGCCGTGGCGCCGCTGCTGCGGCCGATGCAGCTGCTCAGCGAGCGGCCGATGCGGCTGATCGACCCGGAGATCCAGAAGTACTTCCGGGACGTCGCCGACCACGTGGCCCGGGTGCAGGAACAGGTCGTCGGCTTCGACGAGCTGCTGAACTCCATCCTCCAGGCCAACCTCGCCCAGGCGTCCGTCGCGCAGAACGAGGACATGCGCAAGATCACCTCGTGGGCCGCGATCATCGCCGTCCCCACCATGGTCTGCGGGGTGTACGGCATGAACTTCGACTACATGCCCGAGACCCACTGGAAGTACGGCTACCCGGTGGTCCTCGGCGTCACGGTCGCCATCTGCCTCGGCATCCACCGCACGCTGAAGCGCAACGGCTGGCTCTGAGACGGCCCGCCCCGCCTGGATAGGCTGGGCGCATGACTGGCGAGCTGCTCGACCGGGCCCTCATCGAGGAGGCCTCGAAGAAGTCCGGCCTCATCTGGGTCGAAGGCCCCGGCGTCCCGGCCCGGCCGCTGTGGCACGTGTGGCACGAAGGCGCCGCCTGCCTGGTCGGCGACGGCCCCGGTGAACAGCCCCTGACGGGTCTCGCCGACGGGGCGCGGGCCGAGGTGACGGTGCGCAGCAAGGACAAGGGCGGCCGGCTGGTCACCTGGACCGCGACGGTCCGCGCGCTGACGTCCGGCTCCGAGGAGTGGACGGCGGCCGTCGACGCCCTGAAGGGCAAGCGGCTCAACGCCCCCGACGGCGAGGCCATGCCGGAGCGCTGGGCCCGCGAGTGCCGGGTGGTGCGTCTGGAGCCGACCGGCGCGACGGGCGTCCTGCCCGACGGCGACCTCTCCGCGGCCCCGCTGCCCACCCCGGCGACGACCCGGACGCCGATGCCGGCCGGGCTGCCGCGCCTGCTGGGCAGGCGCGGGCGGCGCGGCTGGCTCGACAGCGGCCCGGGTCACTCAGGGGACCCCCTGGACGCACGTTCCACTCTCTCTTCGCGGCGCACTCCTCCTCCAGGTCACGGCCTCGGACGGCGACCGGCCCCGATGCATGCCGGGTTGCGGGTTGCGGGTTGCGGGTTGCTCGGGGGCACGGTCGCGGCCCTCGGCCGGTTCGCCCTCACCGGACGCGAGGAGGTCTGGCCTGTCGGCCGGGTGCGCCTGATCGCCGTGGGGCTCGTTGTCGGTCCCTCGGGCTGGCCCGTCGTCCGCCGTGGCGATCCTGCCCGTGCCGCCTTCCGCAGCGACCTGCCTGTCGTCTCCTCCGGCCGGTCTCAGCCGGTGGCCGGTGTGGCTGTGGTGCCGGGGTTCGGCGCCTCGCCCGGGTGCGGTCCGCCTTGACGGCGTCGCCCGACGCTCCGTAAGTTAACGGCGTTAGGAAATCTAACGGCGTTAGATGGACGTGGCGGACCGTCGCCGCGCCGTCCCAGGGCAAGGAGACCCACATGCGCATACGTACCCTCGTTCCCGGCCTCGCTGTCGTGGTGGCCGCGGCGGCTCTGACAGCCGGGACCGCCGGCGCCGGCACCGCAGCCTCTTCCGAGGCGTCGCCCGGTCAGCGGGCCGCCCAGGCCGGGGTGCAGCAGGTCGTGGGCGCGGCGAAGCACGGGAAGGACGAGGTGCCGGCGATAGGGCGGCGCTGGGCTGCCGCTTGGACGACGGCCGACACCCGCGATCTCGCCCGTCTGTACACCAAGGACGCCGTCTACACCGACCTCGCCGTCAACCTGGTGTTCCACGGCCGTGAGGGGGTCGAGGAGTGGGAGAGCGGGTCCCACAAGCTCATCGAGAACCTCGAGTTCGAGGCGACCGGAGGGTTCCGCGGGCGGGACGGGATCGTGGTCGAGGGAGTGTTCAGCGGCCACATCGTCGGCGCACCCCGACCGTTCGAGGTACCGCTCGTGACCGTACTGCGGCTGCGCGGCAACCTGATCCACTCGAGCAATGACTACTACAACCGGACTGAGATTCTGAGTGAGTCCGGCCTGCCCGCGGACTGGACCCCGCCCGGCAGCTGATGCCCCCCGGCGGGGCGGGCTCGGCGTCAGGTGGCCGCGGTCACGGGGGCAGTCGTCCCGCCCCGGTCCGGTTCATACGGCTGATCTCCACCAGGCGCCGGGCAGCACCGGCCGACGGGCTGGTGACCGGTCTCGACCCGGTTCCGCGTCAGGACGTCGGGAGCTGCTTGCCGTAGTCGAGGGTGTCCCCCTTGGCGGGCTTCTCCAGCTTGAAGTCGGCGCCCCAGGAGGAGAAGGTGAGCGTGCCGGCCTCCCCGGCGCGCACCAGCCGCAGCGGGTACGGCTTGCCTTCGAGGGAGACGTCCAGGGTGCCGCCGGCGCCGTCGTCGCCGGTGACCCGGATCGTGCGGGTCCCGTCCTGCTCGTGGTGGCCGTCCGTGCTGAGCTCGCCGTGCAGCGTCAGCAACCCGCCGAGCAGCACGTTCTTGTCGGTGAAGCCGATGAACTTGGTGTACGAGGGGTCGCCCTTGGGCACCTTGACGTACTTCGAGGCGAGCTTGTCCGCCGCCTTGGAGTCGCCGTCCCCGTCCCCGCCCTTGCCCCAGAAGGCGGCGTCGGCCTTCAGGTAGAGCTCCTGGCCGACCCGCAGCAGCCGGAAGGTCTCCCCCTCCGTGCTGACCGAGCCGATGCCGCCCTGCGGCTTCAGCCGCATGTCGAGGGTGTAGCTGCGGCCGCTCGTCCGCACCGAGCCGTGCAGCCGCACGGTGCCCACGGACGCCGCCGCCTTCTGCGCCTTGTTCTGGATCTGGTCGGCGGGGAGCCTGCCGACGCCGTTCGTTCCCTCGTTCGGATCCTCGGAGCATCCCGTGAGCGCCGTCCCCGCCACGAGCAGCGCGCACACGGCGCCGGCCAGCGTGGCCCTGCGGGAACGGCCCGGGGAGATCGGAATCACAGGTGGGCTGCCTCTCTGACGGGGGACCTGAACGGCGTACCGCAGAGTACCGGGGCGCGTGGGGCGGGACGGAGTCAGTCCGTCCGGACCGGCCGCCAGCGCGGCACCGATCGGGACGGGCTAGCCTGAAGCCCGTCCGAGCGGGCAATCCGGAACACAGACGCACCAGGCAGTACACGGCACGAAAGCCCTCCGCACGCACGCAAAGGAGCCGCCGGAATGGCATCGGGCGCACCCCGGTTCTTCGTCTCCCACATCTCCGGCGTCGCCGTCTTCGACCCGGCGGGTGACCAGGTGGGCCGTGTGCGCGATCTCGTCGTCATCCTGCGCCCCGGCCGCCGTCCGCCCCGGCTGCTCGGCCTGGTGGTCGAACTCTCCACCCGGCGCCGCATCTTCCTGCCGATGACCCGCGTGACCTCCGTGCAGGCCGGCCAGGTCATCACCACCGGGGTGCTCAACGTCCGCCGCTTCGAGCAGCGGCCGACGGAGCGGCTGGTGTTCGGCGAGCTGCTCGACCGGCGCGTCACCCTCGTGGAGACCGGCGAGGAGGTCACCGTCCTGGACCTGTCGGTGCATCAACTGCAGGCGCGGCGCGAGTGGGAGATCGACCGGGTCTTCGTGCGGAAGGGGAAGAAGGGCGGCGCGTTCCGGCGCGGCAAGGGCGAGACGCTGACCGTGGAGTGGTCCGCCGTCACCGGCTTCTCGCTGGAGGAGGCCGGGCAGGGCGCGGAGAACCTGCTCGCCACCTTCGAACAACTGCGCCCCGCCGACCTGGCCAACGTGCTGCACCACCTCTCCCCCAAGCGGCGTGCGGAGGTCGCCGCGGCCCTGGACGACGAGCGGCTCGCGGACGTCCTGGAGGAGCTTCCCGAGGACGACCAGATCGAGGTGCTGGGCGTACTGGCGGAGGAGCGGGCCGCGGACGTCCTGGAGGCGATGGACCCCGACGACGCGGCCGACCTGCTGGGCGAGCTGCCGGAGGCGGACAAGGAGCGCCTGCTGAGCCTGATGCGGCCCGCGGACGCGGCCGACATGCGCCGTCTGATGTCGTACGAGGAGCACACCGCGGGCGGTCTGATGACCACCGAGCCGATCATCCTGCGGCCGGACGCGACCGTCGCCGACGCCCTCGCCCGGATCCGCGAGCCCGACCTGTCGCCCGCGCACGCGGCCCAGGTGTACGTGTGCCGGCCGCCGGAGGAGACCCCGACCGGCAAGTACCTGGGCACGGTGCACTTCCAGCGGCTGCTGCGCGATCCCCCCTACACGCTGGTCGGCTCGATGCTGGACGACGACCTGCGGCCGCTGGACCCGGAGGCGACGCTGCCCGTGGTCGCCGGGTTCTTCGCCACGTACGACATGGTGGCGGCGCCGGTCGTGGACGAGGCCGGGTCGCTGCTGGGCGCGGTGACCGTGGACGACGTGCTGGACCACATGCTGCCGGGCGACTGGCGGGAGACCGAGTTCCACCTGGAGGAGGGGGAGGTGCCCGATGGCGGGTGAACGCGACGCCGTGCGGGAGCGGACCCTGGCCGGGGCCACGGCGGCGGGACGGCCGCGCGCGCCGCGGCTGGACCAGCCGCGCCCTCCCCGGCGGCGGATCCTGCCCGAGTGGGACCCGGACGCCTTCGGCCGGCTCTCGGAGCGCATCGCGCGTTTCCTGGGCACCGGGCGGTTCATCGTCTGGATGACGGTCGTCATCATCCTGTGGGTGCTGTGGAACGTGTCCGCGCCGAAGGAGTTGCGGTTCGACGAGTACCCGTTCATCTTCCTGACGCTGGCGCTGTCCCTCCAGGCCTCCTACGCGGCCCCGCTGATCCTGCTCGCGCAGAACCGGCAGGACGACCGCGACCGGGTCAACCTGGAGCAGGACCGCAAGCAGAACGAGCGGTCGATCGCCGACACCGAGTATCTGACCCGTGAGGTCGCCGCGCTGCGGATCGGGCTCGGCGAGGTGGCCACCCGGGACTGGATCCGTTCGGAGCTGGAGGACCTGGTCAAGGAGCTGGAGATCCGGCAGAACGGCCACAAGGAGCATCACGGTACGCATCCGGCGATGCGGGCGGAACACCCGCCGGGACGTGACGCAGACGACCGCTGACGTCCTTACCGGCCGGTGTACCCGGAGCCGTACCATCGTCCTTATGGCTACGGAAGACGCGGTGCGCGAAGCACTGGCGACGGTGAACGACCCCGAGATCAACCGGCCCATCACCGAGCTCGGGATGGTCAAATCGGTGGAGATCGGTGCGGACGGTGCGGTCGCGGTCACCGTGTACCTGACGGTCTCCGGCTGCCCCATGCGCGACACCATCACGCAGCGCGTGACGGACGCGGTCTCCCGCGTCGAGGGCGTGACCCGGGTCGACGTGACGCTGGACGTGATGAGCGACGAGCAGCGCAAGGAGCTGGCGAACGCCCTGCGGGGCGGCCAGACCGAGCGCGAGGTGCCCTTCGCCAAGCCGGGCAGCCTCACCCGGGTGTACGCGGTGGCGTCCGGCAAGGGCGGCGTCGGCAAGTCCTCGGTGACGGTGAACCTGGCGGCGGCGATGGCGGCCGACGGGCTGAAGGTCGGTGTCGTGGACGCCGACATCTACGGCCACTCGGTGCCGCGCATGCTGGGCGCCGACGGGCGTCCCACCCAGGTCGAGAACATGATCATGCCGCCGTCGGCGCACGGCGTGAAGGTGATCTCCATCGGCATGTTCACCCCGGGCAACGCGCCCGTGGTGTGGCGCGGCCCGATGCTGCACCGCGCGCTCCAGCAGTTCCTCGCGGACGTGTACTGGGGCGACCTGGACGTGCTGCTGCTCGACCTGCCGCCCGGCACCGGCGACATCGCGATCTCGGTCGCGCAGCTCGTGCCGAACGCGGAGATCCTGGTCGTCACGACCCCTCAGCAGGCCGCGGCCGAGGTGGCCGAGCGCGCCGGATCCATCGCCGTGCAGACGCACCAGAAGATCGTCGGCGTGGTGGAGAACATGTCGGGGCTGCCCTGCCCGCACTGCGGTGAGATGGTCGACGTGTTCGGCACCGGCGGCGGCCAGACCGTCGCCGAGGGCCTGACCCGCACCACCGGCGCCAACGTGCCCGTGCTGGGCGCCATCCCGATCGACGTGCGGCTGCGCGAGGGCGGCGACGAGGGCAAGCCCGTGGTGCTGTCCGACCCGGACTCCCCCGCGGGTTCGGCGCTGCGCTCCATCGCCGGCAAGCTGGGCGGCCGTCAGCGCGGCCTGTCGGGCATGTCGCTGGGGATCACCCCGCGCAACAAGTTCTGAGACCCGTGCACACGCCGGAGGGCGCCGTCCGCAGCGGACGGCGCCCTCCGGCGTTCCCGGGCGGCTCGCTCAGCCCTGGTAGGCGGCGATGTCCTTCACCACGGCGAAGCCCAGCCCGTACGCGCTCATCCCCCGGCCGTACGCGCCCACGTGGACGCCCTGCTGGGTGGAGCCGGCGAGCACCCAGCCGTACTCGGACTCCCGGTAGTGGAACGGCGTGGGCACGCCGTCCACGGGCAGGGAGAGCGTCGACCAGTCCTCGCCCTCCAGGTCGTCCGCCAGCACCCAGGCGGTCTCCGTCTGCTGCTCCAGCCAGTCGTCGCGCAGGGAGTGGTCCATCTGGCCCGGCCAGGTGAAGGACAGCAGCCCCACCCCGGCGAGCCAGGCGGCGGAGGACACCGAGGTGGCCTCCAGCACCCCCGTGCCGTCGGCGCTGCGGCGGACCGGGTTGGCCGCGACGGTCACCACGACCGCGAACTTCTCCTTGGCGTCCTGGTCGCCCCCGGCCGCGAACTCGCTGCGGACGGACGGCTCGTCGCCGTGTCCGACCGATCCGTGCTCCACGGCCCCGTCGGCCGAGAGGCCGACCTGCATCAGCCAGCGCGGCCCCGTGAAGGCCTCGTCGAGGCCGTACCAGGGGAAGGGCGCACGCAGGTAGCCGTCGACCGTACGCCGGGCGGAGGGGACTGGTTGTCCGTCCTCCGCGGCCGGCGCCTGCGCGACTGCCGAACTCGTCGTCTCCATGTGCCCGGACGCCTCCTCGCTCTCGTCGGACCGGGCGGCCCGCCCCCCTTTCGGGCGTACTCGTCCGTTCCGCACAACAACTCGGCAGCATAACCACCCTGCCGCCACAGGCAGGGAAACCGCCCGGCGCGTAGGGCGTTCGGACGCCCGGATCAGGCCGTCCGCAGCTCGGGTGGAGTATGAAACGCGTCACGTACGCGCCGGCGCACGCCCCGGGGACCGGTCAGGTGGCGTCCATGTCGAAGGGCGGACGGTCGTCGGCCGCCGGCTTCTCGGGCTTCTTCGTCATGTCCACCCGGCCGCCGGGGGTGGCGGGCGAGGGGGACGGATCGGTGTCGCGCCCGTGGACGGCGTCCGTGACCTCGGCCATCTCCTTCTTCAGGTCGAAGCCGTTGCGGATCTCCTTCAGCCCCAGATCGTCGTTGTCCAGCTGCTTGCGGATGAACGTCTTGGGGTTGAGGTCCTCGAACTCGAAGTCCTTGAACTCCGGGCCCAGTTCCTGCCGGATGTCCTGCTTGGCGCTCTCCGAGAAGTCCCTGATCTTCCGGATCGTGCGGGTCACGTCCTGGATGACCTTGGGGAGCTTCTCCGGACCGAAGATGAGCACGGCGAGGACGATGAGCGTCACCAGCTCGAGCGGTCCTATGTCATTGAACACCTGAAGCTCCTCGCGATGCCTTCGGTCCTCGGCCCTCGGTGCCGGTCGTTCGCCCTCCGTGGTCCGGGCCGGGTCCACGGTACCCGGACCTCCCGCACCACCGGTACCGTCCCGGCGTCCCGACGGCGTCGCACGGGTGACATGCCGGTCGCCGCCGGTGGATCAGTCGCCGTCCGAGGAGCCGAGCACCAGGGACACCGTGCGTTCCTCGCCGTTCCGCTCCAGGGTCAGCTCCAGCCGGTCGCCGGGGCGGTGGGCGCGGGTCTTCACGATCAGTTCCTCGCCGGAGCGCACGGGGCGGCCGTCGACCTCGGTGATGACGTCGCCGGGGCGGATGCCCGCCTTGGCGCCGGGGCCGCCGGTGCTGACCGGTGGCCCGCCGTCGCCGCCCTCGGCCGCCACGCGGGCCCCGTCGCCGCTGTACGCCATGTCGAGGGTGATGCCGATCACCGGGTGCGCGGCCTTGCCGTGCTCGATCAGTTCCTCCGCGACCCGCTTGCCCTGGTTGATCGGGATGGCGAAGCCGAGTCCTATGGAGCCGGACTGGCCGCCCTCGGGGTCCAGTCCGCCGTCGGCCGAGCGGATGGCCGAGTTGATGCCGACCACCCGGCCCTTGCCGTCGAGCAGCGGTCCGCCGGAGTTGCCGGGGTTGATGGGCGCGTCGGTCTGCAGGGCGTCGACGTACGACACGTCGCTGCCGTCGCCGTCCTCGCCGCCGGCGGTGATGGGCCGTTCGCGGGCGCTGATGATGCCGGAGGTGACGGTGCCGGCCAGGTCGAAGGGGGCGCCGATGGCGACGACGGGGTCGCCGACCTGCACGTTGTCCGAGTTGCCGAGCGGCAGGGGGGTGAGCCCTCGGACGCCCTTGACCCGTACGACGGCGAGGTCGTAGCCGCTGTCCCGGCCGACGACGGTCGCCTCGGCGGTGTCGCCGCTGTGGAAGGTGACGGTGATGTCGCCGTTCTTCCCGGCGGGCTCGACGACGTGGTCGTTGGTGAGGATGTGGCCCCGGTCGTCCAGCACGAAGCCGGTGCCCGTGCCGGCCTTGCCGCCGCCGCTGACGTGCAGGGTGACGACGCTGGGCAGCGCCTGCGCGGCGATCCCGGCGACGCTGTCGGGGTCGCGGTCGGGCGCCTCCACACCGGCCTGCGGCAGCTCCACGGCGCCGATGCCGCCGTTCCGCTCCAGCTGCACGCCGACGACACCGCCGGCGACGCCGGACACGAGGGCGATGACCAGGGCGCCGCCGACCAGCGCGCGCCTGCGGCGGCCGCGCCGCCGCTTCACGTCCTCCTCGACGGGGTCGGCCTGCTGCAACGGGGCGACGGCCGTCGGGGCTGCCCAGGGGTCGTAGCGCGCCCAGGGACCGGCCACGGGGGCGTCCTGAGCCGCGGGGCCGGGCTCCGGCACCGTGGCGTGCCCGCCCGGCCCGGAAGCGGCCTCCGGGGCAGCGGGAGGTGCGCCCATGGGCACGCCGTGCGCGGGCGTGGCCGCCGGATGCTGCACAGGCGGCGCGGGCACGGAAGGCCCGCCAGGCCCGGAAGCGGCCTTCGAGGCGGCGGGAGGTGCGCCCATGGGCACGCCGTGCGCGGGCGTGGCCGCCGGATGCCGCACAGGCGGCGCGGGCACGGAGGGCGCGCCCGCGCCCGGGGCGGCCTCCGGGGCCGAGGGAGGCGCGCCCATGGGCACGCCGTGCGCGGGGGTAGCGGCCGGATGCTGCACAGGCGGCGCGGGCGCCCAGGGCCCGGGCTCCCCGTAGGGCGGGGTGCTGTAGGGGTCGGGGTCATGCAGGGGCTTGGGCTGCTCGCCAGCGGGGGGTGGGGTGCCGTGGGAGGCGGGGGCGGAAACGCTGCCGGTCGCACCCGGCGCGGAGGCATCGGCGGCCGGGGCAGGCACGGTGCCGGTCACGCCAGGCCCGGCGGCCTCAGCGGCCGGGGCGGACACGGCACCGGTCACACCCGGCCCGGCGGCCTCAGCGGCCGGGGCAGGCACGGCACCGGTCACACCCGGCCCGGCGGCCTCAGCGGCCGGGGCGGGAGCGGTGGGCGCATCCGCGCTCGGTGCGGGCACGGTACCGGCGCCCTGCCCGGGGATTGCGGCGCCGGAGGCGGAGGCGGGTGCCTCGGGCGAGGCCGCGTGTGGGGCGGACGCGGTGGGCTGTCCGGCCGCGCCGTCGGCGACGTGTTCGATGCCCGTACCGGCGGCGCCGGGCTCACTGCCGGACGTGGTGTCCGCCGCGCCCGCCGGGTGATCCGCGACGGACTCCGCGCCCGAGCCGGTCGCAGTACCGCGCCCCGGTGCCGTGTCCGAGTCCGAGGGGCGGTCCCACGCCGGGGAGTCGGCGGTCGCACCGCCGCCGGGGGCCCCGCTCAGGGGGCGGCCCAGTTCGTAGTCGCCGTCGGGTCCCGTGCGGGGGGACCGCATGCCGTTCGGGCGGGCGAGTTCGAAGTCGCCGTCGGGTCCTTCGGACGCCTCGGGCGTGCCCGGCTTCCCCTCGTTCATGCTCTCCCCACGGCTGGACCGGCACGGATCGTCGGCACCGTGCTCCGGTCCGCCCGCGCGGTGGAGCCCGGCTCGGCGCCCGGCCGCAGTGGGCCCGGGCGCGCCACCCGGAATCTAATCAGGTTCGCGCGCCCCCGCGCAGGGGCCCGGTCAGCGGGCGGTCCGCGCGCCGTGCGTGGGCGAGGGTGCCGGTGACGGCGCGGCCGTGACCAGGCCGGGGCTCTTCAGTCCGGCCGCCGACGCCCAGGCGCCCAGTCCGAACGGCGTGGCCGGGTTCAGCGGGCGTATGTGCGGGGACACCGCCGTGGCGCCGCCCTGCGGGGGCGACGGGATGCCGGGCAGCAGCGGGGCCGCGACGCCGGTGGGGACGACGGGGCCCGAGCCGAGGGCGCTCTGACCGCCGGCGACCTGCCCGAGGAGCGGGCCGACGCCTCGGCGCCGGGAGTCCGGCGTGGTGGCCGCGCCCGTGCCCTGCGTGCGCGCCGGTGTCACGTTGCTCCCCTTGCCCTGGCCGCGCGCCTCCGCGTCGGCCGGGGTGACCGTGGAGACGCCGCCGAGGGCGATCGCGGCCAGCGACACCGCTCCGGCGGCGACGAACGCGAGACGCAGCCCGCGCGAGGACGGCCGGGCGGCGGCGAGGCCGTCAGCGGCGGCCGCGGGCTGGTGGCGCCGTACGGGCGCGTAGGCGAACTCGAAGCGCTCGCCGCGCCGCGCCCCGAAAACGCCCGGGGTGGAGCCGCCCGGCAGCGCGGAGCCGCCCAGGGGTGAGCCGCCGTCGCCGAATCCGCCTCCGGCGGGCAGCCCTTGCAGGCGCGCCAGGAGGCTTTCGGAGGGCGGCGGCGGTGCGGCGGCCGCGAACACGTTCTTCAGGCGGCGCTGCTCGTCCACCTCCGCCTTGCACTTGGCGCAGGTGGCGACATGCGCCAGTACGCGCTCACGCGCGTCATGACCCAGCTCCCCGTCCACGAGGGCGGCGAGCCGGTCTCCCAGGTGATGCTCCGCGAGGTGCCCCTCGGGGGACTTCGGCAGTGAACTGCTCACGCGCTCGCGCCCCCTCCTCCCAGTGCGGGGACACGCGGCACGAAGGAGGGGCGGTCCGCGCGCGCCTTGGGCGAACGGTGCGCGAGGGCCTTGCGCAGCTGGGAACGGCCGCGGTGGATACGGGACCGGACGGTGCCGAGCTTCACGCCCAGGGTGGCCGCGATCTCCTCGTACGACAGTCCTTCGATGTCGCACAGGACGACGGCGGCGCGGAACTCGGGCGCGAGCGTGTCGAGGGCCTGCTGGACGTCGGCGTCGAAGTGCGCGTCGTTGAAGACCTGCTGCGGCGAGGGCTCCTTGCTGGCGAGCCGCTCGGCCGCGTCCTCCCCGAGCGCGTCGAAGCGGATGCGCTGCTTGCGGCGGACCATGTCCAGGAACAGGTTCGTGGTGATGCGGTGCAGCCAGCCCTCGAAGGTGCCCGGCGTGTACGTCGACAGGGAGCGGAAGACACGGACGAAGACCTCCTGCGTGAGGTCCTCGGCGTCGTGCTGGTTGCCCGTGAGACGGTAGGCGAGCCGGTAGACCCGGCCGCTGTGCATGCTGACGATCTCCTCCCACGTGGGCGGAGTCCACGCCTGCCCGTCCGCGTCGCTGGAGAAGGTCGCGGTCTGGGCCGGGTCGCCGGCGCGGTCATGGTCAGCAGCGGTGTTGTTCACGGATTTCGGCCTGCCCGCCGATCCGAGGAAGCGCCGCAGCCCTCCTGCACGATCCACAGGCGCAGCCGCACCTCCCCTGTCGGCTCTGGTGGTGTCCAGTGGAGCCCCTACCATAGCCACCTCGCCCGTTAGCTCCGGATAAGCGGTTTTACGAGAATTTGATTCGGGCTGCCACGGCTCGTACGACTGCGCCCGCACTTGCTCGGCGTCCGCGTCCACTCCTCGCCCCCCCTTTCCGGCACACGCCTTTCTCTTGTCCCTTTGAACGACTGGTCCCATCTGCGGGTTCCCGACGCCAACGGATACAGTCACGCCCAGGCAACCACGGGGACAGGAGAGGGTCATTACCGCCAACCGGCAGACGAGCTGGGCGTTCGCCGACGCCTATGTCGCCGAGGACGAGGCGCTGCACTGGGCCCGCGACCGGGCCCGTGAGGCCGGCCTGCGCTCGGTGTCGCCCGGCACGGGCGCGGCCCTGCGGTTGCTCGCGGCCAGCGTGGACGCCAAGGCGGTCGCGGAGATCGGCACCGGCTGCGGCGTGTCGGGGATCCATCTGCTGCACGGCATGCGCCCGGACGGGGTGCTGACGACGGTCGACCAGGAGCCGGAGCACCAGCAGTCGGCCCGGCAGGCCTTCCGTGAGGCCGGTTTCGCCGGCAACCGGGCCCGCTTCATCCCCGGCCCCGCGCTGGACGTGCTGCCCCGTCTCGCGGACTCGGGCTACGACCTGGTGTTCTGCGACGGCGACCGGCAGGAGTACCAGGACTATCTCGCCGAATCGTTGCGCCTTCTGCGCCCTGGAGGCCTGGTCGCCTTCGAAGGCGTCTTCGCGAGCGGGCGCACCGTGGACTCCGGCCCCCAGCCGACGGAGGTGCTGCGGCTGCGGGAGCTGGTGCGGACCGTTCGCGAGAGCCAGGAGCTGGTGTCGTCGCTCCTGCCCGTGGGGGACGGGCTGCTGTGCGCCGTGAAGCGGTGACCTGCCGTGTCACGGCATTCCTCTGCCGTCGGTTCCCCCGGACGTGTGCGCAAACAGCCGCCCCGGCACCGCGTGCGGCACCGGGGCGGCTGAAAGGGTATGGTCGCTTGCGCGTCAGCCGACGACCTTCTTGAGGGCGTCGCCGAGCGCGTCGGCCTCGTCCGGGGTCAGCTCGACGACGAGCCGACCGCCGCCTTCGAGCGGAACGCGCATGACGATGCCCCGCCCCTCCTTGGTCACCTCGAGCGGGCCATCACCCGTCCGCGGCTTCATGGCCGCCATGCTCGTTCCCCTTCCTGAAACCCAGCTAAACCGTCTGAGCCGACGGCCCACTGAAGGGCACCTGCGGTCCCCGAAGCAGGACACACGCCACCGGCATCGAACACATTGCTTCCAGGCCATTATCCCGCATGGCGGGACCCGATGACCAACATCAGTTGGCATCGCTTGGGCAACGCACGCGAGCAAAACCACTCAATTCGGCGATGTGGCTGCCATACTGCGCCGTCGCATGGACATTCGGGCGCCGGAATCCCGACACGATTGTTTGACGCAGGTCACACCCGGGCCGTCGGCCGTCACCCGTGAACTGGGTCATGCTGTCCTCCGGAAGAGGACGTACTCAGCAGTACGTCCCGAGCCGCACACGGAGGGATACGACCATGGCCGACACCGTGCTCTACGAGGTGAGCGACGGGCTCGCGACGATCACGCTGAACCGCCCCGAGGCGATGAACGCGCTGAACGTCGCGGCGAAGGTCGCCCTCCGGGACGCGGTCAGGGCCGCCGCGGACGACGACGCCGTGCGGGCCGTGCTGCTGACCGCGGCCGGCGAGCGGGCGTTCTGCGTCGGGCAGGACCTCAAGGAGCACATCGGGCTGCTGGCCGCCGACCGGGAGAACGGGTCGGGACAGACCATGTCCACGGTGCGCGAGCACTACAACCCGATCGTGCGGGCGATCGCGGGTGCGCCGAAGCCGGTGGTGGCCGCCGTGAACGGCGTGGCGGCGGGGGCCGGGTTCGGGTTCGCGCTGGCCGCGGACTACCGGATCGTCGCGGAGACGGCGAAGTTCAACACGTCGTTCGCGGGGGTCGCGCTGACCGCGGACTCGGGCATCTCCTGGACGCTGCCGCGGGTGATCGGGCCGAGCCGGGCGACGGATCTGCTGCTGTTCCCGCGGAACATCTCCGCGCAGGAGGCGTACGAGCTGGGGATCGCGAACCGGGTGGTGCCGGCGGACGAGCTGCGCGCGGAGGCGGAGAAGGTGGCGCGGGGGCTGGCCCAGGGGCCGACGGTCGCCTTCGCGGCGCTGAAGGAGTCGGTGGCTTACGGGATGAGCCACTCTCTGGAGGAGACGCTGGAGAAGGAGGACGAGCTGCAGAGTCGGGCGGGGTCGTCCGAGGATCACGGGATTGCGGTTCGGGCGTTCGTGAACAAGGAGAAGCCGGAGTATTTGGGGCGGTGAGGGGTGGTTGCGGCGGGGTCGTGGATGTGCGGCTCCGTCGTGGCTGGTCGCGCAGTTCCCCGCGCCCCTGGGGGTGGGGGCTGCGGCAGGCCCGCGCGTGGCGGTTCGTCGTGGCTTGGCGCGCAGTTCCCCGCGCCCCTGGGGGGTGGCTTGGCGCGCAGGTCCCCGCGCCCCTTCAGGGCGTTTCTCTTGCCGCGCAATCGGTCAGGTGGTCGTTGACCAGGCCGCACGCCTGCATCAGGGCGTAGGCCGTTGTGGGGCCCACGAAGCGGAGGCCCTGTTTCTTGAGGGTCTTGGCCAGGGCCGTGGACTCCTTCGTCACCGCGGGGACGTCCGCGAGGGTGCGGGGGGCCGGGCCGGGCTTCTCGGGGGCGTGGGACCAGATCAGGGTGTCCAGCTCGCCGGGCTTCCACTCGGCCAGCACCCGCGCGTTCGCCAGTGTGGCGTCGATCTTCGCGCGGTTGCGGATGATGCCCGTGTCGGCCAGCAGGCGCTCGCGGTCGGCGTCGGTGAAGGTGGCGACGTCGGCGACGCGGAAGCCGGAGAAGGCGGCGCGGAAGCCGGGGCGGCGGCGCAGGATCGTGATCCACGACAGCCCGGACTGGAACGCCTCCAGACACAGCCGCTCGAAGAGGGCGTCGTCGCCGTGCACCGGGCGGCCCCACTCCTCGTCGTGGTAGGCGAGGTAGTCCGGGGCGGACAGCGCCCAGGGGCAGCGCGGCAGGCCGTCCGGACCGAGCGGCGTCCCGCCGGCGGGGGCGCTCACCGGTGATCGTCCTCCGGGTGCGCGGCGGGCTTGTCCATGGGCAGGTGCGCCGCGGCGGCGCGGGCGCCGGCCAGCGCGGACTCCAGGTCGGCGATCCGGGCGTCCCGCTCGGCGAGTTCGGCGGCGAGGCGGCCGAGGGCGTCGTCCACGTCCGTCATGCGGTAGCCGCGGGCGGCGAGCGGGAAGCGCAGGCGGTCGACGTCCGCGCGGCTGACCGGGCGGTCGGGCGGCAGGGAGTCCTGAAGCCGCTCCGGCTCCGCCTCGGGCAGCGGGGCGTTGTCGCCGCCGCCCACCACGGCGAGGGTCACCGCGCCCACCACGACGGCCAGCGCGACGACCAGGAACAGGAACATAACCATCGCCGGGGCCCCCACGGTCGGATGAGTCGGAGTCGGATGTGTGGCTCCGATCGTGCCATGCGAGTCTGACAGTCGGGACCGCCGGGCGGACGGAGGCGGCCCGGACGGCCGGACGAGGAGAGGTTCCAGGGGATGCTCAGGCTGGGCAGGCGGGAATTCGCACCGCACGAGCGGGTGATCATGGCGATCGTGAACCGGACCCCGGACTCCTTCTACGACCAGGGCGCCACCTTCCGCGACGAGCCGGCGCTCGCGCGCGTGGAGCACGCGGTGGCCGAGGGCGCCGCGATCATCGACATCGGCGGGGTGAAGGCGGGGCCCGGCGAGGAGGTGTCGGCCGAGGAGGAGGTGCGGCGGACGGTCGGTTTCGTGGCCGAGGTGCGCCGTCGCTTCCCGGACGTGGTGATCAGCGTGGACACCTGGCGGCACGAGGTCGGCGAGGCCGTGTGCGAGGTGGGCGCGGACGTGCTGAACGACGCGTGGGGCGGGGTGGACCCGCGTCTGGCGGAGGTGGCCGCGCGGTACGGCGCGGGGCTGGTGTGCACGCACGCGGGAGGGGCCGAACCGCGGACCCGGCCGCACCGGGCGACGTACGACGACGTGATGGCGGACATCCTCGACGTGACCCTGGGGCTGGCCGAGCGGGCGGTGGAGCTGGGCGTGCCGCGGGAGTCGGTGATGATCGACCCGGGGCACGACTTCGGGAAGAACACCCGGCACAGTCTGGAGGCGACCCGGCGGCTCGGCGAGATGGTGGCCACCGGCTGGCCCGTGCTGGTGTCGCTGTCCAACAAGGATTTCGTTGGCGAGACGCTGGACCGCCCCGTGAAGGAGCGGGTCGTGGGGACGCTCGCGACGACGGCGGTGTCGGCGTGGCTGGGCGCCCGGGTGTACCGGGTGCACGAGGTCGCCGAGACCCGTCAGGTGCTGGACATGGTGTCGTCGATCGCCGGGGACCGGGAGCCGGCGGTGGCGCGGCGCGGGCTGGCGTGACGGAAGCCGGGGCGGCGGGGTCGTCGACCCGGCCGCCCCCGCGGGCGTCTAGGGCCTTTCGTTTGGATCAGGCCGGTTGTGAGACGCGGTGCGTCTTTGGCCGACCCGAGCGGGGTCTGGTGCGTGCAGCTGCAAGGCGGAGGAGGGCGTCAACGCGGAGCGTTGGCAACCGACGACAACGCCGCTGGGGGCACCCCCACGCCCGTTCAGGGCAGTGGGGGAGTGCGTGCCAGACCCCGCGACGCCGGGGTGATCCGAACGAAAGGCCCTAGCGGCCCGCTTCCTTGGAAACCAGGGCCACGGCCTCGTCCACGTCGTCCGTGACGTGGAACAGCAGCAGGTCCTTCTCGGCCGCCTTGCCCTGGGCGATGACCGTCTTGCGCAGCCAGTCGACGAGGCCGCCCCAGTACTCCGTGCCGAACAGCACGATGGGGAACTGGGTGACCTTCTGCGTCTGCACCAGGGTGAGCGCCTCGAAGAGCTCGTCGAGCGTGCCGAGGCCGCCGGGCAGGACGACGAAGCCCTGCGCGTACTTGACGAACATCATCTTCCGGACGAAGAAGTACCGGAAGTTCAGGCCGATGTCGACGTACCGGTTCAGGCCCTGCTCGAAGGGCAGCTCGATGCCGAGGCCGACCGACACGCCGTCGGCCTCCAGGGCGCCCTTGTTGGCCGCCTCCATGGCGCCCGGGCCGCCGCCGGTGATGACGGCGAAGCCCGCCTCGACCAGGCCGCGGCCGAGCCGCACCCCGGCCTCGTACTCGGGCGACTCCGCGGGGGTGCGGGCGGAGCCGAAGACGCTGATCGCGGGCGGGAGTTCGGCCAGGGTGCCGAAGCCCTCGATGAACTCCGACTGGATGCGCAGCACCCGCCAGGGGTCGGTGTGCACCCAGTCGCTCGGCGCGCGCTCGTCCAGCAGCCGCTGGTCGGTGGTGCTGGAGTCCACCTGACCGCGCCGGCGGAGGACCGGCCCCAGGCGCTTCTCCTCCGGCGGCTGCCGCTTCCCCTCAGGGTTGCCCGTAGCCATGTGCGCTCCCTCCGTTTGCCAGGTCGTACCGCCTCAGCGTAGATCTACGCGGGTTACGTGCGGGGGACGTCAGCATGTCCACGGGAGAGCGTTCCAAACGCGCACCCGCCCGTACGGGGGTCAGGCGGTCAGCCAGGACCGCAGCCGTTCCTCCCCCGCGAGGATCTTGGCGGTGTCGACGCGCTCGTCCCGCCTGTGGGCCAGGTGGGGGTTGCCGGGGCCGTAGTTCACGGCGGGGACGCCCAGCGCGGAGAAGCGGGAGACGTCGGTCCACCCGTACTTGGGCTGCGGGGTGCCGCCGACCGCCTCGATGAAGGCCGCGGCGGCCGGGTGGGACAGGCCGGGCAGGGCCGCGCCGCTGTGGTCGTCGACGACGAAGTCGGTCACGCCGCAGTCCGCGAAGACCTCCCGGACGTGCGCCAGGGCCTCCTCCTCGGTGCGGTCGGGTGCGTAGCGGAAGTTCACCGTGACGACGCATTCGTCGGGGATGACGTTGCCGGCGACGCCCCCGGAGATGCCGACCGCGTTGAGGCCCTCGCGGTACTCCAGGCCGTCGATGACCGGCCACCGGGGCTCGTAGGAGGCGAGGCGCTGAAGGATCGGGGCGGCGGCGTGGATGGCGTTGGAGCCCATCCAGCCGCGCGCGGAGTGGGCGCGCTCGCCGGAGGTCTTCAGCAGCACGCGCAGGGTGCCCTGGCAGCCGCCCTCGACCTGCCCGTCGGAGGGCTCCAGGAGGACCGCGAAGTCGCCCTCCAGCCACTCGGGGTGCGCGTCGGCGACGTGCCCCAGGCCGTTGAGGTCGGCGGCGACCTCCTCGTTGTCGTAGAAGACGAAGGTGAGGTCGCGGTTGGGCTCGGGGACGGTGGCCGCGATGCGGAGCTGGACGGCGACGCCCGCCTTCATGTCGCAGGTGCCGCAGCCCCACAGGACGCCGTCCTCGTCGAGGCGCGAGGGCACGTTGCCGGCGATCGGCACCGTGTCGATGTGGCCGGCGAGGATCACCCGCTCCGGGCGGCCGAGGCCGGTGCGGGCCACGACGTTGTTGCCGTGCCGGTCGACCGTCAGGTGCGGCAGCGCGCGCAGCGCCGTCTCGATCGCGTCCGCCAGCGGCTTCTCGGTGCCGCTCTCGGAGGGGAAGTCGACGAGCTGCGCGGTGAGGCGCGCGGCGTCCAGCGTGAGGTCAAGCGCGGTGTCGGCCATGCCGTCGACCCTAGCGCGGGCGGCTCACGGACCACTGTCCACACCCGGCTCACACAAGAACGTACTCTCCAGTACCTTGTACGCGTGCCAGAGCCGTCCCCCACTCCCCAGCGCAAGCGCCGCGGCCGTCTGCTCCGCTGCGGCGCGGCCTTCGCGGTGCTGTCAGCGGTCGCCGGTTACCTCGTGGTGCAGTACGTCACCGGAGGCACGGGCGGCCCGGGCTGCAAGGTCGTGTCCGGCAAGGGCGACGGGGCGACCTACGAGTTCACTCCCGAGCAGGCGGTGAACGCGGCGACGATCACCGCCGTGGGCACCGCGCGCGACCTGCCCGAGCGGGCCGTGACCATCGCGCTGGCGACCGCCCTCCAGGAGTCGGCGCTACGCAACATCGACTACGGCGACCGCGACTCGGTGGGCCTGTTCCAGCAGCGCCCCTCGCAGGGCTGGGGGACGCCGCAGCAGATCATGGACCCGGCGTACGCGTCGGAGAAGTTCTACGAGCACCTGGAGAAGGTGCCCGGTTACACGCGGCTGCCGCTCACCGTGGCCGCGCAGAAGGTGCAGCGCAGCGGCTTCCCGCAGGCGTACGCCAAGCACGAGCCGGACGCCACGCTGCTCGCCGCCGCCCTCACCGGGCGCTCGGGGGCGACGCTGACGTGCGACGGCCGTCCGGCGGCGACCCGGGCGAAGGGCGCGGACGCGGTGCGGGCCGCGCTGGCCCGGGACTTCGGGCGGGACGTGCTGGCGCCGGCGGGCGCCGAGGTGGACGACGGCAAGGGGCAGTCGTCCTCGTCGACCGCGCCCACCCCGGAAGCGGAATCCGGCGACGGCACCGTGACGCTGCCGGTCACGGCCGTGGCCGGCGACCGGCGGGACGCCGGGGCGCGGGGCTGGCAGCTGGCCCACTGGGCCGTGGCCAACGCCTCCGAGCTGCACATACGGAGTGTTTCCTACGCCGGCCGGGAGTGGGTCGCCGGGCACACCGACAGTCGGTGGCGGCCGCTGGACGGCAAGGCGCCGGCGGGACCGGACGGGGAAGCGGACGCGGTCCGCATCACCACGGGGCGGTAGGCGCGCGGGCGTTGCCGAGCAGGCGTACGGGTGATCACCCGGAGGCGTTGCGCGGGTCCGACATTGCGCCGCATTGCCGACTCTTTGCCGGACACGCGCGCAACCTTCTTGGCGGTCGGGCGGTAATCAGTGCGTCCGGGCGGCCGGTCCTGACCCGCCGCCCGGACACCATCGTTGTCTGCCGTCGAAGGAGCACCATGTCCCTCCCCCTGACCCGTCGGATCGCCCGTGCCGCGCTGCTCGTCGCTGCGGGAGCGGCCGCCGGGGTCGGTGCGGCCGGTTCCGCGAGCGCGGCGCCGGCGCTGCCGTCCGCCCCGAACCTCGGGCTGAGCGCCCTGGACGGTGCGCCCGGCAAGACCGTGGACAACGTGACGCGGGGCGTCGGCAAGACCACCCCGGACGCGACCGAGGTGGCCCCGGCCGCGGGCAAGACCGTGAAGAAGGCCGTGCCGGTGGTGAAGGAGCTGCCGACCGACTCCCTCGGCAAGGGCGGCCCGACGAAGAACCTGCCGGTCAAGGGCCTGCCTCTCGGCTGACCCCTCCGCCGAAGGCGACCCCCGGCGAAGCCGAAGGGGCCCGGGATCTCTCCCCCCGGGCCCCTTCGGTGTGTCCGGAGCGGTCTCGGTGCGGTCAGGCGGTGAGGCGGGTGA
This sequence comes from Streptomyces sp. P13-3-3, assembly GCF_050571355.1. Lineage (NCBI taxonomy): Bacteria > Bacillati > Actinomycetota > Actinomycetes > Kitasatosporales > Streptomycetaceae > Streptomyces > Streptomyces sp. P13-3-3. The sequence continues at coordinate 4,264,897 of NZ_CP192228.1, read as the reverse complement.
CCGCCGCCCGGACCCGTTCGTCCGTCGCGGTCAGGGCCACGCGGACGAAGCGGTCGCCGGCGGGGCCGTAGAAGTCGCCGGGGGCGACCAGGATGCCGCGGTCGGCGAGGTGGGCGACGGTGTCCCAGCAGGACTCGTCGCGCGTGGCCCACAGGTAGAGGCTGGCCTCGCTGTGCTCGATGCGGAAGCCGTGGGCGAGCAGCGCGTCGCGCAGGGCGGTGCGGCGGGCCGCGTACCGCTCGCGCTGGACGCGGACGTGCTCGTCGTCACCGAGGGCCGCCACCACGGCCGCCTGGGTGGGCGCCGGCGTCATCATGCCGCCGTGCTTGCGGATCTGGAGCAGCGGGCCGAGCACGGCCGGGTCGCCGGCCAGGAACGCGGCGCGGTAGCCGGCCAGGTTGGACCGCTTGGACAGGGAGTGGACGGCGACGATGCCGTCGTAGGAGCCGCCGTTGACGTCCGGGTGGAGCACGGAGACGGGGTCGGCCTCCCAGCCGAGCTCGATGTAGCACTCGTCGGAGAGGACGAGGACGCCGTGCTCGCGGGCCCAGGCGACGATCCGGGTCAGCTCCGCCTTGGACAGCACCCGGCCCGTCGGGTTGGACGGCGAGTTGAGCCACAGCAGCTTCAGCCGCGTGGGGTCCAGCTCGGTCGGGTCGTCGTACGCCACGTGCTCGGCGCGCGCCAGGCGGGCGCCGACCTCGTACGTCGGGTAGGCCAGGCGCGGGAAGGCGACCTGGTCGCCGGGGCCGAGGCCGAGCTGGGTGGGGAGCCAGGCGACGAGTTCCTTGGAGCCGACGACCGGCAGGACGTGCCGGTGGGTGACCTCGCGGGCGCCGAGCCGGTGCTCCACCCAGCGGGTGAGCGCGTCCCGCAGTTCCGGGGTGCCCCACACCGTGGGATAGCCCGGCGAGTCCGCCGCGTCGATCAGCGCCTTCTGGATGTGCTCGGGCACCGGGTCGACGGGCGTGCCGACCGAGAGGTCGACGATGCCGTCGGGGTGCGCGGCGGCCGTCTTCTTGTACGGCTCCAGCTTGTCCCAGGGGAAGGCGGGCAGCCGGTCGGAGACTGCGGACACGGGCGGGGGCTCACTTTCTGGTTCGGCGAACGCCTCGGTCCCGTACGGCGGGCAGGCCGTACGGGACCGGGGGCGACGCGTCGGTGCGGGACCGCTGCGGGACGATCAGGCCTGCGGCGGCAGCGCGGCGATGAACGGGTGGTCCCGCTCGATCAGCCCGAGCTTGCTGGCGCCGCCCGGGGAGCCGAGCTCGTCGAAGAACTCGACGTTCGCCTTGTAGTAGTCCTTCCACTCCTCCGGGGTGTCGTCCTCGTAGAAGATGGCCTCGACCGGGCAGACCGGTTCACAGGCGCCGCAGTCGACGCATTCGTCCGGGTGGATGTACAAGGACCGCTGGCCCTCGTAGATGCAGTCGACCGGGCACTCCTCGATGCACGCCTTGTCCTTGACGTCGACACAAGGCTGCGCGATGACGTAGGTCACGCTGTCGTTCCTCCTCGATAGGGCGCTGGCGGGCCTCCTCAGGCTCCGCCGCCTGGCGCGCGGGAGCGCGGCGTCGTCGATGCCCGCCCCTAGTATCTCCGTTCCGGAGCATGATCCGAACAGGAGGGGTGAACTGACCTGTGGAAATATCGGCCGCCGGGCGCCTCGAGGTCCGTATCACCGCTGCTGACGTGGGAAAACGGGTCTCCGTGAGGAGCTTGATCGAACATGGTCCCTCGGGTGAGAAGTTCAGCGACACGCTCGGGGTTCTCACATCATGGGACAACGGTGTGTTGCGGATCACAAGGAAGAGCGGTGAAAGTGTGCGCGTCGCCGAGTCGGCGCTGGTCGCGGGGAAGGTCGTTCCGGCCGCCCCGGCGCGTCGGCGCGGGCCCGCCGCGTCCTACGGGGAACTGGCGCGGGTGGCCGCGCGCGGCTGGCGGCCGGTGGAGAGCGAGCGGCTCGGCGAGTGGGAGCTGAGGGCGGCCGCGGGTTTCACGCGGCGGGCCAACTCGGTGCTGCCGCTGGGCGACCCGGGCCTGCCGCTCGACGACGCGCTGACGGCCGTACGCCGCTGGTACGCGGCCCGGGGGCTGCCGGCGTACGTGCAGACCGCGACCGGCGCGGAGGGCACGCAGGAGCTGCTGTGCGCCGAGCTGGAGCGGCGCGGGTGGGTCCGCGAGGTGACCGCCGAGCTGTGGACGGGCGGACTGGCCCCGGTCGCCGACCTGGGTGACGGCACGTCCGGGGTGCTGCTGTCCCGGGACGCGGACGAGGCGTGGCTGGCTCGGTACCGGCGCAAGGGGGTGAGCGAGGTGGCCCTGCGGGTGCTGGGCGGAGGATCCCCGGGCGCCCCGGCCCCGGGTGAGCCGTCGGTGTGGTTCGCGACCGTGCCGGGCGAGCCGGGCGCCGAGGCGCCGGCCGCGATCGGGCGGTGTGTCGTGGACGGCCGGTGGGCGGGGTTCGCGGCGGTCGAGGTGGATCCGGCGCGGCGGCGGGAGGGCCTGGCCACGGCCGTGATGGCGGCGCTGGCCGCCCGTGCGCTGGAGGAGGGCGCCTCGGCGGCCTGGCTGCAGGTCGAGACGGACAACGAGGGCGGGCGGGCGCTGTACGACCGTCTGGGCTTCGCCCCGCACCACGCGTACCACCACTACCGCGCACCGGAGGAGCCTGTATCGGAAGGATCCGCTCCGGATTCGTCGGCCCCGGTGGGTGACGGGGCGTCGTGAGCGGGCACGAACCGGGTATGCCGTCCCCCTGTCCCCCTCCCCCGGCACGCTCCGCCGAACTGCGCGAGCGGTTCGCCGAGGAGTTGCGCAGCGAGCGGCCCGGCCTGTCCGCGCTGTGCCTGCTGGTGGCCGCGGAGGGCGACGGCCGGCTCGACGAGGCCGGCATGGACGCGGTGGAGATCGAGCTGGACCGGCTGGCGGGCGAGCTGCCGCACCGGCCGGGCTCGCCGCACGCGTGGGCGGTGGCGCTGCGGGACCTGCTGGGCGAGCGGTACGGCTTCCACGGCCTGCCGGACGACTACCGGCGGCTGGAGTCCTCGCTGCTGCACGAGGTGCTGCGGCGGCGGCGCGGGCTGCCGATCCTGCTGTCGGTGGTGTGGATCGAGGTGGCCCGGCGGGCGGGCGCGCCGGTGTACGGCGTGGCGCTGCCCGGGCACTTCGTCGTGGGCTTCGGCGCCTCGGAGGGACCGGGCGCCGGGCAGGTGCTGGCCGACCCGTTCGACGGGGGCCGGGTGCTGACGGGACCGGACGCGGAGCTGCTGGTCGCCGGGGCCACCGGGGGCTCGCTGGAGCCGTCCATGCTGGTCCCGGCGGGGACGCTGGAGGTGGTCGCGCGCATCCTGAACAACGTCCGGGCCTGGGCGGCGACCCGCCCCGAGCGCACCGACGTCGGCCTGTGGGCCCTGGACCTCGCCCTGCTCCTCCCCTCCCACCCGGCCCGCCTGCGCTACGAACGCGCCCAGCTCCTCGTCCAGCGCGGCGAGTTCACGACGGGCGCGGCGGAACTGGAGGCGTACGCGGAGGTCGTCGCGGCGGTGGACCCGGCGGCCGCGGACCGCATCCGAGGAGAGGCGCTGGCCGCGCGGGCCCTGCTGAACTGACCTCGCCACCACCGCCGTGCCGTGCCGACGGAGCCGACGGCGTGCGGGATCTGTCCGGTTGGCGGTCTGCCTGGCGGGCGACGACGTTGCGCCATGCGTCCGCAGCCCCGCCGCAGGCGGCCGGCGCGGGCCCCGTGGGCCGGCTACAGCCAGCCCTTGTCCCGGGCGATGCGGACCGCTTCCGTTCTGTTGCGGGCCGCCAGTTTCTGGATGGCGGTGGAGAGGTAGTTGCGGACCGTGCCCGGGGAGAGGTGGAGGGTGGCGGCGAGGTCCGCGTTGGTGGAGCCGTCGGCGGCGGCGCGGAGGACCTCGCGTTCGCGGTCGGTGAGGGGGTTGGCGCCCTCGGCGAGGGCCGCGGCGGCCAGGGCCGGGTCGATGACCCGTTCGCCCGCCAGCACCCGGCGGATCGCCTCCGCGAGCCGCGCCGCCGGGGCGTCCTTGACGAGGAAGGCGTCGGCGCCGGACTCCATCGCGCCGCGCAGATAGCCGGGCCGTCCGAAGGTGGTCAGCACCACCAGCTTCAGGTCCGGGAGTTCGCGGTGCAGCACCGCCGCCGCCTCGATGCCGGTCGCGCCCGGCATCTCGATGTCGAGGAGCGCCACGTCGACGTCGTGGGCGCGGGCCGCCGCCAGGACCTCGTCGCCGCGGGCCACCTGCGCGACGACCTCGAGGTCGGGCTCCAGGCCCAGCAGCGCGGCGAGCGCCTCGCGGACCATGGCCTGGTCCTCGGCCAGCAGCACGCGGATCACGCGGTCCCCCCTCCCCGCCCGGCGGCGGTCTCCACAGGTACGCGGGCCACCAGCCGGAATCCGTGCCGGACGGGCCCGGCCTCCAGTGTTCCGCCCACGGCCGCCAGCCGCTCACGCAGCCCCCGCAGACCGTTGCCGTGGCCGGTGGCGGAGCCGCCGGGACCGTTGTCCTCCACGGAGAGTTCGAGGACCTGGCCGTCGCGGGTGTGGCGGCGCGCCACCTCCACCGTGCAGCGCCGGGCGCCGCTGTGCCGGACGACGTTGGTGACGGCCTCCCGCAGCGCCCAGGCGAGGGCGGACTCGGCATCCTCGGGGACCTCGCCGAGGGCGTCCGCGCCGGGCAGCTCCGGTACGATCCCCGCCGCGCGCAACGCCACCCGCGCACCGCCCAGTTCGCCCGCGAGGCGCAGGCGCCGGTAGCCGGTGACGGCCTCCCGGACGTCGACCAGCGCCTGCCGGCTGACCTGTTCGATGTCGGCGACCTGCCGCGCCGCCCGGTCCGGGTGGTCGGGCAGCATCCGCCCGGCCAGCTCGCTCTTGAGGGTGATCACGGACAGGGAGTGGCCGAGCAGGTCGTGCAGGTCGCGGGCGAGCCGCAGCCGCTCCTCGTTGGCGGCGAGGTGGGCGACGGTGGCGCGGGCCTCGCGCAGCGCGATCGTGGTGCGGATGAGTTCGCGTACGCCGGTCATGGCGAAGCCGCCGAGCAGCGCGGGGACGAGCAGCCCCCACAGCAGGTCCCTGCCGCCGGGCACGGCGAACGCGGCCGCCGTCATCAGCGCGCACGCCCCGGGCACGGACCAGCGGGACAGCCGGGAGGGCAGGGCCGCGCCGGACGCGATGGAGACGTACACGAACAGCACCAGCCACTCGCGGCCCAGGGTGAGCGCGAGCAGGGCGGACTGGGCGGTGAGCACGGCGAGGGAGCCGAGCACCAGCGCCGTGCGGTCGCCGCGTCCCGCGCGGAAGACCAGCAGCATGTACCAGGTGACGAACACGGCGAGCCCGAGCCAGCCGAGGGCGCGCACGCCCGCGGGGTGTCCGCCGTGCAGCAGGTCGCTGACGGGCGCGCTCAGGTACACCAGCCAGATGGCCGTCCACAGCACCTTGACGGCCCGCTGCCTGAGGTTGCGCGGGCGCTGCCCGATGTTGACGCCGATGCCGCTCACGCCTGCGAGGTGTCCTTCCGGTACAGCCGGGCCGCGCAGCCGGTGAAGAGGACGAGGAAGACCAGCAGGACGGCGACGTCCCGTACGCCCGGCGCGTGCTGTTGTTCGATCGCCCGACCCAGTGCGGCGTACGCGTGGGTGGGCAGCCAGGCTGCCAGATCCTGGAGCCACCGCGGGAACGTGGTGGTGGGCATCCACAGGCCGCCCAGCAGGGACAGCCCGAAGTAGACGATCATCGTGATCGGCCGTACGGCGTCGCCGGTGGCGGCGTAGCCGATGGCCACCCCGAGGGCGGCGAAGACGAGGCTGCCCGCCCAGATCGCCGCGGTCAGCGCGAGCCACTGCCAGGCGTCCAGCCGTACGTCCTTCACCACGGCGGCGACGACGAAGACCAGCACGATCGCCGGCAGGGCGCCCACAGCGGCGCCGGCGGTCTTGGCGAGCACGTACCCCCGGCCGGGCAGGGGCGTGAGCCGCAGCTGGCGCACCCAGCCGTTCTCGCGTTCCTTGGCGATGCGTTCGCTGTTGCCCATCAGCACGGCCGTCAGGGCGCCGAAGGACGCCATGGAAACCATCATGTAGGCGGGCAGGGTCAGGCCCGTGCCGCCGAGGGTCGCGGTGGGGTCGGCGGTGCCCGCGACCAGCAGGAACAGCACACTCGGGTAGATCACGGAGAAGAACAGGAACTTGCGGTTGCGCAGGACGCGCAGCACCTCGAGTCGGATCAGCCCGTTCACGGCGCGACGGCCTCCTCGGTCCCGGTGAGGGCGACGAAGGCCTGCTCGAGCCCGAGCCCGGCGACCTCCAGGTTGCGGGGGTAGAAGCCCAGGCCGTACAGGGCGTGGACGGTGGCGTCGGCGTCCTTCGACCGCATCCTGACCGTGCCGCCGGGTGACACGGAGACGGCCGTGACGGCGGGCAGCCGGCGCAGGGCGGTCTCGTCCGGCGTGCCGCCGGGCAGGTCGAAGGAGACGCGCCGCATCCCGGTGCTCGCCTTGATCTCGGTCGCGGTGCCGTCGGCCAGCAGCCGGCCCCGGTGCAGGACCAGCACCCGGTCGGCGATCGCGTCGGCCTCCTCCAGGTAGTGCGTGGCGAACAGCACCGTGCGACCCCGGTCGGCCTGGTCGCGCATGGTCGCCCAGAAGGCCCGGCGGGCGGTGACGTCCATGCCGGTGGTGGGTTCGTCGAGCACGATCAGGTCGCCGTCCCCGGCGGTGGCGAGCGCGAAGCGGACCCGCTGGGCCTGGCCGCCGGACAGCTTGTCGGCCCTGCGGCCGGCGATCGCGGTGAGCCCGGCGCGGGCGAGCACGTCGGGGACGGGGTACGGCCGGGGGTGCAGTCCGCAGGCGAGCCGCACCAGTTCGGCGACGGTCACCTCGCCCATCAGTCCGCCGCTCTGCAGCATCGCCCCGACCCGTCCGGCGACGATCGCCTCGCGGGGGCCGGTGCCGAGCACGGTGACGCTGCCGCTGTCGGGGCGCTTCAGGCCGAGCAGCAGGTCGAGGGTGGTGGACTTGCCGGCGCCGTTCGGGCCGAGGAGCGCCACGGTCTCCCCGGGCCGCAGGGTGAGGGTCAGGTCGTCCACGGCCCGCACGTCGCCGTATCTCTTGGTCACCCGGTCGAACACGACCGTGTCCGTCGTCGTCATGCGGCCATCGTCGCGGCCGGGGGCGGGCGCCCGGCAGTGTCGGCGGTCGTGGGCCCGGCATGACGGATGTCATGTACGGCCGCCGCCGCGCAGCGGGCCCCGCACGCACGGAAGCGGCGCCGCACGGGACAGTGCGGCGCCGCTTCCGTCGTTGCGTCAGCTCGCGTTCGTCTCGATGACGGCCGTGCGGTCGCCCTTGCTGACCAGCGCCTGGCGCAGGGCGCCGTAGACGTCCTGCGGGGTGACGGGGGTCTTCTCGCCGTTGCCGCGGGTGATGAGCACGCCGTCGAAGGCCTGGCCGTACAGGTTCTCCAGGGCCTTCAGGTCGGGCTTCTCGACGAGCTTGCCGTTGACCGCCTCGACGCGCAGGAACTTCCACAGCGACTTCTCGGGGCTCATCGGCACCGAGTGCGCGGGGTCGGTCTGCACGGTGACCCGGTCGGACATCGCGGGCTCGGCGAACTCCTTCATCATCCGGTCGACCTCGGCCTTGGTGACCTTCGGCTGCCGGCTCGTCGTCGGCACGTTCACCGCGGCGGCGGTGCCGGTCTCCACCTGCGTGCGGTACGCGGCGGCGACCACGTCGGCCGCCTTGGCGACGTCGACGCCCTTGCCCGCCTGCGGGTACACCGGGACGGCCTTGCCGGACTCGAAGGTGATCGAGCCCTCCTTGACCGTGCCGGCGCCTCCCGCGGCGCTCTCCAGGGCGGCCTGGAGCTTCTCGTGGTCGACCGGGATCTCCGGCTCGACGACGCGCGACTGGCCGAACAGCGAGCCGATCACGTTGACCGGGTTGTAGTCGCTGGTGGCGGCCTTGCCGACGGTGGCGTCGACGTCGACCTGGAGACCCGCGTTGTCCGGCTGGAGTTCGAAGGTCTTGCCGTCGACGGACAGCTTGAGCGGCTTGTTCAGCCGTCCGTCGAGCGCGCCGTCGAGCTTCTTCACGGCCTCGTCGCGGGTGCCGCCGCCGATCTCGATGCCGAGCACCGTGGTGCCCTTGGGCACGTCGGAACGGTTCATCAGCAGGCCCGCGCCGTAGGCGACGCCGGCGACGAGGACGACGCCGGTGGCGAGGAGGACCAGCTTGCTGCGGCCCTTCTTCTTCGGCGCCTTGGCCGAGCCCGAAGGGGGCGGGCTGACCGGCTCGGGCAGCTTGGGCGGGGTGTGCGGTCCGGGGGCGTTCTGGCCCGTGCCGGGCGCGTCGAAGGAGGCGCTCGGCGGGATCACCGGGATGCCGCTGGTCACGGTCTGCCCGGAGACGTTGTCGTGGCGCGGGTAGCCGCGGTCGCCGGGCACGGCGGGCTTCTGCGGGGTGAGGATCGCGGTGTCGTCGCTCAGGCCGCCGCCGGGCATCGCGTGCGAGCCGGTGCGCTCCTCCGTGAAGGGCGCGCCACCGCCGGGCGGGGTCATCGGGCCGTCGCCGGTGACCGGGCCGCCGGTGGGCCCGGCGGGCGCCTGCGGGCCGCCGGGACGCCCGGGCCCGGGCACGCCGCCGGCCGGGCGGGCTCCGGGGGCGCCGGGGGCGCCGGGACCCGGCCGGGGGCCGCCCTTGGCGTCGTCGGCGAAGTACGGCAGGTCGTCGCGGCGGGGTTCGCCGCCGCGGTCGGCGCGGTTGCCGCCGGGAGCGCCGGCCAGCGCCTCGGTCACGTCGAAGGAGCCGGTGCCGCCGCCGTGTCCGGGGGCCACGGGTCCGCCGGTCGCGCCGGCCGTTCCGGTGGGTCCGGGCGCCTTCGGGCCGCCGGGCCGGGGTCCGCCGGGCGCGCCCATGGAGCCGACAACGCCGCCGGGACGGCCCGCGCCGGAGCCGTTCGGGGCGGACGGGCCGCCCGGGGCCTTGGGAGCGGCGCCCGGGGCCTTGGGAGCAGTACCCGGGGCCTTGGGAGCCGCGCCCGACGGCGCGCCGGGGGGCGTCCCGGGAGCGGCGCCCGAGGGCGCGCCGGAAGTGCCGGGCGCGGGCGCGCCGTTGGCCGCGCCGCCGGCCTGACCGGGCTTGCCGGCCGGGGACTTGCGCGGCGCGAACCAGTCGCTCGCGGGCTTCTCCTCGGCCGCGGGCCTGTCGGCCGTCTCGGGCCGCGCGGGCGGCTCGACGGGGTCGGCGGCGGGTGCGGCGGGAGCGGGCCCGGCGGCTGCCTCGGTGTCGGCGGCCGCCTTCTTGCCGTCCGCGTCCGTGACGGGCTTGCGGACGACGACCGGCGGAATCGGGCGCGACCCGGGGATGTTGATCCGGATCCGGGTCGTCAGCGTGGTCTCGGTCTTGCGTTCCTCCGGCCGCGCGGCCGGACGGCCCGCGTCCGTGCCCTCGTCCGGAATCGCCGGGATCCCGTAGGGCGGGGTGCCCGACGGGTAGGCGGCTCCGCCGCGCCCGTTGGGCCCGGAGGACGGAGTGTCAGTTTCACGACTCAAGGCAGGTTCTCCCGGTTGGCTCCGCCGCCCGTCACGACCTCACGGTGGGGGTCCTCCCAGCTCGGGCGAGGCCGAGGGTTCGAGGGAGGCTCGGCGGCGCGCACCACCTTACTGGCCATATCCGGCCCGTATCCCAGTACCGCCGGGGAAACCCACACCGGACCATCACGCCCCTGGTACGGCGAAGTGGTACGTCACTTGCGAAGTCGGGCGGGGTCCCCGTCCGGTTGCTTCCCGGGCCCGAAGGTGGCACAGATCACAGCCACGGCGATGCCACCGAGGAGGAAGAGGTAGGAGCCGCTGCCCGCGGCGAACAGGAAGTCGCCTTCCGGACGGCTGACCGTGAGCAGGACGACCATGATCATCCAGCCTGCGGCGACGGCGATCCCGCCGGACCGGCTCCGGGTCAGCCGCGCCGCTCCGAGCACCGTCCCCGCCTCGCCGGCCAGGGCGAGCAGCAGCCCGCCGGGGAACCACGCGGGCTGGACCAGCGCCCCGGCGACGCCGACCAGGGCGCCGAGCACCAGCAGTCCGAGCAGGGCGGCGGCGCGTCCCGCGGACGGGGGGCGCAGGGGCTGCGCCATCAGGGGCGCGCGGTCACCGCTCACGACGGCTCTCCCGTGGTGACGCCGGCGAAGAGGTCGTCCTCACGGCCCGCGGGGCGCTCGCCGCGCACCAGTTCGTAGTACTCGGTGGTGAACAGCGGCTGCGCGAGCTCGTTCGACAGCATGAAGTACCGCTCGTCGGCGACGGTGATCTGGGTGGCGTGGGCGCGCATGGCGGCGGCCTTCGCGCCGGCGTACGCGGTGCCGTCGACGGCGGTGGTGATCCGCTCGTCGTCGACCACGCCGGGGACGTCGCCGACCGAGGCCGACGTGTCGAAGGGGAGGTCGGGCAGGTCGCGCTCCAGCCGGGCGAAGGCTTCCTCGGCCACGGAGCGCGGTACGCGGTTCCAGTAGACCTTGGGCACGTCCCAGCCGCGGGCGGCGGCCAGTTCGACGGCGCGCATGGCGACGCGGTGGGCCTGGATGTGGTCGGGGTGGCCGTAGCCGCCGTTGTCGTCGTAGGTGACCAGCACCTGGGGGCGCACCTCGAGGATCACGTCGGCGAGCAGTCCGGCGGCCTGGTCGACGTCGGCCTGCCAGAAGCAGCCGGGGTCGTCGTTGTCGGGCAGCCCCATCATCCCGGAGTCGCTGTACCGCCCGGCCCCGCCGAGCAGCCGGAAGTCCGTGACGCCGAGCGCGGCCATGGCTTCGCGCAGTTCGCCCAGCCGGTGTCCGCCGAGGGCGGCGCCGCTCAGGTGCCGCAGCTCGGGCGGGATGACCTCGCCGCGCTCACCGAGGGTGCAGGTGACCAGTGTCACGTGGCCGCCCTCGGCCGCGTGACGCGCCATGGTCGCGCCGTTGTTGATCGACTCGTCGTCCGGGTGCGCGTGCACCAGCATCAGACGCCGCTCGGGCAGTTCCGTCATGGGCTCCAGCCTATGTGGCGCGGGGCGCGTCCGGCGGCCCCGTCCGGTGGAGGCGGGTCAACCGCTCGCCGCCGAGGCCTGGCCGCTCTCCTCGTCGCGGTAGCGATGCAGGCCGTCCGTGGGGATGGTCCAGTCGCCGATGGTGACGTCCTCGCCGTAGACGAAGTCCTTGCGAGTGGCGTAGCGGGGACCGTGCGGGGTCGGGTGGATGTCCGTGAAGACGGCGCCGGTGGCGGTGCGGGGGTCGAAGACCGCGTAGACGGGGACTCCGAGCAGGGGATAGTCACGCGTCTTGCCGACCCAGTCGTTGTCGGGGTTGGGCCGGGAGACGATCTCGACCGCGGCCACCAGGGTGCGGGGATCGACGGCGCCGTCCCCTTCCATGTCCCCCTCGGCGATCACCATCACGTCGGGGCGGCGCATGATCCCCTCGGGTTCGCCCTCCACATCGGGTTCGCCCGTGTGCGCGACGATCTCCTCCGGCATGACCTTCTCCAGCCGCTTCCGGAGACGCAGCACGGTCAACTCGTGCTGCTTCACGGGCGCCACCATGTCGTGGACGATCCCCTGCTTGGTGATCTCGAACTTCCCGGGCAGCGTGTCGTCCATCGACTGCACGAAGTCGCGCATGGCCCGGTACACGTGGGAGGCGTTCTGCCGAGCGTCGCCGGGTGCGGTGGTCATGGCGCTCGCTCCTCGTGGTCTGTCCCCGGGGCAAGAGTCGTCACGTTCATGCTAGGCGGCCTCCTGGAGGTCGGTTCGGCAGTCGCGGCAGTGGGTGGTGGGGGCGGGGGCGCGGAAGGCGCGGTCGCAGCCGTCGCAGGTGCGGAGCGGGTGGCGGACGGGCGGCGGCGGGGCGGTGGCCTGGGCCCGGAACGGAGCGGGCGGCGGGAGCTGGGCGGCGAGGCGGTGGGCCAGCAGGGCCGCCGGACGCCGCAGACCCTCGGGCGGGAGGTCGGCCGTCAGGGCGCGGCGTACGGCCGCGGGGGTCACGTCACGTTCGAGCCAGGCCGCGACACCGGGCGCCAGGTGGGCGGTGTCGTCGGCCGAGAGGAGCAGGCGGGAGTCGTGACGGCGCAGGTCGGCCAAGAGGTCGGTGGCGGCCTGGAGGAGTCCGGGGCCGGAGTACGCGGGGCGCGGCACGGCCGGGAGGGCCTTGCGTGTCCGGACAGGCTTCTCGCGCGGTGCGGACGGCGTGCTCTCCCGGCACGGCTGCTCCGCCCGCTGCCGGACGGCGGCCGGCTGGTTGCAGGAGATCGTGCGGGTGACGATGCGGCCGGAGGGCGTACGGACGCGCTCCCGCCGCAGATAGCCGTGGGACTCCAACTCCCGCAGCGCGGCGGCGATACGGGTGGCCCCCTCGGGGAAGCGTGCGGCGAGGGTCTTGATGTCGGCCGGGGCGCCCTTCGGCAGGGACTGGATGTGGGTGCCGAGACCGATCGCGAGGAGCGAGAGCTCCGGGTGCTGGGCCAGGTGGTTGCCGATCACCACGAAGCGGGTGGCGTGGCGGGTGTTGTCGTGCTCGAGCCCGCCGGTGGTGCGGTGGGCCCGGTTCGGGTGCTTGTTGCCCGCAAGGCGGGTCGGCGTGCGCAGGGGCACGCTAGGGTTCTGGATACCCACGGGAAGCCCTTATCTTCCTCGGTGGTCAGGCCCTCGCCCTGGGATTGCCGTCCCGGCGGGGGCCGTCTCATGTCTGCGGTTGTGGTGGGGCGTTGTGCGTTGCCCTGCGCTGAGCGTGGGGCCTGGGCGGCGAGGAAATCCAGCCGGTTCGACACGGTTCACCCGCCCGAGTGAGCGAGATCGCGGGCGGGAGGGGTGGGGCTTGGTGGGGTGCTTTTCCCCCGAGTTCTTTGGTCTTCTAGCCGCCGACGTCACCGAAGCGCGAGGTTCCGCGTTCCGGTGACGTCGTGAGGTCGATCTCCGCCCACACCGTCTTACGGGGGTGGCGCCCCTCGGCGACTCCCCAGCGATCGGCGAGCGCGTCCACCAGGAACAGCCCGCGGCCCGACTCCTCGATGCCGTCGGGCTCGCGCAGGACGGGCCGGCGGTCACCACGCGTGTCGGTGACCTCGATGCGGAGCGTGGTGCCGACGACGTACAGCGTCAGCCGGAAGCTGCGGCCGGGCACGCGCCCGTGCGTGGCGGCGTTGGCGGCCAGTTCGGCGACGACCTGGCCGGCCGTCTCGTACGGGACCTCCCAGCTCCGCAGCGCGTCCACCGCGAGGAGCCGCGCGAGGCGGGCACCCCGCGCGGTCGACGACAACAGCATGCTGACGTGCCGCACTTGGCCATCGGGACGCATGGTCCCCGCGAGGGCGATTTTCTGGTTCACGTGACTCAGCGTGGCCGAACGGCCGTACCGTGATGAGTGATCGCGGCGCTGCGTAGAGTGACCGTCCACTGCTTGTCCGGGGGTGTCCGGACTGTCGGCCGGTCCTGGCACGCGGGGCTCGCGATCACGGAACGGCACCACGGAGGGGCACGCGCATGTCGGTGAACGGTGAGGCGGTACGGGTCGGACCCGGTACGGGCCGGGCGGACGAGCCGGGCTGGGAGGTGGACCCGGACGACGACTGGGCGCTGGCCGTGGTGGCCACCGTGGGACGGCAGTTGAAGCTCCGGCGGGAGGCCGCGGGCATGCGCGTGCCCGAGTTCGCGGTGGCGGTCGGGTACGGCGAGGACCTCGTCTACAAGATCGAGAGCGGCAAGCGGATCCCCCGCCCCGAGTACCTGGACACGGCGGACGAGGTCCTGGGGGCGGGCGGTCTCGTCGCGGCGATGAAGGAGGACGTGAGGAAGGTCCGATACCCGAAGAAGGTGCGGGATCTCGCGCAGATGGAGGCGCGGGCGGTGGAGGTTCAGCTCTACGATCCCGTGAACCTTCACGGGCTTCTGCAGACGCCTGAGTACGCCCGAGCCCTGTTCCGCATGCGGCGACCGCGCTACGCGGAGGAGGAGATCGAGCGCGGAGTGGCGGCACGCGTGGCCCGCAAGGCGGTCTTCGACCGTGAGGCGGCACCGGAGTTGAGCTTCGTCCAGGACGAGTGGACGCTCCGACGGCGCCTCGGCGGCCTGGACGTTGTCCGCGCGCAGCTGGAGCACCTGCTGACTGTCGCCCAGTTGCCCAACGTCGAGATCCAGGTGATGCCGATGGACCGCGAGGAGCACGCCGGGGCGGACGGCGGGATCGAAGTGCTGAAGTTCGACGACGGGACGGCGTGCGGGCGCTCCCCGGCAGTGGCCGGTGGTCGCCCGGTCACCGACCCACGGCAGCTCCGTATCCTGGAACTGCGCTACGGCATCATCCGGGCGCAGGCGCTCACTCCACTCGAGTCGACCGCCTTCATCGAGCGGCTGTTGGGGGAGACATGATCCGCGAACTGACGTGGTTCAAGAGCAGCTACAGCAGCGGGGCGGAGACCGACTCCTGCGTCGAGATCGCCACGGACCCCACCACCGTCCACGTCCGCGACTCCAAGAACACCGAAGGCCCCCGCCTCACCTTCGCCCCGGCCGCCTGGGCCGGATTTCTCACCTCCGTGGGGCACGACGGTCCGGCGTGAGGTCGCTGCGGCGCAGGACCGGTGAGGCGTTCGGGCTTCTGCTCCTGTTCACCATCGTGGGGTTCTCCCGTGTCTGGCCGCCGAAGTGGAAGCTGAGGCGGATCGCCGCCTCCGCCGAGGTGCGGGCCGAGCGGGAGGCGGCCGCCGAGGGATTGCTCGCCCGCGTGCGGGAGATCGAAGCGGGTGTGCCGTGGCTGCGGCCGCTCGATGTCGTCATCCGCGACGAGTGCGTGGACGTCCGTGGCCACCACATCAGCCTCTTCGGTGCGGGCCCGTCCAAGAAGTCGATGACGTGCCGGATGTCCGCGTTCATCGTCTTCTCCCCGGACGGGGATCCCGAGGACGCAGTGGCGGAGATCCACCGCACGTTCCCGCCGCCGGACGGGCTCTCCCCCGTCGGGATCAGCGAGTCGCTGCACGGGGACACCGACGAGCGGAAGGTCACCGTCGAGGTTGCGCACGACGCCCTGTGGGCTCGGCTCACCCGGCGTCACGGCGAGAAGTCCCTCGGGCAACTCCGGCAGGAGAACGGCGCCCTGTGCGTATGGGCCCTGCACGGGCAGCCGTACTTCACGGTCGTCTGAGGCGAACACGGACAGACCCCCAGGTCCGGCCATAATGCGCGGGTGTCCAGACAACCCGTGCCGTTGCCGGCCGAGCACATACCGCCCGGGACGCCCGCGTGGCGGACCGCCGACGCCCTCCGCTGGCTCGGTGCCGTACCCGCGCGTTGGGCCCACCCGCTGTTCGCCTTCCTCGCGTTGGCCGTCTCCGTCGCGTGGGAGGTGGCGGCCGCTCCCGTGCCCGCCTGTACGTCGGCCGAGCCGTGCGGGAGCGACTGGCCGGGGCTCGCGGTGGCCGTCGTTCTCGTGCTGTCGCTGTACTGGGTGTGGCGGCAGCCCCGGCTCGCGATCGGCGGGCTCGCGGTCACCGTGGTGGCGCTCGCCGTCGAGGAGGGCGTCACCGCCTTCGCCCGGCCGTCCGCTCTCGCGTACCTGACCGCCGCCGGGTTCGCCGTGGCCGGGCTCGTGCACCGGCTGACCGTCGCCGGGCGGCAGCGGGCGCTGGCGCTGGAGGCGGCCGGGGCTGCCGCGCAGCCGTTGCCCGACGCCGCGCGGACGTTCCGCCGGGGACGGATGTCCCTCGTGCCGGCCGCCGTCTTCCTTGTCGTCGCCGGGTTCGGTGTCCACCGGGCCCTCGGGGTCGCCGACGCGTACGACAAACGCGCCGCCACCGCCTCCCACCTCTCCGGTGAAGTCACCGCCGTGGACGCGGATGACGGCCTCCTCACCGTGACCGCCGAGGGGCGGACCTACCGCATCGAGACGGCTTTCCCGGAGGACTTCCCCGCCGACACCCGCGTCGATCTCGTCGTGGACGGCGACGGAGCCGTGCTGGTCGCCGAGCCGTACGACGCGTTCGGGTGGGAAGTCCTGGTGCTGGCCGGCTCGGTGACCGGGCTCGCGTTCCTGGTGAACGGCGTGGCCGGGCGGCTCGGCGCGCGGCGGCTGCGGCGCGGGCCCCTGCCGGTGCTGCGCGTGCTGGTGCGCGAGGGCGAGGAGGACGGCCGTACCTGGGTGTTCGCGGCCGACGACACCGAGGGCCGCCGGCCCGTGCTGTGGTTCCACTCCCTGTACGCCGACGCCGAGGGCGGTGAGGAGGACGAGGACGACCTCGAAACGGCCGACGACGACGGCGACTTCGGCCTGGACAAGGTCGCTCAGGTGCTGCGCGCCGACGCGCCCGCCCCGCCCCTGCGGGAGGCCGTCCTCTACGGCGCCCCCTGCACCGGCGCGGAGGTCGCCTTCGTCGCACGCGACGACGAGGACGACCCGGAGGTCGCGGTCGAGTGCAGCGTCACCTCGGTGAGGCCGGCCGTCCCCCTGTGGAACACGGGCGAACCGTCGGCGCGCGGGCGGAAGCACCCCCGGCGGCCGGTCGAGGAGGTCGCCGCCGGTCTGACGCCCTCGGCGGAGCCTCGGGTGTGGCGGGCGCACGGCTTCTCACGGGCGGTCGGCCTGGGGCTGCTGGTGGTGCAGGGCGGGGGTGTGTGGGCCGCGCTGGAGGACGGGCCGTCCTGGCACTGGCTGCTGCTCGCCGTGACGCTGCCGTGGCTGGTGACGTCCGTGGCGACGGCGACCACCTGGCGGATCACCGCCGACCGGGACGGGCTGTGGGTGACGACGGCCTGGCGCGTCCGGCGCGTCCCCTGGGAAGCCGTCCTCTCCGTGTCGCTCCGGGACGACGGCATCCTCATCGGCCGCGCCGACGACGACGCCGTGCGTGTGTCCCCCACCGGCTGGGCATGGCTGGAGCGCCGCCTGGGCCGCGAGCCCGGCGCGCAACGCGTCGTCGACGAGCTCCGCGCCCTCCTCCTGCGCCCGGACCTCCGCCCGGCGGGCGAGGCCGCGTCCGACCGCCAGGGCATGCCCGTGGGGCCGCCGCTGGTCGCCCTGACGGTCCTCTGGGGCGCGGCGGTGATGCTCCTCCTGTGACGAGGACGCCGCCGAGATCCTCAGGCGTCCTTGATGCTCGGGAAGGCCCGGTCCGCCTCCAGTTCGAAGGCCAGCTCCAGCAGCGTGCGTTCGGCGCCGGGGCGGCCGGAGAACATCACGCCGACCGGCAGGCCGTCCGGCGTCGTGGACGCGGCCGGGAGGGAGATCGACGGCGTGCCCACGACGTTGTTGACCGGCGTGAACGCCACGTAGGCCAGGATGCGTTCGATCAGCGTGGCGTACGGGACGGACGGGTTGAGGTGGCCCAGCGGCGGGGTGGTGTGGGCCAGCACCGGGGACAGGATGACGTCCTGACCCCGGAACGCCGCCGCGTACGCCTCCCGGGTCCGCCGCAGCCGCCGCACCACCCCGGGCGTACGGCGCCAGTTGGCGACGTAGGTGGCGCGCAGGCCGCGGCTCAGGCCGTCCATGCGGTGGCGGTCGAACTCCGCGCCCATGGTGCGTCCCGTGGCGCCGATGAGGAACGACAGCAGGCCCCAGTAGGTGAGGAAGTCCTCGGTGAAGCGCGGGTCGATGGCCAACTCGACCGGGGTCACCGTGTGGCCCAGTCCCTCCAGGCGCCGGGCGGTGTCGGTGACGGCCGCGCGGGTGGCGTCGTCGGTGCGGGCGCCGTTCGGGGAGTCGACGAGGAGCCCGATCCGCAGCCGGCGGTCCGCGGGGCCCTCGACCAGCCCGAGAGAGGGCAGCTTCGGGTTGCGGTGGTGCAGCTCCGCCGCCGCGAGGAACGCCGCGCTGTCCCGCACCGTGCGGCTCACGACACCGTCCACCACGATGTCGATGGGCAGTTGGCGGCCCTGCGCGTTCGGCACGGTCCGGCCGCGGGTCGGCTTGAGGCCGACGAGGCCGCAGGCGGCGGCCGGGATGCGGATGGAGCCCCCGCCGTCGTTGGCGTGCGCGACCGGCACGGCGCCCGCGGCGACCAGGGCCGCGCTGCCACCGGACGAACCGCCCGCCGAATGCGCGGTGTTCCAGGGGTTGCGGACCGGCGGGCCCTCCTCGAACTCCGTGGAGGGGCTGAAGCCGAACTCGGGCAGCCGCGTCTTGCCCAGCACCGTGACGCCCGTGCTCAGCAACTGGCGGGTGAACGCGGCGTGCCGCCGGGCCGGGCGCGGCACGAACGCGGCGCTACCGTGGCCCGTGGGCAGCCCCGCGAAGTCGGTGTTGTCCTTCACGAAGGTCGGCACCCCGGCGAACGCGCCGCCGTCCGCGTCGTGGTGGGCCGGGACGTCGAGGTGCACCTGCACGGCGTCGAGCCGGGCGTCGGCGTCCCGGACGCGGGCCGCCGCGTCCCGTGCGACCTCGGCGGCGCTCACCTCGCCCCGGCGGATCGCCGCGGCGAGGCCCACCGCGTCCAGGTCGCCCAGGGCGTCGTCACGGAAGACGTGGACCGTGGTCCGCGCCTGCTCGCGTCCCTGGCTCTGTTCCTCGGATGTCGTCACCGTCGGCTCCGCCCTGCGCGCGTGGATGCTGGTCCGCCCATCATTGCTTACCGACGGGTAACACGCGAGAGGCCGGCGACGGCCGCGCTCAGAAGTTGAGGCTGCCGATCATCCCCGCGATGTTGGAGGTGACTTCGTTGATCGTGGGCGCGATCGTCGACGAGGCCAGGTAGAAGCCGAGCAGCATGCACACGATCGCGTGCCCTGCCTTCAGTCCCGACTTCTTGATCAGCAGGAAGACGATGATCGCCAGCAGCACCACCGCCGAAATCGAGAGTGCCACGGCGGCTCACCTCCAAGGATCCCAGGGCGCGGGGGGTCAGGAATATGGGGGCAGTACGTCCACACAGCAGGCAGCAGGTTCATACCCACTATGCGCTAACGATCATAACTATCCGTACGTGCGCATCGATCGGCGCACGGCCGCACAAGGGGGCGCATGGCCAATATGGTCAAGGCATGACGACCGAGACGGACTCCTTCCCCCGGCGGCACGCCCGCACCCTCCGCTTCACGCTCGGCGCGCCCCGTTCCTTCAGCGTGGCGCCCGACGGCTCACGAGTCGTGTTCCTCCGCTCGGGTTCCGGCACGGACCGGGCCAACGCCCTGTGGGTGCTCGACACGGACGGGGGCGGGGAGCGCGTGGCCGCCGACCCGCGCGCCCTCCTCGGCGGCGCGTCCGAGCAGCTCTCCGCCGAGGAGCGCGCGCGGCGCGAACGCAGCCGTGAGGGAGGCGCCGGCATCGTCGGCTACGCCACCGACGCGGCGGTGGAGTTGGCGGCTTTCGCCTTGTCAGGGCGGCTTTACACGGCCGAGCTGCGGGCCGGCACGGCGCGTGAACTGCCCACGCCGGGACCGGTGATCGACCCCCGTCCGTCGCCCGACGGACGTCATGTCGCGTACGTCGCGCGGGGCGCCCTGCGGGTCGTCTCGGCGGAGGGGGCGGCCGACCGCGCGCTCACCACCCCCGAGGCGGAGGACGTGACCTACGGTCTGGCCGAGTTCGTCGCGGCCGAGGAGATGAGCCGTTCGCGGGGCTTCTGGTGGTCCCCCGAGTCGGACCGGCTGCTGGTGGCACGGGTGGACGACACGCCCGTGCGGCAGTGG
This sequence comes from Streptomyces sp. P13-3-3, assembly GCF_050571355.1. Taxonomy (NCBI): domain Bacteria; kingdom Bacillati; phylum Actinomycetota; class Actinomycetes; order Kitasatosporales; family Streptomycetaceae; genus Streptomyces; species Streptomyces sp. P13-3-3. The sequence goes on along the minus strand of NZ_CP192228.1, from coordinate 4,245,224 downwards.
TGGATCTCCGACCCGGCCCACCCCGACCGTGCACCGCACAGCGTCCGCTACCCGGCGGCCGGCACCCCGAACGCGGACGTACGGCTGTTCGTCGTGGACCTCGAAGGCACACGCACGGAGGTCTCCTGGGACCGCAAGCGCTACCCCTATCTGGCGCGAGTGCACTGGTCAGCGGCGGGTGCCCCGCTGCTGCTCGTACAGGCGCGCGACCAGCGGGCGCAGCTCATCCTGGCCGTCGACCCCGACACCGGGGCGACCCGGATGGTGCACGCCGACGAAGATCCGGAATGGCTGGAACTTTTCCCCGGTGTGCCCTGCTGGAGCCCCTCGGGGCAGCTGGTCCGGATCGCCGACGAGGGGGGCGCCCGACGCCTCGCCGTCGGTGAACGTCCGCTCACCGGACCGCAGTTGCACATCCGTGCGGTGCTCGACGTCTCGGACGACGACGTGCTGGTCTCGGCGTCGGCAGGGGCGGAGGCGGCCGCTCCGGAAATTGGCGAGGTCCATGTCTACCGGGTGAACGAACTGGGCGTGGAGCGCGTCTCGGAGGAGCCCGGCGTGCACACCGCGGTGCGCTCCGGAGGGGTCACGGTGCTCGTCTCGGCGACCCTGGATCGGCCAGGTTCCCGGGTCCGGGTGCTCCGTGACGGGAAACAGACGGCGACTGTCCCGAGTCACGCCGAAGACCCCGGTATGTCCCCTCGCGTGACGCTGACACAGGGGGGCGCACGCCGCATCCCGTGCGCCGTGCTTATGCCTCGGGACTACGCCGGGGACACCCCCCTGCCGGTGCTCATGGACCCCTACGGCGGCCCGCACGGCCAGCGGGTCGCGGCCGCCCACAACCCGTACCTGACCTCCCAGTGGTTCGCCGACCAGGGGTTCGCGGTGGTCGTCGCCGACGGGCGCGGCACCCCGGGACACTCCCCCGCCTGGGAGAAGTCCGTCAAGGACGACATCGCGGCCGTCGTCCTCCAGGACCAGGTCGACGCGCTCCAGGCGCTCGCCGGGGACTTCCCGCTGGACCTGGACCGGGTCGCGATCCGCGGCTGGTCCTTCGGCGGCTACCTGGCCGCCCTCGCCGCCCTGCGCCGCCCCGACGTGTTCCACGCGGCCGTGGTCGGCGCCCCGGTCACCGACCTGCGCCTGTACGACACCCACTACCAGGAGCGCTACCTCGGGCACCCGGACGAGCAGCCGGAGGTCTACCGCCGCAACTCGCTGATCGACGACGCCGGTCTGGTGGACGCGGCCGACCGGCACCGGCCCATGATGATCATCCACGGCCTCGCCGACGACAACGTGGTGGTCGCCCACTCCCTGCGGCTGTCCTCCGCACTGCTCGCGGCCGGCCGCCCCCACGAGGTGCTGCCGCTGTCCGGCGTCACGCACATGACCCCGCAGGAGGAGGTCGCGGAGAACCTGCTCCGCCTCCAGCTCGGCTTCCTCAGGCGCGCCCTGTCCCTCCCGGACACACCCGCCACGCGTTAACACCGGGGCAACTCGACGGAAGCGGTACCGATATACGGACACGGCAGGCTGGTCAGCGTACGGCCGTGCGGGTGCCGTGAAACGGGCCGGGGTGCGCCATGTCACCCCGGCCCGTCACCCGTTCCCCGGCCGAGGCGCCCTCACTTCGGCCCGTCCTCCGCCGGCACCACGTGCTTCTCCTCCGCGAAGTGGCACGCCGAGGCGTGCGCCGCGGGTCCCCCCTCCAGCCACTCCGGCACCGCCAGCAGCGGCACCTCCACCGCGCAGCGCTCCCGCGCCTTCCAGCAGCGGGTGCGGAACCGGCAGCCCGAGGGGATGTTCGTCGGCGACGGCACGTCCCCGGTGAGCACGATCCGCTCCCGGTGCTCCCGCGCCCGCGGGTCGGGGACCGGCACCGCCGACAGCAGCGCCTGCGTGTAGGGGTGCGTGGGGTGGTCGTAGATCTCGGAGTCCGTGCCGGTCTCCACGATCCGGCCGAGGTACATCACCCCGACCCGGTCGGAGATGTGCCGCACGATCGACAGGTCGTGCGCGATGAAGACGTAGGACAGGTCGAACTCGTCCTGCAGCCGGTCCATCAGGTTGATGACCTGCGCCTGCACCGACACGTCCAGCGCGGACACCGGCTCGTCGGCGACGATCACCTCGGGGCGCAGCGCGAGGCCCCGCGCGATGCCGATGCGCTGGCGCTGGCCACCGGAGAACTGGTGCGGATAGCGGTTGATGTACTCCGGGTTCAGACCCACCACGTCCAGCAGGTCCTGCACCCGCCGCCGCCGGTCCCCCTTCGGCGCCACCTCGGGGTGGATGTCGTACGGCTCACCGATGATGTCGCCGACCGTCATGCGCGGGTTGAGCGAGGTGTACGGGTCCTGGAAGACCATCTGGATGTTGCGGCGCACCGCCTTGAGCGCCTTGCCGGACAGCCGGGTGATGTCCTCGCCCTTGTAGCGGATCGAACCGGCCGTCGGCCGCTCCAGGTTGACCAGCATCTTCGCGACCGTCGACTTGCCGCAGCCGGACTCCCCCACGATGCCCAGCGTCTCGCCCGCGTCCAGGTGGAAGTCCACACCGTCGACCGCCTTCACGGCCCCGACGTGCTTGCGGAAGACGATGCCCCGGGTCAGCGGGTAGTGCTTGACCAGGCCGCTGACCTCCAGGATCGGCTCAGCCATCCAGGCACTCCCTCCAGAAGTGGCAGGCGCTCCCGCGCGTGCCGGAGACCTCGTACAGCGGCGGGTCGTCGGTCGTGCACACGTCCCGGGCCAGCGGGCAGCGCGGGTGGAACGGGCAGCCCGGCGGGATGCGGGTGAGGTTGGGCGGCAGGCCCTTGATGGCGTACAGCTCCCGCCCCTTGTGGTCCAGGCGCGGGATGGAGTCCAGCAGGCCCCGGGTGTACGGGTGCGCGGGGGCCTTGTAGATGTCGTGCACCGGCGCCGACTCCACGATCCGGCCCGCGTACATCACGGCGATGCGGTCGGCGACGTCGGCGACCACGCCCAGGTCGTGGGTGATGAGGATGAGCCCCATCCGGTACTCCCGCTGGAGCTCCGCGAGCAGCTCCATCACCTGGGCCTGGACGGTGACGTCGAGGGCGGTGGTCGGCTCGTCGGCGATGATCAGCGCCGGCTCCAGGGCGATCGCCATCGCGATCATGATGCGCTGGCGCATGCCGCCGGAGAACTGGTGCGGGTACTGCCGCACCCGCTCCCGCGCGGCCGGGATGCGCACCCGGTCCATCAGCTCGACCGCCTTGGCCCGCGCGTCCTTGCGGGACATGCCCCGGTGCACGGTGAACATCTCGGCGAGCTGGTCGCCGACGGTGAGCACCGGGTTCAGCGCGGACAGCGCGTCCTGGAAGATCATCGCCATTTCGGCGCCCCGGACCCTGCGGCGCTCCTCCTCCTTGAGCTTCAGCAGGTCCCGGCCCTGGAAGACGACCTCGCCGCCGGTGATCCGGCCGGGCGGGACGTCGAGGATGCCCATGATCGCCTGGGCCGTCACGGACTTGCCGGAGCCGGACTCGCCCAGCACGGCCAGGGTCTCCCCCTCGTCCACACCGTAGCTGACCCCGTTGACGGCCTTCGCCACGCCGTCCCGGGTCCGGAACTCCACGTGCAGGTCGCGCACTTCCAGCAGCACCGCGGCTCACCTCAGCTTCGGGTCGAGGGCGTCGCGCACCGCGTCGCCGAGCATGATGAACGCCAGGACCGTGATCGCCAGGGCCCCGGAGGGCCACAGCAGCGCGTGCGGGGCGTTGCGGATGTACGGCGAGGCGGAGGAGATGTCGATGCCCCAGGAGACGCTGGGCGGCTTCAGCCCGACCCCGAGGTACGACAGGGTCGCCTCCAGGGCGATGTACGTGCCCAGCGCGATGGTCGCGACGACGATGACCGGGGCGACCGCGTTGGGCGCGATGTGCCGCAGCAGCAGCCGGGAGTTGGAGGCGCCGAGCGCCCGCGCGGCCTGCACGTAGTCGTTGTGCTTGGCGGTGATCACGGCTCCGCGGGCGATGCGGGAGATCTGTGGCCAGCCGAGCAGCACGATGAAGCCGATGACGGGCCAGACGGTGTTGCTGGTGATGACGGACAGCAGCACCAGACCGCCGAGCACGACCGGGATGGCGAAGAAGACGTCGGTGATCCGGGACAGGACCGAGTCGGAGAGCCCGCCGAAGAACCCGGCGAGCGCGCCCAGCACGCTGCCGAGGACGGCGACCCCGAGGGTGGCGAGCACGCCGACCGCGACGGAGGTGCGGGCCCCGTACACGGTCCGGGTGTAGACGTCGCAGCCCTGCCCGTCGAAACCGAAGGGATGACCGGGCTGGGAACCCTCCTGCGCCTTGGACAGGTCGCACTTCAGGGGGGAGCCGGAGGTGATCGCCGACGGCCACAGGGAGATGAAGACCAGGAACAGGATGACCAGCGCGGAGACGATGAACACCGGGTTGCGGCGCAGGTCCCGCCAGGCGTCCGACCACAGCGAGCGCGGCCGGTCCTCGGGCCCTGCGCCGTCCGGGCCGGCCGGTGTCTTCTCCAGCGTCTCGGCCTCGTCGACGCCCAGATCCATGGCGCCGCCCATGCTGGTGCCGGCGATGGCGGCCTCGGGTTCCTCGTGACGGTCAGACATAGCGGATCCTCGGGTCGAGTACGGCGTACAGGAGGTCGACGACGAGGTTGGCGACGAGGAAGACCAGCACCAGCACGGTGACGAAGCCGACCACCGTCTGCGTGTTCTGCCGGAGGATGCCCTGGTAGAGCTGGTAGCCGACGCCGTGGATGTTGAAGATCCGCTCGGTGACGATCGCGCCGCCCATCAGGAAGCCGATGTCGGCGCCGATGAAGGTGACCACGGGGATCAGGGAGTTGCGCAGCAGGTGCCGGACGACGACCCGGCGCCGGGGCAGGCCCTTGGCGATCGCGGTGCGGACGTAGTCGGAACGGCGGTTCTCCGCGATGGAGGTGCGGGTCAGCCGGGTGACGTAGGCGAGGGAGACCGACGCCAGCACCAGGCCGGGCAGGATCAGCTCGTCGAAGGGCGCCTCGGAGGACACCGAGGGCCGGATCCAGCCCCACTTCACCCCGAGCAGCAGCTGCAGCAGCAGACCGGTGACGAAGGTGGGCACGGAGATCACCACGAGGGTCAGCAGCAGCACCCCGGTGTCCACCGGCCGGCCCCGGCGCAGTCCGGTGACCACGCCGAGGGCGACGCCGATGACGATCTCGAAGAGGATCGCGATCAGCGTGAGCCGGATCGTGACGGGGAACGCCGTCGCCATCAGCTCGGTGACCTCCTGGCCGTTGAAGGCCGTACCGAAGTCGCCGGTGAAGAGGTTCCCCATGTACGTCAGGTATTGCTGCCAGACCGGCTTGTCGAGGCCGAACTCCTGCTCGAGGCGGGCGGCCGTCGCCGGGTCGCACTCCCGCTCCCCGCACAGGCCCGCGATGGGGTCGCCCATCACGTTGACCATGAGGAAGATCAGCAGCGTGGCCCCGATGAAGACCGGGATCATCTGGAGCAGTCGCCGGACGACGTAGCGTCCCATGGCGGATCAGCTGACCTTGATCTCGTTGTAGACGGGGACGCTGAAGGGGTTCAGCTTGACGTTGGACAGCCGGTCCGACCAGCCGGCGCTGCCGTTCTGGTACCAGAGCGGGATCGCCGCCATGTTGTCCCGGACGACCTCCTCGGCCTGCTGGAACAGGTCGACGGCCTTGGCGGTGTCGGTCTCCTGGTTGGCGCGGTTCACCAGGTCGTCGAACTCCTGGTTCGACCACTTGCCGTCGTTGGACGAGGCGTTGGTGTAGTACAGCGGCTGGAGGAAGTTCTGGATGAGCGGGTAGTCCATCTGCCAGCCGGCCCGGAACGGCCCGGTCATCTTGCGGTCGGTGATCTGGTTGCGGAAGTCCGCGAAGGTGCCGACCGGGTTGGCGGTGCAGGCGCGCTCGTTGTCCAGGGCGTTGTTGATGGAGTTGCAGACGGCGTTGACCCACTCGCGGTGGGAGCCGGTGTCGGCGTTGAAGGTGATGGTCACCTTGCCGCCGGGCAGTCCGCCTGCCTCGTCGATCAGCTTCTTCGCCTCGTCGGGCTTGAACTCGCAGAACTCGCCGCACAGTCCGTCCTGGAAGCCGCCGTCCTCGCCGAGCACCGGGGACGTCCAGTCGGTGGCGGGGGTGCGGGTCTTCTGGAAGATCGTGTCGGTGATCTGCTTGCGGTCGATCGCCATGGACAGGCCCTGGCGGACCTTCTTGGCGTCCTCGGTGTTCCACGCCGGGTCGTAGAACGGGAAGGCGAGGGTCTGGATGATGCCGGCGGGAGTGTTGAGGTACCGGTCGCCCAGGTCGTTCTTCACGTTCTTGAGCTGCGCGGCGGGCACGTCGTCGACCAGGTCGAGGTTGCCGGCCAGCAGGTCGGTGTAGGCGGTGTTGTTGTCGGTGTAGACCTTCAGGTCGACGCCGCCGTTCTCCGCCTTGTCGTCGCCCGGGTAGTCGTCCCACTTGCGCAGCGCCATCTGCGAACCGCGGGTGTACGAGTCGACCAGGTACGGCCCGTTGCCGACCGGCTTCTTCACCCAGGCGTCGTGGTCGTCGAAGAACGCCCGCGGCAGGGGCGCGAAGGCCGCGTAGCCGAGGGTGTCGGGGAAGGTGGAGAACTTCTGGGTGAGCTTGACGGTGAAGGTGCGGTCACCGGTGACCTTCAGTCCGGACATGGTGTCCGCGGTCTGCTCGCCCTCCTCGGGGTGCACCTGGTCGTAGCCCTCGATGTAGCCGAAGAAGTACGCGTTGCGCTGGTTGTTGCGCAGGCTCGCGCCGTAGTTCCAGGCGTCCACGAAGGACTGGGCGGTGACCTTCTCGCCGTTGCTGAAGGTCCAGCCGTCCTTGACGGTGATGGTGAAGTTCTGCGAGTCGTCGGTCTCGATGCTCTCGGCGAGCATGTCCTTGGCCTCGCCGGTCTCCGGGTCGTACCGCTTCAGGCCACGGAAGATCATGTCGAGGACCTTGCCGCCCTGCACCTCGTTGGTGTTCGAGGGCTCCAGCGGGTTCTGCGGGTCACCCCACGAGGCGCTCAGCACGGCCTCGGAGTCGCCGCTGTCTCCCCCGCCGCCGCACCCCGCCGTGGCGAGGGCGAGCGCCATGGCGCAGACGGCCCATCTGGCGTGCGTGGTGGTGCGCATGGGGTGCCTCCTCGTACCCGGGTCCCTTACCGGGTCAGCCTGGAAGCGGGGGCCCCGGCGCGCACGCCCGCCGGGGCCGTACGGGGCGCAAGATCCACCGGACGGGCGCACGGCGGGGGCGCGGACTGGCCCCCCCGGGTGGACCGGGGCACGCGAAAGGACCGGGGGCGGGAGGTGTCCTCCCGCCCCCGGTCCTCAGGGCCGTGCGTCCTTCGAAGGAAGGGGTCAGCTCTTGGAGACGTTCCCGTCGTTCTCCATCGCCTTCAGGGCCGGGTCCATCACGACGTCCTCGGAGCGGGCCTCGGTGCTCGGGTCCTCCGGGAAGTGGCACGCCGTCAGGTGGCCCTCGGTGTTGCCGCCGATCTGCAGCAGCGGCGGCTCCTCGGTGGCGCACTTGTCCTGCGCCTTCCAGCACCGGGTGCGGAAGCGGCAGCCGGACGGCGGCGAGATCGGCGAGGGGACGTCACCGGCGAGGCGGATGCGCTCGCGGTTCTCCGTCTCGTCGTCCATCGCCACCTCGGGCACGGCCGAGAGCAGGGCGTGGGTGTAGGGGTGCCGCGGGCGGTTGTAGATGGAGTCGCGGTCGCCGACCTCGACCACCTTGCCCAGGTACATGACGGCCACACGCTGCGAGAAGTGCCGCACGACGGCGAGGTCGTGGGCGATGAAGAGGAAGGCGATGCCCAGCTCGTCCTGGACCTTCTGCAGCAGGTTGACGACCTGCGCCTGGATCGACACGTCGAGCGCGGAGACCGGCTCGTCCGCCACGATCAGCTTCGGGTTGAGCGCGAGCGCGCGGGCGACGCCGATGCGCTGGCGCTGACCGCCGGAGAACTCGTGCGGGAAGCGGTTGTAGTGCTCCGGGTTCAGGCCGACGAGCTCGAGCAGCTCGCGGACCCGCTTCTCCCGGCCGCCCGCGGGGTTGATCCCGTTGACCTCCATCGGCGACTTGATGATCGTGCCGACGGTCTGGCGCGGGTTCAGCGAGGAGTACGGGTCCTGGAAGATCATCTGGATCTCGGACCGGACCGGCGCCAGCTGCTTGCGCTTGGCGTGCGTGATGTCCTGGCCCGCGTACTCGATCTTGCCGCCGGTCGGCTCCAGAAGCCGGGTGATGAGCCGGCCGGTGGTCGACTTGCCGCAGCCCGACTCACCCACCAGTCCGACGCTCTCGCCGACGCCGACGGTCAGGTCGACGTTGTCGACCGCCTGGACGGCGCCGACCTTCCGCTTGATCGGAAAGCCGCCGTAGATCGGGAAGTGCTTGGTCAGGCCCTCCACCTTCAGCAGCGCCTCGGTGGACGCGCCGGTGGGGCCCTGCTGTGCGGGGAGGGTGAGGTTGTCGCTCATGTCTCGGATCTCTCCCTAGCGCAGCCGGGGCTGGATCGTGTCGATGAATATGGTCTGCTTCTGCTCCGCCGTCAGGTGGCAGGCACTGGCGCGTCCCTCGCCCAGCGCGGGCCGCTCGGTGCTGCAGCGGTCGCCCGACACCTGGTCCTTGAACGTGCAGCGGGGGTGGAACGGGCAGCCGGACGGCGGGTTGAGCAGGCTGGGCGGCGAGCCGGGGATCGGCATCAGGGGCTGCGAAGTGCTGCCGCCAAGGCGCGGCATCGAGCTGAGCAGTCCCCAGGTGTAGGGGTGGCGCGGCGCGCGCAGCACCTCGCGGACGCTGCCGCGCTCCACGGCCCGGCCGGAGTACATCACCAGCAGGTCGTCGGCCATGTCGGAGATGACGCCGAGGTCGTGGGTGATGAAGATGATCGCCGACCCGAACTCCTGCTGGAGGTCCTTGAGCAGGTCGAGGATCTGGGCCTGGACGGTCACGTCGAGGGCGGTGGTCGGCTCGTCCGCGATCAGCAGGTCCGGGTCGCAGACCAGGGCCATGGCGATCATGGCGCGCTGGCGCATACCGCCGGAGAACTGGTGCGGGTAGTCGTCCACGCGGGTCTTGGGCTGCGGGATGCCGACCTTGGTGAGCATCTCGATGGCCCGGTCCCGGGCCTCCTTCTTGGAGGCGCCGGTGTGCTTCATGTACGGCTCGGCGATCTGACGGCCCACCGTGTAGTACGGCGAGAGCGCCGTCAGCGGGTCCTGGAAGATCATCGCGACCTTGTTGCCGCGGAGCTTCTCCATCTCCTTCTCAGGAGTGGTCACCAGGTCCTGGCCCTCGAGGAGGATCTCGCCCTCGACCGTGCTGGTCTTGGGGTTGTGCAGCCCGAGGACGGTCAGGTTGGTCACGGACTTGCCGGAACCCGACTCGCCCACGATGCCCAGGGTCTTGCCGCGCTCGACGTCGAAGGACAGCCCGTCGACCGCCTTGACGATGCCGTCCTCGGTGGAGAACCGCACCCGCAGGTCGCGGACCGAGAGGAAGGAGTCGGGCCCGGTCGGGGCCTTCTCGCCTTCGGTCTTGGTCAGTGTGGTCACGGTGTTTCTCCTAGCTGAGCCGTACGCGCGGGTCGATGTACGCGTAGGCGAGGTCGACGAGGATGTTCAGGAGCAGGATGAAGAAGGCTCCGAACAGCATGACACCCATGGTCACCGGCAGGTCCTTCGTCAGCGACGAGTCCACCGCGAGACGGCCGATGCCGGCCAGGTCGAAGGTGAACTCGGTGACCACCGCGCCGGACAGCAGGGCGCTGAGGTCCATGCCGAGGATGGTGACGATCGGGATCAGGGAGCCGCGCCAGGCGTACCGGAAGAAGACGTAGCTCTGCTTCATGCCCTTGGCACGCGCGGTGCGGACGTGCTCCTCCTGGAGCTGCTCGATCATCGTCGAGCGGGACATACGGGTGTACTGCGCGGTGAAGATGGTGGCCATGACCACCCAGGGGATGAGCAGCCCCAGGAACCAGGCTCCGGGCTCCTCGGTGAAGCTGTGCTCCTTCGGGAAGTCCATGATGCCCGTGCTGTAGACCAGCAGGCCGAGGACGATCGGGCCGAGCAGGTAGATCTGGAAGGAGCTGAGCACGATCGAGGTGCCGCTGACGATCTTGTCGACGACGGTGCCGCGCTTCCAGGCGGCCAGCAGACCCGAGCCGAGGCCCAGGATCAGGAAGATCACGAGACCGCCGACGGTCAGCGACAGCGTCAGCGGGAAGCGGTCGATGATGGAGTCCCAGACGAACTCGCCGCTTTCGAAGGAGATACCCAGGCACGGCGCGGAGCAGTGCCCCTGCGGGAAGTCGCGGCCGGCCACGATGCCCGACATGAACTCCCAGAACTGGGTGGGCAGGGGCTTGTCCAGGCCCAGGTTCTCGCGGATCACCGCGAGGTTCTGGGGCGAGCAGTTCTTGCCGCAGGACAGCGCAGCGAAGTCCTGAGGAACTGTGTAGAACAGGAAGAACGTGAAGGCGCCGATCAAAAACATGATGACGACGGCGCCGGTCAGCCTGCGGATGAGGAACTGAAGCATGGCGGGTGGATGCTCTCTTCGAAACGCGGCGGCAGGTGAGGGGTACCGTCCGCGGGGGTGTGCTCCGCCTGGCGCACACCCCCGCGGTCAGCCGAACTGAGGGCTTACGGCTGCTTCAGGTACAGGTCGGTGATGTTGATGTAGCTCGACTCGGTGCTGTACCGAGCGCCACCGATGTTCGACCCGTAGAGCTGGAGCTGCTTCGAGTAGTAGACCGGGGCAGCCGGGTTGATCTCCTCCACGATGCGGTGGTGGGCCTGCTCCCAGGTCTTGGCCGCCTCCTCGGGCTCCTGCGTCAGGGCCTTCTGGATGAGCTCGTTGACCTGCTTGTCGTTGATGTGCGAGTAGTTCGACGCACCGTCGGCGACCAGCTCACCGTCGTAGACCGGGGTGATGACCGTGGACGGGGACGGCCAGTCCTGGCCCCAGCCGGTCATGTAGAGGTCGTACGGGTTGTTGAGCTTGCCGACCTGCTCGTAGAAGCTGGCGCGGTCGATCTCCTTCGACTGGACGTCGAAGCCGAGCTTCTCCAGGGCGTCCTTCAGGATGACCTGCTGCGCCTGGCCGCGCGGCGTGTTGGAGTAGGCGTAGGTGATCTTCGTGCCCTCCTTGAAGCCCGCCTCCTTCAGCAGCTCCTTGGCCTTCTCCGGGTCACCGTTGGGCTTCTTCAGCTTGCCGAACGGGTCGTACGTGGCGTCGAAGCCGGGCAGGGTCGGGGCGAGCAGACCGCCGGCGACCTCACCGCCGTAGCGGCCACCGTCCGCCTGAACCATGGACTGGTTCGGGATCGCGTAGGTGATCGCGTCGCGGACCTTCTTGTCCTTGATGCGGTCCAGGTTGAAGGTGAGCTGCCACACGTACGGCTGGTAGCCCGCGATGGTGCGCTTCTTGGTCTCCGCGTTGGTGACCACGTCGGCCATCTGCGCCGGGTCCACCGAGTCGGTGAACTGGATGGCGTTCTTGGCCTCGCCCTGGTCCGAGATCAGACGCTTGGTCTGGCTGGGCTGGGAGACCGTGCTGCTGAAGTTCCAACCGTCCACGTACTGGTGGCGCACGGCGTCGGTCTTCGGGTCCCACTGGTCGTTCTTGACCAGCTTCATGGACTTGCCCGGCTTGTACTCGGCGATCTTGTACGGGCCGAGGGCCGCGGGGGCCTTGTCGTACTTCGCCTTCGTGTCCTGCTTGGCGGGCACGATGGAGTAGCCGGCCATGGCCAGGGCCTGCGGCAGGTCAGGACGCGGCTGGCTGAACTTGAAGACGACGGTCTTGTCGTCCGGCGTCTCGAGGACGGTGTCCGGCAGGTGCTTGCCCTTGTACGGGCCGTCGGGCAGCGCCTTGCGGTAGTCGCTGCCGGAGAGCCAGGACTGGACGAACGTCGGGCCGTCGAAGATGACCTTCGAGTACAGACGCTCGATGGTGTGGCGGACGTCGGCCGAGGTGATCGGGTTCCCGTCCTCGTCCTTGATGCCGTCCTTGAGCTTGTACGTCCAGACCTTGCCGCCCTCGGAGGACTGGCCGGCGTCGGTGGCGATGTCACCGACGACGGTGAGGTTGCCCTCGGCGTCCTCCTGGTAGTTCGTCAGGCCTCGGTGGATGAGGTTGGAGAACTGGCCGGCGTCGCTGACGTAGATCTGACCCGGGTCCATGTGGGACAGGTCCGACTGCATGTAGACGTTGATGAAGCCGCCGGGCTTGGCGCCCGCGACGTCCTTCGCCGGGCCGGTCGACGCGGCCGCGTCGCCGTAGACGACAGGGTCCTGCTGCTCGGCGGCGTCCTTCTGGGACTTCGCGTCGCTCTCCTTGCCGCCACCGTTGTCGCTGCCGGAGCAAGCGGTCAGGGTCAGGGACCCCGCCACGATGGCCACGGCGATGGCGCGCGCGGTACGCGTTCTGATGGGCTTCATGATGCCGATGCACCTACCTGTCGATAGTTGTCCACGAGTTGCTGCCTGACAGTCCGGTAGCCCGGCCGGGGGCGGCAGCTCCCCCACCCACCAATGGACGATCAGCGTCCGGTCTTGGGGTCGAATGCGTCCCGGACGGAGTCTCCGAGAAGGTTGAAGGCGAGTACGAAGATCACCAGCGCCGCTCCGGGGAAGAGCAGGAACATCGGGTCCTGCTCGTACACCTCGGTGCCGACCTTGAACATGCGGCCCCAGTCGGGGGTCGGCTCGACGAAGCCGACACCGATGAAGGAGAGGAAGGCGATGGTCAGGATCGTGCTGGGCAGGATGTACGTGGCCTGCACCAGGATCGGGGTGACGATGTTCGGCAGGATCTCCTTGCGCACGATGCGGCCGGGAGGGGCGCCGGACACCTTGGCCGCCTCGACGAACTCACGGTCCCTCAGCGACAGCACGGAGCTGCGCACCAGACGGGCCAGGCCCATCCAGCCGAGGAACCACATCACCAAGATGATCGCCACGGCCCGCAGGTAGGTGGGGGTCTCGTCCTGCGGGTCGACGAACATCGCGGTGACGATCGGCATGAAGGCGATGAAGAACAGCTGCTGGGGGAAGCCCAGGAAGAAGTCCGTCACCCGGCCGATCCAGTAGTCGACGCGGCCGCCGAAGTAGCCGCCGACCATGCCGATGATCACACCCGTGACCACGCTCAGGAGCGTGACGAGCACGGCCATGTACAGCGACGTCCGCATTCCGTACACCAGCATGCTGAACACGTCGCGGCCGAGCCTGGGCTCTACACCGAACCAGAAGTCGCCCGAGATGCCACCGAAGTCACCGCTCGGCATACCGAAGTCGTCGAGCAGGAACGGGTACTCGGGCTCCTGGCTGTACAGCGTGTAGGGGTCCTTGCCGTACAGCTTGGAGATCACCGGCGCGAGCGCGGCCACCACGAAGAAGAAAATGACCACACACGCGGAGACGACTCCGGTACGGTCGCGCTTGAAGCGCTGCCACATCAACTGGCCGGGGGAACGGCCCTCGGGCTGCTTCTCGCCCTTGGCAACATCGGTGGTCGCCGTGAGCTCAGGGTCCAAGACAGCCGCGGACCCGGAGTCCTCAGCCTTAGTTGGACTGGTCATCGTGTTCGTCCCCCGGGGGGTTGGAGAGTTGAGCGCAGCGCAGATACCGGCAGGTTCTGCGGTTTGGGGGAACTTTCGCCAAGAGACTCAACGCGCGTCAAGGGCGTACGACATAGGGATCTCCCTACCGTCGTTTTTTTGAGGAAATATTGCAGAGATCGACACCTGCGCGCGCTTGACACCTCTGAATGGAATTCGACAATCCGGACATTAGGTGCGCGTTTTCGGTTTACATGTCCGAAACCCGCATGCGCGAGCACCGATATGCGAACGAGATGTTGCGTTTGCCGGAAGCACGTGCGACCGCCCGGAGACGTCCCCCGCCCCCGGGGCCCCGGCGGCCCCGGACCCCGGCCCCCGGCGGGCGCGGGCACACGTACTGGCGGGCCCGTACCATGGAGGCAGGCCGAGGCGTGTCCAGCCCGGCAGGGCCCTCGCACCACAGACGTCTGCGGCGGGCAACCTTCACCACCTCCGGGAGTACGCCTTTCATGGCACCGTCTGTAACGCGTCACGACATCCGCAACGTCGCCATCGTCGCCCACGTCGACCACGGCAAGACCACCATCGTCGACGGCATGCTCAAGCAGGCCGGCGCCTTCGCCGCCCACCAGCTCGACCAGGTCGACGACCGCATGATGGACTCGAACGACCTGGAGCGTGAGAAGGGCATCACGATCCTCGCCAAGAACACGGCGGTGAAGTACCACCCCAAGGACGGCGGGGAGCCCATCACGATCAACATCATCGACACCCCCGGCCACGCCGACTTCGGCGGCGAGGTCGAGCGCGGTCTGTCGATGGTCGACGGTGTCGTGCTGCTGGTGGACGCCTCCGAGGGCCCGCTGCCGCAGACCCGCTTCGTGCTGCGCAAGGCCCTGCAGCAGCGGCTGCCGATCATCCTGTGCATCAACAAGACGGACCGTCCCGACGCCCGGATCGACGAGGTCGTCAACGAGACCTACGACCTCTTCCTCGACCTGGACGCGGACGAGGAGCAGATCGAGTTCCCGATCGTCTACGCCTGCGGCCGTGACGGCATCGCCTCGCTGACCAAGCCCGACGACGGCACGGTCCCCGGCGACTCCGACTCGCTCGAGCCCTTCTTCTCGACGATCCTCGAGCACATCCCCGCCCCCACCTACGAGGAGGGCGCCCCGCTCCAGGCCCACGTCACCAACCTGGACGCCGACAACTTCCTCGGCCGTATCGCGCTGCTGCGCGTGCACCAGGGCGAGCTGAAGAAGGGGCAGACCGTCGCCTGGATGAAGCGCGACGGCTCCGTCTCCAACGTCCGCATCTCCGAGCTGATGATGACCGAGGCGCTCACCCGCAAGCCCGCCGAGAAGGCCGGCCCGGGTGACATCTGCGCGGTCGCGGGCATCCCGGACATCATGATCGGCGAGACCCTGGCCGACCAGGAGAACCCGGTCGCGCTGCCGCTGATCACGGTGGACGAGCCGGCGATCTCCATGACCATCGGCACCAACACCTCCCCGCTGGTCGGCCGCGGCGGCACCGGCAAGGGCGCCGACAACAAGGCGGCCGTCAAGGACCGCAAGGTCACCGCCCGCCAGGTCAAGGACCGGCTGGACCGCGAGCTGATCGGCAACGTCTCGCTCCGCGTCCTGGAGACCGAGCGCCCCGACGCCTGGGAGGTGCAGGGCCGCGGCGAGCTGGCGCTGGCCATCCTGGTCGAGCAGATGCGCCGCGAGGGCTACGAGCTCACCGTCGGCAAGCCCCAGGTGGTCACCAAGGAGGTCGACGGCAAGGTCTACGAGCCCGTCGAGCGCATGACCATCGACGTGCCCGAGGAGCACATGGGTGCGGTCACGCAGCTCATGGGCGTCCGCAAGGGCCGCATGGACAACATGTCGAACCACGGCTCCGGCTGGGTGCGCATGGAGTTCGTGGTGCCCTCCCGCGGTCTGATCGGATTCCGGACGGAGTTCCTCACCCAGACCCGCGGCACCGGCATCGCCCACTCCATCCACGAGGGCCACGAGCCCTGGTTCGGCACGCTGACCACCCGCAACAACGGCTCGCTGGTCGCCGACCGCGCCGGCGCGGTCACCGCCTTCGCGATGACCAACCTCCAGGAGCGCGGCGTGCTCTTCACGGAGCCCGGCACCGAGGTGTACGAGGGCATGATCGTCGGTGAGAACTCCCGCTCCGACGACATGGACGTCAACATCACCAAGGAGAAGAAGCTCACCAACATGCGGTCGTCCACGGCCGACGTGACCGAGTCGATCGTCCCGCCGCGCAAGCTCTCTCTGGAGCAGTCCCTGGAGTTCTGCCGCGACGACGAGTGCGTCGAGGTCACCCCGGAGGCCGTCCGCATCCGCAAGGTGAACCTGGACGCCCGCGAGCGCGCCCGCGCCGCGAGCCGCGCCAAGCACGGCTGATCACCGCACCGCGCACGTGACGCGGCCCGGCGCCCCTGGTGGGGGCGCCGGGCCGCGTCGCGTCTGCGGCCGTTCCGGTCAGCTCCCGGACCCGCCCTTCTTCGACGCCGGTGAGCCCTCCGGGCCCTGCGCCGACTTCTTCAGGAAGCCCATGTCCTCGTAGACGGGGGTGGCGAAGCCGAAGGCGCCGGCGTTGGCGAGGTTCTTGCGGGCCGCGACCAGCTGCGGGCGCTGGTAGAGGGGGATGGAGCCGGCCGCCGCCCAGATCCGGGAGTCGGCCTTGCGGATCAGGTCGCGGCGCTCGGAGTCGTCGAGGGTGGCGATGGCCTGGTCGAAGAGCTGGTCGACCTGGTCGGTGCCGACCCGGGTCCAGTTCTGCTCCACGTTGAGCGAGCCGTCGGCGGCCGGGACCGGCTTGGAGTAGACCGGGCGTGCGTCGGTGGCGGGGAAGGCGGTCGCGGGCCAGGAGTAGAGGGCCAGGTCGAAGTCGCCGGACGCGATGTGGTCCTTGAAGTAGCTGTCGTCGTCGACCGTGGAGATGTCGGTGCGGATGCCGATCTTCTCCAGCATCGCCGCGATCCGGCCGGCCACCGTCTCCAGGGTCTTCGAGCCCGGCCCCGACGGCAGCACGAACCGCAGCACCAGCGCCTTGCCGTCCTTGGCGACCGGGGCGGTGTCGGCGCGGGCGGGGGCCGCGGTGCCCTTGGGGGCGTAGGCGCCCGCGGGGGCGCCGCCCTGCTTGAGCTGACCGGTGCCGGTGCCGGAGTCGTGCGGGGCCTTGCCGTCGCCCGTCCCGTGGTTCTTGCCGTCGTCCTCGCCGACGATGTACGTGCCGTCGTCGCCGTCGTCGGAGTCCTCCGAGCCGCCCGAGCCCTTCGTGTCCTCCTTGCCCTCCTTGTCCGCCTCGGAGCCGGCCGCCTCCTCGCCCTCGTCCTTCTTCGTGTCCTTCTTCTCCTCCTCGACCGGGCCGCCCGGCACCCACCCGGCGTCCGAGAGGAGCGCCCGGGCCTCCTTGGCGTCCGGCTTGCCGAGGGCTCCGCTGCTGTCGGCGTAGGCGGCCTGGCCGGACAGCGCGAGGTGGCTGCCGACGGGCTCGGCGGGCAGGCCGAGCGGCTTCAGCACGGTCCCGGCGATGTCCTTGCGGTCCAGGGCGCGGGCCACGGCCCTGCGGACCCGCTCGTCGGACAGGGGGCCCTCGGCGCCGTTCAGGGCGAGCTGGGTGTAGGCGGGCTCCAGGGACTTGCGCACCTCGAAGCCGCCGAGCGCCTTCTGCTGCCGTGCGTACTTCTCCGCCTTCTTGCGCAGCTTCTTGCGGGCGGAGACCTCCTCGTCGGCGGCGTCCTCGTCGGAGCCGTTGGCGACCGCCCAGGAGCGCAGCGCGTCCGCGGCGGAGCGGTCGGCCTCGGGGCCCATCAGGGGCGTGTTCCCCTCCTGCGGGAGGGCGGCGACCGTGATGCGCCGGGCGGCCTCGGGGTCGATCTCGGCCAGGTCGAGGGTGCCGTCGCTGAGGGCGGAGACGCGCTTGTCGTGCGGCACGGCGCGCAGGACGATCTTCTGCAGCTTGGCGGGGTCGCCCCACCATCGGGAATTGCGGGCGAGGACGACCTCGTCCTCCTTGGTGTTTACCTTGTCCACCGTGAACGGCCCGGCCGTGACCTTGAGCTTCTTGCGCGCCCCGTCGTTGAAGGAGTCCGGGGTGCCCATGACCTCCTTGGGGTAGAGCGGGCTGAACAACGACTTCCAGTCGGCGTAGGGGCGGCCGAAGGTGACCTTGACCTCGAGGTCGTTCTTGCCCCGCTCGACCTTCTCGATGCGGTCGTAGCCGGCGTTGCGGGCGGTCCAGTAGGCGGTGTCCTTGCCGGACAGGGCGCGCCACTGGGCGGCGAAGTCGGCGGCGCCGATCTCCCGGCCGTCGCTCCAGACGGCCTGCTGGGCGAGCCGGTAGACGACGACCTGCTTGGGCTCGGTGTCGACGACCTCGGCGGAGGCCAGGTAGTCGGCGTTGCGCACGGCCCGGCCCCGGGCGTCGGAGCGGTACATCGACGGCAGGACGGCCTCGGCGATCCGGGCGGTGGTGGTGTCGGCGTCCGCCTGGAAGGTGTTCAGGGTGTCCGGGACGGTGTCCACGGCCCAGCGCAGGGTCCCGCCGTCGGCGATGTCGGACCGGTCCGCGCCCGCGGTGTCCGCGCCCGCGAGGGGCTCGCCCGCGGGATCGTCGGAACCGCATCCGGCCAGAACGGGCACCGTGAGCATGCCGGCGGTGAGGAAGGCGACCGAGCGCAGGACCGCGCGCGGGGCGATGCCGTCGTGGGACATCTCTGGATACCTCCGGAAAGCCGCGGGCATGGTGATCACACTTGGTATTGGGCGTTCATCCGATGTATGCGGCCCACTGAAGAGGAAAGGGTTCTGCATTCACGGGCGACACGGCGGCCGCCGACGCCAAGCCCACCCGAGCGGCGCAACGCACCCGGCGCCACGCGGCTGCGCACCGGACGATGCACCCATGCGCCTCGGCCAATCGATGCACATCCCTTCACAGCGCAAGGTGTGACGCGCAACACTCGCAGGCGCATGACCGTTGCACCGCCTTGGGCCTGAAGGACCCGTGGAAGTGAGGTCACGTCATGTCCGTGCACGATGAACTGGCGACCGTCCAGCGTTGTCTCGACGACCTGATGAGGTCGGTGGGGCGCCTGGAGAAACAGCTGGGCAGCGGCAGTCTGGAACTGCGCCGCGTCCGCTCCGACACCAACCACCTGCGCGAGAGCCTCGCGCTGCTCCGGGAGACCGCCGTCGCCTCGGCGGGCCCGGCCAAGCGGCCCGACCTCGTGACGATCTCCGACACCCCCTACGACGTGTCGCTGTGGGTGGACACCGACGACGAGGGTCTCGGCGCCCGCGACCGCCGCGCCCCCTGACCCCCGCCCGACCGCCGCCCCGCCGACCCGGCGCCCCCGACCCCTACCGGAGTGGACGACGTGGCCACTGGTACGGAACCCCCTGCGACCGAACCCGAGCACCGCGGCGGCGTGAGATCCGGCACGCGCGCCGCGATCTCCGCCCCGCACCTGCGGACCGACCGCTGGTGGCTGGCCCCGGCCGCCACCGCGGCCGGGCTGCTCGCCTTCGTCGTCTACTCGACCTGGCGGGCCTTCGCCGACGCGGACTACTACGCGGCGCCGTACGTGTCGCCGTTCTACTCGCCCTGCCTCGCGGAGAACTGCGAGCCGATGCGCGGCGGCCCGAACTGGGAGCTGTTCGGCGGCTGGTGGGGCATCTCGCCGGCGATCATCATTCTGATCTTCCCGCTCGGCTTCCGGCTGACCTGCTACTACTACCGCAAGGCCTACTACCGGAGCTTCTGGGCGTCACCGCCCGCCTGCGCGGTCGCCGAACCGCACGCGAAGTACACCGGCGAGTCCCGCTTCCCGCTGATCCTGCAGAACGTTCACCGGTACTTCTTCTACGCGGCGCTGCTGGTCGCCTGCGTGCTGAGCTGGGACACCGTGCTCGCCTTCCGCGACGAGGACTACGCATGGGGCCACATGGGCCTCGGCACCCTGGTGTTCCTGGTGAACATCGTCCTGATCTGGGCGTACACCCTGTCCTGTCACTCCTGCCGGCACATCGTCGGCGGGAAGCTCAAGCACTTCTCGAAGCATCCCGTGCGCTACCGGATGTGGCAGTGGGTGAGTCGGCTGAACGCCCGCCACATGCAGCTCGCCTGGGCGTCGCTCATCAGCGTGGCGGTCGCCGACCTCTACGTGTATCTCGTCGCGTCCGGGGTCTTCGACGACCCGCGCTTCTTCTAGCTGGGGGCCTTCATCCATGTCCGTGGTCGACCGACAGGAGTGGGACGTCGTCGTGGTCGGGGCCGGCGGCGCCGGTCTGCGCGCCGCGATCGAGGCGCGCGAGCGGGGCGCCCGTACGGCCGTGATCTGCAAGTCGCTGTTCGGCAAGGCGCACACCGTGATGGCCGAGGGCGGCATCGCCGCGGCGATGGGCAACGTCAACTCCGGCGACGACTGGCAGGTGCACTTTCGCGACACCATGCGCGGCGGGAAGTTCCTCAACCAGTGGCGGATGGCCGAGCTGCACGCCCAGGAGGCGCCCGCCCGGGTGTGGGAGCTGGAGACCTGGGGCGCGCTGTTCGACCGGACCGAGGACGGACGGATCTCCCAGCGCAATTTCGGCGGCCACGAGTACCCGCGGCTGGCGCACGTCGGCGACCGCACCGGCCTGGAGCTGATCCGCACCCTCCAGCAGAAGATCGTCGCGCTCCAGCAGGAGGACTTCGCCGAGACCGGCGACTACGAGTCCCGCCTGAGGGTGTTCCAGGAGTGCACGGTCACCCGGGTGCTGAAGGACGGCGACCAGGTGAGCGGGGTCTTCGGCTACGAGCGGGAGTCCGGCCGCTTCTTCGTCCTGGAGGCCCCGGCCGTGGTGATCGCCACCGGCGGCATCGGGAAGTCCTTCAAGGTCACGTCCAACTCCTGGGAGTACACGGGCGACGGGCACGCGCTGGCGCTGCTCGCGGGGGCGCCGCTGCTGAACATGGAGTTCGTGCAGTTCCACCCCACGGGCATGGTCTGGCCGCCGTCGGTGAAGGGCATCCTCGTCACCGAGTCGGTGCGCGGCGACGGCGGGGTGCTGCGCAACTCCGAGGGCAAGCGGTTCATGTTCGACTACGTCCCGGACGTCTTCAAGGAGAAGTACGCCCAGTCCGAGGAGGAGGCGGACCGCTGGTACGACGACCCGGACCACAACCGCCGCCCGCCCGAGCTGCTCCCCCGGGACGAGGTCGCCCGCGCCATCAACGCCGAGGTCAAGGCGGGCCGCGGCTCCCCGCACGGCGGGGTGTTCCTGGACGTGTCCACGCGGATGCCGGCGGAGGTGATCAAGCGCCGGCTGCCGTCGATGTACCACCAGTTCAAGGAGCTGGCGGACGTCGACATCACGGCCGAGCCGATGGAGGTCGGCCCGACCTGCCACTACGTGATGGGCGGCATCGCCGTCGACTCCGACTCGGCGGCGGCGCGCGGGGTGCCGGGGCTGTTCGCGGCCGGTGAGGTCGCGGGCGGCATGCACGGCTCCAACCGGCTGGGCGGGAACTCGCTGTCCGACCTGCTGGTGTTCGGGCGCCGTGCGGGTTGGCACGCGGCGGACCACGCGCTCGCCAGGACCGGGGCGCGGCCCCACGCGGACGACGCCCAGGTCGACGCGGCCGCGGCGGAAGCGCTGCGGCCGTTCTCGGCGGAGGGCGAGGAGCCGGCCGACGGCCCGCCGGAGAACCCGTACACGCTGCACCAGGAGCTCCAGCAGACGATGAACGACCTGGTCGGCATCATCCGCCGGGAGCACGAGATGCGGCAGGCCCTGGAGGAGCTCGCCGAGCTGCGGGCGCGGGCCCGGCGCGCGGGCGTGGAGGGCCACCGGCAGTTCAACCCGGGCTGGCACCTCGCGCTGGACCTGCGGAACATGCTGCTGGTCAGCGAGTGCGTGGCCCGGGCGGCGCTGGAGCGCACCGAGTCGCGCGGCGGCCACACCCGCGAGGACCACGCCGTCATGGAACGCGCCTGGCGCAACGTCAACCTGCTGTGCGCGCTCACCGACCCCTCCGGAGGCCTCGCCGCCACCGACGCGGTGCGCGGGCAGATCACCCTGACCCGTGAGACGACCGAACCCATCCGCCCCGACCTGCTCGCCCTCTTCGAGAAGGACGAGCTGGTCAAGTACCTGGCCGAAGAGGAGCTCTACGAGTGAGCAGCTACGAGGCCCGCTTCAAGGTGTGGCGGGGGGACGTCGACGGGGGCGGCCTGGAGGACTTCCGCGTCGAGGTGAACGACGGCGAGGTCGTCCTCGACATCATCCACCGCCTCCAGGCCACCCAGGCCCCCGACCTCGCCGTGCGCTGGAACTGCAAGGCCGGCAAGTGCGGTTCGTGCTCGGCGGAGATCAACGGCCGCCCCCGGCTGCTGTGCATGACCCGCATGTCGGTGTTCGACCGCGAGGAGACGATCACCGTGACGCCGCTGCGGGCGTTCCCGGTGATCCGGGACCTGGTGACGGACGTCGGCTTCAACTACGCCAAGGCGCGGCAGGTCCCGGCGTTCGTCCCGCCGGCCGGGGTGGGTCCGGGCGAGTACCGGATGATGCAGGAGGACGTGGACCGCTCGCAGGAGTTCCGCAAGTGCATCGAGTGCTTCCTGTGCCAGGACACCTGCCACGTCGTCCGTGACCACGAGGAGAACAAGCCGGCGTTCGCCGGGCCGCGGTTCCTGATGCGGGTCGCCGAGCTGGACATGCACCCGCTGGACGCGGCCGAGGAGTCCGGCCTGGACCGCAAGCGCACGGCCCAGGACGACCACGGCCTCGGCTACTGCAACATCACCAAGTGCTGCACGGAGGTCTGCCCCGAGGGCATCAAGATCACGGACAACGCGCTGATCCCGCTGAAGGAGCGGGCGGTGGACCGCAAGTACGACCCGCTGGTGTGGCTGGGGAACAAGATCCGCCGCCGGTCCTGACGGGTCAGCGGACCCAGCCGTCTTCGAACTCCTTCCAGTTGGTCTCCGTCGCCGCGAAGTCGATGTACGGCGCGAGACCGAAGAGTTCCCGGTCGGGGTCGGTGCGGGACAGCCCCAGCCGGGCACCGCGCACGGCGGCGGCGACCGTCTCGGCGTGACCCCAGTGGCTGGGGTTGTTCTCGTAGTAGAAGGGCAGCCCCATCAGCAGGTGCGTGGTGGGCGGGGTGACCTCCAGGGCGAGCGACGTCTGCTGGGCCACGTAGCCGCCGTAGGTGCTCTCGAAGAGCCGCGCGGTGTCGTACGACATCACGGCGATCTGGTCGACGCGCCGTGCCACCTGGCCGAAGAACTCCTGCGACCACCACTTGGGGTGGTCGGCGACGAGGCCCGCGACGGAGTGGAGGTGCGGCAGCGGGTCGATCTGGTGGGCGGCGACGGAGAGCTGCGCGTCCCGGTCCTTGGTGAGTTTCCGCAGGTCGTCGAGCAGGTCGAGGTAGTGCTCGTCGTCGGAGTGCAAGGGCTCCAGGTCCATGTGGACGCCCTCGTAGCCGGTGTCGAGGACCTGGCCGGCGCTGCGCACCACCTCGGCCCGGGTGGCGGCGTCGCTCAACTCCAGGCCTTCGGGGCCGCCGTTGGCGAGGACGTCCCCGAGGAACGCCTGGACGCGGACGCCGGGCAGCTCACGGTGCACCGCGTCGATGAACCAGCGGGCGCGCGGATACACCGACGTCGGCAGGGTGCCGTCGTGCTCCAGTGGGCCGGTGTGGACGTACAGGTCCCGCACGCCGGTGTCTCTGAGGCGGCCGGCGAGGGCGGTGACGTCGGCGTCCTTCTTGCGTCCGTCGACCCAGGCGTGGCCGAGCCACATGGCGTCCCGGTTGCGGGTGTGGGTGCCGTCGGCCGGGTCGCCCATGTAGTTGACCCGCAGCGCCGTCTCGACGGCGGCGAGCGGCACGATCAGCACCAGCGCGAGCACGAGGACGGTGCGTCTGACGCGGCGCACCCAGGGTCTGCGGCGCTTCTTGGCCGACTCGGGCGCGGGCTGGGGCTGGGGCTGGGGCGCGGGGTCGGGCCGGGGCTCGGGGTCGAGGGTGCGTCCGGACGCGGGAACGGGTCCGGGCGCGGGAACGGGGCCGGACGCCGACGCCGACGCGGGCTCGGACGCGGGCGCAGGCGCGGGTCCGGGCGCGGGCGTTGTCCGGGTGCCGTCCGTGGGCTCGTCCGTGCCGTCCCGCGACTCCGTGTGGTCCATGCCGCTGTTCCCCTCGTCGTCGGATGTTGGGGGTGAGGACGAGGGGAACGGGTGGTGCGGTTGCGTCCACGGCTTCATGATCACGAAGGGTCACGGCCGGGTCGACGGGGCGTCAGAACAGGCTGAGCAGCGCCTCCGCCGGGTCGGTGAGGCCGGTGTCGGCCCCGGGCAGCGGCAGTTCGAACCACACGGTCTTGCCCCGGGGCGTACGCCGTGAGCCCCAGGCGGCGCTCAGCAGCCCGACGAGCTGGAGGCCGCGGCCGCCCTCGTCGGTGTCGCGGGCGCGCCGCCGGCGGGGCTGGACCAACCCGGAGTCCCAGACCTCGCACACCAGGGTGCGGTCCAGCAGCAGCCGGAGTCTGATCTCCCCCTCGCCGTACCGCAGGGCGTTGGTGACGAGCTCGCTGACCAGCAGCTCGGTGGTGTCGACCAGCGGCTCCATGTCCCAGGCGAGGAGCTGGGCGCGGGCGTACTCGCGGGCCCGGCCCACGCTGCGCGGCTCACGCGGCAGGGTCCAGTCGCCCACGGAGTTCGCGGGCAGGCCCTGTACACGTGCCATCAAAAGCGCGATGTCGTCCTCGCCGTGATGGGTGTCGAGCGTGTTCAGGACGTGGTCGCAGACGTCCTCCAGCGGTGCGGACGGGTCGGTGAGCGCGCCCACGAACGCCTGGAGGCCTTCGTCGAGGGGGTGGTCGCGGCTTTCGACCAGGCCGTCCGTGTAGAGCGCGAGCAGGGCGCCTTCGGGCAGTTCGACCTCCACCTCCTCGAAGGGCTCCCCGCCGACGCCGAGCGGCATGCCGGGCGGCACGTCGAGCATCAGCGCGTTCTCCCCCGGCTCGACCAGGACGGGCGGCAGATGGCCCGCGTTGGCGAACGTGCAGCGGCGGGTGACGGAGTCGTAGACGGCGTACACGCAGGTGGCCAGGTACACCTCGGAGAGGTCCGCCTCGCGGGGGCGGCGGGCGGCGCGGGTGGCCTGCTGGACGCCTCCGGTGAACGCCTGGGAAGGGCCGCCGGGAGCGCCCAGGCCGCGGGCGATCTCGTCGAGCTGGCTGAGCACCTCCGCCGGTTCGAGGTCGAGCTGCGCCAGCGTCCGTACGGCGGTGCGCAGTTCGCCCATGGCGACGGCGGCGCGCAGGCCGCGGCCCATGACGTCGCCGACGACCAGCGCGGTGCGGTGGCCGGGCAGTTCGATGACGTCGAACCAGTCGCCGCCGACCTCGCCGGTGCGGCCGCTCGCCGCGTTGCCGGGCAGGTAGCGGCAGGCGATGTCGAGACCGGACGCCTCCGGGTCGCCGGGCGGCAGCAGGGAGCGCTGCAGTATCAGCGCGCGTTCGTGTTCGCGGCGGTAGAGGCGGGCGTTGTCGATGCAGACGGCGGCGCGGGCGGCCAGTTCCACGGCGAGGTCGCGGTCGCGGTCGCCGAACGGCTCGCTGCCCTTGGTGCGGGCGAACTGGGCGAGGCCCACCACGGTGTCGTGGGCGACCATCGGCACGGCGAGCGTGGACTGCACCAGGCCGCCGTCCTCGCCGGGCACGGTCTGCGGGCGGGCGGTGCGCAGGGCGTCCGCGCAGGCCGAGTTGAACGGGTAGTGGTGGACGGCGCCCAGCTTCACCGGCTCGCCGGTGCCGCCGATGGGCCCGTCGGACACGGCGCTGGCGAAGGCGACGCGGCGCACCTCGGCGCTGCCGTCGGCGAGGCCGGGCGGGGTCTCGTCGCCGGCCAGCAGCCCCTGGTAGAGGTCGACGGTGGCCAGGTCGCAGAAGCCGGGGACGACCACGTCGAGCAGTTCGCGCGCGGTGGTCTCCAGGTCGAGGGAGTTGCCGATGCGCGCGCCGGCCTCGTTCAGCAGGGCGAGATTGCGCCGTGCGGCGGCGGCCTCACGGGCGGCGGCGCGGCGGGCGGTGATGTCGATGCCCAGCCAGGCGATGCCGATGGGGCGGCCGCTGCCGCTGTGCACGCGGTAGAGGTTGACGGACCAGTGGCGGCGCTCGTCGGAGCCGGGGACGAACCCGGTGACGTGCATGTCCGTGATGGACTCGCCGGTCTCCAGGACCCTGCGCAGCGTCGCCGCGACCCGCTCGGCCTCGCCGCGCGGCAGGTAGTCGTGGACGCCCTTGCCGCGGTGGTCGTCGGGCGCGCCGCCGAAGAGGGACGCGAACCGCTCGTTGGCGCGGCGGACCCGCAGGTCACGGTCGATCAGCACGAAGCCGAAGGGAGATTGGCCGAATATGGCCTGCGAGGCGGCCAGATCCGTCTCGATGCGGCGCAGGGTGCGGACGTCGACGACGATGCAGACGGCGGCCTTCTCGCCCGCCTCGGTCCGCGTCGGCATGACGTAGACCTCGGCGATGCCCTCGCGGTCGCGGTCGTCCTCGGCCATGTGGGCGGGCAGCCGGAAGGGCACGACGCCGGTCCACTCGCGGCCGTCGAGGATCTCCGCCATCTTGCGCTGGCCGCGCTCCCTGCGGACGGGCTCGAGGAACGCCTCGATGGGGTCGGCGCCGACGGCGCGCTCCGCGGGGATCCCGAAGATCTGCTCGGCGCGCAGACTCCACTGGTCGACCAGCCCGTCGGGGCCGATCGAGAAGGACGCCACCTTGATGTAGTCGTACATGGAGCCGGGCGGGGCGGTCTGCCACATGGCGTCACCGGACGGAGCATCGCCGGATAGGAGGCCGTCGGCGGCCTCGTCCCTCGAGCCGCCCGACGAGTCCTCGGACTCCGTGGCCTTCGCTGGTATCTCGCTCACGCGAACCGTCCCCTCCAGCTCACCGCGTCCGGCACCGGTCACCGGGGGCGGCTGCCCGCAGTATCCAGCACTACGGCGCCGCGCAACACGGTGTTCACGATCACAGCACGGTCCCGATGCTTTTCGGTCCACGCCGTGAGAACACTCCCAGTCTTCTAACCAGCGGACACGCCGTCGAATCCCCCGGTTCGACAACCGTCATGGACGGTTACCGGTCACGGGGTGCGGCGAGGGCCCGCGCACACCTGCGTACGGCCGTGCGGGACCTCACCGGGGGACCACGAGTTCGCACCACACCGTCTTCCCGTGCGGCCCGGACCGGTGCCCCCAGCGGCGGGAGGCGAGGGCCAGGAGCTGGAGTCCGCGCCCGCCCTCGTCGTCGGGCCGGGCGACGCGTTCGTGGGGCGGTTCGGGGACGGGGTCGGACACCTCGACGAGCAGCACCCCGGTCCGTCCGGCGGGCCGGGTCAGGCACACGCCGACGGGTCCGGTGGCATGCCGCAGGGCGTTGGTGACGAGTTCGCTGACCAGCAGTTCCGCGAGATCGGCGACGCCGTCGAGCTCCCACCGGCGGAGCTGTTCGCGCACGGCGCAACGGGCGGCCCGCACCGCGCTCGGGTCCGCGGCGAAGGTCCACGTGGCCCGGTCGCCGTCGGTGTCGGTCACGCGGATCACCTCCCCCGCCGAGCGAGTCAGGCAGTCCGACCGTGTCCGGTTTCATGTGGTCAATAGCCACATACCCGATATCCCGGACGGAGTACCGCGCACAACGGCGCGAGGCGCGCGTCCCGCACGCGGGCGTCTGCCGACGGCGCGCTCACGGGTCGTCATCTCACGGCGGTGCGCCGGGATCGCGTCACCCGCCGTCGCGTGCTCCGAGGTGGGTGAGGGTGTCCCGCACGGCGGGCACGTCGTGCTCGATCCAGTCGACGTCCCAGACGCGGTCGGGGGTGAGCCATCGCAACTCGTCGTGGTCCTGGAGGGGGCGCGGGGCGGCGGACCCGGGTCGCAGGCGGGCGGTCCACACCTGCATGACGTACGGCGTCCGCAGGGGCCACTGACCCGGGACGCGCTCCCCGGGCTCGGCGTCGACGCCGAGTTCCTCGCGCAGCTCGCGCACGACGGCGGCGTCCGGGGCCTCGCCCGGTTCGACCTTGCCGCCGGGGAGCTCCCAGAGCCCGGCCAGCTCGGCGGGCGCGCTCCTGCGGGCGGCGAGCAGCCGCCCCTCGTGCCACAGGGCGGCACCGACCACCACGATCCGCTCGCTCATACGGCGGAGCCTACGGGAGACGGGCCGGCGCTCCGGGACGGCTCAGGTGGCGGACCGGCCGACGGTGGAGCCGCTCTGGCCGATGCGTTCGACCCAGTAGAGCTGCTTGTGGCCGCGGCCGTCGAGGCTGTCCGCGATCTTCTCCGCCTCGGCGCGTGTCGCGTAGCGGCCCACCCGGTAGCGGTTGCCGTTGTCGTCCTGACGCACGACGAGCCAGGGAAGAGTCACCGTGCCGTCGCTCATCGCTCCCCTCCACTTGCCTTCCGCGACCTGTGCCGCGCCCCGCCCGGTAAGGAAACCGCAGTCCGCATATGCCCGAGCCTACGCCTTACCTTCACTGAGCGAATACGCCTTTTCACAAACAGGCACGCAACCGGCCAGCACGGAGGGGGCGCACGGTGGCGGATGCGCCGCGCGCCGGGGGCGACATGTCCGGTCAGCGCCGTATGGCCCGCCTCGCCCGGGCCCTGGGGCGACCTGCAAGAACGGCCAAATCCCTTCGCCCGCCACCCGGCGCGGACCGAGCCCCGCGCCGGAGCGGAGCCAGGACGCGGGGCGCGAAGGGGAGCGCGAGGGGGCGATGGGGCGGTTGGGGAGGCGCGGCGCCCTGGGCGGGACGGGACGACGCCGACGCGCGTACTGCGGGCGAGGCCGCGGTACGGGCGAGAAACAGGGCGGGGTGAAAGAGGACGTGAGGGAGGTCGCCCGGAGCCCTGCTCGCCACGCTGTGGCCGGCCCTCACCGCCGCGGCCCGCTCGTCGGCGTGGACTTCTCCGGCTGCTGCCGTCCGCCCCGCACGCGGTGCGCGCGGTCGCCGGCCGCGAGCGCGGCAGGCTCTCCCGCTGGGGCCCGGAGATCGCCGGCCCGGCGCCGCCGCCGCGCGGGCCGGCCGGATCCTCAGCGACCGCCGGCCCCCGGACGCCGACAGGCGTGGCTTGCTACTTCACCGGCAGGTGGTACGCCGCCCGGTAGCGGTCCGCCGGGATCACCACGTCCGCCGTCTCCACCGGGCGACCCGACGCGAAGTAGGTGCGCTGGATGACCAGGACGACGTGACCGGGGACGCCGCCCAGCAGCATCAGCTCCTCCGCGAGGCCGGGGCGGGCCCCGACCTCCTCCGTCACGTTGTCCACGACGACGTCGATCGCGCGCATGCGCTCGACCACGCCCATGCCGCCCAGCGGGCCCTCCTCGGGCAGCATCACCGGCGTGCGCCCGGTCAGGGCGAGGGGCTCCCAGGACGTGGAGAGCATCATCGGCTCGCCGGCCTCCCGGAACAGGTACTTCGTGCGCATCACGCGGTCCCCCGCGTCGATGCCCAGCCGCTGGGCGATCGACGCGCTCGCGTCCGTCTGCTCGCTGCTGGACTCCCAGGTGCCGCGCACGCCGATGTCGGCCTGCTCCTGCCGGAACGGCGTCGCCCCCCGCTCCGGACGGAACCCGGACCGGGCGACCCGCCGCGGCACGGGCCGCTCCCGCACGTACGTCCCCGACCCCGAGCGGCCCTCGACGAGCCCCTCGGCCATCAGCACCTTGCGCGCCTCCAGCGCGACCGTGTCCGAGACGCCGTACTCCTCGCGGATGCGGGCCTGCGAGGGGAGCCGGGTGTGGGGCGGCAGCTGACCGTCGACGATCTTCTTGCGGAGATCACCCGCGACGCGCAGGTACGCCGGCTGCTCACCGAATGTCACTGGCCGCTCCCATCAGGTTGTACAGACAGCAACAGAGTGGCAACCCTGGGTTGTCCGAAGCAAGCAAAGGCCAGAGAATCACTCGATGTGATGACCTTTCCCGTGGGAGGGCTTTACGCAGGCACTTTCTCCCCGCTATGGAGGCGCTCACACCTCCATCTCACCGGCTTCCGGCTCCCGCTCGACCTCCTCGTCGTAAGCGGGCGGTGAAGTGGCCAGCCCCAAAGCTTCGCGCACGGTGATCGACAGGGAGGGGTCGGTCGCCTCCCAGGCCTCCTCCTCGCGGATCCAGTACGCGTCCGGGTCGGCCGTACCCGCCGCGCGCCCCCAGGCGACCCGCGCCTCGACCAGGTCGGCGACCAGTTCGTCCACCGGCTCCCGCGCCCGCTCCGGCCACGTGTGCGCGCGCAGCAGCCGCACCTGCTCGGTGACCGCCTCCTCGACCTGCCCGGCCCACTCCCGGTCGTCGCTGACGTCGTCGTCGAAGGAGTCGGACGCGGGCACCTCGTCCAGCGCGACGTTGAGCACCTCGGCGGCCTCCAGGTAGGCCAGCTGATGGGCGTCGAGGGTGGTCGCGTCGCTGCGCAGCGACCCGCTGAAACGGGTCCCGTCCTCCTGGCCGAGCACGCAGGCGACGGAGCGGTCGCCGAAGCCCCAGCTCTGCTCGGACGGGGCGAAGTAGTAGACGGCGATCTCCTCCGGCAGGGACCAGCCGTCCATGACGTAGGCGCTCCGCCGCTCGTAGCAGCGGTCCTCGCTCAGCTCGACGAGGCTGTCGTCGCCGGGGAAGTCGCTCCCGGGGACGGAGACGAGAGCGAAGACCTCGCCGTCGTGCTCGTCGGCGCAGGGCACCTTGTGGGCCTTGACGGTCCAGCCCTCCAGTCCGCCGGGCGAGGTGAAGCAGTCGCCCTTGCGCAGGGACAGGACGCTGTCGGAGCGCGCGCCCTCCTGGAAGCCCTCCCAGAACGCCGCCGCGCCACCGGTGACGAGCGCGACCGTCCACAGCACCAGCCCGAGCGAGGACAGCGTGACGCCGGCGACCGCCATGCCCTTCCCCCGCTCGCCCCGCCGTTTGATCTGGAGCAGCGCGATCACGCCGAGCACGAGCCCCACGGCGGGCAGGAAGCACAGCACTCCGAAGACCAGGGCTGCGATGGCGACACCGTTGACGGCGGCGGGCGGCCGGGGCCCGTACGGGCCGTAGGGGAAGTACGGCCCGGGACCGGGCGGGCCCTGGTGGGGGAAGTGCGGCGGCTGGGCGCCGCCTTCGAACTGCGGCCCGGCGGGCGGAGGTATCGACACGACGCGCATCGTAAGCGGACGGTGACGGGCCCCGCCCCCGGGGATGCCTCCCGGGGGCGGGGCGCCGGTCCGCGGACCGGCCGGAGCCGGCACCTGCGTGCTCAGCCCACGTACAGCAGGCGGTTCGGCGAACCGCTGCCCGGGCTGGTGACCACGCCGGTGGTGGCGGACGAGGTCAGCGCGGACGAGACCTGCGCCGGGGTGGCCGACGGGTTGCCGGCCAGGTACAGCGCGGCGGCGCCGGCGACGTGCGGGCTGGCCATCGAGGTGCCGGAGATGGTGTTGGTGGCCGAGTCGCTGGTGCGCCAGGTGGAGGTGATGGAGGAACCGGGCGCGAACAGGTCCACCACCGAGCCGTAGTTGGAGTAGCTGGCGCGGGCGTCGGAGGACGTGGTCGCGCCGACCGTGATCGCCTCGCTCACCCGGGCCGGGGACTTGGTGGAGGCGTTGGTCGACTCGTTGCCGGCCGCGACGACGAAGGTGACGCCGGCGGCGATGGCGTTGCGGACGGCCGCGTCGAGCGTGCTGTCCGCGCCGCCGCCGAGCGACATGTTGGCGACGGCGGGCTTGACCGCGTTGCGCGCCACCCAGTCGATGCCGGCGACGACCTGGGCGGTGGTGCCCGAGCCGGAGTTGTTCAGGACGCGGACGCCGACGATCTTCGCCTTCTTGGCGACGCCGTACGCGCTGCCCGCGACGGTGCCGGCGACGTGGGTGCCGTGGCCGTTGCCGTCCTGGGCGACGTTGTCGCGGTCGACGGCGTCGTAGCCGTTGGAGGCGCGGCCGCCGAAGTCGTTGTGGCTGATCCGGACGCCCGTGTCGATGATGTACGCCGTCACGCCCTGCCCGGCCGAATCCGGGTAGGTGTAGGCGCTGTTGACCGGACGGTTGCGCTGGTCGATGCGGTCCAGGCCCCAGGAGGGCGGGTTGGACTGGGTCGCGGAGATGGTGAACGTGCGGTTCTGGACCACCGAGGCGACGGCCGGGTCGGCGGCGAGGCGCTTGGCCTCGGCCTCGGAGGCCTCGATCTCGTAGCCGTTGAGCGCCTTGGAGTAGGTGCGCTCGACGGCGGCGCCGTACTTCTCGGCCAGGGCGCGGCCCTTGGCGGTGGTCGAGCGGGCCGCGTCGGCCTTCAGGGTGACGATGTAGCTGTCGGCGACGGCGTTCGCGGCGCCCGCGTACTGGATGCGGCCTTCGGGTGCGGCCGGGGCGGCCCCCGCGGGGAGTGCGGAGACCAGGCTCGCGACGAGGGCCGCGGAGGCCGCGGCGCCGAGGACGGCCAGTCTTCGCCGGGGGTGACGCATCACTGCCATGGAGGGTTCCTCCTCAATCGGTGGTGCGCGTTCGTGTGGGGGGTGGTGCGGTGACGCAGGGGCGCACGGCTCCTTTATGTCGGGAGCATGACAAGGTCGGCCGCCGCGTCCGGGTGCGTCAGCCGAAAGATTGAGGGTTCCACAGGAATTCCACAAGAGTGCCTCGGCGACCTACGGACCTCGCCGTTCCGATTCGGACACCGGCACCGCGACCCCACCGCGCACCGACGTCCGGCACGGAGACGGCACAGCCGACCCATGGACTCCCCGTCCACCCCCGTTAACATGTTCGAACTCACGACGGATGTCCTCATTCACCGGCTGTCCACCGGAAGACCCTGCCCTCCCGCGCGATGCGCCACTTGCCCGCACCCGAATCACCAGGCGACCACTTGATGACCGAACCCACTCGAATACCGCCGCGGGACGACGACCGCGGGACGCAGCCCGCCCCGTGGCGCCGGCCCCGCGTGGTCCTGTGGACCACGGCGGGCGTGGTGACCCTGGGCTTCCTCGTCGCCCTGGAGATCGTGGCGCGCGGCTACGGCTTCTCGGGACCGATCACCGAGCAGTCGCGGGAAGTGATCTTCGCCCCCGAGTCGGGTCCGCTGCTCTACGGCGGCCTGGCGCTGACGATGGTGGTGCTCACCTGGCGGCAGCGGCTGATCGCCCTGGGGATCGCGGCGGGCGTGGACGTCGCGTTCTTCCTGGTGCGGTGGGCGCTCGACGCCGACATGAACTTCGGCAACGGCGCGCTGTGGGTGGTGCTGGGCGTCGCGGTCCTCGGCGTCACGCGCCGCACCGGGCGGGAACGGCTGCTGCTGCTCAAGGGCACCGGTCTCGGCCTGCTGCTGGTGGCGGGCCACAAGACCGGCGACACCTGGCTGCTCATCACCTCGAAGACCCGCGCGACCGTCCTCGACGCCTACGTGGCCGCCGCCGACCACGCACTCGCCGACCCGTCGTGGCTGGTGGGCCGCTTCCTGAACGCGACCGCCCCGGTCAGCACGGGCATCCTGCACGTGGTCTACGGCCAACTCCCGCTCGCCGCCGCCCTCGTCGGCCTCTACCAGCTGCGCCGGGTGGCGGTGGACCGCCGCTTCCCCGCCCATCACCTGGTGCGCACCTTCCTGGTGATCGGCCTGTTCGGCCCCGCGATCTACATGATCTTCCCGGTCGTCGGCCCCGTCTACGCGTACGGCGCGGAGGGCGGCGCCTGGGCGACGGCGAACATCTGGCCGGACATCCTGCCGCCGGTCACCGACCCGCAGCCGATCCCGTTCGACGGCATCACCCCGCGCAACTGCATGCCCAGCCTGCACACCGCGTGGGCGGTCACCCTCTTCGTCCACTCCCGTGACGGCTCCCGGGCGATGCGCTGGGCGGGCACCTTCTGGCTGGCCGGCACCCTCACGGCGACCCTCGGCTTCGGCTACCACTACGGCGCCGACCTGCTCGCCGGTGTGGTCTTCGCCCTGACCATCGAGACGGCGATGCGCTGCTCCGCCCACGGCTGGGACCGCGCGTGCGTCCGCATGGTCGCCCTCGGCACGGCGGTCTTCGCCGCCCTGCTGGCCTCGTACCGCTGGCTCCCCACGGAGATGGCCGCCCGCCCCTGGCTCTACGGCCCGCTCCTGCTGCTGGTGACGGGCGCGGTGATCTACGCGTACGTCCGGACGGCGCGGTCGGCACGGACGGCACGCGACCGCGCACCGAAGGCGGAGGTGCCGGGGCAGCGGCCGGCGCCGGACGACTCGACGGAGGCGGGGGAAACGGCCGAAGCGGCGGAAGCGACGGAGGCGGTGGGAGCGGCGGAAGCGGTGGGGGCCGCTGGAGCCGCGTCCACCGGGACCGGCGACTCCCAGGACCCCGGCGCGACGGGCGCCAGGCCCGAGCTGGTCTGAGTCGGATCCTCAACCGACTTGCCGCAAGGGCGTGTTGACAAGCACGGCCCGACCCGCGAACGTCCGGTTCTGCCCCCATCGGCGCCCGCAGGAGGAACGGCCCATGACGTCCGACCGCTACCTCACGGTCGCGGAGGTCTCGGCAGCGGCGCGGCGGCTGGTCACCCGGTACCCGGGGCCCGGCCGTCTGCGCCGTGTCGGCACGTCCCGCGCGGGACGTCCGCTGGAGATGCTGTCCGTCGGGCACGGTCCCGCGCACGTCCTGGTGGTCGCCCGTCCGCACCCCGACGAACCGGTCGGCGCCGTCACCGCGCTCGCCCTGGCCGAACGGGTGGCACGCGGCGACGGGCCCACCCCGGCGACCGATCCGGCGCGCGTCACCTGGGACGTCGTGCTGTGCCTCGACCCGGACGGGGCGGCGCTGAGCGACGGCCTCGAGGAGGCGACGGCCGGTCCCGCGCCCGCCCTGGAGCGTTACTTCCGCACCGCGTTCCGACCGGTCGCGGCGGAGCAGCCCGAGTGGGCGCCGATGGAGTCGGCCCGCCTCCCGGAGAGCGGGGCCCTGTTCGACCTGATCGACGCCCGGCGGCCGGTCCTCCAGTGCTCCCTGCACGGCATCGAGGCCGGCGGCGCCTTCGCCCAGCTGACGGACGGCCTGCCGGGGTTCGCCGAGCGCTTCCACACGGCGGCCGCCGGCCTTTCCGTCCCGGTGCAGCACGGCACCTTCGACGCCCTGTACTGGGAGAACCCGGCCCCCGGCGTCCATGTCCTGCCCCCGCCGGAGAGCGCGGGGCGGCTCGCGGCCGGTTCCGAGAACATCGGCCGGTCCACATGGTGCGCGCCCCGGCGGTACGGCGGTGTCACCGCGATCGTCGAGGTGCCGATGTGGGCGAGCGCCCTGGCCGACGATCCCTCCCCGCACCCCGACGCCGTACGCACCCTGCGCGGGCTGTCCCGGCTGGTGCGGGACGGGGGTGAGCAGGTGACCGCGATTCTCGACAAGGCGCGCGGCTTCCTGCCGCCACCCGAGGAGAGCGCGGCCCGGCGCGTGCTGGAGTGGATGGCGGGCGGTCTGTACGACCTGGTCGCCGAGTCGTGGCAGCCGTTGGCACGGCGGGCGGCCGAGGGCGGGGAGCACCTCACCACGGCGCAGGTCTTCGCCCTGGACGTGGTGGCCCGCCGCCAGCCGCTGCGCGCGGCCGGGCTGCTGCTACGTCTGCTGTCGGAGTCCGCCGACCCCGCCGCGCCCGCGCTCCACGACGAGCTGCACGCCCTGTTCACGGCCTGGTGCGAGGACTTCACCCGCGCCCTGGGCCTGCGCTGGGTACCGGTGCGCGACCAGGTGGACCTCCAGGCGCGCACGGTCCTGGCGGCGGCGGAGTGTGCGGTGCGCTCCGCGCGCTGAGCGGGACCGTCGTACGGGTGGCACCCCGCGGGGCCGCGATTATCGTGGTCGGCGGGGGGCCCGACCGGGTCCCGGTATCCGTCGAGCGAGGTCGCCATGAGCGGACCGGCCACCACCGCGGCCGAAGGCACCATGGGCAGCGGCTACGGCCGTCACTCCCGCGTCCAGCACCGCGCCGCCGACCACGGCATGCCCCTGCTGCTCCGCGCCCTGGAGGCCGTCCCCCTCCCCGTCGACGGCGCGCCCTTCCGGGCGGCGGACCTCGGCGTGGCCGCGGGGACGAACTCCCTGGACCCGATGCGCACGGTGGTGGAAGGCGTCCGCGCCCGGACCGGCGAGAACACACCGGTGGCGGTGGTCCACACGGACATCCTGACGAACGACTTCAACACCACGTTCGCCACGATCATGGACACCCCCGGCTCGTACGCCCACGAACCGGAGGTCCACGTCCACGCCCAGGCCCGTTCCTTCTACGAGCCGCTCTTCCCGCCGGGCGACCTGCACCTGGCGTGGAGCTCGATCGCGGTGCACTGGCTGTCCCGGGTGCCTGCGCCCGTCCCGGACCACGTCTTCTCCACGCGGGCCACGGGCGCCGTCCGCGAGGCGCTGCGGGAGCAGTCCCGTGTCGACTGGGAGAGGTTCCTCGCGCACCGGGCCCGGGAACTGCGCCCCGGCGGTCAGCTGGTCGTCCTCGGCGGAGCGGCGGCGGACGACGGTGCGAGCGGGGCGGAGGCCCTGATGGACACGGCGGACGCGGCACTCCGGGAGCTGACGTCCGAGGGCCTGATCACGCGGGACGAGTACGAGCGGATGACGATCCCGACGTGGAACCGCACGCGGGAGGAGTTCCTGGCCCCGTTCGGGTCGGGCCCGCCGGCGTCGCCCCTCCGCCTGGAGGAGTCCGACCTGATCCGCCTCCCCGACATCCACCTGGACCGCTTCCACGAAACGGGAGACGCCGGCGGCTTCGCGGACGCGGTGACGGCCTTCTTCACGGCGGCGTTCACCCCGTCCCTCCTGAGCGCCCTCGACCCGACGACGGACGTCGAGAGGGTCGCCGACGCCTTCACCACCACCCTCCACGACCGCGTCAGGTCGGCCCCGGAGGACGTGGAGACGCACTGGCACGTGATGGCGCTGCGGGTGGGGCGGGTGTGAGACGCGGGGGGCCAACGCGAGTGTCAGTAACTTTGATGTGAGTGAGATCTGGCGGGGACGCAGACGCGCGGTGTGTGGAGGGTCGGCCGCCTCTGCCACGGCGACGGGGCCGGCCCTCGGTCGGGCCGGCCCCGTTAGGCCTGGCTGTGCTCGGCGGGCGGAGAAGTAGGCCCGGCGGCGGTCACACGTTGAAGCGGAACTCCACCACGTCCCCGTCCTGCATGACGTAGTCCTTGCCCTCCATGCGGGCCTTGCCCTTCGCTCGGGCCTCGGCGACCGAGCCGGACTCGACCAGGTCCTCGAAGGAGATGACCTCCGCCTTGATGAAGCCCTTCTGGAAGTCGGTGTGGATGACACCGGCGGCCTCGGGGGCGGTGGCGCCCTTCTTGATGGTCCAGGCGCGGGACTCCTTGGGGCCGGCCGTCAGGTAGGTCTGGAGGCCGAGCGTGCGGAAGCCGACGTGCGCGAGGGTGGCGAGGCCGGGCTCCTCCTGGCCGACGGACTGGAGCAGCTCCAGCGCCTCGTCCTCGTCCAGCTCGGCGAGGTCCGCCTCCAGCTTGGCGTTGAGGAAGATCGCCTCGGCGGGGGCGACCAGTTCGCGCTGCTCGTTCTTGAAGTCCTCGTCGGTCAGCTCGTCCTCGTCGACGTTGAAGACGTAGAGGAAGGGCTTGGTGGTGAGCAGGTGCAGGTCGTGGAGGAGCTCCGCCCGCTCCGTGCCCTGGACGATGCCCTGCGAGAACAGCGTGTCGCCCTTCTCCAGGATCTCCTTGGCCTCTTCGACGGCCTTGACCTTGGGCGCGACGTCCTTCTTGATCCGCGACTCCTTCTGGAGACGCGGGAGGACCTTCTCGATGGTCTGGAGGTCGGCGAGGATCAGCTCGGTGTTGATCGTCTCGATGTCGTCCTTCGGCGAGACCTTGCCGTCGACGTGCACGACGTTCTCGTCCTTGAAGGCGCGGATGACCTGGCAGATCGCGTCGGACTCGCGGATGTTCGCGAGGAACTTGTTGCCCAGGCCCTCGCCCTCGGACGCGCCGCGCACGATGCCGGCGATGTCGACGAAGTCGACCGTGGCCGGGAGGATCCGCTGCGAGCCGAAGATCTCCGCCAGCTTGGTCAGCCGGGGGTCGGGGACGCCGACGACGCCCACGTTCGGCTCGATCGTGGCGAACGGGTAGTTGGCCGCCAGCACGTCGTTCTTGGTCAGGGCGTTGAACAGGGTCGACTTGCCGACATTCGGCAGACCGACGATTCCGATCGTGAGCGACACGTTGCGACTTCCCGTACGTGAGGAGGGGGGCGAGGGCCGGCCGAGCGGCCGGCGTGGACCGATCCACCAGTCTACGGCGTGCCCGCGACCGAGCCGCCGCTGTGTCGAACGCCCGGCCGACGACCGGATCCCGGCGTGTCTGACGGGCTGCCGGACACATAAAACGACCTAAGTTGGTCCAGTGGAGCAACACAGGACGCGACCCGCCCAGCACGGACCGCGACGCGAGCCGGCGCCTGGCCCGTCGGGGACCCCCCGGACGTCACGGCCGCACGGCCCTCCCCTGCCCCCGCAGGCGGGACGGGCGGCGGGCGGCGGGGTCGCCCGGTCCCCGCGCGCCCAGCGGCCCCCGCGACCGCCCGGACGCCGGCCCGCTCCCCCGCCGCCCAAGCGGCGCGTGCCGGGGCCCCGGCTCACCGGGTTGGGCGGCGGTCTGTTCTGCGCGGCCGTGATGCTGGCGCTCGGGCTGCTCACCGAGGCGCTGTTCGGCGCCTCCCTGACCGTCTACGGGGTGCTGTTCCTGCCGGTGTGCGTGCTGACCGCGCTGTGGGTGCGCGAGGGGGACCTGCTCATCGCGCCCGTCGTGGTGCCGATCGCCTTCGCGGTGGGTCTGGTGCCCGTCGCCGACGAGGGCGGCGGGAGCGTGCCTGACCGGCTGATGGGCATGGTGACCGGCCTCGCCACCCAGGCCGGCTGGCTCTACGGCGGGACGCTGCTGGCGGGCGCGCTGGTGCTCGTCCGCCGGGTGCGCCGGGTGCGGCGGGCCAGAACCGCGGGCCGTCGCCCCGCCCCGGACCGGGCGGGCAAGGCGCCGGTCCGGGGGAAGGCCAAGGCGCCGGCCCGTGGGGCGGGCAAGGCACCCGCCTGAGCCTCCCTACACCCCCGTGGCGGCCCGCATCGCCGCGCCCACGATGCCCGCGTTGTTCTGCAGGTGGGCCGGGACGATCTCCGCCTTGATGCCCTCCAGCTTCGGCAGGAACTTGTGCGCCTTGCGGCTGACGCCGCCGCCGATCACGAACAGCTCGGGCGAGAACAGCATCTCGACGTGGGCGAGGTACTTCCGCACGCGGCGCGCCCACTCGTCCCACGACAGGTCGTGGTCCTCCTTGGCCTTGGTGGCGGCCCGCTTCTCCGCGTCGTGGCCCTTCAGCTCCAGGTGGCCCAGCTCCGTGTTGGGGACGAGGACGCCGTCCACGAAGAGGGCGCTGCCGATGCCGGTGCCGAAGGTCAGCACGATCACCGTGCCCTTGCGGTGGCGTCCGGCGCCGAAGTGCATCTCGGCGACGCCGGCCGCGTCCGCGTCGTTGAGGACCGTCACGGGCAGGCCGCCCAGGCGGTCGCCGAGCAGCACCCGCGCGTCGGTGTCGATCCAGCTCTTGTCGACGTTGGCCGCGGTGCGGATCGTGGCGCCGTCGGTGACGACTCCGGGGAAGGTGACACCGACCGGGCCGGTCCAGCCGAAGTGGTCGACGACCTGCTTCACCCCGTCGGCCACCGCGTCGGGCGTGGCCGGGTGCGGGGTGAGGACCTTGCAGCGCTCTTGCGCCAGGTCCCCCTTGTCGAGGTCGACCGGGGCGCCCTTGATGCCGGATCCGCCGATGTCCACGCCGAAGATCTCCATGGCACCACGTTACGACGACCGGGGGAAGCCCACCGGTCGTCGTGGCGGCAACCGCCCCTGAGGGCGGGCGATGTGCTAGGCGTCGCTGCCCGCGCCGCCCCGCTCGGCCACCAGCGCGGCGGCCTCCTCGCGCAGGTCGCGGCGGAGCTCCTTCGGCAGGGAGAAGGTGATGGACTCCTCGGCCGCCTTGACGATCTCCACGTCCTCGAAGCCGCGCTGCGACAGCCACTCCAGGACCTGCTCGACCAGCACGTCCGGCACCGAGGCGCCCGAGGTCACGCCGACCGTGGTGACGCCCTCCAGCCAGGCCTCGTCGATCTCGTCGGCGAAGTCCACCAGGTACGCCTCGCGGGCGCCGGCCAGCTTGGCGACCTCGACGAGCCGCTTGGAGTTGGAGGAGTTGCGGGAGCCGACGACGATCACCAGGTCCGCCTCGGCGCCCATCTGCTTCACCGCGAGCTGGCGGTTCTGCGTGGCGTAGCAGATGTCGTCGCTGGGCGGCGAGATCAGCTGGGGGAACTTCTCCTTGAGGGCGTCGACGGTCTCCATGGTCTCGTCGACGCTGAGCGTGGTCTGGGAGAGCCAGACGACCTTGGACGGGTCGCGGACCTCGACCTTCTCCACGTCGCCGGGGCCGTCGACCAGCTGGATGTGGTCGGGGGCCTCGCCGGAGGTGCCGATGACCTCCTCGTGGCCCTCGTGGCCGATGAGGAGGATGTCGTAGTCGTCGTTGGCGAACCGGACGGCTTCCTTGTGGACCTTGGTGACCAGCGGGCAGGTGGCGTCGATGGTGGCGAGGCGGCCGCGCTCGGCCTCCTCGTGGACGACGGGGGCCACGCCGTGCGCGGAGAACATCACGATGTTGCCCGGGGGCACCTCCTCCGTCCGCTCGACGAAGATCGCGCCCTTCTTCTCCAGGGTCTGCACGACGTACTTGTTGTGCACGATCTCGTGCCGTACGTA
The DNA here is from genome assembly GCF_050571355.1 of Streptomyces sp. P13-3-3. NCBI lineage: Bacteria > Bacillati > Actinomycetota > Actinomycetes > Kitasatosporales > Streptomycetaceae > Streptomyces > Streptomyces sp. P13-3-3. The sequence continues at coordinate 4,204,756 of NZ_CP192228.1, read as the reverse complement.
GACGGGAGCCCCGTACTGCTCGAGGGCCTTCTCGACGGCGATCACGGCGCGGTCCACCCCCGCGCAGTAGCCCCGGGGGGCGGCGAGCAGGACACGGCGGCCAGTCGAAGCGGTCATGCGTCCCATCGTACGGGCCGTGTCCGCGGGGTCCGGGCACGGTGCGCCGTCGGTGGCGGCGCACCGGTGTCGGCGGGGCGCACTACGCTCGCGGCATGGCTGTGAACACGTCCGCGGAAGCCCCCCTGCCGGTGGGAGAGGTGTCGCGGCTCATCGGCGGGTGGATCGACCGGCTCGGCGCGGTGTGGGTGGAGGGGCAGATCACCCAGCTGTCGCGGCGTCCGGGCGCGGGCGTGGTGTTCCTGACGCTGCGCGACCCGTCGTACGACATCTCGGTGGGGGTGACCTGCTACCGGCAGGTGTTCGACGCCGTCGCGGACGTCGTGAGCGAGGGCGCGCGGGTGGTCGTGCACTGCAAGCCGGAGTGGTACGCGCCCCGGGGTCAGCTGTCCCTGCGGGCCGCGGAGATCCGCCCGGTCGGGGTCGGGGAGCTGCTGGCGCGGCTGGAGCAGCTGAAGAAGTCGCTGACGCGGGAGGGGCTGTTCGCGCCGGAGCGGAAGAAGCCGCTGCCGTTCCTGCCGCAGCTGATCGGGCTGGTGTGCGGGCGCGCGTCGGCGGCCGAGCGGGACGTGCTGGAGAACGCGCGGCACCGCTGGCCCGCGGTCCGCTTCGAGGTGCGGAACGTGGCGGTGCAGGGGGTGCACGCGGTGCCGCAGGTGGTCCAGGCCGTGAAGGAGCTGGACGCGCTCGAGGACGTGGACGTGATCGTCGTCGCGCGGGGCGGGGGCAGCGTGGAGGACCTGCTGCCGTTCTCCGACGAGCAGCTGGTGCGGGCGGTGGCGGCCTGCCGTACGCCGGTCGTGTCGGCGATCGGGCACGAGCCGGACAGCCCGCTGCTGGACCTGGTCGCGGACCTGCGTGCCTCCACGCCGACCGACGCCGCCAAGAAGGTGGTGCCGGACGTCGGCGAGGAGTACGAGCGGGTGCGGATGCTGCGGGACCGCGCGCGCCGCTGTGTGGGCGCCCTGCTGGAGCGGGAGGAGCGAGGACTGGCGCACGCGCTGGCCCGGCCGTCGATACAGGACCCGCACCGGATGATCGACGCGCGCGCCGAGGAGGTCTCGATGCTGCTGGACCGGGGCCGACGGGCGCTGCGCCACCAGCTGGACCGGGCGGACTCCGAGCTGACGCACACGCACGCACGCGTGGTGGCCCTCTCCCCCGCCGCCACGCTGAAGCGGGGGTACGCCGTGCTCCAGCGGGAGGACGGGCACGCGGTGCGCGCGCCGGACGAGGTGGAGGCGGGCGAAGTGCTCCGGGCACGGGTGTCCGCGGGCGAGTTCACGGTACGGGTCGATACATAGGGTGGGCGGAATGACCGGAAAGACGGAGCAGACGGCGGTGGCCGAGGCGCTCGGCTACGAGCAGGCGCGGGACGAGCTGATCGAGGTCGTGCGCCGCCTGGAGGCGGGCGGTACGTCGCTGGAGGAGTCGCTCGCGCTGTGGGAGCGGGGCGAGGAGCTGGCGAAGGTGTGCCGGCGCTGGCTCGACGGGGCGCGGGCCCGGCTGGACGCGGCCCTTGCGGAGGAGGAGCAGGGGGAGGCGGACGACGGCGAGAAGTAGGCTGTTGAACATTGAACTTCATAGAGGTACTCTCGGTGCGGTAAACCGGACCGCGGTCCGCTAATGCCCCTACGGACCGCCGTATCCCCGATGAGGTTCACGCATGTCTCTCGTTCTCGACTCCGCCGCTCAGGACCTGCTGTTCCGCGAGGCGCGCACCGCCAACACGTTCACCGACGAGCCGGTGACCGACGAGCAGGTGCGGGCGATCTACGAGCTGGTCAAGTTCGGCCCCACCTCCATGAACCAGTCGCCGCTGCGCGTCACGCTGGTCCGCTCCCCCGAGGCGCGGGAGCGCCTGGTGCAGCACATGGCGGAGGGCAACCGTCCGAAGACGGCCGTGGCGCCGCTCGTCGCGATCCTGTCCGCGGACAACGAGTTCCACGAGGAGCTGCCGCAGCTCTTCCCGCACTTCCCGCAGGCCAAGGACGCCTTCTTCGGCGAGCGCCCGGTCCGCGAGGCCTCCGCCGCGCTGAACGCCGCCCTCCAGGCCGCGTACTTCATCATCGGCGTGCGCGCCGCCGGTCTGGCCGCCGGTCCGATGACCGGCTGCGACATGGAGGGGATCCGCAAGGAGTTCCTCGACGACGACCACACCCCGCTGATGGTCGTGAACATCGGCCGCCCCGGCCCCGACGCCTGGTTCCCGCGCAGCCCGCGCCTGGACTACGAGCAGGTCGTCACCACCGTCTGAGCCCGAGCGGCCCGGCACGCAGGGGCGGGGCCCCGGATCGTCCGATCCGGGGCCCCGCCCCTGTGCGTGTGCGCGCCGGTCACTCCGTGCGCAGCGCCTCCGCCAGCTTCGCCATCTCCGCGAAGGACGCCGTGCCGGTCACCACGGTCGTCGAGCCCGGGGTGTCCTCCAGCACCAGGGCGTCGTACTGCTCACCCTCGTACCGCGTCCAGGTCTTGCCGTCGATGCGCTGCGTCGAGCCGGTCTCCTCGGCTCGCTGCGTCTTGTCCTCGATGAAGTTCCTGCGCTTGCCCGCGGACTGCTCGACCGCCGCGTACTCCCCCTCGGGGGTGCGGAAGCCCAGGTGCCAGGCCTCGTCCTCGGCGCCGCGGTAGCGCACGGAGGTGGGCTTCCAGGCCTCGGGCAGCCCCTCCGGCGCGGCCACGGGGTAGGAGGCGGCGCGGCGGGCGGTCAGCAGGTCGACGCGGTAGTCGACGCGCTTGATCTCGGGCTCACCGTCCGTGTGCGGGATGAACAGCCACACCACTCCCGCCGCGAGCACGATGAGGGCCAGGGAGAGAACCATGTCCCTGGCGGTCTTCTGCATGCTGTTTCCTGCCACGCCCCCTATCGTCGCAGGTGCCCGGAGCGCTCATCCGTGGGGTCCCCTGCTCATTTTGTCTGCCTGGCGATAGAGTCATGGCCACACCCTCATCCGGCCGTCGTCGTACAGAAAGGTGCGCTCCGATGACCGAACACCACCACCTGCCGTCCGAGCTCGATGTCCCCTCCGAGGCCCCCGACCGCAACCTCGCCCTGGAGCTCGTACGGGTCACCGAGGCGGCCGCGATGGCCGCGGGCCGCTGGGTAGGGCGCGGCGACAAGAACGGCGCCGACGGTGCGGCGGTGCGCGCCATGCGCACGCTGGTCTCCACCGTCTCGATGAACGGCGTCGTCGTCATCGGCGAGGGCGAGAAGGACGAGGCCCCGATGCTCTTCAACGGGGAGCGCGTCGGCGACGGCACGGGCCCCGAGTGCGACATCGCGGTCGACCCGATCGACGGCACCACCCTCACCGCCAAGGGCATGACCAACGCCATCGCGGTGCTGGCGGCGGCCGAGCGCGGCTCGATGTTCGACCCGTCGGCCGTGTTCTACATGGACAAGCTGGTCACGGGCCCCGAGGCGGCGGACTTCGTCGACATCAACGCCCCGGTGAGCGTGAACATCCGCCGGGTCGCCAAGGCGAAGCGGGTCACCCCCGAGGACGTCACGGTGGTGATCCTGGACCGGCCTCGGCACGAGGGCATCATCAAGGAGATCCGGGAGACCGGGGCGCGCATCAAGCTGATCTCGGACGGTGACGTGGCGGGGTCGATCCTGGCGCTGCGCGAGGGCACGGGGATCGACCTGCTGCTGGGCATCGGCGGGACGCCCGAGGGCATCATCTCGGCCTGTGCGGTGAAGTGCCTGGGCGGCACGATCCAGGGCAAGCTGTGGCCGAAGGACGACGAGGAGCGGCAGCGGGCGATCGACGCGGGGCACGATCTGGACCGGGTGCTGACCACGGAGGACCTGGTCACCGGGGACAACGTGTTCTTCGTGGCGACGGGCATCACGGACGGCGAGCTGCTGCGGGGTGTCCGGTACCGGTCGGAGACGGCCACGACCGACTCGATCGTGATGCGGTCGAAGTCGGGGACGGTGCGGAGGATTGACTCCGAGCACCGGCTCAGCAAGCTGCGGGCGTACAGTGCGATCGACTTCGATCGCGCCAAGTAGCGGCGCGGTGCCTGCGGCGCCGGGCGAGTGCGGGTGCGTGGGGGTTGGTCGCGCAGTTCCCCGCGCCCCTGGGGGTGCTGTTCCGGCCGGTGTCGGGACAGCATCGGCGTCCCCGCACCCCTGAGGGAGCTGTTCCGGGCGGTGTCGGGACAGCGTCGGCGTCCCCGCGCCCATGAAGGAGCTGTTTCGGGCGGTGTCGGGAAGTGAGCGCTGCTGAAAAGGGCGTCCCCTGTGCGGAGGGGACGCCCTTTCTGGTGCTTGGTGGTCAGCCTGCCGCGGGTATGCGGTTCTGGCGGGCGGTCTTCTTCAGTTCCATCTCGCGGCGCCTGCGGCGGGCCAGGACGACACGGCGCTCCGCCGCGGTCAGGCCGCCCCACACGCCGTAGGGCTCGGGCTGGAGCAGGGCGTGTTCGCGGCACTCCACCATGACCGGACAGCGGGCGCAGACCCGTTTGGCCGCCTCCTCGCGGGACAGCCGCGCGGCGGTCGGTTCCTTCGACGGCGCGAAGAACAGGCCCGCCTCGTCACGCCGGCACACCGCCTCGGTGTGCCAGGGGGCGTCCTGGTCCCTGTCCCGTGCTGCCACTCGCTGGGCCGGAACGGCGGCTACCTGCAGGGACGAATGCGGCGGTTGCAGCACGGTCTACTCCTGACGACGGCTTCGCGAGCTGGCGAGTGCCGTGGATGCACACGGGTCGGCCCGGCGTGAATCCCTGGCGCCCTCCAAGGAGACGATGCGTCAAGGCTTACCCGATGTGCGCGCGCCTATGCACAGAGTCCCCAACCGGCCTCGGCCGGCGCCGTGTTCAGTGCCCCAGGTGCTTGCGCATGCTGCGGTCGACCGTGCGCTGCACGCGGTCGAGGATGTCCTTCACGAGCTTGCCGCGCTTGGGCCGGGCCTCGACGCTGCCGAGGATCGCCCACCCGTCGACGTAGACCACGGGGGCGTTGTCGTCGGGCGAGTCCTGCGGGTCCACCTCGAAGGCGCCGAGCACGCCGCCGCCGGTGCCGCGCAGCGACACGTTCTCCGGGACGCGGATCTCGACGCTGCCGAAGACGGAGAACGCCTTGATCATCACCTGCTGGTGGTCGAACAGCGCCTCGCTGAGGTCTATCTCCACGCTGCCGAAGACCGCGTACGCGTGGATGCGGCGGCCGGTGCGCCAGCGGCCCTTGCGGGCGGCGGCGCTGAACACCGCGACGACGTTGTCGTCGGGGTCGGCCGGGAAGACGCCGGCGGCGGGGCGCCCGGGCGCGGAGAGGGGAGCCGCGCGCCGCTCGTGGGCGGCGGGAAGGTCCTGGATGAACCCTTCCAGCTCGCCCAGCGTCTTGGCGGTCAGCGCACCCTCGACGCGCTCGGCGTGCTCGTCGGCGGTGAGCCGGCCCTCGGCGTGCGCGTCGTGCAACAGCTCGACGATGCGGTCCCGGTCGGCGTCGGAGGCGCGCAGCTCGGTGCTCCGCGGCGTCGTGTCCGGCTGCTGGGCGTGCTTCTGAAGGTCCACGGCAGCAGCGTACCGAAACGCGATAGATCGCGACTACCCCGCGGCGCCGGCAACTGAGGACAACCTCGCAGGATCGGCGTCCGAGGCAGGTCCTAGGCTGGGAAGGCCCGCCGACGGAGGCGGGCGGTCTTCCGTCGAGTGAGGAATGGGCGAGATGCCTGAGTTCGAGTACGCCGATCTGCTCCCCATGGGAGAGGACACCACCCCCTACCGGCTGGTGACCTCCGAAGGTGTGTCCACCTTCGAGGCCGACGGCCGGACGTTCCTCAAGGTCGAGCCGGAGGCGCTGCGCAAGCTCGCCGAGGAGGCCATCCGCGACATCCAGCACTACCTGCGTCCCGCGCACCTCGCCCAGCTGCGCCGCATCATCGACGACCGCGAGGCATCCGGCAACGACAAGTTCGTCGCGCTGGACCTGCTGAAGAACGCGAACATCGCGGCGGCGGGCGTGCTCCCGATGTGCCAGGACACCGGCACGGCGATCGTCATGGGCAAGCGCGGGCAGAACGTGCTGACGTCGGGCCGCGACGAGGAGGCCCTGTCCCGGGGCATCTACGACGCGTACCAGAAGCTCAACCTGCGCTACTCGCAGATGGCTCCGCTCACCATGTGGGAGGAGAAGAACACCGGATCCAACCTCCCCGCGCAGATCGAGCTGTACGCGACGGACGGCGACGCCTACAAGTTCCTCTTCATGGCCAAGGGCGGCGGCTCCGCCAACAAGTCGTTCCTGTACCAGGAGACGAAGGCCGTCCTGAACGAGGCCTCCATGATGAAGTTCCTGGAGGAGAAGATCCGTTCGCTGGGCACGGCCGCCTGCCCGCCGTACCACCTGGCGATCGTCGTCGGCGGCACCTCCGCCGAGTACGCGCTGAAGACCGCCAAGTACGCCTCCGCGCACTACCTGGACGAGATCCCGGCCGAGGGCTCCCCGCTCGGGCACGGCTTCCGGGACAAGGAGCTCGAGGAGAAGGTCTTCGAGCTGACCCAGAAGATCGGCATCGGCGCGCAGTTCGGCGGCAAGTACTTCTGCCACGACGTGCGCGTGGTGCGCCTGCCCCGGCACGGCGCGTCCTGCCCCGTCGCCATCGCGGTCTCCTGCTCCGCCGACCGCCAGGCCGTCGCGAAGATCACCGCCGAGGGCGTCTTCCTGGAGCAGCTGGAGACGGACCCGGCGCGCTTCCTGCCGGAGACGACGGACGAGCAGCTCGACGAGTCCGGCGACGTCGTGAAGATCGACCTCAACCAGCCGATGAAGGCGATCCTCGCCGAGCTGTCCAAGTACCCGGTGAAGACCCGGCTCTCGCTGTCCGGCCCGCTGGTCGTGGCGCGCGACATCGCGCACGCCAAGATCAAGGAGCGGCTGGACGCGGGCCAGGAGATGCCGCAGTACCTCAAGGACCACCCGGTGTACTACGCCGGCCCCGCGAAGACGCCGGAGGGCTACGCGTCGGGCTCCTTCGGGCCGACCACGGCCGGGCGGATGGACTCCTACGTGGAGCAGTTCCAGGCGGCCGGCGGCTCGCTGGTGATGCTGGCGAAGGGCAACCGCAGCAAGCAGGTCACCGACGCGTGCGCCGCGCACGGCGGTTTCTACCTGGGCTCCATCGGCGGTCCCGCGGCGCGGCTCGCGCAGGACTGCATCAAGAAGGTGGAGGTCGTCGAGTACGAGGAGCTGGGGATGGAGGCGGTCTGGAAGATCGAGGTCGAGGACTTCCCCGCGTTCATCGTCGTCGACGACAAGGGGAACGACTTCTTCCAGGACCCGGCGCCCCAGCCGACGTTCACGTCGATTCCGGTGCGAGGGCCCGGACTCGCCTGACGTTCGGGGGCTGCGCCCCCGGACCCCCCTTCGGCCCTGCGGGCCTCGTCCTCAAACGCCGGACGGGCTGACCATCAGCCCCTCCGGCGTTCGAGGAGCGGGGTCCGGGGCGGCGCCCCGTGTCCGCATAGCGGATCTCCCGTGCCACTTTCGGACAACCTGGGCCTGACCGGCACCATGCCGTTGATTCGATCAACAACCACTGTGACCCTTCCTGACAGCCAGGCATGCGCATGCCATGCCTCGCCACCGCGTGGCAACCCCACAGCCACCGTCCGGAGGAGTCCAGGTGAAACGAAGATTCGCCATGGCGGGCACCCTGCTCGCCCTCGTGCTCGGCTTCGGCACACTCCCCGCCGCGGCCACCCCGTCCGGCACGTCCCCCGCCTCCACCACCGCCCTCGCCGCCCCCGACATCAGCGTCACCGCGGTCCGGGCCCACCTCGACGAGCTCAGCGCCATCGCCGCCCGCAACGGCGGCAACCGCAGGTCCACCACCCAGGGCTACCGCGACTCCGTCGCCTACGTGAAGGGCAAGCTGCAGGCCGCCGGCTACACCGTCACCGAGCAGCCCTGCACCTCCGGCTGCACCAGCGGCGCCGGGCCCAACCTGATCGCCGAATGGCCCAAGGGCGACGCGAACAACGTCTACATGTTCGGCGCCCACCTCGACGGCGTCTCCGCAGGGCCCGGCATGAACGACAACGGCTCCGGCTCCGCCGCCCTGCTGGAGAACGCCCTGACGCTCGCCCGGGAGAACCCGGACATGCGCAACCGCGTTCGCTTCGCCTGGTGGACCGACGAGGAGCAGGGCCTCAACGGCAGCTACTTCTACGTCCGCACCCTGTCCTCGGCGGACCGCGCCAGGATCAAGGCGTACTACAACTTCGACATGGTCGCCTCGCTCAACGGCGGCTACTTCATCAACCACATCACCTCCGCGGCCGCCGCGCCGATGAAGGCGTACTGGGACTCGCTCGGCCTGCGGCCCGAGGAGAACACCGAGGGCGCCGGCCGCAGCGACGACTACTCCTTCGAGCGGTACTCCATCCCCACGTCCGGCTACGCGATGGGCGCGAGCGCCCGCAAGACCTCCGCGCAGGCCTCCAAGTGGGGCGGCACCTCCGGCTCGGCGTACGACCCCTGCTACCACCGGGCGTGCGACACGCTGACCAACATCAACACCACCGGTCTCGACCGCGCCGCCGACGGCATCGCGTACACGCTGTGGCAGCAGGCCGTCGGCACCGGCGGCGGAGGCGGCACCTGCGACCCGGCCGGGGCCGTCGGCAACGGCGGGTTCGAGAGCGGGACCTCGCCGTGGACCGGGACCACCGCGGTCATCGCCGCCCACTCCGGCCGCACCGCGCACGGCGGCACCCGCTTCGCCTGGCTCGGCGGCAACGGCTCCACCAGCACCGAGTCGCTGAGCCAGACGGTGACCGTGCCGGCGGACTGCACGCGCGCGTCGCTGGTCTTCTGGCTGCAGATCGAGACGTCCGAGTCGAGCAGCCGGGCGTACGACACCTTCACCGTCCGGGTGAACGGGTCCACACTGGCGACCTGGTCCAACGTGCACGCGGGCGGGGGCTGGATCCAGCGGTCGGCCGACCTGTCCGCGTACGCCGGGCAGACCGTCACCGTGGCCTTCACCGCCACCGAGGACTACAGCCTGCAGACCGGCTTCCTGCTGGACGACGTGAGCCTGCAGAGCGCCTGACACCCCCCACGGGTCCCCCGCCCCGCCGCGCGACGCGCGGCGGGGCGGACGGCGTTTTCGGGGAATACGCTCGTCCGACACCGCTGCTGTGCTCCACGGAGGTAACGATGACGACGACGGACGACGACCGGAACTACCGCATCGAGCACGACTCCATGGGAGAGGTGCGGGTCCCCGCGGACGCCAAGTGGCGGGCGCAGACCCAGCGCGCGGTGGAGAACTTCCCCGTCTCGGGGCAGCGCCTGGAGCGCGCCCACATCGAGGCGCTGGCCCGCGTCAAGGGCGCCGCGGCCAAGGTGAACGCCCGGCTCGGGGTGCTGGACAAGGACATCGCCGCGGCGATCCAGGAGGCGGCCGCGGAGGTCGCGGAGGGCCGGTGGGACGACCACTTCCCGGTGGACGTGTTCCAGACCGGGTCCGGCACCTCGTCCAACATGAACACCAACGAGGTGATCGCCACCCTCGCCACCGAGCGGCTGGGCCGGGACGTCCACCCCAACGACCACGTCAACGCCTCGCAGTCGTCCAACGACGTCTTCCCCTCGTCGCTGCACATCGCGGCCACCGCCGCGGTCACCCGGGACCTGGTCCCGGCGCTCGAACACCTGGCCGCCGCCCTGGAGCGCAAGGCGGAGGAGTTCGCGGACGTGGTGAAGTCCGGGCGCACCCATCTGATGGACGCCACACCCGTCACGCTGGGCCAGGAGTTCGGCGGGTACGCCGCCCAGGTGCGGTACGGCGTGGAGCGGCTGCGTGCCTCGCTGCCCCGGCTGGCCGAGCTGCCGCTGGGCGGCACCGCCGTCGGCACCGGCATCAACACCCCGCCCGGGTTCTCCGCCGCCGTCATCGAGGAGGTGGCGCGGGCGACCGGGCTGCCGCTGACCGAGGCGCGGAACCACTTCGAGGCGCAGGGCGCCCGGGACGGCGTGGTGGAGACCAGCGGGCAGCTCCGCACGATCGCCGTCGGCCTGACGAAGATCGCGAACGATCTGCGGTGGATGGCGTCCGGTCCGCGCACCGGCCTGGCCGAGATCGCCCTGCCCGATCTCCAGCCCGGCTCCTCGATCATGCCCGGCAAGGTCAACCCGGTGATCCCGGAGGCCGTGCTGATGGTGTGCGCCCAGGTCACGGGCAACGACGCGACCGTCGCCGCGGCCGGCGCCTCCGGCAACTTCGAGCTCAACGTGATGCTGCCGGTGATCGCCAAGAACGTGCTGGAGTCGGTGCGGCTGCTCGCCAACGTCTCCCGGCTCCTCGCCGACCGCACGGTCGACGGGATCGTCGCCGACCGGGAGCGGGCCCGCGAGTACGCCGAGTCCTCGCCGTCCGTGGTCACCCCGCTGAACAAGTACATCGGCTACGAGGAGGCCGCCAAGGTGGCCAAGAAGTCGCTCGCGGAGCGCAGGACCATCCGTCAGGTCGTGCTCGAGGGCGGCTATGTCGAGCGCGGCGACCTGACCGTGGAACAGCTGGACGAGGCGCTGGATGTCCTGCGGATGACACGGCCGTAAAGCCTGGCGCGCCGGGGGTGAACCGTGACGGGTGCCGCAGCGCTGGGTGGTCCGGCCACCTAATATCTGCGCATGACAGAGGGTGGAACCACGATGCGCGGCCACGCGGGCGGAGCGGCCCGTCACTGGGAGCCCGGGACGCCGATCCTGTGGCGGTACCGGGAGAACGGCGGCGCGCGCATCCACATCGCGCGCCCCGTCACGGTCGTGCGCGACGACTCGGAGCTGCTCGCCGTCTGGATGGCGCCGGGCACCGAGTGCGTGAAGCCCGTCCTCGCCGACGGCACCCCGGTCCACCGGGAACCCCTCGCCACCCGGTACACCAGGCCGCGCACGGTGCAGAAGGACCGCTGGTTCGGCACCGGCGTGCTGAAGCTGGCCCGGCCCGGCGAGCCCTGGTCGGTGTGGCTGTTCTGGGAGCCGGGCTGGCGGTTCAAGAACTGGTACGTGAACCTGGAGGAGCCGCTCGTCCGCTGGGCGGGCGGGGTGGACTCCGAGGACCACTTCCTGGACATCTCCGTGCAGCCCGACGGCGGCTGGCACTGGCGGGACGAGGACGAGTTCGCGCAGGCCCAGCGGGACGGCCTGATGGACCCCGCGCTGGCCCGGCGGGTGCGCGAGGCCGGGCGCGCGGCGGTCGCGGTGATCGACGCCTGGGGACCGCCGTTCTCGGACGGGTGGGAGAACTGGCGTCCGGATCCGTCCTGGACGGTACCGTCACTCCCACAGGACTGGGACCGCACGACGGCGCACGCGTCCCCGTGAGACCCTTGCTGCGCCCCCGGGCAGGAAACGTAGGATCGTCGTCCGCAAGGGCGCGGAGCAGCAACCACCGGAGCGCGCGCGAAGCTTGACCGGACGTCACCGAGGGGCGGCAGGACGTGAGCGAGGGGTACGGAAACACCGGCACGGGCCGACGACGGCCGGCCGGCGTCGCAGGAACAACCTCTGACCACACGCGAAATCCGTTCCGGGGGCGCCTGTTCCGGGTATCGGAGTTTCGGCGGAGCGAACCGCGCGCACGGCGTGCGCCGGACGGATGGACTCGACACGCGTGACGGAGCAGCCGACCTCCTTCGAGCGCCCCCAGCCGGGCGTGGACCCCGCGGATCCCCGCGGGGCGTTCCCTCGTTCCCCGGCTCCCACGGCCGGTACGGGGGCCGCCTTACCGGCACAGGGCCGCTCCGGCGGTGAGCCGCCCGCGCCCGGCGCCGTCACCCCGGGCGCGCCCGACGCGGCGGACGGTCCCGCGTCCGAGCACTCCCAGCCGGGCGCCGGCCCGGACGCGGAGCCGGACGCTCCCCGTCCGCGGCCCGCTCCGGACGGCATCCCGGTGCAGCCCGCCGACGGGCAGGGCCGGGTGGACCGGCCCCCGGGCGGCAACGACCGCCGCACCGGCCAGGTGACGCGGCCGGGCCGTCCCACGCCCATGCGGCGGGACGGGGACCGGCTGCGCTTCGTCGGCGCGGCGACCCGGCGGATCGCCCGCGGCATCGACCTGGACGAGATCGTGATGGGGCTGTGCCGGGCGACCGTGCCGACCTTCTCCGACGCGATCCTGGTGTACCTTCGCGACCCGCTGCCGGTCGGTGACGAGCGGCCGACGGGCCCGCTGGTGCTGCGGCTGCGCCGCACGGACCGGATCCCGGCCGAACGGGACACCGAGGGCGGCGGGTTCATGCCGATCGCGCCGCCGGAGCAGCCGTCCGAGCTGGACGCGGTCGGCGAGGAGCTGTGCACGGTGCGGCCCGGCAGCGCGCTCGCCGAGGTGCTGCGCGGGGTCCGGCCGGTGTTCACGGACGCCCCGGCCGCGCGGGCGGCGCTGCCCGAACTCCTCGGCGAGGAGGGCGCGGCGGCCGTCCCCGACGGCCAGCGGGCGGTGCTCGCGCCGCTGCGCGGCCGCCGCCGGGTGATCGGCGCGGCGCTGTTCCTGCGGCGTCCCGAGCGCATCCCGTTCGAGGCCGACGACCTGCTGGTCGCCGCCCAGCTCGCCACGCACAGCGCGCTGGGCATCGACAAGGCGGTGCTGTACGGGCGTGAGGCGTACATCGCGGACGAGCTCCAGCGGACGATGCTGCCGGAGACGCTGCCGCGCTGCACCGGCGTGCGGCTGGCGTCGCGGTACCTGCCGGCCGCGGAGACCGCCCGGGTCGGCGGCGACTGGTACGACGCGATCCCGCTGCCCGGCAGCCGGGTCGCGCTGGTGGTCGGCGACGTGATGGGCCACTCCATGACGTCGGCGGCGATCATGGGCCAGCTGCGCACCACCGCGCAGACCCTCGCCGGGCTCGACCTGCCGCCGCAGGAGGTGCTGCACCACCTCGACGAGCAGGCCCAGCGGCTCGGCGTGGACCGCATGGCGACCTGCCTCTACGCGGTGTACGACCCGGTCGCGCACCGCATCACCGTCGCCAACGCCGGCCATCCGCCGCCCGTCCTGCTGCACCTGGGCGGGCGCGCGGAGGTGCTGCGGGTGCCCGCGGGCGCCCCGATCGGCGTGGGCGGGGTGGACTTCGAGGCCGTGGAGTTGGAGGCGCCCGCCGGGGCGACCCTGCTGCTCTACACCGACGGCCTGGTGGAGTCCCGGCTGCGTGACGTGTGGACCGGCATCGAGCAGCTGCGGGAGAAGCTGGCCGCGACCGCGCAGCTGACCGGGCCCGATCATCCGCCGCCGCTGGAGGCGCTCTGCGACGAGGTGCTCGACATGCTCGGCCCGGGCGACCGGGACGACGACATCGCGCTGCTCGCCGCCCGGTTCGACGGGATCGCGCCGAGCGACGTGGCGTACTGGTTCCTGGAGCCGGAGGACGCGGCGCCCGGCCGGGCCCGGCGTCTCGCCCGGCGGCAGCTGTCCCGCTGGGGCCTGGAGGACCTGAGCGACTCGGTGGAGCTGCTGGTCAGCGAGGTCGTGACGAACGCCGTGCGGTACGCGTCGCGGCCGGTGACGCTGCGGTTGCTGCGGACGGATGTGCTGCGGTGCGAGGTCGGGGACGACGTGCCGCAGTTGCCGCGGCTGCGGCAGGCGCGGGCGACGGACGAGGGCGGGCGTGGGTTGTACCTGGTCAACCGCCTGGCCCGGCGGTGGGGGGCGACGCGGCTGAGCACCGGCAAGGTGGTGTGGTTCGAGCTGAACCACGGTTAGCGGGTGCGGCTGGTCGTGGGTTGCTCGCGCAGTTCCCCGTGCCCCTTCAGGGGCGCGGGGAACTGCGCGTGTTGTGCCTTATTCGCGGTCGTTGTTCTCGAGGTCCGGGGGGCCGCCCGGCAGGTCGAAGGTGGGGGGCGGGGACGTCTGCGTCTGCGACGGCGGGGGTGACGTCGGCGTCTGGGACGGAGGTTCCGTCGTCTCCGGCGGGGACGTGGTGGTCGGCGGAGCCGTCGTCGTCGGCGCCTCCGTCGTCGGCGTCTGCGACGGCGTCTCGGACTCCGTCTCCGACTGCGACGGGCTCCGGGTGGGGGCCACGCCCGCGCCCTGCTCGGTCTCCAGGTCGAACGTGGAGACCTCGTCCATCACACCGAAGGTGTACGCGGACCAGATCTCGGCCGGGAAGCCACCGCCGTTGACGCGGTAGTCGACGCCGCCCGCCTTGTACATCGGGACCTGCCTGCCGTTCTTGGCGTCCTCGCCGAACAGGCCGACGGAGGTGACCAGATCGGGTGTGTAGCCGGTGAACCAGGCCGACTTGTTGTCGTCGGAGGTGCCGGTCTTGCCCGCGACCTGCTGGCCGTCGCGCAGCGGGTTGTCCCGCACGGACGCCTGCGCCGTACCGTCGTCGACCACGCCGGTGAGCACCGAGGTGACCGTGTCGGCGGCCCGCCGGCTGATGACCGACCCGCCGACCGGGTCGGGCATCTCGATCGTGCGGTCCTTGTGCTCGACCGACTTCACGATCGACGGCGTGACCTGCTTGCCGTGGTTGGCGAGGGTGGCGTAGACGCCGGCCATCTGCATGGGGCTGGCGCCCATGGTGCCCAGGGTCTGCGCCGGGAACGGGTCGAGGTTCTCGTCCATGCCGAGCGCGCCCGCGGTCTTCATCACGTCGGTCATGCCGACGTCGACGCCCATCTGCGCGAAGACGGAGTTGACGGACTTGTTCATCGCCTCCTGGACGGTGATGTCGCCGTAGTCGCGGTCGTCCTCGTTGGGCGGGGCGAAGCCGACCTTCTCGCCGTCCTCGACCACGGGACGCTTGCTGTCGCCGTCGTAGAGCGTGTCGGCCGTGATGGGCACGCCGTCCTGGGTCTCGGCGCCCTCGTCGAGGGCGGACGCGAGGATCACCGGCTTGAACGTGGACGCCGGCTGGTAGTCCTTGCGGGTGGCGTTGTTGGTGTAGTGCTTCACGTAGTCCACGCCGCCGTACATCGCCACGACCTTGCCGGTCTTCGGGTCGACGGAGACGGCGCCGGCCTGGACGTCGGCGTCGACGTCCCGCTTCTTCGGGTCGAGCTTGCTGGTGAGCCGGTCCTTGACCGCCTTCTCCAGCGCCTTCTGCTTCTTCTTGTCGATGTTCAGCGTGATCGTGTAGCCGCCGCGGTCCAGCAGCGCCTTGGCCTGCTCCAGGTCCTCGGCGACGCCCTGCTCGACGAGCTGCTGCTTGACGGCCGTGTTGGCCGCCTCGACCAGGTAGCCGGTCTGCCCCTCCATGCCGGGGGCTGCCTTGGGTTCCTTCGGCACGGGGAACTTCATGCCGGCGCGCTCGCCGGCGTTCAGCCACTTCTGCTCGACCATGTTGTCCAGGACGTAGTCCCAGCGCTCCTGGACGAGCTTCTTGCCCCGGTCGCTGGCGATGGCCCAGTCGTACTGGTTGGGCGCCTGGAGCAGCGCGGCGAGGTAGGCGCCCTGTTCGACGGTGAGGTCCTCGGCGTCGACGCGGTAGTAGGCCTGGGCGGCGGCCTGGATGCCGTAGGCGCCGCGGCCGTAGTAGCTGGTGTTGATGTACCCGGCGAGGATGTAGTCCTTGGACTTCTCCCGGTCCAGCTTCAGGGAGATGACCAGCTCCTTGAGCTTGCGGGAGACGGTCTGTTCCTGCGTCAGGTAGTAGTTCTTGACGTACTGCTGGGTGATCGTCGAGCCGCCCTGCGCGCCCTTGCCGGACAGGGTGTTGAGGACACCGCGGGCGGTGCCCTTCAGGTCGACGCCGGAGTCCTTGTAGAACGTCTTGTTCTCGGCGGCGACGAACGTGCGCTGCACGGGCTTGGGGACCCGGGCGAGGTCGACGATCTCGCGGTTGCGGTCGCCGTCGCGGGCCATGAGGCTGCCGTCGCTGTACTCGTAGACGTTGCTCTGCAGCTCGGCGTCGGCGTTCCCCTCCGGGATGTCGATCATCATGTACAGCACGATGAAGGCGCCCATGCCGAGCAGGCACAGGGCGAAGAAGGTGCCGACGATCTTCTTCCAGGTGAAGAGGCGGCGTATGCCGGTGCGGCCGCCCGCGGCGGCAGCGCGGCCCTTGGGTGCCGCACGGCGCCCGCCGCGCTGTCGTGCGCGTCTTTCTTCCGCTCGTCCCATACGCCTGTTCCGCTCCGCTTCGTATCCGTGTGCTCATGCGGCACACACGTTCGCCGCTCAGGTCAGCTCAGCAAGCTAACACCGGGAGCTATGACAAAGGGCCGCCGATCCGGCCTTTACGGGCGTGACAATCAGCACCCGCTCCAACGGAACCGACGTACGAGAGACGCGTGAGGTTGCCATGAACAGATAATGTGATATCACTTAGCTAGAACGTCGATAGACGGCGCGACAGAGACACGAAGACCGCGCGGAAGCGCGCGGAGAAGCGGGGGATCCTCCATGACCACACACGACCCGCAGGTCACGGCCGACGTGCCCGAGATGCCGGCCCCGCGCGTGCGGGAGACCCCGGCGCACAGCATCGGCGGCGGACTGGCCCTGCTGCTGGGCCTGGTCGGACTGCTGGCCGGCGTGGCGATGATCATCGTGGCCACGGCGGTCGAGGGCACGGGCGCGAAGGCCGGCCTCATCACCGGCGGCATCCTCGTCGCGCTCGCCTCGTTCATCGCGATGTGCGGGCTGAACATGGTGGCGCCGGGCGAGGCGCGGGTGGTGCAGCTCTTCGGCCGCTACCGGGGCACCATCCGCCAGGACGGCCTGCGCTGGGTGAACCCCTTCACCTCCCGCACCAAGATCTCCACCCGGGTGCGCAACCACGAGACCGCGGTGCTGAAGGTGAACGACGCCTACGGCAACCCGATCGAGCTGGCCGCGGTCGTGGTGTGGCGGGTCGAGGACACCGCGCAGGCCACTTTCGAGGTGGACGACTACGTCGAGTTCGTCTCCACCCAGACCGAGGCGGCCGTGCGGCACATCGCCATCGAGTACCCCTACGACGCCCACGACGAGGACGGCCTGTCGCTGCGCGGCAACGCCGAGGAGATCACCGAGAAGCTGGCGGTCGAGCTGCACGCGCGCGTCGAGGCCGCCGGCGTGCAGATCATCGAGTCCCGCTTCACGCACCTCGCCTACGCGCCCGAGATCGCCTCGGCGATGCTCCAGCGGCAGCAGGCCGGCGCGGTCGTCGCGGCCCGGCAGCAGATCGTGGAGGGCGCCGTGGGCATGGTCGAGACGGCGCTGGCCCGCATCCAGGAGCAGGACATCGTGGACCTCGACCCCGAGCGGAAGGCCGCGATGGTGTCCAACCTGATGGTCGTGCTGTGCGGTGACCGCTCGGCGCAGCCGGTCCTCAACACCGGGACGCTCTACCAGTGACCGCACCGTCCGGGGACCCGGCCCCGCAGCACCGGCCGCAGCGCAAGCAGGTGCTGCTGCGGCTGGACCCGGCGGTGTACGAGGCGCTGGCCCGCTGGGCGGGTGACGAGCTGCGCTCGGCGAACGCCCAGATCGAGTTCCTGCTGCGCCGCGCCCTCGCGGAGGCGGGCCGTCTCCCCGGCGAGACGGGCCCCCTCCCCCGCCGAGGCCGCCCCCCGGCCACCCGCCCCCCGTCGGGCGGCCCCCCGCCCTCCGAGCCCTCCGGCTGAACCGGCCCCCGCCCCGCGAGGCGGGGGCCGGACGCACGTCCGACGCCAGTGACAGAACCGTGACAACAGGCCCTCACCTGCGGTGTCCTCGGTTCGGTCGTGGTCTGCACACAGCGTGTATACATACCGCGTATACACGGTGTGTAGAGTGCTCCGCATGTCCATCGGTCACACCCTTTTGGGGCTCCTGGAGTCCGGGCCGCGTCATGGTTACGACCTGAAGCGCGCCTTCGACGCGAAGTTCGGTCACGACCGGCCGCTGCACTACGGCCAGGTCTACTCGACGATGTCGCGGCTGCTGAAGAACGGCCTCGTCGAGGTCGACGGCATCGAGGCCGGCGGCGGCCCCGAGCGCAAGCGGTACGCCATCACCGAGGCCGGCGTCACCGACGTCGCCCAGTGGCTCGCCACGCCCGAGAAGCCCGAGCCGTACCTCCAGTCGACGCTCTACACCAAGGTCGTCCTCGCCCTCCTCACCGAGCGCGACGCCGCCGACATCCTCGACACGCAGCGCTCGGAGCACCTGCGCAGCATGCGCGTGCTCACCGACCGCAAGCGCAAGGGCGACCTCGCCGACCAGCTGATCTGCGACCACGCCCTCTTCCACCTCGAGGCCGACCTGCGCTGGCTGGAACTGACCGCCGCGCGCCTCGACAAACTCCGTGAGGCGGTGGCCCGATGACCGTGTCCGCACCCGCCGGTTCCCTGCTCGCCGCTCGGGACCTGCAGAAGACGTACGGCCCGACCAAGGCGCTCGACGGGGCCGCGTTCTCCATCCACCCGGGCGAGGTCGTCGCCGTCATGGGCCCCTCCGGCTCCGGCAAGTCGACCCTGCTGCACTGCCTCGCCGGGATCGTCACCCCCGACGCCGGGTCCATCACGTACAACGGCCGCGAGCTGACCGCGATGAACGACTCCGAGCGCAGCGCCCTGCGCCGCTCCGAGTTCGGCTTCGTGTTCCAGTTCGGCCAGCTCGTGCCGGAGCTGACCTGCGTGGAGAACGTCGCGCTGCCGCTCCGGCTGAACGGCACCCCCCGCAAGGAGGCCGAGCGCACCGCCCTCACCTGGATGCAGCGCCTGGAGGTCGACGACGTCCGCGGCAAGCGGCCCGGCGAGGTGTCCGGCGGTCAGGGCCAGCGGGTCGCGGTCGCCCGCGCGCTGGTCACGGGACCGCGGGTGGTGTTCGCCGACGAGCCGACCGGCGCGCTGGACTCGCTGAACGGCGAGCGCGTGATGGAACTGCTCACCGAGGCCGCCCGCTCCACCAACGCCGCCGTCGTCCTCGTCACCCACGAGGCGCGGGTCGCCGCCTACTCCGACCGCGAGATCGTCGTCCGCGACGGCAAGGCGCGTGACATGGAGCGGGCCGTATGAGCGCCCGTCAGTGGGCCCGGGATCTCACCCTCGGCGCCCGCTTCGCCCTCACCGGCGGACGCGAGGGCTGGACCCGGGCGCTGCTCACCGCCGTGGGCGTGGGGCTGGGGGTGGCGCTGCTGCTGCTCACCGCCGCCGTGCCGAACCTGCTCGACGCACGCGACCGGAGGGAGGACGCCCGCCAGGACCACGCGTACTCCCAGGACACCCTGCGCCCGTCGGACGACACCCTGCTCATCGCGCACGCCAACAGCGACTTCAGGGAGACCGATATCCGCGGCCGCCTGGTGGAGGCCGAGGGCCCGAACGCCCCGGTGCCGCCCGGGGTGAGCGAACTCCCGAAGCCCGGCGCCATGGTGGTCTCCCCCGCCCTGAAGAAGCTCCTCGCCTCCGACGAGGGCGAGCTGCTGCGGGACCGGCTGCCGTACGACGTCGTGGGCACCATCGGCGAACCCGGCCTGATCGGCTCCCAGGAACTCGCCTTCTACGCGGGCACCACAGGCCTCGCCGAGCGGCTGGACGGCCCGACGGTCATGCGGATCGACGCCTTCGGCGCGGACCGCAGCCAGTACACCGAGCCGCTGGACCCCGTCCTCGTCATGCTGACGCTGGTCATCTTCGTGGTGCTGCTGGTGCCGGTCGGCGTGTTCATCGCCACCGCCGTGCGGTTCGGCGGCGAGCGGCGCGACCGCAGGCTCGCCGCGCTGCGGCTGGTCGGCTCGGACAGCCGGATGACCCGGAGGATCGCCGCGGGCGAGGCCCTCGCCGGCGCGGTGCTCGGGCTGGTCTTCGGCACCCTGTTCTTCCTGGCGGGACGCGCATTCGCGTCATCCATCGAGCTGTTCCGCGTCAGCGTCTTCCCCAGTGACCTCAACCCCTCGCCGCTGCTTGCGCTGCTGGTCGCGGTCGCGGTGCCGGCCGCCGCGGTCCTGGTCACCCTGATCGCGCTGCGCGGCGTGGTCATCGAGCCGCTCGGCGTGGTCCGCACGGCACGGCCGGCCCGCCGCCGGCTGTGGTGGCGGCTGCTGCTGCCACTCGCGGGCGTCGCCATGCTCGTGCCGATGATCGGCCAGGGCAGCGACAACGGCGACTTCAACCAGGTCCTGGTGGTCGGCGGTGTGATGTGCCTCCTCGTCGGGGTCACGGCCCTGCTGCCGTGGATCGTGGAGACGGTCGTGGCCCGGCTGGGCGCCGGCGGTCTGGCCTGGCAGCTCGCTGTGCGCCGCCTCCAGCTGAGCAGCGGCACCGCGGCCCGCATGGTCAACGGCATCGCCGTGGCGGTGGCCGGTGCGATCGCCCTGCAGATGCTGTTCACCGGCATCGAAGGCCAGTACACCCGCGACACGGGACAGGACGTGTCCCGCGCGCAGATGCAGGTCGACCTGCCCGACGGCGTCCCGGTGGCCCCGGCCGCGGCGGCGTTCGAGAAGACCGAGGGCGTCCGCGACATCCAGGCGCTGTCCCACGGATACGCCTACGAGAAGCTCACCGACGACCCCGAGGAAGCGGTGCGGGGGGCGCAGCTGACCGTCGGCGACTGCGATGACCTGCGCGCGCTCGCGAAGCTGCCCGACTGCCGGGACGGTGACGTCTTCGCGCTCACCGGCGTCGACTACGACACGGACACGCCGTTCCTCAACAAGCCCGGCCGCACCCTGCACATGCAGCCGAACGGCGATTCCGCCGCCCCTCAGCGGGACGTCGTCTGGACCGTGCCCGAGGGTGTGAAGAGCGCGGCGGCCGTCGAGGACCCGTCCGGGATGCTGAGCAGCGGCTTCCTGCTGACGCCGGGCGCCGTGACGCCCGGCGTCGACAAGCTGATGTCGGGAAGGCTGTGGCTCGGCATCGACGAGTCGGTGGCCGACGCGCAGGAGCTGGTGCGGAACACGGCCGCCTCCGTCGACCCGCTGGCCCACGCCTCGACCTGGGTCGCCACCGAGCGCGTCACCCGGTTCGACTCCATCCGCACCGGCCTGTTCGTCGGCGCCACCGCCGTGCTCTTCCTCATCGGGACGAGTCTGCTGGTCTCGCAGCTCGAACAGCTGCGGGAGCGCCGCAAGCTGCTGTCGGCCCTGGTCGCCTTCGGCACCCGCCGCCGCACGCTGAGCCTGTCGGTGCTGTGGCAGACGGCGGTTCCGATCGGCCTGGGGCTCGTGCTCTCCTCGCTGGTGGGCACGGTCCTCGGGGCGGTGCTGCTGCGGATGACCGCGACACCGGTCCGGGTGGACTGGGGCAGCGTGGCAGGGATGGCGGCCGTCGGCGCGGGCGTGGTCGCCCTGGTCACCCTGCTCAGCCTCCCGCCCCTGCTGAAGATGATGCGCCCGGACGGTCTCCGTACGGAGTGATGCGGGGGCGTCGGTCCCCCGCCCCGTCCTCCACCGTGCGGACCGGCAGGTCGCGCATCGCCCCGCGGAGCGCCGCCGCCAGCTGTTCGTACTCCGTCGCCCTCGCCGTGCCCGTGCGCATGGCGAGGGCGATGCGGCGTTTGGGGGCGGGGTCGGCGAAGCGCGCGGTGAGGAGGCGGTCGGCGCGGCTGGTCTCCACCTCGACGGCGGTGCGCGGCAGCAGGGTGACGCCGAGGCCGCCCGCGACGAGCTGGACCAGCGTGGAGAGTCCGGCCGCCGTGGTGGTGGCCGCGACCCCCGCGCTGCCGGCCTCGCGGCAGATGTCGAGGGCCTGGTCGCGCAGGCAGTGCCCTTCGTCGAGCAGCAGCAGGTTCAGCTCGCGCAGCACCGTGCGGGGTATGCCGTCGCGTCCGCCGAGCCGGTGTCCGGGCGGGGTGACCAGCACGAAGTCCTCGTCGAACAGCGGTAGTTCGGTGACCCCGGCGACGCCGAGCGGCACGGCGAGCAGCAGCAGGTCCAGCCGTCCCGCGGCCAGCCCGTCGAGCAGGCTCGCGGTGTGCTCCTCGTGCACCTGGAGGTCGAGCCGGGGATAGCGGTCGTGCACCAGCCGCAGCACGGTCGGCAGCAGGTACGGCGCCACGGTCGGGATGACGCCGAGCCGCAGCACCCCGGTGAAGGGCGCCCGCAGCGCCTCCGCCTCCTCCTTGAGCGCGCCGACCTCCGCGAGCACGGACTTCGCGCGGGCGGCGAGCTGCTCCCCGGCCGGGGTGAGCAGCACTCTGCGTGTCGTACGCTCCACGAGCGTCACGCCGAGCGTCTCCTCCAGCGCGGACAGCGCCCCGGACAGCGCGGGCTGACTCATCCCCAGGGCTCCGGCGGCGTCGCGGAAGTGCAGATGCTCGGCCACCGCCGCGAACGCCCGCAGCTGGGCCAGGCTCGGCTGCCTGCGCCGGTCACCGACAGTCACTGATAGGTCCCTTCGATCAACCCGACCGAGTGTAGCTATTTCACTGATCAATGCACTCTGTGCCAACATCAACCGAGTCCAACCCATGGGAAACACCCGCAATTGGGGTGTTTCTTCGCTGCAAGGAGAGCGCGTGCTCACTGTCGGTGACAAGTTCCCCGAGTTCGAACTGACCGCCTGCGTCTCGCTGGAGAAGGGCAAGGAGTTCGAGACGATCGACCACAAGACCTACGAGGGCAAGTGGAAGGTCGTCTTCGCCTGGCCCAAGGACTTCACCTTCGTGTGCCCGACCGAGATCGCCGCGTTCGGCAAGCTGAACGACGAGTTCGCCGACCGCGACGCCCAGGTCCTCGGCTTCTCCGGTGACTCGGAGTTCGTCCACCACGCCTGGCGCAAGGACCACGACGACCTGCGCGACCTGCCGTTCCCGATGATGGCGGACCCGAAGCACGAGCTGATGCGCGACCTCGGCATCGAGGGCGAGGACGGCTACGCCAAGCGCGCCGTGTTCATCGTGGACCAGAACAACGAGATCCAGTTCTCCATGGTGACCGCCGGCTCCGTCGGCCGTAACCCGAAGGAGGTCCTGCGGGTCCTGGACGCCCTGCAGACCGACGAGCTCTGCCCGTGCAACTGGTCCAAGGGCGACGAGACCCTGGACCCGGTCGCGCTGCTGTCGGGGGAGTGAGCTGACATGTCCCTCGACTCCCTGAAGTCCCGCATACCGGACTACGCCAAGGACCTGAAGCTCAACCTGGGCTCGGTCATCGGCAACTCCGACCTGCCCGCCCAGCAGCTCTGGGGCACGGTGCTGGCGACCGCGATCGCCTCGCGCTCCCCGATCGTGCTGCGCGAGCTGGAGCCGGAGGCCAAGGCGAACCTGTCGCCCGAGGCGTACACGGCCTCCAAGGCCGCCGCCGCGGTGATGGCGATGAACAACGTCTTCTACCGCACCCGCCACCTGCTGTCGGACCACGAGTACGGCAACCTGCGGGCCGGTCTGCGGATGAACGTCATCGGCAACCCCGGCGTCGACAAGGTCGACTTCGAGTACTGGTCCTTCGCCGTCTCCGCCATCAACGGCTGCGGCATGTGCCTCGACTCGCACGAGCAGGTGCTGCGCAAGGCCGGCGTGGACCGTGACGTCGTCCAGGAGGCGTTCAAGATCGCCGCGGTGGTCCAGGCCGTCGCCGCGACCCTCGACGCCGAGGCGGCCCTCGCGGAGTAACTCCGCGCCCGCCCCGTCGTGTACGGGCCCGTCCACCCTGCCGGGGTGGGCGGGCCCGTCGCCGTTTCCCCGCGTATCGGGGGCACCGGTCCGCAGGGCGCGTGCCCGCCGACGGACGCCGGGAGCGGCAGCCGCTCGCGCTCCGGTGCTCCGCGTCAGCGCTCGTCCGAGGGCCGGTCGGGCTCCCCGGACCGCTCGGACTCCGTGGCCGGAGGCCCGGGTTCGGGGTGCGCCGGGACCGGGGCGTCCGGGGCCGACATGGCCGTCGCGCCCCGCGGCCGGGGCGACTGGACGAGGGCCGCCTCGTGCGAGAACGCCCGCAGATAGCCGACGACGGTGTTGGAGACGGCGACCAGCGGCACGGCGACCACCGCGCCGCCGATGCCCGCCACCAGACCGCCGGAGGCCACCGCCAGCACCACCGCGAGCGGGTGGACCCGCACCGCGCGCCCGAGGATGAACGGCTGGAGGATGTGACCCTCGATCTGCTGGACCGCCAGCACCACCACGAGCACCATCACACCGGTGAACACGCCCTGGGTGACGAGCCCGACGACGACGGCCAGCGCGCCGGACACCACCGCACCGACGAGCGGGATGAACGAGAACAGGAAGATGAAGACGGCGAGCGGCACCGCCAGCGGCACGTCGAGGAAGTAGATGCCGAGGCCGATGAAGATGGCGTCGATCAGCGCCACCACCACCGTGCCCCGCACGTACGCGGTGAGCGTGCGCCAGGCGACCGGACCGGCGCCGGCGACGCCCGGACGGGCCGCGGCCGGGACCAGCTTCAGCGACCACTGCCAGATCCGCTTGCCGTCGTAGAGCAGGAACAGCGTCGAGAAGACCGCCAGCAGGATGCCGGTGAGCGCCTCGACGACGACCGTGACGCCCTCCAGGCCGGCCGAGGTGATCTGCTCGGTGTTGGCGCCGACCGCCTCGCGCAGGTTCTTGGCGATCTCGTTGATCTGCTTGTCGGTGACGTGGAACGGGCTGTTGAGCAGCCAGTTGCGCAGTTCGTCGATGCCGTCCTGGATCTGGTCGGCGAGGGTGTCGACGTTCTCCATGACCTGCCAGGTCACGAACCAGCCGATGAGGCCCATCACGACGAAGCCGAACAGCGCGGTCAGCGCGGTGGCCGGTCCGCGCGGCACCCCGAGCCGCCGCAGCCGGGCGACGGTGGGCTGGAGCAGCGCGGTGATGAGCAGCGAGGCGACGAACGCCAGGACCACCAGCTGGACGGCGCTGATGATGCGCATCAGCACCCAGACGGTGCCCGCGAGGATCAGCAGGCGCCAGCCGGCCTCGGCGGCGACCCTGACGCCCCAGGGCACGGCCTGCGCCGGGTCGGGGCGCGCCGGGAGCACCACCTGGGTGTACTCGGAGGGCTGGGACGTCCGGTCGGGGTCGGCGGTGTGGCGCGCGGAGTCGTCGTCAGGCCCTTGGTCGCGCGTGACTTCGGCGCGGCGCTCCTCCAGCCGTTGGCCGACCTTCGTCAGTCCGGCTCCGACCCGGTCGAGCCACCCTGGCAGTCGCGACATGATCCGTCCTCTTCCCCCGTTTCCGCCCACCAGTCCCCCTGGCGCCGTCGGTCAGACGGTACAGGGCGACAGCCCCGCACCGTAGGACGGTGCGGGGCTGTCGCGGAGTCGAGCGCGCCGCGGGGCGGCGGGACGGTCCGAAGGACCTAGTACCAGTGGTTGGCCTGCCAGAACTCCCAGGCGCCGCACGGGCTGCCGTAGCGGCTGTCCATGTAGTTGAGGCCCCACTTGATCTGGGTGGCCGGGTTGGTCTGCCAGTCGGCGCCGGCGGAGGCCATCTTGGAGCCCGGCAGGGCCTGCACGAGGCCGTAGGCGCCGGAAGAGGGGTTCGACGCCTGGTAGTTCCAGCTGGACTCGTGGTCCACGATGTTGCTGAAGCACTGGAACTGGTCGGCGGGCACCATCTGGCGGGCGATGGCCTGGACGTCGGCGACCGAGTAGGAGCCCTGGGCGGCGAAGGAGGACGCGTCGCGCACGGCGGAGCGGCTGGCGGCCTTCTCGCGCTCCTCGCGCTCCTTGGCCTCCTGAGCGGCCTTCTCGGCTTCCTTCTTCTTCGCGATCGCGGTCTCGGCGGCGGCCTTGCGGGCTGCCTCCTCCGCGTCCTTCTTGGCGGTCGCGTCGGCGGCGATGGCCATCGTCTGGGCCTGCTGCGTCAGCGACGCGGTCTGCACCTGCGCCTGCTGCCCTGCGGGGATGTCCGCGAGCAGCGTGGTGCCGGCTGCCGTCGCTTCGGCGTCGTTGTTCTGCGCTGCGGTGCTGCCCGAGGCAACGCCGACGACGCTTCCGACAGCGGTGACCGCCGTGGCCGAGGCCACTGCGAATCCCCGGACCGAGATCCGGCTCACACGGTTTCCTTCCAGCATCGCCCGCTTCGGTGACCCTCGCGGACGCAATCGTGCCCCTGGCACTGGCCTCCCCAACTACGGGTCACGGGAGGCACGGGCCCGGTGGGCAACTCCTTCGACAGGAGCGCCGCGTGGTGCTCGGGCGGCATACGACGACGCTATGGAGTTGAAACGGTGTTCTCATGTGGTTCTGCACCGCTGGGGGTGCAGCTGTGTCGTATGCGGGGCCTGACAGGAGTGAGACTCTGCCGTAACCGGGCGGCGCAAGGCAATTCTCTGTTGCGTGTGAAAGCTCACATGTCGTTTGGCCCTGGGGATTACCGGAAAACCGCACACGCGCCGACGCCGCCCGGCTAGGCTCTACGCCTTTCCCGGACGGCGCCAACTCGCGCGTAACCACCCCGCGTTGGGACGCGAGGGTCAGATGTGACCGTCTTCGAGCATTTCGGTCACAAGGGCCGCGATCTGGGACCTCTCGGACCGGTTCAGGGTCACGTGGGCGAACAGCGGATGCCCCTTCAGCTTCTCGACGACGGCGACCACACCGTCGTACCGGCCGACCCTCAGATTGTCCCGCTGCGCCACGTCGTGCGTCAGGACGACCCGGGAATTGGCCCCGATCCGGGACAGAACGGTCAGCAGGACGTTCCGCTCCAGCGACTGGGCCTCGTCCACGATGACGAACGCGTCGTGGAGCGAGCGGCCCCGGATGTGGGTGAGCGGCAGGACCTCCAGCATGCCGCGCGCGGTGACCTCCTCGATGACCTCCCGGCTGGTGACCGCCGACAGCGTGTCGAACACGGCCTGCGCCCAGGGGCTCATCTTCTCGGCCTCGGAACCGGGCAGATAGCCCAGCTCCTGCCCGCCCACCGCGTACAGCGGACGGAAGACCATCACCTTCTGGTGCTGCCGCCGCTCCAGCACGGCCTCCAGGCCCGCGCACAGCGCGAGCGCGGACTTGCCGGTGCCGGCCCGGCCGCCCATGGACACGATCCCGACGTCCGGGTCAAGCAGCAGGTCGAGCGCGATCCGCTGCTCGGCGCTGCGGCCCTTGATGCCGAACGCCTCCCGGTCGCCGCGCACCAGACGGACGTTGCCCTCCGGGGTGACCCGGCCGAGCGCCTTGCCGCGCTCGGACTGGATGGTCAGCCCGGTGTGCACGGGCAGCCCGGCCGCCTCCGGCACATACACGTGGCCTTCCTCGAAGAGGATGTCCACCTGCTCGCCGGGCAGGGTCAGTTCGGACATTCCGGTCCAGCCGGAGGAGTCCGTGATGGCGAGCTCCGCGCGGTACTCCTCGGCGAGGAGGCCCACGGAGGACGCCTTGATCCTGAGCGGGAGGTCCTTGGAGACGACGGTGACGTCGAACCCCTCCGCCTGCAGGTTGCGGGCGACCGCGAGGATGCGGGAGTCGTTGTCCCCCAGGCGGTAGCCGCTGGGCAGCACGCTGGGGTCCGAGTGGTTGAGCTCGACCCTCAGGGTCCCGCCGAGCTCCCCGGTGGGGATGGGGGCGTCGAGACGGCCGTACCGCACCCGGTAGTCGTCCAGCAGGCGCAGGGCCTGACGGGCGAAGTAGCCGAGCTCGGGATGGTTCCGCTTGGCCTCCAGCTCCGTGACCACGACGACGGGGAGCACGACCTCGTGCTCGTCGAAGCGGCTCGGGGCATGGGGGTCGGCCAGCAGGACGCTGGTGTCGAGAACGTAGGTGCGCCGGTCAGGCTTGTGGCGCTTTGCGCTGGTCACCACGGAAGGACGAACCCCCTCGGATGAGGTCGGGGAGCGACGAGGCGGAGCTGGACCGGTCGACGGCCCTGATGCACGACGGGCCGAGAACCGGCCCTCCGCCGCTTCTTCCGTGCCGTGACCGCACGGTCGGGCTGGTGCAAAGGGCCTCCCGGGCGGACGGCTCCCGTGCCGTCCGCTGAGATCCGACACCCGTGGTTCGGGCGTCGACCTGACTGAGTTATGCCCTCGAACAAGCGCTGCCATGCCACGGCCTGTGACGGCGCGCCGGTGAACGGCGCGTGACCCCTGGTGACACGAGGGGGGCGCGGGTGGAGCGGGGTGATGCGGGAGGTGCCCCACGGTGACGCGACGGCGCGGTGGTGCGGGGAGGCGTGGGGCGGGAGGCGGGGAGCGGGAGCCGGGTGGGGTCCGGGTGGGGCGCTCAGCCGCCGAAGCGACGGTGGCGGGCCGCGTAGTCGCGCA
Organism: Streptomyces sp. P13-3-3; assembly: GCF_050571355.1. Lineage (NCBI taxonomy): Bacteria > Bacillati > Actinomycetota > Actinomycetes > Kitasatosporales > Streptomycetaceae > Streptomyces > Streptomyces sp. P13-3-3. Next base: position 4,176,565 of record NZ_CP192228.1, on the reverse strand, counting down.
GCGCGCGCAGGAAGTCCACCTTGCGGAAGGCCGGCCAGAAGACCTCGCAGAAGTAGTACTCCGAGTGGGCCGTCTGCCAGAGCATGAATCCGGACAGCCGCTGTTCCCCGCTCGTGCGGATGACGAGGTCCGGGTCGGGCTGCGCCTTGGTGTACAGGTGACGTCCGATCATGTCGACGGTCACGGACTCGGCGAGCTCGTCCATGGGGACGCCCTTGTCGTGGGCCTCGAGGAGCATGGAGCGCACGGCGTCGGCGATCTCCTGGCGCCCGCCGTACCCGATGGCGACGTTGACGACTATTCCGTCGACGTGCGCCGTGGCCGCTTCCGCTTCCTTCAGGACCGTCTGCATCCCGGAGGGCAGGAGGTCGAGGGTGCCCACGTGGTGGACCCGCCAGCGCCCGTCGGCGGCGAGGGTGCGCACCACGTCCTCGATGATGCCGAGGAGGGGGACCAGCTCCTCCTTGGGCCGGTCGAAGTTGTCCGTCGACAGCAGCCACAGGGTGACCACCTCGACGTCCGTCTCGGAGCACCAGCCGAGGAACTCCTCGATCTTCTCGGCGCCCGCCCGGTGGCCGTGCACCGTGCTGGAACCCGCGGCCTTCGCCCAGCGGCGGTTGCCGTCCATGATGACGCCGATGTGCTTCGGCACCTGAGCGGTGTCCAGGTGGCCTTCCACCCGGCGCGCGTACAGCCTGACCAGCAGGCTCCGCAGCTTGTCGCGCAGGTTCACGTGATCGTCAGCCCCTCCGTACGGATCGGACAGGCGCGGCACCCCGCCGCGTCGCGCGGCAAGCGGCCCGGTCTCGGCCGCGGGCGGCCCCTGCCCGTATGGCGGTCCCCAGGGGCGAAGCGTACCCCCGCCGGGGCAGGGGTCCCCAACGTCCGGTCTGGCGGCCTTTTGTCGGCTGTGCTGCGGCAGCACGCCGTTTGGGCGGTCACGGCGGCACGGCGATCCCGGCCGTGCGTCGCGAGCATCACGGTTCGCGCGGCGCGGGCGGGGACGGCCGTGGGGCGGGGGGCCCGACCCGGGGAAGCGGCGACGTGGAGGGCGGCAGGCGGGTGCCCGGCGGGCTGCCGGAGGTGTCCCGCGGGCCGCCGGAGGGTGTCCGGCGGAGGGCCGGGCAGCGGACCAGGTCCAGACCGGAAGCGGGCCGGAAACGGGCCGGTAAGCGGGCATGAAAAAACGGGCCGGTCCGTGGGGGGGAGACGGACCGGCCCGAGGGGGGGTTTCCACCATAACCCTTCGTAAGTGATGCTGCGTGCATCGGCGCGGCACAACTACTCTCCGAAACCGCCCGACGACGCCCGGATGCCCTCGGAGGGGCCGTTTCAGGGGGTCTTTGTGGCCGGAACCCGGCGAAAACGCGCGGGAAAAGAGGGCTGAGGGGACTCTGTGCACGGTGTGACACCAACCCTGCACCTTTCCGGCCACTCTTCCGGCCGTCCCCCCGACGGGTGACCCCCGCGAAGGCCGCGGCTTGACCCGGAGGCGGGCGAGGCGACAAGAGGAGGGGAAGCGGCAGGAGGAGGGGAAGCGGGCGGTGCGGGCCCGGTAATGCGGTCACCGCGCAGCCCCCTCCACTGCGCGGTGACCCTTCCGCGCAGCTTTGCTTGCGCGAATCAATTGGTCCGAACCTAAGCGATGCGCCGCCGCGGAGGCCAGCCCTCAACCGTAACGATGCGGACACTACGCGCGTGGACCGCGGGCCCGGCTCCCTGACCTGCGGGCTTCGACGAGGTGCCGTGAGCTGTGGGCGACGAAGGGGCCCTCGGCCCCGATCCGCTCGTGCAGCTCCCGCAGCCGCGGCCGGTACGCCTCGACCGTGAAGCCGGGGACCATCCAGATCACCTTGCGCAGGAAGTGCACGACCGCGGCGATGTCGTGGAACTCCATGCGCAGCCGCTCGGCCCGCAGGTCCACCACCTCCAGCCCGGCCGCCTCGGCGTCCCGCCGCTCCCGTTCGGGGTCGCGCGCGGTGCGGCTCTCCTCGGGCAGCGGGCCGAGGAAGTACTCGACGAGTTCGAAGGCGCTGGCGGGCCCGACGTGCTGGGCCAGGTAGGCGCCGCCGGGCCGGAGCACACGGGCGATCTCGTGCCAGAGCGGCCGCACGGGGTGCCGGCTGGTGACGAGGGAGAAGGACGCGTCGGCGAAGGGCAGCGACGCGTCCTCGGCCGCCGCGACGACGGTCACGCCGTACGGCCGGAGGGTGTGCGCGGCCTTGCGGACGTTGGGCGGCCAGCCCTCGGTGGCCGCGACCAGCAGGGGCCGCCGGGACGCCCGGCCGAGGGAGAACGCGAGGACCTCTCCCCCGCCGGTCTGGACGTCGAGCACGGGCCCGTCCGCCCGGCCCAGCCTGCGGGCGACGGTGGTGGCGTACCCCCAGGACGGCCGGGCCTCGGTCGCGCGCCCCTCGAACCAGGAGAAGTCCCACCCCTCGGTGGGCACGGAGGCGCCTTCGGCGAGGAGTTCGTCGAACGTACGGGGAAGGGTGCGGGGTCGGGGGCGGCTCATGCGGCGAGGATGCCCGAGGGCGGGCCGGCTCGTCGCGCCCTTTTCCGCGTCGACTATGTGGGTCGGCTATGTGAGTCGGCTATGTGAGGAGTGGCCGTACGTCCTCCGCGGCGAAGCGGACGAAGCCCTCCGGGTCGGGTTCGTCGCCGGTGGGCTGGAGGACGACCGTGTCGGCGCCCGCCTCGGCCAGCCGCCGTACGGCGTCGGCGACGGCGCGGGCGTCCCCGGCGACCCCGAGGTCGGCGTCCGCGGCGTGCCCCTCGGCGACCAGCTCGGCCTCCAGCCGCTCGCGCGCCCCGGCGCCGGTCGCGGTCAGCAGGTAGACGACGACACGGTGGCCGTCCGGATCACGCCCCGCCGCGACGCGGCCCTCCCGGATCAGCGCGCATGCTTGCCGGACGCCGTCGGCGGAGGTGTCGGCGGTGAGGATGGTGCCGTCGGCGGCCTCCCCGGTGAGCCGTACGGTGCGGGGGCCCATCCCGCCGGCGAGGACGTCGACGGGGCCGGGCGGAGGCCAGTCGAGCGTGACGCCGTCGAGGGCGACGTAGCGGCCCTTGGTCGTGACCGTCTCGCCGGCCAGCAGGGCGCGGAGGACGGTCAGATGCTCGCGGAGCAGGGTGAGGGGCGATCCGGCGCGCGCGCCGACCTGCCCCATCCAGTCCTGCACGCCGTGCCCGACGCCGAGGATCGGGCGGCCGGGGAACATCCGGTACAGGGAGGCGGCCTCCATGGCGGTCACGGCGACGTTCCGCAGGGGGACGGGCAGCAGTCCCACGCCGACGCGCAGGCGCTCGCTCCACGCGAGGGCGGCGGCGCCGGTGGAGATGCCGCCCGACCGGAAGCAGTCCTCCCACAGCCACAGCTCCTCGAGCCCGGCCGCGTCGGCGGCACGCACGACGGGACGCAGCCGCTCGGGGGCGAGCTGGGGGCGGAACACGGCGCCGAGTGTCGTCGTCATGCGGGTGTACCTACCCACGGGGGCCCGCCCCGGAAAACCTCGGCCGGGGCGGGCGGGGGGTGGTGTGCGTGTGTGCGTGCGGTCAGCGGTTGACGGACTGGATCTCCTGGACGACGACGTCCTGGGTCGCTCCGAACTCACCGTCGGGCAGGTCGCCGCCCGCGCCGCCGGAGCCGTTCCAGTGGACCTCCCAGGTGACGGTCGCCTGCAGCGGGAAGGTGCCGTCGCCCGAGGAGCGGAGGTACTTCACCCCGCACGGAGGCGTCCGGTTCGCCTTGCCCTTGGCGTACGGCTCGCCGATCCGGCCGTTGTTGATCTCGCAGACGCCGGAGGCGGGGTACGTCTCGGCGTCGGGGGTGCCGGGCTCGATCTTCAGAGTGACCGGTTCCGCCGTGGCCGTCGCGTAGATGCCGATCTCCGGCACGGAGGCGGTCACCGACACCGGCTGGAACTCGGCGCCGTCCAGCCACGACCAGGTCGGCAGGTTCACCTTGGTCGCCTGCGCGGGAGCGAGGGTCACCTCGGTGCCGGGGACGCGGATCTCGGAGTAGGCGAGTTCGGCGAGGACCTCCGGCGTGACGGCGTTCTCGACGTCCGCGGGCGGCGGGTCACCCTGGTCCACCCAGAAGTAGTCCTTGGTGCAGGAGTCCCAGCCGGGCGGGAAGCTCTTGTCAACGTACGAGTCCCACCAGTACCCCTTGCCGGACTTGTGCTTGTTGAAGTCCTTCTCCGGGTCGTCCGGGTCCGTGTACTTCTTCCGCTGCTCGTTGTCCCACTCGTGCCCGGTCGAACCGGCCTCCCAGATCGGCTCCAGGTACGCCTGCAGCTCCTCCGGGGAGTACTTGGGCGCGTACCAGCAGGGCGGAGGAGACCACGAGGTGCTCGACGTGAGCGCGCCGACCTTGCCGCCCTTGCCGTTCTTGGAGTGATCGAAACGGACGCCTCCGGCGGAGACGGAGAGGTTGCCGTCGTCGGACAGATTGGCGTCCCCACCTCCGTTCGTACTTCCGCCGAACCCCGTCTCGGCGTACGCGGGCGTGCTGCCGACGAGAATCGCCGTGGTGAGTCCCACAGTCATCAGCAGATGCTTGCCCTTGATCAAGGCTGGCACTTCTCGCTCCCCCTCTGCGAGGTCAGACGCTCAGTTACCCACACACCGTTCTTGTTCTGGCGCAGCGTGGCTGCATAGATGACGTACGAGTTCTTGCTCACCGGTGTGACATCGGTTTTGCCGGTTTCGAGGAACTTGTTGTACGCCTTGCCCTGGTCCTCGCAGTACACCAGACCGGCCGTTCCGTCTTCATTGACCGTCACACTCGCGTCGTAGAAGCGCGTCACGCCAGTGGTGCGAGCCTTGTGATCGACGAACTCCTGGATGAACTTCTCGCTGCCCGCGGCAGCCGTGCCCTCGGTGTAAAAACGGTAGGCCTCGTGGAGCGGATCCTGCTCTGCGATCGCCATGTCAACCGCCTTGATCCGCTCTTCCGAGTCGCTGAGGATGGCGTCCTTGTCCTTGTCGCCCGTCTTCGGCCACTCGAACTTATGGGTCACGTCGGAGGGCAGCTCGATCTTGGGTCGGTCCGCCGAAGCGGAAGCGGAGACACTCGGCGACGCCGACTTCTCTTGTCCTGTGTCGGCACCCGCGATCGTGTCCTTGTCCTTCGCGGGAGAGTCGTCGTCGCTTCCGCACGCGGACAGCGTCAACGCCGCGGTGGCGGTCAGCGCAAGCGCTGCGAGCAGGGTGGGACGGCGGTTCACAGTCGGCTCCCGGTGGGGCGAGGCGTCACATCAGTGCGCCAACGCTATCCAGCGGCCGCAGTGGGACACCAGAGCGAATGGAGCAACTGCAACACACCTAATACCGAATTGGGACGCGGATCCCTGGCCGCACTTTCATCCGCGCATTGCGGGTTACCTTCGCCGGGGGTGAGGGGAGGCATGGTCGTGCGGTGGCAGGACGGGCGTGGGGAGTTGGTCGTATGGGGGGCGCCGGACGGGGGCGTCAGCGCGCGGGTGCCGCTCGAGATCGCGACCTCCTATCGGGCGCGAACGCGCGGACTGCTCGGGCGGGAGCGCCTGGAAGGCGCGCTGCTGCTCTCGCCCGCCAACAGCATCCACACCTTCCGTATGCGCATGCCCATCGACGTCGCCTACCTGGACCGGCGCCTCCGCGTCCTCGCCGTGCGCACCATGCCGCCCGGACGGCTGGGGCGGCCGCGCGTCCGGGCACGGCATGTCATCGAGGCCGAGGCGGGGGCCATGGAGCGGTGGGGGCTCGATGTGGGGACGGTGGTGGAGGTGCGTGACCCCCGCTGAGCCGGCTCAGTTCGCCCCTCGCGGGAACGAGATCTCCACCCGCCGGTTCTTCTTCCTGCCCTCCTCCGTCGAGTTGTCCGCGATCGGGTAGTCCTCGCCGTAACCGCGCACCACGTACGTGATGTTCGCGTCGCTCAGCTCCTGCTCGAGGATGCCGTGCACCGCGTTGGCCCGCTTGCGGGACAGCACGTCGCCGTGCGCGGACGAGCCGAGGTTGTCCGTGAAGCCGAAGACACGGATGCGCGTCGCGTTCTGCGTCTCGATCTCGTTCGCGATGACGGAGATACGGGCCCTCGCCTGCGCGGAGATCTTCGCGCTGTCCTTGCCGAAGAGGACCTCCGCCTGGAGGGCGAACGTCACGCTCGTGTTGGTGTCCTCGCGGCGCTCGTCCCCGCTCTGGTCCTCGACGACGGACTTGATGTCCAGCACCTTGGGCTCGGCGAGGGTGGCGCCGTCGGGGAGTTTCAGGTCGGGGTCGTTGGCGTCCAGTTCCACGGGCGCGGAGGCGCTGGCTTCCGTGCCCGGCGGGACGCTCGGACCGTCGTCGGCCCGGGCCACGGCCGGGCCGGTGGCCAGCAGGGTGGCGACCGTGCCGATGAGGAGGAGGCGCGTGTGTGTCATCCCGGCCTCACCCAGAGATCTGGATGGTGCCGCTGGCGAACATGGGCAACTGGAGGGACACCTCGGCCGTGTCGGTGGGCGGCGCGGGGAACTGCATGAAGACCGGCACCGACTCACCCGACTTGATTCCGGTGATGCCGGTGGTCGTCAGCGGACGGCCGTCCGTGTCACGCAGGACGTAGTAGCGCTTCTTGCCCTTGCTGTCGACCAGCGTCGCACCGCCGAGCGACCGGCCGTTACGGATGACCTCTGTCTCGTTGCCGCTCAGCTGCGCGGGCAGGTTCATCGACTTGTCGCTGTCGTTCTTCAGGGTCCCGTTGACCGTGACGAAGCCGCCGTCGTCCCGCTCGGCCGAGGTGACCTGGAGCAACAGGCCGTCCGGCCCCCTGAGCTCCGCAAGTGTCTCCGTGGCTTCGTTCTCCTGAGCGCTCGGTTCGGACCCGCGCTCCTGCGATGTGGACGCGGTTCCCTCCGGCTTGCCGTCGTCGTCCCCGCCACCGCCGCAGCCAGCCACGCCCAGGGCCAGTCCGGCCGCAACAACCAGCGCGACGGCCCTGCTGCGGGCCCTCGTTGTGAACCGAACGCTCATACCCTGCATCCTCAGTCACTCGTCGTTAGCTTGTCAGTCGGCCAGGTGAACGTCGAAAAGGTCCTCGGGCTTGGGCAGCAGATCCGTCGGCGCCTCGAGGTCAAGCTCCCAGTCAATGCCGCCCTTGCAATTGAGCGCCGGAAGCTTTTCCTCTTCGTCGGCTTTCTCGCGCTCAACGGGGAGCTCGAAGCCACAGCGTGGTTCGATCACCGCGCTGGCCCTTGCCCGCGACTTCTTCGTCTCGGTGCCGGGCACGATGGAATCGCCGACCGTCTTGTTCGTCTGCACTTCGACCGTGTAGCCGAGAAGACCGTCCGCTTCGCAGCTCACGGCCGTGGCGTCGTTGGCGGCGGCCAGCTGCTCGGCCCTCCAGCACGACGGCGTCAGCCCATCCGCCATACCGTCGAAGATGTCCTGCCACTTTTCGGGGTCGAGCAGGTTCTTCACCCACGCCCCGGCCAGCTGATCGCGTCGCTCCTGTGCGGCTGCGAGAGCCGCAGCGTCGGCGGCGGTCTGTGCGCCGTTCCGGTTCGCGGCAGCCTGGCCGACGGCCAGGTACGCGAACGCGAGAAAGAGCAGACCTCCCACCACCGTGATGTAGATGGGAAAGGCCTGCCCGGAATCGGCGAAGCGCCGTCGACGGGTCAGATTCCGGTGACCTCGCTGATCTTGTCGGTGATGGCGTTGAAGATCGTCTGCCCGATGTCCGTCCCCGTGATCGCCAGCACGATCGCCACCACCACCGCGATGATCCCCAGGTACTCCACCGCCGTCTGCCCCCGGTCGTCGCGGCGGGATGCGCGGGACTGGAGGTACCTGACCGTCGTGTTGATCCAGTTGCCCATGGTGTTCCCCTCCGACTGACGCGGTGGCGGCCTGGGTCGCGGGGCCGCTGTCGACCTCGGCACCGTACGAGGGGTCGGTCAGGCCCCTCAAGGGCCCCGGGGCCCATTTCCGGACCCAAAGGCGGGCCCATCGCGTCGTCGGTGTGCGCCTCACCACCGGTCACCCCCGTCCCGGCCCGAACTCCGTTCCTCGCCGCGCCACTTCGCCGCGGCCTCGGCGCGGCTCGTGCTGTGCAGCTTCGCGAAGATGCGGTTGATGTGGTTCTTGACCGTCTTCTCGCTGATGAAGCAGGTGGCGGCGATCTGCTGATTGCTCATGCCGGACGCGATGAGGTCCATGATCTCCGCCTCCCTCGCGCTCAGCCCGTACGTCGACCTGTCGGACACCGACTGTGCCACATCTGGTTGCAGTTGCGAAAGGTTTTTCGTAGAAGTAGGTGGATAGTGCGGCCAACTACCGCCCGACGCACCACCGAAAGCGGAATCTTCCGCACCCCCCTCCCGCAATTGCGCCAGCAATCTTCCCGCCGCGGTCGGCGTCAAGTGCGGCCTCCCCCGCCTCGCGTCCCGTACGGCCGTCACCAGCTCGTCCGGCGTGAACTCACCGTGCACCAGATACCCGTTCGCGCCCCGGCGCAGTGCCTCGTGGACGATGTCCGACTCACCGCTGTACGTCAGCATCAGCACGGCCGTCAGCGGCACCAGGTGAGGGAGGGCCGTGAGGCCGTCCACCCCCGGCATGCGGACGTCCAGCAGGACCACGTCGGGACGGTGGGCGAGCGTCGCCTCGTACGCCTTCCTGCCGTCCGCCGCCTCCGCGACGACCTCCACCCCCTCACTCGCCGTCAGGAGGGCGGTCAGCCCCGCGCGCACCACCGGGTTGTCGTCGGCCACGACCACCCGCAGGGCCTCCGGGGGCCGCGCCTCCCCGAACGGGTTCGCCTCACCGGTCATGGCCGGCCTCCGTCCTCCGTAACGCGAGTGGCCACTCCACACGCGCCTCCGTGCCGCGCCCCCGCTCTCCCCGTCCGAAGCTGATGCGCGCCCCGACGGAGGCGGCCCGTTCGGCCATGCCCACCAGGCCGAAGTGGCCCGAGCGGCGGAGGCGGTCGAGGTCGGGAGCGGCGGGGAGGCCGGGCAGGCCCGTGCCGTCGTCGCGGACACCGACCGTCAATACCCCGCACCGCACGCCGGCGCGTACCTCCACCCGCGTCGCCCGCGCGTGACGGTGGGCGTTCTCCATCGCCTCCTCGGTGATGGAGAGGAGTTGGCGGGCCACCGCCGGGGGGACCGGGAAGGCCCGCTCCTCCCCCGTCCTCGCATACGTCACCGGCGCACCGCTCCGTGCCCTGAAGGCCCGCACCGCACACGCCAGTTCGGCCAGCACGTCCACCTCCCGCCCCGGCTCCCCCTCCCGCCGCAGGTCGGCCAGCAGTTCCCGCGACTCCGCTGCCGCCCTGCGCGCGGACCGGGCCACCAGTTCCGCCTGGCGTCTCACCAGCGCCGGGTCCATGCGGGCGGCTCCCGCCGAGCAGGCCAGACCGTCCGCCGCCAGGGCGACCCCGTGCAGCGTCTTGGCCACCGAGTCGTGCATCTCCCGTGCCAGCCTGGCCCGTTCGGCGTCGACCGCCTCCGTGACCGCGAGGCGGGCCCGGACCGCGGCCAGGGCGCGGGTCGCCTCGCCGAGGTGGAGCATCAGTTTGCGCAGGCTGGAGCCGACCGCCCCCGCGATCACGCACAGGCCGGGCAGGATCAGCGTCTCGGCGGGTGCGGTGTGCGGGTTGTCGAGCGTGGCGTGGACGAGCAGCAGGATCACCCCCTGGAGGGAGGCGAAGACGGCCGCGCCGCGCCAGCCGTAGATGAGGCCTGCGAGCAGGGGCGTGCAGACGCTGACGTAGGCGAGGGTGGTGTCGGGGCCGGCGGAGACCAGCAGCAGGGCGCCGAAGAGGGTGTCCGCCGCGAGGAGGGTGGGGTGGCGCAGGAGGAGGGGACCGAAGCGCTCCCAGTCGCGGAAGAGGGCATACGACACCATGAAGGTGACGACGACGGCGATGCCGACCAGGCGTACGCCCCAGCCGGGGCCGGCGTTGAGCAGGGCGGACGGGGCGGCCACGGCGATCATCGCGAGCCGGAAGCCGAAGGCCTGCCGGCACAGCGCTTGAAGGGCGTTCACCTGGAGCTGCGTGTCCGGGACGGTCTGCGGGGCCGGTACGGCGGGCGGCTCCTGAGGTACGCGAGCGGCATCGGGCGCGCCACCCGAGGCCCCCGCCCCCGTCACCCCCTGCGGCATCCGCGCCCGTGCCGCCACCGGCGCGACCGGCGTGCCCTGCCCGGCCGGGGTGCCCTGCCCGGCCGGGGTGCCCTGCCCGACCGGCGTGCCCTGCCCGACCGGCGTGCCCTGCCCGGCGGGCGTGGACGGTCCCGCCCCCGCCTGCCGCCGAACGGCCGGGCCGCGGCGCCGCCGCCAGGCCCGCCTGCTGCGTGTCCGAGTCGTCGTCATCGCACTGCGCCTCCCGTCACTCGCCCGTGAGCGAGCCGAAGTCGGTGCCGGAGCCGAGGATCAGGCCGGCGCCGAGGAGGATCATCGTGGCCGGGACCATGAACGTGGTGATCATCAAGGTGGCCTTGGGGACCGCGCGGGCCGCCTTGCGGCGGGCGTTCTGCGCGTCCGTGCGGCGCATGTCCTTGGCGAGCGCCACCAGTGTGTCGACGATGGGCGCGCCCAGCTCCTCACCCTGCTGGAGGGCGGTGACGAACATGGCGACCTGCTCCGAGTCGTTGCGGCGGCGCAGTTCGGCGAAGGCCTGCCGACGGCTCATGCCGAGGTCCATCTGGCGCAGGGTGATGCGCAGTTCGTCCGCCCAGGGACCCTCGTACTGGGAGGAGACGCGTTCCAGGGCCTGCCGGAAGCCGAGTCCCGCGCTGACCACGACGGCGAGGACATCGAGGAAGTCGGGCAGGGTCCGCTCGATGACGTCCTTGCGGACACGGATCGCCGACCAGATGCCGACCTCGGTCCAGAACGCGCCGAACGCGAGCAGCAGCAGCGCCACGAACAGCTGGCCGCGCATCAGGAACACCAGGCAGCCGACGCCGCCGAGGGCGCCGTAGACGGCACGGCGGGCGGCGTAACGGTGGATGGTGAGGCCGCCGGGGTTGCCCGCCAGGTCGATCTTGCGCCGGTACCTGGCGACCTGCTTCGGTCCCATGAGGCGCATCACGGCGGGGGCGTAGCGCATGCCCATGCGGTCGATGAGGGAGTCGACCGCGCCGGTGCGGGTGGAGCCGACCTCCAGGGCGAGCATCAGGTCGCCGGGGAGTTTCGCCTCCGCCCGGTACATGCGGATGCCGGCGAAGATGCCGCACACGGCGAGGGCCATGAGCGCGGCGAGCAGGAGTGCCATGTCGTCGTCCCCTTTCCCGGCTCAGACGTCGATGCGGGACAGGCGGCGGATGAGGAGGAAGCCGACGGCGTAGAGGCCGAAGGCGACGAGGACCGCGATCTGCCCGGCCGTCGATCCGGTCATGCGCTCCAGGGCGCCGTCCTTCACCCCGTTCATCAGGAACAGCGAGCCGACGCCGAGCACCGGCACGGCGTACGAGGTCATGCTGACCTGGGAGAGCTGGGTGCGGACCTCGCGCCGGGTCTCCTTGCGTTCCTCCAGCGTCTCGGTGAGGTTGCGCAGGGCGCTCACCACCTGGCCGCCCGCCCGGTTGGCCAGCACCAGCGTGGTGACGAGGACGACGAGCTCCCGGGAGGGGAGCCGGTCGGAGAGTTCACCGAGGGCGTCCTCCATGGAGGCGCCCATCGCCAGTTGGTTGGCCACCTTGGCGAGTTCCTCGCCGGCCGGGGCCTCCAGCTCCTCCGCGGCGATGCCGATGGCGGTGCGCAGGGCGAGGCCCGCCTGGGTGGCGTTGGCGAGGATGCGGGCCAGCTCGGGAAGCTGGTTGATGAACCGCTCGATGCGCTTCTGCCGCTGCCAGTCGAGGAACTGCACGGCCGCCCACACCCCGAGCAGTCCCGCGATCGGGCCGAAGAAGGGTGCGAGGGCGGCCTGCCCGGCCATCCACAGTCCGGCGACGGTGACGAGCATCGCCACGAAGAACTCGCCCGGTGTGACGTCCAGTCCGGTGGCGAGCAGACGCAGCTCCAGCTTGCGGCCGAGGCGGGTGCGGCGCAGCCGGCGGTCCAGCGTGGGGAAGCGGCGCCGTCGGCCGCCGGACGGAAGCTCACCGGTGGCCGACAGCCGGTCCACCAGTGCCTGCCGCTGCGCCCGTCCGGCCGCGTGGACGTGCACGCCGGCGACCGCGAGGACGCAGGTCAGCAGGGTGACGCCGGTGGTCAGCGTGATCAGGGTCTGCAGCTCCATGGGGGCGGTACCTACCTGGCTTCTCGGGTGGCGAGCTGGTCGGCGGAGTGGGCGATGCCGAACGCCTGCGGGACGGGCTGGCCCGCCATGTACAGGCGGTCGGCGGTCCGCCGGGGCAGGGGGTGGTGGACGAAGGAGCCGTGGACGCGGCCGTCGTGGGTCATGGGCAGCGCGTCGAAGCGGGCGACCGTGGCCAGCCGGTACTGCTCCCCGCCGTGGCTCTCCAGCAGGGCGATCTCGGTGATGCGGCGGGCGCCGTCGGCGAACCGGGTGAGCTGGACGATCACGTCGACGGCGCTGTTGATCTGGTCGTGCAGGGCGACGAAGGGGATCTCCACGTCGGACATGGAGGCGAGGGTCTGCAGCCGGGTGAGGGCGTCCTCGGCGCTGTTGGCGTGGACGGTGGCGAGGGAGCCGTCGTGGCCGGTGGACATCGCCTGGAGCATGTCCAGGGACTCGCCGCCGCGGACCTCGCCGACGACGATGCGGTCGGGGCGCATCCGGAGGGAGTTGCGGACCAGGTCGCGGATGGTGACGCGGCCCTTGCCCTCGACGTTCGGCGGGCGGGACTCCAGGCGGATGACGTGCGGCTGCTGGAGCTGAAGCTCGGCGGAGTCCTCGATGGTGATGATGCGTTCGCCCTCGGGGATCAGCCCGGACAGCGCGTTGAGGAGGGTCGTCTTACCGGTGCCGGTGGCGCCGGAGACGATGATGTTGAAGCGGGCCTGCACCAGTCCGGCCAGCAGGTACAGCATGGGCTCGTCGAGCGAGCCGAGGCCGATCAGCTCCTGGAGGGTGAAGGAGCGGGGGAAGCGGCGGATCGTGAGGACCGCGCCGGTCAGGGACAGCGGCGGGATGATGACGTTGACGCGCTCCCCGGACGGCAGCCGGGCGTCGACCATGGGGTTGGACTCGTCGACGCGGCGGTTCACGGTGGAGACGATGCGCTCGATGGTCTGCATCAGCTGGTCGTGGGAGGCGAACCGCAGCGGCAGCTGCTCGACCCGGCCGCCCCGCTCGACGAAGACGGCGTCCGGGCCGTTCACCATGATCTCGGTGACGGAGGGGTCCTCCAGCAGTGGTTCGAGGATGCCGAGGCCGAGGGCCTCGTCGACGACGCGGCGGATCAGCTGGGAGCGTTCGACCGTCGACAGGACGGGACCCTCACGGCTGATGATGTGGCCGAGGACGCGCTCCAGCCGGGCCCGGCGCTCGGCCGGGGACAGCGCGCTCATCTCCGCGAGGTCGATCTCCTCCAGGAGCTTGGCGCGGAAGGACGCGACGAGGTGGCCGTCCTCGCCCCGCCCGGTCCTCTCCTCGGGGGAGTTGATGCGTGCCCGCAGGCTCATGAGTGGCTCGCTCCTCGTCGTCCTCGTCCCGGTCCTGGTTCGTCGGGCGCTCCGGTGGTGGTGGGGTCAGTGGTCGACGGGCATCGTGGCGCTCCTCCCCGCCGCTCCGAAGTCCCAGCCGGGCACGATCGACGGGATGTCGACCCGGGCGGTGACGGTGACCTCGTCGCCGCCGCCCGACGTGCCGCAGGAGGTGCCGCCGGCCAGCCAGGAGCTGACGGCGGCCGCGCAGGCGGCCTGGGCGCCCCGGTCCAGGGAGGCGCTGCGGGCGCCCGCGCGGGCGGCGGTGCCGGCCTGCTGGGCGGTGTAGGCGATCAGGCCGAGCTGTACCGCGGCCATCGCGACGATCAGCAGGACCGGCAGGAACCCCAGGTACTCGATCGCCACCTGCCCACGGTCACGCGCCACGCCCCGCCGGCCGCGCGCCACGCCCCGTCGGCCGCGCGCCACGCCCCGCCGGTCACGGGCCACGTGCCCCCCGTGACGGGCCACCTGCCCCCCGTCACGGGCCACGTGCCCCAAGTCACGGCGGCGGCCGTCCCCGCGCCGGTCCGGCCGGCCGGGTGCGTACGGCACGTCGGACGCGTACGGCGCCTCGGACGCGTACGGCACGTCGGACGCGTACGGCACGTCGGACGCGTACGGCGTCTCGGATGCGTACGGCACGTCGGGTCGGTGCGCCATCAGTCCGTCTCCTCCTCGACCGCGCCCGCGTGACCGGTCACGTCGAACGGGAACGACAGGGTGCCGGGGAAGAGGATCGGCACCCTGACCGTCACGTCCGCGGTGACCATGCCGCCGCCGGTCGCGCAGGTCACGGTGGCGCCGCTGCCCCAGGCGCCCGACAGCTTGTCCGTGCCGGCCGCCTGGCAGGCGCCCTGCCGCGCGCCGGGGGACGCGGCGGTGCCGGCCCGCGCCGCCTCGTCCGCGGCGTTCCCGGCGAGCGTGAAGGTGTAGCCGACGAGCACGAGCTGCCACAGCACGACCAGCGTGACGAGGATCGTCGGGGTCATGCCGAGGAACTCGACGGTCACCTGCCCCCGGTCGCGGTGCGGCCCGGTCACCCTCGCCCGCCTGCCGCCGCTCATCCCGTGCCGTCCCTGCGCCGCCGGAAGCTGACCGCGCCCCGGTCGCCGCGCGGCCGGCCGCCCTTATGACCGGCCTGCGGGGCCCGCACCAGGCCGAGTTCGCCGGCCAGCGCCCACATCGCCTGCTTCACGGTGCTCTTCGCCTCCAGTTCGTGCACGCGCCCGGCGTCCACCACGCCCTGGAGCTCCTTGAAGTGGGCGGGGACCGTGGTGGCGGCGACCGCGGTGCCGGTGATCCGCGCGATGAGCGGCGGCTGGATCTCCGTGGACCGGGTGTGCCGGTTGACGACGACCGTGGTCTCCTCCGCCTTGCGGATCTGCAGCCGGTCCCACATCCGCACGGTCCGCTTGGCGCCCCGTACGGCGATGACGTCGGGGGTGGTGACCAGCAGGGCCCGGTCGGCCATCTCCACGGCCGCCGCGCCCGCGCCGCCGAGTTGCGCGCCGCAGTCGACGACGACGACCTCGTAGCGGGAGCGCAGCGCGCCGACGATGTGGCGGGCGGCGCGGTCGGTGACCTCCTCGCCGCGTTCGCCCTCGGCGGGGGCGAGGAGCAGGGCGAGTCCGCTGTCGTGGCGGAAGACGGCGTCGGCGAGGACGCGCGGGGAGATGTCGTTGATCGCGGCGAGGTCGACGACGGACCGGCGGAACTGGACGTCCAGGTAGGAGGCGACGTCGCCGGTCTGGAGGTCCATGTCGACCAGGGCGGTGGAGCGTCCGGAGGTCTGCGCGGCGAGCGCGAGCTGTACGGCGGTGAGGGTGGCGCCGACCCCGCCCTTGGCGCCGCTGACGGTGACGACGGTGCCGCCGGCGCCGGGGAGCGGGTCGCCGCCGGCGCCGAGGTGGCGCCGTACGCCGGCCGACCACTGGGCGGCCGCCTGGACGCGGCTGGCGAGTTCCTCGTAGCTCAGCGGGAGGGCGGCCAGGCCGCGGGCGCCGTGGTCCATGGCGGCCTGGAAGAGGACGGGGCTCGCGTCGGAGGTGACGAGGACGACGCCGACGGCGGGGAAGCGCAGGGCGACCTCGCGGATCAGTTCCAGCGCGGGGACGGGGCCGATCCGCTCGTGGACGACGACCACCTCGGGCAGTTCGTCCAGGGACTCGGCGGCCAGCCGGGAGAGGGTGTCGACGAGCTGGGTGGAGTCGGTCACCGGGGCCAGCGGCTCCGCGTCGGGGAGTTGGCCGATCAGGGTGGTGAGGGACCGGACCGCGTCCGCGTCACCGACTGCCGGGAGGATCCTGGTGGACATGCGGGCCCCTCACTTGTCCTTCGCGAGTTCGTACGTCCGGTCCTTCTCGGGGACGCCCGTGTCGCCCCCGGGTCCGACCAGCGCGAGCCGCACCCGCTGGGCGAACGACTCGGCGTAGGTGATGCGCTGGGCGTCGAGGGTGGACAGCGCGAACGTGATGGGGACGGCGTCGGCGGGGCCTCGGCGGTCGTCCTCGTCGGGCTGGAGGGCGGTGAGCCGGCCGACGTCGAGGACCTTGGCGCCCGTGACGATGATCTTCGACTGGTCGGGGTCGCCCTCGCGCCGTCCCTCGAAGGTGGCGTACACGTTGACCGTGGAGCCGGGGGTGATCTTGCCGGCCACGCCGGTCGCCGCGTCGATCATGATGGCGACCTCCTGCTGTCCCGGCCCGAGGGCGGGGCGGTCCACGACCATGTCGGTCTGCAGCAGCGAGCCCTTGCGCAGGGTGGTGACGGCGATCTTGCCGCGGAGGTCGTCGAGGTCGGTGACGGCGTTCTCCGACAGCCAGCGCTCGGGCATCTCGATCCGCTCGAACTGGTCGGCGCCGAGCGTGGTGTAGGGCGCGATGTCGGTCTTCAGCCGGTAGGCGGCGACCTCGGGGCCGACCTTGGAGCGCACGTCGTTGATGACGGAGAGCACGCCGGCGAACGCGCCGAGGGCGCACAGGACCGACAGGAGGAGGAGTATGACGCCGCGGCGCTGACGGGAGTTCATGAACCGTGCAACCTCGTTGGGGGGTGGCGGTCGAGCGGGACGATGCGGGCTCGTGCGGTGGACGGACGGGTCAGGTGCGTCGGGTGAGGGCCGGTCTGGCCTCGGGGGCGGGCGGGGTGGCCGAGCAGAACACGCAGCGGTCGCCGATGACGTCGATGCCGCACCAGTGGCAGGTGCCGCGCCGTACGGACGTGACCAGTTGGTAGAGCACGGACAGGTCGGGCAGGAAGGTGCAGAACTCGACGAGCTTGCCGGTGCCCCACCAGGCGGGCGACTCGGCGGGCGGCGGGACCTCGTGCAGACCCTGCACGCGCCAGGCGGGCGCCAGGGTGGCGGTGACCCAGTCGGACGGGAGCTGGCCGCGGGCGACGAGCATCCAGGTGCCGAACTCGGGCCCGTCCAGCCTGGCGTCGGGGCCGAGGCGGACGAGCTGCGGCTGAGGGTGGGCGAGGACGGCGAACTGGCTGCCGGGCAGCCACGACTTGGCGTGCTGCTTGAGGTCGACGGGCACCCGGTCGAGGCGGGTGACGGAGCCCAGCAGCGCCCCGGCGTGCAGGTAGTGGGTGAGCAGCCGGCCGGCCGAGGCGAGCACACCGGGCCCGATGTCGCAGGAGGCGAGCTGCCGTAACTGGCGGGCCAGTACGGCCACGGCGAGCGGCGGCAGGTCGGGGCGGAACAGGGCTATCCGGTCGCTCTCCAGCAGGGAGCGCAGGGTGTGGAGCCGCCGCAGGACGGGGGCCGGGGTGGCCGGGGAGCACACGACGACGACATGGCCGTGCGCCTCGACGACGGCCTGGAGTTCGGTCAGCACCTCGTCGAGCGGGCGGGTGTCGACGTCGCGCAGCACGACGGCGGGCAGGGTCCGTTCGTCCTGCGCCGGCAGCGCCATGTCGGCGCCGGTCACGGCAATGGCGGTTGGCACGCGCGGCTCCCCGTTCTCCCCATGCCCGTCGGCCCACCGGGTGTTACTCCGGTGCACCCTCGTGACTTCACTGCGTGACTACCTCAGCACTGTATCCGCGGGTCTGTGACCGGAGAACAGCCTTTGTGCAGCCGGACAGCAACTCCTGCTCCTCACAATGCGCCAAATCGGGGCAGGTCGATCATCTCGCCGGTCTCAATACGGCACCGAGCGTGTGGGTTTGGTGCACCCGGCTTGACGCCGGACCCGCTCCGGACCCTCCGGACCACGCTTCCCAGCCGCCCGTCGCCCTACTCGCGCGCGGCGCCCCCGTTTCCGGCCCGGACCTTCCGGTCTGGACCTATTGACAAGCGGATTGGTCTGGACCACGGTGTGACGCATCAACGGTGGCCACCGTCGCTTCCCTCCCCAACTCCCCCACCGGAGGCCCCAAGTGGACCGCGCACCCCGTACGCCCGGACGCGGCAGACGCCCCTGGGCGGCCGCCCTCGTCTCCGCCCTGGCCCTCGCCCTCCCGCTCGCCGGAGCGGGCCAGGCGACCGCGGCCGACGTCAACAACGCGAAGAACGCCGGGTTCGAGTCGGGCCTGAGCGGCTGGACCTGTTCCGCGAACAGCGGCGCCGTCGTCTCCTCCCCCGTGCACGGCGGCGCGGCCGCCCTGAAGGCCACGCCCGCCGGCCAGGACAACGCCCGCTGTTCCCAGACGGTCGCGGTGCGGCCCGACTCCACGTACCGGCTGACCGGGTGGGTGCAGGGCGGGTACGCCTACCTGGGCGTGACCGGCACCGGCACGACGGACGTGTCCACCTGGACGCCCGACTCCTCGACCTGGAAGCAGCTGTCGACCAGCTTCTCCACCGGCTCGAACACCACGTCGGTGACGGTGTACACCCACGGCTGGTACGGCCAGCAGCCCTACCACGTCGACGACGTGTCCGTCCTCGGACCCGACGGGGGCGGCGGCGGTGACCCGGAGCCGACGGTCCCGGCCACCCCTGGCGGGCTGACCGTCTCCGGCACGACGGCGACGTCGGCGACGCTGACGTGGAACGCGGTGTCCGGCGCGACCGGCTACACCGTCTACCGCGACGGCACCCGGGTGACCGCCGTGACCGGCACCTCGGCGACCGTGACCGGGCTCGCGGCCTCCACGTCGTACAGCTTCCAGGTCGCGGCGGCCAACGCGGCGGGTGAGTCCGCCAAGTCGGCGGCGGTGTCCGTGCGCACCCGGGAGGACGGCGGCGGCGGGGGCGGAGACCTGCCCCGGCACGCGGTGACCGGCTACTGGCAGAACTTCGACAACGGCGCGGCCGTGCAGAAGATCTCCGACGTGCCCGACCAGTACGACATCATCGCGGTGGCCTTCGCCGACGCCACCGGCACCCCGGGCGCCGTCACCTTCAACCTGGACTCGGCGGGGCTGAACGGCTACACCGTCGACCAGTTCAAGGCGGACGTCCGCGCCAAGCAGGCGGCCGGGAAGAAGGTCATCATCTCGGTGGGCGGCGAGAAGGGCACCGTCGCGGTGAACGACTCCGCCTCCGCGACGAACTTCGCGAACTCGGTGTACGCCGTGATGCAGGAGTACGGCTTCGACGGCGTCGACATCGACCTGGAGAACGGCCTCGACGCGACGTACATGACGCAGGCGCTGCGGTCGCTGTCCGCGAAGGCGGGCCCGTCGATGATCCTGACGATGGCGCCGCAGACCATCGACATGCAGTCGACGTCCAACTCCTACTTCCGGACGGCGCTGAACGTGAAGGACATCCTCACGGTCGTCAACATGCAGTACTACAACAGCGGTTCCATGCTGGGCTGCGACGGCAAGGTCTACAGCCAGGGCTCGGTGGACTTCCTCACCGCGCTGGCCTGCATCCAACTGGAGAACGGCCTCGACCCGTCCCAGGTGGGCCTCGGCCTGCCGGCCTCCACGCGGGGCGCGGGCAGCGGCTACGTCGCCCCGTCCGTGGTGAACGCCGCCCTGGACTGCCTGACCCGCGGCACCAACTGCGGCTCGTTCAAGCCGTCGAAGACCTACCCGGGCCTGCGCGGCGCGATGACCTGGTCCACCAACTGGGACGCCACGGCGGGCAACGCCTGGTCCAACGCGGTGGGCCCGCACGTCCACTCACTGCCGTAACCGTCACGTCCCTCTCCCCCCACGACGGCGTCCTGCTCCGGATCAGCTGATCCAGAGCAGGACGCCGTCCCCGTCACGGGCCGCCGCGCGGAAGTACGGCACCAGGGCCTCGTAGTGGGCGGTCACCTCGTCCAGCGGCTCACCGCGCTCCCAGACGATCGTCGGGTAGATCTCCGCCGCGGCCAGGTCGGCCGGGGTGACACCCTCGGTGAGCCGGGCGGGGGGCGTGGCGGCGAAGGCCTCGGCGGCGGTACGGACCTGGTCCGGGGTGAGGCAGCGGGGCGGCCCGTAGCTCCAGTCGTCCGCCCCCGGTATCCGCTGCTCGCCGAAGACGACGTCCACGGGGAAGCCGACGCGCCGCAGCAGGAAGTCCAGGGCGTGCCACATCTTGTCGGTGTCGTGGCAGCGCGCCTGGTCCCAGGGCAGCCCCGCGTCCCACTCCTGCTCGCTCAACTCCTGGACACGCTCGTACGCCCAGTCCGGGTCGCCGACCGCGCGCTCGAACTCGGCGGCCGTCAGGCGCGCGTACTCCCCGATCATGCCCACGGTGGCTCCCCCACAGGTCGACGGCCCGGCGCTCGTGTGCGCCGATGACGCCGTCATCCTGGCAGCGGCCACTGACAACGGACCGCGCACGGTGTGTCCGCCGCCACATGAAACATTTCTCCGGGTCCACCGCATCAATGAGGTGAGAGCGGTTCGGGGAGTACGACGGGGGACGGAATGAGACAGCAGCGCAGCGCGGACTACGCGGAGTTCGCCTCCGCCCGGGCGGGACACCTGTACCGGTCCGCGTGCCTGCTCACCGCCGGGGACACGTACCTGGCCGAGGACCTCGTCCAGGAGACCTTCGGCCGGCTGTACGTGCGCTGGGGGCGCGTCTCTCGGGCGGAGAACCCGGCCGCGTACGCGCAGACCGTGCTCACCCGGACCTTCCTCGCCCACCGGCGGCTGCGCAGCAGCCGGGAGCGGGCGACCGACACCTTTCCCGACCTTCCGGGCGCCGCCGACGGCGACGCGCCGCTGCGGCTCACGCTGATGGCCGCGCTCGCCCGGCTGCCCGCCAAGGACCGCGCCGTCGTCGTCCTGCGCTACTGGGAGGACCGCTCGGTGGAGCAGACCGCCGACGTGCTGAACGTCAGCTCGGCGGCCGTGCGCACCCGGTGCGTCCGCGCGCTCGGCCGGCTGAGGGAGCTGCTGGGCGAGGACCTCCGCGAGTTCTCCCGCTCCTGACACCGGCCGCTTCAACGACCTCATACGCTCACACCCGCGAGAAAGGTGGGTTCGTCATGCCCGAGAACCAGCACGAGGACCCCTTCGAGGACCGGTTCGCCGCAGCACTGCGTAACACCGGCCACAGCTTCCGCTCGGACGACCCGGCCGCCCTCGTCGGCAGGGGCGAGGTGCGCGGACGGCGCAAGCAGCTCCTGCGGCGTACGGCCGTGCTGGGCGGGATGACCGGTGTCGCCCTGGTCGGCGTGGGAGCGACGCTGCTCCTGCCGTCCGGCGGGCACGACCCCCGGCGGACCTCCGCGGCGGCCGGTCCCGCCGCGACCGCGAGTTCGTCGGCGGCGAGCCCCTCACCCGCCGAGACCTTCACGGGCGACGACATGCTGCGCGCGCTCAAGGAACTGCTGCCGCGGGGCACGTACAGCGAGGAGGAGGCCCAGGGCACGGGGTCGGCCATGCCCCCGAACGCGCGGCTCGTGTTCGACGACGGCCAGGGCGCGGCGGCACTCGGGCTGAGCGTCGACCGGATGGACCCCGGCGGCGAGCAGGCCGCCCAGTGGACGACGTGCCCGGACAAGAAGATCGTCGCCTACGACGACTGCACCAGCGCCACACGGCCGGACGGCTCGCGGCTCATGGTGCTCCGCGGCTACGAGTACCCGGACCGGCGGGTGGACACCAAGTGGTGGAACGCCGAACTGGTCACGCCCGACGGGGTGCACGTGACCCTG
This sequence comes from Streptomyces sp. P13-3-3, assembly GCF_050571355.1. Classification (NCBI taxonomy): domain Bacteria; kingdom Bacillati; phylum Actinomycetota; class Actinomycetes; order Kitasatosporales; family Streptomycetaceae; genus Streptomyces; species Streptomyces sp. P13-3-3. Next base: position 4,154,924 of record NZ_CP192228.1, on the reverse strand, counting down.
AGCGAGTGGAACGCGCCCGCGCAGAAGGACGCTCCGGTGTCCCGGCCGCAGCCCCCGCTCTCCGTCGAGCAGCTCGAGGACGTCGTCACCGCCGAGGTGTGGAAGCGGGTCGCCGCCGCCATGCCGCGGAGCCCGGAGCCGTCCGTGACCGACGAGGCATCTCCGGAGGGCAGGCCGTCCGGGGCGATCGCCAAGACGCTGATCGGGCTGCTGCCCGAGAACCTGAAGGTGACCGGCCGGAGCGGCCCGGGCGGCGAGTACGCCTACCTCGTCGTCGACGACGGCAAGGGCGGGAGCCTCGTGCAGATCAATGTGCAGCCCGGCATGTCGGACATGGCCGGCATGCTGTTCGGGGACGACGCCGAGGAGCTGGCCGACGGCAGGCTGGTCACCACCCGGCAGTCGCCCGGGGAGAAGGGCGCCGAGGGCGTCGTCATGTGGACGGTGGACACCCTGCGCCCCGACGGACTGCGTGTCGTCGTCAGCGCCTTCAACACGCCCGCGCAGCACCAGGACGCCACACGCGACACCCCCGCGCTCACCATGGAACAGCTGCGGGAGATCGCGCTGAGCACGGTGTGGGACGCGGGGGTGTGAGACGGGCCGGACGGCGGGTCGGTCAGAAGAACTCCGACCACGGCTGGTCCCAGATCTGCTTGACCGCCAGGACCAGGAACAGCAGGCCCGCGACCGCCAGCATGCCGTTGCTGAGGTACCCGTTGCGCCATTCGCGCGGGGTGCGGGAGGAGTTCAGGAGCCACAGCAGGGTCAGCGCGAGGAACGGCATGAACGCCGCGCCCAGCACGCCGTAGATGATGATCAGGCGGAACGGCTCGTCCTGGAACAGCAGGATCATCGGCGGGAACGTCAGCCACAGCAGGTACGCGCGGAAGGTCCAGGAGCGTTCCCGGCGGCCGGAGGCCAGCTCGTCGGCGCGCGCCTGCCGCTCGCCGCGCTGCCGGGCGAGGAAGTCGGCGAACATCAGGCTCACGCCGTGCCAGACGCCGATCAGGGAGGTGAAGGAGGCGGCGAAGAAGCCGACCAGGAACAGGGTGCCGGTGGTCGTGCCGTAGCGGTCGTCCAGAATGTCGCCGAGCTGGACGAGGCCCTGGTCGCCGCCGGAGATGGCGATGTTCGCCGAGTGCAGCAGCTCCGCGCCGACGAAGAGCATCGCGACGACGAAGATGCCGGTGGTGATGTAGGCGACCCGGTTGTCCAGCCGCATGACCTTCATCCAGCCGCTGTTGGTCCAGCCCTTGGCGTTGATCCAGTAGCCGTAGGCGGCCAGTGTGATGGTGCCGCCGACGCCGCCGATCAGGCCGAGGGTGTTGAGGACGGAGTCCTTCTCGTCGGGCACCACGGGGAGGAGGCCGGCGAAGGCGTCGCCCAGGTTGGGCGTGACGCGGAACGCCAGGTACACGGTGACCACGAACATGACGCCCACCAGGACGGTCATGACCTTCTCGAACACCGCGTACTTGTTGAACCAGACGAAGACCAGGCCCACCAGGCCGCAGGCCATGCCCCAGTACTCCAGGTCCATCACGCTCGGGAACAGCGCCTGGAGCGGCAGCGCGCTGGACGACATGGCGGCGGCGCCGTAGACGAAGCCCCAGATAACGGCGTAGACGGCGAAGAACCAAGTGGTCCAGGGGCCCAGGCTGGCCCAGCCGTCGAACAGGGTGCGTCCGGTGGACAGGTGCCACCGGCCGCACGCCTCCGCGAGGGAGATCTTCACCAGGCAGCCGACGACGGCGGCCCACAGCAGGGTGTAGCCGAAGTTGCTGCCGGCGATGAGGGTGGCCACGAGGTCACCGGCGCCCACGCCGGTCGCGGCGACGACGATGCCAGGGCCGATGTAGCGCCAGCTGGACTTGCGCGGCCGGGGTCCGGCCCCGGCCGTCGCCCCGATGTCCTGGGTGTTTCCCGTGGTGTCCGCCATGGGGTCAAGAAAGCGGACCGGTGCCCGTCCCACAAGAGGGCGTGCCGGGATCTTCACCGGTTCCCCCTGGCGGGGCGGCCGACGCGCTCTTGACCTGATCATGTCAGGTATCGACGATGACGGCACCGCACCACGCACGTCGCCATGAACCACCCCACCTCCTCACAAGGAGAATTCATGCGACTCCGTTCCCGCGGCAGACGCCCCGCCGCGCTCGCCGCTCTCCTCGCCCTCGCGCTCGCCGCACCCCTGTCGCTCACCGCCGCCGCCCCGGCCGGCGCCGACGGGGCACGCGCGGCGGCCCCCTCGGCGGACGACATCCGGCAGTACGAGATCCACCAGCGCACCACGCCCGTGACCCGTACGGCGATCCAGCGGTCCGGCGTCACCGTGGACGAGGCCGACGAGGAGACCGTGGTCGTCTCCGGCCGTGCCGACCAGATCCGCCGACTCCGCGACCAGGGCTACGAGATCACTCCTCTGGGCACGGCCCCCGACCGCTCCACCGCCGCCGACGGCCTGCGCCTGTTCGACTTCCCCTCGGCCGACTCCCGCTATCACAACTACGCCGAGATGAACGCGGAGATCGACCAGCGGATCGCGGCGTACCCGTCGATCATGAGCAAGCGCGTGATCGGGAAGTCCTACCAGGGCCGGGACATCGTCGCGGTCAAGGTCAGCGACAACGTCGGCGCCGACGAGGCCGAGCCCGAGGTGCTCTTCACCCACCACCAGCACGCCCGTGAGCACCTGACCGTCGAGATGGCCCTGTACCTGCTGCGGGAGCTCGGCGCCGGGTACGGCTCCGACGCCCGCATCACCAGGATGGTGCAGGAGCGGGAGATCTGGATCGTCCCCGACCTCAACCCGGACGGCGGCGAGTACGACATCGCCACCGGCTCCTACCGCTCCTGGCGCAAGAACCGCCAGCCCAACTCCGGTTCCACAGCCGTCGGTACGGACCTCAACCGCAACTGGGACTACCGCTGGGGCTGCTGCGGCGGCTCCTCGGGCAGCAAGTCCTCGGAGACGTACCGGGGTTCGGCGCCCGAGTCGGCCCCCGAGGTGAAGGTGGTCGCCGACTTCGTGCGCAGCCGGGTCGTCGGCGGGGCGCAGCAGATCAAGGCGGGCATCGACTTCCACACCTACAGCGAGCTGGTGCTGTGGCCGTTCGGCTACACCTACTCCGACACCACCACCGGCATGACGGCCGACGACCACGCCGCGTTCAAGGCGGTCGGCCAGAAGATGGCCGCGAGCAACGGCTACACGGCCCAGCAGTCCAGCGACCTGTACATCACCGACGGGTCCATCGACGACTACCTCTGGGGCGCCCACAAGATCTTCGGCTACACCTTCGAGATGTACCCGAGGTCGGCGTCCGGCGGCGGGTTCTACCCGCCCGACGAGGTCATCGAGCGGGAGACGTCCCGCAACCGCGACGCCGTCCTCCAGCTCCTGGAGAACGCCGACTGCATGTACCGGGTGATCGGCAAGGAGGGCCAGTACTGCCGTTAGGCGCGGCCGGCCGCCTCGGCGTTGTCGTCGGCCTTGGCGTCGTCGTCGACCTCGGCGTCGTCGGAAGCGTGCGGCGCCTCGACGTCGTCGTCAGCCTCGGCGTCGTCGGACCCGTCCGCCGCCTCGGCGCCGTCGTCGAAGTACGCGTCGAGGACCTTGTCCAGGGCGGCGTCCCACTCGGCGAACCGGCGGCGTGAGTCGGCCTCGATCTCGATCGGGTACCAACGCCGGTCGGGGGTGTGGACGGTGACGGTGAACCGCTTGCCGAAGCGGGCCGTCTCCGTCTCCACCGCGCCGATCTCGTCCCAGCGGAACTCGCACTCCTGGTCGTCCAGCTTCAGCCGCACGCCGCGGTGGTCGGCGACGAGGGCGGCACGGCGGTCGGACGCCTCGAAGGCGGGTCCGTCGGGGGCGGGTTCCGGCTCGTCGTCACCGGTCTCCTCGGCCTCTGTGACGGCTTCCGTCGCGGTGCCGTCGACGGCCCCGTCCTCGTCCGTGCCGGGCGCGTCCTTCGTGTCCTTCGTGTCCTTCGCGTCCTCCTCGCGGCCGGTCGCGGGCGCGGTGAGCCCGGGGACGAAGGCCGGGTCGACCCCGGCGCCTTCCAGGGGCTTGCTGCTGCTCGAACCTATGCGCTGCTCCACACCGCAGGAGTATGGTCGACGATCCTGTGCGTGTCACAGCCAGCCCCGACTTCGTTATCGGACGCCTACACGGGCACCACGCGTCACCGCGCCCGCCGGGGTCACACCACCAGGCTCAGCGCCGCCGCGACCACGAACCCGGCGACGGACAGCACGCTTTCCAGCACGGTCCACGACTTCAGCGTGTCCCGCTCGCTGATGCCGAAGTACTTGGCGACCATCCAGAACCCGCCGTCGTTGACGTGCGAGGCGAAGATCGAGCCCGCCGAGATGGCCATGATGACGAGCGCGACGAACGCCTGCGAGTGGTCGCCCTCGGAGAGCAGCGGCGCCACGATGCCGGCCGTGGTGACGATGGCGACGGTCGCCGAGCCCTGCGCCACCCGCAGCACCACGGAGATCAGGTACGACAGCACGATCACCGGCAGACCGACGTCGTTGAAGGTGTCGGACAGCGCCTGCGCGACCCCACTTCCCTTGAGGACGGCACCGAAGACGCCGCCCGCACCGACCACCAGCAGGATGTTGCCGACCGGCTTCAGCGAGGAAGTGGACACCGTCTCCAGGGACTTGCGGGACCAGCCGCGCCGGATGCCGAGCAGGTAGTACGCGAGGAACAGGGCGAGGGTGAGGGCCACGAACGGGTGGCCGAAGAACTCGATGACCGAGCGCAGGGTGGACTCGTCCAGCGCGATGGAGGAGAAGGTCGCCGCGAGGATGAGCAGGAGCGGCGTGCCGATGATGCCGAGGACCGTGCCGAGCGGCACCGGCGTCTCACGCGGCCGCACGCCCGACGCGCGCTGTTCGGCGGCGACGGCGTCCTTGGCCTCCTGCGCGGCCTCCACCATGTCCTGCGGCACGGCGACGAAGATGCGCTTGCCGATCCAGGCGGAGTACACCCACGCGGCGACGACGGCGGGGAGGCCGCAGACGACGCCCATGAGGATGACCCAGCCGAGGTCGACGTGCAGCAGTCCGGCGGCGGCCACCGGGCCCGGGTGCGGGGGCAGGAAGGCGTGCGTGACGGAGAGGCCGGCGAGGAGGGGGAGGCAGTAGAGGAGGACCGACTTGCCGGACCGCTTGGCGGCCGCGTAGACGATCGGCGCGAGGACGAAGATGCCGACGTCGAAGAAGACCGGGATACCGAAGATGAGGCCCGTCAGGCCCATCGCGAGCGGCGCCCGCTTCTCCCCGAACAGCCCGAGCAGCCGGGACGCCAGCACCTCGGCGCCGCCGCTGACTTCGAGGATCGCGCCGAGCATGGTGCCCAGGCCGATGATGATCGCGACATGGCCGAGGATGCCGCCCATCCCGGACTCGATGGTGGACACCGCGTCCGACTTCTGCACGGTGCCGAAGAGTTCGGTGACCGACAGTCCCGCGAGCAGGCCGACGGCTATGGAGACGCCGAGCAGCGCGACGAACGGCTGGAGGCGGACCTTGATGATCAGGAAGAGCAGCAGGGCGATACCGATGGCGGCCACGGTGAGCAGGCCGGCGGTGCCGTCGATCAGGAGGAGCAGTCCTCCGGTGTGCGGTGGTGTCTCGGGCGCGGAGGCGGCGAGCGGGAGGGACGGATGGGACATCGGGGGGTCCTCTGGGTAAGGGCATGGTCTCGGGGGTCTGGGGTCCCCCCCCGGAAGGCACGGCCGGGCAGGGGGGATCGCGGCACGGCGTCCCGGGGTGCGGGGCGCCGTGCCGTGACGACGTACGGTGTGCGGGTGGTGAGGCGGCTCAGCCGAGGACGGCGAGCGCGTCGATCTCGATGAGGAGGCCGGCGGGGAGACCGACGTAGACGGTCGTGCGGGCGGCCGGGGGCTGGGTGAGGCCCTGCTCCTCGAAGTACGTGTTGTAGAGGTCGTTCATCTCCGCGAAGTGGTCCACGTCCGTGAGGTAGACGCGGATCATCATCACGTCGTCCCAGCTCGCGCCGCCCTCCTCGAGGATCGCCTTGACGTTGGCGAGGGTCTGGAGGGTCTGCTCGCGCAGGGTGGGACCGGCGGGCGTGGGCGGCTTGCCCTCGTCGGCCGGCAGGAAGCCGACCTGGCCGGCGACCTGGAGGATGTTGCCCTTGCGGACGCCGTGCGAGAACTTCGCGGGCGGGGTGGTGTGGGTCTTCGGGGTCAGCGCGACTTTCTCGGTCATGCGGGGGTGTCCTTACGTCGGTTCTGCCGGGGTCCGGCCGGAGTACTCGCCGCTGATGGCGTCCGCGGTACGGCGCACCAGAGGGAGCAGGGTGAGGAGCTCGTCGGCGGTGACGACGACGTTCGGCGCGGAGACCGACATCGCGGCGACCACCCGGCCGTCGGCGCCGCGGATCGGCGCGGCGACGCAGTTGATGGACTCCTCGTGGCCGCCGAGGTCGGTGGCCCAGCCCTGTTCGCGCACCGCGGCCAGCTCCTGGAGGAACGCGGCCGCGTGGGGCGTCGAACGGGGCGTGTACATGGGGTAGTCGAGCTTCTCCGCGAGGGCGCGGCGCTCGTGTTCGGGCAGGTCGGCGAGGAGCAGCTTGGCCACGGCCGCGACGGTGATGGCGACGGGTTTGCCGATGCGCGAGTACATGCGGACCGGGTAGCGGCTCTCGACCTTGTCGATGTAGAGGACCTCGTTCTCCTCGTACACGGCGAGGTGGACGGTGTGTCCGCACTGCTCGTTGAGGCGTACGAGGTGGGCGTGGGCGATCTCGCGCACGTCGAGGTTCTCCATCGCCTCCTGGGCGAGGGCGAAGAGGCGGGCGCCGAGGCGGTAGCGCTGGTCGGACTGGCGGTAGACCAGGCCGTGCTCGTGCAGGGTGCGGAGCAGGCGCAGGGCCGTGGACTTGTGCACGCCGAGGCGGTCGGCGACCTGGCCGAGGTCGGCGGGGCCCTCCGCGAGCAGCGGAAGGATGCTCAGGGCGCGGTCTACGGTCTGGCTCATGGGGTGGGTGCCTCCTCTGCGGCCTCTGCGTCGGCGTCCGTCCAGCCGGGGCCGAGTCGCAGTGTCTCCCATGCGGGGGCGTCGAGGGCGGCGAGGCGGTCGGCGAGGGGGCGGGGCGGGGGTGAGGTGAGGTCACCAGGGGTGGTGAGGGTGGCGGCTGCCATGAGGTGGCCGTGCCTCAGCCGTGCTGTCAGCGGGAGGCCACGGAGCGTGGCCGAGAGGAAGCCCGCTGCGAAGGCGTCGCCTGCGCCGGTTGTGGCGACTACGTCGACTTTCAGGGCGGGGGCGGTTGCGGCTGGGCGGGGGGTGTTGTCGCAGCCCGGCGATCGCGGGGTGCCGTCCGCGCCCGCCCGTGCCGCCCCAGCGGCACGATCGCCCGCGGAGGGGCGACAGAAGGCGACCGCCCCTGCTGCGCCCTTCTTGAGGATCAGCACCGGGGGTTCGGGGAGGGCTTCCCGGATGGCCGCCGGGCCGCCCGTGACGCCCCACGCCTCCTCTGCCTCGTCCTCTCCCACGAACACGATGTCCGCCCCGCGAGCCAGGTCCAGCAGGACCTCCGGGCCGTACCTCCCGCGCCACAGCCCCGGGCGGTGGTTCACGTCGAAGGAGATCAACGGGCGCCCCGGCCGGGGGGCGGTCAGCTCGCGCATCAGGGCCAGGCAGTCCGGGGAGAGCGCCGCCGTGATGCCCGACAGGTGCAGGACGCGTCCCGCGCGCACCGCGTCCAGGTCCACGCCGGCAGGCGACATCGCCGACGCCGCCGAGCCCGCGCGGTAGTAGGCGACCTCGTGGGCGTCGTCCGCCCGGTCGCCCGCCGTGCGGAAGTAGACGCCGGTGGGGCGGGACGGGTCGCGGCGGACGTGGGACACGTCGACGCCGTACGCGCCGATCGCCTCGACGAGGTGGTCGCCGAAGCCGTCCGCGCCGACGCGGCTGACCCAGCGCGTGGTGTGGCCGGCCGCCGCGAGGGCGCACGCCACGTTGGACTCCGCGCCGCCGATCGACCGGTGGAAGGCGGGGACGTCGGCGAGGCGGCCGGGCCGGGCGGGCAGGAACGTCACCATGGACTCGCCGAGCGCGACGACGTCCACGACGTCGGGGGCGTTGCCGGTTCCGGTGACGGTCACGATGGCGGGGCTCCTCGTCGGGGCGGGGGGCGCGGTGTCCGTTGACCGCGTGTGGCGGAGATGTTAGACAGCGGTGAGCGATATACGCAATGAGTGTTGCAAGATGCGCAACGCGCCTGATCAGGGAGGCTTCATGGTCCTCGATGCTCTCGCCCGCCTCGCCGAGGAACGGGTCGGTCACCGCTTCAAGGGCCTCCCGCCGGACGCCGCGGACCTCACGGTCGGGGAGCTGGCCGCGCAGCGCCGGAACCTTTTCACCGGCGGCTTCACCACCCCGGTGCTCGCGCTGTCCGCCGAGCGTCTCGAGCACAACCTGGCGGCGCTGGAGACGTTCGCCGAGCGGCACGGGCTGGCGTTCGCGCCGCACGGCAAGACCTCCATGGCGCCGCAGCTCTTCCACCGCCAGATCGAGCGGGGCGCGTGGGGCATCACGCTCGCCGTCCCCCATCAGGTGCGCGTGGCCCGGGAGTTCGGGGTCGAGCGGGTCTTCCTGGCGAACGAGCTGGTGGACGCGGCGGCCCTGCGCTGGATCGCCGCCGAACAGGACGCGGACCCGGCGTTCCGGTTCGTCTGCTACGTCGACTCCGTGCGCGGGGTCGAGCTGATGGACGCGGCGCTGACCGGGGCGTCCCGGCCGGTGGACGTCGTGGTCGAGCTGGCGGCCGGCGAGGGCGCGCGCACGGGCGTGCGGACGGAGGCGGAGTGCGCGGCCGTCGCCGACGCCGTGGCCGGGGCGCGGGCGCTGCGGCTGGTCGGGGTCGCCGGGTACGAGGGCGAGGTGCCGCAGGCCGACCCGGAGCGGGTGCGGACCTGGCTGCGGCGGCTGGTGGCGCTGGCCGTGGACTTCGACAAGGCGGGCAGGTTCACGGGGCTGGACGAGATCGTGGTGAGCGCGGGCGGCAGCGCCTGGTTCGACGCGGTCGCGGACGTCTTCGCGGAGGTGCCGGAGCTGTCGGCGCCTGTGCTGAAGCTCCTGCGGTCCGGTGCGTACGTGTCGCACGACGACGGGCACTACGAGCGGCTGACGCCCTTCAACCGGGTGCCGGGCGAGGGCGGTCTGGAGCCGGCGTTCCGGCTGTGGACGCAGGTGGTGTCGCGGCCGTCGGCGGAGCAGGCGTTCACCAACGCGGGCAAGCGGGACGCCGCGTACGACCTGGATCTTCCGGTGGCCCGGGTGGTGCGCCGGGACGGGGCGGAGCGGCCGGCCACCGGCATCGAGGTGACCGGTCTGTCCGACCAGCACGCGTGGCTGCGCACCTCTTCGGAGGCGGATCTGGAAGTGGGAGACTGGGTGGGGCTCGGGCTGTCCCACCCCTGCACGTCCTTCGACAAGTGGCTGCTCATCCCCGTGGCGGAGGCGGACGGCACGGTCGTCGACTACATCCGCACCTTCTTCTAGGAGGCAGGACCGTGGAAGAGCTCGTCATCCGGGACGCGGACGTCGTCGACGGCTCCGGCGACTACTCCTACCGCGCGGACGTGGTGGTGGACGGCGGACGCATCGTCTCCATCGTCAAGGAGGCGGCGGACGCGGGCTGCCAGCGTCCGAAGGCGCGGCGCGAGCTGGACGCGGAGGGGCTGGTGCTGGCCCCGGGCTTCATCGACATGCACGCGCACAGTGACCTGGCGCTGCTGCGGGATCCCGACCACAGCGCGAAGGCCGCGCAGGGCGTCACCCTCGAAGTGCTGGGCCAGGACGGCCTGTCGTACGCGCCGGTGGACGACCGGACGCTGGGCGAGGTGCGGCGGGCGATCGCCGGGTGGAACGGCCCGGGTGACGACGTGGACGTCGACTGGCGGTCGGTGGGCGAGTACCTGGACCGGCTGGACCGGGGCGTCGCGGTGAACGCGGCGTACCTGATCCCTCAGGGCACGGTGCGCGCGCTCGCCGTCGGCTGGGAGGACAGGGAGGCCACGCCCGAAGAGCTGGACCGGATGCGGCAGTTGGTCGCGGAGGGCATGGAGCAGGGAGCGGTCGGCATGTCGTCGGGGCTGACGTACACGCCCGGCATGTACGCCCCGGACGCCGAACTGACCGAGCTGTGCCGGGTGGTGGCGTCGTACGGCGGCTACTACTGCCCGCACCACCGGTCCTACGGCGCCGGCGCGCTGGAGGCGTACGCGGAGATGGTGGCCCTCACGAGGGAGGCGGGCTGCCCGCTGCATCTGGCACACGCCACCATGAACTTCGGGGTGAACAAGGGCCGGGCGCCCGAGCTGCTGGCGCTGCTCGACGATGCGTTGGACGCGGGCGCCGACATCACCCTGGACACCTATCCGTACACCCCCGGCTGCACGACTCTCGTGGCGCTGCTGCCGAGCTGGGCGAGCGAGGGCGGCCCGGAGGCGGTGCTGCGGCGGCTCGCGGACGAGGCGACGGCGGAGCGGATCCGGCACGGCCTGGAGGTCACCGGATCGGACGGCTGCCACGGCGTGCCGGTGGAGTGGGAGACCATCGAGATCTCCGGGGTCGGCGACCCGGCTCTGGACGAGTACGTCGGCCGGACGGTGCTGGAGTCGGCGCGGGCGCGCGGCGAGACGCCCTGGGCGGTGGCGCGGGAGCTGCTGCTGAAGGACAGGCTGGCCCCGACGATCCTCCAGCACGTGGGCCACGAGGAGAACGTGCGGGCGATCATGCGCCACCGGGTGCACACCGGGGGTTCGGACGGCATCCTGCAGGGCGCCAAGCCGCACCCGCGCGCGTCCGGGACGTTCCCCCGCTATCTCGGCCACTACGTGCGGGAACTGGGGGTGCTGTCGCTGGAGGAGTGCGTGGCGCATCTGACCTCGCGGCCGGCGGCGCGGCTCGGGCTTCCGGACCGGGGGCTGGTGCGCGAGGGGTACAAGGCGGACCTGGTGCTGTTCGACCCGCGCACGGTGGACGCCGGGTCGACCTTCGCCGAGCCGCGCACGCTGCCCACGGGCATCCCGTACGTCATGGTCGACGGGCGGTTCGTGATCGAGGACGGGCGGCGCACGGACGTGCTGGCGGGGCGGGCGGTGCGCAGGACCCCGCGCTGACCGCCCGCCCCGCCGGGCCCGTCAGGGCTTGGGCACGGTGCAGCCGCTCGCGCTCAGGTCGAGGCGGTTGCCGGTGGTGAAGCAGGCGGTGAAGGGGTAGGTCTGCTGGGCGTAGTTGATGCCCCGGCGGACCGTGACACCGCCGTTCTCGTCGACCTCGCACGGGTTGTTGACCGTGCAGCGGGCGCCGTCCTCGTTGCCGGTGTTGTTGACGGCGACCACCTTGCCGGTGGCGTCGTCGACCACCGGGGAGCCGGAGGTGCCGCCGATGGTGTCGCAGGCGGAGGTGTAGCGGACCGAGTCCTTCCAGGTCCAGTCGCCCTCCTTCAGCCGGTGGACGAAGCCGTCGACGGAGCAGCTGTAGATCCGCTTCCAGTAGCCGGAGACCACGCTGATGGCGGTGCCGGCGGCCGGGCGGGAGCTGCTGAGGGTGAGCGGGTCGATCGCGTACGAGCTCTTGATCTGCGCGTACGTGGTGTTCAGGCGGTAGATCGCCGCGTCGGTGTCGGTCATGGTCGCGTAGACCAGCCGGTCGGCGCGCAGGGTGGCGACCTTGGCGCCGGAGGCGTTCAGCAGGCCGAAGGTGCGGCTGGACGCGCGGTCGGTGAGGACCTGCCCGGGCGAGGGGAAGCCGCTCTCCAGGCAGTGGCCGTTGGTCAGCACCAGCGCCGGGTCGGAGGCGGCCGAGTCCGGCATGCGGACGACGGAGCCGGAGCAGTTGCTCAGCGAGACGGTGCCCGCGAAGTTCACCGCGGCCGACTTCGGCGCGGTGAGCCCCGACAGGGTGTCCGCGACGGCCCCGACCGTGTCGTTGACGACGTCCGTCAGCGACGTGGCCGGGGCCGTGCCCGTGGTCGTGTCCGCGCCCGTGGGGGAAGGCGCGGCGGCGACCGCGGGGGTCGCGCCCGCGCCGGCGAGTGCCAGGGCGCAGAGCGCGACGACGAGAGGTTTTCTCATGGGGGTCCCCTCAATGCGGCGTCGGGCGGCCGGGTCGCTCCGGCCGCCCACAAAATTGTCATGCGCATTGTCAGCACGGGGACGCCGGGCGGGCAAGGACGCGCTCTCCCCGGTGACGGCCGGGCGGCGCACACCCCGGCTGCCGGGCAGCGCGCGTCCCCCGGCCGGCGGGCACGACGCGCCCTCCCGGCGACCGGGCGCGGGACGGCCTACAGGGTCGCCCCTGGACCTGCGGAAAGAGGGGCCGGGCGTGGGGAGGCTGGGTGTGGAGGTGATGGAGGCGCGCGCCCTTGATCGTCACGCGGAGGGCCACGCGGAGGACAAAACCACCCGAACCGACGCGTCTCACGTGGCGGAAAACACGGCCCGAAGGGCCATACCGGGCCGTAAGCTCCCAGCATGCAGGTGATCCAGTCGACCAAGCTCGCCAACGTCTGTTACGAGATCCGGGGCCCGGTGCTCGAGGAGGCGATGCGGCTGGAAGCTGCCGGTCACCGCATCCTCAAGCTGAACACGGGCAACCCGGCGGCGTTCGGCTTCGAGTGCCCGCCCGAGATCCTCGAGGACATACTGCGCAACGTGTCGTCGGCGCACGGCTACGGGGACGCCAAGGGCCTCCTGGCCGCGCGCCGAGCCGTCGTCATGCACAACCAGACGCTCGGCATCGAGACCGACGTCGAGCACGTCTTCATCGGCAACGGCGTGTCCGAGCTGATCGTGATGGCGATGCAGGGCCTGCTGGACGACGGCGACGAGGTGCTGGTCCCCGCCCCGGACTACCCGCTGTGGACGGCGGCCGTCTCCCTCTCCGGCGGCACGGCGGTGCACTACCGCTGCGACGAGCAGTCCGACTGGATGCCGGACCTGGCCGACGTGGAGCGCAAGGTCACCGACCGCACCAAGGCCATCGTCATCATCAACCCGAACAACCCGACCGGCGCGGTCTACGACGAGGCCGTCATCAAGGGCCTCACCGACATCGCCCGCCGCCACAACCTGCTGGTCTGCTCCGACGAGATCTACGACAAGATCCTGTACGACGACGCGGTGCACGTGCCGACCGCGAAGGTCGCCCCCGACCTGCTCACCCTCACCTTCAACGGCATGTCGAAGGCGTACCGGGTGGCCGGCTACCGGGTGGGCTGGATGTCGATCTCCGGCCCGCGCGCCCACGCCGACTCCTACATCGAGGGCCTGACGATCCTGGCGAACATGCGCCTGTGCGCGAACATGCCGGGTCAGCACGGGGTGGTCGCCGCGCTCAGCGGCCGCCAGACGATCAACGACCTGGTGCTGCCGGGCGGACGGCTGCGCGAACAGCGCGACGTGGCGTACGAGCTGCTGACCCAGATCCCGGGCGTGAGCTGCGTGAAGCCGAAGGGCGCGCTGTATCTGTTCCCGCGCCTGGACCCCGAGGTCTTCAAGGTCAAGGACGACCGGCGGATGGTGCTGGACCTGCTGCGCCGCGAGAAGATCATGGTCGTGCAGGGCACCGGCTTCAACTGGCCGGAACCGGACCACTTCCGCGTGGTCACCCTGCCCTCGGTCACGGACCTGCGGGACGCGGTCGGCCGCATCGCCCGCTTCCTCGACGGCTACAGCCAGCACTGAGCTCCACGCACTCCGTACGGAGGCCTGATCACTTTCGACCTCGGCTCAACTTTAGACAGAATCTAAGCTAGGATGGCTTCCTGTCAGCACCCAGGAGGCCATCCATGTACGAACCGATCCGCTCCAAGTCGGTCCACAGCACGATGGCCGGCCCTGACGACTTCCCCCACAGGTCCCGCGAGGAGGAGCTGGACATCCAGCTCGCGGGCCATCTCGCCGCGCTGCTCGCCGTCACCGACGAGCTGCGGGTGACGGCTCCCTCGGCCGATCTGGACACGGCGGCCGAGCGGCTCACCCAGGAGATCACCCGCCTGCGGGGAGGACGTACGCCGGCCCGTGCGACCACGTCCACGCGCGGCCGCGAGCCGGACGCGACGGCCCTGCACCGGAAGGCGCACGCGCTCGCCGGACGAGCCCTGGTCGTCGCCGCGTCCCGCGCGGACACGGCGGCGGCGATCCTGGCCGCCGAGCGGATGGACGCGCACACGGCGGCGCTGAAGCAGCGCCCGCTCGCGTCCACCGCGCACTGAGCCCCTCACCGGGCTCCCCCAGTACGGCCCCGGTCCGCGCGCAACCCGCAGCGACGCGCGGACCGGGTGCCACATCACGTCCCGGCTCACCCCTCTCACGTCCCCTCAGGGTGTGAGCACCACCCGGCTCACGGAGTGAGCACCACCCGCCCGAACACCTCCCCCGCGTCCATCGCGCGGTGGGCGTCCGCGGCCCGGTCCAGCGGCAGCACGTCGTGCACGACGGTCCGCAGTTCCCCGCGCGCGGCCTCGGCGAACTGCCGCGCCCGTACGGCCTGACGGTCGGGGGCGGGCACGGTGTCGGCGCTGAAGGTGGCGAACGACAGCGACTTGCGGAAGCCGTGCATCAGCCGCATGCCGAAGTCCTCCGGCGGCTGTCCGCCGACGACCCCGACCAGCACGTACCGCCCGTCGGCGTGCAGCGCGTCCAGGACGTCCGGCATCCCCGGTCCGCCGACCACGTCGATCACGACGTCGAAGCCGGTCGGCCCGCCCGCGTCGCCGCTCTTCCCTGAGCGGTCGAGCACGTGGGTCGCCCCCAGCTCCCGCAGCCGTGCGCCCCGCTCCTCGGACGAGGTGGTGACCACCACGGCGCCCGCGCCGCCCCGTGCGGCGAGCTGGACGGCCGTGATCCCTATGCTTCCCGCCGCCCCGCGCACGAGCACGGTCTCACCGGGCGCGAAGTGGGCCTTCCGCAGGGCGAAGTGGGCGACGATCCCGGAACCGCCGAGGGTCACCGCGTCCGCCCCGCTCAGCCCGTCGGGCAGCGCGAGGACGTCCTCGACGCGGGCGACGGCCCGCTCGGCGTATCCGCCGGACAGCCCGGTGAACGCCCACACCCGCCGCCCGGTCCAGGAGGCGTCGACGCCTTCCCCCACGGCGGTAACGGTCCCCGCGATCTCACTCCCGAGGAGGTGGCCCTCCCGGAACCCGTGCTCGGCGAGCGCACCCCGGCGGATCACGGCGTCCACCCCGCCGACCCCGATCGCCTCGGTGGCGACCAGCACCTGCCCCGGCCCGGGAACGGGCGCGGGAAGGTCGACGACCTCCAGCCCTTCGGGCGCTCCGAACGTCCGGATCACCACGGCTTTCATCTCTGCTCCTTAAAGTCGGTGGCAGCACCGCCGTCGGAACGTAACGGACGCCCCCGTCCGCTCGACCGAAGTGAGAGACGATGACCACCGAAGTGCCTCACCACCCCGTACGCTCCGACGCCCGCGACAACCGGGCCCGCATCCTGGAGGCGGCACGCACGGTGTTCGGCGAGGAGGGTCTGGGCGCGCCGATGCGTGAGGTCGCGCGGCGGGCGGGGGTCGGTCCCGCCACGCTGTACCGGCACTTCCCGGCGAAGCGGGACCTGCTCGCGCAGACCTTCGCGGAGCAGCGGCGGGCCTGTCGCACGGCTGTGCTCGACGCCCTCGCGGACCCCGACCCGTGGCACGGCTTCTGCGACCTGATCGAGCGGATCTGCGAGCTGCACGCCCACAGCCGGGGGTTCGCGGACGCCTTCATGACGGCGTTCCCCGAGGCGATGGACTTCGCCGAGGACCGGGAGCGGACGCTGCGCGCGGTGACCGAACTGGCCCGCCGGGCACGGCAGACCGGCCGGCTGCGGCCGGACTTCGTGGTCGACGACCTGGTGCTGATCCTGATGGCCCACCGGGGCCTCCAGGACACCCCCCGCACGGCCAGGGTCGCCGCGTCCCGCCGTTACGCGGCCTACGTCATCGAGGCGTTCCGCGCGGCGCCGGCGCCGGAGGCGGCGACTCCGCTGCCGCCGGCGCCCCGTCTGTCCATGTGAGGGACTCCGTCCACCGTTCGGTGATGGCCGAACCGTCCCGCCCGTAGCGTGCCGAGTGCCGCGCGGGAGACGCCCGCGCCCAGACGCAGGAGGCGCCCGGTGCCGGAGACGGATCTGAAGCAGCAGCTCGCCGAGCGGTTCCGGGAGGTCAACGGCGACCATCCGATGACCGCCGCGGACGACGCGTACGTCACCGCGCAGTTCGTCGTCCTGGAGGAGCTGTGCGCGGCGCGGGGCCGCGACACCGACGCGGTGCGGCGGCTGATGCTGGACGGGCGCCTCCCTCTCCCCGGCTATCTGCGGTCCGACGGCGCCGAGATGGTGCCGGCCGACCTGTTCGCGCTCGCCGACGAGGCCGGCGGCGTCGACCTGCTCGAGGCGTGGTTCACCGCCCACTGGGCCGACCCGGTCGCCGGGAAGGCGGAGTGGAACGCGTACCTCAGTGGACAGTACGTGTGTCTCCACTCGGTGACCCCGGCCGCCATCCAACGGAAGGACCGGCTGACGGCCGCGATCGGCGCCGCGCTGGACGAGCCCGACGTCGACGCGGTGCGGCTGCACGCCCTGGTCGACGAGCTCGACGCCCTGGAACCGGCGTTCACGGCATACGACCGTCTCCGCTTCGGCGGGCCCACCTCCCGCGACACCTGCATCGACGCGGTGCGTGCCCGCTTCCCGCGCCCGGACCGGCCCGGGGGTAGGTAGCGTGGGCCGCACGGGTGACCGAGGACGCCCCTGAGCGGGGCGGGCACGGGGAGGGACACGGCATGGCGGGGGACGCGCAGGAGACGGCGCGGCGGCTGCGGGCGGTCTGCGGGGAGCTGTCGGAACGGTTCTTCGAGCGGGACGACGTCGTACGGACGCTGGTGGTGACGCTGCTGGCCGGGCAGCACTCGCTGGTGCTGGGCCCGCCCGGCACGGCCAAGTCCGAGCTGGCGCGGGAGCTGACGGGCCGGATCGACGGGGCCGCGTACTGGGAGATCCTGCTGTCGAAGTTCACCGCGCCGACGCGGATGTTCGGGCCGATCGACGTGGCCGCGCTGGCGCGGGGCGAGTACCGGCAGGTGTACGACGGGCGCGCGACGACCGCGCACATCGCCTTCGTCGACGAAATCTTCAAGTGCTCCACGGCCGCGTTGAACGAGACGCTCGGCTATCTCAACGAGCGGATCTACCACCCCGAGAACGGCGGCGCCCCGATCCGCTGCCCGCTGATCGGCGCGATCACCGCGAGCAACGAACTCCCGGACGGGGAGGACTCGGCCGCGATCTACGACCGGCTGCTGGTGCGGATCGAGGTCGGCTATCTGGAGGACCCCTCGAACTTTGCCGCGCTCGTACGGTCCGCCGTCGGACGCCCCGCCGAGCCCGCCCCGCGCACCACCCTCGAACTGGCCGCGCTCCAGCGTGCGGTGACCGAGGGCGTCCCCTCGGTGGAGGTGCCCGACGCGATCGTGGACGCGGTGGTGACGCTGCGGGCCGCCCTGCGCCGCAAGGAGCTCGTCGCCTCCGACCGGCGGTGGCGGCAGGCGGTCGGGCTGCTCCAGGCGTCCGCGTACCTGGACGGGCGGACGGAGGTCGCGGAGACCGACCTGTCCGTGCTGACCCACGTGCTGTGGGACTCCCCCGCCCAGCGCCCGGTCGTGGAACGCGAGGTGCTGAACCTGGTGAACCCGGACGCCCGGGAGGCGCTCGACCTCGCCGACGTCGTCGAGGAACTGGAGGCGCAGCTCGACGCGATGGCCGGGCAGTCGCGGGAGGCGCTGAGCGAGTGGGTCATCAAGAACGCGCACCACAAGCTGGCCATGGCGGGCAGGCGGCTGGAGCGGCTGCGGGAGGAGGCGGCGAGCGCCGGACGGTCCACGGCGACCATCGACCGGGTGACCGGCCGCCAGCGCGCGGTCCGCGCCCGGGTGCTCACCGAGGCGCTGGGCGTGGACGCGTCCATGGTGCCGACCCAGCTCTGAGGCGCCCCGTGGACGACGAACCCGAGCGGCTCGACGCGCTCACGCGGCAGGCCGGCCGGTGGCTGGCCCTGTCCGCCGCCCCCGCCGAACGGCACACCACGGCCGTGGTGGCGGGCCCGTACGACCGGGTGGCGTGGCGGGACGTGTACGCGCGGTCGGCGGCGCTGCGTGAACTGTCGGCGCAGCTCCTCACCCGGCACGCGCACGCGCCCGACCTGCTGGCGGACGTCTTCCTGTGCGCGTACCAGGCGGCCCCGCGTCTGCGGGAGCGCGCCGTCATGGCCCCGTCCCACCTGGTCCACCACCAGGTGGTCACCGCGCTGACGCAGTCCCCCGACTTCGCCCCCCTGCACCGGGAGACGGCGGGCGACGCCTACGCCGCGGCCATGGCCGTACTCGCCCAGGGGTCCGCGCTGCGCGGGCTGCTGGAGCGGTCGCGGGAGGCGCGGGAGCGGACCGGGCGGGCGGACCGGGCCCGGCAGGAGGCCGAGGCCGCGGCGACCGCCGTCGGCGAGGCGCTGCGGCAGGCCGCCGAGGAGGCCGACGCGCAGGGCGAGGTGCCCGCGCCGGCCGCCGCCGCGGTACGCCGGGCGGCCGAGGCGGCTCGCGAGGCCGAGGAGAGCGCCCGGCTGGAGGACGGTGCCGCCGCGCAGGCGATGGCGGCGGCGGTCCCCGGCATCCGGTCCGCCGCCCGGAACGCGGCGTCGGCGGCGGCCGAGGCGGTCCGGCAGGAGGCCGCGCTGATGCGGGCGTGGGGCGTGGACGCGGGCGAGACGGAACGGATGCCGTTCGAGGAGCGCGCCCGCCTCGCCGAACGGCTGCGCTCGGGACGGCTCGCGCGGTGGGCCGAACTGATCGGCCGCTTCCGGCAGATGGCGGCCGGCGAACGCGCCCGCAAGGTGGAGCACGCCACCGGCGAACTGGTCGGCGTCACCCTCGGCGACGACCTCTCCCGCGTCATCCCCTCCGAGCTGGCTGTCCTCGGCGTGCCGGAACTGCGCGCGGTGTTCGCCGCGCGGTACGCCGCCGGCGAGCTGATGCTGTACGACAGCCGGGGCGAGCAGGGCACCGGCAAGGGCGCGGTGATCGCGTGCGTGGACACCTCGCACTCCATGTACGCGGAGGGGCCCGGCGGGATCACCCGGGAGGCGTGGTCGAAGGCGTGCGCACTGGCGCTGCTGGACCAGGCGCGCCACGCGGGACGGGACTTCGTCGGCATCCTGTTCTCCGCCGCCGACAAGCTCCAGGTCTTCCGCTTCCCGGGCGACCGGCCGGCCCCCGTCACGGACGTGCTGGACTTCGCGGAGACGTTCCTCGGCGGCGGCACGGACTTCCAGCGCCCGCTGGGCACGGCCGCGAAGATCCTGGAGGAGGAGTTCGACTCCGCGTCCCGCGCCCGCGGCGACATCGTCCTGATCACCGACGACGCCTGCGAGGTCTCGGAGAACTGGACCCGTCTGTGGAACGAGATCAAACGCCGTCTGGACTTCCGCCTCTTCGGCGTCGCCATCGCCACCCCCGACACGGCCACCGCTTCCGGCTCCGTCCTCGAGACCCTCTGCGACAACCTCCGCACGGTCGACGACCTGACGGACGTCCACACGACGGCGGACCTGTTCCGCGTGATCTGAGAACGCGCGGGAGCGCTGCCGCGCGTTGCGTATGTCGTTGACGACATATAGCGTGACGGCCTGGATGAACTGTTCACCATCGAGCTGGAACCCGAAGTGCGCGACTGGCTCGACACCCTGCCGGCCAAGCACTTCCTCAAGATCGACGAGTACGTCGGCCTGCTGGCGGAGCAGGGTGCTGAGCTGGGCGAGCCCTATGCCCGGTACCTCGGCGACGGTGTCCGAGAGCTGCGTCCGACGCTCGACGGCGCCGCCATACGTGTCACCTACTGGTTCACACCTCAGCGCACCGCGGTCCTGCTGACCGTCTTCCGAAAGACGAGAATGCGGGAGGACGGCGAAGTCAGGCGCGCGAAACTCGCGCAGAAGGTGTGCGAGGCGGAACACGAACCGGCGCACGAGGAGTTCATCCGAACCGTCGGTCAGGGAGAGGTGAGGCAATGAGCCATAGCCGCTGGAAAAGCTTGCGGGAGCGGAAGCTGGCGGAGGGTCTGACCGAGCCGGAGGACGTGGCCGAGGCCCGCCGCGAGATCCGGCTGTCCATGGCGCTCGCGAAGGCCGTCTACGACCGTCGGGCCGAGCTCGGACTGACCCAGACCGAGCTGGCCGACCGTGCGGGTCTCACCCAGGCGAAGATTTCCCGGATCGAGGGGTCCGACACCGTCCCGACGCTGCCGCTGCTCGCCAAGCTGGCGACGGCACTCGACGCGACGCTGAACATCGCCCTGGACGACGACGACACGCGCGTGACCTTCACCGCGCACGATCACGCGGCCTGAGCGCCCGTCGCGAAAGCGCACGCACAGCCGGACGCCCCGGCCTGAGAAGACCGGGGCGTCCGTCGGGTCTCGGCACGTTCGTGAGCCCCTGGGCGGGCCGTGCCGAAGGAGGCGGGGGTGGGCCCGGTGCCGCGGGTTCCCGTCGGGGCGGACGGGAGGGGCGGCGCCGGGACCGGTACCCCGCACGCCGTTGTGCGGGGCCCCGCCGGTGTGTTCCGCGGCCGGCCGTGGCGTGACGATCGCTGGTCAGGGCATCCTCATACCGGCCGGCCGCGGGGTCTGTGCGGGCGTGGTCAGCCCAGGCGTTCCACGAGCGCCCGGTGCTGGTCCCACAGTTCCTTCGGGGTGTGGTCGCCGAAGGTGTTGAGGTGCTCGGGGACCAGGGCGGCCTCCTCGCGCCACACCTCCTTGTCCACGGTGAGCAGGAAGTCGAGGTCGCCGTCGGAGAGGCCGAGGCCGTCCGTGTCGAGGGCGTCCTTCGTCGGCAGCACGCCGATCGGGGTCTCGACGCCCTCCGCCTTGCCCTCCAGGCGCTCCACGATCCACTTCAGGACGCGGGAGTTCTCGCCGAAGCCGGGCCAGACGAACGAGCCTTCGTCGTTCTTGCGGAACCAGTTGACGTAGTAGATCTTCGGCAGCTTGGACTGGTCCTTGTCCTTCGCCACGTCGATCCAGTGGGCCATGTAGTCGCCCATGTTGTAACCGCAGAACGGCAGCATGGCGAACGGGTCGCGGCGCAGCTCGCCGACCTTGCCCTCGGCGGCGGCGGTCTTCTCGGAGGCCACGTTGGCGCCGAGGAAGACACCGTGGTTCCAGTCGAAGGACTCCGTCACCAGCGGGACGGCTGTGGCGCGGCGCCCGCCGAAGAGGATCGCGGAGATCGGCACGCCCTTGGGGTTCTCCCACTCGGGCGCGATGATCGGGCACTGCGACGCGGGCACCGTGAAGCGGGCGTTGGGGTGGGCGGCCGGCGTCCCGGACTCCGGGGTCCAGTCGTTGCCCTTCCAGTCGGTGAGGTGGGCCGGGGTCTCCTCCGTCATGCCCTCCCACCACACGTCGTTGTCGTCGGTGAGGGCGACGTTGGTGAAGACCGCGTTGCCCCACAGCGTCTTCATGGCGTTGGCGTTGGTGTGCTCGCCGGTGCCGGGCGCGACGCCGAAGAAGCCGGCCTCGGGGTTGATCGCGTAGAGGCGGCCGTCCTCGCCGAAGCGCATCCAGGCGATGTCGTCGCCGATGGTCTCGACCGTCCAGCCGGAGATCGTCGGCTCCAGCATGGCGAGGTTGGTCTTGCCGCAGGCGGACGGGAAGGCCGCGGCGACGTACTTGGGCTCACCCTGCGGCGGGGTGAGCTTGAGGATCAGCATGTGCTCGGCGAGCCAGCCCTCGTCGCGGGCCATGACGGACGCGATGCGCAGGGCGTAGCACTTCTTGCCGAGCAGGGCGTTGCCGCCGTAGCCGGAGCCGTAGGACCAGATCTCGCGGTCCTCGGGGAAGTGCGAGATGTACTTGGTCTGGTTGCAGGGCCAGGGGACGTCCTCCTGGCCGGGCTCCAGCGGGGCGCCGACGGAGTGCACGGCTTTGACGAAGAAGCCGTCGTCGCCGAGCTCGTCGAGGACGGCCTGTCCCATGCGGGTCATGGTGCGCATGGAGACGGCGACGTACGCGGAGTCGGTGATCTCCACGCCGAGCGCGGACAGCGGCGAGCCGAGCGGGCCCATGCAGAAGGGGACGACGTACATGGTGCGGCCGCGCATGGAGCCGCGGAAGACGCCCTTCTCGCCCTGGAAGATCTCCCGCATCTCGGCGGGGGCCTTCCAGTGGTTGGTCGGGCCGGCGTCCTCCTCCTTCTCGGAGCAGATGAACGTCCGGTCCTCGACCCGCGCGACGTCGGTCGGGTCGGAGGCGGCGTAGTAGGAGTTGGGGCGCTTGACGGGGTCGAGCTCGGTGAACGTGCCCTTGGCGACGAGCTCCCCGCACAGGCGCTCGTACTCGGCTTCCGAACCGTCGCACCAGACCACGCGGTCCGGCTGCGTCAGCTCTGCGATCTCGTCGACCCAGGAGATCAGTCCCTGGTGGGTGGTGGGGACGCCGGGTTCCGCGATGTCGCGCGCCACGTTTGCTCCTAAATGAGGGGTTTTTGTGGTTGGAGGCCCCGTGGGGGCTGCGACCCGGATGCTGAAAGTGGTGACTCTGGCGCTCATCCGGTGTCGACCGCACTCATTTGATCATCCGACGCGCGCGCCCATCTGTCCAGAGGGCCGCACAGGTGAGCAACGTGACGCTGACCACGGTTGTCGTGCGGCTTTACACGCACGTTGAGTGAACGAAACCGATTCTTTGCGTGACGGCCCGCACGGCCCGCCATGAGACGATGGCCACTCGGCGCGGGCCAACAGGACACTCCGAGGTGTAACTTACGGTCCCGTAGGTACCATGCGGACATGACTGCGTTCGCCCCCGATACGCCCAAGGACCCTCAGGCCGAAGGCCGGGGCCCGGTGGCGACCTCTCTGCCCCACCCCGTGAAACCGAAGTTGCGCGGCTGGCTCCATCTCGGCATGTTCCCGGCCGCCCTGGTCGCCGGACTGGCCCTCACCGCGTTCGCCGACTCCCCCCGCGGCCGCCTCGCCTGCGGTGTGTACGCCCTGACCGCCTGCCTCCTCTTCGGCGTGAGCGCGCTGTACCACCGGGGCAACTGGAGCCCCCGCATGGACGGGATCCTGCGCCGCCTCGACCACGCCAACATCTTCCTGATCATCGCGGGCACCTACACCCCGCTGACGATCCTGCTGCTGCCCGACTCCAAGGGCCGCTGGCTGCTGTGGGGCATCTGGGCCGCAGCGGCCGCCGGGATAATCTTCCGCGTCTTCTGGGTCGGCGCCCCGCGCTGGCTCTACACGCCGTGCTACATCGCGATGGGCTGGGCCGCGGTGTTCTACCTGCCGGACTTCATGCACGCCGGCGGCGTCGCCGTCCTCGTCCTGGTCGTGGTCGGCGGCCTGCTCTACAGCGCCGGCGGCATCGTCTACGGCATCAAGAAGCCCAACCCCTCACCTCGCTGGTTCGGCTTCCACGAGGTGTTCCATTCCTTCACCCTGGCCGCCTTCATCGCCCACTACGTGGGGATCTCCCTGGTGGCCTACCAGCACGCGTAGGAGACACCGAGGGGCGGCTCCCCGCCCCGCACGCACAAGGCCGCGGCATCGACGCCGCGGCCTTTTCCGTGCCCGCACGCCCCCCAGTCGTTGACAGTCACCATCTTTTGAAAGTTACTCTCATTTCATGCCAGCGGTCACGATTACACAGTCACCGCCCTGCTGGTGGCGGTGTTCCTGCCCGACCACCGGCCCGCGAAGGCGACGGGAACCGCTGACGAGGACATGGCCGGGGCGGAGGCCGATGCCCGACAATGAACGTCATGACGGCCGCACGATCCCCCCTCGCCCCCGACGCCCCGCCGCGCCCCGGACTGCGCGAACGCAAGAAGATCAAGACGCGGGAGGCCATCCGCGGCGCGACCTACGCGCTGGTCGGGAAGCAGGGGTACGACTCGACGACGATCGAGCAGATCGCCGAGCGCGCCGAGGTGTCCCCGTCGACCGTCTTCCGCTACTTCCCCACCAAGGAGGACATCGTCATCACCGACGAGTACGACGAGCCGCTGCTCGCCGAACTCGCCGCACGGCCCGCCGACGAACCCTGGACCGACTCCGTCCGGTACGTGATCCGCAAGGCCGTCCGCCTCGCCATGACCGAGCAGCCGGAGATCACCGAGCTGCGCGCCCGGCTGATGCTGGAGGTCCCCGCGGTACGCGCGCGGATGCGGGAGACCCTCACGGGCATCGGACGAACGCTCGCCGACGCCATCGCCGGCCGCACCGGGCTCGACCCCGACGGGCTGGAGGTGCGGGTGCACGCGATGTCCCTGATCGGCGGCCTGCTGGAAGCCACGATGTACTGGGCCGAGCACGGCCACCGCGAGGACTACGCCGACCTCGCCGACCGGGCGATCGACGTGATCGAGCACGGCCTGCCCGCCGCGAAATCCTGAGACGACGCACGTCGGACATGCCATTCTGACCCGGTGAACGGTCCCGAGATCCACGTCGAGTTCGCCCCCGAGCTGCTCGTCTTCGTCCCTCAGGCGCGCGCCACGGGCAGCCTCACGACGGCCACCGACGGCTTCTCCGGCCTCGGTCACGTCGTCGAGTCCCTCGGCGTCCCGCTGACCGAGGTCGGCACCCTGCTGGTGGACGGCCGCGAGACGCCCACCGGGCACGTCCCGGTCGCGGGCGAGTCGGTGACCGTCCGCCCCCACACGCATCCGCAGCGGGTGCCCGGCGCTCCCCTGCGCTTCCTGCTCGACGTCCACCTCGGCACCCTCGCCCGCCGGCTGCGGCTGCTGGGCGTGGACACGGCGTACGAGTCGACCGACATCGGCGACCCGGCGCTGGCCGCCCGCTCCGCCGCCGAGAAGCGGGTCATGCTGAGCCGCGACCGGGGCCTGCTGCGCCGCCGCGAGCTGTGGGCGGGCGCCTTCGTCTACAGCACCCGCCCGGAGGAGCAACTGCCGTACGTCCTCGACCGCTTCGACCCCGAGCTGCGGCCCTGGACCCGCTGCACCGCCTGCAACGGGCTGCTGCGCGCGGCCGGCAAGGAGGACGTCGCCGACCAGCTCAAGGAGGGCACCCACCGCACGTACGACGTGTTCGCCCAGTGCGCCGACTGCGGGCGCGCCTACTGGAAGGGCGCGCACCACGAGCAGCTGGAGGCGATCGTCGAGCGGGCGGTGGCGTCCCGGGCGGAGCGGGGGCTCTGAGGCTTCCGCCTGCGGGCCTCCGTTCCCGGCGGATCGTGCCGTAGGTGGCCTTCGGCGTCCTGCCCTCCCGTTGTCGGGGCTCCGCCCCCGGACCCCCGTTCGCGCAGTTCCCCGCGCCTCTGGAGGGCGTTGCCCGCCCGCTGCCTCGAAGGGCAGCCATTCCTACCCCCGGCCTCCGAGCGCCGCGCGCAACCGGCCCGCGTCCGTCGTCGGGGCGTCGCAGGTGAAGTTGCGGCAGACGTAAGCGGCCGGGGCGCCGTCGACGAGGGGCCGGTCGGTGAGCAGCGGGAACTCGTCGCTGCCCTCCGTGCCCAGGGCGACGACCGCGCCGGGCGCCGTGCCCAGCAGGGCGGTGCGGTGCAGTTCCGCCGTCGCCGGGTCGTCCGCGCCGCGCCCGACCACCGCGACCTCGCGCGGCCCGTCCAGCACGGCCTCCGCGACGGCCAGCCCCCAGCCGATGAACCGCGGCACCCGCGGGCCGAGCGCCTTCACCACGCCCAGGGCACGCTCGGCGGCCGTACGGTGCGGCTCGGAACCGGTGTGCGCCGCGTAGCCCAGCAGCGCGCCCGCGGCGGCGGTCCAGCCGGACGGGGTGGCGTTGTCCGTCGGGTCCTGCGGGCGGCGGATCAGCCGCTCCGCGTCCGAGGCCGTGTCGTACAGGGCGCCCGACTCCGAGTCCCGGAAGCGGTTCAGGACGTGGTCGACGAGCAGGCCGGCGAAGTCCAGCCACACGCCCTCGCCGGTCACCGACGCGAGCGCGAGGAAGCCCTCGGCGACGTCGGCGTAGTCCTCCAGCACGCCCGCGTTGGCGCCCACCTGCCCGTCCTTGCTGGTCCGGGCGATACGGGCCTGCTCGTCCAGGTGCACCCGCACCAGCAGGTCGCCCGCGGCCACCGCGGCCTCCACCAGGTCCGGCCGGTCGAAGTAGGCGCCGGTCTCGGCGAGCGCGGCGACCGCCAGGCCGTTCCAGGCGGCGACGACCTTGTCGTCCCGGCCGGGCGCGGGCCGCCGGTCGCGCGCCGCGAGCAGCCGCTCCCTGACGCCGTCGATCCGGGCCGCGTCGAACACCTCGTCGCGCTGCGGGAGCTGGAGCACGGACGCGCCCTCCTCGAAGGTGCCCTCCTCGGTCACCCCGAAGTACCGCGCGGCCAGATCGGCGTCCGCGTCACCCAGCACCTCGCGCAGCTGCTCCGGCGTCCACACGTAGTAGGCGCCCTCCACGTGCCGCCCGGTCCCGTCGTCGCTGTCGGCGTCGAGCGCGGACGCGAACCCGCCTTCGGGTGTGCGCAGTTCGCGGACCATGAAGTCGGCCGTCTCCAGCGCGACCCGCCGCGCCAGCTCCGAGCCGGTGGCCCGCCACAGGTGGGCGTAGACCCGGCACAGCAGGGCGTTGTCGTAGAGCATCTTCTCGAAGTGCGGGACCACCCAGTCGCGGTCCACGGAGTAGCGGGCGAAGCCGCCGCCGAGCTGGTCGTAGATGCCGCCGCGCGCCATCCGCTCGCAGGTGTCCGCCGCCATCTGCAGCGCGCCCTCCGCGCCGGTGCGGGCATGGTGCCGCAGCAGGAACTCGATCACCATGGACGGCGGGAACTTCGGCGCCCCGCCGAACCCGCCGCGCTGCGGGTCGTACTCCCGGGTCAGCCCGAGCAGCGCCTGCGCCAGCTCCTGCTCACCGGGCACCTCGTCGCCGCCCACGGACAGCTCCCGGCCCGCCAGGTCCCGCGTGATCTTCCCGGCGACCTCGCCGACCTCGTCCCGCCGCTCCTCCCAGGCCTGCCGGACGCCCTCCAGCACCTGCCGGAACGACGGCATGCCGTGCCGGGGCTCCGGCGGGAAGTACGTGCCGAAGTAGAACGGCTCCGCGTCCGGGGTGAGGAACACCGTCATCGGCCAGCCGCCGTGCCCGGTCGCCGCCTGCACCGCCTCCATGTACACGGCGTCGACGTCCGGCCGCTCCTCGCGGTCGACCTTCACGCTGACGAAGTGCGCGTTCATCGCGTCCGCCGTGGCCCGGTCCTCGAAGGACTCGTGGGCCATGACGTGGCACCAGTGGCAGCTCGAGTAGCCGACGCTCAGCAGCACCGGCACGTCGCGCCGCCGCGCCTCCTCGAAGGCCTCCTCGGACCAGGTCCACCAGTCGACGGGGTTGTCGGCGTGCTGGAGGAGGTAGGGGGACGTGGCCTGCGCAAGTCGGTTCGCCATGTGTCCATCCTGACGCACTCCGCCCGCCCGGCGCGGGACGGGAGGGGACGCGGCCCGTCGTGCGCCCCCAGGGTGCGCCGCCGTGTGAAGGGATCGTGACGGGGCGGCCGTTGATCGTCGCACCCTCGCGCGGCGGGCGTGTCCGCAGGACACTCGTAGCGACACGATCGCCGCCGGAGGGGGACGGGACATGAGAGACGGTCATCGGGCCGACGCCGAACGGCTGTTGGCGCGGGCCGTGGAGGAGGAGGTGCGCCGGTCGGGCGGGCGTACCGACGGAAAGGTGCTGCTGTCACGGGCGCGGGGGGCGCTGGACGCGATGGCTCGCACGGCGGCCGAGGAGTACGAGGCGTACACCCGAGCCCTGGACGCGGCGGAGGCGGGCCGGCTGTCGTTCCGGCAGCGGTACGCGCGCGAGGGCGGCGGGACGCCGTTACTGGTGGCCGGGGTGGCGGGCGTCGCGGCGGTGGTCGCCGACCTGGCGTTCGGCACGGACACCGGGACCGCGCTGGGCGCGGGGGTGGCCGTCGGCGTGGCCGGGGCGGCGGCGACCGTGGTGAAGGTCGCCGGGACGCACCTGCCCGCCGCCCACCACCACGCCGGCGCGGCGGGCCAGCCGGGCGGGGTGGAGCAGCTGCGGCTGCAGTGGCTGACCGCGCTGGAGGTGCGGGGCATCCGGCCCTTCCTCGACCAGCAGCGGGTCCTCGCCGCGTCCACGGCGCCCAAGCGGACCGGGCCGCGGCTGCGCGGCACCGACAAGAGTGCGGCGGCCCGGGGGAGAAGCGTCCTGGAGCAGTCGTTCGGGCAGCTCCCGGAGCCGCACGGCCCGTTCGCGGGGCGGCGGCAGGAGATGGCGCGGATCCGGCAGTGGGTGCAGTCGGCCCGCGCGAGCACGGAGACCCGGCCGACGGTGGTGGTGCTGCACGGGGAGCCCGGCAGCGGCCGCACGACGCTTGCGGTGCGGGCCGCGCACGAGCTGAAGGACTACTTCCGCGGGGCCTGCGTGGTCGACCTGCGCGGTGACGGCTCCGGCGAGCCCCCGCTGTCCACACGGGACGCGCTGCTGCATCTGCTGAACCGGCTCGGCGCACCCCGCGAGCAGCTGCTGTTCCGCGAGCGGACCTCCCCGGACCAGCAGGTCAAGCGGCTGAGCGAGCTGTACCACCAGCATCTGACCGGCACGCCCGTCACGATCGTCCTCGACGACGCCTCCGACCCGCAGCAGGTGCGCACGCTCCTCCCGGAGCGCTCCGACAGCCTGGTGCTCGTCACCTCGCGCTCCCCGCTCGGGCTGCCCGAGGACCTGCCCGCCCAGGTGCACCGGCTGCCGGTGGAACCGCTGGACGCGGCGGGCGCGGAGGAGCTGCTGACCGCCGCCGCGCAGGACGCCTCCGGGCCGTACGACGCCGAGTCCGCGGAGCGGGTGCGGGAGCTGTGCGGGGGCCTGCCGCTGGCGCTGCGGCTGGCCGGCGCCGCCCTCGGTCCGCGTTCCACGCTCGCCCTCGCCACCGACCTCGGCGCCTACGGTCCCGTCGAGCCGGTCGAGCGGGCCCTGTGGCTGCGCTACACCGACCAGCCGGACACCGTACGGCGGCTGCTGCGGCGGCTGGCGCTGGCCGGGCGCGCCTCGCTGGGCGCGGCCGCCGCGGCGGCGCTGCTGTCCACCGACGAGGCGGAGGCCACCCGGAACCTGGAGGCGCTGCACCGGGCCGGGCTGATCGACCGGGTCCGGCACAGCCGGTACCGGCTGCACGCCCTGGTGCGGGCGTTCGCGTACGCCCGCCTCCTCGACGAGGAGGACCCCGACGAGCGCGCCGCCGCTCAGGAGCGGCTGATCGTCAACTACGCCGAGCTCGCCGACTCGGTGCTGCGGCTGGTCGACGGCAACATGTCGACCCGCTCCGACCGGTTCGGCCCGTACGGCTTCACCTCGCTGGACGAGGCGCTGCGCTGGCTGGACGACGAGTCCAGCTTCATCACCGCCGCGCTGCGGCACGCCGAGGGCGTCGACCGGGGGGCGGTGCTGAACCTGCTGGGCGCGCTGTGCGACTACTGCCTGCTGCGCGGCGACCTCTACCGGCTGGGCGAGATCAACGAGCTGGCGCAGGCCGTCGACGAGGGGCTGCTGGTCCGCTCGGTGCAGTGGCGCACCGGTATCGCGGCGCGTCAGCTCGGCGAGCTGGACACGGCGCGGACCACGCTGACGTCGGTGGTGGACCTGTACCGGGAGGCACAGCACGAGGCGGGTCAGGCGCGGGCGCTGACCTCGCTCGGCATCACGCTGCACCACCAGGGCAACCTGACGGAGGCGTCGGAGCGGCTGCGGGAGGCGCTGGACCTCCAGGCGTCCGACGCGCTGGCCGCCGACCGGGCCTGGACGATGCACGCGCTGGCCGCGGTGGAGCGGGACCGGGCCCGGCTGGCCGAGGCGCTGGCGCTGCTCACCGAGTCGCTGGTGCTGCACCGTGCGGGCGAGTCCCTGCACGGGCAGGCGTGGGCGCACTTCCAGCTCGGGCAGCTGCATCTGCGGCGCGGGGACGTGGAGCGCGCGGAGGGCGAGCTGCGCACCGCCCTCGACCTGTACGGCCGCACCCGGGACGCGCGCGGCGAGGCGTGGGCGCTGACCGAGCTGGCGCGGGCCCGGCTGGTCGACGGGGACGCGGGCCCCGCGGTGGAGGAGCTGCGCCGGGCCGCCGCCCGGCACCGGGACAACGAGGACGCGCGCGGCGAGGCGTGGACCCTGTACTACCTGGGGCAGGCCCTGGAGGAGAGCGGCGACCTGGACCGGGCGGTGCGCGAGCTGGAACGCGCCCGCACGATGTTCTCCCGCATGCGGGACGTCTACGGCCTGGCCTGCGCCCGGCACCACTCGGCGCGGGTCACCCGCGACCAGCGGGCGGCGCAGACGGGCTCGCTGCGCAACTCCGGCTTCGCCCGGCAGCTGCTGGTGGACGCGCGCGCCGACTTCCAGCGGATCGGGGTGGCGCACGGCGAGGCGTGGACGTGCCTGGAGCTGGCGGTCGTCGACGCGGGCAACGCGCGCACCCAGCAGGCGCTGGCGCTGTGCGACGAGGCGGTCGCGCTGTTCGCCTCGTACGGCGACCGGCGCGGCGAGGACTGGGCGCGCTTCCTGCGCTGCACGCTCCTGCCGTACGCGGCGCCGGGCGGCACGGAGGTCGGTACGGCGGTGGCCCAGCAGGAACTCACGGAACTGGCCGCCGCGCCCCACCCGGCCCGCGACCCGAAGCTCACCGACTGCGTCGACGCCTACCAGCTCCTCCTGGAGCGGGGCGTCAGCCTCGACACGGGCTGGCAGCCCTGGAACCTGGGCCTGGTCCCCACCCGCCACGCCCGGGAGGTGATGGGGGTGGCTGTGACGCTGGAGGCGTGAGAGTCAACGCGGGGGCCGACCCTGGGGGTCTCACCGCGTGATGCCGGCGGTGCGGGCGGCGGCCAGCCAGTCGGGGAACTCCTGCAGGAGCTGGTCGAAGAGGTCGTCGTCCGGGACGGCTCTCGGCGTGCGGCCGGCGTGGAAGAAGCCCGCGTTGTCGACGATGCGACGGGCCGGGACGGCGAGGGTGTCCAGCTTGCGCAGGAACGCGAACTCGTTGTCGTCGGGGTCGCCGAAGCCGATGAACTGCCAGAACAGAGGAAGGTGTGCGGCCTTGCACAGGTAGCGCTCGGCGGCGGACTTGCTGGTGGGGCCGCCGTCGGTCTGGAAGACGACCAGGGCGGGGTCCTGGCTGCCGGATGCCAGGTAGTGGTCGACGACCTCGTCCATGGCCCAGTGGTAGTTGGTGCGTCCCATGTGACCGAGGTTCTCGTGCAGCTTGTCGATCCGGCCGCGGTGCCCGCCGAGCGTCAGCTCGGCGGAGCCGTCGACGTCGGTGGAGAAGAACACCACGGGCACGACGCCGTCGTCGTCGAAGTGGGCCGACAGCGACAGAACCTGCTCGGCCAGGTGCTGCATGGTGCCGTCCCGGTAGTAGGGCCGCATCGACCCGGAGCGGTCCAGCACGAGATACACCGCGGCCCGCACGCCCTCCAGCCCGTGCCGGCGCACGCCGGCACCGGCCGACTTGTACAGGCTGACCAGGTCGGGCGCCTTCTCCTGCACCTTGGACAGGCTGATGCCCGCCGCGCGCTCACTGCCGTTCGTCGAGATCACTCCCCCATGGTGGTGCACCGCTTCCGGGCAGGGGCACCGTTTGCCTGATCGGCCAGGGGGGCGTGGTCGCGCGAGGCGGACGGGAACGGGCCGTCGCAGCGCCGGGCATCGCCCGGGCCGCCGTCGGAACCGCCCGCGGGCGCACGGCTGCGGCACCCGGCGGGTCGCCGGGTGCCGTCATGCGCGGCCTGGTGTCAGGCCGTGGACTTGTCCGCGTCGGACGCGGCGGCGCCCGCGGCCTTGTCGTCCGGCTGCGCGAAGTTCACGCGGCCCATGTGCCGGTTCATCGACTTCATCAGGCCCCAGACCGCCAGGGCCATCACCGCGAAGACGATGAAGCCGAGGACACCGGGGGTGACCTTGTCCTCGTCGAACTCCTTGGCGAGGGGGACCAGGTGGGTCATTGCCAGGCTTGCGCTTGCGCTCATGTCAGCCATTGTCCCGGATGCCCGCGAAGAGGTCGTCCTCGGGGAGGGAGGTGTCCACGAGCGACTTCGCGAGCTCGTACTCCTCCGTCGGCCAGACCTCCTTCTGGAGGTCCAGCGGCACCCGGAACCAGCCCCCGTCGGGGTCGATCTGCGTGGCGTGCGCGATCAGCGCCTTGTCCCGGATCTCGAAGAAGTCGGCGCACGGCACGTGCGTGGTGAGCGTGCGCTCCTTGCGCTCGAACTCGTCCCACCGCTTCAGCCAGTCCCCGTACGGCGACTCCAGCCCGCGCTCCAGCATCGCGTTGTGCAGCGCCTCGGTGCGGGGCCGGTTGAAGCCCTGGTTGTAGTACACCTTCAGCGGCTGGTACGCCGGGCCGAACTCGTCCTCCGGGTACTTCGCGGTGTCCGCCGCGCCCTCGAACGCCACCATCGTGATCTTGTGGGTCATGATGTGGTCGGGGTGCGGGTAGCCGCCGTTCTCGTCGTAGGTGGTGATCACCTGCGGCCGGAAGGAGCGGATCTTGCGCACCAGCTCGCCCGCCGCCTTGTCGACGTCCTCCAGGGCGAAGCAGCCCTCCGGCAGCGGCGGCAGCGGGTCGCCCTCGGGCAGGCCCGAGTCGACGAAGCCCAGCCACTCCTGCTTCACGCCGAGGATCTCGCGGGCCTCGTCCATCTCCTTCTTGCGCACCTCGTGGATGTGCTCCTCGATGTACGGGTCCCCCTGGAGCTTCGGGTTGAGGATGGAGCCGCGCTCCCCGCCCGTGCAGGTCACCACCAGCACGTCCACCCCCTCGGACACGTACTTCGCCATGGTGGCCGCGCCCTTGCTCGACTCGTCGTCGGGGTGGGCGTGCACGGCCATCAGTCGCAGCTTGTCGGTCAAGACTCAATCCTCAAGTCGTTGGGCGCCCTGTGTGCGGCGGCGCAGTCGCAGGCTTCTATAGTGACGGAACCGGGGGGCGAAAAATTCCGGAGCGCCGCTCCCGGGGACGGACCGGGGACGCCGGTCCCTTCCTTCCGAGGAGACGATCATGAGTACGTCGAGCACGCGGCTGCCCGAGGGCCGCTACGGCCGCTCCTCGGACCAGCGTGCCGACCGCACCCTCAAGGTCGTCGGCGGTGTGTTCGCCGTCCTGTTCACCGCCCTGATCGGCTGGTTCGGCTACCACTACGTCGCGCAGAACGAGATCAGCGCCGAGCTGATCCGCTTCGAGACCGGCCAGGACGCGGTGAAGGTGCACCTGGAGGTGCACAAGGACGCCGGTGTCGTCGGCTACTGCACCGTGCGCTCGCAGTCCTCGGACGGCGCCGAGGTCGGCCGGGCCGACTTCCGCTTCGACGGCGACGCCACCCGCATCGACCAGGTGGTCACGCTGCGCACCACCTCCCCCGGCACCAGTGCGGAGCTCGTCGGCTGTCACGCCGAATGACCGGGCGGGGAATACCCGGCCACTGACCTGCGCCGGCGGGAGAACAGTGGCTTATGTCCTCCCCCTGCGGGCACTGAATTGTTAGGCTCGTGGTTTCGCCCGTCCCTGGGGGACCATCCTTCCGGGTAGGGCGATGCTTTGTATTCCCAGTACCTACGAGGAGCACCTGTGACCCAGACCAGCGAGAACGTCACCTGGCTGACCCAGGAGGCGTACAACAAGCTCAAGGACGAGCTTGAGTACCTTACTGGTCCCGCGCGCACGGAGATCGCCGCCAAGATCGCCGCCGCGCGTGAGGAGGGCGACCTGCGTGAGAACGGCGGGTACCACGCGGCCAAGGAGGAGCAGGGCAAGCAGGAGCTCCGTGTGCGCCAGCTCACCCAGCTCCTCGAGAACGCCAAGGTGGGCACGCCCCCGGCGACGGACGGCGAGGTGGCGCCCGGCATGGTCGTCACGATCGCCTTCGACGGTGACGAGGACGACACCCTGACCTTCCTGCTCGCCTCCCGCGAGTACGCGAGCTCCGACATCGAGACCTACTCCCCGCAGTCCCCGCTGGGGTCCGGCGTGATGGGCCACAAGGTCGGCGACGAGGCGGAGTACGAACTGCCGAACGGCAAGAAGGCCTCGGTGAAGATCCTCAAGGCCGTGCCGTACAGCGGCTGACCCGCCGCGCGCGAGTCTCCACGGGCCCCCGGCGCCCCAGCGGCGCCGGGGGCTCCGTCATGCCGCCGCCGAGCGGTACTTGCGCACGGCCAGGGTGCGGAAGATCGCGATGATCAGCACCGAGTAGATCACCGACGCCCACACCGGGTGTTGCATCGGCCAGGCGTCCGAGGTGGAGACGCCCGGGTTGCCGAACAGCTCGCGGCAGGCCTGGACGGTGGCGCTGAACGGGTTCCAGTCCGCGATGTGCCGCAGCCAGGGCGTCATGTTGCTGGAGTCCACGAACGCGTTCGACACGAACGTGACCGGGAAGAGCCAGACCAGTCCGCCGGAGGTCGCCGCCTCGGGCGTACGCACCGACAGGCCGATGACCGCGCCGATCCAGGTGAACGCGTACCCGGTGAGCAGCAGCAGGCCGAACGCGCCGAGCACCTCGCCGAAGCTGGTGTGCGTGCGCCAGCCGACCAGCAGGGCGACGACGGCGAGCACGAGCAGGGTGAGCGCCGTCTGCACCATGTCGGCGAGGGTGCGGCCGGTGAGCACCGCGCCGCGCGCCATCGGCAGGGAGCGGAAGCGGTCGATGAGCCCCTTGTGCATGTCCTCGGCGATGCCCGCGCCGGCCCCCGCCGTGGCGAAGGTGACGGTCTGGGCGAAGATGCCGGCCATCAGGAACTCGCGGTAGACCTGCGGGCTGGTGGAGCCGCCGATGTCCAGCGAGCCGCCGAACACGTACGAGAACAGCACCACGAACATGATCGGCTGGATCAGCCCGAAGATGACCACCTCGGGGATGCGGACCATGCGGATCAGGTTGCGCTTGGCGACGACCAGCGAGTCGCGGACGGAGCGGCCGAACGCGTTCCCGGGGGACGCGACCCGCACGGATTCGGTGACGGCACTCACTTCGCGGCCTCCTCGTCGTCGGACTGAGCGGACTCGGCGACATGGCCGGTGAGGGAGAGGAACACGTCGTCGAGGGTGGGGCGGCGCAGGCCGATGTCGTCGATCTCGATGCCGTCGGCGTCGAGCTCGCGGATGATCTCGGCGAGCAGCTTGGCCCCGCCGGAGACCGGCGTGGTGATCTTGCGCATGTGCTCCTCGACCGTGGTGTCGCCCTGGCCGGTGCCGCGCAGGCTGTACTTGTCGAGGAGGGCGGCCGCGGTGCGGATGTGCTCGCGGTCGTGCACCACGACCTCGACGCGCTCGCCGCCGGTGCGGGCCTTGAGCTGGTCGGAGGTGCCCTGGGCGATGACCTTGCCCTGGTCGACGACCGCGATGTCGTGCGCCAGGTGGTCGGCCTCCTCCAGGTACTGCGTGGTCAGCAGCAGCGTGGTGCCGCCGGAGACGAGGTCCTTGATCACGTCCCAGAGCTGCTGGCGGTTGCGCGGATCGAGTCCGGTCGTCGGCTCGTCCATGAACATCACGGGCGGGTGGACGACCAGGGCGGCGGCCAGGTCGAGGCGGCGGCGCATGCCGCCGGAGTAGGTCTTGGCCGTGCGGTCGGCCGCGTCCGCCAGGTGGAACTGCTCCAGCAGTTCGTCCGCGCGGGCCCGGGCGGCCTTGGCCCTCATCTGGTAGAGCTGGCCGACCATCTGGAGGTTCTCCCGGCCGGTGAGGTACTCGTCGACGGCGGCGAACTGACCGGACAGGCCGATCGAGCGGCGCACGGCGTCGGGGTGCTTCAGTACGTCGATCCCGGCGACGACGGCCCTGCCGCGGTCGGGACGCAGAAGCGTGGTGAGGCAGCGGACGGTGGTGGTCTTGCCCGCGCCGTTCGGCCCGAGCAGACCCAGGACGGTCCCCTCCGGGACCTCGAGGTCGACGCCGTCCAGTGCCTTGACGTCTCCGAAGGTCTTCACCAGACCTTCGGCTTGGATGGCACCTGGCATATGAATCTCCACGTCATCGTGATTCTTCGGAAAAGCCTAGGTTCGTGTGCCTCCGCGTGCCGGGCGCCGCCCCGCGAGGAAGCCGGGGATCGCCGACGGGCACACCGTGACAGAGCACACACCATAACGCGATGTATCGCGTATCTCCATGGGATTACCCGAAGGGGTGAAGCCTCGTGCGGCGTCAGCCCATGACCGTGTAACCCGCGTCGCGCAGGGCCTGCTGAACCTCGGCGCAGTGCGCCGGTCCCTTGGTCTCCAGGTGCAGCTCGACCTCCGCCTCCGTGAGTCCGAGGCGCGGGTTCGTCCGCACGTGGCCCACGTCGAGGACGTTAGCGTCGACCACTGACAACGCCCCCAGAAGCGAGGCCAGGGCGCCAGGACGGTCGGTCAGCCGCAGCCGTACGGCCAGGTAGCGGCCCTGCGCCGCCATGCCGTGCCGCAGCACCCGCTCCATGAGCACCGGGTCCACGTTCCCGCCGGACAGCACCGCGACCACCGGCCCCTCGAAGGCCTCCGGCCGGCTCAGCAGCGCCGCGACCGGGCTCGCCCCGGCCGGCTCGACGACCAGCTTGGCCCGCTCCAGACACAGCAGCAGCGCGGCCGACAGCTCGTCCTCGGTGACCGTGCACACCTCGTCGACCAGCTCGCCGACCAGTGCGAACGGCACGTCGCCAGGCCGCCCCACCTTGATCCCGTCGGCCATCGTCACCGGGTGGCTCAGCGACACCGGGCGCCCGGCGGCCAGCGACGGCGGGTAGGCCGCCGCGCCCTCCGCCTGCACGCCGACGATCCGCACGTCCGGCCGCAGCGCCTTCACCGCGACCGCGATCCCGGCCGCCAGCCCTCCCCCGCCGACCCCGACGACGACCGTCCGCACCTCGGGGCACTGCTCCAGGATCTCCAGACCCACCGTGCCCTGACCGGCGATGACGTCCGGGTGGTCGAAGGGGTGGATGAACACCGCGCCCGTCTCGCGCGCGTACTCCTGCGCCGCGGCCAGCGACTCGTCCACCACCTGCCCGTGCAGGCGCACCTCGGCGCCGTACTCCCGGGTCGCGCTGATCTTCGGCAGCGGGGCGCCCTTCGGCATGAACACCGTCGAGCGCACACCGAGCAGCGACGAGGCCAACGCCACACCCTGCGCGTGGTTGCCCGCGCTCGCCGCCACGACCCCCGCGGCCCGCTCCTCGGGGAGCAGCCCGGCGATCCGCACGTACGCGCCGCGGAGCTTGAAGGAGCCGGTGCGCTGGAGGTTCTCGCACTTCAGCAGCACCGGCGCGCCCACCTGCGACGACAGGTGCCGGCTGCCCTCCATCGCGGTCGCGCGGGCCACGCCGGAGAGCATCTTGTGAGCGCCGCGCACGTCGTCGAGGGTGACGCTGCGCAGCCGGTCGGCCGTGCTGTAGCTCATGTCTCCAGCATCGCAGTTTCCACAGGGACGGCCCCGGTGTGACCAACCCGCGGACGACCGCTTTGCACAGCCCCGGTACGGTCCGCGCCCCGGCCGCGTACCCTGTCGTCCCATCAGCAGCCCATCACGAAGTGAGCCCCCCGCCATGCCCACTACACCTGAAATGTCGATGGACATGACGCCCGATCTGACCGCGGTCGGCGACACCGGTCTTCTCGACACTCTGCAGCACGAGGTGGCGCTCTTCGCCCGCCGTGCCGAACAGACCCGGCTCGGCGGGGTCGGCCAGGTGCGCAACTCCATGGACCGCGCCGCCTACCTGCTGCTCAACCGGCTCGACAAGGAAGGCCCGATGGGCGTCAAGGCCCTGGCCGCGAGCATGGGGATCGACTCCTCGACCGTCACCCGCCAGGTGGCGCCGCTCGTGGACACCGGCCTGGTCACGCGGACCTCGCATCCCGACGACGGCCGCGCCGTCGTGCTCCAGCTCTCCCCGCGCGGCCAGGCCCGCCTGGAGGAAGTACGCGACTCCCGGCGGCAGTTGATGGCCGAGCTGACCGAGGACTGGGCGCCGGAGGAGCGGGAGGCGTTCTGCGCGCTGCTCACCCGGTTCAACGGCGCGCTGTCCGCCCGGATGGCCGGGCACGACCGCGGCGACTCCTGACCCGGCCGCGCCTCCGCTCCGTGCGCGCCTCTTGACCCGGGAGCGTGCCCTGGCCTGATATGTGGAGAGGGCTCCGTCCGCCGCACGGCGCGGGGCGGCCCTCCGCGGGGGCTTCGGGAGGTACGGGTGCGACCACGGCATGCGTGCGACGACGTCCGTCGCGCCCAGGAGTTCCGGGCGTACGTGGCGGGCGCGGGCGGACGCCTGCTGCACACCGCGACCCTGCTGACCGCCGAGCCCCCGGGCGCCAACCCGCGCGCCCAGCGCCTGCTCGCCCTCGCCCTGGCCCGTACGTACGCCTGCTGGGACCGGCTGCACGGCGAGGACCCGTACGACCACACCCGGCGCTATCTGATGATCAGGTTCGCGCTCGGCACCCTGCGGTACGGCGCGCGGCTCCCCTTCCGGCCGGCGCCCGGCGGCCCGCTGGCCGGGCTGAGCCCGCAGGAGCGGCTGATCCTCGTGATGCGGCTGCACGAGGGCATCGGCGAGGACCAGACGGCGGCCCTGCTGGGCCTGCCGGCGGAGCGCGTCCGGGCCGTGCAGAACCGTGCGATGGCCCTCGTGCTGCGTCCCGAGCCCGGGCCTGCCCCCTCGCTGGGCCGTCGCGCGGGCACGGTGCCGTCATGACCGGGGAGGCGGACGGCCGGTGAACCGTTCGGACCGTGAGGAGCGGGTGCGGAGGCTGATGGTGGCGGGCCCGCCGGTGCTGCCGCCCGACCTCGCGGCGGAGGCGGTGCGGCGCGGCGCCCGTATGCTCCGGCGCCGCACCTACGCCCGGCGCGTGCTGTGGCTGCTGCTGTGCGCGGCGGCCGTGGCGTTCACCGTGTGGGCGCTGACCGCCCGGCCCTGGGTGGAGCCGCCGTCCGACACGACCCCACCCCTCACCGGCTGGTGACCGGGCCCTTTCCCGGCTTCCGGCGGCGTTCTAGCGGCCGAGGGCCTGCTGAAGGTCCTCGAGCAGGTCGTCGACGTTCTCGATGCCGACGGACAGGCGCACCAGGTCGGCCGGCACCTCCAGCTGCGAGCCGGCCACCGACGCGTGCGTCATCCGGCCCGGGTGCTCGATCAGCGACTCGACGCCGCCCAGGGACTCGCCCAGGGTGAACACCTTCGCGCGGTCGCAGACCTCGACGGCCGCCTGCTCGCCGCCTTCGACGCGGAAGGAGATCATCCCGCCGAAGGACCGCATCTGCTTGGCGGCGACCTCGTGGCCGGGGTGGTCGGGCAGGCCCGGGTACAGCACGCTCGTCACGCGGGGGTGGCGGGTGAGCATGTCGGCGACGCGGGTCGCGTTCTCGCTGTGGCGGTCCATGCGCACCGACAGCGTCTTGGTGCCGCGCAGCACCAGCCACGAGTCGAAGGGCCCGGCGACCGCGCCCATCGCGTTCTGGTGGAACGCCAGCTCCTCGCCCAGTTCCGCGTCGGCGGTGACCAGGGCGCCGCCGACGACGTCGGAGTGGCCGCCCATGTACTTGGTCAGGGAGTGCACGACGACGTCCGCGCCGAGCGCCAGCGGCTGCTGGAGGTACGGCGTGGCGAAGGTGTTGTCGACGACCAGCCGGGCGCCGGCGTCCCGTGCCACCTGGGCGACGGCGGCGATGTCGGTGATGCCGAGCAGCGGGTTGGAGGGGGTCTCCACCCAGATGACCTTGGTCTTCGGGGTGATCGCGGCCCGCACCGCCGCCGGGTCGGAGGTGTCGGCCACCGACCATTCCACGCCCCAGCGCGCCACGACCTTCGCGAACAGGCGGAACGTGCCGCCGTAGGCGTCGTTCGGGATGACCACGTGGTCGCCGGGCGCGAGCAGCGTGCGCAACAGGCAGTCCTCGGCCGCCAGTCCGGACGCGAACGCGAGCCCGCGGCGGCCGCCCTCGAGGGCGGCCAGGTTCTCCTCCAGCGCGGTCCTGGTCGGGTTGGCGCTGCGGCTGTACTCGTAACCGCCGCGCAGGCCGCCGACGCCGTCCTGCTTGTAGGTGGACACCTGGTAGATCGGCGGGACGACCGCGCCCGTCAGGGGGTCGGCGGTGTTGCCCGCGTGGATCGCGAGCGTCTCGAAGTGCTGACTGATGTGCCTGTCGCTCATGCGCCCGAGGGTAGTGCGCGGAACGGTGTGATGACGTCCGCGGCCGGTCCGGGCGGGGCGAAGGGGCCTTTTCGGGCGGGCGGCGGGGTTTTTCCACAGGTACGGGCCACGGGTTGGCCATTCGGCCGCGCGGTCTGGTTCGCTTGTGACATGGAGATTCTGTGGGTCCTGATCGCCCTCCTCATGATCGGCTTCGTGCTGCTGCCGTTCCTGCGGCGCCGGCGCGGCGCCGTGGGTCTCGTCCCGGCCGGCCACCCGGACGCGGCGGACCCGGCGAACTACGGCTTCGCGCGCCAGGAGGAGCTGGACATCCGCATGCCCGGCCCCGACCAGGACCTGCTGGACGTCCTCGACGTGGTCCAGCGCACCCAGGACTACCGCGCGGCACAGCAGCTGCTGGCGGGCACGCCCGCGGACGGCGAGCAGCGCTGGCAGCGGGTGCAGGCGTTCGCGGGCGCCGCGTCCCTCGAGCTGGCGCAGCGGCCCGGCGGGGTCTCCGAGGCGCCGGGCGGCCAGTGGCTGCGGGTGTGGCGCTCCGAGATGCCCAAGGACGCGGGCGGCGCCGCGGTGCACGCGGAGTTCCTGGTGCAGCAGGCGTGGCGCACGGCCGCGCCCGGCTCGGACGAGTTCCGGATCATCATGGAGGAGGCGAAGGCGGCGTGCGGCGAGGCCGCGCTGCTGGCCCCCGGCGACCCGGTGCCGTACATCGTGGAGCTGTCCGTGGCACGCGGACTCGGTTACTCCCGGCCGGAGTTCGAGCAGGTCTGGCTGAGGATCCTGGACCGCGCCCCGGCGCACATGGGCGCGCACCTGGCCGCGCTGCACTACTGGTGCGAGAAGTGGCACGGCTCGCGGCAGCAGGCGTACGACTTCGCGGAGGCCGCGGCGGCGCGGGCGCCCGAGGGGTCGCTGCTGGCCGCGATGCCGCTGTTCGCGGTGTTCGAGCACCTCCCCGAGGTGAACCTGGTCAGCGGGTTCTACCAGACCGAGGTCGTCTCCAAGGCGATCCACGGCGCGCTGCACGCGGCGCACTCGGCCCGCCCGGACGACCCGATGCTCGCGCACGTGCGGCACATGCTGATCTTCTTCCTGGTGCGCGCCGAGCGCTGGGCGGAGGCGATGAACCAGCTCATACACGTCGACGGGCATGTCGGCGCCCTGCCGTGGACGCTCTCCCCGGACCCGGCCGCCGAGTTCGCGGTGTACCGCGCCCTGGCGGTCGCCGGCTACGAGGCGAACGGCGGCAGCCCGGCCACGTTGCCGCACTGACGTCAACACCCGCGCGACGCCCCGGTGTTTGTCCGTATTTTGACCCGTCCGCACCCATATTCTTGACCCCTGCGAGGCCAGGACGGGCCTCCGGTGGAGGAGTCGGGTGTGGCGAACGAACGGGTCCACGAGCTGGCCAAGAAGGTCGGGGTCGACAGCAAGGTCGTCCTGGACAAGATGACCGAGCTGGGCCACTTCGTACGGTCGGCGTCGGCCACCGTCGAGGCGCCGGTGGTCCGGGAGCTGATCGACGCCCTGGGTGTCGTGCAGGAGACGGCCGCGTCCCTGCCCCGGGTGCCGTCGCCCGCGGCGCCGCCCGCCGGTTCGGTGCTGCGGCCGACGCACCACGAGTGGGACCCCACGTCCCGCTGGAAGC
Source organism: Streptomyces sp. P13-3-3 (assembly GCF_050571355.1). Classification (NCBI taxonomy): domain Bacteria; kingdom Bacillati; phylum Actinomycetota; class Actinomycetes; order Kitasatosporales; family Streptomycetaceae; genus Streptomyces; species Streptomyces sp. P13-3-3. The sequence goes on along the minus strand of NZ_CP192228.1, from coordinate 4,113,072 downwards.
CGCTGCAGCCCTTAGACCCGCGCCGGGTCGGGCCGTACACGGTGCTGCGGCGGATCGGCAGCGGGTCGATGGGCCGGGTGTTCCTCGGGCGGACCCCGGCCGGGAGGCTGCTCGCCGTCAAGGTCGTCAAGGAGGAGCTGGCCGACGACCTGGAGTTCCGCAGGCGTTTCCGGCATGAGGTGGTCGCCGCGCGGGGCGTGAACGGTTTCTACGCACCACCCGTCGTGGACGCGGACACCGCCGGGGACATCCCCTGGCTGGCCACGGCGTACGTGTCGGCACCGTCCCTGAAGGACCTCGTGGACGCGTGCGGGCCGCTGCCGCTGCCGGCGCTGCGCTGGGTGGCCGCGCAACTCGTGGAGGCGCTGCGCTCGGTGCACGCGGCGGACATCGTCCACCGCGACCTGAAGCCGTCCAACGTGCTGGTCGGCGTGGACGGCCTGCGCGTGATCGACTTCGGGCTCGCCCTGGCGGCGGCCGCCGCGGCCAGCAAGCTGACCGTCGCGCACACCACGCTGGGGACGCCGGCCTTCATGTCTCCCGAGCAGGCGCTGGACGCCCGGAAGGTGACGTCCGCGAGCGACGTGTACGCGCTGGGCGCGGTGCTGGTGTTCGCCGCGACCGGGCACAGCCCGTACCCGGGCAGCGACCCGGTGCGCACCATGCTCCGCATGCAGACGGAGGCGCCCGACCTGAGCGGGGTGCCGGACGCCTTCGTGGACGTCGTCGCGCCCTGTCTGCGGCCGGACCCGGACGGGCGTCCCGGCCTCGACGAGCTGCTGGACCGCATCGTGGGGGACATGGAGCCGGGCCCGGACGGGCTGTACCGGCCCTCGGAACTGCTGCCGCCGGCGGCGTTCGAGTTCCTCGGTCTCCAGGACGTGTGACGAGCGGTGACGTGTGACGAGCGGTGACGTGTGAAGAACGGGGACGTGTGAAGAACGGGGACGTGTGAAGAACGGAGCAGTAGTGCAGGAAGTCATCTACCTGTCCGACCGGAAACTCTCGCAGTTTCTGCCCGGACTGCGGTCCGCGTGGCCCCGGCAGCGGGTCAGCGTCTCCACGCCGTTCGGCGGAGTGGAGGTGGACCCGTCGCCCGGCCCCGCGTCCGACCTGTGGGGCAGGCATCTGCTGCGGGTGGTGCGCCGGGTCGAGGAGTCGGCGCGCTGGTACACCGAGGAGGGGGTGCGGCCGGGGCAGTGGATCGCCTTCGAGGCGCCGCTCAACTACTTCGTCCTGGACGGCGCCGACCCGACGATGGTGTTCTTCGCCGACGCCCCGGATCCGGACCGCTCGGTGCGGCTGCTGCTGCACGGCTCGGTGGACCATCTGATCGCGGGCCCGCCGGCCCGCGTCACCGACGAGACCCGCCGGTCCGGCACGCTCGTGCGGAATCTGCTGGGCTCCGACGCCAGTGCGCCCGGCGCACTGCTCGCCGCCCTGTCCGACGACCTCGGCGCCGGCCCGGACGGCCGCCGTCCCTCGCTGGTCGGCGCCCTCCACGCCCTCCTGGCCCGCATCGACGCCCAGACCCACCCGGAGACCGCGGCGACGATGCGCGGCTACGCGCGCGTCACCACGGGCTTCGCCGCCGCGAAGCTGCCCGGCCTGCTGGTCGCGAGCCCCCTGTACGTGGAGTACACGGACGCCTGACGCCCGGGGGCACGGCGCTTCCCGGAGGAGGGCCGGGCGGCTCAGGCGGTCCAGGCGGGCGGCAGGGCGTCCAGGGACAGGCCCTCCTCCTCCGGTTCCTCCGCGTCGGGAGGGGCGGGCGCGTCCTCGGGCGCGGCGGGTCCTTCCTGCACCGGGGCCTCCTGCGACGGCTGCGGCCGGGTAAGGCCGGTTGGCGGGCTGTTCGTCACCGTGCCACCTTCCCGGGCCACGGCGCGGTAGTCCGTCCCGCACCGGGCCGTCGCGGCGGCACGGCCGCGACGGCCCGGTGCGCGGACTCAGATCGTGGCCGTGTCGATCACGAAGCGGTAGCGGACGTCGCTGTTCTCGACGCGCTCGTAGGCCTCGTTGATCTCGGACGCGGCGATCAGTTCGATCTCCGCGCCGATGCCGTGCTCGGCGCAGAAGTCCAGCGTCTCCTGCGTCTCGGCGATGCCGCCGATCATGGAGCCGGCCAGCGACCGGCCGCCGCCGATCAGCGAGAACAGGTTCAGGGAGATCGGGTCCTCGGGGGCGCCCACGTTCGCCAGGGTGCCCTCGGGCTTGAGCAGCGACAGGTACGCGGCGAAGTCCAGCGGCGCCGACACCGTCGACACGATCAGGTCGAAGGAGCCGCGCAGCTCCTCGAAGGTCTTCGGGTCGCTGGTGGCGTAGTAGTGGTCGGCGCCGAGCCGCAGCCCGTCGTCCTTCTTCCGCAGGGACTGCGACAGCACCGTCACCTCGGCGCCCATCGCGTGCGCGATCTTCACGCCCATGTGGCCCAGGCCGCCCATGCCGACGACCGCGACCTTGCGGCCGGGGCCCGCGCCGAAGCGCTTCAGCGGGGAGTACAGGGTGATGCCCGCGCACAGCAGCGGCGCGGCGACGTCGAGGGCGATCCCGTCGGGGATGCGCACGACGAAGTTCTCGTCGACGACGACCTTCTCGGAGTAGCCGCCGTAGGTGGGCTCGCCGTCCCGGCCGATGCCGTTGTAGGTCGGGGTCTGGCCGTTCAGGCAGTACTGCTCCTTGCCCGCCCGGCACATCTCGCACTCGCGGCAGGAGTCGACCATGCAGCCCACGCCCACCCGGTCGCCGACCTTGAACCGGGTCACGCCGGGGCCGACCTCGGAGACGACGCCCGCTATCTCGTGGCCGGGGACCATCGGGAAGATCGCCTCGCCCCAGCCCTCACGGACCTGGTGGATGTCCGAGTGGCAGATCCCGGCGAACTTGATGTCGATCAGCACGTCGTGCTCGCGGACGGCCCGCCGCTCGATGGTGGTGCGCTCCAGCGGTGCCTTGGCAGCGGGCGCGGCGTACGCGGCGACAGTGGTCATACGAAGTTTCTCCTCCTGAGGGGGTCGTGCGCCCGGAATCGTTCCTCCCGGGCCCGCACGGGGTCCAGCCTGCGACAACGGGCGGCGCGTACCCAGACTTCCTGGTTGCCTACGCTCGCTGTGCCTACCACTGGCGGGGACAGGCACATGGTGCGTACGAACGGGCACCATGGACATATGGACGAGCACACGGACGACCCGGCCGGCATGCGGGGCGGCCTGGACCCGCGTGCCGAGCTGAGCGAGTTCCTGCGCACGCGGCGGGCCCGGCTGAAGCCGCGGGACGTGGGACTTCCGGACCTCGGACGGCACCGCAGGGTGCCCGGTCTGCGCCGGGAGGAGCTGGCGCAGCTCGCCGGGGTGTCCGTGGCGTACTACACACGCCTGGAGCAGGGCAACGGACGCAACGTGTCGACGGAGGTCCTGGACGCGATCGCCCGCGCGCTGCGGCTGAGCGACGCCGAGCACGCGCATCTGACGCATCTCGCCCGGCCGGGCAGGCGCCGCAAGCGCGCGGAGCCCCGCAGCCGTCAGGCCCGCCCCGCACTGCGGCAGCTGCTGGACGCGATGGAGACGGTCCCGGCGTACGTGGTGGGCCGGCGCTCGGAGATCCTCGCCTGGAACCGGATGGCGACGGCGGTCTTCGGCGACTGGGGCGCGCTGCCGCCGCAGGAGCGCAACTGGGCGCGGATGGTCTTCCTCGACCCCGCGCAGCGCGAGCTGTTCGTGGAGTGGGAGCAGAAGGCCTGTGACATGGTCGCCTATCTGCGCATGGACGCGGGACGGCACCCGGACGACCCCGCGCTGTCCGCCCTGGTGGGCGAACTGTCCGTGAAGAGCGAGGAGTTCCGCACGCTGTGGGCACGGCACGACGTCAAGGAGAAGAGCCACGGCGTGAAGCGGCTGCGGCACCCGCTGGTCGGTGAACTGACGCTGCTGTGGGAGTCGCTCGGCCCGGCCGGCGAGGCCGAGCAGTCGCTGGTGACGTACTTCGCGGAGGCCGGGTCGCCCTCGGCCGAGGCGCTTCGCCTGCTGGGCAGCTGGAACGCGGACGCGCCGGCGGACGGGCCCCGGACGCCGGCCGCCTGAGCGGCGGGACGGATCCGGCAGCGGGAACGGGAACGGCCCGTCGGAGGCGTGTGCCTCCGACGGGCCGTCACCGGCGCCGGACTACTTGCCGTAGTAGGCGTTGTGGATCGTGATCAGGGACGCGTTGCCCTTCTTGTCGGTGATCTTGGCGCGGAGGGAGACCGCCTTGCCCTTCGCGGGGTTCTTGACGGTGACCTTGCCCTTCGTGACCTTGGTCTTCTGCCAGGTCTTGCCGCCGTTGTAGGAGACGTACACCGCGAGGGACTTGAGGTTCTTGCCCTGGGCGGCGCCCTCCACGACGACCGGGAAGGTGGCCTTCTTGCCGGCCGGGACCTTGCTGTCCAGCCCCGTGACCGCGGCGAACCGGGCCGAGGAGACGGGCAGCTGCTTCTCGGCCGACGTCTTCTTGGAGCGGAAGGTCCAGCTCGCGTCGATGCGGGTGGACGTGGCGGCGACCTTGGCGCTCCGCCTGACCGAGGTGGTCAGCCGGTAGGCGGCGTCACCGGACGGGACGGTGAAGCTCTCCTCGCCGGACAGCGGGTCGTTGTGGGAGCCGACCTTCTTGCCGTTGCGGTAGAGGGTCGTGACGGCCGAGGAGTGGTCGGAGGAGCCCACGTGGCCCTTGCCGTCGGAGAACAGCGGGATCAGGCCGTAGATGGCGTTGCCGTCGCGGAAGACACCGTAGGACGAGGTGAGACGCGGGCCGAAGACGGCCGTGTTCACGGTCTCCTTGTAAGTCTTGCCGCCCTTGTAGGTCCTGCCGGCACCGATGTTGTAACCGGCTTCGTAGACGGGCCAGCCTTCCTCGTCGACCCCGCCGAGCTGCTCGAAGTCGAGGTCCCACGTCACGCCGTTGACCGTGGACAGGTACAGCGTGCGGGTGCTGGGCAGCTTCTGCTCCTGCGAGAAACCGGACGCGCCCGAGCCGCCGGGCAGCCAGCCGAACGCGCTGACGGCGCCCTTCTTGCCGCTCGCCGCGGCGCCCATGCCGACCTGGACGGTGGCGAACTCCTTGGCCTTGAAGGCACGGGTGTAACCGGTGGCGACCTTCTTCACCTTGCCGCCGCTGACGGCGCTGTACTGCGCCTTGGCGCCGTTGCTGTAGTGGGCGTTCCACTGCTGGCTCAGCGTGCCGTTCGTGATCTGCGGGCCGAGGTGCGCGGTGCGGAAGCCGCTGAAGCTGTCCAGCCACCAGCCGTAGGAGACCGCGCCGTCGTTCGTCTCGATCGTGAAGTCGGTCGCGGCGAACTGCGCCTTGGCGGCCTTGCCGGGCACGGTGACCTTGACCGGCTTGGCCTTGCGGGCGTCCAGCGTCACGGTCGTGTTCCTGGTGACGTCCAGCTTGGGCTGGGCGAGCCAGTCGGCGCCCCGCCACGTCTCCGGGTCGGCGCCCACGAACACGCTGGCGTCCAGGACGTAACCGCCCTTGGGCACGCGCACGCTGACGGTGCCGTCGGCCTCGTACGGCGCGAACGACCGGTCCTTGCCGAGGCCGCTGAGGCCCGACAGGTACGTCGTGTAGTTGGCGGTGGCCTTGCCGGAGCGGTCGAGGACCTTCAGCGTGACGGTGTAGGACTCGACCTCGCGCTCCACCGCGGCGGCGGTGCGCACGCTCTGGCCGGCACCGGTGGCGACCACGTACGCCGAGTACGTGCCGTCGACCGTGCCGCCGAGGCGGGTGTCGGCGGTGACATCCACGGAAGCCGTGCCGTTCGCCGGGACGGTCAGGGTGGAGGCGCCGAGGGTGAAGAAGCCGGCCGGGGCGGCCTTGCCCCTCGGGCCGGTCGCGGTCGACGTCAGCTTCAGCGTGACGTCCTCGGTGCCGAGGTTGCGGTAGGTGAGCTTCTTGGTGACCGGCTTGTCGTCGGCGTGCGGCCACTGCTGCACGCCGAAGCTCAGCGACACCGGCTCCGCGATCACGGTCTGCGCAATCGCCTTGTCCACCTGGACGCGGCCCGAGCCCTGCTCGAACGGGGTGTACCTGCCGTCCTTGGTGGAGGCGGTCAGCGCGCCCTTCAGCTCCGCGTACGTCCACTCCGGGTGCTGCTGCTTGAGCAGCGCGGCGGCGCCCGCGACGTGCGGGGTGGCCATCGAGGTGCCGGAGATGGTCATGTAGCCGGCCGGCTTCTCGCCGACCTCCTTGGCGATGTCGTTGCCCTTCGCCGAGGCGGCCGTGATGTCCACGCCGGGGGCGGTGAGGTCCGGCTTGACGGCGCCGTCGCCGAGGCGCGGGCCGGTGGACGAGAACTCGGCGAGCTTGTCCTTGTCGTCGACGGCGCCGACGGTGAGGGCGGAGTCCGCGCTGCCCGGCGAACCGATCGACTGCGGGCCCTCGTTGCCCGCCGCGATGGCGAAGAGGATGCCCTTCTCGGCGGACAGCTTGTCGACCGCCGCCTCCAGCGGGTCGGTCTCCGGGGTGTCCATGCCGCCGAGGCTCATGTTGACGATGTCGGCGCCCTGGGCGGCCGCCCACTCCATGCCGGCGAGGATCCCGGAGTCGTCGCCGAAGCCGGAGTCGTCGAGGACCTTGCCGTTGAGGATCTTCGCGCCGGGCGCGACGCCCTTGTACGTGCCCTTGGACTGGGCGCCCGTGCCGGCCGCGATGGACGCGACGTGGGTGCCGTGGCCGACCACGTCGCCGGTGCCGGGCGCGGAGGTGAAGTTCTTGGCTGCGGTCACCTGGCCCTTGAGGTCCGGGTGGGTCGCGTCCACACCGGTGTCGAGGACGGCGATCTTGACGCCCTTGCCGTCGTAGCCGGCCTCCCACGCCTTCGGGGTGCCGATCTGTCCGACCGAGGTGTCCAGGGACGCCTTGCGGACGCCGTCCAGCCAGACGCGGGCGACACCGGAGGCGGTGCGGTCGCCGTCGGTGACGGCGTCCCACAGCTCGGCGGTGGCCTCGTGCGGCGTCTGGACCGCGTCCGCGTTCAGGGACGACAGCGCCCGGCGGACCGTGCCCGCGTCGCGGACGTCGGCCTTGGCGGTCTTCGCGGCGCCCCGGTAGCCGACGATGACCTTCAGACCGCCGCGGTGCGCGGTGCGGGTCGCCGCCTTGTTCAACTCGGTGACGTCGAAGAGGCGTTGGTCCAGCTGGCCGGTCGCGACCAGCCGGGCGGCGTCGGCCGGGACGACCAGCGTGCGGCCGTCGGCGCGACGGATCTGGACGGGTATGTGCTCCCGGCCCTCGGCCGGCTCCAGGCCCACGACGCGGCCCTTGGCGTCCAGTGCGACCCGGTCACCGGTGATGAGGGTGACCCGGTGCTTCCCCTTGAGCGCGGCCGCGCTCGCGGACGGGCCGGCGGCCGTGCCCTTCTCCCCGCTCGCCGACGCGGGGCCGGCCATGCCCGCCGCGAGCGCCACCGCGGTCGCCGTGGCGATCGTGGCCGCGCATGCTCTGTTGACTTGTCTGCGCAAGGTTCCCCCTAGCGAGATTCCCGGGCGGCAGAGGCGTCACCCGGCCGGGGGTGGTCTCGTACGCCTGCGCGCACCCCCCGGTGCTCGGAGTATGCCGACCGGTGATCAAGCGGCTCAAGGGGGTTCGGCAGTGGTCGGGAAGTCGCCGGGTGACTGTGATGTGGCCGCCGGAACTCCGTTACACAACCGCGCGGTTGGGGCGGGAGGGACGCGGACGGCCGATGCCCCCGTCACCGCTCCCGAGGGAGGGGACGAGGGCATCGGCCGTGTGGTGTGGGTTCTCGTGGCGGAGGGGGCGTCAGACCGCGGAGCCGGCCTTCCACTGCTCCCAGCTCATGTTCCAGCCGTTGAGGCCGTTGTCCGGGGCGATGGTCTTGTCGCCGGTGTTCTGCACGACCACGACGTCACCGACGATCGAGTTGTTGTAGAACCAGGCGCCCGGCGTGCTCGGGTCGTTGGCGCCCTTGGCGTCGGCGAGGCCCACGCAGCCGTGGCTGGTGTTGACGCTGCCGAAGATGGACTTCGCACCCCAGTAGTTGCCGTGGATGAAGGTGCCGGAGGTGCTCAGACGCATGGCGTGGGGCACGTCCTTGATGTCGTACTCGCCCTTGCCGTCGTCGTCGGTGAAGCCGACCGTGGCGCCGTTCATCCGGGTCTCCTTGAACTTCTCGGAGATCACCATCTGGCCCTCGTACGTCTTGTTCTCGGGCGCGCCGGCGGAGATCGGGATGGTCTTGACGGTCTTGCCGTTCTGCGTGACCTTCATCTGCTTGGTCTTGGCGTCGACGTAGGAGACCTGGTTGCGCCCGATCTTGAAGGTGACCGTCTTCTGCTGGACGCCGTAGACGCCCTCGGCGCCCTCGACCCCGTCGAGCGCCAGCTTCAGGGTGACGGTGGAGCCCTCCTGCCAGTACTGCTCGGGGCGGCAGTCCATGCGGTTGGCGTTGAACCAGTGGCAGGCCACCTCCTGGCCGCTGCTGGAGGACACCTCGATGCCCTTCTGCACGGCGGACTTGTTGGTGATGGCCTTGTCGAAGTTGATCGACACGGGCATGCCGACGCCGACCGTGGTGCCGTCGTCCGGGGTGAAGTTGCCGATGAAGCTGTTGGACGGGGAGACCGTCGTGAAGGACGCGTTCTCGTGGGCGACGAGGCCCTCGGAGTCCTTCGCGGAGGCCGACAGCTTGTAGGTGGTGGCGCGCTCGAGCTGGCCGCTGGGCTTCCAGCTCTTCTTGTCGGCCGATATCTGGCCCTCGACGGCGGTGCCGTCGGCGGTGGTCATCGTGACCTCGGTGAGCTCGCCCTTGTCGACGGTCACCGTGGCCGAGTTGTTGATGGAGGCGTTGTTCGACCCGTCCTTGGGCGTGATCTTGATCTGCGCCTCGGAGGACTTCTTGGCCGCCGCCTCGTCGACCTGCGCCTGCGAGGTGTCCTTGCCGTCGGAGCCCGCGGCGTCGTCGTCCCCGCCGGAGCACGCCGAGAGCACCAGAACTCCGCCGAGCAGAGCGGACGCGGCCGCCAGACCCCTGCGCCGCCGCTTACCGTCCGTCATCACACGCTTCTCCATCGTTGCCAGAATCCCAACCCCACGAGGCCCCTGGCGGGAGCCGAGGCGCCTCGTCCACAACCATCAACGCTACGACCGGGTGATCCGGTTCCCGAATCCCACGCATGTGGGACTCACCACGTCCGCCGTTGCGGACCGCGGGAACGCCGGTCAGTGCGCCGATTGAGACGTGCCGGCCCGGGGCGTCGGTTGCCTCCCGGGGTCAACATTTCCTCAAGTCGTCTCAGCCGGCGCGAAACCCGCCGTCGGGGACGCGTCGTCGCGGTGGGACTCTTCGTCGTCGGACTCGTCTTCGCAGCCCTCGTCGAACCGGTCGCCATCCTCGTCGCCGCTTCCCCCTTCACGCGAGTACGGGTCGTGATCCGACCGCCGGCCGCCGCACGCCCTCCGCCCCGGCCGGCCCCCCGCCATCCCCGCCGACCAGTACGAACGGACACGTAAGAGAGCGCGGGGATTCTTACTGTGGCCTCGGTCACAACCCTTTGCACACAAGCCTGTTCAGCAGCTACCCGCCCTCCCCTCCAGGCAGAACCGGGCAAACAGGCACATACTCCACGGACTCGGCCCCGGAGCGCACAGGGAAGGGCTCCCGTGACTTTCCCGTGACCCGCGCGGTTCACTACCATCAGCCCACACGGCCAATTCGCCAGCGCCACAAGGGGATCGATATTCCGTGTCATCCGCGCTCCGTCCGTTGCTGACCGCCACCGCCGCGGGCACCCTGCTCGGCGCCCTGTGGTTCGTCCCGTCCGCGAACGCGACCTCGGACGCCCCGGCCAGGACCGCGCCGTCCGCGAGCCCCTCCCCGCAGGTCACCGAGCAGGCGAGAGGCGTGTCGAGCGCGACGACGGCCCACCTGGAGAGCACCGGCCAGGAGGTCCGCCTCGCGGACACCGGCAGCTTCGACAGCACCCCGTACATCGTCGGCGGCACGGCCTGTCTGGCCCTCGGCGCCGGCTTCGTCGTCTATTCGGTCCGCCGGGAGCGCCTGGAGTTCTGAGCGCCCCTGCCACGGCGTACCGGGGCCCCGCGGAGTCGTCCGCGGGGCCCCGGCCGTCTCACCTCAGCGGCCCGGTGACCCGCTCCACGGCCTCGACCAGCCGCCCGTCGCGGACGAAGGCCTCCGCGGCGGCGAGGTCGGGCGCCAGGTACCGGTCGGGGCCGGGACCGCCCACACCGGCCTCCCGCAGGGCCTTCAGCACCTCCCGGGTCGCCGGGGCGGGGGTGAGGCCCTCGCGCAGTTCCACGGCCCGTGCGGCGGCGTACAGCTCCACGGCGACGACCCTGGTCAGGCCGTCGACGGCGGTACGCAGCTTGCGCGCCGCGGACCAGCCCATGGAGACGTGGTCCTCCTGCATCGCGGACGACGGGATGGAGTCCGCCGACGCCGGCACGGCGAGCCGCTTCAGCTCGCCGACCAGGGCGGCCTGCGTGTACTGGGCGATCATCAGCCCGGAGTCGACGCCGGGGTCGTCGGCGAGGAACGGCGGCAGTCCGTGGCTGCGGTTCTTGTCCAGCAGCCGGTCGGTGCGGCGCTCCGTGATGGAGGCGAGGTCGGCGACGGCCACGGCGAGGAAGTCCAGCACGTAGGCGACGGGGGCGCCGTGGAAGTTGCCGTTGGACTCCACCCTGCCGTCGGCCAAGACCACCGGGTTGTCCACGGCCGACGCGAGTTCGCGCTCGGCGACCAGGCGGGCGTGTGCGATGGTGTCGCGCCCGGCGCCGGCGACCTGCGGGGCGCAGCGCACGGAGTAGGCGTCCTGGACCCGGGGCGCGTCGTCCTGGTGATGCCCCGTCAGTCCCGAACCCTCGAGGACGGCCAGCATGTTGGCGGCGCTTGCGGCCTGGCCGGGGTGCGGGCGGATGGCGTGCAGTTCGGGCGCGAGCACCTTGTCGGTGCCGAGCAGCGCCTCCAGGCTGAGCGCGGCGGTGACGTCGGCGGACCGGTAGAGGAGGTCCAGGTCGGCGAGGGCCATGACCAGCATGCCGAGCATGCCGTCGGTGCCGTTGAGGAGGGCGAGCCCTTCCTTCTCGCGCAGTTCGACGGGCCGGATGCCGTGCTCGGCCAGCAGGTCGCCGGCGGGCCGCACGGTGCCGTCGGGGCCCTCCGCCTCCCCCTCGCCCATCAACGCGAGGGCGCAGTGCGAGAGCGGGGCGAGGTCGCCGGAGCAGCCGAGGGAGCCGTACTCGTGGACCACGGGGGTGATCCCGGCGTTCAGCACGTCGGCCATGGTCCGCGCGACCTCGGGCCGGACGCCGGTGTGCCCGGAGCAGAGGGTCTTGAGCCGCAGGAACATCAGCGCGCGGACGACCTCCCGCTCCACCCGCGGTCCCATGCCGGCGGCGTGCGAGCGGACGATGTTGCGCTGGAGCTGCGCCCGCAGGTCCGGGCTGATGTGCCGGGTCGCCAGGGCGCCGAAGCCGGTGCTCACCCCGTAGACCGGGTCCGGCTTGGCGGCCAGGGCGTCCACGATCTCGCGGGACGCGGCGAGGGCGGCGACCGCCTCCTCGGACAGTTCGACGCGGGCGCCGTCGCGCGCCACGGCCAGCACGTCGGACGCGGTCACGCCCGATGTCCCCACCACCACTGTGTGCATATCCATATTCAGGAGCCTACGCAGTGAATGCCTCACTGTCACCACCGGATCCGGGCCGCGCCCCTTACCCGGGCGCGTGCCGCCCGCGGAACCGGCGCCGCTCCCCGTCGGCCTCCCGCGAGGGTTCGTCCGCGAGCCGCACCACGGGGTCGTCCGGCCCCTCCCGCCCGGCCACCACGGGGTGTGCGGCCCGCTCGGCCTTGGCCCGGTACTGCGCCGCGTCCGCCAGCCGGAACAGCCGCCGCGCCGAGCGCACCGGCCCGATCGGGTCCTCCGTGGACGCCACCCCGCACGCCACACCGTCGCCGATGTCCAGCTCCACGGCTCGCCGGCACACCTCGTCGGCCGCCTTGACCACCTCGTCGGCGGACGGTCCCACCGCCAGCAGACAGAACTCGTCCCCGCCGAGCCGCGCCGCCAGGGCGCCCGGCAGCATCGCCCCGCACAGCGACAGCACGCTCCCGAACCGCTCCAGCAGCCGGTCCCCCACGGAGTGCCCGAGGGTGTCGTTGACCCGCTTCAGCCCGTTGACGTCGCACACCACCAGGCTGACGACGGCCCCGTCCCGCCGGTGCAGCTCGACCGCCTCGTCCAGCCGGGCGTCCACGGCCCGCCGGTTCGCCAGCCCCGTCAGCGAGTCCGTGAAGGCCAGCCGCCGCGCCTCCTCGAGACGCTCGGTCTGCGCGATGCCCGCGGCCACCACGGCGGCCAGCACGGTCGCGAAGTCGGCGTCCGCCCCTCCGAACACGGGCTCGCCCACCGGCCGGGCCACGTACAGCTCGCCCCAGGCCCGCCCGTGCAGCACGATCGGCGCGACCACGCAGCAGCCGCGCCCGCGCCGCCGCAGCGCCGCCACCCGCTGGTGGCAGTACCCGGCGCGCCCCTCCTCGGGGCCCTGCGCGGTCTCCACCCAGGCGTCGGGCTCGCCGCCGCCGGCCCACCGCTCGTGCAGGAACTCGGTGATCTCGGCGAACTGGTGCACCGGGTACGACTCGTCCTCGGGGAACTCCTCCTCCCCCTCGGCGAGCTCCCCGACGTTCACCAGCACCCGCAGCCGTCCGAGCTCCCGCTCCCACACGGACAGCGCGGCGAAGCTCCCGCCCAGGGCCCGGCGAGCCCCGCCGGCGGCGGCCCGCCACGCCTCCCGCGAACTGTGCGCGGCGGCCATGCCCTGTGCCAGCGCCACCACGGCCGCCAGGCGGCTCTCCTCACCCATTCCCCCAGATTAGGGAGATTTTCCGCTTATCGAGACATCGAGGTCACTCGCCGGGCCACTCCGGCCGCCGCTTCTCGTTGAAGGCGGCCACACCCTCGGCCCGGTCCCCGGAGAACGCCACGGAACGCCAGGCCGCGTCCTCGACCTCGAGACCGGCCGGCAGGTCGAGCCCGTGTCCCAGACGCAGCGCCCGCTTGGCGGCCCGCAGCCCCACGGGCGAGTTCCCGGCGATCCGCGCGGCCATGGCGAGCGCGTCCTCACGGTCCCGTCCCTCGTCCACCAGCACATCCACGAGCCCGATCTCCCGGGCCTCCTCGGCCTCGACCCGCCGCGCGGTGAAGATGAGCTCGGCGGCCCTGGCCGACCCGACCCGCCGGGGCAGCAACTGCGTACCGCCCCCGCCCGGGATGACACCGACGGACACCTCGGGCAGCCCCATGACGGCCGTACGGTCGGCCACGATCACGTCGCACGACAGAGCGAGCTCGCACCCACCGCCCAGGGCGAACCCGTGCACGGCGGCAACGGAAGGCACCGGCAGCTGCAACACCCCGGTGTAGGCAGCCCGCGCCACAGGCCGCTGCCGCACGAGATCAGCGTCGCTGAACGAGTTCCGCTCCTTCAGATCGGCCCCCACGCAGAACGCCCGCTCGTGCGACGAGGTCAGCACCACCGCCCGTACGTCGCGGTCCTCGCCCAGCGCCGCACAGGCGCCGGCGATCGAACGGGCCATCTCGGTCGACACCGCGTTCATGGCCTTCGGCCGGTCGAGGACGAGCTCCGCGACATGCCCCCGCTCGTGCCGCCGCACCAGCACGAACTCCCCGAACCGTTCCTCACTCATGACACCCTCCGGTTAACGCGGGTTAACTTGGCTCGCCCCGATCATGGCAGCCGCGAGCCACCGAGGAAAAGGGTCCACCCGTTCGAGTGACATACGACCGACTCGCCTGAGCCGCACCGCCCCCGGCGCATACCGTGCGCACACCGCGCGCGCCGGGGGCGCACGCAGGGGGGAGACAGACGATGACACCCGACGAGACGCGCACCGTCCCCCGAGGACGCCACCGAAAACCCCGCCACCGCCGCGCCCTCCTGGCCGCGGGCGCCCTGACCCTGACGGCGGGCGCGGCGACGCTCATCCACCTGTCGACACCGGACGCCCCGCCGAGAGACACGCGGGCGGCCGCCCTCCCCTCCCCGGAGGAGAGCGGCGCCCCGACGGCACCGAGCGAGAATGCGGAGGCGGCGGGTCCCTCCAGGGCCCCCACCCCCCGGCAGACCCCACGCCCGGACCCGCGCCCGACGTCACCGAAAGCGCAGGGCGGGAAGGCGCGGGAGCCGCTCACCCAGCAGCCGACACCGCCACGGACGCCGTCGGAGAGCACCCGCACGATGACGCCCCCGCCCGCACCCCGGACGTCACACACATCCGAACCTCCACCGGAACACCGGCCGACACCACCGCCACCGCCGACCACGACACCCCCGCCTCAGCCCCCGCCGCCCGGCGACGAGGCCAAGGACGAGGACGACGACCGCGGGCTCTGCCTCCCCCTGCTGAACATCTGCCTGGGCGGCTGAGGGCGACGCCGACGGTCAGTCGGCGGGGGCCTCCTCCGGGGGAGTCCTCCGGCTGAGCAGCCAGGGCTCGACCACGCCGAGACCACGGACGGGCCGCTGGTACATCGGCTGGAGGGCGAACCGGTACGACGGCGGCTCCTCGCCCTCCTTCTCCGCTGCGGCCGCCGCCTCGGCGGCGGCGGCCTCACTGGCCGGCGCGTCACCGGTGCGGATGAGCTCCAGGGCGAAGTCGGAGTCGACGAGGACGGCGTCGCGGGGGGCTATGGAGGTCAGCCGGGAGGCGAGATTGACGGTCGTGCCGAAAACATCGCCCATCCGGGTGGTGACGGTGCCGAAGGCCATGCCGACGCGCAGTTCCGGCATGGTCTCGTCGTTCGCCATGGTCTCTATCAACCGCAGGGCGATCTCAGCGGCGGTCCCGGCGTCGTCGGCGGCGTACAGCACCTCGTCGCCGAGGGTCTTGATCAGCCGCCCGCCGCGCGCCGCGACCAGATCGGCGGCCGTCGTCTCGAAGGCCTCGACCAGCTCGCCGAGCTCCTCCTCCTCCATCCGCCGGGTGAGGCGGGTGAAGCCCACGAGGTCGGCGAAGGCGACGGCGAGCCGCCGGTCCACCATCTCCTCGTCGTCGGCCTCCTGCACCACACGCCCGGCCGAGGCGGCGAGCTGCCGCCGCCACACGTAGACCAGGAACTCCTCCAGCTCGGGCAGGAGCAGCTCGACGATCGGGTACGTGACCTCGGTGCGGGTCATGCCGGGCTCGGGCGGCTCCGTGAGGCCTTCCAGGAACGAGTCGATCTGCCATTCGGCCAAACGCGCGGTGGTCTGACCGGTGGACCGGGCGACCTGGACGGCCATGGCCTCGCTGAGCAGACCGGCCTCCACCAGACCCGCGAGGCGGCGCAGGGCGAGGACGTCCGCCTCCGTCAGGGCCTTCGCCTGACCCACGTCGGCGAAGCCCATGGCACGCCAGAAGCGGGTGGCGAGCTCCATCGTGACGCCGGCGCTGCGGGCCGCCTGGAACGGCGTGTAACGGCGCTCGGCGCCCAGAATGAGCTGCTCGAGGCGCAGAGCAAGCGGATCCTCGCCGTCGCCCTGCGCGTCCGCACCGGAACCCGAGTCGTCGACGCTCACGCGTTGCTGCCCTTCCGATCTGTCACGGCCATGTCTCGACCGGGCTCAACTCTACGGCAGGTGTGCGGTAGCTCACTCCGTCAGGTTGGGCCGTGGGTGAGGAGTGAGGCGCGTGCCTCTCCATACGCGCCGGGGGTGGCACCCGGGGGTGCGTTTTCAGCCACGGTCGTGCGGCGGGGTGGGTGTTGCACACCCGGCGCGGGGTTTGTGCGGGCGTGGGGTGTTGCCCACCCCGGTGCCGCGAGGGCGCCCGGCGTGGGTGCGGGCCGGGGGTTGTCGGCGCACCTCGGCGCCAACGAGGTACCGCCGCGCCCACCCGTGCCGCCCCAGGCGGCACGCATGCCCGCAGTTGGCGGGGCGACGCCCGCCACCGGTGTCGGTGTAGCCGCTCGCGGCGGGGAGGGGACGGGGTGGGGGTGGGCGCCCGCAGCGGCTGGCGCGTCCACGCCCTCCGCCACTCGAGACGCACTCTCGCGCCAGACCGAGGACGACCACCCCCACCGCGGCCCCGCACCACCACCCCACCCTGGGCGCTACAACAACCCCCACCGCACAGGTGAATGCGCCGCAGGCGCGCCCCGCCTCACCCCGCCCGCAGATGCACGATGTCCCCCGCCCCCACCGGCTCCTGCACCCCCGCCTCCGTAGCCAGCACCAACCGCCCGTCCCCGTCCACAGCCACAGCCTCCCCCACCAACGCCCGATTCCCGGGCAGCTCCGCCCGCACGACCCGCCCCAGCGTCGCGCACCCCGCCGCGTACGCCTCCTGCAACCCGCACGCCCCCGCGTCACCACCAGCGGCCCGCCACCGCCCGTACCAGTCCTCGATCCCCCGCAGCACAGCCCGCAGCAACGGATCCCGGTCCGTGCTCACCGCCCCCGCCAACCCCAGCGACCCCGCCGTAGGCACAGGCAGCTCGTCGGCCCGCAGGCTGACGTTCACCCCCACGCCCACCACCACTCCCCCGTCTCCCGTGGCCTCCGCCAGGATCCCCCCGGCCTTCCGCTCCTCTCCCCCCACCGTCACCAGCACGTCGTTGGGCCACTTCAACCCCGTGTCCACACCCCCGGCCCGAGCCAGCCCGGTGGCCACGGCGACCCCCGTCAGCAACGGCAGCCACCCCCACCGCTCCATGGGCACACCCGCGTCCCCGGGCCGCAGCGACACGGAGAAGAACAACCCGGACCGAGCGGGAGCCACCCACTTCCGGTCCAGCCGCCCGCGCGCGGCACTCTGCTCCTCCGCGACGAGAACAACCCCCTCCCCCAACCCCCGACCGCCACCACGACCGCCGGCGCCACCAGCACCACCACCGCCACCGCCACCGCCACCGCCACCAGCAGCCGCCCGCGCCACAAGGTCGGAGTTCGTGGACCCGGTCCGCTGCACCACGTCCAGCTCCCGCCACAAACCCCCCTCCCGCACCAGAGCCCGCCGCAACGCGGCGGCGTTCAAGGGAGGCCGGTCGAGATCGGACCACCGACTACGACGCGGCTCAGGGGATTCGGAGTCATCTCGGGGTGTCATGCAACCCACACTAGGTGTGGGAAACACCGCACTGCCGAACACACAGCCCCCCACTACGCTACGGATGAGTAACCGTCCCCCCTTTTGAGCAGGCAGGGAGCCGCATCCCGATGTCCGAGCCGGAAGAGCAGCAGCCTGACATCCACACCACCGCGGGCAAGCTCGCGGATCTCCAGCGTCGTATCGAAGAGGCGACGCACGCCGGCTCCGCACGTGCCGTCGAAAAGCAGCACGCCAAGGGCAAGCTGACGGCCCGTGAGCGGATCGACCTCCTGCTCGACGAGGGCTCCTTCGTCGAACTGGACGAGTTCGCCCGGCACCGCTCCACCAACTTCGGTCTCGACGCCAACCGCCCGTACGGCGACGGCGTCGTCACCGGCTACGGCACGGTCGACGGCCGCCCGGTCGCCGTCTTCTCGCAGGACTTCACCGTCTTCGGCGGCGCCCTGGGCGAGGTCTACGGCCAGAAGATCGTCAAGGTGATGGACTTCGCCCTCAAGACGGGCTGTCCCGTCATCGGCATCAACGACTCCGGCGGCGCCCGCATCCAGGAGGGCGTGGCCTCCCTCGGCGCGTACGGCGAGATCTTCCGCCGCAACACGCACGCGTCCGGTGTGATCCCGCAGATCAGCCTGGTCGTGGGCCCCTGCGCGGGCGGCGCGGTCTACTCCCCCGCCATCACCGACTTCACGATCATGGTCGACCAGACCAGCCACATGTTCATCACCGGCCCGGACGTCATCAAGACGGTCACCGGCGAGGACGTCGGCTTCGAGGAGCTCGGCGGCGCCCGCACCCACAACTCGACCTCCGGCGTCGCGCACCACATGGCGGGCGACGAGAAGGACGCGATCGAGTACGTCAAGCAGCTCCTCTCCTACCTGCCCTCGAACAACCTCTCGGAGCCGCCCGCCTTCCCGGAGGAGGCGGACCTGACGGTCACCGACGAGGACCGCGAACTCGACACGATCGTGCCGGACTCGGCGAACCAGCCGTACGACATGCACACGGTCATCGAGCACGTCCTCGACGACGCGGAGTTCTTCGAGACGCAGCCCCTGTTCGCGCCGAACATCCTCACGGGGTACGGCCGCGTCGAGGGCCGCCCCGTCGGCATCGTGGCGAACCAGCCGATGCAGTTCGCCGGCTGCCTGGACATCACCGCGTCGGAGAAGGCGGCCCGCTTCGTGCGGACCTGCGACGCCTTCAACATCCCGGTGCTGACCTTCGTCGACGTCCCCGGCTTCCTGCCCGGCGTGGACCAGGAGCACGACGGCATCATCCGCCGCGGCGCGAAGCTGATCTACGCCTACGCGGAGGCGACGGTCCCGCTGATCACCGTCATCACGCGCAAGGCGTTCGGCGGCGCGTACGACGTCATGGGTTCCAAGCACCTGGGCGCCGACCTCAATTTGGCCTGGCCGACGGCCCAGATCGCGGTGATGGGCGCGCAGGGCGCCGTCAACATCCTGCACCGCCGCACCATCGCCGAGTCGGACGACGCCGAGGCGACCCGGGCCCGGCTGATGCAGGAGTACGAGGACGCCCTCCTCAACCCCTACGTCGCCGCCGAGCGGGGTTACGTCGACGCGGTGATCATGCCGTCCGACACCCGCCGCCACATCGTCCGCGGGCTGCGTCAGCTGCGGACCAAGCGCGAGAGCCTGCCCCCGAAGAAGCACGGCAACATCCCCCTGTAAGGAGCCGCTGTGACGATCAAGGTCGTACGGGGCAACCCGACCCCGGAGGAGCTGGCCGCCGCACTGGCGGTGGTCAGGGCGCGCGCCGCGGCGGCGGCCGCCCTGCCGTCCGGCGCGCCGCCCACGGTCCCCGACGCCTGGTCCGACCCGTCCCGCATCGCCGCGCGCCGCGTGCCCCAGCCCGGCCCGGCGTCGTGGTCACGGACGTACTGGCCGGGCGGCTGATCCCGCTCCACTCCCCGGACGGGCCGTACGCACCCCGTACGGCCCGTCCGCACGTGCCGGGGCGTCCGTCGCCAAGTTGAGTACGCGTACTCAGGCGCCCTGAGCCGGCTGCGCCGCACGCTGGTGGAATGCTGTGGTCCGACCCCGAGAACAAGCCGCCGAAGGAACTGCGTGACACGCAGGAGATGCTGCGGCGGCTGGGCGTTCTCATGGCACTGGCCATGGTCCTGGCGATGCTGGTGATCGGCGTGAGGTGAGCCGCGCCCCCACCCGGCGTACCGACGCCGGACGAACCGTCCCGAGGACGCCGATACGCTGACCGCATGACAGATCAGCCGCGTCGCCGCCTCGTTCTCGCCTCCCAGTCCCCGGCCCGGCTCGGGCTGCTCCGCCAGGCCGGACTGACGCCCGAGGTGATCGTCAGCGGCGTCGACGAGGACGCCGTCTCCGCCCCCACCCCCGCCGAGCTGGCGCTGGCCCTGGCCGAGGCGAAGGCGTCCGTGGTCGCGGCGAAGCCCGAGGTGAAGGGCGCGCTGGTGATCGGCTGCGACTCGGTGCTGGACCTGGACGGCCAGGCCCTCGGCAAGCCGGAGGACGCCGAGGAGGCCACCGCGCGCTGGAAGGCGATGCGGGGCCGCGCGGGCACGCTCCAGACCGGCCACTGCGTCCACGACACCGTCAGCGGCCGCTACGCCTCCGCCACCGCCTCCACGGTGGTCCGTTTCGGCCAGCCGTCGGACGAGGAGATCGCGGCCTACGTGGCCTCGGGCGAGCCACTGCACGTGGCGGGGGCGTTCACCCTGGACGGCCGCTCGGCGCCGTTCATCGACGGCATCGACGGCGACCACGGCAACGTGATCGGCATCAGCCTGCCGCTCGTACGGCGCCTGCTGGCCGAGCTGGGCGTCGGCATCACGGAGCTGTGGGCGCCGCGGGAGGACTGACGGGCGGCCCGGCGTCGACGGGCTCGTCGGACTTTCCCGGCCGCCCGTCGTACGTCATCAGGAGCAGCACGATCAGCGTGAGGACGACGACCATGAAGAGGAACGCCGTCCACCCGATCAGACCCCACGCGAAGGCGCCGAGCAGCGCGTGCACCACGGCGGCGCTGATCAGCAGCACCTTGCCGAAGCCGGCCGGGGCCCGGTCGCGCAGCGCGACCAGCAGGGCCACCACGCCGCACAGGGCGAAGTAGAGCCCGAAGACCACCCCGCCGGCCTTCGACGACACCGACATCACGTCCGGGTCGAGGCCGGCCAGTGACATGTCCTGCCGGTCGACGACGACACCCAGGAACCAGTTCACCGCCAGTACGCCCAGCGCCTCGGCGAACAGCACGAGCGCGACGATCCACGCCACCGGTCTGCGGACCACCGGCCCCCACCCACTTTCGAGCACGACTGTGGTTACCCCGAGTATGTTCGGGACGACGCGAAGGCTACTAACGGGTAAACCTCGGTACAAGGGGCGTGCGGCGGGCAAAGAATCATTGGGCCATTCGTAGGGACTCCACAAAGAATCGAAGTGGGCCGCAGCACGCTCTCACAGAGACCTTGACCACACGACGGGGCTAGGGTTTCCGGGAGGAGTCCTGCGTACCGAGGTGCGACAAGGGATTTCGCGGGTCGGGCGAGCCTCGCATCACGCTCCGTGTGGGCAAGCTCACCACTGGGGACGGGTCGAAGTGCCGTGTCGGCAGTCCCTAAACTCGGCTTGTTTCAAGGAGGGAGCCTCAATCGTGCGCAAGGTGCTCATCGCCAACCGTGGCGAAATCGCTGTCCGCGTTGCCCGGGCCTGCCGGGATGCCGGAATCGCGAGCGTTGCCGTCTACGCCGACCCGGACCGGGACGCTCTGCATGTCCGCGCCGCGGATGAGGCGTTCGCCCTGGGCGGTGACACTCCGGCCACCAGTTACCTCGACATGGACAAGGTGCTGAAGGCCGCGCGGGAGTCGGGGGCCGACGCGATCCACCCCGGTTACGGCTTCCTCTCGGAGAACGCCGAGTTCGCCCAGGCCGTACTGGACGCGGGCCTGATCTGGATCGGCCCGCCCCCGCAGGCCATCCGCGACCTCGGTGACAAGGTCGCCGCCCGGCACATCGCCCAGCGCGCCGGCGCCCCGCTGGTGGCGGGCACGCCCGACCCGGTGTCCGGCGCGGACGAGGTCGTCGCGTTCGCCGAGGAGCACGGCCTGCCGATCGCCATCAAGGCCGCCTTCGGCGGCGGCGGACGCGGCCTGAAGGTCGCCCGGACCCTGGAAGAGGTCCCCGAGCTGTACGACTCGGCCGTGCGCGAGGCGGTCGCCGCCTTCGGCCGCGGCGAGTGCTTCGTCGAGCGCTACCTGGACAAGCCGCGCCACGTGGAGACCCAGTGCCTGGCCGACAGCCACGGCAACGTGGTCGTGGTCTCCACCCGTGACTGCTCGCTGCAGCGCCGCCACCAGAAGCTGGTGGAGGAGGCCCCGGCGCCGTTCCTGTCGGAGGAGCAGAACGCCGAGCTGTACCGCGCCTCCAAGGCCATCCTCAAGGAGGCCGGTTACGTCGGCGCGGGCACCGTGGAGTTCCTCGTCGGCAACGACGGCACGATCTCCTTCCTCGAGGTCAACACGCGCCTCCAGGTGGAGCACCCGGTGACCGAGGAGGTCTCCGGCATCGACCTGGTGCGCGAGATGTTCCGCATCGCCGACGGCGAGGAGCTCGGCTACGACGACCCGCCGCTGCGTGGTCACTCCTTCGAGTTCCGCATCAACGGCGAGGACCCGGGCCGCAACTTCCTGCCCGCCCCCGGCACCGTCACCACGTTCGCCCCGCCGTCCGGCCCGGGTGTCCGGCTGGACGCGGGCGTGGAGTCCGGCAGTGTGATCGGCCCGGCGTGGGACTCCCTGCTGGCGAAGCTGATCGTCACCGGCGCCACCCGCGAGCAGGCCCTGCAGCGCGCCTCGCGCGCCCTGGAGGAGTTCACGGTGGAGGGCATGGCCACGGCCATCCCGTTCCACCGCGCGGTGGTCAAGGACCCGGCGTTCGCCCCCGAACTGACCGGCTCCGGCGAGCCCTTCACGGTCCACACCCGCTGGATCGAGACCGAGTTCGTCAACGACCTGAAGCCCTTCGCCTCGCCCGTGGACGCGGACGCCGAGGAGGAGGCCGGCCGCGAGACGGTCGTCGTGGAGGTCGGCGGCAAGCGCCTGGAGGTCTCCCTGCCCGCGTCGCTCGGCATGAGCCTGGCGCGCACGGGTCTGGCCGCCGGCGCCAAGCCGAAGCGCCGCGCCGCCCGCAAGTCGGGCCCCGCGGCCTCCGGCGACACCCTCGCCTCCCCGATGCAGGGCACGATCGTCAAGGTCGCGGTCGAGGAGGGCCAGGAGGTCAAGGAGGGCGACCTGGTCGTCGTCCTGGAGGCGATGAAGATGGAGCAGCCCATCAACGCCCACCGCTCCGGCACCGTCAAGGGCCTGAACGCCGAGGTCGGCGGCTCGGTCACGTCCGGCGCGGCGATCTGCGAGATCAAGGACTGACGCTCACGTCACAGCGCCCGGCGTCCTCCCACGGGGGGCGCCGGGCGCTTTCGTGTACGCCGTTCAGCGCCGCCGCATGTCCGCCACCCGGGCGGCCCGCTCGGCACCCTGTCCCTGGTCGGACGCGGCGCCCAGCGCGACGGCCGTGCGCAGGCCGGGGGCCTGGCGCCTCGGGCCGGGCAGCGGAACGTCACGGCGCTGCCGCCCCGACGGAGGGCCGTCACCTCCCGCGCTGCCGTTTCCCCCCGGCGCCCCCGCGACGGCGATCTGCACGCCCTGGTCGGCGAGGGCCTGGAGCTCGGTCGCCGCGCGGTCGTCGTGCGGGGGCGGCTCGTCGGTGACCAGCCGGGTGATGAGGTCCGTGGGCACCGTCTGGAACATGGTGTCCGTGCCGAGCTTGGTGTGGTCGGCGAGGACCACCACCTCGGCGGCGGCCTGCACCAGCGCCCGGTCGACGGACGCCGACAGCATGTTGGACGTGGACAGCCCGCGCTCCGCGGTCAGCCCGCTGCCCGAGAGGAACGCCCGGGACACCCGCAGCCCCTGCAGGGACTGCTCGGCGCCGCTGCCGACGAGGGCGTAGTTGGAGCCGCGCAGCGTGCCGCCGGTCATCACGACCTCGACCCGGTTGGCGTGGGCGAGCGCCTGGGCGACCAGCAGGGAGTTGGTGACGACCGTCAGCCCGGGGACCCGGGCGAGCCGGCGGGCCAGCTCCTGCGTGGTGGTGCCCGCGCCGACCACGATGGCCTCACCCTCCTCCACGAAGTTCGCGGCGAGGTCGGCGATGGCGGTCTTCTCGGCGGTGGCGAGATGCGACTTCTGCGGGAAGCCGGACTCGCGTGTGAAACCGCCCGGCAGCACCGCACCGCCGTGCCGGCGGTCGAGGAGTCCTTCTGCCTCCAGCGCGCGCACGTCCCGCCGTACGGTCACTTCGGAGGTCTGGACGACGCGGGCGAGTTCACGGAGCGACACGGCCCCGTTCGCTCGCACCATTTCGAGGATCAATTGGCGACGTTCTGCAGCGAACACGAAACTGACAGTAACGCCGACGACCGTCTGCTTTCAGCAGTTTGCGCTGAATAGCAGAAGTTGTTCGCACGGCCCCACAGCAAGTGGTATAGGGCCGGGTCAGGCCTCGCCGCCCGCCTTCCGCGTGTGCAACTGCCGCGCCACCTCGGCGATCGAGCCAGACAGCGACGGATACACGGTGAAGGCGTTCGCGATCTGTTCGACGGTCAGGTTGTTGTCGACCGCGATCGAGATGGGGTGGATGAGTTCCGAGGCGCGCGGCGCCACGACGACACCGCCGACGACGATGCCGGTGCCGGGGCGGCAGAAGATCTTGACGAAGCCGTCGCGGATGCCCTGCATCTTGGCGCGCGGGTTGCGCAGCAGCGGCAGCTTCACGACCCGTGCGTCGATCTTCCCGCCGTCCACGTCGGCCTGCGAGTAGCCGACGGTGGCGATCTCCGGGTCGGTGAAGACGTTCGACGACACCGTCTTCAGATTGAGCGGAGCGACCGCGTCGCCGAGGAAGTGGTACATGGCGATCCGCCCCTGCATGGCGGCCACCGAGGCGAGGGCGAAGACACCGGTGACGTCACCGGCCGCGTACACACCGGGAGCGGTGGTCCGCGAGACCTTGTCGGTCCAGATGTGCCCGGACTCCCGCAGCCGCACGCCGGCCTCCTCCAGGCCCATGCCCGCGGAGTTCGGGATGGCACCGACGGCCATCAGACAGTGCGTGCCGGTGATGACGCGCCCGTCGGCCAGGGTCACCTCGACCCGGTCCCCGACCCGCTTGGCGGACTGCGCCCGCGACCGCGCCATCACGTTCATGCCGCGCCGACGGAAGACGTCCTCCAGCACGGCGGCGGCGTCCGGGTCCTCGCCCGGAAGCACGCGGTCACGCGAGGACACCAGCGTGACCCGCGACCCGAGGGCCTGGTAGGCGCCCGCGAACTCGGCGCCCGTGACACCGGAACCGACCACGATGAGCTCCTCGGGGAGCTCGTCCAGGTCGTACACCTGGGTCCAGTTCAGGATCCGCTCCCCGTCGGGCTGCGCGTCCGGCAGCTCACGGGGATGCCCGCCGGTCGCGATGAGCACGGCGTCCGCGGTGAGCGTCTCCTCGCTCCCGTCGGCGGCGGTCACGACGACCTTGCGCGACCCGTCGAGCGCCTGCATCCCGTCCAGCCGCCCGCGCCCGCGCATGACACGCGCGCCGGCACGCGTCACGGAGGCGGTGATGTCGTGCGACTGCGCGAGAGCGAGCCGCTTCACACGGCGGTTGACCTTCCCGAGGTCCACACCGACCACCCGGGCGGCCTGCTCCAGCGGCGGGGTGTCGTCCGCGACGATGATCCCCAGCTCCTCGTAGGAGGAGTCGAAGGTGGTCATCACCTCGGCCGTGGCGATCAGGGTCTTGGACGGCACGCAGTCGGTCAGCACCGACGCACCGCCCAGGCCGTCGCAGTCGACGACGGTCACCTCCGCGCCGAGCTGCGCGGCGACCAGCGCCGCTTCGTATCCGCCGGGTCCGCCACCGATGATCACGATCCGAGTCACGTACTCCATTGTCCCGCACACTTCACCGTGCGCCCGCCCGGGGGTGCATCCCCTGAGCCACGACCGTCGCGGCACCCCCTGCCGTACCCTTCCCCCATGTCGCTCTACGCCGCTTACGCCGGCAACCTCGACGCCCGGCTGATGTCCCGCCGCGCCCCGCACTCGCCGCTGCGGGCCACCGGCTGGCTCAACGGCTGGCGGCTGACGTTCGGGGGCGAGCACATGGGCTGGGAGGGCGCTCTCGCGACCCTGGTCGAGGACCCGCTCTCCCAGGTCTTCGTCGCCCTCTACGACATCGCGCCCATGGACGAGGAGTCCCTGGACCGCTGGGAGGGCACGGGCCTGGACATCTACCGCCGCACGCGGGTCCGGGCGCACACCCTGGACGGCGAGGAACACGCCTGGACGTACGTCCTGAACTCCTACGAGGGCGGCCTGCCCTCCGCCCGCTACCTGGGCGAGATCGCCGACGCGGCGGAGTCCGCGGGGGCACCCCACGACTACGTGATGGAGCTCCGTAAGCGCCCCTGCTGACGGAAACGACAAGACAACGATCGCCATCCCGTCACCTCCCACATCTACGCGCGTAGGCGAATTGCGGCTACCCTCGTCGACGTGAACGCTTCTCTTCTTCCGGACGACATCCAGGGCGACCCGTACGCCGCAGCCGACGCCGCCGCAGCCCGCCTGCGCGAACTCACAGGCGCCGAGACCCACGACGTCGCCCTCGTGATGGGCTCCGGGTGGGCCCCGGCAGCGGACGCGCTCGGCACCCCCGAGGCCGAGCACCCGGTCACCGAGCTGCCCGGCTTCCCGCCGCCGGCGGTCGAGGGCCACGGAGGCAAGATCCGCTCCTACCGCATCGGGCAGAAGCGTGCCCTGGTCTTCCTGGGCCGCACCCACTACTACGAGGGCCGCGGGGTGGCCGCCGTCGCGCACGGCGTCCGTACGGCCGTGGCGGCGGGCGCGAAGACGATCGTGCTGACCAACGGCTGCGGCGGCCTGCGTGAGGGCATGCGCCCCGGGCAGCCGGTCCTGATCAGCGACCACATCAACCTGACGGCGACGTCGCCGATCGTCGGCGCGAACTTCGTCGACCTCACGGACCTCTACTCGCCGCGTCTGCGCACGCTGTGCAAGGAGATCGACCCCTCCCTCGAGGAGGGCGTCTACGCCCAGTTCCCCGGCCCGCACTACGAGACGCCGGCGGAGATCCGTATGGCGCGTGTCATCGGGGCGGACCTGGTGGGCATGTCCACGGTCCTGGAGGCGATCGCCGCGCGTGAGGCGGGCGCGGAGGTGCTGGGCATCTCCCTGGTCACCAACCTCGCCGCCGGTATGACCGGCGAGCCGCTGAACCACGAGGAGGTCCTCCAGGCGGGACGCGACTCGGCGACACGCATGGGCGAACTGCTCACCCAGGTGCTGGGCCGCCTGTAACCCCCTCCTTCACAGCGGGGCTGTGCACCAGCGGGGGCGGGTTCAGTAACACCCGGCGCGGGTGCAGGCCGGGGGCGTCGACACCACCCGCGCACAAGGGGTGCTGCCACACCCCTACCCCGATGGCACCGGCGATGGTGCGGGCCGGGGGGAGTCGGCGCACCTCGGCGCCAACGAGGTGCCGCCGCGCCCACCCGTGCCGCCCCAGCGGCACGATTGCCCGCGGTTGGCGACAGTTGCGGCCGCCGCCCGCCCAACGGCTGGCGCATATGCGGCCGCCGCGCGCCACCGGTGTCGGTGTTGCCGCGTACGGCGGGAGGGGACGGGGTGGGGGTGGGCGCCCGCAGCGGC
This sequence comes from Streptomyces sp. P13-3-3, assembly GCF_050571355.1. Classification (NCBI taxonomy): domain Bacteria; kingdom Bacillati; phylum Actinomycetota; class Actinomycetes; order Kitasatosporales; family Streptomycetaceae; genus Streptomyces; species Streptomyces sp. P13-3-3. The sequence continues at coordinate 4,086,161 of NZ_CP192228.1, read as the reverse complement.
TGGCGCGTCCACGCCCTCCCCCTCGTAAGCACCCTCATCGCGCCAGACCGAGGACGACCGCCCCCACCGCGGCCCCGCACCACCCACCGCCCGTAGGCGCTACAGCAACCCCCACCGAACAGAACCCTGCGCCGCAGGCGTCAGACCCAAGCCCCCACCGGGCGGAGCCCACCCCTCCCCCATGCGAACCTGACACCACACCGACCGAGAGAGGCCGACCGAACCGTGGAACACGACGCGCTCATCGCACAGGCCCAGGCATGGCTCGCCGAGGACCCCGACCCGGACACCCGCGAGGAACTCGCCCGCCTCATCGACGACGGCAACCACGCCGAACTCACCGCCCGCTTCGCCGGCACCCTCCAGTTCGGCACCGCCGGCCTCCGCGGCGAGCTCGGCGCCGGCCCCCTCCGTATGAACCGCTCCGTGGTCATCCGCGCCGCAGCCGGCCTCGCCGCGTACCTCAAGAAGCAGGGCCACGACAACGGCCTCGTCGTCATCGGCTACGACGCCCGCCACAAGTCGCACACCTTCGCCGAGGACACCGCCGCCGTCATGACCGGCGCCGGCCTCCGCGCCGCGGTGCTCCCCCGCCCCCTCCCCACCCCCGTCCTCGCCTTCGCCATCAGGCACCTCGGCGCGGTCGCCGGCGTGGAGGTCACCGCCAGCCACAACCCGCCCCGCGACAACGGCTACAAGGTGTACCTGGGCGACGGCTCCCAGATCGTCCCCCCGGCGGACGCCGAGATCGCCGCGGAGATCGACGCCGTGGCGTCACTCACCACCGTCCCCCGCCTCACCACCGGCTGGGACACCCTCGACGACACCGTCCTGGACGCCTACCTCGCCCGCACGGACGCCGTCCTGTCCAAGGGCTCCCCCCGCACGGCCCGCACCGTCTACACGGCCATGCACGGCGTCGGCAAGGACGTCCTCCTCGCCGCCTTCGCCCGCGCGGGCTTCCCCGCCCCCGACCTCGTCGCCGAGCAGGCCGACCCCGACCCGGACTTCCCGACCGTCGCGTTCCCCAACCCGGAGGAGCCCGGCGCGATGGACCTCGCCTTCGCGAAGGCCCGCGAGACGGACCCGGACCTGGTCGTCGCCAACGACCCGGACGCCGACCGCTGCGCCGCCGCCGTGAAGGACGGCGACGACTGGCGCATGCTCCGCGGCGACGAGGTCGGCGCGCTCCTCGCCGCCCACCTGGTCCGCCGCGGCGCGACCGGCACGTTCGCGGAGTCGATCGTCTCGTCGTCCCTCCTCGGCCGCATCGCCGAGAAGGCGGGCCTCCCGTACGAGGAGACCCTGACCGGCTTCAAGTGGATCGCCCGCGTCGACGGCCTGCGCTACGGCTACGAGGAGGCCCTCGGCTACTGCGTGGACCCGGACGGCGTACGCGACAAGGACGGCATCACGGCGGCGCTCCTCCTCACGGAACTGGCGTCCGAGCTCAAAGCCGAGAACCGCACCCTCCTCGACCTCCTCGACGACCTCGCCGTGGAGCACGGCCTGCACGCCACGGACCAGCTGAGCGTCCGCGTGAAGGACCTGGGGCTGATCGCCGCCGCGATGCGCCGCCTGCGCGAGCAGCCCCCCACCGGACTGGCGGGCCTGCGCATCACCAGGACCGAGGACCTCACCGAGGGCACGGACACGCTTCCGCCCACCGACGGCCTCCGCTACACCCTGGACGGCGCGCGGGTCGTCGTCCGCCCGAGCGGCACCGAGCCCAAGCTGAAGTGCTACTTGGAGGTCGTGATCCCGGTGGCGGCCAAGGCGGACCTCCCCGAGGCCCGCACCAGGGCGACGGCCCTCCTGACCGCGATCAAGCGGGACCTGTCCGAAGCCGCGGGCATCTGAGCAAGCGGGGGCGGCCCGATCCCGGACCGCCCCCGCCGTAGCTAACGGCACAGCTCAGAGCTCAGAGCTCACAACTCCCAGCTCAGAGCTCACAACTCCCAGCTCACAGCTCACAGCTCACAGCAACCGCCTGCTCGCAACCGCCCGCTCAGCCCAGCCCCCACAACACACCCAGCAGCACGGCTCCCGCCACCGCAGGCGCGATGATCTCGTAGGCCCACCGCACGGTGACCTCCCCCTGCGTCCCCGGCTCCCCCTGCCGCCGCTCGTGCAGCTCACGCAGTTCGTCCATGGCCCGGTCCGTCTCGGCCCGACGCGGCCCGCCGGCGGCCAGGGCGGCGCCCGCCCCCAGATCGGCGGCGCCCACGGCACCCCCGCCCACGGCGCCCCCTCGCCCGCGCCCGGACCCGGACCCACCCTGCCCGCCACGGGCGTCCGCCCGCGCGGCCGCCCGAGCGGCCCGCGCGTCCTGCCGCGCCGCCTTGCTGCGCGCCCGCAGGGAGACGGGCAGCGCCCACAGCTGGTACTTGGTGCCGGACTCGTCGACGACCTCGTTGGAGAACCCGGACCGCAGCGAGGCGACCTGCCCCCACGGCAGCACGATCAGCCGCAGCGGGTTGCGGATGCGCAGCCGGTCGTCGTTGACGAACACGGCGGGCCGCAGGGTGTAGGCGAACACCACGGGCCCGAGGAAGAGCATGACGGCGAGCGCGAGCCACGGCGTGCGGCCCTCGCCGACGACGACCGCGTCGATGCCGAGCCAGGCGACGATGGCGAGCACCAGCACGCCTCCGACGACGCCTGCGGGCGAGCGGTAGACGCGGTCCTTGTACGGGGTCGTCGTCGCGGTCCCGGCGGGCTTCGTGGGCTCCGGCTCGCGCGACGGGTCGGGGGTCGTCATGCCCCCGATTCTGCACGACCCCCGCCCCGGACCCGAAGGCCGCTCGTCCCGCCCCCTCCCACGCCCCCTCCCCTCGGCCTCCCGGCCGGACCCCACCGCTCCGTTTCCGTTCCGGGGCTGTACAGCCGCTACGCGCGTAGATATGCTCGTCTGGTGACCATGCCCACCACTGCACCCCACGCTCTGAGCGACGTCACCGCGTCCGACAGCACGCTGCGCCGTTTCCTCCACGGGCTGCCCGGCGTCGACGCGGTCGGCCTGGAGGCGCGTGCCGCCTCCCTCGGTACCCGCTCGATCAAGACGACCGCGAAGGCGTACGCCATCGACCTCGCCATCTCGATGGTCGACCTGACGACGCTGGAAGGCGCGGACACCCCGGGCAAGGTCCGGGCGCTCGGCGCGAAGGCGGTCCGCCCCGACCCGACCGACCGCTCGGCGCCCGCCACGGCCGCGGTCTGCGTCTACCCCGACATGGTGGCCACGGCGAAGGAGGCCGTCGCCGGTTCGACCGTCAAGGTCGCCTCCGTCGCCACCGCCTTCCCGGCGGGCCGCGCCCCGCTCTCCGTGAAGCTGGCGGACGTCCGTGAGGCCGTCGCCGCCGGCGCCGACGAGATCGACATGGTCATCGACCGCGGCGCGTTCCTCGCGGGGAACTACATGAAGGTGTACGACGAGATCACCGCCGTGAAGGAGGCCTGCGGGACGGACGCCCGCCTGAAGGTCATCTTCGAGACGGGCGAGCTGTCGACGTACGACAACATCCGCCGGGCGAGCTGGCTCGGCATGCTGGCCGGGGCGGACTTCATCAAGACCTCGACGGGCAAGGTCGCGGTGAACGCGACCCCGGCGAACACCCTCCTGATGCTGGAGGCGGTGCGCGACTTCCGCGCGCAGACCGGGATCCAGGTCGGCGTGAAGCCGGCCGGCGGCATCCGCACCAGCAAGGACGCGATCAAGTTCCTGGTCCTGGTCAACGAGACCGCGGGCGAGGACTGGCTGGACAACCACTGGTTCCGCTTCGGCGCCTCCTCGCTGCTGAACGACCTGCTGCTGCAGCGTCAGAAGCTGGCCACCGGCCGCTACTCCGGCCCCGACTACGTGACGGTGGACTGATCACCATGGCACCTGTTTTCGACTACGCCCCGGCGCCCGAGTCCCGCTCGGTCGTCGACATCGCCCCGTCCTACGGCCTCTTCATCGACGGCGAGTTCACCGAGGCGGCCGGCGGCAAGGTCTTCAAGACCGTCTCCCCCTCCTCCGAGGAGGTCCTGTCCGAGGTCGCCGAGGCGTCCGAGGAGGACGTGGACCGCGCGGTGCGGGCGGCCCGCAAGGCCTTCGAGAAGTGGTCCGCGCTGCCCGGCTCGGAGCGCGCGAAGTACCTCTTCCGCATCGCCCGGATCATCCAGGAGCGCAGCCGCGAGCTGGCCGTCCTGGAGACCCTGGACAACGGCAAGCCGATCAAGGAGACCCGCGACGCGGACCTCCCCCTGGTCGCCGCGCACTTCTTCTACTACGCGGGCTGGGCCGACAAGCTGGAGCACGCCGGCTACGGCGCGAACCCGAAGCCGCTCGGCGTCGCCGGCCAGGTCATCCCCTGGAACTTCCCGCTCCTGATGCTGGCGTGGAAGATCGCCCCGGCGCTCGCGACCGGCAACACGGTCGTCCTGAAGCCCGCCGAGACCACGCCCCTGTCCGCCCTGTTCTTCGCGGACATCTGCCGCCAGGCGGGCCTGCCGAAGGGCGTCGTCAACATCATCACCGGCGACGGCCGCGCCGGAGCCGCGCTGGTCGCCCACCCCGACGTGAACAAGGTCGCCTTCACCGGATCGACCGCCGTCGGCAAGGAGATCGCGCGCACGGTCGCGGGCACCCGCAAGAAGCTCACCCTCGAACTGGGCGGCAAGGGCGCCAACATCGTCTTCGACGACGCGCCGATCGACCAGGCCGTCGAGGGCATCGTCAACGGCATCTTCTTCAACCAGGGCCAGGTCTGCTGCGCGGGCTCGCGCCTGCTGGTGCAGGAGTCGATCCACGACGAGCTGCTCGACTCCCTGAAGCGCCGGCTGTCCACGCTGCGCCTCGGCGACCCGCTGGACAAGAACACCGACATCGGCGCGATCAACTCGGCCGAGCAGCTGGCGCGGATCACCGCGCTGGCCGAACAGGGCGAGGCGGAGGGCGCCGAGCGCTGGTCCCCGGCCTGCGACCTGCCGGAGAACGGCTACTGGTTCGCCCCGACGCTGTTCACGAACGTCACCCAGGCGCACACGATCGCCCGCGACGAGATCTTCGGCCCGGTCCTGTCCGTCCTGACGTTCCGCACGCCGGACGAGGCGGTCGCCAAGGCCAACAACACGCCGTACGGCCTGTCGGCGGGCATCTGGACCGAGAAGGGGTCGCGGATCCTGGCGGTGGCGAACAAGCTGCGCGCGGGCGTGATCTGGTCCAACACGTTCAACAAGTTCGACCCGACCTCGCCGTTCGGCGGTTACAAGGAGTCGGGCTTCGGCCGCGAGGGCGGCCGCCACGGCCTGGAGGCGTACCTCGATGTCTGACAAGAACGAGAAGACCGAGAAGAACGAGCGCCTCTCCGTCTTCAAGACCTACAAGCTGTACGTCGGCGGGAAGTTCCCGCGTTCCGAGAGCGGCCGGGTGTACGAGGTGACTGACGCCAAGGGCAAGTGGCTGGCCAACGCACCGCAGTCGTCCCGCAAGGACGCCCGTGACGCGGTGGTCGCGGCCCGCAAGGCGTTCGGCGCCTGGTCCGGCGCGACGGCGTACAACCGCGGGCAAATCCTGTACCGGATCGCGGAGATGCTGGAGGGCCGCCGGGACCAGTACGTCCGGGAGGTCGGCGAGGCCGAGGGCCTGTCGAGGTCGAAGGCGGCGGCCCAGGTGGACGCGGCGGTCGACCGCTGGGTCTGGTACGCGGGCTGGACCGACAAGATCGCCCAGGTGGTGGGCGGCGGCAACCCGGTCGCGGGCCCGTTCTTCAACCTGTCGTCCCCGGAGCCGACCGGTGTGGTGACCGTCCTGGCCCCGCAGGAGTCGTCGTTCCTGGGCCTGGTCTCGGTTGTCGCTCCGGTGATCGCGACGGGCAACACGGCCGTGGTGATCGCGTCCGAGAGGGCCCCTCTCCCCGCCCTCTCCCTCGGCGAGGTGCTGGCCACGTCCGACCTGCCGGGCGGTGTGGTGAACATCCTCTCCGGCCGCACGGCGGAGATCGCCGCGCCGCTCGCCGCGCACCAGGACGTCAACGCGATCGACCTCGCGGGCGCCGACGAGGCGCTGGCGAAGGAGCTGGAGATCGCGGCGGCGGACAACCTGAAGCGCGTGCTCCGTCCACAGCCTGTGGACGATTGGGCGGACGCGCCCGGCACGGACCGCATGACGGCCTTCCTGGAGACCAAGACGGTCTGGCACCCCACGGGTTCGCTGGGCGCGTCCGGCTCCTCCTACTGAGCCGCACGCAGACCCCACGGCGGGAGCGCCGTGCCCCTCCCCCGTCCGGGAGCGGGCACGGCGCTCCGTCGTGCCGTACGCGCGCGTCAGCCGCGCAGGGCGTCCGTCACCGTGCCCACCCCGGGGATGGAGCCGACCGACTCCGCCTGGGCGACCGGGCCGGTCACCTCGCGGGAGTCCAGCCCACGGAAGTCGGCGACCTGCGTGCCGACGCCGTTGTCCAACGGGTCCACGCCCGTGCCGGCGAGCGGGTTGGGCTTGAGGTCCGCGACCGTCCCCACGACCTGCCCGGGGCTGTCGGGCAGCACGTTCGCCTCCGCGGCGGACGCTGCCGCCGCCGCGACGCCGAGTGCCGCTCCCGCCGTCGCGAGTACGGCCATGGAGCGCCGGACGACGGGCGTCCTGGGTGCCTTGTGTCGGGCCATCGCTGTGCCACCTCTTGACTTCGCAGGGTCAACGGTCAGACGCGCAGCGTAGTTGACATGTGACGCGCGCTTCAAAGTCGGGCCGCCGGGTCGTACGCCACCCGCGCGATGCCTCACACTGGTGTCCCGTGAGTTCCCAGTCGCCCATATCCGCGCGAGTCGTGCTGCTCTGCGGCCCTTCCGGCTCCGGCAAGTCCCTCGTCTCGGCCCGCTCCGGCCTTCCGGTGCTGCGCCTGGACGACTTCTACAAGGAGGGCGACGACCCGACGCTGCCGCTGGTGGCGGGCACCTCCGACATCGACTGGGACGACCCCGCCTCGTGGGACGCGGATGCCGCGGTCGCCGCGATCGATCGGCTGTGCAGGACGCGCGCGACGCAGGTCCCGGTGTACGACATCTCGTTGAGCGCCCGCACCGGTGAGGCGGCCGTGGACATCGGCGGGACGCCGCTGTTCATCGCCGAGGGCATCTTCGCGGCGGAGATCGTGGAGCGCTGCCGCGAACGGGGTCTGCTGGCCGACGCGCTGTGCCTGAGCCGCGGTCCGGTGCGGACCTTCCGGCGCCGGTTCCTCCGGGACCTGAAGGAGGGCCGCAAGTCGGTGCCGTTCCTGCTGCGGCGCGGCTGGCGGCTGATGCGTATGGAGCGGTCGATCATCGCCCGTCAGACGGCGCTGGGCGCGCACGCGTGTGACCGCGACGAGGCGCTCAGCCGGCTGGCCACGGCGGCGGTCGCCGGCCGGCCCGCGCCCACGGGCGCGCCGTGACGCAACGAAAAAGCGGGACCGCGTGACGGGCCCCCCGGCCCCTCGCAGTCCCGCTGTTTCCGCACCCCCGTGGTGCCCCCCGTGTTCCCCCGTTCCCCCTTCTTGCGTTCCCCCGGATCCCCCGATCCCCCGTTCCACCGCGCGGACGCCCCCCCCGACGTCCTGACGGCTCCCCCGTCCCTCACTCCCGGGCCCCCCGGCCTGGAAGCCCCCCCGGGGCTCCCCCTGCCCCCGGACCTTCAGGCCACGAGCTCCCCGAAGGCGTTCTCCTCGTCACGGCCGAAGCTGAGGACCTCGTCCTCGCGCAGCCGGCGGAGCGACCGCCAGATGCTGGACTTCACCGTGCCGACACTGATGTTGAGGATGTCCGCGATCTCCGGGTCCGTGCGGCCCTCGTAGTAGCGCAGGACCAGCATGGTGCGCTGGAGTTCGGGCAGCCGGGCCAGTGCCTGCCACAGGACCGCGCGCAGCTCGGTGCCGCGCATCGCGTCCGTGTCGCCGGCCGTCTCCGGCAGCTCCTCGGTCGGGTACTCGTTCAGCTTGCGGCGGCGCCACGCGCTGATGTGCAGGTTGGTCATGGTGCGGCGGAGGTATCCGCCGACCGCCGCCTTGTCGCTGATCCGGTCCCACGCCCGGTAGGTCGAGAACAGCGCGCTCTGCAGCAGGTCCTCGGCCTCGAAGCGGTCGCCGGTCAGGTGGTAGGCGGTGGCGTACAGGGAGGCGCGGCGCTCCTGGACGTAGGCGGTGAACTCCGCCTCGCTCACCGAGCGGCGCTCCCCCGGTTCCTCCCTGTACGCGCTTCCCCCGTCGGTGTCCCCCGTGGACGCGTCAACCACCGTCATGATCGCGGTGTGCTGACGCCCGGCGCCGCGAGCGCACCCCCGCATGCCCGCGGCGCCGGACTTCTCGGAACCCCGGTGCACGTCGTGCAGACGCGTGACAACTGCGCTGGTGGTGGTGCCGTGCAGCGTGTTCATCTCGCGCCCCCCGTCGTGGACTTCCGGTGTTTCCGCCTGCGGTTGTGCTGTGCCGAAAAGCTTGCCGCGCCACCTTCATGGCCGTGTCCGCCGACTGTCACAGACGTGTCACAGGGGTCGGTCACCGTGACCGCACACTTCCTCCACAGCTCGGCGGGGGCGAAAGCGGCACGTATCCGGGCCCAAGGGGCACCCGTCGCGCACGGGTCGAACAGGAAGCCCTCCATGGGCCAGAATGAGCGCGTGCCTTCCCTGTTGCTGATCGAGGACGACGACGCCATCCGCACGGCCCTGGAGCTCTCACTGACGCGCCAGGGTCATCGCGTGGCGACCGCTGCCAGTGGTGAGGACGGTCTGAAGCTCCTGCGCGAGCAGCGGCCGGACTTGATCGTGCTGGACGTGATGCTGCCCGGCATCGACGGCTTCGAGGTGTGCCGTCGCATCCGGCGCACGGACCAGCTGCCGATCATCCTGCTCACCGCGCGCAGCGACGACATCGACGTCGTGGTCGGCCTGGAGTCCGGCGCCGACGACTACGTGGTCAAGCCCGTGCAGGGCCGGGTGCTGGACGCCCGGATCCGTGCGGTGCTGCGGCGCGGGGAACGCGAGTCCAACGACTCGGCGACCTTCGGCAGTCTGGTCATCGACCGTTCGGCGATGACGGTGACGAAGAACGGCGAGGACCTCCAGCTCACGCCGACGGAGCTGCGGCTGCTCCTCGAGCTGAGCCGGCGGCCCGGACAGGCGCTGTCCCGGCAGCAGCTGCTGCGGCTGGTGTGGGAGCACGACTACCTGGGCGACTCGCGGCTGGTGGACGCCTGCGTCCAGCGGCTGCGCGCCAAGGTCGAGGACGTGCCGTCGTCCCCGACGCTGATCCGTACCGTCCGCGGTGTCGGCTACCGGCTGGATCCGCCTCAGTGACACAGGAGCACCAAGGGGGAGGCCGCGGCTGGTCCGCGGCACGCAAGGGAGTCTGGTCGCGGCTGCGCTTCACGAGCCTGCGCCTGCGGCTGGTCGTCGTGTTCGGCCTGGTCGCGCTGACGGCCGCCGTGTCCGCGTCCGGGATCGCGTACTGGCTGAACCGCGAGTCGGTGCTGACGCGTACGCAGGACGCGGTGCTGCGCGCCTTCGAGCAGGAGATGCAGAACCGCGCGGGCGCGCTGCCCGAGCACCCCACGCAGGACGAACTGCAGCGCACGGCGGGCCAGATGGCCAACAGCAGTCAGCGCTTCACCGTGCTGCTCGTCGCCGAGAACCCCGAGGGCCAGACGGTGTACGGCAGTTCGGGCGGGCTGAACGGGTTCTCGCTGGGGGACGTGCCGGAGTCGCTGCGCGAGGCGGTGACCGAGCGGCAGAAGGTCACGTCGAACAACAAGTACCCGCACCATCTGTACTGGCAGCGGATCGTCGAGGACGACACCCCGTACCTGGTGGCGGGGACCGAGCTGATCGGCGGCGGCACCACCGGCTACATGCTGAAGTCGCTGGAGCCGGAGGCGAAGGACCTCAGCTCGCTGGCCTGGTCGCTGGGGATTGCCACCGGGCTGGCGCTGATAGGTTCCGCCCTCCTCGCGCACGCCGCCGCGACGACCGTGCTGAAGCCGGTGCAGCGGCTGGGGACCGCGGCGCGGCGGCTCGGGGAGGGGAAGCTGGACACCCGGCTGAGGGTGTCGGGCACCGACGAACTGGCCGATCTGTCACGCACGTTCAACAAGGCGGCCGAGGCGCTGGAGAAGCGCGTCGCGGACATGGCGGCGCGGGACGAGGCGTCCCGCCGGTTCGTCGCGGACATGAGCCACGAGCTGCGCACCCCGCTGACCGCCATCACCGCCGTGACGGAAGTCCTCGAGGAGGAGCTGGAGTTCGAGGGCGGCGGCATCGACCCGATGATCCAGCCCGCGGTGCGGTTGGTGGTGAGCGAGACCCGGCGGCTGAACGACCTGGTGGAGAACCTGATGGAGGTCACCCGCTTCGACGCGGGCACCGCCCGTCTGGTGCTCGACGACGTCGACGTCGCCGACCAGATCACCGCCTGCATCGACGCGCGCGCCTGGCTGGACGCGGTGGAGCTGGACGCCGCGCGCGGCATCCACGCCCGGATCGACCCGCGCCGCCTGGACGTCATCCTCGCCAACCTCATCGGCAACGCCCTCAAGCACGGCGGCTCGCCGGTGCGGGTCGCGGTGCGGGAGGAGCCGGGCGACGACGGGGACGCGTCGGGCGGCTCGGTCGTCATCCAGGTGCGGGACCACGGTCCGGGCATCCCGGAGGAGGTCCTGCCGCACGTCTTCGACCGCTTCTACAAGGCCAGCGCCTCCCGTCCGCGCTCCGAGGGCAGCGGTCTCGGCCTGTCCATCGCGCTGGAGAACGCGCACATCCACGGCGGTGAGATCACGGCGGCCAACTCGGACGAGGGCGGTGCCGTGTTCACCCTGCGGCTGCCGCGGGACGTGTCCGCGGCGGAGCAGGGGGAGAAGGCCGGCGACGCCGGGGACGAGGGCGCCGAGGGGGACGCCTGATGAACGGACGACACGGACGACGCCGGGCCGCGCTGCCGGCCCTCGCGGGGGTCGTGGCGCTGGGCGCGCTGCTGTCGGGGTGCGGGATCCGGGCGACCGAGGTGCCGACCGACTTCGGTCCCGCGCCCTCCCGGGTGCGCTGTTCGCTGGGCGAGCCCGAGGGCGCGGGCCAGGGCGAGCGCGGGCTGCCGGTGCAGGTGTTCCTGGTGTGCGGGCCGTCCCTGGTGGCCGTGGACCGGGCGGTGCGGGTGGCCGACGGGGCCACGGACGCGCGCCGGGTGCTGGTCGCGCAGGGCCTGATGGACGAGCTGACGCGGGAGCCGACGGATCCCGAGCGGGAGGCCGGCTACACCACACGGGTGCGGCAGGGCACGACCGTGACCGGGCCGCGGGCCGGCGACCCGGAGGACACCCTGCGGCTGAGCACCCCGCCCGCCGAGCTGTCCGCGACGGCGCTCGCCCAGATCGTGTGCACCTTCTCCGACTCGGCGGCGGCCGAGGGCAACGGCTCGGTGATCCTCGGCGGCCCCGACGACGCGGCACCGCGCCGCTACCGCTGCACCGACGACGTACGGGCCCGTCCGGGGGCCGGGAAGCCGCCGTCCACCGAGGCCACCGGAAGCTGACCCGGCGGGCGCCCGCCGGGGCGGCGCCGCAGTGTGGTGCACGCCTCAGCGGTTGAACGGGTGACATCCCGGAACCGGCCGAGGCGCACGCCGCGTCTTGGGGATCGTGCAGCGTCAAGGCTTCATCGGCGGCACCGCCGCATCCCGTATCCGTGTGACCGGAGGCGTTCTCCTGGCCGCACATCTGGCGTTCGTCGCCTGGTACACGCTGCGCCCCCTGGACGTCCCGTGGGTGATGCCCGCCAATCTGCGGCCGCTGGACGGGATCCGCGCCGACTTCGCGCTGGGCTGGGCGACGGGGCTGCGCCGCACCCTGGAGTCGATGGCGCTGCTCGCGCCGCTGGGCGTGCTGCTGCCGATGGCCGGGGGCCGGCCGTCGGTGTCCCGGCTGGGTTCGCTGGTCCGCACCACGGCCGCGACCGCCCTGGTGTCGCTGGCCGTGGAGCTGCTGCAGACCGGGGTGCCGGGCCAGGTGGTGGACGTCGACTCGCTGCTGCTGAACACGGCGGGCGCCGCGCTGGCCCACGCCGCCGTGGTGCCCGCCGGGCGCGCCTGGCTGCGCCGGCGGACGCTCCTCCCGGCGGCGGACGGGGCCGTCCGGAGGGAGGAGGCCCTTCAGGGGCGGACCCCGACGATTCCCAGGGTCGGGATCGCCCCGTGGAGCGACGCTTTGCCCCCTTCGTCTCCGTAACGTGGAGGTACGGGGGCAGCCGCACGGGATGCCTCGCACCGTTCACGAAGGAGTCGCGATGAGCAGCCTCGCCCGCCCCACCGACGGCCGCATGATCGGCGGTGTCTGCGCCGGGCTGGCCCGGCGGTTCGGCACCTCCGCGAAGACGATGCGTGTCGTGTTCCTGGTCTCGTGCCTGCTGCCGGGCCCGCAGTTCCTGCTGTACCTGGCCCTGTGGGTCCTGCTGCCCTCGGAGGACAAGGCCCGCACGGCCTGGTAGGGCGGCCCGCGCGGCGCCCTCACCCCCGAGGCGCCGTACGACGCCGGCCTCCCGGTTCCTGCGCGGCATCATCTCCCTGAGGCCTCGCGCGGGACCGTGGACCTCCGAGCACACCGATGGGGCGCGACCCGTTTCCGGGTGCGCCCCATCGGCCTGTCTCCGGCCGGAGGGTCAGCCGCCGAGCGGAAGGCCGTTGACGTTCACGCCCTTGGTCGGCAGCTGGTTCACCGGCAGCCCGCCGAGGAGGCCGGCGCCCGGCACCTTGGAGCCGAGCTCGCCGGCGACCGGCGCGGCGGTGCCGAGCCCCTTGCCGGCCACGTCCTGGCCCGTCGTCAGCGCCTCGGCCGCGCCGGGCAGCGCGGCCGCCTGGTCCGTCGGCAGCGCCTGGGTGACGGTGTCCAGCCCCGGGGCGGCCGGGAGGGCCGGGGCCGCCTGGGCGGCGCCCGCACCGGCGGCGGCGAAGGCGGCGCCGAGAGCGGCGACACCGAGGGTCTTGGCAGCAGACTGCTTCATGAAAGGCGTCCTCGAAATGGGATACGGGGATGTGAGCGGTGCTGCGACCGTAATCAGGCGCCCCGGTCCGCCGCAAACATCGAAATGCGGACGGATGGTGAAAGCGTTGCGCGTTCACCTTTCCCAGTGATGCCCCTTTCAGCCCTCCGTGAGGGAAGAAGCGCTGGTGGAAGCGGTCTGACGGAACAGCCATTCGGATTTCAGTTCTGCGTATCCGGGCTTGATCACGTCATTGATCATGGCCAGTCGTTCATCGAAAGGAATGAATGCGGACTTCATCGCATTGACGGTGAACCACTGCATGTCGTCGAGCGTGTATCCGAAAGCCTCGACCAGGTGCTCGAACTCGCGGCTCATGCTGGTGTGGGACATCAGCCGGTTGTCCGTGTTCACCGTGGCGCGGAAGTGCAGCCGCCGCAGCAGCCCGATCGGGTGGTCGGCGTACGAGGAGGCGGCGCCGGTCTGGAGGTTGGAGCTGGGGCACAGCTCCAACGGGACGCGCTTGTCGCGGACGTAGGCGGCGAGCCGGCCGAGCTCGACCGTGCCGTCGTCGCGTACCTGGATGTCGTCGATGATCCGCACGCCGTGCCCGAGCCGGTCGGCGCCGCACCACTGGAGCGCCTGCCAGATGGACGGCAGCCCGAACGCCTCGCCGGCGTGGATGGTGAAGTGGTTGTTCTCCCGCTTCAGGTACTCGAAGGCGTCGAGGTGCCGGGTGGGCGGGTGGCCGGCCTCGGCGCCCGCGATGTCGAAGCCGACGACGCCCTGGTCGCGATAGGCGTTGGCGAGTTCGGCGATCTCCAGGGCGCGGGCGGCGTGCCGCATCGCGGTGAGCAGGGCGCCGACGCGGATGCGGTGGCCGTTCTCCCTGGCCCGCCGCTCGCCCTGGCGGAACCCCTCGTTGACGGCCTCGACGACCTCCTCGAGCGTCAGCCCGCCTTCGAGGTGCTGCTCGGGCGCGTAGCGCACCTCGGCGTAGACGACGCCGTCCTCGGCGAGGTCCTCGGCGCACTCGGCGGCGACCCGGACGAGCGCGTCACGCGTCTGCATGACGCCGACGGTGTGCGTGAAGGTCTCCAGATAGCGTTCCAGGGAGCCGGAGTCGGCGGCCTGGTGGAACCAGAGGGCGAGTTTGTCGGGGTCGGTGTGGGGCAGGTCGGTGTAGCCCGTCCCGCGGGCCAGGTCGACGACGGTGCCGGGGCGCAGTCCGCCGTCGAGGTGGTCGTGCAGCAGAACCTTGGGCGCCCGGCGGATCTGGTCCGAGGTGGGGGCGTTCGCGATGGTCTGGCTCGTCATTTCCGCACCATAACTCCTACGCGCGTAGATCACCCGGCGCCCGGAAGCGCCGATACGGAAAGGTGACCGCACGGACGGGTCGCGTCCACCGCGTCTTCTGAGAATGTTCTGCCATGGCACAGCAAGCGACGCCGCTACGCACGGCCCGGCTGGGGAGGGCGCTCGGCTCGGAGCCGGCCACGGTGAACGGGGTGGCGCTGCTGCTCCCGAACGGCGAGGAGTCCTCCGCCCGCAGACCGTCACCGCTGGCCGCGGTCTCCGTACGCGGCCTGGGCCGCCGCCTGGCCCGCGCGGGTCGCGACCAGCATCTGGCCACGCATGTCGTCCACTACCGCTACCGCGGCTGGAACGGCGACGAGGCGCACCTCGCGCACGACGCCGCCTGGGCCGCCGACGAGGCCGTACGGCGCTACGGGGACGTGCCCGTCTGCCTGGTGGGCCTCGGCATGGGCGGCAGGGCGGCGCTGCGCGCGGCGGGCCACGACGCGGTCAACTCCGTGGTGGCGCTGTCCCCCTGGCTGCCGGAGGAGGACGGGACGGCCCCGGCGGAGCCGGTGAGGCAGCTCGCGGGCCGCCATGTGCTGATCGTGCACGGCACGAACGACGCGCGCACCGACCCCGAGCTGTCGTTCCGTCTCGCGGCACGCGCGAAGAAGGCGAACCGCGAGGTGTGCCGCTTCGAAGTGCACGCGGACGGACACGGGTTGAACCAGTACCGGGACGAAGTGCTGGCGCTGACCGAGGACTTCTCGATGGGCGTGCTGTTCGGCCGGGGCTTCTCCCGCCCGGTGCAGGACGCGCTGGCCGCTCCCCCGCCGCTGGGGCTGCGGATGCCGCTGGCGGCGGGGTTCGGGACGACGTTACGGCACTGAGTCCGGCCCGCTACCCCGGCAGCAGGCTCCCGCGCTTCGACAGCAGGAACTTCTTGAACGCCGCCACCGGCGGGGTGTCCGGGCGGCCCGCGAGCCAGGCCACGCCGATCTCCCGGGCCGCCCTGGGGGCGGTCACCGTCAGTTCGACCACGCCGGGGCGCGGGAAGGGCGGCGGGGGCAGCAGGGCGACGCCCAGGCCCGCCGCGACCAGCCCCCGCAGGGTCTCGGCCTCCTCGCCCTCGAAGGCGATGCGCGGGGCGAAGCCTGCCTCGGCGCACAGGTCGTCGGTGATGCGGCGCAGCCCGTAGCCCGGTTCCAGCGTCACGAACGTCTCGTCGGACGCCTCCGCCAGGCGGACCCGGCGGCGGGAGGCGAGGCGGTGGTCGGCGGGGACGACGAGGCGCAGCTTCTGCTCGTCGAGGCGGCGCGCCACCAGGTCCGGGGCGGACGGCACCGGCGAGGTCAGGCACAGGTCCAGCTCGCCGCCGCGCAGCCCCTCCAGCATGGCCTCGCCGTGGTTCTGGACGAGGCTGAAGCGGATGCCGGGGTGGTCGGCGCGGAAGGCGTGCAGCAGGCCCGGCACGGTCTCGGCGCCCATGGTGTGCAGGAAGCCGAAGGCGACCTTGCCGGTGGCGGGGTCGGCGTCGGCGCGGACCGCCTCGGCGGCGCGGCCGATCTCGTCCAGGGCGCGGTCGACGGAGGCGTAGAAGGTGCGGCCCGCCGGGGTGAGGGAGACGGTGCGGCCGTGCCGGGCGAACAGGTCGACGCCCAGGTCCTCCTCGAGGCGGACCAGGGCGCGGGAGAGGGTGGACTGCGGCACCTGCATCTCCTGCGCGGCCCGCGTGACGTGCTCGGTGCGGGCCACCCCGGCGAAGTGGGCGAGGCGCGGGGCGAGCAGCCGTGCCGTCTCTTCCCTGTCTCGTGTGTCACCGGTCTGTGACAGGCGACCGCCTGACCTCTGCTGATGCTCCATGGGAACGATTATGGCGATTCCATGCATTGGACGGATCAGCGGAGACCTCCGTACGTTCGAGGCATGACTCCCGCCAGTACCGGGGCGTCCACCCGCGTGGACGCCGTCGCATCCGTTCCCTCCGCCCCGCAGCCCTCCGTCGAGACCCGGATGTCCCCGGGCGGTCCCGGTTACCGCCGGATGAGTCTCGCCCTGTTCCTCGCGGGCGTCGCGACCTTCGCGCTCCTCTACTCCACCCAGGCCCTTCTGCCGCTGGTCTCCTCCGACTTCGCCGTCAGCGCGAGCGACGCGAGCTGGACCGTGTCGGCGGCGACCGGCGGCCTGGCGCTGTTCGTGCTGCCGATGAGCGCCCTGTCCGAGCGGTTCGGGCGGCGTACGGTCATGACCGCGTCGCTGGCCGTCGCGGTCACCCTCGGACTGCTGGTGCCGTTCGCCCCGTCGCTCGGGGCGCTGGTGGCGCTGCGGGCGCTGCAGGGCGCGGCGCTGGCCGGGCTGCCCGCCTCGGCGACGGCGTACCTCGCGGAGGAGGTCACGCCGAGGGCGCTGGTGACGGCGATCGGGCTGTTCGTGGCCGGCAACAGCGTCGGCGGGATGAGCGGCCGGGTGATCACCGGCTGGGTGGCGCAGGAGTGGGGCTGGCGGGCCGCCGTCGGCGTCATCGGGCTGGTCGCGGTGGCGTGCTCGGTGGCGTTCCGGATGCTGTTGCCGGTGCCGCGGCACTTCGAGGCCGGGTCGCTCGCGCCGCGCGTGCTGGCCGGCACCGTCCGCCGGCACCTCGGGAACCCGCTGCTGCGGCGGCTGTTCGCGATCGGCGCGCTGTTCATGACGGTGTTCGGGGGCGTGTACACGGTCATCGGGTACCGGCTGACCGAGGAGCCGTTCTCGCTGCCGCAGGGCGTCGCCGGGTCGGTGTTCCTGGTGTACCTGGTGGGCACGGTGTCGGCGTCCGCGGCCGGACGGCTGGTGGGCCGGCTGGGCCGCCGGGGCACCCTGTACGCGGGCGGCGCGACGACCGCGGCCGGGCTGCTGCTGTCGCTGGCGGACACGCTGCCGCTGGTGCTGCTGGGTCTGGTGCTGATCACGGCGGGGTTCTTCGCGGGGCACGCGGTGGCCTCGTCGGCGGTGGGCAGGACCGCGACGGAGGGCCGGGCGCAGGCGGCCGCGCTGTACCAGTCCGCGTACTACATCGGGTCGAGCGCGGGCAGCGCGGTGGGTGCGCTGGCCTTCCACGCGGGCGGCTGGTCCGGGACGGTGGCGGTCGGTCTGGTGGCCGTGGCGGGCGTCGCGGCGATCACCCTGGCCGGGACCCGGGCGGCGGCGCGGACCGGGGAGGCCGCCCCCGCCTGACGGCGGGCCGGGGGCGCGCGCCCGGCCGGTCCGCACCACCCTTTACCTGCGGATTCGTCCACTCGGGGGGCCGTTGTCGGTGGGCTGCGGTAGCTTCCGAGGTGGTGGGCGCGACGGCGCGCCGCCATGAGGCCGCTTGGGGTGGGTGGACGATGACGAACGGCACGGCGACGACGGACCTGGACGCCACGCTGGAGCGGTACCGGGTGGAGCTCACCGGGTACTGCTACCGGATGCTCGGTTCGTCCTTCGAGGCCGAGGACGCGGTGCAGGACACGATGATCCGTGCCTGGCGCAGCCTCGACAAGTTCGAAGGGCGCTCCAGTCTCCGTTCCTGGCTCTACCGCATCGCGACGAACGTCTGCCTGGACATGCTGTCCGCGGGCAACAAGCGCGCCCGTCCGATGGACCTCACGGAGACCACGCCCCTCGCGCAGGCCGCCCTGTCCCCCCGCCCGGACCACACCTGGCTGGAGCCGATGCCCGACGACCGGGTGCTGCCCACGCCCGCCGACCCGGCGGAGGCCGCGGTCGCCAAGGAGTCCGTGCGGCTGGCGTTCATGGCGGCGCTGCAGCGGCTGCCCGCCAAGCAGCGGGCGGTGCTGATCCTGCGCGAGGTGCTGGCGTGGAAGGCGAGCGAGGTCGCCGAGCTGCTGGACACGTCCGTCGCGTCGGTGAACAGCGCGCTGCAGCGGGCCCGGGCGACGCTTGCCGAGCGGCGGGAGCCGGGTGCCGACGCGTCGGTCTCCGACCCGCTGGACGAGGACCAGAAGAAGCTCCTCGACCGGTACGTGGCCGCCTTCGAGGGCTACGACATGTCGGCGCTCACGGCGCTGCTGCACGAGGACGCCATCATGACGATGCCGCCGTTCGACCTGTGGCTCACCGGCGCCGCCGACATCACGGGCTTCATCACGACGCTGGGCGCCCCGTGCGCCGGCTCCCGGCTGGTGCCGGTGCGGGTCAACGGCCTGCCCGGGTTCGCGCAGTACAAGCCCGACCCGGAGAACGGCGGCTTCGTCCCGTGGGCGATCCAGGCGCTGGAGATCTCAGACGGCCGGATCACCGGGTTCCACTGCTTCCTGGACACGCAGCGGTGGTTCCCTCTGTTCGGGCTGCCCCTCCGTCTCGAAGCGGAGGCCGACGAGGTCGAGCAGGGCGCACAGCGCGGGTGAGGGGTCGCGCAGCCGTATCCGCCCGCCGGCCCGGCGGGCGGTGAGCTGCAGCCGGGCCAGCAGGTTCACGGCGGCCAGCCCCGGCGGCCCCAGCCCGGCGACGTCGCACACCACGACACGGCCGCTCCCCCCGCCGTCCAGCAGGGCGCGCAGCGCCTCGCACGGCCCGCTCACCTCTCCGGGGGTGAGGGGGCCGCAGAGCACGAGTACGGGCGGTGTCATGGCGTCCACGAGCGGTAGACCGGGCGGGCGCCCGTAACTCATCGGGCGGCGTCCCGCCGCCCGGCGCCGAGGATCACATTGACCTGGGCGCGGCCCTCCCCGGAGGGTTGCCTGTATGCGCCACAGATCATCGTCCCCGCTGGTGTCCCGTGCCCCCGGCCGTCACGGGGAGCCGCCGTGCAGGGGGTGCTGAGCGGCTTCCTGGTGATCGCCGTCGTCATCGGCGTCGGCTACGTCATCGGACGGCGGGGGAATCTCGGCGCGCAGGGCAGTGAGGTGCTGACCAAGCTGGCGTTCCATGTGGCGTCCCCGGCCTTGCTGTGCACCACGCTCGCCCGCGCGGATCTGTCGGTGGTCTTCTCCGGGCGGCTGCTGGTCACCGCGCTGAGCACGGCGGCGGTGGCGGGCGTCTTCGTCGCGGTGGGCGTGGCGCGCGGCTGGGGCGTGGGCCGCACCACCATCGGCGCCCTCTGCTCCAGCTACGTCAACTCCGGCAACCTGGGCATCCCCATCGCCGTGTACGTACTGGGGGACGCCTCGCTGGTGGCGCCGGTGCTGCTGTTCCAGCTGGTCGGGGTCACGCCGGTCGCGCTGACGATCCTCGACCTGTCCACGGCGGGCGGGAAACAGCCCCTGTGGCGGCGGCTGCTGACCCCTTTGCGCAACCCGGTCGCGCTGGGGTCGCTCGCGGGGGTCGCGGTGTCGGCGGCGAGGGTGGAGATCCCCGGCCCGGTGTGGGACCCGGTGCAGCTCATCGGCAACATGGCGGTCCCGGCGGTGCTGCTCGCCTTCGGCATCTCGCTGCGGGGCAGTGCCCTGCCGCTGCGGAACGGTGACCGGGGCGCGGTGCTGCTGGCCGTGGGTCTGAAGGCGGTGGGCCAGCCCCTGGCCGCCTGGGCCCTGGCCGCCGGCGTCTTCGGCCTGCACGGCGCCCACCTCCTGGACGTGGTGGTCACCTCGGCCCTCCCGGCCGCCCAGAACCTCTTCACCTACGCGAGCAGCTACGGCATCGGCGAGCGCCTGGCCCGCGAGTCCATCCTCGTCTCGACGGCCCTGTCGGTACCGGTACTGGTGACGGTGGCGGCGGTGCTGGGGTAGGTGATCAGGCCTCGGGGAACTCGGCCGTGTCGATGACCAGGTCGAAGGGGGCGGGGAGTTCGATCGGCTCGCCGAACTTCACGCTCTTCAGGGGCCGGTAGACGTCGTCCTTCGGCTCGCCGTAGAGCGTCACGGTCGGGCCGTCGGGGGCCCAGGCGTCGACCAACAGGTAGAGGGGGATGCCGGCGGCGGCGTAGGCGGCGGGCTTGCTGACGCGGTCGTGGCGGGCGTTGGACTTGGAGGTGACCTCGACGACCAGTTCGGCCAGACCGGCGGGGATGTGGGTCTCGGACTCGGTGTGCTCGTGCACGGGCGCGACCATGAGATCCGGGATGAGCATGCCCAGGCGCGACGGCACGGCGATGGCAAGGGTCTGGAAGATCTCCCAGTCATCGGGGATCGCGGAGTAGAGGCGGCGCTGAATACGGGCCGCGATCACGTTGTGGCGATACGCGGGAGCGGGTGACACGGTGACGATCCCCTCGATGATCTCCACCTTGCTGCCCTCGGGCCACTCCATCTCCTCCCAGAACCGGACGAGGTCGTCCCAGCTCTGCTCGGGGTCCTGGCTCACGGTGAGTGCGCTCACGGCGGTCTCCTATCGGTACGTCGCCGAGTACAGCATGACGAACGGGACCGGCAGGGGTCCACCGGTCCCGTTCACCCGAAAGGAGAAAGCCCTGGTCAGGCGATGCGCTCCCGGACCACCGGCGTGGCGGTGAAGTCCGTGCCGGAGCCGATGTCGAAGGAGTTCTCCAGGGACTGGAGCGCGTAGTCGAAGCGGTCCGGGGTGTCCGTGTGGAGGGTGAGGAGGGGCTGGCCCTCGGTGACCTGGTCGCCGGGCTTGGCGTGCATCTGGACGCCCGCGCCCGCCTGCACCGGGTCCTCCTTGCGGGCGCGGCCCGCGCCGAGACGCCAGGCGGCGACGCCGATGTCGTAGGCGTCCAGGCGGGTGAGGACGCCCGACGCCGGGGCCTTCACGACGTGCTGCTCGCGGGCGACCGGGAGGTGCGCGTCCGGGTCGCCGCCCTGTGCGGCGATCATGCGGCGCCAGACGTCCATCGCGGAGCCGTCGGCGAGGGCCTTCGCAGGGTCGGCGTCGCGGATGCCGGCCGCGTCCAGCATCTCGCGGGCCAGCGCGATCGTCAGCTCGACGACGTCCGAAGGGCCGCCGCCCGCGAGGACCTCGACCGACTCGCGGACCTCCAGGGCGTTGCCCGCCGTGAGGCCGAGGGGGGTGGACATGTCGGTGAGCAGGGCGACCGTCTTCACGCCGTGGTCGGTGCCGAGGCCCACCATGGTGGAGGCCAGCTCGCGGGCGTCCTCGATCGTCTTCATGAAGGCGCCGGAGCCGACCTTCACGTCCAGGACCAGCGAGCCGGTGCCCTCGGCGATCTTCTTCGACATGATCGAGGACGCGATCAGCGGGATCGCCTCGACCGTGCCGGTGACGTCGCGCAGGGCGTAGAGCTTCTTGTCGGCGGGGGCGAGTCCGTCGCCGGCCGCGCAGATCACCGCGCCGGTGGTGTCCAGCACGGACAGCATCTCCTCGTTGGAGAGCAGGGCCCGCCAGCCGGGGATCGACTCCAGCTTGTCGAGGGTGCCGCCGGTGTGGCCGAGGCCGCGGCCGGAGAGCTGCGGGACGGCCGCGCCGCAGGCGGCGACGAGCGGTGCGAGCGGCAGGGTGATCTTGTCGCCGACGCCGCCGGTGGAGTGCTTGTCGGCGGTGGGGCGGGACAGGGACGAGAAGTCCATGCGCTCGCCGGAGGCGATCATCGCGGCGGTCCAGCGGGCGATCTCCCGGCGGTTCATGCCGTTGAGCAGGATCGCCATGGCGAGGGCCGACATCTGCTCGTCGGCCACCTCCCCGCGGGTGTACGCGTCGATGACCCAGTCGATCTGCTCGTCGGTGAGTTCGCCGCGGTCCCGCTTGGTGCGGATGACGGAGATGACGTCCATGGCCATGGCTGGCGTTCCTTCCGGGGTGCGAAGAGCACGGCCCCTCCGCTCGACGGCGCCCGGGGTGCCGGGCGTCGTCGGGAGGGGCCGCACGGGAGTTACTTGGTGAGGTGCTGAGGGCCGAAGGCCTGGGGCAGCATCTCGGACAGGGGCAGGATGCCCTCGGGCGTCTCCAGCAGCAGTCCGGGCCCGCCGAACTCGTACAGCAGCTGACGGCAGCGGCCGCACGGGACGAGGATCTCGCCGCCGCCGTCCACGCACGTGAAGTGCGTGAGCCGGCCGCCCCCGGTGCGCTGCAGCTCCGAGACCAGTCCGCACTCGGCGCACAGGCCCAGTCCGTACGACGCGTTCTCGACGTTGCAGCCGGTGACCGTGCGTCCGTCGTCGACCCGTGCCGCGACGCCGACCGGGTACCCCGAGTAGGGGGCGTAGGCGTGGGACATGGCGTCCCGCGCCGCCGCGCGCAGGGCCTCCCAGTCGACGTCGGCGGCCGCGGTCACTTGCCCTGTCCCTTCCGGTACGGCATGCCGTCCGCCTTGGGCATGCGAAGCCGCTGGGCGGAGAGGGCGAGGACGACCAGGGTGACGACGTACGGCGTGGCGGCGACGACCTGGCTCGGGACCTCGTTGGTGCCGGCGTACCAGGCGAAGACGAGGGCGCCGACGACCAGGGTGACGGCCGCCTGCACGTACTTCTTGCGGATCGCCAGCCAGATCGCGCCGATCACCAGGAGCAGCGCGCCGAGCAGCAGCAGGGCGTGCACGTTGGTGGAGCCGCCGCGCAGGTTGAGGCTGTCGGTGTAGCCGAAGAGGCCGGCGCCGATGGCGAGGCCGCCCGGCATCCAGTTGCCGAAGATCATCGCGGCGAGGCCGATGTAGCCGCGGCCGCTGGTCTGGCCCTCCAGGTAGAAGGGGTTGGCCACGATGGAGAGGAAGACGCCGCCGAGGCCGGCCAGTCCGCCGGAGATGATCACGGCGAGGTACTTGTACTTGTAGACGTTGACGCCGAGGGACTCGGCGGCCACCGGGTTCTCGCCGCAGGAGCGCAGCCGCAGACCGAACGGGGTGCGCCAGAGGATCCACCAGGTGCCGGGGATCAGCGCCACGGCGATCAGGGTCAGCCAGGAGACGTTGGTGACCAGGCCGCCGAGCAGGCCGGCGATGTCGGAGACGAAGAACCAGCCCTTGGCGTTGAGGTCGGTCAGCCAGTCGGACAGTCCTGGCACGGTGAAGTGGCCGAGGGACTCGACCGCCGGGGACTGCTTGGCGGAGCCGCCCTGGTGGCCCTCGAAGGCGAGGGGGGCCAGGTAGCGGGTGGCGCCGAGGGCGAGGATGTTGATCGCCACACCGGAGACGATGTGGTTGACGTTGAACGTGACGGTCACGATGGCGTGCAGCAGACCGCCGAGGCAGCCGCCGATCAGGCCGACGAGGACGCCGGTCCACGGGCCCCACTGGAATCCGGCCCAGGCGCCGAACCAGGTGCCGAGGATCATCATGCCCTCGAGGCCGATGTTCACCACGCCCGCGCGTTCGGCCCACAGGCCGCCGAGGCCGGCGAGGCCGATCGGCACGGCGAGCTGGAGGGCGGTGGACATCTGGCTGACGTTGGTGATGCCGTCGGCACCGGTGATCAGGCGCACGATCGAGGTCAGCGCCAGGGCTCCGGCGATGATCAGCATCAGGACGGGCAGCGACAGGCGGCGGCCGGTCTTCGGGGCGTGTTCCAGCGACGGCTGGTTGACGTCGGTCGCTGTGGTCGGAGCGGTCATCGGCCGGCCACCTCCTTCGTGGTGTTGTTGGCGCCGAGGACGTGACCGGCGGCGAGCTCCGCGCCGACCCGGCGCTGCTGGCGGCGCAGACCCCACTCGCGGACGGCCTCGTAGGAGACGACCACGGAGAGGACGATCAGGCCCTGCATGATGACCGCGATCTCCTTGTCGTAGCCGTGGAAGTCCAGCTCGGGCGACGCCTTGTCGAGCCAGGCCCACAGCAGGGCGGCGAAGACGATCCCGACCGGGCTGTTGCGGCCGAGCAGGGCGATGCCGATGCCGAGGAAGCCGATGCCGGTGGGGAAGTTCAGGTTGTACGTGTGCGAGTCGCCGAGCAGGATCGGCAGGCCCGCCAGGCCGGCGATGGCGCCGGAGAGCAGCATGGCGGTGAGGACCATGCGCTTGGGGTCGACGCCGCTGGCGGCCGCGGCGGAGCTGGACGCGCCGGAGGCGCGCAGGTCGAAGCCGAAGCGGGTGCGGTTGAGGGTGACCCAGTAGCCGATGCCGAGGAGCACGGCGAGGATCACCAGGCCGTAGATCTCGCCGGCCGCGCCGAGGTCGATGCCCGGGATCCAGCCGGACTCGTGCATCTCGCCGGTGGTGCTGTTGTTGCCGATCTTGACGCCGAAGACGTCCGGCTTCCACATGTAGACGATCAGCGAGGTGGCGATCGCGTTGAGCATGATCGTGGCGACGACCTCGCTGACGCCGCGGGTGACCTTGAGGAAGCCGGCGATGCCGGCCCAGAAGGCGCCGGTGAAGACGGCGGTCAGCAGCAGCAGCGGCACCTGGAGGAACGCGGGCAGGCTGGCGTGCGCGCCGACGATGGCGGCCATCATCGCGCCGAGCTGGTACTGGCCGTCGACGCCGATGTTGAACAGGTTCATCCGGAAGCCGATGGCCACGGCCAGGGCCGCGATGTAGTACATCGAGGCCTGGTTGAGGATCAGCACCTGGACGTCCGCGTACCCGGCCTGCTCGAACATGAGGGCGAACGGCTCGACGGGGTTCTTGCCGGAGGCGATCAGCACGATCGCGCTCAGCACGAAGGCCACGGCGAGCGCGATGACCGGGCCGGCCACCGCGAGGAGCACGCGCTCCTTGTCGAACTTCTTCATCAGCGGGCCTCGTCTTCCGGAGACTCGGCGGACTTGGACACGTCGGCCTGGGTCTCGGCAGGGGTCTCTTCGTGTTCGAGGTGGCCCTCGGCGGCGCCGGTCATGGCGGTGCCGAGTTCCTCCGGGGTGATGGTGGCCGGGTCGGCGTCGGCGACCAGCTTGCCGTCGTAGATCACGCGGAGGGTGTCGGACAGGCCGATCAGCTCGTCCAGGTCGGCGGAGATCAGCAGCACGGCCAGGCCCTCGCGGCGGGCCTCGCGGATGTGGTCCCAGATCGCGGCCTGCGCGCCGACGTCCACACCGCGGGTGGGGTGGGCGGCGATCAGGAAGCGCGGCTTGTGGCTCATCTCGCGGCCGACGATCAGCTTCTGCTGGTTGCCGCCGGACAGGGAGGCGGCGGTGACGTCGATGCCGGGGGTGCGGACGTCGTACTCGGTGACGATCCGGCGGGTGTCCTCCTGCGCGGCCTTCGGGTCCAGCCAGACGCCCTTGGCGTTGGGCTTCTCGGTGACGTGGCCGAGGATGCGGTTCTCCCAGAGGGGCGCCTCGAGCAGCAGGCCGTGGCGGTGGCGGTCCTCGGGGATGTAGCCGATGCCCTCCTCGCGGCGCTTGCGGGTGGCCCAGGCGGTGATGTCCTCGTCGGCCAGCCGGATGACGCCGGAGTCGGCGTGGCGCAGGCCGATGAGGGCGTCGACCAGTTCGGTCTGGCCGTTGCCCTCGACGCCGGCGATGCCCAGGATCTCGCCCTCGTGGATGGTGAAGGAGATGTCGTCGAGGAGGGCCTTGCCGCCGGGGGCGGCCAGGCGCAGCTTGTCGACGGTGATGACGGGCCGGTCGGTGACCGTGGACTCGGCCGTCTCCGGGGTGGGCAGCTCGCTGCCGACCATCAGCTCGGCGAGCTGGCGCGGGGTGGTCTCGGAGGGCACGGCGGTGCCGACCGTGGTGCCGCGGCGGATGACGGTGATGTCGTCGGCGACGGACAGCACCTCGCCCAGCTTGTGGGAGATGAAGATGACCGACAGGCCCTCGGCCTTGAGCTCGCGCAGGTTGTCGAAGAGCGCGTCGACCTCCTGCGGGACGAGCACGGCGGTCGGCTCGTCGAGGATCAGGGTGGTGGCGCCGCGGTAGAGGACCTTGAGGATCTCCACGCGCTGGCGGGCGGCGACGCCCAGCTCCTCGACCAGGACGTCGGGGCGGACCTCCAGGCCGTAGCGCTCCGAGAGCTCCTTGATGCGGCGGCGGGCCTTGCCGCCGATGCCGTGGAGCTTCTCGCTGCCGAGGACGACGTTCTCCAGGACGGTGAGGTTGTCGGCCAGCATGAAGTGCTGGTGCACCATGCCGATGCCGCGCGCGATGGCGTCGGCGGGCGAGGAGAAGTTCACCTGTTCGCCGTGGACCGTGATGGTGCCCTCGTCCGGCTTCTGCATGCCGTAGAGGATCTTCATCAGGGTCGACTTGCCGGCGCCGTTCTCGCCGACGAGGGCGTGGACGGTGCCCTTGCGGACGGTGAGGTGGATGTCGTGGTTGGCGACGACACCGGGGAAGCGCTTGGTGATCCCGGCGAGCTCCACGGCGGTCACCGTCTTGTGGACCGCCGCTCCGGCCGGAGGGCTGCTGGACGCGTTGATGACGCACTCTCCTGGGGACGGGGGCCGTCTACGCGCGTAGCGCCCCTTCGGCATACAAAGGGGTGGCACACCTGACCGACGGGGTGCGAGGAGCCAGGCTCCTCGCACCCCGTCGAGCGGTCGCGACCCCGCGGTGGTTCAGGGTGTGACTCAGCTCGACTTGACCTTGATCTCGCCGCTGATGATCTTCTCCTTGGCCGTCTCGATGGCTTTCTGGAGCTCGGCGTCGTCCGCGAACTTCGGGTTGGAGTTCGACAGGCTCACCTCACCCGTCTTGAGATCGCCCTTGACGATACCGGTCGCGGGCTTGCCGTCCTCGACCGACTTCGCCAGGTTGTAGACCGCCTTGGCGACGTCCTTCATCGCCGAGGTCAGGATCGAGTCCTTGTACTTGGCGAGGGCTTCCTGCTGGTACTGGTCGGAGTCGACACCGATCGCCCACACCTTGTTGGCGGCGGCGGCCTCGATGACACCCTGACCGGACAGACCGGCGGCCGCGTAGACGACGTCGGCCTTCTTCTCGATCTGGCCCTCGGCGGCGCTCTTGCCCTTGTCGGGG
Source organism: Streptomyces sp. P13-3-3 (assembly GCF_050571355.1). NCBI lineage: Bacteria > Bacillati > Actinomycetota > Actinomycetes > Kitasatosporales > Streptomycetaceae > Streptomyces > Streptomyces sp. P13-3-3. Next base: position 4,059,146 of record NZ_CP192228.1, on the reverse strand, counting down.
CTGGAGAAGCCGCCCTCCTCCGCGGTCTGCGTGAGGAACTGGGAGATGACCTTGACCTTGGGGTCGGTGTCCTTGACGCCCTGCTCGAAGCCGGCGCGGAACTTGTGGATCAGCGGGATGTCCACACCGCCCACGAAGCCGACGACGTCGGTCTTGGTGCTCTTGGCGGCCGCGACACCGGCCAGGTAGGAGGCCTGCTCCTCGGAGAACACCAGGTCGGCGACGTTCTTCGCCTCGACGGTGGCGTCGTCGACGATGCCGAAGGTGGTGTCGGGGAACTTCTCCGCGGCGCCCTTCACGGCGGACGCGTAGGCGTAGCCGACGCCGACGATCGGGTTGTAGCCCTGCTTCGCCAGCGAGACGAGGCGCTGCTCCTTGTCGGCGTCGGTCTCACCGTCGGTGGGCTCGACGTCGGCCGTCTCGTAGCCGAACTCCTTCTTCGCCTTCTCCAGGCCCGCGAACGCGGCGTCGTTGAAGGACTGGTCGCCCTTGCCGCCGACGTCGTAGGCGATGGCGAGGCCCTTGCCCTCCTTCGACTCCGAGGAGCCCGAGGAGGTCGAGGTGCCGCCGCAGGCGGAGAGGGCGAGGGCCAGGGAGGCGGTCGCTGCGCCTGCGACCGTGATCCGGGAAATCCGGCGCATGTGTGGTGCTCCTAGTCGTACAAGCGCCGGGAAACGGTACGGGCTACGGCGCTGGCTTCGCCGCAGATTAACGCGCGTAGACCTGCCTGAAAACCCCTTCTGTCCACCTTGTTATGCGCCCGTGTTCAAGCCGGTTCCGCCTGCCGGGACGGGGCGTTGCTGTTCGCGAACGGAAGGTGGCGGTGGGTGAGCGCCCGGAGCCTCCCGGCGGCTTCCGGACGGCCTCTTCCGGGAGTACGCCGCAGCGGGCGGGCGCGAGGTGCGCCCGCCCGCTGCGTACGGGAGGCCGACGCCGGACCGGGTCCGGCGTCGGGGTCACTCCGTGTTGACCTTGATGCTGCCGTCGGTGATGCCCTTCTTGGCCTCGTCCACGGCCTCCTTCAGGCCCGGGATCTCGGCCATCTTGGGGTTGCTGTCGGACAGGCCGACGCCGTTGACCTTGAGGTCGAAGACCTGGGTGCCGGTGAGCGGCTTGCCGTCCTGGACGGACTTGGTCAGCGTGTAGACCGCGCCGCCGACGTCCTTCAGGGCGGAGGTGAGGATGAAGTCCTTGTAGCCGGCGAGGGCTTCCTGGTTGTACTGGTCGGAGTCCACGCCGATCGCCCAGACCTTGGCCTTGGCCGCGGCCTCGATGACGCCCTGGCCGGAGAGGCCGGCCGCCTGGTAGATGACGTCCGCGCCCTTCTCGATCTGGCCCTCGGCGGCGGCCTTGCCCTTGTCGGGGCTGGAGAAGCCGCCCTCCTCCGCGGTCTGCGTCAGGTACTGCGAGACGACCTTGACCTTGGCGTCGGTGTCCTTGACGCCCTGCTCGAAGCCCGCCTGGAACTTGTGGATCAGCGGGATGTCCACGCCGCCGACGAAGCCGACGGTGTCGCTCTTGGTGGCCTTGGCGGCGGCGACACCGGCGAGGTAGGAGGCCTGCTCCTCGGCGAAGACCAGGGAGGCGACGTTCTCGCCCTCGACGACGGAGTCGACGATGCCGAACGTGGTGTCGGGGTACTTGGCGGCGACGGCCTCCATCGCGGGGCCGTAGGCGAAGCCCACGCCGATGACCGGGTTGTAGCCCTGGCGGGCCAGCGAGGCCAGGCGCTGCTCCTTGTCCGCGTCGGTCTCGCCCTCGGTGGGCTCGACGTCGGCGGTCTTGAAGCCGAATTCGTCCTTGGCCTTGGTGAGGCCGGCGAATGCGGCGTCGTTGAAGGACTGGTCGCCCTTGCCGCCGATGTCGTAGGCGATGGCGACGCCGAGGTCGTCCTTGGAACCGCCGCTGTCACCGTTGTCACTGCTGGTTCCGCCGCAGGCGGTGGCGGCGAGCGCGAGCGAAGCGACCCCCACCGCTACGCGGGTCAGTTTGGATATCCGACGCATCTGAAGTTCCCCATTCTCCAAAGCCCCGCAGCGGGTGCTCGGTTCGGCGCACATTAACGCGCGTAGACACTCCTGGGAACGGGGTCGTGCGGGGCCGTTATCCATTCGTGCCGATGGCCGGTTACGCCCTTGTGAACCAGGGGGTCGCAGGGAGGCGAATCGGGCATACGCGTCTGCACGCGCCCCACGCTGCACCTCCGGGGAGCGGGCCGCAAGCGGAATGGGCCGGGGAGGTGCGATACGAAAGGGCGCCTCCAGGCACCGTTCAGTGCACACCCCTCAGGGGCGCGGGGAACTGTGCGATCAGCACCCCGAGGGGCGCGGGGAACTGCGCGCTCAGCCACGGACGGCCCGCACACGGCGCTGAAACGATGCCGCCGCGCCCACCCATGCCGCCCCCGCGGCACGACTGCCCACCGTGGGGGAAGCACCCCTAAGGGGCGCGGGGAACTGCGCGCTCAGCCACGGAGGCCCCGCACACGGTGCTGCAGAGGTGCCGCCGCGCCCACCCGTGCCGCCCCGCGGCACGACTGCCCGCAGCTGGGGCGGTACGCCCCTCAACCGTGCGGGGAACCGCGCGAACGCGTACGCCGTCTAGCGCAGCGCGTCCAGCAGGGCCGCCGCGGTGAACAGCTCCACGCCGACGGTGATGGCGTGCTCGTCCACGTCGAAGTCGCCCTGGTGCAGGTCGCGCACGATGCGCTCGCCGGGGGTGCGGACGCCGAGGCGGGCCATGGCGCCGGGGACGCGCTCCAGGTACCAGGAGAAGTCCTCCCCGCCCAGGCTCTGTTCGGTGCCCTCGACGGCCTCCGTGCCACGGCGGGCGGTCATCGCGTCGCGCAGCAGCTCGGTGGCCCCGGCCTCGTTGACGACCGGCGGGACGCCCCGCACGTAGTTGATCTCCGACTTGGCCCGGTGCAGGTTGGCCACCTCGTCGATGGCGGCGACCACGACGTCCGGCGCCTGCCGCCAGGTCTCCAGGTCCAGGCAGCGGACGGTGCCGGAGAGTACGGCGTGCTGCGGGATGACGTTGGGCGCGTGGCCGGACTCGATCCGGCCCCAGGTGACGGCGAGCCCGCTGCGGGTGTCGACCCGGCGGCCGACCAGCGCGGGCACGTCGGTGACGACCCGGGCGGCGGCGGTGACGAGGTCGGTGGTCAGGTGCGGGCGGGCGGTGTGGCCGCCGGGGCCCTCCAGGGCGATCTCCAGCCGGTCGCAGGCGGAGGTGATGGCGCCCTGGCGCAGCCCGATCTTCCCGGCGTCGACGCGCGGGTCGCAGTGCACGGCCAGGATCCGGCCGACGCCCTCCAGCGCGCCGTCGGCGATGACGTCGGCGGCGCCGCCGGGCAGCACCTCCTCGGCGGGCTGGAAGATCAGCCGGACCGGTCGGGGCAGCAGGCCCTGGCGGTGCAGTTCGGCCAGCACGAGGCCGGCGCCGAGCACCACGGTGGTGTGCACGTCGTGACCGCAGGCGTGGGCGCGGTCGGGCACGGTGGACCGGTAGGCGCAGCCGGCCTTCATGTCGGGGATGGGCAGGGCGTCGATGTCCGCGCGCAGGGCGAGCATGGCGGCGTCGGTGCCGGCTTCCTCGTCCGTCCCGATGTCACAGATCACCCCGGTCCCGCTGGACAGTACGCGGGGGCGCAGGCCCGCGCGCTGCAGGCGCTCCTTGATCGCGGCGGTCGTACGGAACTCCTGGTTGCCCAGCTCCGGGTGCATGTGGAGGTCTCGCCGGAACGCCACGAGTTCCGCGCGCAGTGCCTCGGGCAGCGCGCCGGGGAGCACCGCTCCCCCGGGGAGATCGATCTCGGACTCCAGTGACATCAGTGGCTTCACCCTTTGAAGAGTAGGGCTCCGAAGCGCTCCACCGACCCCTGATCAAGAAAAATCAGCCCGTTGGAGGGAGAAAATCCGGCCGCCCTACGCATAGCCGTTCAGCGAGATGGGTACACTCACCGCCCTTTTGTGAGGGTAGGGGCGCTCGGCCTGCCGGGCCATGAGGTCGGTCACAGCCCCCGCGCGGGCGTCGGCACCTTCCGTCCTTCCACGGTTACCACGTCCGGCCCAACCCACGCCGAGCGGTTCATCTGGCGGACAGCGGGCCGGTGTCCGGGGGCGCGGCGGGGCGCAGGGGGTGGGCGCCGCGCGCGGTGCCGACGACGTCGGCGAGGAAGCCCCGGGCGCGCGGGGAGGCATGGGCGGTGAGCCACTCCGGGTCGATGTCGCACACCGCGATCCGCACGTCTGTTCCGGCCAGGGCGAGCGGCAGGGTGTGGACGACGGTGGAGGGGAAGCTGACGACCGTGCGTCCCACGGGGCCGCGGCGGGCGACGAGTTCCAGGGGCAGTTCGGGACGGACGATCTCCAGGCCCGTCTCGACGGCCAGTCGATGCAGCTTCTCGGTGGTCTCGCGGCGGTGCGCGAAGTAGCGCCGGGCGCCGTGGGTCCGGGCGAGGGCGCCGACCGCCGCCACGTAGGCGTCGGCGTCGACCACGCCCGTCTCGACCAGGGAGGTGCCCACCAGGTCGGCCCCGCGGGTGACGCGCGGCGGTCCGAAACGGTCGCGGGTCCAGGCGAAGGCGTGGGCGCGGACGGTGACACCGGGTGGGACGTCCGCCATCGGCATGGAGGTGAACACCTCCACGGTGCGTTCGCCGCCGGGGGTGAGCCGGCGCCGGGCGGCGGCGGACACCGGGGCGAGGACCAGGTCGCGGGGCCCGGGGCGGCCGCCCTTGCGGTGCCAGCGCACCAGGCGTTCGCCGCGGGCGAGCTGGCCGGCGAACTCCATGGTCGCCGTGCCGTCGTCGACGACCACCACCTCGGGCGCCCGGGTGATGGTCAGCAGCAGCTGCACGTAGCGGGAGAACGGGTCGCCGAGGACGACCCGCCGCGCCCGGCGCAGCGGCACGGCGAGGCCGCCCATGGTGCGCAGCGGGGCGGACACTCCCCCGCGCGCCTCCTCCCAGCGGACGTCGTGCCCCTCCTCGCGGGCCAGTTCGGCCATGCGGCGGAGCTGGCCGCGGGTCATCGGGTCGACCGGGGACAGCACCACGAGGGCGAGTCCCGCGCCGGGCGCGTGGGCGTGCGCCCACTCCAGCACGTTGAGCAGCTGGACCGGGCTCTCCACGAAGGCGAGCGTGCGAGGGCCGCTGCGGCCGGCGCGGGGGCTCATCGACGTACGACCGTTCCCGTCGTAGGGGTGGAGGTGAGGGCGGGTCAGACCGACACGGGCTCGCCGGCGGCCGTGGCGATCTCCGCCTCGGCGACGACACCGGCCACCCGGCGGAGCTTCTTCATCGGGCCGAGCTCGGAGTCGTAGACCTTCTTCACGCCGTCGCCGAGGGAGGCCTCGACGGCGCGGATGTCGCGTACCAGGCGCTGGAGGCCCTGGGGTTCGACGGAGGCGGCCTGGTCGGAGCCCCACATGGCGCGGTCGAGGGTGATGTGACGCTCGACGAAGACCGCGCCGAGGGCGACGGCGGCCAGCGTGGTCTGCAGGCCGGTCTCGTGGCCGGAGTAGCCGATCGGGACGTTCGGGTACTCCTGCTGAAGGGTGTTGATGACGCGCAGGTTCAGCTCCTCCGCCTTGGCCGGGTAGGTGGAGGTGGCGTGGCAGAGCAGGATGTTGTCGCTGCCGAGCACCTCGACGGCGTGCCGGATCTGCTTGGGGGTGGACATGCCGGTCGAGAGGATCACCGTGCGGCCGGTGGCGCGCAGTTCGCGCAGCAACTCGTCGTCGGTGAGGGACGCGGAGGCCACCTTGTGCGCGGGCACGTCGAACTTCTCCAGGAAGGCGACGGCCTCGGTGTCCCACGGGGAGGCGAACCAGTCGATGCCCTTCTCCTTGCAGTACGCGTCGATCTGCCGGTACTCGTCCTCCCCGAACTCCACGCGGTGCCGGTAGTCGATGTACGTCATCCGGCCCCACGGGGTGTCCCGTTCGATGTCCCACTGGTCGCGCGGGGTGCAGATCTCCGGGGTGCGCTTCTGGAACTTGACGGCGTCGCAGCCGGCGTCGGCGGCGGCGTCGATCAGCTTGAAGGCGTTGTCGAGGTCGCCGTTGTGGTTGATGCCGATCTCGCCGGTGACGTAGACGGGGCGGCCGGGGCCGGCCTCGCGGTTGCCGAGGGTGCGGATACGGGAGTCGCTCATGACCAGGGGTTTCCTTACTGGGGGAGGGAATCGAGAGAGGGACCGAGGATCCAGCCGGCGATCTCTCGGACCGCGCCGGCACCGCCGGGGACGGTGGTGACCGCGCGGGCGGCGCCGCGTACGGCGTCGTGGGCGCTCGCGACCGCCACGGGCCAGCCGACGAGGGCGAAGCACGGGAGGTCGTTGACGTCGTTGCCGACGTAGAGCACGCGTTCGGGCGCGATGCCCTGTTCCTCGCACCACTGCTTGAGGGCGAGGTCCTTGCGGTCGACGCCGTGCAGCACGGGGATCCGGAGCTTGCGTGCGCGGGCGGCGACGACCGGGTTCTGCTCGGTGGACAGGATCAGCAGCTTCAGGCCGCCGCGGCGCAGGGCGGCGACGCCGAGGCCGTCGCCGCGGTGCACGGAGACGAACTCCCGTCCGTCCGCGTCGATCAGCACCCGGTCGTCGGTCTGGGTGCCGTCGAAGTCGAGGACCACCGCGTCGATGTCGTCGGCGGTGGGCAGGCCGGTGCGCCCGGCGTCGAGGAGCGGCGCGAGGGCGCGGGCCCGGGCGAGGTCGTGCGGGTCGTCGACCTCCAGGACGCGCGCGGGGTCGGTGCGCACGAGGCCGGTGCGGCCGAAGAAGCGGTGGCCGTGCTCGCGCAGCCCGGCGGCGTCCATGGCGTAGGCGGCGCCGGTCTCCAGGAAGTCCTGGGGGCGGTCCTGGCGGCGGGGGCGGAAGGACTTGTCGTGGTTGACGCCGTGGCCTCCGCGGACCGCCGCGGCTCCTTCTCCGGTGGTCCGCGCGCCCGTCGCGGCGGCGGACTCGGCCGGCCCGGAGACTGTCCCGGCCGGCCCGGCGGCGGACTCGGCCGTGCCCACGGCCGTCTCGGCCGGCCCCGCGGCTCGCCCGGCGGCCAGGGCTCCACCCCCCGCGGTCCCGGCGTCGGTCCCGGCCGTGCCCACGGCGATCGCGGCCGGCCCGGAAGTCGTATCGGCCGGCCCGGCGGCGGACTCGGCCGTGACCGCGGCGGTCACGGCCGGCCCCGCGGCTCGCCCGGCGGCCCGGGCTCCACCCCCTGCGGTCCCGGCGGCGGTTCCGGCCGTGCCCACGGCGATCGCGGCCGGCCCGGAAGTCGTATCGGCCGGCCCGGCGGCGGACTCGGCCGTGACCACGGCGGTCACGGCCGGCCCCGCGGCTCGCCCGGCGGCCAGGGCTCCACCCCCCGCGCTCCCGGCGGCGGACTCGGCCGTGACCACGGCGGTCTCGGCGGCCGCAGTGCCGGTCCCGGCCGGTCCACTGGCCGTCGCGCCGGCCGTCGCGCCGGCCGTCCCGGCGGCCGTCTCGCGCCAGACGAAGCCGTGGAACGGGGCGACCGTCACCGCCGTGTCGGCGTCGCCGTGGGCGACCGCGGCGGCCACCCCGTCGACGTCCTCGCGGGTGAGGAAGGGGCTGGTGCACTGGACGAGCAGGACGACGTCCACGCGGACGCCGTGCAGTGCCTCGTGGGCGTCCAGGGCGTGCAGCACGGCCGCCTCGGAGGTGGCGGTGTCCCCGGCGAGGTCGGCGGGCCGCAGCACGACCTCGGCACCCGCCTGCCGCGCGGTCTCGGCGATGGCCGCGTCGTCGGTGGAGACGACCACGTCCGTGACGTGCCGGGCGGCGCGGCACTCCCGTACGGCGCGGGCCACCAGGGGCACGCCGCCGACGGGGGCGAGGTTCTTCGCGGGGACGCCCTTGGAGCCGCCGCGTGCGGGGATCACGGCGAGCACCCGGCGGACGGCGGGCGTTGAGTCGGACATGGGGTCAGCTCCTGGGACGGGGGCGGGGCGGTCACAGCTCGCCCATGCGGCGGATCGCGGGGGCCACGCGCTGCACGCCGTGGCGGTAGGCGCCGCGTGCGGTGCGGCGCACGATCCGCCGGACCGGGCCCGGCTGCCGGTCCGCGGCGGGCGCGCCGGGCAGCGGCGTCCCGTCGGGGCCGAGGTGGTGACGGGCGAGGACGCCGGGCAGATAGCCGGGCGCGGTGACGGGCGTGTAGTACGGGGTGAGCGGCGGGAGTCCGCCGGGTTCGTCGAGCAGTGCGGCGATGCGGGCGCGCGCGGTGTCGAAGGCCGTCTCGTACGTGCCGTCCGCGGTGACGCCCTGCCGGGCCAGCCACGTCTCGTCGGGCGCCGGGAGGTGTCCGGCGTCGAGCTGGTCCCAGGAGGCGAGGCACCCGGAGCCGACGAAGTGGTGGTTGCCGAGCGCCTCGCGGATGCCGAGGTCGGTGAGCACCGCGGTGGGGATGCGCCGGTGCAGGGCCTCCAGGGCGGCCGTCGAACTGACGGTGACGAGCAGGTCGGTGCGGTCCAGGACCTCGCCCATGTGCCCGTGCACCAGGCGCAGGTTGGCGGGCAGGCCGAGGCCGCGGGCCAGCTTCTGGTAGGGCAGTTCCTCGATGTGCGTGGTGTGTTCGCCGGGCCGGGAGCGCAGCTTCAGCAGCACCTCGCGCCCGGGGTGCCGGCGGGCGTGCTCCACCAGCCGGTTCAGCAGGTACGTGCGGTCCGCGCGGGTGTCCGGCACGGACGGCTGGGCGGCGAACACCACCGTGTACGGCGCGTGGCCGCCGGTGTGGGGCGCTCCCCCGAGGAACGGCAGCGCGACCTCGGTGACCGCGTCCGCGCCGGCGCCGACGCCCTCGTACACGGCGCGGAAACGCTCCGCGTCCTGGCGGGAGTTGGCCAGCACCAGGTCGGCGCCGTGGCGCAGCAGCAGGCCGTCGGTGAGCTTCTCGTAGACGACGCCGACGTAGCCGGTGACGACGACCGGCCGGCGGGGCCTGTCCTGCCAGACGCGGCGCAGCCCGTGCAGCATCGCCTGCACCCCTCCGCCGACCAGCGCGAGCACGAGGACGTCACAGGGCTCCTCGTCCATGGCGCGCAGGAACTCGGCCGCGGTGACCTCCCGCAAGGAGTCCGCGCGGACCCCGACCTCGCCGAGCTGGCGGGCGGTGGGCGTGGCGCGGCCCCGCAGCAGGAATCCGTCCAGGCGGATGTCACGCGGCGCGATGCGTTTCGCGGTGAGCGTGCCCCATTTCCAGCGGGTGTCGGAATCCGCGAGGACCGCCACCCTGAGGGGCTTGTTTGCACTTGCTGGCACACCCGGGACGCTAGGAATCGAATTCCGCGAACTGCCCAACCGCGCCTCAACGAAAAGTTAACAACACCCCACCGAGAACCGAACCGGCCTGGGAAAAGTCCGGAGGAAGAAGCGGTCCACCGGACCGACACATCGAGTTCACCGTCCGTACGGCCGACGGAAAGAAAGCGCGCCGGGCGGCCTTCTAGTGTTTTCCGCGTGCCGAAGCTTTCCGTGATCGTCCCTTTCCGTGACGTCCGGCCGTACGCGCCGGACGCGCTGAGAAGTCTGCGCGCGAACGCCCGCCCGGATTTCGAGTTCGTTCTGGTCGACGACGGTTCGCAGGACGACACCCCGGACCTGGTGGAGCGGGGCGCCGAGGAACTGTCCCGGCTCGCACGGGTGCGCGTCGTCCGCCGGGAGCGCCCCGGCGGGATCGCCACCGCGCGCAACGCCGGGCTGGACGTGGCGGAGGGCGAGTACCTGACCTTCCTGGACGGTGACGACTGGTACGCCCCCGGGCATCTGCCCCGGCTGGTGGCGGCGGCGGAGGGGTTGGGCTGCGACTTCCTGCGCACGGACCACGTCCGGGTCACCGGGCGCGCCCGGACCGTGCGCCGGGTGCCGGTGGGGCTGCGGGACGAGGTGCTGGACCCGCGGGAGGCGATCCTGCCCGCCGACCGGACGACCGCGGTGGACCACCCGCAGGCGTGGGCCGGGATCTACCACCGGCGACTGCTGGAGCGGGGGCTGCTGCGCTTCCCGGACGGGCTGCGCACGGCGGAGGACCGGCCGTGGATCTGGCGGCTGCACCGGGAGGCGGAGTCGTTCGCCGTGGTGGGTCTGCTGGGCGTGTTCTACCGGAAGGGTGTCGCCTCCTCCCTCACCCGTGTCGGCGACGAGCGGCAGCTGGACTTCGTGCCCGCCTTCGACCGGGTGGTGGCGGAGACGGCGGCGGACCGGGACGCGGACCGGCTGCTGCCAAAGGCGGTGCGCACGTACTGCGCGGTGATCGACCGTCACCTGGCCGAGCGGGACAAGTTCGAGCCGGCGGTGGCCGCGCGGCTGCGGGCGCTGTGCGCGGACGCGCTGCGGCGGCTGCCGCGGGACGTGCTGGACGAGGTGCTGGACGCGATGGACGCGGGGCGGGCGGCGCGGCTGCGACGGCTGCGCAGGACGCCCCTGCGCGCGGGGAGGGGGGCCGCGTGAGGGCGGTCGGTACGCAGGTGTTCTGCGCGAGCGGACCGTCGGCGGTGGTGCTGATGGCCGCGGCGGCCGAGGCGGGGCTGCTGCCGGAGGCGGGGCGGCGGGTGCTGCTGGTGTGCGACGACGCGCCGGTCCCCGAGGCGGCCCCGCCCTGGGACGAGGTGCCGGGCTTCGCGCGACTGCGGGCCCGCTTCGACGCGGTCCTGTCCTGGAACGAGGCGATACGGCCCTTCCACCCTGCGGCCTGGACGCCTCGCACGGAGGACGTGCCCCTCCTGGAACGGCACCTGCGGCGGTTGTGGGGGCTCGGGGACGAGCGGGTGGAGCTGGTCCTCGGCGCCCCGGACACCCCGCCGGCGCAGGCGGTGGCCCGAGTGTTCACGGGCGCGCCCCTGCACGTGTGCGCGGGCGGACCGGCGGACTACGGACCCACGCGCGGCAAGCTGGACCCGCTGCTCGGCACGCGGGTGCGGCAGGTGCTGCACCTGGAGCTGATACCGGGTCTGACACCAGCGCTGCTCGCCGAGTTCGGTACGCCCGCGAGGGTGATTCCGGCGGAGGCCTTCCGCGCGGTGACGGGGGAGGTCGCCTCGGCGGTGACGGGGGTGCCGGAGGGGGCGGCGCTGGTCGTCGGGGAGCGGCCGTCGGACACGGCGGGCGAGGAGGACGCACTGCACGCGGAGATGGTGCGGACGGCCGTCGGACGCGGCCACGACCGCGTGGTGTTCGTGCCGCACCCCGCCTCCCCGTCACGGCACGCGGGCGCGGTGCGAGCGGAGGCCGAACGCCTGGGCGTGGACCTCACCGTCCTGGACACGCCCGTCCCCGTGGAGGCGCTGTACGAGGGGGCCCGCCCGGCGCTGGTCGTCGGCTGCGCGTCGGCGGCCGTGTTCACGGCGTCCGCCCTGTACGGCCTGCCGGTCGCACGCGTCGGCACCGGGCGGCTGTTGGAGGGGCTGACGCCGTATCACCACCCCCGGCGCGCCGCCTTGGTGCTGGCGGAGGCGGTGCGTGACACGGCCGTGGGCGTGGACCTGCGGGGTCTGCTGAGCGCCCTCGCGTTCACCATGCGGCCGCAGGTGCGTCCCGCGCTGCGGACGGACGCCGAGCGGTATCTCGCGGCGGGGGCGTGGGACCGGCGGTGGTTCCCGCGCCGACGGCTCACCGCGCTGGGGCTGCCCGGGGGTGTCCCACGGCAGTTGGTGTCCCTGGCGCGGAACCGGGCCGCGCGGCGGGCGGCCCGGGTGGTGCGGAGGGCCGTGAGGGGCTGAGGGCCGTGAGGGGCTGAGAGTCGTGGGGGGGCTGAGGGCCGTGGGGCTGAGAGCTGAGAGGGGCTGAGGGCCGTGGGGGCTGAGGACCGTGAAGGGCTGAGCCCGGTCAGGCACCGGCGTCCGCCAGGATCACGTGGCGGCCCGAGACGTCCAGGGCCGGCGCGGGGAGACGGACGCGCACCGGGCGGGCGGCGGGGCCGCCGTCGAGGGCGAGGCCCGAGCCCCACGCCCACAGCCCGCCGCGCACGTCGACGGCCAGGCCCGCGAGCCCGTACGCGGTGATCCCGTGTATCGGGGGCAGGCCCGTCACGCGCACCGGGGTGGCGGAGCTGTGGTCCGAGGTGTCGCCGTCGCCCAGCGCTCCCCCGGCGCCCCGGCCCCAGGCGTGCACCACCCCGTCGCGGTCCAGGGCGTAGGCGGTGTCGTGGCCGCCCGCGACCTGGATGACGCCGGTCAGCCCGGTGACGTGGACCGGGCGGCCGGTCTGGCCGCCGCGCGGCTCGACGCCCAGGAGGCCGTGTGCGTTGTTCCCCCATGCGCAGACCAGCCCGTCCGCGCGGGCGGCGACCACCGCGCCGCCCGCCGGAGCCACGTCGACGACCCCGCGGACCCCGTTGATCGTGGTCAGCCGGGTGCCGTTCGACTCGCCGAGGACCTGCGTGAGGTTGACGCCCCAGCCCTGCACCCGGCCGTCGGAGCGCAGGGTGAAGGCGTTGAGGGGGCCCGGCGCCACCGAGACGACGTCCTTCACCCCGGGCACGGCCCGCGGCCGGGTCACCCCCGCGTGTCCGTCGCGCTTCCCCGCGTCGACGAGGAAGCGGTCGTCGCCCCAGGCCCACACGGTGCCGTCGCGCCGTACGACGAAGAACGTGGGGCCGACGGCGTACACCGCTCGGACGTCGTCCACGCCGGGGACCTGCCGGGGGACGGCGGCGTATCGGCGTTCCGCGGCGCCCTGGCCGAGGGAGCCCTTGATGTCGGTGCCGTAGGTCCAGACGGTGCCGTCGGCGCGGACCGCGGCGGTGGTGAAGCGGCCGTCCGCGACGGACACGACGTCGGTCAGGCCCGGCACCGGTGCCGGCGCCTCCGTTCCCTCGGGGGCGCCGTCCATCGGGGCCCAGGCCCAGACGGCGCCCGGCCGGGCGGGCCGCGGCTCGGGGCGGGCGGCGGGCCCGTCGGGGCACGGGGGCGCGCCCAGCACCGCCCTGTCCGCCGCGCCGCACCCGGTCAGACCGAGCAGTGCCACTCCGGCCGCCAGCATCCGCAGCCACGTCCTGGCCGTCATGCGCCCCGCCCCCTCCGTCGACCGTCCCGCCGGTCACCACGGTTCCGGGGGCGGAGCCGGTCCGGCAGGGCGAACGCGCTCAGAAGCGGCTGGGTATCCGCGCCCGGCCCGGTGGGGCGCCGTCTGAGTACGAACGCCCGGCGGCGGGTTCGCCGTTGGCCGGGGACTGTTCACCCCGTGTCCACCCGGGCGCCACCGGTGGACCGCCCGGCCGGGGCACATTCGCCCGCAGCCCGTCGTTCGCGGCCCGTCGTTCATAGCCGTAGCCGTGGTCCGTAGCCCGTCGCCCGAGAAAGAGGTTCAGGTGCCCAAGCTGTCCGTCGTCGTCCCGATGCACAACGTGGAGGCGTTCGCGGAGAGCACCCTGCGCGGTCTCGCCGCCAACGCGCACCCGGACGTCGAGTTCCTGATCGTCGACGACTGCTCCACGGACGCCACGCCCTGGGTGATCGACCGGTGGGCGGAGAAGCTGCCGGGCGCGCGGGTGATCCGGCACGACACCAACCAGGGCATCGCGCAGGCGCGGAACTCCGGCATCGACGCGGCGGACGGGGAGTACCTGGCGTTCCTCGACGGCGACGACTGGTACGGGCCCGGTCACCTCGCCGCGCTGGTGCGGGCGATGGACGAGCTGGGCTGCGACTTCGCCCGCACCGACCATGTGCAGGTCACCGGCACGGAACGGGTGGTCAGGCGACCTCCCGCCCCGGTGCGCGACGCGGTGATGGACCCGCGTGACGGGATCACGCCCGCCGACACGGAGACCATGGTCGACTACCCGTTCGTCTGGGCGGGCGTCTACCGCCGGCACCTCTTCGACGACGGCGGGATGCGCTTCGTCACCGAACTGCGCACCGCCGAGGACCGGCTGTGGATCTGGCGGCTGCACCTCACGGCGCGCAGCTACGCCTCCCTCGGGCTGCACGGGGTGTTCTACCGGCGGGGCGTCGCGACCTCCCTCACCCAGATCAAGGACTCCCGCCAGCTCGACTTCATCCCGGCCTACGACCTGCTGCTGCGGGACGTGCGGGCCGACCCGGAGTGCGACCGCTTCCTGCCGAAGGCCGTGCGCACCTACTGCGCCATGATCGCCTTTCATCTGGGCAAGGCGGACGCGTACGAGCCGTCGGCGGCGCGGCGGCTGCGGCAGGAGGCGCGGGAGGCGCTGCTGCGGATGCCGCAGGGCGCGCTGGAGGAGACCCTGGCCACCCTCGACAGCACCCGGAGCAGGCTGCTCGGCCGCCTGCGCGACGGGCGGAAGGCTGCCTGACCCATGCACCGCACGCACCGCACGACCCAGATCTTCCAGGTCTCGACCCTGTACGGCGCCGCGACCCTGGCGGCGGCGCTGGACGCGGGCCTGTTCGGACCGGCGGGGCCGTCCCGCCGGATCCTGCTGGTCTCGCACAACGCCGCCGTCCCGGAGACCGCGATGCGCCTGGACGAGATGCACGGCTACGGGCCGCTCGCCGCCCGCTTCGACGAGGTGGTGAGCTGGAACGAGGCGATCAGCCCGTACCACCCGAGCGCCTGGGGGCCGCGCGGCGCCGACACGGTGCTGTGGCAGCGGGCGCTGCGGCTGCTGTGGGGCATCGGCGAGGACGAACGGGTCGACCTGGCCGTCGAGTCGATCCAGGCCAACCCGGCCCGCGCGCTGGTCGCGATCTTCTCCGAGGCGTCCGTCGACGTCTACGCGGACGGGCTGATGAGCTACGGCCCGACCCGGGAGAAGCTGCCGCTGACCCTCGGCCGGCGCGTCCGTCGCCTGCTGCACCTCGACCTGCTGCCCGGTCTGCGCCCGATGCTGCTGTCCGAGTACGGCGTGGAGCCGGTCGTCGTGCCGGACGGGGCGTTCCGCGCGGTGCTGGACGAGGTCGCCCGGGAGGCGGCGGACGACCCGCGGCTCGCACCCGTACGGGAGGAGGCGCCGACGGCCGTGCTGCTCGGGCAGTACCTCGCGGCGCTCGGCATCCTGGGCGCGGACGAGGAGGAGGACCTGCACGTCCGCATGCTCGCCGGGGCGGTGCGGGCGGGGCACCGCTCGCTCGTCTTCAAGCCCCATCCGACGGCCCCCGCCGGTTACTCGGCGGCCCTGCACAAGGCGGCCGCCGACGCGGGCGTACGGCTCACCGTGCTGGACGCGCCGCTGCTCGCGGAGACGCTGTACGACCGGGTCCGCCCGGAACTGGTCGTCGGCTGCTTCTCCACGGCGATGGTGACCGCGTCCGTCCACTACGGCGTGCCCGTGGCGCGGGTGGGGACGGCGCTGGTCCTCGACCGCCTGCGGCCCTACGAGAACAGCAACCGCATCCCGCTGGCCCTGGTCGACCACCTGGTCCCGGACCTGGAGCGGGACGAGGCCCCGGCGGTGCTGGGCGCGGTGCCCGCGTCGCTGGAGCCGCTGGTGCGGACGATGGGGTTCTGCATGCAGCCGCGGACGTATCCGGCGCTGCGGGAATCCGCGGAGGCGTGGCTGCGCGACTGTCTCGCGGGGAGTCCCGCGCCGTATTTCCCGGCCCTGCGCCTGGCCGAGCTGGGCCTCCCGGGCAGCGGCCCGGGGGCCCGGGCGAGGGTGCGGGCTGCGCGGGCGAGGCGGAGGGTGGGGCGGGTGGTGCGGCGGGGCGGCCGGCGGTAGGCGGGGGCGGGGGGCGCCCGAAGGGGCGCGGGGAACTACGCGAGCGACCCCCACCGGCCCGCACTCGCCCATGGCCCGGGGAGCCACTTCGGCTGCGGGCCCGTAAGGGCTGGTCGCGCCGTTCCCCGCGCCCCTTCGGGGCGACTTCACGCCCGGTTGACACCCGGCCGACGCCCGGTGGGGGTTCCTCGCGCAGTTCCCCGCGCCCCTTCAGGGCGCCGGTCGGGCAGCGCGCCCAAAAGGGGCGCGGGGAACTGCGCGAACGGCCGCCCACCCCGCTCAGTTCGTCCCGTAGCGGGACTCGATGCCGGTGACGATCAGGGCGAGGCCCTCCTCGAACTGTTCGTCGTAGTCGCCGAAGAGCGCCGCCCCCGCCTCCGCGGCGAGCGGATGATCGGCCATTAGACGGGCACGCGCCTCCACGTCGAACCCCTCGCGCCGCTCCCCCGGCACCGGCTCGACCCCCTGCTCCTCCGCGACGAACCCGAGCGTGTACAGGAACGTCGTCTGCAGCGCCCGGGCCGCCTGGGCCAGGGTGAGCCCCGCGGACGTGAGCAGCCGGAGGTTCGCCTCCTGCTGCTCCGCGTGCTCCAGACCGGTGAACCGCGTACCGCTGAACACCTTCGCCCCGTCGCGGTAGGCGAGCAGCGTCCGCCGCAGCACCCGGTTGCTCCTGAGCAGCCGCTCCTGCCAGGTGTCGTCGGCGGCGAGTTCGACCCCGTCGGTCATCCGGCGGAACATCTCGGTCGCCATCTCGTCCAGCAGCGCCTGCTTGTCCTTGAAGTGCCAGTACAGGGCGGGCGCCTTGACGTCGAGCTCCTTGGCGATGGCGCGCAGGGTCAGCCCGTCGAGGCCGACCTCGTTCAGCAGCTTCAGCGCCGTCCCGGCGACCCGTCGGCGGTCCAGCGGCGCGCGTCGTTCCGTGCTCACGCTTGACAACTTAACACCGTTAGAGAGACGCTCGGACGGCGGGTCACTTAACAGCGTTAAGGAGACGGATCATGAACGACACCCCTGTCCTGATCGTGGGCGCGGGGCCGACCGGCCTCACCCTCGGCATCGACCTCGCCCGGCGCGGAGTCCCGGCGCTGGTCGTGGAACGGGAGGACGGACTGTTCCCCGGATCGCGCGGCAAGGGCCTCCAGCCGCGCACCATGGAGGTCTTCGACGACCTCGGCGTGCTGGACGCCGTCCGGGCGGGCGGCGGCCGCTACCCGGTCGGCATGCTCTGGCGCGACGGCGAGCAGCTCGGCGAGCACCATCTGGCGCCGCCCGTGGAGCCCACCGAGGAGGCGCCGTACGAGGGCCTGATGATCCCGCAGTGGCGCACCCAGCGGATCCTGCGGGACCGCCTGGAGGAACTGGGCGGCAAGATCGCCTACGGCCGCGAGCTCACGGACGTCACCCAGGACGAGGACGTCGTGACCGCCCACTTCGCCGCCGGGCCGCCGCTGCGCGCCCGGTACCTCGTGGCGGCCGACGGCGGACGGTCCGCGGTGCGCCGGGCGGTCGGCACCGGCATGACCGGCGAGGCCGTCGACCCGCTGCCGATGCTGGTGGCGGACGTCCGGATCGCCGGCCTGGACCGGGACTGGTGGCACATGTTCCCGCCCCGCGAGGGCCGCGACGAGTTCCTCACCCTCTGCCCGCTCGCCGGTACGGACGACTTCCAGCTGGTCGCCCGGTTCACCGAGGGCACCCGGGTGGACCTCTCCCCCGACGCCGTACGGCAGGTCGTGGCCGCCCGCACGCACCTCGCCGCCGAGGACGTCACCGAGGTCCTGTGGGCCTCCGACTTCCGGCCGCGCGCCGCGCTCGCCGACCGCTTCCGCGCGGGCCGGGTGTTCCTCGCGGGGGACGCGGCGCACGTGCACTCCCCGGCCGGCGGCCAGGGCCTCAACACCTCCGTGCAGGACGCCTACAACCTGGGCTGGAAGCTGGGGGCGGTGCTGTCCGACGGGGCGGACCCGTCCCTCCTCGACAGCTACGAGGAGGAGCGCCGGGCGGTCGCCGCGGACATGCTCGGCCTGTCCACCCGCATCCACCGGGGCGAGGCGAGGCGCGGCGGGGCCACCCTGCAACTGGACCTCGGCTACCGGGACTCCTCGCTCAGCGCGGAGACCCGCACCGAACCGGGACCGGTGCGCGCGGGCGACCGGGCCCCGGACGGCCGCGTGGACGGCACACGCCTCTTCGACGCCTTCCGCGGCCCGCACTGGACCCTGCTGGCGCTGGGCACGGACGCCCCCGAACCGCCCGCGGGCGTACGGCTCGTGCGCGGCCCGTCCCACCGTACGTACGGCACCGGCCTGTTCCTGGTGCGCCCGGACGGTTACGTGGGCTGGACCGGGGACACCCCGGACGGGCTCGGCGCCTACCTGGCCCGGTTCGGGACGCGCTGACGGGCACGTCCAGGTGCACCGGGTCCGGGCCCCCGGCCGCGAGGCGAAGGTGCGGACCGACGCCCACCGGGACTTGGTTCGCACGCGGCCGGCACCACAGGCGGGTTGTGCGCACCCCCGACATGATCCGCCGGACAGGCTCTACGCGCTCGCCGTGGACAGCTTCGCCGCGAAGCCCAGGAACAGGGCGCCCGCCGCCGAGGTGGCGCCCGCCGACAGCCGGCGGCGACGGCGGAACGCGGCGGCGAGCCGGGTTCCGCTGAAGATCAGCGCGCTGAGGTAGAGCACGCTGGCGATCTGCGCGAACACCCCCAGCACCACGAAGGACAGCGCCGGATAGGCGTAGGCGGGGTCGACGAACTGCACGAAGAAGGCGATGAAGAACAGGATCGCCTTCGGGTTCAGCAGGCTGACGACCAGCGCCCGGCGGAACGGACGCTCACCGGGCGCGGCGGCCGGGGCGGTCTCCTCCGGGCGTTCCTCGCCGCGCCCGCGCCACATGCCCCACGCGGCGCGCAGCATCCCGACGGCCAGCCACGCCAGATAGCCGGCGCCCGCGTACTTCACGATGCCGAACAGCACGGCGTTCGCCTGGAGCAGGGAGGCGACACCCGCGGCCGACAGCGTCATCAGGACGGCGTCCCCGCACCAGACGCCGGCGGCGGCCGTGTAGCCGGAGCGCACTCCGCGGCGGGCGGCGACGGACAGGACGTACAGCGAGTTGGGCCCGGGCAGCAGGATGATCAGCACCAGGCCCGCGAGGTAGGTGGGAAGGTCGACGACACCGAACATAGCGAGGAGTGTCGCACGCCGTGCGACACTCCTCGCTACCGTCTCGACCTGCGAGAACGCCCCCTAGAAGGCGTCGCTCGGCACGTAGGTGCCCCACACCTCGCGCAGGGCGTTGCAGACCTCGCCGACGGTGGCGCGGGCCTTGAGGGCGTCCTTCATCGGGTAGAGGACGTTGTCCTCGCCCTCGGCGGCCTTCTTCAGCGCGGCCAGCGCCGTGTCGACCGCCTCCTGGTCGCGCTCGGCGCGCAGCTTGGCGAGGCGTTCGGCCTGCTGGGCCTCGATGGCCGGGTCGACGCGGAGCGGCTCGTAGGGCTCCTCCTCGTCGAGCTGGAAGCGGTTGACGCCGACCACGACCCGCTCGCCGGAGTCGGTCTCCTGGGCGATGCGGTAGGCGGAGCGCTCGATCTCGTTCTTCTGGAAGCCGCGCTCGATGGCGTTGACCGCGCCGCCGAGGTCCTCGACCTTCTCCATCAGCTCCCTCGCGGCGGCCTCCACGTCGTCGGTCATCTTCTCGATGACGTAGGAGCCGGCGAACGGGTCGACCGTGGCGGTCACATCGGTCTCGTAGGCGAGGACCTGCTGCGTGCGCAGCGCGAGCCGGGCGGACTTGTCCGTCGGCAGCGCGATCGCCTCGTCGAAGGAGTTGGTGTGCAGCGACTGCGTGCCGCCCAGCACCGCCGCCAGGCCCTGCACGGCGACACGCACCAGGTTCACCTCGGGCTGCTGGGCCGTCAGCTGCACCCCGGCCGTCTGCGTGTGGAAACGCAGCATCAGCGACTTGGGGTTCTTCGCGCCGAACTCCTCCTTCATCACCCGCGCCCAGATCCGGCGGGCCGCACGGAACTTGGCGACCTCCTCCAGGATCGTGGTGCGGGCCACGAAGAAGAACGACAGGCGCGGGGCGAAGTCGTCGACGTCCATGCCGGCCGCGACCGCCGTACGCACGTACTCGATGCCGTCGGCCAGCGTGAACGCGATCTCCTGCGCCGGCGAGGCACCCGCCTCCGCCATGTGGTAGCCGGAGATCGAGATCGTGTTCCACTTCGGGATCTCGGCCTTGCAGTACTTGAAGATGTCCGCGATCAGCCGCAGCGACGGCTTCGGCGGGAAGATGTACGTGCCGCGGGCGATGTACTCCTTCAGCACGTCGTTCTGGATCGTGCCGGTGAGCTTGTCGGCGCTCACGCCCTGCTCCTCGGCGACCAGTTGGTACAGGAGCAGCAGCAGCGCGGCGGGCGCGTTGATCGTCATCGACGTCGACACCTTGTCCAGCGGGATCCCGCCGAACAGCACCCGCATGTCGTCGATCGAGTCGATCGCCACACCCACCTTGCCGACCTCGCCCGAGGCGATCGGCGCGTCGGAGTCGTGACCCATCTGCGTCGGCAGGTCGAAGGCGACCGACAGACCCATCGTGCCGTTCGCGATCAGCTGCTTGTACCGGGCGTTGGACTCCGTCGCCGTGCCGAAACCGGCGTACTGGCGCATCGTCCACGGACGGCCCGTGTACATCGTCGGGTACACACCCCGCGTGAACGGGTACGAGCCCGGCTCACCCAGCTTCTCCGCCGGGTCCCAGCCCTCGAGAGCCTCCGGCCCGTAGACCGGTTCGATGGGCAGTCCGGACTCCGACTCACGCGCCATGATGTGCATGCCTCCCGCTGAGCAGCGTTGCTCGATCCGATCGCCGGTCACTCGCCGGTTACTCACCAGTACAGGCCGACCCTTCGACGGACTGTAGCGGTGCGCGTGCGGCCTGGTGGAGGGTCACACGCTGGGACCTTCCTCACAACCTCCGTGGGACCCCGCTCACAAGGCCTTTCCCCGGCGGCCGTCCCGTCCGGTCACTCCCCACCTTGCCTCCTTGTTCCGCTCCGGTCACGTCCGGGGTAGAAACACGGGGTGACAACCGGGCGGGCCCGGTGCGGCGGGACGACGGGGGACCGAGGTGCGCGGGACAGGCATGGGGGGAACAGGCATAGCCGTGCTGGCGGTGCTGGGCGCGGTGGCCGTGGGTACGGCGGGGTGCACGGTGCAGCCGGCCGGTGCGGACGGGAAGGGCGCGCCGCCGGTGCGGGTCGAGGTGCCGTCCCGGACGCCGGACGCGCCGGACGGGCCCGCGTCGCCGAGCCGGACACCGGAGGCGCCCGCGAAGCCGTCGCCGTCCGCTCCGCCCGCGAAGCCGTCGAGCAGTCCCACGCCGGCCCGGGTGCTGTGGTCACCGGGCGACAAGGGGCGGGACATCCGTGAACTCCAGGCGCGGTTGCGGCAGGTCGCCTGGATCTTCCACGGCCCCACCGGCACCTACGACGACCTGACGGCGGAAGCGGTCCGCGGCTTCCAGGGCAAGCGCGGCCTGCCGCAGACCGGCGTGACGGACACGGTGACCTGGCAGCGACTGCTGGCGATGACGCGGGAGCCGGGCCGCTGGGACCTGTACCTGATGGGCGGCCAGCCGGCCGACCCGCCCGACCCGCGCTGCATGACCGGCCGGGTGATGTGCATCAGCAAGTCCAGCCGCACCCTGCGCTGGATGGTCGACGGCCGCACGGTGTCGACGATGCCGGTCCGCTTCGGCTCCGAGTACACGCCGACCCGTGAGGGCGTCTTCCGCGTCTACTGGAAGTCCAGGCACCACGTGTCGACGCTGTACGACTCGCCGATGCCGTACGCGATGTTCTTCAGCGGCGGGCAGGCGGTGCACTTCTCGTCCGACTTCGCCGCCCGGGGCTACGCCGGCGCCTCGCACGGCTGCGTGAACGTACGCGACGAGGACGCGATCGCGCGGCTGTACGAGCAGGTGCGGGACGGCGACAAGGTCGTCGTCCACTGGTGAGACCCGAGGCGGGCGACGCGACCTGAGGAGAGAGGGGCGCGGGCGGGACCGGGGGAACGTGTCCCGCCCGCGCCAGGTGCACGAGCCGTTGGTACGGGGGGAACCCCGGCTCAGTGCTACGGCCGATGACCAGTCGGCTCACTCAGTACTGCGTCACGAGGGCCGGAAGTGTCACACCCGTCGGTACGTAAGGGGGACGCGGGGCCGTTGATGCAGGTCAGAGGGGTGACGGGATTCCTGCCCGCCTACTGGTCCTGCTTGCCGTTCCCGTTGCCCTTGCCGCTTCCGTTCCCGTTACCGGGGCTGTTGTTCCCGTTGCCCTTCCCGCTCCCGTTCCCGTTGCCCTGGCTCTTGGAGGGGTGGTCGTCGGCGTGCGAGCCGCTGTTGCCGGGGCCGCCGCCGTTCCCCTTGCCCTTCCCGTTCCCCTTGCCGCTGCCGTTGTCGCCCTTGCCCTCACCG
The DNA here is from genome assembly GCF_050571355.1 of Streptomyces sp. P13-3-3. Taxonomy (NCBI): domain Bacteria; kingdom Bacillati; phylum Actinomycetota; class Actinomycetes; order Kitasatosporales; family Streptomycetaceae; genus Streptomyces; species Streptomyces sp. P13-3-3. The sequence goes on along the minus strand of NZ_CP192228.1, from coordinate 4,037,000 downwards.
CCGTCGCCGGTGTCCGGGCGGTCGGCTTCCTGGCCCGGGAGGGTGTTCTCCTGCTCGCCCTCGTCGGCGTCGAGGCGTGTCTCGGCCTCGTGCATGCCGCCCCCGGCGCCCTTGTCGTCCTTGCCGGCCGTGCCGTCCTTGGTGCCCGCGCCTTCCTTGGCGGTGACGCCGCGGCAGTACGCGGCGACGCGGGAGGCGCCGCCGGCCGCCTCGTGCAGGGCGCGACGGCGTTCGCCGTTCACCGGCCTGCCCTGGTGCCAGGACCGGCACGCGGAGACCACGAGTTTCCAGCGGGCTCCGTGGGCGGCCTTGCCGTCGCCGGGCGGCGGGGCCCCGGGTGTGTGACCGGGGTCCTCGCCGCCCTGGGCGCCGTCACGGCCCCCGTCGGCGAGGTCGTCCTCGTGACGGTCGTCCGGGGTGACGCCCTGGGCGGGCGGGGAGATCAGCGGGCGCTGGGGGTGCGTCGCCGTGGCGGCACCCGCGGGGCCGGAGCGGGAGTCGTCGAAGGGTGTGCGCAGCAGCCCGGTCCCGGCGAGCACGGCGGTGCCGCCGACCATGCCGGCGACCAGCGCGGCGGCCAGCACGAGCCGGGCGGGACGCGGTCCGCGGGCTCCGCCGGGCGTTCCGTTACGGCCGGTGCGCGGGGCGTGGAGACGGATCAGGCCGACGTCGGAGTCCCCGGTGCCGGTGCCGTGACCGGTGTGCGGGGCCGAGTCGGCCTGTCCTGTCCGTTCGTCCCTCGACGTGCGGAAGGCGGCCAGCGCGGCCGCCTCCCCGGGGAGTTCGTCCTCGGCCGTGGGCGGAGGCGCGGACAGCGCGCGGAGCACTCCGGCGAGTTGTTCGGCCTGGTCACCGGCGGGTGGATCGGCAGCCCTGGGCGGCTCTCCGCTCAGCAGGCGCTCCGCCGCCTCCGCGTCCAGCCACCTGTACCGCTCATCGGCCATCACAAGTCCTTCTGCGTCCGCGCTCGCAACTGCGTCACACTCGCGGACGTCACCGTACGACGGCGTGGTTCTCTTTGGGGTGGAAGGGCGTCGAGCACACCCGCGGATTCCGGATGGCCGTCCGGATCGTCGCCGAGCAGTTCGGCGAGGCGGCGCAGGCCGCGGTGCGCGGCCGTCCGTACGGCGCCGGGGCGCTTGCCCAGGGTCTGCGCGGCCGTCTTGGCGTCGAGGCCGACGACCACGCGCAGCACGACGGCCTCGGCCTGGTCCTGCGGCAGCCGGGAGATGAGGGTGAAGGCGCCGTCGGTGGCGAGCGCCTCGATCGCCTCGCCGGCCGTGTCGGACTCGGCGGGCCGTCCGGTGAGCTCGGTCTCGTCGCCGCCTATCGACGGGCGGCGGCCACGCATGCGGATGTGGTCGAGCGCGCGGTTGCGGGCGATGCGGGCGGCCCAGCCGCGGAAGCGGTCCGCGTCGCCGGAGAAGCGCTCCAGATCACGGGCTATCTGCAGCCAGGCCTCGGACGCGACGTCCTCGGCGTCGGGCTCGCCGACCAGGGTCCGGACGTACCCGAGCAGCCGCGGGTGCACGGCGCGGTACACGGTCCGGAACGCGGTCTCGTCCCCGTCCTGTGCCGCGCGCACCGCGGCGGTCAGCTCCGCGTCGTCCCCCAGCACGCGTGCGCCCTTCTGCGCCTAAGCCGGCGCCGCTCTCGCGGACCGGGTTGCTCGCCGTCGTCATAGCTCAAGTCGGTCGTTGCGGTCTCAAGGCCGCTCGCGGAGGTTGTGGTCGTTTGCCTCCCGCGGCCTGGCGCGAAAGGCACGTTACGACCTGAAACCGGTCCCCGTCCATGACCGTACAAGACGCAACTAACTCGTGGCACGGGACGTGTGACAGAAAACGCATGCCCGGCGCTGTAGAAGATACGGGTCGCGCGCGGCCCGTACCGCGCGACGGCCGGGGCCTCTCCTGTGGGGGGTGGCGGCCCCGGCCGTCTCCGCGACGCCGTTCCACTCGGGGCGGCAGGTGCGAAGGCGGGCAGCACCCGTGAGTGACGGGTGCGGGCAGTCCGTGGCCGATCGCGCAGTTCCCCGCGCCCCTGAGGCGTCCGCAACTTCGGGCATGCGTGCCGCACAGGCAACGGCACGCCGCGAGCGCCGGGCTGCGAGAACACCCCTGTTCAGGTGACCCACGTCAGCCCTCAGGGCCTCCGCACCTTCCCCTTGACCAGGTCGGAAGGGTCGGTGTCGGCCGCCTCCCCCGTGGGGCGGCCGGCACCCGCTTCAGCCCCCGTCTCGCGAGGAACACCCACCGGCGCCGACACGGAAGTCGTGGGCCGCCCGCCCCCGCCCCGCCCCGCGCAGTACGCCTCGACCTTCCCCGCGCCCCCCGCAGCGGCGACCAGCCGCTCCCAGGCCGGCGCGTCCGCCGCCCGCCCCTGCCCGGCGATCCGCTCGTACGCCCGGCACTGCGCCTCGATACCCCCCGCAGCTCCAGCGGTCCCCACGCCCCCCGCGGACTCCGTCGGCCCCGAGCCGCGCCGCGCACCGTCACGCCCCGTCTCCGCGGCGGACGCCGATGCCGACTCCTCCGGGACCCCACCGGCACCGGAGGCGCCGGAGCCACCGGACGCGTCCGGAACGACAGGCGCGGAGCTCGCGGACGGCGCCCGGGTCGGCCCCGTGTCCTCGGACCTCCCACCGCCCGGCACGCCCGCCGCCTGGATCCCGGCCCAGGCCACCCCGCTGAGGGCACAGCCCGCGACCAGCGCCCCCAGCGTCGCCCGCAGCGACCGCCCGCCGAACCGCCGTCGAGAGGCCCGCCAGTCGTCCCGGCGGCGGGTGCGCGCGCCATGCGCCCCCGACTCCCGGGCGGCCACGAACGCGGCGACGGCCCGCTGCTCGGCCCCGGCGTCCACGCCGTCACGCACCAGAGCGGTGACGAGCAGCGCCTCCAGCCGGGCCGTGTCACCGGCCGACCCCTCGACGGAGACGGGTACGGCACGCCCGGACGCGGCCGACACGCCCACGGAGCACGCGGAACGCTCTGGGTGCACACGCCGGCGGCCGGCCCGCCCGCCGTCGCTCTGCCGTTCACCCATGTCCGTTTCCGTCCCTGCTCGCTCGTGTCCGGCCTGTCCGGCCTGCCCGGTTCCGTCCGTCGGCCCCGCGGCCCCGTGTCCGAGGCCCGACGGACGGCGCACCCCCTCCCACCAGCGGGGTGCCGTGCGGGTCCCGGACAAACGGATACGTTCCGTCCGCCCGGCCCGTTCAGCCGCCTCAGCGGCCGTCGAGGCCGTGCCGTGCGGCGTGACCGCCGTTCCGGCCCACGGTCACGTCGACTCACCCAGCGTCGTGGGGGCCTCATCCGTCACACCGTCGGCCGCGAGCTGCCGCGCCAGGCGCCGCAGACCGCGGTGCGCGGCCGTCCGTACCGCGCCCGGCCGCTTGCCGAGCACGCGGGCGGCGGCGGGCCCGTCGAGGCCCACGACGACGCGCAGCAGCACCGCCTCGGCCTGGTCGCGGGGCAGCCGGCCGACGAGGGCGAGGGCCTGCTCGGTGGACATGGCCTCCATCGCCTGGTCGTGCGTGCTGTGCGGGGCGGGCAGCTCCAGGAGGTCCTGCACCAACGCGGACGCGCGGGGGCGTACGCGCTGGCGGCGCAGGTGGTCGAGGGCTCGGTGCCGGGCGATGGTGGCCGTCCAGCCGCGGAACCCGGCGCCGTCGCCCTTGAACCGGCCGAGGTCACGGGCGATCTCCAGCCAGGCGTCGGACATCACGTCCTCGGCCTCGGCGCCGACCAGTCCCCTGACGTACGCGAGGAGTCCGGGCTGCACGAGCCGGTAGGCCACGGCGAACGCGGCCTCGTCGCCCTGCTGGGCGCGCGCGACGGCGTCACCCAGTTCCCCGTCGAACGCCTGCGTGCGGCGGGATTCCCCTCCGTGGCCCAAGAACCGTCCTCGTCCGTACCGAGCGCGATGCGCCTCGCATGACGTGTGCACGTCCGCCGTGTCACACCCCCAGCGACCTCAGCGTGCGGGGCGGCCAAAGTGTCACAGGTCACCGCACGTCCCAGGCCCCTCAGGGACCCCGCACGCCACGGCGGCACACCGCCCCCGGACGCCCCGGGGCCCGCCGACGGACCTCAGTCCCGCCGTGCCCCCGTCGTGGCGTCCCGGCACAGGAGCCGGAGTGAGCCGTCCTGGGTGTAGCAGCGGCGGGCCTCGTCGATGGGGTCCCAGAGGCGGCCGTCGGGGGTGCGGACCCAGTGGTCTCCGCCTGAGGCCCACCACTCACCGCCGGCCTGGCGCACGATCACCTCGCCCGCGTAGGCCCCGAAGCCGCGCAGCACCAGCTCCACGGCGGCGTACGGGGCCGACTCCCGGCGGATGTCCTCGATCATCCGGTCGACGCTCCACAGACTGCGCGCCGAGTAGTCGAGGCGCAGCCGTGCGCCCTCGCGCATCGCCGCCACCGCGTCCGCCGCCCAGCGGACCGGCTTCGTCGCCGCCGAGGGCCTGGTCTCCTGCTGTGTCGTCACAGTCGTCGCAGTCGTCACACTCTGGAGAGCGCTGCGGCGAAGCGTTTCGTCACCCCGATCCCGCGGTTCCCCACAACGGGTGCACGACCGCCCCAGGACACTCACAGGGCCGTCGCCGCACGTCCTCGACCCGAAGCTCCGACGTCGTGTCAGGCATCGCGGCGGCTGCGGCGCGAGACCGCCGCGCGCAGCACCCGGCGCCCTTCCGTGGACACCTCCAGCGCGCCGCGCAGTCCGGCCGCTCCGTGGGCGGCGACGAGTTCCAGGACGGCGGTCTGCCGCCGCAGTTCCGCGGCGAGCAGCGGCGACAGCCCGTCCCTGCGGCCCTCACGGCGGGCGGCCGTCAGGTCGGTGGCGCCGGCGTCACCCGCGCCGTCCAGCAACTGGTGGATCCGCAGCGCGTCGGCCGAGCACCGGTCGGCCCACTGCCGCAGCGCCGTCCCGGACCGGTCCAGGGGGGCGGTGGCGAGCATGCCCCGCGCCAGCTCCGCCGCCTCGCCGGCGCCGCCGGCCGCGGCCTCGTCCGCCGCCGCGTCCAGCTTCTCGCGCGTCTGCTGGAGCACCTCGCCCCAGTCGCCGTCGGAGGGACCCCCGGCGAGGGTGCCCCACAGCGGCCGCAGCGCCTCGTCGTCACCGCCCAGCAGCGGCACGCACCGATCCAAACAAGCCACCCCGCTGACGGCCAGTCCGCGCTCGTCGGCCTGTGCGATCAGTTCCTCCAGGCTCATGCACGCCTCCCTCTGCGGATCCCGCAGGCCCCCTGATGAGGCCTTGACGGGCGTCGTCCCTCACGGAGCCCGCATTTCCCCTTACTGCGTGCGACAAGCCGGGAGTGTCACTCGGGCACCACGCGCAACCGGTCGAGCAGCCGGAAGAAACCGTTTTCAGCCATCGGCCCGGGGTCGGCGGTCAGCACCTCCAGGACGTCCTCGGCGGCGACCTCGCGCCCGGCCTCCTCGGCCCAGAAGACGGCCCGCTCGGCGGCATCGGCCGGTTCCAGGAAGTAGTCGTCGACGGTGAGGCCCTCCTGGCGCCCGTCGAGGTACCCGGCCATCGCGTCCCGGCCGAGGCAGGCCGTCCACACCCCGCTCTCGGGGGACGCGGCCTCCACGGCCACGCACTCGCCGGCCATCACGTAGCCGAACAGCGCGGGCGCGCCCGTCTCCTTCGCCAGTTCGTTCATGCTGCCCAGCTCGCCCTCGCGGCCGGGCAGTTCCCACACCTGCCAGCCGTCCGGGGCCTCGGTGCGCAGGGTCAGCTCCCCGGCCGTACCGGCCAGCGCGTCCAGTGCGGCCAGCGGCCGCTCCGCGCGGCCCACGACGAAATAACCCCAGTAGCCCATGTGCCGGTGTTCCCCCCGCGTGTCGGTTCCCGGCCCGGCGTGCCGAGCCGTCGGCTCGCCCAGAACATCACCACAGCCGTACGGGGGTTCGCAGGCGTTCGCGGCAATCCGTCAGCCGAGCCGGCCCGCCAGGGTGCGGAACTCGGCCCAGGACAGCGTGGGTTCGCCCGCGTCCCACAGCTTCTGGGCGAGGGCCCGCAGCGGCATCCGGATGCCGGCCGCGACCTGCTCCTGGGTCTGGGAGCGGGGCAGGTCGCCCCAGATGGCGAAGGAGCCGCCGAGGATCTGGCGGTCGTACCTGGCGGGGACGGGCTCGGTGCCGCGCAGCACCCGCGGGGTCCACTGTTCGTAGATGCGCTCGCCGGTCGGGTAGACGAAGGTGAGCGGCTCGCCGAGGACGTAGTACAGGAACTCGTCGTTGTAGTTGATCACGTCGCGGCCCTCGGAGAGGTACTCGACGGGGTCGCGCGCGCCGATCTCCTTGCCGGTCCAGTAGGCGACCTCGATGTCCTCGTCGGCCTGGACGGACCCGCCGGTGAAGAAGCCGTCGTTCCAGGCGCGGGGGACGCGGTCGTTCGCGCGGACGGTGGCGGCGCGGTCGTTGAGCCAGCCGGTGGTGAGGTCCTCGACGGTGGCGCCCGAGCCGTACTTCTCGCGGGCCGCGGCGGCGAGGCCCGGGAAGGTCGCCTCGGGGTCGGGGACGACGAGGGCCTGGTACTCGTCGCCGCCGAGATGCCACCGGCCGCCGGGGAAGAGACCGGCGTACTCGTCGAGCAGGTCGTCGACGATCTCGGCGGACTCGGAATTCGCGATGTCGATGGCGCCGCGCACCGCCTCGCCGTTCGCCCTGCGCAGCTGGAGGTCGGGGTGGGCGTCGATGACGGCGCCGAGGTGTCCGGGCGAGTCGATCTCGGGGACGACGGTGATGTGCCGGCTCTCCGCGAGCTCGACGATCTTCCGGACCTGCGCCTTGGTGAGGTGGTCCTTCGACACGATCTCCGGGTGCGAGCCGGACTCGATGCGGAAGCCCTGGTCGTCGGAGAAGTGCAGGCCGATCTCGTTGTACTTGAGGTCGCCCAGCTCGCGTATGCGGTCCTCTATCCAGCCGGCGTCGTAGTGCTTGCGCGCGATGTCCAGCATCATGCCGCGCCGCGGCTTGGCGGGTTCGTCGCGCACCACGCCCTCGGGGGCGGCGCCGGCCCCGCGTATCTCCTGCTTGAGGGTGCGGGTGCCGTAGAAGACGCCCGCCTCCCCCGGCCCGCTTACGGTGACCCGCCCGCCGCGCACGGTCAGGGTGTACGACTCCGGGTTCGCGCCGGAGTCGCGGTTCAGCTCCAGGCGCACGTCGCCGGGCCGCTCGTCGTCCTTCTCCCCCGCGTACGTCAGGCCCAGTTCCCCGGCGGTCAGCCGGCCCTCGTCGGCGAGCGCCGGGTCGGACACGACCACCCGGCGCCCGGGGACGGGCCGCCAGCCGGGGCCGCGCTCCGCGGTGTGCTCGCGCACGGCGGGTATGGTCCGCGGCGCCTCGGACAGCGGGTAGCTGCGGGTGGGGCTCGGCGTCGGCGACGGCGAGGAGGGGGCGGCCGCCGGACCGTCGTCGTCGCCCGAGGCCCACAGGCCGATTCCCACCCCGGAGGCCACCACCACCGCCCCCACGGCGACCGCGACGGCGGTGATCCTCCGCCGCCTCGCCGTCGCCTCGGCGCCGGGACCGCGCCTGCGCTGACCGTGCTGCCTGTGCCGACTCACCCTGCCAACGTACGACCCGTTCGGGTGAGAAGCGTCCATGAGCCGTTCTCAAACTCTGCCGTCCGGGTGAAATGGGGGTACCGATCGGACACGTCTCGGACTCACTCGATAACGTGACGTCACAACTCTCACAGCATCTGCCAACGACACTCACGCGACGCCCACGAGGACCCACGCTGCCTGCGCACCGACTCCCAGACCTCCCCGGCCGAGTCGCCATACCCGAACAGTCCCGCGGCACGCCCGGAACCCCGCCCCCGCTGGAGTGGTTCAACGACGCTCCCGGGCCGGACGCCGAGCGCGCCCTGCTGTCCTGCCTGCACAGCCCCCGCTGGGCCCGCCTGCTGGCCGGCCACCGCCCGTACCCCGACACGGCGTCCCTCCTGGCCGCCGCGGACGAGGCGGCGTACGACCTCTCGCCGGAGGAGATCGCCGAGGCCCTGGTCTCCGAGCCCCTCCCCTCGCTCCCCGAGGACACCTACTCGGCCGCCCACACCGCCCTGAACGCCGCGCACGCGGCCTACGAGGCGAAGTTCGGACACGTCTTCGTCCTCTGCCTGGACGGCGTCCCCGAGGACGAGGTCCTCGACCGCGTCCTGGAGGACATCCGGTCACGATTGGCGAACGATCCCGAGGAGGAGCACACGGTCACCAGGGACCAACTCCGCCTCCTGGCCCGGGAGCGCCTGACCGACACGCTCGGGGGCGCGAGGGACCGCGCGACCGGCCCCCGCGACGCCGCACCCGGCAAATGACCGCAAACCCCCCACCCCGGTGGCCGCATCCGCACCACGGCCCCCCTTTTCGGGTGCAAGTTTGATCACACCGGCAGGCCCCCCGTAAGCGCCGCAGGCAACCGTCGCTACCATGCTGGGGGCCGGTGGACCGTACCCGGCCGGGCCCGACCGACAAGGAAAGCCGGCGCGGCCCCAATCCCCGCTCCCGGAGGAAATTTCCGTGCCGGCTGGAACGCTGTACCGCGGCCGGGAAGGAATGTGGTCCTGGGTGGCTCACCGAGTCACCGGCGTCCTCATCTTCTTCTTCCTGTTCGTTCACGTGCTGGACACCGCTCTCGTGCGAGTGTCCCCGGAGGCCTACGACGACGTCGTGGCCACGTACAAGACGCCGATCGTCGCGCTGCTGGAGTACGGCCTCGTGGCCGCCATCCTCTTCCACGCGCTCAACGGCCTGCGTGTCATCGCCGTCGACTTCTGGATCAAGGGCGCCCGGTACCAGAAGCAGATGCTCTGGACCGTCGTCGCCGTGTGGATCGTGCTGATGCTCGGGGCGATCTACCCCGTCCTCGGCCACGCCGCTCGTGAACTGTTCGGGAGCTGACGCAGATGTCCACGACTGAAACCTCCGCCTCGGGCGTCGGCCCCGTCGAAGGCGCCTCGCCGTACTCCGTCGACAACCCGGCGCCGGTCATCGAGCCCCCGCGCAAGCGGACCAAGAAGACCCCGAAGAGCACCCGCGGCAACTTCGAGCTGGCCGCGTGGCTGTTCATGCGCCTGTCCGGTGTCGTCCTGGTCGTGCTGGTCATCGGCCACCTGCTGATCCAGCTGGTGCTGGACGGCGGCGTCTCCAAGATCGGCTTCGCCTTCGTGGCGGGCCGCTGGGCGAGCCCCTTCTGGCAGGTCTGGGACCTGGCGATGCTGTGGCTGGCGATGCTGCACGGCGCCAACGGCCTGCGCACGGTCATCAACGACTACGCCGAGCGGCCGAACACCCGCCTGTGGCTGAAGGGCCTGCTCTACACGGCCACGGTGTTCACCATCCTGCTGGGCACGCTGGTGATCTTCACCTTCGACCCGAACATCCGCTAGGCACGGGGCTGCGAGAATCATGAAGATCCACAAGTACGACACCGTCATCGTCGGCGCCGGTGGCGCCGGTATGCGCGCCGCCATCGAGTCGACGAAGCGCAGCCGCACCGCCGTGCTGACCAAGCTCTACCCCACCCGCTCCCACACGGGCGCCGCGCAGGGCGGCATGGCCGCCGCGCTGGCCAACGTGGAGGAGGACAACTGGGAGTGGCACACCTTCGACACGGTCAAGGGCGGTGACTACCTGGTCGACCAGGACGCCGCCGAGATCCTGGCGAAGGAGGCCATCGACTCCGTCCTCGACCTGGAGAAGATGGGCCTGCCGTTCAACCGCACGCCGAACGGCACCATCGACCAGCGCCGCTTCGGCGGCCACTCCCGCAACCACGGCGAGGCCCCGGTCCGCCGGTCCTGCTACGCCGCGGACCGCACCGGCCACATGATCCTCCAGACGCTGTACCAGAACTGCGTCAAGGAGGGCGTGGAGTTCTTCAACGAGTTCTACGTCCTGGACCAGCTGATCACCGAGGTCGACGGCGTCAAGAAGTCGTCCGGCGTCGTGGCGTACGAGCTGGCGACCGGCGAGATCCACATCTTCCAGGCGAAGTCCGTGATCTACGCGTCCGGCGGCACCGGCAAGTTCTTCAAGGTGACGTCCAACGCGCACACCCTGACCGGTGACGGCCAGGCCGCCGTGTACCGCCGGGGCCTGCCGCTGGAGGACATGGAGTTCTTCCAGTTCCACCCGACCGGCATCTGGCGCATGGGCATCCTGCTCACGGAGGGCGCCCGCGGTGAGGGCGGCATCCTGCGCAACAAGGACGGCGAGCGCTTCATGGAGAAGTACGCGCCCGTCATGAAGGACCTCGCCTCGCGTGACGTCGTCTCCCGCTCCATCTACACGGAGATCCGCGAGGGACGCGGCTGCGGTCCCGAGGGCGACCACGTCTACCTGGACCTCACGCACCTCCCGCCGGAGCAGCTGGACGCCAAGCTGCCCGACATCACGGAGTTCGCGCGGACCTACCTCGGCATCGAGCCCTACACGGACCCGATCCCGATCCAGCCCACCGCGCACTACGCGATGGGCGGCATCCCGACCAACGTCAAGGGTGAGGTCCTCGCGGACAACACCACGGTGGTCCCCGGCCTGTACGCGGCCGGCGAGGTGGCCTGCGTGTCGGTGCACGGCGCCAACCGTCTGGGCACCAACTCGCTGCTGGACATCAACGTGTTCGGCAAGCGGGCCGGCATCGCGGCGGCGGAGTACGCGCAGACCGCGGACTTCGTCGAGCTGCCGGAGGCCCCGGAGTCCTTCGTGGTCGGCCAGATCGAGCGCCTGCGGTCCTCCACCGGCAACGAGCGGGTGGCCGAGCTGCGCCGCGAGCTGCAGGAGACCATGGACGCCAACGTCATGGTGTTCCGCACCGAGCAGACCATCAAGACGGCGGTCGAGAAGATCGCCGAGCTGCGCGAGCGCTACAAGAACGTCGCCATCCAGGACAAGGGCAAGCGGTTCAACACCGACCTGCTGGAGGCCGTCGAGCTGGGCAACCTGCTGGACCTGGCCGAGGTCATGGCCGTGTCCGCCCTGGCCCGCAAGGAGTCCCGCGGCGGTCACTACCGCGAGGACTACCCGAACCGCGACGACGTCAACTTCATGCGCCACACGATGGCGTACCGCGAGGTCGGCGCCGACGGCACCGAGACCGTCCGTCTGGACTACAAGCCGGTCGTCCAGACCCGCTACCAGCCGATGGAGCGTAAGTACTGATGGCTACCCCCGTACTGGACAAGGCGGACGCGGCCGGCTCCCCCGAGCCCGGCTTCGCCGACTCCCCCTACATCACCGTCACCCTGCGGATCCGCCGGTTCAACCCGGAGGTCTCCGCGGAGGCGACCTGGGAAGACTTCCAGCTGGAGATCGACCCCAAGGAGCGTGTCCTCGACGCGCTGCACAAGATCAAGTGGGACCTGGACGGCACCCTGACCTTCCGCCGTTCCTGCGCCCACGGCATCTGCGGCTCCGACGCCATGCGGATCAACGGCAAGAACCGCCTGGCGTGCAAGACGCTGATCAAGGACATCAACCCCGAGAAGCCGATCACGGTCGAGGCCATCAAGGGCCTGACGGTCCTCAAGGACCTGGTCGTGGACATGGAGCCGTTCTTCCAGGCGTACCGGGACGTGATGCCCTTCCTGATCACGAAGGACACCAACGAGCCGACGCGTGAGCGGCTCCAGTCCGCCGAGGACCGCGAGCGCTTCGACGACACGACCAAGTGCATCCTGTGCGCCGCGTGCACGTCGTCGTGCCCGGTGTTCTGGAACGACGGCCAGTACTTCGGCCCGGCCGCGATCGTCAACGCGCACCGCTTCATCTTCGACTCGCGTGACGAGGCCGGCGAGCAGCGGCTGGAGATCCTCAACGACAAGGACGGCGTGTGGCGTTGCCGCACCACGTTCAACTGCACGGACGCCTGCCCGCGCGGTATCGAGGTCACCAAGGCGATCGCCGAGGTGAAGCGCGCGCTCATCACGCGCCGCTACTGAGGCACCCCGCCCGTAGGTCCCGAGGGCCCCGTCTCCGGCTGGAGACGGGGCCCTCGGGCGTCCCCGGGCGCGGGCCGGGTAGTGCGTACGCACCAGACGGCGCGCTCCACTGCTGCGTACGCACCAGTGGGGACCACTCCTGAGGACGATGCCCGGCCGGGGGCAGGCCCGGAGGGTGGAAGTATGCGCACTTCCGTGAACAGGGCCCCTAGGCTGGGCCGCGTGCTGCCGACACCGGACACCCCGGACACGGGGGCGCCGCGTCCCGGACGGGGGCGGGAGGCCGCGGTCGTGGCGGCCGCGTTCGTGGTCTGTCTGCTCGGGGGGACCGTGCGGGTCGAGGACACCCTCACCGCGCCGCCCCTCGCGGCTTGGCTGCTCGCCCTGGTGTCCTGCGCCGTGCTGCCCGCGCGGCACCGGCGTCCCCTGACCGTGCTGGCCGTCACCACGGCGGCCGGTGTCGTGGCCCAGCCCCTCGGCCTGGTGCTGAGTCCTCCCATGGCCACGCCCGCCCTGGTCGCCGCCTACGCCTGCACGTTGCACGTCCCCGGAGAACGACGTGCGGCGGGCGCCGTCGCGCTGGCCGCCGTGGCCCTGCTCGCCGGGGCTGAGCCGCTGTCCGAGGACGTCTCCTGGCGGGACGTGAGCCGGATGGGGACGGTGGTGGCGGCGCCGCTGGTGGCGGGGCTGATCGGGCACGCGGTACGGACCCGGCGGGCGTATCTCGCGGCCGTGGAGGAGCGGGCGCGGCGGGCCGAGGAGAGCAGGGAGCTGGAGGCGCGGCGGCGGGTCGCGGAGGAGCGGGTGCGGATCGCCCGTGAGCTGCACGACCTGGTGGCGCATCAGATCACGCTGGCCAACGCGCAGGCCACGGTCGCCGCCCACTTCTTCGACAGCCGCCCGGAGCAGACCCGTGTCAGCCTGCGCGAGCTGGTGGAGACCACCGGGCACGCCCTGGACGAACTGCGCGCCACGGTGGGCCTGTTGCGGCAGACCGGGGACGGGGACGCGGCTGCTTCCGAGGGGCCGGCGCCCGGGCTGGCGCGACTGCCGGACCTGCTGGAGTCGTTCCGGCGGGCGGGGCTCGAGGTGGCGGTACGCGAGGAGGGCCGGGCGCGGTCGCTGTCGCCGGGCGCGGACCTCACGGCGTACCGGATCGTGCAGGAGGCGCTGACCAACGTGACCAAGCACGCGGCGGGCCGTGGCGCCCGGGTGGGTCTGGACTGGGGCGGCGGGCGGCTGACCGTCACCGTGTCCGACGACGGGGGCGCCCCGGCAGGACCGCCCGCCCTGTCGGACCGGCCGCCCGGGTACGGGCTGATCGGCATGCGGGAACGCGCGGCGGCGGTGGGCGGGGAGCTGACGGCGGGCCCGCGCCCGGAGGGCGGCTTCCTGGTCACCGCCCGCCTGCCCCTGCCGCCCGAACGGGACGGGGAGGGACGGACCTCATGACGCCGAGAGTGCCGCGCTCCGACCGCCGGGAGGCGGGGCGGCTGCCCCGCGAACGGCGTCCGGGCGGACGGCTCCCGCCACCCGCCCGGGACCCGGCCGCCGCTGACAGGACGGGGCGGACGACCGGAGCCACGAACGAAGGACGGCCCGCATGACGCCGAGAGTGCTGGGCGCAATCGGCAGGAAGGCGGCGTGGCTGGCCCGCGGACCGTGGCCGGACGGACGGCTCCTGCCACCCGCCCGGGGCCCGGCGGGCGCTGAGAGGACAGGGCAGACGCCCGAGGCCACGGACGAAGGAAGGACCCCCATGACCCCGAGAGTGCCGCGCGCCGACCGCTGGGAGGCGGGGCGGCTGCTGCCCCGCGAACGGCGACCGGGCGGACGGCTCCTGGCATCCCCCCGGGGCCCGGCGGGCGCTGAGGGGACGGGGCAAACGCCCGGAGCCACGGACAAGGAAGGGACGGCATGACGCTGAGGGTGCTGCTGGCCGACGATCAGGCGCTGTTGCGTGGCGCGTTCCGGCTGCTGCTGGAGAGCACCGACGACATCACCGTGGTGGGCGAGGCCGGCGACGGCCGGGAGGCGGTGCGGCTCACCCGCGAACTGCGTCCCGACGTCGTGGTGATGGACATCCGGATGCCGGAGGCGGACGGCCTCGCCGCCACCACGGAGATCTGCGCGGACCCTGACCTGCGGGCCACCCGCGTGCTGATCCTCACCACGTACGAGACGGACGAGAACGTGGCTCAGGCGCTGCGCGCGGGCGCCGCCGGTTTCGTGGGAAAGGGCATCGGCGCCGAGGAACTGGCGGACGCGGTGCGGACGGTCGCGGAGGGCGAGACGCTGCTGTCCCCGGCCGCGACCCGCTCCCTCGTCGCCCGGTTCCTCGCCGCGCCGGCCGGCGCCCCTCCGCAGGACGCCGGCCGGCTGGACGTGCTCACCCCGCGCGAACGCGAGATGGTGGCGCTGGTGGCGACCGGCCTGTCCAACCAGGAGATCGCCGAGCGGATGGTCCTCAGCCCGTTCACCGTACGCGCCCATGTGCAGCGCGCGATGACGAAGCTGGAGGCCCGCGACCGCGCGCAGCTCGTCGTCATCGCCTACCGGACCGGCCTGGCGCGGGTCACCCCGGAGGACGGGGCCGGACGCCCCTCGTAGTCCGGCAGGGCCAGGGCGGTGTGGGCCGGCCGGGGCCGCGCGGAGGGCAGCGCGTCGAGGGTGCGCAGGCGTGCGTCGCGCCGTTCGAGTGCCTGGGCCGTGACGGGGAAGAGCGTGGCGCCGCCCTCGTCGACGAGCGCCTGGTTGGCCGTCACGTAGGGGCGCATACGGTCCTCGTAGGCGGCGAAGGCGTCCGTGTGGTCCCGGTGGGCGGCCAGGGCGTGGGCGAGCACGTAGGCGCCGGACAGCGCGAGGCTGGTGCCCTGGCCGGTGAGGAAGGACGGGGCGTACGCGGCGTCGCCGACGAGGGCGGCGCGGCCGTGCGTCCAGCGGGGCATGCGGATCTGTCCGGCCGTGTCGAAGAACAGGTCGTCGGTGTCGCGCACGGCCGCCACCATGCGGGGGATCTCCCAGCCCTCCCCCGCGAACACCTCGGCCACCAGGGCGCGCCGGGCGTCCGGGTCACGGAGGGCGTCGCGCGGGGGTTCCGGACGGTGGAAGGTGAGGAAGCCGTGCACCTCGGGTCCTTCGCCGGTGGCGTAGAGGGCGGCGGCCTTCCCCGGGGCGTTCCACAGGACCAGTTCGCGGTGGAGGCGCGCGGGGTTCGGCAGGGTGAAGAGGGCGAAGCAGTAGGCGAGATAGCGGTGGTAGCGGTCCTCGGGGCCGAAGAGGGCGGCCCGGGTGGCCGAGTGCATGCCGTCCGCGCCGATCACCAGGTCGTACGTGCCCTGCCGCCCGCTGCGGAAGGTCACGTCCACGCCGTGCGCGGCCGGGTCGAAGCGGGAGACGGAGTCGCCGAAGAGGAACTCCACGTCGTCGCGGACCAGCCCGTACAGGGCGTCGGCGAGGTCGCCCCGCCGTATCTCCAGATCGCGGGGCTCGCCCGCGTCGGCGGGGGCCCGGAGGGAGGCGACGGCGCGGCCGGCGGCGTCGAGGAAGGTGGCGCGGCGCGGGCCGACGTGCGCCTGGCGCAGCCGCGGCCACAGGCCCATCCGCCGGACCACCTCGGTCGCCGTGCCGCGGATGTCGACGGGGTAGCCGCCGCCGCGCAGGGCGCCGGCCTTCTCCACGACGGTGACCGCGAACCCGGCCCGGTGGAGCCAGTGCGCGAGGGCGGGTCCGGAGACGCTGGCTCCGGAGATGAGGACGGTGCGCGGGCCGGTCATGAACGGGTTCCTTCCTTCACGGGGGTGTGAGCGGGCTCGCCGGGGTGCGGGGGCCGGGAGGCGCGTGTGGCGCGGACGAGGAGCAGACCGAGCGCCGCGGTGACGCCGGTGACGGCGAATCCGGTGGTGAAGGCCGCCTCGGTGGGCAGGTCCGTGCCGGGGCCGGTCCCCGCGGCGAGCAGCCCGCCCGCGATCTGGGCGCCCACGACGACACCGATCACCCGGGTGACCACGAGCAGGCTGGTGGCGATGCCGGTGTCCCCGGGGTCGACGGTGGTGGCGGTGCCGGCCAGCAGCGCGGTGGTGGCGATGCCCGCGGCGAACGCGGTGAGCGTCTTGGCCAGGGCGAGCTGCCAGGCGGAGTGGTGCTGGGCCGCGAGGCCGAACATGACGACGGCGGTCGCGAGCACGGCCACGGCGACCACGGCACGGGCGCCGAACCGGCGGGCGGCGACCCCGCCGACCGCGTCGCTCATGGCCCCGGCGATCGCGCCGGGCAGCAGGTAGAGGCCGATGTCCGTGGTGTCGGCGTCGAAGCCGTAGCCGTCGCCCGACACGGCGAGGAGCTGCGGCAGCAGCAGGGTGACCATGCCGAGGGTGACGGTGACGAGCAGGGTGAGCAGGCACGCCTGCCACATCGCAGGCCGGGCGAGCATGCGCAGGTCGACCATCGGGGAGACGGCCCGGCGTTCGACGCGCACCCAGGCGGTGCCGAGCACGGCCACGAGCACGAGCAGCGCGGCCGCGGCGAGGGGCGGGAGGCCGCCGCCGGTCAGGAGGACGAGGCCGAGCATGAAGGCGAGCAGGGTGGCGCTCAGCAGGACCACGCCGGGCCAGTCGATCCGCTCGCCCTGCCGGGCCGGTGCGTCGGACGGCATCAGCCGCGCCACGAAGACGGCCGCCGCCACGACCACGAGGGTGGGCAGCACGAACATCCAGTGCCAGGAGAGATGGTCGGCGATCACTCCGGCGCCGAGCATGCCGAGCATGCCGCCGCCGGTGAACAGGGCGACGACCACGCCGATCGCCGCCTGGGTGCGCCCGGCCGGCAGATGGGCGCGGACCAGGATGAAGGAGAGCGGCAGCACGCCGACCATGGCGCCCTGGAGGACCTGGCCGAGCAGCAGCACCGGCAGTCCGGGGGCCAGCCCGGCCAGCAGTCCGCCGGCCGCGACGACGGCCATCAGCCGCATCAGCACGCGTTTGCCGCCGTAGCGGTCGCCGAGCTTCCCGGCGACGGGAGTGAGGACCGCGCCGGTGACGAGCAGGGTGTTGGCGACCAGCGCGCCCTCGGAGGGGCCGAGCCCCAGTTCGCGCTGGAGCAGCGGGAGCGCGGGCTCCACCACGGACTGGAGCGCGCCCAGGGCGAGCGCCAGCACCCCGAGGGCGGCGATCGCGGGCCGCCGTAAACGCGGCGGCGTGAGCAGGGTGTCGGACATGGACGTCCCGTTCTCGTAGGGGTCGGCGAACACGTCCCACGGTTCCGTCCGGCGGCCCCTGCGGGCATCGTCGCCCGTCACCGTCTTCGCCTGGTGCGTACGCACCAGTTGCGGCGTGGTCCTGGTGCCGGGACACGACACACGGCCGCCCGCGACAAGCGAGTTGAACATGTTCAAAAGAAGGCGCTACAGTCGTCCCCGTCAGCGTTTTGAACGCGTTCAAGAAGGGGTGGGGCATGGACCGCACCGTCATCGCCTACGTCATCTACCTGGTCGTCAGCATCGGACTGACCGTCTGGGTGGCCCGCACGCTCAGCCGCAACGGGCGGGTCTTCCTCGCCGACGTGCTGCACGGCAACGAAAAGCTCGCGGACGCCGTCAACCACCTCCTGGTGGTCGGCTTCTACCTGGTGAACCTCGGTTTCGTCGCCCTCTACCTGAGCGACGACGACACCGTCACCGACACCCGTGGCGTCTTCGAGGCGCTCTCCACCAAGCTGGGCGTGGTGCTGCTGGTCCTGGGCGTGATGCACCTGGCCAACGTGTACGTGCTGAACAAGATCCGGCGCCGCGGGGTGATGGAGCGGGAGCAGAACCCGCCGGTTCCCCCGCAGGGCTGGACCGCCCCGGCGGCCCAGGCATGAACGAGTTCGCGGACGGGCCGACACCCCCAGGGGCGCGGGGCGCCGATCTGCCTGACCCCGGCGGATCAACACCCTCAGGGGCGCGGGGAACTGCGCGACCGGCCCCCGACGGGCCGCACCCGGCGTACGACACGGCGAGGCACCCCCTCGGCCGTGGGTACGGCGTCCCGGTCCGCCGTCTGACCGTGCTGTACGACGCGGACTGCCCCCTCTGCACGCACATCCGCGACTGGCTCACGAAGCGGCCCCAACTCGTCCCCCTGGAGTTCGTCCCGGCGGGGTCACCCGCCGCCCGCACCCGCTTCCCCGGCCTCGACCACGGTTCCACCCTGGCCGAGATCACCGTGGTCGGGGACGGCGGGCAGGTGTACCGGGGCGCGGCCGCCTGGATCGTCACCCTGTGGGCGCTGCGCGACCACCGGCGACTGGCGCACCGGCTGAGCACGCCCTCCGGTATGAGGTTCGCCAAGGGCGCGGTGCTGGCCGCCGCCAAGTGGCGGGGGTGACGGCGCCGGCCGTCGGCCGGGCGTACGGCCCGGCCGACGGGTGGACGTACGACCCGCGCGACGGCTGGCACCACACCCCGCCCGGCTGCGGCTCCGACGCCTGCGCCGCCCCGTAGGCCGCGCACGGCGACCGTTAGGCTCTGTTCCCGTGCCCGCGAAGAACGACGGCCCCGACCCCGGCGCCCACCTCAGCAAGTCCGAGCAGACCCGCGCCCTGATCCTGGAGACGGCCATGCGGCTGTTCCAGGAGCGCGGGTACGACCGGACCACCATGCGGGCGATCGCCAAGGAGGCCGGGGTCTCCGTCGGCAACGCGTACTACTACTTCGAGGGCAAGGAACACCTGATCCAGGGGTTCTACGACCGGATCGCCGCCGAGCACCAGGTGGCGGTCCGGGACATCCTGGCCCGGGAGACCGACCTGGAGGCCCGCCTCGCCGGCGTGCTGAAGGCGTGGCTGGACATCGCCACGCCGTACCACGAGTTCGCGGTGCAGTTCTTCAAGAACGCCGCCGACCCGGACAGCCCGCTCAGCCCCTTCTCGCCCGAGTCGGAGCACGCGCGCGAGGAGGCGATCAGCGTGCACCGGGCGGTGCTGGCCGGGACGAAGACCAAGGTGCCCGAGGAACTGCGGGACATCCTGCCCGAGTTGATGTGGCTGTCCCAGATGGGTCTGTGCCTGTACTGGATCTTCGACCGCACCGAGGGCCGTGAGCGCAGCTACCGGCTCGCCGAGCGGGGCGCCCGGCTCACCGCGCGGGGCGTCGCCCTGGCCCGGTTCCGGGTGCTGCGGCCGCTGGTGCGGGACGTGCACGAACTGTTCACGGAGTTCCTGCCCGGGATGACCCGGGCGCTGCCCGACCCCGCCGGCCGGAAGGACTCCGGCCGGCGGGGCAAGGGCGCGGGGGACGACGAGGAGGAGCGCCCCGGCGACGACGGCTGACGTCGCCGCCGGCCGTCGCCGTCGGCCGTCGCCGTCGGCCGTGCCCGTCAGTTGACGAGGTCGACCCCGCCGGGCGTCAGCTCCACGTCGTGGACGAGCGGCCCCTCCCCCACGGTCAGGTGCGCCGCCCGCGCCCCGTGCGGCGAGGCCGACACCGCCAGCAGATAGGTGCCCGGTGACGGGACCGCCACGACGTACGCCCCGTCGGCGAGGGACGCCACCCGGTCCAGCTGACGGCCGCCGGGGGTGAGCAGCGTGACGGCCGCGCCCCGCACCGGCTCGCCCTCCGGGGTGCGCACGAAGCCGTGCACCACCGAGGCGGCTCCGTCGACGGCCTTCTCCTCGGGCGCGGGCACCGGCGTGACATCGTCCTCCTCCTTCGGCTCGGCCGCCAGGTGCGGCAGCCGCTTCTCCAGTCCGGCCGGCAGCCACCAGTTGGCCCGCCCCAGCAGGTGCATCACCGCCGGGACCAGCGCCGTGCGCAGCACGAACGCGTCCAGCGCGACCGCGGCGGCCAGACCCACGCCGGCCATGGCGGCGCCGTAGTCGCCGCTGAGCACGAAGGCGAGGAAGACGCAGACCATGATCATGGCGGCGGAGTTGATGACCCGGCTGGTCTCCGCCAGGCCGACCCGTACCGCGCGGGCGTTGTCCCGGGTGTGCACCCACTCCTCGTGCATCCGGCTCACCAGGAACACCTGGTAGTCCATGGAGAGCCCGAACAGCAGCGACAGCATGATGATCGGCAGGAACGACGCGATCGGGCCCTCCGTGCCGAGTCCCAGCACGTCCAGGCCGACGCCCCACTGGAACACCATGACCAGCACGCCGAACGAGGCCGCGGCCGCGAGCAGGTTCATCACGGCGGCCGTCAGCGGCACCACCAGGGAGCGGAACGCGAGCAGCAGGAGCAGGAATCCCAGGCCGATGATCGTGCCGACGAAGAGGGGCAGCCGGTCGCCGGTCACCGAGGCGAAGTCCTTGGACACCGCCGTCACACCGCCGACGTGCGCCTGGACGCCCGCCTCGGGGATGTGTCGTGGAGACCTACATCAGCTATCTGCGGCGCAAGCTGGACACCCTCGGTCCGCCGGTCATCACCACCCGGCGCGGCGTCGGGTACGGGCCGACGTGACACGCCGGACACGCCTGCCGCACCCCGGCCGTCCCCCGGTGCGGTCGCTGCGCGCGCAGCTCACGGTGGCGAACGTGGTGCTGCTGGCGCTGGGCATCGTCGCCGCGACCGCGGTGAGCGTCCTCGGCATGCGCTACTACCTGCTGGACCAGCTCGACACCGAGCTGGTCCGCACCCGCGACTCCCTCGGCGGCTCGGAGCTGACGCTGCGGCAGATCGACTCGCTGAGCGCGCTGATGACGACCGAGTCCGACCGGATGGGACGGCTGGTCGACGAACTGCTGGTGCTGGCCCGCCTCGACCAGCGGCCGGAGCTGCGGAAGCGGAACGTGGACGTGTGCCGGCTGGCGCGGGACGCGGCGCAGGACCTGCGGGTCCAGCAGCCGGACCGTCCGGTACGGGTGGACGCGGACGGCGCGGTCCTGGTCCACGCCGACGAGGCCGGCCTCCGCCAGATCCTGGGCAACCTGGTCGGCAACGTCCGCACCTACACCCCCGCCGACGTGCCGGTACGGCTCGGGGTGGCCCGCGCCGACGGCGAGGTGCGGCTGTGGGTCGCGGACGAGGGCCCGGGCCTGGCCCCGGAGGACGCGGCCCGGGTCTTCGACCGCTTCTTCCGCGCGGGCGGCGGCGCGGGCAGCGGCCTGGGCCTGGCGATCGTGCAGGGTGTCGTACGGGCGCACGGCGGCGAGGTCACGGTGGACACGGCCCCGGCCGAGGGGCTGACGGCCACGGTGACGCTGCCGTCGTGCACGGAGAAGGCCGCGCAGGCGGACTGAGCGGGCGCCTCCGGCGGGCAGGCGGTCACGTCACCTCGCGGGCCTCGGCCCGCCCCGGGAACGCGGCAGACGGACGCTCCCACCAACCCAAAAGCCCGAGCCCGGCACGCCGACAAGCCCCACAGACCCATCCCGGACCGCCGATGACCCAGCACGGGCGCCTCCGCCCGGCCGGAGACCGAGCGCCCCGAGGGCGGCCGCAGGCCGTCGGCCACCCCGCAGCACACAGCAGCGAACGCTCCCACCAACCCAAAAGCCCGGGCCCAGCACACCGACAGGCCCCACGGACCCATCGCGGACCGCCGATGACCCAGCACCAGCGCCTCCGCCCGGCCGAGGGCCGAGGGCGGCTGCGGGCCGTCGGCCACCGTCGCACGCGGCAGCGGTCGGTGCGGGCCGGAGGCCGACGGGCTACGCCTGGCGGGAGGCCAGTTCGATGACCGTGATGTCGGAGGGGGCGCCCACCCGGGTGGGCGGGCCCCACGCGCCGGCGCCTCGGCTGACGTAGAGCTGGGTGTCGCCGTAGCGGTCGAGGCCGGCCAGGGTCGGGTTCGCGCCGCCGGCGATCAGGTTGCCCGGCCAGAGCTGGCCGCCGTGGGTGTGGCCCGAGAGCTGGAGGTCCACGCCGTGGTCGACGGCGTCGTGGATCTGCACCGGCTGGTGGGCCAGCAGCACGCAGGCCCGCGCGCGGTCCCGGTCGCCTAGGGCGCGGGCGAAGTCCGGCCCCTGGCCCTCATCCTCGCCGGCGACGTCGTTCACGCCCGCGAGGTCGAAGTGGGGCAGCTCCGTGCGGGCGTTCTCCAGCGGGTTCAGACCGAGCCGGCGGACCTCCTCGACCCACTGCTCGGCGCCGGAGAAGTACTCGTGGTTGCCGGTGACGAAGAACGACCCGTGACGCGCCCTCAGCTGGGCCAGCGGGGCGGCCGCCGGACCGAGGTCCTTCACGCTGCCGTCGACGAGGTCGCCGACGACCGCGATCAGGTCGGGCTGGGTCGAGTTGATCGTGTCGACGACCTTCTGCGCGAAGCCACGCCCCAGCACCGGACCCAGGTGGATGTCGCTGACCACGGCGATCCGGTAACCGTGCGCGGCGCGCGGCAGCTTGGCCAGCGGCACGGTGACCCGCTTGACCTTCGGGCCGCGCAGGACGCCGTAGGTCCCGTACCCGACGGTTCCGACCGCGGCCGCGGCGGCGGCTCCGCCGACGACCCGGGAGACGAACAGCCGCCGGGAGGGGCCGGAACCGTCCGTCGCGGGGCCCGTCTCGGGGCTGGCCTCCGTCGTCGTGGAGTCCTGCGCCGGGCCCGTCGTCTCCGGGCTCTCCGCCGGCTCCGGGTCGGCGCCCTCCGCCCGGCCCGCCGGTATCGGGTCGCGGGCCGGCGCCGGCTCCGGGGCGGAGGCCCGCGCCCGCCGCTCCAGCACCCCGCGCAGCACGGGGCGGACCAGTTCGCCGGCCAGCAGGGCCAGCAGCAGGTACAGCGTGAGGGCCAGCCACAGGTACCCCGGCCAGGCCAGCACGCGCTGGAGGGTGAACGGCGCGTCCGTGCGGGAGGCCACCATGCCGCCGATGAACAGCAGCCACCCTCCGGCGACCACCGCCGCTCCGATGCGGCGAACGGGGCCGGGCCCCGCCGTGGTGTCCCGGAACAGCCGGCGCCACACGTACCAGTTGCCCGTCACCAGGACGGCGACGACAAGCAGTGCGACGAGTACGAAGACGATGGCCACGAGGCGGACTTCCCCTGTTTCCCGTTACGGCGTCACGAGGCCCGTGACGTCCGGCCCAATGCGCGCAGACCGCGCAACCCGATGCCCCCGACGACCGTCCCCAGTACGAAGGAGACGACGGCGAGCGTCAGGTGAACGAAGAAGTACGCCGTGGGGTGCCCGTCGTCGAAGGCGAGCCCACTGCTGTCCTTGACCAGGTTCTTGACGAAAGTGATCCAGATGACCCAGCTCCACACCCCGAAGGCGAGCAGGAACCAGGAGACGGGGCGGCTGAGCTTCATGCGTCCAGTATCGCCGCGCGGTGTCCGGTTCCCTGCGCGGGGTGGGGCCCGGGCAGGGACGTCCACGGAAATGGCATGTACCTTGCGGACCGTGCCCGCTACCGAGAAGACCGTCCGGCGCTCCGCGCTGGTCGCCTCCGCCGTCCTGCTGTCCACCGCGCTGACCGCGCCGGCCGCCCTCGCGGCGCCCAGGCCGACCCCGTCCGCCACTCCCCCGGCGCACACGTCGGTCGTCGGCGGCGAACGGCTGGCGAAGCCCGGGACCCAGGTGAACCTGGCCCCCGGGACGCCGGTGCTGCCGAAGGAGCTGTCCGCCCGCTCGTGGATCGTCGCGGACGCCGAGAGCGGCGACGTGCTCGCCGCGCACAACGCGCACTGGCGGCTGGCCCCGGCGAGCACCCTGAAGATGCTGTTCGCGGACACGCTGCTGCCGAAGTGGCCGGGGACGACGACGCACCGGGTGGAGTCCTCGGACCTGGCGGGTGTCGGCGCCGGGTCCAGCATGGTGGGCGTCAAGGAGGGCGAGTCGTACACCGTCCACGACCTGTGGCTGGGTGTCTTCCTGCGCTCCGGCAACGACGCCGTGCACGTGCTGTCCGCGATGAACGGCGGCGTGGACAGGACCGTCGAGGAGATGAACGAGCACGCCGAGGAACTGCAGGCCCTCGACACGCACGCCGTCAGCCCCGACGGCTACGACGCCCCGGGCCAGGTGTCCTCCGCGTACGACCTGACCCTGATCGCCCGCTCCGGGCTGCAGAAGAAGGACTTCCGGGAGTACGCCTCGACGGTGCGGGCGCAGTTCCCCGGGGAGACGAAGAAGAACAAGAAGGGCAAGCGGGTGCGCGGGTCCTTCGAGATCCAGAACACCAACCGGCTGCTCAGCGGCGACTACGACGTGCCCGTCTACCAGGGCATAGCCGGGGTGAAGAACGGCAACACCACCCACGCCGGGGCGACCTTCACCGGCGTCGCCGAACGCGACGGCAAGGTGCTGCTGGTCACCGTGATGAACCCGCAGAAGAAGGAGTCGAACGAGGTCTACAAGGAGACCGCGCGCCTCTTCGACTGGGGCTTCGCCGCGGCCGGCAAGGTGCAGCCGGTGGGCGAGCTGGTGCCGCCGAAGAGCGTCGAGGAGGCGAACGCCGCGGCCGGTCCGTCCGCGTCGCCCGGCCAGGCGGGCGGCGGTACCGGCGCCGGGGCGAAGCCGGTGGCGAGCGCGCACACCGGCGGGGGCGCCGACGGCATGGGGGTGGCGCTGGGCATCGCCGGCGGGGTGGTGGTGCTGCTCGCGGGCGGCGTGTTCCTGGTCAACCGGCGCTGGCCGCTGCCGGACCTGGTGCGCCGCCGCTCCCGTCCGTGACCTCGTCGGTCCCGTCCTCCTTGCCGGGCGTGGCCGTCCAGGCGGCGCAGAACAGGACGAGTTTCGTGGTGAGGTTGATCCACAGCAGCAGCGCCACGGGGACGCCGAACGCACCGTACATGCTCTTCGCGGCGACGCCCTGGATGTAGCCGCTGAGCAGCAGCTTCAGCAGTTCGAAACCGACGGCGCCGGTGAGCGCGGCCACGGTCACCCGGCGCCGGGACGGATGGACGCCGGGCAGCAGGGTCAGGACGTAGAGCAGGAGCAGGAAGTCGGTGCCGGCGGCGACGGCGAACGCGGCGATCTGCAGGACGACCCCGCCCCAGCCGCCCTTCTCCAGCCCGGCGGCGTCGCTGATCCGGCCGACCAGGGCGGTGGCGACGGCGGAGGCGGCCAGCGTGACGAGGACCGCCCCGCCGAGGCCGACGAGGATGCCCGCGTCCTTGCCCTTGCGCAGGAGGACGTTCTCGTCGTCGTCGGGCAGCTCCCACACCACACGCAGGCACTCCCGCATGAGGCCGGCCCAGCTGATCCCGGTGAACACCAGGGCGGCGCCGGCGATCAGGCCGACGGTGCCCGCGTTGTCCGCCAGCTCCCCGACGTCGAGCTGGTCGGAGATGCCGGGCACCTGGTCGGTGATGGTGTTCTGGAGGGCGTCCTGGCGCTCCTTGCCGAGGGTCGCCGCGCCGATCGCGGCGGCCACGGTGAGCAGCGGGAACAGCGCGACGAAGCTGCGGAACGTCATCGCCGCGGCGAGCCGCGTCCAGTGCACCCGGTCCAGCCGCTCGAACGACCGCCAGGCGTGCGTCAGCGACAGCCGGGTCACCCACGGCCCCACCACGGGGAGCTTCTTCAGCCAGTCCACGAACCGACTCTGCCCGCGTCACGGAAGACCAATGTCCTGGTGCCCCAGAAACGGACGACGGTGGCCAGTGCCATGCCGACCACCGCACCGGACACGGTGTCCGCGCGCTGCGAGGTGTAGCCGAGCCCGTAGTGGCTGACGGCGAGGCAGAGGAGCTGTACGGCGGCGCCGGCCAGGTTGACGGCGAAGAACACGGCGTACGGGCGGGCGCCGCGCACGCGCCGGTCGCGGTAGGTGCCGTGGGCGTTGGCCGTGTAGGCGACGGTGCAGCCGGCGACGAAGGACAGTGCCTTCGCGGTGAGCGGCCCGAGTCCGCCGGGGCCGCGCAGGTAGGTGAAGAGGGCGAGGTCGACGGCGTAGGCGAGGAGTCCCGCGGTCGCGAAGCCGAGGAGCTCCCGCCGGTGCCTGCGCAGGCGGTCCCTCACCAGTCGGCCACCGCCGCGGCGTACATCGCCGCCCACACCAGGCCGATGAGGGCGAGGGCGCGGTCGCCGAGCACCACGTCCTCCGGTTCGCCCGCGGTGCCCCGGTCGGCGAAGACGGCGTAGCGCAGCACGGCGAGGACGAAGGCGACGACGGACAGCTCGCGCCAGGGCAGGACGCTGGTGTGCGGCACGCCGCCCTCCTCCAGGGCCCACAGGCAGTAGCCGAGGACGGCGACCCCGGCCGCGAGCTGCCACACGAACCGCAGGTAGCCGGTGGTGTACTCGGTGAGCAGCGCGCGCGTGGCGCCGCCGTTGCCCGCGAGCTGCACGGCCTCGGAGTAGCGCTTGGCGGCGACCATGAACAGCGCGCCGAAGCCGGTGGTGATGAGGAACCAGCGCGACAGCGGGATGCCGAGGGCGAGCCCGCCGGCGACCGCGCGCATCACGAACCCGGAGGTGACCACGGCGAGATCGATGACGAGGACGTGCTTGAGGCTGACGCAGTAGGCCAGTTGCAGCGCGAGGTAGCCGGCGAGCAGCGCGGCCAGCGTCGGCGGGCACAGCAGCGCGGCGGCGGCCGGGGCGAGCACGCCGAGGGTGATCCCGGCGGCGTAGGCGACGGGCACCGGGACCTGTCCGGCGGCGACCGGGCGGCGGCACTTGACGGGGTGGGCGCGGTCCGCCTCGGCGTCGCGCGCGTCGTTGACCAGGTAGACGGCGGCGGCGCAGGCGGTGAACAGCAGGAACACCAGGGCGAGCCGGGTCAGGGCGTGGGCGGTGAAGAGGACGCCCGCGGCGGCGGGGGCGGCGGCCACCAGGACGTTCTTGACCCACTGCTTGGGGCGCGCGGTGCGCAGCAGACCGGTGAGGAGCCCGCCCCGGGCGGACGGCGCGGCCTGCCCGCGGTCGGAGCGCTCGCGCAGCAGCGTCACGCCGTGCCTCCTGTCATCCAGCGGGCGCCGAGCCTGGCGGTGAGCGCCCCGAGGGCGGCGCCGGCGGCCACGTCCGACGGGTAGTGGACGCCGGCCACCAGCCGGGACACGCACACGGCGGCGGCCAGCGGGGGCACCGCGCGGGCGCCGAGCGCGCCGAAGGCGACGGCGGCGGCCGCGGCGGAGGTCGCGTGGGAGCTGGGGAAGGAGTGCCGTCCGACGGTGCCCACCAGCGGTTCGACGTGCGCGGGGCGGGGCCGGCGCACGACCCGCTTCACCACCGAACTGGCCGCGTGCGCGCCCGCGGTGAGCGCGGTGCCGCGCAGCCAGGCGCCGCGCCGGGGACGGTCCACGACGGCGCCCGCGAGGCCCGCCGCGACCCATACGGCGCCGTGCTCCCCCGCCCAGGACAGGGCGCGCGCGGCCCCGGCCACGCGCGGGTCGGAGCCGCACGCCCTGAGCGCGGAGACGATCCGGTGGTCCACCCCGTGAAGACCGCGGGGCCGGAAGAGGTCGTGCTGGTCGTCCATGTGGCTCACTGTTCACCCCCGGCGCACCGGAATTCCATCGCTTCGGGGCGACATCCCATTAATCACCCGTTTCGGGGACGGGATTGACGTTTCAAAACCAACGGCTCACAGAGGGGCGATACGGTCGCCGTCATGCCTGCCGACACCGTTTCCGTCACGGGGTGGGGCCGCACCGCTCCGTCCGCCGCCCGGCTGGTCCGTCCGCGGACGTTCGAGGAGGCCGCCCTGGCCGTCCGGGGGTGCGGGGCGCGCGGCGGCATCGCGCGCGGCCTCGGCCGGGCGTACGGGGACGCCGCGCAGAACGCGGGCGGCGAGGTCTTCGACATGACCGGCCTGGACCGGATCCACGCGATCGACGCCGACGGCGGCACCGTGCTGTGCGACGCGGGCGTGTCCCTGCACCGGCTGATGGAGGTGCTGCTGCCGCTCGGCTGGTTCGTGCCGGTCACCCCCGGCACCCGGTACGTGACGGTCGGCGGGGCGATCGGCGCCGACATCCACGGCAAGAACCACCACGTCAGCGGGTCCTTCGCGCGCCATGTGCTGTCGTTCGAGCTGCTCACCGCCGACGGGCAGGTGCGCACGGTGGTGCCGGGCACGCCGCTGTTCGAGGCGACCGCGGGCGGCATGGGGCTGACCGGGGTGATCCTCACCGCGACGGTCCGGCTCCAGCCCGTGCGGACGTCCTGGATGTCCGTCGACACCGAACGCGCGTCCGACCTGGACGGTCTGATGGCCCGTCTCGCCGACACCGACCACCGCTACCGCTACTCGGTCGCCTGGATCGACCTGCTGGCGCGCGGGAAGGCCACCGGCCGCGCGGTCCTCACCCGCGGCGACCACGCCCCGCTCGAGGCCCTGCCGCGCTCCGCCCGCCGTGAGCCGCTGTCGTTCCGCACCTCGCGCCTGCCCGCCGCGCCCTCCTTCGTGCCGGAGGGGCTGCTCAGCCGGACGACCGTGGGGCTGTTCAACGAGCTGTGGTTCCGCAAGGCGCCCCGCGCGCGGACCGGGGAGCTCCAGCGGATCCCCGCCTTCTTCCACCCGCTGGACGGCGTGCCGCACTGGAACCGGATCTACGGACGGGGCGGCTTCGTGCAGTACCAGTTCGTCGTCGGGCACGGCCGGGAGGAGACCCTGCGCCGGATCGTGCGCCGGATCTCCGAGCGCCGCTGCCCGTCGTTCCTCGCCGTCCTCAAGCGGTTCGGGGACGCCGACCCGGGCTGGCTGTCGTTCCCGGTGCCCGGCTGGACCCTGGCGCTGGACATCCCCGCGTCGCTGCCCGGCCTCGGCGCGTTCCTCGACGAGCTCGACGAGGAGGTCGCGGACGCGGGCGGCCGTGTCTACCTCGCCAAGGACTCCCGGCTGCGCCCCGAGCTGCTCGCGGCCATGTACCCCCGGCTGGACGACTTCCGCGCCCTGCGCGCCGAGCTGGACCCGCGCGGGGTGTTCACCTCGGACCTGTCCCGCCGCCTGTGCCTGTGACCCCCTCCCCTCTCCCGGCCCCCGTGAGGAGCTGTCGTGAAGGACGCCTTCGGCCTCCCCCAGTCCCTGCTCGTGCTCGGCGGTACCTCCGAGATCGCGCTGGCGGTCACGCGGCGGCTGATCGCCCGCCGCACCCGCACGGTGTGGCTGGCCGGCCGCCCCTCCCCCGGCCTCGACGAGGCGGCCGGAGAACTGCGCGCGCTCGGCGCGGAGGTGCACACCGTCGACTTCGACGCGCTCGACCCGGCCGGCCACGAGGACGCGCTCGGCAAGGTCTTCGCCGAGGGCGACGTCGACATGGTGCTGCTCGCCTTCGGCATGCTGGGCGACCAGGCGCGCGACGAGCGGGACCCGGGGGCCGCGGTGCGGGTCGCCCAGACCAACTACACCGGCGCGGTCTCCGCGGGCCTGGTCTGCGCGGGCGCGCTCCAGGCGCAGGGACACGGCTCGCTGGTGGTGCTGTCGTCCGTCGCGGGCGAGCGTGCCCGCCGCGCCAACTTCATCTACGGCTCCAGCAAGGCCGGTCTGGACGCGTTCGCGCAGGGCCTCGGCGACGCGTTGTACGGCACGGGCGTGCACGTGATGGTGGTGCGCCCCGGGTTCGTGCGCACCCGGATGACGGCGGGGCTGCCGGAGGCGCCGCTGGCCACCACCCCGGAGGCGGTGGCGGCGGCCGTGGAGCTGGGGCTGCGGCGCCGCTCGGAGACGGTGTGGGTGCCGGGCGCGCTGCGCGTGGTGATGTCGGCGCTGCGGCATCTGCCGCGAGGGGTGTTCCGCCGGCTGCCGGTGTGAGGGCCGGCCGCCCGGGTCAACGCGCGGAGACCGAGCCCCGGTCGACGTGTCCGGCCTGCGGGGGCACCACGACGGTCCCGAAGGGGAAGTCGCGCAGCTTGCGCCACACCGCGTCGGCGCCCTGCTCGTAGAGGGCGAAGCCGGTGCAGGGCCACTCCGCCTCGTAGCCCGCGAGGTCCTCGTAGGCGCGGTCCATGGCCGCCTCGTCGATGCCGTGCGCCACGGTGACGTGCGGGTGGTACGGGAACTGCAGCTCGCGGGCGACGGGCCCGGCGGGGTCGCGGACCTGCTGCTGCAGCCGCGTGCAGGCCTCGGCGCCCTCGACGACCCGGACGTACACCACCGGCGACAGCGGCCGGAAGGTGCCCGTGCCCGACAGCCTCATCGGGAACGGCCTGCCCGCCGCCGCGACCTCGGCGAGGTGCGCCTCGACGGCCGGGACGGCCGTGTCGGCGACCTCCGTCGGCGGCAGCAGGGTGACGTGCGTGGGGATGCCGTAGGCGGCGGCGTCGCCGAAGCCCGCGCGCAGCTGCTGAAGCCGGCTGCCGTGAGGCTCCGGGACCGCGATCGACACGCCGATCGTTACGGTCCCCACGTCGTCTCCTGTCGTTGTGGTGGTGAAGCGCGGTGGTGGAGCGGGTGCGCATCCGGGTGGCCGCCGAGGCGGCCACCCGCTTCCGACTGTACGACCACGACCCGGATGCGGGCAGGCGCAGTCGGAGTGATGTACAGCGCTGTGCGGTGGTACGGACGGGGCACGTGGGCCCGTTCACCGCGCCGGTGTCGTGGCCGGCGCGGGGCTCTCAGTGCTTGGCGGGCAGGTAGCCGACCCGCTGGTACGCCTGGGCGAGGGTCTCCGCGGCGACGGCACGGGCCTTCTCGGCGCCCTTGGCGAGGATCGAGTCGAGCGTCTCCGGGTCGTCCAGGTACTGCTGGGTGCGCTCCCGGAACGGGGTCACGAAGTCGACCATGACCTCGGCCAGGTCCGTCTTGAGCGCGCCGTAGCCCTTGCCCGCGTACTTCTCCTCGAGGTCCGCGATGCCGGTCCCGGTGAGGACGGAGTAGATCGTGAGCAGGTTGCTGACGCCGGGCTTCTCCGCCACGTCGTAGCGGATCACCGTGTCGGTGTCGGTGACGGCGCTCTTGACCTTCTTGGCGGTGGCCTTCGGCTCGTCGAGCAGGTTGATCAGGCCCTTGGGGGTGGACGCCGACTTGCTCATCTTGACCGCCGGGTCCTGGAGGTCGTAGATCTTCGCCGTCTCCTTGAGGATGTACGGCTTCGGGAGCGTGAAGGTGTCGCCGAACCGGCCGTTGAAGCGCGTGGCGAGGTCGCGGGTCAGCTCGATGTGCTGGCGCTGGTCCTCACCCACCGGCACCTCGTTCGCCTGGTAGAGCAGGATGTCCGCGACCTGGAGGATCGGGTACGTGAACAGGCCGACGGAGGCGCGGTCGGCGCCCTGCTTGGCGGACTTGTCCTTGAACTGGGTCATGCGGGAGGCCTCGCCGAATCCGGTGAGGCAGTTCATCACCCAGGCGAGCTGGGCGTGCTCCGGCACATGGCTCTGCACGAAGAGCGTGCAGCGGTCCGGGTCGAGGCCGGCGGCCAGGAGCTGGGCCGTGGCGAGCCGGGTGTTGGCCCGCAGCTCCTCGGGGTCCTGCGGGACCGTGATCGCGTGCAGGTCGACGACCATGTAGAAGGCGTCGTGGGTCTCCTGGAGCGCCACCCACTGGCGGACGGCACCGAGGTAGTTGCCGAGGTGGAAGGAGCCTGCTGTGGGCTGGATTCCGGAGAGCACGCGGGGTCGGTCAATCGCCATGCCTCCCATTCTCTCAGGTTCCGCGGGGCGGTCCGGAACGAGTCCGGAACAGGTGGGAACCGATCCGTTCCGCGCGGTGTAACAAGAGAGTGAGGACGCGGGAGGGGGGCCGCATCGTCGATGAGGCCGCGGTGATCGCACGCGTACGCGCCGGGCAGCCGGAGGCGTACGCGGAGCTGGTGCGCGCCCATACGGGCATCGCGCTCAGGGCGGCCGCCGCGCTCGGGGCGGGGCCGGACGCGGAGGACGTGGTGCAGCAGGCCTTCGTCAAGGCGTACTGCGCGCTCGGGCGCTTCCGGGACTGCGCGGCCTTCCGGCCGTGGCTGTTGTCGATCGTGGCCAATGAGACGAGGAACACAGTGCGCGCGGCGGCACGCAGGACGACCCTGGCCGGCCGGGAGGCGGCCCTCGTCGGGGCGGAGCCGGTGATACCGGAGTCGGCCGACCCCGCCGTCGCCACGCTGGAGACCGAGCGCCGCGCGGCCCTGCTGGCCGCCCTGGAGCAGCTGAGCGAGGAGCACCGGCTGGTCGTCACGTACCGCTATCTGCTGGAGATGGACGAGCGGGAGACCGCCGAGGCCCTGGGCTGGCCCCGGGGCACGGTGAAGTCCCGGCTGAACCGCGCCCTGCGCCGGCTCCAGCGGCTGCTGCCGGAAGGGGGTGCGCCGGCGTGAGCGGACCGCGGGAGGAGGAGCTGCGGCGCCTGCGCGAGGAACTGCGCGCCTACGGCCGTTCCCTGGACGCGCCGGACGGGGCGGCGGGCGCGGAGACGATGGCCGAGCGGGTGGTCGCCCGGATACTCGCCGAGCGGGCCCCCGTCCCCGAGCCGGCCCCCCGGTCCCGCCTGCGGGCGGTCCGGCACTGGGCGCGGGCCCGCCGGCGCACCCTGCTGGCCGCCCTGTGCGGTCTGCTGACGGTGCTGGTGCTGACGCCGCCGGTGCGGGCGACGGTGAGCGACTGGTTCGGCTTCCACGGCGTCCAGGTACGGCAGGACCCGTCGGTGGTGCCTTCGCCGGGCGGCCGGGTGCCGGACTGCGCCGCTCCGGTGCGGCTGGAGGAGGCGTCGCGGCGGGCCGGCTTCACCCCGGTGGTCCCGGAGGCGCTGGGCCCGCCGGACGCGGTCTCCGTGGGCGCACTGCCGCACGGGCGGTCCCTGGTCAGCCTGTGCTGGAGGGGCGACGACGGCCGGACGGTCCGCCTGGACCAGTTCCCGGGCCGCCTGGACTTCTCGTTCACGAAGACGGTGCGGGAACAGCCGCAGTGGCTGGACGTGGGCGGTC
Source organism: Streptomyces sp. P13-3-3 (assembly GCF_050571355.1). Classification (NCBI taxonomy): domain Bacteria; kingdom Bacillati; phylum Actinomycetota; class Actinomycetes; order Kitasatosporales; family Streptomycetaceae; genus Streptomyces; species Streptomyces sp. P13-3-3. The sequence goes on along the minus strand of NZ_CP192228.1, from coordinate 4,004,332 downwards.
AGGCGTTGTGGTTCCCACGGCCTCACGTGCTGACGTTCTGGATGACGGATGCGGAGGGCCGCCGCTTGACGCGCGAGGAGCGTACGGCGGGACCGACCCTCCTGTGGAGCCCCGCGGGTGAGATCACCCTCCGCCTGGAGGGGGTGGGTTCCCGCGCGCGGGCCCACGAGATCGCGGCGTCCGTCGATCCCAGCCCGTCCGGCGTTTGAGGACGAGGCCCGCCAGGGCCGATGAGGGGGTCTGGGGCGCAGCCCCGGGGACGGGAGGGGAAGGGGCGGCGGGGGCGAGGAAACCCCCGGTGGGAACCCCGACGGACCGGCCGGTGTATCACAAGTGGCAGGCGGCTCGCAGAGAGAGCCGCACGAGGTTCGACCAGCCCAGTGGGGGACCGACATGCACACCTGGAAGGACTGCGTACGACGACACCTGACGGCGATCACGCTCACGGTGCTGACCCTGATCCTGTGCGGCGGCACACCCGCCTCCGCAGGAGGCCCCACCAGCGTCCTGATCGTCTCGGCGACCACCGGCAAGACCGCCTCGCTGCACTACGCCGACAAGCGCTACACGGAACTCGAGCGCCTGCTCGGCCCCATGCACCAGGGCACCCGCACCGAGCCGCCCCGGCTCGCGACCGCCTCCGGCCAGCACATCAACGTGACCTGGATGGTCCACGACGTCACCCCGTGGCGGGTGGACCAGATCGCCCTCCCGGACGGCGGCCAGGACGTGTGGATCCACACCTCCACCCGCATCACCGACGGCAACGACGGCGTGTGGCACCGCGCCACGTCCCCGGCGAAGCTCCGCGCGCTGCTCGCGCAGCTCGGCGTGACGGGCACCGGCGTCTCCGCGCCCGCCGCGCAGCCGACCCCGCGTGAGGACCTGCTCGTGGCCCCCACGCCGGCGGCCGCCTCCGCCACGGACGGCGGCGGTGACGCCGCCGCCTGGTGGTGGGCGGTACCGGGCCTGGCGGCGGGAGCCGTCCTGGCCCTGGTACTGCGCCCGTACGCGCTCCGGGGCGCGGCCGCGATACGCGACCGCGGTAACCGGGACGACGGACCCCGCCAGGAGCTCCTGGACGCCTGACGGAGCCGTCAGGCGTCCTCAGCCGAGGTCGACCTGCGGGTACAGCGGGAAGCCCGCGACCAGATCGGTGGCCCGGCGCGAGATCTCGTCGGCGACCTTCTCGTCGAGGACGTGGGACGCCTTGGACGGCGCACCGGACCTGGTGGTGCCGGGCTCGGTCGTGGTGAGGACGCGGTCGATGAGACCGGCGACCTCGTCCATCTCCGCCGTGCCGAGCCCGCGCGTGGTCAGCGCCGGGGTGCCGATCCGGATGCCGGAGGTGTACCAGGCGCCGTTGGGGTCGGCCGGGATGGCGTTGCGGTTGGTGACGATGCCGGAGTCGAGCAGCGCCGCCTCGGCCTGGCGGCCGGTGAGGCCGTAGGAGGTGGCGACGTCGATCAGGTTGAGGTGGTTGTCGGTGCCGCCGGTGACGAGGGTGGCGCCGCGGCGCATCAGGCCCTCGGCGAGCGCGCGGGAGTTGTCGACGATCCGCTGCGCGTAGTCCTGGAAGGACGGCTGCCGGGCCTCGGCGAGGGCGACCGCCTTCGCGGCCATGACGTGCGGCAGCGGGCCGCCCAGGACCATCGGGCAGCCGCGGTCGACCTGGTCCTTGAGGGAGTCGTCGCACAGCACCATGCCGCCGCGCGGGCCGCGCAGCGACTTGTGGGTGGTGGTGGTGACGATCTGGGCGTGCGGCACGGGGTCGAAGTCGCCGGTGAGGACCTTGCCGGCGACGAGACCCGCGAAGTGCGCCATGTCGACCATGAGCGTGGCGCCGACCTCGTCGGCGATCTCCCGCATGATCCGGAAGTTCACGAGACGGGGGTAGGCGGAGTAGCCGGCGACGATGATCAGCGGCTTGAACGCGCGGGCGGTGGCCCGCAGCGCCTCGTAGTCGATCAGGCCGGTGGCCGGGTCGGTGCCGTAGGAGCGCTGGTCGAACATCTTGCCGGAGATGTTGGGCCGGAAGCCGTGCGTGAGGTGGCCGCCGGCGTCCAGGGACATGCCGAGCATGCGCTGGTTGCCGAAGGCCTGGCGCAGTTCGGCCCAGTCGGCGTCGGAGAGCTCGTTGATCTGGCGGACGCCGGTCTTCTCCAGGAAGGGCGCCTCGACGCGGTCGGCGAGGACGGCCCAGAAGGCGACCAGGTTGGCGTCGATGCCGGAGTGCGGCTGGACGTAGGCGTGGCGGGCGCCGAACAGCTCCTTGGCGTGCTCGGCGGCGAGCGACTCGACCGTGTCCACGTTGCGGCAGCCGGCGTAGAAGCGGCGGCCGACGGTGCCCTCGGCGTACTTGTCGCTAAACCAGTTGCCCATCGCCAGCAGGGTGGCCGGGGAGGCGTAGTTCTCGGAGGCGATCAGCTTGAGCATCTCGCGCTGGTCGGCGACCTCCTGCCCGATCGCGTCGGCGACGCGCGGCTCGACGGCGCGGATCACGTCGAGGGCGGAGCGGAAGGCGGTGGACTCGGGGGTGAGCGACTGCTCGGCAGACATGGGGGACCTCCGGACGTAGCGTTCAGCGTTCACGGTACGGATGGCCCAGGCGCACGGCACGTTTCTCGCGGGCCGCTCCCCGATGGTTGGTCCCATCCCAGCGCGCCAGTCACGGCCCGCGGGCCAGGTTACCGGGTGGGCCGGGGGCGGCGCGGCGGGTGTCCGCGATGCGGGAGTGACCGGCCGCCCCTGCCGTCGGCGGGGCGGCCGGTCAGAGGATGACGTGCGGCAGGAAGCGGGCGTACCCGTCGGTGACCAGGCCCGAGGACTCGCGGATGCCGAGGCCGGCGGCCTCGTTCTCCACGACCCAGGTGCCGAGGACGACGCGGTTGCCGTCGAAGTCGGGCAGCGGGGCGAGCTGCTGGTAGCAGCAGGGTTCGTCGCGGAGCTCCGGCGGGGTGCCGGGCTCGTGCACGGTGACGCCGGCGCCCTCGCGGCCCAGCAGCGGCTTGGCGACCCAGCCGGTGGTGTCCGCGAGTTCACGGGGGCCGTCGAGGTAGGCGGGCAGGAGGTTGGGGTGGCCGGGGTGGAGTTCCCAGAGGATCGCCAGCAGGGCCTTGTTGCTGAGCAGCATCTTCCAGGCGGGTTCGATCCACAGGGTGGAGCCGGTGCCGCCGCCGTTGTCGAGGGTGTCGAGGACGTGACCGGCGAACCGGTCCGTGGTGAGCCACTCCCACGGGTACAGCTTGAAGATGCTGCGGATGAACCGCAGACGGTTGTCGACGAAGCGGCCCGAGAGGCGGTCCCAGCCGATCTCCTCCATGGACAGCCAGTCGGTCTCCAGGCCCGCCTGTTCGGCGGTCTCCTTGAGGTAGGCGACGGTCATCAGGTCCTCGCCGCACTCGTCGCCCGCGGTGTGGGCGAAGTACAGCGGACTGCCCGGCGGGAGCAGCGCGGACTGCCTCTTCCAGGCGTCGACGAGCCGTTCGTGCAGGGAGTTCCACTGATCGGCGCCGGGGAAGCGCTCCTCCATCCAGAACCACTGCGGGGAGGCCGCCTCCACCAGGGAGGTGGGGGTGTCCGCGTTGTACTCGAGGAGCTTCGCCGGGCCGGTGCCGTCGTAGCGGAGGTCGAAGCGGCCGTACAGGGACGGCAGTTCGTCCCTGCGGCGCCAGGACTCGGTGACGGCGTCCACGACCCGCGGGTCGGTGATGCCCAGGTCGGCGAAGCGGCCCTCGGTGACGATGTGACCGGCCGCGGCCAGGCTCATCGCGTGCAGTTCCTCGACGGTCTCCTCGAGCGCCTCGACCTCGTCCAGGCCGAAGACGTAGTGGGCGCTCTCGTCCCAGTAGGGGCGCAGGGAGTCGTCGGGGTAGCGGGTCAGCGGGTAGATGAGCCCCTGCTCCTCGACGGTCTGCTGCCAGCCGGGGCGGGGCTCGATGGTGCGCCGTTCCACGGCGGGTCAGCCCCCGCCGCTGCCGGAGCAGCCGAAGCCGCCCCGGTCGACGGCCTCGCTGCGGCTGAAGGTGCCGTGCTCGGCGTAGCCGTTGCGGACGTCGGAGTCGTAGTACCAGTCGGCGTCGGTGGAGCGGGACCTGCTCTTGCCCTTGCCGAGGGAGCCGGAGGAGCCGCCGGAGCAGTTCTTGTCGGAGACGACCTTGTACCCGTCGCCGAGCGTGTAGCTGTTGCGGTCCACGCACCGCCGGTCCGGGTCGGACCCGCAGGCCGAAAGTGCCGCCGCGAGCACACCCATGCCGCCCAGCACCACCGTGCTGGACCGCAGCCGTCGCCGTGTCTGCGCCATGCCCTTCGCTCCCCCTCGTGTCGCGCCGGACCGTTCCCGTGTCGCCCGGCTCGCGGCGGACAGCCTAGAGACCGTCCGGCGGGGACGCACGGCAGCCCCCGGGCCCGCACCTGTCACGGCTGATGGTTTGTCACCGTGTGGCAGGGTATGGGCGATCGGCGCTCACGGAAGATCCACAGGTGTGGGTCGCGGGTGCCGCTAGGGGGGTGTGGTCTCCCGGCGCGGAAGACCACGGGCCCCGGTCGTGGAAGGCAGGGAAACCCGGGTCCCGGAAGGCGGAAGGCACGGAAACCCGGGTCCCGGAAGGCGGGAAGTCCCGCGTCGCGGAAGGCGGGGGAACCCGACCTCGGGCAGGCGGGGGAACCCGGCCTCGGGAAGCCGCTGGTCCGGGTCGCGGGAAGCCTGGCCGCGCTGCGCGCGCTCGCCGCCCGCGAAGGCGCCGGCCCCGCCAGGGTGCTCCTCCCCGTGCGGTGCCCGCTGCCGCACGCCTGGTCCGGCGAGGAGGACGGAGTGCTCGGCATGCCGTTCGCCGGACGTGACGAGCCCGGTACCGGTGACGCGGTGGGCCTGTTCCCGCGCGTCCTGCCGGTACGTACGGCGCTGCGGGCCGCCCGGCCGTTCGGTGGCAGGGCCGTCGCGCCGGGCGGCGGAGTCCGGTCGTGGCGGACCACGGGACGTACTCGCCGTGGGGCCGCCGGACCGCCGTCACGGAAGGGAGCGCAGCAGCGCGTCCAGGGTGCCGGCCCAGGCATGGTCGGGCGGGGTGGCGTAGCCGACGACGAGGGCGTCGCCGGCGGGGTCGGTCACGCCGGGGTGGCGGAAGGAGTCCAGGCCCTTCACGGCGAGGCCCTGCCAGGTGGCCGACCGCTGGACCGACTGCTCGGTGCCGGGCGGCAGTTCGAGCACGGCGTGCAGTCCGGCCGCGATGCCGGTGACGCGGACGTGCGGCGCCCCGTCGGCGAGGGCCCGCACGAGGGCGTCGCGGCGGCGCCGGTAGCGCAGGCGGGCGGCGCGGACCTGGCGGTCGTAGGCGCCGGAGGTCAGGAACTCGGCGAGGGCGAGCTGTTCCACGACGCTTACCGTGCGGCCGCCGCCGTGGTCGACGACGTCCGGCAGCAGCCAGGGCGGCACCACCATCCAGCCCAGCCTGAGGCCGGGGGCGAGGGACTTGCTGGCGGTGCCGAGGTGCACCACCCGGCCGGGGTCGAGGTCCTGGAGGGCGCCGACGGGCTGGCGGTCGTAGCGGAACTCGCCGTCGTAGTCGTCCTCCAGGATCAGGCCGCCGGTGCGGCGCGCCCACTCGACCACGGCGGCCCGGCGCTCCGGGAGGAGCGCCCCGCCGAGCGGGAACTGGTGGGCCGGGCTGAGCAGCACCGCGTCGGCGTCACCCGGGTCCTGGGCGCGGGTGCCGAGTGCGTCCCGGGCGAGCGGCGCGGTCTCGAGGCCGGCGCGGTGGACGAGGTCCCAGTGGGCGTCGAGGCCGTACGGCTCGACGGCGAGCGTGCGGGCGCCGCGGGCGCGCAGCACCTGGGACAGCAGCTGGAGGCCGTGTGCGAAGCCGGAGCAGACGACGACGTGCCCGGGGTCGGCGCGCACACCCCGCACCCGGGAGAGGTAGCCGGCGAGGGCCTCGCGCAGTTCCGGCCTGCCGCGCGGGTCGCCGTAGCCGAAGGCGTCGTGGGGCGCGGCGGCGAGGGCGCGCCGGGTGGCCTTGAGCCACTCGGCGCGCGGGAAGGACGCGAGGTCGGGGGTGCCGGGCATCAGGCTGTACGGGAGCCGGCCCGGGGTGCGGTGAGGTGTGGGGGCGGCCGGGCGTTCGGGGACGGCACGTGCGGCGACGCGGGTACCGGAACCCTGGCGGGCGGTGAGCCAGCCCTCGGCGATCAGGTCGGCGTAGGCGTCGGCGACGGTGTTGCGGGCGATGCCCAGGTCGGCGGCGAGGGAGCGGGAGGAGGGCAGCCGGGTGCCGGGGGCGAGCCGACCGCCGCGGACGGCCTCCCGCAGGGCGTCCGTGAGGCCGCGCCGCAGCCCCGGACCGCTCGGGTCCAGATGGAGGTCGATACCGAAAGTGGCCCAGCGTTCCGCCATGGAACTGGACCATACTCCTGGGCTGCCCGGCTCCTACGCTCGACGGCATGACGAACACCGACACGACCGGGACGGTCCCCTACGCGGCGGAGGAGCCCGCCCGCATGGAGTGGGCGAAGCACGCCCCCGAGGTCTACAAGGCGATGGTCCGGCTGGACGTCGCGGCCCGGAAGGGGCTGGACCCGAAGCTGGCCGAGCTGGTCAAGATCCGCGCCTCGCAGCTCAACCACTGCGCGTTCTGCCTGGACATGCACAGCAAGGACGCCCTCGCGGCCGGCGAGAGCGCCGAGCGGATCATCCAGCTGTCCGCGTGGGAGGAGTCACGGCACTTCTACACGGAGAAGGAGATCGCCGCGATCGAGCTGACCGAAGCGGTCACCGTCCTCACCGACGGCTTCGTGCCCGACGAGGTGTACGAGCGGGCCGCGAAGCAGTTCGACGAGGCGGAGCTGTCCCAGCTGATCGCCGCCATCGCGGTGATCAACGCCTGGAACCGGTTCGGCGTGACCTGCCGGATGACGCCCGGCCACTACCAGCCGGGACAGCACCACTGCTGTTCTGTCCGGGGAGGTTGTGAACGGTGAGACAGGTCTCGGCCGAGGGATCTTGAACGGGTGAGGGCCTTCCGGTTCGGTGTGGATTGCGACGTCTACACCAACCAGAAAGGCCCTCGTGCCCCACCGTAATGCACCCCTGACCGAGACCGGACGGCTGCGCCTGGCCCGTTGCGTGGTCGAGGACGGCTGGCCCCTGCGCCGGGCCGCCGAACGCTTCCAGGTCTCGCCCACCACCGCCCAGCGGTGGGCCGACCGCTACCGCCGCCTGGGGGAAGCCGGCATGGCCGACCGCTCCAGCCGCCCACGCACGAGCCCGGGCCGCACTCCCACCCGTACCGAGCGGCGGATCATCAAGGTCCGTCTGCTGCGCCGGTGGGGACCGGCCCGCATCGCGCACTTCCTGCACCTGGTGCCCTCGACCGTGCACCGCGTGCTCACCCGCTACCGCCTGGCCCGCCTGTCTCATCTCGACCGGACCACCGGCCGCGTGGTGCGCCGCTACGAACGCGCCAGGCCCGGCGAACTCGTCCACGTCGACATCAAGAAACTGGGCAACATCCCCGACGGCGGCGGACACAAGGTCCATGGCAGGGCTCAGGGCAGCCGCAACAGCTCCGCGCACCGCGACCCCGCCCGGCCCCGCGCCGTCCACGGCCGTCCCAACCTCGGCTACAGCTACCTGCACACCGCCGTCGACGACCACTCCCGCCTCGCCTACAGCGAGATCCACGCGGACGAGAAGAAGGAGACCGCCACCGCCTTCTGGCAGCGGGCCCACACCTTCTTCACCCAGGCCGGGATCTCCGTCGAACGGGTACTGACCGACAACGGCTCCTGCTACCGCTCACGCGACTGGCGCGATGCCCTGGCAGCGACCGGGATCGCCCACAAGCGAACCCGGCCCTACCGGCCCCAGACGAACGGCAAGGTCGAACGCTTCAACCGCACCCTGCTGGACGAGTGGGCCTACGCACGCCCCTACCGGTCAGAAGCCGAGCGCCGCCAAGCGTTCCCGCAATGGCTGCACACCTACAATCACCACCGCGGACACACCGCGCTGAAAGGGCAACCACCCGCCAGCCGCGTCCCCAACCTCACAGGGCAATACAACTAGCCGCGTCTCAGGGCAGCCACTTCTCCCAGACGGAGCGGTGGCTGTCCACCCACTTCTTCGCCGCCTCGCCCGGCGACAGCTTCTGCTCGGCGATCATCAGGGACACCTCGTTCTGGTCCTCGGTCGTCCACTCGAAGTTCCTCAGCAGCTCCGCCGCCTTGCCGCCGCCGCGCGCGAAGTCCGCGTTGAGGTACTTCTGCAGCGGGGTGTGCGGGTAGGCGCAGGCGACCTTCTCCGGGTCCGCGTCGCAGCCCTCCTCGTACGGCGGCAGCTTCACCTCCGTCATCGGCACCTGCTCGGACAGCCACTGGGGCGTGTACCAGTAGGTGAGGAACGGCTTCTTCTCCTTGGCGAACTGCTGGATCTGGGTGATCTGCGCGGCCTCGGAGCCGGCGAACACCACCCGGTAGTCCAGCTTCAGGTTCCTCACCAGCGCCTTGTCGTTGGTGACGTAGGAGGGGGAGCCGTCGAGGAGCTGGCCCTTGCCGCCGCTCTCCGCGGTGCGGAACTGGTCGGCGTACTTGTTCAGGTTCTTCCAGTCGGTGACGTCCGGGTGCCGCTCGGCGAAGTACGTCGGCACGAACCAGCCGATGTGCCCGGTGACACCCAGGTCGCCGCCGTTCACGATCGTCTTCTTGTCCTCGACGTACCGCTGCTCCTGGTCGGGGTGGCCCCAGTCCTCCAGGATCGCGTCCACGCGGCCCTGGCTGAGGGCGTCCCAGGCGGGCACCTCGTCGACCTGCACGGTGTCGACGCGGTAGCCCAGTTCGTGCTCCAGCAGGTACTGGGCGACGGCCACGTTGGCCTGGGCGCCGACCCAGGACTGCACCGACAGGGTGACCGTCCTCGCCCCGCGCGCGTTGGCGAACGGCGAGGCCTGCTTGGTCATGTCGGCGGCCCCGCAGCCGGTCAGCAGCAGGAGCGCGCAGCCCGCCGCCACGGCGGGCATCGTACGGATCCGCATGTCACGCTCCCTTCGTCGCGCGGCGTCCGGTGGGCTGGGTGACCCGGTCGAGCATCAGGCCCAGGCAGACGATCGCGGCGCCGGCCACCAGACCGGTCGCCAGGTCGCCCTGCGCGAGGCCGAAGACGACGTCGTAGCCGAGGGCGCCGCCGCCGACCAGGCCGCCGATGATGACCACGGCCAGGACCAGGACGACGCCCTGGTTGACGGCGAGCAGCAGCGCCGGGCGGGCCAGCGGGAGCTGCACCTGCCGCAGTTGCTGGGCGCAGGTCGCGCCGAGCGAGCGCGCCGACTCCAGGGCGGCCGGGTCGACCTGCCGCAGCCCCTGCGTGGTGATGCGGACGACGGCGGGCAGCGCGTAGACGACCGCGGCGGCGACCGCCGGGGCGCGGCCCACGCCGAACAGGGCGACCACCGGGATCAGGTACACGAACTGCGGCATCGTCTGGAACACGTCCAGCACCGGACGCAGCAGCCGCTCGACGCGGTCGCTGCGCGCGGCGGCGATGCCCGCGGCGAACCCGATGACGAGGGTCACGGCGACGGCGGCGAGCACCTGCGACAACGTGTCCAGCGACGGCCCCCACACGCCCAGCACACCGATGGCGGCCATCGCGAGCACGGCGGTGAGGGCGGTGCGCCAGGTGCCGATCAGCCAGGCCAGGGCGGCGACGACCAGCAGCACGCTCCACCAGGGCAGCCACTGGAGTCCGTCGCGGAGCGGGTCGAGCACCCAGGTGGTGAAGCGGCCCGCCCAGTCGGCGGTGCCGCCGACCACGGGCACGCCCGAGTACAGGTGCGCGGTCATCCAGCCGACGGCCCGGTTGACCGGCTCCGCGATGCCGACGACCCAGCTCTCCGGCCACTCCAGCCGGCCCGCGAGACGTCCGGCGACCGCGACGACGGCCGCGGCGGCCAGGGCGCACGCGCCGAGCAGACGGGCGTTCGGGGCGGGCGCGTCCCCGAGCCGGGCGCCGGCCGCACCGGTCACCCGGTCCAGGACGACCGCCAGCAGCACGATCGGGATGCCCGCGGCCAGCGCGGCGCCCACGTCGACCGAGGCGAGCGCCTGGTAGACGCGGTCGCCGAGGCCGCCCGCGCCGATCACGGAGGCGATGACGGCCATGGAGAGGGCCATCATGATCGTCTGGTTGAGGCCGAGCAGCAGCTCCTTGCGGGCGAGCGGGATGCGGGCGGTCAGCAGGCGCTGGCGCGCGGTCGTCCCGAGCGACTCGACGGCCTCCAGCACCTCCCTGTCCGCGCCGCGCAGCCCGAGCGCGGTGAGGCGGGCCATCGGCGGGGCGGCGTAGACGACCGTGGCGAGCACGGCCGCGGGGACGCCGATGCCGAAGACCAGCACGACGGGCAGCAGGTAGGCGAAGGCCGGCAGGACCTGCATGGTGTCGAGGACCGGCCGCAGCGCGCGGTGCATACGGTCGGACAGCCCGGCGGCGAGCCCGAGCAGCGCGCCCGCCACGACGGACGCGGCGACCGCGACCACCATGAGCGCGAGCGTCTGCATGGTGGGCACCCACATGCCCAGCAGCCCGCAGGCGAGGAACGCGGCGGCGGTCCCGAGCGCGAGCCGGATCCCCGCGACCCGCCAGGCGGTCAGCGCGGCCACGGCCGTCACTCCCGCCCAGCCGACGGCGAGGAGGGCGAGATAGACGGCGCGTACGGCGATGACGACGGCGTTGCTGACGTGGCCGAGGAAGTAGAGGAACAGGGGGTGGGAGTCGCGGTTGTCGACGATCCAGTCACTGACGGTGCCGAGCGGCCCGGACACGTCGACGGTCAACGCCCCGGGCCACGCCCCGCTCCCCCACCGACTCGCCGCGAACGGCACGACGACGGCGGCGAGGACGAGGAGGACGCCGAGCTTGCGGACGAGGGGGTTGCCCAGGACGCCGGATGTCGCGGTCCCCCGCGCGGTAGCGGTGACCGCCGCCATCAGACGGACTCCTCACCGGCGACGGGGGCCGCCTCGCCGGCGGCCGGCTCCCCGGCGAGCGCGTCCGCGCCTCTGGCCGCGGAGCCCTCGGGGCCTCCGGCAGCGGCGACCGGTTCGTCCGGCGCCTCGTCGGCGGGGCCGGCTCCCGTTGCGTCCTGCGCGGCTTCACCCGCGCCCGGGCCGGTCGTTGCGCCTCCGCCGGCCGCCGGGCTCCCGGCGGGCACGTCCGCGCCCCGTACGGCGGAGCCGTCGGCGTCTCCGGCAGCGGCAGCCGGTCCGGCCGGCGCCTGGTCGGCGGAACCGCCCACAGCGTCAGGCGCGGATGCACCCGCGCCCGGGCCGGTCGGAGCGTCTCCGCCTGCCGCCGGGCCCCCGGCGGGCGCGCCCGCGCCCCGTACGGCGGAGCCGTCGGCGTCTCCGGCAGCGGCAGCCGGTCCGGCCGGCGCCTGGTCGGCGGAACCGCCCACAGCGTCAGGCGCGGATGCACCCGCGACCGGGCCGGTCGTTGCGTCTCCGCCGGCCGCCGGGCTCCCGGCGGGCACGTCCGCGCCCCGTACGGCGGAGCCGTCGGCGTCTCCGGCAGCGGGAGCCGGTTCGGTCGGTGTGGTGGGGTGGCCGGCCACCACGTTGAGGAGGGTCTCCGCGTCCACGATGCCCAGGCAGTCGTCGCCGTCCAGGACGCGGGCGGGGGCGCCCTCGCGGGAGACCGTGGTGATGGCCTGCGACACCGTGGTGTCGGGGGTGACCGTCGGACCCGTGGCCGTCCGTTCCGCCGGTGAGGCGGGGCGCATGGCCGTCCGGACGGTGAGGACCTGCTCGCGCGGCACGTCCTGGACGAACGCGCGGACGTAGTCGTCGGCCGGCGCGCCCACGATCTCCTCGGGCGTGCCGAGCTGCACCACACGGCCGTCCCGCATCAGCGCGATGCGGTCACCCAGCCTCAGCGCCTCCTGGAGGTCGTGCGTGATGAAGACCATCGTGCGGCCCTCCTCACGGTGCAGCCGCACCACCTCGTCCTGCATGTCCCGCCGGATCAGCGGGTCGAGCGCGCTGAACGGCTCGTCGAACAGCAGGACTTCGGGGTCGACGGCGAGCGCGCGGGCCAGCCCGACCCGCTGCCGCTGACCGCCGGAGAGCTGGGAGGGCCTGCGCTGTTCCATGCCCGCGAGACCCACCTTGGCGACGACCTCGGCGGCCTTCTCCCGCCGCGCGGCGCGGCCCATGCCCTGGATCTCCAGGCCGTAGGCGACGTTGTCGAGGACGGTGCGGTGCGGCAGCAGGCCGAAGTGCTGGAAGACCATGGCGGCGCGATGGCGCCGCAGTTCCCGCAGCCGGGTCCGGTCCATCGCGCGGACGTCCTCGCCGTCGATGGCGATACGGCCCGCGGTCGGTTCGATCAGCCGCGTCAGGCAGCGCACCAGCGTGGACTTGCCGGAGCCGGACAGGCCCATGACGACGAAGACCTCGCCCTTGCGGACGTCGAAGGAGACGTCCCGCACGGCGGCCGTGCAGCCGGTGCGGGCGCGCAGCCCGGCCGCGTCCAGGGAGGCGAGTGCGGGGTCGGCGGGCACCCTGTCGGCGCGGGGCCCGAAGACCTTCCACAGTCCCTCGACGGAGAAGACGGGCGGGGCCCCCGCGTCGGACGCGGGGGCCGGGTCGGCGGCGGGGACGGCCGCTGTCGCCACGCTCATCGGGCGTCACCGCCGAGGAGATCGACGGCCCGCTCGCCGACCATCAGTACGCCGATCATCGGGTTGACGGCGGTCATGGTCGGGAAGACGGAGGCGTCGGCGACGCGGATGCCCTGAAGGCCCCGGACGCGCAGCTCGGGGTCGACGACCGCGGTCTCGTCGTCGGCGGCGCCCATCTTGCAGGTGCCGGCCGGGTGGTAGACGGTGTGCGCGACCTTGCGGGCGTACTCGCTCAGCTCCTCGTCACCGGTGACGTCGGGCCCGGGCGCCACCTCCCGCTTGAGCCAGTGCGCGAGCGGCTCGGTCTTCGCGATCTCGCGGGCGATGCGGATGCCGTCGACGAGCGTGCGGCCGTCGTAGTCGTCCTCGTCGGTGAAGTAGCGGAAGTCCAGCGCCGGCTTCACCTCGGGGTCGGCGCTGGTCAGGTACAGCCGGCCGCGGCTCTTCGGCTTCGGGATGTTCGGCGTCATGGAGACCCCGAACTCCGGCCGCTCGTAGCCCAGTCGCTCCGGGTTGTCCGTGAACGGGATCTGGTAGAAGTGGAACATCAGGTCGGGGCCCGCGTGTTCGGGGTCGCGGCGGACGAACAGACCGGCGTCGGAGTCCATCGCCGAGTTCTCCGGGATGGGCCCGTTCGTCTCCCACACGATCACCGACTCGGGGTGGTCGAGCAGGTTCTCGCCGACGCCCGGCAGATGGTGCGCCACGGGGATGCCGAGCGCCTCCAGGTCCTCGCGCGGCCCGACGCCGGAGTGCAGCAGCAGCCGCGGCGAGTCGACGGCGCCGGCGCACAGCACCACCTCGTTGCGGGCGCGGATCAGCACCTCCTCGCCGTCCTTGGTGCGCACGTGGACGCCCTCGGCGCGGGTGCCGTTCAGCTCCAGCTTGTACGCCCAGGTCTCCAGCCAGAGCGTCAGGTTGGTCCGCTCGTCCATCACCGGGTGCAGGTACGCCACCGACGCGGAGGACCGTTTGTTGTCCTCGGGGTGGTAGGCGAGGTCGAAGAAGCCGACGCCCTCGGCGAACGGCTTCTTGTTGAAGCCCTCGACGCGGGGCACCTCGAGGGCGGTCTGCGCGGCGTCGACGAAGTCGCGGGCGATGGCGTTCCGGTCCTTCTCGTCGACCGGGACGATGTTGTTCTTCAGCCGGGCGTAGTACGCCTCCATCTGCACGGCGCCCCAGCCCTTGGCGCCGGCCTGCTCCCACTCGTCCCAGTCGGACGGCAGCGGCTTGAACGCGATGAGCGTGTTGTGCGAGGAGCAGCCGCCGAGGACGCGGGCGCGGCTGTGCCGGATGTGCGAGTTGCCGCGTGGCTGCTCGGTGGTGGGGTAGTCGTAGTCGAGCTCGCCGCCGAGCAGGCCCATCCAGCGGCGCAGCGTCAGCACGTCGTCCCGGCCGACGTCGCTGGGGCCGCCCTCGATGACGGCGACGGTGACGTCCGGGTTCTCGGTGAGTCGCGAGGCGATGACGGAACCCGCGGTCCCGCCGCCTATGACGACGTAGTCGTAGACAGGTGTGTTCATGGAGGTACTCCAGGACATGAGGCGCCCGGAAGGGGCGCGGGGAACTGAGCGATCAGCCCCCACGGCGCCGCGCCCGCCCACGAGGCGACGCGGCACCGCCGGGACGCGGCGGCCTCAGCCGCGGAACCACCGAACCGGCGCCGGCGCCAGGTTCTGGTACACGTGCTTCGTCTCGCGGTACTCCGCGAGCCCGGCCGGCCCGAGTTCGCGCCCGGTACCGCTCTTGCCGAAGCCGCCCCACTCGGCCTGCGGGAGGTAGGGGTGGAAGTCGTTGATCCACACGGTGCCGTGGCGCAGCCGTCCGGCCACCCGGCGGGCGCGGCCCGGGTCGGCGGTCCATACACCGCCGGCCAGGCCGTACTCGGTGTCGTTGGCGAGGGCGACGGCCTCGTCCTCGGTGCGGAACGTCTCGACGGTGAGGACCGGTCCGAAGACCTCCTCGCGCACGACGCGCATCTCGCGGTGGCAGCGGTCGAGGACGGTCGGCTCGTAGAAGTAGCCGGACGCGGGGCGTTCGGGCGCCGGCTCGGGACGCTTGCCGCCGCAGCGCAGCACAGCGCCCTCCTTGAGCGCGGACTCGACGTACGCCTCGACCTTCTCGCGCTGCTGCGCGGAGACGAGCGGGCCGCATTCGACGCCGTCCTCGGTGCCCCGGCCGAGCCGGATCTTCTCGGCCCGGCGGGCGAGTTCGGCGACGAAACGATCCCGCACGGACTCCTCGACGATGAGGCGCGCACCGGCCGAGCAGACCTGGCCGCTGTGGATGAAGGCCGCGTTGAGGGCCTGGTCGACGGCGGTGTCGAAGCCCTCCTCGGTGGCGCAGGCGTCGGCGAACACGACGTTGGGGTTCTTGCCGCCGAGTTCGAGGGCGACCTTCTTCACGGTCGGCGCGGCCGCCTGGGCGACCTTGGTGCCGCTGACCAGGCCGCCGGTGAAGGAGACCAGGTCGACGTCGGGGTGCTCGGCCATCCGCGCGCCGACGGTGTGACCGGGGCCGGTGACGATGTTGGCGACGCCGGCGGGCAGACCCGCCTCGGTGAGCAGGCCGATCAGGGCGACGGTCGTCATCGGGGTGATCTCGCTGGGCTTGACCACGAAGGTGTTGCCCGCGGCGAGCGCCGGGGCGATCTTCCAACTGGCCTGGAGGAGCGGGTAGTTCCAGGGGGTGATCAGGGCGCAGACGCCGACCGGCTCGTGCACGACCACACTGTGGACGTCGGGCGAGCCCGCGTCCACGACCCGGCCGGGCGCCTCGGCGGCGACCAGGTCGGCGAAGTAGCGGAAGGCGTCGGCCACGCAGTCGATGTCGACGCGGCCCTCCTCCACGGTCTTGCCCGCGTCCTGGGCCTCCAGCGCGCCCAGTTCCTCGCGGTCCCGGACCAGGAGGTCGGCGACACGGCGCAGCAGCGCGGCCCGTTCGGTGACGGGGGTGCGCGGCCAGGGCCCCTCGTCGAAGGCGCGGCGCGCCGCCGCGACCGCGAGGTCGGTGTCCTTCTCGTCGCCCTCCGCGACCACGGCGAACGGCCGGGCGTCGGCCGGGTCGAGGATCTCCCGGGTGGCCCCGGAGGCGGCGGCCCGCCACTCGCCTCCCGCGTGGATGGTGTCGCGCGCCCGCAATGCTGTGCTGTCCGCCATGGTGGGTACTGCCTTCCGTTCTTTTCCGCGCCCGTGAGTCACATGCCTGTTACCCCCGAGACCGGGTGCGCCTGCCCTTCCGGGCGGAAGTCATGCGGAATCGATGCGGGGAGTGCGCTTCGTCACGCAGTCACCTGCGGCACCCTTCGACGCCGGGTGCGGGTCGTCCCTGGCTGGTCGCGCAGTTCCCCGCGCCCCTGGGGGCGCCGCAGCCGCGGGCATTCGTGCCGCTGGGGCGGCACGGGTGGGCGCGGCGGCACCTCGTCAGCGCCGAGGTGCGGGAACGCCCCCCGCCGACCACAGCCGACGGGACGTCAGATCAGCCGCACGTCGCCGACGGAGGGCAGAAATGCTCCACCGCCACGAGCACCAGTTCCAACTCCGGGTCCACTCCGTCCGTCGGCGCCCCGTACGCCGCCACCGCGTACACCTTCCCGTCCTCCGGAGACCGGAAGCGGACGTCCTGGACGTGCCAGCTGCCGACCTCGGGCTCGCCCCGCAGCGAGTCGGCGAGGTACTCGAGACGCACCCCTTCGACGCCCGCGTCCAACGGCACCATCTCGACCTGCTGGAAGCCGTCCGGCTTCGGCGTGTCCTCCGACAGGTACAGCTCGAAGGACTCCTCCGGCGAGGACTCCGCGATCTCGTACACCTGAAGGCGACGGAACCCGTCCGGACTCCGGTAGTTCACGACGTCGAAGCCGTGCTGCGAAGGCACCGTCTCCCGCTCCCACCCGGTGGGCCGGGCGATGGTGAACCCCTCGGCGTCCTGGTGCAGCTCGTACCCCTCGGGCAGCGCCGACGGGTCGGCGGAGGGCGACCCGGTGGTCGAGGTCTTCGTAGGCACCGCCTCCGACTCCCCCTCCGGCGTGGGCGACGGCGACTCCTGAGGGGCACTCGTACCCGGACCCCCCGCCCGGTCGTCCGCGCCACCACCCCCGCCGTCGTCCCCCACGACCAGGCTCAGCACCAGCGCCACCGCGACCCCCACCGCCGCGGCCCCGCCCAGCACACCCCACACCATCCGCCGCCGCCCCGCGCCGGACGCCCCCGGCTTCGGCGGCTCCGGGACGGACCACCCCCCGGCCGCCGGGGCATCGGGATCGGTCACCCCGCCCGGGGCGGACGTGGGCACGACCGGCTGGAAGGACGGCGGAGGAGGCGGCGGAGTCACCGACGCGCCGGAGCCGGCGCCGGCTCCGGCACCCCCGGCGTCCTCCCAGCGTTGGGCGTCCTCGTTCCAGTACCGCTGTCCCCCGGTCATGGCGCCCCTCTCACATCCCCAGCAGCCCGGCGACGGCCCCGGCCGACGAGAACAGGGTCAGGACGCTCTGGGCGTCCGTGAGCGCCTCGCGCAGCCGCTGTACGCGGCTCTCGCCGGCGGTTCCGGTGCGGGTGATCTCCTCCTCGGTGTCGGCGAGGGTGGAGTCCAGCCGCGCGACCTGCTCGTTCTCCCGCAGCCGGGCGAGGTCCTCGCGCAGTTCCCGCACGGCGGCCAGCAGCTGCTCGGCGGTCTCGTCGCGCGCCGGGGCCGTGGTGTTGTGCGTCTCGGCGCGGGCGTTGGCGCCGAAGGCGAAGGAGGAGTTGTCGGCGCGGCCGATGCTGACGTTCGGTTCGTCGGTTGCCATGGTCAGTCGGATCCCCTCCGCGGCGCGGGGCCGCCGGTCGTGGTCTGTGCGCGCGCGTGGCCGCCGAAGGCGAACGACGAGTTGTCTGCGCGCCCGATGTGCACCGCGCCGCCGCTGATGTTGACGATCTTCTGCACGAACTCGCCGGTCTCGTAGCCGGCTTCGCCCAGCGCCAGCCGCACCCCGCGGCTGACGCGGTCCTGGACGCTGCGCAGGTACCGGGCGACGTCCATGTCCTGGAACGTGGATCCGGCGGGCGCCGAGCCCAGCTCCCGCACGGACAGGGCGGGCCCGTCGGGCAGCGCGTGGGCGTGGCCGCCGGTCAGCAGCCGCCACGCGAAGGGCAGGCCCCGGCCGAGTGTGATCAGTGCTTCACCGGCGGAGCGGGGCACCAGGACGGCGGCGCCGGCGATCCGGCCCGTCCGGTCGTCTCGGGCGTCCTGGAAGGCACGGTCGGCGTCCTTGAAGTCCGCGCGCACCGGCAGCAGGACGTGCGGTGCGATCTCCAGCGTCAGCATCCGGCCCTGGGTGTGGACGCGGACGTGGACGGTGACGACCAGCTCCTCCTCCCAGCCTCCGACGCGGATGCGCAGGAAGTGCCTCCGCTTCTCGCCGCCCTCCTCGACGGCCCGCGTCCGGTGCTGCTCGAAGTCCTCCGGCGCGTACGGCGCCTCGTCGCGGTGCCGCAGCCCTTCGACGGGCAGGAACACGCACTCGTCGATCTCCAGCCGCCGCAGCCGGTCCCGTACGCCGGGGCCCGCGTGTTCGGCCGGAACGCGCAGCTGCTCGATGAGGGGCCTGACCCGGTCGAGGATGGCCCTGTTGCTCAGCGGCTGCTGGTCCGCGTCCTCGTCGGGCCGCAGTTCGACGGCGAGCACCCAGGTGTCGCGCCGCGTTCCCGCCCCGCAGAAAGGGTGCGCCTCGTGATACATGACGAGCGGCGTGTGCTGCTCGAGCCGGATGCGCTGGATCAGCCTCCGCAGGCGCTGCCCGCCGGACTGCTCGGCGCGGTCGCCGGCGGCGTCGGGGAAGCGTTCCCTGGAGAGTTCCTCGGCGAGGACGCGGGCGAACTGGTCACGCCGTCCCGCCACGCACAGGCCGATCACCACGAGCGCGCCGATCCCGAACCATGCCTGCCAGGGTTCGGCGCTCCCCGCGATGCCGTCGCTGATCCCGCTCAGCGGGTTGTCACCGCCGGATGCGTAGGCGGACCCGTACCCGGAGCCGCCGTCCGCCCCGCCGAAGGCGGCGACGCCGAGGATGTACAGGAGGAACGCGGTGAGGACGCGGCCGCTCCAGCGGACCAGGGGCTCGGCGGCGTCGGGCACCCGGGGTGCGACGGCGAGCAGCACACTGGGGATCAGGAAGTAGGCGAGCAGGCCGCCGCTGACCAACGCGCCGACGATCCACAGTCCGACGACCGCGCCCGCCCACAGCATCTCCAGCCGCCGCGCGCGCAGCGCGTGCGCGAGGACGCGGGCCGCGTCGAAGCCCAGCGAGGGCGCGACGACCCGCTGTTCGTTGAGGTAGAGCTCCTCGATCACCCGGTCGCGGTAGCCGGCGTCCAGGTAGGTCCCCGCGCACAGCAGCCGGGAGGCCTCACTGGCGTACGGGGGCACGGGCGGCGGACCGTCGGGCGTCCCACCCGGGTGCTGTGGCTGCTGGGGTACGAAGGCAGTGCTCACGCGGATCCCCCGATACGCGGACGGACGTCACCACCACGCGGAGTGACGGGGCATCAGCATAGGGGAAGGGCGGGCGGGTGCGAACCGGATCGGCCACAGGGGTTGACGGGATCGCACGACGCGCGGGGCCCCGTACCGGACGAACCGGTACGGGGCCCCGCGAAGGCCGTGGTGGCCGGGTTCAGATGAGGCCGAGGGAGCGGACCGCCTCGCGCTCCTCCTCGAGCTCCTTGACGGAGGCGTCGATGCGGGTGCGGGAGAACTCGTTGATCTCCAGGCCCTGGACGATCTCGTACGCGCCGTCCTTCACGGTGACCGGGAAGGAGGAGATGAGGCCCTCGGGGACGCCGTAGGAGCCGTCGGACGGGATGCCCATGGAGACCCAGTCGCCCTCCGGGGTGCCGTTGACCCAGGAGTAGACGTGGTCGATGGCCGCGTTGGCGGCGGAGGCGGCCGACGAGGCGCCGCGGGCCTCGATGATGGCGGCGCCGCGCTTGGCGACGGTCGGGATGAAGTCCTCGGCCAGCCACTTCTCGTCGTTGACGACCTCGGCGGCGTTCTTGCCGGCGATGGTGGCGTGGAAGATGTCCGGGTACTGGGTGGCGGAGTGGTTGCCCCAGATGGTCAGGCGCTTGATGTCTGCGACCGTGGAGCCCGTCTTCTTCGCGAGCTGGGTCAGCGCGCGGTTGTGGTCCAGGCGGGTCATGGCGGTGAAGCGCTCGGCCGGGACGTCCGGGGCGGCGGCCTGGGCGATCAGGGCGTTGGTGTTGGCCGGGTTGCCGACGACCAGGATGCGCACGTCGTCCGCGGCGTGGTCGTTGATGGCCTTGCCCTGCGGCTTGAAGATGCCGCCGTTGGCCTCGAGGAGGTCACCGCGCTCCATGCCCTTGGTCCGCGGCCGGGCGCCGACGAGGAGGCCGACGTTGGCGCCGTCGAAGGCCACGTTCGGGTCGTCCGTGATGTCGATGCCCTGCAGCAGCGGGAACGCGCAGTCGTCCAGCTCCATGGCGGTGCCCTCGGCGGCCTTGAGCGCCGGGGTGATCTCCAGCAGGCGCAGCTTGACCGGCACGTCCGCGCCGAGCAGCTGGCCGGAGGCGATGCGGAAGAGCAGGGCGTAACCGATCTGGCCGGCCGCGCCGGTGACGGTGACGTTCACGGGAGTGCGGGTCATGGCGTTCTCCGTATGACAGCTGGCGGTGGGGCGGTCCCTGCCCCCTGGTGCGGGATCCCCGCTCCGGCTCGTGACCGGTGGCCGCCACGATGATCGATCACCGGTTCGAATGATCGATCTCTTGGCGTCAAGAGAGATCCAGCGGTCAGGCTATCGCGCATCCGCCGACCCGCACGGCCGGGCTCCCTGTGGCCCGTCCCACAGAGTGACCGCGCACGCACGCGGGTAACCGAGTGCGGCGGCGAGGTGAGAGAGAAGAGGGGGCGGCCGCTCCGTCCGGGAGAGGTGAGGGCGGGGCGGCCGCCGTCCGGGACCGACCGTGCCGGTATCCCGTGGGGGTACTTCTCGCGTGCCCGCCCCACGCGGCCGCATTCACGTCACCACGCTTCCCTCACATGTCACGACCCGTACGGCCTACTCGCGCGAGGGAATCGGCCACCCCCGGCCCGGCGGGGCCGGTGGCCGGGGTCCGGCCGCCCCCGGGGAGCGGCCGGACCGTCAGTCGGTGCAGCTCTTCTCGCCCGTCGCGGCCAGCACCGCGCAGGCCTTCGCCTCCGTCGCGGAGGCGACCGGCACCATCATCGTGTAGGCGACCGTGTCGCCCGGCGCGTCGACCGAGTCGGTCTGCCGGGACGCGCCCGAGCTGATCTCGACGGTGTCGCCCTGCGTGGCCTGCGTGATGCGCCCCCACGCGGCGGCGCAGACCTCGCTGTAGCGGACCTCGACGGTGGTGGCGCCGACGACCGCGGAGCCGGCCGTGGTGACCAGGTCGCCGCTGCACCCCATCACCTCGGCGTCCTTGCCGGCGCAGCTCTTGCCGCTGCACTTCACGCCGGGAGGCAGCTGCGCCTCCTTGGTGACGCTGGGCGACGGGGAGGGCCTGGCCTCCTTCTTGTCGCCCTGGGTCTCGGTGACGTACAGCCCGGCGGCGACCACCACCAGCGCGCCGAGGGCGCCGACGAGGAACATCGCCGTGCGCCGCTTGCCCGTGGGACGGCCGGGACCACCGGCCTGGCCCGACGGCTCCGCGGGCGGCGGGCCGTACCCGCCCGCCGCGGGCGCTCCGGGGCCGTACGCCCCCGGGTGACCGGCGTCCAGATGCGCGACCCCCCAGGAGTTGCCGCTGCCCGACGCGTCGCGCACGTCGGTGGCGGTCGGCTGCGGCGGCACGCTCGGCGACACCCCGGCGGGACCGGCGACCCCCGTGCGGGCCCCGCCGCCGCGGGAGCGACCGCCTCCGCCCGACGGCGGCCCGGCCAGCTCGCTCAGCGCGGCGCGCGCCTGCGAGATCCGGATCGCCTCCATGGTCATGTCGTGCCGCATCTCCGAGCGGCTCCAGGCGCGCTCGGCGAGCTCCCACATGGTGGTCAGGTGCACCGGGTTGGTCCCGGTGACCTCGGCCAGCGCCACGATCGCGCCCTTCGGCGCGAGCAGCCGGCCGTTCAGATAGCGCTCCCAGGACGTCTTGCTGTAGCCCGTGCGGTCGGCGACCGACGCCACGCTCAGCCCGCTGCGGTCCACCAGCCGCCTGAGCTGACTGGTGAACTCCCTGATCTGCGGATCGAGTTCATCCGGCAAAGCCTTCCAACGAGGCATTGCTCTCCCCCTCTTCCCCCCGGTTCGTGCTGGTGTTTCCCTCGCGCATGGTGCCCACTGCCACGTCCCGTCTGGCTACCCACAGGGATGCCACCGGGACGGGTCTCAGTTCCCGGGGTGGGGGCGCACGGGAGCAACAGGGCGCGTGCGGCGCTGCACGCCCAGTCGCTTGCGCTCCAGTGTCCCACCGGCCGGCCCCCCGGCCGAACGGAACCCCGGAACCCGCGGCCCGCGCGGACCGGACCGGTACGACCGTCCTACCGTCCTCCTGTCCTACCACCCCGGCGCCCGGACGCGGAGGTGTCCGCGGCCACATCACCCCTGCGCGGTCATCCGTGTCGCGAACCGGTGCCGGGGTCATCGCAAGGGTGTACGGGGATTCCGGGGCGCGTACCGGAACGGTTACTTCCGTGCCACAGCGGCCGGGCCTCCGTTGATCGGGCCGTCCGCCGTGCAGGAACGTGGTGCGCGGCGGCGGCCCCTCCTCTCACGGGGGTGTGGACGGGCCGCCGTTCCGTCCGTCGCCCGGGCGGCCGGGCCGGTCCTAGCTGTCGACCGTGAAGTGCAGCATGTCCTGCAGCCACGGGAACCGCAGCAGCGGATCCGGCTGCATCATCAGCGCCAGCAGCACGATCACCAGGCCGAGACCGCCGTAGGTGACGATGTCGGTGAAGCGGGAGCGCACGGCGAGCATGCCGACGTCCGGCACCGCCCACCGGAGCACCGCCCCGGCCACCAGCGCCGCGCCGATCACCAGCAGCCCGACCCGGAACACGTCCAGCGCCGTCAGCAGCAGGCCCAGACCCACGGTGAGCAGCACGGCCAGGATCGGCCACTGCCGGGCGGGCGCGGGGGCGTCGCCGGGAGCCGCGCGGCCGCCGCCCTCGGGGCGCGCGGTGTCCCGCGTGAACAGCGGGAACCTGCGGGTGGCGCGGCGCGGGGCGCCCTCGGCGTCGGGCGCGCTGACCGCGTCGCGCACGGTGACGTCCTCGGGGGCCTCCTCCGTCGCGGGCGCCTCGGGGGCGGCCGGTGCCTTCCGCTCAGCCGACACTGCGCTCCGCCGCCTCGACCACGTTGACGAGCAGCTGCGCCCGGGTCATCGGGCCGACGCCGCCGGGGTTGGGAGCGACCCAGCCGGCCACCTCGGCCACGCCCGGGTGGACGTCGCCGACGATCTTGCCCTCGGCGCTGCGGGAGACGCCGACGTCCAGGACGGCCGCGCCCGGCTTGACGTCCTCGGGGCGGATCAGGTGGGCGCTGCCGGCCGCCGCGATGACGATGTCCGCGCGCTTGAGGTGCGCGGACAGGTCGCGGGTGCCGGTGTGGCACTGGGTCACGGTGGCGTTCTCGCTGCGCCGGGTCAGCAGCAGCGGCATCGGACGGCCGATGGTGACACCGCGCCCGACGACCACGACCTCGGCGCCCTTGATCTCGACGCCGTGGCGGCGCAGCAGGGTGATGATGCCGTTCGGCGTGCAGGGCAGCGGGGCGGGCTCGTTGAGGACGAGACGGCCGAGGTTCATCGGGTGGAGGCCGTCGGCGTCCTTCTCCGGGTCCATCAGCTCGAGGATGCGGTTCTCGTCGATGCCCTTGGGGAGCGGGAGCTGGACGATGTAGCCGGTGCAGGCCGGGTCCTCGTTCAGCTCGCGGACGACCGCCTCGATCTCCTCCTGCGTGGCGGTGGCGGGCAGTTCGCGCTGGATCGAGGCGATGCCCACCTGGGCGCAGTCGCGGTGCTTGCCGGCGACGTACTTCTGGCTGCCGGGGTCGTCCCCCACGAGGATCGTGCCGAGGCCGGGCGTGACGCCCTTCTCCTTCAGCGCCGCCACGCGGGCGGTCAGATCGGACTTGATCTCGGCTGCGGTGGCCTTGCCATCGAGAATCTGGGCGGTCATGACCCCATCCTCGCGGATGACCGGGCCCCTGTTCCAATCAGCCCGCATTCCGGTCGGCCGCGACGCCAGGACGGGGCATTCGCTCACCATCGGCGGCAATGCGAGCAAGATCGCGATGTTGCACTTGCACAACACATATGTCGTACCGCTGGACAAGGAAAGGAACGGTCAAGAACCATGAACGCACAGTGCCGCGGGCAGCACCGGGGGGACGGACCGCATCTGTAGTACTTCCTCCGCGCCGTGCCTCGCGTCGTCCCCGCAACTGAAGCGCAACGGAGGAAGAACCGCCATGAGTTTCGGCGACCCGAACAACCCCTACGGGCAGCCGCCCCAGCAGCCCCAGGCCGGCCCCGGCTACGGCTACCCCCAGCAGCCCGGCCAGCCCGCCCAGCCCGGATACGGCTACCCGTCGGCGCCCCCGGTGGGCCAGCCCTACGGCGGCGGTTACGTCCCCACCCAGATGCCCGGCATCACGCGCGCCGCGCAGGTCATGGTCGGCGTGATCGCGCTCGCACACGTCGTCATCGCTGTCTTCTACGCCGCGGCGCTGGCGCAGTGGGACGAGGCCATGAGCCAGGCGGACCTCACGGCCGAGGCCGAGCAGTACGCCGACCTGGGCAAGGGCGTCGTCGTCTTCTTCGCCGGTCTGGCCGCCGTCTTCGCGATCCTCGGCCTGATCCTCCTGCTCCAGTACGCCAAGGGCGGCAACTCGGTCCGCGTCTGCTCGATCGTCTACGCCTCGTTCGCGATCGTCAGCGGTCTCTTCGCGCTGGCCTTCTACCTGCTCGGCCTGGTCATCTGGGTCGTGTCGATCCTGGTGATCGTGTTCTGCGCGAAGCGGGCGAGCGCCGAGTGGTTCCGGCGCCCGAGGTACTGACCCCGGGAGACCGTCCCGCCGACGTTCCACCACGAGGCCGTGTCCGCCCCACGCGGGGGGACACGGCCTCGGTGTTTCCGGCGGGGCGCTGGGCGACGGACCCGTCCGGTTCGCGCCAATTCCGCCGCGCGCCCGTGTCGCACCCGATCGGGGGAGGTCCGGCGGCGGGGCGTCCCTCTACCCTGGCCGAGTAGCTGTCAGGCATGGGGGGATGCATCGTGTACAGCCTCATCGTCGTACCTCCGGCGACCGTGCCGGAGGACTCCGGCCGCCGCGGCCGGCTCCGTCTGGCGCCCGGCGAGCGCCTCTCCTTCGGCCGTGCCCCGCAGGGCGACGGCCTGCGCATCGCGCACGACGGGGTGTCCCGCAGAGCGGGTGAGATCACCGCGCAGGGCGCCTTCTGGCTGCTGAGCAACCTCAGCAGGGAGCAGACGTACGTCGTGGAGAACCCGGAGGGCGCGGGCGAGCACATCAAGGTCGGGCCGGGCCGCCTGGACGCGCCGGTGCCGTTCGAGTTCTCCCGGATCGTGCTGCCGGCCTGCGGCGACCTGCTGCCGCTGGAGGTGTGGGCGCCCTGCCACGAGCACGTCCGCGTCGACGCCTGCGACGACGGCGCCGCCACCGCGCCCGCCTTCTCCCTGGACCGCTCCAAGCGGTACTTCGCCGTGCTGGCCGCGCTGTGCGAGCCGCGGCTGCGCGGGGCGCCGCACGCGCCGCTGCCCACGGTGGAGCAGGTGGTGGAACGGCTGCGCCCGCTGTGGCCGGCCGCGTCCCGCACCGCGGTGCAGTGGAACATCGACTACCTGGCGGTGAAGCTGCGCCTCAAGCCCGGCCCCGAGACGGCGGAGCCGGGTCCGCGGCTGAACGGCAAGAAGGAGTCGCTGGTCTCCCTGGCCCTCCGCTTCGACCTGGTCCGGGAGGACGACCTGACGGTCCTGGCGGCCCCGCTCCGCCAGGGGGCCCGGTGACGGAGACGTACGCCGTGCCGGTCCCCAAGGGGTACCGGGTGGGCTCCTGGGAGGTGCGCGAGCCCATCGCCACGGGCGCGTTCGGCAGCGTGTACGCCGGCCGCCGCACCCGAGGCGGCGGGGACGGGCCGCGTGACGTCGCGCTGAAGTTCCTGCCCACCGGCACCCGCACCCCGCGCCAGCTGCACCACCTGCGCGAGCTGGCCGAGCGTGAGGTGGAGTTGCTGCGCCGCCTGAAGCAGCCGCGTCTCATCCGGATGTTCGAGACGCTGACCGTCGACGACGCCGGCCACCCGGAGCTGGACGGCGCCACCGTGCTGGTGCTGGAGAAGGCGGAGGGCTCGCTGTCCGCGCTGCTGGACGCCGCTCCCAGGCCCGGCGCCGGTCCCGGCCTGCTCGCCCAGATCTGCGAGGGGCTGGCCCAGCTGCACCGGGCGGGCTGGGTGCACGGCGACCTGAAACCGGCCAACGTGCTGCTGATGGCGGACGGTTCGGTCCGCCTCGCCGACTTCAACACGGCCGCCGAGCTGGAGGGCACGCACGCCTACACGTCCGCGTTCTCCACGCCCGACTACACCCCGCCCGAGCTGCTGTGGTCCGAGATCGACGAGCGGGGCCGCCGGATCCGCGCGTCCGCCGACGTGTGGGCGTTCGGCGTGCTCGCCCATCGCGTGCTCACCGGCGCGTTCCCGCTGCCCGGCGCCACCCCGGCGGCCCGTCGCACGGCAGCCGCCGCGTACGCCGCCGGCACCGACGAGCTGCGGCTCTCCCCCGACCTCCCGGACGCCTGGCGGGACGTGGTCCGCGCCTGTCTGTCCCGTACGCACGCGGAGCGGATCGGCGTGGAGGAGCTGCTGCGCCGGGTGCGGGACGCGGCCGGCGCGGGGCGTCCCTTCCGGCTGCCCCGGCTGCTGCCCGCGCGGCGCGGCTACCGTCGGCGTACGGTCGCCGTCTCGGCGGCCCTCGCGACCGCCACGGTGGCCGGCCTCGGGTACGGCGTCGACCGGTGGGCCCTGTCCGGCGGCGAGCCGAGCGCGCGCACCAACGCCTCCGCCGCGTACGGCGCCGACGTGCTGCGCACCGACCGGGGCGTGCCGGCCGCCTACCGGCTGCTGATCGTGGAGACCGCGCACGACTGCCGCAGCGAGGACGTCACCGCGCCGCTGATCGCGGCCATGCTGAAGGTCGAGAGCGACTTCGACCCCGACCTGTCCGACCCGGGCAGCAACGAGTACGGCATCGCGCGCTGGACGCCGAAGGTGCTGCGGTGGTGGATGAACGAGGACGGCACACCGGGCGAGACCGTGCCCGAACCGCCGTTCCCGCCCGCCGAGTCGGTGCCCGCGATGGGCCGCTACCTGTGCTGGATCGCGCCCCGCCTGGACGGCGAACTGCGGGAGGACCGGCGGGTGCTGATCGCCGCCGCCTACCGCACGTCGTGGCGCAGGGTGAACGACGCGGGAGGCGTCCCCGCGAAGTACCGCTCCTACGCCGACCGTGTCTCCCATTACCTGAAGGAGTACAGCCCGCCCGGCCGGAGGTGACCCTCACAGGTGCGAGGTACCGGACGGCGCGCTCCCCCGGCACGGTGTGAACGCACCGCTTCCGCGGTGCACCGACCAGTTCGTTCATGGGGGAAACAGTGAACACCTTCAAGTCCGCCGCGCTGCTCGTCGCGGCAACGG
Source organism: Streptomyces sp. P13-3-3 (assembly GCF_050571355.1). Lineage (NCBI taxonomy): Bacteria > Bacillati > Actinomycetota > Actinomycetes > Kitasatosporales > Streptomycetaceae > Streptomyces > Streptomyces sp. P13-3-3. The sequence goes on along the minus strand of NZ_CP192228.1, from coordinate 3,976,998 downwards.
CCCTCGTCGCCGGCAGCTCGGTCGCGGCCACCGCCGCCCCCGACCCGGACGGCACCCGGGTCACCTCGCTCCAGCGGACGGCCGAGCAGGTGCTGGGCGGTGACGTCGAGCCCGTGCGGGTGACCGCCGACGCGGTCGTCTACGACGGCCTGACCGTCACCGAGGCGCCGCGGGGCAAGGCGAGCACCCAGGCCCTGGCCTGCGACTACGGGCACCTGTGCATGCTCGTCAAGAACACCAAGTTCGACTTCTACAAGTGCCAGACGTGGGAACTGAGCAACTGGACCGGCGACGGCCCCTTCACCAACAACCAGACCCCGGGCACGGTCGCCCGCTTCTACAACCAGGACGGCAGCGTCCGCTGGACGTCCACGGCCTACGAGTCGGGCACGGCCACCTGGGACCCGATCTGGTCCCTGCGCCCCTGCTGATCCGCCACGCGGAGGGCCGTGTCCCCGGGGGGACACGGCCCGCTCGCGCGCGTCAGTGGAAGAAGTGCCGCGTGCCCGTGAAGTACATGGTCACGCCCGCCTTCTTCGCGGCCTCGACGACCAGTTCGTCGCGGACCGAACCGCCCGGCTGTACGACCGCCTTCACGCCGGCCTCGGTGAGGATCTCCAGGCCGTCGGGGAAGGGGAAGAACGCGTCGGACGCGGCGAAGGAGCCACGGGCGCGCTCGGCGCCGGCCCGCTCGACCGCCAGCTTCGCGGAGTCGACGCGGTTCACCTGGCCCATGCCGACGCCGACCGACGCGCCGTCCTTGGCGAGCAGGATCGCGTTGGACTTCACCGCGCGGCAGGCCTTCCAGGCGAACGCCAGGTCGGCCAGGTCGGCCTCGGAGAGGGCCTCGCCGGTGGCCAGCGTCCAGGTCGCCGGGTCGTCGCCCTCGGCCTGGAGCCGGTCGGTGACCTGGAGCAGCGCGCCGCCGTCGATCGGCTTGACCTCGACCGGGGCGGACGGCGCCTCGGGGGCGCGCAGCACGCGGATGTTCTTCTTCTTGGTGAGCGCCTCCAGGGCGCCGTCCTCGTAGTCCGGGGCGACGATGACCTCGGTGAAGATCTCCGCGACCTGCTCGGCCATCTCCTTGGACACCGGGCGGTTCACGGCGATCACACCGCCGAACGCGGACAGCGGGTCGCAGGCGTGCGCCTTGCGGTGCGCCTCGGCGACGTCCGCGCCGACCGCGATGCCGCACGGGTTGGCGTGCTTGATGATCGCGACGGCCGGGGCGTCGTGGTCGTACGCGGCACGGAGCGCGGCGTCCGTGTCCGTGTAGTTGTTGTACGACATCTCCTTGCCGTGCAGCTGCTCGGCCTCGGCGAGACCGCCCGTGCCCGAGACGTACAGCGCGGCCGGCTGGTGCGGGTTCTCGCCGTAGCGGAGCGTGTTCTTGCGCTCCCAGGTGGCGCCGAGGAAGTCGGGGAACTGCGAGTCGTCCACCGGGGCGTACTCGGAGGCGAACCAGCTCGCGACGGCGACGTCGTACGCGGCCGTGTGCTGGAAGGCCTCGGCGGCGAGCCGCTTGCGGGTGGCGAGGTCGAAGCCGCCGCCCTGGACCGCGGCGAGGACGTCGCCGTAGCGGGCGGGGCTGGTGACGACGGCGACCGACGGGTGGTTCTTGGCGGCGGCACGGACCATCGAGGGGCCGCCGATGTCGATCTGCTCCACGCACTCGTCGGGCGAGGCGCCGGAGGCGACGGTCTCGCGGAACGGGTAGAGGTTCACGACGACCAGGTCGAACGGCTCCACGCCGAGGTCCTTGAGCTGCTGCCCGTGGTCGGCGAGACGCAGGTCGGCGAGGATGCCGGCGTGCACCTTGGGGTGCAGCGTCTTGACCCGGCCGTCCAGGCACTCGGGGAAGCCGGTCAGCTCCTCGACCTTGGTCACGGGGACGCCCGCGGCGGCGATCTTCGCGGCGGTGGACCCGGTGGAGACCAGCTCCACCCCGGCCTCGTGCAGGCCGCGCGCGAGATCCTCGAGGCCGGTCTTGTCGTAGACGCTGACGAGCGCCCGTCGAATGGCCCGCTTGTTGCTCTCGGCGGTCACTGGATAACTACCTTTCGTCCCTCGATGCGATAGCCGTTGCGGGCGAGGCGCCCCACGACCTCGACGAGCAGCTTTCGCTCGACTTCCTTGATGCGCTCGTGCAGAGCGCTCTCGTCGTCCTCGTCCCGGACCTCCACCACGCCCTGCGCGATGATCGGCCCGGTGTCGACGCCGTCGTCGACGAAGTGGACGGTGCAGCCGGTGACCTTGGCGCCGTACGCGAGCGCGTCCCGTACGCCGTGGGCTCCCGGGAAACTGGGCAGCAGGGCGGGGTGGGTGTTCACGAACCGCCCGCCGAAGCGCGCGAGGAACTCCTTCCCCACGATCTTCATGAACCCGGCGGACACCACGAGGTCGGGCTCGTACGCGGCGACGGCCTCGGCGAGCGCCGCGTCCCACTCCTCGCGGGCGGGGTGGTCCTTGACCTTGCACACGAAGGTCGGCAGCCCGGCGCGCTCGGCCCGGGCCAGCCCCTCGATGCCCTCGCGGTCCGCGCCGACGGCGACGACCTCGGCCCCGTAGGCGTCGGGTCCGACGGCGGCGATCTCGTCGAGGAGCGCCTGCAGATTGGTGCCGGATCCGGAGACCAGCACGACGAGACGACGCCTGGCGCGCTCGGCCACGGGCTTGGCGGCCACGGTGGGGCCCTTTCTCGGGAAGCGCCTGTACGGTCGGCGGCACAGCGCTTTGTACATTCCTACGAATGCTTCGCGCCCCCTCATACGGGGAAGCCTACGAAGCGGCCGACCGGCAGCAACGATACCGGCACTCCCGACGGGCCCCCGCGGGACGGGGGCGTGGCCGGAAGGTAGCGTCTGGTAGGAGCCGGCCGGGGTACGCAGCTTCTGGACGCCGGGGCGCACGGGAACGCCGACCGCGCACCGTTCGTTCACAGGGCGACGGACCCGGGCCGCGCGGAGCTGACGGGAACGCACCAGCTCACCGCTCACTCGTAGTCGATACGTCGCGCGAGGCGGTCACACCGCACTCACGCCGTGCTTCACAAAGGGGAAGACGCTCACTTGATGCCGGACCGCAGCCTGCGACTCCTCACGTTCCCCCAGCAGTCGGCCCAGGGAGGGGAGCGTGGCGCCGTGCTGCTGCGGGAGCGCCCCTCCTCGCCGCCCGACGCCCCCCGAGGTGACGGCGACGACCGCCGCGACGGCCAGGGCCAGGACGACAACCCGTTCGCGCCCCCGCCGGAGGGCACGCCCGACCGCCCCTGGCAGCCGCGCCACCCCTCGGGCGACGAGGGCGGCGACGACCGGGGCGGCCGTAACCCCTGGGGCCGCAACTGGAGCGACCGGCAGCCCGGCCGCTCCTCCGGCGGCTTCGGCGAGCGTCCCCGAGGCCCCGAGGGGCAGGGCGGCGGACAGCAGGGTCCGGGCATGCGCTGGGACCCCACGGACCCGGCCCAGCGCCGCGCGCGCTACGCCCTGCTGGGCGGCATGTGGGCCTTCTTCTTCGCCCTGTTCAACTGGCCGTACCTGGCGCTGCTCCTGGGCGCGCTCGCCCTGTACTGGAGCATCAGCGCCCTGCGCGCCAAGCCCCGCGGGCAGGACCCGGACGCCCCGGCGTCCGAGCAGAAGGGCCGCCCGCAGACTACGGCGGCGGTGAGCGGCCTCGTCACGGCATCCCTGGCGCTGCTGCTGGTGGCCGGTGTCTTCGGCGCCCGTCTGATCTACAGCGACTACTACGAGTGCACCAGCGACGCCCTCACGCAGGAGGCACGCCAGTCCTGCGGGGACCACCTGCCGGAGCAGCTGCGGGGCCTGCTGGACGAGGAGAGCTGACGGTTCGTCCTCGGGACGCTCTTCGCTTCCGCACCGGCCCCCGTCCACCCGCTTCTGCGGGTGGACGGGGGCCGGTGTCGTCCGGGGCCGGGCGGGGCGGGCGGTGGGTGTGGTGCGTGCGCTCACGCGGGTGGGCGGGGGCCGGTGTCCTTGGGGAGGTCGTTCGCGGGCCCGGGGTCGCGCGGGGGCGCGAGGTCCTCCAGGGGTGAGGTGGGGGCGGAACGCGGGACAAGGCCCAGGGGGTCCGCGTCCGTACGGAGGGCGTCGAGGTCGCCGTCGTCGTCGAGGAGCAGGTAGGGCTCGTCCGCGGCGGCGGGCCCGGGGGCGGGCGAGCGTCCTGCGCGCTTCCGCTGGAACCAGGTGCCGCGAGGGAGCCGTTCCCTCAGGGCCGGGCGCGGGAGGGCCGGACGGCGACGGCGCGCGGCCACACGGTCCGGACGACGCTCGCCCCTCCCGTACGCCCCCCGCAGGCGCCAGGCCCGCACGGTCAGGGCCGTCGCGGCGGCCGCCGGCCCGAGCCACACCGCCGTGGCCAGGCCCACCTGCCACCACACCGGGCCGAACCGGGCCAGCGCGGCCGTGCCCAGCGGGCCGCCCGCCAGCCCGGCGAGCAGCGCCATCAGCAGCCCGCACAGCCCCGCCGCGAACGCCGCCGCACCGGCGGTCCGCCCGGGCGTCCGGATGCCGAAGCGTCCGCCGCCCGACACGGATCCCCGACCGACGAACCACCCCACCACGACCCCCGCCGTGAGCGGCAGCGCCGCGACCGTCCCGTGCAGCGCCGTGCCCGCTCCGGGGTCCGGCACCGCCGCCAGCAGCGGGAACGGCGGCAACAGCGGCGCCGCCTGCGCACCGAGCGGCGTCACCGCGACGTCCGTGCCGAGCAGGAAGCCGGGACCGAGGGCGTAGGCCGCCGCCCACACCGCCGCGTTCGGCAGCAGCGTGACGCAGAGCAGCAGCACCGCCAGCCACCCCGACCAGCCCTCGGTCAGCCGTCCGAACGTACGGCGGGTCTCGCCGAGGTGCCAGCCCAGCGACACCGTCAGCAGCACCGCGCCACCCGCGACCAGCACCGTCGCCCCGGCCGCCGCCGCGCGCGCCGCGACTCCGGGACGGCCGTCGGGGCCCAGCACCAGGTGCCGCGCGCTCCGGGGCAGCACGGCGCCCAGCACCTGCTCCAGCGGTCCGCTGGGCCGTCCGTACGCGGTCCACACGCCCGCCCCGGCGGCCACGAACGCGACCAGCGGCACGCACAGCGCCGTCCACGCCCACGACGGGCGCAGGGCACCGCCGGTTGCGTAGAGGGCGGCGGGGGCGGCGACGGCGAGGTAGCCGAGGACGACACCCGCCCAGGCGATGCGGCCCGGCATCAGCGGGGCGTTGTCGCGGGCGTCCCCCTCGGCGGTGTCCCGTGCCGCCCGGTGCAGCAGCCACACCGGCACCACGGCCAGCAGCAGCGGGGGCACGCCCATCGGGGCGGGGGCGCCGGAGAGGGTGTCGACGCGGACCAGTTCGGCGCCGTGCGCCAGCAGCCACAGGGCCGCCGCGACGTGCAGGGCGCCGCCGGGTCCGCTGTCCGGGTAGGGCGAGCTGACCCACAGCAGCATCACGAGCACGGTGAACGCCGCGAGGCCCAGCCCGGCCGCGAGGGCGCCGCCGACCAGGCCGTTGGCCAGCCCGGGCGAGCGGTGACGCACCCGGCGGAGCAGGGAGGCCGGCATCGATCGGCGTACGGTCGTCTGGATCACGCCCGCCATGCTCCCAACGACACGCGCTTTACCGGCGTAACAGGCGAAGCTCGGCTGTGTCGCTCAATATACGTTTATGTACTTTTCTGTACTGAGGGACGTCCAGTGACGCGGAGCCCTGCCGTTCCGCTCCCCCCGCCGAACGAACGCCGACGCCTGCGGGAGGCCTGCGCGCTGACGCGCGCTCAGCTCGCGAAACGTCTCGGGGTGCGCCCCGACACGGTGCGCGCCTGGGAGTCGGGGCGCAGCACACCTCGGGGGCGCAACAGGGTCGCGTACGCGGACCTGCTGTCCACGCTGACGGCGGACACGGCCCGTCAGACGCCGCACGTGGTCGACGGGGTGACGATCCGTACGGCACAGGTCGAGGGCGGTGGAGGCGCGGCAGCCCTGGACCCCGCCGAGTTCGCCCTGACCCCGACGGCGCTCGTGTCGCCGCAGCCGGCTGACACGTCGTCGGGTCCGGACGCGTCGTCGGCGGACCGACCTGCGCGGGAGGCCGGGCGAGCGCCGGGCCCAGGCAGGAAGCCGGAGAGCGGGACCGAGTTGGACGGCGAGCCGGCGTCGAACGGCGGATCGGAGCCTGAGCGGGGGCCCGAGTCGAAGGGCGATCCTGCGTCGGGGCGGGAGGCGGCGCCGACAGGCGCCTCCGGGCCGGCCCGTGAAGCTGAACCGGGCCCCGCGTCGCCACCGGAGCGGAACGCTGTACCGGTGGGCGGGCCCGACTCCGTGTCGGCGCGCCGGGGGCCGTCCCGCGGTGGAGCCCTGCCGGCGCCGGGCCGGGCGGACGAGGGCGGTGGGCGTCGGCGACCCTCCTGGGCTCGGGTGCTGCGGCCGTCGGGGCGGGAGCGCGCGTCACGGGTGGTCCCCGCCGCGCGGGGTGCGGGGCCGTATCTGACGCCCGCGCAGGCCTTCGACGCGCTGTACGCGTACTGCGCTCCCGCCCTCGTCCGGCAGGCGTACCTGCTCACCGGGCGGCGCGACCTCGCGCACGAGTCCGTGGAGCGGGCCTTCCAGCGCGCGTGGGACCACTGGCCGGAGGTGGCCCGCGACCCTGACCCGGCGGGGTGGGTACGGGCGGCCGCGCACGACTGGGCGCTGTCCCCCTGGCACCGCCTCCGCCGCCGCTACCGGCACCCCGAGCCCCCGCCGCCCGAGGAGGACGACCGCGCGCTGCTGGACGCGCTGCTGAGCCTGCCGCCGTCGTACCGCCGCGCGCTCGTGCTGTACGACGGCGTCGGCCTGGACCTGCCCGAGACCGCGGCGGAGACGGAGGCCAGCACGCGCGCCACGGCCGGGCGGCTGACGCACGCGCGGGAGGTCCTCGCGGAGCGGCTGCCGGAGCTGGCCGATCCGGGGGAGCTGCACGACCGGCTGGCGGAGCTGGCGTCCACCGGCCGGACGCGGGCGGCGGAACCGGCGGCGGTCCGCGGCGGCGGCGAGCGCCGGGCGCGTCTGTGGACGCGGACGGCGGCGGCCGTCACCGTCGTCCTGATCGGCAGCACGGCGATGACCCTGAGCACGGCGCCCACGCACTACGTACCGCCCGTGCCGCCGGGCGAGACGGTGCGGGGCGTGCCGCCCCGGGTGGCGCCGGGTCCCCTCTCGGACAAGCAGCGCGAGCTGCGCGACCACCTGCGCGAGGCCCTGCTCGACGGCCCGGAACGCCTCTCCCCACAGGCCCGCTGAGCCGCGTCCGCGCGGGAAACGACGGGTGGGCCCGTCCCCCGGCCAGGGGAACGGGCCCACCCGTACGATGCGCTGTCGCGCCGGCGGTTCAGCCGGCGAGGATCGCGCGCGCCAGCTTGGCGGTCTCGGTCGGCGTCTTGCCGACCTTGACGCCGGCGGCCTCGAGGGCCTCCTTCTTCGCCTGCGCGGTGCCGGAGGAGCCGGAGACGATGGCGCCGGCGTGGCCCATGGTCTTGCCCTCGGGCGCGGTGAAGCCCGCGACGTAGCCGACGACCGGCTTGGTCACGTTCTTCGAGATGTACTCCGCGGCACGCTCCTCGGCGTCACCGCCGATCTCGCCGATCATGACGATCAGGTCGGTCTCGGGGTCGGCCTCGAACGCGGCGAGCGCGTCGATGTGCGTGGTGCCGATGATCGGGTCGCCACCGATGCCGACGGCGGTCGAGAAGCCGATGTCACGCAGCTCGTACATCATCTGGTACGTCAGCGTGCCGGACTTCGAGACCAGGCCGATGCGGCCCGGCTTGGTGATGTCGCCCGGGATGATGCCGACGTTGGACTGGCCCGGGGTGATGATGCCGGGGCAGTTCGGGCCGATGATCCGGGTCTTGTTGCCCTTCTTGCCGGCGTACGACCAGAAGGCGGCCGAGTCGTGCACGGCGATGCCCTCGGTGATCACGACGGCCAGCGGGATCTCGGCGTCGATGGCCTCGACGACCGCGTCCTTGGTGAACTTCTCCGGCACGAAGATGACGGAGACGTTGGCGCCGGTCTTCTCGATGGCCTCCTTGACGGTGCCGAAGACGGGTACCTCGGTGCCGTCGAAGTCCACGGTCTGACCCGCCTTGCGCGGGTTGACGCCGCCCACGACGTTGGTGCCGTCACCGAGCATGAGCTTGGTGTGCTTCATGCCCGTGGCGCCGGTCATGCCCTGGACGATGACCTTGCTGTCCTTGTTGAGCCAGATAGCCATGGTGTGTTGTGTCCTCGTCCTGAGTGCTTACTTGGCGGCGTTGGCCAGCTCGGCGGCCTTGTCGGCCGCGCCGTCCATGGTGTCGACGCGCTGCACCAGCGGGTGGTTGGCGTCGGTGAGGATCTGCCGGCCGAGCTCGGCGTTGTTGCCGTCGAGGCGCACGACGAGCGGCTTCTCGACCTTCTCGCCGCGGTCCTCCAGCAGCTTCAGGGCCTGGACGATGCCGTTGGCGACCTCGTCGCAGGCGGTGATGCCGCCGAAGACGTTGACGAAGACGGACTTGACGTCCGGGTCGCCGAGGATGATCTCGAGGCCGTTGGCCATGACCTGGGCGGAGGCGCCACCGCCGATGTCCAGGAAGTTGGCCGGCTTGACGTCGCCGTGCTTCTCACCGGCGTACGCGACGACGTCCAGGGTGCTCATGACGAGACCCGCGCCGTTGCCGATGATGCCGACCTCGCCGTCGAGCTTGACGTAGTTGAGGTTCTTCTCCTTGGCGGCGGCCTCGAGCGGGTTCGCCGCGGCCTTGTCGTGGAGCTCCTCGTACTCGGGGTGACGGAACTCGGCGTTGTCGTCGAGCGACACCTTGCCGTCCAGGGCGATGACGTCGCCGGAGGCGACCTTCGCGAGCGGGTTGACCTCGACGAGGAGGGCGTCCGACTTGATGAAGGTGTCCCACAGCTTGATCAGGACGTTGGCGACCTTGTCCGCGACCTCGGCCGGGAACTTGGCGGCCTCGACGATCTCGCGGGCCTTCGCCTCGTCCACGCCGTCGATGGCGTCGATCGCGATCTTGGCGACGGCCTCCGGACGGGTGGCCGCCACCTCCTCGATCTCCATGCCGCCCTCGACGGACGCGATGGAGAGGAAGGTGCGGTTGGCACGGTCGAGGAGGAAGGAGACGTAGTACTCCTCCAGGATCTCCGGGGCCGTCTCGGCGATCATCACCTTGTGGACCGTGTGGCCCTTGATGTCCATGCCGAGGATGTCGGTCGCACGGGCCACGGCCTCGTCCGCGCTCGCGGCCAGCTTCACGCCGCCGGCCTTGCCGCGGCCACCGACCTTCACCTGGGCCTTGACGACGGACTTGCCACCGAGACGCTCAGTGGCTGCGCGGGCCGCCTCAGGCGTGTCGATGACTTCACCGGCCAGCACCGGTACATCGTGCTTGGCGAAGAGGTCCCTCGCCTGGTACTCGAACAGGTCCACGCGCTTCCGTCCCTATCAGTGATCTCGCGGTTCGTTGGATGCGTGGGCGTGCCGCGAAGGGCAACGTGACGTCCGCTCTGTCACAAGGGAGGCGCACACGGTGTCCGAGCGCGCGGCATGTCCGTCTCGCAGGTTATCGCCGCATGGGGGGAGCCTCTAAATCGCGAGTCACACGTGAGCGGTGATACCTGTCACATGATGTCGGCTTCTCCGGCACCGCGTGCCGCGCGTGAGGGGCCTCACCGGGCTGGGGTTGGCCCGGTGAGGCCCTGCCGAACAACCCGGACGGGCGGTGAAGCCCTGATCCGGGGTTGCGGGGCGGTCGGCCCCCATTCCCCAATGGGGGCCGGCCTCCCCTCCGCGAGGTCGCGGCCGGACGAACCGACGGCTTTCGGCTGTCCGGGTCCTTCCCCGCGGAGTCCTTTGTTACCCGTGAGTCAGGAACGGGTGACAGGCGGGTGCGCACCGGAGGACGAAGGGACGGCCGGTCCACGGCGGTTTCGGCCGGGACGGGGCATCTGTCCGTACGGACGGCTGCGCGCGCCTGCGCGGGAAGGTCGCCGTACGGCCTAGGCGGGCGGGACGTGGACGTCCCGGCTGTGCTCGCGCGTGCGCGGGGTCTCCGCGGGCGCGGCGGCACCCGGCACGAGCCGGGGCACGGGCCGGTGGGCGGCGGGCACGGCACCGGCGTCGGCGTGCCGGGCGGTGCCCTGGTCGGCGGACGACCGGCTGCCGAGAGCGCCGTCGCCCTTCCCCCTGTCCGTGGGGACGGGGGGCGCCTGGGGCGGGGCGGCGGTCGCCCGGGAGGCGGGAGCCGGCTCAGGGGCGGTGGGAACGCCGTCGGGGGTGGTCGTCACGGAGGGCCGAGGGCCTTGGGTGACGGGGGCAGATGGAGTGGCGGGGGTGTCTACCGCCGTCGGCGGGGGCACGGGCGCCTGCTTGCCGGGGGCGGCCGGAGCGGCGGGAACGGGGAGGAGACGCGCGGGGAGGCCCGCGAGCTCCGGGAGGGCCGGCAGGACGGGGAGCCCCGGCAACACCTGAGGCGGCAGCACGGCGGGGTGCTCCAGGACGGGCAGGGACACGGCAGGCAGGGACACGGCGGACTGGGACACTGCGGACAGGGTCGAGGTGACGGCGCCCAACTCCTGGGTCACGCCACGGACCACCTGCCCGACGGGCCGCAGAACGGGTCCGAGCGGCCTTCCGGCAGAGACCTGTGGCTCCACAGGGCGCCCTTGCTCGTCCGATTGCCCGGCGACCGGCTGCACAACCCGTTCCACGACAGGTCGCACCACCCGCTCGTCCGCGACACGCACCGCCTCACCGAGAGACAGCGCGGCCCGCTTCACCCCCGACCGCGCATGGATCTCGGCGCCGGGCCGCGCCGCCTGCTCACCGCCCGGCTGCGCCGCCCGCGTCTGGGCAGGCCGCGCATCGGTCCCGGTCACGGGCTGCGCGACCGCCCCGGCGTCAGGCCGCGAGCCCCGCTCGCGCTGCAGAGGGTCAGCAGCAGGGCGCAGGGCGCTCCCGGCCGGCTTCTCGGGCTGAGGCCCGTCGGTCCTGGACACACGTCCGTCGCCGCCCGCCGTGAGGCCGTCCAGCACGGATCCGACGCTCCCGGCGTCCATCCGCACCACCCCGGCGGACGGGCCGTCCGCGGCCTGGGCCCGCTCCCCGAACAGGACGCCCAGGACGAACACCGCCCCCGCCACCAGCGCCAGCCGCACCGCACGCCTGCGGGCCGCGGCGCGCACCACGCGCGCGGCGGCCCCGGGCAGGGCTGTTGCTGACCAGGTCGACAGGGCGTTCCCTCTCCGGACTGCGGGGACCACCGGGACACCTTCACGGGTCCTCGATCGAACGCCCCCGATCCTTGCACGCGCCGCCCGCGATCCCGCAACCCCCGTGTCACCGATGGGCACTCATGTCCGTTTTCAGCGCGGGGAGTCGGGCCCGGCCGCCCCCGCGTCCGGTATCGGCAGCGGCCGCCTCTCGATCGCCGCCGCCATCACCTCGGGGAAGAGGTCGGGGGTGCAGGCGAACGCCGGCGCGCCCAGCGCCGCCAGGGCCGCCGCGTGCTCCCTGTCGTACGCGGGCGCGCCCTCGTCGGAGAGGGCGAGCAGCGACACGAACTGCGCGCCGGACGCCTTGATCGCCGCCACCCGCTTCAGCATCTCGTCGCGTATCCCGCCTTCGTAGAGGTCGCTGATCAGCACGACGACCGTGTCGGCGGGCCGGGTGATGCGCGACTGGCAGTACGCGAGCGCCCGGTTGATGTCCGTGCCGCCGCCGAGCCGGGTGGCGAAGAGGACGTCCACCGGGTCGTCCAGTCGCTCGGTCAGGTCGACGACCTCCGTGTCGAAGACGACGAGCCGGGTGGCGACCGCCCGCATCGACGCGAGGACCGCCCCGAACACCGACGCGTACACGACCGACGACGCCATCGAGCCGGACTGGTCCACGCAGAGCACGACCTCCTTCCGCACCGACCGCGAGGCGCGCCCGTGGCCGACGAGCCGCTCGGGCACGACGGTGCCGTGCTCGGGGAGGTAGTGCCGGAGGTTGGCGGCGACGGTGCGGTTCCAGTCGATGTCGTGGTGGCGGGGCCGGCGGACGCGGGCGCCGCGGTCGAGGGCGCCGGTGAGGGTGGCCCGGGTGCGGGTGGCGAGCCGCTTCTCCAGGTCCTCGACGACCTTGCGCACGACCTCCCGTGCCGTCTCCCTCGTCGTCTCGGGCATCGCCTGGGTGAGGGAGAGCAGCGTGCCGACGAGGTGCACGTCGGCCTCGACCGCCTCCAGCATCTCGGGTTCCAGCAGCAGCGTGCCGAGGCCGAGCCGGTCGATGGCGTCGCGCTGCATGACCTGGACGACGGAAGTGGGGAAGTAGGTGCGGATGTCACCGAGCCAGCGCGCCACCGACGGCGCCGACGCCCCCAGTCCTCCCGCCCGTTCGCGCCCCGCCGTGGGGGTGTCGTCCCTGCCGTAGAGGGCGGTGAGGGCGTCGTCGACCGCGGTGTCCTGTCCGGACAGCGCGTGTCCGGTGCCGTCGGCCGCGTCGCCGCCGAGTACGAGCCGCCACCGGCGCAGCCGCTCCCCCGCCGCGTCCTCCGTCATCGCCGCACCTCCACTCGCTCCCCGCGCGTCCCCTCGTCGCCGTCCGGCCCCAGCAGCAGCCGCAGCACCGGCGAGACGGCGTCCGCCCGCGTCTCGTCCACGCCCGGCCCGAAGCCGGGTGCTCCGGCCGCCGCGCGGTCCGTGCGGTCACGTCGCCGCGGTCCCCGGCGCACCAGTTCCCCGAGCGTGCGCCGCACCCCCGGCTCGTACGCCGAGAACGTGCGGCGCAGCAGCGGCAGCACGTCCGTGAACGCCTCCGCCGGGACCGCCGTCAGCCACCGGTCGACCAGGCCGAACAACCGCTCGTCGTGGACCAGCAGCAGCCCGCCGCCGGAGCCGCCGACGAACCCCTCGATCCACCCGGCCGCGTCCGCCGGGGGTGTGCCCGGCGACAGCACGAGCCCCATGAGCCGCGCCGCCTCGTCCTGCGCCAGCTCACCCTCGTCGAGCAGGAGGCGCACCGCCCGCCCGCGCAGCACCCCGGGCACGGTGTCCCGTGCGGACAGCGTCCGCAGCACGGCCCGCCAGCGTGCGCGCAGTCTCCCGTCGCGCGCCGCGGGGACGTCGGCGAGCAGGCCCAGCGCGCCGTGCACCGCGTCGACATGGCCCCGCATCTCCTCGGCCGCGTCGGCGTCCAGCCCGGCGCAGGCCGGGGGCAGTCCGACGAAGACCCGCTCGGCGAGGCCCACGGCGACCTCGGCGAGAGCGGCGGTGTCGGTGCCGCGGACGTCGCCGTAGCGCAGGGACCGGACGAGGGCGGGCAGCGCCTGCGCGAGGTGGGCGACGTCGGTGTCGAGGGCGGCGCGGTCGGCGAGGACGCGCATCACCACCGGCAGGGCGTCGGGCAGGGCGGCCAGCAGGCAGTGCTCCGCGAGAGCCGTGACGTCGGCGAGGCCGCGCGCGGTGACCGCGTCCGCCTCCGCCTTGGCCGTCGCAGCCGCGAGCACGGTCGTCCCCCACACCCCCGCCTCGGCGGTGCGCACGGCCAGTTCCGGCTCCCAGCGCAGGCGCCAGGTCTCCCGGAAGGTGCCGGTGCCGGGGCGTGAGGCGGCCGGGCGTCCCCAGTCGATGCCGAGCAGCCGCAGCCGGTGCAGCAGCCGGCTGCGCTCCGCTCCGGTGTCCTCGCGCAGGTCGAGGTCCAGCTCCCGCTCGACCGCCTCCGGTCCGAGCCGCAGCCGGCGCTGCGTCCGCTCCAGGTCCCGCTGCAACGGCACCGCGGGCACCGTGTCCGGCACCTCCCCCAGCACGTCGCCGACGACCAGCCGGTCGCGCACCAGCGCCAGCGGCACGTCGGAGCCCTCGCACATCACCGCCCGTACGGCGTCGGTGGCCTCGCCCAGGCCGGGCAGCGGCCGTCCGCGGAGGGCGGCGAGGGTCTCGGCGAGCCGCACCGCCTCGATGACATGCCCGGGCGACACGGTGCGGTCCTCGGCCCGCAGCAGTCCCGCGACCCTGGTCAGCCACCGCTCGACCGGCCGGTCCGGGGCGGCGAACAGATGCGCGTACCACCCGGGCGAGTCGATGCCCGCGCCGTACCCGCCGGCCCGGGACAGTCTGCGGTGCGTCCACGGCACCCATGTCACGTCCGTCTTCACCTTCGGCAGCCCCTTGAGCAGCGCCCGGTCGGCCGTCACGCCCGTACGCCGCCGGAGCGCCGGCACGTGCCACGCGCCGCAGACCACGGCCACGCCGTCCCCGAACTCCCGCCGCGCGTCCCGTATCCGCAGCCGCATGTGGGCCTCACGGATCAGGTCCCGCCGGTACCCGCCGCTGCCGTACGTCTCCCGCAGCGCCGTCATGGCCTCCTCCAGGGCGGTGAACGGCGCGAGCGCGTCCCCCTTTCCCGCGCCCCGGTGCTCGACGACGTCCTCCCACCAGCGCTCGGCGTCGTCGTACCCGGCGGTGCCGGCGAGCACCCCGAGCGGATCGACCCGCACGTCCTCGCCCGGGGCGTCCTGCTCCCCCGCGTCCGTGCCGCCTTCCTCCCCGTCCTTGTCTCCGCCGTCCCCGTCCTGCTCGTCCGTGTCCTCCTCGTCCTCCTCGTCCCGCTCCCAGGCGAGCGTGTGGGCGGCCGGCAGGTCGATGAAGCGGGCGGGCACCCCGTGCTCCAGCGCCCAGCGGAGCGCGACCCACTCCGGGGAGAACGCGGCGAGCGGCCAGAACGCCGACCGGCCGGGCTCGTCCACGGCGTGGGCGAGCAGGGCGACCGGCGGGCGCATGTCCTCCGACGCGGCCAGCGGGACCAGCGGGTCGGCCTCGGGCGGGCCCTCGACGAGCACGACGCGCGGCCGGGACGCCTCCAGCGCGGCCCGCACGGCTCTCGCCGACCCGGGCCCGTGGTGGCGCACGCCGAGCAGCAGCGGCTGCCCCGCGTCCCGTGCCTGGCCCCCGTTCATGCGCCGGCCTCGCGGCAGGCCCGGTAGAAGTCCGACCAGCCGTCGCGCTCACGGACGACGGTCTCCAGGTACTCCTGCCAGACGACACGGTCCGCCGCCGGGTCGCGGACGACCGCCCCGAGCACGCCCGCGGCGACGTCACCGGCCCGCAGTACGCCGTCGCCGAAGTGGGCGGCGAGGGCCAGACCGCCCGTGACGACGGAGATCGCCTCGGCCGTCGACAGCGTGCCGCTGGGCGACTTCAGCTTCGTCCGCCCGTCGGCGGTCACACCGTCGCGCAGTTCGCGGAAGACGGTGACGACCCGTCGGATCTCGTCGACGCCGTCGGGCACCGCCGGCAGGTCCAGCGACCGCCCGATCTGCTCCACCCGGCGGGTGACGATGTCGACCTCCGCCTCCGGACTCTCCGGCAGCGGCAGCACCACCGTGTTGAACCGTCGGCGCAGGGCGCTGGACAGCTCGTTGACCCCGCGGTCCCGGTCGTTGGCCGTGGCGATCAGGTTGAAGCCGCGGACGGCCTGCACCTCCTGCCCGAGCTCCGGTATCGGCAGGGTCTTCTCCGACAGGATCGTGATCAGGGAGTCCTGGACGTCGGCCGGGATCCGGGTCAGCTCCTCGACGCGGGCCGTCCTGCCCTCCGCCATCGCCCGCATCACGGGGCTGGGGACCAGGGCGTCGCGGCTGGGGCCGTGGGCGAGCAGCCGGGCGTAGTTCCAGCCGTAGCGGATGGCCTCCTCCGGAGTGCCGGCCGTGCCCTGCACCAGCAGCGTCGAGTCGCCGCTGACAGCGGCGGCCAGATGCTCGGAGACCCACGTCTTGGCGGTGCCGGGCACGCCGAGCAGCAGCAGGGCGCGGTCGGTGGCGAGTGTGGTCACCGCGACCTCCACGACCCGGCGCGGGCCCACGTACTTGGGGGTGACCACCGTGCCGTCCGGCAGCGTCCCGCCGAGCAGGTAGGTGGCGACGGCCCACGGCGACAGCCGCCAGCGGGCGGGGCGCGGACGGTCGTCCTGGGCGGCCAGCGCGGCCAGTTCGTCCGCGAAGGCGTGCTCGGCGTGCGGACGCAGGGTGTCCGGCCGCACGGTGCCGGTGTCCGCGGGCACGGAGCCGTTCCGACGCGGGTCGACGGACGTCGGTTCTGCGGACGCAGACATGGCTGGGTCCCCCCTCCAGCTCGGCCGGTTCGGATCTGTCACCCACCGTGCACCACGCCACTGACAATCACCCCCGACCTGCACACATGCCCGGCCGACACGGACTGTCAGTGGCGGGACCTACCGTCGGAGACATGACTGATCGGGGGGTGCGCAGGACCGTGACCCGGGCACCGGCACAGACATGTGACGCCGCGTCGGACGGCGCGGGAGAGGCGGAGGCCGCTGCCGCCGCGTCCCCACCGCCCGTCTCCCCGGCCGCCCGGCGGCGTGCCGAGCGCCGGACCGAGCGGATCACGGCGGGGGCGGCCGAGCTGGAGCAGCGGCTGGCGGACCTGCTCCGCGGGGGGCTGATCTCGGCCGCGCAGTCCGGTCCCGCCCTGTGGGAGGAGACCGCGGCCCGCATGGTCGACGCGCAGGCCCCGGGCCTGGCCGGCCGGGTCCGGGACCTGGGGGCGCTCGCGAGCGCCGGCGCGGGCGGCGACGCCCCCGTACGTCTGCTGGAGGAGTGCGCTCTGCTCCATCTCCTGGCCCGTGCCTGGCTACGGCGCGACCGGCTGCCCGAGCCGCTCGCCGCGACGGTCCGCTCCCGTGTCGGCCTGACCGCGTCGCCGGAGGGCCCCGCGATCCGCGACGACTGGCTGGTCCTCGCCCAGTACGACACCTCGGACGGCCGCCTGACCACCCGTCGCATCTGGCTGCACGGCACGGCGTCGGGCCGTACGGCGCTGCTCCTCTCCTACGGGGCGGCCGGCCGCGCCCCCGACCTGACGCTCCCGGCCGGGCTGGCGGTCGACGCGGAGCTGACCCCGTACCCGGGCGCCGGGCAGCCACGGATGGCGCTGACCGAGCGGTTCGGGGTGCCCGTGCCGACGACCGTGCGCCCGCCGGGCACGACGACGTCCGGGGCGCTCGCCCGCTACGGCGCCGCGCTGCGCGACGACCCGTGGCGGGAGTCGGTCCCGGTGACGCTCGACCGTGTGGAGCCGGTCCCGGACGGTGACGGCTGGCAGCTGGCCGACGCCGACGAGGACCATGCCCTGCCGGTCGGCGCGGCGGCCCGGTCCCGCCCGGCACTGTGGCGGCTGGTCGCCCTCTCCGGAGGCGCCCCGGTCCGGGTGTTCGGCGAGTGCGGCCCCCGCGGTTTCACTCCCCTGGCGGCCTGGCCGCAGGGTCCGGGAGAGGCGGTCTCCCTGTGCTGACCAGCCACTTCCGCCTCTCGACCACCTTCGGTCCCACCGCCTCCATGCATCTTTCGGACATCGCTGGACACTCGGTGCGCGTGAGTCTTCGACCGCACCGGGACCCCCGTCGGAAAGGAAGCTCATGAGCAGGACGACCGCCACCGTGGCCGCGTCCCTCCCGGACCACTGGGAGGAGCTGGTGACCGCGGCTCTGCTGGGCACCGACCGGCGCGTCCCGCCGGGCGCGGCGCCCGGACCACAGGCGCCGTCCGACCTGCTCGACGGGGCCGCGGCGGCGACCGTACGGCGACGGGCCGGGCTGCGCCCCGCGCGGCCCGCCGAGCGGCTGCGCCCCGCCCCCGAGGACCCGCGCCCTCCACTGCCGCAGGCCGCCGCCCGCAGGCTCGGGGCGCTGCTCGCCGACCGTCCCGGCGCGTCCGGCGCCGGCCGCCGGGGCGCGGCGCCGGACCTGATGGAGCTGCTGCCGCAGTGGCTCCAGGCGGCGAACGCCCGTGGCTACGCGGCGCCCCCGCAGGCGCTGCCCGCCCTGCTCGACGCGGCGCGGGGCCGCACCGACCTGCGACCGGCGGCGCTGCGGTTCGCGGGCCCGCGCGCGCTGTGGCTGGCCCGGCTCAACCCGGACTGGCGGTTCGCCCTGCGCGCGGCCCCCGGCGGCGGCCCCTCGGCGCCCGACCTCCGGGATCCGCAGGGCATACGGCGGCTCTGGCAGGAGGGCCTCTTCGCCGAGCGGGTCACGCTGCTCACCGCTCTGCGCTCCCGGGACGCGGCGGCCGCGCGGACCCTGCTGGAGGAGACGTGGACGACGGAGCGCGCCGAGGACCGGCTGATGTTCCTGGACTCCCTGCGCGCCGGACTCGGCCCGGACGACGAGACCTTCCTGGAGCGGGCGCTGGCCGACCGCAGCCGCAACGTACGGGCGACGGCGGCCGAGCTGCTGTCGGCGCTGCCCGCCTCGGCGCTGGCCGCGCGGATGGGGGCGCGCGCCGCGGTGTGCGTGGCGGTGGACCGTACGCGGGACGTGCCGACGATCGTGGTGGAGGCTCCGCACGAGTGCGACGCGGCGATGGAGCGTGACGGTGTGGCGGCCACGGCGCCGGCCGGTCGCGGGGAACGCTCGTGGTGGCTCGGTCAGTTGGTGGAGGCGGCGCCTCTCGGTACCTGGCCGGGGCGGCTCGGCGGGCGTACGCCCGAGGAGATCGTGGCGCTGCCGGTCGCCGACGGCTGGCAGGGCGAGCTGCACGCGGCCTGGTGCCGGGCGGCGGTGCGGCAGCGGGACGCGGCATGGTCGCGCGCGCTGCTCGGGGAGCCGTCCGCGCCGGAGGCGGGCGGCCCGGGGGCGGTGTCCCTGGCCGAGCGCGCCCGGCTGCTGGCCACCCTGGACGCCGGTGAACGGGCGGCGTGGGTGGCCGGGTTCATCGAGACGCACGGCCTGTCCGAGGCGTTCCAGCTGCTCGGGGTGTGTGCGGTGCCCTGGGCCCCGCCGCTCGGACGGGCCGTGGTCGACGCGCTCAACATCGCGCGGGACGCGCGGAGTTATCCATGGAGTTTCAGCGGAGTCATGGGCCTGGCCGAGCGCTGCCTCGACCCGTCCGAGGCGAGCCGTCTGGACGCGCTGCTGGCGATACCGGACGAGCCGGAGGACGCGGCGCCCGGCGCCGCGAGCTACTGGTCGGAGGCGTTCCAGCGCCTGGTGACCACGTTGCGGCTGCGCGGCGCGATGCTGGCGGAGCTGGCTCCGGAGGAACCGGCGCCCTGACCGGCCCGGCCGGTCCCGTCACGCCCACGCTCACCACCGAAGCCGTGCGGGGCGGACCCGCGCACGCCGACGGACACCCTCGGCGCCGGCGGCCGGAGACGGGCATCCCGCCGCCCGCCGTCGCAAGGGCGGCTGCCACGGCTCCCGTGTCGCGAGCACCGGAAGCACGGGCCCCGACGGCCCTCGCGACGTCGGCACACGCTGTCCTGGCCGCGCCGACATCGGACGCCGTCACCTCATCGGCACTCTGCGCGCCCGCCTCGGACGCCCCGGCACCCTCCTGGGAAACCCGGACGCCCGCGACTGCCACCACACCGGCGCCCACAACGGGCGCATCCGCCCCGGCGGCACGCCACCCGCTCCCCGCGGCGACCCCGCGCCTACGCCTCCGCGGGCTGGCGGACGTTCGCCCGCACCCAGTCCACGATGGACGCCGTGGTGGCGCCCGGCGTGAAGATCTCCGCGACGCCCTTCTCCTTCAGCGGGGGGATGTCCGCCTCCGGGATGATGCCGCCGCCGAAGACGAGGATGTCCTCCGCGTCCCGCTCCTTCAGCAGCTCGATGACCTTCGCGAACAGCGTGTTGTGCGCGCCCGAGAGGATGGACAGGCCGATCGCGTCGGCGTCCTCCTGGATCGCGGTGTCGACGATCTGCTCGGGGGTCTGGTGGAGCCCGGTGTAGATCACCTCCATACCGGCGTCGCGCAGGGCCCGCGCGATGACCTTGGCCCCGCGATCGTGGCCGTCGAGCCCCGGCTTGGCCACCACCACGCGGATCGGACCGGCTGCCACACCCATCACTGCCTCCATGAAGCGACTACATCCATCCGTATCGACCAGTACCGCACACATCGCACGGATTCCCCGGCCGGAACCGGCCGCAGAAGTGAACGAACGTTATCTCCAGCATCCCGCAACCGGCAGTTTCACGGTGCACAGGGAGGGGGAAATCACACGGTGGGACACGTCCGTCGCGCAGCGTTCCCGGGCCCGGCCCCGAGGCCGAGTGCTCGTGCGACACAGGGACAACAGTGGGAACATGCGCATAAGGGATGCGCCTCGAGGTCGACCCACCACCGCGCACCGTCCGCGCTTCACCGGCGCGCACCGTCGACCGCACTCGGAGCGCCATTCCACGAGGGCACACGGGGGACGAGGCTGTCCCCTCGCGTGCCGACAGGAGGTCGGCCATGAAGGTCACCCAGGCAGCTCTTCCGTTCCTGCCCCTCTGCCGGCGTCTGCTGCCGGCCCGGCTGGCGGATCTCTCCGTGGGCCTGCTGAAGGCCACCGCCCTGGAGCTGGCGATCCTGGCGGGCCATGTCCTCCTCTATCCCGCCGGCATCATCCAGGAGCGGCGCGGCCCCGACCGTTCGGCGCTGACCGCCCCGGAGGGGACGGCGCAGCTGCCGACGGAGGCCAAGCCGCCGGTCGTGCTGCTGCACGGCTTCATCGACAACCGCTCGGTCTTCGTCCTGCTGCGCCGCAGTCTGGCCCAGCACGGCCGGCAGCAGATCGAGTCGCTCAACTACTCCCCGCTGACGTGCGACATCCGCACGGCGGCCGAGCTGCTCGGCCGGCACGTCGAGCAGGTCTGCGAGCGCACGGGCAGCGAGCGGGTGGACGTGGTCGGGCACAGCCTCGGCGGGCTGATCGCGCGGTACTACGTGCAGCGGCTGGGCGGTGACCGGAGGGTGCGGACGCTGGTCACGCTCGGCACCCCGCACTCCGGCACGCGCGTGGCGCCGCTGGCCAACGCCCATCCGATCGTGCGGCAGATGCGTCCCGGCTCCCCGGTGCTGGAGGAGCTGGCCCGGCCCGCGCCCGGGTGCCGTACGCACTTCGTGGCGTTCTGGAGCGACCTCGACCACATCATGGATCCGCTGGAGAACGCGTGCGTCGAGCACCCGGACCTGAAGGCGGTCAACGTGCGGGTGAGCGGGGTGGGGCACCTGGCGCTGCCGGTGCACCCGGCGGTGGCGACGGGCATCCGGGAGGCGCTGGACACGGCGCATCCGGGTGAACCGTCCGGCGGACGGGCGAACGGTCTCACGGTGGCCTGAGGCGCTGGGGGCGCACGACACGCCCGCGCCTCTCCCTCCCACGGAGCGATCTTCCGCGTCCAGAAGCGAACAACAACGGTCAGCGACGGCCGACTTGTCGACGCCCATGCGTCCCAATTTCGAACACAAGTCGAACGTAGAGCCAAGACCGCGCCCACCGGCCACCGAAACCCGACCGAATGCCCGTTTCCTGCGGGCGCGAAACCTGTGGAAGATTGTCGCGCCCGCATACCGCCGGGTACAGTCGCCGCACTGCTCTGGCAGCCCCTGTTGTCGAGGCGAAAGAGAAGTTGGTGAACGACCGTCACCCGTCGGGGACCATGACCCCGGCTCCGGCCTCCGATGCCGCCTCGGCGCCCTACGCGTCGTACGGCAGCCAGGAGGTCCCGTACGGGGACGTCACCTCCTACGCCGGCTACGACGCCACCTACTACGGCACCGGTGAGCACACCGCCGGCACCTTCGCCGCCGACCCCCTCTTCGGGAGCATGCCGGGCGAGGACCCCGCGCAGGCCGCCTGGACCACGGGCCAGTGGACGGCCGGCGCGCAGGACACCGGGCACTACGACGCCTACGCCTTCCAGCAGGCCGCGTACGACACCGGCGGCCACGACGCGACCGCCTGGACCACCGGGCAGCAGCCGATGGCGGTGATCCCCCAGCAGGGCGGATCCCCGGAGACCGGCCAGTGGGACGCGAACGCGTGGCTCCAGCCCGACCAGGCCGAGCAGCCCGCGGACCCGACCCAGCAGTGGGACTGGGGCACGCAGACCTTCGACAGCGGCGTCTACGACGCCACCCAGTGGAACTCCGACGGCGGTGCGACGCCCGCACCGGACGCGCAGTACGGCGGAGAGCCGTACGAGCAGGAGAACCTCGCGGCGCACGAGGACTTCGCGCAGGAGTCCTACGACCAGGGCGCGCCCGACCAGCCGTACGCGGAGGACGACTACCGCGGCGAGCCCGGTCCGGACGAACCCGGGGCCGGTGAACCGGCCGACACCGGCGAACTCCCCGCCGTCTCCCTCCTCGACGAGCAGGAGGAGGTCGCCCCCGCACCGCGCGCCGCCTCACGCTCCGGGTCCCGCTCACGCCGCCGCACCCCGCCCAAGCGCTCCGCGCTGCTGACCGTGGCCGTGCCCTCGGCGTGCGTGATGGGGGTCGCCGGCATCGCCGCCGCCTCGGTGGGCGACCTGTCCGAGGAGGGCGGCCAGGAGGCGCGGACGACCGCCGCGGACGCCCAGCCCGTCCAGCCGTCCGCCGTCAACGTCAAGCTGGACACCCAGCTCGAGGGTGTCGCCGCCGGCGCCGACGACTTCGCCGACCGGGCCAGCCGCGCCCAGGGCCGCATCGACCTCAAGGCCCAGCAGGAGCTCGAGCGCAAGCGGGCGGCCGAGGAGGCGGCCCGCAAGGAGCGGCTCCGCCCGAAGTTCGCGCTCCCGGTGGCGCAGCACGGACTCAGCGCCTACTACGGCCAGTCCGGCATCAACTGGATGTCCCTCCACACCGGCATCGACTTCCCCGTCTCGTACGGCACGCCCGTGCTGGCGGCGACCGACGGCACGGTGCGCACGCAGTACAACTCCGCCTACGGCAACATGCTGATCGTGACGGCGAAGGACGGCACGGAGACCTGGTACTGCCACCTCTCCAGCTACCAGGTGCCCTCCGGCGCGACCGTCAAGGCCGGCGACCAGGTCGCGTTCTCCGGGAACTCCGGCAACTCGACCGGCCCGCACCTGCACTTCGAGGTCCGCCCCGGCGGCGGCTCGTCGATCGACCCGCTCGCCTGGTTCCGCAGCCACGGCATCGAACCGACGTAGGGCCTGCCGGGCCGGAGCGGACTCCGGCCCCGCGACGTGCCACCGCCCGGTCGGCTAGAGCTTCTCCACCGGCGCGTACCGCAGCAGCAGGCGCTTGGGCTTCTCGTCGCCGAAGTCGATCGTCGCCTCGGCGTTCGCCCCCGTGCCCTTCACCGCGACGACCGTGCCCAGACCGAACTGGTCGTGCGTGACCCGGTCCCCGACGGCCAGCGACACCACGGGCTTCTCCGAGGTGCGCCGGGTGGCGAAGCCGGAGGCGCCCGACGCGGACGAGCGGGAGCGGGAGGACGACAGCGACGCGGCCACCCCGGACACCGGGCCGTTGGCCACGGGGCCGCTCGCCCCGGTCCGCTTCCAGTCCAGGTGCGTGGCCGGGATCTCCTCCAGG
The DNA here is from genome assembly GCF_050571355.1 of Streptomyces sp. P13-3-3. Taxonomy (NCBI): domain Bacteria; kingdom Bacillati; phylum Actinomycetota; class Actinomycetes; order Kitasatosporales; family Streptomycetaceae; genus Streptomyces; species Streptomyces sp. P13-3-3. Next base: position 3,953,646 of record NZ_CP192228.1, on the reverse strand, counting down.
AAACGCGACGGCGGGTTGTACGACGGCTGGCCCCAGGCGCTGCGCATCACCGACCGGGTGAGGTAGAGCCGCTCGCGGGCCCGCGTGATGCCGACGTAGGCCAGGCGGCGCTCCTCCTCCAGCTCCTTGGTCTGGCCGAGGGCGCGCATGTGCGGGAAGACGCCGTCCTCCATGCCGGTGAGGAAGACGACCGGGAACTCCAGGCCCTTGGCGGTGTGCAGGGTCATCAGCGTGATGACGCCGTCGCCGTCCTCCTCGTCGGGGATCTGGTCGGAGTCGGCGACCAGCGCGACCTGCTCGAGGAAGTCGGCCAGCGTGCCCGTCTCGCCCTCGCCGCGCTCCTGCTCGAACTCCAGGGCGACGGCCGCGAGTTCCTGGAGGTTCTCGATGCGGGTCTCGTCCTGCGGGTCGGTGGAGGCCTGCAACTCGGCGAGGTAGCCGGTGCGTTCGAGGATGGCCTCCAGCACCGTCGCCGGTCCGGCGCCCGACTCGACGACCGTGCGGAGGTCCTCCATCAGCGTGTTGAACCGCTTGACGGCGTTCGCCGACCGGGCGGCCATGCCGTACGCCTCGTCGACGCGGCGCAGCGCCTGCGGGAAGCTGATCTTCTCCCGCTGGGCGAGCGCGTCGATCATGGCCTCGGCGCGGTCGCCGATGCCGCGCTTGGGGACGTTGAGGATGCGGCGCAGCGGCACCGAGTCCTCCGGGTTGGCCAGCACCCGCAGGTAGGCCAGGACGTCCCGGACCTCCTTGCGCTCGTAGAAGCGCACGCCGCCGACGACCTTGTAGGGCAGGCCGACGCGGATGAAGATCTCCTCGAAGACACGGGACTGGGCGTTGGTGCGGTAGAAGACGGCGACGTCGCCGGCCTTGGCCTCGCCCGCGTCCGTGAGGCGGTCTATCTCGTCGGCGACGAACTGCGCCTCGTCGTGCTCGGTGTCCGCGACGTACCCCGTGATGCGGGCGCCCTCGCCCGCGTTGGTCCACAGGTTCTTCGGGCGGCGGGACTCGTTGCGCTCGATGACGGCGTTGGCGGCGGACAGGATCGTCTGCGTGGAGCGGTAGTTCTGCTCCAGCAGGATGGTCGTCGCGTCCGGGTAGTCCTCCTCGAACTGGAGGATGTTGCGGATGGTCGCGCCGCGGAAGGCGTAGATGGACTGGTCGGCGTCGCCCACCACGCACAGCTCGGCGGGCGGCACCTCGGCCTCCGGCGGGACGTCGACGGGGTGCTCGGAGGCGCCCCCGACCAGCTCGCGCACCAGGGCGTACTGGGCGTGGTTGGTGTCCTGGTACTCGTCGACCAGGACGTGCCGGAAGCGGCGGCGGTAGTGCTCGGCGACGTCGGGGAAGGCGCGGAGCAGGTTGACCGTCGTCATGATCAGGTCGTCGAAGTCCAGCGCGTTCGCCTCGCGCAGGCGGGACTGGTAGAGCGCGTAGGCCTGGGCGAGGGTCTTCTCGAAGCCGTCGGTGGCCTGGGCGGCGAAGTCCTCCTCGTCGATCAGCTCGTTCTTCAGGTTGCTGATCTTGGTGCTGAAGGACTTCGGCGGGAAGCGCTTGGGGTCGAGGTCCAGGTCACGGCAGACCAGGGCCATCAGACGCTTGGAGTCGGCGGCGTCGTAGATCGAGAAGGACGACGTGAAGCCGAGCTTCTTGGACTCGCGGCGCAGGATGCGGACGCACGCGCTGTGGAAGGTCATCACCCACATCGCGTTCGCCCGGGGGCCGACGAGCTGCTCGACGCGCTCCTTCATCTCGCCCGCGGCCTTGTTGGTGAAGGTGATCGCGAGGATCTGGCCCGGGTGGACGCCCCGCTCGGCGAGCAGGTGGGCGATGCGGTGGGTGAGCACACGGGTCTTGCCGGACCCGGCTCCGGCGACGATGAGCAGCGGGGAGCCGGAGTGCACGACCGCGGCGCGCTGGTTGTCGTTCAGCCCCTCGAGCAGCGCGGCGGAGTCGATCACCGGGCGCGGGGCGCCGTCCCGGTAGTAGGAGTCCCGCTCCGGGGGCACGTCGAACTTCCCGCCGAACAGGTCGTCCGGCAGGGGCTCCGGGGCGTGCTCGTCCTCGGGCGGCGGCGGGGGCTCGTCCGCCGGGCCGCGCTGGGCCTGGAGGTCCGCCAGGAAGCTGTCGTCAAAGAGGCTGCTCATCGCTCTCCGAGTCTAGGGCGCTCCACCGACAACCCGGGCCCGCCCCGGAAACATCCCCCGGCCCCTCCCCGGGGCGCCGCGGCGGGCACCCTCCACGGCCAGCGCCTCACCGTGCGTGACATCCACAAGAAGGTCACGAAAATGTATCGGGCATATCACCCATCAACCTTCACAAGGGCCACACCAGTTGGCTACCGTGCCGTCCGGGCCGCTCGTCCCCTGCCGGCGAACCTCGCCGGGCCGCGCGGCCCCCGCCGAGTCCGTCACTGTCCGCCAGGGCAGCCGGAGCCGGGGACCCACCGAGACTTGGGGTGAATCGGCCCACTCTTCGGAGAGGCCGTAGGGCAACCCTTCCACCCGCCCGAACCCGACAGCTAACCCGGTAGGCGGAGCACCGGAAGGAGTCGCCTCCCTTGGCGTCGCACCGCAAGTCGCGCACCCCCGGCACGCGCGTGGCAGGCATACGCACCCCGGCCCTCGCCACGGCCGCGCTCACCTCTGTGGCCCTGCTCTCCCAGACGGCCAACGCCTCCCCCGGAGGGGACCGGCCGAGCCTGGAGGAGGTGGAGAAGAAGGTCGGCGACCTCTACCGCCAGGCCGAGTCGGCGACCGAGAAGTACAACGCGGCCAAGGAGAAGACCACCAAGCAGCGCAAGCGCGTCGACACCCTCCTCGACGACGTGGCGAAGCGCACACAGAAGCTGAACGACGCGCGCTCGGAGCTGGGCTCCTACGCCGCCGCCCAGTACCGCACCGGCGCGGGCATGCCGGACACCGCGACGTTCCTGCTCGCGGAGACCCCGCAGGACATCTTCGACCAGCGTCAGGTGCTGGACCGGATGACCGGCCGCCAGAAGGCGGCGGTGGACGACTACGTCACCCAGCAGACCGAGACGATGAAGAAGCGGCAGGAGGCCACCGAGAGCCTCCGCACGCTCACCGAGACGCAGGGCGACCTGAAGACGGCCAAGGCCACCGTCCAGAAGAAGCTCGCCGACGCGCGCGAACTGCTGTCGAAGCTGACCGCGGAGGAGAAGGCGCGGCTCGCCGCGATCGAGAAGCGCAAGCAGGAGGAGGCCGCCCGCAAGGCCGCGGAGCTGGCCCGGCAGCAGGCGGAGCAGGAGCAGGCTCGCGAGGAGGCCGCGCAGCAGGGCGGCGGCACCTCGGAGGGCTCCGGGTCCACCGGCTCGGCCGAGACCCCGCCGGCCGACTCGTCGTACGGCACCAAGGCGGAGAAGGCCCTCGCCTTCGCCCGCGCGCAGATCGGCAAGCCGTACGTCTGGGGCGCGACCGGACCCGGCTCCTACGACTGCTCGGGGCTGACCCAGGCCGCCTGGAAGGCCGCCGGCGTCTCCCTCCCGCGCACCACGTACGACCAGGTGAACGCGGGCACCACCGTCCCGGTGTCCCAGGCGCAACCCGGTGACCTGGTCTTCTTCTACGACGACGTCACCCACGTGGGCATCTACATCGGCAACGGCATGATGATCCACGCCCCGAAGCCGGGCACGTACGTCCGCGAGGAGTCGATCTACTACGACGGCGACTCCGCGATCCACAGCATCGTCCGCCCGGCCTGACGGGCCTCTCGACGCGCGGAAACGAAACCGCCGACCGGGCCGGTGACGGCTCGGTCGGCGGTTTCCGTGTCCACGGCGGCGCCCGGTGTTCCGGGACGAGGGGCTCAGGTCCAGAGGACCGCGATGAAGATGTTGGCCACGGTCAGCAGGCCGACCAGGCCGAAGACGCCCTTGTCCACCTTCTCCTCGTCCCGCTTCACGTAGACCAGGCCGAGGATCACGATCAGCAGCGCCAGCTTCACGCCGATCTTGACGTGGTCGACGGAGTAATCCTGGGCCTCGTTGAGACCCACGAGGGCGACGCCGGTGACCAGCATCGTCAGCGCGCCGTGCAGCATCGCGGGGACGAAGCGGGCGGTGCCCGCGCCCATCGCCTTCATCTGGGTGAGGAAGCCGCCGAGCAGCGACGCGATGCCGATGATGTGCAGACCGACGAAGATGTGGAGGAGTACGTCCATGAGGCCGGAGCCTAGCCAGGGGTATCCCCTAGCATTCCGCCGCCCTCGTCTTTCCCGCCTTCACCACATCGGTCATCACCCTGAGTGAGAACGAAGCGCCCTGCACGGCTCAACGGTCACTTACGGTCATCCGATGCTCCGGGGACGACAGTTCCGCACAACCCGTATCCCGCGCCGCGCGGCCGGGCCTAGCGTCCTGCCCCAGGTGACCGGCTCCGCATCGCCGCTCGGTCAGGAGCGGCGGCCGGACACCACCGCCGAGGAAAGGCTCCGGCGGCGGACGGCTCCCCTGTCACCCCGCCGCCGGACCGCCGGACCGTCGTCCGGCCCCGGCGGGCGTCGACGGGAAGGACGGCTTCGAGGGTGGCAGCGCACCGCAGGTCACGGCAGCGCCCGGTGGGCGGCACCACGGCCCGTGCGGCCGTCACCCTCGTCCTGGCGGGAGCGGCCACGACGGCCGGTTCGGGCGGAGCGGCCCACGCGGCTCCTCGGCCGGCTCCGGCGGGCGCCGAGGTGGACCGCCTGTACCGCGAGGCCGAGGTCGCCACCGAGAAGTACAACGGTGCCGAGGAGAAGGCGGATTCGGCGCGGGAGCGGCTGCGCGACCTCCAGGACGAGACGGCCCGCGCCCAGGCGCGGCTGAACAAGGCCCGCGAGGCCCTGGGGACGGTCGCGGCGGCGCAGTACCGCGACGGGGGCCTCGACCCCGCCCTGCGTCTGATGCTGTCCGACGACCCCGACGCCTACCTCGACGGCGCTGCCCTCACCGAACGCGCCGGGAGCCGCCACCACGCCGAACTGGGCCGGGTGCGCGCCCAGCTCCGGGAGATCGAGAAGCTGCGGGGCGCGGCCCGCGTCGAGGTGAAGACGCTCACCACCCGCCGGGCCGAACTCGGGCGCCACAAGCGGACGATCACCGAGAAGCTGTCCGCCGCCCGCCAGGCGCTGGCCCGGATGTCACCCGAGGAACGCGCCCGGATCACCGGCGGCTCCGACCGCGCCGCCCGCTCGGCCGGCGGTACGGCCCGGGACGCCGCCCTGTCACAGGCGCCGAACGCGCGCGCCGCGCAGGCCGTCGCGTACGCGCACCGGAAGCTCGGCAGCCCGTACGTGTGGGGCGCGACCGGCCCGGACGCCTTCGACTGCTCGGGCCTCGTGCTGGCCGCCTACCGCTCCGCGGGCGTCTCCCTGCCGCGCACCACGTACGCGCAGATCGACGCGGGACGACGGGTCTCCCGCTCCGAACTGCTCCCCGGCGACCTGGTGTTCTTCTACTCCGGCATCAGCCACGTCGGCCTGTACATCGGCGACGGGCAGATGATCCACGCCCCGAACCCCTCGGCCCCGGTCCGCGTGGCCCCCGTCGACCAGATGCCGTTCGCGGGGGCGACGCGGGTGGTGTGACCGGGCCGGGCCTGTCCGGCCGGGTCGGTCCGCCGGCTCAGACCAGGCGGCGGGCCGTCGCCCAGCGGGTCAGCTCATGGCGGTTGGACAGCTGCAGCTTGCGCAGCACCGCGGAGACGTGCGACTCCACCGTCTTCACCGAGATGAACAGCTGCTTGGCGATCTCCTTGTACGCGTAGCCGCGGGCGATCAGCCGCAGCACCTCCCGCTCACGCTGGGTGAGACGGTCGAGGTCCTCGTCGACCGGCGGGGCGTCCGTGGACGCGAAGGCGTCCAGCACGAACCCGGCCAGCCGGGGCGAGAACACCGCGTCGCCCTCCTGCACCCGGAAGATCGAGTCGACCAGGTCGGTACCCGTGATCGTCTTGGTGACGTAGCCGCGCGCGCCGGACCGGATGACGCCGATGACGTCCTCCGCCGCGTCCGACACGGACAGCGCGAGGAACCGCACCGGCCGCTCCGGGTCACCCATCAACGACGTGCAGCGCCGCAGCACTTCCATGCCGCCGCCCCCGGGCAGGTGCACGTCGAGCAGCACCACCTCGGGCCGGGTCGCGGTGATGACCGTGACCGCCTGGTCGACGTCGGCGGCCTCGCCGACGACCTCGACGCCGGTCTGCTCGGTCTGCCCGATCTCCGCCTGGACCCCCGTGCGGAACATGCGGTGGTCGTCGACGAGGACCACGCGCACATGGCGCCGCCCGGTGCCGCCGGCCGGCTCCGCGGTCCCGTCCGCCGGTGCCGCTTCCGCCGCTGCGTTCGCCTCGGTCGGCTCGCTCATGACGTCTTCTCCGCCCTCTCCATCTCCAGCTCGACCTCGGTGCCCCCGTCCGGCACCGCGCGCAGCCGCGCCGTGCCGCCGTTGCGTTCCATGCGGCCGATGATCGATTCTCTGACGCCCATGCGGTCGGCGGGTATCGAGTCGAGGTCGAACCCGGGACCTCGGTCCCGGACGGACACGAACACCGTCCTCCCCTCGACCTCCGCGTAGACCTGGACCGCGCCTCCCTCGCCACCGTACTTGGCGGCGTTGACCATCGCTTCCCTCGCGGCCTGCATCTGCGCACCGATCTTCTCGTCCAGGGGGCAGTCGCCCACGACGACGACCTCCAGGGGGACGCCGTGCTTGTCCTCTACCTCGGCGGCGTTGCGCTTGACCGCCTCGGCGAGGGTGGTGGGCTCCTCGTCCTCGTCCTTGCCGTTCCCCTCCGGCTTGTAGAGCCAGGCGCGCAGGTCGCGCTCCTGGGCCCGCGCCAGGCGGCGCACCTCGCTGGGGCGGTCCGCGTTGCGCTGGATCAGGGTGAGGGTGTGCAGCACGGAGTCGTGGACGTGGGCGGCGACCTCGGCGCGCTCCTGCGCGCGGATGCGCATCAGGCGCTCCTCGGAGAGGTCCTGGGTCATACGGACGAGGTACGGCCCGGCGAGCAGGGTGACGCCGACGAGGACCGCGAGGGCGGCCTGCAGCACCGCGCCGAGGTGGCTGCCGGAGCCGCGCAGGACGAAGATGCCGGAGGCGCCCGCCGTCACCAGCAGCACGCCCGCCACCGCCCGCAGCAGCGTGACCGTCCGCCTGCGGCGGCCGACCTCCATCCAGCGGGCCCGGCGGGCGTTGTCCGCCTGCCGCCACACCAGGGCCACGCCCGCGCCGACCAGGACGGTCGGCCACAGGTAGGCCCGGGCGCCGTTGGTGAGGTTGACGCTGCCCACGAAGATCATGGCCACCACGACCATGAGCAGCAGGGCGACGATCTGTCCCTTGTCCGGTTTCCGCGTGACGAGTCTGCGGCGGCCGTCCGGGGTGGTCTCGGTGGTGACGGGCGAGGGCGGCTTCTGCGCGTCGACGCCGCCCACCCCGAGCGGCACGAAGAACCAGAACGCGGCGTACAGCAGGGCCCCGAGACCGTCGGCCATGAACAGGGCGACGAACGCGAGACGCACCCAGATCACGGGCAGGCCGAGATGCCCGGCGAGCCCCCGCGCCACTCCCCCGAGCCAGCGTCCGTCACTGCTGCGGTAGAGCTTGCGCGGCGGCCGCGGCTCGGCGAGGGGCGCTGCTGCGGCTTCCGACATGCCAACGATGGTCACACGCCGAGCAGTCCAGGGCATCAGGGTCCGCCCCGGAAACACCCCTGATCCCGACATCGGGGCCACCGACACCCGAGCCGCCGGGGCCCGTCTCCGAGCACCGGGGCGTGCGCCCCGGCCCCCGGGACCCTCGGGACGGGCCCGGACCGCAGGGCGCCTCCCCGGACCGTGAAGGCGTGCGGCCCCGGTGCACCGGAGCCCCGCCCCGGCGCGGGTGATGCGGCTCCGGGCCACGGGCCACGGAGCTCCCGGCCCGGGCCGAGGGCCGCCCGGCCCCGCGTCGCAGGGGGCAGGGGCCCAGTCCCGGGCTTCGGGTCGCAGGGACAGGGGCCGAGCCCCGGGCTTCGGGGCGTCCGGTCGCGGAACCGCCGTCCCCGAGGCGGGCCTCGGGGGCGGATATCAGGGTCCGGCCAGGGTCGTTCCGACTGCCGCTCGGGCGGCTCGGACGTCACCATGGACGCATGACGGATCACCAGCACGCCGCGTCGGACCCGGGATCGCGTCCCGGGGCCGGGCCCGGTGCGCCCGCCGCGGGCCCCTCGCGTGCGGGCGCGGGGAAGGAGGGGACGGCCGGCGCACCGGCGGGGGCCGTCGACCCCGGCCGGCACTTCCGGCGCGACCGGCGGCACCAGATGTTCGGCGGTGTCTGCTCCGGTCTCGCCCGGCAGTACGACATGGACCCGGTGATCTTCCGGATCACGCTCGCCGTGCTGTCCGCGACCGGCGGCATCGGCCTCATCTTCTACGGCTTCGCCTGGCTGTTCGTCCCGTACGACGACGAGGACGAGAACCAGGTCCGCCGGCTGCTCACCGGCCGGGTCGACGGCCACACGCTGGCGGCGGTGCTCTTCGCACTGGTCGGCTGCGGCCTCTTCCTGTCCATGCTGAGCAACGACGGGGTGCTGAGCTTCGCCGTCATACTGTCCCTGCTGCTCGCGGGCGCCGCCTACTGGTCGCGGCGGCGCGGCACGCCGAGCCCGGACCCGATCGCCGCGCAGGCCGCCGCCGACGCCCCGCCGGAACCGCAGGCCCCGCCGGCCCCGGCCGCGTATCCGTCGTGGTGGCGCGAGCCCATCGTCAAGGACGGCACCTATGTCGGGGGCACGGGTTACCTGTGGGGCCCGGAGGACTCGCGGGACCTGGACATCGCCACCGCGGTCGGCGTCGGGGTCCGCTCCGGGAGCGGCGGCGGCGCGAAGGACGTGTGGCGGCCGCCCCAGGCGCGCCCGCCCAAGCCGAGAGGCCCTCGCGGGATCGGCGGCTGGGTCTTCCTGTTCGCGCTGCTCGCGGCCGGTCTGGGCACGGGCCTCACCTGGGAGACGCAGCCCCTCGGCACCAGCCTGCAGACGGGTCTGGCGTGCGCCCTGGGCGTCTTCGGCCTCGGTATCGCGGTGAGCGCCTTCCTGGGCCGCACGGGAGCCGGGTCGATCGTCCTCGCGGTCCTCACGGCGGGTCTGCTCGCCGGATCGACGGCCATGCCCGACGACATCGGCACGGACTGGACCCGCACGGGCTGGCGGCCCGCCTCGGCCGCGCAGATCCGTCCGATGTACGACCTGGGCGCCGGCGAGGGGAAGCTGGACCTGTCGACGGTCCGCGTCCCCGCGGGCGACACGGTCTCCACGCAGGTCGAGGTGGGACTGGGCCGCATCCATGTGATCGTCCCCCGGGACGCGACCGTGCGGCTGCGCGTCGAGGTCGGGCTCGGTGACATCCAGGTGCCGGGTGACGGACGGAAGGACGTGGACGTGGCACCGGGCAAGTACGAGGAGATGACCCTGGAGCCACCGCCCGGTGCCGGGAAGGCGGGCACGCTGCGGCTCGACCTCCGGGTCGGCGCGGGGCAGGCGGAGGTGAGCCGTGCTGCGTCATGAGTTCCAGCCCGGCCGGCTGATCGCGGGCACCGCCCTCGTCGCGGCGGCGGTGGTCTACGGCGGGGACGCGGGAGGGGCTTGGGAGACACCGTGGTTCGTGGTGGTCCCGCTCGTCGTGGGCGGCCTCTGCCTGGCCGGCGGGGTGGGTGCCGTGACCGGACTGGTGCGCCGCCGCCGCGTCCGCCCGGCTCCGGAGGGCACGGACACGGCCGACCACGCGCGCACGACGGGAGGTTAGAAGGTTCCGCGGCGTCGCCGTGCGCGGAGGGCGGCGTCCACCGACAGCAGCGGGGCCCCGGCCAGGATCAGCGGGGTCCAGGCCATGAGGTACGGCAGGTCGTTGCCGTAGTAGTACGGATCGGCGGCCCAGCTCACGGTCAGCCACAGGCTGAGCGAGATCAGCGCCCCGCCGAGGGCGGCGATCCGGGTGAGCAGTCCGAGCAGGGTGCCGATGCCGACGGCCAGTTCGCCGAAGGCGATGGCGTAGCCGAAGCCGACGGGGCTCTCCAGCGCCATGTCGACCAGCGCCGGGATCGCGGAGGAGTCGCGGACGGCGCGCATCATGTCGCCGATCGAGCCGGCCCCGGAGTCCTTGAGGAAGGCGCTGTCGGTGAGCTTGTCGAGGCCGGCGTAGACGAAGGTGACGCCGAGGAAGATCCGCAGCGGCAGCAGGGCGTAGCGGGCGGCGGTGTCCCGCAGCCCGCCGTCGCCGTCGGGACGTGGGGTGTAACTGTCTGCGCGCATGCCGTGCGTCATGTCGTCGCCGCCTTCCGACTCCGGGCCCTCCTGGACAGACCGAACGTACGGCAATCGGCGTGGGACGAACCCGGTCGACAGCGTTTTGTCAGGGAAGCGACAGCGACCCGTCGACTGCGGCTCCGCTCCGTCGTCCCGCCGTCACTCCGTGACGTCGATGGTGTAGCGGTTGGTCTCCACTCCGGCCGCGGTGACCACCTGCACGTCGACGCGGCCGGGCTCCACGTCGGCGGGGACCGGCACGGTCAGCAGGTCGTCGGCCGGGTTGTCGAAGCCGCCCACCACCGGCACCAGCGGCACATGGACGTTCACCGGGCCGACCCGCACCACCATGCGCGCCAGGCGGTCCGCGCCCTGCGCCCCGGCCGGGACGAACCCGGTGCCGCGGATCTCGATGTCGTCCCCGGTGCGGATGGGCGCGTCCAGGTCCCCGGCCTCCCGGGCCCGCACCACGGAGAGGATCACCGGACGCCCGCCCTCGGCGTACTTGCCCGCGAGGTAGGTGCCCGCCGACACCAGCACCACCACGGCCAGTCCCCAGGGCAGGTCGGGCAGTTGGTCGGGGCGGCGGGCCAGCCGTACGGCGGCGAAGGCGAGGGCGACGGCGTTGATGATGACGTACTGGATGTCGGCGAAGCTGCCGCGTCCGGAGTCGTCGGTGAGCAGGTCGGCCGCCCTGGGCCGGTGGGCGCGCACCTTCTGGAGCCGCTGCCCCTGCACCCGCAGCCCGACCACCCGGCGCACCAGGACGGCGATCCCGCAGACCACGGCGAGCACGGTCACGACGCCGGCGCCGCGGGCGAGTTCCAGGCCGTCGATCAGCGCGTCGCGCTCCCGGTGGTCGGAGGCGGCCGCGAGCCGCCCCACCAGCACGAGGACGGCGAACGCGACGAGCAGCACCCAGGAGCCGGCCACCGCCCGGGACGTGGAGAGCCGGTTGTCCTCGCCGACGACCGGGGCGAGCGCGCCGCCGCGCGCCCGGTGGAACCAGGACGCCGCGGTGAGCGCCCCCGCCACCAGCACCGCGGCCAGCAGCCCGGCCGTGCGCGCGGAGGTCCAGCCCGCGCCGATCGCGGTGAGCGCCTGTACGAGCAGCAGCGCCAGGACACCGGCCCAGACGACGACCGCCGTGCGCTGCCACAGCCGGGCCAGCCAGGCGGCGCCCTCGGCCCGGCCGCGTTCGGCCACCGCCTCGGCGGCCTGGGCGAGTTCCTCGGAGACCCACTGCCGGGAGGCGGAGGCGGAGTGGGCCACCGCGGCAGGGAGTCCCTGGCCGGTGGCGAACTCGTCCCGCTTCACCAGGAACGCGGCGACCGCGCGCCGGTGCCCCTCACGCGCACCGTGCGGACAGTCCCCGCAGGTGCAGCCGCCCTCGTGGGCAGCCGGATCCGCTCCGCCCTGTCTCGCCTCCTGCACCGCCACGCCCGAAGCCGCCTTCCCGCACTACCCGACACATCCCGACACACCACGACCGCCCTCGGCGGCCGCCGGACAACTCCCCCGCGTCGAGAGCGAATTGTGCCCTACGCCACGCCCGTCCCGTCCGCCGGGCCCGGTCGCCACGGGTGAACCTCCAGGCGCCGTGTTGACGCGCTCCCCCGCCCTCCCCCGTGCCTCCGCGATACGCGCGTTCAGTCCAGCAGATCCGGCTCGCTCCGCGTGATCTCCCGCCACATCGGCTGGTAGTTGATCCACGCCACCAGGTCCCCGCCCAGCTGCTCCCGGGTGGCCACCGCCTGGCGGTGCTCGATCAGCACGGGACGGCCGGCCGCCCGCGCCGCGAGCTGCACCTGGCAGGAGCGTTCCATGGTCATGAACCACCAGGCCGCCGCGTCCACCGAGTCGCCCACGGTCAGCAGTCCGTGGTTGCGCAGCACCAGCGCCTTGCGGGTGCCGAGGGCGGCGGCGATGCGGCGGCCCTCCTCGGGGTCGACGGTGACGGAGGTGTAGGCGTCGTACAGGGCGTGGTCCTCGTAGAAGGCGCAGCTCTCCTGGGTGATCGGGTCGAGCAGGTCGCCGAGGGCGGCCAGCGCACGGCCGTGCACGGAGTGGCAGTGGGCGACGGCGACGACGTCCGGCCGGGCCGCGTGCACCTGGGCGTGGACGGCGAACGCGGCCTGGTTGACGTGGTGTCCGCCCTCGACGACCTGGCCGTCCCGGTTGGCGAGCACCAGGTCGCTCACGGTGACGTGCCGGAACGGCATGCCGAACGGGTTGACCCAGAAGCAGTCGCTGAACTCGGGGTCGCGTGCGGTGATGTGCCCGGAGACGCCGTCCTCGTAGCCGAGCCGGCCGAACAGCCGCAGCGCGCCCGCCAGCCGCTCCTTGCGGTGCCTGCGCTCGTCCTCGAGGGACTCGTGCATGGGCGGCATGGCGAACTGCAGTTTGTCGGTGGGCACCGGCAGGGGCGGAGTGGGCCCGTGCATGAGTCCTCCCGCGGGGGTTCGCGTACGGGGCGGAAGTTACCCGGGGGGCGCGCCGTACGACAGCTCTGTTCCGTAACACCGGACATCCGTCCGGATACCCGGCGGACCACCCGGATACCCGACAGAGGGTGTCGGTTTTCCGGGACACACTCGCTGCATGAGCACGGACACGCACACGGACGGCCGGGAAGACTCCGGCGTCACCTGGGGAGCGTTCGCCGCGGCCGAGCCGGAACTGGCGCGGACCGTCGAGGAGCGCTTCGCCGCCCACACGCACCACGTCCTCGCGACCCTCCGCAAGGACGGCTCGCCGCGCACCACGGGCCTGGAGGTGCGCTTCCTGGACGGCGAGCTGTGGTTCGGGATGATGCCGGGGTCGATGAAGGCGCTGGACGTGCGCCGCGATCCCCGCTTCTCGCTCCAGGCCAACCCGGGCGAGGGCACGACCATGGGCGGCGGCGACGTGCGGATCGCCGGACGGGCGGTCGAGGTGCCGGAGGACGACACGGCGACCCGCGCCCGGTACGCCGAAGAGGTGGAACCGCCGGAGCCGTTCCACCTCTTCCGCACCGAGGTCACGGAGGTCGTGCGGACCTCCGTGGAGGACGAGAAGTACCTCGTCGTGCAGGTCTGGAAGCCCGGAGCGCCGGTGCGCACGCTCAAACGGACGTGACCGCGGGGACTACTCCCACTCGATGGTGCCCGGCGGCTTGGACGTGACGTCCAGCACGACCCGGTTGACGTCCCGGACCTCGTTGGTGATCCGCGTGGAGATCTTCGCGAGGACGTCGTACGGCAGCCGCGACCAGTCGGCGGTCATGGCGTCCTCCGAGGACACCGGGCGCAGCACGATCGGGTGACCGTAGGTGCGGCCGTCGCCCTGGACGCCGACCGAGCGGACGTCGGCGAGCAGCACCACGGGGCACTGCCAGATGTCACGGTCCAGGCCGGCCGCGGTCAGTTCCTCGCGGGCGATCGCGTCGGCCTCGCGGAGCAGGTCGAGCCGCTCCTTGGTGACCTCGCCGACGATGCGGATACCCAGGCCAGGGCCGGGGAAGGGCTGCCGGTGGACGATCTCCTCGGGCAGGCCGAGCTCCTGGCCGACCATCCGGACCTCGTCCTTGAACAGCTTGCGCAGCGGCTCGATCAGCCGGAACTCGAGGTCCTCGGGCAGACCGCCCACGTTGTGGTGGGACTTGATGTTGGCGGTGCCGCTGCCGCCGCCGGACTCGACGACGTCCGGGTAGAGGGTGCCCTGCACCAGGAACTCCACCGCGGGGCCCTCGTCGGCGATGATCTCGGCCTGGGCCTGCTCGAAGACCCGGATGAACTCACGGCCGATGATCTTGCGCTTCTGCTCGGGGTCGGAGACCCCGGCCAGCGCCTTCAAGAACCGCTCCTCGGCGTCGACGACCTTGAGCTGGACCCCGGTCGCGGCGACGAAGTCCTTCTCGACCTGCTCGGTCTCACCCTTGCGCATCAGACCGTGGTCGACGTAGACGCAGGTGAGCTGGGAGCCGATGGCCTTCTGCACCAGCGCGGCGGCCACGGCGGAGTCCACACCGCCGGACAGGCCGCAGATGGCGCGCTTGTCGCCGACCGTCTCACGGATGGCGGCCACCTGCTCGTCGATGACGTTGCCGGTGGTCCAGTTCGGCGTGAGGCCCGCGCCGCGGTACAGGAAGTGCTCCAGCACCTGCTGCCCGTGCGTGGAGTGCATCACCTCGGGGTGGTACTGGACGCCGTAGAGCTTCTTCTCGTCGTTCTCGAAGGCGGCGACCGGGACGACGTCCGTGGACGCGGTGACGGTGAAGCCCTCGGGGGCGGCGGAGCAGGCGTCGCCGTGCGACATCCAGACCGCCTGCTCCTCGGGGGTGCCCTCGAAGAGGGTGGAGGAGTTCCTGGCGACGTGCAGGTCGGTGCGGCCGTACTCACGGGCGCCGGTGTTGTCCACCTGGCCGCCCAGGGTCTGGGCCATGAGCTGGAAGCCGTAGCACATGCCGAAGACGGGGACGCCGGCCTCGAAGAGCTCGCGGTCGAGGCGGGGGGCGCCCTCCTCGTACACGGACGAGGGGCCGCCGGAGAGGATGATCGCCGCGGGGTTCTTGGCGAGGATGTCCGCGACCGGCATGGTGCTCGGCACGATCTCGCTGTAGACCCGCGCCTCGCGGACGCGACGGGCGATGAGCTGGGCGTACTGCGCGCCGAAGTCGACGACCAGGACGGTGTCGGGCGCGTTGGCAGCGGGAGTCGCTGATGACACGAGGTGCCTTCCGGCGGTGGGGCGGGGGTCTTGTGCCTCCCGATTCTACCGAGACGGCGACGCGTTCCGTCCCGGTCCGATCCGCGCCCGGCGTCCCCCCGCCACGTCTCACCATGCGGGCCGGGCGTTGGACGGACCGGGCCGACCGGGCATACTGGCCCCATGCTCACGCACCCGACCTTCCTCTTTACCTATGGCACCCGGCCCGCCGGCTGCCATGGTCGTGCTGCTTGAGCAACTGACAAGCGACTTCCCAGGCGCCCCGGGCCGACAGGTCCGGGGCGCCTGGCGTTTCACCGGACCGTGTCGCTCCGGGGCCACCACCCACCGAGGAGCCCCGACATGACCGCCGTCACCACCGAGCCCACCGAGAAGACCGGCGCCCGCACGGCCGAGGCCGCCGAGCTGATCAGCGACGCGCGTGAGCGGATCGACGCGCTGGACGACCGGATCATCGGTCTGGTGCAGGAACGGATGGCGGTGTCCGCCGTGATCCAGAAGGAACGGATCGCCTCCGGCGGCCGCCGTGTGAACCTCTCCCGCGAGATGGAGATCCTCGCCACGTACCGGGACGCCCTGGGCAAGCCGGGCACCGCGCTCGCCATGACCCTGCTGGAGCTGTGCCGGGGCAAGATCTGAATCCGCGTTCCCGGCACTGGCGTGCGGATCCCCTCTCACCCGTCCGGTGCGTGACCGGTGGGCCCGGCGGGTCGTTGGTCCCGGTGTCCGCGCCAGCCAGGGGCGGACCGGAGCAGTACCACGCGTGGCTCGCCGGAACGATGAGACGGACGGCTCGTGCCGTGCGTCGTGGGACCTCGTTCCGGTACCGGTGACCGGGAGGCAGGGGACAGCCGCCCCGGTCACGCGAGAGATCGGCCGGCCCCGGGGACGCCCGGGGCCGGCCGACGCGCGTGTCCTCCTCACGCGGGGGGCAGGTCCGGGTGGCGACCCCGCACCCGCCCTCGCGGGACACCGTCACGCTGCGGTCGTACGGGTCCCGGGCCTCGCCCATGCGCAGCGCCGAGCCCGCCGGGCAGCCGGGACAGCGCGGCCGACGGGTTGACGGCGACGACGGCCAGGGCCGCGGCGGTCAGCACGCCGACGCCGTTCCACACCGTGCGGCGGCGTGATCGCGTGAGGCCCGGCCGACCGTCTCCTGCCAGGGCGGAACCCGTGCGCCGGCCCCTCGACCGGGCGGGCGCGGCGGGCTTTCCCCTCTCGCGTCGACGGCCTCTCCGGCAGGGCGGCGGGCTCCGGGCGGCGCCCATGCGCAGCGCCGAGCCCGCCGGGCAGCCGGCACAGCGCGGCCGACGGGCTGACGGCGACGACGGCCAGGGCCGCGGCGGTCAGCACGCCGACGCCGTTCCACACCGTGCGGCGGCGTGAGCGCGTGAGGCCCGGCCGACCGTCTCCTGCCAGGGCGGAACCCGTGCGCCGGCCCCTCGACCGGGCGGGCGCGGCGGGCTTTCCCCTCTCGCGTCGACGGCCTCTCCGGCAGGGCGGCGGGCTCCGGGCGGGGCCCTTCGGACGGCTTCTCGGCCGCAGGACGGCGGTCCTTCTCCCGGACGGTGAGTCCAGCCCAACGGTCACCATCCCTCCGCGTGATCCACATCACGTAAAGATTCTGTGAGATCCAGGACAACCCTGCGCGGGCCTCAGTGATCGAACTCACCGACATCAGGGATCAGACCCGTGCGCCCCACACGGAGGCGCTCTTCGACTCGTGCCGCGACCGCGCGGCACGCCGGACTCACCGAGGTCTTCATGAAGCTTCGCCGCGCCCTGGCCGCAGCGGCCGCGACGGCAGCGATAGTCCCGGCCGCCCTCCTCGCGGCCCCGGCCGCCCACGCGACCGACCCGTCCTCCGCCACGACCCTGTCCACGGAGACGGAGACGGCCCCGTCCGCCCCGACGACCGCCCCCGACGGGACGGAGTCCGCGGAGTCCGGCACCGGCGAGCAGGACGGACAGCCGGAGCAGGACACCGACGAGTCCGGGAACGGCGAGGACGGGAACGGCACCGACGACGGCGCCGACGACTCCGCCTCGTCCTCCCCCTCCTCCAGCCCCTCGCCCTCGGCGTCCACCTCCGCCTCCCCCTCGCCGAACCCCAGCGCGAGCACCCCGGCCGAGGAGGACCCGGAGCTCTGCCTCGACGAGGACGGCGAGAGCACGGCCGAGCTCAGCGACGCCCTGCGCAGCGGACTGTCGGGCCTGCCCGAGACGATCGTCGCGGGCAGCGGCTGGACCACGTTCTCCTTCGACGTCACCAACCGCGGCGACGAGGAGATCAAGAACATCAGGCCGCTGATCGGTGTCGCCGCTGTCGGCTGGGAGGACGTCCGCGACTACTCCGGCCAGATCACGGTCCAGGCGTACGACAAGGCGACCGGCAGGTGGAACACGCTCGCGGGCGCCGCGGGCGAGGGCGCCACGTTCGCCGCGTTCTCGCTGGGCGCCGGCCAGTCCGTCTCCTACCAGCTGCGGCTCTCCGTCAGCGGCAAGGTGCCGGACGCGCTGGGCCTCACCGGCGGTTTCGCCGAGTACTCGGACACCGAGGGCTGCTGGATCGCCGACGACCCGAACGGCTGGATCTACTTCTTCGACATCCTCGCCGCCGGCTCCGACGCCGGTGACCCCGACGACGCCAAGCCGCAGACCGGCGGCGTCAAGGAGCTCGACAGGGTCAGCGAGGTGAAGGTCACCGGCAGCCTCGCCGAGACCGGCTCGAACTCCGCCCTGCCGGTGATCGGCCTGGTCGGCGGTGTCGCCGTCGTGGCCGGCGCGGGTGCGCTGTTCGTCGTCCGCCGTCGCAAGGCCGGCGCCGAGGCGTGACCCCGGCCGCCCGTGTGGCGGCCCCGTGACAAGGGGAAAGGACCTGAGCCCGGAGGGGGGCACAGGTCCTTTCCTCCACGTCACGCCCGGGCGCCCGGCGTGCGCGGCTACTTCTTCGGCGGCACCGCCGGCATACCCAGGAAGGGCAGCTTCAGCGCGCCGAACGCGTCGGCCGGGACGGCCGGTGCCTTCGGCTCCACCGGGTTCAGCCGCCGGTACTCCTCGCCCTGCGCCGGACGCGGGTCCTCCTCGCCCTTGTTGGGCCAGAACGACATGGCCCGTTCGGCCTGCGCGGTGATGGTCAGCGACGGGTTCACCCCGAGGTTCGCGGAGACCGCGGAACCGTCGACGACCGTGATGCCGGGGTGCCCGTACAGCCGGTGGTACGGGTCGATCACGCCGGTCTCCGAGGAGTCGCCGATCGCGCAGCCGCCCAGGAAGTGGGCGGTGAGCGGCATGCCCGTCAGCTCGCCCACGTTGGAGCCCGCGAAGCCGTTGATCTCGGCGGCCAGCGCGGACGCGCCGTCGGACGCCGCCTTGATCTGCTTGGGGTTGGGGGCGCCGTGCCCCTGGCGCGCGGTCAGCAGCCCACGGCCCACCCCCGACGGCTTGAGGTACGTGGACAGGGAGTTGTCCAGCGACTGCATCACCAGGCCGATGATGGTCCGCTCCGACCACCGCCGGTTGGACAGCGACCGCAGCATCAGCCACGGGTGCCGGGCCGCGTTGCCCAGCCAGCCCAGCACCCGCACCGCGCCCGAGGCGTTGTCGGCGTACGGCACCTGGAGGATCGACAGGGAACCCATCGAGTTGGAACCCTTGCCGTAGCGGACCGGCTCTATGTGGGTGTTCTCGTCCGGGTGGATGGAGGACGTGATGGCCACACCGCGGGTGAAGTCGGCCTTCGGCTCGCCGGTGGCCTTGCGGTAGCGGCGGTCGTCGGTCTGCGCGCCCACCAGCGCCTCGGAGTTGGTGCGGGTCATCTCGCCCAGCCGGTCCGAGAGGTGCGGGAGCTGCCCGCCCGTGCGCATCCGGTGCAGCAGCGTCTGCGTGCCGTAGGTGCCGGCGGCCAGCACCACCCGGCGTGCGGTGAACGTGCGGCCCTTGCCCTTGCGCCGGTCGTTCGTGGGGAGGGTGGCGACGGCGAAGCCGCCGCGCGAGTCCTCCGTCACCGACACGGCCGTGGTCATCGGGTGCACGACCGCGCCCGCCTTCTCGGCGAGGTACAGGTAGTTCTCGTTGAGGGTGTTCTTCGCGCCGTGCCGGCAGCCCGTCATGCACTCGCCGCACTCGGAGCAGGCCCGCCGCGAGGGGCCCGCCCCGCCGAAGTACGGGTCGGGCACCTCCTTGCCCGGCGTGGCCTTGACCTTTCCGTCGGCGTCCTCGCCGTCGCCGAAGAAGACCCCGACGGGCGCCATGTGGAAGGTGTCGCCGCAGCCCATCTTCTCGGCCGCCGCCTTCAGGTGGACGTCCGAAGGGGTCACCGTCGGGTTGAGCCGCACGCCGAGCATGCGCCGCGCCTGGTCGTAGTACGGCGCCAGCTCCTCCTGCCAGTCGGTGATGGTCCCCCACTGGGGGTCCTCGAAGAACGGCTTCGGCGGCACGTACAGGGTGTTGGCGTAGTTCAGCGAGCCGCCGCCGACGCCCGCGCCGGCCAGCACCATCACGTTGCCCAGCAGGTGGATGCGCTGGATGCCGTACATGCCGAGCCTGGGCGCCCAGAGGTAGTTCTTCAGGTCCCAGGAGTTCTTCGGCAGCGACTCGCGGGTCCAGCGGCGGCCGGCCTCCAGCACGCCGACGCGGTAGCCCTTCTCGGTCAGCCGGAGCGCCGAGACGGAACCGCCGAAGCCCGAGCCGACGACGAGGACGTCGTAGTCGTAGCCGGCGTCGTCGTCGGGGGCGGGGACGGGGTTCTCCTGTGACACGTGCTCTCCTCGTCGAAAGCTCTCGTTCGAAGCCGCGGCGCCGGGAGCGGGGACCCGGCGGAGGGACCTGGCGGAAGGGTGCCCGGCAGAGGGCCTAGCGGAAACGGAACGCCTTCATCAGGCGCAGGCTGCGGCTCATGAAGGCCGCGTACTTCTCGTCGTCCATGCCGAGCGACGGCGCCATCGGCAGCAGCCGCTGCTGGGCGACGGTCTGGGCCTCGGTGTACTTGAGGATCCCCTCCGAGCCGTGCCGGCGGCCGAGACCGGACTCCTTCATGCCGCCCATCGGGGACTGCACGCTGCCGTACGCGGGCGCGTAGCCCTCGTTGACGTTGACCGTGCCGGTGCGCAGGCGGGCGGCGGTCTCCCGGCCGCGGCGGGCGTTGCGCGTCCACACCGACGCGTTGAGCCCGTACGGTGTTCCGTTGGCGCGCTCGACCGCCTCGTCGTCGGAGGAGAAGCGGTAGACCGAGACGACCGGGCCGAAGGTCTCCTCCGTGCAGACGCTCATCGGGGCCTCGACGCCGTCGAGGATGGTCGGCTCGTAGAAGTAGGGGCCGATGTCCGGGCGGGCGGTGCCGCCGGCGAGGACCTTGGCGCCCTTGGCGACGGCGTCGTCGACGTGCCGGGTGACCGCGTCCAGCTGGCGCTGCCCGACCAGGGAGCCCATGTCGGCGCCGTAGGCGAGGGCGGTGCCCAGGCGCAGCGCCTTGGTGCGGGCGGCGAACCGCTCCAGGAAGGCGTCGGCGACCGCCTCGTGGACGTAGAGACGCTCGATGGAGATGCAGAGCTGGCCGGCGGAGGAGAAGCAGGCGCGGACGGCGCCGGCGGCGGCCTTGTCGAGGTCGGCGTCCTCCAGCACCAGCATGGCGTTCTTGCCGCCGAGTTCGAGGGAGACGCCGACCAGGCGGGCGGCGGCGCCCTGGGCGACCTCGCGGCCGGTGCGGGTGGAGCCGGTGAACGAGACGTAGTCGGCGTGCCGGACGACCTCGGGGCCGACGACCGGGCCGTCGCCGAGGACGACCTGGAACACGTCGGCGGGCAGCCCGGCCTCGATCAGCAGGTCTCGGGCCCACAGCGCGGTCAGGCAGGTCTCCGTGTCGGGCTTCATGACGACGGCGTTGCCCGCGACGAACGCGGGGAGGGCGTCGCCGACGGACAGTTCGAGCGGGTAGTTCCAGGGCGCGATCTGGCCGACCACGCCGCGCGGGTGGCGCAGCTCGGAGACCTTCGTCAGCACCGGCACGGCGCCCGCGTGCCGCTTGGGCCGCAGATAGGCGGCGGCGCGGCGGCCGTAGTGGCGGGCGGCGACGGCGACCGCCTGGACCTCCTCGTGGGCGTGCAGCCGGGCCTTGCCGGTCTCCAGCTGGACCAGGTCCAGCACCTCCGCCTGGCGGCTGAGCACCAGGTCGTGGAAGCGCAGCAGCACGGCGGCGCGCTCCCCGACCGGTGTCCGCGCCCACACGGCCTGGGCGGCGCGGGCCGTCTCGAACGCCTTCGCCACGTCCTCGGGCGTCGACTCGGGCAGGTCGGCCAGCTTCTCGCCGGTGAACGGCGTGTGGTTGGCGGTGCGGCCGGAGCCCGCCACGCCCTTGGTGAGCTGGGCGACCAGTTCCGGCGTCACCACGTCGGCGGCGGTGCGTACGCCCTGGGGGGCGGGGGCCAAGGGGTTGGTGCCGGTCGTTGCCCGGGTCTGCGCGTCCGTCATGAGGCGCAGAGTATGCCGGGGAACACACTTTGTGTACCCGTCGGTAACAGATTCCCGCAGGGCTCACACATTGCCAGTGAACGCTGGCAACGAAGCCGCTGATCAGCGCGTTGCGGTCACCGGCGCCCCGTGGGGTGCCGGTGACCGTGCGGAGTGTCAGCGCTTGTGGACGTCCCAGGTGTCGAAGACGGTGCGGGCGATCTCGCGGCCGTCCTCGGCGAAGTAGCCCTTCGCGGGGTAGACGACCCAGAGCCGGTACATGTCGCCGTCCTTGTTCCGGTAGTACAGGACCTGCGCCTCGCGCTCCAGGGGCGGCGTGGTGGTCGTCGTGAAGACGATCGTGTTCGTCGCCGCGTCCTGCTCCTTGTACGTCGTCTCCCGGGGCCGCCCCTGCGGCGCCGGCGTGTCGGCGATCCCCCAGGAGAACTCGCCGTCCTTCAGCTCGTTCCAGTGGGCGAACGCCTGCTCGGACGCGGACGCCGGGATCTTGTCGTCCTTGTCGTCGGCCTTCAGATCGCGGTCGGTCTCGATCCGCACCATCCCGCTCGGGTCGGTGAAGGAGGCGACGGTGCCGTCGGCGTCCTCGGCCGGCTCGTCCTTCACGAAGCCCTCCGGCACCGCGAGGGAGACGCCCACCCGGTCACCGAGGTCGTGGGTCTTCCAGCCGTCGGGCAGCGGCCCGGCGAACGGGTCCGCGATCACGAGGCCCACCACGACGGCCGCGGCGACCACCGCCGCGCCCAGCCCCAGCAGTGCCCTGCGGCCGATGCGGATGCCGCTCTCGCGGCCCGGCGCGGGCAGCGGGGCCATCTGGGTCGGCTGCGGCGCGGGCGGGTTCGCGGCGGCCTCCAGGGCGGCGCGGACCTGGGCGGCGCCCGGACGGCGCGCCGGGTCCTTCTGGAGCAGCGCCGTGATGATCTCGGCCAGCGGGCCCTGCGCGGCGGCGGGCGGCGCGGGCGTGGCGTTGAGCACGGACTGGAGGGTGGCGGGCGTGTTGCTGCGGCGGAACGGCGACACGCCCTCCGTCGCCGCGTACAGCACCACGCCGAGCGACCACAGGTCGGAGGCGGGGCCGGGGCGCTGGCCCAGCACCCGCTCCGGGGCGATGTACTCGGGCGAGCCGACGAAGCCGCCGGTGTCGGTCAGGTTGGTCTCGCCCTCGATCTGGGCGATGCCGAAGTCGGTGAGCACGACCCGGTCGTGCCGGCCCAGCAGCACGTTGTCCGGCTTGACGTCCCGGTGCAGGACGCCCGCCGCGTGCGCGGCCTCCAGCGCGCCGAGCACCTCCAGGCCGACGCGGGCGGCCTCGCGCGCGGACAGCGTGCCCTCCTCCTGGAGCACCGCGCCGAGCGAGCGGCCCTGGACGAGTTCCATCACGATCCACGGCCGGCCGTCGACCACGGCGACGTCGTGGACGTTGACCACGGCGGGGTGGTCGAGGCGGGCGGCGGCGCGGGCCTCACGGCGCATCCGCTCGAAGGCGTTGTCCCGTTCACGTTCGGGAAGGTGGTCGGGGACCCGGGGCTCCTTGACGGCCACCTCGCGGTCGACGGTCTCGTCCTTGGCCCGCCACACGGTGCCCATGCCGCCGTGGCCGAGCTTGGCGAGCAGCCGGTAGCGGCCGGCGATCACCCGTCCCGCGCCGGGGTCGGGCGCGGACGGACCGGACGGAACCGGGCCACCCGCCGGGGCGGCCTGCCGCGGACCGCCCGCCTGCGCGCCGTCCCGTCCCCGCGCGCCGTCCGGCGCGGGGTGTGACGCGTGGCCGTGCGCGTGCGCCTGGCCGTCCCCCTGGGGCGGGACCACGACGGTCGGGGCCGCGTACGGATTGCCGGGGTGCGGCACGGCCGCCGGCGGGTTCTGGTTGGGCGGTTGCAGACCAAAACTGGTCGGCTCGTCGGCCCCGTTGCGGGCTCCCCCGTCACTGCTCATGGCTCCATGCATATCGTGCCGGACCACCACCGCTCCACAGCGGGCCGCCACCGGTCACAGACCCGTGACCCACGCCGGGACTTATGCCGCTTTTATGCGTCTATGCGGGTACGACCTCACCCGTGCGACCAGGGGCTTGCGCCTGGATCACCCTGGCTGTGGGAGGCAGCGCCCCTCTTCGGCCGGCCGAGCGGGGTCCGGTGCGTGCGGCCGCAAGGCGGAGGAGGACGTCAACTCGACCGGACCTCGCGACGCCGGGATGACGCAGAGGAAAGACCCTAGGCCGCCGAGGCTGGCGAGGAGGTGGCCGGCGAGGGCGGAGTCGTCTCTTCCGGCGGCGTGGCCGGGTCGTCGGCCTCCGTGGACGAGGCACCGGACCCCGTGGACGAGCCACCGGCCCCCGTGGACGAGGCACCGGCCCCCGTGGGTGACGGCGCCGGTCGCTGCGGGGTGGTGGCCGGCGGCAACGGGCCGGGCGTCGACCCCGGCGCGGGCGTCTCCGGCGCCGTGGTGCTCGGCGTGCCGCCGCCCCCTTCGCCGCCCCGGTCCTGGAGCAGCAGCGCCCCCGCGGACACGCCCGCCCCGGCCAGCGCGGCGATCACCAGCGCCGCCACCAGCGCGCCCCGGGTGGGCTGGCGCCGTACGCCGCGTCCTGCCGGCGCGCCCGGCGGGGCGGGCTCCGGCACCTCCCGCCACAGCCGGCGGCGGGGCGGGTCGCGGTCCGGGAGCAGGTCGAGCGGGGCCGTCTCGGGCGTCCGGCCGGTGGCCAGGAACACGCGCAGCATCCGCTCCGCCCGGTCGGCGTCCAGCCGCCGGTCCGGGTCGCGCTCCAGCAAGCCCAGCACCACCGGCAGGATCGGCGCCGCCTGCGCGGGCGGCCGGATCTCGTCGACCACCACCGCGTGCAGCACGCCGCTCAGCGAGTCGCGGCGGAACGGCGACTCGCCGCTGAGCGCCGCGCACAGCAGCGCGCCCAACGACCACAGGTCCGACTCGGGCCCGGTCCGCGCGCCGGACATCCGCTCGGGGGCGGTGTACTCGGGCGAGCCGACGAACGACCCGCTCTCGGTGAGCGTGGTCGAGCCGGGCATCTGGGCGATGCCGAAGTCGGTGAGCAGCACCCGTTCCGTGCCGTCCTCGAGCAGCACGTTGGCGGGTTTGAGGTCGCGGTGCAGCACCCCGGACTCGTGCGCGGCGCGCAGCGCGCCCAGCAGACAGACGCCGATCCGCGCGGCCTCCGCCGCGTCCACGGGCCCGTCGGACGCCAACCGGTCGGCGAGGGACGGGCCGTCAATCAACTCCAGAACGATGTACGGGCGTTCGTCGTCCTCGACGACGTCGTGCACGACGATGATGTTCGGGTGGCTGAGCTGTGCAAGAGCGCGCGCCTCCCGCAGGGTGCGTTCGCGCTGCCGCCGGGCGTCGGCCGCGGTGAGCGTGTCGTCGAAGGGCAGTTCCTTCACCGCGACGCCCCGGCCGAGCAGTTGGTCCGTGGCCCGCCACACCACGCCCATGCCGCCGCGTCCGAGCAGTCCTTCCAGACGGTAACGTCCCGCCACGACGCGGGTGTTGGCCCCGTCGGTCCCGTTGTCCGGCTCCCCCTCGGTCACCATGAGCCCATCATGCCCCACCGGATGTGTCCGCTCCGGTACGGCGATTCGGCCAACGGGCGCACGTCCGCGCACGCCGGGGGCGGTCAGGGCTCGCGCCAGCCTCTGAGAATCGTCTCGAACTGCTGCATGGTCGCGTCCCAGTCCTCGGCGGGCCCGGCCATGTAGAGGGCGTACTCCACGCCGTCGCGCGTGAGGTACATGTGGTCCACCGCCCGGTACGGTCCGGGGAACTCGGTGTCCTTGGGCAGCGCGGTCCAGCTGTACTCCAGGCGCGCGGCCTCGCGGTCGCGGTAGGTCAGGCGCTTCAGCTCGATCTGCTCGTAGTCGACGAGACGCCCGCCGACCTGCTGGTCGAGGTCGCTGAGGTGGTCGAACGGGTCGTCGAAGTCCGGGGACTCGTCGGCGGCTATACGCAGGAAGTGCTTGCCGCCGTCGGGGGTGTAGTCGACCTGCTGGGTCTCCTCGTCGAACACCACCCGTTCCCAGTCCTCGCCGGGCAGCACGACGGTGAAGCCGAAGGGGTCGCTGCGGCGCACCCACCCCTCGGGCAGGCCGCCGGTGTCGGTCCCCTCCGTGTCCGACACGCCGGGCGTCGCGGGGGCCTCGGCGGTCCTGCCCGGTGTGGCCTTGGCACCGCCCCGGTCGTCCTGCTGCTGGAGCACCACCGCCGTGCCGCCGCCGATGATCGCGGCCAGCGCCACGACCAGGGCGACCGTCCGCCCGCGCGAGCGCCGGCGGGGCACCGTCGGCGCCCCGTACGACGCCTGCACGGAGGTGGAGCCGCTGCCCTGCGGGCGGGCCGGCGTGGCGGTCGGGTACGGCTGTGCGCCCGCGCCGGGGTGCGGTCCTGCCTGGCGCGGCAGCGGGACGTGGGCGCCGACGGCCTGGGTCGGCACGTACTCCTGCGCCGCGCGCGGCCGGCGTCCCTCCGCGGCCTCGGCGAGCATCTGCTCGGCCGTCGCCGCGTCGGGCCGGGTGGCCGGATCCTTCCGGAGGAACGCGCTGATGACGGGCGCGAGCGGGCCGGCGTGCCGGAGCGGCTCGGCCTCCTCCTCGACGACGGCCTGCATGGTGGTGAGCGGAGAGGTGCGGCGGAACGGCGAAAGGCCCTCCACCGCCGTGTAGAGGGTGGCGCCGAGCGCCCACAGGTCGGACGCGGGGCCGGGGTCGTGGCCGCGAACCCGCTCGGGCGCCAGGTAGTCGACGGAGCCGACGACCTCTCCGGTGCGGGTGATGGCCGCGTCACCGTCTATCTGCGCGATGCCGAAGTCGGTGAGCAGCACCCGCCCGTCCCGGCCGAGCAGGACGTTGCCGGGCTTGACGTCGCGGTGCAGGACGCCGGCGGCGTGTGCGGCGCGCAGGGCGCGCAGCACCCACAGGCCGATGCGGGCGGCCTCGCGGGGCTCGACGCGCTCCTGCTCCTTGACCGCGTCGGCCAGCGAGCGGCCCTCGACCAGCTCCATGACGATCCACGGCCGGCCGTCGTGCTCCAGCACGTCGTGCACGGTGACGACGGCCGAGTGATTGATCCGCGCGGCGGCCCGCGCCTCCGCGCGGGTGCGGGCCAGCAGGGTGGCCTGTTCGCTGTCGGAGACGTAGAGCGCGGCGGTGAGTTCCTTGATGGCGACGGAACGGTGCAGCACCTCGTCGTGTGCGCGCCACACCCGGCCCATGCCACCGCTCCCGATGGATTCGCCGAGTCGGTAGCGGCCCGCGACGAGCGAGCCCTGCATCTGATTCACGTTGCCCCGCAATGGTCTTGACAGGGTCAGGGTAGGTACCCCGGCCCGTCCTGGGAACCGAGGGGGTGCCAGAGAGACCGCACTGTGATGGTTTGTCGCGCCCCCCGTGTCGCGTCCTCCCTCACGGCCGTACCGGTGGTCAGCCGGTGTGCCGGTACGTGGCGGCCGCCTGCTCGTAGAGCCGTGTCACCTCGTCCCGTTCGCCGTCCGGGCCGCGCACCTGGAGCACGTGGTAGCGGCCGTCGATCAGCGCGGCGAGGTTGCGCACGTACAGCTCGCCCCGGTCTCCGGTCCAGGTGAACTGGCCCTCGGCCATGACCCGTCCGCCGACCTCGATGGTCTTCAGGCCGGTCGAGGTGGCCCAGCTGGAGTCGCGGTACGGCTGGAGTTCGCGCTCGGCGTCCCGCTGGTAGGCCATGGGGTCGCCGCCGAACTGCTGGGCGCTGTCCCGGCCCGGCACCACGACGAGCTCGAAGTCGCCCTTGGAGTAGACGACCTGGCCGCTGCCGTTCTTGCCGGTGCGCTGCCAGCCCTCGGCGACGGCGACCTCGAAGCCCTCGGGGTCCTTGCGCAGCGTGAAGCCGTCGGCGACGTCGGGGCCGGTGGTCTGCGTCTTCGTGGAGGCCGACTCCTCCGGCGCGCTCGGCCCGCCGTCGCCGCCGCCCGGGGAGTTGCTGCCGTCCGGGCGGGCGTCACCCGAGGAACTCGGCGCGGCCCCTCCGGCGGCCGGGGTGCGGCCCGCGGAGGGCGACCCGGTGGTCTCCTCGCCGGCCTTCGGCATGAACAGCACCGCGTAGGCGATCGCCGCCGCCATGGCGAGCAGCACCAGCAGGAGCAGGGTGCGGCCGAGGCGGCGTGGTGAACCGGCGCGCGGCGCGGCCTTCTTGTGCCGTCCGTGCTGCGCGGGCAGTCCGGCGCGCCGCCTGCGCACGAGTTCGCCCCGGCGCCTTATGACCGGGAGACGTCCCGCGTCGACCGGCGGTGCCGTGATGACGTTCAGGCCCGCCTCCGGCTCGGGCGCGGAGCGCACCAGCGACCGCAGCCAGCCGCGCAGCTCTTCGAAGTCGGGGCGCTCGGTGGGGTCCTGGCGCAGCAGCGACTCCACGACCGGGCGCAGCGGGCCGCACTCCTCGGCGAACGCCGGCGGCTCGGCGCACACCATCTGCACCAGCTCGGCCGTCGACTCCTCCGGGTAGGGGGCGTGCCCTTGAACGGCGCGGAACAGCAGCGCGCCCAGCGCCCACAGGTCGGTGACGGGTCCGATGGGCGGCGCGAGCTGCCAGTTCTCGTGCACGGGGCCCGCCTGTTCGGGCGCCCAGCGCTCGGTGACGGGCCCGACGACGGCCATCCGCGCCTGCCGGGCGCGCTCGGCGGCCAGCGCGGTGGCGGGGCCCCGGCGCGCGGGGGTGTGCTTGGCGGGCTCGTCCCAGCGGCCGGGCGGCGCGGCGGACTCGGGGGCGGCGGGTTCGGAGGCGGCGGGTCCGAGGGCTGCGGTTTCGGGCGTGCCGCTCGCCTGGGCGCCGATGCGGGGTGCGGCACCGTGCCAGCCGGAGGCGGCCACTCCGTAGGGGTCGGCTATCTGCCCCGGGGGCGCCGACGGCCGCTGTTCGGCGCCCTCCTCGGGGGCGGGCCGCGCGCCGGGCAGCGCGCGGGAGCCCTGCTGGGCCTCCTGCACGCGGGCCGCGGCGCGGGCGCCGGCGCGGTAGGCGGCGATGGCCCCGGCCCGCGCCGCCCGCACGTCCCCCGCGCTGTCCAGGGCGCGGGGCGCCACCACGGGTGAGAGGTCGGCGGGCCCGCCGGTCCCGCCGCCGCCCGGGAGCCGTCCGGCGCGCGCCTCGATGGCCGCGCGGCGCGCCGCGTCCGGGTCGGGGTCGGCGGTGAACCCGGGCGGCCAGGCCGGTCCGCGCCCGCCGTCGCCTCCGGTACCCGGACCGAGCGCCTCGAGCGCCGCGCCGGGCTCCGGTTCGACGTCGTCGGCGGGCGGCACGGGGTCGTAGCCGCACAGCGCCTCCTCGGCCGCGCCGACCGCGAGCCCGGTGAGCATGACCCGGCCGTCTTCGCAGACCAGCACCGTGCGCGCGGTGATGTTGCGGTGCACCCAGCCGTGGGAGTGCAGCACCCGCAGGGCGGTGAGCACGTCGGAGGCGACCTCGGCGGCCCGGTACGGGGACAGCGGCTTCTCGGCGAGCAGCGCGGCCAGCGGGCGCGCGGCGACGTACTCGCTGACGATCCACAGCGAACCGCCTTCCGCGAACACGTCGAAGACCTGGTCCAGGCGCGGATGGTCGGGCAGGGCCGCCGCGGCCTGCGCGGCCTCCACCGCGCGCCGCACGACCGGGTCGGCGGGGCGGCGCACCGCGCCCTGGCCGCCGCCTGGGACGCCCCTGCCGCGCCGCGCGCCGTCCCGGGCGGTGAAGCCCTCGGGCAGCCCTTCGGCGTCCAGCACCTCGGCCTCGACGACCTCCGGCAGCGGCACCTGCCGGACCAGGACCTCCTGGCCGCTGTAGGTGTCGAACGCGCGGCTCTCGGTCAGCTCGTACTCGTCGGAGGGGGGCAGGGGCAGGCGGTAGCGGTCGGCGAGAACCCGTCCCGCATAGTCGTCCACGTTGCCTCCCCCGGCACTACGGTCGGTCAGTTCCGTTCTCCGGACGGCCCGTTCCCGCTCCGTACGGTCCGCAACCACTCACGATACGTGCCGGAGGCAACCCGCAGAGAGGGGATGACACATCTGGCGTCCCGATCCGCGGGCCGGTCGGATCAGGACTTCGGGCGGAACGTCTCCGTCAGCGTCCGCCACGTGTCCTTGCGCTGTTCGCCGTCCCACGCGTCGGCCCTGGCCGTGTACATCAGCCCGTACCCCAAACCGTCGTTGACGACGGTGCCCCGGTCCACGGACCGGTACGTGACGCCGCCGTCGACGTAGGTGAACTCCCAGTCGGCCGTCTTCCAGCCGCGGTACTCCACCGCCTCGATCCGTATGCGCTTGTACTTGGGACGCACCATGAAGCGCTCCTGGTTCGTCCAGTCGGCGACCGGGTCGTCCTTGGGCGTGGTGGTCCAGCCGATGAGCAGCTTCTGGCCGTTCGGGCCGGTGAAGCGGTCGCCGGCCGCGTCGGAGGACTTGAACTTCCATCCGGCGGGCAGACCGATCGAGTACCCCTGCTTCCCCCGGTGCGTCGTGGCCGCCTCCGCCTTGCCCGCTCCGCCGTCCCCGGCGTCCGAGGAGCTGCCCGGCGCGGCGCCGCCTGCCGTCCCGGTGGAGTCGGGGGAGGCCGCCGCGCTTCCGTCCGTGCCGGTGGACGCGGTGGCGGTGCCGTCGGTACGGGTGCCGCCCTCCTCGTCGTTCCTGGTGTCCGCCCTGGGGGTGCTCTCCGCCGCGGTCCGGTCGCCGCCGGCGCCTTGGGCGCCGCCGCCGCTCTCGTCGTCACCGCCGAGGGTGAGTGCGAGCACGGTGCCGATCACGGCGAGCACCACGACCAGCGCGATGACGACGAGCGTGCGGCGCGGCACCACGTCGGTGATCGACGCGCGCGGCGCGGGCCGTGCGGGCAGGTCCGGCGGGGTCATCACGGGCCAGCCCGAACTACGTCCGCCCGTGGCCGCGTTGGCGCCGGGCGTCGTCCCGGGCGTCCCGGCGGCGGGGCTCGCGGCGGTCGCGGACCGCGCTGCGGCCGGCTTCGCGTCCGGGGTGCGGGCCGCCGCACCGGACGCGGGGGCGGGCGCGGAGCCGGACGCGGAGGCGCCGGACTTGGTGCGGGCGGCACCGGCCGCGCCGGCCGCCACCGCTGCCTTGCGTACGGAGCGCAGAGCGCCGCGCAGCTTCTCCGCGGCCTCCTCGCCCCGCTTGGCTCCGCCGTCCCGCGTGCCGGGCTGCTCGGGCAGCGGCACGACGCGGGTGGCGTCGGCCGGCTCTCCGTCGGCGTCCTTGGTGGCGGGGGCGCTGATGACGGCGGTCAGCATGGCGCGCGCGCCGCGGTCGTCGAGCCGCTGGGCGGGGTCCTTGTTGAGCAGGCCGTGGATGACGTCGCGCAGGGGGCCGGCGTTCTTCGGCTCCTCCAGCGGCTCGGTCATCACCGCGGTGAGCGTCGCGATCGCGGAGCCCTTGTCGTACGGCGGGGTGCCCTCGACCGCCGCGTAGAGCAGGCCGCCGAGCGACCACAGGTCGGCCGCGGGACCGGGCTTGTGCCCGCGGGCGCGCTCCGGGGAGATGTAGGAGGGGGCGCCGACGAGCATGCCGGTCGAGGTGATGGAAGGGTCGCCCTCGACCTGGGCGATGCCGAAGTCGGTGAGGACGACGCGGCCGTCGTCGGCGATCAGCACGTTGGACGGCTTCACGTCGCGGTGCAGGATGCCCTCGCGGTGCGCGGACCGCAGCACGTCGAGGACGGCGAGCCCGACCTCGGCGGCGCGGCGCGGCTCCAGCAGGCCGTCCTCCCGGATGACCTCGGCGAGCGACTTGCCCTCGACGAGCTCCATGACGATCCAGGGACGGTCGTCCTCCTGGACCACGTCGAAGACGGTCACGGCGCTGGTGTTGCGGATCCGCGCGATGGCCTTGGCCTCGCGCAGCGTCCGGGTGATCAGCCGCCGCTTCTCCTCCTCGTCGATGTTCGACGGGAAGCGGAGCTCCTTGACGGCGACCGTGCGGCCGAGGGTCTCGTCCTCGGCCCGCCACACCGTCCCCATGCCGCCGCGGCCGAGCACGTCTCCCAGCCGGTACCGCCCGGCGAGGAGACGTGCGCTCTTGTCCTGACGGGATGTCCCCGCCCGCTCCGCCTCCGACATGCGTCCCCTCATGCAACCCGCCCTGACAGAGCCTTCATTGTCCCTCACCCGACAAGCGCCCGACGCCCAGGGTGCCCCTGTCCGCCCACCGGACACGGAGGGTGGAGAGGCGGGGGAACGAAGCGTTCCTCCACTCTGCCGGACGGGTCACGACAAAGACGAAATCCGAAGCGCGCCGATTCGGTCACGACCGGGCCGTCGTGACGCGCCGTCGCCCAGGTCGGCGGGGATGCGGGGCACGGCGGCCGCACTGACCACCGGCCCCGAACCGGCCGCACAAATGGCCGAGTTACGCCGCTGGGCACGCCGGGTCCCGGCCCCCGCCGCAGCGTGTGACGAGCCGGCTGCCCGTCTACAGGGGCACGATGTCCGGCGCCCCCAGACGGGCCGCGTCCGCGGTCAGGTCGTCGGGCTGGCGCTGCGACTCCCGCTCGGCCTCCACCCGCTTCTCGTAGTGCTGCACCTCGCGGTCGATCTGGCCGCTGTCCCAGCCCAGCACGGGCGCCATCAACTCGGCGGCCTCCCGCGCGCTGCGCGTGCCCCGGTCGAACGTCTCGATGGATATCCGCGTGCGCCGGGTGAGCACGTCCTCCAGATGGCGCGCGCCCTCGTGCGAGGCGGCGTAGACGACCTCGGCGCGCAGGTAGTCGTCGGCGGCCTGAAGCGGCTCGCCCAGGGACGGGTCGGAGGCGACGAGGTCCAGCACCTCCTCGGCGAGCGACCCGTACCGCTGGAGCAGGTGCTCCACCCGGACCGGGTGGAGGCCGGTGCGGGCGGCCGTGCGGGCCCGGCCGTTCCACAGGGCGTGGTAGCCCTCCGCGCCCACCAGCGGCGTCTCCTCGGTGACGCAGTCCGCCACACGCAGGTCGAGCCCGTGCACCGCGGCGTCCACGGCGTCCTTGGCCATCACCCGGTACGTCGTGTACTTGCCGCCCGCGACCACGACCAGGCCGGGGACCGGATGGGCGACCGTGTGCTCGCGGGACAGCTTGCTCGTGGCGTCCGACTCGCCGGCGAGCAGCGGGCGCAGCCCCGCGTACACCCCTTCGACGTCGTCGCGGGTGAGCGGCACCGCGAGGACGGAGTTGACGTGCTCCAGCAGGTAGTCGATGTCGGCGCTGGACGCGGCCGGGTGCGCCTTGTCGAGGTCCCAGCCGGTGTCGGTGGTGCCGACGATCCAGTGCCGGCCCCAGGGGATGACGAACAGCACGGACTTCTCGGTGCGCAGGATCAGCCCGGTGGTGGAGTGGATGCGGTCCTTGGGCACGACCAGGTGGATGCCCTTGGAGGCGCGCACGTGGAACTGGCCGCGCTCGCCGACCATCGCCTGGGTGTCGTCGGTCCACACCCCGGTGGCGTTGACCACCTGCTTGGCGCGGATCTCGTACTCGCCGCCGCCCTCCACGTCCTGCACGCGGGCGCCGACGACCCGCTCGCCCTCGCGGAGGAACCCGGTGACGCGGGCGCCGTTCGCCGTCCGGGCGCCGTACGCCGCCGCCGTGCGCACGAGGTTGAGGACGAAGCGGGCGTCGTCCATCTGGGCGTCGTAGTACTGCAGGGCTCCGACCAGCGCGTCCTTCTTCAGGCAGGGTGCGACCCGCAGGGCGTGACGGCGGCTCAGGTGGCGGTGCACGGGGAGGCCCCGTCCGTGGCCGTGGGTCATCGCCATGGTGTCGTAGAGCGCGACGCCCGCGCCGGCGTAGAGCCGCTCCCAGCCCTTGTGCTGCAGCGGGTACAGGAACGGCACCGGGCGCACCAGGTGCGGGGCGAGCTTCTCCAGGAGCAGACCGCGCTCCTTCAACGCCTCGCGGACGAGCGCGAAGTCCAGCATCTCCAGATAGCGCAGGCCGCCGTGGATCAGCTTGCTGGAGCGGCTGGAGGTGCCCGACGCCCAGTCACGCGCCTCGACCAGTCCGGTGGACAGGCCGCGCGTCACCGCGTCGAGCGCCGTGCCCGCGCCGACCACGCCGCCGCCCACCACCAGTACGTCCAGCTCGCGCTCCGCCATGGACGCCAGTGATTCGGCGCGCTGCGCCGGCCCCAGTGTCGCTGCCCTCACCGCTGCCTCCCGCTCATCGGTCGCATCGGCCACACCCGTCGGGCGAAGCCCGGTCTCCCACCCTCATGCCCAAATTCTGACCGGGTTGCCCGACTTCAGCCACACGCCGCCTCGGGCTGTGGACAACCGCGCGACCATCCACCCGTGCACACCCCGCCGCCCGGACACCGTTGGGCGCCCCGCAGGGCGACTCACCGAAAACCAGCCGATCAATCCCACATATCGGTCATATTTACTCCTAGTCTGACATTGCGCTCGCCTGTCCAGTCCTCAGCGCTTGCGCACCTGTCGCACTCCGGCTATTGGGAAGGACGGTCCACGCCATGCCCGCAGATCTCGCCGTCATCGGACTCGGCCCGTTCGGACTGCCCCTGGCCCAGGCCGCCGTGGCCGCCGGCATCGCCACCGTCGGGTACCGGACCGGCCCCGAGCCCGGCTCCCTCAGCCCCGCCGAACAGCGGCGCATGCTCGCGCAGGGCTTCCGGGTCACCACCAGCGCGACCGAGCTCGGCCGGGTGCGCACCGCGGTGATCTGCGCCCCCACCGCGCCCGCCGCCGACGGCGGGCTCGACCTCGGCCAGGTCGAGGCGGCCGCCCGCACCCTCGCCGCGCAGCTCCGCCCGCACACCACCGTGATCCTGGAGTCGCCCGTGCCGCCCGGCACCACGGAGGGTCCGCTGCTGCGGCTGCTGGAATCCGGCTCCGGCCTGCGCGCGGGACGCGACTTCCACCTCGCCCACTGCCCCAGCCGTGTCGACCCGGGCAACCGGGACCACACCCCCGCCAACACGCCGAAGGTCATCGGCGGCCTCACCCCCGCCTGCACCGAGTCGGCGGCGGCCTTCTACGGGCGCATCACCGACAAGGTGGTCCGCGCCCGCGGTCCCCGCGAGGCGGAAACGGTGCAGCTCCTGGAGACCAACTTCCGGCACGTCAACATCGCCCTGGTCAACGAGATGGCCGCCCTCTGCCACGACCTGGGCATCGACCTGTGGGACGTGCTGCGCTGCGCGGAGACCAAGCCCTTCGGCTTCCTCGCCTTCCGCCCCGGACCCGGCGTCGGCGGCCACACCGTCCCCCAGGACCTCACCGCGCACGCCGGCCGCACCCTGCGCATGGCCGAGTTGGCCCAGGAGGTCAACGGCCGCATGCCCCGCTACGTCGTGCAGCGCGCCGCGGCCCTGCTCAACGAGCACGGCAAGTCGGCGCGCGGCGCGCGCGTGCTGCTCCTCGGGGTCACCTACAAGGCCGACCTCGCCGACCTCCAGGGCAGCCCCGCGCAGGAGATCGCGGTCCGCCTGATGGAACTGGGCGCCTCGGTCAGCTACCACGACCCGCACGTCCCGTCCTGGAACGTCCTGGACCGCCCCGTCCCCCGCGCCGACTCCCTCTACGAGGCCGCCGCCGACGCCGACCTCACGATCCTCCTCCAGCAGCACCGCACGTACGACCTCCAGGGCCTCTCGGTCAAGGCCCAGCTCCTCCTGGACACCCGAGGCGCGACCCCTACGGGGGCGGCGCACCGGTTGTGAGAGGGGGGCGCGCGGCGGACCACCGTGTCACGGGGGCTGCTGGTGGGCGGGACGGCGCGCGGGTACGGTACGAACAGGTGGAGCCCACCGCAGCGGCTACTGCGGCAGGCTCCTGGATGATTCACGGGTGTCCGCCCCTAGTCTTCGTGGGGGCGGCCGCTCACCATCCGAAAAGCCGCAAGATCCACCTCCTCCGGCACTTCACCGTCCACAGACGGATCCGGTCCCAGCGGGTGGGCCTGCGGTGGCGGCCCATGGGCGCCCCCTTCCACGACACCGCCCAGTAGCTCGGTGGACGATCCGTCGGAATCGGGCCGGGCCCCGAGGGCGGGGTCCGGACCAGGTCCTTGGAAGGGGGCTCCCAGAAGAACTGGGCGCCGCCGAGGACACTGGCGGCCTCACCGGGCACATCGGGCGCCAACAGGGTCTCGGCGCAACCGCACGCCCCCGGCCACCACGCGCGCCCGCCGACACGCGAAAGGGGCCGGTCACCCGTTCAGGTGACCGGCCCCTTCGTGAGCCGTGAGGATGCCGCCCGGCGACTACCGGCGGTGCTGGGAGTCCGCCACCGTCACCTCGACGCGCTGGAACTCCTTCAGCTCGCTGTAGCCCGTGGTGGCCATGGCGCGGCGGAGGGCGCCGAAGAGGTTCATGGAGCCGTCGGGGGTGTGGGACGGGCCGGTGAGGATCTCCTCCAGCGTGCCCACCGTGCCGAGGTCGACCTTCTTGCCGCGCGGCAGCTCCTCGTTGACGGCCTCCATGCCCCAGTGGTGGCCGCGGCCCGGCGCGTCGGTGGCGCGGGCCAGCGGGGAGCCCATCATCACGGAGTCCGCGCCGCAGGCGATCGCCTTGGGCAGGTCTCCGGACCAGCCGACGCCGCCGTCGGCGATGACGTGCACGTACCGGCCGCCGGACTCGTCCATGTAGTCGCGGCGGGCCGCGGCCACGTCGGCGACGGCGGTGGCCATCGGCACCTGGATGCCCAGCACGTTGCGCGTGGTGTGCGCGGCGCCGCCGCCGAAGCCGACGAGGACGCCGGCCGCGCCGGTGCGCATCAGGTGCAGCGCGGCGGTGTAGGTGGCGCAGCCGCCGACGATCACCGGGACGTCCAGCTCGTAGATGAACTGCTTCAGGTTCAGCGGCTCGTGCGAGCCGGAGACGTGCTCCGCGGAGACCGTGGTGCCGCGGATGACGAAGATGTCCACGCCCGCGTCGACGACGGCCTTGGAGAACTGGGCGGTGCGCTGCGGGGAGAGCGCGGCGGCGGTGACGACGCCGGAGTCGCGCACCTCCTTGATGCGCTGCCCGATCAGCTCCTCCTTGATGGGAGCGGCGTAGATCTCCTGGAGGCGGCGGGTGGCCGCCTCGTCGGGCAGGCCGACGATCTCGTCGAGCAGCGGCTGCGGGTCCTCGTGGCGGGTCCACAGGCCTTCGAGGTTCAGCACGCCGAGGCCGCCGAGCTCGCCGATGCGGATCGCGGTGGCCGGCGAGACGACCGAGTCCATGGGAGCGGCCAGGAACGGCAGCTCGAAGCGGTAGGCGTCGATCTGCCAGGCGATCGAGACCTCCTTCGGGTCCCGCGTACGGCGGCTGGGGACGACCGCGATGTCGTCGAAGGCGTACGCCCGGCGGCCGCGCTTGCCGCGCCCGATCTCGATCTCAGTCACGTCTGTGGCCTTTCCCTGTTGCGTTGCAGCGCCTTCCAGTATCCCCGACGGCCGCGGCGCCCACCGCCCCGGACGCGAAGCGAGGGCGGCCCCGGTGGTCCGGAGCCGCCCTCGGGAAGCCCGCCGCTACTGGCGGCTGTAGTTCGGTGCCTCGACCGTCATCTGGATGTCGTGCGGGTGGCTCTCCTTGAGGCCCGCCGAGGTGATCCGGACGAAGCGGCCGTTGGCCTGGAGCTCGGGGACGGTGCGGCCGCCGACGTAGAACATCGACTGGCGCAGACCGCCGACGAGCTGGTGGACGACGGACGACAACGGGCCGCGGTAGGGCACCTGGCCCTCGATGCCCTCGGGCACCAGCTGCTCGTCGGAGGCGACGCCCTCCTGGAAGTAGCGGTCCTTGGAGAAGGACTTGCGGTCGCCGCGGGTCTGCATGGCGCCCAGCGACCCCATGCCGCGGTACGACTTGAACTGCTTGCCGTTGATGAACATCAGCTCACCCGGCGACTCCTCGCAGCCCGCGAGCAGCGAGCCGAGCATCACCGTGTCGGCGCCCGCGACGAGCGCCTTGGCGATGTCGCCGGAGTACTGCAGACCGCCGTCGCCGATGACCGGCACGCCGGCCTCCTTGGCGGCCAGCGCGGCCTCGTAGATCGCGGTGACCTGCGGGACGCCGACGCCGGCCACGACGCGCGTGGTGCAGATGGAGCCGGGGCCGACACCGACCTTGATGCCGTCGCAGCCCGCGTCGACGAGCGCCTTGGCGCCGTCGCGGGTGGCGATGTTGCCGCCGATCACGTCGACGCCGGAGGAGTTCGACTTGATCTTGGCGACCATGTCGCCGACCAGCCGGGAGTGGCCGTGCGCGGTGTCGACCACGATGAAGTCGACGCCCGCCTCGATCAGCGCCTGGGCGCGCTCGAACGCGTCACCGGCGACACCGACCGCGGCGCCGACCAGCAGACGGCCCTCGCCGTCCTTGGCGGCGTTGGGGTACTTCTCGGCCTTGACGAAGTCCTTGACCGTGATGAGGCCCTTGAGGATTCCCGCGTCGTCGACCAGCGGGAGCTTCTCGATCTTGTGGCGGCGCAGCAGCTCCACGGCGTCCGGGCCGGAGATGCCGACCTTGCCGGTCACCAGCGGCATCGGCGTCATGATCTCGCGCACCTGACGGGACCGGTCGGTCTCGAAGGCCATGTCACGGTTGGTGACGATGCCCAGCAGCTTCTTGTTGCCGTCGGTCACCGGGACGCCGCTGATGCGGAACTTCGCGCACAGCGCGTCGGCCTCGGCGAGCGTGGCGTCCGGGTGGATCGTGATGGGGTCGGTGACCATGCCCGACTCGGACCGCTTCACCAGGTCGACCTGGTTGGCCTGGTCCTCGATGGACAGGTTGCGGTGCAGCACGCCGACGCCGCCCTGGCGGGCCATCGCGATGGCCATGCGGGACTCGGTCACCTTGTCCATGGCGGCGGACAGCAGCGGGATGTTCACCCGCACGTTCTTGGAGACGTACGAGGCGGTGTCGATCTGGTCGGGCGCCATGTCCGACGCGCCCGGCAGCAGCAGCACGTCGTCGTAGGTCAGCCCGAGTGTCGCGAATTTTCCGGGCACTCCGTCGACGTTGGCAGTCATGACACCTTCCCCAAATGGCCTTGATCGGTGCGGATGTCCATGCTAACGGGAAGCGTGGGTGTCTCATTCCACGGTTCCGCACGGTCCCCGGCTTCGTATGTTCGTACGGGAGCGGCTGATCGTCCGTTCATATGCAACTGATGCGCCGGCGCGCTCACGAAGAGGCGGTGCGGGGACGGGCGTTACTGCTCCGCCAGGGCCCGCAGCCGGCTCAGCGCGCGGTGCTGCGCCACCCGGACCGCGCCGGGTGACATTCCCAACATCTGACCGGTCTCCTCCGCGGTGAGCCCCACGGCGATACGCAGGAGGATCAGCTCGCGCTGGTTCTCCGGCAGGCTGGCCAGCAGTTTCTTGGCCCACTCGGCGTCGCTGCTGAGCAGGGCGCGCTCCTCCGGGCCCAGCGAGTCGTCGGGCCGCTCCGGCATCTCGTCGGACGGCACGGCGGTCGAACCGGGGTGCCGCATCGCGGCGCGCTGGAGGTCGGCGACCTTGTGGGAGGCGATGGCGAAGATGAACGCCTCGAAGGGCCGGCCGGTGTCCTTGTAGCGGGGCAGCGCGAGCAGCACCGCCACGCAGACTTCCTGGGCGAGGTCCTCCACGAAGTGCCGGGCGTCTCCCGGCAGGCGGGAGAGACGAGTACGGCAGTAGCGCAGGGCGAGGGGGTGAACGTGGGCGAGCAGGTCGTGCGTGGCCTGCTCGTCTCCGTCGACCGCGCGGTGGACGAGCGCACCGATCGCCCCCTGGGCCGTGCCCGCCTCGTCGTCGCGCATCGGTCCATGGTGCCCTGCGGACGCGGGGTCCGTGGCACCGTGTCCTTGGTTGTGCACCGAAGCGTTATGAGCAGGTGCGCCGGAAGTCATCCCTTGCGCCCTCCCCTTCCGCTCGACCGACTCGTCCCCGAGGAACTCCACACCTCAAGGATGCGGCATCCGCCGCGAAACGAGCAGTGGGTCCCTCCCGGCCGCGGCGAACACCACGTCCAACGTGTGTGCCGGCCCACGAGAGCAGCCGCTGACGGGCCCGCCCGTACGGGGCCGGCGCCCGGGATGCGGCGGTGCCGGCACGGCTCGCGCCCGTGCGGAACGTCTCGACGGCCGAAGCCGCGGCGGTGCGGGAGGGACACGGATGTCCGTGCCGAACCCGTACGCGCCGTCGACGCCGCCCCGCACCGTCCGCGCGGCGCCGCGGCCATGACCCGGACCCGGTCCGTCCGAGCGGCGACCGGACGCCGCGTCCACCGGGACGACAGCTCGCCGGGTCCGGGCCCGGACGCACACCCGGACCCCGCGCCGGAACGGCGCCCCGCACCTCGGCCGGCCCGGCCCGAAGGACGGGACGGCCTACCGCACCAGACCCCACCGGAACCCGAGCGCCACCGCGTGGGCCCGGTCCGAGGCGCCGAGCTTCTTGAAGAGACGGCGCGCGTGGGTCTTCACCGTGTCCTCGGAGAGGAACAGCTCCCGGCCGATCTCCGCGTTGGAGCGGCCGTGGCTCATCCCCTCCAGCACCTGGATCTCACGCGCGGTGAGCGTGGGCGCCGCGCCCATCTCGGCCGAGCGCAGCCGGCGCGGGGCGAGCCGCCAGGTCGGGTCGGCGAGCGCCTGCGTGACCGTGGCGCGCAGCTCCGCTCGGGAGGCGTCCTTGTGCAGATAGCCGCGGGCCCCGGCGGCCACCGCGAGGGCGACGCCGTCCAGGTCCTCGGCGACCGTGAGCATGATGATGCGTGCCCCGGGGTCGGCGGAGAGCAGCCGCCGTACTGTCTCGACGCCGCCCAGACCGGGCATGCGCACGTCCATGAGGATCAGGTCCGAGCGGTCGGCGCCCCAGCGGCGGAGGACTTCCTCGCCGTTGGCCGCCGTCGTCACGCGCTCGACGCCGGGCACGGTCGCGACCGCGCGGCGGAGCGCCTCTCGGGCAAGCGGGGAGTCGTCGCAGACGAGGACGGAAGTCATGGCCGCCCTCCGCAGCTGATGCGCGTCACCTTGAGCCTCCAGGCTGGTACGAAATCGTCACCTTGCGGTCGACCGTCTCGGACGCCCGCCCGAGCGCTTGTTCCTTCAACCGCCTCGCACTCTCAACGACGGTCACTCGAAAGAGTTACGGGGCCGTCTGCCATCTTCGGCACTCTACGTGAGGAGGCGCTCACGTAGGAGACATGCGCGACGTACCCCCGAACTTTCACCACAACCCATGCCCCATTCAGACCCTTTTCTTCCCCTTTGATGGTGTCCGGAGCTAGATTCGCAATGAGTCATATTTTCATCTCCTTTGATCGTAGTTGTACGGTCGTGGACACCGGATCCGCCCAGTAACGGCTACAAGGGGTCACGCAATGGCAGATTTCTCCCGCCTTCCCGGACCGAACGCGGACCTGTGGGACTGGCAGCTCCTGGCTGCCTGCCGCGGGGTGGACAGCTCGCTCTTCTTCCACCCGGAGGGCGAGCGGGGTGCCGCACGCAGCGCACGCGAGAACTCGGCCAAGGAGGTCTGCATGAGGTGCCCGGTACGCGCCGAGTGCGCCGCGCACGCGCTCGCGGTGCGCGAGCCGTACGGCGTGTGGGGCGGCCTGACCGAGGACGAGCGCGAAGAACTGATGGGGCGGGCGCGCAACCGGCTGGTGTCGGCGTCGGGCGCCGGCGGACACGCCGCCGCCTCGAACACCTGAAGGAACGTTTCTTCGGAAAGGAACCCCTGGCACGCCCGCGTGCCCTTGCTCCGCCTGCCGCTCTCCGGCGACCAGGTGCCGTCAGGCTGCCGGGGCGGCTTCCCTCACCCGGCGGCGGCGGCCGCCGCCAGCTTCTCCAGCGTCGCGGTGACCGCGGGGACCTGCGCGAGGTCCGGCAGGGTGAGCGCGACGATCTCCCGCCGCACGGCGGGCTCCAGGTCCACGGTGCGCACGCCGCGCGGGCGCAGCGACTCCAGCGCGAGCTGCGGCAAAACCGCGACCCCCAGTCCCGCGCCGACCAGACCGGCGACCGCCGGGTAGTCGTCGGTCGCGAAGTCGATGCGCGGGGTGAAACCCGCCGTCTCGCACACCTCGACGAGCTGTCCCCGGCAGCGCGGGCAGCCCGCGATCCACGGCTCCTCCGCGAACTCACCGATGGCGGCCGACCCCGCGCGGGCCAGCCGGTGCCGCTCGGGCACGAGCCCGACCAGCCGGTCCGACAGCAGCGGCCGCACCACCAGGTCCGCCCACTCCTCCGCACCGGCCGCGCCCTCGTAGCGGAAGGCGAGGGCCACGTCGCAGTCGCCCTCGCGCAGCATCCGCACGGAGCGGGGCGGTTCGGCCTCCTCCAGGGAGACGCGGGTGCCGGGGTGGGCGCCGCGCAGTGCGGCCAGGGCGGTCGGCACGAGCGTGGAGCTGCCGCTGGGGAACGACACCAGCCGTACCCGTCCGGCGCGCAGGCCGGCGATGGCCGCGACCTCCTCCTCGGCGGCGGTGAGCCCGGCGAGGATGCCCGCCGCGTGCCGCACCAACGCCTCGCCGGCCTGGGTCAGCCGCATCTCGCGGCCCGTGCGGATGAGGAGCGGCGTGCCGACGGACCCCTCCAGGGCCTTCATCTGCTGGCTGACGGCGGGCTGGGTGCATCCCAGCTCGCGGGCGGCGGCGGAGAAGGAACCGGTGGAGGCCACGGCGCGCAGCACGCGGAGGTGGCGGGCTTCGATCACACCGCCAGGATACGCGCAGGGATAAGCCCGCCTTTGATCACGCGGGAATTAATGCGTCGACGCTTTGATGTGCATGCCTTACCGTGCACCGCATGAAGCTTCTGTCTGTGAACCTGGGCCGCCCGAAGCCCGTCCCCTACACGGGCCAGCGCGACGGCCTGACCGGTATCGACAAGCGTCCGGCGGACGGACCGGTGCGGGTGTCGGCGCCCGGCGCGAAGGGGATCGGCGGGAGCGGTCTGGCCGGGGACGCGGTGTGCGAGACGCGGCACCACGGCGGGGACGACCAGGCGGTGTACGCGGTGGCCCGCGAGGACCTCGACGAGTGGGAGCGCGCGCTGGGGCGCCCGCTGCCCGCCGGCTCGTTCGGCGAGAACCTGACCACCGAGGGCGTCGACGTGTCCGGCGCGCTGATCGGCGAGCGCTGGGCCGTGGGGCCCGAGGTGGTGCTGGAGGTCACGTCGGGGCGCATTCCGTGCCGGACCTTCCAGGGCCATCTGGGTGAGAAGGGCTGGGTGAAGCGGTTCACGGAGCGGGCGGCGCCGGGGGCGTACCTGCGGGTGATCACACCCGGGGAGGTGCGCGCGGGCGACACCGTACGGATCGTGCACCGGCCGGATCATGACGTGACGGTGGCCCTGCAGTTCCGCGCGGTGACGACGGAACGGGAGCTGCTCCCCCGGCTGCTGGCGGCGGGGGACGCGCTGCACCCGGAGGCGCTGAGGCAGGCGCGGGAGCATGTGGAGAAGTCCGGGGCGGCGGTGGAGGTCTGACCGTACGTCGGGGGGTGTCCTGAAGGACCCGTGCCCGCCCGGACCGCAGAGCGGACGCCTCCGCTCCGGGTCACTACTCTTGGGCCATGACAACGGCTCTGATTACGGGATCGACGGCGGGGATCGGTGCCGCGTTCGCGCGGCGGCTGGCGGCCGACGGCCACGACCTGGTGCTCGTGGCCCGGGACACGGCCCGCCTGCGGGAACAGGCGACCGAGCTGCACGACCGCCACGGCATCGAGGCGGAGGTGCTGACCGCCGACCTGGCCGAGGACAAG
The DNA here is from genome assembly GCF_050571355.1 of Streptomyces sp. P13-3-3. NCBI lineage: Bacteria > Bacillati > Actinomycetota > Actinomycetes > Kitasatosporales > Streptomycetaceae > Streptomyces > Streptomyces sp. P13-3-3. The sequence goes on along the minus strand of NZ_CP192228.1, from coordinate 3,910,503 downwards.
GGGATCGAGGCGGTGGAGCGCCGGCTCGCCGACCGCCGCAACCCCGTCGACCTGTTGGTCAACAACGCCGGGTTCGGGCACAAGGGCCGCTACCTCGAGGTCCCCATGTCCGACGAGCTGACGATGCTCAAGGTCCACTGCGAGGCCGTGCTGCGGCTGACGTCGGCGGCGGTCGAGGCGATGCGGGAGCGCGGGCGCGGCGGCGTCGTGAACGTCGCCTCGACCGCGGCGTTCGTGCCGCGCGGGACGTACGGGGCGTCGAAGGCGTGGGTCGTGCAGTTCACGCAGGGCGCGGCGCAGGACCTGGCCGGTCACGGCGTACGCCTGATGGCGCTGTGCCCCGGCTTCGTGCGCACCGAGTTCCACGAGCGGGCCGGCATGGGCACGGACAACATCCCGCGGTGGATGTGGCTGGACGCGGACAAGGTCGCCGCGACGGCCCTGGCGGACCTGGCCCGGGGCAAGTCACTGTCCGTCCCGGACCCTCGGTACAAGGTGCTGATGGGCGCGTCGAAGCTGGTCCCGCGGAACCTGCTGGGCGGCATCTCCTCGAGGACGGGCCGCAAGTACGGGCCGCGCTGACGCCTCCCCGTCCGCGCCGGGACGCGGACCCGGGCGCCCTGCGCGAGGGGACGCCGGCCTTCACCGCCCCCTGGACGTGATGCGCGACGCGCGGCGGTACGCGGACACGGCCCGCCGCTTCTTCGAGGTCGCGACAGCTTCGACTTCACGTTCCGCGTGAGGACCGCATGGCCCAGGGCGACGGGGTCTGCACCCGCTGGCGCCGGGAGGGCATCCACAAGGGCGACTTCCTCGGCGTCCCGGCACGGGCAGGCGGGCCACCATGACTGGAATGACCACCCTCCAGTTCAGCGCCTCCGGCAGGGTGGCGAAGGGGCGGCCGGAGTTGTGACTGTACCGAACCAGCCATTCCCCTCACCGGAAACCGCCGTACGGGAACGATGCGTCCGCCTGTGCGCTCCTCACGGACAGTCCGAGGAGCAGGGGGGCACATGGGCGACATGGCACAGCGACAACGCATCAGGGCGTCGACGGCCGGACTCACGCGCCGACTGGTGACGGCGACGGCCGCGGTGGTCGTCGCCACCGCTTGTTCGGCTCCGGCCGACCCCGACGGGAACCCGTCCCGGGGCGCCCGCGAGGCGGTGGAGGACTACGTGCACGCCCTCAACGCCCGCAGCGCGGACGGTCTCATGTCCGTCGGAGGCGTCGAGGACGCGGACTGGTCCCGGCAAGAGGCGGAGCGGGTGCTCGCCGAGCGGGGCGGACGCGGCTGGACGGTCGAGGAGATGCGGATCGCGCACGACCTGGGCCCGGACATCGCGTCGGTCCGCCTTCTCGCGGAGGACGCGTCCGGTCGAACCATGCGGGATACGTTGACCCTCACCCGGGAGAACGGCACGTGGCAGGTGGCGCTCTTCACCGGGCGACCCGCCGAACCGGGCAAGCACCCTGCGGCGACTCGCGAACCTGGTTCCTGAGCGCACGAACACCGGGGCGTCCGGCGGTCAGTTCTTGGCGGCGAAGTGCTCCCGCAGTTCGTCCAGGCACTCACCGTCCTGGCCGGACGACGTGCCGGCCCAGGTCACTACGAGAGCGCGGTCCGAGTTCTCGGTTCTCTGTTCCGCCACGCGCGCCTCGACGTCCGCGATGTAGTCGGCGCAGTCCGTGTCGGCGGGTGAGGTGCCGGTCAGCGCCTCCGTCGCGGCGAGGCCCGCCGCGCACAGCAGCGCCCAGGCGATGAACCAGGTGCGGTGCTTCCTCCGGCTCGGGTTTGGCATGCCCGCATCCTAGGTGCGGCAACGGCACGTACCCGTACGCACTGCAACCTTCTCCCCTGCTCACAGGTCACAGCTCACAGAAAAGAGGGGGAAGCAATGATGAGCCGTGCCCCGTACCGTTCACCGCGTGGTCCGGCCGCCGTCGCCGCGCTTCTCGCGCTCGCCGCCGTCGGCTGTTCCGAGGCGGCCGAGGTCGTCGACGACGCCAAGGACGGGGCGAGGAAGGCGGCCCGGCAGCGGTCGGTGTTCTCGCTCGACGTCGGCGACTGCTACAACCCGAACGGCAAGGCCGAGGGCGAGGCGTATCTCGTCGAGGTCGTGCCCTGCGAGGAAGCCCACCAAGGGGAGGTCGTCGGCGAGTTCGCCGTCGAGGGCGGCCCGAAGCACCCCGGTGACGAGAAGATCGTCGGGATCGCCGACGAGCGCTGTGCCGCCGAGGCACAGCGGTACGCCCCGGACACCTGGGCACTCCCCGCGGGCGTCGGGCTGTCGCACTACACCCCGACCCGGGAGAGCTGGGCGACCGGCGACCGCGCCGTGAGCTGCACGTACACCGTGGAGAAGGGCACCTTCAAGGGGTCGCTGAACACCGCGAAGTCCTTCGAGCCCGACCAGCTCACGTTCCTGAAGGGGTCGAACGCCGTCTACGAGACCCTGTGGGCCCACCAGCCGGTCACGGACGACGTCGAGGGCGCCCTGAAGGACTACAAGGCGCAGGCCGAGGCCGTCGCGGCGGCCCTCGGCACACACGTCGAGGACCTGGGCGGCATCGACGGCACCGAGGTCGGCAAGCTCCGGGCGACGCTCACCAAGGCGGCCGGCCAGTGGGAGAAGGCCGCGAACGCCCCCGACGCCGACGCCTTCTACCTCGCCTACGACCAGGCGTTCACCCTCATCGACCCGGGCGAGACCGTCGCCGCCCGCAAGGAACTGGGCCTCGCCACCACCGTCCCGGCCGAGGACGCGGAGGTCTGGGCGAGCTGAGGCCGCCGTCCCGCAGCGGCCTCCGGGCTACTCGCCTCCGCCGCCGTCTCCCCCGCCGCCGTCTCCCCCGCCTCCGCCGTCCCCGCCTCCGCCGCCTCCGTCTCCGGCGTCGCCGCCGTCGTTGCCCCAGCCGTCGCCGCCGCCGGGCTCGTTGTCGTCGCGGCCGCGGCCGAGGTTGCTGAACCAGGGCTGGTCCCAGCCGTCGTCGGTGTCGCGGCGTTGCGGACGGGCGGCGCGGAAGCGGGCCAGGCCCGTCGCGTCGCCGAGGCCGAAGGAGACCGCCACCGCGTGGGCCATCACCGCGTCCAGCGGGTCGGGGCTCTCGTGACGGACCTCGGCCAGCGGCAGCAACAGGGTGCCGGGGGCAGGCTCGGCGCCGCGTGGCGGGCGGATCAGCAGGGCGACCGGGGTGTCGCCGCGGAAGAGCCGGGAGCTCTCCGCGTCCACGCGGCGCAGGATCCAGTGCCGGTCGGGGAGCCCTATCTCCACCGTGCTCTTCGACTTGCGGAACTTCTTGCGCAGCACGAGCCGCGCGGAGGCGTTCCCCACGGTCAGCACCAGGCCGGTGCCTCCGTCGCCGTGGCCGAGGAAGCCGTACGGCGCGCGCAGGCGTACGGCGGGGGCGTGCGGGCCCCAGACGTCGACGCGGACCTGGCGGCGGTCCACGGCCACCGCCACCGGACCGGCGGGGCCGTGCGCGTAGCGGCGGGCGATCCACAGGGGGACGCCCTCGTCCCGCGCCCGTGCGGCGAGGGCGGCGACCTGTTCCGGGCCGCCGCACCGGCGTACCGCGAGCTCGCCCAGCGCGTGGGCGAACGCGGACGCCTGACGCACCTTCAGGGGGACGCAGGTGCCGGTGGCCCGGGTGACGGGGACCAGGCCGGCGCCTTCGGGGAGGGACGCCAGGGGGCGTTCGGCGCCTCCACCGCCCAGCCAGGCGCCCCGCAGGAACGCCTCCGCGACAGCGGCGAGGTTCAGTTCCTCCAGCGGGGTCGTCCGGCCGCCGCGGCGCAGTCCGGACTCGCCGAGGCGCACGGTGCGCGCGAGCGGGTTGCGGGAGCGTTCCCCGTACAGCACCTGGTCCATCGCCATCCCCCCATCGCTTCGGCCGTCGTCTCCACAGACTCCGTACCGGCGTGGCGCGGTTCCATGATCGAGGGGACTGGGGCGGGGTACGACGAGGGCCCGGCGGCCGCCGTCCTCGCGGACGGGGCGCCGGGCCCTCGCTTCAGGCTCTGGCGACCTCGGGTCGTCAGTGGGCGTGGCCGTGGCCGTGGCCACCGGCGGCGGCCGGCTCTTCCTCTTCCTTCTTCTCGACGACCAGGGTCTCGGTCGTCAGCAGGAGGGAGGCGATGGAGGCGGCGTTCTCCAGGGCGGAGCGGGTGACCTTGACCGGGTCGATGACGCCGGCCTTGATCAGGTCGCCGTACTCGCCGGAGGCGGCGTTGTAACCGCTGCCCTTCTCCAGCTCGGCGACCTTGGAGACGATGACGTAGCCCTCGAGGCCGGCGTTCTCGGCGATCCAGCGCAGCGGCTCGACGGCGGCCTTGCGGACCACGGAGACACCGGTGGCCTCGTCGCCGGTCTTGCCGAGGTTGCCCTCGAGGACCTTGACGGCGTGGACCAGCGCGGAGCCACCACCGGAGACGATGCCCTCCTCGACCGCGGCGCGGGTCGCGGAGATGGCGTCCTCCAGACGGTGCTTCTTCTCCTTCAGCTCCACCTCGGTGGCGGCGCCGACCTTGATCACGCACACGCCGCCGGCCAGCTTCGCGAGGCGCTCCTGGAGCTTCTCGCGGTCCCAGTCGGAGTCCGTGGCCTCGATCTCGGCCTTGATCTGGCCGACGCGGCCCTCCACGTCCTCCTTCTTGCCGGCGCCGTCGACGATCGTGGTGTCGTCCTTGGTGACGGTGACGCGGCGGGCGGAGCCGAGCACGTCCAGGCCGACCTGGTCGAGCTTGAGGCCGACCTCCTCGGAGACGACCGTGGCGCCGGTGAGGACGGCCATGTCCTGCAGCATCGCCTTGCGGCGGTCACCGAAGCCGGGCGCCTTGACGGCGACGGCGTTGAAGGTGCCGCGGATCTTGTTGACCACCAGGGTCGACAGGGCCTCGCCCTCGACGTCCTCGGCGATGATCAGCAGCGGCTTGGAGGCGTTGGCCTGGATGACCTTCTCCAGCAGCGGCAGGAGGTCCGCGATGGCGGAGATCTTGCCCTGCGTGATCAGGATCTGCGGCTCGTCGAGGACGGCCTCCATGCGCTCCTGGTCCGTCACGAAGTACGGCGACAGGTAGCCCTTGTCGAAGGCCATGCCCTCGGTGAAGTCCAGTTCCAGACCGAAGGTGTTGGACTCCTCGACGGTGATGACACCGTCCTTGCCGACCTTGTCCATCGCCTCGGCGATGAGCTCGCCGACCTGCTGGTCCTGGGCGGACAGCGCGGCGACGGCGGCGATGTCGGACTTCTCGTCGATCGGGCGCGCCGTGGCGAGGAGGTCCTCGGAGACGGCGGCGACCGCGGCGTCGATGCCCTTCTTCAGGGCGGCCGGGGAGGCGCCGGCGGCGACGTTCTTCAGGCCCTCGCGGACCAGCGCCTGGGCCAGCACGGTGGCGGTGGTGGTGCCGTCACCCGCGATGTCGTTGGTCTTGGTCGCCACCTCCTTCACCAGCTGCGCGCCGAGGTTCTCGTACGGGTCCTCGATCTCCACCTCGCGGGCGATCGTGACACCGTCGTTGGTGATGGTGGGGGCGCCGAACTTCTTGTCGATGACGACGTTGCGGCCCTTGGGGCCGATCGTCACCTTGACCGTGTCGGCAAGCTTGTTGACGCCGCGCTCGAGGGCGCGACGGGCGTCCTCGTCGAACTTCAGGATCTTCGCCATGGCAGCGGGAGCCCTCTCGGAAATCTAGGTGAAATCACTGCGCCCCTGGGCCGCCCGGCTCCTTGTCGGATGCTGGGGCCAGGGGCGCAGTGTTCGAGCAGAAGTACTTGCTACGAGGTCGAGTTCTCCGGGGCGGGCCCCGGAGTCCTCCTACTTCTCGACGATCGCGAGGACGTCGCGGGCCGAGAGGACGAGGTACTCCTCGCCGTTGTACTTGACCTCGGTGCCGCCGTACTTGCTGTACAGAACGACGTCGCCGACCTTCACGTCGAGCTCGACGCGCTTGCCGTCCTCGAAGCGGCCCGGACCGATGGCCAGGACGACGCCCTCCTGGGGCTTCTCCTTCGCCGTGTCCGGAATGACCAGGCCCGAAGCCGTGGTCTGCTCGGCGTCGAGCGGCTGGACCACGATGCGGTCCTCGAGCGGCTTGATGGCAACCTTGGAGCTGGCGGTCGTCACGATCCGACCTCCCCCTTCGGAGATCTCACGGGGTTAACTGTCTGAGGTGGCGACCAGGTCGATCCGTCGTCGCGGGTGCCGGACCTGCCCGTCGCGTTGTTGGCACTCTCCAGGGGGGAGTGCCAGACCCGAGACTATGACCGCGATTAGCACTCGGTCAAGCGGAGTGCCAATTGCCGTGCGGCGCGTCGGGGGATGGGGGTGTTTTTCGGGCGCGGGGTTGTGCGGTGCCGGTGTTGGTGTGACCGTCCCCAGGGGCTGCGCCCCCGGACCCCCCTTCGGCCCTTCGGGCCTCGTCCTCAAGCGCCGGACGGGCTAGAAGTCGCCTCGCCCGGGCTGGGAGTGGCCCCGCCCGGGCCGGGAGGGGCCGCGTCCGGGCCGGGAGGAACCTCGTTCAGGTCGGGAGGGGCCGCGTCTGGGCTGGAAGTCGCCTCGCCCGGGCTGGGAGGAACCTCGTTCAGGTCGGGAGGGGCCGCGTCTGGGCTGGAAGTCGCCTCGCCCGGGCTGGGAGGAACCTCGTTCAGGTCGGGAGGGGCCGCGTCTGGGCTGGAAGTCGCCTCGCCCGGGCTGGGAGTGGCCTCATCCGGGCCGGGAGGGACCGGGCTGGGCGTCGTGCCTACGTGGTCCTCGAGCCTGCCCACCCTCAAGTCCCGCTCGTCCAGCTCCGTCAGGAGCCTCGTCGTGCGTTCCGCCAGGGTCAGGGGCGGGGCCTCGCCCGACGGTACGGAGATGATGTCGCCGGGACGCAGATGGCGGGGGCCGTGGGTGTAGGTGAGGTGGCCGTCGGGTTCGAGGGTCACGCGCCACAGGACCACGGCGGTGATGCCGCACTCGGCGGCGGCGCGCAGGGTGGCGGTGTCGTGCCGGCCGTAGGGCGGGCGGAAGAGGCGGGGGCGGATCCCGAAGCGCGCGGCGAGTTTGCGCTGCTGGCCGCAGATCTGGGCGCGCTGGGCGGCCAGGGGCAGGCCGGGCAGCGCCGGGTGGTCGAGGGTGTGGTTCTGGAGGTTCGCGCCGACCGCGCGGAGGCGGGCGAAGTGGCCGTAGCCGGGGCCCGTCACGCTGTCGGTGAGGAACATGCTGACCGGCAGCCTGCGCTCGCGCACGAGGTCGATGAAGCGGGGGTCGCGTTCGGCGCCGTCGTCGTAGGTGAGGAAGACGACCGGGTCGTCGGTGGTGACGTGGTCGACGACCGGCGGGAGCGGCGCCGGGGCGACCGCGGTGGCCGGCCCGCCGGCGCGGGAGGAGAGGTGTCCCGCGCCGGACGGGGCGGCACATCCGGCGGCCGCGGCGAGCAGCAGGGCGAGGGCCGCCGGGAGAGGCCCCGGGATCGTCCCGCGCCGCCGCCTCACAGGTAGTCCTCCAGCCTGGCCACGGCGTACCCCTCGGCCGTGACCTTGTCGAGGAAGCGGCGGATCATGTCCCGCATGGTGCCGTCCCAGTCCTCGCGGCCCCGGAAGTGGGACAGCACGATGTCGCCGGGGTGGATCTTCCGGTCCCACTCGCGGTACTCCCAGTGGTCGGTGAAGACCTCCTCGTTCCACAGCGGGACGTGGGTGATGCCGCAGCTCTTCGCGGCGCGCAGGGTCGCCTTGTCGTAGTTGCCGTAGGGCGGGCGGAAGAGGGTCGGGCGGGTGCCGTAGCGCTTCTCGATGACGTCCTGCATGCCGCAGATCTCGCGCTTCTGCTTGGCGTGCGAGAGGGCCGGCAGGTACGGGTGGTGGAGCGTGTGGTTGTGCAGGGCCACGCCCCGTTTCTGCATGTCCTTGAAGTAGCCGTAGTCCTCCTCGACGAGGTAGTCGCTGAGGAAGGCGCTGTACGGCACCTTCAGCTCGGTCATCATCCGGAGGAACTCGGGGTCCTTCTCGGCGCCGTCGTCGATGGTGAGGAAGACGACCTTCTCCTTGACCGGGACGGTGGTGAAGACCGGCGGGAGGTCCAGCCGTTCGTGACCCTTGACCTCGAAGCCGTCGCGGGTGGTGATGCGCGGCTTCTTCGCCGGGGGCGGCGGCGCGGCCAGGGGGACCTTCTTCAGGCCCCAGCGTTTCGCCGCGGCGGCGCGGGCGGCCTGCGCGGCGCGCAGCTTCTCGGCGTAGGAGTCGAGGGCGCGGGCCGGGGGCGCCTGGAGGGGCTGGCCGCCGGCCGGTTCGACGGTGTCGCTGCCCTTGCCGCACCCCGAGGCGAGAGCGGCGAGCGCGAGGGCGGCGAGACCGGTCCGCATCCCCAGCCGCCGCATCCGCTTCTTATCGTTTTGTCCTACTACTCGCATGGGGCCGGATCCTCGCAGCCACCCGGCCCGCGTCCCGCCCGACACCTCGGCCGGAGGCGCACGGTCCACCGACTGGCCCACAATGTCCCGGTGAACGACCTCGCCCCGCTCCTCACCCCCGAAGGCCGCGCCCTCCTCGACGAGGTGCGCGACACCGACCCCGCCCGCGAACTCGCCGTCGCGACCCGGCTCCGCCGCGACCACCCCGCCGAGCTGGTGTCGGCGGCGCTCGGCCAGGCGCGGCTGCGGCAGCGGGCGGTGGCGAAGTTCGGGGCGGAGGACGCGGCACGGATGTTCTTCACGCCGAACGGCGTGGAGCAGTCGACCCGGCGCAGCGTCGCCGCGTACCGGGCGGAGCGGCTGCGCGCGGCGGGCGTACGGTCGGTCGCCGACCTGTGCTGCGGGATCGGCGGCGACGCGATCGCGCTGGCCCGCGCCGGCATCCGCGTCCTGGCCGTCGACCGGGACCCGCGGACGGCCGCGGCCGCCCGCGCCAACGCCGAGGCGCTCGGTCTCGCCGGCCTGATCGAGGTGCGTGAGGCGGACGTGACGGAGGTCGACACGGCCGGCTACGACGCGGTGTTCGTGGACCCGGCCCGGCGCTCGTCGAAGCGCGGCCGGATCTTCGACCCGGAGGCGTACTCGCCACCCCTGTCGTGGGCGGTGGGGGCGGCGCTGAAGGCGCCCCGGGCCGCCGCGCTGAAGATCGCGCCCGGCATCCCGCACGAGGCGGTCCCGGCGGAGGCCGAGGCGGAGTGGATCTCCGACGGCGGGGACGTGAAGGAGGCGGTCCTGTGGTTCGGCACCGCCCCCGGCACGGTCCGCGCGACCCTGTTGCCGGGCCCGCGCACCCTCGCCTCCCGTGGCCTCCCCGACCCGGAGGTCCGCCCCGTCGGCCGCTACCTGTACGAGCCCGACGGCGCCGTCATCCGCTCCCACCTGGTCGCCGAGGTCGCCGAACCTCTCGACGGCGGCCTGATCGACCCGACGATCGCCTACGTGACGTCGGACGCGCTGCGTGAGACGCCGTTCGCCACGGCCTACGAGATCACCGACGTGCTCCCCTTCAACGTCAAGAAGCTGAAGGCCCTGCTGCGGGAGCGCGAGGTGGGCGTCCTGACGGTCAAGAAGCGAGGCTCGGCGGTCGAACCGGAGGAACTCCGCCGCAAGGCCCTCCCGAAACCGCACGGCACGGCATCGGTCACGGTCTTCCTGACCCGCGTCGCGGGCGCCCCGACGATGCTGCTGGGACACCCGGTGCGCTGAACAGGCGCCACCTGCGCCCACCCTCCCCCATCGCCCCAGCGGCACGACTGCCCGCAGACGGCGGGGAGCGGGCTCCCCCTTCACCCCCGCGGCACGACTGCCCCGAGGCCAGGCACCCTAGGGGCGCGGGGAACTGCGCGATCAGCCCACGACGGGCAGCAGTCAGCGGACGGCGTCTCTCGGCAGACGGGTTACCGTCGCCAGGGGCGCGGGTCCAGCAGGGGCGCGCTGCAGAGGTGCCGCCTGCACCCACCCTCCCCCACTCTCGGCTTCGCTCGAGCGGGAGGTACCCCCATCGCCCCAGCGGCACGACGGCCCGCAGACGGCGGGGAGCGGGCTCCCCCTTCACCCCCGCGGCACGACTGCCCCGAGGCCAGGCACCCTAGGGGCGCGGGGAACTGCGCGATCAGCCCACGACGGGCAGCAGTCAGCGGACGGCGTCTCTCGGCAGACGGGTTGCCGTCGGCAGGGGCGCGGGTCCAGCAGGGGCGCTGCAGAGGCACCGCCTGCGCCCACCAATGCCGCCCCAGCGGCACGACGGCCCGCAGGCTGCGCCCGGTGCACGCCCCGGGACGGGCGCCCCTCGCGGAGGGAGGCGTCAGCCGCCCGCCCGCTCCGCCCGCCTCCGCAGCATCTCCCGCTCCCGGGCGTTGCCCGCCAGGTCTGCCGCCCGGATGAACTCCTCCCGTGCCTCCTCCGTCCGGCCGAGGCGGGACAGGAGGTCTCCCCGGACGGAGGGGAGCAGGTGGTAGTTGCGGAGGGCCGGTTCCGTGGACAGCGCGTCGACCAGGGGCAGGGCCGCCTCCGGGCCGTCCGCCATGGAGACGGCGACCGCGCGGTTGAGTTCGACCACCGGGGACGGGGTACGGGCGGCGAGCAGGCCGTAGAGGGCGGCGATGCGGTGCCAGTCCGTCTTCTCGTAGCGGTACGCGCGTGCGTGGCAGGCGGCGATGGCCGCCTGGAGGACGTACGGGCCGGGAGGGCCGGAGGCGACCGCGTCGGCGCGGGCGAGGGCGGTGGCGCCGCGGGCGATCAGCATGCGGTTCCAGCGGGCGCGGTTCTGGTCCGCGAGCAGCACCGGCTCGCCGTCGGAACCGGTGCGGGCGGCGGTCCGGGACGCCTGGAACTCCAGCAGGGCGGTCAGCCCGTGCACCTCGGGCTCCTTCGGCATCAGCCCGGACAGCACCCGGGCCAGCCGCAGCGCGTCCTCGCACAACGCGGGCCGCAGCCAGTCGTCGCCGGCGGTGGCCGCGTATCCCTCGTTGAAGATCAGGTAGATGACGTCGAGGACCGAGCCGAGGCGGGCCTCGCGGTCGGGTCCGTAAGGCACCTCGAAGGCGACGTTCTTCCTGGCCAGGGTGCGCTTGGCGCGGACGATCCGCTGGGCCACGGTCGCCTCGGGCACGAGGAACGCGCGGGCGATCTCGGCCGTGGTGAGGCCGCCGAGCAGCCGCAGGGTGAGGGCGGTGCGCGCCTCGGCGGACAGCACCGGGTGGCAGGCGGTGAAGACGAGCCGCAGCAGGTCGTCGTCGATGTCGTCCGGGTCGGCGGGCTCCTCGGGCGGGGCCGTCGCCGTCGCCTGGTCCCGGCCGATCTCGGCCAGCTTGCGGGCGTAGGTCTCGCGGCGGCGCACCAGGTCGACGGCGCGGTGGCGGGCGGTGGCCGTGAGCCAGGCGCCCGGGTTGTCGGGCACCCCGTCCTCCGGCCACCGCTCCAGGGCCGCGACCAAGGCGTCCTGCGCGAGTTCCTCCGCGATGCCGACGTCCCGGACGATGCGGGCCACCGCGGCGACCACCCGCGGGAACTCCATGCGGAAGACGGTCTCGACGGCCCCGTCCGGTCCGGCGGCGGGCTGTGGTGTCACAGCCCACCATCAGACACCCGTACGGCCGCACGGCCAAGCGGGGCCGTGAGGGCCGCCCGTCAGCCCTCCTCGATCTCCCGGACCTCGCAGGTCACCGTCCAGTGCGGCTCGTGCACCTTCAGGAACCGCTTGGTCCACTCGATCGCCTCGGCCCTGTCCTTGGCCTGGAGGACGGCGTATCCGCCGATGACCTCCTTGGTCTCGGTGAACGGCCCGTCCGTCACGGACAGCCGGCCGCTCTCGTAGTGGACCCGGGAGCCCTGGGCGGTCGGGGTGAGTCCGGCGGTGTCCAGCAGGACGCCGTTCTTGGTCATCTCCTCGATCAGCTCGCCCATGCGCTGCATCAGCTCGGGGCTGGGCCCGCCCTCGGGGGCGTTGTTCTCGTCGATCCGGATGAGGGAGAGATAGCGCGGCATGTCGGCTCCTCGTGGTGTGCGGGCCGGGTCCTTCCCGGCCTCTCACCTCTGCGTCGAACGGCGCGGACGGAAATCGACACCCGGCGGAGAAAATTCTCACCTCACTCCAGCGAGGCCCACAGCCGCCCGGCCTCCGGCTCGTCGGGCACCACCCGGTTGGCGTCGGAGGGGGCGGGAAGCACCGGCATGGTCACGGTGGTTCCCCTGTTGTCCCGTCACAGGCAGGAACGTCCGTCCGCATGATGACGGACACCGTTCCCCGGACGTTTTTCTCGCGCAATTCTCAGATTCGCACCTACCCGCCGCCGGGCGCTTCAGCGCGCGGCGGGCGCGGCCGTGCTGCTCCGCACCACCAGGCTGGTGGCCAGCTCCACCCGGGTCGCCGCCGCGGAGTCCTCACCCTTGCCGAGGTCGAGCACCAGCTTCGCCGCCGCCTCCGCCATCTCCGTCAGCGGCTGCCGTACGGTCGTCAGCGGCGGGCCCACCCAGCGGGCCACCGGCAGGTCGTCGAAGCCGACCACGCTCAGGTCCTCCGGGATCCGCAGCCCCAGTTCGCGCGCGGCCTCGTACAGCCCGAGCGCCTGGAGGTCGTTGCCGGCGAACACGGCGGTGGGCCGGTCCTCACGGCGCAGCAGGGCGAGCCCCTGCTGGTAGCCGGCGTCGTGGTGGAAGTCGCCGGAGACGATCAGCTCGGGGTCGACCGGCAGCCCCGCGGTCTCCAGGGCGGCCCGGTAGCCGTCGACGCGGGCGCGGCTGCACATCATCCGCGAGGGCCCGCTGATCGCGCCGATCCGGGTGTGGCCCAGCTCGATCAGGTGGCGGGTCGCGGCGAGCCCGCCCTGCCAGTTGGTCGCGCCGATGGAGGGCACGTCGGTGCCCGGGTCGCCGGCCGGGTCCATCACCACGAACGGGATGGACCGGCTGGTCAGCAGCGCGCGCCCGGACTCGTCGAGGCCGGACAGCACGAGGATCACGCCGTGCGGGCGGCGGGCGGCGACCTGGTCGGCCCAGGTCCGGCCGGGCGTGAGCCGCCCCGCACTCTCGGACAGCACGACGCTCAGCCCCGCGTCCCGGGCGACGTTCTCCACGCCCCGGATGACCTCCATCGCCCAGGCGCTCTCCAGCTCGTGGAAGACCAGGTCGATCAGGGGGGAACGGCTGGCCTCGGCGCGGCGACGCCGGTATCCGTGGGTGCGCAGCAGCTCCTCGACCCGGGACCGGGTGCTCGGGGCGACGTCGGCGCGGCCGTTGAGCACCTTCGAAACAGTCGGCGCGGAGACACCCGCCTCGCGGGCGATCTCGGCGAGCGTCGCGGTCTGCGTGCTGCGCCCGTTGGTCCGGGTGTCAGCGGGCTGCGGGGAAGTCATGGCGGCGATCGTATCTCCGCGAGCCGCGCGGGCGAAGACCCGCGACCGGCCGGAACATTCGAATCGTATGACGAAACATTCGCGTCACATGGTCCTTCCGGTCCATCCGACGCGGTGCCCCCTCCCCGGCTCAGACACTTCCCAGCGACTCGAACCGCCACCGGTGCACCGCCCGTGTGACCAGGGTGTTCTCCGGCTCGGGGAGCTCGGGGAGGTCGGCGTCGAGGGGGGCGTTCCACCAGGTGATGACGAGGACGCGGTCCTGCGGGGCGCGGAAGACCTCGCGGCGGGACGGGCGGCGGGGCAGTTCGCGGGCCCGCTCCTCGGCCCAGGCCAGCAGGTCCGGGCCGCGGCCGGGGACCGCGCGGGCCTCCCACATCAGCGCGACGGTCATGTGTAGAGGTTCTCCCGCGCGGTCTCGTGGACGTGGTCGTGGGAGTGGGCGGTGCCCGGCACGTGCGGGTCGGTGACCGGGAGCGAGGAGTCCGCCGAGAGGTCCCAGTCGGAGGCCGCGCGGTTGCGGGCGACCATCTCCGCGCCGAGGGCGGCCACCATCGCGCCGTTGTCCGTGCACAGCTTGGGGCGCGGCACCCGCAGCCGGATGCCGGCGGCCTCGCAGCGCTCCTGGGCGAGGGCACGGAGACGGGAGTTGGCGGCCACGCCGCCGCCGATCATCAGATGGTCGACGCCCTCGTCCTTGCAGGCCCGCACGGCCTTGCGGGTGAGCACGTCCACGACGGCCTCCTGGAAGGACGCCGACACGTCCCGCACCGGCACCTCCTCGCCGGCCGCCCGCCTGGCCTCGATCCAGCGGGCGACGGCCGTCTTCAGCCCGGAGAAGGAGAAGTCGTACGCCGGGTCGCGGGGGCCGGTCAGGCCGCGCGGGAAGGCGATCGCGTCCGGGTCGCCCTCGCGGGCGTACCGGTCGATGACGGGGCCGCCGGGGAAGCCGAGGTTCAGCACCCGGGCGATCTTGTCGAAGGCCTCGCCCGCCGCGTCGTCGATGGTCGCGCCGAGCGGGCGGACGTCGGAGGTGATGTCGGCGGACAGCAGCAGCGAGGAGTGGCCGCCGGAGACCAGCAGCGCCATCGTCGGCTCGGGCAGCGGCCCGTGCTCCAGCTGGTCGACGCAGATGTGGGAGGCGAGGTGGTTGACGCCGTACAGCGGCTTGCCGAGGGCGTAGGCGTACGCCTTCGCCGCCGAGACGCCGACCAGCAGCGCGCCGGCGAGACCCGGCCCGGCGGTGACGGCGATGCCGTCGAGGTCGCGCGCGCTCACCCCGGCGTCCTTCAGCGCCCGCTCGATGGTGGGGACCATCGCCTCGAGGTGGGCGCGGCTCGCCACCTCGGGGACGACGCCGCCGAAGCGGGCGTGCTCGTCGACGCTGGAGGCGACGGCGTCCGCGAGCAGGGTGGTGCCGCGGACGATGCCGACGCCGGTCTCGTCGCAGGAGGTCTCGATCCCCAGTACCAGGGGTTCGTCAGCCATGGATCTCGGTTCCTTGTACGCCGTTCACGGGGTGGCCCGGGGTCACGGAGGCGGACGGGCCGGTCAAGCGCATGACCAGCGCGTCCACGTTGCCCGGCTGGTAGTAGCCGCGCCTGACTCCGATGACCTCGAAGCCGAAGCGCTCGTAGAGCTTCTGGGCGCGGACGTTGTCGACGCGGCACTCCAGCATGACCTCGGCGCACTCGAACGCCGTGGCCGCGCGCAGCAGGTCGGTCAGCAGCCGCGAGCCGAGCCCGGTGCCCCAGTGGCCGCGGGTGACCGCGATGGTCTGCACGTCGGCCGCCGGGGCGGCGCCGTCCTCGCCCTCCGCGCCGGAGGTGGTGAGGCCGGCGTAGCCGACGATCCGGCCGCCCTCCTCGGCGACGACGTAGTGCCGGGTCGCGCCCGGCCCGCGGGAGTGGGCCAGCTCGGACCAGAACATGCCGCGGGACCACGCGTCCTCGGGGAAGAGGTCGCGCTCCAGCTCCAGTACGGGGTCGATGTCCCACCAGCGCATCTCACGCAGGACGACCGTCTCGGTTCCCGTCACTTGGGGGTGACCACCTTGTAGTTCTTGGGGACCTGGGCATCGGGCCGCCGCAGGTACAGCGGCCGGGGGGCGGGCAGTTCCTCGCCCGCCTTCAGCCTCTCCACGGCCAGCCGGGCGAGGGCGGCGGCGCTCACGTGCTCCGGCTCGTGCGCCTGGGGGAAGGTGTCCGGGTAGAGCAGCGCGCCCGCGCCGACCGCGGGCAGTCCCGCGACCTCGCCGGCGATGTCGGCGGGCCGGCCGACGGCCGGTTCGGTGAGGCGGGTGCGGGAGTCGGCGTACCGCGCCCAGTAGACCTCCTTGCGGCGGGCGTCGGTCGCCACGACGAAGGGGCCGTCCAGGTCGGCCGCGTAGGCCAGGCCGTCGAGCGTGCACACACCGTGCACGGGCACGCCGAGGGCGAGCCCGAAGGTGTCGGCGGTCATCAGGCCGACCCGCAGACCGGTGTAGGGGCCGGGGCCGGTGCCGGCCACGATCCCGGTGACGGCGTCGAGCCGCAGACCGGCCTCGGCGAGCACCCGGTCGACGGCCGGGAGCAGCAGTTCACCGTGGCGCCGGGCGTCCACCTGGCTCGACGAGGCGATGACGTCGTCGCCGTCGTGCAGCGCGACGGTGACGGCGGGGGTGGCGGTATCCAGAGCGAGCAAGAGCACGCAAACAGCCTACGGCTCCCGCGCCCCGGCCACGGCCGCACGGGCCGGACGGTCACGGACTGCTACGGTCGCGTCACATCCTTACAGCGCGGGGCAAAGCAGGACAGGGGTGACGGCGATGGCGGGGACCAGTTCGATGATCGTGGCGGGACTGACGGCGGCGGCCCTCGCGACGGTCGGCTACCTCGGCAGCCGGGCCGCGGACACGGTCCCGCCCGACCTGCGCCGGCAGGCGTCCGGCAGCCCGGCGCCCGCGCCGAAGGCTCCCCGCAGCAGCCACCCGGCCGCCCTGCCACCGCGCTCGGGGCTGGGACAGCGGGTCGTGTACTCGCTGCGCCGCGACCGGGTGTGGCTGGTGGACAAGGGCGACAAGGTGCGCCGCACGTTCGGCGTCAGCCCCAGCACGGTCGACCCGGCCCCGGGCACCTACCGGGTGACGTCCCGGTCGGGGAAGGTCACCGGCTCGGACGGTGTGCCGGTCGAGCACGTGGTGCGCTTCGCGAGCGTGGACGGCACGGTGATCGGGTTCAGCGCGGCGGTCGACGGCTCGGCGCCCGTCCTCGACCCGCAGGAACGCACGGGCGGGATCCGGGAGACGCGGGCGGACGGCACGGCGATGTGGAAGTTCGCGACGATCGGCCGCACGGTCGTCGTGGTGCCGTAGAGCCTTTCAGGCGGCCTCGCGCCGCTCGCGTACGGTCTTCTCCTGCCGCGGCGGCTCGGGCGCGGACGGCGGGGTGGAGACGGCGGCGGCCGCGGCGCAGGCGGCGAGCAGGTCACGCATGGGCACCGGTCGCGGCGTGGAATCACGCCTGCTCGGGACGGCCGGCATGGACGCCTCCTGTGCATCGGGGGCGGGACGCGGTTAGGTAAACCTAACCGCGAGCTGGGTACCATGTGACCACGCGGGACGCCGCGGACGCAACACCTTGCCGACACCTTGTCGGGACGCTCAGGCGGACAGCGCCCCCAGCTCCGCCCCCGCCCAGCGCGCGCCCAGCCCCAGCACCCTCACGTGCCGCACCTCGTCCGTGGTGTCGCCGACCGCCCGGTGGATGCTGACATGCAGCCGGTCCTCGGTCAGCTCCTCGACCTTGCCCTCGCCCCACTCGACGACGACCACCGACTCCGGCAGCGAGACGTCGAGGTCCAGGTCCTCCATCTCGTCGAGCCCGCCCGACAGCCGGTAGGCGTCGACGTGCACCAGCGGCGGGCCGTCCCCCAGCGAGGGGTGCACCCGGGCGATGACGAACGTCGGCGAGGTCACCGCGCCCCGCACGCCGAGCCCTTCGCCGAGCCCGCGCGTCAGGGTCGTCTTGCCGGCGCCCAGCTCACCGGAGAGCAGGACGAGGTCGCCCGCGCGCAGCAGCTTGGCGAGACGCCGGCCGAGGTCGCGCATCTGCTCGGGGGAGGTGACGGTCAGTTCAGCCAGGGTGTGCGCTGCTTCCATAGCCACCCACGGTAGCCCCTGCGGGCACCGCGCCCGCGCGGACGAGCAGGTCGGCGAGGCGGTCGGTCACCTGCTCGGGGTGCTCCAGCATCACCAGGTGCCCGGCGTCGGGCACCAGCACCAGCTCGGCCCCGGGCAGCAGGTCGGCGATGGCCTCACTGTGCTCACTGGGGGTCACGAGATCCCCCACCCCTGCCAGCACCAGCACCGGAAGCCCCGCGAAATGGGCGAGCGCCTCCGTCTTGTCGTGACCGTCGAAGGCCGGGTAGTACTCGGCGACGACATCGATCGGTGTGGACTCGATCATCCGCTCGGCGAACCGCGCGACGGCGGGATCGACGTCCCTCGAGGCGAACGAGTACCGCTTGACGACCCCGGCGAACAGATCCGCCGTGGCCCGGCGCCCCTTCTCCACCAGCTCGGCCCGCTGCCCCAGCGCCTTCAGCACCCCGGGCAGCACCCGCCGCACGGCGTTGACCCCGGCCACCGGAAGCCCGAAGTTGACCTCCCCCAGCCGCCCCGACGACGTCCCCACCAGCGCGACCCCGGCACACCGCTCCCGGATCAGCTCCGGGAACTGATCGGCGAGCGCCATCACGGTCATCCCGCCCATGGAGTGCCCGACGAGCACCAGCGGCCCCTCGGGAGCGGCGGCGTCGACGACGGCCTTCAGATCTCTGCCGAGCTGCTCGATGGTGACGGGCTCCCCCCGCTCCACCTGGGCGGCCCCTCGCGCCGAACGCCCGTGACTGCGCTGGTCCCAGTGCACGGTCCGCACCACTCCACGCAGGGCGGCCCGCTGGAAGTGCCAGGAATCCTGGTTGAGGCAGTACCCGTGGCTGAACACCACGGTCACCGGCGCGGGCGCCCGCCGCCCGAACAACCGCCGCTTCCGCCCGTCCTGGCCCTCCGCCTCGACCTCGTCGACCTCGTAGTACAACTCGGTCCCGTCGTCGGCGTACGCCCTGCCGGGCGTCCCCCGCAGCGACCCGTAGGGCCCCGCCGAGTCGAGAACCAGCCGGGCCTTGCGGCGCATGCCCCGGCCGACGGTCATCCGTTCCAAGGCCACGCCTGCGGCGGCGCCGGTGGCCAGCACGCCTATCGCGAGGCCCGCGACACCGGTCGCCCGGCGCCATCCCCCGGCGGACGCGGCCGTCACGGCCTGCGCACTGCTCTCGCTCACGTACCGCTCCTCTTCCCCGGACCCCACGCAGGGCGCTTACCCGCTCTGTTCCCCGTTCACATACACACGCGGGACACGGCCGCCGATCCGGGTCACGATCTCGTACGCGATGGTCCCGGACGCCTGCGCCCAGTCCTCCGCGGTGGGCTCGCCCCGGTCACCGGGCCCGAACAGCACGGCCTCGGCCCCCTCCCCGGGCTCGTCACCCCCCAGATCGACGACGAACTGGTCCATGGCGACCCGCCCGGCGACGGTCCGCCACTTCCCCTCCACCAGCACGGGCCCCCCGCCCGAGGCGTGCCGGGGAATCCCGTCGGCGTACCCGAGAGGCACGAGCCCCAGAGTCGTCGCCCCGGCGGTCACGTAGTGATGCCCGTAACTGACCCCGTGCCCGCCCGGCACGTTCTTCACCAGCGCCAGCGACGCGGAGAGAGTCATCGCGGGGCGCAGCCCCAGCTCCACCGGCGTGCCGATCTCGGGGCTGGGCGACACGCCGTACATCGCGATGCCGGGCCGCACCAGGTCGAAGTGACTCTCGGGCAACGTCAGCGTCGCGGGCGAGTTGGCGATGTGCCGCACCTCGGGCTCGACGCCCTGCGCCTCGGCGTACGCCACCATCTCCCGGAAGGTGAGCAGCTGCGCGGCGATCGACGGGTGTCCCGGCTCGTCGGCGCAGGCGAAGTGCGACCACAGCCCGGTGACCTTCAGCAGCCCCTCGGCCTGCGCACGCAGCGCGCCCGCGACCAGCTCGGCCCAGTCCGCGGGCTGGCACCCGCCCCGCCCCAGCCCGGTGTCCGCCTTCAGCTGCACCCGCGCGGGCCGGCCGGCCGCCCGCGCGGCCGCGACGACCTCGTCCAGCGCCCAGAACCCGCTCACCGAGACGTCGACGTCGGCCTCGACGGCCTCCCGCCAGGGCCCCCCGGGCGTCCACAGCCAGCACATCACCCGGACGTCGTCCGGCACGCCCGACCCCGGCGCCCTCAGCGCGAGCGCCTCCTGCGGGGTGGCGGTACCCAGCCAGGTCGCACCGGCCTCCACGGCCGCGCGGGCGCAGGGGGCCGCGCCGTGCCCGTACCCGTCGGCCTTGACGACGGCCATCAGGGCGGCGCGGGGGGCGCGGTCGCGGAGGGTGCGTACGTTGGCCCGCACGGCGGCCAGATCGATCACAGCGCGGGCGCGGAGCTGCGCGCCGTGCGGGTCAGCTGTCTCTTTCATCCCGGACAGTGTCTCAGAGCGACCACGCGAGTCCTCCGCACCGGGGGTGCGGCGCCTTCGCACTCCGTGCGCTTCCCTGCCCCGTCCAACTGGCGTTGGGGCAGGTCACGGGGGTGCGTGCCGCAGCAACGGTGCGTTGATGGGCGCCGACGCGGGTGCGGGCCGGGGGGAGTCGGCGCACCTCGGCGCCAACGAGGTACCGCCGCGCCCACCCTCCCCCACTCTCGGCTTCGCTCGAGCGGGAGGTACCCCCATCGCCCCAGGCGGCACGCATGCCCGCAGTTGGCGGGGCGACGCCCGCCACCGGTGTCGGTGTAGCCGCCCACGGCGGGGAGGGGACGGGGTGGGGGTGGGCGCCCGCAGCGGCTGGCGCGTCCACGCCCTCGGCCTCTCAAGACGCACTCTCGCGCCAGACCGAGGACGACCACCCCCACCGCGGCCCCGCACCACCACCCCACCCTGGGCGCTACACCAACCCCCACCGGACAGGTGAATGCGCCGCAGGCCTCACACGCAAGCCCCCACCGCACCGCACCCCTCCGCCGCACGCCTCACACCCCCGCTCCCACCACACTCCGCCAAGCCTCAGCGATCCGCCCCGCCACATCCTCCGCCGCCACCGGCGCCCCCTCCGCCGCGAACCGCCCCGCCAACCCGTGCAGGTACGCCGCCACACTCCCCGCGTCCACCGCCGACAACCCCGCCGCCAGCAGCGACCCGCCAAGCCCCGACAGAACGTCCCCGCTCCCCGCCGTGGCCAGCCACGGCGTCCCCGTCGGGTTCACCCGCACCGCACCCCCACCCCCCGCCTCCGCCACCACCGTCGTCGACCCCTTCAGCAGCACAGCCGCCTCGTACCGCGCCGCCAGCTCCCGCGCAGCCGCCAGCCGCCCCGACTCCACTTCCTCCCGCTCGACCCCCAGCAACGCGGCCGCCTCCCCCGCGTGCGGGGTCATCAACGTAGGCACCCCCCTCAACCCCCGACCCCGCACCGCGCCCACCTCCGCCAGCCGCAACCCGTCCGCGTCGATCAGCACCGGCACGTCCGCCGCCAGCACCTCCCCCACCGTCGCCGCGTCGTCCCCGGCCCCCGGCCCGACGACCCACGCCTGCACCCGCCCCGCCCGGGCCGGCCCTCGCTCGGACACCAGCGTCTCGGGATACCGAGCCAGAACCGCACCGCCCGCCGGCCCCACGTACCGCACGGCCCCCGCGCCACCCCGCAGCGCACCGCCCACCGCCAGCACGGCCGCCCCCGGATACCGCGCGGACCCGGCCGCGATCCCGACCACCCCCCGCCGGTACTTGTCGCTCTCCGCTCCCGGCACCGGCAGCAACCGCGCCACATCCGCATGCTGCAGCGCCTCCGCCCGAGGCGAGCCGCCCGCCCTGCCCCCCAGCCCGATGTCGACGAACCGCACCACCCCCGCGTACTCCCGCCCCGGATCGATCAACAACCCCGGCTTGTACGCCCCGAACGTCACCGTGACATCGGCCCGCACAGCAGCCCCCCGCACCTCCCCCGTATCCGCGTCGACCCCACTCGGCAGGTCGACCGCGACGACAACCCCCCGCCCCCGCCGAGCCGCCTCCGCCAACGGAACCGCGGCCTCCCGCAGTCCGCCCTTCCCCCCGATCCCCACGATCCCGTCCACCACGAGATCGGCCTGCTCGACGAGCCCCACCGCACCACCGGCGTCGGACACCACGGAACCCCCCGCCCGCCGCAACGCGGCCAGCCCACCCGCATGAGCCCGCCCCGGCGCCAGCAGCACCGCCCGCACCCCGGCCCCCCGCCGGGCGAGCCGCGCACCGGCGTACAGCGCGTCACCGCCGTTGTCCCCGCTCCCCACCAGCAGCACCACCCGGCTGCCGTACACGCGCCCCAGCACATCGGCGCACGCCGCGGCGAGCCCCGCGGCGGCCCGCTGCATCAGCGCCCCCTCCGGCGACCGCGCCATCAGTTCCCGCTCCGCCGCCCTGACCGTCTCCACGCTGTAAGCAGTCCGCATACCTCCGAGTTTCCCGCACCCCCCACCCCCTCGCCTTCCCGTCACCGCACCCCACCGCACCGCGCCCCATCGCCCCCTCCCGCACCCCCTTGACTCCACCTCCCACCCTTGCCACACTCCCGACCCCCACGGGGTGAATCGATTCACTCGAACCGGTTCGACAACCGTCCTTGCAGGTCGTCGGGTCGTCGGTTGCCGAACCGGTTCGGCAACCGACAAGGACGGGACGACACCTCATGCGACGCAGAGCCGCGTTACTCGCCTCAGCAGCAACCACCGCCCTCCTGACGGCGCTGGCCACCCTCACCGCACCCCCCGCCCACGCCCGCGCGGCGGCCTGCGGCGACGGCGCCTACCACGCCGAGGCCGTCCGGAACGGCTCCACCTGGACCGCCCGCCGGGGCAGCAGCACGGTGTACACGGGCACGGACATGCGCGCCGCCGTCCAGGCGGCGATCGGCGCCCTCACGGCGAACCGCACCAGCAAGGAGCGCGTCGTCGTCCGAGGCTCCGGCTCCGTCTCGGCCGGCTCCCGCATCTCGCTCCCCAGCTACACGGTCCTGGACGTCTGCGGCACGATCGACGTCACCGGCACCGGCTCGGGCGACCAGGCGCCGGTCTACTCACGCGGCACCCGCGACATCGAGGTGCAGCACCTCGGCGTCACCGGCGCCCCGCTCTACGGCATCTTCCTGCGCAACGTGCAGAACGTGGTCCTGGGCCAGATCGACATGCGCCTCTCCCGCGGACTCGGCGTCCGCATCGACAACCGGGGCGACACCAGCCAGTGGACGCGCAACGTCCGTATCGACGACGTGTACGTGTCGGGCGCGTCGAGCCACGCCGTGGAGACGTACGGCGTGGACGGCCTGACCGTCGGCACGGTCACGGCGCGCGACGTGGGTGAGTCCGGTCTCCTCCTCAACCAGACGATCAACGCCACGGTGTCGAAGGTGGACGCGGAGAACGCCGGCACCGGCACCGGCTACGCGGCGTTCCGCATGGCCAACCGCAACGGCCGGATCGGCAGCGGCTACGCGACGAACATCCGCGTCGGCGAGGTGATCGCGCGGGGCGGCGGACGCGGCGTGTTCTGCGTCTCGGAGAGCGGCGGGGCGACGATCGACCGGATCACGCTCTCGAACACCGGCAACAACGCGATCCTGATCGAGAACTGCTACAACGTGAACCTCGCGGCGCAGAGCGGCACGGTGACCGGCGGCGGCGAGATCCGTCTGGCGGCCCGCTCGGAGTTCGCGAACAACAGGGACGTCACGGTCCAGAACCTCACGGTGACGAACTCGGCGATCCGCGAGAGCCCTTGCGGCGAGAACATCACCTTCCGCAACAACCGCCTGGTGAACAGCACCCAGTCCGTCTGCTGAAAGTCCACCCGCTGAGAGCCCGCACGACGCAGCGGGGTGCGGTACCCGAAGGCACCGCACGACACAACGGGGTGCGGCACCCGAAGGCACCACACCACGCAGCGGGGTGCGGTACCCGAAGGCACCGCACCCCGCACCGCTCACCTGCTCGGAACACCCCGCTGCCGAAGCGAGACGAACCGGCGGCCTCAGTTGGTGGAGAGCATCCCCGCCCGCAGCCGCTTCAGCGTCCGCGACAGCAGCCGCGACACGTGCATCTGCGAGCAGCCCAGCCGCTCACCGATCTCCGCCTGCGTCAGCTCCTCCACGAACCGCCAGTGGACGATCTTCCGCTCGCGCTCGTCCAGCTCGGCGATCATCGGGGCGAGGGCGTGGAAGTCCTCGACCAGACCCAGCGCCGCGTCCTCGGCGCCGATGAAGTCGGCGAGGACGGACTCGCCGTCCGGCTCGCTGCCGATGGCGGCGTCGAGGGAGGCGGAGTTGTAGCCGTTGGCGGCCAGCCGGGCCTCGTTGACCTCGGCCTCGGTGAGGCTCATCAGCGTGGCCAGCTCGGCGGTCGTGGGCGTGCGCCCCAGCCGGCTGCGCAGTTCCTCGGTGGCGCGGGCGAGCTGCACCCGGGCCTCCTGGAGCCGCCGCGGCACGTGCACGGACCACGAGGTGTCACGGAAGAAGCGCTTGATCTCGCCGACGATGTAGGGGATCGCGAAGGAGGTGAACTCGACCTCGCGGGAGAGCTCGAACCGGTCGATGGCCTTGATCAGACCGATCATGCCGACCTGGACGATGTCCTCCATCTCCTCCGGGCCGCGGCTGCGGAACCGGCCGGCCGCGTAGCGGACGAGAGACATGTTCATCTCGATCAGCGTGTTGCGCGCGTACTGGTACTCGTGAGTACCTTCCTCCAGCTCCGTCAGCCGCCGGAAGAACTGCCGGGACAGTTCACGCGCGTCCTGCGGCGCGACCTGGCCGGGATTCGCGACCTCCGGCAGCTCGGTCACGCTCTGCGCCTGGTCCGTCCGTGCCATTGTCGACGTCACAGTAAAGCCCTCCCTCATTGATGCCCCCGCTCCGATACCGGCTCCCTGCCTGTACCCCCACTTCCTGGATGCACGCACTCTCATCGACGATTTTTTCTCAGGAGGCGTACGAGGGCGAAAACGACGGTCAGGACGGCGGCGATCAGAAGGAGCACATCGCCCCAGACGGGAAGGTCGACGGCCACCCCGGGCCACGCGGAGAACACCGACAGGTCACCCCTCCGCGATCACGACCGCCGAGGCCACCCCGGCGTCGTGGCTGAGCGAGACGTGCCAGGAACGCACCCCCAGCTCCTCCGCCCGGGCGGCGACGGTCCCCTTCACCCGCAGCCGCGGCTGCCCGCTGTCCTCGCACCACACCTCGGCGTCGGTCCAGTACAGCCCCGCGGGCGCCCCGAGCGCCTTGGCCAGGGCCTCCTTGGCGGCGAACCGCGCCGCCAGGGAGGCCATGCCGCGCCGCTCCCCGCTGGGCAGCAGCAGTTCGTTCTCCACGAAGAGCCGCCGCGCCAGCGCGGGCGTGCGTTCCAGCGACGCGGCGAACCGCTCGATCTCGGCGACGTCGATCCCGACTCCGATGATGCTCATGCGAGCACCCTAGATCGCCGGTCACCGCCGCCCTCCGGCACCGCGCACCTCACTCCACGGTCACCGACTTGGCGAGGTTCCGCGGCTGGTCCACCTCGTTGCCGCGGGCGGTGGCCAGCTCGCAGGCGAACACCTGCAACGGCACGGTCGCGACCAGCGGCTGGAGCAGCGTGGGCGTGACCGGGACACGGATCAGATGGTCGGCGTACGGGACGACCGCGTCGTCCCCCTCCTCCGCGACCACGATGGTCCGGGCGCCGCGCGCGCGGATCTCCTGGATGTTGGACACGATCTTGTCGTGCAGCACGGACCGCCCGCGCGGCGACGGCACCACCACGACCACCGGCAGGTCGTCCTCGATCAACGCGATGGGCCCGTGCTTCAGCTCACCCGCCGCGAACCCCTCGGCGTGCATGTAGGCGAGCTCCTTCAGCTTCAGCGCACCTTCCAGCGCCACGGGGTAACCGACGTGCCGCCCCAGGAAGAGAACCGTGTTCTTCTCCACCAACGACCGGGCGAGCTCCCGCACGGGCTCCATGGTCTCCAGGACGCGCTCGACGGCCCCGGAGATCGACCCGAGGTCACGCACCACGGCCCGGATCTCGTCGGCGTACTTGGTCCCGCGCACCTGCCCCAGGTACAGCGCGACGAGATAGCAGGCGACCAGCTGCGTCAGGAAGGCCTTCGTCGACGCGACCGCGACTTCCGGACCGGCGTGCGTGTACAGCACGGCGTCCGACTCCCGCGGGATGGTCGACCCGTTGGTGTTGCAGATGGCCAGCACCTTGGCGCCCTGCTCCCGCGCGTGCCGCAGCGCCATCAGCGTGTCCATGGTCTCGCCGGACTGGGAGATGGCGACGACGAGTGTCTGCTGGTCCAGGATCGGGTCGCGGTAGCGGAACTCGCTCGCCAGCTCCACCTCGCACGGCACGCGCGTCCAGTGCTCGATGGCGTACTTGGCGATGAGCCCGGCGTGGAAGGCGGTGCCGCAGGCGACGATGACGACCTTGTCGACCTCGCGCAGGACGTTCGCCGGGATGCGCACCTCGTCCAGGGTCAGCGAGCCCGACCCGTCGATGCGGCCCAGCAGGGTGTCGGCGACCGCCTTCGGCTGCTCGGCGATCTCCTTGAGCATGAAGTAGTCGTAGCCGCCCTTCTCGGCGGCGGAGGCGTCCCAGTCGACGTGGTACTCCCGGACGTCGGCGGGCGCCCCGTCGAAGTCCGTCACCTTCACCGCGTCCCGGCGCAGCTCGACCACCTGGTCCTGGCCCAGCTCGATCGCCTCACGGGTGTGGGCGATGAACGCGGCGACATCCGAGGCGAGGAACGACTCGCCCGCCCCGACCCCCACCACCAGGGGGGAGTTGCGCCGCGCGCCCACCACCACATCCGGCTCATCGGCGTGCACGGCCACCAGCGTGAAGGCGCCCTCCAGCCTCCGGCACACCAGCCGCATCGCTTCCGCGAGGTCGGCGCAGGCGGAGTACTCCTCGGCGAGGATGTGGGCGACGACCTCGGTGTCGGTCTCGGAGGCCAGTTCGTGCCCGCGTTCGGTCAACTCCTCGCGCAGGGCGGCGAAGTTCTCGATGATGCCGTTGTGGACGACGGCGACCCGGCCCGCGTTGTCCATGTGCGGGTGGGCGTTGGCGTCGGTGGGCCCTCCGTGGGTGGCCCACCGGGTGTGCCCGATCGCGGTCGTCCCGGCCGGCAGGGGCCGATCGCCCAGCTCTTTCTCCAGGTTGACCAGCTTTCCGGCCCTCTTCGCCGTGGCCAGTCCGCCGTCGGCCTGCACGGCGACGCCCGCCGAGTCGTAGCCCCGGTACTCCAGTCGCTTCAGTCCGGCCGTCACGACGTCAAGCGCCGACTGCGGCCCCACGTAACCCACGATTCCGCACATGCCGGGCAGCCTACGGTCCGTCAGCCGCCGAAAACGGCCTCCGCGTGCCCGAAATCGGAAATTCCCACCGGTGCACGAGGCACCGGTGGGAGAGGTTCCGCGTCAGCCGAGCTTGCCGACCTGGGCGGCGACGACGTCCGCCGGGACCTCGAAGTCCTTGCCGGTGGCCATGGACGCCAGGTTCACGGCGCTGAAGGTGACCACGGTCGAGCCCTTGCGCACCAGGACGATCTTGGCGGGCGCCTTGACGCCCTCGTCGGCGGCCACGGTCAGCGTGACGGCGGCGCCCTCGTCGCCGCCCTCGGGCGCGTCGCCGGTGGCGACCTTCACGACGTCCAGCGGCTCGCCGACGAGGGTGGCCTTGAACCCGCCCGCGCACTTCTCGGCCGCCTCGACGACACCCTTCACGGCCTGCTCGGCGCCGTCACCCTCGTAGGAGGCGAGGTTGATCAGCACCTTCTCCGTGTCCAGAGCGGCCAGGAGGGCCTCCTCGGGCTTGGTGTCCGCGGACGGCTTCACCGGCTCACCGGTCCAGGACCGCTTCACGGACGCGGCCGGCTCACCCTGGGCCACGCCTGCCTGGGCGTGCGCCAGCGGCAGGCAGGCGGCGTCCTGCGTCTCCACCTTCTCGGCCGCGATGTCGTCCGTGGCGGGGAGCTTGGTGGCGACCTTCCCGCCCTTGACGTCCGACTGCGCGAGGGCCGCCTTCTCCAGCTCGGCGGCGGTGAGCGTCTTCGCCGGCGCGGCGGCGGAGGTGCTGGGCGCGGCCTTGCCCTTGCCCTCGTCGGCCTTGTCCTGGTCGTCGCCGGAGCCACCGCAGGCGGTGACGAGCAGGGCCAGCGCGGCGGCGGAGGCGGCGAGCGCGGTACGACGGACGGAACTGGTTCTCACGGAGAAACTCTTTCTCGAAGGTGCGGAGGGATGATCCGCATCACGTGCGCGCACTGTAGACACAGCCGCTTCACAGTTGATCACCAGGGCCCCACAAAGTTCCCGGCGTGACACAGCCCACCTGTCGCCGCGGTCGAACTCCGTTAACAATGGACTGTGATCTCTCCGGTCTCCTCGATGCCCAGGAGCGCCCACCGGCAGCGGCCGGAGGCGACTCCCTACGTCGACCTCACCCGTTCCGAGTGGAGCGCGCTGCGCGACAAGACGCCGCTGCCGCTGACGGCGGAGGAGGTGGAGCAGCTGCGCGGCCTCGGCGACGTCATCGACCTCGACGAGGTGCGGGACATCTACCTGCCGCTGTCCCGGCTGCTCAACCTCTACGTCCGCGCCACCGACGGGCTGCGCGGCGCGCTCAACACCTTCCTCGGCGAGAAGGGCTCCCAGTCGGGCACGCCCTTCGTCATAGGGGTCGCCGGCTCCGTCGCCGTGGGCAAGTCGACGGTGGCGCGCCTGCTCCAGGCCCTGCTCTCCCGCTGGCCCGAGCATCCCCGCGTCGAACTCGTCACCACGGACGGCTTCCTGCTGCCCACCCAGGAGCTCCAGGCGCGGGGCCTGATGTCGCGGAAAGGTTTCCCCGAGTCCTACGACCGACGGGCGCTGACGCGCTTCGTGGCGGACATCAAGGCGGGCAAGTCCGAAGTGACCGCCCCCGTCTACTCGCACCTGATCTACGACATCGTCCCGGGCGAGAAGCTCACGGTGCGGCGGCCGGACATCCTGATCGTGGAGGGACTCAACGTCCTTCAGCCCGCCCTGCCCGGCAAGGACGGCCGCACGCGGGTCGGTCTCGCCGACTACTTCGACTTCAGCGTGTACGTCGACGCGCGGGCGGAGGACATCGAGCACTGGTACCTGAACCGCTTCCGCAAGCTGCGGCAGACGGCGTTCCAGGACCCGTCCTCGTACTTCCGGAAGTACACACAGGTGTCGGAGGAAGAGGCCCTGGACTACGCCCGCACGATGTGGCGGACGATCAACAAGCCGAACCTCGTCGAGAACATCGCCCCTACGCGGGGCCGGGCGACCCTGGTCCTCCGCAAGGGCCCGGACCACAAGGTCCAACGCCTGAGCCTCCGCAAACTCTGACCCTCCGGGTGCGGGACCTTTGCACCCCGGGTGCACCGACTCACCCCGCGCGGGTGCGGCCCGCCCCGGCACCACAAGCCACCCGGTGTCGGTGCCGGCCGAGGGGGTGTTGACGCACCTCGGCGCCAACGAGGTGCCGCCGCGCCCACCCGTGCCGCCCCAGCGGCACGACTGCCCGCGGCTGGGCCGCGTACGGCGGGGAGGGGACGGGGTGGGGGTGGGCGCCCGCAGCGGCTGGCGCGTCCGCGCCCTTCACGTACAAGCACGCACTATCGCGCCAGACCGAGGACGACCACCCCCACCGCGGCCCCGCACCACCACCCCACCGTAGGCGCTACAGCAACCCCCACCGGACAGGTGAATGCGCCGCAGGCGTCAGACCTCAGCCCAGCGCCGACTTCACCGCATCCGCGAGCCGTCCCGCCACCGACCGCGCCTGGTCGATGTCGGCCGCCTCCACCATCACCCGCACGAGCGGCTCCGTCCCCGACGGACGAAGCAGAACCCGCCCCGTCCCGCCCAGCTCCCGCTCAGCCTCGCCGACAGCCGTCGCCAGCTCCGCCGACGTCTTCACCCGCGACTTGTCCACATCAGGCACATTGATCAGCACCTGCGGCAACCGCTCCATCACAGAAGCCAGCTCCCGCAACGACCGCCCGCTCTCCGCGACCCGCGCCGCCAGCAGCAGCCCCGTCAGCGTCCCGTCCCCCGTCGTGGCGTGGTCGAGGATGATCACGTGCCCGGACTGCTCGCCGCCCAAGGCGAACCCGTGCTGCTTCATCTCCTCCAGCACGTACCGGTCCCCCACCGCCGTCTGGACGAGCCGGATCCCCTCCCGCTCCATGGCGAGCTTGAACCCGAGGTTCGACATCACCGTCGCGACCACCGTGTCGGACCGCAGCGCGGACCGCTCCCGCATGGCCAGCGCCAGCACCGCGAGGATCTGGTCCCCGTCGACCTCCTCACCCGTGTGGTCGACGGCGAGACACCGGTCGGCGTCCCCGTCGTGCGCGATCCCCAGTGCGGCCCCGTGCTCGACGACGGCGGCCTTCAGCTGCTCCAGGTGCGTCGACCCGCACCCGTCGTTGATGTTCAGCCCGTCCGGCTCGGCTCCGATGGTGACCACCTCGGCCCCAGCCCGACGAAACGCCTCCGGCGACACCTGCGCCGCCGCCCCGTGCGCCTCGTCCAGCACGATCTTCAGTCCGTCGAGCCGGTTCGGCAGCACGCCGACGAGGTGGCCGACGTACGTGTCGAAGCCCTCCTCGTGGTCCCGCACACGCCCGACCCCGGACCCGGTGGGCCGGTCCCACGGCGCACCGGTCCGGTGCTCCTCGTAGACCGCCTCGATCCGGTCCTCCAGATCGTCGGCGAGCTTGTGCCCGCCGCGGGCGAAGAACTTGATGCCGTTGTCGGGCATGGCGTTGTGGCTGGCGGAGAGCATCACACCGAGGTCCGCGCCGAGCGCACCGGTGAGGTGGGCGACGGCCGGCGTCGGCAGCACGCCGACCCGCAGGACGTCCACGCCCGCGCTGGCGAGCCCGGCGACCACGGCGGCCTCCAGGAACTCCCCGGACGCGCGCGGGTCACGCCCGACGACGGCGGTGGGCCGGTGCCCTTCGAACGTGCCCGCCTCGGCCAGTACGTGCGCGGCGGCGACGGACAGGCCGAGGGCCATTTCCGCCGTGAGATCCGCGTTGGCGACACCGCGCACGCCGTCCGTGCCGAAGAGTCGTCCCACTTGTCCTCCTGAGGATGCGTCAGTATCGGCAGCCCTCCAGGGCCCCGCCACCAAGGTCCCGCCGAGGCGTTGGACCGGCCCGTACGGCCGACGGCTGTGCCACTGACAAAGCTGAGCTCATGATGTTCGACGTTGCTTCTGATGTTCGACGGTCACGGAGCGCCCGCGGCTCCGGAGCCGCATGAACGCGCACCACGGCCTCACCGGGTGCACACCACGGGCTCACCGGGTACACACCACGGCCCCACCGGGTACACACCACGGCCCCACCGGGTACGCACCCGGCGTCACCGCCGAACCATCCGATCACATTAGCGTTTGAGCGCCTTGTGCCGTTATACGCCCGCGTCAGTGAATAAACGAACGCCCCGGCAGCACGTTGGCGTGCCGCCGGGGCGTTCGGAGTACGCGCGAGCGCCCTGCGATTAGCGCTTGCTGTACTGCGGAGCCTTGCGGGCCTTCTTCAGACCGGCCTTCTTCCGCTCGACC
Organism: Streptomyces sp. P13-3-3; assembly: GCF_050571355.1. NCBI lineage: Bacteria > Bacillati > Actinomycetota > Actinomycetes > Kitasatosporales > Streptomycetaceae > Streptomyces > Streptomyces sp. P13-3-3. The sequence goes on along the minus strand of NZ_CP192228.1, from coordinate 3,879,479 downwards.
GCACGGTCGTCGCGGCGCAGGAATCCGGCCTTCTTCAGCGGACCGCGGTTGTTGTCGACGTCCGCCTCGTTCAGCGCACGGGCGACACCGAGACGGAGCGCACCGGCCTGACCGGAGACACCGCCACCCGCGATGCGGGCGATGACGTCGTAGCGGCCCTCGAGCTCGAGCACCTTGAAGGGCTCGTTCACTTCCTGCTGGTGCACCTTGTTCGGGAAGTAGTCCTCGAGGGTGCGACCGTTGATCTTCCACTTGCCGGTGCCCGGAACGATCCGGACGCGGGCGATGGCGTTCTTGCGACGGCCCAGGCCGGCGGCCGGCTGGGGCTCACCGAAGCGGGACGCCATGGACTCCGAGGTGTACTCGCCCTCGACGGGCGCGTCCGACTCGGTGGTGTAGCTGTCGATGTCAAGCTCTTCGAGCGGCTGCTCGGCAGTGGTCTCGGCCACGATTCTCCTCAGATTCTGTTCAGTCTTAGGGGGTGGCCGGACTTACTGCGCGACCTGGGTGATCTCGAACGGCACCGGCTGCTGGGCAGCGTGCGGGTGCTGGTCGCCCGAGTAGACCTTCAGCTTCGAGAGCATCTGACGGCCCAGGGTGTTCTTGGGGAGCATGCCCTTGACGGCCTTCTCGATGGCCTTCTCGGGGTTCTTGGCGAGCAGCTCGTCGTAGCGGACGGAGCGCAGACCACCCGGGTAGCCCGAGTGGCGGTACGCCATCTTCTGGGTCCGCTTGTTGCCGGAGAGGTGCACCTTGTCGGCGTTGATGATGATGACGAAGTCACCGGTGTCGACGTGGGGCGCGTAGATCGGCTTGTGCTTGCCGCGCAGGATGGAGGCGGCAGTGGAGGCCAGACGGCCCAGGACGACGTCCTGAGCGTCGATGACGTGCCACTGGCGCGTCACATCGCCGGGCTTGGGGCTGTACGTACGCACGGTTCGTAGCCTTCGCTTCTTCAGTGAATGGTCCTGACAAGGTCACCGAAGACGATCACGACAGCCCTGACCGCACAGCGGTGACGCAAACCGCGTGCTGGTCGCTGGTCATCGGCCCGGTGGACCGGTGTAAGGGCCCCTCACGTGAGAATGAGTAAGCCACTACACACAACAGAGACGCAGAATACCCGTGCTCGGCCGGACGGGTCAAAACGAGCCCGCCGCCCGTGGGCGCGCCCCATTTTACGGCCGTACGGCGCCGCCCGCGGCCGCACGCCACCCGTCCGCCGCCCGGCCTGCCCCTTCCTCGTCGCGGGCGTCCCGCGCACCCCGGACGGAGTGGTACGCCACCGTCCCCGCCAGTACGCACAGCGTGACCGCGTCCCGGAACGCCCGGCGCTTCCCCGACTCCAGCCACGGCCAGGTCACCCCCGGCAGCTGCGGCACCAGCGACAGCCAGAACCACGGCCGCCGCGTCACCGACCCCGCATACGGCAGTCCGGCGAACAACAGCGGCAGCACCACGAGCAGGTAGTGGTTGTAGGAGGGCCGCGACACCAGGAACGCGGACAGCATCAGCCCGGCAGACGTCTCCGCCAGCCGCAGCGGCTCGGGCCCCGGCCCCCGCCACCGCCGGTAGGCGCACACCACCCCGGCCGCCGCGGCGGCGGCCGCGAGCGCCTGGGCCAGGGCCTCGGGGACGCCGAGCCGGGGCAGCACGGCCGCCGGACCCGCCTCGTAGAGCCGGAGGAAGGCGTCGTCGGCGGTGAACAGGAAGGGGAGGGTCCGGGTGAGGAAGCCGGTGGGGTCGGGCAGGAAGAGGGCGGCCACCACCGACGACACCGCCGGCACCAGCACCACCAGCGCGAGCGCACCCCACCGGCGGGCGAACAGGAACAGCAGCGCCATCGGCGCGAGCAGCGGCTTCAGCGCCACCGCCACCCCGATCACCGCACCCGCCGCGACCCATCGCCCCCGGCTCGCCAGCAGCAGGCACAGCGGCAGCGCCAGCACGGCCGTCACCGTCCAGTTGCCCAGCCGCACCAGCTGCGCGAACGGCGCGAACCCGGCGGCAAGCGCGAGCAGCCCGAGGACGGCGAGCCTGCTGCGCAGCGGCACCCGGTGCGTCAGCAGCGCGCACGCCCAGCCCGCCACGAGCGCGAGGACGACCAGGACCGGCATCAGGACGTCGAGCACGGACCGTGGCAGCAGCGCCTGCGGGGCGGCCGCGACGACCGCGCTCGGGAAATAGAGGAAATGCGCGTCGTCGTACGGCGATCCGCCGTCCAGCCAGGTGCGCGCCGCGTCCACGACGATGCCGTTGTCCATGCCTCCGTCCGAGGTCACCAGCACCGTATGGGTCGTCAGGGCGGCCAGGACCGCCACGAGTCCGGCCCACCAGCCGGTGCCCGCGGGGCGCACCAACCACCCGGAGATGTCGCTTTTGCCCGTCGCCATGGGCGCAACGCTAGGGCCTCGCGGGCCCGTTGAGGCGGACCAGCACACCCCTTGCCCCGTCTAAGATGCGCCCCATGAGCTTTGGGCAGGGGGGGTCCTCCCAGCAGTGGGATCCCTGGAAACCGAATTCGCAGCAGCCGTGGAACGGCGGCGGCAGCGCCGGCGGGTCACCCGACTGGGCGGCGCTCGCCGACGCGTCCGAGGCGCGCGCCAAGCGGCGCCGGCTGCTGTTCATAGGCGGCGGCGCACTCGCCGCCGTGGCGATAGGCACCGCGGTGGCGGTCGCCGTCGTGTCGGCGGGCGGCTCGAACCAGGCCTCCCCGGGCACCGAGTCCGCGCTGCCCGGCGTCTCCGACCTGCCGAGCGCCACCGGCACGGTCCCGTCGTTCGAACCGACGAGCGCGCCGCCCCCGCTGGACCCGAAGGACTTCGTCGCCAGCGCCCAGAAGGACAAGGCGCCGCTGAGCCCCGACATCCTGTTCCCAGGCACGCAGCTGACCATGGGCGACACGGTCTACAAGAAAGGCCCGACGGCGGACACCAAGGACTGCGCGTCCGCGGCGAAGTCCACGCTCCCCAAGGTCCTCACCGACAACAGGTGCACGCGCCTGATCCGCGTCACCTACAGCCGGGACGGCGTGGCGGTGACGGTCGGCGTGGCGGTCTTCGCGACCGAGGCGCAGGCCACGAAGGCCAAGCAGCAGGCGGACGCGAAGAGCATCGTCAAGTCGCTGTCCGGCGGCGGGGTGAAGGACTTCTGCGTCGGCGCGGTCTGCCGCTCCACCACCAACGCCTACGGCCGCTACGCCTACTTCACGCTGGCCGGCTTCACCAGCGGCAAGGACGTGACGGAGAAGGACAAGGCCGTCTTCAAGACCGGCGACGACCTCCAGGAGTTCACGTACCGTCAGATCCGCCGCAGGGGCGAGGCCCAGGCGTCGGCGGCGGCGGCCGGCTGACCCGGCCGCCCGGAGCGCGTCAGCAGCAGCCGGCCGACGGCAGCGTCCGCTTGTTGCGCGCCTCCACGCTGCGGGCCGCAAGGAGCTCGTCGGCCGGGTAGCCGACCTCCTCCAGGGTCAGGCCGTGCGGGCGTACGACATGGACGGCCGAGTCCCGTACGCCCGCGGCGAGGACCTTCGCGGGCCAGTCCGGTGTGCGGTGGCCGTCACCGACGAACAGCAGCGCGCCGATCAGCGAGCGCACCATGTTGTGGCAGAAGGCGTCGGCCCGCACGGTGGCCGTGATGATCCCGTCGTCGCCCCGTACCAGGCTCAGCTGCTGGAGCGTCCGGATGGTCGTCGCGCCCTCGCGCCGCTTGCAGTAGGCGGCGAAGTCGTGCTCGCCGAGCAGTCCGCGGGCGGCCTCGTTCATGGCGTCCACGTCGAGCGGCCAGTCGTGCCACAGCACGTGGTTGCGCAGCAGCGGGTCGACGCCGCCGGGGTTGTCGGTGACGCGGTAGGCGTAGCGCCGCCAGATCGCCGAGAACCGGGCGTCGAAGCCCTCCGGCGCCTCCCTGAGCGCCCATACCCGCACGTCCTTCGGCAGCCGCCCGGCGAGCCGCTTCAGCAGCTTCGCCCGGTGCTCGGCCCACACCTCGCGCGGCAGGTCCACGTGGGCGACCTGACCGCGCGCGTGCACACCGGCGTCGGTCCGCCCGGCCACGGTCAGCTCGAACGTCGTCGCGGACCGCGTCACGGTCCGCAGGGCGTCCTCGATCTCCCCCTGCACGGTCCGCCGCCCTCCGGCCTGCTTGGCCCACCCGGAGAACGCGGTCCCGTCATAGGAAAGATCCAGCCGAACCCGCACCACACCACTCACCCGGACATCTCCATTCCACAACGAAGCGGGCCCGCTCCTGTGAAAGAAGCGGGCCCGACAACACCCTCAAAGGGCGCGGGGAACTGCGCGAACAACCACGACGGAGCCGCGGCCGCCCATGGGCAGGCCCCCCGCAGAACGCTTACGCGTCCTTCGACTCCTCGGCCGTGTCGGCCTGGGTCTCGGCCGCCTCCGCGGCCTCGGCGTCCTTCGCGGACCGCTTGGTCGCGGCCTCGGCCTCGCCGACAGCGGCCTGCTGCACCGTCAGCGCCTCGACCAGCTCGATGACGGCCATGGGCGCGTTGTCGCCACGGCGGTTACCGATCTTGGTGATGCGGGTGTAGCCACCGGGACGGTTCTCGTACCGCGGGCCGATCTCGGTGAAGAGCGTGTGGACGATGCTCTTGTCCGTGATCACCTGGAGCACCTGGCGGCGGTTGTGAAGGTCGCCCTTCTTCGCCTTGGTGACCAGACGCTCGGCGTAGGGACGCAGCTTGCGCGCCTTCGCCTCGGTGGTGGTGATGCGGCCGTGCTCGAAGAGCGCCTTCGCGAGGTTCGCGAGGAGGAGCTTCTCGTGCGCGGCGCTGCCGCCCATACGGGCACCCTTGGTGGGCCTCGGCATAGTGACTCTCCTGTGTGTCTGCCCCGGCCGTATCAGGTACCGGAGTCAGTATCCGAGCAGGCGGTCGCCTGTCGGAGATCCAGAGCGCCTTCACAGACGTCCTGGAGGACCCGCGCCCCCGAAGGGGCGCGGGGAACTGCGCGACCAGCCGAAACCGGCCGGCAGTCAGCAACGGACCGCAGGTCCCGAGCTCAGTACTGCTCGGTCTCCACGAAACCCGCGTCCGCGTCGTCGTCCGCGCCGAACGCGTCCGCCGCGGCGGTCGGGTCGAACCCGGGAGGCGAGTCCTTCAGCGCGAGGCCCATGCCGGCCAGCTTGGCCTTGACCTCGTCGATGGACTTCGCACCGAAGTTCCGGATGTCGAGCAGGTCCGCCTCGGACCGCGCGACGAGCTCACCCACGGAGTGGATGCCCTCACGCTTGAGGCAGTTGTACGACCGGACCGTGAGCTCCAGCTCCTCGATCGGCAGCGCCAGGTCGGCGGCGAGGGCGGCGTCCGTCGGGGACGGGCCCATGTCGATGCCCTCGGCGTCGATGTTCAGCTCGCGGGCGAGACCGAACAGCTCGACCAGGGTCTTGCCGGCGGAGGCCATGGCGTCACGCGGACGCATCGCCTGCTTGGTCTCGACGTCGACGATGAGCTTGTCGAAGTCGGTGCGCTGCTCGACTCGGGTCGCCTCGACCTTGTAGGTGACCTTCAGCACGGGGCTGTAGATCGAGTCGACCGGGATACGGCCGATCTCCTGGCCGACCTGCTTGTTCTGCACGGCGGAGACGTAGCCGCGACCGCGCTCGACGGTCAGCTCCATCTCCAGCTTGCCCTTGCCGTTGAGCGTGGCGAGGACGAGGTCCGGGTTGTGCACCTCGACACCGGCCGGGGGCGCGATGTCGGCGGCGGTGACCAGACCCGGGCCCTGCTTGCGCAGGTACATCACGACCGGCTCGTCGTGCTCCGAGGAGACGACCAGCTGCTTGATGTTGAGGATCAGGTCGGTGACGTCCTCCTTGACGCCCGGCACGGTGGTGAACTCGTGCAGGACGCCGTCGATGCGGATGCTGGTGACAGCGGCACCGGGGATCGACGACAGGAGGGTGCGGCGGAGGGAGTTGCCGAGGGTGTAGCCGAAGCCCGGCTCCAGCGGCTCGATCACGAACCGGGAGCGGAATTCGTCGACGACCTCTTCGGTCAACGAGGGACGCTGAGCGATCAGCATGAGTGGATCAGATCCTTCTTTCGTGGACGCCCGCTATTTGACGTCCGACGGAAACCGCACCCGGTGAAAAGTGCGGGTACTGCAAGGGTACGGGCGATACGGCCCTTGCGAGCCGTACCGCCCGGAACCTCAGGCCCTGCGAAGCGGCCGAGTGAGACGCGGAACGCGACTCAGACGCGGCGGCGCTTCGGCGGGCGGCAGCCGTTGTGCGGGGTCGGGGTGACGTCCTGGATGGAGCCGACCTCGAGGCCCGTGGCCTGCAGGGAGCGGATGGCGGTCTCACGACCGGAACCCGGGCCCTTGACGAACACGTCGACCTTGCGCATGCCGTGCTCCTGGGCGCGGCGGGCAGCCGACTCGGCGGCCATCTGCGCGGCGAACGGCGTGGACTTCCGGGAGCCCTTGAAGCCGACGTGGCCGGCGGAGGCCCAGGAGATCACGTTGCCGGACGGGTCCGTGATCGAGACGATCGTGTTGTTGAACGTGCTCTTGATGTGCGCGTGGCCGTGAGCGACGTTCTTCTTTTCCTTGCGGCGCACCTTCTTGGCAGCGCCCTGACGACCCTTGGGGGGCATCTGTACTCCTACGGGAGGTGGTCGGTCCTACAGCGAAGACCGCTGGACGGCGAAGTCCGCTGAGGACTACTTCTTGCCCGGCTTCTTCTTGCCGGCGATGGCGCGACGCGGGCCCTTGCGGGTACGCGCGTTGGTGCTGGTGCGCTGACCGCGGACGGGCAGACCGCGACGGTGACGCAGACCCTGGTAGGTGCCGATCTCGACCTTGCGGCGGATGTCGGCCTGGATCTCGCGACGGAGGTCACCCTCGGTCTTGATGTTGTTGTCCACGAACTCGCGGATCGCGACGAGCTGCTCTTCGCTCAGGTCGCGGACGCGGGTGTTCGGGTCGACGCCGGTCGCGGCCAGCGTCTGCTGCGAAAGGGTCCGGCCGATGCCGAACACATAGGTGAGGGCGATCTCCACGCGCTTGTCGCGCGGGATGTCAACACCGGAAACGCGTGCCATTCAATGGCTCCAGTTGGTTGTCGGAGGTCTTCCACAGAACCGACTCCCCGCCCGCCGTACCAGGTACGGACCGGGTCCCCGGCCTCCGAGCCGGGGGTGTCGAGCCGTGCGGCTCGGGTCCTGCGTATGAACGTGTGTTGCTCGCGTCGCGCGAAGTCTGCGGGAGGCGCAGAGGGTGGATCAGTGCTGCGGTCAGCCCTGGCGCTGCTTGTGGCGCGGGTTGTCGCAGATGACCATGACCCGACCGTGACGGCGGATCACCCTGCACTTGTCGCAGATCTTCTTGACGCTCGGCTTGACCTTCATGGGTGTGAGGTTCTCCGGGTCAGTGCCATCACCCCGGCGGACCGGGGAGCGGGCAAGATCTACTTGTACCGGTAGACGATCCGGCCACGCGTGAGGTCGTACGGAGACAGCTCCACCACGACCCGGTCGTCAGGGAGGATGCGGATGTAGTGCATGCGCATCTTGCCGCTGATGTGTGCCAGGACCTGGTGGCCGTTCTGGAGCTCGACCCTGAACATGGCGTTCGGCAGAGACTCGACGACAGTGCCCTCGATCTCGATGGCACCTTGCTTCTTGGCCACGCTTCGCCCTTCGAATCGACTACCTTGATCGACTCTCGAGTACACCGTGACCACATGCGGACATGCGGGTGCACCAGAGCCGACGAGTCAGTCTACGTCAGCGCACCCGGAAACACGAATCGAGAGATTCTGCCCTCCGGGCGAGATCCCTAACCCAACGGGTCGGGGGCGGCCTGGACGCCCATCTCCGCGAGCTTCGCCTTGCCGCCGTCGGGGGCGGTCAGCACCAGGGGGCCCTGCTCGGTGAGGGCGACCGAGTGCTCCCAGTGGGAGGACCAGGTGCCGTCGGTCGTGATGACCGTCCAGTCGTCGGAGAGGACCTCGGTGCGCGGGGTGCCGAGGGAGACCATCGGCTCGATCGCCAGGCAGAAGCCGGGCACCAGCTTCGGCCCCTTGCCGCGCTTGCGGTCGACGTAGTTCAGCAGGTGCGGGTCCATGTGCATCTCGGTGCCGATGCCGTGGCCGCCGTAGTCCTCGATGATCCCGTACTTGCCGCCGCCGGGCTTCGGCTGGCGGCGGATGTACGTCTCGATCGCACGGGAGATGTCGACCAGCCGGTTGCCCTGCTTCATGGCCGCGATGCCGGCCCACATCGACTCCTCGGTGACCCGGGAGAGCTCGACCAGCTCCGGGGAGTGACCGGAGCCGACGAACGCGGTGTAGGCGGCGTCGCCGTGCCAGCCGTCGATGATGGCGCCGCAGTCGATGGAGATGATGTCCCCGTCCTTGAGGATCACGTCGTCGGACGGGATGCCGTGGACCACGACCTCGTTCACCGAGGTGCAGATGGTGGCGGGGAAGCCGCCGTAACCGAGGAAGTTCGGCTTGGCGCCGTGCTCGGCGAGCACCTTGCGGGCCACCTGGTCCAGATCCTTGGTGGAGGCCCCGGGCACCGCGGCCTCACGCGTGGCCGCGTGGATGGCGGCGACGACCAGCCCCGCCTCGCGCATCTTGGCGATCTGCTCAGGGCTCTTGATCTGCACCATGGGGACGAGGGCCTTTCTGGACCGGTGGAGGAGTACGAACGCTTCCAACGATACGGGCGCGAGCCGCCCGCGTGCCGCGCGGGCGGCGGCACGGACCCCGCCCACGCCACAGCCGCGGCCCCTCGGGGGGAACCGCGGCTGTGCAGGCGGCGGGACGGACTACTGGCCGCTCTTCAGCGCCTCCAGCGCCCGGCCGGTGACCTCGTCGACGGGGCCCATCGCGGAGATGGTCACCACCAGGCCCTGGGCCCGGTAGTAGTCGATGATCGGCTCGGTCTGCGTGTGGTAGACCTCCAGGCGCGTGCGGACGGTCTCCTCGGAGTCGTCGTCGCGCTGGTACAGCTCGCCGCCGCAGTGGTCGCAGACGCCGTCCTGCTTCGGCTTGCTGTAGGTCACGTGGAAGACGTGCGAGGAGTCCTTGCGGCAGACGCGCCGCCCGGCGATCCGCTTCACGACCTCGTCCTCGGGGGCCTCGAGATCGAGCACCGCGTCCAGCTTGATGCCCTCGGTCTTCAGCAGCTCGTCCAGCGCCTCGGCCTGCGACACGTTGCGCGGGAAGCCGTCCAGCAGGAAGCCGCCCTCGGCGTCGGGCTGCGACATGCGGTCCTTGGCCATGGCGATGGTGACCTCGTCCGGGACGAGGTTACCGGCGTCCATGTAGGACTTGGCGAGCTTTCCCAGCTCGGTCTGCCGGCTGATGTTGGCGCGGAACAGGTCGCCCGTGGAGATGTGCGGGATGCGCAGTTTCTCGGCAAGGCGGGTTGCCTGTGTGCCCTTCCCAGCACCCGGCGGCCCGACGAGGACGATTCGCATCAGCGGAGGAACCCTTCGTAATTGCGCTGCTGGAGCTGGCTCTCGATCTGCTTCACCGTCTCGAGACCGACACCCACGATGATCAGGATGCTCGTCCCGCCGAACGGGAAGTTCTGGTTTGCCCCGAAACCAACCAACGCCATCGTCGGTACGAGAGCGATCAGACCCAAGTACAGCGAACCCGGCCAGGTGATCCGGTTGAGTACGTAGCTCAGATACTCAGCGGTCGGTCGGCCAGCCCGGATGCCCGGGATGAAGCCACCATACTTCTTCATGTTGTCCGCGACTTCCTCGGGGTTGAACGAGATGGCCACGTAGAAGAACGCGAAGAAGACGATGAGCAAGAAGTACAGCGTCACGTAGATCGGGTGGTCACCGCGGACGAGGTGCGACTCGATCCAGGTCTTCCAGCCCGAGGTGCCGCTGGAGAACTGCGCGATCAGCGCCGGGATGTACAGCAGCGACGAGGCGAAGATGACCGGGATCACACCCGCCTGGTTGACCTTCAGCGGGATGTAGGTCGACGTGCCGCCGTAGGACCGGCGGCCGATCATGCGCTTCGCGTACTGGACGGGGATCCGGCGCTGGGCCTGCTCGACGAAGACGACCAGGCCGACCATGACCAGGCCGACGGCGATGACGGTGCCGAACTCGATCCAGCCGTCCGCCAGGCTGCCCTGCTCCTTGATGGCCCACAGGGCGGAGGGGAAGGTGGCGGCGATCGAGATGAACATCAGGATCGACATGCCGTTGCCGATGCCGCGGTCGGTGATGAGCTCACCGAGCCACATGACCGCGGCCGTGCCGGCGGTCATGGTGATGACCATGGTGATGGTCACGAAGATCGACTGGTCCGGGACGATCTGGCTCGCGACCGGGCAGCCCTGGAAGAGGGCGCCGCTGCGGGCGGTGGCCACCAGGCCGGTGCCCTGGAGGATGGCGAGCGCGACCGTCAGGTAACGGGTGTACTGCGTGATCTTCGCCGTGCCGGCCTGCCCCTCCTTCTTCAGGGCTTCCAGGCGCGGGATCACCACGGTCAGCAGCTGCAGAATGATGCTCGCCGTGATGTACGGCATGATCCCGAGCGCGAAGACCGTGATCTGGAGCAGCGCACCGCCGCTGAACATGTTCACCAGACCGAACAGGCCCTGGTTCGCCTGCGCGGCGTCGATACAGGTCTGGACGTTCCGGTAGTCGACACCCGGGATGGGTACGTGCGTACCGACGCGGTACACCACGATGATGCCGAGCGTGAAGAGCAGCTTCTTGCGCAGGTCGGGCGTCTTGAACGCCCGGGCGAACGCGGTGAGCACGGTGCCTCCTGCGACCCCCCGCGCAACTGCGTCAAGGGTGATGGTCTGAGATTCCGACTGAGGACGAATTCTTAACGGTCAACTGCCGCCCTGAGTGCCCCGCGTGGGGCTCCCGAGGTGAATGGGCAGCGCAGGCCACCTTACCGGCGACACCACCGCCCTAGGAACGACCAACCGGGGATACCCCATTTGTGGGGTATCCCCGGTCGGGATCGCTCTACGTCATCGAGACACCTGACGGGGTCAGACGAGCTCGGTGACGGTACCGCCCGCGGCGGTGATCTTCTCCTTGGCGGAGCCGGAGACGGCGTCGACCGTCACCTGCAGCGCCACGGAGATCTCGCCCTGGCCCAGGACCTTGACGAGGCTGTTCTTGCGCACGGCGCCCTTGGCGACCAGGTCCTCGACCGTGACCTCTCCGCCCTCGGGGTAGAGGGAGGCGAGCTTGTCCAGGTTCACGACCTGGAACTCGGTCTTGAACGGGTTCTTGAAGCCCTTGAGCTTCGGGAGACGCATGTGGAGGGGCATCTGGCCACCCTCGAAGCGCTCCGGAACCTGGTAACGGGCCTTGGTGCCCTTGGTACCACGACCGGCCGTCTTACCCTTCGACGCCTCACCACGACCGACACGGGTCTTCGCGGTCTTGGCACCGGGGGCGGGACGGAGGTTGTGGATCTTGAGCGGGTTGTTCTCCGCCATGATCAGTCGACCTCCTCGACCGTCACGAGGTGGCGGACGGTGTGCACCATGCCGCGGAACTCGGGACGATCCTCCTTGACGACCTGCGTGTTGATGCCCTTGAGACCAAGGGAGCGCAGGGTGTCACGGTGGTTCTGCTTGCTGCCGATGTAGGACTTGACCTGCGTAATCTTGAGCTGCGCCATGATTACGCACCCGCCCCGGCACGCGCACGGAGAAGAGCCGCGGGAGCGACGTCCTCGAGGGGCAGACCGCGGCGGGCCGCGATCTCCTCGGGACGCTGCAGACCCTTGAGGGCCTCCACGGTCGCGTGCACGATGTTGATCTGGTTGTCGGAGCCGAGCGACTTCGACAGCACGTCGTGGATACCGGCGCACTCGAGCACGGCGCGCACCGGACCACCGGCGATCACACCGGTACCGGGCGACGCGGGCTTGAGCAGCACGACGCCGGCAGCCTTCTCACCCTGGATGGGGTGCGGGATGGTGCCCTGGATGCGGGGGACCTTGAAGAAGTGCTTCTTGGCCTCCTCAACGCCCTTGGCGATGGCGGCCGGCACCTCCTTGGCCTTGCCGTATCCGACACCCACGGTGCCGTCACCGTCGCCCACCACGACCAGCGCGGTGAAGCTGAAGCGACGACCACCCTTCACAACCTTGGCGACACGGTTGATCGCGACGACGCGCTCAACGTATGCGGTCTTCTCGGCGGCAGCTGCGCCGCCGTCACGGCCCTTCCGGTCCCGCCGCTCGCCGCCACCGGCACCGCCACCGCGGCGCTGGGGTCCAGCCATTGGAATTACCTCTCTCTGTTTCCGCTAGCTACGGAACCGGCTCAGAACTTCAGTCCGGCTTCGCGGGCGGCGTCGGCCAGAGCGGCGATGCGCCCGGCGTACTGGTTGCCACCACGGTCGAACACGACGGCCTCGACACCGGCGGCCTTGGCGCGCTCGGCGACCAGGGCGCCGACCTGCTTGGCCTGCGCGGACTTGTCGCCCTCGCCGCCGCGGACGGACGCGTCCAGGGTGGACGCCGACGCCAGGGTGTGACCCTTCAGGTCGTCGATCACCTGCGCCACGATGTGGCGGTTGGAACGAGTCACGACCAGGCGAGGACGCTCGGCGGTGCCGGCGACCTTCTTGCGGATCCGGATGTGACGACGCTTGATAGCAGCACGCTTGTAGGCGTCGCCCTTGAGGATCTTCTGCCCGTATGCCATGGCTTACTTACCCGCCTTTCCGACCTTGCGGCGGATGACTTCGCCCTCGTACTTGACGCCCTTGGCCTTGTACGGGTCGGGCTTGCGCAGCTTGCGGATGTTGGCCGCAACCTCGCCGACCTTCTGCTTGTCGATGCCCTCGACCGAGAAACGGGTGGGGGCCTCCACCTTGAAGGTGATGCCCTCGGGGGCCTCGACCGTGATCGGGTGGCTGTAGCCGAGGGAGAACTCCAGGTTCGAACCCTTGGCGACAACGCGGTAACCGACACCGCTGATCTCGAGCTTCTTCACGTAACCCTGGGTCACGCCGGTGATCATGTTCGCCACCAGCGTGCGGGACAGGCCGTGCAGGGCCTTGTTCTGACGCTCGTCGTTGGGGCGGGTGACGTTCAGGACGCCGTCCTCACCCTTGGCGATCTCGATCGGCGCCACGACGGTGTGGGTCAGCGTGCCCTTGGGGCCCTTGACCGAAACCGTACGGCCGTCGATGGTGACGTCCACGCCGGCGGGAACCGCGATGGGGAGCTTGCCGATGCGCGACATAGCTGTTTCCTCCGTTCCCTTCCGCTACCAGACGTAGGCGAGGACTTCCCCACCCACGCCCTTCTTGCCGGCCTGCTTGTCGGTGAGGAGCCCGTGCGACGTGGAGATGATCGCCACGCCGAGGCCGCCCAGCACCTTCGGCAGGTTGGTGGACTTCGCGTACACCCGGAGACCGGGCTTGGAGATCCGCTTGATGCCCGCGATGGAGCGCTCACGGTTGGGACCGAACTTGAGGTCCAGGACGAGGTTCTTGCCGACCTCGGCGTCCTCGACCTTCCAGCCCGTGATGAAGCCCTCCTGCTGGAGGATCTCCGCGATGTGAGACTTGATCTTCGAGTGCGGCATCGACACGGTGTCGTGGTATGCCGAGTTCGCGTTCCGCAGACGCGTAAGCATGTCTGCGATCGGATCAGTCATGGTCATGAATTGGCCTTCGGCCTCTCTCGCCGGGGTTTCCTGGTGCGCCATCCCTCTCCCCGATCCGAGACGGGACGGGTGCGGCGCGGTGGACCTACGGCGTAGTAAGTCGTACGGGCACGGCAGGTGCCCAACCCCACAAGCCTAAGCCATGCGGAGCGGGCCTCCTGCCGTTCCCATTGCTTACCGAGAGCCCTGGGAGTCCGGAACTACCGGATTACCAGGAGCTCTTGGTCACGCCCGGCAGCTCGCCACGGTGAGCCATCTCACGAAGGCACACGCGGCACAGGCCGAACTTGCGGTACACGGAGTGCGGACGACCGCAGCGCTGGCAGCGGGTGTAGCCGCGCACTCCGAACTTGGGCTTGCGAGCAGCCTTCGCGATGAGAGCCTTCTTCGCCATCTCGCTCACGCCTCCTTGAACGGGAAGCCGAGGTGACGGAGAAGGGCACGGCCCTCTTCGTCGTTGGTCGCCGTGGTCACCACGGTGATGTCCATACCCCGGACACGGTCGATCTTGTCCTGGTCGATCTCGTGGAACATGACCTGCTCCGTGAGACCGAAGGTGTAGTTGCCCCGGCCGTCGAACTGCTTGGGGGACAGACCACGGAAGTCGCGGATGCGCGGCAGCGCGAGCGACAGGGTGCGGTCCAGGAACTCCCACATGCGGTCGCCACGGAGGGTGACGTGGGCACCGATCGGCTGACCCTCACGCAGCTTGAACTGCGCGATGGACTTGCGGGCCTTGGTGACGGCCGGCTTCTGACCGGTGATCGTGGTGAGGTCGCGGATGGCGCCCTCGATCAGCTTGGAGTCGCGGGCGGCGTCGCCCACACCCATGTTGACCACGATCTTGACGAGGCCGGGAACCTGCATGACGTTCTCGTAGGAGAACTGCTCACGCAGCTTGCCCGCGATCTCCTCGCGGTACTTCGTCTTCAGACGCGGAGTGGTGGTGGTCGTCATCAGATGTCCTCACCCGTCCGCTTGGCAACGCGGATCTTGTTGCCCTCGTCGTCGAAGCGGTAACCGACGCGCGTGACGACCTTGTTGCCGTCCTTCTCCACGACCAGCTGGACGTTGGAGACGTGGATCGGGGCCTCGGTGGTCACGATGCCGCCGGCCTGCGAACCGCTGGCGGTCGGACCGGCCTTGGTGTGCTTCTTGACCCGGTTGACACCCTCGACCAGGACGCGGTCCTCGCGGGGGAAGGCCGCGATGACCTTGCCCTGCTTGCCCTTGTCCTTACCGGTGATGACCTGGACCAGGTCGCCCTTCTTGATCTTCATGCTCACAGCACCTCCGGCGCGAGGGAGATGATCTTCATGAACTTCTTCTCGCGCAGCTCACGGCCCACCGGGCCGAAGATACGGGTGCCACGAGGGTCGCCGTCGTTCTTCAGAATGACGGCGGCGTTCTCGTCGAAGCGGATGTACGAGCCGTCCGGACGGCGGCGCTCCTTGACGGTGCGAACGATGACCGCCTTGACGACGTCACCCTTCTTCACGTTGCCACCGGGGATCGCGTCCTTGACGGTGGCGACGATGACGTCACCGATGCCCGCGTAGCGGCGACCGGAGCCACCGAGCACACGGATGCAAAGGATTTCCTTCGCACCAGTGTTGTCGGCGACACGCAGTCGCGACTCCTGCTGGATCACGTCTATCTCCTGTTTGTCTGCCGGTTCCCCGGGGGCCGTTCAGGAACGGCCCCCGGAGCCTGGCGGAACTGTCCTGCGAGGAATGCCCCGCAGGAGATTTACTTGGCCTTCTCGAGGATCTCGACGACGCGCCAGCGCTTGGTGGCGGACAGCGGCCGGGTCTCCATGAGGAGGACGCGGTCGCCGACACCCGCGGCGTTCTGCTCGTCGTGCGCCTTGAGCTTGTTCGTACGGCGGATGACCTTGCCGTACAGCGCGTGCTTCACGCGGTCCTCGACAGCGACGACGACGGTCTTGTCCATCTTGTCGCTGACGACCAGACCCTCGCGGGTCTTGCGGAAGCCCCGGGCGGCCTTCGTCTCTTCAGTCACGTTGTTCTCGCTCATGCGCTCTCCACCGTCTCGATGCCCAGCTCGCGCTCACGCATCAGGGTGTAGATCCGCGCGATGTCCTTGCGGACGGCCTTGAGCCGACCGTGGTTCTCGAGCTGACCCGTGGCCGCCTGGAAGCGGAGGTTGAACAGCTCTTCCTTGGCCTCGCGGAGCTTCGCCAGAAGCTCCTCGTTGCCCAGCTCGCGCAGCTCTGACGCCTTGGTACCGGCCGACATCACGCTTCACCTGCCTCGCGCTTGACGATCTTGCACTTCATCGGCAGCTTGTGAGCCGCACGGGTCAGGGCCTCGCGCGCGATCTTCTCGTTGGGGTACGACAGCTCGAACATGACGCGTCCGGGCTTGACGTTGGCCACCCACCACTCCGGGGAGCCCTTACCGGAACCCATGCGGGTCTCGGCCGGCTTCTTGGTGAGGGGGCGGTCCGGGTAGATGTTGATCCAGACCTTGCCGCCACGCTTGATGTGGCGGGTCATGGCGATACGAGCCGCTTCGATCTGGCGGTTCGTCACGTACGCCGGGGTGAGCGCCTGGATGCCGTACTCGCCGAACGCAACCTGCGTGCCACCCTTCGACATGCCGTTGCGCTTCGGGTGGTGCTGCTTGCGGTGCTTGACCCTACGGGGGATCAGCATGGTGGTCAGGCCTCCGTTCCGGTGCTCTCAGCCGGAGCGGCCGCCGGAGCCTCGGCCTTGGGGGCCTCGGCAGCGGGAGCCTGCTGCGGCTTGCGACCGCGACCGCCACGCTCGCCACCGCGGCCACCACGGGCCGGGCGGTCGGCACCGCCACGGGCCGGGCGGTTGCCGGCGCGGGCAGCGGCGTTCTCGGCGCGGACCTCGGCGATGTTCTTGACGTCGCCCTTGTAGATCCAGACCTTCACGCCGATGCGGCCGAAGGTCGTCTTGGCCTCGAAGAAGCCGTAGTCCACGTTCGCGCGGAGCGTGTGCAGGGGCACACGGCCCTCGCGGTAGAACTCCGAGCGGGACATCTCGGCGCCACCGAGGCGGCCGCCGCACTGGATCTTGATGCCCTTGGCGCCCGCCTTCATGGCCGACTGCATGCTCTTGCGCATGGCACGGCGGAAGGAGACGCGGGAGGAGAGCTGCTCGGCGACGGCCTGCGCGACCAGCTGGGCATCGGTCTCGGGGTTCTTGACCTCGAGGATGTTCAGCTGGACCTGCTTGCCGGTGAGCTTCTCGAGGTCGCCGCGGATGCGGTCGGCCTCGGCGCCACGGCGGCCGATCACGATGCCCGGACGCGCGGTGTGGATGTCCACACGCACACGGTCACGGGTGCGCTCGATCTCGACCTTGGAGATGCCGGCGCGCTCCATGCCGGACGTCATCATCCGGCGGATGGCGACGTCTTCCTTGACGTAGTCCTTGTACAGCTTGTCGGCGTACCAACGCGACTTGAAGTCGGTCGTGACACCGAGCCGGAACCCGTGCGGGTTAACCTTCTGGCCCATTACCGGGTTCCTTCCTTGCTGCTGACGACCACGGTGATGTGGCTGGTCCGCTTGCGGATCCGGTAGGCGCGGCCCTGGGCGCGCGGACGGAACCGCTTCAGGGTCGGGCCCTCGTCGACGTAGGCCTCGGAAATGAAGAGGCTGTCGACGTCGGTGTGGTCGTAGTTGTGCGCGGCGTTGGCAATGGCGCTGTCCAGCACCTTGCCCACCGGCACGCTCGCGGCCTGCGGGGCGAAACGCAGGACCGCCTGAGCCTCCGTGGCGTCCATGCCACGGATGAGGTCCACCACGCGGCGGGCCTTCATGGGCGTGACGCGGATGTACCGCGCCTGGGCCCTGGCTTCCATGGTTGTCCCTTCAGTGTCTGTCATGGTCGATTGCACCCCGCCGACTAGCGGCGCTTCGACTTCCGGTCGTCCTTGACGTGGCCCCGGAAGGTGCGGGTCGGCGAGAACTCGCCGAGCTTGTGGCCGACCATCGACTCGGTGACAAACACCGGGATGTGGGTCTTGCCGTTGTGCACCGCGATCGTGTGGCCCAGCATCGCCGGGACGATCATCGAGCGACGGGACCAGGTCTTGATGACGTTCTTGGTACCGGCTTCGTTCTGCGCGTCCACCTTCTTGATCAGGTGGTCGTCGACGAAGGGTCCCTTCTTCAAGCTACGAGGCATCTCAACCCGTCCTTAGCGCTTCTTGTTCGTCTTGCGGCGGCGGACGATGTACTTGTTCGACGCCTTCTTGGGCGAACGAGTACGGCCTTCCTTCTTGCCCCAGGGGGACACGGGGTGACGGCCACCGGAGGTCCGGCCCTCACCACCACCGTGCGGGTGGTCCACCGGGTTCATGACGACACCGCGGACGGTCGGGCGGACGCCCAGCCACCGCTTGCGGCCCGCCTTGCCCCAGTTGATGTTGCTCTGCTCGGCGTTGCCGACCTCGCCGACCGTGGCGCGGCAGCGCTGGTCGACCAGGCGGATCTCGCCGGAGGGCATGCGGAGGTGGGCCATGGTGCCCTCCTTCGCGAGCAGCTGCACCGAGGCGCCGGCGGAGCGGGCGAACTTGGCGCCGCCGCCGGGACGCAGCTCGATGGCGTGCAGCGTCGTACCCACGGGGATGTTGCGCAGGGCAAGGTTGTTGCCCGGCTTGATGTCGGCCCCGGGACCGTTCTCGACGCGGTCGCCCTGGTTCAGGCCACGCGGCGCGAGAATGTAGCGCTTCTCGCCGTCCGCGTAGTGCAGGAGCGCGATGCGCGCGGTGCGGTTGGGGTCGTACTCGATGTGCGCGACCTTCGCCGGCACGCCGTCCTTGTCGTGACGACGGAAGTCGATCACTCGGTAGGCGCGCTTGTGGCCACCGCCCTGGTGGCGGACGGTCACACGACCGGAATTGTTACGGCCGCCCTTGCTGTGCAGGGGACGGACCAGCGACTTCTCCGGCGTGGACCGCGTGACCTCGACGAAGTCGGCGACGCTGGAGCCACGACGGCCCGGAGTCGTCGGCTTGTACTTGCGGATACCCATTTCTCAGTCCTCGTCCGATATCGAACGATCCTGACCGCTTACGCGGTCGGACCGCCGAAGATGTCGATACGGTCGCCCTCGGCGAGGGTCACGATCGCGCGCTTGGTGGCGGCACGCTGGCCGAACCCGGTGCGGGTCCGCTTGCGCTTGCCGACGCGGTTGATCGTGTTGACCCCGGTGACCTTGACCTCGAAGACCGCCTGGACGGCCTCCTTGATCTGGGTCTTGTTGGCACGCGGGTCGACGAGGAACGTGTACTTGTTCTCGTCGATGAGCGCGTAGCTCTTCTCGGACACGACCGGCTTCAGCAGGACGTCACGGGGGTCCGTGTACGCCTTGCTCGCCGGGGTGACGACGGTGTTCTTGCCTTCGGCCTCGTGGCGACGCGCCTTGGCGACGCGCGCAGCCTTGGCCGCCTTGGCGGCCTTCGAGGCGATCGAGGGGTGACGGGCAGCCATCAGACCTCGCTCCCTTCGTTGTCGTTGGCCTTGTTCGGGCCGGCGACGAAGGACTCGAAAGCGGCCTTGGTGAAGACCACGTCGTCCGAGACGAGAACGTCGTACGTGTTCAGCTGGCCCGGCTCCAGGATGTGGACCTGGGGCAGGTTGCGGGCGGACAGCCACGCGGCCTCGTCGGCGCGGTCGACGACCAGGAGCAGGTTCTTGCGCTCCGAGATCTTGCCGAACAGCGACTTGGCGGCCTTCGTGGACGGGGCCTCACCCTCGACCACGCCGGTGACGACGTGGATGCGGTTGTGGCGCGCCCGGTCGGTGAGGGCGTGACGCAGAGCGGCAGCCTTCATCTTCTTGGGCGTGCGCTGCGAGTAGTCGCGCGGCACGGGACCGTGCACGACGCCACCACCGGCGAACTGCGGCGCACGGGTCGAGCCCTGACGGGCGCGGCCGGTGCCCTTCTGGCGGTACGGCTTCTTGCCGCCACCACGGACCTCGCCACGGGTCTTCGTCTTGTGCGTGCCCTGACGGGCAGCGGCCAGCTGCGCGACGACGACCTGGTGGATCAGCGGAACGCTGACCTTCTCGACGTCGAAGATCTCCGCGGGGAGCTCGACGGTACCGGCCTTGTCGCCCGCCGGCGAAAGGATGTCAACAGTGCTCATCGGTTACCTCAGGCCCCCTTGGCCGCGGTGCGGACCAGGACGAGGCCGCCGTTCGGACCGGGAACCGCGCCCTTGATGAGCAGCAGACCCTTCTCCGCGTCAACGGCGTGGACGGTCAGGTTCTGGGTGGTGACCCGCTCGTTGCCCATGCGACCCGCCATGCGGAGGCCCTTGAACACACGACCCGGGGTGGCGCAGCCACCGATGGAACCGGGCGAGCGGTGCTTGCGCTGGGTGCCGTGCCCGGCGCCGAGGCCACGGAAGTTGTGGCGCTTCATGACACCGGCGAAGCCCTTGCCCTTGCTCTTGCCGGTCACGTCGACCTTCACGCCGGCCTCGAACACCTCAGCGGTGACTTCCTGGCCCAGCGTGTACTCGGAGGCGTCCGACGTGCGGATCTCGACGAGGTGACGACGGGGGGTGACGTCGGCCTTGGCGAAGTGACCCTTGAGGGGCTTGTTCACCTTGCGCGGGTCGATCTCGCCGAAGGCGATCTGGACGGACTCGTAGCCGTCGACGTCGTTCGTGCGGACCTGGGTGACGACGTTGGGGCCGGCCTTGACGACGGTGACCGGGACGACGCGGTTGTTCGCGTCCCACACCTGCGTCATGCCGAGCTTCTCGCCCAGGATGCCCTTGATCTGCTTAGCCATTCTCAGATCACCGGCCTTCAGAGCTTGATCTCGATGTCGACACCGGCCGGGAGGTCGAGTCGCATCAGAGAGTCAACGGTCTTGGGGGTCGGGTCGAGGATGTCGATCAGGCGCTTGTGCGTGCGCATCTCGAAGTGCTCGCGCGAGTCCTTGTACTTGTGCGGCGACTTGATGACGCAGTACACGTTCTTCTCAGTGGGCAGCGGCACCGGGCCCGCGACCGACGCACCAGTACGCGTCACCGTCTCGACGATCTTCTTCGCCGAAGAGTCGATGACCTCGTGGTCGTAGGCCTTGAGCCGGATGCGGATCTTCTGTCCCGCCATGGCTACTTCGTAGTCCTGTCTCTCATTACGCTCTGGAACCCGGAGCGGCTTCCCCTCACCTCCGACCCACGCGGTCGGGCGTGTCGCACTCCCGCTGACACAGATGTCCCTTGTCCGAACATCCCTGCGGGATTGACACGGCCCTACCAGAACCGCGGACCGGGGGCGAAAGGCCCACCGGGCGCCTGGCCGGCGCCGCACCACACTTCCCGGAAGATTCCCGTACGTCCGCCCCTGATCAGGGACGACGAGTACTGTGGGACTCGCTTCCGGTCCTCCCGGCGGGAGGCGCGCAGCATCAACACTCGACCGAGCAACTCGGCCAGTCTGCCACAGAGGGCGGGGGGCTGGCCAATCGAGCGGAAGAGATTACCCCGACGGGGGTCGCGGTCAAACCCTGCGGGGGCGCGCCCCGGCTTCGGGCGGTCAGGGAGTGGCCTCCGGGCGGATCCGGGAGGTGAGCCTGCGCAGGGCTTCGTCAGGGGTGGGGGCCAGCAGGTGGACCTGGTCCATGCCCGCGTACACGGCGCCGTCCTCCGCCATGGCGAGGTACTGGTTGCCGCGGTCCCGCGTACCGATGGGGTACAGCTCGGCACCCGCCTGTTCGGCGAGGTCGTCGATGATCTCGGCGTCCCACATCGCCGCGAGGGGGTCGAGCGAGAACTCCATCCACGGCATCGAGTCCGCGGGCTCCCGGTGGGGGACGCCCAGGGCACCGAACTCGGCGAGGAAGCGGCGGGCGGCGTCGTGCAACTCGAACTCACCGGTGTGCAGGAGAATGCTCTCCCACGTGTCCGTGGCCACTTCCCGGCCCGGTGACCAGCCCGCCGCCCTCAGCACACGTCCCGTCTCCTCAGGTCGACGCGACTCGGTGTCCGGACCGGCGTGCCCGGCACGGAAGCGCCGCCAGAAGGGGTGCTCCTGGGCTGCCCCTCCAGGTGACCAGAGCCCGGACTGCGCCCGCTGTGTCTCCACCAGGCGGTCCAGCGCCTGATCGATGCTCGTCCCTATCGGTTCCGCACTCTCCCGCACGAGGTGGATCACACCGTCTTCGCTGATGCCGAGAAGGCTTGCTCCCTGGTCCGCGGTGCCCACCGGACACAACGACGTTCCCGCTTCCCGGCAGGCCTCGGCGAAGCGCTCCCTCTGCCACGCGGCCCCCAGGGGGTCGAACCGGACCGCCGACGCGGTGGTGATCGAGTCGGCCGGCCAGCCGTACGTGACAAGGCCGCCGAACTCGGCGAGGAACGCCTCGGCGGCGCCATGGAGCACGAATGCCCCGCGCTCGCCCAGTACCGACCCCCAGGTCCCCGTGGGCACGGCACGTCCGGGCTTCCAGCCCGCACGGCGCAGCACGTCCCCGGTCTCCCGCGACCACCCGCGTGTCAGGTCGTTACTCACTCACACCACCGCCCGAACTCCCAGTTGATCCAGCACATGAACACAGGACGGGCACGGCGCCTTCGGTGTTCCGTGCACCGGATTGCCCTCCGCACGTGAGTTCACGGCCGCCATCGTCCCGCAGGGGCGAGCTGGTCCGGCTCCTGGACCGGACCACCGTCTCAGCGCTGATCAAGGCCTCGACCGCAGTGGCCGACCGCATCGGCTTCCTCACTGTCCTGGAACACCTCGTTTTGGCTCCGGAGACGAAGCCCCGCGTCAAGGAACAGGACGAACTTCACCGCATCCTGGACGACAGCTGCTGGGTCTTCGGCGAGGAGTACGCGCTGCACGCCAGTGATCGCAGCCTCCACGAGGTATTCGTCCAGCACTGCCGGCTGCTCGGCCGCGACGCTCCCGCACCGGGGCCCGTCCTGCGCGAGGACGGGCGGCCCGGCCGGGTCGGTCTCATGCTGTCCCGCGCCGCACGGCACCGGAAGGAGGCTCGAACCGGCGACGGATTCAAGCTCACCGTGACTGCATGCGAAGCAAGCAACGTCATCGGCGGGGCGGGGAGGAGTTTGGCGACAGTGTCCGGGGAGCATCGGCGAGGTCTCTGTCCGACGTCTGAATGACGGCGTTGAACAACCACAGCAGGCGGTAGGCGCGGGCGGCGCCGAGGACCAGCGCGCCTTCCACGGCCCAGTGGACGCCTCCGGGATCGGTCTCGGTCGTGTCCAGGACGATGGCTAGCAGGCAGACGGCGGAGATGAGCAACGTCGCCGACAAGATGCTCACCCAGTTACGCCGGAACTGGGAGGCCAGGTGAGGCGCGGTGCGCAGGGCCCGCATCCGGCGGCCGGTGGCGGACGCGTACTGAGCGATGGCCGCGGTGACGAAGCTGCCGATCAGTGCGACGACGGTGGCACCTGTGGTGTAGACCGCAAGCCGTTGCTCACGGTCTGGTGCGCCTAGGATGTCACCTCGCCCTGTCAGGGCGACCAGCAGTCCGTGACCGCCGACTACAGCTGCAGCCACCAGCCAATCCGTCTTCGGCCGTGACCGCCAACCCTGCAACAGCCCGCGTGTCATCTCCGTCAGACTCGGCATTTCTGCCCCTCCCCCCGCGCCTGACCAGGGCTTTCGCCTGAGTCACCCTCCAGGCTAGAGGTCGGCACTGACAGCGGCCCGCAGCTCGCGTTCGTTGTCGCGGCAGACCTCTTCCAGTTTGGCCAAGGCGACCTGGAGGTCAATGGCGTGTCCGTCGCTGGAGGAGAACGGCACGACGCACTTGGCGGTGATGCGCTCACTGACGAAGTCGATCTTCTCGTCGTCTGCCTGACTGTGCCACGCTTCCATACGAGCCCGAGCGGCGGCTGTGTCGACGACGTCGGAGTTGTCCAGCCAGTCGTCGATGTCGTTGGCGAGGGCCCGCGTGGAGTCGAGAAGCCGTTGGTGCCCGCGGGCGCGGCGGCGCGGCACCAGGGAGCGGGACTTCTTCGGCACTTCGAGGGTCAGTGTGATGACCATGTCCGGATTGTCCTCGTGCAGACGGCTGAGGGCGGTACCGAGGTCGGAGCTTGCACGGAGAGAAGAAGGACTGTCGTACGGCTCGGGGCAGATCCGTACGGCGAGCCTCTCGATGGCCGCCGCGTGCGCGAGTTTCTCCCGGGAACGGGCGTTGACCACCGGCCGCAGTGCGATGTCACGGACATCGGGGGCAGCGGCGCGCATGCCGTCGAGCCAGCGTCTGAGGGCCTGGACGCGAGGCGCGGAGATACCGCCGGCCATGGTGGCGACGACGTTGCCGAAAGGCAGGAAGTACACCGTGGTGACGTCCACCAGCTCCTTGTCGGCGGCGAGTTGGAGGCGGCCAAGGGTGCCGTCGACGTGGTCGATCAGCTGCGGTACGTCCTGGCGCACCTTGGCGAGGAGCAGGTGCGGGGCGGTCTGGTGCGGGTCGACGGCTCCGATCAGGATGTCGTCGCCTGTGCGTACGGTGCGCTGCAGAGGCGGTCTGCTGCACAGACGACGGATGTGCGTACCCCAGTCACGGTGCGGGAGACGGGACGGGGCGGAGTCATCGGCACCCGCGTCGGCGATCTCGTAGAAGTGGACGACCCTGTCCCGGTTCCGTGCGGCCATGCCTGTGTTCCCCCGTGCGGTGTCGGACGCCATCCGGTCTGGATCGACCAGCGTACCGAGAGCGCCGGCGGGCACCGAAACGATCAGGCCCGGTCGTCGCGGTTCGCGCCGACCGGGCCTTGGAGGTCCTAATCCTCTTCGAACTGTGCTTGCAATTTAAGGGTGTTGGCGTTCTCGGTGAGGGTGCGCACTTTGTCCGCTGGGAATCCGCCAGGCGCGGTCGCCTGGATCTCTACCGTGATTTCGACATCGGCCCCGACAGCTTCGAGGTGCTGGAGGATCTCGAAGGCGTACTTGGTGGCCTGCTTGCTGTACTGCTCTGTGCCAAGCCGTGCGTGGGCGTAGAAACGGGTCGGAACACGGGGCAACGGGGACGGAGTCGGCGCCGGGGCGCCCGGACCGGGCCGGGGCGGCTCATGCGGCGACGAACCACCCTTAGAGTTCTGGCCGCTGCCTCCAGGTGCCTCCTGCGGGTCGGCCGGTTCCTGCCGCCGGGCGGCGGCCTCGGCCAAATCGGCGGCTTCCTGAGCAAGGGCGAGGTCGGCCCGGACCAGGAGGGTGGTGTCGGTGATCTGGCCGAAGGAGACGCTCCGACAGGGCAGGACGAGGCCCTGGTAGCGGCCGGTGGCCGCGTCGTGGCCGGTGGCAAGGGCGAAGCCGTCGTGCTCCCAGGTGATGTGGGTCAGGACGTCCTCGACGCCCTGGTCGAGGACGCTGCGGTCGCACAGCCGGTTCATGTAGGGGTACTTGGTGTGCAGTTCCCAGAGGCGGCCGACGGAGATGTGGCCGTCACGGTTCCATTCCTGGCTCAGCGCGTCGGTGATCCGCTGGTGGAGGACGGCGGGTGCCTGCTGGACGTAGAGCATGCCTTGCCGCTTGAGGCGTTCGCCGGTCTGGGAGGCGGCGTCGTCGACGGTGTGAAGGTCGACCTTGAAGTCCTCCCAGTCGATCTTGGCACCGGGGGACTGCTCGGGGACGAGAACCCAGCGGTATGCCTTGCCGAGGCGGAGGTTGACCGTCTCGTCAGCCTTCTCCATCCGAGTCCTGGCCTGGGACTTCTGGCTGTCGGTCAGGTCGAGCTGGATGTGCTGCTGGAGAACCTGCTTCCAGCCCAGGTACTCGCGGACCGCCTCGGCGACTTCTTCCGTCTCCTTGCGGTCGGGGGCGAGGAAGACAAGGGCGTTGCGGTGCGTCCGGGGCCCGGTGCGGTACTGGTCGAGGGCCTCCTGGACGAACCGCAGGGCCTCGGTGTCGGGTACGCCCTTGGCGCTGCGGTGGGTGAAGCGGGGGTGCAGCAGGACCAGCCGGGCACTGCCGTTGTCCGGGATCTCGGCACCGGTCAGAGGCGCGACGTGGACGGCGGCGAAGGGGCCGCGCACGCTCTGCACGGGACTGAGCCGGCGCACCACGTCCGCCCACACCTTGTCGGGGTCGTCGAGGAGCTTCTCCGCCTCATCCTTGGCGGTGCGGGTGATATTGGCGTGGGTGTCGTACCAGTGGCGTTCGCCGTCGCCGTAGAGGTACGTGGAGCGGTCGGCGAGGGCGTTGAGCGCGGTACGGAAGTTACCGAGAGGTTCGCCGGGGATGGCCATGCCGAGCCGGATGTGCGCCTCGGACAGGCCCTTGCGGGCGGCGTGCACACGCGGCGCGGAGCCCATGAAGACGGTACGGGCGACCCGTCGGCTCATGCCGCGCTGCCCGAGCACGGTCTTCTCGTTGTCGACGGCGGCCGGGGTGGAGTCGGGCCCGTCGACATCGGTGTCAATGATCGGCTTCCAGCGGTCCTCCAGGTAGTACGTCAGTTCCTGGTTGACGCGGGTGTCGTGTATGGGCACGTCACCGGGCATGATCATGGGGCTCATGTTCTGGTCTCGCCACAGAACGTGGATGACGGTGCTCATCAATCGCAGCACACCACGAGTGCGCTGGAACTTGGGGAGTGTGGACCAGTCCTCGTATAGCCGGGCGAAGAGTTCCGGGTGGATGGGGTACGTCGACTTGATCCGCCGCTCGTAGTCACTGGTGTCGCAGCCGGCCGGGAACTCCCGCTTCTCAGTGCCATAGAACTGGGTGTAGAGCCGCGCCACCTTGTTGATCTCGGCCTGAACCTCGCTGGTGGCGGTCTGGAAGAGCCGGCGGCGCACGATCTCGAAGGACTCGTCGGAGCTCGCGGGCCGCCACGCCTCGGCCTTGCGGTGGACGACGTTCTGGAGCCGCTCCAGCGCGGTGCGGTTGTTCTCCCCGCCGATGTCGTACTGGTCGGCGGCGCTGATCTCACCGGTCGTGGAGGCCGGGATGGAGACCAGCAACTGGGCGCCCTCGACGGAGGCGACGGCCTCGGTCAGGGACTGTGCGAAGGAGAAGTGCGTCTCGAAGGACCCGGCGGGCAGGTTGTCGTTGCCGAGCAGCGGGCCGGCGTACTGCACCCATTCGTCGATGAGGATGACGCAGGGCGCGTAGGCGGCGAGCAGGTCCTGGAGCAGAGCGGTGCCGGGGCTGGTGCTGGTGCGGTCCGCCTCGGCGATGATGTCGTACGCCTGCCGGCCGCCGAGCTTCCACGCGAGCTGGCCCCACAAGGTGTTGATCTGGGTACCGTCCGGCTGCGGATCGGCCTGCCCGATAGCCAGCTCGTTACCGACCAGCACGGCCCGGTGCACCGGACTCGGGGGAAGCCCGCCGCAGTTGTTGATGAGTTCCTGCAGGTCCTGCGGCAGCCGGTTCACGGCCAGGCCCGGCGTGTACAGGTGGTACAGCGCCATCATGGAGTGCGTCTTGCCGCCGCCGAAGTTGGTCTGGAGGTTGATCACGGGGGCCGCGTTCCCGTCACCGGCGACCCGGCGCAGCGACTTGGTGATCAGTTCCTCGAGGCCCTCGGTGAGGTAGGTCCGCTGGAAGAACTCCTCCGGCTCGGTGTACTCGGTGGCGCCCTCGCCCCGCGCCACCCGCCACAGGTCGGCGGCGAACTCGGAGGCGTTGAAGTCACCGCGTGCCACGTCCTGGTGCGGGGTGAGCACCTCGCGCCAGGGTCGCAGCCCCTCGGCGGCCACGCTCGGCACCGCCCGCGCCCGGCGGGCCGCCTTCTTCGTCTCCTCCTCTGTCACCTGGCGCTGCAACGTCTGCCGGGACTCCCGGACCTGGTCTACGAGAGCGACGTCCGCGTGCACGGCCCGCAGCAACCGCTCCCCCGTGTCCAGCGCGCGCAGGGTGTCATCCGCAGCAAATGATGCGCCGTGCGCCCATCGGTTGCGGACGTCGTTCAGTTCACTGGCGAACCCGCGGGCGTTGCCCGGCAGCAGGTGTCGGAAGTAGGTGCTCCAGTAGCGCTGGAGGAGGTTCAGGAGAAACTGTGCGTCGGTCCGGCTGATCGACCGGCCCTGGCTCTTGGCCTCACTCTCCGCGTCCTCGAACCAGCTCTCGCCCTGCCGTTTGACCATCTCCCGCTCTAGGAAGGGCAGCAGCCCCTCCGCGAGGATCTCGATCATGCGGTTGACGCGGTCTCGGTTGCTCGCCGCCATGATGCGGGTGTCCTGCCTTTCCGGGCGATAGGCGTGTTACGGAAACGAAGCCGGGAGGCGCGGTGCTCCCCGCCGTGGCCCGGCGGGGAGCACCGCGTTCAGAAGAGCGGCTGGTGGGTGGGCTTGCGCGGGCCGCGCTTCTCGGCCGCGCGGGCCTCCGTCTGGAGGTCGGACCAGGCACTCGCCAGGTTGTTGAACCGCTGCCCGCTCTCAGACCAGCGGCGGCGGTCACAGATGCTGTAGAGGAGGTGCGCCAGGTCGCGGATCGTGTCCTCGTCGAACTCCCCACGCCGCCGGATGCCGGCGAGCAGCTCACCGGCAGGCCCGACGCCGGAATCGGCGCCCTTGCCCTCCAGGACCCGGGACAGGTGCATGGCCGCCTCCCACACGGAGATCCGTGCGTCGGTCTCCGGGTCGTACGTCTCCGGCAGGTCGGCCGGGGCGACGAGCCACACCTTGCTGTCCCCGGACTTGGTGATCTGGGCGTCCTGGAGGCCCTTCACGGACACGTTGTACGCCTTCGCCAGCGTCTCCGCGTCCCCGAATGTTCCCTTGCCCCACTGGAACTGCTCGAACCAGCGGATTGCCCAACGGGTGTCCTGGTCGAACTCGCCCTCCTGCTCGTTCAGTACGTCGGCCAGTACGTCGTTGATGAGCCCGAGCGCGGTCCGTACGCGCATTGCCGAGCCGTCGGGCTCGGTCACCTTCGTGTATCGGGAGAACACCGCGATACCCGGACCGATCGCGGACTGCGGCAGGTCGACGGGGGCGAGGTTGCCCTCCTGCAGCTTCCGCAGCTTGTCTGGGAGTTCACTGCGCAGGGCGCGCAGGAAGCCACGCCGGTCTGTGGAGCCGGCGGTGGCGTGGCGGGGGCGACAGGCGAGAACGACGGAGGAGGCGAGGGCGTTGGAACCGATGTCGCGGGAACGGCCGGAGCGCTCGGTGCGAACAGGCCAAGTGCCGGTGACCGACCAACCCGCCGCAATCATTCCGCTCAGCAGCGTCTCCCAGCCGGTTGACGCTGTGCCGTCCTCCTCGTCGGTCTCCGACTGCTTGAACGCGTAGTACACGGTGAGCGGGTAGTCCGGGTGGTGCCCTTCGCGCATGTGCGAGAACGTCTCGACAAAGCCCTGCTCGAAGTGCCGCTCGGCAGCCTCCCAGCTTCCGTTGTGGCGGTAGGGGGTGGCGATGAGCTCGGGCTCCTTCGGAGTGAGGATCGTGCTCATGACCTCCGGGTAGATGTCGCGGAGGGAACGGCGAAGCCAGACATAGAAGAAGTCGGCAAGGTCGGCGTAGCCGATGTTGTCGTAGTAGGGGGGGTCGGTGTTGACGACGTAGGTGTCGTAGGGGCGGGTGGTGGCGTCGGCTTGAACGACGAGTCCAGCGAGTCGCTGAGCAGGCAGAGCGTCCAGGGTCTTACCGATCGCTGCCAGCATGATCTCCAACGTGCCGGACGACGGACCAAACACGTTACCCTCAGCGAAATCCCAGGTCATAGACAAGGTCTGACGAGCAAAGGTGCCGCGCAAGATTTCCATTTGTGGATTGCTAGCCCAAGTGGTGATAGTCGACGCATAGTCCGACATCCGACTCACGGCGAAGCCAAGATAGGTTGCCACCGACTTCCCATACTCGGCTGCCTCTACTTCCCCCATACCTGCGCCACGTGCGTCTCGCTCGACTCTCTCCCGGGCCGCGCCCACCAGATCGCTGAACGTGGTGAGGGCGAGCAACTGCCTGTTCGTGAACAGGTCCGCGTGCTTTCGCATCCCGTACCCCTGCACCCTGAACCCCAGCGCTTGCTCAGGAAGTTCGGACTCAGGCACATCGGCCGGTCGCCTTACATCCGCCGCCCCCACATGCTCCGGCGTGGGCGGCAGATACACCCGCCGCCGCTTCCCCTCAGCAACTACGGCCATCATCATCGCGCCCATGCGCCCAGCCACGCCCTCGGCCCGGACGTACTTCAGCGTGGTTCGGTCACCGCAGACCAGGCATTCGGCGCCCTTGCCGTCCACGGTCCCATCGCGGGGTTCACCCTTAGGGCCGCCGATAGTAAACGTGACCTTGCCGTCCGCCGTCTCGGGAATGACGTAGGCGGGCCGGGCCTTCTTCTTGCTGAGCCAGAACGACCGCACCAACGGCATATCCGCCCCGCAGGACGGGCTCGGACACGTCACCGTCCGTGCCCACAGCCACGCGATGACCGCCGCCTCGCTACCGTCCTCCAGCTTGGCCTTCGGGTAATGGGCCCCTATGCGGGCATAGGCCTGCTCGCGCATCCACTTGCCGTACTGGCGGACGTCCTCGGCGAGGCCGCTCGCGCCGCGCCAGCTGCCTTCGGTGCGCAGTTCTGCCGTCGGAGAGACCGGCTTGCGGCCCGCCCACCTCGGCGGAATCTCGATCAACGCCTTGTTGATGACGACCGGGACGGGGTTGAGATCGCTGGCGTGGGATTCGAGGCCGAGCCGATGGGCCTCCAGCGGAATCGTGCCGCCACCCGCGAAGGGGTCGAGGACGGGCGGGAGAGGGCCGTCACCGTGCGACTCGGCGATCTTCTCGCGGACCTTGCGCATGATCCGCTCGTCGCGGGTGGCCTCCCAGGGGACCATTTCCTCAATGAGATCGAACAGCTTCTGCCGCTCGGCCTTCTGCTCCTCCGGCGACAGGTCGGACCGTGTGGAGGGGTCGTCGACGAGCTGGGCGAAGAGCATCGCCCGGGCGGCGGCGAGGGGCCGGCGGGCCCACCAAAGGTGGAGGGTGGAGGGGTGCCCATGGCGGATGGACTTCTCCCTAGCGGATTCCCTGTTGATCGCCTCCAGCGGGAGGGAGACCTCGATCAGCTTGGTGCGGCGCTCCGGGGCCGTCTCTTCGGTTGCACCGCTCACTGCGGGGTTCCTCCCTTGTTCCAGGCGTCCTGCCAGGACAGCAGAAGCCCTTCGGTCTTCAGGTCGCCGAAGTCGGTATCGGCAAAGGCGTCGGTCAGGTAGCGGACCTCGTCGTGTTCCGGGCCGTGCGGGCTGACGGAAACCAGGGCGAGACGGTGATGCACGCCCCGGTTCTTGGCGACGAGGACCTCGTTGCGGCTGATGTAGAAGTGCTCCGCACCCTCCCGACGGCCCTTGACCTCGATGTGCACGAGGTGGCCCTCAAGCGTACGAGACCGGATGTCGTAGCCGGGATTGTTATGGGCCATTTCCTCGGGCAGGCGGCCCAGCCCGCGCTCGGCGGTGAGGACGGCGGCGACAGCCCGGCGGTCGGCCTCGTAACCGTCGGTGGCGTGCAGAGCGTCCCGCACGTCCTTCTCCAGCGCGGTCTCGGCGGGGTCGATCCTGTGCAGGAGCCAGCCGACGGGGACGACGAGGGCGCAGCCGGCGACGACGGGCGGGCGGGCCTGGAGGGCCTGGTCCTTGTCGAGGGCGGCGAGGCGCTGCTCGCGGCGCCGTTCGAGGTCCTCGGCCCAGGCGCGGGCGGTCTCGGGGCGGTGGCGAACCTTCTTACCCTCGGCAAGGTCGAGTTCAAGCTTCCCCGCCTGGGCGTACCAGAAGCCGATCTCCTGGCGGAGGCGCTGTTCGACCTGGGCCCGGGTGCGCTCGATGACCGGCACCAGACGTTCCCGGGTGCGGGAAAGGTGCTGGGGGACGGCTTCGCGGACGGCCCATTCCAGGGCACGAGCGGGGCCGCCGTCGCGCAACCAGTCCTCTTTCAGGAGCGCCTCGGCGGCCTCGGCCTCGCGGGGGGTGGGCGGCCGGTAGTCGAGGTAGGGGGCGGGTCCGGCGTCGTGGGCGGTGCCGTCGGGGTGGAGTTCGACGAAGGCGAAGGAGCGGTCGACCGAGCGACGGTGCCCGTCGGCGACCTCCTGGACCAGCGCGGTCAGCAGCCTGGGGCGGGTACCGGCGTCGGAGGCGTCGACGAGCACGGTGCCGCGGGTGAGCAGGTCGCCGTGACGGTGGACGGTCTCCTCCAGTACGGCGTCGAAAAGCGGATGCCCGGGTGCGATGAGGTCGGCGCGGGCGGCGCCGGGGAGGACGACGCGGTCACGGTCGAAGCACACCCTCTCGTAACGGCGCTGCACGACTCCGCCGAGTCCCCGTCCGAAGCGGCCCGTGTCGCGGAGCACGGCGGGGATGTGGGTGATCTCGTACCGGCCGCTCTCACGGGCTCGGAGATGGCCCCCGAGGCGGTCGAAGGCGTCCTGGAAGAAAGCTCGTACGTAGTGCGGGTGCAGCCTTTTGGCCTGGGCCTCCTCCATGCGCAGCCGGACCTCCTGGACGTCCTCCAGCCCCATGACGTGGGCGTCGAGCGCCAGTCCCGCGATCAGTTCGACGGCGCGTTCGCCGACCCGGGCGTCGATGACCTGGTCCAGCCGGTTCTTGACCTCCGGCTGGTCGCCGTAGCGGATGGCCTGGAGAAGGAGGCCGCGCAGCGGTTCGCCCTCGAAGAGCTCGCCCAGGACGTTGTAGACCTTGCCCTCGTACGCCTTCGACTGTTGTTCGATCTTGTCGAGGAGCCGTTGGAACACCTGGCCCTCGCGGGTGTCGGCGGCGACCAGGTTCCACAGGTGGCAGACCTCGGTCTGGCCGATGCGGTGGATACGCCCGAAGCGCTGCTCGATGCGGTTCGGGTTCCACGGCAGGTCGTAGTTGACCATGAGGTGGGCGCGCTGGAGGTTCAGGCCCTCACCTGCGGCGTCCGTGGCGATGAGGACACGGACCTCGGGGTCTTGGTTGAAGGCGTCGCGGACGTCGCGGCGGCGTGGGCGCGGGGTGCCGCCGTGGATGATGACGACCGCCTCCGGGCGACCGATCAGGTTCCTGATCCGGTGGGAGAGATAGTCGAGGGTGTCGCGGTGCTCGGTG
This sequence comes from Streptomyces sp. P13-3-3, assembly GCF_050571355.1. NCBI lineage: Bacteria > Bacillati > Actinomycetota > Actinomycetes > Kitasatosporales > Streptomycetaceae > Streptomyces > Streptomyces sp. P13-3-3. The sequence continues at coordinate 3,846,798 of NZ_CP192228.1, read as the reverse complement.
AAGATGATCAGTTTGCGCGGCACACCGTGCTCGTCCCGCAGCAGCGGTTCGTCCTCCAACAGCGCCGACAGTTCCTGCCACTTGCGGTCGTCACCGGAGGCCAGGACCCGTCCCGCGAGCCGCTCCAGCTCTTGCAGAGCGGCGATCTCCAGCTCCAGTTCCAACACCGTGCGAGCAGCGGTCGCGGCGTCGACGACCAGCTCCTCCAGTCGCTCCAGCTCGTCTCCGGTCAGGTCGTCCAGCTCGTCCTCGGCCGGGACGGGCGGGACCGGCACGGAGGCAGGCTCAGGGCTGCGTGCGGTGCTGGCGGAAGGCAGGGGGTGGCCGGACAGCATCTCCTGGCGGCGGGTCTCCAGCCGCTGCCGCCTGCGCTCCAGGGAACGGTGGATGGCCGCCGGGCTGGAGGCGAGGCGACGCTGGAGGACGGTGAGCGCGAAACCGACCTGGTTGCCGCGCCGACCGTCCAGCCGCTCCGCCCGGTTCATCTCCTGGCGGACATACTCCGTGACCTGCTCGTACAGCTCGTGCTCGGCAGGTGAGAGGTCGTAGGGGACGGTGTAGGCGCGGCGCTCGGGAAAGAGCCTTCGACCGTCGAAGGTGAGCAGGTCCTCCTTGATCATGCGACGCATCAGCCCGGTGACATCGTGCCGGTGGATGCCCGCCCGGTACCGGCCGCTGAACCGGTCGCTGTCCAACAGCGTCATGAAGAGCTGGAAGTCCTCCTCCTTACCGGCGTGCGGGGTCGCGGTCATCAGCAGCAGGTGCCGGGTGAGCCGGCCGAGGAGACGGCCCAGCTCGAAGCGTTTGGTGGTCTTCAGCTCCGTACCGAAATAGCTGGCGCTCATCCGGTGCGCCTCGTCGACGACGACCAGGTCCCAGCCGCTCTCCTCCAGGAGCCGTTGCAGGTCCTCGGAGCGGGCCAGGGCGTCCATGCGCGCTATGAGCCGCGGATGCCGGTCGAAGACGTTGCCGTCGATCGTCGCGTCGGTCAGCTGTCGGGTGAGCAGGGTGAAGTCCAGGCCGAACTTCTCCAGTAGCTCGTCCTGCCACTGCTCGACCAGCCCGCCCGGCGCCACGATAAGGCAGCGCTCCAGATCGCCGCGGAGGGCCAGTTCCTTGATGTAGAGCCCAGCCATGATCGTCTTGCCGGCGCCCGGGTCGTCGGCGAGGAGAAAACGCAGCGGGGTACGGGGCAGCAGCTCGTTGTAGACGGCCTGGATCTGGTGGGGCAGCGGTTCGAGGAGGCTGGTGGAGACGGCGAGCATGGCGTCACCGCGCGCCGCCATCCTGATCCGCAGCGCCTCGGCCGCCAGCCGGTACAGCCCGGGGTCCGCGTGGAAGCCGCTGCCCGCCGCTCCGGACGCGGACTCGGCCAGCCTCGCCTCGTCGTCCTCGTAGAGGATCGTCTCGTCCACGGTGCCGTCGGGCCGACGGTAGGTGACCTGTGCCGCCGTCGGCCCGTACATCCGCACCGCGACGATCGTGACGTCGCTGTCGGTGATGATGCCCGACACGGTCCGTCCCGCCGTCAGATCACCGAGACGGAGCCGACCCCGCTCAGGCATCGCCGTTCTCCCCCGAATCCCTTGATCTCGTATGTGAAGGTACGGTGAAGGCACCTTCCCCCGATGTCAATGATGCCGTACGGGAAATATGGGGACTGAGAGTGCACCGAGCTTGCGCCGTCGCTATCAGTCGGGCGTACGCGCCGAGCCGAACGGCGCGACGAACGCGGCCCACGCCTCCGGCGTGAGCGCGAGACGCCGGCCGGAGGCGTTCTTAGAGTCGCGGACGTGGATGGTGAGGGGTGTGAGGGCGACTTCGACGCAGTCGTTGCCGTTACTGCTGTCGCTGTAGCTGCTCTTGAACCAATGGAGTTCCGGCGTGCTCATAGCTCTCCCAGCGTTTGCTCGATGAAGACCAGAGACTCCTCTGGTGTGAGCGCCTGAGCCCGGATGATGCCATAGCGCAGGTCGAGGACGCGGAGCTGCCTGGGGTGCGAGACCGGGCGACCTCCGAAGTCACCGTCGGTGCGCCCCATCCCCGTCCCGTCTGCGAACTTGAGCACTTGGATACGGCCCCCCGTTCCCGGGTGGTTCGCGTGGGCGGTCGGCATCACCTGCAGCTCCACGAACGGCAACTTCGCCACCTCCAGGATGTGTTCGAGCTGCCGGCGCAGCACCATTGTGTCCCCGATCGGGCGGCGCAGCGTCACCTCTTCCAGGACGAATCCCAGCTCCGGCGCGGGCGAGCGCTCGAAAACCGACTTCCGGGCCATCCGAGCGGTGACCATACGTTCCAGTTCGTCCGGCGAGTAGGCCGGGCGCCAGGTGCGAAGCAGCGCTCGCGCGTACTCCTCCGTCTGCAACAGCCCATGGATGTTGTGGTTGCTGTACAGCAGCATCTCCACCGACCGCTCCTCCAGCTCGGCCAGTTGCCGCACCTTCTTCGGATAGCGCGCCTTGCGCATGTCGTCCATGAAGGCCCGCAGATGGCCCTGTGCCCTCAGGATCTGATCGGCCCTGTCCAGGCACTCCGGGCGGGGGATGCGGGCCCCTCGTTCGATCTTGCGGATCATGTCCTCGCCGTACCCGAGGGCGGCCGCCAGCTCGGGCACGCTCATCCCGGCGGACTCCCGGCATACCTTGAGCAGGCGGCCCACCGCCTGCACCACCGGCTCGATCTCGTCGCCCGGCTCGACATCCCAGCCCGCCTCGTCGACACCCTCGTCCACGACTCCTCCTTCGGCGCGTACTCGTACTCCGCACAACGCCCGAGACAGTCGAGACAGCCGAGACAAAAACCGGGACAGTGACGGTACGTGCAGGCGTTGTCACTCATCCACGGAAGCAGGTTCGGCCACGCTGAGTGACATGAATCAAGACATGCGTGCCCCTGAAAACCACCTCGCCCGCCCCGTCCGTAACGTCAGCCTCCAGCTGTCCTCCACGCCTCGTGGCGCGCGTCTCGCCCGGCTGCTCGCCACCGAGCAACTGCGCACGTGGGGGCTGCCGTCGCATCCGGCGGAGCTCATCGTCGGGGAGCTGGCGGCCAACGCCGTCACCCATGGCCACGTCTCCGGGCGGGACTTCCGGCTGTTGCTGTACGTCGTCGGTGACACCCTCCGCATCGAGGTCACCGACACGCGCGGTGACCGGCTGCCGTGCCGGCAGCGCTCCGCCGACGACGCCGAGGCCGGCCGCGGCCTGCTGCTTGTGGAGGCCCTCGCCGACCGCTGGGGAGTCGCCCCCGGTCCGCCCCCGCTCAAGACCGTCTGGGCCGAGGTGGGGACCGGGCCCACCGGGCAGCGGCCCGTCCCGCCCCGGCGGTAGCGGACGGCGTGTCTCAGGGGCAGCCCGACCCACGTCCCCATCGTGGCCTCCAGCGTCCAGATACGAACGCCGACCTGTCCGCGACCGTGGCGTCCGAGTCCGGACGGGGGATGTCGGGCAGGCACGCGCGACATCCCGCGCCCCCGTGGCGGCCACGGCCCGGCCGGCCTGTCGCTCCTCAGGAACGCCGACCGCGCAGGGACCGCCAGGCGTCACCCACCGCTTCACCGGAGCGCAGCCACCAACTCTCCAGCTTGTTCCGCGCCTTCGACCGCACCTTCCGCCACTTGAACCACGGGGGCAATCTCCGGAACGGTACGGCGTAGAGAGTGTCTGCAATGGCGTGCACGGCAAGGCCTTTCGGCCCTTCATCGCGGAGGGCTGCGTACAGTTGCGGCGTCAGATTTCGATTGACCCGCGCCGCCGCACCCGCGGCAGTGAACGCGTACCTTCGTTGCTCGGAATCCGAAAACTGCATCGCTCTGACAATTCGCGGCGCCGCCTCCTCCAACGAACAGTTGTAGGCCAACCCGATCGCCGCGGTGCCGAGATGGTTCTCACCACGCTCGCATGCCGCGTCCCATTCTGCCGAGTCGTCCATGCCGAGCAGCCCTTCGCCACCTTCCCAGTCCCATTCAGACGCCATACCGCACCATTCCCGCCGCCCGAACTCCACACGCGACGTCACTTGGTATCCAAGCCGCCATGCGGCCCGACCGTACGGGAGTTGGCAACACTGTCCGCGCTACGTCGTGGGCATCGGCCATGAAGATGCCCCGGGAACGGCGGCGCAGAAGGCGGCGGCCTCCTCCCGTACATAGCTCGAGAGGTCGACCAGTGACTCGACCGTCGCCTTCAGCTCTCGGGCTAGGTCCGGGAACCGTTCCCACACCTGCGTCTTCCGCGTCACCACCGCGTACAGAAGGTCGTCGTCGTACCAACCCCCCGCGATCTGGGACGGGGCCGTGTCCCGGAGGATGCGGACCGCGAGAGGGAGCAGCCAGGGCAGCCCGACGTCCTGGGTGATCAGGCGGGCCAGCTCGTCGGGCCGAAGGTCGCCGACAGGGCGACGCCGCAGTTCGTGGACCGCTCTGACCAGCGAAGTGGCGTCCTCCGGCGGCTCGGGCCAGCGCTGTCCCTCGAGCCGTTCCAGGGACTGGGTGGGGTCGACGGGCTGGGACACCGACGAGTCCTTTCGTGATGGCCGACCGGCAGGGGTAGCACCTTCCCGGTCCGGCTCCTTGGCCGGTCAGCCTCTCCCTCCATTTCTTGATCAGTACTTTCAGTCCCCGTTCGGTGAGCCCCTGCGGCAGGCTCTGCATCTCCCGCTCGATGATCTTGCGGATGCTGTTCAGACCGTTGGCCTCGCGCCGGGCGGCGCCCATGTCAACGGGGTTGCGGGCGGCGTCGTACGCGTACGTACTGACCGTGCCGACCGGGGTGGTGCGACACGGGCGGCACAGTGGTTATCCGGCGTCACTGTGCGGATTGGGCTCCGTCCTGAGGATGTGCAACACCTGCCAACGGGCTTCTTCCCAACGAGCCCGGCGAGCTACAAGACGCTCGTCAGCACCGCCCTCACTGTGTTGGACGGCCCAGCGGCCGACCTCCGCCTGCAGTTGGCGGGCGACGGACAGGCAGGAAGGGTGACTGAACGGACCCCGCTCGTACGCCTTGTCCAGCATCAATCCAACACCGACACGCGCCGCATCCACCGTGAACTGCGCTTCGCCGGCAAGGAAAAACATGTTGGAAACCCTCCGCTCGGCAACCGCATCCAGGCGTTCCCTGACTTCCAACAAGCGAGGCACGGCCTCTCCTAGGTCAATCGCCTCATGAGCCGCCTCAATGTACTCCAAGCACGCGGACAGTACCGGTTCCTCGATTCCTTCCCGCTCCAGATCCAGCACATGCCATGCGAAGTCCAACGCCAGATGGCCCGCTCGCGGACCGTCCATCTCGTCCAGCAGATCACTGAGGAGCCTGGGAAATACAATCATGATCAGATTCCGCCCCACGCGCCGCGACCACGACTGAGAATGTTCAACAATTTTCCGGTGTCACCCGTGGCAATCTCATACTTCTCAAGACCGAGACTCTTCGCCGCTCGAGCCGCATTTGTGAATTGGTTACCCTTGGTGACCTTATCGGCATTCATCTTGTGGTCGACCACCCACCCGACCTTATGATTCTTGTTGGTCATGTCTACGATCACGAAGTCTCCCTCTGCCTGCTTTCCGTGAGTACGGTAGACGCGCAAGTTCGTTCGTTTCTCCAGAAGTTTCTCCACGAACTCCCGCTCCGGCGGGCTCATCTCGTACGGCGTGCCCTTCTTCACCTGCTGCCCCGGCCTCACCCGGATCGGCGGGTACGGGGAGAGCCCGTAAGGGTCGAGCCACGTCAGGGGGTTGTGGACATACGTGTCCGGGTTGGGGGCCGCGGTCAGGCCCAGAGGATCCGGACTGAGGTACCGACCCGTCTCGGGGTCGTAGTGGCGGTGCAGGTTGTAGTGGTGCCCCGTCTCGGCATCGTGGTACTGACCCGGGAAGCGCAGGGGCGTGTACGCCGTCGCATCGGGGTTCCATGTGGTCACCCCCCACAAGGTCGAGGTCCGGCGCCAGACGACGGTGCCGTACTCGTCGAGCAGCTCACTGGGAAGCCCGATGGAGTCGGTGACAATGGCGTAGAAGCGGCTGTCCACCTCTTCCTGCGACAGGCCTTCCACACGCGTGTACCGCTCCGTCTGTGCCAGCGGCTCCAAACCGCTCTCGTCGAACTCCCAGGTCATGGTCTGGGCAACGGGCACTCCGGCCATGGTCGTGCACTGCTCGACCAGAATCCCCCCGTGCCAGGTGAACCGGGTCTCCTCCAGCACGGTCCGCCCGTCGTCGCCCAGGCGTTGCTTGGCCGTACGGCGCCCGAGCGGGTCGTAGTGGTAGCGCCAAACGGTCCCGTCGGGGGTAATGACCTCCGACAACCGGTCCTGCGCGTCCCAGGTGTAACGCCACACGTCCGGCTTGCGGGACAGGCGGGTGCGGCGCCGTACGGTGAGCCGCCCGCTCGCGTCGTGCTCGTACCGCGTCCGCCCGGCGGCGACAAGCCGCGCTCCGGCGTACTCGCGCGGCCCCGAGGCCTCGGTACCGGGGTGCGTCGGGGGCCAGTGGGCCTCCGACTGGTTGCCCTCTCGGTCGTAGACGTACGTCTCGGTCCAGTCGGCCGCGTGTACTTGGACGACCCTCCCGGCGGTGTCGAGGCTGTAACTCCGTGGCCCGGCTCCGGACGGTGCACCGTCCGGCCTCCACAGGTACTCGTGCGAAGACACCACCGAGCCGTCGGGCCCGCGCACCCGGCTGCCGACCAGCCTGCCGGCGGAGTCCCACGCCTGCGCCAGGTGAAGGGCTTGCTCCCAGGTCCGGCTCGTCTCCCGACCTTCCGCGTCATGGGCCGAGGCCACGGTGTGTCGGCCCGAGGTCAGCCCGGTCCTCCGGCCGGCGGCGTCGAAAGAGTACGTCGTGTCGGCGCCGGAGGGGGTGCGGCGCCGGATGAGCTGCCCCGCCGGGTCGTACGCGAGGTGCAGTGTGTGCCCGTTGATCGTCTCCTCCGTCAGCTGCCCCGAGGCGTCGTACGAGCGGGACAGTCGTCCGCCCGGCCATACGGCCCCCGTGAGGCGGCCGGACGCGTCGTAGGTGAAGTCCGTGGCCTCACCACCGGACTCGGTGCGTACCAACCGCCCCATTACGTCCCGGGTGTGACGGATGACCTCGTCGGCCGCGCTGGTCCGTGCGGTGAGCCGGCCCGCCGCGTCGTACGCATAGCGGACGACCCGGTTCTCGAAGTCCGACTCCTCGGTCAGACGCCCTGCGGCGTCGTAGGTGTAGTCCCAGGTACGGCCCGTCGGGCCGGTCACCCGTGTCAGCCGGAGCGACGGGTCGTACTCGAAGCGGTACTCCGTCCCGTCGGGGTTGGCGCGGGCGCTGGGCAGGTCGAAGTGGGTGTAGGACCAGCGGGTCTCGGCGCCCATCGCGTCGGTGTGGCCCGTGCAGTTGCCCTCCGCGTCGTACGTCCAGGACTCGGTGGACCCGTCGGGACGGGTGAGGCCGAGCAGCTCGCCCTCCGTGTTCCAGCGCCACCAGGTCACGGTGCCCAGTGGGCCGGTCTCCGAGACCCTCCGGCCAAAGGCGTCACGTTGCAGCAGTGTTCGTCCGCCGAGCGGGTCCGTGGCCTCCACGATGAGGCCCGCGTCGTTGTTCACGAGGTGGGTGACCGCTCCGAGGGCGTCCGTGAACTCCACGAGACCGCCCTGCTCGTCATAGCGGAAACGGCTCGTCGCTCCCGTGGGGTCGGTGAGGGTGAGACCGTTGCCACGTGCGTCGTACGTGCGCAGCCACCGTCCTCCGTCCGGCATCGCCGTCTCGACGGGCAGGCCCAGCTCGTCGTACGCGATCGTCGTCCGGGTCCCGTCCGGATAGCGGATGACTAGGGGGCGGCCGAGTTCGTCGTTCACGTACTCGGTGGTGTGGCCGAGTTCGTCGGTCTGAGAGACAACGTGGTGGTGGTCGTCGTAGGCGGTGTGTGTGATCCCGCCGAGAGGATCGATCTCGGCGACGACCTGGCTGCCGGCGTTGACGACGAAACGACTGACCGCGCCTTCGGCCGTGGTGAGAGTGGTGACGCGGCAGTCGGGCCACCTGGGGTCGATGCCGTCGTAGTCGAGGGTGACGGTGATGTGGCCGGCCTCGCCGCCTTCGGCGACGCAGCGGTCCCATTCGTCGTAGGTGTACGCGTAACGGCTGTTGTTCCTGTCTGTCCAGGACGTGACGCGGAGACGGTGGTCGTAGGTGAACCGCAGTGGCAGGCCCGAGGAGTTGATCACTTCGGTCAGACTGCCTCCGGTGTAGCCGTAACGCCTGACGACGACGTCCGACCCGTCCTCGGCGGCGCCGACCAGGCTGAGGGTGGTGACCCGACCACCCTCAGTAGTGAAGGCGAGGTGGTAGCCGCCGGAGTGACGCATTGCGAGCGGAGTGCCGTGCTCGTCGTGGTCGAAGGTGATCGTGTGGTGGTTGCGGTCACTGATACCGGTGATCAGTGCGATGCCCTGACCGTCGGGGCAGGCGAAGTGACGGGTGTGCCCGGTCGCCGGGTCGTCGATCCGGTAGCCGCCGCCCTCGGTGCGAGTCAGTGGCCACCGCGGCCCTGCCACGGGAAGTACTGGTGTCTGTACGTCGACCGGATGCGGGTACGCGATCAGCAGTCCGTCCTCGGTGACATACACGATGCCGGCCGTGTCGACCTCGAGTCGTTGGTCGATGGTCGAGGCCCAGGTGGGACCGAACCACCAGCCGCACCGGTAGTCGGAGGCGACGCGTCGCGTGAAGACGAGCGGCAGCAGACCCGGCAACTCGATGTCCGACTGCGGCAGGTACATCGCGCCCGTGGCCATGTCCACGGGATCGCTGCCTTTGGAGCGGACCACCTTGCTCAGCCTGTTCCAGGCCCCCTTGGTACCGGTGACCATGCTGCGGGCGCTCTTGCCCAGACCCCGTACGGCCGCCGCCATGCCCCTGAGGCCGCCCTGCCCCAGGGCTTTGGCACCCCGGGCGAGTCCGCCGAGGGTGGTCAGCCCCTTCATGCCGGGTATGCAACCCAACGCGGCGAGCCCGACGTCCCAGAGGGAGGCCTGGCCTTTGGAGTATTTGTAGAGCGTGTCGGCGAGGACGACGAGGGCGGCGATGAGGACGATCGCGCCGAGGATCGGCCCGCCGATGATCATCGCGACGATGCCGACGACCGCCACCACGATCTTGCAGGCCGCGACGATGTTGTCCCAGTTGTCGGTGAACCAGTCGCCGATCTCCTCCCACCACGACCGGTTCTGGATCCCCGCGTCTGAGGCCTCGTCGATCTTCGACTTCGCGTCCCGCGCCGCCTCCTCACGCATCTTCCGCGCGTCCGCGGCCATCTTCTTCGCCGCGTCCAGCGCGCCCTGCGCGGACGTCACATCCGACTGCGCCTTCGTGTGCGCGCTCCTGGCGCTCTGCACGTCCCGGGTCGCGGCCCGCACCTTCGCCTCGTCGGGCTTGTCCGCGTCCGACTTCGACCCCGTCGGGTCGTCCTTGTACTTGTCGGCCTCCTTCGTCGCCCGCCCCACCCACGACTCCGCAGACGCCAGCTTCGACTGCGCCGACGTCAGATCCGCCTGCGCCTCACGCGCCTTCGCCAACGCCTTGTCCGCCAGCGCCTGCGCCCGCTCCAGCTTCGGCCAGTAGTCCGCGAGCGCGTCCCCGCACATCGCGTACGACTTCTCCAGCTTCCGCAGATTCTTGGGAACGCCGGAGAACTCCTCCTTGAACACCTTCGCCGACTTCCCGGCCCACTCCGCCAGCGTCCCCTCACCGGCCATCCCCTTCACCAGACGCAACGCCTCGGAGACGTCGTCGGCGAAGTCGTGCAGGAACCTCGCGAGCTTCCGCACCCGCTCCGGGTCACCAGGCGTCGGATCCTTGTCCAGATCAAGGACATGCCAATCAGTCGGCCGGTGACCCGCCATCCCGCAACCCCCGTCACGCGCACATCGCCAACACCCGTATGCACACGTGAACTTACCCGGCACGACAGTTCGATCGGAAGAGCGGCCCTTCTCGCCGCAGGGGCGTCAGTCGGGCGCTACTCACCACGTGCTGGGGCCACGATCACCGTCACGTCAGCAGGGGGCTCACTCGTACCGGACCAGGAGTTCTTGGGGGGTCCGTCTCCCCGACAGGCGTGGACGACTCCCGTGCCGATGCGCATGGCCGCTCCTCCTCACGCGTCCCCGTGTGGGTTCCGTTCCGACGCGATGACGTGCCGCACCTGCCAGCGGGCTTCCTCCCAGCGGGCGCGGCGGGCGGCGAGTCGCTCGTCGGTGCCGGCCGGACGGTGCTGCGCGGCCCAGTGGCCGACTTCCGCCTGGAGCCGGCGGGCCATGTAGAGGCAAGGGATAGGGGTGGAGGGGCCATGCCCCGCCGCCTTGGCCAGCATCTGCTCGGTGCCGACCCGTGCGGCGTCGAGAGCCAGCCCCGCTCCCCGGGCGAGGACGTGCCTGTCGGTGTTCCACCGTGCGGCGGCTTCCCACAGTCACTCCTTCGCCTCGGACAGCCGAGGAGGAACCTTCCCGAGGTCAATCGCCTCGTGACACGCCTCGACGTACTCCAGGCACGCGGCCCACACGGGCTCCTCGATCTCGTCCCGCTCCAGATCCAACACGTGCCGTGCGAAGTCCAGCGCCAGATGAGCCGCTCGTTCCTGGTGGATCTGTTCGAGCAGATCTCCGAGCAGTCTCGAAGGAACGATCACGCCCAACCCCCTCCCCTGAAACCTAGCTCGTTTTCGATTCCCCCTCCGCCAGTGCCGCGTCACCCACGGCGCACGACCTGCCACACGCGACGCGCCGCGTCCTCCCCCCGCAACCACCAGCCTTCCAGCTTGTCCCGGACCGTCACGTACACCACCCTCCACTTCAGCCACGGCGGCAGGTCGCGGAACCGTACGAAGGTCAGGGTGTCGTCCACGGCGTTCACGGCGATGCTCTTGCGTCCGGGGCCCGCCGCGCGCAGCACCTCGTACAGCTCCGGTGTCAGCGCCCCGTTCAGCCGGGCCGCCGTGCCCACCGCCGTGAAGGCGAAGCCTCGTTGGGCGGTGTCCGGGAGCTGCGTCGCGCGGACGAGACGCGGGGAGGCGTCTTCCAGCGGGCAGTTGAAGGCGAGGCCGATCGCCGCCGTTCCCAGGTTCCGCTCACCGCGTTCGAACGCGGCGTCCCACTCCCCCGGGTCGTCGAGCCCCAGCAGCCCCTCCCCCGTCGCCCAGTCCCACGACCGCGTCATGCCCGCTCAGTCCGCTCGGCCCGCTCAGTCCGCGAACCGGAACGTCGACGTGATCGCGTCGAAGATGTCGAAGAAGGACTCCGCCAGGTCCAGGACCTGGCTGCTGCCCGCGACCAGGGCGACCTTGCCCTCCTGCCCCGGCACCGGGATGAACGTCTGCATCAGCACCGCCCGGATCGTGCGGCCGAGTTCGTCGCCCGGTACCGGCACGTCCTCGATGCCGTACGTCCGGGCCGCCGGGCCGACGCCCGGGATGTCGACGGTGGTCACCTTGCGCCAGGAGTCGCCCTCCCGCTTCGCCTCCTTGACCGCGAGCTGGGCGGCGACCGCCTCCGGGTCGGTGGGGAGCGGGTCGCCCTTGCTGGTGCGGCCGCCGACCAGCGAGACGGTGACCGAGCCGGTGATCGGGGTGTCGCCCCCGAAGGTCTCCGCCATGCAGCCGCAGTACAGCGTGCCCGACTTCCAGGCGTCCGCCGCCGCCTTGCGCAGGAAGGAGATGTACGTGTCGCGGTGCGGGGCCAGTTCGGGGTGGGCGCGCAGGCGTTCGGTCACCATGCGGTGGATCGAGTCGTCCCGCGACTCCGGCCGTACGTCGAACTCCCACCAGCTCTCCGGCACCTTGATCCGGAAACCGCCCCGCTCGACGGTCAGCGCTTCCATGTAACGGGCCATGACGCCGACGTCCCCCTTCGGTCGATGACGTGCCGACATGGTGCCACCGAGCCGTCATCGCGTCGGACGCGGGCCCGTCAGTCGCCGAAGGTCGCCGTCAGGACGTGTTCGTACGCCCGGAAGGCCGAGCGGCCGGCGTCCGACGCGTCCGAGCCGGGGCGGAGGACGTGCACGAGGTGGGCGACCCGCCACAGACGCAGAACGTCCGACGGGCGTGGCCCACCCGAGAGGGCGCAGGCCGCCGTCAGTACGGCCGCCAGTGCGCGCGCGCCCCGCTTCGCCTCCGTGCCGGCCGTCACCGCCGCGGTCACCGACGCGTGCAGCAGGCGCGTGAGCTGGAGGTCCGCGCCGACCTGGCACATGTGCCGGACCACCGCCGGCGACTCCAGCTCCGCCGGGTCGTCCGGGACGCCCGTCAGCCCACCCGACCAGAGGAGCAGCGAGGCGGCGGTCACGTCGTGGGGGCGGAGCCAGCCCAGGTCCCAGGCGATGCTCATCGCCGTGCTGTCGAAGGCGCAGGCCGACCGGAGGCGCGCCAGCAGCACGTCCACCTCGGCCCTGCGCCCGTGCAGGAAGTCGCCCAGTGATACGTCGGCCAGGCGCCACGTGCCCGTGGCGTTCACCGCTCCGATCTCCACCACCCCGCCGAGCGGGCCGAAGACCTCCCGGGCGAGCAGTTCTGCCGTGAACTCCTCGACCGGCCTACCGTCTCCGGTCACCGTCAGCCCTTCTTCGCCACCGTCAGCAGCACCGCCGCGTCCTCCAGCGCCTCCAGGCCGTGCCGGGCGTTCGGGATGACGAGGAGGTCGCCGGTGCGGCCCTCCCAGCCCGTGTCGCCGCTGGTGAGGCGGACGCGGCCGCGCAGGACGAGCAGGGTGGCCTCGCCGGGGCTGTCGTGCTCGGCGAGCTCCGTGCCGGCGGTCAGGGCGAGGAGGGTCTGGCGCAGGGTGTGCTCGTGACCGCCGTACACAGTGGTCGCGCTGCGGCCGCTGGAGGCGCTGGCGGCCTGCTCCAGGTGGGTCCGGACAAGGGCGTCGAGCGAGAGCTTCTCCATGTGTCCAGCGTCGCCGAGCGCCCCTGGCCGCGGCCAGGGCCATGTGGGGTACGCGCCTTCCGCGATACTGGCGCCGTGCCGTCGACCCCGCAGCCCGTGACGCCCGACCCGCCGGACGCGATCGCGCGTCCGCTGCTCACCCAGTCCTGGCTGGACCTGACGTTCGTCCACTGGGCGGTGGACCCGGCCGACGTGGCGGGGCTGCTGCCGCCGGGCGCCGTGCCCGACACCCTGGACGGCGTGACGTACGTCGGTCTCGTCGCGTTCCGGATGCACCGGGTGGGGTGGCTGCGGCTGCCGGGCGTGCCGTACCTGGGGAGCTTCCCCGAGACCAACGTCCGCCTCTACTCCGTGGACGACCACGGCCGGCGCGGGGTGGTGTTCCTGTCCCTGGACGCCTCCCGGCTGGTCCCGGTCCTGGTCGGCCGCCTCGGGTTCGGGATGCCGTACGTCTGGTCCCGGATGCGCGTACGGCACGTCGACGACCGCACCGTCACGTACACCGCCTCCCGGCGCCTGCCCGGGCCGCGCGGCGCGGGGACGCGGCTCACCGTGCGGCGGGGCGAGGCGGTCGACCGGCCGACGGAGCTGGAGCACTTCCTCACCGCCCGCTGGGGCATGCACGGCGTGTTCTTCGGGCGCCCGATGTACCTGCCGAACGCCCATCCGCGCTGGCCGCTTTACCGGGCCGAGCTGCTGGAGTGCCAGGAGGACCTGGTCGCGGCGGCGGGGCTGCCCGCGCCGGCCGGTGAGCCGGTCAGCGTGCTGTACTCGCCGGGCGTGCCCGCCCGCTTCGGCCGCCCGGCCCGCCCGGCGGGCGTCCCCACGCCCTGAACGCGGAGGGGGCCGAGGGCGCGATGCCCCCGGCCCCACGGACGTACGACGTACGCGTCAGATGACGCCCTGCGCCAGCATCGCGTCCGCGACCCGCTCGAACCCGGCGATGTTCGCGCCGGCGACGTAGTCACCGGGGAGGCCGTAGCGCTCGGCGGTCTCCGCGCAGGTGGTGTGGATGTCGGTCATGATCCTGGCCAGCTCCGCCTCGACGTGGTCGGCCTTCCAGGACGTGCGGGACGCGTTCTGCGTCATCTCCAGCGCGCTGACCGCGACACCGCCCGCGTTGGCCGCCTTGCCGGGGCCGAAGGCGACACCGGCCTGCTGGAGCAGGTCGACGGCGTCGGGGGTGGTGGGCATGTTCGCGCCCTCGGAGACCGCCTTCACGCCGTTGCGGATCAGCGCGGCGGCGTCGTCGGCGTTGAGCTCGTTCTGCGTGGCCGACGGGAGGGCGACGTCCGCGGGGACCTCCCAGACGCGCCCGCCGGGCACGAACCGCGCGGAGCCGCCGCGGCGCTCGGCGTACGTGCTCACGCGGCCGCGCTCGACCTCCTTGATCTGGCGCAGCAGCTCCAGGTCGATGCCCTTCTCGTCGACGACGTAGCCGCCGGAGTCGGAGCAGGTGACGGGGGTGGCGCCGAGGGCGGTGAGCTTCTGGATGGTGTAGATGGCGACGTTGCCGGAGCCGGAGACGACGGCGGTCTGCCCGTCCAGTTCCTCGCCGCGGGCGCGCAGCATGGCCTCGGCGAACAGCACGTTGCCGTAGCCGGTCGCCTCCGGGCGGATCAGCGAGCCGCCCCAGCCGGCCGCCTTGCCGGTGAGGACGCCGCCCTCCCAGCGGTTGGTGATGCGCCGGTACTGGCCGAAGAGATAGCCGATCTCGCGGGCGCCGACGCCGATGTCACCGGCGGGGATGTCCGTGTACTCGCCGATGTGCCGGTACAGCTCCGTCATGAACGACTGGCAGAAGCGCATGACCTCGGCGTCGCTGCGGCCCTGCGGGTCGAAGTCGCTGCCGCCCTTGCCGCCGCCGATGTTGAGCCCGGTGAGCGCGTTCTTGAAGATCTGCTCGAAGCCGAGGAACTTGATGATGCCGAGGTTCACCGAGGGGTGGAAGCGCAGGCCGCCCTTGTACGGGCCGAGGGCGCTGTTGAACTCGATGCGGAAGCCCCGGTTGACGTGGACGCGGCCGTTGTCGTCCGTCCACGGCACCCGGAAGATGATCTGCCGCTCGGGCTCGATCAGCCGCTCCACGAGGCCGGGGTCGGCGTACTCCGGCCGCGCGGTGAGTACGGGGGCGAGCGTCTCCAGCACCTCACGCGCGGCCTGGTGGAACTCCGGCTCGGCCGGGTTGCGTCGCTCGATCTCGGCGCGGATCTGGTCGAGCGACATCTTGGGGTCGGGGCGTGAGGTCACGGGGTCCCTTTCTGGCACGGCTGGCAACCGGTTCGCGGGCATGCATCGCTTCTGCCGGGGAACCGGTGAGGAGCGCTCGGCGCCGTTGCCGCGCGCGGGACGTCGGAACACCTGTTTCGTATACGACAGGTCGCCCGACCCTTCCAGTGTTACTCCTGTGTTAAGCGGATACCAAGAGGCGGGCCCGATTGTCCGCTATCTGGACACGTTGTACGGAGTGTGGATACGGGGTCGCGTGCGCGGGCGGGGCCGGATCAGCCCTCGTGGGACGCGTACGCCAGGAAGCGGGTCCACGCCGTGGGGGTGAGGGCCAGCCGGGCGCCGGCGGGTGTTTTCGAGTCGCGGACGTGGACGGTGCGGGGGGTTATGGCGACCTCGACGCAGGAGTCGCCGTCGGGGCCGCTGCTGTAGCTGCTCTTGAACCACTTCGGCTCGGAGATGTCTCCGGCGGCTGCCTTGCGCATCATGTCTCTCCCAGCACGTGCTCGATGAAGGTGAGCGACTCCCCGGGCGGGAGCGCCTGGGCTCGGATGGTGCCATACCGCAGTTCGAGAACGCGGAGCTGTTTCGGGTCGGAGGTGGGGCGGCCGTTGTACGCGCCGTCGGACCGGCCCACCGCCGTGCCGTCGGCGAACTTCAGGATCTCGATCCGTCCGCTCAGCCCTGGATGGGCGCCGCTGCTGGTCGGCATCACCTGGAGGGTGACGTTGCGCAACCGGCCTACCTGCAGCAGGCGTTCGAGTTGTCGGCGGCACACCATTGTGCTGCCCACGCGGCGCCGGAGGGCCGCCTCTTCCAGGACAAAGCTCAGTGCGGGCGCGGGTGAGCGCTCGAAGACGGACTGCCGTGCCATCCGGGCCGCCAGCACGCGCTCCAGGTCCTCCTCCGAATAGGCGGGCTGCCATGCCTCGAACAGCGCCCGCGCGTGCTCCGGGGTCTGCAACAGGCCGTTGACGCTGATGCTTTCGTATACGCCGATCTCGACGGCCTGCGCCTCGAGCTTGGCCAACTCCCGTACTCGGCGCGGATACCGAACCCTCTTCACGTCCTCCCACGCCGCCGCGAGCAGCCCACCCGCCCTCAGCACCTCGTCGGCCCGCTCCAGATACTCGCGCCGCGGAATCCGCTTTCCCGCCTCGACCTTGTACACGAGGTCCTCCCCGTAGCCGACGGCACGGGCGAAGTCGCACACCCGCATCTCCTCGGCCTCGCGCCGCAGCTTCAACTGCCGTCCCACGGTGGTGATGACGGCGACGCCCCACTCGTCGTCCGGATCCACCTCCCACCCCGGCTCGTCGGCCTCCCCCGAGCCCCGTACGGCCTCACCGTCCACCGCCATCCCACACCCCTCCGAGTCGTCCGCGCACCGCACACACCGGCACCTCCCCCTGCCAACGAGCCGGACAGCGTGGACAGCACTGGACAACTCGTGGACGATCACGACAGACCACTGATGTTCGGAGGAACGGGACTTCGATGCGCACCACCCGCACGGCCTTCGCCACGCCGGTAGCTCTCTGCGCGCTGCTGACTTCTTGCACGGGAGGCGACGAAGAGTCCAGCGGGTCCCGATGATCACTCGGGTGAGTGATCATCCACCACTCAGCTGCGCTCGCGAGCCCCCGGCGCTTCTGCTTCCGGTAGAGCGCAAGCCAGAGCAGCCGGCTTGCCACGCACCTCCTGAGCAGGAGAAACGCTCCCTCATGCCCGCGCTCCGACACCCCGGCCACCCCGGACGACTGCTCTGGCCAGTGCACTCCCTGGAGGACTCCATGAGCACGCAGGCCGGCCACGGACACGAGCTGGTACCCCGTCCGGAGCAGACCCCCGACGCCCTCCGTGCCGCACTCGCCGTCGTCGCCCCGCAGCTCCTCCCGGAGATGCAGCGGACCAAGGATGAGGCCTTCGCCAAGGTCGTGGAGTGGCAGTCGCTCAGCCCGGTACGCGGCTGGGTCCTCACCTGGGCCCGTGACATCGAGATCGCCCGCCGCCCCGACCTCGCCGCCCGGCATGCCCGCGCCAGGAGCAACCTGGAGCACGAGGACGCCAGGACGGCCAAGGAGGCGTTGCGCGAACTGACCGAGGTGCTGGACGAGGCCATGAAGGCAGTACGCGATTGAGCTGGGCGTGGGAGTACGCCTTCGGAGCCGAGGAAGCCGCCCGCACCGCACCACCCGCGTTCGTCGCCGAGGTGGAGCACCAGGCCGCGTGCACGGTCGGGCCCATGCCGAGCTGGACCCCAGGGGCAGTGACATCACCGTGCGCGGCGGAATGTTCGCCTATCAGATCGTCGTGCGCAGTGAGCGGGTGTACATCCTCCAGATCACCTACCTGGGCTTCTGCCCCGGGAGCCCACAGCACCGCCACCCCGGACCGGTGACGGGCGACCGGGCCGGGGCGGCGGTGTGAGGGACGTGCGGGAGACCGCTCAGTGCTTGTGCTTCGGCCCCTTCGGCCCCTTCGGGCCACCCTTCCCGCAGTCGTGGTGACGGGCGTCCTTCAGCGTGTCGCGCAGCGCGTAGTACGCCGGCTTGCGGTCGAAGTCCTCCGTCATGACCGTCGCGAAGCCCTCGCCCTCGAAGAACACCGGGACCCACGAGTACTTGTCGGTGAAGCCCCAGATGGTGAACGAGTTGCAGCCCTCGACGTCCAGGCACGCCTCCAGCATCCGCTGGTAGTACTCGGCCTGCTGCTTCTCCTGGGCCGGGGTCGGCAGCGAGCCCTCGGGCACGTCCATGCGGACGTCCAGCTCGGTGACCGCGGTCTCGAGGCCGAGCGCGTCGAAGCGGTGCAGGTTGTCGGCGAGGTCGCCGGGGAAGCCGTAGCGCGTGCTCAGGTGGCCCTGCACGGAGAAGCCGTGCACCGGCACCCGCTGCTTGAGCAGGTCCTTCACCAGCGCGTAGTACGCGTCGCTCTTCGCGTTGACGCTCTCGACGTTGAAGTCGTTGAAGAACAGCTTCGCCTTCGGGTCCGCCTTGTGCGCCCAGCGGAACGCGTCCGCGACGATCTCCGGGCCGAGCTCACGGATCCAGATGTTCTCCTGCGTCCGCAGGTTGCCCTGGTCGTCGAAGATCTCGTTCGCCACGTCCCACTGCTGGATCTTGCCCTTGTAGCGGCCGACCACCTTGGTGATGTGCTCGCGCAGGATCCCGCGCAGTTCCGCCTTGGTGAAGTCGCCCTCCTCCAGCCACGCCGGGTTCTGGCTGTGCCACAACAGCGTGTGGCCGCGCACCACCTGGTGGTTCTTGCGCGCGAACTCGACGATCGCGTCCGCCTGCTTGAAGTCGTAGCGGTCGCGCTCGGGGTGGATGTAGTCCCACTTCATCTGGTTCTCGGGCGAGACCGAGCTGAACTCCCGCCCCAGGACCTTCCGGTACTCCTTGTCGTACGTGAAGGGGTCCGGGTAGTCCTGCTCCAGGTGGTGGCCGCCGCCGGCGACGGCGGTGCCGATCACGAAACCTTCGGGGGCGGCCGCGCGCAGCGGGGCGTGCGAGCCGTGGGCGTGCGGCGGCGCCTTAGGGCCGGCCGGCGAGGCGGCGGACGCCGAACCGCCGAGGAGCGGCAGGGCCAGCGCTGCGGTGGCGAGGGCCACGGTGGCGAAACGGAAGGGTCTCATGCGGGGGCTCTCATTCCCGTCGTCATTCTCGAATGTTTCGAAGTGGTAACCGAAACATTAGGGATGGCCGGACCGTACGGTCCTGCCGAGCGGCGCGTCAATACCCGTGCATGTGAGAGGTGTTCGCGCGGCGCTCATCCCGTCGACGGGCGGATCACCTCCTCCGCCACCCACCGGGCAATGCCTTCGGGGAACGGAGCGGGCAGCCCGAGCACGATGTGCCGGAACCCTGCCTCCAGCGCCTCCCCCACGGCGTCCCGTACGGCGTCGGGCCGGCCGGTGTCGACCGGGACGTGGATCGACCGGACGATCGACGCGGGGTCGCGGCCGATGTCGGCGCAGTACCGGTCCAGCAGGGCACTGCGCCGCACCACGTCGTCGATGTCGCCGCCCGGAACGTTCCACAGGTCGGCGTGGGCCGCGGCCACACGCAGCGTCGCCGACGACCGGCCGCCGACGAGGATCGGCGGGTGCGGGCGCTGCACCGGCTTCGGGCTGCCGAACGCCCCCGTCAGGCGGTGGTGTTCACCGTGGAAGTCGAAGGGCTTCTCCTCCGTCCACAGCCGCTTGATCAGCACGCAGGCCTCGGCCAGGCTCGCCACCGCCTGCGCCGGTTCGTGGAACGGCAGCCCGTGGGCCGGGTACTCCCGCCAGGCCTCGGGCGGGTTCGGGCGCGAGCCGACGCCTATGCCGAAGTCGAGCCGGCCGCCCGACACGACGTCGACGGTCGTCGCGATCTTCGCGAGGAGGGCGGGCGGCCGGAACCGGTTGCTGGTGACCATCACCCCCAGCCGCAGCCGCCGCGTCTGCGCCGCGAGGGCAGCCAGCAGCGTCCAGCCCTCGAACGTCGGCCCCTCCGGATCACCCCAGATGGGCATGAGGTGGTCGAACAGCCAGGCGTGCTCGATCTCGGGCACCTCGTCCGCCTCGCGCCAGACGCGGACGAGGTCGTCGTAGCCGACCTGCGAGGGCGCCGTCATGACGCCGAAGCTGGGCCGCCCGGGCCGGGCGGCCGGATGGGTCGTGTCGGGCATGGGCCGGAGCCCCCTTCCGGACGGGCGGCGGTCAGCGACGGCGGCGCAGCGAGGCGTCGAGGAGCGCGGGCGGGGTGTCGAACTTCTCGCCGGGAGCCAGGTCGGTCCCCGGGGCGACGATCTCGTCGATGGCGTCGAGGACGTCGGCGGACAGCACGGTGTCCGCGGCGGCGAGCTGTGAGCTGAGGTGCTCGACCGTGCGGGGACCGATGAGCGCGGCCGTCACGGCGGGGTGGGCGTTGACGAAGCCGAGCGCGAGCTGGATCAGGGTGAGCCCGGCCTCGTCCGCGACGCCGGCCAGCCGCTCCACCGCGTCGTACCGGGCCTGGTTGTGCGGCAGCGAGGGGTCGAAGCGCTCCGGCAGGATCGCCGAGCGGTGGGTGGTGACGTCCCGGCCCTTGCGCACCGCACCCGACAGCCAGCCGGAGGCCAGCGGGGACCAGGCCAGCACGCCCATGCCGTACTCCTCGGTCACCGGCAGGACGTGGGCCTCGATGCCGCGCTGCAGCATCGAGTAGCTGGGCTGCTCGGTCACGTACCGGCCGAGCCGGTGCTCGCGGGCGGCCCACTGGGCCTGCACGATGCGGTACGCGGGGAAGGTCGAGGAACCGAAGGAGCGGATCTTGCCGGCGCGCTGGAGGTCGGTGAGGGCCGACAGGGTTTCCTCGTCGCTGGTCGTCGGGTCCCAGCGGTGCATCTGGTAGAGGTCCACGTGGTCGACGCCGAGGCGGCGCAGGCTGTTGTCGAGGGCGGTGTAGATCCAACGCCGCGAGCTGCCGCGGTGGTTGCGCTCGTCACCGATCGGCATGGTCGCCTTCGTGGCCAGCACGATGTCGTCGCGGCGGCCGGCGATGGCCTTGCCCACGATCTCCTCGGACTCGCCGTCGCCGTACATGTCGGCGGTGTCGATGACGTTGACGCCGGCCTCCAGGGCCGCGTCGACGATGGCGGTGGCCTCCTCCTGCGTGGTGCGCCCGATGGCGCCGAAGTTCATCGCCCCCAGGGCGAGCGTGCTGACCTGGACGCCGGTGCGGCCGAGCGTGCGGTACTGCATGCCGTGGTCTCCTCACGGGTAGGTAAACGGAACGACGTTCCGGTACGCGTCCTACGATACGGAACACTGTTCCGTTTCGCCAGTGGATCCGGCACCCCGGGCACGAGGAAGCGCCCTCGGGCGTGCGTGAGACCATGCGGAGGCATGCGCGAGGTGGAGGACGACACGGTGAAGCAGAGGGACAAGGACGGCGACGCGGGCGACACCGCGTCACGGCGCAAGGACGCCCGGCGCAACAAGGAGACGCTGCTGGAGGCGGCCGCCGCGGTCTTCGTCACGAGCGGCGTGGACGCCCCGGTGCGCGACATCGCCTCCCGGGCCGGCGTCGGCCTGGGCACCCTCTACCGGCACTTCCCCACCCGCGCGGACCTGATCATCGCCGTCTACCGGCATCAGGTGGAGGCCTGCGCCGAGGCCGGCCCGGCCCTGCTGGAGTCCACCCCGAGCCCGCACGACGCACTGCGGCAGTGGATCGACCTGTTCGTCGACTTCCTGGTCACCAAGCACGGCCTGGCCGCGGTCCTCCGCTCCGACCAGTCGGGCTTCGAGGGCCTGCACGCGTACTTCCTCGACCGCCTGGTCCCCGTCTGCACGCAGCTGCTCGACGCCGCGCGGGCGGCCGGGGAGATCCGCGAGGACATCGCCGCCCTCACCCTGATGCGCGGCGTGGGCAACCTCTGCATCGGCGCGGAGACCGACCCCGACTACGACGCCCGCCGCCTGGCAGCGGTCCTGGTCGACGGCCTGCGCCGCCCCAGCTGACGAGCCCCGCGCACCCTCAGCCGCGCTCCACCCTCTCCCGCAACTGTGCCGCCACCCCGACCGGCTCCCGGCCTATCAGATCCGCCAGCGCCGGATCGACCGCCGCGAACTCCCCCGCCCTGCTCGCCTCGAAGACACCCAGCAGGTGGCCGGCCAGTTCGTCCGGCACGCCCCGGCCCGTCAGGCCCGCCCGGAACTCCTCGTCGGGCGCGACCGCCCTGGTGACCGTACGGCCCGTCACCTCGGTGGCGATGCGGGCCAGGTCGTCGAAGGTCAGCGCCTCCGGTCCCGTCAGCGGCGGGGTGGCCCCCTCGAAGCGGCCCTCGTCGGCCAGGATCGCCGCCGCCGCCTCGGCCAGGTCGGCGTGCGCCGTCCAGCTCACCGGGCCGTCCGCCGGCAGAGCGACCCGGCCCGACTGCAGCCCGGGAGCGAGGAAGTCCAGGGCACTGGAGGCGTAGAAGCCGTTGCGCAGCACGGTGTACGGCAGGCCCGAGGTGCGCAGCGCCTCCTCGGTCGCCGCGTGGTCGCGGCAGGCCTGGAAGCGGGACGCGGAACCGCCGCCCACGTGCCCGGTGTAGAGGACCCGGCGGACGCCGGCCGTGACGGCGGCCTCGACGGCGGTGCGGTGCTGCTTCACGCACTCCTCGCCCATCTTGTCGACGGAGATCAGCAGCACCTGCGAGGCATCCTCGAAGGCGTGGGCGAGGCTGCCCGGGTCGGTGAAGCTGCCCTGACGCACGCGCACACCCCGCTCGGCGAGACCCCGCGCCTTGCGCGGATCGCGGACGCTGACGCCGACCTCGGTGGCCGGCACGCGGTCGAGGAGCTTCTCGACGACCAGACGGCCCAGCTTCCCGGTGGCTCCCGTGATGATGATCATGACACGCTCCCTCAGTAGCGGACACGGCGACGCCCACGGATATGTTTCCATCGGAACCACGTCACCGTTATCAACGATACTAACGTCGATATCGGGCAGGCGCTACCATTGATTCATGTCCTCATCGACGACCTCTGACGCCGCCGCGGACGGCGGCGTCCCCTCCTCCGGAGCCCGGGAGCAGACCCGGCAGCGCGTCATCGACGCGGCCATCGACCTGCTGGCGCGAGGCGGCCGGGACGCCGTCACCACCAGGGCCGTCGCCGACGCGGCGGGCCTCCAGCCGCCGGCCATCTACCGGCTGTTCGGCGACAAGGAAGGGCTGCTGGACGCCGTCGCCGAGTACGGCTTCGCCACGTTCGTCGCCGGAAAGCGCCTCGACCCCGACCCGCCGGACCTCGTCGAGGACCTGCGTCACGGCTGGGACCTCGCGGTCGAGTTCGGCCTCTCGAACCCGGCGCTCTTCACGCTGATGTACGGGGAGCCCACCCGCTCCGACTCCCCCGCCTTCCAGGCCGGCCTGAAGATCCTTCGGGCGCGCGTCCGCAGGCTCGCCGCGGCCGGCTGGCTGCGCGTCGACGAGGAACTGGCCGCGCAGATCATCCACGCGACGGGACGCGGCGCGGTGCTCACCTGGCTGTCGCTGCCCGAGACGCAACGCGACCCGGCACTGCTGGCCTCTCTGAGAGAGGCGATGGTGACGGCCGTGACCCGCAAGGAGCCGGTCGTAGAGGCCGAGGAGGGTCCCGCAGGGGCGGCAAGGGCCCTCCGGGCCGTCCTCGACGACCGGACTCCCCTGAGCCCCGCGGAGCGTCTCCTCCTCGACGAGTGGCTGACCCGCCTCGCCAACCTCTGAGGCCGGCACCCAGAGAACCGCAGTCCTGGAAAACCCGGCCCGGAAAGCAAAAAGGAGGCCCGCACGACCGAAGTCGTGCGGGCCCCTTTCAGGTGCTCGCAGCAGGAGCTACCAGGTCAGAACGTCACTTGACGATCTTGGTGACCTGGCCGGCGCCCACGGTCCGGCCACCCTCACGGATGGCGAACTTCAGGCCCTCCTCCATGGCGACGGGCTGGATGAGCTCCACCTTCATCTCGGTGTTGTCACCCGGCATGACCATCTCGGTGCCCTCGGGGAGGGTCACGACGCCGGTCACGTCCGTCGTACGGAAGTAGAACTGCGGGCGGTAGTTGTTGAAGAACGGGGTGTGACGGCCACCCTCGTCCTTCGACAGGATGTAGGCCTGGGCCTCGAACTCGGTGTGCGGGGTGACCGAGCCCGGCTTGATGATGACCTGGCCGCGCTCGACGTCCTCGCGCTTGATGCCGCGGAGGAGCAGACCGACGTTCTCACCGGCCTGGCCCTCGTCGAGGAGCTTCCGGAACATCTCGATGCCGGTGACCGTGGTGGTGGTCTTCTCCGGCTTGATGCCGATGATGTCGACGGTCTCGTTGACCTTCAGGACACCACGCTCGATACGGCCGGTGACGACCGTACCGCGACCGGTGATCGTGAAGACGTCCTCGATCGGCATGAGGAACGGCTTGTCGACGTCGCGCTCCGGCTCCGGAATCGCGGTGTCGACGGCGTTCATGAGCTCGAGGACGGAGTTGGCCCACTCCTTGTCGCCCTCGAGGGCCTTCAGGGCGGAGACCTTGACGACCGGAACGTCGTCGCCCGGGAACTCGTACTCGGAGAGGAGCTCACGCACCTCGAGCTCGACGAGCTCCAGGATCTCCTCGTCGTCGACCATGTCGGCCTTGTTCAGGGCGACGACGATGTAGGGAACGCCGACCTGGCGGGCCAGGAGCACGTGCTCCTTGGTCTGCGGCATCGGGCCGTCCGTGGCGGCGACCACGAGGATGGCGCCGTCCATCTGCGCCGCACCCGTGATCATGTTCTTGATGTAGTCCGCGTGACCGGGGCAGTCGACGTGGGCGTAGTGACGCGTCTCGGTCTGGTACTCGACGTGCGCGATGGAGATGGTGATACCGCGCTGGCGCTCTTCGGGAGCCTTGTCGATCTGGTCGAAGGCCGAGGCCTCGTTCAGGTCCGGGTACGCGTCGTGCAGCACCTTGGTAATGGCGGCCGTGAGGGTCGTCTTACCGTGGTCGATGTGACCGATGGTGCCGATGTTGACGTGCGGCTTAGTCCGCTCGAACTTCGCCTTCGCCACTGGGGTCCTCCTGTGGAGTGGTTCTGTACGCCTTACTTCATCGGCGCCAGGTGATCTTTGCTGGGAAACCCGGGCCCGGGTCATTCCACCGGGTGACGGTGGAATGACCACTTGCAGGCTCCGGGGTCAAGCCTAAAGCGTTGTTACGGAGTCCGTTAAACGGAGCCCCTTATTCGCCCTTGGCCTTCGCGATGATCTCCTCGGCGACGTTCCGCGGAACCTCGGCGTAGGAGTCGAACTGCATGGAGTAGCTGGCACGGCCGGACGTCTTGCTGCGCAGGTCGCCGACGTAGCCGAACATCTCCGAGAGGGGCACGAGACCCTTCACGACGCGGGCACCGGCCCGCTCCTCCATGGCCTGGATCTGGCCACGGCGGGAGTTGATGTCGCCGATGACCTCACCCATGTAGTCCTCGGGCGTGGTGACCTCGACGGCCATCATCGGCTCGAGCAGCACAGGGCCGGCCTTGCGCGCGGCCTCCTTGAAGGCCTGCGATCCGGCGATCTTGAACGCGAGCTCGGAGGAGTCGACCTCGTGGTAGCCACCGTCGAGAAGCGTGACGCGGACGCCCGTCATCTCGTAGCCGGCCAGGATGCCGAACTGCATGGCCTCCTGGGCACCGGCGTCCACCGAAGGGATGTACTCCTTCGGGATGCGGCCACCGGTCACCTTGTTCACGAACTCGTACGAGGCGTCGCCGCCCTCGATCGGCTCGATCGCGATCTGCACCTTGGCGAACTGACCGGTACCACCGGTCTGCTTCTTGTGGGTGTAGTCGACGCGCTCGACGGTCTTGCGGATCGTCTCACGGTACGCGACCTGGGGCTTGCCGACGTTGGCCTCGACCTTGAACTCACGGCGCATGCGGTCGACCAGCACCTCGAGGTGCAGCTCGCCCATACCGCCGATGATGGTCTGGCCGGTCTCCTCGTCCGAGTGAACCTGGAACGAGGGGTCCTCCTCGGCGAGCCGCTGGATCGCGACGCCGAGCTTCTCCTGGTCGCCCTTCGACTTGGGCTCGATGGCGACCTGGATGACCGGCGCCGGGAAGTCCATGGACTCCAGGATGACCGGGCTCTTGTCGTCGGACAGCGTCTCACCGGTGGTGGTCTGCTTCAGACCCATGACGGCGACGATGTCACCGGCGCCCACCGACTCGATCTCCTCACGCTTGTTCGCGTGCATGCGGTAGATCTTGCCGATGCGCTCCTTCTTGCCCTTCACGGAGTTCAGCACCTGGGTGCCGGACTCCAGACGGCCGGAGTACACGCGGACGAAGGTGAGCTTGCCGAGGTGCGGGTCGCTCATGATCTTGAACGCGAGCGCGGCGAGGGGCTCCTCGTCCGACGGCTTGCGGGCGACGACCTGCTCCGCGTCCTTGGGGTCGTGGCCCTCGATGGCCTCGACGTCCAGGGGGGAGGGCAGGTAGCGCACGACGGCGTCGAGCAGGGGCTGCACGCCCTTGTTCTTGAACGCGGTGCCGCAGAACACGGGGGTGACGGTGGTGCCGTCGCCCTTGCCGGAGGCGATGGTGATACGACGGATCGCCGCGTACAGCTGCTCCACGGAGGGCTCCTGGCCCTCGAGGTACAGCTCCATCAGCTCTTCGTCGTTCTCCGCGACGGCCTCGAGCAGCTTGCCGCGCCACTCCTCGGCGGCCTCGGTGTGCGTGGCCGGGATGTCGACGATGTCGTACATCTCGCCCTTGGCCGCCTCGGCGGACCACACGAAGGCCTTCATCGTGACGAGGTCGACGACACCCTGGAAGTCGGCCTCGGCACCGATGGGCAGCTGCATGACGAGCGGCTGCGCACCCAGGCGGTCGCTGATCATGTCGACGCAGCGGTGGAACTCGGCACCGGTGCGGTCGAGCTTGTTGACGAAGCAGATACGCGGAACGCCGTAGCGGTCCGCCTGACGCCACACGGTCTCGGACTGGGGCTCGACGCCGGCGACGCCGTCGAACACCGTCACGGCACCGTCGAGCACGCGCAGGGAACGCTCCACCTCGACGGTGAAGTCGACGTGGCCCGGCGTGTCGATGATGTTGATGGTGTGGTCGACGTCTTCCAGCGGCCAGTGACAGGTGGTGGCAGCAGAGGTGATCGTGATGCCACGCTCCTGCTCCTGCTCCATCCAGTCCATGGTGGCAGCGCCGTCGTGGACCTCACCGATCTTGTAGGAAACGCCGGTGTAGAACAGGATCCGCTCGGTGGTCGTCGTCTTGCCCGCGTCGATGTGGGCCATGATCCCGATGTTGCGGACCCTGGCCAGGTCAAGCGAAGTGGTAGCCATAAGGCTTCAGTCTTCTCTCGGTCTCGATGGGGTCTGCGACTACCAGCGGTAGTGCGCGAAGGCCTTGTTGGACTCGGCCATCTTGTGCGTGTCCTCACGCTTCTTCACAGCGGCGCCCAGGCCGTTGCTGGCGTCGAGGAGCTCGTTGAGCAGACGCTCGGTCATGGTCTTCTCGCGACGGGCGCGGGAGTAACCGACCAGCCAGCGCAGCGCCAGCGTGTTGGCACGGCCGGGCTTGACCTCGACCGGGACCTGGTAGGTGGCACCACCGACACGGCGGGACTTGACCTCGAGGGTCGGCTTGATGTTCTCGAGAGCGCGCTTCAGCGTGATGACCGGGTCGTTGCCGGTCTTCTCGCGCAGGCCCTCCATGGCGCCGTAGACGATGCGCTCGGCGGTGGAGCGCTTGCCGTTCAGCAGCACCTTGTTGATCAGGGAGGTCACCAGAGGGGAGCCGTAAACCGGGTCGATGATGACCGGGCGCTTCGGGGCGGGGCCCTTACGAGGCATTCTTACTTCTCCTTCTTGGCGCCGTAACGGCTGCGAGCCTGCTTGCGGTTCTTGACACCCTGGGTGTCGAGCGAGCCGCGGATGATCTTGTAGCGAACACCCGGCAGGTCCTTCACACGGCCGCCGCGCACGAGCACGATGGAGTGCTCCTGCAGGTTGTGTCCCTCACCCGGAATGTAGGCGGTGACCTCGATCCCGCTGGTCAGACGCACACGCGCGACCTTACGCAGGGCCGAGTTCGGCTTCTTCGGGGTGGTCGTGAACACACGCGTGCAGACGCCACGGCGCTGAGGGGAACCCTCGAGTGCGGGCGTCTTGTTCTTCTCGACCTTGTCCTGCCGGCCCTTTCGGACCAGCTGCTGGATCGTAGGCACTACTTCTCCGGTTTCTGTGTGCCGATGGGTACAGCTAACCTGGAACATCTCCGACCCACGCGGTCGGGTGTGTCGAATCCGGCGGACTCCCACCGCAAGGCAGAAGGAAGCGCTGAATTGCGGTGACCGTTTCACAGCCCCCGGTGCGGTGTGATGGCACGCACGAAGGCCAGGGCACACCCCAGGCACAAGGTCTGAGCGTACCTAGCTCATGGACTCCGGTCAAAACAAACGGAGTGGGACGCGACACGCCGGACTTCTCGCGGTTCTTCCTGCTGGTGCCCGTGATTCCTTTCGCACGGCACGTAACCCTTCGGCGACTTGGCCGGATCGCGCCCTTTACACACCCCGCGCTCAGTACTTTGATCCGTCCGCCGCGGATGAACGGGGGGTCCAGTCTGATGACATCGGCGTCACACGGTCCGGACGACGGTGGCCTGGAGGACAGGGTGCCGTTCCTGGCCCGTCTGGAGAGCGGAGAGCGCACCGCGCTGCTCGGGCTCGGCCGTGAGCTGCGGTTCGCGCCGCGCGTCGTGCTGCTGCACCAGCGTGAACCGTCCTCCCACGTGCTGTTCCTGGTCCAGGGATGGACGAAGGTTACGGCCGCGGCCGCCAACGGCTACGAGGCACTGCTCGCGCTGCGCGGCGCCGGCGACGTCGTCGGCGAGTCCGCCGCGCTGACCGGGCGGCCTCGGTCGGCGACGGTGACCGCGCTGGAGCCGGTGCGGGCGGTGGCCGTGGAGCACGCGCGGTTCAAGGAGTTCCTGAGCCGGTCGC
This sequence comes from Streptomyces sp. P13-3-3, assembly GCF_050571355.1. Lineage (NCBI taxonomy): Bacteria > Bacillati > Actinomycetota > Actinomycetes > Kitasatosporales > Streptomycetaceae > Streptomyces > Streptomyces sp. P13-3-3. Next base: position 3,818,151 of record NZ_CP192228.1, on the reverse strand, counting down.
CCGCCGCGTCGTTCGCGCTCCTCGGCCTCACCGCGGACCGCACCCGGGCGGCGGACCGGCGGCGGCTGGAGTTCGCCTCGATGAGCGTGCGTCAGCGGTTCGCCGTGCTGTTGCTGGACCTGGCGCGCAGCCACGGCCGCCGTACGGCGGACGGTGTCGAACTGGCCGTGCCGCTGAGCAAGCAGGAGCTGGCCGGGTCGGTGGGGGCGTCCCGGGAGATGGTGCAGAGGCTACTGCGCGAGCTGCGGGAGAAGGATGCGGTGTCCACCGGGCGCCGGACCTTGTTGATCCGGCGCCCGGACGTCCTCCGCCGCATCGCCGTCTCCGACGACCCTGCTCCGGCGGTCCCCTCTCCGCGGCGGCCGCGGGAGGGAACGACGCGACGACGCGGGCCCCGGCCGGGCGGAGCCTGACCGCGCAGCCCCTCGCGCCCCTTACGGGCGCGCCCACCCCGCCATCCGCGGACGGACAGCACCCCACAACGGGCCTCCACCCCAGCCGACCTCCGCCGGGGGGCTGAGCGCACAGTTCCCCGCGCCCTTTCGAGGGCTCGCTTCTGTGTACAGGTACACAGTTTCTCTGGGTCATACGCCCTCACGCCCCACGCTCCGCTCACGCCACTCTGCTGCCCTGCGCGACCACCCCATCCTGCGAAGGGCGACCATGACCCACCCCGTGAGCCGCACGATCCTGTTGCTGGACATCGAGAGGTTCAGCGACCGGGACGACGTCGAGCAGGCGTATCTGCGGCGCATGCTGTACGACGTCACCGATCGGGCGCTGGAGGCCGCCGGCATCGACGAGACGCTGCGCACGCGCGCCGACCGCGGCGACTCCGTGATGGAGCTGATCGACGCGAACGCGCCGGTCACCGCACTGATGCGGGCCCTCCTCACCGAGATCCCCACGGAACTGCGAGCCGTGAACCGCATGGCGTCCCGTTCGGCGCAGATGAGGCTCCGCGGCGTCGTCGCAGGCGGTTACGTGGCAGTCGACGGCCTCCACGGCTGGGTCGGCTCCGACCTCAACCACGCCTGCCGCTTGCTGGACGCCGCCCTCCTCAGGGCGGCCCTGCGAGAGCGCCCCGACGGCTTCGCCCTGTGCGTCTCGGACTCCGTGTACCAGGGCGTCGTACGCCACGACCACCCCGGCGTCCCGGCCGCCGACTTCCATCGGGTGTCCGTGGAGACGAAGAACGGCCCGCTGACGGCGTGGCTGCACGGCCCGGTGCCGTCGGCCGGGGAGGACCACGGTGAGCAGGGGGCGGGCGAAGCGCCGGGCGGATCGGGGGACCGCCCGGCGTCGACCGCCCCCGGCGCCGCGGAGGACGCCCGGAACCACCCGGCGCCGGCAGCACACCGGGGAGCCCCGGCGCCGGGTCCGGTCCTGGACGTCAACGGCGGCACCGTGTCGTTCGGCGGCAGCTACGTCGCGGGCGACCAGCACGGCGTCTCCGGCGGCCAGGTCACCGGCGACGTGGTCATGGGCACCAAGACGGACGGTGACCGCTCGTGAACGGACCCGACCCGGCGGCCCCCAAAGACGCCACCGCCCCGGACGGGGCCACGCCCGACGAGCACCCTGCGAAGGAGTCCTCCGCCGAGGAGACGGAGGAGCACGACCAGCCGCAGAACGCGTGGTCGGCCCGCCGCGACCTGGTCGACCACAGCCCTCGCACGATGAAGGTCGGCTCGCATGCCGAGTTCGGCGGCGGCTACGTCGAGGGCGACCAGCACGGCGTCTCCGGCGGCCAGGTCACCGGCGACGTGGTCATGGGCACCAAGACGGTCCATCACTGGACGTTCCCCGGCCTGTCCACAGCCGCCTCCGCCTCGGGCGAAATCCCGCCCTCCACCCTGACCCGGCTCGCCGCTACCTTCGTCACCACAGCCGACGCCTTCGGCGACCTGGTCGAACGGCTGCGCCGGGAGCGGGTGCTGGTCCTCTCAGGCGCCCGCTTCTCCGGTCGGCGCACGGCCGCCCTGATGCTGCTGCACAGGCTCGGCGCGGCCCCCGTAATCGCCCTCGACCGCGCGACCACCCCCGGTTCCCTGGCCGACGCCTTCACCGCACGCGACGACACGCCGGACGGCGCCGCGGACCGTCCCGGCGCGGCCCGCGGCTACGTGCTGTGCGACCTGGAGACACGCCGCGGCAGCGCCCTCCGCGAGACCCAACTGCTCGGCGCCGCCGACCGCCTCGCCGAGCGGAACGCGTACGCGGTGATCACCGTGGGACCGACCGCCGTCCTGGAGGACGACGTCCTCCCCGTCGAGTGGCGGCCACCCGCCGACGCGGACGTGCTCGCCGCGCACCTGCGGGTCCGCGCGGGCCAGGACGCCGTACCGCGCCTGCTGGAGCTGCCGGCGGTCAAGGAGTTCCTCGACCGCGGCCATCAGCTGCGCGAAGTGGCCGCCTTCGCCCAGCTGCTCGGCCGGTTCGCCGCGGGTGAGGCCACCGAACAGGAGGTCGCCTCTTTCTCGCTGGTGTCGCTGGAGAACCAGGTCCGCGAGTGGTTCGAGGAGGACGAGAACACCGTCCACCTGCGGGACAAGGCGTTCCTGATCGCGCTCGCCGCGTTCGACGACGGCCCCTACGCGCTCACCGCCGAACTCGGCGACCGGCTGTACGACTTCCTCCAGCAGACGCAGGACCGTTCCCGGGCACCGGACATCCCGATCTTCGGCACCCACATCGGCAAGCGTCTTCAGCTCGCCCGCGCCCGGCTGTCCGAGGGCGAGGAGCACACCGAGTGGGGCCCGATCACGCAGACGAAGGCCGCGTTCCACGACGAGCGGGCCGCATTGGTGCTGCTGCGCGAGGTGTGGACGGGGCACCCGTCGGCGCGGCCCGCGCTGATCTCGTGGCTGCGCCGACTCGCCGACGACGGACGCCCGCTGGTGCGCACCCGCGCCGCATCAACCGTGGCCGTGCTCGCCCGTACCGACCTGCCGTCCGCGATGGCCCTGGTCATCGAGCCCTGGGCACGGTCCAACCGGTTCCGCCACCGGCTCGTCGCCGTCAACGCGCTGACCCTCGCCCACCACATCGGCACCCCCAACGTGCCGCGCATCCTCGACACCTGGTCGTCAGCCGAGGACCCCCGGCTGCGCTGGGTGGCGGTCCGCGCCTACGCCCTGATCGGTCCCGAGCGGCCAGCCCAGGCGCTCGCCGCGCTGCGCGCCGCGGCCCGCGAGCTGTACCGGAACGTGGGCGATCCGGACGACTTCGACGTGGAGACGGCCGGTGAGCTCGCGGAGGCCGTGGAACTGCTGCTGCTCTCCCCCGCCTCCTCCGAGGTCCTCGACGACCTGCGCGCCCACCTCGACGACGATCGCGCCGTGCACGACCTGGCCCTCGGCGGCTTCGTCAGCGCCTGCCGTCGCACCCAGGACGACGAGCGCCACGGCGTCCCGCTGGTCCTCGACCGGTACGCCCGCGCCGCGACCGACGAGCACCGGGACGCCGACGGCATCGCGCACCTGTGGCGCGAGGCGCTCGGCGACCCGCAGCACACGACGGGTGCCCTCGCGGCGATGCGTGAGTGGGTTCTGGTCGCCGACCGCTCCACCACCGTCGAATGGGCGCTCGCCGCACTGCTGCCGAGGCTCGTCACCACGCCGACCGAGTACCAGCGGCTCAGCCACCTGCTGCGCACCATGCCCGGCGAGGACGGGAACCCCCCGCCGGAGGTCGCCGCCCGGTTGCTGGGCGCGCTGCCGCCCCGCTGACGCTCCGACCCCACCGACGAAAGACATCCGGCCCATGCCTTCCTTCCACCGTCCGCCCGAGTGGCAGCAGTCCGCCGACCGGCACACCCGGCTGACCGACCCCGTGCTCACCGTGAGACAGCTGTCCCGCTTCGAGCTGTCCCTGAAGCACGTGGTCCGCATCGACCACGCCCTGGTCTTCTCCACCCCGAAGGGCAATTACGAGGCCTATCCGCCGCCCGCCCGGCCCAGCCGCGCCGAGATCGCCGCCCGCCGTTACACCGCCGTGTACGAGGTGGACATGGGTGTCCACCCGTTCACCGAGACGCTCACCCTGCCCAGCGACAACGACGCCTTCGAGTTCACCGCCGAGGTGGATGTCACGTGGCAGGTGCTGGACCCGGCCCGGTTCGTGGCCTGCGGCGTCCGGGACGTGCCCACGCTGCTCATCGGCGAACTCCAGCAGGCGGCCCGCCCGGTCACCCGCCGCTTCGCCGTCGAGGACAGCGCGCGGGCCGAACGGGAACTGCTGGACGCCGTCACCGTCATCGGTCCGCTGGGGGCTCCCGCGGGACTGCAGGTGTCGTGGACGCTCCGGCTACGGCGGGACCAGGCGGACATCGAGCACCAGCGGAGGCTCCAGCAGATCGGCCACTCGGCGGAGGAGCAGATCCACGCGGCGCAGGAGGGCATGCGGGTCGACGTCGCCATGGACGAACGCCACCGCCGGCAGGACGCGCTCCAGTCCGCGCGGTCCCTGGAGTACGGCCGTCAACAGCAGGAGCTGGCCATGCAGCAGCACCGGTGGCAGCACGAACAGGCGATGCTCCAGGGGCGGCAGTCGCTGGAGATGCAGCAGATCGAGGCCCAGAAGATCGAGTTCTACCAGTGGCATCTCTCACAGGGCGGGGTGCACTCCTGGGCACTGCACCTGGCGCAGCACCCGGAGGACTCGCACCTGGTGATGAACAGCATGCGCGAGGACCAGCTCCGCATGATCCAGGCCCAGATGGAGTTGGTGAAGGAGCTGCTAGGCGGGGAGGGCGCGGAGAAGTTCGAGCTGGAGGGGCCCAAGCAGCTCGCGCTGCGCACCGTCAGCGACATCCTCAACCAGCGGCTGCCCGGGGTACCGCAGGACCCGCCCCTGCTGCCGTCGCCTGACGGGGCCGGGGCCGACAACGCCCCGCCCGCGGCACCCCCCTCATCCCCCGGTGCACCCGGCACCCCGGACGCACACGCGCCCCGGCCCGCGGAGTTCCCGCCCCCGGTCGTCGCGTCGTACACCCCGCCGCCCGGCCCGCCCCGGACGCCGCCGCCCGGGCCGTACACCCCGCCGGTCCCGCCCGTATCCCCGATTGGGACGTACCCGCCGCCGCCCTCGACGGCCCCGGCCTGGCAGCCGCCTCCGGGCTACGGCACCACGCCGACCGCGCCCCCGCAGCAACCGCCCGTCGCGCCCGACCCGACGGCGCCCGCGGAGAAGGAACCGGAGTCATGACCGCCGTCGACCCGGACGCCCCCTCCCCGATGCCCCCGGTCCCGGCGCCGCCCGCGGCGCCCCCCTCCGCCGCCCACACCCAGGTGTGCGAACGCCTGCTCGCGGACCTGCGCACCGAGATCGCCCGCGCCGACAGCAAGGCAGCCGTCCTCGTCGCCGCGCTCGGCATCACCGCGGGCGTGTTCAGCGGTCTGCTCGCGGGCCGTGACTGGTCGCCGGACAGGCTGTCCGCCCTGGGGGCCGTGGTGTGGTGGGCCGGAATCGCGGCCCTCGCCCTGTCACTGCTGGCGCTCCTCCTGGCCGTCCTGCCCCGCTACCGCAGCGGAAGCTGGGCGCCGGGGCAGCCCCTGTCGTACTTCGGCGACATCCGGCGGGCCGTCGAAGCGGGCCGGCTGGACTCCGCGCTCGCCGACACCGAGGCCGATCCCCTGGCCGCTCTGACGACGGCGCTCACCGAGACGAGCCTCATCGCCTGGCGCAAGCACCAGTGGATCCGCACCGGCCTGATCGCCTTCTGCACCGGCACGCTCCTGCTGCCCGCCTCCCTGCTCACCGGCTGACCCACGCGGACGGCCTCCCGCGCACGTCCCTCGAAGGAAGCAAGCACCATGACCCAGCCACCGCCGATCCCCCCGGAGTACCCCGAGCCTGCGGGCGGGCCGTCGCAACCAGGGGCGCAGACGCCCCGGGTCCCGCCTACCCACCCCTCCGCGCCCGGGCCCGGACAGCCGTACGTCCCGCCGCAGGCGCCGCCGTACCCGCAGCCCCCGCAGGTCCCCATGTCCGCGGCACAGCCGCCCCCGTACCCGACGGCCCCGCAGACCTCGCACCACCCGGGACCCGGTCCCGTACCGCAGTACCCCACGGCTCCCCAGCCGCGGCCGCCTCTCCCCCAGGCGGCCGCGGCCCCGCCGCCCCCGTATCCGCACCCCCCCGCCGTCGCGCCACCCGGCTCCCCGCTGCACCCGCACCACATCGACACCGCCCACCGCGGGCGTGTCCACGTCTCCAGCCACCAGCGGCACACCGACGCCACCGCCTTCGGCAACCTGCTCCTGTACCTGCCGAACTTCCTGTGCAGTCTGGTGGTCGTCGTCCTGGTCTCGCTGCTCTTCGGCGGCCTCGGCCCTCTGGTCATACTGGCCTGGCTGGCCAGTGGCGCACTTGTCTTCCACCGGCCCACCGAAAGCGCCCTCGCACGCCATCTGCTCCGTCTGCGCTACCCCACTCCGCAAGAACGGGCCACACTTGAACCGGTCTGGCGTGAGGTCACCGCCCGTGCCGGCGTCGAGGGCCGCAACTACGAACTGTGGGTCGAGGACAGCGACAGCCTCAACGCCGTCGCCGCCGCCGGCCACATCGTGGGCGTGACGCGCTTCGCCCTGAACCAGCTGCCCAACGGCGAACTGGCCGCCGTCATGGCGCACGAGCTGGGCCACCACGTCGGCGGGCACGCCTGGTCCGGGCTGCTGGGCTACTGGTACGCGCTGCCCGGCCGGATCGCCTGGCGGCTGCTGCGTACCGTCACCGGCTTCCTGTTCCACGTGTCGCGGGCGTTCTCCTGCATCGGCGTGGCGTTCTTCGGCATCTGCGTCGGTGGCGTCGCCCTGGCCACCATCGGCACCCTGTACGGTCTGCCGCTGCTGCTCCTGGGCATGCCGTACGCCCTGGCCGCCGTCGGCCGCCGCTCCGAGCTGCGGGCCGATCAACACGCGGCGGCGCTGGGTTTCGCTCCGATGCTGGCCGCCGTGCTGGAGAAGTTGCACCAGCAGGAGCAGGCGCAGCTGGCCGCGGCCGGGCAGGGCGGAGCGCAGGAGAAGGAGGCGCCCGCCAGCAGGCTGCTGTCCTCGCATCCCGACTACCACACGCGGCTGCACCACCTGCAGGAGTACCTCCGGCCGCCGCGCTGAGGGCTCAGCCCGACGTCGCCACCACCGCCAGCAGCCCGAACAGCCCCAGGAAGACCAGCCACCCCGCCACCGACAGCCACCCGAGCACCAGCCCCGTCAGGGCCATGCCGTCGCCCGTCTCGCCGGTGCGGCGCATCTCGGACTGGGCCATGTGCCCGAGGATCACGGCCGGGATGCCGGTGAGGCCGCCGGTGGCCACGCACAGCACCCCGCACACCATGGACGCCAGCGCCTTGCCGTTGGTGCGGGGCTGCGGGCGGGGCAGGAACGCCGGCGGGACCGGGCCGTGGGGTGTCATCGGCTGGGGCGCCGGGCCCTGCGGCAGGTCGGCCACCAGGAGGGACAGCTCCCCCACCGTACGCGCCGAGTAGGCACGCGCCACCCGCTTCTCGAACTCCGGGTGGTCCAGGCGGCCCTCCCCGTACCCCGCGCGCAGCACGTCCACCGCGCGCTCGCGGTCCGCGTGGGAGGCCAGCATCGACGGGACGCCGGATCCGGGCAACGGAGGCCCCTGCCACGGAGTCGGATACGACACGGCTGCCTCCCCAGGGCCGGGACGGACAGTCCCAGTATGAGCGTTTCACCCACAGGAACGCAGCGCACGGGGCGTGCGGTTCCAGATACGCGTCCGCGGGCGCACACGCCGAAGGGCGGCCACCCCGTACGGAGTGACCGCCCTTCGGTTCAGGCGACTCGCTTACTGGTTGTACGGACCGTAGTCGTAGTCCTCCAGCGGAACGGCCTGGCCGGAGCCGGTGCCGAACGGCGAGTAGTCGATGTCGTCGTAGCCGACGGCCGAGTACATCGCGGCCTTGGCCTCCTCGGTCGGCTCGACCCGGATGTTGCGGTAGCGGGACAGACCCGTACCGGCCGGGATGAGCTTACCGATGATGACGTTCTCCTTGAGGCCGATGAGCGAGTCGGACTTGGCGTTGATCGCCGCGTCCGTGAGGACTCGCGTCGTCTCCTGGAAGGACGCCGCCGACAGCCAGGACTCCGTGGCCAGCGAGGCCTTGGTGATACCCATGAGCTGCGGACGACCGGAGGCCGGGTGACCGCCCTCCTGGACCACACGACGGTTCTCGGTCTCGAACTTCGACCGCTCGACCAGCTCGCCGGGCAGCAGCTCGGCGTCGCCGGACTCGATGATCGTCACGCGGCGCAGCATCTGCCGGATGATGATCTCGATGTGCTTGTCGTGGATCGACACGCCCTGCGAGTTGTAGACCTTCTGGACCTCGCCGACCAGGTGGACCTGGACGGCACGCTGACCCAGGATGCGCAGCACGTCGTGCGGGTTGGTGGCACCCACGGTGAGCTGCTGGCCCACCTCGACGTGCTCGCCCTCGGAGACCAGGACCTTGGCGCGCTTCGAGATCGGGTACGCCGTCTCGTCGCTGCCGTCGTCCGGGGTGACGACGAGCTTCTTCGTCTTCTCCGTCTCCTCGATCCGCACGCGGCCGGAGGCCTCGGAGATCGGGGCGACACCCTTCGGGGTACGGGCCTCGAAGAGCTCGACGACACGCGGCAGACCCTGGGTGATGTCGTCACCGGCCACACCACCGGTGTGGAAGGTACGCATCGTCAGCTGGGTGCCGGGCTCACCGATGGACTGGGCGGCGATGATGCCGACCGCCTCACCGATGTCGACCAGCTTGCCCGTGGCCAGCGAACGGCCGTAGCACATCGCGCAGGTGCCGACGGCGGACTCGCAGGTCAGGACCGAGCGGGTCTTGACCTCCTCGACGCCGCGCTGGACGAGCTCCTCGATGAGGACGTCGCCCAGGTCGGTGCCGGCCGGGGCCAGCACCTGCCCGTCGACGACGATGTCCTCGGCGAGGCAGCGCGCGTACACGGACGTCTCGACGTCGCCCTCCTTGCGGAGCACGCCCGTCTCGTCCCGGCTCGCGATCTTCAGGCGCAGACCGCGGTCGGTGCCGCAGTCCTCCTCGCGGATGATGACGTCCTGGGAGACGTCGACCAGACGACGGGTGAGGTAACCCGAGTCGGCGGTACGCAGAGCGGTGTCCGCCAGACCCTTACGGGCACCGTGCGTGGAGATGAAGTACTCCAGCACGGACAGGCCCTCACGGAACGACGCCTTGATCGGACGCGGGATCGTCTCGTTCTTCGCGTTCGACACCAGACCACGCATACCGGCGATCTGACGCATCTGCATCATGTTGCCTCGTGCACCCGAGTTCACCATCATGAAGATCGGGTTGGTCTTCGGGAAGTTGTCGTTCATCGCCTCGGCGACCTCGTTGGTCGCCTTGGTCCAGATGTTGATGAGCTCCTGCGTGCGCTCGTCCTTGGTGATCAGACCGCGCTCGTACTGCTTCTGGACCTTCTCGTCCTGCGCCTCGTAGCCCTTGACGATCTCCTTCTTCGCCTCGGGAACGACGACGTCGGAGATGGCCACGGTGACGCCGGAACGGGTCGCCCAGTAGAAGCCGGCCGCCTTCAGGTTGTCGAGCGTCGCCGCCACGATGACCTTCGGGTACCGCTCGGCGAGGTCGTTGACGATCTCGGAGAGCTGCTTCTTGCCGACCTCGTAGTCGACGAACGGGTAGTCCTCGGGCAGCAGCTCGTTGAAGAGCGCCCGGCCCAGGGTGGTGTTCAGGCGGAACGGGTCCCCCTGCTGCCACTCGGCGCCGCCCTCGGTCTCGCCGTCCTCGCCCACCGGCGGGGTCCAGCCGCGCGGCGGGATGGTGCCGACCGGGAAGCGGATGTCGATCTTCGACTGGAGCGAGAGCTCGCCCGCGTCGAAGGCCATGATCGCCTCCGCGACCGAGGCGAAGGAACGGCCCTCGCCCTTGAGGTCGCGCATCTCGCCGTCGGTGGTGAGGAAGAACAGACCGAGGACCATGTCCTGGGTCGGCATCGTCACCGGGCGGCCGTCGGCCGGCTTGAGGATGTTGTTCGAGGACAGCATCAGGATGCGGGCCTCGGCCTGCGCCTCCGCGGAGAGCGGCAGGTGGACGGCCATCTGGTCACCGTCGAAGTCCGCGTTGAACGCGGTGCAGACGAGCGGGTGGATCTGGATGGCCTTGCCCTCGACCAGCTGCGGCTCGAAGGCCTGGATGCCGAGGCGGTGCAGCGTGGGCGCACGGTTCAGCAGAACCGGGTGCTCCGCGATGACCTCTTCCAGCACGTCGTACACGACCGTGCGGCCGCGCTCGACCATGCGCTTGGCCGACTTGATGTTCTGCGCGTGGTTCAGGTCGACCAGGCGCTTCATCACGAACGGCTTGAAGAGCTCCAGCGCCATGGCCTTGGGCAGACCGCACTGGTGCAGCTTCAGCTGCGGGCCGACGACGATGACGGAACGCGCCGAGTAGTCGACTCGCTTGCCGAGCAGGTTCTGACGGAAGCGGCCCTGCTTGCCCTTGAGCATGTCGGACAGCGACTTCAGCGGACGGTTGCCGGGGCCCGTCACCGGGCGGCCACGACGGCCGTTGTCGAAGAGCGCGTCCACGGCCTCCTGGAGCATGCGCTTCTCGTTGTTCACGATGATCTCGGGCGCGCCGAGGTCGAGAAGCCGCTTCAGGCGGTTGTTGCGGTTGATGACACGGCGGTACAGGTCGTTCAGGTCGGAGGTTGCGAAGCGGCCACCGTCCAGCTGCACCATCGGACGCAGGTCCGGCGGGATGACCGGGACGCAGTCCAGGACCATGCCCTTGGGGCTGTTGGAGGTCTGCAGGAACGCGGAGACGACCTTCAGCCGCTTCAGGGCGCGGGTCTTCTTCTGGCCCTTGCCGGTGCGGATGATCTCGCGGAGCTTCTCGGCCTCCTCCTCGAGGTCGAAGGACTCCAGGCGCTTCTGCAGCGCCGCGGCGCCCATCGAGCCGTCGAAGTACGTGCCGAAGCGGTCACGCAGCTCGCGGTAGAGCAGCTCGTCGCCCTCGAGGTCCTGGACCTTGAGGTTCTTGAACCGGTTCCACACCTCGTCGAGGCGGTCGATCTCGCGCTGCGCACGGTCGCGCAGCTGCTTCATCTCACGCTCGGCGCCCTCGCGCACCTTGCGGCGGACGTCGGCCTTGGCGCCCTCGGCCTCGAGCTCGGCCAGGTCGGTCTCGAGCTTCTTGGCGCGGGCCTCCAGGTCGGCGTCCCGGCGGTTCTCGATCTGCTGACGCTCGACGGAGACGTGGGCCTCCAGCGACGGCAGGTCGCGGGTACGGCGCTCCTCGTCCACGTACGTGATCATGTACGCGGCGAAGTAGATGACCTTCTCGAGGTCCTTCGGGGCCAGGTCGAGCAGGTAGCCCAGCCGGCTCGGGACACCCTTGAAGTACCAGATGTGCGTGACGGGCGCGGCGAGCTCGATGTGGCCCATCCGCTCACGGCGCACCTTGGCGCGCGTGACCTCGACGCCACAGCGCTCACAGATGATGCCCTTGAAGCGGACGCGCTTGTACTTGCCGCAGTAGCACTCCCAGTCCCGGGTCGGACCGAAGATCTTCTCGCAGAAGAGTCCGTCCTTTTCGGGCTTGAGGGTGCGGTAGTTGATGGTCTCGGGCTTCTTGACCTCGCCGTGGCTCCACTGACGGATGTCGTCAGCGGTGGCCAGACCGATCCGGAGCTCGTCGAAGAAGTTGACGTCGAGCACTATGCGTCAATCCCTCTCAGGGTTGTAAGTCATGGGGTCTGAAACGGGGGTCCTGGGGCCGGCGGCCTTCACGGGGAAGGCCGCCGGACTCCCGTCAGACCTCTTCGACGCTGCTCGGCTCGCGCCGGGACAGGTCGATGCCAAGCTCCTCCGCTGCGCGGAAGACGTCCTCGTCGGTGTCGCGCATCTCGATGGACATGCCGTCCGAGGACAGCACCTCCACGTTCAGGCACAGGGACTGCATCTCCTTGATGAGCACCTTGAAGGACTCGGGGATGCCGGGCTCGGGGATGTTCTCGCCCTTGACGATGGCCTCGTAGACCTTCACGCGGCCGGTGACGTCGTCGGACTTGATGGTCAGCAGCTCCTGGAGCGCGTAGGCGGCCCCGTACGCCTCGAGTGCCCACACCTCCATCTCGCCGAACCGCTGGCCACCGAACTGAGCCTTACCGCCCAGCGGCTGCTGGGTGATCATGGAGTACGGACCGGTCGAACGGGCGTGCAGCTTGTCGTCGACCAGGTGGTGCAGCTTCAGGATGTACATGTAGCCGACCGAGATCGGGTCCGGGAACGGCTCACCCGAGCGGCCGTCGAACAGCCGCGCCTTGCCGCTCGGGAGCACCATGCGCTCGCCGTCGCGGTTCGGGATGGTGTGCTGCAGCAGACCCGCGAGCTCGTCCTCGCGCGCACCGTCGAACACCGGGGTGGCGACGTTGGTGCCGGGCTCGACCTTGTCGGCGCCGATGACCTGGAGCCGCTCGGCCCACTCCTCGGCGAGGCCGGAGACGTCCCAGCCACGGCTGGCGAGCCAGCCGAGGTGGATCTCCAGCACCTGTCCCGGGTTCATTCGGGACGGCACGCCGAGCGGGTTGAGGATGATGTCGACCGGGGTCCCGTCCTCGAGGAACGGCATGTCCTCGATGGGCAGGATCTTGGAGATGACGCCCTTGTTGCCGTGACGGCCGGCGAGCTTGTCACCGTCGGTGATCTTGCGCTTCTGCGCGACGTAGACGCGCACCAGCTGGTTGACACCGGGGGGAAGCTCGTCGCCCTCCTCGCGGTCGAAGACGCGGACGCCGATGACCTTGCCGGTCTCGCCGTGCGGCACCTTCAGCGAGGTGTCACGGACCTCACGGGCCTTCTCACCGAAGATCGCGCGCAGCAGGCGCTCCTCGGGGGTCAGCTCGGTCTCACCCTTCGGGGTCACCTTGCCGACGAGGATGTCGCCGGCGATGACCTCGGCGCCGATGCGGATGATGCCGCGCTCGTCGAGGTCGGCGAGGACCTCCTCGGAGACGTTCGGGATGTCCCGGGTGATCTCCTCGGGGCCGAGCTTGGTGTCACGGGCGTCGACCTCGTGCTCCTCGATGTGGATCGAGGAGAGGACGTCGTCCTGCACGAGGCGCTGCGACAGGATGATCGCGTCCTCGTAGTTGTGACCCTCCCACGGCATGAACGCCACGAGCAGGTTCTTGCCGAGCGCCATCTCGCCGTTCTCGGTGGCCGGACCGTCGGCGAGGACCTGGCCCTCGATGATCCGGTCGCCCTCGGCGACGATGACCTTCTGGTTGACCGAGGTGCCCTGGTTGGAGCGGGAGAACTTGGCCAGGCGGTACGTGATGTACGTGCCGTCGTCGTTGGCCGTGGTGATGTAGTCCGCGGAGACCTCCTGGACCACACCCGCCTTCTCCGCCTTGACCACGTCACCGGCGTCGACGGCGGAGCGGTACTCCATGCCGGTGCCGACGAGCGGGGCCTCGGACTTAATCAGCGGCACGGCCTGACGCATCATGTTCGCGCCCATGAGGGCACGGTTGGCGTCGTCGTGCTCGAGGAACGGGATCATGGCGGTCGCGACCGACACCATCTGGCGCGGCGAGACGTCCATGTAGTCGACCTCGTCGCCGGGGACGTAGTCGACCTCGCCGCCGCGGCGGCGGACCAGGATGCGGTTCTCGACGAAGCGCATGTCGTCGCCGAGCGGCGCGTTGGCCTGCGCGATGACGAAGCGGTCCTCCTCGTCGGCGGTCAGGTAGTCCACCTCGTCGGTGACCTGGCCGTCGACGACCTTGCGGTACGGCGTCTCGATGAAGCCGAACGGGTTGATCCGCCCGTAGGAGGCGAGCGAACCGATCAGACCGATGTTCGGGCCTTCGGGCGTCTCGATCGGGCACATGCGGCCGTAGTGCGAGGGGTGCACGTCACGGACCTCGAAGCCGGCCCGCTCACGGGAGAGACCACCCGGGCCGAGGGCGTTCAGACGACGCTTGTGCGTCAGCCCCGACAGCGGGTTGTTCTGGTCCATGAACTGGGACAGCTGGCTGGTGCCGAAGAACTCCTTGATGGAGGCGACGACCGGCCGGATGTTGATCAGGGTCTGCGGCGTGATCGCCTCGACGTCCTGGGTGGTCATGCGCTCGCGCACGACGCGCTCCATACGGGCGAGACCCGTACGGACCTGGTTCTGGATCAGCTCGCCGACGTTGCGGATGCGGCGGTTGCCGAAGTGGTCGATGTCGTCGGTCTCGACGATGATCGTCCGGCCCGACTCGCCGACCGTCTCGGTCTCACCGGCGTGCAGCTTCACCAGGTACTTGATGGTGGCGATGATGTCGTCGGTGGTGAGCACGCCGGCGTCGAGCGGCTGGTCGCCGCCGAGCTTCTTGTTCACCTTGTAGCGGCCGACCTTGGCGAGGTCGTAGCGCTTGGGGTTGAAGTAGAGGTTCTCGAGCAGCGTCTGCGCGGCCTCACGGGTGGGGGGCTCGCCCGGACGCAGCTTGCGGTAGATGTCGAGCAGCGCGTCGTCCTGGCCCTGGGTGTGGTCCTTCTCCAGGGTGGCGCGCATGGACTCGTACTCGCCGAACTCCTCGAGGATCTGCTCGGTGGTCCAGCCGAGCGCCTTCAGGAGGACGGTGACGGACTGCTTGCGCTTGCGGTCGATGCGCACACCGACCATGTCGCGCTTGTCGATCTCCATCTCCAGCCAGGCACCCCGGGACGGGATGATCTTGGCGGAGAAGATGTCCTTGTCGGACGTCTTGTCGATGGAGGAGTCGAAGTAGACGCCGGGCGAGCGCACCAGCTGGGACACCACGACACGCTCGGTGCCGTTGATGACGAAGGTGCCCTTGTTCGTCATGAGCGGGAAGTCGCCCATGAAGACGGTCTGGGACTTGATCTCGCCGGTCTCGTTGTTGGTGAACTCGGCCGTGACGAAGAGCGGGGCGGCGTACGTGAAGTCGCGCTCCTTGCACTCGTCGATGGAGTTCTTCGGCGGCTCGAAGCGGTGGTCGCGGAAGGTCAGCGACATCGACCCGGAGAAGTCCTCGATCGGGGAGATCTCTTCGAAGATCTCCTCCAGACCGGACTTGGTGGGGACGTCGTGCCCGTTCTCGAGAGCCTCCTCGACGCGAGCCTTCCACGCGTCGTTGCCGAGCAGCCAGTCAAAGCTCTCGGTCTGCAGCGCGAGAAGGTTCGGAACCTCGAGGGGCTCCTTGATCTTTGCAAAGGAGATGCGCAGCGGGGCGGTGCTGGCGCCGTTGTTCGTATTCGCGGTCGAGGCGTTGCGCGAGGCGGCCAAGAGGGGGTCCTTCCGAGGGCTCGGACTCACTACGCGCGTACCGGCCCCCCACTGGGCGCAGAGACGGACATTCCAGGTCGGAAGTGATCCGGTCGTCCATGCTCGAGTGAGGGCATGCCCCTGGTGACGGGCAGGGGACAGCTAACAGGCAGCGCAAAGGGTCAGTGTAGCCACTTGGCACACTGATGT
This sequence comes from Streptomyces sp. P13-3-3, assembly GCF_050571355.1. NCBI lineage: Bacteria > Bacillati > Actinomycetota > Actinomycetes > Kitasatosporales > Streptomycetaceae > Streptomyces > Streptomyces sp. P13-3-3. Next base: position 3,802,655 of record NZ_CP192228.1, on the reverse strand, counting down.
CCAGTGCGGTGTACGAGACCGGTTGGAGGCCCTCGTTGTCATCAACTCCTGCGGCAAGGCGCTGCCCTCAACGCACGGTGATACTGCCCTCTTTGCCGTCGATCCATGCCTCGGATTCGGATCCTTGTGACGACGCGTCCTGAGAATTGCGCGCTGCGTGCGGTTCGTCAAGGGCCCCCCTTGCCCGAACCGCCGCCGTCCGGCTCATCTCCGCGGCCCCTCGGAGGCACAACGAAGATCACCATACCCCCCGCCGTCCCGGGTGCAAGGCAGTCGCCGCCGACCCCCCGGAACGCCGAAGAGCGACCACCCGGATGGATGATCGCTCCTCAGCGCTTGAGCGTTACACGCCTCTGGAGGCGCGTGACGGATCCCTGCGGACCCGGAAGGTCTTACTTGACCTCGACGGAGGCGCCGGCGCCCTCGAGGGCCTCCTTGGCCTTGTCGGCGGCTTCCTTGTTGACCTTCTCGAGGACCGGCTTCGGGGTGCCGTCGACGAGGTCCTTGGCCTCCTTCAGACCCAGGGAGGTCAGCTCGCGCACGACCTTGATGACCTGGATCTTCTTGTCGCCGGCGCCGGTGAGGACGACGTCGAACTCGTCCTTCTCCTCGACGGCCTCGGCGGCAGCGCCGCCGCCCTGGCCGGCGACGACGACCGGGGCGGCCGCGGCGGCGGTGACGTCGAACTTCTCCTCGAAAGCCTTCACGAACTCGGAGAGCTCGATGAGGGTCATCTCCTCGAACTGGGCCAGCAGCTCGTCCTGGGTGAGCTTCGCCATGATGGCGGTCCTTCCACTAAATCGGCAGGTGCCGGGTGTACTGGGTGAGGCGGGCGTTACTCGGGCCCGCATCGGTCCTCACCTCATGCGGTGAGGGCCGGAAAGCGAGCCGAATTACTCGGCACCGCCCTGCTCGTCCTGCTTGGCACGGAGCGCGTCCACGGTGCGGACGAGCTTCGACGGCAGCGCCTGGAAGACGGAGGCAGCCTGGGACTGCTTCGCCTTGAAGGCACCGGCCAGCTTGGAGAGCAGCACCTCGCGGGACTCGAGGTCCGCGAGCTTCTTGATCTCGTCGGCGGACATCGCCTTGCCGTCAAGGACACCGCCCTTGATGACGAGATTCGGGTTGTCCTTGGCGAAGTCACGAAGACCCTTCGCCGACTCCACCGGGTCACCGGTGACGAAGGCGACCGCCGTCGGGCCAGCGAAGAGCTGGTCGTCGAGCGTGATCCCGGCCTCGTTGGCCGCAATCTTGGTCAGCGTGTTCTTCACCACGGCGTACTGGGCGTTCTCACCGAGCGAACGACGCAGCGTCTTGAGCTGCGCCACGGTGAGACCGCGGTACTCGGTCAGCACGGCGGCGTTGGAGCTGCGGAACTTGTCCGTCAGCTCGGCAACCGCGGCAGCCTTGTCGGGCCTCGCCATAGAGCCTCGGCCTCCTTCCGGGTGATTCGGACCGCGCGGACCCGAAGGAGGACTGGGGAAAACGAAACGCCCCGGGCGCAGGCGCACGGGGCGAAGCTCAACCGGATCTCCGCGCCTTGCGGCGGCGGCCTTCCGGGAACTCTTCCACTGACACCTGCGCGGGTCGTCCGCAGTTCAGCGGATCCTTCGGCCACCGCACCCTCTTACGAGCGCACGGCAACGACCAGCGGTCTTTGGCTTCCTCGGAAGAGTACGTGACCGGATCGGCGTCAGGCAAATCGGCCGACCGGGGGCTCCCGACGCGTCCTCGGCGCCGGGAGCCGACGGCTCACAGGCCGGCTCGGGGGGCTAGGAAGCCGCCCCCGCGCCCAGCGACTCCAGCTCCTTCATCAGCTCCATGAAGTCGAAGGTCTCGCCCGCGGCCGGCGCCTTGACCTCGGCCTTGGCGCCGTAGTCGGAGTAGTGGGCGGTCATCTTCATCGTGCCCTCGGTCATGGTCATGCCGACGACCATCTTGGCCGGGTAGTTGTCCTCGTTGACCCAGACCTCCGTGTCGTAGCCCTTCAGGCCCGTCTTCTTCATGTTGGCGACGAGCTGCTCGCGCTCCGCCTTGGTGAACAGCCCGTCGAGCGCCTTGTTGGTGTCGAGCATCTCCTCGACCGTCAGCCTGCCCTTGTAGTGCTGCGTCTCGACGCCGTCGACCTTGTCCGGGCCCACGTGCTTCAAGCTGGGCGAGCCCAGCAGCAGGGCGAGCTGCTGCGCCGGGTCCTGGTTCATGTTCTCCAGGCCGCCGGTCATCTGCTTCTGGACCTCAGGGTCACCGGTCGCGTCGGCGAGGGCCTTGAAGTCCATCTTCATCCAGCGCTTGCCGTCCATCTGCGCGGCCTGCTCGGCACCCATGTCCATGTACATGGCACCGTCCAGCATGATCATGCGGACCTGCTGGGGCCCGCCCGGGGCGCCCGCGGTGAGGGCGGAGCCCTTCATGGTGACGTCCATGACCGCCGGGTCCCACCCCTGCACCCCGGACATCTCCATGGTGCCGCCGCCGTCCAGCCCGGCCGGCATGGTCATCGTCATCCGAACCTTCGAGGACTTCGCCTCGGAGGTCTTCTTGAAGGCCGCCTGAAGGACCTCCGTCGCCTCGTTCTGCGTTTGCGCCTTGGAGCCTGACGAGCCCGCGGCCTTCTTGCTCCCGCCCCCGTCACCGTCCTGGCACCCCGCCAGGCCCACGACGACCGCCGCGGCCGTCAGACAGACACCCGCGCGCTTCCATGCGGCCATGGCCATGAATACCCACCCCTGATGTTTCGGCTTACTTCGTATGTGATTCCTGTGAACGGTAACCCACCGCACCGACACAGACGTACGAAAAAACCCGTCCCCGCGCCCGAGTTGGGCGCGAGGACGGGTTCTGTCACGCGTGCGCGAGTCCGGCCGTCGGCCGGCTCACCCGGCTGCTCAGACGGCGGCCGGGTCCTCCTCGACGAGGAGGTTGCGGGTGCGGTTCGGGTCGAGCGGGATGCCGGGGCCCATCGTGGTGCTGATGGCGGCCTTCTTGATGTAGCGACCCTTGGCGGCGGACGGCTTCAGACGGAGGATCTCCTCCAGGGCCGCGCCGTAGTTCTCCACCAGCTTGGTGTCGTCGAACGACGTCTTGCCGATGATGAAGTGCAGGTTCGCGTGCTTGTCGACACGGAACTCGATCTTGCCGCCCTTGATGTCGTTGACAGCCTTGGCGACGTCCGGGGTCACGGTGCCGGTCTTCGGGTTCGGCATCAGACCACGGGGACCGAGCACGCGGCCGAGGCGGCCGACCTTGCCCATGAGGTCCGGGGTGGCGACGACGGCGTCGAAGTCCAGACGGCCCTTCGACACCTCGTCGATCAGTTCGTCGGCGCCGACGATGTCGGCGCCCGCGGCACGCGCGGCCTCGGCACGGTCACCGGTCGCGAAGACCAGGACCCGGGCGGTCTTACCGGTGCCGTGCGGGAGGTTCACGGTGCCACGGACCATCTGGTCGGCCTTGCGCGGGTCGACACCCAGACGGAAGGCGACCTCGACGGTGCCGTCGAACTTGGTCGTGGACGTCTCCTTGGCGAGACGGACGGCCTCGAGCGGGGCGTACTGCTTCTCCCGGTCGATCTTGGCGTCCGCAGCGCGGAGAGACTTGCTGCGCTTGCTCACTGAAAGCTCCTGTGCGTTCGAGGAGTTGTGGTCCGGGCCGAGCCGGCCCTGCCACTACTGCTTGGCTTACGGGGGTGGAGGTCAGCCCTCGACCGTGATGCCCATGGAACGGGCGGTGCCGGCGATGATCTTCGACGCGGCGTCCAGGTCGTTGGCGTTGAGGTCGGGCATCTTGGTCGTGGCGATCTCACGGACCTGGTCGGCGGTGATCTTCGCGACCTTGGTCTTGTGCGGCTCGCCGGAGCCCTTCTCCACGCCCGCGGCCTTGAGGATCATCTTCGCGGCCGGCGGGGTCTTCGTGATGAAGGTGAAGGAACGGTCCTCGTAGACCGTGATCTCCACCGGGATGACCCAACCGCGCTGCGACTCCGTCGCGGCGTTGTAGGCCTTGCAGAACTCCATGATGTTGACGCCGTGCTGACCCAGCGCGGGGCCGACCGGCGGGGCCGGGTTCGCGGCACCGGCCTGGATCTGGAGCTTGATGAGCCCCGTGACCTTCTTCTTCTTGGGAGGCATGGCTCTCCGGGTCCTTTCGAATTCGGGTCCTGCCCAGGTCCCGGAAGAGTTCCGGAACGCAGGCATACCGCACAACGATAACGGGTATGGATGCGCGGCCAAAAACCGAGCAGGTCAGACAAACGCGCGAGCGTTCGCCTGACCTGCGCGGAAGCTGTGAATCAGCCGGTCCAGAAGGCTAGTTCTTCTGGATCTGGTCGAAGGAGAGCTCGACCGGCGTCTCGCGGCCGAAGATCTCCACCAGGCCCTTGACCTTCTTGGAGTCGGGGTTGATCTCGTTGATGGTCGCCTGCAGCGTGGCGAACGGGCCGTCGGTGACGGTGACCGAGTCGCCGACCTCGAAGTCCAGCACCTGGACCTCGACCTTGCGCTGCGGAGCCGGCTTGCCCTCGGCCTCGGCGGCCTCGCGGGCGGCCTTCTCCTCGGCCTCCGGGGCGAGCATCTTGACGATCTCGTCCAGCGTCAGCGGGTAGGGGTCGTAGGCGTTGCCCACGAAGCCGGTGACACCCGGGGTGTTGCGGACGACGCCCCAGGACTCGTTCGTCAGGTCCATGCGGACCAGGACGTAGCCCGGGAGCTTGTTCTGCTTGATCGTCTTGCGGTCGCCGTTCTTGATCTGGACGACCTCTTCCTGCGGCACCTCGGCCTGGAAGATGTAGTCCTCGACGTTGAGCGAGACGGCGCGCTGCTCGAGGTTGGTCTTCACGCGGTTCTCGTAGCCCGCGTAGGTGTGGATGACGTACCACTCGCCGGGGAGCGTCCGCAGTTCCTCGCGGAGCTTCTCGACCGGGTCGCGGTCGTCCTCCGGCTCGGCCTCGGCCTCTTCCGTGGCCTCGGCGGACTCCTCGTCCGCGGCCTCGGTGTCGGTGGCGTCGGCGTCGGTGGTGTCGGCAGCCTCGGCCTCGGCGGAGGCCTCGGTGTCCTCGACGTCCGCGGCCTCGACGGCGGCGAGCGCGTCCTCGGCGGACTCGGCCCCTTCGCCGTAAGGCTCGACGGCGTCGTTCACGTTCGGGTCAGACACGGTGGCTGCTTCTTCCTGGATACATAGGGGTGGAACATGCGAAAGGAGCGCCGGGTACCTCGGCGCTCTTCGCTCGGGGATCAGCCGAAGACGTACTTGGCGGCGTTGCTGAGGCCATAGTCGATCAGGGTGATCAGGCCGATCATCAGGACCACGAAGACGATCACCGCGGTCGTGTACGACGTCAGCTGGTTGCGCGTGGGCCAGACGACCTTGCGGAGTTCCGCGACGATCTGGCGGTAGAAGAGCGCGAGACGCTTCAGAGGGCCCTTCTTGGCACGCTTGCCGCCCTTGCGGGGCTTCTTCTCCTGGGCATCAGGCATGTCGATGGAGCCCACGGCGTCCGTCACTCGTCCTCACCTGATTCCGGGTCGTGGCCGTGCCGCGCCCGGTCTGAGCCGCACGGCGGTGCATTGCTGTACGTACATGCGCACACATCCTGGCGAAGGTGTGTGTAGCAGGGCCGGAGGGACTTGAACCCCCAACCGCTGGTTTTGGAGACCAGTGCTCTACCAATTGAGCTACGACCCTTTGTGCGTCCCCCAACGTACCGCATCCGGCCGGGTGCTTGGTGTGCACCGGCTGAGCGCGGCCCGCTGAAGGCCAACGAGGTGAGAGTGTACGTGTTCCTGGGCCGGGCGTCGAACAGAAAGTGCCTGGGAGGGGGCTCACCGGCCACACGAAGGCCGGTGATCGTCCTGGCCACACCGCCCGCGGACACGTGATGCGGACTGGTGTTCCACCCTTTGCCCGGTGTTGTTCAGTCCGTGAAACCGCTGTGCCGAGTGTGTTTCGTGTCTGGAACGATGGGCCTCATGAGCGCTGCAACCCCTCCCACCGAGCGCCGGGTCTCCGCCCGAGTCGGCGCGATCTCCGAGTCCGCCACCCTCGCCGTGGACGCCAAGGCCAAGGCCCTCAAGGCCGCCGGGCGACCGGTGATCGGCTTCGGCGCCGGTGAGCCCGACTTCCCGACGCCGGACTACATCGTCGAGGCCGCGATCGAGGCCTGCAAGAACCCCAAGTACCACCGGTACACCCCGGCCGGCGGCCTGCCCGAGCTGAAGCAGGCGATCGCCGCCAAGACGCTGCGCGACTCCGGCTACGAGGTCGACCCGGCCCAGATCCTGGTCACCAACGGCGGCAAGCAGGCCATCTACGAGGCCTTCGCCGCGATCCTCGACCCGGGCGACGAGGTCATCGTCCCCGCGCCGTACTGGACGACGTACCCCGAGTCGATCCGGCTGGCGGGCGGTGTCCCGGTCGAGGTCGTCGCCGACGAGACCACCGGCTACCGGGTGAGCGTGGAGCAGCTGGAGGCGGCCCGCACGGAGAACACCAAGGTTCTCCTGTTCGTCTCGCCCTCCAACCCGACCGGCGCCGTCTACAGCCGCGAGCAGATCGAGGAGATCGGCCGCTGGGCCGCCGAGAAGGGCCTGTGGGTCCTCACGGACGAGATCTACGAGCACCTGGTCTACGGGGACGCCGAGTTCCACTCCCTGCCGGTGGTCGTACCCGAGCTGGCCGACAAGTGCGTCGTCGTCAACGGCGTCGCCAAGACGTACGCCATGACCGGCTGGCGGGTCGGGTGGGTCGTCGGCCCGAAGGACGTCGTGAAGGCCGCGACCAACCTTCAGTCGCACGCCACGTCGAACGTGTCGAACGTCGCGCAGGCCGCCGCCCTCGCCGCCGTCTCCGGCGACCTGGACGCGGTCGCCACGATGCGTGAGGCGTTCGACCGCCGCCGCAAGACCATCGTGCGGATGCTCAACGAGATCGACGGCGTGGTCTGCCCCGAGCCCGAGGGCGCGTTCTACGCGTACCCGTCGGTGAAGGCGCTGGTCGGCAAGGAGATCCGCGGCAAGCGCCCGCAGAACACGGTCGAGCTGGCCGCGCTGATCCTGGAGGAGGCCGAGGTCGCGGTGGTCCCCGGTGAGGCGTTCGGCACGCCGGGCTACCTGCGGCTGTCCTACGCGCTGGGCGACGAGGACCTCGTCGAGGGCGTGAGCCGCATCCAGAAGCTGCTGGCGGAGGCGCGGGACTGACGTCCCTTCCGTTCCGCTCCGGGGGCGCCCAGGACTGGCCTGGGCGCCCCCGATCGTCTGTGCGAGCAAGACCACGTCCGGGGAAAGCGCTACCGGGACGGCGGTGACGTGCGGCAGGATCGGCGGATGGAGCGTGTACGTGATGTCTCTGAGCTGCCGAAGGCCCACCTGCATCTGCACTTCACCGGGTCCATGCGGCCCAGCACCCTGCTGGAGCTGGCCGACAAGTACGGGGTGCGCCTGCCGGAGGCGCTGACCGACGCCCTGACCGGCGGGGAGCCGCCCCGGCTGCGGGCCACGGACGAACGCGGCTGGTTCCGCTTCCAGCGCCTGTACGACGCGGCGCGCTCGTGCATCAGATCACCCGAGGACATCCAGCGCTTGGTGCGGGAGGCGGCCGAGGAGGACATCCGGGACGGCTCCGGCTGGCTGGAGATCCAGGTCGACCCGACCTCGTACGCGCCGCGGCTGGGCGGGCTGATCCCGGCCCTGGAGATCATCCTCGACGCGGTGGACTCCGCGTCCCGTGACACCGGGCTCGGCATGCGGGTGCTGGTGGCCGCCAACCGGATGAAGCACCCCCTGGACGCCCGCACGCTGGCCCGCCTCGCCGTGCGCTACGCCGACCGGGGGATCGTCGGCTTCGGCCTCTCCAACGACGAGCGGCGCGGCATGGCCCGCGACTTCGACCGGGCGTTCGCCATCGCCCGGGACGGCGGGCTGCTGTCGGCTCCGCACGGCGGCGAACTGGCCGGGCCGGCGTCGGTCCGTGACTGCCTGGACGACCTGGACGCGCACCGCATCGGCCACGGCGTGCGGGCGGCGGACGACCCGCGGCTGATGAAGCGGCTCGCGGACCGGGGCGTCACCTGCGAGGTGTGCCCGGCGTCGAACGTCGCCCTCGGCGTCTACGACAAGCTGGCGGACGTGCCGCTGCGCACGCTGTTCGACGCGGGTGTGCCGATGGCGCTGGGCGCGGACGACCCGCTGCTGTTCGGCTCCCGGCTGGCGGCGCAGTACGAGATCGCGCGGCGGCACCACGACTTCACGGACGCGGAGCTGGCCGAGCTGGCCCGGCAGTCGATCCGGGGCTCGGCGGCGCCGGAGGACGTCAAGGAGAAGCTGCTGTCCGACGTCGACGCCTGGCTGACCGCCCCGGTGGGGTGAAGTGGGCGTAGGGCGGATACGCCTTGTAGCAGATCAGGACCTCGTGCGGGTGCCCTCCGCCCGGTTGCTGGACGAGGCCGGGAAGGGCCGACACCATCGCGAGCCGTCCCTGCGTGACGCCCTTCTGACTCGGCCCCCAGCCGGCCGCGTAGGCGAAGGACGTGGCCGCCTCGGCGAAGACATCCCGGCTGCCGAAGAGGAAGAAGGTGCGGGCGTGCAGGGCGTGCCGCAGTTCGTCCCGGCAGCCGGGGAGCGCGGCGCGCTCGCGCCAGGCGGACGCGTCACGGCCGGTACGCGCCTCGTCGGTCCGCACGGTCAGAGACGTGCCCTGTCCCAGCGCGCGGCGCAGCCGCGGCCACTGGCTCGGGCGCAGTCCGTAGGAGTGGTGGGCCACGACGAGGTCCACACGCTCCCCCTGGCCCTCGTCGGGCGGCACCGTGTCGCGCAGCGGCACATGGACGACGGTGCGGCGGGAGTACGCGGCGAAGAGAACAGGCCGGCGAGGCGGTTCAGCCCGTCGTGGTCGCCGAGGAGCAGGCCGATGGGCTCGGGGGCGAACAGCGACGTGTGGCGCAGCGGCCGGTGCGGCTGGACGACACGGTGTTCGTGCGGCCCTGTGCGGGGCCGGTACTGGAGCAGTCTCAGCTGCATGCGGGGAGCCTCACCGGCCCATGGTCACGGCCGTGTGAGCCCTTTGGCAACGGAGTTCGCGGCTAGAGGCCGACGCCCACCATGACCGGCTCGTTCACCAGGGTGATCCCGAACGCCTCGCGGACGCCCGCCACGACCTCGCGGGCCAGCGCCAGCAGGTCCTCCGTGGTGGCCTCGCCGCGGTTGGTCAGCGCGAGGGTGTGCTTGGTGGAGATGCGGGCGGGCCCGCTGCCGTATCCCTTGGTGAAGCCGGCCTTGTCGATCAGCCAGGCCGCGGAGGTCTTGGTGCGTCCCTCGCCTGCGGGGTAGGCGGGCGGCTCCACGCCGTCCCCCAACCGCTCCCGCACGCGTGTACGGAATGCGGCGAACGTCTCGTCGTCGAGGATCGGGTTGGTGAAGAAGGAGCCGGCCGACCAGGTGTCGTGGTCCTCCGGGTCCAGCACCATGCCCTTGCCGGCGCGGAGCTTCAGGACCGTGTCGCGGGCGGTGGCCAGTGGGACCCGCTCGCCGGGAGCGACGCCGAGCACGCGGGCGGTCTCGGCGTACTTGACCGGGCCGGACATGCCGTCGGCGTCCTCGAGGCGGAAGCGGACGCGCAGGACGACGTACCGCTCGGGGTCGGCCTTGAAGCGGCTGTGCCGGTAGGAGAAGGCGCACTCCTCGTTGGAGAGCGTGACGGTCTCTCCGGAGCGCCGGTCGTAGGCGACGACCTCGGTGATCGTCGAGGCGACCTCCTGGCCGTAGGCGCCGACGTTCTGGATGGGGGTGGCGCCGGCGGAGCCGGGGATGCCGGCCAGGCACTCGATGCCGGCGAGTCCGGCTTCGACACTGGCGGCGACGGCGTCGGTCCACACCTCTCCCGCGGCCAGTTCCAGGCCGGTGCCGTCGAGGGTGACGCCCTTGGTGGCGACGACGAGCGCGGTGCCGTCGAAGCCCTTGTCACCGATGACCAGGTTGGAGCCGCCGCCGATGACCAGCAGCGGGGTGCCCGCGGCGTCGGCCTCGCGGACGGCGGCGATCACCTCGTCGTCGGTGGTCGCGGTGACCAGCCGGGTGGCGGGGCCGCCCAGCCGGAAGGTGGTCAGCGGGGCGAGGGGGGCGTCGTGGAGTTCCTGCACGGGCTCAAGACTACGAGACGGCGCCGCCGCCCCCGCTCCCCCGCCGTCGGGTCCGGTTCAGGCGAGCCGGACGACCGCCCGGGAGGCGCCCAGGACCTTCTGCCCGGCACTGGTGGCGACGAGGTCCACCCGCACGGTGTTGTCGTCGAGCTTGGCGGCGACCTTGCCGCTGACCTCGATGACGGCGCCCTTGTCGTCGTCCGGGACGACGACCGGGCGGGTGAAGCGGACGCCGTACTCGACGACCGCGCCCGGGTCGCCCGCCCAGTCGGTCACGACGCGGATCGCCTCGGCCATGGTGAACATGCCGTGCGCGATGACGTCCGGGAGGCCCACCTCCTTGGCGAACCGCTCGTTCCAGTGGATGGGGTTGAAGTCGCCGGAGGCTCCCGCGTACTGGACGAGGGTGGCGCGCGTCGCGGGGAACGTCTGCGCGGGCAGCTCGGTGCCGACCTCGACGTCGGCGTAGGAGATCTTCGCCGTCATGGTGTGGTTCACGCCTCCTCGGCCGCGCGGGCCACCAGCTTGGTCCAGGCGGTCACGACGTGCTCGCCGTCCTGGTCGTGCACCTCGCCACGGATGTCCAGTATGTCGTTGCCCGCCATCGTCCGGATGGTCTCGATGGTGGACGTGACCGTGAGCCGGTCGCCGGCGCGCACGGGCCGGTTGTAGGCGAACTTCTGGTCGCCGTGCACGACGCGGCTGTAGTCGAGGCCGAGCTGCGGGTCGGCGACGACCTGGCCCGCGGCCTTGAACGTGATGGCGAACACGAAGGTCGGCGGGGCGATCACGTCGGGGTGGCCGAGCGCTCGGGCCGCCTCCGTGTCCGTGTACGCCGGGTTGGCGTCCCCCACTGCCTCGGCGAACTCGCGGATCTTCTCCCGGCCCACCTCGTAGGGCTCGGTGGGCGGGTAGGTCCGCCCCACGAAGGACTGGTCGAGCGCCATGCGCGCGGCACCTCCTGTGTCGGTCCAGGACCGACGTGTCTCACGGTGTGTGGTGTCGGTGGGGAAACGACACGAGGCCGCCCCCCGAGTGGGGGGACGGCCTCGTGTACGAGCCTGTTTTATCGCGTCTCGCGGTGCGCGGTGTGCGCATTGCAACGCGGGCAGTGCTTCTTCATCTCAAGACGGTCCGGGTTGTTACGCCGGTTCTTCTTGGTGATGTAGTTCCGCTCCTTGCACTCCACGCAGGCCAGCGTGATCTTCGGGCGGACGTCGGTGGCAGCCACGTGAGTGCTCCTTGACGAACGGATGGACTTGATTAACGCAAGAAGAGTAGCCGATCGAAGGACCGACCCCGCAATCGGCTACTGTCTGTAGCGGTGACCGGACTTGAACCGGTGACACAGCGATTATGAGCCGCTTGCTCTACCGACTGAGCTACACCGCTTTGATGCGATCGGGCCCCGCCTCGCGGCGGGAACCTCTCACACCAGAGCCCCAAAACGGAATCGAACCGTTGACCTTCTCCTTACCATGGAGACGCTCTGCCGACTGAGCTATTGGGGCGAGCGATGAAGACATTACACGGTCCGCCGCCGTTCGCCCAAATCCGTTTCCGCCCTCCGTCACCCTCCCGGACGGAGGGGCCACGCCGGTACGACTATTGCGCTCCTCCCGGCGCGGGACGGGGGGCCGTCCTAGGCTCGTCTCACTCTGCGTGATCTTGTCTCAGCGTGACGTGCGTCCTCGTGCGCAGCCCGAGCCCCAGGAGCGCGATGCCCGACAACCGGCCGCAGCCACCGTCCCAGCCGTGGTCCTCGCCCTCCGGTTCCGGTCCGGCCGACTCTCCCGCGCTGCTCCTGTGCGGCGCCCGCCTCACGGACGGCCGGACCGTGGACGTACGGCTGGGCGGCGGGCGCATCGAGGCCGTCGGCACGGCGGGCAGCCTCACGGCGGACGCCACCCGCGCGTGCGTGCCCCGGCTCGACCTCGCCGGCTACCTGCTGCTGCCGGCCCCGGCCGAACCGCACGCCCACGCCGACACCGCCCTGTCGGCCGAGGGCCCGGGCCCGGTCTCCCAGGACCCCCAGGACGTGCAGCGGCGGGCGACGGAGGCGGCGCTGCTCCAGCTCGGGCACGGGGCGACGGCCCTGCGCGCGCACGTGCGCGTGGGCGACATGGCGGGGCTCGGCGCGCTGCGGGCCGTGCTGCGTGCGGCGCGCTCGCTGCGCGGCCTGACCGAGCTGACCACGGTGGCGATGCCCCGGGTGCTGACCGGGGTGGCCGGGGCGGACGGGCTGGCGGTGCTGCGGGACGCGGTGAAGATGGGCGCGTCCGTGGTGGGCGGCTGCCCGGACCTCGACCCCGACCCCACGGGCTACGTGGAGACGGTGCTGGAGACGGCCTCCGAGCACGGCCTGCCGGTCGACCTGCACACCGACGCGTCCGACCCGGCCCGGCTGGCCCGCCTCGCGGCGATCGCGGGCGGGCTGCGGCCGGGGGTGACGCTCGGCCCGTGCGGGGGCCTGTCCGCCCTCCCCGCCGACGTCGCCGCCCGTACGGCGGAGCGGCTCGCGGCGGCCGGGGTGACGGTGGTGTGCCTGCCCCAGGGCGGCTGCGGCGCCTCGGAGGGCCGGGACGCGGCACCGGTGCGGCTGCTGCGCGCGGCGGGCGTACGGGTGGCGGCGGGCAGCGGCTCGCTGCGGGACGTGTCGAACCCGGTGGGCCGGGGCGACCCCCTGGAGGCGGCGTATCTGCTGGCCTCCTGTCAGGGCCTGTCTCCCGAGGACGCGTACGCGGCGGTGAGCACGCGGGCGCGGGCGGCGATGGGGCTGCCGGAGGTGCGGGTGGAGGCGGGCTTCCCCGCCGACCTGCTGGCGGTTCGGGGCGACGGCCTGCCGGCCGCGCTGTCCCTGGCGTACAGCCGGATCGTGGTGCACGGGGGGCGGGTGGTGGCCCGCACGAGCGCGGTGCGGGAGTACTGCGACTCGGCGGCGTCGGGCTCGGGGCCGGGGCTGCCGCGGCAGGGGCGGGGGCCCGCGTAAGAGGTTCCCCCGGTCGGGCGAGTCCTGCCGCGGTGTGGCGCGGCTGGTCGCACGGCGGACGGGCCCGGTACGACGTACGGTCGAAGACATGCGCATTGTCATCGCTGGTGGTCATGGTCAGATCGCGCTGCGGCTCGAGCGGTTGCTCGCCGCGCGCGGGGACGAGGCGGCGGGCCTCATCCGCAAACCCGAACAGGCGGACGACCTGCGGGAGCTGGGCGCGGAGCCGATCGTGCTCGACCTGGAGTCGGCGTCCGTGGAGGAGGTCGCGGAAGTCCTGAAGGGCGCGGACGCCGCGGTGTTCGCGGCGGGCGCCGGGCCGGGCAGCGGCGTGGACCGCAAGGACACGGTGGACCGCGCGGCGGCGGTCCTGTTCGCGGACGCGGCGGTGCGGGCGGGCGTACGGCGGTTCGTCATCGTGTCGTCGATGGGCGCGGACGCGGAGCACCAGGGGGACGAGGTCTTCGACGTGTACCTGCGCGCCAAGGGCGAGGCGGACGCGTACGTGCGGAGCCTGGACGGTCTGGACTGGACGATTCTGCGGCCGGGTCAGCTGACGGACGAGCCGGGCACGGGCCAGGTACGCCTGGAGGCCCGCACGGGCCGCGGCCCGATCCCCCGCGACGACGTGGCGGCCGTCCTGGCGGAACTGGTCGACACGCCGGCGACGGCGGGCCTCACCCTGGAACTGATCAGCGGCTCGACGCCGGTTCCGGTGGCGGTCAGGTCGGTCGCGGGCAACTGAGCGCGGCGGACGGCCGGTTCAGAAGAGGGGCATCTGCCCGGGGAACGGCGGCACGACGTAACCGTCCAACGACGGCTGCTCGGGGCCCGGTCGGGCCGGCCGGCGGGACCCCGGGCAGGAGGTCAGCTCCCCGCTGCCGTGGGCGCCGGGCGGATCGTGCCGCGCGTATCGCCCGGCGACGACGGCGATCTCACGACGGCACTCGGGGCAGGGACGGCGGCGGGGTGACATGGGTCCAGTGTGCCTGTGCCCGTCGGTGCCGGGGTGTCAGCTCGCGGCGACCAGGGCCGCGAGGTGCGGCGACGCCCTGTCCTGCCGGACCCCTGCCGGACCGCGGATTCGGTCAACCCTTTTTGACGAAGGGTGGGTCGGGGGTGATAGCCGCGCGCCGAACTGTTCAGGCTGGTCCGGCATGTGCACACGGAGGAAGACGTGCAGGCCACGGATCAGGACGTCCCGCCGGCGTACGCCACGGCGCAGGCCCCGCTGATGACGGGCCGGTTGGCGCAGGCGCGGAACACCGCCACGGAAGCGCTGAAGACGGACGGGCCCAGCGCCCAACTCTTCCTGGTGCTGGGGCAGGCTCACCCGGCCGAGGACGACGACGATCACGACAACCGGGCCGAAGCGGCTCACCAGGAAGGCCTGCGGGAGTTTCCCGACGACCTCGGACTGCTCGCGGCGTACGCGGAGCTGTGTCTGCGCAGTGACCACCTCGACCGCCCGGCCAGGTTCCGGCGGGGCCCCGGCTCACCGAGCGGCTGCGTGAGCTGGCACCCGGCTCCACGGCGGCGCTGAGGGTGGAGCAGATACTGGCACCGGCCCACGGACAGGCAGCCCTGCCTGGTTGAGCCCACGGCCGGCGAGAAGGCACAGGGGCCGGCCGGACGACCCTCACCTGTACCGGCGCAACTGCCCGATGGTGAAAGCGAGTGCGAGCCGGGTGAGGAGTGGCGAGCCGGTGGGCTCCAGGCGCAGCACCCATTCAGGCATGCGACTGACGCTCCGGGCCGCCATCACGCCCCGGTCGTCCCGGAACTCGTAGGCACCCCGCTTCGTGCCCGGGGCAGGCACGACGGAGCCCACCCACGCACCGTCCAGAGCCAGCAGCGCGTAGCCGCCGGGTGAGTTGTCGCCGGCTCGGCGGATGATGTGCCCGGACACACCGGAGGGGTCCCGGACCACCAGTTCCGGCGCGGACGTCCCGGCGCGGCGCATCTCGACCCGGAACAGGGGCTGTCCTGCGGGGTCGCGCACCTCCCAGTGCGTCGTCTTCACCCCGGGGGCGGCAGGCGCGGGCCGGGGAAGCGTGACCGCCGAAGCCGAGGGCCGGCCGTCGGGCGTGCGCGCGCCCTTGCCCGTGACGATCAGCACATTTCCGGGGGCGCCGGGTTCCGCGAGGAGCCGGCGGGCGCGCTTCCCTGCGCGGACCTGCATCACCGTCAGGGCGCCGAACGAGGCCAGCCAGAACGCCGACAGGGAGACAGGCGCAGCGGCGGCCTTGAGCCCGGGAAGGTACGGCCCCAACGGGCCGACGCGCACCTCGACGGTGCGTCCCGCGTCGCTGCGGCTGAGACCGTAGATCTCGCCGGAGCCCGTGTCACCGTCGGCGGTGCGCCAGGTCCCCGTGCACGTGAGCGGGGACCGGCCGGATCCCCGATGGCACTCGGCGACCTGCGCGGTGGCCCGCTCTCCGGCCATGAAGGTGTACGTCAGCACCGCGGGCCAGAAGAGTCCGCCGATCATCGCCAGGGGTATGGCGGCACGGAAGAGTATGTGGGACACGGGTCGCTCCTCGACCCTGTCGTTACAGCGCGCTGCATACGAAGAAACCCCCTCCGTACTGCTTTTCAGCAGTTCGGAGGGGGTTTCCCTCAGTGTGGCGGCGCCAGGATTCGAACCTGGGAAGGCTGAGCCGGCAGATTTACAGTCTGCTCCCTTTGGCCGCTCGGGCACACCGCCGGGGTTGCTGCGCGGAACCCCGCCTTCCGGCGGTGCTCGCTGGCAACGACGTAAACAATACCCGATGGACAGGGGTGCTCCGCCACCCGATTGATCGCCGTCCCGGGCCCCGGGGTGACTAGGCTGGTCCGGATGCGGTCCGGGGCCGATGCCGGGCCTGGGGACCGCTCCCATCACGCCGGTACGCATCCGGTGCGCAGCCCGATACGCACCCCGAATCAAGGAGCCACAGGACATGGCCGACTCCAGTTTCGACATCGTCTCGAAGGTCGAGCGGCAGGAGGTCGACAACGCCCTCAACCAGACCGCCAAGGAGATCTCGCAGCGCTACGACTTCAAGGGCGTGGGCGCCTCGATCTCGTGGTCCGGGGAGAAGATCCTCATGGAGGCGAACTCCGAGGACCGGGTGAAGGCAGTCCTCGACGTCTTCCAGTCCAAGCTGATCAAGCGGGGCATCTCCCTGAAGGCCCTGGACGCGGGTGAGCCGCAGCTCTCGGGCAAGGAGTACAAGATCTTCGCGACGATCGAGGAGGGCATCTCCCAGGAGAACGCGAAGAAGGTCGCGAAGATCATCCGTGATGAGGGCCCCAAGGGCGTGAAGGCCCAGGTGCAGGGCGAAGAGCTGCGCGTCACCTCCAAGAGCCGGGACGACCTCCAGGCCGTCATCGCGCTGCTCAAGGGCAAGGACTTCGACTTCGCCCTGCAGTTCGTCAACTACCGGTAGGACGGCCGAAGCGCCGGACGAACGGACAGACGCACAAGGGTGGGCGCCTGCTCAGGCGCCCACCCTCTTTGTGTCGTCACGTCGCGGTCGCGTCGTCGTCGGTCGCCCGTCGTCAGTCGCGCGAGTGGCCGAACAGGATGCGGTACGCGATCAGCAGGACCAGCGAACCGCCGATCGCGGCGACCCACGTGGTGCCGTCGTAGAAGTCCTTGCTGATCGGGTGGTCCAGCCAGCGGGACGAGATCCAGCCGCCGATGAACGCGCCGGCGACGCCGATCAGGGTCGTGCCGACGAGGCCTCCCGGATCGCGGCCGGGCAGCAGGAACTTCGCGATGGCTCCGGCCAGCAGGCCGAGAATGATCCAGCTGATGATCGTCATGTCGAGTACCTGCCCTGTCCCGCCGGTCCTTGCACCATGAAGGACGTCACGAGTACACCTTCCGGTTGCCCTTGATCAGTAGGGTGCGGCCCCATGACGAACGCCCCCGCCGATCCCGGCCCTTCCGGACTGCGCCGCACCCTCGGGACGGGCGACGCCGTGGTCGTCGGCCTGGGCGCGATGCTCGGCGCGGGCATCTTCGCCGCGCTCGCACCGGCCGCGCGGGCCGCCGGTCCGGGGCTGCTCCTCGGGCTGGCCGTCGCCGCCGTGGTCGCCTACTGCAACGCCGGTTCGTCGGCCCGCCTGGCCGCCCTGTACCCGGCCTCGGGCGGCACCTACGTGTACGGCCGGGAGCGGCTCGGGGAGTTCTGGGGCTACCTCGCAGGGTGGGCGTTCGTCGTCGGCAAGACGGCGTCCTGCGCGGCGATGGCGCTGACCGTCGGCGCGTACGCGTGGCCGGGGCAGGCGCATGCCGTGGCCGTCGCCGCCGTGGTGCTGGTCACGGCGGTCGACTACGGCGGGGTGCAGAGGGCCGCGTGGGTGACGCGGGTGATCGTGGGTGTGGTCCTGGCGGTCCTCGCTTCCGTGGTGGTCGTGTGTCTGACGTCCGGGGACGCCGCCCCGGGCCGGCTGGACGACGGCGTGTCGGGCGGCGTCGGCGGGGTGCTCCAGGCGGCCGGTCTGCTGTTCTTCGCGTTCGCCGGGTACGCGCGGATCGCGACCCTCGGCGAGGAGGTGCGGGATCCCGCGCGCACGATCCCGCGGGCCGTCCGGGTGGCCCTGGGCATCGCGCTCGTCGCGTACGCGGGTGTCGCCGTCGCCGTCCTCGCCGTGCTGGGGGCGGATTCGCTCGGTGCGTCCGTCGCGCCGCTCGCCGACGCGGTGCGGGCGGCCGGGGCGCCCGGGCTCGCGCCGGTGGTGCGGGCGGGTGCGGCGGTCGCCGCGCTGGGGTCGCTGCTCGCCCTGCTGCTCGGGGTGTCACGGACGACGCTGGCCATGGCCCGGGACCGGCACCTCCCGGCGCCGCTGGCCGCCGTTCATCCGCGGTTCCACGTGCCGCACCGGGCGGCGCTGGCCGTGGGCGGTGTCGTCGCCGTGCTGGCCGCCACCGTCGACCTGCGGGGCGCTGTCGGGTTCTCCTCCTTCGGTGTGCTGACGTACTACGCCGTGGCGAACGCCTCGGCCTGGACACTGCGCCGGGGTGTCACGGCCCGGGTGGTGCCGACGGTGGGGTTCGCCGGGTGCCTGGTGCTGGCGTTCTCCCTGCCCTGGACCTCGGTGGCCGTGGGCGCGGCGGTGCTCGGTGCGGGTGTGGTGGCGTACGGGGTGCGGAAGGTGTGGGGACGGCGGCAGGGTGATCGTCCGGGTCCGGGCGGGCGGTGACCCGCCCGTGGATTCATGATGCGCGGCGACGGCGAGGCGCGTGCGGGCCTGTGGATGAACCGACGGTTGTGGACAACCCCGGGCCGGCAGTCCTCCGCCTCGGTCGGGCAGTGTCGCCGCTCACCTCACCAGCGGTCCGTGAACGCCTGGTCCGTACGGACGATCTCGCGGCCCAGCGGGAACAGCGAGACCGGGATCAGCTTGAAGTTGGCGATGCCGAGCGGGATGCCGATGATCGTCACGCACAGGGCCAGGCCCGTGAGGATGTGACCCAGGGCGAGCCACCAGCCCGCGAGGATCAGCCACAGCACGTTGACGACGAAGGACGGGGCGCCGGCGTCGCGGCGCTCCACCGTCGTGTACCCGAAGGGCCACAGGGCGTAGACGCCGATGCGGAACGCGGCCACACCGAACGGGATGCCGATGATCGTGATGCACAGCAGCACGCCGGCCACCAGGTAGCCGAGGAACAGCCAGAAGCCGCTGAAGACGAGCCAGATGAGATTCAGGATGGTCTTCACAGGTGGCCTGCCATCTTCTCGAGCCGGGCGATGCGTTCCGCCATCGGCGGGTGGGTGGAGAACATCTTCGCGAGCCCCTGCCCCGGGCGGAAGGGGTTCGCGATCATCATGTGACTGGCCGTCTCGATCCGCGGCTCAGGGGGCAGCGGGAGCTGCTTGGTGCCCGTTTCCAGCTTGCGCAGGGCGCTTGCCAGGGCCAGGGGGTCGCCGGTGAGCTGCGAGCCGGAGGCGTCCGCCTCGTACTCGCGGGAGCGGCTGATGGCCAGCTGGATGAGGGACGCCGCGAGCGGGCCCAGGATGAGGACGAGCAGCATGCCGAGCAGGCCCGGGCCGTCGTCGTCGTTCGAGCGCCCGATGGGGATCAGCCAGGCGAAGTTGACCAGGAACATGATCACGGAGGCGAGGGCGCCGGCGACCGAGGAGATCAGGATGTCGCGGTTGTAGACATGGCTGAGCTCGTGGCCGATGACGCCGCGCAGTTCCCGCTCGTCGAGGAGGCGCAGGATGCCTTCCGTGCAGCACACCGCCGCGTTGCGCGGATTGCGGCCGGTGGCGAACGCGTTGGGGGCCTCCGTCGGCGAGATGTAGAGGCGGGGCATGGGCTGGCGGGCCTGCGTGGACAGCTCACGGACCATGCGGTAGAGGCCGGGTGCCTCGAACTCGCTCACCGGGCGTGCGCGCATCGCCCGCAGGGCCAGCTTGTCGCTGTTCCAGTACGCGTAGGCGTTGGTGCCGAGCGCGACGACGACGGCGATGACGAGCCCCGTGCGGCCGAAGAAACTGCCGATGACGATGATGAGCGCGGACAGTCCCCCGAGGAGGACCGCGGTTTTGAGCCCGTTGTGCCGGCGGTGCACGGTACGCCCTCCAAGTCGTGCGGCAGGGGAACCCTTGCTGACTGATCTTCCGTCTGACCTGCGCTGCCCACTGGTGCCGTGGTGTCACGTCCAGTGGACCCTCCCGTATCGGTCAACGCCAGGCGAAGGGCACTAGTTCCCTTGCGGGGGCGGTGGCGCGTGTCAACCGTCCGGGTGAACGGGCGCGCGGGGCGGGGCGGGCGGCCCCGCGCGCGTGGAGCGCCGGACGCCTAGAAGAGCCCGGTCTCCGTGAAGCGCAGCACCAGTTGCGGGGCGCCGGACAGGGCGACGCCGAGGACGCCGGTCAGGGCGAGCGCCGCGGTGAGCGGGGCGGGGAGGCGCTGGGCCGCAGCCTCGCCCTCCGGCGCGCGGAACAGCAGCGCCGTCCAGCGCAGGTAGTACACCAGCGCGATGACGACGTTGACGGCCATGACGACGGCCAGCCAGCCGAGCCCAGCGTCGACGGCCGCCGCGAAGACGGTGACCTTGGCGAAGAGGCCGATGACGCCGGGCGGGAGGCCGGCGAGGCACAGCAGGAAGAACCCCATGAGCAGCGCGGTCAGCGGGCTCGCGGCGTACAGGCCGCGGTAGTCGGCGACCCGGTTGAGCCGGTGCGCCCGGCCGACGAGGGCGGCGACGGCGAAGGCGCCCAGATTCACGGCGCCGTACATGAGGGCGTAGGCGAGGGTGGAGCCGACCGACTTCTCGGGGTCGTCGGCGTACCCGGCGGCGGCGATCGGCACCAGGAGATAGCCGGCCTGGCCGACGGACGACCAGGCGAGCAGGCGTACGGCGCTGTACGCGCGCGTGGACTGCTGGCGGAGGGCGCCGACGTTGCCGACGGTCATGGTGAGCGCGGCCAGCACGGCGAGGGCGGGGGCCCAGGCGTCGGCGTACGAGGGAAGGGCGACGACGGTGACGAGGATGAGGCCGGAGAAGCCGACCGCCTTGCCGATGACGGACAGGTAGGCGGCGATCGGCAGCGGGGCGCCCGCGTAGGTGTCGGGGACCCAGAAGTGGAAGGGGACGGCGGCCGTCTTGAAGGCGAAGCCGACGAGGGTGAGGACGACACCGGTCTGCGCGAGGGTGGCGAGCTGCCCGTCGACGTCCTGGATGCGTTCGGCGACCCGGGTGAGGTGGAGGGTGCCGGTGGCGGCGTAGACGAAGCTGATGCCGAGCAGGCTGACGGCGGTGGCGGTGACGGAGGACAGGAAGAACTTCAGGGCCGCCTCGGATGACCGGCGGTCGCCGTGGCGCAGGCCGACCAGGGCGAAGGCGGGCAGCGAGGCGACCTCCAGGGCGACGACGAGGGTCGCCAGGTCCCGGGAGGCGGGCAGCAGGGCCGCGCCGGCGGCTGAGGAGAGGAACAGGAACCAGTACTCGCCCTCGGGCAGCCGCTTGCCGGAGTCCTTCAGGGCGGTCACCGACAGCAGGGCGCAGAGCAGGGCGCCGCCGAGCACCAGGAGCTGGATGACGAGGGTGAAGCGGTCCGCGGTGTAGCTGCACACCTCGGTGTCGCCGACCAGGCAGAAGGTGGAGCGGTCGGCGTCGAGGAGCGGCAGCAGCATGAGCGCGGCGGCCGCGAGTCCGCCCACGGCGATCCAGCCGAGCAGGGGCTTCCTGGCCTCCGTGAGGAACAGGTCGGCGACGAGGACGACGAGTCCGACGACCGCTGCGACGGTGGGCGGTGCGATGGCCAGCCAGTCGACGGACTGGACGAGGGAGCTCATCGGGTGCCTCCTGCGAGGAGCTGCTGCACGGCCGGGTCGGTCAGCCCGAGGAGGGCCTTGGGCCACAGGCCGGCGACGACGGTGAGGACGACGAGCGGGGTCCAGGCCGCGAACTCGTAGGAGCGCACGTCG
The DNA here is from genome assembly GCF_050571355.1 of Streptomyces sp. P13-3-3. Lineage (NCBI taxonomy): Bacteria > Bacillati > Actinomycetota > Actinomycetes > Kitasatosporales > Streptomycetaceae > Streptomyces > Streptomyces sp. P13-3-3. The sequence continues at coordinate 3,781,107 of NZ_CP192228.1, read as the reverse complement.
GTGTAGGCCGGCATGTCCTTCGGTGCGGCGCCCATGCAGACGCGGCGGACCACGATCAGCAGGTAGGCGGCGGTGAGCAGGGTGCCGAAGGCGCCGATCGACATGAAGGTGAGGAAGGCGGGGCGGCTCAGCCCGTCGGCGGGGTCGAAGGCACCGAACAGCGCGAGCATCTCGCCCCAGAAACCGGCGAGACCGGGCAGGCCGAGGGAGGCGACGGCGGCGAAGGCGAGCAGACCGCCGAGGCGCGGGGCCCTGCCGTAGAGCGCGGCTCCGGTCTCCTGGGCGAGGGCGTCGAGGTCGGTGCTGCCGGTGCGTTCCTTCAGGCCGCCGACCAGGAAGAACAGCAGGCCGGCGATGAGGCCGTGGGCGATGTTGGCGAACAGGGCGCCGTTGACGCCGGTCGGGGTCATGGTGGCGATGCCGAGCAGCACGAAGCCCATGTGGCCGACGGAGGAGTAGGCGATGAGGCGCTTGAGGTCGCCCTTCGCGCCTTTCCTGGCCAGGGCGAGGCAGGCCAGGGATCCGTAGACGATGCCGACGACGGCGAACGCGGCGAGGTACGGCGCGAAGGTGCGGAAGCCGTCGGGCGCGGCCGGGAGCAGGATGCGGACGAAGCCGTACGTGCCCATCTTCAGCAGGACGCCGGCGAGCAGGACGGAGCCGACCGTCGGTGCGGCGGTGTGGGCGTCGGGCAGCCAACTGTGCAGCGGCCACATCGGCGTCTTCACCGCGAGCCCCATCCCGATGGCCAGAACCACGATGACCTGCACGGACACGGAGAGTGACCGGCCGTTGTCAGTGGCGAGTGCCACCATGTCGAACGTGCCCGCCTTGATCCCGATCAGGAGCAGGCCGAGCAGCATGACCACCGAGCCGAGCAGCGTGTACAGGATGAACTTCCAGGCGGCCTCGGCCCGACCCTCGCCGCCCCAGCGGGCGATGAGGAAGTACATCGGGACGAGGACGGTCTCGAAGGCGAGGAAGAACAGCACGAGGTCGAGGACGGCGAAGGTCGCCAGGGTGCCGGACTCGAGGACGAGCAGCAGGGCGACGAAGGCCTTCGGGGACGGCCCCGCGGGCGGCTTGAAGTACGAGTAGAGGGCGCTGAGGAAGGCCAGCAGGGCGGTCAGGACCAGAAGGGGGAGCGAAATGCCGTCGATGCCGAGGTGGATCCGCACATCGAGTGCGGGGATCCAGCTGATGTCCGTCGTGGCCTGCATTGTCGACGGGTGGTCGTGGTCGAAGCCGAGCGCCAGGACGATCGCGGCGAGGAGGATCACGCCGGTCACCGTGACGCCGTGGCGGAGCACGGCCTGCTCGGGCGACTTCCCCTTCAGTCCGGGCGGGGCGGGCAGCAGGGCGGCGGCCGCGCCGAGGAGCGGGCCGACGACGGTGAACGCCAGAAGGGCCTGCATCACGGACTCGTTGATATCGATCACGCCTGCTCACGCTCCCGTGGCGACGAGGACGGCGGCGACCGCGAGGACGACGGTGCCGGCGAGCAGCGCGCTCACATAGGTCTGCAGATTGCCGGTCTGGGCGCGCCGGACGGCGGCGCCGAGCCAGCGGGGCAGGATGCCCGCGCCGCGTACGTAGGTGTCGACGACCTCCCGGTCGAGGAACCGCACGATGCTCGCGCCGGCCCGTACCGGGCGGACGAAGAGCGCCGAGTACACGGCGTCCAGGTGGAAGCCGACGGCGGCGTGCCGGTGCAGCCGGCCGAGCAGCAGCCGTCCGGGGTCCGAGGGGTCGGCCGCGTAGGCGACGTCGCCGTACGCCGGTGCGTGGCTCGCGATGGCCTCCGCCTCGACCTGCCCGGCGTCGCCCTCGGGGTGGGCGGCGACGGCGCCGAGCGGGACGCGGGCGGCGTGCGCGGTGGTGTGCCGCCAGGTGGCGTAGGTGACGATGCCGCCGACCAGGGCCACGCCCGTGCCGAGCACGGAGGTGGTGAGGGTCGGGGTGAGGTCGTGGCCGTCGAACCAGTCGGGCAGGACCCGGAAGGCGAAGCCGCCGAACGCCAGCGACGGCACGGCGAGCACCCACAGCACGGTGGTCATGGTGAGCGGCTGCCTGCCGTGGTCGGGGGCCTCGGTGCCGCGGCCGCGGAAGGCGAGCAGCCACAGCCGCGTCGCGTACGCGGCGGTGAGGAGGGCGGTGAGCAGTCCGGCGAGGAGGACGATCCAGCCCGCGGCGGCGGGAGCGTGCTCGGTGTGGCCGGTGACGACGTGCTCGGCGACGCCGAGGACGGCCTCCTTGGAGAAGAAGCCGCTGAACGGCGGGATCGCGGCGAGCGCGAGGAGCGCCACGGTCATCGTCCAGTAGGCGTCGGGGACGCGGTCGCGCAGGTGGCTCATGCGGGACATGGCGGCCAGGGAGTTGGTGCCGGCGGCGTGGATGATCACGCCGGCGGCGAGGAACAGCAGCGCCTTGAAGGCGCCGTGGGACAGGAGGTGGAAGACGGCGGCGCCCCGGTCGGCGACGGCGAGGGCGCCGGTCATGTAGCCGAGCTGGCCGATCGTCGAGTAGGCGAGGACGCGCTTGATGTCGTCCTGGGCGAGGGCGGCGAGCGCCGAGCCGGTCATCGTCACGGCGGCCATGACGGCGAGGACGGTCATCGCGGCCTGCGAGGCCTCGAAGAGCGGAAGGAGACGGGCGACGAAGTAGACGCCGGCGGCGACCATCGTCGCGGCGTGGATCAGCGCGGAGACGGGGGTGGGGCCCGCCATCGCGTCCGGCAGCCAGGTGTGCAGCGGGAACTGCGCGGACTTGCCGGCCACGCCCGCGAGGAGCAGCAGGGCGATCAGCGTCGGATGGTCGATGCCGCCGTGCGCGACGGCGCCGAGGATCCGGGTGATGCGGAAGGACCCGGCGTCGGCGGCGAGCGCGAACAGGCCGATGAGGAAGGGGACGTCGCCGAGCTTGGTGACCAGGAAGGCCTTCAGGGAGGCGGCGCGCGCCTCGGGGGTCTCCCAGTAGTGGCCGACGAGGAAGTAGGAGCAGATGCCCATGACTTCCCAGCCGACCAGCAGCACCATCAGGTCGCCGGTGTAGACGACCAGGAGCATCGCGGAGGTGAACAGCGAGACGAGGGCGGCGTACGAGGGGTAGCGCGGGTCGTCGCGGAGATAGCCCGTGGAGTAGATCTGCACGCAGGTCGCGACGGTGCCGACGACCACGGCGGTGAGGGCGGCGAAGCCGTCGATGTGCAGGGCGAGTTCGATCGGGACCGAGCCGGTGGGGGTGAGCTCGGTCGCGGCGTCGACCGGCGGCCCGCCGCCCTGGCGCGCGGCGACGGTGGCGGCGAGCGCGAGGGAGGCGAGCGTCGGCAGGACGGCGAGCGGGCGGGCGAAGCCGGGTGCGGTGCGGCCGAGCAGCAGTCCGGCGAGCGCGCCGAGGAACGGAAGGAGAGGGACGAGGACGGCGAGGGTGGTCGTGGTCACGCGGTGGCCTCGGCCTTCTCGCCGGCGGCCGGGGCGGGGAGGGCGCGGCCGGTGGCGTCGCTGTCGGGGTCGTCGGGGTCGTGGCCCTCGGCGGTGTCGCGGAGCCGGTCGATGTCCGAGGTGCCGCGGTTGCGGTACACGGCGAGGACGATCGCGAGGCCGATGCCGATCTCGGCGGCGGCGACGGCGATCGTGAACAGCGCCAGGGCCTGGCCGGAGTGGAGGGTGTCCTCGGCGGCCCGGCTGAGCCAGGCGTCGAAGGCGACGAGGTTGAGGTTGACGGCGTTGAGCATCAGCTCGACCGACATCAGGACCAGGATCGCGTTGCGGCGGGCGAGGACGCCGTAGAGGCCGGTGCAGAAGAGGAGGGCGGCGAGCACGGCGGGATAGGCGAGGTGCATCAGCGGTCCCCTTCCTGGTCGCGCCGGGTGCGGGTCACGCCGGTCGCCGTGCCGGGCGCGGCCGTGTCCTTCACGCCGGGTGCGCCGGGCTCGGAGCCGGCGTTGGCCTTGCGGGACAGGACGATCGCGCCGACGAGCGCGGCGAGGAGGAGGACGGAGAGGGCCTCGAAGGGGAGGACCCAGTGCTGGAAGAGGCTGGCCCCGGTCACCTCGGTGGTGCCGGAGGGTGCGCCGTCCAGGTCGATCCAGGTGGTGCGGAAGGCGTCGACGACCACCCAGACCAGGGCGCCGGCCGCGACGACGGCGACGGCGAGGGCGACCGGGCGGTTGCCGGAGTCGGCGTCCGGTGAGCGACCGATGGGGGCGCGGGTGAGCATCAGCCCGAACAGGAGGAGGACGACGACGGAGCCGACGTAGATGAGGACCTGCACCCAGGCGATGAACTCCGCGGTGAGCAGCAGGTATTCGATCGCGAGTCCGCCGAGCGCGACCACCAGCCACAGGGCGGCGTGCACCAGCTGGCGGGTGGTGACGGTGACGACGGCGGCCCCGAGGGTGACCAGGCCGACCAGGAGGAAGGTGATCTCGACGCCGGTCGGGGACAGGAAGCCGGGCGACTCGGCCGCCCGGCGCAGGGTGCCGGCGGTGAGCGCGCCGGCGGTCGCTGCGGTGCTCATGCGCGGCCCTCCTGACCCGGGTCGTCGGCCTGGGCGGCCGCGAGCTTGTCGGCGGTCTTGCGGGCGGCGGCCACTTCCTTCGGTTCCTCCGCGCCCGGATCGAGGGCGGGCGGGGCCGGGACGGTCCACATCCACTCGCGGAGCTTGTCCCGCTCGTGGGTGAGGTCACGGATGTCGGTCTCCGCGTACTCGAACTCCGGGGACCAGAACAGCGCGTCGAAAGGACAGACCTCGATGCAGATACCGCAGTACATGCACAGGGAGAAGTCGATGGCGAACCGGTCGAGGACGTTCCGGCTGCGCTCGCGGCCGCCGGGGGCGGCGGGCGGGACGGTCTCCTTGTGCGAGTCGATGTAGATGCACCAGTCGGGGCACTCGCGGGCGCACAGCATGCAGACCGTGCAGTTCTCCTCGAACAGGCCGATCACCCCGCGGCTGCGGGGCGGCAGTTCGGGCTGGGTGTCCGGGTACTGCGCGGTGACGGACTTCCGCGTCATCGTCCGCAGTGTGACGGCCAGGCCCTTGGCCAGGCCGGAGCCGGGGATCGGGGCCATTACAGAAACACCACCTTGACGACGCCGGTGAGGGCGATCTGGGCGAGGGCGAGGGGAACGAGGAGGGTCCAGGCGAACTTCTGGAGCTGGTCCTCGCGCATGCGGGGGTAGCTGACGCGCAGCCAGATGACGACGAAGGCGAGGACGGCGGTCTTCAGCAGGGTCCACACCCAGCCGAGCCCGTCGGCACCCCAGGGGCCGTGCCATCCGCCGAGGAAGAGGACGGTGGTCAGCCCGCACAGCACGACGATCCCGGCGTACTCGGCGAGGAGGAACAGGGCGAAGCGCAGGCCGGTGTACTCGGTGTACGCGCCGAAGATGATCTCCGAGTCGGCGACGGGCATGTCGAAGGGCGGGCGCTGGAGTTCGGCGAGGCCCGCGACGAAGAAGACCAGCGCGCCGGTGATCTGCCAGGGCAGCCACCACCACTCGAACGCGTCGAGGATGCCGACGAGGGACACCGTCCCGGCGGCCATCGCCACGGAGGCGGCGGTGAGCAGCATCGGCAGTTCGTACGCGAGGAGCTGGGCGGCGGTGCGGAGGCCGCCGAGGAGGGAGAACTTGTTGGCGGACGCCCAGCCGGCCATGAGCGAGCCGAGGACGCCGACGCCCATCACGGCCAGGACGAAGAACACGCCCGCGTCCAGCACCTGGCCGACCGCGCCCTCACCCGGCCCGATCGGGATCGCGAGCAGCACGAGGAGGTAGGGCAGGAGCGCGACGGCCGGGGCGAGCTGGAAGATACGGCGGTCCGCGCCGGCCGGGACGACGTCCTCCTTCTGCGCGAACTTCACACCGTCGGCGATGAGCTGGGCCCAGCCGTGGAAGCCGCCGGCGTACATGGGGCCGACACGGCCCTGCATGTGCGCCATGACCTTGTGCTCGGTCTGGCCCACGAGCAGGGGGAAGGTCAGGAAGACGACGAACACGACGAGGAGTCGCAGGGCGACGTCGAGAACGTCGGTCACCGCGTGCCTCCTGAGGGGTCGTCGGGGATGGTGGGGTCGCTGTCGCCCTCGCCCGGACGCGCTTCGGGCTCCGGGGCGGGCCGAGGCTCGGTCTTCGGCTCAGGCTCCGGCTCCGGCTGCTCACGCTCCGGGTCGTCCGGTTCCTGGAAGGCCGGGCGGGCGTGGTGCCACGGGGCGTCGGGGCTGCGCGGGGCGGCGGGCGGCTTGCGGTCGCGCGGCTCCTCGGCGGGCGTCGCTGCCGCGTCGTCCCCGGCCGGCGGCTGGTCCTGTGCGGCGCGCTGTGACGCCGAGCCCTCGGACGCGGACCGCGCCCGGCGGGGACCGCCCGCGCCCGGGGCGCTCTCGCGCTGCGACGCCGAGCCCTCGCTCGCGCTGCGCGACCGGCGCGCGGGCGCGTCCGGCCGCCCGCTCGCGGAACCCTCGGACGCCGACCGCGACCGACGAGGCGCGCCGCTCCCGGTGGCACCGGCCTCCGAGTTGCCCGCTCCCCTCTGACTCGCGGACCCCTCCGAAACCGACCGCGACCGACGCGGCCTGACAGGCGTCCGGGACTCGGCCGCGTCGGTCACCTCCGCCGCCTCAGCGCCCGTGCCGGTGGGCGTCCCCGCCGTCTGGCTCGCCGAGCCCTCGGAGACGGAGCGGGTGCGGCGCGGCGGGCGTTCGCCCGGGGTGCGGGCCGACGCGGTGGCCGTGCGGCGGGCGGGGCGGGCCGGGGCGGGCGGGAGCTGGCCCTTGAGCGGGCCCCACTCGTTCGGGTCGGGCACGCCCGGCGGCAGCATCTGGCGCCGCTTGGGTCCGCCGTGCTCCGACTCCCCCGGTTCCTTGGCGCCGGGCCACGCCTTGGCGACCCGGGCCGCGAGGACGAAGTCCTTGCGCAGCGGGTGGCCCTCGAAGTTGTCGGGCAGCAGCAGGTGGTCGAGGCCGGGGTGCCCGGTGAACTCGACGCCGAACATCTCGTGGGTCTCGCGTTCGTGCCAGGCCGCGCCCGCGTAGACGTCCACGGCGGACGGCAGGACGGGGGCCTCGTGCGGCACGGTGGTGCGCAGCAGCAGCCGCCGTACCGGGGCGAGGGCGGCGACGTGGGCGGTCACGCGGAAGCCGGTGCCGGGTTCGTCGACGGCGCTGAGCCAGTCGAAGAAGGTGCAGCCGAGGCGGTCGCGGGCGGCTTCGAGGGCGGGGATCCAGGAGTCGGACGGCACGTCGACGGTGAGGACGCCGTACGCCTCCTCCGCCGTGGCCTGCGCGCCGAACAGGTCCTCGACGTCCGCGGGGAGCCAGCCGACGGCGGTCATCCTGCGTCCCCCTCGTCCTTCGGCCCGGCCTCGGGTGCGGACGGCCGGACCTCGCCCTCGGCCGCGGACGGCCGGGCCTCGCCTTCGGACGCGGGCGGCGTGGCCTCGCTCTTGGGCGCGGGCGGCCGGACCAGCCCGCTCTGCAGCGCCGCCGCCGAGGGACGCCCCGCGGGCCCGGTGCCGTACCGCTCCCCCAGGGACTCCCTGGCGATCTTCTCCTGGAGCTTGAGGATGCCCTGGAGCAGCGCCTCGGGGCGGGGCGGGCAGCCGGGGACGTAGACGTCGACCGGGATGATCTGGTCGACGCCTTTGGTGACGGAGTAGGAGTCCCAGTAGGGGCCGCCGCAGTTGCTGCACGCGCCGAAGGAGATGACGTACTTCGGCTCGGGCATCTGCTCGTACAGGCGCTTGACGGCGGGCGCCATCTTGTCGGTGACCGTGCCGGAGACGACCATCAGGTCGGCCTGGCGGGGTCCCGGGGCGAACGGGATGACGCCGAGGCGGATGAAGTCGTGCCGGGCCATCGACGCGGCGATGAACTCGATCGCGCAGCACGCGAGGCCGAAGTTGAACACCCAGAGCGAGTAGCGGCGGCCCCAGTTGAGGACGACCTTCATGGGCTCCGGGGCGAGCCGGGCGAGCGCGCCGAGCCTCTTCGGTTCCGGGAGCAGGACGGGCTCGGGGGCGGCAGGGTTCACGTCCATGTCAGGACGCCCTTCTTGTAGGCGTACAGCAGGCCCACGGCGAGGAAGCCGAGGAAGACGAACATCTCCACGAGGGTGGTCGCGCCGTAGCCGTCGGCGGCGAAGACGGTCGCCCAGGGGAACAGGAAGATCGAGTCGACGGCGAAGATCACGTAGAGGAAGGCGTAGACGTAATAGCGGACCTGGGTGTGGGCCCAGCCCTCGCCGACGGGGTCGACGCCGCACTCGTACGTCAGCAGTTTCTCCGGCGTGGGCACCACCGGCCGCAGCAGGCGGCCCGCGCCGAAGGCGACGGCGACGAACAGCAGGCCGACGACGGCGAGCAGTCCGACGACCGAGTAGGACTGGAAGTAGTCCGCCGCGACGACGGTCGTTTCCCGCACGTCCGCCCCTCACTCCTCAGATCGGCGACCAGGCGCTCCTGCCTGTGCCCTGCCCTTGATCCGTGCCGGTGAACGCCGAACGCCACGGTCCGACGATCTGTACGCACGGGAGTCTAGGCCCTGATAAAGGCACGGTAAGCAGCCCGTCGGGGCTCGGCACGCGGGGGTGGGGTTTTCCTCAGTTCAGGTTGGCGGTCCGCCTCATGGCGCGGGCCCCCTGCCGCCGGGCAGGCTAGGCCCATGACCGAACCGATCCCGCAGCCGGCCGGACCGGGCGACCGCCCGCCGCCGGCCCGCTTCGCCTACGACGCGCACACCTGGAAGGAGATCGCGCATCTCCTGACGAACCTCCCGGTGTCGATCGTCGGCTTCGTCTTCACGGTGACCGCGCTGTCCGTCGGCGTGGGCCTGACGGTGACGGTGATCGGGCTGCCCCTGCTCGCGCTCGGTCTGACGGGGGCGCGGCAGCTCGGCCGGTTCGAGCGGGCGCGCGCCAGGGCGATGCTCGGGGTGCGGGTGGCCGAGCCGAGTCCGCTGCCGTGGCGCAGGTCCGGCGGTTTCTGGCCGGGGCTGTGGCAGGCGGTCAAGGACCCGGTGGGCTGGCGGACGTGCCTGTACGCGCTGATACGTCTGCCGTGGGGCGTCGTCACCTTCACCGTCACGCTGACCGGGCTGTTCGTGCTGTGGCCGGTGCTGGCGTTCGTGGTGCGGGCGATGGCCGACGTGGACCGCGCGATGGTGCGGGGGCTGCTGTCGCCGTCGGACGAGCTGGAGAGGCGCATCGCCGAGCTGGAGTCGGACCGCGGGGTCGTGGTGGACACGGCGGCGGCCGACCTGCGGCGCATCGAGCGGGACCTGCACGACGGGGCGCAGGCCCGGCTGGTGAACCTGGCGATGGGGCTGGGTCTGGCGAAGGAGAAGCTGCTGGAGGACCCGGACGCGGCGGCGTCGATGGTGGAGGAGGCGCACGGCGAGGTGAAGCTGGCGCTTCAGGAGCTGCGGGACCTGGCGCGCGGCATCCACCCGGCGGTGCTCACCGACCGGGGTCTGGACGCGGCCCTGTCGTCGGTCGCCGCGCGGTGCACGGTGCCGGTCGCGGTCACCGTCGACCTGGAGGAGCGGCCGGCGCCCGCGATCGAGGGCATCGCCTACTTCACGGTCTCGGAGCTGCTCCAGAACGTCAGCAAGCACAGCCGGGCGCGGTCGGCGTCGGTGGAGGTGTGGCGGTCGGACGACCGGCTGTTCCTCCAGGTGCGGGACGACGGCGTGGGCGGGGCGAGCCTCGACGGCGGTACGGGCATGCGGGGGCTGGCCGACCGGCTGGGCGCGGTGGACGGGCTGTTCGTCGTGGACTCCCCCGAGGGCGGTCCGACGACGGTGACGGCCGAGCTTCCGTGGCGGGACCGCTCCGGCACCCCGGCCGGGAAGGCGCCGGCCAAGGGGGCGTCCGCCCGCGGCCGCAGGTAGGGAAAACCCCCCGCCGAAGACTGCGACGGCCTCCATTCCCCGCCGACCTGCGGCGCAGCACTCTGGTTGTACGACAGCACAGCCGCCGGACGAGGAGAAGGACGAAGCCGATGGCCACGGAGTACGGACAGGGTTACGGGCTTCCCACCGGGCCCGGGCAGGCGCGGGGCGCGGAGGGACGGCGGCACCGGATGCCTGCGGCGCTGCGGGCGCCGGTCGAGGGGCGCGCCTGGCGGGAGCTGGCCTATGTGCTGCTGAGCCTGCCGATCAGCGTTCTGCTGTTCACCTACGCGGTCACGATGGTGTCGCTGGGCGCGGGCCTGCTGGTGACGTTCCTCGGGGTGCCGGTGCTGGCGGCGGCGCTCGCCGGGTGCCGGGGCATCGGGTCGGTGGAGCGGGCGCGGGCACGCGGGCTGCTGGGCCTGGACGTGGGCGAGCCGGAGCCGCTGCGGCTGAAGCGGCAGGGGTTCATGGGATGGATCGGGGCGGTGCTGAAGAGCGGCACGTCCTGGCGGGCGCTGCTGTACTCGGTGATCCAGCTGCCGTGGGCGGTGCTGTCCTTCGCGGTGACGGTCACCTTCTGGTCGGTGGGCTGGTCGTTGCTGACGTACCCGCTGTGGTTCTGGGTGCTCCCGATGTACGCGGGCCAGGACGGCATACAGCTGTACGGCGACGAGCAGCGGGCGATCTACCTGGACAACCCGTTCGAGATCGCGGTGACGGCGGGCGTGGGTCTGCTGTTCACGCTGGCCACGCCGTGGATCGTGCGGGCTCTGACGACGGTGGACCGGGTGATGGTGCACGGACTGCTGGGCCCGTCGCGGCTGGCGACCCGGGTGGTGGAGCTGGAGTCGGACCGCGGGGTCGTGGTGGACACGGCGGCGGCGGACCTGCGGCGCATCGAGCGGGACCTGCACGACGGGGCGCAGGCGCGGCTCGTGAGCCTGGCGATGGACCTGGGGCTGGCGAAGGAGAAGCTGCGGGAGGACCCGCAGGTGGCGGCGCGGATGGTGGACGAGGCGCACGGTGAGGTGAAGACGGCCCTGCAGGAGCTGCGGGACCTGGCCCGGGGCATCCACCCGGCGGTCCTCACCGACCGCGGTCTGGACGCGGCGCTCTCCGCGGTGGCCTCGCGCTGCACGGTGCCGGTGCAGGTGGAGGTGGACCTGTCGGAGCGGCCGGCGCCCGCCATCGAGGGGATCGCCTACTTCACGGTCTCGGAGCTGCTGCAGAACGTCAGCAAGCACAGCCGGGCGACCTGGGCGGAGGTGGAGGTGTGGCGTTCGGAGGACCGGCTGATGCTCCAGGTGGTGGACAACGGCGTGGGCGGCGCGAGCCTGGCGCGTGGTTCGGGTCTGGCGGGTCTGGCGGAGCGGCTGGACGCGGTGGACGGGATCCTCGTGGTGGACTCGCCGGCCGGCGGCCCGACGCGGGTGACCGCGGAGCTGCCGTGGCGGGCGGAGCGGGCGCGATGACCGCGCGGTGAGGTGAGCGGTCCGGCAGACGATCACCGGGCGGGTGCGGGCCCCGAGGGGCGCGCACCCGCCCGGTGTGACGCGCCGGGGCCGGGGCGGGTCCGGACGGGCCGGCGGCACGCGATGACGACACCCCCGATCGCGTTGCCCCGGCCCGTCCTCCCCCGGATGCTGAAATGCTGGACCCGACGACCGGGCCCGCCACAGGGGCGGGCCCGGAGCAGGGTTGTGGGGGGACGAGGAGTGGAGGACAGGGTGCGGGTGGTCATCGCCGAGGATTCGGTGCTGCTGCGGGAGGGCCTGACCCGGCTGCTCACCGACCGGGGGCACGAGGTGGTGGCCGGGGTCGGCGACGGCGACGCGCTGATCAAGACGGTGGACGACCTGGCGCGGGAGGACCAACTGCCGGACGTGGTGGTCGCCGACGTGCGGATGCCGCCGACGCACACCGACGAGGGTGTGCGGGCCGCGGTGCAGCTGCGCAAGAGCCACCCGGGTGTGGGGGTGCTGGTGCTGTCGCAGTACGTGGAGGAGCGGTACGCGACCGAGCTGCTGGCGGCGTCGAGCCGGGGCGTCGGCTATCTGCTCAAGGACCGGGTGGCCGAGGTGCGCGAGTTCGTGGACGCGGTGGTCCGGGTGGCCGAGGGCGGTACCGCCCTGGACCCGGAGGTGGTGGCGCAGCTGCTGGGCCGCAGCCGTAAGCAGGACGTGCTGGCGGGGCTCACCCCGCGTGAGCGTGAGGTGCTGGGGCTGATGGCGGAGGGGCGGACGAACTCGGCGATCGCGCGGCAGCTGGTGGTGAGCGACGGCGCGGTGGAGAAGCACGTCAGCAACATCTTCCTGAAGCTGGGGCTGTCCCCGAGCGACGGCGACCACCGGCGGGTCCTGGCCGTGCTGACGTACTTGAAATCGTGAGGGGACGGCGCCGCACGTCTCGACGCCGTGTCCACCTTCACTCGGTTCCTCATGGTGGGCACCCCTCACGGTCGTAGGGTTTACGTGGGGAAGGCCTGCGGGAAGGCCGTCCCGGACAGCCGCCTCGAGGAGGTCCAGTTCAGTGACCAGCCAGGTCAGCAGCCCAGCGGAGCAGGCCGACGGAACAGTCGTAGGAGAGCAGCGCGCGGCGGGCGCGAAGGACGTCCGCCGGCTCGACCGAGTGATCATCAGGTTCGCGGGGGACTCGGGTGACGGGATGCAGCTCACCGGTGACCGTTTCACCTCGGAGACCGCGTCCTTCGGCAACGACCTCTCCACGCTGCCGAACTTCCCCGCCGAGATCCGTGCTCCGGCCGGGACGCTGCCGGGTGTGTCGTCGTTCCAGCTGCACTTCGCCGACCACGACATCCTGACCCCGGGTGACGCGCCGAACGTGCTGGTGGCGATGAACCCGGCGGCGTTGAAGGCGAACATCGGGGATCTGCCGCGCGGGGCGGAGATCATCGTCAACACCGACGAGTTCACCAAGCGGGCGATGCAGAAGGTCGGCTACGACGCCTCGCCGTTGGAGGACGGCTCGCTGGACGGCTACCACCTGCACCCGGTGCCGCTGACGACCCTCACCGTCGAGGCGTTGAAGGAGTTCGACCTCACCCGGAAGGAGGCCGAGCGCAGCAAGAACATGTTCGCGCTGGGTCTGCTGTCGTGGATGTATCACCGGCCGACGGAGGGGACGGAGGCGTTCCTGCGGTCGAAGTTCGCGAAGAAGCCGGACATCGCGGCGGCGAACATCACGGCGTTCCGGGCGGGCTGGAACTTCGGGGAGACGACGGAGGACTTCGCGGTCTCCTACGAGGTGGCGCCGGCGGCGACGGCGTTCCCGCCGGGCGTGTACCGCAACATCTCCGGGAACCTGGCGCTGTCCTACGGGCTGATCGCCGCGTCGCGTCAGGCGGATCTGCCGTTGTTCCTGGGGTCGTATCCGATCACTCCGGCCTCCGACATCCTGCACGAGCTGAGCCGGCACAAGAACTTCGGTGTGCGCACGTTCCAGGCGGAGGACGAGATCGCCGGGATCGGCGCGGCGCTGGGGGCGGCGTTCGGCGGGTCCCTGGCGGTGACGACCACGTCGGGGCCGGGGGTGGCGCTCAAGAGCGAGACGATCGGGCTGGCGGTCTCCCTGGAACTGCCGCTGCTGGTGGTGGACATCCAGCGCGGCGGGCCGTCGACGGGGCTGCCGACGAAGACGGAGCAGGCGGATCTGCTGCAGGCGATGTACGGCCGCAACGGTGAGGCGCCGGTGCCGGTGGTGGCGCCGAGGACGCCGGCGGACTGTTTCGACGCGGCTTTGGAGGCGGCGCGGATCGCGCTGGCCTACCGCACCCCCGTCTTCCTGCTCTCGGACGGGTATCTGGCCAACGGCAGCGAGCCGTGGCGGATCCCGGAGCTGGAGGAGCTGCCGGATCTGAAGGTGCAGTTCGCGCAGGGCCCGAACCACACCACCGCCGACGGCACCGAGGTGTTCTGGCCCTACAAGCGTGACCCGCACACCCTGGCCCGGCCATGGGCGGTGCCGGGCACGCCGGGGCTGGAGCACCGCATCGGCGGGATCGAGAAGCAGGACGGCACCGGGAACATCTCCTACGACCCGGCCAACCACGACTTCATGGTCCGTACCCGCCAGGCCAAGATCGACGGCATCGACGTGCCCGATCTGGAGGTCGACGACCCGGACGGCACCGCCCGCCTCCTCGTGCTGGGCTGGGGCTCCACCTACGGGCCGATCACCGCGGCGGTACGGCGCCTGCGCCGCGCCGGGCAGCAGGTCGCGCAGGCCCACCTGCGCCACCTCAACCCCTTCCCGCCCAACCTCGGCGAGATCCTGCGCAGATACGACAAGGTGGTGATCCCCGAGATGAACCTCGGGCAGCTCGCCACGCTCATCAGGGCGAAGTACCTGGTCGACGCCCGCTCGTACAACCAGGTCAACGGCATGCCGTTCAAGGCGGAGCAGCTCGCCACGGCGCTGAAGGAGGCCATCGATGACTGACGCCGACACGCTGCTCCAGCTCGTGCCCAAGGCCGAGGGCAAGCAGACGATGAAGGACTTCAAGTCCGACCAGGAGGTGCGCTGGTGCCCGGGGTGCGGTGACTACGCCGTGCTGGCCGCCGTGCAGGGCTTCATGCCGGAGCTGGGGCTGGCCCGGGAAAACATCGTCTTCGTCTCCGGCATCGGCTGCTCCTCCCGCTTCCCGTACTACATGAACACCTACGGGATGCACTCCATCCACGGCCGCGCCCCCGCCATCGCCACCGGCCTCGCCACCTCCCGCCGGGACCTGTCCGTGTGGGTCGTCACCGGCGACGGCGACGCGCTGTCCATCGGCGGCAACCACCTCATCCACGCCCTGCGCCGCAACGTCAACCTCAAGATCCTGCTGTTCAACAACCGCATCTACGGACTCACCAAGGGCCAGTACAGCCCCACCTCCGAAGTCGGCAAGATCACCAAATCCACGCCGATGGGTTCCCTCGACGCGCCCTTCAACCCGGTGTCGCTGGCGATCGGCGCGGAGGCGTCCTTCGTGGCCCGCACCGTCGACTCCGACCGCAAGCACCTCACCGAGGTCCTGCGCCAGGCAGCCGACCACCCCGGCACGGCGCTGGTGGAGATCTACCAGAACTGCAACATCTTCAACGACGGCGCCTTCGAGGTCCTCAAGGACCGGCAGCAGGCCGAGGAGGCCGTGATCCGGCTGGAGCACGGGCAGCCGATCCGCTTCGGCGCCGACCGCTCCAAGGGCGTCGTCCGCGACCCGGCCACCGGCGACCTGAAGGTCGTCGCCGTCACCCCGGACAACGAGGCCGACATCCTCGTCCACGACGCCCACCACGCCTCCCCGACGACCGCGTTCGCGCTGTCCCGGCTGGCCGACCCCGACACCCTCCATCACACCCCCATCGGCGTGTTCCGCTCCGTCGACCGGCCGGTCTACGACACCCTCATGGCCGACCAGCTCGACACCGCCGTCGACCAGCACGGCAAGGGCGACCTCGCCGCACTCCTCGCCGGCGGGGACACCTGGACCGTCGTCGGCTGAACACCGACGCACCGACGCACCGACGTGCGAGGGCCCCGGTATCCGCTGTGGATGCCGGGGCCCTGTCACGTCAGCCCGGGCGCGCTCAGCAGAAGTCGCCGAGGGCTGTCACGTCAGCCCGGGTGCGCTCAGCAGAAGTCGCCGAGGCCCCACCACTCGCCGTGGGTCCGCTGAGGTCCGTACACGGTCCGCCGACCCGGCCGCGACAGGCGTACACTTTCCAAAAGTTAGCGCCTGACGTACGGTTAGTACCTACACACACCCCCGAGGAGTGGTCGCATCATGAGCATCGTCGTCACCGGAGCCAGCGGGAAGCTCGGCCGGCACGTGGTGGAGCAGCTGCTGGAGAAGGTCCCGGCCGGGCAGGTCACCGCGGTCGTGCGCAGCCCGGAGAAGGTGGCCGACCTCGCGGAGCGCGGGGTGCGGGTCGCGGTCGCCGACTACAACGCGCCGGAGACCTTCGACGGCCTCTTCACGGCCGGCGACAAGGTCCTGCTGATCTCGGGCAACGAGTTCGACAAGGGCCGGGTGCGGCAGCACTCCGTCGTCATCGACGCCGCCAAGGCGGCCGGCGTCGCCCTGCTCGCCTACACCAGCGCCCCCGGCTCGCTGACCGCCTCGCTCGCCGACGACCACCGCGGCACCGAGCGGGCGCTGCTCGACTCGGGCGTGCCGTACGTCCTGCTGCGCAACGGCTGGTACCACGAGAACTACACCGAGAACCTGGCCCCCGTGCTGGAGCACGGCGCGGTGGTCGCCGCCGCCGGCGAGGGCCGGATCTCCACCGCCTCGCGGGCGGACTACGCGGCCGCCGCCGTCGCCGTGCTGACCGGCGAGGGCCACGAGAACGCGACGTACGAGCTGGGCGGCGACGAGGCCTGGAGCTTCGCCGAGTACGCGGCCGAGCTGAGCCGGCAGACCGGCCGGGAGATCGCCTACAACGCGGTCACGCCCGAGGCGCTCACCGGCATCCTGGCCGGCGCGGGGCTGCCCGAGCCGGCGGCGGCCATGTTCGCCGACGTGGACGCGGCGATCGCGAAGGGCGAGCTGGTGGTCGACAGCGGTGACCTGTCCCGGCTGGCCGGGCGTCCGACGACCCCGCTCTCCGAGGCCGTCGCCGCGGCGCTCAAGGACTGACCCCGGCCCGGTCGCGCCCCAGGTCCGTACCGTCATGACCGTATGACGGTACGGACATGACACGTGGGGGTGTGCGGCGTTACCGTCGTTCGGGTGGGTTCCGCGCGCGTCGGCGGTCCCGCGGATGACTACGGGACGCGTCGGAACACTGGAGGGGCCCGTGACCGGGAAGCCGGCCGCAGAGCGGCGCATAGGACTGCTGAACGGCTTCGCGGCGTACGGGATGTGGGGGCTCGTCCCCCTGTTCTGGCCCCTGCTCAAGCCGGCGGGCGCCGTGGAGATCCTGGCCCACCGCATGGTGTGGTCGCTGGTCGTCGTCGCGGTCGCGCTGGCCGTGATCCGCCGCTGGGCGTGGATCGGCGAACTGGTGCGGCAGCCGCGCAAGCTGGCCCTGATCACCGTGGCCGCCGCGGTCATCACCGTCAACTGGGGCCTCTACATCTGGTCGGTGAACTCCGGCCACGTCGTCGAGGCGTCCCTCGGTTACTTCATCAACCCGCTGGTCACCATCGCCATGGGCGTCCTGCTGCTGAAGGAACGCCTGCGGCCCGTCCAGTGGGCCGCCGTCGGCGTCGGCGCCCTCGCGGTCGTCGTCCTCACCGTCGGCTACGGCCGCCCGCCGTGGATCTCCTTGGTCCTCGCCTTCTCCTTCGCCACCTACGGACTGGTGAAGAAGAAGGTCAACCTCGGCGGCGTCGAGTCGCTGGCCGCCGAGACCGCGATCCAGTTCCTGCCCGCCCTCGGCTACCTGGTGTGGCTGGGGACCCAGGGCGAGTCGACCTTCGGCGCGGAGGGCGCGGGGCACGCGCTGCTGCTCGCCGCGACCGGCGTCGTCACCGCGCTCCCCCTGGTCTGCTTCGGCGCCGCGGCGATCCGCGTGCCGCTGTCCACGCTGGGGCTGCTGCAGTACCTGGCGCCGGTGTTCCAGTTCCTGCTCGGCATCCTCTACTTCAAGGAGGCCATGCCGCCGGAGCGCTGGGCCGGGTTCGCCCTGGTGTGGCTGGCGCTCATCCTGCTCACCTGGGACGCGTTGCGCACCGCCCGCCGTGCCGCCCGCGCCCTGTCCGGCCACCGCGCCGGTGCGGGAGACACCAGCGCCCCGCCCGGCGCCGGAGGGGCCGTGCCGGCCGCCGCGCCGAACGGCGAGGCGGAGGCACAGGCGCTGGAGACCAAGCGGTAGTGCGCGGCGGGACGGCGCTGTCGGTGCCGTCCCCTATAACGGGCGCATGACGCACACACCTACGCCGGCCACGCCGGTGCACTGGAAGGTCGTCGTCGACGCGGCCGACCCGCACGCCCAGGCGGACTTCTGGGCCGCCGCCCTGCACTACGTGGTCGAGGACAACAGCCCGCTCATCGGGAAGCTGCTCGCCGCGGGGGCCGTCCCCGAGACGCTCACGGTCATGTCGCACGGCCGCCGCGCCTGGCGCGACCTGGCCGCCGTACGCCACCCCGACGACCCCTACGAGGAGGAGAGCGGCACGGGGCGCGGCAGGCGGCTGCTCTTCCAGCGGGTGCCGGAGGAGAAGACGGTCAAGAACCGGCTCCACCTCGACCTGCACCCCGGTGTCGACCGCCGTGACGAGGACCTGGCCCGGCTCGAAGGGCTCGGCGCCCGGGTGCTGCGGCGGGTGGAGGAGCCCTCCGGGAGCTGGGTCGTGATGGCGGACCCGGAGGGGAACGAGTTCTGCCTCCACTGACCCCTCCACTGACCCGCTGAGAGTCCCGCTGAACCGCTGAGAGTCCCGCTGGACCGTTGATAGCTCCGCTGGACCGTTGAGAGCCCCGCGGAGATCAGCGCAGGTCGCGGGCGCGGGTGGTGAGGCGGTCCATGCGGGCGCGGGCGGAGTCCAGTTCCTCCTCCTCGTCGGCGGCGGGGCCGCCCTCGGAGGCGAGCTCGGTCCACAGCGCGATCAGGTCGTGTCCCAGCTCCAGCCCGAGCAGGGGGTCACGCACCCCGCGCCAGGCGGTGGCGGCGCTGCGGACGTTGCCGTACGCGGCCTCCGTGTCGCCCGCGCGGCGGCAGACGACGGCGAGGTCGAGGGAGAGCCGGAAGGCGCGCAGCGGCTCGCCCGCCAGGTAGGCGATGTACGCGGTCAGCTCCCGGAGACGCAGCACCTCCGGGTGCTCGGCGCCGAGGGCCTGTGCGGCCTGCTCCAGCGTCTCGTCGGTGAGCCGCGCGGCCGTGTCGATCCGGCCCGCGCGCACGGCCTCGTTGATCCGCTCCATCGGGTCGGCGAGGGGGCTGCCCGCGGGGGCGGCGGGCTCGTCGCCCAGCACGGCCTCGGCGACGGCGTCGAACCCGCGCGGCGGGGTGGGACGGGGGTCCGGGTCGGCGTCGAGCGCTGCCGCGAGATCGGAGGTCGGGGTGCGCGCGGGGGCGGGAGCGCTCGCCGCGCCGGGCTGGACGGGGTGCGGTCGCGCGTCCATGTCCGGGGGCGGGCCGAACACGCCCGTGGGAGGCGCGACGGTGCCGGGCCGGGGCACCCTGCGGAGGCGGAAGGTGGGCGGGGAGTCGTAGGGGGCGTCAGCTCCGGTTCCAGGCCCGGTCCCGGTCCCGGTTTCGGTTCCGGTTTCGGTTCCGGTTTCGGTTCCGGGGATCGGGTGCAGGGGGAAGGTCGGGGCGGCGTCCTGGACGGGGGTGACGGGTGCGGAGGCGCCGCGCTGCGTCGCGGACAGTCCGGGAGCCGCCGGTGCCTCGGGCTGCCGGTCCCCGAACGCCGGGTCCGGGCGGGCATCCCCCGGCGCCTCGGTCGTCGATGCCGGGCGGAGGTCCTCCGGTGCCTCCCGCTCCGGGACCGCGCGGAGCTGGTGGGTCGGGCGGCCGGTGTCCGGTCCGGCGGGCGGGGACTGGGGTGCCGGGCCCCGAGGCGTCTCCGGGGCCGGGGGTATGCCAGGGGCCGGCGGCTCGGAGGACGCCTGCTCCCTGTCCCGCACGCCGCGCAGCTGCACCGGCTGCGCGGCGAACGTGCTGGAGCCGTCCGGGGCGACCCGGAGCGGGACGACGTAGCCGATGCGCTCGTCGCGCACCGTCGCGTGCACGGCGTGGCCGGTGGCGACGGCGATGCGGTGCAGGCGGTTCAGCACGGCCTGCTGGATCTCCTCGCCGGGGCCCGCGATCACCCGCACGCCGTCGACGTAGGCCCCCGGCTCGTCCGACCCGTCGGACGGAACACGGACGTCGACCGGCACCGCCGCACGGTTCGCCGCGTCCGCGTCCTGCTGCTGTTCCCGCTTCTTCTCGCGGCTGAGTCGAGACATCGTTCCCTCATTCGGGTCGTACACCTACCGTCGAGTGTGTCCGCTCGCGCGCGCTGTGCACGTCACCGCGTTGTCACAGGCTCGTCCCAAGGGCCGTCGGCCCCGGTTCCGTACCGGGCGCGGGGCATGGACGATCGGGCCGCCGAGCAGGAGAGGGTCATGCGAGCAGGCACGGGACAGGGACCGGAGATCTGGCTGCGGGGCCCGGTGACGGCGCCGGAGGCGGACCGTCCAGGGCCGTCGCCCGCCCGTGCGACGGCCCGGCGCTTCTCCTGGGTGGGTCTGCACGGCGGCGCGGGCGTCTCCACGCTCACCGCGGTCTACGGCGGCCACGACTGCGGACGGTCCTGGCCCGCCCCCGACGCACCGCGTTCGGTGCTGCTGGTCGCCCGTACCCACGCGGCCGGTCTGGACGCGGTACTCCCGGCCGTCGAACTGTTCCGGCGCGGTGAGGCGCCGCACGGGCTCGACCTGGACGCCGTCGTCCTCGTGGCGGACGCGCCGGGCCGGCTCCCGCGTCCCCTCGCGCACCGGGTCCGGCTGATCGAGCCGCTGATCGACGTGTACCGGGTGCCGTGGGTGCCCGACTGGCGCCTCGGCGACCTGGGCGGCCGGCCGCCGCGCGAGACGGAGCCGCTGGCCCGTCTCACCGGCGCCCCACGGTGAGCGGGGACGGCGCGCGGGAGATCGCGGACGCCGTGGGCTCGGGCGCGCGCCGGGCCGTGGACGTGGTCGCGGAGACGCTGGCGCGGATCGCACGCGCCGATCCGGAGCTGTGCGCGTTCCTCGACGTGTGGGGCGAGGAGGCGTTGCGGCGGGCTGCCGAGGTGGACGCGCGGGTCGCCGCCGGGGAGCGCCCGCCGCTGGCCGGGGTGCCGGTCGCGGTCAAGGGGCGGGGCGGACTGCGGGCGGCGGAGCCGCTGCTCGCGGCCGGTGCGGTCGCCGTGGGCGCCACGTCGGTGCCGGGCCCGGGGACGCCCTGGCAGACGTGGGGGCTCGGGGCGCGCGGCCGTACGGTCAACCCGTGGCGGGCGGACCGTACGCCGGGCGGGTCCTCGGCGGGGGCGGCGGTGGCGGTGGCGGCCGGGCTGGTGCCGCTGGCGACGGGAGCCGACGGGGCGGGCTCCGTGCGGATCCCGGCGGCGTGGTGCGGGGTGGCGGGGCTGAAGGTGACGGGCGGCCGGTTCCCGTCGCGCGACCGTACAGGGCTGGCCGCGCCCGGAATTCTCGCCCGTACGGCGGCGGACACGGGCCTCTGGTGGCGGGTCGTCTCCGCACGGGACGCGTCTCCGCCTCCCTTCCCCCTCACCGCGGTCTGGTCCCCCAGCCTGGGCTTCGCCTCCCCCGACCCGGAGCCCGTCGCCCTGGCACGGGAGACGGCCGGCCGGCTCGTCTCCGCGGGCATGGTGCGCCTCGTGCGGCCGGCGGTCCGACCGTCCCTCCTCGACCCCGGCCCCGCCTGGCTCACCCTGCGCACCCCGGGCGCCGACGCGGCCGACGCCCACCGCGTCCGAGCCGCCAACGACGCCCGCCTCCGCGACCTCTTCAGCCACGCCGACCTGCTGCTCACGCCTACGGCGCCCACCGCGCCGCACGGCCACGACGGCCCCGGCGACACCTACTCCACCTCCCTCACCTGGGCGTTCAACCTCAGCGGTCACCCCGCGCTGAGCGTTCCGGCCGGCCTGGGCGCCGACGGCTGCCCGGCCGGACTGCACCTCGTGGCCCCGCACGACCGGGAGGACCTGCTGCTCACCGTGGCGGAGGAGGCGGAGAGGCGGGGCGCGGTCGAACCGCTGCGGGTGCCGTCGCGGGGGTGAACCGGCCACTCGGCGGACGCGGGAAGGGCCGCCCGCTCCCGGCGACCCTTGCGGGCACTTACTTGCGTATGCATATGATGCAGAAGCCTGTTAATGGCGAACGCCGGATATTTGGGAGACCACCATGACCCGCCGTTTCCTCTTCGTCCTGGGCAGCGCCCGCCCGGACGGCAACTCCGAACTGCTGGCCCGCCGCGCGGCCGAACAGCTGCCCCCGGACGTGGAACAGCAGTGGATCGACCTCACCGCCCACCCCCTGCCCGAGTTCGAGGACCTGCGTCACGACAGCGACCACGTCCGCCCGACCGAGGGCGCCACCGCCCTGCTGCTGGACGCCACGCTCGCGGCGACGGACCTGGTGATCGTCTCCCCGCTGTACTGGTACTCGGTGTCGGCGCAGACCAAGCGCTACCTGGACCACTGGTCGGGCTGGCTGCGCACCCCCGGCGTGGACTTCAAGGCCACGATGGAGGGCCGCACGCTGTGGGGCGTCACCGCGCTCGCCCACGAGGAGCCCGAGGTGGCCGACCCCCTGGTCGGCACGCTCACCAACTCGGCCGCCTACCTGGGGATGCGCTTCGGAGGTGTCCTCCTCGGCAACGGCAGCAAGCCGGGGGACGTGCTCAAGGACACGCAGGCGCTGGCCCGGGCCAAGACGTTCTTCGCCCAGGACGCCCCACGCGCCCGCTTCCCGTACGAGGCGGGCTGACGCTTCCCTGCGCCGTGGCGTCCTACGCCGTGACGCCCTACGCCGTGACGTCCTACGCCGTGACGTCCTTCGTCGTGAACCGGGCCCAGGCCGCCGAGCCGAAGACCGCCGCGTACAGGGCCTGGAGGCCGAGGTTCCTGGTCAGGTCGTCCCAGTGGACCGGTTCGCGCATCAGGTCGGCGAAGGACAGCCAGTAGTGGGAGAAGAGGTAGGGGTGGAGGGCGTGCAGCTGGGGGATCTGGTCGAGGATCTGGACGGTGATGAGCAGCCCGACCGTGGTGGCCATCGCCGCGATGCCGCTGTTGGTGAGGGTGGACACGAACAGGCCGAGCGCGGCCACCCCGAGCAGGGACGCCGCGACGACCAGGGCGATCAGCAGGGCGCGGAGCAGTCCCTCGCCGAAGGTGATGCGGGTGCCCGAGATGGTGGTGAGGTCGCCCAGCGGGAACAGCAGCGCGCCGACGGCCAGCGCCGAGACGGCCACCACCAGGGTGGCGGCCAGGCAGAACACCATGACCGTCGCGTACTTGGTGAGCAGCAGGCGGGTGCGGCCCGAGGGGGCGACCAGCAGATAGCGCAGGGTGCCCGCGCCCGCCTCGCCGGCCACGGCGTCGCCCGCGATCACGCCGACCGCCATGGGCAGGAAGAACGGCAGGGTCGCGGCGAGCGCGGTGAAGACCAGGAACAGGCCGTTGTTGGTGATCTGCGAGACGAACGCGGGGCCCCCGCCGCCGCCGCCCCCGGACGAGCCGTCGCCCGTCTCGATGCGCACGGCGATCCCGACCAGCACCGGCACGGCGGCCAGCACGCCCAGCAGGGCGAGCGTGCGCCAGCGGCGGAAGGTGGTGCGCAGTTCGTCGCGGAACAGGCCGAGGGTCCACAGGGGACGCGGCCGTACCGACACGCTCACCGTCTCAGCCCGCGACATCGAACCCCTCCCCCGTCAGCGCCACGAACGCGTCCTCCAGCGAAGCCCGTTCGACCCCGAAGCCGCGCACCCGCACGCCCGCCGTGACCAGGGCGGCGTTCACCTCGGCGAGGTCCCGTGCGGGCGGCTCGGCGGTCACCCGGTCGCCGTCCGCGACGACGTCGGCGAGGCCCTGTTCCTTCAGCACCCGGGCCGCGTCCGCAGGGTCCGGCGTGGTGACCACCAGCCGGCCCCGGGCGCCCGCGGCCAGCTCGGCGACCGGCCCCTGCGTGAGCAGCCGGCCGCGCGCCATCACCGCGACGTGCGTGCAGACCTGCTCGATCTCGTCGAGCAGGTGGGAGGAGAGGAAGACGGTCGTGCCGTCGGTGGCGAGTTCACGGACGAGTGCGCGGATCTCCCGCATGCCCTGCGGGTCGAGGCCGTTGGTCGGTTCGTCCAGCACCAGCAGCCGGCGGGGCCGCAGCAGGGCGGCGGCGAGGCCGAGGCGCTGCTTCATGCCGAGGGAGTACGCCCGGGCCTTCCTTCCGGACGCGGCCGTGAGGCCCACCCGGTCCAGGGCGGCGGCCACCCGTGCCTTCCGGGTGCGCGGGTCGGCGGTGGGGTCGGCGGCGTCGAGGCGCAGGAGGTTGTCCCGGCCGGAGAGGAAGCCGTAGAGGGCGGGGCCCTCGATGAGGGCCCCGACGTGCGGCAGGACGGCGCGCGCGGAGCGGGGCATGGGGCGCCCCAGCACGTGCGCCGTCCCGGAGGTCGGCTCGATCAGGCCCATCAGCATGCGGATGGTGGTGGTCTTTCCCGAGCCGTTGGGGCCGAGGAAACCGAAGACGCTGCCCGCCGGGACGGTCAGGCGCAGGTCGTCCACGGCGAGCTGTCCGCCGCGGTAACGCTTGGTCAGTCCGCGGGTGACGACCACCACGTCACCCGCGGACGGCCCCTCGCGTGTCTGCTCCGTGGCGGACGTCCCGTCCATCGGCTCCCCCGTTCCCCAGCCCGTGGGTCCGGGGAGACTACTTCCCCGCCTCGGCCGCCTTCACCAGCGCGTCCTTGGTGACCGTACCCACGTAGACCTTGCCGTCCTCGGTGATGAGGGCGTTGACCAGGCGGGTGCTGAACACGGTGCCCTTGCCGAAGTCGCCCTTGACCTGGTCGCCGAGCGAGCCGAGGAAGCCGCCGAGGTCGCCGCCGACCTCCTCCTCGGTGGGCAGGCCGGCGCCGGCGCCGGTGTCGAAGGCGGCGACGGTGTTCCAGCCCTCGCCGAGCATCCGCAGTCCGTCGAGGCCCTTGGCGAGGTCCTCCTCGGACTTCGGGCCCCGCTGCTGCTTGTCGAAGCCGAAGTCGCCGTGGCCCCGGTCCTGTTCGGTGTCCTCGGTCACCTTGGCGCCCTTGGGCGGGGTGAACTCGAAGGTGGAGGCGTCGGGCCGGTCGAAGCTCACCTTGGTGAAGCCGACGTCCACGACGGCCGAGCCGCCGCTCGACGGGGTGAGCGTGAACTTCAGCGGCATGCCCGTCTCGCCGTCCACGGCGATACTGACGGCGCCGACGGTGGAACCGGACTGCTTGGGCTCGACCACCAGCCGGTAGGCGTCGCGGCCGGCCACCTGGGCGGTGCCGTCGACCTTCACGGACGTGGTGTCGTCGACCGCCTTCAGCGCCTCCTCCGCGAAGTCCTTCGGCGTGGCCGGAGGCTGCTGCGCGCTCCGCTCCTTCGCGTCCGCCTCGTCGACGGTGGCGTGGTAGACCTCGTTGGACGCGCTGTCGTAGCCCCAGACGTCCTTGCCGTTGTGGATGAGGCTGTACTCGGCCGCGTTCTCCAGCAGGGACAGCTTCTGGCGGTCCGGGCCGTCGGCGGCGACGCGCAGGGTGTGCGTGCCGGACGCCAGTTCGGTGAGCCGGCCGGACGGGTCGGCGGAGGAGCCGCCCTCGCCGTCGCCGCCGCCCGTGGCGCCGGAGAGCAGGCCGCTCTCCAGCCCGCCGAGGTTCGGCAGCCCCAGGTCGGTGGTGATCTTCACGGTGCCGGACAGCCGCTCCACGTCCGACTGCGCGATCTTCTCGATGAGCTGTGCGGCGGTGATGTCCGGCAGGTCGGGGTCGCCGGAGTCGGCGAGCGCCGGGACGAGTCCGATCGTCGCGGCCGCCACGCCCATCACGGTGACGGGGACCACGTACCGCGCGGCCTTGCGGCGCCCGGCGCGCGGCTCCTCCTCCCCCGCGGTCGTCGTGTCGTCGGATTCGTACGGTGCCATGTGTGCCCTCCGTCGTCGCGGCGGCTTCCGTCCCGTGTCCTCGCACCAGTTCGGCCCGAGCCGCCATTCTCACCCGAACCGGTGAGAAGTGGTGTTCTCCGTCGTGGTCCATCTGACCAAATCGGGGGGACGGAAGCGTCAGACCGCGGGCTCAACTCCGCGTACTGCTGCGGTATGACACGGGACGAGGGCGCCTGCCCCGCCCCGTAGGGGTCACCCGGGGACCGGAGGCGTACGGGGGACGGCGGGGGCGGGTCAGCCGGCCCGGTGCACCACGGCGTCGCACAGCTCGACGAGCGCCGACTTGGCGGGCCCTTCGGGCAGCGGCGCGAGGGCGGCGCGCGCCTCCTCGGCGTAGCGCACGGTGTCCCGGCGGGCCTGGCCGAGCGCGGGGTGGGCGCGCAGCAGGCGCAGCGCCTCGGCGTGCCGGGCGTCGTCGGTGAGGTCGGAGTCGAGCAGCTCGCACAGGGCGAGGTCCTCGGCGAGCCCGAGCCGGGCCGCACGCTCGCGCAGGCGCAGCACGGGGAGGGTGGCGATGCCCTCGCGCAGGTCGGTGCCGGGGGTCTTGCCGGACTCGTGGGAGTCGGAGGCGACGTCGAGGACGTCGTCGGCGAGCTGGAAGGCGACACCGAGGCGCTCGCCGTACTGGGTGAGGACGTCGACGACGGTCTCGTCGGCGCCGGACATCATCGCGCCGAACCGGCAGGAGACGGCGACGAGGGAGCCGGTCTTGCCGCCGAGCACGTCCAGGTAGTGGTCGACCGGGTCGCGGCCGTCCTGCGGGCCCGCGGTCTCCAGGATCTGGCCGGTGACCAGCCGCTCGAACGCCTCGGCCTGCACCCGCACGGCCTCCGGGCCGAGGTCGGCCAGGATGTGGGAGGCGCGGGCGAAGAGGAAGTCGCCGGTGAGCACGGCGACCGAGTTGCCCCAGCGGGCGTTCGCGCTCGCGACCCCGCGCCGCACCTCGGCCTCGTCCATCACGTCGTCGTGGTACAGCGTGGCCAGGTGGGTGAGCTCCACCACGACGGCCGACGGCACGATGCCGGGCGCGTAGGGGTCGCCGAACCGGGCGGCGAGCATGACGAGCAGCGGACGGAACCGCTTGCCGCCGGCCCGCACCAGGTGCTGGGCGGCCTCCGTGATGAACGGCACCTCGCTCTTGGTGGCTTCGAGCAGCCCTTCCTCGACAGCCGTCAATCCGGCCTGGACATCGGCTTCCAGAGCCTGGTCCCGCACGCTCAGCCCGAACGGCCCGACGACGGTCACGAGGGGTCTCCTGTCTGCTGGTGTCTGCTGGCGGTTACACGGTTTGTCGATAGGTCGCTGCCACCACTCGAGTCAGCGTATCCGGTCAGGTTTCGATCACCGCCAGGGCCCGGGGTCACAAGCAGGGCGATACGGGATCAGAAGCGGAGTGTTTTTGATCGGCTGATAACAACGGACATACCTCGGCTTCCCGGACACAGTGACCCGCGCACCATCCTGCACCACCCCTGAGTCCGATTTGCCGTCATTGGTGGGCTAATTCCCCTTGGCCACAAATGCGCTCACGGTCACCGTCCCGTGAGGTGAGTCACGCGCCGGACGGCCTCCGGGACACCCTCGCACACGTCCGTCATCCCGCTCCACACAACGGAGTTGACGCTTGGCGATCGCAAAGGATCAAGCACGCAAAACCACCCATTCCAAGATCAAACGGGGTGTGGCGTGATCGTCGCACTTGTTCCCGACATGTGCTCTCGCATACGTTCCGGGCCTGCCGGGTGGACGCCGAGTCCTGCCGCCACCCGCATCACACCCGACGACCAACTCACGCACGGCAGGAGCGGGGGACCCAGGTAAGTCGCCGTACCGGACACGCGCCGGGACGGCTCGGGGTGAAGCCATGCCCGCAGGGGCACGGCCGGGCACTCTCCCGCCCGAACCCGACAGCTCACCTCGCAGGCGTAGGAGAGGAACCCAGACATGCCCGTCATCGCTTCGTCGCGCCGCCGCCTCGTCCGCTCCCTCGCCGTCGCCGGCACCGGCGTCGCCGTGGTCGCGCTGCCGCTGTTCGGCGCCACCAGCGCCTCCGCGGCCCCCTCGGCCCAGGCCACGGCCGCCGCCTCCACGACCGCGTACCCGGACAACCTCGACGGCTGGATCCGCGAGGCGATGGACGTCATGGCGCAGAACGGCATCCCCGGCTCCTACGACTCCATCCACCGCAACATCATGCGGGAGTCGTCCGGCAACCCGGCCGCCATCAACCTGTGGGACTCCAACGCCGTGAAGGGCACCCCGTCGAAGGGCCTGCTCCAGGTCATCGACCCGACCTTCCAGGCGTACCACGTGCCCGGCACCGCCTTCGACCCGTTCGACCCGGTCGCCAACATCGCCGCGGCCTGCAACTACGCCGCCGACCGCTACGGCTCGATCGACAACGTCTTCGGCGCGTACTGAGCCGACCTCTGACGGCCGAGAGCGGCCGTCTGCCCGAACAGTCGCTCGAGGACGACGGCCACGCCGTCGTCCTCGTTCGACAGGGTGACCTCGTCGGCCACCGCCTTCAGCTCGGGGTGCGCGTTGGCCATGGCGACGCCGTGGCCCGCCCACCGGAACATGGGGACGTCGTTCGGCATGTCCCCGAAGGCGACCGTGTCCTCGGGGCGCAGCCCCAGGTGCTCGGCGGCCAGCGCGAGACCGGTCGCCTTGGTGACCCCGCACGGCTGGAGCTCCACCGTGCCCGGCCCCGACATGGTGACCGTGGCCAGCGAGCCGACCACCGACCGGGCCGCCGCCGCCAGCGCGTCGTCCGACAGCTCCGGGTGGCGCAGCAGCACCTTGCTGATCGGCCGCTCCCACAGGTCGTCCCGCCGCTCCACCCGCACCGACGGCAGCTTCGGGTGCGGCATCCGGTAGCCCGGCTCGATCAGCGTCAGCCCGTCGACCCCGTCCTGGTCGACCGCGGCGTACACCTCCCCCACCTCGGCCTCGATCTTGCCGAGCGCGGTCTCCGCCAGCTCCCGGTCCAGCCGGACCGACCACAGCATCCGCCGCGCGGCGGCGTCGTAGACCTGCGCGCCCTGTCCGCACACCGCGAGCCCCGTGCAGCCGAGGTCGTCGAGCAGCGACCGCACTCTGGGGGCCGGCCGGCCGGTCACCACGAGGTGCCGGACACCGGCCCGCTCCGCCCGGGCGAGGGCGGCGAGGGAGCGGTCGGAGAGGGTGTCGTCACCGCGCAGCAGCGTCCCGTCCAGGTCGGTGGCGATGAGAGAACAATCGGTGGGTGCGGCCATGATCAGAGAATACGGACAAGAGGACCGTCCGATTCACCGCGCCCGTATGCCCGCGCATTGGGTGCGTTTTGCCTTCTTGTGCCGCCGATACGCGACCGGTTGAGACCTGTTTTCCCTTTTGACCGGAACACGGTGCGCTCCACGGGCCCCCGGCTCCGGGAGTCGTCCCTGATAACAGGGGCCCATCGGGACGCGACCCCGTAACGTGTGGCACGGCCACGGACACGTGGCCCACCCGCGCACACGAAAGCGAGGCAGCACCCGATGCCCCCCTTCGATGTCCCCGAGGGCGACCCCTTCGGCCCGCACAACCTGCCGTACGGCGTCTTCTCGCTCCCCGGCTCGGCGGAGCGCACCGTGGGCGTCCGGCTGGGCGACCACGTCCTCGACGCCGGCGCGGCGGCGCACGCCCTGGGCTCCCCCTACGCCTCCCTGCTCGCCCGCCCCACCCTCAACCCGCTGCTGGCGGCGGGCCGCACGGCCTGGTCGGACGTGCGCCGCGCGCTCACCGCGTGGGTGACGGTCCCGGCGCACCGGGAGACCGTCGAGCCGTTCCTCCACCCGCTGTCCGAGGTGACCCTCCATCTGCCGTTCGAGGTCGCGGACTACGTCGACTTCTACGCCTCGGAGAACCACGCGCGGAACGTCGGGCAGATCTTCCGCCCCGACGCCGAGGACTCCCTCACCCCCAACTGGAAGCACCTGCCGATCGGTTACCACGGCCGCTCCGGCACCGTCGTGGTGTCCGGCACCGACGTCGTGCGCCCCTCCGGACAGCGCAAGGCGCCCGCCGACCCCGCCCCGGTCTTCGGCCCGTCCGTGCGGCTGGACATCGAGGCCGAGGTCGGCTTCGTCGTCGGCGTCCCCTCCGAGCAGGGCAGGACCGTCCCGCTGAGCGCCTACCGCGACCACGTCTTCGGCCTGTGCCTGCTCAACGACTGGTCCGCCCGCGACATCCAGGCCTGGGAGTACGTGCCCCTCGGCCCGTTCCTCGGCAAGTCCTTCGCCACCTCGGTGTCGGCGTGGATCACCCCGCTGGACGCCCTGGACGAGGCCCGCGTCGCCCCGCCCGCGCGCACCCACGACCTGCTGCCCTACCTGGACGACTCCGGCGAGGAGCCCGGCGGCTACGACCTGCGCATCACCGTGACGATCAACGGCCACGACGTCTCCGAGTGCCCCTTCTCCACCATGTACTGGACGGCCGCCCAGCAGCTCGCCCACATGACGGTGAACGGCGCCTCCCTGCGCACCGGCGACCTCTACGGCTCCGGCACGGTCAGCGGGCCCACCGAGCGGGAGCGCGGCTCCCTGCTGGAGCTGACCTGGAACGGCCGCGACCCGCTCGAACTCCCCGACGGCAAGCGGACGTTCCTGGAGGACGGCGACGTGGTGACACTGTCCGCCTGGGCGCCGGGTCCGGACGGGGCGCGGGTGGGCCTCGGCGAGGTGACGGGACGGGTGGTCCCCGCGTCCTGACCCCTCCGGCCCTTGCCGAGGCGTACAACCACGCTGACTCGCACCGCCCTTCGCCGTCATACTTGGCGTCGGGCGGTGCGTCGTTCTCCACGCCGCGCGGCCCGCACCACCGCACGTCCCGAGCCGCTTCTTCCGACAGGATCCGGAGCCCGTGGCATGACGTACTGCCTGCTCCTGCTGAGCGTGGTCGCCGTGACCGCCGCCCTGCCCGTCCCCCGCCTGCTGACCCGGGCGAAGTGGCCGGAACGGGAGCCGGTCGTCGCCCTGTGGGTGTGGCAGTGCCTGGTGGCCACCGTGCTGCTGTGCTGTCTGACCGCCCTGGCGCTGGGCGCCGCCGCCGTCTTCGGCACCGTCCGCGCGCAGCTGTTCGCGCCGGCGCCGCCCGCCGTGACCGCCGCCTACGACCTGTCGCACGCCTCGCCGTGGACGACCGTTCTCACCGTGCTGCTGGCCGGGGGCGCCGCCTGGACCACCGCGATGCTCGCCCGCGAGCTGGTCGAGGCCCGCCGCCGTCGCGCCGGCGCCCGCGCGCACCTGCGGGACCGCGCGCCCGACCTTCCGGCGGGGCTCCCCGAGGGGCGGGGGCCGCTGCTGGTGCTGGAGGAGGAGTACCCGGACGCCTGGTGGATGCCGGGCAGCCCGCCCCAGCTGATCGTCACGACCGGTGCGCTGCAGCGGCTCACGGACCACCAGCTCGACGCGGTCCTCACGCACGAGCGCGGTCACGCCCGGGCCCGCCACGACTGGCTGCTGCATCTGTCGGCGGCGCTGGCGGCGGGCTTCCCGCGCGTCCCGCTGTTCGCCCACTTCTGCGAGCAGACGCACCGGCTGGTGGAGCTGGCCGCCGACGACACGGCCTCCCGCCGCTGCGGGCACCTGACCACCGCGCTGGCGCTGATCGAGCTGAACCAGCACCGGGGCGTGCTGTCCTGCTCCTCGAGCCACCGGCTGCTCGGCGAGCGCGTGGACCGCCTCCTGGAGCCGCCTCCGCGGCTGGGCCGCCGCCACCGCGCCCTGACGACCGCGGTGGCGTCGCTGGTGCCGCTGGTCCCCCTGCTGATCACGTTCGCACCGGGGCTGACGGCGCTGCCGTAAGCCGTGCGGGCTCAGGTCCAGTCGGGTTCCTCGTCGGGCCAGTCGTCCTCGGGCGCCGGGAGCTCGGCCGACGCGTCGGGCGCGGCGGCGGCCGGTGCCGCTGCGGAACCCGGTGCCGACAGCCCGGCCAGCACCTCCACGACCCCCTCCCCGTACGTCGCCCGCTTCTTCTCGCCCACGCCGCTGATCCCGCCGAGCTGCTCCACCGAGGTGGGCCACACCGTGACGATCTCCCGCAGCGTGGCGTCGTGGAAGATCACGTACGCCGGGACGCCCTGTTCCCTGGCCGTCTCGGCGCGCCAGGCGCGGAGCGCCTCGAACGCCGGCTGGAGCGGCTCGGGCAGCTCGGCCGCGGCGGCCTTGGCCTTGCGCTCGCCCCGGCTGCCCGCGCCCTTGGCCGACGCCGGCTTCTCGGGCTCCTTGCGCAGCGGCACCTCCCGCTCGCGCCGCAGCACGGACCCGCTGGCCTCGGTGAGCACCAGCGTGCCGTAGTCGCCCTCGACCGCCAGCAGGCCCTGCGCCAGCAACTGGCGGATGACGCCGCGCCACTGGGCCTCGCTCAGCTCCTCGCCGATGCCGAACACGGACAGCTGGTCGTGGTCGAACTGGATCACCTTGGCGGTGCGGCGGCCCAGCAGGATGTCCACGATCTGCACCGCGCCGAACTTCTGCCC
Organism: Streptomyces sp. P13-3-3; assembly: GCF_050571355.1. Classification (NCBI taxonomy): domain Bacteria; kingdom Bacillati; phylum Actinomycetota; class Actinomycetes; order Kitasatosporales; family Streptomycetaceae; genus Streptomyces; species Streptomyces sp. P13-3-3. Next base: position 3,749,088 of record NZ_CP192228.1, on the reverse strand, counting down.
GCGCTCCCGCTGGAGGCGCACCACCGTGGACAGCACCTTCTGCGCCGCCACCGTGCCGTCCCAGGTCTCCGGCGGGGCGAGGCAGGTGTCGCAGTTGCCGCAGTTCTCCCCGGACGGCTCCTGGCCGAAGTAGGCGAGGAGCTGGCCGCGGCGGCAGCGCACGCTCTCGCACAGGGCGAGCATCGCGTCCAGGTGCCGGCCCGCCCGCCGCCGGAACGCCTCGTCGCCCTCGCCGGACTGGATCAGCTTGCGCTGCTGGATGACGTCGTTGAGCCCGTACGCCATCCACGCCGTGGACGGCAGGCCGTCGCGGCCGGCGCGGCCCGTCTCCTGGTAGTAGCCCTCGACCGACTTGGGCAGGTCGAGGTGGGCGACGAAGCGGACGTCCGGCTTGTCGATGCCCATGCCGAAGGCGATGGTCGCCACCACGACCAGGCCTTCCTCGCGCAGGAACCGCGCCTGGTGCGCCTGGCGCGTCCCCGCGTCGAGCCCCGCGTGGTACGGCACGGCCTCGACGCCGTTCTTCGTCAGGAACTCGGCGGTCCTCTCCACCGAGTTGCGCGAGAGGCAGTACACGATGCCCGCGTCCCCCGCGTGCTCCTCGCGCAGGAAGGCGAGGAGCTGCTTGCGCGGGTCGGCCTTCGGCACGATGCGGTACTGGATGTTGGGCCGGTCGAAGCTGGCCACGAAGTGCCGGGCGTCCGGCATGCCCAGCCGCTCGGTGATCTCCCGGTGCGTGGCGTCCGTGGCGGTCGCGGTGAGGGCGATGCGGGGCACGTCCGGCCACCGCTCCCCCAGCACGGAGAGGGTGAGGTAGTCGGGCCGGAAGTCGTGTCCCCACTGGGAGACGCAGTGCGCCTCGTCGATGGCGAACACGGAGATCTTGCCGCGCGAGAGGAGGTCCAGGCTGCTGTCCAGGCGCAGCCGCTCCGGCGCCAGGTACAGCAGGTCGAGCTCGCCGGCGAGGAACTCCGCCTCGACCGTCCGCCGCTCGTCGAAGTCCTGCGTGGAGTTCATGAAGCCGGCCCGCACGCCGAGCGCCCGAAGGGCGTCGACCTGGTCCTGCATGAGTGCGATCAGCGGGGAGACGACCACGCCCGTGCCGGGCCGGACCAGGGCCGGGATCTGGTAGCAGAGCGACTTGCCGCCGCCGGTCGGCATGAGCACGACCGCGTCGCCGCCGGCGATCACATGGTCGACGACGGCTTCCTGCTCGCCGCGGAAGGTCTCGTAGCCGAAGACCCGGTGCAGCGCAGCCAGCGCCTCACTGTCCGTCACTGCCATCCCGGCGACACCGTCCGTCCCGTGCATCGTCCCGTCCCCCGCGGCCGTACCTCGGCCACTGCGTCCACCATAGGCGTCCGGACCGACAGGCCCGGAGTTGTCCACAGGCCCGCCCGGAACGCTCCGTGCCTGAGCGGATGCGACCGGGAACGACCGCGGCCCGGCGCCCCCGTGCGGGGTGCCGGGCCGCGGTCGTACGAGCGGCGGGGCGCGTCAGCGCACGAACACCCCCGCGTCCCCGGCCAGCTCCAGGAAGTACTGCGGCGCCACACCGAGCACCACCGTGACCGCCACACCGACCGCGATCGCGGTCATGGTCAGCGGCGACGGGACCGCGACGGTCGGGCCCTCCGGCCGCGGCTCGCTGAAGAACATCAGCACGATGACGCGGATGTAGAAGAACGCCGCGACCGCCGACGAGATCACACCGACCACGACCAGCGGGACCGCCCCGCCCTCGGCCGCCGCCTTGAACACGGCGAACTTCCCGGCGAAGCCGGAGGTCAGCGGGATGCCCGCGAAGGCCAGCAGGAACACCGCGAACACCGCCGCGACCAATGGGGAGCGCCGGCCCAGGCCCGCCCAGCGGGACAGGTGGGTCGCCTCGCCGCCCGCGTCCCGCACCAGCGTGACCACGGCGAAGGCGCCGATCGTCACGAAGGAGTAGGCCGCCAGGTAGAACAGCACCGACGAGATGCCCGACGGCGTGGCCGCGATGACGCCCGCGAGGATGAAGCCCGCGTGCGCGATCGACGAGTAGGCCAGCAGGCGCTTGATGTCGGTCTGGGTGATCGCCACGATCGCGCCGGCCAGCATGGTGACGATGGCGACGCCCCACATGACCGGCCGCCAGTCCCAGCGCAGACCGGGCAGCACCACGTACAGCAGGCGCAGCAGGGCGCCGAACGCCGCGACCTTGGTGGCCGCCGCCATGAAGCCGGTGACCGGGGTGGGCGCGCCCTGGTAGACGTCGGGCGTCCACATGTGGAACGGCACCGCGCCGACCTTGAACAGCAGGCCCATGACCAGCAGCGCGGCGCCGATCAGCAGCAGCGCGTCGTTGCCCATGGTGTTCGCCAGCGCCGGGGTGACCTCCGGGACGGTGCCGTCGACGACCTGCGCGATCGTCGCGTACGACATGGAGCCCGCGTAGCCGTACAGCAGGGCGATGCCGAACAGCGTGAACGCGGAGGCGAACGCGCCGAGCAGGAAGTACTTGACCGCCGCCTCCTGCGACATCAGCCGCTTGCGGCGGGCCAGCGCGCACAGCAGGTACAGCGGGAGGGAGAGGACCTCCAGCGCCACGAACAGCGTCAGCAGGTCGTTGGCCGCCGGGAAGACCAGCATGCCCGCGACCGCGAAGAGCAGCAGCGGGAACACCTCGGTGGTGGTGAACCCGGCCTTGACGGCCCGCTTCTCGGCGTCGCTGCCGGGGACGGCCGCGGCCTGCGCGGCGAAGGAGTCGACGCGGTTGCCGTGCGCCTCCGGGTCGAGCCGGCGCTCGGCGAAGGTGAACAGGCCCACCAGCGCCGTCAGCAGGATCGTGCCCTGGAGGAAGAGCGCCGGTCCGTCGACGGCGATCGCGCCCATGGCGGCGATGCCCGCCTTGGTGGTGGCGTACCCGTCCGCGGCGAGCGCCACGACTGCGGCGAACGCGGCGACGAGCGCGACCGCGGAGACGAACATCTGCGCGTAGTAGCGGGACTTGCGCGGCACGAACGCCTCGACCAGCACCCCGACGAGCGCCGCGCCGACGACGATCAGCGTGGGCGCGAGCTGCCCGTACTCGATCTTGGGTGCGTCGATCTTGGCGATCGGATCGGCCGCGGTTGTCCACAGGCTGTGGACGGCTGCTGTTGCGCTCACTTGGCCGCCTCCACCTCGGGCTGGGGGTCCTTCTTCTGTACGTCGGACAAGGTCTGCTTCACCGCCGGGTTCACGATGTCCGTGACGGGCTTCGGGTAGACGCCCAGGAACACCAGCAGCACGACCAGCGGCGCCACCACCGCGATCTCCCGCACCCTGAGGTCGGGCATCGTGGCGACCTCGGGCTTCACCGGGCCGGTCATCGTCCGCTGGTAGAGGACGAGCGTGTAGAGAGCGGCGAGCACGATGCCGAAGGTGGCGATGATGCCGATCACCGGGTAGCGCGTGAACGTGCCGACCAGGACCAGGAACTCACTGACGAAGGGCGCGAGGCCCGGCAGCGAGAGGGTGGCGAGACCGCCGATCAGGAAGGTGCCGGCGAGCACCGGGGCCACCTTCTGCACACCGCCGAAGTCCGCGATGAGCCGCGAGCCGCGCCGGGAGATCAGGAACCCGGCGATCAGCATGAGCACGGCGGTCGAGATGCCGTGGTTGACCATGTAGAGCGTCGCCCCGGACTGGCCCTGGCTGGTCATCGCGAAGATGCCCATCACGATGAAGCCGAAGTGCGAGATCGAGGCGTAGGCGATCAGCCGCTTGATGTCGCGCTGGCCGACGGCGAGCAGCGCGCCGTAGATGATGCTGATCACCGCGAGCACCAGGATCACCGGGGTCGCCCACTTGCTGGCCTCCGGGAAGAGCTGGAGGCAGAAGCGGAGCATCGCGAAGGTGCCCACCTTGTCGACCACCGCGGTGATGAGCACGGCGACCGGGGCGGTGGACTCCTGCATGGCGTTGGGCAGCCAGGTGTGCAGCGGCCACAGCGGCGCCTTCACCGCGAAGGCGAAGAAGAAGCCGAGGAACAGCCAGCGTTCGGTGCTGGTCGCCATCTCCAGCTCGCCGTTCGCCCGGGCCTGCGCGATCTCGGTGAGGGAGAAGTTCCCCGCGACCACGTACAGCCCGATCACCGCGGCCAGCATGATCAGACCGCCGGCCAGGTTGTAGAGGAGGAACTTCACCGCCGCGTACGACCGCTGGGTGGCCGCCTTCTCCTCGCCGTCCTTGTGCGCACGGTCCCCGAAGCCTCCGATGAGGAAGTACATCGGGATGAGCATGGCCTCGAAGAAGATGTAGAAGAGGAAGACGTCGGTGGCCGCGAAGGAGATGATCACCATCGCCTCGACGGCCAGGATCAGGGCGAAGAAGCCCTGCGTCGGCCGCCACCGCCTGCTGCCCGTCTCCAGCGGGTCGGCGTCGTGCCAGCCGGCCAGCACGATGAACGGCATCAGCAGCGCGGTCAGCGCGATGAGCGCCACCCCGATGCCGTCGACGCCCAGTTCGTAGCGGACGCCGAAGTCGGCGATCCAGGAGTGGGACTCGGTGAGCTGGTAGCGGTCGCCGTCCGGGTCGAAGCGGACCAGGACGGTGACCGCCAGGGCGAGGGTGGCCAGCGAGAACAGCAGGGCCAGCCATTTGGCGGCCGTGCGCTTCGCGGCCGGTACGGCGGCCGTGGCGATCGCCCCGATGGCCGGGAGCGCCGCCGTCGCTGTCAGGAGAGGAAAGGACATCGGTATCAGACCGCCCTCATCAGCAGGGTCGCGGCGGCGAGGACCGCCGCGCCGCCGAACATCGAGACCGCGTAGGACCGCGCGAAGCCGTTCTGCAGCCTGCGCATCCGCCCGGACAGACCGCCCACGGAGGCGGCCGTGCCGTTGACGACCCCGTCGACCAGGGTGTGGTCGACGTACACCAGCGAGCGCGTGAGGTGTTCGCCGCCGCGGACCAGGACCACGTGGTTGAAGTCGTCCTGGTACAGGTCGCGGCGGGCGGCCCGGGTGAGCAGCGAACCGCGCGGGGCGACGGCCGGCACCGGGCGCCGTCCGTACTGTGCCCAGGCGATCGCCACGCCGATCACCATCACGGCGACCGTGGACAGCGTCACCGTCAGCGCGCTGACCGGCGGGTGTCCGTGGGCGTGCCCGGTGACCGGCTCCAGCCAGTGGATGAAGCGGTCGCCGATGCTGAAGAACGCGCCGCCCGCGACCGACCCGACGGCCAGCACGATCATCGGGACCGTCATGACCTTCGGCGACTCGTGCGGGTGCGGCGGCTCGTACTCCCCGCGCGTCTCGGCGGCCGGCTCCACATCGGGGGAGGCGGGGGACGGCGTGGGCGCGTTGCGCCAGCGCTCCTCGCCGAAGAACGTCATCAGCATCACGCGCGTCATGTAGTACGCGGTGACGGCCGCGCCCAGCAGGGCGCAGGCGCCGAGGATCCAGCCCTCGGTGCCGCCCTTGGCGAATGCCGCCTCGATGATCTTGTCCTTGGAGAAGAAGCCGGACAGGCCCGGGAAGCCGATGATCGCGAGGTAGCCGAGCCCGAACGTGACGAACGTGACCGGCATGTACTTTCTGAGGCCGCCGTAGCGGCGCATGTCGACCTCGTCGTTCATGCCGTGCATGACCGAACCGGCGCCGAGGAAGAGCCCGGCCTTGAAGAAGCCGTGCGTCACCAGGTGCATGATCGCGAAGACGTAGCCGATCGGGCCGAGGCCTGCGGCCAGCACCATGTAGCCGATCTGCGACATGGTCGAGCCGGCCAGCGCCTTCTTGATGTCGTCCTTGGCGCAACCGACGATCGCACCGAACAGCAGCGTGACCGCGCCGACGATGGTGACCACCAGCTGGGCGTCCGGCGCGCCGTTGAAGACGGCCGCCGAGCGGACGATCAGGTAGACGCCCGCGGTCACCATGGTCGCGGCGTGGATGAGGGCCGACACCGGGGTCGGGCCCTCCATCGCGTCCCCGAGCCAGGACTGCAGGGGCACCTGGGCGGACTTGCCGCACGCGGCGAGCAGCAGCATCAGGGCGATCGCGGTCAGCTTGCCCTCGCCCGCCTCACCGGCGAGAGCGGCCTCCCCGTGGCCGCCGAGCACCGGCCCGAAGGCGAAGGTGCCGAACCACAGGAACATCAGCATGATCGCGATGGACAGGCCCATGTCACCGACGCGGTTGACCAGGAAGGCCTTCTTCGCGGCCGTGGCCGCGCTGGGCTTGTGCTGCCAGAAGCCGATCAGCAGGTAGGAGGCGAGACCGACGCCCTCCCAGCCGACGTACAGCAGCAGGTAGTTGTCGGCGAGGACCAGGATCAGCATCGCCGCGAGGAAGAGGTTCAGGTAGCCGAAGAAGCGGCGGCGCCGCTCGTCGTGCTCCATGTACCCGACGGAGTAGAGGTGGATCAGCGAGCCGACGCCCGTGATCAGCAGCACGAACGTCATCGACAGCTGGTCGAGCCGGAAGGCGACGTCCGCCTGGAATCCCTCCACCGGGATCCAGCTGAACAGGTGCTGCACGACCGTACGGTCCTCGGCGCCCTTGCCCAGCAGGTCGGTGAAGAGCACCAGGCCGAGCGCGAAGGACACGGCGGCCAGGACCGTGCCGATCCAGTGGCCGACGGCGTCCAGCCGGCGGCCGCCGCACAGCAGGACCACCGCTCCGAGCAGAGGCGCCGCCACCAGCAGCGCAATCAGGTTCTCCACGATTCAGCAGCCCCTCACAGCTTCATCAGGCTGGCGTCGTCGACCGAGGCCGAGTGGCGGGAACGGAACAGGGACACGATGATCGCCAGCCCCACCACGACCTCCGCGGCGGCGACGACCATCGTGAAGAACGCGATGATCTGGCCGTCGAGGTTGCCGTGCATGCGGGAGAAGGCGACGAACGCGAGGTTGCAGGCGTTGAGCATCAGCTCGACGCACATGAACACCACGATCGCGTTGCGCCGGATCAGCACACCGGTGGCGCCGATGGTGAACAGCAGCGCCGCCAGGTACAGGTAGTTGACGGGATTCACTTCGACGCCTCCTCGGCCCGCTTGAAGGTCGGCGGCTCGATCGCGCGGCGCTCCAGGCGCTCCTCCGCGCGCTGCTCCAGCGCCCGCAGGTCGTTGAGCGCCTCCTGGGACACGTCACGGACCTGGCCGCGGTCCCGCAGCGTCTTGCTGACGGTGAGGTCCGAGGGGGTGCCGTCGGGCAGCAGGCCCGCGATGTCGACCGCGTTGTGCCGGGCGTAGACGCCGGGCGCGGGCAGCGGCGGCAGGTACGTGCCCTCGCGGACGCGCTGCTCGGCCATCTCCCGCTGCGTCCGGGCCCGTTCGGTGCGCTCCCGGTGGGTGAGCACCATCGCGCCGACGGCCGCCGTGATGAGCAGCGCGCCGGTGATCTCGAAGGCGAACACGTACCGGGTGAACATCAGGGAGGCGAGGCCCTGGACGTTCCCCCCTGCGTTGGCCTCGGCGAGGCCGCCGAACTCGGTCAGCGCGGCGTTGCCGATGCCGCCGACCAGCAGGACGCCGAAGCCGAGGCCGCACAGCAGGGCCAGCCAGCGCTGGCCCTTGATGGTCTCCTTCAGGGAGTCCGCGGCCGTGACGCCGACGAGCATCACCACGAACAGGAACAGCATCATGATCGCGCCGGTGTAGACGACGATCTGCACGACGCCCAGGAAGTAGGCGCCGTTGGCCAGGTAGAACACAGCCAGGATGATCATGGTCCCGGCGAGGCAGAGCGCGCTGTGCACGGCCCGCCGCATGAAGACGGTGCACAGGGCGCCGATCACGGCGACCGTGCCGAGGATCCAGAACTGCACGGCCTCGCCGGTGGAGGTCGAGTAGGCGGCGAGCTGCTCGGTCATCGCCCGATCACCTTCTCCGAGGCGGGCTCCTCCGGACCGAAGGTCGAGTCGGCCTCCTGCACCACCTCGCCCTTGGAGTGGGCGACCTGAGGCTCGGTACCGGGCGCGGCCTCGGTCACCAGACCGCGGTAGTAGTCCTGTTCGTCCGTGCCCGGGTACATGGCGTGCGGCGCCTCGACCATGCCCTCCTCCAGGCCGGCGAGGAGCTGCTCCTTGGTGTAGATGAGGTTCGCCCGGCTGGAGTCGGCCAGTTCGAACTCGTTGGTCATGGTCAGCGCGCGCGTCGGGCACGCCTCGATGCACAGCCCGCACAGGATGCAGCGGGCGTAGTTGATCTGGTAGACGCGGCCGTACCGCTCGCCGGGCGAGTAGCGCTCCTCCTCGGTGTTGTCCGCGCCCTCGACGTAGATCGCGTCGGCGGGACAGGCCCAGGCGCACAGCTCGCAGCCGACGCACTTCTCCAGGCCGTCCGGATGGCGGTTGAGCTGGTGCCGTCCGTGGAAGCGCGGGGCCGTGGTCTTCTGCTGCTCCGGGTACTGCTCGGTGAGCCGCTTCTTGAACATGGCCTTGAAGGTCACGCCGAAGCCGGCCACCGGGTTCAGGAAACCGGGCTTGGTGTCCTTCGGTTCCTCAGCCATCGGACGCCTCCTTTCCATCCGTAGAACCGCCCTGGGATTCGTCACTGTGAGTATCGGGTCCGCCACTGACAACGAGCTCCCGCTCGTGGCGCGGGCGGCGCCGCGGCACCGGGGGCAGCTCCTGCCCGGGCAGCGGCGGCACGGGGAACCCGCCCGCCATCGGGTCGAACGGAGGCTGGTCCGCGGGCTGTCCGCTCTCGTCGCCCCGGCCGCGGAACATGTCGGCGACGAAGGAGAGGAGCAGCAGGACGAGGACGCCGCCGGCGATGTAGAGCGCGATGTCGGCGAACTCGTAGTTCTCGTTCCGCAGCGCCCGGACCGTGGCGACCGCCATCAGCCACACCAGGGAGACCGGGATGAGGACCTTCCAGCCGAGCTTCATCAGCTGGTCGTAGCGGACACGCGGGAGCGTGCCGCGCAGCCAGACGAAGCCGAACAGCAGGGTCAGCAGCTTGCCGGTGAACCAGAGCATCGGCCACCAGCCGTGGTTGGCGCCCTCCCAGAAGGTGCTGACCGGCCACGGGGCCCGCCAGCCGCCCAGGAAGAGGGTCACCGCGACCGCGGAGACGGTCACCATGTTGATGTACTCGGCGAGCATGAACATCGCGAACTTGATCGACGAGTACTCGGTGTTGAAGCCGCCGACCAGGTCGCCCTCGGACTCCGGCATGTCGAACGGGGCACGGTTGACCTCGCCGACCATCGTCACGATGTAGATGAGGAACGACACCGGCAGCAGCAGCACGTACCAGCGGTCGGCCTGCGCCTCGACGATCGTCGACGTGGACATCGACCCCGAGTAGAGGAAGACGGAGGCGAACGCGGCGCCCATGGCGATCTCGTACGAGATCATCTGGGCGCAGGAGCGCAGGCCGCCGAGGAGCGGGTAGGTGGAGCCGGAGCTCCAGCCCGCCAGGACGATGCCGTAGATGCCGACCGAGGCGACCGCGAGGATGTACAGCATCGCGATCGGCAGGTCGGTGAGCTGCATCGTGGTGCGCTGGCCGAAGATCGAGATCTCGTTGCCGGCCGGGCCGAAGGGGATCACGGCGAACGCCATGAACGCCGGGATGGCCGCGACGATCGGCGCGAGGACGTAGACGACCTTGTCCGCGCGCTTGACGACGACGTCCTCCTTCAGCATCAGCTTCACGCCGTCGGCGAGCGACTGGAGCATGCCCCAGGGGCCGTGCCGGTTGGGTCCGACGCGCAGCTGCATCCAGGCGACGACCTTGCGCTCCATCACGATGGACAGGAGCACGGTCACCATCAGGAAGGCGAAGCAGAAGACCGCCTTGATAGCGATCAGCCACCACGGGTCGCGGCCGAACATCGAGAGGTCTTCAGCGGCGAGGTACGGGCTCATGCCTCCACCTCCTGGGGAGCCTCGCCGGCGAGGGTCGCCGAGCCGATGCGGACGAGGGAGCCGGGGAGCGCCCCGGTGCCGGAGGCCACCCCGCCGTCCGTGGAGTTCAGCGGGAGCCAGACCACCCGGTCGGGCATCTCGGTGACGGACAGCGGCAGTTCGAGCGTCCCGGCCGGACCGGTCACCGCGAGCGTGTCGCCGTCCTTGACGCCGACCTCGGCGGCCGTGGCGGCCGACAGCCGGGCGGGCGCGGCGTGCCGGGTGCCGGCCAGTGCCTCGTCGCCCTGCTGGAGCAGGCCCAGGTCGAGCAGGAGCCGGTGCCCCGCCAGGACCGCCTCGCCGGCGGCCGGCCGGGGCAGGGCGCCCGCGGTCTCCACCGGGTCCGCGGCGCGCGGGCCGTCCCACGGGCCGAGCCGGTCGATCTCCGAGCGGATCGTGCGCAGGTCCGGCAGACCCAGGTGCACGTCCATGGCGTCGGCGAGCATCTGCAGCACGCGCGCGTCGGACGGCGCGGGCCGCCGGGTCATCTGGTCCGGCTTGAGCGCCGCCTCGAACAGCCGCACCCTGCCTTCCCAGTTGAGGAAGGTGCCGGCCTTCTCGGCGACCGCGGCGACCGGCAGGACCACGTCGGCGAGCTCGGTGACCTCGCCGGGCCGCAGCTCCAGGGAGACCACGAACCCGGCCTCGGCGAGCGCCGCGCGGGCGCGGGCCGGATCGGGCAGGTCGGCGACCTCCACGCCCGCCACCAGCAGCGCCTGCAGCTCGCCGCGGGCGGCGGCCTCGACGATCTGCGCGGTGTCCCGGCCGTAGCGGTGCGGGAGTTCGGCGACGCCCCAGAGGGCGGCCACCTCCTCCCGGGCGCGCGGGTCGGTCGCCGGGCGGCCGCCCGGCAGCAGCGACGGCAGCGCGCCCGCCTCGATCGCGCCGCGCTCCCCGGCCCGGCGCGGGATCCACACCAGCCGGGAGCCGGTCGCGGTGGCGAACCGCACGGCCGCGGTGAGCCCGCCCCGTACGGCGGCCAGCCGCTCGCCGACGACGATCACCGCGCCCTCGGCGCGCAGCGCCTCGGCCGCCGCGGCCCCGTCGCCCTCCAGGCCGACGCCGCTCGCCAGCGCGTCCAGCCACTCGGTCTCGGTGCCGGGGGCGGCCGGGAGCAGCGTGCCGCCTGCCTTGGTCAGGCCGCGGGTGGCGTGCGTGGCCAGGGCGAAGGTGCGCTGGCCGTGCGCGCGCCAGGCCTTGCGCAGCCGCAGGAAGACGCCGGGCGCCTCCTCCTCGGACTCGAAGCCGACCAGCAGCACCGCGGGCGCCTTCTCCAGCGCCGTGTACGTGACGCCCGTGCCGTCCAGGTCGACGCCGTGTCCCGCGACGCGGGCGGCGAGGAAGTCGGACTCCTCCGTGCTGTGCACGCGCGCGCGGAAGTCGATGTCGTTGGTGGCGAGCGCGACCCGCGCGAACTTGCTGTACGCGTAGGCGTCCTCGACGGTGAGCCGGCCGCCGGTGAGCACACCGGTGCGGCCCCGGGAGGCGAGCAGGCCCTGCGCCGCGATCTGCAGCGCGTCCGGCCAGGACGCCGGCTCCAGCTCACCCTCCGCGTTGCGCACCAGCGGGGTGTCGAGCCGGTCCCGCTGCTGGGCGTACCGGAACGCGAAGCGGCCCTTGTCGCAGATCCACTCCTCGTTCACCTCCGGGTCCTCGGCGGCCAGCTTGCGCATGACCTTGCCGCGCCGGTGGTCGGTGCGGGTGGCGCAGCCGCCCGAGCAGTGCTCGCACACCGACGGCGAGGAGATCAGGTCGAACGGACGGGAGCGGAACCGGTAGGCGGCCGAGGTGAGCGCGCCGACCGGGCAGATCTGGATGGTGTTGCCGGAGAAGTACGACTCGAACGGGTCGCCCTCGCCGGTGCCGACCTGCTGGAGCGCGCCCCGCTCGATCAGCTCGATCATCGGGTCGCCGGCGATCTGGTTGGAGAACCGGGTGCAGCGCGCGCACAGCACGCACCGCTCACGGTCCAGCAGCACCTGCGTGGAGATCGGGACGGGCTTCTCGTAGGTGCGCTTCTTGCCCTCGAAGCGGGACTCGGCGTTGCCGTGCGACATCGCCTGGTTCTGGAGCGGGCACTCACCGCCCTTGTCGCAGACCGGGCAGTCCAGCGGGTGGTTGACGAGCAGCAGCTCCATCACGCCCTTCTGGGCCTTCTCCGCGACCGGCGAGGAGAGCTGCGTCTTCACCACCATTCCGTCGGTGCAGGTGATGGTGCAGGACGCCATGGGCTTGCGCTGGCCCTCGACCTCCACGATGCACTGGCGGCAGGCGCCGGCGGGCGCGAGCAGCGGGTGGTCGCAGAACCGGGGGATCTCGATGCCGAGCTGCTCGGCGGCCCGGATGACCAGGGTGCCCTTGGGCACGCTGATCTCGGCGCCGTCGATCGTCAGCGTCACGAGGTCCTCGGGCGGGACCGCCGCCTCTCCCCCTCCGGAGGGAGCGTTGGTGGTCACAGTCATGCGTGCACCTCCGTACGGTCGGCCCAGGCCGTCGACGCGGCCGGGTCGAAGGGGCAGCGACGGTCCGTGATGTGCTGCTCGTACTCCTCGCGGAAGTACTTGAGCGAGGAGAAGATCGGCGAGGCGGCGCCGTCGCCGAGGGCACAGAAGGACTTGCCGTTGATGTTGTCCGCGATGTCGTTCAGCTTGTCGAGGTCGGACATCCGGCCCTTGCCGGCCTCGATGTCGCGCAGCAGCTGGACGAGCCAGTACGTGCCCTCGCGGCAGGGGGTGCACTTGCCGCAGGACTCGTGGGCGTAGAACTCGGTCCAGCGGGTGACGGCGCGGACCACGCAGGTGGTCTCGTCGAAGCACTGCAGCGCCTTGGTGCCGAGCATGGAACCCGCGGCGCCGACCCCCTCGTAGTCGAGGGGGACGTCGAGGTGCTCGTCGGTGAACATCGGTGTCGAGGAGCCGCCCGGCGTCCAGAACTTGAGCCGGTGGCCGGGCCGCATCCCGCCGCTCATCTCGAGCAGCTGGCGCAGGGTGATGCCCAGCGGCGCCTCGTACTGGCCGGGGCTCGCGACGTGGCCGCTGAGGGAGTAGAGCGTGAAGCCCGGGGACTTCTCGCTGCCCATCGAGCGGAACCACTCCTTGCCCCGGTTCATGATGGCGGGAACCGAGGCGATGGACTCGACGTTGTTCACCACCGTGGGGCAGGCGTAGAGGCCCGCGACGGCGGGGAAGGGAGGACGCAGCCTGGGCTGGCCGCGGCGCCCCTCCAGGGAGTCGAGCAGCGCGGTCTCCTCACCGCAGATGTACGCGCCCGCGCCCGCGTGCACGGTGAGTTCGAGGTCGAGTCCGCTGCCGAGGATGTTCTTGCCGAGGAGCCCGGCCTCGTACGCCTCGCGCACGGCCTCGTGCAGCCTGCGCAGCACGGGGACGACCTCGCCGCGCAGGTAGATGAACGCGTGCGACGACCTGATGGCGTAGCAGGCGATGACGATGCCCTCGATGAGGCTGTGCGGGTTGGCGAAGAGAAGCGGGATGTCCTTGCAGGTGCCCGGCTCCGACTCGTCGGCGTTGACGACGAGGTAGTGCGGCTTGCCGTCGCCCTGCGGGATGAACTGCCACTTCATGCCCGTCGGGAAGCCGGCGCCGCCGCGTCCGCGCAGTCCGGAGTCCTTGACGTACGCGATGACGTCGTCCGGCGTCATGGCGAGCGCCTTGCGCAGGCCCTCGTAGCCGTCGTGCCGCTGGTACACGTCGAGCGTCCAGGACTTGTCCTCGTCCCAGAAGGCCGACAGCACCGGTGCGAGCAGCTTCTCCGGGCCGGTGTCCTTCAGTTCGGGTGCCAAGGTCATCACTCCCCCTCCTCGGCGGCAGGTCCTGACGGGTGGGCCGGGTCGGAGGCCGCCGTGTCCTGCGGCGCGTCGTGCGAGCTGAGGTGCTCGGTGGGCGACGGCTCGTGCGGCGGGGCGTCCTGCGGCGCCTCGCCGCGCGGGTGCACCACGCGCGCGGGGGCGGCCTCGCCCTTGGCGAGCTTCAGGCCGATCAGGGAGGCGGGCCCCGCGCTGCCGGTGGCCTCGACGGCGCCCTCGCGCTCGTCGGGGAAGCCGGCCAGGATGCGGGCGGTCTCCTTGAACGTGCACAGCGGCGCGCCGCGGGTGGGCGCGACCGGACGCCCCTCGCGCAGGTCGTCGACCATGCGCTTGGCGCTCTCGGGGGTCTGGTTGTCGAAGAACTCCCAGTTGACCATCACCACGGGCGCGTAGTCGCAGGCCGCGTTGCACTCGATGTGCTCCAGGGTGACCTTGCCGTCGGCGGTGGTCTCGCCGTTGCCGACGCCCAGGTGCTCCTGGAGCTCCTCGAAGATCGCGTCGCCGCCCATCACCGCGCACAGGGTGTTGGTGCACACCCCGACCTGGTAGTCACCGCTCGGGCGGCGCCGGTACATGGTGTAGAAGGTGGCGACCGCGGTCACCTCGGCCGTGGTCAGGCCGAGCATGTCGGCGCAGAACCGCATGCCGGTGCGCGTGACGTGCCCCTCCTCCGCCTGCACCAGGTGCAGCATCGGCAGGAGGGCGGACCGGGAGTCCGGGTAGCGCGCGACGATCGCCCGCGCGTCGGTCTCCAGCCGGGCCCGGACGTCGTCCGGGTAGGCCGGCGCGGGCAGTTCCGGCATGCCCAGGCTGACGCCCCGCTCGGAAGAAGAGGTGGTCACCGGTCGACGCCTCCCATCACGGGGTCGATGGACGCGACGGCGACGATGACGTCGGCGACCTGGCCGCCCTCGCACATCGCCGCCATGGCCTGAAGGTTGGTGAAGGACGGGTCGCGGAAGTGGACCCGGTAGGGACGGGTGCCGCCGTCGGAGACGACGTGCACGCCGAGCTCGCCCTTGGGTGACTCGACGGCCGCGTAGGCCTGGCCCGGCGGGACGCGGAAGCCCTCGGTGACCAGCTTGAAGTGGTGGATCAGGGCCTCCATGGAGGTGCCCATGATCTGCTTGATGTGGTCGAGGGAGTTGCCCAGTCCGTCGGGTCCCAGGGCGAGCTGGGCGGGCCAGGCGATCTTCTTGTCCTCGACCATGACCGGCCCCGGCTCCAGCCGGTCCAGGCACTGCTCGACGATCCGCAGCGACTGGCGCATCTCCTCCAGCCGGATCAGGAACCGGCCGTAGGAGTCGCAGGTGTCGGCGGTCGGGACGTCGAAGTCGTACGTCTCGTAGCCGCAGTACGGCTGGGCCTTGCGCAGGTCGTGCGGGAGGCCGGTGGAACGCAGGATCGGGCCGGTGGCGCCGAGGGCCATGCAGCCGGCCAGGTCCAGGTAACCGACGTCCTGCATGCGGGCCTTGAAGATGGGGTTCCCGGTGGCGAGCTTGTCGTACTCCGGGAGGTTCTTCCGCATCTTCTTGACGAGCTCGCGGATCTGGTCGACCGCGCCGGGCGGCAGGTCCTGGGCGAGTCCGCCGGGGCGGATGTACGCGTGGTTCATCCGCAGGCCGGTGATGAGCTCGTAGATGTCGAGGATCATCTCGCGGTCGCGGAACCCGTAGATCATGATCGTGGTGGCGCCGAGCTCCATGCCGCCGGTGGCGATGCACACCAGGTGGGAGGAGAGCCGGTTCAGCTCCATCAGGAGCACCCGGATGATCGAGGCGCGGTCCGGGACCTCGTCCTCGATGCCGAGCAGCTTCTCGACCCCGAGGCAGTACGCCGTCTCGTTGAAGAACGACGTCAGGTAGTCCATGCGCGTCACGAACGTGGTGCCCTGGGTCCACGTCCGGTACTCGAGGTTCTTCTCGATGCCGGTGTGGAGGTAGCCGATGCCGCAGCGGGCCTCGGTGACGGTCTCGCCGTCGATCTCGAGGATCAGCCGGAGCACTCCGTGGGTGGACGGGTGCTGCGGCCCCATGTTGACGACGATGCGCTCGTCGTCGGTCCGGGCCGCGGTCTCGACGACCTCGTCCCAGTCGCCGCCGGTGACGGTGTAGACGGTGCCCTCGGTGGTCTCGCGAGGGGTTGCGTGCGTGCTCACGAGTACGACCTCCGCTGGTCCGGAGCCGGGATCTGGGCGCCCTTGTACTCGACGGGGATGCCGCCGAGGGGATAGTCCTTGCGCTGCGGATGGCCCTGCCAGTCGTCCGGCATCATGATCCGCGTCAGGGCCGGGTGACCGTCGAAGACGATGCCGAAGAAGTCGTACGTCTCGCGCTCGTGCCAGTCGTTCGTCGGATAGACGGAGAACAGCGACGGGATGTGCGGGTCGCTGTCCGGCGCGCTGACCTCCAGGCGGATCACCCGGTTGTGGGTGATCGAGCGCAGGTGGTAGACGGCGTGCAGCTCGCGCCCCTTGTCGTTCGGGTAGTGCACGCCGCTGACACCGGTGCACAGTTCGAACCGCAGCGCGGGGTCGTCGCGCAGGGTCTTCGCCACCCGCACGAGGTGCTCGCGCTCGATGTGGAAGGTGATCTCGCCGCGGTCGACGACCGTCTTCTCGATGGCGTTCTCCGGGAGCAGGTCCTGCTCCTCCAGCGCGCCCTCCAGTTCGTCGGCGACCTCGTCGAACCAGCCTCCGTACGGGCGGGCCGCCGGTCCCGGGAGCCGGACCGAGCGGACCAGGCCGCCGTAACCGGAGGTGTCGCCGCCGTTGTTGGCGCCGAACATGCCGCGCTGGACGCGGATCTCCTCGCCGCCCTGTCCGCGCTGCCCGGGAAGGTTTTCGGCGGAGAGCTCCTTCTCGGGGTTCACGCCGTCACCGGGGGTGTTGTTCGCGTCGCTCATCGCAGCAGCCCCTTCATCTCGATCGTGGGCAGGGCCTTGAGCGCCGCCTCCTCCGCCTCGCGGGCCGCCTCCTCGGCGTTCACGCCGAGCTTGGAGCTCTGGATCTTCTGGTGGAGCTTGAGGATCGCGTCCATCAGCATCTCGGGGCGGGGCGGACAACCGGGGAGATAGATGTCGACCGGGACGACGTGGTCGACGCCCTGGACGATCGCGTAGTTGTTGAACATGCCGCCCGAGGAGGCGCAGACCCCCATGGAGATCACCCACTTGGGGTTCGGCATCTGGTCGTAGACCTGCCGGAGCACCGGCGCCATCTTCTGGCTGACCCGCCCGGCGACGATCATGAGGTCCGCCTGCCGCGGCGAGCCGCGGAAGACCTCCATGCCGAAGCGCGCCAGGTCGTAGCGGCCCGCGCCGGTGGTCATCATCTCGATGGCACAGCAGGCGAGGCCGAACGTGGCGGGGAAGACGGACGACTTGCGCACCCAGCCCGCGGCCTGCTCGACGGTGGTCAGCAGGAATCCGCTCGGCAGCTTTTCTTCGAGTCCCATGACTTATGGCCCCTCAGTCCCATTCCAGGCCGCCGCGCCGCCATACGTACGCGTACGCGACGAAGACGGTGAGCACGAAGAGCAGCATCTCCACGAGCCCGAAAAGCCCCAGGGCGTCGAAGGTGACGGCCCAGGGGTAGAGGAAGACGATCTCGATATCGAAGATGATGAAGAGCATCGCCGTCAGGTAGTACTTGATGGGGAAGCGCCCGCCGCCGGCCGGCGTGGGGGTCGGCTCGATGCCGCACTCGTAGGCCTCGAGCTTCGCCCGGTTGTACCGCTTCGGACCGATCAGCGTGGCCATGACCACGGAGAAGATCGCAAAGCCTGCCCCGAGGGCTCCCAGTACGAGGATGGGCGCATACGCGTTCACCGCTCCTCGCTCCTCTCAGTCGGCACTGACTGCTGGCGGTTGTGCAGCGGGCCCGCCGCCTCACCAGCCCCACGAACCACGCCCGCCCCGGCGAAGATCGAGAACATGTGAAGCAGGTCACAAGCCCAACCGCTCCGCATCTTATGCCTGTGGGTCTGTGATCTGCGACACGGGGTATTGCACAAGCTTTGTGATCTCCACCACCTGACGAACGATCATGAAGTCGGATGAGCGGTGATCTTCACACGCCAAGCATCCACGTGATCACCAAAGGTGACATCTTGACCGGTTGTTGCAGCTCAGAGGGGTCCTGGAAGGGACGTCTCCATATCAAGACGATTCCTCTGCATGCAAATTGGCGTTGGGCAGGTTGTCTTGATAGAGGCTGCGTTCACACGTCAGAGGGGTCCCGAGGCGCGATGTGGACGTGTGCACGCGTTCACGAAGTCCGAGGTGGCCGACGGACGCCCTGGAGGTCCCCGTCGTTCCGTGACGTCCGTCACACTTCTGAGGACCCCTCAGGAGCGGGGCTTGGCCAACCACCTAAACCGGTGGTAAGTGCGGAGCAATTCGGGCGTAACGATGAAAGTGCGTGATCACGGCCCGGTCACGGCCGCCCGCAATGTCCGTTGTGGCGTCAATGGAGGGGGTCGCGCGGGGAATTTGGGGCCTCGATTGAACAACTGTGGCGCAGCACACGTTTCTTGAAGATATGAAGCAGCCCCTGGTACCGGTTGTTCCCATGTCCCACACCGCTCACATACGCAGCCACCGGAAGCCCCGCCGCACCGCGACCTCCACGATCGCTGTGCGGGCCGGAGTTGCCGGTGGCGTCCTCAGCACCCTGGCAGTGGCCGGGGCGTCCAGCGCGGCCAACGCGGCCGAGCCGGTGACGCAGACCCTCGAACTGCCCACCCTGACGGCCGACCTGGCCGCCCAGGTCGCCCAGTCCGCGGACGCCACCCAGCAGGCGGCCGCGAACTACCAGCTGCGGGCCGAGCGTGACGCGGCGGCCGCCGAGGCCGCGAAGCAGGCCAAGGCGGACCTGGCGGAGGCCAAGAAGAAGGCCGAGGCGAGGAAGAAGGCGGCCGAGGAGGCCCGCCAGGCGGCGGCCGAGCGCGCGGCGCGTGACGCCGAGCGCCCCTCGCTCACCACGACCGCGAGCGCGAGCGTCTCCACGCCGTCCAGCGGCAGCGTCGCGACCGTGCTCGCCTTCCTCCAGGCGCAGGTGGGCGACGCCTACGTCATGGGCGCCACCGGCCCCAACGCCTGGGACTGCTCCAGCCTGGTGCAGGCCGCGTTCAAGCAGGTCGGTGTGGACCTGCCGCGCGTCTCCCAGGACCAGTCGATGGTGGGCACGGACATCCCGCTGTCGCAGATCCAGGCCGGCGACATCCTGTACTGGGGCGGCAAGGGCTCCGCGTACCACGTGGGCGTCTACATCGGGAACGGCCAGTACCTGGACGCCGCCAACCCCTCGAAGGGCGTCGTCATCCAGGACCTCTCCGGCTACCCGGCGTCGGGCGCCGTCCGCGTGCTCTGATCCGCGCCTTCACGGACCGAAGGGCCGCTGCCTCAGCGAGGCGGCGGCCCTCCGTGCTTCTCGGCCCGTGCTTCTCGGCCCGTCCTTCTCGGCCCGTGCTTCTCGGCCCGTCGGCGAGGCAAGATCACCCTATTGCCCGAATTGCACCCCGGATTCCGTGCGTTGGCGGCGCGCCCCGAGCTGCCGTGGCGTCCGGCGCGCCCCGTGACAGGCCCTCACGGGGCCCCGGAACCACGACGGGGGCCGGAGGGCCGCCGAGGCGGACTCCGGCCCCCACAGGGGCGTCACAGCGACGCGTACGTCAGACGGCTGCCTCTCCGTCACGGCCGGCACGACGGCGCTGGTACGTCACGACCGCCGCGCCGAGCCCCAGAGCGAGCGCCGCGGCGCCGCCGAGCAGACCCACGCCCTGGGCGCCGGTGAGCGCCAGGCCGCCGTCCGCGTCGTCGCCCGAACCGCCGCCGGACGCGGAGCCGGTGCCCTCGTCGACCGCGTCGCCGCCGGATCCGTCGCCGTCACCGGAGCCGGGGGCCGTCGGGTCGTCCGAGGGGCCGCCGTCGGAGCCGCCCGTGCCGTCGTCGCCCGGCTCTTCGGCAGCGTTCAGCACGATCCACGCGACGTCGTTGGCCGGGTCGGAGTCGTAGGGGTTGTCCCAGTCGGGCAGGGCGACCCGGCCCTTGGCGCCCTCCACGACCCGGTCGACGCGCAGTTCGAAGGGGAAGGTGAGCCGGGCGTCCTCCAGCATCGGGGTGGGAGCGAAGCAGAGGTAGGCGGGGTCGCTCCCGTTGACGCCGGCGGGCGTGCACCTCTCCGGCGTCCTGGTGAACGTCGCCCCCGCGGGCGGGGCCACGGTGAAGGTGAACGGCTCTCCGCCGGACCGCAGGCCGCCGATCCAGGCCGGCCCGTTGTTCCGGAAGCCGATCTCGACCTCGACCTTCTCCCCGGCCTCTCCGGACGCGGAGGCGCCGGTCAGCTCCAGGTCGTAGGTGTTGGTCCTCGGCAGGTCCAGCTCGGCGTACTTGGTGTACCGCGCGGGGTCGGCGTCCGCCACGCGCTCCAGCGTCAGGTCGGGTCCGCTGCCCTGCCGGCGCCCTTCGCCCCGGTGGATCTTCTTCTCCTCGCCCGGCTCCAGGGGATCGAACGAGTAGGAGAAGATGTCGTTCAGCGCGAAGTCCGCCGTCTGCACCCGCACCTGCCGGGACAGCCTGTACGCCGCTCCCGCGTCGAGGGTGCCGGGGAAGGTGCAGAGGACCTCGGTGCGCTGCCGCAGCAGGTCCCCGGTGTTGATCTCGGACGAGGAACAGTTGCCGTAAGCGTCGGGGAAGGACAGTCCGCGCGAGCCGAGCAGCCGCAGCACCGTGCCCTCGGCCGGCAGCCCGCCGACGTTCATCACTCCCAGAGGCAGCTCGAAGTCGTCGCCGGCCTTCAGGCCGTCAGGCGCGGAGAGTTCACGGTTCAGCAGCTCCGGCCCGCCGACGCGCACGTCGACGGTGAGCGGCGTGAAGTCCAGGCCCTCGCCCTCACCCGTGACGACGATCTTCCCCGTGTCGCCTGCCTCGCTGTCGTCGGACAGGTCCAGCCGGATGCCGCCGACGCGGTTGAAGGTCGTGCCCGCGTACAGGTCGTAGCCCGTGCACACCGCGACCAGGCCGTCGGCCTCACAGGGCAGGTCCGCCTTCGCGACGCCTTTCAGCCCGCGGGCGTCGATGCGGATCGTGTACTCCCCGCGGTGCACCGACGGGACCTCGCCGTCCCCCTCGAACTCCTCGCCCGGGACGTCGATCCGCAGGTCGACCTGGGGCTCCGTGGGGTCGCCGTTGTCCGAGTGGAGGGACAGGTCCACCCGGTCCTCGCCCGTGATCACCACCGGGAGGGGTGCCTCGGCCGCGTGGGCCGCGCCCTGCACCCCGGCCGCGGCCAGCGCCGTGGCGCCCACCGCCCCCAGCGCCGCGAGCCGCGCGCGCAGCCGTCTCGCCTGCTGTGTCATGAAAAGGCTCTTTCGTCGAACGGGACGTGCCCGGCTGGGTCACGTCCCGTTCGACACCGCCCGGAGTCGATCAGTTGTTCACGGACGCGTCACGCGACGATCACGATCCGGCGCCGCGCCCGGAGATGCCGGACATGCCCGCCGACTCCGGTCGCGCGCCCGGTGGTTCACGCCTTCGGGGCCACCTTGCTCAGGCCGTTGATGATGCGGTCCATCGCGTCGCCGCCCGTCGGGTCGGTCAGGTTGGCGAGCAGCTTCAGCGTGAACTTCATCAGCATGGGGTGCGTCAGGCCGCGCTGGGCGGCGATCTGCATGATCTTCGGGTTGCCGATGAGCTTCACGAAGGCCCGGCCGAGCGTGTAGTAGCCGCCGTAGGTGTCCTTCAGGACGCGCGGGTAGCGCTGGAGGGCGATCTCCCGCTGGGCCGGGGTGGACCGCGCGTGCGCCTGCACGATGACCTCGGCGGCGATCTGCCCGGACTCCATCGCGTAGGCGATGCCCTCACCGTTGAACGGGTTGACCAGGCCGCCCGCGTCGCCGACGAGCAGCAGGCCGCGCGTGTAGTGCGGCTGGCGGTTGAAGGCCATGGGGAGCGCGGCGCCGCGGATCGGGCCGGTCATGTTCTCGGGGGTGTAGCCCCACTCCTCCGGCATGGACGCGCACCAGGCCTTGAGCACCTCGCGCCAGTCCAGCTCCTTGAACGAGTCGGAGGTGTTGAGCACGCCGAGGCCGACGTTGGAGGTGCCGTCGCCCATGCCGAAGATCCAGCCGTAGCCGGGCAGCAGCCGGTCCTGCGGGCCGCGCCGGTCCCACAGCTCCAGCCAGGACTCCAGGTAGTCGTCGTCGTGGCGGGGCGAGGTGAAGTACGTGCGCACGGCGACGCCCATCGGGCGGTCCTCGCGCCGGTGCAGGCCCATCGCCAGGGACAGCCGGGTGGAGTTGCCGTCGGCGGCCACCACCAGCGGGGCGTGGAAGGTGACCTCCCGCTTCTCCTCGCCGAGCTTGGCCTTGACGCCCGTGATGCGGCCGGTGCGGTCGTCGATGATCGGCGCGCCCACGTTGCACCGCTCGTACAGCCGGGCGCCCGCCTTCTGCGCCTGCCGGGCGAGCTGCTCGTCGAAGTCGTCGCGCTTGCGCACCAGCCCGTAGTCCGGGAAGGAGGCGAGATCCGGCCAGTCGAGCTGGAGGCGGACGCCGCCGCCGATGATGCGCAGACCCTTGTTGCGCAGCCAGCCGGCTTCCTCGGAGATGTCGATGCCCATCGCCACGAGCTGCTTGGTGGCGCGCGGGGTCAGGCCGTCGCCGCACACCTTCTCGCGCGGGAACTCGGTCTTCTCCAGCAGGAGGACGTCGAGGCCGGACCGGGCCAGGTGGTAGGCGGTGGTGGAGCCGGCTGGCCCCGCGCCCACGACGATCACATCTGCGGTGTTGTCGGAGAGGGGCTCGGTCACGGCGGGATCTCCCCAGAGTTCGAAATCTTCGTGCCGACCGGCACTGGACACAGGCAGTCTATTCAGCGGACGTGATCACCCGGCTGAAGGGCTGCCCCGTGGACCGAGCACTCCCCGCCGTACGGCTGCGGGTTCCCACCGACGAGGACGCCGTCACCTGGCACCGCGTCTTCGCCCACCCCGACGTCATGGAGTTCCACGGCGGCCGGCCTGCGGAGCTGTCGGTCTACGAGGAACTCACCGCCCGCCAGCGGCGGCACGACGCCGAGCTGGGCTTCTGCCTGTGGAGCGTCCTCGACGAGAACGGGCAGGTCGTCGGCTTCACCGGCGCCCAGCCCTGGGAGCGCGAGTGGGGGCCGACGGGTGAGATCGAGATCGGCTGGCGGCTCGCCCGCGAGCACTGGGGCAAGGGCTACGTCACGGCGGCCGCCCTCCAGACGCTGGACCGGGTGCGCGCGGCGGGCCTGACGGACGTGGTGGCGCTGGTGAAGGCCGCCAACACCCGCTCGATCGCGGTGACGCGGCGGCTGGGCATGCGGCTCGCGGAGACGTTCACTACGCCGGTGTCCAAGGCCGAGGCCCACGTCTACCGCCTCGACCTCTGACACACCCCTCCCGCGGTAACGCTGCGTAGCGATATGTCACGGATCATCACGCAGTGCTTCCGTCGGGCGCTCCCCCGGCCTACCCTGCCGGTACCGCTGGGGGTGACGTCCATGCGTAGGACACCCGAGGGACACGGGAGCGGCGACGTGCGCGTGCCGCGCCTGGTCGGACTGATGGCCGTCGACGCGCGCGAGTCGGCCCGGGCGCGTGGCCTGGTCGTCGACGCGCCCGACAGGCCGGACTTCCCGCACACCGTCGTGGACTACGTGGTGCGCCAGTACCCGCAGCCCGGCACGCCCGTGCCCCGCCACTCCGTGGTGCACGTGTGGCTGGACTTCGGCGAGGGCGAGGGCGGCGGAGGGGTGCGCGAACCGCGCGGTCCGCTGCCTCCGCCGGGCGGACCGCGGCGCGAACTGGAGGAACCGGGCGCCCTGCCGCCGCTGGTGGTGCTCAGCTCGCCTTGAAGCCCCGGTGCAGGGCCACCACGCCGCCGGTGAGGTTGCGCCAGGCCACCTTGGACCAGCCGGCGCCCTTCAGCCGCTCGGCCAGCGCGGGCTGGTCGGGCCAGGCGCGGATGGACTCGGCGAGGTAGACGTACGCGTCCGGGTTCGAGGACACCGTGCGCGCGACGGGCGGCAGCGCGCGCATCAGGTACTCGGTGTAGACCGTGCGGAACGGCGTCCACGTCGGGTGCGAGAACTCGCAGATGACGATGCGCCCGCCGGGCCGGGTCACCCGGTGCATCTCGCGCAGCGCCGCGTCGAAGTCCTGCACGTTGCGCAGGCCGAAGGAGATGGTGACGGCGTCGAACACGTCGTCCTTGAACGGCAGCCGGGTCGCGTCTCCCGCCGTGTACGGCAGCCAGGCGTGGGCCCGCTTGCCGACCCGGAGCATGCCCTGGGAGAAGTCGCAGGGCACGACGTAGGCGCCGGTGCGGGCAAAGGGCAGGGAGGAGGTGCCGGTGCCGGCCGCCAGGTCCAGGACCTTCTGCGCGGGACGGGCGTCGACCGCCTTCGCGACCTCCTTGCGCCAGCGCCGGTCCTGTCCGAGGGACAGCACGTCGTTGGTCAGGTCGTACCGTTCCGCGACGTCGTCGAACATCGAGGCGACTTCGTGCGGCTGCTTGTCCAGGGATGCGCGGGTCACGGGGTCATTCTTGCAGCCCGCCCGTCCGGCGGAGGCGTCGGCTCGTCCCGGGCCGTGCGGTCTCCTCCGGCCGGCGACCGGACCTGCGTACCCTGAGGGTTCCGCCCGGGATCACACGAACCCGGCCGTCCGCCGGGAATCACCGAAATCCGGGTGTTCATCCCAGGACACCACGCAGAATCCCGTGTCATGATCACCCCCTTCCTCCGCCGCCCCGAGAACGGAACGAACCCGATGCGCGGTCCGCTGTCCTCCGCCGCCGGGTTCGCCCTCCTCGCCGCCCTGGCCCTGGCCGGCACGGGCTGCTCCGCCGGGGACGACGCGGCGGACTCGGCCTCGGGGTCCTCCGCGCCGGTCGCGTACGCCCCCTACGTCAACGCCTCCACCGCCTCCGGCACCGACACGGCGGGTTCCCCCACGGCGTACAACCTGGCGTTCGTCATCGCCTCCGACGGCGGCTGCACCCCGGCCTGGGACGGTGTCCAGGACGTCGACGACGCGCGGGTGACGTCCCGGATCGAGGCGCTCACCCGCGGCGGCGCCGATGTGCGGGTCTCCTTCGGCGGCGCCCACGGCGACGAACTGGCGGCCGTCTGCGACACCGCCGAGGACCTGGCCGAGGCGTACGGCGCGGCGCTGGACGCGGCCGGCGCCACCCTCGCCGACTTCGACGTCGAGGGCGACGAACTCACGGACCGCGCCTCGGTGGACCGGCGTTCGGAGGCGATCGCCCTGCTCCAGGAGGAACGCGACGGCCTGGAGGTGACGTTCACCCTCCCGGTCATGCCGTCCGGGCTCGACGAGGACAGCCTGGCGCTGCTGGAGTCGGCGAACGACCACGAGGTCGACGTCGCCACCGTCAACCTCATGACGATGAACTACGCCGAGTCCTACGACGGCGACATGGGCGACTACGCGCTCACCGCCGCCCGGTCGGCGCACGCCCAGCTGCGGGACGTCTTCGGGCTGTCCGAGGCCGCCGCCTGGCGGGGCATGGCGCTCACCCCGATGCTCGGCGTCAACGACGTGGAGAACGAGACGTTCACGCTCGAGGACGCGGCACAGGTGCGGGCCTTCGCCGAGGACCACGGCGTCGCGTGGGTGTCGGTCTGGTCGGCGTTCCGGGACCGCCCCTGCGACGGGGGCGCCGCGGACGACCCGCTGACCGACTGCAGCGGGGTGGAGCAGGAGCCCGGCAAGTTCGGGGACACGCTGGCGGGCTGAGGGCGGGCGGCCGTGCGGTCAGCGCCGCCGGTGGACCAGGCGGCCGCCGACCACGGTGGCCACGCAGGTGGCCGCGCCCTGCCGGACCAGGGCGTCGCGGTCCTCCACGTCGAACACCGCGAACCGGGCGGGGCCCCCGGCGGTGAGCGCGGGCAGCAGGACCAGCGGCACCGGGGAGAGCGACGGGGTTCCGGGGAGCGTGGCCGGGCGTGCCCCTACGGCGAGCCCCGCCCTGCGCACCGCGTCCAGGGCCTCACGGCCGCGGATCTCCCCGGCGACCGCGACCGTCCCGTGGGCCAGCAGGCGCTGCACCCCGCGGCGCGCGCTGGCGCCCCGCGCGGTGGGCGCGGAGGCGAGGAGAGCCCGCGCCCGCAGCCCGAACAGCGGCTCGGTGCCGAGCCGGTCGGCCTCGCGCGGGTCGGGGTGGTAGGCCTGCTCCAGCAGTTCCGGACCGTACGGGTTGAGCAGTCCGGGCGTCAGGATGCCGGGCCACCTCCGCACCCGGGCGTCCGGGTGCGCGGCGGCCAGCTCCTCGTACGGGCCGACGGCCGCGAGGTGCGCGCCGTCGACCAGGACGGCGGCCTCGGGCGACGCCTCGGCGGCGTGAAGGGTCAGCACGGGCCGGTCAGTTGGCGGGCAGGAGCTTCAGCTCCGGGTGGGCCGTGCCGCCCTCGATGGCGGTGGACGAGATGTGCGAGACCACGCGGTCGTCGACCGGGTCGTTCGCCGGGTCGTCGTGCACCACCAGGTGCTCGTACGTCGTGGAGCGCTGCGCCGGGACCCGGTCCGCCTTGCGGATCAGGTCGATGATCTCCAGCCGGTTGGACCGGTGCTTGGCGCCGGCCGAGGAGACCACGTTCTCCTCGAGCATGATCGAGCCGAGGTCGTCCGCGCCGTAGTGCAGGGAGAGCTGGCCGACCTCCTTGCCGGTGGTCAGCCACGAGCCCTGGATGTGCGCCACGTTGTCCAGGAAGATCCGGGCGATGGCGATCATCCGCAGGTACTCGAAGAGCGTCGCCTGCGTGCGGCCCTTCAGGTGGTTGTTCTCCGGCTGGTAGGTGTACGGGATGAACGCACGGAAGCCGCCCGTGCGGTCCTGCACGTCCCGGATCATCCGCAGGTGCTCGATCCGCTCGGCGTTGGTCTCGCCGGTGCCCATCAGCATGGTGGAGGTGGACTCCACGCCCAGGTTGTGGGCGATCTCCATGATCTCCAGCCAGCGCTCGCCGGACTCCTTCAGCGGGGCGATCGCCTTGCGCGGGCGCTCCGGGAGCAGCTCGGCGCCGGCGCCGGCGAAGGAGTCGAGACCGGCCGCGTGGATCCGCGTGATCGCCTCCTCGACGCTCACCTTCGAGATCCGCGCCATGTGCTCGACCTCGCTCGCCCCCAGGCTGTGGATGACGAGCTGCGGGAACTCCTTCTTGATGGCCGCGAAGTGCTTCTCGTAGTACTCGACGCCGTAGTCCGGGTGGTGGCCGCCCTGGAACATGATCTGCGTGCCGCCCAGCTCGACGGTCTCCGCGCAGCGGCGCAGGATGTCGTCGAGGTCGCGGGTCCAGCCCTTCGCGGTGTCCTTGGGGGCCGCGTAGAACGCGCAGAACCTGCACGCCGTGACACACACGTTCGTGTAGTTGATGTTCCGCTCGATGATGTACGTGGCGATGTGCTCAATGCCCGCGTACCGGCGGCGGCGGGCCGCGTCGGCGGCGGCGCCCAGGGCGTGCAGCGGGGCGTCCCGGTAGAGGACCAGGGCCTCTTCGGGGGTGATCCGCCCACCCGCGGCGGCACGGTCGAGGACGGGCTGAAGGTCGGCCTTCTCGGTCACCGGTGTCCCTTTCGCAGGGGTGTGGACGGACGGAATCAGCGTACGTCAGCCGGTTGCGCCCCTTGACGTCAGGCCGTGTACGCGCCGATCAGCAGCCCCGCGAAGACCCCGCCGATCAGGAACGGGCCGAACGGGATCGACGTCTTGCGGCCCGCCCTGCGGGCGACCACGAGCGCGCCCGCGTACAGCGCCCCGCACAGGAACCCGGCGAGGGTGCCGAGCAGCACGGTGGGCCAGCCGTACCAGCCGAGGACCGCGCCCGCGCCGAGGGCCAGTTTCACGTCGCCGAAGCCCATCCCGGCCGGGTTGATCAGGAACAGCACGAAGTAGCCGGCGCCGAGCGCGAGCGCCCCGAGCAGGGCGGTCGTCCACTCCCCCGCGTGCTCCGGGACCAGCGAGGTCAGGCCCAGCAGCGCCAGGGCCGTCGCGGCGAACGGCAGGGTGAGCGGGTCGGGCAGCCGCTGCACCCGGAAGTCCACGGTCGCCAGCAGCACGCCCGCCGGCGCCAACAGCAGCCACACCCCCAACTCCGGCCGCGTACCGGTCGCGGCGGCGAGCGCCGCGCACACCAGCGCGGTGACCGTCACGGGGACGGCCGCACCCGACCCGTACGGGCTTCCTCCGCACGTCCGGCAACGGGCCGGGCCGAGCCAGCCGGTGAGCGGGTGCCCCTGCGGGCACGCCGTGCGCCACTCCTCCCCGGCGGGGACGGCGAACCGGTGCGCGGCGCGGGGCAGCAGCGCGCCGGCCGCCGCGCCCCACAGGGCGGCGACGGCGATCAGCGCGTACTCCAGGCCGTCGGTCATCCCGTACGGCCGCTCAGCCGGCCGCGGCGACCGCGTCGCGCCACGCCGGCAGCAGTTCGTCGAGCAGCGCCTCGGTGCGCGGCGGCAGTCCGCGCGCCCCGCTGCGGGTCACCAGGTCGGACGCGAGGGAGGTGAGCCGCTCCGGGTCGTCCAGGGCGTGGGTGGCGCGCAGCAGTTCGTTCCACAGCCGCTCGTCGGACGGGGCGGTGCGCAGCGCGGCGTTCAGCGCCTCGATGGCCTTCTCCGCACGGTCCTTCTCCATGTGGAACTCGGCGAGCGCCAGGCCGGTGTCCGCGACGAGCAGCGGGAGCTGCGCGTCGACGATCTCGTGGGTGAGCCAGCGGTAGCGGCCCTCGGGCCGGTCGGCGAGCAGCGGACCGCGCACCAGCACCAGCGCGTCGGTGAGCAGCCGCCCGCGCACCGCCCGGCTGTCGACGCCCTTGCCCTGCGTCGCCTCGTGGTACAGCGAGCGCAGCACGTCCAGGTCGGACACCACGGACTTGGCGAGGGTGAGCCGGCCGGCGTCGTCGGTGCGCAGCCGCGGGCTGCCGTCGGGGTCGGTGCCGAGCCAGTCCCGCAGCCGGTCGAGGAGCGCCTCGCGCACGTCGTCGGTGACGCCGCGCGGCCACAGCGCGGAGGACAGCACCCGCGGGTGCACGCCCTCGCGGTGCAGGAGCAGCAGCGCCAGCGCCTCGTGCAGCAGCGCGCTCCGCTCGCCGTCCGGCGTCTCCAGGCCGATGATCTCGTACGGCCCGACCAGCCGCGCGTACACGGCGGGCCGGCCCTGCTCGCTGATGTCGACGAGGAACGGCGGGGTGGTGCCGGGCCCGTCGGGGCCGTGCTCGGGGTCGGCGTCGGTGAACAGCTCGACGACCGCGCGCCGCTGGGCGGCGGGCAGGAGCTGCGCGTCGAGTTCGAGGCCGAGCAGCGGTGCGAGCAGCCGGCCCTCGCCGGTGATCTCCATCTCCCAGGCGGCGCCCGGCAGTTCACCGCTGCCGGTGCCGACGAGGTAGCCGATGCCGAGGCGGCTCGCGTCGGCGGCGAGTTCGGCGAGCGTCGTCGCGTCCTCGGGGGACGGCTCGGCGGCCAGCAGCACCAGGTGCGGGGCCCAGCGGGTGTGCTGGGCAGGGCCGGTGCGGCCGGTCAGCACGGAGTCGTGGCCGGCCGCGCCGAGCGCGCCGCGCCGCTGCCGGGTCTCCGCCTCCATCGTCTCGATCAGCGCCTCTATGCCGTCGAGGTGGCGCAGCCTGCTGGGCGCGAGGGCGGTGAGGTCCTCGCCGAACCCGACGAGGGTGATGGTCATGCGGTCCGACCAGCCGCTGGTGGCCAGTTCGGCGGCGACGGACGCGAACACCGCCGCGCGGTCCTCCTCACGGCCGCTCAGCGACACGATGCCGGGGACCGACTCCAGGTTGAGCAGCAGCCGCGAGTCGTCCATCGTGCCGAGGCTGACCAGGCCCGGGTAGGGCGCGGCCGTGTCGGCCTCCTCGTACGTCTCGGCGTCGGCGCGGGCCAGCATCCAGAACGTCTGGTCCTGCCCGAGCTGCCACGGGGTCGGCGGCTTGCCGGACGGCTGGGCGAGCTGGAGGTGCAGGTCGCCGTTGCTCATCCAGGCCGCGTAGACCGTGGGCAGCGGACGGGACTCGGCGGCCAGCGACGCGGCGAGCCCGCGCAGCGACCGGTCGAGCAGCCGTACGCCCTCGGGGTCGGCGCCGACCAGCAGCGCGTCCTGCGCGTCGAGGGCGTCGCCGGTGGGCGTGGGCGGCTCCATGCCGCGCCGGCCGCCGATCCCGGCGAACGCCGACTGCCACAGCGCCTGGCGGCGCCGGTGGCCGAGCGCCCCGAGCAGACCGGCGGCGAGCAGGGGCGCGGTCAGCAGGGCCTCGGGCAGTCCGAAGGACGAGGAGTCCTGGGCGGGTGTGGCGACCTGGTCCGGGGCGGGGCGCTGAAGGTCGGCGTGGCCGGTGTCGGGGGCGGGGCGCTGCTGGGGCAGGTCGACGTGAGCGGTGCCGCCGCCGCTTCCCCCGCTGCCGCTGCCGCTGCCCTGCGCCTGGTCGCCGCCCTGCTCCTGGCCGCCGCCTTGCTCCTGGCCGCCGCCTTGTGCCCGGCCGCCGTCGCCGGTCTTCGCGTAGTCGCTGATCTGTTGGCTCACCTCGGGCGACACCTCGGGGGCGTCGTCCGGCATCTCGACGAGGTCGCCGCCGCGCGCGTCGCCGGGCATCTCCATGATCCAGCCGGGCCGGATCAGACTGGCCTCGGACAGCCGCGAACCGTCCGGCTGCACACGGTCCTTGTTGAGCTCGAAGATCTCCTTGTAGCGGCGACCGTCGCCCAGGTGCCGCTCGGAGATCTCCCACAGGGAGTCGTGGTGACGCCCCTCCGGCGGCTGGATCCGGTAGAACTTCGTGTCGCCCTGCTTCTTGGCGGCCGCGGGCGTCGCCTCGGTGTGCGAGGCCTGCTCGGCGACCGCGGCCGCGGTGTCGGCCGCCTGCTCCTGCTGCTGGGCGAAGAGACCGGGCGTCTGCTGGGCGGCGGCCACGGTGGGCCGCTGGTTGTCGTCGTAGGTCTGGCCGAGCTGCGCGAGCGAGGGCGTGAAGCTGGCGGCGGTCGCGCCGACGAGCAGCAGCGCGGCGACGAGCTGCCGGGCGAGCAGTTGGCTCGGCCCGGCGCCGGGCACCCGCCCCGGCACGCCGACCCCGGACAGCGCGGCCTTCATCTCCACCAGCACGCAGGCGGTGAACTGCGCCCAGGCGAGCCAGACGACGAACGTGAGGATGGAGAGGAACGTCGAGACGGAGATGTCCTGCTTGAGCCACTCCATCGGCTCGAACGTCTCCGGGAACGGCCAGCCCGCCGTCATCGCCAGCGCCGCCGGCACCCCGACGAGCAGCACGGCCAGCGCCACGAACGCCAGGAACGCCTTCACGAAGTCCCCGAACGTCCGCTGCCGCACCCGCACCGGCTGCGGCGTGCGGTTCCTCGGAGCCGTCGAGCTGGACGGGCTGGGACTGCGGCGTCGCGGCATGGCGGGTGTCCTGGGTGTGGGAGGAAGGGGTCATCGGGACTACGGGGATCTTATTGACTCGAATGGCCGCAGTCGAAGGGGTACGGCCGCTCTCCGGAACGCGGAGTCCGCGGGTGTCCAGGCCGTGCCGTGCCGTTCGCCACAGTGACGGCACACTTCCCACGTCCCCCACACAACCCGCCGATGCCTCACAAACAGCCTTGTTAGCGTCGGTGACAGCTACACCCAGCCGACATCAGGGGGAATCGTCCGTGGCTCGCCGCGCCTTCACCATCACCGCTACCGCTCTCACCGCGACGACGGCCTTGCTGCTGACCGGTTGCGGAGGCGATGAATCCCCGGACGACATCAAGGGAGCGGAATCCGGTTCGCCGAGCCCGTCGGCATCGGCGCCGACCTCGGCCGCGCCCGGCGCGAAGCGCCCGGAGATCACCCTCCCGAGCAGCTTCAGACTCACCTTCCAGGACTGGAGGAGCGACAAGTCCGAGGAGCAGGCCGTCCTCGACGACGGCAAGGAGGAACTGCGGTCCGGGTACGCGGCCATCATCGACAACGACCTCGACAGCGAAGCGCTCGTCTTCTACCACACGGCATCAGGTCTTTCGCAGGCCCAGCAGTGGATCAAGACGTACACCGACAAGAACCTCACGGTCATCGGTGACCTGCCCGTCTTCGACCCCGAGGTCGTTCTCGGCTCCGGAGGTGGAAACGCCGTACTGAACTACTGCACCGACGAGAGCAAGGCGTCGACGAAGAACCTCAAGACCGGTGAGGTGCAGGGCAACCCGCCCGGCACGGACCCCGAGGTCTTCTACTCCGTCTCGATGACGAAGAACGAGCAGGGCGTCTGGCAGACGGTCTCCGTCCGGTCGGAGCGGGGAGGCTGCCAGCGGTGAGCATGCGTCGCGCTCTCGTACCAGCCGTCCTCGTCCTGGCCATGGCGCTGTTGACGCCGGGAACCGCCCACGCCGTCGGCGGAGGCGGCACCCGTGGCGACGGTCCCGCCGGCGGAGTCGAGGGCAACGAACTGACGGCCAAGGCATCGACGTCCCGCATCAAGGTCACTCAGACCAGCGGCCCCACCGGCGGCAGGGGCATCCTGTCGTCGATCGACCCGACCTGGGAACCTCCGCCCTGCTGGTACGAACCAGTGTTCACCCCGGAGCAGTTGAAGAACTTCGCGGAGACAGAGGCAGCCGGGGACGTCAGTATCCGACAGGGCTGGTACGGCGAAGGGCTGTGGACCGACCACTTCAGGGACGGGAAGGAAGCCCGGAACTACTTCGGCACACCCGCGACCGTGCCTGGCTACGAGAACTACAACCTGGGCAAGGACGGCTACTTCTGGCGCGGTGTCGCCCCTGACTGGTCCGCCCTCGACGACACCTCGCTGTGCAGCCGCCTCATGTTCTGGCAGGACGCGGGCGAGGTCCCCGACGAGCCGGAGGCTCCGACACCGGACGTTCTCGCCGCGTACGCCTACGACAAGGTCAAGGTTCCGGAGACGGAAATCGAACTGAGGCCGGCGAACCGGTCCACGGTGAACCTGCCGACCTGGATCTGGCTCGACCGGGGCACGTTCCGTGAGATCAGCGTGCGCGCCGAACTGCCCGGCACGGCCCTGTGGGCCGAGACCACCGCCAAGCCCGTCGCACTGCACCTCGACCCGGGCACGAAGGACGCGGAGACCTACCCCGCCACCGGCGACTGCGCGATCAACGCCGACGGCTCCATCGGCACGCCGTACACCCGCGGCAACGCCGACAGGACCCCGCCGTGCGGAATCCGCTACCTGCGCGCCTCGGGCGGAGACCCGTACCGCCTGACCGCGTCCATCACCTGGGAGATCTCCTGGGAGGGCACGGGCGGCGCCCGGGGCGACCTCCCCGACGGCACGTTCGAGACGACGCAGGACATGACGGTCCAGGAGATCCAGTCGATCAACCGGTGAACAAGAACCGCGGCCCGGACCTCCGACCGCCCAAAGCCGTACCCTGCTGAAGGCAAGGGTCGGCCACGGGCTACCGAGGGGGGATTCACGTGGGTGAGGGTAAAAGCGACCTCGCGCTTCCGCTGTCCGATCTGGAGGACTACGGGCGCCGGCTGCGGTCGTTGAAGAAGCGGATGAACCACACGAAGAAGCTCTTCGACTCGTACAAGGACGACATCGGCGACGGCAGCGTGAACGACGCGCTGTCCGACTTCGAGTCGAACTGGGAGGACGGGCGCGAGGACATCACGCAGCAGCTCGACGCGCTCGCCGACATGTCCGACGCGGTGGTCCGTGAATTCAACAAGCTCGAGAACGAACTCACCAAGCAGGTCAACGAGAAGATGCGGGTCGAGGACAAGCGCCCGAAAAAGGGGAACGGGGCCGAGGAGTGAACTCCCCGGCCCCGGACCCGCGTCGCGGGCTCAGTACAGCGACGCGTGCAGGTGGCCGTCCACGGCGATGCCCTGCGCGGACACCGAGGCGCCCACACCGGCGGTGAGGGCGAGGTTCCCGGCCTCGACGTGGATGCCGAGCGCGCCCGGCTCCGCGTGGACGCCGATGTCGAGGCCGGCGCCACCGCCCGCCTGGCCGCCGGAGACGAGGTCCAGGTCGGCGTCGGAGATTTCGGCGGTTTCCACCCGGGGGGCGAGGTTCATGGGGGCGCGTTCCCTTCGTATCGGACAATGCGTCGCGGAATGTCCGTCGATTCCCGTCACGGAAGGTCGGACCAGGAAAATCGCCGGTCCACGACGAACGAACAGCACCACTCGATCAAAGCACGCGGGGATACACCCGACCAGCGCCGTCCGGACTGCGGTCCACCCCCACACGCCCCGCACGTCACAGGTGTGACGGGAACAGCGGGAAAAGGTCGCAGGGCCTTCACACCCGATTGACCGGAATCCCCCTCGCCGCGGTCACGGCCGGTGAATTCGCGTGCTCGCGTAAACAGCGTGAGGTGTACTCGTGAACCCTGTGCCGGTTTCCCGAATGTCTCGGGCCGGGACGTCCGCCGCTCAGAGCTTCAGCGTCCGCGCGATGCCGTCCACGATGCCTTCGAGGGGTTCGTCGAGGACCGGTTCGGTCCAGGACACCATCAGCGTGACGGCCGCGTCGGTCGTCGGCGGGCGTACGCCGTGGAACAGGGTGCGGACCACGGGGCGCGGCCCGAACAGGCGCTTGCGCTCCTCGACGAGGTTCTGCCGGATGCGTACGGCGTCCCCCAGCGGCAGCCGCACGCGGCGGACGTCCGGCGGCCCGAAGTCCGTCGCGGACATCGACTCGGCGAGCAGGTCGAGGGTCACCTCGGGATACGTCTCGTCGGGGTGGATCGCGTCCAGTTCCAGCACCGCCGCCACGGTCTGGTGCCCGCTGATGTACCAGCCGAACGCGCCCAGCGGCTCCCTGCTCCGGCTGTCGGCCGCCGCGCGTTCCAGATCGCGGGCCAGCGCTGGGGCGTTGCCCTTTTCCCCGTCCCGCGCGTACCGCTCGACGAGCTCCTCCGCCTGGTACCTGGCCCAGTAGGACAGGTCGATCGTGCCGGTCACCGGGAACGGCACCCAGTCCTCCGAGCACTCCAGGCCCAGCGTCGACAGGTCGTCGGTC
The DNA here is from genome assembly GCF_050571355.1 of Streptomyces sp. P13-3-3. Lineage (NCBI taxonomy): Bacteria > Bacillati > Actinomycetota > Actinomycetes > Kitasatosporales > Streptomycetaceae > Streptomyces > Streptomyces sp. P13-3-3. The sequence continues at coordinate 3,714,342 of NZ_CP192228.1, read as the reverse complement.
ATCGGCGGTTCACTCCGTCCAGGTCAGCGAGGAGGCGATGGCGTCGAACAGCCCGGCCATGGCGTCGGCGACGGGTTCCAGCGGGGTGGAGAAGGTGAGCAGCAGGTACTGGGCGCTGCCGGGGACCGGCACGTGGTACTCCACCGAGACGGAGGCGCGCTGCCCCTCCTGCCGCTCCCGCTCGGTGGGCCGCGTGGTGGACCGGACGCGTACGGCGGTGCCGGCGGCCAGTTCCTCGACGCTCACCTTCGTGTCGTCCTCGTCCGGTTCCGCGCCCTTCGCGAACGCCCCGGCGAGGTCGTGCGGCGACAGCGGCTCGGGGCCGCGCAGCGGGGCGAGGCTCACCAGGAGTGAGGCGGGGATCGTGAGCGGTCCGGCCTCCTGGAAGCTGAGGTACAGCTCGATGCCACCGCCGTGGTAGGCCTCGGCGGCCCGGCGGCGCAGATCCGCGCGCATCTCGTCCTTGAGGTGAGGGGCGTTGTCGATGCCCTGGAAGCGTCGTTCCACGAGCGCGTCGACCGACCGGTCCCGCTGTTCCGGGTCGAGGAGGATCCGGAACCAGCCGTCGGGCAGCAGGAGCCGGTAGTCGGACGGTGGTTCGTCGTGCTCGGGGCGGGTCGTCATCGCCGGGCCTCCTCGTTCGTCGTACGCTCCGCCGCGGGCCGGTCGAGCACCAGCCGTCCGCGCAGTTCGTGCACGGCGTGCGGCACGGCCTGGAGGACGAGGCCGAGAGCCCCCGCGGCGACGGCCGCGGGGCCTGCCGCCGTGTCGGCGACGCGCACGCCCTGGATCACGGAGAAGAGGTTCCCGAAGGCCATGACGGCGGTGGACGAGACTCCCGCCGCCGTGCCGGGGAAGCGTGCCGTCCGGCGGGCGTCCCGGCCGGTGCGGGGCAGCAGCCCGGTGCCCAGCACCGGTCCCTTCGGCCAGGTCCGCTTCCCGCTGAGCCGGCGTTCGGACACCGCGAGGCCCGAGGCGCCGCACAGCCGCGACCATCCGTCGGCGCCGCCCGCACCGCCGAACCACAGGTCCCACGGGAGCACCGCCCGCACCTGCTCGCCCGGCCCCCGCAGCTCCGCCCCGACCGGCCGTCCGGTGCCGTCGAGCACCTTCACCAGCCGCGTCACCGCGTGCGGTCCCGAGCGGGCGAACCAGTACTCCTGGCCGCCGAGGTCCCGCAGCACCAGGTCGCGGTCCTGCACCCGCAGCTCGGTGTCCCGCAGGAAACGGACCGTGGCCCCGGTCCCGGCCGCCGGATCGGGTGCGACGCGTTCGACGACCGTGATCCGCCGTCGTCCCGCCCGCAGCCGGGTCCAGGCGCGCAGCGCCAACCGCGTCACCGGCCCGCACAGGGCGGTGAGGGCGAGCAGCAGGACGAGCCACCCGGGCACGGTGTCGGAGAAGACGACCACGGTGAACGCGGAGAACCACAGCGTCCCCGCGGCGCCGCGCACGCACCAGTACCAGAGCGGGAAGGCCGGGCCGGGCCCGAGGGAGACGCCTCCCTTTCCGGAGCCCGCCCGAGGGTCGTTCCGGTCCCGCGCGACGTGCAGCGGCACGCCCGCGGCCTTCAACAGCCCGGCCACGCCCGTACGCTCCAGCAGCTGCTCCCCCTGCACGGCACGCTCCGGAAGCGCGGGCGCCTCCGGCAGCCACTCCCCGAGGGGGATGCGGGCGACCTGCGTACCGCCCCGGTCCTGGAGCCGCACCTCGCCCCAGGCGCCCGGACGGCCGGGCTCGTCGCGGCCGGCGTCCGCGGGCGCCGCGTCGACGAACACCGCGCGGGCGACACCGCCGTCCCCGACCGGCACCCGGCGCGTACGGCCCCGGGCGCGGAGCACGAGGGCGCCGTCCTCCGCGGAGAGCCGTGAGCCGTGACACCGTTCGAGCCCGGGACCGCGTCCGGCGGCCGGCCGGAGAGCGGGCGCCTCGGTCACGGGGTCACCTTGTCGGCGACGGAGGTCACCGTGCCGTAGGCGCCCTCGGCGCCGGCGACCACACCGGCGGCGGTGGAGCCCGCCCACACGTTGGTCTGGCCGGTGAAGTTGTTCAGGGCGTTGCTGACCGCGGGGAACTCACGGGCGGCCGGGGCGATGCCGTCGAGTCCGGCGGCCGTGCGGGCGAGGTCCGGGTCCAGGGTGCCGGCGGACCGGGGGGCCGCCATGCCGCTCAGGCCCTCGCGCCAGCCCTCCCGGGAGAAGGCGTTGCGGATGGATTTCACGCCGTCGACCGTATCCCGGGCCATGGCGGACGGGCTGAAGCCCTCCTTGATGTTGCTCCAGTTCGGCAGCTTGCCCTTGGGCATGGTGGCCATGGCGCGGGCCGCGTCCTTGCCGCGGATCGAACCCTGCGCGCCGCGGTTGGCGAGGTTCCACGCCTTGTTGGTCTTCATGCCGGACCGCACGGCGTTCTTGTACAGGTTGCTGCGGGCCAGCGCCTTGCTGCCGGCGGCCACGCCCTTGGCGCCCGCCATCGCGGCCCGCCCAACGCCGAAGGTGGCGACACCGACGGCGTCCAGGACGACGGCCTTCCAACTGCCCTCACCACCCAGCGCCAGCACCAGGTCGGTCGCCAGCGCGACGACGCTGGCCGCCAGGGCGATGGCGCCCGCGACAGCGGCGATCGCCTGCCCGATGACGGGGATCCAGCCGAGCGCGAGCGCCGCCACTCCGGCCCACAGGGCGATGCGTCCCGCCCATTTGGAGATCTCCTTGAGCCAGCCGGCGTTCTCGTGGACCCAGTTCTTGAACTTGTCCTTCCAGCCGTCCTTCAGTCCGTCGTTCTCGATGACGTCGTGGATGGCGTCGGCCGCCGCCTGCGCGGCGCGGTCACGGATGCCCTTGGCGGCCGCCAGCGCCTTCTTCGCGTCGGCCAGCGCGGACGTCGCCGCCTTCTGCCGGTCGGTGTGCCGCTTGCGGTCCGGGTCGTCGTCCGGGGTGTCGTCCGGCAGCCCGTCCAGGGACCGGCGCGCGCTCCCCAGGCTCTCGTCGGCCTGTTCGGCGTCCTTCAGCGCCTGGTCGGCCATCTGCTGGGCGCGGTGGAGTTCCGAGGCGAACTCGTTGCTGCACACGCCCTCCCGCACCTGGGTGCCGAGCGCCTACGCGGCCTCGTCGTACCGCTTGAACGCCTTGCGCAGCTTGCCGCTCGCGCCCTCGGCGGCGCCGCGGAACTCGGTGGCGGTCTTGCCCTTCCAGTTCTCCACCGACGCCAGCGCCTCGATCTCGCGGGCCTCCTTGTCGATGGCCTCGGCGGTCTTGCGCAGCTGCCGTCCGAGCCGGGCGACGGTCTCCGGGTCCCCGGGTATCGGGTCGGCGGACTCGTCGAGCACGGCCCAGCGGTGGGCGGCCGGTCTGGCGGTCATCGGCCCGCTCCCTTCGGCTGGTCCTTGTCGGTGCGCCGGAGCGCCTCGGCGAGCTCGTGGTCGAGCTCCTCGTACGACTGGGCGGCGGACTTGGTGATCCCGTGCAGTTTCTCCAGCTCCTCGGTGAGCTGCCTGCGGTGGATCTTCCAGTTGTCGGCGAAGGTGTCGAAGGCGTCCAGGATCTTGTCGGAGCCGAGGTCGTCGACGCCGTACCCCTCGGCGGGGTTGGCGCGTTCGGCGAAGGTGTCGCGGATGCGCCCGAGCGAGCGGGCGGTCTCCTTGATCCGCGCGATGTCGGCTTCCTGGTCTCCCACCGTGTCCTCCTTGCCCGTGCCGTCCGGACGCTGCGCCCTCAGCCGACCTCGTTCTCCGCGATCGCCTGCCCCCGCACCACCACGTCACCGCCGTAGAACATCCCCGTGAACACGGGCGAGTACGTGAGCTGGACCTCGACCTCGACCGCGTCGACGGTCGCCGTCACGCAGTGGGTCCCCGCGATGTCCGCGCCCGACATGTTCATCTCGCGGGCGAAGGCCTTCACGCGGGCGTCGCAGTTCTGGAAGTTGATGGGGGCGGGGCCGCCCTCGTTGTCGTAGAGGGCCTCGCGGTCGATGTCCTGGGCGGCGTAGCGGGCCGCCTGTTCCGCGATGTCCGCCGCGCGCTCCCGCTTGGAGATCGACATGCCGCCGTCGATGACGAAGGCCGCCAGGGAGAGGAAGACCAGCGCGAAGATGATGACCGCGCCGGCGCCCGAGCCGCGGTCGTCCAGCCGTCGGGCGCGGTCCGCGAGCCAGGTCCGGACATGTGCGCGCGGGCCCGGCGCCGACGTGCGGGTGCCGTCCTCGGGTACGCGGGTCCTCACATCGCCCTCGGATACGCGGGTCCTCACGCCGTCCTCCGGTACGGGTCGAGCGGCGAGCTGAAGCTCGCGGTGAGCGTCGTCGGGATGTCCAGGCCCAGCATGGCGAGGCCCCGCACCTCGCAGCTCACCTCGACGCTGAACAGGGTGTCCGGTTCGAAGCCCTGGCTGGTCTGGACGACGGTCACCGGGCCCGAGCAGACGTCGGCGAGGTTGGCCTCCGCCGCCGCCCGCGCCTCCGCCATCGCCGTCGCGTGGTCCTTCTGGATCGACCCCGCACGCGCCGCGTCCCGCGCCGCGCCGTCCAACGCGCCGCGCCCGTCGACGAGTTGGCCGAAGGCCACCAGGACGAGGATGAACAGGATTATCACCGGCGCGAGGATGACGACCTCGACGGTGGACAGACCCCGGTCGCCCGAGTCCTGCCGGACGGCGCGTGGAAGAGAACGGCGCATCAGTTCTCCCCCTCCTGCACGAACCGCTCCACCGGTCCCTGAGACCGCGCGTGCACCGTCAGGTCGAGGCCCGGGAACACCGTCGGGATGCGGGCGGTGATCTCCACGCCGACCGTGTTCTGCTCCGGCTGGAGCATCTTCACGTCGGGGGCGATGACCAGCTGCGGTCCCAGTTGCCGGATGTAGCTGTCGACCACGTCCCGCGCCTCGCCCCGCCAGCCGCCCGGTTCGGCGTCCGCCGTGGCCCGCGCCTTGCGCGCGCCCGCCTGCGCCGCCGCCTGCGCGACGTGATCGGCGAAGAAGTACAGCGCGAACTGCACCGTCGCGAAGATCATGAAGAACAGGATCGGCGTGAGGAAGACGAACTCGATCGCGGTCATGCCGGAATCGCCGCGGGCGGAGGCGGCCTCCACCCGTCGGCGTACCCAGCTGCGTACGCGCACCGGCATCCCCGTCACGTCGAGAAGGTTCGCGCGGTCAGCAGGTCTTGCCCGCGTCCGCGCCCTTGATGCAGTCGCCGACCTTGTTGGCGCCCTCGCTGAGCGCGGCGTTGATGATCGCGGCCACGACGCCCACGATCGCCACGACGACGGCCGAGATGATGACCCACTCGACCGCGGAGGCACCGCGGTCCAGTTCGCCGGAGCGCGCCCGCTCGACACGCGCCCGCATGAAGGTGACCAGGAAGTCGACGGCGGGGATGCCGGTGTGGAAGGTACGTCCGTTCATGACGCGTTGTCCTCTCGAATTCGGTTCACGGAAGTTCTGACGTACGGCGTGCGGTCCGCGGTTCGCGGCTCACCGGTCCGGTATCTCACACCTGGAACACCCGCATCGCCGCCGGGAAGATCAGGAACACCAGGAACCCCGCGCACAGCAGCAGCTGCGCCACGAGCATCGACTGGGACTTCTCACCCGCGCTGCCCTCGATCTCGGCGAGTTCGCGGTGCCGCATGGTCTCGGCGCGCGAGGCGAGGGACTCCCGGACCTTCGCGCCGTCGTCCGCGACGAGGGCCAGCGAGGCGGAGAGGTCCTTCAGCTCCTCCACGCCCAGCTCCTCCCCGAGCTGGCCGAGCGCCTGCCACTGGCTGAGGCCGGTGATCCGCGCGTCGGCGAGGGCGTTGCGGATCCGCTGCGTGGCCCAGCCGTCGGACACCTCGGCCGCCGCCATCAGCGCCTCGGGCAGACCGCGGCCGCCGGCCAGGCTCATCGACACCAGGTCCAGGTACGCGCCGATCACCCGGCGCAGGTCGCGCCGCTTCTCGGCGGCGTCCCGGCGCACCTCCAGGTCGGGCAGCACGAAGAACAGCACCGCGCACAGCAGCGCCAGCCACACCGGGACGGCGAGGCTCTTGCCGAAGCCGAGCTGCCACACGATGGCGAACAGGAACGGCCCGAAGAACAGGCCGGCCACCGCCAGCAGCACCTTCGTCGCCAGGAACTTCTCCCAGCTGCGTTCCAGGACGGCCAGGTCGGCGCGCAGGGACCGCTGTTCCCAGCCCTGCTGCCGGTAGAAGTCGGCGACCTTCTCGCCCACCTGGGCGCGGAGCGAGGCGAAACGGCCGGACGGTTCGCGGTCCGTGGTCCGCGCCGACTCGTACGCCGTGCCGCGGGCCCGCATCGCGTCGATCCGGGCCACCTGGGAGAGCGCGCTGCGCTTCGTCGGCATCAGCGCGCGGACGAGGACGTAGACGCCCAGTCCGACGACCGCGCCGACGAGCACCGGCATCGTCAGTCCGTCGTTCACCGGCGTACCCCCTCTTCCGGCCGGAACGGCGACGCCTGCGCGGGCGCGGCGCCCGGGGTGCGGGGACGCACCAGGCGCACCGAGGACTCGTCACGCACCAGGAAACGCTCGGGCGTCTCGATGGTGGACAGCTTGCGCAGCCACCAGAAGCCCAGCGCGAACAGCCCGCACACGCAGGCGAGGACGACCTGGCCGACGGCCGTGCCGTACGGCTCGACGAAGTCGCGGTTGAAGATGGACAGGCCGAGCACGAACGCGATCGACACGGCGACCACGATCTGCACCGAGCGGCGCGTGGACGCCCGCTGCGCCATGACGCGCTGCCGCATGTCGACCTCCTCGCGCGCCGACTTGGCCAGCGCGCCGAGCACCTGCCGCAGACCGGGGCCGCGCAGGCGGGCGTTGAGGATGAGTGCGGCGACGATGATGTCGGCGGAGGCGTCGTCGATCTCGTCGGCGAGGTGCTGGAGCGCCTCGGGCAGCGGGGTGCGGGCGCGCAGCCGGTCGACGAGCGCGTCGAGGTGCGGGCGCAGCACGGGCGCGGCGGCCCGCGCGGACGCCGGGATGGCCTGCTCCAGGCCGACCGCGCCGGCGATGGTGTCGCGCAGGGACTCCGTCCAGGAGGCGAGCGCCTCCACGCGCCGCATGGCGGCCCGTTCCTCGGAGGCGCCGCCGAAGAGCCGGTCCCAGAAGAAGACGAGGACGGCGGAGGCGACACCGGCGACGACCCAGCGGGTCATCAGCAGCACGGCGAGTCCGACGAGCGCGGCGAGGGATCCGCGCCGCCCGGCGAACCGGAGCAGCTCGCCCGCCCGTTCGCCCGCCTTCTGCTTCTCGTGCTCGGGCTTGGCGGGCAGTCCGCGTACGGCGACGAAGAACAGGGCGAGGCCGCCGCCGACGGCGACACCGCAGGCGAGCGCGTACAGCACGGTGGCGGAGAACAGGCCGCCCATCGAGCCGACGGAGCCGAGTGCGGCGAGGTCGGCGGTCATCGGTGGATCGGTGGTCATGGGCTCACCCCCACGTTCCGCTGGGCCGGTAGCCGTGGGCCATCAGATCCTCCAGGCAGGCTATGGGGGCGTGCGGGACGACCCGGCCGTCGGGCGCCTCGGCGAAGACCTCGCTGGACAGCACCCGCCCGTCGACGCCGTTGACCTCGCGTACGGAGGTCACGCTGCGCTGGAGGCGGCCGCCGCTCTGGAAGCCGTTGCGCCGCTGGACGAAGACGACGAAGTTCACCGCGCCGGCGATGAGCATCTGGCTGGCCTCGATCGGCAGCCGCTCGGTGGCCTGGAGGGCGTAGGTGGAGATGCGGTTGAAGACCTCGCTGGAGCTGTTGGCGTGGATCGTGGACAGCGAGCCGTCGTTGCCCTGGGACATCGCGTTCAGCATGGTCACGATCTCGTCGCCGAGCACCTCGCCGACGATGACCCGGGAGGGATTCATACGCAGCGACCGGCGCACCAGCTCCGCCATCGAAATGGCGCCCTGCCCCTCGGAGTTGGGCAGCCGCTCCTCGAACGCCACGACGTTGGGGTGCAGATCGGGGAAGGTGTCGAGGCCCAGCTCCAGCGCGCGCTCGACGGTGATGAGACGCTCGTGCGGCGGGATCTCGTTGGCGAGGGCGCGCAGCAGCGTGGTCTTGCCGGCGTTGGTGGCACCCGCGATCATGATGTTCTTGCGGGCGCGGACCGCGCAGGCGAGGAAGTGCCCCAGCTCGGGGGTGAGGGTGCCGTTGCCGACCAGGTCGGAGATGAACACCTTGCCCATGCGGGCCCGGCGGATGGACAGCGCGGGTCGGCGAGCCACGTCCATGACGGCCGACAGACGCGAACCGTCCGGCAGCCGCAGGTCGAGCTGCGGGTTCGCGGAGTCGAAGGGCCGGGACGACAGACCGGAGTAGGCGCCCAGCACCTGGATCAGCTCGATGAGCTCATCGTCGGTCTCGGCGACCGGCTCGCCGCGCACCTCGCGCCCGTCGGCGTAGCCGACGAACACCTGGTCGCAGCCGTTGATGTCGATGTTCTCGACCTCGGGGTCGTCGAGCAGCGGCTGGAGCCGCCCCACCCCGAACAGGGCCGCGTGCACGGCGGCCGCGTACTGCTCCTCGGTCTCCGCGTCCAGCGGCGTACGGCCCGCGTTGATCTCGGAGCGGGCGTACTCCTCGAGTATCTGGGCTATGACGGCGCGCGCGTACTGCCGCTCGTCCTCGGTGGACATCGGCGTGACGCCGTTGACCTGGTCGAGGCGGCGCTGCTCCGCGATCCGGTCACCGGCGTCCTGACGGAACCGCTTGACCAGGGAGTGGTCGACAGCGGTCATCGCCCGGCTCCGTGGCCCTGCGGCGGCGCGGCGTGCGTCTGCTGCTGGGCGGCCTGGGCCTGCGCGGCCCACGCGGCCCCGTACTGCTGGTACACGTCGGCGGTGACCTTGCGGGCCGAGCGGATCAGCAGCGACTTGTCCAGGCGGCCGCGGCGGCGCCCCGCGAGCTGCTCGGCGCCGGCCGGGTCGTCGGCGAGGGTGCCGACGACGCGGGCGCCGGTCTGCGCGTGCACGAGCATGTCGTTGACCTGCCCGGCCAGCTTGGCCGCGTTGCCCGGGTCGGCGACCAGGACGACGCCGATGACGGGGCTGTTCAGGGTGGTGGCGCCGCGCGACCCGCCGTGCAGCTTGCCGGCCAGCGCGGCCGCCCGGTCCCGGACCCGGGCCAGCGCCTCGGGCTCGGTGCGGGAGATCAGCAGGACGAGGGAGGCGTGCGGGAACAGCTCGACGGCCGGGGTGTCGCCGCTGATGCGGCCGCAGTCGGCGATGACGTCGGCGGGCGCGTTGGGCGAGTCGGCGAGGGAGGCGAAGGCGTGCCCGAGCGTGGGCCACAGCCCGGCGAGTCCGGCGGCCTGCTCGGCGATGCCGAGCCCGACGAGGACCTCGAGTCCGCCGCTCAACGGCTGGACGTGGTCCCAGAGTTGGTCGGGCACGAGGCCGCGCCGCGCGGTGGCGGCTATGGACAGCATGCCGGTGTTGGGGTTGAGCGGACCGCCGTGCGCGGCGGCGCTGCGGTACACGAGGTCACCGCCCGCCGGGTCGGTCTCGGCGAGCAGGACGCGGCGCGGCCAGACCGCCGCGAGGGCGACGGCCGCGGTGGTGACGCCGGGGGAACCCTTGTCGGCGGCGAGGGCGATGAGGGCCATGGGTCGGGTGCCGCCTTCTAGTTGCCAGGGACGAGGACGAGCGCGACCTCGCCGTTGGTGGCGGCCTGGGTGAGCGCCGCGGCCTGCGCGTCGTCGACGAGGAGCGTGACGGGGAGGTTGCTGCTGCTGACGAGGTCGTCGCCGCCCTTTTCCTGGACGTAGTTGACGAGGGCCTTCTCGACGATGACGGAGTTACCGCCCGCGGAGCCGGCCGAGCCGCCGTCGGCGTCGTCACCCGACCCGGACCGCGAGGTGCCGCCGACGCGGTACGCGGCCACGGTGACACCGTTCTTGAGCCCGGCCGGGTACTGCCCCTCCTTCAGGGACAGACCGACGAGGGCCTTGCCCTCGGGCACCTTGGCCTCCGAGCCGAACATCTCCCCGACGGCGACCACGCCGGCGGGGATGGTGGTGACGGCCTTCAGCTTCTTCAGGGCGTCGAGCTGGGACCACTGGACGTAGTGGATGCCCGGGTCCTCGGCGACCATCACCGACGTGGTGTTGCTCTTGGTGACCGACTGCCCGGCCGGAATCTCCTCGGTGATCTTGACAACCTCGATACGGTCGCCGGCCTGCAGCACGAGCATGGTGGCGCCGAGCGCGCCCACCAGGATCAGCAGCACGGCCAGCGCGGCGAGAGCCGGCTTGCGCTCACGGGGCGGAGTGGGAAGCCGCTCACCGACCGACGGCCCGGCCGGAGCCGCGGAACGACCCGCGCCCGCCCCCGTACGCTCCTGGATCTTCACGCAGCCGCTCCCCGTACACCCAAGATGATGTCTGCCAAGTTCCTAGAAATATCGGACACTTCACCCGCGTCCGCTCGCGCGCGGACAGGGCGGGACGCGTGGGGCGTACTCGCCTTGATGGGGGCGAATAGCCAACGCATACGTGAGTGTCAAGCCATCGCACCGTATCAGCCGGGCATACGGCCCTCAAGGCACGTTCACCCTCGGCCGCCTCGACCCTCTCACCGTTGCCCATCTGCAATTTCATGCTTCAACAACCCTGTGGGAACGGCCGCAGGACGACGCGTCCACTGTGCGGACGCGAAGCTTCAGCTCCCCCTTCGGGGGCGTTTTGCGGCCACTTTCTCACCCGCCGCACACGCCTCCCCCACCAACCGCTCACGGAGGCCTCGGAGTCGCGTGCCATGATCGTGCCTCGAACCGGTGACCGGCCGGTCGCCCAGGACGACGGACGTCACACCGATACCGGCGGCGCGGAAAGTCACCGAGCACGCGACAAGCAGGCATGCGGGGGATTCACGTGGCGGAGGCACGGACGAGGACACCACCGCTCGGCGGTGCGGCGTTTGCGACGGACGCACGCCTGTCGGAGAGGGTCCGTGCCGTCGGGGCGCGTGCCGGGGTCGACTACACGGACGACGCGGCGGTGAGCGACCTGCTCGAGCGGCACCGGCGTACCGTCGACCGGGCCGCCCGCGGGCCCGCCGGATGGATCGGCGGTCTCGCCCTGGCGGCGGGCGCGATCTGGCCGTTCGTCGGCCACGCGGCCCCCGCGACGGCCGGTAGACCGCTGCTCGCCTATGCCCCCGCGGGCCCGCTGCTGATCCTGGCGGCCGCGTGCCTCACGCTGGCCCGCCTCCGCTGGAAGCGTGCCCTGCTGCACAAGGAGCTTGCGGGTTACCGCGAGGCGCTGGGCCTCGCCCGGGCCTACGGCATCGAACCGGCCCATGTTCCGGCGTGGCTGGAGGGCCGCCGGGAGGACGGAAGCGGCAGGGGCGTCACGCCGATACCGAGGTACGCACCGGTGGAGCGGTCCACCGAAGGCACCGGCACACCTCCGACTATGACGCCCCCGTCGAAGCCGGAGGCGGTGTCGGAGTACGAGCGCGTCGCCGACCAGGGCGGCTGGCACGACGAGGTGGGCTGGCTGCTGCTGTTCGCCGGCGGGATCGGCGCCGCGGTGGCGGTCAGTTCGGGCGAACCCCTCGGACTCGCCGCGCTGGCGCTCGTGCCCCTCGCCGTCGTCGTCTGGGTCGCGGGCCACCGCCAGGGAAGGCGCAAGGCGGACCTGCGGCCGGAGGCGGAGGCATACGCCCGAGCGGTCGCGGCGGCACGGGCGGCGGGCGCGGAAACCCCCGACCTCCCCCCGCAGCTACGGGCCTTGCTCGACGACTGACGGGGCTCCGACCCATCAGCCCGGCGCGCACTTGACCCTCTTCGCACTGGCATCGAGGACGAGTGACTGGGCCGCTGGGTGGAATGGAACACACCGCAGTCGCCGAGGACCGATCTCACTGACATGACCTGCGCGTTCCGGGGATACGCCCGATCGCTCCCCTTCAGCCCCACGCGCCGTGAACGCGCCTTTCGCAGGCCTCTTCGCCCTGGCGAAACCGGAAACGGCACCGATACCGTCTCTGCTCTCGACTGCACTTCTGTCTCACGGGGAGTCACTGTGAAGCGCCGCACCTTGTCCACCGCCATCGCGTTCGCCGCCGCGACGGCTCTGCTGCTCACGGCTTGTGGAGGCGGGGACGACGGGTCCACCGACAGCGACGAGATCACCGGCGCCGGCCGGCAGTCCGAGCAGCCGAGCGAGTCGGCGGAGCCGGGGGCGCAGGAGGAGGACAAGCCTGACGGCGTGGATCTGTCGCTGCCTGCGGACTTGAAGCTGGTCTTCGACTGGGACAAACCGAAGGACAAGAACGAGGCGGCGGCGATGGATGACGCCGCGAACTACGTCCGGGCCATCTACCACGGCATCGACAACCGCTCGACCGACGACGCCGCCCTGGTGGCCTACTCCAAGGGGCAGGGACTGAAGTACGGCCAGACGCAGATCGACGCCAGGCTCGACGGTGGGTGGACGGCCACCGGCACCCGCCGTCATTACCAGGCCACCACGCGCTCGACACCCGCCGGCGACACCGTCGAAGTGGCTTTCTGTGTCGACTCGACCAAGTTCTATTCGAAGGAAGTGAAGACCGGAAAGGTGCATAGGGGTACACCGAGCCTGTCGGACTTCGACTACTTCAAGATCATCATGGTCAAGATGCCCACCAGTGACGGCCTCTGGCAGGCGTCCGAGGTGTACGTCGAGGGGAAGGCGGCGAAGTGCCAGTGACCAGGTCATGGGCCGCCTCCGCCGCCGTCGTCCTCTCCCTGACTCTGGGTCTCACCCTCACAGGTACGGCCTACGCCGGCGAGATCCCCAGTAACACCGAGGGCGGGATGGAGCAGTCTGGCGGCAAGGACGACAGCGGCATCTACGCCGCGGCCCGCATCACGTACTCCGGCTCCGTGGCTCCGAACGGCGCCTCCGGCAACGTGACGTCGGCGGACGTCAACTGGACTCCCCCACCCTGCTGGTACGCCCCCTATCTGGGAGCCAAGGACTTCAAGGCGAAGATGTCCAAGGACATCGAGCGCCAGCTGAAGACCCCCGGCATCGGCAGCACCGCCGGCTCCGCCCTCACCGAGCTGAAGCGCCACTACGAGGCGGGCTACGGCTGGTCCGACAACCCCGGTTACGAGGACTACAACGTCGACAAGGACGGCGAGGGCATGTTCTGGGCCGGCGTCGAGAACCCGAACGAACCAGACGCGCTCAAGCGGAGCTCCTGCAACGACCTTCCCTTCTGGGTGGACAACGGCGAGGCGCCCCCGCCCCGGTACGAAGAGGCCATCACACCCCAGATCCTCGCGGCCCTGGCCTACCAGCACATGCAACTGCCCGACACCGAGGTGACCCTCGCACCGGAGCAGACCACCAAGGTCAACCTGCCGACCTGGGCGTGGCTCGACACGGCCGTGTTCGACGAGGTGCAGGCGACGGCAGCCCTCAATGTGCCGGGCTTCAACCTCCAGGCCACGACGACGGCCAGACCGGTGTCCCTGACCCTCGAGCCCGGCACCGAGGACGCCGTGACCTACCCGGCATCCGGCGAGTGCGTGATCAACGGCGACCGATCGATCGGTGAGCCGTACGCGAGGGGCAAGGCGAACCGCACCCCGCCGTGCGGCATCAAGTACCTCCGCTCGTCGGGCAACGGCACGTACAACCTTCAGGCCACGATCACCTGGGAGATCTCCTGGACCGGCACGGGCGGCGCGGGAGGCGACCTGCCCGACGGTGCCTTCGGCTCCACTCAGGCCGTCACGGTTCAGGAGATCCAGTCGATCAATCGCTGAGCCGCCCTCATAGGCTTCGGCGACGCCGTGCACCACCCACATGAGAACAGCGGACATGTCAGCGAACGGGGAGGACGTCGGCCATGGGGCCCACAGATGCGGACAGCGCCGCAGAGTTGAAGAAGCGAGCCGAGCGGTTGCGGGAGTGTGCACGTGAGGCTCGGTCGCTGGCACGCAAGCTGGGGCCGTACCTGGACGATGCCGTGAAGAAGGCGATCCCCCGCGCCGGCTCACGGGCCGGCAACAGCGAGGACGCCATCTGGCAGGGGCCGTACGCCGACACGTGCACCGAACAGCTTCGGCAACGGCAGCGCACCCTCAACGACATGGGTGGCGCCCTGCTGGCCGACGCCACCCGTTGGGAGAACCAGGCCGCGGAACTGGAGCGGCAGGCCAAGGAGAAGGACAAGGCCAAGACCGGCACTGGGGGCAACTGATGGTCTTCCGAGGGTTCGACGCTCCCAAGCTCACCGCGCTCGCCAACCACCTCGACGCGCTCGCTTCGGACGCGGGCAAGTTGCACAGTCAGTTGGCCGCTGTTCTGACCTCCGCCCAGCAGAACCTGCCGTCCGGGCAGAGCGCCTCCCGCAACCCCGAGCTGCAGGCCCTGATCGGGGACGTCATACCCATACCTTCCTTCTTCGGCGGCCGCCGTCGGCTGCCCGGGTCCCTGACCGGTGAGCTCGGCGACATGCAGTCGTCGATGAAGCGCCGGATCAAACAGTTGGAGGGCGTGCAGGAACTGGCCCGTAAGGGATACCCCGTCGCCGACGGCAGTGTGTTCCTCGACGAGAAGGCCCCGGACGCCGAGAAGATCGACGAGGCCCTGCGCAATCTGCGAGCCCTCGAAGGCAAGGATTTCGGCACCAACGGCAACCGTGACGATCTGGAGAAGGTGTCCGGTGAACTCGACGGGCTGACGGCCGCCGAGATCGACGCCCTCATGTCCAAGGCGTCGCCGAAGGACCTGGCCTTCTACAACGAACTGCTCACCAGCACAGACGACTCGGCATGGAACCCGTTCGACAAGAACGGCCTGCCCGAGGACAAGCGCCGGGCGACGCTCGGCCTGATGCTGTCGAAGATCAGTCCCGAGAATCTGCCGAAGTTCCAGGCGGCCTTCCCCGGGATGCAGCCGACCTTCACCAACACGGGCGCGTACGAGGCGGGAGGCAACAACCAGAACGGGCAGACCAATAACGGCATCCACTGGGCGCCGCCCGGTGACCCCCTGTTCGTGAACGGTGTCTCGGCCGACGACGTCAACCAGAACCAGTTCGGCGACTGCTGGTATGTCGCCTCGCTGGCGGGCCTGGCGCAGAAGAACCCCCGGTTCGTGCAGGAAGGCATCAAGGAGAACCCGAACGGCACGGTCAGCGTCAGGGTCTGGGACAAGGAGGGCAATTACCAGTGGGTCACCATGACCGCAGACCTGCCCACCGACCAGAACGGGAACCCGATCAGCACCTACGGCAACGGTGAGTCCTGGCCCGCGTACTACGAGAAGGCCTTCGCGATGGTCTACTCGGAGGACGGCGACGGTGAACGCGGCTACGGCGGCATCGAGGGCGACGACCCGAAGAAGTCCGCCCCCTATCTCACCGGGCGCGAGGGAGAGGACCTGAAGACCGGTGGCTTTCTCGGCATCGGCGAGCACGACGACAAGGACCTGAGCGCCTTGAAGAAGGCATTCGAGTCGGGGCAGGTCGTCACCGTCTCCACGCCGGCCGACGAGAGCCTGGACAAGAATCACCCCAAGGAATGGGGCAGCACCTACCACAGTAATCATGCTTACTACGTCCGCGGCTTCACCGATGACGGCAAGGTCATCCTCGGCAATCCCTGGGGGACTTCCGGCTATCCGCCTATCACCGTGACGCAGGAGCAGTTCAACCAGTACTTCCAGAGTCCGGAGGCGTTCGATGTCCCGTGACGAATCCCGCGACGCACGGCAGGTGAGTGGAGTGACGACCGACCGTCCTCAGGTGAAGTACCCGTTCGAGTTCGACGGCCGGTGGGTGCTGCGCTACCACGTCCCGTACACCGTCGAACACGACGGCGCCACCCATCGCATCCTCGCGACGATCTTCGCCGAGCCGTCGGTGCACGGACGGATCCAGATCAATCGCGACGGGCAGTTCATCGTCGAGTACGACGAGCTGGTTCCCGGGGACAAGGTGGAGATCACCGGTGACGAGTGGCGGGTGACGGAGGTCGAGTACCGGACCCACGTGGCACTGGAACGTGTCACGGGAATTACGAAGGAGGAAACCGGTGCTCAGGGTGAGTAGGTTCCACGGCGTCACGGCATCCGTACTGGGCGCGCTCGCGCTCGTGGCCGGTTGCGGATCCTCCTCCGGTGGAGGCGACGGCACGCCGACGACGGCTCCGACGACCACACGGGCGGCTGCCGAGGACAAGGGGCCGGTGTGTGTCGGGGAAACGTCGCGGGACGGACTGCATGTCCTGCGCGGTGGCGGCTTCCAGCTGCCCGGCGGCGGGGGTGTGCAGTACGCCGAGGCCCAGGCCGACGGCGCGACACGCAAGGCGACCCTGCGCGAGGGCGCACGGTACGCGTCCGGCCAGCAGCAGTGGACCGTAGAGCTCGGGGCCCAGGTGAACGTCTCCGGCCATGCCTACACCGTCCGGCAGATCTGCTCCTACCGCGTCGTACTCGAACCGGAGGCTGCGGCAGACAGGGCCGCACTCGCCGCAGCCCCCAAGTCCATGAAGTCGGTGGGCGGTTCCGCGGACGCGCCCCTGTGCTTCACGACCAACCCCGACGTCCTCGCCGCCGCATCAGCCGGATTCCCGGACGAGGGCGAAGATCTGTCCCTCGTCGGCAACGGCGGGGTCCAGCGCTTCCCCACAGGCCTGTCCCTCACGGTCTCGTACCTCGACACCGACGCGGGGACGGCGGGCATCGCAGCGAACTGTGCGGCGATCCCCGCCGCCACGTACGAGGACGTGCGTGTCGGTGATCCGGTGGAGTTCGCGGGGGTCGTGTTCGAGGTGTCGGCGCTGTCGGAGACCGTCGTGAAACTCGCCCGCTCGAACGCGTAGCCTCGCCTGGGACCGTTCCTCTGAAACACCTCGTCACGGCCTGAGGCCATGGAGATTCACTGATGTTCGGCAAGCACAAGAAGACGGACGAGCCGCCCGTACCCGTCATCCCCTGGTCTGACATCTGGGAGTGCAGCATCACCGATGAAGAGCGGCCGGCTTCCGCACATCGCAAGCACGCCGTGCTGGGTCCGCGTGCCTTCAGAGTGGCGCAGGGCGCAGGCGCCCAACGCGTCCTCTCGCCATGCGCCTTCTTCCCTCCTCCGACCCACCCGGAGGACCTTGCAAGGTCACTGTACGAGGACCCGGAAGGGACGCAGCTGCTCTGTTCCGTCGATGAACCGGAGAACGTGGACGGCATACGCCACCACCGCGTAATTGGTGCTGGGGGAGAGATCGTCGGAACGATTCTTCGTACTGCTCCCCTCAGACACGCGCTGAAGCCGACCTGGAGAATCGACCAGCCGGGCCACCCTGCCATCGTCAGCAGCGCCGAGTGGGCCGAAGGCGGACGCAAGGACATCGTGCAGCGTGGCGCCGGAAAACTGCTGTTGGGTGCGGTTCAGGCAGTGGCCGACATGGGCGCGGAGGGTGGCGACCAGGCTGCCAAATCACGCGTCCTCGAATGGCGGTCGGGCACGGACCTTGTCATGACGTCCGACAACGACGTCCGATATCTGATCAGAGCCGATTGGCTGGACCGGCGCCTGGTCTTCGCGTACGGCCTGCTGCGCAGCATGTGACCGAGGCGGAACACGGCGGATCACCAACATCAGGGCATGGACGAGTAGGCATTGACGCACGCCGTCAGGCCGGAACGGGGGTCGAACGATGGCACTGAGGAACGTCAACCCGGACGATCTGGACCAACTCGCGAAGCTCCTGGACGGCCGGGGCGGCGTCGAGGACAAGGTGGACGAGGCTTTCACGCGGGCCTCCAGGCTCGGAGTCAGCAGCAAGCTGGCCTCCCTCAAACCCCTTCGCGGCTGGGCCCGGGACACCGCATCCGACCTCCGCAAGCGGAGTGTGTTCGCCCGTCTGGAAAGTGGTGACCCGCACGCCGGGCTCCTGTGGGCCGGATTCAGTGCTAAGGAGGTAGAGAAGCTCAAAGGAGAAGGGCTCGGGCCGGACGCCTTCCTCCTGGCCAACTCGGTGGCGGCCAGTGACGATCCCCATGCCAACGAATTCAGGCGCAAGCCCGACGAAACGCTGAGCGAATGGATCGAGCGGCTCGAGGCACACGCCATCACGCGCATACCCGGGCTGCAACCGCACGAAGAGACGGTCGCCAGCATGATCGGGCTCTACGGCGACTGGGCCGGTGTCACCGCGGCCACAGCGGTCGTCACCATCCAAGGTGCCTCGCTCACCAAGGTCCTGGTGGGCAATTCCCTGAAGGCCGGAGCCCTGCGCACCTGGAAGACCCGCCTGGGCGTGGTCCTGCGGGGCTCGGACAACGGACTCATACGGTCCGCCGGCAACGGCCTCATCAAGTGGACACCGAAGATTCGCTCCTTGAGCGCCCCGGGCAGCTGGCTGCCGGGTCAGTTGGGATCCCTCTTCGGCCGCAGCACGGCCTACCAGAACGTTTCCCGTATTCCCCTCACGAGCGGCATACGAGGAGACCTGCTAGGCGAGGGCTACAACTGGGTCCGATCGACCCCTCTGATGAGCACCCTGCGGGCCAACGGCGTGATCGACTTCCTGGTTGGCTCCGACGAACTCGCCAAGGCCTACGGCGGTTTCACGCATGCGGGGCAGCCCGTGGCGCGGGCTGGGAACGCAAGCCTGATCAAAGTCTTCACGAAGGCCGCCAACCAGCAGCGGTTCGTCAACTCCGTGGCACAGGTCGCCCCGGACGTCGCTCGGGGCCACGGCGCATTGCGCACCGGGCTGGGCGCCGCCGCCAAGACCGCCGGATTCCTGCGGGGCGCCGGAATCGTCGGTGGTGTGGCCGCGACCGGCTTCAGCGCAGCCAATGTCATCTCCCAGGGCAACCCGGTCGACGCGTTCAAGAAGAGGGGCGCCGCGTATGTCGCCGACGTCGCCGAGGTCGGCTTCAACGCCTCCCTCACGGCGGCCATGGTCGCTCCCAACCCGGTGACCATCGGCCTGGCTGTGGGAACGGGCCTGATCTATGGCGGAGCCAAGGTGGTCGAGCACTGGGACGACATCAAGAAGGGCGCGGGAGCAGCGAAGAAGTGGGTGGGAGACAAGGTCGGAGACCTGGGCAAGAGCATCGCCAAGTCGAAGGCGAATCCGATGAACTGGTTCTGACCCAGCCCGTGGGATGCCGTCGTAAGTGACAGGATTCCGGCACCGGCCGCAGGGCGCCGTCCGGTCGGACACTCCGTGCAGTCATACGCCCTCGATCAGAATTTCCTCTCGGTCCGGCAGCAGGTCAATGATCTTGTCCCACACCTCCGCCGAGTGGGAGCGGACAAGAACCAGCGGGCTGTCGGGGCCGACTTGACCGGGCATGATCGGCTCCTCGGGCTGCTCGCGTATCCAGTAGCCGGCAGGGCCACAGTCCCACACGGCGAGTGCACGGATCATGGTGGAGCGCTCGTTGTCGTGATCGCCGTCCCAGGCCGTGGTGATGCGCCAGGTCGCGTTCAGCGAGGTGACGAGTTCGGTGAAGCGGTCGAGCATCGGCCCCGCGAGACCGGGGTCGGCCTCGGCCAGCGCCGCGCGGACCGGTGCGTGGGGAGCCTCGTCGTCACGCCCCGACACCTCCACGGCGACGAAGGCACTGTCGAGCGCGGCCATCGTGGTCTCCACGCGGACCTCAGGAAGACCCTCCTCCGGCTTCTCGTCCCGGTGCAGATTGACCTTCCGCGCCAGCTCCCAGACGAGCGTGTTCGGCTCGATACGCACGTACTCCGACTCGTCCTCGCCGGGCCAGCCGTCGTGCGAGTACACACCGTCCCTACCGACCACGACACCATGGTTCACCGGCCCGTGTTCACCCGTGATTTCCACCTGTATCACGACCATCGGGTCCGCCAGAGCTCCGAGCAGGTCACGCAGCAGCGGCGCCAACTCACCTTCGGTCCCGACCAGACCGATACGCTGAAGCTCGGCCAACGATTCCCAGAGCTCTTCGGGCGGCGTATCGCCGTCCAGCAGTTGGGCGAACACGGCAATGTGCCGGTCGGCCAGCCGGAAGCGCGCACGCGAACTGTCGTACGAGGGCACTGGTCGGGTTCCTCCTGTCGACGGCGGTGACGCCGACTACTTCTTATGGTCCTGAAGGTCCTTGGCATCCTGCGTACACTGCTGCGCTTCGTCGCGCAGAGCCTTGGCGACCGTGCCGCACTTCGTCTTCCAGCTTCTGAGCTTGCCACGCACGTCGTCCGCGTTGGGGCCCGACCATGTCTTCATCCCGGTCGTGCTGTGGTTTTTCGCGCTGTCGACGAGTGACTCGATATGGTCGGCCAGTGACCGCAGTTGTCCGGCTCGCTGATTGAGTTCCTGTATGTCAGGATTTCCCATGGCAGCCTCCCCCGCTGTGTCGACGGACAGGATACGTTCACCTCCTCACAGCGCGCACGGTCCCCCATCCACCCGTACGACTCGGGCGGACACGAGTCGTTCACCCCGCGCTCCCACCCTCTCCATCGTCGGGCGGAACTGGATGCGGTGCGATAGCGTCCACTGTTGCAAACGGACAGTCCGCTTGTTCCTGATGACACGGGGAGGATCGCCATGGATCGCGGTGCAGATCTCACACGGCTCCGGGAGTTGTCGAAGACTTACGCCCGGAAGGCACACGACCTTCAGCTCCTGATCAAGGACCTCCAGACGGCCACGGCCGACAGCACCAGCTACTGGAAGGGCCCGAAGGCCGACCGCTTCCGGGACGACTGGCGCGACGTGAAGCCGACCTTCGAGAAGTGGGTCGACACGCTGAACGAGGCCAGCAAGTCCGCGAACACCAGCGCCGACAACATCGAGCGCGCCACCTGATCCCAGGGCGGATCACGCGGATTTCGCCGTCGCCGGGGCGCCGGGACCACCCTGCGGGTCTGGTTTCGCCGCCCCGGCAACGTTTCAGGACCTGTTTCAGGACCGCGCATCGTACGAGCGGGCCTCCGCCGTCGGCACGTCCTCGGGTTCGATGCGGATGGCCGCGTCGATGACCGACAGCAGCCTGCCCACGTGTTTCCCCAGTTTCCGGTGACGGCCTTCGAGTTCACGGTGCCAGGCCCGGGCGTTCTTCCCCACCCAGACCCTGTCGCCTCCGAGATCCTCGGCCGGACCTTTGAGAGCCTTCCTGAGGATTTCCGCCTCCTTGGCGAGGTCACTGCGCAGCTTCCTCAGATCCGCCATTCGGGGATTAGGTACCGTACGCCCCACTCCAGCCATTGATAGTACCTTCTTAATTCCGCATACTCACTTTTGCCGTCGACCTCAACGCCCCATAACCTAACCGAATGGACTTCAGCGGTACACCTCAAAGGGGTCCGGAATTCCTCGTCCTGCCCATCATGAGGGAGGTGAGGGGACCGGCCGATGACACCGTCGATGTGACTCTTGTTCCCGTGGCAGGCGAAGGAGGCCAGGAGCAACTTGTCGCTCTCGCGTTCACATCAGTACCTCGACTGGTCGAGGCGATGGGCGAACGGCAGCCATGGGTTGTCCTGCCAACCGGCGAGGTCGGGGATGCCCTGAGGGACTCCGAAGCCCGCGCCGTACTGGTCGATCCCCAACTCGTCGTTAACGCGGAGTAGGGCGCCGACGATGGTCGATCCGAACTTCTCGGGAATCAACCCGGACAACTTGCTGCGGACCGTCAAGGACCTCGAATCCGGCAGCAAGGCTCTACGCGAAGCGACAGCCTCCTACCTTTTCCGGTTTAAGAAGCTTCGCCTGGACACGGAGGCACTGACGGAGATCAGTAGGATCGCCCGCTGGGTCGACGACGAACTCCCCATGCTGCGCCGCCGACATGCCCTTGCCTCGGCCCTGGAGGTCGATGAAAAGGGACGCAAGGGCGCGATGGTCCAGCTCCGTGAGCCAGTACCGGGAATCGGCGTGGCGAGACGGGACGGGAAGGAGCTCGCTGCGGAGACCGAACGGGCGGCCACCCTTCCCCGGGACGAGGCCGCGGCGGAGTTCCACCGGATCGCCGAAGTTCTGGCCGTGCACAAGGGGGATCCCGACTTCACCTCAGCATTCTTCGCCGGTCTCGATCCCCAAGTGTTGAAGATCCTGCCGGTGATGGTCGCCGCTGCGGGCGCGTCCACGGCCGAAGCGGACGCGAAGGTTTTCGGCTCGGCTTTCAGTACCGCGGTCGCCTCAGCGTCCCCCGCGCCCGGCTTCAGCAAGGTAGTCGCGCTGTTCCACGGCGACATCGGCGAGGACGAGCCCACGGCCCTGTTCAGCAGGGCACTCATGCAAGGCGACGACAGGGACCTCTGGGCCGTCGCGTGGAAGCACACGACGCTCGCCGCGAAGAAGCTCGGCGACCTTGCCGACACGTGGTCCGACTCAGCAGGACTGCTGGCCTCCGTCGTGGGCATGCAGGCGAAGTACGCCGGTCACTTCTGGAATCGGTCGCAGCAGTTCTCCGACGAGGCGAGCCGCCTCTACCAGCAGCGCGTAAACAGCATGTCCCCGGACGAGCGGCGGAAGTTCAAGAAGGACACCCGGCGAGCAGCCAGAAACGCCCGGCAGTACGCCCGGGAGGCTGAGCGTGTCTACTCCAAGTACGGCCTTGGGGCCTTCTCGCGGTTGATGGAAGCTTCCGTCGCGGACGGCGGCAGTTGGCTGATCGGGAAGGTACCGGGTCTCAGGCCGCCCAACTCCACCACCCTTTTCGGCCGCACACTCCACACGGCAGGGAAGCTGCCCCTGCTCGGCACGGCCCTCACTGTCAGCGCCATCGGCTGGGACATCAGCCAGGGCGAGGAGAAGGACGTCGCGATCGCGGCCAACGTGGGCGGGATGGCCACCGGGTCTGCCGCCACCATGGGAACGATGACGGCTGTCGCGTGGTGTGGAGGTCCTGTTGGTTGGGGAATCGCTGCTGGTGTAGCGGTCGGTTTTGGTGCTGGTTACGCCGTTTCTTACATCGCCAAGACTGAATCAGGCAAAAGGGCGATCAACCAGGTGACTGAAGCAGCGAAGGGAATCGGTGACGACATCGGCGACGCGGCCACGGACGTCAAGGAGAGGGTGACTGAATGGTTCACGTGAGGCGGAATTCCGGTGACTAAGAAGACGCGCTGTTCCGACGATTACCAGTTACCTCCTCATGTCAGAAGAGCGCAGCGGATTGCTGCCGAGAGGCGAGCCTGGGCGCCTCGTGTATCTGCCCCGCGACCCGCGCAGATTTTGGGCATTTTAGGACTGTCAGTTCTATGCACCGGCCTATCCGCTGCCTTCTGGCTTCCACCTCGATCCCTGGTCCAAGACCTGCGCAACCATGGGGTGACGGCCACCGCACAAGTCACAGCAGTCGACGACAAGCCCAAGTATGTGAAGGTGGAATTCACACAGGGGCCCGAGTCGGGAAATGAAGTCAAGCTATGGGATTACGCCGGAATACTGCCAGACCTCGACCCCGGTGACGCGGTACTGGTCACCTACGACCCCGACAACCCGCATCGAAGCCTCCCGCGTTCCTGGGTCGCCGATCCACCAGTCAACTTTCCCGCATACGGCAGTTCAGCGATCGCCTTGTTTCTCTTCTCGGGAGCTGTCATCGGGATCGTCCGCCGCCGGCGCATCCTCGGTACATCCACGGCCGTTCGCCTCACCAAGTCATAGTCGCCGCTGCGGCACAACCCCGTCGGGCCCCAGCCGTCACGGCTGGGGCCCGACGTGACACCGCCGGCTTCGTCAGCCGTTCATCACCGCCTGGACCGGCATGAACGACCCTCCAGCCACGAACAGTCCGCTGCCCGCAGCCCCACCGCCGCTGCTCGACGGGAGGCGGATGCCGAAGAGTTCACCCTCCGACGGGCTCTGCGGGGTCAGCAGCAGGCCGTTCCGCGACTTGCGGGCTTCCACTGCGAAGCCTCGGTACTGGCCCGAGAGGCTGTCGGTGGAGCCGGCCGCGATGAGGCCGATACCGCCGTCCGCGCCCTTGCGGACGACGGTCTCCAAGGCCTCGTCGAGGCGAGTGTCATAGAGGAGCTCGGCGTCGTCGACGACTACGACATACGAGCCGCCCGACGCCTTGTCCACCAGTTCCTCGAGGTCCTCCTCGCGGCTGTCCGCGTTCAGGAGACCGAGGACGCCCTCCCGGCCCTCCAGTTCACGCAGCGGCGAGCGGCGCGGGGCGACCAGCACCACGGGTGTGCCCGAGCGCAACAGCGTTTCCGTGGCGGCCGTGAGGAGGGTGGAGCGGCCCGACTTCGGCGGGCCCGCGATGACGAAACCGGGACCGTTCTCCTCCAAGTCGATGCCGACGGGCTGGAGCTCGTCGCCGCCGACGCCGATGAGCGCCCAGAGCGGGGACGGCGGGGCGAAGTCCGGGTCGAGGGCGAGCGCCTCGGACACCGTGATGCGCGACGGAAGAGCGTCCACCCGCATCGGACGTCGTCCAGCAGGCACTCGGCCGTGGCGGGTCGTCACCTCCTCGGCGATCTCGCGCAGGGCCCGGACCTGCGCCTGGCCGGCCGGGTCGCCCGTGAGCAGTGCGATCTGGGTTTCGTCCACGCCCACGTCGGTGATGCGCAGAGCGCGTCCCGGAGGCATGTTCTTGGGTACCTCCCGGGCCTGCAGCCCGGCCGTGGAGTAGTCGTTCGGGTCGGCGAAGCGCAGCACCAGCCGGTCGGCGAAGGCGGACGAGACATGACCGCTCAGTCCGCTGCGGTCGGCGGTCATCACGACCTTGAGCCCCACGGCCGAGCCCTCGCGGAAGATGCGCTGGGCCGCCTCGAGCAACTGGCCGTAGTTGTAGCTCTCGAAGGTGGAGGCGAACCCCTCCCAGCTGTCAAGCAGAAGCACCATCCAGGGCAGGCGGTCCTCCGGGGCGGCCGTCGCCCGTTGTTCGGCCGCGCTGGAGGCGCCTTCCATGGCGAGCAGTTGCTGTCGGCGGGCGATCTCCTTCAGCAGGCGATCGATGAGGCGCCGGACGCGGTCCGGCTCGTCGCGCGTCACCACGGCGCCTATGTGCGGCAGACGCATCAGCGGCAGCAACGCGTTCGAGCCGCAGTCGATGGCGTACAGATGCACGTCGTGCGGTGAGGTGGAGCGGGCGAGCGATCCCGCCAGGGTGCGCAGGGCGGTCGAGCGGCCGGAGCGGGCGCCACCCACCAGCATGGTGTGCTCGCCGTGCACCAGGTCGAGGTGGAGCGGCGTACGGGACTGCCGCGCCGGGAGGTCGATCAGGCCGTAAGGGATCGGAGGTACGTCCGCCGCCCCTCCCCTTGCCGGCTGCCCGGCGTACGCGGTGAGGTCGTCCAGGGCGACCTGTTCGGCCAGGGGCGGCAGCCAAGGGCTGCGCTGCTCGCCGAATCCCATGCTTCGCGCGCCGTCGCGTACCGCGTCGACGAGGACCGCGAGGTCCGTGACCATGGTGCCGTCGTCCTCGGCCTCGGTCCGCTTGGGCAGCGGACGGCCGTAGGCGTTCCAGGGCAGGGGCAGCAGGGTGGCCTTGGGGCCGGTACCGCCTGTGGCGGGGCGGCGTCCACCGATGCGGGCCGACTGCACCCCGACCAGGGACTGCGCTCCGGAGCGCACGAACATGCGGCCCGGTGTGGACTTGGCGATGGCGCCCGAGTCCGGGGCCTCGATGACGTCGATGGACTCCGAGGCGTCCGTCACCCGCAGCGCGATGCGCAAGTTGGTGTTGGCGCGGATGTCCGCGCTGACGACGCCCGCGGGCCGCTGGGTGGCCAGGATCAGGTGCACGCCCAGGGAGCGGCCTCGTCGGGCGATGTCGACCAGACCGGCGATGAAGTCCGGCAGTTCGGCGACCAGGGAAGCGAACTCGTCGATCACCAGCACCAGTCGGGGCATCGGCTCCAGTTCGGGGCGGAGCTTGCGGGTGTCGTCGTAGTCCTCGATGTCCTTGGCGGCGGCGTCGAGGAGGATCCTCTCCCGGCGGTGCAGCTCGGCGGCGAGCGAGGCGAGGGCCCGCTCGGTCAGGTGGGCGTCGAGGTCGCTGACCATGCCTACCGTGTGTGGCAACCGGGCGCAGTCCATGAACGCGCTGCCGCCCTTGTAGTCGATCAGCACGTAGTTCAGGGCGTCCGGCCGGTTGGCGACGGCCAGCGAGGTGATGATCGTCTGGAGCAGCTCCGACTTGCCTGCGCCCGTGGTTCCCGCGACCAGCGCGTGCGGTCCGTCCCGCCGGATGTCCAGGAAGAAGGGGCCGTCCGCGGCGATGCCGACGGGTGCCGCCGTGGTGGATCCGCCCGAGCGCCAGATCCGCTCTACGTCGGCCCCGGTGGGGTCCGGCATGCCCAACAGGGTGAGCAGCCGTGCGGAAGTGGGCAGGGCTGCACCCGCGTCGTCCCGGCTGACGTCCCGGACGGGAGCGAGGCAGCGGGCGAGCAATTCGCACCACTGTGAGGTGACCTGGTCGGCGAGGATCTCCCCCGCGGCCTCCAGTCCATGGCCTCGGACCCGGACGTGATGCGCGGAGTCGGGGGACCAGGCGACGACCGCCTTGCACTCCTCGGGCAGGAGGCGCTCGTCCTCGTCGATACACAGGGCGAGAATGCCGTACCGAGGTCCTTCGGCGAGCAGTTGGGGCACGCCGGGCACACGACGCAGCAGGCGGGCTCCGTCGAGGACCAGCAGAACACTCGGGTCCGGGTACAGCTGTCCCGTCATGGTGTTCTGCTCGCGGGACGCCTTGCGCCGGGCCAGTTCGTTGAGCAGTTCGTTGACGCGGCGGGTGATGCTCTCGGAGTCGAAGCCGACCAGCGCGACACAGTCCTGTCCCTGGTCGGGACTGGTGTGGGGCAGCCAGTGCACCCAATGCCAGTCGGCGCCGGCGGTGGGGGCCGAGGCGAGCGTCACGAGGGAAAGGTCCCGGGGGCTGTGCAGTACCGCCGCCTGCACGCCGAGCCAACGGGCTGTGGACAGCGCACGGGCCCGGTCCCCGGCGACGCCGACCACGCCGAGCTCGCTGAAGGGCAGCGTGACCGGAACGTTCGGCAGGAGAGGCGGTTCGGGACGCTCGTCGTCGTACAGGGAGCCGCCTCGTCCCAGGACGAGCTCGACGTCCGAGGGGAGGCTGCCGGAGCCGACGCGCAGTTGAAGAGCGTCCGGGTCGGTGAGGCGGCGCTCCCACAGACGGCGGCGCGGCCCCGTGGCGAATAGCAGGACCTCCGCCGGGTCGGGACTGTCCGCACGGCGGGCTCGCTGCTCCTCCTTGCCGAGGGCGACGAGCTCCGCCTTGTGAGCGGCGAGGTCCTTCTTGTACTGCTTGACGGAGGTCTTGTGCTGCTTCTTGCCCTCCCGGTTGTCGCTGATCCACTGGGCGGCCATCATGAGCGGGCTCATCAAACAGAACAGCAGCATGTAGATCTGCTTGGTGAGAAGCCACATGCCGATACCGAAGAGCATGGGCATGAAGGCCATGACGAACTGGAAGCGTGCCCGGTCCGCCTTGGTGGGCGCCACCGGTACCACCAGTCGTCGCCGGGGGCGCAGCGGCGACAGACGGGGCGGGCGGTTGTAGGCGAGGCCCCCTTCGCTCATCGCGGACAGGTGGGCGTCCGGCTCGGTCACCCGGTCGAGCACGAGCAGCGAGTCACCGACCTGGACGACGCCGCCGAGCGGCCAGGGGCTGTCCGCCGTCACCGCGTCGTCGTCGAGCAGGACCGCGGCGCCGCTCTCCGGGGCGAGCGTGATCCCGCCTTTCAGGTCGATCGTGACTCTGAGAGCGACCTGCGGCAGAGACGTGTCGGTCAGGTGCAGCGAACACGTCGGCGCGGTGCCGACCGTGGCCACGCCGACACCCAGACGGACCACCCGGCCGGAGGCGGGGCCGCCTGCCACCCTCAGTTCGTACTGCCCTACCGGCTCGCCGCGGCGCAGCAGCGGGCCCACCGAGTCGTCGACGGAGACCCGCATGCCGTCCTGCAGGACGGCCGCCACCGGTGCGGAGGGATCACAGCGCTCGCCGTCGGCCCACAGAGTGAGCGGTGCTCCGCCGATCGCCCCGCCGGTGTGCTGGAGCGCCTGCGGCGTACGACCCATGGCGACCACGTTGTCCGGCACGCTCCCCGGCTGACCCGGCCGGTCAAGGGATGCCGCCAGTGCCTGCGCGACGTCGCCCGCCGTTGCCGTGTCGTCCGTGGTGAGGACGACGTCCTGCGGCTCGCCGCCCTCCCGCACAACCGTGACCAGCATCTGCATGGCGCTTCGTCCTCCCGCTCGGCCCTGCGGCCCGTTCGTTGCTCTGGCTTACGGGGCTGGTCGCAGTCCCCCCGTACGGCCGGTCCCCTTCCCCCGGTGGCCGGGAGTCAGACGGCCGGCAGCGCGTAGACCTCCGGCCCGTGGGTGACCAGCAGTCGGTTGCCGGAGAGGGCCACCTGCCACGGTTCGCCGTTGTCCTTGTTGTCGTCGAAGGTCCAGCGGACCTTGCCCGTCCGGGCCTCCAGTGCGACGACGCCGCCACCGGGCAGGCCGCCGGTCGCCCCGTACAGGGAGGAGCCGGCGCGCACGAACGTCTCCGGTCCGTTGACGTCCAGGTCGTCGCAGAGCCAGGTCCGCTTTCCCGTCTTGGCGTCCACCGCCCAGACGCCGTCGTCGTAGTCACTGACGTACAACACGCCGTCGATCACTGACGGGTTGCGGAAGGCCCGTCGGCCGTTGGAGGACAAGGTCCAGCGGGTGTCGCCCGTGTCGGCGTCGAGGGCCTTGAGCTCATCACCCGGCAGGAAGACGAGGTCGCCCGCGACCGTGGGCTGCCAGGTCCAGTCCTCACCGATCTTCCTGGTCCACAACTGCGCGCCCGTCGCGGTGTCCCGCACCGTCAGGTTGTAGTTGGAGTCGGCGTACACCAGGTACTTGCCGGACACGCTGCCCTGGACGTCGTAGTCCTTGGTGCCCCAGTCCCGTCGCTGCAGCCACGTCTTCGTGCCGCTGCTGTGGCTGACGGCGGCCACAGCGGTGCGGTACTCCGTCGCGCTCCTGGACTCGCCCAGGTCCTTGGCCGTTACGTAGACGTTCTCGTCGTCGACGGCGATGGCGGAGTCGACCGACAGGGACTTGCCCAGTCGGCTCCGCCAGACTTCCTCACCGGTCTCGACGTCGAGGGCGACGAGCACTCCGTCGTAGCCGCCGTCGGCCAGGAACACCTTGCCGTCGTGGAAGAGAAGGGGCTCTCCCGGACGACAGGCCTCCTTCTTCGACCAGCGGGCCTTGCCCGTCTTCACGTCGTACGCCACGAGCGGATCGCCGCTGATCAGCAGAAGGTCCTCGTGGATGAGGAGCGGCACGAGCGAACTGGTGCTGTCCTCCGCCACGGACTTGTGCCACAAGGGCTGCGGCGCCACCCCGGGGGGCGGTGTGGTGAACCGCTCCCCTGCCGGTTCGGCCTGCCCGCCCTGGCCCGCCTCGTCCTTCGAGGACGGGGAGTCACCCCCGTCCTGCGCCAGCCACCAGGCCACTCCGCCTCCGGCCACGGCGACACCGGCGGCGGCGCCGACCACCAGGCCGAGCACGCGGCGACGGGACCGGCCGGTGCCGGCGCCCTGCTCGCCGAGCCGCACGGTGCCGTTCAGAGGCTCGCCCGGTGCACCTCCGTGAGCAGGAGTGCCATGACCCGGTGAAGGCATGGCCCCGTATCCGGGAGTCGGCGGTCCGGCGGGGTGACCGCCGTACGCCTGGGCCGGGTTGCCCGTGCCCTGGCCCGACGTCATGGTCGGGGCAGGCCCGAAGGACGCCACGGCCGGGGCCTCTTCCGGCGCCTCGAGGTCGAGTATCCCCGCGGCGTGCGTCGCGATCGTGGACGCGACCGCGGACGGCAGCCAGTCGGTCAGGACGGGCTCGACACCCTGCGGCGCCAGCGACGTGACGATCTGCGCCGGTGCCGGGCGCTGCGCGGGATCTTTCATCAGGCAGGCGCGGACCAGACCCAGCAGTGACTGCGGTACGCCGGTGAGGTCAGGATCGCCGTGCACGATCTGGTAGAGCAGCGCAGCATGCGAGGAAGCGCCGTCTCCGAAAGCCCCCCGGCCGGTCGCCGCGAAGGCGAGCACCGCACCCAGAGAGAAGACGTCGCTCGCCGTACCGACATCCTTGCCCTGAGCCTGCTCGGGCGACATGAAGCCGGGCGATCCGACCACAACTCCTGTCTGTGTCAGGCGACTTCCGTCCACCGCCCGCGCGATGCCGAAGTCGATGACTCGCGGGCCGTCGGCGGCGAGCAGCACGTTGGACGGCTTGAGGTCGCGGTGGATCAGGCCCGCCGCGTGCACCTCCTGCAGTGCCGCGGCGAGGCCGACGGCGAGGGCGCGGACCGTGCGCTCGGGCAGCGCTCCGTGCGCGGCGACCACGTCCGTGAGGTCCGGGCCAAGCACGTACGACGTCGCCAGCCAGGGCAGCGGCGCATCGGGGTCGGCGTCCACGACCGGTGCGGTGTAGCGGCCGGACACCGCCCTGGCTATCTCCGCCTCGTGCCGGAAACGCTCCCGGAAGCCGGCGTCCGCCGCGAGGTCGGGACGTACCACCTTCACGGCGACGGTACGGCCACCAGGCGAACGTGCGAGGTACACGCGTCCCATGCCGCCGGCACCGAGCCTTCGCAGCAGGCGGTAACCGCCCAGCTCGCGAGGATCATCCGGCTGCAATGTCTCCATGGTGGCCTTCCCCGTTGTGATGCCCGTGCGGCACGCGCTGCGCCTGGTGTCGTTCACCGACGCAGACACATTAGTGAGTGCCGGGGGACCGACAGCGACCGGGAGGAACCGAAAGCGGTCACCCTGTCTTCGGCAGCCGGGCTCCCCGGAGGCCCGGCTACTCGATCTTCGACAGCCGGGCCTCCGGCCGTCCCGAGTCCTTGCTGTCCGACTCGTAGAGCAGGTCGTCGCCGACCGGGGTGAGCAGGACGGTGTGGCGGGCCTGGTTGCAGACGTCGCGGTTGGTGGGCGCGCCCACGGAGGTCGTGACGATGCGCTTGGCGGTGACCTTCTTGAGGGTCAGGACGTCGTCGCAGATCCCGCCGAAGATGTCCGTGTGCCGCAGCGTGCCGACCCGCTCGCCGACCCGTGCCTCCTTGAGGGTGACGCGGAACGTCCCGAGCGGGATGGTGATGCTCTCGCGGGAGCTGGCCTGCCCCTCCCACGTGCCGACGTAGGCGGCGGGCACGGTGCCGGGTTCGGGCTGCTCGCCGCTCGGGCCCTGGTCGGCTCCCGCGTCCCCCGAGGAGCCCGGCAGCAGGTCGAACACGAACGCCGAGCCGACGGTCACCGCGGCCAGCGCGCCCGCCACCGCCAGGGCCACCGTGCAGCTGACCCGCCGGCCCCGTCCCCCCGTGCCGGGCGTCGAGGCCGCGGAGACGGAGAGGGACAGCCGGCCGGGCGCGGAACCGTCCCGGTTCCCCGGTTGCGTCGGCGGATGCGGGGCGGACGTCCCCGTGGCGTGCCGGGGCTCCGGTACGACCGCGCCGCCCGGCCCACCGCCCGACGACGGCATGACGGGCGGCGGCCCGAACCCACCGCCGGCCACCCCGGACGGGGCGGGCCCGGAGACCGACGGCCCGGAGGTCGCGGCATCCGCGCCCGCAGCCCCTGTGGCCCCCGGCTCCGTCCCCTCCCCCACCGACGGACTGCTGAAGCCCACCGGCCCCGAGGCCGCCGCGCCGTCCGCCGGTCCTCTCCCGGTCGTCTCCAGGTTCAGCAGGTTCACCGCGGCCCGGCTCACCTGCTCCACCAGGGCGCCCGGCAGCCAGCCGCCCGACACCAGGCGGGCCGCGCCGCCCTCGGGGGCGAGACGGCCGGTGATGTCGGCCGGGGACGGGCGGGCGGAGGGGTCCTTGTCGAGACACGCCTCGGTCACCTCGCGCAGATCGCCGGTCAGCCCGTCCAGCTCGGGCGGCTCGTGCACCACGCGGTAGAGCAGCGCCGCCGAGGAGTCGCCGGGGAAGGGCGGCGCGCCGGTCGCCGCGTACGCGAGGACCGCGCCGAGGGAGAAGACGTCCGCCGCGCCGGTCACGCCCTTGCCGAGAATCTGCTCGGGGGACATGTAGCCGGGCGAGCCGATCGACACGCCGGTCGAGGTCAAGGACGCCGTCCCGTCCGTCGCCCGCGCGATGCCGAAGTCGATCAGCAGGGGGCCGTCGAGCGTGAGGAGCACGTTGGACGGCTTCACGTCCCGGTGCACCAGGCCCAGCCCGTGCACCGCCGTCAGCGCCTCGGCGAGGCCCGCGCCCAGCGTGCGCACGGTGTGTTCGGGCAGGGGGCCCAGCTCGGTGACGGCGGCCGTGAGGGAGGGGCCGGCCGCGTACGCGGTGGCGACCCAGGGGACGCGGGCGTCGGGGTCGGCGTCCAGCACGGGCGCGGTCCAGGCGCCGCCGACCCGGCGGGCCGCGTCCACCTCGCGCCGGAAGCGGGCGCGGAACTCCTCGTCGAGCGCGAAGTGGGGGTGCACGATCTTCACCGCGACCGTCCGGCCTCCGGCGCTGCGGCCCAGGTAGACC
Organism: Streptomyces sp. P13-3-3; assembly: GCF_050571355.1. Taxonomy (NCBI): domain Bacteria; kingdom Bacillati; phylum Actinomycetota; class Actinomycetes; order Kitasatosporales; family Streptomycetaceae; genus Streptomyces; species Streptomyces sp. P13-3-3. The sequence goes on along the minus strand of NZ_CP192228.1, from coordinate 3,681,902 downwards.
CGGCCCATGCCGCCCGAGCCGAGCCGGCCGAGCAGCCGGTACGGCCCCACGACCGTGGGTTCGTCCGTGTCGAGCGGCCGCATGGCGCCACCCCTCCCCCGTCGCACCGGTACGCCGTTGCCACCCAGCAGCGTAGTGGCCGGACCGGTCGGGGGACCCGGGCCGCGTACGGCCGCCCGGGTCGCGTACGGCCGCCCGGGTAGCACCGTGCGCCACGGACCCGGGCTCCGCGACCGCCTGGGTCGCCGCGTGCGCCACGGACCCGGGCTGCGCGACCGCCCGGGTCGCCGCGTGCGCCACGGACCCGGGCCGCGTACGGCCGCCCGGGCCCCCGCGCGCTACGGCGTCAGCAGGTCCACCTTCACGTCCGCCGCGAACCCCGTCGTCGGCCCCACCCTGCGGGCGAACTCCGCGACCGCCTCCAGCTGCGGGGCGCCGAAGCGGAAGTCGAGGGTGGTGAAGTACTGGGCCAGGGTCTTCTCGTCGAAGGCCTCCCAGCGGGCCGCCTGCTCGGCCACCTTGTCGACCTCTTCCAGAGAGAGGTTGCGGGAGGCGAGGAAGGCCTCGTGCACCTTGCGGGTGAGCACGGGCTCGCGCTCCGCGTACTCCTTGCGGGCCGCCCAGACGGCGAAGACGAACGGCAGGCCCGTCCACTGCTTCCACAGGGCGCCCAGGTCGTGCACCTCGAGGCCGAAGCGCGGGCCGTCGACCATGTTGGCGCGCAGGGCCGCGTCACCGATCAGGACGGCCGCCTCCGCCTCCTGCATCATCAGGCTCAGGTCGGGCGGGCAGGTGTAGTAGTCCGGCTGCACGCCGTACCGCTCGGCGAGAAGGAGCTGCGCGAGCCGTACGGAGGTGCGGGAGGTCGACCCGAGGGCGACCCGCGCCCCGTCCAGCCGGTCCAGCGGGACCTGCGAGACGATCACGCAGGACATCACCGGGCCGTCGCAGCCGACGGCGATGTCGGGGAAGGCGACGAGCTGGTCCGCGTGCTTGAGGTACTCGACCAGGGTGATGGGCCCGATGTCGAGGTCGCCCTGCACCAGCTGCTCGCTGAGCTTCTCGGGGGTGTCCTTCGTCAGCTCGAAGTCGAGGAGCGTGCCCGTTCTCGCGAGCCCCCAGTACAGAGGCAGGCAGTTCAGGAACTGGATGTGGCCGACGCGCGGCCGGGTGCGAGGATTGTCCACATCGTGAGGCTAGACCTTGCGCCGGGCGGGGCAGCGGTCGCCCCCACCGGTTCGAACGCACGCGCGTGACGAACGGGGCGTTGAAACATTCGGGTGACGTGATCTTGACCTCTATTGCGAACGGGCCCCTGCGTGCTAGGCTCATCGCAAGTTGCAGTTTGGTTTCCCTTGCAGTACAGAGCCTGCGGAGCATGTGACCGCGGGCTCTTGTCGTTCTCAGACGGATGCAGTTGTGCGGAATTGTCTTCACACTTGCTGGTTCTGGAGCAGGGCAACCCTTTGAGCCCAAGGAGGGCTTATGGCTACCGGAACCGTGAAGTGGTTCAACGCCGAAAAGGGCTTCGGATTCATCGCCCAGGAGGGCGGCGGCCCCGACGTCTTCGTCCACTACTCCGCGATCAACGCGACCGGCTTCCGGTCCCTCGAGGAGAACCAGCAGGTCACCTTCGACGTCACGCAGGGCCCGAAGGGCCCGCAGGCGGAGAACGTCACCCCGGCCTGACCCTGATCCTCCGATCCGGGAACGACTAGCAGTACCCAAGGAGCCCCACGCCGCGAGGCGAACGGGGCTCCTGCCTTTTTCCCCGGGGCGGGGGGGGCGGGGGGGCGGCGGACCGCCCGGAGGAACACACCCGGGCGAACACAGCCGGAGAAATTTCGGTGAATTCCGCCGAACGCCTTCTCCTCTCGGACGTGCCGCATGATCGGCGCGGAATTCCGTGCCCGGCTCCCGCGCTCGTAGCGGTGAGGCAGATCGTCCATGCTCGAGTGGCGGCCCCTGAGGGGCTGTCAGTGGCCGCAGGTAGCGTCCCGTCCATGACCACGAGCCGACCCGCGCACGCCGACCAGCCGGAGCACGTCCGCACGACCCGCGCCTTCTACGACGCGATCGCCGAGGACTACGCCGAGACGTTCCGGGACCTTTCCGCCGCCATGCCGCTGGACCGGGCCTTGCTGGCCGGGTTCGCCGAGCTGGTCGGCGAGGGCGCGCCGGTGGCCGACGTGGGGTGCGGGCCCGGCCGGGTGACCGGCTTCCTCGCCTCGCGCGGTCTGGACGTCCACGGCGTGGACCTGTCGGAGTCGATGCTGGCGATCGCCCGCCGGGAGAATCCGGGGCTGCGCTTCGAGCAGGGCTCGATGTTCGCCCTGGACCTGCCCGACGGCTCCCTCGCCGGGCTCGTGTCCTGGTACTCCACGATCCACACCCCGCCGGAGGACCTGCCCGCCGTGTACGCCGAGTTCCGCCGGGTGCTGGCGCCCGGAGGCCATCTGCTGGTCGCCTTCCAGATGGGTGACGAGCCGCGGCGGCACGTGCACCCCTGGGGTCACCCGGTCAGCCTCGACTTCCGGCGGATGCGGCCTGAGCAGGTCGCGGAGCTGCTGGAGGAAGCCGGTTTCGCCCTGGTGCAGCGCACCGTCCGGGAGCCCGACGCCCGGCAGGGCGAGCCCACGCCTCAGGCGTCCCTGATCGCCCGCGTGCCCGGGGAGCGCCAGGCCTCCTGACGCCGCCGGGCCGCTACCTCGTGTACAGCGCCTCCACCTCGTCCGCGAAGTCCCTGAGGATCGCCTCGCGGCGCAGCTTCATGGACGGCGTGAGGTGGCCGGCCTCCTCGGTGAAGTCCTCCGGGAGGACGGCGAAGCGCCGGATGGACTCGGGGCGGGACAGCATCTTGTTGGCCTCGTCGACGGCGCGCTGCAGGATCGCCCGCAGCTCCTCGTCGTCGACGAGGAGTTTCGCGGGGACGGGGTGCTTGCCGTTCATCCGGCGCCAGTGGGTGATGCCGTCGAGGTCGAGGGTGATCAGGGCGGTCACGTAGGGGCGGTGGTCGCCGAGGATCATCACCTGGGAGATCAGGGGGTGGGAGCGGAGCCAGTTCTCCAGCGGGGCCGGGGCGACGCTCTTGCCGCCCGCCGTGATGATCAGCTCCTTCTTGCGGCCGGTGATGGTCAGATAGCCCTCGTCGTCCAGCTCGCCGACGTCGCCGGTGGCGAACCAGCCGTCCCGGGTGGCGGGCACGACGCCGCCCGCCTGCGGGTCCCAGTAGCCGCGCAGCACGTGCTCGCCGGAGACCAGGACCTCGCCGTCCGCCGCGATCCGGATCTTCGTGCCGGGCAGGGGCCAGCCGACGGTGCCGAGGCGGGGCTTCAGCGGGGGTGTGACGGTCGAGGCGCCGGTGGTCTCGGTGAGGCCGTAGCCCTCGAAGATCTCGATGCCGACTCCGGCGAAGAAGGCGGCGAGGCCGGCGCCCAGGGGGGATCCGCCGCAGATGGCGTAGCGGACCCTGCCGCCCATGGCGTTGCGGATCTTGCGGTAGACCAGCGGGTCGTAGAAGGCGCGGGCCGTCTTCAGGGAGCGGGAGGGGCCGCCGCCGGTGCCGGTCTGACGGGCCTCCAGGGCCTCGCCGTAGCGGCGGGCCACCGTGGCGGCACGGTCGAAGGTGGACTGCCGGCCGCCCGCCTCGGCCTTGGCGCGGGCGGTGTTGAACACCTTCTCCAGCATGTACGGGATGGTGAGCAGGCAGGTGGGCCGGAAGCTCGCCAGGTCGGGCAGCAGGTCCTCGGCGGCCAGGCTGGGCGCGTGGCCGAGGCGTACCCGGGCGCGGACGCAGGCCACGGCGACCATGCGGCCGAAGACGTGCGACATGGGGAGGAAGAGCAGGACGGACGCCTCGTCGTCCGTGCGGTCCCGGAAGACCGGGTAGAGCAGCTCGATGGCGTTGTCCACCTCGGCGAAGAAGTTGCCGTGGGTGAGGGCGCAGCCCTTGGGGCGGCCGGTGGTGCCGGAGGTGTAGACGAGGGTGGCGAGGGTGTCGGGGCCGAGCATGCCCCGGCGCACCTCGATCTCGTGGTCGGGTATGTGCGCGCCGGCGTCCGCGAGGGCGTCGACGTGTCCCTTCTCCATGACCCACACGTGCCGCAGGTCGGGCAGGTGCGGCAGCTCCGGGCCCATGGCGGCGGCCTGGCCGGCGGTCTCGGTGATCAGGGCGACGGCGCCGGAGTCCTGGAGGATCCAGCGGGCCTGGTAGGCGGACGAGGTCGGGTAGACGGGGACGGTGACCAGTCCCGCGGCCCAGGCGGCGAAGTCGAGGACGGTCCACTCGTAGACGGTGCGGGCCATGATCGCGACGCGGTCGCCCGGCGCCAGTCCCTCGGCGACGAGTCCCTTCGCGGCGGCGAGGACCTCGGCGGCGAACCGCTGCGCGGTCACGTCGCGCCAGGAGCCGTCCCCGGTCTTCCGGCTGAGGACGACGTCGCCGGGCGCGACGCCCGCGTTCTCGAACGGCAGGTCGGCGAGGGACCCGTGCCGCACCGGCTGCGCGAACGGCGGGACCGACGCCTCGCGGACGGCCCCGTCCAGCCGGCGGGTGGCCGGCGGGACGAGGACGGGCGCCCCGTGGACGGCGGCGTCGAGAGCGGTGGCGTGGTGCGGGGTGGACACGGGCGGCTCCTGGGGCGTGCAGGCGAACTGCGGGGTGCCACGACGTACGTGCCTCGCACGCCGAGGCGCTCACCGGGGCGTCCGCGGCTCGGGACGCCACCGGTCGGTGCGGGGATCGTACGGCTCTGGCGTGAGGGGTTCGTGCCGGTTCGGGGGTGGAGCGGGATCAAGCGTGTGCAGTGTCGGGGGTTACGTGAGGGTCACTCAGGTACGGCGCCCCAGGAGGCCGGGATCGCGCTGCTCAGGGCCGTTCCAGAACGGCCGTGACGCCCTGTCCGCCGGCGGCGCAGATCGAGATCAGACCGCGGCCGGGGGTGTCCCGCTCGGCGAGCAGCTTGGCGAGGGTGGCCACGATGCGGGCGCCGGTGGCGGCGAAGGGGTGGCCGGTGGCGAGCGAGGAGCCGGCCACGTTCAGCCGGGTCCGGTCGACGGGCGGCAGTCCGCGCTTCTCCCAGGCCGCCAGGGTGGCGAGCACCTGGGAGGCGAACGCCTCGTGCACCTCGACGAGATCGAAGTCGTCCAGGCCGAGACCCGCCCGCTCCAGCAGCCGCGGGACGGCGTACGCGGGCGCCATCAGCAGGCCGTCCTCGCCGTCGGCGACGTCGCCGTGCACGAAGTCGACGGCGGCGGTCTCGTACGCGGTGAGGTACGCCAGCGGTTCCAGGCCGCGCGCCTCGGCCCACTCCTCGCTCGCCAGCAGCACGACGGCGGCGCCGTCGGTGAGCGGGGTGGAGTTGCCCGCCGTCATCGTGGGTGCGGGCCCGTCGACGCCGAACACCGGCTTGAGCGTGGCGAGTTTCTCCACCGTCGAGCCGGGGCGCAGGTTCTGGTCGCGGGCCAGGCCGCGGAAGGGCACCACCAGGTCCTGGAAGAAGCCCCGTTCGTAGGCGGCGGCGAGCCGCTGGTGGCTGGTGGCGGCGAGTTCGTCCTGCGCCTCGCGGGTGACGCCCCAGGCGCGGGCGGTGACGGCGGCGTGCTCGCCCATGGAGAGTCCGGTGCGCGGCTCGGCGTTGCGCGGGATGTCGGGGACGAGGTGGCCGGGGCGCACCTTGGCGAGGGCCTTGAGGCGGGCGCCGAGGGACTTGGCGCGGCGCGCCTCCAGGAGCACCTTGCGCAGGTCGTCGTTGACGCCGAGGGGCGCGTCGCTCGCGGTGTCGGAGCCGCCGGCGACCGCGGCCTCGGTCTGGCCGAGGGCGATCTTGTTGGCGGCGGCGACGACCGCCTGGAGTCCGGTGCCGCACGCCTGCTGGATGTCGTAGGCGGGGGTGCGGGCGTCGAGGCGGGAGCCGAGGACGGTCTCCCGGGCGAGGTTGAAGTCGCGGCTGTGCTTGAGGACCGCGCCGGCCACGAACTCGTCCACCGCGCCGGGCTGTTCGAGTCCGTAGCGGTCGACGAGGCCGTCCAGGGCGGCGGTGAGCATCTCCTGGTTGGAGGCGGTGGCGTAGGGCCCGTCGGAGCGGGCGAAGGGGACGCGGCTGCCGCCGATGACCGCGACGCGCCGCACGGCGGCCGGCTTCAGGGTGCTCATCTCGACCTGCTCCTCAACCGTGACATAGGCTTACCTCCGGTAACCTTACTCCAGAGTAAGCACCGAGTGAGCCCCTCGCCCGCACACCTGGGAGTCCCCGATGGCCGACCGCTATCTGAGCTTCACCGGCACCGCGCCGGGCCGCTTCCTCACGCGCCGTCTGGGCCTGCCCCGGCCCGCCCCGCTGCGCCGCTGGTCACAGGAGCGTCCGGCGCTGGACGGCGGGCTGCTCCACCTCACCGCGGGCGCCTCCCGCCTCGACCTCGCGCCCGTCCTCGCCCGCACCGGACTCCCCACGGACGAGGCCGCCGGGAAGCCCGCCGCGGTCGTCCTGGACGCCACCGGGGTGCGCACCGTGGAGGACCTCGACGAGGTGCACGCCGCCCTCCACCCCGTCGTCCGGTCCGTCGCCGAGAGCGGCCGGATCGTCGTGCTCGGCGCCCCGCTCGACACGGCCGACCACCACCAGGCCGCCGCCCAGCAGGCGCTGGAGGGCTTCACCCGCTCCCTCGGCAAGGAGACCGGCGGCGGCAGGACCGTCAACCTCGTCCGGCTCACCGACGCCTCCGCCGCCGAGTCCACCCTGCGCTTCCTGCTCTCCCCCAAGTCCGCCTACGTCAGCGGCCAGGTGATCGCCGTCGGCGGCCAGGAGAGCCCCGCCCCCGAGGACGCCGACCGCCCCCTGACCGGCCGCACCGCCCTGGTCACCGGCGCCGCGCGGGGCATCGGCGAGGCCGTCGCCGCGACCCTGGCCCGGGACGGCGCCGAGGTCGTCGTCCTCGACGTGCCGCAGGCCGAGGAGGACGCCCGCCGGGTCGCCGAACGGATCGGCGGGAGCGTGCTGCTGCTCGACATGACCGCCGCCGACGCGGGCGCCCGCATCGCCGAGGCGCTCCCCGGCGGACTCGACGTACTCGTCCACAACGCCGGCATCACCCGCGACCGCCGCCTGGTCAACATGGCGAAGGACCGCTGGAGTTCGGTGCTGGACGTGAACCTCGGCAGCGTGCTGCGCACCACCGACGCGCTCCTGGAGGCCGGGGCGCTGCGCCGCGACGGCCGGATCGTCACCACCGCCTCCATCGCGGGCATCGCCGGGAACGCGGGGCAGACCAACTACGGCGCGAGCAAGGCCGGCGTCACCGGCCTGGTCCGCGCCCTCGCGCCCCGCGCGCTCGCCGAGCACGGGGTGACGGTGAACGCGGTCGCGCCCGGCTTCATCGAGACGAAGATGACGGCCGCCGTCCCCCTGTTCATCCGGGAGGCCGGACGCCGGATGAACTCCCTCGCGCAGGGCGGTCTGCCCGTCGACGTCGCCGAGACCACCGCCTGGTTCGCCCACCCCGGCTCGGGCGCGGTCAACGGCCAGGTCGTGCGCGTCTGCGGCCAGAGCCTGCTGGGGGCCTGACATGGCGCCGACCCCGCCGGAGCGGACGGAGTCCGTCCTCACCCGCTCCCCGTCCCTCGCCCCGCTGCTCGCCCGCGGCGCGGTCCTGTCACCGTTCCGCCGCCCGGACCCGGCCGCCGCGCACCCCCGCACCCGGCTGGTGCTGCCCGGCCTGCGCCCGGACCCGGCCGGGCTGGCCGCGTACGCGAAGGTGTGCGGCTTCCCCGCCGCCGCGGACACGCTGCCGGTGACCTATCCGCACGTGCTGGGCTTCCCGCTGGCGATGCGGCTGATGAGCGCCCGGGACTTCCCGCTGCCGCTGCTCGGGCTCGTGCACACGTCGATCTCCGTCACCCGCCACCGCGCCACCCCGTCGGCCGCCTTCTACGACCTCGCCGTGCACGTCGAGGGGCTGGCCCCGCACCGGCGCGGCACCGAGGCGGCCGTGGTCACGGAACTGCGCTCCGGGGACGAGCTGGTGTGGGAGTCACGCAGCACGTACCTGGCCCGGCACCGGACCACGCACGCCCAGGCTTCGGAACGGACCGGGGACCCCGAGCTGCCCGCCGTCGAGGAGTGGCAGCTCCCCGGTGACCTGGGCCGCCGCTACGGCGCCGCGTCCGGCGACCGCAACCCGATCCACCTGCACCCGCTCACCGCGCGCCTCTTCGGCTTCCCGCGCGCCATCGCGCACGGCATGTGGACCGTCGCCCGCTGTCTGGCCGCCCACGGCGTCCCGGACGCGGCCGAGGTCCGGGCGGAGTTCCGGGCGCCGGTGCTGCTGCCCGGCACGGTCACGTACGCGGCCGACGGCGGGCGGTTCGCCCTGCGCGGGGGCCACGGCCGGGTCCACCTCACCGGCGAGGTCACCCCGCTCTGAGATCCGGGGAGGGCGCGGTCAGCCGCCGCCGGACCCGCCCGCTCTGAGATCCGAGGGGGGCGCGGTCGCCCGCCGACGGACCGGCCCGCTACGGGGCCCGAAGGCCGGGTCCACCTCACCGGCGAGGTCAGCCCGCTCTGAAATCCGGGGAGGGCGCGGTCGCCCGCCGACGGACCGGCCCGCTACGGGGCCCGAAGGCCGGGTCCACCTCACCGGCGAGGTCACCCCGCTCTGAAATCCGGGGAGGGCGCGGTCAGCCGCCGCCGGACCGGCCCGCCCTGAGATCCGAGGGGGCCGCGGTCGCCCGCCGACGGACCGGCCCGCTACGGGGCCCGACGGCCGCAGTCACCCCACCGGCGAGGTGACCTCGATCTGAGCCGCCGGGGCGTCCACGTCCCCGCTGTCGTCGGGCGGCGTCCAGTGCCGCCCGGCCATCAGGTCGCCGAGCCCCGCCCACGCGAAGTTCATCAGCGTGGTCGCCGCCTGCCGGGCGGTGACGCCGGGCGTGGCGTTGGCCCAGTCGGCGAGCGACTCGGCGGCCCCGACCAGCGCCTCCGCCAGCCCGGAGACCTCCGCCTCCCGCAGGTCGGGGTCGCGGTGGGCCTCCCGCGCGGCGGCCAGGATGAGCTGCGTCACGAACGCGACGATCTCCGCGCGCATCGCGGCCACCTCCGCGGCGAACACCTCACCGTGGGTGCGCGCCTGGAGGTGCAGCACCGCCCAGCCGTCGGGGTGCCGGGCGGTGTGCGTGAAGAACGCGGTCAGGCCCGACCAGAGCTGCCGGTCCGCCGGCAGCTCGGGCCGGGCCCCTACGCGCACCGCCTCGGTGAGCGCCCTGGCCTCACGGCGGATGCACGCGGTGAACAGGTCCTCCTTGGAGTTGAGGTACAGATACACCAACGGCTTGGACACGCCCGCCAGTTCGGCGATCTCGTCCATCGACGCGGCCATGTACCCCCGGTTCCCGAAGGTCCGTACGGCTGCGTCCAGCATCTGCTGTTCACGGACCGCACGCGGCATCCGCTTCGTCTTCACGGCACCCATAGGACACAGCGTACGGTCAGCCGCTACCGCTCCTCGTGGCCACCGTCCTCGCCCGGCAGGAGCGCGCTCCCGTTCAGCACCCGGTCGCCCGAGGTGAGCCGGGGCAGCATCTGCGCGGTGAACAGCGTGGACAGCGCCGAGGTGTCGGTGCCGCCGTCGGTGCGCACCACCACCGGACGCGGCGCCTTCCCGGCCAGCCGGGAGCCCACCTCAAGCCGCCTGCGCGCCAGCTCGTACTGGAGCACCGCCCGGTTGTCCCGGTACGCCTTGGCGAGGGCCTGCTGGGCGCGGGCCTCGTTCTCGGCGGCGATCAGTCCGCTGCGGCCGCGCGTCTCGATCTCGAAGCGCACCCGCTGGGCCTCGGTCTCCTGCCGCTCCAGCAGCTGGGCGACCTCCTCACGGGCCCGGTTCAGCGCGGCCCGCACCTCGACGATCCGGGCGTCGCGGGTCTTCTTCGCCCGCTCGATGTCCATGCCCAGGCTGTCGATGCGGCGCTTGCGGATCAGGCCCCACTCCTGCTCGTAGGCCGTGCGCTCCTTGGCGACCTGCTCGCGGGTGGCCAGGTGCTGCTGGTACTGCGCCGGGAGCTGCACGTCCGGGATGTTGCAGCCGGTGATGCGCACGCCGTAGCGGTCCAGCTGGCGGTTGAGCAGGTCCTGCATGTCGGCGACGTCCGAGCCGCGCAGGTCGTAGGCGCGCTCGGTGCGCACCCGGCGGGCCCGCTGCCGGATCGCGTCCTGCACGGCGCTGGACAGCACCAGGTCGAAGTTGCCCGCGCCGATGGTGCGGACGAAGAGCACCGCGTCGGTGATGCGGAACTTCAGGAAGAACTCGATGGAGCGCAGCGGCACGTTCTCCTGCGTGGGGCAGGCCATGACGGGCGCCGAGTACGGGATCTCGGTGGCCGTGTCGACGACGAAGTCGACCCGCGACCACGGGTGCCACAGGTAGTGCCGGCCCGCGTCCAGGGTGCGCACGACGGCGCCGTACCGGGTGAGCACACCGTGGGTGCCCTGCTCGATCTCGACGATCGAGGAGCGCCACCACCACAGGCCGCCGGTCACCAGCAGCAGCACGCCGACGACGTAGGAGAGGGTGGCCAGGGCGCCGGCGGCCATGCCGCCGAGCCCGTCGGAGCCGGACTCCTTCAGGGTGAGCATCACGCCCGAGAGCAGGGCGTACCCGCCGACCCAGAGGGGGAGCATCCACCACAGGCGGCGGCGGTGCTTGGGGATGATGACCGGCAGCAGGGTGCCGGCCTCGCCGCCGCGCAGCAGGCGGGCGATGTCGCCCCAGGGCGCGACGGCCTCGGAGATGACCGAACGACGGTGACTGCGGACGCTGCTCACGGCTGGACCTCCTCGGCGGACACGGACGCGGGGGACATGGACTCAGAGGCCCCGGACTTCTCGCCTGCTGCGGCGCCGTCGGGCGCCTCGTCCGTGACGCCCTCGGCGGGCTCGTCGGGCATCTGCGGCACGACGGTCGGCCGGTCGGCCTCCAGCAGCGCCGTGATCTCCTCCTGACGGCCGGCGATCCGCGCCGACACCTCCGCCAGCCGCTCCCGTACGGCGGCCATCTCGGCGTCGTCGAACAGCTCCGCGCCGCGCTCGCCGACCAGCTCGCGGGCCAGCTCCAGGAAGTCGATGCCGGCGGCCCCGTCGCCGTCGCCGCCGCCGATGCGCACCAGGCGCGGCAGGTGGTCGGCGACCTGCTCCAGGGTGTCGAGCACCTGCTGCTGGTAGCGGTACTCCAGGATCTCCGGCGCCTCCGCGGCGGTCACCGCGCGGATGTCGAGGGCCTGCGCCTCCAGCAGGGCCGCGTTGGCCTTGGCCTCCGACTCGGCCTGCACGTAGCGCTGGCGGGCCAGCGCCTCGGCGCGGTTGGTCTCGCGCTCCACGGCGGTGTCCATCTGCGCCTGGTACTGGGCGATGTCCGCCTGGATCGCGGACAGCGTCTCCTGGCTGGAGGCCAGCTCGCGGTTGAGGTCGCCCTCGTCCTGCTCCTTGCGCAGCTGGAGCGCGTACTCGTGCGTGTACGCCTCCTTGGCCATGCGGACCATCTCGGGCGCGGCCAGGTCCATCCGGTAGCGGCGGTCCGAGGGCTCGGCGTGCGTGATGTTGGCGTTGGTCAGCTCCACGGCGGGACGGAACTGCTGGTTCAGCTGCTCGAGCAGCCGGCCGCTGTCCTCGCCGACCATGTCGTAGATGCCGGCCGCCTCCTGCTCGTAGATCAGGCTGCGGATGGTCTCGCTGACGGCGTTGCCGAGCTTCTCCTCGAATCCGCGCACCGCGCCGAGGGTGTAGACGAACTCCACCGGGTCGCTGATCCGGAACTGGATGAACAGATCGATGGACGCCTTCACGCCGCCCTTGGTGGGGGCCTCCCGCACCGGCGCGTTGAACGGGTACTCGCGGGTGGTGTTGACGATGTACGACACCCGCTTCCAGGGGCTGAGCAGGGTGACCCGGCCCGGGCCGACAACCTTCTCCAGCTTGCCGAAGCGGGTGATCATCGCCTGGCAGCCGTCCGGCACCATGACGAGGCCCTGCCGCCACCACACGAACGCGACGGCAGCCACCGCGATCAGCCAGAAGTGCAGCCCGAACAGCGGCGAGGTCACGCTCCAGCCGCCGGCCGCGGAGGTGATCGACGTGCCGATCAGCCCGATCACCAGCAGCGACAGCACCGGCAGCATGGACAGCAGCGAGCGGCCCTTGGGCATCACCATCGGGTAGATGGCGTGCACGGCCTCGCCGTCCTCCCGCAGCTGCTCGCTGCGGCTCAGCGCCTCGCCGGCCTCGTCCAGCGACACGGACTTCTGCCGCATCACGGTGTCGACGGAGCTGCCGTCCTGCTCCCGGGCGGCCGGGAAGTCGGCCGGATCCATGCCCTCGCCCGTCTCGAACCGCTCGTCCTCGCCCGTGTCCCCGCTCCTGCCGCCCGACGACGGCGCGCCGCCGCCTCCGGTGCGCCGGAGCAGTTCGTCCCGGGCCGCGGCGCGCGGATCCGCGCCGCTCGCGACCGACTGTGCGACGTTGCGTAGGCTTTGCGCCCGCGTACGTGCCACGGGGTCCCCCTTCGCCTGTGGTGCCCTCCCCGCACTTGGCCGCGGGGAATCGTGTGGTCCAGTGATCACACACCACGAAGGCGCACACACGTAAGGGGCGCACCCCAGCAACGGTCACCCGTGTCTCGTTGCCGGAATGCGCCCCTCGGCGCGGTTGCGAAGGAGTCAGGCCGTCGCGGGGACCGGGTGGGTGTCCTCCGGCTCGGGGGTCTCGTCGACCGGGGAGGCGTGGACCGCGTTGTACTTGTCGTGGTCGAGCAGGCCCTCGCGGGCGGAGACCACGACCGGGACCAGGGCCTGGCCGGCGACGTTCGTCGCGGTGCGGATCATGTCCAGGATGGGGTCGATGGCCAGCAGCAGGCCCACGCCCTCCATCGGCAGGCCGAGGGTGGAGAGGGTGAGGGTCAGCATGACCGTGGCGCCGGTGAGGCCGGCCGTGGCGGCGGAGCCCACCACCGAGACGAACGCGATCAGCAGGTAGTCGCCGACGCCGAGCGGGACGTCGAAGATCTGCGCGACGAAGATCGCGGCGATGGCCGGGTAGATCGCGGCGCAGCCGTCCATCTTCGTGGTCGCGCCGAACGGCACCGCGAAGCTCGCGTACTCCTTGGGCACGCCCAGGCGCTCGGTGACCTTCTGGGTCAGGGGCATGGTGCCGACGGAGGAGCGGGAGACGAAGGCCAGCTGGATCGCGGGCCAGGCGCCCTTGAAGAACTGCACCGGGCCGACCTTGGCGACCGTCGCCAGCAGCGCCGGGTAGACGCCGAAGAGGACGATCAGGCAGCCGACGTAGATGTCGACGGTGAACGTGGCGTACTTGCCGATCAGGTTCCAGCCGTAGGTGGCGATGGCGTTGCCGATGAGGCCGACGGTGCCGAGCGGGGCCAGGCGGATGACCCACCACAGGGCCTTCTGCAGCAGCTCGAGGACGGACTCGCTCAGGGTGAGGATGGGCTGGGCCTTCTCACCGAGCTGGAGTGCGGCGATGCCGGCGACGGCGGCCATGAAGACGATCTGCAGCACGTTCAGCTCGGTGAACGGCGTGATCACGTCGGTCGGCACGATGCCGGTGAGGAAGTCGATCCAGGAGCCGGTCTTCTCCGGGGCCTCACCGTCGGCCGGGCTGAGGCCGGTGCCCGCGCCGGGGTTGGTGACCAGGCCGATGACCAGGCCGATCGCCACCGCGATCAGCGAGGTGATCATGAACCACAGGAGGGTCCGCGAGGCCAGCCGGGCCGCATTGTTGACCTTCCTGAGGTTGGTGATGGAGACGAGGATCGCGAAGAAGACCAGCGGGGCGACGGCCAGCTTCAGCAGGCCGACGAAGGTGCCGCCGACCTTCTCCAGGGTGGTGACCAGCCACGACAGGTCCTGGCTGCGGGCGATCCAGCCGAGCAGGACGCCGAGGGCGAGGCCGATGAGTATCTGGGCCCAGAAGGGCACGCGGACAGACCGCTTCAACTGCGTGTTCGAGGACACGGACATGCTCCGGTGAGGGGGGACGCGTGAGGGATGTGACGGGAAGGCTCGGGTGGGCGCGCTGTCAGGGCTGACAGTTCGCGGCGGTGACCCGGCAGAGATCCACGTGCAGGCGCGCCACGAGCGGAACACTCCGGGGCGTGGGGAACACGGCTGCTGACTTCACCCGATGACCGTAACACCTGAGCTTTGGGATCCTCAAAGCCTTTCTTTGGAAGGCGTGACCGCAAACACACTCATAGAACGCAAAGCGCCCCGGTCTCCCCTGGTGAGGGGGAGACCGGGGCGCCGACGTGCGGTGCGGGGGTGTGGCGGACGTTACGAGGTCTGCGCCTGACCCGAGGTCTGCGCCTGACCCGAGGCCTGGCTCTGCGCGCGGGCGGTGTCGTCGGCCGCGTCCTCCTGGGAGCGGTTGGCGGCGAGGTTGGCCTTGGCGCGCTCCACCCGGAGCACGATGCGCTCGGAGGCCCGGTCCCGTTCGTTGCGCAGCACGACGAAGCTGATCGGCGCGGAGATCAGCAGCGCGAGCAGCACGATCCACAGGCCGTTGGAGTCGCCGAGACCGCGCGGCGCGACACCGGAGTAGACGAGGGCCCAGACGACAACGAGGCAGCCCGCGAAGATCCCGAGGCGCATCAGCGTGTAGCGGAGCATCTCATCCACTCTTCCGTGCGTACGGTCAGAAACATCCCCTAAGGGGACGACGTCCAGTGAAGCACGACCGGCGGCCGATCTTTCAACGGGGTGCGGGGCGTACGTGTTTCACGTCAGGGCGAGATGCATGATCACGTCGTCGCGGTCGTCGCCGGGCGCCACGCGGATCGCGTCCGGGACGCGGCCGACCTCCTTGTAGCCGCAGGAGGCGTAGAAGCGCTCCAGGCCGAGACCGCCGCGGCAGCCGAGGCGGATGGCCTCGACGCCGTCCATGGCGCGGGCGGCGCGCCCGGCCTCGGCGAGCAGGTCACGGCCGTAGCCCTTGCCCTGGTGGCGGGGGTGGACCATCACCGTGTAGAGCCAGATCCAGTGGGTCATCAGGGGGTGGGTGTTGCGGGTGAGGAACGCGGTGGCCGCGACGCGGCCGTCCTCGTCGTGCCCCACGACCAGACGGGACCGGCCCTCCGCCATGTCCGTGAACTGCCGCAGCAGGGCGGGGCGGATGTCCTCCGGCGTCACGGGCGCGACGAATCCCACGGCTCCGCCGGCGTTGCTGACGTCGGTCCAGACGTCGAGGATGCCGTCGCGGAGAGCGGGGGTGACGTGGGGGTCCACGGTGAAGGTAAGGGGCATGCTTGGATGCTAACCCTTACTCCAAGGCTCGCGCAGCTGTTTTCAGGTCGGAGACCAGTCCCTGGTACGCGGCCTCGCGGTCGTCGGAGCGGAGGACCGCGGAGGGGTGCACGGTCGCGACCAGCCGCTGGGGGCGGCCGTGGATCTCCTCCTCCAGCAGGGTGCCGCGTACCCGCGTGACACGGAAGGAGGAGCCGAGCAGGGCCTTGCCGGCGGTCGCGCCGAGGACCACGAGGAGTTCGGGCTTCACGGTCTTCAGCTCCGCGGCGAGCCAGGGGGAGCAGGCGGTCGCCTCGCGGAGGGTGGGCGCCTTGTGGATGCGGCGCTTGCGGGGCTCGGCGCGGGTGAACTTGAAGTGCTTCACGGCGTTGGTGAGGTACGCCTCGGCGGGGTCGATGCCGGCGTCGGCGAGGGCACGGTCGAGGAGGTGGCCCGCCGGGCCGACGAAGGGGGTGCCCTGGCGGTCCTCCTGATCGCCCGGCTGCTCGCCGACGAGCATGACGCGGGCGGTCGCCTTGCCGGTGCCGAACACGGTTTGCGTGGCGTCGCGGTGGAGGGGGCAGCCGCGGCAGGCTGCGGCGGCCTTCCCCAGGGCGGGGAGGCCGCCGCGGGCGGGGAGGAAGGGGGTTGCGGTGTAGGCGTCCTCGGGGGGCATGGGGGGCGGGTACCCACCGACGGACCGCGCAGTTCCCGCGGCCCTGGGATGCGGGTGCGGGTGGTCGTGGGTCACTTGCGCAGTTCCCCGCGCCCCTTTCGGGGCGCGTTCAGCGCAGCGGCCTCAGGGGCGCGGGGAACTGCGCGCCAAGCCCCCACCGTCCCGCGGTCGAATCTCAGGGGCGCGGGGAACTGCGCGGTCAGCCACCCACCCCGCCGCGGACGGCGACGACCAGAAGCCCTCAGCCCCCAGCCCCCGGCCCCCAGCCCCCGACGGAGTCAGACCCGCATCGGCTGCGGCGACTCCCGCCGCGCCGGATCCGCACCCTCGTACTCGCGGATGATCTCGTACCGCGTGTTCCGCTCCACCGGCCGGAACCCCGCGTCGCGGATCAGATCCAGCAGATCCTCCCGCGTCAGCTTGTTCGGCGTGCCGAAGTTGTCCGCGTCGTGCGTGATCTTGTACTCGACCACCGACCCGTCCATGTCGTCCGCCCCGTGCTGCAGCGCCAGCTGCGCCGTCTGCACGCCGTGCATCACCCAGAACACCTTGACGTGCGGCACGTTGTCGAAGAGGAGCCGCGACACCGCGAACGTCTTCAGCGCCTCCGCGCCCGTCGCCATCTGCGTCCGCGCCTGGAGCCGGTTGCGGATCTTGCCGTCCTGCATGTCGACGAAGTCGTGCTGGTACCGCAGCGGGATGAAGACCTGGAACCCGCCGGTCTCGTCCTGCAGCTCGCGCAGACGCAGCACGTGGTCGACCCGGTGGCGGGGCTCCTCGATGTGGCCGTAGAGCATCGTGCAGGGCGTCTTGAGGCCCTTCTCGTGCGCCAGGCGGTGGATCCGCGACCAGTCCTCCCAGTGGGTGCGGTGGTCCACGATGTGCTGCCGGACCTCCCAGTCGAAGATCTCCGCGCCGCCACCCGTAAGGGATTCGAGCCCCGCGTCGATGAGTTCGTCGAGGATCTCGCTCGCGCTCAGCCCGGAGATCGTCTCGAAGTGGTGGATCTCCGTGGCGGTGAACGCCTTCAGCGACACCTCCGGCAGCGCCGCCTTCAGCTCGCGCAGCGAGCGCGGGTAGTAGCGCCACGGCAGGTTCGGGTGCAGGCCGTTGACGATGTGCAGCTCGGTGAGGTTCTCCGAGCGCATCTCCTCGGCGAGCTTCACCGCCTCCTCGATGCGCATCGTGTACGCGTCCTTCTCCCCCGGCTTGCGCTGGAAGGAGCAGTACGCGCACGACGCGGTGCACACGTTGGTCATGTTGAGGTGGCGGTTGACGTTGAAGTGCACGACGTCGCCGTTGAGCCGGGTGCGCACCTCGTGGGCGAGGCCGCCCAGCCACGCCAGGTCGTCCGACTCGTAGAGCGCGATGCCGTCCTCGCGGGTCAGCCGCTCACCGGAGCGGACCTTCTCCTCCAGCTCGCGCTTGAGCCCGACGTCCATGCCGTTACCTCTTTCCCAGAAGACAGACCGTCCCACCGTACGCCCCGGTCAGCCGACCTCTTCGGGCAGCTCACCGACGCGGTTCTCCCACTTGGTGGAGAGCACGATCGTGGTGCGGGTGCGGGAGACGCCCTTGGTGCCGGACAGCCGGCGGATGATGCTCTCCAGGCCGTCCACGTCGGTGGCGCGCACCTTGAGCATGAACGAGTCGTCGCCGGCGATGAACCAGCAGTCCTCGATCTCCTGGAGGTCCTTCAGCCGCTGCGCCACGTCCTCGTGGTCGGCGGCGTCGGAGAGGGAGATGCCGATGAGGGCGGTGACGCCCAGGCCGAGCGAGGGGGCGTCCACCGTGGCGCGGTAGCCGGTGATGACGCCGGCCGCCTCCAGCCGGTTGATGCGGTCGGTGACGCTGGGTCCCGACAGACCGACGAGGCGCCCCAGCTCCGCGTAGGAGGCCCGGCCGTTCTCCCGCAGGGCCTGGATGAGCTGCCTGTCCACCGCGTCCATCGAATCGATGCCTTCCACTGAAGAGGTACGAAGTTTCCGAGAGGTGGTGCCGTGTGGTGCCGTCGCGGCCGGCGGGGGCGCCGGCCGCGGTCGGGTGGGTCAGTCGTCCGCGCGGGATCCTCCGCCGAGTTCGCCCTCCCAGCGGCGGTACAGGGTGTGGGGGACGCCCGCCGCGTCGAGTACGCGTCCGGCGACGAAGTCCACCAGGTCCTGGATGTGCGTCGCGCCCGCGTAGAAGGCCGGTGAGGCGGGCAGCACGGTCGCGCCCGCGTCGTCCAGCGTCACCAGGTGCCGCAGCGTCTGGCCGTTCAGCGGGGTCTCCCGCACGGCCACGACCAGCGGGCGGCCCTCCTTGAGGGTCACGCTCGCCGCACGCTGCAGCAGGTCCTTGGACAGCCCGAGCGCGACTCCGGCGACGCTCGCCGTGGAGGCGGGCACGATCAGCATGCCCTTGCTCGGGTACGACCCCGAGGACGGTCCGGCCGCGAGGTCGCCGGCGGCCCAGTACCGCACGCCGTCGAGGTCGACGGAGAAGGTGTCCGGCTTTCCGTCCGCCCCACGGGACAGCCATTCCCGCAGGTCGTCGCGCCAATGGGCGTCACGGAAGGCGATCTTGGTCTCGTCCAGCAGGGTGAGCCGCGAGGCCCGGCTGACGACGAGGTCGACGCTCTCCCCCGCCGCGAGCAGCGCGCGCAGCACGGCGGCGGCGTAGGGGGTGCCGGAGGCGCCCGAGACCCCTACGATCCAAGGCGATCGCCGCGTCTCTCCTGGCTTGGCTGGGTTCACGGGACCGAGCCTATCCAAAGTCGCAGGACGGGAACCGGGCCAGGGTGCCCGGGCGTTCTCCCTCACAACGGCCCGGCGACGGGGGGTGGACGATGACGGACACGCGTCCTGCGTGGTCACGGGGCGAGCGGGTGCGGGCCGCCGCCGTGCTGATGGCCGGCTGGGTGGCGCTGCTGTGGGTGCTCGAGGTCGTCGACGTCGCCACCGGGCACGCGCTCGACGGCTACGGCGTCGTGCCGCGTACCCCGTCCGAGCTGGTGGACGTGGTCCCGTCGGCGTTCATCCACTTCGGCTTCTCCCATGTGGCGGCGAACAGCGTGCCGCTGCTGGTGCTGGGCTTCCTCGCCGCGCTCGGCGGGATCCGCCGGTTCCTCGCCGTGTGCGCGCTGATCGTCGTCGCGGACGGCCTGGGCGTATGGCTGATATCCCCGGCGGGCACCAACACCGCGGGCGCGTCCGGCCTGATCTTCGGCCTGTTCGGCTACCTGCTGGTCAGCGGCTTCGTCGAGCGGCGCCCGCTGGGCATCGTGGCCGGCGTCCTGGTGGCGGCGGTCTGGGGCGGCTCGATCCTCGCGGGCCTCGCGCCCACCCAGTCCGGCGTCAGCTGGCAGGGCCACCTGATCGGCCTGGCCGCGGGCGTCGCAGCGGCCTTCCTCCTCCGCCGCCGCCACCCGACGGAACGCAGCGTGCCGGTCCTCTAGCCCGCCCGGCCCCCGGTCAGATAGCCGGCCCGGCCCTCGGTCAGACGGTCAGCCCGCGCACCAGCAGATCCAGCAGCGCGCACACGAACAGGGCGATGCCGATGAAGCCGTTGACGCTGAAGAACGCGCGGTTGAGGCGGGTCAGGTCGTGCGGGCGGACGATGGTGTGCTCGTAGACGAACGCGGCGGCCACGATCAGCAGGCCGAGCCAGAAGAAGGCGCCGGCGTCGGTGAGCACCGCGTACCAGACGAACAGGGCCGTCGTCACGGTGTGGCAGGCGCGGGCGCCCCAGATCGCCGCGGGGATGCCGAAGCGGGCCGGGACGGACTTCACGCCGACCTCCCGGTCGGTCTCCACGTCCTGGCAGGCGTAGATCAGGTCGAAGCCGCCGATCCAGATGCCGACCGCGAGGCCGAGGACGACCGCCTCCCAGGACCACGAGCCGGTGATCGCCAGCCAGCCGCCGACCGGGCCCATCGCCTGCGCCATACCGAGGATGGCCTGCGGGAAGTTGGTGAACCGCTTGCCGTACGGGTACACCACCATGGGGATCACCGCGACGGGCGCGAGGGCCAGGCACAGCGGGTTGAGCAGGGCGGCCGCGCCGAGGAACACGGCGAGGGCGATCAGCGCGCCGGTCCAGGCGTGCTTGACCGACATCGCCCCGGTGACCAGCTCGCGGTGCGCGGTGCGCGGGTTCCGGGCGTCGATCTCGCGGTCGATGATCCGGTTGGCGGCCATCGCGAACGTGCGCAGGCCGACCATGGCGAGGGTGACGAGGAACAGCCGCCCCCAGTGGATGTTCGCGTCCCACTCGTACATCGCCGTGAGCGCGGCGATGTAGGCGAAGGGCAGCGCGAACACCGAGTGCTCGATCATCACCAGCCGCAGGAACGCCTTGGTGCGTCCCGGCTGCTGCGGGAGGGCGGCGGAGGCCGAGGTCACAGTCCGTACTCCTTCCAGCGGCGGTCGACCTTCGCGGCGGTCTCCGGGTCGGACTCGACCATGTCGGGCCAGCCGCCGTCGCGCGTGTACCCCTCCTCGGGCCACTTCTTCGTCGCGTCGATGCCCGCCTTGCCGCCCCAGAACTGCTGGTACGACGCGTGGTCGAGATGGTCGACGGGACCCTCGACGACCGTGAGGTCACGGGAGTAGTCCGTGTTGCCCAGCGCCCGCCAGGCCACCTCGTGCAGGTCGTGCACGTCGCAGTCGGAGTCGACGACCACGATCAGCTTGGTCAGCGACATCATGTGCGCGCCCCAGATGGCGTGCATGACCTTCTGCGCGTGCTTCGGGTACTTCTTGTCGATCGAGACGATCGCGCAGTTGTGGAAGCCGCCGGCCTCGGGCAGGTGGTAGTCCACGATGTCCGGGACGATGATCTTCAGCAGCGGCAGGAAGAACCGCTCCGTGGCGCGGCCCAGCGGGCCGTCCTCCGTCGGCGGGCGGCCGACCACGATCGACTGGAGCAGCGGACGCTTCCGCATCGTCACGCAGTCGATCGTCAGCGCGGGGAACGGCTCCTGCGGGGTGTAGAAGCCGGTGTGATCGCCGAAGGGGCCCTCGGGCAGCATCTCGCCGGGCTCCAGCCAGCCCTCGATGACGACCTCCGCCTGCGCGGGCACCTGGAGCGGGACGGTCTTGCAGTCGACCATCTCGATCCGCTTGCCCTGGAGGAACCCGGCGAACAGGTACTCGTCGATGTCGCCGGGCAGCGGCGCGGTCGAGGCGTACGTCACGGCGGGCGGGCAGCCGAAGGCGATGGCGACCGGCAGCCGCTCACCGCGTCGCGCGGCCACCTGGTAGTGGTTGCGGCTGTCCTTGTGGATCTGCCAGTGCATGCCGATGGTGCGCTTGTCGTGGCGCTGGAGGCGGTACAGGCCGAGGTTGCGGACGCCGCTCTCCGGGTCCTTGGTGTGGGTGAGCCCCAGGTTGAAGAAGGAGCCGCCGTCCTTGGGCCAGGTGAACAGCGCCGGGAGCTGCTCCAGATCCACGTCGTCGCCGATCAGCACGACCTCGTGCACGGGCGCGTCGGACGACTTCACCTTCTTCGGCGGGACGTGCGTCATCGCGCCGAGCTTCCCGAACGCCTCGCGCACCCCGACGAAGCCGTGCGGCAGTTCGGGCTTGAGCAGCCCGGCGATCTTCTCCCCGATCTCCGCGTACGACTTCAGGCCGAGCGCCTTCAGCAGCCGGCGGTCGGTGCCGTAGACGTTCATGGCGAGGGGCATCGAGGAGCCGCGCACGTTCTCGAAGAGCAGGGCGGGACCGCCGGCCTTGTTCACCCGGTCGACGATCTCACCGACCTCCAGATGCGGGTCGACCTCGGCCTTGATGCGCTTGAGGTCGCCCTCGCGCTCCAGCGCCCTGAGCAGGGAGCGAAGATCGTCGTAAGCCATGGGGTCCAGTATCCCCGAGCGGCTACGCTGGACTGGTACCGCCCACCTCTTTCGCTGGAGAGGCCCATGCTTCGGGTGCTCATGTTCCTCGTGCCACTGGCCCTGAGCGTCTACGCGTTCATCGACTGCATCAGCACGAAGGACGAGGACATCCGGCACATGCCCAAGCCGCTGTGGGCGATCCTCGTGCTGCTGTTCCCGCTGGTCGGCTCGATCTCCTGGCTCATCGCCGGCAAGAAGCGCCACCCCGCCGGCGCGGGCGGCTCCGCCTGGGGCGGCGGCCGCGGCGGCCAGTGGGTCGCCCCGGACGACAACCCGGACTTCCTGAAGTCGCTCGACGAGGACAAGGACACCGACCGCAAGCGTGACCCGGACGAGGACCCCCGGCACGACTGACGCTGCCGGGCTCCGGAAGCTTCGGGGCGCCGCGACTGCCGGTTCCGGCCGCTGACCCTGCCGTACACCCCCCGCCACACTGAGCCACGACGTGGTGCGGCGGGCAGGGGGCGGGCGGTGCGGCACAGGCCGATCTTCCGGTGGGTCACGGCAGCGGGGCTGCTGTTGGTCGTCCTCGGGTTCGTGGTCTGGGAGACCGGCCCGGACTATCCGGAGCTGGAGCTGGAGCTGGTGGAGCTCACCGTTCTGGAGGAGGAGCCCGACGGCACCTGCGCGGTCCGCTGGACCGATCCGTACGGCGGGGGGCAGCGGACGGGGCCCTACCGGTGCGATCCCGACCGGGATCCGCTGCTGAAGGACACCACCCAGTTCGAGTGGGGCTCCTTGGGCTGGGATGTCGGCCACGTGGTGGCCGAGGGTGACCTCAAGGGCGAGCTGTACGACCCGGACGTGGAGACGGCCGCCGACCGGGCGGTGTCGGTCTCCGACGCGCTGACGGTCCCCGGGGTGCTGATCGCTTTCGCCGGCCTCGTCTGCGGCGGCGTCCGGACCCTGCTCAGGTTCGTCCGGCCGACCGTGTGGGCCCCGCTCACCGTCCGGCGGGCGGAGCGTCTCCGCGAGGCGGCCCGCGGGGCGGTCCGCGAGCAAGAGCGTGCGGTGCGGGCGGTACGGGACGCGTGGCAGCCGCTGCACGACGCGCGCGTACGGGAGGAACTGGCCGCGGTCCCGGTCGGCATGCTGCGGTGGTCCACCACCCCCCTCCTGCCGGTGGCGGAGCTGCGACGGCACGGCTTCCGCACGGTGCGGGACGTGCTGGACGCCGGGGCGTGGGGCCTCGCGGACACGACGGGACTCGGGCGGCGCACGGCGGAGAAGGTGTGGTCGGCGGCCCGGCGCCGGGCCGACGAGGTGGGCGAGGACACCTGGGTGCGGCTGGACGCCGGCCTGACCGGGCCGGAAGCGGATCGGCTGCTGACCGCGCTGCGCGTGCTGGTGCAGGCGGGGCCCGAGGCGCGCAGGGCGGTGGAGGAGGCCGGGCGGCTCATCCCCGAACTCGACCGGCATCTGGTCACCGCCCGGCCCGCCGCCGAGCTGCGGCTCCTGCTCGTCACGGACCACGAGGGGCGTGCGGACGCGCGGGCGGCCGTCCGCCGGCTGCGGGAGCTGGTGGCGGAGGCCGAACGCTCGGGACGGTGGCTGAGTTTCCTTCAGACGTCGATCGACCTGCTGCGGGGCGCGGACGCCGATCCGCTGGCGCTGTCCGCACGCGCGGACCTCGCGTCCCGGCCCGACGCCTACCAGGAGCAGCTGTGGCACGTCGTGCGGGCGCGGCCGATGCTCACCGGGTGAACGGGCTCACGTCCGCGTCCAGTTCTGGGTCGCCGTGCCCTCGCAGACCCGGACCATGATCATGCCGCTCGGCCTGGAGTGCTCCCGGCCCGATCCGGCGCGGGTCCTCGTCCCGCAGCGGCTCGGCCCCGCTTCCCGTGAGGCCGGTCACGTCGTCCCCGCTCAACTCTGTCCCCGTTCCACTGACACCCCCGTGCACCCGTGGCCCCCCTTCGACCACTGACGGGACGTTACATCTTCACGCCCGGCAGCCCCAAGTGACGCTGTGTATACGTATGGTGAAACACCGTCAGCCGTTGGCGGTGCATGCATGTAACTGACTTGCGCCCGTGGACACCGAGCGTGGTTAATGGGTCACCCCCTGAAGCCCTCTGACATGACGGAGACCTGGTGAGCACAGAGAGCGCCCCACCGCCCGTTCCTGGCGTTCCACCGCCCGGTCCGGCTTCCCAGCCGTACCCGGCGTTCCCGCCTCCGGCGCAGCGGACCGGGCCGCCGGGGCATCACGACGTACCGCCACCGCCCGTCGCGCCGCCACGGAGCATGCGCTCCCTCGACCTGAGGGTCGGCAAACGGCTGCTGTGGGTCGGCGCGGCCGCGTACCCGCTGCAGAACATCACCCGCGTCTACACCTTCACCCTGACGCCCCGCCGCAAGGACGCCACGATGCTGTTCCTCAAGCGGGCGGCGCTGACCCTCGCGGTGGCGTTCGGGCTGACGATCCTCGCGGCGCTGTCGGCGATCGGCAACCAGTCCCTGGCCGGCGGCATTCTCATGTTCACCTGGCTGGGCGCCGTCGGGGCCTTCGTGTTCAGCCTGGTGGAGATGTTCTCCGTGGTGGGGGCTCCGCCCCAGTACGTGCTGGCGGTGGAGACCTCGGGTCCGTCCATCGCGATGGTGACCAGTTCCGACCCGCGGCAGCTCGACCAGCTCGTCGCGCCCATCGTGCAGGCCATCGAGAACCCCGAGGCGGAGTTCCAGGTCAAGGTGGAGCAGCTGTTCGTCAATCCCAAGAACTATCACTTCGGCGACAACGTCAACATGTACGGCGGATCCGGCAACGTGGGAGTGGGTCACTCATGAGCGGCGACAACTACTACTTCGGCGACAGCGTCTCCATGCACGGCGGGCTGGGGAACACGGGCATCGTCAAGAACCAGGCCGCCCCGGCGCAGACGTCTCCCGAGCTGGAGGCGGCCCTCCGGCAGCTCGTCGAACTCCTCACCGAGCTGCGCGCGCAGGTGCCGCCGGCCCGGGCCCAGTCCCTCGACGAGGCCCTGCCGGACATCGCCTCGCCCGCCGTCGAGCCGCAGCAGCGCCACCGCGCCCTGCTGGCGGTGGCGGGCATCGCCGCCACCGTGGGAGCGGTCGGCCAGCCCGTCGTCGAGGCCGTGAACAGCGTCCTCGCCCTGATCGGCGGCTGATCCCCGGATGAGGCCGCTGGACGAGGCGACCGCCCGCGCCTGGCTGGTCACCGCGCTGGACGAGGCGCGGGCCGGGATGGCGGAAGGGGGCGTCCCGGTCGGGGCCGCGCTGTACGGGGCGGACGGGGCGCTGCTGGGGCGGGGGCGGAACCGGCGGGTGCAGGACGGGGATCCGTCGACGCACGCGGAGACGGCGGCCTTCCGGGCGGCGGGGCGGCAGCGGTCGTACCGGGGGACGACGATGGTGACCACGCTCTCGCCCTGCTGGTACTGCTCGGGGCTGGTGCGGCAGTTCGGGATCTCGCGGGTGGTGATCGGCGAGGCCGTCACCTTCCGCGGAGGGCACGACTGGCTGGCGGAGCACGGCGTGGAGGTCGTGGTGCTCGACGACCCGGAGTGCGTGGCGATGATGCGGGAGTTCACCGCCCGGCACCCGGAGCTGTGGGGCGAGGACATCGGGGAGTGAACGCGGCGGAGGCCGCCCCGGGACTGTCGTCCGGGGCGGCCTCCGTAGGTTGCGGGGCGGGGCCGGTCAGAAGCCGGCCGCCTGGAGCACGCCGAGGCCGACGTCGGCGTAGGAGTGCTTGCCGTTGACGAAGATGTTGACGCCGTAGTAGTTGAACAGCCAGCAGCCGAAGGCGAGCAGGGCCAGGTAGGCGGCCTTGCGGCCCTTCCAGCCGGCCGTGGCGCGGGCGTGCAGGTAGCCGGCGTAGGCGACCCAGGTGATGAAGGACCAGGTCTCCTTGGGGTCCCAGCCCCAGTAGCGGCCCCACGCGTCGCCCGCCCAGATGGCGCCCGCGATGATCGTGAACGTCCACAGCGGGAAGACCGCCGCGTTGACGCGGTAGGCGAACTTGTCCAGCGAGGCCGCCGCGGGCAGCCGCTCCAGGAACGACGTGGCGAAGCTGCCCGGCTTGCCGCCGCCTGCCAGCTTGTTCTCGTACGAGTCCTTGAAGAGGTACATGACCGTCGTGAACGCGCCGACGTAGAACACCGCGCCGCACAGGATCGCGGTGGAGACGTGGATGTACAGCCAGTACGAGTGCAGGGCGGGGACCAGCTGGTCGCTGGCGGTGTACAGCACGGTGACGGCGAGACCGAGGTCGAGGAGGACCGAGGTGGTGAGGAACAGGCCGAGCCAGCGCACGTTCTTCTTCAGCGCCAGCAGCAGGAGGTACACGCCCACCGCGGTCGTGGAGAAGGTGATGTTGAACTCGTACATGTTGCCCCACGGCGCCCGCTCCACGGACAGCGCGCGGGTGAGCACCCCGCCGAAGGCCAGCACGAACGCGAGCACGGTGAGGGAGATGGCGATCCGCCCGTACAGGTCGCCCTTCTCGTCGCCGCCGTGCGCACCGGGACCGTCGGGCACGTCACGCGAGCCGGACGCGGCGCGGACGGTGACCTTGGGCCGCTCGAGCACGGCGGTGCCGCCGCCCTGCTTCACGGTCACGGCCGGCGCCGTGCCCGCCGTCGCCTTCTTCGGCGTGAGCGCGGCCGCCGTGCGGGCGACCTTGCTGCGGCTGCCGAGGAGCCACTCGGCGATGTACGCGAAGAAAGCGAGGGTGTAGACCGCCATCGCGGAGTAGATCAGCACGTTGCTGATCTCCGCGAGGTTCTCGTTGGTCGCGGCGGCGAGAGTCACTGCTGCTCAGCCCCTTCGGCAGGCACGGCTTGAGAGTCGGTGTCGGTGGACGTGGTGGTGCCGGACGCGTCGGGCGTTCCGGGGTCTTCGGGGGGTGCGCCGTCCGGTTCGGGTGCGCCGTCCGGTTCGGCGTCCGGCGCGCCCGGCGCCCGCTCGTAGAGAATCCCGGCGAGGTCGCCGAGCTCCTCGGGCACCTTCGCGGACTCGCTGCGGCCGAGGCCCGCCATCTCGACGACGGTCACGCCGTCGTCGCCGCGCACCGCGCGCACCCACACGCGGCGCCGCTGGACGAACAGGGAGGCGGCCAGTCCGCCGATCGCGGCGAGAGCGCCGCCGAGCGCCCAGCCGCCGCCCGGCTCCTGGACGACCTGGAAGCCGGCCCACTCCTTGATGTCCTTCTCGAGGGTGATCGAGCCGGCGCCGCCGGGGAGCGTCATGGTCTCGCCGGGGGTGAGCAGCTTCTTCAGCAGCTCCCCGTCGGCGTCCTTGAACTCCTTCATCTTCGTCTTGTCCATCTGGTACACGCTCTGCGGAATGCCGGAGTCGGCCTTCAGGTCGCCGTGGTAGGCGTTGAGCGCGAGCACCGGGTAGTCCAGCGCCGGGAACTGGGAGAGCATCGTGCCGCTCGCGGACCCGCCGAAGGTCGGCACGAAGAAGGCCTGGAAGCCGAGCTGCTCCTTCTCGCCCTGCGGGTTGCGGTAGCCGTCGAGGACCTTGACGACGCCGTTGGAGGTGACGTTGTTGTCGAGCGGCAGCAGCGGCACGGCGTCCTGGTAGACGATCTCGCCCTTGCCGTCGCGGACGGTCACCACGGGCGCGTAGCCGTGGCTGACGAGGTAGACCTTGGCGTCGCCGATCTCCAGCGGCTTGTTCACCTTGATGACGGCGTTCTTCTCCTCGCCGTCCGCGCCCTCGGTGTACGTCACCTCGGTCTCGTAGGTGCGCGGGGTGCCGCGGTTGGGGCCGGAGCGCTCGTAGGTGCCGGTGAACTCCTTGACGTCGAAGCTGAACGGCTCCAGGTCGTCGTTGGTGAAGAGGTTGCCGGACTTGAAGTCGTCGTACTGGGTGAGCGTGTTGGAGAAGCCGTCGCCCTCGACGACGATCTTGTTGCCCTCGGACTTGAAGAGCTGGCCCCAGGCGAACGCGATCAGCATGACGATCAGCGCGAGGTGGAACGCCAGGTTGCCGAGCTCACGTAGATAGCCCTTCTCGGCGGCGACGGCGTCCCCGACGGCGTGCGCGCGGAAGCGGCGCTTCTTCAGCAGCGCGAGGGCGGTCTCGCGGACCTCCTCGGGGGCGGCCGAGGTGCGCCAGGTGGTGTGCGCGGGCAGCCGGGTCAGCCGGCGGGGCGCGCCCGGCGGGCGGCCGCGCAGCTGGCCGACGAACTGCCAGGTGCGGGGGACGATGCAGCCGATGAGGGAGACGAACAGCAGGATGTAGATCGCGGAGAACCACACCGAGCTGTAGACGTTGAACAGCCCGAGCTTGTCGTAGACCGGCGCGAGGACGTCGTGGCGGTCGCGGAAGTCGGCGACCCGCGTCTCGTCGATGCCGGTCTGCGGGATGAGCGAGCCGGGGATCGCGGCGAGCGACAGCAGCAGCAGGAGCAGCAGCGCCACCCGCATCGAGGTGAGCTGCCGCCAGAACCAGCGGGCCCAGCCGATCACGCCGAGGGAGGGCAGGTTGGGCGAGGGGCTGTCCTCCACGGGAGCGGTGGACAGCTGGGACCCGGCGGCGCCGAGGTCCTGGTCGTCGCCGGTCTGCGTGGAGTTGTCCGTCGTGGTGTCGCTCATCGGGTCAGATCCCCACCGTGAAGCCGTTGGACCAGGTCTGCATCTCCGTCACGAGGGTGTCCCAGGCGCCGGTCAGCAGCAGCACACCGGTCACGATCATCATCGTGCCGCCGATGCGCATCACCCAGGCGTAGTGCCGCTTGACCCAGCCGAAGGCGCCGAGGGCCTTGCGGAAGGCCACGGCGGCGAGCACGAAGGGCACGCCCAGTCCGAGACAGTACGCGACGGTCAGCACCGCGCCCCGTCCGGCGCTCTCCTGCTGCGCGGACAGGGTGAGGACGGAGGCGAGGGTGGGCCCGATGCAGGGGGTCCAGCCGATGCCGAAGAGGGCGCCGAGCACGGGCGCGCCGACCAGACCGGTGGCGGGCCGCTTGTGGAAGCGGAACTCCCGCTGGGTGAGCCAGGGCATCAGGCCCATGAAGAAGACGCCCATGAGGATCATGAAGACGCCGAGGATCTTGGTCAGGACGCCCGACTGCTCCTGGAGGGTCTGCCCGAAGTAGCCGAAGAAGGCGCCGCCCGAGACGAACACGACGGTGAAGCCGAGCACGAACAGGGAGGCGCCGGCGACCATGCGGCCGCGCCGGGCCTCGGCCAGGTCGGTGCCGGAGACGCCGGTGACGTAGGAGAGGTAGCCGGGGACGAGCGGCAGGACGCAGGGCGAGAAGAAGGAGACGAGCCCGCCGAGCACGGCGATGGGCAGGGCCACCAGCAGGGCGCCGTTGAGCACCGTGCCGTTGTAGCCCGTCTCCGCGGCGAGCGTGTGCAGGGCCGTCACGTCACTTCTCCGCGACGACCGGTTCGAGCATCTTCCGCAGCCGTTCCTCGTCGAGGGCGGTCAGCGAGCGGGCGGCGACACGGCCCTCCCGGTCCAGCACCAGCGTGGAGGGGATGGCCTGCGGGTTGAGCGTGCCCTTCTCGAAGCGGAGCATCAGCTTGCCCGTGGGGTCGTACAGGCTCGGGTAGGCGATGCCGAAGTCCTTCTCGAAGGCGAGCGCGGCGGTGGTGCTGCCGTCGCGGGTGTTGATGCCGACGAACTGGACGTCCTTGCCCTCGTACTCCTTCGACACCTTCGCGAAGTACTTGGCCTCCGCGCGGCACGGGTTGCACCAGGAGCCCCAGACGTTGAGGACGACGACCTTGCCCTTGTAGTCGCCGACGTCGAACTGCTCGCCCTCCAGGGTCTCCCCGGACAGGTCGGGCGCGGCGACGCGCTGGCCCGCGGGGACGGTGGAGATGCCGTCGGTGCCGGTGACGAAGCCGGTGTCGCCGCCTCCGCCGGAGGTGCCCCCGTCACCGCAGGCGGTGAGGAGCAGTGCGGCCGCGGCGGCGCCGGCGGCCAGGGCGGCACGACGGCGGGCGCGCACGGCACGGGCGGCGCGGTACGAGCTCTGCGCGGCTCGGTTCGAGCGCTGGGGGGCGCGGCTGGCGGCACTCATGTGAAAAGTTTCGCATGCCCGTTCTGGGGATCTTGCGCACCCCCCTGCGCACCCCGTCCCGGGCCGAAACCCGCATCTCAGGCGGGGTCGGCGGCTCCCGTGGACGGCGCACCGGCGAGGTCGCGGGTGAACGCCTGCCAGCCGCCGGTGGGTTCCTGGCCGACGTCCAGGGTGCGCAGTCGGTCGAGCATCTCGGGCTTCTGCACGTCGAGCCAGTCGCAGAACTGCCGGAAGGAGACGATCCTCACGTCGTCGCCCTTCTCCTTCGCCCGCGCGATGTGCCTCAGGGCCTCCTCGACGGCGTCCATGTAAATGCCGCCGTTCCACTGCTCGAAGTGGTTGCCGACGAAGAAGGGCGCCCGATTGGTCTCGTATGCCCGCTGGAAGCCGGATATGTACGCCTGCGCCGACTGCTTCCGCCAGCCCGGGTAGTTGTGCGCCGGGGCGTTGGTGGAGTTGAGCGACTGGTTGGCGAGCATGTTGTAGTCCATCGAGAGGACCTCGAAAGACCGTCCGGGGAAAGGCATCTGCTGGAGCGGAAGGTCCCATATGCCCTTTTTCTTGGAGGGCCAGACCTGGCGTCCGCCGGGTGAGGAGGCGTCGTAGCGCCAGCCCAGCTCACGGGCGGTGGGCAGCAGCCGGTCCTGCCCCAGCAGACAGGGCGTACGGCCGCCGACCAGCTCCTTGTCGTAGTCGAACGGCAGCGGCTCCACGTCGGTCCACCCGGAGTTGGTGCGCCACTCCTTCACGAACGACTTCGCCTGCTCGATCTCGTCGCGCCACTGCTTCGGCGTCCAGTTGCCGACACTGCCGGAGCCGGCGCAGAAGTGCCCGTTGAAGTGGGTGCCGATCTCGTGGCCCTCGAGCCAGGCGCGGCGCAGGTTCCTCAGCGTGTCCTTGATGTGCGCGTCGGTGAGGTAGCCGATGTCGGAGGCGCCGCGCGGGTTGTTCGGCGGGTCGTAGAGCCGCTTCTTCGACTCGGGCAGCAGGTACAGCCCCGAGAGGAAGAAGGTCATGGAGGCGCCGTGCTCCTTGGCCAGGTCCAGGAAGCGCGGGAACAGCCCGTTGCCGACCTCGCCGGCGCCGTCCCAGGAGAACACCACGAACTGCGGGGGCTTCTGACCCGGCTCCAGCGGCACGGGCCGCTCGGGCTGGTGGGGCTGCTTCCCGGTGAAGGAGGTGGAGCCGTCACCGATCGGACGGACCGTCGCGGTCGGCTTCGGCGACGCGGGGCGGTCGCCGGGCTCCGGACGGGAACCGCCCGCGGGGGCCGGTCCGTCGGAGCCTGTGTGGCCGCCGCAGCCGGCCAAGGAGACGGCGGCAGCGGCCCCCGCGCCGAGCCCGAGCATTCCCCTGCGGGAGAGAGCGCGCATGGCGACCCCCTTCGTCATGTCCCTGAGTGGTCACCCATTCAGAGGACTTGACGAAGGGGGAGGTTCCCGTCGGATGCGGAGGTTTCGCAACGAAACCCCCGTGCGGGCGGCGCACCGCCCTCACACGGGTGTCACGCGCCGTAGGCCTTGCCGGCGCCCTTCGCCGGCTTGGCGCCCGCCCGCAGATGCGCGGGCACCAGGTCGAGGGCGGGCTCGCTGTAGCCCACGGAGACGATCTTGTCGCCGCGGTAGGTGAACGTGGTCAGCGAGGCCAGGGTGCACTGGCGGCGGCGCGGGTCGTGCCACAGCCGGCGCTTCTCCACGTAGGACCGCACGATCCAGATCGGCAGCTGGTGGCTCACCAGCACCGCCTCGTGGCCGCGCGCCGCGTCCTTCGCCGCCTCCAGCGCGCCCATCATGCGCACCACCTGGTCGACGTACGGCTCGCCCCAGGACGGCTTGAACGGGTTGACGACGTGCTTCCAGTTGGCCGGGCGGCGCAGCGCGCCGTCGCCGATGCCGAAGGTCTTGCCCTGGAAGACGTTCTCCGCCTCGATCAGCCGCCGGTCGGTGGCGATGTCCAGGCCGTGCGCCTTGGCGATGGGCTCGGCCGTCTCCTGCGCCCGCTCCAGCGGGGACGCGCAGACGTGCACGATGTCGCGCGACGCGAGGTGCTCGCCGACCCGGTCGGCCATCCGGCGGCCCAGCTCGGAGAGGTGGTAGCCGGGGAGGCGGCCGTAGAGGACGCCGTCCGGGTTCTCGACCTCGCCGTGCCGCATCAGGTGGACGACAGTGACGTCCTCGGGCTTCTTCTCGGAGCTCACGCGGTGGCCTCCGCCGCTGCTCGGGCCGCCGCCGGGAGGGCGTCGGCGATGCGCTGGACGGCCCGCTCGTCGTGGGCCGTGGACACGAACCAGGACTCGAAGGACGACGGCGGCAGGTAGACGCCGTTCGCCAGCAGCGAGTGGAAGAACGCGGTGAAGCGGAACGACTCCTGCTGCTTGGCGTCGTCGTAGTCGCGGACCGGGTTCTCGGTGAAGAAGACGGAGAACATGTTGGAGGCGTTCTGCAGCGTGTGCGCGACGCCCTCCTTGGTCAGCGCCTCCGTGACGAGGGACTGGATCTGCGCGGAGACCGCGTTCACCTTCTCGTACGCGGCGTCGTCGAGCAGCCGCAGCTGGGCGAGCCCGGCGGCCGTGGCGACCGGGTTTCCGGAGAGGGTGCCCGCCTGGTAGACGGGGCCGGCCGGGGCGAGGTGCGCCATGACGTCGGCGCGCCCGCCGAACGCGGCGGCCGGGAAGCCGCCGCCCATCACCTTGCCGAAGGTCATCAGGTCGGGGCGCACGCCGTCGACGCCGTACCAGCCGGCGCGGCTGGTGCGGAAGCCGGTCATGACCTCGTCGGAGATGTACAGCGCGCCGTTCGCGGCGCACGCGTCCTTCAGTCCCTGGTTGAAACCGGGCAGCGGCGGGACGACGCCCATGTTGCCCGGGGACGCCTCCGTGATCACGCAGGCGATCTCGCCGGGATGCGCGGCAAACGCGGCGCGCACGGCGTCCAGGTCGTTGTACGGCAGCACGATGGTGTCGCCGGCCTGCGCGCCCGTCACACCGGGGGTGTCCGGCAGCGCGAACGTCGCCACGCCGGAGCCGGCGGAGGCGAGCAGCGCGTCCACGTGGCCGTGGTAGCAGCCGGCGAACTTGATCACCTTGCTGCGCTGCGTGAAACCGCGGGCGAGACGGATCGCCGACATGGTGGCCTCGGTACCGCTGGACACCAGCCGCACCTGCTCCAGCGGCTCGATCCGGGCGACCATCTCCTCGGCGAGCGCGACCTCGCCCTCACCGGGCGTGCCGAAGGAGGTGCCGCGCGCGACGGCCTCCTGGACGGCGGCGATCACCTCGGGGTGCGCGTGCCCGAGGATCATCGGACCCCACGAGCACACCAGGTCGACGTACTCCCGCCCGTCGGAGTCGGTCAGGTACGGCCCGGAGCCGGAGACCATGAACCGGGGCGTGCCGCCGACGGCGCGGAAGGCACGCACCGGTGAGTTCACACCACCGGGCGTGACGGCCGCGGCACGATCGAACAGCGCCTGCGAGGCTGGGGCTTCGTACGAATATGGCAGTTCGCTCATGACCTGCGACTTCTCCGACCTTTTCCGACGTCCCGGGTATCTCGCCGGGCTGCGGCTGCTGTGACTCGTTTCAGGGTAGGCCAGGGGCCCCCGGCGGTGTCCGCGCCCCGACGACCTGCCGATCCGGGCCCCGGACCGGCCGTGATCTGCGAAACTGATCCCCGGTGCACTCAGCTCGCACGGCCGGGGCGGCCGGGCCCCGCGACAATCTCGCGGACCGATGGTTCACCGCACGTTTCGGCGGGCGGCCGTGGGGGAGGTCACTGTCACGATGATCGGGTTGCGCGGCGGGGGCCACGCGTCCTAGAAAAGCAGTCGGGTGGAGATATGCATCGCGGTGGCGGACTGGGCGAGGGGACCGACGACCTGGGTCCTCGACGTGCCCGGCGGGGAAGGCACCGACGCGAAGCGGAGGAAGCGGATCAGACGCGTCGTGCACACGACGAGCCGGAGCGGATCGGCCCACTGAGCGGGGCGGGGAGCAGGAATGGTGGTCGGGTGGGGGTGACGTACAAGTACTTCGGCGCGCCGGACGGCGCCACCGCGGCCCGCGTCCCGATCTCCATGCGCCCCGAGGAGCTCGGCGGGGACGAGCTGGGCATGGGCGGCATGTTCACCAAGATCAAGCCGGAGACCATGGCCGCCATGGTGCTCACGGGCATCGAGGGCGTTCCCCTGCACAAGGTGCCGCCGCTCGAACTGGTCGTCCTGCACCCGGACTACGCGGTCGTGAAGCTGCCCATGACGGTGGTGGACCCCCTGCGGGACATAGGCGAGGAAGCGGTCGGCGCGGCGGCCTTCATCTGGTCGACGGTCCCGGACCGCGGCGGCCCGCGCGACGCGTTCAACGTCTACCAGCTGCTGCACGAGTGGCAGGACTTCTCGCACCGGCTGCACGATGCGGGGCATCAGGCGTACTGCCTGGTGTGGCCCTGATCCGGACGGGTCGACGTGGTGGGGCGGGTTCCCGGAACCCGCCCCTTCTTCGTGTTCAGCCGTACCGCGTGAACAGGGCGTCCAGGTAGTCCTCCAGGCGGCCGGCGAGGATCTCCGGGGTCAGGTCCGCGCGGCCGAGGTCGCGCCAGGGACCCGCGACCTTCTCCGCGTCGCCGTAGCCCAGGGTGTCCAGGAGGCGCCAGTAGAGGTGGGCGGGGGCGTCCGTGGCGAGGGTGCCGCCGGCGGCGGTGTAGCGGTCGGCGAAGTCCATGCCCGCCCGGGCGCCGTGCAGCAGGGCGAGGGCGGTCGAGCAGTGCGCCACGTCCAGGTCGGCCGGCCCCCAGGAGGTCTCCACCCAGTCGACGACACCGCTGACGCGCGGGGCGTCGTCGGGCCCGGTGAGGAGGACGTTGCCGGGGTGGAAGTCCCGGTGCAGGAAGCGGCCCTCGTACGGCGGTGGGTCGCGGCGGATGACGTCGGCGGCCCGGTGCCACAGCTCGGGGCGGCGGGCGGCCGCGGGCGGGGTCACCCCGTCGGGGGAGGCCCACGCCTGGTAGGCGCGGGGGCGCCGGTGCGGGGGCACGGGCAGGCGGTGGATGCGGACGAGGAGGCGGGCCAGCTCGTCGGCCCGGGTGTCCGCGCCTTCGTCGTGCAGGCGGACGGCGCCGGGGAGCCGGGTCATCAGCAGGGACGGGTGGTCGCAGTGCCGGGCGGTCGCGTCCACCGCGACGAGCGTGGCCGCCGGGACGTCCGTCGGGGCGAGCAGGCGCAGGATGTCCGCCTCGCGGGTCAGCAGGCCCTCGGCGTGCCGCACGAAGAACGGCTTGACGAAGGAGCGCAGCACGAGGGAGCGGGGGCCGTCCGGACCGGTGACGTCCAGGCGGCGCATCTCCGACGTCCAGCCGCCGCGCAGCCGGTCCACCCGCTCGACGCGCTCCCCGGCGGACAGGGCCTTCTCCACCCAGGCGCGGGTGGAGGCCCAGGAGTGTTCGGTCTCGTCCTCGGTGATGGCCCCCATGCGGAGCAGCATACGGGCGCCGGGTGGGGGCAGTTGGGGGGCCGGGTCAGGTGGCTGGACAGGACGCGGCGCTCGCGGGCGTCCTGACGCGGGCGGGATCAGCGCGCGCCCGCGCACTCCTCCGCCTCCTCCAGGTACGCCGCCACCGGGCCCAGGGTCAGCAGGCCGGAGGCGGCGCCCGCGTGTTCCGTACGGGCATCGCGGAGGGCGGTCGCCGCGCGCGCCGCGGTGTCGCGGTCGCCCAGGCGGACGGCGGCGCGGGCGGTCAGGCACCACAGGGCTTCCTGCATGTGGTCGGGCGGTGGTGCGGGGGCCGCGGCGAGGGCGGTGCGGGCCTGGGCGTCACGGCCCTGGTCCAGCAGGAGGAGGGGCTGCGTCCAGGGGCGGTACGGGCCCCGGTCGAGGCGGGGGTCGGCGGGCGCGGGCCGGCCGTGCAGCAGGCGCAGGCCCAGCAGGGCGAGCGGGAGCAGGCCCCGGTGCAGGCCCGGCATGCCCGCGGTGCGGAGGGCCTCGTCGGCGGTGCGGTAGTGCGCGGCGACCGTGGCGGGGGACGGTCCGCCCGGCTCGGTGCTGCGGGCCGCCGCGGCCCGGGCCCGGAACCACGCCGTGAGGACGGGGACGAGGGGCGCCTCGGTGGCGGCGGCGAGCCGTTCGGCTGCCTCCGCGTGCGCGGACGCGGCGTCCAGGTCGCCGAGGGCGGAGGCGGACTGGAGGCGTACGAGCCGGCCGAGCACGGCGAAGGCGGGCAGGTCGTGCGCGGTGGCCAGGTCGAGGATCTCGGCGCCGGTGCGGTCGCGGGCCGCCGCGAGTCCGGGGCGGGTGAAGGACTGCAGGAACACCCCGTTCAGGGCGAACACCAGGAGGGCGGGGTCGCCCAGGTCCCGGGCCAGTGCCTCCGCCCGCCGGGCCGCGTCCCGGGCGCGGTCCCGCTCCGTCGGGGTGAGATCGGCGCTGCGGCTCTCGACCGCGACCGTCGCCAGCAGCCGGACGGTCAGATCGGCGGGGGCGCCGGGGCCGAGCGCGGCGAGGGTGCGGACGGCGGCCTCGACGACCGCCCGGGACTGCGCGGGGTCGTCGGCCCGGCTCCACAGGGCGGGCACGTCGTACGCGCCGATGATCCGGGCGGTGAGGGCGAGGTCGCCGGAGCGTTCCGCCGCCGTGATCGCGGCGAGGCGGTCGCTGCGGGAGCGGACCAGCGCGTCGCCGCCCGCCAGGGCGAGGGTGCGGGCCACGTCCACGGTGGTGCGCGGGCCGAGCAGGACGCCGGGGCCGGTCCAGGTGGCGGCCGGGGCAGCGGACGGGGGCGCCCCGTTGAGGAGGTCCGTCTCCAGGCGCAGCAACTCGGTGCCCGGGTCGAGCCCGAGCTGGTCGGCGAGGGTCGCGCGGGCGCGGCGGAGGGTGTCCAACGCGTCGGCGCGGCGGCCCGCGTGGTGCAGGGCGCGGGCGAGGAGCGTCCAGGCGGGCTCGCGCCACGGGTGCGCGGCGACGTGGTCGCGCAGATCGGACACCAGGCCGGCGCCGTCGCCCCGGTC
Organism: Streptomyces sp. P13-3-3; assembly: GCF_050571355.1. Lineage (NCBI taxonomy): Bacteria > Bacillati > Actinomycetota > Actinomycetes > Kitasatosporales > Streptomycetaceae > Streptomyces > Streptomyces sp. P13-3-3. The sequence goes on along the minus strand of NZ_CP192228.1, from coordinate 3,645,067 downwards.
GAGGAGGAGGCGGGCGCGCAGTTCGACCGCCTCCGCCCGCAGCTCCTCCAGCCGGGCGCGCTCGCGGTCCGCCCACGCGGAGCCGGTCACGTCGGCGTAGGCGGGACCGCGCCAGGCCGCGAGGGCCTCACCGAGCGCGGCCACCTCACCGGGGGTGCGCCGGGCGCGGGCCAGGGCGTCCTGGAAGCGGTGCGCGTCGACGTCCTCGCGTGGCAGGCGCAGGGCGTAGCCGGGGCCCTCGGTGACGAGGAGGCGGGGCGGGGTGCGGGGCGGGCGGTCCGGTTCGAGGGCGCGGCGCAGCGCGGCGACGAACGTCCGCAGGGCGCCGACGGCACGGGCCGGCGGCCGCTCGGCCCACAGATCGTCGACGAGCGTCTCGGTGGTGACCATCCGCCCCTCGGCGGCGACGAGACGCCCGAGGACCTCACGGTGCCGGGGGCCGCCGAGGGGGGCGGGGGTGCCGTCGTCCTGGGTGGCTCGGATCGAGCCGAGGACCTCGATGCGCATCGGTCCATCCTCGCGGTGCGGGTGCGGGTTGGTTCGGGTCGCCCCGCCGCCCCTTCCCTTCCCGTCCCCGGGGGCTGCGCCCTCAGCCCCCCTTTTCGGCCCTTCGGGCCTCGTCCTCGAACGCCGGACGGGTTGTTGCTGATCCGCTGCTCATCGGCCTCCCCCACGCTGCTCCCGTCCCCGCACCCTGGAGAACGGACGCACCCCCATGACCCCCACCATCCCCGGTTTCGAGCACCTCCGCCTTCCCGGCGTGGACGGCGTCGAGCTGGCGGCAGCCGTCGGCGGGCACGGCAGTCCCGTCGTGCTGCTGCACGGGTTCCCGCAGACGCATCTCATGTGGCGGCACGTCGCCGCGCGGCTCGCCGCCGACCACACCGTGATCTGCCCCGACCTGCGCGGCTACGGCGCCAGCGGCAAGCCGGCCGCCGACGGTTCCGGCGTGTACGCCAAGCGCACCATGGCGGCCGACGTCGTGGCGCTGGCCGCCGCGCTCGGCCACGACCGTTTCGCCCTCGTCGGGCACGACCGGGGTGCCCTCGTCGCCTTCCGTGCCGGGCTCGACCACCCGGAGACGGTCACGCACCTCGGCATCCTCGACGTCGTGCCGACGCTCGACATGTGGGACGTCCTGCACGGCGTCTCCGCGGCGGTCGCCTTCCACCTGTATCTGATGGCGCAGCCGCCCGGCCTGCCGGAGGCGATGATCGCGGGCAGCGCGGACACCTTCTTCGGGTCGTTCCTCGACGTCTGGTCCACCGGACCGGACGCGCTGCCTCCCAAGGTGCGGGCCGCGTATCTGGAGGCGAGCCGCGCCGCGGTGCCGTCGATCGTCGCCGACTACCGGGCCTCGGCGACCGTGGACATCGAGCACGACCGGGCCGACCTGGACGCGGGTACCCGGCTCACGATGCCGGTGACGGTCCTCCAGCAGGACTGGGGCGCCCAGCTGGGGTACGACGCCTCGGCGGTGTGGCGGGCCTGGGCGCCGGACCTGGACCACCGGCTGACCGAGGCCGGGCACTTCATGGCCGAGGAGGCGCCCGAGGAGGTGACGGCGGCGATCCGGGACCTGTTGACCCGGTGACGGGACCGGGGTGAGAGGAATCAGCCCTGGCCGGAATACCCCTGGGGGGTATACCGTTCGAGGTGTGCGTGGGGACGGCACCGTCCCCGTGACGCCTCGAAGGGGGATGAGGTCATGGACCACGCCATGCACCACCACACCGGCGCCGCACCCGGCGCGACCTGGCCGACGGCGATCCGGGCGACGCTGCACTGCCTGCTCGGCTGCGCCGTCGGCGAGATCCTCGGCATGGCCATCGGCACGGCCCTGCTGTGGGGCAACGTCCCGACGATGATCCTGGCCATCGGCCTGGCCTTCGTCTTCGGCTACTCCTTCACCCTCTTCGCCGTGGTGCGCGCCGGGGTGTCGCCGAAGGCCGCAGTGAAGATCGCGCTGGCCGCCGACACCGTCTCCATCGCGGTGATGGAGCTGGTCGACAACGCCATCATCGCGCTGACGCCGGGGGCGATGGACGCCCAGTTGTCCGAGGGCCTGTTCTGGTACGCGCTGCTCGGCGGCTTCGCCGTCGCCTTCCTCGTCACCACCCCGGTCAACAAGTGGATGATCGGCCGGGGCAAGGGCCACGCGGTGGTCCACGCCCACCACTGAGTCCCGCCCCGCAGTCGGCGCCCGCGTCCGTCGGCGGTCCCCGGGCGCCGTACGCACGGGCGCCGGGTGCACGGGAAGGCGCCACTGCGTCCGGCCGTCCACAGCCTGGGGGCGGCCGTACGCACGGCAGTCGGGCGGGGCGCACGGCAGTCGGGCGGGCGCGGGCGGCGGGTAAAGTGGTCGGGTCAGCCGTGTCGGGGCCGACGAAGCCCCCGGCGAAGACCGCAGTCCGCAGGAAAGAGCGAGCGCATGTCCGTGACGACCCGCGCCGCTGCCTTCCCGCCGTGACCCTTCGCCCCCGGCCGGCGTCGGGAGTCCCTCCGCGCCGCGCCGCCGTGGCTCCCGGGCCCCACGCCCACTGATCCCGGCCCGGACCCCCTCCGCACGGGGTCGCCCCACGCCCCTCCCGCTCGCCCCGTCCCGGGTGCGCCCGAGCAACGACGACAGGTTCTCCCTCCCTTGTCCATGCCCTCCGCACTGTCCCCGTCCGCCTGGCTGCGCGGCTCCCGGCGCCCGTCCTGGCTCTCCGACCCGAAGGTGCTGCGCACCGAGGTGCTCGGCGGTCTGGTCGTGGCGCTGGCGCTGATCCCCGAGGCGATCTCCTTCTCGGTCATCGCCGGGGTCGACCCGGCGGTCGGTCTGTTCGCCTCGTTCACCATGGCCGTGACGATCGCGCTCGTCGGCGGCCGGCCCGCCATGATCTCGGCGGCGACCGGCGCTGTCGCCCTGGTCATCGCGCCGCTCAACCGCGAGCACGGCTTCGGGTACCTGGTGACCGCCGTGATCCTCGCGGGTGTGTTCCAGATCGTGCTGGGCGCGCTCGGCGTGGCGAAGCTGATGCGGTTCGTGCCGCGCAGCGTGATGGTCGGCTTCGTGAACTCCCTCGCCATCCTGATCTTCATGGCGCAGGTGCCGGAGATGACGGACGTGCCGTGGCCGGTCTATCCGCTGATCGCGGCGGGCCTGGCGATGATGGTGTTCTTCCCGAAGCTCACCACCGTGGTCCCGGCGCCGCTGGTGTCGATCGTGATCCTCACCGTGATCACCGTCGCCGCCGGGATCGCCGTGCCGACGGTCGGTGACAAGGGGGACCTGCCGTCGTCGCTGCCGGTGCCGGGGCTGCCGGACGTGCCGTTCACCCTGGACACCCTCACGACCGTCGCGCCGTTCGCGTTCGCCATGGCGCTGGTCGGCCTGATGGAGTCGCTGATGACGGCCAAGCTGGTCGACGACATCACCGACACCCGCTCCTCCAAGACCCGTGAGTCCGTCGGACAGGGCGTCGCCAACATCGTCACCGGCTTCTTCGGCGGCATGGGCGGCTGCGCGATGATCGGCCAGACGATGATCAACGTGCGGGTGTCGGGGGCGCGGACCCGGCTGTCGACGTTCCTCGCGGGCGCGTTCCTGATGGTGCTGTGCATCGTCTTCGGGCCGGTCGTCTCCGACATCCCGATGGCGGCGCTGGTCGCGGTCATGGTGATGGTGTCCGTGGCCACCTTCGACTGGCACTCGATCGCCCCGAGGACGCTGCGGCGGATGCCGCTCGGCGAGACCGTCGTCATGCTGGTCACCGTCGTCTGCGTGGTCGCCACCCACAACCTCGCCATCGGCGTCGTCGTCGGCTCGATCACCGCGATGGTGGTGTTCGCGCGGCGCGTCGCGCGGCTGGCCGAGGTCACCGCGGTCACCGACCCGGACGGTGGCACTGTGGTCTACCGGGTCACGGGGGAGCTGTTCTTCGCCTCCTCCAACGAGTTGGTCGGCCAGTTCTCGTACGGCACCGACCCCGACCGCGTGGTGATCGACCTGTCCGCCGCGCACATCTGGGACGCCTCCTCGGTGGCCGCGCTCGACGCCGTCGAGACGAAGTACGCCCAGCGCGGCAAGACCGTCGAGATCGTCGGGCTGAACGAGCCCAGCGCGCGGATGCACAAGACGCTCAGCGGCGAACTCGCCGGCGGCTGACCCGACGGCTCGGGCCGTCCCGGCAACCGGTCAGTTTCCGAGAAGCGCCGGCGGCCGGGGCGGTCCTACCGTCGACCGCATGAACTCCATCGACTCCGTCACGCTGGAGGTGGCCGACCCCACGGCCGCCGCGCGCTTCTACTCCGACGCCTTCGGCCTGGACCGGGAGCGGGTGCGCCTGCGCCCGTCCGACGAGCCCACGAGCGGCTTCCGCGGCTTCACCCTCTCGCTGGTCGTGTCCCAGCCCGGTGACGTCGACGCCCTGCACCGCGCCGCCCTCGACGCGGGCGCCACCCGGCTGAAGCCCGCCGAGAAGTCCCTGTGGGGCTACGGCGGCGTCGTCCAGGCGCCCGACGGCACGATCTGGCAGCTGGTCACCTCGACGAAGAAGAACACCGGCCCGGTCACCCGGGCGATCGACGAGATCGTGCTGCTGCTCGGCGTGGAGGACGTGAAGGCGACCAGGCAGTTCTACGTCGAGCGCGGGCTGACCGTCGGCAAGAGCTTCGGCGGCAAGTACGTCGAGTTCAAGGGCGACCCCGGCAGCGTCAAGCTGTCGCTGTACAAGCGCAAGGCGCTCGGAAAGGTCACGGGCGTGTCCACCGAGGGCAGCGGCTCCCACCGCATCGCCCTCGTCAGCCCGGCCGGCCCCTTCACCGACCCCGACGGCTACGTCTGCGAGGCGCCGGAGCGCAAGCCGGACGAGTGACACGCCCCTGCCGCCGGGGCCGGGTCACCCCAGTACGTGCCGCAGGTACGCCGTCGGGTCGGCGAGGTAGCGGCGCCAGTGGTCGACCAGGGCGAGGTCCTGCCAGGCGGTGCGCCGGATGCCGTGGTCGCCGACCTCGACGACGTCCGCGCCGGGCAGGGCGGTCAGCAGCGGGGAGTGGGTGGCGCACACCACCTGCGCGCCGGCCCGTGTCAGCTGGTCGATGTGGCCGAGCAGTTCCAGGCAGGAGGAGAAGGACAGGGCGGCCTCGGGCTCGTCCATGACGTACAGGCCGGGGCGCAGGAACTTGTCGCGGAACGCCGCGAGGAACCCCTCGCCGTGACTGCGCTCGTCCGGCGCGAGGCCCTCCCGGCCGAGGGCGTCGAGGGCGGTCTCGGCACGCAGGAAGAAGCCCTGACGGGCGGACCAGGAGGCGAGCATGCGGCGGCCGCGGGGCGCCGCGTCGAAGCGGATGTGCTCGCCCAGCACCGACTTGGCGCGGGGGCTCGCGTACCGCCACTCGTGCGAGCCGCCCCACGGGTCCAGGCCGAAGCCCTCGGCGAGCGCCTCGACCAGGGTCGACTTGCCGGAGCCGTTCTCGCCGACGACGAAGGTGACCGGGGCGGTGAACCGCAGACCGCCGTCGAGGAGCGCGCGGACGCACGGGACCGACCAGGGCCACTCCCCCGCGTCGTACGCACCCACATGGGCGTACGCACGTTCGATGATCACGGGTCGAGTCTGTCACGGAGCGGCCCGGCGGGCAGACCGACCGCTCACTTGGTGCCCACCGTCCGCAGCACCGTCAGCACCAGGGTCCGCGCCGTCTCCACCACCTCCGGCACGCTCACGTGCTCCCGCGCGCTGTGCGCCACCGCGATGTCGCCGGGCCCGTACTGCAGGGCCGGTATCCCCGCGCCGGTGTAGTGCCGCAGGTCGCTGCCGTACGTCGCCCCGCGCCGCCGGGGCACGCCCCCGCCCGTCGCGTCGGCGTGCGCGGCGCCGACCGTGTCCGCCAGCGGGTGCCCCTCGGGCAGCGTGCCGCTCGCGAAGTGCCCGCCCGGCCAGGTCACCGTCGCCGGGTGGTCACGCAGCCAGGGGTCCGCGGCGCACGCCTCGGCCACGCACCGCTCCAGCGCGGCCCGCGCCTCCGCCGGGTCCTCACCGAGCCGTACGCCGAACCGGCCCTCCGCGACCAGCAGGTCCGGCACGCTGCTGGCCCAGTCCCCCGCCCGCAGCGTGCCCACCGACAGGCCGTACGGCAGCGGGTACTCCGCGAGCAGCGGGTCCGGGTCCCGGTTGCGTTCCTCCTCCAGCGCGGCCAGCGCCCGGTGCAGCGGGAGGTAGGCGTCGACGGCGCTGACGCCCCCGTCGCGGGAGCTGCCGTGCGCGGCCTTGCCCGGCACGGCGATCCGGAAGGTCAGCGCGCCCGCGTTGGCGGTGATCAGCGTTCCGGCGGTGGGTTCGGCGATGACACAGGCGTCCCCGGTGTGACCGCGCTTCAGCGTGCCGAACGCGCCGAGGCCGCCGTCCTCCTCGCCGACCACGAAGTGCACGGCGACCCGTCCGCGCAGCCGGACCCCCGCCGCCCGTATCGCGGCGAGCGCGGCGAGGTGCGCCGCCAGACCGGCCTTCATGTCGCACGCCCCGCGCCCGTGCACGAGGTCCCCCTCCGCGCGCGGCACGAACGGATCCCCGTCCCACGCGGCCAGGTCCCCCGGCGGTACGACGTCGACGTGGCCCTGGAGGATCAGCGTCGGCCCGTCGCCCCCGTCGGGTGTCGTCCCCACCAGTCCCCACGCCTCCTCGCGCGGCGCCTCCGTGCCGGGGAAGTCCGGCTCGGCGCGCAGCGCGGGCAGGTCCATCGACCACAGGTCGACGTCGAGGCCCAGCCACTCCAGCCGCCCGGCGAGCTGATGCTGCAGCTCCGACTCGGCGGCGCTCCCCGTGACACTCGGCACGGAGATCAGCTCCATCAGCGTCCGCGCGGTCGCCGCGGCGTCCACCGCGGCCAGCGCGGCGCTCTCGTCGTCGTTCAGCACGACCCCTCCCCTCACGGGGACCGGCCCGACACGGCCCCCGCATGCATCCTGCGCAGCGCGCAGGGGGTGTACGCCTCCGAGGCACGGCCCGCTGAGACACGCCGGAACCGACACCGACGCCGTCCCGTGGACCGTGGTGCCTGTCCTGCCGGACGGGCCAGTCCCCCACCTGACCGGGAGACGCCCGCACGACACCCCGGCCACCGGCTGCTGCCCGGGAGCACGTGCTTGGGCCGCCTCAAGGGCGCCCCAGGGCGAAGCCGCGACCGGTCCGGTGCACGGGCGGGAGCGGGGCCCGGTCCCGGCCCGAGCGTCCACGGGCGGCCCGTGCGGAGGCGCGTGCCTGATCAGGCCGGTCGGTGGGTGGCCGCGGAGCGGCTACGTCTCCCGTTCCCCCGTCGCCCCCGCCACCGTGAAGCCGGTGACCGTGCCGCCGCCTTCCCGGTGGAAGGCGTAGGGAGCTCCGCCGTGGGCGAGCGCCACTTCGCGGACGATCGAGAGGCCCAGGCCCGAGCCCGGCAGGGCGCGCGCGTCGGCGGCCCGGTAGAAGCGGTCGAAGACACGGGTCAGGTCGTCGTCGGCGATGCCCGGCCCCCGGTCGCGGACCTCCACCCGCACCGTGCCCGGGCGGGCCGGACCGGCCACGTGGATCTCGACCGGCGCCCGGCCCTCGCGGTCGAACTTGACCGCGTTCTCCACCAGGTTGGACAGCGCCCGGGTGAGCATCCCGGGCCGTCCGTGGGTCGTCGTGTCACCGCTGGCGTGGACCTGGATCTCGCGGCCCGTGCGCCGCCGGGCGAGGCCCGCCACCTCCTCGGCGACGTCCGCGAGGTCGATCCGCTGCGGCGGTTCCGTGTCGGACTGACCGGCCGCCAGGTCGACCAGCTCGTTGACCAGGTCGGTCAGCTCCCGCGCCTCCTGGGCGAGGTCGGTGACCAGCTCCTCACGGCTGTCGGGCGGGAGCTCGTCGATGCGGCGCAGCATGGAGATGTTGGTGCGCAGGGACGTGAGCGGGGTGCGCAGTTCGTGTCCCGCGTCCTGGACCAGCCGGCGCTGGTCCTCCTCGGACTGGGCGAGCCGGCCCAGCATCCGGTCGAAGGCGCGGCCGAGGCGCCCCACCTCGTCGTAGCCGGCGACCGGGACCTGGATGCCGAGGCGGCGCGTGCGGGCGACGGCCTCGGCGGTGTTGGTGAGCACCACGAGGCGGCGGGTGATGCGCCGGGCCAGCCACCAGCCGAACAGCCCGGCGGCGACCACCACGGCCGCCATGAGCAGGAACGTGCGCCGTTGCAGGGCCCGCAGCAGGTCCTCCGTGTCGCTGAACTCCTGCGCGACCTGCACCGCGCCCCGGCCGCCGCCCAGGGAGACGGTCGCCACCCGGTAGACGTCGTCGCCGACGTCCACCCCGGCGTGCACGACCACCCGCCCGGCGTCCGCGGCGCCCGCGATCCGGCGGTCGTCGTCCTCCACGGGCAGCCCCGGGCTGCCGGGGTCGACGACCCCGCCGTCCGGGCCGAGCACCTGCACGTCGGTGCGGGCCGGACGCACCAGGTCGTGGCCGGGCGCGGCGGAGGAGAAGTCGTGCGGCGACATCCGGTTCCGCCGGACCTCCGCGCTCAGGTCCTCCACCACCTCGTCGAAGACGGACTGCTGGTCCACCCGCACCAGCCGCGCGGCCGCGTTGTACGACAGGAAGCCGACCAGCAGCGTCACGGTCGCGGTGACCGCGGCGAACGCGACCGCGAAGGTGGTGCCCAGCGACAGCAGCCGCATCCGGTGGCGCGGGACCGACGGCCCGCGCGCACCGCCGCCGGCCGCCACTCAGCCCTCCCGCAGCACGTAGCCCACCCCGCGCACCGTGTGGATGAGCTGCGGGGCGCCGGGCTCGTCGAGCTTGCGGCGAAGGTAGCCGACGTAGACGGCGAGGTTCTTGGAGCCGGGGCCGAAGTCGTAGCCCCAGATGCGGTCGTAGATGGTGGAGTGTTCGAGGACCACGCCGGCGTGGCGGACGAGCAGTTCCAGCAGCTCGAACTCGGTGCGGGTCAGCTCCAGTTCGCGGTCTCCGCGCCAGGCGCGGCGGGCCTGCGGGTCCATGCGGAGCCCCGCCGCCTCCAGGATGCGGCCGGCCGGCGCGGGCGCCTCGGCCTCCTGGGCGGCGGGCGGCTCGGGCTCGGCGGGCGCGGGGGCCGCGCGGCGCAGGAGGGCCCGGAGCCGGGCGAAGACCTCCTCGACGTCGAACGGCTTGACGACGTAGTCGTCGGCACCCGCGTCGAGCCCGGCGATCCGGTCGGCGGTCTCCACCAGCGCGGTCAGTATCAGCACCGGGGTGCGGTCGCCCTCGGCGCGCAGCACCCGGCACACCTGGAGCCCGTCGATGCCGGGCATCATCACGTCGAGCACCAGCACGTCGGGCCGGCTGCGGTGGGCCTGCGCGAGGGCCTCGACGCCGTCGGCGACGGCCGTGACGTGGTAGCCCTCCAGGGTCAGCGCGCGCTCCAGCGCGTTGCGGATGGCGCGGTCGTCTTCGGCGAGCAGAACGGTGTGCGGCACCCGCCCAGTGTGCCAAGCCGCCGGGACCCGGCGGCCCCGCCGGCCGTCCGGGCCCCCGCTTCTTACCGCCGTCTCACCCACCAGGGCGCAGCGCGGCGAGCCGTTCCTCGAAGGGAGTGACGTTCTCGAACGTGTCCTTCTTGGGGAGGGGCGCGCCCCCGGGCGTCCCGTGTCGGGACCCGCCCCCGGAGTGCTGGGCCGCCCTCCCGCCGGGCGCCTCACCAGGCTCCGCCCCGCCGGTCGAGAGAGGCGTCGCGGGCGACGGACGGCCGTCCGGACCCGTGTCGTCGGCCGAGGCGGCGGCCTGCCGGGGGGCCGGGCCGCCCAGGGCGGACTCCGTACCGGTCAGGACCGGGACGTCACGCGGGCCCGGTACGCCGGCCGGGGCCGGCCGGCGACGGACCGTGCCCGTCGCCCACGCGGCCAGTTCCCCGGCCGCCCGCCCGATCCGGGCGTCCAGCCCCTCCGCGCCCCAGTCCTCCGAGGCCGCGTAGACGCCCGTCGGGAGGACGACCGCGCGGAGGTAGGAGAAGAGGGGACGGAGCGCGTGGTCCAGGACCAGGGAGTGCCGCGCGCTGCCGCCGGTCGCCGCGATCAGCACCGGCATGCCGGTCAGGGCGTCCGGGTCGGTGGAGCTCAGCGCGTCGAAGAAGGACTTGAACAGCCCGCTGTACGACGCCGAGAACACCGGCGTGACCACGATCAGCCCGTCCGCCCCGCTCACCGCGTCGAACGCCTCCGACAGCGCGGGGCCGGGGAAGCCGTTGGTGAAGGTGTGCGCGATCTCCACGGCGAGGTCCCGCAGCTCGACCACCCGGACGTCGCCGGGCCCGGCGCCGGACGCCTCGGCCGCGGCCGCGGCGAGCCGGTCGCCCAGCAGCCGGGTGGACGACGGCACGCTCAGCCCGGCCGACACGACGACGATCCTCATGTCCGCGCCCCTTCCCGGCCGGCGTCGGCGCCCTTCCGCGCGGCGCCCAGCAGCGAGGCGTGCGTGGGCGCCTCCGGCACGTCGGCCGGACGGTTCTTCGCGAACTCCTTCCGCAGCACCGGCACGACCTCCTCGCCGAGCAGGTCGAGCTGCTCCAGCACGGTCTTCAGCGGCAGCCCGGCGTGGTCCATCAGGAACAGCTGGCGCTGGTAGTCGCCGGCGTAGTCGCGGAAGGACAGCGTCTTCTCGATCACCTGCTGCGGGGAGCCCACGGTCAGCGGGGTCTGCGCGGTGAACTCCTCCAGCGAGGGCCCGTGCCCGTACACCGGCGCGACGTCGAAGTACGGCCGGAACTCCCGCACCGCGTCCTGCGAGTTCTTCCGCATGAACACCTGCCCGCCGAGCCCGACGATCGCCTGCTCGGGGGTGCCGTGCCCGTAGTGGGCGTACCGGCTCCGGTACAGCTCGACCATCCGCTTGGTGTGGTCGGCCGGCCAGAAGATGTTGTTGTGGAAGAAGCCGTCGCCGTAGTACGCGGCCTGTTCGGCGATCTCCGGCGAGCGGATGGACCCGTGCCAGACGAACGGCGGCACGCCGTCCAGCGGGCGGGGCGTGGAGGTGAAGCTCTGCAGCGGGCTGCGGAAGCGTCCCTCCCAGTCGACGACGTCCTCCCGCCACAGCCGGTGCAGCAGGGCGTAGTTCTCGATCGCGAGGTTGATGCCCTGCCGGATGTCCTGGCCGAACCAGGGGTAGACCGGGCCGGTGTTGCCGCGCCCCATCATCAGGTCCACCCGGCCGTCGGCCAGGTGCTGCAGCATCGCGTAGTCCTCGGCGATCTTCACCGGGTCGTTGGTGGTGATCAGCGTGGTGGAGGTGGACAGCAGCAGCCGCTCGGTGCGGGCCGCGATGTAGCCGAGCATGGTCGTCGGCGAGGACGGCACGAACGGCGGGTTGTGGTGCTCGCCGGTCGCGAACACGTCCAGGCCGACCTCTTCGGCCTTCAGCGCGATGGCGACCATGGCCTTGATCCGCTCGCGCTCGGTCGGCGTACGCCCCGTCGTCGGGTCGGGGGTGACGTCCCCGACGCTGAAGATCCCGAACTGCATGGCCGCTCACCCTCCAGGTTGTTTATGGTTCAACTATACCCCTGGAACGGCGCCCGGCCTCCTCCTATTCCGTCTGCCCCGACACGGCCTCCCGACCCCCCGCCCCCACCGGCATCGGCTCCCCCGCCCGCAGCCGGGCCGCCTGCTCGGCCCCGTACTCCGTGGTGCGCCGCATGTGCTCGACGAACAGGGCCAGCTCACGGTCGTCCAGGTCGTCGAAGAGCGCGAACCAGCCGCTGCCGACCCGCTCCCACACCCGCGCCACCTCGGCGACCCGCTCCGGCACCGGCGCGACCAGCACCAGCCGCCGGTCGCCCGCGTCCCGCGCCCGCACCACGTACCCGGCCCGCTCCAGCCGGTCCACCAGCCGCGTCGCAGACCCGGTGGTCAGCCCCGTCAGCTCCGCGATCCGCCCGGTCGTCACCGGACCGGGCTCCAGGGTGAGCAGGTTCAGACACTGCAGATCGGTCGGGTGCAGGCCGAGCCGGTCGGCGAGCGCCTGGTTCAGCAGCGCATACGACGCCATGTACCGCCGGGCCACCACCGCCAGCTCCGCCGTCAGCCGCGCCCGCCTCTCCCCCGGCGAGCCCGGCGAGCCCGGTGACTCCGCCGCCCTCCGCTCCCCGGGCCGCCCCGCCGTCGTCGTCATGTCCCCGGTCCGTCCGTCCGCTGCGTCCGTCACGGGGCATGTATCCCTCGCACCGCACGGGCGCAGGCGCCCTCCAACAGGTGACGCGGGCGGCCCGTGCGAAGCTGCCGCCATGCTGATCCTCCGCTCCGCCGCCCTGTTCGTCCTCGCCGCGATCCTCGAAATCGGCGGCGCCTGGCTGGTCTGGCAGGGCGTACGCGAACACCGCGGCTGGATGTGGGCGGCCGGCGGCGTCCTCGCCCTCGGCGCGTACGGCTTCGTCGCCACCTTCCAGCCCGACGCCCACTTCGGCCGGGTGCTCGCCGCGTACGGCGGGATCTTCGTCGCCGGCTCGATCCTGTGGGGCGTGGTCGCCGACGGCTACCGCCCGGACCGCTGGGACATCACCGGCGCGCTGGTGTGCCTGGCCGGCATGGCGGTCATCATGTGGGCCCCGCGGAACGGCTGACGAGCGCCGCCCGAGGGCCCGCCGGCCCCCTTCGCACCGCCGCTTATGCTGGCCGGGCACGGCCCCCGACCGCCCGAGGAGCAGCTCATGGCCACCGCCGTACCGCCCGCCGCGTCCCGTATCGCCGTCGTCACGGGCGCGAGCAGCGGAATCGGCGCCGCCACGGCGCGCAGGCTCGCCGAGGCCGGCTACCGCGTCGTCCTCACCGCCCGCCGCAAGGACCGCATCGAGGCGCTCGCCGAGGAGCTGACCGCGGCCGGGCACTCCGCGACGGCGTACCCCCTCGACGTCACCGACCGCGCCGCCGTCGACGAGTTCGCCACCGCGTTCCGCACCGTCGGCGTGCTGGTCAACAACGCGGGCGGCGCGCTCGGCGCGGACCCGGTCGCCACCGGCGACCCGCAGGACTGGCGCACGATGTACGAGACCAACGTCATCGGCACCCTCAACCTCACCCAGGCCCTGCTGCCCAAGCTGGACGCGAGCGGCGACGGCACGGTCGTGGTGGTCTCCTCCACCGCCGGGCACGCCACCTACGAGGGCGGCGCGGGCTACGTGGCCGCCAAGCACGCCGAGCACGTCCTCGCCGAGACCCTGCGCCTGGAGATCGTCGGCCGCCCGGTGCGGGTGATCGAGATCGCGCCCGGGATGGTGAAGACGGAGGAGTTCGCCCTGACCCGGTTCGGCGGCGACGCGGACAAGGCGGCCAAGGTCTACGAGGGCGTCGCCGAGCCCCTCACCGCGGACGACGTGGCCGACACCATCGCCTGGGCCGTGACCCGGCCGCCGCACGTCAACATCGACCTGCTCGTCGTCCGCCCGCGCGCCCAGGCGTCCAACACCAAGGTGCACCGGGAGGGACGGTGACGACGGACGGCGGGACGCCCGAGGGCGCCGCCGCGGACGGCGGCGGGACCACCGACGGCGAGCGGCGCCGCCTCGCCCTGGAGAAGAAGCGCGAGCGCTACGTCTGGCTGTACCTCGGCTACTTCCTCTTCGGCATCCACATCGTGGCGTTCGTGATGATCTACGCGGTGCGGCACGCCAAGTAGGGCCATCCTGTACGGGTACGGGGGACCCCGACACCGAGGAGGACCGGCCATGCGCGACGTGACCTACGCGATGGGCATCTCGCTCGACGGCTACATCACCGGGCCGGACGGCGGCCTCGACTGGTCGGCGCCGGACCCGGAGGTCTTCCGCTTCTGGATCGACGAGACCCGCGAGCTCGGCGTCCATCTGCTCGGCCGGCGGCTCTACGAGACGATGCTCTACTGGGAGACCGCCGCCGACGACCCGTCGCTCGGTGACGCGGAGCGCGAGTGGACCGAGGTGTGGAACCCCCTGCCCAAGGTGGTCTTCTCCCGCACGCTGACGGAGGTGCGCGGCAACGCCCGCCTGGCCACCGGCAGCGTCGCCGAGGAGATCGCGCGGCTGCGGAAGGAGCCGGGCGCGGGCGGGATCGCGATCGGCGGCGCGGCACTCGCCGCCGAGGCGGCCGCGGCGGACCTGATCGACGAGTACCGCACGGTCGTCCACCCGGTCCTGGTCGGCGGCGGCACCCGCTACTTCCCCCACGACGAGCACCGCGTCCACCTGGACCTGGTGGAGACCCGCGTCCTCGCCTCGCAGACGGTCTACATGCGGCACCGCGTGCGGAGGTGACCCCGCACGCGGCGCGCGCTCAGCCCTTGACGCAGACGACCTGCTTCAGCTTCGCCACGACCTCGACGAGGTCGCGCTGCTGGTCGATGACCTGCTCGATCGGCTTGTAGGCGCTCGGGATCTCGTCCACGACGCCGGAGTCCTTGCGGCACTCCACGCCCTGGGTCTGCTCGGCCAGGTCCTTCGCCGTGAAGCGCCGCTTGGCCGCGTTCCGGCTCATCCGCCGGCCGGCGCCGTGCGACGCGGAGTTGAAGGACGCCGCGTTCCCCAGCCCCTTCACGATGTACGAACCGGTGCCCATCGAGCCCGGGATGATCCCGTACTCGCCGGACCCCGCGCGGATCGCGCCCTTGCGGGTGACGAGCAGGTCCATGCCCTCGTAACGCTCCTCGGCCACGTAGTTGTGGTGCGCGCTGATCTCCTGCTCGAAGGTGGGCTTCGCCTTCTTGAACTCCTTGCGGACCACGTCCTTGAGGAGCGCCATCATGATCGTGCGGTTGTACTTGGCGTACTCCTGCGCCCAGAACAGGTCGTTGCGGTACGCCGCCATCTGCGGGGTGTCCGCGACGAAGACGGCGAGGTCGCGGTCGACCAGGTTCTGGTTGTGCGGAAGCTTCTGCGCGATGCCGATGTGGTGCTCGGCCAGTTCCTTGCCGATGTTGCGCGATCCGGAGTGCAGCATCAGCCAGACGGAACCCTCGGTATCGGTGCACACCTCGACGAAGTGATTCCCGGACCCGAGCGTCCCCATCTGCTTCGTCGCCCGCTCCTCGCGGAACTTCACCGCGTCCGCGACCCCGCCGAAGCGGGTCCAGAAGTCGTCCCAGCCGCCCGTCGCGAAGCCGTGCAGCCGGCCGGGGTCCACCGGGTCGTCGTGCATGCCGCGGCCCACCGGAATCGCCTGCTCGATCTTCGAGCGCAGCCGGGACAGGTCGCCGGGCAGGTCGTTCGCCGTCAGGGACGTCTTCACCGCGGACATGCCGCAGCCGATGTCCACGCCCACCGCCGCCGGGCACACCGCGCCCCGCATCGCGATGACCGAACCGACCGTCGCGCCCTTGCCGTAGTGGACGTCCGGCATGACGGCCAGGCCCTCGATCCACGGCAGGGTGGCGACGTTGCGCAGCTGCTGGAGCGCGCCCTCCTCCACCGTCGCCGGGTCCGTCCACATGCGGATCGGCACCTTCGCGCCCGGCAGTTCCACGTACGACACGACGTCCTCATTCCCCCGGTAACACAACACAAGTCTCATAACGCAAAACCGGCGCCAAGGTCGATGAAAAGGGATACCGGACCGGCGTCCGCGGCAGTGCGTGCGATACACATTGTCTGCGAACGGCTCCCCCCTGCGGCAAGCGAATAACCAGCGGGGACACTGGAAGGACCCGGCGGGCAGCGGCCCGCATCCACCGTCGAGAGGACCTGGACCGTGCAGCGGAAGGCGTACGGACCCGGCGTCGCCGCACTCCTCGCGGCCGTACTGGCCGGCTGCACCGGCAGCCCGGACAGCGGCGGACAGGCGGACGACTCCAACCCGGGCAGCGCCGGCACGGCGACCCAGGCGGCCCAGCCCGGCCGGTACGCCACCCTTCCCGAGCCGTGCGGCGTGGTCGGCGACCGTACGCTGGAGGAACTGCTGCCCGGGCTCACGGAGTTGACGGACCAGCAGCAGCGGGAGAAGGCGTACGCGGGCGAGGCGACGCTCACCTACGACACCGACCGCAAGGTGGGCTGCCGCTGGAAGGTGGAGTCGCTCGCGGCGACCGACCGGCTGCTGGTCGACTTGGAACGGGTCGTCTCCTACGACAACGCGGTCAGCGACGACGCCCAGGCCGAGGAGCTGTTCGCCCGCAGGCGGACGGCGGCGCAGCTGCCCGCGCCGACGGTGACGGGCTCCGGCTCCCCCTCCCCGACCGGCTCCGGCGCGAGCACCGGCCCGGCGGACCCGAGCGGGTCGGCAGCGGCGTCCGGTTCGCCCTCGGCACCGTCGGCGACCGGGTCGCCCTCCGTCGCCCCGTCCGAGCTCCAGCCGCGGGTCCTGGAGGACCTGGGCGACGAGGCGTTCCTCGACGACGCGCTCAGCAGCTCCGGATCGACCGTCCAGGAGCGCACCGTCACTGTGGCGTTCCGCACGTCCAACGTCATCGTGACCATCGAGTACGCGGAGCAGCCGGTGACCGTCGGAGCGGTCCCGGACAGCAAGGAAATGCAGGACAGGGCCCGGAAACTGGCCGCCGAGCTGTCCGACTCGCTCGGCGGCTGACCGTCGTTCACCGCCCCTTCACGCTCTCCGCGAGGCCCGCGAAGTACGGCCGTACGGGTGACAGGGCGCGTACCGTGACCCCTCGGACACCGTTCCGACCGCAGGGAACACGAGCGTCATGAGTGAAGGAACCATGCAGCGACGAGCACAGCGAGAGCAGCCCGAGCGAGCCAAGCGCCTGACCCGCGTCCTTGTCTGCGCGGCAGCCGTCCCCGTGATGCTGGTCGCCACCGGCTGCTCCTCGGATTCCGGATCGGACGACGGCGGCGACAAGGCGGCGAGCGCCTCGGCGTCGGCGAGCCCGTCGCCGACGGTGCAGGCGGCGGCGTACCGGACGCTGCCCGAGGCGTGCGGGGTGCTGAGCAAGAAGACCCTCAAGGATCTGGCGCCCAAGGCCAAGTCCGGCAAGGAGGGCACCTCGGACGACGTGGCGTCGCGGGCCAGCTGCTCCTGGAGCAGCCTGGACAACAACGGCGTCAAGGGCTCGCAGTTCCGCTGGCTGAACGTGTCGCTGCTGCGTTTCGAGTCCGACACCACGCGCGGCCCGGGCGAGAAGCTGGCCCAGGAGTACTACGACAAGCAGGTGCGTGAGGTCCGGGCGACGCCGGGCGCGAAGGGCCTGAACGCCCAGGCGGTGGCCGGCACCGGCGACGAGGCGACCGCGGTGCGCTACGACCTGAAGAAGAAGGAAGGCACCTTCAAGCAGCAGACGGTCGTGGCGCGGGTGGAGAACGTGGTCGTCACCCTCGACTACAACGGCGCGGGCCTGGCGGGCGACAAGACACCGGACGCCGCCGCGCTGCTGTCGGACGCGAAGAAGGCCGCCCGGGAGGCCGTGCTGTCCGTGACGCGGGCCAACGGCCCGGCCGGGGCGAGCGGTTCGCCGTCCGCCCCGGCGTCGGGCCGGCCGTCCGCGTCGGCCTCCGGGGCGCCCTCGGCGTCCGCCTCCGGCAAGAGCTGACCTCGCCCAACCGGAACCGGCCACCCGTTCCCCGTACACATGTGCCACTCTGTTGCGCGCAACAACACGCACTGGGAGGGGAGTACGGGTGGCCGCGCCCATTCAGCTGACACGGACGCACCGAATTCTCATCGGCGTGGTCGTCTCCGGTGCCGTCGTCATCGCCGGGATCGGCTTCGCCGGTTCGTACGCGGCGGTCCGTGAGCTGGCCCTGAAGAAGGGCTTCGGCGACTTCAGTTACGTCTTTCCGATCGGCATCGACGCCGGCATCTGCGTCCTGCTGGCGCTGGACCTGCTGCTGACGTGGATCCGCATCCCGTTCCCGCTGCTGCGGCAGACGGCGTGGCTGCTGACGGCGGCCACGATCGCCTTCAACGGCGCGGCGGCCTGGCCGGATCCGCTCGGTGTGGGCATGCACGGGGTGATTCCCGTGCTGTTCGTGGTCTCCGTGGAGGCCGCCCGGCACGCGATCGGCCGGATCGCCGACATCACCGCCGACAAGCACATGGAGGGCGTGCGGCTCACCCGCTGGCTGCTGTCGCCCGTCCCGACGTTCCTGCTGTGGCGGCGCATGAAGCTGTGGGAGCTGCGCTCCTACGAGCAGGTGATCAAGCTGGAGCAGGAGCGGCTGGTCTACCAGGCCCGTCTGCGCTCCCGCTTCGGCCGCGCCTGGCGCCGCAAGGCCCCGGTCGAGTCCCTGATGCCGCTCCGCCTCGCCAAGTACGGCGTCCCCCTGGCCGAGACGGCCCCGGCGGGCCTGGCGGCGGCGGGCATCGAGCCGGCGCTGATCCCTCCGGCGCCGGAGATGACCGCGGCTGCGGGCGGTCGTACCGCTGCGGCGGCACAGGTTCAGGTGCCGTCCGGCGAGCAGCGCCTGGAACTCGAGCCCGAGCGCAGGGACGAGGAGCCGTCCAACCCCTGGCTGCACGCCCGCGACCCCCAGTCCGTGGAGTACCACGGCGGCTACGACCCGGAGTTCGACCCGGACGAGTACGCCCGCTGGATGGCCGAACAGCGCCAGGCGGAGCAGTACGAGGACCAGTACCAGGAGGAGCCGCCCCTCCAGGAACCCGCCCCGGAGGAGACCGGCACCTTCCCCATCCCGGTCATCCCGGGCGGGCGCACCCGGGATCTGGGCGAAGGCGGCGCGGCGCCGGACACGGAACCGGGCGAGGACGACTTCTACCAGGTCTTCCGGCAGTCGATAGACGGCAGCTACCCGACCCCCCGCGTCCTCGGCGACAACATCGAGGCGACCTACGGCGTGACGCTGAGCCCGAGCGCCCTGAAGGACCTCGTCGACCGTTTCCAGGCCCGCCACGCCGCGGAGCTGGAGGAGGACCACATCGCCTGACCCGGCGCACATACACGGGCACGACGAGGGGCCCCCGGTGATCCGGGGGCCCCTCGTCGTGCGAGCGGTTACGCGCCGAGCAGGTGCCGCACCCGCTCCTGCCCCACCGCCAGCAGCAGGGTCGGCAGGCGC
This sequence comes from Streptomyces sp. P13-3-3, assembly GCF_050571355.1. Classification (NCBI taxonomy): domain Bacteria; kingdom Bacillati; phylum Actinomycetota; class Actinomycetes; order Kitasatosporales; family Streptomycetaceae; genus Streptomyces; species Streptomyces sp. P13-3-3. The sequence goes on along the minus strand of NZ_CP192228.1, from coordinate 3,626,107 downwards.
GGGCCCGTGTCGCGGCTGACCAGGAGCTGGTAGAGGAGGGCGAAGAAGGACCGCTGGGCCGTCTTGATCTCCGGGGGGAGCTCCTTGGGCGTGGCGTCGGCGGAGAAGCCGGCCTGGACCTTCGGGACGCCGTAGACGAGGTGGGTCAGGCCGTCCAGGGACCAGTTGTCGGCGAGGCCGTCGAGGAGGAGCCGCAGGGACTCCCGCGCCTGCTCGTCCAGGGACTTCAGCAGCTCGGTGTCGGGCTCGTCGCGGACGATGGTGCGCTGGTCGGCGGGGACGTGGGTGTTGATCCACGCCTCGGCCTTGTCGTAGCGCGGGCGGGCCTCGTCGAGGGAGGTCAGCGGGTTCGCCGGGTCGAGGTCGCTGAGGATGCGCAGCGCCTGGTCCTCGTGGCCGGCGGTGATGTCGGCCACCGAGGCCAGCGTGCGGTACGGCAGCGGGCGGGGCGTGCGCGGCAGCTCACCGCTCGCCGTGCCCACCGCGCGGGAGTGCGCGGCGACGTCGGCGGGCAGCGCGGAGCCGTCGGCGACCTTGGCCTCGAGGCGGTCCCACTCGTCGTAGAGACGCTGGATCTCCTGGTCGAAGGCGACCTTGAAGGACTGGTTCGGCCGGCGGCGCGCGTACAGCCAGCGCAGCAGCTGCGGCTCCATGATCTTCAGGGCGTCGGCCGGGGTGGGCACGCCGCCCTTGGAGGACGACATCTTCGCCATGCCGCTGATGCCGACGAACGCGTACATCGGGCCGATCGGCTGCTTGCCGTCGAAGATCCCGACGATCTGGCCGCCGACCTGGAACGACGAGCCGGGCGAGGAGTGGTCGACGCCGCTGGGCTCGAAGATGACGCCCTCGTAGGCCCAGCGCATCGGCCAGTCGACCTTCCAGACCAGCTTGCCGCGGTTGAACTCGTTGAGCCGGACGGTCTCCGAGAAGCCGCACGAGGTGCAGGAGTAGGTCAGCTCGGTGGAGTCGTCGTCGTACGACGTGACCGTGGTGAGGTCCTTCTCGCAGTTGCCGCAGTACGGCTTGTACGGGAAGTACCCGGCCGAGCCGGAGCTGCCGTCGTCCTCGGCGGCGGCGCCGGAGCCCTCGGCGGCCTCCAGTTCCGCCTCGTCCACCGGCTTCTGCTGCTGCTTCTTCGCCGGGGCCTTCTTGGTGCGGTACTGCGCGAGGATCGCGTCGATGTCCCCGCGGTGCTTCATGGCGTGCAGGATCTGCTCGCGGTAGACGCCGGAGGTGTACTGCGCCGTCTGGCTGATCCCGTCGAACTCCACGCCCAGCTCGGCCAGCGACTCGGTCATCGCGGCCTTGAAGTGCTCGGCCCAGTTCGGGTGCGGGGAGCCCTTCGGGGCCGGGACCGAGGTGAGGGGCTTGCCGATGTGCTCGGCCCAGGTCTCGTCCACGCCGGGGACACCGGCCGGCACCTTGCGGTAGCGGTCGTAGTCGTCCCAGGAGATCAGGTGGCGCACCTGGTGCCCGCGGCGGCGGATCTCGTCGGCGACCAGGTGCGGGGTCATGACCTCGCGCAGGTTGCCCAGGTGGATGGGGCCCGAGGGGGACAGACCGGACGCGACGACTACCGGTTTGCCCGGGGCCCGACGCTCCGACTCCTCGATGACCTCATCCGCGAAACGGGAGACCCAGTCGGTGGTCTCGGTGCTCTGAGCCACGATCGGCACGTCCTTCTTTCTGCTCGGGCAGCCGGTACGGTCGCACGGCTGACCGTGCCATTCTCCCAGCTCCCCCGGCCACCGCGAAAACGCCTTTTCACCGGCCCGGGCGGGCCCCTGGCCGCGGCTCGGGCGCGGACCGGGAGGGCCCGCGGGGGGCCGTCCGCGCCCCCCGCGCACGGAAAAACCGCTTCACCCCCCGTGGGATACTGACCGTGTCTATCTGAACCCACGAGGAGAACGGCACCCACTCCATGGCCTCGGTCACATCGCTCACCGATCTCGTCAGCAAGCAGCTCACGTCCGCCCTCTCCGCCACCCGGCCGGAGGCGTCCGCGGACCCGCTGCTGCGACGCAGCGACCGGGCGGACTTCCAGGCCAACGGGATCCTCGCGCTGGCGAAGAAGGCGAAGGCCAACCCACGGGACCTGGCCACCGAGGTCGTCTCGCACCTCACCACCGGTGACGTGATCAAGGACGTCGAGGTGTCCGGCCCCGGCTTCCTCAACATCACGATCGCCGACCGGGCCGTCCTGGAGAACCTGGCCGCGCGGTACGCGGACGACACGGGCCGTCTCGGCGTGCCCCTCGCCGCGAACCCGGGCACCACGGTGATCGACTACGCCCAGCCGAACGTGGCCAAGGAGATGCACGTCGGCCACCTGCGGTCCGCGGTGATCGGCGACGCCCTGCGCGGCATGCTCGACTTCACCGGCGAGAAGACGATCGGCCGGCACCACATCGGCGACTGGGGCACCCAGTTCGGCATGCTCATCCAGTACCTGATGGAGCACCCGGGCGAGCTGGCCCCGGCCTCCGAGGTCGACGGCGAGCAGGCCATGTCGAACCTCAACCGGGTCTACAAGGCCTCGCGGGCCCTCTTCGACGCCGACGAGGCGTTCAAGGAGCGGGCACGCAAGCGGGTCGTCGCCCTGCAGTCCGGCGACAAGGAGACCCTCGAGCTGTGGCAGCAGTTCGTGGACGAGTCGAAGGTCTACTTCTACTCGGTCTTCGAGAAGCTCGACATGGAGATCCGCGACGACGAGATCGTCGGCGAGTCCGCGTACAACGAGGGCATGCCCGAGACGGCGCGGCTGCTGGAGGAGATGGGCGTCGCCGAGCGCTCCGAGGGCGCGCTGGTGGTGTTCTTCGACGACATCCGCGGCAAGGACGACCAGCCGGTCCCGCTGATCGTGCAGAAGGCCGACGGCGGCTTCGGCTACGCGGCCTCCGACCTCACCGCGATCCGGAACCGGGTTCTCGACCTGGACGCCACGACCCTGCTGTACGTGGTGGACGTGCGGCAGTCGCTGCACTTCAAGATGGTCTTCGAGACCGCCCGCCGGGCCGGCTGGCTGAACGAGGGCGTCACCGCGCACAACATGGGCTACGGCACGGTGCTGGGCGCGGACGGCAAGCCGTTCAAGACCCGTGAGGGCGAGACCGTCCGGCTGGAGGACCTGCTGGACGAGGCCGTGCAGCGGGCCGCCGAGGTGGTGCGGGAGAAGGCGCGGGACCTCACCGAGGAGGAGATCCAGGAGCGGGCCGCGCAGGTCGGCATCGGCGCCGTGAAGTACGCGGACCTGTCGACGTCGCCGAGCCGCGACTACAAGTTCGACCTGGACCAGATGGTCTCGCTCAACGGCGACACCTCGGTGTACCTGCAGTACGCGTACGCCCGTATCCAGTCGATCCTCCGCAAGGCCGGGGACGTACGGCCGGCCGCGCACCCGGAGCTGGAGCTGCACGAGGCCGAGCGGGCGCTCGGACTGCACTTGGACGCGTTCGGGGACACGGTGTTCGAGGCGGCGGCCGAGTACGCGCCGCACAAGCTGACGGCGTACCTGTACCAGCTGGCGTCGCTGTACACGTCGTTCTACGACAAGTGCCCGGTGCTGAAGGCGGATTCGCCTCAGCAGGTGGAGAACCGGCTGTTCCTGTGCGACCTCACGGCCCGCACGCTGACCAAGGGCATGGCCCTGCTGGGCATCAGGACGCCCGAGCGCCTCTGACCCCTCCCGGCACCGCACGGCACGCGGCCCGTCCACTCCCTCGGGGGGAGAGGACGGGCCGCGGTCGTGTCCGGTGTCAGATCCGGTCGGCCCACTGCGCGAAGGCCTTCTTGGTGCCGTCGCCCGCGATGCCGTCGATCGGGCCGTTGTAGTACCCGTTGGCCTTCAGGAGACGCTGGAGCGCCGCGACCGTCCCGCCGCCGACGATGCCGTCGATGGCGCCGGTGTAGCCCCAGTACTTCTTCAGGCAGCGCTGGAACGCCTTCCAGCTGTTCTCGCCCAGCTGGCCGTCGATGGCTCCCGTGTACCCGTGGTGCGCCTTCAGCCAGCGCTGCACGTTCTTGGCCTGGGCGGAGCTCAGACCCAGGTTGACCACGGCGAGCGTGCCCGCGTCCGCGGTGACCACCCGCTCCTGGGCCGTCGCGGGAGCCGCCATGGCCGTGCCCGCGGTCGCCAGGCCGCCGGCGGCGATCCCGATGGCGGTGGTGACACTGACGAGCGTCTTCGTCAGAACGCGCATTCCATTTCCCTCCGTTGAAGTGCGATGGGCGGAACCGGTCGCGGCCGGCTCCACATCGAGACTGCTGGGCCGGCACGACGCCTCGCCACAGTTGACGCGGAAGTGACGGGTGTCCGGGACGTCCCGGCCGCTGAGCTGCTGGGACGTCGTTCGCGTCGGCGGTCCCACGGGACGCCCGACGGCCGGATCCCGCGCCCGGTGCCGCCGCCAACTCCCTTGTCCTCACAGGCGCTTGGGGCACAATGTCGCGTGGGCCCGGGTGACCACCTGGCCCACGGGGGTCCGGGATCGGCGATCCCGAACGCGAACGGGGGACTCATGTCGCGTGGGAAAGAGCTGCCCGCAGGACTGCACCCACAGGTACGGCACCTGATCGTGCGCCTGCGCCGGCTGAAGGACCGCAGCGAGTACAGCACCCGCCAGGTGGCCGCCAGAACCGGCTACAGCGCGAGGTCGTGGGAGCGCTACCTCGGCGGGCGGTCGCTGCCGCCCCGGGAGGCGGTCGAGGCGCTGGCGCGGGTGTGCGGCGGCGATCCTGGCAGCCTGCTGGTGCTGCACGAGATGGCGTCGGCCCACTGGGGGGAGACACACGGAGGCTCCCCGTCCGCGTCACCGCCGGCCACGGAGCAGAATCCGCCCGCGCCCGTGGCGGCGTGGCCGTACGGGCGCGCGATGCGTGTCGCGCTGACGGCGGGTGCGACGGCCCTGGTGCTGTCCGTCTCGGCGGTGCTCGTCCTCGCCGCCGAACTGGCCGAGGCGCGGGAGGCCGCCAGGGCCGCCCGTGCCGGCACCGTCGCCGCGGCCGGAGCGACGACGCCCGATCCAGCGGCCGTGCTGCCGTCGCTCCACACCTGTCGGCTCGAACGGACCGACGGCCGTTGGTACGCGGGGCACAGCCGCACCCTGCGGGCCGTCGCCACCTACGGTCACACGGGACCCGTGGTGATCGAGGCGCAGTGCCTGCTGCGCCGGGCGGGAGCGTCGCCGGGGGACGTCGACGGGATCTACGGGCCGCTGACCCGGCGGGCGGTGCGGCGGTTCCAGGACCGGGAAGGTCTGACCGTGGACGGTGTCGTCGGTCCGGACACCTGGCGGGCCCTGCGGACATGGGGGGCGGCATGAGCACGCCCCACACCCGGTTGACCACGGAGTTGCGCGCGCTGAGGGCACGTACGGGCCTGAGCCTGGCGGCACTGGCGAGGACCACCGCGTACAGCAAGTCGACCTGGGAGCGGTACGTCAACGGCAAGGCGCTGCCGCCCCGGCAGGCGGTCCGTGAGCTGTGCCGGACCGCCGGCGAGCCGGAGGAGCGGCTGCTGGCGCTGTGGGAGCTGGCCCAGGCGGAGTGGAAGGGGAGGGCGACGGTGATCGCGCCCGCTGAGCCCGCCCCGCCGCAGCCGCCGCCCGTCGCGCCGGGGCCGCCCGCGAAAGCCCGCTGGTCGCCGGGGAGTCCGGTCAAGCTACTCCTGGCGCTGACCTCGGCGTACGTGGTGCTCGCCGCAGGCGTCGCTTTGGCGTTGCTCCTGGCGCCCCTGCGCGACACCGCTCCCGGTGAGCCGCTGTCGGCGACCCACCCGGCCACGTCGTACGTCGTCGCGCCTCGCTGCCACGGTGCCTCGTGCGAGGGCGAGGACCCGGTCCGCATGGCCTGCACCGTCGTTCCCGAGACGGTCTCCACCTACCGCACGGACACCGGCGCGCTGGTGGAGGTGCGGTACAGCGAGGCGTGTGGGGCGGCGTGGGCCAGGATGTGGGGCGCACGCATCGGGGACCGGGTGGACGTCACCACGGGCGGCCCGGTCCGGGAGGTGTGGGTCGTGGACAGCGCCGACGCGGACGCCTACGTCTACACCGAGATGACACGGGCGCGGCCGGGCAGCGTCATCCGCTCCTGCTTCCGGCCCGAGGGCGCGGGCGCGCACGAGTGCTTCGACGCCCCGGTCAGGCCGGACGGATCACGGGCCGGTTAGGCGCGCTCCGGCCGCACCCACCGCTCGGCCATCCACCGCTCGGCCACCCCGGACAGCGGGCCGTCACGCCCGTTCGCGCAGTGCCGTCCCCAGCCTCCGCAGCCCCTCCGTGATCTCCTCCGGGGTCTGGGTGACGAAGCACAGGCGGAGGGTGGAGCGGTCGGGGGTGCCCGCGTGGAAGGGGGCGCCGGGGACGTACGCCACGTCGTGGCGGACCACCTCGGGCAGCAGGGCCGTGGTGTCGTACGAGGACGGCAGGCGGACCCAGAGGAACATGCCGCCCTCGGGACGCGACCAGGCCGAGCCGGCGGGGAGCGCGTCGGGGAGGCCGGCCAGCATGGCGTCCCGGCGCTCGCCGTAGACGCCCGCCACGCGGCGGACGTGCGCGTCCAGGTCGCGGTCGGCGAGATAGCGGGCGGCGGCGAGTTGGTTGACGGTCGGGGTGTGCAGGTCGGCGGCCTGCTTGGCGACGGCACAGGCGCGGCGGATCCCCTCCGGCGCGCGCAGCCAGCCCAGCCGCAGCCCCGGCGCCATGATCTTGGACAGGCTGCCCAGGAGCACCGTGCGGTCCTCCGCGCCCGGGTGGGCGGCGATCCACGGCACCCGCTCGCCCTCGTACCGCAGTTCGCCGTACGGGTCGTCCTCGACGATCCACAGTCCGCGCCGCGCGGCGACCTCGGCGACGGCGGCCCGGCGGGCGGCGGGGAGGGTGCGGCCGGTGGGGTTCTGGAACGTCGGCACGGTGTAGAGCAGCTTGGGCCGCTCGCGGACCACCAGCTCCTCCAACGCCTCGGGGTCGAGGCCGTGTTCGTCGCCCGGCACCGCGAGGACCCGCGCTCCGGCCAGGCCGAAGGACTGAAGTGCCGCGAGATAGCAGGGGTCTTCGACCAGCACCGTGTCGCCGGGTTCGAGCAGCGCCGTGGCGAGGAGGGACAGCGCCTGCTGGGAGCCGGTGGTGACGAGGAGATCGTCCGGCGCGGTCACCAGCCCGCGCGCGCCGGCGCGTTCGGCGAGCGCGGTCCGCAGCGCCGGCTCGCCCTCGGTCGTGGAGTACTGCAAGGCCCGCGCCGGCGTCTCGGCGAACACCGCGCGGTACGCCTCCGCGATGCCGTCCGCGTCGAACAGTTCCGGGGCCGGTAGACCGCCCGCGAAGTTGATCACCTCAGGCCGTGCGGTGACCGCCAGGATGTCCCGTACGGGCGAGCCGCCGACCGCCGAGGCCCGCGCGGCGAGCCGCGGGGTGGGTGCGGGGGCGGCGGACGGCTCGGTGACGGTCATGGCACGGCTCCTGGGGCTGGGTGGCGGCTCGTCCCCGCAGCCTAGAAAACCGCGTGCCTTCTACACGCGCCTTTCCGGAATCCGGACGCCCACCGCGCCGGGCCCCGAGGGCCTGTCCTAGTCCAGCTTCGTCGTCCCCTCCGGCACCCAGCCGTCGCCGCCGATCGGGAACTCGTACGCCGGACGGCCCTTGTTGCCGCTGGTACGGAAGGGCCGGCCCCCGTCGTCGACGGTGAGCGTGCCGCTGCGGTCGCCGCTGGACCACTTCAGCTCCAGGTACCAGTCGACGTCGTACGCGGAGACGGAGGCGGTGATGTAGTACACCTCCGGGTCGGACTCGCTGACCTTGAACGGGAAGTCCTCGTTGCCCGCCTCCGGGGTCAGGGACGGCCGCGCCGAGTCCAGGGAGACGGAGAACGCCCGCGTCTGCACGCCGCCTCCGCAGCCCACGCCGGGGTAGGCCATGGCGTAGTCGTTCCAGGCGAGCGGCGCCCGCTTGCCCGCCACCCGCACGGTGAGGCCGTCGACGACCACGGTCTCGGGGCCGGTGCCCTGCACGGTGACCTTCAGGTACTGCTGCCCCGAGGACACCGCGCCGTGCGCCGCCACCCAGGCCGCGGCGCCCTCCTCCACCGGCGGCGGTTTCATCTCGCCCGCCGGCTTGTCGACCAGGTACCGCTGCGAGCAGGGGCTTTCCCACGCGTACGGGGCCGCCCGCACCGTGACCGGCACACCGCTCTTCCGCTCCTCGCCGTCCGGGGCGCCGGCGGGCGCGGACCCGGCCGGCGTCCTGGCCGGGCTCTTCTCCTCGGCCGAGGAGGACGGCGAGGCGCTGGCGGTGGACGACGGCGAGGACGACGCCGAGGGGCTCTCCTCCGCGGTCGCCCCGGCCGCGCCGACCGGGCGGTGCCGTCCGCCGTCGCCGTCGTCACCGGAGCCGCCACCGCCCGGCAGACCGACGGCGAAGGTGACCCCGGCGGCCACGGCGGCGACCGCGATGCCCGCGAGGACGGCGGTACGGGTGCGGCGGCGGGCGGGGGCGGGGGTCGTCCTGTCGGGTGCGTCGGCGGGCGGGAGGGCGCTCGGCCGCGCCCCCGCTCCGGAGGGGCTGGTATTCGTTGCGCCAACCGGGGCGGCCGCGGGCGCCCCCACCGACGGCGCGTCGGCCCGCGGCCCCTCGGCCGGGGGCACGTCGGCCGGGGGCACGTCGGCCGGGGACGCCTCCGCCGGAGGCGTGGCCTCGGAAGCCGCAGCCCCGGCCTCGGGAGCCGCAGCCCCGGGCTCCGAACCCGCATCCCCCGAGGGCGTCTCGGCGGCGGCAGCCCCGGCAGCCCCCTTCCGCCCCCGCACCGCGTCCGCCAGCACCCACCGCCGGTGCAGCTCGACGAGTTCCCCGGGCCGCGCCTTGCACAGCCGGGCCAGCCGCTCCACCGGGGCGTAGTCGGCCGGCACCGCGTCCCCGTTGCAGTACCGGTGCAGGGTCGACGTACTCATGTGGAGCCGCTTGGCGAGCACCCCGTAGCTGAGCCCCGACCGGTCCTTCAGCTCCCGCAGCAGCGCGGCGAAATCCGCCGCGGCCGTCTGTTCCGACACCGTTCCTCCACTCCCCCGTGTCCCGTTCCACCGTTCCAGGGGACGGCCGTTCCCCCAGGTCAGAGCGGTATGAGCGTTCCAGCGTCCCAGATCGCCCGCCGGTGGTGGCGGCCGGGACGGATCACACCGCACGCTCTGGTCATCCAAGCACGCCGCTCCCGCCGACCGGTCGAGCGGCTGCGCCAAGTCCCTTCAGATGACAAGGAATCCGCCATGCGCACCTCTCGCCTCCAGCTGCTCGCCGCCGCCGGTGTCGCCGTCGCCTCGCTCGCCCTGACCGCCTGCCAGGACGGCACCGGCACCCGCGACGAGGGGGGCGCGTCCGCCTCGCAGCCCGTCGCGTCGGCGCCCTCCGACACCTCCTCGCAGGCGCCGAAGGAGTCCGCCTCCGGCAGCGGCGGGAACGACTCCACCGCCAACGGCTCCACCGGGAACGGCTCCACCGGGAACGGGTCGGGCGGGGACGCGGCCGGCTCCGGTGAGAGCGGCGGCGGCAAGGGGTCCTCGGCCGGCAAGGGCTCCGCCTCGGGCGGGTCCGACGACGCCCCGGCGCGGTTCAACCCCTGCAACGGCACGAACACCTCCGTCACCGCCCAGCCGGTGTCCCGCCCGGTGAACCACATGCTGATCACGGTGAAGAACACCGGCTCGAAGTACTGCGACCTGACCTACTACCCGGTGCTGCGGTTCGACGAGATGCAGTGGGTGCCGCAGCCGGTGGAGGACTCCCAGCCGCAGGCCGTGGTCACCCTGGCCCCGGGCGAGTCGGGGTACGCGGGGGTCATGCTGTCGGCCGCCGACGGCAGCGGAGCGGGCGGCACCACCGGCAAGAAGCTCGCCGTCGGCTTCCAGAACCGCACCCCGAACAGCGACGGCGGCCCCGCCGCCATCCCGTCCCTCCCGGCCGCGGGCGTGTACTACGACAGCAGCCTGACGGTGACGTACTGGCAGTACTCGAAGGACGACGCGCTCGCCTACTGAGCGGGACGCCGGCCACGCCCGTAATCCAGGTGCGGGCGCCGGCCGCCACGCCGACGATGGGCAGGTTCCCCCTGCGGCAGCGGGAGGGGGAACCCGCCCACGGCCATGTGAGGAACACTGTGCAGTCCAGGGACCGGCTCCGGACCCTCTTGAGGGTGTACGACGACCCACGTCACCTCGACGTCCCCCGTGACTTCGACGCGGAGGCGACGGTGCGGCGCTTCGCCCGTCTCACCGAGGCGCTCGAAGGGCGCTTCGGACCGTCCTGCCGTACGAGCTTCTTCCAGGACGCGAGCGTCCACGGCGCCGTCCGCGTGCCCGCCGAGGCGACGGGCCACGGCAAGGCGCTGTGGGTCGAGCTGAGCAACTTCGGCCGCTTCGTCACCGCGGGCACGGGCGACGCCTGGGACGCGCCCGGCGCGGCCACGGACCTGCCCGCGGAGTACGTCACCTGGCTCGACGCGGTCTGTACGGCGGCGGGGTGCACGTTCGTCCCGCTCGACCTGCTCCTGGAGCCGTACGACGGCCCGTCCCCGACCTGGGCGGACGAGGACGAGGCGCTCGTACGGGCTCTCGAAGCGGCCGACGACGACGAGGAGGACGAGAACCGCACGCCGGTCTGGGCCGACCGGTACTTCCAGTGGGTCTGAACCCGCGGGCCCGGGTCAGCGCAGGGTCTGGGCGACCTCGGTGGCCCAGTAGGTGAGGATGCTGCGCGCGCCGGCCCGGCGGATGCCGGTGAGGGACTCGAGGATCGCCTTGTCGCGGTCGATCCAGCCCTTCTCGGCGGCGGCCTCGATCATCGCGTACTCGCCGGAGATCTGGTACGCCACGACGGGCACGTCCACGGCGTCCGCGACCTTGGCGAGGACGTCGAGGTAGGGGCCGGCCGGCTTGACCATGACCATGTCGGCGCCCTCCTCCAGGTCGAGCTCCAGCTCGCGCATCGACTCACGGAGGTTGGCCGGGTCCTGCTGGTAGGTGCGGCGGTCGCCCTGGAGCGAGGAGCCGACGGCCTCCCGGAAGGGGCCGTAGAAGGCGGAGGCGTACTTCGCGGTGTACGCGAGGATCGCGACGTCCTCCCGGCCGATCTGGTCGAGGGCGTCGCGGATGACGCCGATCTGCCCGTCCATCATCCCGCTCGGGCCGACCACGTGGGCGCCCGCGTCGGCCTGGACCTGCGCCATCTCGGCGTACCGCTCGAGGGTGGCGTCGTTGTCGACGCGGCCCTGCGCGTCGAGGACGCCGCAGTGGCCGTGGTCGGTGAACTCGTCGAGGCACAGGTCGGACATGACGAGCAGGTCGTCGCCGACCTCGGCGCGGACGTCCCGCAGGGCGACCTGGAGGATGCCGTCCGGGTCGGTGCCCGCGGTGCCCGCGCCGTCCTTCTTGGACTCCTCCGGCACGCCGAACAGCATGATCCCGGAGATCCCGGCGGCGACGGCCTCGGCGGCGGCCTTCTTCAGGCTGTCGCGGGTGTGCTGCACGACGCCCGGCATCGAGGAGATCGGCACCGGCTCCGCGACGCCCTCGCGCACGAAGGCCGGGAGGATGAAGTCGGCGGGGTGCAGGCGGGTCTCGGCGACCATGCGCCGCATCACAGGGGAGGTGCGCAGACGCCGCGGGCGCGTGCCGGGGAAGGATCCGTACGTCGTCATACCACCTACGCTACGCCCGCCCCGCCCGTGCCTTTGCCGACGCACAGTCGGCGCACGACCGGCGCCGGGGCGGGGCCCGGCGGTCCGCCGTGCGGCTCCGGTGCGGCGGGACCATGCTGGAGGAGGGCCGGGACGGCGGCGTGCTTCGCCGTCCCTCCGTACCGCGCGCCGCGGAGGTTCGACATGGTCACCCTGCACCGGACGCCCGACCTGTTCGCCCTCTCGGAGATCCGCGGCCCGGTGCTGCGCCCCGGCGACGACGGCTACGCGGAGGAGCTCACGGGGTTCAACGTGGCCGCCCGGCGCGCCCCCGACGTGGTGGTCGGGGCGACCGGCGCCGACGACGTGGTGACCGCGCTGCGCTGGGCGTCGGCCACCGGGACGCCCGTCGCCGTCCAGGCGACCGGCCACGGCGCCAACTTCCCGGTCGACCACGGGCTGTTGATCAGCACGAGGAGGATGACGGGCGTACGGGTCGACCCGGAGCGGCGCACCGCGACGGTGGGAGCCGGCGCGCGGTGGCGGGACGTGATGGCGGCGGCCGCCCCGCACGGCCTGGCGGGGCTGTGCGGCAGCTCGTCCGACGTGGGCGCGGTCGGCTACACGGTGGGCGGCGGCCTGCCCGTCCTGGGCCGCGCCTACGGGTACGCCTCCGACCTGGTCCGCTCCTTCCGGGTCGTCACCCCCGACGGCACACTCCACGAGACGGACGCCGGCCGCGAGCCCGACCTGTTCCGGGCGCTGCGCGGCGGCAAGCACGCCGTCGGCGTGGTGACGTCGATGGTCACGGAGCTGCTGCCGCTGCGCACCCTGCTCGGCGGCGGCCTCTGGTTCCCCGGCGAGCACGCGGAGGCGGTGCTGTCGGCCTGGTGCGGATGGATCCGCACGGTGCCGGACGAGATGTGCACGACGTTCGCCCTGCTGCGGCTGCCGCCGATCCCCCAGATCCCGGAGCCGCTGCGGGGCCGGTTCTGGGCGCGGGTCACGGTCGCCTGGGCCGGGGACCCGGCCGACGGTGAGGCGCTGCTGGCGCCCGTCCGGGCCGCCGCCCCGGCCGCCGTCGACACGGTGGAGGTCATGCCGTGCACGGAGATCGACCGCATCCACATGGACCCGCAGGGCTCGTTCCCGGTGCGGGAATCGGGGTTGCTGCTGCACGAGCTGAACCCGGTGGCGGTCCGGACGTTCCTGGACCGGGTGGGCCCGGACGTCGTCGACTGCCCGTTGCTGCTCGTGGAGATCCGGCACCTGGGCGGCGCCCTGTCCCGGCCCTCGCCCGGCCCGGACATGGTGAGCGCCCGCGACGCGGACCATCTGCTGGAGACGGTCGCGGTGGTGGCCTCCCCGGCGAAGGCGCTGGCCGCCGACCGGGCCGCGACGGCGCTGCACACCGCGATGTCCCCCTACGGCACCGGCCGGACGACGCCCAACATGCACGGCGCCCCGGGCGACGCCGCCGACCGGGCCCGCGCCTGGCCCCCGCGGGACCACGCCGACCTGCTGCGCCTCAAGCACGCCTACGACCCCGCCGGCCTGCTCCGCTTCGGCCACACCCCCTGAGCAGGCGCGGCACCTGTCGGATACGGTGCTCGTCTTCCGCGGACGTACTCCGCGGCCGTACGACAGAGGGGGCAACGGACCGTGCACAGCGCCACCGTGACGACCGAGGGCGACCATATCCGCTGGGCCGAACTGCCGGGCGAGGACCCGGCCCGCGTCTACGTCCACGGACTGGGCGCCACCTCACCGCTGTACTTCGCCGAGACCGCCGTCCACCCGCTGCTGGCCGGGCGCCGCTCGCTGCTGATCGACCTGCTCGGCCACGGCCACAGCGACCGGCCCACGTCGTTCACCTACACGCTGGAGGACCACGCGGACGCGCTCGCCGCGGCCCTGCGCGCCGCGCAGGTCGCCGGCGCCGAGGTGATCGCGCACAGCATGGGCGGCGCGGTCGCCGTCGTACTGGCCGCCCGCCACCCGGAGCTGGTGTCGCGGCTGGTCCTCGTCGACGCCAACCTGGACCCGCTGACGCCGGAGCGGGGCGCCTACGGCAGCCGGGACATCGCGTCGTACGGCGAGGAGGAGTTCCTCGCGGGCGGCTGGCGGGAGGTGCGCGACCGGGCGGGCGCGGACTGGTGGGCGACGATGCGTCTGACGGGCCGGGAGGCCCTGCACCGCAGCGCCGTGCACCTGGTCCGCGCCACGACCCCGACCATGCGGGAGCTGCTGCTGGACCTGCCGGTTCCGCGCACCTTCCTGTACCCGGAGCCGGACGGCCCCGTCCCGGGCGCGGAGGAGCTGGAGGCCGCGGGCGTCCGCGTCGTCGCCGTCCCGGACTGCGGGCACTGCATCATGCTGGACAACCCGGAGGGCTTCGCCCACGCGACGGCAGAGGCGCTGGCCTGACCTTTCCGCACCGGGGCCGGTCCGGCGGACCTTTTTGGCCCGGTCGGGCGGCCCCTCTTTGGCTCTGTCCACCGGTCCACGGCGCCTCGATGCTGGGGGAACACCGACGTTCCCCGGAGGGTCTCTTGAGTCTCGCGTTCCTGCTGGCCGCCCTGGCCGTGGTGGTCACCCCCGGCACCGGCGTGGTCTACACGCTCGCCGCCGGCCTCTCCCACGGCCGGCGCGCCGGCCTGGTGGCCGCCTTCGGCTGCACGCTCGCCGTCGTGCCCCATCTGCTGGCGTCCGTCACCGGTCTCGCCGCCCTGCTCGCCTCCAGCCCGCTCGCCTACGCGGTGGTGAAGTACGCGGGTGTCGCCTACCTGCTGTACATGGCGTGGGGGATGCTGCACGACAAGGAGGCGTTCACCGTGCGCCCGGAGTCCGAGCCGCGCCCCGCGTTCCGCGTGATCACGACCGCGGTGCTGATCAATGTGCTGAACCCGAAGCCGACGCTGTTCTTCGTCGCCTTCCTCCCCCAGTTCGTCCCGGCCGGCTCCGCCGGCTCCCTCGGCCTGATGCTCCAGCTCGGCGGGGTCTTCATGGCGCTGACGTTCGTGGTCTTCGCCGCGTACGGGGTGTGCGCGGCCGCGGTCCGGGACCGGCTGTCGGCCCACCCCCGGATCACCACCGGCCTGCGTGCCGTCTTCACGGCGAGCTTCGTCGGACTGAGCGCCCGGATGGCGGTGGCGTGATGATCCTCAGGCACGCGGAGGAGGTCCGGTCCGCCCACCCGGGCCTGGCGGCGGGCGCGCTCCACGCCACGGGCGTCGACGGCACGGCGGACGTCGGGGCGCGCGTGGCGGAGTACACCTCCCGCGCCCTCGCCCGGCTCGCCGACGGCCCCGAGAGCCGGTTCCCCGAAGTGCTGGCGTGGCGGCGGACGTTCGCCCGTCTGGGGCTGCGTCCGACGCAGTACCGCTGCGCCTCCGAGTCCCTGCTGCGCCGCCTGCGCAAGGAAGGCTCCCTGCCCCGCATCCACCCGGTCGTCGACCTGTGCAACGCGGTCTCCGTGGCGTACGCCGTGCCGGTCGCGGCGCTCGACGCGGACCGGATCACGGGCCCGCTGCTGGAGGTGCGGCCCGCGCGCGGCGACGAGACGTACACGACCTTCGACGGCCGCACCGAGCACCCGTCCCCCGGCGAGGTGACGTACGCCGATTCGGCGGGCCGTGCGCACGCCCGCCGCTGGACGAACCGGCAGAGCGGCCACTCGGCGGTGAGGGACGGCACGCGCCGGATCCTCGTGGTGGCGGAGGCGATGCACGAGGGCGGGCCGGGAACGGTCGCGCGGGTGCTGGAGACCCTCGCGGAGGAGCTGGGCGCGCACTGGCCGGTCACGCCTGTGACCGGCCTGCTCACCGACGAGGAACCGGAGTTCGCGTTCGGTGACTCCGCCCGGGTCCCGTAGTCGCACATGGCACCATGCGTCCGGTGACCGACAGGGACGGCACGGCGGCACCGCACGGCTCGGACTTCCTGCAGCTGCGGGCGGACGACGTGCCCGCGGACGGCAAGGCCGCCTGGCTCGCGCGGCAGGTACGGCAGGCGATCACCGACCGCCGGCTGACCGTGGGCAGCAGGCTCCCGGCCACCCGCCTGCTCGCCGCCGAACTGCGCGTCTCGCGGGGCGTGGTGACCGAGGCGTACCGCAGGCTCGCGGAGGACGGGCAGGTGGAGGGGCGCCGACGCGGCGGCACGGTGGTGGTCGCGACGCCCCCGCCGCCGCTGCCGCCCTACACCGAACAGCCGTCGCCTGTAAGGCCGTTCGTGAGCTCCCCCGACTCCCGGACCTTCGACGCGCTGCGCGCCGCCGACGCACGGATCGACCTCACCCCGGGCCGTCCCGACCTGTCCGCGTTCCCCCGCACGGCCTGGCTGCGCGCCGAACGGGCCGTGCTCGCCGAGCTGTCCAGCGCCGACCTCGGCTACGGCGATCCGCGCGGCGCGCCCCGGCTGCGCCGCGCGGTCGCCGACCGGCTGGCGCGCAGCCGGGGCATCGCGGTCGACCCGGACGGCGTCCTGATCGTGGCGGGCATCGCCCAGGCACTCACTCTGCTGCACCCGGTGCTGCGCGCGGACGGGATCACGGCGGTCGCGGTGGAGGAGCCCGGTTCGCTCGGCACCCGCCAGCACCTCACGCACGGCGGCCTGTCCACGCCGCCCGTCCCGGTCGACGCACACGGCCCTGACGTCACCGCCCTGCGCGCGACGGGCGCCCCGGCGGTGCTGCTCACCCCGGCGCACCAGTTCCCCACCGGCGTGGTGACCAGCGGGGAGCGCCGCCGCGAGCTGCTGCGGTGGGCGGCGGACGGCGGGCTGATCCTGGAGGACGACTACGACGCCGAGCACCGCTACGACCGCCCGCCGGTCCCGGCGCTGCGCTCCCTGCTCACCGACCGCCTCTGCTACATGGGCAGCGTCTCCAAACTGCTCGCCCCCGCCCTGCGGATCGGCTGGCTGCTTCCGCCCCGGCGGCAC
This sequence comes from Streptomyces sp. P13-3-3, assembly GCF_050571355.1. Taxonomy (NCBI): domain Bacteria; kingdom Bacillati; phylum Actinomycetota; class Actinomycetes; order Kitasatosporales; family Streptomycetaceae; genus Streptomyces; species Streptomyces sp. P13-3-3. Next base: position 3,609,502 of record NZ_CP192228.1, on the reverse strand, counting down.
CTGGAGGCGCTGACCGACGCGAAACGCTTCACCGACCTGGGCAGTGCGGTGCTGCCCCAACTCGTCCTGGCCCGGCTGATGGAGACGGGGCAGCTGGAGCGGCATCTGCGGCTGCAGCGCGCCCGGCACGTCCGCCGCAGGGACGCGGTCATCGCCGCCGTCCGCGAGCACCTCCCGGGCGCGGCCGTGCACGGCGCGGCGGCCGGCCTGCACCTGACGGTGACGTACGCGCCGGACGTCCCCGACACCGAAGTGGCGTCCGCCGCCCTGGACTTGGGCGTCAAGTGCCATCCCCTCTCCTGGCACCGGCAGCTCCCCGGCAGCCCCGGCCTGGTCCTCGGGTACGCCGCCGACCCGCCCGGCACCCTCACGGAGGGCGTGGCGCTGCTGGGCAGGGCACTGCGCAGACTGGCCTGAACCGGCGCCTCGACCGAGCAAAAGCCTCTGAACTCCCTCAAGTTGCTTCACCGGCCGCCGCCGGGGTGCGTACGGTCGACAGTACGAGTACGGACGTACGGCGTACGGGCGTACGGGCGTACGGGCGTCGACGTGACGGCAGGACAGGGGAACGCTGTGTCGATGGAGCACATCGCCGTGATCGTCCTCGCGGTCGAGGTGGTCGTCATGGTGTCGGCGCGGGTCGGCACCGAGCGACGTCACTGGGCCCACGCCAAGGGACGCGGCCTCGCCCCGCACCCGCGCGAGGACCTCACCTTCGTTCCGGCGGCGCTGTACGGGATCGCCGCGGCGGCGATGGCGGTCGGCGCCCTCACGACGTCCGTCGAACCGACCCTCGACGCGCTCGCCACCGTCGCGATGTTCGGCGTGCTGCTTCCCGCGTTCACCGCGAACGCCGTGCTCCGGCTGTCCACGCGGGGCGGGCGCAGGGCCGTCACCCCGGCCCTGCGCGGCCTCGCGGCCACGGTCGCCGCGACGGGCGGCCTGGTGTCGGTCGGCCTGATCTGAGAACCGGGTCCGGCAGCGGCTCCGGACCCGCTATGATCCCTCGGTCAGCCTTTGGCGCGCCCCGGCAGGGCAGCCCAAAGGCTTTTTTCATGCCTTCCGACGACACCCACACCCCTGAAACCAAGCTCAGTTACCGATCCCTCCTCCGCAAGCCCGAGTTCGCCGGCCTGTACGCCGGGTTCACCCTCACCGTCGGCGCGAGCACCCTCTCCGGCTTCGCGCTCGGCACACTCGTCGACCGGTCGACCGGCTCCCCGCTCCTCACCGCCGTGAGCATGTACGGCGCGACCTTCGCGACGGTGCTCGGCGCGACCACGCTGATGTCGGTCGCGGACGGCAGCCGCCCGCGCCGCACCCTGGTCGCGCTCCAGTGCGTCGCCCTCGCGGGCGCCTGCGCACAGGCGGCCCCCGGCATGCCGCTCGCCGCCCGCTTCGCCCTGCTCCTGCTGCTCGGCTTCTTCCAGTCCCTCAACACGGGGACGCGCATGGGCCTGCTCGCCGAGGTGGTGCCCGCCTCCGCGTACGTCCCGGCCCGCTCGCTGATGAACATCACCGCGGGCGGCACCTCCGTCCTCGGGTTCGCGCTCGGCGCGGTGCTCCTGCGTCACCTCACCCCGCAGGGCCTGTTCCTCGCGGCGGCCGGACTGACGGCGGCGGCTCTCGCCGTGACGGCGGCGACCGTACGGGAACGCTCCATCCGCCCGCCCCGCCGCCCCGGCCTGCGCGAGACGTGGACGACCAACGCGGCCCTCCTGTCCCGTGGCGGACCGCGCGCCCTGCTCCTCAATCTGTGGGTGCCCAACGGCCTGATCGTCGGCTGCGAGGCGCTGTTCATCCCGTACGCCCAGGAGGACGCCGGCCTTCTGCTGGCCGCCGCGTCCGCGGGCATGCTCCTCGGCGACCTGACCGTCGGCCGCCTGCTCTCCGCCGAGTGGCGCCGCCGCTGCGCGTTCCCGCTCCGGCTGCTGCTCGCGGCGCCTTACCTCCTCTTCGCCCTGCACCCGCCGACGGCCGTGGCGGCGGTCGCCGTGTTCGCGGCGAGCGCGGGCTTCGCGGCCACGCTCCCCCTCCAGGAACGGCTCCTCGCCCTCACGCCGGAGCGGGTGCGCGGCCAGGTGCAGGGCGTGGAGTCGGCGGGCCGGATGACCTGGCAGGGCATCGGCGCGGCGGTCGCGGGCGGGACGGCGCAGGTGTTCTCGCCGACGGTGACGATCGCGGCGCTGGCGGCGGTGTCGGTGTGCGTCACGGTGGCCTCGCGCCGGTACGTGAACCGGACCCGCGCCTTGAAGGTCGCCTGATATGTGCCCGATCGGTAACAACACGGCTGGAGGGGGCCGGCGGGCAACCGCGGGCCACGGGATCCACGTGTTCGTACGCACCACACGTAGCCGTCCGACCACGGGGAGACACAGATGAGGACCGCAGCCCGCAGAGCCCACAGCACCTGGAAGCCGTACGCCGTCGGCGCGGCGGTCGCCGCCGCGCTGCTGGCGACCACGGCGTGCGAGGGCGACTCCGACGAGGGCGGACCGGTACCTCCGTCCGCCTCGGCGAGCCAGAGCCAGAGCCAGGCGACGCCCCCGGCCCCGGACGACGACGCGTCCGAGGCCCCGACGGACGGGGACGACGCCGTGGGCACGGACCTCTGCACGATGAAGGACCTCACCTTCACCGCGTCGAAGTACGGCGAGAGGGGCGAGCCGGCCCGGCACATCATGGTGGTCGCGACCAACGGGAGCGACAAGGCGTGCGAGATCCAGAACGCCCCGGAGATCATGCTGGGCGACGCGCAGGGTCCGGCGCCGGTCATGGAGGGCACGGAAGCCGACGAGCCGTTCACGCTCGCCCCCGGCGAGAAGGCGTACGCGGGTGTGCTCGCGACCGGCGGGAACCGGGACACCTACGAGGTGACGTTCATGACGCTCACCCTCGGCAGCCCGGGCGGGGAGGCGGAGGCGGAGGAGCCGGTCGAACTGGAGATGCCGACGGAGGGCTCGTTCCAGGCGGACGACGGCCAGCGGGTCACCGGCTGGCAGCCCACGGAGGGCCTCGCGATGCGCCCGGTCACCCAGTCCTGACCTCCGGTTGTCGGTGTGCGCGACTACGGTTCCGCGCATGACCGACACCACCGGCGACGACCGCCGCCTCCCGCCCGCCCTGGCCGAACTGGCCCGCACCCCGATCGACTACGCGGACGGAAAGGGCATCGACTTCGAGCCGTACGAGGAGTTCTGCTCGGCGGAGGAGACCACGGCCTGGGTGCGGGACTGGACGGGGAGACCGGAGGCGGACGGTTCCACCCTCCGCATCTTCGGCCAGGACGGCTCAGGCGGCCTCGCCGCGCTGTGGCAGGCCCGCCCCGGCCGGCCTCTCACCGAGCAGCCCGTGGTCTTCCTCGGCTCGGAGGGCCAGTGCGGGGTCGTCGCCGGCAACCTCTCCGACTTCCTGTGGCTGCTCGCCGACGGCATCGGCCCCTGGGAGGCGGTCGTCCTCGACGACGACACCCCGAACCCCGCGGGCGCGCTCCCGGACCTGGCCGCCCACCACGCCTCCACCCCGCGCCGTGAGCCCCGCACGATCAAGGCGGCGGCCCGCGCGGAGTTCCCGGACTTCCCGTCCTTCATCGGTGATCTGCGCCTGTGATCACGTCTCCGTGGACATGCCCGCCGGCTGAAGGACCGTGGCGAGTGACGTACCGCCCATGTCACGCCGCTGGACCGTGCCGGGCGCGGCACGGATGTCGCCGCGCGTTCGCCGGTCTGTCACAGGCGTGTACGGGCAGGCGGCCAGGCGAAACGGAGGGGTGGGCGGAGCGGTTCTAGATGAGCGGGACGTCGTACTGACGCCCTGTCACCCAGGACACCGCCGCCGCCGCTTCCGGAGGAAACCACCATGCGCGCCACCAAGCTCACCGTCGCCGCCCTGGCCGTCGTCGCGGGCCTGTCGCTCACGGCCTGCGAGAACGGCGAGGACATCGCCGCGGACCCAAAGCCGGCCGCCTCGTCCCCCGCCGAGGCCGCCACAGGAGGCGGCGGCGACACGGACAAGGGCCAGGAGGGCTCGGCCGCTGGGACCGGCAGCAACGAGGACCGCACGGTGGACGACTGCCGTACCGACGAGCTGGAGGTCTCCGCCGAGAACGTCACCATCGACGGCGACACCGTGGGCACCGTCGCGGTGACCTTCACCAACGGCGGCGGCCGCGACTGCACGCTGACCGGTTACGCGGGCGTCGACCTGAAGACGAACGCGGGTTCGCTCTCCGCGGAGCGCACCGGCGAGGAGGCCCCCTCGGTCGTGCTCAAGGACGGCAAGTCGGTGTCGTTCGCCGTCACCTACCCGGTCAACGACTCCGGCGGCTCCGGCGTCGACGTCACGGGCCTTGTCGTCACCCCGCCGAACGAGACCAAGTCCGTCACCCTCGACTGGCCGGGCACGTCCCTTCCCGTCACGGACGGCTCGGGCACCCAGGTGAAGGTCGGCCCGATCGGCAGTGCGGGCCAGGGCGGCTGAACGGTCCGGCTTCACGCCGCTCTGACGGTCCTGGTCCCCTCCGCTGTCGCCTGCCCGTACCGGCAGTCGCGGCAGCGGCCCGGCTCCGGTGCGCGGAAGACCCGCTCGCAGCCGTCGCACTCCTGGAAGGGATGCGGTCGGTGGACACCGGCCGTGACCGGTGGAGGTTCCGGGGCCGCGGGAAGGGGCGGTGGCAGCAGCTCTCGCAGGCGGTAGGCGAGCACGCCCGCGGGGTGCTTCATGGTGACGGGCAGGTCGGCGGTCAAGGTGCGGAGCACGGCCGCCGGGGCGGCGCCCCGTTCGAGCCAGTCGACGACGGCCGGGGCCAGTCTGTGCACGTCCCGCAGCGACAGGGTGAGCCGCTCGTCGGCACGCCGCAGACCCGCGAGCAGCGTGACCGCCTTCTCGTGAAGGGGCCCACGAGGCGCGGGTGCCTCCGGCGGTTCCACAGGAGGCGCGACCACGTCAGGCTCCACGGCGGCAGCCTTCTCGGACGGCACCACCACCTCACAGGGCGCTTGGTCACCCTCCTGGGCCGTCTCGTCACGACCGGCGTCGGCCACGGCATCACGCGTACGCGCGCGGCCACCCACGGGACGCCGCTCGATCCCGGTGACACCGGCGGACGCCGCGTCCACCGGCGCGTGGTGGGCGTACGTACGCGTCACGAGCTGACCGTCCTCCGTGCGCTCGCGGACGCGCCGCAGGTACCCGTGCGCCTCCAACTCCCGCAAGGCGAAGGCGATCCGGTCCCGCCCTTCGGGGAAGCGCTCGGTGAGGCTGCGGATGTCCACCGGGGTGCTCTCGGGCACCGAGAAGATGTGGGTCGCCAGTCCGATCGCGGTCAGCGACAACTCGCGGTGCTGGGCGAGGTGGTTGCCGACGACGACGTACTGCCCGGACTGGTACGTACGTACGTGTGTGACACCGGACGGGGTGGTGGATCGTCGAACACCCTGAATCGGGCGCGGGGCAGCACTAAGCTTCTGCTCAGCCATGGGGAAGGGTTCGCTTCCTCTGTGGTCAGGCCCTCGCCCGGGAGTGCTAGTCCCGGCGGGGGCCGACGTCTGTACGGGGTTGTGCGAGCGCCGAGTTGATCCGGCCCTCTGCGCCGAGAGTGCCCGCCCGCACCACCGCCGCGCCAGCCAGTTCGACACGTTTCACCCGGCCGAGTGATCAACACGAGGTTTGGTGGGGTTGGTTGGTTTTTACCCTAGGTACTTAGGTCTTTTTACGTCCCGAAGCCCCGCCCGCCGGACCACCGGATCCCGCCTCGCCCGGCTCCGGCACACCGCCCTCGCGACGGCGGGCCGCCTGGCAGGTGACCAGCCCGTTCCCCCCGCGTTGATCGGGCAAGGACGGCGCGACGGGAGGGCGGCGGGATGACCGGGTGGGAAGCGTGGCTGGACGACGAGGAGGCCGGGGCCGTCATGCGGACGGTCGTACGACAGCTCAAGCTGTGGCGCGAGGCGGCCGGCCTCACCCAGGCGGAGTTCGGCGCGGCCATCGGCTACGGCGAGGAACTGGTCTCCTCGGTGGAGCGGGGGCGGCGCATTCCCGCCCTGAATATCTGGACGCGGCGGACGATGCGCTCGGCGCCGACGGCAAGATCTCCGCGATGAAGAAGGACGTCGCGGAGATCAGGTACCCCAAGACCGTGCGGGACCTGAAGAAGCTGGAGGCGGAGGCCGTTGAGCTCGCCGCCTACAACAACTCCGTGATCCACGGACTGTTGCAGACACCGGAGTACGCCCGGGCGGTCTTCAGCGCCCGTCGGCCACCGTTCACGGCGGACGAACTCGACCAACGGCTGTCCGCCCGCGTCGCACGCCAGGAGATCGTCAGTGAGACGGCGAGCCGACCACTTTTCAGCTTCGTCCAGTGCGAGTCGACACTTCGCCGGCCCCTCGGGGGCAGGATGGTCATGCGCGGGCAGCTCGAACGCCTGTTGGCTGTCGGCGGGTTCCCGAACGTCGACCTCCAGGTACTCCCGCTGAGCCACGAGGAGAACCCGGGCCTCGCCGGGTCGTTCCGGCTGCTGAGGCTGAGGGACGGCACGACGGTCGGGCATCTGGAGGTGCAGCACATCAGCCGTGTGATCGCCGACCCGAAGGAAGTACAGCTTCTCGAGATGCGTTACGGAGCCATCCGGGCGCAGGCTCTCAGCCCGCGAGAATCACTGGCCCTCATCGAGAAAGTGCTGGGAGAGACATGACCCCGAAGGCGGAGACCCCTCTCGTGTGGACGAAGAGCAGCTACAGCACGGACGAGGGCCCCGACTGCGTCGAGGTGGCCACCGCCCCCGCGAGGGTCCTCGTCCGCGACTCCAAGACCCCCCACGGCCCTCACCTCACCCTCACCCCCACTGCGTGGGCGGCCTTCATCGAGACGATGCACCCGGCGTGGACCAAGAGCAGCTACAGCTCCGACGACGGACCCTCCTGCGTCGAAGCCGCCGCGACCCCCAACCACATCCTCGTCCGCGACTCCAAGACCCCCCACGGCCCTCGCCTCACCCTCACCCCCACCGCCTGGGCGACTTTCCTCCCCTACGCCTCGCGCACGCGATGACCACCCGCCTCCCCCTGGACGAGCAGCTCGCCGCGCTGCAGGACACCCCTCGAGAGGTGCACGCGAGCCTCGTTGCGGACCTCCACCTCGGCGGGGAGGTCCGCGAAGACGTCCGCCGCGGCGCGGATCAGCCGCGATCGACAGCTTCGCCGCGACCACCTGCTGTCTGGGCGTCCGACTCACGCCCGACGGCCGGTGGCGGGTGTACGCGCCGCACGGGCTGTCCGACGTGTTCGGGCTCGTCGTACGGCCCAACCCCGTCCTCGCGCCCCGTGCCGTGTACGAGGCGAAGACCGCGCGCTGGCGGCGGCAGTGGCCTGAGCTGACCGTGCTGGAGTGGCCCACGGCATGAGACGACGGCGGGGCGTGTCCGCAGACACGCCCCGCCGTCACAGACCCCGGGTCACCTCACGCCCTCACGTCGTGGAACGACGCCTCCGCGCCCCCGGCCGCCGCTCACTGGGCCGGGTGACCGGGTCACCCGCCTCCAGCGCGGCCAGCCGGCGCCGCGCGCCGAAGTCCGCGAGAGCTTCCGCCAGCTTGTGGACCGACGGCTCGGGAGCCATCACGTCCACCCGCAGGCCGTGCTCCTCGGCCGTCTTGGCCGTGGCCGGGCCGATACAGGCGATCACCGTCACGTTGTGCGGCTTGCCGGCGATGCCGACCAGGTTCCGGACCGTCGACGACGAGGTGAACAGCACCGCGTCGAAGCCGCCGCCCTTGATCGCCTCACGGGTCTCCGCCGGCGGAGGCGACGCGCGCACGGTGCGGTACGCCGTGACGTCGTCGACCTCCCAGCCCAGCTCGATGAGCCCCGCGACCAGCGTCTCGGTGGCGATGTCGGCGCGCGGCAGGAAGACGCGGTCGATCGGGTCAAAGACCGGGTCGTACGGCGGCCAGTCCTCCAGCAGGCCCGCGGCCGACTGCTCGCCGCTCGGCACCAGGTCCGGCTTCACGCCGAAGGCGATCAGCGCGTTGGCGGTCTGCTCGCCCACCGCCGCGACCTTGATCCCGGCGAAGGCACGGGCGTCGAGCCCGTACTCCTCGAACTTCTCACGGACCGCCTTGACCGCGTTGACCGAGGTGAAGGCGATCCACTCGTAGCGGCCGGTGACCAGGCCCTTGACCGCGCGCTCCATCTGCTGGGGCGTGCGCGGCGGCTCGACCGCGATGGTCGGCACCTCGTGCGGCACGGCCCCGTAGGACCGCAGCTGGTCGGAGAGCGACGCCGCCTGCTCCTTGGTGCGCGGCACGAGCACCTTCCAGCCGAACAGCGGCTTGGACTCGAACCACGCCAGCCGGTCCCGCTGGGCGGCGGCGGAACGCTCACCGACCACGGCTATCACCGGGCGGCCGCCCTCCGGGGAGGGCAGCACCTTCGCCTGCTTCAGCGTCTGCGCGATCGTGCCGAGCGTCGCCGTCCAGGTGCGCTGGCGGGTCGTGGTGCCCGCGACGGTCACCGTCAGCGGGGTGTCGGGCTTACGTCCGGCGGACACCAGTTCGCCCGCGGCGGCGGCCACCGAGTCCAGCGTGGTGGAGACGACCACCGTGCCGTCGGAGGCGCCGACCTCCGTCCAGCACCGGTCGGACGCCGTCCGCGCGTCGACGAACCGCACGTCCGTGCCCTGCGCGTCCCGCAGCGGCACACCGGCGTACGCGGGCACGCCGACCGCGGTGGCGACACCGGGCACGACCTCGAACGGCACCCCGGCCGAGGCGCACGCCAGCATCTCCTCGGCGGCGTACGCGTCGAGTCCCGGGTCGCCGGACACCGCACGGACGACCCGCCTGCCGCCCCGCGCGGCCTCCATGACAAGATGTGCGGCATCCCTATTCGCGGGGACACCGGCGGTTGTTGACGCGCCGTCAACGACCGTCAGCTGGGGCGTGCCCGTGCCCGGCGTGGACGACGCAGTGGTGTCCGCGTCCGTGTGCACCTCGGCGACGCCCTGCCTGGCGTGCGTCCGTACGACATCGAGCACGTCGTGCTCGGCGACGAGGACGTCCGCGTTCGCCAGGGCCTCCACGGCGCGCAGGGTCAGCAGTCCCGGATCCCCGGGTCCGGCACCGAGGAAGGTGACGTGCCCTTGTTCCGGAGGGGCGGGAAGAGTGGTGGGGCTCAAAGTGCTCGCTCCCCCATCAGACCGGCCGCGCCCTGCGCAAGCATCTCGGTGGCGAGTTCGCGACCGAGCGCCGTCGCCGCCTCGTGCGTCTCGGGCACGGGACCGGTGGTGGACAACTGCACCAGCGTGGAACCGTCGGTCGAACCGACGACGCCCCGCAGGCGCATTTCCTTGACAATCTGCCCGTCGGTCAGAATGTCGGCGAGCGCCCCCACGGGTGCGCTGCAGCCGGCCTCCAGAGCGGCGAGCAGGGACCGCTCGGCCGTCACGGCGGCCCGCGTGAGCGGGTCGTCGAGCTGGGCGAGCGCGGCGATGAGGTCCGCGTTGTCCGCGGTGGTCTCGACCGCCAGTGCCCCCTGGCCGGGGGCGGGCAGAATCGTGTCGACCGACAGGAAGTCGGTCACCTCGTCGCTGCGGCCGACCCGGTTGAGCCCGGCGGCCGCCAGCACGACCGCGTCCAGGTCGCCCTTGGTGACGTACCCGATGCGGGTGTCGACGTTGCCCCGGATCGGGACCGTCTCGAAGTCCAGGCCGTGCGTGCGCGCGTACGCGTTCAGCTGCGCCATGCGGCGCGGCGAACCGGTACCGATGCGCGCCCCGCGCGGCAGGTCGGTGAGCTTCAGCGCGTCCCGCGCGATGATCACGTCCCGCGGGTCCTCCCGTACCGGGATCGCCGCCACGACCAGCTCGTCGGGCTGGGTGGTCGGCAGGTCCTTGAGGGAGTGCACCGCGAAGTCCACCTCGCCGCGCGCCAGGGCCTCCCGCAGCGCGGCAACGAAGACGCCCGTGCCGCCGATCTGCGCGAGGTGCTCGCGCGAGACGTCGCCGTACGTGGTGATCTCGACGAGCTCGACGGGCCGTCCGGTCACCTGGCTCACGGCATCCGCCACCTGCCCGGACTGGGCCATGGCGAGCTTGCTCCGCCTGGTCCCCAGCCTCAGTGCCTTCTCAGTCATCCCGGCCCTCGGTTCTCTGCGTTCTTCTCGGTGCTTTCCTCGGCGCGGGAGACGGAGGCCACCGTCTCGGGGTCGAGGTCGAACAGGGTGCGCAGCGCGTCCGCGTACCCGGCTCCGCCGGGCTCGGCCGCGAGCTGCTTGACCCGGACCGTCGGGGCGTGCAGCAGCTTGTCGACCACCCGTCGCACGGTCTGGGTGATCTCCGCGCGGTGCTTGTCGTCCAGGCCGGGGAGCCGCCCCTCCAGGCGGGCCATCTCTCCGGCCACCACGTCGGCCGCCATGGTCCGCAGGGCGACGACGGTCGGCGTGATGTGCGCCGCCCGCTGTGCCGCCCCGAACGCGGCGACCTCGTCGGAGACGATACGCCGGACCTGGTCCACATCGGCAGCCATCGGAGCGTCCGCGGAGGCCTCCGCGAGCGATTCGATGTCCACGAGCCGCACGCCGGGCAGGCGGTGCGCCGCCGCGTCGACGTCCCGCGGCATGGCGAGGTCCAGCAGGAAGAGCACGGGCTCGGGGCGCTGCGGCACGTCGACCGCCTCGGGCCGACGGCGCTCGGGGATGCGGCCGATCGCGGACGCGGCCGCGGCGAGCGCGCCGATGACCTCGGCGTCCGCCTCGGGGCCGGTGCCGCGTGCGGCGTCCCGGCGGTCGACGGCGGAGCCCGCCGCCCACGCGCCGTGCTGCTCCAGCGTGGCCGCGTCCATCCCGGCGACGGCCGCCTCCCCCATCACGGAGAAGCCGGGCCGCACCGTGGGCAGGTCCACCGGGCAGCCGTCCTCGGCGGAGGGCTGCGCGGGCGGGGCGCTCTCGCGGGCGTCCTCCTCGGCGACGGCGTCGAGGTCGACGACCGGCGCCGCCTCGACGCGTCCCTCGACGCCCGCGGCCACCATGTCGGCGGTCAGCACCAGGCCGGTCGCGCCCGTGCAGGAAACGACCACATCGGCACGTGTCAGCTCGAACGGCACCGATGTCATCGGGACCGCGCGGGCCGCCACGTCCGTGGCGTCGCCCTCGGTGAGGATCCGCACCAGCCGCTCGGCGCGGTCGGGCGTGCGGTTCGCGACCACGACCTCGGCGACCCCGGCGCGCGCGAGCGTGGCCGCGGACAGCGAGGACATCGACCCGGCGCCTATGACGAGGGCCTTCTTGCCGCGGGCCCAGGTCTCGACGGGGGTGCCGAGCGCGAGCTGTTCCAGGCCGAAGGTGACCAGGGACTGCCCGGCGCGGTCGATGCCGGTCTCGGAGTGGGCGCGCTTGCCGACCCGCAGCGCCTGCTGGAACAGGTCGTTCAGCAGCCGTCCTGCGGTGTGCGTCTCCTGGGCGCGGGCCAGCGAGTCCTTGATCTGGCCGAGGATCTGACCCTCGCCCACGACCATCGAGTCCAGTCCGCAGGCCACCGAGAACATGTGGTGGACGGCGCGGTCCTCGTAGTGCACATAAAGATAAGGAGTGAGCTCCTCCAGGCCGACCCCGCTGTGCTGGGCGAGCAGCGTGGACAGCTCGGCGACACCGGCGTGGAACTTGTCCACGTCGGCGTACAGCTCGATGCGGTTGCAGGTGGCGAGGACCGCGCCCTCGGAGGCGGGCTCCGCGGCGACCGTGTCCTGCAGCAGCTTGGTCTGCGCCTCCACGCTCAGCGACGCCCGCTCCAGCACGCTGACCGGGGCGCTGCGGTGGCTCAGTCCGACGACGAGAAGGCTCATGCCGGCATCACGGCGGGTACGTCCCCGTCGGGCCCCTGGTCGGTGGCGGAGTCCTGGCGCTTGGCGGCGACGGCGCTGTTGGTGGTGCCGGCGGCCTGCGCGGGGGCGCCGTCGGCGGCGGCCTCCTCACCGGCTTTGCGCTGCTCGTGGAAGGCGAGGATCTGCAGCTCGATGGAGAGGTCCACCTTGCGCACGTCGACGCCGTCCGGGACGGTCAGCACGGTCGGCGCGAAGTTCAGGATGGAGGTGACGCCGGCGGCGACGAGCCGGTCGCAGACCTGCTGGGCGGCGCCGGCCGGGGTGGCGATGACGCCGATGGACACGCCGTTGTCCCGGATGATCGCCTCGAGCTCGTCGGTGTGCTGCACGGGGATGCCGGCGACGGGCTTCCCGGCCATCGCGGGATCGGCGTCGATCAGCGCGGCGACCCGGAAACCACGGGAGGCGAACCCGCCGTAGTTGGCGAGGGCGGCGCCGAGGTTACCGATACCGACGATCACAACCGGCCAGTCCTGGGTGAGGCCCAGTTCGCGGGAGATCTGGTACACGAGATACTCGACGTCGTAGCCGACGCCCCGGGTGCCGTAGGAGCCCAGGTAGGAGAAGTCCTTGCGCAGCTTCGCGGAGTTGACACCCGCGGCGGCCGCCAGCTCCTCCGAGGAGACCGTGGGCACCGAGCGCTCGGAGAGCGCGGTCAGGGCGCGGAGGTACAGCGGAAGCCGGGCGACGGTGGCCTCGGGAATCCCTCGGCTACGGGTCGCCGGTCGGTGAGTTCGGCCAGTTGCCACGGTGCTCCTGCGGGTAGAGCGGGGCTTCAGGCGGTCATACGTCCCCGGACCGCCCCGTCGAATGCAGGCTATGTCTTTGTGAACGCGTGCACAAAGATTGTGTCCGATTTGCCCGGCCAACGTGACCGGGGTCACGCGCCCCCGGCGCACGCACGGGGAACCGGCGCGCCTGCACCGCCGTCCCTTAGCTTCTAGGGGCAAAACCGCACACTCTCCTCTGTGAATCCCGCCCCCGAGACCAAGTCACCATCGATCCTAAGCGAATTTCCGCCAGATTGAACTGGCCGGTCAGTCACCCAGGGCCTTGCGCAGACGGTCCTCGTTCACGCGCCAGAAGGTGTGCTGCCGTCCGTCGACGAGCACCACGGGGATCTGCTCCCAGTACTTCTCGTACAGCTCCCGGTCCTCGGTGATGTCCTTCCGCTCCCACGGGACCCCGAGCTCGGAGCACACCTTCTCCACCACCACCTGGGCGTCGTCGCACAGATGGCAGCCGGGCTTGCGGATCAGCGTCACGAGCCGGTCCCGCGGGGGTCCGGCGCGGCGGAAGAGAGGGCTCATACGGGTCATTGTCCCGCCCGGGACAAGGCCGGGACACCGCCCGGGACACACAGAGTTCACGACGTGGCGACCTCTCGGCACCGGAACGGGCGTGCGCACTGGCTATGCTCACGCCATGGCCGCTCTCGGATGGCTCACTCCCCGTAGGCGCTCCGCCACGGCGCGGAGCGTGTTGGCAGGCGAGGCCTCGGCGGAGGCCGCACGCAAGTCCACCCAGGAAGTTTCCGAACGCGAACCCGAGTTCCCGGTACCCGGTGACGAACGGGCCGCCGCGTTCTTCGACCTGGACAACACCGTCATGCAGGGCGCCGCCCTGTTCCACTTCGGGCGGGGCCTGTACAAGCGGAAGTTCTTCGACACGCGCGAGCTGGCCCGGTTCGCCTGGCAGCAGGCGTGGTTCCGGCTGGCCGGCGTCGAGGACCCCGAGCACATGCAGGAGGCGCGCGACTCGGCGCTCTCCATCGTCCAGGGCCACCGCGTCTCCGAGCTGCAGTCCATCGGCGAGGAGATCTACGACGAGTACATGGCGGAGCGGATCTGGCCCGGCACCCGGGCGCTGGCCCAGGCGCACCTCGACGCGGGCCAGCGGGTGTGGCTGGTCACCGCCGCCCCGGTGGAGATCGCCACGGTGATCGCCCGCCGCCTCGGCCTGACCGGCGCCCTGGGCACCGTCGCCGAGTCGGTCGACGGCGTGTACACGGGCAAACTGGTGGGCGAGCCGCTGCACGGCCCCGCGAAGGCTGAGGCGGTCCGCGCGCTCGCGCTCGCCGAAGGGCTCGACCTCGGCCGCTGCGCCGCGTACAGCGACTCGCACAACGACATCCCGATGCTGTCGCTGGTGGGTCACCCCTACGCGATCAACCCGGACTCCAAGCTGCGCAAGCACGCGCGCCAGATGGACTGGCGGCTGCGCGACTACCGCACCGGCCGCAAGGCGGCCAAGGTCGGCATCCCGGCCGCGGCCGGCGTGGGCGCGGTGGCCGGGGGCACGGCCGCCGCCATCGCCCTGCACCGCAAGCGCCGCTGACGCCCCGCACCGCAAGCGCGCTGACGCCCCGCGACCGGGGCCGCGCATGCCCGCTGTGACCGGGCCGGGCCGCGACACGCCCAAACCGACTGCCGTACCCCGCAACCGGCCCGAGCAGTCCTCTTGGCTGCACACGGCCACACTTCGCCCTGGACTTATCCGGAATCCGAAAGCTTCCGGTCACCAACCGGTCAGCTTGTCATCCCTGAACATGCGTCAACCGGTTACGGAAGCGACCTAATCGGTGATTTGAGCAACTCGGTGTAGCAGGGCCTGTACGAAGCGTTATTCTCCTCAGACGCATTCCGGGACCACCCCTTCGCCACGACGGGTGAACGGCCCCGCACTGCACGTGATGGAAGCTCTGCCTCTGGGAGTCCCGTGTACCCACACGTCGGGGTTGACGCCTCGGGCCTGGCTACGCTGCGCGCGACAGTCGCGACAGCCCGAGACATGTTGCGCGGAATCGTCCCCCCCGCGCACGCCGTCCCCGCATTCGCCGCCGTCCCCGCCGGCCCGTGCTACGCCCTCGCCGAGGGCACGGCCGCGGTCGGCAGACGAGGACGACCGTCCGGCGCTCCCGCTGCCCGCCGTCCCGCCGCCGACAGCGACAGCGCCCGGATGATGGACCTCGTGGAGCGCGCCCAGGCCGGCGAGGCGGAGGCCTTCGGACGGCTCTACGACCAGTACAGCGACACCGTCTACCGCTACATCTACTACCGCGTCGGCGGCAAGGCGACCGCCGAGGACCTCACCAGCGAGACCTTTCTGCGGGCGCTGCGCCGCATCGGCACCTTCACCTGGCAGGGCCGCGACTTCGGCGCCTGGCTGGTGACCATCGCCCGCAACCTGGTCGCCGACCACTTCAAGTCCAGCCGCTTCCGCCTCGAGGTCACCACCGGGGAGATGCTCGACGCCAACGAGGTCGAGCGCTCCCCCGAGGATTCCGTTCTCGAGTCCCTGTCCAACGCCGCCCTCCTCGAAGCCGTACGTCGGCTCAACCCCCAACAGCAGGAGTGCGTCACGCTCCGATTCCTCCAGGGGCTGTCCGTCGCCGAGACGGCCCGTGTCATGGGCAAGAACGAGGGCGCCATCAAGACCCTCCAGTACCGGGCCGTCCGCACCCTGGCCCGGCTCCTCCCGGACGACGCCCGCTGAACCGGCCCGTCCACCGGACGGTCCACAGCGGGCGACACTCAACTCACCCTGAGTGAAACACGGTTGGAATCCTCAATCGGGCTACCGGTGTCCGTAACCGAAGTGCCGCGCCCGTCGTTGTGCGGGATACAGGCTCCCTGTGGTCACCCGCTGACCGGCTCCGCTCACCCGATCGTGTGGCGTCGTCCGGGCTCGGGAACCCTCAGACCCCCTGGGGAGTCGACCGTCATGACGAGAGGAGGTGCCGCCAGTGATCGCGAACGTATCGGCGCACCGGCGGGCGAACGCCTTCGCCCAGGCCCTGGAGGAGCAGTCCGACCGGGGCACGGCGGCCGAGCGAACCGAAGGACCGGCACCGGCCGCGGCCGCCGCCGAGACCGAACAGGACCAGCTGCTCACGCTGGCCTCCGGTCTGAGCGCGCTGCCCCGGCCGGAACTCGACCCCGAGGTGAAGGTCGTCCAGCGAGCCCAGCTGGTGGCCGCGTTCGAGGCCATGCTCCAGGAGGGCACCGCCGCAGGCGAGGCGACGGACCGGGCCGTTCCCGAACAGCGCTCGCGCCGCGCCAAGGGCGCCCACCGGGCGACCCCGCTGGGCAGGCTGCGGCCGCGGACCCGGCTGGCCAAAGGGCTCACCGCGGGCGGACTCACCGTCGGTGTCGCCGCCGGCGCCCTCGGCGGAGTCGCCGCCGCCAGCTCCGACGCACTCCCCGGCGACTCCCTCTACGGACTCAAGCGCGGCATCGAGGACGTCAAGCTCACCTTCGCAGACGGCGACGACGAGCGCGGCCGGGTCTACCTCGACAACGCCTCCACCCGGCTGAGCGAGGCCCGCCGGCTGATGGAGCGCGACCGCGCCGGGTCCCTCGACCACGAGTCCTTGAACGACATCCGCCGCGCCCTGTCCGGCATGCGCCACGACGCCTCGGAGGGCCACCGGCTGCTCCGCGAGGCCTACGAGCGCAACCCGGACTCGCTCGGCCCCATGCAGGCGCTCTCCTCCTTCTCCCGCGCCCACCGCGACACCTGGGGCAGTCTGCGCGACCGGCTGCCCGTGCAGCTCGGGGACGTCAGTGAGCAGGTCACGTCGGTGTTCGACGCCATAGACGAGGACGTCGCCCCGCTGCAGTCCCTGCTGCCGCAGCCGCCGAGCGACGGGGCGGACGACGGGAAGCGGCGCGGCGGCTCCGCACCGGCCTCCGACGCCCCGTCGGAGGCCGAGCCCTCGACGTCCCCCGGCACCGGACGGGGCGGCTCCGGCACGGGCGAGGCGAGCGCGGGACCGACCGACTCCGCCGACGCCGAGCGCGAGAAGGACGGCCTGCTCGGCGGCAACACCGGCGGCCTCCTCGACCCGCCCCAGGAGAGCGGCCAGAGCAGTACGCCGCCGCCGACGGGCTCGGCCACCCGGCCTCCCGCCCCCGACGTCACGCTCCCACCTCTCCTACCCGGGCTCCTCCCGGGTCTGGGCATCGACGCGGAGGACCGGGAGTAGCACTGTGGGCGCCCCTCACCGAGGGGCGCCCACAGTTCGCATCGGACCAGGAAGAACCTCAGAAGAACACCGACCGCCGCTGCACCAGCAGCTTGGCCCCTCCTGTCTGCCGCCCTCGCACTGCTCCGCAGGCTTCGCACGGCTGCGTCGGACTCCGCCCGCCGGCTCAGCGCCACGCCCCCGCGCAAGGTCCCGTCAGAAGAACACCGACCGCCGCTGCACCAGCAACTTGTACAGCGTGTGCTGGATCTGTTCGCGGACCTGGTCGGTGAGGTTGAACATCAGCATCGGGTCCTCCGCCGCCTCCGGCGGGTATCCGTCCGTGGGGATCGGCTCCCCGAACTGGATCGTCCACTTCGTCGGCAGCGGAATCGCCCCCAGCGGCCCCAGCCACGGGAACGTCGGCGTGAGCGGGAAGTACGGGAAACCCAGCAGCCGCGCCAGCGTCTTCGCGTTGCCGATCATCGGGTAGATCTCCTCCGCCCCGACGATCGAGCACGGCACGATCGGCGCCCCGTGCCGCAGCGCCGTCGACACGAACCCGCCCCGCCCGAACCGCTGTAGCTTGTACCGCTCGGAGAACGGCTTCCCGATGCCCTTGAACCCCTCCGGCATCACCCCGACCAACTCGCCCTGAGCCAGCAGCCGTTCGGCGTCCTCCGCACAGGCCAGCGTGTGCCCCAGCTTCCGCGCCAGCTCGTTCACCACCGGCAGCACGAACACCAGGTCCGCCGCCAGCAGCCGCAGATGCCGCCCGGCCGGATGGTGGTCGTGCACGGCGACCTGCATCATCAGCCCGTCCATCGGGACCGTCCCCGAATGGTTGGCGACGATCAGCGCACCGCCCTCGGACGGGATGTTCTCGATGCCCTTCACCTCGACCCGGAAGTACTTCTCGTACATCGGGCGCAGCAGCGACATGAGGACCTGGTCGGTGAGTTCCTCGTCGTAGCCGAAGTCGTCGACGTCGTAGTCCCCGGTGAGCCGGCGACGCAGGAACGCCAGCCCGCTCGCGATGCGCCGCTCCAGGCCGCCGTCACCGCCCTCGCGGTCCGCGGCCTGCTCACGCGGCTGCTCGTCCTCACCGGTCACGGGATCATCCTCCCGCGCCGCGGCCGTCCCCGGCAGGGGCTGGACCTCCCCCACCGCCGCGGGCCGCGTCCCGCCCGGGCGGCGGCCGGCCGCGCCACGGCGGCGCGACGCGGCACTCCCACGGGAGCGGTGGTCGTCGTCGAACGGAATGACCTTGGCGTCCGCCATCGTTGCTGCGCTCCTCAGTCGGCGCCGTGCGCCGGCACATGGCCGCTGCCCGGCACGGGCAGCGCGGCGATCCGGTCGACGGCCCTCGCGACGGTCTCCGGCGGCAGCAGCCCCGGACCGCGGCTGCGCACGAAGTCCGCAAACGTTTCGGCAGTCGAGTACTTGGGGGTGAAACCCAGCGTCTCCCGCATCTGGTCCGTCGCCACCACCCGCCCGTGCGTCAGCAGCCGGATCTGCTCGGGCGAGAAGTCCGACATTCCCAGCGTACGCATCAGGGAGCCCGCCCAGGTGACCGCGGGAAGCAGCAGCGGCACCGTCGGCCGGCCCAGCCGCCGCGAGCACTGCGACAGCAGCAGCACCCCGTCCCCGGCGATGTTGAACGTGCCGCTGTTGAGGGTCCCGCGCCGCGGCTCGTGCGCACCGATCCGCAGCACCTCGATCACGTCGTCCTCGTGCACGAACTGCAGCCGCGGGTCGTAGCCGAACACCGTCGGCAGCACCGGCAGCGCGAAGTACGACGCGAGCGGGGTGTCCGCGGCCGGGCCCAGGATGTTGGCGAACCGCAGCACGCACACGGCGACGTCCGGGCGGCGCCGGGCGAAGCCGCGCACGTACCCCTCGACCTCCACCGTGTCCTTCGCGAAGCCGCCGCTGGGCAGCGACTTGGGCGGCGTCGACTCGGTGAACACCGCCGGGTCGCGCGGCGCCGAGCCGTAGACGTTGGTGCTGGACTTCACCACGAGCCGCCGGACGTTCGGCGACTTCTGGCAGGCGCCCAGCAGTTGCATGGTGCCGATGACGTTGGTCTCCTTCAGCGACGCCCGGCCGCCGCCGCCCAGCGGCGTGCCCGTCACGTCGAGATGGACGACCGTGTCGGCGCCCGACTCGGCCAGCACCCGCGCGACGGTCGGCTGCCGGATGTCCGCCTGGACGAAGTCCGCACCGCCCAGATGGTGCTCGGGCCGCACCGCGTCCACGGCGACCACCCGGTCCACCTCGGGGTCCCGCTGGATCCGCCGCACGAAGCGGCCCCCGAGCTGCCGGGCCACCCCGGTCACGAGCACGACCTTCCCCAAGATCAGCGCCTTCCTCTCACCCTGCTGCCGACGGCCAACCTATCGGGTCGCCGTCGCCCTGTGATGCCGAGCGGATACGTGAAGTGACAACATCCCCGGGACGTACACCGGACGTACCAAGGGGGTGGGCGTACCAACGGGCAGTGGCCCCCCACCGAATCGCGGTGGGGGGCCACTGGGACACGCTCTCGCGCTGTCGCTTACTTCTTGTTGCGACGCTGGACGCGCGTGCGCTTGAGCAGCTTGCGGTGCTTCTTCTTGGCCATCCGCTTGCGCCGCTTCTTGATAACAGAGCCCACGACTACCCTCGCTCACTTCTCATCACTCGGTGTTTGGGCGCCATGGGCCCACACGACCTTCGAGGGGTCAGCCTACCCGCCCGAGCGCTGAGGTCGTAATCGAGGTGACCGGGAAGGCCCATGAGTGCCCGGTACGGGCCTTCCCGGGATCACCGTCAGGCCGTGTCCACCCCCACGTAGCTCTCGCGGAGGTACTCGTGTACCGCTTGCTCGGGGACGCGGAAGGACCGCCCCACCCGGATCGCGGGCAGATGACCGCTGTGCACCAGGCGGTACACGGTCATCTTCGACACTCGCATCACCGAGGCGACTTCCGCCACGGTAAGGAACTGAACCTCGTTCAGAGGCCTCTCGCCAGCTGCAGCCATGACACACCTGAACCTTCCGCACTCGACGGCCACCGGCTTCCCCTTCCGGTGACTCTTCGTCGTTGCGTGCTCACTCCCCAATGTAGGGGCGGGTGATGCGAGTGGGGAAGAGGTGCACCCATCGGCGGCCTACTGTGACAGACACGCTCGATTGAGTACGTAGCGGGTCAGCGGCAGGTAGTAATCGGACCGCGCACCGTCGTCAACCGGAACGACCACCGAGACCGCCCCCTCGGCCTGCCCCACGAACGGCGCCGGGTCGTTCACGTCGGCCGGCCCGACGCTCTCGAACCCCAGCTGACCTGCCCCGCAGATCCAGCCGTGGTCCCCGATCACCAGCCCCGGCAACGGCCCTCCGGCATCCGCGGCGGCCGCCAGGGCCGCCCGAACCGGGACGGGGGAGTGCGTGTGCGCGCCCGGCTCACCACCGGGGCGCTGCGCGGTCGCGCCCCGGACCAGTCCGACCCCCCGGACGTAGTCGAGCGTGGCCGTGCGTAGGCCGAACCGGGTCGTTATGTCGACACAGCGACCCTGCGCCGGGGTGAGAATCTCACATCCCGCCGCCGACAAGGCGTCTGCGAGCACGGCGTAGAAACCGAGCAGCCGATGCGGGTGCCCGGTGCCCAGCAGCACCGGAACACGGCGCCGCGCGGCCTCCGCCAGCCGGCCCGCACAGGCGTCCAGGGCGGCCAGCGTACGCTCCGGATCGATGACCTCGGGCCCCGACGCCCGCCCGGGATCCGCCGCCACCCCGCACCGGTCCGCCATCAGCGCGAGCACCTCCCGCTCGCCCCACTCCCCGACCGGATCGAGCCCGATCAGCACCCGCGGGTCCCGGGCGGCGAACAGCCGGTAGCTGCGCAGGCTCTCCTCCCGGGTGGTGCCCACCACCCCGGCGAGCCGGGACGTCAGAAGATGCGCGCGGAGGAGGTCGGCGGTCACCACACTCGCGATGGTGCGCCACCGGCCCGCATCCGCGCACCGGAACGGGGCCCCCGCCCCACGGTCGGCCTAACAACCGTCGCGCAGGCCCGTCGGCCCGGCCTCGTCCGCGTGGAACTCGCCGAGGGCAACGGTCTCGAGACGACGACACCGCAGGGGCCGGCCATTACCCGGCAATGGCGCCTGGCCCCGGCCCGGCGGGCTCACCGCGGTCAACCTGCCCGTCAGGCCAGCAGCCCCCGCAGCGGGAACACCGCGCGCCGGGTCGCCAGGATCGCCTGGTCCAGCCGGTCCGCCGGGTCGTACCCCTCGTCCCACGCGGCCCACGACACCGGCCACCGGCCGTCCGTCATCCGGTGCGGTGCCGGCTGCCGGGTCCGCGCGTACACCTGGTGCCGCCACTCGTCGGGCACGAGCGTCGTCGGCTCCACGGGCCGCCCGGCCGCGATACCCACCAGGTGCGACCAGGACCTCGGCACGACCTCGACCACCGCGTAACCACCGCCGCCCAGCGCCACCCAGCGCCCCTCGGCGTGCTCGTGCGCCAGGTCGTGACAGGCCGCCTGCACCGCCCGCTGCGCGTCCAGCGACACCGCCAGGTGCGCCAGCGGGTCCTCGAAGTGCGTGTCGGCCCCGTGCTGCGTCACCAGCACCTGCGGCCGGAAGTCCGCGATCAGCTCGGGCACGACCGCGTGGAACGCCCGCAGCCACCCCGCGTCCCCGGTGCCCGCCGGCAGCGCCACGTTCACCGCGCTGCCCTCCGCGTCCGACGCGCCCGTCTCCCCCGGCCACCCGGTCTGCGGGAACAACGTGCTCGGGTGCTCGTGCAGCGAGATCGTCAGCACTCGCGGGTCCTCCCAGAACGCCGCCTGCACCCCGTCCCCGTGGTGCACGTCGACGTCGATGTACGCCACCCGCTCCGCACCGAGCTCCAGCAGCCGCGCGATCGCCAGCGCGGCGTCGTTGTACACGCAGAACCCGGACGCCGCGCCCGGCATCGCGTGGTGCAGCCCGCCCGCGAAGTTCACCGCGTGCAGCGCCTCACCCCGCCACACCGCCTCGGCCGCGCCCACCGACTGCCCGGCGATCAGCGCCGACACCTCGTGCATCCCCGCGAACGCCGGATCGTCGAGGGTCCCCAGCCCGTACGACTGGTCCGCCGCCTCGGGATCGGCCGACGCGGCACGCACCGCGTCGATGTAGTCCTCCCGGTGCACGAGCCGCAGCGTCGACTCCCCCGCCGCCTTCGCCGCGACCACGTTCACGTCACGGTCCAGGCCGAGGGCGGTGACCAGGCTGCGGGTCAGCGCCAGCCGGACCGGGTCCATCGGGTGGTCCCGGCCGAAGTCATAGCCCGTTACTGCTTCGTCCCACATCAGCTGTGCGCGGCCGCTCATGCCCGCCACCGTATCGGTCGGCCCCCGGCGCGAACGAACGGGCGTGCACGAGCGTCACCAGTACCAGCACCATCGGCACCAGCATGGCCCCGCGGTAGCTCCAGGCGTCCCCCAGCGCCCCCACCAGCGGGGAACCGACCAGGAAGCCCACGTAGTTGAAGACGTTGAGCCGTGCCACGGCCGCGTCCGACGCCCCCGGCCGCCCCGTCTCGTCCGCCCGCCGCCCCGCCGCGGCGAACGTCTGCGGCACCAGCACGCACAGCCCGAGCCCCAGCAGGGTGAACCCGAGCATTCCCACCCACGCACCCGGCGCCACGGCCACCACGGCGAACCCGGCCGCCGCCACCAGCGCCCCCGCCCGCACGACCGCCACGGCCCCGAACCGCCGCACCCCGACGTCCCCGACGGTCCGCCCCAGCAGCGTGGTGACCATGTAGACGTTGTACGGCACGGTCGCCATCTGCTCGGAGCTGCCCAGCACGTCCTGCAGGTACTTGGCGCTCCAGTTGGAGACCGTCGAGTCCCCGATGTACGCCACCGTCATCACCAGGCACAGCGGCAGCAGCCACTTCAGCCCACCGCCCTGCCCTGCTCCGGCGCTCTTCTCCACGGGCGCCCGGCCCTCCCCGTCGACGTACCAGCGGCTGCCCACCAGCGCGGCCGGCAGCAGCACCAGCACCACCGGCAGGTACGACACCCACAGCGCCAGCCCGTAGTGCGCCCCCACCCAGGCGAGCGACGCCCCGACGATCCCGCCCAGGCTGTACGCGGCGTGGAAGCTCAGCATGATGCTCCGCCCGTACGCCCGCTGGAGGCTCACCCCGAGCATGTTCATCGAGGCGTCCAGCGCGCCGACGGCCAGCCCGAACGCCGCCAGCGCCAGGGCGAGCACGGCCATCTGCCGCCCGGCCCCGACGGCCAGCAGCGCCAGCAGCACGACCGGCTGGGACCACCGCAGCACCCGGCTCGGCGGCACCCGCCGCACCAGCCGCTCCGTGGAGACACTGCCGATGCCGGCCAGGATGGGCACGGCGGCGAGGAAGACGGGCAGCATCCCGTCCGAGACCCCGTACCGGTTCTGGATGCCCGGGATGCGCGTCACGAGCAGAGCGAAGGCGACACCCTGCACCAGGAAGCTGAACGCCAGCGAGGCCCTGCCGCGCCGCAGCACATCAGTCATGGCGGGAGCGTAGGCCCCGGGGGTACCGGTGGGTAGATCCGGTCAAAGATGAATCGTGCTCAGTTCCCGGGGCGGTCGCCGGCCGCGAGCAGGGGCAGCAACTCCCGCATGTCGCCGAAGAGTCGGGTGGCGGCGTCCAGCTTCTCCGCGGGCGCCATCGCGGTGAACCCGTAGACGTCCATCCCGGCCGCGACGGCCGCCTGGACGCCGAGCGGGCTGTCCTCGACGACCACACACCGCTCGGGAGCCGTGCCCATCCGCTCGGCCGCGTACAGGAACAGATCGGGGGCGGGCTTCCCCCGGCCGACGTCCTGCGAGCTGAAGATCCGCGCGTCGTCGAAGAACCGGTCCAGCCGGGCCGCCCGGTGTCCCACCCGGATCCGCTCGTGGCTCCCCGAGGACGCCACGCAGTACGGCACCCCGTCCGCCGTCAGCTTCTCCAGCACGTCGGCGACCCCGGGCACGGGCTTCAACTCCCGCTCGAACGCTGCGAAGACACGGGCGTGGAAGACGTCGTCGAAGTCGGCCGGCAACCGCTGCCCGGTCCGTTCCTCGATCAGGTCGTGCACGCGGTGCATGGCCGACCCCATGTAGTCGCGGATGGAGTCCTCGTAGGTGGTGGGGTGCCCGACCTCGGTGAGATAGGCGGCGAGGTGCCGGTTGGAAAGGGGCTCGCTGTCGACGAGGACACCGTCGTTGTCGAAAATCACCAGGTCATAGCGCATGAACCTGACCCTAAACGCAGAAAGCCCCCGTGCCGAATGGCACGGGGGCTTTCTCTATAAGAATTGTTCGGCGGCGTCCTACTCTCCCACAGGGTCCCCCCTGCAGTACCATCGGCGCTGTAAGGCTTAGCTTCCGGGTTCGGAATGTAACCGGGCGTTTCCCCTACGCTATGACCACCGAAACACTATGAAACACTCAACCGCACCATGTGTGGCACATGGGGTTGTTCGTGGTTTCAGAACCAACACAGTGGACGCGAGCAACTGAGGACAAGCCCTCGGCCTATTAGTACCGGTCAACTCCACACGTTACCGTGCTTCCATATCCGGCCTATCAACCCAGTCGTCTACTGGGAGCCTTACCCTCTCTAGGAGGTGGGAGTCCTCATCTCGAAGCAGGCTTCCCGCTTAGATGCTTTCAGCGGTTATCCCTCCCGAACGTAGCCAACCAGCCATGCCCTTGGCAGAACAACTGGCACACCAGAGGTTCGTCCGTCCCGGTCCTCTCGTACTAGGGACAGCCCTTCTCAAGACTCCTACGCGCACAGCGGATAGGGACCGAACTGTCTCACGACGTTCTAAACCCAGCTCGCGTACCGCTTTAATGGGCGAACAGCCCAACCCTTGGGACCGACTCCAGCCCCAGGATGCGACGAGCCGACATCGAGGTGCCAAACCATCCCGTCGATATGGACTCTTGGGGAAGATCAGCCTGTTATCCCCGGGGTACCTTTTATCCGTTGAGCGACGGCGCTTCCACAAGCCACCGCCGGATCACTAGTCCCGACTTTCGTCCCTGCTCGACCCGTCGGTCTCACAGTCAAGCTCCCTTGTGCACTTACACTCAACACCTGATTGCCAACCAGGCTGAGGGAACCTTTGGGCGCCTCCGTTACTCTTTAGGAGGCAACCGCCCCAGTTAAACTACCCATCAGACACTGTCCCTGATCCGGATCACGGACCCAGGTTAGACATCCAGCACGACCAGACTGGTATTTCAACGACGACTCCCCCTGAACTGGCGTCCAGAGTTCACAGTCTCCCAGCTATCCTACACAAGCCGAACCGAACACCAATATCAAACTGTAGTAAAGGTCCCGGGGTCTTTCCGTCCTGCTGCGCGAAACGAGCATCTTTACTCGTAGTGCAATTTCACCGGGCCTATGGTTGAGACAGTCGAGAAGTCGTTACGCCATTCGTGCAGGTCGGAACTTACCCGACAAGGAATTTCGCTACCTTAGGATGGTTATAGTTACCACCGCCGTTTACTGGCGCTTAAGTTCTCAGCTTCGCCCACCCGAAAGTGAGCTAACCGGTCCCCTTAACGTTCCAGCACCGGGCAGGCGTCAGTCCGTATACATCGCCTTACGGCTTCGCACGGACCTGTGTTTTTAGTAAACAGTCGCTTCTCGCTGGTCTCTGCGGCCACCCCCAGCTCACGGAGTAAATCCGATCACCGGTTGTGGCCCCCCTTCTCCCGAAGTTACGGGGGCATTTTGCCGAGTTCCTTAACCATAGTTCACCCGAACGCCTCGGTATTCTCTACCTGACCACCTGAGTCGGTTTAGGGTACGGGCCGCCATGAAACTCGCTAGAGGCTTTTCTCGACAGCATAGGATCATCCACTTCACCACAATCGGCTCGGCATCAGGTCTCAGACACATGTCAGGCGGATTTGCCTACCTGACGTCCTACACCCTTACCCCGGGACAACCACCGCCCGGGATGGACTACCTTCCTGCGTCACCCCATCACTCACCTACTACCAGCTCGGGTCACCGGCTCCACCACTCCGACCTCGTCCGAAGACTCAGCCGGCGGCTTCACGGGCTTAGCATCACTGGATTCGATGTTTGACGCTTCACAGCGGGTACCGGAATATCAACCGGTTATCCATCGACTACGCCTGTCGGCCTCGCCTTAGGTCCCGACTTACCCTGGGCAGATCAGCTTGACCCAGGAACCCTTAGTCAATCGGCGCACACGTTTCTCACGTGTGAATCGCTACTCATGCCTGCATTCTCACTCGTCAACCGTCCACAACTCGCTTCCGCGGCTGCTTCACCCGGCAGACGACGCTCCCCTACCCATCACGATCCCCGTTGGGGGTACATATCGCAATGACACGACTTCGGCGGTACGCTTGAGCCCCGCTACATTGTCGGCGCGGAATCACTAGACCAGTGAGCTATTACGCACTCTTTCAAGGGTGGCTGCTTCTAAGCCAACCTCCTGGTTGTCTGTGCGACTCCACATCCTTTCCCACTTAGCGTACGCTTAGGGGCCTTAGTCGATGCTCTGGGCTGTTTCCCTCTCGACCATGGAGCTTATCCCCCACAGTCTCACTGCCGCGCTCTCACTTACCGGCATTCGGAGTTTGGCTAAGGTCAGTAACCCGGTAGGGCCCATCGCCTATCCAGTGCTCTACCTCCGGCAAGAAACACACGACGCTGCACCTAAATGCATTTCGGGGAGAACCAGCTATCACGGAGTTTGATTGGCCTTTCACCCCTAACCACAGGTCATCCCCCAGGTTTTCAACCCTGGTGGGTTCGGTCCTCCACGAAGTCTTACCTCCGCTTCAACCTGCCCATGGCTAGATCACTCCGCTTCGGGTCTTGAGCGTGCTACTAAAATCGCCCTATTCGGACTCGCTTTCGCTACGGCTTCCCCACCCGGGTTAACCTCGCAACACACCGCAAACTCGCAGGCTCATTCTTCAAAAGGCACGCAGTCACGACGCAAGGACAAGTCCTTGCGCGACGCTCCCACGGCTTGTAGGCACACGGTTTCAGGTACTATTTCACTCCGCTCCCGCGGTACTTTTCACCATTCCCTCACGGTACTATCCGCTATCGGTCACCAGGGAATATTTAGGCTTAGCGGGTGGTCCC
>NZ_CP192228.1:2612500-3580000 GCF_050571355.1 Streptomyces sp. P13-3-3 | reverse complement strand
AAGGAACGGACGCTTCCTTTGTACTCACCCTCTCGGGCTTTCCTCCGGGCGCTTCCCTTCGGTCTTGCGTTTCCGACTCTATCAGATCTTTCCGATCCGATTTCCTCGGTGCTTTCCAGGTCGACGCTTTCGCGCTTTCCTTTCCGGCGGTTCCGACTTTATCAGATCCAGTTTCTCGCTCTGACCCCCAGTCAGCGGGGTTCGTCTTTCCGGCCGTTGCGGGCCGTTCCGACGAGTGAGACTTTAGCGGATTCCCGGCTCCCGACCTAATCGGGGTCCTGCTCCCTTTCGGGTGCGGATTCCTCATTCCACGAATACGCACGACAATGACGCGCCGGCAGACAGGCTGCTGACGTCGATCAGTAGTGGTACTTGCGGAGTGGCTGTCCGGGGCCGACCGGAGTCGGTGCTCACGTCGGACAACTCGGAGAACACTACGGATCCCCCAGGTGCGTGTCAACTCGCTGCGGTGTCCCCGCCCGGGGGCGTACTCTCGGGGCATGACGACGCGTACGCACAGCCAGTTCTGGTGGGCCGCCTGACGGCGGTCGTCCTGCGTATGCACCTCACGGCCGCCGCCTCGGCGGCCGTTTCGTTTTCTCCCTCCGGAGCTCGAGGGGCGGCCGCCCCGGGCGGCGGCCACCGACGCTCGACAGGAGTAGGGAGAAGAGAGATGACTCGGGTCTTCAGCGGTATCAAGCCGACCGGACATCTGACGCTGGGGAACTACCTCGGAGCCATGCGGCAGTGGGCCACGGTGGACCAGTACCGGGCGGACGCGCTGTTCTGCATCGTCGACCTGCACGCCCTCACCGTGGACCACGATCCGGCGCGGGTGCGCCGGCTGAGCAGGCAGGCGGCCACGCTGCTGCTGGCCTCCGGGCTGGATCCGGAGCGGTGCACGGTGTTCGTGCAGAGCCATGTGGACGAGCACGCCCGGCTGTCGTACCTGCTGGAGTGTGTGGCCACGGAAGGCGAGATGCGCCGGATGATCCAGTACAAGGAGAAGGCGGCGCGTGAGCGGCGGCGGGGCGGGAGCGTGCGGCTGTCGCTGCTGACGTATCCGGTGCTGATGGCGGCGGACATCCTGGCGTACGGGGCGGACGAGGTGCCCGTCGGGAACGACCAGACGCAGCACGTGGAGCTGGCGCGGGACCTCGCCGTGCGGTTCAACCAGCGGTACGGACACACGTTCGTCGTGCCGCGGGCGACCAACCCGGCGGTGGCGGCGCGGGTGATGAACCTCCAGGACCCCGTCTCGAAGATGGGCAAGAGCAACGACACCGGGCCGGGGATCGTCTATCTGCTGGACGAGCCGGACGTGGTGCGGAAGAAGATCATGCGCGCCGTGACCGACAGCGGCAGCGAAGTCGTCTACGACCGGGAGTCGCGGCCGGGGCTCGCGAATCTGCTGGAGATCCTGGCGGCCTGCACCGGTGGGGAGCCGGCGGAGCTGGCGGCGTCCTACGACGGGTACGGAGCCCTGAAGAGAGACACCGCGGACGCGGTGATCGAAGTGCTGCGGCCGTTGCGGAAGCGGCACCAGGAGTTGTGCGCCGACCCCGGCCATCTGGAGGGCGTGCTGCGGGAGGGGGCCGAGCGGGCGCGGGGGATGGCGCGGCCGACGGTGGACGCCGCCTACCGGGCGATCGGGCTGCTCCCCGCCTCGGACGAGGAGGCGGTGACGCCGGCCGCGGCCCGGTAGGCCGGTGATCAGCCGTTGTTGCCGGAGGCGAGCTCGCGGCTGCGGTCGCGGGCGGCCTCCAGGGCGGCGATGAGGGCCGCGCGGACGCCGTGGTTCTCCAGCTCGCGGATGGCGTTGATGGTGGTGCCTGCGGGGGAGGTGACGTTCTCCCGCAGCTTCACGGGGTGCTCGCCGCTGTCGCGGAGCATCGTCGCGGCGCCGATCGCGGACTGCACGATCAGGTCGTGCGCCTTGTCGCGGGGCAGGCCGAGCAGGATGCCGGCGTCCGTCATGGCCTCGACCAGGTAGAAGAAGTACGCCGGTCCTGAGCCGGAGAGCGCCGTGCAGGCGTCCTGCTGGGACTCGGGGACGCGGAGGGTCTTGCCGACGGCGCCGAAGATCTCCTCGGCGTGGGCGAGGTGGTCCGCGGTGGCGTGGCGGCCGGCGGAGATGACCGACATGGCCTCGTCGACGAGGGCGGGGGTGTTGGTCATGACGCGGACGACCGGGGTGCCCTCGGCGAGGCGCTCCTCGAAGTACGCGGTGGGGATGCCCGCCGCGCCGCTGATGACCAGTCGGTCGGCGGGGACGTGCGGGGCGAGCTCGTCGAGGAGGGTGCCCATGTCCTGCGGCTTGACCGTGAGGATCAGGGTGTCGGCGGTCTTGGCGGCTTCCTGGTTGGTGACCGGGGTGACGCCGTGACGCGCGCGGAGGTCGTCGGCGCGCTCCTGACGGCGGGCGGTGACCAGGAGGTCGGCGGGGGACCAGCCGGCGCGGATCATTCCGCTGAGCAGGGCTTCGCCGATCTTGCCGGTGCCGAGGACTGCGACTTTCTGGGTCATGGCTGGGGGTGCCCTCCGGGGGTGGGTCGTCCTGGGGCGATTGTCCCATCCGGGGGGTGGTGGGGGCGGGGGTGTCCGGTGGGCGGACGGGCCCGTGGGGGTGCGGGGCGGTTGGTTCGCCCCCGCCGCCCGGACCAGCTGGTTATGCGCTCCTGCGCTTCAAGGTGGCCGCGCCCAGGGTCAGGACCAGGAGGGCGACGGCCGCCACGATCGTGATGTCGCGCAGGAACGCGGTCGTGAGGTCGGCGTGGTGGAGGACCTCGTTCATGCCGTCGACGGCGTAGGACATGGGGAGGACGTCGGAGACCGCCTCCAGGACCGGGTGCATGGCGTCGCGCGGGGTGAAGAGGCCGCACAGCAGCAGCTGCGGGAAGATCACCGCCGGCATGAACTGCACCGCCTGGAACTCGGACGCCGCGAACGCCGACACGAACAGGCCGAGGGCGGTGCCGAGGAGCGCGTCGAGCAGGGCGACGAGGAGCAGCAGCCAGGGGCTGCCGACGACGTCGAGGTCCAGGAACCACACCGCGAGGCCGGTGGCGAGGGCCGACTGGACGACCGCTACGGCGCCGAAGGCGAGGGCGTAGCCGGCGATCAGGTCACCCTTGCCGAGGGGCATGGCGAGCAGGCGTTCCAGGGTGCCCGAGGTGCGTTCGCGCAGGGTGGCGATCGACGTGACCAGGAACATCGTGATCAGCGGGAAGATGCCGAGCAGCGAGGCGCCGATGGTGTCGAAGGTGCGGGCGCTGCCGTCGAAGACGTAGCGGAGCAGGAAGAGCATCACGCACGGGACGAGGATCATCAGCGCGATGGTGCGCGGGTCGTGGCGGAGCTGGCGCAGGACCCGGGCGGCGGTGGCGGTGGTGCGCGGCAGGCTGAGTCCGCTCGTGGCGGTCATCGGGAGGACTCCTTGGTGCGGGCGGCCGCGGTGGCCTCGTCGACCAGCCTGAGGAACGCGGCTTCGACGGTGTCGGCGCCGGTGCGGGTGCGCAGGGCCTCGGGGGTGCCGTCGGCGAGGACCTCGCCCGCGCGCATGAGGAGCAGCTGGTGGCAGCGCTCGGCCTCGTCCATCACGTGGGAGGAGACGAGGAGGGTGGCGCCGCGCTCGGCGGCGAGGTCGTGGAAGAGCTGCCAGAGGTCGCGGCGGAGTACGGGGTCCAGGCCGACGGTGGGTTCGTCGAGGACCAGCAGCTCGGGCGTGCCGAGGAGGGCCACGGCGAGGGAGACGCGGCTGCGCTGGCCGCCGGAGAGGGCGCCGGCGAGGGAGTCGGCGTGGCCGGTGAGGTCGACGTCGGCGATGGCCCGGGTGACGTTGTCGTGGCGGCGGTCGGCGGCGGATCTGCCCGGGTCGAGGATCGCGGCGAAGTAGTCGAGGTTCTGGCGGACGGTCAGGTCGTCGTAGACGGACGGGGCCTGGGTGACGTAGCCGATGCGGGTGCGCAGGGAGGGGTGGCCGGCGGGGTGGCCGAGGACGTCGAGGGTGCCGGTGACCTTGGCCTGGGTGCCGACGACGGCGCGCATGAGCGTGGACTTGCCGCAGCCGGAGGGGCCGAGGAGGCCGGTGATGCGGCCGCGGGGGACGGTGAAGCCGAGGCCGCGCAGCACGGTGCGGGATCCCCGGACGACGGTGAGGTCCTGGGCGTGGACGGCCGGCTCCTCCGGGGGCCGGGAGGAATAATTCATCATGTGATGAATACTCCTCCCGGCGGCGCGGACGCGTCAAGCCGCCGGTGGCCTGGAGGCGAGGAGGAGGACGACGTCGTACGTCTCCTCGACGATCCCGTCCGGGAACACCTCGAGGACGTGGCGGCGCTCCTCGGCGAGGAAGGCGGCGGTGCGGTCGGGGCTCTGGACGAGGAAGACGGAGTGGCTGCCGATGTTCGCCAGGTGGGCGTCGACGGGGATGCGGCGGCTCCACCGGACGGTGCGGCGCGTGAAGTCCAGACGGCCGGAGGGGTCGGCTGTCGCGGCGCCGATGTCGTTCTTCTCGCGGGAGAAGTCCCGCCCGAAGTGCCGGCCGGCCCGCGCGGACGCCTCGGCGATCCACGGGACGTCGTCGGCGCTGGTGTTCCACCACAGGGCGAGGGCGCCGCCCGGGCGCAGTACGCGCAGGGCCTCGGGGACGGAGCGGGCGGAGTCGGTCCAGTGCCAGGACTGGGCGTAGGTGATCAGGTCGGCGCTGTGGGTGGCGAGGGGAAGGGCGTTGCCGTCGCCGCGGACGACCGGTGTGCCGGGGAGGCGGCGGCGGAACTCCCCCGCCATGCCCTCGCCCGGTTCGACGGCGACGACGTGCGCGCCGCGTTCGAGCAGGCGGGCGGTGGCCGTCCCGGTGCCGGCGCCGACGTCCGCGACCCGGCATCCCGCGAGCGGGCGGGCGGTGAGCTCCTCGATCGCGTCGAACAGGGCGGGCGGATAGGTGGGGCGGTGGTCCGCGTACTGCGCGGCGACCGCGTTGAAGGAGTGGGCCCGGGCGGTGTGGGGGACCTGGTCGGCCCTTGATGGCGTCATGCGGCCATGGTCGCCGCGGGGCGGGGCGTGGGGTGCGGGTTTTCCCGGGAGTTGGGCCGGGACGCGGGTCAGGCGTCGCGGCGGCGGCGCTTGCGCGAAGGGTTGCCGGAGCGGCGGGTGACGCGGCGGTCGTACTCCTCGCGGGCCTGCTCGTACTCGGCGCGGTGCAGCTTCTCGCCGGGGGCCTCGGTGAGGGAGCGGAAGAAGTAGGCGAGGAGCGAGCCGACGAACCCGATGGACAGCAGTCCGCGCAGGGACGACTGGCGGGCGGGGTCGGGGCGGGTGGAGAAGGAGCCCCAGGTGTGGCCGAAGGCGAGGGCGCTGCAGACCGCGAACATCACGACGACGAGGAGCGAGACGAAGCCGCCGACGGCGGCGATCTGAAGCCCCTGGTAGGCGAACCGCAGCACGAAGCAGGCGGCGGCCGCGGCGGCCAGCGACCCGACGGCCACGCCCAGCCGGCGGGCGGCGTACCCACGGGAGTGGTCGACCCAGGTCGTCCCGAAGAAACGGAGGGGTTCGGGCTGGGG
The DNA here is from genome assembly GCF_050571355.1 of Streptomyces sp. P13-3-3. Classification (NCBI taxonomy): domain Bacteria; kingdom Bacillati; phylum Actinomycetota; class Actinomycetes; order Kitasatosporales; family Streptomycetaceae; genus Streptomyces; species Streptomyces sp. P13-3-3. Next base: position 3,574,436 of record NZ_CP192228.1, on the reverse strand, counting down.
GCCGGCGGGGGTGGCCGGGACGCCGTTCGCGGGGTTCTCTTCTGCGCTCACGGGTCGATTGTGACTCCTCCCCCACGCGACCGTGGAACGTCCCCCGGCCCCGCCCCGTCGAGGTGGGCCGGGGACGTCCGCGCACCGGGCGACTAGCAGCGGCGGGCGACGTACCCGTCACTGCCGGTGCGGACGTAGGCGTCGGAGACGTACTGGCCGTTGCCGATGTTGTCCCAGATGTTCGAGGTGCCGTAGGGGCCCGTCACCCGGGTCCCCGGCGTCTGGCAGTTGATCCGGACCCGGGCGCCCTCGGCCAGGACACGGACGACCGCATAGCTGGTACCGGGGCCGCTGCGGACGTTCAGCCGGTAGCCGGGGGCCACCGGGTACGACGTCGCGAGCGCGGACGCCGCGGCCGTCGCCTCCCCCGCGCCCTCGGCGTCAGTGACGGCTCCGCTCTGCTCGACAGACATGGAAAAACCTCCCCCGTCGCGCCCCACGGCTGTCATGGGGCCGCGTTGCTTCCCTTGATGTCACTCATGAAACACCACTTCACCCTTCGCACAAGGAGACGGGCACGCCGCAGCTGTCCCGTACACACCATCGACTAGGCTCCGAGCGGTCGCGCGCGCGAACGAGAAGCACGGGGGTGGTTCCATGACGCCGCAGCGGAACAGCGGCGGGGCAGATGCGGAAGCGGAACTTCCTGAATACGCCGGGCACTACCGTCTGGAGTCCTGTCTGGGTTCCGGCGGCATGGGCGTCGTGCATCTGGCCCGCAGCCCCTCCGGCATGCGCGTCGCGGTGAAGGTCGTCCACGCCCGCTACGCCATGGACCCCGAGTTCAGAGGGCGCTTCCGGCAGGAGGTGGCCGCCGCGCGACGCGTGAGCGGAGCCTTCACGGCACCCGTGGTCGACGCCGACCCCGACGCGGAGCGCCCGTGGATGGCCACCCTCTACATCCCCGGCCCGACGCTTTCCGAACAGGTGAACCGGAACGGGCCCATGGACCCGGACCAGTCGCGTCGCCTGATGGCGGGGCTCGCGGAGGCGCTGCGGGACATCCACCGGGTCGGCGTCGTGCACCGGGATCTGAAACCGAGCAACGTCCTGCTCGCCGACGACGGCCCCAAGGTCATCGACTTCGGCATCTCCCGGCCCCGGGACAGCGAACTGCGCACCGAGACGGGCAAGTTGATCGGCACACCGCCGTTCATGGCGCCCGAACAGTTCCGCAGCCCCCGTGACGTGGGCCCCGCCGCCGACATGTTCGCTCTCGGCTCGCTCGTGGTGCACGCGACGACGGGACGCGGTCCGTTCGACTCCGACAGCCCGTACGTCGTCGCCTACCAGGTCGTCCACGACGAGCCCGACCTGACGGGCGTTCCGGAGTCCCTCGCGCCGTTGGTGCGAAAGTGTCTGGCCAAGGAGCCCGACGACCGGCCCACGCCCGACGAGCTCATGCGGGAATTGCGCTCCGTGTCGGCGAAGTACGACACGCAGGTCCTCGTGCCGACGCAACGCACCTCTGGACCGGAGGAGTTGCCCGAGGCACCGAAGGCGTCCGGCGCACTGGACGAAGCCGCCGACGAGGTCCCGCCTGACGCACCCGTGAAGCGGTTCCCGCGGCGACCGGGCCGACGGGCGGCCCTGGTGACCGGAGTGTTGTGCGTCGCCGTGCTCGGCGGGCTCGCCGCGCTGCAGGCATTCGGTGACGCGCAACCGCCGCGACGGACCGCCGCAGCGCAGAGCACGCCGGCCGGCTCCGCCGTGTGGGAGACGGTGCCCGCCTCGGAGGACAGTGGCGTGCCGCAGTGCACGCACGGGGCCGGGAAGCTGCTGTGCGCGGTGCCCGGTCTGGTCTTCGCCCTCGATCCGGCCGACGGCCGCACCGTGTGGCGGCACGATGTCGCGCCGGGGCCTACGCGGAGCGAACCGCCCGTCCTGTCCGGCGGCCTGCTCCATCCCTCACTCGACCGGATCGGCGACCTGGAGGCACTCGACCCTGCCACCGGCGAGCCAGTGTGGCAGCAGGACGACACACCGGCCTACGAGGGGATCCGGGCGGTGGGCGACACCCTGCTGCTGACCGGCTCCGACGGCATGGTCACGGGGGTGGACAGCGCGTCGGGCGAGACCGTGTGGTCCCGTCGGATCCCCGGCCAGGCCGTGCCCTACTTCACCTCGTTCGCCGGTGAGAAGGACCCCGCGGCCTATGCGGCGACCACCTCCGACGACGGGAGCACGACCCGCGTCACAGCGGTCGACCCCTCGACGGGGGACGTGCGGTGGGACGCCGAGTTCGAAGGGACGCTGACGCCGGCCGGAACCGCCGACGGTCAGGTGTTCCTCCTGGCCGACGGAGGCATCCACGGGGACACCGCGGCCGTGGTCCGGTACACGCCCGACACCGGCGAGACCCAGCGGGTCACGCTGCCCGTGCCGGTCGCGGACGCGGAGGCCGGAGTGCGGGGCGACACCGTGCACCTCATGGGAGCGGGCGGCTCGCTCGTCGCCGTCGACATGGCCGCCGGCGAACAGCTGTGGCGGCTGGAGACGGGGATCAGCTGGGGTTCGGTGCCCGTATCGGACGGACGGCACGTGTACGTCTCCGCCCCCGACGGACGGCTGCTCGGCGTGGACGCCCGCACGGGCAAGCTCCTGGGACAGACCCGGCCGCGGCTCGGACCCGCGTCCGACCGGATCCCCGGGACACTGGCCGCCCCCGTCCTCGCCCACAACCGCGTCTACGCCTCCGCCCCCGACGGCACCGTCTTCGCCGTGGACGCGGGCGACCCCGCCGCCTGGTGACAGGCAGCGGGGCCGTGCGCGGGCCTCAGCCCAGCTTGGTCACGTCACGGACCGCGCCCTTGTCCGCGCTCGTCGCCATCGCGGCGTAGGCGCGCAGGGCCGCGGAGACCTTGCGGTCGCGGTTCTTCGGGGCGTAGCGGCCGGCGAGGGCCTCCTCGCGGCGGGACAGTTCCGCGTCGTCGACCAGCAGTTCGATGGAGCGGTTCGGGATGTCGATGCGGATGCGGTCGCCGTCCTCGACCAGGGCGATCGTGCCGCCCGAGGCCGCCTCCGGGGAGGCGTGGCCGATGGACAGGCCCGAGGTGCCGCCGGAGAAACGGCCGTCGGTGATCAGCGCGCACGTCTTCCCGAGGCCGCGGCCCTTGAGGTACGAGGTCGGGTAGAGCATCTCCTGCATGCCGGGGCCGCCCTTGGGACCCTCGTAGCGGATGACGACGACGTCGCCCTCCTTGACCTGCTGGGTGAGGATCTTCTGGACGGCCTCCTCCTGCGACTCGCAGACGACCGCCGGGCCCTCGAAGGTCCAGATGGACTCGTCGACGCCGGCCGTCTTGACGACGCAGCCGTCGACGGCGAGGTTGCCGCGCAGCACGGCGAGGCCGCCGTCCTTGGAGTAGGCGTGCTCGACGGAGCGGATGCAGCCGCCCTCGGCGTCCACGTCCAGGGAGTCCCAGCGCTCGGACTGGGAGAAGGCCTCGGCGGAGCGCTTGCAGCCGGGGGCCGCGTGCCAGAGTTCCACGGCCTCGGCGGACGGGGAGCCGGACCGGACGTCCCAGGTCTTCAGCCAGTCGGCCAGGGACGGGCTGTGGACGGAGTGGACGTCCTCGTTGAGCAGGCCCGCGCGGTGCAGCTCGCCGAGGAGGGCCGGGATGCCGCCCGCCCGGTGCACGTCCTCCATGTAGTACGTGCGGTCCCCCGCGACGTTGGGCGCGACCTTGGCCAGGCAGGGGACGCGGCGCGAGAGGGCGTCCATCTCGGTGAGGCCGTAGGCGACGTCCGCCTCCTGGGCGGCGGCCAGCAGGTGCAGGATCGTGTTGGTGGAGCCGCCCATCGCGATGTCGAGCGCCATGGCGTTCTCGAAGGCCGCGGGGGTGGCGATGCTGCGGGGCAGGACCGAGTCGTCGTCCTGCTCGTAGTAGCGGCGGGTGAGGTCCAGGACCGTCTCGGCCGCACGGACGTACAGGTCCTTGCGGGCGGTGTGGGTGGCGAGGACCGAGCCGTTGCCGGGGAGGGAGAGGCCGATGGCCTCGGTCAGGCAGTTCATCGAGTTGGCGGTGAACATGCCCGAACAGGAGCCGCAGGTGGGGCAGGCGTTCTCCTCGATGCGGAGGATGTCCTCGTCGGAGATCTTGTCGTTGACCGCCTCCGACATCGCGTCGACCAGGTCGAGCGTGCGGACCGTGCCGTCGACGAGCGTGGCCCGGCCGGACTCCATCGGGCCGCCGGAGACGAAGACCGTGGGGATGTTCAGCCGCAGCGCGGCGTTGAGCATGCCCGGGGTGATCTTGTCGCAGTTGGAGATGCAGATCAGGGCGTCGGCGCAGTGGGCCTCGACCATGTACTCCACGCTGTCGGCGATCAGGTCGCGGGAGGGCAGCGAGTAGAGCATGCCGCCGTGGCCCATGGCGATGCCGTCGTCGACGGCGATGGTGTTGAACTCGCGCGGGATGCCGCCGGCCGCGACGACCGCCTCGCTGACGATCCGGCCGACCGGCGCGAGGTGGGTGTGGCCGGGGACGAACTCCGTGAAGCTGTTGGCGACCGCGATGATCGGCTTCCGGCCGATGTCCGCACCGGGTACACCGGAGGCGCGCATAAGGGCGCGGGCGCCCGCCATGTTGCGGCCGTGGGTGACTGTGCGGGACCTCAGCTCGGGCATCGTCGCTCGCTCCTTCAGACCTTCGGGGAGTCTCCGCCAGAGAGTTCTGACTGCATCGAGCGTACGCCGGTCATCCAGAGGGCGGGACAGGGTGTCCGGAATACGGGACGCGTGTCTCAGAGGTCCGACGCTCAGGGCCCGGTGAGGTGGCCCTGCACGACGGGGGCGACCCTGCGGACGAGGTCCTCCGGGTCGGCCGAGGCGAGCGGTTCGACCCGGATCACGTACCGGATCATCGCGATGCCGACGAGCTGGGCGGCGGCCAGTTCGGCCCGCAGTTCCGCGTCGGGGCGGTCGAGCTGTCCGGCGATCCTGCGCAGCAGCTGGCTGGCGACGAGGCGGCGGAAGACGGCGGCCGCGGTGTCGTTGTTGACGGCGGAGCGGACGATCGCGAGCAGCGGGGTGCGCGTGACCGGGTTCTCCCACAGTCCGATGATCACGCGGGTCATCCGCTCGCCCACCTCGTCGAGCGGCCCTTCGAGCAGCGCGTCCCGCTCGGCGAGGGCCGGTCCGAAGGCGACCTCGACGGCGGCCTCGAAGACCCGCTCCTTGGTGCCGAAGTAGTGGTGCACCAGGGCGGAGTCGACCCCGGCGGCCTTGGCGATGCCCCGCACGGACGTCTTCTCGTAGCCGCGTGCGGAGAACTCCTCGCGCGCCGCGTCGAGGATGCGGGCACGGGTGCCGGCCGACTCGGCGGCCGGGGGACGGCCGCGGCGCCGGGGGGCGCCGGTCCCGTCCGGGGAGGCGGCGGGGCCGTCGCTCGCGGTGACGCCGTTCATCGCCGCGGGACCCGGAGGGAGGAAGGGGTGGACAGGGAGGAAGGGGAGGACGCCGAGGCAAGGTGGAGGCGGGTGAAGGCGAGGGCCTCCGCCAGGTCGGCCTCACGTTCGGCGCTGGACATGGCGCGCCGGGTGTTGACCTCGATCACGACATGACCGTCGAAGCCGCCGCGCGCCAGCCCCTCCAGGACCTCGGCGCACGGCTGGTCGCCGCGGCCGGGCACCAGGTGCTCGTCCTTGGCGGAGCCCCGGCCGTCGGCCAGGTGCACGTGCCCCAGCCGGTCGCCCATGCGCTCCACCATCCGGAGCGTGTCCGTGCGGGAGGTGGAGGCGTGGCTCAGGTCGATCGTGAAGTGGCGGTAGTCCTCCTTGGTCACGTCCCAGTCGGGGGCGTAGGCCAGCATCTCGCGGTCGCGGTAGCGCCAGGGGTACATGTTCTCCACGGCGAACCGCACGTCGGTCTCGTTCGCCATCCGCCAGATGCCGTCGACGAAGTCGCGGGCGTACTGCCGCTGCCAGCGGAAGGGCGGGTGGACGACGACCGTCGACGCGCCGAGCTTCTCGGCGGCGGCCCGGGCCCGCTGGAGCTTGGTCCAGGGATCGGTGGACCACACGCGCTGCGTGATCAGCAGACAGGGCGCGTGGACGGCGAGGACGGGGATGCGGTGGTAGTCGCTGAGCCGGCGGAGGGCCTCGATGTCCTGGCTGACGGGGTCCGTCCAGACCATCACCTCGACGCCGTCGTACCCGAGGCGCGCGGCGATCTCGAAGGCCGTCGCCGTCGACTCCGGGTAGACGGAGGCCGTCGACAGGGCGACCTTCGCATCCGGGATGCGGACTACGTCCCTTGCTTCTGCCACGAGCCTCAGGTTACGGGGTGGGGTGGGGGCGGTGCGGGGTACCGCCTGGCCGTTGTGGTGTTTGCCATAGCGGGCGGCGGCGCCTTCGGGGCGGGCCCCGTCGGGGGTCAGGCGGGGCCCATGTGGTCGAGGCGGCGGAGTATGACGCCCTCCCGCAGCGCCCAGGGACAGATCTCCAGGCGCTCCACGCCGAAGAGGTCCATCGCGCCCTCGGCGACCATCGCGCCGGCGAGGAGCTGGCCCGCGCGGGCCTCGGACACGCCCGGCAGTTCGGCGCGCTCGGCGGCGGTCATCCCGGCCAGCCGCGGCACCCACGCCTCCAGCGACTCGCGCTTCAGCTCCCGCTGGACGTACAGGCCCTCGGCGGAGCCCGGGGCGCCCGCGAGCCGGGCGAGCTGCTTGAAGGTCTTGGAGGTGGCCACCACGTGGTCCGGGGCTCCGAACCGGCTGAAGTCGCCGACCGAGCGCGCTATCTCCGTACGCACGTGGCGGCGCAGCGCGCGGACGTCCTCGGCCTCGGGCGGGTCTCCGGGCAGCCAGCCGGCGGTGAGGCGGCCCGCGCCGAGCGGGAGCGACACCGCCGCGTCCGGCTCCTCGTCCATGCCGTAGGCGATCTCCAGGGAGCCGCCGCCGATGTCGATGACGAGCAGCTTCCCCGAGGACCAGCCGAACCAGCGGCGGGCGGCGAGGAAGGTGAGCTTCGCCTCCTCCTCACCGCTGAGCACCTGGAGTTCGACGCCGGTCTCGTCGCGGACGCGGGTGAGGACGTCGTCGGCGTTGCTCGCGTCGCGAACGGCGGAGGTCGCGAACGGCAGCAGCTCCTCCACGCCCTTGTCCTCGGCGGCCTGGAGCGCCTCGTGCACGACCGCCACCAGCCGGTCGATGCCGTCGGGGCCGATCGACCCGTCGTCGTCGAGGAGTTGGGCGAGGCGCAGTTCGGCCTTGTGCGAGTGCGCGGGCAGCGGCCGCGCGCCGGGGTGGGCGTCGACCACCAGCAGGTGCACCGTGTTCGAACCCACGTCGAGGACACCGAGTCTCATGTACGAAACGCTACTGCCCGCAGCACGCCGTGACGTCCGCTTCTCGACGGCCGGACCGGTGCCGGTGCGGGCCCGCGGCGACTTACCCTGGACAGGTGCCAAAGACGAAAAAGGCGAAGGACGAGAAGACGGACAAAACGGCCAGGAAGGAAAAGCGGGCCGGGCTGGCCGGGGATCCTTCGCGGGTGCCGGCCCCGCCGCAGGCGCCGCATCCGGCGCCTGTCGACGACGAGCAGGGCCTCGACTTCGCCCGTGCCTGGGTGGAATTCCCTGATCCGGCGGACGACGAGCAGGTCTTCCGCTGCGATCTGACATGGCTCACCTCTCGGTGGAACTGCATCTTCGGCAGCGGCTGCCAGGGCATCCAGGCCGGCCGCGCGGACGACGGGTGCTGCACCTTGGGTGCCCACTTCTCCGACGAGGACGACGAGAAGCGCGTCGCCGAGCATGTGGCGCGTCTCACACCGGACATCTGGCAGCACCACGCGGAGGGCACCCGCAACGGGTGGATCTCGGAGGACGAGGACGGCGAGCGCCAGACGCGTCCCTTCCAGGGCTCGTGCATTTTCCAGAACCGCCCCGGGTTCAAGGGCGGCATGGGCTGCTCGCTGCACATCCTCGCCCTCAAGGAGGGCCGCGAGCCGCTGGAGACCAAGCCGGACGTCTGCTGGCAGCTCCCCGTCCGGCGCACGTACGACTGGATCGACCGTCCCGACGACACGCGCGTGCTGCAGGTGTCGATCGGTGAGTACGACCGGCGCGGCTGGGGCCCCGGCGGCCACGACCTGCACTGGTGGTGCACCTCGGCGACCTCGGCGCACGGCGCGGGCGAGCCGGTGTACGTCTCCTACCGCCCGGAGCTGATCGAGCTGATGGGCAAGGCGGGGTACGACCGCCTGGTCGAGCTGTGCGAGGAGCGGCTGGCGTCGCAGCTGCCGCTGCTGGCGCCGCACCCGGCGGACCCGTCCTGACGGTCCGTCGCGGCGTCACCGGCGCCCGTCCCCTGCGCGGGGGCGGGCGCCTTCTCATGGCTACGGCGTTTCCGGGTCCGGGGCGCCCGGTTCGGCGGGCGTGGAGACGCTCGGCTCCGGGGGCACGGGGTCCGCGGGCGACGGCTCGGTGGGGGACGGGTCGGTCGGGGCGGGGTCGTCCGTCGAGGGCTCCGGGTCCGGGTCCGAGGAGGAGGGCGGGTCCGTGGGCGTGGGGTCGGAGGGCGACGGCGTCGTGGGGTCCGGGTGCGAGGGCGACGGGGGCGGGCCGCTCGGGGTGCCCGGGGCCGACGGGGAGCCGGTGACCGGGCTCGACGGGGCGGGACCGTATCCCTCGATGGACACCACCGAGCCTGCCGGGGAGACCGCCACCGTGGCCCGCCAGTGGCCGGACGGCTCGCGCAGCTGGTCGACGAAGACCCGGATCGTGACCGACTCGCCCGGGGCGAGGGTGCCCGACGAGCGGTTCAGGTAGAGCCAGGAGGCGCCGGTGGACGCGGACCAGCGGACCGGTCCGTCGCCCCGCGCGGTCAGGGTGATCAGTGTGGTGTCACCGCTGTGGGCGGCCGTCACGCCGAGCTCCGCGGCGCCCTCGTGCCCGGCGCCGGCGACCTCGACGACCTCCACGGACACGTCCGGCGCGCCGTCGGCGCCGAAGCGGGTGGTGGGGCGGGGCTCGGCGTTGCCGGCGTTCTCGTAGCCGGCGCCGCCCTCGCCGTCGAACTCCACGGTGCCGTCCTCGCGCGCGGAGGACGGGCCGCCGCCCACGCCCTCGCCCACCGGGGTGCCCCGGTAGGCGGCCCACAGCGCCAGCACCGGCGCGGCGACGACCGTGGCGACGACGGTCGTGGTGACGGCACGCGCGCGGAGGCGGTCACGGCGGGCGACCCGGTCCTTGGGGTTCATGGGGAAGCCGCGCCGGTCGAAGCGGGGCGCGGCGCCACGCGCGCGTGGGTGGTGCGCGAGGGCGGTGTGCAGGGCGGCGGTCGGCGCCGGCACGAGCGGAAGGGTGTCCGGGGTGACGCTGGTGCCGGGCCACCGGCCCGGGACGGCCCGCTCGGCGGTACGGCGGCAGCGCGGGCAGTCGTCGACATGGCGGACGAGTTCGCGGCGCAGCGTGGTGCCGAGCACCATGCCCTGGTCGCCCGTGAGGTGCGCCACGCCCGGGCAGGCGCCGGTCTCGACGACGGCGAGGGCCGCACGGGTGCGTTCCACCTCGCAGGCAGCGGTGGCGAGCAGTTCGCGGGCCGCGGCCGGGGCCATGCCGAGCACGGAGGCGACCTCGTGGGCGGCGAGACGGTGCCGGACGGCGAGTTCGAGCGCCTCGCGCTGCTCCGGGCTGGTGCCGGCGGCCTCCGGCCAGGCCAGCGCGGCCAGTTCACGGCGGCGCCGCTCCTGCTCCTCGGGGGCCACGGCGGAGGCTCCCTGGTGGCCCGCGGAGTCACGCTTCCTGCCGGAACGGCCGCCGGCGTGGGAGGCCTGACGGCTCTGCCTGGCCTCGGCCAGCTTGCGCAGACACGCCCAGCGGGCGAGGGCGTACAGCCACGCGCGGAGGCCGCCGAGTTCATCCGGGACGTGCCGGTCGCGGCGCTCCGCGAGGTGGAGCGCGTCGGCCAGGGCGGCGGTCGCCGCGTCGTGGTCGCACAGGACGGACAGGCAGTAGGTGAACAGGCCGTCCAAGTGCGGCTCGTAGCGGGCGGCCGGCCGCCGGGCCAGCGTGCGCGCGGCCGCCTGGTCGCGCGCTTCCCGGTGCGTCCGGTGGGTTCCGTTCGTACGGGTGGACGTACGCGTCGAGGTGTCCGGGCCGCTGCTCATCATTCGGCGACCGTAGGGGCCGGGCGGCGACGCCTTCCGGTGCCGTGCGCACTTTTAATCCGTACGGGTGAAACGATCCCTCAATCCGGGGACAGGAACCTTTCCCCGCCGCGTGAGCGGCCACGACGCGGGCGCGCTACGCCGTGGACGCAGGCGCGCTACGTCGTGGCCGCGGGCGCCCCCTGAGCCCCGCCGGGGCTTCCCGCCCCGGCCTCCCCGGCACCCGGGCGGACCGCGGCCACACGGCGGAAGGGGCTTCAGCCGCTGCGGGCCGCTGGGCCTCCCCTGCGCGGCCACCGGCACCGGGTGGACCGCGCCCGCACGGCGGAAGGGGGCTTGCCGGCACTGCGGGCGCTTGGGCGCCCCGGCTCCTCGGCACCCGGGCGGACCGGGCCCGTCGGCGCACACGGCAGAACCGATGCGCCCGGCCGTGCGCCGCTCACGGGGGCCGCGCACCGCGGCCCGCACGAGGGCGGGCGTCCCTCGCCGTCGAGGTGTCGGGGCGGCCCGCCGGGCCGAGGGCCGGCCATCGCGGGCGGCGGTGCGCCCGGCGGGTCGGCGTGGCCACGCGGCCCTTCCGGGCCGGGGGCGGGCCCCCGGTGTCAGAGGGGGCCGTTACCTTTTGGGCATGGCTGCCCGTACCAAGACCTCCAAGGACCGTCCGTCCTACCGCTGCACCGAGTGCGGATGGCAGACGGCCAAGTGGCTCGGGCGGTGTCCCGAGTGCCAGGCCTGGGGGACGGTCGAGGAGTACGGTGCGGCGCCCGCCGTGCGGACGACCGCGCCGGGCCGGGTCACCACGTCCGCGCTGCCCATCGGGCAGGTCGACGGCAAGCAGGCCACCGCCCGCTCCACGGGCGTGCCCGAGCTGGACCGGGTGCTCGGCGGCGGTCTTGTGCCCGGCGCCGTGGTGCTGGTCGCGGGCGAGCCGGGCGTCGGCAAGTCCACGCTGCTGCTGGACGTCGCCGCCAAGTCCGCGAGCGACGAGCACCGCACCCTCTACGTCACGGGTGAGGAGTCGGCGAGTCAGGTCCGGCTGCGCGCCGACCGCATCCACGCCATCGACGACCACCTCTACCTCGCCGCCGAGACGGATCTGTCCGCCGTGCTCGGCCACTTGGACGCGGTGAAGCCGTCGCTGCTGATCCTGGACTCGGTGCAGACGGTGGCGTCCCCCGAGATCGACGGCGCCCCGGGCGGCATGGCGCAGGTGCGCGAGGTCGCGGGCGCCCTCATCCGGGCGTCCAAGGAGCGCGGGATGTCCACGCTGCTCGTGGGCCATGTCACCAAGGACGGCGCCATCGCGGGCCCCCGCCTGCTGGAGCACCTGGTGGACGTGGTGCTGCACTTCGAGGGCGACCGGCACGCCCGCCTGCGCCTGGTCCGCGGCGTCAAGAACCGCTACGGCACGACCGACGAGGTCGGCTGCTTCGAACTGCACGACGAGGGCATCACGGGCCTCGCGGACCCGAGCGGACTTTTCCTGACCCGTCGTGACGAACCGGTCCCGGGCACCTGTCTGACCGTCACCCTGGAGGGCCGCCGCCCGCTGGTCGCCGAGGTGCAGGCGCTCACCGTGGACTCGCAGATCCCCTCCCCCCGCCGCACCACCTCCGGCCTGGAGACCTCCCGCGTCTCGATGATGCTGGCCGTGCTGGAACAGCGCGGCCGGATCAGCGCCTTGGGCAAAAGGGACATCTACTCCGCGACGGTCGGCGGGGTGAAGCTCTCCGAGCCGGCCGCGGACCTGGCCGTCGCGCTCGCCCTGGCGTCGGCCGCGAGCGACACCCCGCTGCCGAAGAACCTCGTCGCGATCGGCGAGGTGGGCCTCGCGGGCGAGGTGAGACGCGTCACGGGCGTGCAGCGCAGGCTCGCCGAGGCGCACCGCCTCGGCTTCACGCACGCCCTGGTGCCGGGCGATCCGGGCAAGGTCCCGGCGGGCATGAAGGTACTGGAAGTGGCGGACATAGGGGACGCGCTGCGGGTCCTTCCCCGCTCCCGTCGGCGAGAGGCCCCACGGGAGCAGGAGGACCGCCGGTAGACTTTGCCCAGGTCTCGCCCGTCCGTACGAAGCGCGGGGGCGCCCAGAACCTGCGACCGGAGGAGTGCAGTGGCAGCCAACGACCGGGCAGCAGCTCCCGGAAAGTCCGGTGGGAGTGCCGGTTCCGATGGCCTGATGCGCGCCTCGCTGAGCGCCGTGGCGCCCGGTACCGCCCTGCGTGACGGCCTGGAGCGCGTGCTCCGCGGCAACACGGGCGGGCTCATCGTGCTCGGCTCGGACAAGACCGTCGAGACGCTGTGCAGCGGCGGCTTCGTGCTGGACGTGGAGTTCACCGCGACCCGGCTGCGGGAGCTGTGCAAGCTGGACGGCGGCATCGTGCTGTCCTCGGACCTGTCGAAGATCCTGCGGGCCGGCGTGCAGCTGGTCCCGGACCCGACGATCCCCACGGAGGAGACCGGCACCCGGCACCGCACCGCCGACCGCGTCTCCAAGCAGGTCGGTTTCCCCGTGGTCTCCGTCTCCCAGTCGATGCGGCTGATCGCCCTGTACGTCGACGGGCAGCGCCGCGTCCTTGAGGACTCGGCGGCGATCCTGTCCCGCGCCAACCAGGCGCTGGCCACCCTGGAGCGGTACAAGCTCCGCCTCGACGAGGTCGCGGGCACGCTGTCCGCGCTGGAGATCGAGGACCTGGTGACGGTCCGGGACGTCTCCGCGGTCGCGCAGCGGCTGGAAATGGTGCGCCGCATCGCCACCGAAATCGCCGAATACGTGGTCGAACTGGGCACCGACGGCCGCCTTCTCGCCCTCCAGCTCGACGAGTTGATCGCGGGCGTGGAGCCCGAGCGCGAACTGGTCGTACGGGACTACGTCCCCGAGCCGACCGCGAAGCGCTCCCGCACGGTCGACGAGGCGCTGCACGAGCTGGACGCGCTGACGCACGCGGAACTGCTGGAGCTGCCGACGGTGGCGCGGGCGCTGGGGTACACCGGTTCCCCGGAAACCCTCGACTCGGCGGTGTCGCCGCGCGGCTTCCGCCTGCTGGCGAAGGTCCCGCGCCTGCCCGGCGCGATCATCGACCGTCTGGTGGAGCACTTCGGCGGCCTGCAGAAGCTGCTCGCCGCGAGCGTGGACGACCTCCAGACGGTGGACGGCGTCGGCGAGGCCCGCGCCCGCAGCGTCCGCGAGGGCCTCTCCCGCCTGGCGGAAAGCAGCATCCTCGAACGCTACGTGTAAAACACCGGCGAAGAAGCGCCCCCGAAGGGGCGCGGGGAACTGCGCGCCAAGCCCCCACCGGCCCGCAGCCGAAGGCGACTCAGGAAAACGACGTCAGTCGGCCTTCAGCACGAAGGACGTCCGCACCTTCTCGAACCCGGGTGCCTTCGCCTCGACCAGATACGTCCCCGGCTTCGCCGCCCCAGCCTTCGGCGTCGCACACGACGCCGCACTCGGCTTACGGTCCCACTTCACGGTGTACGTGATGCTGTCTCCCGCCGGCACCCGGAAGGCCAGACTCCGCGCTTCCCCGGGGCAGTCGTCCGACGCCCAGAACGTGTCGTCGTCCGTCGCCTGCGACACCGTCAGAACGGTCCGCTCAGGACCGAGATCGATCTTGCAGTCCGCCCCCGAGGTGTTCCGCGCCGTCAGCAGGAACGTCGGAGTCTCCCCCGGCCCGTACGTGTTGCGCTCACTCCGCAGACTGAAACGGACCGCGTTCGCCGAGCAGTTGGGCAGTCCGGACCCGGTTCCGGCCGGCAGCGCGTCCCCCGCGCCGACCCCGGCCGACGTACCGCCTTCGGACCCGCCGCCGGCGCTGCCGCCGCCGCCCGGTCCGTCCGCGCCCCCGGCACCCGCGGAATCCGCGGGGTCGGAGTCACCGCCCTCGCCGTCGGAGCCGGACGAACCCCCGGAGTCACCGGAACCGTCCCCGGCCCCCTCCGACCCGCCGTCCCCGGCCTCGTCCCGCCCACCCGGTGCCTGACTGATCGCGGGACCCGAACCGGACGGCCCCGGCGTGATGGTGGAGGGCGCGGGATTCTTGCCGTTGGCCCCGTTGTCCGAGCCCTTGCCGTTGCCTCCGGCGGAGACCACGACCCAGGTGATCAACAACGCCAACAGGGCGAGCATGGACAGCAGTACGGCCCTCCGACGCCAGTAGATGGAGGAGGGAAGCGGCCCGACCGGATTGCGCAGAGATCCCACGGCGCAAACTGTACGAGAGATCCGGGCGTTCGCTTGTCCCACCCGCCGCTCAGCGCGCAACTTTTCCGGATCATCATCCCGGTTACCGGCCGCCCACCCTTGTCTTCCGTCAGGTACGACACCTGACGATCGCTCGATGTGACCGTTCCGGCCGTTCCCTTACGGTCGGTGACCATGGACTTCGTGGACAGCGGGCTCTACCGCGACATCACCGACCACGCGCACGACGCCCCGGCGTGGCTGCGGCACACGGCCGAGATCGGGACGGAGGCCGGACTCCTCGTGTTCGTCGCGCTGTTCGCCCTCGGCTGGTGGCGCGCACGGCGCTCCGACACCCGAGCGTTCGCGATCGCGGCCCTTGCACCCCTGGCCACGGCTGTGGCGTACGTCTGCAGCGAAATCCTCAAGTCCGTGGTGGCGGAGGAACGTCCGTGCCGTGCGGTGGCCGGCGCCGCCCCCTCGCTGGCGGAGTGCCCGCCGTACGGCGACTGGTCCTTCCCGAGCAACCACGCCACCATCGCGGGCGCCTCCGCCGCGACGCTCGTCCTGGTGCGTCGCACCCTTGTCCGGCTGACCGTCCCGCTGGCTCTACTCGCGGCGTTCTCACGGGTGTTCGTGGGCGTGCACTATCCGCACGACGTGGCCGCGGGCCTGCTGCTCGGCGCCGCCGTCGCGCTGACCGTCGTGGCCCTGGCCACAGGGCCCGCCACACGGCTCGCAACCACGGTGCGCGGCTCAACGGCACCTGTGGCACGGTGGATCACCGGCCCCGGCCCACAGGCCACCGCTATCCCCCACACCTCCCACCGCCGCCCCTGACCGCCCGTCACCTGCCCACGACACCCGCCTCGTACGCGACGATCGCCGCCTGTACACGATTGCGCACACCGAGCCCGTCCAGGACCGCGCTCACGTACGTGTACGGCGCGGCCTGGGCAACAGGGCAGCGCACCGACCGTCAACGCCCGTGTGATGTAGGCGTGTTCGGAGCACGAGCCGGGATGGTGCGGACGGCCTCACAGGCCGGGCGAGCCCCGTCCAGACGGGCATGCGGACGTCGAGCAGGGCCACGTCGGAACAGTGCGCGCTTGCCAGTTTCGACGGTCTCGCCCCCGTCGGTGACGGCCTCCGCCAGGAATTCAGGCGATGATCCGGGCCCTGCTGTCCGACGGCGAACCAGGCCGCCATGGTCGTCGAAGCAGAACCGGTGGTGGTTCGCGTGCGGCTCGGTGTACGCGGACCAGCCGGCCGCCGCCGCGACCACGGCGCGGGTGAAGGGCGCGGAGGGCGCACGGGACGGCGCCGACAGCCCGCCCGCCCGCTCGGGGACGTGCGCTCGCACCCGGTACCCGCCCCCGTGCGGGCACGCCCCGATGGTTCGGCGGGCGCGCCGGCCAGGCACACCGCGGCCGTCAGGGACACGCGGCGAGGGCGCGGCGGCGAGCACCCCCGCCCCGGCCGTCTGCTGCCGCAGGAGGCGCGGCTCGTGCAGCCCGGGCCAGGCAGCGCACACACCCGGGAGGACAAGCCCCGCCCAGAACAGGCGGCGCGCGGCGGCCGCCGGGTGCCCGCCCCCGCCGATCATCAGGGCCGGTGTCACCCTCCGGGAGGGCCCGGCATGCGGAGCCGCCCCCTCCTCCCCCGTGCGGACGCACGCACCCGCCCCGCTCGGGGAACGAACGCCCCTTCCCCGTGGCGCTCGGCCGTCCGCGCGGCCCGGCGTGGCAGGATCGACGGGTCATGACTGCTCCCACGAAGCCCCCGTACGGCACCGCCGCCGATTCCGTGTCCGAGCGCGCTCCCGGTGAGCCGCTGCACTCCCCCGTCATCGACTGGTTCGACGAGCACGCCCGGGACCTTCCGTGGCGGCGCCCTGAGGCCGGCGCGTGGGGGGTGATGGTCAGTGAGTTCATGCTGCAGCAGACCCCGGTCAACCGGGTGCTGCCCGTCTACGAGCAGTGGATGGCCCGATGGCCGCGCCCCGCCGACCTCGCCGCCGAGGCGCCCGGCGAGGCCGTCCGCGCCTGGGGCCGGCTCGGCTACCCGCGCCGCGCCCTGCGGCTGCACGGAGCCGCCGTGGCCATAACGGAACGACACGGCGGCGACGTACCGTCCGACCACGCCCAGCTGCTGGCGCTGCCCGGCATCGGCGAGTACACCGCCGCGGCCGTGGCGTCGTTCGCCTACGGGCAGCGGCACGCGGTGCTGGACACCAACGTCCGCCGGGTGTTCGCCCGCGCGGTCAGCGGCACGCAGTACCCGCCGAACGCCACCACCGCCGCCGAGCGCCGGCTCGCCCGCGCGCTGCTGCCGGAGGACGCGGCCACGGCCGCCCGGTGGGCCGCCGCCTCCATGGAACTGGGCGCGCTGGTGTGCACGGCGAAGAACGAGGCGTGCCACCGCTGCCCGATCGCCGCGCAGTGCGCCTGGCGGCTGGCGGGCAAGCCCGCGCACGACGGGCCGCCGCGCCGCGGACAGACGTACGCGGGCACCGACCGCCAGGTGCGCGGCCGGCTCCTCGCGGTGCTGCGGGAGGCCCACGGGCCGGTGCCGCAGGCGGCGCTGGACCGGGTGTGGCACGAGCCGGTGCAGCGGGCCCGCGCGCTGGACGGGCTGGTGTCGGACGGCCTGGTGGAGCCGATGCCGGGCGGCCTGTACCGGCTGCCGCTGAGCTGAGTCCGGGTCCTCACCCGGGCCCTCGCCCGTCACACGGTTCACGCCCGTCGCATCACGCACGACGGGCGTACCGCCGCATATCCGTACCGAACGCCTCGCCGCTTCGTCCCGTTCGTCCCTCCGTTACACAACCGACGGACACCCGAGGGCTGCTCGCAGGGTGCTCCGCACAGTGCCGTGACAACGCCTCCGTAGTTTCGATCGCGTGCTCGACCGGAGCACACGAGACGGAACACGAGCGGTACGGCCGGCCCGCGGGGGCGGGCCGGAACGGGGACCGGAAGGCGGTACACCATGGCGCAGGGAGAGGTGCTCGAGTTCGAGGAGTACGTCCGCACCCGGCAGGACGCGCTGCTGCGCAGCGCCCGGCGTCTGGTCCCGGATCCCGTCGAGGCGCAGGACCTGCTGCAGACCGCGCTGGTGCGCACGTACGGCCGCTGGGAGACCATCGAGGACAAGCGGCTGGCCGACGCCTACCTGCGCCGCGTCATGATCAACACGCGGACGGAGTGGTGGCGGGCGCGCAAGCTGGAGGAGGTGCCCACCGAGCAGCTCCCCGAGTCGCGCGTGGAGGACGCCACCGAGCAGTACGCGGACCGCGCCCTGCTGATGGACGTGCTGAAGGTCCTCGCCCCGAAGCAGCGCAGCGTCGTGGTGCTGCGACACTGGGAGCAGATGTCCACGGACGAGACGGCCGCCGCACTCGGCATGTCGGCCGGAACGGTCAAGAGCACGCTGCACCGGGCGCTGGCCCGGCTCCGCGAGGAGCTGGAGTCCCGCGAGTCGGACGCACGCGCGCTGGAGCGTGAGGAGCGGGAGCGTTGCGCGGCCTGACCGGCGCGGGGCCCGAACGGGCCCGGTCCACCGCCCGGACGGCGAGTACGGCGACGGCCGTGCTCGCCGCCGTCGTGCTGTTCGGGACCGGGTGCGGCGCGAGCGGCACCGGCGCCCGGGACGAGGGCCCGGCGCGGGTGGACGCCGGGGCGGGCCCGGCCGCTCCCGCCACCGCGTCGTCGCCGACGCCCGCCCGGGTGGACGCGGTGCGGCTGATCAAGGGGGACCCGGCCGTGTCGGCCGAGGTGAAGCGGGAGCTGAAGCCCTGCGTGGCCGACGAGTACCCGGTGGACGTCAGCTACGGCAACCTCACGGGCGAGGCCCGCGACGACGTCGTCGTCAACGTGCTGACCTGCGGCGACGCGGTCGGTGTCGGCGCGTACGTGTACCGGCACCAGGGCGACGGCTACGTCAACGTGTTCAGCGCGGAGGAGCCGCCGGTCTACGCCGAGATCGACCGGGGGGACCTGGTGGTGACCAAGCAGGTCTACGACCGCGGCGACCCGGTGTCGAGCCCGTCCGGCGAGGTCGTGATCACGTACCGCTGGCTCTCGGGCCGGTTCGACGAGAAGTACCGCACGCACAACGAGTACGGGCCGGTCGCCGGCGCGGCGCCGACACCCGCGCCGGAGGGCTGAGACACGGCTCACAGCGGGAACCGCCGGCGGTCCCTCGCACGATGAACGGGTGAACCCGTCGCGCGGCCGGTGCGTCCCGTGGAGTGGGCCACAGACACGAGGACGGGGCGGGTGCGGGGGCACGCCCGGTCCGGGACCACACGAGAACTGAGAGCAGCGGGATGGCAGACCAGACCCATGTCCTGTTCGTCGAGGACGACGACGTCATCCGAGAGGCCACCCAGCTCACGCTGGAGCGGGACGGCTTCGCGGTCACCGCGATGCCCGACGGGCTGTCGGGTCTGGAGGCGTTCCGGGCCGACCGGCCGGACATCGCGCTCCTCGACGTCATGGTGCCCGGACTGGACGGCGTCAGCCTGTGCCGGCGGATACGGGACGAGTCGACCGTGCCGGTGATCATGCTGTCGGCACGGGCCGACGCCATCGACGTGGTGCTGGGCCTGGAGGCGGGCGCCGACGACTACGTGACCAAGCCGTTCGACGGCGCGGTCCTGGTCGCCCGGATCCGCGCGGTGCTGCGCCGCTTCGAGCGGGCGGGCGGCGCGGGCGGCGGGCAGGACGACGCGGACGGCGGGCCGGTGCTGGCCTTCGGCGAGCTGGAGATCGACACCGAGGGCATGGAGGTGCGCAAGGCCGGCCGGCCGGTCGCGCTCACCCCGACCGAGATGCGGCTGCTGCTGGAGTTCTCCGCGGCGCCGGGCACCGTCCTCAGCCGCGACAAACTGCTGGAGCGGGTGTGGGAGTACGGGTGGGGCGGTGACACCCGGGTGGTCGACGTCCATGTGCAGCGGCTGCGCGCGAAGATCGGCCAGGACCGGATCGAGACGGTCCGCGGCTTCGGCTACAAGCTGAAGGCCTGAGCGGGCGGATGCGGGGACACCTCCGGCGCCTGGTGACGGCGTTCGTACGGCAGGCCAACATCGGCGCGGGCCTGAGATGGAAGCTCAGCGCGGCCATCGCGCTGGTCGGCGCGCTGGTGGCGGTCGCGCTCAGCCTGGTCGTGCACAACGCGGCCCGGGTGTCGATGCTGGACAACGCGCGCGACCTGGCCGACGAGCGCATCATGATCGCCCAGCGGAACTACGAGCTGTCCGGGCGGCTGAACTTCCCCAACACCAAGATCGACGACCCGCAGCTGCCGGCGGAGCTGCGCGCCAAGGTCGAGGAGGGCCGCCGCGCCACGTACGTCGCCGACCGGGGCGGAGCGCCGGACATCTGGGCGGCGGTGCCGCTGAAGAACGGGCACGTGATGTCGCTGCACTCCGGCTTCACCGACCGCAGCTCGGACATCCTCAAGGACCTCGACCAGGCCCTGTGGATCGGCTCCGTCGCGACCGTGATCGGCGGCTGCGCGCTCGGCGTGCTCATCGGCGGGCACCTGTCCCGGCGACTGCGCAAGGCGGCCACGGCGGCCAACCGGGTCGCGGGGGGCGAGACGGGCGTACGGGTACGGGACGCCATCGGCGGGGTGGTGCGGGACGAGACCGACGACCTGGCCAGCGCGGTCGACGCCATGGCGGACGCGCTGCGGCAGCGGCTGGAGGCGGAGCGCCGGGTGACCGCCGACATCGCCCACGAGCTGCGCACCCCGGTGACCGGCCTGCTCACCGCGGCGGAGCTGCTGCCGCCCGGTCGGCCCACGGAGCTGGTGCAGGACCGGGCGCGGGCGATGCGCACCCTCGTCGAGGACGTCCTGGAGGTCGCCCGGCTCGACAGCGCCTCCGAACGGGCCGAGCTGCAGGACATCCTGCTCGGCGAGTTCGTCGCCCGCCGGGTCGCGGCGAAGGACCCGGACGCGGTCGTGCGGGTGGTCCACGAGTCGGAGGTCACCACCGACCCCCGCCGGCTGGAGCGGGTGCTGTTCAACCTGCTCGCCAACGCGGCACGGCACGGGGCTCCGCCCGTCGAGGTCACCGTGGAGGGCCGTGTCGTCCGGGTCCGCGACCACGGGCCAGGCTTCCCGGAGGAGCTGCTCGCCGAGGGGCCGAGCCGCTTCCGCACCGGCAGCGCGGACCGGGCGGGCCGGGGCCACGGCCTGGGCCTGACCATCGCGGCCGGCCAGGCCCGCGTCCTGGGCGCCCGCCTGACCTTCCGCAACGTCCGCCCGCCGGGCGCCCCGCACGACACACCCCCCGAGGGCGCCGCGGCCGTCCTGTGGCTCCCGGAACACGCCCCGACGAACACGGGGAGCTATCCGGTCCTGGGCCAGTGAGAAGGGGCTTCCGGGTCCCCGGAAGCCCCTGCGACAGCGCGCGGGCGCCCCGGGAGCTCCCCGCGTCTCGGACCCTGGCTCGGGTTCCGACTCGGGAGACGTCCCCCGCTGCGGGCCCGCACGCGTGAGTCCCTCGGGAGGCCCCGGTGTCCCAGACCTTCACGCGTCCCGACTGCGGGGCCGGGGCACGGGAGCCTCGGAGGTCTCCGATGCCCACCAGGCCGACGCGGGCACCGCCGCGAAGGCGTTCCCGCCCCCGACTGCGGGGCCGGGGGCGGAACCGCCGTGTCTCAGACCGACGCGGACACCGCGCGAAGGCACTCCCTCCCGGCTGCGGGTTACCGGGGACGAGGCGCCCGGGAACCCAGGTGTCTCAGACCGACGCGGACGCCCTCCCGCTGCGGGGTCCGGGGCGCGCGGGCGCCCCGGGAGCTCCCCGCGTCTCAGACCGTCTCCGGCTCCGCGACGGGAGCGTCCTCCCGTTGCGGCCCCGCGCCCTTCAGTGGGACCTCCCTGACCAAGACCGCAGCCGCCAGCGACAGCACGGCGACGACCGCGCCGAGCAGGAACGCGCCGTGCGTGCCGGAGGAGACCGCGTGCTGGTACGCCTCGCGGGCGGCTTCCGGCAGCTTCGCCAGGCTCGCCGCGTCGAGCTGGGCGGACTGCTCGGTCACCTTGGAGCCCAGCGCGCCCGCGCGTTCCGCCATGACGTCCTGGACGCGGTGGTTGAACAGCGCGCCCATCACCGCGACGCCGAAGGACGAGCCGAGGGTGCGGAACAGGGTGGTCGTGGAGGACGCCACGCCCATGTCCTTCAGCTCCACGCTGTTCTGCGCGACCAGCATGGTGATCTGCATCAGGCAGCCCATGCCGAGGCCGACCACGGCCATGAAGACGCCGGAGGTGAGGCGGGAGGTCCCGGTGTCCATCGTCGACAGCAGGTACAGGCCGACGACCAGCAGCACACTGCCGACCACCGGGAAGATCTTGTAGCGGCCGGTGTTGGTGGTCACCCGGCCGGCGACCATCGAGGTGACCAGCATCGCGCCGAGCATCGGCAGGAGCAGCAGACCGGAGTTGGTCGCCGAGGCGCCCTGCACGGACTGCTGGTACAGCGGCAGGAAGAGCGTCGCGCCGAACATCACGAAGCCCACGATGAAGCCGATGACCGACATCAGCGTGAAGTTGCGGCTGCGGAAGATGTGCAGCGGCACCACCGGCTCGGCGGCCCGGGTCTGCCAGAGGACGAAGCCGACCAGGGACGCGACGCCGAGGGCGGTCAGCTCCATGATCCGCGTGGAAGTCCAGGCGTACTCGGTGCCGCCCCAGGTGGTGACCAGCACGATCGCGGTGATGCCGACGGTCAGCAGTGCCACGCCGAGGTAGTCGATGCCCGCCTGCGACCGCTTCCTCGGCAGGTGCAGCACCACGCCGATCGCGGCGAGGGCGATCACGCCGAGCGGCAGGTTGATGTAGAAGGCCCAGCGCCAGCCCCAGTTGTCGGTGATGGTGCCGCCGACGAGCGGCCCGCCGATCATCGCGAGGGCCATCACGGCGGCCATCATGCCCTGGTACTTGCCGCGCTCCCGGGGCGGGATCAGGTCGCCGATGATCGCCATGACGCCGACCATCAGACCGCCCGCGCCGAGACCCTGCACCGCGCGGAAGGCGATGAGCTGCCCCATGTCCTGCGCCATGCCGCTGAGCGCGGAGCCGATCAGGAAGATCACGATGGAGGTGATGAACGAGCCCTTGCGCCCGTACATGTCGCCGACCTTGCCCCACACGGGGGTGGAGGCCGCGGTGGCCAGCGTGTACGCCGTGACCACCCAGGAGAGGTGCTCCAGGCCTCCCAGTTCACCCACGATCGTCGGCATCGCCGTACCGATGATCATGTTGTCGAGCATCGCGAGCATCATCGCGATCATGAGGGCGAGCAACACGACCCGCACGCTCCGCGGCTGTTTCACGCCGTCCGACGGTGCGGCCCCCGCCGCCACTGTGTCCGTCATGGATCCCACTCCCCCGGCCACCCTCGGTGGCCCGTCTTTACTTACTTGCCGCCCGGCTAGTTGACTTCGACGCGAAGCTACTCGCGCAACTAGCCGGTCGTCAAGTAAGTTTTCGTCAAGAGGGTTCGAGGGGAAAGATGGGCGGCACCATGGACGGCACCAAGCAGCGGCGCCGCGGGGACACCCGCCAGCGCATCCAGGACGTCGCACTCGACCTCTTCGCCGAGCAGGGCTACGAGAAGACCTCGCTGCGCGAGATCGCCGAGCGGCTGGACGTCACCAAGGCGGCGCTCTACTACCACTTCAAGACCAAGGAAGAGATCCTCGTCTCCATCTTCGAGGACCTCTCCCGGCCGATCGAGGACCTGATCGAGTGGGGGCGCCGGCAGCCGCACTCGCTGGAGACCAAACAGGAGATCATCCGCCGCTACAGCGCGGCGCTGATGGAGGCCGCCCCGCTCTTCCGCTTCATGCAGGAGAACCAGGCGACGATCCGCGAGCTGAGCATCGGCGACATGTTCAAGACGAAGATGCTCGGACTGCGGGACATCCTCATCGACCCCGACGCCGACCTGGTCGACCAGGTGCGCTGCATCAGCGCCCTGTTCACCCTGCACGCCGGGATGCACGTCCTCCAGGAAGTCGAAAGCGACCCCGGGAAGCGGCGGGAAGCCGTCCTCGAGGTCGCCGTCGATCTGATCACCCAGGCCCACCGGCACACGGCCGGCGACTAGGCGGTCGCTCCTGCCCGCTCCTCGCGGGTCAGACCGTCACGCCGTGGTTGCGCAGGAACTTCGCCGGGTCCACGGCGGAGCCGTAGTTCGGGGTGGTGCGGATCTCGAAGTGCAGGTGGGGACCGCTGGAGTTGCCGGTGCTGCCGGACGAGGCGATCTTCTGGCCGGTCTTCACGACCTGGCCGACCTTCACGTTCACGGACGACAGGTGGGCGTACTGGGAGTACGTCTTGTTGCCGTGCTTGATCACGATGGCGTTGCCGTACGCGGGGCCGTCACCGGCGCCGTTGCCGCCGGCCTTCACGACCGTGCCGCCGTGCGCGGCGACGACCGGGGTACCGGTCGGGACCGCGTAGTCCTGGCCGGAGTGCTTGTGCGCCCACATGCCGCCGTTCTGCGCGAAGCTCGCCGACAGCTTGTAGGACTTCACCGGGTCGATCCAGGAGGCGGCCTTCTTCTTGGCCGCGGCCTTCGCCGCCTTCTTGGCCTGCGCGGCCTTGGCGGCGGCGGCCTTCTTCGCCTCGGCGGCCTTCTGGGCCTTCTCGGCCTGCGCCTGGACGGCCTTCGCCTGCGTCTCGGCGGCCTTGGACTGGGCGGCCGCCTGCGCCTGCACGGCGCCGGCCGTGGTGGACGCGGCCGTGTTGTCGACGGCGGCCGCGACCCCGACTCCCAGGACGACCGAGGTGCCCAGGCCGGCGGCCAGGACGGCCGCACGGGTACGGGTGGCGGACGTACGGGGGAAACGGGACGTGACGCGCTCGAACATCGAAACCTCATGGGGGAGGGGGCAGAGGGAAACCACCGGCTCACGGGACCCGTGGCGTGGTGGCCATTCAGTGGTAACCCTTTCGCCCGAAATGGCGCAAAGGTGTGACCTACGACGGAAATTCGTAGACACCAACCGATATGCACGGCCTCTGAGACGCGGCTCACAGGGACTGAAAGCCCCATTTCAAGCCGGTCGAGCGCCCTATCGCACGAAATGCCCGATGTAGTTTCGATGCCCCACTACTATTCCGGGCCGTACGTGACGTGGCTCCTGTGCGGCACGTCACCGGCGGAGTGAAAAAGCGGGTGCAGAAATGTGGCGCAGGCCTCTGGTCGCCTACCGCCCGGTAACCCTACGGTTCACCTCGCGTCACCCTCGCCCACGAACATGCACACGACATGTTGGCAGCGTCACGGACGTGAGAGGACCCCCACGACATGAGAAGCCGACGCCCCTGGTTGCGCCGCGTATCGGTGACCGCCGTCTCCGCGACCGCCCTGGTGGCCCTCGCCGCACCCGCCGAGGCCACACCCACCGCGGCGGCCCCCACGGCGGCCACCGCCGCCCTCCCGGCCACCGCCCCCGCCCTCGCGGCGGACGTCGACTACGACACCTGGCAGCGCGACTGCCGGGCCGTCATGGAGCAGGCCCTGCCCTATGTGAAGCAGCGCATCGCCGACGCCCGGCCGGGCGAGAAGCAGGCGATCGTCCTCGACATCGACAACACCGCCCTGGAGACCGACTTCGGCTTCAGCTTCCCGCAGCCCGCCAACGAGCCGGTCCTGGAGGTCGCCCGGTACGCCGAGGAACGCGGGGTCGACCTGTTCTTCGTCACCGCCCGGCCCGGCATCATCTACCTGCCGACCGAGTGGAACCTCGACCACGCCGGCTACGAGTCCTCCGGCCTGTACGTCCGGAATCTCGTCGACCTCTTCCGGAACGTCGCCGAGTACAAGACCGCGCAGCGCGTCGACATCGAGCGCAAGGGCTACACGATCATCGCCAACATCGGCAACAGCGCCACCGACCTCTCCGGCGGCCACGCCGAGCGCACCTTCAAGCTCCCCGACTACGACGGCCGGCTCTCCTGACGGTCCCCGGGCACACGAAAAGGGGCCGGCACCCTCGCGGGTGCCGGCCCCTTTCACAGGCCGTGAGGCAGGGCGCTTACGCGTCCTTGCTCAGGTTCGGGCCGGCGCCGCCGGCCGCCTGCTCGATCGGCGGGACGTCGGGCAGGGCCGACTTCTCCTCGCCGCGGAAGGTGAAGGTCTGCTCCTCGCCCTCGCCCTCGGTGTCCACGACCACGATGTGACCGGGGCGCAGCTCGCCGAAGAGGATCTTCTCCGACAGCGAGTCCTCGATCTCCCGCTGGATGGTCCGGCGCAGCGGCCGGGCGCCCAGCACGGGGTCGTAGCCCTTCTTGGACAGCAGCTCCTTGGCGGACTGGGAGAGCTCGATGCCCATGTCCCGGTCCTTCAGACGCTCGTCCACCTTGTCGATCATCAGGTCGACGATCCGCAGGATGTCGTTCTGCGTGAGCTGCGGGAAGACCACCACGTCGTCGACGCGGTTGAGGAACTCGGGCCGGAAGTGCTGCTTGAGCTCGTCCGAGACCTTGTTCTTCATGCGCTCGTAGTTGGTCTTCGTGTCGCCCGCGGCGGCGAAGCCGAGGTTGAAGCCCTTGGAGATGTCCCGGGTGCCGAGGTTGGTCGTCATGATGATGACCGTGTTCTTGAAGTCCACGACCCGGCCCTGGGAGTCGGTCAGACGACCGTCCTCCAGGATCTGCAGCAGCGAGTTGAAGATGTCCGGGTGGGCCTTCTCGACCTCGTCGAAGAGGACGACCGAGAACGGCTTGCGGCGCACCTTCTCCGTCAGCTGGCCGCCCTCCTCGTAGCCCACGTAGCCGGGGGGCGAACCGAAGAGACGCGACACCGTGTGCTTCTCGCTGAACTCCGACATGTCGAGGGAGATCAGCGCGTCCTCGTCGCCGAAGAGGAACTCGGCGAGAGCCTTGGACAGCTCCGTCTTACCGACACCGGACGGACCGGCGAAGATGAACGAGCCACCCGGACGCTTCGGGTCCTTCAGACCGGCGCGCGTACGGCGGATCGCCTTGGACAGCGCCTTGACGGCGTCGTCCTGGCCGATGACCCGCTTGTGCAGCTCCTCCTCCATGCGGAGCAGGCGGCTGGACTCCTCCTCGGTCAGCTTGAAGACCGGGATGCCGGTGGCGGTCGCGAGGACCTCGGCGATCAGCTCGCCGTCGACCTCGGCGACGACGTCCATGTCGCCGGCCTTCCACTCCTTCTCCCGCTTCGCCTTGGCGGCCAGGAGCTGCTTCTCCTTGTCGCGCAGCGAGGCGGCCTTCTCGAAGTCCTGCGAGTCGATCGCGGACTCCTTGTCGCGGCGGACGCCGGCGATCTTCTCGTCGAACTCGCGCAGGTCCGGCGGCGCGGTCATCCGGCGGATGCGCATCCGGGAACCGGCCTCGTCGATCAGGTCGATCGCCTTGTCCGGCAGGAAGCGGTCCGAGATGTAGCGGTCGGCCAGGGTGGCGGCCTGGACCAGCGCCTCGTCCGTGATGGAGACGCGGTGGTGCGCCTCGTAGCGGTCGCGCAGGCCCTTGAGGATCTCGATCGTGTGCGGCAGGGACGGCTCGGCGACCTGGATCGGCTGGAAGCGGCGCTCGAGGGCCGCGTCCTTCTCCAGGTGCTTGCGGTACTCGTCCAGCGTGGTCGCACCGATGGTCTGGAGCTCGCCGCGGGCCAGCATCGGCTTGAGGATGCTCGCCGCGTCGATCGCGCCCTCGGCGGCGCCCGCACCGACCAGCGTGTGCAGCTCGTCGATGAACAGGATGATGTCGCCGCGGGTGCGGATCTCCTTGAGCACCTTCTTCAGGCGCTCCTCGAAGTCACCGCGGTAGCGGGAGCCGGCCACCAGGGCGCCGAGGTCCAGGGTGTAGAGGTGCTTGTCCTTGAGGGTCTCGGGCACCTCGCCCTTGACGATGGCCTGGGCGAGGCCCTCGACGACGGCGGTCTTGCCGACGCCGGGCTCACCGATCAGCACCGGGTTGTTCTTGGTACGGCGGGACAGCACCTGCATGACCCGCTCGATCTCCTTCTCGCGCCCGATGACCGGGTCGAGCTTGGACTCACGAGCGGCCTGGGTGAGGTTCCGGCCGAACTGGTCGAGGACCAGGGACGTGGAAGGCGTGCCCTCCGCAGGACCGCCGGCGGTGGCGGTCTCCTTGCCCTGGTAACCGGAGAGCAGCTGGATCACCTGCTGCCGCACGCGGTTCAGATCAGCGCCCAGCTTGACCAGGACCTGGGCGGCGACGCCCTCGCCCTCACGGATCAGGCCGAGCAGGATGTGCTCCGTGCCGATGTAGTTGTGGCCCAGCTGAAGGGCCTCGCGGAGCGACAGCTCCAGGACCTTCTTGGCACGGGGGGTGAAGGGGATGTGACCCGACGGGGCCTGCTGGCCCTGCCCGATGATCTCCTCCACCTGCTGGCGGACCGCCTCGAGCGAAATCCCGAGGCTCTCAAGGGCCTTGGCGGCGACACCCTCACCCTCGTGGATCAGGCCCAGGAGGATGTGCTCGGTGCCGATGTAGTTGTGGTTGAGCATCCGGGCTTCTTCCTGAGCCAGGACGACAACCCGCCGCGCGCGGTCGGTGAACCTCTCGAACATCGTTAATCGCTCCTCAGAGCGGTCAGGCAGTGGGGGGAACTTCCCCTCCCTGTCCTTCCGCAGCTTAGTCCCGCAAGCGGGGACCGCTCATTCCAACTGCCGACACCGTCGATGGCCTCCTGACCCCGCTCACGCCGACATCTGCTCCAACCCGATGGTGCGAGACGATGTTCCCGCAGGCCAGGCAGTTACCCCCTTCGCCAGTACGCCCGTGGCGAACGGGAGCCGTCCCGCCCTGCGTGTCGCCCCCTCCCACTAGGGATGTCTTACCCGCTGCGACTGACTGTCCATGCCGAGTGCACGGGTTCCCTCCGCTACGGGCGAACAACCTTGCGCCCCGCTTCACCCCCGAGCGCCCCCTTGTTCGACACCGTGCGCACACGTTCAGGCACCCAGCGTAACCCGCGGGTCCGTCGGGCGTTGCCCCGGGCATGGCCGGTATCCGCTCCGTCGCCCTCCCGTCGCCCCGCCGGCCGGACCCGCCCGCCCGCGAGGCGAGCGAGGGGCGTCACGGCGGCCGGACCCGCCTCTGGTACGAGAACGTCCTGGGCTGGCCCACGGTGCCCGGTGTTCCGCCGCGGCTGGTGGTGGGCGTGCGCTTCGACGTCCTGGACGTGCCCGTGGAGGCGGGCCGTGCGGCTCTGGAGCGGCTGGGCACGGCCGCGGAGGGCTTCCCGGTCGCCGTTCAGGGCGACCGGATGGGGCTGCTGATCGCCCCGGGGGGCGCCGACGAGGTGCCGGGCCTGCTGGAGTGGCTGGAGTGGGGCGGGCTGGGTCTCGACCTGCGGGCGCTCGGCGAGGGCGGCCTCATGGACGCCCCCGCCCCGTGGACCGCGGGGACCGGGCCGGACGCATCGCATGGACACACGGCCGCGGGGCGTCCCGGTGACGGACGCCCGGACAGTCCGCAGGGGGCCGCCGTATGGCTGCGGCCCCCCGAGCCGGGTCGCGAGACGGAGGCCTCGCTGCCGACGCTGTCGGCGATGGGAACGAGGAGCCCGCGAGGGGTCGGTGACGGCCCCCCGGACCTCGTGCGTCTGGTCGGCACCGTGGCGACGCAGATCCACCGCGTACGCCTGCGGCGCTCCGGTGCGGGCGCCGCCGTGCGGGGCGTGGGTCAGCCGTTGGCCTTCTCGTAGGCCTCGCGGATGGACGCGGGGACGCGGCCGCGGTCGTTCACCTCGTAGCCGTTCTCCTTGGCCCAGGCGCGGATGGCCGCGGTGTCCTGGCTGCCGCCCGAGGAGGAACGCGCCTTTCCGCGCCCGCCGGAAGCGCGGCCCCCGGTGCGACGACCGCCCTTCACGTAAGGGTCGAGAAGGCCGCGGAGCTTCTCCGCGTTGGCGGTGGTGAGATCGATCTCGTAGGTCTTGCCGTCCAACGCGAACGTCACGGTCTCGTCCGCCTCGCCGCCGTCGAGGTCGTCGACAAGAAGGACCTGAACCTTCTGTGCCACCGGATTTCCTTTCATCGATAACTTGAGGGCCGGGGTGAGCCGGCGTCCGCCGTATCGCCGCCCCTTGTTATATGCAGTACTGCAGTACCTCGGAAAGCAAACCGCTTTTGCCGTAAAAACACAAACCCCCGGCAGAGGACAGGCGGCCGCACACACCCCGGAAACATGCGCGTTTCGGACATAGGGCACCCGCATAGGGGCCCTGACACAGATCACAGATGCAGAAGCATCCGGCTGTTGCCCAAGGTGTTCGGTTTCACGCGTTCGAGACCCAGGAACTCCGCGACGCCCTCGTCATAGGAGCGCAGCAACTCCGCGTACACATCGCGGTCGACGGGCGTCTCACCGATCTCCACGAAGCCGTGCTTGCCGAAGAAGTCCACTTCGAAGGTCAGACAGAAAACGCGTCGAACACCGAGCCAGCGGGCCGTCTCCAGCAACTTCTCCAGCAGGCGGTGGCCCACACCCGCGCCCTTCAGGCCCGCCTTCACGGCGAGAGTGCGCACTTCCGCGAGGTCTTCCCACATCACGTGCAGGGCGCCGCAGCCGACGACCTCCGCGTTGTCGTCCCGTTCCGCGACCCAGAACTCCTGGATGTCCTCGTAAAGCGTCACCGTGGCTTTGTCGAGCAGGATGCCCTGACGGACGTAGTCGTCCAGGAGGCGGCGTACGGCCTGCACATCGCTGGTGCGCGCCCGTCGCACGGTGAGGGCATTTGCGGTGACTTCGGGGCTGTCTGCTGACATGGACGGACGCTATCGCCCGCCGGGCTCGTCACGAGAGGCGGGGTTCTCGTCGGCGGGAGTAGCGGCGTTGTCGTCGTCGGCTTCGGGCGTTTGCGGGAGCTGGACGATCCTCATGGCGTCCTGGAGAGCCTGCCGCTGTTCCTCGCTCATCATGCCGAAGAACGCGACGAGAGCCGCGGCGGCGTTGTCGCTGCGCGACCACGCCTCGTTCATGAGGGCGGCGGCGTAGGCGGCGCGAGTGGAGACGGCCTCATATCGATAGGCGCGCCCTTCGGACTCGCGGCGCACCCAGCCCTTCTGATGGAGATTGTCCATAACGGTCATCACCGTGGTGTACGCGATGGACCGTTCCTTCTGAAGATCTTCCAGGACTTCCCGAACGGTCACCGGGCGGTTCCACTTCCAGACCCGCGTCATGACCGCGTCTTCGAGTTCTCCCAATGGGCGAGGCACAACTCAGAACAATAGTGGGAGATCCCGTCAATGGCGTGCCGGACGCCCGCGATGCCTGGCGAACCATGACAAAAGGGGCGTACGACGGCGAGTCGTACGCCCCTGAGGAGCCGGGGTGGTCCCGGTCAGGCGTCGGTCTTGCCCGCGGGCGAGCCTTCCGTCCGGGCGAGGGCCGCGTCGACGGCGGCGTCCTCCTTGGTCTTGTTGGCGCCGCCCTGCGTCTTCACGATGACGCGGATCACGCCGATGAAGAAGACGGCCATGACGACCGGGGGCAGGAGCGCGGAGACGTAGTCCATGCGTCCAGAGTAGCCAGGCGGGCGGGTCAGCCGGCGGCCAGGTGCTGACCCGGCGGCGTGGCGGGTTTGCGCCGGGGGAAGACCTCGCCGGGCGTGGGCACGGGCCGCCGGGTCGGGCGGGGGGTGCCGGGGGCGGGGGCGGGCTCGGGGCTCGGGTTCGGCGCGGGGTGCGGAGCCGAGGGCCGCTCCTCGGGCTTCTTCTGCGGCTGCTCGCGCTCCTGCTGCTGGCCCGCGGAGGCCAGGCCGCCGGGCAGGGCGGTCAGCCGGACGCGCTCGCAGTGCCGCAGCAGGGCGGCCGCGGTGGGGTTGCCGCGCAGGGCGCGCAGGGCGGCCAGATCGTCCGGCTGGGGCCGGTATCCGGCGCCCAGCGCCTCCTCCAGCAGCGCGAGGTAGCCGGCGGCGGTGCCTGGAAGGGCGGCGCGGTAGCGGCCGAGGTCTGCCACCAGGAAGGCGCGCAGCCGGGCACTCTCGCGCGTCGCCTCGTCGAGGGACGCGGCGAGGCGCAGGCAGTCCTGGACGTCGTCGGCCGTGGCCGGGCTGGGGTGCAGGGCGAGGGCGAGGGCGCGGCGGAGCACACGCAGCTCCTCCGCACCGAACGCCAGGCCGCCGCGGGATCCGTAGGGCGTGGGCATGCTGCGACGATACGCGCTAATCAGACAAATCCACCCAAAGATCGCCAGTGTGGCGCGCCCACCACCCGGGTGGGCGGGGGTGCCGTGCCGACGGCCTCAGCTGCGGCACCCTCAAGGGGCGCGAGGAACTGCGCGCCCAGCCACGGACGACTTGCACACGGCGTCGCAAGGGTGCCGCTGCGCCCACCCGTGCCGCCCCAAGCGGCACGACTGCCCGCAGCTAGGGCGAAACGCCCTCAAGGGGCGCGGGGAACTGCGCGACCAGCCACCGACCACCCGCACACGGCGTCGCAAGGGTGCCGCTGCGCCCACCCGTGCCGCCCCAAGCGGCACGACTGCCCGCAGCGGCGGCGTCCCTCAGGGGCGCGGGGAACTGCGCGCCCAGCCACGTACAACCCGCACACGGCGTTGCAAGGCGGCACGACTGCCCGCAGCAGGGGCGGTGGCCGGCGCTACATGCGGGACACGTTGCGTTCGTAGACCAGGCGGAGGCCGATCAACGTCAGCCAGGGCTCGTGCTCGTCGATGACCGTCGCCTCGCCCAGCATCATCGGCGCCAGCCCCCCCGTGGCGATGACCGTGACGTCGTCCGGGTCGTCGGCCAGTTCCCGCGCCATGCGGTCGACCACGCCGTCGACCTGGCCGGCGAAGCCGTAGACGATGCCGGACTGCATCGCCGCGACCGTGTTCTTGCCGATCACCGTGCGCGGCCGGGCCACCTCGATCTTGCGGAGCTGGGCGGCCTTGACGCCGAGCGCCTCGACCGAGATCTCGATGCCGGGCGCGATGACCCCGCCGACGTACTCCCCGCGCGCGGAGACCGCGTCGAACGTCGTCGCCGTGCCGAAGTCGACGACGATCGCCGGGCCGCCGTACAGCTCGTTGGCGGCGACCGCGTTGATGATGCGGTCGGCGCCGACCTCCTTGGGGTTGTCGAACTGGATCGGCACGCCCGTCTTCACGCCCGGCTCCACGAGGACCGCGGGCACGTCGCCGTAGTAGCGGCGGGTGACCTCGCGCAGTTCGTGCAGCACGGACGGGACGGTCGCGCAGATCGCGATGCCGTCGATGCCGTCGCCCAGCTCCTCACCCAGCAGCGGGTGCATGCCCATCAGGCCCTGGAGGAGCACGGCCAGCTCGTCCGCCGTGCGCCGCGCGTCCGTGGAGATGCGCCAGTGCTCGACGATCTCGTCGCCGTCGAACAGACCGAGAACGGTGTGCGTGTTGCCCACGTCGATGGTCAGCAGCATGGCCGGTCCTACTCCGCGGCGCGCAGGTCGAGGCCGATGTCGAGGATCGGCGAGGAGTGGGTGAGGGCGCCCACGGCGAGGTAGTCGACGCCCGTGTCGGCGTACGCCTTCGCGTTCGCGAGGGTGAGGCGTCCGGACGCCTCCAGTGCCGCGCGGCCGTCGACGAGGGACACCGCCTCCTCGCACTCCCCGGGCGTGAAGTTGTCCAGCAGGATCAGGTCGGCGCCCGCGTCCAGCACCTCCCGGAGCTGGTGCAGGGTGTCGACCTCGACCTCGATCGGGACGTCGGGGAAGCGCTCGCGTACGGCCTTGAAGGCCTGCGCGACGCCGCCCGCGGCCACCACGTGGTTGTCCTTGACCAGCGCCGCGTCCGACAGGGACATGCGGTGGTTGACGCCGCCGCCGCAGCGCACCGCGAACTTCTCGAGGCTGCGCAGCCCCGGCGTGGTCTTGCGGGTGTCGCGCACCTTCGCCCTGGTGCCCTCCAGCGCGTCCGCCCACGCGCGCGTGGCCGTCGCGATGCCGGAGAGCCGGCACAGGAGGTTCAGCGCGCTGCGCTCGGCGGTGAGGATGTCGCGGGTGCGGGTGGTGACGGACAGCAGCACCTGGCCGGCCTCGACGCGGTCGCCGTCCTCCACGTGCCGCTCGACCTCGAACTCCTCGGTGCAGACGATCGACATGACCGCCTCGGCGACCCGGAGACCGGCCACCGTGCCGGCCTCGCGGGCGGTGAAGTCGGCGGTGGCGACGGCCTCCTCGGGGATGGTCGCGACGGTGGTCACGTCGACGCCGTGTGCCAGGTCCTCCTGGAGGGCCACGTTGGCGATGTCCTCGACCTCGACGGGGTCGAGCCCCGCGTCGGCGAGGAGCTGGGCGAGCGCGGGGTCGAGCCCGCACTCCAGGTACGTGTCCTCCTCGCCGGCGCCGCAGGCGCAGCCGTCGCCACAGCCGCCGGAGGAGACGAGGGGAAGGTCGGGGGTGGTCACTGCTGTCACTGCTCCTGGGCCTGAGGGAGGGTCGGGGGGAAGTCTGTGGTGTCGGTGGTGCGCACCGCCAGCGATCGGTCGGGATTCAGCCGTACGACGATGTGGCGGCGCCATGCCGTGTCGTCGCGCTCGGGCCGGTCCTCGCGCCAGTGGCAGCCGCGGGTCTCCTCGCGCCGCCGTGCCGCCTCCACGAGCACGCGGGCGACGCACAGCAGGTTGGTGGCCTCCCACGTGTCGACGCCGGGCTCGGCGGTCTTGCCGTTCTCGTCGAGGGCGTCGCGCGCGTCGGCGTGCAGCCGGTGCAGGCGGTCGGCGGCCTCGGCGAGGGACTCCTCGGAGCGCAGCACGCCCGCGCCGCGGGTCATGATCCGCTGGATGGCGAGGCGCGCCTCGGGCGGGAGCAGCGGGTGCGCGGGGCGCTCCGCCGTGGGCAGCGGCTGCGGCACGCGCGTGTGGAGGCCGGTGGCGGCGATGTCGGCGGCGATGCGCTCGGCGTAGACGAGGCCTTCGAGGAGCGAGTTGGACGCGAGCCGGTTGGCGCCGTGCACGCCGGTGCAGGCGACCTCGCCGCACGCGTAGAGGCCGGGCACGGTGGTCCGGCCGCGGGAGTCGGTGCGGACGCCGCCGGAGGCGTAGTGGGCGGCCGGGGCGACGGGCACGGGCGCGGTGACCGGGTCGATGCCGTGGGCGCGGCAGGCGGCCAGGATGGTCGGGAAGCGGTTCTCCCACATCTCGGCGCCGAAGTGGCGGGCGTCGAGGTACATGTGCTCGGCGTCCTGCTCCAGCATGCGGCGCACGATGCCCTTGGCGACGACGTCGCGGGGCGCCAGCTCGGCCAGCTCGTGCTGCCCGAGCATGAAGCGCACGCCGTCGGCGTCGACCAGGTGGGCGCCCTCGCCGCGCACCGCCTCGGAGACCAGCGGTTGCTGCCCCTCCGCGTCCGGGCCGAGGAACAGCACCGTGGGGTGGAACTGGACGAACTCCAGGTCGCTCACCTCGGCGCCCGCGCGCAGCGCGAGGGCGACGCCGTCGCCGGTGGAGACGGCCGGGTTGGTGGTCGCGGAGAACACCTGGCCCATGCCGCCGGTGGCGAGCACCACGGCGGGCGCGTGCACCGCGCCCACGCCGTCGTGCTGGCCCTCTCCCATGACGTGCAGGGTGACGCCGGCGGTGCGGCCCTCGGCGTCGGTGAGCAGGTCGAGGACGAGCGCGTTCTCGACGGTGCGCATCCCCCGCGCGCGGACCGCCTCGACCAGGGCGCGGGAGATCTCCGCGCCGGTGGCGTCCCCGCCCGCGTGGGCGATGCGGCGCCGGTGGTGGCCGCCCTCACGGGTCAGTTCCAGGCCGCCGTCGCCGGACTCGTCGAACCGCGCGCCGGTCGCGATGAGCCGCCGTACGGCGTCGGGGCCCTCGGTGACCAGGATGCGCACCGCCTCCTCGTCGCACAGGCCCGCGCCGGCGACCAGGGTGTCGTCGAGGTGCTGCTCGGGGGTGTCGCCGTCGCCGAGGGCCGCTGCGATGCCGCCCTGCGCCCAGCGGGTGGAGCCGTCGTCGAGGCGCGCCTTGGTGACCACCACGGTCGTCAGTCCGGCCGCCTCGCAGCGGAGGGCGGCGGTGAGGCCCGCGACCCCGGACCCGACGACCACGACGTCCGCGTCGATGGACCATCCGGGCGCGGGCGCGTGCAGTCGTATGCCTGTGCTGGTCACGAGGCGTCTCCGAACGTTCCGAAGGTCAGGGGGATGTTGTCGATCAGCCGGGTGGCGCCGACGCGCGCGGCGACCGCGAGGACCGCCTCGCCGGTGAAGCCGTCGCCGATCTCGGTGAAGTCGGACGGGTCGACCAGCGCCAGGTAGTCCAGTCGCAGCGGCGGGTCGAGGCGGGCGGCCTCGTCCAGCACCAGGCGGGCGGCGGCACGGATGGCGGCGGGTCCGCCGGCGGTGGTGGCGACGGCGTGCGCGTCGGCGGCGGCGCGGGACTCGCCGATCGCGCTGAGCGCCTCGGCACGCGCGCGGGAGGCGGGCACCTCGCGGGCGCGGGCGCGCAGCGCCTCCTGCGCGGCGTGCCGGTCACGGCCCGCGAACAGGGCCTGCGACAGGGCCAGCGCGGTGCGCCGCTCGGCGGGCGACAGGTAGCGGTTACGGCTGGACAGGGCGAGCCCGTCCTCCTCGCGGACGGTGGGCACGCCGACGATCTCCACCCCGAAGTTCAGGTCGCGCACCATGCGCCGGATCAGGGCGAGCTGCTGGGCGTCCTTCTGCCCGTAGAGGGCGACGTCGGGGCGGGTGAGGTGCAGCAGCTTCGCCACGACGGTGAGCATGCCGTCGAAGTGGCCCGGGCGGGAGGAGCCTTCCAGCCGCTCGCCCATGGGGCCGGCGCTGATCCGGACCTGGGGTTCGCCGCCGGGGTAGACCTCGTCGACGGACGGGGCGAACACGGCGTCGGCGCCGGACTTCCCCGCCAGGTCGACGTCGGCGTCCAGGGTGCGCGGGTAGCGGTCCAGGTCCTCACCGGCGCCGAACTGGAGCGGGTTGACGAAGACGGTGACGACGACCTCGCCCTCCGGTCCGGCGATCTTCCGGGCGGCGCGGATCAGCGTGGCGTGGCCCTCGTGCAGCGCGCCCATGGTCATCACGACGGCACGGCGGCCGGTGCGCGCGCGGGCGTGCAGGTCGGCGGCGGTGCGCAGCAGGGTGGCGGTCATCGGGCGGCTCCGTTTTGGGACGCGCGCGGGGGCGTACGGGTGGGGTGGGCGTGCGGGGTGCGGGCGGTGCCGCTCATGTCGTGTCCCCCGGGGTGTCTCCGGTGCCGCCGGCCGCGTCGGACGGTCCGGCGAGCACCCCGAGGAGGGGCTCGGCGAGCTCCGGCTTCAGCAGCCCGTGGGCGAGGGCGCGGTCGGCGGTGGCGCGGGCCATGGCCAGGTACCCGGCGACGGTCCCGGGGGCGTGCCGGCGCAGCTCGGCGACGTGCGCCGCGACCGTGCCGGCGTCACCCCGGGCGACGGGGCCGGTGAGGGCCGCGTCACCGGAGCGCAGGGCGTTGTCGAGGGCGGCGCCGAGGAGCGGGCCGAGCATCCGGTCGGGGGCGCCGACGCCCGCGGTGCGCAGCAGCTCCAGGGACTGCGCCACCAGGGTGACCAGGTGGTTGGCGCCCAGGGCGAGGGCCGCGTGGTAGAGCGGGCGGTTCTCCTCGGCGATCCACTCGGGCTCGCCGCCCATCTCGATGACCAGCGCCTCGGCGGCCAGCCGCAGTTCGTCGGGCGCGGTGACGCCGAAGGAGCAGCCGGCGAGCCGCTGCACGTCCACGGGGGTGCCGGTGAACGTCATCGCCGGGTGCAGGGCGAGCGGCAGCGCGCCCGCGCGCAGGGCGGGGTCGAGGACCTTCGCGCCGTACCGCCCCGAGGTGTGCACGAGGAGCTGTCCCGGGCGCACGGCGCCGGTCTCGGCGAGTCCGGCGACCAGCTCCGGCAGCGCGTCGTCGGGGACGGTCAGCAGCACCAGCTCGGACCGCTCCAGCACCTCGGCGGGCGGCACCACCGGCACGTCCGGCAGCATCTGTCCGGCGCGTCTGCGGGAGGCGTCGGAGACGGCGGAGACGGCCACCGGGCGGTGCCCGGCCAGCTGGAGGGACGCGGCGAGGGCGGGGCCCACGCGTCCGGCGCCTACGACGCCGACGGTGAGCCGCGCGGGGCGGTCCCGGGGATCGGGCTGTGGGGTTGTGTTCACGCGACGGCGGCCTTCCCGTTCCAGTCCGCTCGGGGTACCGGACGATTTCTCGTCATGTTAACGCGATCGGTTCCGGCGGCCACCGGTTGTCCACAGGCTGTGGGTTCCCGTGGACGCGTCCGCCCGCCCTCGTTCGGAATCGAGGGTGACCGCGCGGAGGGGCGCGGGGCATGATCGCGGGCATGACTGACACGGCGGACCACGACGGCACCGGACCGACGACGGAGGAGGCCGCCGCGCCCACACCGCGTGAACGACGCATCGCGGCCTGGCGCAACGCCCCGCGCGTGCTGGCGCGCCTCGGCTTCCTCGCCCCGCTCGAGGAACGGCTGGCGCTGCTGGAGGCGGCGGGCGACGCCTACGACCTCGACGAGACCGCCGACATCTACGGCAACGGGGTCGTGGAGGCCCTGGAGCGGCGGGTGGCGGACCTGCTCGGCACGGAGGCCGCGGCCTTCTTCCCGACCGGCACGATGGCGCAGCAGGTGGCGCTGCGCTGCTGGGCGGGACGCACCGGGAACCCGGCGGTGGCGCTGCACCCGCTGAGCCACCCGGAGGTGTACGAGCGGAACGCGTTCAGCCAGGTCAGCGGCCTGCGCCCGGTGCACTTCGCGAACGAGCCACGGCTGCCCACCGCCGAGGAGGTCCGCGACCTCCCGGAGCCCTTCGGCGCGCTGATGCTGGAGCTTCCCCTGAGGGACGCCGGGTTCGTGCTGCCCACCTGGGACGAGCTGACCGAGGTGACGGAGGCCGCGCGGGAGCGCGACGCGGTCGTCCACTTCGACGGGGCGCGGCTGTGGGAGTGCACCGAGCACTTCGGGAAGTCCCTGGAGGAGATCGCGGGCCTCGCGGACAGCGTCTACGTGTCGTTCTACAAGTCCCTCGACGCCTACGGCGGCGCCGCCCTCGCCGGGCCCGCCTCACTGATCGAGGAGGCGAGGACCTGGCGGCACCGGTACGGCGGCGCGGTGTTCCAGCAGTTCCCGACCGCCCTGTCCGCGCTGATCGGGCTCGACCGGGAGCTGCCCCGCCTGCCGGAGTACGTGCGCCACGCGCGCGTGGTGGCCGCCGCCCTGCGCGAGGGCCTGGAGGCAGGGGGGCTGCCCTTCTTCCGGGTGCACCCCGAGGTGCCGCACACCTACGACTTCCAGGTGTGGCTGCCGTACGAGACGGAGGTCGTGGCGGAGACCGCGATCCGGGCGGGCGAGGAGACCGGCCGCATGCTGTTCGCGAACCACTGGGACCCGAAGGGGCCCGGTCTGACCTTCACCGAGGTCTACGTCCGGGCCGCCGCCCTGGAGTGGACGGCCGACGACGTCCGCGAGGCGGCCGCGGACTTCGCCCGCCGCCTGACCGGCGCGTAGCCCGCACCGCGTCGCCCCGATCGACGGCCGCCGTCGATCGGGGTCCCGGTGTCGGTGGCCCGGTGCACCATGGGGGCATGGGCGTGCACATCGACATCAGCGGGCTGCGGCCGGAGCGGATCGCCGTCGTGATCTCTCCGCTGGCCGAGCTGGGCATGGCGCTGCACGCGCTGTCCGAGCCGGCCCACCACCCCGGCCTCCAGGCCTGGGTGACGGCGGTGACCGCACGCCTCGACCCGCATCTCGCGGACCGCATGTGCGAGGCGGACTTCCTGTGGCGGACGACGTTCTCCGACCTGTTCCTCGCCTGCGCCGGCCTCCCGGGCCGTAGGGCGCTGCCCGGCGGCACGCTGGCCGAGGAGCTGGACCTGCTGGACAAGTTGTCCGACGAGCAGTTCGTCGATGTCGCCCTGGAGTTCACCTGCGCCCTCCCTTACGACCTGCCGGGGCGCGGCCCGCTCTCCGACGAGGGGCTGCGCCGCCGTTCGCTGGAGCT
This sequence comes from Streptomyces sp. P13-3-3, assembly GCF_050571355.1. NCBI lineage: Bacteria > Bacillati > Actinomycetota > Actinomycetes > Kitasatosporales > Streptomycetaceae > Streptomyces > Streptomyces sp. P13-3-3. The sequence continues at coordinate 3,535,099 of NZ_CP192228.1, read as the reverse complement.
GGCCGCCGCGCGGGGGCCGCGGCAACTGCTGTTCACCGAGCGGCTGCTGGCCGACCCGCCGCGCACCCGGGCGTGGCTGCGGCAGTTCCTCCAGGACTGCGACGAGGCGTTCTTCGCGGAGGCGTGGTCCCGGCTGCGGCACCAGCTCGCCGCGGACGCCCGCCTCAAGACGGACCTGCTGCGCCGCAAGGGCCCGGGCGAGGCGCTGGCGTCGGTGTCGTCCGCCGTCACGCTGGACGAGGCGGCGGGCCGGATCACCGTCGACAAGCTGGGCGACGGCCACACCGCGACCGGGGACGGCGGGCTGCTGCTGATCCCCACCAGCCTCGGCCGGCCGCATCTGCAGGTGCTGCACCGGCACGGCTGGCAGCCCGTGCTGCACTACCCGGCGGGCTCCCCGGAGCCCGCCGCACCGCCGACGGTCGAGCAGCTCGCCCTGCGGATGACGGCGCTGTCCCACCCGGTCCGTATGCGCATGTGCCGCCACCTGGCCCGCAGCGCCTACACCACGGGCGAGCTGGTGCAGATGCACGGCATGACCGCGCCGGAGATATCCCGGCACCTGGGCGTGCTGAAGAAGGCGGGCCTGATCACCACCCGCCGCCGCGGCCGCTACGTCCTGCACCAGCTGGACGTGACGGTCGTGGCCCGCCTCGGCAGCGACTTCCTGGAGGGCCTCCTGCGCTGAGCCCGGGCACGCCCCGGCGTTCAGCCGAGGCGGATGTGCCGCAGCCCCACGCCCGCCTGGCGGAGCCGGGTGCGCAGCCGGCCCTCGTGGTTGGGGCGCAGGGTGAGGCCGGCGAGGACGGCGATCCGGTCGGCCGTCTTCGGCACGGTGCTGTGGTCGGTCCACAAGTGCTCGGCGAACTCCGGCTCCGTGAGCCGCTCCAGACAGTGGTCGAGCCGCTCGACCGCCCAGCTCTCCCGGCGCAGGCCGCCGCCGATCAGATGCCCGAGCCCGCGCTCCCTGAGCCTCCGCAGCACCGTCTCCCGCTCGGCGAGGAGCGTGAAGTGCCGTACGTCATGGCCCAGTTCACGCAGCCGTCCCACGGTCTCGGCGAAGTGTCCGGGGTCGGTGACGGTCATCGGCGCGATCACCACGCCCTCGCGCCGGGTCAGGGTGAGGTCGAGGACCTCCACGACGCCCTGCCGCCAGGCCTTGAAGTCCTGGAAGTCGCCGCGCAGTTCGGGCGGCAGCATGCGGTGGAGGCCGAAGCCGGGCTGCTCGGGGTCGCAGACGACGCTGCCCGGGAGGCGGCGGCGTATCTCGTGTGCGGTCTGTGTCTTGCCGCCCCCGAAGGGGCCGTTGATCCACAGGAGCATGCGCGGCACCCTACCGGGGGCCGGGGCGCCGCTCAGCCGTGTCCGCCGGCCCGCACCAGACCCGTCTCGTAGGCGAGGACGACCACCTGCACCCGGTCGCGCAGCCCCAGCTTGGTGAGGATGCGGCCCACGTGCGTCTTCACGGTCGCCTCGGACAGCACCAGCCGGGCGGCGATCTCCCCGTTGGACAGGCCCTGCGCGACCAGCACCATGACCTCCCGCTCGCGTTCGGTGAGCCGCTCCAGTTCCTTGTGCTCGGGCTGCTTGCCGCTGCTGGGCAGCATCGGGGCGAACCGGTCGAGGAGCCGGCGGGTGGTGGAGGGGGCCACCACCGCGTCGCCGCTGTGCACGGCGCGGATCGCGGTGAGCAGTTCGCCGGGCGGCACGTCCTTGAGCATGAAGCCGGACGCGCCGGCCTTCAGCCCGGAGAAGGCGTACTCGTCGAGGTCGAAGGTGGTCAGGATGAGCACCTTCGGCGGATCGGCGTCCGCGCAGATCCGGCGGGTGGCTTCCACGCCGTCCAGCTTCGGCATGCGGACGTCCATGAGCACCACGTCGACGGAGGTGGTCCGCAGCGCCTCCAGGGCCTCCACGCCGTTGCCCGCCTCCGCGACGACCTCCATGTCCGGCTGGGCGGCGAGCACCATCCGGAAACCGGTGCGCAGCAGCACCTGGTCGTCGACGAGCATCACGCGGATCGTCATCGGGGCCTCTTCCGTTCGGTCGTCTCGGTCGTCGGGTGCCGCGGGGGGCGTGACAGGTGTCAACAGGGGGCGTGCGTATAGGTCAATGCGCCGGTTTGAGCGGCAGCAGCGCGCTGATGCGGAATCCTCCGCCCGGCCGTGGTCCGGCGTCCAGGGTCCCGCCCACCATGCCGACCCGTTCGCGCATGCCGATCAGGCCGTGTCCCTGGCCGTCGAAGCCGCCCTCCTCGTACAGCTCGTGCGGGGCGCCCTTGCCGTCGTCCTCCACCAGCAGGCCGAGACCGTCGTCGAAGTAGACCAGGCGCACGCTGGCGCCCGCGTTGGGTCCGCCGTGCTTGCGGGTGTTGGTCAGCGCCTCCTGCACGATCCGGTAGGCGGTCAGCTCGACGCCGCGGGGCAGTTCGCGCGAGGTGCCCTCGACCTTGAAGTCCACGGGCAGTCCGGACTCCCGGCACTGCTCGACGAGGTCCTCGATCTGCTGGAGCCCCGGCTGCGGCACGTACTCCCCGGCCTCCTGGTGCTCGCCGGTGCGCAGCACGCCCAGCAGGCGGCGCATCTCGGCGAGGGCCTGGCGGCCGGTGGAGGAGATGGTCTCCAGGGCCTTCCTGGCCTGGTCGGGGGCCGCGTCGAGGACGTAGGCGGCGCCGTCGGCCTGCACCACCATGACCGACACGTTGTGCGCGACCACGTCGTGCAGCTCACGGGCTATGCGGGCGCGTTCGGCGGCGACCGCCACCTTGGCCTGCGCCTCACGCTCCTTCTCCAGCCGGGCGGCCCGCTCCTCCAGCTGCGCGAAGTAGGCGCGGCGGGTGCGTATGGAGTCGCCGAGCACCCAGGCGAGGGCGAACGGCACGGCCAGGATGACCGACAGGGCGACGTTCTCCGCCGTGCTCGCCTGCGGGCTGGGCCAGCGCAGCTGCGCGAGCGGGGCGGCGCACAGACCCGCGGTCAGCGCCACGCGGGAGGCCCAGCGGGCGCCCACGGCCGCGACCGTGTAGACGATCACCAGCAGGGCGAAGTCGGCGGGCGCCGTCGGCACGTCGAGGATCAGCTGGCCGAGACCCACGGCCAGGGCGAGGACCAGCATCCGCTCCGGCATCCGGCGGCGCAGCGCCACCACCACGGACAGCAGGAACATCACCGGCACGGTCAGAGCGGGCAGCTCGGTGCCCCGGCCCTCCTCCACGGTCGCTCCGCCGAGCACCGAGATCCCGAACAGGATCACGGCCCAGAAGCCGTCGACCCACGTCGGGTGCCTGCGGAGGAAGTCGTAGAGGCGCTGCACGTAACCCAGCGTAGGGAAGCAAAATGCGTGCAGGGGTCAACCGGAGGGCCGATCCCCGCCCGTCGCGTGTACTCCCCAAGGTGGAGGCCCGTCCGGTTCGCGCACGTAGCCTGGCTCGGTGAGGACGGCGACGGCGGACGCGGGGATGCGGTGACGGCGGGGACCCGGGGGACGGCGGAGGACGGTTTCCGCGGCTGGCGGGAGGCGGCCCGGGAGGCCCTGTACGGCCCGGACGGCTTCTACCGCCGGCCCGGCGCGGGCCCGGCCGGCCACTTCCGGACCTCCGTGCACGCCTCCCCGCTGTACGCGCGCGCCGTGGCGCGGCTGCTGGGCCGGGTCGACGAGGCGCTCGGCCGCCCGCCCGCGCTGGACTTCGTGGACATGGCGGCGGGACGCGGCGAACTGGTCACCGGCGTACTGGGGGCGCTCCCCGCGGACGTGTCGGCCCGTGTGCGTCCGTACGCCGTCGAGCTGGCCGCGCGCCCCCCGGGCCTGGACGACCGGATCGTGTGGCGGGACGAGCCGCCGGAGGGCGTCACGGGGCTGCTGTTCGCCAACGAGTGGCTGGACAACGTGCCGGTGGACGTCGCCGAGGTGGACGCGTCCGGCACGCCCCGGTACGTGCGGGTGCGGGCGGACGGCGCCGAGCGCCTCGGGGAGCCGGTCGCCGGCCCCGACGCGGACTGGCTGGACCGGTGGTGGCCGCTGCCGCCCGAGGAGGGCCTGCGCGCGGAGATCGGGCTCCCCCGGGACCGGGCCTGGACGGCGGCCGTCGGCACGCTCACGCGCGGCGCCGCCGTCGCCGTGGACTACGCGCACACCGCCGGCGCGCGACCGCCGTTCGGGACGCTCACCGCGTTCCGGGAGGGCCGGGAGACGGCGCCGGTTCCGGACGGCTCCCGCGACCTCACGGCGCACGTCGCGCTGGACGCATGCGCCGCCGCCCCCGCCCTGCCGGGCGCGCGCCTGCTGACCCAGCGGGACGCCCTGCGCGCGCTCGGCGTCGCCGGCGGGCGTCCCCCGCTGTCCCTGGCGAGCAGCGACCCGGCGGGGTACGTCCGCGCCCTCGCCGCCGCCGGGGAGGCCGCGGAGCTGACCGCGCCGGGCGGCCTCGGCGACTTCGGGTGGCTGGTGCAGCCGGTGGGCGTCGGGGACGTCCTCGCCGCTTGAGGGCTACTTGTCGATGTCGCCGACGACGAAGAACATCGACCCCAGGATCGCCACCATGTCCGCGACCAGCGTGCCCGGCAGCAGCTCGGTGAGCGCCTGGATGTTGTTGTACGACGCCGAGCGCAGCTTCAGCCGGTACGGGGTCTTCTCGCCCTTGCTGACCAGGTAGTAGCCGTTGATCCCGAGCGGGTTCTCGGTCCACGCGTACGTGTGGCCCTCGGGCGCCTTCAGGACCTTGGGGAGCCGCTGGTTGACCGGGCCGGGCGGCAGCTGGGCCAGCCGGTCGAGGCAGGCGTCGGCGAGGTCCAGGGAGTTGTGCGTCTGCTCCAGCAGGCACTCGAAGCGGGCGAGGCAGTCGCCCTCTTCGCGGGTGACCACCTTCAGGACGTCGCCCAGCTCGCCGTAGGCCAGGTACGGCTCGTCGCGGCGCAGGTCGAAGTCGACGCCCGAGGCGCGCCCGATCGGCCCGCTCACCCCGTACGCGTGCACCGCCTCCGCCGACAGCACGCCGACGCCCCGGGTGCGGCCGCGGAAGATCTCGTTGCCGAGCACCAGGTCGTCGAAGCGGTCCATGTGCGCACGCACGTCGGCGACCGCGGCACGCGCGCGTCCCGTCCAGCCGGCCGGGAGGTCCTCCTTGAGGCCGCCGACGCGGTTGAACATGTAGTGCATGCGCCCGCCGGAGACCTCCTCCATGGCGTGCTGGAGCTTCTCGCGCTCGGTGAAGGCGTAGAAGATCGGCGTGATGCCGCCGAGCTCCAGCGGGTAGGAGCCGAGGAACATCAGGTGGTTGAGCACCCGGTTCAGCTCGGCGAGCAGCGTGCGCAGCCACACCGCGCGCTCGGGGACCTCCATGCCGAGCATCCGCTCCACGGCGAGGACCACGCCCAGCTCGTTGGAGAACGCCGACAGCCAGTCGTGCCGGTTGGCCAGCATGACGATCTGCCGGTAGTCGCGGGCTTCGAAGAGTTTCTCCGCGCCCCGGTGCATGTAGCCGATCACGGGCTCCGCGTGGACGATCCGCTCACCGTCCAGCACCAACTTCAGCCGCAGCACGCCGTGCGTGGACGGGTGCTGCGGGCCGATGTTGAGCACCATGTCGGTGCTCTCCGCCGCGCCGCCGATTCCGACCATGGTCTCCGTCGTGGGAGTCATGGACACAGTCTGTCGTACGTACGCTGGCCCCATGGAGACGGGGAGCCCGCACGACACGGGAACAGCGGACGCGCAGGGGACGCCCACGCCGGCGACGGCGGACGTGCCCGCGGCGGACGCCGGCACGGAACCGGACGGCGGTACGGAGCCGGTCTGGCGCGCGCTGCCGTCCGGGCTGCTGACGATGCGGCGGCTGCTGCTGGTGGTGTGGCTGGGGCTGCTGACCCTGGCCACCGCGCTGGTGCCGGGCCTGCTGGCCGGGCCCGCCTGGGGCGCCTTCGCGGTGCTGCCGCTGGCCCTGCTGCTGTGGGGCTGGGTGATGCTGGAGCGCAACTGGCGCTCCTGGCGGTACGCCGAGCGCGCCGACGACCTGCTGATCAGCCGCGGTGTGCTGTGGCACGAGGAGACGGTCGTGCCGTACGGGCGGATGCAGCTCGTGGAGGTCACCTCCGGGCCCGTCGAGCGGCACTTCGGGCTGGCCAGCGTGCAGTTGCACACCGCCGCCGCGGCCACCGACGCGACCATCCCGGGGCTCGACCCGGACGAGGCGGAACGGCTGCGCGACCGGCTCACCGAGCTGGGCGAGGCCCGGTCGGCGGGGCTGTGACCGCGCCCGGCGTCCAGGAGGACGTGACCGGACGGCCGCCCGTCGTCGAGCGGCGGCTGCACCCCGTCACGCCGCTGCGGCGGGCGTGGGCGCCGGTGGCCGTCCTGATGGGCTGGGCGGTGCACGACCCCGACGGCGCGCAGCGCCAGCTCACCCGGCTCACCACGACCACGCTGCTGCTCGGGCTCGCCGTACTCATCCCGGCCGCCGCCCTCTACGGCTTCCTGAGCTGGTGGTTCACCCACTTCGCGGTCACCGACAGCGAGCTGCGGGTGCGCACCGGGCTGCTGTTCCGGCGCACCGCGCACATCCGTCTCGAGCGGATCCAGGCCATCGACGTCACGCAGCCGCTGCTGGCGCGGGTCGCGGGCGTGGCGAAGCTGAAACTCGACGTCATAGGCACCGACAAGAAGGACGAGCTGGCCTTCCTCGGGGCCGGCGAGGCGCGGGCGCTGCGCGCGGAACTGCTGGCACGGGCGGCGGGCTTCGCCCCGGAGACCGCCCACGAGGTCGGCGAGGCGCCCTCCCAGCAGATGCTGCGGGTGCCGCCGGGCGTGCTGGCCGTCTCGCTCCTGCTGACCGCGGCGACCTGGGTCTGGCTGCTGGTCGCCGCCGTCGCCCTGCCCCTGCTGTGGACGGCCACCCACAGCCTGTGGACGGTGCTCGCGGCCGGCATCCCGATGCTCGGCGCGGCGGGCGCGAGCAGCGTGGGCCGCTTCGTCGCCGAGTACGACTGGACGCTGGGCGAGTCGCCCGACGGTCTCCGCATCGACCACGGGCTGCTGGACCGGGCGCACGAGACGGTGCCGCCCGGCCGGGTGCAGACCGTGCGGCTGGTCGAGCCGCTGCTGTGGCGCAGGCGCGGCTGGGTGCGCGTGGAGCTGGACGTGGCCGGCTCGTCCAACTCGCTGCTGCTGCCGGTGGCCCCGCGTGCGATGGCGGAGTCGGTCGTCGCGCGCGTCCTGCCGGGGGTGACCGTGCCCCCGTCCGAGGCGTTCTCCCGCCCGCCGCGCGGGGCGCGGTGGTGCGTGCCGGTGTGGTGGCGGGGCCACGGGCTCGCCGTCACGGACGCGGTGTTCGCCTCCCGGCACGGTCTGCTGCGGCGCAGCCTCTCGCTGGTGCCGCACGCCAAGGTGCAGAGCGTACGGCTCGCCCAGGGGCCCTGGCAGCGGGCGCACGGCGTCGCCGACGTCCATGTGGACACCGGAGCCAACGGCACCGTGACCGCCCGTCTGCGCCCCGCCGAGGAGGCCGCCGCCCTGCTGCACGCCCAGGCGGAACGCTCCCGCACGGGGCGCAGGGACGCCCTGCCGGACCGCTGGATGGCCTGACCGGCCCCGGACACGGGAGAGGGCCCCGCCTGGGCGGGGCCCTCTCTCACGACGGGTGCCGGTTTCAGGACACCGCGCTGCGCAGTCCCTGGACGTCGATGTGCTCGGTCTCGTCGTGGGCGGTCAGGTCGATGACCTGACCGGCGCGCGGCTCCTCGGCGGCCGGCTTGTACCGCCCTTCGGCCTCCGCCTTGTGCAGCGCGAGCGCCTCCTGGCCGACGACGTCGGCGAGGTCCTCGTTCTGCACGGCGTCCAGCGCCTCGCGGCGGGCGTTCTTGGTGCCGAAGAAGTCGAACCCGTCGTCCTGCACGGGCCGCCGCACGGGCTGCGTCGGCGGGACGACCGCCACCGCGGTCGGCACCGTGAAGTGCCCGGCGGGCCGGTGCGCGGCCGGTGCGGCGGAGGCGGCCGGTGCGGTGGGGGCGGCCGCGCGCTCATGGTCGCCGGCCGCCCGGGGCTGCCCCCCGGCCTCGTCCTCCTGCGCCGGGTCGGGCCTGCGCCGCTTCGTCGGCTCGGGCCCGTCGTCCTCGGGGGTGCCGCCGCCCCGGGGGGCGGTGGCCCTCACGGCGGGGCTCTCCGGGGCGTCCCCGGCCTTCGCCGCTCCGGGGGCGCTCTCCTTGCGCGCGGCCGGCACGGAGGGCCGCGCGTCCGTCTCCTCCGGCGCGTCGGAGTCCGCCTCGCTCCCGGCCTCCGCCTCGGCCAGCTCGTCGGTCTCCGGCTGGACCCGCTCGTCGGTCTCCGGCCGGGCCGCGAACCGCGCCAGTGCCGCGTCGGCCTTCAGGTACAGCTTCGACCCCTCCGGGGAGAAGACACCGGAGGACTTCTCGTCCTGCGTCTCCTTCTGCCCGGCGTCCTCCGTCCGCTCCACGTCCGCCGTCACCTCGGGGACCGTGGGTTCCGGCTCGGGCGCCGCGGGCGCCGCGGGCGCACCCGGGGGCAGGGCGCGCGCCGGGACGGCCGCCTCGATCTCCAGCACCCGGCGCTCCTCGAGGACGTTCGCGCGCTCCGCCTCGGCCGCCGCGTACCGGCGCAGCAGCGCGGCGTGCTCGTTGCGCAGCCCCGCCAGTTCCGCGCGCTTGGCGCGCAGCCGCTGCTCCAGCTTGATACGCAGCTCACGCGACTCATCGAGGTCCGACTCGAGTTCGGCGACCCTCTCCTCGAAACGCCACTCGTCGCTCGCCCGCGCGCGCGTGAGGTCGGCGACGCGTTTGCCCGCCTGGGCGTCCCAGTGGCGCATCACGACGGCGCCCACGATCGCCGTGACCGCGGCGGCCGCGGCCAGGAGACGGAGCACCACCGGTTGGGTGAACACCCACGGCGCCAGGGCGCAGACGACGGACACGCCTGCGATCGCCGACGGGGGCAGCATCCTGTGCAGAGGCGGGGAATGACGGTGACGTCCACGTGGCATGGCCAGAAACTTACCGCGCGTAGGCGAATGATGGTGCCCCGCCCCGCAAAAAGAAAGCCATACGCAATGTTTCACATGCCGTCAGGGACCGGGCCACGCGTGAAAAGCGGTCCATTGAATATTCGTCAAGATCCTTTATGGGGTCAGGCCGACGGACAACTCGCCCTCCGCGCATTCCGGTTGGCCCCTGTCCGGGGTCTCCGCCGGACACCCCGTCCCGAGGCCCCGGCCGCGCCTCGCCACCCGTGCGCCCCGGTCCCGTCCCGCCCTCCGATTCCGCCCGCCGGCGCCCTTCCGTCCCGCCCCTTCCGGTCCGTTTCGGCGCCTCTCCCGCGACCGCTCGCCGCAGGCCGCGTCTTCCCGGAGGAGATCCGCTTCTCCCCGACCCTCCGGGACTCGATTCCGTTCCTTTCCCGCTCTCGCCGATCTTCCGTGCGTCCCTCCTCACGGCAATGCGGTCCGAAAGGTGCCGCCAATGTCCGCGCGCGGGGTTTCCCGCGCGGCGGGCCCGTGCGGCACCGGGCACCCTCCCTGGGCCTACGCTGAACGTATGAGCACTCACAGCGGACGCCGTCAGGTCGCGGGCCTCCCCCACTGGGACCGGTGCGCGGTCATGGGAGTCGTGAACGTCACCCCCGACTCCTTCTCCGACGGCGGGCGCTGGTTCGACACCTCCACGGCCGTCAAGCACGGCCTCGGCCTGGTCGCGCAGGGCGCCGACCTGGTGGACGTCGGCGGCGAGTCCACCCGCCCCGGCGCCACCCGCGTCGACGAGGCCGAAGAGCTCAGGCGCGTCATCCCGGTGGTCCGCGGGCTCGCCTCCGAGGGCGTCACCGTCTCCGTCGACACCATGCGCGCCTCCGTCGCCGAGCGGTCGCTCGCGGCCGGCGCCGCCCTGGTCAACGACGTCAGCGGCGGCCTCGCCGACCCGGCCATGATCGGCGTCGTCGCCGCCGCGGGCGCCCCGTTCGTCGTCATGCACTGGCGCGGCTTCCTCGAGGGCGGCAACGTCCGGGGCGTGTACGAGGACGTCGTCGCCGAGGTCGCCGACGAACTCCACGCGCGCGTGGAGGCAGTCCTGGAAGGCGGCATCGCCGCCGACCGCGTGATCGTCGACCCCGGTCTCGGCTTCTCCAAGGACGCCGAGCACGACCTCGCGCTGCTCGCCCGCCTCGACCGTCTGCTGGGCCTCGGCCACCCCCTGCTCGTCGCCGCGTCCCGCAAGCGGTTCCTCGGCCGGGTGCTGGCGGGCCCCGACGCCCCGCCCCCGCCCGCCCGCGAACGCGACGCGGCCACCGCCGCCGTCTCCGCGCTGTCGGCCCGGGCCGGCGCCTGGGCGGTGCGCGTGCACGAGGTCCGGGCCAGCGCCGACGCCGTACGGGTGGTCCACGCGATACAGGAAGCGCTCCCCGACGACGACCCCACATCCCCCGAGCACGGTGCGGAAGGAGCCCGGTGACCGCACCCCACACCGACGTCGAGCAGGTCGAGGCCGCCAACACCGCCTTCTACGAGGCACTGGAGCGGGGCGACTTCGAGGAGGTCGCCTCGGCCTGGCTCACCCCTGCCGACCTCGGCGTCGACGAGGAGTACCACGACCCCGCCGACGCGGGCGTCGTCTCCTGCGTGCACCCCGGCTGGCCGGCGCTCACCGGGCGCGGCGAGGTGCTCCGCTCGTACGCGCTGATCATGGCGAACACCGACTACATCCAGTTCTTCCTCACCGACGTGCACGTCTCCGTCACCGGGGACACGGCCGTGGTGACCTGCACGGAGAACATCCTCAGCGGAGGGCCCGCCCCCGCGGAGGGCGAGGAGCTGGGGCCGCTGGTCGGGCAGCTCGTCGTCGCCACCAACGTGTACCGGCGCACCCCGTCCGGCTGGAAGCTCTGGTCGCACCACGCCTCCCCGGTCCTCGCCGAGGAGGACGACGACGAGGACGACGACACCCCGACCCCGCCCTGACCCGCACGTGGCGGAACTCACCCGACCCGGGGCCTCCGCCCCTTCCGGCCCGTGAGCATGCCGTTCACCCTGGGCAGACGGACCGAAGAGCCCGAGGAACCCGTCCGGCGGCCGCGACCCCGGACCGCGGGGGCCGGCGCCCGCCGCGGGTAGATTCGAGGACGGGCCGGTGTGCCGTCCGCACGGGGCACCGACCGGCCGGACCGACGACAGCAGGAGTGATTCGCGTGGATCGTGTCGCGCTGAGCGGCCTGAGGGCCCGCGGGCACCACGGTGTGTTCCCGAAGGAGCGCGAGGAGGGCCAGACCTTCCTCGTGGACCTCGTCCTGGGCCTGGACACCCGCCCGGCCGCCGCCGACGACGACCTGACGAAGACCGTGCACTACGGCATCGTGGCCGAGGAGGTGGTGGCCGTCGTGGAGGGCGAGCCCCTCAACCTCATCGAGACCCTCGCCGAGCGCATCGCCCAGGTCTGCCTGAAGCACGACGTCGTGCAGGAGGTCGAGGTGCGCGTCCACAAGCCGGACGCGCCGATCACCGTGCCCTTCGACGACGTGACCGTCACCATCATCCGGAGCCGCGCATGACCAGGCCGACCACCACGGGCCACACCGACCCGACCGTCCAGCCCGTCCCCGCCTCCGTGGTCGAGCAGGTGGACGCCGCCGACACCACCCTCCAGAACCCGAAACGGGCCGTGGTGGCCCTCGGCGCCAACCTGGGCAACCGTCTGGAGACCCTCCAGGGGGCCGTGGACGCCCTGGAGGACACCCCGGGCATCCGGGTCAAGGCGGTCTCCCCCGTGTACGAGACGGAGCCGTGGGGCGTCGAGCCCGGCAGCCAGCCGTCCTACTTCAACGCGGTCGTCGTCCTGAGGACGACCCTCCCGCCGTCCTCCCTGCTGGAGCGCGCCCAGGCCGTCGAGGAGGCCTTCCACCGCGTGCGGGACGAGCGCTGGGGCCCGCGCACCCTGGACGTCGACATCGTCGCCTACGCCGACCTCCGCTCCGACGACCCGCAGCTCACCCTGCCGCACCCGCGCGCCCACGAGCGCGCCTTCGTGCTCGCCCCCTGGCTGGACGCCGACCCCGCCGCCGAGCTCCCCGGACACGGTCCGGTGGCCGAACTGCTGGACGCGGTCACCCGGGACGGGGTCACGCCGCGCGCCGACCTGGAACTCCGGCTGCCCGAGTAGCCGTTAAGGTCGAGGACGGCCACAGCCCGGGCCACCGGCCGGGGGAACGCGAAGGGACACCGTGAAAGAGCTGCGCATCAGGGTGCTGGCCGGCGTCTTCGTCGTCGCCGGTGTCCTGTCCTGGGCCGGCGCCCGCCTGTGGAACTCGCTGGGAACCCTCCCGAGCGTCCCCGTGGCCGCGCCGATCGTCCTCGCCCTGATCGCCACGGTCCTCGCGGCCACCGCGCTCTCCCTGCGCGCCCGCCTCAAGGCACAGCGCGAGCGCCGTCCGGACGCCAAGGGAGTCGACCCGCTGCAGGCGGCCCGCGCGGTGGTCTTCGGCCAGGCCAGCGCCCTGGTGGCGGCCCTCGTCGCCGGCCTCTACGGCGGCACGTTCGTCGTGCTGCTGGGCTCCCTGGACATCCCCGCCCGCCGCGACCAGGCCATCTACGCCGGATTCTCCGTGGTGGCGGGCATCGCCGTGATAGCGGCCGCCAAGTGGCTGGAGCACGTCTGCAAGCTCCCGGACGACGAGGACGACGACGACCACCCGGGCACGGCCCCGGCAGCCTGAGACACCCGAGACGCTAGGAGGGGCACGGTCCGTCCGGACCGTGCCCCTCCTAGCGTCGGTGACCGCGGTGTCCGTGATCGCGGCTCAGCGCGCCATGATCAGGCTCATCGCCTCGTTGCGGGTCGCCGCGTCCCGCAGCTGGCCCCGCACCGCCGAGGTGATCGTCTTGGCGCCGGGCTTGCGGATGCCCCGCATCGACATGCACATGTGCTCGCACTCCACGACCACGATGACCCCGCGCGGCTCCAGGATGTCCATCAGGGAGTCCGCGATCTGCGTGGTGAGTCGTTCCTGCACCTGCGGGCGCCGCGCGTAGACGTCCACCAGGCGGGCCAGCTTGGACAGGCCGGTGATCTTCCCGTTGGTCGACGGGATGTACCCGACGTGCGCCACGCCCCGGAACGGCACCAGGTGGTGCTCGCAGGTCGAGTACACCTCGATGTCCTTGACCAGCACCATCTCGTCGTGGCCGAGGTCGAACGTCGTCGTCAGCACGTCCTCGGGCTTCTGCCACAGGCCCGCGAAGATCTCCCGGTAGGCACGGGCCACGCGCGCCGGAGTCTCCTGCAGGCCCTCACGGTCCGGGTCCTCGCCCACCGCGATCAGCAGCTCGCGCACGGCGTTCCGGGCCCGCTTCTCATCGAACTCACCGATGGGGGCTATGCCGTCCAGCGTCACGGGGTCGGTCATGGGTGCCTCGTTCCTGTGCCTGCACGCGTGACGGGCACGCGTCTCGAACTGCGGGTACGCAAAATGCCGCGTCCCCCAGGCTAGAACCAGGGGGACGCGGCATCCATTCCGGGCCCTGAGGGGCTCCGAGGGCCTCGTGTCAGCTCTCGGGGCGCTCCTCCGGGGTCCGCTCCGGCTGCGGGGCGGGGTCCGTCGTGGCGCTCTTCGTGGTGGAGATGGCCGGCGTGGCGCCGTTCGCCCCGTTCGTCAGGGCCAGCTCCTTGGGGGAGAGGACCGGCGGGCGGGTGGACGGCGTACGGCGCGAGGAGCCGGTCCAGGCGGGCCTGGGCGGGCGCTTCACGATCGGCGCGAAGATCTCGGCGATCTCCTCCTTGCCCAGCGTCTCCTTCTCCAGGAGGGCCAGGACCAGGTTGTCGAGGACGTCGCGGTTCTCGACGAGGATCTCCCACGCCTCGTTGTGCGCGGTCTCGATGAGCTTCTTGACCTCTTCGTCGACCAGCGCGGCGACCTCTTCCGAGTAGTCGCGCTGGTGAGCCATCTCACGGCCGAGGAAGGGCTCGGTGTTGTCGCCGCCGAACTTGATGGCGCCGAGCCGCTCGGTCATGCCGTACTGCGTGACCATCGCGCGGGCCAGACCCGTGGCCTTCTCGATGTCGTTGGCGGCACCGGTGGTCGGGTCGTGGAAGACCAGCTCCTCCGCCGCGCGGCCGCCCAGCATGTACGCCAGCTGGTCCAGCATCTCGTTGCGCGTGGTGGAGTACTTGTCCTCGTCCGGCAGGACCATGGTGTAGCCGAGAGCGCGGCCTCTCGACAGGATGGTGATCTTGTGGACCGGGTCGGAGTTCGGTGAGGCCGCCGCGACCAGGGCGTGTCCGCCCTCGTGGTACGCGGTGATCTTCTTCTCCTTGTCGGACATGATCCGGGTCCGCTTCTGCGGGCCCGCGACGACGCGGTCGATCGCCTCGTCGAGCATCTTGTTGTCGATCAGCTTCTGGTCGCTGCGCGCGGTGAGCAGCGCGGCCTCGTTCAGCACGTTGGCCAGGTCGGCACCGGTCATGCCGGGCGTGCGGCGGGCCACGGCGCCGAGGTCGACGTCCGGGGCGACCGGCTTGCCCTTCTGGTGCACCTTGAGGATCTCGAGGCGGCCCTGCATGTCCGGGCGGTCCACCGCGATCTGGCGGTCGAAGCGGCCGGGACGCAGCAGCGCCGGGTCGAGGATGTCCGGGCGGTTCGTCGCGGCGATGAGGATCACGCCGCCCTTGACGTCGAAGCCGTCCATCTCGACGAGCAGCTGGTTCAGCGTCTGCTCGCGTTCGTCGTGACCGCCGCCGAGGCCGGCGCCGCGGTGGCGGCCGACCGCGTCGATCTCGTCGACGAAGACGATCGCCGGGGCGTTCGCCTTGGCCTGCTCGAAGAGGTCACGGACACGGGAGGCGCCGACACCGACGAACATCTCGACGAAGTCGGAACCCGAGATCGAGTAGAACGGGACGCCCGCCTCGCCCGCGACGGCACGCGCGAGCAGGGTCTTGCCGGTGCCGGGCGGGCCGTACAGCAGCACGCCCTTGGGGATCTTGGCGCCGACGGCCTGGAACTTCGCCGGCTCCTGCAGGAACTCCTTGATCTCGTGGAGCTCCTCGACGGCCTCCTCGGAGCCCGCGACGTCGGAGAACGTCGTCTTGGGAGTGTCCTTGGTGATGAGCTTCGCCTTGGACTTCCCGAAGTTCATGACACGGGAGCCGCCGCCCTGCATCTGATTCATCAGGAACAGGAAGACGACCACGATGAGGACGAAGGGAAGCAGGGACAGCAGAATGCTCACGAAGGGGTTCTGCTTCGACGGCGAAACCGTGTAGCCGTCAGGGATCTGCTTGTTCTGGAACTTGTCCTGCAGCGTGCTGGCGATGGTGACGCCCTGGTCGCCGATGTAGCTCGCCTGGATCTTCGAGCTGTCCTCGACCTTCTGGCCGTCCTTGAGCTGGACCTTGATGGTCTGCTCGTCGCCGGTGGTCAGCTTGGCCGACTCGACCTTGTTCTCGTTGATCGCCTGGACGACCTGGCCCGTGTCCACCGTCTTGTAGCCGCCGGACGAGCCGACGACCTGCATCAACACGACCACGGCAAGGACGGCCAGCACGATCCACATGACCGGCCCACGGAAGTATCGCTTCACGTCCATCCATACGGAGCGGTGCCGCCCCGTCCCTCCTGCCATAGTGAGTTTGATAAAGGCTGTTCTTCGGACGGTACCCCAGCATCGGCCCCCGACGCTGCGAGGGACAGCCGCCAATGGCGTCCACGCCTGCTCCAACGCCGCGGAGCCCGCCGGGGTTCCCGATCACGTACGGCGGCCGGGGCCGCCGCGGTTCACCCGCCGTAGACGTGGGGCGCGAGCGTCCCGACGAACGGCAGGTTGCGGTACTTCTCGGCGTAGTCGAGGCCGTAGCCCACGACGAACTCGTTGGGGATGTCGAAACCCACCCATTCGACGTCGATGGCGACCTTCGCGGCCTCGGGCTTGCGCAGCAGCGTGCACACCTTGAGGGAGGCGGGCTCGCGCGAGCCGAGGTTCGAGATCAGCCACGACAGCGTCAGGCCGGAGTCGATGATGTCCTCGACGATCAGGACGTGGCGGCCCTTGATGTCCGTGTCGAGGTCCTTGAGGATCCGCACCACGCCCGAGGACTGCGTGCCCGCCCCGTACGAGGACACGGCCATCCAGTCCATCGTGACGGGGGTGGACAGCGCCCTGGCGAGGTCGGCCATCACCATCACCGCGCCCTTGAGCACGCCGACGATCAGCAGGTCCTTGCCCGCGTACTCCGCGTCGATCTTCGCCGCCAGCTCCGTCAGCTTGGCGTCGATCTCTTCTTTGGTGATGAGCACCTTCTCGAGGTCGGCACCCATGTCGTTCGCGTCCACCCGCATCACTTTCGGTCGTCCCACCGGCCGGTCCGGTCCGCCCCGCGACCTGAGGCGGTCGGTGGGGTCCGGATTCAGCCCTGCCGAATCACCAGTCTGCCACCCTGCCGGCGGGCGACGACCCGGCCGGGGAGATTGATGGCCCCCTGACCGCGCCAGCCGGTGATCAGCCGGTCGACCTCCTCGATGTGGCGGGCGAACAGCGAACCGGCCGGTGCGCCGGCGTCGATGGCGGCCCGGCGCAGCACGCGGCGGCGCACGGCGGGCGGCAGGTCGTGCAGCGCGGCGCACTCCAGGCGGCCGTCGTCGTCGCGGACGCCGGCCGCGGCCTTCCCGGCCCAGGCGTCGAGGGCGTCGGCGTCGTCACGGGAGAGCTGGGCCGTACGGGCGAGGGCCTCGACGACGCCCTTGCCGAGGGCCTTCTCCAGGGCGGGCAGGCCCTCGTGGCGCAGCCGGGAGCGGGTGTAGGCGGGGTCGGTGTTGTGCGGGTCGTCCCAGACGGGCAGGGACTGGACCATGCAGGCCTTGCGGGCGGTCTGGCGGTCGAGCTGGAGGAAGGGGCGCCGGTAACGGCCGTCGGCCCCCGAGACCGCGGCCATGCCGGACAGGGAGCGGATGCCGGAGCCGCGGGCGAGGCCGAGCAGCACCGTCTCGGCCTGGTCGTCGCGGGTGTGGCCGAGCAGGACGGCGGCGGCGCGGTGGCGCTCGGCGGCGGCGTCGAGGGCGGCGTAGCGGGCGTCCCGGGCGGCGGCCTCGGGGCCTCCGTCGCGGCCGACGGTGACGGCGACCGACTCGACGGGGTCCAGGCCGAGTTCGCGCAGCCGGGAGGCGACCTCGACGGCGCGCGGGCCGGAGCCCGGCTGGAGGCCGTGGTCGACGGTGACGCCGCCGGCGCGCAGACCGGCGCGGGGGGCTTCGAAGGCGAGGGCGGAGGCGAGCGCCATGGAGTCGGCGCCACCGGAGCAGGCCACGAGCACGAGCGGGGAGGAGGACCGCTCGTCGGGCGTGAGGCGGCCGGGCGTCCGGCCGTGTTCGGCGAGGATGTCGTTCAGGACGCGGCGGACCGCCAGGCGTATCGCCGCGACCGCAGGATGGGGACCCATGTCCGGTTCCCTTCTGATGATGTCCGGGGGGTTGGGCCCGGGAGTCGGTCACGCAGAGTGTGTAGATGGTGACAGAACCGGGCCGTTCCCCGAGCATTGCACGCCTGCCCCATGCCTACGGTCCCTCGGACGGGTGATTGGCGGGGCGTCCGTCTGCCGCCGCCCGGACGCCCTGCGCGACAGGGGCGCGGCGCCTATGCCTCCGGTTTGCGGTGCACCCGCGTGATCCAGTCCGCCGGTTTGCCGATCTCCGCCTTGGTGGGGAGGGTGTTCGGCGACGTCCACACCCGGTTGAAGCCCTCCATGCCGACCTCGTCGACGACCGCGCGGACGAAGCGCTCGCCGTCGCGGTACTGCCGGAGCTTGGCGTCCAGGCCGAGCAGCTTGCGCAGCGCCATGTCCAGGCGGGAGGCGCCCTTGGCGCGGCGCTGCTGGAACTTCTCGCGGATCTCCGCGACGCTCGGCACGACCTCGGGGCCCACGCCGTCCATGACGTAGTCGGCGTGGCCCTCCAGCAGCGACATCACGGCGGTGAGCCGGCCGAGGATCTCCCGCTGGGCCGGAGTCTGCACGATCTCCACCAGGGAGCGCCCCTCGTCGCCCTCCTCGCCCTCGGGACGCCCGCCGACCAGGGACTGCGCGGCCTCGCGCACCCGCTCCAGCACGGTCGTCGGGTCGACGTCGGTCTCGGCCAGGAACGCCTGGATCTCGCCCTCGAGGTGGTCCCGCAGCCAGGGCACGGCCGTGAACTGGGTGCGGTGCGTCTCCTCGTGGAGCGTCACCCACAGCCGGAAGTCGTGCGGCTCCACGTCGAGTTCGCGCTCCACGTGGACGATGTTGGGGGCGACCAGCAGCAAGCGTCCGCCGCCGTTGGCGCCGGCCGGAAGGTCCCGGGTGGCGGGGGCGAACGTCTCGTACTGGCCGAGGACACGGGAGGCCAGGAACGACAGCAGCATCCCCAGCTCCACGCCGGTGACCTTGCCGCCGACGGCCCCCATCATCACGTTGCCGGGGCTCGTGCCGCGTCGTTCCTGCATCTTGTCGAGCAGGGGTTTGAGCAGTTCGCGGAAGCCGGCGACGTTGGCCCGCACCCAGCCGGGGCGGTCCACCACGAGGAGGGGCGTGTCATGGGTCTCGGGCGTGCCGAGGTTCGTGAAGCCGCGGACGTGTTCCTCCGCGGACCGCGCGTGGCGGCGGAGCTCCGCGACGACGGCGCGGGCCTCGTCCCGGCTCACGTCGGGGCCCGGCCGCATGAGCCTGGTCGCGGTCGCGACCGCGAGGTTCCAGTCGACCATGCCGGATGAGGCAGCACCACCGATGCTCGTCATGTGTCAACGGTACGTGAGGGGTGGGGAAACGGGCAGATCCTCACAGCCTGCGGCTGTACGGCGCCCTGACAGCGGCGCGGGGGCTTCGCGCTCCCGCGCGCGGGACTGCGCCCTCAGGGGCGCGCGGGACTGCGCCCTTAGGGGCGCGGGGAACTGCGCGAACGGGGGTCCGGGGGCGGAGCCCCCGAAGACGGGGGGCAGGACGCCGCACGTCCAGGTGTGCCGGTGCAGCCGCACGCTGCAGAGGTGAGGGAGACTCCCCCGCCCATTTCGGGGGCTTCGCCCCCGGACCCCCTTCGCGCAGTTCCCCGCGCCCCTGTGGGGCGTCTTCGTCCACGCCCCTCACAGGGCACCGCCAAGCCCCGCACAAGACGCCGCCCGCGCCCCGGGAGGGGCGTTGCTGTCACGCAGCCCGGAGGGGTGCGGCCTCCCCACGCCCACGGAGGGCGTCGTCGTACCGCGTCCCGGAAGTCCCCTACCGCGTCCGGCAACCGCACGTCGCCAAGGCTGTCGCGGCCTTGTCCAAGGTCGACTGGGCCGCCTCCGCCCCCGCCGTGTCGTTCGCGAGGAACGCGAAGGCCAGCAGGCGGCCGTCGCGGTCCACGACCGTGCCGGCGAGCGTGTTGACTCCCGTCAGCGTGCCGGTCTTGGCGCGGACCAGGCCCGCCGCCCCGTCCGCGTAGCGACCGGACAGCGTGCCGGTGAAGCCGGCGACGGGGAGGCCCGTGAGGGCGGAGCGCAGTTCCGGGTGGGCGGGGTCGCCCGCCTTGACGAGGAGGGCGGTCAGCAGGTCCGCCGTGAGCCGCCCGCCCCGGTCCAGCCCGCTGCCGTCCTTGATCACGACGCCCTTCACGGGCAGCTTCAGCGCCTTCAGACGGGCGGTGACCGCCGCCCCCGCGCCGGCGAAGTCGGCCCGCTTGCCGGTGGCCACGGCGGTGTGCCGGGCGAGCGCCTCGGCGATGTCGTTGTCGCTGTTGGTCAGCATGCGCTCGACGAGCGAGGAGAGCGGCGGCGAGGAGACCGCCGCGAGGGTGGTGGCGCGCGTGGTCGACTTCGACGGACCGGGCGGCGTGGCCGTGATCCCGTGCTCCTTCAGCAGGTCGCCGAACGTCCGGGCGGCCTCCGCCGCGGGGTCGGCGACACGCTTGACGGGTCCGCTGGAGGAGTCGTCGGTGCGGCCCTCGTCGGCCATCAGGGGGGTGACGGCGGCGAGGTTCTCGTTGCCCCGCCCGATCGGGTGGGCCGTGTCGCCCTTGTAGAGGGTCGTGTCGTACGACAGCGTCACCTTGCGCACGCCCCGCTTGGCGAGGGCGGCCGCCGTGCGGGCGGCCAGGTCGCGCAGGCTCGCGGCCCCCTTGGCGTTCTTGCGGGCGGTGAGCGTGGGATCGCCGCCGCCGACCAGCACGACCTCCTCGGTGTCGGGCTCGTAGACCGAACGGGTGGTGAGCCGGTGGTCGGGGCCCAGCGCGGACAGCGCGGCGACCGCGGTGGCGATCTTCGTGGTGGAGGCGGGGGTGAGCGCGTTCCCGGAGTCCGCGCCGTAGAGGCGGCGGCCGGTCGCCGCGTCGACCACGGCGGCGGAGCGGCGGCCCAGCACCGGGTCCTTCAGCAGCGGGTCGAGGACGGCGGCGAGCGCCTTCCCGGCGGGCGCCGAACGGGCGGCGGTGGCGGTGCCGCCGAGGCCGGTGAGCACGGACGGGGCGGGCGGGGCGGCCTGCGGTCCGCGCGGCGGGGTGCCGGCGCGCGCCCGGGATCCGTCGTGATCTGTGCCACGCGAGGCTTCCAGGGCCACGGCCCGGTGCCGCTCGGCCGTACGCTGACCCGAGGAGTCCCAGGGGCCGGCGGCGGCCGCCACTCCCGCGGCCAGCGCCAGACCGGCGGTGGCGGCGGTCGCGGTGTACCAGCCGGTTCCGGGCCGGGCGACCCGTGGGGCCTGCGGCGATCCCGGCCGGCGTCCCCTGGTGAACCACGGCCCGGTGGCCGCGGCGACCCGCGCCAGACGCGGTCGTACGGCGTCCGCGATCCGCACGACGTGCGGTCCCGCGGCCCGCCAAGGCCTCAGCTCTGGCACGACCACCAGCCCCTTTCGCGATCACACACCTGCGTGAGGGACACTTAACCACCAGAACGATGTGCTGATCATGGAGGAGCGTCCGGTGGAGTTCGACGTCACGATCGAGATCCCGAAGGGTTCGCGGAACAAGTACGAGGTGGACCACGAGACGGGTCGGATCCGCCTGGACCGTCGGCTCTTCACCTCGACCGCCTACCCGACCGACTACGGCTTCGTCGAGAACACCCTCGGCGAGGACGGCGACCCGCTGGACGCGCTGGTCATCCTGGACGAGCCGACGTTCCCGGGCTGCCTGATCCGCTGCCGCGCCATCGGCATGTTCCGCATGACGGACGAGGCCGGCGGCGACGACAAGCTGCTGTGCGTCCCGTCGACGGACCCGCGCGTGGAGCACCTGCGCGACATCCACCACGTGTCGGAGTTCGACCGCCTGGAGATCCAGCACTTCTTCGAGGTCTACAAGGACCTGGAGCCGGGCAAGTCCGTCGAGGGCGCCGACTGGGTCGGCCGGGTGGACGCCGAGGCGGAGATCGAGCGGTCCTACAAGCGCTTCAAGGACCAGGGCGGCCACTGAGCCCCCGCACCACGGGACGTGACGACGGGCCGCACGCCGACGCGTGCGGCCCGTCGTCGCGCTGCGTGCGCATACTGGCGGGGCAGAGGGCACACTGAAGGACGGTGTCGTCAGCAGGGAGAGAAAGGCACGTGACGGACGCGGAGGACCGCAAGCCGCAGTCGGACGAAGCGAGGAACGCCTTCGTACCCCCTTCCGGTCTCGCGGCGACCGCCGACAACGAGTCGTCGACGACGTCCGAGTTCGCCCTGCCGGACGGGCTGGCCGTGCCGAAGCCCGGACAGGAGTCCGAGACCACCTCGGAATTCGCCCTTCCGGACGGTCTGGACGTCGCCCCGCCCCCGCAGCCCGAGCCGGAGGGCTCGGCGTTCAGCACGCCGAGGACGTACAGCGCCCGGCATGCCACGTTCACCCCGCCGGCCGGCGTCCCGCTGGTCCGGCTGACCAAGGACGTGCCCTGGCAGGACCGGATGCGCACGATGCTGCGCATGCCGGTGACCGAGCGCCCCGCCCCGGAGCCGGTGCAGCGGCACGACGACTCCGGCCCGGCCGTGCCGCGCGTGCTCGACCTGAGCCTGCGTATCGGCGAGCTGCTGCTGGCCGGCGGCGAGGGCGCCGAGGACGTGGAGGCGGCGATGTTCGCCGTGTGCCGCTCCTACGGCCTGGACCGCTGCGAGCCCAACGTCACGTTCACCCTGCTCGCGGTCTCCTACCAGCCGTCCCTGGTCGACGACCCGGTGACGGCCTCCCGCACGGTGCGCCGCCGCAGCCCCGACTACACCCGGCTGGCGGCCGTCTACCAGCTGGTGGACGACCTCAGCGACGACGAGACCCAGGTGTCCCTGGAGGAGGCGTACCGGCGGCTGGCGGAGATGCGCCGTAACCGGCACCCCTATCCGGGCTGGGCGCTGACGGCCGCGAGCGGGCTGCTCGCCGGTTCCGCCTCGGTCCTGGTCGGCGGTGGTCTGCTGGTGTTCGTCGCGGCGGCGGTCGGCGCCATGCTCGGCGACCGGCTGGCCTGGCTGTGCGCCGGGCGCGGGCTGCCGGAGTTCTACCAGTTCACGGTGGCCGCGACGCCGCCGGCCGCGATCGGGGTGGCGCTGACCCTGGCGCACGCGGACGTGAAGGCGTCCGCGGTGATCACCGGTGGGCTGTTCGCGCTGCTGCCCGGACGGGCACTGGTGGCGGGCGTGCAGGACGGTCTGACCGGCTTCTACATCACGGCGTCGGCGCGTCTGCTGGAGGTGCTGTACTTCTTCGTCGGCATCGTGATCGGCGTGCTGACGGTGCTGTACTTCGGCGTGCAGCTGGGCGCCAATCTGGTGCCGGACGCGGCGCTCGGCGGGTCGGACCCGCAGCCGGTGCTCCAGATCGCCGCGTCCCTGGGCCTGTCGCTGGCCTTCGCGGTGCTGCTCCAGCAGGAACGGTCCACCGTGCTGATGGTGACGCTGAACGGCGGGGTCGCCTGGGTGGTGTACGGGGCGATGCACGACGCGGGTGACATCTCGCCGGTGGCGTCGACGGCGGTGGCGGCCGGTGTGGTCGGCCTGTTCGGGCAGCTGCTGGCCCGCTACCGGTTCGCGTCGGCGCTGCCGTACACGACGGCCGCGATCGGGCCGCTGCTGCCCGGTTCGGCCACGTACTTCGGTCTGCTGGGCATCGCGCAGAACGAGGTCGACTCGGGTCTGACGTCGCTCACCAAGGCGGTGGCGCTGGCGATGGCCATCGCGATCGGGGTGAACCTCGGTTCGGAGATCTCCCGGCTGTTCCTGCGGATCGGCTCGGCGGAGAAGCGACGGGCGGCGAAGCGGACGCGGGGTTTCTGACCCGCGCACCGCCCGCCGCCCGGCAGGGACCGCTCAGTAGCCGCCGTTGTACGGCTGCTGCTGGTCGTACTGCTGCTGGTTGTACTGCTGCTGGTCGTTGCCGTACGGCTGCCGGCGGGGCTGCTGCTGCGGGTATCCGTTCGGATTGCCGTTCGGGTGGCCGCCGTAGGGCTGGTGGGGCTGCTGCTGCGGGTAGCCGCCCTGGCCGCCGTACTGCTGCGGGCGGGGCTGCTGGGGCGCGGCGGCCGGGGTGATGCGGCGCAGCTGGGTGGTGGCGTCGTCCATGACCTGCGGCTGCGGGTGCTGCTGCGCGGCCGGGGCCTCGGCGGCGGCGCGCTTCTTCTTGCCGCGCTCCCGCAGGTACTCGACGAGGATCGGCACCACGGAGACGAAGACGATCAGGACGAGGATCGCCTCGACGTTCTCCTTGATGAAGGAGATCTGGCCCAGCCAGTAACCGGCGAGGGTGACGCCCGTGCCCCAGGCGATGCCGCCGATGACGTTGTACGTGAGGAACGTGCGGTACTTCATCCGGCCGGCGCCGGCCACGATGGGCGCGAAGGTCCGCACGATGGGCACGAAGCGGGCCAGGACGATCGCCTTGGGCCCGTACTTCTCCATGAACTCGTGGGCCTTCTCCAGGTTCTCCTGCTTGAAGAGCTTGGAGTTGGGCCGGCTGAACAGGCGGGGCCCGAAGAACTTCCCGATCATGTAGCCGACCTGGTCGCCGATCACGGCGGCGAGCACGATCAACGTGCAGACCAGCCACAGCGGCTGGCTGATGTAGGTGCCCTCGGCCACGAACAGGCCCGCCGTGAACAGCAGGGAGTCGCCGGGCAGGAACGCGAAGAGTCCGGATTCCGCGAAGACGATCAGCAGGATGCCGGGGAGGCTGAAGGTCTCGATGAGGTAGTCCGGGCTCAGCCACTCGGGGCCGAGCGCAAGCGTGGTCACGGGGATGTGGCTCCTGCAGCTGGGGGTCAAGGGCGGGGCTGGCTGCCCAAATTATGAACGCAGCCGTAGAAGCCCAGGTTCCGCGGGGGTACCCAGGATGCACTGTGCCCCGCCCCGTGGAAAGCCGCGAGCCGGCGCCGTGGGGCGGTCACCGCTGGTCGTGGCCCGGTGCGGCCGGGCCACGACCGTCAGGCGGTGTGCCGTACGGCGTTGGCGAGGATCGCGTCCCGCATGTACGCGGCCAGTCCCGGCTTCGCCTGGTCGATGTTGCGGGTGAACCGCTCGTCGTCGACGTACATCTCGCCCAGGCAGGTGTGCATCTCGTACCCGCAGTCGTAGTGGTTGCGGGAGATGCCCCGCCGGTGGTCCTCGGCGGCGTCCATCGCCGCCTCGGAGTCCGCCGGCTCGCCCGCCTCCATCAGGGCGACGAAGCGCCGGGTCAGTTCGTCGGCCTCGTCCTGGATCCGCTGCCAGTCCTCCTTGGTGTAGGAGGCCGTCCGCTCCCGCGACTGGCGGTAGGCGTCGGTGTCGCCCCAGCGCTCCTGGACCTCCTCCTGGTACTGGTCGGGGTCGAAGTCGCCGAAGACCTCGAACTTCTCCTCGGGCGTCAGGTTGATTCCCATCGTGCGTGCCTCCATGGCCTGTTCCACGGCCGCCGCCATCTTCTGCAGCCTCTCGATCCGGGCGGTCAGCAGCTCGTGCTGGCGGCGCAGGTGCGCGCGCGGGTCCGCGTCCGGGTCGTCGAGCAGCGCGGCGACCTCCTCCAGCGGGAAGCCGAGCTCGCGGTAGAACAGGATCTGCTGCAGCCGGTCGAGGTCGGCGTCGCCGTACCTCCGGTGCCCCGCGTGGCTGCGCCCGCTCGGCACGAGCAGGCCGATGGCGTCGTAGTGGTGCAGGGTGCGCACCGTGACGCCGGCGAACCCGGCCACCTGTCCCACGGACCAGCTCATGTCCGCTCCCTTCCCTTGCGCGCTCCAGGCTGGGTCCTCACGCCACGTGAGGTGCAAGCGGGTTACCGGTTTATCCCTTTCGCCCCCTTTATCGTGTGCGCGTGGCCCAGGACAGCACGCAGCCGGCGCCCGGCACCGCCCCGGCGGCCTCGGCACGCGCCCTCCTGCCGACCATCGTGCCCGCGCTGCTGGTCGGCGTGGTGACGAGCCTGGTCCTGCTGGGGGTGAGCGCGGCCGCCGAGGAGCTGCAGCACGCCCTCTGGCAGGACCTGCCGGACGCGCTCGGCGTGGGGCGTTACTCCGTGGCGTGGATGTTCGCCGTGCTGACCGCCACCGGGGCCGCCGTCGGGCTGGTGGTGTGGAAGGTCCCCGGGCACGCGGGCCCCGACCCGGCGACCACCGGCCTGGAGGCGCCGGTGCTGCCGCTCGCGGTGCTGCCCGGACTGGTGCTGGTGACCGCGCTGGTCCTGGCGGGCGGGCCGAGTCTGGGACCGGAGAACCCGATCATCGCCGTGAACGTGTCGCTGGCGGTCTGGTTCGGCGCCCGCGTCCTCCCGAGGACGGCCCGGCGGGGCTGGGTGGCCCTCGCGGAGGCGGGAACCATCGGCGCGCTGTTCGGCACGCCGGTCGCCGCCGCGCTGGTGATCTCCGAGGCGCTGGCCGGGCAGCGCGTCAAGGGACAGCTGTGGGACAGCCTGTTCGCACCGCTGGCCGCCGCCGGGGCCGGGGCGCTGACCACCACGCTCGTGTCGGAGCCGAGCTTCGACCTGCATCTGCCGCCGTTCGAGGGGCCCGGCTGGGCCGATCTGCTGGCGTCGCTCGTGGTGGCCTCTGCGGGCGCGCTGCTCGGCATGTGCGCCGTGTACGCCTTCCCGTACGTGCACGGCGCGTTCCGGCGGCTGCGGCACCCGATGCTGATGCTTCCGGTCGGCGGGGTGGTCCTGGGCGCGCTCGCGGCCCTGGGCGGGCACCTCACGCTGTTCAAGGGGCTCGACGAGATCGCCGAGCTGGCCGCCGACCCCGACGGCTGGACGGCGGGCGAGTTCGCCGTGATGACGGTGGTGAAGCTGGCCGCGCTGCTGGTCGCCGCGTCCTGCGGCTTCCGCGGCGGACGGATCTTCCCTTCGGTGTTCGTCGGGACGGCGCTCGGCCTGTGCGCGCACGCCCTGGTGCCCGGGGTGCACCCGGCGGTCGGGGTGTCGGCGGCCGTCCTGGGCGTGCTGCTGGCCGTCACCCGGCAGGGCTGGGTGAGCCTGTTCGTCGCGGCCGTCCTGGTCGCCTCCCCCGGCATGCTCACCCTGCTCTGCCTCGCCTCCCTCCCCGCCTGGCTGCTCGTCACCGGCCGCCCGCACATGCAGCTGCGGCCGGACGGGACGGCCGTCAGGTGACCCCGCTCCCCCGGCGGTCCGCCCCGGGCCGCCCGACCCCTACGGAGGACCCATGCCGCTGCACCCCGGCCGGCCGGCCGGTGAGCGCCCGATGTCCGTCAACCCCTTCCTGGGGCCCGCGAACCCGGTCGGGGGGATGACCCAGGCGCCGCCCAGGCACCGGCTGCCGGACGGCCCCATGGCCCCGTCGACGGCGTACCAGCTGGTGCACGACGAGCTGATGCTGGACGGCAACGCCCGGCTGAACCTGGCCACCTTCGTCACCACCTGGATGGAGCCCGAGGCCGGGGTGCTGATGATGGAGTGCCGCGACAAGAACATGATCGACAAGGACGAGTACCCGCGCACCGCCGAACTGGAGCGGCGGTGCGTGGCGATGCTCGCCGACCTGTGGCACGCGCCCGACCCGTCGAAGGCGGTGGGCTGTTCGACCACCGGTTCCAGCGAGGCGTGCATGCTGGCCGGGCTGGCCATGAAGCGGCGCTGGGCGCTGCGCAACGCCGGCCGTTACCCCTCGCGGGAGGCCCGTCCCAACCTGGTGATGGGCATCAACGTCCAGGTGTGCTGGGACAAGTTCTGCACCTTCTTCGAGGTGGAGCCCCGTCAGGTGCCGATGGAGGGCGACCGTTTCCACCTCGACCCGGCGGCGGCCGCGGAGCTGTGCGACGAGAACACCATCGGCGTCGTCGGCATCCTCGGCTCCACCTTCGACGGGTCCTACGAGCCGGTCGCCGAGCTGTGCGCGGCCCTGGACGACCTCCAGGAGCGCACGGGCCTGGACGTCCCGGTGCACGTCGACGGGGCGTCGGGGGCGATGGTCGCGCCGTTCCTCGACGAGGACCTGGTGTGGGACTTCCGGCTGGACCGGGTGGCGTCGGTCAACACCTCCGGGCACAAGTACGGCCTGGTGTACCCAGGGGTGGGCTGGGTGCTGTGGCGGGACGCGGCGGCGCTGCCCGAGGAGCTGGTGTTCCGGGTGAACTACCTGGGCGGCGACATGCCGACCTTCGCGCTGAACTTCTCCCGGCCGGGCGCCCAGGTGGTGGCGCAGTACTACTCCTTCCTGCGGCTGGGCCGGGACGGCTACCGCGCGGTGCAGCAGGCCGCGCGGGACGTGGCCACGGGACTGTCCGCGCGGATCGAGGCGCTCGGCGACTTCCGGCTGCTCACCCGGGGCGACGAGCTGCCGGTGTTCGCCTTCACCACGGCGCCGGACGTGACGGCGTTCGACGTGTTCGACGTGGCGCGGCGGCTGCGGGAGACCGGCTGGCTGGTGCCCGCCTACACCTTCCCGGCGAACCGTCAGGACCTCGCGGTGCTGCGGGTGGTGTGCCGCAACGGCTTCTCCGAGGACCTCGCCGACCTGTTCGCCGAGGACCTCACCCGGCTGCTGCCGGACCTGCGGAGCCAGTCACACCCCCTCACGCGGGACAGGAACGCGGCGACCGGCTTCCATCACTGAGCCGGGTGGTCCGGCTCCCGTGTGGACGGGAGCCGGACCACGGGCGCCCTACCTGCTGAGGCGGGCGAACCGCCGTACCGCCAGCGGGAAGAACACCGCGAGCAGCGCCAGGGGCCACAGGACCGCGGCCCCCGCGTGCCCGGACTCGGCGCCGGGCACGCCGAACAGGTCCCGTACGGCGGCGGCCGTGTGGGAGATCGGGTTCCACCGCGCGACCGTGGCGAGCCAGCCGGGCATGGACTCGGGGACGGCGAAGACGGTGGACAGGAAGCCGAACGGCCAGACCAGGATCTGCACCGCCTGCACCATCTCGGGCTTGCCCGCCACCAGCGCCAGGTGGATGCCGATCCACAGCATCGCGAACCGGAGCAGCAGGAGCAGTCCCACCGCGCCCAGGAACGCGCCCGGGCCCGCGTCCGTGCGCCAGCCGAGCGCGGCGGCCACGCCGAGCAGCACCACCAGGCCGAGCACCGACTGGAGCATGTCGGCGGCGGAGCGGCCCACCAGCACCGCGCCGTCGGCCATCGGCATGGACCGGAAGCGGTCGACGACCCCCTTGTTCATGTCCTGGGTGACGGCGATCATCGTGCCCTCCAGGCCGAAGGCCATGCTGAGCGCGAGCATCCCCGGCAGCAGGTAGCCGAGGTAGTCGCCGCTCACCCCGCGCCCGCCGCCGATGAGGTAGCCGAACATCAGCAGCAGCATCACCGGGAAGACCAGGTTCACCACCACCGCGGCCGGCTGCCGTCCCCAGCGGGCCAGCTCCCTGCGGGTCATGGTCCAGGAGTCGGCCAGTGCGTACGCCGTGCTGGTCATGCTGCCTCCTTCACTCGCTCGTCGCGTCCGGTGAGGTGCAGGAACACCTCGTCGAGCGTGGGCCTGCGCAGGGCGACGTCCTCGGCCTCGACGCCGGCCTCCCGCAGGGCCTGCACCACGGCGGTGAGGGCCGCCATGCGGTCGCTGACCGGCGCGCTCAGCAGCCGCCGGTCGGCGTCCACGGTGACCGCGTCCCGCGGTGCGGGCAGCAGGCCCGCCACCGTCTCCAGCTGTCCGGCGTCACGCAGCACCACGTCGATGCGGTCGCCGCCGGTGGCCGTCTTGAGCTGGTCCACCGTGCCGTCCGCGACGACCCGGCCGGAGTCCACCATCGACACCCGGTCGGCCAGCTGGTCCGCCTCCTCCAGGTACTGCGTGGTGAGCAGGACCGTCGTCCCGCCGCCGACCAGGGAGCGCACCGCGTCCCACACCTCGGCGCGGCCGCGCGGGTCGAGCCCGGTGGTCGGTTCGTCCAGGAAGAGCACCTCCGGTTCGGTGATCAGGGAGGCGGCGAGGTCGAGCCGGCGCCGCATGCCGCCGCTGTACTTCGCCACCGCTTTCGCGCCGGTGCCGGAGAGCCCGAAGCGCTCCAGCAGTTCGTCCGCCCGGGCGCGGGCCCGCCGGGCGCCCAGGTGGTGGAGGCGGCCGAACAGTTCGAGGTTCTGCCGGCCGCCGAGTTCCTCGTCGAGCGCCGCGTGCTGGCCGAGCAGGCCGATCCGCAGACGCACCTGGTACGCCTCGCGCACCACGTCGTGTCCCGCCACGACGACCCGGCCGGAGTCGGGGCGGAGCAGGGTGGACAGGACCCGGACCAGAGTGGTCTTGCCCGCGCCGTTCGGCCCGAGCACCGCGTGGACTGTCGAGCGGGCGACCGTGAGATCGAGTCCGTCGAGTGCGGCCGTGCCCGATCCCCTGGCTCCCCGGTACGTCTTGCGTGCTTCCTCGACGGTGATCGCCGCGTCGGACACTGAAGCCCCCTTCATTAGTCAAACTTGACTAGCGTCGCGCACCGTATTACCCGCCACCCTCACTCGTCAAACTTGATTACTCGGCATCCCCGGGATGCGGCTGCCGCGTCGCGTACGGGTTCTCCTCGCCCTCGGCGAGCACACCGACGAACGGCTCGCCCTCGCCGGCGAAGGTGTAGGCGCCGCCCCGGATACGCGCCACGAGCCCGCGCGTCCACGCGGCCCCGGTGTCCGCCGAGTGGACCCAGAAGTCCATGATCTCGCCGATGTGCCCCAGCTCACCGGGCCCGTTCTCCGGGACGTAGTACTCCGTGACCGCCTTGCGCCACTCCTCGATGGACGCCAGCCGGCGCTCCAGCAGGGCCAGGGCCTCCTCCCGCTCCAGGTCGACCATCAGGCCGAGCCCGGCCGAGAGCACGTCCGGCTTCTGGTCGTAGGAGGTCAGCGCCTCGCGCAGCAGCCGGAAGTACTCCTCCGTGCCCTGCTCGGTGACCTCGTACTCGGTGCGCGGCGGGCCGCCGGCCGTGGAGGGAGCGGTCTCGTGCGCGACGAGCAGCCCCTGCTTGGCCATCTGCTTCAGCGCGTGGTAGATCGAGCCGGGCTTGGCGTTGGACCACTCGTGCGCGCCCCAGTACTCCAGGTCGTTGCGCACCTGGTAGCCGTGGGCCCGCCCGTGCTGGCGCACCGCGCCGAGCACGAGAAGACGGATCACTGACATGCGGACCAGCGTAGGCCGCGCCCGGCGGGCACCGGGAGCGGCCCGGAGGGACGGGCGGGCCGGATCAGAACGGGAAGCCGCTGCGGCCGTGCTGCACCGAGATCCACTTGGTGCTGGTGAAGGCGTCCAGCATGGTGTCGCCGTTCAGCCGGCCCACGCCCGAGTGCTTCTCGCCGCCGAAGGGGACGATCGGCTCGTCGTGCACGGTGCCGTCGTTGACGTGGAACATCCCGGTGTCGATCCGCTTCGCGAACCGCACGCCCCGCTCGACGTCCCCGGTGTGCACGGCGCCGCTGAGCCCGTAGGGGGTGTCGTTCACCAGGCGCACCGCCTCCTCCTCGCCGTCGAACGGGACGAGGAACGCGACCGGGCCGAACACCTCCTGCCGCAGCAGGGCGGAGTCGGCCGGCAGCCCGGTGACGACGGACGGCTCGACCAGGTTGTCGCTGCGTCCGCCGTGCACCAGGGCGGTGGCGCCCTCGGCGAGGGCCTGCTCGACGACGCCGGTGAGGGCGTCCGCCTGCCGGGAGTTGATCACCGGACCGATGACGGTCTCCGGGTCGCGGGGGTCGCCGGCCTTCAGCGTGCGCACCTTGGCGACGAACTTCTCGGTGAACTCGTCGGCCACGGCCCGGTCGACCAGGATGCGGTTGGCGGCCATGCAGACCTGGCCCTGGTGGACGTACCGGCTGAACACGGCCGCGTCCACGGCGTAGTCCACGTCGGCGTCGTCCAGGACCACCAGCGCGCTGTTGCCGCCCAGCTCCAGCACCGCGCGCTTGAAGAGGGACGCGCAGACGGTCGCGACGTGCCGGCCGACCTCGTCGGAGCCGGTGAAGGAGATGACCTCCGGTATCGGGTGCTCCAGGAAGGCGTCGCCTATCTCCGCGATGTCGGTGATCACGACGTTGAGCAGCCCGGGGGGCAGTCCCGCGTCCTCGAAGATCTTCGCGACCAGGGAGCCGCCGACGACCGGGGTGTTCTGGTGCGGCTTGAGCACCACGCCGTTGCCCAGCGCGAGCGCGGGGGCGACGGACTTCAGCGACAGCAGGAAGGAGAAGTTGAACGGGCTGATCACGCCGACCACGCCGACCGGCTCGCGGTAGACGCGGTTCTCCTTGCCGTCCACCGGCGAGGGGAGGATCCGGCCCTCGGGGGCGAGCGCCAGGTGCACCGACTCGCGCAAAAACTCCTTGGCGAGGTGCAGCTCGAAGGCGGCCTTGAGGCGGGTCCCGCCCAGCTCGGCGACGATCGCCCCGGCGATCTCCTCCTCGCGCTCCTCGACCAGCCGGAGCGCCTTCTCGAACACCGCGCGGCGGGCGTACGGGTTGGTGTCCGCCCACTCCTTCTGCGCGCGGGCCGCCGCCCGGTACGCCTGGTCGACCTCGTCGACCGTGGCGATGGTGATCGACGCGAGCTTCTCGTCGTCGTACGGGTTGAAGTCGATGATGTCCCAGGAGCCGGTGCCCGGGCGCCACTCACCGTCGATGTACTGCTGAGCCAGGTCGGTGAAGTACGACGACATGTGATCCCTCGATCCCTCGCTGCGTCAGCAGAAACACGATCAGCACACCGGGGTGTGATCACACGTCATCGTACGTGTGTCACAAGGGAGTTGAGGGGTCTCTCGGGACAGGCGCCGGTGCACTTCAGGACAGTTGCAGCAGCCCGCGGAGCAGGTCGCGGCTCTCGGCGGGACCCGGGCTGTCGTGCTGCAGCTCCTTGAGCGCCTTCTCGTAGTGGGCCACGTCCTCGGATTTGTCCAGGTACAGCGCGCTGGTGAGCTGCTCCAGGTACACCACGTCCGAGAGGTCGGGCTCGGGAAAGCTCAGGATGGTGAAGGCGCCGGACTCCCCGGAGTGCCCGCCCATGCTGAACGGCACCACCTGGAGCCGGACGTTGGGCCGCTCGGAGACGTCGATCAGGTGCTGGAGCTGCCCGCGCATCACCGCGCGGTCGCCGTACGGCCGGCGCAGCGCCGCCTCGTCGAGCACCACGTGGAACTCGGGGGCGTTCTCCGCGACCAGGTATTTCTGCCGCTCCAGACGCAGCGCCACGCGGCGCTCCACGTCGGCGTCGCTCGCGCTCTTCATGCCGCGCCGCACCACCGCGCGGGCGTAGTCCTCGGTCTGCAGCAGGCCGTGCACGAACTGCACCTCGTAGGCCCGCAGCAGCGAGGCCGCGCCCTCCAGGCCGACGTAGGTGGGGAACCAGCTGGGCAGGACGTCCGAGTAACTGTGCCACCAGCCCGCCACGTTGGCCTCCTTGGCGAGGGAGACCAGCGAGGCGCGCTCCTGCTCGTCCGTGATGCCGTACAGCGTCAGCAGGTCTTCCACGTCCCTGGTCTTGAAGCTCACCCGGCCCAGCTCCATCCGGCTGATCTTCGATTCGGAGGCGCGAATCGAGTAGCCCGCGGCCTCGCGCGTGATCCCCCGCGCCTCACGCAGTCGCCTGAGTTGTGATCCGAGCAGCATGCGCCGCACCACCGATCCCGGCTCTCCCGCGCTCACGTTCGACAGCCTCCCCAACGTCTTCAAGGCCCGCAGTCTGCCACTAAAACACTCCGAGCAGTACTCGACCGATTACACAAACGGAATTCCGCCGCTCGATCCGGTCAGGAAGCGGCACGGAACGGGCACCGAGGCGCAACCGGGGGGCAAGAGAACAGCCAGGAGGAGACGCGGGGATGACGGAAAAATTGCCCAACAAACCAGAACGGCAGGGCTGATTTCGGTCAGCTGCACGTGCATCTGCCCTTGCATCTGCTGTGCGCATCCGAAACCATGGGCCCCGCACCACCGCAGCCTCGCTACGACCGCGAATTCCCGGGAGTGCCTCGCATGGGGACGAATGGATCGACCATGCTCGAGCCGTTACGGCAGGGCCTTCCGCCGTTGAACCTCGCCGCCGCCTCCGACGCCGCCTCCTGCGCCCTGCCCGCCCGCTACGAAGCGGTCCGCGAGGCACGGCGGTTCACCCGGGGCACCCTCGACCAGTGGCACCTCGGCGAACGGTTCGACGACGTCTGCCTGGTGGTCTCCGAACTCGTCACCAACGCCCTGCGCCACGCCCTGCCGGCGAACACCCCGCGCCTGGCCGCCCCGGAACCCCCGGTGCGGCTGCACCTGATGCGGTGGACCGGACGGCTGGTGTGCGCGGTGCGCGACCCCAGCGACGAGGGCCCGGTCACCCGGGAGCCGGAGGACCTGTCCGAGGACTGCTCCGCCGAGTCCGGACGCGGGCTGTTCCTGGTCGACACCTTCAGCGACAGCTGGGGCTGGCACCCGCTGGCCGGCGCGCTCAGCGGCAAGGTGGTGTGGGCGCTCTTCCGGCTCCCGCAGCCCTGATCCCCGTACGGCGCACGCGCGTGCCACGTGTCTACGCGCGTCGCGCCCGACGGGCCCGCCCGGCGCCGCGCCCTCCGCGGTCAGCTCGCGACCAGGTGGTCGAACTCGCCGTCCTTCACGCCCAGCAGCATGGCCTCGATCTCCGCGCGGGTGTAGACGAGCGCGGGACCGTCGGGGAAGCGGGAGTTGCGCACCGCGACCTCCCCGCCCGGCAGCCGGGCGAACTCCACGCAGGACCCCTGCGAGTTGCTGTGCCGGCTCTTCTGCCAGGCCACACCGTCCAGCCGCGTGGCCGCCATGCCGTTGTACACGCCGGACGCGCCGGCACCGTCGTGCCCGTCACCGTCGTACACGTCGTGGTCCACAGGTCGCTCCCCGCTGGTGCACCGGCTGGTGTGGCCATTGATGCAGTGGTCAACTGACCCGGATCATAACTCCGTTCACGTGCATATGCAGGGGCAGATGCACGTGCACGGCGGGTGGCGGCGCGGTTACAGCCTCACCCGCCGCCCGGTGTCCGCTTTGACGGACGTTTTACCGGGCCCCGCTGCCTTAGAGACGCGAGCGGGGGCGATTGTGTTCCCTCATGTGCCCTTCCGGTGGGTGGGCGGTGATGTGTTCCGGGCGGGCCGGCGTCGATGGTGCGAGGTCCGTCACGCAACCCTGGCCGGGCGCGGGGCGGTTCCTGTTAGCTGACACCGGTCGTCCGGCCGCCCGGGCCGGAACCAGGGAGGGGACCAGCGGTGACTGTGGAGACTTCGGTGGACCGGGTCGGTCCGGCGCTCACGCGGGACGGGCGGTCCCGCACCCGGCGGACACGGCTGGCGGCCGCGGCGGTGTGCCTGGCCGGCGCGTTCGGGCTCACGGCGTGCAGCGACGGCGACGGCGGCTCGGACGACTCCGCGGCGCCCACCGCGTCCGCCACGAGGACGGCGGACTCCGGCGGCAGCACGGGCGGCTCCAGCGCGAGCGGCGCCCCGGCCGGCGACCTCGAGGGCAGCTGGCTCACCACCGCGGACGGCAAGGCGGTGGTCCTGATGGTCACCGGTGAGGAGGCGGCCCTCTTCGCCACAGGCGGCACGGTGTGCAGCGGCACGGCGAAGGGCGGCGCCGAGCCGACGCTCGCCCTGAAGTGCCCGACGGGCAACGGCGACCGCACGAAGGGGACGGTGACGTCGGTCGACGGAAAGTCCCTCACGGTGGAGTGGGACGGCGCGGCAGGCACGGAGACGTACACGAAGGCGGAGGGCGGCTCCCTGCCCCCGGGCCTCCCGACGGAGGGCCTGGGTTCTTAGGGCCGGCCGCCCCGCCGTCCGGGGCGGGCGCACCCCCACCGTCTGCGGGGAGTC
Organism: Streptomyces sp. P13-3-3; assembly: GCF_050571355.1. NCBI lineage: Bacteria > Bacillati > Actinomycetota > Actinomycetes > Kitasatosporales > Streptomycetaceae > Streptomyces > Streptomyces sp. P13-3-3. The sequence continues at coordinate 3,499,931 of NZ_CP192228.1, read as the reverse complement.
GTGCCGCGCCTTCCGGGGCGGGCGCGCCCACCCCCGTCTGCGGGCAGTCGTGCCGCTTGGGGCGATGGGGGTCCCCCCGCTCGAGCGAAGCCGAGAGTGGGGGAGGGTGGGCGCAGACGGCACCCGCAGTCGGCAACGCACAGCACCCCGCCGTCAGCAGCGCCGCCGCGTCGGGGCGACCACCCCCGCGTCACGGCAACCGCCGCCGCCCCCGCACCTGCGCCCCATCGGCCGCCCGCTTCCCTTCCTCCCACCCCGCCACATCACTCACCCCACGCAACCGCGTCGTGGCCGTCGCCGGGAACAGCCGGTCCGTCCGCTCGGCCACGGCCACCTCCCGCGACGCCAGCACAGGCAGCAGATCGCCCCCCACCGGCACCTCGGCCGCAGCCGCCGCCAACCGGTCCCCCACCCTGTGGGCGTACGCGGCGAGGAAAGACTGCCGAAACGTCTTCGTCCGCTTTCGCCCGCCCGCCCGCTGCGCCGCCTCCGCCTTGGTCATCGCACCGGTCGCCTGCACCAGCAGCGAGGTGTAGAGCAGCTCGACCGCCTCGAGGTCGGACGCGAACCCCACCACCGTCGAGAACCCGAACGCCTCGTTCCACACCGCCCGGCAGTGGTTCGCCGAGGCCACCGCGTCCAGCAGCACCGCCTTGGCCTGCTCGTACGGCGGGTCCACCCCGATCCGGACGGCGTCCGGCCCCTCCGCGACCGCTCCCTGCGCGGCGAGCAGCGCCTCGTCCACACTGTGCCGCGCCATCAGCTCCTGCGCCTTGGCGCTCAGCGCCTCCGCCTCCTCCGGGAACCCGGTCGCCTCGGCCTTCGCCAGCAGCGCCCGGATACGCCCGAGCATCCGCGACTCCGGCTTCCGCTCCCGCCCGCCGGACGGTGACGTTCCCGCCGCCTGGTCGAGCGGCTCCAGCGCGGGCAGCCGCAGCAGCAGCCGGTACAGCTCCAGGACGGCGGTGGCGTACGAGAACCGGTCACCGCGCGCGGCCGCGTCGGACGTCGGCACCTCGGCGACCTGCGCCTCCCACCGCGTTCCCCGCGCCCGCCCGTCCCGCCGCGCCTGGGCCCGGATCAGCGAGCCGGCCAGCCGGGCGTGCGTCTCGTCCAGTTCCCGCCGCACCACCCGGACGACGTCCGCGGGCTGCCACCCCCGCTGCCAGGCGGACGCGACGAAGTCCTCACCTCGGCGGGCGAGCTCGGCGTCCGCCGCGGGGTCGGCGGCGAGCAGGGAGGCCCCCGTGTCGAGGGTGTCGTCGCCCGTGTCGTAGAGGGCGGAGCGGAAGGCGCGGTCGACGGTGCCGGACGTACTCACAGGGCCGATCGTGCCACGCCGCGACCCGTCACCCGGAAGTGTCAACGACGGGTTGACACCCTTCTACTGTCAACTTACGGTTGACACATGTCGAAGAACCCCGCCATCAAGTCATCCGTCCGTCTCGACGACCTCATCGCGGCCATCAAGACGGTCCACGACGAACCGCTCGAACAGCTCCAGGACGCGGTGCTCGCCGGCGAGCACCTCGGCGACGTCGCGGACCATCTGATCGGCCACTTCGTCGACCAGGCCCGGCGCTCGGGCGCCTCCTGGACCGACATCGGCAAGAGCATGGGCGTCACCCGGCAGGCCGCCCAGAAGCGCTTCGTCCCCCAGGGCGGCAACGACCTCGACCCGAGCCAGGGCTTCAACCGCTACACGCCCCGCGCCCGCAACACGATCATGGCCGGTCACAACGAGGCGCAGGCCGCCCGCAGTGCGGAGATGGGCCCCGAGCATCTGGTCCTCGGGCTGCTGGCCGAGCCGCAGGGACTGGCCGTCAAGGCGGTCACCGAGCAGGGCGTCGGCGTGGACGCGGTCCGCGAGGCCGCGCGCGCGGCGCTGCCGCCCGCCGCCGAGGACGCCCCCGAGCTGGTGCCGTACAACTCGGCGGCCAAGAAGGTGCTGGAGCTGACGTTCCGCGAGGCGCTGCGCCTCGGCCACAACTACATCGGCACCGAGCACATCCTGCTCGCCCTCCTGGAGCACGAGAACGGCACCGGTGTGCTCAGCGGCCTCGGCGTCACCAAGGGCGCCACCGAGCGGTACGTGGTCGAGATGCTCGCGCAGTACGTGGAGACGAGGACGGGGGACGAGCCGGCGCGGGAGGGCTGATCCGCGGCCCGGCCGGCCCGCTCCCACCAGGCCGTTGTCACACCCCCCTGCGACACTCGCGTACATGGCCGGCCGGTGGGCGCTCGCTCCGGCCGAGGACGGTGGCGTGGACGTCGCCCCCCTCGGCCCGGACGGGCTGCCCTCGGGCCCGGTGCGGCGCGAGGCGGACCTCGCCGAGGCCGTACGGAGCCGTCCGGAAGTCGCCCGGTGGGTGTGGCGGTCCACGGCCGAGGTCTACCCGCGTCTGCTCGCCACGGGGGTGCGAGTGGAGCGGGCGTACGACGTCGAGGCCGCCGAGACCCTGCTCCTCGGCCACGAGGGGCGGTACGGGGAGCCGCGTTCGGCCGCGGCCGCGCTGGCCCGGCTGCGCGGCGGACCCGTGCCGCCCGACCCGCCGCAGCGGCACGCGGACCCGGGCGCCCAGTCGTCGCTCTTCGACCCGCAGGCGGCACCGCTGCCGCTGGCCGACCTGCTCACGGTCTACGCCGAGCAGCAGCGGCGCACCGACGCCACCGCGCACCCGGACCGGATGCGCCTGCTGACGGCCGCCGAGTCGGCGGGCATGCTGATCGCCGCCGAGATGAACCGCGCGGGTCTGCCCTGGCGGGCGGACGTGCACCGCGCGCTGCTGCACGACCTGCTGGGCGAGCGGTACGCGGGCGGCGGCGAGCCGCGCCGGCTGGCCGAGCTGGCCGACGAGGTGTCCGCCGCCTTCGGCCGCCGGGTCCGGCCCGACCTCCCGGCCGACGTGGTCAAGGCGTTCGCGCAGGCCGGGATCAAGGTGACGTCCACCCGCCGCTGGGAGCTGCGGTCGGTGGACCATCCGGCGGTGAAGCCGCTCCTGGAGTACAAGAAGCTGTACCGGATCTGGGTCGCGCACGGCTGGTCCTGGCTGCAGGACTGGGTGCGCGACGGCCGCTTCCGCCCCGAGTTCCTCGCGGGCGGCACGGTGACCGGACGCTGGGTCACCCACGGCGGCGGCGCGCTGCAGATCCCCAAGGTGATCCGCCGCGCGGCGGTCGCCGACCCGGGCTGGCGGCTCGTCGTCGCCGACGCCGACCAGATGGAGCCGCGGGTGCTGGCGGCGATCTCCCGCGACCCCGGTCTGATGGAGGTGGCCGGCCGGGAGAGCGACCTCTACCAGGCGGTGTCCGAGCGCGCCTTCTCCGGCGACCGCGACCGCGCCAAGATCGCCGTCCTGGGCGCGGTGTACGGACAGACCTCCGGCGACGGCCTGAAGAACCTCGCCGCGCTGCGCCGCCGCTTCCCCAAGGCCGTGGCGTACGTCGACGAGGCGGCGCGCGCGGGCGAGGAGGGCCGGCTGGTCCGCACCTGGCTGGGCCGCACCTGCCCGCCGGCCGCGCGGACGTCGGACGACGCGGTGGAGGAGGCGGGCATCCCGGTGGCGCGGGACGAGCCGGACCCCGAGACGGCCCGCGCGTGGACCCCCGGCTACGCCTCGACCGACGCCCGCGCCCGGGGCCGTTTCGCCCGCAACTTCGTGGTGCAGGGCAGCGCGGCCGACTGGGCGCTGCTGCTGCTCGCGGGCCTGCGCCGGGCGCTGACCGGCATGGCGGCGGAGCTGGTCTTCTTCCAGCACGACGAGGTGATCGTGCACTGCCCCGAGGAGGAGACGGCGACGGTGACGGCGGCGATCCGCGAGGCCGCCGAGCAGGCGGGGCGGATCGCGTTCGGTCGGACGCCGGTGCGCTTCCCGTTCACCACGGCGGTGGTCGAGTGCTACGCCGACGCGAAGTGACACCCCGACGGGGACTGCGCGCAGGGCTCCGCCGCCCGTTCGCGGGCGTAGTCCCGTACGAGGTCGTACGGCTCGAAGCGCCCGTAGGCGGTCTCCTCCAGCAAGGCCACGTCGGCCAGCCGCTCCAGCGCCGCCTCGACCCGCGCCTCGTCGACGCCGGTGAGGCGGGCCAGCGACCGGGCGTCGCAGCAGGGCAGGTCGAGGGCGCCGATGTGGCGCAGCACGAGGGCGGCGTCCTGGTCGGTGCGGCGGTCGGAGGCGGTGAGGGCGTCGAAGGCGGCGTCGAGTGAGCGGCGGACACCGAGGTCGTCGTAGTCGAGGAGGTCCAGGCGGCTGTCGGCGGCGGCGAGCTGTGTGGCGAGGGCCTCCGGGGTGAGGGCCCTGCGGGCGGCGAGCCGGGCCGCGACGACGCGGAGCGCGAGCGGGAGCCGGCCGGTGAGGGCGACCAGCGGGTGCCGGGCGGTGATGTCGTCCCTCCCGGACGCGGAGCGCAGCAGCGCGGCGCTCTCCTCGTCGCTCAGCGGCCGGAGGGGGAAGCGGGCGGCGCCGTCGAGGGCGGTGAGGGGCGACCGGCTGGTGACGACGACGCCGCACCCGGGTCCTGCGGGGAGCAGCGGCCGCACCTGGGCCGCGCTCGCGGCGTCGTCCAGCACGAGCAGGGTGCGGGTGGGAGCGAGCAGGGACCGCAGCAACGCGGAGGCGGCATCGGGGTGTCCGGGGACGTCACGGAAGGGGACTCCGAGGTCGCGGAGGAGTGAGGTGAGGGCCTCTTCGACGGTCAGCGGTGCGGAACCGGGTTCCGTGGCCCGAAGGTTGAGGTGGAGCTGGCCGCCGCTGAAACGTTCCTCCAGGGCGTGCGCGACCTGGAGCGCGAGGGCGCTCTTCCCGACACCGGCCGTCCCGCTGAGGACGACGGCACCGGCCGCGTCCGTCCCGGAGAGCGCCCGGACGATGCCCTCCCGCACGTCCGCCCGCCCCACGAAATGGGCTGGCGCGGGCGGCAGTTGCGCGGGCCGCACCCACCCGGACGCGCCGTCCCGCGTCCCGCTCCCCCGCAGCACCTCGACGTGAGCCTCGCGCACGGGCCTCCCCGGCTCGACGCCGAGTTCGTCGGCGAGACGGGCGCGCAGATCACGGTGGACGACGAGGGCCTCGGCCTGACGGCCGGTGCGGTGCAGGGCGAGCATGAGCTGACGGTGGTAGGCCTCCCGCAGCGGATGCTCGGCGGCCAGGGCGGACAGCTCGGGCACGAGATCGGCCAGGCCGTCGTCGCCGAGGGCGAGTTCGGCGTCGTAGCGCCACTCGTGGAGCAGCAGCCGCGCCTCCTCCATGCGGCGCACGAGGGCGTACCCGCCCACCTCGGGGGCCAGCCCGCCCAGCGGACTTCCCCGCCACAGCCCGAGCGCGGCCCGGCACTCGCGGCGGACCCGCGCCCAGTCACCCTCGGCCCGGGCGGCACGGGCGGCGGAGATATGGGCGTCGAAGACCTGGACGTCGAGTTCACCGTCGTCGACGCGGAGGACGTACCCCGTGGGCACGGTGAGGAGCCGACCGGGCTCGTCGAGGAGGCGGCGCAGGCGGGCGACGTGGTTGTGCAGCGAGGGCAGCGCGGAGACGGGCGGCTCCCCGCCCCACAGGGCGTCCTTCAGCACCTCGACGGAGACGACCCGCCCGGCGTCGAGCAGCAGGACGGCGAGGAGGGTGCGGAGTTTGGGGCTGGTGACGGGGAGGAGGGGGGTGCCGTTGCGGGTGCAGGGGGTGTGCGGGGGTGCCGCGTCCGCGGGGGTCGGCTCGCCGTGCGCCGGCTCACCGTGCGCCGGCTCACCGGAGGTCGGCTCACCGCCGTAGAGGACGGGCGTCCCCAGCAGTCCGAAGCGCAGACCGCGCCGTGTCACGCCGCACCACTGCCTTCCGGGTGACCGAGGGGGAATCCATTGGCCTCATGTTAGCCATCCGTTGGCAAGGTTTGATGTGATCACTACATCGGATCCGGCCCGGGGGTGCGCGCGCGAGCGCAACTCGGGGGAGTGTCGCCGCCGGCGGATCCGCTTCACGAGGACCCGGTCGCCAGAGGTGAACGACCGGGTCCTCGTTGTTTTCGGCCGCAGCGACGGCCGACACCGGCCCCGGGCTCTCAGGGACGCGTGAGTAGGCTCGTTCGCGATCATCACGGACTCGGGGGAGCTCGCATGGAACGTCCGCGTCACGACGACCCGGCCTGGGCCGGGCCGCACCGCATCCTCGCCCGGCTCGAGCGGGAACCGGACCACGCCGTCGCCGAACGCCGTTTCATCGCGCGCAGCGCCGACGGTGACCGCACGCTCCTCGTCCGTCTGCCGGTCCCAGGTGCGGACCCGGCCCGCTGGGCGGTCGAGGCGGAAGGCGCACGACGGCTGGCGACACCGGGGTTCCTGCCGGTCGAGGAGGTCGGCGGTACGGAGGACCTGCCCTGGTGCGCGACGCCGTACATCCCGGCCGTCTCCCTTCCCGCGGCCCTGCGCGCCCACGGCGGTCCACTTCCGGATCCCACAGTCCGCGCCCTGGCCACCGCTCTCGCCGGCACACTCGCCATGGCCCACACCCGGGGCGTCACGCACGCGGGTCTCTCCCCGGCCTCCGTCCTCCTCACCACCGAGGGCCCACGCCTCAGCTGCTTCGGAGCGGCACGGGCCGCCGCCCCCGATGGTGAACTGCGCAGCGACCTGCCGGGCCTGGACCCCGGCAGCCTCGCCCCTGAGCAGGCGGCCGGTGGCCGGCCGCGCCCGCTGGGCGACGTGTACGCCCTCGGGGCGGTACTCGCCCACGCGAGCACCGGCCACACCGCGCCCGAGAGCCGTGAACTGCCCGAGTTCCTCCGCGTCGTGATCCCGGCGTGCCTGTCGCGTGATCCCGCCCGACGCCCACAGGCGCACGAGGTCCTCGCCCTCCTGGACCCGGACGTCCCCGGCCAGGCGGCGGCGCATCCGCCGACCGCCCCGGACACGGCCTCGCCGCTTCCGCTGCCGGCGGCCGTGGTCGCCGCGCTCGCGCGCCAGTCGGCGCAGGTGCTCGCCGCCGAACTCCCCTCGCCCCCTGCTGCTCTGGACTGACAGCCGATGTTCTCCCCGCTCACCCACGACGACCCGCACAGCGTCGGCCCGTACCGTCTCGTCGCCCGCCTGGGCAGCGGCGGCATGGGCACCGTCTACCTCGCCCGCACGGCCACGGGCCGTACGGCGGCGCTGAAGACGATGCACGCCCGTATCGCCACCGACCCCGCGTTCCGCACCCGTTTCCGTCTCGAGGCGGACGCGGCCCGGGTCATCGGACCCGTGCACGGCGCCCGCGTCTTCGACGCCGACCCGCAGGCGGACACCCCGTGGCTGGCCACCGAGTACGTCATCGGACCGCCCCTCGACGACGCCGTCGCCCTCGCCGGCCCCCTCCCCGAGCCGACGGTGCGAGGCCTCGGCGCCCTGCTGTGCGCAGCGCTGGGGCAGCTGCACGCCTCGGAGGTCGTCCACCGCGACCTCAAACCCTCCAACATCATGATCACGGCGGACGGTCCCAAGGTCATCGACTTCGGCATCGCCCGCGCCCTGGGCGACGACCGGCTCACCCGCACCGGCATGGCCGCGGGCACGCCCGCCTTCATGTCGCCCGAACAGGCCACCGGTCAGGAGCACACCTCCGCGGGTGACGTCTTCGCACTGGCCGGGGTCCTCACGTACGCGGCCACCGGACACGGGCCCTTCGGCACCGGACAGCACGCCGACCTCGTCTACCGCGTCCGCTACGCCGAACCCGACCTCACCGGGGTCCCCGCGGCCCTGGTCCCGGTCCTGACCCGCTGTTTCGCCAAGGACGTGTGGTGTACGCGATGGAGGAGGGCCAGGGCATGGTCGCGCTCGACAGCGCGAACGGCGCCCGGCGGTGGGCGCAGACCGGTCAGGCGGTGACGGCCGGCGACCTCGGCACACCGCCCGTCGCGGGAATCGCGTTCGTGTACGGCAAGGTGCCCTCCGGGCTGATGACGGCGGACCTGCGGACCGGCGCCGTGTCCCACACCGTCAAGGCCGCCGCGGCGCGGTACTTCGCCCACCGGTCCGCCAAGAGGCTCATAGCCGTCGGAGACGCGTACACCGCCGCGTACCCCCTCGCCTGAACTCACAGAAAGCCGCACCCACCATGAAGCCCCTCGAATCCGGAGACCCGATCCGTCTGGGTCCGTACCGCGTCCACGGCGTACTGGGCGAGGGAGGCATGGGCAAGGTCTACGTCGGCCGGGACGGCGAGGGCCGCGTCGCCGCCGTGAAGGTGCTGCACCCGCACCTGGCCCACGACGCCGGCCTTGCCCGCCGCTTCGTCCGCGAGGCGCAGATGGCCCGGGCGGTCACGTCCGCGACGGTGGCCCGTGTCCTGGACGCCCGGACGGAGGACGGCCGTCCCTGGATCGCCACCGAGTTCCTGGCCGGCCCCACACTCGCGGACGTGGTCGGGTCCCACGGACCGCTCGACGAACCGACGGTCCGGGCCCTGGCTGCGGGGCTCGCCCGCGCTCAAGGACATCCACTCCGCGGGGCTCGTCCACCGCGACGTGAAGCCCGCCAACATCGTGCTCACCTCGACGGGCCCCCGCGTCATCGACTTCGGCATCGCCCGCCCCGAACACGGCCTCACCCTGACCACCACCGGCCAGGCCCCGGTCACCCCCGGCTACGGCGCCCCCGAGCAGGTCCTCGGCCGGCGCGTCGGCCCGCCCGCCGACGTCTTCTCCCTGGGCGCCGTCCTCGTGTACGCGGCGAGCGGTCTGCACGCGTACGAGGGGGCGCACGTCGCCGCCGTGCAGTACGAGGTCGTCCACGGAGCGCCCCGCCTGGACCGGGTACCCCCCTCTCTCCGGCCGCTGATCGGACCGTGTCTCGCCCAGGACCCGGCGGCCCGGCCCCTCCCGGACCAGATCGTCCAGTACTCGGCTCCGCCCGCGGGCGCGGACCGCGCGTGGCGCGGCGGGCCGATCGCGCAGGACATCACACTCCGGGAGCAGCGCGTCCGTGAGCTGACGGCCGTACCGGACGAGGGCGCACCGCGTCCCGTATCCCGACGCCGTCTGCTGACGGGGCTCGCCGCCGGCGCCTCCGTGCTCGCCGTCGGCGGTACTGCGGCATGGTGGAACTGGAGGACGGACGGCGACGACCCCTTCGACATCCCTCCGGCCGTCGCGGCCCCGAAGGCCCGTGCTCTGGACGCGGCGAAGGGCGACTACGTCCTCGGTGAGGCTCCCGAACCGCTCTGGCAGGCGCCGTCGGCGCTCTCCGACCGCCCCGCGGCGCCCCTTCCCGTCCGCGACGTCCTCGTCGTCGCGGCGGCGAAGGGCGGCATCGCTGCGCACAGCGTCGTCGACGGCTCGGTCCGCTGGTCGGCGCCGGACGTGGAAGCCACGGGCCGCTACCTGTCCCTGTCCGACCGGCTGGTGGCGGCCGTGGACCGTGAAGGCACGCTCGTCACCTTCGTCGCCTCCACCGGCGAGCCCAAATGGACGGCGCCCGCGCGGGCCGCCTCACTGCTCGACGCGGACGCCGAGGCGGTGTATCTGATCACCGAGGACGGCCGGATCCGCGCCGTGAACCGGTCCGACGCCACGGTCCGCTGGACCGTGCCGATCGACGCGGACCTCGGTGAGAAGGCCGCGTCACGCGGCCTCGCCGCGCGGCGCAGGCTGGTCGTCACGGCCGCGGACGGCTCCGTGGCGGCCCTCGACACCGCCGACGGCCGGCAGGTGTGGCAGCACCGGTCGCTGACCGACTCGGGCCGGGCCGACGTCGACCGGTCGGGCGGCACTCTGTGCGTGGCCGGCAGGCAGCTGGCCGCCTACGACCTCGCCGACGGCAAGGAACTCTGGTCGACCGAGACCCCGGACCAGCCCAGCGGCGACCCCGCCTTCTGGAGCTCTCCGACCGTCGACGGCCGGACCGTGTACGCGACCGAGGTCGTCTTCCCGGTGCGGCTCGACCTCCGCACGGGCCGGCCCACCGACTGGATCCACACCGGTCTCCTCCAGTGCGACGCGGGCAGCCCGCTCGTGCTGCAGGGCAGCGGACTGTGGTCGGTGGCCACCGACGGCGAACAGGCAGCGGTCCAGGCCCTGGACCTCTCCCAGGAACAGCGCCCGACGTGGACGTTTCCCGTGCTCCGGAACCGCGACCGCTACTGGATCACGGGAGACGCCAACCGCGTCTTCCTCGTGGACGGCACGTCGCTCAGTGCCTTGCCGGTGTTCTGAGGACCGGAGCCGACCGGGAACGGCACCCGCTCCGTCGCCAGCCCTTCGTGAAGGGCACGGCGGCCGCGGGCATGCCCTGCACCTGGGTCGTGAAGCCGTCGTGCGCGCGACCGACGAGGCGGCGAGAACTCAGCGGTGCCCCGCACCCCCTGCCACGCGGGACGGAGCGGTCAAAGCGACCGCCTGCGGGGCGCGACCCGCTCAGGCCGGCGGCATCCCCCGCTCCGCGATGCCGCTCTCGTAGGCGACGATGACCAGCTGGGCGCGGTCGCGGGCGTTGAGCTTGGAGAGCAGGCTGCTCACGTGGGTCTTCACCGTGGGCAGGCTGATCACCAGGTGGTCCGCGATCTCCGCGTTCGACAGGCCCTTGGCGATCAGCACGAGCACTTCCTGTTCGCGCCGGGTGAGGCCGACCAGCCGGGGGGCCGGCCGGGCGGCCGTGTCCTGGTGGGAGAAGTTCGCGATGACGCGGCGCGTGACCGAGGGGGCCAGCACGCCCTCGCCGGTGGCGATGACGCGGATGCCCGTGACCAGGTCGTCCGGCGAGGCGTCCTTCAGCATGAAGCCGCTCGCACCCGCCTGGAGGGCCGGGTAGACGTACTCGTCCATGTCGAACATCGTGAGGGCCAGCACCCGCACGCCCGCCAGGGCCGCGTCGGAGCAGATCTCGCGAGTGGCGGCGATCCCGTCCATGACGGGCATCCGCAGGTCCATCAGGACGACGTCCGGGGTCAGTTCACGGGCGAGCGCGACGGCCTCGGCGCCGTCCCCCGCCTCCCCCACCGTCTCCATGCCGGGAGTCGAGTCGAGGAGGACCCGGAAGCTCCCGCGCAGCAGCGCCTGGTCGTCCGCGATCAGGACCTGGACCGCCTCGGCCATTCCGCATCCCTCGTACCTCGGGTCGCCGCCGTGGCCGGCGGTGCGACGCCTCGTCAGCCTGTCTCTCCGGCACTCTATCGGCCGGGCCGGCGGCCGCCGTCAGGTTTCCGCCGCCACCAGTTCCCCCGTCCCGTCGTCCCCGACGGTGACGGTGACGCCGTAGGGCTCCGCGAGCCGCGCGAAGTCGGTGAGGATCTCCTTGGCGTCGACCGGACCGGCCAGCCGGGGCCGTCCTCGCCGGTGCACGGGCTGCCTGAAGCCCAGGTCGACCGGGTGCAGCCGGGCGCCGGTGAAGACGCCGTCGTCGAAGGTGAGCACCGGCACGAGCGACTGCCAGTACCGGCGGTGCGGGGCGAACATGCGCCGGCCGTGGGCGGTGATGCGCTCGAAGTAGGCGCCGGGGGTGAGGGCCTCGTCCGTACCGGCCCGCGCGTAGTCCTCGGCCGGGACGCGGTCGGCCAGTTCTATCTGGCTGACGATGTTGCCCAGGCTGTGGAAGACGGGCCGGCCCCGGTGCAGTTCCGCACCGCGCAGCATGTGCGGGCCGTGCCCGACCACGGCGTCGGCGCCGGCGTCGATCACCGCGCGGGCGAAGTCCCGCAGGAAACTCGGCGGGCGTCTCGGGTGTCGGGCCGGGTTCGTGGGAGTGGACGCTGACCAGGACCAGGTCCGCGCGGCGGCGCGCCTCGGCCACCCAGCGGGTGATGTCGTGGACGTCCCGAGGGTCGCAGGCGGTGGTCAGGCCCGGCGTGTCCGCGGTCTCGAAGCGGGTGCCGAACAGCGCGAGCCGGCCCGGTCCGGGCATGGCGGGGTCGAACCCGAGCAGGGTGCGCGCCTCGGCCCGCCGCGACCGCAGTCCTGTGACGCCGTCGATCTCCCGCAACGCCTCCAGCTGCGCGGCCGTGACCCGGAGCGTCACGCCGTGCCGCAGCGGGTTGACCCCCGGCCGGCCCGGCAGGTCGGGGGACGGAACGGCGGCCTCCTGCCCGTCCCGGAAGGTGGCGGTGCACGCGATCAGCGCCAGACTGCCGGCCGGCCGGTCCACGTACACCGGGCGCCGGGCAGCGGTGAGGTCGGCGCCGATCCCCGCGAACGGCACCCCCTTGGCCCGCAGCAGGTCCGCCGTGCCGAGGACGCCCTCCGTACCGAGGTCGAGGGCATGGTTGTTGGCGCAGCTCAGGGCCGAGAAACCCATCGCGGTCACGTCGTCGAGGACGGCGGGGTCCGCGATCAGGCCGCCTCCGCTCGCCGCGTCGGGCACCGGGTGGCCGCGTCCGGTGGCGGGCGCGACCTCCAGGTTGGTGAAGGCGAAGTCGGCCGTGTGCAGCACCTCGCCCAGCCGGCCGGCGGCGGGGTCGGAGGTGAGCGGCGCGCCCCGCGTCGTCATGCAGTCCCCGGTCAGGGCCACGGTCAGGCGGCTCATGAACGGCTTTCCTCCACCGCCCGCACGAACGCCTTCGCCCGGTCGGGTCCGGAGAGCTCCACGCGCTTGCCGGCCACCTTCACGGTCGGGGTGAGGGCCACCCCGCGGGAGGCGGCGACGTCGGACACGTACGTCACCCAGGGCCGGTACGTGCCGTCGCGGACGCACCGCTCGAAGGACGCGCCCGTGATGCCGACGTCCCGGCCGAGGGCGACCAGGCGGTCGGTGTCGAGGCCGGGGCCCTGCTCCGGCGGCTGCTCGTCGAAGAGCGCCGCCGTGTAGGGCTGGAACTTGTTCTGGTCCGCGGCGCAGGCGGCGGCGGACGCGGCCCGGGTGGAGTAGCCGGCGGGTGCGCTGCGGTCGTCGAGGAAGGCGACCGGGTGGTGGACGACGCGCACCTCTCCGCGTTCCTGCATCTTCCTCAGTTCGGGCTCGAGGGCCTTCTCGGTGATGCGGCACTCCGGGCAGAGGTAGTCGAGGTAGAGGTCGACCCGGACCGGGCCCTCGGACGTGACCAGGCCGGCCCGGTCGGCGGCCACGCCGGCGGGGACCTCCTCGGGGGCCTCGCCGGGCTCGGTGTTGGTGGCCCGGACGAGCCCGGCGCCGACGAGCGCGGCGCCGAGCACCGTGACCACCGCCGCGAGCGACACCAGCACGGTGCGGCGGCGCCGCCGGCGCCGGTGCACCATTTCCCGGACCTGGGCGTCCGTCGACGGCTGCATGTCTAACGCTCCTTCGTCTCCAGGACCCAGCGGTCCAGGGCGTAACGGGTTCGCGGGCGGGTGATCAGGAAGGCGGCGGCGCCGAGGAAGGCGAGGTCGCGCGCGATGTCGACGACGTAGCCCCGTTCCGCACCGCCGGTGAGGGTGCCGCCGCTGCTGAAGCAGCCGCAGTCGATGGACATCCCGCGCGCCCACACCGAGGCGATGGCCGCGATGTACGTGACCATCAGCAGGGCGGTGACGGCCGCCACGGCGCGGGTGGCGAGCCCGGCGAGAAGCAGCAGGGCCAGCGCCAGCTCGACGAACGCCACCGCTGCGCCGACGAGTTGCGCGCTCTCCTCGGGGACGAACTGGTAGAGGGCGACGGTACGGCCGGCCTCCGTGAGGTCCTGGACCTTCACCCAGCCCGCGTAGCCCAGGACCGCCGCGAGGACGATCCGGGCCGCGGTGCCCGCCCATGTCCGCACGAACGTCACGGCCGGCCCCCTTTCACTGCGTCCGGGAGAACCGGTAGGTGGCGAGGCTCAGTACGGCGGCGGTGAGGGCGGCCAGCACACCGAGTTCCGCGTACACGGGCGGGTTCCAGTCGCCGAGCATCAGCCGGGTCTGCTCCGAGGTGAGGACGTCGGGGCCGGGCAGGGTCCGGCGCACGGCGTCGACGCCGTAGGTCAGCGGGTTCAGCTTGACGACGGTGTCGAGCCAGCCCGGCAGCCCGTTGGGCGGGAACATCGCGCCGGAGAAGAACATCAGCGGCATGAGGCTGAGGTTCACCACGATCTGGAAGGTGTCGACCTGCCGGATGGTGACCGCGGCGAGAAGGCCGAACGAGGTGAAGAGCAGCGAGACCAGCAGCAGTTCGACGAGGACGACCAGCAGCATCGGCGTGTACCGGACGCCCGCGATGCCTCCGACGGCGAGCAGGGCGAGGCCGTAGACGGCACCCGTGGTGGCTCCGCCGAGCGCGAGGCCGAGGACGATGCTCGACCGTGGGAACGGGGAGACGAGCATCTGGCGCAGCATGCCGAGCCGGCGGTCCCAGACGAGGGAGATGCCCACGGCGATGGCCGGGGCCTGCACGGACATCACGAGCGCGCCCGGGAACAGGTAGGCCCGGTAGTCGTTCAGCTGGGCCTTGCCGAGCGTGGACGACGCCGCTTCCAGCCCCGTGCCCAGCACGACCAGGAACAGCAGCGGGGTGACCAGGCCCATGACGAGGCGCAGCGGATTGTGCCGCAGCCGGGTCATCTCCCGCCGCCACAGCAGCGCGTAGGGCCGTACGGTGTGCCAGGTACGCGCCTCGGACGAGGACGGGGCCGGTTTCGTCAGGGTGACACTCGGCGGGATGTCGGTCCGGGTCATCGCAGTCCCTCCCCGAGGCTGTCGAGCGAGCGGGCGTCGGACCCGCTGTCCCTGATCGCGGTCCCGGTGTGGTGCAGGTAGACGTCGTCGAGCGAGGGCGGGGTGACGGTCACCGACCGCACGGTCAGGCCCAGTCCGGTGCACAGCCGGGGCACCGTGGAGGCACCGTCCTGCACTCTCAGCCGCAGCCCGCCGGGGACGCTCTCGGCCGTCAGTCCGAAGCGGTCGGACAGCAGGTCCACGGCCAGCCGGTCGTCCTCGGTGCGCAGGTCGACGACGTCGGCCCCGATGACGGACTTCAGCTCCGCCGGTGAGCCCTCCGTGACCAGCTTGCCGCTGTCGAAGATCGCGATGCGGTCGCAGTGCTCGGCCTCCTCCAGCTGGTGCGTGGTGAAGAAGACCGTGATGCCCTGCTCCTCGCGGAGCCGGTCCAGGTGGTGCCAGACGGCCGCGCGGGTCTGCGTGTCGAGGCCGGTGGTCGGCTCGTCGAGGAAGAGCACGCGCGGGGAGCCGAGC
The DNA here is from genome assembly GCF_050571355.1 of Streptomyces sp. P13-3-3. NCBI lineage: Bacteria > Bacillati > Actinomycetota > Actinomycetes > Kitasatosporales > Streptomycetaceae > Streptomyces > Streptomyces sp. P13-3-3. The sequence goes on along the minus strand of NZ_CP192228.1, from coordinate 3,484,853 downwards.
AGGCCGCGGGCGATCTCCAGGCGCCGGCGAAGACCGGTGGAGAAGTGCCGTACGGGGGTCCTGTCGCGTCCCGTGAGCTCCATCATGTCGAGCATCGCGGCCACCGCGGCGCGTGCCTCGGCCCGGCCCAGACCGCACAGGTCGGCCTGGAAGCGCAGATTCTCGGTGGCCGTGAGCTCCAGGTCGAGCGTCGATTCCTGGAAGACGATGCCGATCCTCCGCCGCACCTCGGCGGCGTGCGTGGTGACGTCGAACCCGGCCACCTCCGCGCGGCCCGCCGTGGGCCTGAGCAGCGTGGTCAGCATGCTGATGGTGGTGGTCTTGCCGGCGCCGTTCGGCCCCAGGAACCCGAAGGTGGCCCCCTCGGGGACGGTCAGGTCGAGGCCGTTCACGGCCGGTGTGGTGCCGTAGTACGCGTAGAGGCCCTCGGCCCGGATCGCCGTCATGAGCCGCCTCCGGTGCGGCGCACGGCCAGCACGGTGCGGAACACGCCGATCTCTCCGGGCTCGTCGACCGGGCGGCCGTCGGCCTCGACCCAGGCATGCGCGGCGAAGGGCTGCACCCGGAAGCCGGTGCACCAGTCGGCCCACCTGCCCCGGACACGGAGCAGCAGCACGGTGGCGACGGACCGCTGAAGGCAGCCGAGGCCCGCGCAACGGGTGCTGACCGAGACGACGGACCGCCGGGCCCGTGCCACCTGGGCGTACCCGGCGGGCCGGGAGCCCTTGCTCAGCACGCGCAGCACCCGGTGCAGCCGGGCCGGGGGCAGTCCGACCAGCAGGCGGGCGGCGCCGGCCGCGCATCTCGGGGCGATCTGCCGGTGCAGCGGGAGGCGCGTGGCCTGTTCGGCGACGGCGGGCGTGGTCACTGCGTCACCTCCACGAGGTCGGCCTCGCTCAGCGAGCGGACCAGGGCCAGCACGTCCTGGTGCACCCGCTCCTCGCTGACGGGGGCGGACTCCGACAGGCTCGCGGCGGCCGCGGCGGGCGTGTCGCCGTCGAGCAGCTTGTGCAGGATCGCGGAGCCGGAGGCGTTCAGCTGGTAGTAGCGGCCGCGGCGGCCGTCGAGCAGGACCGCCCCGGAATCGACGGGCGTGAGGGTGACGTCGCGGGCAAGGCTCAGTTTCATCGGTTCTCTCCGGAGTCCTGGGGGTGCGCCCGCAGCCAGCTCTCGCACGCCACCGTGGTCTGGATCGGCTGGAGGTGATGGGACATCGGCCCGGGGTTGAGCACCGCGGACCGGAAGGCGACCGGGTCGACGAGGCCGAGCCGGGCCAGGAGCGAGTCCTCGCAGAGATCCAGGATCCGGTCCCGGTTGCGTTCGATGCCCCGGAACGTCTCGGCGCTGAACTCGCCCTTGTCGCGGCGGGCGAGGAAGTCGTCGGGCACGAGACCCCGCACGGCGGTGGTCAGCAGCGGCTTGAACCGTCCGGCGGCCAGCCGCTCGTCGATCCGGGTGGCGAAGGCCGCCTCGAGAACCCGGTCGTCGAGGAACGGCGCCTCCCAGACCAGCCCGGTGCCGGCGACGGCGGTGTTGACCTGCCGGACGGTGTTCCCCTCGAACACGACGGAGGACAGAGCCTGGTGCCGGGCCCGGTCGGCGTCCAGCGGTTCCGGGGTCCGTTCGGCTGCCGTGGTCAGCAGGTCCCGCACGGTGGCCACCGCGTCCGGGGTGGCCCAGGCGGGCATGCGCGGCGCGAACACCCAGCCGAAGTCAGGCTCGTTGACCGGCGGGGGCGGGGCGGTGATCCGCCCGGCGACCTCAATCAGGTTCTGCGCGAACGTCGAACGGTCCGCGAGCTGCCGCAGGGTGCTGCGCCACGGCCAGCGGTTGGCCAGCCGGTAGCGGTTCACCAGCCGCAGGCCGTCGGCCGGACGGATGCGGGCGAGGGACCAGGCGCAGGCGGGCATCCGCCCGAAGAGTTCGTCCCCGCCGAACCCGGACAGGTGCAGGGCCGCGCCCTCGGCGGTGGCCCGCCCGGCGAGGTCCCGGATGTGCGCGAGGCCCGAGGCCCACGTCGAGGGGCCCTCGGGCGCCGCGTCGGCGGTGTCGGCGGTGTAGCCGACGTCGAACAGGTTGGCGGCGCGGTCCGCGGCGAGCATGTGGTGGCGGGCGTGCGGCAGATGCGCGGCGGCCTTGCGGGCCCATGCGGTGTCCTCGTTGGCCTCGTCGAGCGGCATGACGTGGTAGGTGACCAGGTCGGCGCCGGCCGCGTCGGCGAGGAAGCACAGGGTGGTCGAGTCGAGTCCGCCGGAGAGGTCCGCGCTGATCGTGCGGTCCGGGGCGACGCGGGTCGCGAGCGCGTCGGTGAGCGCGGAGCGGACGGCCCCGGCGCCCTCCTCCAGCGAGAGGGTCGCCTCGGGCAGTTCCCACCACCGCACGCTGCGGGCCCGTCCGTCGGCGCCGAGCTCCAGCCAGTGGCCGGTGGGCAGCGCGTCCACGCCGCGGCGGACCGGGCGCAGCGAGAGCGGCCAGGGCGCCCCGCCGGGCGCCAGCAGCCGGGCGGCCAGCAGGGTCTCGTCGAGTCCCGCGCCGGTGAGGCGCAGCAGCGGGTCCACGGCGCTCGCGGCGACCGTCACCCCGTCGACCCGGGTGGTGAAGACCTGCCGTACGCCTGCCACGGAGCCCTGGAGGCGGACCGCGCCGTCCAGGGAGGCCACGAGGTGGAAGACCCCGGGCAGCCGGGACGCGACCCGGTCGACGTCGTGCAGCGAGCGCATCCGGCCGAGCGCGGAGGCCGTTCCCGCGTCGTCGGGCCGGGTGTGTCCGAACACCGCCAGGCGGCGGATGCCGGCCTCGGTCACCGTCGCCTCGCCCTCGGCCCAGTCCCCCACGATCCAGGGCCGTCCCGACGCGTGGTCGATCCGCTTCGGTGCCGCCACCCGGTCCGCCAGCGCGGCGCCGGCGGGACAGTCCGGAAGCACTGTGAATTCCATGTCGCCTCACTCCCCCCGGGCGGTGCCGGTGTGCCGCGAGGGGCACACCGGCACCGGTGCGATCACCAGAAGCAGACGACGGCGTAACCGCAGCCGGCGAAGTCGTTGCAGCTCCCGATGCCGAGGCACTTGGTGAGCTCGTCGAAGTCGCCGATCTCCTGCAGGGCGGGCGGCTCGTAGATCGCGGTCATGGTTCCTCCCGTGGGTCGAACGGCCCGGGCCGACCTTTTCGGCTCCGTGACCTGTCCGGGAACCTACGAGGGACCATGTCCCACGTGCATGGGGCACATGACTCAGGCCCGTCCCGTCACCCGTCCCACGAGCGATGCCGCACCCAGCCGGCCGTCAGCGCGGCCGCGGTCCACGCGAGCAGCACGACGAGGCCGGTGAGGGCGTCACCGGAGTCGACGGTGAGCATCTGGGCGCCGGCCCGGTCGGGGAACCAGCGGGCCACCTCCTTGGTCGCCCCGATGACGGACAGGATCTGCGAGCCGACCAGCACCAGAGGCAGCAGCACGGCCAGCGGGAGGACGGCACTGCGGGCGGCGGCCGCCACCCCTACGGCGAGCAGGCTCATGAGGGTGAGGTAGACGACCCCGCCGGCCAGGGCACGCGGGACGCCGTCCGCGTCGAGCGTGGACCCGTGAGGGCCCAGGGCGAGTTGGGTGACCAGGTACGACACGACCGTGACCGGGAGGGCGACGGCCAGGGCCGCGGCGGCGGTGACGGCCGTCTTGGCCAGGTAGAGCCGGCCGCGCCGGGGCACCGCGAGCAGCGAGACCCGCATCATGCCCGACGTGTACTCGCCGGACATCATCAGCACCCCGAACACGATCAGGGCGAGCTGGCCGTAGAGGATGCCGTCCAGGCCGGCCTGCTCGGGCGTGAAGTCGGAGCGCAGCCCGGGGTTGTCGGACTCGATCGCGCCCTTGGCGGACCAGCCGCCCAGCGCGGCGATGAACACGCTGACGGCGACGAACAGCAGCAGCGCGACGGACGTGGCGCGCATCGCCCGCATCTTGGTGAACTCCGCCCGAGCGGCCGCGAGCGTCTCAGACATGCGTGGGATCTCCTCCGTCGTCGACGAGCTTGAGGAAGGTCTCCTCCAGCGAGCCGGTGTGGGTGCTCAGTTCCTCGACCGGGACGCCGGCCGCCGCGGCGATGCGGTTCACCTCGCCCGCCGGCAGGCCGTCCACCTCCAGGCCGCCGTCCGCGGCCCGCCGCACCGAGGCGGCGCCCCTCGCCTGGAACTCCTGCGCGGCCCGCAGCGGTTCGGGGGTCCGGACCCGTACGAACGTCCGGCCATGGCGTCCGATGAACTCCGACACACTGGTCTCGGCGAGGAGGCGGCCCCGGCTGATCACGATCAGCTCGTCGGCGACCTGCGCCATCTCCGCCATCAGATGGCTGGAGACGAGGACGGTGCGGCCCTCGGCGGCCTTGGCACGCAGCAGTTCGCGCAGCCACCGGATGCCCTCGGCGTCGAGCCCGTTGACCGGCTCGTCGAGCACCAGGACCGGGGGGTCGCCGAGGAGGGCCGCCGCCAGGCCGAGACGCTGTCCCATGCCCAGGGAGAAGGTGCCGACCCGCTGACGGGCGGCTCCCGTCAGACCGACCGCGTCGAGCACCTCGTCCACCCGCCGGCGGGGGATGCGGTTGCTGCGCGCCAGCCACGACAGATGGCCGACGGCGGTCATGCCACGGTGCGGGGCCGACGTCTCCAGGAGCGCGCCGACGTGCCGGAGCGGGTAGGTCAGGTCGCGGTAGGGGCGTACACCGACGGTGGCCGTGCCGCTGTCGGGGCGGGTCAGGCCGAGCATCATCCGCATCGTCGTGGACTTCCCGGCGCCGTTGGGCCCGAGGAAGCCGGTGACGACCCCTGGTCGCACCGTGAAGGACAGGTCGTCGACGACGGTGGCGGGCCCGTACCGCTTGGTCAGTCTCTCGGCAAGCATCACACGTCGAGTCTCGCGGCGGGCACCCCGCGACCGCATCGGTCCGCGGTCGGGAACCCGGCGCGGTGCCGCGCGGGCGCTCCTCATACCCGAGGATGAGTCGGTGGCCGTCGGGCTGTCAGACCTGGAACGGCAGGGTGGCCGTCACCCGGAAGCCGCCGCCGGGCCGGGGGCCGGCCCTGAGGGTGCCGCCGTGCGCGGCGGTCCGCTCCTTCATGCCGACCAGCCCCATGCCGCCGCCGGGCACCGTGGTCCGGCGTCCGGGGGCGGGGCCGTCGTCGGTCACCTCCACCGTCAGCACGCCCTCCCGCGCCGTGACGTCCACCCGGCAGCCGGTCGGCGCGGCGTGCTTGACCACGTTGGTGAGGGCCTCCTGGACGATGCGGAACGCCGCCAGCGCGACACCCTCGGGCGGCTCCTGGTCGTAGCGGGTGCGCAGTTCGACACGGACGCCCGCCGCCTCGGCGGTCCCGAGCAGCGCGGGCAGGTCCGCCAGGCCGCGGGCGGGCCGCAGGTCCCCGGCGTCGCTCCGGTCCTCACCGCGCAGCACGGTCAGGGTGGCGCGCATGTCGCGCAGCGCCCGGCGGCTGACGTCCTCGATGACCGCCAGCGCCTCCTTCGCCTCTTCGGGACGGGTGGCCACGACGTGGTTGGCGATGCCGGCCTTGACGGCGATGAGTCCCACGCTGTGGGTGACGACGTCGTGCAGGTCGCGGGCGATACGCAGGCGCTCCTCGGTCTTCGCCTGCTCGGCGGCGTGCTCGATGGCACGTCGGGTACTGCGTCTGCGCTCGCTGACCGCCGAGCCGGCCGCCCAGGTCGCGCCGAGCACGAGGAGGCCGAACACGGCCTGCACGGCGGTGCTGCCGCCCTGGTGGGACTGCCCGCCCGACAGCGTGAGCAGGGCCGCGACCGCCGCGCACAGCCCGGCGACGGCGACGGCCGACACCCCCGGGTCGCGCCGCCGGGTGGTGGCCACCGTGTAGACGGCGTAGGCGGCGGCCAGGAACGATGCGGGTCCGAGGCCTGCGGCCAGCGCCCCGCAGGCGGCGGCCAGGACGAGGACGAAGACCGGGACGGGCCACAACCGCCGTACGACGAGCGGGAGTCCGGCGCCCAGGGACAGCAGCCACAGAACGCCGCCGCCCGTCCCGCCGTCGACGGCCGGCCGCAGCAGCGACACCTGCGGCAGGAGCGTGAACACGCAGGCCGCAGCCCCGTCCAGCACGATCGCACGCCTCCGGGACCCCTCACCCATGCCGTCGAACGTAGGCGCTCGCTCCACGGCCCGTCCACGGCCGGCCCCGGCCGGTCGGACGACGGCACATTGAGGGAACGAAGAAGCCCCGCTCAGACACTGTCTGTGCGGGGCTTGAAGAAGAGCCGCCTTCGGGATTCGAACCCGAGACCTACGCATTACGAGTGCGTTGCTCTGGCCATCTGAGCTAAGGCGGCGTGCCGTGTGCACCATGGTGCGATCAGCGACGTCGGTAAGTCTACACAGTTTCCGGGGGTGCTTCGTACCGCCCCCGGAGGCGGGGCGGGGCCGTCGCCTCCGGGGGTGGCCGTACCGGTTACGAGCAGCGCTTTCCGTCCGCCGGAGGGGTGCCCTCGATCAGGTACGTGTTGATCGCGGAGTCGACGCAGGAGCTGCCGCGGCCGTACGCGGTGTGGCCGTCGCCGTCGTAGGTGAGGAGGCGGGCCGAGGAGAGCTGGCCGGCCAGGCCCTCCGCCCAGCGGTACGGGGTCGCCGGGTCCCGCGTGGTGCCGACGACCACGATCGGCGCCGCGCCCTTCGCCTCGATGCGCTGCGCCTCACCCGTGGCCCGCACCGGCCAGTACGCGCAGTTCAAGGAGGCCCAGGCGAGGCCCTCGCCGAACACCGGGGACGCCTTCTCGAAGTCGGGGAGCGCCTCCCGCACCTGCTCCGGGGTCTCGAAGGCGGGCGGCAGGTCGAGGCAGTTGACGGCGGCGTTGGCGGACATCAGGTTGGAGTACGCCCCGCCCGCGTCCCGCTCGTAGTAGCTGTCGGAGAGGACCAGCAGCCCGGCGCCGTCGTTCTCCTTCATCGCCGACGTCAGCGCCTCGCGCAGCCGCTGCCAGGCCGCCTCGTCGTACATCGCGGCGATCACGCCCATCGTCGCCAGCGACTCGGTCAGCTCGCGGCCGTCGGCGTCCCCGGCCGGCAGCGGGCGGGCGTCGAGCTTCTCGAAGAACGCCTTCAGGTTCTCGCCGACCTTCTCCGGGCTCGTGCCCTTGCCGCCCAGCGGGCAGTCACTGCGCCGCACGCAGTCCTTCGCGAACGCCGTGAACGCCGTGGCGAAGCCCTCCGTCTGCTCCAGGTTGAGGCGGCGCGCGCTCAACGACGGGTCCATCGCGCCGTCCAGCACCAGCCGTCCCGTCCGCTCCGGGAACAGCCCCGCGTACGTCGCGCCCAGCAGCGTGCCGTACGACGCGCCGACGTAACTCAGCTTCTCGTCGCCCAGCACCGCCCGCACGACGTCCATGTCCCGGGCCGCCTCGACGGTCGACACATGGCGCAGCAGCTTCGGCGCCTTCGCCCCGCACCCCTCGGCGAACGTCCGGTACGCCGAGACGAGGGTCTCGGTCTCCTTCTCGTCGTCGGGCGTGGTGTCCGTGCGGGTGTACGCGTCCATCGCGCGTCCGTCCAGGCACTCGACGGGCTCGCTGCGGGCGACGCCGCGCGGGTCGACGGCCACCATGTCGTAGCGGGCGCGCACCTCCTCGGGGTAGCCGATGCCCGCGTACATCTGGAGGTAGTCGACCGCCGAGCCGCCGGGTCCGCCCGGGTTGACCAGCAGGGAGCCCAGCCGCTTGCCGGGGCCGGTGGCCTTCTTGCGGGCGACGGCGAGGCGGACGTCCCCTGCGGACGGTTCGGCGTAGTCGAGCGGCGCCTTGACCGTGGCGCACTGGAACCCGGGGACGCCGCAGTCGCGCCACGCCGGTTCCTGTGCGTAGTACTCGGCGAGGGCCGCGGGGGTCGAGCCGGGCAGTGGGGCGAGGGCGGCGGCCGCTCCCGCCACCGGTGAACTGGCCGTCGTGTTCGTCGAGGTGCCGGAGGAGCAGCCCGCCGACAACAGCGCGGCTGCGGTGAACAGGGCTGCTGCGGTAAGGGTCCTGCGGGGGGTGCGCCGTGTGTGCATACCGGGAGCGTAACGGTGAGCGACATCACAGAAGCTCTGCGTACACGCCGTGCCCCGGACGAGTTACGCCACCGCGCGACGACGCCCCGCTCAGCCCGCCCTGAGCGTCATCCCGCCCTGAGCGCCATCGTCATCGCCTCCACCGCCAGCAGCGGCGCCACGTTCCGGTCCAGCGCCTCGCCGCAGGCCGCGATCGCCTCGATACGGCGCAGCGTGGACTCGGGCGTGCTGCTGCGGGCCAGACGCTCCAGCGCGTCCTCGGCGTCGGTGTTGGCGAGGGCGATGCGCGAGCCGAGCTGCAGCGCGAGGACGTCGCGGTAGAAGCTGGTGAGGTCGGCGAGGGCGACGTCGAGGCTGTCACGTTGGGTGCGCGTCCTGCGCCGCTTCTGCATGTCCTCCAGATCCTTGACCACGCCCGCCGTGCCCCGCGGGAGCCGGCCGCCCTGGGCCGCCCCGAGCGCCGCCTTCAGGTCCTCGGTCTCCTTGCCGTCCATCTCTTCGGCGAGCTGCTTGGCGTCCTCGGCGGCCGCGTCGACCAGCTCCTGGGCGGCCCTCAGCGCGCCGCCGACGTCCTCGACCCGCTGCGGCAGCTTCAGCACGGTGGCACGGCGGGCGCGCGCGGCCGGATCGGTGGCCAGGCGGCGCGCCCGGTCGACATGGCCCTGGGTGGCGCGGGCGACGGAGGCGGCGACGTCCGGCTCGATGCCCTCGCGGCGGACGAGCATGTCGGCGACGGCCTCCACCGACGGCGTGCTCAGGACGAGGTGGCGGCAGCGGGACCGGATCGTCGGCAGGACGTCCTCGACGGACGGGGCGCACAGCAGCCACACCGTGCGCGGGGCGGGTTCCTCGACGGCCTTGAGGACGGCGTTGGCGGACTTCTCGTTGAGCCGCTCGGCGTCCTCGACGAGGATCACCTGCCAGCGGCCGTTCGCCGGGGCGGTGAACGACTTGCGGACCGTGTCGCGCATGTCCTTGACCAGGATCTCCGCGCCGACGGCGGCCACGGTGGAGACGTCGGCGTGGGTGCCGACGAGCGCGGTGTGGCAGCCGTCGCAGAAGCCGCAGCCGGGGGCGCCGCCGAGGGCGCGGTCGGGGCTGACGCACTGGAGGGCGGCGGCGAAGGCGCGCGCCGCCTGGTTGCGGCCCGCGCCGGGCGGGCCGGTGAACAGCCACGCGTGCGTCATGCGGGACGCCTCGGGCGGGGGCGCGTCGCTCGCCGCGGCCGTGACGAACGCGTCGGCGTCCCGGGCGGCGGCCGCGAGCTGCTCGCTCACCCGCTCCTGCCCGACCAGGTCGTCCCACACGGTCATGGGTCAGCCCGCCCTTCCGTCGCGTTCGCGTTCGTACTGTGCCGGATCCATTGTGCGGGTCCGGACCGACATCCCTGAGCCACGATCCCCGGACACAGCGGTGCCGGGCGCGCCCGAAGGCACGCCCGGCACGGCACAACATGCTATTCAGCGCCGGCGCCACCGTCCGCCGCCACGGCCGTCGTCGTCGCCGTGGTCGTCCTCGTGCGGGCCGAGCAGTTCGTCGGCCAGCGACGGCAGGTCGTCCAGCGGGGTCTCCTCCGCCCAGTCGGGACGCTCCCGGCGGCGCGGGGCGTTCCCGGCGTCGACCTGCGGCAGCTCACGCGTACGGTCCTCGGGTTCCTCGGCGCCGCCCGCGGGACCGGGCCCGTCCTCGCGCACCGGGGGCAGCACCGCCGTCTCGTCGGCCGCGCCCGGCGGGACGGGAGGCAGCACCGCCGTCTCGTCGGCCGCGCCCGGCACCTGCGGCCGGGGCAGCTCGGTCGTCACCTCGGCGTCGGCAGGCGCCGGACGGTCCGCGTCCCGCGCGGCCTCCTCGTCCCGGACGCGCGGCAGAACGGCCGTCTCGTCCACGGGGCCGCCGGTCGCGTTGGTCGGCGTGACCACCGGCGTCGGCACGGTCAGCGCCTCGTCGGCGTCCTGGCCCGAGGCGGGCCGGGCCGGGGCCTCGGAGGGGGTCGCCGCGGTGCGCGGGCCCGCCTCCGCCGCGGCGGCCGCGCGCTCGGCGAGCTGCCGGGCCTGCTCGGCGCGCAGCAGGGCCTCCTCGGCCTTGCGCTGCTTCTCCAGGCGCTGCGCCTCGGCCTCGGCGCGCAGCCGCGCCTCTTCCTCCGCCTGCTTGCGGCGGCGCTCCTCCTCGGCCTTGCGGCGCGCCTCCTCCTCGGCGCGGGCCTTCTCCTCGGCGAGCAGCCGCTGACGCTCCTCCTCCGCGCGGCGGCGGGCCTCCTCGGCACGCTGCCGGGCCTCCTCCGCCTGGCGCTCGGCCTCGCGTCGCTGCGCCTCCTCCAGCTCGCGCCGCTTGCGCTCCTCCTCCTCGGCGCGCAGCTTGGCGAGCTGCTCCTGGCGCTCCCGCTCCAGGCGCTCCTCCTCGGCCTTGCGGGCCGCCTCCTCCTCCGCCTTGCGACGGGCCTCTTCCTCGGCCTTGCGGCGCGCCTCCTCGCGGGCGGCGATCTCGGCCTCGGACAGCGGCAGGACGCGGTCGAGCCGGTGCCGGATCACCGTGGTGACGGCCTCCGGTTCCTGGCCCGCGTCGACCACCAGGTAGCGGCCGGGGTCGGCGGCGGCCAGGGTCAGGAAGCCGGAGCGCACGCGCGCGTGGAACTCCGCGGGCTCGGACTCCAGCCGGTCCGGCGCCTCGGTGAACCGCTCCCGGGCGGTCTCCGGCGACACGTCGAGCAGCACCGTCAGGTGCGGCACGAGTCCGGCGGTGGCCCAGCGGTTGATGCGGGCGATCTCGGTGGGCGAGAGGTCGCGTCCGGCGCCCTGGTAGGCGACGGAGGAGTCGATGTACCGGTCGCTGATGACGACCGCGCCGCGCTCCAGCGCCGGGCGCACGACGGTGTCCACGTGCTCCGCGCGGTCCGCCGCGTAGAGCAGGGCCTCGGCGCGGTGCGAGAGGCCGGCGCTGGAGACGTCCAGCAGGATCGAGCGCAGCCGCTTGCCGACGGGGGTCGCCCCGGGCTCGCGGGTGAGGACGACCTCGTGGCCCTTGGAGCGGATCCAGTCGGCGAGGGCCTCGGCCTGGGTGGACTTGCCCGCGCCGTCGCCGCCCTCCAGGGCGATGAAGAAGCCGGTGCCTGCGGAGGCGGGGGCGGGGTCGTCGCCGCCGAGCAGCGCGTCCCGCAGGTCCTGCCGCAGCGGGATCCCGGAGCGGTCGTCGACCTTGGCCAGCACCATCGCGGCGACCGGCAGCAGCAGGGCGCCGACGAGCATGAGCGTGAAGGCGGCGCCGCCGTGGGCGAAGACGAACTTGCCGTTCTCCAGGCGGTGCGGGCCGATGGCCGCCGCCACGACGGGGGCGATCACCGCGCCGAGCCCGACGTACACGCGGACGACCGCGTGCAGGTGCTCGGTGACCCGAGGCCGGCGCTGCTCCTCGGTCTCCTGGTCGAGCAGGGTGTGCGCGATGTTCGCGGCCATGCCCGCGCCGACGCCGGCGAGCGCCAGGATCAGCAGCACGCTGGTGACGTCCGGGACGAGCCCGGCGGCGAGCAGCGCGAGGCCCGTGAAGGCCAGGGTGAGGGCGAGCATGCGCCGCCGCGACAGCGACGGCAGCAGGGCGGGCGCCGTACGGATGCCGACGACCACGCCGCCGGTGAGCGCGCCCACCGTCAGACCGAACAGGACGGGCCCGCCGCCGAGGTCCTTGGCGTGCAGCACGGCCACGGCGACGGCGGCCGCCACGGCCCCGGCCACGGACGCGCCGGCGACGACCAGCAGCCGCAGCGCGCCGGTGCGGCCCTTGTCGGGTCCGGCGGCGTGCCGCGGGCGGCGCAGGCCCTCCAGCGGTGAGCGCGGGCGGGGCGTGCGGGTGCCCGGCAGTTCGAGGAAGGTGACGACGGACAGCGACGCGGCGAACAGTCCGGCCGCGACGTACGAGGCGAGGGCCGCCTGGTGCTGGCCGAACCACTCGATGCCCGTGCCCAGCAGGTTGTTGCAGAGGGCGGCGACGACGAGCGTCAGGGCGGCGAGCGGTATCGCCACGAAGCCGGTGCGCAGCGACAGGCGGCGCAGGGCGTCGAGGTGGTCGGGCAGCGGCCGGATGCTGGCCCCCTCGGGCGGCGGCCCGGGCAGCAGCGCGGGCGCGGCGCCCTCGCGGGACACCGTCCAGAAACGCTCGGCGACGCCGGCCACGAACGCGGTGACGAGCAGGATCGCCAGGGCGTTGCCGGACGTCCAGTCGATCCACAGCGGCGCCACGATCAGCAGGGCGGCACGCAGTCCGTCCGCGCCGACCATCGTCCAGCGGCGGTCCAGCGGCCCGTCCTGCGAGGTGAGCGAGGTGAGCGGGCCGAGGAGGACGGCGCCGAACAGCAGCGTCGCGAGGATCCGCACGCCGAAAACGGTCGCCACTGCGAACGCCGCTCCGCGGTACCCGCCGCCGAACACCTGCTCGGCGACCGACGCCTGCAGGACGAGGAGCACCAGCACGAGGAGGGCGAGGACGTCGCCGACCCCGCCCACGAGCTGTGCGCTCCACAACCGTTTCACCTGCGGTCGGCGCAGCAGGGCGCGGACGGCACGCTCGCGGGAGTCCGCGACAAGGGCGTCGTCGGGGGCCGGTGGGGAGGCCGTGGGCTGCTCGGCTCGCGTCATGCGTTCAGCCTATCGGCCCGGGAGGACACCCCGGGGCCGACGCGCCTGACATGCACACGTCCCGAAACAGAACCGTGCCGGGACGTTCGCATTCCGAACGCCGGGCGGTGGAACCCGGCGTCACGGGCGGTGGAACCCGGCGTCAGGGGACGGGGGTTCCACTGCCCCACGGGACGGGGATCAGTCCTCCGCGCCGTTCGCCGCGGCCGTCTTCTTGGCGGCGGTCTTCTTCGCCGTCGTCTTCTTGGCGGCCGTGGTCTTCTTCGCCGCGGTCGTCTTCTTCGCCGCCGTCTTCTTGGCCGGGGCCTTCTTGGCCGTCGTCTTCTTGGCGGTCTTCTTCGCCGTCTTCTTCGCGGGCCCCTTGGCGCGCTTCTCGGCCAGCAGCTCGAACCCGCGCTCCGGCGTGATCGTCTCCACGCTGTCGCCCGAGCGCAGCGTCGCGTTGGTCTCGCCGTCGGTGACGTACGGGCCGAAGCGGCCGTCCTTCACCACGACCGGCTTCTCGCTGACCGGGTCGGTGCCCAGCTCCTTCAGCGGCGGCTTGGCCGCGGCCCGGCCACGCTGCTTGGGCTGGGCGTAGATCGCCAGAGCCTCCTCCAGCGTGATGGTGAAGAGCTGCTCCTCCGACTGTAGCGACCGCGAGTCCGTGCCCTTCTTCAGGTACGGGCCGTAGCGGCCGTTCTGCGCGGTGATCTCCTGGCCCTCGGCGTCCACGCCGACCACGCGCGGCAGCGACATCAGCTTCAGCGCGTCGTCGAGCGTCACCGTGTCCAGGGACATCGACTTGAAGAGCGACGCGGTGCGCGGCTTGACCGCGTTCTTGCCGGTCTTCGGGGTGCCCTCGGGAAGGATCTCCGTCACGTACGGGCCGTACCGGCCGTCCTTGGCGACGATCGTGTGCCCGGTCGCCGGGTCCGTGCCCAGCTCGAAGTCGCCGCTCGGCTTGGCGAGCAGCTCCTCGGCCAGCTCGACGGTCAGCTCGTCGGGCGCCAGGTCGGCCGGGACGTCGGCACGCTGGTGCTCCTCGGTGTCCTTCTCGCCGCGCTCGACGTACGGGCCGTAGCGCCCGACCCGCAGCACGATGCCGTTGCCCACCGGGAACGACGACACCTCGCGCGCGTCGATCGCGCCCAGGTCGGTCACCAGCTCCTTGAGACCGCCGAGGTGGTCCCCGTCGCCGTTGCCGGCGTCGGCGGCGGCGCCGCTGCCCGCGCCCTCGCCCTCGCCCTCGCCGAAGTAGAAACGCTTCAGCCACGGCACGGCGCGGGCCTCGCCGCGCGCGATGCGGTCGAGGTCGTCCTCCATCTTCGCGGTGAAGTCGTAGTCGACGAGCCGGCCGAAGTGCTTCTCCAGCAGGTTGACCACGGCGAAGGAGAGGAACGACGGCACCAGGGCCGTGCCCTTCTTGAACACGTAGCCGCGGTCGAGGATCGTGCCGATGATCGACGCGTACGTCGACGGGCGGCCGATCTCCCGCTCCTCCAGCTCCTTGACCAGCGACGCCTCGGTGTAGCGGGCCGGGGGCTTGGTGGCGTGCCCGTCGACCGAGATCTCCTCGGCGCTCAGCGCGTCACCCTCGGCGACCTGCGGCAGCCGGCGCTCACGGTCGTCCAGCTCGGCGTTCGGGTCGTCGGCGCCCTCGACGTAGGCCTTGAGGAAGCCGTGGAAGGTGATGGTCTTGCCGGACGCGCTGAACTCGACGTCCCGGCCGCCGGCGGATGTGCCGCCGATCTTCACGGTGACGGAGTTGCCGGTCGCGTCCTTCATCTGCGAGGCGACGGTCCGCTTCCAGATCAGCTCGTAGAGCTTGAACTGGTCGCCGGTCAGACCGGTCTCGGCGGGCGTGCGGAAACGGTCCCCCGAAGGACGGATCGCCTCGTGCGCCTCCTGGGCGTTCTTCACCTTGCCCGCGTAGGTGCGCGGCTGGGGCGGCAGGTAGTCGGCTCCGTACAGCTGCGTGACCTGGGCGCGGGCGGCGGCGACCGCCGTCTCGCTCAGGGTCGTCGAGTCCGTACGCATGTAAGTGATGTAGCCGTTCTCGTACAGCTTCTGCGCGACCTGCATGGTGGCCTTCGCGCCGAAGCCGAGCTTGCGGCTCGCCTCCTGCTGCAGCGTCGTCGTGCGGAACGGCGCGTACGGCGAGCGGCGGTACGGCTTGGACTCGACCGAGCGGACCGCGAACCGCGTGTCCTCCAGGGCGGCGGCGAGCGCGCGGGCGTTCGCCTCGTCGAGGTGGAGGGTGTTCGCGCTCTTCAGCTGCCCCAGCGAGTCGAAGTCGCGGCCCTGCGCGACCCGGCGTCCGTCGACCGTCTGCAACCGGGCGACCAGCGTCGACGGGTCGCTCGCGTCACCGGTGCGGCCGGTGGAGAAGGTGCCGGTCAGGTCCCAGTACTCGGCGGAGCGGAACGCCATGCGCTCGCGCTCCCGCTCGACCACGAGCCGGGTGGCGACGGACTGCACGCGGCCGGCGGACAGCCGGGGCATGACCTTCTTCCACAGGACCGGCGAGACCTCGTAGCCGTAGAGACGGTCGAGGATGCGGCGGGTCTCCTGGGCGTCGACCAGCTTCTGGTTGAGCTCGCGCGGGTTGGCCACGGCCTCCCGGATCGCGTCCTTGGTGATCTCGTGGAACACCATGCGCTTGACCGGGATCTTCGGCTTGAGCACTTCCTGGAGGTGCCACGCGATGGCCTCGCCCTCGCGGTCCTCATCGGTGGCGAGGAAGAGTTCGTCGGACTCCTTCAGCAGGTCCTTGAGCTTCTTGACCTGCGCCTTCTTGTCCGCGTTGACCACATAGATCGGCTGGAAGTCATGGTCGACGTCCACACCGAGGCGGCGCACCTCGCCGGTGTACTTGTCCGGAACCTCGGCAGCGCCGTTGGGAAGGTCGCGAATGTGCCCGACGCTCGCCTCGACGATGTAGCCGGGGCCGAGATAGCCCTTGATCGTCTTCGCCTTGGCAGGCGACTCGACGATGACGAGTCGGCGGCCGCCGTTCGCGGTCTCGCTGGTCGGGGACAACTTCGCTCTTCTCTCCGTCGACGCTCGGGCCTCCCCAGGCGCTTCACCCCGGGGTCGGGTCATGGTGACGCTGCGGAGTGTGACGGTACATCCCGCCCCCGTGTCAAACGGGAAAAGCCCGCAACGGCCACTCGAACGGTAACCCGACTACCACCGTTCCTGCCGCCCGGAGTGTCCAGACTCCGCCCGCTCTTATGCGGAGTGCGATCCTTCGGTTACTGCGGGGTCCCGACCTCGGTGCGCCTCAGAGACGGCCGAAGCACCAGGCGCCGAGGGCCAGGGAGACGAGCGCGACGGATCCGGCGCCCATGGTCGATGCGACGCGGTTCACACCGAGGGCGACCGGGCGGTGCTGCCGCGCACGGGACACCGTCCAGGCCAGCAGACCGGCACCGAACAGGCAGAACACCGTCCCCGCGTAGATCGCAGGCCCGCTCTCCATGGTCGCCCGCGCCCCCTCTCGTCCGTCCCTGCGCCGACTGCTCGGGACGCTCCCACGCGTGGGCGGCGGGGGGACGAACCGGAGGTGAACGGAGCGGCTCGGGAGGGCGGCGGGGTGACCGGAAGCGGGCAGGCTCGGTCCGCTTCCGGATATGTCCGCGGGTTCCGGACGGCCCGGCGCCGGGGCCGACATGGGCGTGAAAGATGCGGCGCACGACACAGGGGTGTACGGGTGCGTGCCACTGTGGCGTGCGTGGCCTGTGGGGCCTCGTGTGGGCTGGGCGTGGTGCCGTGTCGTCGTCGGCCGCGGGGCGGTGGGAGCTGGTCGCGCAGTTCCCCGCGCCCTTTGGAGGTGCTTCGGTGAACGCACCCCGAAGGGGCGCGGGGAACTGCGCGAGCAACCACCGACCACCCGCACCCGGGGTCCAGGGGCGAAGGGCCCCTCAGTCCACCGGGTTCAGGAACCCCTGCTCGACCAGCAGCCGAATCTGCGCCGGGGTGCGATCCCGCAGCAGGACGGGGTCCTCACCGAGAAGCTGGGCGATGGCGTCCAGGATCCGCCCCGCGGTCATGGTGCCGTCGCAGACGCCGGCGAACCCCGCGCCGATGGTGTCGACCTTGGTCGCCCGGCGCATCCCGCGGTTCTGCCGCAGCACGACGTGCTCCGGGTCCTCGGCGCCGGGCAGCCCGACCTGCTCCTGGACCACCTCGGGAGCCAGCTCGAAGCGCGCCTCCAGCAGCGCCGCGTCGTCGTGCGACCGCAGGTGGTCCAGCCGCTCGAAGTGAGCGCGGACCGTGTCACCGAGCGGCTGCTCCACCGGGTGCGGCCACTCCTCCACCGTGACCGACGGCACGGCCGCGTCCGACCGGCGCAGGGTGATCCACCCGAAGCCGACCGCCCTGACCTCGCGCGCCTCGAACTCGTCCAGCCACGCGTCGTAGCGCGCCCGGTACTCCGCCTCGTCCCCGCGGTGGTCGCCCGCGTCCCGCAGCCACAGCTCGGCGTACTGCGTCACGTCCTGCACCTCGCGCTGCACGATCCATGCGTCGCAGCCACGCGGCACCCAGGAGCGGAGCCGGTCCTGCCAGTCCTCCCCCTCCACGTGCTGCCAGTTGGCGAGGAACTGCGCGTACCCGCCGACGGCGAGCCGCTCCCCCGCCTGCTGCACCAGCGTGCGGCACAGGTCGTCCCCGCCCATCCCGCCGTCGCGGTAGGTCAGCCGCGCCCCGGGCGAGATGACGAACGGCGGGTTGGACACGATCAGGTCGTACGTCTCGTCGTCCCGCAGCGGGGCGAACAGCGACCCCTCGCGCAGGTCGGCGGCCGGGACCCCGGAGAGCGCCAGGGTGAGCGCCGTGATGTGCAGAGCGCGCGGGTTCACGTCGGTGGCGGTCACGCGCGTGGCGTGCCGGGCGGCGTGCAGCGCCTGGATGCCGGACCCGGTGCCGACGTCGAGCGCCGACCCCACGGGCGTACGGACCGTGATGCCGGCAAGCGTGGTGGACGCGCCGCCGACACCGAGCACCACGCCCGGCTCCCGGCTGCCGATGCCCCCGGCGCCGCCGACCGCGCACCCGAGGTCCGACACGACGAACCAGTCCTCGCCGTCGGACCCGCCGTACGGCCGGACGTCCACGGTCGCCGCGAGCGCGTCCCCGCCCGCGGGGCGGAGCCAGCCGCTCTCCAGGCAGACGTCGACGGGCAGGACGCCGTCCAGTCCCGCGCGCTCCACCGGCTGCTGGAGCAGGAACAGCCGCACGAGCAGCTCCAGCGGGGTGTCCCCTCGCGTGGCGCGGAGCGCGGGCACGGTCTCGCTGCGGGCCAGCGCCGCGTACGCGGGGGCGCCGAGCAGATCGAGCAGTCCGTCGGCGGTGAAGGAGGCGCCGAGCAGCGCCTCCCGCAGCCGGGCGGCGGCGTCGGTGCGGTCGGACGAGGGCAGGGGCGGCAGGCTGGCGTCACTCACGCCCCCCATTGTGGCCGCCGCCCCCACCCGGCGCGCACCCGCGGCCGCTGAGCCGCCGTCAGCCGGGCGGCCCGTAGCGCGCGGGACGCCGTCAGCTCTTGGTCGCGCCCGCCGACGCGGTGGCGGTCTGGCAGCTGGCCTGACGGGACATGGCCTCGCCGACCTTGCCCTCCTCCAGCGCGCTGAGGGCGTCGCTGCCGCTCTTGCTCAGCTTGTCCAGCTCGGCCGCGATGTCCTTCAGACCGTCGGCGAAGTCCGCCTGGTCCTTGGTGTTGAGGCCGTCGACCTGCTTCTTCAGGGTGGCGTAGGACGCGGAGATGCTGTTGAGCTCCTTCACGGCGTCCTGCTGCTTCTGCTCACCGTTCTCGACGTCGGGCGCGCCGGCCTTGGTCACGGCGGCGCCGATGGCCTTGTAGGCGTCGGACATGTCCTGGAAAGCCTTCGAGTCGGCCTGCTGGACCGCCTGCGGCGTGCTGTTGTCCGAGGTCTCCTTCTGGATGGCGGTGTTGGCCGCCTTGATCTTGGCGGCCTGCGGCTGCACGCCGTCGCAGACCTCCTTCGCCCATGCGTCCAGCTTCTCGTCGCTGTCGTCGCCGCCGCATCCCGTCAGCGCCAGTACCAGTACCGCACCGCCGGACAGTGCGGCCGCGAGCTTCTTGTTCACCGGATTGGTCCCTTCCATGGCCTTCGGCCCCGGAACATACACGCCGGATGGCCTACACCCACTTGTCGAACGTCCGGTAAGAGACTTTTTGTAACCATTTGCACCAGGCGAGACAAGGGTCACGGGCCGGAAACCGTGCGGGCGGGCGGCGCGTCAAACCGCGCCGCCCGCCCGCACCTTGGACCGGTGTCCGGCTCGCCCTACCGGGAAACCACCGCCGGGTCGGGCGAGTTGGGCCTCGGCTCCGCGTCGCCCTCGTCGTCGTCCACCGCGATCCCGCGCCGCTTGGACACGTACACCGCCGCGATGATCACCAGCGCGGAGAGCACCGCGATCAGCACCCGCATCCCGACGCTCTTGTCGGCGCCGTAGGAGAACTTGATGACCGCGGGCGCGATGAGCAGCGCCACCAGGTTCATCACCTTCAGCAGGGGGTTGATCGCCGGACCGGCGGTGTCCTTGAACGGGTCGCCGACCGTGTCGCCGATGACGGTGGCCGCGTGGGCCTCGCTGCCCTTGCCGCCGTGGTGACCGTCCTCGACGAGCTTCTTGGCGTTGTCCCACGCGCCACCGGAGTTGGCGAGGAACACCGCCATCAGCGTGCCCGCGCCGATCGCGCCGGCCAGGAAGGCGCCGAGCGCGCCCACACCGAGCGTGAACCCGATGAAGATGGGCGCCATCACCGCGAGCAGACCGGGCGTGGCGAGCTCCCGCAGGGCGTCCTTGGTGCAGATGTCGACGACCTTGCCGTACTCGGGCGTCTCGGTGTGGTCCATGATCCCGGGCTTCTCACGGAACTGCCGCCGCACCTCGTAGACCACCGAACCCGCCGACCGCGACACCGCGTTGATCGCCAGCCCCGAGAAGAGGAAGACGACCGCCGCGCCCGCGATCAGGCCGACGAGGTTGTTGGGCTGCGAGATGTCCATCATCAGGCTCAGCGGAGCGCCCTCGCCGCTGAGCCGTTCGCCCACCTCCCGGGCGCCGGTGGTGATGGCGTCCCGGTACGAGCCGAACAGCGCCGCTGCCGCGAGGACGGCCGTGGCGATGGCGATGCCCTTGGTGATGGCCTTGGTGGTGTTGCCGACCGCGTCCAGGTTGGTGAGCACCTGGGCGCCCGCGCCCTCGACGTCGCCGGACATCTCGGCGATGCCCTGCGCGTTGTCGGAGACCGGGCCGAAGGTGTCCATCGCGACGATCACACCGACCGTGGTGAGCAGACCGGTGCCGGCCAGCGCCACCGCGAACAGCGCCAGCATGATCGACGTGCCGCCGAGCAGGAACGCCCCGTACACGCCGAGGCCGATCAACAGGGCGGTGTAGACGGCCGATTCCAGGCCCACGGAGATGCCGGCGAGGACCACGGTGGCCGGTCCCGTCAGCGAGGTCTTCCCGATGTCCCGCACCGGGCGCCGGGTGGTCTCGGTGAAGTAGCCGGTGAGCTGCTGGATCAGCGCCGCCAGCACGATGCCGATGGCCACCGCGACCAGCGCGAGGACCCGCGGGTCGCCGCTCTTGGCCAGGACCGCCTCGTCGGTCGCCCCGGTGAGGTCGGCGTACGACGACGGCAGGTAGACGAACGTCGCGATCGCGACCAGCACCAGCGAGATCACCGCGGAGATGAAGAACCCGCGGTTGATCGCGCTCATGCCGCTGCGGTCGGCGCGCCGGGGCGCCACCGCGAAAATGCCGATCATCGCGGTGATCACACCGATCGCGGGGACCAGCAGCGGGAACGCGAGGCCCGCGTTGCCGAACGCCGCGGACCCGAGGATCAGCGCGGCCACCAGCGTCACGGCGTACGACTCGAAGAGGTCGGCCGCCATGCCCGCGCAGTCGCCGACGTTGTCGCCCACGTTGTCGGCGATGGTCGCGGCATTGCGCGGATCGTCCTCCGGAATGCCCTGCTCGACCTTGCCGACCAGGTCGGCGCCGACGTCGGCGGCCTTGGTGAAGATGCCGCCGCCGACCCGCATGAACATCGCGATCAGCGCGGCCCCGAGGCCGAAGCCCTCGAGCACCTTCGGCGCGTCGGCCGCGTACACCAGCACGACACAGGCGGCGCCGAGCAGACCCAGCCCCACCGTGAACATGCCGACCACACCGCCCGTACGGAAAGCGATCTTCATCGCCTTGTGCGAAACGGTGGTGAGATCCTTTTCCGGCTCACCCTCGGCCGGAGTGGCTTCCCGGGCCGCGGCTGCGACCCGGACATTACTGCGCACCGCGAGCCACATGCCGATATAGCCGGTGGCCGCCGAGAACGCCGCTCCGATCAAGAAGAACACCGACCGCCCGGCACGCTGATTCCAGTCGTCCGCGGGCAGCAGCATGAGCAGGAAGAAAACGATCACGGCGAATACGCCGAGCGTGCGCAGCTGGCGGGCCAGATAGGCGTTGGCGCCTTCCTGGACCGCGGCCGCGATCTTCTTCATGCCGTCGGTGCCCTCGCCGGCCGCGAGCACCTGGCGCACCAGGACCGCCGCGACGGCCAGCGCCGCCAGGGCCACGACGCCGATGGTCACCACGAGCACGCGGTTCTCGTCGGTCAGCACGGCGGCTGCGAGGGATGTGGGTTGGCCCGACTCGTATGAGATGGAAAGCCCCGCCATTCGTCCTCCTTGACGCTTGGGCTGAGCTCAAGATGTGGACGGGATTGTAGGTACCGGAACCTGATCTAAACAGACCGCGAGAAATGTAAATGGCGTGCAGTCACTCTTCACCATTGATCTCCGGCGACCGGCCGGCCGGAAATCGGTAATGCCTTTGAAGCATTCTCGTGATCGCATTCTCCCGGGCACGGAGGATCGTGAACGAATTCACGCGATCTTCCGCTGGGAACCACTGTAAGCGCGGTCCCCGGCACCCGCACATGCCGAAGGGCCCCCACGCAGGGGGCCCTTCGGAAAACGGTCGGCGTACGGGTGAACCGGTCAGGTGAACGTCGCGGCCGGCGGCGTGGTGGGCCACCTCATGCGGATCGATCCGCCGCTCTCCCCGGCACTGACCTCGACGTCGTCGACGAGGCCGCTGATGACCGCGAGGCCCATCTCGTCCTCCTCGGTCTCCACGTCGGGGTCGCCGAGCACCTCGTCGGCCGAGCGGGCCCGGACGGGGGCGTGCGGGGCCTCGTCGCCGACCTCGATGGAGAACTGCTTCTCCTCCTCGATCAGCAGCACCTTCACGGGCGCGGAGATCCCGCCGTGCTGGTGCAGTCCGACGGCCCGGGTGCAGGCCTCGCCGACGGCGAGCCGCACCTCGTCGAGGACGGCCTCGTCCACTCCGGCCCTGCGCGCCACCGCCGCCGCCACGAGCCGGGCGGTCCGGACGTGCTCGGGCAGCGCGCTGAAGCGGAGTTCGACGGTGGCCATGCATCCCCCTCGCGACTACGGGCGTGCGGTGAAGGGGCCGGGCCGCCGAACGCCCGGCCCCCTTCGGTGTCTCTCGTGCTGCCCGGGCACGACCGCCCGGGAGCGGGTGGTCAGTCGGTCGCCGCCACCGCTTCCTCGACCGAGGTGTGGATCGGGAACACCTTGGTGAGGCCGGTGATGCGGAAGATCTTCAAAATGCGCTCCTGGTTGCAGACCAGGCGCAGCGAGCCCTCGTGGGCTCGTACCCGCTTCAGGCCGCCGACCAGCACGCCGAGACCGGTGGAGTCGAGGAAGTCCACACCTTCCATGTCGACGACAAGGTGGAAACTGCCGTCGTTCACCAGCTCGACCAGCTGCTCGCGCAGCTTGGGCGCGGTATATACGTCGATTTCGCCACCGACCCTGACGATCGTGCGATCGCCCACGGTCTCGGTCGACAGGGACAGGTCCACGGATCCTCCAGCACCTAGCTATCGAGCGGTCGCCCTTGGGACATCTCGGCTCAGCCCCCGGGACGGTTCGCCAGCCGCCATGGCATTCAATCACTTACCGGCAGGCGTGCACGACGCCTTGGCCCCATTGTCCGTCACGCCGGTGACACACTCGGTGCCGATGGCCAAGAATCACCGATCCGATCGACCCCCGACGGACACGCGATCCGGGACCGCCGCGCCGGGCGACGTCCTGGACCGGCTCGCGTCCGGACCGAGCAGGGCTTCCCGCATTACTCATACGGAGCACTTGCCCCCGCGTGCGGGTCGCCATGCCGTCTGGCCCCACCGGATCCGCCCGGAGGTGATCGCCGCGGTGCGGGCCGCGGGAATCGAACACCCCTGGGCCCACCAGGCGCGGGCCGCCGAGCACGCCCTGGACGGCGACTCGGTGGTGGTCGCCACCGGCACGGCCTCCGGCAAGTCCCTGTCGTACCTGGTGCCCGTGCTGTCCACGCTGCTGGACGGGGCCGAGGCGCCGAACGGCAGGGGCGCCACCGCCCTCTACCTCGCCCCCACGAAGGCGCTCGCCGCGGACCAGTGCCGGTCCGTGAAGGAACTTTCACAGCCACTGGGCCATTCGGTGCGCGCGGCGGTCCACGACGGCGACACTCCGTTCGAGGAACGCGAATGGATCCGCCAGTACGCCAACTACGTGCTGACCAACCCCGACATGCTGCACCGCGGCATCCTGCCGTCCCACCCCCGCTGGTCCTCCTTCCTCAAGGCGCTCAAGTACGTCGTGATCGACGAGTGTCACACCTACCGGGGTGTGTTCGGCTCGCACGTCGCCCAGGTGCTGCGCCGGCTGCGGCGGCTGTGCGCCCGCTACGGCGCGTCGCCCGTGTTCCTGCTGGCCTCCGCGACCGCCGCCGAGCCGGCCGTCGCCGCCCGACGCCTCACCGGCCTGCCCGTGGTCGAGGTCGCCGACGACGCCTCACCCCGCGGTGAACTGGTGTTCGCCCTCTGGGAGCCGCCGCTCACCGAGCTGCACGGCGAGAAGGGCGCACCGGTCCGCCGCACCGCCACCGCCGAGGCCGCCGACCTGCTCACCGACCTCACCGTCCAGGGCGTCCGCTCGGTCGCCTTCGTCCGCTCCCGGCGCGGCGCCGAGCTGATCTCCGTGATCGCCAAGGAGCGCCTCGCCGAGGTCGACCGGTCCCTGACCCGGCGGGTCGCCGCCTACCGGGGCGGCTACCTCCCCGAGGAGCGCCGCGCCCTGGAACGCGCCCTGCACTCCGGCGAGCTCCTCGGCCTCGCCGCCACCAACGCCCTCGAACTCGGCATGGACGTCTCCGGCCTGGACGCCGTCGTCATCGCCGGCTACCCGGGCACCCGCGCCTCCCTGTGGCAGCAGGCCGGCCGCGCGGGACGCTCGGGGCAGGGCGCGCTCGCCGTGCTCGTGGCCCGCGACGACCCGCTGGACACCTTCCTCGTGCACCACCCCGAGGCGCTCTTCGACCGTCCGGTGGAATCCACGGTCCTCGACCCCGACAACCCGTACGTCCTCGCCCCGCACCTGTGCGCGGCCGCCGAGGAACTGCCCCTCACCGAGGACGACCTCACTCTCTTCGGCCCCACCACCGAGGAGCTGCTGCCGCAGCTGGAGGCCGCGAAGCTGCTGCGCCGGCGGACGCGGGCCTGGCACTGGACCCGCCGCGAGCGGGCCGCCGACCTCACCGACATCCGCGGGGAGGGCGGGCGCCCCGTCCAGGTCGTCGAGGCGGGGACGGGCCGGCTGCTGGGCACGGTCGACGCGGGCGCCGCGCACACCAGCGTCCACGAGGGCGCGGTCCATCTGCACCAGGGCCGCACCTACGTCGTCCGCTCCCTCGACCTGGAGGACTCCGTCGCCCTGGTCGAGCAGGCCAGCCCGTCGTACACGACCGTGGCCCGGGACACGACGGCCATCTCCGTCCTGGAGACGGACACCGAGATCCCCTGGGGCGACGGACGCCTCTGCTTCGGCTCCGTCGAGGTGACCAACCAGGTCGTCTCCTTCCTGCGAAGGCGGGTCATCACCGGCGAGGTGCTCGGCGAGACCAAGCTCGACCTCCCTCCCCGTACTTTGCGCACCCGTGCCGTGTGGTGGACGGTCACCGAGGACCAGCTGGACCGGGCCCGGATCAACCCGGAGATCCTCGGCGGCGCCCTCCACGCGGCCGAGCACGCGTCGATCGGCATGCTGCCGCTGTTCGCCACCTGCGACCGCTGGGACATCGGCGGCGTCTCGGTCCCGCTGCACCCCGACACCCTGCTGCCCACGGTCTTCGTCTACGACGGCCACCCGGGCGGCGCGGGCTTCGCCGAACGCGCCTTCCACACCGCCCGCTCCTGGCTCACGGCCACCCGCCAGGCCATCGCCTCCTGCGAGTGCGAGGCCGGGTGCCCCTCCTGCATCCAGTCCCCCAAGTGCGGCAACGGCAACGACCCCTTGCACAAGCGGGGCGCCGTGCGGCTCCTGGACGTGCTGCTGGAGGGGGCGCCCGAGGAGAAGGCGGACGGGGCGGAGGAGCGGGCCGATGAAAGGGCCGAGGGCGCGGAGGGGGCGGAGGCTCCCGAGGGGCGTCGCGGCGGGGCAGAGGCTTCCGAGGGGTGCGGTGGCCGGGTCAGCTCGCCGGCCGAGGGGCGCGGCAACGGGGTCAGCTCGCCGGCCGAAGGACGCGGCGACGAAGTCACCTCGTCCGCCGAAGGACGCCGCGACGGGGTCAGCGCGTCGGCCGAGGGGCCGGCGGAGGCTGCGCCGGACCCGGAGGTCCCGCCCGTGCCCTGACCTCCGCGGTGAACGGGCCCACGCCGGACGCCACCGACACGTCCGACACCTCGCCGGTCATCACGCACCGCACGAGCCGCGCGTCCTGGGCCCGGGCCACCCGGTCCGCCCGCGCGCACGCCTCCGCCGCACCGTGCTCCCAGTGGTCGGCGGCGGCGAGCGCCGCGAGGTCCGCGCCTGACGCCGCCCGGTGCCGGACCACCACGGCGTGCCCCAGGGCGAGCACCACCCCGAACACCACGCACAGCACGGCGACCGCGCCGACGCACCACACGGAGGCGGAGCCGCGGTCGCGCCCCCGCGTGGCGTCCCTCACCTCGCCGTACTCACGGCGACCACCCCCTCTTCGACCGCCGCGACGGCCTCCTCCCGCAGTTCGAAGGGCAGCGCCCGCAGCATCGGCGCCCTGGCCACCACGGTCACCCTGACCTGTTCGGCGTCCCGGCCGACCGTGACGCGCGCACCGGCCGGAGCCGCCTCCCGGGTCACCTCGACCACCGCGTCCGGGGGATCCTGCCGTGCCGCGGCCCGGGCCCCCGCCCGGGCCGCGTCCACACACTGGATCTGCGCGGCCACCACCATCAGCCCCCACACCAGCGCCGTCACGAACAGCACCAGCACGGGCAGCACCAGCGCCGCCTCCGCCGTCACGAACCCGCGGTCGCGCCCGTTGTCGCGCGAGAGGCCACGCCTCCCGCCGCCCCGTCCACCGCGCCGTCCGCTGCCCCCTCCACCGCGCCATCTGCCGCGTCCCCGGTCACATGC
This sequence comes from Streptomyces sp. P13-3-3, assembly GCF_050571355.1. Lineage (NCBI taxonomy): Bacteria > Bacillati > Actinomycetota > Actinomycetes > Kitasatosporales > Streptomycetaceae > Streptomyces > Streptomyces sp. P13-3-3. Next base: position 3,458,683 of record NZ_CP192228.1, on the reverse strand, counting down.
GGCCATCGAGGGCCTGCTGCACGATGTTCCGCAGGGCCGTGCTGACCGGGCCGCTGTTGACCACCCGGTAGAGCACCACGGCGAATGCCACCGCCGCCACGATTCCCATCGCGTACTCCGAGGTCACCATCCCGGCGTCCCTCCGCGCCCCGCGCACCCTCGCCGTCAGGGCACGCAGCCGCGCCCGCACCACCTGATACATCCGAACCTCCATACGTGCCGTGTCCGTTGTCATCGCCGGTTGTCGTCGCCGGCTGTTCGCCTGGCTGTCGCCGGCTGTCACTGGTTGTCGTCACCCGTCGTCGCCGGTTCTCGTCGTCTGCTGTCGTCCTTCGTCGTCCGCCGCGCCTCCTCACTCGCCTCCTCACCCACCCCCTCCCAGCACCCCGCCCGCGAGCCCGATCACCACGGGCAGGACGCCGACGGCGATGAAGGCGGGCAGGAAGCACAGGCCCACCGGCGCGCTGATGAGGACCGCCGCCCGCCGGGCCCGCGTGGTCGCCGCACGGGACCACTCGGCCCGCGCCTCCGCGGCGAGCCGGCCCATCGGTGCGGCGAGCGGAAGACCCGACACGTCGGCCCGCTCCAGCAGCCGGGCCAGCGGGACCGCGCCGGGCAGGGCGGCCAGCCGGCGCCAGGCCTCTCCCGGCTCACCGCCGAGCCGCACCTCCGCGGCGCCCCGCGCCAGGGCGTCCCCGACCGGGCCGCCCAGGGCCTCCCCGACGGCCTGCGCCGCCGGTACCGGTCCGGCGCCCGCCGCGATGCAGGCGGACAGCAGGTCGGCGGCGAGCGGGAGTTGGCGTGCCGCCAGAGCCGAGTCGGGCGCGCTCGCTCCGTGGGCCGCCCGCGTCTGCCGCCGGTGCCACCGCCACAGTCCCGCCGCCAGGACCAGCCCCAGCCCGACACCGCCGATCCCGCCCACCGTCACCCACCCGGCGCCCACGACCGCTACGTACGGCAGCCGTCCGCGCGCGGCCCTGAGCAACGGGGGGCGCACTCCCGTTCTTCGCCGTTCCCGGGCCGCGAGCGCGTCGAGCCGCCGTCGTGTCCGCCGCTCGCACCGGAACCGGTGCCACCAGGCCCACGCCCCGACGAGCACGGCGGCGACCCCCGCGACCGTCCCCAGCCTGTGGACGACGTCGCCGCTCATGCCGCCGCCTCCTCGGCCCCGCGCATGATCCGCAGCGCCCACCACAGGCCCAGCCCCTCCAGCACCCCGCCGGCCGCCAGACAGACCGTCCCCGACGGTGTGTGCAGCAGGACGTGCAGCGGATCGGCTCCCAGGGCCGCGCCCAGCGCCAGCCCGACCACCGGGAGCCCCGCGAGCATCACCGCCGTGGCGCGGGCACCGGACAACTGGGCGCGCAGGTCGGCCCGCTGGTCCCGCTCGGCACGCAGGGCCGCTTCCAGCCGGTCGAGGCCGTCCGCGAGTCCCGCGCCCTGGTCCACCGCCACCCGCCAGCACGCGGCGAGTCCGCGCAAACCCTCGGCGCCGGGCTGCCGGGCCGCCGCCGTGAGCGCGCCCGGCACGTCGCCGCCGAACCGCGCCGCCGCCAGCACGGCCGCCTGATGGCCACCGAGCCCTCCGGAGTCCCGGGCGGCCGCCAACAGCGCCTCGCCCGGCTGCCGTCCCGCCCGCAACTCCCCGGCGAGCGCCCCGCACAGAGCGACCACCGCGTCCGCGCGGCCGTCCCGCTCCTTGCGCCCCGCGGCCGCCCGCCGCACCCTGCGCAGCACGGGCACCCCGGCCGCCCCCGCGACGACCGGCAGCACCGACGCCCCGAGCACCGCGAGCACCACGCCGACGGCCAACGACGTCCACTCGACGCCGAGTCGCGCCCGAAGCCGGTCCGCCGCCGCCGTGAGAAGCGGTCGTCCCTCGAGCCCCCGGTCGTCCCCGGCCAGCGCCCGCGCCCTCCGGGCCTCCCGGTGTCCGCCGCCCAGCACCCAGGCCGCCGACCCCAGGCACGCCACCGCCGCGCCCACCGTCGTCCCGGTCACCCCGCTCACGCGCCGACCGCCTCTCGCCCCGCCCGGGCCTCCTCGTCCCGCGCGGCGCGCAGCAGGTGCCGCAGGCGCGGCCAGGCTGGCTCGGCGACGAAGGTCTCCGGTCCCCACCGCAGTGCCGGGGCCGTCCGCACCAGCCCCGAGGGGTCGCGCTCGAGGACGTGCACCTCGGCGATCCGCCGCCTGCCGCTGCGGTCGCGCACCAGGTGCAGCACCACGGACAACGCGGCCGCGAGCTGGCTGTGGAGGGCGAACCGGTCGAGGCCCGCCGCCGTGCCGAGCGCCTCCAGCCGGGCGGGCACGTCGCCGGCGGCGTTGGCGTGCACCGTGCCGGAGCCGCCCTCGTGTCCCGTGTTGAGCGCGGCGAGCAGATGCACCACCTCGGGTCCGCGCACCTCGCCCACGACGAGCCTGTCAGGCCTCATCCGCAGGGCCTGGCGCACCAGGTCCTCCAGGGTCACCAGTCCCGCGCCTTCCTGGTTGGCGGGCCGGGTCTCCAGCCGGACGACATGGGGGTGGTCGGGCCGCAGCTCGGCGGAGTCCTCCGCGAGCACGATCCGCTCGTCCGGCCCCACCAGTCCCAGCAGGGCGCTGAGCAGGGTGGTCTTGCCGGTGCCCGTGCCGCCGCTGACCAGGAAGGACAGCCGCGCGTCCATCAGGGCCCGCAGCACCTGGTCCCCGCCCGGCGGCACCGTCCCGGCGGTCACCAGCTCGTCGAGGGTGAAGGCGCGCGGCCTCACGACCCGCAGGGACAGGCAGGTGCCGCCCACCGCGACGGGCGGGAGCACCGCGTGCAGCCGGGTGCCGTCGGGGAGCCGGGCGTCGACCCAGGGCCGTGCGTCGTCCAGGCGCCGGCCGGCCACGGCGGCGAGCCGCTGCGCCAGGCGTCGCACGGACGGCTCGTCCGGGAAGGAGACCGAGGTGAGCGTCAGGCCCCCGCCGCGGTCCACCCAGACCCGGTCCGGCGCGGACACCAGCACGTCGGTCACGGTCGGGTCGGACAACAGCCGCTCCAGCGGCCCGCTGCCGACCAGCTCGGACCGCAACTGCTCGGCCGCGCCGAGCACTTCGGCGTCGCCGAGCACCCGGCCCTGTTCGCGCAGGGCCTGTGCGACCCGCGCGGGCGTCGGTTCGGCGCCGCTCTCGGCCAGCCGTCGCCGCACCCCGTCGAGCAGCCCGGGAGGCATCGCCGCCCCGGTCGTCCCCATGCCGCTCATGCCGCCCTCGCCTCCACCAGCGCGCGCTCCCAGAACGCGCGGCAGAAGCGGGACAGCGGGCCGCGTCCGGTCACTCCGGGCGGGCGTCCCGTGCCGTACGGGCGCTGGAGGGCGGGTTCGACCGGCACGTCACCGACGAGGGGCAGGCCGAGCAGCCGGGCCACCTCGTGGTCGTCCAGACCGGGTGCGTACGGTCCCCGGACGGCGACGCGCAGGTCGCGCATGACCATGCCCACGGCGGAGGCGACGCGGCCGGCCGCCGCGACGGCGCGCAGCTCGGCGGGGACCACGAGGAGCGTCAGGTCGAGCTGGGCGAGGACCTCCGCGACGCCCTCGTCGACGCGTCGCGGCAGGTCGACGACGACGGCTCCGCCGCCGCGCCGGGCGGCGGCGAGGACCGCGCGCACGGCCCTGGGCGGCACCGAGAGGCAGTCGCCGCGGTCCCAGCTGAGCACGCGCAGCGAGTGCAGTTCGGGCAGCGACTCCTCCAGCGCGCCGCCGCCGACCCGGCCGTGCGACGACGCGAAGGCGGGCCAGCGCAGCCCTTTCGCGGTCTCGCCGCCGAGCGCCACGTCCAGTCCGCCGCCCAGCGGGTCGGCGTCCACCAGCAGGGTGCGCAGTCCTTCGCGGGCGGAGGTGACGGCGAGGGCGCACGCCAGGGTGGACGCGCCCGCGCCGCCCCGGCCGCCGATGACGCCGACGGTCAGCGCGGGCCGTCCGACGCCTTCGGCGACGTCGGCGATGCGGTCGACGAGCCACTGCTCGCCGTCGGGCAGCATCAGCACGTGGTCGGCGCCGATCTCGACGGCCCGCCGCCACACGCCGGGGTCGTCCTGGTCGCGGCCGACCAGCACCACCCCCTGTCTGCGGGGCGCGCCGCGGGCCCGCCGGGCGGCGTCGTCACCGACGAGGACCAGCGGCGCGGCCTCCCAGCTTCCGCGCGGCCCGGGCAGCCCGTGGTGGACCTCCGGTGTGGCGCCGGCGGCCGCGCACAGGCGCAGCAGGTCGTCGAGGAGACCTGTGTCCTCGGTGACGATCAGCGGTGCGCCCGGCCGGTTCCCTCCGGGCGGGTCGTGTGTGACGGTTCCGGTCATGTCGTCCCAGTGCTCCCTACCTCGCGCGGCCCTCGGGCCCGCCGGTTCCAGGTGGGGGAGGACCGCGCTGCGGCCTCCCGCGGACCGGCCGGAGGATTCCGGCCGGGCACGTCCCGGCCGAGCGGAAGCGGGTGTGCACTCGCGGCGATCGGGACGCGTGGGAATGACAGTGCAGCGGCGCCGGAAATCGTGGGGATCTTGGTGGAAAACTGTGGACGAGGCGGTGACTGTGGATATCGCGGTCACCCGTACCGGTGAGACCGCCATTGCGTCTGTGCGAAACCACGGAGTGGCCTGGCCGATCACCGCAGAGCACCTCGACCACCACTCTCCGTAATCGATCGCGCACATGACAATCAATTCCCCGTGCGGACCCGCACGTGAGGAAAAGGGGGAGAAAGCGGCGGAAAATGCGTCCGGACATGCGACGACCCCCGCCGGGGGGGAGAGCGGGGGTCGTCCCCACGGCCGACTCGGGGGGGGAGGAGTCGGGCCGGGTTAGCACGGTCGCGAACGATCCGTGACTTCCATGGTGTACCCGAGGGCCCTCTCAGGCAAACCCACGCGCCACACACTACGCCGAATGGGCTGCGCCTATGCTCAGGGGCGTGGAAAACCACTTGTCGCCCCGCACAGCCGCCTTCTTCGACCTGGACAAGACGGTCATTGCGAAGTCGAGCACGCTCACCTTCAGCAAGTCCTTCTACCAAGGCGGACTGATCAACCGCAGGGCCGTCCTGCGGACCGCGTACTCCCAGTTCGTGTTCCTCGCCGGCGGTGCGGATCACGACCAGATGGAACGGATGCGGAAGTACCTGTCCGCGCTGTGCCGCGGGTGGAACGTGCAGCAGGTCAAGGAGATCGTCGCCGAGACCCTGCACGACCTGATCGACCCGATCATCTACGACGAGGCCGCCACCCTCATCGAGGAGCACCACACCGCCGGGCGTGACGTGGTGATCGTGTCCACCTCGGGCGCCGAGGTGGTCGAGCCGATCGGCGAGCTGCTGGGCGCCGACCGTGTCGTGGCCACGCGCATGGTGGTGGGCGACGACGGCTGCTTCACCGGCGAGGTCGAGTACTACGCGTACGGCCCCACCAAGGCGGAGGCGGTCCGGGAGCTGGCCGCGTCCGAGGGATACGACCTGTCCCGCTGCTACGCCTACAGCGACTCGGTGACCGACATCCCGATGCTGGAGGCCGTCGGACATCCGCACGCCGTGAACCCGGACCGCGCGCTGCGCCGGGAAGCGCTGGCGCGGGAGTGGCCGATCCTCGATTTCCACCGGCCGGTGCGGCTGAAGCAGCGTTTCCCCGCGTTCTCCGTTCCGCCGCGTCCCGCTCTTGTCGCGGCGGCCGCGATAGGCGCGGCGGCGGCCACCGCGGGCCTTGTCTGGTACGCGAGCCGGCGCCGCTCGACCGTTGCCTGAACGTACTTTTTCTTCGCCGCGCGTCCCCGCTCCGGGACGCGTTCGCCATTTCGGCGTCCGTTTACTGCTCGTTTGAGCCCAAAAGTAAAGGAACGCGGCCAGGACTTCCCCTCTCCGGGAAGCCGGAGTACAAAGGAGTTGACGGCCCGCGAGACCAAGGACGTCCGAGAGGACGACCTCCGAAACGCTTTAAGGCCCCACGGACCGCGCATGGAAACCGCGCACCCACGCGACGTCGACCCGTCGATTACGGGCCAGCCGCACCAGGCCGGGCAAAGTCCCCGGCCTGATGGGCACATATCGAGGACGCTTGGTAACGCGGTGGACGTGCCAGCGGCGGTACGAGTATTCGTACCGCCGCATTCTCGCGCCAAGCCCCTCAGCCCCCGGCCAGTGCGCTCTCCACCCCAGCCGCGTGCCCTACGGCCGCACTCAGGCCGCTCCGCGCTGCAGCGCCTCGCACACCGCCGTGGACTCCCGCGCACCCAGCGCCACGGCCCGTCCGCAGTGGGCGATCCAGGCGGCCATGCCCTCCGCCGTGCCGGACAGGTAGCCCCGCAGCGCCTCCTGGTAGGCGTCCTGGCCCAGCTCGGCGTGCCCCACCTCGGCCGGGCACACCGACTTGGGATCGAGGCCGCTGCCGACCAGGACGATCCGCTCGGCCGTGCGCGCGACCAGGCCGTTGTGGGACGTGAAGGGCCGCAGCGCGAGCAGCTCGCCGTGCACCACGGCGGCCGTCACCAGCGCCGGCGCGGAACCCCCCGCGATGACGATCTCGGCCAGACCCTCCAGGCGGCCGTGCATCTCGTCGGCACCCGGCAGGGGCAGGTCGACGAGGGGCTCGTCGACCGGCTCGCCCGCCCGGCGGGGACGGCCCACGCACTCGGCCTTGTCGGCGGCGGCGACCAGGTGCAGCCGCGCCAGCACCCGCAGCGGCGACTGCCGCCAGATCGACAGCAGCTGGCCCGCCTCGGCCGTCAGCCGCAGCGCGGCGCCCACGGTGCGCGCCTCGTCGTCGCCGCTGAAGTCGCTGCGCCGCCGCACCTCCTCCAGGGCCCAGTCCGCGCCGGACAGCGCCGCCGAACCCCGGGCGCCGCGCAGGGCCGCCTCGGAGGTGATCTCGTTGCTGCGCCGCCGCATGACCCGGTGCCCGTAGACCCGGTCCACGGCCTTGCGTACGGACTCCACGGAGTCGGCCACACCGGGCAGGTTGCCCAGGGCCGCGAGGGGATCGGCGGTCGCGCCCGTCGTACTCATGAGTACGACCCTACGCACCCCGGACGCCCGCCCCACGATGGAGTGGTCTTCTTCACGCCCCACCGTGACGTAGAGCTATCGAGGCACTACGCTTCGTGAACATGAAAATTGCTTTCGTTGGGAAGGGCGGGAGCGGAAAGACGACCCTGTCCTCCCTGTTCATCCGTCATCTCGCGGCCGAGGGCGCCCCGGTCGTCGCCGTGGACGCCGACATCAACCAGCACCTCGGGGCCGCGCTGGGCCTGGACGAGGCGGAGGCCGCCGCCCTCCCCGCGATGGGCGAGCACCTCCGGCTGATCAAGGACCACCTGCGCGGCGGCAACCCGCGCATCGCGTCCGCCGACACGATGATCAAGACGACCCCGCCCGGCGAGGGCTCCCGGCTGCTGCGGGTCCAGGAGGACAACCCGGTCTACGACGCCTGCGCGCGCCCGGTGCGGCTGGACGGCGGCACGGTCCGCCTGATGGTCACCGGCCCCTTCACCGACGCCGACCTGGGGGTCGCCTGCTACCACTCCAAGACCGGGGCGGTGGAGCTCTGCCTGAACCACCTGGTGGACGGCCCCGGCGAGTACGTCGTGGTCGACATGACGGCCGGCTCGGACTCCTTCGCGTCCGGCATGTTCACCCGCTTCGACATGACGTTCCTCGTCGCCGAGCCGACCCGGAAGGGCGTCTCCGTCTACCGCCAGTACAAGGAGTACGCCCGTGACTTCGGCGTGGCGCTGAGGGTCGTCGGCAACAAGGTGCAGGGCCCGGACGACCTCGACTTCCTGCGCGCGGAGGTGGGGGACGACCTGCTGGTGACCGTGGGCCACTCGGACTGGGTGCGGGCCATGGAGAAGGGCCGCCCGCCGCGGTTCGCCGCGCTGGAGGAGTCCAACCGGCTCGCCCTGCGCACGCTGCGCGATGCGGCCGACGCGACGTACGAGCGGCGGGACTGGGAGCGGTACACGCGCCAGATGGTGCACTTCCACCTCAAGAACGCCGAGTCGTGGGGCAACGAGCGCACCGGGGCCGACCTGGCCGCGCAGGTCGACCCCGGTTTCGTGCTCGGCGAGAGCGTCACCGCCGGGGCCTGAGTCTCACCCCTTCGGCGCGGGGGAACCCGGCGCGCCCTTGGGGGCCGGGGCGGGGCCGGAGGCCAGGAAGGTCTTCCAGCCCTTCTTCGGGGCCTCGCCGACACCCAGCGAGCGCAGCTTCTCCAGGGTCGCCGGGTCCTGCGCGTCCAGCCAGTCCGCCAGCTGGCGGAAGGAGACGCACCGCACGTCGGACTTGGTGCACACCGTCTCGACAACCTCTTCGACGGCCCGCATGTACGTGCCGCCGTTCCACGACTCGAAGTGGTTGCCGATGATCAGGGGCGCCCTGTTGCCGTTGTAGGCGCGCTCGAAGCCCTGGAGCAGGCCGTCCCGCATCTGGTCGCCCCACATCTCGTGCTTGGAGGGGTCGCCCTGGGTGGTGGTGCCGGACTGGTTCACCATGAAGTTGTAGTCCATGGTGAGCTGCTCGAAGGAGTGCCCGGGGAAGGGCACGAGCTGCATCGACAGGTCCCACAGCCCGGACTTCTTCTGGGGCCAGACCTGGTTGTTGACGCCGCTGGTGTCGTAGCGGAAGCCCAGGTCCCGGGCGGCCTTCATGAAGTTCTTCTGCCCTTCCAGGCAGGGTGTGCGGGCCCCGATGAGCTCCTTGTCGTAGTCGAAGGGCAGCGGGGCCTCGTTCTTCATGCCGGCGTTGGTCTTCCAGGTCTTCACGAACTGCTTGGCCTGGGCGATCTCCTCCTTCCACTCCTCCACCGACCACTCGCCGACCCCTCCGTCGCTGCCGCAGAAGTGACCGTTGAAGTGGGTGCCGATCTCGTTGCCCTCGAGCCAGGCCAGCCGCAGCTGCTTCACGGTGTCGGCGATGCCCTGCTGGTCGTTGAAGCCGATGTCGGAGCGCCCCGGCGAGTGCTGCGGCGGGCTGTACAGGTCGCGCTTCTCCTCCGGCAGGAGGTACACGCCGCTGAGGAAGTACGTCATGGTCGCGTCGTTCTCCTTGGCGACCTTGCGGAAGTGGGAGAACAGCTTCTGGCTGTCCTCGCCCGCGCCGTCCCAGGAGAACACCACGAACTGCGGGGGCTTCTCACCGGGCTTCAGCCGCTCCGGCTTCGGCAGGTGCGGCTGGGCGCCGGTGTAGGCGGTGGAGCCGTCGCCGATCAGCCGGACGACGTTCTTGGGCGCGGGGGCCGGCTGCGCCTTCTCCTGTTCCGGCCCGCCCTGCCCGCCTCCGCCGCCGGTTCCGCAGCCGGCGAGCGCGGAGAGGCAGACCGCGGTGATCACGGTGCCCGCGGCGATCCTGTGGGTGGCGGCCATTAGCCCACCTTCTTCCTTCTCTCGGGCCGAGCTCGATGAGGCGTTGTGTGGTGCCGGGCCGGTCCATGCCGACCGCGCCGTCAACCTCGCACGGAAAGAAGAAGTGAATTAATACGACAAGCCGATGAAATGGCCACTTCACCCCTCGGGGTGACGCCTGCCGCCATTTGCCCGGAAAGTCTATGCCGGTCCTTTACTCGCAATTACGATCTGTTTACTGAGAGTCATTACATCCCGCCGTTCTGGGGCCGTGCCCCACGGCCGCGACCGCTCCGCCCGAGCGGGCCCCCACCGTCACGCGACCGCGCAGACCCGAAGGAGACGGGAGTCCATGTCAGCCTGCCTTCCCGCCGGCGCCACCGAATCGGCGCACACCGAACGAGCCCATCCCCCGCACAGCCCACCGCCCGGCCGCAGTCGCCGCTTCCGCGTCGCGGGCGCCGATCTCTCGGCCGCCGTGGCGGTCTTCCTCATCGCCCTCCCCCTGTCCCTCGGCATCGCCCTCGCCACCGGCGCGCCCCTCCAGGCCGGCCTGGTCGCCGCGGCCGTGGGCGGGCTCGTCGCCGGACGGCTCGGCGGCTCTCCGCTCCAGGTGAGCGGCCCCGCGGCGGGACTCACGGTCGTCACCGCCGACCTCATCCACCAGTACGGCTGGCGCACCACCTGCGCCGTCACCGTCCTCGCCGGCCTCGCCCAGCTCGGCCTCGCCTGTCTGCGCGTGGCCCGAGCGGCCCTCGCCGTGAGCCCCGCGATCGTGCACGGCATGCTGGCGGGCATCGGCGTCACCATCGCCGTCGCCCAGGCGCACATCGTCCTCGGGGGCGAGCCGCAGAGCTCCGTACCCGACAACCTCCGCGCCCTGCCCGCGCAGTTGGCGCGCCTCGACCCCGCCGCGCTGGCGGTGAGCGTGCTGACGCTGGCCGTCCTGCTGCTCTGGCCGCGGATGCCCGGACGCGCCGGACACCTGTTGCGCCGGATGCCCGCCGCGCTGGTCGCCGTCGCGGGCGCCACCGCGGTCGCCGCGGCGGCCGGACTGGTGCTGCCCGTGGTGGACCTGCCGTCGTGGCACAGCCACGCGCTGGCCGGGCTGCCCGACGGTCCCGTGCTCGGTCTCGTCGCGGCCGTGCTGACCACCACGCTGGTGTGCAGCGTGCAGTCGCTGCTCGGCGCGACGGCCGTGGACAAGCTGGCCGCCGCCCGCCCCGGCGCGCCGAGCCCCGTCCGCTCCGACCTTGACCGGGAGCTGCTCGGCCAGGGCGCGGCCAACGTGGTCTCCGGCACGCTCGGCGGTCTGCCCGTGGCCGGCGTCGCCGTCCGCAGCACGGCGAACGTCCACGCCGGCGCCGTCAGCCGGAACGCCACGATCATCCACGGCGCCCTGGTGGTGGCGGCCGCGCTGGTGCTGGTCCCGCTGCTGGAGCTGATCCCGCTCGCCGCCCTCGCCGCGCTGGTCATGGCGGTCGGCCTGCGCATGGTGTCCCTGCACCACATCCGCACGGTGACGCGCCACCGCGAGGTCCTCGTCTACGCCGTCACCGCCCTCGGGGTGATCTCGCTCGGGGTGCTGGAGGGCGTGGCGCTCGGCATCGCCGTGGCCGTGGGCGTGGCCCTGCACCGGCTCACCCGGACCCGGATCACCCACGAGGAGGAGAGCGGCGTCCATCACGTGCACGTGCGCGGGCAGTTGACGTTCCTCGCGGTGCCACGGCTCAGCCGGGCCCTGCACCTCGTCCCCCAAGGCGCGGACGCGGTGGTGTCGTTGAACGGGTCCTTCATGGACCACGCGGCGTACGAGACGCTGCAGGACTGGCAGAACACGCACACCGCGCGCGGCGGCACCGTGGAGATCACCGGCCGGCGCTCGGGGGTGCGGATCGCCGAACCCGGCGCGCTCTCCACCGAACCGGCGCACGACGGGGAGTCCGGCACCACAGGCGACTGCCGCTGCCGTCCCTGGACGGCCTGGCGCAACCACCAGTGCGAGCGGCCCTCCCCCGCCCCGGACACCGGGGACCGCCCGGACACGACCCACACGAGCGCCGACGCACACCGGCCCGCCGATCCGGGCACCCCGGCCCGCGGACACGCCCCGGGCGGACGTCAGCTGGTGCGCGGCCTCAGCACCTTCCAGCGCCGCACGGCGCCCCTGGTGCGCGGCGAGCTGGCCCGGCTGGCGCGGGAGGGGCAGCAGCCGTCGCAGCTGTTCCTGACCTGTGCCGACTCCCGGGTGGTCACCTCGATGATCACCTCCAGCGGCCCCGGCGACCTGTTCGTGGTGCGCAACGTCGGCAACCTGGTGCCGCCGCCCGGTGCGGAGAGCGGCGACGACTCGGTGGCCGCCGCCATCGAGTACGCCGTCGACGTGCTGGCGGTGCGGTCGATCACCGTGTGCGGCCACTCGGGGTGCGGTGCCATGCAGGCCCTCCTCGGCTCCCGCCCCGGCTCCCGCCCCGGCTCCCCCGCCGTCACGCCGCTCGGCCGCTGGCTGCGGCACGGCGGGCCGAGTCTGGAGCGGCTGCGCGACCCCGGTGCGCCCGCGCCCCGGCTGGCCGGGCGGGCCCCCGCCGACGACGTCGAGCAGCTCTGCCTGACCAACGTGGTGCAGCAGCTGGAGCACCTGCGCGCCCATGAGTCGGTCGCCCGCGCGCTGGAAAAGGGGACGCTCGAACTGCACGGGGTGTACTTCCACGTGGGTGAGGCCCAGGCGTACCTCCTCGCCGAACAGGAGGAGGAGAGGGTCTTCGACCGGGTACGCGAGGTGGACCTGGCGGTGTGACGCCCGCCAGGTGTGAGAGGCGTTACACCACTTGAACCAGGTTGCCCGGCGCCCCGTGGGAAGGGGTGTCGGGCAACCGCACGACACGACCCCGACAGGTCTAAACCAATTTCCCGTCGACCCTTGTCAGCGTGCCCCCGGGTCTGATGAGCTGTGGCCTGGGACACAACGGACACCCTGGGAAAGGCAGATGCCGTGAGCAATGAAAGCCTGGCCAACCTCCTGAAGGAGGAGCGACGCTTCGCACCCCCCGCCGACCTGGCCGCGAACGCCAACGTCACCGCGGAGGCGTATGAACAGGCCAAGGCTGACAGGCTCGGCTTCTGGGCCGAGCAGGCCCGCCGGCTGACCTGGGCCAAGGAGCCCACCGAGACCCTCGACTGGTCGAACCCGCCGTTCGCCAAGTGGTTCCAGGACGGCGAGCTGAACGTCGCCTACAACTGCGTCGACCGGCACGTCGAGGCCGGGCACGGCGACCGGGTCGCGATCCACTTCGAGGGCGAGCCGGGCGACAGCCGCGCCATCACCTACGCCCAGCTCAAGGACGAGGTCTCCAAGGCCGCCAACGCCCTGCTGGAGCTGGGTGTCCGCAAGGGCGACCGGGTCGCCGTCTACATGCCGATGATCCCGGAGACCGCCGTCGCGATGCTGGCCTGCGCCCGCATCGGCGCCGCGCACTCGGTCGTCTTCGGCGGCTTCTCGGCGGACGCCCTCGCCACCCGCATCCAGGACGCCGACGCGCGGGTCGTCATCACGTCCGACGGCGGCTACCGGCGCGGCAAGCCCTCCGCCCTGAAGCCGGCCGTGGACGAGGCCGTCAGCCGCGTGGAGAGCGTGGAGCACGTCCTCGTCGTCCGCCGCACCGGCCAGGACGTCGCCTGGACCGAGGGCCGCGACGTGTGGTGGCACGACGTGGTCGACCGCCAGAGCAGCGAGCACACCCCGGAGGCGTTCGGCGCCGAGCACCCGCTGTTCATCCTGTACACCTCGGGCACCACGGGTAAGCCGAAGGGCATCCTGCACACCTCCGGCGGCTACCTGACCCAGACGTCGTACACGCACTGGTCGGTGTTCGACCTCAAGCCGGAGACCGACGTCTACTGGTGCACGGCCGACGTCGGCTGGGTCACCGGGCACTCGTACATCGTCTACGGGCCGCTCGCCAACGGCGCCACGCAGGTCATGTACGAGGGCACGCCGGACACGCCCCACCAGGGCCGCTTCTGGGAGATCGTCCAGAAGTACGGCGTGACGATCCTCTACACGGCGCCCACCGCGATCCGGACGTTCATGAAGTGGGGGGACGACATCCCCGCGAAGTTCGACCTGTCGTCGCTGCGGGTGCTCGGCTCCGTCGGCGAACCGATCAACCCCGAGGCGTGGATCTGGTATCGCAAGAACATCGGCGCGGACCGCACCCCGGTCGTCGACACGTGGTGGCAGACCGAGACCGGCGGCATCATGATCTCCCCGCTGCCGGGCGTGACCTCCGCCAAGCCGGGCTCCGCCCAGACCCCGCTGCCGGGCATCTCCGCCACGGTCGTGGACGACGAGGCGAACGAGGTGGCCAACGGCGGTGGCGGCTACCTGGTGCTGACCGAGCCGTGGCCGTCGATGCTGCGCACCATCTGGGGCGACGACCAGCGGTTCATCGACACCTACTGGTCGCGATTCGAGGGCAAGTACTTCGCCGGTGACGGCGCGAAGAAGGACGACGACGGCGACATCTGGCTGCTCGGCCGGGTCGACGACGTGATGCTGGTGTCCGGCCACAACATCTCCACCACGGAGGTCGAGTCCGCGCTGGTCTCCCACCCGTCGGTCGCCGAGGCGGCCGTGGTGGGCGCCGCGGACGAGACGACCGGCCAGGCCATCGTGGCCTTCGTCATCCTGCGCGGCACGGCGGCGGAGAGCGAGGACCTCGTCGGCGAGCTGCGCAACCACGTGGGCGCCACGCTCGGCCCGATCGCCAAGCCCAAGCGGATCCTGCCGGTGGCCGAGCTGCCGAAGACCCGCTCCGGCAAGATCATGCGGCGTCTGCTGCGGGACGTCGCGGAGAACCGCCAGCTCGGGGACGTCACCACGCTGACGGACTCCACGGTCATGGACCTCATCCAGGCGAAGCTTCCGGCCGCGCCGAGCGAGGACTGACCGGCACACCTGCCCGGACGGGTGCCGGAGGGCGAGACCCAGCCCGCCGGCACCCGTCCGGACCAGTGCACCGCCGCCCGTGCCCCCGCTCGTGGGGGCACGGGCGGCGTCCTGTGTGGCGGGCCGCGATCTGTGAGGCGAACCACGCCCGGCTCCCGCGCGACGTCCGGGCACGGCTCGGCGGACTCGCCGGCCGGCCGCCATCTCCGCAGGTCAGCCCCACGCCCCTGCCTGTTCCCCTGCCAAGGCACCGTCGGCCGCTCCGCGCCCGGGTCACAGATGCTGCTGGTGCGGCCGGGGGGCACGTTAGCTACGCTAAAGAACGGCAAAAGTAGTCTCATGGAGCGCCGGGAAGTCTGGTCGGCACACGATTCGTGCTGCCCGTCCACCAGAGGAAATGCCTGTGAGCGCCCCCACCCCCACCCCCCGCAAGAGCTTCGGACGGCTCTCCCTCCCCGAGCGGAACTTCGTCGCGGAGGCCCTGCGCACGGAGACCGTCGGCGGTGTCCTGCTGCTGCTCGCCGCCGTCGCCGCGCTGCTGTGGGCGAACATACCCGCGCTGGGTGACAGCTACGAGACCGTCAGCCACTGGCACTTCGGCCCCTCGTCGCTCGGGCTGAACCTGTCCGTCGCGCACTGGGCGGCCGACGGCCTGCTCGCGATCTTCTTCTTCGTCGCCGGCGTCGAGCTCAAGCGGGAACTGGTCGCCGGTGACCTGCGCGACCCGAAGGCCGCCGCGCTACCCGTCGTCGCCGCCCTGTGCGGCATGATCGCGCCCGCGCTGGTCTACACGCTCACGGCAGGAGTGGGCGGCGGCTCCCTCGCCGGCTGGGCCGTGCCCACCGCCACCGACATCGCGTTCGCGCTGGCCGTGCTCGCCGTCATCGGCACCTCGCTGCCCAGCGCGCTGCGCGCCTTCCTGCTCACCCTCGCGGTCGTCGACGACCTGTTCGCGATCCTGATCATCGCGATCTTCTTCACCGACCAGCTGAACTTCGCCGCGCTCGGCGGCGCGGTCGCGGGCCTGGTCGTGTTCTGGCTGCTGCTGCGCAAGCGGGTGCGCGGCTGGTACGTGTACGTGCCGCTGGCCCTGGTGATCTGGGGGCTGATGTACAACAGCGGCATCCACGCCACCATCGCCGGTGTCGCCATGGGCCTCATGCTGCGCTGCCACCGCGAGGAGGGCGAGGAGCAGTCCCCCGGCGAGCACATCGAGCACCTGGTCCGGCCGCTGTCGGCGGGCTTCGCCGTGCCGATGTTCGCGCTGTTCAGCGCCGGTGTCGCGGTCTCCGGCGATGCGCTCGGAAAGGTGTTCACCCAGCCCGAGACGCTCGGCGTCGTCCTCGGCCTGGTCGTCGGCAAGACGTTCGGCATCTTCGGCGGCACCTGGCTGACGTCCCGGTTCACCCGCGCCTCCCTCAGCGACGACCTGGCCTGGCCGGACGTGTTCGCGGTGGCCACGCTCGCCGGCATCGGCTTCACCGTCTCGCTGCTCATCGGCGAGCTGGCCTTCGAGGACGACGCGACGATGGCCGGCAGCGTGAAGGCCGCCGTCCTCACCGGCTCCGTCCTCGCCACCGTCCTGGCGACCGTCCTGCTGAAGATCAGGAACGCCAAGTACCGCAAGCTGGCCGAGGAGGAGGAGCGGGACGAGGACCTGAGCGGCGTGCCGGACGTCTACGAGCAGGACGACCCGGAGTACCACCTCCGTATGGCCGACATCCTGGAGAAGAAGGCCGCCGAGCACCGTCGGCTCGCCCGGGAGAAGGCCGCCGCGCGAGACGCGCTTGCACAAGTGCCGGGCGGGGCAGGCGATCGGCACGACGGTCCGGCATGATCTGACGAGACGGTACAAAAGAACGGGACCGTCCCGCGCAGGCACGACGGACGTACGCGAGGCGTACGGAGAAGAGGGAGACCGCGATGAGCGCACCCGACGGCAGCCCGGTCGGCGCCGAACGCAGCATCGGCCAGCTGTTCGCCACGGCGACGGCGGAGATGTCGGCGCTGGTGCACGACGAGATCGCGCTGGCGAAGGCGCAGCTCAGGCAGGACGTGAAGCGGGGCGCGACGAGCGGCGGCGCGTTCATGGCGGCGGGCGTGCTGCTGCTGTTCTCCCTGCCGATGCTGAACTTCGCGCTCGCCTACGGCATCCGCACCTGGAGCGGCTGGAACATGGCGGTGTGCTTCCTGCTGTCCTTCGCGGCGAACTGCCTGATCGCGGGGCTCCTCGCCCTCATCGGCATCGTGTTCGCCAAGAAGGCCAAGAAGGGCCGCGGTCCGCAGAAGGTCGCCGCCTCGGTGAAGGAGACGGCGGGCGTGCTGCAGAAGGCGAAGCCGCACCCGCGTCCTGCCCTCCCCGAGCACCGTGGCCCCGAGGCCATCGAGGCTGTGGCACGCTCGTCCTCATGACGGACCCCGCCACTCCTTCGGCGCAACCTGCCTCGGTCGTACGCCTGGACCTCCCGGACGCCCCGGGACTCGTCCACCGGGACGTCGCCGCCAACGGCGCCCGGTTCCACATCGCGGAGCTGGGCGACGGCCCGCTGGTGCTGCTGCTGCACGGCTTCCCCCAGTTCTGGTGGACCTGGCGGCACCAGCTCACGGCGCTCGCCGACGCCGGGTTCCGGGCCGTCGCCATGGACCTGCGGGGCGTCGGCGGCAGCGACCGCACCCCGCGCGGCTACGACCCGGCCAACCTCGCCCTGGACGTCACCGGCGTGATCCGCTCCCTGGGCGAGCCGGACGCCGCGCTCGTCGGCCACGACCTGGGCGGCTACCTCGCCTGGACGGCCGCGGCGATGCGTCCCAAGCTCGTCCGGCGGCTCGTGGTGTCCTCGATGCCGCATCCGCGGCGGTGGCGCTCCTCGATGCTCGCCGACGCCCGGCAGACGGCCGCCCAGTCGCACATCTGGGGCTTCCAGCGCCCCTGGATCCCGGAGCGCCGGCTCACCGCGGACGACGGGGCGATGGTGGCCCGGCTCATCGAGGAGTGGTCGGGGCCGCAGCCGCCCGACGAGAAGGTCCTGGAGACCTACCGGCGGGCCATGTGCATCCCGTCCACGGCGCACTGCTCGATCGAGCCGTACCGGTGGATGGTGCGGTCGCTGGCCCGCCCGGACGGCATCCAGTTCAACCGCAGGATGAAGCGCCCGGTGCGGGTGCCGACGCTGCATCTGCACGGCTCGCTGGACCCGGTGGTGCGCACGCGCAGCGCGGCGGGTTCGGGGCAGTACGTCGAAGCGCCGTACCGCTGGCGGCTGTTCGACGGGCTGGGTCACTTCCCGCACGAGGAGGACCCGGTGGCCTTCTCGACGGAGCTGATCAACTGGCTGAAGGATCCCGAGCCGGACCGCTGACGGGCCGACCGGTCATACGAACGCCAATTGCCTGGCGCATAGGCCAATTGGCGGCCCCTCAGGCGGTTATGGACCTTGGGGCGGGGGCACACGTCCGGGTATGGGCTGGACGCACGACTACAGTGACGCAAGCCGCAATCGCCGCTCGGCGAGCGGTGTGGGCTCCCACCAGCGAGGCGGTGCACCACAGATGGCAGCTACGGATCTCAGGGTCGGCATCCCGCGCATTCTCCGCCGCCGTGCGCGCTGGGTATCGGTCCGGCTCCGTCACCCGCGGGGCTGACGGTCCGTCCGGCTGTTCCTGACGTCCCGGCAGCTCCCGGTCCCGTTACCGCTCAGAGCGCGCACTTGTCGCTGTCCACCTCCTGGGCGGCGCTGCGGCCCCTGGCGATGTCCTCGCGGATCTCGTCCACGGTCAGCGCGTATCCCGTCCGGTCGTCGTCCAGCGACTTCGCGAAGATGACGCCGTACACCTCGCCCTCGGGCGTGAGGAGCGGGCCGCCGGAGTTGCCCTGACGGACCGTCGCGAACAGCGAGTACACGTCGCGGCGCACCGTGCCGCGGTGGTAGATGTCGGGGCCGTTGGCCGTGATGCGCCCCCGCAGCCGCGCCGCGCGGACGTCGTACGCGCCGTTCTCCGGGAAGCCGGCGACGATCGCGCCGTCCCCGCTGCTCGCGTCCTCCGCGGCGAACCGCAGCGCGGGGGCATCCATGTCGGGCACGTCGAGCACGGCGATGTCGCGCTTCCAGTCGTACAGGACGACCGTGGCGTCGTACATGCGGCCCTCGCCGCCTATCTGCACGACCGGCTCGTCGACGCCGCCCACCACATGGGCGTTGGTCATGACGCGCCGGTCGTCGAAGACGAAGCCGGTGCCCTCGAGCACCTTGCCGCAGCTGGTCGCCGTGCCCGTCACCTTGACGATGGAGCGCTGCGCGCGGGCGGCGACAGGGCTGCCCGCGAGCGCCGGGTCGGGCGGACGGACGTCCGTGATGGGCTCGTTGGCGAACGGGCTGAAGACCTGCGGGAAGCCGTTCTGCGCGAGGACGGACGAGAAGTCGGCGAACCAGATGTCCGCCTGGTCCGGCAGCGCCCGGGAGACGCCGAGCAGCACCTTGGAGCCGCGCACCTCCTTGCCGAGCGTCGGCAGCGTCGTCCCGGCGAGGGCGGAGCCGATCAGCCAGGCGACCAGGAGCATCGCGACGACGTTGACGAGGGCCCCGCCGGTGGCGTCGAGGGCGCGGGCGGGGGACCAGGTGATGTACCGGCGGAGCTTGTTGCCCAGATGGGTGGTCAGGGCCTGGCCGACGGAGGCGCACACTATGACCACCACGACCGCCACGACGGCGGCGGTGGTGCCCACCTCGGAGTTGTCCGTCACCGCGTCCCAGACGACGGGCAGCGTGTAGACGGCGATCAGGCCGCCCCCGAGGAACCCGATCACCGACAGGATGCCGACGACGAAGCCCTGTCGGTATCCGACCACGGCGAACCACACGGCTGCCACCAGCAGCAGGATGTCCAGCACGTTCACCGATTCAAGCCTCGCCTCGTCCTACGCAGCACGGCGCCCACCCTGTCACGCCCTCCAGTCCAGCGGGACCTGCTTGTCCCGATCCCAGGGGCGCTCCCAGCCCGCGAAGTGCAGCAACCGGTCGATGACCCCCGCGGTGAACCCCCACACGAGGGCCGACTCGACCAGGAACGCGGGTCCGTGGAAGCCGCTGGGGTGGATCGCGGTCGCGCGGTTGTCCGGGTGGGTGAGATCGGTCACGGGCACGGTGAACACCCGCGCCGTCTCGTTCGGGTCGACGACGCCGACGGGGGTGGGCTCGCGCCACCAGCCGAGCACGGGCGTCACGACGAAGCCGCTGACGGGGATGTAGAGCCTCGGGAGCACGCCGAAGAGCTGCACGCCGGACGGGTCGAGCCCGGTCTCCTCCTCGGCCTCACGCAGCGCCGCCCGCAGCGGTCCGTCGCCCTGCGGGTCGCCGTCCTCGGGGTCGAGGGCGCCGCCGGGGAAGGACGGCTGCCCGGCGTGCGAGCGCAGCGAACTGGCCCGCTCCATGAGCAGCAGCTGGGGCCCGCGCTCGTCCTCGCCGAAGAGAATCAGGACGGCGGACTGCCGCCCCGAGCCGTCCTTCGGCGGCAGGAAGCGGCTCAGCTGCGTGGGCCGGACCGTCTCGGCGGCGTGGACCACCGGGTCCAGCCACGCGGGCAGCCCGTCCCTGCTCAGGGCCACCGGGCCCCCCTGCGTCCCGCTCGCGCGCGTCATGCCCACCCCCGTCGTCCGGCCCCGTCCCACGCGTCCAACGCACGACGCCCGCGAGATCGTTCCGCGGCACGCCAGGGTGCCCGGACCGCCCTCATCCGGCCCCCAGCGGCGGGGCCGGTCTGCCCCCGGCGTCCAGATACGCCTGCGGGGGCTTCAGCCGCTGGCCCGGCTGGCCGGCCTTCTCGTACTTCAGCAGCTTCTTCGCCTTCTCCGGGTCCGTCTCGCCCTCGCCGTACGCCGGGCAGAGCGGGGCGATCGGGCAGGCGCCGCAGGCGGGCTTGCGGGCGTGGCAGATGCGGCGGCCGTGCCAGATGACGTGGTGGGAGAGGTCGGTCCAGTCGCTCTTCGGGAACAGCGCGCCGACCGCCGCCTCGATCTTGTCCGGGTCGGTCTCGTCGGTCCACTTCCAGCGGCGCACCAGGCGCTGGAAGTGAGTGTCGACCGTAATGCCGGGGCGGCCGAACGCGTTGCCGAGCACGACGAACGCGGTCTTGCGGCCCACGCCGGGCAGCTTGACCAGGTCCTCCAGCCGGCCCGGCACCTCCCCGCCGAACTGCTCCACCAGCGCCTTCGACAGACCGATGACGGACTTGGTCTTGGCGCGGAAGAAGCCGGTGGGGCGGAGGATCTCCTCCACCTCCTCCGGGTCGGCGGCCGCCAGGTCCTCGGGGGCGGGGTACTTCGCGAACAGCGCGGGCGTCGTCTGGTTGACGCGCAGGTCGGTGGTCTGGGCCGACAGCACGGTGGCGACGACGAGTTGGAAGGGGTTCTCGAAGTCCAGCTCGGGGTGGGCGTACGGGTAGACCTCGGCGAGCTCGCGATTGATACGGCGGGCCCTGCGCACCAGCGCGGTGCGGGACTCGCCCTGCGGGTGCGCGGCGACCGTCTTCGCCGGGGCGGCCGGAACGGAGGCGGTCGCCTTTTTCGGCGCGACGACCTGCTTCCTGGGGGCGGGAGCCTTCTTGAGAGCGGCGGACGACTTGGCGGGGGCGGCCTTCTTGGCGGACCTGGCGGACGCCTTCTTCGCTGCGGGCTTCCGGGCGGGAGCGGCCTTGTCGGCTGCGGCCTTCTTCCCGGCGGACTTCTTCGCCGTGGCCTTCTTCTCCGCGGCCTTCTCCGCCGTGGCCTTCTCCGCCGTGGCCTTCTCCGCCGTGGCCTTCTTCGCAGGCGTCTTCCGCGCAGGTGCGGCCTTCTTCGCGGAGGCGGGCCCCGCGGCGGCAGCCGTCCTCGCGGCTTTCGCCGTCTTCCTACCGCCATCGGAGACCTGTTCGCCCACAGCGGAATCGCGTTCTGCACTCACCCGCGCAGCCCCCTCGGCCTGTGCTCTCACCGGCGTTTTGGACACCCGGCCAGCCTACGACCCGGCACGGACATCCGCCCCGGACCCTGAAGATCGGCGTCCAATTGGACCCCTGCCGCATACCCCGGCCGACCCGTGCGGCATCCTTGTGACAGATCACACTGTTTGGACGGTCCGGCAAAATGGGAACCACGGTCCCCTGGCACGCAGGGGAACCAAGATCCCCTGAGCAGGTCGAATAGGAGAGAACTCGTGGACGACGTTCTGCGGCGGAACCCGCTTTTCGCGGCGCTCGACGACGAGCAGGCCGCGGAGCTTCGCGCCTCCATGAGTGAGGTGACCCTGGCACGGGGCGACTCACTGTTCCACGAGGGCGACCCGGGAGACCGCCTGTACGTGGTCACCGAGGGCAAGGTGAAGCTGCACCGCACCTCCCCCGACGGCCGCGAGAACATGCTCGCCGTGGTCGGCCCGGGCGAGCTGATCGGTGAGCTGTCCCTCTTCGACCCGGGCCCGCGCACGGCGACCGCCACGGCGCTCACCGAGGTGAAGCTGCTGGGCCTGGGCCACGGCGACCTCACTCCCTGGCTGAGCGCCCGCCCCGAGGTGGCCACGGCGCTGCTGCGCGCCGTCGCCCGCCGGCTGCGCAAGACCAACGACGCCATGTCCGACCTCGTCTTCTCCGACGTCCCCGGCCGTGTCGCGCGCGCCCTGCTGGACCTCTCGCGCCGCTTCGGCGTGCAGTCGGAGGAAGGCATCCACGTGGTGCACGACCTCACGCAGGAGGAGCTGGCCCAGCTGGTCGGCGCGTCCCGCGAGACGGTCAACAAGGCCCTGGCGGACTTCGCCCAGCGCGGCTGGCTGCGGCTCGAGGCCCGCGCGGTGATCCTGCTCGACGTGGAGCGGCTGGCCAAGCGCTCCCGCTGAGGCGTCACCCCGGCTTCTCCGCGCCCCCACGGCCCACGGCCGTGGGGGCGCGGGCGTGCCGTCACGCGGGCGGGCCGTCAGATGAGGCCGTGCTCCTTCAGGTACTCCAGCTGGGCGCGCACGGAGAGCTCCGCGGCCGGCCAGAGGGAGCGGTCGACGTCGGCGTAGACGTGGGCGACGACCTCGGAGGACGTGCGGTGGCCGTCCTCGACGGCCGTCTCCACCTGCGCGAGCCGGTGGGCGCGGTGCGCGAGGTAGTACTCGACAGCGCCCTGGGCGTCGTCCAGCACCGGCCCGTGTCCCGGCAGGACCGTGTGGACGCCGTCGTCGACCGTGAGGGACCTCAGCCGGCGCAGGGTGTCCAGGTAGTCGCCGAGGCGGCCGTCGGGGTGGGCCACGACGGTCGTGCCGCGTCCCAGCACGGTGTCGCCGGTCAGGATCGCCCGGTCCGCCGGCAGATGGAAGCACAGGGAGTCGGCGGTGTGGCCGGGGGCCGGTACGACCCGCAGCTCCAGGCCGCCCACGGTGACGACGTCCCCGGCGGCCAGCCCCTCGTCACCGAGGCGCAGCGCCGGGTCCAGGGCGCGGACCTTCGTGCCGGTCAGCTCGGCGAACCGGGCGGCGCCCTCGGCGTGGTCGGGGTGACCGTGCGTCAGCAGGGTGAGGGCGACCCGCTTGCCGGCCTGCTCGGCGGTGCCGACGACGTGCCGCAGGTGCCCGTCGTCCAGCGGTCCCGGGTCGACGACGACGGCGAGGTCGGAGTCCGGCTCGGACAGGATCCAGGTGTTCGTGCCGTCCAGCGTCATCGCCGAGGCGTTCGGGGCGAGCACGTTGACGGCCCGCGCGGTCGCGGGACCGGAGAGGACCCCGCCGCGCGGCTGGCCGGGAAGGGCGGTGGCGTCCGTCATGCGGGGGCTCCCCCGGTCGGGATGTGCTTGGTGAACTCGTCGTGCCCGGGCCAGGAGAGGACGATCTCGCCGTCCACCAGGCGCGCGGAGGCCAGCACCGGTGTGAGATCCCGCGCGGGCGCCGCGTCGAGCGCCTCCGCGGCCGTGCCGTACGCGACGAGCTGGCGCAGGGTCGCGATCGTGGGGGGCATCATCAGCAGCTCGCCCCGGTCGTAGCCGCCGGCCGCCTCGCGCGGGGTGATCCACACCGTGCGGTCGGCCTCCGTGGAGGCGTTGCGGGTGCGCTGGCCCTCGGGGAGGGCGGCGACGAAGAACCACGTGTCGTAGCGGCGCGGCTCGAACTCGGGGGTGATCCAGCGGGTCCAGGCGCCCAGCAGGTCGGAGCGCAGCACCAGGCCGCGCCGGTCGAGGAACTCCGCGAAGGACAGCTCGCGCGCGACGAGCGCGGCGCGGTCCGCCTCCCAGTCCGCGCCGGTGGTGTCGCCGACGACGGCGTCCGGGGCGGGGCCGGCGAGCAGCACGCCGGCCTCCTCGTACGTCTCCCGCACGGCCGCGCAGACGATCGCCTGGGCGCCGGCGCGGTCCACGCCGAGCCGGTCGGCCCACCAGTCGAGCGAGGGTCCGGCCCAGCGGACGTGCCGGTCGTCGTCCCGCGGGTCGACGCCGCCGCCGGGGTAGGCGTACGCGCCGCCCGCGAACGCCATGGACGTACGGCGGCGCAGCATGTGCACGGCGGGTCCGTCGCCGGTGTCCCTGAGGAGCATGACGGTGGCCGCGCGTTTCGGCGTGACGGGTGCCAGCTCACCGCTCGCCAGCGCTCGGATCCGCTCGGGCCACTCCGGCGGGTACCACTGCCCGCCAGCCTGCGCATTCGCCATGGCCGGAGGCTATCCCGAGACGCCCGGATGTTCGAGTGCCTCTTGGGGCGGAGGGGGGCCGCCGGTGGCGTGGGGTGGCCGAGGCCGCATCCCCGCCCGGGGCCGGACGTGCCGCACCCCGCCCGAGGGCCGGACATGCCGCGCCCCGGCAGGCGCGGGGCCGGCCGGGGCGGCGTACGTTCGCGGCGGATGGGGTGCGAGCGGCGTGTGTTCGGGGCGGAGGGAATGCAGCCGGTGCCGCGGGTTGCCCGAGCCTGCACCCCCGCCCGGGGTCCGGACGTGCCGCACCCCGGCAGGCGCGGGGCCAGCCGGGGCGGCGTACGTTCGCGGCGGATGGGGTGCGAGCGGCGTGTGTTCGGGGCGGAGGGAATGCAGCCGGTGCCGCGGGTTGCCCGAGCCTGCACCCCCGCCCGGGGTCCGGACGTGCCGCACCCCGGCAGGCGCGGGACCGGCCAGGGCGGCGTACGTTCGGGGCGAAGGGGTGCGGCCGGAGGCGCGGGGCGCCCGGGCCCGCACCCCCGCCCGGGGCCGGACATGCCGCGCCCCGGCAGGCGCGGGGCCGGCCGGGGCGGCGTACGGCGATCGACGGCGGCGTGGTCCGGAGGAGATCCGGGGACGGCCCGCCCGGAGGGCTTACGCCTCCGTGAGTTCCACCTGCATCTCGACCTCGACCGGCGCGTCCAGCGGCAGGACCGCGACGCCGACCGCGCTGCGGGCGTGCACGCCCTTGTCGCCGAGCACCTCGCCGAGCAGTTCGCTGGCGCCGTTGACGACGGCGGGCTGGCCGGTGAAGTCCGCGGCGGAGGCGACGAAGCCGACGACCTTCACGACGCGCGCGACGCGGTCCAGGTCACCGGCGACGGACTTGACCGCGGCGAGCGCGTTCAGCGCGCAGGTGCGGGCCAGGTCCTTGGCCTCCTCGGGGGTGACCTCCGCGCCGACCTTGCCGGTCACCGGCAGCTTGCCGTCCACCATCGGCAGCTGGCCGGACGTGAACACGTACCGGCCGGAGACGACCGCGGGCTGGTACGAGGCGAGCGGCGGGACGACCTCGGGCAGGGTCAGGCCCAGCTCGGCCAGCCGGGACTCGACGACGCCGCTCATGCCTGCTTCTCGCGCTTCAGGTAGGCCACCAGCTGCTCGGGGTTGTTCGGCCCGGGCACGACCTGGACGAGCTCCCAGCCGTCCTCGCCCCAGGTGTCCAGAATCTGCTTCGTCGCGTGGACGAGCAGCGGCACAGTCGCGTATTCCCACTTCGTCATGCGGCCGACTCTAGCCGCTGCCGCGACCGCCGCCCGCGTCGCCGTCACCCCGTCCGGGACGGCACACGGAGGCGGGAACATCACCCGGAGCCGCCGCCACGCGCGGTGAGCATTTAGGCTCGAAGGCGTGAGCAGGCTCCAGGTCGTGAGTGGCAAGGGCGGAACCGGCAAGACCACGGTGGCCGCCGCTCTGGCGCTGGCCCTGGCCGAGGAGGGGAAGCGGACGCTTCTCGTCGAGGTCGAGGGCCGGCAGGGCATCGCGCAGCTCTTCGAGACGCAGGCGCTGCCGTACGAGGAGCGGAAGATCGCCGTCGCTCCCGGGGGCGGGGAGGTGTTCGCCCTCGCCATCGACCCCGAACTGGCCCTTCTGGACTACCTCCAGATGTTCTACAAACTCGGCAGCGCCGGCCGGGCCCTGCGCAAGCTCGGCGCGATCGACTTCGCCACCACCATCGCCCCCGGCGTGCGGGACGTGCTGCTCACCGGTAAGGCCTGCGAGGCGGTGCGGCGCAAGGACCGCGGCGGCCGGTTCGTCTACGACTACGTCGTGATGGACGCCCCGCCGACCGGCCGCATCACCCGCTTCCTCAACGTCAACGACGAGGTGGCCGGGCTCGCCAAGATCGGCCCGATACACAATCAGGCGCAGGCCGTCATGCGCGTGCTGAAGTCGCCGGAGACGGCCGTGCACCTGGTCACCCTGCTGGAGGAGATGCCGGTCCAGGAGACCGCGGACGGCATCGCGGAGCTGCGCGCGGCCCGGCTGCCGGTGGGGCGGGTCATCGTGAACATGGTGCGGCCGCAGGTGCTGGACGCCGCCGACCTGGAACTCGTCGGGAGCGTGTCCCGTCCCGCCGTGGCGCGCTCGCTGTCCTCGGCGGGGCTCGGCGGCGCGCGGCGCGGCGGGCACGCGGAGCGGCTGGTGGAGCCGCTGCTGGCGCAGGCGGAGGAGTACGCCGAGCGGTACACGCTGGAGACCGAGCAGCGCGCGGTGCTGGCGGAGCTGGACGTGCCGCTGCACGAACTTCCGCTGCTGGCCGAGGGGATGGACCTGGCCGGGCTGTACGCGCTGGCGCGGAAGCTGCGCGGGCAGGGCGTGTCATGAGCGGCCGTACGCCCCGCCGGGAACGCCGGAAGAACGTCCCGGGCGGCCCGCACCACCGCATCGGCCCCGTCACGAGTCGGATCGACCGGAAGCAGGGGATGTCATGAGCCGTCGTCCGGAACCGGCGCAGGACCAGGACCCGGTCCGTGAGCACCTCTCGCCCGCCCGCGCGCTGGAGATCGACCCGCTGATCGAGGATCCGGACACCCGGATCGTGGTGTGCTGCGGCTCGGGCGGCGTCGGCAAGACGACCACGGCCGCGGCGCTGGGCCTGCGGGCGGCGGAGCGGGGCCGCAAGGTGGTGGTCCTCACCATCGACCCGGCGCGCCGGCTCGCGCAGTCCATGGGCATCGACTCCCTCGACAACACCCCGCGCCGGGTGAAGGGCATCGACGACTCCGCGGGCGGCGAACTGCACGCGATGATGCTCGACATGAAGCGCACCTTCGACGAGATCGTCGAGGCGCACGCGGACCCGGAGCGGGCCGCCGCGATCCTGGGCAACCCCTTCTACCAGTCGCTCTCCGCCGGTTTCGCCGGCACGCAGGAGTACATGGCGATGGAGAAGCTGGGACAGCTGCGGTCGCGGGACGAGTGGGACCTGATCGTGGTCGACACCCCGCCGTCGCGTTCCGCGCTGGACTTCCTGGACGCGCCCAAGCGGCTCGGCTCGTTCCTCGACGGCAAGCTGATCCGGGTGCTGCTGGCCCCGGCCAAGGTGGGCGGCCGTGCGGGGATGAAGTTCCTGAACGTCGGGATGTCGATGATGACCGGCGCGCTCGGCAAGGTGCTCGGCGGTCAGCTGCTGCGGGACGTGCAGACGTTCGTGGCGGCGATGGACTCCATGTTCGGCGGGTTCAGGACGCGCGCGGACGCCACGTACAAGCTGCTCCAGGCGCCGGGGACGGCGTTCCTGGTGGTCGCGGCGCCCGAGCGGGACGCGCTGCGGGAGGCCGCGTACTTCGTGGAACGGCTGGCCGCGGAGGACATGCCGCTGGCGGGTCTGGTCCTCAACCGGGTGCACGGCAGCGGGGCCGACCTGCTGTCGGCCGAGCGGGCGCTGGCCGCCGCGGAAAATCTTGAGGACTCCCGCATTGTGGATCAGCCGGACGGGAAAGCTGGACTTCGTAACTCTCCCGACACGTACGGCAGTTCAGAATCACCCGCGCGTAACGTCACCGACGGAGGCTCCCCCGCCACCGAGGACGTCGACGGCGCGGCTCCCGAAGACGAACCGACTGCGACGGACGGCGAGCGCTCGGTCGAGCGTCTCACCGCCGGTCTGCTGAGACTGCACGCGGAGCGGATGCAGCTGCTCGCGCGCGAGCGGCGGACGCGTGACCGCTTCACGGCGCTCCACCCCGAGGTGGCGATGACCGAGGTGGCCGCCCTGCCCGGCGACGTCCACGACCTCGCGGGCCTGCGCGACATCGGCGAACGCCTGGCGGCGGGGCACGCGGAGCTGTCCGGTACGCCCTGAGGGGCGTCCGGCCTCCTGGCAGGCGCGGTGAGCCCGGTCCGGGTGCGGTGCCTGGAACGAGGCGCCGGTGTCACGGGCGCTCGGGTGCGTGGACGCAGGCGCCGTCTGCCGCGGGGCGCGCGCCCCGCGCACCGGTCGGCGGCCACAGGGGCGCCCGGCATGCCGGCGTACGCCTCAGGCGTCCCCGCGCTCGGGCGTGACCGTAGCTACGACAGCCACGACCCTCGGCACTCTTCAGGCGCCCGCGCACGACCCGGCAGGCACCGGCGCTCACGCACACCCCCGGCGCACAGGGCGCCCCTCGCGCACGGCAAGGCGCCCTTGACCGTCCGGGACACCCCGCGTCCACGGACCGGACCTGCCCACCGCCGAAGGTGAACCGCGTGGGCCCGGTCACGGGACCGGGCACGCCGAGGACCCCCCGAGAGCCCTCACCGAGAGCTCAGCTCACCGCCGCGTAGTCCTCGTAGACCTGGTCGTCGTTGAGCGGCACGACGCCCGTGCCACGCTCGTACTCCGAGCGCGCGGTCTCCAGCAGCCGGCGCCAGGAGGTCACGGTCGGCCGCCGGCGCAGCAGCGCACGGCGCTCACGCTCCGTCATGCCTCCCCACACGCCGAACTCGACGCGGTTGTCGAGCGCGTCGGCCAGGCACTCCGTGCGCACCGGGCAGCCGGTGCACACCGCCTTGGCCCTGTTCTGCGCTGCTCCTTGAACGAACAGTTCATCCGGATCGGTAGTGCGGCAGGCAGCCTGCGCACTCCAGTCGGTAACCCAGCCCATACCGGCGCCGTCCTCTCCCGAATCGAGGCTCCCCCACGGCGGCAGCGGCATATTCACCGCCGCCAGTTGAGGACGTTACGGAAGGTGGGCACAGCGCAACACCCCCAGCGGGCCCAATCTTGAATGGTCCGAACGGACTATGGGTAAGCGGCAGATCACCCGGGGGAGTGAGGGGGCGACATGCGTGACAAACGGGGCATGACGGGTCAGTTCAGTTGCGTCACAACGGGCACCGCGTGACACACGAGGCGATCCGGACACGGTCTCCACGCTCCTCGACTTCACTCGTACGAAAAAAGTCGAAAAGATCCGGAACGATTCGGGGTCGCCGGACGTATTGATACGTGGCCTCACTGCTGTGACAGTTGAGTGCAGCTTAGGCCAAGGCATATACGCTTGTCCGGCGAATGAGAACGTAGGCTGCTCCCATGCCAAAGAAGCGCTCGGGCGGTGGTCTGTCCTCCACGCAGCAGGCCGCCAAGTTCCTCGGTGTCAGTGTCCTGGCCGGTGCCGTCATGGCCGGCATCGCGCTGCCGGCGGTGGGCGCGCTGGGCCTGGCGGCGAAGGGGTCGGTGGAGAGCTTCGACGAGCTCCCGGCCGCTCTGAAGACGCCGCCGCTGAGCCAGCGCACCACCATCCTCGACGCCGACGGCGGCCTCATCGCCACCGTCTACTCGCGTGACCGCACGGTGGTGGACCTCAAGGACATCTCGCCGTACATGCAGAAGGCGATCGTCGCGATCGAGGACTCCCGCTTCTACGAGCACGGGGCGGTCGATCTGAAGGGCGTGCTGCGCGCGCTCAACAAGAACGCCCGCAGCGGCGAGGTCTCCGAGGGCGCCTCGACGCTCACCCAGCAGTACGTGAAGAACGTCTTCGTCGAGGAGGCGGGCGACGACCCGACGAAGGTCGCGCAGGCCACCCAGCAGACCATCGGCCGCAAGATCCAGGAGCTGAAGTACGCGATCCAGGTCGAGGAGGAGCTGGGCAAGAAGAAGATCCTCGAGAACTACCTGAACATCACGTTCTTCGGCCAGCAGGCGTACGGCGTGGAGGCCGCGTCCCAGCGCTACTTCTCCAAGCCGGCCAAGGACCTCAACCTCCAGGAGGCCGCGCTCCTCGCCGGCATCGTCCAGTCGCCGAGCCGCTACGACCCGGTCAACGACGAGGCCGAGGCGAAGAAGCGGCGCAACATCGTGCTGAAGCGGATGGCCGAGGTCGGGGACGTCTCCCCGGAGGACGCCGCCGAGGCGATGCGCTCCCCGCTGGGCCTCGAGGTCAGCGAGCCGAAGAACGGCTGCATCACCGCGGCCAAGGGCGCGGGCTTCTTCTGCAAGTACGTGGAGAAGGTCTTCCTCAACGACCCGGTCTTCGGCAAGACGCGCGAGGAGCGGGCGAAGGTCTGGAACCAGGGCGGCCTCACCATCCGCACGACGCTGGACCCGCAGGCCCAGAAGTCGGTGCAGGAGTCGCTCAAGGACCACGTCTACGAGTCGGACAAGGTCGCCGCCGCGTCGACGCTCGTGGAGCCGGGCACCGGCAAGATCGTCGCGATGGGCCAGTCGAAGCCGTACGGCTACGGCAAGAACCAGACGGAGATCAACTTCTCCGTGGACTCCGCCTGGGGCGGCTCCAACTTCGGCTTCCCGACCGGTTCGACGTTCAAGCCGTTCGTGGCCGCCGCCGCCCTGGAGGAGGGCCGGCCGCCGACGCAGGAGTACTCCTCGCCGTACGAGATGCCGTACCCGGACACCGTGCGCGGCTGTGACAAGCCGTGGGTGAACGACGGCGGCTACAAGCTGGAGAACGAGGACGAGTCCGAGGTCGGGCCGTACGCGCTGAGGGACGCGATGGCGAAGTCGGTCAACACCTACTTCGTGCAGATGATCGAGGACATCGGCATGTGCCCGGTGGTGACCATGACCGACAAGCTCGGCGTGGTGCAGGGCAACGGGGACAAGATCCCCGAGGTGCCGTCCTCGATGACCCTCGGCTCCACCGGTCTGTCGCCCCTCACCATGGCGAGCGCCTACGCGGCCTTCGCCTCGCGGGGCATGTACTGCACGCCGGTCGCCATCGAGTCGATCACCCAGAAGACGGGTGACCAGTCCAAGTCCCTGCCGGTTCCGAAGTCCACGTGCTCGCGCGCGATGAGCGAGAAGACGGCGGACACGGTGAACGAGCTGCTCAGGGGCGTGATCGACTCCGGTACCGGTCAGCAGGCCGGCCTCGGCGACGGCCGCGCCAACGCCGGTAAGACCGGTACGACGGACGAGCGCAGGAACGCCTGGTTCGTCGGCTACACGCCGAACATGTCGGGCGCCGTGTGGGTGGGCAGCGCCAGCCAGAAGGTGAAGATGCGGGACATCAGCATCGGCGGCCAGTACCACGAGCTGGTCTTCGGTGGCGCCGTCCCGGGCCCCATCTGGCGCGACGCGATGAACGGCGCGCTGGAGGGCAAGGAGGCCCCGGACTTCAACCGGGTGCACATCCCGGACCCGAAGAAGCCGGAGGACCGCGACAAGGGCCGCGGCCGCGGCGACGACGGCAAGGGCGACGACGGCTTCATCGGCGGCCTGATCAACGGCGGCAACGGCAACGGGGGCGGTGACGGCGGCAACGGCGGCCAGCCGGACCCGGGCTTCACCTTCCCCGAGGGCTTCATCCAGGGCCCGGGCAACGGGCCGGGCGGCCGGGACTGACGGTCGCGACCGACCGACGGTCGACCGACAACGGGGTGCGGCCCCTTCCCCGGGTGGGGAAGGGGCCGCACTGTGTTGTGGCCGTACGCTTCTACGGCCGTGGGTCATGGCCGTGGGTCCTTGTGACCGTGGGTTCTTGTGGCCGTGGGGCCTTGTGACCGTGGGTTCTCATGGCCGTGGGGCCTTGCGGCCGTGGGTTCATGTGACCGTGGGTCCCTGTGGCCGTACGTCGTCGTGGCGCCGTCTCAGCCGGCCAGGAGCTTCTTCACGGCGGCGGCCACCCGGCCGCCCTCCGCCTGACCGGCCACCTTCGGGTTCACGATCTTCATGACGGCGCCCATGGCGCGCGGCCCCTCGGCGCCGGCGGCGCGGGCCTCCTCGACCGCCTGGGCGACGATCGCGTTCAGCTCGTCGTCGGACAGCTGCTTGGGCAGGTAGCCGGCGAGCACCTCGCCCTCCGCCTTCTCCCGCTCGGCCTGCTCGGCGCGGCCGCCCTGCGCGAAGGCGTCCGCCGCTTCGCGGCGCTTCTTGGCCTCGCGGGCGATCACCTTCTGCACCTCGTCGTCGGAGAGCTCGCGCTTCTCCTTGCCCGCGACCTCCTCCTTGGTGATCGCGGCGAGCGTCAGCCGGAGCGTCGAGGAGCGGAGCTCGTCGCGCTCCTTGATCGCGGCGTTGAGGTCGTCGTGCAGCTTCGACTTGAGCGTGGTCATGACTTGATTGTCGCAGGTGCGGTCGCGGCCGCGCCTGCTGATTTGCGGGGGCCTCGGTACGTCCGCGGGTGAACTCCCGGGAGGAGTGGCCCCCGTGGGTCGTGGGTCGTGCGGAGGACCCCTCGGGGTCTGACACGATGGGCGCATGCGCGCGCGATACCGAATCCCCCTGGGAATCACGGCGGCCGGCGCCGCCGGACTGCTGTACGCCGCGGGCTTCGAGGCCCGCTCCTTCCGCCTCCGACGGGTGACCGTGCCCGTCCTGCCCTCCGGGATGCGCCCCCTGCGCGTGCTGCAGGTGTCCGACATCCACATGGTCGGCGGCCAGCGCAAGAAGCAGCGGTGGCTGCGCTCGCTGGCGGGTCTGCGCCCCGACTTCGTGATCAACACGGGCGACAACCTGTCCGACCCCGAGGGCGTCCCCGAGGTCCTGGACGCGCTCGGCCCGCTCATGGAGTTCCCGGGCGCCTACGTCTTCGGCTCCAACGACTACTACGGCCCCCGGCTGCGCAACCCCGCCCGCTACCTGGTCGAGAAGGTGCAGGGCCGCCACGGCCTGAACGGCAACCCTCCGGTCGTCGACGCCGTCCACAACCCGTGGGAGGACCTGCGGGACGGCTTCGACTCGGCGGGCTGGCTCAACCTCACCAACACGCGGGGCACCCTGAAGATCGAGGGCACGTCGATCGAGCTGACGGGACTCGACGACCCGCACATCAAGCGGGACCGGTACGCGGAGGTGGCGGGCGGCCCGTCGGCCGGGGCGGACTTCTCGATGGGCGTGGTGCACGCGCCGTACCTGCGGGTGCTGGACCCGTTCGCGGCCGACGGCTACCCGCTGATCCTCGCCGGCCACACGCACGGCGGGCAGCTGTGCATCCCGTTCTACGGCGCCCTGGTCACCAACTGCGACCTGGACACGGACCGCGTGAAGGGCCTGTCCACGCACACGGCGGAAGGCCGCAGGTCGTACCTGCACGTCTCGGCGGGCTGCGGCACGAGCCGCTACACGCCGGTGCGCTTCGCGTGCCCGCCTGAGGCGACGCTGCTGACGCTGGTGTCGCGCTGAGGGTCGGCGACGGCGGGCGGGGCGTCCGACGTATCGGCGACGGCCGACGGGGTGTCCGACGCGTCGACGACGGCCGGCGGGTCGCCTGACGTATCGGCGGCGGCCGGCGGGTCGTCCGACGTGCGGGTAACCCGACCGGCCCACGCCACGTCGCCGCGCCCCGGCGGCCGTCCCACGCTGGGGGCATGACCGCCCCGATACCCAGGGACATCCCGGACCTGCCCGCCCTCCCGCGGACGGCTCCGCAGCTGCTCCCCTCCGTCGTCCCCGCCCGAGCCGTCGTACCGCCGATGCGGCGGCCGCTGACCGCGGTGTACCGGCTGGCCCTGGCCGTGCTGGCGACGGCGGCCGTGCTGACCGAGATCCTTCTCGGCAGCCCCACCCGGGTACTGAGCTACTTCGTGATCCAGAGCACGGCGCTGCTGGCCCTGGTGACGCTCGCCTCGGCGCGCCGCGCGTGGACGGCCCGCCATCCCCTGCCGGGCGCCGTCACGGGGGCGGCGCTCCTGTACGTGGTCGTCGCGGCCCTGGTCCACCACATCGCCCTCGCGGACGCCGCGCCGACGTACGCCATGGCGACGGGCTCCGGCGGAGGAGACATGACATGGCTCGAGCCGGTCGCGGGGCACCTGCTGCACACGGTGCTGCCGGTCGCCGCGCTGCTGGACTGGCTGGTCCTGACACCGCCGGCCCGCATGCACCTGCGCCAGGCCACGACGTGGCTGCTGTACCCCTTGGCGTACCTGGCCTTCACCCTCGCCCGGGGCGAGCTGCTCCCCGGCTCCGCCGGCCGCTATCTCTACCCGTTCCTCGACGTGGCCCGCGACGGCTACCGGAGCGTGCTGGCCAACGCGCTCCTCGTGGGACTCGCGATCTACGCCGTGGCGGTCCTCCTGGTGGCCCTGGACCACATCCGCCCGAAAACCAGATTTCGTCTCTAGCCACCAGTGGGCTAAAGTAAACGTCGTCGCCGCGACAGCGAGCGACACCGGGGTGTGGCGCAGCTTGGCAGCGCGCTTCGTTCGGGACGAAGAGGTCGTGGGTTCAAATCCCGCCACCCCGACAGCTATAACAGCAGGTGGGGCACCTAGGAACGTTCCTAGGTGCCCCACCTGTTTTCGTGTGCGTGTTCATACGCGACGAGCGCGACGACGAGGACGGGACGCGCGTGCTCGGACGTGCCACGGCGGGCCGCGTGGTCGGGCACCGAGAGCAGACTCGCGCTCGCCGCCGCAGCGACCAGCAGTTCGACCCCGAGCGCCCAGGTCGGCTGCGGCAGGGTGACCAGCGATGCGAGGACCGTGGTCGTCAGGAACAGGGGAGACGGTCTGCGCGGCACGGTTGCGGTATTCCTGGGAGGTGGCGACGACGATGAACGTTGGGCCGGTGAGGCCGACGGCGCCTCCACCGACGGTCGCGGCGAACGTGGTCCACGTGGCGGTTGCTCGGTCGGCACAGGCCGGCCGCGCTTTCACGGGGTGACGTAGTCAGACCGCGGCCTCTTCACCGGCCACCGAGGGTTGGCGGACGGTGAGGACGAGTGGGATCTCGAGTCGTCGCTGATCCGCCTCCTGAACGTCCTGCTCGCCAGGCATGCGGATGTTCGCCACGTAAGGGAGATGCTCCACAGCCAACTGGCCTTCAACTTCGAGCTCAACGACTCTGCCCCAGTGGCCGGTTGCAGCAAGCGCCACCACTTGATCAGGAGTTTCCGGCAGGCTTACGGAGTCCCACCGCATCATTACCGGACCCTGTTGCGCCTGGCACACGCCAAGTCCCCGCTGGCAGCGGGACGATCCGTGGAAGAGACCGCCGCCGCCCGGCCGCCAAGCGGAGTGCTCCACGTCATAGGATTCTTGAGGCTCCAGGGAGCCGGCGGATCACGGCGGCGGCCACGATGGCGGCCGACGCGCCGACCCCGGACGAAATGAGCCAGGCTCCCGTCGCCGTCAGGCCGTGATCCGCGAGGAAGTACTGCACCGTCACCACGATGGGCAGGTGCACGATGTACACCGTGTAGGAACTGGCGGACAGTTCGCGGGTGAGCCGGTTCGTGCCGGTCAGCGTCTCGCGGAACAGAGTGAGCAGGCCGACGCTGAGCGCCACGCACAAAAAGCTTTCGTACGTCGACCAGAGCGCCGAGGCTCCGTTGAAACCGCCGGTTGCGAAGGCCGGCGCATCCGCCCCGACCGCGAACAGCAGGGTGACGGCGAGGAATCCGGCGATCAGCCAGAGCCAGCCGGTGCGGGCATCGAAACGGCGCAGCCAGCCGTAGCGGTGAGCGAGGACGCCCAGGGTGAAGAAGGTGGCGTACTGCGGGAGGCGGGCCGGTTCGACCTGGAGGACGTCGAGGACCGGGACCCAGGTGTCCAAGGGGTACTTGAGGCGGAACAGGAACGTCGCTGCCGCCAGGGCGACGGTGAGCAGCACCAAGGAGCGGTGGGAGGGCACTTGACGGGTGTGCTTCCGGTGGCCGCGTCGCTTCAGCAGGCGTGCCGCCTGTCGGCACATCACGTACAGGACGCTGTAGGCGAGCAGGTTCTGGATGAACCAGAGATGGCCGAACTGCAGGTCGGGCCAGGACGGGCCGGTCCAGTCCGCGGGTTCGTCACCGAGGCCGAGGTAAATGTCAGCGAAGTAGCGTCCGAAGGGGAGCGGGCCGTAGCCGCGGTAGTGGACGTAGTACGCGTACATCAGGCCGGGCACGATCGTCAGTGCGCCGACGAGGAGCGGAACGCCAAGACGCAGAAGGCGGCCGGTGAGAAAGCGGCGGGCTCCACGGCGACCGTACGAACCAGGCACGAGGACCGCCGAGACGAAGAAGAACAGGCTCATGAAGAACGCGCCGTCGACCGCGGAAAGCGTGGCCAGTACCGAGGACTTGGGCTGCTTCTCGACGTACCACCAGTCGGCAGGGCCGTATGCCTGTGCGGCGTGGTGGACGACGACGAGGATGGTCAGGGCGATGCGAAGGTTGTCGAGCCACGCGAGACGGCTCGGGCCGGCTGCGTGCTGTGCGGTGGTCGTGACAGTGTCCGGCGAGGGTTCAACACGACGGGTATACATGCATACATGATGGTGAACACGCGTACACTCCGCACTGGTGCTATCCCCCGGCCTTCCCTTCCAGGTGCCCGTAGTAGCCGCGCAGCAGGAGTTTCTGGTTGGCTGCGCTGCGGCGGGCCAGGACGTCGGGGGCGAACATCGGCTCGTCCAGCTGGGGCTGCATGACGCGTTCCAGGAGGAGGGGGCCGAGGATCAGGCAGAGCATCTGGAACGCGGCCCACTCCGCGTCCGGGCCCTCCCCCTCGCCCTGGTGGGCGGCCGAGAGACGGTCGACCTCGGCGCGGGCGCCGGACAGGAGCCTGCCGAAGAGTTCCGCGCTGGCCGCGCTGCCCTCCAGAAGGACGTGACGCAGGTAGCCGCGCAGGACAGGGTCGGAGCCGAACACGTTGGCGGAAGCAGAGCCTAGGGAGGCCATCAGGTCGGCGGCCGGGTCGACCGCGCGCAGCTGCTCGGCGATGCGGTCCAGGACGTAAGCGTCGACCGCCGCGCGCAGGCCTTGCTTGGAGCCGAAGTGCCGTGTCACCAAGGCAGGGGAAAGACCCGCTGCCGCCGCGACCGCGCGGGTCGACGTCGCCTCGAAGCCGCGCTCGGCGAACAGCTCCAGGGCCGCCTCGCGCAGCCGTGCCCGCCCCGTCAGGTCACTCTTCGCCACAGGTCGCATGGGCGCAGCGTACGTAATCGCGCCCGGTGAACCTTCGGGAGGCTCACGGTTTATCTATCCGTCCCGCAGGTGTACTCAGGTACGGACTTCATCGTCTACTCGCACGTCAAGAACCCTTTCGCGGTGCCCGTCTGGATCGACGCGGTGGAGCTGAGCCTGCCGACCCATCCGCCTCGGCACCAGTCGATGTCCGTCCCTCTCTTTCACGACCATCTTGGGACGGCTAATGGCTCCCTCGTGCTCGCGGTCATCCTGAGCACGGCCGCGATCGTCCTCGCAGCACGGAAGTCCGAGGCACAGTCCTTCATCAACGTCGAGGACTTCTGGGGCGGTGTTCTGATCGGCTTCCTGATCGGTTCCTCAGGAACAGTTGCGTTCACAGAGCTCACCGGTGTCAGCAGCTAGCAATCCGGGCGGCCACAGGCTGACGTCCCGACGTCGGGAGTAACGAAGGAGAAGATGCTTGCCGGGACGCTTGCACGAATACGCGATGCTTGAGCATGGCCCCTGAACCCAGCACCTCGCCGTCGATGACCACTCACCTGAGCGTGGTGACCGACGGAACCACCAGAGTCTTCACCTGGGAGGCAGGCGCACGCATCAACGTCCGCAACCTGCGCGGGGAGATCGTCATCGAGGCCAACTCCGCCGGGTTGAAGACCCTGGCCGGCCACCTCCTCACACTGGCCCAGGACGGCACGCCCGATGGTGCTCATCTCCATCTGGAGGAGAGCAACGGGCTCGAAGACGGTTCGGCGCGCTTGGTCTTGGAGAGGTGCGACGACGCTTGAGCTGCTCCTGTCACGGGTTGTCCAGGAGGCCCAGCGCCGTGTCCGGGCGGCAGTGCACGCACGCCGGCACGCCGTGTCGCAGCGCCTCCACCACCTGTTCGCGCGACGCCGGGCGACACCTGCCCGACTTCGCGGCCGCCCAGCAGTCTCCGACGTGGACGGCGTCCACGTTTCTCCGGTTCAGCCCGTGCTGGAGCAGCCACTCCGGAGGCGGCGGCCGCATCTCCTCACCTCGTCGCCGCTCGGCCTCGCGCCGCTCCTCGTCCGCGATCCAACCATCGAGCTGCCGCACGGCAGCCGTCACCTGCTGCACGACCACCCGCCGCGCGAAGCGCAGCAGCTCCAGTCGGGACGGTTGATCGCTCACGCGTTCGATTCTACGGGCGGTGGTCGGCCACTCGAAACGACCTGCCGACCACGCCCCGTCCAGGCGACGTACCCGGATCGCCCTCACCCGAGAGGGGACCCCCGGCCATGGACACGGGACTCCGTGCGCTGCGCGACCAGGTCGAATCCACAGTCCGCGGCGAAGCACGACCATCGGCTACTTCAGATCGATCATCCGGACCGGCTGCCCCGTGACGCGCGCGAGGGTCTCGAAGTCGGGGTCGTGGTGCAACAGCGTCAGTCCCGACTCTTCCGCGACGGCGGCCACAAGGAGGTCGACCGCGCCGGCCCTGCGGTGCTCACCTTTCGCTGTGAGTTCCCGCTGGACGACTCGTGCGCGCCGGTAGATGCCATCGGGCATGGCGCACCACGTGAACTGGTTCAGGCGCTCCTGCAGGGCCTCACGATCCGCCGCCGATCGCGCAGAACAGTGCACTTCGAGTTCGGTCAGGTCGCACAGGGCGATCAAGCCCGCCCCCATCCGCTGCTCCCACTCCGCGGTCGCCTGACGCAGCAGCATGCGCACCAGGGCCGAGGTGTCGATGAGGTGGTCGGCCACGCTCACCTCGCGGGACCGCCCCGGTAGTTGCGCTTGTCCAGGAGGAACTCGGCGTCGAAAGCTCCTTCGTCCTCGAGATCCTGGAGTTCGCCCAGGGCGCGCAGGCGGCGGTTGCGGGCCACTACTTCGCGCAGAGCGGTGTTGATGGTGTCCCGCTTCGTGGTCGTGCCCAGTTCCTTCGCCGCGGCCTCCAGGGCCTCGTCGTCGAGGTCGATGACGGTTCTGCTCATGAACACCCTCCCTGAACATCGAGACGTATATCAATACACACGCCTCGATATATCGGAGGGGTTCGGCCGACGAGAGCTGCCGCTCCCCCGGCCCTGATGTCGCCCCCCGACCCCCCGTGCCGTAGGGTGCCGTCGGTCATGGCCCGTAGGTGAATTCGAGACGGTGTAGGGGGACGGTCATGGGCGGCGCTGGGCGGATGGGGCACACTCCGCTGCCGGGGATCGGGGTGCGGTACGACCTCGTGACGCGGGAGCGGCGGCGGTTGTCGGTGATCGCCCATCTCGACGGTTCCCGGACGCTGAACGTCTACCGCAGGGACGACCCGGACGACACCGCGGTGTGCCTGAAGCTGAACGCCGAGGAGGCCGCCACCGTCGTCGACGCACTGCTTCCCTCGCACCACAGCCCGAACCTGCTGGCGACGGCCGAGCTGGGGCTGGTCGCCGAGCGGATCGAGCTGCCGTCGACCTCCTACTGGAACGGGCGCGTGCTCGGCGACACCCGGATGCGCACCGAGACCGGTGTGTCCGTCGTCGCGGTGCTGCGCCGCGCCGAGGCCATCCCGTCGCCGGGCCCGGATTTCCGGCTGGCAGGCGGTGACACCCTCATCGTCATCGGCACCCGCGAGGGCGTCGGCGTCGCCGCCGACATCCTCGGCCGCGAGTAGCTCCTCACACCTTCGCCGGCTCCGACGCCACCCGCTCCGCCTCGACCGGCGTCTCCGGACGGCCGGTGAGCTTGCGGGCCAGCGGCTCGGTCCAGCGCGCGGTCAGCGGGCCGACGACGACCAGGATCAGGACGTACGCCGTGGCCAGCGGGCCGATGCGGGGCTCCACGCCGACCGCGAGGCCCGCGATGACGATGGAGAACTCGCCGCGCGCCACCAGCGTGCCGCCCGCCCTCCAGCGGCCCGCGCCCTTGATGCCGGCGCGCCGGGCCGCGTACCAGCCCGTCCCGATCTTCGTGAACGCGGTGACGATCGCCAGGAGCAGCGCCGGGACCAGCACCGGCGGGATGTCGGCCGGGTCGGTGGACAGGCCGAAGAAGACGAAGAAGACGGCGGCGAACAGGTCCCGCAGCGGGGTGAGCAGGTTGCTCGCGCCCTCGGCGACCTCACCGGACAGGGCGATGCCCACGAGGAACGCGCCGACGGCCGCCGACACCTGCAGTTCCTGCGCGACGCCCGCGACGAGGAGCGTCAGGCCGAGCACGACCAACAGCAGCATCTCCGCGTTGTCCGAGGACACCGCGCGGCTGATCAGGCGTCCGTGGCGCAGTGCCAGGTAGAGGACCGCGCCCACGGTGCCGAGCGCGATCAGCAGGGTGACCGAGCCGCCCGCGAGACCGGCTCCCGCCAGCACGGCGGTGAGGATCGGCAGGTAGACCGCCATCGCCAGGTCCTCGATGACGAGGACGCCGAGCACCACCGGTGTCTCGCGGTTGCCGAGCCGGCGCAGGTCCCCGAGCACCTTCGCGATCACGCCGGAGGAGGAGATCCACGTGACACCGGCCAGCGCGACCGCCGCGACCGGGCCCCAGCCCAGGATGAGCGCCGCCACCGCGCCCGGTACCGCGTTGAGGACGAAGTCCACCGCCCCGGACGGGTACTGCGTCTTCAGGTTGGTGACCAGCTCGGACGCGCTGTACTCCAGGCCCAGCATGAGCAGCAGCAGGATGACGCCGATCTCGGCGCCGACGGCGGTGAACTCCTCGCTGGCCTGCAGCGGAAGGATGCCTCCGTGACCGAAGGCGAGCCCGGCGAGCAGGTAGAGCGGGATGGGCGAGAAGCCCACGCGTCCGGCGAGGCGGCCCAGCAGGCCCAGGGCGAGGATGATGGCGCCCAGTTCGATGAGCATGGTGGCGGTGTTGTGCACGGGCGTCGGTCCTCCGGGTCGGTGACGGCGGCGTCAGTGCCTGTAAGGGGCTCGGGTGGTGCGCGGGCGGACGGCGGGGCGCCGGGTCGCGCGCGGGGTCCGCGGGGTGCGGTGTGGGGTGACGGCGGGTGGTCCTGGTCCGCGTACGGCGCGACGCCGGGGCCCGGTCGGGCGGGCGGTGGCGTACGGGCGGGCTGCCGCGCCCTTGACGGAGGGGCGGGCGGCCGGGCGGGTCAGGCGCCGGAGACGGTGGCGCCGGGTTCGGGAACGCTGTCGCGGGGGGTGATGTCGATGCGCACGGGCCGGTCCGTGTCGCGGCGTACTGCGCGTCGATTCATGTCACGTCCCCCCTCGCATCCGGGTCCGCGTCTCGCGGACTGAGCGTTCGGCAGCTCAACAGAGCCCCAAGGCCAGGTAAAGTTTACCGTACGACAAATTTCCTGTACGTCGCATACATGTACGAGACGCGTAAAACGCCTGGCAGCTCACCGTGTTCCACCGGTGACGCAACGCCGCCCTGACCAGCGTCCGCAGGCGCGTCCCGGCTCACCCCAACGTGAGGACCGTCTTGCCGAGCGCATGGCCCTGCTCGACGTGGCGTACGGCCTCGGCGGCGTCCGCGAGGGGGTACGTGCGGCCGATCACCGGGGTGAGCCGGCCGGAACCGAGCAGCTCGGTCACCGCGGTCAGGTCCGCCCGTGTCGGGCCGGACGGGGCCGCCGGGAGGATCACCGCAAGCCGTTGCCGCACCACGGCGTTCAGTGCCAGCGCGCCCAGCGTGGCGCCGATCGCGCCGAACACCCGCCCCGGCGATCCTCCGCCGTTCACCACCAGCGTGCCCCTCGGGGTCAGTGCGCGGCGCGTGCGGGACGGCGGCCGGTCGCCGACGTTGTCGAGGATCACGTCGTGGAGCCGGCGTCCGTCCGTCCAGTCCTCGCGGGTGTGGTCGACGACGTGCGCGGCGCCCAGGGAGCGCACCAGATCGGCCTTGTCCGGGCCGCTCACGCCGGTGACCTCCGCCCCCAGCGACACGGCCAGCTGCACGGCGAACGTGCCGATACCGCCGCCCGCCCCGTTCACCAGCACGCTCTGTCCCGCCCGGACCCGCCCCACCGTGCTGATGCCGCGCAGCGCGGTCACCGCCGCCATCGGGGCGGCCGCCGCCTGCTCGAAGGTGAGGTTCTCGGGCTTGCGGGCCAGAAGGTCCGGGGTGGTGACGGCGTACTCGGCGAAGGCCCCGGGGCAGAAGCCGAGCACCTCGTCGCCGGGGCTCAGCCCCGACACCCCGGCGCCGACCGCCGTCACCTCTCCCGCCGCGTCGATCCCGGCCACCCGCTGCTTGGGGCGGGTGAGGCCGACCCCGCCCAGCAGCCGGGCCGCGTAAGGATCGCCGCGCAGCATGTGCCAGTCGTACGGGTTGACCGCTGCGGCGCGCACGCGGACCAGCACCTGCCCGGCCGCCGGTTCGGGGCGGTCGACGTCCGTGAGCCTGAGGGTGTCCGGGGGGCCGAAACGGTCCTGGACGATCGCCTTCATCCTGTCGCCTCCATCGCACCGGGGGTGGATGTGGGGGGTGAGTGTACGGCGTACACCTGTCATGATGGGTGTACGCCGTACACCTGGCAAGAGGGCCGTCAGCGTCGTCGGTCGGCGGCGGCCGCGCCACGGAGGCGTTCGAGGCCGTCCAGGGTCAGGTTTAGCGCGAACTCGAACTCGTACTGGTCGTCGCAGCCGGAGCCGACGACCGACCCGCTGTCGTGGGCGACCGCCTGGGCCAGCTCGGCGATGTTCGGGTAACGCGCGGCCATCTCCTCGGGGGACGGGGAGGACGCGGGCGCGGCGGGGGTCGGACAGGACGTAGGCGCGGCGGGGGTCGGGGAGTCGACGAACAGTTCCTGGGAGAACCCCAGCAGTCTGCTGCCCATGACGTGCATCGCGTGGTGCACTAGGTCGAGCGAGAACCCTCCGGCGCGGAACACGCCGATCATCCCGTCCAGGTAGGCCATCACCGCCGGAGTCGGGGCGGCGCGCTCCTTCATCCGCGTCTCGATGACCGCGGACGCCCACGGGTGGCGCAGCAGCATGCGGCGGGCCGACAGCACCCGCAGCCGGACGGTGGTCCTCCAGTCCGCGCCCTCGACCGGCGGGTCGATCTCGCCGACGACCGTGTCGATCATGCCGTCGAGCAGTTCGTCCTTGTTGGCCACGTGCTTGTAGAGCGCCATGGGGACGACGTCGAGCCGCAGGGCGATCTTCCGCATGCTCAGCGCGTCGGCCCCGCCCTCGTCCGCGAGGGCGACGGCGGCGGACAGCACCCGCTGCCGGCTCAGGGGCGTGCGGGGCCGACGGACCGCGTCGGTCCGACCCGTCCTACCGGTCCCGTCCGACCGACCGGTCCCGTCCGACCGACCGGTCCCATCCGGCCGACCGGTCCCGTGCGTCCGGCCCGTACGACCGGGCATCACCGCCACCCCTCTCCCCGCGTCCCTCGCGCACACCGGGCGCCCCGGTGTACGGCGTCCACCTCGCCTGTGCGCCCGTCATGCTAGTCGTGCGCCCTGGAACCACCGGTCAAGATCAGGCAGTCTTCTGCCCTGTGGTGAGCCTCCTTCCCAACCCCGCCCCGCCCAGCGATCCGTCCGCCCACATGGTGGTGTGCGGCGACGACGGGCTGGCGCACCGCCTCGCCACCGAACTGCGCGGCGTGTACCGGGAACAGGTGGTTCTCGTGGTGCCCCCCTCGCGGAGCACCCCGCCCCAGCCGATGGCCGGACGGGCCCGGGCCGCCTCCGCCGCCCTGTTCGGCCGGATGGTGACCGCCGTCAACCGCGGCACCGGCGGCTCCGACGACACCCTCGTCCCCGACGAACGGGTGATGGAGGCCGCCGAGCCGAGCGAGGCCGTGCTCGCCGACGCGGGCGTGGACCGGGCCGCCGCGCTCGCCCTCGTGTACGACGACGACGAGACCAACATCCGCGCCGCGCTGACCGCCCGCCGGCTCAATCCCCGGCTGCGCCTGGTGCTGCGGCTCTACAACCGGCGGCTCGGCCAGCACATCGAGGAACTGCTCGACCAGGCCGCCGAAGTGGCGGGCGGCACGTCGGCGGGCCACCGGGGCGGCCACGGGGGGCACGGAGGCCACGGCGCCGACATCGCCACCACCGTGCTGTCCGACGCCGACACCACCGCGCCCGCGCTGGTCGCCACCGCCCTCGTCGGCACCAGCAAGGTCGTCGACGCGGAAGGCCTGCTGCTGCGGGCGGTGGAGCGCCGGCCGCCGCGGCCCGGGGAGGTGGCCGACCCCGGGCTGTGCACGCTGGCGCTGCTGTCCGCGACCAGCAACGACCCGGCGGGCGCTGAGGGTTCGGAGGACAGCGGCGACGGGCCCCAGCTGCTGCCGGACGCCGAGGCGGTGGCTGCGGCGACCGGGCGCGGCACGGTGGTGCTGGAGCAGGTGTCGTACTCCGGTCCCCCGCTGCCGGCCCGGCGGGCCGGGGTGATGCCGTTCGCCTCGCTGTTCTCGGCGCGGCTGCGCTGGTCGCTGGCGGGGCTGGTGGCCGCGGTGGTCGCGCTGGCGGTGGCGCTGATCCTGGTGACCGACGACCATCCGCTGCACGCCATCTACATCACGCTGCTGGACCTGTTCGCCATCAACGACCCCGCGGTCGACGCGCCGCTCGGGCAGCAGGTACTCCAACTGCTGTCCGGGCTGGTCGGGTTGTTGCTGCTGCCGGTGCTGCTGGCCGCGGTGCTGGAGGCGCTGGGCACCTTCCGCACCGCGTCCGCGC
This sequence comes from Streptomyces sp. P13-3-3, assembly GCF_050571355.1. Classification (NCBI taxonomy): domain Bacteria; kingdom Bacillati; phylum Actinomycetota; class Actinomycetes; order Kitasatosporales; family Streptomycetaceae; genus Streptomyces; species Streptomyces sp. P13-3-3. Next base: position 3,414,283 of record NZ_CP192228.1, on the reverse strand, counting down.
TGCGGAAGCCGCCGCGCGGGCTGAGCGGGCACGTCGTCCTGCTGGGGCTCGGCAAGATCGGCACCCGGGTGCTGACCCGGCTGCGCGAACTGCACATCCCCGTGGTGTGCGTCGAGGCCGACCCCGAGGCGCGGGGCATGGCCGTCGCCCGGCGGTTACGCGTACCGGTCGTGGTCGGGGACGTCACCCAGGAGGGCGTCCTGGAGTCGGCGAAGATCCACCGCGCGGACGCGCTGCTCGCGCTGACCAGCATCGACACCACGAACCTGGAGTCCGTCCTCTACGCCCGCTCCGTACGCCCCGATCTGCGGGCGGTGCTGCGGCTGTACGACGACGACTTCGCCAAGGCCGTCTACCGGACGCTGCGCACCGCGCACCCGGCCGCGCTGACCCGGAGCCGGTCCGTGTCGCACCTGGCCGCGCCCGCCTTCGCCGGGGCGATGATGGGGCGCCAGATTCTCGGCGCGATTCCCGTGGAGCGGCGGGTGCTGCTGTTCGCGGCCGTGGTCGTCGACGGGCATCCGCAGTTGGAGGGGCGCACGGTCGCGGAGGCGTTCCGGCCGGGGGCCTGGCGGGTGCTGGCCCTGGACACGGCCGCCCGGGGCGCCACCGCGGGTTCCGAGCCGCCGGGCTCCGGCCTGGTGTGGGACCTGCCGGACACGTACGTCCTGCGCGCCGGCGACCGCGTGGTCCTGGCGGCGACCCGCCGGGGGCTGGCGGAACTGCTGGGACGGCGGACGCGGAGCCCGCGCTGATCGCGGCGGGGTGCGCCGCCGTTCCGGGGTGATCGGCGTCCCGCCGGTCGCGGGACATCCAAGCGGCAGCACGCGGCAGGCCTCGTCGTGCCAACGAGCGCGGGGCGTGCGCGCGGGGCGTGCGACAGCACCTCGTGCTTCGGGACGCGCTGTCGCTCCGCCCCGGCAGGGACGGAGCCGCGCGGTCAGACGCGAGTCGCGCAGTCGCGCGGTCGCGCGGTCAGGCGCGGAATCGCGCGGTCAGGCGGGAAGTCGCCCGGAGCCGGCGCACGCGGTCGGAAAGGGCGCGGCTGGGAAGGGCGGGGGCCGCTCCCGGCGTGACGGGCTCGGGGCCACCCCGCGCCGGGGGGAGTCGTGCGTCCCCCCGGCGCGCGGCAGGTGCCGTCAGCTCGGCAGGTGACGGGCCGCGAAGTCGAGTTCCAGACGGATCTGCTTGATCCGTTCGTCCACCACCAGCGAGCCGTGGCCCGCGTCGTAGCGGTAGACCTCGTGGACCGCGTCGCGCGACTCGAGCCGCTTCACGTAGTTCTCGATCTGCTGGATCGGGCAGCGCGGGTCGTTCACCCCCGCCGAGATGTAGACCGGGGCCTTCACCTGGTCGACGTAGGTGATCGGGGACGACGCCTCGAAGCGCTCGGGGACCTCCTCGGGCGTGCCGCCCAGCAAGGTGCGGTCCATCGCCTTCAGCGCTTCCATCTCGTCGTGGTACGCCGTGACGTAGTCGGCGACCGGGACCGCCGCGATGCCCAGCGCCCAGTGCTCCGGCTGCGTACCGAGGCCCAGCAGGGTCAGGTAGCCGCCCCAGGAGCCGCCGGTGAGGATCAGCCGGCCGGGGTCGGCCAGGCCGGAGGAGATGGCCCACTCGCGGACCGCCGCGATGTCCTCCAGCTCGATCAGGCCCACCCGGTGCTTCAGGGCGTCCGTCCAGGCGCGGCCGTACCCGGTGGAGCCGCGGTAGTTGACGCGGACCACCGCGTAGCCGTGGTCGACCCAGGCCGCGGGGCCCGCCGCGAAGGAGTCGCTGTCGTGCCACGTCGGGCCGCCGTGGATCTCGAAGACGGTCGGCAGCGGGCCGCTCGCACCGGCCGGCTTCTGCACGAGCGCGTGGATGCGGCCGCCCGGGCCCTCCACCCACACGTCCTCCACCGGCACCGAGCCGGGCGACTTCATGCCGGGCGGGTCCAGGACCACACCGCCGGACGTGGAGCGGACCGCCGGCGGCTGCGCGGCCGACGACCACAGGTACTCCACGGTGCCGTCGGGCCGGGCCGTCGCGCCGGAGACCGCCCCGCGCGGCGTGGGGATCTTCTCCAGCCGGCGCGCGGCGAGGTCGTAGCGGAAGAGCTCGCCCCGGGCCTCGAAGCCGTGGGCGATGAGCAGGGCGCTGCCGTCCGGGTACCACTCGGCGTTCACGTCGCCGGGGAGGTCCAGTTCGAGGTCGGTCTCCTCGCCCGTCGCCACGTCCCACACCATGGGCTCCCAGCGGCCGCGGCGCTGGTGGCCGACGAGCAGCCGGGTGTCGCCCGCCACGGGGGCGAAGCCCAGCACCTCCAGGCCCAGCTCCTCGGTGCCGCCGCAGGTGTCGTCCAGCTCGATGACCGTGGTGCCGTCGGGGCGCATCACGCGCAGGGCGGAGTGCATCGCGTCCCCGTGCTCCGTGTGCTCCACGGCGATCAGGGAGCCGTCGTAGGAGAGGTCGCCGACGCCCGCCGACTCGCGGTGCCGGTACAGCTCCACCGGCGCCTCGCCCGTCCGCACCAGGTGGATCGTCGTACCGTCCTCGTCGGTGGAACGGCCGACGACCGCCGTGCGGCCGTCGCGGCCCAGCGCGAGGCCCGCCGGGTACGAGGGGTCCAGGCCCGGGGCGGCCAGCTCGTCCTCGCCGCCGGAGAAGCGCTGGCGGCGCCAGACGCCGAACTCGTCGCCGTCCTTGTCGTCGAACCACCAGATCCACTCGCCGTCCGGCGAGAGCACCCCGTCCGTCGTGCCGTTCGGCCGGTCGGTCACCTGGCGCTGCTCACCGGTCGCCCGGTCCCATGCGTACAGCTCGTACGTCCCCGTCGCGTTCGACACGAACAGGGAACGGTCGGGGGCGTCCTCCGCCCAGTCGGGGAGGGACACCCGGGGCGCGCGGAAGCGCTTCTCCCAGTCCGGCATCTCCCCGGTCTGCTGCACTCGCTCGGTCTGGTGGTCCGCCCGGTCCGGCGCGTCGGACCCGTTGCTCTCAGTCATGACCCCATACTGCCCGTCCGGACGGGCATCGCGCGTCCTCGGTCCCCAGCCTGTGGACAACTTCCTGCGGAACTTCCACCGGACCCTTCACACGATGTGACGAACGGACCGCGTACGGCCCGTCACCGGGCACTCGCGCGGGCCCTCCGAGGGCCGCCCCGCAGGCGACCCCGCGGCACGGGAACCGTCCGCGGGCCCGTACCGTTGAGGGCGTGTACCGGTTCTTGCTGACCCCCCGCTGGTGGGCGATCAACGTCTTCCTGCTGCTCTCGATCCCCTTCTGCGTGTTCATGGGGTCCTGGCAGCTGGGCCGGTTCGAGGACCGGGTGGACAACCACCGCGAGGCCGAGGCGCAGGTCGCCGACGCCAAGAAGGACACGCCCCGGCCGCTGGACGACCTGCTGCCCGTGACCAAGGCCACCTCCGGCAAGCAGGCCACCGCGACCGGCCGGTACGACACGCAGCTCCTGGTCCCCGGCCGCACGCTGGACGACAAGGACGGCTACTACGTCCTGACCCTGCTGCGCACCGACACCGGCCGCGCCCTGCCCGTCGTACGCGGCTGGCTGCCCGGCGAGCCCGACCCGGCGAAGGCGCCCGCGCCGCCCGCCGGCGAGGTCACCGTCACCGGAGCGCTCCAGGCCTCCGAGACCCCCGGCAGCAACGGCGTCAGCGCCCGCAGCGGCCTCCCGCAGGGCCAGACCGCCGCGATCAGCGCGGCCTCCCTGATCAACCTCGTCCCGTACGACGTCTACGACGCCTGGGTCACCCTGAACGACGGCGACTCGGGCATGACCGCGGTCCCCGCGACCGCGCCGGGCGGCACCGGCCTCGATCTGAAGGCGTTCCAGAACCTCGGCTACACCGCGGAGTGGTTCGCCTTCGTCGGCTTCGTGATCTTCATGTGGTTCCGCCTGTTCCGCCGCGAGGTGGAACTCGCACGGGACGCGGAGCTGGGGATCGCACCGACCGACGTCGCCGCCGAGTCCACCAAGCCCGCCGGGTCCGCGGATCCGGTGACGGAACGGGAGCCGTCGAGCACCTCGGGGGTGTGACCCCCCGAGCCCTCCGGGCCCCAGGCCCCAGGCCCCAGGCCCCAGACAACCCAAGCCTCCAGGCCGCCCTGCCGCCCAGGCGGCGCGCCCTACGCCAGGGTCAGCAGGCCCGTCCAGTACACCGTCCCCGCGCAGGCGTTGGTGACCGTCGTGGTGGCCGAGCCGGAGCCGGTGGTCGTCGTGTAGGTCACCGCCACGCTGCCCTCGGTGCCGCCGTCCTGGCGGAGGAGCTGGGTCGTCGTGCCGGGGGCGGTGCCCGTGCCCGTGGACGCGCCGGCCGTGTTCGTCGGCTCCCCGGTCGGGGTCGGGTCCGCTGAGGGGCCGCCCGTGCCGCCGCCCGCGGTGTCGCCGGGGACCGGGCAGGTCTCCGAGGGCACCCACGCGAACCGCACCTCGTACGCCTCGCCCGGTTTCAGGACCACGGTCGCCGCCTCCAGCGACGGGTCCGGCAGGGCGGCCGCCGCGTCGCCCGCGACATGCCGGGCGGTGCCGATCTTCGCCGGGTCGGCCGCGCCCTGCGGGGTCGCGCCCACGGTGCCCGGGCCGTCGACGACGCACGCCGCGCCGGAGACGTTGGTGACCCGGAAAGAGCCGTAGACCGCGCCCGCCGAGTCGGGGGCGGCGCTGGTCGCGGTGGCCGGGCCGAGCTGGTCGGCGGTGCAGGCGGGGGCGTCCGCCGTGGTGCCGGCCGAGGGGTCGGCGCCCTCGGAGGCGCCCGTGCCCGTCCCGGTGCTCGCGCCGGCCTTGTCCCCCTCCTTCGTGGGGTCCTTCCGGTCGTCGCCGATCTCGTCGGAGGCGCCGCCGGCGGTGGTCTCGCCGTTGCCGGCGTCCTTGCCCTGGCCGGTGCCGCCCTGGGCCTGTGAGGCGTGGCCGACGGCGGACGGGTTGGCGGCCGAGCCGGAGGTGGTGGAGACGTGGACGACGGCGGGGACGGCCGTGCCGAGGAAGAGCGCGGCCGCCGCCGCGCCGACGAGTGCCTGGCGTTTGCGCGCACGGCGGGCGGGGACCGCCCGGCGCAGGTAGTCCAGGGTGCCGTCGCTCGGCTCCACGTCCTGGACGGCCTGGTGCAGCAGGGTGCGCAGGTGCAGCTCGTCCGAGTCGAGCCCGTCGGGGCCCTGTTCGTCCCGGCCGTCGTTCACAGTTCCGTTCCCAGCGTGCGTGTCTCTCGGGTTCTGCCCGTGCGGTGTCACGAGCGCGCGCAGCCGCGCGAGCCCGTCCCCCTCGGGCACGCCCCCGTGGTCCGGGCCCCGTGCAGGGTCCGGACGGCGTTCCGCGGCAGCCGGTTCCGCGTCCGTTTCCGTTTGCGGTTCCGCGTCCGCATCCCGGTCCGTCTCCGGTTCCGCGTCCCGGTCCGTCTCCGGCTCCAAACCCACTTCCGCTTCCGGGTCCGTCTCCGCTTCCGGGTCCGTCTCCGCTTCCGGTTCCGTCTCCGCTTCCGGTTCCGCGTCCTGTTCCGGTTCCCGGTCCGGTGCGGTGTCCTCCCCGTCCTCGGCCTGCGGCTCCGCCGCGGAGCCATCCTCCCCCACGGCGTCCGCCGTACGTCCGGATCCGGCCGGGCGCCGGTCGCTCTCGGATCCGCCGTCGCCGTCGCCTTCGGCGGAGTTCTCGCCGGCGCCGGCCGTACGGCCGTCCGCGGCCTCCTGGCCCTTCGCGGTGTCCGCCGCGCCCCCGGAGGAGCCCCGCGAGCCCTCCGGCTCGCGTTCCTCGGGGCGCGGGTCCCGCGCGTCCTGGCCGTCGCTCATGCCGACGCCTCCATGGCCACCCGCAGCGCGGCGATGCCGCGTGAGCCGTACGCCTTGACCGAGCCGAGCGAGATGCCGAGCGTCTCGGCGACCTGCGCCTCCGTCATGTCGGCGAAGTAGCGCAGGACCAGCACCTCGCGCTGACGGCGCTGAAGCCCCTTCATCGCCTTGATGAGGGAGTCGCGTTCGAGCTGGTCGTACGCGCCCTCCTCCGCGCTCGCCATGTCGGGCATGGGCTTGGACAGCAGCTTGAGGCCGAGGATGCGGCGGCGCAGCGCGCTGCGGGACAGGTTCACGACCGTCTGGCGCAGGTAGGCCAGGGTCTTCTCCGGGTCACGGACGCGTTTGCGGGCGGAGTGGACGCGGATGAACGCCTCCTGGACGACGTCCTCGCAGGAGGCCGTGTCGTCGAGGAGCAGCGCGGCGAGGCCCAGCAGCGAGCGGTAGTGCACGCGGTAGGTCTCGGTGAGGTGGTCGACCGTGGTGCCGGCCACCACCGTCTCGTCGGCGCCGTCGCGCTGACCGGGGATGCGGGCGGGGCGCGCTGCGGGCATGGGCGCGATCACCGGCATGCCACCGGACGCGCCGGCCACGCGGGGCCGGAGCGCGCCGCGAGGCGGCCGGAACACCGTGCCACGGGGCGCTGTGAAGTCGAGTACCTCTGCCACGCCAGTTGGACACACTTCCCCCCGGGAGGGTTGTACGTGCCGGGCGTCACGTCTGCGCCGACCGGTACCGTCCACCGCCCACCCGCGTCAGGCAGCACCACCGACAGCACACCGAATGCCCTCATGCGTCCCGCTCTTCCCCTGTGTTCCATTTTGAACGGACGTCCCCACGCCCGGCTCCAGACGTCCCCACGTCTGGGAAGCAGCGTCCCCACGCCCCGGATAAGGGTGACCGCAAAGACGCTCCCCGCCCTCCGCTCGGTTGCGGCTGGCGGGGAGGTGAATCCTCGTCTGCAATCCTCGGCCCAGGAAGTTGCATGTTCAAGTGGCTCGACCGACCGGTCCGGCCCACAAGTCCCTCACAGATCCTACAAATGGATCCTCTGTGATCCAGGACTTTTATGCCCGGCCGGCGGTCCGTCCGTCCCGGGTCAGGCGGCCTTGCGCTCCGCGGCCACCAGTTCGGCGATCTGCGCGGTGTTGAGCGCGGCCCCCTTGCGCAGGTTGTCCCCGCACACGAAGAGCTCCAGCGCCGTGGGGTCGTCCAGGGCCCGGCGCACCCGCCCGACCCAGGTCGGGTCGGTGCCGACGACGTCGGCGGGCGTGGGGAACTCCCCGGCGGCCGGGTTGTCGAAGAGGACGACACCGGGGGCGGTCGCGAGGATCTCGCGCGCCTTGTCGACGGTGACCTCGCCCTCGAAGCGGGCGTGGACGGTGAGGGAGTGCACGGTGACCACGGGGACGCGGACACAGGTGACGGCGACCGGGAGGGCGGGCAGGCCGAGGATCTTGCGGGACTCGTCCCGCACCTTCATCTCCTCGGACGACCAGCCGTCCTCGCGCAGGGAGCCCGCCCACGGCACGACGTTCAGCGCGACCGGCTCCGGGAAGGGCCCGGTGTTGTCGCCCACGGCCCGCCGTACGTCGCCGGGGTGCGTGCCCAGCTCCGTGCCGGCGACCAGGGAGAGCTGGTCGCGCAGGGTCCGCACGCCGGCCTGACCGGCGCCGCTGACCGCCTGGTACGACGAGACGACCAGCTCGCGCAGGCCGAACTCGGCGTGCAGCGCGCCGAGCGCGACGATCATCGACAGGGTCGTGCAGTTGGGGTTGGCGACGATGCCGCGGGGGCGGCTGCGCACCGCGTGCGGGTTGACCTCGGGGACGACCAGCGGCACGTCCGGGTCCATGCGGAAGGCTCCGGAGTTGTCGACGACGACCGCGCCCCGCGCGGCGGCGACGGGCGCCCACTCGGCGGAGACCTCGTCGGGCACGTCGAACATGGCGACGTCGACCCCGTCGAAGGCCTCCTCGGTGAGCGCCACGACCTCGACCTCCTCACCGCGCACGGCCAGCTTGCGGCCGGCCGAGCGCGGGGAGGCGATGAGCCTGATCTCGCCCCAGACGTCCGCGCGCTGGGACAGGATCTGGAGCATGACCGTGCCGACGGCCCCGGTCGCCCCCACGACCGCCAGCGTCGGCCGCCCGGAGCGTCCGGGCCCTGCGGTGCCGGTCATCAGCGGCCGGTGCCTCCGTAGACCACGGCCTCGTCGCTGTCGGAGTCGAGACCGAAGGCGGTGTGCACGGCGCGCACGGCCTCCGCCACGTCGTCCTTGCGGGTGACGACCGAGATGCGGATCTCGGAGGTCGAGATCAGCTCGATGTTCACACCGGCGTCACTGAGAGCGGTGAAGAAGTCGGCGGTGACGCCGGGGTTGGTCTTCATGCCCGCGCCGACGAGGGAGATCTTGCCGATCTGATCGTCGTAGCGCAGGGAGTCGAAGCCGATGGCGCCCTTGTTCTTCTCCAGGGCGTCGATGGCCTTGCGGCCCTCGGACTTCGGGAGGGTGAAGGAGATGTCCGTCAGGCCGGTGGACGCGGCGGACACGTTCTGCACGACCATGTCGATGTTGATCTCGGCGTCCGCGATGGTGCGGAAGATCGACGCGGCCTCGCCGGGCTTGTCGGGCACGCCGACGACCGTGATCTTGGCCTCGGAGGTGTCGTGTGCGACACCGGAGATGAGAGCCTGCTCCACCTGCTTGTCCCCTTGCTCGATCGGCTCGCTGCTGACCCACGTGCCCTTGAGTCCGCTGAAGGACGAGCGGACGTGGATCGGGATGTTGTACCGGCGGGCGTACTCCACACAGCGGTGGAGCAGCACCTTGGAACCGGAGGCGGCCAGTTCGAGCATGTCCTCGAACGAGATCCAGTCGATCTTCTTGGCCTTCTTCACCACGCGGGGGTCGGCGGTGAACACACCGTCGACGTCCGTGTAGATCTCGCACACCTCGGCGTCGAGCGCCGCGGCGAGGGCGACGGCGGTGGTGTCGGAGCCGCCGCGGCCGAGCGTGGTGATGTCCTTGGTGTCCTGGCTGACGCCCTGGAACCCGGCGACGATGGCGATGTTGCCCTCGTCGACCGAGGCCTTGATGCGGCCCGGCGTGACATCGATGATGCGGGCTTTGTTGTGGACCGAGTCGGTGATGACACCTGCCTGGCTGCCGGTGAAGCTCTGGGCGTTGTGGCCCAGGTTCTTGATCGCCATGGCCAGCAGGGCCATGGAGATCCGCTCTCCGGCGGTCAGCAGCATGTCGAGCTCGCGGCCGGCAGGGATCGGGGAAACCTGCTCGGCGAGATCGATCAGCTCGTCCGTCGTGTCGCCCATCGCGGAAACCACGGCGACCACCTGGTGGCCGTTCTTCTTGGCTTCCACGATCCTCTTGGCGACGCGCTTGATGCCTTCGGCATCGGCTACGGAGGAGCCTCCGTACTTCTGCACGACAAGGCCCACGTGCGCTCCTCGCTCAGTCCGTCGTTGTCCACAGTCCGCCCACATATGTGTGCGCTGCGGTCCGCTCAGTCTATCGACGTCCGAAAATCCACCCTTCGCGATATCGCATGGTGAGACATCGGACGCTCGCCAGGGGCTCATGCCCAGCCTCAGCCCCGCCACTCGAAAAGTGCCCCGCGTCACACCGCGACGCGGCGGTTTCCGGTCGGCGAGAGCTTCGGGGCCGGGTGTCCGGGCTGACGCTCACGGGTTCGGGAAGACCGACGACGCTGGACGTGCCGGAACGTGTCGGGCACAACCGGCGCCGCCCGTGCTCCGCTCCGGGTTTTCTCAAGCTCCGGGACGACGTGCGGAAGCGCGGGGGAATCAGGGGGGACGCCGACAAACCCCGGACGTTGAATTCAAAACTGAAATACATGACCCGCGAACAGGCGGACGGAAAACAGCCATTGGCGAAATGATCACCCTCCGTGTTACATTCCTGCCGCGTCGAACACCTGGCCTGACCAGCCGGATTGGACGCCGGAACCGCCGTCACGAAGTGACGTGACGGTCGGAGGGGACATTAATCGGGGGAAGAAGTCCGCGGGGGGACCATTTCGGTTTCCACGCCAGTCCAGGTCGCCCTTTTGGGCTTCCTCCCCTTGTGATTGAACACAAGGGAGATCGTACATGACCCGCACTACTCTGCGTCTGGCCGCTGTTTCGGCCGTTGCCGTCCTGGCGGTCGGGGCGGGCGCGAGCCTGGCCCAGGCCGCGGAAGCCACCGCCTCGGCCCCCGCGGCGGTCTCGTCCGCGCCGGCCCTCACCGCGGCTCAGGCCCGGGCGCTCCTCGCCGACCCGGCCGTCTCCGCCGAACTGAACGCCCGGGACACCACGTCCCTGCGTGCCGTGGCCGACGGAACTGCCACCGAGGTCCAGGCCCGCGGGGCCGTCGGCGGTGCCGCCAAGGCCCTGTTCAACCTGCTGAAGAAGCACGGCGGCAAGGTGTACAGCGGCGCGGTCAAGGCCGCCAAGTCGAACTGGGGCAAGTTCCGTTCCTACATGGACGGCCTGCCCTGGTACCACCCGGTGCGCATCGCCTGGGTCGCGGCCGGCGCCGAGGCCCAGTACCAGCTGTACACGTACATCCGCGGCCTCGTCTGAGACACCGGGACTCGTCGCGTGGGGGTGGTGCGCCGTGCCGGGGGGACGGCGCACCGCCCCGCGGGGCGGAAGGAGACACAACGATGAGCAACGTCGAAGCCCCGCAGGCGCTGCGGCACCTGTGGGCCTCTCCCGCGCTGTTCGTCCTGGCGGCGTTCGTCGCGTTCAACGTGGCCGGCAGCCGTGGGGCGGGGTGGGCGCTGATGGCCGGGGGGCTGTCGGGACCGCTCGTCGCGCTCGGGTGGCAGGCGCTGCGCAGGGAACGGCCGGAGACGGCGTTCGTCGTCGTACCGCTGGGGCTGCTGGTGCTGATGTCCGTGCTGTTCGGGATCAACGAGGGGCCGCCCTGGGGCTGACGGGCGCGGCGGGACGCCGGGCACCGCCGGCTCGAATGCCTCGCAGGTGACTCGAAGGCCCCTCAGGTGATCCGAGGGCCCCTCAGGTGACCGGACGCACGCCCAGGGGGGTGCCGATCTCCTCGGCCATGACCTTGCCCGCCTCGAACTCGAGGGTGTCGTCGCCGATGCCCTGGTCGGTGTCGAGGCCGTCGAGCTCGGCCAGGGGCTGGTTCAGGCGGACGTGCGCGACGACCGACTGCAGGGCGCGCAGCGTCGCGGACGCGGTGGAGCCCCAGTTGGAGAAGTAGGAGAACTGCCACCACCACAGCGCCTCCGACGTACGGCCGGCGCGGTAGTGGGCCATGCCGTGGCGCAGGTCGGTGATGACGTCGGTGAGGTCGTCGGAGATGCGGGCCGGGACCGGGGCCTTGCGGGGCTCGTAGGGGTCGAAGACCTCGGAGTAGACGTCGATCGGCTCCAGGAGCCGGGCGAGGTTCTCGCGGAGTTCGTCGACGTCGGCCTCGGGTCCCATGTCGGGCTCGTAGCGCTCGTCGGGGACGATGTCCTCGTGGGCGCCCAGCCTGCCGCCGGCCAGGAGCAGCTGGGACACCTCCAGGAGGAGGAAGGGCACCGCCGAGTCCGGCTCTGCGCCCTTCGCGACCTCCGTGACGGCCACCAGGAAGCTCTCGATCTGATCGGCGATCTGTACCGCGAAGTCGTCCGGGTTCTGGTGCGTCGCGTGCAGCGTGGCGTCAGACATCTAGGAGTCGTCTCCCCTCGAAGGCGCGGCCGAGGGTCACCTCGTCCGCGTATTCCAGGTCGCCGCCCACCGGGAGGCCGCTGGCCAGGCGGGTGACCTTCAGGCCCATGGGCTTGATCATGCGGGCGAGGTACGTGGCCGTGGCCTCGCCTTCGAGATTGGGGTCCGTGGCGAGGATCAGCTCGGTCACGGTGCCATCCGCCAGCCGGGCCAGCAGTTCTCGTATACGCAGATCGTCGGGGCCGACCCCGTCGATCGGGCTGATCGCGCCGCCCAGCACGTGGTAGCGGCCCCGGAACTCGCGGGTGCGCTCGATGGCCACGACGTCCTTGGGTTCCTCCACGACGCAGATGACCGCGGGGTCGCGGCGGGTGTCGCGGCAGATGTTGCACTGCTCCTCCTGCGCGACGTTCCCGCAGGTCGCGCAGAAGCGGACCTTCGCCTTGACCTCCATCAGCGCGTGCGCCAGACGCCGTACGTCCGTGGGCTCCGCCTGCAGGATGTGGAAGGCGATCCGCTGCGCGCTCTTGGGACCGACGCCGGGCAGCCGCCCCAGCTCGTCGATGAGGTCCTGGACCACGCCTTCGTACAACGGACTGCCGTCCTTCCTGGTGTTCCTTCACTACGTACGGTAGAGGCCCGCGGCCCCGCTTAGAAGCCCCGAAGGCCCGCGGGGCCCCGGCCGGTGACCTCGCTCAGAAGGGGAGGCCGGGGATGCCGCCCCCGCCGAGCCCCTGGGCGAGCGGGCCGAGCTTCTGCTGCTGCAGCGTCTGCGCGTTCTCGTTCGCCGCCTGGACCGCCGCGACGACCAGGTCCGCGAGGGTCTCGGTGTCCTCCGGGTCCACGGCCTTCGGGTCGATCTTCAGCGCCCGCAGCTCGCCGGAGCCGGTGACGGTGGCCCGCACCAGGCCGCCGCCCGCCTGGCCCTCGACCTCCGTGCGCGCCAGCTCCTCCTGGGCCTTGGCCAGGTCCTGCTGCATCTTCTGGGCCTGCTGGAGCAGCTGCTGCATGTTGGGCTGGCCACCACCGGGGATCACGATTCGCTCCTAGGTCGGTATGTCGGGTCGACGCCGGGTCGCCGCGTCGGTCCGGGTGCGACGACCGCACCCTCGGCACGAGCCTACGTGCTCGGGACGGCCGTTGCCCCGGCACTCTTTCGGGTGAGTCCGTTCCGGGGCCCTATACCCGATGACCGCCTTCTTCCGGGCGTAAAAGCGCGCGAACCCCCGACGCGCCCACCCGTTGGGCGGTAGGAAGGGCCCGGCGCGCGAGCACCACGCGTGACCGGCCGACCGCGCGCGGTGCGTGCGCGTGGGGTCGGTCAGGTCGGTTCAGGAGGGGAGATACCGGGTGGGTCAGCCGGAGATGCAGCCCGAGGGTCGGCCTCACGACGGGCGGGGCGAAGGCGCGGCGGGGCTGCGTCCGGGCGACCCCGTCGGCCGGGCGTTCCCGCTCGGGGACTGGGGGGAGCCGGCCGCGCGGCTGGACGAGCTGTACCGGTGGGTGGAGCGCGGGGCGCTGGACACCGCCGCGTGGTACCTCGAGGACCGGATGTGGAAGCGGCGGTGCGCGTGGGCGCTGCGGGCCGGTACGGCGGTGGGGGCGTTGGCCGGGGCCGCGTTGCCGCTGCTCGATCTGACCGGGGCGGTGGACGGTGTCACGCCGTGGGGGTATCTGGCGCTGCTGGTCGCCGTGGCGTGTGTGGCGGCCGATCGTTTCTTCGGGATGACGTCCGGGTGGATGCGGGACGTGGCGACCGCGCAGGCCGTGCAGCGGCGGCTGCAGGCGTTCCAGTTCGACTGGGCGTCGGAGTGCGTGCGGGAGGTGCTGGGGCCCGCGGAGGGGACGGCGAGTGAGGCCGCGGAGCGGTGCCTGACGGTGTTGCGGCGATTCACCGAGGACGTGACGGAGCTGATCCGGGTGGAGACGGCGGACTGGATGATGGAGTTCCGGAGCGGGGTGCCGTTGGGGGTGCGGTCCGCCCTGGCCGGCGGAGGGCGGGCCGAGACGGCGCTGCCCGTCGGACGGTTCGCCGCCGCGCCGAACGGGGCCCGGCCGAACATGCCTCGGCAGCGGCCGCCGGAGGCGCGGTGAGGTTCCGCCGGGGGCGCATTCGGGTGTGCGGTGCGCCGATGTCGGCGGGCGGGTGTCCGCGCAGCCCGGCGTTTGCGGGGTGCCGTCCGCGCCCACCCGTGCCGCCCTGCGGCACGGCTGCCCGCGGGCGGCGGCGCGCGGCAGCCGTCAGTCGCGGGTGTACGTCAGCCGTTCGCCCGTGCCGGTGCTTTCGCGGCGGAGGGTGCCGTCCGGGAGCAGGGTGATCTCGCTGGCGGAGCCGGGGGTGCAGGCGGAGCGGGGTTCGCCGACGGTGACCGTGGAGGGGCCGATCCGGAGGCGGCCGTCGGAGGCGTCGGTGAGGCGGGCCTCGAAGACGCAGTGGTAGGTGCCGTCGCCGGTGGGGCCGTCGGCCACCAGGGACATCACCGTGTCGCCGGCCTCGCCCTGCCGCACGGTGAGGCGGCGGCTGTGGGAGCCGCTGTCGTTGTCGATGGTGGTCGACCAGCGGCCCAGGAACTCCTCCGGGACCGTCCCGTCCTCGGGCTCGCTGCCGCTCGGTGAGCGCGTCTCCTCGGGCGGCGCGTCGTCGGTGGTGGCCGCGTCGCCGGTGCCCTGCGGTGCGCTGCTCGGCGCGGCGGGCGTCGACGGGTCGCCGCCCGCGCGGTCGTCGTCCCGGGCGCCGTTCATCAGCGCGTACACACTGCCGCCCGCGGCGAGCGCCACCACCAGCGCGATCACCACGAGCAGCGCGGTGGAGCGGTTGTCGCGGCGCGGCCCGTGCGGTGGGGGAACGTACGGCGGCGGGCCGTAGGGCGGGGTCGCGCCCGCGGCGTGGCCGCCGTACGGGTAGCCGTACGCGGGCGGCTGCGGGTGCTGCTGCGGTTGGCCGTAGGCGCCTCCGCCGTACGCCCCACCCTGCGCGGGTCCCGGTGCCGGTCCCGGCGGTGGGGCCGGGGCGCCGCCCTGGCCGACCACGACCGTGGGCAGGTGGTTCACGCCGGGCTGTCCCGGCGGGGGCGGGACAGCGCCGTCGTCGGCGGCGCGCGCGTGCTCGGCGGGCGCCTCCCCTCCCGGCTCCCCGGAGGGCGCCGGCGCCTGGGGGTCCTCCGCGTCGAGGAGCCGTACGGCGTGCCGGCCGAGCTGGGCGACCAGCGCGCTGGGCAGCCACGGATCGCGGGAGCGGCCGTCGGCGACCGTGTCCTCCGCGCCGGTGGCGGCCAGCACCTCGTCGAGCGTGGGCCGGGCCGCCGGGTCCTTGCGCAGGCACGACCGCACCAGGTCGGCGAGCCCCTCGGGCACCTGCGTGAGGTCGGGTTCCTCCTGCGCGATGCGGAACATCAGCGCGTGCACCCCGCTGTCGGCGGTGCCGAACGGCAGCGCGCCGGTCGCCGCGTAGGTGAGCACGGAGCCGAGGCAGAACACGTCGCAGGCGGGCGTGATGCGGTCGCCGCGCACCTGCTCGGGCGCCATGAAGCCGGGCGAGCCGACGAGCGCGCCGGTGCGGGTGAGTCCGCCGTCGGTGACCGTCTCCAGCGCGCGGGCGATGCCGAAGTCGATGACGCGGGGCCCGTCGATGGTGACGAGGACGTTGGACGGCTTGAGGTCGCGGTGGACGATCCCGGCCGCGTGGATGTCCTTGAGGGCGTGGGCGAGGCCCGCGCCGAGGATGCGCACCGACCGCTCGGGCAGCGCCCCGTGGTCGTGGCCCACCACCTGCTGGAGGCTCGGCCCGGCGACGTACCCGGTGGCCACCCACGGCACGGCCGCCTCGGTGTCGGCGTCCAGCACGGGTGCGGTCCAGTCGCCGCCGACCTGCCGGGCGGCCCGCACCTCCTGGCGGAAGCGGGCGCGGAACTCCTCCTGGCGGGCGAGCTCCTCGCGGACCAGTTTCACGGCGACGGTGCGTCCCCGGTCGGAGCGGGCGAGGTAGACCTGGCCCATGCCGCCGGCGCCCAGCCGTGCGAGCAGCCGGTAGCCCCCGATCGTCTGCGGATCCCCGATCCCGAGCTGGTCCATCGCTGCGCCGCCTTCCCCCGCAGTGAGCAACGGATCGAGGATAGTGGCGGGCCGGTGCCGGCCGGGCCGGGCGACGTCTACGGTTCCGTAACAGGCGGGCCGAGGCCGTCGAG
The DNA here is from genome assembly GCF_050571355.1 of Streptomyces sp. P13-3-3. NCBI lineage: Bacteria > Bacillati > Actinomycetota > Actinomycetes > Kitasatosporales > Streptomycetaceae > Streptomyces > Streptomyces sp. P13-3-3. The sequence goes on along the minus strand of NZ_CP192228.1, from coordinate 3,398,612 downwards.
CACCGTGGACAGGCGTTCCATCGCCCGTACCGCCTCCGCGAGCCCTTCCTCCCCGTGCGCCTCCCGGTACGCCGTCGCGAGCCGTGCGGCGAAGGCCGCGTGGCCGGGGTCGATGCGGCGGACGGCCGCGTACCCCTCCTCGGTCGGGGCGAGGAGTTTGGCCCGGCGGTGGGCGGGGTTGGGCCGGTACTCGGCGAGCCCCTGCTCCACCAGCAGGTCGGCGACGCGCTGCACGCTCTGCCGGGTGATGCCCATGACGCGGGCGATCCCGGACACCGGCAGCGGCTCCCCGAGCACGGCGCCCAGCACCTGCCACCGTGCGGCGGTGATCCCGGCGGGCCTGGCCAGCTCCTCCGCGACCGCGAGGAACTGGCCGTTGAGCTTGAAGGCGCCGAGCGCGGCCCGGCCGAGCAGGTCCTGTTCCTCCCGGCTCATCGGCTCACCGCCTCCGTCCACTCGGCGTACGCGGCCGGGTCGGAGTGGTGGAACAGCCGGTACCAGGCGTCGACCGCCTTGTCGTCGTAGGCGCCGAGCAGGCGGAGGACCTCGCGGGCGAAGGCGACGGGTTCGGTCGGTCCGGCGGTGACGAGCGAACCGTCGGTGACGGCGTCGGCCTCCACGTACCGCCCGGCGCCCGCGTATCCGGTCGCCGCGAGGTACGGGGCGGCGGCACTGGTGTGCGCCCGGTCGTCGAGCAGGCCCTCGCGGGCGAGGCCGGCGGTGGCGCCGCAGATCGCGGCGACCGGCACGCCCGCCTCGAGGAAGGCGCGGGCGGTGCGCGCGACGGGGGCGAGGTCGTCGCCCTCGTCCCAGGCGGTGGCGCCGGGGAGGATCAGCAGGGAGCTGTCCTCGGGGCGCAGCTCCTCCAGCGCGAGGTCGGGGCCGGCGTGGAGGCCGCCGGTGCTGGTGACGGGCCGGCCGCCGGGGGTCGCGGTGCGGACCTCGAAGCCCGCGAGGGCGAGGTGCGCGGTGGCGTGACCGGTCTCCCAGTCGGCCCAGGTGTCGTAGAGGGCGAGATGCACGGGCTTGCGGGTCATGACCGCTCCCTGGGTTCGATTCCTCCGGCGAGCTATGACAGCAGTCTGTCACCATGACAGCAAGCTGTCAATCACTCGCCCGGCCACTCGCCCCTCCCCGAGTCCTCGCCCTTGTCGACAACCTGTCGCGGAAACCCCCGCACCGCAGACACCCCGCCGATGTCGCTCGTCCACCGCCTCCGCCTACGCTCGGGCGCATGACCCCTCAGCCCAACCCCGAGGCCGGTGCGGCCGTCAAGGCCGCCGACCGTGCGCACGTGTTCCACTCCTGGTCCGCGCAGGAGCTCATCGACCCGCTCGCCGTCGCCGGGGCGGAGGGCTCGTACTTCTGGGACTACGACGGCCGCCGCTACCTGGACTTCACCAGCGGCCTCGTCTACACGAACATCGGCTACCAGCACCCCAAGGTCGTCGCCGCGATCCAGGAGCAGGCGGCGCGGATGACGACGTTCGCGCCCGCGTTCGCCGTCGAGGCGCGCTCCGAGGCGGCCCGGCTGATCGCCGAGCGCACCCCCGGCGACCTGGACAAGATCTTCTTCACCAACGGCGGCGCCGACGCCGTGGAGCACGCCCTGCGCATGGCCCGCCTGCACACCGGCCGGCCCAAGGTGCTCTCCGCGTACCGCTCGTACCACGGCGGCACCCAGCAGGCGGTGAACGTCACCGGCGACCCGCGCCGCTGGGCGTCCGACAGCGCCACCGCCGGGGTCGTGCACTTCTGGGCGCCGTTCCTGTACCGCTCGCGCTTCTACTCCGAGACCGAGGAGCAGGAGTGCGCGCGGGCGCTGGAGCACCTGGAGACGACGATCGCCTTCGAGGGGCCCTCGACGATCGCCGCGATCATCCTGGAGACCATCCCGGGCACGGCCGGCATCATGCCGCCCCCGCCCGGCTACCTCGCGGGCGTCCGCGAACTGTGCGACAAGTACGGCATCGTCCTGGTGCTGGACGAGGTGATGGCCGGGTTCGGCCGCGCCGGCACGTGGTTCGCGGCCGACCTGTACGACGTCGTGCCGGACCTGATGACCTTCGCCAAGGGCGTGAACTCCGGCTACGTCCCGCTGGGCGGTGTCGCCATCTCCGCGGAGATCGCGGCCACCTTCGCCACCCGCCCCTACCCGGGCGGCCTGACCTACTCCGGGCACCCGCTGGCCTGCGCCGCCGCCGTCGCGACGATCAACGTGATGGAGGAGGAGGGCCTCGTCGAGAACGCGGCCTCCCTCGGCGCGTCCGTCGTCGGCCCGGGTCTGCGGGAGCTGGCCGAGCGTCACCCGAGCGTCGGCGAGGTGCGCGGCACCGGCATGTTCTGGGCGGTGGAGCTGGTGCGTGACCGGGAGACCCGGGAGCCGCTGGTGCCGTACAACGCGTCCGGCGAGGCGAACGCCCCGATGGCCGCGTTCGCCGCCGCCGCGAAGAAGGCCGGCCTGTGGCCGTTCGTGAACATGAACCGCACCCACGTCGTGCCCCCGCTCAACACGAGTGAGGCCGAGCTGAAGGAGGGCCTGGCGGCCCTCGACGCGGCCCTGTCGGTGGCCGACGAGCACGTGAGGTGACCGGCTGAGCCACCGGCCTGGCAGCGGGCGCGAGGGGTCTCCCCTCGCGCCCGTTCGAACATCCGGCCCCGGCGTCGAACCGCGTAAGGTGGCGTGCCCGTGGACTTTTGCGAGCACGCCACTCGAACGCGATGAGGGAGACGCCCCGACCATGCCCCGCCTCGGCACCGTCGCCGTGACCCGCAGCACCCTGCGGCAGCAGATCGCCGACGCGCTCCGTGACGAGGTGCTGGCGGGGCGGCTCCAGCCGGGGCAGGAGTTCACCGTCAAGGAGATCGCCGACCAGTACGGGGTGTCCGCGACGCCCGTGCGGGAGGCGCTGGTCGACCTGTCGGCGCAGGGCCTGCTGGACGCCGACCAGCACCGGGGCTTCCGGGTGCACGAGTACTCCGCCGACGACTTCCGCGGCATGATCGAGGCGCGCAGCCTGGTCACCGAGGGGATGTTCCACGCGCTCACCCACGGCGGCGCACCCCGCCTGCGGCCCGACGAGCCGCGCCTCGCGGCGCACCTCGCTGGGGTGCGGCGGCGCGGCGAGGAGGCCCGGCGCGCGGCCCTGGCCGGCGAGGTCACCGTGCTGATCGGCTACGACCTGCGGTTCTGGCGGGAGCTGGCGTCCGCGTTCGGCAATCCGTACCTCACCGACTTCCTGCACCGGCTGCGGGTGCAGATGTGGGTGTACGTGGTGCAGCACCTGCGGCAGCTGCCCGACACACGGGGCCGGCTCTGGGCGCGTCACACCGAGCTGGTGGACGCCCTGACCGACGGCGACACGGCCGCCGCGCGCGCCATCCTCGACGCGTACACCGCCTACTCCCTGTCCCTCGTCGAGGGCCTGACGGCCGACACGGCGGGTAAAGGACCTGTACGACGGCCCGCACAGGAGGATCGGTCCGCCCGGGACGCCGATACGCTTCCCTGACCCCTGTCCCGAACCGTCTTCCCGGACCCGGACGTCCCACCCGACGACCGCGCGATGCGAGGAGTCCTCTTTTGGCCTGTGACCTGTGGCTGGTACCGCTCGTCGACGTGTTGTGCCACACGCCCGACAACCCCTTCGCCGAGGAACTCGCGCAGTACAACACGGTGCTGGCCGACGCGGGACTGCCGCCGGTGCCGGTGTACCAGTACATGCCGGGACTGACCGGCGACGTCGCCCCGGTCGCCGGGTTCGACTACGACGCCCTGCACTTCCTGCGGCGCGTGTACCTGCTCCAGGTCTGCGGTCTCCCGGTCACCCCGGTGGACGAACTGGGCGGCGACTACGAGCAGTTGCTGGAGATGTTCGAGGCGACGGCCCAGCAGTCGCACCTGGTGTGGCACTACGACCACGCGGGCGCGTACGTGCCCGTGGACTTCCCGAGCCCGCTGTCCAGCGACGAACTTCTCGCCGGAGGCGGCCCGTTGGGCTCCTCGCACGCGCTGCTGCGCGAACTGGAGCTGGTCGCCCCGTCGATCGGCATCGACCCGACGAACCCGCCGGCCGCGCCCGAGCCGCCGCGGGCCCCGACCGAGCTGGAGGAGCCGGCGGTCCCCGCGCCCTACGACCCGAGCCCGTTCGCCCGCGAGCGGCACGTGTGGCTCGGTCTCCACGCGGCGGCCACGCGGAGCCTGGCCCAGGGCTCGATGATCGTCTTCAGCTGAGCGTCACCGCAGCTCGGAGAGCCCTTCCCGCAGGTCCTCCGCGTTCATCACCGGGGGCATCTCGACCTCGGCGTGCATCTCCGAGAAGAACGGCTCGCCGGTGGGCGCGATCTGTGAGCTGTCCTGAAGGTCGAGGACGAGCAGACAGGTCCGCCGGCCGCCGAGCGGCCCGAAGTAGGCGGCCTCGGGGTGCAGCCGCTCCAGGGTCTCGCTCATCAGCTCGGGCAGCTTCCCGCTGCGGATGAGCTCGTTCGACTTCTCCGTGTCCAGTGTCGCCTTGAGCATCACGCGCATCGCACTCACCCTCTTCCACGTCGATGCACGCGGCGGTACACGTCCAGGCTATGTCTGTGCCCCGGCGCCCACGCGGGCGCCGGGGCACGGACAGGCAGGCCTAGAGGAACGAGTTGATCTCGATCGTCTCGGTACGGCCCGGGCCCACGCCGATCGCGGAGATCGGGGCGCCGGACATCTCCTCCAGGGCCTTCACGTACGCCTGGGCGTTCTTCGGCAGGTCGGAGAAGGACTTCGCCTTGCTGATGTCCTCGTTCCAGCCCGGCAGCATCTCGTAGACCGGCTTCGCGTGGTGGAAGTCGGTCTGCGAGTAGGGCAGCTCCTCGACGCGCTTGCCGTCGATCTCGTACGCCACGCAGACCGGGATCTGCTCCCAGCCGGTGAGGACGTCGAGCTTGGTGAGGAAGAAGTCCGTCAGGCCGTTCACCCGGGTCGCGTAGCGGGCGATCACCGCGTCGAACCAGCCGCAGCGGCGGTCACGGCCGGTGGTGACGCCCCGCTCGCCGCCGATGCGGCGCAGCGCCTCGCCGTCCTCGTCGAACAGCTCCGTCGGGAACGGTCCGGCGCCGACGCGGGTGGTGTACGCCTTGAGGATGCCGATGACCCGGCTGATCTTCGTCGGGCCCACGCCGGCGCCGGTGCAGGCGCCGCCCGCGGTCGGGTTCGACGAGGTGACGAAGGGGTACGTGCCGTGGTCGATGTCGAGCAGGGTGCCCTGGCCGCCCTCGAAGAGGACCACCTTGTCCTGCTCCAGCGCCTGGTTGAGCACCAGCACGGTGTCGGCGACGTACGGCGCCAGCTTGTCCGCGTAGTCCAGCAGCTCCTCGACCACCTGGCCGACGGCGATCGCGCGCCGGTTGTAGAGCTTGGTGAGCATCTGGTTCTTGACGTCGAGCGCCGCTTCGACCTTCTGGGTGAGGATCGACTCGTCGTAGAGGTCCTGCACCCGGATGCCGACGCGGTTGATCTTGTCGGCGTAGGTCGGGCCGATGCCGCGGCCGGTGGTGCCGATCTTCCGCTTGCCGAGGAAACGCTCGGTCACCTTGTCCACCGTCACGTTGTACGGCGTGATGATGTGCGCGTTACCGCTGATCAGGAGCTTGGACGTGTCGACGCCGCGCTCGTTCAGACCGCTCAGCTCGGAGAGCAGGACCGACGGGTCGACGACGACGCCGTTACCGATGACCGGCGTGCAGCCGGGGGAGAGAATCCCGGAAGGGAGCAGGTGAAGGGCGTACTTCTGATCGCCCACGACCACCGTGTGGCCGGCGTTGTTGCCGCCCTGGTAGCGCACCACATAGTCGACGGAACCACCGAGCAGGTCCGTCGCCTTTCCCTTGCCTTCGTCACCCCACTGAGCACCGAGCAGCACAAGTGCGGGCACGCGCGTACACCCCTTCCGGGCGGGGCATGTCCAAGGTCAGGGGCGCACACGGAGGATCTCCGCCGCGTGCACCGCGACCACCGTTGGCCGCCAACCGTCGGACCGGATGCCCCGGAATAGACGAAGCCCCTGGCGCAATAGCGCAAAGGGGCTCTTGCACAAAGATGCTACCCGAGGAAGCGAGGCATGGCCGAGGTGGCGACATCCGGGACATCTTCCGCGACGTCCGATCAGCTCCTGGTGGTCATCGATCCGGTCGCCCGGCGGGCGGACGGCGAGTCGGTCCGGATCGCGCGGGACGTCCTCCGCGCGGGTGCGGCCGGCGCGAAGGTGTGCCTGCCGGACGGCCCCGAGGAATTCGCCCGGGCGCTCGCCCGGCGCGGCTCACGGCGTCCGGTGGTGGTGGGCGACGACCGGGCGCTGGTGCGCGCGGTGGAGCTGCTGCACCGGCAGCGGGAGCTGGCCGGGTGCGCGCTGTCCCTGGTGCCCGTGGGCGGCTCGGTGTCGCTCGCCCGGGCCCTGGGCGTGCCGTCCGGGGCGGTGGCCGCGGCACGGGCCGTGCTGGACGGGGCGGAGCGGCGGATGGACCTGATGGTCGACGACAGCGACGGGGTGGTGCTGGGCGCGCTGCGGATCCCCCCGCTGGGCGCCGTGTCCCCCGAGCGGGACGCCGCCGACGGGGTGACCCACCCCTGGCTGCGGACCTGCCGCTCCCTGGTGCGCACCCTGGCGCCCGCCCGGCCGCCCGCCGCGCCGGGGTCGGGGCCGACGCGGCTGCGGGTGGAGGTGGACGGGGAGACGCTCGTCGACCTGCACCAGTCGGTGGAGGCCGTCTCGGTCGTCCCCGGCGCCTCGGGCACCGCCCACGTCGAGGTCCGCCCGGTCTCGGTCGGCGCGGAGGCGTCCCCCCTGTCGGCGGAGGCCCGCACGATCACGGTCTCCGGCGCCCACTTCCGCTACCGCGCCGACGCGGCGGTCTCCGGCCCGGTCCGCACCCGCACGTGGGAGGTCCGGGAGGGCGCATGGGGGCTGACGGTCCCGTCGCGTTAGTGACGGGCTCCGGGGGCCGCGAACCCAGAGGTGTCGAGGACGCAGCCGAACGGGTCGGGGATACTGAGTTTCTCGCCGAACGGTTTGGTGAGGCTCTCCTCGTACCCCACCTCGGGCGACGGGCTCGAGTAGACGGTGGCCTCCTCGTCCTGCATGTTGAGGACGAGGTAGACAGGGACGCCCGCCTTGCCGTAGACGCTCACCTTGTCGTGGAGGTCGGCGTCCCGCGTCGACGGCGAGGTCAGCTCCGCGACGAAGGAGAGCGCCTCGCCGTCCAGGTGGTGGCTGATGCTCTCCCGTGCCGACTCGTGAGCCGCGTGCACATCGGGGCCGTAGGCGCGCTCGACTCCGGGAAACACGTACAGCGCCGGGAGTCCGCTGACGCGGTGCCCGTCGGGCAGATGCGGACGCAGTCGGTCGCAGATCAGCTCCATGACCCTGAGGTAGTAGGCCTTCTGCCACGGCGACACGACGATGCTCCCCCTGACGATCTCGGCCTTGTAGCCGTCGGGCACGTCCAGCTCGTCGAGAGTCCTCAGCAGGTTCTCGAAGCTGTCGGGCTCGGTACCGCGTGTCGTCGGTCGCTCAGCCATGACTGTCATGATGCGCCCTCCCCTCGTACCGGACCAGCCATCACTCAGGGTACCGATACCGTCACTTCCGGACCGCCGTTTCGTGATCTCACCCGCGGGGTTCCGCCGCCGGGACCTCGGCCTGAAGTGACCGTCCGGCCGGTGGGTCACACCTCGACCTCCAGTCCCTCCAGTCCCCTGATCACGAAGTTCGGCTTGCGGACCGGTTCCGCCGCCAGGCGGAGGGTGGGGGCTTGTTCCAGGAGGGCTGTCATCGAGGCGGCCAGTTCGATGCGGGCCAGGGGGGCGCCGATGCAGTAGTGGATGCCGGCGCTGAAGGAGATGTGCGGGTTGTCGCGGCGGGTGAGGTCCAGGCGGGACGGGTCGGTGAAGACCGCCGGGTCGTGGTTGGCGGAGCCGAACAGCATCGCGATCTCCGCGCCGCGCGGGATCACCTGGCCGTCGATCTCGATCTCGTCCAGCACCCAGCGTTCGAAGAGCTGGAGCGGGGTGTCGTAGCGCATCAGCTCCTCGACCGCGGTGGGGACGAGGGAGTGGTCGGCGCGCAGGGCGGCGAGCTGGTCGGGGTGGCGGAACAGCGCCCACCAGCCGTTGACCGTGGAGTTCACGGTCGCCTCGTGGCCCGCGTTGAGCAGCAGCACGCAGGTGGAGATCATCTCCTGCTCGGTGAGCCGGTCGTCCTCGTCGTGGGCGGCGATCAGGCCGGAGATCAGGTCGTCGCCGGGGTTCTTGCGGCGCTCGGCGATCAGGTCGCGCAGGTAGCCGGAGAACTCGACCGACGCGCGGACCGCCTTCGCCGCGGCCTCCTCGGACGGGTTCAGCTCGTACATGCCGCAGATGTCCGCCGACCAGGGCCGCAGCGGCGCGCGGTCGGACTCCGGGATGCCCAGCATCTCCGCGATCACCGCGACCGGCAGCGGCTCGGCGACGTCCAGCAGCAGGTCGCCGCCGCCCGCCTCGACGAGCCCCGCCACCAGCTCGTCGGCGAGCGTGCGCACGTACGGCCGCAGGCGCTCGACCGTGCGCGGGGTGAAAGCCTTCGACACGAGGCGGCGGATGCGGGTGTGGTCCGGCGGTTCGAGGTCGAGCATGCCGTGGTCGTTGAGCGTGTGGAACGGCTCGTGCTCCGGCGGGGGCGGGGTACGGCCGAATTCCTCGTGGCTGAACCGGTGCAGGTAGGTGCGTCCCAGGCGCCGGTCGCGCAGCAGCGCCGAGACGTCCGCGTGGTGGGCGACCAGCCACTGGCCGGTCGGCTCGAAGTACCGCACCCGGCCCTGCTCCCGCAGCGCGGCGTAGGCGGGGTACGGGTCGGCGACGAACGCGGGGTCCCACGGGTCGAAAGCGAGGTCGGAAGGAGCTGCCATGGACGGACGGTAGTCCGCCGCCCCGCCCTCTGACCAGGGGTGCCGCTCGGCCCGTCAGGCGGCGCCGAAGTCGGGGAGGGTGACCGTGCCGTCCTCGGCGAGGGGGAGGCCGGGGTTGTGGGCGACCTCCCAGGCGTGGCCGTCGGGGTCGGTGAAGACGCCCGAGTAGAAGCCGATCTCGTTGAACACGGCCGGCTTGGTGACCGTGCCCCCGGCCAGGTCGGCCGCCGCGAGCAGCTCGTCGACCTCGGTGTCGGAGCGGACGTTGTGCGCGAGGACGATGCCGCCGAACCCGCCCGGCGTCCCGGGGGCGAGGCCGCAGTCCCGGGCCAGCTTCTCCCGGCTCCACAGGACCAGTCCGAGCCCGCCCGCCTGGAAGAAGACCGTCTCCTGGACCTCCTGGCCCCGCCAGCCCAGGGCCTCGTAGAAGGCCTTCGACAGGGCGAGGTCGGTGACCCCCAGCGTGATCAGGGTGATGCGCTGTTCCATGTGCCTCACCCTAGGCCGCACCGGCTCAGCCCGGCGTGACGAGACGCGCCTCGTAGGCGAAGACGGCCGCCTGGGTGCGGTCGCGCAGGCCCAGCTTCACCAGGATGCGGCTGACGTGCGTCTTGATCGTCGACTCGGCGACCACCAGCCGCCCGGCGATCTCCGCGTTCGACAGGCCCTGCGCGATCAGCACCAGCACCTCCGTCTCCCGCTCGGTGAGGTCCCCGTACGCGGCCTGCGCGGACGGCATCAGCCGGGGCGCGTCGGACAGCTTGGAGAACTCGGTGATCAGCCGCCGGGTGACCGACGGGGCGAGCAGCGCCTCGCCGGCCGCGACGACCCGGACGCCGTCGGCGAGCTGACGGGCGGAGGCGTCCTTGAGGAGGAAGCCGGAGGCGCCCGCGCGCAGCGCCTGGTAGACGTACTCGTCGAGGTCGAAGGTGGTCAGGACCAGCACCTTGGCCGCGCCGTCCGCGGCGACGATCTCGCGGGTCGCCTCGATGCCGTTGAGCTCCGGCATGCGGATGTCCATCAGGACGACGTCGGGGGCGAGTTCGCGGACCTTGTCGACCGCCTGACGGCCGTTGACGGCCTCGCCGACGACCTCGATGTCCGGCATCGCGTTGAGCAGCACGGAGAAGCCCTCGCGCACCATCATCTGGTCGTCCGCGATCAGCACGCGAATGGTCATGCGTCACCCTCGTTCACCGCGGCGACCGGCAGGAACACCGCGACCTCGTAACCGCCGTCCTCGGTGGGTCCCGCGGTCATCTCGCCGTCCAGCATGGCGACCCGCTCCCTCATCCCCGTGATGCCGTGACCGGCTCCGGGTGAGGGCTTCACCAGGCTCGGCTCGGGCATCGGACCGTTGACGACCCGCACCCCGAGTCCGCCGAGAACGTACCCGATCTCCACGCGGGCGCTCGCGCCGGGCGCGTGCCGCAGGCTGTTGCTCAGCGCCTCCTGCACGATCCGGTACGCCGACAGCTCCACGCCCTGCGGCAGCTCCCGCACCGCGCCGGTCACCACCTTCTCCACGGTCAGCCCGGCGTCCCGCACGTTCACCAGGAGGGCGTCCAGGTCGGCGAGGGTGGGCTGCGGGGCGTCGGGGGCCTCGTAGTCCTCGGCGCGGACCACGCCGAGGATGCGGCGCAGCTCGGTGAGGGCGGCGACGGCGTTCTCCCGGATGGTGGCGAAGGCGCGCTCCAGCTCCTCCGGCGGGTTCTCCACCCGGTACGGCGCGGCCTCGGCCTGGATGGCGACCACCGACATGTGGTGGGCCACCACGTCGTGCAGCTCGCGGGCGATGGTGGTGCGCTCCTCCAGCAGGGTGCGCCGGGACCGCTCCTGCGCGGTGACCGTCTGCTGGGCGGTGACCTCCTGCTGCGCGGTGTGCCGGACGTGCCAGAGGCAGACGAGGAGCAGGGCGAACGCCGAGGTGATCAGCATCGGTCCGCCGTTGGTGTAGTAGTACGACCCGCCGATGAAGATGTCCGACAGGAGCGCGTACGCGGCGGTGACGCCCCACATCCAGACGGCGGTGCGGGGCCGGGTGCGCAGGGCGACCACCACGAGCACGGTGAGGTGGCTGACGAACGCGCCGGGCATCCACGGCCAGTCCACGCCGCCGCCGTTGAGCAGCGCGGTCAACGGGCTCACGGCGATCGACAGCCAGAACGCGCCGACCGGCCGGGTCAGCGTGGCGACCACGGGGAGCGCGCACAGCAGACCGGCCAGCAGGGCCCTGGTGTCGCCGCCGGGCTCACTGCCGGAGACGGCGCCGATCAGCAGGGTGAGCAGGGCGATCGCCCCCACCACCGCGTGCGGGAGCCGTTCCGCCGCCGTGCGCATCCGCGGGGGCAGCCGGCGCAGGAGCGGGCCGGTCGTCGGCCGGGGCCCCATCGGGCGGTAGGCGAAGGGGTCGTGGAACAGGTCCTGGCGCAGCCCCTGGAGGGCGTTCTGGGCCAGCCGGTACTCCGGGCTGCGGTCCCCGTCCCCGGAGCGCGGGGACTGCTGGTGCGTCGTCTCGGTCACGCTCACACGGTAGGCCGGGCGGGTGACCCCGGTCGTCCCCGCTGAGAGGGGTTCCGGGGCGTCCGTCTCAGGTACTACGCAGGCCGCGCACGGGTTACCCGACGGTCCGCGCGGGCTCAGTAACCGGAGGGACGCACCAGCCCCGACTCGTACGCGAACACCGCCGCCTGGGTGCGGTCGCGCAGACCCAGCTTCACCAGGATCCGGCCGACGTGCGTCTTCACGGTCTGCTCGGCGACCACGAGCCGTACCGCTATCTCCGCGTTGGACAGGCCCTGCGCGATCAGCGCCAGCACCTCCGTCTCCCGCTCGGTGAGGCCGTCGACCTTCTGGCGCAGGGGGGTGCGGGGCCGCGGGTCCAGGCGGGAGAACTCGGCGATCAGCCGGCGGGTGACGCCCGGCGCGAGCAGCGCGTCCCCGGCCGCCACCACCCGCACCGCCTCGGCGAGCTGCTCGGCGGAGGCGTCCTTGAGGAGGAAGCCGGAGGCGCCCGCGCGCAGCGCCTCGTACACGTACTCGTCGAGGTCGAAGGTGGTCAGCACCAGCACCTTCACCTCCGGGTGGGCGGCGGTGACGCGGGCGGTGGCCTCGATGCCGCCGAGTTCGGGCATGCGGATGTCCATCAGGACGACGTCCGGGGGGAGTTCGGCGACCTTCTCGACGGCCTCCAGACCGTTCACCGCCTGGCCGACGACCTCGATGTCGGGCTGCGTGTTCAGCAGCACGGTGAAGCCCTGCCGGACCATCTGCTGGTCGTCGGCGATCAGTACGCGGATCATGCGGTGCCGTCCTGGGGGAGGGGGTCGGTGACGGAGGGTGCGGGCACGGGGAGGCGGGCCTCGACGCGGAAGCCGCGCCCGGACCAGGGCCCCGCGGTGAGCGTGCCGCCGAGCATGACCGCCCGTTCCCGCATGCCGAGCAGCCCGTGCCGGGCCCCCGCGGACGGCGGCGCCTCCCGGGTGGGGGCGGTGTTGACGACCTGCACCCGCAGGGCGTGCGGCCCGTAGGCGAGGGTGACGTGCGCGGTCGCGCCGGGCGCGTGCCGCAGCACGTTGCTCAGCGCCTCCTGCACGATCCGGTACGCGGACAGCTCCACGCCGGGCGGCAGCGGCCGGCGGTCACCGGTGACCTCGGTGGTCACGGTGAGTCCGGCGGCGCGGGTGTTCTCCACCAGGTTCTCCAGCCGGTCGAGGGTGGGCTGCGGGGCGTCCGCGCGCTCGCCGGGGGCGGGGTGTTCGGAGCGCAGCACGTCCAGCACGCGGCGCAGTTCGGTGAGCGCCTCCACGGCGTTCTGCCGGATGCCGGCGAGGTTCTCCCTGAGCTCGTCGGGCGGGTCCTTCACGAGGTGCGGGGCGACCTGCGCCTGGATGGAGATGACCGACATGTGGTGGGCCACCACGTCGTGCAACTCGCGTGCGATGCGGCTGCGTTCCTCCAGCAGCGTGCGGCGGGCCCGCTCCTCGGCGGTGAGCGTGGTCTGCTGCTCCAGCTCGGCGCGGGCCTCGCGGCGGCCGCGCAGGGCGATGCCGAGGACGACCACGACGGCGGACAGGATCACCGCCAGAAGACCGGTGGACTGGTAGTCGCGCGCACCGATCCACCCTTGCAGCACCCAGGTGACCAGCGCGGTCAGCGCCAGCGCCTCCACGGAGACCCGGGTGCGCACCCGCAGAGCGAGCAGCAGCATCACGAACAGGTGCCCGATGAGCCCCGCCGAGCTCCACGGCCAGCTGAAGGAGTCGTCGTCGCCGACGACCATCTCGGCGCGCACCGCGAACGCGCCGACCACCGTCGCGGCCATCGACGCCCACCAGCCCGGTATCGGCCGCCACAGCGCGAGCACCATGGCGCAGCCGTGGGCGAGCGCGACGAGGAGGGCGATCCCGAAGGGGACCCCGCCGTGGTCCATGAGCTGCGGGAGGCCGCCGATGAACACGCCGAAGGCGGCCAGGCACACCACCCCGTGGGGCAGCCACCGCAACCATGTGGACGGCGGCAGGGGATCAGCCCGCGCCGTGAGCAGGTCCTCGCGCAGGACCTCCAGCCAGCGCCGTATGTGCTCCACCCCCGTGTCCGCCACGCCGTTCAGATTAGACATGCGGGGCCCGCTCGGTCACAGGGTGGTGTGCCCGGACCACCTTGGACGGCCGCACCCGCCGTCGGCGGCCGCCCCGCTCCCAGGACCGGAACGCCGCCCCGCACACCGCGAGGGCGAGGACGAAGGCGATCAGCCAGGGCAACCGGGCGGCGACCCAGCCGAGGCCGTCGGGGACGGTGTGCAGGCCGGGCAGCGGGCCTGCCGGGAGGAGCACGGCGGTGGTGGCCATCAGGGCGGTCTGGTGCCACAGGAACACCGTCATCGCGGACAGGTTGACCAGCGCCACCGCCGCCCACGCGACCGGACTCCGCATCGCGCGGCGCAGCCGGTCCCGCAGCAGCAGCGCGAGCCCGCACTGGGCCAGGCCGAAGGTGACGGCGGCCAGGGTCGGCGGGTTGAGGTTGGACACCTCGGCGCCCGGCACCCCGACCATCGCGGCCGGATACCCCGCCCACATGACCAGTGCCGCCGTGGCCGCCGTACCGCCGCCGAGCAGCACCCACCCGGACGTGCGGCCCCGCAGCTCGCCCCGGGTCCAGGCCGCGCCCAGCGTGTACGGCACCAGCCAGCCCGCGGCGAGGTTCAGCCAGCCCAGTCCGTCGGCGGCGCCGAGACCGAAGCGGAGCACGTCCACGTGGAGGACGACGGCCAGCGGCCACAGCGGGTGCAGCCGGGCGACCAGCGGGGTGGCGGCGGTGAGGGCGGCGAAGACCAGCAGGAACCACATCGGGGACAGCGCCAGTTTCACCAGCGTCCGCACGGTCCCGTAGTCGGCATCGGACAGCAGCAGCGCGAGCGTCACGACCGTCCACAGGGTGAGGACGGCGACGACCGGCCCGAACAGCCTCGCCAGCCGGGCGTGCAACCACCGCCGGTACGGCGTCCCGCGCTCCCGCGCCGAGGCGTACGAGCGGGTCGCGACGTGCCCGCCGACCAGGAAGAACACGGCGAGGGTCTGGAAGGCCCAGGACACCGGGGCCAGCCAGGGCATGTCCTGGAGCGGGCTCGCGGTGCGCAGGCTGCGGCCGTCGGCGACCAGTGCGGTGACCAGCCAGTGCCCGAGGACCACGCCGAGCACGGCGAAGGCCCGTAGGGCGTCGACGGCGCGGTCCCGGTGGGCGGGGGTGGCCGCGTCGATGCGGGCGGCGGTGTCGCGCAGGGCGACGGTCAGGCGGGTCATCGGGTCACCTCCTGGGTGTGGCCGAGGACGATGCGGGTGAGGTTGGCCAGGCAGAGGGAGCCGGGGGCGAAGTAGTCGCTGTGTCCGCCGTCGCCGGCCGCGAAGACGCGGGCGCCGTACTCCTCCGACACGGGGTCGGTGCCGAAGCCGACGGTGGTGCCGAACAGGGTGGCGTCGAGGTGCGGGACGTGCCCGACCCAGTCGCCGGCGCCGCGCGCGGCCCACACCCGGGCGCGGGTGCGCAGATCGGCGGCGGTGTCGGCGCCGGTGCCGGGGCTGCCGAGGAACACCAGGTCGTCGACGTCGAGTCCGGCGGCGGCCCGCGCGCAGACGACGGAGCCGTAGGAGTGGCAGAGGAGGGAGACGCGGGCGCGGGGGGCGGCGACCGACCGCACGTCCGTGACGAGAGTGCGCAGTTCGGGCGCCGCCTCCTCCGCGCGGCCGGTCGTCGCGACCGAGGGACTGACCGTGCCGGGCGTCTCGTAGCCGAGCCAGGCCACGACCGCCGTGCGCACGCCGGAGGGCGCTTCCCGCGTCAGCCGCTGGTGCAGGGCGACGGCGGTGGCGCGGAAGCGGTCGTAGGTGTCGATGCCGGTGTCGGACCCGGGGACCAGGACGGCGACGCGGTCGGCGTGCGCGAGGTCGCCGAGGACCTCGGTGACCAGGCCGGCGCCGCGTCCGTCGAAGTACAGCAACTGCCGTGCGGCCAGGGCGTGTTCGGTGGCCGCGCGGTCCCGGTACCCGTGGTCGGCCGCGGTGCGGGCCGCCTCGGCGGCGTTGGCCCGGTGGGCGGCGTAGGTCGCGTCGAGTCCGGCGACGGCCGGGGGCGCGAGCCGGGCGGGCGGCGGGGCGGGGGCCTGCGGGCCGGCGGCCCCGGCGAGGGGCACGGCCACGGCGGCGGCGACGAGAGCCGCGAGCAGACCGCGCCGCAGCCGGCCCGCGAGGCGGTGCACCGTGATCTCCGCGCCGCCCGGTGTCGTGCCCGGAGTCCCCCGCTCGCGCCCCTGCTCCATCGCGCTTCCTTCCCGTCCGCCCGCCCATCGGGCCTGCCAGGAAAGGAAGTTACGGAGCGTGGTCTGTAACCCGCGTCCCACCGGGGGACTCATCCGCGGGGTAGCTCTCAGGTACTAGTGGTATGACGGGGCCTGCTCCTCAGGGGAGTTGGGCTCACCACGCGAGCTGGGCGATCTCCTCCGCGACGACCGCGCAGGCGTCCGCCGCGGGATCGACGAGCGGGAAGTGGCCGACGTCCGGCAGCAGGGTGACCCCGACGACCTCGCCGGCCTTCGCCGCCGCGTCCGCGTACGACTCGGCGACCGCGGGCGGGACGTCGATGTCGGCGCCGCCCTGGACGAGGGTGGTGGCGATACCGGTGGGCAGCAGCAGCGCCGGGTCGGCGTGCGGCCTGCGCTCGGCGAAATGGTCGTCGCCGCCGAGGAGTTCACGGGTGGCGCCGCCGCACACGCCGAGCTTGTCGGCGACCTCGAAGTCCGCGATGGGGGCGAGGGCGACCACCCCCCGCAGGGGCGCCGGGGCGTCGGTGCGCCAGGGCGACCCGGCGGGCAGGACGTGCCGGGCGGCGGCCCACAGGGCGAGGTGCCCGCCCGCGGAGTGGCCGGTGAGGACGATGCGGCGCGGGTCGCCCGCCGGGAGGTGCTCGCGTATCAGTGTGGGCAGGGCGTCGATCGCGGCGGCGACGTCGTCGAAGGTGTCGGGCCAGCGCCCGGCCACGGGGTCGCCGCCGTCCGCCCCGGCCGCGCCGCGCCGGTACTCGACGCTGGCCACGGCGAAGCCGCGGTGCGCGAGGAACGCGGCGAACGGGCTGACGTGACGCCGGTCGTAGGGGGCACGCCAGGCGCCGCCGTGCAGGACGACGACCACCGGCGCGGGTCCGCTCCCGCCGCGCGGCGTCCAGAAGTCGATGACGTGGTCGGGGTCGTCGCCGTAGGCCGCCGTGGTGTCCGGATCGACCGGCGGGTGGGAGAAGGCCGACTTCTCCTCGGCGGCGGCCCGGGCGGCTGCGACGTCGTCCGTCATGCTCCAACCTCTCAGCGATACAACGTGGTTCGACCGGACCGGGCGTGTACGCGGCCGTTCGGGCGGGACGGTACCAGCACTTCGCCCGCCGCTCTCACCAGGAGGCCCCGCCTGACCGGCGGGAACGGGGCCGGGACACCGCCGTCCCGGCCCCGCCGGGTCAGCCCAGTTCCTCGGCGAGCACCCGCGCGGCCCGTTCCACGTCGGCGAAACCGACGTAGAGCGGGGTGAATCCGAAGCGGAGCACGTCCGGGTGGCGGAAGTCGCCGACCACGCCCCGCCCGATGAGCCGCCGCATCACGGGACCGGCGTCGGCGCAGCGCAGGGCGACCTGGCTGCCCCGTTCCGCGTGCGGCAGCGGGGTGAGGCACTCCACCCGGCCCTCGGGGACGTACTCCCCGACGCACTCCAGGAAGAAGTCGGTCAGGGCGAGGGACTTGGCGCGGACCGCCTCGACCGTCACCCCGTCCCACACCTCGAGCGCCGCCTCCAGGGCGAGCATCGAGAGGATGTCGGGGGTGCCGACCCGTCCGCGCACCGCGCCCTCGGCGGGCGCGTACTCGGAGCGCATCCCGAACGGCTCGGCGTGCGAGTTCCAGCCGGGCAGCGGGGAGTCGAAGCGGTCCTGGAGGTCCGCCCGCACGTACAGGTACGCGGGCGAACCGGGGCCGCCGTTGAGGTACTTGTAGGTGCAGCCGACGGCCAGGTCCACGCCGTGCGCGTCCAGGCCGACCGGCAGGGCGCCCGCGCTGTGGCACAGGTCCCAGACGGCGTACGCGCCCGCCGCGTGCACGGCCGCCGTGAGGGAGGGCAGGTCGTGCAGCCGGCCGGTGCGGTAGTCCACGTGGTTGAGCAGGACGGCGGCCGTGCGCTCCCCGAGGGCGCCCGGCACCTCCGAGGGCTCCACGGGACGTAGGGTGCAGCCGGTCATGCGGGCCGCCGACCCGGCGATGTAGCCGTCCGTGGGGAACGTGGTCGCGTCGACCAGGATCTCGTCCCGGCCCGGGCCGGTCTCCTGCGCCAGCCGCACCGCGCCGACCAGCGCCTTGAACACGTTGACGCTGGTGGAGTCGCCCACCACGATCTGCCCGGCCGCCGCGCCGACCAGCGGGGCGATCCGGTCGCCGATCCGCTCCGGCGCCGTCCACCAGCCGCTCTCCGTCCAGGAGCGGATGCGCATCTCGCCCCACTGGCGGCCGACCACGTCCGCGACCCGGCCGGGCACGGCGACGGGCAGCGCGCCCAGCGAGTTCCCGTCCAGGTAGACCGCGCCCTCGGGCCCGTCGAGGACGAACTCCGCGCGCTTGGCGGCGAGTTCGTCGCCCGCGTCCAGCTTCTCCGCCTTCCGTGTCAGCTCAGACATAGGACCGCGCCGTCCACAGCTCGGGGAACACGTTCTTCTGCGCCCGCTTCTCCAGCCACGCCACTCCGGCGGACCCTCCCGTCCCGGTCTTGGATCCCATGGCCCGGCGGGTGGCGACCAGGTGGTCGTTGCGCCAGCGCCACACCAGCTCGGCGACGTCGGTCAGCGCCTCGCCGAGCCGCGCCACCTCGTCCCGCTCGTCGCCCGCGTAGACGGCCGTCCAGATCTCCTCGACCTCACGCGACGGCTCGTACTTCCGCGACACGTCGCGTTCCAGCACGTCCTTCGGCACGGGGTGGCCGCGCCGGGCGAGGAACCGCAGCACCTCGTCGTAGAGGCTGGGCTCGTGCAGGGCCTTCTCCAGTTCGGCGTGCACCCGCGGCGCCCCCCGGTGCGGGACCAGCATCGACGCGGACTTGTCGCCGAGCAGGAACTCCATGCGCCGGTACATCGCCGACTGGAAGCCGGAGCCCTCGCCGAGGGCGCTCCGGTAGGAGTTGAACTGGGCCGGGGTGAGCCCGGCCAGGGGCCGCCAGGAGGCGTTCAGCGCCTCCAGCTCGCGCCGTGAGCGGCGCAGCGCGTCGACCGCGGTCGGCACGTCGTCGCGGCGCAGCGCCTGCGCCGCGGTCTCCCACTCGTGCACGATCACGGTGAACCACAACTCCATGACCTGGGTGGTGACCAGGAAGACCATCTCTCCGGGATCGTCCGAGAGGGTGTGCTGGAGGTGGGTGAGGACGTCGGCCTTGACGTAGTCCTCGTAAGGCGTCGTGCCCTGGCTCCAATCAATTTTGGGGGCGAGATGCGGGGTCTCGGGCTCGTGAGCCTCGTGGGACATCGCTGTCTCCTGAAATGTTCTCCGGGTAGCGGTCCGCCCCTGCCGTTACCGGCACGGGGGCCCCGGTCCCCACGGTGCATCCTGCGCAATCGTCCCCCACCGCCGCAAGGCCCGCCTGCCGGGCAGACGGGCCTCGCGGTGATCAGGTTCCGTTTTCCGGCCGGTTCAGCCCAGGACCTGGGCCGCCGTGGGCGAGGAGTCCTTCAGGAACTGGCTGCAGCGCTCGTACTCCTCCTGCTCGCCGATCGCCTGCGCCGCGCGGGCGAGGGCGTGCAGGGCGCGCAGGAAGCCGCGGTTCGGCTCGTGCTCCCACGGCACGGGGCCGTGGCCCTTCCAGCCGTTGCGGCGCAGCGCGTCCAGGCCGCGGTGGTAGCCCGTGCGGGCGTACGCGTAGGACTCGACGACGCTGTCCCGCTCGAACGCCTCGTCGGCGAGCCGCGCCCAGGCCAGCGAGGAGGTCGGGTACCGGCCGGCGACCTCGGCGGCGGTGGCGCCGGACGCCAGCAGCTCGCGCGGCCCGGGGTCGTCGGGGAGGTGGGTCGGGGGCGGGCCCCCGAGGAGGTTCTCGTGAATGGACATGGGTCCAGTCTCGTACATCAGGCGATGCTGCTCCCCCGGCGCGGGTCCGCCTCCAGCGGCGGCACGGCCACACTGCCGTGCGTACGGCACTCCGGGCGCCGGCAGCCGGGCGCGGGACGGCGCACGGTCGCCGCGGCGAGGAGCGCGCCGGCCACCAGAATGCCCGCGCACAGCAGCATCGCCCGGTCGAAGGCGGCGTCGAACCGCTCCGGCTGCCGGAACGCCTCCGGGCCCATCCCGGCGAGCAGTGGCAGCGCGGCCACCGCCAGCAGTCCGGCGGCGCGGGCGGCCGCGTTGTTGACCCCGCTGGCGAGGCCCGCCCGCGCGGTGTCCACCGACGCCAGCACGGACGCCGTGAGCGGCGCGACCAGGGCGACCATGCCGAGGCCCAGCACCAGCAGCGCGGGCAGCACGTCGACGGCGTACGAGGCGCCGGGCCCGACCCGCAGCATCATCAGCACCCCGGCGGCGCACAGCAGCGGGCCTACGGTGAGCGGCAGGCGCGGCCCGATCCGGTCGGCCAGCT
Source organism: Streptomyces sp. P13-3-3 (assembly GCF_050571355.1). Classification (NCBI taxonomy): domain Bacteria; kingdom Bacillati; phylum Actinomycetota; class Actinomycetes; order Kitasatosporales; family Streptomycetaceae; genus Streptomyces; species Streptomyces sp. P13-3-3. Next base: position 3,378,549 of record NZ_CP192228.1, on the reverse strand, counting down.
CACCGGAGCGGGCGGAGAGCAGCAGCATCAGGGCGGTCGTCGGCAGCAGGGCCGTCCCCGCGGCGAGGGCGGACCAGCCGACGACGACCTGGAGCTGGAGCGCGGCGAGGAAGAAGAACCCGCCGAACGCCGCGTACACGCACAGGGTGACGCCGTTGACGGCGGAGAACTGGCGGGACGCGAAGATCTCCAGCGGCATCATCGGACCCGGCCGCCGCTTCTCCACCAGCACGAACCCGACGGCGGCGGCGAGCCCCGCCACCGCGGACACGACGACCAGCGGCGACCCGTCACCGGCCCCGATCAGCGCGTACGTCACCAGCGCGAGCGCGACCGCGCCGAGCGCCGCGCCGAGCACGTCGAAGCGTCCCTTCGCCTCTGCGCCGGACGACTCCGGCACATGGCGCACGGCGACCGGCGCGCACAGCAGGGCGAGCGGCACGTTGATCAGGAACACCCAGCGCCAGCCGGGCCCGTCCACCAGCCAACCGCCGAGGAACGGCCCCACGGCCGCGCCGATGCCTCCGAAGCCGGACCACAGGCCGACCGCGCGGCCCCGGTCGTCGGCGTGGAAGGACGCCTGGATCAGCGCGAGCGAGCCGGGGGTGAGCAGCGCCCCGCCCGCGCCCTGGAGGGCGCGGGCCGCGATGAGCACGCCCTCGTTCGGCGCGATCCCGCACAGCAGGGAGGCGGCGGCGAACCAGAGCACCCCGACGACGAAGACCCGGCGCCGCCCGAACCGGTCGCCGAGCGCCCCGCCCAGCAGGATCAGCCCGGCCAGCGTGACCAGGTAGGCGTTGACGGTCCACTGGAGCGCGGCGAGGTCGGCGTCGAGGTCCTCGCCGATGCGGGGCAGGGCGACGTTGACGACGGTCGAGTCGAGCAGGGCCATGCCGGAGCCGAGGACCGTGGTGAACAGGATCCACCTGCCCTGGGGGGACGCCAGCCGGACATCGGGCATACCGGGAGCATACGGAAGAGCCCGGCACCTGGGCAGGTGCCGGGCTCTTTCGTGTGCGTGCGTGCGGGCCGGACGCGCCGGGTTACTTGATGCGGGTGCCCGTGGAGCGCAGGTGCTTGCAGGCCTCCAGGACACGGGCGGCCATCGACGCCTCGGCCAGCTTGCCCCAGGTGCGCGGGTCGTAGGTCTTCTTGTTGCCGACCTCGCCGTCGACCTTCAGGACGCCGTCGTAGTTGCGGAACATGTGGTCCGCGACCGGACGCGTGAACGCGTACTGGGTGTCGGTGTCGATGTTCATCTTGACGACGCCGTTCTCCAGGGCGGTGCGGATCTCCTCCTCGGTGGAGCCCGAGCCGCCGTGGAACACGAAGTCGAACGGCTGCGCGCCGGCCGGCTTGCCGTACTTGGCGGCGACGCCCTCGTTGAGCTCCTTCAGCAGCTCGGGACGGAGGACCACGTTGCCCGGCTTGTACACGCCGTGCACGTTGCCGAAGGACGCGGCGAGCAGGTAGCGGCCCTTGTCGCCCAGGCCCAGCGCCTCGGCGGTGCGGATCGCGTCGTCGACCGTCGTGTAGAGGGAGTCGTTGATCTCGTGGGAGACGCCGTCCTCCTCGCCGCCGGTCGGGGTGATCTCGACCTCGAGGATGATCTTGGCGGCCTGGGCGCGCTCCAGCAGCTCCTGCGCGATGGTCAGGTTGTCCGCGAGGGTCTCCGCGGAGCCGTCCCACATGTGGGACTGGAACAGCGGGTTGCGGCCGGCCTTGACGCGCTCCTCGGACACCGAGAGCAGCGGACGCACGTACCCGTCGAGCTTGTCCTTCGGGCAGTGGTCCGTGTGCAGGGCGATGTTGACGTCGTACTTCTCGGCGACGATGTGCGCGAACTCGGCGAGCGCGACGGCGCCGGTCACCATGTCCTTGTTGTGCTGGCCGCCCAGGAACTCGGCACCGCCCGTGGAGATCTGCACGATGCCGTCGCTCTCCGCCTCGGCGAAGCCGCGCAGAGCCGCGTGCAGGGTCTGGGACGAGGTGACGTTGATGGCCGGGTAGGCGAACTTGCCTGCCTTCGCCCGGTCGAGCATCTCGTTGTAGACCTCGGGAGTTGCGATGGGCATCTGTCCGCTCCTTAAGAGTGCGGTGTGGGGTGCTGCGTACTGTCGGCCCTGACCTGGAACCTTGGATGCGACGTCATTGTCGGTCACATCCTTCCAGACTCGGCCGGAACGTCCATCCCGCCGTCCGCCCTGTGGAAGGCGGGGCCGGTCAGTCCAGGCCGAGTTCGTCCTTGGAGAAGGCGAACAGGTACGGCACCCCGGCGCCTTCGCGGATCTTCTCGGCGGCGCCGGTGGCCCGGTCGACGATCGTCGCCACGGCCACGACCTCGGCGCCGGCCTCGCGCACGGCCTCCACGGCGGTGAGCGGGGAGCCGCCGGTGGTGGAGGTGTCCTCCACCACCAGCACGCGGCGGCCCTTGATGTCCGGGCCCTCCACGCGGCGCTGGAGGCCGTGCGCCTTGGCGGCCTTGCGCACGACGAACGCGTCCAGCGTCCGGCCGCGCGCGGCGGCGGCGTGCAGCATGGCGGCGGCGACGGGGTCGGCGCCCATGGTGAGCCCGCCGACCGCGTCGAACTCCAGCTCCTCGGTCAGGTCCAGCAGCACCTGGCCGACCAGCGGAGCCGCCTCGCCGTCGAGCGTGATGCGGCGCAGGTCGACGTAGTAGTCGGCCTCCAGACCGGAGGAGAGGGTCACCTTGCCGTGCACCACGGCCTTGTCCTTGATCTGCTGCAGCAGCGCGCCACGCGTGTCCGTCATGCCTGTCAGCTTAAAGCCGGGTCCAGGTCCAGGTCGTGGAGGCCTCCAGCGGCTCCAGCGGGGTGACCAGGCGCGGATGGGTGTTCAGCCCGTCCGGCGGTCCGGTCTGCGGCTCCACGCAGACGGCCTCGTCCTGCTCGTCGTAGACGACGACCCACTCCTCGCGGCTGGTCACCTTCAGCTGGAGCTGCCCCGGCCAGGTCAGGGTGACGTCGACGCCGCCGGGCATCCCGAAGCAGTCGTCCCACGGGCCGGGCCTCGGGTCGATACGGCGTCCCGTGGGCAGGTGGTCCTCGCCGCGCTCCTCCTGCCAGGCGGGCTCGAAGCCGATCGTCACGTCCTCGCCGCCGAGGTTGCGCAGGAACCACGGGTGCCAGCCGATCTGCGCGGGGAACGACGAGCCGTGCGTCTCGACGCTCATGGTGAGCGTCAGGCCGGCCTCGGTGAGCGACACCTGCTGCGTGACCCGCCCCGGGTACGGCCACGGGTCCGTGAGGTCGTACGTCAGCACGGCCTCGTCGGTGCTCTTGCGGGCCGTGCGCCAGGGGGCGTTGCGCGCGGTGCCGTGGATGGCGTGCGGGGGCGCGTTGAGCGGCATCTGCCGCACGGTGCCGCCGTCCATGAACCGGCCGTCGCGCAGCCGCCCGCACCAGGGGACCATCGGGAAGCACCCGAACCGCTCCCCCTGCCGCAACAGCTCCACACCCCCGAGCCGCAGCCCCCCGACCCGCCCGCCGTTCCCCGGCAGCACGTCCACCTCCGCGTCACCCGCGGTCAGCGTGATGTGTTCGTTACTCACGCCTCGACCCTAGCGGGGTGATCACTCACGTGGGGTGGGAGAGGGCTTCAGCGCCGACGCCGGAGGGCTCGGATGGCGACCACGGCCGAGGCGACCGCCAGGGCCGCTGCGGGGGCCGCCCAGCGGAGGGGGGCGGAGGACGAGACCGTCTGGGGGGCCGGGACCGGGGCGTAGCGGCCGCGTGGGGGTGCGTGGTCGACCTCCTCGGCGCTGCGCCCGATCATCGTCCGCCGCGCGTGCGCGGCCTCGGCGAGGGAGTCGTCATCGTCGTCCCCGGGGAGGGGCCGCCCGTCGATGCCGCTCGTGAACTCCGCGTCCAGGGGCTCGGGAGTCGCCGGCACCGCCCCGGCGTCCGGGGTCTCCGGCTCGGCGCCGGACCCCGCGTCCGGAGGGGAGCCGGCTGCCGGGCCAGGCGCGGCGTCCGGACCGGGCGCGGCGTGCGAGGCCGACTCGTCCGCCGGGCCGTCCTCCGCCGAGGCAGGCGATGCACCCGGAGCGGGGCCGGTCCCCGACGAGGCGTCGTCCCCCGCAGCAGACACGGCGTCCGGTGCCGGCTCGGCCCCCGGGCCGGACACACCCTCCGGGGCGGGCGGGGCGTCCGGCGAGGCGTTCCCCTCCTTGCCGGGCAGGGCGTTCGGCGCGGACTCGCCCCCCGGGCCGGAGTCACCCTCCGGGGCGGGCGGGGTGCTCGCGGTGGGGCCGCCCTCGGCGCTGGGGCTGGGGGGCATTGGCGGGCCGGACGGCTCGTCCGGGGCGGCGCCGCTCCCCCGTTCCGGCGGGGGCGGAGGGGCGTCTTCCGCGTCGGGGGTCGTTTCGAAGTCCGTCGTGGCGCCGGGTTCGAAGTCGCCGGCCGCGAGCTGTTCCGGGGACTCCGGCGGGACCGTGCCCTCCGCCTCGCCGGCCGCGAGCTGTTCCGGGGACCCCGGCGGGACCGTGCCCCCCGCCTCGCCGGCCGCGAGCTGTTCCGGGGACCCCGGCGGGGTGGTGTCCCCGGACTCCGGCGGGGTCGTGTCCTCGGGCTCCGGCGGGGTCGTGTCCTCCTTCGTCGCCGTTGCCAGGTTCTCCGCGAAGCGGGTCAGCAGGCGGGTGACCGCCGAGGTGACCGCGTCCTGCGGGAGGTCCTTGACGCGGCCGTCCGCCGTGGCGGTGCCCGTGACGACGAGCGTCGTGCCCGTGTCGGCGGGGCGCGGGGTCAGCCGCAGGGACAGCCGGACAGTCCCGTCACCCCGGGACTCGGACGCCTCGCCCTCGACCGCGTAGCCGCCGTCGTCCCGCGCGGACACCCGTACCGACCCGCGGTAGGTGATGGAGGAGCCGCCGATCCGTACCTTCAGCCGCCCGGTGACGGGTTCCGCACCGGCGTCGTGCTGGAGCCCGGGCACCGCCCGGGCGACCCGCGCGGGGTCGCCCAGCACCTCCCTGAGCCGCTGCGCCTCGACCGGAACGAACACCTCGTGCTCCATGAGTGCGGAGCCTACCCACGCCACGCCGTACCGCACCCCCGTCCGCGAGAAGTCGCGGCGCGTCAGTCGCTGTACCGGGGGTGGACCAGCGTGGACGGCGGGAGTCCGGGCACCCGGGTGCGTTCCGCCGCTCGGACGTCCGCGGCGAGGGACGCGTCGGTGAGCGTGCGGGGCCGGGGCCCGGCCGGGTCGAGGCGGGGCCACGGGGTGTGCCGGTCGGCGGCCAGCACGAACCCCCAGTCGCGGTGGGCGCGGGCCGTGTCCGCGGGCCCCCGGTCGGGTCCGGCCGCGTACCCGGACTGCCGTCCGCGCACCCGGTACGCGGTGGTGCGCAGGCCGGCCGCGCGCAGGGTGGCGTCGAGGGTCCAGAAGTCGCGGGCCCGCGACTCCACCGCGCCCCCGTGCACCACGAGCCGCCCGCCGGGCGCGAGCACCTGCCGGGCCAGCCCGTAGAACTCCTGTGCGTACAGCTTGGTGCTGGCGGTGATCCCGGGGTGCGGCAGGTCGGACACCACGACGTCGTAGACCCCGGCGGGCGCGGTGCGCAGCCAGTCGAAGGCGTCGGCGGTGACCACGTGGACGCGCGGGTCGTCGAGGGAGTGCGCGTTGAGCCGGGACAGGGCGGGGTCGGTGCGGGCCAGCCGCACCACGCCCGCGTCGAGCTCGACGACGTCGACCCTCCGGACGCCGGGATGGCGCAGCACCTCGCGGGCGGCGAGCCCGTCACCCCCGCCGAGCACCAGCACGCGCGCGTGCCGCCCGGTCATCGCCGGGTGCACGAGGGCCTCGTGGTACCGGAGTTCGTCGCGTCCGCCGACCCGCAGCCGTCCGTCGAGGAACAGGTTGAGCGGCCGCCCGTCCCGCCCGCCGGTGAGCAGCACCTCCTGGACGTCCGTGTGGACGGCGACCCGTACGTCGGGGCCGTACAGCGCGTGCCGGGCGGCGCGTTCGAAGTCGTCGACGAGGACGGCCGCCGAGGCGAGCAGCGCGAGCACGCAGATGTTGGCGGTGAGCAGCAGACGGCGGGCGCGCCGGCTGAGGTCGCGCCGGAACAGCCCGAGGACCAGCGCGCCGCCGACGACGGCGTTGACCGCGCCGGTGATGAGGGCGCCCGTCAACTGGCCGAGCACGGGCAGGAGAAGGAAGGGGAAGGCGAGTCCGCCGACCAGCGCGCCGACGTAGTCCGCGGCGGACAGGTCGGCGACCGCGCCGCCGGCGTCCTGGCGCCGGATCCGCTGGATCAGCTCCATCAGCAGCGGCACCTCGGCGCCGATGAGCAACCCGGTGGCGAGGGAGAACGCGACGAGCAGACAGCGCGGGCCGTCGGCCCACACCCCGCCCCAGTCGCCGGTCCAGGCGAACACCGCGTACAGCGCCATCGCGCTGCCTCCGCCGACCAGGGCGAGGGCCGCCTCGATCGCGCCGAACCCGGCCGCCGCGTGCCGCCGCAGCCGCTTGGCGGCGAGCGAGCCGATGCCCATGGCGAAGACCATCACGGACAGCACGACGGAGGTCTGGGCGACGGAGTCGCCCATCAAGTACGTGGCGAGCGCGACGAGTTCCAGTTCGTACACCAGTCCGCACGCCGCGCAGACGAACACCCCGGCGAGGACCAGCCACCGCCCGGTGCCCTGCCGCACGGGCAGCGGCACCACGCTCCCCCCGCCGCCCGGGGCGTCTGCCCAGGGGCCGTCCGGCCCGCCCCAGGTCTGCGTGGAGCCGGGCGGAACGGGGGCCTGCCGATCGATCACCCCAGGGACGTTACGTCACGCACTCATCGCACAACGTCACCCACACGCGTGATATTTGTTTACGCCCGCACGGCCTCGGCGTGGGCGGCGACGCGTGCTCCGACCCGGGTCCGGGTGGCCACGAGCTGGCCGTCCTGCGGGTACGCGTGCCAGGTGCGCCACTGGAACTGGCCCTCGTGACAGCGGGCGAGCATCGCGGTGAACGCGTGCGGGCTGCCGGGGAAGACGCCGGCCAGGCCCTGCGGGTGGTCGGAGACCAGGGCGAGCAGCTCCTGCGCCCGGCCGGCGAAGGCCCCCGGAGGGAGCTCTTCCACCCGGGCGGCGAACTCGTACTCCCAGTCGTCCACCCGCTTGGCCACGCCGAGCGGGAGCGGCGTGCTGCTGCCCGGGATGCACGCCACCGTCTCGGAGCAGAGGCCCCGCTCCTCCTCCAGCAGCACCTGGTGGGAGGCGCCGAGCAGTCTCAACTGGAGTTTCGCGCCCTGGAGTTCCAGGTCGAGGGTGGCCAGCGCCGGAAGCGGCTCGCGGCCCAGAGCCCAGGCGAGATCGGCGGCGCGCGTATCTGAATAGGCGGTGTTCAGGGTCGTGAGCATGGATCGGCTCCGCAAGCACACAGGGGAGAGATTCGGGTCCGCGCACCCCGGGGACCGGGGACTCGGCCCGTCAGCCCGGTCGCCCGGCCGGAAGAGGGTCCGCGGGGAGATCCGATGGCTGCGCTGGTTGATTTATAGGGAATCATGAACTGTGCCGCCACCACAGCGTTTTTACCCAACTTCGTGGGCTTTCCATCCCCTCGGGGGCTCCACAGCTCACGTGTTCAACTACGGCGTACGCCCCCGGTTTCGACGCACCCCGGCGCACACGTCACCAACCGGAACCGGAAGGTTCACCACCGCAGGAGACACCACAGCGGGGCCCGCCCCAGGTGCGGACCCCGCTGCCGCGGATGCGTTCTCCCGAAGTGGAGCCGCGCTGCCCCGTGTCAGCCGCATCCGCCCCCTCCGCAGGACGACCCGCCTCCGCAGGACGAGCCGCCGCCTGAGGACGATCCACAGCCCCCGCTGTTCCCCCCGTCCCCGGCCCACCAGCCACCGGAGTGGCCGCCGGAGGAGCTGCCGCCGCTGCCGGAGCCCGCTCCCGAGCCCCGGGACGCCCGCACGGCGCACGTCACGAGCAGGACGAATCCGACGACCAGGATGATGCCGACGAACATGGCGCCACCCTCCTTCCATGTCCCCCGTGATCCCCCGTGGCATCCCCCCGTGGGTGCCCGGCTCACGGTGTGACCGGGACATGCCCTCCCCGTTTCCGCGCCAAAGCAGAGTTGAGCAACTCCAGAGGTTTCCCGCCCGGCGGTGGGCCGGGGGCCGGGTTGTTGATCAAATGCGGTGCTTCTGCTGTGGACATGTCCTAAGGTCGCGCTGTTCCTGGGGAGGGGTGGCGCGAGGTGCGTGCTGTGCGGTGGGCCGTGGTGTGTGCGGCGGGGATCCTGGCGTTGGCGGCGTGCGGTCAGCGGGACGGGCTGGCCGATCCGTACCGGTCCGTGGAGGAGTTGCCGGAGGAGCTGGGCCGGGACGGCACGACCGTCAGGGTCGGGGATCCGCACGCGCCGGTGACGGTGCATCTCTACGAGGACCCGCGGTGTCCGGTCTGCGAGGAGTTCGAGACCACCGGCGCCGGGCCCGAGCTGCGCCGGGCGACGCTGGAGGGGACCGCGAGGACGGAGTACACGCTGGCGTCCTTCCTGGACGACCGGGTGGGCGGCAGCGGGTCGAAGAAGGCGGTCAACGCGCTGCGCGCGGCGCTGGAGGAGGACAAGTTCGCGGAGTACCACGAGGTGCTGTACGCCAACCAGCCCGAGGAGGTCGTCGACGGCTACACGGACGCGTTCCTCCTCGAACTCGCCGGTCAGGTGGAGGGACTGCGCGGCCCCGAGTTCGACGACGCGGTCAGGACCATGAAGTACCGCGACTTCGTCACCGCCTCCCAGAAGGCGTACGAGAAGGCCGGCGGCCCGTCGGATCCGCGGGGCCCGGGCACGCCCACGGCGGTCGTCAACGGCACGATGATCCCGGCGGAGTACAACGCGGTCCTCTGGGACGGCGAGGCCTTCACCGAGATGCTCGAGAGCGTCGCGCGCGTCACGCGGTGGGAGGCCGACCGGACGTGAGCGCCGCCGGGGCGACGCGGCGGCCGGCCGTGCTTGAGGACGCCCGCGATCCGGCGGAGGATGGCCCGCATGACCTCCACTGATCGTCCTCTTCTCAACCGTCGCCTCGCGGAGTTCGGGACGACGGTCTTCGCCGAGATGTCGGCGCTGGCCCTGCGCACCGGGGCCATCAACCTCGGGCAGGGCTTCCCCGACACCGACGGCCCCGAGGAGGTCAGGGAGGCCGCCGTGCGGGCGCTGCGGGACGGGCGCGGCAACCAGTACCCGCCGGGCCCCGGCATCCCCGAGCTGCGCACGGCGGTCGCCGCGCACCAGCAGCGCCGGTACGGCCTGTCCTTCGACCCCGACACGGAGGTGCTGGTCACCGCCGGCGCCACCGAGGCGATCGCCGCGTCGCTGCTCGCGCTGGTCGAGCCGGGCGACGAGGTGATCGCGCTGGAGCCGTACTACGACTCCTACGGGGCCGGCATCGCCATGGCGGGCGGCACCCGCGTCCCCGTCACGCTCCGCCCGGCCGAGGGCCGCTTCCGCCTCGACCTGGACGAGCTGCGTGACGCCGTCACCGACCGCACCCGGCTGCTGCTGATCAACACCCCGCACAACCCGACCGGGACGGTCCTCACCCGCGAGGAGCTGGCGTCCATCGCCGAGCTGGCCGTCGAGCGGGACCTTCTCGTCGTCACCGACGAGGTCTACGAGCACCTGGTGTTCGACGACGCCGAGCACGTCCCGCTGGCGTCCTTCCCCGGCATGCGGGACCGCACGGTCACCATCTCCAGCGCGGGCAAGACCTTCTCCTTCACCGGCTGGAAGGTCGGCTGGATCACCGCCTCCCCCGAGCTGGTCACGGCCGTCCGCTCGGCCAAGCAGTACCTCACCTACGTCTCCGCGGGCCCCTTCCAGTACGCGGTCGCCGAGGCGCTCGCCCTGCCCGAGTCGTACTTCACCGACTTCCGCGCGGACATGCTCGCCAAGCGGGACGTCCTCGCGGCGGGCCTGGAGGACGCCGGACTGACCGTCTACCGCCCCTCCGGCACCTACTTCGTCACCGCCGACATCCGCCCCCTCGGCGAGTCCGACGGCATCGCCTTCTGCCGCGCCCTCCCGGAACGCGCGGGCGTCGTCGCCATCCCCACGGCGGTCTTCTACGACCACCAGGACATGGGCGCCCCCTTCGTCCGCTTCGCCTTCTGCAAGCAGCGGCATGTACTGGAGGAGGCGGCGGCCCGCCTCAAGAGCGCGGGCACTCGCTGAACGGCGCTCAGACCAGCCCGAGGATGACGCGCAGGCGCTCCTCCACGTTCCTCAGCTCGCTCGGCGCCAGCAGGCCGAGCCGTCGGCGGAGCCTGGGCTTGTCCACGGTGTGCAGGTCGGTGCAGTCGACGTACGACTCGTCGTACTTGGTGACCCCGCAGTCGGGCCCGACCGGGACGTGGGTGGAGGCCGGGCCGGACGTCCCGGTGATCACGGCGACGGTCACGGCCGACAACGGCTCGGCGATCCGGTTCACCGTCAGGACGACCACGGGGTGCGGGCCGGTCGGGGCGGGGAGCGCGCAGCCCCACACCTCACCCCGGAGCGGGGAGCCGACGGTCACCACTCGGTCTCGTCCGCTGCCGCCAGCTCGTCCTCCGTGGCAGGCCGAACGCCCTCGGGAGTGGGCGCCTGAGCGCCCTCGTAGAAGTCGCGGATCTCCTGAGAGGCGGCGACCTCGGCGGCCTCTCGGGACAGCAGGCGCAGGCCTTCGCGCAGCGCCTCGGAGAGCGAGCCGAGCTGAAGCGTCCGCATCACCTGGTGCAGATCCGCCAACTCGTCCGGGCGTAGCCGCACCTGGGCCACGCTGGTCGCGCCGCTGTCGCCCTGCTTCCGGCGCGTCGGCGACGTCCGGGGCGCCGCCTGGACGCCTTTCCCGGGTGCGGCGGTCGCGGCATGGCCCTTTCGCCCCGTCCTGGCGGCCATCCTCGCCTCCCCTCGTGTATGACAGATGTAATACATCCCAGTCTCGTCCCTGCGTGCGGGCCGGTCAAGCGGTCCGAATCGCGAGGTCAGGCGGCGGCCGGCAACCCAGTCCCGGCCGAGCGGCAGTCCCGGCAGTGGCCGGGGGCGGGTGCGCGGAAGGCTCGGTCGCAGCCGTCGCAGGGCTGGAGGGGCGGTACGGCCGGGCGGGCGACGGGCTCCGGGGGCGGCGGCGCGGGCAGCGGGGTTTCGCGGAGGCGGAAGGCGAGGAGGCCCGCGGGTCGGGTCAGGAAGCGGTCGGGGAGGCCTGTCGTCAGCGTTCTGGTGATCTGGGCGGGTGTGACACCGGCCGCCAGCCACGCGGTGACGGCGGGCGCCAGCCGCACGGCCTCCCGTCCGGACAGCACCAGGCGTGGATCGACGTGGCGGAGGGACGCCAGGACGGAGATCGCCTGCGGGTCCGCCTCTGTGAGCGCCACCGACGGTTCCTCGGCGGGCGTCTCGTCGGCCACGGGCTGCTTGGAAGGGCGGGGCGGTTCCGGCGGACCGTCCGGGTCCGGCTCCGGGGTGCCGCCGGGGACGTCGTAGAAGTACGTCCGCGTGCGGATCTGCCCCGCCGGCGTGCGCTCGCGGCGGCGCTCCAGGTACCCGGCCGCCTCCAGCTCCCTCAGCGCCCGCGAGATCAGGATCTCGCCCTCCGTGAAGTGCGCGCACAGGGCCGCGATGGTCACCGGAGTGCCGCTGGGCAGGGACAGGATGTACACCGCGACGCCGACGGTGACCGCGCTGCCGCGCCGCTGTGCGAGGGCGTTGGCGACCACGGTGAAGTCGGCCGTGAGACGGGTGCGGACGTGGATCACGCCGGAGCGCGGAGCACCGGCGTCGGCGCGCAGGCGCGCGTTAGACTGCGAGTCAGCCATCGGGAAGTGTGCTCTTCCTGATCGGTCAGGCCCTCGTTCGGGATGCCAGTCCCGGCCGGGGGCCGTAACTTTTTGCGGTTGTCGCGGCGAACGTAACGGCCCGCATCCCGCACCCGCAAGCCGGTCACTCGCACGAGTGAAGCGCGCCCGTCCGGCGGGGAGGGTGGGCGGGCGGGTAGTTCTTTCTCCCGGTTCTTTGGGGAGGTCAGGGGCCCACCGGAACCTCGCGGGCGAGGGATCGGTGGGCCCGGTTCGCCTCAGGAGCGGTGGGACTTCAGGTCGCCTATGAAGGCGGTCCAGGAGGCCTCTTCGAAGCGGAGGGTCGGCCCCTGCGGGGCCTTGCTGTCACGGACGGGGACGAGGCCGGGGAGGCCGTCGGCCACCTCCACGCAATCGCCCCCGGCTTGATTGCTGTAGCTGCTCCTGCGCCAAGCGGCGCCGGTCAGATCGGGACGGGACATTCGCGCCACGGTAGGTGCCCTCCATCGCAGACCGGATCACGTCGAGCGACATGATCGGGGGCAAGGCTGTCGCCCTCAGCCGATCGTAAATCAGCTTGTAGCGCGCGATGTTGGACGGTTCTTCGATGAGTTGCCCGTAGTCCGCGCCTTCCGTGTAGGCCACGTCCGAGCCGCCCGGAAGCGTCAGCACGGTCAACGAGCCGCCCATCGCCTCGTGCCCGCCCTGGTCGAACGGCAGCACCTGCAACGTGACGTGGCGGTCGTCAGCGACATCGAGCAAGCGCTCCAACTGCTTCCTCATCACCGCCGCGCCGCCGATCGGGCGCCGGAGCACTGCCTCGTCCAGAATCACGCACAGCTCCGGCCGGTTCGGTGACCTCAGCCGGTCCTGCCGTCCCATCCGGACTGCGACGCGTTCCTCCAGCTGCTCCTCACCGGTGAGCAGGGCGTCCAGGGCGAGCACGGCCCTCGCGTAATCCTCCGTCTGCAACAGACCCGGCACCACGTGCGCCGCGTACTGCCGAACGGCCACCGCCCGCTCCGAGTACTCCATGAACTTCCGCGACCAGTCCGGAAACGCCTCCCGGTACACGTACGGCCACAGCTCCACGAGCAGTTCGTCCGCACCGAGTGCGGTGTCCAGCGCCCGCGCCATCTCCAGCGTCGGCTTCGCCCCCGACGCCCGCTCGATCTGCGTGATCCGGGTGCTCACCACGTGGGTCAGCGCGCCGAGTTCGGCCTGGGTGAGCCCGGCCGCCGTCCGTAGTCTCCGCACCCGCGCGCCGAACAGCGCGGCCATCGACGTGCTGGGGTCAATCCCGTTGGCCAAAGCGTCACTTCCGTTCCTTACGGCCTGAAAGGTAAGCCCGCACCCCCTTTTGAGAGTAGGGCGAGCCGACGAACCTTGACCACGGAACGTGACAATTCACTCACAGAGAAGGACGGACCGCGCCGTGCTCACAGAACCCCTCGCCCCCACGGCCGCAGCGCAGTTCCCCTCCTCCCCGCACGGTGCGCGGCTCGCCCGGCGGTTCGCCGTGCGGTGTCTGGAAGGGTGGGGGCATCCGCCGGCGTCGGACGTGTCGTGCACGATCGCCCTGGTCGTCGGGGAGTTGGCGTCGAACGCCGTACGGCACGGGCGGGTCCCGGGCCGGGACTTCGGCGTACGGCTGATGCTGGACCGGACGGCGGGCCTGATCCGGGCCGAGGTCGCCGACGCCGCAGCGGACAAGCGGCCGCCCCTGGCCACACCCGTGACACCTCCCGAGGGCGAGTCCGGACGGGGCCTGCTCCTGGTGGACGTCCTGGCGGAACGGTGGGGCTGGGAGCCCCGTGAGCCCGTGGGCAAGACGGTGTGGGCGGAGTGCGCGCTGGAGGGGACCGCCTGCCCCTGACGGAGATACGGGTGAGTGCCGTAGCGCCGACGGTGAGTACCGGTACTCATGCCGGGGCACGGCCCTGACGGTCACTGTGGTGATCACCAACCCGTACCGGCTCCAGGAAGGGCCTTCGATGCCGACCTCCGACCACTTCCGCCCGCGGCGCCTCCTCGCACTCGCCACGGACAGCCTGCCCGCCCGCGCCTACCTGGGCCTTGTCGCCGTCGGCGTCGCGGCGATGTTCCTCGCCCCGGACAGCCCGATCGCCATGGCGCCGATGATGCTCACCGCACCGCTCTCCTTCCTTCCGATATTCGTGCCCGTCGGGGACGGTGTGGCGGGAGGCGGTGCGGCCGAGGTGGCGGCGGCCGTGGTGTTCGCCGGGTGGATGCTGCTGTGCGCCCTGGCGAACGCCGCCGCGCTCGGCGCGCTCATCCGCAGACCGGACCGCACGCCGGACCACAGACCGGACCGGCCCCCGGTGCAGGCGCCCCCGGCGCGCCCGCGACCCGCGCTGCTCGCGGCCGCCGTGGACAACTGGCCCGCGCGGATCTACGTCGCCGTGGTCGCGGCGGCACTGGGCACCTTCCTTTACGCCGTGCTGCTGTCGCCGGACCCCGGGTTCGCGGGCATCTGGCCGCTCCTCGCCGCGGCACCGCTCAGCTTCCTCGCCGCGGCGGTGTCGGCACCGGCCGAGTACGCGACCCCCTGGCTGGGGACGCTGGTCTTCTCCGCCGGGATGGTCCTGGCCGGGTTGGTCAACGCCGTGCTGATCGGCCGCCTCACCCGCAGGATCGGGAGCACGCCGACCCGCGGCTAGGCCCGTGCCGGGTCGTTCCCCAGCTTCCGCCGCTCCCACCGGTTCGGGTGGCGCACCACCACGCCCGCCATGCCGCCGGAGCCGACGACGCGGATCAAGGGGGTGCCGGGGAGGCGGTCCGGGGTGGTGGTGTCCTTGAGGCCGCCCAGGCCGGACTTCACGGCGGTGGTGTCGGCCACCCAGCCGTCGGGGATGACGATGACGACGCCGGCGGACTCCCCGTACGCCTCCACCGTGACCTCGGGGAAGCGGCACCGGGCGCGGCTGAAGTCGAGTTTCACCCCGGCCAGGCCGCCGCGTGCGATCACCCGCCCGGGAACGTCCCAGGGGCCCGGGCCGCGGGACGCCCCGTAGTAACCGCCCGACAGCTCCAGGGGCGGCAGGTCGGCGGGGGACGGCGGCCTCGGCAGGTCCGCGGTGAGGGCGTCCAGCTCCGCGTAGGTCTTCGCGGTGAGCGCCCGCTCCAGCCGCTCGTCCAGCTCGTCGAGGTCGATGCGTCCCTCGGCCGCCGCGTCGCGCAGCTGCTCCACCACCGCCTCCCGGTCGTCGTGGGAGGCGCGCAGGCCGCCTCGGTCGTCGTCGCGCGGGGCGGGCTGGGCTGTCATGTCCCCAGAATAGGCGGGCCCGGCGGGCCGGAAGCCGGGCATGAGAGAGCCCGGTCCCGCGACCGGCCGCGTGGGCCGGCCTCCGGGCCGGGCTGGGCTCCCTGCGGCGCGCGCCTGGCCGGCGCCGCCGCTCGCGCGCGAGGGCGGCTACGCGTCGTCGTCGGGCTTGTCCGCGTCGTTGATCTCCTGCTCCAGGCCGAGCTGCTCGACGAGCCACTTGTCGAACTCGATGGCGGCCCGCACCCAGCTGACCGTCGAGGAGACGAAGTGCTCCAGGCTGACGCCCATGCCGATCAGCATCTGGGCCTCGCCGATGAGACGGACCGTGCCGTCGTCATGGGTGTGCGTGTACACCTTGGGCCACAGCGTGCGGCGGTTCCAGTCGTCGACGGACTCGAGGAGCGCGGGCTTCTCGTCGATCTGGTGCGGCCGGTCGTAGAACGTCCGGACGGAGAAGATCTGCTGGTCGCCTTCCCCACGGAACATGAAGTACGTGCGGAACTGCTCCCACGGCGCCGCGAGGTCACCCTCGTCGTCGACGACGTACTTGAGCTCCATCTGGTCGAGGAGCTGCTTCACGAGGTCCTGATCCGGGACGACGGGGCCCGCCGGTCCTTGGGGCTGCGGCTCGGGCTGCTGGCCCCCGAAATTCGGAATCGAGGACGGGTCGATGGTCACCGTGAATTTCCCTTCGTACGGATCCCGCCATCCTCCCCCATGCGGGGAGGGGGGTGGCAAGCCCCGACGGGCCTGTCAGCCGAGGGCTGACTCGATCCGGTCAGGTCCGGGGTACCCGGAAAGGCTCCGGGCCCAACGTGCGCGCGCGAAGATCCGCACGTCACGTCGGGCCCGGGAACCGGAACCGTGACTCAGAGTGTCTTGCCCGTGGCGGGGCCGACGATCAGCTCGTCCCCGAAACGGTCCACCCGGACCGTGTCGCCGTCCTTGATCTCGCCGGAGAGGATCTCCTTGGCGAGCCGGTCACCGATCGCGGTCTGCACCAGCCGGCGCAGCGGCCGCGCGCCGTACGCCGGGTCCAGGCCCTCGTCGGCCAGCCACTGGAGCGCCTCGGGCGTGACGTCCAGGGTGAGCCGCCGCTCGGCGAGCCGCCGTCCCAGCGCCTCGATCTGGAGCTTCGCGATCCGCTCCAGCTCGGCCTTGCTGAGCGCGGAGAAGACGACCAGGTCGTCCAGGCGGTTGAGGAACTCCGGCTTGAACGACGCCCGGACCACCTCCAGGACCTGCTCCCGCTTCTCCTCCTCGGAGCTGACCGGGTCGACCAGGTACTGGCTGCCCAGGTTGGACGTCAGCACCAGGATGGTGTTGCGGAAGTCCACCGTGCGGCCCTGGCCGTCGGTGAGGCGGCCGTCGTCGAGCACCTGGAGCAGGATGTCGAAGACCTCCGGGTGCGCCTTCTCCACCTCGTCGAGCAGCACCACGCTGTACGGCCGGCGCCGCACCGCCTCGGTGAGCTGGCCGCCCTCCTCGTAGCCGACGTAGCCGGGGGGCGCGCCGACCAGCCGGGCGACGCTGTGCTTCTCGCTGTACTCCGACATGTCGATGCGGACCATCGCCCGCTCGTCGTCGAAGAGGAAGTCCGCGAGCGCCTTGGCCAGCTCGGTCTTGCCGACACCGGTCGGGCCGAGGAACAGGAAGGAGCCGGTGGGCCGGTCCGGGTCGGACACGCCGGCCCGCGAACGCCGCACCGCGTCGGAGACGGCGCGCACGGCCTCGGACTGCCCGATCAGCCGCTTGCCGATCTCGTCCTCCATGCGCAGCAGCTTCTGCGTCTCGCCCTCCATCAGACGGCCGGCCGGGATACCGGTCCAGGAGGCGACGACGTCGGCGATGTCGTCCGCGCCGACCTCCTCCTTGACCATGGTGTCCTTCGCGACCTCCTCCTCGGCCTCCGAGGCGGCCTCCAGGTCGCGTTCGAGGGCCGGGATCTCGCCGTAGAGCAGCTTGGAGGCGGTGTCGAAGTCGCCGTCGCGCTGGGCGCGTTCGGCCTGACCGCGCAGCTCGTCCAGCTTCTCCTTCAGCTCACCGACGCGGTTGAGGGAGGTCTTCTCCTTCTCCCAGCGGGCGGTGAGGCCGCGCAGCTCCTCCTCCTTGTCGGCGAGGTCGCGGCGCAGCCTCTCCAGGCGCTCCTTGGAGGCCTGGTCCGTCTCCTTGCTCAGGGCCAGCTCCTCCATGCGCAGCCGGTCCACGGCGCGCTGGAGCTCGTCGATCTCGACGGGCGAGGAGTCGATCTCCATGCGCAGCCGGGAGGCGGCCTCGTCGACCAGGTCGATGGCCTTGTCCGGCAGGAAGCGGGAGGTGATGTACCGGTCGGAGAGGGTCGCGGCGGCGACGAGCGCGCTGTCGGCGATCTGCACCTTGTGGTGCGCCTCGTACCGCCCCTTGAGGCCGCGCAGGATCGCGATGGAGTCCTCGACGGACGGCTCGGCGACCAGCACCTGCTGGAAGCGCCGCTCCAGCGCCGGGTCCTTCTCGATCCGCTCGCGGTACTCGTCGAGCGTGGTCGCGCCGACCATGCGCAGCTCACCGCGCGCGAGCATCGGCTTCAGCATGTTGCCCGCGTCCATCGCGGAATCGCCGCCGGCGCCCGCGCCGACCACGGTGTGCAGCTCGTCGATGAACGTGACGACCTGCCCGTCGGACTCCTTGATCTCCGCGAGGACGGTCTTCAGCCGCTCCTCGAACTCGCCGCGGTACTTGGCGCCCGCGACCATCGCGCCCAGGTCGAGCGCCACCAGCCGCTTGTTCTTCAGCGACTCGGGCACGTCGCCCTTGACGATCCGCTGGGCGAGGCCCTCGACGACGGCGGTCTTGCCGACGCCCGGCTCGCCGATCAGCACGGGGTTGTTCTTGGTACGGCGGCTCAGCACCTGCACCACCCGCCGGATCTCCTGGTCCCGTCCGATGACGGGGTCCAGCCTGCCCTCGCGGGCGGCGGCGGTCAGGTCGGTGCCGAACTTCTCGAGGGCCTTGTACTGGCCCTCCGGGTCGGGAGTGGTCACCCGGCGCGTCCCCCTCGCCTTCTGGAAGGCCTCCTGCAGCTTGTCCGCGGTGGCGCCCTGCCGGGACAGTACCTCCCCGGCGGCCCCGCCCTTGGCCGCGATGCCGATCAGCAGGTGCTCGGTGGACAGGTACTCGTCGCCCAGCTCCCGCGCGCGGGACTGCGCGTCCGCGACGACGGCGAGCAGTTCACGGTTGGGCTCGGGCGGCGCCACCGTGGACCCGGTGACGCTCGGCAGCCCGGCGAGGACACGTTCGGCCCCGGCGCGCACGGCGGCCTGGTCGGCGTCGACCGCGGCGAGCAGGTCCGTGATGTTCTCGTTCTCCTGCCCGGCGAGCAGGGCGAGCAGCAGGTGCGCGGGGGTGAGGTCGGGGTGTCCCTCGGTCACGGCCCGGTTGCCGGCGGCGGCCAGTGCGTCCCGGCTCCGGTTGGTCAGCTCGGCGTCCACGTGTCCGTTCTCCTCCTTGATGCCCTTCGATGACCCTCGGCGTGCGTCTGGCTGACTCTGCCAACGTCCACAAACTTGAGTCTATTCCACTCAAGGTAGTACCCGCGAGGGTCCGAGGGCTAAGTTCCGGGGCATGGCCCTCACGTATTCGGTCGATCCGGGCGATCCGGACGCCTCCTATCTCAGCTTCTGGCGCGAGCGGCACCTGTGCACGCTGACCACGCTCCGCCCGGACGGCACGCCGCATCTGGTACCCGTCGGGGTCACCTACGACCCCGGGCAGTTGCTGGCACGGGTGATCACCAACCGGACCAGCGCGAAGGTGCGCCACATCCGGGCGGCCGGGGACGAGGGCGCGCCCGTCGCGGTCTGCCAGGTGGACGGCGGCCGGTGGGCGACGCTGGAGGGACGCGCGCGGGTGCGCACGGAGCCGGAACGCGTCCAGGACGCGGTGGAGCGGTACGCGGAGCGGTACGGACGGATGCCGGGGCCCAACCCGGACCGGGTCGTCATCGAGATCGCGCTCACGCGGGCGATGGGGCGCGGGTGAGGAGCGGTGTGATCATCGCCGGAAAGCGGCGGCTTCCGGCCATCACCCGATCCGGCCGATTCCCGGAAATGTCCCCCAAAACTGCAGCGGCGTCACCGTGTTCAGGTCACGGTGACGCCGCTGCGGGGGGAAGCACCTGCGCGATCTGTTACGACGGGGGAATCGCGTCAGGCACTGCGGGGGGTGGCCGAGATGGTCCGGGGGGACCGGGAGTCGGGCTCCACCTGCCGGTGGTCCCGCTGGTCCAGGTTCACAAAGATCATGCCGTACCGGATGGCACACCGGACGGGCTTCGGCGCCCCCCTGGGCCGGCGCAGGCACCGGTACGCCCGCACGTCGCCGTCCTCGTCGCGGGTGACGACCACGGGCTCACCGAAGACGGTCACCATCAACGAGTCACCGCTGTGGGGGATCGCGGTGACCAGGTCGATGAAGTGCCATCCGGACCGGTAGGCGGTCGCCATCTCACGCCGGAAGGAACGGTCGTCTGGTGGGGTGGTCATCGCTCAACCCCAACTGCTGTCGTCTGTGGTCCGGGGAGCCACAGGACCCCAGCTGCTGTCCGGCGGCAGGGTCACCCCTGTCGCTCCCGCTCCCCAGCTGCTGTCAGCCCGGACGTCGCCCTCCGCGCCGGCCAGGCCACTCAGAACTCCGAAGGCCACGACGGCGGAGAAGGCGGCGACAAGTACCGAGCGAAGCGTTCTCTTGCGCATAGTCGGCTTCGTCCTCACTCGAAAGTCACCCTTCCCCCGTCACGTAAGACGATGGCTCATTCGGGCACGTCATGGCCACACAATCGGTGCATCATGTTCCTGCATGTTCAGGACCCTGGGGGGTGGAGATTTGACTACGAATCGGACCAATGACGCACATCCCCATGCGGTGACCGAACTGTGCGAGGCCGGGAGCCGCCTGTACGGCGAAGCGCTGCGTGCGGGACGCATCCCGCGCCGCGACGCGGACCCCGCTCCCTGCCTCATGGAACTGGCCCTGCTGCACCCGGATCCGGACGACCCCACCTGGCTGCGGCCGGTGTCGCCCGCGGTGGCGCTGGCCCAGCGGCTCAACCCGCTGGAGCGCGAAATCACGGAACGCCGGCGGATGTCGATCGAACTCGCCGACGCCTTCGAGCCGTTCATGGCCCTCAGCGCCCAGGCCACCACGAGCACCAACTCGATGACCGTGCTGGAAGGCTTCGACCGGATCAACGCGGCGCTCGACCTGGCCACCTCGCAATGCCGCTCCGAGATGCTGAGCGTACAGCCGGGGGGTCGTCGCCTGGAGCACACGCTGGCCCAGGCGCTGGAGCGGGACCAGCAGATGACCGAGCGCGGGGTGCGCATCCGCACCCTCTACCAGCACACCGCCCGGCACAGCCCCGAGACCCTCGCCTACGTGGCGCGTTTCGACACGGCCAAGGTGGAGTACCGCACCATCGACGAACTGGTGGAGCGGCTCATCATCCTCGACGAGACCGTCGCCTTCATCCCCATCCGCGAGGACCGGCAGGTGGCCCTGGAACTGCGCCACCCGGGCCTGGTGCGCTACCTCATCAAGGTCTTCGAGTTCATGTGGACCCGCGCGGTGTCGCTGAACGCGGGCGCGCCCTACGAACCTGCGCCCGACGGACTCACGGAGGTGCAGCACTCCATCGCGAAACTCCTGGTGGAGGGCCACGTGGACGAGGCCATCGCGCGCCGGCTCGGCATGAACGTCCGCACCTGCCGGGCGCACATAGCCAAGCTGGCCGCCACCCTGGGCAGCGGCAGCCGCGCCCAACTGGGCTACCTCATCGCCCAGTCCGGGATCCTCGACCAGGACGGCGGCCCCCGGTGACCCGCGCGCCGCACGCGGAACACGGGGCGGACGAGCTGTGCCCGGCGGGGACCGGGCTGTACGAGCGGGCGCTGCGCGAGGGACGGCTGGACGCGGACGAGGCGCAGGCGGCCCCCTGCGCGGTCGATCTGGGCCTGCTGCGGCCCGCCGTGGACGACCTGGACGCCCTGGAGCCGCTGCCCCCCGCGGTCGCCCTCCAGAGGCTGCTGCGCCGCTCGGGGGAGCGCATCGCGGCCGAACGGCGCCGTGAGGAGTGGCTGGCCGAGACCTTCCACGCGCTCATGGGCACCGGCGACGGACCCGACGGCGAGGCGGGCACGCCCACGCTCTCCCTGCTGAGCGGCCTGCACCGGATCAACGGCGCCATCGCGCAGGCGCTGGCCGACGGCACGCGGGAAGTCCTGTGCATCCAGCCGCCGAACAACTACCAGACGTCCGAGTACGCGAGGACCGCCCAGGCCGCCGCCATGGTCCGTGACCAGCAGTTCCTCGACCGGGGCGGCAGGATCCGCGTGATCTACCCGCACA
Source organism: Streptomyces sp. P13-3-3 (assembly GCF_050571355.1). NCBI lineage: Bacteria > Bacillati > Actinomycetota > Actinomycetes > Kitasatosporales > Streptomycetaceae > Streptomyces > Streptomyces sp. P13-3-3. The sequence continues at coordinate 3,357,072 of NZ_CP192228.1, read as the reverse complement.
CGCAGCGGCACATCCCCCTGGTCGTCGCCCGGTACGAGCAGCTCAGGGGAGACGCCCAGGCCCGCACCCTGGACGAGGTCACCGGCCGCATGATCATCGTGGACCGGTCGGTCGCCTTCATCCCCGGGGACGACGAGGGGCACTCCGACATCGCGCTGGAGGTCCGGCACCCGGCGGTCGTCGGCTACCTGGTGAACATGTTCGACCGCTTCTGGCGGCTCGCCACCCCCATGCACCCCCAGGCCGTCCAGCCGCCCTCCCTGGGCGGTGTCACGGCCCGCCAGCGGGCCATCGCGCGGCTGCTGGTCGAGGGGCACACCGACGCCGTCATCGCCGACCGGCTGGGCATGAACATCCGCACGGCGCGCGTCCACATCGCCAAGCTCGCCGCGACGCTGGGCAGTCAGAGCCGGGCCCAGCTCGGCTACCTCATCGGGCAGTCCGGGATTCTCGACCGGACAGAGTGACCTCGGGGCCCCGGGGCTTGTCCAGCCCCGCCTGGGCGATCCGCACCCCCAGCTGCGTACGGCTCGCCGCGCCCAGCGTCTCCGAGAGGCGGGCGATGTGGGCGCGGCAGGTGCGGACGCTGATGCCCAGGCGCTCCGCGATGACCGCGTCCTGGTGCCCCTCCGCCAGCAGCGCCGCGATGGACTGCTCGCGGTGCGAGATGCCCTCGATGCCCGTGTCGGGGAGCGGCGCCGTCAGCGGGATGGCGAGCCGCCACAGCCGCTCGAAGACCGTGCCCAGGTACTCCACCAGCGCCGGGTGGCGCAGTTCCAGGGCCATCGTGCGCTCGGAGTTCGCGGGGATGAAGGCGACCGTGCGGTCGAAGAGGATGAGCCGCTCGATGACCTCGTCCAGCGTGCGCGCCTCCACCGCGTCGCCCATCAGCTCCAGGTAGTTGAGCAACCCGTGCCCGTGCCGGGCGACATGGGTGTACAGGTCCCGCATCCGCACGCCGCGCCCGCGCAGCGCCATCGCCCGGTGCAGGCCCTCCGACAGCTCCGCCTCGCGCCGGATGCCTCCGGGCTGGACGGTGAGCACCTCCGAGGTGCACGCCTGCGTCGCCTCGTCCATCGCGGCCTGGATACGGGCCAGTCCGTCCAGCACCCGGATCGCGGGGCCCTCCGACGCCCCGCCCGCCGGCACCTGGCGGCCGAGACCGGCGTACCACTCGAAGGCGGCGACCGCCGAGCCGACCCGGCGCTGACTCGCCCTCACCTCGTCGTACATGCCGCGCAGCAGCCGCGTCATGACCTCCTGCGGGGAGGTGGGGACCAGCCAGTCCATGTCGTCCGGGTCGGGATGCAGCAGGGCCAGCTCCATCAGGCAGGGAACCCGCTCGGCCTCCCGGCGCGGCAGCCGTCCGCGCCGTACGGCCCGGGAGTACACGCGGTCCCCGGTCTCGCACAGTCGGTCAGCACCGTGCGGATGCTCGTCCGCCCCGTGCCCGGCCATCGCCCATCCCACCCCCGGTTCAGCGTCCTTCCGCGAGCGCAACTATGCGCGGCCGGAACCTGCTGTGCAACACGGGACCGGCCACCGCACCGGCCCGGGGACCGGCGGGTGGCCGAATTCGTACGGAGGCGTACGGGGTTACTTGAGCCCGATCTCCGCGCAGGCGTCCTTGAAGTCGCCGGTGCAGATGTCGGACACCTCGTAGAAGCCGTCGGCGATGACGGTGTCCTCCAGGTTGTCCTGGGTCAGCGCGACCACCGGCACCAGCTGCGCCGGGATGTCCTGCTCGGTGGGGCTGTCGACCCGGTCCCGGGTGAGCGCGTCGAACTGGATGCCCCGGTCCTGGACCTTCGCCACGGCCATCTCCGCGGCGTTCTCCGCCTCTTCGGGGTAGGACTTGTAGACGCTCATGTACTGCTCGCCGGTCACGATCCGCTGCACCGCGGAGAGTTCCGCGTCCTGGCCGGTGATGGGCGGCAGCTTGGTCACGCCGGCGGCGCGCAGCGCCTTGACGATGCCGCCCGCCATGCCGTCGTTGGCGGAGTACACGCCCTCGATGTTGTCGAGGCCGATCTCGCTGATCGCCTCTTTCATGTTCTTCTCGGCGTTCTTCGGGTCCCAGTCCTTGGTGTCGAAGGACTTGGCGATGGTGACCTTGCCCTTGAGCTCGGACAGCGCCCCGGCCTTGAACTGCTTGGCGTTGGGGTCGGTCGACGAGCCGTTCATCATCACGACCTTGTCGGTGATGGACAGGTCGCCGCCCAGCGCCTCCAGCAGGGAGCGTCCCTGCACCTCGCCGACGAGGGAGTTGTCGAAGGAGATGTACGCGTCGATCGGGCCCTCGGCGAGCCGGTCGTAGGCGATGACCGGGATGCCGGCCTCCTTCGCCTTGGTGACGCTCTCCGCGATGCCGTGCGCGTCCACCGCGTCCAGCACGATGACGTCGACCTGCTTCTCGATCATGCGCTGCATCTGGCCGGCCTGCTTGTCCGCGTCCGACTCGGCGTTGGCGTACTCGACCTTGCCCTTGTTGTCCGTGAGGGACTCCACCTTCTTCTTGAACATGGGGTAGTCCCACTGCTCGTAGCGCGTGTTGGCCTTCTCCGGGAGGAGCAGGCCCACCGTGATGTCGTCGCCCTTGGCCGGGCCGGCGTCGTCGCTGCTGCCTGTCGCGTCGAGCATGCCGCAGCCGGCGAGCGTGACGGACATGGACACGGCGGCCACGGATATGGCGATACGACGCATGCGAGGGCTCACTTCAGGTGCGTATTGGACGTGGGCACAGCTTTGCGGCCCATGTGACTGAAAAGCCAACGCTTCGGCGCCCACCGCGTCAAGAGGCAGCCACTTAACGAGATGAACACGACACGGTGCGCTGAACTCGTGAAAGTCCTGCGGACACATCGCGGGGATCACCTGGACACGCAGGCATACCATAGCCACAGGTGTGGTCGTGGATAAGAGAAGGGGCCCGTGGGTTCTGCGAACCCACGGGCCCCACTTCGCCGGCGCGCGCCGTCAGTCGGACTGCTGCTGACGCTTGGGACGCCAGACCACCAGCGCGCTGGTCTGCTGCACCTCCTGGTAAGGCACCAGATCACGACGGTACGAGGCGTGCACGGCGGCCTCGCGCTGCCGCATGGCCGCCGCCGCGCCGTCGAGCGCGTCCTCCAGTTCGGCCACGCGGGCCTGGAGGGCGGCGACCTGGTTCTCCAGTTCGATGATGCGCTTGATTCCGGCCAGGTTGATGCCCTCGTCCTGCGACAACTGCTGCACCTGACGGAGCAGTTCGATGTCACGGGCCGAGTAGCGACGGCCCCGGCCCGCCGTACGGTCCGGCGACACGAGTCCCAGACGGTCGTACTGACGCAGCGTCTGCGGGTGCAGCCCCGAGAGCTGGGCCGCCACCGAGATGACGTAGACCGGGGTGTCCTGGGTCAGTTCGTACGGGTTGCGTCGACGGCCGTCCATCGCATCAAGCTCCCTTCGCGGCCTGGAACAGCTCCGCCCGCGGATCCTGGTCCGCGGTTGCCTCGCGATACGCCTCCAGGGCGTCACGAGCCTTCCCCGACAGGTCCTTGGGAACACTCACCTCGACGGTGACCAGCAGATCACCGCGGGTGCCGTCCTTGCGGACCGCGCCCTTGCCGCGGGCGCGCATGGTGCGCCCGTTGGGTGTGCCCGGCGGCAGCTTCAGCGTCACCGGCGGACCGCCCAGCGTCGGGACCCGGATCTCGCCCCCGAGGGCCGCCTCGGGGTACGTCACCGGCACCGTGACCGTCAGGTTGTCGCCCTTGCGGCCGAACACCGGGTGGGTGCCGACGTGCACGACGACGTACAGGTCGCCCGCGGGGCCGCCGCGCTCGCCGGGCGCGCCCTTGCCGCGCAGCCGGATCCGCTGGCCGTCGCTCACCCCCGCGGGGATGCGCACCTGCATCGTCCGCGAGGACTTGGCCCGGCCGCTGCCCTTGCAGACCTCGCAGGGCTCCTCCGCGATGAGTCCGCGGCCCTTGCAGTCCGGGCAGGGGTCGGTCAGCGAGAAGCCGCCGCCGGAGCCCCGCGCCACCTGTCCGGTGCCGACGCAGGTCGGGCACACGCGCGGCGTGCCGTTCTTGTCGCCGGTGCCCGAACAGGCCTTGCAGGGCGACTGCGACGACATCCGCAGCGGGACCGTCGCGCCCTCGATGGCCTCGGTGAAGCTGAGCGTCACCTCGGACTCGATGTCCTGGCCCCGGCGCGGCTGGGTCCGGGTGGCACCCGGGCCGCCCCGGTTGAACAGGCCCCCGAAGACGTCACCGAGGCCGCCGCCGAAGCCGCCCGCCTGGCCGCCGGCCTGACCTCCGAAGAGGTCGCCGAGGTCGAAGTTGAACGAACCGCCGCCCGCGCCCGGCCCCGGGCGGAACCCGCCGTTGCCGAAGAGGGCGCGCGCCTCGTCGTACTCCTTGCGCTTCTTGGGGTCGCCGAGGACGTCGTTCGCCTCGGAGATCTCCTTGAACCGCTCCTCCGCCTTGGCGTTCCCCTTGTTGGCGTCCGGGTGGTACTCGCGGGCGAGCTTCCGGTACGCCTTCTTGATCTCGGCCTCGGTGGCGTCCTTGGGGACGCCGAGGACCTTGTAGTAGTCCTTCTCGATGAAGTCCTTGGTGCTCATCCCCGACGTCCCTCCTTCCCTGCGTCAGCTATAACGTCAGCCCTCCTCCGGGCCACCGCTCTCCTTGTTCTCCCCGTCGGCCTGCGCCTCGGAGCCCTCCTCGGCCGGCGGAGCCGTCTGCGCGCCGGGCTGCGGCTCGGCGACGGCCACCCGCGCGGGGCGGATGGTGCGCTCGCCGATGCGGTACCCCGGCTGCAAAATCGCCACGCACGTCGTCTCGGTGACGTCCGGCGCGTAGGAGTGCATCAGGGCCTCGTGGATCGTCGGGTCGAAGGGCTCGCCCTCCTTGCCGAACTGCTGGAGGCCCAGCTTGGCCACCGTGGTCTCCAGCGACTCGGCGACCGACTTGAAGCCGCCCACCAGCTCGCCGTGCTCACGGGCCCGGCCGACGTCGTCCAGCACCGGGAGCAGTTCGGTCAGGAGATTCGCCACGGCGGTCTCCTTCACGGCTGCCCGGTCCCGCTCGACACGGCGGCGGTAGTTCTGGAACTCGGCCTGGAGGCGCTGGAGGTCCGCGGTGCGCTCGTTCAGCGCGGTGCGGGCCTGGTCCAGCTGGGCCACCAGAGCGGCGTTCTGCTCGGTGTCCCCGGCCGGGGCCGCCTCTTCCTCGGGAGAGGGAGCGGCGGCCTGCGGCTCGGCGTCCTCGGACGGTGCGCCGGAAGGGACATCGGGCTGCTGCTGCTCGTCGAAGCCCGGGGTCTCTTCCGTCACGCCGCACCGTCCTTCCGGTCCTCGTCGACGATCTCGGCGTCGACGACGTCGTCGTCGGCCTTGGCCTCACCGGCGCCGTCGGAGGCGCCGCCCGCGGCCTGCGCGCCCTGGGCGTCGGCGTACATGGCCTGGCCCAGCTTCTGCGAGACGGCGGCGACCTTCTCGGTGGCCGTGCGGATCTCGGCGGTGTCCTCGCCCTTGAGCTTCTCCTTCAGCTCGGCGACGGCGGCCTCGACCTCGGTCTTGATCTCGCCGGGCACCTTGTCCGCGTTGTCCGTGAGGAACTTCTCGGTCTGGTAGACGAGCTGCTCGCCCTGGTTGCGGGACTCGGCGGCCTCGCGGCGGGCGTGGTCCTCCTCCGCGTACTTCTCGGCCTCCTGGCGCATGCGCTCGACCTCGTCCTTCGGGAGCGACGAACCGCCGGTGACGGTCATCTTCTGCTCCTTGCCGGTGCCGAGGTCCTTCGCCGTGACGTGCATGATGCCGTTGGCGTCGATGTCGAAGGAGACCTCGATCTGCGGGACGCCACGCGGCGCCGGCGGCAGACCGGTCAGCTCGAACATGCCGAGCTTCTTGTTGTACGCGGCGATCTCGCGCTCGCCCTGGTAGACCTGGATCTGCACCGACGGCTGGTTGTCCTCGGCCGTCGTGAAGATCTCGGAGCGCTTCGTCGGGATCGTGGTGTTGCGCTCGATCAGCTTGGTCATGATGCCGCCCTTGGTCTCGATGCCGAGGGACAGCGGGGTGACGTCCAGCAGGAGGACGTCCTTGACCTCGCCCTTGAGGACACCGGCCTGGAGCGCGGCGCCGATGGAGACGACCTCGTCCGGGTTGACGCCCTTGTTGGCCTCCTTGCCGCCGGTCAGGTCCTTGACCAGTTCGGCGACGGCGGGCATACGGGTCGAACCGCCGACCAGGACGACGTGGTCGATCTCGCTGACGGAGATGCCGGCGTCCTTGATCACGTTGTTGAACGGGGTCTTGCAGCGCTCGAGCAGGTCCGCGGTCAGCTGCTGGAACTGGGCGCGGGTCAGCTTCTCGTCGAGGTGCAGGGGGCCCTCGGCGGACGCGGTGATGTAGGGGAGGTTGATCGAGGTCTCGGTGGACGAGGACAGCTCGATCTTCGCCTTCTCGGCGGCCTCACGCAGACGCTGCAGCGCCATCTTGTCCTTGGCCAGGTCCACGCCGTGACCGGCCTGGAACTGCTTGACCAGGTAGTCGACGACGCGCTGGTCCCAGTCGTCACCACCGAGGTTGTTGTCACCGTTGGTGGCCTTCACCTCGACGACACCGTCGCCGATCTCCAGGAGGGAGACGTCGAAGGTACCGCCACCGAGGTCGAAGACGAGGATCGTCTGGTCGTCCTTGTCGAGGCCGTACGCCAGGGCGGCGGCCGTCGGCTCGTTGACGATGCGCAGCACGTTCAGACCGGCGATCTCGCCGGCCTCCTTGGTCGCCTGGCGCTCGGCGTCGTTGAAGTACGCCGGGACGGTGATGACCGCGTCGGTCACCTTCTCGCCCAGGTACGCCTCGGCGTCCCGCTTCAGCTTCTGCAGCACGAAGGCGCTGATCTGCTGCGGGTTGAAGTCCTTGCCGTCCAGGTTGATCTTCCAGTCGGTGCCCATGTGGCGCTTGACCGACCGGATGGTCCTGTCGACGTTGGTCACGGCCTGGCGCTTGGCCACCTCGCCGACCAGCACCTCACCGTTCTTGGCGAAGGCGACGACGGAAGGCGTGGTCCTGGCGCCCTCGGCGTTGGTGATGACGGTGGGCTCGCCGCCCTCCAGAACGCTGACGACGGAGTTAGTCGTGCCCAGGTCGATGCCGACCGCACGTGCCATTTCGATTCCTCCAGCTGACTTGAGTGGAACAGACTCAAGCATGCATGACGGCCGCCGCCGGGTCAACAGAGCTGAGTCGAGCAGACTCAACTCTTATCCGCTCCTTACACGCAACCGCTCGCTGACCTGCGACGACGTGCTGGCGACACGTTGACGCGGACGGAAAACAGGGGTGACGGGGCGCCTCACCAGTACCAGGACGGGCACGGCGGCCGCCGCCGCGACCCACCACGCCGCCCCCGCCGGCAGCCTGCCGGTGTGCACGCACACCGCGACGAGCACCCCTCCCGCGGACCCGGCGCCGAGCAGCACCGGCACCGCGCGGGGCGCGATTCCCAGCCGCCGCAGCCGGTGCCCGAGATGGTCGGGGCGCCCGCGGGTGACCGCCCGGCGGTCGAGCCGCCGCCCGAGTACCACCAGGGCCGCGTCCGCACACGCGACCGCCGTCAGCGCGTACAGCACGGCCGCCCCGGCTCCGATTCCCTGCCCGGCCCGGACGAAGACCGCCGACGCGGCCAGCAGGAACCCGGTGAACAGCGCGCCGGCCGACCCCAGGCCCGCCCGCGCGGGGAACCAGTTGTGCAGCAGGAACCCGGCGAGCGCGGCGGCCAGCACGCCCAGCAGCGCGGCGAGGCCGTCCATCAGCTCGGCCGTGGCGCACGCGGCGACCCCGAACGCGCCCACCGCGCCGACCGCTCCGGCCACCCCGTCGGCGTGGTCCAGTCCGCGGAAGGCGGTGGTCACGACCGCGATCCAGGCCACGGCCGCCGCTCCGGCGGCCGCGCCGGTCTCCTCGTACGGCACGACGAAGCCCGCGGCGACCGCCGTCCCGGCCGGCGTGACCCACCAGCGCAGCCGCCTCAGGTCGGCGGCCAGGCCGAGCAGGGCGACGCAGCCGGCGGCCGCGACCACCCGGCCGACCCCGGCCCCGAGGGGCAGCAGACCGACGGCGTCGGCGCCCCCCGCGACCAGGACGGTGGCCAGTGCGACGGCCGTTCCCCCGGACAGCGGCAAGGGCCGGCGCCGCCTGCGGTCGGTGATCCCGAGACGCAGGGCGGGGGTCCGCAGCACCCCGGTGAGGAGGGCGGAGAACAGCAGGGCGGTGGCGGCGGCGGTGATCCCGTAGAGCACGGATATAAGTTAGGGGCGTATGGACTGATTTGGCGTGAATAACACGATCGACTCCGGGACGCCATCGCGGGCCGCCCGCATAGGCAACCCTCAGCGACTCAGATCACCCCGTGCCCGGCTACAGTGCGGCCGGAGATGGGGGTAGTCTCAGACGGACTGCATAAGTTACCGCTTAGTAATCTCGGGGAAGCCGGACAGCACGCCCCGGTGAGCCCCCGACAACCCACTTCCACACCCTGAACCCCTCGCAGGCCCGAGGAGCCCCCATGCAACTCGCCGCGATCATCGTGTCGCTGGTCCTGACCGTGGTCGGCGTTGCGCTGCTCGCACGCGCGATCGGCCAGTTCGTCCGGTACTTCAAGCTGGGCCAGCCGGTCCCGGCCGGCACCCGGACCGACAATCCCTACCAGCGCAGTGTGACCCTGGTGCGGGAGTTCCTCGGCCACACCCGCATGAACAGGTGGGGCATCGTCGGCATCGCCCACTGGTTCGTCGCCGTCGGCTTCCTGACCCTGCCGCCGACCCTCGCCCAGGCTTTCGGCCAGCTCTTCCAGGCCGACTGGGTGCTGCCGGTCATCGGTGACTTCCTGCCGTTCGAGATGTACATCGAGTTCATCGGTGTCATGACGGTCCTGGGCATCGCGGCGCTCATCGTGATCCGCCTGCTCAGCCTGCCGTCCCGGCCCGGCCGCAAGTCCCGCTTCACCGGCTCCAAGGCCGGCCAGGCGTACTTCGTCGAGTACGTGATCCTCACCATCGGCCTCGCCATCTACGTGCTGCGCGGCCTCGAGGGCGCCCTGCACCACGTCGACGGCTACTCGGCGTCGTACTTCGCGTCGTACCCGCTGGTGCAGGCCTTCGACGGGCTGTCCACCGGGACGCTGCAGAACCTGGTCTACCTGACCGCCATGATCAAGATCGGGACGTCGTTCGTCTGGATGATCGTCGTCTCGCTCAACACCAACATGGGTGTGGCCTGGCACCGCTTCCTCGCCTTCCCCAACATCTGGTTCAAGCGCGAGGCCACCGGCGGGACCGCCCTGGGCGCCCTGCAGCCGATGACCTCCGGCGGCAAGCCGATCGACTTCACCGACCCCGGTGACGACGACGTCTTCGGCGTCTCCCAGGTCGAGCAGTTCTCCTGGAAGGGCCTGCTGGACTTCTCCACCTGCACCGAGTGCGGACGCTGCCAGTCGCAGTGCCCCGCGTGGAACACCGGCAAGCCGCTCTCCCCGAAGCTGCTGATCATGTCGCTGCGCGACCACGCGCACGCCAAGGCGCCCTACCTGCTGGCCGGCGGCGGCAAGACCATGGAGGGCGAGGAGAAGGCGTCCGAGGAGCAGCTGGCCGGCGTGCCCGCCGCCGCCCTCGCCGAGGCCGAGCGCCCGCTGATCGGCACCGCCGAGGAGAACGGCGTCATCGACCCGGACGTCCTGTGGTCCTGCACCACCTGCGGCGCCTGCGTCGAGCAGTGCCCGGTGGACATCGAGCACGTCGACCACATCGTCGACATGCGCCGCTACCAGGTGATGATCGAGTCCGCGTTCCCGTCCGAGGCGGGCACGATGCTCAAGAACCTGGAGAAGAAGGGCAACCCCTGGGGCCTGGCGAAGAAGCAGCGCCTGGAGTGGCTCAAGGAGGTCGACTTCGAGGTCCCGGTCGTCGGCAAGGACATCGAGGACCTGTCCGAGGTCGAGTACCTGTACTGGGTCGGCTGCGCCGGCGCCCTGGAGGACCGCGCCAAGAAGACCACCAAGGCCTTCGCGGAGCTGCTGCACATCGCGGGCGTCAAGTTCGCGATCATGGGCGGCGACGAGAAGTGCACCGGTGACTCCGCCCGCCGCCTCGGCAACGAGCCCCTGTTCCAGGAGCTCGGCATGGAGAACGTCATGTCCCTCAACGCCGCCTTCGGCGAGGAGATGGACGACGAGGGCAAGGTGACCGAGGAGTCGCGGAAGCCGAAGTCGGCGAAGAAGATCGTCGCCACCTGCCCGCACTGCCTCAACACCCTCGGCAACGAGTACCCGCAGCTCGGCGGCGACTACGAGGTCATCCACCACACGCAGCTGCTCCAGCACCTGGTGGACGAGGGCAAGCTCATCCCGGTCACCCCGGTCGAGGGCCTCATCACCTACCACGACCCGTGCTACCTGGGCCGCCACAACAAGATCTACACGCCGCCGCGCGAGATCATCGGCAAGGTCCCGGGCCTGCGCAACGAGGAGATGCACCGCCACAAGGAGCGGGGCTTCTGCTGCGGCGCCGGCGGCGCGCGGATGTGGATGGAGGAGCGGATCGGCAAGCGCATCAACAACGAGCGCGTCGACGAGGCCCTGTCCCTGAACCCGGACATCATCTCCACCGCCTGCCCGTTCTGCCTGGTCATGCTGACCGACTCGGTCAACGGCAAGAAGAACGACGGCAAGGCCAAGGAGTCGACCCAGGTCGTCGACGTGGCCCAGCTCCTGCTGGAGTCGGTCAAGACCCCGGTCGACCCGGCCGGCGAGGAGGAGTCGGAACCGGCTCCCGAGCCGGAGCCGGTGAAGTAGCCCACGCCGTGCAGTGAAGGGGCCGCCCGCGAGGGCGGCCCCTTCGCCGTCCCCGGACCTCCGTCAGCCGGCCCGGGCCGCGGGGTTGTACGGGGCCGGGGGGAGGGCCGCCGGGAGTTGCGTGCGGCGGGTGATGCCCAGCTTGCGGTAGGCCGCCGTCAGATGGGTCTCCACCGTGCGGCGGGCCAGGTGGAGGGCGGCCGCTATCTCCGCGTTGGTGCGGCCCTCGGCCGCCAGACCCGCGATGCGGCGTTCGCTGTCCGTCAGGGCCTGCGGGCCCGTGCGGGGCGCGCCGGCGCGGCGGGCCCCGCCCTCGTGGAGGAGGTCCTCCGCCACGCGGCGCAGCCGCACCGCCCCGAGACGCTCCGCGTGTTCCGCCGCCTCGTGCAGCGCCGCCCGCGCCTGGGAGCGCTCCCGAAGCGCGAGGAGCAGCCTCCCGTGCGCGATCAGCGCGGCGATCAGCTCGGCCCCGCCCGGCGCCGCCCGCAGCAGTCCGACCGCCCGCGCCGTGAGCCGCAGACCGCGCCGGCCGCCCGTCGCCTCACCCAGCATCCGCAGCGCCCGGCCCCGTGCCCGCGCCGTGCCCCACACCTCGGCGAGCCGCGCCTCCTCCGCCGCCAGCTCCAGCGCCTCGTGCGGCCTGCCCAGCGCGAGCAGGCACTCGGCCGCGCCCACCCGCCACGGCGACACCACGGACAGGTGCGCCTCCCGGGACGCCTGCCGCCGCCCGCACTCCAGGAAGTCCTCCAGTGCCCGTTCCGGCTGCCCGGACGCGGCCCGCAGCACCGCCCGCGCGTACAGGAAGCGGTGCGTGCGCCAGGAGTCCGCCGCGGTCGGCAGGTCGAAGCCGTCCACCAGCCGCGCTGCCTCCTCCCGCCGCCCGGTCTCCACCAGCGCGATCACGGCCTGGGTGTGGGCGCTGGTGGGACCGGGCCCCGACGACCGGATCCGCGCGGTGCGGGCGTGCGGTTCGGCGAGGACGGCGTCCCAGTCGGCGCGGGCCGCCGCGACGTCCACCCGCATGTCGGTGAGGATGTGGTGCATCGGGTGCAGCAGGAACGACGCCAGCGGGTCCAGCGCCCGCCGGATCAGCCGCTCGGCCTCGTCCAGCTCGTCCGCCCAGTGCGCCACGAGCGCGGCCATGCCGTACAGGAACGGCACGGCGACCGGGTCCGCGGGGCCCTCGGTGAGCGCGCGTATCCGCTCCATCGCCTCCCGCGAGGAGATCTGCCCCGCCGTCGCCCCGTGCCGCACCGCCAGCATGCGGTGCGCCGCGTCCAGCAGGTCCGGCCCGTCGCCCTCCGGCCCGGGCGGGGGCGGCTCGTGGCCGGCGCGTGACACCTGCGGGGCGGCGTCGGACAGCAGCAAGGTGACCGCGCGCAGCGTCCGCACCGGACCGGGGCGCCCGGCGAGCCGCCGTTCCTCCTCCCGCAGCATCCGCCGCGCCGCCGCGACGTCCCCGCTGCGGGCCAGCGCCGTGGCCAGGGCGACCGTCGCCCGCAGCCGGTCCCGTGAGCCGCCGGGCAGCCGTACCGCCTGGGCGAGCCGGGGCAGCCCGCCGGACGGGTGGGCGGCGCACTCCAGGGAGCCGAGCTGGATCAGGACGGTGGCCCGGCGGACGGGCTCCATCGGCTCGTCCAGGGCGCGCCGCAGGAACGCCACCGCGCAGCGCGGCCGGCCGGCGCGGACCTCCTCGGCCGCCGCGTCCAGCAGCACGTCGACCGCCCACGGCTCGGCCACCGCGGCACCGTGGTACAGGTGCCAGGCCACGGCGCCGACCGGGGCGCCTTCGCGCATCAGCTCCTCGGCGGCCGCCCGGTGCGCCTCCCTGCGGCGCCCGCTCGTCCAGCCGCTCAGCACGGCGTCCCGCAGCAACGGGTGGGCGTACCGGTGGAGTCCGTCCGTGTCCCGCCGCAGCAGGCCGAGGCGGGTCATCGCGGTGAGCCAGCCGGTCACCCGGTCCGGGTCGGCCTGCGCCATGCGGGCGACGATCCGCGCCTGGGTGTCACGGCGCTCGTCGGGGCAGTACCCCGGGCACCAGTCGCGCCCGATCCCGTCACCCGCGGGCTCCGGGGTGCGGGCGGCGGCCGCCCGGTCCGCCTCCCCGCTCTCCAGGACGGCCAGACAGCGGGCGGCCCGCGCCGTGGACCCGCCCGCGCCGGCCAGCCACCACGAGACGACGTCCGGGTACGCCCCCGGGTACAGCGCGGCGCACGTCTCGGGCAGGGCGGCCGAGGTGCCTTCCGCGGCGGACTCCGTCCAGGACGACAGGTCGTGCAGCAGGGCCCGCAGCAGCAGCGGGTTGCCCGCCCCGGCGCGCACACAGTCCGCCACCCGGCCGGGCTCGGCGTCCGGGAAGGCGGCCCGCACCAGGCTCGCGGCGGCGCCCGCGCTCAGCGGGGCGAGGGTGTGGGTGTGCACGAGGGCGGGGGACAGCCCGTGGGCGAGTCCGTGGCCGGCCGGGTCGATGTCGTACTGGCTGCGCTCGGTCACCACGAGCAGCACGGGCAGCCCGTCGACCAGCCTGGCCGCCTCCGTGAGCCAGCGGCGCGACGCCGCGTCGGCCGCGTGCGCGTCGTCGACCGCGACGAACAGCGGGCCGCGCCGCGCGTACGTCTCCAGCAGCCGCCACAGCAGCGCGCCCTGCGTCCGCCGGTGCTCGGCGGGTGACGTGCCGGCCGACGCCGGGGGCTCCCGGAGGAAGTCCGCGTCGGCGCCGAAGAGCTGCCGGGCGACGCCCCAGTCGGCGCCCCCGTCGTCCGGCGTGCCGCGCCCGCGCAGCACCCGCATCCCCCGCCCGGCCGCCTGCTCGGCTGCGGCGCCCAGCAGCGCGGTGCGTCCGGTGCCGGTGGCGCCGCGCAGCAGGACGAGACGGCCCGCGCCGGCACGGGCGCGCTCGCCCTGCGCGGCCAGCAGGCGCAGGGCGTCGTCCCGTTCGCTCAGGGGCTCTGCTAACGGCACGGGTTCCTCCTGGGCCGGGTGGATCGTGGGCGGGGGACGGTGCCGCCTCGGACACCGGCCCCGGTCTGAAGGACGCGGAAAAGGGCGTACGGGTGCCCCGACGGGCGTACGCGAACGGCCTGTTGAGGCAGAAAGTGAACCTGAGGGGTGAATCCGCGCCGCGGGTATGGACGCGGGGGACCGGGTCGTGTTCCATGCGCGCAGAACCGTGACCAGGTCACGGAGGCGTGCGTGCCCGCGCGCCCCGGTCTCGTGGTGCGTCTCGTGGTTCTCCACGATTGTCCGAACCCCACCCGCCACAGGAGTGTGGATCCGCAGCGTCGGACGCGGCCGCCCCGGCGGCGGTCGCACGGTCGGGTATGGGGAATCGGTTGCAGAGCACGTCGTCGACAGGCCCGGACACGGCCGTGCCCACCGGGCCCGGAAGCCGCATCCCCGTGGTGGTCGAGGCCCCCGACCCGATCTCCCGGGCCGGCGCCGCCAGCGAACTGCGCCGCCACCCGGTCATCGACCTGGTGGAGGACGGGCGGCCCGGCCCCGGCACCGTGGCCCTCCTGGTCAACGACCAGCTGGACGACGACCTGTTGACGCGGATGCGCAAGCTGGTCCGCAGCGACGGCAGCCGCGCGGTGCTCGTGGTCGGCGCGATCCGGGAGAGCGAGCTGCTCGACGTCGTCGAGTGCGGCGTCGGCGCGATCGTCTGGCGTCACGAGGCCACCGCGCAGCGGCTGGTACGCGCCGTCGTCGCGGCCTCGCGGGGCGACGGGGACCTCCCCGGCGACCTGCTGGGCAGGCTCATCAACCGCGTGGGCACGCTGCACCGCACGTCCGCCGGCCACTCCGGCGCCCCCGTGAGCGGGCTGACGGCCCGCGAGGTCGACGTCCTGCGGCTCGTCTCCGAAGGGCTGGACACCGGAGAGATCGCCGGGAAACTCGCGTATTCCGAGCGGACGGTCAAGAACGTGTTGCACGGAATCACCACCCGGCTGCACCTCCGCAACCGGGCGCACGCCGTCGCGTACGCCCTTCGGGAAGGTTACATCTGACCGTTGAGGCAGCCGGGTTGGTGCCCCGGGGGCACCGTCCCGTGCCCGGGCGTCCGCCCCGGCGCCGGACCCGGCGCGGCGCGCCCCCGGCACCATCGACGGGACCCGGCGGTGAAGCGCCGACGGTGAGGCGTCCGGCGGTGAGGCGTCCGGCGGTGAGTGAGACGTCCGGCGGTGACGCGGCCCGCGGACCGCGCGACGGCAGAGCAGGAGTACGACGGTGATCCACGAGGTGGACGAGGTCCTCAAGGGGCTCCTCAAGGGCGGCGCCCTGGCCGGCTCGGGCGTCGAGGTGTCCCTGGACGCCCCGACCCGCGACTGGGCGGCCCGCCGCAACGCGCCCGCCCTCAACGCCTACTTGTACGACATCCGCGAGGAGGTCTCCCGGCGGGAGCGCGGCACGGTCGCGGTCACCGACGACACCGGCCAGGTGGTGCGGCGTCGCATGCCGCCGCGCTGGTTCCGCCTGTCCTACCTGGTCACCGCCTGGACGCGGCAGCCCCAGGACGAGCACCGCCTGCTGTCGGCCGCGCTGGCCACGCTGCTCCCCCGCGAGATCCTCCCGCCCGCCGAACTCCCGCCCGCCCTGTCCGCGCTGGGCCTGTCGGTCACCCTGTCCGTCGCCGGGACGCAGACCGAGTCGCGGTCGCTGGCCGAGATCTGGTCCGCGCTCGGCGGTGAGCTCAAGCCGTCCCTGGACCTGGTGGCGCTGGTCCCGTTCCCGTCGTACCCCGAGTACGACGCCGGACCGCCGGTCACCGAGGGCGCGGTCGTCCGGGTCCGCTCCGTCGACGGCGCCCAGGACACCACCCGCGCCCACCGCCCGCACCACATCGAGGGCGGACGGCGCACCCGGTGAACACTCCGCACCCCGACCCCGCCGACGCCCTCCTCACCCGCGTCACCCGGCTCCGCGCCCGCGTCGCCCGGCTGGTGGAGCTCCGCTCCGCGGACGACCCCACCGCCGACGACCCCCTGCGCGGCCTCTACGTCTCCGAGGCGGCCGCACGCCACCACCTCCACACCACCCCCGCGCCCCTGCCGGACGGCCCGGACGGGGAGGAGCCCCCCGGCGACCGGCTCGGCCCGCTCGCGCGGCGGCTCGGCCTGCGCCCGCCGGAGGTCACGGTGCTGCTGGCGGCGCTCGCCCCGGACCTCGACCGGTCCCTCGAGCCGCTGTACGGCTACCTCAACGACGACGTGGGCCGCCGCCGCGCCACCACCGGCCTCGCGCTCGACCTGGCCGGCGCGCCCGTGCACCGGCCCGAGTCGCGCGCGGTGTTCCACCCCTCCGCACCGCTGCGGACGTGCGCCCTGCTGGACGTCGAGGAGCCCGAACGCCCCTTCCTCAGCCGCACGTTGCGGGTGCCGGGCCGGGTCGTCGCGCATCTCCTCGGCGACGACACCCCCGACCCGTCGCTCGCCGGGCGCGTCCGCCCGCTCGCCGTACCGACCGAGCCCCCCGGTGAGGACGGCTTCACCGGACGGCTCGCCGCCCGGCTGAAGGAGGAGCCGCTCACCGTCTACCTGCGCGAGCACCGCGAGGGCGAGGGCCTGGCGCACGCGGCGATGGCGCTGCCCGGCGGCGCCCTGCACTACACGCCCCGCGGCCCGCACACCGGGGAACCGCTGGCCGCCCTGGTCCGCGAGGCCCGGCTGCTGGACCGCCCGCTGGTCGTCTCCGTGCCGCAGGACGACCCGGGGGCACTCGTGCGGGCACTGTCGGTGCCCGATGTGCCCGTGGTGTTCACCGGCTCCCGGCCGTACGACCCGCAGTGGTGCGACGACGACCCGCTGGTGCTGGACGCCCCCCGGCTGGGCACGAGCGCCGTGCACGCCTGGGCCGCCGCCCTGCGCGACGGGGACCCCGGCGCCCCTGCGGGCACCGGCGGACCCGGCTTCGACCTGGCCGCCACCGTCGCCCCCTACCACCTGGGCACCGACCGGGTGGCGCGGGCGGTGCGGGCCGCGCGGGGCCTCGCCGCGTTCGACGGCACCCCGCTCGCCCCCGGCCATCTGCGGCTCGCCGCCCGCCAGCAGTCCACGTCCGGTCTCGAGCAGCACGCCCGCCGTATCCGGCCCGCGGTGACCTGGGACGACCTGGTGCTGCCCGAGGCGCCCCTGACCCAGCTGCGCGAACTGGCCCGGCGGGCCCGGCTGCGCGACCGGGTGCTCGGCGACTGGCGCCTCAGCGCCGGAGGCGGCCGGGGCCGGGGCGTCCTCGCGCTGTTCGCGGGCGATTCGGGCACCGGCAAGACCCTGTCCGCCGAGGTCGTCGCCGCCGAACTGGGCCTCGACCTCTACGTCGTACGGCTCTCCTCCGTCGTGGACAAGTACGTCGGGGAGACCGAGAAGAACCTGGAGCGGGTCTTCTCCGAGGCGGACCGCACCGACGCCGTGCTGCTCTTCGACGAGGCGGACGCGGTGTTCGGCAAGCGCTCCGAGGTCAAGGACTCCCACGACCGGTACGCCAACATGGAGAGCGCCTACCTGCTCCAGCGTCTGGAGTCCTTCGACGGCATCGCGCTGCTCACCACCAACCTGCGCGCCAACATCGACGAGGCGTTCACCCGCCGCCTCGACCTGGTGGTCGACTTCCCGTTCCCGGACGCCGGGCAGCGGCTCGCGCTGTGGGAGCACTGCCTGTCCCGCGTGCCGTGCGCGGACGACGTCGACGTGTCGCGGGTGGCGCGGGACTTCGAGCTGGCCGGCGGTTCCATCCGCAGCGCCGTGGTCACCGCCGCCTACGCGGCGGCCGACCGGGACGCCACGGTCACCACGGCCGACCTGCTGGAGGGGGCGCGGCGGGAGTACCGCAAGGCGGGACGGCTGGTGCCGGGCGAGGGCACCTGGTAGCCGCCCCGGCCGGGGTCACGGGGTGCGCAGCGTCCACTTCTGGTTGGGGGTGCCGCCGCACGTCCACAGGTGCAGCCCGGTGCCGTTGGCGGTACCGCTCCACATGGCGTCGACGCACTTGTCGGCCATCACGCTGACCAGGTCGGCGGCGGGGCTCATCGCGAAGGTCTGCGCCGGGTTGCCGCTGCACCGGGCGAGCTGGATCAGCGTGCCGTCGTCCCGCGAGGCCCAGGCCACGTCCATGCACATGCCCATGGAGCGGACGGTGCCGTCGCCGCGGAACTCCCAGCGCTGGTTCGCGGCCTTCGCGTCGCAGTCCTGGATCACCAGAGCGGTGCCGTCGTTCGCCTTGCCCTTCTTGAGCGGGACGGTGACGCACCGGTCGGAGTCGACGCCCACGACCTGGTCGCCGACCAGCGGCTCGGACTCGGCCTGCTGCTCGCCGCCGCCTCCACCGCCGCCGCCCCCGGAGGCCGGCTTCTCCTCCTTCTCGCCGGACCCCGCCTCGGCCGAGCTGCCGCCGCCGGGCGCCTCCTGCTCGGGCGGCTTCACCTCCTGCGACGCCGGGGCGCTCGGCAGGGTGAGCGGCGCGGACGCGGAGGCCTGCGGCGCGGGGATGGCGCCGGCCTCGGCCTGCGCGGTCTTCTCCGTGGCCAGCGACCGCACGTCCGGCTTGTACGTCAGCCAGATCACGACGAACGCGACGGCCAGCGCGACCGTCGTCGCCAGCACGGTGGCCAGCCAGCCCGGCAGGAAGCCGCGCTGCACGAACTTCCCCTCCACGCCCAGCGGGTCGACGCCGGAGCGCTGCACCGTGAGCGTGTAGGGACGCTCCTGCTTGGAGCCGAACCAGATGATCTCGCGCGGCTTGAGCCGGGCCTTCACGAACGCCGCCCGCCCCGGTTCGATCTGGACGTTGCCCGGGTCCAGGTCGAAGGAGAGCTGGTCACCGTTGTCGCTGCCGCTCAGCGAGGCGGTCACCCTGGTGTTGCCCACGTTGTCCACCGCGAGCACGGGCTTGCCCCGCAGCCGCCCTTTCACCACCGGCGGCACCAGTTCGGCCCGCACCTCGGTGAACGGCGTGACCGTCACGTTCCCCTCGGGGACGGTGGTCGCCTCGGGGTGCTCCGTCGGCGTGATCCGGACCGCGTACGGATGCGGCCCCGCGGCCGCGTCCGGGGTGCGCGGCACGTCGAAGGACACCTCGACGGTCCCGGTGGTCCCGGGGTACAGGCGCAGCGACGGCGGCTCCACCCGCGCGTACGGCGCGAGGTCACCCACCGGCTCGAACCGGTACTCGTCCACCACGTCACCGGTGTTGCGCACCCGCAGCCGCACCGTCGTACGGCCGCCCGGGTCGACCGTCGCCGACGCCGGCTCAAGAGAAGTCCAAAGGCTCACGCGTCGACGCTACGGGGAGGCGCCAAGGGCGTCAGGAGGCTGCGAGGCAGGACCGGCTGCCCGGAAAGGCAACGGGGTGCCCGGCTCAGCGCTCCTCCCATTCGGAGGCGGAGTCGTCGGGGTCGTGGGTGACGCGTTCCGTCGACATCTTGCCGTCGATCACCCACTGCTCCGTCAACTCCTTGCCGTTCGCCTCGGCTTTCTGACGGACGGCGTTCACCACCGCTTCGTGTTCCCTCATCCACTCCGGCATCAGCCAGCCCGGGAAGAACTGTCCATGGGCGCCCGCGGCCACCACCTCGTACCCGGTGGCCCGCCCGATGTGTTCGTTGACGGCCTGGAAGGCCCACTCGCAGCAGGCGCAGGCCAGCTTGACCCCGCCCATCATGACCTTCTCCGGAGCCTCGTCCTTCGCTTTCGGATTGCTCAGCCACTTCGCGACATGCTGTCCGAGGACCGTCATCTCACCGTGCTGGGAGGTGTTCGGCTCCGAGGCGCCACCGACCGCGTACCACCGGACCTTCCCGTCCTCCAGGGCCTTTTTCACGGCGACCAGCCCTCCGGCGCCGCTGTGCTCGCCGAGGTAGGAGCCCTCGACCAGCGCGCGGACCTTGGTCTGGTCCCTGCCGGCCCTGCTGCGCTGTGCGTCCTCGGCCCGTGCCACCTCGTCGGAACCGTTGACGAACCGAGCCAGTTCGGCCTCGACGACCTTCTTGTCGTTCTCGGTCACCTTCTTGTCGCCGGTGTTCCCGGCGATCGCGAGGTAGCCGTCCTGTTCCAGGGACACGGCCAGATGGGGCGTGATCTTCTTGGCGCTGCGGACGGGGTTCTTCTTCTTGTCGACGAACTGGCTGTTGGTGGTCTTGATCTTGTCCAGCGCGATGCGGGACATCCGGTCCAGCATGCGCAGGGTGACGTCCCGGTCCTCCTCCGCCGTCGGCTTCGTCTGCCGGAACCCCGGCGCGGCGGCCTCCGCCGTCTCCGGAACGCGCTGGACCCAGGGCGCTCCCGTGTCCACGGCCCGCTGCAGGCCCTGGGCGCCCGCCGTCCCGGCTGCCTCGGAGAGCGCCGGTGGCGCTCCGCTCATCACGCGGCGGGCGTTCTCCTCGGCCTCGCGCTCGAAGCGGTCGCCCGGGTCGCTGACCTTGAGCCCGCCGCCGTGGTCGTGACCGTCGACCGGTCCCTGACGCTGCTGGACGACGTGCGTCAGCTCGTGCGCCAGGGTGTGCTTGTCCAGGCCGTCCCGGCCGACCACCACGTGGCTGCCCGAGGTGTAGGCGCGGGCGCCGATCTCCTCGGCGGACCGCTGGGCCACGGCGTCCGTGTGCAGCCGCACGTCGCCGAAGTCCGCGCCGAGCCGGGCCTCCATCTCCGTCCTCGTAGGCGTGTCCAGGGGGCGGCCGGCGCTGCGCAGCACCTGGTGCACGGCCGACCTCTGCACCGAAGGCCGGTCCTGTCCGGGCTGATGGCCGCAGTTCGCGTCGTGCCGGTGGCGCTCCTCGGCCACGGCCTGCGCCACCGCGGCGTTCCCCGCCGTCCGCTGCAACGCGAGCAGCCGGGCAGCCGTCGTGCCGGCCGGACGGCCGGCCTCCGCACGCGGCTTCGACGGCCGGGCGCCCGGCTTCCGTGCCTGGTTCTGGCTGTCTTCCTGCCCGCGCACGGGCGCTCCCCTCGACGGTGGACACACGTCGGTCCGCAGACTGCCAGGCGGGCGTGGGGCGGGGAATGGCCGTCGGGGCAGCTTCGGGGGCAGACGCGGGACGCCTTGCCCTTACGGGCAGCGGCCGTGCCCCGCACACGGCACTCCCAGCCGTTCCGGCGGGCGCGACGCGCGCGCGAGGGTGCGTACAGACCTGACTCGTACCCCGAGGAGAGCAGAGCATGCCGTCCTACCTGTCGCCGGGCGTCTACGTCGAGGAGGTGGCCAGCGGCTCGCGCCCCATCGAAGGAGTGGGCACCTCGGTGGCGGCCTTCGTCGGCCTCGCACCCACCGGCCCGCTGAACGAGCCGACCCTGGTCACCAACTGGACCCAGTTCGTCGCCGCCTTCGGCGCCTTCACGGACGGGTACTACCTGGCGCACTCCGTCTACGGCTTCTTCAACAACGGCGGCAGCGCGGCCTACGTGGTGCGGGTCGGCGGCGTCGAGGGCGGCGCCGCGGGCGAGGCGTCCGGCACGCCCGCCGAGGTGACGGGCGCGCCCGCGCCGGCCGCCCTGCCCACCGGGACGCCCGCCCAGCTCGGCACCTTCACGGTGACCGCCGTGGCCGCCGGGTCCGGCCCGCTCAGCGTCGAGGTCTCCGACCCCGAGGGCGACGGTCCCGCCGAGCGGTTCCGGCTCACCGTCAAGGACGGCGACCGTCCCGTCGAGACGTTCGACGTCAGCGCCAAGAAGAGCAGCCGCACCTACGTCGTCACGCAGGTGAAGGAGCGCTCCAAGCTCATCACCGTGCAGGAGGCGGCACCCGCCGCGCAGCTCGCCCGTCCCGAGAACCAGACCGTGGCTCTCGCGGCGCCGCCCGCCCCCGCGCCCGCCGTCCCGGCCACCGCCGACGGCGCCGTCCGCCCCGGCCCGGCCGAGTACGTCGGCGACTCCGCCGACCGCACCGGCTTCGGCGGCCTGGAGGCCGTGGACGAGATCTCCATGGTCGCCGTCCCCGACCTGATGGCCGCCTACCAGCGCGGCGACATCGACCTGGAGGCCGTCAAGGCCGTCCAGCTCGGCCTGATCGCGCACTGCGAGCTGATGGGCGACCGGGTCGCCGTCATCGACCCGCCGCCCGGCCTCAACGCCCGCGACATCCGCGTCTGGCGCCAGGAGACCGCCGGCTACGACTCCAAGTACGCGGCGCTGTACTACCCGTGGATCAAGGTGTTCGACCCGGCGAGCGGCCAGAGCCGGACCGTCCCGCCGAGCGGCCACATCGCCGGCGTCTGGGCCCGCAACGACTTCGAGCGCGGCGTGCACAAGGCGCCCGCGAACGAGGTCGTCCGCGGCGCCGTCGACCTGGAGCTGCAGATCACCCGCGGCGAGCAGGACCTGCTCAACCCGATCGGCGTCAACTGCATCCGCGCCTTCCCCGGCCGCGGCATCCGCGTCTGGGGCGCCCGCACCCTGGCCTCCGACCCGGCCTGGCGCTACCTGAACGTCCGCCGGTACTTCAACTACCTGGAGGAGTCGATCCTGATCGGCACCCAGTGGGTGGTGTTCGAGCCCAACGACCACCAGCTGTGGGCCCGGATCCGGCGCAACGTCTCCGCCTTCCTCGTCAACGAGTGGCGCTCCGGCGCCCTGTTCGGCTCCCGGCCGGAGGAGGCCTTCTACGTCAAGTGCGACGAGGAGACCAACCCGCCGGAGTCCGTCGACCTCGGCCGGGTCGTCTGCGAGATCGGCATCGCCCCGGTCAAGCCCGCCGAGTTCGTGATCTTCCGGCTGGCCCAGTTCTCCAGCGGGAGCGGGGAGCTGGAGGAGTAGGGAGACCCCCGCACTCCGCCCTCCCTCCGAACTCCCCCTCTGTGAAGGAAAGTAACGACAGATGAGTCTGCAGCCGGGTGACGCCCTCACCTCACACAACTTCGGCCTTCAGATCGACGGCGTCATGGTCGAGTACCTCGCCGAGGTCAGCGGCCTCAGCATCGAGCAGGACGTGATCGAGTACCAGCAGGTCTCCGCCCAGGGCAAGCCCGTCACCAAGAAGATGCCGGGCGTGAAGAAGGCCGGCACCTGCACGGTCGTGCGCGGCATGACCCAGTCCCCCGCGTTCAACGAGTGGATCAACGAGTCGGTCAACGGCGCGATGGGCACCGCCCGCAAGAACGCGACCATCATGGTGATGGACTACCAGAACAATCCGGTCAAGCGGTACAACATGCGCAACGCCTGGTGCAGCAAGATCGACACCAGCACCGTGAAGGCCGGAGAGGCCTCCGCGCTGACCGAGACGGTGACCATCACGTTCGAAGAACTGGTCATCGAGTAATGCGACGCACCACCGCCGCCCGGCCGGGAGCCCTCCCGGCCGGCCCGGGCTCCGCGGAGGCGGCTCCGGCCGCCGCCGCGGAGCCCGAGGAGGCCACGGCCGGCTCCGCCTCGGGGGCGCTGCGCACCGAGTTCCCCTTCGAACTGCCGCGCGGCTACGTCGACGAGAACGGCACCGTCCACAAGCACGGGACGATGCGGCTCGCGACCGCCCGGGACGAACTGGTCCCGCTGCGCGACGTCCGGGTGCAGGAGAACCCCGCCTACCTGTCGGTGGTGCTGCTCGGCCGGGTCATCACCCGGCTGGGGACGCTCACGATGGTGCACGACGGGGTCGTGGAGAACATGTTCGCCTCCGACCTCGCCTTCCTGCAGGACTTCTACCGGCAGGTCAACGCCGAGGGCCACACCCGCGCCGGCGTGACCTGCCCCCACTGCGAGCAGCCGTTCGAGGTCGAACTCGGCGGGAGCCGCCTGGGGGAATCGTGACGTACGCGACCGACCGGCTGCACGAGGAGATCGCGTACATCGCCTACCACTTCCACTGGAGCCTGGAGGACATCCTGGACCTCGAACACGGTGACCGCCGCCGGTACACGGAGCAGATCACCGCGCTCGTCACGCGCGCGTCGGCGGAAGGCTGACGCGGCATGGGACTCCTCGACCGCCTGCGGCGGAAGGGCGGCGCGCCCGCGGCCCCCGCGGACGACGTCCGCACCCCGGCGGCTCCTCAGGCGCCCGTGCGTACGGCCGCGTGGCCCGCGCTGCCGCCGATCCAGCGGGCGACGTCACGGCCGTCGTGGCCGGTCGCCGACGCCGGGTTCGGCGGCGGGCTGAGCACCTGGCAGAACCCGACCTTCGCGGGCACGCTCTCCCACGCCGTCCTGGACGGCGCGCCCGGAGGGCTGGTCGAGGGTGTCCTCACCGCGTCGGCGCGGCCGTCCGGAGGGCTGGAACTGCCCACGCTCGACCTGCCGGTGGCGAGGCCCGCGGAGGAGGCCGGTGGCCCGACGGGGGGTGAGGAGGCTCCGGCGGTGCAGCGCGCGGCGGTTCCCCTCAGGGTGACGTCCTCCCCCTCTCCCGCGCGGCGTTCCGCGTCCCTGACCGAAGCGAGGGGATCCGCGGCGGCGCCTGTGCAGCGGAGGGCGCTGCCGGTCGCGGTGGTGCCGGTCCGGACAGCTCCGGTCGAGACCGTGCCGGTCCGGACGGCTCCGGTCGAGACCGTGCCGGTCCGGACGGCTCCGGTCAAGACGGCGCCGGTCGAGACGGCTCCGGTGGGGACGCGGGGCTCCGGTTCGGGTCCCGTAGGCGGTGGCCCGGCGGGCTCCGGGGGAAGCGGTGGTACGCCGTCCGCGCCGCGTCGACGGCCCCTGCTCGAGGCGCCGTTGACGGCTCCGCCCTCGGAAGCGGGGGCGGGAGCGGGAGCGTCCGAGCCGCGCGCGGCGGGTCCGGGAGGCCTGCCGGCGCCCTCCCCGTCGTCCGTTCCCGTCGCCCGCTCGACGGCTTCGGCTTCCTCGGCCGCCTCTGTCTCCCCGCCCTCGTCGGTTCCGCCGGTCGCCGGTGCGGACTCGGGCTCTTCCGTCGCCGGGGACGCTCCGGTGACGTCCGTCCAGCGGGAGTCCGGCAGCGCATCCGTACGTCAGCGGGCCGTCCCGCAGGCGTCGGAGGGAACGGCCCAGGCACCGGCACCCGTTCCCGTCGGCGCGGCGCCTCCGGTACGGCCCCTGACGCCGACCCGTGCGCTGGCCCCCTCCGCGCCGTCCGCGCTGTCGCCTGCGGCCCCGCACCTTCGTCCCGCGCCCGCGGCCGTACCTCTGCGGCGGACCGCGCCCGCCGTGCAGCGACGGGCGGCCCGGTCCGGCGGGGGCGCTCCGGCCGCGCGGACGCCCGAGTCCTCCGGTCCGTCCGGCGGCCCAGGGAGCGCTTCACCCGTGCCCACGGGTCCTGAGGCGCCGGTGCCTTCGGCACGCCCTTCGGTCACGCAAGGGGCGCCGGTCACGCAAGGGGCGCCGGTCGCGCCGGTCGCGCCGGCCGAGGCTCCGGCGGTGCGGCGCGCGACGGTGGGGCAGCCTGACGGCTCGGGAGAGGCAGCGGGCGACGGGGACGGCATACCCGCGCCGGCCGCTGCTCCCGTGGCCACGGTCCAGCGCCTTTCCCGGCCCGGCTCCTCGGTGCCCGTCGCACCCCTGCGGCGGCTCCCTGCCGCGCCGCCGCCTCGGGCCGCCGACGTCCCCGTGGCTCCGGCCACGCCGACGCCCTCGGTCCGGCCCGCGACCGACGCCCCGCCCCGGCCCGCCTCGGTCTCCGCACCTGAGGCGCGCGCCGTCCGGCGGACGGGTGCGCCGGGCACCCCGCCCCAGGCCGCCACGCCAACGGTGGCCGGGGCGCCTGCCGTTCAGCGAACCAGCACGTCGGGCCCGGCTGCCTCCACCGCGACCCCGCCGCGGGCCGTCGCCGTCCCCGTGGCTCCGGCTACGCCTGCCGTCCAGCGGACCAGCGCCCCGGTCACGGCACCGGCCACCTCCACCACGACTTCGCCCCGCGGCGCCATGCCACCGGCGTCCGCGGCAGCGCCCGTTCGGCGGGGCGGCGCACCGGCCCCGGCTCCCTCCACCGCGACCCCGGCTCCCTCCACCACGACCCCGCCCCGAACCACCACGCCACCGGCATCCCGGACGCCTGCCGTCCAGCGGGCCACCGCACCGGACACGGCACCGTCCGCCCCCACAACGGCCCGGACCGCCACGCCACCCGCATCCCCGACGCCTGCCGTCCAGCGGACCAGCGCCCCGGACTCGACGCCGTCCACCACCGCTGCTTCGCCCCGGACGGCAACGCCACCCACTCCCGAGACACCCCCCGTCCGGCCGACCGGCGCACCGGCCCCGGCTCCCTCCACCACGACCCCGCCCCGAACCACCACACCACCGGCATCCCGGACGCCTGCCGTCCAGCGCACCAGCACGCCCGACACGGCCCCGCCCCGCACCCCCGCCCCCGGCGCCGCACCCCGAGCCACCTCGCCGGCCGCACCCGAGACGCCTGCCGTCCGCAGAGCCGGCACGCCGGGCGTGACCGACGTCCCGGTCCGCCCCCTCGCGGTCCCCGCACCCGACGCGGCACCCGTCCAGCGGGCCACCGCCCCGAACTCGGCACCCACCTCCACGGCCCTACCTGCACCCAACGTGGGCAAGCCGGCCACGCCCGCCGCTCCCCTCAACTCCCCCGTGCCGCACCGCCGTACCCCCTCCGGGGATGCGCCGACGCCCGCGCGTGGCCGTACCGTGCTGCCTCCGCTCGGGTCCACCTCCGTCGCCGTACCGAGGCCGGCCCGTACCGTCCCGTCGCCCGCCGCGCCCGTCTCCGCGCCCGCCCCTGTCGGGCCTCCCATCCAGCGGCTCGCGGCAGGGCGCCCGACGCCTCCGGCAGCACCGTCCACGCCCGACACCCCGGCCGCCGAGAGCCGTACCGCCTCACCCTCACCCTCCCCGTCGCGGCCCTCCCGCGACGGGGCGGCGGGCACTCCCGTACAGCCCCTCACGCGACCCGACGCGCCCACCGCGCGCACCGGCCTCGGTGCTCCCCTTCGACGCGGCACCGCACCCGTCACGCCCGCGCCCACCTCTCCGTCGGCGCCCGCGCGCCCGGCGAGCACGCACTCCTTCCCCGTACAGCGCGCCACCCCGGCGGCGCCCCCGCCACCCCCCTCGCCCACCACACCGCCCCCGCCGTACGACCCGGGCCCGCCCCCGCCGTACGACCCGGGCCCGCCCCCTCCGTACAGCGCCCACGATCCGCACCCGGGGCCGGGCGGCCCGCCGGGGGCGCCCCCCTTCGACCCCCGGGCCCTGACCGACGGCCAGCTCGACGAGCTGACGCACCGGCTGGTCGGCCCGCTCACCCGGATCCTGCGGACCGAACTGCGCATGGACCGCGAACGCATCGGCCGCCTCCGCGACCCACGCGCCTGACCTGAACCACCCGCCCGACGACGCCCCCGAAAGGCCCCGCGATGCCCAGCGATCTCGATCCGGGATCCACGATCTTCTTCACCCTCACCATCGACGGCGAGAGCCTCGGCGCCTTCAACGGCTGTGAGGGGCTCGCGTCGACGGTCGAGGTGGAGCAGTACCAGGAGGGCGGCAACAACGGCTTCGTGTGGCAGCTGCCCACCCGCGTCACCTTCTCCACGATCCGGCTGACCCGCCCGCTGACCCCGGACACGTCGAAGGTCGCCGCGTGGATCTCGTCCGTGACGACCGGCGTCACCCGCCCCACCGCCCAGATCTCGGCCCTGCGCGCGGACGGGTCCGAGGTGGCCCGCTGGGGGCTGATCGACGTGCTGCCGGTGAGCTGGCAGGGCCCGTCCCTGGACCCCGCGAACCCGGGCGTGGCCACGGAGGTCCTGGAGATCGCCCACCACGGCTTCACCGACTGACCCACGCCCCGCACCACAGCACGACCGGAACGACACCAGGACGGAGACGAAGGACATGGCAGGCAAGGGAGGCAAGGGCTCCACGGGCGGCGCGGGCAAGAGCCTGGTGCGCGCCACGCTCGCCATCCACGAGCCCCCCATCGGCGACAGCACCACACCGGGCGGTCTGATCAGGACCTTCGACTTCGACTTCAACCCGGCGCAGCTGACCCTGACGCGCCGCGCCCAGTGGAAGAGCACCCCGTCCGCCGCCCTGCGCGACGGCCCGCTGCCGGAGTTCATGGGCGCCGAGGGGCGCAGCCTCTCGATGGAGATCTTCCTCGACTCCTCCGGCGACCCGGGCGACAGCAGCGTGCTGAAGAAGGTCGAGGCGCTGTTCTCCTGCTGCGAGGTGACCGCGAAGTCGATCGCCGCGGACCAGCCGTCGACGCCGTGGGTGGTGTTCGAATGGGGGTCGTTCTCGACGGCGCGGTTCACGGCGTACATCGGGAGCGTGCAGGCGACCTACACGCTGTTCGGGACGACGGGGGTGCCGATCCGGGCGGCCTGCCAGGTGGAGCTGAACGAGATCCCCGGACGGACCAAGGGCCAGAACCCGACGTCGGGCGCGCTGACCGCGCGGCGCGTGCACCGGGTCGTCGCGGGCGACACGCTCCAGTCGCTGGCCTGGCGGGAGTACGGCGACGCGGCGGCCTGGCGGGCGATCGCCGAGGCCAACGACATCGACGACCCGTCCCGGCTGCCCAACGGCACCGAACTGATCCTTCCGGCGGCCGGGGAGGTCGCGTAACCGATGGTCAAGCCCTCCTTCTCCAACATCGTCGACGTCACCTTCGACGGGAAGCCCGTCCCGCCCTACTTCGCCCCGCTGCTGGTCGGCGGCTGGGTCGACCTGGGCGCCGGCGTGCCCGGCGCGTTCCGGGTGACGTTCCGCGACGCGCACGGCCTGGTGCTCGGCAAGCTCGGCATCACGTTCGGCACCGAGGTGGTGATCGCGCCCGTCGCGCACGGCAAGGGCGCCGGCGACCCGCTGCTGACCGGCGAGGTCACCGGCATGGAGACCGACTACGACGGCACCGGCACCTTCACCGTGATCCGTGGCTACGACCGCGGGCACCGCATGATGCGCCGCCGCCGCGTCGCCGCCTACCGCAACCAGACCGCGTCCGACATCGCCCGCACGCTCGCCGCGCAGGACGGCCTGACACTCGGCACCGTCCAGGGCACCCGGACGGTCTACGAGTTCATCAGCCAGGCCAACGTCACCGACTGGGACTTCCTGTCCCGGCTCGCCGACGAGAACGACCGGGTGATGTCCCTGGACGCCGAGGGCCGCTTCCAGTTCACCGGCCCCGACCCCGCGTCAGGCGCGCCGCCCACCAGCACCCCGGGCGAGAAGAGCCCGTACGTCCTCCAGGCCGGCACCGACGTGCTGCGCTGCCGGGCCGCGGTGACCGCCGCCGACCAGTTCGGGCGGGTCGAGGCCCGCGGCTGGGACGTCGTCGCGAAGAAGGAACTGACCGCGACCGCGCCGACCACCGCCCACCCCGGCATCGACATCGGCACCACCCCGCAGAAGGCCGCCTCCGCCTTCGGGACCGTCACCCTCGTCGAGACGGAGAAGCCCTACGACCGGCAGAACGAGGTGAAGTACGCCGCCGACTCGCTCGCCGACGACGTCACCTCCTCCTTCGCCGAGCTGGAGGTCGTCGTGCGCGGCAACCCCAAGCTGCGGCCCGGCGTGCCGGTCACCCTCACCGACGTCGGCGCGCCCTTCGAGGGCAAGTACACGGTGACGTCCGCCCGGCACGTGTTCGGCGACGGCAAGCACTACGAAACCTGGATCACCGTCAGCGGACGCCAGTGGCGTTCCCTGTTCGGGCTCACCTCCGGCGGCGGGGGCAGCGGCGCCGCTGCCGCGCCCCGGCTGCCCGGCGTCGCCAACGCGCTGGTCACCGACGTGCAGGACCCGCTGAAGCAGGGCCGCGTGAAGCTGAAGTTCCCGTGGCTGGACGACACCTACGTCTCCGACTGGACGCGGACCGTGCAGCTCGGCGGGAAGCGCGGCGGGAGCGTCTTCCCGCTCGACGTGGGCGACGAGGTGCTGGTGGCGTTCGACCGGGGCGCCCTGGACCACCCGTTCGTCGTCGGCGGGCTCTACAACGGCGTGGACAAGCCGTCCCCGGTGCGGGACGTGCCGCTGCACGACACCGTGAAGCGGCGGGCGGTCCGGCACACCCTGTCCGACCGCGACGCCAACCGCGTCGACCTGCTCAGCCAGACCAACGGCGCCCGCAAGCAGGGCGTCCGGATCGTCTCCGGCGACGACAAACTGGTCATCAACCTCGACCGCACCAAGACGGAGATCACCGTCGACAGCGAGGGCGCCGTCGTCATCAAGGGCGGCCGGTCCGTGTCCGTCGAAGCCGGAACCGACCTCACCCTCGACGGCAAGCGGTCGGTCACCATCAAGAGCGGCGGCCCCCTCACCCTCCAGGGGCGCGGCATGGTCACCCTCAGCTCCTCCGTCGGCGCGGTGAACGTGGACGCCAAGGGCGCCCTGTCGCTGAAGGCCGCGGGCCTCGCCAGCCTCGCCGCGATGGGCAGCGTGCAGATCAACGCGGCGGCGAGCGTGGGCATCCGCGCGGCCACCGTGCCGATCACGGGGCTGCTCACCGCCAACGGAAAGCCGGTGATCTGATGGCCGAGCAGTTCGTCGGCTCCGGCTGGGCGTTCCCGATGCGCATCGGACCCACCGGCGGCATCGCCCTGGTCAGCGGCGAGAAGGAGATCGAGGAGGCCATCCGGCTCGTCCTGGCCACCGCGCCGGGCGAGCGGCCGATGCGCCCCGAGTTCGGCTGCGCCATCCACGAACTGGTCTTCGCCCCGGTCAACGAGGCCACCGCCGGCCGCATCCAGCACGAGGTGTACACGAGCCTCGACCGCTGGGAGCCGCGCATCGAGGTCGAGGAGGTCCAGGTCACCGCCGGCCCCGGCGAGGGCGTGCTCCACATCGACGTCCGCTACTCGATCCGCGGCACCAACAACCCGCGCAGCCTCGTCTTCCCCTTCTACGTCATCCCCTCCCACGACGAGCCCGGCACGAGCGGCACGGCCGGTGCGGGCGAGTCCGGCCCCCACCCCGAAAGCGACCGCTGATGGCCCTTCCCTCCCCCAACCTCGACGACCGCCGCTTCCAGCAGTTCGTCGACGACGCCAAGCGCTACATCCAGCAGCGCGCCCCGGAGTGGACCGACCACAACGTCTCCGACCCGGGGATCACCCTGATCGAGGCGGTCGCCCACATGGCCGACCAAGTCGTGTACCGCCTCAACCGGGTGCCCGAGAAGAACCACCTGGCCTTCCTCGACCTGGTCGGCATCACCCGGTTCCCGCCCACCGCCGCCCGCACCGACGTCACCTTCTGGCTGTCCGCGCCGCAGGACGACCCGGTGGTGGTGCCCGAGGGCACCGAGACCGCCACCACCCGCACCGAGCGGGACGAGGCCGTCGTCTTCGCCACCGAACGCGACCTGGCCCTCGTGCCCTGCTCGCTGCGCAGGATCGCCGCGCAGCAGCAGGGTGAGCCGGTCGCCGACCGCACCGACGACCTCGCCGAGGGCAAGGACGTCCTCTGCTTCTCCGAGGCGCCCACACCCGGCGACTGCATGCTGTTCGGGCTGAGCGCCGCCGTCCCGCACTGCGCCGTCGCCCTGGAGCTGGACAGCCGCGTCGACGGCGTCGGCGTCGACCCGCGCCAGCCGCCGCTGGTGTGGGAGGCGTGGACGGAGGACGGCTGGGCCGAGTGCGAGGTCGAACGCGACGTCACCGGCGGCCTCAACCGGCCCGGCGAGGTCGTCCTGCACGTCCCCGGCGGACACGTGCTGTCCCGCAACGGCGGTCACGAGGGCGGCTGGCTGCGCTGCCGCGTCACCGAACCCCTCCCCGGCCAGCCCTTCTACACGACCTCCCCGTCCGTCCGGGCCGCCGAGGCGTACACCCTGGGCGGCACCACCTCGGCCGTGCACGCCGAGACCGTCCGCGACGAGGCGCTCGGCGAGTCCACCGGCCTGCCCGGACAGCGGCTGCGCCTCGCGCACGCGCCCGTCGTCGGCGACACCCCTCCTGTCCTGCTCCAGACCGCCG
The DNA here is from genome assembly GCF_050571355.1 of Streptomyces sp. P13-3-3. Lineage (NCBI taxonomy): Bacteria > Bacillati > Actinomycetota > Actinomycetes > Kitasatosporales > Streptomycetaceae > Streptomyces > Streptomyces sp. P13-3-3. The sequence goes on along the minus strand of NZ_CP192228.1, from coordinate 3,325,408 downwards.
AGCACGGCGGCTGGACCGACTGGGAGGTCGTCCCCCACTTCGCCGGCTCCCGCCCGCACGACCGGCACGTCACCCTCGACGCCACCACCGGCGAGATCGCCTTCGGCCCGGCCGTCCGCGAACCCGACGGCACCCTGCGCCAGTACGGCGCCGTTCCCCCGAAGGGCGCCGTGATCCGCGCCCTGCGCTACCGCACCGGCGGCGGCAGGGCCGGCAACGTCGCCCGCGGCGCCGTCCGCGTCCTGCGCCGCTCCGTGCCGTACGTCGCCGAGGTCGTCAACCGGGAGGCCGCGCGTGGCGGCGTCGACGGCGAGACCGTCGAGGAGGCGAAGCGGCGCGCGCCCATCACGCTGCGCGCCCAGGAACGCGCCGTCACCCTGCGCGACTACGAGGAACTCGCCCGCCGTGCCGCCCCCGACACCGCCCGCATCACCTGCCTGGAGGGCGACGAGAGCGAACACGGCGCCTACGCGGTCCGGGTCCTCGTGGTCCCCCAGGCCGTGCCCGACCCGGGCGGGCGGCTCCGCTTCGAGCAGCTCGTCCCCGGCGACGCGCTGCTCTCCCGCATCACCCGCCACCTCGACGAACGCCGCCTGATCGGCACGCGGCTCGCCGTCGGCCCGCCGTACTACCAGGGCGTCACCGTCGTCGCGACCGTGCACGCCTTCCGCGGCGCCGACACCGACCGGGTCCGCCGCCAGGCGCACGACGCCCTCTACCGGCACCTCGACCCGCTCACCGGCGGCGCCGACGGCACCGGCTGGCCCTTCGGCCGTCCCGTCCAGGCGGGCGAGATCTTCGCCGTGCTCCAGCGCGTGCCCGGCGTCGAACTCGTCGACCAGGTGCTGCTGCACCCCGCCGACCCGATCACCGGCAAACGCGGCGAGGCCACCGACCGCATCGACCTGTCCGCCCCGTCCCTGGTGTTCTCCTTCGACCACCGGGTCCGCGTGATCGGGGACGGCGCATGAGGGGCTCCGTCGACGGGCTGGGCTCGTCGGCGCCGATCGGCGCGATGCTGCCCGCGATCTTCGCGGACGACGACCTGGCCCAGCGGTTCGTCGCCGGTCTCGACGAGGTCCTCGCACCGTTCCTGGTCGTCCTCGACAACCTCGACTCCTACTTCGACCCGGCGCTCGCCCCACTGGACTTCACCCGCTGGCTGGCCGACTGGGTGGGGGCGGAGACGGAGGGCATCGAGACGGAGGGGGCCGGGACCGACGGCGTCGGTCCGGGCGGCACTTCCGGTGCCGGGCCTTACGTCGGCCCGGCGGGCGCTTCCGGTGCCGGCCCCGGCACGGGCCCGGCCCTCGCCGGGACCGACGGCGTCCGTCCCGGAGGCGTCCCGGGCGTCGGTCCGGCGGACGCGGGAACGGCCGACGCCGGCCATGCGGGCGGCGGGGTCGGCGGCGTCGGACCTGGCGCCGATCCTGCGGGCGCCTCCGGTGCGGGCTCCGGCGTGGGTCCTGCCCTCGCCGAGAGCAACGGCGTCCGCCCCGGCGTCGGCCGGGCGGGCGTCGAAGCGGACGGCGTCGGGCCCGGCGGCGGTCCGGTGAGCGGCGGCGGTATCGCCTCCGGCACCGGACCGGTGAGCCGCGGGACGGCCGACGCCGGCCGCGCGGGCGCCCTCCCGGCGGAGCTGCGCCTGCGGGCCGCCGTCGCCGCCGCCGCCCGCCTGCACCGCGTGCGCGGCACCCGGCGCGGCCTGTCCGAGGCCGTACGCCTGGTCTTCGGCGTACCGCCCGAGATCCGGGAGAGCGGCGCCGCCGCCTGGCACGCCCGCCCGCTCGGCCCGGTCCCCGGCGACCGCCGCCCCCACCTGCACGTCACCCTCCGGCTGCCCGACCCGACGCCGGCCGACCACCACCGGCTGGACACCCTCGTCGCGGCCGCCCGCCCCGCCCACATGCCGTACACGGTCGAGGTCGTCGCCTCGGCCGTCGTCGAAAGGACCACCGACAGATGACCAGCCCGTCCTCCGGCCCGGGCGGCCGGACCGCCTCCCGCTGCGCCGACTGCGGCACCCCGGCGGAACCCGGCCAGTCCTTCTGCGACTCCTGCGGAGCGGTGCTGGGGTGGGCCGACGGGAGCGGCCGCGCGGGCCGCGCCGAACGGGCCCGTACGGAGCCCGCGGCCCCGGCCTCGGCGGCCGGAGCTTCCGGTGGTGCCGGGGGCGGCGGGGGCTACGGTGCCGCCGGGTCGGCCGGCGCCTCCGGCACCACCGGGTCGGGCAGTGCGGCCGACGCTTCCGGTGGCTCCTCTGCCGCCGGGGCCCACGGTGACGCCCGGCCGGGCGGATCGGCGGGCGTTTCCGGTGCGGCCGGGGCCGGCACGGCCGGTGCTGCCGGTGGCTCCGCCGGCGCCGGGGGCCACGGTGACGCCGGGTCGACCGGAGCGGCCAGAGCGGCCGCGTCGGCCAGTGCCGCCGGAGCGACCGGTGGCTCCGGTACCGCCGGGGCCTACGGTGACGCCCGGCCGGGCGGATCGACGGGCGCCTCCGGTGCCGCCAGGGCCGGCACGGCCGGTGCTGCCGGTGGCTCCGCCGGCGCCGGGAGCCACGGCGCCGCCGGGTCAGCCGGAGCGGCCGGAGCGGCCGGAACTTCCAGTGGCTTCGCCACCGCCGGGGTCCACGGTTCGGCCGGGTCGGCCGGCGCCTCCGGTGACGCCGGCGCCGTCCCGGCCGGTGACGGCAGTGCGGCCGGCATGGACGGCGCAGCCGGTACAGGCGGCCCGGCCGGGGCGGGCCGTACGGGCGGCGTGGCGTCCGCCGCAGCGAGTGACCGGGGCCGGGACCGGGCCCCGACCACCGTCCCCCCGGACGACCGGGACCAGCTCACCGATGCCGAGGACGACACCGAACCCCTGCCCGCCGTGCAGTCGGCGACCACCCAGCCGCCCCGCGACCGGCAGGATGCCGACGCCGACGCGTCCGAACGCGAACGCGAACGCGCCCGCTCGCTCCTCGTCCCCGTCGCCGACAGCGAGCCGCGCGAGAGGCCCGAGGACCCCGACGTGGCCCCGGTGCTGCCCGGCCGCACGGCCGCCCGCCGCCCCGAGGTCCGCGCCGTGGGACCGCAGTTCGACGCGGAGGGCGGTGTCCCGTGTCCCTGGTGCTCCACCCCCAATCGCCCCGAACGGCACTTCTGCGCACGCTGCGCCATGTCGATGACGCGCGGCGAGGACGCCCCGCAGCGTCTCCCGTGGTGGCGCCGCATGTTCGCGGACCGCACCGCGGAGCCGGCGTGGGCGGGCGAACGGCCGCGTCTGCGGCGGGGGTTCGGCCGGGTGTGGAACTGGGTGGTCGGCGCCGTGGTGATCGGCCTCGTCGTCGCCCTGGTGATGAACCTGGGCACGATGATCCAGGCCACCCGCGACCACTTCGCCAAGCGCGCCCCGGTCGGCCCGTCCGCCGTGAAGGCGTCCCGGTCGTACACCGGGCACGGCGCGGGGCTCGCCTTCGACAAGCTGAACAACACCTGGTGGGGCCCCGGCATCGACCAGGCCGCCGAGGGCGAGTGGCTGGAGGTCACCTTCGACCAGCCGACCCGGCTGCTGGACCTGGTGATCACCCCCGGCACCTCGCCCCGCGCGGACCAGCTCTCGGAGTCGGCCCTTCCGCGCCGTATCGACGCGCAGATCACCCTCGCCGACGGCGAGAAGATCACCAGGACCCTCACCCTGGACCAGAGCGCGGGCGGCCAGCGCCGTGCGTTCCGGGTCGGCGAGGTGACGGCCGTGCGCTTCGTCCTGCGGTCGGCCTACGACGCGGGCCCGAAGAAGCAGGTGGCGATCGCCGAGATCGAGTTCTTCGGCCCGTCCCACAACAACTCCTGATCAGCCGCCCGGACCTGCCCCCCGGGGCGGGTCCGGGTACTCCCCTTAGGGGATGTCACAGCTCGGCAGCAATGCCCGTCCACGTGGCCGGGGCCCGGCACACGGCCGCCCGGGAACAGGTACGTTCGAGGACGTGGCTGGATTCAGGATCGGACGCGGACGGAACAACGACGGTGCGCCTCAGGGGCGCCCGCCCCACCCCCCGCACGGGCGGCAGACGCCGCAGGCGCCGTCGTACGGCTACCCGCAGGCACCGCAGCCGCCCGCCTACGGGCAGGGCGCGGGCGGCGGGAGCCCCTGGCCGCAGCCGCACGCCGGTCACGGCGGCCCGGGCGGCTACGGCGGGCGCGGGGGCCACGGCGGTCACGGCGAGCCCGAGTACTTCGGTGACGGCGGCTACCCCGCCGGACCCCAGGGCGTCCCGCACGACCCGTACGCGGCCAACAACCCCGGTCACACGCAGGCGTTCTCCATCGACGACCCGTACCACCAGGACGACGCCTACCAGCCGCCCGCCGGCCCCGTCGGCCCGCGGCTGCACTGGAAGGCCCTGCTGAAGGGCATCGTCCTGTCCCCGCAGCAGACGTTCCTGCAGATGCGCGACTACACGATGTGGGGCCCCGCCCTCGTCGTGACGTTCCTCTACGGCCTGCTCGCCGTCTTCGGCTTCGACGGCGCCCGCGAGGACGCCATCAACGCGACGCTGTCCAACGCCATCCCGATCGTGCTGACGACGTCCGTGGCGATGGTGATCAGCGCGTTCGTCCTCGGCATGGTCACCCACACGCTGGCCCGCCAGCTCGGCGGCAACGGCGCCTGGCAGCCCACGGTCGGCCTGTCCATGCTGATCATGTCTCTCAGCGACGCCCCGCGCCTGGTCTTCGCCATGTTCGCGGGCGGCGACGCGATGTTCGTCCAGCTCCTCGGCTGGGCCACGTGGGTGGCGGGCGGCGCCCTGCTCACCCTGATGGTGAGCCGCTCCCACGACCTCCCCTGGCCGAAGGCCCTGGGCGCGTCGTCCATCCAGCTGATCGCGCTGCTGTCGATCGTGAAGCTCGGCACGTTCTGACGGACGCGCCGGCGTGAAGGGCTCCCCGCGGGGAGCCCTTCTTCTTGCTCCCTCACTCCCGTGGATCACTCCCGTGGATGGCGGCATTCCGGCGGCGGGTTACGGGTGTTGGCGATGACGGCGTCGAGCCGTTCCCGGGCCTCGGACAGCTCCGCGATCCGCTCGCTGATCCGCGTCCGCTCGTTCTCCAGGTGCTCCACGAGCCCCGGCGGGACCGAGCCGGAGTACACGCTCGGCAGCACCTCGCGCACAGAACGGCTGGCCAGCCCGGCGGCGAACAACTGCCGGATCAGGCCGACCCGGTCGACGGCGGAGGCGGGGTAGTGCCGCTGGCCTCCGGGGCCGCGCTCGGCGGGCAGCAGCCCCTGCTCCTCGTAGTAGCGGAGCGCCCGGACACTCACCCCGGCCCTCCGCGCCACCTCACCGATCCGCATACGGGCCCCTCCGATCGACGGCCGTCACCTGACGTGCGTACGACGTGCGACTTGCATCTGACGCCGACGTCAGGTCCTAGCGTCGCGGGTGTCGAAGTCATTCCGGCTTCTCCGGCCCAGGAGGCAGATCAGCATGCGCGCAGCCCGCTACCACGAGTACGGCGACACGACGGTGCTCACCGTCGAGGAGGCCCCCGACCCGGCACCGGGCCCCGGCGAGATACGGATCCGGGTCGCCGCGGCGAGCGTCAACCCGGTCGACTGGAAGGTGCGCAGCGGCGCGGTGCGGGACGTCCTCCCCGTGGACCTGCCGGCGATCCCCGGCCGTGACGCCGTGGGCCGGGTGGACAGGATCGGCGCCGGAGTGGAGGGCGTGGGCATCGGCGACCGCGTCTTCGGCCTGGGCGGGGTGACGGGCGCGACGGCGGAGCTGGCGGTGCTGTCGGCCTGGGCGCCGGCGCCCGCGGAGTGGAGCGACGCGGAGGCGGCCGGGGCCGCCCTGGGCGCCGTCACGGCGTTGAGCGGCCTGAAGGCGCTCGGCCCGCTCTCCGGACGTACGCTGCTGGTCGAGGGCGCCGCCGGAGGGGTCGGTGGCGCGGCGGTCGAGCTGGCGGTCGCCGCGGGGGCCACGGTGATCGGGACGGCGGGCCCGCACAACCACGCGTTCCTCAGCGAGCTGGGGGCGGTCCCCACGACGTACGGCGAGGGCCTGGCGGAGCGTCTGGCGGTCGTGGCGCCGCAGGGGATCGACCTGGTGCTCGACACCGCCGCGTCGGGCTCGCTCGGGGAGCTCGTGAAGATCGCGGGGGACCCGTCCCGCGTGGTGACGGTCGCCGACCACCAGGGCGCGGGGCGCCTGGGCGTACGGGTGGCCGACGCGGTCAACGACTCGACGTGGCTCGCCGAGGCGGCCGCGCTCGGCGCGCAGGGCCGCTACACGCCGCGCGTGGAGCGGACGTACCCGCTGGAGGAGATCGCGAAGGCGCACGCCCACTCGGAGGGCGGGCACGTGCGCGGGAAGATCGTCGTGACGCTGTGACCGGGCCTGCTGTGACCGGGCCTAGAGGGCTTCCCGGTTCACGGCGGGGGCCTCACCGGAGGGCGTGACGGGCGGCTGGACGTTTTGGCTGACTTGCCTCGATGAGGGTAGTAGCCTAACCCTGCTCAGGAGGCAGGGGGAGGGCCGACCGTGGCGCGCAAAGTCGGCGTGTACACCCGCATTTCGCGGGACGACGAGGGCGAGTCGCTGGGGGTCGCGAGGCAGCAGCAGGACTGCGAACGCCTCGCCGATCTCCGATCGTGGCAGGTCGTGAAGACCTACGAGGACAACGACGTGTCGGCCTTCAAGCGCAATGTCGTGCGTGGCGAGTTCGAGTTGATGCTGAGGGATCTGCGCGCCGGCCTCCTCGACGCCATCGTGTCCTACGACCTGGACCGCCTCGCCAGACAGCCGCGGGACCTGGAACGTCTCATCGAGATCTTCGACGAGCGCCCCAGCCTGGAGTTCGCCACCGTCACCAACGACATCAACCTCGGATCGTCGGACGGCCGCACGATGGCCCGCATCATGGTGGCGTTCGCCAACAAGTCGTCGCACGATGCGTCACGCCGGATCAAACGCAAGCACCTCGAGCTGGCCCAACAGGGCAAGGACAGCGGCGGACCGGCGCCTTACGGCTGGAGGAAGGACGACCGCACGAAGGTCGATCCGGTAGCGGCCGAGGCCATCCGTGAGGCTCAGCGGGAGATTCTCGCCGGCGTGCGCATCGGAACCATCCGGACCCGGTGGCAGCAACAGGGCTTGGGCAACCCAAGAGCAGGTACCAAGCGCATGGCCCATCACCACGTCGAGCAGATCCTGACGAGCCCGAGGTTGGTCGGCTACCGCACATATCACGGTGAAATTCTGCTCGGCGAGGATGGCGAGCCGGTCAAGGGCAACTGGGAGCGGATCAACACCCTGGAAGAGTGGGAGGCCGTGTGCGCAGTAGTCGCCGAGCGGAAGCAGAAGCATCCCGGCAAGTCCCTCGCCCGTAAGTACCTGCTCTCGGGTATTGCCCGCTGTGGCCTGTGCAAGACCAAGATCCGAGGACAGAACAACAGCCGATGGGAACCAGGGTCTAAAGCAACGAGGTACACGTACCAGTGCTCAGTGGTGAACGGCGGTTGCGGCAAGGTCAGCCGCACCGGGGAGCCCGTCGACAGGCTGATAGCTCAACTCGTGCTCGAAGAGCAGCGCACACGAGCAGCAGTCACCACCATCCCCGGTCATCAAAGGTGGTCCCGTGAGGACGAGTTGGAACAGGTCACCCACGACATCGCTCAGCTCGTTGAGGCCGAGCGATCGAAGCAGATCACGGTGGCCACGCTCCTGCAGCTCCTACCGGCCAAAGAACGACTTCGCGACGAACTGAAACTGGAGCGGGCCCGCTTCTACAAGGAACAGAAGCAGGCCGAGGCCAAAGGCGAAACGGCGAATCTGACCGTTGAGGAGTTCTTCGCACTACCCATCGAGCGTCAGCAGGAGATCGTGTTGCACAGCCTCTCGGCCGTGATCATCAACCCGGCCGGACGGGGACACCGGAAGTTCGACCCCAGCCTGATCGAGCCGGTCTGGAGGTAACGGTCTGGCACGCCCCTGCAGCTACTACCGACCCGAACACGTGGAGGGGACGTAGACCCCTCTGGACCCGGCCGGCCGACACACTTCGCGTGGGAGTACGACTTCAAGGTGCCCGACTCGGCGAGGGGCGGAGAAGGACAGCAGTGATCTTTACGCAGGATTGGGCCGACGCTCAGCGCGTATGGGACTACCACCAGATGGGCCATGCACCTCAACCGTGCTCGGTGGCCATCGGACTCGGCAGTCACGATCTGGGGGTGGCTGACACCGCCGTGGACCTGTACAAGCGTGGCCTGGCCCCCCTGCTCGTTGCTACCGGAACCACCAGTCCGACGACGCGGGAGTGCATGCCCTGCGGTGAAGCCGTCCACTACCGCGAGCGGGCCTTGAAGCTGGGGGTCCCCAGCGAGACGCGGCCCAGGGCGTCCAGGTCGTTCGTACAGTGGCGCGCCCCACTTGGACGCCGTCCCAACGGTGTGAGCGGCCTCCTGCTAGACCCAGGGGGCCGCTGCCGTTTCCAGCAGCGGTTGCGGCCGCAGGAACCAGTCTGACGCACCGCACTGACAGTGAGCGTCAAGGTCAAGGCGTGTGCCTCAAGGAGTCGAGCTTCGGCGTTTCACGTGGAACACGGAAGTCACTCGGGCGGTGCGAAACTTCCCCCGCTTCACCAGCTCGGCGACGTGAGCAGTCTGAGTGTGTAATCCCACGTCGACAGCGCCACTGTCCGCGTGTCCCGCAGCTCACTGCGCGCATTGGTCACGCAGTCGAAGTCCATGAAGCTCGTGGCCACACCGTCAATCTCACCGTGCGAGTCCGCGTCCATCTCTCGGTACATCTTGCGGCAGCTGTCGATCTCAGGCGCCACGCCTTCCGAGGTCAGGGGCCTCTCACTACCAACGCAGAAGGGCCCCTCAGCAGTCGCCGAGGAGCCCTAGAAGCGCGCGCTTCATCACACGTCAGAGTGCTTCTGTGTTCGTCTTCGGCACCTCGCCCGAGGTGTGTACTGGAGGCAAGACGCTCCACGGGAAGTTGATCCACTCGTCGGTGCGCTTCCACACGTACTCGCACTTCACCAGCGACTGCGCCTTCTCGTAGATGACGGCGCTGCGCACCTCGGCGACGGCGTCGAGGCAGAAGTCGCGGACCAGCTTGAGGGTCTTGCCGGTGTCGGCGACGTCGTCGGCGATCAGGACCTTCTTGTCGGTGAAGTCGATCGCGTTGGGGACGGGCGCGAGCATGACGGGCATCTCTAGGGTCGTGCCCACGCCGGTGTAGAACTCCACGTTGACCAGGTGGATGTTCTTGCAGTCGAGCGCGTAGGCGAGGCCGCCGGCGACGAAGACGCCGCCGCGGGCGATGCTGAGCACCACGTCCGGCTTGTAGCCGTCGTCGGCGATGGTCTGGGCGAGCTCGCGGACGGCGACGCCGAACTGCTCGTAGCTGAGGTTCTCGCGCATGCCGCTCACACCTGCGTCCGGTGGAAGTTGAGGTAGGACCGCGAGGCCGTGGGCCCGCGCTGCCCCTGGTAACGGGAGCCGTACCGCTCGCTGCCGTACGGGTGCTCGGCCGGCGAGGTGAGCCGGAACATGCAGAGCTGTCCGATCTTCATACCGGGCCAGAGCTTGATGGGGAGCGTGGCGAGGTTGCTCAGCTCCAGGGTGACGTGCCCGGAGAAGCCGGGGTCGATGAAGCCGGCCGTGGAGTGGGTCACCAGGCCGAGCCGGCCCAGCGAACTCTTGCCCTCCAGACGGGAGGCGAGGTCGTCGGGCAGCGTGATGACCTCGTACGTGCTGGCCAGCACGAACTCGCCCGGGTGCAGGATGAACGGCTCGTCCCCCTCCGGCTCCACGAGCCGGGTGAGGTCCACCTGCTCGACCGAGGGGTCGATGTGGGGGTAGCGGTGGTTCTCGAACACCCGGAAGAAGCGGTCGAGACGTACGTCGATGCTGGACGGCTGCACCATGGATGCGTCGTAGGGATCGATCCGCACCCGCCCGGCGTCGATCTCGGCCCGGATGTCCTTGTCTGAGAGAAGCACGCCCCGAGAATACGCAAGGCGCGCGCGGCGACCGAAACCGGCCGCCCCGCGCGCCTGCGCCCTCTGTCTGCGGGTTTCCCTGCCGACCCTGCCCGGCTACCTCTTCTGCAAGGACACCGGCACGACGCTGCGAAGCCGCGCACAGCGCGGACACCGCAGCAGCCGGCCGGGGCCGAGGCGCTCGGCCTGCTGCATCGGGAACGAGGCGGCGGTGAACACGTGCCCATCGGCACAGCGGACGACGGTGCGCTCCATCAAGTCCAAGAGTCCCTTCCCCAAGAGCCGCGTCTGGCTTGCTGCCCTGACGACAAAAGCCACGTTACGGGATGAAAGGAACGGCGCTCCAGGCGGCACCCCGGTCGCGCGCAACGGCCTCACGGTACGCCCCGCCGTGTGCCCGCCGCAGCCGCTTCCACACCCTGAAACACCGTCAGGCCCCCGGGTCTTGGACACCGGGGGCCTGCCATGAGGTACAGTGAGCGAGCGTCCGGACCACTCCCGAGGGAGCGGATCTGGATCTTGCGCGGGTGTAGTTTAATGGTAGAACATCAGCTTCCCAAGCTGAGAGCGCGAGTTCGATTCTCGTCACCCGCTCCACGAAGAAGGCCCAGATCACCGATCTGGGCCTTACTTGTTGTCTAGTCCAATCAGGGGGCGGCGTGCCCTCGGCGTGCCCTAAGTCGAGTCCAGGCCGCCACACCAGCGCCATTCGGGTGCCCAGCAGGCATCAACCTGCCCCGGCGTCCCATATCGCGGGACGCAATTCGTGTGACCTGCGCCACACAGGGCGCAAAGGGTCACCAAGACGCATACGCAAAGGGTGGTTTGCGGGACGGGTGGCGCCCCGGTCTCCGGGCCTGCCTTGACGGGTTTACCTCGCCGACTCGGCAGTACGGTGAACCCGTGACCTCCTTACCGGAAGAATCGCCCTCACTGATCCGTGAAGGCGACCGCGAGGCAGCCGTGCGACGTCTGCAGGAGGCGTACGCGGAAGGGCTCATCCCACACGAGGTGTTGGACGAGCACCTCCACCAGGTGCTCAGCGCCAAGACGCGGAGCGAACTCGCGTCCGCTCTGGTCGCGCTCCCGGAGGAGCAACCGGGAAGCACTGCCACGATCGCCGCCGCCGGTGGGCGGATCAAGCGGCGTGGCGCGTGGCGGGTGCCTCGGGTCCTCAAGGTCGAGTCAGCATATGGAAGGGTGCGCCTGGACCTGTCCCGGGCGGTCATCGAGCACCCGATCGTCGACATCGAGCTGCAACTGGGAACCGGCGGGGCCCGGATCACGGTGCCCCGGGACGCGGTGGTCGACGTCGAAGGACTGAGCACGGGATGGAAGGACCTGCGCTACAAGATCCCGCGACAGCCCCGGCCCGGCGGGCCGACGATTCGAATCTCCGGGGTCATGGGATACGGACGCTTGAAGATTCGCCACGCCCTGCGTTGAAGCCCCGTCCGGTGCTTCGGCCCCGCCGGCGGCGAGTGCAGCACTAGGCGGGTACCAGGTCTCCCAGCGCCTCGCGAAGCGCCGTGCCCACGACAGGTCCCGCCACGGCCACCTGTCGAAGCTCGTCGCCCTTCATGTAGCGGTAGCTCTGCGGAGGGTGGAAGGACCCGGCGGAGCGCAGCGCATTGAGCGATACCGGCTCATCGAAGGAGACAGGATTCTCCATCGTGAGACCGCTCGCCTGCCTCGCGCCGCTCATGTAGGCGTCGTACTCCCGCCGGGTGATCCCGGTCTGTCCCCGATGAGCCGACCAGACCTCGCTGGGCGTGGCGACGTAGATGGCGGCAATGCGCGCCATGCCCACCACCGCCATGGTGGGCGCGGTCGCGTACAAGAGGACGGGCGTTCCCGGAGGCGCGGCGACGCGCTGGCGGCGAACCTCCACCGTCTTGCTGCCGGCCAGGATCGCGTTGGCGAAGCGCGGGTGGACGGACAGCAGCATCGCGCGTTCCGGATCGCTCACGTCGTTCGGTGCCCCTCTTGGTAAACCGCCTGGAACAGCTCACTGCTGATCTTGGACAGCGAGATCAGCGAGCCAGGCGACCACGTTAGCCCCCGGCCCCTGGCCAGCGAGGTCAATCGGCGCAGCGTCACCGGCTTCGGGAAGATCTCAGTGTCCGAGAACCTCAGCGCCATGGCGTGACCGGACGCGTCTGCAGCCCTCTCGACCTCAGCCCGACCATATACGCCCAGGTGTTCGAATTTCGAGAACAGAACATCCGGAGTGTCGATGAGCACCTCGTCGAGCCGCGAGCTGCCCACCACCCTCTGACCCTCTCCCGTGGAGTTGCCGTCGCTGACGTACCAGAGCAGTCGAGCCGGGACGCTCTCTCCTCGACGCTGCGAAGATCGGTAGTAGACGTGTTCCCTGCTGATGCCCAGGGCGTCGCTCCGCGCGATGAGCATGGCCGGGACGTTGAACAGCTCAGTCGACCAGCGCGGCTTGATGGGCACCATGAAGGACGGCAGCTCGGAGTCGATGACCTTGGCCGGCCACCACGCACGCTCCAGCACGGCGGTCACCTCCGCCGGCATGCCGACGTCGAGCACGGTCGCATCGACAGCAAGCTCTCGGGCCAACCCGCCGGCCACCACCTCCACCTCGGCGGCGGTCCCGCACACGTTCACCAGGAGCGCGACGAGCTCGCCGTTGTGCTCGAAGAAGCCGTCGTCACCGGCCGCGGCCCGCGCCGCCTCGGAGGGGTGCGGATCACTGATGCGGACGATCTCGGCCCCGCAATCCCTCCCGAGCCGCTTAAGCAGGAAGAGGAGCTGCCGGGCCAGGGTCTCTTCCAGGGGGTGGCCAGCTGTGCGAAGGACGGGTACAACCAGGGTTCGGCCGTCCAGCGACCACGCGTAGAGGGCGACCGGTCGGCCCTGGCCGTCCCGGAGAAGCTCACGACGCCATGCGATCCCGCCCTCGTTCAGCGACCGCAGCCGCTCAGAAAAGGCTGAGCCGTCGTCAGCGCCCGACTGCTCGAAGAAGGCGACCAGTTCATCCTCCGCGCCCGGCGCCACCTCCGCGGACCGGAACTCCGTCCCCATCAGGTCAGCCGGGCGATACACCTGGGCCTGCCGCAGCTCATCGACGTGAAGCGTCACGGTCGACGGTGAGACGACCCGGACGCGAGCCACCTCCCAGGCCACATCTGTCAGGCGAGACAGCAGCGGATCACGGGTCGCCAGGACTTGTAGACCAGCACACGAGGTCTCGGCCACATACCGCATGCCTCGCAGAAGTGCTGGGTTGGCAGCCAGGCCGGGAACCGCCTGCGTAGCGGCTTGCACCAGTTCGCGGGTTCGCTCCTCCACGGCCGCGGAGCCGGTAGAGAGCTTGTGGAGCCCGGTCAGCGCCGCCTGCTGGTGCTGACGCTCTGCCGTGTCCGTGAGGTCCCGGATCTGATGGACCAACTGCGGGGTGTAGGCAAACTCAACGAGATCCGCCATCCATCCGGCTTCGAGCGCACGGGACTCCTCGGCACCGGTGGTGTCCGTGAGGCCGCGCAGATCGGCGAACACACCATGGTCGACCGTCACCACGAGGAGCGCGTCGCTCTCCATCTCCGTGAACAGGTCCGGATGGCCGAGGTCCAGCCACCAGCCGTCCAAGATCTCCCCGTCACGACCACGCCCACGGACCTCACCGTCCGGAACGAAGCCCAGACTCCTCCACATCCCGCTCAGGTCATAGTCCCGACGGCACTTGGCCTTGATCCCAAGGCGTTGTGGATACCGCTCCTTGATGCCCTCCACCAGACGGCCCGCAATTCCCCGCCCCCGTTCCTCCTCAGCCACACACAGGTGCGCGAGTCGGATACGCGCGCTCCTCTTCGGCAGCCCGAACAGCGCGTAGCCGATCACTTCGCCGGCCTCGACCGCGACCAGAAGGCCACCGTCCTCAGCTGCCTTCTCATAGGCAGGAGGCGTCAGAAGCCCCAGCGTCTTCGTGTACCGGTCCCCCAGGGCTATGGCCTTAACGATCAACTCTTCTTGCGCGGGCGAAACGGACACCAGCTTGATCGCCATTACTACCCCCTCCAGCTGTGGCTGATCGCGACCGGCCACAACTCCCCTGTCACTGCATACAGGGAGAAGCTGATCTCAGTTGCTGCCATCCCTCAAGGGGGCACGAGGGGCGCACGGTGCTGCGGAGACCGTCGCCTGCCTCCAGAGTCCGGCCGATGGAACCGTCCCGCCGGACTCGTAGCCCCGATACCGGTCCGCCTAATTGGCTTCCGACCGATCGGCACCCGCCTCACGCAAGCGCTCGCGCACTTCAGTGTCGATCCCCTGGGCCAGCCTCCGCTGATGCTTGACCGTCGAGTGCTGGTAGATGAGCTGGGCGCGCTCCGAGGACTGGCCGGCGCGCACCATGAGGTCCTTCAGCTTGGCGCCGGTGTCGGCGGCGAGGGTGTTACCGGTGTGCCGGAGGTCGTAGAAGCGGAAGTTGTCGGGCAGCCCCACCTTCGTCCTGGCCTTGCGCCACTTCCGTCCGAACGTCGAGCGGCGGAATGGAGCGCCCTTCTCCCCGACGAAGAGGAGACCATCCGGCTCCTTCTCGGCGAACCACTGCACGTGGCGTCGCAGCTCGGGCAGGAGGAAGTCGGGCAAGTAAACGGTGCGCTTGCCCGCTCGGGACTTGGGATCGCCGGTGACCCTCCTGCCGTTGGTCAGCTCCGGTGACGCATGCGTGATCCGCAGGGAGCATTCGTCGAGATCGACACTGCGGCGGCGCAGTTCAGCCAGCTCCTCGGGGCGAAGCGAGGCGAAGGCACCGAGCAGGACCATCAGGCGCCAGCGCGGACCCATGGCGTCGGCGAGGTCGAAGACCTGCTCCACGGTGGCGGTCGGCCGCTCGTCGGCTTCCTCCCGACCGGCGCCCTTGATCCGGCACGGGTTGGTCCGCAGGAGGTCGTCATCGACCGCGGTCTGCAGGATGGCCTTCAGCAGCCGGTACGACTTGGCGACCGTCGTGGCACCCGTTGCCTTGAGCCGCTCGGCTCGCCAGGTGCGGACGGAAGGCGGTGTGATCTCGTCCAGGTCCTTGCTGCCGAAGACCGGCAGGAGGTGCAGGCGTAGCAGGCCGTCGTAGCGGTCGACCGTGGTCGGGGCCAGACCGCGCTCCTCCATCCAGCGAAGGGCGTACTTCTCGAAGTTGATCGCGCCGGCGTCCGGGTCACGCCAGTGGTCACGCTCGATGTCGGCGCGGACCAGGTTCAGCCAGTCCTGCGCGTCGGTCTTCGTGTCGAAGGTCTCGGGGGCCTTGTGGCGCTGCCCGTCCGGGCCCAGGTAGCGGGCCTGCCATCGACCGGACGGGAGCTTGCGTACGGTACCGAACTCCCGACGACGCTGGAGCTTGCGTGTCGGCATCAGGCGGCCCGCCCGTACCGAGTGCGGGTGCGCCGGGTCGGCTCGACCGTGCGCGCCTCGATGTACTCGGTGACGGCACTCTCGGGGACGCGCACGGGACGTCCGAGCTTGACGTAGCGAATGCGGCGCTCGGCGATCAGACGGCGAACGAAGCGTTCGCCGGTACCGAGCTGTTCGGCGGCTTCGGCCACCGTCAGGAGGCGGTCAGTCATGGGCGACCGCCCCCTTTCGGCTGTGCTGCTGAGTGCAACGGGCCGGGGCTATTGCGAGTCGGTGCAACGGTGAGACTTCCTTACCGAGGTCGAAACTGGAGCGGGCACGGCGGACCGGTGGTGGCTTCAACAGGTCGCGGAGTCCTGGAGCAGGGCGCGGGCCGGGACGCGAAGTGCCTGCGCGAGGGTGAGCAGGTCGTCGACGTCGCAGCGGCGCTGAGCGCGTTCGATGCGGGACAGCATCGTGTTGGACATTGGCCGGCCAAGGGCGGTGACGCGAGCGGCCAGCTCTCGCTGGGAGAGGCCGCGCTCGGTGCGGAGAATTTCGATCGTGCGGGCGGCCCTTATCCCGGCTGCGCCGATTTCCAGTGAACGTGCTGCCATGACTCCAATTCTCGGCTGTGTTCGCCGGTTTGGTTAACCGGCGATCGTCGGCTATGTTGCGCCGCCGTGCGTTTGGCAGGCGGGTGGCCATTTCGTCGATGGGTTCCCTGTGACGGCGGCCCGAGCAGTGCTCGACAGCGTCTCTGACGTGGGGTGTTGTGTTGTAGCTTCGCCACTCACCGGACGTCAACGCCTTGCCGGTGTGATCCTTCTGGCTTGACGCCCAGAACAACTATTTGGTCAACCGCCGATCGTGACCTACCGTTTTCACGCCGCCCTCGCCGCCCCGATTCCCGACGGCCTTTCTGCCGACAGAGATTCGACAGGTCAGGGCTGGACTTGTGCCGCTCGGGTGTGGCTATGTTGACGACACCCCCGGAAAGCGCGACCGGCTCTCAGCCAGCCTCGCGTCCACGGCCGGCCAACTCCCCCGCCTTTGCCGTCACGACCGACGGTGAGCCATGGGTGCCCGCCCATCGGCCACCGAGTGAGGAACACTCCGCTCTTGGCACGGATCCGCACCATCAAGCCCGAAGCCTTCGTCTCCGAATCCCTCGCCGTCGTCACCCTGACCGCCGAGCGCACCTTCTTCGGCCTGCTCACTCAGGCCGACGACCAAGGCCGCTATCGCGACCACGCGGCGATCATCGCCGGTCAGCTGTGGGTTCTGCGTCCGGAGCACACTCCCGCCGAGGTCGAGAAGGATCTCGCCCAGCTGGCCGACGCCGGCCTGGTCTGCCGGTACAAGGGCCCGGACGACAAGCGCTACCTGCACATCGTCACGTGGCACAAGCACCAGAAGATCAACCGGGCCAGCAAGAGCCGCATCCCGGCCTGCCCTCGCCACAACGATCCGAACGGTGCCCCGGGCGGCACCAAGACTGTCGAGGCCGTGGCACCCGCGCCGTCCGTAACGCACGGAGCCGTCGCGGACCATGCGCCGAACCCTCACGGAGGTGACAGTGAAGGGGCACGGAACCCACACGATCCCTCGAACCAAACGGAAACCACCAACAAAACCGCAGGTCAGGAGGCAGTCAGTGAGCCCTCACCTGAACCTCATGGACTCGTGCTTGAGGCCGCGGTGACACCTCACGGTCCGGATCTAGGACCTAGGATCATGGATCTAGGATCTACCCCTTCGGGGGGCGCAAGCGCCCCCGCGGCCGACACCGTCTCGGCCAAGCAGCTCATCGCCGAGTACAGCGCGGCATGCGCCCACCGCCCGCCCCAGGACGTCCTGGGCCATCTCGGCCGAGAGGTGCGCAAGCTGCTCGCCGAAGGCATCGCTCCCGACCACGTCAGGGCAGGGCTCGTCCTCCACAGGACCAAGGGCAAGCACCCCAGCATCCTGCCGAGCCTGGTGCACGAGGCCATGAACGCCGCCCTCGCCCAGCCCGTCATCCACAGGGCGTGGACAAACCCCGCCGACGTCGAAGCCGCCTACGGAGAACAGCTCTGACCTCCACCCTCACCCGCGAACCCCAGCACGTCGGCCCGCTCGCCGACCGTCTGAACGGCATCCTGGCGGGCCGCGGCATCGACCCCGGCGCCGTAGCCGCGGAGCCGCCCGCCGAACCCGTCACCGCCTTGGAGCTGGCCGACGCCCGCATCCCGGCCCGGTACCGCCGTGCCCTCGCCGACCACCCTCAAATCATCGCCTGGGCCGACCACATCGCCCATGCCGGACGCCCCGGCCCGAGTGGGCCCGGCATCGCCGAGGGTCCCTCCCTGCTGATCGCCGGCCCCACCGGCACGGGCAAGACGCATCAGGCGTACGGCGCCGTTCGGGCACTCCTCACCCGCGGGGTTCGCCTGCGCTGGGAAGCCGTCACCACCGCCGACCTGTACGCCCGCCTGCGTCCCCGTGCCGGCCACGACGCCGAACGCGACCTGCAGACCCTGGCCCGCAGCCCACTGCTGCTCCTGGACGACCTCGGTGCGGCCAAGACCAGCGAGTGGACCGAGGAGCTGACCTACCGGCTCATCAACCACCGGTACGAGCACATGCTCCCCACCCTCATCACGACCAACCTCCCCACCGCCGAGCTGCGCACCACCCTCGGTGACCGCGTCGCTTCCCGCCTCGCGGAGATGACCGACCGCGTCATCCTCAAGGGCTTTGACAGACGACGTCACCGCTCCCCCTGACGATGGAGGAAGAAGACCGGACGACGGAAGGGCAGTCTGCGAGCGCGCGTCCTTTCACCAGGAGGACCGGCCGCGTGCCGCGTCGAGGACCGAGCGAGGGTGTCGGGGACCAGTCCTCAATGGCCGGGGACCGGATGGCACATGCGAGGACCGAGCATCCCGGTCCCGGGACCGTGGCCGCCCGAGGTGGGGACCGGTCCTCACCAGACATCGGGGACCGGTCCCGTACGTCTCGGGGACCGGTCCCCGACGGTCCCGTCGGACACGAAAACGGTCTCCTGGCAAAGCAGCAGGTCACAGCCCCCAGGTGGGCGGAAACAACGGTCCTGCACCGCGAATGACAGTCAATCGTGAGGGAGGACCGAGCCCTGCCGGGTCCCGGTCCTGCCGAGGACCGAAGACCCGCACAACGCGGTCCGCGGTCCCCAAGCGTGATACGCAGAGGAAGAGAGGACCGGTCCCCGCGGACCGCTCCAACCTGGAGCCCACCCCACACGGTCCCGTAACGAGCCCGCCCGGTGCCAGCCGCGCACGGCCGCCGCTACGGGTTCTCACCGTGGAACACCCACCCAGAAAAGCGACCCATGCACCAACCACATCAGCACACTCCTGACGACGTGCGTCAGGGGGCCACCATCTCAGCCTCCGACGGAGCAAGTTGGTGCAAGAGCATTGCTCCCGACGGGAGCAATGCTCTTGCGTCTCCCGCCCCGAGAGCGGCGGTCCCGGAAGCGACCGAGGACGGATCGCAAACCGGCGGGGAAGAGCTACACGCGAACCACAGCATCGACTGCGCGCGCACCTCTCCGTCGCAGCCCCGCATACAGCAGCGCGAACGCCTGCGCGACGAGAACAAGCGCCTGCACCAGCCCAGCTGCCGCATGAACGACGCCGAGTACCAACTGCTCGCCCGAGCAGCCGCCACGTGCCACATGAGCATCGCCGGCTTCCTCGCCCGCTCCGCTCTCGACGCCGCCCACGACCTCGGCCGTACCGCCGCGGACATCGCAGGCGAGCGAGAGATGCTGCACGAGCTGTTCGCGCTGCGGCGCCACCTCGGGCAACTCGGCAACAACCTCAACCAGGTCGCCAAGGCGCTGAACTCCGGCGCCGACGCATCGCAGGCAGAGGCGGTCCTCGCCGCCGTCCAGCGCGCCGCTAGGCGCGTCGACGCCTTCACCCAGCACCACTTGGACAACAGGACAGCCGGGTGATCCCCCGCGTCCACGCAAGAGGCACGCGCACCATCGGCCTGCTCCACTACTTGTACGGGCCCGGCACGCACGAAGAGCACACAGACTCGCACCTGGTGGCCGCCTGGGACAGCCTCGCCCCTGATCCCGGGCGCGACTCCGATGCCACGTACGGCGATCTCCAGCGGCTGCTCGACCAGCCGGTCAACGCCCTGCCGAAGAACCGCCGGCCCGCCGAGCACGTATGGCATCTGTCGGTACGCGCCGCTCCTGAGGACCCGGTCCTGTCGGACGAGCAGTGGGGCGAGATTGCGCGCCGAATGGTCGCCGCCACCGGCATCGCTCCCGACGGTGACGACGCCGCCTGCCGCTGGGCAGCGATTCGGCACGCCGACGACCACATTCACATCATCGCCACCGTCGTACGAGAGGACGGCCGCCAAGCCCGTATCCGCCAGGACGGTAAGCGTTCCCAAGCGGAAGCCCGCGTGATCGAGATCGACTACGGGTTGCGCCGCCTCGCCACCGGCGATGGCACCGCAGCCCGTCGTCCGACCAGCGCCGAACGGCACAAGGCCCAGCGGGAAGGCCGGGAGCGCACAGCGCGGGAGGAACTTCGTGAGTCCGTGCGCCGGGCAGTGGCCGGTGCTGCCTCGACGGACGAGTTTTTCGACCGCCTGGCCGCCGCCGGTCTGCTGATCCGCAAGCGTCTCGCGCCCTCCGGCGATCTCCTCGGGTACAAGGTCGCCCTCCCTGATGACCGGAACAAGGACGGCGAGCCGGTCTTCTACTCAGGCTCCAAGCTGGCGCCCGACCTGTCCCTGCCCCGTGTCCGCGAACGCTGGAGCCGGCCCTCGGAGACGCCCACCGCCATCGACGGTTCATGGCCGGATCAGCCTGCACTGCCGCCCGTGACAGGCCCCGCGTTCGCGCGGCGGCGGGCCGCGGCTGCCACGTGGCAGGCCCTGCTGGTGATCGACCACGGCGACGACGGCACCGCAGCAGCCCAGATCGCCGCGACCGGAGAGGTCCTGGACGCGCTGGCCAAGACCTCCGCCGCCCACACCCGGGCCGAACTGCGCGAGGCAGCCTCCGCGTTCGAGCGCGCGAGCCGCTCCCACGTGAAGGCGGTACGCGGGCACGACCGGGGCCTGCGACAAGCCGCCCGTGATCTCGTCCACAGCGGGCCGGTCCTGGGCCGGGGCGAAGACGGCGCCTGCACGGCCATGCTCATCGACATGGCCGTCTTCGTCGTGACCGCCGCGGCAAAGTGGCACGCCAGGAAGCATCACACCCAGCAGGCCACAGCAGCCCAGCAAGCCGCCGAGCACCTCCGCGCCGCCTACCAGGCCGCCTCAGTCCAGCCCATGACCGCACTGAGCCAGCGAGGCCGGCGGCTGACTCAACGTGTTCGGCAACAGCAGGCGAACCTGCTCCACCAAGTGCTGCCGGAGCTGGCCGACCAGATCCAAGCCGAGTCCGGTTGGCCCGCCTTGGCCGCCACACTGGACGACGCCCGGAGGGCCGGCCATGACCCGGCCGCCCTGCTGACCGAAGCCACGGCACGGCGCGAACTACGCTCCGCCGGATCCATGAGCGACGTCCTCGTCTGGCGCCTGCGCCGCAGCGCTCACCTGCCCGCACTACCCGACGACCGCAACGCCACGGCCCTCCGAGCCAACCGGCACACCTCGCACTCGGCGCCCACCACGCAGTCGGTGCCCGGCCCGACAGGGAATGATCCCCGCCGTGGGCGCTGACGACCGCGTCCTGATCACCTGTACCGGGCCACGGTGTACGCGGTAGGCCCGTGCAAGGTGCCTGCTCCGATCCCGTCGGTGATCTGGAGGACGTCGAAGCCGGCGAGCGTCGCGTACAGCTCCAGCTCACGCGGCCCGAGAACACGCCGACGGATCACGTCCCGTGTTTCTTCACCAGAGTTGAACACCCACTGCCGACGCATGGTGTTCATCTGGGTCCGCAGGTCCCACTCATAGCTGATGGTCACGTGGGCCGTGCCCGATCCGGTCTCGACCTCTGCTTCCTGCGGCTCATCACGCTCGATCGGCGCTACGGAACAGCAGAGTACAAGGAGCGTCCCGGGACGGGCGTGCGCTGCGAAGGTCCGGAAGACCGCCTGGATGTCCTGGTTGTCGTGCACGTAGGAGAGGGAGTTTCCCAGGCAGGTCAGCACGTCAGCGGTATGGTCGAGTCGGATGGTGCGCATGTCGCCGAGGCGGATGTCGAGGCCGGGCCGTGTGCGGCGGGCGTAGTCGACCAGGCCGGGCTGGAACTCGACACCGATGCAGTCGAAGTGGCGGGCCAGCAGCTCCAGGTCTCTCCCGGTTCCGCAGCCCAGATCCAGCAGAGTGCGGGCATCCGGGCGGTGCCGATGGACGAGCGCCCGACAGCTGCTCGCGCTGGTGCTGTCGGACTGCACTCTGTCGTACAGGGCGGGGTCTCGGTAGAAGAGGTTGGAGGCTGCCAGGTGTCTGGATTCGGCGATGTCCAGGCCGCTCATGCGAGGCTCCGCAGTCCGACTTCCAGGGCGAGTGTGTCGCACAGCAGGTCGGGCACCGTGGGAGTCCGCTCGGCGTGGTCGCGGGCCCGGCTGAGGGCGTCGGCATCAACGTAGCCGAAATCGATCAGCAGGGAATCGGTCAGCATCTCGTCCAGGAGAGGGAGCCCGTAGGTGCGCAGTCCCGACTCCATGACCGCGAGGAAGTTCTCCGGCTCGGTCGGAGCCGCGACGGACTCGGGCAGACCCGTCCGCCGAAGTCGGTCGCGGAACATCCTCTTGTCGCGTTTGTACTCGTACGGCAGCTGTTCCATGAAGCGGATCATCCGGGGGTGGACGAGCGGGGCCACCGGCCAGATACCGAGTCTCACGTACGCCGGATTGTGCAGGCCGAATGCCATGAGCGTCGGCACAGGCAGGACCGGGATGGGAGCGAGGTTCTCGTTCACCTGGGCCAGCGCCGCGGTGGCCTTGTCGCCGAGCCATGGCACCGGCTCCATCGGCGGGAGTCCGGCTTCCGTACGCGAGTGGTGGGCGTTGACCTCGTCCCCGCCGCCACCTGTGAAGATCAGCTCGCAGCCGTGTGCGGCCACGTGCCCGCGCACGACGTCGAACGCTTCCTGGTAGAAGGCGCCTGCCGGATCGTGCGGCCGTCTGCGTTCCCTCACGCCACCAGGCACGAAGGGCGGGTGCTGCATCGCCGGCACGGCGGTGTCCCGCAACCCCAGGTGATCCACCAGTGAGCGGCGCCGGTCTCGCTGGAGCTGGCCGATCCGGCCGCCCATGAGCAGCCCCATGGTGTGCACGGAGCCGAATCCGGCCGCGACGGCGGACAGTGCCACGTTGGCCGAGTCCGCTCCGCCTGACACCTCGACGCCGACGCGGCCGGCCGTCGATCGCCACTCGGCCACGGCCTCGGTGAGCAGTGCGTCGAACACGGTCACGGGGTCCACTCCGCTACGGAGGCTGCGGGGTTCCAGGACGTGTTGGGCGGGCTCGGGGTAGAGGATGGAGAGCCCTGCCGGCGTGAAGACCGCGGTAGCGCGTTCGGTGAGTCGGTACACGCCGTCGAAGAGGGTGTCGGTGCTGTAGCGGTGTTGGCGGCTCAAGGTGCGGGCGACCGCTCGTGGATTGAGCTGGTCAGGTCGCAGGTGCGGCCGGAGGTCGACGATGTCCCAGGACCCGAAGATCTCGTCGCCGACAGCTGTGAGGTACAGCGGGACGGTACCCAGCATTCCCGCCGAGACCTGGATCTCGTCGGGCCGGACGAGCAGCGACGTGTAGTCGGCTTCACCGTCTCTGTCTTCTCGCACCAGCACACAGACGCTCGATCCGTCGCCCGGTATGAGGTCCGCGACCAGGACGGTTGCGTGAGCGGGCCGGATCCAGCTCTCCCCCTTGACCCAGCGGTCTGTGTCCCATCGCCAGCCGGCGTCCCGGGTATCTGCCAGTCGCACACGAAACGAGAGCACTCCGCTCCCCTCCTCTACGGAGCGGCGGAGCAGGACGCGAGGCCCTGCTCCGCCGCGTTCACCGGCCGGTCAGCTGCAGTGGTCGCCGTTGTTGTCGCCACCACCGGGCATCTTGTCGAGCAGCGCCGCGTCCATGCTGGGGGCGCCGGTGACCAGGTCTCCTGTGAAGAGTTCGTCGATGATCATGACTGTTCCTTCCTCCTGCGGAGTGGGTGGACGGGCACCGCGAGCTGCGGAACCCGGACCCGTCCCTGCCGCCGGCGTTCACGGCGAACTGGACGGGAGCTCGTTGGGTGGGGGCCCGCTCTGGCCGAGGGGAGAGAGCGGCTGAGCCCTTCCCCGGTGGGGACCGGGTCTTCCCGAGGGCTCGCTCGGCCAGAGCGGGAGTCGGTAGGTCCGGAGCGGACCGGTGGTCTCTCTCAGTCGGGGGCGAGGTGCCACAGAGCCCAGGCGACCGGGGTAGTGAAGACGATGATCAGGGCCGACAGCAGCCACTGCCGCCAGCCATAGGGGCGACCTCGCCTGCTGCGCCGCCGGCTCACCATCCCCGGGACACCGCCACCACGATCGATCCCCCGAGCACCATGACGCACGCGATGTACATGACCTGAGCCGTGACCTGGCCTTTCACCGCGCGCCCTGGTCCTTGCCACGCTGTTGCCCCACGGTCGGCGCGAGGCCAGGTCGGCCGACGAAGACGCGTCGTGCTCGTTCCTGGTCGGGCAGGGTGGCGCCGATCCGGCACACCGGCGGCTCGGCCGGGGTTTGGTCAGCCATCGTTCTGGTCCTTACTCCGGGTCGCGCGGTAGACGTCGGCGAAGCGTCTGGTCAGTGAGCCGAGATCCCGCATGTACTGGTAGGCATGGAAGTGAGGGGACTGCTCCGTCGGCCGACGCGTCAGGTCGAGGACCCGGTAGCCCTCCCGGAACAGCGCCTGGACGGCCGGGTTCTCGTCGAAGCCGAGCTCCTCGGCCATCAGCACTCTCAGGTGGCTGACCAGGTCTCGGGTCGTGGCGTCGATCACCGGGCGCTCGGGCATCGACAGCCGGATGGCCAGCGCTGTCTCCACGGCCTCGTCGACCGCCTCCAGGACAATCGACGCTCCAGCCACCTCGGACGACGTGACGCTTCCTGCTGCCATGTCCGCACCCCTTCTCCGGCCTCCACCGTTGTCGTTTCTGACAACGTCCAGAAAAGCGGCTCGCGTTGGCGCAGACCACGGCATCCACGGGCCAGTCCTGGGACACTTCTGGGACAGCCCGGTGCCGTCGGGTTAGACGCGGGTTGATGCGTGGAAAGGGGGCGGCATGGGGCTTGCGGAGAGGCGCAGGGCGCTGGGCTACAGTCAGGAAGAGCTCGCGCACGCCCTCGGCGTGGACCGACGAACCGTCGGCCGCTGGGAAGGCCGCACCACCACGCCGCAGCCGCCGCTGAGACCACGGCTGGCCGAGCTGCTCCACCTCGACCTTGACGAACTCGACGCGTTGGTGGGACAGCCACAAGCAGTCCGACCGGAGTCGGCAGGGCCGCCGCCTCGCGACCACCATGGCTCAGGGGACCTCGACGACATGATCCGACGCCAGTTCCTGCGCGCCATCACCGTCACCAGTGCCCTGGTGGCCCTGCCCCCCGATGAGGGCGCAGCCCTCGCGGAGGGCGCGCTGCGCGGGATGTCCGATGACTTCCTGCGCATGAACGGACACCTGTGGCAGGTCTACCAACTCGCCCGCGCCAAGCGTTCCGTCTACCCGGTCGTCCGCGACCAGCTCACCGCCCTGAACGAGACCCTCGGCGGACGGCCCGAGGTCGAAGCACAGGCCCTGTGCGGCGCGGCCGGTGACCTCTTCCAGCTCGCCGGAGAACTGGCCTTCGACGGCAACCGCTACACCGACGCCGCCGCCTCCTACACGCTCGCCGCCTCTGCCAGCCAGGAGGCGAAGTCCTACGACCTGTGGGCGTGTGCCCTCGTCCGCCACGCCTACGTCGATCTGTACGAACGCCGGTACGCCGACGCGGTCGGCGCGCTGTCGGCCGCAGAGAAGGTGGCAAGGCGCGGGGACGGTTCCCTGTCCACCCGCTACTGGGTCGCTGCCGTCCAGGCCGAGGCGTACGCCGGCCTCGGCGACCTCTCCGCCTGCGAACGCGCCTTGGACGAGGCGGAGAAGGTGACCGGCCTGAGCGGGGCGGCCCACAACGGTGGCTGGCTGCGTTTCGACGGCTCCCGCCTCGCAGAAGAGCGTGGCGCGCGCTACCTCCAGCTCGGTCGCCTCGACCTCGCCGAGAAGGCACTCAGCAGCGCGCTCAGCCAGGACATCCTCGCTTCCGGCCAGTCCTTCCGCCGACGCGGTGCGGTCCTGACCGACCTCGCGGCCGTCGGCGCCCGGCGCCAGGACCCCGACCAAGTAATCGCCTACGGCGGGGAGGCGCTGCGACTCGCCCGCACGACCTCCTCGGGTTACGTCGCCCGTAAGCTTCTGGGGTTACGAACCGACCTCGGCCCGCTCACCCGCGACGCTCGTGTGGCGGAGCTGGGCGCCGAGATCGACGCACTGTGCACGACGTGACGAGAGGGGAAGGCATGTCGCAGTCCGAGGGCGCCCGACTGTTCCGCGAGGCTTGGATCACCGGAGTGCGCAAGCACTTCCCCGGCGAGCCCAAGCCCGGTTACGTCACCCCCTGGGAAGAGACACCCGAGTGGGAGCGCCAGGCCGCCGGCGCCGTCCACGACCAGGTGCGCCAGTTCCTCGACCTCAGCGACCGCCACGCCTCCCGCCTCACCCGCGAGCAGAAGAGCCGCTTTGTCGCCACCTGCTGGACCGCGCAGATGTACAAGCACTTCGAGAACCCGAAGCCGGGCTATGTCGCCGACTGGGCTGCCCTGCCCGACTGGCAGAAGGAGACCGACGCGGACATCTTCGAGGCGATCGAGGACGCTCTGAAGTAGTCGCACGGGACTGCCATTCAAGTCGGCCTGCGCAACCGCCGGGCTTCCTACGGCGTCGATCGGCCCTCCCTTCGCGGCTCGTTTCCGACCGCCGCGTCACGGTTCAGCTCCTGTGGGACCGGCGCGGCGAGGGGGCCGGACAGCGGGCGGATCCTGCTGAGCATGCGCGCGGCTCCGAACTGTTCTGCGGGGTTTCTGGTTGTCCCTTTTCGGGACGGGCGTCATGTCCCGACTCGGGACAAACCTCTTGTCCCGACTCGGGACGGGCTTCCTCCCCCACGACCGCCGAGGCTTTGACTGTCACCATCGTGGCCAGCCCGTCAGCCGCTGCAACACCGTCGTAGCCGTAAACAGTGTGCTCGCCGTCCTGACGGTCGGCGACGACGCCTTCATCGAGCAGCATCCCGGGGATCCCGCCACCTGCTGGCCTCGCCGTCCTCGTCACGGTCCTGGCCGCGTCCGTGGTCCTGAGCATCCGACGCCCGTGCCCGGGCGGAGCTGCGCTCCTCGCGGACCGGGGCGAGGACGGCGCTGAGTACGGCTCGCCGGAGACGAGCCGACCAACCGCCCGGGAGACACTGCGTCTGGACAGACAGCGGGATGACGACTGCCCCTGGTCCGGACATACCTGGCTGGCCCGTGGGCCGTGCCCGCGCGGTGTGCGCCGACTGCCCCGGTGCCGTGCGAGCAGGGCCGCGTCGGAGCACCATCGACGGGAAGGCAGCCACTGGAGGGTCCGTGCGCGATGCGGTGGGTGATGACGTGGGGCCGTGGCCGGCGGACGAACCGGGTTTCTGGCGGCAGGTCGTCGAGCGGCTGGGCACGGCGGTGCTGGTGCTGGACACAGCCGGACGGGTGATCGCCGCGAACCCGGCGGCCGAGCGGCTGCTGGGCCGCACCGCCGCCGCGATGCGGGGCGCCGACGCACACGATCTGCTGCACCGGGACGCGGACGGCAACAAGGTGCCGCGAGACCGGTGCCCACTGCTCCACGCGCTGGCCGAGGGGCAGGGGGCGCGAGGGGAGGGCGGCACGTATCTGCGCGGTGACGGTCGTCTGCTGGCTGTCTCCTGGTCCGCGTCCCCCTTGACGGAGGACGGCTCCGTGCAAGGCATGGCATTGCTGTTCACGGACGCCACGGGGGACCGCCGCGTCCATCGGGAGCGAACGGCGCGCACGCGCGCCTTAGAGGACCTCAACGAGCGGCTGTCCCTGGTCGCGGAGATCACGGACGTCCTGGGGCAGACTCTGGAGACCGACGAGGCGCTGGCCCGCCTGGTGCGGCTGCTCGTGCCCCGTCTGGCCGACTGGGCCGCGGTGGACCTGCGGACCGGTTCCGGCGAGGTCCACCGGGTGACGGTGACCGGTCCGGAGGGACGGGACGCCGGATTCCAGGGCCGGAGCGTACTCGGCGCGGAGGGAGCCGGTGAGGGGGAGGACTCGCCGCTGGGCCGTGCGCTGACCGGGGGCGAATCCGTGCTCCAGGACCGGGTGGCTGCCGTCACCCCGGCCGCCGCACATCCGCCTCTGGTGGCTCTCCACAGTGGCTTCCTGGCCGCGGTGGGTGCGCGCTCCGCCATCACGGTGCCGCTCGGCGCCCGGGACCGGATCACCGGGGCGCTGACGGTGGTGCGCACCGACCCGGCGCATCCCTTCGACGAGGACGACCTGGCGGCAGTGAGTGACGTCGGCCGCCGGGTCGGCGTGGTCATCGACAACACCCGCCGCTACGGCCGTCAGCGCGCCGTCGCCGAGGCGATGCAGCGCAACCTGCTCGCCCCGCTGCCGCAGCACGGCCATCTCCGGCTGGCCGCCCGCTACCAGCCCGCACCTGCGGGCTCGCAGGTCGGTGGGGACTGGTACGACGCCTTCATCCTGAAGGACGGCGCGCTCGCCCTGGTCATCGGTGACGTCGTGGGCCACGACCTGACCGCGGCGGCCGGTATGGCCCAACTGCACGGCATTCTGCGTTCGCTGGCCTGGGACCACACGGGACCGCCCGGCGCCGTCGTCGACCGCCTCGACGCCGCCATGCCGGTCATCACCACCGTCCCGCTGGCCACCCTGATCCTCGCCCGCGTCGAGGGCGACCCGGACACGGGACCGTGGACGCTCCGCTGGACCAGCGCGGGGCACCCGCCCCCGCTGCTCCTCTCCCCGGACGGCACCGCATGCTTTCTTGAAGCCGGCCAGGGGCTGCTCCTCGGCACCGGATCCGTCGGCGACGCGGACCGACCGGACGCCACGCATCCCCTGAAGCCCGGCTCCACCCTGCTGCTGTACACGGACGGGCTCGTCGAGACACCGGGCAGCGACCTCGACACGGGCCTGGACCGGCTGCTCCGGCACGCCCTCACTCTCGTCCACGAACCGCTGGACAGGCTGTGCGGAAAGGTCCTCGCCCACCTGCCGCCCGGCAGCACCGACGACGTGGCTCTGCTCGCCCTGCGTGTACCGCCGCCATGAGACGTGGTGGCCGTCGGACCGGGCCGGTGCCGCGGAGGCGCCCACCATCTGCCACGCCACTGATGACCTGCTGTCACGCCGCCTTTACGCGCCGAGGAGTAGTCTGAGGAGACCGAGGGCATCAGGCACGCCGGTGGCGGACCGGCTCCACCCCGGTATCCACCGGCGTTCGTCACGCGGAAGGGTCTCCCCCTTCACCCCGCATACGCCCGCCGACTCCCTTCCCGCGAACTCGCGGCGGTCGTCGGCGTTTTTTTCCGGCAAGAGCGGCCAGGCACGACCTCCAGCACCCGGATCCACCGGCCACGTCCGGCGCTGCCCGACAGCCCGCGGACCGTCGGCCGCCGTGCCCTGCCGAACCGGCCGGCAACCACCTCGTCAGAAAGAACCCACGTGATCACCACAGTCCCCACCGCACCGTCCACCCCGCCTCCGCCCCCGCCCCCGCCCCTCGTCCGCCTGCGTCTCGCGCCACACGGCGCGCTGCCGCGCCGGATCGACGGGGTGTGGTGGCCGTACTCCCGCGATCTTCTGACACAGCTCCCGAAGATGCTCGCCGCGCTGCCGAGAGCGTGGGGCGACATCACCGGCGTCACCGTGGACGCCGCGGCCTGGTCGGCGGCACCGGGGCGCATGTTCGTCGCCAACCAGGTCGTCCGCCTGCACAAGGCCCCCGCCTCTCCGCACGCTCCGGACCGGGTCGTCCTGCTCTCCCCCGGGCTCGGCCGTTGGGATCTGCAGGTGATCCCGCCGGACGCGACGGAGGAAGCAGCCGCTCTCCTCACGGCCGCCGCCCTGGACGACCGGCGGCCCGGCGCCGACGGAGAAGCCCGGCCCCCGACCCCGACGGCGGCGGCAGGTCCCCACGGCCGTGTGGGGCCCACCGGGCGGGGCACCCGGGCCCCTCGGTGGTAGGAGCCGCCGCGGGCACGTCCATGTACGCACCCGCTCCCCGCGCCCAACTCGCCCTGGGGCCGCCCCGAGTCATCCGCCCGCTTCTGAGAGAGACGTCCTCATGACCATGGCCACCACCACCGCCACGCGCTCCGACACTCCCGGCAGCGACTTCGCCCGGCTGTCGAAGAAGATCGCGGACGCCGGACTGCTGGGGCGCCGCCCCGGCTACTACACGTTACGCATCACCGCCGTGACCGGGCTCTACGCCGCCGGATGGGCCGCGTTCGTCCTCGTCGGCGCCTCCTGCTGGACACTGGCGATCGCCGCGTTCCTGGCCGTGATGTACGGGCAAGTCGCCCTGGTCGCCCATGACATGGCCCACCGGCAGGTGTTCCGCCGCCGCCGGGCCAGCGAGTTGTCCGGACGGATCGCCGGCGCGTCGATCGGCATGAGCTACGGCTGGTGGCAGGACAAGCACACCCGTCACCACGCCAACCCCAACACCGAGAACCTCGACCCCGACATCGGACCCGACCTGCTCGTCTGGTCCCCGGACCAGGCCCGCGCCGCCACCGGACTGCCCCGCCTGCTCGGCCGCTGGCAGGCGTTCCTCTTCTTTCCCCTGCTCACGCTGGAGGGCTTCAACCTGCACGTGGCGAGCTGCAGGGCCATGGCCAACCGCCGGCTCAAACGCCGGGCGGTCGACGGCGCTCTGCTCCTGGGGCACTGCGCCGTCTACCTGGCCGCCCTGTTCTGGGTCCTGCCGCCCGGGATGGCGATCGCCTTCCTCGCCGTCCACCAGTGCCTGTTCGGCGTCTACCTCGGTTCGGCCTTCGCACCCAACCACAAGGGGATGCCGATCCTGACGGCCGACGACCGCCCCGACTTCCTCCGCCGCCAGGTGCTGACCTCACGCAACGTCAACGGCGGCCGGTTCACCGACCTGGCGCTCGGCGGCCTGAACCACCAGATCGAGCACCACCTGTTCCCGAGCATGCCCAGCCCCAACCTGCGCAAGGCCCGCGCCATCGTCCGGCGGTACTGCCGGGACCTGGGCGTCGACTACGCGGAAACGGGCCTGGTCGCCTCCTACCGGTTGGCACTCACCAGCCTCCACGACGCCGGCGCCCCGCTCCGACGGACCCGCGTCCCCACCTAGCGGGGCGAGACGCCGCCGTGGGTACGGCGGCGTCCAGGACGCAGCCGTCCGCGTCCGCCGTACCAGGAGCCCCGGCGCTCGCCGCCGTCGTTGGCAACCGGGGACCGTCGGCGTACCGCCGGCCCTTCGTCGGTCTTCCGGTCTGGTGCGACGACACCGCTGCGGCCGTAGTGGAAGGCGGCGCTTCTGTCCCCGTGCTGAGAGTTCAGCCGGTGGATGAGGAACGCGCCTGCCGCGATCACCGCCAGCAGCACGAACACCGTCACCAGGATGTCCATGGCCCTCACACCCTTTCCGGCCGGTCCTCCGGTGTGGCGACGGCGACTCGAAGCCATGGAGAAGTGACGGAAGCACCGGCTCCATGTCCTCCTTCGGACTCCCACACCGCTTCCCTGGTGCGGTCGGCCTCGGCGGTCACCGTCAGACGCGCGGCATCCGCCAGCAGGCTGCTCGCGGTCGCTATCCGGCGCGGGTCGCTCGCAGCGGCCATCAGCCAGGCGGCCGCGGCCGGAGGCGTCTGCGGGGGAACGACCAGCAGGTTCCAGCGGCCCACGTGGTAGGAGAGCAGCAGCAACTCGTGCTCGTCCTGCTCGAAGCGGAACCAGCCCACCTTCACCACGTGCCCGGCGACAGGCACCTTGCGCGGGACGACCGGCCACTGGGCGGGGTTCACCGTGACCCGGGTGACCCGCCCCCACAGCGGATCGAGAACGGACGCCAGGGCAGGCAGTTCGGCGGCGAGATCACGCGAGCGTGGCCACCAGGCGCCGTCCAGCAGAAGCGGTGCCGAACCGGCGGGAGCGAGCGAGAGGCGTACGGGGGACATGGGACGCCGGTCTTCGGACGTCGTCGGAGGGGAGACGGTCGCAGTCATGACGCGAACCCTGCCCCGGGCGGGCCTGAGCCGACCCGGCGTATTCGATCACCGAAAACGGCACAGACGCGAAATGTCCGTGCGCGGAGTGTTCCCGGTACCTCCAGCCTACTCTTCGCGGCGCCCGAGCAGGCCGTACGCCGGGAGCAGCCCACCCGATGAGGCCGAAGCCTCTCGTCGGGGCTCGTCGAGGAGTAGCCTGAGGACTTCGAGGGCTTTCGTGCACCGGCGCCGCCGGTCCCGTCCTCGGTCACCCAACCACCGGGCGCTCCGTCAGCCAGCGCAGGCCCGCAGTCAGGCTTCTTCCTCATGATCATGAACTCCACTCAGCTGCGTCCGCACGCGGCACCGTTCCGCTCACGTGCCGCGCGCCTCGTCCTCGGATCCGCCAGCCGTTTCGGCCGTCCGGACGGCGCTTGGTGGCCACGGACCCGCGACCTGGCACGAGAACTCGGCGAACTGGCCGACGTGATCGATCCGCTGTGGGGCCGGCTCACCCACGTGGCCGTCAATCCCCGCCACTGGCAGCCTCTCCCGCACGGCCTGGTCGTCGTCAACGGCTACGAGGTGGCGGTCGACCGATTCACCGAGGTGCTCAACCCGCACAGGATCCTGCTGCAGTCCTACACCGCGGGCCGCTGGGATCTCCTCGTGGTGCCGCCCCCGACGAGCGCGTCGTCAGCAGCCCGGCTCATGGCGGCCGTGGCGTAGCGCAGCGGCGCGTGCATGCCCCGGACCCACACGCTCCGTGCCGGTGTCGATGAGGATCTGTTCCGCCGACGTCTGACTGCCGGCGCGCACGGCCGCGGCCATGGCCGCGCGGGCCGCGTCGGCCGCGGTGTGCGGCGGAACCACCAGCAGCGAAAAGAGATCATTGCTGCCCCGGGTGATGAGAACGGTGTCGTCTCCGACCGGGAAGGAGTCGATGCGGACGACACGACCGTCGATCGTCAGCCGCGTCGGCAGCTCGTCCCAGGCGTCGGTGTCCAGACCGACACGTGTGATCGGCCCGAGGTACTCGGACAGCGCGGAGACGAGGCCGGGCAGTTCACCGGCGATGTCGCGGGAGCGGGGCCACCACGCCCCGTCGAGCGCACCCTTCCGGTCATGCGTCGTCTCAAGCCGCACCACCGCGGTTCCAGGTCGCGAAACCGCCTGATGCACAGCGTCGGGCAGGAGCCTGCTCACCCGCGGGGGGTCGGGGTCGGACATCGCACTCGCCTGCCTACCGGGGACGGCAAACCGAAAGCCTCCTGGTTTCACGGTACTCCTCGGCCGACGACGGCCGGGATTCCACGATCACCGGGGCACTCACCGTCACCGCCGCATACGCGTAGAAGAACAAGGTCGAGCTGTGCTTCCTCCCCCACCCACCACCACCGCAGCCGCCCCGCGACAAACCCAGGCACTGCACCGCTACCTGCGTCGGCGCAATACCAACGCCCGCCACCACGACGTACTCCCCCCACCGCAAGGAACGCGCTGACCAACCGCGGACCGCAGCCCCGCGCCGAAGGCGGCAACCGCGCGTGCCGCGCAGACCCAGGGGTGGCAAGTGCGAGAGGGCAGGCCGGTAACCGGTGCACCAAATTACGGCGTCGGCGGGCGCGCGCGTGCCGTCGGCCCAGGCGACGCCGTCACGGTCGATGCGGGCGAACATGGGCGACGCTTTGAGCCGCCCGGCCTCCCGTGTCGGTGCGGCCCTCGCCGAGGGCACGGCGTCGGGCGGTGGCCGCGTCGAACAGGGCGCGGCCGTCGATGTCGTCGGCAAGGTACCGGGGCGGACGCTGGGTCACCCAGGTCAGTTCGGTGTCGTGGGCGAGGTCGGAGCGCGATCTTCGTCGTCGACCGTCACACCGGTACCGTCCACCACGCGAAGACGGGGCCGCTCAGACCGACCATGGCATCACGCTGATCGTCTACCTGAGCCTACGCAAGCGCCTCGGAGCCTCTGCGACGCCGGAACACCGATAGCGGGCAGCGCAGCATCCACCCCCTCGGCCCGCCTTGCTGCCGATACTCGACAAAACCTCGGTCCACGCACACACCAAGTCACCGATGTCCAGCAACAGCCCCCGGACCTGCCGGAGCAGAACGCGCAGGACCACAACACCCGCGACGCTTCCGAGCCCCATCCCGATCCACCACATCGGCCGCCTCCTCGCCCAGAACCCCAGGCTGCCTGCGGCGAAGATCGAAGTCTGTACCCAAAGAGACGCTTTTTGTGATCTTGGCATCCTCGGTTAGGAGTGTGCACACGCAAGTCACCGTGGCAGCAGTGCTCCCCCGCCAGGCATTCCTCATCGCCAAGTGCCCAGCGGCCCTCCGCGAAGCAGCGCCGACCAGCCTCGTGCCCACAGCGTGCCCATACGACCGGACAACAACGGTAAACAGCGGCGCGGAACAGGTAGCCGAAAGCCCGCTCCAGAATACGTAGCCGCAGGTGAGAGGTGGTCTCACCCGTGAAGCGCCCTCGCTTCCCAAGCTGAGAGCGCGAGTTCGATTCTCGTCACCCGCTCCATGCGAAACCCCCAGGCCAGAGGCCCGGGGGTTCTTTGTGTCCCCGGACGCCCACACGCCCCACGGGGGCATCGCATCATGGCGGGCGACCAGGGCAAGCCCCGCCGATAAGCAGCCCCCTCGCGGTACCGCTCGACCCGCACCCGACACTTGGGCGGTGACGATCAGTGGCGGCAGTGAGGCAATCGACCCCTGGGCACTCCTCCTGGAGACAGACTGGAGCGGCCTCGAACGGTGCTGCCCCCACGCGACCCCGGCGACCCCCGACATTCTGGCCGAGCTGCTGGATGACGACGAGGAGGTCCAGCGGACCGCGGTACACAACCTCTGGCAGGCCGTGACCCATCAGAACACCATCTATGGCGTCACCGCCCCGGCCGCTCGCTTCGTCATCGCCATCCTCGGGCACCCCCGGACGATGACCTCGGGCGTCTACCTTCATGAGGAGCGCCCCCGGCCCATGCGCGCGGCACTCCTGCAATGGCTGGGCGACCTCGCCTTCGACGCGACCTACGACGCAGACGGCCCGGGACGGCCTGATGACGTCGCCGCGGTGCGTGCGGTCCTCCCGCTGATCTACGAGGCGGCTCAGCCGTACCTCACCGATGCCGACCTTCCGGTCCGGGAAGCCGCGGTGCACGCGGCTGCGACGACGCTCGCCCTGCCCGAACTCGCCGTCCATGTACCGGAGGTCGTGCCGCTGGTACGCAGCACGCTGAGTGCCAGCGAGTACCGGGGGTACCGATTCCTCGCCCGGTGGTGCCTCGTGACCTGGGGTGTGGAACCCGGCCCCCTACCCGAGCCACGGGTCCCGGGTCCTGAAGACGGCTACTCCGACGACCCTCCGTTCTGAAACCGGCGATCGGTGACGCGACAGCGGCAGTCGCCGTCGGACCGGTCTACGGTCCGGAGGTTCCTTGTCGTTCGAGTGCCGGCCTGTCCGCCAGCCACGTGCGCCAGACATGCCGGGTGTTCGGTGTCTCGGGGTGGTCGAGGATCCACAGCACGTAGCTCGCGTGGAGCTGCGCCGCGGGGCTCTCAGAGCGCTGTGCTCTGCGGAGCCGGTCACGCAGGTCGTCTCCGTCCACCGCCCGGGCCACGCGGACGTACTCTCGGTCCTTGCACCGGTAGGGCCGTTGGACCGCCAGCTCGACCAGATCGACCAGTCTGGCCCGCAGAGCCTGGTCGTGCCGGGTGGCCGCCACATCACGGATCAGAACCCTCTTCGCTCCCCAGTCCTTGGTGTGCTCCGTCCACTCCTGTGGAAAACGCGCCTCCCACTCCAGGAAGAGCAGGGCCAGCGGCAGCCGAGGCCAGGTGCCGATCTCCCCGCGTGCGTAGTCGCTGCGGCTCCACAGAGCTCCGGGAAAGCAGCGTGCGGCGGCCGCCTGGTAGGCCCGCATCCTGATGCCGAACAGCAGCCTGGGGAACGGCCCTTCGTGCAACCGCTCGAACGCGACCTCGGTCTCACCGCGGGCCCGGGCGTGACGTGCGAGAGCGACAGCGCGCTCGGCGGGGTCCGGTGAGATGAGGCCCTGCGCCCACGCCAACTCCTCGACCCACGCCGTTTGCGTCATAGGGGAGATCGTCTCGTGAGGAGCTGTGCGGCGCGACACAATTAAGGCATGGCGCCCACTGACCTGTCCCGCCTGCCGTTGCCGCACGCCTGCCAAGAGGCTCTCCACGTACCGCGGTCACAGCGGATCGATGATCACGCCGTGCCCATAGCAGCGGCGTGGTGGAATGCCGAGATTGCCGCCGCAGATCTCCCCGGTGCGCCGGTCGCTGGTCGCGGCGTTCTCAGTCGCGGAGACCTGTTCGAGGACGCAGCAGATCTGCCTGGCCTGTCCGACGAAGAGCTTCTGCGGTTCATGTGGCGTGTCCTCGCCTGGGGCAGCGGCAAGAAGCTTCGGCTCAATCGGAGGCGTATACGAGCCGTCGCGCAGGACACCGACCATGTCGTGAAGACACTGCGGTGGGCTTGCGAGGCGGCAACCACCGACGCGGCGCAGGCTTATGAGGTACTGCACCCGAAAGGGCGCAACGCCATCCGCTACTTGGGTCCCGCGTTCTCGACCAAGCTCCTGTACTTCGCCGGCGCGGGCTCGGTCCGTCACCCCTGCGCGATCCTTGACTCGCGCGTAGTCACGACGCTCAAGGGGACCTGCGGGTGGGACTCGCTCGGGTACGGCCGTTGGCCGACACGCACCTACGGCAGGTACTGCGCGCTTTTGGCCCGCTGGGCCGCCGAGGAGAGCGAGCGGCTCGGGCGGGATGTCGGCGTCGACGAGATCGAGCGCTGGCTGTTCGACGCGGCCGGCGGTCAGGCGCCTGCGTAGGCCGGCACCGTCGGCGGACTTGCGCTCGATCGGCCCTCCGCCATCAGGGCGAGGACCTCGCGTTCGCGTGGGGTGAGGCGTTGCAGGGGGTCTCGGCGGCGGTTGAGGAGGGGCGTACGGCCTCCGGGTCGACGACCGTCGCGCCCGCCGCGACCCGCGTGACCGCGTCGACGAACTCGCTCACCGCGCTGACGCGGTCCTTCAGCAGGTAGCCGACGCCCCTGTCGCTGCCCAGGTCGAGCAGCTGGGCGGCGTAGGACTGCTCGATGTACTGGCTGAGGACCAGGGACGGGCAGGCCCGGGTGTTCGCGGCGCAGGGCCACCGCCGCGCGCAGGCCGTCGTCCGTGTTGTCCGGCGGCATGCGGACGTCGGTGACCACGATGTCCGGGGCGTGCTCACGGACGGCGGTGGCCAAGGTGTCCGCGTCCCCCACGGCCGCCAGGACCTCGTGGCCGAAGCGGGTGAGGACGCCGGACAGCGCGACGGTGAGGAGGATCGGGGCGCCGATGAGCACCACGAGCGACACGACGCCCGCGACGAGCAGGACGAGGAGGGCCGAGACGGTCACGGCGCCGCATGCGACGCCCGTCGTGAGGTACGCGAGTGAGCGCCACGGCCAGCTGGAGCCGAGCACCTTCAACGGGTTCTGGCCCAGCGCCTGCCAGGCGGTCCGGTGTCGCATCCGTCGAACCTAGCGAGGCCGCGGGCGCGGGACAGTAGTGCGTGCACCACCTCCGGAACTCGTGTGCGTGCCCGTGTGCCGGAGGGGTGGTGCGGGGTGCACTGGGCGGCATGAAGCTGACCTCTGTTCTCGGCACCGTCACGGCCGCGATCGGCCTGGCGGGTGCGCTCTCCGTCGGTGTCGTACCGGCTGCCTCCGCCGCCCCGTCGTCGTCCGGGGCCGTGCTCGACGCGCGCTCCGTCGACCGGTTCGTCGAGGACTACGTGAAGCAGACCGGGCTGCCCGGGGCGGTGGTCGCGGTGACGAAGGGCGAGCGGGTCGTGCACACGGCCGGGTACGGGCACACCGCGTCCGGGCGGGACATGACCGAGCGGACGCGGCTGCCCGTCGCCTCGCTGTCGAAGGCGATGACCGCGCTGGCGGTGATGCAGCTCGTCGAGGCGGGTGAGGTGGAGCTGGACCGGCCCGTCGTCCGGTACCTGCCGGAGTTCGTCATGGCCGACGGGCGCCACCGGGAGATCACCGTCCGGCAGCTCCTGACGCAGACCTCCGGGATGGACGACTTCGCGTACCCGGATCTCACGCGGGCGCAGCCGCACACCCTGGAGGAGGCCGTCGCCGCGATGAGGGGAGCGCCGCTCTCCGCCGATCCCGGCAGCCGGTACCGCTATCACAACCCCAACTACTTCGTCGCCGCACGGCTGGTGGAGGTGGTGAGCGGCCGGCCGTTCGCCGAGTACCTGTCCGCGGAGGTGTTCCGGCCGCTGGGGATGACGGACACCGTGTCCGTCGACTCCACGGGCGAGATGCCCGACGGGGCGCGGGGGTACGTCCGTGCCTACGGCACCGTGGTCGCGCGCTCGCACCCGCGGTGGTTCACGGCGGGCGGCCACGGTGTCGTCACCACCGCCGACGACCTCGCGCGGTGGCTGATCGCCCAGAACGGCGGGGGCGTCTCCGCGGAGCGCCGCCGAGTCGCCACGGCCCGTACCGTCGCGCTGACGCACACCCCGCCGTCGGTGCCGGCGGACACCGAGTACGCGATCGGGTGGCTGCGGCACCGGGACGACTCCGGCACCGAGGTGATCCAGCACAACGGCCAGCTCCTCACCCACAACGCCACGGCCACGCTGCTGCCGGACAGCGGGGTCGGCATCGCGGTCGTCACCAACACGGGCATGCTCGCCGGGGACGACGCCGCGCAGATCACCTCGGGGCTCGTCGACCTCGCGCGGGGTGAGGAGCCGGAGGTGGAGAAGCCGTTCTCGATGACGGCGGACTGGGTGCTGGCCGCGCTGACGGTGGCGGCGGTGGGGCTCGGTGTGCGGGGTGTGCTGCGGGCGGGGGTGTGGGCGCGGCGCCGGGAGGGGCGTGCGTGGTGGTGGACGGTGCTGCGGCTGCTGCCGCTGACACTGCCTGTCCTGGCGTTCGCCCAACTCGGCTCGCTACTGGGCCTGCTGATGTTCCGGGCGGGGACGTTGGCACAGACGACGTACGCCTGGCCGGCGTTGGCGGTGTTCGCGGCGGGCGGGGCGCTGGCGGCGGGGGCGGTGGTCTTCGCGCGGGGGGTGGCGCTGGTGCGGTGGGGCCGAGGCCCGGGCCGGGAGCGCGTCGCCGTGCCAGACTGACCTCCAGCCGCCGAAGTGCGGCTACAGGGGGTGAGCCGTGGGGACGGCGTTCGCGACCGCGGTGCTGGCTGCAGGAGTCGCAGTGTTCACGCTGTGGCTGGCATGCGTGGTGCTGGGAATCCACGGCCTTCTGCTGGGCCGTATGCCAGGCCGGTGGCTGCAACGCAGTGTGCGGCGGCCGAGGGTGTGGGGAACCGGCGCGCTGCTGGCGGCGTTCAGCGGGTTCGACTACCCGACCGTCACGGTCATAGGCGTGGGTCTTGTCGCCCTCGGGCACGTCATGAAGCCGAGCCGCTGATCCGACCGGACGGTGGCGCGGGGGGCCGGCGCGCGGGTCGGGCCGGCCCCCCGGGAGCCTCGGCGGGGTCTCAGCCGTGGTACTTGATGTAGCCGTTGCCGTCCTTGTCGTGCGCCTTCTTGGTGTAGGCGTGGATGTCGGCCGGCTTGCCGCCCGGCTTGTAGAGGTAGATCGTGTCCTTGTCGTTGTTCCAGATGAAGTTGCAGTTCTGGCGGTACACGACGTTCTTGCCGTCCGAGTCGGTGCCCCGGCCCCCGCGCAGGTGGACGTAGTCGCCCGGCTCCAGGATGTGGTTCGACTTGAAGACGAAGGTGTTGCCGGCCTTGTCCCTGACCTTGTAGCCCTTCAGGTTCACCTTCGACTTCTTCGAGTAGTTCTTGATCGTCAGGTACTCGTTCTTCGTGTTCCCGCCGGAGCACTTGTTGGAGTCCCGCCCGGGGGCGTCGTACTGCACGCCCTTGATCTTGAGCGCCGAGGAGTACTCGGCCGCGTGCGCCGGTATCGCCGCGGTGAGGGCGAGCGCGGCCACGGCGGCGGTGGCGGCGGCAGCGGTCACGGTGCGCCGGATGATCATGAGGTTCCCCCCTCAGTGGTGCGAATGGAGCATCCGGAGCATACCTAAGGTGTTCATACGATGATGGTGATGTGAAGAGGATGTGACCGTCGGTCGACTGCCCCTTCTACACCTGCCGTTGCGTGGACGGCGCCGGCGGGGAGTCCGCCGGCGGGGACGGCGCGTGCGACAGTTCGCGCTCCAGGGCGTCAAGGGCTCGACGGGCCTCCTCGACGCGGAGGCGCAGGGAGTCACCCGCGGGCGGGGGTGCCGCCCGCGGGGTTTCGCGGTCCAGGTCCCGAGCCTCGTCCAGGGACGTGAGGACCACCCCGATGAGGACGTTGACCAGGACGAACGAGGCGAGCAGGACGTAGGACGCGTAGTACAGGAGGCTCCAGCGGGAGATGTCCAAGCCGGCGTGGACCGCGTCGCCCACGCCGTCCAGGGTCATCAGCAGGAACAGGGTGAGCACGGCGCGGCCGAGCGAGCCGTAGTGCTCGGGGTCCGCGCGGCCGAAGAAGACCCAGCCGACCATGGCGTAGACGTACAGCAGCAGCGCGCCGACGAGCAGGAAGCTGAGGGTGCCGGGGAGGCTGCGGACCACCGCGACCAGCACGACGCGCAGTTGGGGCAGGAAGCGGGCGGTGCGCAGGACGCGGGCCAGGCGGAGCAGGCGCAGGACCGTGCCGTTCTCGCGCAGGACGGGCAGGAAGGCGCAGAGGACGACCGCCAGGTCGAAGAGGTTCCAGGGGTCCTTGAGGAAGTCGCGGGGGCGGTCGGCGTGGGCGGCCAGACGCAGGAGGATCTCGGCGGTGAAGGCGGCGAGGCAGACGTGCTCGGCCGTCCGTAACCAGCGGTGCCAGTCGGCGGCCAGGCCGGAGTACGTCTCGACGCCCAGGAGTGCGGCGTTGGCGAGGATCAGCGCGACGACGGCGGCGGTGAACCAGTGCGCCTCCGTGACGGCGCGGGCCCGTGCGGCCAGGGCCGTACGGGCCGGGCGCGGCGCTTCTTGCTCGGACAGCTCAGGCAGCTCAGGCAGCTCAGGCAGCTCGGACAGCTCGGACAGCTCGGACAGCTCGGACATCGTGCGGGTGTTTCTCCTCGCATGTACGGCACCGCGTCCGGGTGCCGGCGATCGTGCGTCGGGGTGCGCGGGTCCACCGCACCGCCGTGGGGTGTCCGGCCAGGTCAGGGGTGGTATTCGGCCGTTTCCGGCACGGTCGGGAGGAAGACCGCCCCCGGTCCACGGGACGCGCCTATTCTTCTACACATTTGTAGAGACTCAGGTCCGGGTCCCGCCCGGGCCGCGCACCCCTGGAGACGACACTCATGGCCTCGATCGACCTGGACAAGGTGCTGGACAAGGCGTGGGCGGACAAGAGCCTGCCGGAAATCCTCGACGCCCCCGTCGCCGCACTGAAGGGGGTCTCCGACCGTGACGGCGAACTGCTTCAGGAGGCGTTCGGCGTGAAGACCGTCGCGGACCTGGCGAACCTGAAGTACGTCCGCTGGGCACAGGCCCTGGCGGCGCTGGAGGCGGCGAAGTAGGCGGCTCGACGAGAGGCCGCGGTGCCGTCCGTCCGGGGGTGGACGAACGGCACCGCTCGCCGTCAGAGCGGAAGGTCGTCCGGCAGCACCCGGAAGGCCTTGTGACGGCTCAACGGGCGTACGGCACGGAAGTCGCGGCGGTCGAGGGTGAGGACCGCGTCCGTGTCGTAGTCGGCGGCAAGGGCGACGTTCACCGCGTCGGCGAGGTCCAGGTCGAGCCCCTTGTAACGGAGCCGGACGGACTGGGCGGCGGCCAGGTGGTCCTCCGTGATCTCGGGCAGGACGACCCGGCCCCGGCCCATCCAGCGCCGCAGGTCGTCGACCGCACCGACGGCCACCTCACGTCCGAACTCCCGCGTGGCCACGTGATCGAGCTCCGCCAGCAGGAGCGGAGACATCACCAGGAGGCCCGCGGCCATGACGGCCTCGTTCGCCGCCTGATGCTCCGGATGCGTCGAGTCAAGGGCGGCGAGCAGACCCGACGTGTCGGCGACGAGGATGATCACGCGGCGGTTCCGGGATCCTCGTCGGACTCACGCCGGACGGCATCGGCGACCGTGTCGCGCACCTCCGCCCTCGACGGCGTGCGCCCTCGGCCCTTCACCGTGCGCGAGAACAGCGGCTCGTCCCAGACGCGGTTGGCCATGGCGGCCAGATGAATCCCCTGCCGGATGATCTCGGCCTCGCTTATGCCCCGGCGTTTGGCGGCCTCCTTGATGATCGCCAGGTCCTCGGGGTCGGCGTAGACGTTCGTGCGCTTCAGAGACATGTACCAAGGGTAGTCCATGTACCACATTGGTGTATGTACTTAGCCGCCCCCCTAGCGGTCGCCCGGGGCCGGCAGAGGGGCCACCGGGCGGATCGCGGTGAACATGTCGAGCTCGGAACGGAACGCCGAGAGCAGCAGCAGCCATTCGTCGCAGCCCTGCCACGGGGAGAGGTCACCGCCGCCTCCGCGGACCACCCGGGAGCCGTCGCCCGTGCGGGGGCGTGCGTCCGAGGGCGCGTTCTCGAAGTGCGGGATCCACGCGTCGGCGCACACCTCGTTCGCGCAGCCCATCGCCGCCAGCCCGAAGGCGTTCTCGGACGCGGCCACGGGCGTCTCGTCGGCGAAGACGTCGAGGATGCCGTCCTCGTCCGGTATCGCGTCACCGCGGTGGGTGAGCGTCGTCGTGCCCGCGCGCGCCGCGTACTCCCACTCCGCCTCGCTCGGAAGCCGGAAGGGCAACACCGCGAGCACGGCGTCCAGGTCGTCGTCCCTCACACGGGCCACGGTCGCGTCGCACTCGGCGAAATCGTCCTCGTAGTCGGGCAGCCAGTGACGTATCTGCGCGACCGTCAGCGGGTGGCGGGCGATCAGGAAGGGCTCGACCCGTACCTCCCGCACCGGGCGCATGCTCGTGGCACGAGCGAGGAAGCCCTCGAGGGAATCGTCCGAGGCGTCGGCCTCGTCGATGGCGCGCAGCGCGTCCAGTTCCTCGTCCGACAGGCCCATGCGGAAGGCCCCGCCGGGCACCTCCCGGAACACCACTCCCGAGGGCACGTG
This sequence comes from Streptomyces sp. P13-3-3, assembly GCF_050571355.1. Lineage (NCBI taxonomy): Bacteria > Bacillati > Actinomycetota > Actinomycetes > Kitasatosporales > Streptomycetaceae > Streptomyces > Streptomyces sp. P13-3-3. The sequence continues at coordinate 3,282,649 of NZ_CP192228.1, read as the reverse complement.
CCGCCACGCCGGTCCGCCGGCCACCGTCTCTTTCGTCCACATGGCGCCGGACCGTAGCAACGGGGACTGACACACGGATTCGAGCCGGCGCTCAGTCGCCCTCGCCCCCGTGGAACTGACCCCCCGTCCTCACCTCCGCCGACGGCTTCGCCGGGCAGGACGTCGTCGGGGACGTCATCGTCCAGGACGTGCCCGTCACCTGGAGGCGGGGGGTGCGGTCCGCCCCCGAGGGGTGGGGGAAGGGGGCGGCGGCGTAGCGGACCGTGCAGGTCAGTTGGAGGAGGGCGTCGCGGGACACCGGCGTGGGGGTGTCCGGGAGGGTCACCCTGATCGTGTGGCCGTCGGCCACCGTCACCGACGGCGCGCCCGACAGGCGCGGGAGGTCCGTCGTCGCCGACAACACCCTCTCCTTCTCGTTGGGACCCTCGAGGAGGAGTCGGACCACCGAGGTCAGGTCGGCCGCGTCCGTCGCCGGGCGCGGGTACGCCGTCAGTTCGCCGTCCGTCAGGAAGAAGAGGGGGACGGTGGCCGGCTCCGGCACATCCGTCGTCGGGGACGGCCCCGGCATGCCGCTCGCCGGGGCCCCCGCCTCGATGACGTCGGACGTCGGGACCCCGCACCCCGTCAGCGCCGTGAGCCCCATGCACGCCAGGAAAAGCCGAGCCTCGCGTCTCACTTCGCGCCCCCCTCGTCGTCCCCGTCCAGCGGCAGCTCCACCGTGAAGACCGCCCCGCCGCCCGGGCGGTTCGCCGCGTGGATGCGGCCGCCGTGGAGGCGGACGTTCTCCGCCGTGATGGCCAGGCCCAGGCCGCTGCTGTCCCCGTTCCCGCTGCCCTTCCCGCTCCGCGCCCGTGAGGTGCTCGCCTTGTAGAACCGCTCGAAGATGTGCGGCAGCGCGTCCGGGGCGATGCCCGGGCCGTTGTCGGTGACTTCGAGGACGGCGACATCACCCCGCCTTCCCAGCGTCACCCGGACCGGCGGTTCGCCGTGGCGCAGGGCGTTGCCGACCAGGTTGGCGGTCACCACGTCGAGCCGGCGCGGGTCGACGCGGGCGCGCAGCCCGCCCGGGGCGGGCAGCCGCAGTTCGACCTCCTCCGGGCGCCAGCGGGAGGCGACCGTACGCCGGACGGACTCGGCGAGGTCGATGTCGTCGCGGTTGAGCCGCGCCGCGCGCGCGTCGAAGCGGGAGATCTCCATCAGGTCCTCGACCAGCACGCTCAGCCGCTGCGTGCCCTCACTGACGAGCCGCAGCGCCTCGCCCGTCTCACCCTCCACCCGCTGGTCCAGCACGTCGGTGACGGCCGTCATCGCCGCCAGCGGGGTGCGCAGTTCGTGGGAGACGTCCGCCACGAAACGGCGGCCCCGCGCCTCCAGGCGCCGCAGTTCCGCCACCGTCCGCTCCAGTTCGGCGGCCGTCTCGTTGAACGAGCGGGAGAGATCGGCCAGTTCGTCGGAGCCGGTCACCTCGAGCCGGACGTCGAGCCGGCCCGCGGCCATCTTGCGCGTCGCCCCGCGCAGGGCCCGTACGGGGCGCAGCACGCCGCTCGCGGCCAGCAGCGCCAGGACGACGGCGAGGCACAGCGCCACCAGGGTGGCCCGTTCGATGCCGCTGACCATCGCCTCGACGTACCCCTCCTCCGCGGTCTGCGGCACCTCCAGGTACATCACCACCCCGGAGAGGCGCGTCTCCCCGCTGTCGGCCGTCGTGTACGTCATCGGCATGCCGACGAGGAGACGGGGGCTGCCGTCGACGTTCACCCGCTGGAACACCGCCGCGCGCCGCGTCCGCACGGAGCGGAGCATCTCGGGGCTGGGCCGGGTGAACCGGGGTGTGGGGGCGTAGGCGCGGCGGTCGCCGTAGGTGGCCATGACCCGCCAGCCCGACAGCCGGTTGTCGTGGAGGATCTGGTTGACCGTCCACTGGAGGTCCGACGCGGCGGGAGCGTGCGGGACGGCGGGCGCGACGGCCTCGACGCTCGCGCGGAAGCGGTTGATGACGGAGTCCTGGCTCTGCTGGAGCACGCCCGTGCGCGCCTCGCGGAAGGCGAGGGCGCCGGTGCCGAGCGAGCTGGCCATGGCGACGAGCACGAAGGAGATCAGGAGGCGGGAGCGCAGGCCGCGCAGGGGGAGCGGGATGCGGGACACCACCGCGCGGAAGAGGCGGCGGGGGGCGGCGAGCGGCGCCGGGTCCGGAGTGTTCTCCGGGTACGGGGTGCTTCCCGGGTGCGGGGCGCTCCCCGGGTTCGGGGCGTTCCCCGGGTTCGGGGCGTTCCCCCAGTCCGAGGTGCTTCCCGGCTCCGAAGTGCTTCCCGGCTCCGAGGTGCTTGCCGGCTCCGAGGTGTTCCGCTGCTCCGCGGGCGGGTCGCCGTTCACGCGCGGCCGGTGCCGAAGCGGTAGCCGAAGCCGCGGACGGTCTGGACGTAGCGGGGGTCCTTGCCCTCGCCGAGCTTGTTGCGCAGGCGCTTCACGCACGCGTCCACGAGACGTATGTCGCCGTGGTAACCGTGCTCCCACACCGCTTCCAGCAGCTGCTGGCGGCTGAACACCTGGCCCGGGGACGCGGAGAGGGTGAGCAGCAGGCGCAGTTCGGAGGGGGCGAGGGTGACGGGCTCGCCCCGGTGTGTCACCTCCAGCCCGGCGCGGTCGACGACCAGGTCGCCGTGCGTCTCCGGCCGGGGCCGCGCGCCGTCCGGCGGGGAGGCGTCGTGCCGGCGCAGGACGGCCCGTATGCGCGCGTCGAGGACCCGTGCCTGTACGGGCTTCACCACGTAGTCGTCCGCCCCCGTCTCCAGACCGAGGACGACATCGATGTCGTCGCCCCGGGCCGTGACCATGATGACCGGCACCTGGTCGCGCTCCCTGATCCGGCGGCACACGTCCAGGCCGGACATGCCGGGCAGCATCAGATCGAGCACGACGACGTCGGGACGGACGGCGCGGAGCTGCTCCAGCCCCTCCTCGCCCGTCTCCACCGCGACGACCTCGTGCCCCTGGTGCCTCAGGCCCAGACGCACGGCCTGCCGCACGATGGAGTCGTCCTCGACGATCAGGATCCGTGGCATTGCGGCAGTGTAAGCAGGGCGGGTGCACGGCGGACGCGGCCGCCCCGCCCCCCGGACCACCGGACGTCGTTACCCTTCCGTGACCTCGCGGGCTCAGGGCGATCAACTGGGACGACCAGATTGACCTGCCATGCGTTCGGTACGAGATTCGGTACGAGAGAGGCCATCCGCACCCCCCACCCGCAGAGGCGCGGAGGCCCGCCGCACCGGCGGACGACGGGCGTCCTCCCGCCGTCGCACACGCCCCCGCAGACGCGGGCGCGTGCTGCTGACCGTGCTGCTCGCGGTCGCGCTGCTGGGCGCGGCGGCGATGCTGCGGGCCGAACTGCGGGGCGGGGACCGCCCGCAGGAGGGTGCACCGGACGTACGGCCCTCGCGGACCACTCCGACACCCACCCCCACTCCCTCTCCCACCCGTACCGAGCCTTCCCCCTCCCCGAGCCGGACGACGATCGAGGTGCCGGAGCGGGGCAGCGGGACGTTCGTCACCGCCCGGGCCGGCGGGGAGACGGTGGGCGAGGGGTCCCGGCCGCTGCGGTACGTCGTGGAGGTGGAGGAAGGGCTGGACGTCTCGCCGTCCGACGCGGCCGAGGAGATCGCCGGGATCCTGGGCGCCCCGCGCGGCTGGGCCCACGACCCGGACAACGCGTTCCGGCTGGTGGGCGCGGGCGCCCCGCACGACCTCTCGATCAAGATCGCCACGCCCGCCACGGCGGACGCCCTGTGCTGGGAGGGCATCGGGCAGGACACCGGGGGCGAGTACAACTGCGAGGTGCCGGGCGGGGTGGTGGTGAACCTCCGGCGCTGGGCCGAGGGCTCCCCCACCTTCGACGGACCCATCCACGACTACCGCGCGCTGATCATCAACCACGAGATGGGCCACTTCCTCGGCCACTCCCACATGACCTGCGGCGGCGAGGGGCGGCTCGCGCCCGTGATGATGCAGCAGATCAAGGGCCTGAACGGCTGCGTGGCGAACGCCTGGCCGTACGACGAGGAGGGTGATCTCGTCACCGGACCCGCCGTCTGACCGGCCCCCGGCGCAGCCTGGCCGGCGGGGTCAGGCCCCCGGAATCAGATCGTCGGGGCGAGTTCCGCCGCTCCGAAGGAGACGTCGAAGCGGTCGCACCAGATGCTGACGCTGGTCCAGGCGGACAGGTCCACGTCCTCGGGGAGGGCGTAGTTCTGATCTCCCTTGTTGCCCTTCAGCGCCCCGAGGTCGACGTGCCGGCCGTCGTCGAAGACGTGCCAGCCGGCCCGCCCCTCCTTCACCGGCGCGTCGGTCAGCCACACGCGCAGGTCAGGGCCGTTGCTGGTGTCCAGCCCTTCCAGCCGCACCACTCGACTGCCGTCGGCCAGCCGCACGAGGCTCACCGTGCCGGTGGTCGCGTGCTCATGGCTGATCAGCTCACCGCTCGCCAGGGTCACCGGGCCGGCCGGGGGCGCGGCGGACGCTGAGCCGGACGGTGCTCCGCCCGGGGCCGTCGACGCGGCCGGGGCGGTCGTCGCGGTCCCGGGCAGCGCCTCCCGCACCGTCTCGTCCTGCCACAGCTTCCACGGCTGGAACCAGTACAGCCCGAAGCCCGCCACGGCGGTCACCCCCGCCAGCAGTAAGGCCGTCCACGGTCTGAACAGTCCGTCACGCACGCGTCCCATGTCGCCTCACCCTTCGCGCTCCTTCGGTTCCGTCAGTCAACAGGGGGACCGGGCGCGCCGGGCCGCACGAGCCATGACGAAATCCTTACGGCTCTCGCCGGGCCGATCTGAGTATCCGGACCGATGTGCACCGGGAGAGGACGGGAAAGGGTGGGCCCATGCGTCGACTACTGCTGCTCGCACCGGTGTTGCTGGCTTTGACCGCCTGCGGGCTGATCAAGTCGGGCGACGAGAAGGCGACCGACGTCGCACGTGCGGAGGCCACGACCGTCGGAAAGCGCCTGTACAGCCAACGGCCGCGTACGGCGGACGAAGTGGGGTACGCGGCGTCGACCATGGAGGGGGTGGAGGTGCTGCGGGTGACGGGCACCGAAACGCACGACGGCAAGGGTGTCGAGCTGATCATCCGCACCACGGGCTCGGCGCTCGAGTCGGGCCTCGACCCGCAGACGATCACGGTGTGGCGGTGTTTCTCCCTGAGGGTGTCGCCGAGCGTGGAGTGGGGTGAGGAGCCCCGCGACGTCGACTGCCCCGACGGCCCGCCCCTCCGCTTCAGCCCGCCGCCGGAACCGCCCCGGGTGCCGACCGAGGCGCTCATGGCGAAACTGCCGCGCGTCCCGAAGGGCGGCCATATGGACGAGACCGCGGTACGCCGTGTCCTCGCCTCACTGGACATGGACCCGGTGATCACGGCTCATCTGAAGACGGAGAACGGACGCGTCGGCATCCTGCTCTCCCCGCCGGCCGACGGGTACGCCCCGGTGGACTGCGTCCTGGCTGTCGTCGGCCCCGGCGGGACGAACGTCTGGACGCCTCCCCGCATCCAGCGCATGCCCGGCGAAGGCGGCTGCTCCGTCACCAACGCCCTCCACCCCGCACCGCCCCCGCACCGCCCCCGCACTGACCCCAATCGACTCGTCGATTCCCCCCGCTGCGGGCCTGACGTGCACGCGCCCGTGTGGGGCCGCGCCGGTGCGTCACCGGGGCGGCCCCACACGGGCGCGGGACAAGCGGGTCAGTGCTTGAACGCGTCCTTCGTCTTCTCCTTGGCCTCGCGGGCGTCGCCCTTGCTCTTCGTGGCCTGGCCCTCCGCCTCCATGCGCTCGTTCCCGGCGGCGCGTCCCAGGGCCTCCTGGGCCTTGCCCTGCGCCTGCTCGGTCTTCGCCTTGGCCTTCTCACCGGCACTCACGGAACATGCCTCCTCGTAGCGTTCGGGCACTGTGTCGTGAGGCCACGGGTGCCCCCACTTCTCCTTCACAAACAAGGCGACATCCAGGTGTGCGACTGCGGGTCGAGGGCAAACGGAGCGGCAGGAGGTCGATAACTATGGTTCCCTTGCTGCTCGTTCTGCTTCTTGCCCTGATCCTGTTCGGCGCCGGCTTCGCCGTGAAGGTCCTGTGGTGGATCGCCATCGCGGTCCTCGTCATCTGGCTGCTCGGCTTCGTCATGCGCTCCACGAACGCGGGCGGTGGTCGCGGCCGCTGGTACCGATGGTGACGCGCCCCTCCGCGCCACCGCACCACCCCCCGGGGGCCCGGTCACCACGGTGACCGGGCCCCCGGTCCGTGCCGGCACCCCTCGTTCTGTCCGCGAACGTCCCCGGATGTGTCCGTGATCCGTAACGGACGCATCCGGGGACGTCCGTGTCCCGTCCTGCCCAGTGGTTCCCGGAGAAGCCCGGGACGCGGGCGACGAGCGACAGCAGGAAAGCGGGGCGGGACATGGCGCGGCACGGCGGTGGACGGAGCTGGTACGGCAAGGTGGCCGGGGCGGCGCTCGGGGTGACGATGCTCGCCGTCGGCGCCTCGGTGTACACCGCCCAGGCCGACGTCGTGAACGGCACCCCGGAGGCCGGCGCGGCCGCGAAGCCCGCCGCCGTGAAGCGGGTCTCCCCCACGATCGCGCACGCCTCCGACGCCGGCCCCCGCGGCGTCAACATCACCATCGACGACGGCCCCGACCCGCGCTGGACGCCCCAGGTGCTGGAGCTGCTGCGCGAGGAGGGCGTGAAGGCCACCTTCTGCCTCACCGGCGTCCAGGCGCGGACCCACCCCGGCCTGGTCAAGGAGATCGTCGCGGACGGGCACGTGCTGTGCGACCACTCCGTCTCCCACGACACCGCCATGGACCGCAAGTCCGAGGCGTACCAGTCGAAGGAGATCCTCGACGCCGAGCGCATGATCACCGAGGCGTCCGGGGGCGTCCGCCCCCTCTACTACCGCGCGCCCGGCGGTGCGTTCACCCCGCACAGCCGCGCCGTCGCCGCCTCCCGCGGCATGCGCCCGCTGGGCTGGAACGTCGACACCAAGGACTTCGAGCAGCCGGGCGCGGACTCCATCGTCGAGACCGTGCAGCGGGAACTGCCCAACGGCCCCACGATCCTCTTCCACGACGCCGGCGGCGACCGCGCGCAGACCGTCGAGGCGCTGCGCCGCGTGCTGCCCTGGCTGAAGGAGGAGGGCTACTCCTTCGGCTTCCCGGTGCGCTGAGCGTCCGCAACGATCGCGTTTCAGGGCAGACCCGCCTGTTCAGGATGGTGCGGCGCCAGGCAGACTCAAGGCCGTACACCCGTCGACGAAGGATGGCTCGTTCATGATCACGCTGACCAAGGAAGACGGCCCCGCGGACCTGGACGGGGTCACGCACCTCTCCATCGGCGTCTCCTGGGACCCGACCGCCGGATCCAGCGGCGGAGTGCTCGGCAAGCTGCGCCGCAAGACCGGTACGGACCTCGACCTGATCGCCATCGCGATGTCCGGCGGCGACCCGGTGCGCCTGGCCGGCCTGGACTCGCTCGACCCGATGGGCAACGGCTCCCTCCTGCACAGCGGCGACAACCAGACCGGTCACGGTGACGGCGACGACGAGACGGTGACCGTCGAGTTCTCCCGCCTGCCCGGCGCGATCACCTCGATCGTGTTCGTCGCGGCCGCCTACAAGAAGGGCAGCTCCTTCCAGAAGGCCCGCAACATCAGCTTCAAGGTCTACGACGCCACGGGCGGCAGCAGCCAGCAGGTCGCCGACATCTGGCCGAGCCTGCTCAGCCAGGACAACGGCTGCGCCGTCGCCAAGGCCGTGAAGGTCGGCAACAGCTGGAAGCTCGAGGTGATCAACGAGACCGGCAAGATCAAGCAGGGCGACGAGCACGCCCTGATGCGGTTCGCCGTCAGCAAGTAGGCACGCGGGGAGAGAGAAACGGGCGGCCACGACACCGGCTGGGGGGTGTCGTGGCCGCCCTCCCCCGTTCCCCCCGGTCAGGGAAGCGTGGCGTAGACGCGGCCTTCGGTGTCGCGGACGGTGATCCCTCCCAGGTCGTCGGTGTCGGCGACGGCGTACCAGACGCCCCACCCGGGGTTTCCGGGCAGCTCCAGCAGGTGTCCGCGCACCGGTCCGTCCTTCGACGCGACCTCGACCACGGACGCCGTCCCCTCCCCGCCGTAGTAGAGGCCCGACAGGTACGCCCTGGTGGGCGACGACTCGGACTGCATCGAGACGCCAGGACTGCCCCGGTCGATGTTGCCGTCCACCACGCTCCGGAACTGGTCGAGCTCCGGCATGTCCGGCGTCGTCCAGTGCTTGCCCTCCTCCGTCAGCCACAGCACGAACCCCGGCGCCGCCGTCACCCGCTCGCCCGGATCGACGATGCGCGGCGTCGGCGCGGACACGGTCGGTGAGGCGGACGGCGTGGGCGAGGCGGACACGACGGCGGCCGGGCGCGTGACCCGGCCGCCGTCGTCCGGGCCGTGCAGCGTGACGAAGGCGAGCGGCGCGAGCAGCACGGCGCAGCCCGCGCCCAGCACCGTCGTACGGCGCCTGCGGCGGATCATCCTGCCGCGGCGTTCCACGGCGGCCAGCGGCAACCGGGACGGGGTGACGTCGTACGCGGCGGCGGCCAGGGCCTCGCGCAGGCGTCCGGCCTCGGCGGGCTCGGCGTCCCGTTCCGCTGCGGGGTCGGGGTGGTTCATGGGCGGGCTCCGGGAAGGGGGTGCGGGCGCTCGGCGGCGGCGAACGCGGGATGGGAGCGCAGGGCCTCGAGGCCGCGCCGCGCATGCGTCTTGACCGTGCCGGGCGAGCAGTTGAGCACCTCGGCGATAGCGGTCTCCGGCAGGTCCTCCCAGTAGCGCAGGACCAGCACCGTCCGCTGCCGGGTGGACAGCGAGGCGAGCGCCTCGGTGATCGCGGCACGGGACTCGACGGACTCCGCGTGACCTCGGTCGGACTGGTGCACCCGCTCCGGCAGGAACGGCATCAGCAGATGTGTGACCCGGCGTCTGCGGGTCCGGCTGATGTTGTTGTTGACCAGGGAGCGCCGGACGTAGAAGTCGACGTCGTCCGGCGGGACGCGTCCCCAGCGGGCGTACACCTTGGCGAGCGTGGTCTGCACGAGATCCTCGGCCTCGTGGAAGTCCCCGGTGAGCAGGAGGGCGGTCCGCACCAGACGGGCCCAGGCCGCACCCGCGTAGGCGGCGAAGTCGGGGTGTTCCGGCAAGGCGGCGGACGTCTCGTGCGGCACGGACAGATTCCTCTGCGTCGGGTATGGGGGAGTGGGCCGGGGCGGGGGACCGGCCGGTCCCCCGCCCGCGGGGTCAGCGCAGCGAGATCGAGGCGTAGACCTTGCCCTTGGTGGTGCGGACCGTCACCTCGGAGACGAAGTGCCGGGAGCCGTCGTTCGGTGCGGGCTCGGCGACGGCGTACCAGACGCCCCAGCCGGGACGGCCGGGCAGCTCGATGAGCTTGCCGTGGAGGGTTCCGGCGGCCGTACGGAGCTCGACGGTGGACGCCGTGCCCTTGCCGCCGTAGTACAGGCCGGAGAGGTGGACGCGGTCCGGGGTGCCCTCGGACTGCACGGAGACGCCCGGGCTGCTCAGATCGACGTTGCCGTCGACGACGCTGCGGAACTGCCCCTCGGGCATGTCCGGCGTGGTCCAGTGCTTGCCCTCGGGCGTCAGCCACAGCTCGAAGCCCGGCGCGCCGGTGACGCGCTCGCCCGGCTGGACGATGCGGGGGGTGGGCGCGTGCTTCGCCGCGGGGGCGACGGCCGGGGCGGCCGCCGTCGCCGTCGCGGAGTGCGGTGCCCGGCCGGCCGTGTCGTGGGGCGCCGCGTACGACATCGTGGCCATGCCCGCCACGGCGGCCGTGACGGCCGCACCGGCCAGGTACTTCGGGGTCCGCTTCATGCGGCGACTCCTCGTGGAACACGGGCCCTCGCGGGCCCGGACGGTCTGACGGACGGAGGGCGCCTCTCCATCCGTACAAACTCCGGCTCCCCGCCCGCCGGATGACACCCGCGGGAAAGTTTCTCCGCGCGGACTTCCCCGCGGCCGTCCGTGGGTGCGCCCGGCCCGCCCGCCACCGGGTGCCCGCCCCGCGCGGCGGGCGTATCGTCCCGGTATGGGCGCCCGGGGCGGCGGAACGGCCCGGCCGCGGCGGCCGCGCGGAGCGGATCACCCGGACGTCCACAGGGTCAGGGCCCGAGGGGTGCGCCGCCGGGCGCGCGCCGCCCCTTCCGTGCCGGGACGTAGTCAGCCGTGGAGGCGCTGGAGCGCACCGTCGTGCAGGGGATGCGCGACACCGGGGCCAACGTCGGCGGCCTGTACCTGCTGTCCGAGGAGGAGCGGACGCTGCGGCTGGTGGTGCTCAGCGGGGTTCCCTGGGACGTGGCCCTGCCGTGGACCCGGGTCGGGCTGGACCACCACTCCCCGGTGGCCGACGCGCTGCGCGACCGGCGTCTGGTGTGGCTCGGCGGGCCGGAGGAGGTGGCCCGCCACTACCCGCAGCTCGCCGTCGTCCTGCCGTACCCCTTCAGCCTGGCCGCGTCCGCCGTCACGGCCGGCGACACGGTGTGGGGCGGGCTGGTGCTCCAGTGGCCCGGATCGCACCCCAAGGAGCTGAGCCGGGCCGAGCGCGCCACCATCGACACCCTGAGCCGGCGGCTCGGCGAGCTGATGCGCGCCGCCCACCGCGGCGGCCGCCTCCCGTCCGCCGACGGGACCACGCGTCTGACACCTCCGCCGGACGTTCTCACCGGCACACCCCGGGAACCGGCCGACGCCTTCGCCGAACGCCTGCCCGGCGGATGCTGCTCCCTCAACGCCGACGGACGGATCGTCTTCGTCACCGACACCGCCGCCCGGCTGCTCGGCACGGCGCGGTCCCGGCTGCTCGGACACCGCCCGTGGGAGGCGCTGCCGTGGCTCAACACCCCGGTCGCGCAGGACAACTACCGGGCCGCCGTGTACAGCCGCCGGCCCACGTCGTTCACCGTGCTCCATCCGCCCGGCCGCTGGCTGTCCTTCCGGCTGTACCCGGACGGCACGGGCATCAGCGTGCGCATCGCGCCCGCCGTCGCGCCGGGCGTCCCCGACCCCGGGCAGTCCCCGGCCCCCGCGCCCGTCGCCGCCGGGCGGGCCACCGCGGTGTACCACCTGATGCATCTCGCGGCGACGCTGTCCGAGGCGGTCGGGGTGGCCGACGTGACGCAGCGGGTCGCCGACCTGGTGCTGCCCGCCGCCGGGGCGCAGGCCCTGGCCCTGATGACGGCCGAGGAGGGCCGGCTGCGGATCGTCGGGCACCGCGGCTGGACCGACGAGCTGATGCGCCGCCTCGACGGGATGCCCCTGACCTCCGACGACCCCGCCGCACGGTGCCTCGCCCACGGCACACCCGCCTTCTACGCCGCCTTCTCCGAACTGCGCCGCGCCCACCCCTCCCTCATCCGCCTCGACGACATGGCCGCCTGGTGCTTCCTGCCGCTGCTCGCGTCGGGCGTCCCCGTCGGCACCCTCGTCCTCGCCTACGACCGGCCCCACACCTTCGCCCCCGCGGAACGCGCGCTGCTCACCTCCCTCGCCGGGCTCGTCGCCCAGGCCCTCGACCGGGCCCGCCTCTACGACGTCAACCAGAGCCTCGCCCACACCCTCCAGGCGGGACTGCTGCCGCACCGCCTGCCCCGGCTGGACGGCCTCGACGTCGCCGCCCGCTACCTCCCCGCCGGCCGCCACGCCGGGATCGGCGGCGACCTCTACGACCTGATCCGCCTCGACGACACCACCGCGGCGGCCGCCATCGGCGACGTCCAGGGGCACAGCGTGCGGGCGGCGACCCTCATGGGGCAGGTGCGCACCGCCGTGCACGCCACGGCCGGCGCGCCGCCCGCCGAGGTGCTCGCCCGCACCAACCGCCTGCTCACCGACCTCGACCCGGGCCTGTTCACCAGCTGCCTCTACGTCCACCTGGACCTGGCCCGGCATCGCGCGCAACTGGCCTGCGCCGGGCACCCGCCGCCGGTGCTGCGCCGGCCCGACGGGCACACCGAGGTGCTGCGCGTCCCGCCGAACCTGCTGCTCGGCGTCGATGCCACCGCCGACTACACGTGCACCCACGTCGACCTGCCGCCCGGCTCCGTGCTGGTCCTCTACACCGACGGCCTCGTCGAGGTGCCCGGCACCGACCTGCTGGACTCCGTCGACGCGCTCGCCGCGCGCCTGGCGGACGCCGGTGACCTGGACGCGGACGGTCTCGCCGACGTGCTCGTCGACGACGTACGGCGCAGCGCGCACCGCAGTGACGACGTGGCGGTGCTGGTGCTGCGGACGCTGTGACCCGTCCGGCCGAGTTGCCGCGTGCGGGTGATGCGAGAAGGTGAGAGAAGGCCGGAGGGGGATGGCCCGCGAAGGGAGTGCGCCGTGCCGGACGGTCCCGTCGACGACACCGCGGTGCTGGACGCGCTGTTCGCCGGCTCGCCCCAGGGTCTGTTCGTGCTCGACGCCGACCGCAAGGTCACCCGGTACAACCCGTCCGCGCGCGGGGTGCGCGCCCTTCCGTCCGAGGACGTCGTCGGCCACGACGTACGGGACTTCGCGCCCGACATGGAACCGGAACTCGGGCAGCTGATCGACGAGGTCGCCACGACCGGCGAGCCGGTGCGCGGGCGGCTGCTGCGGGGCCGTTCCCCGTCCGACCCCGACCGGACGCTCGCCGTGGAGGTGTCCCTGTTCCCGCTGCGCGACGGCCCCGGTCTGGTGGGCGTGGTGGAGGACGTGACCGAGCGGCAGGCCGCGGCGGACCGTCTCGCCGTGCTCAGCACGGTGCACCGGACCGTCGGCAACACGCTCGACGTGCGGGCCACGGCGGACGCCCTGGTCGACGCGCTGGTGCCGGACTTCACCGACGCGGCGTCCGTGGACCTGCTGGACGACGACCCCTCGGGGGCGGCACCCCCGCCCGGTCCCCTGCCGACGTCCGTGCCGCTGCGCCGGATCGCGTTCGCCGCCCCCGGCTCCGTCGAGCCGTCCCGGCGCACCGGCGACAGCCGCCCCTTCCCGTTCCCCACGCCCTACACCCAGGCTCTCAGCGACACGCACGCGCGGCTGGTGCAGGTCACCCCGGACGACCCGTGGCTGGCGACGGACCCGGACGGCTTCGCCGTCCTGCTCGGGCGGAAGGTCCACTCCATGATCGTCGCGCCGCTCACCGCGCGGGACACCGTGCTGGGGCTGCTGACGCTGTACCGCAGCCGGGTCGACGCCTTCGAGGACGCCGACCTGGACGTGGCCCGGCAGGCCGCCGCCACCGCGGCCGTGCACCTGGACAACGCGCGCAGCTACCGCCGTGAGCACGCGGTGGCGTCCACCCTCCAGCGGCGGCTCCAGCCGGGCGTGACCCCGCGGCTGTCGGCGGTGGAGACCGCGCACGTGTATCTGCCGGAGAGCGCGGGCGGGGCCTGGTTCGACGTCATCCCGCTGTCGGGGACCCGGGTGGCGCTGGTCGTCGGGGACGTCGCCGGTCACGGCATCGAGGCCGCGGCCACCATGGGACAGCTGCGGGTCGCACTGCGCACCCTCGCCCTGCAGGACCTGGAGACCGACGAGGTGCTGACCCACCTGGACGAGGTCGCCGGGCAACTCACGGCCGTCGACTCCCGCGGGGCCCACCCCTACCTGGCGACCTGCGCGGTCACCGTCTACGACCCGGTCTCCCGGCAGTGCACCATGACGCGGGCCGGACACCCCGCCCCCGTCCTGGTCGACCCCGACGGCTCACCGATCCACGTGGACGTGCCGCTGGGCCCGCCGCTGGGCTCGGAGGGCGGCGCCGCGTACGTCCCGGCGGTCGCCCAGCTCCCGCCGGGCTGCCTCGTCGCGCACGTCACCAACGGGCTGCTGGGCGCCGAGGAGGACGGCGACGGCGACGCGGACGCCGTGCACCGCCTGGAACACGTGCTGGCCACCCCGTCGCGGCCGCTCCAGGAGCTGTGCGACACCGCCGTCTACCGCATGGCGCCCTCCCGCCACGACGACGCCGTCCTGCTGCTCGCCCGCACCGAGTGCCTGCCGCCCGACCGGATCGGCGACTGGACGCTGCCTGCGGACGCCTCCGTCGTCGGCACGGCCCGCCGGATCGTCGCCCAGCAGCTCGCCGCCTGGGACCTCGACGACTGCGCCTTCACCACCGAGATCATCGTCAGTGAACTCGTCACCAACGCGATCCTGCACGGCGAGGGCCCGGTCCGGCTGCGCCTCATCCACGACGAGGAACGCCTGCTCGCCGAGGTGACGGACGCGAGCAGCGCGGGCCCCCACCTCCGCCACGCCCGCGCCGGGGACGAGGGCGGACGCGGTCTGTACATCGTGATGCGTCTCAGCGCTCACTGGGGCGTACGCCACGGCCGCCAGGACAAGACCATCTGGTCCGAACAACGCCTGGGCGAGAAGACACCGGAGGACCTCCTCGCGGCGGTGGACGTGTTCGACACGGCGGGTATGTGAGGGGCGCGCCCCGAGTCACCTCGTCCGCGCGGTAGCGGGGCGCCGGGGGCGCACGGTACGACGAATCGTCCGGACCGGGGCCCTCCACGCCGTTCCGCGTGGCGCGTGCCGCGCGCACGGATGCGGGTGCGGTGCCCGCGCAGGTCCTGCGGGCGTGCCACGCACTGTTCATCGCCGAGTGCGGGCCGTACATGGCCGGTCGCGCAGTTCCCCGCGCCCCTGAAGGGCGCGCCGCCCCCGCCGCCTGGGAGGTACCCCCCAAGGCGGCACGGGTGGGCGCAGGCGGCACCCCGCAGCGCCGAGTTGCACAACGCGTCACGGCGCCCGACCCGTCAGGCAGGTGGGCAGCGGCAACACCCCCTCCCTCCGGGTCACTGGAGGCGGGCCGATGCCGGGCGCGACATGCACCGGGCGAGGGCGCCGCCCCGGTAGGGGCGCCCGCGTCAGCGCTTCTTCTCGCCGCGCAGGCGGCGTGCGCACCAGGTGATGAGCGCCGCGTTGACGAGTGCTCCCGCTGCCACGGCGAGGACGAAGGCGGGCCGGCCTCCCGGCAGGGCCAGGGCGGCGACGCTGACCGGGGCCGTGGCGAGGACCGGGACGACGCCCGCGAGGGACGCGTCCTCGTTCTCCCCCGCGCTCGCGGCGAACGCCCACACGGTGAGGGCGGCGCAGACGCCCAGGTAGCCGAGGGCGAAGGCGTCGCCGTAGAGGCGGCGGAGGAGTGGGCGGTCGGGGCGTCCGGGCATGGGGAACTCCTCACCTGCGGGGTGGCATGTCCCTCTTCCCCGGCCGGGATGCCCGCACACCTCAAGGCCCGCCGCGTCGACGGGCCTTGAGGACCCGTCAGGCGGCCGACTCCGGGGCCGGGGCCGGGGCCGGGGTCACGGGTGCCGTCGGGGCGGGGTGGGTGATCCGGCGGCGGCGGGTGGGGAGGCCCAGGGTCGGGTGGGCGACGCCCCAGGCCGCGCTCTTGCAGATCAGTTCCTTGTAGAGGGCCGCGACGCGGCCGGTCAGCACGGCGCTCTTCGCACGGTCGTCGGCGGTGACGTACTGGATGAGTCCGTCCTTGCGGCCGAGCGAGACGCACTGGTTGAAGTACCGCAGCGGCACGTGCGGCAACTTGCCGCCGGTGAGGCGGGCCGCGATCGCGTCGGCGGCCTGCCACGCGGTGGGCGTGCCGGTGGCGCACGACATCCGCAGCGGCTTGTCGCCGGGCCCCTGCACCAGCGCCGCGTCGCCGACGGCGTACACGTCCGGGTGCGAGACCGAGCGCATGGTGTCGTCGACCACGATCTGCCCGGTGTCACCGACCTTCAGGGTCGTGGCGCGGGCGATCGGGTGGACGGCGAAGCCGGCGGTCCACACGGTGAGCGCGGACGGCAGGACCGTCCCGTCGGCGGTGACCACGCGGCCGTCCTCCACGGCCGTGACCTCGGCGTTCTCGCGCGCGGTGACGCCGAGCCGGTGGAACACCGCCCGCAGGTGGCCCTGCCCCTTGGGCGACAGCCAGTCGCCGAGGCCGGTGCGGGCGGCGAGGGTGACCTCCAGGTCGGGACGCGACTCGGCGATCTCGGTGGCCGCCTCGAGACCGGTGAGGCCGCCGCCCACCACGACCACGGGCTGCCCGGCGGCCAGCTCCGCCAGCCGCTCGCGCACCCGCAGCGCGCCGGGCCGCCCGGCGATCTCGTGGGCGTGCTCGGCGGCGCCGGGGACGCCGTGGTCGTCCCAGCGGCTGCCGAGGGCGTAGACGAGCGTGTCGTACGCCAGCTCCTCGGCGCCACGGTCGCCGGTGACGGCGACGACCTTGCGGTCGACGTCGACGGCGGTGACCCGGGCGACCAGCAGGTCGACACCGGTCCCGGCGAGCACGTCGGCCAGCGGCCGGTGCGTGAGCTCACGTCCGGTGGCCAGCTCGTGGTTGCGGACCCGCTCGACGAAGTCCGGCTCGGCGTTGACGAGGGTGAGGGAGACGTCGTCGCGGTGCAGCCGCCTGGCCAGGCGTCCGGCGGCGGAGGCTCCGGCGTATCCGGCTCCGAGGACGATGATGCGGTGCTGCATGGCAGGCTCCTGTCGTCGACTGGTTCGCCCCTTGAACCGGGCAGCCCGCCGATCCCTGACACCTTCGCCATGTGACCTGCATCACATCGCGGCAGCGCGTCAGTAGACGTCCCTCACCAGCGGCTCCCCGTGGTCGACGGCCGCCCACCGCTCCGTCACGCGCTCCAGCTTGTCGGGGTTGACCTGGCTGCGGACCGCCGCGATGCCGTCCTCGGTGACCTCCAGGCACATCACGCCGATCACCCGCCCGTCGACGACCGCCACGACGGCCGGATCGCCGTTCGCGGTCGTCGCGTACAGCTCCGGCGACCCGCCCGCCACAGCCCGCTTCCCGGCGCCCGGTGTGAACAGGCCCCGCAGGAACGTGGCCACCGCCTTGACGCCCTCGAACGCCTTCGCGCGCGCCGGCACCTTCCCGCCGCCGTCGCCGACCGCGACGGCGTCCCGGGTGAGCAGCGCGACCAGCGGCTCGGTCCGTCCGCTGGTGGCGGCCGCGAGGAACTCCTCCACGACCCGCCGCGCCTCGGCCGCGTCGATCTCCCGCCGCGCCCTGCCCTGCGCCACGTGCTTCCTCGCCCGGTGCAGGATCTGCTGACTGGCGGCCTCACTGACGTCGAGGATCTCGGCGATCTCCTTGTGCGCGTAGCCGAACGCCTCCCGCAGCACGTACACCGCGCGCTCGTCCGGGGACAGCCGCTCCAGCAGCACGAGCATCGCGTACGACACCGACTCCCGCTGCTCGGCGGTGTCGGCGGGCCCCAGCATGGGATCCCCGGCGACCAGCGGCTCGGGCAGCCACTGGCCCACGTACGTCTCGCGCCGGGCGCGCGCCGAGGTGAGCTGGTTGAGGCAGATGTTGGTGAGCACCTTCGTCAGCCACGCCTCGGGCACCTCGATCCGCCCGGCGTCCGCGCCCTGCCAGCGCAGATACGTCTCCTGCACGGCGTCCTCGGCCTCGCTCGCGGAGCCGAGCAGCCGGTAGGCGATGGCCTCGAGACGGGGCCTGGCGGCCAGGAACCGGTTCACGTCGCTCGTGGGCGCAGACATGCCGCGATCCTAGGCACGCCCCCGGCGCCCGCGCCCGCCTTTACGCCCGGCCGCCGCACCCACGGTCGCACCCGCCGCCACGCCCCGCGGTCACACCCACCGCCACACCCCCGCGGTCACCCCTTCTCCGCGAGGGTGTGGGCGACCAGGGCGTTGGCGTGCCCGTGACCCAGGCCGTGCTCGATCTTGAGCCAGGTGACCAGTTCCATGTGCCGGGTCAGCGGCGAGGAGCGGATGAGCTCCTTCCACTCGGCCACGGGGCGGCCGTACTTCTTCTCGATCGACGGGAAATAGCTGGCGGGGCCCTTCACCTGTGCGCTCATGACGACCGGTCCTTCCTCCGCTCGCGGACACCTACAGTCATGAAGACCGGGGCAAGGACCCGAACTCATCGGCGGCCGGACGTGACCCGCGTCACTCTCAGCCGGTGAGCCCGATCTCCGCGCAGTCGTCCGCGTGCGCCGGGGTGCAGATCTCCTTGACGGTGTAGACGCCGTCCGCGATCACCGTGTCCTCGATGTTCTCCCGGGTGAGGGCGACCACCGGCACCAGCATCGCCGGGATGTCCTTCCGCGACCGGCTGTCGATGACGTCCTGCGCGAGCGCGTCGAACTGGATCGCCCGGTCCTGCACCTTCGCCACCGCCATGTCCGCGGCCCCGGTCGCCTCCAGCAGGAAGGACTTGTACACCGTCATGTACTGGGTGCCGGAGACGACCCGCCGCACCGCCTCCAGGTCCGCGTCCTGCCCGGTCACCGGCGGCAGTTCGCCGACCCCCGCCTGCTGGAGCTCCTCGATGACGGCGCCGGCCATGCCGTCGTTCGCCGAGTAGACGGCGGCGACGTTCCCCGCACCGACCTTCTTGAGAGCCTTGCGCATGTTCTCCGCCGCGACCTCGGGCAGCCACTTCCTGGTGTCGTACGACGCGGCGATGTCCACCGCGCCGTCCAGCTCGCCCAGCGCGCCCTTCTTGAACAGCGCGGTGTTCGGGTCGGCGGGCTCGCCGTTCATCATGACGACCTTCTTGTTCTGGGCCTTCTCCCCGAGCGCGTTGACCAGGGCGCGGCCCTGCACCTGGCCGACGAGTTCGTTGTCGTGGGAGACGTACGCGTCGATCGGGCCCTCGGCGAGCCGGTCGTAGGCGATGACGGGTATGCCCGCCCGTTTGGCGAGGCGCACGTCGGGCGCGACGGCGGACGCGTCCACCGCGTCCACGAGGATGACGTCGACCTTCCGGCCGATCATCTGCCGGAACTGCTCGCTCTGCTTCTCCTTGCTGCCGTCGGCGTTGGCGTAGACGACCTCGCCCTGCTTGTTGGTCTGCGAGGCGATGCGCTCCTTGATGAGCGGGTAGTCGAACTGCTCGAACCGCGCGGTGTCCCGGTCGGGCAAGAGCAGGCCCACGGTGATGTCGTAGTCGGCGCGCGCGTCCGCGCTGTCATCGTTGTCACCCGATCCGAGCGCACCGCAGGCGGTGAGGGAGAGGGCCGTGAGGGAGGCGGTGAGCAGCAGGGCGCAACGGCGTGCGGCGGCAGCGGTGGTACGGGGCTTCAAGGTGGGGATGCCTTCCGGGCGGGGCGTGCGGCATGGGGGTGGAGCTGGACGGCCGACGCGGCACGCGGTACGGCGTCGGGGCCGACGTCCGGCCGGGCCCAGAACGTTGCTCAGCAGTGTGTCCGTTGTGCGGTGGTGCGGCACGCGTGCTCACGACCTTCACCCCGGGCACGCCGAGAATGTGCGCAGGAGCGGCACACGGGCTGCACACAGGGGGCCGTGGGCCTGGCTAGCGTGACTGTCCCCTGCCCGGACCGGGCCGGCCGCGCCTGCGTGGACGCCCGGTACGACACCTCAGGAAGACAGCGGATGGACTACTGCTCCACGTGTCGTCGGCACCTGAACGGCGCCCTGGTCTGCCCGGGTTGCGGCGCCTACGCCCCCGACATCGCCCCCGGCGGCACGGTGGGCGGCCACCGCGTCCCCGGACGAGCGGCGACGGGATCGGCACCCCGCGCCGCCGAAGCACCCCCGGCCGGCGGCTGGTTCACCGCTCCCGCCCGCTCCACACAGCCCCCGCGCCCCGACGCCGGCCCCCGGCCCCTCCTCTCCACGGGACCCAACGATCCCGCACGGCCGGCCGCTTCGGCGCGACCCTCCGACGCCGGACGCCCCCTCGACGGCGCACGGTCCGCCGACACCACATGGCCCGCCGGCGCCGGCCGGCCCGCCGACCCCATGCGGCCGCACGGCGGCCCGGAGTCCATCGACTCCACACGGCCCGACGAGCCCGCGTGGCCGAGCAACGGCCCAGGGCCTACCGACTCCACGAGATTCGTCGGAGCCGCGAGGCACCATGACGGCGCGCGGTCCTCCGACACCGCGCGGCCCAACCGGCCCGCGTGGCCGGGTGCTTCCGCACGGTCCACCGACATGACCCGACCCGCCTCCTCCGCACGCGCCTCCGACACGACATGGCCGGTCGGCGCCGGAGGACCCGCAGGAACGGGGCGGCCCAACGGCGGCCCGCGGCCGAGCGGTTCCGCACGTCCCACCGGCAGCACGGGTTTCCTCGACTCCACGCGGCCCAGCGCGCCCGGAGATGAGCCCTCCGGGCCGGGCGGGTCCGCGCGGGCCACCGGCGCCGCGCGGCCCAACGACCTCGCACGCCCCGCCGGTTCCGCAGGCGCCGCGCGCACCCTCGGTGGTGCTCTGGCGGGCGACGCCCCGCGCGTCGGCGGCCGGCCGGGTGGGGAGGCCGCGCCCCCCGCCGAAGGCATACGTTCCGTCGTCCCCGCCCGCCGTACCGAGGCCGCGGTGTTCTCCGCCCCGGCTCCGCCCGCCGGGGCCGCGCCGTACGAGGAAGCCGCGCGGCACGCCGAGACCCCGTCGCCCGAGGAGACCGGCGGCCCCGCCGCCGACACCCCGCATGCCCTGCCGGCAGGCCCCGCCACCGGACGTGCCGCGCGGCGGCGGCAGTTGGCGCGCTGGAGGAAGACGCAGCGGCGCGCCCTGGTCGCCACGGCCGTGGCGCTCGTCGGCGGCGGCATCACCCTCGCCTCGACGGACCGGGGCGGCGGCGACCGTACGCAGGCCGCCACCGCGCCCGACCTGCACGGCATGGGCGGCGCCGGCGGCACCACGGACGAGGCGGCCGACGCCCCGTCCGTCTCCCCGGACCGTACGACCGCCCCGCCGCGGGCCGAGGACCGCCGCAGCACGGCGCTTCCCGAGGTCGCGCCCACCACCACCGCGCCCCCGTCCGGCACCCACACCGACGGCGCCGCCGCCACCGAGGTGCCCGCCGGGGGACGATCGGACGCGTCCGAGTCGGTGTCCCGTTCCGGCGACCGCTCCGAGGCGAGCCGGGGCACCGGCGGCGGAGCCCCCGGCTCCGGCGGCTCGACGGCCCCCACGCGCCCCTCCACGCCCCCGCCCTCCGCCGACGACGGCAGCGGCGACACGGGCGGCGACGGCGGGTCGGACCAGGGCGACGGATCGTCCGCCCAGCCGGCGCCCAGCACCCCGCCGCCCGCCGACGAGCCGCGTGACCCCCGCCTCTGCCTGCTGGTGATCTGCCTCGGCTGACCGCGCGGCCCCGACCGGCGGTCCGGACGGGGGCTGCGGGACAATCGCGACATGAGCGTCGTCAAGATCAACGTACTCACGGTTCCCGAGGACCAGCGCGAGACCCTGGAGAAGCGGTTCGCCGCGCGGGCCGGGGCGGTGGAGAGCTCGGACGGCTTCGAGTGGTTCGAGCTGCTCCGCCCGGTCGAGGGCACCGACACCTACCTCGTCTACACCCGCTGGCGCAGCGAGGAGGACTTCGAGCGCTGGAGGGACGGCCGCGGGCAGGCCGCCCACGCCGGCCCGCAGGGCGACAAGCCGCGCCCGGCGGCCACCGACGCCACCCTGTGGTCCTTCGAGGTGGTCCAGCAGGCGGCGCCCCGCCAGGACTGACCGGGGGGCGTCACCCCAGCACGTCCAGCACCCGCCGCGTCGCCTCCGCCACCAGTTCGTCCTGGCCGGGCGCGGCGCGGTCGGGGCGGTCCGTCAGCACCGACAGCACCAGCGGTGAGCGGCCGCCGCCGGGCCACAGCACGGCCACGTCGTTGGCGCGGCCCCATTCGGCGGTGCCGGTCTTGTCGCCGACCTTCCAGCCGCGCGGCACGCCCGCCCGGATGCGGTCGTCGCCGGTGGTGTTGCGCACCAGCCAGTCGGTGAGCAGGGCGCGCCCGGCGGCGGGCAGGGCGTCGCCGTGCACGAGGGCGCGGTAGTCGGCGGCGATCGCGCGGGGCGTGGTGGTGTCGCGCGGGTCGCCGGGCGGGTTGCTGTTCAGCTCCGGCTCGGTGTGGTCCAGCCGGGTCACCCGGTCGCCGAGCCGGCGCGCGTACGCGGTGAGGCCGCGCGGGCCGCCGATGTCCCGCAGCAGCAGGTTGCCGGCCGTGTTGTCGCTGTACCGGACGGCCGCGTCGCACAGCTCGCGCAGGGTCATGCCCTGCCCGGTGTGCTTCTCGGTGACGGGCGAGTACGGCACCAGGACGGCCGCGCCGTAGGAGATCCGTTCGTCCAGGCGGGCGCCGGGGCGCCGGTCCACGACCGCTGCGGCGGCCAGGGTCTTGAAGGTGGAGCAGAGGGCGAAGCGCTCGTCGGCGCGGTGGACGACGGTGGCTCCGGTACCGGTGTCGACGGCGAAGACGCCGAGCCGGGCGCCGTACTCGCGTTCCAGCGCGGCGAGGTTCCGGGGACTGACCGGGGACGGTGTGCCGCGGCCGGGGGTCGCGGAGGAGCCGGCGGCAGGGGCGCGGTCGGAGGTGTCGGTGGCGCAGCCGGCCACGGGGACGAGGGCGGCGGTCAGCAGCAGCGAGCGGCGGGAGAGGCGTGCGGTCATGACGGTACGTCCTTCGGAGGCGGGGGTCAGGAGCTGGGGGCGGCGGACAGCAGGGCGTGCAGCACGGGTCCGGCGGAGCCGCCGCCGGTGACGCCCTCCTCGACGACGCAGGCCACGGCGACGCCGTCGCGGTGGGCGACCATCCAGCCGTTGTTCTCCTGCTCGTCGGAGACCTCGGCGGTGCCGGTCTTCCCGCCGACCTCCCCGGACAGCGGGGCCAGGGCGCGCGCGGTGCCCTCGGTGACCGTGGCGCGCAGCAGTGTGCGGAGCTGGCCGACGACGCGGGACGGCAGCGGCTCGGTCCTGGTGGTGTCCTCGGTGCCGGCGACGAGGACGGGCTGGTGGAAGCGGCCGGAGACGGCCGTCGCGGTGACCGACGCCATGATCAGCGGGTTGGCCTGCACGCGGCCCTGGCCGATCATCGACGCGGCCTTCTCCGTCGCGTCGCGCGGCTCGGGCACGGACCCGTCGTACGAGGGGACGCCCACGTGCCAGGTCTGGCCGACGCCGAAGTACCGTCCCGCGACCTCCCCGAGCTCGCCGTCGCCGAGCCGGCCGCGCAGGCCGATGAAGGCGGTGTTGCAGGACTCGGTGAACGCCTTGCGGAAGGTGGCGCCCGGGTGGGCGGAGGTCTCGACGTTCTGGAACCGCTTGCCGACGGTGAGGTAGCGAGGGCAGTCCACGACGTCGTCCGGGTCGACCGCGCCCTTCAGCAGCAGGGCGCTGCTGGTGACGATCTTCCAGGTGGAGCCGGGGGCGTAGGTGCCGGAGACGGCGCGGTTGAAGCCGTCGGCCGGGGAGTTGGCCACGGCGAGGATCTGTCCGTCGTCCACGCGCAGGGCGACCAGCGCCGCGTTCTTCCCGCCGGCCTTCTTCAGGGCCTGCTCGGCGGCGGACTGCCAGCGGGCGTCGAGGGTGGTGCGTACGGGTCTCCCGTCCTCGGGCGTCTTCGGGCCGAACGCCGCCTCGGTGCGGCGGGCCTCCCCGGTGACGCGGTCGACGAGCAGCACCGCCCCGCGCGGGCCTCCGCCGGGAGTGGAGCGGGCGAGCTGGTCGAGGACCGGGCCGAGGGAGGGGTGGGTGGCCGCCGACAGGGTGCGGCCGGCGCGGTCGTCCGCGCGGACCGGCTCGGCCTCCTCCCGCTCCAGGCGGAACTTCTCCGTGCCGCTGAGCCGCGGATGCACCAGCGACAGCCGCCAGTCCACCTTCCACTCGCCGCCCCGCTTGCGCAGCGGCAGTTCGGCGGTGTACGTCCACGTGCCGAGGCCGGCGACGGGCATCCGCGCGGTGTACGGCACCGTGACGGCGCGCCCGCCGGACTCCTCGTCCTCCACGGGTTTCCCGGCGGTGAGCACGGGTTTCTCGATGTCGAGCCCGGCGGTGAAGCTGCTCAGCACCTCCTGGGCGCGGTCGGGTCCGGTGGTGCGGGCGGCGGCGTCGGGGAGGCGCCCGGCGGCCCAGTCGGCGAGGAACGCGCGGGCCTCGGCCACCGCCTCCGGGTCGGGCCCTGACTCGCCCGCGAAGGGGCCGAGCCCGGCGCCCCAGGCGCCGCCGACGCCGACCGCGGCGACCGCCGTGACGGCGACGAGCGCCTTGACCACCGTGCGGGGGCGGCGGCGGGGACCGGTACGGGGAAGGTCGGGAAACGTGTTCATGCCCCGACCACAGCAGTGACGAGGGCCATCCGTCCAAGTCCGCTATCAATCATGGACCGATAAGCACTCGATATGATGACTGGTCGTGGACCTGGTGCGGCACCTGGAGTGCTTCGTGGCTGTTGCCGAAGAGTCACACTTCGGCCGTGCCGCCGCCCGTCTCGGCATGGCGCAGCCCCCTCTCTCGCAGCGCGTGCAGCGGCTGGAACGCGAGCTGGGCGTGCGGTTGTTCGAG
The DNA here is from genome assembly GCF_050571355.1 of Streptomyces sp. P13-3-3. Classification (NCBI taxonomy): domain Bacteria; kingdom Bacillati; phylum Actinomycetota; class Actinomycetes; order Kitasatosporales; family Streptomycetaceae; genus Streptomyces; species Streptomyces sp. P13-3-3. The sequence goes on along the minus strand of NZ_CP192228.1, from coordinate 3,258,284 downwards.
CGCACCAGCCGTCAGGTGCGGATCACGGAGGCCGGGACGCTGTTGCTGGCCGAGGCGCGGGAGGTGCTGTCCCGCACGGAGTCGTTCCTCGCCGCCGCCCGACGGGTGCGCGACGGCGAGACGGGCCTGCTGCGCGCCGCGCTGCCCCCGGACCTCTCCGGCAAGACCGTGGCCGCCCTGCTCGCGGACTTCGGCGGGCGTCACGCCGGGCTGGAGCTGGAGCTGCACGAACTGTCCACCGCCCAGCAGCTGGACCGGCTCGCGGCGCACGACCTGGACGTGGGCGTCGTCCACCACCCGTGCGACGTGACGGGTCTGGAGCTGGGCCCGGTGCTGCGCCGGGAGATGGGCGTGCTGCTGCCCGCCGGCGCCGCGGCGGCCGCCCTCGACGAGGTCCCGCTGCCCGCGCTGTCCGGCCGTGACCTGGTCCTCTTCCCCCGCACGGCGGCCCCCGCCCTCTACGACGAGCTGCTGACCACCTGCGCCCGCGGCGGCTTCACCCCCGGCGCCGTCCGCCACGGCCAGGGCGCGAGCTTCGTCAAGGGACTCGTGCTGTCCTCGGGGGCGGTCGCGCTGTGCCCGCGTGACGCGGCCCCGTCGGGGCAGGGGAACGGGGAGGCGGACGTCGTGTGGCGTCCGCTGACCGGCGGGGCGCCCGCGCTGCGGCACTCCGCGGCCTGGCCGAAGGGGCGCGGCGACGCCGCCGTGCTGGCGTTCGCGGCGGCGGCCACGCACGCCCTGCGCACCGCCGCCGGCGCGGTCCCCGACGTGCCGGCCCGTCCCCTGCATCTGCGACCGGCATCGGAGTACTGGCTGTGACGGACGCCGTCGCCCGCATCCGCGCGGCCCTCACCGACGCCGGGGTCACCGGCTGGCTGCACGCGCTCGACATCGACTCGGGTGAGCAGCTCGACGCCGGGGGCGACCAGCCGGTGTGCACGGCGAGCGTCCACAAGCTGTGTCTGCTGGTCGCGCTGCACGAACAGGCCGAGCGGGGCGCGCTGGACCTGACGGAGCAGGTCGAGAGCGTACCGAAGGGGCGGACGGCCGGGCCGACGGGGGTGGCGGCGATGCTGGACGCCGCCCGGATGTCCCTGCGCGACCTCGCCTATCTGATGATGGCGGTCAGCGACAACGCGGCCGCGGACCTGCTGCTGCGCCGGGTGGGTCTGGACGCCGTGAACGCGACGACGGACCGGCTGGGCCTGACCCGGACGCGGGCGGTGCACTCCTTCGGCGAGATGCTGGCCACCGTCAAGGAGGACGCGGGACCGGAGGGGGCGCGCGCGCTGGCCGATCCGCGGGTGGTGAGCCGGCTGCGGGCGCTGGACCCGGCGCGCACCAACCGCAGCACCCCGCGGGACATGACCCGGTTGCTGGGCGCGGTGTGGCGGGACGAGGCGTGCACCCCGGAGCACGGCGCCGCCATCCGGCGGATCATGGGACTTCAGGTGTGGCCGCACCGTCTGGCCTCGGGTTTTCCTTTCGACGACGTCCATGTCGCCGGAAAGACCGGGAGCCTGCCGACCCTGCGCAACGAGGTGGGCGTGGTCGAGTATCCGGACGGGGGCCGTTACGCGCTCGCCGTCTTCACCCGGACCGCCCACACGGCGGCGACCCTTCCGGCGGCCGACGCGGTGATCGGCACGGCGGCGCGGATCGCGGTGGACGCGCTGCGTGCGAGGGCGTTCCGCTCGTCGCGCTGACCGTCACGCCGGGGCGCGGCGGAAAACGTACGGAAAGAATGTCCGTGGACAAACGAAAAGCGGGTGCCCGCACATGACGTGCGAGCACCCGCTCATCCAAACCTGCGTGCAGGTCAGGAAGGTCAGGCGGGAACGATGTTCTCCGCCTGCGGGCCCTTCTGGCCCTGGGTGACGTCGAAGGTCACCTTCTGGCCTTCCTGGAGCTCGCGGTAGCCCGAGGTGGCGATGTTCGAGTAGTGGGCGAACACGTCAGCGCCGCCGCCGTCCTGCTCGATGAAGCCGAAGCCCTTTTCCGAGTTGAACCACTTGACCGTACCGGTGGCCATAATTTTCTCCTGAGACAGTGCGGGAATCGCACTTCACGAATCCCTACATCGTCGCGATGATCACCTGCCCGGAGAACCGGTTCAAACTGGCAACCACAACTGCAACTGACGTCAGCCTAGCACGGAAAGGATTCTCGGCAAGCGAGGAAAATCACTGGAATAAACCCGGACGGCATGTTTAGCGAAAGGAATTTCTCGCGGGCGGGGAGGAAATCCTGCGCCGGCCGGGACAGATTTTCAGCGATGCCCGTGGACCGTGTCGGCACCCTGCCGGCGGAGCTCCTCGTTCGTCCGTTCGGCCCGCTCGAGCTGGTCCTCGAGGCTCACGATGCGGCACGCGGCGTCCACCGGTGTGCCTTGGTCGACCAGCTCGCGGGCGCGGGCGGCGAGCCGCAGCTGGTGGCGCGAGTAGCGCCGGTGACCACCGTCCGAGCGGGTCGGGGTGATCAGCCGCGCCTCACCGAGAGCGCGGAGGAACGCGGGTGTCGCTCCGACCAGTTCCGCGGCCCTGCCCATGGTGTAGGCCGGGAAGTGGTCGTCGTCGAGCCGGTCGGCGACGGGCGGCCGGTCCTGGTCCGGCTGCCGGCCGTCGGCGTACGGCTGACTTTCCGAGGGCATACGCACCTTTCCGCGGACCACAGCGTCACGGTCCGCCACGGGGACAGGTTCCCCACCGACAAACTCTAGTCGCCTCGGCGGAAAATCTGTCGTGGCGCGTACAGATGTCCTCGGCTGCGCCTTGTCGTCCGCTGCGGCTCCGCCGGTTCACCCGTCCGTGGGCCTGGCCCGGTGGGGTCCCATCTCCCCGAGCACCTGACCCAGTTCCTCCTCGTCGAGCGGCCGTCCGGGCAGCGGGCCGGGGTCACGCGCGGGCCCGCGCAGCCCTTCGAGGAACAGGGTGAGGGGGCGTCGCCAGGCGTCGGGGCCGGCGGCGACGGCCAGCGGCGGCACGGCGCGGCCCAGTGCCGCCAGGGTGAAGAGAAGGTCCTCGGTGGTGACGTCGGCGCGCACGCTGCCCTGCGCGCGGGCGCGCTCCAGCAGCACGTCGACGGTCTCGCGGTTGTGCGCGTGCACCGCGCCGAGCGTCTCGACGTCCGGCAGACGGGTGGTCATCAGGTCGTTGGTGCCGCGATCGGCCGCAAGGGTGGCGAACACGGCGTCGAGATAGCCCGTCAGGGCGGCCCACGCGTCGGGCGCGCGGCGCGCGCGCTCACCCGCCTCCATCGTTCCCGTGAGCTGGTCGCAGAACACGGCGTCCACGAGCGAGGCGCGGGTGGGGAAGTGGCGGTAGAGCGTCGCGTTGCCCACCCCGGCGCGGCGCGCGATCACGTCCAGCGGCGCCTCGAGTCCCTGCTCGGCGAACACGGCGTGCGCCGCCTCCACCAGCCGCTCCCGGTTCCGCCGCGCGTCCCGCCGCAGCCGGGGCGGGGCGGGCGTCTCGGGTCCTTCACCGACGGTCATGGGTTCCTCCGTACGAACCGGGGAGTGCTCCCCGGGCGGATGCTATCGTCCCGCAGGAAACTGGGGACCATTCCCCGCTTATGATCCGCTCCCCGAGAGGACACACCGTGTGCGCCGACGGACCCGCGCCCCTGGAGTGGGCGCCGACGCCCTTCCCCTTCGACCGGCTCGCGGCCCTGCGCGCCGAAGGTCCGGTGCACCGGGTGCACGTCCCCGGCAGCGGGGACGCCTGGCTGGTGGTGACCCGGGACGCGGTACGCGCCGCGCTCACGGATCCCCGGCTGCGCAACGACATCCGGCACTCGGCCGGCTGGGAGAGCGACGGCGGGCACGCGGTCGGCCGCAACATGCTGCAGAGCGACCCGCCGCACCACACCCGGCTGCGGCGGCTGGTCGCCGGCCACTTCACCCCGGGCCGCATCGCGGCGCTGCGCCCCCGGATCGAGGCCGTGGCCCTCGGCCTGCTGGACCGGATGCCGGAGGCGGGCACCGCCGATCTGGTGGGCGGGTACGCGCTGCCGCTGCCGGTCACCGTGATCTGTGACCTGCTCGGCGTGCCCGCGGAAGACCGCGAGGACTTCCACACCTGGTCGAACGACCTGGTCACGCCCACCGGCGCGGAGGCCGCCGCCTCGGCCGCCGCGCTCACCGGCTACCTCACCGGCCTGATCGCCCGGAAGGCCCGCACCCCCGACGGCACCCTGCTCGCCGGCCTGGCCGCTCCCGACGCGTCCGGCGCGCTCTCGCCCGAGGAGCAGCTCGGCATGGCCTTCCTGCTGCTGGTCGCCGGGCACGAGACGACCGTCAACCTGATCTCCGCGACCGTCCTCGCTCTGCTCACGCACCCGGACCAGCTCGCCCTGCTGCGCGCCCGCCCGGAGCTGGCCGGCGCGGCGGTCGAGGAGTCGCTGCGGCTCCACTCGCCGGTGCACGCGGGCGCCTTCCGGTTCGCGGCGGAGCCGCTGGAACTGGCCGGCACCCGCGTGGCCGCCGGGGACGCCGTGCTGGTCTCCCTGGCCGCGGCCTCCCGTGACCCGCTCGCCTTCCCCGACCCGGACCGCTTCGACCTCACCCGTCGCCCCCAGGGCCACCTGGGATTCGGACACGGCGTCCACCACTGCCTCGGCGCCCCGCTCGCCCGCGCGGAGGCCGTCGTCGCCCTGAACCTGCTCCTGGAGCGGCACCCCGCTCTCGCCCTCGACGCCGACCCCGAGGCCCTCACCTGGCGCGCCGGCACGCTGCTCCGAGGACTCACCGCCCTCCCCGTGCGCCTCGGCCCGCGCACCCCGCCGTCGGGGCCTCCCGGAGCCGACCCTGAAAGATCCCCCATCCGACCCTGAGATGTGTCAGAAATCTTTGACAGGTGCCTCGGACCCCTGTCAGCCTTTTCTGACAGGTACGAGGGAAAGGGGCCCTGATGCCCGAGGTCCCGCCGCCGGCGCCCACGGGTGACGCTCTGCTGAAGATCCTGACCGCGCTCGGCAACCCGCACCGGATGCGGATCGTGGCGGCGCTCGTGGAGAACCGCACGTACGTCAGCGCGCTGGCGCGCGAGATCGGCATCAGCCGGCCGCTGCTGCACATGCACCTGCAGCGGCTGGAGGCCGCGGGCCTCGTCACCGGCACGCTCGAATCCGCGGACGACGGCAAGACGGTGAAGTACTACGACGTCACGCCGTTCGTCTGCGAACTCACCCCGCACACCGTCGCCCGCGCGGCCGCGACGCTCACCGACGACGGCGCGGGCACCGCCGACCGCGGCACGGGCCGCTCGGACCGAGGCGCGAAAGAGGAAGCGAAGTGAACGACGAACTGGTGACGCAGGCCGCCGGCGCCGAAGAACTCGGCGTGCTGGTCGGGGCCGTCGGCGCGGCCGGGTTCTTCACCCTGATGATCGTGATCGTCTGGCAGGTGGCGGCCACCTGGCGCGCCCGCCTGCTGGCCGCGCGCGAGGAGCAGTACAAGGAGCTCGCCACGCGGTACGCGCAACTCCTGGAGGACACCGTGGAGTTGCAGCGCCGTTCCGCCGAGGAGCAGCGCCGGCTGCTGGAGGAACTGGCACAGACCCGGCTCGCCGTCGGGTCGATGGAGAAGATGATGCGCGAGATCGAGTGACCCGGTCCGCGGGTGCGCGCAGGTGTACGGCCGGGAGCGGCAACTCCCGGCCGTACGGAGGAAGCACACGCCCCGGACACACCCCGAACCGAGCACCGCGGCAGGTCGTCACACCCTGAGCGCCGTGGTGCGGGATCCGTGCGCCCCGCGCCGGCCGTCACCGGCCGGCGGTGCGCCTCACACCAAGGAGAGTACTCATGCGCGCCCTGTTGCAGCGCATCGCGCGTGCGCCCGGCGGGCGCCGCGGGAAGTGGGCCGTGCTCGCGGCCTGGCTGATCGTCGCCGTCGCCCTCGGCCCGCTGGCCGGGAAGCTCGGCGACGTCGAGGACACCAGCCCCAACGCCTTCCTTCCGCACGGCGCCGAGTCCGCCCGCGTCAACACGGAGCTGGAGAAGTTCCGTACGGACACGGTCATGCCCGTGGTCGTCGTGTACACCGGGGCGGGCGCCCGGGAGGCGGCGGACGCCGATCGCGCCGCACTCGACCGGTTCACGGCCGAGGGGCAGCGGATCACCGGCCCGGTGCCGTCGGACGACGGCGAGGCGCTGATGACGGTGGTCCCGCTGGACACGGAGGACGAGGTCACCGACACCGTCGACGCCCTGCGCGACATCGCGGGCGCCAACGCCCCGCCCGGCACGGACGTCGAGGTCGGCGGCCCCGCCGCCTCCCTCACCGACAGCGTCGCGGTGTTCGACAGCCTCGACGCCACCCTGATGATCGCCACCGGACTCGTCGTGACCGCCCTGCTGCTGATCACGTACCGCAGCCCGGTGCTGTGGCTGTTCCCGCTGCTGTCGGTCGGCTTCGCCGCGGTGCTCACCCAGGCGTCCACCTACCTGCTCGCCAAGCACGCCTCATTGCCCGTCGACCCGCAGAGCGCGGGCGTGCTGATGGTGCTGGTCTTCGGCGTCGGCACCGACTACGCGCTGCTGCTCATCGCCCGCTACCGCGAGGAACTGCACCGGCACGAGGACCGGCACCGGGCGATGCGGATCGCCCTCACCCGCTCAGGACCGGCCGTGCTCGCCTCGGCCGGGACCATCGCCGTGGGCCTGGCCTGCCTCGCCCTGGCCGACATCAACTCCTCGCGTTCGCTGGGCCTGGTCGGCGCGGTCGGCGTGGTCTGCGCGTTCCTCGCCATGGTCACGGTGCTGCCCGCGCTGCTGGTGCTCGCCGGACGCTGGGTGTTCTGGCCGTTCGTCCCCCGCTTCGGCACGCCCGCGCTCAAGGAGCGCACGGTGTGGTCCCGGATCGGCGCCCTGGTGGCGCGGCGTCCTCGCTGGTCGTGGCTGATGTCGGTGGCGGTCACCGGGGTGCTCGCGCTGTCCACGGCCGGGATCTCGCTGGGGCTCACCCAGTCGGAGATGTTCCAGGACAAGCCCGAGTCCGTCGTCGCGCAGGAGCGGCTGTCGGAGCACTTCCCGTCCGGCGCCTCCGACCCCGCGCAGATCGTCACCCGCACCGCCGCGGCGGGCGGGGTGCGGACCGCCGCGGACGGCGTCGACGGGGTGGCCCGGGTCGAGCCGGGCGGCGACCGCACGCCCGACGGCTCCCTCACCCTGCTGTCGGTGGTGCTGGAGGACGCCCCGGACAGCGACGCCGCCAAGGACACCGTCGACGCGCTGCGCAGCGCCGTGCACGCGGTGGACGGCGCGGACGCCCTGGTCGGCGGGACCACCGCGGAGAGCCTGGACACCGCGCGCGCCGCGGACCGTGACCTCACCACCGTGGTGCCCGTGGTGCTGCTGGTCGTCCTCGCCGTGCTGGTCGGACTGCTGCGGGCGCTGGTCGCGCCGGTGCTGCTGCTGGCCACCGTGGTGGTGTCGTACCTCGCGGCGCTCGGCGCGTCCAACCTGCTCTTCGAGCACGTCCTCGGCTACGCGGGCGTGGACTGGTCGATCCCGCTGATGGGCTTCGTGTTCCTGGTGGCCCTGGGCATCGACTACAACATCTTCCTCATGCACCGGGTGCGGGAGGAGACCGCGCGGCTCGGCGTCGCGCGGGGCGTCCTGGAGGGCCTGACCAGCACCGGAGGGGTGATCACCTCGGCCGGTGTGGTGCTGGCGGCCACCTTCGCGGTGTTCGCCGGGCTGCCGCTGGTGACGATGGCGCAGATGGGCGTGCTGGTGGGGATCGGCGTCCTGCTGGACACCTTCCTGGTGCGCACGGTCATGGTGCCGGCGCTGGCGCTGGACCTCGGCCGGCGGTTCTGGTGGCCGGGGAGGCTGTTCCGGGACGCGCCGCGGCTCGACGGCGACGGCGGTTCCGGCCGGGCGGCTCAGGCGCCGGAGCCGGTGGCGGGGAGGACGACGGTGTAGCGGCGGAACGGAGACGGGAAGGCCGGGGCCGGGCCCCGAGCTGCACACGTGGGGACGCGACGGCCCGTCCCGGCCTTCCCTCTGGCCGCAGCCTGCCACCCCGTGCGGGGCGCCGCCTCCCGGCAGAGCCGAATGGGGACTGCGGCCCAATTCGGGCATAGCGGGAGCTTTATCACATTTCCTGGTCCATACTCGGAAACATGAACACGGCAACGCTTGTACAGCTGGCCGCCAGCGACCACCAGTGGGCCGTGGCAGCGGCCTTCATCGGCGGCATCATCGTGGCAGGTGCCCTGGTCTGGGCCGTCCGCGCGGGAATGCGGTACATGGACCAGGAGTCCCCGCGCCCCCAGCCCGACGAACAGCCGAAGCTGCCGGACGGCGGCGCGGTGCGCGAGATGCGGGAGATGCGGGAGCCCGACGAGATACCCCTCACGCCTCGCAGCGGTTCACGGCTCATGCCGTACGAGCTGCACCATGCGAGCACCAGGACCGGTAAGGACCAGCAGAGGAAGCGGTGGCTGCCGGGGTCCAGCGGAGCGTTCGGCAGCGGGGGCCCGGGGCACGTGTGACCCGGGCCGGGTCGGGCGTGGGGCTCGTTTTCAGGCTCGGCGCCCTGACCTGCCGTTCGCGCAGTTCCCCGCGCCCCTTCGGGGGCTTCAAGCCTCCGTGGGAGGTGAGCCCACGCTGACCTGGATCTGTTCGCTCGACGCCGACACGCCGTTCATCGTCGCCGTCGCCTGCAGCCGGTTCGCCCCGGCGGGCAGATCACGGCCGGGAGCGCAGCTCCACGCCCCGTCGGCCCCCGCCGTGTCGCCGCACACCTCGTTCCCGTCCTGGTCGGACACGGTCACCCGCGCCCCCGGGTACGCCGTGCCCGACGCGGTCGGCCGGTTCCCCAGCGGAACCCCCGACTCGGGCCGGGACAGCACCGGCGACGGCAGCCCCACCGTCACCTGGCACCCCCCGCTCGCCCGCTCGGCGCCCCCCGCGTCCGCGAGCCGCAGCACGCATCCGTCGAGCCGGGTCCCCGGCACGGCGTCGGCGGGCACCGCCACCACGAAGGGGAAGGTGCCCGTCTGCCACGGGCTCTCCGCCGACGTGGCGGTGTACGCGGCACTGCGGCCGTCGGCGGCCACCTCGCCCCGGTAGCCGGCGGCGGTGAGCGGCACACCGGTGACCTTGGCCCCGGCCGGGGCCACCAGCGTCAGGCTGGAGCCGAATCCGAGGGCGGGCGCGGACAGCCCCGACGCCTCGACGATGCCGTCCCGTCCGGGCGGGACCGTCACGGAACCCCAGAGCACCCGGTCGCGCGGCGGCGGGGCGCCCCCGTCGACGGCGGACGCGGGTCCGGCGGCCGCCCACCCGCCCGTGAGAAACCCGGCCGCCGTCACCACGGCGGCCGCTGTTTTGCTGGACCTGTTCATCGAGGACGGGCTCCCTGTACGCCGGACGTCGGACACACCTGCGACCGACTCTGAGGGCCCGCCTCACCACCCGCCCGCCCACGACCCCCGTCCGGGTGGCGGCACCGGCCCGGCGCCGCCACCCGTCACTTCACCCCGTCACACTCAGCGCGTCAGCCACACCGTCGTGTCCGGGGGCAGGTGACCGCCGGACAGCGGGGCGCTGGTGAGGGCGACCTCGCCCGCCGGGAGGGGGACCGGCGCGCCGGACAGGTTCGTCACGCAGCGCCAGCCGTCCCCCCGGTCGAACTGGAGGACACCCTCCGGCGTCTCCTCCGCCCAGCTCAGCGTCTCGCCGTCGATCAGCTTGCGGCGCAGCCGCAGGGCCGTGCGGTACAGCTCCAGGGTGGACCCCTCCACCCCGTCCTGCGCCTCCACGGCGTATGCGGCGAACGACGGCGGCTGCGGCAGCCACGCGCCGTTCGCGCCGAAGCCGTACGACGGGCCGGCCGTGGTCCACGGGAGCGGGACGCGGCAGCCGTCACGGCCCTTGCGGACGTGGCCGGTCTGCTCCCAGATGGGGTCCTGGAGGACGGACGTGGGCAGGTCGGCGACCTCGGGCAGGCCCAGTTCCTCACCCTGGTAGACGTACGCCGAACCGGGCAGCGCCAGCATCAGCAGGGTGGCGGCGCGGGCCCGCCGCAGTCCCGCCTCCGGGTCGACGGCGGGCGCGCTGCCGCCGGACAGCAGCCAGGCGTTGGTGTCCGTGCCGGGCGGCAGCATCAGCCGGGAGGCGTGCCGGACCACGTCGTGGTTGGACAGCACCCAGGTCGCGGAGGCGCCGGCCGCCTGCGCGGTCGCCAGCGAGTTGGTGATGACCTGGCGCAGTTCGTCCGCGTCCCACGCGGCTTCGAGGTACTCGAAGTTGAAGGCCTGGCCCAGTTCGTCCGGGCGGGCGTACAGGGCGCGCCGCGCGCCGGGCACCCACGCCTCCGCCACGGCCGTACGCGGCGGGGTGTAGGTGTCGAAGATCTTCCGCCAGTCGCGGTAGATCTCGTGCGTCTCGTCGCGGTCGTAGAACGGGTGCGTGCCGGGCGCGAAGTCGACGAGGGCCGTCTCGCCGCCCGCCGCGTGGTCGCCGAGGTCGCGCAGCGGCTCCTCGAGGTCCTTGGTGAGGGCGTGCGCCACGTCGACGCGGAAGCCGTCCACGCCCCGGTCCGACCAGAAGCGCAGGGTGGTGCGGAAGTCCTCGCGGACGTCCGGGTGGTCCCAGTTCAGGTCGGGCTGCTCGGCGGCGAACAGGTGCAGGTACCACTGCCCGTCCGGCACCCGCTGCCACGCGCTGCCGCCGAACACGGACTGCCAGTCGGTGGGCGGCAGCTCGCCGCTCCCGCCGCGGCCGTCGCGGAAGACGTAGCGGTCGCGGGCCGGGGAGCCGGGCCCGGCGCGCAGCGCCTCCTGGAACCAGACGTGCTGGTGGGAGGTGTGGTTGGGGACGATGTCGACGATCACCTTGAGGCCGAGCCGGTGCGCCTCGCGGACCAGCGCGTCGAAGTCGTCGAGGGTGCCCAGGCGCGGGTCGACGTCGCGCGGGTCGGCGACGTCGTAGCCGCCGTCGGCCAGCTCGGACGGGTAGAACGGGCTGAGCCACAGGGCGTCGACGCCCAGCGCGGACAGGTGCGTGAGGCGCCGGGTGATGCCGCGCAGGTCGCCCAGACCGTCGCCGTCGGCGTCGGCGAAGCTGCGGGGGTAGATCTGGTAGACGACGGCCTGCCGCCACCAGTCGGGGTCGCGGGAGGAGAGGTCGGGCGTGGCGTCGGGGGCGGGGTGCGGCGGCCGGGGGTCGGGCGCGGTGGGGCGGTCGGTCACGCGGGGTCTCCTCTGGGTGTGCGGGTACCGGCGGAGAAACTGACCAGAACACCGTAAAAGCGAACGCACCGGTAACCGGGTGCCATTCCCCCCGGGTGTGGCGGACCGCACGCCCGGGGGAAGCGCCCGAGGTCGAACAGACGTCCGGTCAGGCCGGGAAGCGTTCGACCGTCGTCAGGTAGAGCTTCACGTAGCGCTCCACGTCCACGTCCAGGCCGACGTCCACCAGCGTCTGCTCGCGGGTGCCCTCGTGCAGCTCCGACTCCCCGATGCGGGGACGGCGGTCGACGATCGTCTGGCCGCGCGCCGGGCCGGGCGCCAGGGACACCTCGACCGGGAGGCGGTGGGTGGTCAGTCCCTCCGGGTCGGCGACCGCGCACAGCGCGCCCGCGTCACCGAGGCCGCCGGAGTCCTCGCCGGGGTCGTCGGGACGGCTGTCCGGGTGGGCGGGGCGGTGGGCGAGCAGGTCGCCGGCCAGCCGGGCGCCCGGTTCGTCGCTCGCGCGCAGCCGCCGCACGTCGTCGCCGGGGACGACGACCCGGGTGAACACGTCCAGCCCGTACATGGTGATCGGCACGCCCGCGGTGAGCGTGATCGCGGCGGCCTCCGGGTCGTGCCACACGTTGAACTCGGCCACCGGGGTGGCGTTCCCGGCGCCCGCCGCGCCGCCCATGAACACGATCCGCTCGATGTTGCGGGTCACCTCGGGATGGGTCCGCAGCAGCAGGGCGATGTTGGTGAGCGGCGCGGTCGGCACGAGGGTGACCGGGCGGGGCGAGGCGAGGATCTCGCGGCGCAGCAGCGTCACCGCGTCCGCGTCCACCGGGGTGCGGCGCGGGGCGGGCAGGGCGAGGTCGCCCATGCCGTCGTGGCCGTGGACGTGGCGGGCGGAGCGCGGCGCCTCGATCAGCGGACGCTCGGCGCCCCGCGCCACCGGGACGTCCGCCGCGCCCGCCCGCTCCAGCACGGTCAGCGTGTTGCGGACGACGCCGTCCACGTCCGTGTTCCCGGCGACGCAGGTGACGGCCCGCAGGTCGATCCCGGGGTGCCGCACGGCGAACAGCAGGGCCAGGGCGTCGTCGACGCCGGTGTCGCAGTCGATGATCACCGGAACCTGCTGACGGCCGTCGGGCACCACGGACTCCTTCGTCGGGCGAGGTCTGCCCGTCGACCTTACGCGGGCTCCCAGAGCGCGGTCCCGCGTGCGCGCACCCGCCCCTCCACGCGTCGCAGGAATTCCGCCACCGGCAGCACGCCGGGCCGCCGCCCGTCCCGCAGTCGCACGGCGAGCATGCCGTCCTCGGCCTCCCGTGCGCCCACCACCGCCTGGTACGGCACCAGCCGTGACCGGCGGATCCGGGAGCCGAGACTGCCCTCGGCCCGGCCGCTCACCTCGGCCCGCAGCCCGAGCGCGACCGCCTCCCGCACGACCGCGTGGGCGTGCTCCTCCTGCTCCTCGCCCACCGGCAGCACCACCAGCTGCAGCGGGGCCAGCCACGGCGGGAACGCGCCGCCGTGCTCCTCCAGCAGATGCGCGACGGCCCGCTCCACGCTGCCGATGACGCTGCGGTGCACCATGGCCGGCCGGTGCCGGGCGCCGTCCGGGCCGGTGTACCGCAGGCCGAAGCGCTCCGGCTGGTGGAAGTCGATCTGCACGGTCGACAGGGTGGACTCGCGGCCCGCCGGGTCGGTGATCTGCACGTCGATCTTCGGGCCGTAGAAGGCGGCCTCGCCCTCGACGGCCTCGTACGGGACGCCGGACGCCTCCAGCACCTCGCGCAGCAGCGCGGTGGCCCGTCGCCACAGGGCAGGGTCGGCGACGTACTTCCCCCCGCCGCCCGGCAGCGACAGCCGGTGCCGGGCGGCACGGATGCCCAGGTCGGCGTAGGCGCGGGAGATGAGCCCGAGCGCCCCGGCGGCCTCCTCGACGGCCTGGTCCGGGGTGCAGAAGATGTGCGCGTCGTTCAGCTGGATGGCCCGCACGCGGGTCAGCCCGCCGAGCACGCCCGACCGCTCCGAGCGGTACATGCCCCCCAGCTCGGCCATCCGGAACGGCAGGTCGCGGTGGCTGCGGGTGCGGGAGCGGAAGATCAGGGCGTGGTGCGGGCACAGGCTGGGACGCAGCAGCATCTGCTCCCCGCCCACGTCCATCGGCGGGTACATGTCGTCGCGGTAGTGGTCCCAGTGCCCGGAGAGTTCGTACAGCTCGCGTTTGCCGAGCACGGGCGAGTACACGTGCCGGTAGCCGGCCGCGCGTTCCGCCTCACGGACGTACTCCTCCAGGGTGTGCCGTACGACGGCGCCGTCGGGGAGCCAGTAGGGGAGGCCCGCGCCCATCAGCGGGTCGGTGTCGAACAGGCCGAGTTCACGGCCGAGGCGTCGGTGGTCGAGGTCGCGCACGGCGTCCTCCTCGGGGTCGGGAGGCGAGCACCACGCGCGGCGAAGCCCCGGGGCACTCGCCCCGGGGCTTCGTCAGTGGTCAGCTGTCAGCGCGCCGGGACGGTCTCCGGCGTCGTCGTGCGGGACACATGGGCGCGCTGCATGCCGCGGACGGTAGCAACGGGCGGCGGGCGGGCGCACGCGGTTTTCGCGGCGCGGGCGACAGGCGTGCGGGCCGCTCACCCGGACGGCTCGCCGCGCTGGTGGGAGGCCTGTGCCGGTGGTGCCGTAGGAGCACGTCCACCACGACCGCCACGTCCGCCCGTGGACGGCCCGGCACCCAGGAGGCATCCCGATGACCCGTGCCCCGGCCCGTGCCCGCACCCTCGTCGCCTCCGCCCTGTCGGTCACCGTCCTGCTGATCACCGCGGCCTGCGTGGCCTACGAGCGGGACGTGCCGCGGGCGCTGCCCCAGGGCGTGACCGAGCCGCCCGCCGCGCCCTCGCCCTCCCCTTCGGCGACGGCGTCGTCCTCCGCGGTGACCGGAAGGTCCACGCCCGTGCTGAACGACGAGCAGCTGAAGGCCGCGCTGATCACCGAGGCGGACCTGGGCCCCCCGTGGGCCGCCGCCCAGGGGCCCGCGCTGTGGCGGGACGGCACGCTGAAGGCGACCGCGGACGACGGTGACTGCCGGCGGCTGCTGGAGGTCCTCTACACGGAGGAGCCGTTCGGCGTGCCGGCCGGGCCGCGCGCCTCGGTCACCCTCGACGACACCGCCGAGGGCACCCAGCTGCGCGAGCAGATCGGCGCGCACGGGCCGGAGGACGTGGAGCGCGCGCTGGAGTGGCTGCGCACGCTGCCCGAGACGTGCGCGCGGTTCCGGGCGAAGACGGCCCGGTCCGGCACGCAGGACGTCGAGGTGACGGAGCTGCCGCTGCCGGACACCGCCGGGGACGCCCGCGCCGCGCTGCGCGTGACGCTGACCGGCGGCGCACCGGACACCGCCCCGGCCCGCCTCACCGTGGACCTCGCGGCGGTCCGCGTCGGCGAGGACACGATCGTCCTCACCAACGGCGGCTTCGGCGAGGTGCGTGCCGAGGTCACCCAGGCGATGACCCAACTCGGCGCGGACCGCCTCGCGGAGGTCGCACGCCAGGGACGACTCCGGGTCTGAGGAGCCGGCACAGCCGGAGCGACGGTGCCGCCGTGGTCAGCTCATCGCGTCGACGGCCTGCTTGGCCTCCCTCAGGCCCGCGCCGGTGGTCTCGCGGTACAGCTTGATCGCCTGCACCTGCTTGCCGTCCCGCACGAGGGCGAGGATCTCGTCCTTCCTCGGCACCTCCTCCTCCAGACCCAAGTGCCGCATGACCGCGTCGAGTTTGCGCTCGACCCGGGCCACGCGGCGGTCGGAGCGGGTCAGCTGGCTCTGGATCGAGGCGACACCGAGGACCACGACGGTGGAGCAGAAGAGGATGGCTATGTCCATGACCACAAAGCCTAAGCCGTCCACGGCACTTGATCATCAGGGCCGGGCGGTCAAGGGGTGTCGAAACGGCGCCGGCGGGCGACCACGTCGAGGGCCGCCTCCAGCACGGTGAGGTCGTGCGCGAACGCGTCGCCGCGCAGCCGCGCCAGGGCCTCGCCGGCGCCCACGCCGAGCTGCGCCATGATCATGCCGACCGCCTGGTGCACGCGGTCGTGGTCGGCGGCCAGCCCGCTGAGCCAGCCGTCGCCGGCGTCGCGCGCGTCGTACGGCAGGTCGGTCAGCGCGACGGTCATCACGCCGGCCACCAGCAGGGCCACCTGCAGCTGGTGGTCGGTGAGGCTGCCGGGGGAGGCGCGGTAGAGGTCGAGGGTGCCGACGCAGACGGCGGTGGAACCTAGGGGCAGCGCGTACACGGCGCGCACACCGGAGCCGAGCGCCTGCTGCGAGAACACGGGCCAGCGGTCGGCACAGGAGCCGTCCTCCAGGTCGCGGGCCAGGACGGGCGCGCCGGTGCGCAGCACGTGGTGACAGGGGCCGTCACCGAGGGTGGCCTGGAGCTGCGCGAGCCGCGCCGCGCGACCTCCGGACGCGGCGAGCTGGAGGGGCATGCTGTCCCCGCGCAGCGACACCGAGGCGCCGTCCACGGGCAGCAGGTCCACGGCCACCGCGCACAACCGTTCCGGCGCCTCGGAGGGCCCGGCCCCGCGGAGCCCCGCCGCGATGGCCCCCACCGCCCGCTCGTACTCCCCGCTGTCCCGCCCACCCCCCGGGCCGTCCCCGGGCCGCACGCCAACCACATCCCCTCACCAGCAGAAACGCGGACCGACTACCCGGGGCGGCGCACCCGAAACCGGGGGACAGCGCAGGGCCGGGACCCGGTCGGGGATGGGATGCGGGGCGTGAGGATACGGGCGGGGACCCGGGACGCCGCCAGGAGCGCGAGCGCGTGCGGGTCACCGGCTTAAGGCGCCCACGCGGCCGCGGGCGTGACGGCCGGGCCGGCCGTCACAGCCCCGCGCCGGAGCGGGCGCGGGCCGGGACACCGGGGCACTGGCCGGAAGCTTCGACGCGGCGGGCGCAGGCGACGGGCGCGGGCCGGGCGCGCCGGTCCGGTGCGCACGGGCGGCATGCCCTCGGCCGACCGGAGCGGCGAGGCCGGACGCCGGTCCGGGGCGGTCGTCCGTCGGGGCCGGCTCCCGTCCCCGCCCCTCACACCGGAGGCTGCGCCGGCGCCGGCCCCAAGGTGGTCGTGCCCGGGGCCGTGCGGTGGCCCAGGCCTGTGCGGTAGGCGTCCAGGGCCGCCTCCACGCGGCCCGTGCGGCGGAGGAGGTCGCCGAGGAGGCGGCACAGGTCGGCGAGGTCGCCCGCCGCGCCCGCGCGCTCCAGCAGGCTGAGCGCGCGCACGTAGTGCTCCTCCGCCTGGTCCGTGTCGCGGGCGTCCTCCGCGATGATGCCGAGCAGCCGGTGCGCGGCCGCCGCGTGCACCGCGCCCCGCTCGGGCGAGAGCCCGCCCAGCACGTCCCGCAGCAGCTCCGCCGCCTCCTCGGAGCGCCCGCGCCGGTGCAGCACGTCGGCCAGTTCGACGGTGAGCTGGCTGCTGTACAGGGTCGCGCGGGCCGCGGACAGCATGTGCAGCGCCTCCCGCATCTCCGCCTCGGCCCGCTCCAGTTCGCCGTTCTGCGCGTACACGTAGCCGCGCATCCAGTGGCAGTTGGCCAGCTCGGTGCGCAGCTGAAGGCCCCGGTACAGCTCGGCCGCCTTGGCCAGCGACGCGTCCGCCTCAGCGAGACGGCCCTCGGCGAGCAGGGTGCGGGCCACCGACCGGTGCATGCGCGCCACCAGCGCCGGGTCGCCGGACTGCGGGGCCAGCGCCAGCGCGAACTCCGCGGCCTGCGCGGCCCGCGCGTGCGCGCCCATGTCCATGTAGGGCCCGATGACGCTGGCGTACAGCAGCAGCAGCGCGTCCGGGTCGTGCAGCCCGCCCCGGTTCAGCTCGTCGATCGTGCTCTCCAGCAGGTACACCGCGTACCGCAGCTCCCCCGCGAGGTAGTGCGCGACGGCCCGGCCGCGCAGCGCCGGCACCCGCGCCGGCAGCGGGGCGTCCGCCAGCCGCGCCTCCGCCTCCTCGAAGTACCGCCGCCCGTCGGCGAGGTCGCCCGTGTCCAGCGCGCACTCACCGAGCCCGAGCAGCGCGGCGGCCTGCTCCTCCGCCAGCTCCTGCGCCTCCGCCTCGGCCAGCAGCCCCGTGTACTGCTCCACCGCCGACTCCGCCTCCCCGACGGCGAGGGCGCGCTGCGCCTCGGTCAGCCGCAGCCGCAGCTCGGTCACCCGGCGCGCCGACCGCCCGGTCGCCAGTTCGTCGAACTCGACTCCGAGCCGCTCGGCGAGATGCCGCAGCGCGTCGTCGGAGGGGCGCACCCGGCCGGCCTCCAGGGTGGAGATGTAGGCGGGGGTGTACACCGGCTCCGCCAGCTGTTTCTGTGTCAGTCCGCGCGCCACGCGCAGTTGCTGCACCCGCCGCCCGATCGTGCCCGGCTCGTCCCGCTCCCCCATGCCAACTCCCCCAGTGCCCCTTGCCGTTCGCGTCGGACAGCCCCTAGGTTAAACCGCGAATTAATTCTGCTTAACCCGTCGCTGTTGCGAGGTCGCCGTGCTGCAACGCACCCGCCCCACCGAGCGTTACGCCCGTGGCTTCATCGCGGCTCTCGCCGCGGTCGCGGCGCTGGTCCTGGCGGCGAACGCGGGCCCGGCCAAGGCGGCCGCCCCGGACGCCGGCTCCCGGACCACCGCACCGGCGGAGGTGGAGGCCGCGGAGCGGTAGGGCGACGGCCACGGAGACACCTCAGCCGGGCAGGGCCCTGCGCAGCGCCTCGTCCAGGCGCCGCGCCGTCCTGTCCAGCTCGTCCTCATCGGCCGAGCCCGTCTCGACGAGCGGGCCGAGCTGCGTGATCAGGGTCTGTGTGAAGGCGCCGTAGAGCGGTGTCCTCGGGCGGTGCACGGCCCGCTCCAGCGCCTTCCTCAGCTTCAGGTCCGAGAGCCCGGGACGTCCCCCGTCCCCGCGCGGCACCTCGTCGGGCTCCCCCGTCGGGGACGGCGCGGGAGCGGCGGAGATCTCCGCGGGGCACCGCGGCGAACGGCCGTACGCCGAACCACGGGTCGCCGCGAACCCGGCCTCCAGCAGGCAGCGTTCGCTCTGCCGCCCGGTGAGGAACCGGATCAGCTCGGTCGCCTTCCGCGCCCGCTCGGACGTCGTGGTCACTGCCAGGTTCTGCCCGCCGAGCACCGCCCGGCCGGGCAGCGGCGCGACCCCCAGCCGCTTCCCGAAGGCCCGGTACAGCGTCGGGTAGGCGGAGGGCCAGGCGCGCAGGAAGGCCGTACGCCCCACGGTGAACTCGCTGGTCGACTCCGCCTCGTCGTGCTTCTTCGCGTCGGGGGAGACGTACGCCGGGTCGACACGGCGTACGAGTTCCCGCACGCCCCGCCGCAGTTGTTCCACGTCCCCCGTGTAGCGGCCGTCCTCGTCCACCAGCCTCAGGCCGGGCACCGCCGTGGCGAACGCCTCCATCGCGTTGACCGTGCGGCCCTCGTACGGGTCGAGCTGGGTGGTCCAGCCGTTGGCGAAGTCCTCGGCGCCGAGCCGGTGGTCCAGGGTGGTGATGTGCCCGCGCAGCTGCTCCCAGGTGAAGCCCTCCGGGACGTACGGCTCCTCCACTCCCGCCTTCCGCAGCAGGTCGGCCCGGTAGTACAGCAGGCCGACGTCGCTGTTGAACGGCACCGCGTAGACCTTCCCGTCCCACCGGGCGGTCTCCGCGACCGGGTCGATGACGTCCGCGTCGACGAGGTCGTCGGGCAGCGCCCGCACCAGCCCGGCCTCCGCGAACTCCGGCACCCAGGTCACGTCCAGGTTCACCACGTCGTACCGGGCGCTGCCGGACTGCAGGGCGCCCAGCAGCTGACTGCGCTGCTCGTCGGCGCTGCCCGGCAGCTCCACCAGCCGCGCCTGGTACTGGGAACCCGCCTTCTGCTGCGCGCGGTTCCACGCGTCGATGAGCCGCTGCCGTACGCCGTTGCTGCCGGTGACGTCCCGGCCGCTGGCCACGACGATCGTGCCGGGTTTCTCCTCGGCGGCCGGTTCGGGCGTCCCGCCCCCGCCGCCCGTGCAGGCGGCGAGCAGCAGCAGCGCCAGCAGCGCGGTGAGCCGTCGCGGCATCAGTCGTCCCCCGTTCCGATGCGGGCGATCTCGTCGTGCAGGGCGGCGCCCACGTCGTCCCCCGCGTCCAGGCAGCGCCCGCCGCTCACCTCGGCGATCCGCTGGTCCGGGCGGCCCTCGTCACAGCCTCCGCTCCCCAGGACGGCCACGGTCACCGGCACCCCGCCCGCCCCGGCCCGGTCCAGCACCTCCCGCAGCCGTCCGCCCTCCAGGTACGTGCCGTGCCGGCCGTCGGTGATGTGCACGATCATCTGGGGCCGGCCGTCGTCCCCCCGGTCCTCCATCTCGTCGAACGCCGCGAGCAGCGCCGCGTGCGGGTCGGCCGAGGCGTCGCGCACCCGGGCCCGCTCGTCGACGGCCTCCTCGGCGTCCCGCCGCCAGTGCCTGCCGAACCCGAGCAGCGTCTCGTACGGGCCGTCGCCGGTGTCGGCGACCGCCCAGACGCCGTACTCGTCGTCGGAGCCGAGACCGCCCAGCGTCTGCCGCAGCAGACCGGGTCCGCCGCTGGGTCCCTCCCACAGGCCGGCCATGGAACCGGAGCTGTCCAGCAGGAACAGCACCCGTCCGGGACCGCCGTACGCCTGGTAGGCGCCGAGCGCCCGCTCCATCTCGTCCCGCCCGGCCGACGCGTCGAGCGGGCTGGGCGCGTACGACACGACGTCGAGGTCCACGTCCTCGTCGATCGGCTCCAGGCTGTCGGGGTCACGGAACCCGTACCGGGCGAACACCTCCTCGCCGCCTTCGCCGGCCAGCCAGTCGCGGAAGGAGGCCACAGCCGCGTCCCGGGCCGTGGCGTCGGTCTCGCCGCCGTCCCAGCGCACCCGCACGAACACCGGGTCCATGCCGGGCACGTCGGCGGGGTACAGCGCGGTGCGCGGGGCGCGGACCGTCCCCTCGCAGTCGACCCCGCTGATGAGCAGGAACTCCGGCACGAGCGCGGCGGTGCGGTCGTCCACGGCGTCGTCCTCGGGCAGGGCGCACAGAAGATCGCCGGCCGTGGGGGAGGGCGGTCCCGGCTGCCGGACCATGGTCTCCCCGCGGGCCACGGCCGCCGTGTCGCCGTACAGGCCGACGGTGGCGAGCAGTCCGGAGTCGGTGAACTCGGGGTCGGGGCGGCGCACGCCCGTGTCCTCGGCGCGCGCGGTCAGCGCCTCGATCATCTCGGTCAGGGGCCGTCCGGTGACCTCGTTCAGCGGCTCGGGCGCGAGGCGCGACGGCACGGCGAGCACGACGGGGGAGCGGGCGAGGGGCCGCTCCCCCGGCTCCAGCTCCGCGACGGCGTCCGTGTCCTGCTGCTCCAGCACCCGGTCGACCTCGGCCCGGGAGGCGGGGATCCACACGTCCGGCTGCGGGCCGATGTCGCGCTGCGGGTCGACCTCGTCGGCCCCGGGCTCCTTCCAGGCGTCCGTGTGCCGGCGCAGCGCCTCGACCACGTCGGAGGAGCCCGCGCTGTAGACGGTGATGCCGGTGCGCCGGCAGCCCGCCTCGGTGGTGTTCGCCTCGGAGGTGAGGTAGGCGTCGGCGGCCGTGCGGAAGGTGTCCTCCAGGTCCGGGTCGGTCAGCACGCGCAGTTCGAGCGGCGGGGCGCAGTGGGTGTCGTCCCCGCCGGCCAGGCCCAGCGGCCCGTACAGGCCGACGCCGAGCATGCCGAGGGCGACCAGCACCGGCAGGGCGAACCGGAGCAGGATGCCTCTGGACGGCCGCTTCCCCCCGCCCGCGCCCCGGCGGGCGTGCTGACGCCGGCGCCGCGCACGGGACCACGTCGCCGCCAGGGCGCGCGGGCGCCGCCACAGCGCCGCCGTCCACGCCGGCAGCCGGCGGCGCGGACGCGGGGAGGGGCCCGGCGGGCCGGGGTCGGGGCCCGGGCCCGCCGGGCCGGAACCGCCCGGCACCAGGAGCGGAACCTCGGGGCCCTTCCTGCCCAGCGTCACCTCGGCGCCCGCGTCGGCGCGCAGCTGCGGCTGCCACGGTTCGTTGCGCAGGGTGCGGCGCTTCTGCTCGGCCATGCGCTGCCGCAGCAGGGCGGTGAGCCGGGAGACGGTCGTGCCGCCCTCCCGGCCGAGCAGCTCCGCCAAGTTCTCCGTGTACGGCGTGGGAGTGTCCGGGGCGCCCGCGTCGATACGGTGGTTGGCCTGCACGCTCATCAGCAGCACGACGCGCCGCTTGTCCTCGAAGTGCTCCCACACGCGGGCCGCGTTGCCCGCGAAGCAGCAGTCGAGGACCACCACGATGCGGTCCGCGCGGCTCGTGGCCAGCACCGTCCCCATCAGGTCGCTGAACGACACGGCGGCGTTGAACACCGTGTGCTCGCCGGCGAACACCTGGGCGTCGCACAGCTGCAGATACAGCTCGTCGCCCCCGCTGGGGATCGCCCCGTGCCCCGCGAAGTAGACCAGCAGCAGGCCGCTGGCCTCGCTGGCGACCCGTTGCAGCTTCCGTGCCGCCTCGGCGAAGTCCGGCGACGACAGCGGAACGATGTCCTCGTGGGTGAACACCCCCGCACGCACCAGCGCCTCGCGCAGCACGGGCAGGTTGTTCTTCACGGCCGGCAGCTTGCCCGACACCCCGTGCGGGGGCTCCGTGTAGCGGTAGTCGGACACACAGATCAGCAGCGCACGGTCCATCGGCTCCCCCGCGTCCTCGGGCTGCACCGGCCTACCTGTCGTCGCGGTTCACCGGTTCGACTCTGCCCTGCGGCGGTTCGCCGTCCTCGACCTGGCGGCGGTTGTCCCGCCAGGCCCGCACACCGTTCCTGACCTGCTCCAGCAGTTCCTGGAACACCACGGTCGCGCCCGCCGACGTGACGGCAATGATGATTTCCTGGCTGGTCCCCATCGGCGCGCCGCCGCGGTCGGTCGCGGGCCTCTCGAAGAGCCGCAGCCTGCCGTCCCGCAACAGGTCGTCCAGCGGCTTCTCCCGCTCCAGCCAGTTGCGCAGGGCGGTGACGTCACCCTCCGTCGCGTTCCCGTCCAGCCGTATGCAGATGTCCTGGTCGGCCACTCCGTCCCCCTCAGCCATAACTCCCCATCATGGCACTGCGGTTGCTCCCTGGGGAGGGTCCGTACGCAGGTGTCCTGCGGGCATCGCCCCGCGCCCCTGCACCTCACGCAACCGGCGCCGCACGTGCTCCGCGGCCCCCTCCCGGCGCCCCGGCACCCGGCTCCTCAACTCCACCAGCCGCATCCCCAGTTCACATACCCGCACCGGATCGTCGACCCGGCCCCACTGGTGGTGCGCGCGGTCCACGGCCGCCTCCACGGCGGGCGCGTCGGCCGGCTGCCCGGCGGCCAGCCGGGTGCCCGCCAGCGCCATCCACGCACCGCAGCTGCGCGCCGCGTCGCCCGCCAGCATCGCCAGGTCCGCGCGGACCTCGGTCCAGTGCAGCGCCTCCTCCGACACCGGGCCGTGCGCGAGCCCCGCCGCCTGCTCCAGGCGCGCGGCCAGCGCGTCCGCCTCCGCGTGCCGTCCCGCGCGCACGGCCGCCGTGACCGCCGCGTGGGGATCACCCGGCAGCGGACCGCGCTGCGCCAGCACCAGGTCCGTGCCCGCGCCCTCCGGCGTGATCCGCGCCAGCGTCCGCTGGTGCAGCTCCTCGTCCGGCAGCCGCCGCCCGCTGCGCAACAGCGTCGCCAGCGCCTTCATGTACGCCGGCGCCGCCACACCGCGCCGCGACGGCGGGGGTGCGATGCGACCGTAAACGGCGGCGTCACGGCCGCAGTCCAGCGGGAACGGCCGGCCCGGCGCGGGCGGCTCGCACAGCGCCCGCCAGGTGTCCGCGTCGGCGTGCAGATCGAGGAACAGCGTCGTCGCGCCCGCCGGGCGCAGCCGCAGCTCGTCCCGGAACCAGTGCCAGGGCAGCGCCGTGTACCGCACGGTCGCCGGGGTGGTGCGGGCCAGCGCCAGGTGCGGCAGCCGCTGCCTGCGGTCCAGGCGCAGCTCCCCCGCCACGTACACCGTCAGCGGGCCGGGCGCCGCGGCCGCCGCGCGCAGCCGGGTCAGCACCGCCTGCGGCTCCAGGGGGTCGGCCAGCTCCACGACGTTCGCGGTGTCCGCGCCGGACAGCACCGACGGGGGCACCGCCGCGAGCACGGGGAGCACGGACGCCGCGTCCACCAGCCGCCCACGGCCCAGTGGCGACGCCGCGAGCAGCAGCACGGTCCCGGGCATGGTCCCCTCCCCCTGTCGATCACCCACGGCAGCACCGTAACCGCTGCGGTCGCAAACGGGGGCGTCACAGCGGTGAACGTCCCCCTTCGCCACGTTCGACCCCCGTGTCCCTGCCGCCGGCCCCCGTGTCCCTGCCGCGCCGCACCGCGAACACCGTGGTGTCGTCCGCCAGATGCCCCCGGCAGTGCCGCAGCGTCCCGTCCCGTACGACCAGCACCAGCCGGCCGGGGGCCATCAGCCGCGGGTCGGCGGCCACCGCCCGCCGCACCTCCTCCGCGACCTGGAAGAAGTGCCCCTCCCGGTCCCGGGCCTCCGTCACCCCGTCCGTCACCACCAGCAGCGTCTCGTCCAGGCCCAGACGCACCCGGCGCACCGGGAGGCTGCCGGGCGCCAGGTCGCGGTAGCCGAGCGGCAGCCCCCCGGCCACCGGCAGGCGCCGCACCCCCGACGGACCCACCGCCAGTGGGGGCTCATGGCCGAAGACGACCGTGTCGACGGCGTCGTCCTCGTCCGCGGGGAACGAGAGCAGCACCGCCGTGGCGAACCGGTCGCCGTCCGCGCGCCCCAGGGCGGTCGTGTACGCGCGGTGGCGCACCATCCGCGCCTCCAGCCGGTCGGCGACCACCGCCAGGTCCCCCTCGTGGAACCCCGCCTCACGGAACGTGCCGAGCAGCACCGCCGCCGTCTCCACCGCGCCAAGGCCCTTGCCCTGCACGTCCCCGACGAAGACGCGGGTGCCGTGCGGTCCCGGCTGGATGTCGTAGAAGTCGCCGCCGACCCGGGCCTGGGCGTCGGCGGTGAGATAGACGCCCGCGTGCTCCAGGCCGCCCCAGCCGGGCGGCAGCGGCCGCAGCACGGTGCGCCGCACCGTGTCCGTCACGTCCCGCATGTGCAGCGCCCGCCGCTCCCCGCGCACCCGCACCGCGCACGCCGCCGTGGCGAGGACGCCGCCGAGGGCCACCAGGATGAAGTCGGGCAGACCCGCCTGGAACTGGTGCGGCCAGGCGTTGTCGACGACGGTGTACGCGCCCATCGACAGCACCGCGAACACCGCCGTGCCCCACACCCCGCACAGCGCGGCCGCGATGCCCGGCACCAGCACGATCCAGGAGATGATCCGGAACTCACCGGTGGTGTTGTAGTCGGCCACCGCGATCGCCACGAGCAGCAGCAGCGGAGGCACCCAGGAGACACTGCGGCCTCCCACGCGCAGCAGCTTCTGGCGCTCCATGACGTCACCCGGCCCGGCCGTCGGGTACGGCTCGGGCAGGGCGTGTCCTGTGGTGGCCGGACTCACGGCCCCAGCGAAACACGCGCCCGTGACGGGCGCATCCCCTCCCACCGGGGTTTCCTCCCTGCGCCTCCCTCGGGCGATCGAGTTGCCGCGGGGGCCCGGCAGGTGTGCCCTGGATGAACGGGGGACGGAGGAAGGAGTGCTCCCATGGCGCACGCTGCGCCCCGGAACCGGGGCATGATCGAACAGGGCCGCACCACCGACGTCTTCGACGCCCGCACCCATCGCGCGGCCCGGATCGTCCTGCCCGTCCTCGCGGCGCTGATCTACGGCTTCTGGGCCGCGGCGAACCGGCGCTACGGCGGTCCCATCACCGGCTGGAACCTGTTGTTCGGCTTCCTCACCGCGCTCGTCTTCGCCGTCGTCCTCGTCACCCTGCTCACGGTCGCCCCGAAACTCCACCGCGGCCTCCACGCCGTGGCGTGGGCCGCCTTCGCGGGCATCGCGGTCGGCTTCCTCTTCAGCCAGTCCAACGGCAGCATCTACCGTTCGGTCGCCTTGGGGGTGGGGGTGATGGTCGGCACGTTCTTGCTGCTGTTCTACCGCTACTACACGAAGGAAGACGCGGAGGGGCACCGCCGGGAGTAAGGCGGTTCGTGCGACGCCCCCGCCGCCTGCGGGCAGTCGTGCCGCTTGGGGCGATGGGGGTACCTCCCGCTCGAGCGAAGCCGAGAGTGGGGGAGGGTGGGCGCAGGCGGCACCTCTGCAGCGCACCTTGCTTGGACCCGCGCCCGTGACGGCAACCCGTCTGCCTGGAAACCGTCGTGCGCCGACTGCAGCCCGTCGTGGGCTGATCGCGCAGTTCCCCGCGCCCCTAGGGCGCCTGGCCTGCGGGCGTCGTGCCGCCCGGGTGACGGGGGTGCCCCGGCCGCCTGCGGGCAGTCGTGCCGCTTGGGGCGATGGGGGTACCTCCCGCTCGAGCGAAGCCGAGAGTGGGGGAGGGTGGGCGCAGGCGGCACCTCTGCAGCGCGCCTTGCCTGGACCCGCGCCCGTGACGGCAACCCGTCTGCCTGGTAGCGCCGTCTACCGACTGCAGCCCGTCGTGGGCTGATCGCGCAGTTCCCCGCGCCCCTGGACGCCTCCCCGTTCGGGGGTGCCCCGCTCGCGTCCGCGGGACCAGGCAGGTTGCCTGAATACGTGGCTTCGGGGAGCGGCACCCAACGGGTGCGGGACAGGATCGGCGCGGCATGCGTCGCCGTCGCCTGCCTGCTCATGCCCCTCGGCATCCTCGCGACCTGGGCCGCCTTCGGCCTCGCCGACACCGGCCGCTACGTCCGCACCATGACCCCCCTCGCCGCCGACCCCGCCGTACGCGAGGCCGTCGCGGACGCCGTCGGCGACGAGGTCGTACGGGAACTGCAGACACGGACCGCCGACGACACCTCCGTCGGCCCCTTCGTCCGGGACGCCATCGAATCGTTCACCCGTACGGACGCATTCCGCACCGCGTGGGAGGCCGGGAACCGCGCGCTCCACGACGCGGTGCTGGACGCCCTGCGCGACGACGCGCCCTCCGCCGGACCCGTCACCGTCGACCTCGCCCCCGTCACCGCACAGGTCAAGCAGCGGCTCGAGGCCGACCACATGCCCTACGCCCACCGCATCCCCGTCGAGCACACCGACATCCCCGTGGTCCCCGCCGAGGAAGTGGCCGGGCTGCGCCAGGGGTACCGGCTGATGGACGCCGCCGCCCTGTGGCTGCCCCTCACGGCCGTCGTCCTCGCCGTGACCGGCGTCGCGAGCGCCGCGTCCCGCCGCCGCGTCCTCATCGCTGCCGGGCTGGGGGCAGCGCTGGGTGGCGCCCTCCTCGCCCTGGCGGTCGCGGCCGGTCGTCGGCTGACCCTGGCCGACCTCCCGGACGACGTCCACCGGCCGGCGGCCGGCGCGGTCTACGACGCCCTCACGGGCACCCTGTGGACGGCGTCCTGGTCGCTCCTCGCCGTGGGGGCGGCAGTCGCCCTGACCTGCTCCGCCTTCCGCCGCAAGCACGGCACCCCCGAACCGGACAGCGCCCCAGGGGCGCGGGGAACTGCGCGACCAGCCCCCCACGGCCCGCAGCCGGCACACGGCGTCTCCCGGCAGACGGGTTACCGCTAGGGACGCAGGTCCAACCAAGGCACGCTGCACAGGTGCCCGCGCCCCCCGTCGCACCAGCGACACGATGCCCCCGGACCAGCCGCCCCAGGGGCGCGAGGAACTGCGCGAACACCCCCCCCCACGGCCCGCAGCCGGCACACGGCATCTCCCGGCAGACGGGTTACCGCTAAGGACGCAAGTCCAACCAAGGCACGCTGCACAGGTGCCCGCGCCCACCCCCGTCGCCCCAGCGCCACGATGCCCCCAGCCCAGCCGCCCCAGGGGCGCGGGGAACTGCGCGACCAGCCCCCACGGCCCGCAGCCGGCGGACGGCGGATTTAGGCAGGCGAGTTGCCGCCAAGGGCAAGGCGCGCTGCCCAGGTGCCGCCTGAGGCAAGATCGGACCCGAACCCGTTCGACAGGAGGCGGCGACTTTGGAGACTGCGGGGGACGGGGCCGCACGGCCGCGGCGTCCAGGCGCCTGGCTCGCCGCCCTGCTGTTCGCCGGCGTGAGCGTGGTCGTCGGCTGCCGCGCGGCCGACACCGACGCCGTCACCCCCGTACCCCAGCTCCTCGCGTTCCTGCCCTGGCTGCTGCTCCCCACCGCCGTCGGCCTCCTCCTCACCCTGCGGGCCCGCCGGTGGACCGGCGCCGTGTGGGGCGTCGCCCTGCTCGGGCTGCTGGCCTGGTACGTCGAGCCGTACGGCAAGACGGACGACCCGGCCGGCCCGCCCGTCGCCCAGCTGCGGGTGCTGACCGCGAACGTGGAGTACGGCAGGGCGACCGGCCCGCTCGTCGACGCCGTACGCCGTGAGAAGCCGGACCTCGTCTTCGTCCAGGAGTGCGACCGACGCTGCGGCGCCGTCCTGGAGCGCGGCCTGTCCGCGACCCACCCGCACCGCAGCGCCGTCGACGGCGACGGCTCCAAGGGCTCCGTCATCCTCAGCCGTCTCCCGCTCACCCCCACCCCGCCGGTCCCCGGCACGATGGGCATGCCCGGCGCCACCGCCGACGTCGGCGGCCGCACCGTACGTCTGCTGCTGGCGCACCCCGTGCCGCCGTTCCCCGACCAGGTGCCGGTGTGGCAGCGGGAGCTGGCCGGGCTCCGCGACGCGGCACGGGCCGCACGCGACGTGCCGACCGTCCTCGCCGGTGACTTCAACGCCTCCCAGGACCACGCCGCGTTCCGCCGCATCCTCGACACGGGACTGCGCGACGCGGCCCGTCTCGACGGCGCCGACCGCACGCCGACCTGGCCCGCCCGCACCGCCCCGGCGTTCGGCGCGCAGATCGACCACATCCTGGTCTCCGAGGAGTTCGCCGCGGACCGCGCCCGCTTCCTCGGCCTCGGTGACAGCGACCACCGCGCGGTCCTGGTCGACCTCACCCTGCACGCCGGCCGGTGACACGGCGGTGCGGGCCGCCCCCGCGGAGGGGACGGCCCGCACCGGACGGGACACGCGCGGATCAGCGGCCGGACTTCTCCAGCGCCTTCTCCGCCTTGTCGAGCGCGGCGGCGAAGCCGTTGGCCCACAGCTGGTCCACCCGCGACCGCTCGGCCGAGTTCGGGTAGGCGTTGGTGCAGGACGGGCCGGGGCCGCCGCCGGACATCAGCTCGCTGCACGGACCGGAGTAGTTGTCCGGCAGACCCAGCACGTGACCGGTCTCGTGCGTGGTGACCCGCGTCGAGTCGTAGGTCTGGTTCTGGGCGTAGTCGAGGAAGACGTAGCCGCGGCCGTGACCGTCGGTCGACGCGTACGAACCGCGCGAGTCGTTGCCCTCGCGGTACGAGAAGTCGGCGCCCGAGGTGCCCGACTGCAGTCTCACGTTGGAGACCGAGCTGTTCCAGATCGAGGCGCTTTGGGCTATCTGGCTGGCGAACGTCGGCGCCTGGGAGGCGTTGTAGACGACGGTGACCGCGGCGGCGCCGGTGGGGTCGGCGGCACGCTTCTCGGCGACGGACTTCAGCACGGCCTCGAAGAACGCGCGGTTGGCCGCGGCCTCCTCGGACGAACCGGCGTACGTGGCGTACGAGCCGGCGGGTGCGAGGGGGGCCTCGGCGGCGCCGGCCGGGGCGGCGCCCAGACCGAGCGCGGTCAGGCTCAGACCGGCCGCGGACAGCACGGACAGGGGCATGCGCAGGCGCATCGATGACTCCTTCGGTGGGGGGTGAGTCACGTGTCACCGGTGAGTGTCCGCGCCCGTACGGCGGCTGTGATGATGGCAACCGGTGATAGGACCGCGCTATCGCCCGGGTCCGGCCATGTGCCGCACACCACCCGGGATCCGGTGTCGCAGACGCCCGACTACGCCTGCACAGGCGGGGTTTGGGTGTCTGGTGAAACCTGAACTTCCCGCTTACCCTCCCAGGACATGGAGCTTGAGGTCCGGCACCTCAGGGCACTGTGCGCGATCGCCGACACGGGCAGCCTGCACCGGGCCGCACGCCAGCTCGGCGTGGCCCAGCCCTCGTTGAGCACGCAGCTGCGGCGCATCGAACAGGAGCTGGGCGGTGCCCTGTTCGTCCGCGCGCGCACGGGCTGCCGCCCCACCCCACTGGGCCGGCTGGTGCTCAGCCGCGCCCGCCCGCTCGTCACCGAGCTGCGCTCCCTGGTCACCGAGGCCCGCGCCGCCGCCCTCGGCGGCCGCCAACTGCGCCTCGGCTCCACCGCGAGCCGCGCGCTGGCCGGCTGGCTGCGCCGCCTGCGCCGGCACTGGCAGGAACCCACCCTGCACATGGACGTCTCCGCCAACGCCCTGCTGCGCATGGTCGCCGACGGCCAGCTCGACGTGGCGTTCGTGCACGAGGTGGAGGGCTGCCCGCTGCGCGTGCCCGACGGGCTGCGCACCCGCGTCCTCATCGCGCGCGAACCGCAGTTCGTGTCCCTGCCCGCCGACCACCCGGCCGCGGCCCGCCCGGTCGTCGACCTCTCCGACCTGTCCCACGACCGCTGGATGATCGACCCCGCGGTCGACGGCGAGTGGGACGCGGTACGGCGCATGCTGCGCGAGGCGGGGATCGACCCGCCCGTGCTGCACGGCGACTACCACACGGCGGCGTCCCTGGTCGCGATCGGCGAGGTCGTCACCGTCTGCCAGCCGACCTCCCCCTCCCGCCCCGACACGGCCGTCCGCCGCATCGCCGGCGACCCGCTGGGCGTACGGCTGCTGCTGGCGGCGCGTACGGACACCGAGCTGGAGGGCGTCTACCCGCACCTGGCGGACGCCTACCAGGAGGTCGCCCGGCAGGCGCCCGCGTACCGCGAGTGGCTGGAGGAACTGGTGCCGGGGGCCTGAGCGACCCCCGGCCGTCACCGGTCCGCCGTCAGACGCCGATGTCCCGCCCGTCCGCGCGCCACACCGCGACGACCGCCGGACGGACGTACGAGCCGGGACCGTCGGGCCAGGTGCTGGCGGGACGCGCCACGGACGCCCCGTCCACCTCGCCCGGGTGCTGCACGGCCACCAGCACCCGTCGGTCCTGCACGACGGGGCCGCAGGTCTCGGCGCCCGTCGGCACGGTCAGGAACTGCTTCAGCTCACCGCGCCGCTCCCCGCGCGTGGCGACGCCGAAGAGGCCGTCGTGGGAGCCGAGGGCACTGCCGTCGGTGGAGATCCACAGGTTGCCGTGCGCGTCGAAGGCGACGTTGTCCGGGCAGGAGATCGGGCTGACGGCGTCCTTCGGGAACCCGGCGAAGTAGGTCGACGGGTCCTCCGGGTCGCCCGCGACGAGGAACAGCGACCAGGCGAAGCGGGTGCTCTCCGGCCGGTTCCACCGCTCGGTGAGCTCCAGGACGTGGCCGTGCTTGTTGGCGTGGCG
Organism: Streptomyces sp. P13-3-3; assembly: GCF_050571355.1. Taxonomy (NCBI): domain Bacteria; kingdom Bacillati; phylum Actinomycetota; class Actinomycetes; order Kitasatosporales; family Streptomycetaceae; genus Streptomyces; species Streptomyces sp. P13-3-3. The sequence continues at coordinate 3,227,648 of NZ_CP192228.1, read as the reverse complement.
CGGGTTGGCCTCGTCGGCCTTGGGGTTGGCGCCCGTGCCGCGGCTGGAGTTGTTGGTCAGCGCGACGTACACCTTGCCGGTGACGGGGTTCGGCTCGATGTCCTCGGGCCGGTCCATCTTGGTGGCGCCCACATTGTCGCCGGCGAGCCGCGTGAAGACGAAGACCTCCTCGGCGGTCATGCCCTCCACGTGCGAGACGGCGCCGTGCGCGGTGGCGGTGGCCAGCGGGATCCACTCGCCGCTGCCGTCGAACTCGCCGTCCCTCGGCAGCTTGCCCGTGCCGTCGATCTCGATCGCGGGCGAGTCTCCGGTCAGCTTCGCGACGTAGAGGGTGCCCTCGTCGAGCAGGGACAGGTTGTGCTCGCGGGCCGCGCGGCTGTTGCCGTGCCGCATCCGCTTGCTGCCGACGAACTTGTAGAAGTAGTCGAACCGCTCGTCGTCGCCCGAGTAGACGACCGGCCGCCCGTCGTGCGTGAGCCGCACGGTCGCCGCCTCGTGCTTGAACCGGCCGAGCGCGGTGTGCTTGCGGGGCGTGGAGTGCGGGTCGTACGGGTCGAGTTCGACGACCCAGCCGAAGCGGTGCGCCTCGTTCGGCTCCTGCGCGAGGTCGAACCGCTTGTCGAACCGCTCCCACTTGCGCTCGGTCGCGCCGGTGCCGATCCCGTACCGCTTGTCGGTGGCGCTGCCGCCGTTAGCGAAGTACTGGTTGAAGTTCTCCTCGCCGTGCAGGGTGGTGCCCCACGGGGTGGTGCCGCCGGAGCAGTTGTTGAGGGTGCCGAGCACGCGGGTGCCGGTGGGGTCGGCGGAGGTCTTCACCAGGTCGGACCCGGCGGCGGGGCCGGTGAGCCGGAACTCGGAGGTGGCGGTGAGCCGCCGGTTGAGGTGGTGCCGGCTCATGGCCGTGAGCCGGCCGTTCCCGCGGTCCTCCTCCACGGCGACGACGGCGAGCCCGTGCGCGGCCCAGGCGATCTCCACCTGCTCGCGCGTCGGGTTCTCCGGGTCGTAGTCCCGGAACATGAGGATCTCGTCGGTGTACTCGTGGTTGGCGACCAGCAACTGCCGGTTCCGCTCGCCCTTCAGCGGCAGCAGCGCCAGGAAGTCGCAGTTGTAGCCGAACTGTCCGGCCTGCGCGCGGGCGCTCTGGCGCTCGGGGTCGAAGGCGGGCGCGCCGCGCAGGACGGGCTCGCCCCAGCGGATGACGACGTTCTGCCGGTAGCCGTCCGGCACGGTGACGGCGTCACGGGTGTTGGGCGGGACGGGGGTGAAGCGGAGGCCGCGTGCGCCCTTGTGCGGATGCGGCCGTCCGTGCGCGGCCGGGGCCGCTTCCGCCTGCGGCGCGGCGGCGACACCGGCCGCGCCGGCGCCTGCGGCGGCGACGGTCACCACGGCGGCGGCCCGCATCACCGAACGGCGGCTGAGGGCGCCGGCGACGACGTCACCGACGTACTCGTTGTCACTGGTGTTGGGCACCTCGTGGAAACAGGCGTCACCACACCGGAAACGGCAGGTCAGGGCGGACCGGCCGGCGGGGTGCGGGCCGGACGGCGTTCCGATCAACGGCAGCAGCTTGCGCACGTGTTCTCTCCTTGGCGTGCCCGGGGTGTCAGCGCGACCGTAGGAGCCCGCGGGTGCGGCGACCGGGCGCGGGAGTGAACGGCGGGTGAACCCGGAACGGCATCACGGGCGTACGCCGGAGCGGAACATCGACCCCACACAGGCCGGATCACGCCCTTGACAGATACGATCCCGCACATCCCACCCTGCCCAAGATCGCCCCCAAGGGCCGCTAACCTTACGTGTCCGTCCTGGCCAGGGTTTGACGGGCATCAACTCACGCGAAGGGTTGCGCACATGGGCATTCTCACTCTCCTGCGGAACGCGTTCGGCCGGTCACGTAAAGCGAAGTCCGCCGAAGCGGAGGGTGCGGCGCCGGCCGCCGAGGCGACGGAGACGGCGGCCCCGACGACGCCCGACCCGTCCGCCACCGCGACGGTCCCGGAACAACGCGAAAGCGACGAACACGACCTGGTGAGGTCGGCGTTCGACAAGGTGGAGGTCTCCCGGCCCGCGCAGTCGTCGGAGACGGAGAAGAAGCCGAAGGCTTCCGACGCCGAGTCCGAGACGCCTCCGGCCCCGGAGGAGACGCCCAAGGCGAAGGCGGCGCCGGAGACGGCGCCGGAGACGGCGGAGCCGAAGGCCGACGGGCCGGAGGCCAAGAAGCCCGAGGCTGAGGCCACCCCGGACTCGACCCCCGAAGCGGCTCAGGAACCGGCTGTCGAGGCCAAGCCGGAACCGACCGCTGAGCCCGCGGGTGAGACCGAGGCCGAGCAGGATTCGACTCCTGAGCCGGAGCCCAAGCCTGAGGCCGAGGCCGAGGCAGAGCCCGAGGCCAACCCTGCGCCGGAAGCCAAGCCCGCAGCCGAGGCCAACCCTGCGCCGGAAGCCGAGCCTGAGGCCGAGGCCACTGCCGAGCCGAAGGCCGAGCCCGCAGCCGAGGCCAAGCCTGCGCCGGAAGCCAAGCCGAAGGCCGAGGCGAAGTCGGAGGCCAAGCCTGAGGCCGAGGTCGAGCCGAAGGCCGACGCGGATACCGAGGCCGGGCCTGAGCCGAAGGCCGACGCGGATGCCGAGGCCGGGCCTGAGGTGCAGCCGGAGCCGGCCCCGGAGCCGAAGGCGGCTGCCGAGGCCGCGTCGGAAGCGGCCCCGGAACCGGAGGCGGCTGCCGAGGCCGAGCCCAAGGCCACTGCCGAGGCGAAGCCGGAAGCGAAGGCCGCGTCCGCGCCGGATGCCGAGGCCACCGCCACGCCGAAGCCGGAGGCGAAGCCCGAGCCGAAGGCCGCGTCCGAGCCCGAGGTGACCTCCGAGCCCGAGGCGAAGGAGGAACCGGCGCCGGAGGCCGAACCCGCGTCGGAGGCGACCCCCGCGGCCGCCGACGGCGAGCAGGCCCCACAGGGGCCACCCGCACCCGACGACGAGACCCGCACGGGTGGTGCGGGTGGGAACGAAAACCCGGCCGAAGGCGAAGCCGAGGCCGAGGCCGAGACCGACGCACAGGGCCCCGCCACCCCCGCCTCCGCCCTCCGCAACACCCCCCTCACCACCGCCTACAAGGCAGCCGGCACCGTCCTCGCCAAGAACAACCTCACCGGCGCCCGCGCCAAGATCCACCTCGTCCTCGACCGCTCCGCGTCCATGCGCCCGTACTACAAGGACGGCTCCGCCCAGGCCCTGGGCGAGCAGACCCTGGCCCTGGCCGCGCACCTCGACACCGACGCCACCGTCCACGTCACCTTCTTCTCCACCGAACTCGACGGCACCGGCGAGCTGACCCTCACCGACCACGAGAACAAGATCGACGAGCTGCACGCGGGCCTCGGCCGGATGGGCCGTACGAGCTACCACGCGGCCGTGGAGGCCGTCCTCGAGCAGCACGCGAAGGAGCCCGCCGGCACCCCCGCCCTGGTGATCTTCCAGACGGACGGCGCCCCCGACGCGAAGACCCCGGCCACCAAGGCCCTCACCGAGGCCGCGGAGAACCACCCCGACGTGTTCTTCTCCTTCGTCGCCTTCGGCGAGCACGACAACAAGGCGTTCGACTACCTCCGCAAGCTCAAGACGGACAACACGGCCTTCTTCCACGCGGGCCCCACGCCGCGCGAGCTCACGGACAAGGAGCTGTACGAGGGCGTACTGGCGAACTGGCGCCCGTAGGAATCACCACGCTCGCCACCCGGGGGGTGGACGGGGAGGCACGGACGGAACCCGTCCGCCACCCCCGTCCACCCCCCGAAACGCGTGTGAGTCGATCTCCCCGGGACCAGTAGGATTTCGACCATGGCGGCCACTGGATCAGAGAAGCAGGGGGCGAAGGCGTACTACGTCACGACCCCCATCTACTACGTCAACGACGCTCCTCACCTGGGCCACGCCTACACGACCGTCGCAGGCGACGTGCTCACCCGCTGGCACCGCCAGCGTGGCGAGAAGGTGTGGTACCTCACCGGCACGGACGAGCACGGTCAGAAGATCATGCGCACGGCCGAGGCGAACGGGGTCACCCCGCAGGCCTGGGCCGACAAGCTCGTCACGGAGGCCTGGCAGCCCCTGTGGGAGCACCTCGACATCGCGAACGACGACTTCATCCGCACCACGCAGAAGCGGCACACCGACCGCGTCCAGGAGTTCGTGCAGGACCTGTACGACAAGGGCGAGATCTACAAGGGCGGCTACGAGGGCCCGTACTGCGTGGGCTGCGAGGAGTACAAGCTCCCCGGCGAGCTGCTCGACGGCGAGGGCGACTACGCCGGCCAGAAGCTGTGCCCGATCCACAAGAAGCCGGTGGAGATCCTCAGCGAGGAGAACTACTTCTTCAAGCTCAGCGAGTACAGCGAGAAGCTGCTCGCGCACTACGAGGCCAACCCGGGCTTCATCCAGCCCGAGTCCGCGCGCAACGAGGTCGTGAACTTCGTCCGCCAGGGCCTGCAGGACCTCTCCATCTCCCGCTCGACGTTCGACTGGGGCGTCAAGGTCCCGTGGGACGACAAGCACGTCATCTACGTGTGGGTCGACGCGCTGCTGAACTACGCGACGGCCGTCGGCTACAACGAGAACCCGGAGAAGTTCGAGTCGACGTTCCCCGCCGACGTGCACCTGGTCGGAAAGGACATCCTCCGCTTCCACGCGATCATCTGGCCGGCCATGCTGATGGCGCAGGGCCTCCCGCTGCCCGGGAAGGTCGCCGCGAACGGCTGGCTGATGGTCGGCGGCGAGAAGATGAGCAAGTCGAACCTGACCGGCATCAAGCCGCAGGACCTGACCTCGCACTTCGGCGTGGACGCGTACCGCTGGTACTTCCTGCGCGCGATCGCCTTCGGCCAGGACGGCTCCTTCTCCTGGGAGGACTTCTCCGCCCGCTACACCAGCGAGCTGGCGAACGACTACGGCAACCTCGCCTCCCGCGTGGCGGCGATGGTCGGCAAGTACTTCGGCGGCGAGCTGCCGGCCGCGACGGCCGACGGCGACGCGGAGAAGGCGATCCACGAGGGCCTGGCGAAGGCGGTCGCGGAGGCGGACCGGAAGATCGGCGAGGAGCTGGACTTCCAGGGCGGCATCCTGGCGGTCTTCGACTTCGTGAAGCAGGTCAACGGCTACATCACCGAGCAGGAGCCCTGGAAGGTCGCCAAGGACGACTCGCCGGAGGGCAAGGCCCGCCTGGCGACGATCCTCTACACGGCCGCGGAGTCGCTCCGCGCGGTGGCCGTCCTGCTCAACCCGGTGATGCCGGAGACCTCCCAGAAGCTGTGGGACTCCCTCGGCGCGGAGCCCGCCCTGGGCGCCCTCGCCGACCAGAAGGTCCAGGAGTCCGCCACCTGGGGCCTCCTCCCCGCCGGCTCCACGGTCACCAAGGGCGCGGTCCTCTTCCCCCGCCTGGAGGAGAAGCCCACCGCGTAACACGCACCACGCACACCGAAAGGCCCGGGAACTCCGCGTTCCCGGGCCTTTCGCCCTTGTGCGCCGTCGCCGGTGGTGTCACCAGGGCAGAGGTCCGCTGCGATCGCTGAAGGTCCCCGTGGGCCCGTCGGGGCCGACGGCCGCCATACGGACGATGATCTCCGCGCCTTCCTCGACACTCTGGGTGCCGGTGTTGCCGTTGAGGTCGGTCCTGGTGAAGCCCGGCTCCACGGCGTTCACCCGGAAGTCCGGCAGCGCCTTCGCGTACTGCACGGTGATCATGTTGACCGCGGCCTTGGACGCCGGGTAGGCGATCGCCGGGTAGAAGTGCGCGAACGACTCGGGGTCGGACAGCCGGGTCAGGGACGCCAGGCCGCTGCTGACGTTCACGACGACCGGCGCGGGAGACCGGCGCAGCAGCGGCAGGAAGGCGTGGGTGACCCGGACGACGCCGAAGACGTTCGTCTCGAAGGCGGTGCGCATCTCCTCGACGGTGGTGTCCTCGCCCTTGGGGATCGCGTTGCCCTCGCCGCGGGGCTCGACGCCGGCGTTGTTGACCAGGACGTCGAGGCCACCCTCGGCCTCCACGGTCTTCACGGCCGCTTCCACGGAGGCGTCGTCGGTGACGTCGAGCTGGACGAAGTGCGCCCCGATGCGTTCGGCTGCCTGACGGCCCCGCTCGGCGTCCCGGGCGCCGACCCAGACGGTGTGACCCGCCTCGACGAGGCGGCGGGCGGTTTCGAATCCGAGGCCCTTGTTGGCCCCGGTGATCAGTGTCGTACTCATGGCTTCACTGTCACTCCGCCCCGCCGGGGCAGCCAGGCGCCTCCTTTTCCTGGGACTCGCGGTACCAGGCACGCGCCGTTGCCGCGCGGTTCACTGGAGACATGGCGACGACGGAGCTGGGGCGGGCGCTGCGCCGCTGGCGCGACCGGGTCTCCCCGCGGTCGGCCGGTCTGCCGCAAGGCGGACGGCGGCGGGCGGCGGGGCTGCGGCGGGAGGAGCTGGCCATGCTGGCCGGCATCTCGGTCGACTACATCGTCCGTCTCGAACAGGGCCGCGCGACCAGCCCCTCGTCCCAGGTCGTCGAGGCGCTGGCCCGCGCCCTGCGGCTGGACCCGGACGAACGCGCCCACCTGTTCCTGCTGGCGGGGCTCGCCCCTCCCGGGCCTGAGACGGTGCCCTGCTATCTCACGCCCAGCGTGCAGCGGCTCCTCGACCGCCTCGTCGACACCCCGGTCGTCGTCCTGGACGCGGCGATGACCCTGCTGGTGGCCAACCCGATGTACGCGGCGCTGATGGGCGACCCGTCCGCCCTGCGCGGCTTCGCACGCAACCGGGTCTGGAACCACTTCCTCGGCCCGCCCGGCCGGATCCGGCGCACGCCCGAGGAGCTCCGGGACTTCGAGACGCGCGTGGTCGCGGAACTGCGGTCCGTGGCCGGCCGCTACCCGGCCGACCTGCGGCTGCGCGAACTGATCGACGAACTGCGGGCGCGCAGCGACCGGTTCGCCGAACTGTGGGACTCGGGGGCCGTGGGCCGCGTGGAGTCCTCCGTCAAGACGATCGACCACCCCGACGTGGGCGCGCTGACGCTGGACTGCGACGTGCTGCGCGTGGAGGGCAACGACCTGCGCATCCTCGTGTACTCGGCGGAACCGGGCAGCGAGGCCGCGGAGAAGCTCCGCCTGCTGTCGGTCCTGGGCACGCAGTCGCTCACGTCCCACCGTCCCGCGTAACACGCGCGCTACAGGACGGCCCCGGGAGAACACGACGCTTCTCCCGGGGCCGCACCCTTTGCGAAGATCGCGTGAGGAACGAACGACCACACGTGGGGGGAACCCGAACCATGGCACTCTTCGGCAACGCGCACACCGTCGACCCGGCCAAGGCCCAGCAGGACTACGCCCGGCTCCTGGGCCACGGCGAGCAGGTGCACGCGGCGTTCCTGCTGATACGCGACACGATCCTGTTCACGGACCGCCGACTGATCCTGGTCGACAAGCAGGGCATCACCGGCAAGAAGACCGAGTACCACTCGATCCCGTACCGCAGCATCTCCCACTTCGCCGTGGAGACCGCGGGCCACTTCGACCTCGACGCCGAACTGAAGATCTGGATCTCCAGCTCCCCGACCCCGATCCAGAAGACCTTCACGAAGGGCGTCGACATCTACGAGGTCCAGGCCATCCTCACCCAGTTCGTCGCCCGCTGACCGGCGGGAACGTTCCTTCCACCCTCGAACGGGTGAACACACCGGAGTAGCAGCCGACGCGGGACCATGAGCGCCCTACCGTGCCGCTCATGGTCACCGCCACCCACGAGGCCTCCCACCGGCTCTTCCAGGAGCACCCGGAGGCGCTCGCCCCCGTCTTCGAGGCACTGGGGCTGCCGCCGCCGGCGAAGACGGACTTCCACGAGCTCTCCCCGGACACGACCGAGATCCGTCCGATGGAGCGCCGCGCCGACACGGTGCTCATGTTCGAGCCCGACATGGGAGAACACTTCGTCCTGGCCGTCGAGGCCCAGACGAAGAAGGATCCTGAGAAGGCCAGGAACTGGGCGTACTACGTCTCGTATCTGCGCGCCAAGTACGACCTGCCGGTCCTGCTGGTCGCCGTGTGCCGCGACCCTTCGACGGCCGCATGGGCCATGGGCCCCTTCGAGTGCTCGGTCGGCCCGTGGACCACGCAGATCACCCGGCCCTTCGTGCTGGGACCGCAAACGGTCCCGGAGGTCACCGACGAGGCGGTGGTGGCCCAGCAACCCGCCCTCGCCGCCCTCTCGGCCATCGTGCACAGCCAGAGCAAGCGGTCCGCGGCCATACTGGAAGCGGTCGCCCGCGGACTCGTGTCCTTCGAGCCGGACGTCACGCGGTACTGGTTCGAAGTCGTGGAAGTCGGGCTGGAGTCCACTTCGGCCAAGGCAAGTTGGAGGAAGTTGATGCAGAACGTCGTCACCCACTTCCCGGGACACGGGACGCTCTTCGAGGAGAAGTACCTGGAGGGGAAGGCGGAAGGCAAGGCGGAAGACATCCTGCACGCGCTGAAGGTGCGTGGGCTTGTCGTCTCGGACGATGCGCGCGAGCGCATCACCGGCTGCACCGACCTCGACACCCTCACCACCTGGTTCGACCGCTCCCTGACGGTCTCCAAGGCCGAGGACCTCTTCAGCGGCGAGGACGACACCGCCTCTTCCTGATCCCTCGCCTCCGGTGATCGAATGTCCGGCATGCGCCCCGAGCACTGCGTCACGCGGAATCACATCGAGGTGTTCCACCAGGGTGTGCTGCCCGCGGGCGCGCGGCCCATTCCGTTCCGGACGCTGTTGCGCGGGTCGTTGGTGCCGGTCGCCCTCTGGGGCGGTGTCGCGGGGCTCGCGTCCGCCTTCGTCGGCCCGGTCGCGGGGGTCGTGGTCTGCGGCGTCTTCGCGGTGTTTCTCGCCGTCGGGTTCGCCCGGCGCCGCCGGCGGCGGCACTCCGTCCGGTGTGCCGCCTACGGTGCGTTCGCCGGGGTGCTCAAGGAGTCCGTCGACCTGTTCTGAGCAAGGCGAAGGGCCCGGAACCGGTCAGGTTCCGGGCCCTTCGTCTACGTCGCGGACTACTTCGGCTGAGGCTTCCGCACCGACAGGTGCAGTTCCTTCAGCCGCGCCTCCTCCAGCTCCGTCGGCGCGCCCATCATCAGGTCCTGGGCGTTGCCGTTGAGCGGGAAGGCGATCGTCTCGCGGATGTTCGGCTCGTCGGCGAGGAGCATCACGATGCGGTCCACGCCGGGGGCGATGCCGCCGTGCGGCGGGGCGCCGAAGCGGAACGCGCGGAGCATGCCGGCGAACTTCTCCTCGACCGTCTCACGGTCGTAGCCCGCGATCTCGAACGCCTTGAGCATGATCTCGGGCTCGTGGTTCCGGATCGCGCCGGAGGACAGCTCGACGCCGTTGCAGACGATGTCGTACTGCCAGCCCAGGATGTCCAGCGGGTCCTGGTTCTCCAGGGCCTCAAGGCCGCCCTGCGGCATCGAGAAGGGGTTGTGCGAGAAGTCGATCGCGCCGGTCTCCTCGTCCTTCTCGTACATCGGGAAGTCGACGATCCAGCAGAAGCGGAAGACGTTCTCCTCGAAGTGGCCGGCGCGCTTGGCGGCCTCGACGCGGACCGCGCCCATGATCTTCGAGACCTCGTCGAACTCGCCCGCGCCGAAGAAGACCGCGTGGCCGGGGGCCAGCGCCAGCCGCTTGGTCAGCTCGGCGACGTTCTCCTCGGTGAGGAACTTCGCGATCGGGCCGGTCAGCGAGCCGTCCTCGCCGACGCGCACCCAGGCGAGGCCCTTCGCGCCCTGCGAGACCGCGTAGTCGCCCAGCTGGTCGAAGAACTTGCGCGGCTGGCCGGAGACGTCCGGCACCGGCAGGGCGCGCACGTGCTTGCCGGCGAACGCCTTGAACTCCGAGCCCTCGAAGATGTCGGTGATGTCGACGAGCTCGAGCTGGGCGCGCAGGTCCGGCTTGTCGGAGCCGTACTTCAGCATCGCCTCGCGGAACGGGATCCGCGGGAACGGCGAGGTGACGTGACGGCCGTTGCCGAACTCCTCGAACAGCTCGGTCATGAGCTTCTCGATCGGCTGGAAGACGTCCTCCTGCTCGACGAAGCTCATCTCGACGTCGAGCTGGTAGAACTCGCCCGGCGAGCGGTCGGCGCGGGCGTCCTCGTCACGGAAGCAGGGCGCGATCTGGAAGTAGCGGTCGAAGCCCGAGATCATCAGCAGCTGCTTGAACTGCTGCGGGGCCTGCGGCAGCGCGTAGAACTTGCCCGGGTTCAGACGGGACGGGACCACGAAGTCGCGCGCGCCCTCGGGGGAGGTCGCGGACAGGATCGGCGTGGTCATCTCGTTGAAGCCCAGGGTGGTCATCTTCTGGCGGATCGCCGAGATGACCTGGGTGCGCAGCATGATGTTGCGGTGCATGCGCTCGCGGCGCAGGTCGAGGAAGCGGTACTCCAGGCGCCGCTCCTCGTTGACACCGTCCTCGGTGTTGATGGTGAAGGGCAGCGGGGCCGCCTCGCCCAGCACCTCGACCGCGGAGACCTCGACCTCGATCTCGCCGGTCGGCAGGTCGGGGTTGACGTTCTCCGCACCACGCGAGACGACCTTGCCGTCGACGCGGACCACGGTCTCCTTGGAGAGCTTGTCGAGCGCCTCGTACGCCTCGGTGCCCGGACGGGCCACCAGCTGGGTGATCCCGTAGTGATCGCGCAGATCGATGAAGAGGATGCCGCCCAGGTCGCGCCGATTGTGCAGCCAGCCACTCAGCCGGACGTCGGTGCCGACGTCAGAGGCGCGGAGCTCGCCGCAGGTGTGGGACCTGTACCGATGCATCGTCGTTCATCCAGCCTTCGCGGATCGGGGTCGTTGTTTCACGTGAAACTCCCCCCAAGCCTACCGGCCGGGCCAAGATCACCGCTCCGCCCTTTCGCGGGGGCCGGTCAAGGTCATCCAAGGGGTCGGCCAAACGACATGGGTGGAAGTTTCCGGGAGCATCTTCCTAAAGTGGTGCAATGCGCACTGGTGAGCCCCTGCCCGCCCTGGGGGACGTCCTCGCCGCCCTCGGAACCGGCGTGTGGCACTGGGACACCGCATCCGGAGAGGTCACGGTCGATGCCGTCGCAGCAGGGCTGCTCGGGCTGTCCGCCGAACCGGCCACCCTCACGGAGGCGCAGGTCCGGGCCCGCTTCCACCCCGTCGACTGGAACGAGATCACCGGGATCATCCAGCTGGCCGTCGCGGAGGGCACCCTCGCCGAGGTGCGTATCAGGATCATGGACGACCAGAACAACGTCGTCCGCGTCGTCCGCAGCCGCTCCAAGCCCTCCTACGAGCCCGAGCGCAAGGCGTACGTCCTGACCGGGACCCTCCAGGAGGTGACCGAGCCGGCGCCGGGCACACCCGCCGCACGCAGCGCGGTCACCGGCGACTGGAGGCGCTCCCGAGAGGCGTTCCTGCTCGACGCCGGCCGCGCCCTGGCCGAGGCGCGCTCCACCGAGGAGGTGCTGCGGGTCGCCGCCAACCTCTCCATGCCGGGGTTCACCCCGGACGGCCTGGCCGTGTTCGGCGTGGAGGGCGACCGGCTCACGATCATCGGCCACCACGGGCACGAGCCCGGCGCCGACAGCCCGTTCTACATGCCGCTCGACACCGACTACCCGGCCGCCGAGGTGGTGCGCACCGGCCGCGCGGTCTACATCTCCTCCCCGGACGAGTACAAGGCGCGCTACCCGCTCACCTGGCCGCTCGCCCAGCGCTTCGGCCGCCAGTCCTGGGCGTTCCTGCCGCTGACCGCCTCCGGCCGCACCATGGGCGCCTGGCTGGCCGCCTTCGCCTACCCGGTCGCCTTCACCCCCGACGAGCGGTCCGTGCTGACCACGGTGGCCCGGATGCTGGCCCAGGCGCTGTCCCGCGCGGGCACGGCGGAGACCGAGAAGGAGCTCACCGAGGGGCTCCAGCGCACGATGATGCCGAAGCTCGGGCCGGGCATCCCGGGCATGGACGTCACCGCCCGCTACGTGCCGACCGGCGGCGGCCTCCAGGTGGGCGGTGACTGGTACGACGTGATCCCGCTGCCCGGGGGCGCCTCCGGGACGAGGTCCGGGGGAGGACGGTTCGCGCTGGTCATCGGTGACGTGCAGGGGCACGACGTACGGGCGGCGGGGCTGATGGGACAGCTGCGGATAGCCCTGCGGGCGTACGCCTCGGAGGGACACCGGCCGGACGCCGTGCTGTCCCGCGCCTCCCGTTTCCTGCACGGCATCGGCGAGGACTCGACCGATCTGCGTTTCGCGACCTGTCTGTACGCCGAGGTCGACCCGGCGACCGGAGTGCTGGAGGTGGCCCGCGCCGGGCATCCCGAGCCGGTCATCCGGATGGCCGACGGGACGGTGCTGACCCGGTCGGCGCAGGGCGGGCTGCCGCTGGGCATCGACCCGGACGCCGACTACCCGACCACCCGGCTGATCCTGGAGCCCGGCGAGACGCTGCTGATCTGCACGGACGGGCTGATCGAGACCGGCGGACACGACCTGGAGACCGGCTGGCAGCGACTGCGGGACATTCTCGAGCGGCACCGCGGCACGCAGGAGGAGCTGGCCGACGCGCTGGTGCAGGCGGTGCACGGCCCTTCGTCGCACCACACCACCGGGCCGCTGGCCGACCGCCGCGAGGACGACATAGCGCTGCTGCTGCTCACCCGGCAGGGCGCCGACTGCGGCTGCGGCGCGGAGGACACGCCCCCGCCCCCGGTGCGCCGCACGGCGCTCACGGTGGCGCAGGCCGAGCCGGAGCGGGTGTCCGTCGCCCGGCAGCAGCTGCGCGAGCTGCTGCACGACTGGGGTTCGCCGGACCAGGTGGACTCGGCGGTGCTGCTGCTGTCGGAGGTGCTGACCAACGTGCTGGTGCACACCGACTCCGACGCGTTGCTGCTCGCCGAGGTCACGGACGGCGGCGACGGCCGCCGTATCCGGGTGGAGGTCACCGACTCCGGAGACGATCTCCCGCATCCGCGGCGCCCGGGCGAGCTGGCGTCCTCGGGCCGCGGCCTGCTGCTGATCGAGCTCCTCGCCCACACCTGGGGCGTCGCCCCGCGCGGCCGCGGCAAGAGCATCTGGTTCGAGCTCTACGAGCAGAAGAACGGCGACGGCCCCGGGTGACCGGGGCCGTCGCCGCGACGTCCTGCGCACGGACCGGGACTCAGTCCTGGTCGGGGCCCTTCTCCGTCATGCCGTGGACGGCGGGGACGGTGCCGAGGCGGCCCTTCTGGAAGTCCTCGAAGGCCTGCATCAGCTCGTCCTTGGTGTTCATCACGAACGGCCCGTAGTGCGCCATCGGCTCACGGATGGGCCGGCCGCCGAGCAGGACGACCTCCAGGTCCGGCGTGTGGGAGTCCTGCTTCTCGTCCGCGCGGACGGTCAGCGAGCCGCCCGCGCCGAACACCGCGGTCTGGCCGAGGTGGATCGGACGCCGCTCGGCGCCCACCGCGCCGCGCCCGGCCATGACGTACGCCAGGCCGTTGAAGTCCTCCCGCCAGGGCAGGGTGACCTCCGCGCCGGGGGCGAGCGTGGCGTGGATCATCGTGATCGGCGTGTGCGTGATGCCCGGGCCCTCGTGTCCGTCCAGCTCACCGGCGATGACGCGGAGCAGCGCGCCGCCGTCCGGGGAGGTGAGCAGCTGGACGCTGCCGCTGCGGATGTCCTGGTAGCGGGGCGCCATCATCTTGTCCTTGGCGGGGAGGTTCACCCACAGCTGGAGGCCGTGGAACAGTCCGCCGGACATCACCAGGTGCTCCGGCGGCGCCTCGATGTGGAGCAGACCGGCGCCGGCCGTCATCCACTGGGTGTCGCCGTTGGTGATGGTGCCGCCACCGCCGTTGGAGTCCTGGTGGTCGAAGATCCCGTCGATGATGTAGGTGACGGTCTCGAAGCCGCGGTGGGGGTGCCACGGGGTGCCCTTGGGCTCGCCCGGCGCGTACTCCACCTCACCCATCTGGTCCATCATGATGAACGGGTCGAGATGGCGGTAGTTGATCCCCGCGAACGCCCGGCGCACCGGGAATCCCTCGCCCTCGAAACCGCTGGGAGCGGTCGTGACGGCCAGCACGGGGCGGGCCACGGCGTCGGCGGGAGCGGTCACACGGGGCAGCGTCAACGGGTTCTCGACGGTCACTGCAGGCATCGGTACCTCCTCGGGTACGCCCACTTTAGTTGAGCGTTGAACTTCTTGTCACCCCGAACCGACAAAGCCCGGAGGGAATTCCCTCCGGGCTCCGTGCGGTCGTGGGGCCGGGCGTCAGCCATACATACGGCGCATCGCGAACTCGACCATCTGCTCGACGGCCTTGGCGTCGAACACCATCCGGTGCTCGCCCTCCATGTCGAGGACGAAGCCGTAGCCGGTGGGCAGCAGGTCGATCACCTCGGCGCCGGTGATCACGAAGTACTTGGACTCCTTGCCGGCGTACCGCCGCAGCTCCTTGAGCGACGTGAACATCGGGATCACGGGCTGCTGGGTGTTGTGCAGGGCGAGGAAGCCGGGGTTGTCACCGCGCGGGCAGTAGACCTTGGACGTCGCGAAGATCTGCTGGAAGTCCTCCGCCGCCATCTGGCCCGTGGTGAACGCGCGCACGGCGTCGGCGAGCGAGGGCGCGGACGGTTCGGGATACGCCGGCGCCTGCTGCCCGTACCCGCCCGGCATCGTCTGCTGCGGCGGCACGTAACCCTGCTGGGTCCCCGCACTCTGGTCGTAGCCGTACATGGCGCACAGACTACTGACCCGGCGCGAGGGCTGGGTCACAGATGTCCGGATCGGGGTTGCTTCTTATTACCGACGGGTAGCATCATCGTAGCTACTTGTCGGTACGTGAATCAGTTGCGAGGAATCAGTCCCTCGCCGATCCCTCTCAAACGGAGCCGTCGCCATGGGGCACTACAAGTCGAATCTCCGCGACATCGAGTTCAACCTCTTCGAGGTACTCGGGCGCGACAAGCTGTACGGCACGGGCCCGTTCGAGGAGATGGACGTCGAGACCGCTAAGAGCATCCTGGAGGAGCTGGCCCGCCTCTCCGAGAACGAGCTCGCGGAGTCCTTCGCCGACGCGGACCGCAACCCGCCGGTCTTCGACCCGGAGACCAACACGGCGCCGGTCCCCGCGTCCTTCAAGAAGAGCTACCAGGCCTTCATGGACTCCGAGTACTGGCGGCTCGGCCTGCCCGAGGAGATCGGCGGCACCACCTCGCCCCGCTCCCTCATCTGGGCCTACGCCGAGCTGATCCTGGGCGCCAACCCGGCCGTGTGGATGTACTCCTCGGGCCCCGCCTTCGCGGGCATCCTCTTCGAGGAGGGCAACGAGGTCCAGAAGCACATCGCGAAGATCGCCACGGAGAAGCAGTGGGGCTCCACGATGGTGCTCACCGAGCCGGACGCCGGCTCGGACGTCGGCGCCGGCCGCACCAAGGCCGTGCAGCAGGAGGACGGCTCCTGGCACATCGAGGGCGTGAAGCGCTTCATCACGTCCGGTGAGCACGACATGTCGGAGAACATCCTCCACTACGTGCTCGCCCGCCCCGAGGGCGCGGGCCCGGGCACCAAGGGCCTGTCCCTCTTCCTCGTCCCGAAGTACGAGTTCGACTTCGAGACCGGCGAGCTGGGCGAGCGCAACGGCGTCTACGCCACGAACGTCGAGCACAAGATGGGCCTGAAGGCCTCCAACACGTGCGAGATGACGTTCGGCGACAAGCACCCCGCCAAGGGCTGGCTGATCGGCGACAAGCACGACGGCATCCGCCAGATGTTCCGCATCATCGAGTTCGCCCGCATGATGGTCGGCACGAAGGCGATCTCCACGCTCTCCACGGGCTACCTCAACGCCCTGGAGTACGCCAAGGAGCGCGTCCAGGGTCCCGACCTGGCGAACTTCATGGACAAGACCGCCCCCAAGGTCACCATCACCCACCACCCCGACGTGCGCCGCTCGCTCATGACGCAGAAGGCGTACGCGGAGGGCATGCGCGCCCTGGTGATGTACACCGCCTCGGTCCAGGACGCCATCCAGCTCAAGGAGGCCAACGGCGAGGACGCCTCCACCGAGCACGCGATGAACGACCTGCTCCTGCCGATCGTCAAGGGCTACGGCTCCGAGAAGGCCTACGAGCAGCTCGCCCAGTCGCTGCAGACCTTCGGCGGCTCCGGCTTCCTGCAG
Organism: Streptomyces sp. P13-3-3; assembly: GCF_050571355.1. NCBI lineage: Bacteria > Bacillati > Actinomycetota > Actinomycetes > Kitasatosporales > Streptomycetaceae > Streptomyces > Streptomyces sp. P13-3-3. The sequence continues at coordinate 3,211,469 of NZ_CP192228.1, read as the reverse complement.
GAGTACCCGATCGAGCAGTACATCCGGGACGCCAAGATCGACACCCTCTACGAGGGCACCACCGCGATCCAGGGCCAGGACTTCTTCTTCCGGAAGATCGTCCGCAACCAGGGCGCCGCGCTGAACTCGCTCGCCGAGGACATCAAGAAGTTCCTCGCGGTCGGCGAGGGCGGCGAGGAGCTGGCGGGCGCCCGCGAGCACCTGGCCAAGGCGGCCGTCGAGCTGGAGGCCATCGTCGGCCTGATGCTCACCGACCTCGCGGCCACCGAGAAGGACACCAAGAACATCTACAAGGTGGGCCTGAACACCACCCGCCTGCTGATGGCCTCCGGTGACGTCGTCGTCGGCTACCTGCTGCTCAAGCACGCCGCGATCGCCGCCGAGAAGCTCCCGACGGCCTCCGCCAAGGACAAGGCGTTCTACACCGGCAAGATCGCGGCGGCGAAGTTCTTCGCGGCCAACGTCCTGCCGGGCGTCACCCTGGCCCGCAAGGTCGCCGAGGGCGTCGAGCTGGACCTGATGGAGCTGGACGAGGCGGCGTTCTAGTCCCTCCCCGCTCCGAGAGGGCCCGCTCCCGCACAGGGAGGCGGGCCCTCCCGCTCGTTAAGGTGAACCCATGAGCGAACCCCCCCGCTTCGACCGCGGCCACACCGACGACCTCATGTCCTTCCTCGCGGCGAGCCCCACGCCGTACCACGCCGTGGCGAACGCCGCCGAGCGGCTGGAGAAGGCGGGCTTCAGGCAGGTCGCGGAGACGGACGCCTGGGACGGCACGGCAGGCGGCAAGTACGTGCTGCGCGGCGGTGCGATCATCGCCTGGTACGTCCCCGAAGGGGCCGCGGCGCACACGCCGTTCCGGATCGTCGGCGCCCACACCGACTCCCCGAACCTGCGCGTGAAGCCGCGGCCCGACAACGGGGCGCACGGCTGGCGCCAGGTGGCCGTGGAGATCTACGGCGGACCGCTGCTCAACTCCTGGCTCGACCGCGACCTGGGCCTGGCCGGGCGGCTGTCCCTGCGTGACGGCACGACCCGCCTGGTCGACGTGGACCGGCCGCTGCTGCGGGTCCCCCAGCTCGCCATCCACCTGGACCGCGCCGTCAACTCCGACGGCCTCAAGCTCGACAAGCAGCGGCACATGCAGCCGGTGTGGGGCCTGGGCGAGGACGTCCGCGACGGCGACCTCATCGCCTTCCTGGAGGAGACCGCGGGGCTCGCCGAGGGCTCGGTCACCGGCTGGGACCTGATGGTGCACCCCGTCGAGCCGCCCGCCTACCTGGGCCGCGACCGCGAGCTGGTGGCGGGCCCGCGCATGGACAACCTGCTGTCCGTGCACGCCGGCACGGCCGCGCTCGCCGCGGCGGCCGCACGCGGCCCGGAGCTGCCGTACATCCCCGTGCTCGCCGCCTTCGACCACGAGGAGAACGGCTCCCAGTCCGACACCGGCGCGGACGGCCCGCTGCTCGGCAGCGTCCTGGAGCGCTCGGTCCTCGCCCGCGGCGGGACGTACGAGGACCGGGCCCGCGCCTTCGCCGCCACCGTCTGCCTGTCCTCCGACACCGGCCACGCCGTGCACCCCAACTACGCGGAGCGGCACGACCCGACGCACCACCCGCGCGTCGACGGCGGCCCCATCCTCAAGGTCAACGTCAACAACCGCTACGCCACGGACGGTTCGGGCCGCGCGGTGTTCGCCGCGGCCTGCGAGAAGGCCGGGGTGCCCTTCCAGACGTTCGTCTCCAACAACGCGATGCCGTGCGGCACCACGATCGGCCCGATCACCGCGGCCCGGCACGGCATCAGGACGGTCGACATCGGCGTGGCCATCCTGTCGATGCACAGCGTCCGCGAACTCTGCGGCGCCAAGGACCCGTTCCTGCTGGCGAACGCGCTGACGGCCTTCCTGGAGGGCTAGTTCGGACCGCCTCCCACCAGCGGCGTCCTGAGCGGAGGTCAACTCCCGTGCGCCCGGCGGCGCATGGGAGCCCTCCCCGCGGGTACTCGGGTCGCACCGGAAAGACCGGACAGGGAGGCGACACCTATGGGCCTCGGCGGATGCATCATCCTCATCGCCGTGGGAGCAATCCTCACGTTCGCGACCGACTGGGACATGCAGGGTGTCAACCTTGACCTGGTCGGCATCATCTTCATGATCGTCGGACTGATCGGCGTCGCGACCTTCAGCAGCATCGCCCGGCGTCGGCGGGTCGTGGTGCCCCCCGCCACCCCGGTGGTCGACGACCCGGCGCGTGCGCACCACCACACGCGCGACGGCTACAGCGACGGGTACGGCGCCTGACCGGACGCCGGACCCGGGCCGTCCGCACCGGACAGCTCCAGGACCAGCCGGTCCGTGCCTCCCGCGCCGGGACGCACGGGCAGCCGCCACTCACGGCGGTGCACATGGCAGGCCGGATGGAGCACCCCCGGGTCGGCGTCGCACGCAGCCGCCGTCGCCACGACATGCAGCACCCCCTGCCCCACGGCGGGGTCCGTCTCGAGGGCGCGGGAGAGGTCACTCCCCGCGCCCTCTCCGCTGCGCAGCAGCTCGGGCGGTGAGGCGGACACGAGCAGGCGGGTCGCGGGGCCGTCCCGCGTGTCGAGCTTCTGGCCGGGCGGCGGGGTGAAGACCACGTCCAGACGCACGGGACCGACGGCGACCCCGGTGACGGACCGCTCCGTGTCCGCCCGCGGGCCAAGCACCTCGGCGGGCAGCCGCAGCCTGGTCAGCCGGTGGCGCGCCGACTCCACCACCACGACGTCCTCGCCGACGACCACCGCGCCGCTGGGCTCACGCAGGTCACCGGCCAGCGTGGTCACCTCGCCGGTGGCCGGGTCGTAGCGGCGCAGTGCCTGGTTGTAGGTGTCGCAGACCGCCAGGGAGCCGTCGGGCAGCGCGGTCACCCCGAGCGGGTGCTGGAGCAGCGCCCCGTCCGCGGGCCCGTCCCGGTACCCGAAGGCGAACAGTCCCGCTCCGACGGCCGTACGCACCCGTCCGTCCGTGTCCAGCAGGCGCAGCGCGGAGCTCTCCGAGTCGGCCACCCACAGCCCTTCCGCCGTCACCGCGAGCCCCGAGGGCTGCGCGAACAGGGCCTCCGTCGCCGGCCCGTCGACGAGCTGCTCCCCGCCGGTCCCGGCCTCGCGGGCGACCGTGCCGGCGGCGGGGTCGTAGGACCAGATCTGGTGGATGCCGGCCATCGCGATCCACACCTTGTCGCGCCACCGGACGACGTCCCAGGGAGAGGACATGCGCACCTCCCGGGCCGGGCCGTCCGTCGGGTTCCCGGGGCGCCAGGGGGAGCCGGTGCCGGCGAGGGTGGTGACCTCGCCCGACTCCGGGTCGAGGCGCCTCAGGGCGTGGTTGACGGTGTCGGCGACGACCACGGCGCCGTCGGGGAGCAGGGTGAGCCCCTGCGGCTCCTGGAAGCGGGCCAGGGTGGCCGGTCCGTCCACCAGACCCCGCTCGCCGCTGCCGAACCGCCGGAGGACCGTCTCCCCGTCCTCGGCCAGCTCCACCACCTGGTGCCGGGTGGTGTCCGTGACCAGGAACGTCCCCGACGGCAGCCGCAGCACCTTGCCGGGGAACCGCAGCACCGTCGGCTCCGGCTCCGGCGGCGCGTACGGCAGGTCGCCGCGCCGGAGGGTGCCCTTCGCGGCGTGCTCGGCCTCCAGCTCGGTCACCAGGCGCTCGATCTCGGGCACGTGCCCCTCGCCGGAGTACGTGGCCACGACGTACCCCTCCGGGTCGACGACCACCAGCGTCGGCCAAGCCCGCACCGCGTACTGCGTCCACGTCGTCAGCTCGGGGTCGTCCAGGACGGGATGCGCGACCGCGTACCGCTCCACGGCGTCCGCCACCGCCGCGTGCTCCGCCTCGTGCGGGAACTTCGGCGAATGCACGCCGATCACCACCAGCGTGTCGCGGTGCCGCTCCTCCAGCTCACGCAGCTCGTCGACAACGTGCAGGCAGTTGATGCAGGCGAACGTCCAGAAGTCCAGCAGCACCACGCGTCCGCGCAGGCCGGCGAGGGTGTACGCGGCGCCGCCCGTGTTCAGCCAGCCGCCCTTCCCCGCGAGCTCGGGCGCCCGCACGCGTGCGGAGCGGCGGACGGGAGGAGCGGAGGCGGCGTCGTCCATACGTCCAGCGTGCCACCCTCGGTCACCGGACGCGGGCGGGGATCGGCTCCGCCCGTCGGCCTAGCGGCGGCGTCGGAAGGGGCCGGGCGGGGAACCCCTCGGCGCATGAGATTTCTCGTACGGGACCGGATCCTCGGCATCGGGGACGACTACTGGATCGAGGACGACCGCGGCAACAAGGTCTTCCTCGTCGACGGCAAGGCGATGCGGCTGCGGGACACCTTCGAGCTGAAGGACGCCCAGGGGCACGTGCTCATCGACATCCACAAGAAGATGCTCGCGCTGCGGGACACCATGGTGATCGAGCGGGGCGACGAGCCGCTCGCGACGGTGCGGCGCAAGCGGCTGTCGCTGCTGCGCAACCACTACCGGGTGTCCCTGGCGGACGGCAGCACCGAGCTGGACGTCAGCGGGCGGATCCTCGACCGGGAGTTCGCCGTCGAGTACGACGGCGAACTCCTCGCGGTGATCTCCCGCCGCATGCTCACCCTCCGCGACACCTACGGCGTCGACATCGTGCGCGACGACGCCGACCCGGCGCTGCTGATCGCCGTGGCGGTGTGCGTGATCCACCTGGCGGAGAAGGAGCGGGAGGAGTAGCCCGGCGACCGCCGGGCCGGCGCGCGTCCTGCCCGGTCAGCGGCGGGGGCGGTCCAGGCCGAGGACGCGGTCCTTGAGCGCCGGGAAGCGGTCCCGGGTGCCCGCCACCGTCGCCGGGTCGAAGTCCACCGTCAGGACCTCCTCGCCGGGGCCCGCCTCGGCGAGGACCTCGCCCCACGGGTCCACCACGACGGAGTGGCCCGCCTGCGGAACTCCCGCGTGCGTCCCGGCCGTTCCGCAGGCGAGGACGAACGCCTGGTTCTCCACCGCGCGCGCCCGCGCCAGCAGCGTCCAGTGCGCGCGGCGCCGTTCGGGCCAGCCCGCCGGGACGACGAAGGTCTCCGCGCCGGCGTCGACCAGACCGCGGAAGAGTTCGGGGAAGCGCAGGTCGTAACAGGTCGCGACGCCCACGACGGTGTCCGGCAGACGGACCGTCACCAGCTCCTCGCCCGCCCCCATCAGCACGGCCTCGCCCTTGTCGAAGCCGAAGCGGTGGATCTTCCGGTAGGACGCGGCGAGCCGGCCGGAGGGGGAGAAGACCAGGGAGGTGTTGTACAGGGTGCCGTCGGGGTCCCGCTCGGGGACGGACCCCGCGTGCAGCCAGACCCCGGCCTCGCTCGCCGCCTTGGCCATCGCCTCGTACGTCGGTCCCTCCAGGGGTTCCGCCTCGGTGCCGAACCCCTCGTAGGCGAAGGCGCCCGTGGTCCACAGCTCGGGGAGAACGACGAGGTCCGCCCCGGCCTGATCGCGCACCAGGGCGGCCACCCGGCGCCGACGCGAATCGACCGATTCGTCCTCGTTCACGGCGACTTGCAGCAAGGAAGCGCGCACACTACCACCGTCCTGGCATTCGACCCGCGTCCACGGGCCTACGATCGTCACACGAAAGCACTGCCGGGGTGCCTGTCAGCAGCGTAACTTGGGGGTCCCGCCGGTTCGAGCGAAGCCGAGAACCGGGGGAGACCCGAGACACCCGCGCAGTGCAGCCATCGCCCACTGGCACCGCCGCCACAACCTGCCCGTGTACCGACCGCCGAGGGGTCCCGTTCCGTGAGTCTGCATCCCGCCCTCCAGCCCTACGCCGACGCCTGGTCCCACTCCATCGAGGCGATATCCGAGCTGGTGCAGCCGCTGCCGGAGGCCGACTGGAACCGGCGCACGCCCTGCCCGGGCTGGTCGGTCCGTGACGTGGTCTCCCACGTCATCGGCCTCGACTCGGAGATGTACGGCGACCCCCGGCCGATCCACACGCTGCCGCGCGACCTGTTCCACGTCACCAACGACCACCAGCGGTACATGGAGATGCAGGTCGACGTGCGCCGCCACCACACGGCGCCGGAGATGACCTCCGAGCTGGAGCTGATGATCATCCGGCGCAACCGCCAGCTGCGCAACGAGTCCCGCGACCCCGGCACCAAGGTGCGCGGGCCGCTGGGCACGGAGCTGACGCTGGAGGAGTCGATGCGCCGGCACGCGTTCGACGTGTGGGCGCACGAGCAGGACCTCCGCACGGCCCTCGGCCGCCCCGGCGACCTCGACTCCCCCGGCGCGCTCGTCGCCCGCGACGTCCTGCTCGACGAACTGCCGCGCGTGGTCGCCGACCTGGCGCAGGCGCCGCGCAGCTCCGCGGTGGTCGTGGACGTCCACGGCCCGGTGGAGTTCCTGCGCACGGTCCGCGTCGACATCCAGGGCCGCGGCACCCTCGAGACCGCCCCCGCCCTCGGCCCGGCCGCCACGCTCACCCTCGACTGGGAGACGTACGTCCGGCTGGCCTGCGGCCGCGTGACGGTGGACTCGGTCGCCGACCGCATCAAGACGGAGGGCGACCAGGACCTGGCCGCGGCGATCCTCCGCCACTTCACGGTGACGCCGTGACCGGCGGCGCGGCGGCGGGGCGAAAACCGGTGTCGCCGCCGGCCCGGCGGCGGCTACCGTCACCGCCGTGACCGACACCGACACGCCCTCCGCGCCCCTCGCCGCCGAGCCGCCGCGGCTGGCCCGGCTCACCTTCCACGGTCCCCTGTCCGAGCACCGCGCGGGCCGGCTGGTCGAGCGGCTGGCGCGGACGGGCCCCGCCACCGTCCTCGACATCGGCTGCGGATGGGGTGAGTTGATGCTCCGGGTTCTCGAGGCGGCGCCCGGATCCACCGGGGTCGGGATCGACCTCAGGGCCGAGGATCTGGCCCGGGGCCGGCGTGCCGCCGAGGAGCGGGGGCTGGCCGGACGGGTGGAGTTCGTGGAGGAGTCGGCGACGGGCACGTCCCGTGGGCCGGTCGATCTGGTGCTGTGCGTGGGGTCCAGTCAGGCCCTCACCACGCGGAAGCCGCCCGCGCTCGTCTCCGACGCCTTGCGGGCGCTGCGCGGCCTGGTCGCCGACGGGGGCCGCGTGCTGCTCGGGGAGGGCTTCTGGCAGCGTCCGCCGACGGAGGCCGAGCTCGCGGGCATGTGGCCGGGCGCGACCGCCACCGACCACCACGACCTCGGCACCCTGCTGGACCTCGCAGTGAAGGCCGGTTTCCGCCCGGAGTGGACGGAGACGGCGGACGCGGGCGAGTGGGAGGAGTTCGAGTCGGCGTACCAGGCGGACACCGAGGTGTGGCTGGCCGAGCACCCGGGGCACCCCCGGGCGGCCGAGACACGGGAACGTCTCGACCGGCACCGCGCCCAGTGGATGAGCTACCGCGGCGTCCTCGGGCTCGCCTACCTCACGCTGGTGCCGGTGCGGTGACTCAGGCGGGGACGTGGACCGTCGACACCCTGCTGGCGACCAGCCGCTCCCGCTCCCGCCGTGCGGCCCGCCTCCGCAGGCGGAGGATCTGGGTGACGCCCAGCGCCTGGAGGACGAAGACCGCCGAGAAGGCGACCGTGTAGTCGTCACCCGTGGCGTCCAGCAGCACGCCGATCGCGAAGAGCGTCGTCATCGAGGCGACGAACCCGCCCATGTTGGTGATGCCGGAAGCGGTCCCCTGCCGCTCCGGCGGATTGGCCGGGCGGGCGAAGTCGAAGCCGATCATCGACGCCGGGCCGCAGGCCCCCAGCACCGCGCACAGCACGATCAGCAGCCACATCGGCGCCCTGTCCCCCGGCCAGGCCAGCGTGACGGCCCACAGCAGGGCCGTCGAGCCCACCGTGCCGAGCGCCAGCGGCAGCCGCGCCGCGTGGTGCCGGGCGACGACCTGGCCGTAGACGAGGCCGACGGCCATGTTGGCCAGCACCACCAGGGTGAGCAGCTCACCGGCCACCGCGCGGGACAGCCCCTGCGCCTCGACCAGGAACGGCATGCCCCACAGCAGCAGGAACACCATCGCGGGGAACTGCGTGGTGAAGTGCACCCACAGCCCCAGCCGGGTCCCCGGCTCCCGCCAGGACGCGGCGATCTGCCGGCGGACGTAGGCGGCGCCCTGGTGGGAGACCGGCTCCGGCTCGTGGCCCTCGGGGTGGTCCTTGAGGAACAGCAGCACCAGGACGAGGACCACGACCCCCGCGAGCGAACTGCCCGCGAACGCCGCCGTCCAGCCGATGCCGTGCAGCAGCCGGGCCAGGACCAGCGTGGAGACGAGGTTGCCGGCCATGCCGATCAGTCCGGCCATCTGGCCGACCAGCGGCCCGCGCCGCGCGGGGAACCACCGCGTGCCCAGCCGCAGCACGCTGATGAAGGTCATCGCGTCGCCGCAGCCGAGCAGCGCGCGGGCGGCGAGCGCCATGCCGTACGACGGGGAGAGGGCGAAGCCGAGCTGTCCGAGGGTGAACAGCACCGCGCCCAGGCTCAGCACCTTCTTGGTGCCGAGGCGGTCCACCAGCAGGCCGACGGGTATCTGCATGCCCGCGTAGACCAGCAGCTGGAGGATGGAGAACGTCGACAGGGCGGAGGCCCCCACGTCGAAGCGGTCGGCCGCGTCGAGCCCGGCCACGCCCAGGGACGTGCGGAAGATGACGGCGACGAAGTAGACGGAGACGCCGATCCCCCAGACGGCGAGCGCGCGCCGCCCTCCGGGCGGGTCGCCGGGCAGGGTGCCGGCGGCGCGCGTGGCGGTGCCGCTCATCGCACCTCTCCCCGCGCCAGGTGGGAGAACCACCCGACGTGCCGGTGGACGACGTCCGCGGCCGCGTCGGCGTCACCGGAGCGCAGCGCGCCGAGGATCTCCTCGTGCTCGGCGAGGGTCTTGGCGATGCGGTCGGGGTGGGAGTGCATCACGGCCTGGCCCATGCGCAGCTGACGGTCGCGCAGCTGGTCGTAGAGGCGGGAGAGGATCTCGTTGCCACCACTGCGGACGATCTCGGCGTGGAAGCAGCGGTCGGTGACGGAGGCCGCGGCGAAGTCACCCGCGGCCGCCTCCTCCTTCTGGCGCGCGAGCAGCTCCTCCAGGCGCGCGATGAGACCGGGGGGCGCGGGCACGGCCTTGCGCGCCGCGTGCTCCTCCACGAGCAGCCGGGTCTCGACGACGTCGGCGATCTCCTGCGCGGAGACGGGCAGCACGAGCGCGCCCTTCTTGGGGTAGAGCTTGATCAGCCCTTCGGCCTCGAGCCGCAGCAGGGCCTCGCGCACGGGCGTGCGGGAGACGCCCACGGCCTCGGCCAGCTCACCCTCCGTGAGCAGCGTCCCGCCCTCGTACGTGCGCTCGAGCACGCCCTGCTTGACGTGGGCGTAGACGCGGTCGGCTGCGGGGGGACGTTTCGCGGGGGCGGACACACTCATGTGGACAGCATAGATACAACACGTACGCATGGAGGGGCGCGTCCACGATGCGGAACGGCGCGTGCCGGGAAAACGCGCCCTTCTCCCGTACAACCATCCCTTCGGCGTACGCGTCAGACTCGTGCGGCCCCTTCCGTGCGGCCGCTCCTCAACCCGGCCGCGCAGCTTGGCCATTCACGGTAAATCGGGGTATCTGACTTGAATATCGCCATCCAGGGCATCCGTGTCCGCAGAGCCGCCGGCGTCGTCGTGACCACCGGCGCCGTGCTCGCCTCCGGAGCCCTCTACGCGGCGCCGGCGCAGGCGGCCGCCCCCGTTCCGTCCGTCGTCGCCAAGGGCGGCTTCGTGATCAACAACGCGAACGGCAAGACGCTGTACACGAAGCTCGGGGACACCCGCCGCTCCACCGGCTCCACCACGAAGATCATGACCGCGAAGGTCGTGCTCGCCCAGAAGAACCTGAACCTGAACGCCACGGTCACGATCCAGAAGGCGTACAGCGACTACATCGTGTCGAAGAACGCCTCGTCCGCGCGGCTGATCGTCGGCGACAAGGTCACCGTCCGCCAGCTGCTCTACGGGCTGATGCTGCCCTCCGGCTGCGACGCCGCGTACGCGCTGGCCGACAAGTTCGGCACCGGCTCGACCCGCGCGGCCCGGGTGAAGTCCTTCATCGGCAAGATGAACGCCGACGCGAAGAAGCTGGGCCTGAAGAACACCCACTTCGACTCGTTCGACGGCATCGGCAACGGCAAGAACTGGTCGACGCCTCGCGACCTGACGAAGATCGCGAGCAGCGCCATGAAGAACGCGACCTTCCGCTCGATCGTGAAGACGAAGAAGTACACGGCCAAGACGAAGACCAAGACGGGCGGCACCCGCACGATGGCGCCGTGGGTCAACACCAACACCCTGCTGAACAGCTACAGCGGCACCCTCGGCGTGAAGACCGGCTCGGGCCCGACGGCCAAGTACTGCCTGGTCTTCGCCGCGACCCGCAAGGGCAAGACGGTGGTCGGCACCGTCCTCGCCTCGTCCTCCGCCGCCCAGCGCGAGAAGGACGCGAAGGCCCTCATGAACTACGCGTTCAGCAAGATCTGACCTGCCCAGGTCCGCCGGACGCGCGGAGGGGCGCCGCACACCGGGTGTGCGGCGCCCCTCCTGTCGTACGTCCGGCCGTCAGGCCCAGGTGATCAGCCGCTTCGGCTGCTCCAGGATCGCCGCCACGTCGGCGAGGACCTTGGAGCCGAGCTCGCCGTCGACCAGGCGGTGGTCGAAGGACAGGGCCAGGGTCGTGACCTGGCGCGGCTTGACCTTGCCCTTGTGGACCCACGGCTGCGGCTTGATCGCACCGACCGCGAGGATCGCGGACTCGCCCGGGTTGAGGATGGGCGTGCCCGTGTCGACGCCGAAGACGCCGACGTTGGTGATCGTCACCGTGCCGCCCTGCATGGCGGACGGGGAGGTCTTGCCCTCCCGGGCCGTGGACACCAGTTCACCCAGGGACGCGGCCAGTTCGGGCAGCGTCTTGGCGTGGGCGTCCTTGATGTTCGGCACGATCAGACCGCGCGGGGTGGCCGCCGCGATGCCCAGGTTCACGTAGTGCTTGACCACGATCTCCTGCGCCGCCTCGTCCCACGAGGCGTTGATGTCGGGGTTCCGGCGGATCGCGACCAGCAGCGCCTTGGCGATCAGCAGCAGGGGGTTCACGCGCAGGCCCGCGAACTCCTTGTCCTGCTTCAGCTCCTCGACCAGCTTCATCGTCCGGGTCACGTCGACCGTCACGAACTCCGTGACGTGCGGGGCGGTGAACGCCGAGCCGACCATCGCCGCCGCCGTCGCCTTGCGGACGCCCTTCACGGGGATGCGCGTCTCGCGGCCGGAGTCGTACGACGCCGGGGCCGCGGGCAAGTCCGCCGGGGCGGGGACGGCCGGGGCGGCCGGCTGGGCCGCGGGAGCCGTCTGCTGCGGGGCCTGGGCCGCGGCGACGGCCGCGTGGACGTCCTCGCGGGTGACGACGCCGTCCGGGCCGGTCGGGGTGACCGTGGCCAGGTCGACGCCCAGGTCCTTGGCCAGCTTGCGCACCGGCGGCTTCGCCAGCGGACGCTGGGCGGGAGCCGCGGGAGCCGCGGGAGCCACGGGAGCCGCGGGGGCGGCCGGCGGGGCGGCGGGGGCCGCCGGAGCCGCCCCGTGGCCGTTCAGCTCGGACTGCACCGCGGAGGCGGCCTGCCGGGCCGCCGGGTCCTGCGCCTGCTTGCGCGGGCGGCGGCGGGTGGAGGACGTGGCGACGCCGTAGCCGACCAGCACCGGCTGACGGGCAGCGGGCTGCTCGGCGGGCTGCTCGGGCTCCGCGGCGGGGGCGGGGGCCGCGGGGGCCGCCTCCTGCGCCGGGGCCGCGCCGCCCGCCACCTCCACCGCGATGATGGACGTGCCCACGTCGACCGTGGTGCCCTCGGGGAAGTGCAGGGAACGGACCACGCCGTCGTAGGGGATGGGCAGCTCGACGGCGGCCTTCGCCGTCTCGACCTCGCAGACCACCTGGCCGTCGGTGACGGTGTCACCGGGCTGGACGTACCACTTGAGGATCTCGGCCTCGGTGAGGCCCTCGCCCACGTCCGGCATCTTGAACTCGCGTACGGACGCGTTCGTCATCGTCGTCACGACCCTCTCCTCAGTACGCCAGCGAGCGGTCGACGGCATCGAGCACCCGGTCCAGGTCCGGGAGGTAGGACTCCTCCAGACGGGCCGGCGGGTACGGCGCGTGGTAGCCGCCCACCCGCAGCACCGGGGCCTCCAGGTGGTAGAAGCAGCGCTCCGTGATCCGGGCGGCGATCTCCGCGCCGGAGCCGAAGAACACCGGCGCCTCGTGCACGACGACCAGACGGCGCGTCTTCTCCACCGACGCCTGGACGGCGTCGAAGTCGATCGGGGAGACCGAGCGCAGGTCGAGGACCTCCAGGTCGCGCCCCTCCTCGGCGGCCGCGTCGGCGACCTCCTGGCAGAGCTTCACCATCGGGCCGTAGGCGGCGAGGGTCAGGTCCGTGCCCTCACGGACCACGCGCGCCTTGTGCAGCGGGCCGGGGATCGCCTCGGTGTCGACCTCGCCCTTGTCCCAGTAGCGGCGCTTCGGCTCGAAGAAGATCACCGGGTCGTCGCTCTGGATGGCCTGCTGCATCATCCAGTACGCGTCGGACGCGTTCGACGGTGACACGATCTTCAGACCGGCCACGTGGGCGAACAGCGCCTCGGGCGACTCGGAGTGGTGCTCCACCGCACCGATGCCGCCGCCGTAGGGGATGCGCACGACGACGGGCATCTTGACCTTGCCCAGCGCGCGGGCGTGCATCTTCGCGAGCTGCGTGACGATCTGGTCGTACGCGGGGAAGACGAAGCCGTCGAACTGGATCTCCACCACCGGGCGGTAGCCGCGCAGGGCCAGGCCGATCGCCGTGCCGACGATGCCCGACTCGGCGAGCGGGGTGTCGATGACGCGGCTCTCGCCGAAGTCCTTCTGCAGGCCGTCCGTCACCCGGAACACGCCGCCCAGCTTGCCGACGTCCTCGCCCATGACGACGACCTTCGGGTCCGCGTCCAGGGCACGCCGCAGCGACTCGTTGATCGCCTTGGCCAGAGCCATCTTCTCAGCCATGTCACTTACCCCCGTCTTCGTCCGCGAACGAGTCCTGGTAGGCGGCGAACTGCGCCCGCTCCTCGTCCACCAGCGCGTGACCGTCCGCGTACACGTTCTCGAAGATGGCGAAGTGGTCCGGGTCCGGCATGGCACGGACCGCTTCGCGCACCCGTTTGCCCAACGCCTCGGACTCGGTCTCCAGTTCCGCGAAGAATCCCTCGTCCGCGTGGTTTGCGGCCTCGAGGTGGCGGCGCAGGCGCAGGATCGGGTCCTTCGCCTCCCAGGCCAGCCGCTCGTCGTCCGTGCGGTAGCGGGTCGGGTCGTCGGAGGTGGTGTGCGCGCCCATGCGGTACGTGAACGCCTCGACGAGCGTCGGGCCCTCGCCGGCGCGGGCCCGCTCCAGGGCCCACTTGGTGACGGCCAGGTTCGCCAGCACGTCGTTGCCGTCCACGCGCACGCCCGGGAAGCCGTAGCCCTGCGCGCGCTGGTACAGCGGCACGCGGGACTGCTTCTCGGTCGGCTCGGAGATCGCCCACTGGTTGTTCTGACAGAAGAACACCACGGGCGCGTTGTAGACCGCGGAGAAGGTGAAGGCCTCGGCCACGTCGCCCTGGCTGGAGGCGCCGTCGCCGAAGTACGCGATGACCGCGCTGTCGGCGCCGTCCTTGGTGATGCCCATCGCGTACCCCGTGGCGTGCAGCGTCTGGGAGCCGATGACAATCGTGTACAGGTGGAAGTTGTTGCCGTTCGGGTCCCAGCCGCCGTTGTTGACGCCGCGGAACATGCCGAGCAGGTTCGTCGGGTCCACCCCGCGGCACCAGGCGACGCCGTGCTCGCGGTAGGTGGGGAAGACGTAGTCGTCGTCGCGCAGCGCCCGGCCGGAGCCGATCTGCGCCGCCTCCTGCCCGAGCAGCGAGGCCCACAGGCCCAGCTCGCCCTGACGCTGGAGCGCGGTGGCCTCGGCGTCGAAGCGACGGGTGAGCACCATGTCGCGGTACAGACCGCGCAGATCCTCGGCCGTGATGTCGGCGACGTACTTGTCGAACTCGGCGTTCTTGACGCGCTTGCCCTCGGGCGTCAGCAGCTGCACGAGGGCGGGCTCGGCGCTCTTCGCGGCGCCTGCGGCCTTCTTGGTGGTGCTGGTGGTGCGCTTGGTGCCGGTGGTGCCGGCCTTGTTTCCGGCGCTGCGTCGCGGTGTGCGCGCGGCAGTGCTCTCCACGGTCACGTGTGCTCCTCCGTCGGTCCGGCCCCCGGGGTTGCCGGTAGGCCAGTGCGGCTCACCTGTTCCGACCACCGGGCACGGGGTGGGTGCCACTCGGCCGGGAACAGGCGTGACAGGTGCCCCGGCGAGCGCCCTGCACACAGCACGTTACCCAGTGCTCCACATTTCTGTGAAACCCCCTCTGACCTGCGATTTTGCTTGGATATCCAAGTAAATCGGGGTAGGCCCGGAAGGCGCGCTGGTCACAGCCTTGCAGGAGGCCGGAGCAACGGCACGTTATCCCGGCCGAGCCGGGCACGGGAAGAGCAGACGTCCCCTGCGGCACGGGGTGCCGCAGGGGACGTCACGGGGTGCCCTCCGGGAGGGCGGAATGTTCGGTTGTGGTGCGTCGGGGCCGGTCAGTTGCCCGAGCCGCCGGGCACTCCGGCGTTGATCCCGCCCGCGTCGGCGCCGCCGGCGCCCGCACCGCCGGGACCGGTGCCCCCGGTCTCGGTACCCCCGGTCTCGGTGCCGCCGTTGTCGCCGCCGCCGTCCTCGGTGCCGCCGTTCTCCGAACCGCCGTCCTCGGTGCCGCCCGTCTCGGTGGGCTGCGTCGCCGTCGGCTCCTGCGTCGGCTCCTCCGTGTCCGGCTGGGTCGGGGTGTACGACGGCTCGTAGCTCGGGGTCCAGCCGCCGTTGCCGCCGGAGCCGGAGCCCGGGTCGGTGTCGGGACCGGTGGTCTCCTCGGTCTCCTGGTCGGTCGGCGACTCGCTGGGCGACTCGTCCTTCGTGCTCTGCGAGACGGACGGCGAGGTGTCGGTCTTGCCGCCCTCGCCCCCGCCCCCGCCGTTGTTCAGCGCGAGGGCGACGCCGGCCGCGACGGCGATCACCGCGAGCACCGCGAGGATCCACAGCTTGCCGCGGCCGCTGCCCCGGTTGCCGTGGCCCTCGAAGCCGCCGTCGTCACCGCCGCCGTACCCGCCCGGCAGGATCGGCTGCGGGATGGCCGTGGTGCCGGACTGCTCGGGATGCGGCATGGCCGCGGTGCCGGCGTACCCGGCGGGGGGCGTGCGCGGGCCCTCGTGCATGTCGACCGGGCCGGTGTTCCAGGTGCCGGTGTGGCCGCCCTGCTCGTAGAGCATCTGCAGCGCGTACTGGACGAGACCGCGCATCTCCTCGGCCGTCTGGAACCGGTCGTCCGGGTCCTTGGCGAGGGAGCGCATCACGAGCCCGTCCAGCTCGGGCGGGCAGGCGTCCGAGGCCTCGGAGGGAGGCGTGGGGATGTCCTGGACGTGCTGGTAGACCACCGACAGCGGGGTCTCGCCGGTGAACGGCGGACGCAGCGCCAGCAGTTCGTACATCAGGCAGCCGGTCGCGTACAGGTCGGAGCGGTGGTCGACGGCCTTGCCGAGCGCCTGCTCCGGGGAGAGGTACTGCGGGGTGCCCATGACCATGCCGGTCTGCGTCATCGTCGTGGACGCGCCGTGCATGGCGCGGGCGATGCCGAAGTCCATCACCTTCACGGCGCCGTTGTTGGTGATGATGACGTTGGCCGGCTTGATGTCGCGGTGCACGATGTTGTGCTGGTGCGAGTAGGCCAGGGCCTCCAGGACGCCCGAGACGATGATCAGCGCCTGCTCCGGGCCCGGCGCCTCCGCGTTCATCAGCAGGTCGCGGATGGTGCGGCCCTCGACCAGTTCCATCACGATGTACGGCACGGACTGGCCGCCGATCGTGTCCTCGCCGGAGTCGTACACGGCGACGATCGCGTGATGGTTGAGTCCGGCCACGGACTGCGCCTCGCGCGTGAAGCGCGCCTTGGACACCGGGTCCTCGGCCAGGTCGGAGCGGAGCAGCTTCACGGCGACGGTACGTCCGAGACGTACGTCCTCCGCGGCGAACACCTCGGCCATGCCGCCCCGGCCGAGCCGGTGCGTGAGCCGGTACCGGCCGTCGCCGACCAGCCCGCCGTTGCCCCAGTTGTCCGGCGCGTCCGACATGCCGCCGCCAGTCGCCTCGGGGTCGGACGGGCCCTGAGCGCGCTGCTGCTGTGCCATCAGTCCTCGCCGTCGTTTCTGCCCGCGGTGCGCGCGGTGTTGTTACGGTCTCCGTCGGCCACGCTACAGCCTTTGCCGGGGCCTCCGGTCCGGGTCGGGCTGCCGGATCCGGCACGCGACGGACCGGTCATCAAACCCGCTGGCCGTACCGTCGTGCAAATTCCGTGTACCGGCCGTACGACCGCTGTAACGCTTCCGCGACGCTTCTTTCGCGTACGGTCACGGAACGGGCACCGCGCTTGACGTGTCGGTGCCCTGGGGCAGACTTGGCCGGGAATAGCACTTTCGATCTACGACAACGACGAGTCACGACGAGACAGGTCACCGACGGCGGCGCCGGACGCCGGAGAGGCTACGGGGGACGCGGAACATGAGCCAGGACGGCGCACAGGGCCGGCACACGGGGCGGGCGCTCGCGGGCGGACGCTACCAACTGCGGGACCTGCTCGGCCAGGGTGGCATGGCCTCGGTGCATCTCGCCTACGACACGGTGCTGGACCGCCAGGTCGCCATCAAGACGTTGCACACGGAACTCGGCCGGGAGCAGGCCTTCCGTGAGCGCTTCCGCCGCGAGGCCCAGTCCGTGGCGAAGCTCACGCACACCAACATCGTCTCGGTGTTCGACACCGGCGAGGACGATGTCGACGGGATGACGACGCCGTACATCGTCATGGAGTACGTCGAGGGCCGGCCGCTCGGCTCCGTGCTCGACGAGGACGTACGGCAGCAGGGCGCGATGCCCGCCGACAAGGCACTGAAGATCACCGCGGACGTGCTGGCGGCGCTGGAGATCAGCCACGAGATGGGCCTGGTCCACCGCGACATCAAGCCGGGCAACGTGATGATGACCAAGCGCGGCGTGGTCAAGGTGATGGACTTCGGCATCGCCCGCGCCATGCAGTCCGGCGTGACGTCGATGACGCAGACCGGCATGGTCGTCGGCACCCCGCAGTACCTCTCCCCGGAGCAGGCGCTCGGCCGGGGCGTCGACGCCCGCTCCGACCTGTACTCGGTCGGCATCATGCTGTTCCAGCTGGTCACCGGCAGGCTGCCGTTCGACGCGGACTCGCCGCTCGCCATCGCCTACGCGCACGTGCAGGAGGAGCCGCCGGTCGCCTCCTCGATCAACCGCTCGCTGCCGCCGGCCCTGGACGCGCTGATCACCCGCGCCCTGAAGAAGAACCCCAACGAGCGTTTCCCCAGCGCGGAGGCCATGCGCGGGGAGTGCCTGCGGGTGGCGCAGTCCTTCCAGGCGGCCCCGCCGAGCATCGTGCCCGGCAGCCAGACGCCCAGCGGCGCCGGTGTCGGCTCCGCGGTGTTCCCGCCGGTCGACCAGTCCGGACAGACACCCGCCGGCAGCGTCCAGACGCCGTACCAGCCGACGCCCCCGCCGAACCCGTACGGCACCCCGGCCCCGGCCACGCCCGCTCCGTCGTACGGCTACCCGCAGCAGGGCGGCTACCCGACGCCGAGCCCGTACGCCCCGCAGGGTCCGTCGACGCCCCCGCCGTACACGATCTCCCCGCAGGGCTCCGGCGGAGGCGGTCAGGCGCGCGGCCGCAACACCTCGGTCATCGTCGCGTCCGTACTGGTCGCGGTGCTGGCCGTCGGCGGTCTGATCACGGCGATCGCCCTGAACAACGGGGACGACAAGGACCCGGAGGCCGGCGGCGGCAGCAGCGCCTCCGCCACGGCGAAGCCCGAGGGCTACCGCGGCCCCGACACGTCCAAGACGATCGACCCGGAGAAGTGCGAGGATCCGCAGGAGTCGTACAACGACCCCGACCTGATCCGGCTGCCCGATCTCAAGTTCAAGCACATCGCCTCGGTGAAGGCGTGCTTCCAGGCCGCCGGCTGGGGCGACAAGCTGACGATCGTCAAGGTGGACGAGAACACCTACGGCGAGGGCTCGGTCCGCGAGCAGTTCCCGCCGGCCGGCACCGACGTCGACCCGGAGAACATGCCGAAGATCACGCTCAAGGTCTCGACGGGCAACCCGCCCACCTCCTGACCCCACCGGAACGTACGGAAGGGGCCCGGCATCCGTGCCGGGCCCCTTCCTCTGTCACGGGGCGTGTCATGGGCGGGGGCGTCCCCGCTCCGTGAGGCGTCCTACAGGTAGGGACCGCCCGAGCGGCCGCCCATGTGGTCGGAGTCCTCGGACCCCTCGGCGACACCCGGCGGCAGCGCGCGGCGCATCTGCTCGAGCTGGGCCCGCGCCGCCATCTGCTGGGCGAAGAGCGTCGTCTGGATCCCGTGGAAGAGACCCTCCAGCCAGCCCACCAGCTGGGCCTGCGCGATACGCAGCTCCGCGTCGCTGGGGGTGCCCTCGTCCGTGAAGGGCAGGGAGAGCCGCTCCAGCTCGTCGACCAGCTCCGGCGCCAGGCCGTCCTCGAGCTCCTTCACCGAACTGGCGTGGATCTCCTTGAGGCGGTTACGGCTGGCCTCGTCGAGAGGGGCCGCCCGCACCTCCTCCAGCAGCTGCTTGATCATGCTGCCGATCCGCATGACCTTCGCAGGCTGCTCCACCTGCTCCGTCACCGGGGTCCCACGGGATTCCTCGTCCCCTTTGCCGCCGCTCAGCGCCATGCCGTCCTGGCCGACGACCAGGATCTGCGGATTCTCCGGCGACCGTTCGTTCCTCGGCATCTCCATTCGACCATTGTCGCGCACACCCCCTCCACGGCGCGGTGCGCCCCCGGAAGCGGCCGCGGCGGCGGGTCCTCCGTACGGCCCTGTCCGACATGCCGGTCCCGTCCGCCGCTGCGAGGCTGTTGGCGTCCATCCGTCCCAACTTGCCGACGGTGCGGCCGAGCACCGGCCGGCGCGGGAGGTCCCGGCCGTGACTCCATGGCTGCGCACACTGGGGGCGACGCTCGTTCTGGGGGCGGGGGCCGTGCTGCTGCCGTACGGCCCGTTCCCGGGTCCGCCGGGTCCGGCCGGCGTGGCGTACGGGGCGGAGCGGACGCCGGGGTCCGACGCGAGCGACCGGACCCGCACGGCGTCCCGCTCCCCCTCCGCCCCGGCCTCTCCCTCACGCCCGGCCTCCCCCTCCGCGACCCGGACCGGGAACGGTCCGGGCGAGGGGCGCGACCGGCCCGGGCGGCAGGAGACCGGGCACGGCGAGTCCCGGGACGCCACGCCGCCCCGGCGGGACCGGGACCGCACCGAGGAGGGGGGCACGGGCCCCCGCGAGGCGGCCGGACGCCCGGACGACGACGGGGTGCGGCGGCCGGACGCCCGGCTCGACACGTCCACGCAGGCGGAGGACGACACGGCCGAGGGGACCCCGGCCGGCTCCGACGGCGTGGCGCCCTCGGGCCCCGCGTCCTCGGCGGCGGCCCCGGCGCCCGCCACGTCCTCGCGGGCCGCCGAGCCGGGCGCGGCCGCCGGCACCACCGTGGGCCCGGTGCTGCGGATCCTGCCGCTGGGCAGCGGCCTCGTCCTCATGGGCCTCGGGTTCGCCCTCGCCTTCCTGGGGCTGCGGATGCGTCAGGAAAGCGGGGCGCGCTGACCGTTGCCCAGGCGCGGCTCAACGGGGCGTGACCAGCAGGACCTTGCCGATGTGGGAGCTGTCCTCCACGACCCGGTGCGCCTCGGCGGCGTCCGGCATGGGGATCTCCCGGTCGATCACCGGACGGACATGCCCCCCGGACACCAGCGGCCACACGTGCTCCCGTACGGCCGCCACGATCGCGGACTTCTCCTCCACCGGCCGGGCGCGCAGCGTGGTGGCGGTGATCGCGGCGCGCTTGGCGAGCAGGGCGCCGATGTTCAGCTCGCCCTTCACCCCGCCCTGCATGCCGATGATGACCAGACGGCCGTTCACGGCGAGGGCCTGGACGTTGCGGTCCAGGTACTTGGCGCCCATGTTGTCGAGGATGACGTCCGCGCCCTTGCCGTCGGTGGCCTCCCGCAGTTCGGCGACGAAGTCCTGCTCGCGGTAGTTGATCAGGATGTCCGCGCCCAGTTCGGCACAACGCTCCAGCTTCTCCTTGGTGCCCGCGGTCACGGCGACCTTCGCCCCGACCGCCTTGGCGAGCTGGATGGCCATGGTGCCGATGCCGCTGGAGCCGCCGTGCACGAGGAACGTCTCGCCGGGGCGCAGGTGGGCGACCATGAAGACGTTCGACCAGACCGTGCAGACCACCTCGGGCAGCGCGGCGGCCCGGTCGACGGTGATCCCCTCGGGGACGGGCAGCAGCTGCCCGGCGGGCACGACCACCTTCTCGGCGTAACCGCCGCCGGAGAGCAGCGCGCAGACCTCGTCGCCGACGGCCCAGCCGCTCACCCCCGGCCCGACCTGCGCGACCCGGCCGGAGCACTCCAGCCCGGGGTAGGGCGAGGTGCCGGGCGGCGGGTCGTAGAAGCCCTGCCGCTGCAGGATGTCGGCCCGGTTGACGGCCGTGGCCACCACGTCGACGAGGACCTCCCCCTCACCGACCACCGGATCGTCCACCTCCCCCCACACCAACGCCTCGGGCCCACCGGGTTCGGGAATCGTGATCGCATACATAAGAGGGACGCTACTCCGCCCCCACCCCGCCCCCAGGAAACACAGGGGACTGCACCCCCGAGGAAACACAGGGGACTGCACCCCCCTAGGTGTGCTGACCGGGCAGGTTGGTGACGCGGCTGGCTGGTGGGTGGCCGCCGATGCCGGTGTGGGGGCGGTGGTAGTTGTACCAGTGCAGCCAGTCGGTGAACGCTTCCCTGCGCTCGTGGTCTGAGGTGTAGGGCCGCTGGTAGGCCCATTCGTCGAGCAGGGTGCGGTGGAAGCGTTCGACCTTGCCGTTGGTCTGGGGCCGCCAAGGCCTGGTCCAGCGGGGGCTGATGCCCAGGTCGCGGCAGGTGTCACGCCAGGTGTTCTTGCTGTAGGCCCAGGCGTTGTCGGTCAGGACCCGCTCGATGCGGATGCCCAGCGATGCGAAGTAGGCCGTGGCCCGGACGAGGAAAGCTGCGCAGGTCGGGGCGGTCTCGTCGGGCAGGTCCTCGGTGTAGGCGATCCGGCTGTGGTCGTCGAGGGCGGTATGCAGGTAGGCCCAGCCGGCGCCGTTGGTCCGGCTGCGGTGGCCGTCGGCCCGGCCGAGGGTCTTGTGGCCGCCGCCGTCGGGGATCCTGCCGAGCTTCTTGACGTCGATGTGGACCAGTTCGCCGGGTCGGGCGCGTTCGTAGCGGCGGACGGGTTCGCCGGTGGCCCGGTCCAGGGCCCTCAGAGGCGGCTGGCCGTGCCGCTGGAGGATGCGGTGGGCGGTGGAGGCCGCGATGTGGCACCGGACGGCCAGCCGCAGCGGGCCGATGCGGTGTTCGCGCCGGAGCCGGAGGACTTCCGTCTCGGTCTCGGCCGGCGTCCTGCGGGGCTGGTGGTGGGGCCGGCTGGAGCGGTCGTTCATTCCGGCGACGCCGAGCTGGCGGTAGCGGGTGGCCCAGCGGGCGGCGGTGGTGTGGCTGACCTGGAAACGCTCGGCAGCCCGGCGCAGCGGCCAGCCGTCGTCGACGACACAGCGGGCCAGGCGAAGACGCCCGGTCTCGGTCAGCGGGGCATTACGGTGGGGCACGAGGGCCTCCTCGGATCGGTGCAGATGTCGCAATCCACACCGAACCCGGAGGCCCTCACCCGTTCAAGAACCCAGCACGCGTGTCACCAACGTCCCCGGACAGCACACCTAGCGGCTCGTTCTACGGAAGACCGGGAGTGAGCGCCGCTTCACGGACCGTTTGCGAGAGTCCCTCAGCGACGTTCGGGGGATGCCTGTCCATGGCGCGGTGAGGGCGGCGGCCACCGAGACGGAGGCGAGGAGGAGGAAGAGCGGTCCGTAGCCGCCCAGGGGTGTGGCGAGGGCGGCGCCCGCGAAGGGGGCGAGGGCTGCGGCTGTGGTTGCCGGTGCGGCGAGGATCCCGGAGAGGCGTCCGTAGTGGGTGGCGCCCCAGCGGTCGGTGATGGCGGTCGCCTGTAGCAGAGTGAGGTTGCCGCGGACCATGCCAGCCACGACCGACACGGCGATGAGCAGGGCGTACGGGCCGGGGACGGCGGCGAAGGCGGCGGTGGTCAGGCCGCCGAGGGCAATCAGGATCGTGGTGCGGGCGGTGGCGGCGGTGCGGCGGGCGAGGGCTGCGTACAGGGTGCGGCCGAGGGTCTGTCCGGCGCCACCGATGCCGAGGGCCCAGGCCGCCTGGCTGGTGGTGTACCCGCGTTCCAGCAGGAGGGGGACGAGGGCGACGACCACGGCGTACATCGCGAAGGCCGAGAGGGTGAAGGCAGTGGCGAGCAGGAGGAAGGGTCGGCTGCGCACGACCCCGGCAGCACCTGCGCTTGTGCCCGTGCGTGCCGGGGCGGTTGCGGGGTTGGGCCAGGGTGCGCGCAGGGCAAGGGCGTGGGCGGGGATGGTGACGGCGGCGAGGATGCCGGCAAGTACGAGGTAGGTGTAGCGCCAGGACAGGTGGCCGGCGAGGGCTGCGGTCAGGGGTGCGAAGGCGGTAGAGGCGAGGCCGCCGGCGAGGGTGACGATCGTCAGCGCGCGCACGTGGTCGGGGGCCCACCAGCGGGTCAGAGCAGCGAACGCCGGCTGGTAGAAGGTGGCTGCCATGGCGAGGCCGGCCAGCGTCCAACCGGCAATGAAGACCGGGATGTTCGGGGCCGCGGCCACGATCAGCAGGCTGACCACGCCGACCACAGACCCTGTGGTCATGACGGCGCGGGGGCCTCGCCGGTCGAGGATGCGCCCGACGCGGATCCCGGTGAGGGCGGAGACGACGAGGCCGAGGGAGAACGCCGCGGTGGTCGCCCCGGCCGGCCAGCCGGTTTCGCTGGTGATCTGGGGGTTGAGGACGGGAAAGGCGTAGTAGACGATGCCCCAGCTCACGATCTGCGTGGCGCACAGGGCGGGCAGGACTGCGCGGGGCCGCGACCGGTCCCCCGATCCGGTCGCGGCCCCGTGTGGAGGGGTGCCCAGGGTGGTCACGAGCCGCAGCAGCCGCCTGCCGGTGCCTCCTCGCCAGCCGTCGCCGCGGCCGTGGCGGGGGCTCCGAGCTGGACGAGCTGCGGAGCGGGCGCGCAGCAGCCACCACCGTCGGCCTCAGCGGCGTCGGGGGCGTCGAAGAGGCCGGCGCCGCCGCAGACTCCGGTCTCGGGCAGGGTCAGTTCCACGCGGTCGGCGGACTCGAGGTCACCGGCGATCGCGGCGGCCACGGAGCGGACCTGCTCGTAACCGGTCATCGCCAGGAACGTCGGGGCACGGCCGTAGGACTTCATCCCGACCAGATACACGCCCTGCTCGGGGTGGGAGAGCTCGCGGTGGCCGTGCGGGTAGACGGTGCCGCAGGAGTGCTGGTTGGGGTCGATCAGCGGAGCCAGGGCCACGGGGGCCTGGAGGCGCTCGTCGAGCCCGAGGCGGAGTTCGTCGAGGAAGGACAGGTCGGGGCGGAAGCCGGTCAGCACGATGACCTCGTCGACCGGGTCCAGGCGGCGGCCGTCCTCGCCGACCAGGACCAGGCGGCCGTCGTCGGCCCGCTCGATCGCCTCGGTGCGGAATCCGGTGACCGCGTCCGCGTGGCCCTCGTCGACGGCGGCCTTGGCGGCCAGGCCCAGGGCGCCGCGGGCGGGGAGCTGGTCGGCTTCGCCGCCGCCGAAGGTTGAGCCGGAGATGCCCCGGCGCAGGATCCACACGCCCTTCGTGCCCGCGCCGTCGTTGGACTTGGCGAGGTCGGCGAGGTAGGCGAGAGCGGTGAACGCGGAGGCGCCGGAGCCGATCACGGCGGTGCGCTTGCCCGCATACCGGCCGCGGACGGCGGGGTCCTTCAGGTCCGGGACGCGGTAGGTGATCCGGTCGGCTGCGGCCTTCTCACCGAGCGCGGCAAGGCCGCTGCCGCCGGCCGGGGACGGCGTGGTCCAGGTGCCGGAGGCGTCGATGACGGCGCGGGCGAAGAGACGCTCCTCCTGGCCGTCGGCGTGGGCGACGTGCACGACGAACGGCTGCTGCTCGCGGTCGGTGTCCACGATCCGGTCCCTGCCCGTCCGGGAGACGCCGGTGACGGTGGCTCCGGTGCGGACGCGTTCGCCGAGGACGTCGGCGAGCGGCTGCAGGTACTGCTCGGCCCAGTCGCCGCCGGAGGGATAGGTGGCGGGGTCGGGGCGCATCCAGCCGGTGGGGGCGAGGAGCTTCTCGGCGGCGGGGTCGACGACCTCGCCCCAGGTGGAGAACAGGCGCACGTGAGACCACTCGCGCACCGCGGCGCCGACGGCCGGGCCGGCTTCCAGGACCAGGGGTTCGATGCCCTGGTCGATGATGTGGGCGGCGGCGGCCAGGCCGGCGGGTCCGGCTCCGATCACGACGACGGGCAGCTCGGTGGTGGCGGGCGCGTTCACGGCGACTCCTTGCGTGTTTCGACATCTGTCGATGGCTTGCGCGGCCCAGCATGGCACCTGTATTGATGAGCGTCAACATAGACATTCGTCGAACTCAGGGGGATTCGCTGATGGAGCACATCGACGTCGCCGTGATCGGCGGTGGTCAGTCCGGCCTCGCCACCGCCCACGCGCTGCTGCGCCGCGGGCTGCGGCCGGTGGTGCTGGAGGCCTCCGACCGGGCGGCCGGGTCGTGGCCGCACTACTACGACAGCCTCACGCTGTTCTCGCCCGCCCGGTACAGCTCCCTGCCCGGGATGCCGTTCCCCGGCGCCGACCGCGACCGCTACCCGCACCGCGACGAGGTCGTCGCCTACCTCACCGCCTACGCCGGCCGCCTGGACGCAGAGATCCGCACGGGCTGCCGCATAACTGCGGTCCGCCGCACCGGCGACGGCTTCGCGGTGGAGCTGGAGGGCGGCGGCCGACTGTCCGCGCGGGCCGTCGTGGCGGCCTCCGGGACGTTCGGACACCCGCACCGGCCCGCGCTGCCAGGCCTGGAGGAGTTCACCGGGCAGGTGCTGCACGCCGCCGACTACTGCAGTCCGGCCCCCTTCTCCGGCTGCCGGGTGGTTGTGGTGGGGGCCGGGAACTCCGCGGTGCAGATCGCCGCCGAGCTCGCCGAGACCGCCCACGTCACCCTCGCCACACGCGGGCCGGTGAAGTTCGCCGCTCAGCGCATCCTCGGCCGCGACCTGCACTTCTGGACGGTCCGTACCGGTCTGGACACGGCGCCCCTTGGCCGGTTTCTCGCGCGCCCGCCGGCCCAGCCGGTTCTCGACGACGGCCGTTACCGGGCCGCCCTGGCCGCAGGCCGGCCCGACCGGCGGGCGCTGTTCACCGGCGCGGTCGGGCCCAAGCTCCTCTGGCCGGACGGACAGCGGGAGGAGGTTGACGCAATCGTGCTCGCCACTGGCTACCGCCCCGACCTGCCCTACCTCGCCCCTCTCCACGGCGCCCTGGACGACGAGGGAACCCCCCGGCACCGCGAGGGCCTCGCCACCGCTGTGCCGGGGCTGGCGTTCGTCGGGCTGGAATGGCAGCGCAGCCTGTCGTCGAACTCGCTGCGCGGCGTCGGCCGGGACGCGGACCGCGTCGCCCGGCGCCTCGCCGCCCATCTCGCGCGCCGCTGACGGAGCTCTCGGCACTGGTTCGATGTGTGTCAACATAGACGCATGTCGAATGCGAAGGTGCTGCCGCTGCTCGAGCCCGCCGACGGCCAGGGCGTGGCGCCCTGCTGCCCGCCGCTGACCGAACGCCCGATGACCGCCGACGAGGCCGAGACCGCTGCGCGGATGTTCAAGGCCCTCGGTGACCCGGTCCGCCTGCGGCTGTTCTCTGCCGTGGCCTCCCATGAGGGCGGCGAGGCGTGCGTGTGCGACATCTCAGACGTCGGCGTCTCCCAGCCCACCGTCTCCCACCACCTGAAGAAGCTCAAGGAAGCCGGGCTGCTCACATCCGAGCGGCGCGGCACCTGGGTCTACTACCGCGTCGAGCCGTCCGTGCTCGCCGCCATGGGCCAACTGCTGGTAGGTGCATCGGCTGTGTCCTGACCACACTCGGACGCCCGTAACGCCCAGGGACGCTGTGGCGGCGGGCAGTTACCAAAAGCGATAGTGGACGAGGCGGGCGGTTGCCATCCTGACGGGATGGAGGAAGCAGAAGACCGGTTGAGCCTGCCCCGGCCTCGCTGGGCAAATGCCGAGATCGCCGTCTGGGGCGGTGCCAGCGAGGACGATCTCGCCCTAGCTGGCGGCTATCTGCGAGTCGCCGAGACCGGCGCCCGACACTGGATCGCCCACGGCCCGGACGACCGGATGCCCCTGCCGATCCTCTACAACTACCGGCACAGCATCGAACTGTCGCTGAAGTGGCTAATCCGCAAGGCCGCCCAGTGCGCCCTGCGCGAGGGCTACACAGGAGAAGAAGACCTCAGCCCTGACCAGTTGGACAAGCGTCTGCGCACGCACAACATCAGGAGACTGGCGGACTGCCTCAACCGGTACCTGGCCCTGCTGGACCTGCCCAAGGTGGAACAGCGCATCGACCCGGAGTCCTGGAGTCAGCTGAACTGGCTCGACAGCGAGGATGCGACAGGAGAGACCTACCGGTACGCCGTGGTCGGCCACGGCGCCGGCCGGGCTCCCGCCCGGCCCGTGCAGCAGAACGTCAACTTCTACGAGCAGGTGAACGAGCTGCACAAGCTGGCGCACCTGCTGTGGGGCGGCTACTCGGCTTATCTCGGTGAGTACGAGAACTGGCAGATCGAGTACATGGAGGCCATGGACACGCCTGGCTACTGAAGCGGTGCGTGCTGTCGCTACGGTGTCGGCTTCTTGTGGCGGGTGAGGAGCTCGGTGAAGAAGTCGGAGATGACTTGCGGGCTGTCGGGCCGGGTGAGTTCCCAGCCGCCGAAGCGGTAGATCTCATAGCCGGCCAGCCGCAGGCGGCGGTCCTCGGCGACCATCTCCGAGTACAGCCTGGGCGAGGCGGCGTACGTGGTGCGGCCGTCCGCGCCGGTGGGTTTCTTGATGCCGTAGTGGTGGGCGCCGTCGACCTCGATCACGATGCGGGAGCGGTCGGGGGCCAGCAGCAGGAAGTCCATGCGCTCGCGGTGCAGGGCACCGCTGTGTCCGCCGCTCTTGCGGGTGTAGGGGTCGTAGTGCAGGTAGACCTGCGGGATAAGGGCGGGCAGGTCGAACCCGTCGGGTTCGGCGTAGCGGGCGCAGTACGTGCGCAGGACCGTCTGCTCTGGCAGGGAATCCAGGGAGCGGTACAGCCGCCGGTACAGGGCATCGGCGGCCTCCGGTTCCTCGGTGTCCGGCATGTGGTGCGCCTGCCACCAGGTGACCATCTGCCGCCAGGTCAGGCCCTGTAGCGGCAGTGGGTCCTTGTACACAAGGCAGTTCTCGGCGTTCCGGACGATCTCCACCTCGTTGCTCACCGCGTCCCGCAGCACGATCTGCGGCTTCGGGCCGACGGCCGCGAAGATGAGGTTCTTGAAGGTGCCACGGGGGCCGTTCTTGAAACGCTGCTCGTACTCGGCCTCCTGCAGGTCCTCCAGGGCCTGCCTGGTCGGCCCCAGCAGCTCTTCGATGCACTCGCGGCGCGCCTGCCATCCGCCGCCTCCGGACATGTCGTTCTTGCGCCAGTAGTCGTAGAAGCCGCTGTGATGGCGAAACGGCAGCTGCGGCGACTCCAGGCCCAGGCGTTCGAGGACCGCTCGGTGTGCTTTGACGGCGAGGACGACTTCCTCGTCATTCATCCGTTCGTCGTGGCGTGTGCCCCGGGCGACGAAGTCCTCGTGCAGCAACCGGGTCAGCGCCACGGCCACGTCCAGGTCCGGGCGGTCGGGCAGGGGACCGAACCGCAGGGACTCCATCAGCTCGACATCCAACTGCCATAGCTGACACACCCATTCGCCCGGCCTGTGGTCAGGCCAGTCCGGGTGCTCGTCGGGCCTGTCGCGGAAAAAGTCGTCTGTCTGCATGCGTGCGCATCCCCCTGCCCCACGGCGCCGTCGGGAGGAATTGTCGCTGGTGTCACTGACAAGGGGGAGCTGTACGCAACGGGGTGAACAGGGCGGTGACAGCGCGGCGGCCGCTCCGGTGCCTACGTGAGCAGGCCAGCGACTTCGCGGGCGGCGTCCCGTGCCGGGCGGCCGACGCCGATGAGGGTGGCCGAGGCCGGGCCGGTCCAGTCGCCGTAGCCGAGCAGGTGCAGCCGCGGCTCGCCGAGGGCACGTGTCCCGTCGGTGGGGATGTGGCCGCGCGGGCCGCGCAGGTTCAGCGGGGCGAGGTGGGCCAGTGCCGGGCGGAAGCCGGTGCACCAGACGATCGCGTCCGCGTCGCTCTGGCTGCCGTCGGCCCACCGGACACCGGCAGCGGTGAGCTGGGTGAACATCGGCTTCGCGGTCAGGAGTCCGGCGTCGCGGGCGGCGCGGACGGGCGGCACGGCCACGATGTCGCCGAGCGAAGCCACCCCACCGGTGTCGTTACGGCCGGCGTCGAGGGCGCGGCGGCGGGCGGTGGCGACATCGAACAGGGCACGGCCGTCGATGTCGTCCGGCAGGAACCGCGGCGGGCGCTGCGTCACCCACGTCACCTGGACACGGCCGTCCAGGGCGAGGTCGGCGGCGATCTGGGCGCCGGAGTTTCCGCCGCCGACCACGACGACACGCTGGTCGGCGAAGTCGGCCGGACAGCGGTAGTTCACCGTGTGCAGCTGCCGCCCGGTGAAGGTACTGCGGCCGGGCACGGCGGGCAGAAACGGCCGCGACCAGTTGCCGGTGCCGCTGATGACCGCACGGGCCCGCCAGGTGCCGGAGTCCGCTTCGACCAGGAGCCGGTCTGCATCACGGCGCACGGCGTCCACGCGGGTGCCGTGCTGGACGGGCAGGTCGTAGCGCTTTTCGTAGTCGGTCAGGTAGTCCACCACGTACCCGGCGCCCGGGTACGTCTCGCCTCCTTGGGCGGGCATGAGGCGGCCGGGCAGCGAGGAGTGCGCGGCCGGGGAGAACAGGTGCAGCGAGTCCCACATGTGCTGCCAGGACCCGCCCGGCGCCGCCTCGGCGTCCAGGATCACGAAGTCGAGACCTTGGCGGCGCAGGTGGTAGCCGGCGGCGAGTCCTGCCTGGCCGCCGCCGACCACCACCACATCCGTGCGCTGGGTCACGGGGCCGTCGTCACCGCGTCGGCGGCGAACTTCCGGCGCCAGGAGAGCGCGACGTAGACCAGGCCGATGAGCACCGGTACTTCGATGAGCGGGCCGACGACGCCGGACAGGGCCTGGCCGGAGGTGACGCCGAAGGTGGCGATGGCGACCGCGATGGCCAGCTCGAAGTTGTTGCCCGCCGCGGTGAAGGCGAGGGTCGCGGTGCGGTCATAGGCCAGACCCAAGCCCTTGCCCAGGAGGAAGGTCCCGAAGAACATCACGGCGAAGTAGACCAGCAGCGGCAGCGCGATCCGGGCGACGTCCAGCGGCTGCGAGGTGATGGTCTTCCCCTGGAGGGCGAAGAGAATGACGATCGTGAACAGCAGCCCGTACAGCGCCCACGGCCCGATCTTCGGCAGGAACCGCTGCTCATAGTCGGCGCGGCCGAGCTTCTTCTCGCCCAGGCGGCGAGTGAGGAAGCCGGCCAGCAGCGGGATGCCGAGGAAGATGACCACATTCAGCGCGATCTTCCACATGGAGATGTCGAGGTGCTCGCCGTCGCCCAGGCCCAGCCAGCCGGGCAGCAGGTCGAGGTAGAACCAGCCCAGCAGGCCGAACGCCAGGACCTGGAAGACCGAATTGAGGGCGACCAGGACGGCGGCGGCCTCGCGGTCGCCGCAGGCCAGGTCGTTCCAGATGATCACCATGGCGATACAACGGGCCAGGCCCACGATGATCAGACCCGTGCGGTACTCGGGCAGGTCCGGCAGGAAGATCCACGCGAGCGCGAACATGACCGCCGGGCCGACGATCCAGTTGATGACCAGCGAGGAGGCCATCAGCTTGCGGTCGCCGGTGACGGCGTCGAGCCGGTCGTAGCGGACCTTCGCCAGCACCGGGTACATCATGATCAGCAGACCGAGCGCGATCGGCAGGGAGATCCCGCCAATCTCCACCTTCGCGAGCGCGTCGTTCAGGCCAGGGATGAGCCGCCCCAGACCGAGACCGGCGGCCATGGCGAACAGGATCCACACCGCGAGGTAACGGTCGAGGGTGGAGAGCTTTTTGACGATCGAGTCGTCCCCGGCCGCCTCAGCGCTCTGGGCGCGGGAAGCGGTGGGCTCGGTGGAGGTCACGGGCAGGCCCTCTTGTTCTCGGCGGCTGTGCGGGCGGATTCGGCGAGCGCGGCGAACTGTCCGGACAGGTCGGCCAGGACGTCGGGCTTGAGCTTGTAGTAGGTGAAGCGGCCGCACGGCTCGGTCTCCACCAGCCCGGCCTCGCGCAGCACCTTCATGTGGTTGGACAGGTTGGTCTGCTTGGCCCCGGTCTCCTCCACCAGATGCGTGGTGCACAGCGTCTCGCGCGCCAGCAGGGTCACGATCTGCAGCCGGAGCGGATCGCCCAGCGCCCGGATCACATCAGGATCGACTGAAGTCAGCATGCGCTGATACTGTCACATCACCGTTCGCTGATACCAGCGGATGTTGATGTCATGGGTGGCGTGCAGCCGCCGCGAGACGGGAGAGCCCCTCATGCCCGAGAGCCCCGGCACGAAGCCGTCCGTCCTGTTCGTCTGCGTCCATAACGCCGGCCGTTCCCAGATGGCCGCCGCCTGGCTGACCCGCCTTGCCGGGGACCGCGTCGAGGTCCGCTCCGCCGGCTCCAACCCGGGCGAGCAGGTCAACCCGGCCGCCGTCGCCGCGATGGCCGAGGTCGGCATCGACATCTCCGCCGAGGTCCCGAAGATCCTCACCGTGGACGCGGTGAAGGAGTCCGACGTGTGCATCACCATGGGCTGCGGCGACACCTGCCCTGTCTTCCCTGGCAAGCGCTACCTGGACTGGAAGGTGGACGACCCGGCCGGACAGGGCGTCGAGGCTGTCCGCCCGATCCGCGACGAGATTAAGGCCCTGGTCGAGGATCTGATCGCCGAGATCGCCCCGGCCGAGCCAGAAGCGACTGCGTAAGCGGAGTAGCCGACGTCGTCATCGCGCGCACAGCCCTGTCACTCAGGGGCCCTGCTGGCGTAGGAATACCGCAGCCCTGGAATACGTGCCTGGTACCAGCTGTTCGCCGCCGTCGTCCGGCTGCAGCGGCGGTTCCTCGCGCGGGCCGTGCGCTTCCTGGTGCGGGAGGCCGGCATTAGGCAGTTCCTGGACGTGGGCGCGGGACTCCCCACCGCCGACAACACGCACGAACTGGCCCAGCGCATCGCACCCGAGAGCCGCGTCGTCTACGTGGACAACGACCCGCTCGTGCTCGTGCACGCCGAGGCGCTGCTCGCCGGCAGCCCCGAGGGCGCCTGCGCGTACGTCGACGCCGACGTCCGCGACCCGGAGCGGATCCTGGCCGAGGCGGCGAGGACGCTGGACCTCGGCCGGCCGGTCGCGCTCACCATGCTCGGGATCATGGGGCAGATCTCCGACGCCGACCGCCCGGCCGAGCTGGTGAGCGCCCTGCTGTCCGCGCTGCCGCCGGGCAGCTACCTGGCGCTGAGCGACGGCACGGACACCAACGAGGCGCTGAACCGCGCGGTCGAGGCGTACAACCAGCAGTCGGCCCACACCTACCACCTGCGGTCGCCGCAGGAGATCGCCTCGTGGTTCGCCGGGCTCGAGCCGGTGGAGCCGGGGGTCGTCCCCACGGCCTCCTGGCGTACGGATCCGGGCGACGACGCCACGGAGGCGCCCGACGTCTCCGTCGCGGGGGTGGCTAAGAAGGCCTGAACCTCAGTCCTGGTCCCGCGTCCCCCGCGTGATCCCGGGCAGGACGGCCTCCGCGATGTCGACGAGGGCGCTGTCCTCCGGGAGGAGCCCCGACTCGCTCCACACGGTGAGGTCGTAGGAGCCGCCCCGGTCCTTCCCGTCGAACGCCACGGTCAGCGTCCGGGCGAGCGGCCCCTGCTCCACCGGGCCGCTCGCCCCCTCGCCGCTCCCCAGGTCGAACTGGATCTTCATCATGTGGTCCGAGGTGAGCAGCGCGGGCCGCCCCAGCACGGTGAGGTTCCGGGCGTCCCTGCCGTCCCCGTACCTCGTCAGCTTCGCGTACTGGGCGACCGTCAGCTGGTTGTACGTGGCCGAGAGCTCCACGGTGTACGTCTCGAACTCGACCCTCGCCTCGGGCTGGGCGACCTTCCGGTCGGTCAGCGGGGCGGTGTTGTCGGTGCCGGAGGCGTACACCGACCTCTCGGTCGGGGTGCCCAGAAGTTCGGGCAGTTCCGGCCGGTTGAGCGCGCGGCACAGGTCCGCGCCGGTGACGGCCTCGGGCGTGCTCCGGTAGGCGCCGGGCAGCTTCTCGTCCTCGTCGAGCCGGCACGCGGCGGGACGGGAGGCCCCGGTGGCGGCCGTGCCGTCCTCCGGGAGCTTGCCCTCGATCCACAGGGCGCCCCCGATCACCGCGAAGAGGCCGATGGCGAAGAAGGCCTGGGCGAAGGCGTTGGGCTTCTTCTCGGCGGGGCGCCGCACCGCGGGCGCCACCGGCGCCGGGGCGACGGGCGCCGAGGGAGCGGGCTCCGTCACCTCGTCCGCCTCGGGCGCCGGACGGCGGCGGGCGCGCAGGGCGTGGACGACCACGCGCACGCGCAGCGCCGCCCCCAGCAGGAACACCGCGCCGATGACGGCCGGCACCCATCCCTCCCCGTCGACGAGGGCCATGTAGAGGATGCGTACGCCGAACACCGTCCCGACGGGATGATCAGCGGTTCGCGGACCCAGAAGGGGAGGAGACGGACGAGGAAACCGAGCATCCGGTGATCTCATCAGGCACAAGATCACTGCAGCTGTGACGGAAGCCATAATTCCGCGCCGCTACCCGATTGTGATGAATCGGTGAAGGCGCTCGGCGTCGCCGACGGCGCGATCCTTTCCTTCGTCGGCCTGTGATCCTGTCCCCTTGCTGTCAGTCGTGTGAAAGCGGAACTCCCCATCGGCGCACGGGCGTTGAAGCGCCCGAGACTGCGGCGAGGGAGGTCACAGTGACGCTTGAGCACGCACGCGATCCCTGGCGCCTGTTGCTGGTCGAGGACGACCGGGAGATGGTCGAGCTGCTGACCGAGGTGCTTCGGGACGAGGGGTACGCGGTGGACGTCGCGACCGACGGGCAGCGGGGCCTGCACCTCGGCCTCACCCGCGCGTACGACGTCCTCGTCATCGACCGGCGGCTGCCCGTGCTGGACGGGCTGGGCCTGCTGCGGCGGCTGCGGTCCCGTCCGGTGCGCTCCCCGGTGCTGATGCTCACCGGGATGTGCAGTGTGCCCGACCGGGTGGACGGACTGGACGCCGGTGCCGACGACTATCTGGCCAAACCCTTCGACCTGGACGAACTCGGCGCGCGATTACGGGCGTTGTGCCGCCGTTCGCGGGACGTCACCGACGTGCTGCGGATCGGATCGGGGCAGTTGCACGTCGGCCGGCGGGAGGTGGAGCTGCCGGACGGGGAGCGCGTCGCCCTGGCGGGGCGGGAGTTCGAGCTGCTGCACACGCTGGCCGTGCGGCCCGACGCGGTGTACACCCGGTCGGAGTTGCGCCGGCTCGTCTTCGAGGAGACGCACGCGCCGTCGCTCGTCGACACGTACGTCTACTACCTGCGGCGCAAGCTCGGCCGGGGCGCCGTGCGGACGGTGCGCGGGCTCGGCTACCGGCTGGGGGCGTTGTGAGCCGGCCGGGGCGGGCCGCCGAGGACACGGTGGTGCGCCGGGCGCGGCTGCGGATCGTGTGGACCACCGGCGTCGTCGTGACCCTGCTCGTCACCCTGGTCGGGGCGGTCGCGTACACGGTGATGACGCACGCGCAGGACGCGCAGGTGCGCCGCGAGGTGCGCTACGGCGCCGCGTACGGCGACCCGGAGCGGCCCCCGGGGTGCATGTGGCTGTACGGGCCGGGCGGTACGAGGGCTTCCGACGGGCCCAAGGGCTTCCCTCTGTGGGCCGACCTGGACCGGGTGCGGCTGACCGGTGAGCCCGTCGAGCGCACGGTGCGGCGCGGGGGCGCCGCGTACCGGGTGCGGACGCAGCTGCGGCGCGACGGGGACGTGGTGCAGGCCGTGCTGGACCTGCGGCTCCAGCTCGCCGACCGCGACCATCTGTGGCTCGCGCTGGGTGCCGCCGAGGGGGTGGGCCTGGTGGCCGCGGTCGCCGCCGGGCTGGTGCTGGGGTGCCGGGCGGTGGCGCCGCTGGCCGAGGCGCTGGCGCGGCAGCGGCGGTTCGTCGCGGACGCCAGCCACGAGCTGCGCACGCCGGTCACCCGCGTGCACACCCGGGCGCAGATGCTGGCGCGCGGCGCGGTGCGGGACGGGCTGCCGGCACGGCACCGGGACGGTCTGGCCGCCGTGGTCGCCTCGCTCGGGCGGCTCGGGGAGGTGCTGGACGACCTGCTGTCGTCGGCGACGCTCTCCCCCGGACAGGCGTGGGCGGCGACGCGGCGGCGGGTGGATCTGGTGGCGCTGGCGCGGGCGGCGGCCGACGAGGAGGCGGACCGGGCGAGGGAGCGGGGACTGGCCGTCCGGGTGGACGGTCCGCCGCATCCGCTGTGGGTCGACGGGGTGGCGTCCGCCCTGCGCCGGGCTGTCGGTGAGCTGCTGAACAACGCCGTCACGCACACCCCGCCGGGCGGGAGCGTCGTACTGACGCTGACCCGCGGGGACGGGGCGGTGGAGCTGACGGTCGCGGACACCGGGAGGGGCTTCGAGGCGGGTGAGGCGGAGCGGCTGTTCCGCCGCTTCCACCGGGGCGGCGGCGGCCGCTACGGGCTGGGGCTCGCGCTGCTGCGGGAGGTCGTCACGAGCCACGGCGGCACGGTGGCGGCGTCGGGGCGGCCGGGGCACGGCGCGCGGTTCACGGTGCGCCTGCCGCAGAGCGCGCCGTCGCCCCCGGTGTCCGCGGAGCGGGTCAGGGCGTGGCACGGATGGCGAGCAGCCGTGCCGCTGTCCGGACGTCCTCGTCCAGTGGCCGGTCCGGGTCGACCGGATCGATCGCGGCGATGAGCGTGTCGAGGATGTCACCGCACCGGGGCGCGGTGGGCCGGCGCGCGCCGACATGGACGGCCTGCCGCAGCCCGAGGGCGAGGGAGCCGCACAGCAGGTGGAGGAGTTCGGCCATGTCGTGGGCGCGCAGGGCGCCTTGCGTGCCGAACGGGACGACGTCCTGGTTGTGCAGGTTGGTCGGCAGGCTCTGCATGGCCGCGGGGGTGGCGTTGCGGCGGATCTCGGCAACGAAGGCAGTGGTCGCCAACTGGACGCCTTGCAGCCCGTGTTGGATTCCCGGTTCGGTGGCGAGCATGGGCGGCAGGCCGCCGTTGCGGGCCGGGTCCACCAGCAGGTCGAGCTGGCGTTCGGCGAGGTTGCCGAGCTGTGCGGTGACGGAGGCGAGCAGGTCGGCGGCGAACGCGGCCGGCTGCCCGAAGAAGTTCCCTCCGTGCACGGCCCGCCCCTCCTCCGCGCCGTCCGGCCCGCCCTCCGGGAGGAACAGCGGGTTGTCGCTGACCCCGGCGAGGTCGGCGGCGACCACGCCGTCGACGTACCGCAGTGCGTCCTGCGCCGCGCCGAGCAGCTGCGGGGAGCAGCGGATGCTGTACGGCTCCTGGAGGGGACGCGTGCCGGACGGCGCCGTCCCCGCGAGCAGGGCCCGCATACGGGCGCCGGTGTCGGCGGCGCCGGGATGGCCGTAGGCGGAGAGCAGGCCGGCGTCGAGGAAACCGGGGTCGCAGCCGAGCAGGTCGGCGAGCAGGCAGGTCAGTTCGGTGAGCGACCGCAGGGCGGTGCGGACGGTGGCGTGGGCGAGGGCCAGGGCGGCGGTGGTGACGGAGGTGCCGTTGACGAGGGCGAGGGCGTCCCGGCCGTCGAGAGCGAGGGGGCGCAGTCCGCTCGCGGTGAGGGCGTCGGCGGCGGGCATGCGGCGGCCGTCCACGTAGGCGTGGCCCCGGCCGCGCAGCGCCTGGGTGGCGTAGGCGAGGGGGATCAGGTCGCCGCTGGCGCCGACGGAGCCGTACCGGGGCACCGCGGGGGTGAAGGTCGTGGCGAACATGTCCGCGAGCCGTTCGACGACGTCGGCGGAGACCCCGGACAGGCCCTGGGCGAGGGACCGGGCGCGCACCAGCAGCGCGGCGCGCACGATGTCGTGGGGCAGGTCGGGGCCCTGGCCCGCGCCGAGGTGCGCGAGGGTGTTGTCGCACTGGTCGGCCTCGTCGGCCCGTCCCGCGTAGCCGACGAGGGCGCCGAATCCGGTGGTGGCGCCGTAGATCTGCCGTTCCCCGTCGCCGTCGTGGCCGTCGCGCAGGGTGCGGAAGAGGCGGCGGCCGCGATCCAGGCGGGCGCGGGCGGCGGCGTCCACGGTGACGGTCAGCGGCCCGGCGGCGCGGCGCAGGGCGGCGGGGTCGAGGGGGCCGGTGAGGGTGACGGTGTCCGTGGTGGTCAGCACGCCGGGAACGCTAGGCGGGCCGTCTCAGAGCACTTTGAGATCCGCTGGATAGCTTCCCCGCCATGGCGCACGACTACTTGATCATCGGAGCGGGGCCGGCGGGGCTGCAGCTCGCCGCCTTCCTGGAGCGCGACGGCGCGGATTACGTGGTTCTGGAGCGCGGCAGCGGTCCGGGCACGTTCTTCACGCGGTTTCCCCGGCACCGCACACTCATCTCGATCAACAAGGTGCACACCGGATACGAGGATCCGGAGCTGCGGCTGCGGATGGACTGGAACTCCCTGCTGAGCGACGACCCCGGCCTGCTGTTCACCCGGTACAGCCGGCGCTACTTCCCGCCGGCCGACGACATGGTCCGCTATCTGGCGGACTTCGCGGAACGCACCGGCGTACGGGTGCGGTACGACACCGCCGTGGAGCGGATCTCCCGTGACACGGACGGCTTCACGGTGACGGACTCCGCCGGCACGGTCCGGCGGGCGCGGCGCGTGGTGGTGGCGACCGGGGTGCCGCTGCCGAACGTGCCGTCGATCCCCGGCATCGAACTCGCCGAACGCTACGACACGTTCGACCCCGACCCGGAGTCCTTCACCGACCAGCGCGTCCTGATCGTCGGGCGGGGCAACTCGGCCTTCGAGACCGCCGACAGCCTGATGGAGACGGCGGCCGTCATCCACGTGGCCGGCTCCGGCTCGCTGCGTCTGGCCTGGCAGTCGCACTACGTGGGCCATCTGCGGGCGGTGAACAACAACTTCCTCGACAGTTACCAGCTGAAGTCGCAGAACGCGTTGCTGGACGGGCGCGTGGTGGAGATCCGGCGGGACGGGGACGGCTTCCGCGTGCCGGTGGCGTTCGAGCGGGTCGACGAGGTGGTGAAGGACCTGCGCTACGACCGGGTGATCGTGGCGACCGGTTTCCGCTTCGACTCCTCGGTGTTCGACGGCAGTTGCACGCCGGAGACAGTGGTCGACGGCCGCTTCCCGGCGATCACCCCGGTCGGGGAGTCCGTCAACGTACCCGGTCTGTACTTCGCCGGAACGCTCACCCAGGGCCGTGACTTCAAGAAGTCCACGACCGGATTCGTGCACGGCTTCCGCTACATGGTGCGCGCCCTGCACCGGGAGCTGCGCCGGCGCCATCACGGCGAGCCCTGGCCGGTGACGGAGCTGGGCGGGGACACGGAGGCGGCCGTGGACCGGATCGTCGAGCGGGTCAACCGGTCGTCGGCGCTGTGGCAGCAGTTCGCCGTCCTGGGCGACCTGCTGCTGCTCGCCCCGGACGGCACCCTGCGGTACGCGGAGGAGGTGCCGGTGGCGTACGTGCCGGAGGCGGTCCGCGCCGGGCACTTCGGGGAGGTGGCCGCGCACGCGGTGGTCACCCTGGAGTACGGGGCCGACCACGACAAGGTGGACCCGTTCGACGTGTCGGCCGGCCGCCCCTCGCAGCAGGAGGCGACCGGGCTCGACGGCCGGTATCTGCATCCGGTCGTCCGCTGGTACCGGGCCGGGGAGTTCACCGCGGAGCACCATCTGACGGAGAACCTGGAGAACGAGTGGGACAGCGAGGACGTGCACCGGTCCCCGCTGCGCGCGTTCCTCTCCGCCCACCGCTCCCCCGTCGCCCCGGTGGCGTCGTGACGCTGCGCGCGCTGCACGAGCGGGCCCGCCAGGTCCTGGACCCGGTGCACCACGACTTCATGGCGGGCGGAGCGGGCGAGGAACGCGTCCTGGCCGACAACGAGCGGGCGTTCGACCGGTACGCGCTGCTGCCGAGGGTGCTGCGCGGCCACGCGCGGCGCGACACCTCCGTGGACCTGCCGGGTGCCCCGGGTGCGGGGCCGGTGGTGGTGGCGCCGACCGCGTTCCACCGGCTGGCGCACCCGGACGGCGAGCGGGCCACGGCCCGCGGGGCGGCGGCGGAGGGCGCCGTCCTGGTGACCGGCACGGCGGCGACCGTCGCGGTCGGCGAGGTGACCGCGGCGGCCCGGGAGGCGGCGCGGGACGCGGCGGTGTGGTTCCAGCTGTCGCTGCACCCGCGCCCCGAGGTCACGGAGGCGCTGGTGCGGCGGGCGGAGAAGGCCGGCTGCTCGGCGCTCGTGGTGACCGTCGACGCCCCGGTGTTCGGGCGGCGTCCCCGTGACCTGCGCAACGGGTTCACGGACCTGCCGCCCGGTTACGCCGCCGAGAACATGCGCGACCTGCCCGGCTCCCCGCCTGGCGGCCTCACCGACATCCCGATGTCCCCGGCGCTGTCCTGGTCCGACCTGGACGCGTTGCTGTCGACGACGGCGCTGCCGGTGCTGGTGAAGGGCGTGCTGCATCCGGCGGACGCGGAGCTGGCCGTCGCGCACGGGGCGGCCGGGGTCCTCGTCTCCAACCACGGCGGCCGTCAGTGCGACGCCGTGCCGGCCGCCGTGGACTGCCTTCCGGCGGTCGTGGACGCGGTCGCGGGCCGGGTGCCGGTGCTGCTGGACGGCGGGGTGCGGCGGGGTGAGGACGTGACCGTGGCGCTCGCGCTGGGCGCGACGGCCGTCGGAGTGGGCCGCCCGGTGCTGTGGGGGCTGGCCGCCGACGGTGAGGCGGGCGTGCGGCGGGTCCTCGCGGAGCTGCGCGACGGCCACGACCACACGCTCGCACTGTGCGGCGGCGGGCGGAACGCGGATCTGACGCGGGACATGGTGGTCCGGAGAGGCGAGGCGCGGTGAGCGGCGGACGGAAGCCGGACACGTGGTGGCTGCCGCGCGGTGTGGTGGCGCTGCGGGTCCGCATCTTCGAGAAGGTGAACGGCGACCGGGTGGTGACGCTGCCGAACGCGACGCACGGCCCGGAGGTGTTCGAGCGGGTGTACGCGCATCCGGCGGCGGACGGCCGCAGCGCCGGCGCCGGGCTGTCCGACCTGTTCTGGTACTGGTTGTCGCCGGGCCCCGAGGTGCATCAGGAGCATCTGGAGCCCGGCCCGCGCTACGAGGACGTGGCGGCCACCACGCGGCGGATGCTCGCGGGCGGGTCCGAGGAGCTGACGGCGGCGGCCGTCCACGCGGTCGCCGGGGTCCTGGACCGGCTGCCCGACGACCGGATCAGCCTGGTGCGGCTGCGCGATCTGGTGATGCCCGCCTGGGCGGAGTTCTGCCACGAGCTGGTGTTCCGCGAGCCGTGTCCGCCGCATGCCCGGAAACTGATCACCGACCACGCGGCGGACGTGATCAACGCCCTGAAATGCACGGGGCTGCGTCACCCGCGCCGCCGAGCCGGACTGACGGCGTATCTGCGTGAACGGCTCGCGGCCGGTGAGGTGCCGCACCGCCTGCCCGAGTCGCTGTCGCCCGAGGAGCAGGTGTTCTACCTCCAGGGGACGTTCTTCAACACGGCCGTCGTGCAGCTGTCGGAGGCGACCGCGCACGTGCTGCTGGCGCTGGCCCGGCACCCCGGGGTGCAGGCGCGGCTCGCGGACGACCCGGACGACGACCGGAGTCTGACGCACGTCCTCGACGAGACGATGCGGCTGTACCCGCTGTTCGGGATCGCGCACCGCATCACCTCGGACGAGATCCCGCTGGACGAGCACACCACGCTGCCCGCCGGGTCGGTCGTCTGCTTCAGCTACCCGGACTACCACGCCACGGGCTACGACCGGCCGGACGTCTTCGACCCGGACCGCTGGACGTCCCTGTCCGCGCGCGACGCCCACCACATCCCGTTCGGGGTGGCCGCCAACCGCCCGTGTCCGGCCTGGCGGTTGTCCCCGCTCGTGCTGCGGGCCGCCGTACGGGAGGTGCTGCGCCGCTTCCGGCTGGACTCCACGGTGTCGCACACCCGCTCCATCCCGCACCGCGCGCCGTGCCTGCTCATCCCGCGTGGTCTCGACCCCGGGACGCGGCTGGCGCCGCTGCGGACCTTCCTGCGGGTACGGGACGGCGTGGAGGACGTCACCCGCGGGGTGCGGCAGCTCGTCCTCGGCACCGTGATGGTCCTGCACGCCCGCCGGCAGCGCCTGGCGGGACGGTACTTCGAACGGACGCCCCCCGACCGGTGCCCGGTCGTCCACACCGGAGGAGACAACGGATGACCCCCACAGAACTCGCCCCCGCGTTCTTCCTCGCCGTCGTGGTGATCCTCGCCGTCTGCAAGCTCGTCGGCGCCCTGCTGCAGCGGGTCGGGCAGCCGCCGGTCGTCGGGGAGATGCTCGCGGGGGTCGTCCTCGGCCCCTCGGTGCTCGGCGCTCTCCTCCCGGACGTCGAGAACGGACTGTTCCCGCAGGAGTTGCGGCCGGTGCTGTACGTGGTGGGGCAGATCGGGCTCGTCGCGTTCATGTTCCGCGTCGGCTGGGAGTTCCGGGTGGACCGGCTGCGCGGGGTCGCCCGGCCGGCCGGGTTGGTCTCGGTGGCCGGCGTGCTGGCTCCGGTGGCGCTCGGCGCGGCGCTGATCGCCCTCGTCGGCGAACGCACGGGCACGCTGGCACCGGACGTGCCGCTGGTGGTGTCCGCGCTGTTCGTCGGGGTCGCGCTGGCGGTGACGGCGTTCCCGATGCTGGCGCGGATCATCTCCGAACGCGGCCTGACCGGCACGCGGTTCGGGTCGCTGGCGCTGGGCGCGGGGGCCGTGGACGACGCCGTCGCGTGGGTGCTGCTGGCGGGGGTGTTCAGCATCTCCGGCGGCAGCGCCGGCCTGGTGTCGCTGGCCGTCGCCGGCGGGCTCGGGCTGGTCGTGGTCCTGGCGGCGGTGGCCCGGCTGCGCGCCCGCACCGTACGGCTCGCCGAGCGCGCCGCGCCGGAGAGCCTCCTGCCGATGCTGGTCGGTGTGCTGTTCCTGGTCGCCTGGTACACCGACGAGATCGGCCTGTACGCGGTGTTCGGCGCCTTCAGCCTCGGGCTGGTGTTCCCGCGCTCGGAGCGGCTCGACGGGACGGTGGAGAAGCTCCGGCCGGTGGGCGTGGTGTTCCTTCCGCTGTTCTTCACCTACTCCGGTCTGAACACCGACTTCGCGCTGCTCGGCTCCGGTCCGGTGCTGCTGCTCACGCTGGGCTGCGTGGTCGTCGCGGTGGTGGGGAAGTTCGGTGCGTGCTGGCTCGCGGCACGGGTGGCCGGGGAGCCGCCGTCGGTGGCGCTGCGGGTGGGGGCGCTGATGAACGCGCGGGGCCTGATGCAGCTCATCGCGCTCAACCTGGGGCTGGCGGCGGGCATCGTCACACAGGCGCTGTTCAGTGCGCTGGTGGTGGTCGCGGTGGTGACGACCGTGATGGCGTCGCCCCTGCTGACCTGGATGGACCGGAGGGAGCGGGCACGGGGCGGGGGCCTGTCCGGGCCCGTGGAGAGCGGGTCGGCGGACCCGGTGAAGCCATTGGTCCGCTGAGCGGACACTGAGGGGCCCCGGCACACACCGTGTGCCGGGGCCCCGCAGTGTTGGCCGCGGTCACCGACCGCGTTCCGCCAAGGCGCGCTTGTCGGGCTTGCCGGCCGGGGTGAGCGGGACCTCCTCGATCAGGGTGAGCCGGGTGGGGGCGGTGGCCTCGCCGAGTTCGGCCGCCACGAGCGCGTGCAGCTCGCCGAGCCGGGGCGTCCGGCCGGGTGCGGGCACCACGTAGGCGTGGACGGCCTCGCCGGTGTGCTCGTCCGGTGCGGCCACGACGTACGCCTCCGCCACCGACGGGTGGGCGGCGAGGACCCGCTCGACGGGGCCGGCGTAGTGGACGTTGGCGTTGACGATGATCACGTCGCGGGCGCGTCCGGTCAGCCAGAGGCGTCCCCGCGTGTCGAGGTGGCCGATGTCGCGGGTGCGGACCCACCCGCCGGTGGTGAACACCTCGGCGCTCAGGCCCGGTTCACTCCAGTAGCCGCAGCCCTGGGAGGGCGTGCGGACGTAGAGCTCGCCGTCGGCGCCGGGTGGCAGCGGTCTGCCGTCGGCGTCGCGCACCTCCAGGTCGACCGGCGGTACGCCCAGGGAGCCTGGCTCGTCGTACGGGGTGGCCATGGAGATCATGCCGGTCTCCGTCTGGCCGTAGCCGTGGAAGACGACCGGTCCGAGGACGTCGGCGGCCTGCCGCAGCCGGGCGGCGTCGACGGGCGAGCCGGACACCATCAGCGCGCGCAGCGCGCCGAGGTCGACGGGCCGCTCCCGCACGTCCGCGACGAGCCGGGTCAGCCGGGCCACGGTGATGACGCTGCCGGTGGCCCGGTGGCGGACGAGGCTGTCGGGGAAGGACGGGTGGTCGTCGGCGACGAGGGTGCCGCCGGCGGCGAGGGCGAGCAGTCCGTACTCCATCATGACCTGGCTGGCCAGGGTGCCGAACACGAGGAACCGCCGCA
This sequence comes from Streptomyces sp. P13-3-3, assembly GCF_050571355.1. NCBI lineage: Bacteria > Bacillati > Actinomycetota > Actinomycetes > Kitasatosporales > Streptomycetaceae > Streptomyces > Streptomyces sp. P13-3-3. The sequence goes on along the minus strand of NZ_CP192228.1, from coordinate 3,168,378 downwards.
GGCGCGGGGCGAGTTCGCGGACGGCGGGGGGCCAGCGGTCGGGGTGGGCCGCCCAGGCCGCGGTCATGGCGGCGTAGGTCTGGGCGCACGCCTTGGGCATGCCGGTGCTGCCGCTGGTGTGGACGAGCCGGGCGACGTCCTGGGGCCGGCCCGAGACGTGCGGGCGGGTCCCGTCGTCCTCGGCGGCGAGCAGGTCGGACAGCGTGAGCGCGCCGGCTGCCGTGCCGTCCGGGCGGTCGGTCACCTGGACGGCGGTGTCGGCGAGCAGGTGCTCGCGCTGGGCGTCGGTGAGCCCCGGCCGGACGCCGACGACGCGCGCGCCGGCGGTGTGGGCGGCGAGGACGGCGGCGAACGCCTCGGGGGTGACGCCCAGCAGCAGGGCGACACCGTCGCCGGGGCGGACCCCGCGGGCGCGCAGTCCGTTGGTCACCCGCCTGACCAGTGCGAGGAGTTGATGTCCGGAGACCGCCCGGTCGCCGTGCTCGAAGACGGGGCGGTCGCCCGCCGCCTCCAGGAGGTCGAGCACGGCGCCGGGGAACTGCTCAGCCAAGGCAGGACTTCACGAACGCGGCGAGCGGCTGCCGGTGGACGGCCGGGATGTCCCAGTCGTTCTCCAGGTTCTCCGCCAGGTGGTGGGTGCCGGCGAGCGCGCCGTCGCGGTAGTGCCGCACCACGGGGTGGAGATAGGTGGACTCCATGGCGTGTTCCGGGTCGTTCTCGCGGACGCGCGGCACGGTCACGTCGAACGGGTCGCCGTGGTCGTGGTCGGGCCCGTACTCCAGGTCCACCACGAACCGGTCGCGCGCCGGGCCGAGCCCGCCGTCGGCGACGAAGTCGAGCGGGACTTCCTCCTGGTACACGGCCCGGTCGTCGTGGACGGTGACCACGTCGCCGAGGAAACCGAACTGCTGCCACAGCCCGGAGGACCGGTTGACCCGCTCGACCAGGGCGTCGGCGACCGTCTCGGGCTCGGCGGGCAGGTCGCGGGACGGCCAGGGCGTGTCGTGGTGGCGGGCGCCGAGGATGCGGTGCAGGGCGCGGACGCCGTAGCGGAAGCCGTGGATGAAGCCGTTGGTGGAGCGTTTGAAGTCGCGCTGCTGGGTGAGGGTGCCGGCGAAGTACAGGCCGGGGACGTTCACCGACTCGAAGGCGGAGGTCTGGGCGGGGAAGCGGCCGTCGATCACCGTCTCGGGCGCGCAGGTGTCGTCGAACGGCGAGGCGTCGAAGCGGAAGCCGGTGCAGACCAGAATGCGGTCGTAGTGCAGTTCGCGGAGGCGTTCGGTGGTGCGGGCGTAGCGGAACTCCACCCGGTAGCCGCCGTCCGGCCGCCGTTCGATGCGCTCGACGGTGCCGTCCAGGACGGCGTTCTGCGATTTGAGCTGGTAGCTGTCGAGGAAGTTGTTGTTGACCGCGCGCAGATGGCCCACGAAGTGGGTCTGCCACGCCATCTTCAGCGAGTGCGGTCCGGCGACGTGGATGACGGCGGCCTTCTCCATGAGGGCGTCCGCCGTCTCGAACGCGGAGTTGCCCTTGCCGAGGACCAGGACGCGCTGGTTGGTGAAGGACGCCGGGTCGGTGTCGAAGTCGTCGTACCGTTCGGCTGTTTCGATGCCGGGGATGTCCGGCACGTGCGGCAGGGACACGCCGGTGGCGACGACGAGCCGCCGGGCCTGCCAGGTCCGGCCACCGTCGTCGCGCACCAGGAAGCCGTCGCCGTCGCGGGAGACACGGGCGACGTGGACGCCGTACTCGACGCGGACGCCGGTGCGGCGGGCGAAGTCGCCCAGATAGCGCACCAGGTCGTCGGCGGCCGGGAAGTAGCGCTCGGTGTAGCGGGTGAACAGCAGCTCCGGGTCGTCGGTGAGCAGCGAGTTCCAGTCCATGCGGAGGGCGAGTTCCGGGTCGGTGTACCCGGTGTTGACCTTGTTGATCGAGATCAGCTGCCGATGACGGGGGAAGCGGGTGAAGAACGTGCCGGGCCCGCTCCCCCGCTCCAGGACAACATAGTCGCGTCCCTCCCGTTCCAGCAGAGCGGCGAGCTGAAGTCCGGCCGGTCCGGCCCCGATGACGATGTAGTCGCGCACCATGGACGGGACGCTAACGGGCGGGGATCAGAGGGCTCTGAGATTACGACGCGGACAGAGCTGGGTGCCCGGCCTCGGTTCGATGTCCCGTCCCGGCCCGGAACGGATGGGCCCACAGCCCCTCCGCCTCCAGCCGCGGCAGCACTCCCTCCCCGAACCAGTACGCCTCCTCCAGGTGCGGGTAGCCGGAGAGGACGAACTCGTCGATGCCGAGGGCGTGGTACTCCTTGATGCGTTCCGCGACCTCCTCGTGGCTGCCGACCAGGGCCGTGCCCGCGCCGCCGCGGACCAGGCCGATGCCCGCCCAGAGGTTGGGGTGGATCTCCAGGCCGTCGCGGCTGCCGCCGCCGTGCAGGGCGAGCATCCTCCGCTGGCCCTCCGACTCGCTGCGGGCGAGTCCCTCCTGCACCGTGCGGATCGTCTCCGGGTCGAATCCGTCGAGGAGGCGGCCCGCCTCCGCCCACGCCTGCTCGGAGGTGTCGCGGGTGATGACGTGCAGACGGATGCCGAAGCGCAGGGTGCGGCCCTCCTCCGCGGCCAGGCGGCGGATCCGGGCGATCTTCTCCGCGACGGCGGCGGGCGGTTCGCCCCAGGTGAGGTAGACGTCGACGTGCTTCGCCGCGACGCGGCCGGCGATGGGCGAGGAGCCGCCGAAGTACACCTCCGGCACCGGGTCGGGTACCCGGGCCAGCCGGGCGCCCGACACCCGTACGTGGTCGCCGTCCAGGTCCACCGTCTTCCCCCGCCACAACTGCCGCACGATGTGCAGGAACTCGTCGGTGCGGCGGTAGCGGTCGTCCTTGCCGAGGAAGTCGCCGTAGGCGCGCTGCTCGTGGCTCTCGCCGCCGGTGACGACGTTGAGCAGCAGCCGTCCGCCGCTCTGCCGCTGGAAGGTGGACGCCATCTGCGCGGCGAGGGTGGGCGAGACGAAACCGGGGCGGAAGGCGACGAGGAATTTCAGCCGTTCGGTGTTCTGGCTGACCATGGCGGTGGTCAGCCACGCGTCCTCGCACCACGCGCCGGTCGGGGTGAGCGCACCGGTGAAGCCCAGGTCCTCGGCGGCGCGGGCGATCTGGCTGAGGTAGGCGACCGTGGGCGGCCGGTCCCGTCCGGACGCCGTGGCCGGGGTGCCGTGGCCGCCGCCGACGACGTGCCGGCTGTCGCCGTTGGTGGGCAGGAACCAGTGGAAGGTGAGGGTCACGCGAGGGCTCCGTTCGGGGAGTTCGTCGTCGGTGGCGGGCTCGGAAGGGTGGCCCGTTCACGGCTCGTCACGGCTCCGGGTGCGAGGGACAGCGGTCCGCCGTACGCCCGGAGACGCTCAGCCCGTGGCCGCCAGCAGGGTGCGGCCGCCGAGTGCGCGGGAGAACTGGTCGGTGACCTGGGCCAGTGCCTCGGCCGCGGTGGGGGCGACGGTCAGGGTGCCGTCGTCGCCGACGGTGATCTCCTTGTCGAGGGTGAACCAGCCGGGCGTGATGTGGGCGGGGCCCATGGAGTTGAGCACGGGCCGCAGCGCGTAGTCGATGGCGAGGACATGGGCGGTGCTGCCGCCGGTGGCGAGCGGCAGGACGGTCTTGCCGGTGAGCGCGTACTGCGGCAGCAGGTCCAGCAGTGCCTTCAGCAGCCCGGAGTAGGCGGCCTTGTAGACGGGCGTGCCGATGACGACGCCGTCGGCCTGCTGGAAGAGGGCGGCCGTCTCGACGATCGCCGGATGGTGGAAGTCGGCGAGGAGCAGCGCCTCGGGCGGGAGGGTGCGCACGTCGAGCGGTATCACCTCGTGCCCTTGGGCGACGAGCCGCTGGTCGAGGTGGCGCAGCAGCCGGGCGGTGCGGGAGGTGGCGGAGGGACTTCCGGAGACGGACAGGACGGTGGCCATGCGAGGACCTTCCGGGGATCGATGCGGGTCGGGGCGGCGACGGGTGGCCCCCGGTCAGCCCGCGGACAACAGCGGGGCGAACGGGGTCCGTTGACCGACCGGCAGGCGGAGGGATGCGTGAGTGGACGTCAGGCGACGGCGCGGCGACGACGGCAAACGTCGGCGGTGCGGCCGGAGGCCGTGATCAGGGAGAGGGAGCGGGGCGAGGGATGTCCTCGGTCGCGCTCAGGCCCGGGTGCGACAGCAGGAGCTGGAGACACGCGCAAGGTCGACGTGGCGTCGCCGCGTGAGGTCCTGTCGCTTCATGCCGTCGATCAAAACAGCAGTCGGTGACACGGGTCAAGGACGCCTGGACGTCGTCCCGGCGGGTGAGACGGCGTCCGTCGATCTGGCGCGGCGCCGCCGGCGTGTGGTTACCTGAGCGCATGACCGTGCTCGTGACCCGCCGCCACGTCGATTACGTGCGTGTCACCACCACGGGCTGTTCCGCCGCGAGCTGACGCCGCGCGCCCGGCCGTAGTCCGGCCTCTCTTCTCTCCTTCGCGCTTCACCGCACCGCGCTGACCATGGCCCCCGCATGTCCGGGGCCCTGGCGCGTGGCGCCGTGGCGTCCTCGGGCACGACCCCCTCCCCCACTCTTCGCCAGGGAGCACTCTCATGAGCAGCCAGCCCATCGACTCCGTCACCGCGGGCCACACCCCCGACGGGGAGTCCGCCGCCGACACCACACCCGCCTGGTCCTTCGAGACCAAGCAGGTGCACGCGGGCGCCGAGCCCGACCCGACGACCGGGGCACGGGCGACGCCGATCTACCAGACGACGTCGTTCGTGTTCCGCGACACGCAGCACGCCGCCGACCTGTTCGCCCTGGCCGAGCCCGGCAACATCTACACCCGCATCCACAACCCGACCCAGGACGTCTTCGAGCAGCGGATCGCCGCGCTGGAGGGTGGTGTCGCGGCCGTGGCGCTCGCCTCGGGGCAGGCCGCGGAGACGCTGGCGCTGCTGACCGTGGCGAGCGCCGGCGACCACATCGTGTCCAGCACCTCCCTGTACGGCGGCACGTACAACCTGTTCCGTCACACGCTGCCGAAGTTCGGCGTCGAGGTGTCCTTCGTGGACGACCCCGACGACCCGGAGGCGTGGCGGGCGGCGATCCGCCCCCACACCAAGGCGCTGTTCGCGGAATCCCTGGGCAACCCGCGCGGCAACGTGCTCGACGTGCGGGCGGTCGCGGACGTCGCGCACGCGGCGGGTGTGCCGCTGATCGTGGACAACACGGTGCCCACGCCGTACCTGCTGCGTCCGCTGGAGCACGGCGCGGACGTCGTGGTGCACTCGGCGACGAAGTTCCTCGGCGGTCACGGCACGGCCATCGCGGGTGTGGTCGTCGACGGCGGCACCTTCGACTTCGGGGCGCACGCCGACCGGTTCCCCGACTTCAGCGAGCCCGACCCGAGCTACCACGGCCTGCGTTACTGGCCGGCGCTCGGTCCGGGCGCGTTCGCGGTGAAGCTGCGGGTGCAGTTGCTGCGCGACCTGGGTCCCGCGCTGTCCCCGCACTCGGCGTTCCTGCTGCTGCAGGGTGTGGAGACGCTCAGCCTGCGCATCGAGCGGCACTCCTCGAACGCGCGGGCGCTCGCCGAGTGGCTGGAGCAGCGCGACGAGGTGGCCGCCGTGCACTACGCGGGCCTGCCGTCCAGCCCCTGGTACGAGGCGGGGCAGACGTACCTGCCGCGCGGCGCGGGCGCCATCGTCTCCTTCGAGCTGCGGGACGGCGTCGAGGCCGGCAAGCGGTTCGTGGACGCCGTACGGCTGTTCAGTCACCTCGCCAACATCGGTGACGTGCGCAGCCTCATCATCCACCCGGCGTCCACCACCCACAGCCAGCTCGACGAGCAGCAGCTCGCGGCCACCGGCACCTCGCCCGGCCTGGTGCGGCTGTCCGTGGGCATCGAGGCCCTCGACGACCTCAAGGCCGACCTGGAGGCCGGGTTCCGCGCGGCGAAGGGCGCGTCCTGAACACCGTCCTGAGGCCGTCCCCGGTCCCCCTCCCGCCGGCCTCCGGGGCCTGGCGGGAGGGGGACCCGCCCGGGCGGCGGCAGTGGTACGCGCACCCGCGGCCGCTTCCGCTGGAGGCGGGTGACGAACTCGCGGGCGTGCGGCTGGCGTTCGAGACGTGGGGTCGGCTGGCGCCGGACAGATCGAACGCGGTGCTGGTGCTGCACGCCCTCACCGGCGACAGCCATGTCGCCGGTCCCGCCGGTCCCGGGCATCCCACGCCCGGCTGGTGGGACGGGCTCGTCGGACCGGGGCGGACGCTCGACACGGACCGCTGGTTCGTGGTCGCGCCGAACGTGCTCGGGGGCTGCCAGGGCAGCACCGGACCGTCCTCCCGCGGCCCGTCCGGACGGCGCTGGGGCGGTGACTTCCCGTTCCTGACCCAGCGCGACCAGGTCGCCGCCGAGGCCGCCCTCGCCGACGCGCTGGGCGTCGACCGCTGGGCGCTGGTCGTCGGCGGCTCCATGGGCGGGATGCGGGCCGTGGAGTGGGCCGTGTCCCACCCGGAGCGGACCGGCGCGCTCCTGCTGCTCGCGACGACGGCGGCGGCGAGCGCCGAGCAGATCGCGTGGGCCTCGACGCAGGTGCACGCCATCCGCGCCGACCCGCACTGGCACGGCGGCCACTACCACGACACCGGGCGCGGCCCGCACGCCGGACTCGGCCTGGCCCGGCGCATCGCCCACATCACCTACCGCAGCGAGCCGGAGCTGCAGAGCCGCTTCGCCGGCAGCCCGCAGGACGCGGAGGACCCATGGCGCGGCGGCCGCTACCAGGTCGCCTCCTACCTGGACCATCACGCGGACAAGCTGGTGCGCCGCTTCGACGCGGGCAGCTACGTCGTGCTGTCGGAGGCGATGAACAGCCACGACGTCGGCCGCGGACGGGGCGGGGTGCGCGCCGCGCTCGGCCGGGTGACCGCACCCACGCTGGTGGCGGGCGTGGACTCCGACCGGCTCTACCCGCCGGTCCAGCAGGCGGAGCTGGCGGCGGGCATCCCCACGGCGGACGGGCCGCGCGTCGTCGAGTCGCCGTACGGGCACGACGGCTTCCTGATCGAGGTGGAGCAGGTCGCCGCGCTGGTGCGCGAACTCCTGCCCGCCCCTCCCCCGGTCCCGGCGCGGACGCCGGGACACGTCACCGCACACACCCCTGACAAATGAGGACTTCCCCGATGTCACCCCACACCGCGACCACCGCCGCGGCCGTCCATCCGCTGCTCGCCGACCGCTGGAGCCCCCGGTCGTTCGACGCCACGCACATCCTGGACGACGAGGAGCTGGTCTCCCTGCTGGAGGCGGCCCGCTGGGCGCCCTCCGCCTACAACGCCCAGCCGTGGCGGTTCCTCGTCGGCCGGCGCGGCGACACCACGTACCTGCGCATCCTCGACGCGCTCGTCCCCTTCAACCAGGAGTGGGCGCGCACCAGTTCGCTGCTGGTCGCGGCAGTGGCGGAGGAACGCGCCGAGAACGGCGTGCCGCAGCACGGCCCCGCGTACGACACCGGGCTTTCGGTCGCCCAACTGGTGCTGCAGGCGCACGCCTTGGGGCTGCACGCGCATCAGATGTCCGGCTTCGACGCCGACGCGTTGCACGCGTCGCTGGGCGTGCCGGAGGGGTTCCGGCCGCTGTCCGTCGTCGCCGTGGGTGCGCTGGCCCCCGCGGACCTGCTGCCGCCGACGCTGCGCGAGCGGGAGACCGCCGTCCGTGAGCGGCGTCCCGGCGCGGAGACGTTCTTCGCCCACACCTGGGGCACCCCGCTGCCCGTCCTGCCCTGACACCGACTCTCCACCCGAGGAGTGCACATGACCGTCCAGGAATCACCCGCCGGCACCGACGTCTTCGTCGCCGAGTGGGAGGAGTGGCACCGGCACAAGGACGCGGCGCTCGCCCATGAGCACGGTTCCTCGCCGTTACCGGCCTGTACTGGCCGAACGCGGAGCCGCAGCGGTTCCCCGGCGCGCCCGGCGTCTGGTCGGCCGGCGACGACGGGGTGACCGTCGAGCTGGACGACGGGGAGGAGCTGGTCGTCGACGGCGTCACCGTGCGCGGCCGGCACCACTTCGGTGTCCTCGCGGAGCGCGCCTCCGTGAACGCCGTCTGGGGCGACGCGGTGATCGAGACAGCCCGCCGGGGCGGCCAGGACGTGGTCCGGCCGCGTCACCCCGACCACCCGCTGCGCACCCGGTTCGCCGGCACCCCCGCCTACGCGCCGGACCCGCGCTGGCGGATCACCGGCACGTACGTGGCGTTCCCGGAGCCGCGCCCCACCACGGTGGGCGCCGCCGTGGAGGGGCTGGAGCACGTCTACGACGCGCCCGGGAAGGTCCGCTTCGAGCTGGACGGGCAGGAGCTGGAGCTGACCGCGTTCGAGGGCGGCGGGCCGGGCGACCTGCTGGTGCTGTTCACCGACGCGACCTCCGGGGTGACCACGTACGCCGCCAACCGGGCGCTGAAGATCGACGCGCCGGGTCCGGACGGCCGTGTGGTGCTGGACTTCAACCGCGCCACCAACCTCCCGTGCGCCTACACCGACTTCGCGACCTGCCCCCTCCCGCCGGCCGAGAACCGGCTGTCGGTCGCGATCGAGGCCGGTGAGACGATCCCGTACGAGCGGAAGTCCGCCGCGGCCTGAGCACCGTACGGACGGCGACCCCTCCGGCATCCACGGGCCGGAGGGGTCGCTGAACGTACGGGCCCCTTACGGGACCGGGTGGACCGGCTCCCACGGGAACGGCGGGTCCGGGAGGGCGTGGCGGAGGGCGGGGGCCACCTCGGACTGGAAGCGTTCGAGGGAGTCGCGGTGCACGGAGTCGGGCAGTCCGCCCGCGTCGGCGTGCACATGGAGGACGCTGTGCCCGAACCGCTCGTGGTAGCGGTGCACCTTGTCGACGATCTGCTGCGGGCTGCCGATCAGCGCGGAGCTGCGCTCGACGAAGTCCTCCACCGTCTCGAAGACCACCGGCAGCCCGGTCTCCTTCTGGAAGGCCAGGTTGGCCTCGAAGACCGGCCGGTACGTCTCGACGGCCTCCTGGGAGGTACGGGCCACCAGCAGCCCTGCCGTGCCGGCGCCGACCGTGAGCCGCGCCGGGTCGTGGCCGTGGTGCGCCCAGCGTTCCCGGTAGTGGTCGATCAGCTCGGCGTAGGGCTCGATGGGGTGCGTGACGTTCGCGGAGAACAGCGGGTCGCCGTGGCGGGCGGCCAGGTCGACGGACTCCTTGCTGGTGGCGCTGCCGTGCCAGACGCGGACGGGCCGCTGGTAGGGGCGGGGCCACACCTCGGCGTTCTTCAGCGGCGGGCGGAAGCGGGTGTCGGCGGTGATGGTGTCCTGCCGCCAGATCCGGCGGAAGACGTCGTAGCTCTCGGCGTTGCGGTCCCACTGGTCCTCGGGGGTGACCTGGAACAGTTCACGCTGGGCGGTGCCGTTGCCCTTGCCGATGATGAGGTCGAGGCGGCCTTCGGAGAGGTGGTCGAGGGTGGCGTAGTCCTCGTAGGCGCGCACCGGGTCGAGCAGGCTGAGCGTGGTGACCGCGGTGAAGAGGCGGATGCGGCGGGTCAGGGCCGCGATGTGGCTGAGGACGACGGTGGGCGCGGAGGAGAGGAAGGGCCGCTCGTGCCGCTCCCCCACACCGAAGCCGTCGAAGCCGAGTTCCTCGGCGAGGACGGCGTTGTCGAGGACCTCGCGGAAGCGGTCGTGCGTCGGCTCGAGCACGCCGGTGACGGGGTCGGGGCGGTGGACGATCAGGGTGACCGCGAGGAACTTCATGAGGCGGCCCGCCGGTCGCCGAGGCCGTCCGGGTGGGCGAGGCCCAGGTGGTCGCGGAGGGTGGGGCCCTCGTAGTCGGTGCGGAAGACGCCGCGTTCCTGGAGGAGCGGGACGACCTTGTCGGCGAACGCGTCGAGTCCGGTGGGGGTGACGTGCGGGACGAGGATGAAGCCGTCGCTCGCGTCGTTCTGCACGTACTCGTCGATGGTGCGGGCGATCGTCTCGGCGGAGCCGATGAAGTTCTGCCGGTTGCCGGTCTCGATCACGAGGTCGCGGATGGACCAGTTGTTGGCGGCGGCCAGTTCGCGCCACTCGCGGGCGGTGGCCAGCGGGTCGCGGTACATGCGCACCTGGGCGCGGCCCTCGGCGAGGTGGCGGCTGGTGACGTCCGGGTCGATGTCGGGCAGCGGTCCGTCGGGGTCGTAGCCGGACAGGTCACGGTTCCAGACGAACTCCAGGTGGCGCAGGGCGGTGGCGCCGCTGACCTGTTGGCGGCGCACCTCCTTCGCCAGCTCCCGCGCCTCGGCGTCGGTGTCGGCGAGGGTGAAGGTCGCGGCGGGCAGGATGAGCAGCTGGTCGGGACGGCGGCCGTACTTCGCGAGGCGTCGCTTGACGTCGGTGTAGAAGGCGCGCCCGGCGTCGAGGGTGGCGTGGCGGCTGAAGATGGCGTCGGCGTCGGACGCGGCGAACTCGCGTCCCTCCTCGGAGTCGCCCGCCTGGAAGATGACGGGGCGGCCCTGCGGGGAGCGCGGGACGTTGAACCGGCCGTGGATGTCGAAGTGCTGTCCTCGGTGGACGAAGGCGCCGGCCTTGGCGTCGCGGAGGAAGACGCCGGTCTCCTGGTCGGCGAGGATCTCGTCGCCGTGCCAGGAGTCGAACAGTTCGTGGGCGGTGGCCAGGAACTCCTTGGCGCGGGAGTAGCGCTCCGCCTGCGGCAGGAAGCCGCCGCGGCGGAAGTTCTCGCCGGTGAACGCGTCCCAGGAGGTGACCACGTTCCAGGCGGCGCGGCCGCCCGAGAGGTGGTCGAGGCTGGCGAACTGGCGGGCCACCTCGTAGGGCTCGTTGAAGGTGGAGTTGATGGTGCCGGTCAGTCCGAGGTGCTCGGTGACGGCGGCGAGGGCGGACAGCACGGTGAACGTGTCGGGGCGGCCGACGACGTCCAAGTCGTATATGCGGCCGCCCTGTTCGCGGAGCCGTAGCCCTTCCGCGAGAAACAGGAAGTCGAACTTGGCGCGTTCGGCGGTGCGGGCGAAGTGCGCGAAGGAGCTGAACTCGATGTGGCTGCCGGACGCGGGGTCGCTCCACACGGTGGTGTTGTTGACGCCGGGGAAGTGGGCGGCGAGGTGGATCTGCTTCAGCGGCTTGCTCATGGCGGTGGTCGTTCCTCCGGCTCAGGCGGTGGCGTAGCGGTTGGCGGGCCGGGGCAGGCCCAGCAGGCCGCGCAGGGTGCCGGCCTCGTAGGCGCGGCGGAAGGCGCCGCGGCGCTGGAGTTCGGGGACCAGGCCGCGGGTGATCGCCGGAAGGTCGTGGCCGTGGACGGCGGGCCGCAGCCGGAACCCGGTGAGCCCGGCTGCCTGGAACTCCAGCAGGAGGTCGGCGAGTTGGGCGGGGGTGCCGGTGAAGACGCGGGCGTCGGGCGTGTACGGCTCCCCGGCGAGGTCGTCCAGGCGGGCGCAACGGGCGGCGGCCTTGGCCGGGTCGTCGTCGAGGAAGACGGTGAGGTCGCCGAAGACGTGCAGGGGTTCCGCGGCGCGTCCGGCGGCCTCCTGCTCCTCCCGGACGGTGGCGACGATGTCCCGGGCCTGGCCGGTGTCGTGCGGGGTGACGTAGCCGACGTCGGCGGAGCGGGCCACCAGGCGGTAGGGGACCGTGTCGTGGGCGAGCGCGCTGACCAGGGGCTGCCCCTGGGGCGGGCGGGGTGTGATGGAGGGGCCCTTGACGCTGAAGTGGCGGCCCTCGAAGTGGATGTAGTGCAGCTTGTCGCGGTCGATGAAGCGGCCGGTGGCGACGTCGCGGATCTCGGCGTCGTCCTCCCAGCTGTCCCAGAGCCGGCGCAGCACCTCGACGTAGTCGGCGGCCTCGTCGAACAGTTCGGTCACCGCCTCCCGCACGGTCGGGTCGTCCCAGCCGTCGATCCGGGGGACGGTACGGCGGCCGAAGTGGGCGGCCTCGTCGGGGCGGGCGGTGATCTGCACGCGAACGCCGGCCCGGCCGGTGCTGACGTAGTCGAGGGTGGCGATCGCCTTGGAGAGGTGGAACGGCTCGGTGTGGGTGACCACCGCGGTGGGGACCAGGCCGATGTGCCGGGTGAGCGGGGCGATGCGGGCGGCGGTGAGGACGGCGTCGAGGCGTCCGCGTACCTGGTCGGTGCGGTCGTCGGGTTCGAGGAAGCGGGAGGTCTGGGGGCCGAGGCCGTCCTCCAGGGTGACGAAGTCGAGCAGGCCGTGTTCGGCCTCGGTGACCAGGTCGGCCCAGTAGCGGGCGGTGAACAGCTCGCGGGGGCGGGACACCGGTTCGCGCCAGGAGGCCGGGTGCCAGCCGGTGCCTTCGAGGGCTACGGCGAGGTGCAGGGGTGATGCGGGTGTCGGGGACACGTCGGTGCCTTCCTGGAAGTCCGTGACGGTGGCGGGGTGGAGGGCGCGGGGACGGCGGGGAGCGCCGTCCCCGCGCCGGGGCCCGGTGGTCAGCTCGCGGTCCTGGGCAGACCGGGCGGGTTGATCTCGGACGTGGTGACGGCCTCTTCGGACAGGCCCCAGCGTTTGAGGACCTTGGTGTAGGTGCCGTTCTCGATGACGTGGTCGATCGCCTCGGCGAGGGGCTCGACCAGTCCGCTGTCCTTCTTGGTGGTGGCGGCGATGAGGCCCTGGAGGTCGGCGCCGGCGCCGGAGTAGGTCCCGACGACCTCGGTCTTGCCGGTGGTCGCCGCGTGGTAGGCGGCGGTGGGGTTGGGGCCGAGGTAGACGTCGATGCGGCCGGACCGGAGGGCGAGATAGGTGTCGCTGTCGTTCTGGTAGTACTTGATGTCCACCGGTTCGCGGCCGGCCCGCTCGTTCTCCTTGCTCCACTCGACGAGCAGCTTCTCCTGGTTGGTGCCGCTGCTGACCGCGACGGTCAGTCCTGCCACGTCCTCGGGGCCGTCGATCTTCAGTCCGCTGCCCTTCTTCGCCTCGAAGCCGAGGTTGTCCTCGCGGTAGGTGGCGAAGTCGTACTTCTCCTTGCGTTCCTCGGTGACGGTGATGTTGCTGAAGCCGGCGTCGTACTTGCCGCTGTCGATGCCGACGAAGATGTTCTCCCAGGAGACGGGGTTGAGCCGCAGCTCCAGGCCGAGCACGTCGGCGACCAGGGAGGCGATGTCGGGTTCGACGCCGATGACGGTCTTGTTGTCGGTGGCGACGAAGGTGAGCGGCGCGGCGGAGCCGGAGGAGTTCACCACCTCCAGGGTGCCTCTCTTACGTACCTCCGCCGGGACCTTGGCGGCGATGGCGTCGACCTTGTCGGTGCGGACGCGGTCCTGGTCGGCGGTCAGGTTGATCCTGGTCTTGCCGCCGTTGCCGGAGTCGACCTCGGTGGTGCCTCCGTCGTCGGGGTTGCCGCACGCGGAGAGGGCGAGGGCGGAGGTCAGGGCGAGCGCGGCGGCGGTGCGGCGGAGGGTCGAGGGGGACACAGGGGTGCTCCTTGCGTGCGAGAGGGACGGGCGGGGCGGTCAGAGGACCTTGGAGAGGAAGGCGCGGGTGCGCTCGTGCTGCGGCTCGTCCAGGACGGCCGAGGGCGGCCCCTGCTCCACGACGACTCCGCCGTCCATGAACACCACGGTGTCGGCGACCTCGCGGGCGAAGCCGATCTCATGGGTCACGACGATCATGGTGGTGCCGGTGCGGGCCAGGTCCTTGATGACGTCGAGGACCTCGCCGACCAGCTCGGGGTCGAGGGCCGAGGTGGGCTCGTCGAACAGCAGCACCTTCGGTTCGAGGGCGAGTGCGCGGGCGATGGCGACGCGCTGCTGCTGTCCGCCGGAGAGCTGCCGCGGGTAGGCGTCGGCCTTGTCGGCGAGACCGACGCGGGCGAGCAGCCGCCGGGCCGTCTCCACGGCCTCCTTGCGGGGGCGGCGCAGGGCGGCGACGGGCGCCTCGACGAGGTTGTCGAGCACGGTGAGGTGCGGGAAGAGGTTGAAGTTCTGGAAGACGAACCCGATGTGGGTCCGCTGCTTCAGTACGTCCTTCTCCTTCAGCTCGTGCAGCCGGTTGCCGGAGCGGCGGTAGCCGATGAGTTCGCCGTCGATGCTGATCCAGCCCCGGTTGACCTTCTCCAGGTGGTTGATGGTGCGCAGCAGTGTGGACTTGCCGGAGCCGGACGGGCCGAGGACGACGGTGACCTCGCCGGCCCGGACCCTCAGGTCGACGCCGCGCAGCACCTCCAGCGGGCCGAAGCTCTTGTGGACGCCGCGCACGTCCACCATGACGTCGCTCATCGGATGTCTCCCAGGGGCTTGAACGGTACGACGGGCCGGTGGCGCCGGCCCGCTTCCGCGCGCAGGGTGCGGACGAAGCGGCGGGCGCGCTGCAGCGGGGTGGGCGGCGGGGTGCGGTCGGCGCCGCGGGCGTAGCGGCGTTCCACGTAGTACTGGGCGACCGACAGCAGGGAGGTCAGGACGACGTACCAGGCGGTGGCGACCAGCAGCAGGGGGATGACCCGGCCGTTGCGGCCGTAGATGACCTGCACCTGGTAGAAGAGCTCGCCGATGGACATCACGTAGACCACCGAGGTGCCTTTGAGTAGGCCGATGATCTCGTTGCCGGCGGTGGGCAGGATGGCGCGCATGGCCTGCGGGAGGACGATGCGCCGGATCTGCCGCAGCCGGGGGATGCCGAGTGCGGCGGCCGCCTCCAGCTGGCCCTCGTCGACGGCGAGGACGCCGCCGCGCACGATCTCGGCGGCGTAGGCGGCCTGGTGGAGGGTCAGTCCGATGACGGCGGCGCCGATGGTGCCGATGATGCTGTTGCTGTCGACGGACCAGAACACCGGGCCGAAGGGGATGCCGAAGCCCAGCCGGTCGTAGAGGGCGCTCAGGTTGAACCAGAACACCAGCTGCACGATCATCGGGATGGACCGGAAGATCCAGATGTAGGTCCAGGCGACGGTCTGCAGCACGGGGCTCCGGGACAGCCGCATGAAGGCGAGGACGGTGCCCAGCAGGAAGCCGAGGACGGTGGCGTAGGCGGTGAGCTGGAGCGTCACCCACACCGCCTGGACGATCGTCTCGGACAGCACGTAGTCCCGGAAGACGTCCCATTCCCAGACGGGGTTGGTGGCCAGGCCGTGGGTGAACTGGGCGACCAGCACGACCACGGCGGCGGCCGCGGCCCAGCGGGCGTAGTGGCGGGCGGGGACGACCTTCAGTCCCGCCGGGTCGTCGGGCAGGGGCGGGGCCTGCGCGCCGGGGGCGGTCGGGCCGGGTGGCGCGGTGTCGGTGGTGGATGCCATGGCGTGGTTCCTGCTCGGCTCAGAGGTGTTCGCGCGGGTTGATCTCGGACGCGTCGATCGCCGAGGCGGTGGTGCCCCACTTCTCGAGGATCCGGGTGTACGTGCCGTTCTTGATCAGCTCGTTGACGGCGGCCTGGAACGCCTTGGTGAGCGGGGAGCCCTTCTTGAAGGCGAAGCCGACGTCGAGGCGGTGGAACTCGCCGAGGAACTCGGTCTGCGAGGCGGGCTGCGAGGCCTGGTGGCGCAGGCCGTTGATGGTCGACATGATGACGTCGATGCGGCCCTGCTGGAGCGCGGTGAGGGTGGCGGCGTTCTCGGCGTAGACCTTCACGTCGTACGGCTTCTTGCCGGCCTTGGCGCAGACGCCCTTCTCGGCGGTGAGGGTGGCCTCGAAGGTGGTGCCGGCGCCGGTGCCGATGGTCAGGCCGCACAGCTGGACCAGGTCGGTGATCTTCTTCTTGCCGAGCTCGGTGTCGCCCTTGCGGACGGCGAAACCTTGGCCGTCGTTGATGTAGGTGACGAAGTCGATGGTTTTGAGGCGTTCCGCGGTGACGCCGAAGTTGCCGGTGCCGACGTCGTACTTGCCGCTGCCGAGGGCGGGCAGGATCGTCTCGAAGGAGGCGTCCTGACGCTGGAGTTCAAGGCCGAGCACCTTGGCGACGGCGTCGGCGACGTCGATGTCCTGGCCCTCGGGGTCCTTGTCGGTGCCGTTGGGGTAGTAGGCGCCGGGCGGGAAGCCGACCGAGCTGCCGACGCGGAGCGTGCCGGCCTTGCGGACGTCGGCGGGCAGCAGGGCGGCGATCGAGTCGACCGTGCGGACGTCGGCGACCGGGTCGTCCTTCGGAGCGGCCTGGGCTCCCGCCGGTGCCGTGCCGTCGGTGTCGCCGGAGCCGCAGGCGGTGAGGGCCAGCAGCGGGAGCAGGGCGAGCGCGGCGGCGTGGTGGAGCCGAGTTCTGAGGTTCACGGGCGGGAGGCCTTTCGGGTGTGCGGAGGGGTCGCGAGTTGCTCGGGGCGTGCCGTGTGGGCGAGGTGTTTCTCGAAGGGCAGCGGGCCGATGGTTTCGGGGTCGGCGTCCGTGTCGAACAGGGGTGTGTAGCCGGTGGCCAGGTAGAGGCCGCGGGCCTCGGGCTGGCGCGGGCCGGTGGTGAGGTACAGGCGCCGGTAGCCGCGGGTGCGGGCGACGCGCTCCAGCTCGCCGACGACGCGGCGGGCGAGGCCGCGTCGGCGGTGCGCGGAGTGCGTCCAGATGCGCTTGAGTTCGGCGGTGTGCGGGTCGTAGCGGCGGAAGGCGCCGCCGGCGACCGGCTCGCCCCGCTCCAGGAGCAGCAGCAGGACGCCGCCGTGCGGCGCGGTGAACTCCTCGTCGGGGTAGCGGGACAGCTCGGCGTGGGCGTCGCCGCCGTAGCGGGAGGAGTACTCGTCGCCGAGTTCGCGCAGCAGCGGGCGCACCCGGGGGTCGGACACCGGCACTTCGACGAAGGTGAACTCGGCTTCTTCAGGCGTCACTTGGGCGAAAATGGGCGTGACCTCTCGGGGCGTCCCGGCCGCATGCACGCATGGCTGGACCACGGGTGCGCTGCGAGCGGGGATGGCGAACCGTCAGACGGACGGGTGCAGGGAAGCGTGACGACGCCGGGCGTCGGGAGATTCAGGGGTGCGGCAGCGCGCGTGGGAGAAGAGCTCGGCCCGCGACGGGGTCACCGAGGGAGGGAAGGGCCGGTCGGACGGCCCGCTGCCGAGTCAGGCGCAACACGCGGCCGACCACACTCGACCGAAGTCGATGTGATCGCGCGACACCAAGCGCTGCTGGGCATTCATGCGACTTATTGAGCAGTACATCGCGCCGCACGTCAAGCGGCGCCCGGATGCCGGGACGCCCACCCGGCACTGTTGACAGCACGCGGCCACGCGCACTTACGATCGGCGGCGGACGGGCCACCCGTGTGGAACGGGTGTCCGCTCCGGCCGCGTTGAGGGACGCGGCGCATGTGACGACGCCGGACCCCGGCGCACCGTGCCCGCGCGGACAGCCACTGCCGCGCCCCGGGACACGGGTGCCGCCGGGGCCGTCATCCACGTCTGCGCCCCTCCCCCGGAGAGTCCTTCGATGGTCATGCCTTCCGGCGTCACGCCGGCCCCTTCCGCGGTCCCGCCGAGAAAACAGCCGGACGCCCCCACCTCCTCCCCCGTCCCCGACGCGGACGTGCCGCGGATCGTGCCGCGCCGGAACGTCGGCCGCTGGATCACCGCCGGTCTCGCCCTGCTGCTGTTCGCGATGGTCCTGAACTCCGTCGTCCGCAACGACGCCTTCCAGTGGAGCGTGGTGGGGCGGTACTTCACCACCTCCGCCGTGCTGGACGGGCTGCTGCTGTCGCTGTGGCTGACCGCCGTGGTGATGGTGCTGGGATTCCTGACCGGCACCGTGCTGGCGGTGATGCGGCTGTCGGGCAACCCGGTGCTGCGCACGCTCAGCTGGGGTTACATCTGGATCTTCCGGTCCACGCCGCTGCTGGTGCAGCTGCTGTTCTGGTTCAACATCGGCGCGCTGTACCCGACGCTCGGCCTCGGGATCCCGTTCGGTCCGCAGTTCGTCACCGTGCAGACGGTCAACCTGCTCGGGCCGACGCTGACCGCCGTGATCGGGCTGACCCTGCACGAGAGCGCGTACGCGGCCGAGGTGGTGCGCGGCGGCATCCTCTCGGTGGACTCTGGGCAGACCGAGGCGGCGCAGGCGCTGGGGCTGAGCAGGCGCCGTACGCTGCGCCGGATCGTCGTGCCGCAGGCGATGCGCTCCATCGTGCCCACCGCCGGCAACATGCTGATCGGCACCCTCAAGGGCACGAGCATCGTCAGCGTGCTGGCCGTGCACGACCTGCTGTACTCGGTGCAGCTGATCTACAACCAGACGTACCAGATCATCCCACTGCTGATGGTCGCCACCCTGTGGTACATCGCGGTCACCACCGCGCTGAGCATCGCCCAGTTCTACGTCGAGCGGTACTACGCGCGCGGCAACTCCCGTTCGCTGCCGCCGACTCCGCTGCAACGGCTGCGTCTCCAGCTGACGGCGCTGCAGCTGTGGCTACGCAAGACGACCGCGGCCGACGCCCGTCCGGCGATCGGCGGTGACCGGTGAGCGGCACTCCCGCCCCCGCGGTCCTGGCCGTCGTCGGCGCGGGGCCGCGCGCCACCGGACTGCTGGAACGCATCGCCGCCAACGCACCCGAACTCTGGGACGGCACAAGGGCGTTGCACATCCATCTGATCGACCCGCATCCGCCGGGACCGGGTCGGATATGGCGGCACGAGCAGTCGGGCCTGCTGCGGATGAACTCGATGGCGGAGGACGTCACGATGTTCACCGACGAGTCCTCGACCATCGAGGGCCCGGTGCGGCCGGGCCCTTCACTGGCCGAGTGGGCGGCCCAGTTCTCCGGCCGGGGCCCGCGCCACGCCCCGTACGCCGAGCCCGCCGACCCGGAGGTGCTCGCCGAGCTGCGCACGCTGGACCCCGCCGACTTCCCCACCCGCCGCGCCCAGAGCGCCTACCTGGACTGGGTGTTCCGCCGGGTGCTGACCGAGCTGCCGGCGTCGGTCACCGTCGAGTGGCACCGGACCACCGCGACCTCGGTCACCGGTCCCCCGGACGGTCGGCAGCAGGTGCGCCTGGACGGCCGGGACGACCCGCTCACCGCCGACCTGGTGGTCCTCGCCCAGGGTCACATCGGCACCGAACCGTCGCACGAGCACCGCGCGTTCGCCGCCTTCGCCCGCCGGCACGGCCGCTTCCACCTGCCGCCGGCATTCTCCGCCGACGCCGACCTGTCCGGGCTGCGGCCCGGCGAACACGTCCTCGTGCGCGGCTTCGGGCTGGCCTTCGTCGACCTGATGTCGCTGCTCACGGAGGGGCGCGGCGGCCGGTTCCGCACCCGCCCCGACGGCACCCTCCAGTACCTGCCCTCGGGCCGGGAACCCGTGCTGCACGTGGGGTCGCGGCGCGGGGTGCCGTACCACTCCAAGACCCGTTACCGGCTCCAAGGTCCGCGCCCCGCACTGCCCCGGTACTTCGGGCCGGAGGCGGTGGACGCGCTGCTCGCCGAGGGCCGCCCGCTGGACCTGCGGCGGGACGTGTGGCCGCTGATGGCGAAGGAGATCGGCTACGGCCACTACCACGAGCTGTTCCACGCCCACCCCGGCCGGACCACGCTCGGCTGGGAGGGCTTCGCCGGTGTCTACGACCGACTCGGCTGGTACGACGCGGAGATGACGGAGCTCGTCGCGTCGGCGGTGCCGGACCCGGCGGACCGGCTGGACTTCGAGGCGCTGGACCGGCCGCTCGACGGGCTGGCGTTCGCGTCGCCGGACGCCTTCCAGGACCACCTGCGGACCTACGTCACCGAGGACGTCGCCCGCCGCGAGAACCCGGAGTTCAGCGCCGACCTCGGCGCGTTCCTCGCCCTGCTGTCCCTCTACGGGCAGCTGCCCCGGCTGGTGGAGTCGGGCCGGCTGACCGCGCGTTCCGTGGCCGGGCAGCTCGACGGCTGGTGGCAGGGCTTCTTCAGCTTCCTCGCCTCGGGCCCGCCCGGCTTCCGGCTGCGTCAGCTGCTCGCGCTGTCCGAGGCGGGTGTGGTCCGTTTCCTCGGCGCGGACGTCCGGATCGCCGCCGACGACTCCACCGGCACCTTCACCGCGACCAGCCCCACCGTCCCCGGCCGCACCACCCGCGCCACCGCGCTGATCGAGGCGTACCTGCCGGGCCACAGCCTCGACCGCACCGAGGACCCGCTGCTGCGCGACCTGCACCGCTCGGGGGCGCTCGCCGAGGAGGTCGTCACGGACCCGGGGTTCACCCACCGCTCGGGCCTGCTGACGGTCAGCCCGGAGGACGGGCGGCTCGTCGACCCGTCACTGGGCGGGCCGCACCCGCGCAGGGTCGCGCTGGGCGCGCCCACCAACAGCCGCGCCGTCGCCGCGTTCGCCCGGCCCCGCACCGACTCCCCGGGTTTCCGGCAGAACGACGCGGTGGCCCGGGCGTTGCTCCGCACGCTCACGGAGGTGGCGCCGACGGTGTCACCGGGGACCGGCCACGCGTCGGTCGCCGTGTGACGGCTTCCGGGACGCGGCCCGTGTGTTCGCCCTCGTTCGTCCCGGATCCGGCATGACCGGCGCCGATCGGGGCAAACGGTTCGCCTGGAACCGGGGAGGACACCATGACGATGACGGAGCAGCCGGCCGAGCCGGCGGAGAAGGAGAGCGCCTGCTGCGCGCACCACGACGACCATGCCGGGCGGCCCGACGCGGAGCCGCCCGAGTCGGCGCGTGAGCGGGTCAACCGCCGCTGGAACGAGGTGCTCCAGGAGACACGTGTCACGCAGACCGGGGTGCAGATCCTCTTCGGCTTCCTGCTGAGCGTGGCGTTCACCCCGCTGTTCCGTGAGCTGGAGACCCCGGACAAGGTGATCTACGTGATCACCGTGGTGCTCGGCGCCTCCGCGACGGGATCGCTGATCGCGCCCGTGTCCATCCACCGTTTCCTGTCCGGACAGCGGATGAAGGACGAAGTGGTGGAGGCGGCCGGTCGCCTGATGGTGTGCGGGATGGTGCTGCTCGCGCTCACCATCGGCTGCACGCTGCTGCTGATCCTGCGGTTCGTGGTGCCGGGCGTGCTCGCCGAGGTGCTGGTGGGCGGGGTCATGGCGTGGTTCGGGCTGTGCTGGTACGTGCTGCCGCTGCGGCTGCGCCGCCGGGCGGCCCGCCGGGCTCGGCGTGAGCAGGCCTGACGGCCGTCGCCGCCTTCCGTGGCGTCGCCGACCGCGCTGATCTCGCTGCCCCGCACGTGGATGTCGCCCCTCGGGAAGCCGCCAACCTCACCGGTGCAGCACGGTCTCCCGGTCCATGTGCGAGAGCTTCTCGGGGTTGCGCACGGCGTACAGGCCGGTGACGAGGCCGTCGTCGACGCGGACCGCGAGCACGCTGTCGAGTTCGCCGTCGAGGTGCAGGACCAGTGCGGGACCGCCGTTGACGAGGGCCGGCCGCAGCGTCACCTCGGCGGGGACCTTCCGCAGCCCTCCCCGCAGCAGCCGGGCCACCTTGTCCGCGCCGACGACGGGCCGCAGCACCGCCTGTTTGATTCCGCCGCCGTCGCCGAGGAGGACGACGTCCGGCGCGAGGACGTCCAGCAGTCCCTGCAGATCGCCCGTCTCCACGGCCCGCCGGAACGCCTCCAAGGCGTCACGGGTGCGTTCCGGCGACCCGTCCCCGCGGGGGCGCCGGGCCGCCACATGGGCGCGGGCCCGGTGCGCGATCTGCCGCACCGCCGCCGGTGACCTGCCGACGGCCTCCGCGATCTCGTCGTAGCCCACGTCGAACACCTCGCGCAGCACGAACACCGCGCGCTCGGTCGGCGCGAGGGCCTCCATGACCAGCATCATCGCCATCGAGACGCTGTCGGCCAGTTCGACGTCCTCCGCGACGTCGGGCGAGGTGAGCAGCGGCTCGGGCAGCCAGGAGCCGACGTAGGACTCCTTGCGGCGGCCCAGCGTGCGCAGCCGGGTCAGGGCCTGGCGGGTGGTGATGCGCACCAGGTACGCGCGCCGGTCCCGCACCTCGGCGAGGTCGACGGCGGCCCAGCGCAGCCAGGTCTCCTGGAGGACGTCCTCGGCGTCGGCGGCCGAGCCGAGCATCTCGTAGGCCACGGTGAACAGCAGGTTCCGGTGGGTGAGGAAGTCCTCGGTGGCGGGCCCGGCTCCCCCGCCGCCGCTGCTGCCGTTGCCGTTGCCGTTGCCGTTGCCGCCGGTCACGTCCGCTCCCTGGTTCCGGCTCCCGATCACAGTCATACGCACAGGACGCCGGCCGGGCCGGTTCTGTGACAGCGGCGGCGTGTGGTCCACCTCACTCCCGCCACCCGTCACACGGTACGGCCGCCCGGCATCTGGTGGGTGTCCGGAACACGACCACGAGTGAGGACCACACGATGGACGCCCGTTTCCACCTGTTCGAGAACGAGATCGCCTCCCGTTTCGCCAAGCGGTTCGCCGGCGCGGCGCTGGTGCTCCACGACTCGCCGCTGCCGAAGTCCGTGCAGGAGCTGGTGTCGCTGCGCGCCAGCCAGATCAACGGCTGCGGCCACTGCGTCGACATGCACGTCAAGGAGGCCGCCGCGGCCGGGGAGAGCGAGGTACGGCTGCACCTGGTCGCCGTCTGGCGCGAGACCACGGTGTTCACCGAGGCCGAGCGGGCCGCCCTCGCGCTCGCCGAGGAGGGCACCCGCCTCGCCGACGCCCACCGGGGCGTGTCCGACGAGACGTGGGCGCTGGTCCGCAAGCACTACGACGACGACCAGACGGCCGCCCTGGTCTGCCTGGTCGGGATGATCAACGCGGCCAACCGGCTGGCGGTCATCACCCACCAGAAGGGTGGCTCGTACGAGGCGGGGATGTTCGGGGCGGTGGTCGCGCAGGGGTGATCAGAGAGAGGTGCCTGCCGCGGAGGCGGGCTCGTCCGCCCGCCTCCCCGCCCTCCCGGCCGGGACCGTCGTCGGCGTCGGGCGAGGCCGCGGCGGCGACGAGGACGACGACCGCGGCTGAGTCCGCCGATCTTCGACCGGTACCGTTCGACCCCGAAAGCCGACAGGCATCCGCCTTGGTGAAGGGGCCGCAGCCGAGATGACCGCCGAACGTGAGATCACCTCCCCCGTCGACCTGTGCCTCCCCGACGGGCGGCTCGACCCGGCGGCGGTCGGCTGGACCAGGCGTCCGCTGCACCGGGCGAACCTGCGCGGCTGGGGGCGCGTCAAGCGCTGGGAGTACTGGGGCGTCGTCACGCCGACCCACATCGTGGGCCTGGTCGCCTCGTCCCTCGACTACGCGGGCACGCACGGCGTCTACGTGCTGGACCGGGCCACGGGCCGTGAGCTGGCGAAGGACGCGGTGACTCCGCTGGCGCGGGGCGTGCGGATGCCGGACCGCAGCGGGGAGGGGACGGCGTCCGCGCGGGGCGGCGGGGTGGCGGTGGAGTTCGTCCAGCACGCGGAGGGCACCACGATCACCGCGTCCGCCCCGGGGTTCCGGCTGGACGCCGAGGCGCCCCTGGTGCCGGGGCACGAGTCGCTGGGCGTGGTCGTGCCGTGGAGCGGACGCCGGTTCCAGTACACGGTGAAGGACCTCGGCCGCCCGGTGCACGGCCGGATGCGACTCGGCTCGCGGGACGTCGCCTTCGACGCGTCCGACTCGTTCGCCGTCCTGGACCACGGGCGCGGCAAGTGGCCGTACTCCGTGTCCTGGAACTGGGCGGCGGGCTGGGCGCCGGGGCGCGCGGTCCAGCTCGGCGGGCGGTGGACCGACGGCACGGGTTCGACGGAGAACGCCCTGTTCCTGGACGGCCGGCTGCACAAGATCGGTGACGACCTCGTCTGGGAGTACGACCGGACGGACTGGCTGCGGCCGTGGCGGATCACCGGGCCCCGGGTGGAGGCGGAGTTCCACCCCTTCCACGTACGGGCGGCCAGGACGAGCCTGTTGGTGGTGTCCAACGACACGCACCAGTGCTTCGGCGGCTTCACGGGGCGCGCCCGCGCCGACGACGGTTCCTGGGTGGACCTCGACGGGCTGACGGGCTGGGCGGAGGAGGCCCGCAACCGGTGGTGAGAGCCGTCCGGCCCGTGACGCGCGGGCGTCACGGGCCGGACGGGACGGACCGGGTCAGCCGCTCTTGCGGCGGAAGGACCGCTGGTGCGTCGCCGGCCCGTGCGTGGCACGCACCTTGGACGCGTTCGGGTTGCCCGCGGCCTCGGCCGCCTCCGCCTGGGCGCCGCGCTTGCGTTCCAGCGCCTCGCGGAACTTGCGCTTGAGGTCGTAGGTGCCGTCGGCCTCCGGTGTGACCGGGGACGTCGCGGCGTCGGCCGGCTCCGAACCTTCCGTGGCGGGGGGTTCTGCGGTCATGGTGACCTCCTGGGTTCGGGGACGGACGGGCGGGCTCAGCTTGTCACGGCGCGCGCCGTAGGTGCAGCGAATTTCGCGGCGCGGTGCCGCTCAGCCGCCGCGGCGCACCTGGGCGGCCCGGCGCGCCTCGGCGAGCTTGCGCGCCTCGCCGGCCTTGCGGGACCTGCCGCCCGAGCCGCCGCCGCGCGGGGCTCCCTTGCTCGTACCGAGGCCGCGGAAGGGCTCGTTGACGTTCTTGGGGCGGGGCGCGGCGGGCCCGCCGTCGAGGGGGACGCCGGAAGGGGCCTTCGCCCCGGTGATGCGGGTCAGTTCCGCCTCGCCGGAGCGCACGGGGGTGACGGTGGCCTTGATGCCGGCCTCGGCCAGCATGCGGAGCGTCTCGCGGCGCCCGCCCGACGCCACCAGCGTGACCACGCGGCCGGACGCGCCGGCGCGGGCGGTGCGGCCCGCGCGGTGCACGTAGTCCTTGGCGTCGGCGGGCGGATCGACGTTGACGACGAGGTCGAGGTCGTCGACGTGCAGACCTCGGGCGGCGACGTCGGTCGCGACGAGGACGGTGATGCCGCCCTCCTTGAACTGGGCCAGCGTCCTGGTGCGCTGCGGCTGGGACTTGCCGCTGTGCAGGGCCCCCGCGCGCACCCCGCTCGCCCGTAGATGCCGGGTGAGCCGGTCGACGGCGTGCCTCGTCTCGAGGAACAGCAGGACGCGGCCGTCGCGGGCGGCGATCTCCGTGGTGACGGCGTAGCGGTCGGGGCCGTGGACGACGAGGAGGTGGTGCTCCATGCCGGCGACCGCGGCGCCGGCCGGGTCGACGGAGTGGACGACGGGGTCGTGGAGGTGGTCACGGACCAGCTGTCCGACGTCGCCGTCCAGGGTGGCCGAGAACAGCATGCGCTGACCGTCGGGACGGACCTGGGCGAGCAGTCCGGACACCTGCGGCAGGAAGCCGAGGTCGCACATCTGGTCGGCCTCGTCCAGGACGGTGATCCTCACCCGTCCCAGCGTGCAGGCGTTGCGCTCGACGAGGTCGTGCAGACGCCCGGGGGTCGCGACGACCACCTCGGCGCCCTGGCGCAGCGCGGCGGTCTGGCGGCTGATCGACAGGCCGCCGACGACGGTCGCCATCCTCAGTCGCAGGGCCTCGGCGTACGGCTCCAGGGCCTGGGTGACCTGCTGGGCCAGCTCGCGGGTGGGCACCAGGACCAGGGCGAGGGGCTGCCGGGGTTCGGCGCGGCGCCCCGCCGTACGGGTCAGCAGGGGGAGGCCGAAGGCGAGCGTCTTGCCGGAACCGGTGCGTCCGCGGCCCAGGACGTGGCGTCCGCGCAGGGCGTCGGGCAGCGTGGCGGCCTGGATGGGGAAGGGCTCACGCACCCCGAGCCGGTCCAGGGTGCGCAGCACGGTCTCCGGAAGCCCCAGGGCGGCGAAGGAGCCGTCCGGCGCGTGGGCGGGCGTCGGGGCGTCGGGGTGGGTCACAGGGAGCCTTCCGCAGGGGGACGTGCCGAGGAAGGCCCGGCAAAAGGGTCACCGTACCACCCACCGGACGCGCCCCGCGCGGCATGGCCGGACCGGACGCGGGACCTGACCCGGGACCGGCTCGGGCCGTCCCGAGTATTGACGGGCGATGTTACAAGTCAATAGTTTCAGTATCACCGTTGCACCAGGGGCCGCGTTGCCGACAGGAGGCATCAGCATGGGCCGTTACGGCCGGCTCGCCCGGATGCGGCAGATGGATCCGCAGCGGGACTTCGAGCAGATCTACCGGTGGATCACCCAGTACGAGTTCCCCCGCGACTACCTGCACGGCACGTCGGTCGCCTTCCTGCGCGACTACGGCGTCCCGCGCATCTCCCGACTGCTCGACCGCACGCAGGAGTTCGAGCGCGCCGGGCAGAAGCGGTACGACGACACGGTGCTGATCGCGTACGAGATGGTGCGCGACGGCATGGACTCGGAGCACGGGCGTGCCGCGGCGCGTCACCTGAATCGCATCCACGGCCGGTACCGGATCCCCAACGAGGATTTCCTGTACGTGCTGGCCACCACGGTGGTCGGGCCGAAGCGGTGGATCGACCGGTTCGGGTGGCGGCCGTTGTGCGCGCAGGAGACGGAGACCCTGGCGCTGGTGGGCCGGCGGATGGGCGAGATGATGGGCATCTCCCACGTGCCCGCCACCTACGCCGAGTTCGAGCGGATGCACGACGCCTACGAGCGGGAGATGTTCGCCTACGACCCCGCCAACCGCCGTGTCGCCGCGGCCACGTTACGCGTGATGGCCGCGTGGTATCCGGCCCCGCTGCGCCGTATCGCCGTACGGGCGTCGCTGGCCGTGCTGGACGAACCTCTGCTGAGGGCGCTCGGGTTCCGGCCGCAGCCGGCCTGGGTGCGGGGTCTCGTGCACCGGGCGTTCCGTCTGCGCGCGGCGTGCGTCCGGCTGCTTCCGGCTCGCCCGGAGCGGTTTCCGCGCGGGCCGAAGCCCCGCACGTATCCCTTCGGCTGGACGCTGGACGACCTGGGCCCGCACTGGGCCCAGTCGCGCCCGCTGGAGCCCCTGCGGGACGAGAGGCCGGCGGACGGGACACCGACGGGCCCCGAGGTGCTCGACGCCGAGCCACCGGGTGCCGAACGGCTGGACGAACACCCGTCGGGCACGGATCCCTCGCGCCGAAAGTCTCCGGGGCAAAACCCGCCGGAAGCACGGCCGCTCGCCACCCACCCACCGTCCGCCGAGCCGCCGATCCAAGAGCCACGGGACGCCGAGCCACCGGGCGACGGGCCACAGGACGGGCAGCCACCGAGCGCCGAGCCGCCGGTCACACGGCCCTCGGCAGCCGAACCGCCGACCGACAGGCCACCGGGCGCGCAGCCATCGAGCGCTGAGCCGTCAGCCCAAGAGCCGCCGGACGCCGAACCGCCGGACGCCCAGCCACCGGTCGCCGACCCACCTGACGCCGACCCGCCCTGCGTCGAGCACCCTGGCGGACAGCCGCCGGGCGTCGAGCTCTCCGCCCGGAAGCCCTCGGGGCGGAGGCGCCGGCAGGGAGGCTCCCGCTCCTCCGCCGCCCCCGCCGTCCGAGCCCCTCGTGAGGAGAACCCATGACCGAGACCGCCCCGGCGGCCGCCGCCCCGCGGGTCACCGCTGCCGCCACCTTCACCACCCGCTCCCCCGCGACCGGTGAGCGCCTCGCCGAGTACCCCGTGCACGGGCCTGAGGACGTCTCCCGGGTCGTGGCCCGTGCCCGCACCACGCAGGCGGGGTGGGCGGCGCTGCCCGCGTCCCGGCGCCGGGAGCTGCTGCTGCGGTGGAAGAAGGCGATCGCCGAGGATCTGGACAAGGTGGCGGGGACCATCGCGCAGGAGACCGGGAAGCCGGCCGGCGACGCCGAGCTCGAGGTCGTGCTCACGCTGGAGCACCTGGCGTGGGCGGCCCGCAACGCGCCCCGCGTGCTGGGCCGCAGACGCGTGCGGACGGGGCTGTTCACGGTGCACCAGCGGGCCTCGCTGGTGCACCGCCCGCTCGGCGTGGTCGGCGTGATCGGCCCCTGGAACTATCCCCTCTACACGCCGATGGGCTCGATCGGGTACGCCCTCGCCGCGGGGAACGCGGTCGTGTTCAAGCCGTCGGAGCTGACGCCGGGCACCGGAGTGCTGCTGGCGGAGCTGTTCGACTCCGCGGCGCCCGAGCACGCGGGGCTGCTCACCACGGTCACGGGCGCGGCCGCGACCGGGGACGCGCTGGTCCGGTCGGGAGTGGACAAGGTGGCGTTCACCGGGTCGCCGGGGACCGCGCGGAAGGTGATGGCGGTGTGCGCGGAGACGCTGACGCCGTTCCTCGCCGAGTGCGGCGGCAAGGACGCCGTGATCGTCACCGCCGACGCCGACCTGGAGGCGGCCGCCGACGCGATCGTGTGGGGCGCGCTGAGCAACGCGGGGCAGACCTGCGCGGGCGTGGAGCGCGTCTACGCGGTGCGCGAGGTGCACGAGGAGCTGTGCACCCTCGTGGTGGAGAAGGCCAAGGCGCTGCGCACGGGCGCCGGCGCGGACGCCGCGTACGGACCGATGACGCTGCCCGGCCAGGTCGCCGTGGTCGAGCGTCATGTGAGCGGCGCCGTCGCGGCGGGCGGGCGGGCGCTGCTGGGCGGGCCCGAGGCGGTGCGCGCGCCGTACGTCGCCCCGGTCGTGCTGACCGGCGTGCCGGAGAACGCGCCGGCGATGACGGAGGAGACGTTCGGGCCGGTGGTGACCGTCAACGCGGTGGGGAGTGTGGACGAGGCCGTGGAACGCGCCAACGCCTCCCCCTACGCCCTCGGCGCGGCGGTGTTCTGCGGGAGCGGGCGCACGGGTGCGGCGATCGCGGCGCGGCTGCGCGCGGGCGCGGTGTCGGTGAACTCGGTGCTGGGCTTCGCGGCGGTGCCCGCGCTGCCGTTCGGCGGTTCGCAGGACTCCGGGTTCGGGCGGATACACGGCGAGGAGGGGCTGCGGGCGTTCACCTCCGTGCAGTCGGTGACGGTGCAGCGGTTCGCCCCGGCGATCGCGCTGACCTCCTTCTCGGTCCCGGCGGCCACCCGCGAGCGCGCGGTACGGCTGGCGCGTGCCCTGCACCGGCGACGCTGAAAGCCCCTCGGACGCCTGCCCGTCGCCGTCGGCGCGGTCAGGCGTCCAGCAGCGGCGCCAGATAGCGCCGGGCGAACGCCCGGGCCTGCTCCGCGTCCTCCATCTCGATGCAGCTGGACGGGTTGAGCAGGAAGGACACGGCGACCCGCACCATCAGCTCGGCCACCGGGCGCGGGTCCTCGTCGGGCCGCCCCTCGACCTGCTGCGCCCGGCGCAGATGGCCCGTCAGGTACTCGACGGTGGCGGACAGCGACGCGCCGCCCTGCACGGTCAGGTACGGCAGCACCACCTCCGGTTCGAGCCGCAGCATGCCCCCGAACAGGGGGTGGGCGCGGGTGTGGCGCAGGGCGACGACGAAGCCCTCGACGACGCGCTCCTTCATGGTCGGCAGGCCTGCCACCGCGGCGTCGAGCCGGGCGAAGAAGCGGCTCAGCTCGCGCAGCAGGGTCTCCTCGACCAGACGGTCCTTGGTCTGGAAGCGCCGGTAGACGGTCACCCGGGAGACACCGGCCCGCTTGGCGACGTCGTCCACGGAGGAACGGCGCACGCCGAGGAGGGTGAACTGCTCCAGTGCCGCGTCGAGGATGCGCCGCGCCGTGTCGTCCTCGGGCTCCGGGCGGGCGAGGGCCCGGGCGAGCCACGAGTCGTTCGTGTCAGTTCTCATGGTGCTCCTCACGATACCGGCGAACGACTCCCTCAGAGACGCTGATACAACTACCATAACTTTGTATCTACGGAACGCGCCCCACCCGTACCGAGCCGCCGAACGGCACCGGATCCCGGAGGACCTGATGGGCAGTCGACTCACCGAGGAACAGGCCGCGTTCGCGGCGGCCGTACGCGACTTCGCCAAGCGCGAGTGCGGCACCCGAGAGCAGCGGGACGCGCTGACGGACAGGGGCCGCGAGGCGCACCATCCGGAGCTGTACCGCCGGCTCGCCGACCTGGGCTGGCTGGGGGTGTGCCTGCCGGAGGAGTACGGCGGCTCGGGCGGCGGAACGGCGGACGCCTGTCTGTTCCTGGAGGAGACGTCGTACGGGATGGTGCCGTGCGGCGGTTTCATCACCACGGTCATCACGGCGAAGGCGTACGAGCGGTTCGGCTCCGAGCGGCAGCGGCGGGAGGTGCTGTCCGGCGTGGTGCGCGGGGACGTACTGGCCGTCGCGATGTCGGAGCCGGGGGCGGGCTCGGACGTGGGGGCGCTGCGCTGCCGGGCCCGGCAGGAACGGGGCGGCGCCTGGGTGATCGACGGCCAGAAGACATGGATCTCCAACGCGCACTGCGCCAAGAGCATCCTGCTGGTGGCCCGCACCGGCGAGGACAAGCACGGCGGGCTGACCATGTTCCATCTGCCCGCCGGCACCCCGGGGGTGGAGATCCGGGGCATCGGGACGATGCGCGGCCGGGAGGTCAACGACGTCTACCTCGCGGACGTACGGCTGCCCGCGGACTCCGTGGTGGGTGAGGTGGACGGCGGCTGGAAGCAGCTGATG
This sequence comes from Streptomyces sp. P13-3-3, assembly GCF_050571355.1. Classification (NCBI taxonomy): domain Bacteria; kingdom Bacillati; phylum Actinomycetota; class Actinomycetes; order Kitasatosporales; family Streptomycetaceae; genus Streptomyces; species Streptomyces sp. P13-3-3. Next base: position 3,138,071 of record NZ_CP192228.1, on the reverse strand, counting down.
GCCGGCCTCGACCACGAGCGGCTCTTCCTCGCCGCGAACATGCTGGGTCTGGCCCGCCGCGCCTTCGACGACGCGGTCGCCTACGTCCGTGAGCGGGAGCAGTTCGGGCGGCCCGTCGGCACGTTCCAGGCGCTGCGGCACCGCGTCGCGGACCTCGCCACGGAGATCGAGTGCACGCGGCTGCTGGTGCGCGAGGTGGCGCTGGACTGCGACGCGTACCCCGAGAAGCTGTTCTCGCGCGAGGCGTCGATGGCCAAGCTGAAGGCCACCGAACTCGCCAAGCGGGTCACGCTGGAGGGCATGCAGATGATGGGCGGCTACGGCTACACCACCGAGTTCGACATGGAGCGCCACCTGCGGGCCGCGGTCGTCTCCACGGTGTACGGGGGGACGAGCGAGATCCAGCGGGACGTCATCGGCAAGACGTACGGGCTCTGAGCCGCGCGCGGGATCAGTCGTCGTAGAGGGCGGTCAGGGCGTCGGCGTACTTGTCGCGGATGACGCGGCGCCGCATCTTCAGCGACGGCGTCAGCTCTCCGGTCGCCGGCCCCCACTCCTCGGCGAGCAGTTCGTACCGCTTGACCTGCTCGGTGCGGTTGAGGCGGGTGTTGGCGGCGGCGACCGCGCGGTCCACCTCGGCGCGGACCTCGGGGTGCCGGGCGAGCGCGGCCAGGTCCCCGTCCGTGCCGATGCCGTGCCTGGCGGCCCAGGCGGGTGCGGACTCCGGGTCGAGGACCAGCAGGGCGACCAGGTAGGAACGGTTGTCGCCGTGCACCATGGCCTGGCCGATCAGCGGATGTTCCTTGAGGGCGTTCTCCACCAGGGCCGGCGAGACGTTCTTGCCGGTCGAGGTGATGATCATCTCCTTCTTGCGGTCGGTGAGCCACAAGTAGCCCTCGTCGTCGATCCGGCCGATGTCGCCGGTGGCGAGCCACCCGTCGGCGTCGAGCGCGGACCGCACCGAGCCGTCCGGCAGGAGATAGCCGTCGAACACGGACGTGCCGCGCACCATGATCTCGCCGTCCTCGGCGACGCGGACCTCCACCGACTCCACGGGGCGGCCCACCGAGCCGAGCCGGAAGCCGGTCCTCGGGCTGTTGCTGGTCGCGACGCCGGTCGTCTCGGTCAGCCCCCAGGCGTCCATGATGACGATGCCGAACCCGGCCCAGAACCGCACCACGTCGGCCGCCATGGGCGCGGACGCGCTGGCCGACCAGGTCACCCGGTCCAGCCCGCCGGCCGCCAGCATGGGCAGCAGCACCTCCTTGCGGACCTGGGCGTAGCGCTCCTCCAGCTCGGGCGGCGGGGTCTCGCCGCGCTCGCGGTACCCGACGTGCTCCCGGGCCACCCCGAACGCCTCGTCGATCACCGCCCGTTGCTCGTCCGGCATCAGCGAGAGCACGGCCCGCACGGCGGCGGACAGCTTCTCCCAGATCCTCGGCACGCCGAAGAACTGCGCGGGACGCACCTTGCGCACCACCTCGCCGACCTTCGTCGGGTCGGCGCACAGGTACACGTGCGAGGCGCGGTGACAGGGCAGGTAGATGCCCAGCATCCGCTCGGCGATGTGCGCGAAGGGCAGATAGCAGATGTGCTCGACGTGCGGCGGGAGTTCCACCACGGCGTCGAGGGCGAGCGCGTTGGACAGCACCACCCGGTGGGTGAGGACGACGCCCTTGGGCTCGCCGGTGGTGCCGGAGGTGTAGACGACGGTCAGCGGGTCCTCGGGCCGGGCGGTGTCGAGTTTCTTGCCGAATTCCTCGGGCACGGGCTCGCGTCCCAGCGACGCGTACGGTACGTGAGCGCCTTCCGCTCCCGCGTCGGCCACCACGAGCCGTTCCAGCGGGGTGTCCGGATCGGCCAGCAGCGGCTCCCACACCGGGAGCTGGTCCGCACCGCCCACCACCGCGAGGCGGGCACGGCAGTTGCGGGCGATGTGGGTGATCTGCTCGGGGGCCGCGGTGCCGTAGACGCTCACCGGGACCGCGCCGAGGCGGACGAGCGCCAGGTCGGACAGCCAGTGTTCGGGCCGGTTGGCCATCATCAGCAGCACGTGGTCGCCGCGGCCGACGCCGAGGGCCCGGTACCCCGCGGCGAGGGTGCGGGTGTGCTCGTGGATCTCGCCCCAGCTGAGCGTCGTCCAGTCGGTGCCGGGGTCGTCCGACTGCCATGACAGGCCCGGCAGTTCGGGATACGCGTGCGCGTTGTGCGCGAGGAGCTGGGGCAGGGTGCGGGCGGCGGGGTCGTCGGGCAGGCCGCCTGCGGCGGGAGGTGGTGACGTCATCGGGGCCTCCTTGCGTTGCGGGTCGGGGAGAGAACGTCGGGGAGACCGGGGCGTGGGGGAATGCCCCTGCGGGCGTACCCGGTGTCGGTGGGGACGGACGGGCGGCGCTCAGGCGTCGGTGAACGTCTCGCCCCGCTCGGCCTTGCGCAGCAGCAGTTCGGGCGGCGTGAAGCGGTCGCCGTAGCGGGTGGCGAGCTCGCGGGCGCGGGCGACGAAGCCGGGCAGGCCGCCGTCGTAGCCGTTGACGTACTGCAGGACGCCGCCCGTCCACGGCGGGAAGCCGATCCCGAGCAGCGAGCCGACGTTGGCGTCGGCCACCGACTCCAGGACGCCCTCCTCAAGACAGCGGACCGCGTCCAGCGCCTCGACGAAGAGCATCCGTTCCTTCAGCTCGGTGAGGTCGGCGGGCTGCTTCGCGGGGGCGGTGAAGTGCTCGCGCAGTCCGGGCCAGAGGCCGGCGCGCCTGCCCTGCTCGTCGTAGTCGTAGAAGCCGGCGCCGCCGGACCGGCCGGGGCGGCCGAACTCGTCGATCATGCGGTCGACGACCGCGTCCGCGGGGTGCGGTTGCCAGGCGCCGCCGTCCGCCTCGACCGCGCGGCGGTTCTCCTCACGGATCCTGCGGGGCAGCGTGAGGGTGAGCTCATCCATGAGGGCGAGGACCTTGGCGGGGTAGCCGGCCTGGGCCGCGGCCTGCTCGACGGAAGCCGGTTCGACGCCCTCGCCGACCATGGCGACGCCCTCGTCGATGAAGTGGCCGATGACGCGGGAGGTGAAGAAGCCGCGGGAGTCGTTGACCACGACGGGCGTCTTGCGGATCTGCCGCACCAGGTCGAACGCCCGGGCCAGCGCCTCCTCCCCCGTCTTCTCGCCCTTGACGATCTCGACCAGCGGCATCTTGTCGACGGGCGAGAAGAAGTGCAGGCCGACGAAGTCGCGGGGGCGCTCGACGCCCTTGGCGAGCACGGTGATGGGGAGGGTGGAGGTGTTGGAGCACAGCAGGGCGTCGGGGGCGACCACGTGCTGGATCTCCTGGAACACCCGGTGCTTGAGAGCGGTGTCCTCGAAGACGGCCTCGATCACCGCGTCGCAGCCGGCCAGGTCGCCGGTGTCCGCGGTCGGGGTGATGCGGGCGAGCAGCGCGTCCGCCTTCTCCCGCGTCGTACGGCCGCGGGCGACGGCCTTGCCGCAGAGCGTCTCGGAGTAGCCCTTGCCCTTGAGTGCGGCCTCCACGGAGACGTCCTTGAGGACGACGTCGATGCCCGCGCGGGCGCAGGAGTAGGCGATGCCGGCGCCCATCATTCCCGCGCCGAGCACCGCCACCTTGGTGACCTTGCGGACCGGGACGTCCTGGGGGCGCCTGGCGCCGGAGTTGACCGCCTGCAGGTCGAAGAAGAAGCCCTGGATCATGTTCTTGGTGATCTGCCCGGTGACCAGCTCGGTCAGGTACCGCGCCTCGATCTCGAAGGCCGTGTCCACGTCGACCTGGGCGGTTTCCACGGCCGCCGCGAGGATGTTGCGCGGGGCCGGGTACGGTGCGCCGCCGGTCTTCTTGCGCAACAGGGCGGGAAGAGCCGGGAGCTGAGCTGCGAGCTCGGGGCTCGACGGGGCGCCGCCGGGAATGCGGTGGCCGGGGGCGTCCCAGGGTTGTGCGGACTCGGGGTGGGCGTCGATGAACGCCCGTGCGCGGGCGAGGAGTTCACCTGGGTCGGAGACGAGCTCGTCGACCAGTCCGGCCTCCAGCGCGCGGGCGGGACCGTACTGGGTGCCCTCCAGGAGCACCTTCCGCAGCGCCTCCGTCACACCGAACATGCGGACCGTGCGGGTGACTCCGCCGCCTCCGGGCAGCAGGCCCAGGGTGACCTCCGGGCAGCCGACCTTGGTGCCGGGCGCGTCCAGGGCGATGCGGTGGTGGCAGGCCAGGGCGATCTCGTACCCCCCGCCGAGGGCCGCTCCGTCGATCGCGGCGACGACGGGCTTGCCCAGGGTCTCCATGACCCGCAGGGCGCGCTTCACGCGCATGCCCGCCTCGTAGGAGGCGCCGGCCGTCTCGGGGGTGACGGAGATGAGGTCGTGCAGGTCGCCGCCGGCGAAGAAGCTCTTCTTGGCGGAGGCGACGATCACGCCCCGCACGCTGTCGCGCTGTGCGGCGAGCCGCGCGGTGACGGCGTCCAGCGAGTCGATGAACGCCGCGTTCATGGTGTTCACCGACTGGTCGGGATCGTCGAGGACGAGGGTGACGACGTCGGTGTCGTCCTGCTCCCAGCGGATGGTGGTGGACTCGATGCTCATGCGGATGCGCTCCTGGTGATCCGTGTGATCCAAGTGATCCGGGGAGAGGGTTCAGAGGCGTTCGACGACCGTGGCGATGCCCATGCCTCCGCCGACGCAGAGGGTCGCCAGCCCGTAGCGCTTGTCCTGGCGACCGAGTTCGTCGATCAGGATGCCGAGGATCATCGCGCCGGTCGCGCCGAGCGGATGGCCGAGCGCGATGGCGCCGCCGTTGACGTTGACCTTGTCCAGCGACAGGCCCATGTCCTTCACGAACCGCAGCACGACGGCGGCGAACGCCTCGTTGATCTCGACGAGGTCGACGTCGTCGATGGTCAGCCCGGCCTTGGCGAGCGCCTTGCGGGAGGCCGGCGCCGGTCCCGTCAGCATGATCGTGGGGTCGGAGCCGGACACGGCGGCGGAGACGATCCGGGCGCGCGGGGTGAGTCCGTACCGCTCGCCGATCTCGCGCGAGCCGACCGCGACCAGCGCGGCGCCGTCGACGATCCCGGAGGAGTTCCCCGCGTGGTGGACGTGCTCGATGCGCTCCACCCAGTGGTACTTCTGCAGGGCCACCGCGTCGAAGCCGCCCAGCTCGCCGATGTCCGCGAAGGACGGCTTGAGCGTGGCGAGGGAGTCGGCGGTGGTGCCGGGGCGCAGGTGCTCGTCGTGATCGAGGACGACGAGACCGCTGCGGTCCCGCACGGGGATCACGGAGCGCTCGAAGCGGCCCTCCTTCCACGCCGTGGCCGCCCGCTCCTGGGAGAGCGCCGCGTAGGAGTCCACGTCGTGGCGGGAGAAGCCCTCCATGGTGGCGATGAGGTCGGCGCCGACGCCCTGCGGGACGAAGCCCGTGTCGTGGTTGGTGCGCGGGTCCGCCGCCCAGGCGCCGCCGTCGCTGCCCATCGGCACGCGGGACATGGACTCCACGCCGCCCGCGAGGACCAGATCCTCCCAGCCGGAACGGACCTTCATCGCGGCCATGTTGACCGCTTCCAGGCCGGAGGCGCAGAAGCGGTTCTCCTGCACGCCGGCCACCGTGTCCGGCAGCCCGGCGAGGACGGCGGCGGTGCGGGCGATGTCCGCGCCCTGGTCACCCAGCGGACTGACCACGCCGAGGACGATGTCGTCGACGGCGGCCGGGTCGAGTCCGGGGAAGCGGGCGCGGATCTCGTGGATGAGACCGACGACCAGGTCGACGGGTTTGGTGCCGTGCAGGGCGCCGTTCGCCTTGCCGCGCCCGCGCGGGGTGCGGATCGCGTCGTACACGTACGCTTCGGTGCTCACCTCGGTTGCCCTTCCAGGTCGGTTCACAGGGGATGCGGAGCCGGCCGGTGCTCAGCGCAGCAGGGAGCGGCCGATGATCTCCTTCATGATTTCGGTGGTGCCGCCGTAGATCGTCTGGATGCGGCTGTCGAGGAACGCGCGGGCGACCTTGTACTCGCTCATGTAGCCGTAGCCGCCGTGGAGTTGGAGGCACCGGTCGACGACGCGCTTGTTGAGTTCGGTGGCCCACCACTTGGCCATCGAGGCGTGCACGGCGTCGAGCCGGCCGTCGCTGTGGTCGGAGACGCAGCGGTCCACGAAGGCGCGGGTGACGGCGTTCTCGGTGGCCATCTCGGCGATCTCGAAGCGGATGTGCTGGAGCCGGGCGAGCGGCTTGCCGAACGCCTCGCGTTCCTTCACGTAGCGGGTGGTGACGTCGAGGATCTCCTCGGCCGCGGCGGCGGCGCCGACGGCTATGGCCAGCCGCTCCTGGGCGAGGTTGCCCATCAGGTAGGCGAAGGCCTGGTTCTCCTCCCCCAACAGGTTCTCCTTGGGGACGCGCACGTCGGTGAAGAACAGCTCGGCGGTGTCCTGCGCCTTCTGGCCGATCTTGTCGAGGTTGCGGCCGCGCTCGAAGCCGCCCATGCCGCGCTCGACGACGAGCAGGCTCTGCCCGCCGCTGCCGCCCTCGGGCGTGGTGCGGGCCACCACGACGACGAGGTCGGCGAGGACGCCGTTGGAGATGAACGTCTTGGCGCCGTTGAGCAGGTAGTGGTCGCCCTGGTCGGTGGCGGTGGTGCGGATGCCCTGGAGGTCGGAACCCGCGCCGGGTTCGGTCATGGCGATGGCGGTGACCAGGTCGCCCGAGGTGAACCCGGGAAGCCAGCGGCGCCTCTGCTCGTCGTCCGCGAGGCGGGTGAGATAGGGGCCGACGATGTCGTTGTGCAGGCTGATCGCCAGTCCGGAGGCTCCGGCACGGGCGAACTCCTCGATGAGGACGGCGCTGTAGCGGAAGTCGGGGGTGCCTCCGCCGCCGTACTCCTCGTCGACGGCGATGCCGAGCAGTCCCTGGCGACCCGCCGAGCGCCACACCTCGCGGTCCACCACCCCGTCCCTCTCCCAGCGTTCGTGGTGCGGCAGCACCTCCTTGGTGAGGAAGGTCCGCACCGTCTCACGGAAAGCCTCGTGGTCGGGTCCGTACAGGGGGCGTCCCGGGGCGCGTTCGGGGGCGGTCACAGCCAGCTCCTCACGTGCTCGATCAGTCGGGCGGGGTCGGGGCCGACGGGAGTGACGTTGAGCATGGTCACGCCCGCCTCGCGGAAGACTTCGACGCGGTCGCGGACGTATCCCTCGGGACCGGCCAGGCAGAGCTGCTCCAGCAGTTCGGCCGGTACGGCGGCCTCCGCGTCCTTCTTCCGTCCGGCGAGGTAGTGCTCCTGGACGGCGGCCGCGGCGGCCTCGTAGCCGTAGGAGCAGACGAGGTCGAAGTCGAAGTTGCGGCCGGGGGCGCCCATGCCGCCGACGTAAAGGGCGACGGTGGGGCGCATGAGGTCGCGTACGGCTTCGGCGTCGTCGCCGATCGCGAGCAGTCCGCCGGCGACCACCTGGAGCGGGCCGAGCGCGGGGTCGCGTTTCGCCGTGCCCTCGGCGAGGGCGGGACCCCACACCTTCTCCGCGTGCTCGGGGGCGTAGAGGAACGGCAGCCAGCCGTCGGCGATCTCGGCAGCCGTACGGACGCTGGCGGGGCCGAGGGCGGCGAGGTACACCGGGATGGTGTCGCGCACCGGGTGGTTGAGCAGCTTGAGGGGTTTGCCGAGGGTGCCGCCCTTCTCGGGTGGGACGGGCAGGTCGGTGATGCCGTGGTGCTCGATCACCTCACGCCGCCAGATCCGCCGGGACAGCTGGATCACCTCGCGCGCGCGGCGCAGCGGCCGGTCGTAGAGGCGGCCGTGCCAGCCCTCGACGACCTGCGGTCCCGAGGCACCGACGCCGAGGAGGGCGCGTCCGCCGCTGATCGCGTCGAGTCCGGCGGCGGTCTGGGCGATCAGGGCGGGAGTGCGGGAGTAGACGTTGAGGATGGCGGAGCCGATGCGCATGCGCTCGGTCCTCGCGGCGAGGTAGCCCATGATCGTCGGGGAGTCGAAGCCGTACGCCTCGGCGACCCACACGGCGTCGAGCCCGGCGGTCTCCAGGGCGGCGGCACGGTCCGCGGCGGTGCGCGGGTCCTCCGCGTAGGCCAGGGGTGAGGACAGTTCCATCAGCGGCGGCCCTTCAGCAGGTCGGGCACGTCCCAGTCGCGGGCCACGTCGAAGGTGTGGGCGCCGGGGACGGCCGGCGGGCGCCGGAGCGTGCCGGGTGTGCCCGAGAAGCGGGGTGCGGGGGCGGGCTGGGTGACGCCGTGCGCCTCGGTGTACGTGCCGCGCGCGGTGAGGTGCTTGTGGTCCGCCGCCTCGGTCAGGGTCAGCACGGGCGCGACGCAGGCGTCGGTGCCTTCGAAGACGGCCGTCCAGCGGGCGCGCGTGGCGGTCCTGAAGCGGGCGGTGAACGTGGAGCGCAGGGCGGGCCAGTTGCGCGGGTCGGCGCGGTCGGGCAGCTCGTCGGCGTCCAGGCCGAGCAGGGTGACGAACACGGTGTAGAAGCGGGGTTCGAGGGCGCCGACCGCCATCCAGCCGCCGTCGGAGGTCCCGTAGACGGCGTAGTAGGGGCAGCCGCCGTCGAGCAGGTTGCGGCCGCGCGCGTCGCGCCAGGTGCCCTCGGCGAGCATGCCCCAGAACAGGCTCGTCAGGTGGGCGGTGCCGTCGACGATGGCGGCGTCCACCACCTGGCCTTCGCCGGTCGTGCGGGCGGCGAGCAGCGCGGCGAGGACTCCGGTGGTGAGGTAAAGAGAGCCGCCCGCGTAGTCACCGAGCAGGTTGGCGGGGAAGACGGGCGGCCCGTCGGAGGTCCCGATCATGGACAGGGCGCCGGCGGTGGCGATGTAGCCGATGTCGTGGCCGGCCAGCGGGGCGAGCGGGCCGTCCTGCCCCCAGCCGGTCATCCGGCCGTACACCAGCGCGGAGTTGGCGGCCATGCAGTCCTCGGGGCCGACGCCGAGCCGCTCCGCGACGCCCGGCCGGTACCCCTCCAGCAGGACGTCCGCGCGCGCCGCCAACGCCCTTACGGTCGCGGGCCCTTCGGACGTCTTGAGGTCGACGACGACGGACCGCTTGTTGCGGTTGGTCAGGTCGCGGGCGGGGTCGCCGCCGAGTGCGGCGCGGCCGGGGCGGTCCACCCGCACCACGTCGGCGCCCAGGTCGGCGAGCAGCATCGCGGCGAACGGTCCCGGTCCGATGCCGGCCAGTTCGACCACGCGCACACCGTCCAGCGGGCCCGCGACCGTGCGGCCGGGACGGTGGGTGGAAGTGGGGCTCATGGGTTCCTCTCTCGGTGCGTGGCGAACCTGCCGACGGCGACCGGGGACTTACTGAGCGTTCGCTAAACGTAGGAGCGGGAGGCAGGGCGGTCAACTCCCCGTGCGGGACTTGTTTTTCCGGAAGGGGAGGGGGACAGTGACTGCGGGTCGACCGTCGCGCGCCGCGATCTCCTGAACGATCGCTAAGCGAGGAAGGAGGGGTGGACCGGACGCACCGCCGTACGATGACGCCGACCGCCGCAGCCCCGGAGGAGAGCCGTTGAACACCGCCCCAAGCCAGGACACCACCCCGTCGGCGGGGCACTGGCGCTCCTACGCCCCGCTCGACCTGCACCCGATCCTGATGCACGCCATGCGGGCCTTCAACGAGCAGGGCTACCACGGCACTTCGGTGCGGGACATAGCCAGCCGGGTCGGGGTCACCGTGCCCGCGCTGTACTACCACTACGAGAACAAGCAGGCGCTGCTGGCGACGCTCCTCGAGACGTCCATCAAGGACGTCCTGGACCGCTGCCGCGCCGCCGCCCGGGAGGCCGGGGACGATCCGCTGGCCCGCTTCTGCGGCATGGTCGAGTCGATCGTGCTGTACATGGCCCACCGTCGCCAACTGGCGTTCCTGGACACGGAGATACGCAGCCTGGAGCCGCAGAACCGGGCCCGGTACGTCGCCCTGCGCGACTATCTGGAGCACATGCTGCTGGACACGGTCGAGGAGGGCCGCGCCCAAGGCGTGTTCACCACCCCGATCCCGGCCGACGCGGTGCGCTCGGTGCTCGTGATGTGCCAGGGCGTCGCCAACTGGTTCCGCGAGGACGGCCCGCTCACCGCCGAGGAGGTCGCGGAACGGCATGTGCTGCTGAGCCTCGGCACGGTGGGCCACCCGCCCGCGGTCACCGGCGGCGGCGCACCGCCGTTCCCGAGGCGGACCCCGGCGGGGCGCGGCGCGGCGCCCCGCGGGTCGTCGGGCTGAGGCACCCCGGGTCCTGACCGCGCCGGCCCGCACCGACCGACGAGAGGACACCTGAGATGGACGTGCACGAGGCTCGATCCCTGTTCCGTGAGCTCACGGAGCGGGACGGCCGGGTCGACCCCGGCGAGCTGGACGCGATCTGGGCCGTGCTGCCGACGGTCCGCCCCGAGGAGATCCTCGGGGCGTGGAAGGGCGGCGAGTTCGACACCGGTCACCCGCTCAACGGCATGCTGGAGAAAGCCGGCTGGTACGGCAAGACGTTCCACTCGCCGCATGACGCCAAACCGTTGATGTGCTTGAACGAGGCGGGCGAGCTGTACTCGAACACCGAGCTGGGGCAGGGCGAGGCAAGCCTGTGGACGGTGGAGTTCCGGGGCGAGTCGACGGCGACGATGGTGTACGACGGGCGGCCGGTGTTCGACCACTTCAAGTGGGTGGACGAGGACACGCTGCTGGGGATCATGAACGGGAAGGGCGTGCCGGCCGAGGGGCCGTTCTACTACTTCTACCTGGAGCGCGCGCCCGAGTCCGGCGCCGCGCCCGGTGCCGGGCTCGGTGCCGGAGAGGGCGCGTGAGGCGGGTCCGCGCGGCCGTGGTCGAGGCGCCGGGCGCGCCGTTCACCGTGCGGGACCTGGAGCTGCAGGAGCCGCGGCCGGACGAGGTGCTGGTGCGGATGACGGCGGCCGGCGTCTGCCACACCGATCTGGGCATGCGGGACACCTGGCCGCGCCGGCTCACCCCGATGGTCTTCGGTCATGAGGGCGTGGGGCGCGTCGAGGCGGTCGGCGCGCAGGTGAGAGGCGTGGCGCCCGGCGACCCGGTGTGCCTCACCTTCGCGAGCTGCGGCGCGTGCGAGCAGTGCGCGACGGGGCATCCCGCGTACTGTCTCCACGCGCGGACCCTGAACTTCTCCGGCGGGCGCGCCGACGGCACCACTCCCCTCGCCCGCGACGGCACTCCCGTGCACGGCGGCTTCTTCGGCCAGTCCAGCTTCGCCACGTATGCCGTGGTGCGGGAGCGGGGTGTGGTTCCGGTGCCGGCGGACCTGCCCGACGAGGTCGCCGCACCGCTCGGGTGCAGCGGGCAGACGGGCGCGGGCACGGTGCTCAACCGGTTGCGGCCCGAGCCGGGCGCGTCGCTGGTCGTCATGGGGGCGGGCGGGGTCGGGCTGAGCGCGGTGATGGCGGCGGTGGCGGTGGGCTGCGACCCGGTGGTGGCGGTCGACCCCGTCCCCGGACGCCGGGCCCTGGCGGTCGAGCTGGGCGCGAAGACGGCGCTTCCTCCGGGTGACGGTCTGGTGGAGGCGCTGCGGGACCTCACGGGCGGCGGCGCGCACCACGTCGTGGAGACCACGGGGCGCCCGGACGTGGCCCGGCAGGCCGTCGCCGCGCTGCGCCCGCGCGGCGAGCTGGCGCTGGTCGGCCTGGGTGGCGAGGTGACGTTCGACGCGATGCACCTGCTGGCGAAGGGCGTGCGCGTGCACGGGGTGATCGAGGGCGACTCCCGCCCCGGGCGCTTCCTGCCGGACCTGATCGGCCTGTGGCGCCGCGGCCTGTTCCCCCTGGAGACGCTGGCGACGACGTTCCCGTTCGAGGAGATCGGGGCGGCGGTGAGGGCGATGGAGGGGGGCGGGGTGGTGAAGCCGGTGCTGCTGTTCGACTGAGCGGGCTTCCGGCATCCCGGAGCGGAAACGGAGGGAGCCCGGCCGCCTCACCCCGTGTGATTGACTAATCGCCATGGCTCCCGGCTCCTCGTCCGCCCGTTCGGCCGCGCCCGCCGAGCCGGCTCCGGCCACGCGGCCCCGTAACCGCAGACAGCTGATCGTCGAGGCGGCCGGGCGGGTGTTCAGCGAGCGCGGCTATCACACGGCCTCCATGGAGGAGGTCGCCGCTCAGGTCGGCATCTCCGCGGCGGCGCTCTACCGGCACTTCCCGAACAAGTACGCGCTGTTCGCGGAGTGCGCTGACGTCATGGTGGACGGTCTGGTCGCGGCGCTGGACGAGGTTCCGGACGGGGCGGGCCTCAGGGGCGTGCTGACGCCGCTCACCCGGATCACGGTGGCGCACCGGGCCTCGGGCGGCGTGTACCGGTGGGAGGCGCGCTACCTCAACCGTGAGGACCGACGGCGTCTGCGGGTGAAGTTCGGGCGTCTGGTCGAGCGGGTCGACGCCGCCGTGCAGCGGGAGCATCCGCTGCCGGACGAGCGGCTGCGGGCGGTGGCGGCCCTCGGCGCGATCGGGTCGGTCACGATGCACCACATCTCCATCGCTCAACGGCGCGCGGAGGAACTGCTGTTGGCGGCGGCGCTCGGGGTGGCGGCGAGCGACCCGGCGGGGGTGCCGCCCGGGGCGCACCCGGTGGAGCTGCCCGCCCGGCCGGTCCCGCGCACCCGGCGCGCGGAGATCCTTGCCGCGTCCGTGCCGCTGTTCGCGCGCAACGGCTTCGCCAACGTCACCAACGGGGAGATCGCGCGGGCGGTCGGCCTGACCCCGTCCGCGCTGTACCGGCACTACCCGGGAAAGATCGACATCCTGGCGGCGGCCTGCCTCCAGGCGGCGGCGCTGCTGTCGCAGGGCGTGGAGCGGAGTCTGCAGGGCGTGGCCGGCCCGCGCGAGGCGGTCGTCGCGCTGGCGGCGACGTACGTGGCGTACAGCTTTGAGCACACCGAGCTGAACAGCGTGGCCGAGGCCGAACTCGCCGGTTTGCCCGACGACTTGCGGCGTCCTGTGGTGCTGGCGCAGCGTGAGCACATCGCCGTGTGGGAGCAGCAGCTGCGGCTGGTGCGCCCGGAGTTGGACCCCCGGCAGGCCCGGGTGCTGGTGCACGCGGGTTTCGGTGTGGTGGTCGAGGCGGGGCGGGCCCTACGGTGGCGGGACGCCCCGGAGAACCGGGATGCCGTGACCGCGCTGGTGCTGGGCGCGCTCGGCCTGTGACCCCGCCTCTCGGCCCGGTCGCCGTGAGGCGGGGTCGGGTGGGCGTCCGCGCGGCCCGTCCGCTCAACCGGCCCGGTTGCCGGTGGGGATGGTGATGGGCGTGGTGGTCCCGGAGGAGCCCTTGTTGAGGAACAGCATGGCGATGGCCCGGATGAACTGGTCGAACATGTAGAAGGTGCCCGGCATGACGGGCGACAGCCCTTCACGGAAGAGGATGAACGCCGGCCACGCCGTGCGCACCAGGGCGGCGGCCGCGTAGTCGCGCCGCAGGCCCAGCCAGTCGCCGACCTGGTCGCTGAGGACGTAGCGCACGAACTCGTTGAGGAAGCCGCGGGTGACGCCGAGGTCGATCTGCGCGGTGAGGCCGAGCAGGTCCTCGGCCAGCGCGATGCCCTCGGTGGACGGGGTGAGGATCGGGGTGAGGACCTGCTGCGACTGCGCGCGGGCCTCCGCCCAGGTCTTGGGGATGTGCTCGTAGGGCACGCCGAGCAGGTGAATGGCCACCTGCCACATGTGCAGGAAGGCCTCCTGGTCGGCGGCCGGGTACGGGATCCTCCACTCGAGCAGCTTCTGGTGCACGTAGGTGCCGAGGCTGTGGAAGGTGACGAGGATGTCGGCGGCGCTGATCGGGATGGACTCGTCGGCGACGGCCTTCCAGTGCGGCGACTGCGGCAGCAGGTGCCGTACGGCGGCGTGCACCACGCGGGTCTTGTTGGCGGTGACCACGAACTGCCCGGTCGGCTTGAACGCGCCGAGCTGGGAGAGGTCGTAGCCGAAGGTGAACGTCTTGGCCGCGCGGTCCTGCATGTCGGCGCCGCCCGCGGACCAGTAGACGCTCTTGGCCTCACGGGGGATGACGGTGCTCATGATGCCGCTGCCGAGGCCGTAGAGCATGAACAGGTACGTGTCCCGGCGGCGGTTGAAGTCGGCGGCGCGTTGGAGCTTGGCCTGGTCGGCCCAGGAGGGCAGGTGGTTGGCCTGCGCCAGGTAGGCGGCGAAGTCGGAGGGGAGTCCGCCGGGGATCGGGTCGTTGTTGTTCACCCACTTCTCCCACGCCCGGTTGATGGCCGGGACGTGGCCGCCGTCGATCATCCGGGCCATCAAGGGGTCCGCCGCCTCGTCCCAGATCCACTCGGGGCCGGGCCGTGCGGCGGCTCCGGCTCCGACTCCGGTGAGGGCTCCGGTCCCGGCGGCCGAGCCGGCCGACGCCCAGGCGGGCACGGGGGCCGCGGCGCCGACGATGCCCAGCGCGACACCGAGGGTCAGAGCCTTTCTCCTGCTGAGGTTCTCCATTGACTTACCTGCTTCCCTGAGGGGCCGGACCGTTCCGGATGCCTTCGCAGACTTGCCAGTTGCGCGACAGACGCGGGTTGACCCTCGTCGCACCGATGTGATTTTCGATTAACATAGCGAGGGTCGGGAGCGCGGGCAATGGGCATGACACAGGTAGGTGACGGGGGTGGCGGCCCGCCTCGGGGCGGGCCTGAAGGGGGCGGACCCCGCGCCAGGCGGGCCTTACTGCGGGGCGGGCACCGCGCCTGACCGTCTCGGTACGGCCGTTCCGGGACGGTCAGGGGCGGGCGGCGCGGGCGGCGCGGGCGGCGCGGGCGGCGTACGCGACCGGCAGGTAGCGGAGCCGTTCCGGCAGGCGCGGCACCACGGTACGGACGACGCGGCCGAGCAGCCTCAGCCGCCGCTCGTCGCGCGACGACCAGTCGATGCCCAGCCGCTCACGCGCGACGGGCGGCAACAGCCCCTTGGTGACGAAGACTTGAAGCCGCAGCAAGGCGGGACGCAGGACGGGCCAGAGCAGCCGCAGCGCCGCCACCGACCCGTCCGGGGGCGGCACGGACCGGCGCGGGTCGAGCAACTCGTCGACGACGACGGTCCGTTCGAGCTCGTCGTGGACGACCCTGTCGAAGTAGGTCCAGAACTCCTCGACGGAGCCCGGCATGTCGCGCTCCCGGATACCGAGGATGCGCCCGAGCCGGCGTGCCTCCGCGTGCAGTCGCCGCTCCCCCGCCTCGTCGAACGGCCGGAACAGATACTCGGCGGCCCGCAGGAAGACGGGGAAGCCGGTGGCGTGCACCCAGGCGTAGGGGGCCGGGTTCAGCGCGTGGTACGCGCGCCCTCGGGTGTCGGTGCCCTTGATGTCCCGGTGCAACCGGCGCAGCCTGCGCCCCTCCTCCACGGCGCGGTCACCGCCGTAGATCCACAGCTGCAACGAGTCCAGGGAGCGGCGGGCGCGGCCCCAGGGATCGGTGCGGAAGACGCTGTGCTCGTCGACGCCGGCGCCTACGGCCGGATGCGCGACCTGGAGGACGAGGGCGGCGGGGAGGTACAGCAGGACGCGGACGTCGCCGACCATGTCCCAGAGGAGGGTGTCGGGGGTGAACGGCACGGGATCGGTGCGGGACGCACGGTCATCACCCGGTGCCGGTGCCGGTATCACCCTGTCGGCGGAGTGCGCCGCCCGTCCCGTGTCCATGCCTCCAGCCTCCCACGCCCCTCCTGTGGCGGTGCGGGCGCGTCCGGTCGGGCCGTCAGGGCAGCTCGGGACGCACCAGCGCTCTGGCGATCGGCTCGCCGGTACGCCGGGCATACGTCATCCGTTCCCGCACCTCGCGGAGCGAGCGCGGCCGGTACCCGGGCCCGGCGCAACAGCTCTTGTGGAAACGGATGCCGGCGTGCAGCAGCAGGGAGAGCACCCTCCACCCCTCGGTGTCCCTGCGGGGCGGCGGGGCGAAGGCGGAGCCGACGTGAATCAGCGTGCGGGCACAGCGCGGACACACCCGCTCGTCGCTCTTCGCGCTCCTCGCAGGCGTCGGGTACGGCTGCTTGTAGGAGGCCCGGCATGGCAGACAGACGAAGGAGGTCTTGGCGGGAGGCATGGGGGCACGGTAGAGGGAGGGCGCACATCCCCTCCACCCCTTTACCGCACCCACGCCGGTGACAGGTGCTCTCCGTGTTCGGGTGGGGGCACGGCCGCGGTTTCCGCCGCCACGGTTGATCAGGAGCCGCTCGATCCCGTGCATCCTGGCTCTTTTCCGCTCCGCACAGCGGCTGAGCCTGCTGTAATCGGCGCGAACGACCGCCGATCAAGGGGGGCCACCATGCAGGCCAAGGAGACGTTGTTCGCCGATCTGATGCAGGGCCGAACTCAGCAGTTCCAGGTGCCGCTCTACCAGCGGACGTATTCCTGGACCGAAAAACAGCTCAAGCAGCTGTGGAGCGACATCACGGAACAGGCCGGCTTAGTGGAGTCGGCCGAGGACAAGGGGAGCACGCACTTCCTGGGCTCGGTGGTGCTCGCGCCCTCACCTCAGAACGACGCCACTTTCCCTCGCTGGCTCGTCGTCGACGGCCAGCAGCGGCTGACCACGCTGTCCCTGGCCCTGGCCGCGATTCGCGACCACGTCGCGGAAGCAGCGCCGAGAGAGGCGGACCGCATCAACGAGCAGTACCTGATCAACAAGTGGAAGACCGGCGACGACCAGCTCCGTCTGCTGCCCACCCAGGCGGACCGGGCACAGTTCACCGCGCACATCCACGGCACTGTCACCGGCCTGGGCGCAGGGAGCGGAGTCGCCACCGCCTATGCCTTCTTCCGGAAGAAGCTGGTCGAGGCGGAGGACCCGGCCGCGCCGCAGGACGTGTTCCGGATCGAGCAGGCGATCACGTCGCGGCTGGCACTGGTGGCGGTGACCGCCGAACGCCGCGACAACGTGCACCGCATCTTCGAGTCGCTCAACAACACCGGTCTCAAGCTGAGTCAGGCCGACCTGCTCCGCAACTACCTCTTCATGAAGCTCGAAGAACGTGGCGAGCACATCTACGCGACGTACTGGCTGCCCCTGCAGAACAGCCTGAGCAACGACGAGCTCGAACAGCTCATGTGGCTGCAGCTCGTACTCGACGGGGACGACCGGGTCCGCCGCCAGGACCTGTATGCCGCCCAGCAGAGGCGTCTTGAACAAGAGCAGGCCGGCGACGAGGAGATCGAGGCGTACATCAGGAATCTGCACCGCCGCAGTGCCCACTTCCGTCGGTTGCTGCACCCCGAGGAGGAGACCGACCCGGCGGTCCGGGAGGCACTGCGCCGCCTGGACGCGTGGCAGGCCTCGGCCACCTACCCCGCGCTGATGCTGCTCTTCGATCGCCGCGAGCGCGGAGAGCTGGACTCCGCCGGCATGGTCCGCGCCCTGGCATACATCGAGAGCTTCCTCGTCCGCCGGATGATCTGCCGGGTCCCGACGAACAACCTGAACCGCATCTTCCAGGCCGTTCCAGGGCAGCTTCCAGGTGACGTGCCGGTCGCCGAGGGGCTGCACCGGCTCCTCTCCTCGGAGAACCGCTTCTGGCCCGACGACGCGGACCTGCGCGAGAAGATCAGGACCGCGCCGTTCTACCAGTTCGGCCGGTGGCAGCAGCGCAAGCTGGTGCTGCAGCGGCTGGAGGAGAGCTACGGGCATCCCGAACCCGTCGACTTCGCCGCCGCACAGCTCACCGTCGAGCACGTCATGCCGCAGTCTCCCGGCGACGAGTGGCTGCGCGCGCTACGCGAGGAGGCCGAGGAAGGGGAGACCCCGGAGGAACTGCATGCCCGGTTCCAGCACACGCTCGGCAACCTGACGCTGACCGCGGTCAACGCGGAGCTGTCCAACCACCCCTTCGACCGCAAGCAGGACCTGCTGCAAGGCAGCCACCTGGAAATGAACCGCCGCATCGCCGCGACCGAGCGCTGGGGCGTGCGGGAGATCTTGGCTCGCGCCGACGAACTCGCCGAACGCGCCATCGCTCTGTGGCCCGCGCCGTTGCGCGGAGTGGGCAGGGCGGAGCGCAACCGGGACTGGCAGCTGGCCCACGAGGTCCTCGCCGCGCTCCCGCACGGCACCTGGACCGCGTACGGCGACCTCGCCGCGTTCCTCGGCTCCGGGGCACAGGCCGTGGGCAACCATCTGGCGAACACGCCCGGGGTGATCAACGCGTACCGCGTCCTGACCTCCGAAGGGAGGATCTCCGACGGCTTCCGGTGGGCGACGCCCCAGGACGAAGGACACTCCGACGTCCGCGCCCGGCTGGCCGCCGACGGCGTCCGTTTCACGGCGACCGGCGCGGCCGACCCGGCGCAGCGGCTCACCGCCGACGAGCTCGCTTCCCTGCTCGCCGGAACGGACGACGACCGGACGGACGGTGAGGACACCGCCCAGCACGCGACCGCCGGCGCACCGGAAGCGGAAACCCGCGCCCAACGGTTCTTCCGGCAGCTCGCGGCGGACGACTCCCCCGAGACCGTGGATGCGGTGCGTGCCGTCTTCGCCCACTGGGAGTCTTTGGGCGGCTGGATCGGTCACGGCGCCGGGCACGTCACCACCAGCGCCTACCTCATGCTCGGTGAGGCGGGTGCCCCCGGCCGGGGCATCTGGCCCATGACCTTGTATCCGGGGGCCGGCCGAGGGGGCACCGCGGAGGTGGTGTTCCAGTACATGGCCGCGCGGGAGCCGTTCACCGACCGCGCGCTCCGCGCCGAGTTCCTCACTCGCCTCAACGTTCTTGACGGTGTCGACATCCCGGACGGCAAGCTGGAGCTGCGCCCCAACATCCGCTTGTCCCTCTTCGAGAAGGAGAGCAGCCGAACGCTGCTGCTCGAAGCGCTGACATGGTTCCGGGACCGCTGGAACAGCAGGCATTCTTCGTGATCACCGCCCGCCGGATGCTCCTGGCGCCCGGCGGGCGGCTCTCCGGCCGGCGCGACGCCACCGTCGCGTCCGTCCCCGCGTTTCACGCACCGGCCGCCGGGTCACCCGGCGCAGGTCGGACGGCGGTTCGGCACGGCACCACCCGGCGACGGAGGGATCACGCTCATGACCTCGCACGACTCACCCGGCACGGCCCTCGTCACGGGGGCGTCCTCCGGCATCGGGTGGGAGTACGCGACCCGGCTGGCCGCGCGCGGCTGGGGGCTGGTGCTGGTCGCCCGGCGGGCCGAGCGGCTGGACGTCCTCGCGAAGAAGGCGCTCAAGGAGGGCGCGGCGGGCGTCGAGACGCTGGTGGCGGACCTGGGGAGCCCCGAGGACCTGTCCCGTGTCGTGGAGCGGTCGTCCGGGGACGACGTGGACCTGGTGGTCAACAATGCGGGCATCAACGGTTACGGCACGTTCGCCGAGGTGGACCCGGACCTCCTCACCCGGGTGGTGAACGTGAACGTCGTGGCGCTCACGGCGCTCACCCGGGCCGCCGTGCCCGGCATGCTGGCGCGCGGCCGGGGAGCCGTGATCAACGTGGCGTCGCTCCTCGCCTTCGCCGGCGACCTCCCGCCGGACCCGCTCCCCCGGCGGGCCGTCTACGCCGGGACCAAGGGGTACGCGGTGACCTTCACCCGCACCCTGGCCGCCGAGCTGGCCGGCACTCCGGTACGGGTGCAGGTCGTGTGCCCCGGGCTCACGGCGACCGAGTTCCACCTGGGCGCCGGCGACACCCCGGTGAGCGGCGAGCGCCGCGTCCACGACGACGGCGGGATGCCCGCGGCGGACGTGGTGACCGCGTCCCTGGCCGGGCTGGAGGCCGGTGAGGTGGTGTGCGTGCCGGGCCTGACGGACGCGGAGGCCGTGGCCCGGCTGGCCGGGGCGGAACTGGACCTGCGCGCCGGGTCGGGGCGCCGTTTGGCACCGCGCTACGGGAACGCCGAGGGACGTGCGGAGTGACCGTGCGGGACAGGCTGCGCGACAGGCGGTGACCGTCTGCCCTCGTGCCGGACGTGCCGGGGCGGGCGGTCACCACCTGGATAGAAGAACCAGGTCAGGCGCCCAGTTTGCCGACCGTGTCGCTCAGGGTCCCCGCCACGTCGTGCAGGGCCTGGTCGCTGGGATCGGGGCCCAGTCGCTCGACCAGATCGCGTTTGGTGATCACGAGCAGCGCGCCCTGTGACTCCTCGTCCGACGGCTGGTCGACCACGCGCGCCCTGCCTTCCAGCAGGACGAGCGCGGCCTCGTCGTTCGCGGCGTCACAGAGCTCTCTGACATGGCCCTCGTCGATCATGCGTCACCCTCCGGTGAGTCGGTCGGTGGCGCGGTATTCCGCGCGCTTTTCGTCGTCACTCTGCGCACCGTCACGCCCGCGGTCACGGTCACGGTCACGCGCTGTCGGCCAGCTCCGCGTGTCCCTGGGCGCGGGCGCAGTGGGCGCAGCAGAAGAACTGGCCGCCTGCCTGAAGGCCGTGGCCGAGCACCTTGCAGCCGCAGTTGTCGCAGATGGGCGCCAGTTTGTGGGCGGCGCACTCGATGCTGTCGAACGTGTGGACCGAATCGTCGACCGTGTGCACCTCGAAGGAGAGGGCGTAGTCGTTCCCGCACACTTCACAGACCGCCATGATCCGCTCCCTTCCGCAGTACGAGCCGAGTACCGCGCCGAGGCCGACGTCATGCGCGTGAGATGCGGAGCCGTGCGGGACAGGCGATCCTGAAGTCAAGTAGAGGAGTTACATGGGAAGTTCACAGTCCCTACACTCACGATCATGACAACTGAAACGCCTCTCGCGGGGTCCGTGGCCGACGGTGCCGCCGAGCCGTCCCTCTTCTCGACCATGTCCACGATGCGGGCGATGCGCCGCCTGCGCCCCGACCCGGTGCCGGACGAGCTGCTCGACCAGCTGATACAGGCGGCCGTGTGGGGCCCGAGCGGCGGCAACATGCAGCGTTACGAGTACGTCGTCGTCACCGACCGGGCGGTCATGGCGGAGCTGGCGCCGCTGTGGAAGCGGTGCGTGGACGCGTACCTGGCCACGACCGGCAAGTACGCCCCCGAGGGCATGGACGAGGCCGCGTACGGGCGCATGGTCGCCGCGATCGAGTACCAGCGCGACCACTTCGCCGACACCCCGGCGCTGATCATCCCGTGCTACCAGTTCCCGCCGCCGCGGATCGAGGAGGAAGGCCTGCGGATCTACGCCGAGGCGCTGGGCGCGGAGGCGACGGAGCGGATGGGACGCATCCAGGAGCGGTTCTCCGCCCTCGCGGAGGGCTCGTGCGTCTACCCGGGCGTGCAGAACCTCCTGCTCGCCGCGCGCGGGCTGGGCCTGGCGGCCAACATCACCATCTGGCACCTGTTCCTCGAGACGGAATGGAAGGCGGCGCTCGGGATTCCGGAGGACATGAACACCTTCGCCGCCATCCCGGTGGGCTGGCCGCGGGGCAACTTCGGCCCGGTCCGGCGCCGGGCGGTCTCGGAGGTCGTCCACCGGGACCGCTGGTAGGGCGTACGACGCGGTACGGCGGTCGTACGGATCTGTACGGCCGCCGTACGGCCTCGCGCCGTGGCCGGAGGGGCGGCTCGGTCGTTGTGCTCCACGACAGATCACTGTGCGGTGGAGCAGGGGGCGCGATGGGCAGGACCACCCAGCGGGAGTGCGGTACGGCCGGCCGGCGCGGGCCCGACAAGGAACGCCCGGCGGCGTGGAGCGCGTACGGCAAGCTGGTCCGCCTCTTCCGCGAACGCGCCGGGCTCACCCAGCAGGCCCTCGCCGACGCCATCGGCTACTCCATGGAACAGGTCGCGTCCGTCGAGCAGGGCCGCCGCCCGGCGAAGGCGGTCTTCACGGAGGCGGCGGAACGCGTCCTGGACGCGGGCGGGGCGCTGCGCGTGCTCCAGCCGGACGTGGACCGGGCCAAACTCCCGTTGTTCTTCCAGGACTTCGCCCTCCTGGAGGCGGAGGCGGTGAGCCGCTTCTCGTACGACCCGATGCTGGTGCCGGGGTTGTTGCAGACGGAAGCGTATGCCCGCGCCTTGCTCCAGGCGCACTTCCCTCCCCTCGAAGAAGAGGCCATCGAGCAACACCTCACGGCACGGCTGGCCCGGCAGTCGCTGCTGACGCGCAGAAACCCGTGCGTCGTGTTCTCATTCATCCTCGAGGAGGGCGCTCTCCGTCGGGCGGTGGGCGGCACAGCGGTCCTAGGGCAGCAACTCGCGCACCTGCTGGAGTGCACCCGCATGCGCAACGTGGAGATTCAGGTGATGCCGACCCAACGGGCCGCGCACAGCGGGGTCAACGGGCAGATCGTCCTGCTGGAGACCGTCGAACGGCAGCGGTTCGTCTCCATCGAGGCCCAGGGCATCGTGAACATCCGGTCGGACCGGGACGAGGTCAGCGAGTTCTGGCTACGCTATGGAATGCTGCGTTCACAGGCCCTCAACTCCGAGGAGTCTGCCAGGGTGATCGAGCACATGGCAGGGGAGCTATGAGCATCGAGCAGGTTCGCGACCTCGCGTGGATCAAGAGCAGCTACAGCGGAACGAACGGCGGCGACTGCGTAGAGGTGGCCGCCCACCGGAACACCGTGTATGTGCGGGACTCGAAGGCCGTCGACGACGGCCCCGTGCTGCGGGTCGGCCGTGACGTGTGGGCGGCCTTCGTATCCCTCGCCTCCCGCTGACCCGGAGAACACTCACCACCGCTCGACCCGCCCATCCTTGCAAGTCGTTGCAACGACGACTGCGAGGGTGGGCGTTCTGCTGCGCCCAGCTCCCGACAAGTTGAAGCGCACCCCCTTTACGCCCCCGTTCCCCGGCGGTAACTTGCCGCTGCCGTAAGAAGTTTCTGCAACTTTCCGTTAGGGCTTGCACCCTGCGCCCTCCGGCGTACCCCCTTGTCTCTCCCCTCCTCCCTGGAGACACGCATGAGACGCACCCGTACGCGCCTCCGTGGCCGTCCGCTCGCCGTCGCCGTGGCGGCCGGAGCCGTCATGGGGCTCCTCTCCGCCCCCTCCCCCGCCGCGACGACGGACCCGGAAGCCAGCTCGGCCGGGAACACCGCGACCGTCTACTACTCCACGACGACCAAGAACTGGGACCGCTACCACCTCCACTACGCCCCCGACGGCGGCCCCTGGACCACCGTCCCCGGCGTGGCGATGGAGGCCGCCTGCACCGGATGGGTGAAGAGGACAGTGGACCTCGGCGCCGCCGAGGGGTTACAGGCCACCTTCACCGACGGCTCGGGCACCTGGGACAACAACTCCGGCCGCAACTACGCCCTCGGCACGGGGGACATCACCGTCAAGGACGGCGTCGTCGCCCACTCCGACCCCTGTGCGGCCTCCGACGGGGACGGCAACAGCGCCACCGTCTACTACTCCACCCGCACCCTCGGCTGGACCACCGCCAACATCCACTACCAGCCCGCCGGAGGTGCGTGGACCACCGTGCCCGGGGTCGGCATGCGGCCCGCCTGCACCGGATGGTGGAAGCAGGACCTCGACCTCGGCGCCGCCACTGTCCTCACCGCCGCCTTCAACAACGGCAACGGCGTCTGGGACAACAACGGCGGCGCCGACTACACGATCCCCGCCGGAGTCACCACCGTCGCCGAGCGCAAGGTCACCCGCGACGCGGACGACCCCTGCGCGGACCAGGCGCCCGACACCCGGGCGCCCACCGCCCCCACCGGCGTGACGGCACGCGCCGACGGCGTCTCCGTCGTTCTCACCTGGGAGCCCTCCACCGACGACACCGGCGTCACCGCGTACCAGGTCACCCGTACCGGCGGTACCGAGGGCGATGTCGTCTCCGACGTCGGCTCCACCGTCTTCTCGGACACCGGGCTGGAGGAGAACACCGCCTACACCTACACCGTCCGGGCCGTCGACGCGGCCGGCAACCTCTCCGCCGCCTCGGCCTCCGTCACCGCGACCACCGGTGCCAAGCCGTCGACGCCCGCTCCAGGCACGCCTCTTGGCACCGACCCGCGCAAGGACCCCATCTACTTCGTCCTCACCGCCCGCTTCCACGACGGCGACCCCGCCAACAACCGCGGAGGCAGCCAGCACGTGAAGTCCGGCAACGCGGCCAACGACGACCCGATGTTCCGCGGCGACTTCAAGGGGCTGATCCAGAAGCTCGACTACATCAAGGCGCTCGGGTTCTCCGCCGTGTGGATCACTCCTGTGGTCCTCAACCGCTCGGACTACGACTACCACGGCTACCACGGCTGGGACTTCTACAAGGTCGACCCACGCCTGGAGTCCGCCGGCGCCTCGTACCAGGACCTCATCGACGCCGCCCACGCCAAGGGCATGAAGATCTACCAGGACGTCGTCTACAACCACTCCTCCCGCTGGGGCGCCAAGGGGCTGTTCACCCCCACGGTGTACGGGGTGCGCGACGCGCAATGGAGCTGGTACTACGACGAGAAGCAGCCCGGCTTCGAGTACGACGGACTCACCGTCGAGCCCAAGAGCGGCAAGTCGTACTACAACGGCGACCTCTGGTCGACCGCCGAGCCGTCGGGCAACACCTGCGTCAACTGGGGCGTCCCCACCGGCGGCAGAAGTCCCGAGGGCTACACCCTCTACAACTGCCAATGGCCCAGCCCGACGTCGGGCATGTTCCCCAAGGCGCTCTACCACCAGTGCTGGATCGGCAACTGGGAGGGCGAGGACTCCCGCTCCTGCTGGCTGCACGAGGACCTCGCCGACTTCGACACCGAGAACACCCAGGTGCAGAACTACCTGATCGGCGCCTACGACAAGTACATCGACATGGGCGTCGACGGCTTCCGCGTCGACACGGCGGTGCACATACCGCGCACCACCTGGAACCGCCGCTTCCTGCCCGCCATCCAGGAACGCGTCGCCCAGCGGCACGACCCCGAGGCCGCGAAGAACTTCTTCGTCTTCGGCGAGGTCGCCGCCTTCGTCAACGACAAGTGGAACCGCGGTTCGGTCAACCACTCCGCGCAGTTCTACACCTGGAAGGAGCGCAAGGAGTACAGCGCCGACGACAGGCGGGCCGCGCTGGAGATGTACGACTACGAGCAGCAGCGGGGCACGGGCGACCAGCCCACGTCCACCAACGCCTTCCTCGACGGCAACAGCTACCACGCCCCCGACCACAGCCGCGCCTCCGGCATGAACGTCATCGACATGCGGATGCACATGAACTTCGGCGACGCGAGCAACGCCTTCCACAACGGCAGGGACTCCGACGACAGTTACAACGACGCCACCTACAACGTCGTCTACGTCGACAGCCACGACTACGGCCCCGACAAGAGCAGCGAACGCTACACCGGCGGCACCGACGCCTGGGCCGAGAACATGTCGCTGATGTGGACCTTCCGCGGTATTCCCACCCTCTACTACGGCTCGGAGATCGAGTTCCAGAAGGGCAAGAAGATCGACTGCGGGCCGAGTTGCCCTCTCGCCACCACGGGCAGGGCGTACTACGGCGATCACCTCGCCGGTGACGTGAAGGCGTCCGGCTTCTCCCAGGTCGAGTCCGCCTCGGGGGCGGTCGCCACCACGCTGCAACAGCCCCTGGTCAAGCACGTGCAGCGCCTCAACCAGATCCGCCGTGCCGTCCCGGCCCTCCAGACGGGCCAGTACTCCACGGCCGGCATCAGCGGCGACATGGCCTTCAAACGGCGCTACACCGCGGGCGGCACCGACAGTTTCGCCCTCGTCACCGTCTCCGGCGGCGCGACGTTCACGGGCGTCCCCAACGGCACCTACCGGGACGCGGTCACCGGCGACACCCGCACCGTCACCACCGGCACCCTCACCGTCGCCGCCCCCGGCAAGGGCAACCTCCGCGTCTACGTCCTCGACGGACCGGGCAAGATCGGCGCGGACGGCCCCTACCTCAGATAGGCCGGCCCTCCCTCATCCCGTCGGCGTCGACGAGGGCGGCGTAGGAAGGGGGCTGATGCCGGGTTCGTAGTGGTCGCGGAGGTAGATGCGCGTACGCGTCGGCGTGTAGGCGTGGGCGTAGAGGCGGACACATGACGCGTCGGACGTGTCGACGCCTGGGGCGTGTGGATCCAAGGCGGCCTCCGCGGCCCCGGGGCAGACGACGCCGTACCGCATGCCGTCCTTCAGCGTCTCGGGCTCCGGGAGACCGAAGTGCGCGAAGTCGTGAGGCGGCACGTCGGTCTGTGCGGAGGTCGGTTCGAGCCAGTCGCCCTCCGGTGGGTGCTCCTTCAGGTACGCCTCCGCTTCCACCCTGGTGAGGGTGAAGGTGAGCAGCCCCGTGTCGAAACGGGACGTGACCTCGTACGCGGCCCGCGGGGAGCGGGCCGTGACCGGGATGTCGAGACCCATCTGCTCGCTCATCCACTCCGGCGTGACGCCTTCGGCCCACCGTGCGTCCGCCGCCTGCTCCGCCAGGCGGTCACCGCCGTCGTCCGTCCCGCCGGGCAGCCGGCCCGTCGCCACCAGGGCGCCCACCAAGGTCAGGACGCCCACGGCCACCCCCGCGACGAGCCACGGCCGACGGCCACCGCCGGCACCCCCGGTACCGCTCACGCCGTCCTCCGGTGCCTGGTAGGGATTCACTGTGCTCCTGTCGTCGATCCCGGCCGCGCGCCCATTGTGCACCGGCCCGGACCGCAGGAGCGGTCCGGGCCGGTGGAATTCCACAAGAGGGTGGTGGCGTCAGTTCTCCACCGAGAACTCCGCCCGGAACCTCCGCGTGTGGTCCACCTCCCGCGCCGGCCCCGTCAGGGTGACCGTCGTCGTGAGGCGGGCGTCCGTGCTGGACGCGGCCAGGCGCAGTTCCAGGTCGCCCGGTTCGACGATGCGGCGCCCGTCGCGGCCCGTGAACGACGCCACGTCCGCCGGGACCGTCACGCGCACCCTGCGCTCCTCGCCCGGCTCCAGGTCCAGGCGGGCGTAGCCGACCAGGCGCTGGACCGGCTGGACCACGGAGGCGACCGGGTCGTGCAGGTACAGCTGGACGACCTCCGTGCCGGTCCGCTCCCCCGTGTTGCGCACGGTGAGGGACGCGGTGAACTCCCCGTCCGTCGGCGCCTCTTCGGCGTCGACCGTCAGGTCGCTCCACGCGAACGTCGTGTACGTCAGGCCGTGTCCGAAGCCGAACGCCGGCGTCGGGTCGATGTTGGACACCTCGCTGGCCTGGGCGAGCCGCGCGCCGAGGTAGGTCGTCGGCTGGGAGCCGGACGTACGCGGGACGCTGACCGGGAGGCGGCCGGACGGGTTCGTGCGGCCGCTGAGCACGCCGGCGATGGCGCGGGTGCCCGCGACGCCCGGGAAGAACGACTGCACGATCGCCGCCGAGTCCTCCACCGCGCGGCCCAGCGCGTAGGGGCGGCCCGCGAGCAGCACCGTGACCACCGGGGTGCCGGAGTCCAGCAGCGCGTCCAGCAATTCCTGCTGCGCGCCCGGCAGTTCGAGGGACTCCGCGTCGCAGCCCTCGCCGCTGGTGCCGCGGCCGAACAGGCCGGCGCGGTCGCCGAGCGCCACGACGACGATGTCGGCGTCCCGCGCCGTGTCCACCGCCTCCGCGATGCCGGAGCGGTCGCCGTCGTCGATGCCGGTGCCGCGGACGACCGTGATCTCGGCGTCGGGGAACTCGGCCGTCAGGCTCTCGCGCAGGTCGGGCAGTTCGATGCCGACCGGGATGTCGGGGTACTTCACGCCCACGTGCTGCGGGAAGGAGTAGCAGCCGAGGACGGCCGCCGGCTCGGTGGCGTTGGGGCCGACGAGCGCGATCCGGCGGGGGCGGTCCAGCGGCAGGGTGCCGTCGTTGCTGAGCAGGACGACCGCCTTCTCGGCGATCTCGCGGGCCAGTTGGCGGTTCTCGGGGCCGTCGAGGTCGATCTTTCCGCGCAGCGCCTCGGGGTCGTCCAGGTCGGCGCCGTCGAACGCGGGCGGCACCGGGCTCCAGTCGGGGTCGAGCAGGCCCAGCTCCGCCTTCTGGGTCAGGACGCGGCGCAGGGCGCGGTCGATCAACGACTCCGGCACCCGGCCCTCGGTGACGGCCTCCACGAGCGGGGCGCCGAACGTCTTGACCGTGGGCAGTTCGATGTCGACGCCCGCCTTGAGCGCGGCGCCGGCCGCGTCGGCGAAGTCGCCCGCGACGCCGTGCAGCGTCTTGAGGAACGCGATGCCGAAGTAGTCGGCGACGACCGTGCCGTCGAAGCCCCACGTGTCGCGGAGCAGCCCGGTGAGCAGGCTCTCGTCGGCCGCGGAGGGAACGCCGTCGATGTCGGTGTAGGCGTGCATGACGGAACGCGCGCCGCCCTCGCGGATCGCCATCTCGAACGGCGGCAGCAGCACGTCGGCGCGCTCGCGTGGCCCCACGGAGGAGGGGGCGAGGTTGCGTCCGGCGCGGGAGGCCGAGTAGCCGACGAAGTGCTTGAGGGTGGCGACGATCCCGGCGGACTCCAGGCCCTGCACGTACGCGGTGCCGATGGTGCCGACGAGGTACGGGTCCTCGCCGATGGTCTCCTCGACGCGGCCCCAGCGGGCGTCGCGGACGACGTCCAGGACGGGCGCGAGTCCCTGGTGGACGCCGACGGCGCGCATGTCGCGGCCGATGGCGGCGGCCATCCGGCGGACCACGTCCGGGTCGAAGGTGGCGCCCCAGGACAGCGGAACCGGGTAGGCGGTGGCGCCCCAGGCGGCGAAGCCGGCCAGGCACTCCTCGTGCGCGACGGCGGGGATGCCGAAGCGGTTCGCCGAGGTGATGCTGGTCTGGGTGCGCAGCAGGGAGAGCGCGCCGAGCGCCGGGTCGACGGGAGCGGTGCCGAAGGGGCGGGTGAGCTGGCCCAGGCCGGACGGCAGGAGGTCGTCGAGCTCGACGGCCTCCTCCATGTCGTGCTGGTGCGGGGCGACCTCGCCGCCGTCGGCGGAGGCGCCGACCCACACGCCGTACAGCTGGGCGATCTTCTCCTGGAGGGTCATGGCGCCGATCAGCGCGTCGACCCGGGCGGAGACGGGGTGGGAGGGATCGTTCCAGAGGGGGATTTCGGGGGTGGTCTCTACGGCCACGTTCGCGGTCACTTTCCTCCGACACCCATCAGACCCTGGACCAGGGCACGACGGGCGAACAGGTAGACGAGCAGGATGGGCACCATGGACAGCACCACGGCTCCCAGCAGCCCGGGGATGTCGATGCCGTGTTCGGTCTGGAAGTCGTACAGGCCCAGCGTGACGACCTTGGTGGCGTCGGACTGGGTCAGCACGAGCGGGAACAGGAAGCCGTTCCATGCCTGGAGCGCGGAGAAGACCACGATGGTGGACAGTCCGCCCCGGGACAGCGGCAGCACGAGCTGGAAGAACATCCGGCGCGGGGTGGCGCCGTCCATGGCCATCGCCTCGTACAGCTCCGGGGAGATGTCGCGCATGGCGCCGCTGAGGATGAGCGCCGACATCGGCAGGCAGAACGCGGCCGTGGGCAGGATGACGCCGAGCAGGTTGTCGTACAGGCCGGCTTCGCTGATCAGGTAGAACATCGGCACGATCACGGCCTGGGCGGGGATCGCCAGGCCGAGCAGGAACAGCCGGAAGATCGCCGACGTGGCCCGGCCGCGGCTGCGCACGATGGCGTAGGCGAGCGGCGGGACCAGCAGCAGCACGATGCCGATCACGCAGGCGGTGACGACGAGCGTGTTGAGGAAGTACTGGCCGAAGCCCGAGTCGAAGGCGCCGGTGAAGTTGTCCAGGGTGAAGGTGTCCGGGAAGGACACCGGGCCGTTCTGTGCGTAGTCCTGGCGGGTGCGCAGGGTCGCCGCGAGCATCACGTACAGCGGCAGGCCGACCAGCACCAGCCAGACGAGCGAGCCGGCGCCGGCCAGGTAGTTGGGGCGGCGCCTCATGACACACCTTCCATGGAGCTGCGCATCTTGTCGTAGCCGGAGACCTTCACCACGACCAGGGAGATGATGGTGGCGGCGACGACCAGGGCGAGGGCGATGGCGGAGCCGGCGCCGAAGTCGAAGCCCTTGAAGGCCTTGTCGTACATGTAGTAGGCGCTGATGGTGGTGTCGGTGCCGGGGCCGCCCTGGGTGAGGATGAGGACGGTCTCGAAGGTGGTGAGGCCACCGACGATCATCAGGATCATCGACGTGATCATGGAGTTGCGGAGCTGCGGCAGCGTGATGTGGAAGAACTGCCGGTAGCGGCCCGCGCCGTCGATCTCCGCGGCCTGGTACAGGACCTGCGGGATGGAGCGGGCGGCGCCCTGGTAGATCAGCGTGTGGAACGGGGTGAACTGCCAGGTGCTGACGAACGCCAGTACGCCGATGGCGGTGGCCTGTTCGCCGAACAGGTTGCCGTCCCCGAACAGCCAGGTGGCGTCGGCGGGGATGCCGAAGTTCGGGTCGAGCAGCGCGCGCCACAGCACCGAGACGGCGGTGGCGGACAGCAGCAGCGGGATGAAGTAGATGACGGACAGCACCGCGCGGTTGCGCTGGTAGCCGGCCGCCCAGACGCCGAGGAGGATGCTCAGCGGGGTCTGGATGACCACGCCGAGCGCGGTCAGCAGGAGGGTGAGCCAGACGCTCTTCAGCATCACCGGGTCGTCCCAGAGGCGCGACCAGTTGTCGGTGCCGACCCACTGGGGCGAGCCGAGCCCGTTCCAGCTCATGAAGGACAGCACCGCGACCATCACGAGCGGGACGATGGCGAAGAGCGTGAAGAACAGGGCGGCGGGCAGCGCCCAGGCGAAGCCCGGGCGGCCCACCGTGGATATGGAGGGGGAGGCGGCCGGCCGCCGCCGGGACTCCTTGCGGAGCCCGGCGGCGGGCGGGGCGCTCGTGATCTTTGTGGTCATGAGCCGTTCGTCACTCGGTCGGGAGGGCCTGCATGGCCTTGATGAAGCCGTCCGCGTCGAGCTGTCCGTTGAAGAACTGCTGGATGGCCTTGTGCATGTCCGAGGCCGCCGACTGCGGGTACGCCTGGTCCCAGCTGAGCTGGAACGACGGGGCATTGGCGACCAGGTCGTACTGGAAGCGGGAGTACTCGGGCGTCGCGGACGTCTCGATGAACTCGTCGGTGTTGGTCGTGGTGGTGAGGTTGCCGACGTCGAGCTGCGCCTTGACGAACTCGTCGGAGTACATCAGCTCGAGGAACTTGGCGACGGCCTCGGGGTGCTTGGTCTTCTTCAGCACCGAGTAGTAGTTGTTGGTGTTGCCGGCGACGTTCTTCGGGTCGCCCTTGCCGCCCTCGACGGTCGGGAAGGCGGAGTAGCCGAGGCCCTTCTCCGCGAAGTCCGGGTGGTCGGTGAGCTGCTGGGAGTAGTACCAGGAGCCCATCAGCTCGAAGCCGGCCTTGCCCTGGGCGACCAGCGCGACCGAACCGCCGTTGGTGTACTTGACGGAGTCGTAGTTCTTGCCGAAGGCGCCCGCGTCGACGAGCTCCCTGATCATCTTCAGGGCCTTCTTGCTCTCCGGGGCCTCCCAGGCGCTCTTGTCGCCCTCGATGGCCTTCGCGAAGAGCTCGGGGCCGGCTATGCGGTCGAAGAGGTACTGGAACCACATCTGGGTGGGCCAGACGTCGCCGCCGCCGAGCGCGATCGGGGTGACGCCCTCGTCCTTCAGCGCGTCCACGGCGTTGAGCAGCTCGTCCCAGGTCTTCGGCGGCTGGACGCCCGCCTTCTTGAGGACGTTCTTGTTGTGGAACAGCAGGACCGGCTGCGTGCCGCGCATCGGGATGCCGTACGGCTTGCCGTCGACGACGGCGTTGTTGAAGACGGACGGGAGGAACTTGCTCTCCAGCTCCGGGTTCTTCTTGATGAAGTCGTCCAGCGGGAGCAGCAGGTCGGCCTTGACGAAGGGCTTGATGCTGCCGCCGCCCCAGTTGAAGAAGACGTCCGGGGCCTGCGGGGTGCTGATGATCGTCTGAAGCTTCTTCTGGTAGTCGGCACCGGGGATGGTGTCGAGGACCGCCTTGACGTCGGACGTCTCGTTGAACTTGTCGACGATCTGCTTCTCGATCTTGTTGGTGGCGTCCCCGTAGACAAGGATATGAATCTTGCCGTCGTCCGCCGACGCCCCGCCGTTGCCGTCACCGCAGGCGGACAGGCTCAGGGCCAGGGCGAGCGTCGCACCGGTGGCGATCAGTCTGGGCAAGCGCGCACGTGTCTTCATCGTTCGCCTTTCGAAAGTTTCGGCTTCATCGCCGAAAGTCCATGCCGAGGGACAGTAGGTCAGACGGGAGTTGGGGTCAACGGTCGGGTCGCAACTCGCCCGAAACGTTATGGACACGCGGTGCTCTATCCTGCGGGTATGCGTGAAGACGACGAGGCGAGCGGGCGTGTCACCCTGGCTGCGGTAGCGAAAGAGGCCGGGGTTTCGATGCCGACAGTTTCGAAGGTGCTCAACGGCCGCTCGGATGTCTCACGCGCGACGCGTGCGAAGGTGGAAAAGCTGCTCGACCTGCACGGCTATCGGCGGCGCGTGCAGCCCGCCGCCCGCTATCCGCTCATCGAAATCGTGTTCCACGAGCTGGAGAGCGTGTGGGCAATGGAGCTGATACGGGGCGTGGAGAACGTCGCGAAGGAAAATCGCGCGACGGTCGTGCTCACCGAGAGCGGTACCCGGCACACTCCCGACCCGGACTGGCTGCCGGGCGTGTTGCAGCGGCGTCCGCTCGGCGTGGTGCTGGTCTTCTCCAGCCTGCCCGAGGACATCAAGCGCCAACTGCGGGCGGCCGCCATCCCGTTCGTCGTCATCGACCCGGCGGGCGATCCCGACCCTGACGTGCCGTCGGTCGGCTCCGCCAACTGGGCCGGCGGCCTCGCCGCCACCCGCCACCTCACCGAGCGCGGCCACCGGCGCATCGCCATCATCACCGGCCCCAACGACATGCTGTGCTCGCTCGCGCGCCTCGACGGCTACCGCTCGGCCATGGCGATGGCGGGCCTCGAGGTGGACCCGCGGCTGACCCGCTTCGGCGACTTCCACGTCCAGGGCGGTTTCGAGCGGGCCATGGAGCTGCTGGAGGGCCCCGACCGGCCCACGGCGATCTTCGCGGGCAGCGACCTCCAGGCGCTGGGCGTGCTGGAGGCGGCCCGCGTGAAAGGGCTGCGGGTGCCCGAGGACCTGTCGGTGGTCGGCTACGACGACGTACCGCTCGCCCAGTGGTCCAGCCCGCCGCTCACCACGGTCCACCAGCCGCTGCGGCACATGGCGGAGGAGGCCTCCCGCATGCTGCTGCGCCCGGACGACCCAGGCGCGTCGGCCCAGCGGATCGAGCTGGCCACGCATCTGGTGGTGCGGCAGAGCACGGCGGTGCTGGAGGACTGACACGGCGCCCGGCCCAGTACGAGCCCCAGTGCGGGTCGCCCGCTCCCCGCGCAGACGCCGGGACGCGAGGGTACGGCCGTGACGGCAGGGACGCGGCACCGTCGACGGACCCGCCCGGCCGACACTGCGCGGAACCCAGCGTCCCGTGCCACCGCACACGCCCAGCCGGCTCGGCACCGGGCAACACGCCAGACGAACACGGCCGCCACGGGGACTCACGGACCCGCCCAGCTGTCACTGTGCGGAACCCAGCGTCCCGTGCCACCGCACACGCCCAGCCGGCTCGGCACCGGGCAACACGCCAGACGAACACGGCCGCCACGGGGACTCACGGACCCCGCCCGGCCGACACTGCGCGGGACCGCCCGTCGCCGACACTGCGCCCCCCGCTGAGCCGACCACGGGCAACGCCCTCGGCGAGCGCGATCGTCACGGCGCAGAGGCCGCGCAGTCTGGGCGCCTGCCCGGCCGGCGCTGTGCGGAATCAGGCGTCGTCGGCCACTGCGCACGCCCCGCCCGGGCCGGTCACAGGGCATCGCTCCGGCCGACCGCGGCCCGGACGCCGCGCAGTTGCAGCCGCCCCCGGTGTGGAACCGCGCCGCGCACGACGGCGCACCGCCCGCCGGAGAGCTGCGGGCGTCAGCCCGTGGACCCCCGCTCGCGGCGTAGGCGGCGTCGCACGACCGTGAGGTCCAGTGCGGCCGTCAGGGCCAGGACGCCGCAGATCACGGCGAGGAGCGTCAGGGGGCCGCTGCCGGGGCTGTCGCCCTCCTTCGATCCCGCCGCCCACACGGCGAACAGCACCGTTCCCGCGACGAAGAGCGGCAGGAAGACGGACGCCATGAGCAGCCGCAGTTTCAGCGGGCTGCGCGCGGTGACCGGCTCGGTGCCGGTTCGTGGGTACCTGCGGCCGACCATGCCCGAGCGGGCACGGGAGACCGGCTCGCGGCCCGGTCCGTTACGGCTGTCGCCCACGTCCGCGCACCTCCTCCGCCTCGTCCTCCGGGGCCGGGTAGCCCCGGTCGCGGGCGGCAAACCGGGCCCCGTCTCGACCCGCCCCGCACGGGTACCCGGAGCCCCGGACGGGAGTGGCCGGAGGAGGTGGGCGGCATGGTGAGCGCGTCGGTGACGGTTCCGTCGGGAGCCGCGGCCCTGCGCGGTGATCTGGAGATCCCCGTGGGGGCGCGCGGTGTGGTGCTGTTCGCGCACGGCAGCGGCAGTTCGCGGCTCAGCCCGCGCAACCGGGCCGTCGCGGGGGTGCTGCGCAGGGCGGGGTTCGGCACGCTGCTGCTGGACCTGTTGACCGCGGCGGAGGAGGACGAGGACGAGGCGACGGGCCGGCACCGTTTCGACATCGGGCTGCTGGCGGGTCGCCTGGCGCACGCCGTGGACTGGCTGGAGGACCGGACGGACGCGGTGGACCTGCCGGTGGGGCTGTTCGGGGCCAGTACGGGAGCGGGGGCGGCGCTCGTCGCGGCGACGGAGCGGGCGCGGCGGGTGTCGGCGGTCGTCTCGCGGGGCGGGCGCCCCGACCTGGCGGGCGACGCGCTGCCCCTGGTGGCGTGCCCGGTGCTGCTGGTGGTGGGCGGTGCGGACACGCAGGTGCTGGACCTGAACCGTGAGGCCGCGCGGCGGCTGTCCGCGCCTCACCGGCTGGACGTGGTGCCCGGCGCCACGCATCTGTTCGGCGAGCCGGGCGCGCTGGAGGGGGTCGCGGAGCTGGCCGCCGGCTGGTTCACCGAACACCTGGGGTGAGCGCGGCGAAGCCGCGCCGGAAGGCCGGCGCGGCTTCGCCCGTCGTGCTCAGCCGGTGCTGCAGGAGACCGTCGGCCAGTTCCAGTTGCCGTTGGTCTGGATCGTCACACCCCAGTTGTTCCCGCTCCCGTTGGGCCGGGCGACGAGCGTCTGGCTGCTGGGGTAGGAGGTGGTGACGTTCCAGGTGCTCAGCACCCGCGCCGGGGACGGCACGTTCATCGTCACGGTCCAGTTGTTCGAACCGTTGACCGCGACGTTGAGGTTGTACCGGTCGCCCCAGACGCTGCCCGCGGACAGGGTGGCGGTGCAGGAGCCGTTGTCGCCGCCTCCGCCGCCCCCTCCCCCGCCGTCGGAGCCGTCGGGGGCGACCGCGCGGCCGGTCTGCGGGGAGATCATGCCGGCGCACAGCCCGCGGGAGGCGAGGTTCTGCGCGATCCGCGGGATGGCGGCGATGGTGTTCGCCGGCCAGTCGTGCATCAGGATGACCTGCCCGTTGTTCAGGCGGGAGGCCGCCTGGACGATGGCGTCGGTGCTCGCGTTGTTCCAGTCCTGCGAGTCGACGTCCCAGATGACCTCGGTCAGACCGTACTTGGCCTCCACCGAGCGCAGGGTGGAGTTGGTCTCGCCGTAGGGCGGGCGGAACAGCTTGGGTGTGCCGCCCCCGGCGCTCGCGATCGCCTGCTGGGTGCGGGAGATCTCGGAATCCATCTGGGACTGGCTCAGCTGGGTCATGTGCGGGTGGGTGTAGCTGTGGTTGGCGACCCACATCCCCGCGTCCACCTGGGCCTTGACCAGCGACGGGTTGGCGGCGGCGTTCTGGCCGGTGTTGAACATGGTGGCCCGCAGGCCGTTCTGCTTCAGCGCGTTGAGCAGGTTCATGGTGCTGCCGGCCGACGGGCCGTCGTCGAAGGTGAGGGCGACGTACCCGTTGCAGGCGGCCGCCTCGGCGGGGGCGGCGCCGACGCCCGTGGTCACGGTGGCGGCCACGGTGAGTGCGGCGGCGGCCACACCCGGAACCAGGTACCGGGTGACGGGCCGGCGCTTTCCGGTGCTCATGTGTGGGGGTCCTCCTCGTGCGGGAATCAGCCTGCGCTGCAGGAGACCGACGGCCAGTTCCAGTTGCCGTTGGTCTGGATCGTCGCGCCCCAGTTGTTGCCGTTGCCGTTGGGCCTGGCGACGAGGGTCTGGCTGTCGGGGTAGGAAGCGGTCACGTTCCAGGTGGAGGAGACCTTGGCGGGGGACGGGACCCGCATGGTCACGGTCCAGTTGCTGGAGCCGCTCACCGAGACGTTGAGGTTGTAGCGGTCGCCCCACTGCTGGCCGGCCGAGAGGGTCGCGGTGCAGCCGCCGTTGCCGCCGCCACCACCGCCACCGCCGCCACCACCGCCGCCGCCTCCGCCTCCACCGCCGGAGCCCTCGCTCACGGTGATGTTGGAGTTGCCGGAGCTCTGGTAGCCCTCGGTCGCCATGATCATGTAGTTGTGGTTGCCCAGGTTCATGCCCTTGCTCGCCCAGGCGTCGAAGTGGTTGCCGCTGGTGATGGTGCCGCCGGTGCGCTTCTGCTGCCGGACGCTCCAGTACTGGTCGAAGGTGCGGGTGCCTTCGATGGAGGGGGCGTTGTACCGGGTCGTCTTGTAGATGTCGTAGGTGCCGCCGTCGGTGGTGACGGTGCCCTTGTACTCACCCGTGGGCCGGTAGGTGCCCCAGTTGTCGACGATGTAGTACTCGATCAGCGGGCTGGTGGTCCAGCCGTACAGCGTCAGGTACGCGTTGCCGGACGGGTTGAAGCTGCCGGAGTAGTTGACGGTCTTGCGGCCGCCGGTGCTCCAGCCCTTGCCGGCCACGAAGTTGCCGGTGTTGCTCCACTGGGTGCTGTAGTTGCCGCCGGAACCCAGGTCCATGGAGACCGTGCCCTGGGCGTCGGTCCAGAAGGAGTACCACCAGCCGTTGTTGGTGCCGGTCTGGTTGGTGGAGATGACGGGGGCGGCGGTCGCGGTGCCGGTGGTGAGGAGCAGTGCGGTGAGCGCGGCGAGAGCGATCGTCCAGACGCTCTTCACGCTCATGATCAGTCGGCCGCGTCTGCGGCCGCCGGGAGGAACGGACACGTGCATGGGTGACGCCTCCTGTTACGGCTCGATGGGGAGGTCGATGCCGTGACAGTGTTGGTCTGAGCGCGTCAACCGTCAACAGTTTCGGTGAGAGTTTCGAAAAGTTCGCGTGACCGAAGATCGTGACGCTCCGCTGTCTTGCCAGTTCACCTCACCTATATGAGTACTTGAGTTGTAAAACAGAGTCAGGCGGCACAGGTTCTCATCGAAGATCGATCAAGCGCTTACGAAACTTTCGCCCTACGTCGGAGTCGTCCAGCGCGGGGCCGTCTCCGCCCAGGCGGCGGCCCAGCGGGCAAGGTTGCGGCGGTGCAGCACGAAGCCGGTGACGGCGTGCACGGCGGCGCCCGCCAGGGCCACGCCGATCGCGGTGAGCAGCGCCCAGCCCGCGGCGCGGCTGCGGACCTCCTTGCCGGTCAGGGGCGCGTCGGTCGCCTCGCCGTCGGCGTCGATCCAGATGCTGACGATGCTGTCGGCGGTCAGTCCGGGTGCGACCTCGGCGCGGGTGGTACGGGTCCGTCCCTCACGGGTGACGACCCGGACGTCGACCGGGTAGCGCGTCTTCTTCTCCTCGTCCGAGCCCGGCTCCGGGTGCCGGGGCGCGTCGTGGAGGAGGGTCGCGTCGGCGAGGTGACGCGTCTGCTGCTGGTGACGCGCGACGTCCTGGTAGTGACGGTGGGCGGCGTCGCCCACCAGAGCGCCGGCCAAGGGCGCGACGGCCAGGACGGCCAGCAGCACGCCGAGCCCCAGCCAGGCCCGCGCGGTGTCGGTGCGGCGGCGCAGCGGGTTGGCCCGCCACGGCCAGAACAGGGGGCGCGGCGGCGGTCCGGGGGGCGGCTGCGGCGCGGGTACGGTGCCCGCCACGTCACGTCTCCTTCCGATAGCGGTCGCAGGCGGAGATGGGCGCCGGCCTGGGCGGGCCGGCCAAGCAACAGGTCGGTCGGCACCGGGTCGCCCGGTAACCGGTCGGCGTGGGATGACTGGTCGGCCGTGGGATGACAGGTCGGTCGGGGAACAGGTCGGTCGGCGCGGCAGAGGTCGGTCGGTCTCAGGCCGGGCGGGCGGGCGAAGGTCCCTCCGGCGGTCAGGTCAGGCGGGAAAAGTTCGGTCCGGCACGGGGCCGGGCGCGCGGTCGGTCAGGCGGGCGAAAGTCGTCCCTCCGGCGGTCAGGTCAGGCGGGCGAAGGTCGGTTCGGCGGTCAGGTCAGGCGGGCAGAGTCTGGCTCGGCATAGGCCGGGCGGGCGGTCAGGTCAGGCGGGCGAAGGTCGGCCCGCCACAGGCCGGGCGGATGGACGTGCGGGTCAAGCCGCGGTGCGGGTCAGGCGGGCAGAGTCTGGCCCGGCACAGGCCGGGCGGGCGGTCAGACGGGCAAAGTCCGGCCCTGCACAGGCCGGGCGGGCGGTCAGACGGGCAAAGTCCGGCCCTGCACAGGCCGGGCGGGCGGTCAGGCCGGCAGAGTCCGGCCCTGCACAGGCCGGTCTGTCGGGTCGGCGAGGGTCGGTCGGGCAGGTGCAGACCTGTCAGAGGACGCCGTCCGCCGACGGGTGCCGGTGCGCCGCCGTCAGCAGGCCCGCCGCGCCGCGGACGGCGGCGGTGTGCGGGGACGGCACCGGCTGCACCGCGCAGTTGAGGCCGCCCGGCAGTCCGCCGGTGATGTCAGGACGCAGCGCTCCCCCGCCGGCCAGCAGCACGCCGCGGCGCAGCGCGGTGCGCGTGAGGGAGGTGCGGTCCTGGCGCAGCATCTCCGTCACCATGCCGATCACCGCGTCCGTGATCAGCTCTCCCGGCGTGTCGTCGGACAGGTCGGCGGTGCCCAGGGCGGTGCGCCGGGCGTCGGTGACCGCGCCGTCGGCGAGCAGCACCACCTCGGTGAGATGCGCGCCGATGTCGGCCACCAGCAGCGGCCGGACGTGGTCGGCGCCCGCGGCCAGCGCGACCGCCCGCGCGCCGGGGACCGTCAGGACGGCGCGCGGGCGGAGCACCTCGACGGCCGTACGGGCCGCGGCGCGGTAGGCGGGACCGCCGAGCACCGGGGAGGTGACGACGACCAGCGGGCGGCCGATGCGCGGCAGGCGGTGGCCGAGCAGCCGCTCCAGCATGCGGGCGGTGCCGGGGGTGTCGACGATGGTGCCGCGCTGGACGGGATGGACGGCTCCCGACCCGGGGAACGTGACCGTGGGCACGTCCAGGACCATGCCCCGTCCGGCGACGAACGCGCGGGTGCGGGCGCTGCCCAGGTCGAGAGCGAGACCTGAGCAGCGCCTGCACAGCGGCCAGTGCCGGTGCCGTACGGGAGCCGGCCGGGGGTGCCGGATCACGGTCACCGGCCGGCCTCGCGCACCTGCTGGCAGCGCCCGCAGTAGCGGGCCTGGGGGACTATCAGCAGGCGGTGGCGCTCCACCGGACGGCGGCAGAGGTGGCAGACGCCGTACGTCCCGGAGTCCATCCGGGACAGCGCCTCCTCGACGTCGGCGAGCACCATGCGGGCCGACGCGGCGAGCTTGACGCCGACCTCGACCTGCGCGGCGTCCTCGCGCACGCGGCGGGCGTCGGCACGGCTCACCGTGGCGAACTGCCGCAGCTGTTCGCGGCGGAACAGCAGCTGTTCGTGCAGGTTCTCGCGGAGCGCGGCGAGGTCCTCGGCGCTGAGGATCTCGTCGTGCTCGCCGATGGTCTGATGGGTCACCACTGCACCTCTCGGGCAGAGCGGGGCGGACGGACGTGCGGGGGTGCGGGGCAGGCCGCGGTGCGGGTCAGGCCGCGCGCTGGCAGCCGACGCAGTACCGGGTGTGCGGCAGGATCTCCAGCCGCTCCGGCGGTACCGGCTTCGAGCAGCCCAGGCAGGTGCCGTAGCTGCCGTCCTCCACGCGGGCGAAGGCCTCGTCGATCTCCTGGAGGACCCGCTTGATGGCGTCCTTCTGGTTCGACATCAGGTGGTCGCCCGGGGCGGCCCCGGTTTCGTCCAGCGCCTTGAGCTGAGCGAGCCTGGTCGTTCGGGCGTGCTCCAGACGCCGGCGGACCTCGTCCGCGGCGAGGTTCGCGGCACGGGGGTCGGTGCGGGGCAGGTCGAGCGACACGTGTTCCTCCTGGAAGGCATGGGTGACGTGGGAGATGTACGGGATGACGCTTCCACCATGGCCCGGGCCCGTCCGTCTTCCCATCGGGCGCGGGACCCATCTCCGCGGGGTCCGAGGACCCACCCCGTGCGGCATGGGTCCGCCGGCCGAGGGGAAATGGGCTGTGGGGCCCATCGACCCGGTCGGTGCGGACCGGGCAGGCTGGCCGGTGTCCGCCCGGGACAGGGGGTCGCTGCCGCATCAGGGGCCGCGGTGACCGACAGTAGAGGCAGACGAGAAAGAGGAAGGCGTGACCTCCGTGTCCCTGTACTGGCGGATCTTCGGTCTGAACGCCGTGGTGCTCGGCAGCGCCACGGCGCTGTTGCTGTGGGCTCCGGTGACCGTGTCCGTGCCGGTGCTGCTGACGGAGGCGGTGATCCTCGTCGGCGGTCTCGTCGTGATGCTCGTCGCCAACGCGGCACTGCTGCGCATCGGACTCGCCCCGCTGGACCGCGTGACCCGGCTGATGACCACCGTCGACCTGCTGCGCCCCGGCCAGCGGCTGCCCGTGCGGGGCGGCGGTGAGGTGGCCGAGCTGGTGAGCACCTTCAACGCGATGCTGGAGCGCCTCGAGGGGGAACGCGCCGCGAGCAGCGCCCGCGCGATCCTCGCCCAGGAGGGTGAGCGGCGCCGTATCGCCCAGGAGCTGCACGACGAGGTGGGCCAGAGCATGACGGCCGTGCTGCTGGCCCTGAAGCGGGCGTCCGACGAGGCGTCCGAGCCGCTGCGCGAGGAACTGCAGCAGGCGCAGGAGATCACCCGCGGCAGCCTGGACGAGGTACGGCGGCTGGTGCGCCGGCTGCGCCCCGGGGTGCTGGACGACCTCGGTCTGGTGAGCGCGGTGACGTCGCTGACGACGGAGTTCTCCACGCACACCGGGCTGCGTGTGGCGCGCCGCTTCGACCCGGACCTGCCCGCGCTGGACCAGGAGACGGAGCTGGTGATCTACCGGGTGGCGCAGGAGGGCCTCACCAACGCGGCCCGGCACGCCGAGGCCCGCCGGGTGGAGGTGGCCCTGCGCACCGCCGGGGACGCCGTCGTGCTGGAGGTGGCCGACGACGGGCGCGGCATCGGCGCCGCCCGAGAGGGCGCGGGACTTCGCGGAATGCGTGAGCGTGCGCTGCTGATCGGGGCCACTCTGGACGTCTGGAGCCCGGACGAGGCCTCCGCCACAGGAACCGGTACCCGAATCCGGCTGACCGTGCCGGCCGTCAGGAAGCAGTCATGAACGACCAGGACATCCACGCGGACCACGCGGACCGCTCCGCGGAGAAGATCCGCATCCTCCTCGCCGACGACCACGCGCTGGTGCGGCGCGGAGTCCGGCTCATCCTCGACCGGGAGCCGGACCTGGAGGTGGTCGCCGAGGCGGGCGACGGGGCCGAGGCGATCGCCATGGCCCGCACCCACGACGTGGACCTCGCGGTGCTGGACATCGCCATGCCGCGGCTGACCGGTCTCCAGGCGGCGCGGGAGCTGACCTCGCTGAAGCCGGGGCTGCGCATCCTGATGCTGACGATGCACGACAACGAGCAGTACCTGTTCCAGGCGCTGAAGGCCGGGGCGGGCGGCTACGTCCTGAAGTCCGTCGCCGACCGTGACCTGGTCGCCGCCTGCCGGGCGGCGATGCGGGACGAGCCGTTCCTGTACCCGGGGGCGGTGACCGCCCTGATCCGCAACTACCT
Organism: Streptomyces sp. P13-3-3; assembly: GCF_050571355.1. NCBI lineage: Bacteria > Bacillati > Actinomycetota > Actinomycetes > Kitasatosporales > Streptomycetaceae > Streptomyces > Streptomyces sp. P13-3-3. The sequence goes on along the minus strand of NZ_CP192228.1, from coordinate 3,096,236 downwards.
GGACCGGGTGCGGCACGGCGAGGAGGCGCCGGAGCAGCTCCTCACTCCGCGTGAGGAGGAGGTGCTGAAGCTGGTCGCCGAGGGCCACTCGTCGAAGGAGATCGCGGAACTGCTGTTCATCAGCGTCAAGACGGTGCAGCGGCACCGGGAGAACCTGCTGCACAAGCTGGGGCTGCGGGACCGCCTCGAACTGACGCGTTACGCGATCCGCGCGGGGCTCGTGGAACCTTGACTCCCCACGCCCCGGGCCGTGCCGCCCGGCTTCCGCTGAGAGCCGCCGCCGCCGTCCTGGCCGCGTTCGCGGCCGTGCTGCTGACCCTCGGTTTCACCTCGGGCGCGGCTCCCGCGTCGGCCGTCGCGGCGGGCCCGGCCGCCCCCGCCTACTTCCCGGCGTCCCCCGGCACGCCGACGTACTCCTCCGGGACGCAGCCGCACAGCGACGAGGCGTACGTCGCCGCCCGTACGGTGCTCGCCCGGCCGGAGCGGGACGCCGGCAGGCAGGACACGGCCGCCGGTCCCCTGCTGTTCACGCCCGCGTACACCCCGCGCGTCCCGCCCCGGCCCGCGCGTCCCGCTCCCGCGGCCGGTCACGCGCCGCCCGCCGCCGCGCACGTCCCGGCGGACCTGGGGCGGGCGCCGCCCGCCGCCTCCAGCACCTGAGCCGTCCCCCATTTCCGCTTTCCGCGTGCCCGCCGACGGGCACGTGTGCCTTGCTGGAGGCATCTGTGAAACGTCCCGCCCGCGTCAGGGCGTTGTTCGCGCTAGCCGTGATCGCCGTGTCCGTGTTCGTCGCCGTCACCGTCCCCGTCCGCCTCGGACTGGACCTGCGGGGCGGCACCCAGATCGTGCTGGAGACCCGTTCCACCGAGACCCTGGAGGCCGACGCCGAGGCCACCGACCGCACCCTGGAGGTGCTGCGCGGCCGGATCGACGCCCTCGGCGTCGCCGAGCCCACCATCGTCCGCTCCGGCGACCAGCGGATCATCGTCGAGCTGCCGGGCGTACAGGACCCGCGGAAGGCGGCCGACGTGCTGGGCCGCACCGCGCAGCTCTCCGTGCACCCGGTGAAGGGGCCGGGCACGGGGGACGCGGAGAAGCTGCCGCAGGGCGAGCGGGTGCTGCCCGACGAGTCCGGCGAGAGGCTGCACCTCGGCAAGGCCGCGCTCAGCGGCCAGGACGTCAAGAGCGCCGAGTCCCGCTTCGACCCGCAGAGCGGGGCAGGCTGGCACGTCACCGTCGACTTCGAGGACGGCAAGGGCTGGGCCCGGCTGACCGGTGAGGCCGCCTGCCACCCGGCGGGCGACCCGCAGCGCCGGGTGGCCATCGTCCTCGACGACAAGATCATCTCTTCGCCGCAGGTCGACCCGTCCGTGGCGTGCGGTGCGGGCATCACCGGCGGGTCGACGCAGATCACCGGCTCGTTCACCAGCGACGAGGCGAAGGAGCTCGCACTGCTGGTGCACGGCGGCGCGCTGCCGGTGCCGGTGGAGACGGTGGAGCAGCGGACCGTCGGCCCGACGCTGGGTGCCGAGGCCATCCGCGCCAGCGCCTGGGCCGCCGTCGTCGGCACCGCCCTCACGGCGCTGTTCGTTCTCGTCGTCTACCGCCTCATGGGCCTCCTCGCGGTCGTGGCCCTGCTCTGCTACGGCCTGATCTCCTACGCAGGTCTCGCCGCCCTCGGCGCGACGCTGACGCTGCCCGGCCTCGCCGGTTTCGTGCTGGCCATCGGCATGGCCGTCGACGCGAACGTGCTGGTCTTCGAACGCGCCCGGGAGGAGTACGCCAAGCGCAACCGGCCCAGTGGCCGCTCGGCCCTGACCGCCGGTTTCAAGGGCGCGTTCAGCGCGATCGCGGACTCCAACGTCACCACGCTCATCGCGGCGGCGCTGCTGTTCGTGCTGGCGTCCGGCCCGGTGAAGGGCTTCGGCGTCACGCTCGGCATCGGTGTGCTGGCGTCCATGATCAGCGCCCTGGTGATCACCCGGGTGCTCGCCGAGTTCGCGGTGGCGCGCCGCTGGGTGCACCGGCGCCCCGCGGTCACGGGGCTGGCCTCCGTCGGCCGGGTCCGTGCCTACCTCACCCGCCGCGACCCGCAGCTGATGCGGCGTCCCCGCCGCTGGCTGGCCGTGTCCGCGGTCGTCCTGGCCGTCGCCGCCGCGGGCATCGTCGTACGCGGGCTGAACTTCGGCGTGGAGTTCACCGGCGGCCGGCTGATCGAGTACTCCACGGAGCAGACCGTCGACCCGGACCGGGCACGCGCCGCGCTCGCCGACGCCGGTTTCCCGCAGGCCGTCGTGCAGTCCTCCGGGGACAGCGGTCTGACGGTGCGTACCGAGGAACTGACCAACGAGGAGGCGGTGAAGGTCGAGGAGACCGTCGCCGAGGTCGGCGGCGGCGCGGAGAAGGTCCGCGACGAACTGATCGGCCCGAGCCTCGGCGACGAGCTGCGGCGCAACGCGCTGATCGCGCTCGGGCTCGCCCTCACCGCCCAGCTTCTGTACCTCGCCGTGCGGTTCCGGTGGATGTTCGGCACGGGCGCGGTGGCCGCGCTGGCGCACGACGTGGTGATCCTCACCGGCATCTTCGCCTGGCTGGGGAAGCCGGTCGACGGTGTGTTCCTGGCGGCGCTGCTCACCGTGATCGGCTACTCGGTGAACGACTCCGTGGTGGTCTTCGACCGCATCCGCGAACTGTGGCGCAAGGACGCGAAGGCGCCGCTGGCGCAGGTCACCAACCAGGCGATCCTGCAGACGGTGCCGCGGACGGTGAACACGGGCATCGGCGTGATCTTCATCCTGGCCGCACTGGCCCTGCTGGGCGGCGACTCGCTCACGGACTTCTCCCTGGCGCTGCTGATCGGCATGCTGGTCGGCACGTACTCGTCGGTCCTCACCGCGTCTCCCCTCGCGATCGAGCTGGACGCCCGCGCGGGCGGCGGAAAGCGGCCCCGCCGAACCGCCCCCCGCAAACCGACCCCCCGAACGGAGCGCACGACGACCGAGGTATGACCCGAGGGGGTGCAGGCGGACATCCCCGCCTGCACCCCCTCAGGGGCGCGGGGGGGGCTACCCAACCAGCCCCCAGAAGAAGCGCCTTCAGGGGCGCGGGGAACTGCGCGACCAACCCCCACCGACCCGCAGAACGCACGACTCCAGGGGCGCGGGGAACTGCGCAAAACGCCCCACGCCCCGCCCCGCCCCTCACACACTCACCCCCGCATCCACCCCCTCCTCCTCCCCCTCGAACTGCGTCCGATACAGCTCCGCGTACCGCCCACCCGCGTCCAGCAACTCCTCGTGCGTCCCGCGTTCCACCACGCACCCCGCCTCGACCACGAGAATCAGATCGGCCGCCCGCACGGTCGACAGCCGGTGCGCGATCACCAGCGCCGTCCGCCCCTCCAGCGCCTCCCCGAGCGCCTCCTGCACCGCCGCCTCGGACGTGTTGTCCAGATGAGCCGTCGCCTCGTCGAGAACGACGACCCGCTGCCGTGCCAGCAGCAGCCGCGCGCTCGTCATCCGCTGCCGCTCCCCGCCGGAGAGCCGGTACCCCCGCTCCCCCACGACCGTGTCGAGCCCGTCGGGCAGCGCCCGCACCAGCGCGTCCAGGCGCGCCCGGCGCAACGCGTCCCACAGCTCCTCCTCCCCCGCGTCCGGCCGCGCCAGCAGCAGGTTGGCGCGGACCGTGTCGTGGAAGAGGTGACCGTCCTGCGTCACCATGCCGACCGTGGCCCGCAGGGACGCCGCGCTCAGGTCCCGTACGTCGGCCCCGCCCACGCGGACCGCACCCGCGTCGACGTCGTACAGCCGCGGCAGCAGGGCCGCGATCGTCGACTTGCCGGCGCCGGAGGAGCCGACGAGGGCGACGGTCTGACCGGGTTCGGCGCGGAAGGAGACGCCGTGCAGCACCTCCTCGCCGCCGCGCGTGTCGAGCGCGGCGACCTCCTCCAGGGAGGCGAGGGAGACCTTGTCGGCGGACGGATAGCCGAAGCGGACGTCGTCGAACTCCACGGCGACCGGCCCCTCGGGCACCGCGCGGGCGTCGGGCTTCTCCCGGATCAGCGGGTCGAGGTCCAGCACCTCGAAGACCCGCTCGAAGCTCACCAGCGCGCTCATGACCTCCACCCGCGCCCCGGCCAGCGAGGTGAGGGGCGCGTACAGGCGGGTGAGCAGCAGGGCGAGGGCGACGACCGCGCCGGCGTCGAGGGTGCCGGAGAGGGCGAGCCGGCCGCCGAGGCCGTAGACCAGTGCCAGGGCGAGGGCGGAGACCAGGGTGAGGGCGGTGATGAACACCGTCTGGGCGGTGGCCGTCCGCACGCCGATGTCCCGCACGCGCCGTGCTCGTACCGCGAACTCCTCGGACTCCTCCTCGGGTCGCCCGAACAGCTTCACGAGGGTGGCGCCGGGCGCGGAGAACCGCTCCGTCATCCGCGTGCCCATGGCCGCGTTGAGGGTGGCGGCCTCACGCTGGAGGCCGGCCATCCGGCGGCCCATGCGCCGCGCCGGAATCACGAACACGGGGAGCAGGACCAGCGCCAGAAGGGTGATCTGCCAGGACAGGGTGAGCATCACGCCGAGGGTGAGGACCAGGGTGACGACGTTGGCGACCACGGTGGACAGCGTGGAGCTGAACGCCCGCTGGGCTCCGATGACGTCGTTGTTGAGCCGGGAGACGAGCGCGCCCGTACGGGTGCGTGTGAAGAACGCGACCGGCATCCGCTGCACGTGGTCGAAGACCGCCGTCCGCAGCCCCAGGATGAGATCCTCGCCGAGCGCCGCCGACAGTCGGCGGCCCAGCACGCCGAGGGCCGCCTCCACCACCGCGATCAGCGCGATGAGCAGCGCCAGACGCACCACCGTGTCCGGGGCGCCGCCGGACACGATCGTGTTCACCACCCGCCCGGCGAGCACGGGCGTGGCCACGGCGAGCGCCGCGGTCGCCGTGCCGAGCAGCAGGAACAGGATCAGTTTGCGGCGGTGCGGGCCGGCGAAGGCGCCGATGCGGCGCAGGGTGTCCCGGGTGACGGGCCGGCGCTCGTCCTCGGCGGTCATGACGCTGCGCAGTTGCGCCCACGCGGTGGTCTCCATGCTCATGCCGGAGACGCTAGGACCTCGACCATGATTGAGGTCAAGGACGCCGCGGTGCTGATGCCCCGGCCCGCGGGCGACGGCCGTCGCCCGGTGTCCGGCTCGTCGCAACTCTCCGTTCGCCCGCGACGTTCATCCTCCGTGGACATGACGGTGACGATCCGCCGGGTGCTGTGCGTGCTGCCGCTGCTGCTCGTGGCCGTGGTCGCCGTACGGCAGCGGGAGGTGCTGGCCGAGGGGCTGGGGCTGGTGACGACCGCCCGGTGGCCGTGGCTGCTGGCCGCGGCCGGTCTGACGTGTCTGACCTGGCCGGCCGCCGCGTGCACCCGTCAGGGCGCCGTGCTCGAACGGCTGCCCGGGCGGCGGCTGGTGGCCACGCAGTTCGCGGCGGGCGCGGCGAACCACCTGCTGCCCACGGGGCTGGGGGCGAGCGCGGTCAACCTGCGGTTCATGGCGGTGTGCGGACTGAGCACGGCCCGGTCCTCGGCCGCGCTGGCGCTGTATCTGCTCGCGGAGAGCGTCGGGCGGGTGGGCCTGCTGGCGGCGCTGCTGGTGGCGTTCCCCGACGCGCTGCCCTTCGGGGCGCTGCTGCCCGACGAGGCGCCGGCCGGGCCGCTCCTCGTGGCGGGCGCGGTGCTGGTGCTGGTGGTGGGCGGGCTCGCCGCCGTACGGCGGGTGCGGACGGTGGTGGCCGGGTTCCTGCGGACGGCACTGCGCGAGGCGCGTTCGGTGCACGCCCGGCCCGCGCGGGCGGTGGCGCTGTGGGGCGGGGCGCTGGCCTTCCCGGCGCTCCAGGCGGGCGTACTGGTGCTGGTGGCGCGGGCGTTCGGTCTCGCGGTCCCGTCCGCCCATCTGGCGGTGGCGTACCTGGCGGCGACGGTGGCGGTGGCGCTGGTGCCCACCCCGGGCGGGATCGGCTCGGTGGAGGCGGCGCTGGTCGTGGCGCTGGTGGCGGCCGGCGGGGCGGCGGCGCCGGCCACGGCGGTCGTGGTGGTGTTCCGGCTGCTCACGGTGTGGCTGCCGCTGCTGCCGGGCGCGCTGACCCTGGCAGCGCTGGTGCGGATGAAGGTGATCTGACGTGCGGGACGGGTGAGGTGGTGCGGGACGCGGGTAGGGTCCCGGTCCCACTCACGGAAGGGACCTTGTCATGCCGGTACGGATCGAACGCCGGGGAGCCGTCACCACGGTGGTGCTCTCCCGCCCCGAGGCGCGCAACGCGGTGGACGGGCCGACGGCCGCCGAACTCGCCGACGCCTTCCGCGCGTTCGAGGCGGACGACGAGGCGCGGGCGGCGGTGCTGTGGGGCGAGGGCGGCACGTTCTGCGCGGGAGCGGACCTGAAGGCGCTGGGCACGGAGCGCGCCAACCGGGTGACCGAGGACGGCGACGGGCCGATGGGGCCGACCCGGCTGCGGCTGTCCAAGCCGGTGATCGCGGCGGTGTCCGGGCACGCCGTGGCGGGTGGTCTGGAGCTGGCGCTCTGGTGCGACCTGCGGGTGGCCGAGGAGGACGCCGTGTTCGGCGTGTTCTGCCGCCGCTGGGGCGTGCCGCTGATCGACGGCGGGACGGTACGGCTGCCCCGGCTGGTCGGGACGAGCAGGGCGATGGACATGATCCTCACCGGGCGTCCGGTGCCGGCCGCCGAGGCGTACGCGATGGGGCTGGCCAACCGGGTGGTGCCGGTGGGGCGGGCACGCGAGGAGGCGGAGGAACTGGCGGCGTCGCTGGCCCGGTTCCCGCAGGCGTGCCTGCGCTCGGACCGCGCGTCGGTGCTGGAGCAGGAGGGGCTGGGCGAGGAGGAGGCGCTGGCGGCCGAACTCCGCCACGGAGCCGCCGTGTTGGCGGAGAGCCTGGAGGGCGCGGCCCGGTTCGCGTCCGGGGCGGGGCGGCACGGTGCGTTCGACGGGTCGTGAGACGGCCGCGGGAGCGGTGCGGGCCCGGTGCGGGACCACCGCTTGGTACGAACGACCCTTCTGCATACGGCAGGATGAGCGACGGTGCCCCCGCAGGTCAACGCGGGTGCGGCACCGGTGGATCCCGTATACCTCGAGCAGGTGACTTCACGTGACACGACTTCACATAGGGCTCTCGGCCCAGGAGAGACGGCCGTCGGCCCAGGGGTGCGCGGGGGGTGGGCGGTGACCCGCTCCCTCACCGTGGACGATCTGGTGCACGCCGGAATCGCCCTCGCCGCCGGCCTGCTGGCGGCGTTCCTGCTCCGCATGCTGCTGCGCTGGCTGGCGCGGCACGCGGAGCGCACCGCCTGGCGCGGCGACGACATTCTGGTGGAGGCGCTGCGTACGGTCGCCCCGTGGGCGGCCGTGGCGGGCGGGACGGCCTCCGCGGCGGCGGCGCTGCCGCTGACCCGGGCCGTGCAGCACACGACCAACCAGGTGCTGACCCTGCTGGTGATCCTCGTCGCGACCGTGGCGACGGCGCGGGTGGTGGCGGACCTGGTGCGCTCGGTCACCCAGTCGCGGTCCGGAGTGGCCGGGTCGGCGACGATCTTCGTGAACATCACCCGGATCCTGGTCCTCGCGATCGGCTTCCTCATCGGGCTGCAGACGCTCGGCATCTCCATCGCCCCGCTGCTCACCGCCCTCGGCGTGGGCGGTCTGGCGGTGGCGCTGGCGCTCCAGGACACGCTCGCGAACCTTTTCGCGGGCATCCACATCCTCGCCTCCAAGACCGTGCAGCCGGGCGACTACATCCGCCTGAGCAGCGGCGAGGAGGGGTACGTCGAGGACATCAACTGGCGCCAGACGACCGTCCGTGAGCTGTCCAACAACCTGGTGGTCATCCCCAACGGCCAGCTCGCCAAGACGAACATGACCAACTTCATGCGGCCCCAGCAGCAGCTGACCATCCTGGTCCAGGTCGGCGTGTCGTACGACAGCGACCTGGAGCACGTGGAGCGGGTGACGAAGGAGGTCGTCGCGGACGTGATGACCGAGATCACCGGGGCGGTGCCGGAGCACGAGCCGGCGGTGCGGTTCCACACCTTCGGCGACTCGCGCATCGGGTTCACCGTGATCCTGGGCGTGGCGGAGTTCAGCGACCAGTACCGGATCAAGCACGAGTTCATCAAGCGGCTGCACCGGCGCTACCGCGAGGAGGGCATCCGGATTCCGTCGCCCGCGCGGACGGTCGCCCTTCAGCAGGGGACCGTGCTGATTCCGTCCCAGCGGGACGGGGCGGCGGCCGCGGACGACATGATCACCGGGCGGCCGGTCTGACGGTCTCCCCCGGGCCGTGGCGACTCTCACCGCCGCCGCGGCCCGGCGCACCCGCCTTCGGCGGGTTTTTCCGGGCTCCGCCCCGGACCCCGTTCGCGCGGTTCCCCGCGCCCCTGACGGGGCAGTGCCGGGATACTCGGCGTGGACCCCTGTCGAGCCCGGGGCCGTCACAAGATATCTTGATGTCGAGCAATGTTGCAGACGTGGAGCGGAGCACCCGGTGACTGACTCGACCATCATCTATACGCACACTGACGAGGCCCCGGCCCTGGCGACGTATTCCTTCCTGCCGGTGGTCCAGGCGTACGCCTCGCAGGCGGGTGTCGCCGTGGAGACGCGGGACATCTCGCTCGCCGGGCGCATCATCGCCGTGTTCCCGGAGTACCTCACCGAGGACCAGCGCATCCCGGACGCCCTCGCCGAGCTCGGCGAGCTGGCGAAGACGCCCGCGGCCAACATCGTCAAGCTGCCGAACATCTCGGCGTCGATCCCGCAGCTCAAGGCCGCGATCGCCGAGCTTCAGGGCAAGGGCTACGCGCTGCCGGACTACCCGGACGACCCGAAGACCGACGAGGAGCGGGACATCCAGGCCCGCTACGACAAGGTCAAGGGCTCGGCCGTGAACCCGGTCCTGCGTGAGGGCAACTCCGACCGCCGCGCCCCCGCCTCGGTGAAGAACTACGCCAAGAACCACCCGCACCGCATGGGCGCCTGGACCTCCGAGTCCAAGACCAACGTCGCCACCATGGGCCAGGACGACTTCCGCTCCACCGAGAAGTCCGTCGTGATCGCCGAGGACGGCGCGCTGCGCATCGAGCTCAAGGGCGACGACGGCTCCACGACCGTGCTCCGCGAGTCGGTGCCGGTCCTCAAGGGCGAGGTCGTCGACGCCTCCGTGATGCGCGTCGCCGCGCTGCGCGAGTTCCTCACCGCGCAGGTCGCCCGCGCCAAGCAGGAGGGCGTGCTGTTTTCCGTGCACCTGAAGGCCACGATGATGAAGGTCTCCGACCCGATCATCTTCGGCCACGTGGTGCGCGCCTTCTTCCCGAAGACGTTCGCGAAGTACGGCGACAAGCTCGCCGCCGCGGGTCTCACCCCGAACGACGGTCTGGGCGGCATCTACAAGGGCCTGGAGAACCTGCCCGAGGGCGCCGAGATCAAGGCGTCCTTCGACGCCGAGCTCACCGAGGGCCCGGACCTGGCGATGGTCGACTCCGACAAGGGCATCACGAACCTGCACGTCCCCTCGGACGTCATCGTGGACGCCTCCATGCCGGCCATGATCCGCACCTCCGGCCACATGTGGGGCCCCGACGGCCAGGAGGCCGACACCCTCGCGGTGCTCCCGGACTCCTCCTACGCGGGCGTCTACCAGGCCGTGATCGACGACTGCCGCGCCAACGGCGCCTACGACCCGTCCACGATGGGCTCGGTCCCGAACGTCGGTCTGATGGCGCAGAAGGCCGAGGAGTACGGCAGCCACGACAAGACCTTCGAGATCCCCGTCACCGGCACCGTCCGCCTGGTCGACGCCAACGGCGACGCCGTCATCGAGCAGGCCGTGTCCGCCGGTGACATCTTCCGCGCCTGCCAGACCAAGGACGCGCCGATCCGCGACTGGGTGAAGCTGGCCGTCACCCGCGCCCGCGCCACCGGCGACCCGGCCGTCTTCTGGCTGGACGAGACCCGCGCGCACGACGCCAACCTGATCGCCAAGGTGAAGCAGTACCTGCCGGAGCACGACACCGAGGGCCTGGACATCCGGATCCTCAACCCGGTCGAGGCGACCAAGCTGTCGGTGGAGCGCATCCGCCGCGGCGAGAACACCATCTCGGTCACCGGCAACGTGCTGCGCGACTACCTCACCGACCTGTTCCCGATCCTGGAGCTGGGCACCAGCGCCAAGATGCTGTCGGTCGTCCCGCTGATGGCGGGCGGCGGCCTCTTCGAGACCGGCGCGGGCGGCTCGGCCCCGAAGCACGTGCAGCAGCTGGTCAAGGAGAACTACCTGCGCTGGGACTCCCTCGGTGAGTTCTTCGCCCTGGTGCCGTCGTTCGAGCAGTACGCCGCCACCACCGGCAACGCGCACGCCAAGGTGCTCGCCGACACCCTCGACCGCGCCACGGCGACCTTCCTCAACGAGGACAAGTCCCCGACCCGTCGCGTCGGCGGCATCGACAACCGCGGCAGCCACTTCTACCTGTCCCTGTACTGGGCGCAGGAGCTGGCCGCGCAGACCGAGGACGCGGACCTCGCGAAGGCGTTCGCGCCGCTCGCCGAGACCCTCGCGGCCAACGAGGCGAAGATCGTCGAGGAGCTCGCCGCCGTCCAGGGCAAGCCGGCCGAGATCGGCGGCTACTACCAGCCCGACCCGGCGAAGGCCTCCGCGGTCATGCGCCCGTCCGCCACGTGGAACGAGGCGCTGGCGTCCCTGAGCTGAACCGGACGACCCTGAGCTCCGCCCCGGCCGGCGACCTGCCCGGCCGGGGCGGAGCCGTGTCCGGGGGTCGGGCGGGTCCCGTCCACGGCCTGGTGGGGGACGTCCGGGGGCGTTGTCAGTGGCGTGTGGCACCTTGATCGTCGTACTTCACCGACAGCACCTTTGGAGCAGCGCATGACCGTCGTGCCGCCCTCGTTCGACCTCCTCCCCGGCGACCCCGCCTCCCCCGTGATCCTGCACGTGCCGCACTCGGCGCGGGAGGTCCCGGACGACGTACGGCCCGGGATCGTCCTGGACGACGCCGCGCTGGAGCGCGAGCTGGACCACATCACCGACGCGCACACCGCCGCGATCGCCGAGGAGGCGGCCCGGGCGGCCCGGGTCACGCCGTGGCGGTTCGTGAACCGGCTGTCGCGGCTGGTCGTGGACCCGGAGCGGTTCCCGGACGAGCGGGAGGAGATGCTCGCCGTCGGCATGGGCGCGGTCTACACGCGGACCACGCACAAGGACGTGCTCCGCCCCGACGGCTTCGACGCGGGCCCGCTGATCGAGCGGTACTTCCACCCGTACGCGTCGGCGATGACGGAGGCGGTGTCGGACCGGCTCGCGGCGACGGGGCGCTGCGTGATCGTCGACGTGCACTCGTACCCTACGGCCCCGCTGCCCTACGAACTCCACGCCGGCGGCCCCCGACCCCCGGTGTGCCTCGGCACCGACCCCTTCCACACCCCGCCCGCCCTCCTCGACACGGCGCGTGAGGCGTTCGCCCGGTGCGGCGGGACGGGGCTGGACAGCCCGTTCGCGGGCACGTACGTCCCGCTGAGGTACTACGGCAAGCGGGCGGAGGTGACGGCCCTGATGGTGGAGATCCGCCGCGACACGTACATGACGGAGCCGGGCGGCCCGGCCCACGAGGGGGTGACGCGCCTGGCGTCGGCGCTGGCGTCCCTGGTCGACGCGGTGTGAGCCGGCCACGGGCCGCTTGCAGGTGAGGCCGCGCCCGGCTCGTGCGGGGTGGTCAGGCGCCCCGGCCGGGCGGGGACGCACGACGTCCGGCCGGGCGGGGACGCGCCGCACCCGGCCGCGACGGGCATGCCCCGGCCTTCGCTGCAGGAAGCCAAGGGCGCCGGCCCTCGCCTACGGGGCCGGAAGGGCGGTATGCCTCCGACGCCAGGTCTCCGGGAGCCGACCGTCCTCGCCGGACCGCACGGCGCGGCGCACCTCTCTCGGCCGGGAGGCGGCACACCTCCCGGCCCGCACCCCGAGCACGTCACCCGGCGCCGGACGCGGGAGGACCGGTGCCACCGGCCTTCGCCTGGGCCGTCCCACGCGGCCGGGACCTCGGCTCACCGCGGAGGGGACGGTCCGCGGAAGCCGACCGCCCGTGCGGCGCGCCGGCTTCTGTGACCGGCACGTCCGGCAACGCCCGCCGGCGGTGGAACGACCAACGCCGCCGGTGCCCGACTCTGCGACGCACGGAACTCCCGCCCGACGCACCCACCGGGCGCGACGCGACGCGAGCGGCCCGGCAGGCGACCCTCAGGCGCGGAGCCACTCCGTCATGACGGTCTCGTCCGTCGTGTGCAGCCGTAGGGCGAACGGGCCCGACGGGGTCACCGTCGACGTGAAGCGGCCCATGTCGTCGGCCTCGGCGGTCGCGGCCGGGTAGGGGCCCGTCAGGATGTCGATGCGGGCGGGGGCAGGGGGGAGGACCTGGCCGATCAGGCCCTCGTCCGTCAGCTCGACGTCCAGCACCGTCTCCCCCGCGCTGAACGTCAGCATGCGCGGAGCCGCCGCCGCGCCCCGCACGGGGATCGCGTCGACGAGCGAGTCGAAGGTCAGCTCGGCGACCCGCGTCTCCAGGTCGCGCAGCGCGAAGGCGTCCACGGCGCTCTGGAGCAGCGCCGGGGGCACCGGGTCCAGGAGGGACGCGGCCTGCCGCAGCTCCTCCTCCAGCAGTTCCTCCTCGACGTCGGGTCCGTCGCCGAAGCCCGTGCCGTCGCCGATGTCGTCGCTCATACCGTCCCCCGTGCCTCCAGCCGGGCCCTCAGCCGGCGCAGGCAGCGCTGGCGCATCGGCCCGATACTGCCCACCGCGATGTCGAGCGCGGCGGACACCTCCTGATAGCTGGGCGGCGGAGAAGCGATCAGCACACGCAGCAACTGCCTGCACCGCCCGCCCAGTTCCTCGAACGCCTGCCACAGCCGGCGTACCCGCTCCCCCTGCGCGGCGGCCTCCTCCGTCTCCAGCAGCGTCTGTTCGGGCTCCCCGTCCTGGCTGACCGTGTCGAGCACGTGCGGATCGTCCGTCAGGACCAGCCGGCGCGCCTGCCGGTGCACCTTCAGGCACTCGTGGCGCGCGGTGCTGGCCAGCCAGGAGCCCGCCTTCTCCGGCTCCCGGATGCGGTCCAGATGCTGGGTGAAGCGGAACCAGACGGTCTGGTACACCTCGTGGGCGTCGGCGTCGGACAACCGGTGCGCGCGCACCACGGACCAGACCAGCGGGCCCAGCCCCTCCACGATCGCCTTCCAGGCCGCCGCGTCTCCGTCGACAGCGGACCGGACCAACGCGCCGACTTCCGAACGCTCCACGGTGCCACCCCTCGTGTACGGCACGTCATGGTACGCCGCGGAGGGGATGGTTCCGATCGTCATGGCCGCGCGGTGGGCGCCGGGACGCGCACCGGGCGCCAGGTGGGCGGCAGCAGCGCGGGCTTGTGCGCCCCGCGCACGTCCACGAACTCGTCGACGGCATCGAGGAGTTGCCGACGGGCCGCGCGCGGGTCACGCTCACCGCGCGTCGCCATGTGGGAGACGACCATGCCGGCCGCGACAGGGGTCGCGAAGGAGGTGCCGCTCCACTGGGCGAGCCCCTCGAACATCACCTGGTCCGGCTTGGTGGATCCCCCGTCCTCGCTCAACACGCCGGTGTGGCGGGGGTGGTGGCAGGTGCAGGCGTAGTCGAAACCGTAGCGGCAGGCGTCGTAGGTGGAGTGCTGGTACACGTACGGGACGGGCGTTCCGAAGCCCGTGAGGGCGCTGGTGAGCCGCTCGCCGGGAGCGTACGCCTTCACCCAGCCGCCGTGGTTGGAGAAGCAGGCGCCGGACTCGCCGTCCGCGCGCAGCGCGCCGACCGACAGCACGGCGTCCTCGTAGCCGGGCAGGTCGGCGTAGGCGGCGGGCCAGAACGGCGTGGCGCTGCCGTTGTTGCCCGCGCACGCGACCAACAGGGTGCGCTGCTCGCGCAGTTCGCGCATGAAGGCGTCGACGCCGAGGAGCCCGTCGGTGCGGCCGTTGGACGTGCCGGCGGAGAGGCTGAGGACGTCGGGCCAGCCGCCCGCCTCGACGGCGTCGAAGAGCTTCTCGCCGAACTCGTGCTCCAGCACCGCCCCGGCGTCGTTGAGCGCGCCGCTGACGGTGACGTCCGTGTGCGGGGCGACGGCGGCGACCAGTCCGGCGATGAACGTGCCGTGTCCGCAGTACTGCTGGAGGATCCCGTCGCCGTCGCACTCGGCGACCTGGGCGTCCCCGTGGGTGCGGGCGAGCGGCGGGTAGGAGCGGTAGTCGTGCATCAGGCCGGTGTCGACGACCAGCACGCGCGCGGCGTCCTCGCCCGGTTCGCCGTCGGTCTCGGCGACGGCCGGGTTGGGCCGGGCGTCGCGCGCCACGGGCACCGGCTCGTCACCGGGGCAGGCGTTGACGGCGATGTGCACCACGTGGTTGCGGGTGACCAGGCGGCGTCCGGCGCGGCCCTCCACCGCGGCGAGGGAGCGCAGGGCGCCGGAGACGGCCGGGTCGCCGCCGGCGTCGCCCTCTCCGGGGTCGGACACCTGGATGCGGACGACGCCGGAGCGGTTGCCGGCGGGGCCGAGGCGGCGGACGCGGTCCGGGGCGCCGGCGGCGAACGTGCGGAAGTGACCGCGCACCGTGTCCTCGACGACCTGCGCCTCCTCCCCCTCGCGGGCGAGGACGACGCCCTTCTCGTAGAGGAACTCCCCCGCGTCGTCGGGTCCCATGGCCAGCGGGATGTCGGGCATGGAGCGCTGGATCTGCCGGAACTGCTCACGGAAGCGCTGGGGTGGCATGGCGTGGTCCTCCACTGGGGCGACGGGGCCGGAGCCGCGGAGCTGTCGTGATGAAGAGCCTGCGAGGGCTCCTTTGATACAACGCCGTACCTGTGAGGCGTGGTTGCGGACCACTACCATCGTGGAGGTGACAGCGGGAAGCGAAGCGGTGCAGGACCTCCTTCCGCTGGTGTTCGCCGCCCCGAACGAGGCGCTGACCAAGGCGGAGTCCGTACTGCGGGACCGCCCCGATCCGCTGCACGCCTCCGTGGCGCATCAGGTGATCGGCATCTGGCAGCGGGACTTCGGGGACATGCGGCTCGCCCTGCGTCATCTGCGCAGGGCACGTGACTGGGCTGCTCGGGCGGGTTCGGCGGACCGGGAGGCGGACGTCCTCGCCACCCTCGGGGTCGCGTTGGTGCACTCGGGGCGCACCCGGCAGGGCCTGGACGCCCTGGGCCGGGGCGTGCGGCGCGGCACCGGCCACACCCGGGCCCGGGTGCTGTTCCGGCGGGCGTACTCGTGGTGGGTGCTGGGCCATCACCGGGAGGCGCTGGAGGACGTACGGCGGGCCGTGCCGGTGCTGCGGCAGGCGGGGGACGTGATCTGGACGGCGCGGGCGCTGACGCTGCGCGCGACGGTGCATCTGGCGCTGGGCGCGGTGGAGCGGGCCGAGGCGGACTTCGCGTCGGCGGAGGACCTGTGGGCGGTCACGGACCAGGAGCACGACAAGGCGGACGCGGTGGAGAGCCGGGGTCTCGCCGCCTTCCGCTCCGGTGACGTCCCGGCGGCGCTGCGGCTGCTGGACGAGGCGGAGGAGCGGTACGCGAAGCTGGGCACGCCGACGTTCATGCTGAGCATCCGGCGCTGCGAGGTGCTGATGGCCGCGGGTCTCGCGGCGGAGGCGCTGGCCGAGGCGGACACGGCGGTCGCCGAACTGGACTCCATCGGCGGGCAGTCGACGCGCAAGGCGGAGCTGCTGCTGGCGGCGGCGCGGGCCGCCCGGCAGGCGGACGACCCGGCGACGGCGACGGCGCGCGCGGGGCTCGCCGTGCGGCTGTTCGCGGGACAGCGGCGCGCCTGGTGGGAGGCGCACGCCCGGCTGGTGCTGATCGGGGCCCGGCACGCGGCCGGGAAGAGGTCGGGCCGGCTGGTGCGGGACGCGGCGGCGGTGGCGGAGCGGCTGGTGGAGCTCGGCGCGCCGGCCGCCCCGGAGGCGTTCCTGCTGGCCGGGCGGATCGCGCTGGACCTGGGCCGGACGGCGGACGCGGAGCGGCATCTGGCGGTGGCCGCGCGCAGCCGGCACAACGGGCCTCCGCTCGCCCGGATGACAGGCTGGGCGGCGCAGGCGTTGCGCGCGCGGGCGGCCGGCTCCACGCGGGGCGTGCTGGAGGCGTGCCGGCGCGGGCTGGACGTGCTGGACGACCACCGGATGACGCTGGGCGCGTCGGAGCTGCGGGCGCGCGCCACGGCGCAGGGCGCGGAGCTGGCGGCGCTGGCGCAGCAGGCCGCGCTGCGGTCGGGCGGGGCGCGGCGGCTGCTGGTGTGGAGCGAACGCTGGCGGGCCACGGCGCTGTCCGCGCCGCCGACCCGGCCGCCCGCCGATCCGGAGCTGCTGAGCCACATGACCGCGTACCGGGAGATCGCGGCGCGCGCCGAGGAGGCCCGGATGGAGGGCAGGCCGGTGCCGGCGCTGGAGCGGGAGCAGCGCCGTCTGGAGCGGGCGATCCGCTCCCGCACGCTGCACATGCGGGGCGAGGCGCGCGGCGACGACACCCGCTTCGACGTGGGCCGGCTGCTGGAGCGGCTGGGCGACGGCGTCCGGCTGGTGGAGCTGGCGGTGGTGGACGGGCGGGTGCAGGTGCTGCTGTGCGGGCAGAGCCGGGTGCGGCGGTTCGAAGCCGGGTCGCTGGCGGCCGCCGAGACGGAGGCCGAGCATGTGCAGGCGGGGCTGCGGCGGCTGGCCCATCCGGGGGCGCAGGCGCGGCTGCCGGTGGTGGAGGCGGCGGGCCGCCGCCTGGAGGAACTGCTGCTGGGCCCCGCGGCGGCGCACCTGGGCGACGGTCCGGTGGTGATCGTGCCGCCGGGGCGGCTGCACCGGGTGCCGTGGGCGCTGCTGCCGTCGCTGCGGGAACGGGTCGTCAGCGTGTCGCCGTCGGCGAGCAGCTGGCTGCGGGCGCGCGAGACGCGGCCGCCGCGGGGCGGACGCCAGGTGCTGGTGCGCGGGCCGGGTCTGGCGACGGGCGGCGCGGAGGTGACCCGGCTGGCGGACCGGTACCGCGGGGCGACGGTGCTGGAGCACCGGGACGCGACGGTGCCGCGGGTGCTCACGGAGCTGGACGGGGCGGGGCTCGCGCACATCGCGGCGCACGGGACGTTCCGCACGGACGGTCCCCTGTTCTCCGCGCTGCGGATGGCGGACGGCCCGCTGATCGTGCACGACTTCGAACGGCTCGGCCGCAGCCCGTACCGCATCATCCTGTCCTGCTGCGACACGGCCCGCTTCGCCACGGTCGGCGCGGACGAACTCCTGGGCCTGGTGACGGCGTTGCTGCCGCTGGGCACGGCGGGCGTGGTGGCGTGCAGCGCACCGGTCAACGACGCGGCGGTCGTCCCCCTGATGCTCGCCCTCCACGAGGGCCTGGCCAAGGGCCTCCCCCTCCCGGAGGCCCTCCGCGACGCCCGGTCGGCGATGCCGGACGACGCCCTGCACCGGGCCACGGGGTGGGCCTTCACGGCGTTCGGGGCGACGTGAGGGCGGCTCTGGCGGGCGGGCTGTGACACGGTGTCCCGGATCTACGCTGGCGAGCGTGAACAGACGACGACAGAAGAAACTGGCCCGGAAGCTCGTCGAGGCGGTCATGTTCGGCGAGGTCGGCGGGGTCGACGCGCTGCTGCGGGCCGGGGCCGACCCGGACGGGCGTGACGCCGACGGCACGACACCCCTGTACGCCGCCTCGGTCCATGGAGCGACCGACAAGGTACGGCGTCTGCTCGCGGCCGGGGCCTCGCCGGACGCCGAGAGCGGCCACGGGGATCAGGGCACGCCCCTGTGCGGGGCCGCGTGCTGGGGACACGTCGACACGGTGCGCGCCCTCCTCGAGCACGGGGCCGATCCGAACCTGTGTGAGGACCACGGCACCGGGTGGTCACCGCTGCGGTGGGCGCGGAACGGGCCGCACCCGGAGACGGTCGACGCACTTCTCGCCGCGGGAGCCCGGGAGCACCGGACAGCCGGTTGACGCCATCGGGCAACAACGGAGTGAGTACTCACTCATTGACGGAGTGAGTACTCACTCCGTACGCTGGCGCCATGACGGCAGCCAAGGACGAACCAACCACACCCGCCCGTCGCCGCGCCCCCGGCATGTCGCCGGAGCAGCGGCGGGCGATGATCATTCAGGCCGCGATCCCGCTGATCACCGAGTACGGCTCCGCCGTGACGACCGCGAAGATCGCGCGGGCGGCGGGTATCGGGGAGGGCACGATCTTCCGGGTCTTCGCCGACAAGGAGGAGCTGTTGGGGGCGTGCATCGCCGAGGCCCTCTCCCCCGAGCACGCCGTGCGCGAGCTCGACGCGATCGACGTGTCCCAGCCGCTGCCCGACCGGCTCGCGGAGGCGGCCGAGGCGCTCCAGGCGCACATGGACCGGCTCGGCGCGATCATGGGCTCGCTGGGGCACCGTGGGGGCAAGCACGCCGGGACGGTGCGCGGTGCGGGCCGCGAGGAGTCGACTGCCCGCATCCGCGCGGCGCTCGCGGACCTGCTGGAGCCCGAGGGGGACTCTCTGCGCCGGCCGGCGGAGCAGATCGCGGCGCTGTTCATCGGACTGCTGTTCACCCAGCCGCGTACGGACGGCGAACCCGATCTCGAACCGCGGGAGTTGGTCGAGCTGTTCCTGCACGGGGCGCTCGCAGGAGGCGCGACGTGAGCGCGCGGGCACGGCGGTCCGCGGCCACGGCGGCGGCCGTACTGGCCCCGGTGACGATATGGGCCGTCACCGACCCCCTGCTGGGACACCCCCTGCGCATCACCGACGGCGAGGAGACGCTCGACCTCGGCGCCGCGCCGGTCGCCGTCGTCGCCCTGCTCGCCTCCCTCGCCGGGTGGGCACTCCTCGCCGCGCTGGAGCGCTTCGGCGTACGGCGTGCCCGCGCGGTGTGGACCGGCGTGGCCGTCGCCGTACTGGCTGTGTCCTTCCTGCCGTTGGCCGGCGACGGCCTGGACTCCGGGACGCGCACGGCGCTCGCACTCATGCACCTCGCCGTGGCGGCCGCGCTGATCCCCGGACTCGCCGGACGGCCGCGCGCTCACTCGTAGCGCGTGCGCAGCGACTCCCGCTCGATCTCCTCGATCTGCTCGACGGTCAGGCCCGGCAGGTTCAGCTGGGCCAGCGTCACCTGGGCGCTGCTCGGCTGGGCGTCGGCGGGCAGCCACTTCTCCGGCTGCCAGGCGTTGCCCCGCATCAGCGACTTCGGGCAGTGCGGGTAGGCCTGTTCGATGTGCACCACGATCGCGGAGACGGGCGGCTTGCCCACGGCGGTGAGCCGGTCGAGCAGTTCGGGGCGGGCCGAGACGAAGGCGCTCCCGTTGACGCGGAGCGTGGTCGTGCGGCCGGGGACGACGAACAGCAGGCCGACCCGTCCCGTCTCCACCACGTTCTGCAGGGTGTCGAGCCGCTTGTTGCCCGTCGCGTCGGGGATCGCCAGCGTCCGGTCGTCCAGCCTCGCGACGAACCCGGGCGGGCCCCCGCGCGGGGTCACGTCGGCCCGGCCCTCGGCGTCCGTGCTGCCGACGAGGACCAGCGAGGCACAGCCGATCAACGCCCGTGTCTCGTCGGTGAGATGGTCGATCTCCTTGCGGAGCGCGTTCTCGTTCGGCTCCGGGTACAGCTCGCGCAACTGTTCCGTGCTGGTGAGGGCGTCCGCCTTCAGGGCGTCGAAGAGCAGGCCGGTGGCGGTCCCCGTGTCGGTGGTCATGCGTACGACCCTAGAAGACGACCTTGGTCCTGTGCAGGGCTCCGCGTGATTCCGTGCGGTGTGCACGGAATGCGTCGGAGGCCCGCCGGATGTCCGGCGGGCCTCTGCCCTCGCATCGTCGGGACGACAGGATTTGAACCTGCGACCCCTTGACCCCCAGTCAAGTGCGCTACCAAGCTGCGCCACGTCCCGATGCGACTCCCGCGGCGAACCGCGTGATCTCGCAGGTCAACCCTACCGTATGCGGAGGGGCGGGTGAGCCGGGGCCGCGGCTCCGCGAGCCCGCACATTTGTCCTGTCAAATGGTTGACAGGTCACACCGCCCGGCCCGAAGGTGGGCGGGCAGGACAGGACCCGGCCGGAGAGAGGCAGTCATGGTGGATGCGCTGGGCGTCGCCGTCGTCGGATTCGGCTGGATGGGGCGGGTGCACACCCAGGCGTACGCGCGGGTGGCGCACCACTTCCCGGGGCTGCCGCTGCGCCCGGAACTGGTCACCGTCGCCGAGGAGGTACCGGGGCGGGCGGAGGAGGCCGCCGCGCAGTTCGGGTTCGCCTCGACCGCCCGCGACTGGCGTGACGTGGCCGCCGATCCCCGGGTGCGCGCGGTCAGCATCACCGCGCCGAACTTCCTGCACCGCGAGATCGGCGTGGCCATGGCCGAGGCCGGCAAGCACATCTGGATCGAGAAGCCGGTCGGGCTGACCGCCGAGGACGCCCGCGCGGTCGCGGACGCGGTCGCCAAGGCCGGCGTCCAGGGTGCGGTCGGCTTCAACTACCGCAACGCGCCCGCCGTGGAGGCCGCCCGCGAGCTGATCGCGTCCGGCGGGATCGGCCGGGTCACGCACGCCCGCGTCCGGCTGTTCAGCGACTACGCGGCCCACCCCGAAGGGGCGCTGACCTGGCGCTACGAGCGGGAGCGCGGCGGCAGCGGCGTGCTGGGCGACCTCGCCTCGCACGGCGCGGACCTGGCCCGCTTCCTGCTCGGCGACATCGCCGCGCTGACCGCCGACACGGCGATCTTCCTGCCCGAGCGGGCCCGCCCGGCCGGTGCCACCGCGGGGCACTCCCGCGCGACGGGCGGCGAGCTGGGCGCGGTGGAGAACGAGGACTACGTGAACTGCCTGCTGCGGTTCACCTCCGGCGCGCGGGGCGTGCTGGAGGCCTGCCGGGTCTCCGTGGGCGAGCAGAACAACTACGGGTTCGAGGTGCACGGCACCGAGGGGGCCGTGTTCTGGGACTTCCGCCGGATGAACGAACTGAACGTCAGCCGCGGCGCCGGCTACCAGGACCAGCCGGTGAGCACGGTGTACGTCGGGCCGGGCGACGGCGAGTTCGGCGCGTTCCAGCCGGGCGCGGCCAACGCCATGGGCTACGACGACCTGAAGGTGATCGAGGCGTACCGCTTCCTGCGGTCGGTCGCCGAGGGCGTCCCGTACGGCGCCACCCTCGCGGACGCGGTGCACAGCGCGACCGTGCTGGACGCGATGGCACGGTCGGCGGAGGACCGGGCGTGGGTCACGGTGGACGCTCCCGCGTGAGTCACCGGCTGCTCACCTCGCCGCCGCGTCCCCCTTCCGCCCCAGCCACACCTTGATCGGTACCAGTACCAGCCACCACCACATGGCGGCCGGCCCCACCACCAGGGCCAGGGGAATGGTCACCAGGAACACCGCCACCATGGTGCCCAGGTCGACGGCGTAGAGGAACTCGTTCCGCAGGGGTTGCGCGTCGCCGTGGAGCCAGGGCCGGCGGGCGACGACGGCGGCGAGGGCGAGGTGGACGGCGCCGAGGGAGGCCACCGCCGCCGAGTAGATGACGACGGAGGTGCTTTCGTCGCCGTACTCGGAGACCAGGGCGGTGGGGAACGGCAGCAGCGCGGTGAGGCCCAGGCCGAGGACGGTCAGCCCGATCACGTCGGCGTCCACCAGCCGCACCCGGTGGAAGATCGCCCGGTGGTCGCGCCAGAAGCCGGCGAGCACGGCGAAGCTGATCGCGTAGGCGCCCAGATTGGGCACGACGTCGCCGAGCGCTTGGTGGAACCCGTCGGAGTCCAGTCCCTGCGGCACGTGGATGTCGAGGACCAGCAGGGTGATGGCGATGGCGAAGACGCCGTCGGACAGTGCCAGCAGCCGGTCGGGCCCGCCTTCCGTGGTCGGTTTCCTCATGCGCACGACGGTAGGCACGGCCACCCCGGCGGGCGGGGATACACGCCAGGCGGGTCACCCGGCCACGGCGGGCGCGGGCATGTTGTAGGGGGTGACCACCTGGATCGCGGACGGCAGGGTGGGTCCCGCGGGCGGCAGCGCGCCGTGCGCGCGCATCACCATGTGACAGGCCTCGCGCAGGTCGTGACGCAGGTCGTGGTGGAGGACGGCGGACAGCCGGTGCTCGCGCAACAGCCGGGTGTTGTCGTGGTCGAGGTCGTGGGCGACGAACACGGCGCACTCGCGTCCGGCGTCCTCGAAGGCGCGCAGGGTGGCGATGTTGCCGCCGCCGATCGAGTAGACCGCGCGGATCTCCGGGTCGCGTTCCAGGGCGGCGCGGACCAGGTCGTACTGGGTGGCGTCCAGGCCCTGGCCCTCCGCGATCTCGACGAGGGTGCGCTCGGGGTGGCGGGCGCGCATGGTGCTGCGGAAGCCCATCTCGCGCTCCTCCTCGTTGCGGAAGAAGCCGCTGGAGAGGCTGGTGAGCACGTTGCCGGGCCGGTCGCCGAGCCACTGCCCCATGAGGTAGGCGGCGGTGGCGCCGGCCGCGCGGTTGTCGCTGCCGACGTGACCGATCCGGGCGCTGACCGGCAGGTCGGTCACCAGGGTCACGACCGGGATGCCGGCCGCGGCGAGGCGGCCGACGGCGGCGGTGATCTCGGGGACGTCGGGCGCCTTGAGGAGCACGCCCTGCGAGCCGCGGCGGGCGATCCGGTCGAGAACCGCGACCAGTTCCTCCGCCGGTCCGGTCTCCCGGAAGTGGAAGCGGGAACGCACCACCGCCGGGTGCAGGGAGGGAAGTTCGGCCTCCAGGGCGGCGCGGACGGCCGTGGAGAACCGCTCGGGCGACTGCATCACGATGTCCACCATGAAGGTCCGGCCGACCAGGCGGACCTGGGTGCGCTGCCGGTCCAGGTCGGCGATGGCCCGGTGCACCTCACGCGCGGTGCTCTCCCGCACCCCGCCCCGGCCGTTGAGGACCCGGTCCACGGTGGCCTCGCTCAGTCCGGCCTGACGTGCGATTTCACGGATCGGGAAGGGGTGCCCCATGCGACTGCTCCTGAGGGGTTTTTGATGGGTTCCTGATGGTGGTGCGAGGGGTTTGTTCTGACAAGAATGACATCACCAGCGTCGCTCCGTGACCCGAAGGGACGACTCCATGTCCGCATCGTCTTCCGTGCAGACCCCCGCGCCGGCCGCCTGGCTGTCGGAGCGGGACTGCGATCTGGATGCCTTCCGCGCCTTGGTCGAGCAGTCGACCGACGCCTCCTCGTACCCGCTGGCCTCCGCCGTCGAGCGGAACGTGCTGCTCTACGACGCCGAGCGGCTCGCGCTCGCCGACCGCCGCACCGCCCAGGCCGAGCTGGTCCACGCTCTCGCCGACGGCCCCGGCATCGTGGTGATCCGCGGCGCCTTCTCCGACACCTCGGTGGTCGACCGGGCCACGGCCGTGTTCGACGCCCTGATCGCCCAGCAGCGGGCGTCGGGCGCCACCGCCGGCGACCACTTCGCGAAGCCGGGCGCCAACGACCGGGTGTGGAACGCGCTGGAGAAGGCCGCGCTGCACGACCCGGAGACGTTCGCCGACTACTACGCGAACGACATGGTCGCGCTCGTCTCCACGGCCTGGCTGGGCCCCGGCTACCAGGTCACCTCGCAGGTCAACGTCGTCAACCCGGGCGGCGCGGCGCAGACCGTGCACCGCGACTACCACCTGGGCTTCCTCTCGAACGAGACGGCCGCCGCCTACCCGGCGCACGTGCACCGCCTCTCCCCCGTGCTCACCCTCCAGGGCGCCGTCGCGCACTGCGACATGCCGGTGGAGTCCGGTCCGACGCTGTACCTGCCGCACTCGCAGAAGTTCGAGCCCGGCTACCTCGCCTGGCGGCTGCCCGAGTTCCAGGCGTACTTCGACGACCACCACATCCAGCTCCCCCTGGCCAAGGGCGACGCGGTGTTCTTCAACCCGGCGCTGTTCCACGCGGCCGGATCGAACCACTCGGCGGACATCCGGCGCGCGGCCAACCTGCTCCAGGTGTCCTCGGCCTTCGGCCGGGCCATGGAGACCGTGGACCGTGAGGCCGTGGTCGGCGCCGTCTACCCGGTGCTGCTGGCCCGCAAGGCCGAAGGCGCCTCGGAGCAGTGGCTGGAGAACGTGATCGCGGCGAGCGCCGAGGGCTACCCGTTCCCCACCAACCTGGACAACGACCCGCCGGTCGACGGCCTCGCCCCGCCGTCCCAGGCGGACCTGGTCCGCAAGGCGCTGCGCGAGGGCCGGTCCCCCCGAGCCCTGCGCGACGAACTGCGGGCCGCAATCGCCCGCCGCACGAGCTGACCTGGAAGGACATCATGGGACTCCTCGACGACAAGGTCGTCCTCGTCAACGGCGGCAGCCAGGGTGTGGGTGCCGCCGTCGCACGGGCCGCGGTGCGCGAAGGCGCGGTCGTGGCGGTCAGCGGCCGCCGCCCGGAGCCGGGCGAGGCGCTGGTCGCCGAACTGGCCGGGCAGGGCGGCAAGGCCATGTTCGTACGGGCCGACCTGGCTGACGCCGAGCAGGCCAGGGATACGGTCGCCCACGTGGTGGAGGCTTACGGCCGCATCGACTGCCTGGTCAACTCCGCCGGTCTGACCTCACGCGGCACCCTGCTCGACACCACCCCCGACCTCTTCGACCAGCACATCGCGATCAACCTCAAGGCGCCGTTCTTCGCCATGCAGGCGGCGGTGGCGGACATGGTGCGACGCGCCGAGCCGGGCACGATCGTCAACGTCATCACCTCCTCGGCGCACGGCGGACAGCCGTTCCTCGCCCCGTACGTCGCCGCCAAGGCGGGCCTGATGGGCCTGACCCGCAACGCGGCGCACGCCCACCGCTGGGACCGTATCCGTATCAACGGCCTGAACATCGGCTGGACCGCGACCGAGGGCGAGGACGCCACGCAGCGCACCTTCCACGGTGCCGGCGACGACTGGCGGGAGCAGGCCGCCGCTCGGCTGCCGATGGGCAAGCTCGGCCAGCCGGACGAGATCGCCGACTTCGTGGTCCTGCTGCTCTCCGACCGCTCCGGGGTGGTCACCGGCTCCGTCGTCGACTGGGACCAGAACGTCCTCGGCGGCCTCGACTGACCTGCCCCACTCCCCCTCACCAAGGAGCACCACCCCATGCGCATCGGAATCCTCGGCCTCGGCCGCATCGGCGCCTTCCACGCCGAGACCCTGTCCGGGCTCGACGCCGTCGAGTCCCTCGTCGTCTCCGACCCGTTCGCGGACGCCGCGAAGGCCGCCGCGGAGCGCTTCGGCGCGCAGGTCGCGGACTCCCCCGAGGCGGTGCTCGCGGCCGGTGTGGACGGCGTGGTCGTCGCCGCCGCGACCGACGCCCACCCGCACCTGATCACGGCCTGCGTCGAGGCGGGCGTGCCCGTCTTCTGCGAGAAGCCGGTCGCCCGCACCATGACCGAGGGCGTCGAGGTGCTGAAGGCCGTCGCCGGCCGGGACGTGCCGGTCCAGATCGGCTACAACCGCCGCTTCGACACGGGCTTCACCGCAGCCCGCGCGGCAGTCCTGTCGGGCGAACTGGGCACGCTGCACACCGTACGCTCGACGACCCTGGACCCGGCGCCGCCGCCCGCCGCGTACATCGCCGCGTCCGGGGGCATCTTCCGGGACTGTTCGGTGCACGACTTCGACATCATCCGCTGGGTGACCGGCCGCGAGGTGACCGAGGTGTACGCGGCCGGCGGCAACCGGGGCGCCGACTTCATCAAGGAGGCGGGCGACGCCGACACCACGGGCGCGATCCTCACCCTGGACGACGGCACCCTCGCGGTGGTCTCCAACAGCCGCCACAACGCCCGCGGTTACGACGTCCGCATGGAGATCCACGGCTTCGCCGACTCGATCGCGGTGGGCCTGGAGGACAAGCTGCCGCTGCGCTCGGTCGAACCCGGCGTCACCTTCCCGGCGGGCGTGCCGCACGACTTCTTCATGGACCGCTTCACCGACGCCTACCGCGCCGAACTCCTCGCGTTCACCGAGGTGGTGGCGGGCGCGCGCCCGTCGCCGTGCACGATCGAGGACGCCCTCGAAGCGGGCTGGATCGCCGAGGCGTGCACACTGTCGCTGCACGAGCACCGTCCGGTCACGCTCGAGGAGGTACGGCAGGCATGAGCGAGTCCGCTCCCCTGCGCATCGGAATCCTGGGGGCCGCTCGCATCACCGAGCGCTCCCTCGTCGCCCCGGCCCGGGCCGGCGGCCACCGCCTGGTCGCGGTGGCCGCCCGCGACCGCTCCCGCGCCGAGGCGTTCGCCGCCGCGCACGGTGTGGAGCGGACGCTCGGCTCCTACGCCGACCTGCTCGCCGACCCGGAGGTCGAGGTGGTCTACAACCCTCTCGCCAACGGACTCCACGGCCCCTGGAACCTGGCCGCGCTCGCGGCGGGCAAACACGTCCTGACGGAGAAGCCGTCGGCGAGCAACGCGGCGGAGGCCGAGGAAGTGATGCTGGCCGCGAGGGCGTCCGGCACCGTGTTCATGGAGGCGTTCCACTACCTCTTCCACCCGGTGACCCGGCGGCTGCACGAACTGCTGGCCTCCGGCGAGCTGGGCGAACTCCGCCACGCGGAGGCTATGGTGGCGATCCCGGCCCCCGGGGCCTACGACCCGCGCTGGTCCCTCCCCCTCGCCGGCGGCGCCCTGATGGACCTCGGCTGCTACGGCCTGCACGCGCTGCGGATGCTCGCCCCGTGGGCGGGAGGCGCACCGCGCGTGGTCGCGGCGCGGGCGGGTGAGCGGGCGGGGGCTCCGGGGGTGGACGAGTGGCTGGACGCGGACCTGTCGTTCCCCGGGGGCGCCACCGGCACGGCCCGCTGCCACATGGCGTACGACCACCTGGAGATGAGCCTGCGGATCGTCGGAAGCCGGGGGGAGGCGACGGCGCCGAACTTCGTGCTGCCGCAGATGGACGACCGGGTGGTGGTCCGCACGGGCTCGGGCGAGCGTACGGAGCACTTGGGTACGCGGTCGTCGTACGCCTACCAGCTGGAGGCGTTCGCCGCACGGGTACGGCGGGAGGCGTCCCTGCCCCTCGACGCGGATGACGCGGTGGCGACGATGCGGATGGTTGACGCGTGTTACACGGCGGCGGGGTTGGGGCCGCGGCCCCGCACGGAGCGCTGATCACTCCGGTACCGGTGTGGGTGCGGGCCGGGGGGTGTCGGCGCACCTCGGCGCCAACGAGGTGCCGCCGCGCCCACCCGTGCCGCCCCAGCGGCACGACTGCCCGCAGTGGGCGGGGCTGGCGCCGCCACCGGTGTCGGTGTAGCCGCACGCGGCGGGGAGGGGACGGGGTGGGGGTGGGCGCCCGCAGCGGCTGGCGCGTCCGCCCCCTGAACCTCTCCAACACGCACTCTCGCGCCAGACCGAGGACGACCACCCCCGCCCCGGCCCCGCACCACCACCCCACCCTGGGCGCTACATCAACCCCCACCGGACAGGTGAATGCGCCGCAGGCGTCACACCTCAGCTCAAGGCAGCCTGCACCGCGTCACGGACCAGTGCCGCCTCGCGGGCCGTGCGGCGGGCGCGGTTGCGGCGGGCGAGGAGCACCACCGCGACGACCGCCGCGAGCAGCAGCAGGACGATCAGCGCGAGGGCCCACGGAACGGCCCACGCCCCCGCGCTCGCCTCGACCGGGTCGAGCGGCGTCGTGGACCCGGAGGCGTCCGTCAGCAGCGGCAGCACCGTCGCGGTGGCCGTGAGCCGGACCCCGGGCGCGACATCCGGCACGGGCACCGTCACCTTCCACCGCTCCCCCGGCAGCAGCGCGGGCGTGTCGGGCAGGTCGCCCGCGCCCGTGCGGAGCCATCCGAACGGCCCCCGCACGGCCACCTCCTGCCGCCCGGAGAGCAGGGCGTTCCCCGTGTTGTGGACCGTGTAGGTGACGGTGGCCGAGCCCTTCGAGAAGGGCCCCGCGCTGCCGTGGTAGTCGAGGTGCGCGTCCTCCACCGCGAGGCGCGGCTTCAGCTCGCCGCCGACCCGGACGGCGACACGGAGGCCGAGGCGCCGGTCGACGTTGATGCCGGCGGCGGTGTCGGCCTGCTTGAGGGAGGTGAGGAGACCGCCCACGTGGTCGCCGGGGGTGGCGTTGCCCGGGACGGTGACGGTGAAGGGGACGTCGGCCGACTTCCCGGGCGCGACGGTGACGGAGGTGACCTTCGGGTGGGTCCACACGCCCACACCGGTGGACCTCTTGTCGCGGGTGAGCAGGTCGAGCTGTCCGGCGTCGGTGGTGTAGCCGTCGGATGCGTAGACGGCGAGCCGCAGCGGGGTCCTGCCGCGGTTGGTGACGACCATGGTGTCCTCGACCGTGCCGCCCGGGTTCACCGCGTAGCTGAAGCTGGAGCGGTCGTCGCCGTAGGCGTTGGCGCCGGTGCGGACCCGCCAGCTGACGTCGCCGTCGGCGGCCGCCGCGGGTGTCGGGTGCGCGCAGACGAGCGCGAGGGCCGTGAGCAGTCCGAGAACCACGGCCCGGACCGGAACGGAGAGGCGGAAAGGAAGGCGGGGTATCCAAATCCGTCGGGACACGGCGAGCACGTGCATAGGAGGGTTCTCCAGAAGCGGGAGGCGTGGCGCAGCACTCAAGGTGCGTGCCCCGCCACGCCGTCGGACTAGGACTCGGACTCGGACTCGGACGAAGAATCAGCTGCTCAGCGCGGTGATCGTGAGGGTCGCCCGGTAGGAGCCCTTCGCGACACTGTCCGGGATCTTCAGGTCCAGGTCGGCACCCAGCCGGGCCTCGCCCCGCGGGTGGCCCTGCTCGGCGGAGGCGAGCCCCCGCGAGACGGACAGACCGGCGCCCTTGTCGTCGTAGCCGGAGGCCACGGCGGAGGCCGCCTTGGCGCCGGCGCCGCCGTTCAGGACGTACGGCTTCCAGCCGAGGTAGGACCCGGAGAACTTCTTGTCCGCGTCCTGGAAGTCGCTCACGTTGGCCGAGACCGACCAGGGCGAGAGCGAGCGGCGGCTGTCGGTCACCCGGATCGGGTTGATCCTGCCCGCGGCCTCGAAGTGGTCACCGTCGCGTTCCTTGGCCGTACCGAGGTCCACCAGGCCGTTGTAGCCGTCGATGGTCCAGCCGAACTCGCCGGGCGCCGCGTCGGGGACGTTCACCTGGAGGGACTGTCCGTCACCGTTGTACGGGTGGACGGTGACCTTGTCGACGACGGAGCCGACCGGCTTGTCCGGGTTGGAACAGGGAACGTTGCCGTTGTCGACGGCCGGGTTCGGCGCGTCGCACGTACCCGAGCGGACGTTCTCCAGCACCAGCTTGTCGGACCGCACCTTGACCCGGACGTAGGACCGCACGTGCTCCTGGTTCTCCACCGAGTTGAACCAGAAGTTGTCCGGGTTGAGCGGGTCGGGCCCGTTCCCCGTGACGCCGGTGCCGGAACCGTCCGGCTTCCGGATGTCGTAGTACTTCGATCCCGACGCCGAGTTGGCGGTGACGTAGATGACCCCGCCGGGCCCCGGATACACCTCGGCCTGC
Organism: Streptomyces sp. P13-3-3; assembly: GCF_050571355.1. Lineage (NCBI taxonomy): Bacteria > Bacillati > Actinomycetota > Actinomycetes > Kitasatosporales > Streptomycetaceae > Streptomyces > Streptomyces sp. P13-3-3. The sequence goes on along the minus strand of NZ_CP192228.1, from coordinate 3,066,689 downwards.
CCCGGCTGCTCCGACGGATCGGCCTTCTGGCCGTTCTTCAGGGCGTAGCTACGGGAGTAGCTGTGGTCGTGCCCCTGGAGGACCATGTCGATGCCCAGGTCGGAGAACTCCGTGGTGAAGTTCTTCCTGCGGTCCTTGTTGCCCTGGTCGTAGGAGTGACTGGCGGGCGAGTAGATGGAGTGGTGGTAGACCAGCACCTTCCACTTCGCTTCGGAGCCGTGCTTCTTGATGACGTCGGTGATGTAACCGACGTGCTGGGCGTCCTTGGTGTCGCTCTGGGCGTTGCTGTTGATGTCGATGAACAGCACGTCCTTGTGGATGAACCAGTAGTCGCCGCCGGACCGGGTCGCCGCGTCCTTGTCGTAGTACGCGTCGGACTTGTCGGTGTTGGGCGTGAAGTGGTGCTGCTCGTAGGCCTTGCCGCCGACGTCGTGGTTGCCGATGGTGGCGGCCAGGGGGACCTGGCGGAGCTGCTCGGGGGCGAGGAACGAGGTCCACTGTTCCTCGTTGTTGGCGCTCTCGACGTGGTCGCCGCCGGACACGAGCAGTTCGGCGTCGGGGTTGGCCTCGGTCGCCACCTTCAGGGTGTCGGCCCAGCCGGCGCCGTCCTTCTGGGCGTTGCCGCTGGAGCCGATCTGCGGGTCGCCGAGGAAGAGGAAGTCGTAGTCGCCCTCGAAGTCGCGGGTCTTGAAGGTGTGGACCGGGGACCAGTTGCCCTCGGAGCCGACCCGGTAGGAGTACGCGGTGTTCTCCTTGAGTCCGGTGACGGTGGCGTGGCGGTTGTAGCCGCCGCCGGAGGTGATGTTGGCGCCGCCGGTCGCGGCGAAGGTGGCCGCGCCGGCGGGGAACTCACCGCCGACGAGCGTGGCGGTGGGGGCGACCTGGAGCTGCTGCGCGGTGTCCTCGGTCGAGTACCAGGAGACGATCCGCTGGGTCTCGTCGGCGCCCACCCCGAGGACGACCCCGGACGGTCCGGCGGAGTCGGCCGCGACGGCCGGGACCGCCGTCCCGCCGGCGAGGGCCATGGTCAGTCCCAGGACGACCGTGGCGGCGCCGCCGGCGACACGGCGTCCGACGGAGCCGTCGGTCTGGGTCTTGCTGCTGGGTCTCATGCGTTCTTTCGTTCCTTGCGCGTCCATGAGTGCACGGATGTGGCGGTGTGAACGGTGTCGGCCCGCCATGAACCGGCGGGGAACGGTCCGGCCGCCTTGCCTGAACGTTCCGCCAAGGGCGGTTCAGAATTCGGTAATGCGCTGCGCGCACCAGACGAGGCCCATGACGGCGACCCCGGCGGCGACGAGGCCGGTCACCAGCCGCGCGGCGCCGGGCGCCCGGCGCCGCACCACGGCGAGGAGCGGGAACGTGAGGGCGACGAGCGCCAGTTGCACGGCCTCGATGCCGAGGTTGAACACCGCAAGCGACCACAGCAGGGTCCAGGACCAGGCGGCGTCGATGCCGAGCGCGCCCGCGAACCCGAGGCCGTGCACCAGGCCGAAGCAGAACACCACGGCCAGGCGGGTCCAGCCGGCCCGGTCGAGTTCCAGGTGTCCCCGCCCGAGCGAGGGCTGCCGGTCGGCGGGGCGGGCGAGCCGCCACAGGTGCCAGCCCGCGACGACGGCGATCGACGCGGCGATGACGGGTTCCACGACGTCCGCGGGAACGTCCACCAGGCCGAGCGCGGCGAGCAGGAAGGTGACGGAGTGGGCGAGAGTGAAGCAGGTCGCGGCGAGGACGACCTCGCGCGGGCCGCGCGAGCCCACGATCAGCGCCAGCAGGAAGAGGATGTGGTCGATCCCGGTCAGCAGGTGCTCGGCGCCCAGGCGGAAGAACTCCCCGAACCGCTCGTACCAGGGCCGGTCGACGGAGAAGGACGGGTGGTTGCCGTCGAGCGCGGCGCTTCCCGAGAGCCCGTCGACCGTGTACGTGACGATCGTCTTCGTGTCCTTGACGTACTGCTCCCGGTCGGGGAACAGCGTGCTGCGCAGCCGGAGTCCACCGCCGTCCGGGCAGCTCCAGTCGAGGACGACGACGGCATACGGCACGCCTTCGCGCCTCGTCATGGAAGCGCCTCCGTGCGGGCGGGCGGTGCAGGGCGTGCCTCCGGAGGACAGGAGGAAGCGGCCGGTGACGTACTCGGTCACCGCCTTCGCGTGGGTGTCGAGCACCCGGGCCCGGCCGCGGTCGTCGCCGTTGTCGAAGGCGGCCGTGCCCTCCCGGAAGAGGGCGTCGTCGTCCTCCGCGTCGGCGGCGGAGACGACGAGCAGGTCGTACTCGAGCTCCAGGGTGGTGCGGGGCCGGCCGTCGGTCTCGACGACGTCGGCGTACGCGGTGGAGGTGAAGCCGTGCGCCTGCGCCTGCCCGCCGGACCAGGCGAGGGCGGCGACGGCGAGGCACAGGGTGAGAAGAGTGCGGCGAATCCGCTGTGACATGGTGCTCCTTCAGGTGTCCGGAGCACCGTGCGCGGGACGGATGAACGGCAACCGACGCGGCGGCGAAACGTCGGACAACAAGCCGTTCCCCGGGCTCCCGTGGGGCGTGCGGCGGCGCAGGATGAGGACGCACCGCCCGCACCGCCCGCACCGCCCGCACCATCCACAGCTTCGAGGGACGATCGTCTTGCGTTCACCGCTTCGGGCCGCCGCCACGCTGGCGGCGGTCGCCGCCCTGGTCTCCGGATGCGCCTCCGCCGACGACTGGTCGCGTCCGCACGCGGCCCCCACCCCCGTGGGCGCGCTCGGCCCGGGGTTCACCGACCCGACGGCCACCCCCACCCCGGAGGCGACGGTCACCCCGCGCCCCGGGTCGTGGAACGGCGTGCACCCGCCGGAGGGCTACCGGGTGGTGCTGCTGACCGCCGGGGACGACCGGCCGACCCGGGCGCTGGTGGCAGCCGTGCGGGACTGGGCCGAGGGGGAGGACGTCGACCTGCGCACGGTGACCGCCGACGACCCCGCCCGCCACGTCGCGGCGGTCCGCGAGGCGGTGGACATGGGCCCGGACCTCGTGGTCGGCGCGGGCAACGACCTGGTGGACCCGCTCGCGGCGGTCACGCCGAGCCATCTGGACCAGCAGTTCCTGGTGGTGGGCGCGGAGCTGGCCGAGCCGACGGAGAACGTCACGGCGGCCGACTGGAGCGGGGCGTCGTTCCGCGGCGAAGGGCTCGGCATGTCGTCGACGTACGACCCCGCGTCGTTCACGGCGGCCCGCTGCGGGGCCGCCGTGCGGGCGGGGGTGGCGGCGGTGCTCAACGGCCTGACCGGGATCGTGGTGTGGCTGGACGACGCGGTGTAGGGCCGGCCGTGCGGACACACGGCCGGCCCTGGGGAAATCGCGGGTTCAGGCGTACAGCGGCGGCTTGTCAGCGAGCTCGACCTCGACCCGTCCGCCCTGACCGAGCGCCCGGACGCCGGCCTCGCAGACGGCCGCGGCGGCGTAGCCGTCCCAGGTGCTGGGGCCGGTGACCTCGCCGCGGCGGGTGGCGTCGACCCACGCCTGGACCTCGTCGTCGTAGGCCTGGGCGAAGCGTTCGGTCCAGTCCTGGGCGATGGTGCCGCCCCAGCGTCCGGCCATGTTGGTGACCAGTTGGTGGCCGTCGCCGATGCGGGCGGTGCCGCGTTCGCAGACCGCCTCGGCCTGCACCTGGTAGCCGAAGCCGCAGTTGACGAAGATCTCGACGTCGGAGAGGGCGCCGCCGTCGGTCTCCAGGACGACGAACTGCGGGTCGCGCAGTCCCTCGGGGGCGCCCGAGGAGGGCGTCGGACGGAGCACCGTCACGGCGGTGATCTCGTGGCCCAGCAGCCAGCGGGTGACGTCGACCTCGTGGGCGACGGAATCGCTGATCAGCATGGAGCTGGTGAAGAAGGACGGGCTGGCCACGTTGCGGTGGCGGTTGTGCAGCATCAGCGGCCGGCCCAGCTGCCCGGTCCCGAGCAGCGCCTTGAGGCGGACGTACTCGGTGTCGTAGCGGCGCATGAAGCCGACCTGCACCCGGCGGTGGCCGAGGGCCTGTTCGGCTTCCATGACGCGCAGCGCGGAGGCCGCGTCGGGGGTCAGCGGCTTCTCGCACAGGACGGGCAGGTCGCGGGCGAACGCGCCGAGCAGGGCCGCCTCGTGGGCGGGCCCGGACGAGGCGATGAGCACGGCGTCGACGTCCGGCGACGCCATCGCCTCGTCGGCGTCGGTGTGGGCGGTGCAGCCGTCGACGCCGGCCGCGACGGTCCTGGCCCGTTCCTCGTCGACGTCGACGACCGCGGCGACCCGCGCCCCGCTGATCACCCGGTCGATCCGCCGCACGTGGTCGGCGCCCATGCGGCCGGTGCCGATCACGGCGATGCCGAGGGGCTCGCGCCGGTTCATGTGTGTCGCCTCCCGGTGCGGGTGGTGGTCAGGCGCCGCAGGAGCGGAGGAACTTGCGGGTGCGCACCGCGATGGGCAGCGGCTTGTCCGGCTCGCAGGGGTACATGTCCTGCTCGACGATCGCGAACAGGTCCACGCCCAGCTTCTGCGCGGCCGTCAGCACCGGGCCCAGCTCCGGCACGCCGGCGGGCGGCTCGCACATCACCCCGCGCTGGACGGCGGGCCCGAAGGGGATCTCGTTCTTGACGACGTCGGCGAGGATCTCCGGGTCGACCTGCTTGAGGTGCAGGTAGCCGATGCGCTCGCCGTAGGTCTCGATCAGCTTGACGCTGTCGCCGCCGCAGTAGGCGTAGTGACCGGTGTCGAGGCAGAGGTTGACCAGGCCGGAGTCGGTGGAGTCGAGGAAGCGCTCGACGTGCTCCTCGGTGTCGATGTGGGTGTCGGCGTGCGGGTGGACGACGATGTCGAGCCCGTACGTCTCCTTCACCTCGCGGCCGAGGCGTTCCATGCCCCGGGTGAGGTGGCCCCACTGTTCGGTGGTGAGCTCCGGCGGCTCCAGGATCTCGGCGGTCTTGTCGTCCCGCCAGAACGACGGGATGACGACCAGGTGCTTCGCGTCCATCGCCTGGGTGAGCGCCGCGACGCGGCTGACCTGCTCCCAGGTGGAGTCCCACTCGGACGGCCCGCGGTGCAGCCCGCAGAAGATGGTGCCGGCGGAGACCTTCAGGTCCCTGCGGCTCACCTCGTCCTTGAGGCGAGCCGGGTCGGTCGGCAGGTAGCCGTAGGGGCCGAGTTCGATCCAGGAGTATCCGGCCTCGGCGACCTCGTCGAGGAAGCGCTGCCAGGGCACCTGCTGGGGGTCGTCGGGGAACCAGACACCCCAGGAGTCGGGGGCGGAACCGACCCGGATGCGGTCGAGGGCGACTGCCATGTCAGGACTTCCCTTCCGGGGTCGCGGCCGTGGGTGCCCGGAGGTCGCCGGACTCCGGCAGGCCCTCCGTGTCGACGCCGCGGACCTGCGCCAGCTCGTGCTTGAGGGCGGCCAGTTCGGCACCGCCGGCCATGTGGTTGGTCAGCTCCTCGAGGCCGACCTGGCTGCGGTCGGCGCTGAGCTCGAGGGTGCCCAGGCGCAGCACGTTGAACTGGTCGCCGACCATGTAGGCGTGGTGCGGGTTGTGGGTGATGAAGATGACGCCGAGGCCGCGGTCGCGGGCCATGGCGATGTACTTCAGGACGACCCCGGACTGCTTGACGCCGAGGGCGGCGGTGGGCTCGTCGAGGATGAGGACGCGGGCGCCGAAGTAGACGGCGCGGGCGATCGCCACGCACTGGCGCTGGCCGCCGGAGAGCGTGCCGATGGGCTGCTCCAGGTCGTCCAGGACGATGCCCATGTTGCGCAGTTCCTCGTCGGCGGTCTTCTTCATCCGCTCGATGTCGAGGCGGCGCAGGGGCCAGGGGCCCTTGGTCATCTCGGAGCCGAGGAAGAAGTTCCGCCAGACCGGCATCAGCGGGACGACCGCGAGGTCCTGGTAGACGGTGGCGATGCCCTTGTCGAGGGCCTCGCGCGGGGTGGAGAAGCGCACCGGTTCGCCGTCGACGAGGAACTCGCCCTCGGTGTGCTGGTGCAGCCCCGAGATGATCTTGATGAGGGTGGACTTGCCCGCGCCGTTGTCGCCGAGGACGCAGGTCACCTTGCCGGGGTGGACGGTCAGATCGACGCCGTGCAGGGCGCGGATGTTGCCGTAGGACTTGCCGGCGGCGCGGAGCTCGACCAGGGGGCGGTCCCCGTCGGCCGGGGTGTCCGTGCGGACGGCACCGTCGGTGCCGGTCGTCTTGTCGGTCATTGCGGTCACCTCCGGGTCGCCGTGCGCTGGACCCACAGATTGATGAGGACGGCGCCGAGCAGCATCACGCCGAGGAAGGCCTTGAACCAGTCCGGGTTCCAGCCGGCGTAGACGATGCCCTGCTGCACCATGCCGAACATGAAGGCGCCGAAGACGGGTCCGATCGCCGAGCCGTAGCCGCCGGTCAGCAGACAGCCGCCGATGACCGCCGCGGCGATGTAGATGAGCTCCTGGCCCACGCCCTCGCCGGACTGCACGGTGTTGAAGGAGAACAGGTTGTGCATGCCGACGAACCACGCGCCGAGGCCGACCAGCATGAAGAGCGAGATCTTGGTGAAGGTGACGGGGACGCCGACCGCGCGGGCGCTCTCCTTGTTGCCGCCGACCGCGAAAATCCAGTTGCCGTACTTGGTGCGCAGCAGGACCCAGGTGGCGAGGGCGGCGAAGACGAGCCACCAGATCACGGTGATCTTCACCTGGACGCCGCCGACCTCGAAGCTGGAGGCGAAGAGCGCCTTGGCCTGGTCGAAGCCGTCCATGTCGGCGATGCTGTCGGTGGCGACGTTGCCGGTGACGAGTTTGGTCACCGCGAGGTTGACGCCCTGGAGGATCAGGAAGGTGCCCAGGGTGACGAGGAAGCTCGGCAGCCCGGTCTTCACCAGCATCCAGCCGTTGAAGAAGCCGACGGCGAGCGACACCACGAGGGCGACGATCACGCCCATCCACACGTTCAGGGTGAGCTGGTAGCTCAGCATGCTCGCGGTGAGCGCCGAGGTGACGACGGCGACGCCGGCCGAGAGGTCGAACTCGCCGCCGATCATCAGCAGCGCCACGGGCAGCGCCATGATCCCGATGGTCGACGACTGGTACAGGATGTTCGCCATCGAGCTGCCGTCGCGCACCGGCGGGGCGGCGAACAGGAAGAACACGAGGACGGCGACCGCGCCGAGGAACACGCCGACCTCGGGCCGGGCGAGGAGCCGCAGCGCCAGCGGGCGCCGTGCGGTGCGTCCGTCCTTCTGCCTCTCGGGGCCGGGGGCCGGCGGCGTGGTCGCCGCCGGCTCAGCCTGTTGGGCCATGCTCATCACCGGGTGCCCTTCGCGGCGAACTGGGAGACCGCCTCGACGTTGGACTTGTCGACGAACGCCGGGCCCGTCAGGACGGGCTGCTCGCCGCCGCCGCTGTAGTTGCCGTTGTTCTTGTAGAGCCACAGGCCGTCGACGGCGAGGTAGCCCTGGAGGTAGGGCTGCTGGTCCACCGCGAACTCGATGTCGCCGTCCTGGATGGCGCCGGTCAGCTCCTTGTTCAGGTCGAAGGTGGCGACCTTCGCCTTGCTGCCGGCCTCCTCGACGGACTGCACCGCGGTCGGCGCGAAGGGGGCGCCGAGGGTGACGACGTAGTCGATGGAGGAGTCCTGCTTCAGCTTGGCCGTGATGGTCGACTTCACCGACGGCATGTCGGTGCCGTTGACGTTGAGGACCTGCGTCTTGCCCTCGAAGGTCTTCTCCAGGCCGGCGCAGCGCTGGGTCAGGCCGATGTTGCCCTGCTCCTGGACGACGCAGACCGCGTTCTTCGCGCCGACCTCGTTGAGCTTCTTGCCGAACGCCTCGCCCGCGACGGTCTCGTCCTGCCCGAAGAACTCCAGCAGCCCGAGATTCTTCCAGTCGCTCAGTCCGGAGTTGATGCCGACGACCGGGATGCCCGCCGCCTCGGCCTTGGCTATGACGCCCTTGAGCGCGTCCGGCTTGGCGAGGGTGACCGCGATGCCGTCGACCTTCTGGTCGATGGCGTTCTGCACCAGGTTGGCCTGGTTGCCGGCGTTCGGGTCGGCCGAGTAGATCAGCTTGACGTTGTCCTTGTCGGCGGCGGTCTGCGCACCCTTGCGCACGATGTCCCAGAAGGTGTCGCCGGGCGCCTGGTGGGTGACCAGGGCGACGGTCATCTGCGGCGTCGAGGCCTTGCCGGCCGAGGCGTCCGCTCCGCCTTCCTCGGACTTCTTGCCGCCGCTGCTGCTCGAGCAGCCTGCGAGAGCCAGGGCGGCTGCCGCCGCGGCCGCGACGAAGGGGGCGACTCTGCGGGAGCGGGGGTGGGAAGAGCGGTCCATCAGTCCTGCACCTCACTGTGCTTCACGGGGAAAAGGGGGCGAGGAGTCCGAGAGTCCGGTGCCCGGAACCTCGGGAGTCCGGGGTGTGTGCCATCACACACGGCGGTTCGTGCTGGGACGCGATCCAATCCCCGAAACCGCCTGCTGTCAATACTTTGTTAAGACATCATTTCACGCGCTCGTCCGAATGTAAGTACAAACTATTGACACCGCCGCCCCTCGAGACCTACACCTGGGAGGCGGCGGGTCCCCGGAAGCACGTCCCCACCGTGGCAGGGCGTCCTGGGCCCCGCATCCCCAGCTGCTCGAGGAGCGTCGCTCAATGGCCGACACACCACAGTATTTCGACCTGGTGACCATGGGTCGCATCGGGGTCGACCTTTATCCCCTGCAGACCGGAGTGCCGTTGTCGCAGGTGGAGACGTTCGGGAAGTTCCTGGGCGGGTCCGCCGCGAATGTCGCGGTCGCCGCGGCGCGGCTCGGCCGCTCCACCGCGGTGATCACCCGCACCGGCGACGACCCCTTCGGCGCCTATCTGCACGAGGCGCTGAAGGACTTCGGTGTGGACGACCGCTGGGTGACCCCGGTGGCGGCGTACCCGACCCCCGTCACCTTCTGCGAGATCTTCCCGCCGGACGACTTCCCCCTCTACTTCTACCGGCGTCCCAAGGCGCCCGACCTGGAGATCCACCCGCACGAGCTGGACCTGCCGGCGATCCGCGCGGCCGGCATCTTCTGGATCACCGGCACCGGCCTGAGCGAGGAGCCGAGCCGCACCGCCACGCTGGCCGCCCTGGAGGCGCGCGCCAAGGCCGGCTCCACCGTCTTCGACCTGGACTGGCGTCCCATGTTCTGGCGGGACCCGGACCAGGCGCGCCCGTACTACCGCGAGGCGCTGCGCCACGCCACGGTCGCCGTCGGCAACCTCGACGAGTGCGAGGTCGCCACCGGGGTGCGCGAGCCCGAGGCGTGCGCCGAGGCGCTGCTGGCGGCCGGCGTGGAGCTGGCCGTGGTGAAGCAGGGTCCGCGCGGTGTGCTGGCCGTGCACCGTGACGGCAGCCGCGCGGAGGTGCCCCCGGTGCCGGTCGAGGTGGTCAACGGCCTCGGCGCCGGCGACGCCTTCGGCGGCTCGCTCTGCCACGGTCTGCTCTCCGGCTGGGACCTGGAGCGGACCATGCGCCACGCCAACGCGGCCGGCGCCCTCGTCGCCTCGCGCCTCGCCTGCTCGTCCGCCATGCCGACCGGGCCGGAGGTCGCCGACCTCCTCGCGCGGGACGCGGCCGGCCGGCCGAACCAGCCCTGAACGGAGCCCTTCCTTGAAACTCAGCATCCCCGAGCTCACCACGGTCCGCGCCCGGCATCCCGAGGCCGTCGCCGAGGCGGCCGCCCGCCGGACCCGGCGTCCGCTGCTCGGCGACAGCGGCCGGCTGATGATCGTGGCCGCGGACCACCCCGCGCGGGGCGCCCTCGGCATAGGCGACCGCCGTCTGGCCATGGCGGACCGGGCCGACCTGCTGGAACGCCTGTGTGTCGCGTTGTCCCGGCCGGGCGTGGACGGGGTGCTGGCCACCGCCGACATCCTGGAGGACCTGCTCCTGTTGGGCGCGCTGGAGAACAAGGTCGTCATGGGCTCGATGAACCGCGGCGGCCTGGCCGGGGCGTCCTTCGAGATGGACGACCGCTTCACCGGCCACCGCGCCGAGGACATCGAGCGGCTCGGTTTCGACGCGGGCAAGCTGCTGGTCCGCATCGACTACGACGACCCCGGATCGCTCGCCACCCTGGAGGCCTCCGCCCGCGCCGTCGACGCGATGGCCGCGCGCCGGCTGCCGGTGTTCGTGGAGCCGTTCATCTCCCGCCGCGTGGACGGCCGGGTCCGCAACGACCTGTCCGCCGAGGCCGTCACCCGCTCCATCGCCATCGCCTCCGGGCTCGGCGGCACCTCCGCCTACACCTGGCTGAAGCTGCCGGTCACCGAGAACGTCGACGACATGGACGAGGTGCTGCGCACGTCGACGCTGCCGGTGGTGCTGCTCGGCGGCGAGGTCGGCGACCAGGAAGCGGCCTACGAGCGCTGGGGCAAGGCGCTGCGGCTGCCCACCGTGCAGGGCATGGTCGTCGGCCGCTCGCTGCTCTACCCCGCCGAGGGCAGTGTGGAGACGGCGGTGGACACGGCCGTCGGCCTGTTGTGACAAGCCCGTACGACGACGTTCGCAGACGGAGGCACGCATGACCCATCACCTTCCCGCGGGCGAGGCCGCCGCCGGCCCGTACGCCGTGGACGTGAGCCCGGACACCGCCGGCTGGGGGTACTCCTCGCTGCGGGTGCTGCGCCTGGAGCCGGGCGGCTCGCACACCTTCGACACCGGGGACGCCGAGTGGATCGTGCTGCCCCTGACCGGCGCGTGCACGGTCGCCTCGGACGACGACTTCGGCCACGAGGAGTTCGCGCTCACCGGCCGTACGAGCGTGTTCGACGGCGTCACCGACTTCGCCTACGTGCCGCGCGACGCCCGGGTCACCGTGTCCTCGGCGGAGGGCGGCCGGTTCGCGCTGACCGGCGCCCGCTGCACCCGGCGGCTGCCCGCACGGTACGGACCCGCGTCGGACGTGCCGGTGGAGCTGCGCGGCACCGGGAACTGCTCCCGCCAGGTCAACAACTTCGGGGCCGCGGGCGTCTTCGAGTGCGACAAGCTGATCGCGGTCGAGGTGCTCACCCCGGGCGGCAACTGGTCGTCGTTCCCGCCGCACAAGCACGACGAGCACCGGCCGGGCGAGGAGTCGGTGCTGGAGGAGATCTACTACTTCGAGTTCGCCGCCCACGACGGCACCCCGGGCCTCGGCTACCAGCGGGTCTCCCCGTCCGGTCCGGGCCGTGACACGGACGTGCTGGCCGAGGTGCGCGACGGCGACGTCGTCCTCATCCCGGACGGTTGGCACGGCCCGTCCATGGCGGTGCCCGGCCACCACATGTACTACCTGAACGTCATGGCGGGACCCGAAAACGAACGCGCCTGGCTGATCTGCGACCACCCCGACCACGCCTGGATCCGCGACACCTGGCCCGAGCGGCCCGTCGACCCCCGACTCCCCCTCTACACCGCACCGGAGAGGTCCGCATGAGCGCCACCACCCGCCGACTGACCACCGCCCAGGCCCTGGTGCGGTTCCTGTCCGCGCAGTACACCGAGCGGGACGGTGTGCGCCGCCGGCTGATCGCGGGCACCTGGGGCATCTTCGGCCACGGCAACGTCGCCGGTCTCGGGCAGGCGCTGGTGGAGTACCGCGACGCCATGCCGTACCACCAGGGCCGCAACGAGCAGTCGATGGTGCACGCGGCCGTCGGGTACGCCCGCCAGCTCAACCGCCTCTCGGCGCAGGCGGTGACGACGTCCATCGGCCCCGGCGCGACCAACATGGTCACCGGCGCCGCCCTCGCCACCATCAACCGGCTGCCGGTGCTGCTGCTGCCCGGCGACTACTTCGCCTCCCGCGCCGCCGACCCGCTGCTCCAGCAGCTGGAGCACCCCGTCGAGGCCGACGTCTCGGTCAACGACACGCTGCGCCCCGTCTCCCGGTACTTCGACCGGATCACCCGCCCGGAGGCGCTGATCGCGTCCGCGCTGAACGCGATGCGGGTGCTCGCCGACCCGGCCGAGACCGGCGCCGTCACCCTCGCCCTGCCGCAGGACGTGCAGGCCGAGGCGTACGACTGGCCGGAGGAGTTCTTCGCCGAGCGGGTGTGGACGGTACGGCGGCCCGCCCCGGACCCGGTGGAGCTGGACGCGGCCGTGGCGGCCGTACGGGCGGCCCGCCGGCCGCTGATCGTCGCGGGCGGCGGCGTGCACCACAGCGAGGCCGAGGATGCGCTGCGGGCGCTCGTGGACGCCACCGGCATCCCGGTCGCCTCCACCCAGGCCGGCAAGGGCTCGCTGCGCCACGACCACCCCGCCGACCTGGGCGGCATCGGCCACACGGGCACCGCGGTCGGCGACGCGCTGGCCCGCGACGCCGACGTGGTGATCGGCGTCGGCACGCGCTACACCGACTTCACCACCGCCTCCGGCACCCTGTTCCGGAACCCGGACGTCACGTTCGTGAACCTCAACGTCACCGGCTTCGACGCCCACAAGCTCGCCGCCCGCCCCCTCGTCTGCGACGCGCGCACCGGTCTGGAGCGGCTCACGGAGGCGCTCGCCGGGTACCGCGTGGACGCGGCGTACGAAGCGGAGTACGGGCAGGGCAAGGAGCGCTGGGACGCGGTCGTCGAGGCGGCCCTGCGCGCCGAGGACGACACCGCCGTGCCGACCCAGACGCAGGTGCTGGGCGCGCTGGACGCGGTGGTCGGCGACGACGACGTGGTGATCAACGCGGCCGGCTCGCTCCCGGGCGACCTGCACAAGCTGTGGCGCGCCCGCAGCCCCCGCCAGTACCACCTGGAGTACGGCTACTCCTGCATGGGCTACGAGATCCCCGCCGCGCTGGGCGTCCAGCAGGCCGCGCCCGGCACGCCCGTCTGGGCGCTCGTCGGCGACGGCACGTACCTGATGATGCCCACGGAGATCGTCACGGCCGTCCAGGAGGGCCTGCCGGTCAACGTGGTCCTCGTCCAGAACCACGGTTACGCCTCCATCGGCGGCCTGTCGGAGGAGACCGGCGGCGAGCGTTACGGCACCGCCTACCGGTACCGCGCCGAGGACGGCTCCTTCACCGGCGCCCCGCTGCCGGTGGACCTCGCGGCGAACGCGGCCAGCCTCGGCATGGACGTCTCGCGCGCCAAGACGGTGCGGGAGCTGCGCTCCGCCCTCGCCGAGGCCCGCGCCTCCGACCGTCCGACCTGCGTCTACGTCGAGACCGACCCGACGCCGACCGCTCCCCCGGCCGAGGCCTGGTGGGACGTGCCGGTGGCGGAGGTCGCCACCCGCGAGCCCGCCCGGCAGGCCCGCGAACGCTACGACGCCCAGGTCACCGGGCGCCGCCGCCACCTGTGAACCCGCCCCCGCGCTCCGACCGGGAGCCCCGACAGGAAGGCACGTCCATGGCGAAGCCCGGTGACCCCGCACGCGCCGCGGCCGGACCGGCGACGCACACCCTGGACTTCGCCCTGGACCGGGGCAGTCCGGTGCCGCTGTACTACCAGCTCGCCCAGCAGCTGGAGGCGGCGATCTCCGGCGGGGTGCTCGCGCCCGGCGACCTGCTGGGCAACGAGGTGGACCTCTCCGTCCGTCTCGGCCTGTCCCGGCCGACCGTCCGCCAGGCCATCCAGTCCCTGGTCGACAAGGGGCTGCTGGTCCGGCGGCGCGGGGTGGGCACCCAGGTGGTGCACAGCCAGGTGCGCCGCTCCCTGGAGCTGACCAGTCTCTACGACGACCTGGAGGCGGCCGGGCAGGCGCCGACCACGGAGGTGGTCCGCACCGAGACCGTCCCGGCGCCGCCCGGCGTGGCCGCCGCCCTGGGGCTGCCCGAGGGCGCCGAGGTGATCGCCCTGGAGCGGCTGCGGCGCACCCACGGCCTGCCGGTCGCCCTGCTGAGCAACCACCTTCCGTCGGGCCTGCTCGACCTGGACGCCGACCGCCTGGAGGCGACAGGCCTGTACCGGATGATGCGCGCGGCCGGCATCACCCTGCACAGCGCCCGCCAGACGGTCGGCGCCCGCTCGGCGACCGCCGAGGAGGCGTCCCGCCTGGACGAGAAGGAGGGCGCGGCGCTGCTCACCATGCAGCGCACCGCGTACGACGACACGGGCCGTGCGGTGGAGTACGGCAGCCACATCTACCGCGCGTCCCGGTACTCCTTCGACTTCCAGTTGCTGGTCAGACCGTGAACCGCGGGGCCCTCCCCGCGCGTCCGTACGATCAGTGCTGATCATCACGACGCGCGAAGGGGACGCCCGGGTGGACATCGCGAGACCCCGTCCGGTCCGGGGGCGGGTGCCCGCGGCCCTGGCCGTGCTGACGGCGGGGCTGCTCGCGTTCCACCGGGCGGTGCCGAACACGCCGGGCCGGTTGGGGAGCCTGCTGGAGTCGTTCCTGCCGTGGCTCGGCCTGGCGGTCGTCCCCCTGTTCCTGTACGGCCTGGTGCGCAGGTCGCCCGTCGTCCTGGTGGCCGTGCTGCTGCCCGTCGCGGTGTGGACGCGTTCCTTCGGTGACCTGCTCCTCCCCGCGGACCCGGCCGGGCCGCGCGATCTGGTCGTGGTGCAGCACAACGTCTCCGACGAGAACCCCGACCCTGCGGACACGGCCCGCGCCCTCGCGGACTCCGGCGCGGACCTGATCGCGCTGGAGGAACTGGTCCCGGACGCGCTGCCCGCGTACGAGCGGGTCCTCGCCGCGCGCTATCCGCACCACGTGGTGCGGGGCACCGTCGGGCTGTGGTCGCGGCACCCGCTGAGCGGGGCGCGGACGGTGGACATCAAGCCGGCCCGCCTGACCGAGCCGTGGAGCCGGGGACTGCGGGCGGTGGCCGCCACGCCGCACGGGGAGGTCGCGGTGTACGTGGCGCATCTGCCGTCGGTGCGGATCGTGCCGCGCGGGATGACGTCGGCCGGGCGTGACGAGAGCGCGGCGCTGCTGGGGCGGGCGGTGGCGGACGAGCCGCTGGACCGGGTGATCCTGATGGGCGACCTCAACGGCACGGTCGACGACCGGGGCCTCGCCCCGCTGACGTCCCGGCTGGAGGTGCCACGGCGCGGATTCGCGTTCAGCTTCCCGACGGGGCTGCCGCTGGTGCGGATCGACCAGGTGATGGCCCGCTCGGCGACGGTGAGCGGGATCGAGACGCTGCCCGCGACGGGGAGCGACCACCTGCCGGTGCGGGCCCGGATCACGCTCGACTGAGGCGCGGACGCGAAAAAGGCCGTATCGGAGAACTCCGATACGGCCCGACGACCTGCTCGTCGCAAGTCGGGACGACAGGATTTGAACCTGCGACCCCTTGACCCCCAGTCAAGTGCGCTACCAAGCTGCGCCACGTCCCGGTGCGCGTCGCGCGGGTGAACCGCGTGATCGCGCGATGAGCACTTTACCGCACACCCGCCGCCGGACCGAAGCCGGGCCCGGAGGCGGGGCACGAGTCAGGACGGGACGGCGGGGCACAATCGGCCGTATGGGCACCACGGACAGCACATCCACGGACCGGGCGGGCGCCGCCGACCGCGACCGCGACGACGAGGGACGGGCGCGCAACGCCCGGCCGCGCGACGGGCTCGGGCGGCCCCTGCCGTACGGCGAGGAGGGCGTGCCCCGGCAGCCGGAGGGAGTGGTGCGGCCGCCGGAGGAGAGCGTCGCCGAGGCTCAGCGGCTGCTGGACCAGGGCAAGCCGTTCCACGCGCACGAGGTGTTCGAGGACGCCTGGAAGTCGGGGCCCGAGGAGGAACGGGAGCTGTGGCGGGGGCTGGCCCAGATGGCGGTCGGGCTCACGCACGCGGCGCGCGGGAACCTCACCGGCGGGGCGCGGCTGCTGCGGCGCGGGGCGGGCGCGGCCGAGGAGTGGGCGGCGGGCGGTGACCTCCGGCCGCACGGGATCGACCTGCCCTCGGTGATCGCCTGGGCTCGGGAACTGGCGGCGGAGGTGGAGCGCGGGGAGGGCGCTCCGGTGGACGCGGGCGCGCGGGCGCCTCGGCTGCGGGGCGCCGCCTGAACCGGCTGCGGGGCGCCGCATGACCTGGGTGCGCGGTGCCGCATGACCTGGGTGCGGGACGGTCGGCGGCGTGCGGCAGACTCGGGGCCGTGCGGACTCTTCATGTGATCGGAATCGGTGCGGGCGACCCCGAGCAGCTCACCCTGCAGGCGGTCAAGGCCATGCGGGACACGGACGTGTTCTTCCTCCTCGACAAGGGCGAGGCGAAGGCGGACCTGACGCGGCTGCGCCGGGACATGCTGGAGACGCACCTGGCGGACCGGACGTACCGCGTCGTCGAGGCGCGTGACCCGGAGCGGGACCGCTCGGCGGGCGGCGCCGCCTACTCCCCCGCCGTCGGCGACTGGCGCAGCGCCCGCGCCGACCTCTACGAGCGGATGATCGTGGAGGAGCTGGGCGAGGAGGAGACCGGCGCGTTCCTGGTGTGGGGCGATCCCGCGCTGTACGACAGCACGCTCGGCATCCTCGAAGAGGTGCGGGAGCGGGGCACGGTCGCCTTCGCGTACGACGTCGTGCCGGGCGTCAGCAGCGTCTCGGCCCTGGTCGCCCGGCACCGCACGGGGCTCAACCGGGTGGCGCGCCCGGTGCAGATCACCACGGGCCGGCGGCTCGCCGAGGAAGGCTTCCCGGAGGGCGTGGACGACGTGGTGGTGATGCTCGACGCGCACCAGCGTTTCCGCGCCTTCGCCGACGAGGACGTCGACATCTACTGGGGCGCGTACATCGGCACCCCGGACGAGATCCTCGTCTCCGGTCCGGTCGCCGAGGCCGCCCCCCGCATCGAACGGCTGCGCGCCGAAGCGCGTGAGCGCAAGGGCTGGATCATGGACACGTATCTGCTGCGGCGCGCGCCGGGCGAGCGGTGACGCCTGTCCGGCGGGGCAGGTCGAAGGGCGCGGCAGCCCGCTGTGCGGCGGGCGCGGGTGAGCGGGGTCCGGTGAGTGGGGTCCGGTGCGTCCAGGCGCAAGGCGACCGGCGGCAACGCCGCCAGAGCCCTATGCCTGTTCAGGGCCATGACGAGGACGCGCCGGACACCGCGTCGCCGGCCCTGCGCGCTGAAGACGCGGCCAGGCCCGCCTAGCGGGTCCGGGCGAGGACCTCGTCCAGCCGTGCCAGCAACACCGGCACGTCCGCGAGCGCTGTGACGCCGTCCGGCAGGGGCGGGCGGCGGACGACCACGACCGGCAGGCCGAGGTCCCGGGCTGCGGCGAGTTTCGCCGAGGTCGCCGCCCCGCCGCTGTCCTTCGTCACCAGCACGTCGACGCGGTGCTCGCGCAGCAGTGCCGTTTCGTCGGTGACGGTGAACGGGCCGCGCGCCAGCAGGACGTGTGTGTGCGGGGGCAGCGGCGGCTCGGGGGGTTCGACCGACCGCACAAGAAAACGAAGCTCCGTGAGTCCGGCGAAGGCGGCGAGGCCGAGGCGCCCGGTGGTCAGGAAGACGCGGGGACCGAGTGCGGGCAGCGCGGCGGCGGCCGCCTCCAGGGACGGGACCGGGTGCCAGCGGTCGCCGGGAACGGGCTGCCAGCCGGGACGGCGCAGCACCAGCAGGGGCACCCGCGCGGCGGCGGTCGCGACGGCGGCGTTCCCGGTGATCGTCGCGGCGAACGGGTGGGTCGCGTCGACGACGGCGTCCACGCGCTCCTCACGGAGCCAGGACGCGAGTCCGCCGGGGCCGCCGAAGCCGCCGACGCGCACCTCGCCGTCGAGCGCGCGCGGCCGGGACACGCGTCCGGCGAGCGAGGTGGTGACCCGGATGCCGGGGCGGGCGGCCAGCGCGGCGGCGAGCCGGCGCGCCTCGGCGGTGCCGCCGAGGATCAGCACGTGCGGGGACATGCGCCGAGGGTAAGGGGCGAGGTCCTGGCGCGCGGCGGCGGCCCGGCGGCCGATGATCACCGTCCGCCCGCACGCCTGTGCGTGTTCGCCCTACGATGACGCCGGGGCGACCTAAGGAGTCAGGGCGTGGACTGGAGCAGGCGGGGCTATCACGCCCAGCGGTGGGCGGCGCGGGGGGCGTTGCTCGCGGCAGCGCTCGCGGTGGCGACCCCCCTGGTCTACGGCGGGCTGCGCGGACTGGCGCTGCTGGTGCTCGGGGCGGCCGGGCTGGGGCTCAGCGCGGCGGCCGTGTGGTGGACGCTGACGCTGCGCGGGCCGCTGCGGTGGGGGGCCGCGCTGGTCGCCGTGTGCGTGCCGGCGGCGCTGCTGGCGCTGTTCGCGGTGACGTTGTTCTGGGCTCTGCTGGTGTCGCTGGCACTGTGGGGTCTCGCGGTCTGGAGCGGCAGGTACGCGCTGCGCGGGACGGGCGGGCACGCCCCGGCGCGGGAGCGGCGGCTGCCGCCGCCCCGGAAGCCGGTGCTGATCATGAACCCGCGGTCGGGCGGCGGCAAGGTGGGCCGGTTCCGGCTGCGGGAGAAGGCGGAGCGGCTGGGCGCGCGGGTGGTGCTGCTGGAGCCGGGGCAGCAGCACGACGTGACCGAGCTGGCCCGGAGGGCGGTCGCCGACGGCGCGGACCTGCTGGGCGCGGCGGGCGGTGACGGCACGCAGGCGCTGGTCGCGGCCGTGGCCGCGGAGCACGACGTCCCGTTCCTGGTGATCAGCGCGGGCACCCGCAACCACTTCGCGCTCGACCTCGGTCTGGACCGGGGGAACCCGGCGGCCTGCCTGGACGCGCTGACGGACGGGGTGGAGCTCCGGGTCGACCTGGGGTTCGCCGGGGACCAGCCGTTCGTGAACAACGCGTCGTTCGGGGCGTACGCGGCGATCGTGCAGAGTCCCGCGTACCGGGACGACAAGATCGGCACGAGTCTGGAGATGCTGCCGGACCTGCTCACCGGGCAGCAGGGGCCCCGGCTGGTCGCCCACGCCGGGGACACCACGCTGACGGCTCCGCAGGCGGTGCTGGTGAGCAACAACCCGTACCGCACCGGCGACCCGTTCGGCCTGGGGCGGCGCGAGCGGCTGGACTCGGGGACGCTGGGCGTCCTCGGCGTGAAGGTGGAGGGCGCGATCAGCGCGGCCGCGCTGCTGCTGAACCCGGACCCGGCGGGGCTGACGGTGCTGGCCGCGCCGGAGGTGGTCGTCGAGGCGGACCGGGACGAGATCGAGGCCGGCGTCGACGGCGAGGCGATGGTCCTGCCCGCGCCGGTCCACTGCCGCATCGCCCCGGGCGCGCTGCGCGTCCGCGTCCCCCGCAAACGCCCGGGCGTCGCCCCGGGTCCGCCCCGCCTGGACTGGCGCCGCCTGCGCAAACTGGCCGCGACGGTGGGCCGCACGGCGGTCCCCACCCACCTCCACTGGCCCCGGCACCGGCCCCCGGACTCCCCGGACCGCCAGGAAACGCCCACCTCGGGCACCGGCCCGTCCGGCACCTGAGCGCGCGGCCACGGGACGACCGAGCGCGCCGGCGCCCGCACCGATCCGTGCCGCCCGCGCCGACCCGTGCCGCCGGTGCGCGCAGCGACCGTCGAGCTCCCGGACAAGCGGGGTCACGAGGCACGCCCCCGCTCGCACCCGCCGGAGCGGTACGGCGCCGCGACCGTAGCAATCCGCACGGGCTGGGCGGGCAGCGCAGCTCGCCGCCTCCGCTCCGGTCGGCTGCCGATCGGGAGCGCCCCGGCCTGCACACGAGGCCTGCCGGGCGCCGCGCCACCGCACGGGCGCGCCGTCCTCCGCCGGGACCGGTCACCGCGCCAGGCGTTCGGCGGGGCGCGCGCCTCCCCCGCCGCCCGCACGGGCTCGACAGCCGCGCCGTCCAGCCGGACAAGACACCGCCCGGATGTGAACCCCGGGCGTCAGCGCAACAGCAGCTGCAGTCCCCCCACCACCGTCGCCGCGATGACCAGTTGTTCGAACAGCCGCTGGTTGATCCGCGTCACCGCCCACTTGCCCAGCAAGGCCCCCGGCACCACGAACAGCACCAGTGCCGCGTCCAGCAGCAAGGAGTCCGCGTCGATCAGGCCGAGGCCCGCGCTGAAGGGCAGCTTGGACGTGTTGACGATGAGGAAGAAGAACGCCGACGTGCCCAGGAAGCCCAGCTTCCGGAAGCCGGCGGAGAGCAGGTACATCGACATGACCGGGCCGCCCGCGTTGGCGACCATGGTGGTGAATCCGCCGAGGACGCCGTAGGAGCGGGCCTTGACGCGGCCGGCCCGGGTGACCACCCCGTCGGGTTCGTCCTCGGTGTCGGCGCGGCGCCGTCGCCACACCGTGACCCCGGCCATCAGCAGCAGGATCGCCCCGATCGAGGTCCGTACGATCCCGTCGTCCGCCCACATGAGGAAGAACGTGCCGACGACCACGCCCGCCGCGACGGCGGGGAACAGCCGCCACAGGGTGGGCCAGTGCGCGTGCCGCCGGTAGGTCAGCACGGCGAGGACGTCCCCGGCGATCAGGATGGGCAGCAGCACGCCGGTGGACGCGCGGGCGGGCAGGACGGCGGCGAACACGGCGAGACTCACCGTGTTCGCGCCGCTGACGGCGGTCTTGGAGAACCCGACGAGCAGGGCCGCGAAGGCCAGCGCGGCGAACTCCCAGCCGGTGAGGTCCCAGAGGGTCATGGTGTTCATGCGGCGACCGATGCTACGTGCGGGCATCGGCCGCCGGTAAGCCGCGTCCCACCTGGTGACCGCCCGGACGGCCGCCGCGGCGGCCGTCCGTCAGTGGCGTTCGACCAGGACCGCGCTGCCCTGCCCCACCCCCACGCACATGGTGGCGAGGCCCCGTTCGGCGCCGGTGCGGCGCATGCGGTGCAGCAGGGTGGTGAGGATGCGGGCGCCGGAGCAGCCCAGCGGGTGGCCGAGGGCGATGGCGCCGCCGTCCCGGTTCACCCGCTCCGGGTCGATGCCGAGCTGGTCGACGCAGGCCAGCGCCTGCGCGGCGAACGCCTCGTTGAACTCGGCCTCCTGGACGTCCCCGACGTCCCAGCCGGCGCGGGCGAGGACCTTGCGGGTGGCGGGGACGGGGCCGATGCCCATGACGTCCGGGTGGACACCCGCCGAGCCGCCGGCGACGTAGCGGCCGAGCGACTCCAGGCCCAGGTCGTCGAGCGCCTCCTCGCTGACCAGGATCAGCCCGGCGGCGCCGTCGTTCATCGGGGAGGCGTTGCCCGCGGTGACCGAGCCGCCCGCGCGGAACACGGGCTTCAGCCGGCCCAGCTTCTCCAGGGAGGTGTCCTCGCGGACGCACTCGTCGGCGTCGACGACCACGCCGTCCGGGCGGGTCACCGGCAGCAGTTCGTCGTCGAAGTGGCCGTTCTTGCGGGCGTCGGCGGCGCGCCGGTGGCTGCGCAGGGCGAACTCGTCCTGCCGTTCGCGCGAGATGCCGTACCGTCCGGCGACCTCCTCCGCGGTCTCGCCCATCGCCAGCAGGCCGTGCAGGTCCTTCATCGCCGGGTTGACCAGCCGCCAGCCGAGCCGCGTGTCGTAGGTCTCCATGCGGTGCGGGAGCGCCTCGTCGGGGCGGGGCAGCACGAAGGGCGCGCGGCTCATGGACTCCGAGCCGCCGGCGACGACGATGTCGGCCTCGCCGGCCGCGATGGTGCGGGCGGCGGTGGTGACGGCCTCCAGGCCGGAGGCGCAGAGGCGGTTGACGGTGGCGCCGGGGACGGTCTCGGGGAGGCCGGCGAGCAGGGCGGCCATGCGGGCGACGTTGCGGTTGTCCTCGCCCGCCTGGTTGGCGGCGCCCCAGTAGACGTCGTCGACGCGGGCCGGGTCCAGCGCGGGCACGTCGGCGACCAGGCCGCGGATCACCGCGGCGGCGAGGTCGTCGGGCCGTACGCCCGAGAGGGCTCCGCGCAGTTTGCCGATGGGGGTGCGGCGGGCGGCCGCGAAGTGGACGGGTCGCAACGCAAACTCCTGATCCGGAGGCCGACGGCCGGGCTGCCGATCGGCGGCTCACTTAATTAGCACCGCTAGTTTCGGACTATAGACCGCCCGGCCCCTCCCGGGGAAGATCCTGGAGGTCACGGCCGGTCCCGCCGTACCGCCGGCCGGGTTTGTCCCGGTGGGCCGGGGGCACCCGCGCGTTCACGGAGTGGTCGCGGAGCGCGGCCCGCGCGGACGTCGTCCCGCGGGTCCCCGCCCTCGCGCCACGAGCGCATCAACTGGGAGGAACACCACTTCATGACCGTCGTGAGGAGCACGCTTCCGGACGAGGCCCGCCGCGTTTCCAGCGAGGCCCTCCAGGAGACCCTGATCGACCTGCTCGGACTGTCCCTGATCGGCAAGCAGGCGCACTGGAACGTCGTGGGGCCGCGGTTCCGCTCCGTGCACCTGCAGCTGGACGAGGTCGTCTCGGCCGCCCGCACGCACGCCGACACGGTGGCGGAGCGCGCCGCGGCCATCGGCGTGCCGCCGGACGGCCGCCCGGAGACGATCGCCAAGGTCTTCTCCCTGCCGGCGCCCGCGGAAGGCTGGCTGCGCGACTCGGAGGCCGTCGAGGTGATGACCGACGCCCTCGGCGCGGCGATCGCGCGGCTGCGCGAGCGCATCGACGCCACCGAGAAGGCCGACCTGGTCACGCAGGACCTGCTGATCTCCATCACCGCCGACCTGGAGAAGCAGCGCTGGATGTTCGAGGCGGAGAACCACCCCCGGGAGTCCTGAGGACCCCGGACGCACGACGTACGCGGACGAAGGGGCACACGATGACCGACGCCCTCGAGATGGACGCGCTGTGGGAGGACTTCCACCGCGCGGTGAACATGACGTCGGCGGAGCTGGCCGCATGGCTGCGGGTCGGCGACGCCGGCGAGACGACGGAACCGCTGCCGGACCGGGCGGGCAGCGACACGGGACAGCATGTCCTGGCCATCCTCCAGAAGCGCCGCACCGACCTCACCGAGGACGACCTGCGCGTGATGGAGGAGGTCGTGGACGCCGTCCAGGACGAGACGGACCCGGAGAACGAGCCGCTGGCCGGCGACACCGCCCGTCGCCACCGTCTGATGACGCTGGGCCACGACCCGCTCAAGGGGTGACCGTGGCCGGCCGCGACGGCGAACGGGCCGTGGTGCGCGTCCTCGTCGACGCGCACGGCGAGACGTACGCGCACGAGGCGGGCATCGCCCTGCGGAACACGCCGCAGCCGTTGTACCGGCTGCTGGTGCTGGCCCATCTGCTCAGCGCGCGCATCCGCGGCTCGGTCGCCGTGGCCACGGCCCGTGCCCTGCACGAGGCGGGGCTGCGCGACCCGCGCCGGATGGCGGACGCGTCGTGGCAGGAGCGGGTCGACGCCCTCGGCCGGGGCGGCTACCGGCGCTACGACGAGCGCACCGCCACCCAACTCGGCGAGGCGGCCGAGCTGTTGCTGGACCGCTGGGGCGGAGACCTGCGCCGGCTGCGCGCGGAGGCCGACGGCGACGCCGGTGAACTGAGGCGGCTGCTCCAGGAGTTCCCCGGCATCGGCCCGTCCGGCGCGGGCATCTTCCTGCGCGAGGCGCAGGCGGTGTGGCCGGAGGCGGCCCCGCTGGTGGACGCCAAGGCGCTGCAGGGCGCCCGGCGGCTCGGGCTGCCGGAGGACCCGGACCGGCTGCTCGGCCTCGCGGGCCGGACGGAACCGGCCGTGCTGTCCTCGGCGCTGGTGCGCGCGGCGCTCGACAAGGACGTCGCCGAGGACACCCTGCGCCGAGCGGAGTCGCGCTGACCGTCGCTCAGTCTCCTTGCGGGCCGCCCCGGTTCACGGGGCGGCCCGTTCCGTTCCCGGGACATGGTGATCACCGCGATGCACAATGGCCGGGTCGGCCCGTACGGGCAGGACGCGGGCGAGGAAAGGGAGAGACCGTTGAGTGAGAGCCACACCCCGACGAGCGGCTCGGCGAGGCTGAACACCGGTGTGGCGCACAACGCGCGCGTGTGGAACTACTGGATCGGCGGCAAGGACAACTACGAGGTCGACCAGCAGGTCGGGGACCACGTCGCGTCGATCATCCCGGTCATCCGGGACATCGCCCGCGCGGACCGGGACTTCCTGGGCCGCGCGGTCGCGTATCTGACACGTGAGCGAGGGGTGCGGCAGTTCCTCGACATCGGCACGGGCCTGCCGACGGCGGACAACACCCACGAGATCGCGCAGCGCATCGCGCCGGACGCGCGGATCGTCTACGTCGACAACGACCCGATCGTCCTCGTGCACGCCCGGACCCTGCTGACCGGCACGTCCGAGGGCGCCACCGACTACATCGACGCCGACGTCCACGACCCGGGCGCCATCGTGGAACAGGCGTCGGCGACGCTGGACTTCTCGAAGCCGGTCGCGGTGATGCTGCTCGGCATCCTCAACTTCGTGCTGGACACGGAGAAGGCACGGGAGATCGTGCGCCGTGTCATGGCCGAGGTGCCCTCCGGCAGCTTCCTGGTGCTCACCCACCCCACGTTCGACCCCGAGGTGGGCGGGGAACTCCAGGTGCCGGCGATGGAGTTCTGGAACGCGAACGCCACTCCCCCGATCACCGCCCGCGGCGCCGCGGACATCACCGCGTTCTTTGACGGACTGGAGCTGGTGGAGCCCGGTCTGGTCTCCTGCTCCCAGTGGCGCGCCGAACCCGGCGCCGATCTGGTGGTGCCCCAGTACGGCGCGGTGGCCGTGAAGCCCTGACCCCCGAAAGTATGATCAAGCAATGTCTGACATGACCGAGACCACGCCGGGCTGGCTGTCCTCCGACGACCTGGAGCAGGCACGCGCCCAGATGCCGATCCTGTACGTCGAGGCCGTTCCCGTGCGTGTGGACGACAGTGGTGAGGTCACCAGCGTCGGTCTGCTGCTGCGTATCGGGCCCGACGGGACGGTCAGCCGGACCCTGGTCTCCGGCCGGGTGCTGCACCACGAGCGGGTGCGGGACGCGCTGCTGCGTCATCTGGAGAAGGACCTCGGCCCGGTGGCGCTCCCCCGGGTCCCGGCGTCGTTGCAGCCGTTCACGGTCGCGGAGTACTTCCCGACCCAGGGGATCACCCCGTTCCACGACCCCCGGCAGCACGCGGTGTCGCTGGCGTACATCGTTCCGGTGACCGGTGACTGCCGGCCCCGGCAGGACGCGCTGGACCTGGTGTGGTTCACCCCGCAGGAGGCCGTGTCGCGGGCGGTGCAGAGCGAGATGCCGGGCGGGCACGGGGTGCTGCTGAAGCAGGCGCTGGCGCACGCGGGCTGCGTGATCTGACGCGTGACGCCGTCCGGACCTCCCCGCGGGGCGGTCCGGACGGCGCGATGCGTCTCCGGGGGTGTTCAGCTCTCCGGGTGGGTGAGGTTGGTGCCGTTCTTCGGGTCGAAGACGTGCGCCTTGGAGAGGTCCACGCGGAGCTCGATCGGCTGTCCCTCCCGGGCGCGGGTCGCCGCGTCGAGCCTCGCCACGATCTGCTGGTCCCCTCCGGCGCCGGTGTCGGCCAGACCCGAGTCCGTGGCCAGCTCGTCCAGTTCGGCGGTGCTCACCGGGCCGCCCTCGGCGGTGAAGTAGACGTAGGCGTCGGAGCCCAGCGACTCCAGCACCTCCACGGTGACGGTGACGGTCGGGCCTGCGGTGTCGCGGGCCAGGCTCGCGTCCTCGAACGCCTCGGGCCGCAGGCCCACGATGACCTCGCGGGGCGCGTCCCGCCGCTCCAGCTCGCGGCGCATGCGGTCGTCCAGCGGCAGGTCGCCGAGCGGGGTGCGCAGGGTGTCCGGGGTCAGGGACGCCTGGACGAAGTTCATCGAGGGGGAGCCGATGAACCCGGCGACGAACAGGTTGCGCGGCATGTCGTACAGCTCGGCGGGGGTGCCGACCTGCTGGACCAGGCCCTGGCGCATCACGACGACCCGGTCGCCGAGGGTCATGGCCTCGGTCTGGTCGTGGGTGACGTACACCGTGGTGGTGCCCAGGCGGCGCTGGATGCGGGAGATCTGGGTGCGCATCTGCACGCGGAGCTTGGCGTCCAGGTTGGACAGGGGTTCGTCCATGAGGAACGCCTTGGGGTTGCGGACGATGGCCCGTCCCATCGCGACACGCTGGCGCTGGCCGCCCGAGAGGTTGGCCGGCTTGCGGTCCAGGAACTCGACGAGGTCGAGCACCCGGGCGGCCTCCTCCACCTTCTGGTCGATGGTCGCCTTGTCGACCTTGGCGAGCCGCAGCGGGAAGCCCATGTTCTCCCGCACGCTCATGTGCGGGTAGAGGGCGTAGCTCTGGAACACCATGGCGACGTCGCGCTCCTTGGGCGCGAGGTCGTTGACGACCTGTCCGCCGATGCGCAGGGTGCCCTCGGTGATGTCCTCCAGGCCCGCGATCATGTTCAGGGTGGTCGACTTGCCGCACCCGGACGGGCCGACCAGGATCACGAACTCGCCGTCGGCGATCTCGAGGTTCACGTCCCGTACGGCGAGGGATCCGTCGGGATAGCGCTTGGTGACTCCCTCGAGGACGATCTCGGCCATGGGTGCTGCCTCCTTGCCTTCGGGCTCATCCCTTGACCGCGCCGGAGGTCAGGCCGGCGACGATCCGCCGCTGGAAGAGCAGGACGAAGATGATGATCGGGACGGTGATCACCACGGCGGCCGCGGCGATCGATCCGGTGGGCTGCTGGAACTGCGAGCTGCCGGTGAAGAACGCGATCGCGGCGGGCACCGTGCGCGCGGACTCGGTGGAGGTCAGCGAGATCGCGAAGAGGAAGTCGTTCCAGCAGAAGATGAACACGAGGATGGCGGTGGTGAACACGCCCGGCGCGGCGAGCGGCACGATGACCAGCCGGAACGCCTGTGCGGGCGTCGCTCCGTCCACCTTGGCGGCCTTCTCCAGGTCCCAGGGGATCTCCCGGAAGAACGCCGACAGGGTGTAGATCGCCAGCGGCAGCGAGAAGGTCATGTACGGGATGATCAGTCCGGGCCAGGTGTCGAAGATGCCGATGCTCCGCTCGATGTTGAACAGCGGGGACACCAGGGAGATCGGCGGGAACATCGCGATCAGCAGCGACATCCCGATGAGCACCTGCTTGCCGGGGAAGCGCAGCCGGGCGACCGCGTAGGCGGCCATGGTGCCGAGGATGACGGCGATCACCGTGGCGATGAGGGCGATGCCGATCGAGTTGATCAGGGCCCGGGTGAACTCGGAGGTCTGGAAGATCCCCTTGTAGTTCTCCCAGGTCCAGTCGGTGGGGATGTAGCTGCCGTCGGTGAGGGTGCTGGGCGCCTTGAAGGACAGGGCGACGATCCACCACACCGGGAACAGGGCGTACAGCACCACCACGACGTTGACGACGCCCCATCGCGTCGCGTGCGACCTGCCTGCGGCGGCCATCAGCGCTTCACCTCCGCGCCCGGTGCGGCGGCGCCGAACAGCTTGACGAAGGTGAAGGCGATGATCCCGACGCAGATGAAGATCAGGACCGAGATCGCCGACCCGATGCCCAGGTTCAGCGCGGTGAACAGGTTGTCGTAGCCGAGGATGGACAGGGAGCCGGTGCCGTGGGCGCCCGCCGTGAGGACGTAGATGTTGTCGAAGATGCGGAAGGCGTCCAGGGTGCGGAAGAGCAGGGCGACCAGGATCGCCGGTTTCATCAGGGGCAGCATCACCTTGGTGAACCGCTGCCAGGGGGTGGCTCCGTCGACCATCGCGGCTCTCAGCGTCTCCTCGGGGACCAGGGCGAGGCCGGCGAGCAGCAGCAGCGCCATGAAGGGGGTCGTCTTCCACACCTCGGCCAGGATGATCAGCCACAGGGCGGGCCACTGCTCGGTGAGCGGGGCGTCCCCGCTGGGCAGCAGCCCGGCGAGATAGCCGAGTTCGGGGGTCCAGGCGTACTGCCAGGAGAAGGCGGCGACGACGGTGACGATGCCGTACGGGATGAGGACGGCGGTGCGGACCGTGCCGCGTGCGAAGAGCGTGCGGTGCATGACCAGGGCGAGGCCCATGCCGAGGACCAGTTCGATGGCCACGGACACCACGGTGAGGAACAGCGTCACCCAGAAGGCGTCCCACCAGAACGGCGAGGTCAGCACGGCGCCGTAGTTGCTGAGTCCGGTGAACTCGGCGCGGTCGGGGAAGCGCAGGTCGTAGCGCTGGAGGGACAGGTAGACCGCGTAGCAGATGGGGTAGGCGGTGACGGCGACCATGACGATCACGGCGGGCGCGCACAGCAGCCAGCCGAGCCGCCGTTCCTGCCGGGCGCCCGCCGACAGGGCCTTCTTGTCCTTCGCTTCGTCCTTCGCCGGCTCTGCCATGGTGCTCACGGGATCACACCCTCGGATCGCAGGGCCTCGTCGATCTGCTCCCTGATGGTGGAGACGTCGCTCTCCGGCCGGATGTCGGAGGGCGGGGACAGGGTGTGCGAGACGGCGATCGACACGTTCTGGTAGGCGGGGGTGAGCGGCCGTACGCTCGCCGACTCCAGGGAGGTCAGGACCTCCTTGGAGAAGGGGTACTCCTTCATGAACTCCGGCTCGTCGTAGAGGGCGCGCAAGGTGGGCGGGAGCCCGCCCTTGAGCGCCGCGTTGAGCTGGTTCTCCCGGTCGCGCAGGCACAGGGCCGCGTCGAAGGCCAGGTCGGGGTGGCGGGAGTAGGCGCTGACGGCGAGGTCGATGCCGCCGATGGTGGGGCGCGAGGGGCGGTCGGCGTCCACGCGGGGGTAGACCGCCCAGCGGAAGTTCTTGAAGAGCGTCGGGTTGTTGCTCTTCATCGACGGATAGACGAACGGGTAGTTGATCTCGAAGGCGGCTACCCCCGACTCCATGGCGAGCCGGTTCTGGTCCTCCATCTGGTTGGGCAGGGAGGGGTCGGCGGCCGGGGAGCGGGCGAGGTCCCGCATGATCGAGGCCGCCTTCACGGCGGGCGGGCCGAGGGAGGGCTCGGTGGCGCTCGGGTTGAGGATGGTGCCGCCGGCGCTGTTGATCAGGGAGTTGAACCAGACGGTGAGGCCCTCGTACTGGGCGCCCTGGATCTCGGCGTAGTGCGGTTTGCCCTGCCGGGCCAGGTCGCGGGACATGTCCAGCATCTCGGCCCAGGTCGTGGGCGGCTTCGGGACGAGGTCCTTGCGGTACCAGAGCAGCTGGACGTTGGTGTTGTACGGGACGGCGTAGAGCTTGCCCTTCCAGGTCGCGGTCTGGATCGGCACGTCGAGGGTGCCCTCGGTGGCCCGGCGCTTGTTCTCGCCGGTCCACTCCTTGATCCACCGGGCCTCGGCGAACTCGGCGGCCCAGGTGACGTCCAGACCCAGGATGTCGAGGGAGTCGTCCTCGGCGGCGAGGCGGCGCACCATCTGCTGCCGTTGGCCGTCGGCCGCGCGGG
Organism: Streptomyces sp. P13-3-3; assembly: GCF_050571355.1. Taxonomy (NCBI): domain Bacteria; kingdom Bacillati; phylum Actinomycetota; class Actinomycetes; order Kitasatosporales; family Streptomycetaceae; genus Streptomyces; species Streptomyces sp. P13-3-3. The sequence goes on along the minus strand of NZ_CP192228.1, from coordinate 3,037,513 downwards.
GCAGCTTGTTGTAGACGATGCGGTAACGCCCCCCGGACTCCCGGCTGCACCGGTCGGCGGCCTCCTGGAGCGCGCCGGAGTCGTCGGGGAAGTTGTACCAGTTGAGGGTGGGGCGGGAGCTCTCGTCGTCACCGCCACAGGCGGCGAGCGTCGAGGCGAGCACGGTCAGGGCGAGCAGCGCCCGCGCGCGCCGCGGCCTTCTGTGACGTCCGCATCTCGCGTGCAATCGCTCCGCACCTCGCTTCCGGGACGGCGGCTCGGGCGTCGGAACCCGCGCCGGTGTCTCCGCGGGAACGTTAGATAGTTACGAAAGAGACATCAAGGACATACGCGGACGATTCTTATCGCGTTCGGACCGATGAGTTCCCGGTCTCCGACCGGTCCGCACTCGTGACACCTCAGGAAAGGACAACGCCATGTCGGAGCTTCTCGTCGACTTCATCACCTCCCTGGACGGCTACGCGTCGGGAGAGGGGTGGCCCGGGTTCTGGGGCCTCGAAGGCCCGGAGTACCTCGCCTGGCTCGGGGAGCAGCCCGAGGTCACCTATCTGATGGGAGCGAACACCTACCGTCTGATGTCCGGCTTCGCCGCGGGCGACGTCCCGGCCGGCCAGGACGAGTTCAGGGACGAGGAGAAGGAGTCCGTCGACGAGCTCACGCAGGCTCCCAAGGTGGTGTTCTCCTCCTCCCTGGAGGAGCCGCTGAAGTGGGCGAACTGCACGCTCGTCCGCGACGACGCCGTGGAGACCGTCCGCGCCCTGAAGGAGAGCGGGTCGGGGATCCTCAGCACCATCGGCAGCCTCAGCCTGTCCCGGTCCCTGCTGCGGGCCGGCCTCGTCGACCGTTTCCGGGTGGTGATGTTCCCGGTGATCACCGGGGCCACGGGCGCGGAGCGCATCTACGACGGCTACCCGGACGTGGCTCTCGAGATGACCGGGAGCCGCACCTTCGACGGCCGTACGCAGCTGGTCGAGTACAAGCCCCGTGTACTGGAGCACCCCCCCTTGGGCGCGCCCGCCTGACGGGGCCGGCATGCGTCAGGGCCGGTACCGGATGTCTCCGGTACCGGCCCTGAACCACGACTCGCACAAAGTCGGGACGACAGGATTTGAACCTGCGACCCCTTGACCCCCAGTCAAGTGCGCTACCAAGCTGCGCCACGTCCCGTTGCCCGTCTGACCTGGGGATTCCCCCGGCCGAACGCGCACGGAAACCATACCGCACTCAAGGCGGTGATCGCGCATCCGTTATCCCGCGCACGACACGTCCGGGTGACACTTGACCTCAAGTTCGGTTGAGGTCGCACGATCGGTTCATGACGATCACCGAGCAGCGCACGCAGACGTACGGATACTCCGATCTCCCGGGTCTGATGGGGCTGATGACCGGGGACGAGAAGCACGGACCCGCCGCGACGTCCACGCTGGACGTGCTGTGGGTCCTGTACGACCGGGTGCTCCGGGTCGGCCCGGACAGCGCCGACGACCCGGGACGGGACCGGTTCCTGCTGTCCAAGGGACACGGGCCGATGGCGTACTACGCCGTCCTGGCCGCGAAGGGGTTCCTGCCGGTGGACCGGCTGCCCGGTTTCGGCTCCTACGACTCCCCGCTCGGCCATCACCCGGACCGGACGCTCGTGCCGGGCGTGGAGATCGGCAGCGGGTCGCTGGGGCACGGGCTGCCGATCGCGGTGGGTACGGCGCTCGGGCTGCGTGCCCAGGGGCGGCACGACCCGGCGGTGTGGACGCTCATCGGGGACGCCGAACTGGACGAGGGCAGCAACCACGAGGCGATCGCCTTCGCCGGACCCGCCGGCCTGGACCGGCTGCACACGGTCGTCGTCGACAACTCCTCGGCCTCGTACGCCCGTCCGGGCGGGATCGCCGCGCGGTTCGAGGCGGCCGGGTGGTCCGCCCGCACGGTCGACGGCCGTGACCACGAGGCGCTGTACGACGCGTTCACCGCCCCGCACCCGGGCAGGCCGCATGTCGTCGTGGCCCGGGTCGAGCCGAAGAACGCGTGAGCGGCCCCTCCCCTCCCTCCCGGCACCTCACTCATCACTCATCACTGATCGGAAGGACGATTCCCGTGGACAGCATGCGTGATCGTTTCGCCCCCGTCGTCACCCGGCTCCTGGACGAGGACCCCCGGGTCGCCGTGGTCCTCGCGGAGATCGGCGCGGACGGCTTCGCCGAGGCGAAACGCCGTCACCCGGACCGGGTGGTCAACGTCGGTATCCGGGAGCAGCTGCTGGTCGGCGCGGCGTCCGGGATGGCGCTGGCCGGGATGCGGCCCGTGGCGCACACCTTCGCCAGCTTCCTCGTCGAGCGGCCGTTCGAGCAGGTCAAGCTGGACCTGGGGCACCAGGACGCGGGCGCGGTGCTGGTGAGCGCCGCCGCCTCCTTCGACTGGCCCGCCGGCGGCTACACCCACATGGCGCCGGGGGACGTGGCGCTGCTCGACACCCTGGACGGGTGGACGGTGCATGTACCCGGGCATCCGGACGAGGCGGAGACGCTGCTGCGGCACGCGGTGGCCGCGGGCGACGACAAGGTCTACGTACGGCTCTCCCTTCAGTCCAACGCGACCGGACGATCCGTGGACGGACAGCGGTTCCTCACGGTCCGGGAGGGGCACGCGGGGGTGGTGGTCGCGGTGGGGCCGATGCTGGACGCCGTGCTCGCGGCGACCGAGGGCCTGGACGTCACGGTCCTGTACGCCACCACGGTCCGCCCCTTCGACGGGGACGCCCTGCGCCGTGCCGCCGTGGCGGCGGGGACGGACGTGGTGCTGGTGGAGCCGTATCTGGCGGGGACGTCGACGGCCGCGGCGAACGACGCGCTGGCCGACGTGCCGCACCGGGTGCTGGGGCTGGGGGTGGGCCGGGCGGAGCTGCGCCGCTACGGCCAGATCGACGAGCACGTCGCGGCGCACGGCCTGGACGCGCGGTCGCTGCGCGAGCGGATCACTCGGTTCACCACGGGGGCCGTGCCCACCGGTGCGTGAGCCGACCACCCGGGGCGGGGCACGCGCGGCGGACCGCCGGGACCCCCCTCCGGACCCGGCGGCCACGCGTGATCGGGATCATGCCACGGGGCACTGACAACGGGAGGGGGCCGGACGGCCCCGGCTCCGTCAGCCCTTCGACGGCTCCCTCAGCCCTCCGGCGGCAGCCCCAGGCGGGGGTGCGATTCGAGCAGCCGGGTCGGGGCGGCCTGGCGCCAGGAGTCGGCGAGGATGTCCCGCAGCTCGCCCTCGTCCTCCAGCGCCGCGAGCCGGACCCGCACCCACGCGAACTGCGCCTCGTGGTCCGCGATCCAGAACTTCTCCGGCTCGGCGAGGGCCAGTTCGTCCCGCTCCTCCTTGGGGCAGCGCACGGCGATCGACGTCTCGTCCTCGGGCAGGGTGGCGAACATCTTCCCCGCGACCCGGAACGTGGGCATGCTCCAGGCGATCTTCTCCGTGGTGTCCGGGAGGGACAGGGCGATCCGTCGTACGTCTTCGGCATCCGGCATGGCCGGCACGGTAGCGGGTGGGACCGACAGTCACCGTTCGGCGCCTGCCCCCTCCCGCTTTTCGGGGGCTCCGCCCTCGGGCCCCCCGTCGCGCAGTTCCCCGCGCCCCTAGGGGGCGTTGCCCTTCCGCAGACCCGGAGGAGCCGGCCTCTTGTAGTAGATCGTCGTCGGCCGCAGCACGCCGGCCGGGTCCGCCGCGTAGTCCGGGATCGCGCCCACCTCGGTCCAGCCGGACGTGCGGTACAGGTGCTCGGCGGGGCTGCCGGTCTCGGTGTCCAGGTGCAGCAGGGTGATGCCCTCGCCGGCCGCCGCCTGCTCCGCTACCGCCAGCAGCCGGCGGCCGAGGCCCTTGCCGCGTGCCGAGCGGTGCACCATCAGCTTCACCAGTTCCGCGCGGTGCGCGCTGTTGGGCTTGTCGGCGGGCAGGGCGAGGCTCACGGTGCCCAGCACCCGGCCGGGTTCCTCGGACGCCGTCCACACCGTGAGGCGTCCGGAGGCGACGGCCGCGCACCGCTCCGTCCACCAGGCGACGGCGGCCGCGTGGTCGAGCGGGGCGAGGAAGCCGACGGACGCGCCGCCGTCCACGGTGTCGACGAGCAGGTCGGCCAGCGCGCCGGTCATCTCCAGAAGCCGGGCTGCGCCGGGGCGTTCGACGTTCACGGCCGCACCACCGCCAGCACGTAACGGACGTCCTGGGGGCCGGGGCACCGGAAGCGGGTGGGGCCCCAGACGCGCAGCCGGAGGCAGTCGCCCTCGCCCACGAGGTGCTCGGTGTCGCCGACGGTGACGGCGAGGGCGCCTTCGAGTACCCAGATGTGCTGTTCCAGGCCGGGGACGGGCGGCCGGTCGTAGGGGATGTCCGCGCCGGCGGTGAGGCGGCCCTCGACGAGTTCGCCGCGCAGTCCGGCGTGCGGCGGGGACACGGAGCGGCGGACGAAGCCGGACGCCCTGTCCTGCCACACGGGCTGGTCGGCGGCGCGCACCACCGGCGCGGGCTCCGCCTCGATCTCGCTGAGCAGCTGGGACATGGTGCGGCCGTAGACGGCGCAGAGGCGGTTCAGCAGGGAGGCGGTGGGGCTGGTCTCGGCCCGCTCGGCGCGGGACAGCGTGGACCGGCTGACGCCGCTGCGCTCCGCCAACTCCCCCAAGGACCAGCCGTGTTCGGCCCGGAGTTCGGACAGACGCGCACCGAGCCGGACGTCGACGGGATCGTGGACGAGCCCTTGCTCCTGTTTCATATCCGGGACCATATCCCGAATGTGAACGGCTCCGGAAGACCTCAGAGGAGGGCGCCGCCGGAGACCTCGATCCGCTGGGCGGTGACCCAGCGCAGGCTGTCGGAGGCCAGGGTGGCGATGGCGTCGCCGATCTCCTCGGGTTCGCCGACGCGGCCGAGCGCGGTCTGCCCGGCCAGGACCTGGCGCATCCCGGCGTCGTCCCGCATCGCCCCGCCGTTGAAGTCCGTGGCGGTCGGCCCCGGGGCGACGGAGTTGACCCGGATGCCGCGCGGGCCGAGCTCTGCGGCGAGGGTGCGGCTCAGGGCTTCGACGGCGGCCTTCGAGGCGGAGTAGACCGAGGTGGCGGGGCTGGTGTGGCGGGTCAGCGACGTCGAGACGTTGATGACGTGGCCTCCCTGGGCCAGCAGCGGCACGAGCGCCTGGGTGAGGAAGAACGTGCCCCGGACGTTGGTGCCCATCACCGTGTCGAAGTCGTCGGCCGTGACACCCTCCAGCGGTCCGAAGATCCCCACCCCGGCATTGTTGACCAGGATGTCGAACCGCGAGGCACCCCAGCGCTCCAACTGCTCACCCAGTGCTGAGGTGAAGGACGGGAAGGAGGAGACGTCGCCGATGTCGAGCCGGAGCACAGCGGCGGTTCCACCCGCCGCCCGCACCTGTTCCGCGGTCTCCTCGGCCCCGGCCGTGTCTCCGCGGTGGGTGAGCAGAACTCGCGCGCCGCGCGCGGCCAGGGCGACGGCCGTGGCGCGCCCGAGGCCGCGACTCGCACCGGTCACCAAGGCGATCTTGTCGCTCGTCATGAAGGGTCCTTTCGCCGCGCGGCCACCGGATCACCCGGCGTCGCGGATGCGATGCGAGTCACTCGACTCGCCTTCATCTCCCACCGTAAGCAGGGAGAACGAGGCGAGTCAAGTGACTCGCCTCGGAGCTAAGGCATACTGTCCGCATGGCAGCAGAGCTCTCCGCACACCACCGCAGACTCGCTCAGCGCAAGCGCGAGGCGATCATCACCGCGGCCACGGAACTGTTCCTGGACCGTGGCTACGACGGCACCTCGCTGGCCCGGATCGCCGAAGCGGCCGGGGTCTCGAAGTCCACGCTGTTCAAGCAGTTCCCGACCAAGGCGGCACTCTTCGAGGCCATCGTCGCCGAGTCCTGGCAGCGTGACGCCGACGACGACGCCGCGCGGCCGCGGACAGGAGACCTGCGCTCCGGACTGACCGCCATCGGCCGCCGCTACGCCGACCTGGTCGGGCGGCCCGGCATGGCCGCCCTGTTCCGGATCGTCATCGCCGAGCTGCCTCGTTTCCCCGAACTGGGACGGATGCAGTTCCAGCTCGGCAAACTGCCCTACTTCACGTCCGTCCAGCAGTACCTGGAAGCCGAGCACGAGGCGGGCAACGCCGAGGTCCCGGACGCCGAGAGCGCCGCGAACCAGTTCCTCGGCATGATCGCCAACTACGTCCTGTGGCCGCGCATGCTGCTGACCGACTGGAACCCCGCGGCCTCCGACATCACCGACGCCGTCGACGAGGCCGTCCGGACCATGCTCGCCAGATACGCCCCGGACCGCCGGCCCGACCCGAAGCCGGAAGCCTGACAGCGGCGGTCCACCCGCGACTCGCGTGTCGCCTTCGTCCGGCGAGGGCCTCTCAGGTGTCCTCGGCGGCGGCGCGGAGGGCGTCGAGGACCGGGCGGATCAGCGGGTGGCTCTCGGCGCCGCGGCGTACGGCGGCGAACACCCGGCGCGTGGGCGCGACCCCGTCGACCGGGCGGACGACCACGCCCGCGAGGTCCATGCCGCGCAGCGCCGACCGGGGCACGAGAGCCACGCCCACGTCGGCGGAGGCGAGGGCGACGACCGCGCGGAAGTCGTCCGAGGAGTGTTCGAGCCGCGGCTGGAACCCGGCGTTCTCGCAGGCCAGCACCACCACGTCATGGCAGGGGTTGCCGGGGTACGGGCCGATCCAGGGGTCCTTGGCCAGCTCGGCGAGCGGCACCTCGGACCCGTCGGCCAGGCGGTGGGTGACCGGGACGACCGCGTCGAACGGCTCGGCGTAGAGCGGGACGTGGGTCAGGCGCGGGTCGTCGGCGGACGGCGCCCCGCGGTACTCGACCGCCACGGCGACGTCGACCTGCCGGTCCAGGACCATCGGCAGGCTCGCGTCGCCCTCGGCGTCCTGCACGCGGATGCGGATGCCGGGCGCGGAGGCGGCAAGCCGGGCCACCGCGGGCGCGACGACCTGCGCGATGCCGGTGGCGAAGGCGGCGACCGTGACGGTGCCGGCCTCCCCCGCCCCGTACGCGGCCAGCTCGGCCTCGGCGCGCTCCAGCTGGGCGAGGACCGCGTGGGTGTGGCTGAGCAGGATCTCCCCGGCCGGGGTGAGCCGTACGCCCTTGGCGCCGCGCTCGACCAGGCGGTGGCCGGTCTCCTGCTCCAGGGCGGTGAGCTGCTGGGAGACGGCCGAGGGGGTGAGGTACAGCGCGGCGGCCGCCGCGGTGACCGTGCGGTGGTCCGCCACCGCACGGAGGATGTGGAGCCGCCGCGCTTCGATCATGCGACCGATTGTCTCAAATGCCGCGGTGCGCGACGGTCAGCCGTCGAGCTCCGCACGGGCCGCGACGAACGCGTCGACGGCGCGGTTGACGTCGTCCGTGGAGTGCGCGGCCGAGAGCTGCACGCGGATGCGGGCCTGGCCCTGCGGCACGACCGGGTAGGAGAACCCGATCACGTACACCCCGCGCTCCAGCAGCAGCTCCGCCATGCGGCCGGCACGTGAGGCGTCGCCGATCATCACGGGGGCGATGGCGTGGTCGCCGGGGAGGATGTCGAAGCCCTCCTCGGTCATCCGGCGGCGGAACAGGGCGGTGTTCTCGGCCAGGCGGACGCGCAGGTCGTCGGCGGACTCCAGGAGGTCCAGGACCTTCAGGGAGGCGGCGGCGATGACCGGGGCGAGCGTGTTGGAGAACAGGTACGGGCGGGAGCGCTGGCGCAGCAGGGCGACGATCTCGGCGCGGGCGGCGACGTAGCCGCCGGAGGCGCCGCCGAGGGCCTTGCCGAGCGTGCCGGTGATGATGTCGACGCGGTCCATCACGCCGTGCAGCTCGGGGGTGCCGCGCCCGCCGGGACCGACGAAGCCGACGGCGTGCGAGTCGTCGACCATGACCATCGCGCCGTGCCGGTCGGCGAGGTCGCAGATCTCGTCGAGCGGGGCGACGTAGCCGTCCATGGAGAAGACGCCGTCCGTGACGATGAGTTTCCGGCGGGCGCCGCCCTCGGCGGCCTCCTTCAGCTGGCGCTCCAGGTCGGCCATGTCACGGTTGGCGTAGCGGAAGCGGCGGGCCTTGGAGAGCCGGATGCCGTCGATGATCGACGCGTGGTTCAGCGCGTCGGAGATGACCGCGTCCTCCGGGCCGAGCAGCGTCTCGAAGACGCCGCCGTTGGCGTCGAAGCAGGAGGAGTAGAGGATCGTGTCCTCCTGGCCGAGGAACGCCGACAGCCGCGCCTCGAGCTCCTTGTGCACCTCCTGGGTGCCGCAGATGAAGCGGACGGACGCCATGCCGTAGCCCCAGCGGTCCAGGGCCTCGTGGGCGGCGGCGATCACCTCGGGGTGGTCGGCGAGGCCGAGGTAGTTGTTGGCGCAGAAGTTGAGGACCTCGCCGGGGCGGCCGCCGGCGGTGACGTTCACGGTCGCGGACTGCGGGGTGCCGATGACGCGCTCGGGCTTGTGCAGGCCGGCGGCGCGGATCTCGTCGAGGGTGGCGCGCAGGTCGTCGCGCACGGAGTCGAACATCTCAAAGCTCCTTGGAAGGCAGATGACTTACGCGGTCCAGTCGAGGATGACCTTGCCGCCCTTGCCGCCGGCGGCGTCCTCGAAGGCGGCCTCGAAGTCGCGGTGGGAGTAGCGGCCGGTGATCACGGGGGCGAGGTCGAGACCGCCCTCGAGGAGCACCGACATGGCGTACCAGGTCTCGAACATCTCGCGGCCGTAGATGCCCTTGATGGTGATCATCGAGGTGACGACGCGGGCCCAGTCGACCGGGAACTCCTCGGCGGGCAGGCCGAGCATGGCGATGCGGCCGCCGTGCGTCATGTTGGCGATCATGTCGCGCATCGCCTCGGGACGGCCGGACATCTCCAGGCCGATGTCGAAGCCCTCGCGCAGGCCGAGGGTGTGCTGCCCGTCGGCGATCGTCGACTCGGCGACGTTCAGCGCCAGGGTCGCGCCGATCTTGCGGGCGAGCTCCAGGCGCTCCTCGCTGACGTCGGTGATGACGACGTTGCGCGCGCCGGCGTGGCGGGCCACGGCGGCGGCCATCAGGCCGATCGGTCCGGCGCCGGTGATCAGGACGTCCTCGCCGACGAGCGGGAAGGACAGCGCGGTGTGCACGGCGTTGCCGAACGGGTCGAAGATCGCGGCGACGTCGAGGTCGACGGGGACGCGGTGCACCCAGACGTTCGTGGCGGGGAGCACGACGTACTCGGCGAACGCGCCGTCGCGCCCGACGCCGAGGCCGACCGTGGCGCGGCACAGGTGGCGGCGGCCGGCCAGGCAGTTGCGGCACTTGCCGCACACCAGGTGGCCCTCGCCGCTGACCCGGTCGCCGGGCTTGATGTCGTCGGGGACGTCCCGGCCGGTCTCCACGACCTCACCGACGAACTCGTGTCCGAGGACCAGCGGGGTGTCGATCGTCTGCTGGGCCCAGCCGTCCCAGTTCCGGATGTGCAGGTCGGTGCCGCAGATACCGGTGCGCAGCACCTTGATCAGCACGTCGCCGGGTCCGACGGCGGGCTCCGGGACGTCCATGAGCCACAGCCCGGGCTCCGCCTTCTCCTTGACCAGCGCCTTCAACGCTACGGCTCCTGACGGTGAGTCCCGGGTGCGGGCATGCCGAGGCGGCCCGGTCCGGGAAGAGGAGTGGAATCGACTGCAATCTGCCGTACACCACCCTCACCGGTCCATCGAGGATTTCTTAAGCGCGGCCACAGCTTTGCTTCACGCGTCACCCGTCCGGGCCTGGGAGCGCGCCTCGCCTCACAGCGGCAGCCCGTCGCCCTCCCGGCGTTCCAGCCGTACGACGAGTTCGGCGGCCTGCGCCTTGATGGCGGCGAGGCCGGGCTGCCCCCAGCCGCGGGGCCGTACGTCGCTGACCGCGACGGTGCCGAGCACCATGCCGGTGCGGTCGGTGAGCGGCGCGCCCATGTAGGAGCGGACGCCGAACTCGTCCACCACCGCGTTGCCCGCGAACCGCGGGTAGTCGCTCACGTCCTCCAGCACCAGCGCCCTGCCCCGGGCGATGACATGGGGACAGAAGCCGTGGTCGCGGGGCAGCGCCCGGCCGAGCAGGGCGCCGGTGCCGTCGCTGCGGAGGACGGGGGCGACGCCCGGGGTGTGCAGACCCGCGAAGAACTGCCCGTGCTCGCCGGGGAGGTTGACCACGGCGTACGGTGCCCCGGTGAGCTCGGCGAGGCCGCGGGCGAAGGCGTCCAGCTCGGGATCGGGATGCTCCCCGAGTCCCATCCGGCGCAGCTTGCGGGTGCGCTCCGGCGCCTGCCGGTCCTCCGGGGTGAGCAGCAGTCGACCGGCCGGGCGGGGCGGGTCGTAGCTCATGGGCGGGCTCCCGGGACGTGGGCGTGGTTCATGGACGGGCTCCGTGACGGTGTGCGGGGATCACAGCGGGGCGCCGTACCCCGTGGGGGTGGCGGGGGTGTGGGCGAGGAGGTGGCGGACGAGGGTCAGCAGGGTCTTCACGCCGGAGCTGGAGATACGGGCGTCGCAGCAGACGACGGGCACCTCGTCCGGGAGGTCGAGGGCGGCCCGTACCTCCCCGGGGTCGTAGCGGAAGGCGCCGTCGAACTCGTTGACGGCGACGACGAACGCGAGGCCGCGCTGCTCGAAGAAGTCGACCGCCGCGAAGCACTCCTCCAGTCGCCGGGTGTCGGCGAGGATCACCGCGCCGAGGGCCCCCTCGCACAGCTCGTCCCACATGAACCAGAAGCGTTCCTGGCCTGGCGTGCCGAACAGGTACAGCACGTGTTCGGCGTCGAGGGTGATGCGGCCGAAGTCCATGGCCACGGTCGTCTCGACCTTGTTCTCGATGCCGTCGAGGTTGTCGGTGGCGGCGCTGACGGTGGTGAGCAGTTCCTCCGTGCTGAGCGGCGCGATCTCGCTGACGGCGCCCACGAAGGTGGTCTTGCCCACCCCGAACCCGCCCGCCACCAGGATCTTGAGGGCGGTCGGGAACAGGTCGTCGCCGTGCCCGGCGCCGTCGACCCGGTCAGAGCTGTCGTCGTAGTCCATCGAGCACTGCCTCCAGAAGGGCCCGGTCCGTCGGGTTGTGGTGGAACACGGGGGGTTTGTCGGTCAGCGCCCCGCAGTCGACGAGGTCCGCCAGCAGCACCTTGGTGACGGCCACCGGCAGCCCGAGATGGGCGGCGACCTCGGCGACCGGGACGGGGGCGCGGCACAGGTCGAGGGCCTGCGCGTGCTCGGGGCCGAGGTAGCCGAGCGGGGTGGCGCCGGTGGCCCGCACCTGCGACATCAGGTCGAGGGCGACGGTCGGCCGGGTCCGTCCGTTGCTGACCGTGAAGGGGCGCACCAGCCGGCCGGCCGCGTCGTCGAGCCACGGCCCGTCACCGGCCGCCTGCACGCTCAAGGCCTCATCGCCGGGGGCTCGACGCCCTGCTGCCGAGGAGCGGTCATCAGGTACGGCCGTACGGACTTGACCAGCATCGCCATCTCGTAGCCGAGGACCGCCGCGTCGGCCTCGCGGCCGGCCATCACGGCGAGGCAGGTGCCGGAGCCGGCGGTGGTGACGAACAGCAGCGTCGAGTCGAGCTCGACGACGACCTGCCGGACGTCGCCGCCGTCGCCGAAGCGGACGCCGGCGCTACGGCCGAGGGAGTACAGGCCGGAGGCGAGGGCGGCCATGTGGTCGGCGGCGTCCGGGTCGAGGCCGTGGACGGACTTCACCAGTCCGTCGCAGGACAGCAGGACGGCGCTCCGGGTGTGCGGTACGCGTTGCACGAGGCCGCTCATCAGCCAGTCGAGGTCGGATACCTGGGCGGTCGGCGCATCGCTCGCCATGGTGGATCGACTCCTTGGGGTACGAAGGTCTGCGGGAGCGCTGGGGCTGGGGGTGGTCATCCGGCGGACGTGCTCCCGTCGTGCCGGGCCGTGTGGTCGGTTCGGGGTGCGGGGACGGCCGGCCGCGCGGGCGCGGGGGACTCCGGCTGGGACTCCGCGAGGCTGATGCCCCGTTGGAAGGCGGCCATCAGCTGGGGGTCGTGGCCGGCGACGTGCTCGCTGTCCTGGCGGGGCGCGGGCCCGTCGCGCAGCTGAGGCGCGATGTGCTCCTGGGCGCGGCGGCGGGGCAGTTGGGGTCTGCCCATGGTGCCGCGCGCCGGGGTCGTGCGAGGGACGAGCGGGGTGGGCGCCTCCCCGGCCGTGGCGGGTCCGCCCTGCCCGCCCGGCGCGGTGGGTCCGTCGGGCGCGGTCCCCCCGGGGTGCGGCGCGGTGTGGTGGACGCCGGGTACGGCCTCGGCGGGGGTGGGGCGGGTGGTGCGGGCTCCGCGCAGGGGCAGCGGCGGGGGGACGGCACCGTTGCCGGGGGACGCGGCCGGGGTCCGGCCGGGGTGGGCGGCGGGGGTGAGGGGGGACGCGGGGGTGGTGTTCTCCTCCGTGTGGGCGTCCGTCACCAGGGCCTGGGGCTGCGTGTCCGGACGGGTGTCCACCGGGCCGGTCAGTGCCGGGATGTGACGCCCCGTCGGTGCCGTGCCGCCGTCCGCCGGGGGCAGCACCGCGGTCGTCCCCGGCGCCCCCGTCACGGCGGCCGGTTCCCCGCCGAGCAAGGACTGCGGCACCACCAGCACGGCCTGCACGCCGCCGTAGATGTTGGACTGCAGCCGGACGTGGATGCCGTGCCGCCGGGCGAGCTGGGAGACGACGAACAGGCCGATCCGGCCGTCGGCCAGCAGGCTGGCGACGTGCACCTGGTCGGGGTCGGCGAGCAGCGCGTTCATCCGGTCCTGCTCGCCGACGGGCATCCCGAGGCCGCGGTCCTCGACCTCGACGGCCAGTCCGGAGGTGACCAGGTTCGCCCGCAGCAGCACTTGGGTGTGGGGGGCGGAGAACACGGTCGCGTTCTCGACGAGTTCGGCGAGCAGGTGGATGACGTCGGCGACCGCGTGTCCGCGCAGGGTGCCGTCGACCGGCGGCACGAGCTTGACCCGCGAGTACTGCTCGACCTCGGCGATCGCGGAGCGCAGCACCTCGGTCATGGGTACCGGGTTGCTCCACTGCCGTCGTGAGACGGCCCCGCCGAGCACGGCGAGGTTCTCCGCGTGGCGGCGGATGCGGGTGGCGAGGTGGTCGACGTGGAAGAGCCCCTTGAGCAGGTCGGGGTCCTCCATCTCGTTCTCCAGCTCGTCGAGGATGGAGATCTCGCGGTGGACGAGGGACTGCAGCCGCCGGGCGAGGTTGACGAACACCTCGAGCTTCTGTTCGCTGCCCGCCTGGCTGGAGAGCTGCGCCGCCTGCACCACGGCGGTGACCGCGCCGTCGTGGGCGCGGGCGAGGTCGCCGGCGAGCTGGTCGAACTCGTCGCCGTCGCCGCCGCGTTCGGTGCGCCGGCCGCGCGGCGGCGGCGGCTCGCCGTTGCGCAGCGCCTCGACGAGGGCGCGCAGGTCGGCCGCGCGCCGTGCCGTGCTGCGGCGCAGGACGCCCACGCGGTCGTGCACGGCGCGGGCCGCGCGCTCGGCGGCCACGGCGGCGATGACGATGCCGGCGAGGGCCACGGCGGTGGCGCCGCAGAGCACCGCCCACAGCGCGCCGTTCGGGCGCATTCCGCTGGAGCGGACGGTGAACAGCACGGCGGCGCAGGCGCTCAGGGCCACCGCGACGGGCGGCAGCACGGCGAGCCGGAGCAGCTGGGACCGTATGGGCGACTCCGGCAGGCCGGGCGCGGGCCGGGCGGGCGGACGTCCGTGCCGCCCGCCCTCACGCCGCTCCGGCCGGGAGGCGGTGCCGTTGCGGCGGGCGCCGGGGCCCGGGGGCGGGGTCTTCGGGGCGGCGCCGCTCTGCGGGGCGCCGCTCTGCGGGGTGCGGGCCACGACCGTGGCGCCGACCGTCCCCGGGTGTCGGGGCTCCTCGCCCCGTCGGCTCCCTCGTCCGCCTTGTGGCTGCACGTACCGGTCCCCGCTCCCTGATCCCGATCCCTACGACGCGGCCCTCGGCGCGAGGCGTCCTGCGACATGAGCCGTCGCGAGCCGTCACGCCGGGCGACCGACACTCACCGTAGTCGTCACCGCATCATGTGCGGTGGGCAGTTGACAAACTCGTGCGGACAGCATCGCGCTCTGGTATGAGGCGTCGTACGACAGACCGATAACCGTTCAGCGGACTGCGACGGAAGTGATCGGCGGTCGATCAATGCTGGTCAGAAGCGGTCGCGAGGACACTCAGGGCGCGGAGAGGTCATGAGGGGCGCGAGGAGGGCGGGACGCGCCTCAGTAGGCGCCCTCCACCGCGAAGGCGGCTTCAGCCCTCCGGCCAGAACATCACGCTGTGTAGCGGAACATGGGGCCGACGCCCGTCAGACGCGAGGCGCCGACGCCCCCGTGGCCGACGCCCGCAGCTGCTCGATCACGTCGTCCAGGTGCGCCGCCACCGCCCGTGCCGCCGCCTCCGGATCGGCGCCGGCGACCGCGTCGATGATCGCCAGGTGCTGCGGGAGGGACTGCGCGGGGCGTCCGGGGCGCAGGGCGAGCCGGAACTGGAAGCGGACCATCGGCCCGTTCAGCCGCTCGAGCTGACGGCGCGCCACCTCCTGCCCGCTGGCCTCGATGACGAGTTCGTGCAGCCGCTGGTTGAGGGCGGAATACGTATCCCAGGCACCGTCGGCAACGGCCTGCCGCATGTCGGCGCCGATCCGCCGCAGTTCCGCGCGCTGCTCGTCGCTCGCCCAGCCTGCCGCCTTCCGCGCGCACAGCTGCTCCAGGGCCGACCGGCACTCGGTGATCTGGACGGCCTCCTCGACGGACACCGCGCGGATCCGGGCGCCGCGGCGGGGGACGATCTCGACGATCTCCTCTGCCGCGAGGTCCTGCAGCGCCTCCCGGACGGCTCCGCGCGTGGTCCCGTAGACCTCGGCGAGGTCGAGCTCGACGAGCCGCTGGCCGGGCACCAGGTCCCCGGCGCGCAGGGCCTGCCTGATGGCGTTCGCCACATACTCGCGGCCGGCAGCGCCCGTAAGCTTCTCCGTCACTCCGTCGACCTCTCCCTCGTCCCGCGTCCGTCCCCGGCGGCCCTCGCTGGGAGAACCCTAGTGCGCGGTACCGAGGCGACCGCACCCGGGATCCCATCTGGTGAGCATTTTCGTCGGAACATCTTGTCAACAATCTCGTTGATGATTTAGCTTCCTCGCATCTTCACATCGTCCGGCGCCGCGCCGCCGCCCCGATTCCGTCCACCGAAGGAGCGACCATGTCCGCCGTCGCAGCCGCCCGGGTCCCCGAGGTCACCCGCCGCGGCTCCCAGACCGCGATCCCGTGCCTGTTCATGCGGGGCGGCACGTCGCGGGGGCCCTTCTTCGACGCGCGCCTGCTGCCCGCCGACCCCGCCCTGAGGGACGCGGTGCTGCTGGCGGCGATGGGCTCGCCCGACGCGCGGCAGATCGACGGCGTCGGCGGGGCGCACCCCTTGACCAGCAAGATCGGCCTGGTGCGTCCGGGCACGCGGCACGGCGTCGACGTGGAGTGGACCTTCGCCCAGGTGCAGCCCGACGGGGACACCGTCGACACCTCGGCCAACTGCGGCAACATGCTCGCCGCCGTGCTGCCCTTCGCCGTCGAGACCGGCATGGTGGTGCCGGCCGGCGACCGTACGACGGCCCGGGTGCTGACCCGGAACACCGGCATGGTCGCCGAGATCACCGTCGCCACTCCGGAGGGCGCCGACGGGACGCGGCACGTCTCCTACGCCGGCGCCGCCCGCATCGACGGCGTCCCCGGCGCCGCCGCCCCCGTCGAGATCGGCTTCCTGGACACCGCCGGTTCGGTCGCCGGGGCCCTGCTGCCCACCGGGCGTCCCCGGGACTCCGTGGAGGTGCCGGGGCTGGGCGCCGTGGACGTCACCCTGATCGACAACGGCCAGCCGCTGGTGATCGTCGAGGCCGCCCGCCTGGGCGCCACCGGCTACGAGTCCCCGGCGGACGTCGACGCCGACGAGGCGCTCAAGGCCCGCGTCGAGGCGCTGCGCCTGGTCTGCGGGGAGGCGATGGGCCTCGGCGACGTGAGCGGGCGGAACTACCCGAAGATGACCCTCGTCGCGCCGCCCCGTCACGGCGGAACCCTCACCACCCGCAGCCTCATCCCCCGGGTCTGCCACCAGTCCATCGGCGTGATGGCCGCCGTCACCGCGGCCACCGCCTGCGTCATCGAGGGCACCGTCGCCCGGGACGTGGCGGCCGGGGTGTCCGGCACGGAGCCCACCGTCTCCGTCGAGCACCCGTCCGGCGAGTTCAGCGTCACCCTCGGCCTCGACCCCGCCGACCCGCAGCGGGTGACCCGCTCCGCGCTGCTGCGCACCGCCCGCCTGCTCATGGCCGGCGACCTGCTCGTCCCCCGTTCCGTCTGGGACCCCACTCCCGTCCGTCAGGAGAAGCACGCGTGATCATCGACATCCACGGCCACTACACCACGGCCCCCGCTCCCCTCGGGCAGTGGCGGGACGCGCAGGTGGCCGCGCTCACCGACCCGCTGCGGGCGCCCGACCCCGCGGGCCCGGCGATCGGCGACGACGAGATCCGTGCGTCGATCGAGACCAACCAGCTGCGGCTGATGGACGAGCGCGGCATCGACGTCACCGTCTTCTCCCCCCGCGCCTCGTTCATGGCGCACCACATCGGCGACTTCGCCACCTCCGCCGCCTGGGCGCGGATCTGCAACGACCTGTGCCACCGGGTGTCCGAACTGTACCCGGACCGCTTCGTCCCCGGCGCGATGCTCCCGCAGTCCCCCGGCGTGGACCCGGCGACCGTGGTCCCGGAGATCGAGCGCGCGGTGCTGGAGCTGGGCGCGGTCACCGTCAACCTCAACCCGGACCCGAGCGGCGGCCACTGGACCGCTCCCCCGCTGACCGACCGGTCCTGGTACCCGGTGTGGGAGAAGCTCGTCGAGCTGGACGTGCCGGCCATGGTGCACGTCTCCACGAGTTGTAACCCGGCCTTCCACACCACCGGGGCGCACTACCTCAACGCCGACACCACCGCGTTCATGCAGCTGCTGACCGGCGACCTGTTCGCCGACTTCCCCGATCTGCGGCTGGTGATCCCGCACGGCGGCGGCGCGGTGCCGTACCACTGGGGCCGCTTCCGGGGGCTGGCGCAGGCGCTCGGCCGGCCCGAGCCGGAGGAGTCGCTGCTGCGCAACGTCTTCTTCGACACCTGTGTCTACCACCAGCCCGGCATCGACCTTCTGCTGGAGGTGATGCCCGTGGAGAACGTCCTCTTCGCCTCCGAGATGGTCGGCGCGGTGCGCGGCGTCGACCCGCGCACCGGCCACCACTTCGACGACACCCGCCGCTACGTCGAGAAGGCGGGCCTGACCCCCGAGGACCTCGCCGCCGTCGAGGAGCGCAACGCGCGGCGGGTCTACCCCCGGCTCGACGCCCGGCTGGCCGCCCAGGGCCGCTGACCCGCGCCGCCCCCGGCCGTCCACCCCCGCCGACCCCGACCGTTCACCGCGGGCCGAGAATGCCCGCAGAAGCAAGGAGCCGCACCATGCACCACCTCGGAGTCGTCCACCGGACCGTCGACCGCGCCGACCCGGCCGCGGTCGAGGCCCTGTCACGGTTCGGGGTCGCGACCGTGCACGAGGCGATGGGCCGCCTCGGTCTGATGCGCCCCTACATACGGCCGGTGTACGAGGGGGCGAGGCTGTGCGGGACCGCGGTCACCGTGCTGCTCCAGCCCGGCGACAACTGGATGCTGCACGTCGCCGCCGAGCAGGTGCGCGAGGGCGACGTGGTGGTCGCCGGCTGCACCACCGAGAGCGAGGACGGCTTCTTCGGCGAGCTGCTCGCCACCTCGCTGCGCGCCCGGGGCGCCCGGGGCCTGGTGATCGACGGCGGCTGCCGTGACGTGGACGACCTGCGCCGGATGGACTTCCCCGTCTTCTCCCGCGCGGTGAACGCCAAGGGCACGGTCAAGGCCACCCTGGGGTCGGTGAACGTTCCCGTCGTGGTGGCGAACGCGCTGGTCAACCCTGGTGACGTGGTCGTCGCCGACGCCGACGGCGTGGTGGTCGTCCCCGCCGCCCGGGCCGCCGAGGTCGCGGAGGCGTCCGCGCGGCGCGAGGCGGCGGAGGAGGGCAAGCGGGAACGGTTCCGGTCCGGCGAGCTGGGCCTGGACATGTACGGCATGCGCGGCCCGCTGGCCGAGCTCGGCCTCACCTACGTCGACTGAATGCGAGGAGCACGATGACCGACCACGACACCGCGGTCACCCCGGGCTGGCTCGACTGGTACCGGGGGCCGAGCAAGCCGGCGTTCGTCCTGCCGCCGGGAGCGGTGGACGCCCACTGCCACGTCTTCGGCCCCGCCGCCGAGTTCCCCTTCGCCCCCGAGCGGAAGTACACGCCGGTCGACGCCTCCAAGCACGACCTGTTCGCCCTGCGCGACCACCTCGGCGTCGACCGCAACGTCATCGTGCAGGCCACCTGCCACGGCGCAGACAACAGCGCCCTGGTGGACGCCCTGCACGCGGCCGACGGGCGCGCCCGCGGGGTGGCGACGGTCCGGCCGGACGTCACCGACGCGGAGCTGCGGCGGCTGCACGAGGCCGGGGTGCGCGGGGTGCGCTTCAACTTCGTCCGCCGTCTGGTGGACGCGGCGCCGCGTGAGGCACTGGAGGCCGTGGCCCGCCGGGTGGCGCCGCTGGGCTGGCACGTCGTCCTCTACTTCGAGGCGGCGGACCTGCCGGACCTCGAGTCGTTCTTCGCCTCCCTGCCCGTGCCGCTGGTCGTCGACCACATGGGCCGCCCGGACGTCACCCGCAGCGCGGACGGACCCGAGTTCGCGAGGTTCCTCCGGTTCGTCGCGGCGAACGACGTGTGGGTGAAGGTGTCCTGCCCGGAGCGGCTGACGGTCTCGGGCCCGCCCGCGCTCGACGGGGAGCGGCACGCCTACCGCGACGTGGTGCCGTTCGCCCGCAAGGTCGTCGAGGAGTTCACCGACCGGGCGCTGTGGGGCACCGACTGGCCGCACCCGAACCTGAAGAACCACATGCCCGACGACGGTCTGCTGGTCGACCACATCCCGCACATCGCGACCACCGCCGCGCGACAGCGGGCGCTGCTGGTCGACAACCCCCTGCGTCTGTACTGGCCCGACGAGGCCCGCTGACGTCACCCCCGGCCCGGTGAGACGGGTCCACCCCTTTCCAGGAGCGTGCAGTGCAGCACATCCGTACCACCAACGCGGCGAACCGGCTGGACCGGCTGCCGATCACGAAGTTCCACAAGCGGACCATCCTCGCGGTGGCGTTCGCCTACTTCTTCGAGTTCGCGGACATCAACACCTTCGCCATCACGGCCCCGGTGGTGCGCGAGCAGTGGGGCGCCGACGTGAACCACGTCGCGTACGTCACCTCGCTGTCCTTCGTGGGCATGTTCGTCGGCGCCGTCGTGGCCGGCGGGCTGGCCGACCGGCTGGGCCGCAAGCAGACGCTGACCGCGACCACCCTGTGGTTCACGGTGTGGTCGTTCGCCTGCGTGTTCGCCTGGGACATCTGGTCCCTCGGCGTGTTCCGCGTGCTGACCTCGGCGGGCCTGTCGGCGATGACGGTCGTCGCCGTCGTCTACATCAGCGAGCTGTTCCCCAGCGCCAAGCGCGGCAAGTTCCAGGCGTACGCCATCGTCATCGGCATCTGCGGCACGCCCGTCACCAACCTGATCGCCTCCGCGGTCGTCCCGATGTCCGACTGGTCCTGGCGGCTGGTCTACCTGTGGGGGTCGCTGGGCGCGCTGTTCCTCTTCTTCGTGCGGCGGCTCGAGGAGTCCCCGCAGTGGCTGGAGTCGCGCGGCCGGCACGAGGAGGCCGAGGCGGTCCTGACCCGCATCGAGGCCCACGTGACGGCCGAGCACGGCCCGCTGCCCGAGCCGCAGCAGCCGAAGCCGAAGGGGCCCTCGGTCAAGCCCGGCCTGGGCATGCTGAAGGACAAGAAGTTCCTGTACCCGACGCTCCTGCTGTCGGTCCTGTGGATCACCCAGACCATCGGCTTCTTCGGCTACTCCAGCTGGGCGCCGACGCTGCTGGCCGCCGAGGGCGTCAGCGTCGAGGACTCGATCTTCTACGTGGCGCTGACGACCGTGGGTGCGCCGCTCGGCTCGTTCCTCGCGGCGATGGTCACCGACCGCTTCGAACGCAAATGGTGCCTGGTCGTGTTCGGCCTGGTCATCGCCGCGTCCGGTCTGCTCTACGGGCTGACGTTCACGCCGGTGCTGATCGTCGTCTTCGGCTTCCTGGTCAACCTGTTCGAGCGCGGCTACACGGCCCTGGCGTACGCCTACGCCCCCGAGTTGTACGGCACCGAGGGCCGCTCGCTGGGCACGAGCATCGCCTACGGTCTGGGCCGGCTGTCCAACGCGGTGGGCCCGCTGATGATCGCCGGCGTCTACAACGGCATCGGCTACCAGGCGGTCTTCATGGTCATCGCCGGCACCTGGACGCTGGGCGCGCTGGTCCTGGCGGTGTTCGGCCCGGCGACGCGGCGACGCAGGCTGGCGGCGGAGGCCGCGGCGGCGGCCGGTACGCGGCCGACGTCGGTCACGGCGACGCCCTGAGTCCGGGTGAGCGTGCGGAGGCGGGCGGGCCGGAGGGACGTCTCCGGCCCGCCCGCCGCTCTGTCACACCGGCCGGGCATCATGATCTCGGGCTCGGCCCCGGCAGGGGGCCGGTTGTGACGACAGTGGGGGGATGATGGGCACGAACGCGGGTTCGCATGCGTGGGCGAGGGCCGGGATGTGCGTGACCTTCACCCGGGGGCTGGAACCGCGCGAGGTGTTCGCCCGGTACGGGGCCGATCCGGGACGGGCGCGCCCGCTCGACCGGGACGCGGCCTCGGCTCTGCTCCCGGACGACGCGGACGACGGGCCGGTTTCGCTGCTGCGGGCCGGCAGGCTCGGTGAGTGGACCTTCTGCGTCGAGGAGGACGGCACCATCGGCTTCGGCGAGGAGGCGCTCGCGGAGCTGTCCCGGGGGACCGAGACGTACGGCGTGGCGACGACCGAGGGGATCGACGTCTTCCAGCACTGGCGCGACGGTAAGTGCGTCGAGTACTTCGAGCCCGGCATGGAGCACAGCCGGTCCGAGCCGCACGGCCCTTGGTGGGACCGGGTGGAGGAGGCCCTGGCCGAGCACGAGGGCGAGGGCGCCGGGATGGCGCCGGTGGTGGCCCTCCTGCTCGGCCACCTCGGCATCACCCTGGACGACGCGGTCCTCGCCGGCCCCTGGGCCGGCCTGACGCTCGCCGGGGACGACGCGCCGACGGCCGGGCGGGGCGACAGCTACGCGGGCGAGGGCCCGGTTCCGCCGGGGGCCGTCATCTCCTGGTCGGTGGGGTAGAGCCGGAAGTCGACCACGACGCAGCAAGCCTTCCCGTCCTCGGTGCGGCCGATCCAGACGGGGTAGGACCCGTCGCCCCAGCCGGCGCTCAGGGCGATGAGGTTCGGCCCGCCATCCGTACCGGAGAGTTCGACGCTGGGGCGGTCGACGAAGGAGAGGGGGACGAACACCTCTTCGTCCAGCCTTTCCTCGTCGACCGTCCGGGTCGCGTCCATGAAGGCCACCGTGCCGGTGTCGACGCCGACCCCGTAGAACTCGCCCTCGCCGAGCAGCGCCGGGTCCTCGTCGGGGCGGAGGACCATCTCCCATGTGCGGGGCGGGGCGTCCAGGAAGGTCACCTTGGCCGCAGCGACCCTCACCTCATGGGTTCCGCGCAGGAGCGACAGCGTGACCGGGTAGTCGCCCGGCGGCACGGCGACGGTCCGTGGTTCGGTGACCCAGCCGGGGTCCGAGACCACCAGCTGTCCTGACGTGATCCGCACCGCACCGGCGTCGCCGAGCTCGAGGGTGGCCGGGCCGTCCGGGGTGTCGCGCGGGCCCGGCACGAACAGCCGCTCGATGCGGGTGGGGCGCAGCGGTCCCGCTCCCTCGTCCACGGACACGTCGTTCAGGACCACGGTCGGGGCGGGCTCGTGGCCCTGCTGGGCGAGGAACGGAGCGAACACCTGCCAGTCGCCGAACTTCGGCGCGGGGCAGGAGAGGACCTCGACGGCCGTGGTCTCCTGGTCGCCCTCGGTCAACCGGGTGTTCCGGTGAGCCAGCAGCATCCCCGTGCCGTACGGCTTGAAATCGATCATCTGCGCGCGGCGGAACGCGTCGTCGAACAGGTATACGCGCCACATCCCGCGCGGCCATCGCTCGACCATGGCCAGCGGTCGCTCCCGCGAGGAGAGCAGCACCGCGTACGGCATCCCGGCGGCATGTCGGCGGGAGGCGAGCGCGCTCGGTATCGGGTCAGGGTGGGTCGGCCCCTCATGGGAGCCCCACATGTCGCCGTACGAGACGTCAAGACTGTCGATCATCACAGCCGACAGTCTGGCAACGGGGTGTGACATCAGGCCCGTGCCGTGGGGCGTCGCCCTGCTCGTCCCCGCTCGACGGGTCAGCGGTCGCCCGCGAGGTCGAGGTCGCCGCTGGGGGTCTCCTCGCTCCGCGACGGGCCGCCGGTGTTCCACACGCGCGGGACGGGCCGGGTGAGCGGACGCCACCAGGGCTCGGTGGGCAGTTCCCCGCCCGGCTCGAAGGGCGCGCCGGGACGGGGGAAGGCGACGGCCTGGCCCACGGCCCCCGCGGCGTCCGTCATCCACTCCCCCGGCTCCGCCCACGCGTGCGGGGCGAGGTTGAAGGTGCCCCAGTGGATCGGCATCAGGACGCCGCCCGGGTCGCCGCCCTGGAGGTCGAGGTGCGAACGGACGCCTTCCTCGGGCGTCATGTGGATGTCCGGCCAGAATTCGGAGTAGGCGCCGACCTGGATCATCGTCGCGTCGAACGGGCCGTGGGCGGCGCCGATGTCGCGGAAGCCCTCGAAGTAGCCGGTGTCGCCGCTGTGGTAGATCCGGTGCCGCTCGCCGGCGACCACCCAGGAGGCCCACAGGGTGTGCTGGGTGTTGCGCAGGCCCCGGCCGCAGAAGTGACGGGCCGGTGTCGCGGTCAGGGTGAGGCCGCCGACCCGCGTCGACTCCTGCCAGTCCAGCTCGCGCAGCCGCTCCGCGGGAACGCCCCAGCGCTCCAGGTGGGCGCCTACGCCGAGGGGCACGGCGAACACGGTGTCCGTGCCGGCCAGTTCCTTGATCGTCGGCATGTCCAGGTGGTCGTAGTGGTCGTGGGAGATCACCACGACGTCCACCGGGCCGAGCGCGGCCAGCGGCAGCGGCACGGGGTGCAGCCGCTTCGGGCCCGCGAAGGGGAACGGCGAGCAGCGCTCGCCCCACACGGGGTCGAACAGCACCCGCTGTCCGTCGATCTCCGCGAGCACGCTGGAGTGGCCCATCCACGTCAGGCGGAGCCCGGTCGCGGGCGGGCGGTTCAGGTCGGCGAGGGTGGTGGGATGTACCGGGATCGTGCCCCGGGGGGCGCGGCGGGAGCGGGAGTCCTTGTCGAGGAACTGCTTGGCCATGTCCCGTCCCGAACCGGAGGGGCGCACACGGGCCGGTCCGCCCGGGTTCTGGAACACGCCGTTCGCGAAGTGCGGGGACCTGTGGATCCGGGCCAGACGCTCACCGGCCGGCTCCGCGCCGAAGGCCGGGGGCCGCAGGGCGCCGAGCCCCGTCCGGGGGGCGGAAGAAGCGGCCACGGTACCTCCAGATGGAATCGATCGGAGTTTCCATTATGTGCGGTGGCGCCTACGGCCGGGGTGGTTGTGGAAACAGCCCCCGCCCCGCCCTCCCGCCACGGGGGCTCCGCCCCCGAACCCCCGACGCGCAGTTCCCCGCGCCCCCTCAGGGCGTCATCAGCCCCGCGCCCTCAAGACACGCGAGCACCGCGGCCCCCTCAGGGGCGCGAGGAACTGCGCCACCAGCCACAAACCGGCCCGCACACGCCCCCGAGGCACGCAGCTTCACGTGGCCTTCAAGACACGCGAGCACCACGCCCCCTCAGGGGCGCGGGGAACTGCGCGACCAGCCACAAACCGGCCCGCACACGCCCCGCCGGCCCAGCCACCCCGCGCCCCGGGCGCCCAGCGGACCGCGCGCCCCGCGGACCGCGCCTCACGCCACCTTCGCGATCCGCGAGCGGATGTCCGCCGGGGACAGCGTCCCCTTTGCCGTGACGTGGTCGCCCGAGGACTCCCCGCGGAGGCGGCGCCCGATCCACGGGACGAGGTACTCGCGGGCCCAGTGGACGTCGTCCCGCCGGATCTCTAGCGTGCCGCGCGGCGGAAGCGGCGGCCACGGCTGCTCCGGATCGGCGGGCACCTCCAGACCGAGGGCGAGACCCGCGCGCAGTGCGACGCGGGTGTGTCCCTCGGGCGAGAGGTGCAGCCGGTCGGCGTCCCACGCCCTGCGGTCCTGCACGCTGCGCAGCGACCACAGGTCGAGCACCGGGCAGCCGTACCGGTCGGCGACCGCCCTCACGTGCCCGTTGTACGTGGCGATCTTGCCCCGCAGATGCTTGAGCAGCGGGACGCCCCGGGTGTCGAACCCGGTCGTCACCAGAACCGTGCCGCAGGCCGCCGCGAGCTGGGCGATCGCCTTCTCGAACCGTTCGGCCACCTCGTCCGGGTCGGTGCCCGGGCGCAGGATGTCGTTGCCGCCCGCGCAGAAGGAGACCAGGTCCGGGGCGAGTTCGACGGCCCGGGGGACCTGGTCGGCCACGATCTGGTCCAGCAGCTTGCCGCGTACGGCGAGGTTGACGTACCGGAAGTCGCCCTCGGGCCTGCGGTCCGCGAGCAGAACGGCGAGCCGGTCGGCCCAGCCGACGAACGCCCCGTCGGGCCCGGGGTCGCCGACGCCCTCGGTGAAGCTGTCCCCCACCGCCACGTACGACCCGATCACTGTTGCCTTGTCACTCTTCGAATCGTCTGCCACAGCCGGACATGATTCACCTTCGGATGTGACCTACGCGACCGTAGGCGGGGGTTGACGCGCGGTGAGATAAGCCACTTCAAGGTTTGGCCAAGCCAGGAATAGGTACGGCCCCGCGCCCGGCACGGGCCCGGACACACCGAAGGCCGGCCCCGTGGATCGGGGTCGGCCTTCGGCGCGCGTGTCAGGAAGGGTGCCGCTCGGGAGCCGGAGCTCCGGGTGTCAGAGGGAGACGCCCTTGCCGCGGAGGTACGAGATCGGGTCCACGTCCGAGCCGTAGTCCGGGCTGGTGCGGATCTCGAAGTGCAGGTGCGGGCCGGTCACGTTGCCGGTCGCACCGGAGAGACCGACCTGCTGGCCGGCGCTCACCGTCTGGCCCGCGGAGACGGACAGGGAGGACAGGTGGGCGTACTGGGCGTAGTGGCCGTCGTTCAGCTGGATGACGACCTGGTTGCCGTACGCGCCGCCCCAGCCGGCGGAGACGACGGTGCCGGCGCCGACGGCCTTCAGGGGGGTGCCGGTCGGGACGACGAAGTCGGCACCGGTGTGGTAGCCGCTGGACCACATGCTGCCGGCCACCTTGTAGGCGGTGCCGACGCTGCCGCCGGACACCGGGGAGGTGAAGCCGGAGGCGGGGGCGGTCTGCGTGGACGCCTCGTCGGAGGAGGACTCCTCGGCGGCCTTCTGCGCGGGCTTCTCGGCCGGCTTCTCCGCCTTGGGCGCGGCGGGCTCGGCGGCCTGCGGCGAAGTGGACTGCTTCGGGGCGCTCTTGGCGGCCTTGCCGTCGATGGAGAGCTTCAGACCCGGGTGGATGAGCGACGGGTCGTCACCGACGGCCTCGCGGTTGTCCGCGTAGAGCTGCTTCCAGCCACCGTCGACGTGCTCGGCCTCGGCGATCTTGGCGAGGTAGTCGCCGGCCTTCACGGTGTACGTGCGGGCCTCGTCGCCCTTCTCGGCCTTGGCCTGCTGGCCGGTGACGGAGAGCGACCGGACCGACGTCTCGGGGGCGGACTGCGGCGTCGCGGCGTGCGCGCCGGTGGCGCCGAGGAGCGGCAGGGCGAGAGCGGCGCCACCGGTTCCGGCGACGGCGATGGAGCGGGTGAAACGCTGGGCCTTGGTACGGCGGTGCTTACCCTTCGCGGGCATGACGAATTCCTCTCCGGCGCCTACGAGGTGAGCTGTCGGGTGCGGACTGGAGATGTCCGGCCGCGTTGCTGCGCGGCTTAACCCCAAGCCTGTTTCCGGGGCCCGGAACAGGCAGTTGTACCTGTGGGTCCCCCGCTCCTGCCGTACGTCGGGTCAGTGTGTGCGGGCTCCGGGCGGCGGCAGGATTAGGCGTCCGTCCGGATCGGTTGGGAACGTAAGCGACCTCGACGCGGCGAAACAAGCGCGGGTTCCCACGAACCCTCTTTTTCCGTGATCGAAAGGCGGAAATGACGTCACCGTGCGTCGATCCCACGAGTGAGCCGCAGGTGAATTCCCTTGTCACGGTGGGGAATTACGTGAGCATGGCGACAGCACAGGGTCACCGGTATGACGATGCTCACGCACTCCATCCTCAAATCCCTTGCTATCGGGGCACGTTATCCCCAAGTGTCTTATTCGGACAGATCGCCCATTCATCATGAAGTCGGGCAGGACAGTCGACGCAATCGCGACATCCTGATCTTGACGGGACGAGCTCCGGAATCCCGCCTCAGAAACAAACAGAAAGCGACATAATCCAACGTCACAAGGGCGGCCGACACCTCGTTGCCCCTGGCAGCCATGTCGTATCGTCGAGTGGTGCCCGTCGACGAGCCGCGGCGACGGCGCGAAGTGGGAGGAGCCGTCCGTGACGCAGGAGATCCCGTCGACCGAGCCCCAGCTGACCGGGGTGCGCAACTTCCGCGACGTGGGCGGGCTGCCCACGGTGGACGGCCGGCGGGTGCGGCACGGGGTGCTGTTCCGCAGCGGTCACCTCGCCCACGCCACCGCGGAGGACGCCGCCTTCCTCGCCTCGCTCGGTCTGCACACCGTGTTCGACTTCCGCAACGCGGCCGACCAGAAGCTGGAGGGCCCGGACGTGGCACTGCCGGGCGTGCGCAACGTCAACCTGCCGCTGAGCGACCCGGCCGACGGCGCGGAGTTCTGGAAGATGGTGCGCGACGGCGACCTGGACCAGCTGCGCGCGATCCTCGCCGACGGCCAGGGCGCGGACCGCATGATCACCTCGTACCGCACGATCATCAAGGAGCGGACCCCCGAGCACTCCCAGGTGCTGCGCGCGCTCGCCGAGGACAGCGTCCCCGCGCTGATGCACTGCGCGGCCGGCAAGGACCGCGCGGGCCTCTCGGTGGCGGTGACCCTGCTCGCCGTGGGTGTGGAGTGCGACGCGATCGTCGAGGACTACCTGAAGTCCAACGCCAAGCACCGCCGCTACAAGGTGCGGCGCAGCGGCAGCTCCCCCGACGCCTACTCCCCCGAGGTCATGGAGCTGCTCAGCCCGCTCTTCGACGCGCGCGCGGAGTATCTGGCGGCCGCCTTCGACACGGTCGAGGAGACCTGGGGCGGCGTGGACGCCTACCTGGAACAGGGGCTCGGGCTCACCCCGGCCCACCGGGAGCGGCTGCGCGAGCGCCTGCTCGACTGACACCCGCCCCCGTGCGCGCCTCGCCCCGTGGCCGCTACTTCTTCGGCGCGATCTCGAAGAGGAAGTAGATGAAGGCCGCGAAGAGGTGCCCGACCACGACGTAGACGAACAGCCTGACCCAGAGGGCCCTCGGGAACTTCTCCTCCATGTCCTTGCCGGTCACGGTGTCTCTCCATGGGTCGGGCCCAGGCACAGGGCGGCCGTGGGACTCTGCAGCAGGGTGTGCACGAACAGCAGCTCGACCCCGTCGGGGTCCTGCGCGGCGATGCGGTGCGGGGTGAGCGAGTCGAAGTGGGCGCTGTCGCCCGGGGACAGCCGGTGGAGGGTGTCCCCGAGGCGCAGCCGCAGCCGCCCCTTGAGGACGTACAGCCACTCCTCGCCGGGGTGGACGCGCACGATGTCGCCCTGGGAGCCGTGCGGCACGTGGACCCGCAGGGCCTGCATGCCGCGCCCGGCGGCCCCGGCCTGCCAGTAGGTCCAGCCGCCGGCCTCGGTGGGTTCCATGTCGGCGGCGCGCACCACGGCGTCACGCTCGACGGCCGACTCCCCGAGCAGCTCGGAGACGGTCGTACCGTAGATCCGCGCGAGGGAGAGCAGCATCGGCAGCGAGGGCTGGCGCTGTCCGGTCTCCAGCCGGGAGAGGTGGGCGGGTGACAGGCCCGCCTGCCGTGCGGCGGCCTCCAGCGTCAGGGAGGCCCGCCGGCGCAGGGCACGCAGCTGAGGAGCGACCGCGGGGAGGGCCCCGACAGGCTCGTCCCGCGGCTCGGTCTCGGAGGAGCTCATGCCTCCATTAAGCACCGGACTTTGCCTTTGGGGCAATTTTCTTGCCTCAGAGGCAAAGCCCGTCGTGCTCGTCGCGGTCAGCGGTTGGCGACCGCCTGCTTCACCAGGGTCCGGCCGAAGTCCCAGATGAGCCCGCCCTCGTGGGCGTCGTCCATCACCGCGGTGAAGGCGTCCACGAACCGGTCCACGTCCCCCTCGTCGACGATCAGCGGGGGGATCAGCTTGATCACCTCGAGGTGGTCCCCTGACACCTGCGTGAGGATACGGTGCCGCTGGAGCAGCGGGACCACCACCATCTGAGCGAACAGCCCCTTGCGGGCCGCCTGGAGCATGGCCCAGCGCGAGCGCAGTTTCAGCGAGCGGGGCCGCCCGAACTCGATGCCGATCATCAGGCCCCGGCCGCGGACGTCGGCGAGCAGCTCGTACCGGTCGGTCAGGGCGGCCAGCCGGGTCCGCAGCAGGTCCCCGACCCTGCGCACGTGCGCCACGATCTGTTCGTCCTCCATGACCGACAGGACCGCGAGGCCCGCCGCCATGGCCTGCGCGTTGGCGCCGAAGCTGGCGGAGTGCACCAGCACACGGTCCATCGACGAGAAGACCTTCCTGAAGATCCACTCCTTGCCGAGCGTGGCCCCGACCGGCACGTACCCGCCGGACAGCGCCTTGGCCACGCACACCAGGTCCGGCTCCACGCCCTCCTCGTGCTGGTAGGCGTAGAAGTCACCGGTGCGGCCGAGCCCGGTCTGCACCTCGTCGGCGATCAGCAGCGCCTTGTGCCGGTGCAGCAGGTCCTGCGCGGCCCGCAGATAGCCGGGCGGGGCCTCGTGGACGCCCTTGCCCTGGATCGGCTCCACGATCAGCGCGGCCACGTCGCCCTTGCGCAGCTCCCGCTCCAGCGCGTCGAGGTCGCCGAGCGGCACGGCCGTGTCGGGCAGCAGCGGGGCGAACCCGTCCCGGAAGCCGGGCTCGCCGTTGACGGACAGGGCGCCGGTGGTCAGCCCGTGGAAGGCGTGGTCGCAGTAGAGCACCCTGGGCCGGCCGGTGGCGTAGCGGGCGAACTTCAGGGCGCCCTCCACGGCCTCCGTGCCGCTGTTGCCGAAGAACACCCGGTCCAGGTGCGGGCTGTGGACGAGGAGCCGTTCGGCGAGCAGGCCCGGCAGCGGCTGGCAGTCGAAGCGGGTGAGGTCGGCGAGCGACAGGTCCAGGACGTCGTGCAGCGCCTTGCGGACCACGGGGTGGTGGCGGCCGAGCCCCATCACCCCGAACCCGGCGAGCATGTCCAGGTGGTCGTTCCCTTCGGCGTCCCAGAAGTGGGCGCCCTCGGCGCGCTCGTAGACCTTGTCGAAGCCGATGGTGTGCAGCATGCGCGGGAGCTGCGGGTTGAGGTACCGGTTGTGCAGTTCGTAGCGCTCGGCCCCGCGCTCTGCCAGCAGGGCGCCGATGTCGAACTTCCCGGCCTGGGACGACTCCGACGCGGACTCCGCGGTGGTCATGCCTGGTGCTCCTGTGCGTCCGGTGACTGTTTCGCGAGTTCCTCCCGGGCGGCGAGGCTCGCACTGATCCGCCCGGCGACGTCGACGGGCGTGAGACCGATGTCGGCGAGGACCTCGCCGCGCTTGGCGTGCGCGAGGAACTGCTCCGGGATGCCGAACCGCCGCACCGGCACGTCGACGTCGGCGTCGCCCAGAACCAGCGCCACCGCCGAGCCGACCCCGGCGGCGCGGCTGTTGTCCTCCACCACGGCCACCAGCCGGTGCCGGGCGGCCAGCGGCGGGAGGGCGGGGTCGACGGGCTTCACCCAGCGGGGGTCGACCACGGTGCAGCCGATCCCGCGTGCCCGGAGCAGGTCCGCGGCCTGGAGGCAGACGGACGCCATCGCCCCGACGGCCACCAGCAGCACCTCGGGGTCGTCCGCGCGGTGCAGCACGTCCATGCCGCCGATCCGGTCCACCGCCGGGACCGCCGGGCCGACGGACTCCTTCGGGAAGCGCAGCAGGGTCGGCGCGTCGTCCACGGCGACCGCCTCGCGGAGCTGGGCGCGCAATTGGTCGGCGTCGCGGGGCGCGGCGATGCGCAGGCCGGGCACCACCTGGAGCACCGACATGTCCCACATGCCGTTGTGGGAGGGGCCGTCGGTGCCGGTGACGCCCGCCCGGTCCAGGACGAAGGTGACGCCGCAGCGGTGCAGGGCCACGTCCATCAGGAGCTGGTCGAAGGCGCGGTTGAGGAAGGTGGCGTAGACGGCGACGACCGGGTGGAGTCCGCCGGTGGCGAGCCCGGCGGCGGAGACGGCGGCGTGCTGCTCGGCGATGCCGACGTCCCACACCCGGTCCGGGAAGCGTTCGGCGAACGGGCCGAGGCCGACCGGGTGGAGCATGGCGGCGGTGATGGCCACCACGTCCTCGCGTTCCTCGCCGATCCTGACGATCTCCTCGCCGAAGACCGAGGTCCAGGACGGCCCGCCGGAGGGGGCGAGGGGCGCGCAGGTGAGCGGGTCCATCACGCCGACGGTGTGGAAGTGGTCCTCCTCGTGGGCGAGGGCGGGCTCGTAGCCGCGGCCCTTCTCGGTGATGCAGTGCACGAGGACGGGGCCGTGGAAGCGTTTGGCGCGGCGCAGCGCGGACTCCACGGCCCGGATGTCGTGGCCGTCGATGGGGCCGACGTACTTCAGGCCCAGGTCCTCGAAGAGGCCCTGCGGGGCGAAGGCGTCCTTGAAGCCCTTCTTCGCTCCGTGCAGCGCCTCGTAGACGGGCGGCCCGACCACGGGGGTGCGCTGGAGGACGTCCTTGCCCCAGGCCAGGACGCGTTCGTAGCCGTCGGTGGTGCGCAGGGCGGCGAGATGGTTGGCGAGTCCGCCGATGGTGGGGGCGTAGGAGCGTTCGTTGTCGTTGACGACGACGATGAGCGGCCGGTCCTTGGCGGCGGCGATGTTGTTCAGCGCCTCCCAGGCCATGCCGCCGGTGAGCGCGCCGTCGCCGATCACCGCGACGACGTGCCCTTGCTCTCCGCGCACCCGGCGGGCCTTGGCGAGCCCGTCGGCCCAGCCGAGTGCGGTGGAGGCGTGGCTGTTCTCGATGACGTCGTGCTCGGACTCCTCGCGGGAGGGGTAGCCGGAGAGGCCGCCCTTGCCGCGCAGCTTGGAGAAGTCCTGACGGCCGGTCAACAGCTTGTGCACGTAGGACTGGTGGCCGGTGTCCCACAGGATGCGGTCCACCGGCGACTCGAAGACCCGGTGCAGGGCGATGGTCAGCTCCACCACCCCGAGGTTGGGCCCGAGGTGGCCCCCGGTCCTGGCGACCGCGTGCACCAGGAACTCCCTGATCTCGTCGGTCAGTTCGCCGAGTTCCGCCTCGGTCAGCGCCTTCAGGTCACGTGGTTGCCGAATGTTCTCCAGAATCGTCACGCTCGGGCCCCCTTCGGTTCCGTGCTGCTCAGCTCACGGTGACGGCCGGCTCCCCCGACGCGATACCGTCCTTCTCCATCTGCTCGGCGATCTTCATCGCCTCTTCGATGAGGGTCTCCACGATCTTCGACTCGGGCACGGTCTTGATGACCTCGCCCTTCACGAAGATCTGCCCCTTGCCGTTGCCCGACGCCACACCCAGATCCGCCTCACGCGCCTCACCCGGACCGTTCACCACACAGCCCATGACCGCGACGCGCAGCGGCACCTCCATGCCGGTCAGGCCCGCGGTGACCTCCTCGGCCAGCTTGTACACGTCCACCTGCGCCCGCCCGCACGACGGGCACGACACGATCTCCAGCCCCCGCTGCCGCAGATTCAAGGACTCCAGGATCTGGATGCCGACCTTGATCTCCTCCACCGGCGGGGCCGAGAGGGAGACGCGGATGGTGTCGCCGATGCCCTGGGAGAGCAGCGCACCGAACGCGACGGCCGACTTGATGGTGCCCTGGAAGGCGGGGCCGGCCTCGGTGACACCCAGGTGGAGCGGGTAGTCGCACTGGGCGGCGAGCTGCCGGTACGCCTCCACCATCACGACCGGGTCGTTGTGCTTCACCGAGATCTTGATGTCGCGGAAGTCGTGCTCCTCGAACAGCGACGCCTCCCACAGCGCCGACTCCGCCAGCGCCTCCGGGGTCGCCCTGCCGTACTTCTGCAGCAGCCGCCGGTCCAGCGAACCCGCGTTCACCCCGATACGGATCGGGGTGCCGTGGTCCTTCGCCGCCTTGGCGATCTCCTTGACCTGGTCGTCGAACTTCTTGATGTTGCCCGGGTTCACCCGCACCGCCGCGCAGCCCGCCTCGATCGCGGCGAACACGTACTTCGGCTGGAAGTGGATGTCGGCGATCACCGGGATCTGCGACTTCTTCGCGATCACCGGCAGCGCGTCCGCGTCGTCCTGCGTCGGACACGCCACCCGCACGATCTGGCAGCCCGACGCGGTCAGCTCCGCGATCTGCTGCAGCGTCGCGCCGATGTCCGACGTGCGCGTGGTCGTCATCGACTGCACCGACACCGGCGCGTTCCCACCCACCGCCACCGAGCCGACCTGGATCTGCCGGCTCCTCCGGCGCACCGCGAGCGTGGCCGGGACCTCGGGGAGGCCCAGGGAGACTGCGGTCATCTGCGTCACTCCCTGTTCGACGAGACGGTCTCGCGCATGGCGCGCAGGGACTCCTTCAGGGAGCCCATGGTGGCGAGGACGGCGGTGGGCTCGTAGCCGCAGTGCGCCATGCAGTTGGCGCAGCGCGGGTCCTTGCCGCGGCCGTACTGGTCCCAGTCGGTGTCCTCGATGAGCTCCCGGTAGGTCGGCACGTAGCCGTCGCTCATCAGGTAGCAGGGGCGCTGCCAGCCGAACAGGGAGTAGTTGGGGATCGCCCAGGCGGTGCAGGGGAAGTCCACCTTGCCCTCGAGGAAGTCGAGGAACAGCGGGGAGTGGTTGAGCCGCCAGCGGCGCCGGTTGCCGCCGGAGAAGGCCTTCTTGAACAGCTCGCGGGTCTGCTCCACGCCCAGGAAGTGCTCCTGGTCGGGCGCCTTCTCGTAGGCGTAGGCGGGCGAGATCATCATCTCGTCGACCTTGAGGTCGTCGTTGAGGAAGTTGAGGACCTCGACGACGGTCTGCGGGGTGTCGGTGTTGAAGAACGTCGAGTTGGTGGTGACCCGGAAGCCGCGCCGCTTGGCCTCCTTGATGGCCTCCACGGCCTCGTCGAACACGCCCTCCTTGGCGACGGACTCGTCGTGCCGCTCCCGCAGCCCGTCGATGTGCACCGCGAACGCGAAGTACGGCGACGGGGTGAACTTGTCCATCTTCTTGCGCATCAGCAGCGCGTTGGTGCACAGGAAGACGTACTTCCGGCGGGCCACCAGCTGACGCACGATCTCGTCGATCTGGGGGTGCATCAGGGGCTCGCCGCCGGCGATCGACACCATGGGCGCCCCGGACTCCAGGACGGCGCCGACGGCCTGCGCGACGGGCATGCGCTGCTTGAGCACGCCGGCCGGATGCTGGATCTTGCCGCAGCCCTCGCACTTGAGGTTGCAGGCGAAGAGCGGTTCCAGCTCCACGATGAGCGGGAACTTGTCCCGCCCGCGGAGCTTCTGTTCGGCCAAGTATGTAGCGACCTTGATGGACTGACGCAGCGGCATGGCCATCTGGCTCACCTCCTGGGGAGCAGCAAGGAACGGTGCCATTCATAGAAAGCCGGGAGTACGGAACGAAGGACACGGAAAGCCGATATTCCACCGCGGACCGTGCCGATGCGGACGAGTTCGTGTTCAGGAGCGTCCACGACCACCCGGACGGCCGCAACCGGGCGCTCGGCCGCGCGGACGGCGCTCAGGAGCGTGGCGGCCGACTCCATGTCCACCGCGATCGCGCCGGTGGCGAGGAGGTCGGAGCGTTCGTGGCCGCGGACGACGTGGTCGGAGCCGGTGAGGGGGCCGGTGTGCACGGTGCGTCCGGGCACCGCGCGCTTCAGCTCCTTCACCAGCAGTTCGGTGCCGACGCACGGCACGGTGCCGCGCGGGTCCCGGGTCTCCTCGGCGACGACCAGGTCGCCGGGGTGCATGCCGGGGGCGAGGCCCGCGCAGAAGCCGGTGGCGAGGACGGCGGCCCCGCGCATCGCCGGGTCGGCGAGCACGCGGGTGACGGACCGTTCGGCCGCCGCCGGTCCCATGCCGGTGCGCAGCACGGTGACCGGCCCGCCCGGGGTGGTGCGCTCCCGCCTGCGCAGCGCGAACTGTTCGATGCCGAGCGCGCAGGCGATCAGCAGTGGGGCGGGGGCGGGCCGGCCGCTCATCAGCTGCCCTTCGCGTCGGCGAGCGCCTGCGCGGAGCCCGCCGTCGCCTCGGCCGGCTTCGCGGCGAACGGCTCACCGTGGACGTACCGGCCGAGCGCGGTGAGCGGGAACACCTGCCGGTAGAGGTGGTAGTTGATGGAGAAGTCCCAGGGGAAGCCGGTGCCGGTGAAGTACGGCTCGTCCCAGGAGCCGTCGTCCCGCTGGGTGTTCGCCAGCCAGGCGACGCCCCGTTCGACCGCCTCGGAGTCCCGCTCCCCCGCCGCGAGCAGCGCCATCAGCGCCCAGGCGGTCTGGGAGGCGGTGGAGGCGCCCTTTCCGCTCCACTCCTTGACGTAGCGGTAGGAGCGCAGGTCCTCGCCCCAGCCGCCGTCGTCGTTCTGCACCTTCTCCAGCCAGGCCACGGCCCGCCGGACCGCCGGGTGGGACGTGGGGATGCCGGCCGCGGTCAGGGCGGGGACCACGGAGCCGGTGCCGTAGAGGTAGTTGACGCCCCAGCGGCCGAACCACGAGCCGTCCGGCTCCTGTTCGGCGAGGAGCCACCCCACGCCTCGCCGGGTGCGCGGGTCCTGGGCGAGCCCTTCGACGGCGAGCATCTCCACGACGTGCGCGGTGACGTCGGCCGACGGCGGGTCGATGACCTCGCCGAAGTCGCAGAACGGCAGCCGGTTGGGGAACGGGCTGGTGTTGTCGACGTCGAAGGCGCCCCAGGCTCCGTTCTTCGACTGCATGCCGAGGTTCCAGCGCACCCCGCGCCCGGCGGCGTTGTCCAGCCGCTCCGGGTCGTGGTGCTTGACCCGGCGCAGCGCGAGGACCACCTCGGCGGTGTCGTCGATGTCGGGGTAGTTGTCGTTGTGGAACTCGAACGCCCAGCCGCCGGGCGGGAGATGGGGCCGGCGCACCGACCAGTCGCCGGGCCGCACCACCTGCTCGCCGAGCATCCAGTCGGCGGCCTTGACCAGGGCCGGGTGGTCGGCGGGCACGCCCGCGTCGGCCAGCGCGATGGTGGCGAGGCAGGTGTCCCACACCGGGGACTGGCAGGCCTCGATCATCCGGGCGCCGTCCTCGCGCCACACGGCGAACCGGTCCAGGGACTCCAGACCGGCGCGCATCACCGGGTGGTTGAGGTCGTAGCCGAGCAGGTGCAGGGCGATGACCGAGTACACGGCCGGGGGCTGGATGCCGCCCCAGCAGCCGTCGTTCTCCTGCCGTTCGATGATCCAGCGGGCGGCGGTGTTCATCGCGGCCCGGCGCAGCCGGCGCGGGACGGCCCGGCGCAGCTTGTGCAGGCCCCTGTCGAGCCGCTGGAAGGCGCCGTCCCAGGTGTTCGCCGGGGCGAACGGCCGGGGAGGGCTGGGGTTCGCCGGGTCGGTGTGCAGCTCGTCCAGCGGGAACGGGGCGGGGCGCACCGGCCGCTCGGCGGAGACGATGGTGAGCGGCACGATGGTCTGCCGCGCCCAGCAGCCGAAGTCGTAGATGTTGAGCGGCACCCAGGTGGGGAACCAGATCAGCTCGGGCGGCAGTTCGGGCAGGTCCTCCCACTTCCACCAGCCGAACAGGGCCAGCCAGATGCGGGTGAAGACCCGGGACGCGGCGATGCCGCCCTGCTCACGGACCCAGGCGGACGCCCTCGCCATGTGCGGGGCGTCGGGGGCGTCGCCGGCCAGTCTGAGCGCGACGTACGCCTCGACGGTGGCGGACAGGTCGCCGGGCCCGCCGTAGAAGGTGGCCCAGGTGCCGTCCTCGCGCTGCTCCCCACGGATGAACAGGGCGGCGGCGCGGGTGGTGTCCTCGTCGCTGATGCCGAGGAACTGACGCAGCAGCAGGTCCTCGGCGTCCATCGTGACGTTCGTCTCGAGGTCGCCCTTCCACCAGCCCTCGTCGCTCTGACGGGACAGCAGGAAGTCGGTGGCGCGCCGTACGGCGCGGGCGGCGATGTCGGGTACCCCGGCCGCCTCGGGGATGTCGGTGTCGTGTTCGCTGGCCGCGGTGAGCCGGGACGGCGAGGCCGCCCCGGTGCTTCCGTCGGTCGTCGCTGTCATGGCTTCCCCTTCGTGCAGTCCTGCAAGTGGTGCGTCTGCTGTGGGTCCGCCGTCGGCCGGTGGGGTGCTCCCACCGGCCGGCGACTACGCGAGGGCTATTCGACCGATAGTGATCATCTCTTTCGTACGACGACGAAGTCCGCGAGCGCCGTGAACTGTTCCCGCACCCGGTCGGGCATGTCCACGACGTCGAGGGCCTCGATGGCGATGGTGTGCTGGCGTCGTGCCTCCTCGGCGGTCCACTCACGGCCGCCGGCCTCCTCGATGAGGGCGGCACGGGCCGCGAACTCCTCCTCGGAGAAGTTCGCGAAGTCGCTGCTCTTGGCGTCGGCGGCGAGGATCTCGCCGAGCCGGGTCGCGGCCGGGCCGTTTGCGGCGAGCGCGGCCACGACCGGGAGGGACTTCTTGCGCTGGCGCAGGTCGCTCCAGGTCTGCTTGCCGGTGGACTCCGGGTCGCCCCAGATGCCGAGCAGGTCGTCGACCGCCTGGAAGGCCAGGCCCAGGTGGTGGCCGTAGCGCTCGAGGGCGTCGGCGGTGCGCTCGTCGGCGCCGCCGAGGACCGCGCCGATGGAGCTGGCGCAGGCGAGCAGGGCGCCGGTCTTGTTGCCCTCCATCTCCAGGCACTCCTCGACGCTGACCCGGTCGCGGTGCTCGTAGGAGATGTCCTGGGCCTGACCGTCGATCAGTGCGCGGCTGGCCCGGGTGAGGCGGCGGGTGGCGCGGCCGGCCTCGACGGTGCCGAGCTCCAGCAGCACCTCGTTGGCCAGGGCGAACAGGGCGTCGCCGACCAGGATGGCCTGGGCGGGGCCGTGCACCTTCCAGACGGTGTCGCGGTGCCGGCGCTGCTCGTCGCCGTCCATCAGGTCGTCGTGCAGCAGCGAGAAGTTGTGGACCAGCTCGACGGCGACCGCTCCGGGCACGCCGGTCTGCGGGGCGGCGCCCGTGACCTCGGCGGACAGCACGGCGAGGGCGGGGCGCACGGCCTTGCCGCCGTCGCCGTCCGCGGGCCGGCCCTGGGCGTCGATCCAGCCGAAGTGGTAGGCGGCGACCGTGTCCATGGGAGGCGCCAGGCGGTCGACGGCCGCCCGCAGTACCGGCGTGGCCAGGGTCCGCCCGCGCTCCAGGAGCGCGGACACGTCCACCGCGGTCCTTCGAGCGGCCTGCGAGGCCGGGGGCACAGTGGGCACAGTGTCTCCTCTTGTTGCGGTACCGGGGGTGCGGGGACCTGCCGCGCCGCTCTGCTGCAGCATCAGGCGGCCTCCTCGAGCGCGAAGAGGTGGCGCGGGCGGGGCCGGCCGAGGGCGCCGAGCGCGGCGTCCGCCGCGCCGACGCCGCTGCGGACCGCACTCTCCATGGTCGCGGGCCACCCGGTGGCGGTCCACGCTCCGGCCAGGTAGAGGCCGGGTGCCTTGGTGCGGGCGCCGGGCCTGAGGCGTCCGACGCCGGGGGCGGGAACGAAGGTCGCGGTGCGCTCCCGGGTGACGAAGAAGTCGAGGACCTCGGCGCCGCGGGTGCGCGGCAGCAGCCGCTCCAGTTCGGGCAGGTACCTCTCGCGCAGGTCGGCGACGGGCGCGTCGATGTCGTCGTGGGCGACCGACTGGGACAGCGCCAGGTACTGGCCGTGGCGCAGCCCGGAGGCGTCGGTGCGGTCGAAGACCCACTGCACGGGGGTGCCGAGCGCGGCGAAGAAGGGCCGGGTGAGCACCGTGCGGTCGTAGACGACGTGCACGTTGAGGATGGGGGCGGTGTCGATGCCGAGCAGCCGGTCCGGGTCGTCGAGGGCGCCCGCGGGCAGCAGGGCGTGCGCCTCGCGCTGGGGCACGGCGAGGACGACGGCGTCGGCGCGGAGCGTCTCGCCGGGGATGTCGACGCTCCAGCCGCCGTCACCGTCGGCGCGCACGGAGCTGACGCGGGTGCGGGTCTCGGTGCGTACGCCGGCGGCGTCGAGGGCCTCACGGGCGAGCCGGTCGTGCAGGTCGCCGAGCGGCACCCGGGCCCAGCCGATGTCGGCGGCGCCGGGGTCGGAGAGCAGGCCGGTCTTGAACACCATCGCGGCGAGCGCCAGCGAGGAGTCGCCGGCGACGGCGTTGAGGGTGGCGACGCCGACCAGGTCCCACAGTGCTTCGACGGCGCGCGGGGACTGGCCGTGGGCGGCGAGCCAGCTGCCGAAGTCCTGCTCGTCCAGGGCGGGGTCGTCGAGGTCGAGGCCCTTCAGCGCGAGCGCGGCGCGGCCCACCTTCGCCCGGTCGGCGAGCGAGAGGTGGGGGTACGCGGCGAGGCTGCGGCCGAGGTGGAGAGGCACCGGCAGCGGGTCGCGCCGCAGCCGTCCCAGCCGCCGTCCCTCGGGGCGGTCCGCGTCGACCACGGGCACGTCGAGGCGGTCCTGCAGCGGGGCCTGGTCCGCGCCCCCGATACGGTCGAGGAACCAGCGGTAGGCGGTGCAGCAGCGCAGGTAGACGTGCTGGCCGTTGTCGACGGTCAGGTCGCCGCGCTTGAAGGAGAAGGCGAGTCCGCCCAGGCGGGGCCGTCCTTCGAGCAGCGTGACGCGCACTCCGGCGTCGGCGAGGGCTAGGGCGGCGGTGGTGCCGGCCAGTCCGCCGCCGACCACGACGGCGTGGCGTCCCGGCGGTACCGGGCCGTCCGTGTGCGGGGCTCCCTCGGAGCGTGTGCGGTGGCTCATGCGCCCTCCCCCGGCCTGCCGGGCGCGACAGGTGCGCGGCCGGCCGTCTCGGTGAGGGACGCGGGGGCGCGGCGGAGGGTTGCCCGCCGCTTTCCGTCCGGGTAGGGGGTGTCCATCAGGCGCGCCTCCCGACGGTGCGCCGGGACACGTGCCGGGTGTCGAGGCCGGACAGGCCGCGCACCGCCACGTACGCCTTCTCCCGTCCGGGCAGGGAGACCCGGCCGCGCAGCACGGCCTCGGGGTCGCGCTCGATGCGGTCCAGGAGACGGCGATAGATGCCGGCCATGGCGGCGACGCAGGCGCCGCTGCGCCGGTCGAGCATGGGGAGCAGCCGGTAGCCCTCGGCGAAGAGGGCGCGGGCCCTGCGCACCTCGAAGTGCACCAGGCCGGCGAAGTCCGAGCCCTGAGGGGGTGTCGGTCCGGCGAAGCCGTCGGAGCAGCCGAACTTGGCGAGGTCGTCGGCGGGCAGGTAGGTGCGCCCGTTCTCGGCGTCCTCGCGGACGTCGCGCAGGATGTTGGTGAGCTGGAGCGCCAGGCCCAGCGTGTCGGCGTACTCGGAGGCGCGTTCCACGCCGCGCGCGCCGGGCTCGGTGCCGAAGACGCCGAGCGAGAGCCTGCCGATGGCGCCGGCGACGCAGCGGCAGTAGACCTTCAGGTCGTCCCAGGTCTCGTACGTCTCGCCGCGCAGGTCCATCTGGACCCCGTCGATGAGTTCGTCCAGGCCGCCGAGCGGGATCGGGAAGTGCGTGGCGGCGTGGGAGAGGGCGACCGCGACCGGATCGGTGTCGTCCTCCTCGACCGCGCCCTCCCGGATCCGGGTGAGCAGCGTGCGGGTGTCCTCGAGACGGGCGACCTTGACGTCCTGGGGCAGCGGGCCGTCACCGATGTCGTCGACCCGCCGGGAGAACGCGTACAGGGCCGACATGGCGCGCCGCTTGGGCGTCGGCAGCAGCCGGATGCCGTAGGCGAAGTTGCGCGCCTGCTGGCCGGTGACGGTCTCGCAGTAGCTGTAGGCGGCGAGTACCGGTGCGGACGCGGCTGGCTGGGACTCCACGGTCCGGATCACCCCTTTCCTCGCAGAGTCGTGCCCGCCTCGCGCAGCAGCCGCAGCGTGCCGGGCTTGGGCGGGCCGGGAAGTACGTCGTGGCCGGCGTCCGCGATCGCGCGGACGGCCGCCCTTCCTCCCGCCACGAACCCCGCGAGCAGGAGTCTGAGCCGGCCCCGGACGCTGCCCACCAGGGGTGCGCCCTCGTCCAGCAGGTCGAGGGCGCGCTGCGCCTGGAACGCGACGAGTGCGCGCACCGAGGCGCCGGCGGTGGGCGCGGCGAGGTCGGCCTCCTGGACGTGGAAGCGTTTCATGTCCGCGGCGGGCAGGTAGATGCGGTCGCGGCCGAGGTCCTCGGCGACGTCCTGAAGGTGCTCGACGATCTGCAGGGCGGTGCAGATCGCGTCGGAGCGCCGGATGCGCTCCGGTGTGGCGGTCCCGGTGACGGCGAGCACGAGGCGGCCGACCGGGTTGGCCGACAGCTCGCAGTAGGCGAGCAGGTCGTCGTAGGTCTCGTAGCGCGTGACCAGCTGGTCCTGGCGGTTCGCGGCGATCAGCCCGAGGAACGGCTCGGGGGTCAGCGCGCGGCGGCGGACCGTGGGCTCCAGGCGGAGCAGCAGGGGGTGACGGGGGGCCGGACCCGTTGGGTCGAACACGCGGTGAAGATCGGCTTCGAGGGCGTCCAGGAGAGTGAGGCGGTCATCGGCCTCCCCGTCGGGGACGCCGAGGGCGCGGGCGTCGGCCCCGCCGGGGGCGAGGTCGCCGTCGCCGATGTCGTCGACCAGACGGGCGAAGCCGTAGACGGCCATGAGGTCGTCGCGCCAGGCCCTGGGCAGGAAGAAGGGCGCCACCGGGAAGTTCTCGGCGGCGGCCTTGTCGAGGGTGGCCCGTTCGAGGTCGCCGGGGTGCGCCCGGCCGGCGGCCGTCATCGCGGACTGCCCGGGGAGAGGACGGCGCATGCTGAGTCCAGCCGGGGAGTCTCCGAAGCCATTGCCGTCACATCTCCCGTTCTACACTGCTGACCCAATTCACACTATTTCGGACACGCCGCCCAGGCGTCCACCCGACGGCGCCGAGGAATGGTGTCGGGCATTATGGCCCTGATTGCC
This sequence comes from Streptomyces sp. P13-3-3, assembly GCF_050571355.1. Classification (NCBI taxonomy): domain Bacteria; kingdom Bacillati; phylum Actinomycetota; class Actinomycetes; order Kitasatosporales; family Streptomycetaceae; genus Streptomyces; species Streptomyces sp. P13-3-3. The sequence goes on along the minus strand of NZ_CP192228.1, from coordinate 2,996,065 downwards.
GCCTTTCGGGGACCGGTACAGCTTACGTTGTACAACGCGCCGTTCCTCGACGGGGGTCTTCCGTGCTCCACGACAACACATCGTCCGGCGTCAAGATTCCGCCGTGCGCCAGGAGTTGACGCATCTTTTGCAGACGCGGGGCCCCGCCGGACCGTTCCGGCGGGGCCCCGGGCGAAGCGGGCTACTTCCCGGTGAACTTCTCGTACTCGCGGAGCACCTCGTCCGTCGGCCCGTCCATGCGCAGCTCGCCGCGCTCCAGCCACAGCACCCGGTCGCAGGTGTCGCGGATCGACTTGTTGTTGTGGCTGACCAGGAACACCGTGCCGGCGTGCTTGCGCAGCTCGCGGATGCGGGCCTCGGAGCGCTTCTGGAACTTCCGGTCACCCGTGGCCAGCGCCTCGTCGATCATCAGGACGTCGTGGTCCTTGGCGGCCGCGATGGAGAAGCGCAGGCGGGCGGCCATGCCGGAGGAGTAGGTCCGCATCGGCAGGGTGATGAAGTCGCCCTTCTCGTTGATCCCGGAGAAGTCGACGATGTCCTGGTAACGCTCCTTGATCTCCTCGCGGGACATGCCCATCGCGAGCCCGCCGAGGATGATGTTCCGCTCGCCGGTGAGGTCGTTCATCAGAGCCGCGTTCACGCCGAGCAGGGACGGCTGGCCGTCGGTGTAGACCTTGCCGCGCTCGGCGGGCAGCAGTCCGGCGACGGCGCGCAGCAGGGTCGACTTGCCGGAGCCGTTGGAACCGATCAGGCCGATGGCCTCGCCGCGGTACGCCACGAAGGACACCCCGCGCACGGCGTGCACCTTGCGCACGCCCCGCTCCTCGCCACCGCGCTTGAGGATCCGGCTGAGCGCCGCGGTGGCGCTGCCCTTGCCCGACCGGGCGCCGTTCACGCGGTAGACGATGTGCAGGTCGTCCGCGATGACGGTGGGCACCCGGGCGCCCGTCTTGTCGTCAGCCACGGCCGTACCTCTCCTCTGCCTTCCAGAAGTAGACGAAGCCGACCACGCCGGCGAGCACCGCCCAGCCCAGCGCGAACGCCCAGATGTGCGGTGGCAGGTAGGACGAGTCGTACTTGTCGATCAGCGCGAACCGCACCAGGTCCATGTAGACCGCGGCCGGGTTCCACTGGAGCACGTCCGCCACCCAGGACGGCACGTTCTTGTCCTCCAGCATGGCCGGGATGGAGAACATCACGCCGGACGCGTACATCCAGGTCCGCAGCACGAACGGCATCAGCTGCGCCAGGTCGGGGGTCTTGCTGCCCATCCGCGCGAAGATCAGCGCGAGGCCGGTGTTGAAGACGAACTGCAGCGCCAGCGCCGGCACCACCAGCAGCCACGACAGGTCCGGATAGCTCCGGAACGCCACCATGACGACGACCAGGACGATCATCGAGAACAGCAGCTGCTGGAGCTGCTGGAGCGCGAACGAGACCGGCAGCGACGCCCGGGGGAAGTGCAGCGCCCTCACCAGGCCGAGGTTGCCCGAGATCGCCCGGACACCGGCCAGCACGGAGCTCTGCGTGAAGGTGAACACGAACACGCCGGTCACCAGGAACGGCACGTACACGTCGCTCGGGATGCCGCGCCGGGCGCCGAGCAGCAGGCCGAAGATGAAGAAGTACACGGCCGCGTTCAGCAGCGGCGTCGCCACCTGCCACAGCTGGCCCAGCTTCGCCTTGCTGTACTGGGCCGTCAGCTTGGCCTGGGAGAAGGCCAGGATGAAGTGCCGCCGCCCCCACAGCTGACGGACGTACTCGCCGAGGGACGGGCGGGCGCCGCTGACGGACAGCCCGTACTTGGCGGCCAGCTCGGCCGCCGTAAGGCCCTCGTCGGGCGACACGGGCGCGCCGACCGCGACCGTGCCGTCGTGCGTAGTCTCACTCACGGGTGGATTGTCTTTCGTCCTCGATGTGCGTGGCCCGCGCGGGCCTGCCAGGAGCCGGGGACCGGGTGGGGCCGGATCCCCGGACTCGAAGCTTGTCAGATCACCGGGGGCCGGCCCAGTCGGGTCAGCCGCCACACCGTACGCCACTTCATGGGGCGGCGGGGTCCGCAGGGCGACGTCCAGCCCTCCTTGAAGCCGCCGAACCACGCCTTGAGGGCGGGGCCCGAGGGGCGGCGCAGGAGGGTGAGGAGCAGCCAGACGCCCAGGTACACCGGGACGAGGGGGACGGGCAGGTTGCGCCGGGCGAGCCAGACGCGGTTGCGCGCCACCATGCGGTGGTAGACCGCGTGCCGCGAGGGGGCGGTCGTCGGGTGGTACAGCACCATGTCGGACCGGTAGTCGATCATCCAGCCGGCGTCGAGGGCGCGCCAGGCCAGGTCGGTCTCCTCGTGGGCGTAGAAGAACTCGTCCGGCAGGCCGCCGACCTCGGCGATGACCTGGGTGCGCACCGCGTTGGCGCCGCCGAGGAAGGTGGTCACGCGGGAGGAGCGCATCGGGTCGGAGGCGCGCAGCCGGGGCACGTGCCGGCGCTGGGTGACGCCGGTGTCCGGGTCGGCGATGCGGAAGCTGATGATGCCGAGCGAGGGGTCCTCGGTGAACGCCTTCCGGCACAGCTCGGCGGTGTCGGTGTGCGCGAGCAGGCCGTCGTCGTCGAGGAAGAGCAGGATGTCGACGTCCCGGCCGCTGGGACCGAACGCCTCGATGCCGACGTTGCGTCCGCCGGGGATGCCGAGGTTCTCGGGCAGCTCGACGGTCCTGACGCCCTCGGGGACGTCGGGCACGGGCGAGCCGTTGCCGACGACCACGACCTGGACCGGGTCGCCGTCCTGCTTGGCGACCGAGTCGAGCAGGGCCCTCAGTTCGTCGGGGCGGTTGCCCATGGTGATGATGACCGCGCCGACCTTCATGCCCGCGCTCACTTCAGCCTGCTCGAGACGAGGACGGACACGAGGTGCAGCAGAGTCTGCAGCAGGGCGATCCCGGCCAGGACGGCGGTGCCGAGGCGGGTGAAGAACAGGTCGCCCCGGGCGGAGTCGAGGATCGCGAGGAGCAGGATCAGCAGCGACGCCTCTATGCCCAGGATCAGCCGGTGGAACTTCAGGGCGGCGGCGGCCTTGCGGGCGAGCGCCATGCCGGAGGAGCGCGGCTCGGAGGCGGACTCCTTCACCGGGGGCATGCCGTTCTGGTGGCGGGCGACACCGACCAGGTCGGTCTCCGCCTTGATGAGTATCGCGCCCAGCGCGGCGACGGTGCCGAGGAAGGCCCACAGCCAGTCGATCCGGCCCTCGCCCCACAGGTCGGCGGCGCGCAGGCCGAGGCCGACCAGCACGGCGGCGTCGGTCAGGTAGGCGCCGACGCGGTCCATGTAGACGCCGGCGAGGGAGTACTGCTTGCGCCAGCGGGCGATCTCGCCGTCGACGCAGTCGAGCAGCAGGTAGAGCTGGACCGCGACCACCCCGAGGACCGCGCCCGTGATGCCGGGCACCAGGAGGGCGGGGGCCGCGAGGACACCGCAGAGGGTCATCAGATACGTGAGCTGGTTGGGGGTGACCCGGGTGTTCACCAGGTAGCGGTCGACCCGCAGGGACACCTCGCGCATGTAGAGGCGTCCCATCCAGTGCTCACCGCTGCGCCGGTCCTTGACCCCCGCGGGGTGCACGACCGGACGGAGTTCAGCTACCGATGGCCTTGACATAGTCGGCGTAGACGTCCTTGATCTGTTCGGTGGTCAGGGCGAGGTGTTCGAGGATGGTGAAGCGGCCGGGGCGGGTCTCGGGGGCGTACTCGACGACGCGGACGAACTCGTCGACGGAGAACCCGATCTCCTCGGGGAGCACCGGCAGCCCGTGCCGGCGCAGCACCTCGGCCATGGCCGCCGACTCCTCGTGCGCGCCGCGCAGGTACATCGCGAAGGCGGCGCCCAGTCCGCACTGCTCGCCGTGGGCGGCGGCGCGCTGCGGGTAGAGCAGGTCGAAGGCGTGGTTGATCTCGTGGCAGGCGCCGGAGGAGGGCCGGGAGTCGCCGGACACGGACATCGAGATGCCGGTGAGGACGAGGGACTCGGCGAGCACCTGGAGGAAGCTGTCGTCGTCGACGCCGCCCGGGTGCCGCAGCACGGCCTCGCCGGCCTGGCGGGCCATGGCGGCGGCGAGTCCGTCGACCTTCTCGCCGTTGACGCGGTGGGACAGTTCCCAGTCGGCGACGGCGGAGATGTTGGAGACGACGTCGCCGATGCCCGAGCGGACGAACCGGACCGGGGCCTCGCGGATGACGTTGAGGTCGATCACGACCGCGATCGGGTTCGGCACGCCGTAGGAGCCGCGGCCTGCGTCGTTGTCGAGGGTGGCGACCGGCGAGCACAGGCCGTCGTGCGCCAGGTTGGTGGCGACCGCGACCAGGGGCAGGCCGACGCGCGCCGAGGCGAACTTGGCGCAGTCGATGATCTTCCCGCCGCCGAGGCCGACGACCGCGTCGTAGCGGCCGCCCTGGATGGCGCCGGCCAGCCGGACCGCGTCGTCGATGGTGCCGCCGCCGACCTCGAACCAGTCGGCGCCGGGCAGCGACGGCGCGACGCGGTCGCGCAGCCGGGCGCCGGAGCCGCCGCTGACGGCGATGGCGAGCCGGCCGGACTGCGAGATGCGCTCGTCGGCGAGGACGCAGGCCAGGTCGTCGAGGGCGCCGGGGCGGATGTCGACGACGACCGGCGAGGGGATGAGCCGGGTCAGTACTGGCACGCGATCTCCCGTCCGCGGGCGAGGTCGTCGTGGTTGTCGATCTCGACCCACGGGACGTCGCCGATCGGCGCCACGTCGATCCGGAAGCCCCGGTTGACCAGCTCCTGGTAGCCGTCCTCGTAGTACAGCTGCGGGTCCCGCTCGAAGGTCGCCTTCAGCGCGTCGGCCAGCGCCTCGGCGGCACCGCCCTCGATCAAGGTCACGCCGATGTACTCGCCCGTCGCCTCGGCCGGGTCCATCAGCTTCGTGATGCGCCGCATGCCCTTCTCGGGGTCGACGACGACCTTCATCTCCTCGTCGGCGAGCTGCTTCACCGTGTCCAGCGCCAGGATGATCTGCTTGCCGTCACCCCGCGCGTCCAGCAGCGTCCGCTCCACCGACACCGGGTGCACCGTGTCGCCGTTCGCGAGGATCACACCGTCCTTCAGGGCGTCCCGCGCGCACCACAGCGAGTAGGCGTTGTTCCACTCCTCCGCCTTGTCGTTGTCGATGAGCGTCAGCTTCAGCCCGTACTTCGCCTCCAGCGCCGCCTGCCGCTCGTACACGGCCTCCTTGCGGTACCCGACCACGACACCGACCTCGGACAGCCCGATCTCCGCGAAATTGGCGAGCGTCAGGTCCAGGACCGTGGGCTCCCCTTCTATGCCCGCGGGCCCCACCGGCACCAACGCCTTGGGCAGCGTGTCGGTGTAGGGGCGCAGACGCCGGCCGGCGCCGGCCGCCAGCACGAGGCCGATCATGCGGGTTCTCCTTCGTCGTGTACGGCGGGCGCGCCACCCCGGTGGGCGGCGACCCAGAAGCGGATGCTCTCGGCGAGCACCACGAGAGCCACGGCCACGGCGAGGGCCGTGAGCGCGACGGTGAATCCGGACGCGGTGAGCACGGCCGCCAGGACGGCGACCGCCAGCGTGCGACCTTCGTGCCCCCCGATCGCCCGCACCAGCAGGCGCGGGGGCGCGCCCGCGTCGCCGCGGATGCGGTAGACCGTGTCGTAGTGATGGTAGGCGACCGCGGACACCAGTCCGTAGGCCGCGGGAAGGGCTCCGTTCACCTCCGCGTCGGCCGCCAGGACCAGGACGGTTCCGTACTCGGCGGCGCGGAACAGCGGGGGGACGAGCCAGTCGAGACGGCCGGTGAGGGGGCGGGCGACGGCGGCGGCGGAGCAGATCACGTAGGCGACGGCGGCCAGGACGGTCTGCCACCCGGCGCCCCACACGAGGGCGGAGCCCGTCACCAGCACCGCGCCGAGCGCGGCGACGGCCGCACCGCCGCGGGCCCAGGGGCGGCGGAGCAGTTCGGAGAGCGGTCCGCCGTCGGCGAGGTGGGCCAGGGCCCGGGCGGCCTGGTCCTCCGCCCGGCCGCCGCGCAGGGAACGCAGGACGCGTCCGGCGGTGGTGTACGCGGCGGCGAAGGCGCAGCCGGCGAGCAGCACCCAGAAGGTGACGCGGGGGGTGGTGGCCGCGGTGAGGACGGCGATCAGCGCCCAGCGCTCGCCGATCGGCAGGACGATCATGCGGCGCACCCAGACCGTCCACCCGACGCGGTCCAGGCGGCCCGACAGGGTGGCGGCAGGGCCCTCCGCGACGCCGGTCCTGGCCTCGGCGAAGGAGAAGTCGACGACGTGCCGGCAGGACTGGAGGATCATGGCGCCGAGCGCGAGGGCCCAGACGTCGTCACCGGTGCGGGCCGCGCCGAGGGCGAGGCCCGCGTAGAAGACGTACTCCTTGGCCCGGTCGAACGTGGCGTCGAGCCAGGCGCCGAGCGTGGAGTACTGCAGCGAGTAGCGGGCGAGCTGGCCGTCGGCGCAGTCGAGTACGAACGAGCCGAGGAGCAGCACGGCTGCGGCGACGAACCCCGCCCTGGTGCCGGTGGCGGCACAGCCGGCCGCGATCAGCGCGGTGAGCAGGGAAGCGGTCGTGACCTGGTTGGGGGTAAGCCCGCGGCGTGCGCACCAGCGCGCGAGGTGGCGCGAGTAGGGGCTGACGCAGAACGTGGTGAAGAAGCCGTCGCGGGCCTTGACGGCGGACCTGAGGCGTACGGCCTCCTCGTCCACGGCGGCGACGGCCTGCCGGGCCTCGTTGCGGGCCTGCGGGTCGGCGGGCACGGCGGCGACGAGGCTGCCGAGCTCGGGGCGGTGCACGTCGGTGTCGAGGGCGGCGGTGACCCGGTCCGGGAGGCCCTCGACGAGGGTGCCGTTGCCCGTGCCCTGCCCGGTCGCGGAGTTCTCGCGGGCCATCGCGCGGGTCAGGGCCTGACGGCCGGTCCGCTGGGCGGTGACGGCTCCGGGGACGGCGGAGAGCGGGAAGCGGGGGTCGGTCAGACCGAGCCGCAGGGCGTGCACGTGTCCGACGAACCGGGTGTCGACCAGGGCGACGCGTTCCTCCCCGGGGACCTCGGCGAGCAGCGTCTCGGCCTCCGCGGCGCCGGCGGCGGTCCGCACGTCGAAGCCGAGGGAGCGCAGGTCGCCCTCGAGTGACGAGCCGGGGACCGGGGGGCCGGTGACGATGGCGGTCGGCAACCGAAAACTCACTCCCTGGGGGGCGACGCGTCCACGCCGGTGATGTACACGGTGATGCGCCCGTACGGAGGCCCTGCGGGCGGCATGTCGGCAGAGGCTATCGGATACACGGAAGCCCGCGTTCACCGCCTGTTCGGCGGCCGGACCGACGCGGTTGGCCCGCTCCTGCCGCGCTCATCATCGGGGATACCGGCCCCGGCTCACAAACCGCGCCGGTGGCTCGCCTTAGGGTGGACCACCATGACGTGGCTGATCACCGGCGGAGCCGGATACATCGGGGCCCATGTGGTGCGGGCCATGACGGACGCCGGGGAGCGGGTCGTCGTGCTGGACGACCTCTCCGCCGGGGTCCCGGCGCGGCTGCCCGAGGGCGTCCCTCTGGTCCGGGGCTCGGCGCTGGACGGCGAGCTGCTGACCAAGGTCCTCGCCGAGCACGGCGCGACCGGGGTGCTGCACCTCGCCGCGCGCAAGCAGCCCGGGGAGTCGGTGGCCCAGCCGACCCGTTACTACCGGGAGAACCTGGGCGGTCTGGCGACCCTGCTGGACGCCGTCGCGGAGGCGGGTGTGAAGCGCTTCGTCTTCTCCTCGTCCGCGGCCGTCTACGGCGACCCGCACGTGGACCTCATCACGGAGGACACGCCCTGCGCCCCCGTGAACCCCTACGGCGAGACCAAGCTCGCCGGGGAGTGGCTGGTGCGGGCCGCGGGCCGGGCGCACGGCATCGACACGGTGTGCCTGCGCTACTTCAACGTCGCGGGCGCGGCGGCCCCCGAGCTGGCCGACACCGGCGTCTTCAACATCGTGCCGATGGTCTTCGACCGGCTCACCCGCGACGAGGCCCCGCGCATCTTCGGCGACGACTACCCCACCCCGGACGGCACCTGCATCCGGGACTACATCCACGTGGCCGACCTCGCGGAGGCGCACCTCGCGGCGGTGCGCGCGCTGGCCGAAGGGGGTGTCGAGGGCGATCTGACGCTGAACGTCGGACGCGGCGAGGGCGTCTCCGTCCGGGAGCTGATCACGGTCATCGGGGAGGTCACCGGCGACACCCGCACCCCGGTGGTCGAGGCGCGGCGCCCCGGCGACCCGCCCCGCGCGGTGGCCTCGGCCGCCCTCGCGAGCGAGCGACTGGGGTGGACGGCGCGCCGTTCGGTGCGCGAGATGGTCGAGTCGGCCTGGCAGGGCTGGCAGCTCCTCCAGGGTGCCCCGCGCGCCTGACCTGCGGATCGTTTGCGCAGGTCAGAGCACATGACAACGGTGTTCAGTGCCGCGTTGCCCGACCCCCCTGGCCCGTAGTTCACTGTGCTGCGGAAGGGCGGCGGCAGGGGCGCGACGGAAGGGCGGCGGCGGGCATGGGGGCAGGGCACGATCACGGGCACGCGCACGGGGCGCCGTCGGGCGGCACGGTCAGCGCGGCGTACCGGGGGAGGCTGCGGATCGCGCTGGCGATCACGGTCTTCGTCATGGTCGTGCAGATCGTCGGCGGCCTGCTGGCCGACTCGCTCGCCCTGGTCGCGGACGCCGCCCACATGGCGACCGACGCCCTGGGGCTGGGCATGGCGCTGCTCGCCATCCACTTCGCGGGCCGCCCGCCGAGCGAGCGGCGCACCTTCGGGCTGGCCCGCGCGGAGATCCTCGCGGCGCTCGCGAACTGCCTGCTGCTCCTGGGCGTCGGCGGCTACGTGCTGTACGAGGCGGTGCAGCGGTTCATCACGCCGGCGGACACCGCGGGCGGTCTCGCGATGGTGTTCGGCGCCGTCGGTCTGGCCGCCAACCTGGTGTCGCTGTCGCTGCTGATGCGGGGGCAGAAGGAGAGCCTGAACGTGCGCGGCGCCTTCCTGGAGGTGGCGGCGGACGCGCTCGGCTCGGTCACGGTGATCGTGGCCGCGCTGGTGATCGTCACCACCGGCTGGACGGCCGCCGACCCGATCGCCTCCCTGGTCATCGCGCTGATGATCGTGCCGCGCACGCTGAAGCTGCTGCGCGAGACGCTCGACGTGCTGCTGGAGGCGGCGCCCAAGGGCGTGGACATGGCCGAGGTGCGGGCGCACATCCTGAACACGCCGGGGGTGGAGGACGTGCACGACCTGCACGCCTGGACGATCACCTCGGGGATGCCGGTGCTCTCCGCGCACGTGGTGGTCAGCGCGGACACGCTGAACGCGATCGGGCACGAGAAGATGCTGCACGAGCTGCAGGACTGTCTGGGCGACCACTTCGACGTGCAGCACTGCACCTTCCAGCTGGAGCCCAGCGGGCACGCGGAGCACGAGGCGCGGCTGTGCCACTGAGGCGCCCGGGTCCCCCCGGTCCGTCGGTGTCACGCGGCACCTAGGTGTCGCGCGCGGGGCCGCGCACGCCCCCCGAGTGCGCCGACGCGCTGAGGAACGCAGCCTTCCGCCCCGGGGACGGCGTCCCGTACTTCCGAGGGGCGTCGGCAGGTGCCGTACACGGGCATTTCCGACGCCCGTCACGGGCACGATCAGCGCGGGCCCGGTGCCGTCCGGCTGCCGCCACGACCGCCCGTCGCGCCGGGGGCGGGACATGCGGGAGAGGACCGGAGTGCCGGGAGTGCCGGATTCGTGCGGCAGACTGGGGCGCGAACACCGAGTGAAGGATGGGTATGCCGATCACACCTGCCACCGCGACGAACAGCCCGTCGAGCGGCACCGCCGAGCCGATTTTGCTGGAACTGGTCGACGAGGACGGCGTGACGGTCGGCACCGCGGAGAAGCTCTCCGCCCATCGGCCGCCGGGGAAGCTGCACCGGGCCTTCTCCGTATTCCTGTTCGACGAGCGCGGCCGGCTGCTGCTCCAGCAGCGGGCGCTCGGCAAGTACCACTCCCCCGGCGTGTGGTCGAACACCTGCTGCGGCCACCCGTACCCGGGCGAGGCGCCGTTCGCGGCGGCGGCCCGGCGGACGTACGAGGAGCTGGGGGTGTCGCCGTCGCTGATGGCGGAGGCGGGCACGGTCCGCTACAACCACCCGGACCCGGCCTCGGGCCTGGTGGAGCAGGAGTACAACCACCTCTTCGTCGGCATGGTGCAGTCCCCGGTGCGGCCCGACGGGGACGAGGTCGCCGCCACGGCGTTCGTGACGCCGGAGGAGCTGGCGGAGCGGCACGCGAAGGACACCTTCTCGGCGTGGTTCATGACCGTGCTGGACGCGGCGCGGCCGGCCGTGCGGGAGCTGACGGGCCCGTCGGCCGGGTGGTGACGGCGGCGCCGTACGGCGCGTCCCGTCCCTCGAGGGGCGGGGCGCGGTACGGCGCGGTCAGTAGGTCCGCACGGGCTTGAGGGGCAGGGCCGCCCAGATCACCTTGCCGCCGGTGGAGGTGTGCTCCACCTCGCAGGCTCCGCCGGCCTCGCGCGTGATCTCGCGCACCAGCAGCAGTCCCCGGCCGCCGGTGCGGCCGTAGTCGTTCTCCAGGGCGGTGGGGCGGTAGGGGTGGTTGTCCTCCACGGACACCCGGATCCACTCGGCGCCCACCGCGACCTCGACGGCGAGCATCGGGGAGAGCAGCGCCGCGTGTTTGACCGCGTTGGTGACCAGTTCGGAGACGATGAGCAGCAGTCCCTGCACCACCTCGTCCGCGACCGGCACCCCCTGCCGCAGCAGCAGGTCCCGCACGGCGTGCCGGGCCTGTGGCACCGAGGCGTCCACGGCAGGGGCGGTGAACCGCCAGACACCTTCGTACGGCAGCGGGTCGCCACCTTCACGCTCGATTGTCACCACACGTCGAGTGTTGGGACCGATCGGCTCCGCCCTTCCACACTGAACACAAGTCAGCGGATATCGAGCGCTTCCGACCGTTCCCGTCCGACTCGGTCGGGTGTGGGACCGTTCAGGTCCGGTCTGTGCCGTTCCGGGGCACTCTCGCTTTTCGGGCGTCTTCTACTTCCCGGCCACCATGCCCACGATGCGCCGGCCGCCGTAACCGGTGGCGATCAGTCCGAGGCCGTCGAACAGCAGGGACAGCGAGAAGAACGTGCCGATGACGTACTGGCTGCTGCTCGGCCAGGTGGCCAGGACCAGGATGCCGAGGAGCAGGCCGAAGGCGCCCTGCACCAGCGTCCAGCCGAACTGCGGGCCGCGCACCACCAGGCTGCCGACCAGCCGGAACACCCCGCCGGTCAGGAACAGCAACGCCGCGAACATGGTCAGCGCCTCGGCCGCGGCCTCAGGAATCTTGATGATCACCACCCCGGCCGCGATGTTCAGGGCGGCGACGACCACACCCAGCCAGAAGAAGTTCGTCTGCCGCGCCTGCACCGCGTGCAGCAGCCCGACGATCCCGCCGACCAGCAGCAGCCAGCCGAAGAGCAGCATCGTGGTGAGCGTGGCGGCGGCCGTGTAGATCAGGCCGATCAGCCCGGCGACGACGAGGATCACCCCGAGCACGGCGAGGACGCCGAAGCCGCGGTTCAGCTTCGCCGTGTCGCCCCGCGGGCCCGCGGCTCCGGTGGACCTGGTCATCGCTGCCTCCCGGGTCTCGTCCCCCCTTCCGGACGCTCCCGCTCCCCCGTGTCCCCCGCCCTCGACGGTCGTAACGCCGGGTCCCGGCCCGCCGTCCGGGGCCGTGACCGGGGCGGATAGCATCCGGCGCATGGAGGAGCCGCAACTGCTGCACAGCGTGACCGACTCGGTCGCCACGGTCGTCGTCCGTCACCCCGCGAAGCGCAACGCGATGACGGCCGCGATGTGGGCGTCCCTGCCCCCGCTGCTCGGGGCGCTGGCGGACGATCCGGCCGTGCGGGCGCTGGTGCTCACCGGCGACGGCGACACCTTCTGCGCCGGGGCGGACATCTCCACGCTCCGGGGCTCGCCGCTCGAGGCGCAGCGGCTCGCCGTCGCCGCCGAGGAGGCCCTCGCGGCCTTCCCCAAGCCGACCCTGGCCGCCGTGCGCGGGCACTGCGTGGGCGGCGGGGCGCAGCTCGCGGCCGCCTGCGACCTGCGGTTCGCGGAGGAGGGCGCGCTCTTCGGGGTGACCCCGGCGAAGCTCGGCATCGTCTACCCGTCCTCCGCGACCCGGCGGCTGGTGTCGCTGGTGGGCCCGGCGACCGCCAAGTACCTCCTCTTCTCGGGCGAGCTGATCGGCACGGAACGGGCGCTGCGCACGGGGCTGGTGGACGAGGTGCTGCCGGCGGGCGCGCTGGACGCGCGGGTCGCGGAGTTCACCCGGGTCCTGGCGTCCCGGTCCCTGCTGACGCAGGCGGCGGCGAAGGAGTTCGCCGACGGCCGCACGGACCGCGACGACCACTGGCACGAGACCGCTGCCGCGAGCGAGGACACCGAGGAGGGCGTGACGGCGTTCCTGGAGCGCAGGAAGCCGCGGTTCACCTGGAACCTGCCCGCCTCGGAGGACGCGTCCGCCGCCCCGCGTGCATGTTGAAGCGTGGACGAGGTACCCGCAGGGTGTCCGGCCGTACGGGTCGGACGACGAAAGGGGTAGCCACGTGTTCCGTGCCATCGCAGACGTCCTGCGCCAGATCGGCGGCGCCGTCGCCACCGTCGTGACCCTGCCGTTCCGGGCGCTCGCCCGGCTGTTCGGAGGCGCGTCCTCCACCGCGCGCGGGCGTCGCGCCTGAGTCCGCCCGGGGGGCGTCCGGGCGCGTCGCCGCCCTGATCCCCGATTGTCGTCGTCACCTGCCACAATTGCCGCGCAACCTCAGTGGAGAAGGCGGTACGGGAACGTGACGACACCCCTCGCAGGGTCCATCGAAGGCAGGATCGCCGAAGAACTCGGCGTACGGGAGCGGCAGGTCAGAGCCGCCGTGGAACTGCTCGACGGCGGTTCGACGGTGCCCTTCATCGCCCGCTACCGCAAGGAAGCGACCGAGACGCTCGACGACGCGCAGCTGCGCACGATCGAGGAGCGGCTGCGCTATCTGCGGGAGCTGGAGGAGCGCCGCACCGCGATCCTCGACTCGGTGCGTGAGCAGGGCAAGCTCACCGAGGAGCTCGAGGCCCGCATCCGGGGCGCGGAGACCAAGGCGCGCCTGGAGGACATCTACCTGCCGTTCAAGCCGAAGCGGCGCACCAAGGCGCAGATCGCCCGCGAGGCGGGTCTGGAGCCGCTGGCGGAGGGGCTGCTCGCCGATCCCGGTGTCGAGCCCCTCGCCGCGGCCGCCGCGTTCGTGGACGCCGACAAGGGCGTCGCCGATCCGCAGGCCGCGCTGGACGGCGCGCGCGCCGTCCTCACCGAGCGCTTCTCCGAGGACGCCGACCTGATCGGCGAGCTGCGCGAGCGCATGTGGGCGCGCGGGCGGCTGGCGGCGAAGGTGCGCGAGGGCAAGGAGGAGGCGGGCGCCAAGTTCGCCGACTACTTCGACTTCTCCGAGCCGTTCACCGAGCTGCCCTCGCACCGGGTGCTGGCGATGCTCCGCGGCGAGAAGGAGGAGGTCCTCGACCTCGTCCTGGAGCCGGAGGAGCCCACCGACGGCCCGTCGTCGTACGAGGGCATCGTCGCCCACCGGTTCGGGATCGCCGACAAGGGCCGCCCGGGCGACAAGTGGCTGCTGGACACGGTCCGCTGGGCCTGGCGCACGCGCATCCTGGTGCACCTGGGCATCGACCTCCGTCTGCGGCTGCGCACCGCCGCCGAGGACGAGGCGGTGCGGGTCTTCGCCGCCAACCTGCGCGACCTGCTGCTCGCCGCTCCGGCCGGGACGCGCGCGACGCTCGGCCTCGACCCCGGTTTCCGCACGGGCGTGAAGGTCGCCGTGGTCGACGCGACCGGCAAGGTCGTCGCCACGGACGTCATCCACCCGCACGTCCCGGCGAACCGCTGGGACGAGGCGATCGCCAAGCTGGCCCGGCTGGCGAAGGAACACGCGGTCGAGCTGATCGCCATCGGCAACGGCACGGCGTCCCGCGAGACCGACAAGCTCGCCGGCGAACTGATCGCCAAGCACCCCGAGCTGAAGCTGACGAAGGTGATGGTGTCCGAGGCGGGCGCCTCCGTGTACTCGGCGTCGGCGTTCGCCTCGCAGGAGCTGCCGGACATGGACGTGTCGCTGCGCGGCGCGGTGTCCATCGCCCGCCGCCTCCAGGACCCGCTGGCGGAGCTGGTGAAGATCGACCCGAAGTCGATCGGCGTCGGCCAGTACCAGCACGACCTGTCCGAGGTGAAGCTGTCGCGTTCGCTGGACGCGGTCGTCGAGGACTGTGTGAACGGCGTCGGCGTGGACGTCAACACCGCGTCCGCCCCGCTGCTCGCCCGGGTGTCCGGCATCTCCTCCGGACTCGCGGAGAACATCGTGGCGCACCGCGACTCCAACGGGCCGTTCAAGAGCCGCTCCGAGCTGAAGAAGGTGGCCCGGCTGGGCCCCAAGGCGTACGAGCAGTGCGCGGGCTTCCTGCGCATCCGCGGCGACGACCCGCTGGACGCGTCCAGCGTGCACCCCGAGGCGTACCCGGTGGTCCGCCGGATGGTGAAGACCACCGGGCAGGAGGTCGCGTCGCTGATCGGCAACACGGCGGTGCTGCGCTCGCTGCGCCCGCAGGACTTCGTGGACGACACCTTCGGGCTGCCGACCGTCTCCGACATCCTCAAGGAGCTGGAGAAGCCGGGCCGTGACCCGCGTCCGGCGTTCAGGACGGCCGCCTTCAAGGAGGGCGTGGAGAAGATCTCCGACCTGACCTCCGGGATGATCCTGGAGGGCGTGGTGACGAACGTGGCCGCGTTCGGCGCGTTCGTCGACGTCGGCGTCCACCAGGACGGCCTGGTCCACGTGTCCGCGATGTCGAAGACGTTCGTCAAGGACCCGCGGGACGTGGTGAAGCCGGGCGACATCGTCAAGGTGAAGGTGTTGGACGTCGACATCCCGCGCAAGCGGATCTCGCTGACGCTGCGTCTGGACGACGAGGCGGCCCCGCAGAGCGGACAGGAGGGTGGCGAGCGCCGGCAGCGCGGCGGGCGGCCCCCGCAGCAGCGCCAGGGCGGCCGGCAGCGCCAGGAAGGCCGCGGTGGCGGCGGTGGCAGCCGTACGCGCCAGGCGCCCGCCCCGGCCAACAGCGCGATGGCGGACGCCCTGCGCCGCGCGGGTCTGGTGGACCCGAAGAGCGGCCGCCGCTGAGCCCGTGCGCCGGGCCCGTGTCCCCCGCCCCTGGGAGGACACGGGCCCGGTGCGTTCCTCGCGGCCGGCCACTGCCGCTCGTAGGGTGTCCGCATGCCTGCATCACGGGTCATCACGTGGGAGGTCACGGCGAGCGGCGGGTACGAGACCGCCTGGGCCGAGTTCGGCGGGGACGGACTGCGGGCCCGCGGGCGGGCCGTCGGGACGCTCCCGGAGCCCTACTGGATCACCTACGAACTCCTGGCCGGGGACGCGTACGTCACCCGCCGGCTGACGGTGACGGCCGAGGACGCGTCCGGCAGCCGCTCGCTGGACCTGCGGCACGACGGCCGCGGCGGCTGGACCGCCGACGGGGAGCGGGTGGACGCCCTGGACGGCGCCCTCGACTGCGACCTGGGTCTGTGCCCGCTGACGAACACCATGCCGGTGCTGCGGCACGGTCTGCACCGCACCCCGGGCGAGCGGGAGTTCCTGATGGCGTGGGTGTCCGTGCCCGGCCTGGACGTCGAGCCGTCACGGCAGACGTACACGCATCTGGGGCCCCGGCGCGTCCGCTACGCCTCCGGGGACTTCCGCAGCGATCTGACCTTCGACGAGGACGGCTGTGTCGTCGACTACCCGCGGCTGGCACGGCGGGTGGCGCCCCGCTGAGTCCCGTCCGCCGCGGGGCACGGAAGCCCCCGACGGGGTCTAGTGCTCGCTCACCCGGCCGTCCGTGACGTGCAGACGACGGGTCACATGGACCGCGTCCAGCATGCGGCGGTCGTGGGTGACCAGCAGCAGCGTGCCCTCGTAGGCGTCGAGGGCGGACTCCAGCTGCTCGATGGCCGGCAGGTCGAGGTGGTTGGTCGGCTCGTCCAGGACGAGGAGGTTGACCCCCCGGCCCTGGAGCAGGGCGAGGGCGGCGCGGGTGCGCTCGCCCGGTGACAGGGTCGCCGCGGGACGCAGCACGTGCTCCGCCTTCAGACCGAACTTGGCGAGCAGCGTGCGGATGTCCGCCGGCTCCAGCTCGGGCACCGAGGGACGGAAGGCGTCCAGCAGGGTCTCCGGGCCGTGGAACAGCGCGCGGGCCTGGTCGACCTCCCCCAGCAGCACGCCCGAGCCCAGGGCGGCGTGGCCGGCGTCGAGCGGGACGCGGCCCAGCAGGGCGCCGAGCAGGGTGGACTTGCCGGCGCCGTTCGCGCCGGTCACCGCGACCCTGTCGGCCCAGTCGACCTGGAGGGTCACCGGGCCGAGGGTGAAGCCGTCCCGGCGTACGACGGCGTCCCGCAGGCTCGCGACCACGGCGCCGGAGCGCGGGGCCGCCGCGATCTCCATGCGCAGCTCCCACTCCTTGCGCGGCTCCTCGACGACCTCCAGGCGCTCGATCATCCGCTGGGTCTGGCGCGCCTTGGCGGCCTGCTTCTCGCTGGCCTCGCTGCGGAACTTGCGGCCGATCTTGTCGTTGTCGCTGCCCGCCTTGCGGCGCGCGTTCTTCACGCCCTTGTCCATCCAGCGCGCTGCGTCTGCGCCCGGTCCTGGAGGGCGGCGCGCTTGTCGGCGTACTCCTCGTACTGGTCGCGGGCGTGCCGGCGGGCCACCTCGCGCTCCTCGAGGTAGGCGTCGTAGCCGCCGCCGTAGAGGTTGATCTGCCGCTGCGCCAGGTCGAGTTCGAGGACCTTGGTGACCGTGCGGGAGAGGAACTCGCGGTCGTGGCTGACGACGACCGTGCCGGCGCGCAGGCCGCTCACGAACCGTTCCAGGCGCTCCAGCCCGTCGAGGTCGAGGTCGTTGGTCGGCTCGTCGAGCAGAAAGACGTCGTAGCGGGACAGCAGCAGCGAGGCGAGTCCGGCGCGGGCCGCCTGGCCGCCGGAGAGGGCGGTCATCGGCTGGTCGAGGCCGACGTCCAGGCCGAGCGTGGCGGCGACCTCCTCGGCGCGCTCGTCGAGGTCGGCGCCGCCCAGCGCGAGCCAGCGTTCGAGGGCGGTGGCGTAGGCGTCGTCCGCGCCGGGGGCGCCGTCGACGAGGCCCTGGGTCGCCTCGTCCATGGCGTGCTGGGCCTCGGCGACGCCGGTGCGGCGGGCCAGGAAGGCGCGCACGCTCTCGCCGGGCCTGCGCTCCGGCTCCTGCGGGAGGTGGCCGACGGTGGCGGTGGGCGGGGAGAGGCGCAGCTCGCCCTCCTCGGGCGCGGCGAGCCCGGCGAGCAGGCGGAGCAGCGTGGACTTGCCTGCGCCGTTGGCCCCGACCAGGCCGATCACGTCACCGGGTGCGACGACGAGGTCGAGCCCGGCGAACAGGGAGCGGTCGCCGTGTCCGGCGGCGAGGTTCTTGGCGACGAGGGTGGCAGTCATCAGACCGCGATCCTAGAGCCTCCGCCGTACGGCGGAGACTCAGGGGCGGACGGCGGTGACCAGTACCGTTCCGGCGGTACGGGCCACCAGGTACGCCTCGCCCCGCACCGCCGGCGGGTCCAGCGGGACGCGGTGCCGGCCGGGTCCGAGGAGCGCGTCGAAGAGGTCCCGGCTGCGGGCGCGGGAGAGGCGGTCGACACGGTGCGCGGTGAGACGGACGCGGCAGGCGGAGACCACCTCGAACTCGGCGGCGCCGTCCGCCACGGTGAGGTCCGTGAGCCGCCGGCGGTCGTCCCGGCCGGCCTCCAGGGCCTGTTCGGCCTGCGCGACCAGCAGCGGGACGACGGGCGCGAGCGCGTCGACGCAGGGCACGTCCGCCCCGGCGCCGGCCAGCGCCCGGCGCACGGCGTCGCGTTCGCGCGCGGGGACCGCGCGGCCGAACAGCACCGCGCCGTAGGAGCGCAGTTCGTCGGCGGGGACGCCGTCGGCGCTCTGGGTGACGTCGGCGCCGATGCCGACGGCACGCAGGGCGGCGGCCGGGCGGGCGAGCTGGGCCACGCGGGGGCCGACGAGCAGGACGCGGCGGCTGCCGGGGAGGTCGCCGTCCAGGAGGGCGTTCAGGGCCGCGCGGTACTCGTCGCCACGGAACCGGAAGGGGCCCATCCCGTGGTAGCCGTCGCGTTCCAGGTCGGCCCGGTCGCCGGTCTGCCAGGCGAAGTCCCGCCAGACGACGTCGTCGCCGTCCCGTTCGATGACGGCGGTCACGGCGCCGCAGGAGAGGTCCTCGCACTCGGGGCAGCCGTAGAGGACGTGCCGGCCGTCGGGCAGGGGCGCGCCGGTCTCCAGCAGCAGGCCGCGGACCTGGGCGGTGAAGAGGGACGGCGGCACGTCGGAGGCGAGCGGGGAGACGGCGTCCAGGTCGGACAGCCGGTACAGCAGCGGGCGTCCGTCGACGACGAAGTCGACGAAGTCGCGGTGCACTTGGAGGTCACCGCCGGCGAGAAGCCCTCCGGGGCGGGTCGCCGGCGCCAGGCCGAAGGTCGCGTACTCGGCAGACATGCCGTGAGTATTCCCACCCCGGGCCGGACCCGAGCACGCGCGCGGACATCCGCTACCGTCCGCCGGATGGGAAGCGAAACGGACGACGGTGTCGTGGTGGTCGGCGGCGGGGTGACCGGGCTGACCACGGCGGTGGTCCTCGCCGAGCGGGGCGCACGGGTGCGGCTGTGGACGCGGGACCCGGTCGGGGCGACCACCTCGGCGGTAGCGGGCGCCCTGTGGTGGCCGTACCGCATCGATCCGCCCGAGGCCGCGCAGGCGTGGGCGCTGGAATCACTCGGTGTGTACGAGGAGATGGCGCTGCGGCCGGAGGCCACGGGCGTACGGATGGTCAAGGGAGTACTGGGCGAGACGCCGATGGACGAGGTCGGCGGGTGGGCCGCCGCGCGGCTGCCGGGGCTGCGTCCGGTGACGGAGGCCGAGTACCCGGGCGGGTGGGGGCTGTGGGCGCGGCTGCCGCTGATCGACATGCCGGCCCATCTGCCGTATCTGCGGGACCGGTTGACGGCGGCGGGCGGCACGGTGGAGACGCGTGCCGTGGCGGATCTGGCGGAGGCCGACGCGCCGGTGGTGGTGAACTGCACGGGGCTGGCGGCGCGGGAGCTGGTGCCCGACCCGTCGGTGCGGCCGGTGCGGGGGCAGCTGGTGGTCGTGGAGAACCCGGGGATCCGCACCTGGATGGTCACCGAGGGCGCGGACGGGTCGATGGCGTACTTCTTCCCGCAGCCGGGGCGGTTGCTGCTGGGCGGGACGGCCGAGGAGGACGTGTGGTCCGACCGGCCGGACCCGGCGGCGGCCGAGGCGATCGCGCGGCGGTGCGCGGCGCTGCGCCCGGAGATCGCCGGCGCCCGCGTGCTGGAGCACCGGGTGGGGCTGCGGCCCGCGCGGCACGCGGTCCGTCTGGAGCGCACCCGGCTGCCCGACGGGCGGGTGCTGGTGCACAACTACGGCCACGGCGGCGCGGGCGTCACCGTGGCCTGGGGGTGTGCGCGGGAGGCGGCGGGGCTGGCCGCGGAGTGAGGCGCGGGGCGGGCGTCGGGCGCCCGCCCCGCGTCACGGCACGCGCCGAGGGATTCAGTGCTTGCCGATGGGGTCGCCTTCGACGTCCGGTCCGCGGCCGGGTCCGACACGCAGCTCGAACTCACCGTCGTACTTCTTGTGGCCCTCGATGACCGCGAGTTCGACGGCCTCGCTGCCCATCTTGTCGCGGACGACGAGCGGGTCGTGGCGCAGGTCCCGCATGAGTGCCACGCACATGAAGATCATGACGACGACGAACGGCGCCGCGGCGAGGATGGTGAGGTTCTGCAGGCCGGTCAGGGCGTCGCCCTGGCCGCTGCCGACCAGCAGCATGATGGCCGCGACCGCACCGGTCACCACGCCCCAGAACACCACGGCCCAGCGGCTGGGTTCGAGGGAGCCCCTCTGCGAGAGGGTGCCCATCACGACGGAGGCCGCGTCGGCGCCCGAGACGAAGAAGATGCCCACGAGGACCATCACCAGCAGGCTGGTGGCGGTGGCGATGGGGTACTCCTGGAGCACGGCGAACAGCCGGCCCTCGGGGGTGGTCTCGTCGCCGAGCCGGTTCTGCTCCTGGAGGCGCATGGCCGAGCCGCCGAAGATGGCGAACCAGACCAGGCTGACCGCGCTGGGCACGAGGATGACACCGCCGATGAACTGACGGATGGTCCGGCCGCGGCTGATGCGGGCGATGAACATGCCGACGAACGGCGTCCAGGAGATCCACCACGCCCAGTAGAAGACGGTCCAGCTGCCCAGCCAGGCGGGGACGTCCTCACCGCCGCTGATCTCGGTGCGGCCGGCCATCTCCGGCAGGTCGCCGAGGTAGGTGAAGACGGACGTCGGCAGCAGGTCCAGGACGAGGACGGTGGGGCCGGCGACGAACACGAACACGGCGAGGAGCAGCGCCAGCACCATGTTGATGTTGGACAGCCACTGGATGCCCTTCTCCACGCCGGACACCGCGGACGCCACGAACGCCACGGTCAGCACGGCGATGATGGAGACCAGCAGGCCGGTGCCGACCTTCTCCAGCCAGTTGAGCTTCTCCACGCCGGAGCCGATCTGCAGCGCGCCGAGGCCGAGGGAGGCCGCCGAGCCGAAGACGGTCGCGATGATGGCGAGCACGTCGATGATCCGGCCGCCGGCGCCGTTGGCGTTCTTCTCGCCGATGAGCGGGGTGAACACGGCGCTGACGGTCTGCCGGCGGCGGCGCCGGAAGGTGCTGTAGGCGATGGCGAGGCCGACCACGGCGTAGATGGCCCACGGGTGGAGCGTCCAGTGGAACAGCGTGGTGGCCATGGCCGTCGCCATCCGGTCGCCCGCGTCCTCGGGGCTGGTGCCGGGCGGCGGGGTGTCGAAGTGCGCGAGCGGTTCGCTCACGCCCCAGAACATCAGGCCGATGCCCATGCCGGCGCTGAACATCATGGCGATCCAGGACACGGTCCGGAACTCCGGCTCCTCGCCCTCGGCACCGAGGGTGATGCGGCCGTAGCGGCTGGCGGCCAGCCACAGGGCGAAGACGACGAAGCCGGAGGCGGCCAGGACGAAGCCCCAGCCGCCGTTGTGCATGAGCCCGCTGAGCAGGTCGGCGGAGACGTCCTCCAGCGAGTCCGTCCAGACGGCTCCCCACAGGACGAAGGCCAGGGTGAGCACGGCGGTGACGCCGAACACCACCCAGTCGGTGCGCGGCCTGTTCCGGCCGGGCAGGCCCGCTTCGGAGCCGGGCAGCGGACCTGCCGTGTTGTCCTTGTCGCTTTGGTGGTCCTGCGTCACAGGCGGAACCTTTCGTCCGAGCCTTCGGGCGGAGAGCCCTCCTCCCGATAGGCCCTTACCACCGATGGCGCAAAATTCACCTCATCGACAGGACGTGATCGCCTCGCCTTCGGTCAGGTGGTACGCCGCCCGGCCGTCCAGGAGCAGCGGGACGAGCGCCCGCAGCGACTGCCGCAGCGGTACGAGGACACCGTCGCCGCGCTTCTGCACGCGTACGCCGTGGAGGGCCAGTTCGTCGCCCACGTCCGCGTACTGACCTGGGGTGAGGCGCTAGGCGCAGGGCGGATCGGCGAGCACCTCGGACGGGTCGGGCGTCTCGTTGTCGGCGCCGCCGAGGTACACCGGGCCGCGGTCCGCGTGGCCGGCGGCGCGGGCCCGGGCGGTGACCGCCTCGACCGTCCCGCGCTGCTCCGAGGAGAAACGGATCAGGCCGTTCAGGGCGGCGAGATGGGAGTCGACCCTGCGCCGGTTGTTGAGCGCCGCGTCGGCCTTCTCCGGGTCGGTGAGCGGATCGACGCGGCTCTCGATGAGCAGGCCGACGGCGTGTTTGACGCCGGACAGGTTGCGCAGGATGCGTTCCTGGCCGTCGCCCGCGGTCTGGCGGACCGGGTCGCCGGTGACGGGGTCGGTCCAGATGCCGTAGGTGCCGGTGGAGTACCCGGCGGCGCCGGCGGCGGGCCGGACGTGGTCCTGGGACAGCGACCGGGCGGTGTCGTGGACGGCGGGGTCGGTGTTGAGGTTGCGCGGCCACAGGTCGAACAGGTCCTTGTCGTAGTACGGCGGGGTGGCGCCGTACTCGTGCAGGTCGTAGATGATGTCGGGCCGCTCGTCGCGGATCACGGCGGCCAGCGCGCGGCCCTCGGCGGTCTTCAGGGCGACGTGGTCGCGGTTGATGTCGACACCGTCGCTGTTGCCGCGGGTGTCGGCGGCGCGGCCGTCGGGGTTGGCGGTGGGGACGACGAGCACCGTGGTGCGGTCCAGGAAGCGCCGGGTGTCCCTGTCCTCGGCGTACGCCAGGTCGCGGATCGTGGTGAGGCACGCCTCGCGGCCGGAGGGTTCGTTGCCGTGCTGGCTGCACACCAGGAGGACCTTGTTGGGGGTCCGTTCCGCGCCGATGCGGACGAGCCGCAGCGGGCGCTGCTGGGCGGTGGTGCCGATGCGGGTCACGTGGACGCGGGCGCTCGCGCGGTCGACGGTCTCCAGGAGGCGCCGCTCCTCGGGCTGGGTGGTCCAGCGGGCGCCGTGGCTGAGTTCGAAGCCGGTGCGCGGCGGAGCGGCGGTGTCGTGCGCCCCGGCGGCGGGGGCGGTGACGAGCGTGGCGGCGAGGCCCGTGAGGGCGGTGGCGGTGAGGAGCGCGGCGCGTCGTTTCATCGGGTCTCCCCCGGGACTCGGTGGGCGGCGGCGGGCGGGCGGACGCCGTCCGGTGCGGTGTGCGGTGCCGTGACGGGCGGTCCTGAGGTGGCGCGGGCGAACGCGGCGGCGCCGCCGGCGAACGGGACCCGGGCGGAGGTGCGGGCCAGGTCGAGGGTGAGCGTGGGGGTGTCGGCCGGCGGGTCGATGAGGCCGTGGTCGGTGCCGGCGACGATCAGCGCGAGCCGGTGGCCGCGGGGGACGACGTGGTCGGTGGCGGCCAGGTCGAGGGCGAGGGTGTAGCGCTTGCCGGGGACGAGGGGTTCGCCCCGGCCGGTGCCTGCGTGTTCGCCGAGGTCGGCCCAGCCGCGGCTGACGACGGTGTGGCCGACGTCGGCGGTCTTGGCGCGGGTCTCCCGGTAGCAGGAGCTGTCGCCCTCGGTACTCGGTCCCCAGCAGGTGCGTTCGGGCAGGGTGACGATGCCTTCCCCGGCGTCGGCGTAGTCGCGGATCGTGTCGGGGCCGAGGTCGACCAGGACGGCGGTGAGATGGGCCGTCGGGGTGCTGGGCGTGACGGTGACGGTCACCCGCGAGGATCCGGCGAGGCGCAGGTCGCGGGTGAGCGGCCGGGTGACGAAGCCCGCCTTCTCCGGGGTCGGGGTGTCGATCCGGGTCGCCCAGTCGGTCTCGTCCAGCGCGGGGTCGTCGGTGAAGGACGCGGTGCCCCGGCCGGGGCGCAGGCCGAGCGTGCCGACGCCGTCCTGGGCGCCGTGTGCGGGACGCAGGGTGACGGGGTGGGTGCCGCGCGGGGGCCAGGCGGTGGAGGTGACCCACGCGTCGGGCGCGCGCTCGATGTCGGCGACCGGTTCGCGGTCGATGCCGTTGTCGATGCCCTTGAGTTCGTGGTCGAACCAGCGGTGCAGGGTGCGCACCCACTCGGCGCGGCGGAAGTCGAAGGGGTCGACGTGACCGGTCTGCGACAGCCAGATCTTGCGCCGCACGCCGTTCTTCCCGAGGGCGTCCCACCAGGGGCCGACGTGCTGCATGCGGACGTTGAGGTCCTGCATGCCGTGCACCAGGAAGACGCTGGCGCGGACCTTCTTCGCGGCGCGGACGTAGTCGCGTTCGGTCCACAGCGGGGTGCGGTCGCCGGTGCGCGGGGCGCCGTCGGTGAGCTTCCGGGCGACCTCCGTGCAGTGCTCGCGGGCCTCGGGCGTCTGGACGTAGCGGGCGAGCCAGTCGGGTCCTGAGCCGTAGAGCGGGGCGCCCTGGGAGAAGTAGTAGTCGTACCAGGTGGAGATGGCGGCGATGGGGACGATGGTCTTCAGCCCCTTGACGCCGGTGGCGGCCACGCCGTTGGCGATGGTGCCGTCCCAGCTCTTGCCGATCATGCCGGTGCTGCCGTCGGTCCAGTCGGCGCGGACCCGCTCGCCGCCGGTGCGGCTGGAGTACGCCTTCGCGCGGCCGTTCAGCCAGTCGACGACCGCCTTGGCGGACTGGATGTCGCTGCGGCCGCCGACGTCGACGCAGCCGTCGGAGCGGCTGGTGCCGGCGAGGTCGACGCCGACGACGGCGTAGCCGCGCGGCACGAAATAGTTGTCGTAGAACAGCGGCATCCGCACGATGTCGCCGTGTCCGTCGTAGGTCTTGGTCTGGCTCTCGTTGCCCCGCCCGCAGCAGGAGTAGTAGGGGCTGGCGTCCATGATGACGGGGACCTTGCGGCCCGTCCGGGCGGCCTCGCGGGGCCGGACGATGTCGACGGCGACCCGGTCGGTGCGTCCGTCGCGGTCCTCGTCGAGGCCCGTGTCCACCCAGACGGCCTCGCGGATCGCGTCGGCGTAGGAGTGGACGGGGCGGCTCTCCCGGGGGGCGGCGTCCGCCGCGGCGGGGGCGAGCAGGGTGGCCGTCAGGGCGGCGGTGGCCGCCGTCGCGAGCGTTCTCCAGGTCGTGGGGCGCGTGCGTATCGGCATGCGCGGGACGGTACCCGGGTGAACTCCGGTGCAGAAGAGGGCGTCTGACGGTGCGTGGGGTGGGAGGGGAGTCAGCCGTGGTCGTACACGGTGACCGGTATTCCCCGCCCGACCAGGCGGTTCTCCACGAGCGGCTCGACGCGGGACCACGTGCCTCCCGCGAGACCGCAGCCGATGCGGGGCATGTGGACCGACGCGCCGAGTTCCAGCGCGTGTCCGGCGAGGCGGTCCAGGGCCGTGTCGATGGCCTCGTAGCGGACCGGGACGCCCTTGCTGCCGGTACGGACGCCGCGCTGGCCGATCATGTTGGCCACCCACACGTACCGCTCGGCGTGGACGAGTTGCACCGCGCCCAGGCCGAAGTCGTTCGCGGCGCGGTCGCGGTGCCAGGCGCGGTACGCCGCCTCCGGCTCGGGCCACCGGCGGGACAGGGCGAGGACGAAGCCCTTGCCCCACCCGCCGATGTCGTTGCACACATGGGCGATGATCTTGACGCCCTTCACCGACGGAACGGTGGCGTCACCCCGCACGTACCTGATCTCGGACATGGCGGCACCGTACCGGCAGGCACCGACAGCGCCCCCGGTCGTTCACCGCCCGGCGCCGACCTTGCGGCGCACGCCGCCGTACCAGCCGGCGACCAGCGCCACCGCGATGACCGGGACGAGCAGCAGCGTCTTGCGGCCCACCTCCGGGTCGTTCCACATCAGGACGATGACGGACGCCAGGAAGACGATCGTGACGATCTCGGTGACCGGGCTGCCGGGCAGCCGGAACGACGGCCGGGTGACGAGGCCCTCGCGGGCGCGGCGGACGAACACCAGGTGGCAGATCATGATGATCACCCAGGTGCTGATGATGCCGAGCGAGGCGACGTTCAGCACGATCTCGAAGGCCTGGGCGGGCACGAGGAAGTTGAGGCCGACGCCGAGCACGCACACCGCGCAGGTCAGCAGGATGCCGCCGTAGGGCACCTGGCTGCGGTTCATGCGGGCGGTGAACTTCGGCGCGGAGCCCGCCGACGCCATGGAGCGCAGGATGCGGCCGGTGGAGTACAGGCCGGAGTTCAGCGACGACATGGCGGCCGTGAGGACCACCAGGTTCATCACGTCGCCGGCGGCCGGGACGCCGATCTTCGACAGCACGGTGACGAAGGGGCTCTCCCCCGCCGAGTACATCGAGCCGGGCAGCAGCAGCGCCAGCAGGACGACGGAGCCGACGTAGAAGAGGCCGACGCGCCACATGATGGAGTTGACCGCGCGGGGGACGACCTTCTCCGGCTCGGCGGTCTCGCCCGCGGCGACGCCGACGAGTTCCAGGGCGGCGTAGGCGAAGATCACGCCCTGCATCACGAGGACGACCGGCAGCACGCCGTGCGGGAGGACCCCCCCGTGGTCGGTGATCATGCTCAGGCCGGGCGTGCCGCCGCCCACCTCGTGCCGGGTGGCGAGCAGGAAGACGCCGATCAGCATGAAGGCGACGAGGGTGGCGACCTTGACGATCGCGAACCAGAACTCCATCTCGCCGAAGATCTTCACCGAGATCAGGTTCACCGCCAGGACGACCGCGAGGGCGACCAGCGCCAGCACCCACTGGGGGATGTCGGTGAACGCGCTCCAGTAGTGCGTGTAGAGCGCGATCGCCGTGATGTCGGCGATACCGGTGGTGGACCAGTTCACGAAGTACATCCACCCGGCGACGTAGGCGCCCTTCTCGCCGAGGAACTCGCGCGCGTACGACACGAAGGAGCCGGACGACGGCCGGTACAGGACCAGCTCACCGAGGGCGCGGACCACGAAGAAGGCGAAGACGCCGCAGATCAGGTAGGCCAGCGCCAGCGCGGGGCCCGCGTCGCGCAGGCGTCCTCCGGCGCCCAGGAAGAGGCCGGTGCCGATGGCGCCGCCGATGGCGATCATGTTGACGTGGCGGGCCTTGAGGTCCTTGCTGTAGCCGGCGTCGCCCGCGTCGGCGGGCGTTCCGGCCGCCGTGGGGGGTGCGGCCGTTGCCGTGGTGACGGCGTCCTTGCTCACGCGTGGTTCCACTCTCTGGTGCGCCCGGGCGGATCACGCCCGGCTGTCCGAACTGCCTTCGGCCTGCGCGCGGTGATCACGTCACGGACCGACGGGGCACCTTTCCTGATGTGCGGGTGCGTATGCGATGGTCTGCGTCACACCGTCGGTCTCCTCACACGCCGGCGCGTGCCCCGGCACTTGATTGACAGCAGAGGTGTCACAGCGGCGGTGGGACAGCGATACTGCTGCACATGACGACCGAGACCGAGGCCCTGACGATCGACGAGCTGGCGGCCCGGGCCGGGGTCACCGTGCGTACGGTCCGCTTCTACGGCACCAAGGGCCTGCTGCCGCCCCCGGTGCTCGGTCCCCGGCGGGTCGGCCGCTACGGCAGGGAACATCTGGCGCGCCTGGAACTGATCGAGGAGCTGCAGAGCCGGGGCATGACCCTGGCCGCGATCGAACGCTATCTGGCGCAGCTGCCGCCCGACCTGAGCGTGCGGGACCTGGCCGTGCAGCGGGCGGTGGTCGCGTCCTGGGCGCCGGGCACGACTGAGACGGTGTCCCGCGCGGAGCTGGAGCGCAGGGCGGGGCGCGCGCTGGGCGAGGAGGAGCTGAAGCGGCTCGCGGCGATGGACGTCGTGGAGCGGGCGGGCGGCCCGGGAGCGGACTCGGACGAGGAACTCTTCCGGGTGGACGCCGGGCTGCTGCGGCTCGGGGTGGAGCTGCTGGACGTGCCGCTGTCGCACGAGTCGGTGCTGGCCGCCCGCGCGGTGCTCACCGAGCATTCCCGCGCGGCGGCCCGGGAGCTGTCGCGGCTGCTGCGCGACGCGGTGGCGGACGGGGACACGCGCGACCGGCGGTCCCTGTCGGCGCGGATGCATCCGCTGGTGGTGCAGGCGCTCCTCACCACGTTCCAGCGGTCGCTGAAGGAGGAGCTGCGGGAGTGGCTCGACGAGGACGGCTGAGCCGCCGCCCGCCGAGCCACCGCCTCGGGGTCAGCGGGCGTCGGTGAAGACCTCGCCCTTCTCCGCCTTCTCCACCAGGAGGGCGGGCGGGGTGAACCGCTCGCCGTAGCGCTCGGCCAGCTCGCGGGCGCGGGCGACGAAGCCGAGCAGGCCGCCGTCGTAGCCGTTGATGTACTGCAGGACGCCGCCGGTCCAGCCGGGGAAGCCGATGCCGAGGATGGAGCCGATGTTGGCGTCGGCTACGGAGGTGAGCACGCCCTCCTCCAGCAGGCGGACGGTGTCCAGCGCCTCCGAGAACAGCATCCGCTCCTGCATGTCGCGGAACGGGATGGTGTGCCCCGGCTTGGTGAAGTGCTCGCGCAGCCCCGGCCACAGCAGGCCGCGCTTGCCGCTCTCGTCGTAGTCGTAGAAGCCGGCGCCGCCGGAGCGTCCGGTGCGGCCGAACTCGTCGACCATGCGGTCCACGACCGCCTCGGCCGGGTGCGGGGTCCAGGTGCCGCCCGCCTCCTCGACCGCCCGCTGCGTCTCGCGGCGGATCTTCCGCGGGAGGGTGAGGGTGAGCTCGTCCATGAGGGAGAGCACCTTGGCCGGGTAGCCCGCCTGGGCGGCCGCCTGCTCGACCGACGCGGGCTCGACGCCCTCGCCGACCATCGCCACGCCCTCGTTGATGAAGTGGCCGATGACACGGGAGGTGAAGAAGCCGCGGGAGTCGTTGACCACGATCGGGGTCTTGTTGATCTGCCGGACCAGGTCGAAGGCGCGGGCGAGCGCCTCCTCGCCGGTGCGCTCCCCCTTGATGATCTCGACGAGCGGCATCTTGTCGACGGGCGAGAAGAAGTGCAGCCCGATGAAGTCCTCCTGCCGCTCGACGCCCTCGGCGAGGGCGGTGATGGGGAGGGTGGAGGTGTTGGAGCAGAGCAGCGCGTCGGGGGCGACGACGTTCTGCACCTCCTGGAAGACCTTGTGCTTGAGGGAGGTGTCCTCGAAGACGGCCTCGATGACCGCGTCGCAGCCGGCGAGGTCGGACACCTCGGCGGTGGGCGTGATCCGGGCGAGGAGGGCGTCGGCCTTCTCCCGGGTGGTGCGGCCGCGCGAGACGGCCTTGGCGCACAGCTTCTCGGAGTAGGCCTTGCCCTTGAGCGCGGATTCCGGGGTGACGTCCTTGAGGACGACGTCGATGCCGGCGCGGGCGCAGGAGTAGGCGATGCCCGCGCCCATCATGCCGGCGCCGAGGACGGCGACCTTGGTGACCTTGCGGGCGGGCACGTCCTTGGGGCGCCCGGCGCCGGAGTTGACGGCCTGGAGGTCGAAGAAGAACGCCTGGATCATGTTCTTCGACGTCTGTCCCGCGGCCAGCTCGACGAAGTAGCGGGCCTCGATGACCTGCGCGGTCTCGAAGTCGACCTGGGCGCCCTCGACGGCGGCGGCCATGATGTTGCGCGGGGCCGGGTAGGGGGCGCCGCCGGTCTGCTTGCGCAGGCTCGCCGGGAAGGCGGGCAGGTTGGCGGCGAACTTCGGGTTCGACGGGGTGCCGCCGGGGATGCGGTAGCCGGGGCGGTCCCAGGGCTGCGCGGACTCGGGGTGGGCGTCGATGAAGGCGCGGGCCTTGGCGAGCATCTCCTCGCGGGTTGCGGCGACCTCGTCGACCAGGCCGTTCTCCAGGGCGCGGCGCGGGTTGTACTGGGTGCCCTGGAGGAGCACCTTCAGCAGGGCGTCGGTGATGCCGAGCAGGCGCACGGTGCGGACGACGCCGCCGCCTCCGGGCAGCAGGCCGAGGGTGACCTCCGGGCAGCCGATCTTGGAGCCGGGGGCGTCCAGGGCGACGCGGTGGTGGCAGGCGAGGGCGATCTCGTAACCGCCGCCGAGGGCCGCGCCGTTGATGGCGGCGACGACCGGCTTGCCGAGGGTCTCCATGCGGCGCAGCTGGCGCTTGAATGCCAGGCCGCCGTCGAACAGGTCCTGCGCGGTGTCGGGGGTGACCCGGATCAGGTCGCGCAGGTCGCCGCCGGCGAAGAAGGTCTTCTTGGCGGAGGTGAGGATGACGCCGCGAATGGAGTCCTTCTCCGCCTCCAGGCGGTCGGTGATCGCGGCGAAGGAGTCGCGGAACGCCTTGTTGACGGTGTTCGCGGACTGGTTCGGGTCGTCGAGGACGAGGGTGACGACGCCGGTGTCGTCCTGCTCCCAGCGGATGGTGGTGGACTCGCTGCTCATGAGGGTGTGCTCCAGGTGATCCGTCGGGAGGGGGTCAGATGCGCTCGACGATGGTGGCGATGCCCATGCCGCCGCCCACGCAGAGCGTGGCGAGCCCGTAGCGCTTGTCCTGGCGCTCCAGTTCGTCGACGAGGGTGCCGAGGATCATCGCGCCGGTCGCGCCGAGCGGGTGGCCCAGGGCGATGGCGCCGCCGTTGACGTTGACCTTGTCCAGCGACAGGCCCATGTCCTTGACGAAGCGGAGCACGACGGCGGCGAACGCCTCGTTGATCTCGACGAGGTCGATGTCGTCGATGGTCAGTCCGGCCTTGGCGAGCGCCTTGCGGGTGGCGGGCGCGGGGCCGGTGAGCATGATGGTCGGCTCGGAGCCGGACACGGCGGCGGAGACGATGCGGGCGCGCGGGGTGAGGCCGTACCGCTCGCCGACCTCCTTGGAGCCGATCGCGACGAGGGCGGCGCCGTCGACGATGCCGGAGGAGTTGCCGGCGTGGTGGACGTGGTCGATCTTCTCGACCCAGTGGTACTCCTGGAGCGCGACGGCGTCGAAGCCGCCCAGCTCGCCGATGTCCGCGAAGGACGGCTTGAGCTTGCCGAGGGAGTCGGCGGTGGTGCCGGGGCGCAGGTGCTCGTCGTGGTCGAGGACGACGAGGCCGCTGCGGTCCTTCACCGGGACGACGGACCGCTCGAAGCGGTTCTCCTTCCAGGCGCCTGCGGCGCGCTCCTGGGAGAGGGCGGCGTACTCGTCGACGTCGCGGCGGGAGAAGCCCTCGATGGTGGCGATGAGGTCGGCGCCGATGCCCTGCGGCACGAAGTTGACGTCGAGGTTGGTCATCGGGTCGTTGAACCAGGCGCCGCCGTCGGAGGCCATCGGGACGCGGGACATGGACTCCACGCCGCCCGCGAGGACCAGGTCCTCCCAGCCGGAACGGACCTTCATCGCGGCCATGTTGACGGCTTCGAGTCCGGAGGCGCAGAAGCGGTTCTCCTGGACGCCGGCCACCGTGTCGGGCAGGCCCGCGGCGATGGCGGCGATGCGGGCGATGTCGGAGCCCTGGTCGCCGACCGGGCCGACGACGCCCAGGACGATGTCGTCGACGGCGGCCGGGTCGAGTCCGGGGAAGCGGGCGCGGATCTCGTGGATCAGCCCGACGACCAGGTCGATCGGCTTGGTGCCGTGCAGGGCGCCGTTCGCCTTGCCGCGCCCGCGCGGGGTGCGGATCGCGTCGTACACATACGCTTCGGTGCTCACGAGGAGGCCTTTCGCTCAAGGATTCGAGGGCGGGGACAGCAGGCCGGGTACGTCCCAGTCGCGGGCCACGTCCTCGGTGTCGGCGCCCGGCCGGGCGGGCCCGGTGCGGACGGTGGCGGGCGTCGCGGAGAACCGCGGCGCGGGTGCGGGCTGGGTGATGCCCGCGTGGTCGGTGAAGGTGGAGCGGGCGGCGAGGTGCGGGTGGTGCGGGGCCTCCCGCAGCGACAGCACCGGCGCCACGCACGCGTCGGTGCCCTCGAAGACGGCCGTCCAGGCGTCGCGGGTACGGGAGGCGAACCGCTCGGCGACCCGGGCGCGCAGCTCGGGCCAACGGGTGACGTCGGAGTGCGCCCCTTGGAGGCCGGGGAGGTCCAGCAGGCGCAGGAACTCGGCGTAGAAGCGGGGCTCCAGCGCGCCGACGGCCATGTGCCCGCCGTCGGCGGTCTCGTAGGTGCCGTAGTAGGGGCAGCCGCCGTCGAGGAGGTTCGCCCCGCGGTGGTCCTGCCAGACACCGGCGGCGAGCATGCCGTGGATCATCGACGTGAGATGGGCGGTGCCGTCGACGATGGCCGCGTCGACGTCCTGGCCGGCGCCGGTGGCGCGGGCGTGGTGCAGGGCGGCGAGGACACCGACGACCAGGTAGAGGGAGCCGCCGGCGTAGTCGCCGAGGAGGTTGGCGGGGGCGACCGGGGGCCGGCCGGCCTCGCCGGTCATGCCGAGGGCGCCGGTGACGGCGATGTAGCCGATGTCGTGTCCGGCGCGGTCGGCGAGGGGGCCTTCCTGCCCCCAGCCGGTCATCCGTCCGTAGACCAGGCGCGGGTTGCGGGCCCGGCAGTCCTCGGGGCCGACGCCGAGGCGCTCGGCGACGCCGGGACGGTAGCCCTCGATGAGGATGTCGGCGCGCGCGGCGAGGTCGAGGACGTGCCGCACGCCGTCGGACGTCTTGAGGTCGACGACCACCGAGCGCTTGTTGCGGTTGGTGACGTCCCGGGCCGGGTCGATGCCGAGTCCGGGGCCGCCGGGGCGGTCGACGCGTACGACGTCGGCGCCCAGGTCGGCGAGGAGCATGGCCGCGAAGGGGCCCGGGCCGATCCCGGCCAGCTCGACCACGCGCACGCCGGTGAGCGGGCCGTGCTCCGGCGCCGTCGCCTCCGTCATCGAGCCCCCATCGGCTGTGACACTGTTGGTGTAACACCTGCGATGTTAAGAAGGTCGCGGACCCGGCACAAGGGGAGCCGAGCAAGCGCTTGGCCAGAGTAGCCGGGAGGGTGCCCGGGGTGTTCGCGGCGGGGGTGGCGGGCCGCCGGTGACCGGGGGCGGGGTTCGGGTCCGGGGGCGGGGTTCGGGTCCGGGACCGGTGGTCCGGCGGGCCTCGATGGCGGCCGTCCGACGGGCCGGGCGGCCTTCCGCAGGCCGGGCGACGGCCATCCGCCGGCTGGGGCGGCCATCGGCCGGCCGGGCGGCGGTGCCGCGGTGGGCCGGGGCGGCTCCCGTGGGTCGAGTGACGGCCATCCGCGACCGGGGCAGCCATTTGCCGGCCGGGGGACGGTCCAGCGGCGGGCCGCGGCGGCCTCCGCAGGCCGGATGGCGGCCCTGCGGCGACCCGGCACCGGGCGTCTCAGCGGGCCGTCCGCTCCGCCGTCCGGGCGTCCAGCTCGGCCACCCGGCGCTTCATGGCGACCGTGCGGTAGCTCTCCTCGACCCAGTCGCGGAGCAGCTCCGCCGCCGGGGCGCCCGTGGGCTCCAGCGGGACGCGCACCCAGCCGGCCTTTCCGAGGCCGTACCCCGCGGGCTCGGCGCCCGGACAGGCGAGCGCGTGGGCGTGCGCCGTCTCGTCCGTCAGCTTCACGGTGACCCCGAGCGGGTGACTGCCGTCGGCGGCGCCGAGGAAGACGAACACCTTCCGGTCGACCTTGGCGACCGTGTCGCCCCAGGGATGCTCCTCGACGGCGCCCGGCAGGCGCAGCGCCCACTCGCGCACTTTCTCCCACTTCCGCAGGGCGTTCCGTGGCACGGCCATCGCTTACCTCCGGGCTCGTCGTCGGGCTCCGCACCCCTCACGCTAGCCTCGGCCACCGACAGCGGCGCGGCTGCACGACCAAGGGGTGTCATGAGCAGGCTGAGCAGGACGGACCGTCCGTACGACATCGTGCTCTTCGGAGCGACCGGTTTCGCCGGGACGCTGACCGCGGAGTACCTGGCCGCCCATGCGCCGGAGGGACTGCGCTGGGCGGTCGCGGGCCGCAGCGAGCGGAAGCTGGAGGAACTGCGGGAGCGGCTGCCCGGCGGCGAGAAGATCGGCGCGCTGCGCGCGGACGTCTCCGAGCCGGCCACGCTGCGCGCCCTCGCCGAGCAGGCGCGGGTGGTCGCCACCACGGTGGGGCCCTACGTGGAGTACGGCGAGGAACTCGTCGCCGCCTGCGCGGACACCGGCGCGGACTACGCCGACCTGACGGGTGAGCCGGAGTTCGTCGACCTGATGTACGTCCGCCACGACGCCCGCGCGCGGGAGACGGGGGCGCGGCTGGTGCACGCCTGCGGCTTCGACTCGGTGCCGCACGACCTGGGCGCGTACTTCACGGTGCGGCATCTGCCGGAGGACGTGCCGCTGACGGTCGACGGGTACGTCACCGCCGACGCGGCCTTCTCGGGCGGCACCTTCGCCTCGGCGCTGAACCAGTTCGGCCGGCCGGGCGCGCTGCGGGCCGCCGCGCGGGACCGCCGGCGCCACGAGCCCCGGCTGGTGGGCCGGCGCACCTCCGCCCCGACGGGCGCCCCGCGTTACGCGCCGGAGGTGGACGCCTGGGCGCTGCCCCTGCCGACGATCGACGGCCGGATCGTGCGCCGCTCGGCGAAGGCGCTGCCCCGCTACGGCCCGGACTTCCGCTACCGCCACTACGCCGCGGTGCGCAGTCTGCCGATGGCCCTCGGCGGGGTGGCCGCGGTCGGCACGCTGGTCGCGGCGGCCCAGGTCCCGCCGCTGCGCCGCGCCCTGTCCGCCCGCCTCAAGCCCGGTGAGGGGCCGAGCCCCGAGAAGCGGGCCCGCAGCTGGTTCACGGTCCGCTTCGTCGGCGAGGGCGGCGGCCGCCGGGTCTACACCGAGGTCTCGGGCGGCGACCCCGGCTACGACGAGACGGCGAAGATGCTCGCCGAGAGCGCGCTGAGCCTGGCCCTCGACGACCTCCCCCGGACGTCGGGCCAGGTCACGACGGCGGCGGCGATGGGCGACGCCCTGATCGACCGCCTCCAGAAGGCGGGGATCCGGTTCCGGGTGGCGGCCGTGCGGTGAGGAGTGGCCGGCGGGCGGCTGGGGGGTGGGGCAGCTCGCGGAGACCCGTGCGTCGCGCCTTCGCGCGGGCGCGCGCCGCGCGCGCCGCGGTCAGAGCTGCCAGGTGATCAGCGTGTAGATCATTCCCACGAGCCAGCCCGCGCCCGCCAGGGCCCCGAGGGCCAGGCCCAGTGTGACCGCTCGGCCGGTGGGGCGGGCGGGGGTGCGGGTGGTGTGGTGTGTCGGCATGGCGAACACCCCGCCGTCGGGCGGGTGTTCGGACATCCGTACACGTACTCAGTCCGCCGTGAGTTCGGGTGCTGCCTCGCGGAGGGCGCGGCGGCACAGGGCGTCCGCCCTGCGGGTGGTCTCGGGGAGGCGGTAGGCGGGGGCCAGAGCGAGGGTGTGGGCGCAGGCGTTGTCCAGGCTCACCCGGTGGCCCACCGACACGAACACCGGCTTGACGGCGTCCCGGGTGCGCAGGGCGCGGCCCACCTCCTCGGCGCCGGCGAGCAGCGGGGCGGTGCTGCCGCGCGGGGCGGCGGGCTCGTCGTAGGTGAAGGTGAAGGGGTTCTTGGCCACGCCGATCGTCGGGAGTCCGGTGAGGACGCCGAGGTGGCTGGCGAGGCCGAAGCGACGCGGGTGGGCGAGACCGTAGCCGTCGCAGACCACGAGGCCGGGCGCGCAGGGCAGCGCCTCCAGGGCGGCCCGCACCGTGGGGATCTCGCGGAAGGCCAGCAGTCCGGGCACGTACGGGAAGGAGATCCGGCCGACGGCGGTGGACTCGGCGACGACGTCCAGGGTGGCCGCGTCCAGCACGACCGCCGCTGCGGCGACCACGTCCCGCTCGTCGTCGTAGGCGACGTCGACGCCGGTCACGTGGCCGGTGCCGGGCGGCGGGCCCGGCTCGCCGAGCACCACCTTCGTGCGCAGCTCGTCCTGGACCGCGCGGGCCTCTTCCTCGGTGGCCGGCCAGCCGGCCGGCGTGCGTACGGTCGTCATGGTGCCCCGAGCCTACGGGGCGGGGCGCTCCGCGCGGAGGGGGCCTCCCGGCCCGCGGCTCCGCGCGGAGGCGTGGGGCTCACTTGCCGAGCGCCCGCTGCAGCTGGCCCTTGTTCATGCTCGAACGGCCCTCGATGTTCCGCTTCTTGGCCTCTTCGTAGAGCTGGTCGCGGGTCGGGCCCTGGGAGCCCTTGCCGGACCGCTGGCCGCCGCGCTTGCCGGAGGACATGTCCTGCGTCGACGTCCGGCTGGCGGTCTTCGACTCGCCGGACCGGGCGCGTTCCTTGTTCACCGTCCGGGCGGCGATCTCCTTGGCGCGCCCGGTGCTCTCGCCCCGGTCCTTCGCGCTCTCCTTGATGTGCTCGTACTGACGCTCCCGCTTGGGGCTGGAACCGCTGGGCATGTCCGCTCACTTTCTCTCGCGCTCGGCGAGCGCTCGGTCGCGTACAGCGGTCGGGTACCCCGGACTGCGGCAGGCAGTGCCCTCGGCCCGGGTCACTGCTCCAGCCGGGCGACCCTGCCCTTCTCCCCCGCCGCCCAGCAGCCCCGGTCGGGCGTGCAGTCGACGGTGTCGTACGAGCCGGTGTCGACGGTGCGCCAGGTGCGGCCGCCGTCGGTGGTCAGGTCGGTGCCGGTGGGGCCGACGGCGAGGGCGTCGGTGCGGCTGTGCGGGAGCCAGGCGACGCCGGAACGGTAGGCCGGCGGGGGCCCCGCCGCCGGGCGCCAGCCGCGACCGCCGTCCGTGGTGCGCGCGGCGGCGTCGGGCGAGGGCAGACCGGGGTTGAAGTCGCCGCCGACGGCGAGACCGTGATGGCGGTCGCGGAAGGCGAGGGCGAAGACGCCGCGCGCCGGGTCGCCGGCGGGGATCGGGGTGTCGGCGGCCGTCCAGGTGCGGCCGCGGTCGGCGGAGTGCAGCACGCGGGCGCGGTCCGCTCCCCCGGTGGCCAGCCAGACGTCCCTCGGCCCGGACGACACCAGGCACTGGCCGCTCGCGGCGAACCCGGCCTCGCCCTCCAGCGCCGGGGGCATTCCGGTGTCCGGGAGCACGGTCCAGGAACGGCCGCCGTCGCGGGTCGACAGGATGCGGAACCTCCCGTCCACGGGGTCGCTCATGGCGAGGCCGTGGCGGTGGTCGAAGAAGGTGACGCAGTCGTAGAAGGCGCGGGGGTCCGGGTTGCGGAAGGTCTCGGTCCACGTGGTTCCGCCGTCGTCGGTGCGGTAGACGCGGGAGTCCTCGCCCTCGCCGATGGCCAGCACCACGGCCCGGCGCGCGTCGAACGCCTCGACGTCCCGGAACTGCAACTCCCCCGCGCCGGGCGGCGAGACGTCCCGCCAGGTCCGTCCGCCGTCGGTGGTCCGCAGCACGGTGCCGAGGGTTCCGGCCACCCAGGCGGTGTCGCGGCTGACGGCGGCCAGACCGCGGAACCGCACGTCGGGGGCGTCGGTCTCCTTCAACGACCAGTGCGGGGCGCGCTCCTGGCGGGCCGGGCCCTGCGCCTGGGCGGGTACCGCGGTGAGCGCGGCGAGCGCCGCCGCGCAGGCGGCCGCCGCCGTCGCCCGCCGAAGGCGCCGTCCCGTCCTTCCCGGCGATCCCGTACGTCCCGTCGTTCCCTGCCGTCGCGTACTTCCCCAGCGCCTCATGGCGGGCGAAGCTAGCCCACCGGCGGGGCACCGTCCAGAGCGCCCGCCGGCGGCGACCGCCCCAAGTGGCCCGTGCGGGACGGGAGGAGAGACGTGTCACTCGGGTGCATGAAGGCGGTGACAGAGGTCACTCGCACTCCAAGCGCACGGAATGGCCGATTCCAGCGTCTCTTCAAGTAGCCGACAGACACGAACCGCCCGGAAGCCAGCCCAGCCGTCACGAGGGAGCAAGGCGTTGTCCACCGTCATCGAGCAGTCCGTAGAGGCCCGCCTGGTCGCAGCAGCGCCGCGGATGGCCGACATCCCCGCCACGCTCCACTACGACGGCGCCGACCCGTTCGCCGTCCGCATGACCTTTCCCGCGCCCGCCACGCTCGAAGGCGTCGACGTGTGCTGGACGTTCGCCCGTGACCTGCTCGCGGCGGGCATGGAGTCCCCGGAGGGCGACGGCGACGTCCGGGTGCGCCCGTACGGCTACGACCGCACGGTGATGGAGTTCCACGCCCCGGAGGGCACGGCCGTCATCCACGTCCGTTCCGGGGAGCTGCGCCGCTTCCTGGAGGCGACGAGCGAACTCGTCCCCACCGGCCTCGAACACCTTCACCTCGACCTCGACCACGACCTCGCGGAACTGATGCGGGACGCGTGAGCCCACGGCGGACGGCCAGGCTCCCGGGTGACGCGGGGTGCCTGGCCGTCCGCCGTTCGCTCGTCAGCGGCCCTTCGGCAGCGAAGCCGCCGGAACCGCGCCGCGCAGGCCCGTCTCCAGTTCGTGGAGGATCGCGGTGAGGCCGGGGTCCGTCGGCACGGCGGGCACGGTGCCCGAGGCCGGGAGGGGGAGGTCGGCGGCCATGGCGAGGACGAGGGTCGTCGCGGTGGTCCCGTCGGGGACGGCGGCGCCGGAGAGGACCTGGTGGGCCTCCGTCCGCAGGGCGTCCGCGCGGGCCCTGTCGACGAGGACGTGGTCCACCGACGGGAACACGCCGAGCACCCGGTGCTTCTCGGCCCTCAGCACGCCCTCGGCGACCAGGTGCTCGCGGACCGCGTCCAGGGTGTGCCGGGCGTGCAGCGTCACCCAGGTGCGCCAGTCGTGCGGGAAGGACTCGCTGACCAGCTCGAGGAGCCCGTCCAGGGCCGGGTCGCCGGTCCGGGAGTCCAGGTCGCGCGGGGTCGCGATGCCGTCGTCGTCGACCAGCAGGCCGCGCCGCGCGAGATCGGCCAGGGCGCCGGCCCGCACCACGGGGGCGGCCCGGGTGGGGTCGAGGTCCCAGGCCAGCAGGCACAGGCGGGCCGGCAGGGAGAGCGGGCCGTTGGGCACGAGGCCTCCTCGGTGCGGGGACACGGGGTCCACGGTGTCCGGAAAATCACGTTGACGGCCGGTGGGGCCGCGCGTAACGTCGTCGGCGGTTCTGTTGCCGTCGATGGGAGAAGGACGTTGCTCGTCTGAGGTTCTGAGACACCGCCTCACACCGGTCAGGTGTGTGCGCTGCGTGCGACCTCGGCGTTCGAGCCGTCCTTGCGGTCCCTCCGCAACGGGGCTTTTCTCATGCCACGGATTCCTCCCCGGCTGCCGGTCGTCGTCCCGCGGTGTCTCGATACGCGTGTGCCCCTGATCGAACCGTGCAACCGCGGAGGCCCGCATGTCAGCTTCACTCACCTGTCACTCCCTCTCCTTCACCTGGCCCGACGGCACCGTCGTCTTCGAAGAACTCGACGCGGCCTTCGGCCCGGGCCGCACCGGCCTCGTCGGACTCAACGGCTCCGGCAAGTCGACCCTGCTCAAACTGATCGCCGGCGAGCTCACCCCCACGGAGGGCTCCGTCAAGGTGTCCGGCGAGGTGGGCCGGCTGCCGCAGACCGTCACGCTGGACACCGCGCTGCGGGTCGACGAGGCCCTCGGCATCGCCGCGAAGCGGGCCGCGCTGCACGCCATCGAGGCGGGCGACGTGGCGGAGGAGCACTTCGAGACCGTCGGCGACGACTGGGACGTCGAGGAGCGCGCCCTGGCCACGCTGGGCGAGCTGGGTCTCGGACACATCGGCCTGGACCGCACCGTCGGCGAGGTGTCCGGCGGCGAGTCGGTCATGCTGCGGCTGGCCGCCCTGCTGCTGAGCCGTCCCGACGTGCTGCTGCTCGACGAACCCACCAACAACCTCGACCTGTACGCCCGCAGACGGCTGTACGCGGCCGTCGAGAACTGGCAGGGCGTCCTGGTCGTGGTGAGCCACGACCGGGAACTGCTCGACCTCGTCGACCAGATCGCCGATCTGCGTCCCGGCGGCATCCACTGGTACGGCGGCAACTACACGGCGTACGAGGAGGCGCTGGCCGTGGAGCAGGAGGCGGCGGAGCGCATGGTGCGCGTCGCCGAGGCGGACCTGCGCAAGCAGAAGCGCGACCTGACCGAGGCCCAGGTCAAGCTGGCCCGCCGCCGGAGGTACGGCCAGAAGATGTTCGAGCAGAAACGCGAGCCGAAGATCGTCATGGGTGCGCGCAGGCGCGCGGCGCAGGTCTCCGCAGGCAAGCACCGCATCATGCACGAGGAGAAGCTCGCCGAGGCCAAGGAGCGGCTCGACGACGCGGTGGAGGCGGTGCGGGACGACGACGAGATCCGCGTCGACCTGCCGTACACCGCCGTGCCGCCGGGGCGCCAGGTCCTCACCCTGATGGATCTGGAGCCGGTGTACGGCGCCCGGGTGAAGGGTCTCGACCTGCGGGGCCCGGAGCGCGTGGCGCTGATCGGACGCAACGGCGCCGGGAAGACGACGCTGCTGCGCACGATCGCCGGGGAACTGACCCCGGCGTCGGGCGAGGCGACGGCGCACGTCCCGCTGCGGTTCCTGCCGCAGCGGCTCGACGTCCTGGACCCGGAGCTGACGGTGGCGGAGAACGTAGCGCGGTTCGCGCCGGGCGCCACCAACAACCGGATCAGGGCGCGGCTCGCCCGCTTCCTGTTCCGGGGCGCCCGCGCCGACCAGCAGGCGTCGACCCTGTCCGGCGGCGAGCGGTTCCGGGCGACCCTGGCGGCACTGATGCTGGCGGAGCCCGCACCGCAGCTGCTCATGCTCGACGAGCCGACGAACAACCTCGACATGGCGAGCGTCCGGCAGCTCACCACGGCGCTGGAGTCGTTCGAGGGGGCGCTGGTCGTGGCCAGTCACGACCTGCCGTTCCTGGAGTCGATCGGCATCACGCGCTGGCTGATGATGGAAGGAGGAGAGCTGAAGGAAATCACGCCGGAAGCTGTCGGGTATTCCGCCTAGCGTCGGCGGCATGACCCAGCAGGACAGCTTCATCACCATCACCGGGGCCACCGGGAACAATCTCAAGGACGTCTCGCTCCGCATCCCGAAGGGCCGGCTGACCGTGTTCACCGGCGTCTCGGGGTCGGGGAAGTCGTCGGTCGTCTTCGACACGATCGCGGTCGAGTCGCAGCGGCAGCTCAACGAGACGTACACCTGGTTCGTGCGCAACCGGCTGCCCAAGTACGAGCGGCCGCACGCACGGGCGATGGAGAACCTGACGCCGGTGATCGTCGTCGACCAGCGGCCGGTCGGCGGCCACTCCCGGTCGACGGTGGGCACGATGACGGACGTGCACGCGGTGCTGCGGGTGCTGTTCTCCCGCCACGGCACCCCGAGTGCGGGGCCGGCGACCGCGTACTCGTTCAACGACCCGTCGGGCATGTGTCCCGGCTGCGACGGTCTGGGCCGGACCGTGCGGCCGGACTGGGACCGCATCCTCGATCCGGACCGCTCCCTCGCCGAGGGGGCGGTCCGGTTCCCGCCGTTCGCGCCGGGCACCTGGCAGGGGCAGGCGTACACCAACAGCGAGGACCTGGACCCGCGCAAGCCGGTACGTGAATTCACGGCCGACGAGCGGACGTTCCTGATGCGCGGGCGGCCCGGCAGCAAGGTCACCGTGCAGGGCACGGGCGGCACCTGGACCACCGAGTACGAGGGGCTGGCCGACCGCTTCGAACGGCTCTACCTGAAGCGGGACCTGGAGGGGATGAGCCAGAAAACCCGTGACCTGGTACGGGAGTTCCTCACCGAGGGCGTCTGCCCCGACTGCGGCGGCGCCCGGCTGAACCGGGCGGCCCTGGCCTCCCGGATCGACGGCCGGAACATCGCGGAGCTGTCGGCGATGCAGGTGTGCGACCTGATCCCGGTGCTGCGGGAGATCGACGACCCGGTGGCGGGGCCGGTCGCCGCTGCCGCCGTCGCCGCGCTGGAGCGGATCGACCGCATCGGCCTCGGCTACCTCTCCCTCGACCGGGCGACGTCCACCCTGTCCGGCGGCGAGGGCCAACGGCTGAAGACCGTGCGGCACCTGGGCTCCAGCCTGTCCGGGATGACGTACGTCTTCGACGAGCCGAGCGTCGGGCTGCACCCGCGGGACGTGCACCGGCTGGGCGAACTGCTGCTGCGCCTGCGGGACAAGGGCAACACCGTGCTGGTCGTCGAACACGACCCGGACGTCATGGCCCTGGCCGACCACGTGGTCGACATGGGTCCGGGCGGGGGCCGCGAGGGCGGCAGGGTCGTCTTCGAGGGGACGCCGGCGGGGCTGGCCGCCTCCGGCACCCTCACGGGACGCTGCCTCGGACGGCGTACGGAGGTGAAGACCCAGGTGCGCGCCCCGTCCGGCGAGCTGTGGGTGAAGGGGGCGGACCGGCACAACCTGCGGGACGTCACCGTGTGCTTCCCGGCCGGGGTGCTGACCGCGGTGACCGGGGTGGCGGGGTCGGGGAAGAGCACCCTGGTCGCCGAGTTCACCGACGCGCACCCCGAGGCCGTGGTGGTCGACCAGTCGTCCGTCGGCATCTCCGGACGGTCCACCCCGGCCACGTACCTGGGGATCATGGACACGGTACGGAAGAATTTCGCGCGGGAGACGGGCGCGGAACCGGGGCTGTTCAGCTTCAACTCCACCGGCGCCTGCGGGACCTGCGGCGGACGGGGGATCCTGTGCACCGACCTGGCGTTCATGGACCCGGTGACCACCACCTGCCCGGACTGCGAGGGGCGGCGGTTCGGCGAGGAGGTGCTGCGGCTGACCGTCGGCGGACGGTCCGTCGCCGACGTGCTGGAGATGACCGCAGGCGAGGCCCTGGACTTCTTCCACGACGAGGGCGTACGGCGACGGCTGCGCGCGCTGCGGGACGTCGGGCTGACCTACCTCACGCTGGGCCGGCCGCTGTCCACCCTGTCCGGCGGCGAGCGGCAGCGGCTGAAGCTGGCCACCCGGCTGCACCGGGACGGCGCGGTGTTCGTGCTGGACGAGCCCACGACCGGGCTGCACATGGCGGACGTGGACGGGCTGCTCGGCCTGCTGGACCGGCTGGTGGACACCGGCAACACGGTGGTCGTCGTCGAGCACAGCCTTCAGGTGGTGGCGCACGCGGACCACGTGGTCGACCTGGGTCCGGGCGGCGGGCGCGACGGCGGCCGGGTGGTGTTCGAGGGCACACCGGCCGAGCTGCTGCGGGCTCCTGGGTCGTACACCGGGGAGCATCTGCGGCGGGCCGTGGGCTGAACCGGGTTACCCGTGGTACATGTCATCGGGGCCCGGGGTGGTCCCGCCGGGCGGCGGACTGCATGATGGCGGGGCCGGGGCCCGTGGCCGGCGGCCACGCGCGGGCCGAGAGGCCCCGAGAACCAGCACGTCCGATCCGAAAGGCGAACCCGTGCCCAGCAAGAAGGCCCTCGTCCGCCGTCCCGCGCCCAGCCTCGCCGACGGGCTGGTGACGCATGTCGAGCGGGAGGAGGTGGACGTCGACCTCGCCGTGCGGCAGTGGGAGGCGTACACGGAGGCGTTGCGGGCGCACGGCTGGGAGACCGTCGAGGTGGTCCCGGCCGACGACTGCCCGGACTCCGTGTTCGTGGAGGACACGGTGGTGATGTTCCGCAACGTGGCGCTGATCGCCCGCTCCGGCGCGGAGTCGCGGCGTGCGGAGACCCTCGGTGTCGAGGAGGCGGTGGCGTCCCTGGGCTGCTCGGTGAACTGGGTCTGGGAGCCGGGCACGCTGGACGGCGGCGACGTCCTGAAGATCGGCGACACGGTGTACGTGGGCCGCGGCGGGCGCACCAACGCGGCCGGGGTGCAGCAGGTGCGGGCCGCGTTCGAGCCTCTGGGCGCGCGGGTGGTCGCCGTGCCCGTGGCGAAGGTGCTGCATCTGAAGTCGGCGGTCACCGCGCTGCCCGACGGGACGGTCGTCGGGCACATCCCGCACATGGACGCCCCGTCGTTGTTCCCGCGGTTCCTGCCGGTACCCGAGCCGTCCGGGGCGCACGTGGTGTGCCTGGGCGGCGACAAGCTGCTGATGGCGGCGAGCGCCCCGAAGACGGCGGAGCTGTTCGCGGATCTCGGCTACGAGCCGGTGCCGGTGGACATCGGCGAGTTCGAGAAGCTGGAGGGCTGCGTGACCTGCCTGTCGGTGCGGCTGCGGGACCTGTACGCCTGACCGGCGTGCCGGGGAGGAACATCCCGCTGGTCAGCGGCCTTTTACGGTGCTCTTAACCTACGGCTTCGTAACCTACGGGTACGTAGCCTACGATGCCGTAGGTCGACCGGCACCGCTCGCCGGCACGTCCGCATGTCCCCGTCCCCCTGGAGCCACCCGTGACGCTCACTCCTGCCCATCTCGGCAGCCCCTCCGTCTGGACCGACGCCCGGCTGCTGTACGCGCTGGAGGAAGTGGTCGAGAAGGAGCTCAACCGGCACCTGAAGGTCGCCAAGGACTGGATGCCGCACGAGTACGTGCCGTGGAGCGACGGGCGCAACTTCCCGGGTTTCTTCGAGGACGGCGAGGCCTGGGACAAGGAGCAGTCGAAGGTCACCGAGGTCGGCCGGATCGCGCTCGTGGTGAACCTGCTGACCGAGGACAACCTCCCCAGCTACCACCACGAGATCGCCTCCCTGTTCGGCCGGGACGGCGCCTGGGGCACCTGGGTGCACCGCTGGACCGCCGAGGAGGGCCGTCACGGCATCGTGATGCGCGACTACCTGCTCGCCTCGCGCGCCGTGGACCCGGACAAGCTCGAGCAGTTCCGCATGGCGCACATGAGCGAGGGCTTCGAGTCGGACAACCGGCACTCGATGCTGCACTCGGTCGCCTACGTGGCCTTCCAGGAGCTGGCCACCCGCATCTCGCACCGCAACACCGGCCACCAGTCCGGCGACCCGGTCTGCGACCGCATGCTGGCGCGCATCGCGACCGACGAGAACCTGCACATGGTGTTCTACCGGAACCTGCTGAAGGCGGCGTTCGAGCTCGCCCCCGACCTGACGATGCAGGCCGTCCGCGACGTGGTGGTGAACTTCCGCATGCCCGGCCACGGCATCCCCGGCTTCGAGCGCGCCGCCGCCCAGATGGCGATCGGCGAGGTCTACAACATGCGCATCCACCACGACGACGTCATCCAGCCGGTGCTGCGCTTCCTGAAGATCATGGAGATGGACGGACTCGGCCCCGAGGGCCTCAAGGCGCAGGAGGAGCTGGGTCTGTTCCTCGGCGGCCTCGACGCCGAGGCGTCGAAGTTCGACGAGAAGCTCGCGGCCCGCAAGGCCCGGATGGCGGCCCGCGCCGCCGGCTGAACCCGGCCGGGGCGCCCTAACGGGAGTCGCTGCGCCGCAGGGCGTGGCGTTCCTTCTCCGACAGGCCGCCCCACACGCCGAACCGCATGTCGTGGGTGAGGGCGTACTCCAGGCAGGTCACGCGGATCGGGCACAGGCCGCAGATGCGCTTGGCCTCGCGGACCG
Organism: Streptomyces sp. P13-3-3; assembly: GCF_050571355.1. Taxonomy (NCBI): domain Bacteria; kingdom Bacillati; phylum Actinomycetota; class Actinomycetes; order Kitasatosporales; family Streptomycetaceae; genus Streptomyces; species Streptomyces sp. P13-3-3. Next base: position 2,951,158 of record NZ_CP192228.1, on the reverse strand, counting down.
AGCTGCCGGGCTCGGGGAAGAAGAAGTCTCCCCCGGTCTGCGCGCACAGCGCCTCCTCCTGCCAGGAGAGGTCGGGCGGCGTCAAGGTGTCGGTGTGCATGGCCGGAAGCGTGCCCGAGCGTGAAAAACGTTCGATCAACGCCGCATCAACGCCGGGGCCCCGGGCGGCGGCCCCGGCCCGGCGGAACCTCGCGCGGCGGCCACGATGGTGACGCCCGGCGGCACCGTCGCGCACGGCGGCGCGCCGGGAATCAGGTCTCGCGCGGGTCGCCCCTGAGCACCGCGAAGCGCGCGCCGTGCGGGTCCTCCAGGCGGGCCAGCCGGCCCACGCCCGGGATCGAGGTGGGGGGCATCCGCACCCGGCCGCCCAGCTCGGCGGCGCGCGCGGCCACGGCGTCCGGGTCCTCGGCACCGATGTACGGCAGCCAGTGCGGGCGGTTCTCCTTCGCCTCGACGGGGTCGTCGGCGAGCGGCACCATCCCGCCGAACGCGCCCTCCTCGGCCGTCCCCCGCGAGCTGACGGTCGTGTAGACGCCGCCGGGGAAGGTCACCGCGGACGTCTCCCAGCCGAGGACCGCGTGGTAGAAGGCGGCGGCGCGGGCGATGTCCGGCGTGTACAGCTCGGCCCAGCAGAGGCCGCCCGCCTCGCCGACCGACTCCAGTCCCTCGCGCTCTCCCGGCTGCCACACGCCGAAGGCGGCGCCCATCTGGTCGGCGAGGACCGCCGACCTGCCCTGCTCCCCCACGGATACCGGAGGTGCGGGCACGCTTCCCCTGGCCTTGCGGACCGCGTCGGCGGCGGCGTCGGCGTCGGAGGCGCGGAAGTACACGGTCCAGGCGGCCGGGCCCTGTGCGCCGGTGAGCGGTGCGCAGCCCGCGACGATCCGGCCCGCCCGCTCGAGGAAGCCGTAACCGCCGCCTTCGGGACCCGCGGAGCGGTACGTCCAGCCGAACAGGGCGCGGTAGAAGGACGCGGCGCCCTCCGGGTCGGGCGTGGTGACGTCGATCCAGCAGGGCGCGCCGTCGACGAAGCGGGTGGTGAGCATGGTGCCTCCTGAGGGGAGTCCCGTCGCCTGCTCCGCCGAGTCTTCCACCCCCCGCCGACAATCGCCCGGACAGCACCCGGACGGCCCACGGCCGATCGGGACGGGTGGGTCAGGCGGAGTCCCTGCGGACCAGCGTGACCGGCAGCACCACCCCCGACGGCCCGGTGCCGTCGGTCTCGGCGGGCGCGGTGCCGCGGTCCAGGTCGCGCAGCAGCATGCGGGCCATCAGGCGGCCCATCTCCTCGATGTCCTGACGGACCGTGGTGAGCGGGGGTTCGGTCTGCTCGGCGATCGGCAGCATGTCGTCGAAGCCGACCACCGCGACGTCGTCGGGCACGCGCCGGCCGTGCTCGCGCAGGGCCCGCAGGGCGCCCGCCGCCATCAGGTCGTTCCCGGCGAACACCGCGTCCAGGTCGGGGCGGCGGGCCAGCAGGGCGCGCATCGCCCGCTCGCCGCCGGCGGCGGTGAAGTCGCCCTCCTCGACCAGCGCCGGGTCCGGGTCGGCCATGACGTCACGGAAGCCGTCGAGCCGGTCGACGGCCGAGGTCTGGTCGAGGGCGCCGGTGATGTGCGCGATGCGGCGGCGGCCGAGTCCGAGCAGATGCCGTACGGCGTCGCGGGCGCCGCCCCGGTTGTCGGTGTCGACGTACCGGACGCCGTCCTCGCCGCCGTTCCAGTGCGGGCGGCCGCCGAACACCGTCGGCAGTCCGGCGCGCTGGATCAGTCCGGGCAGGGGGTCGTCGATGTGCAGGGAGAACACCAGGGCGCCGTCGACGTGTCCGCCGGCCAGGTAGCGGGCGACGCGCGCGTGGTCGTCGCGGTCCTCGGTGAGGAGCAGCACCAGTTGGTTGTCGTGGGCGGTGAGTTCCTTGCTGATGCCCCGCAGCTGCCGGGCGAAGAAGGGGTCGGCGAAGACGCGGGTCTCCGGTTCGGCCACGATGACGGCGATCGCGTCGTGGCGCCGGGTGACGAGGCTGCGGGCGGCCTGGTTGGGCACGTAGCCGAGTTCGTCCACCGCGCGCCGGACGCGTTCGGCCAGGGGTTCGCGCACTCCGTCGGAGCCGTTGACCACACGGGACACCGTGGCCCGGGAGACCCCGGCCCGGGCGGCCACGGCCTCCAGCGTGGGACGTGGCGCACTCTCGCTCACTTCGGGGCTCCTCACCTGGCGGTTGGCCGAAAGGATAGCCCCGACCGGCCCGGCGGCGAGAGCGCTCTCGCCGCGTGCGGGCCGTCCGTCAGTGCGCGTGTCCGGGCTTCTCCCCCGAGGCCGCGGTGTGGGCGTGCTCGTGCGGGTCGTGGCCGGGGATGGTCCCGTCGGGTTTCCTGACCAGGAACAGGCCGACCATGCCCATGTCCGAGTGGCTCTGGACGTGGCAGTGGTACATCCAGGCGCCCGCTCCCACCCCCTCCCCCGCGATCACCTGGAAGCCGAAGGAGTCGGCGGGACCGCAGATCTTGGTGTCGACGACCCGGGTGGGGTCGTCGGGCCCGGTGAGGATGCCGGTGCGGTTGTCGGCCCAGCGGTGACCGTGCATGTGGAAGGTGTGGTAGTACTCACCGTGCGTGATCATGACGATCTCGACCCGGTCGCCCACGGTGGCCTCGAAGTCGGGCCCGGTGTGCGCCGGCTTGTTGTTGATCGTCATGTCGTTGAAGACGATCGTGTGGGTGGCGTCCGGCAGGACGTCGCCCTTGCGGCGCACGATCACCGGGCCGTAGAGCCCGTTGCGGATGCCTCCGGTGCCGTGCACGGTGCCGACGACGTGGTCGTGGTAGTGCCAGTATCCGGCGCTGCCCGCCCGCCAGGTGCCGTCCTCGCGCCGTCCGGGCCTGTGGGTGCGCCAGGTGTAGGTGCGGGTGCCGCCGGGCTCGACGGCGCTCTTGTTCTGCTGGGTGCCGTCGCTGGAGATCTCGTAGTCGACGCCGTGGACGTGCAGGCTGACCGGGACGTCCATCGTGTTCTCGAACTCGATGTGCAGCGTGTCGCCCTCGTTGAGCTCGATCAGCGGGCCGGGGATCGTCGCCTTGCCCTTCTCGAAGCCGTAGCCCATCTGCCCGCCGTCGAGGCGTTCGGCGTACATCTTGATCCGGCGTACCTCGCCCCCGGCGGGCGCGGTTCTGGCCGTCGCGGTGGCGCCCGCGGCCTCGGATGCGGTGGACAACGATGTCGTCGCCACGGCGGCGCCGCCCAGGAGTACCCGTCGGTTGAAACCGCGTCTGTCCATGCCGAACTCCCCATGTGGCTGTCATGAACCTGTGAAACCGTAGCGGCCCCCTCAGGGTTTATCCACACTCAGGACAAAGTTCGGTTCATTACTGCGATAGGTATTGGCGTCTGACGCAAAGAGGTCTAGCTTCCTTGTCGCTGTTGCTGCGACCGAGGAGGGGTGGGTGGCCACGTGCGGTCCACATCGCATCAAGAACCCCCGTACATACGCGGGTTGAGCACAACGAGCACGTCGAACGCACGAAGGACGAGAACCGGACGACGCGCCTGGGCCGCCACCGTGGCCGCCGGTGTCGTCGCCGCCGGCCTGCTGTCGGGTCCCGCCGCCAGCGCGCACACGGCCCCGGATCCGTCCCTGACAACGATGTCCATCACATCGCCGCCCGGCGGCGCGAACGTCCGTGTGCTGTTGTTCCACGGCTCGGCGGCCGGTGGCGACGAGTCGCCTCTGGTGAACGCCGGGATCGCGGCGATCGAGCGGATCGGCCGGACCGGCCCGGAGGACCAGCGCTTCACGGTCACCGCCACCGGCAACCCGTCGGTCTTCACCAACGACAAGAAGCTGAGCCGCTTCAACGCGATCGTGTTCCTCACCGGCGGCGGCGACGTCCTCGACCCCGAGCAGGAGGCGGGCCTGGAGGCGTACATGGAGGCCGGCGGCGGGTTCGTCGGCCTGCACGACGCGGCCCGCGCGGAGCCGTACTCGGACTGGTTCACCGGCCTGATCGGCGCCCGCCCGGCCGCGGGAGCGGCCACGGTGCAGCGGGCGACCGTCGAGGTCGGCGACCGCGTGCACCCGGCGACCAAGAGCCTGCCGCTGGAATGGAAGCGGCCCGACAAGTGGCTGAACTGGGTGAAGAACCCGTCCGGCGACGTCCACACCGTCGCCCGGGTGCGCGAGGCCACCTACGAGCCGGGCGCCGGCGCCAACGGCTGGGACCACCCGGTCAGCTGGTGCCGTGACTACGACGGCGGCCGCTCCTTCTACACCGGCATGGGCGGCACGGTGTCGTCGTACGACGAGACCGACTTCCGCGAGCATCTGCGCGGCGCCCTGCTGTGGACCACCCGCCTGGTGCGGGCCGACTGCAAGGCGACCATCACCGGCAACTACACGGCGGAGCGGCTCACCCAGCCCAACCAGCCGGGTCAGAACGACCAGATCGGCGAGCCGCACGGGCTGGTCACCGCGCCCGACGGCCGCGTGTTCTACATCGGCCGGGGAGGTGCCGACGCCTCGCAGCCCGTGGTCACCGACTGGAACGACCCGGACGTCGGCAAGGGCACGGGCGAGATCCACGTCTACGACCCGGAGACCAAGAAGGTCACCCTCGCCGGCGCGCTCACCGTCTTCGGCAACAAGGGCGGCGGCGACGAACTGGTCAAGGTCGAGGAGGGCCTGCTCGGCATCGAGCTCGACCCGAAGTTCGCGCAGAACGGGTGGGTGTACCTGCACTGGACGCCTCACTCGGGAATCGACCGGGACAAGCACATGGCCGAGCGGCGGGTCTCCCGCTTCACCCTCGACCACGCCACGAACAAGCTGGACCTGAGCAGCGAGAAGGTGCTGCTGGAGTGGCCGGTGCAGATCCACAGCTGCTGCCACGCGGGTGGCGGGATGGCCTGGGACTCCAAGGGCAACCTGTACATCGCCACCGGTGACAACAACTCCAGCGGCTTCAGCGACGGTTACTCGGGCAACAACCCGGAGCCCAACTACAAGGGCGTGTCCTTCGCCGACGCGCGCCGCACCGCGGGCAACACCAACAACCTCAACGGCAAGATCCTGCGCATCCACCCGGAGCCCGACGGCACGTACACCCTCCCCGAGGGCAACCTGTTCACCGGCAGGGAGACCGACGAGGGCGGCGGCAAGACCCGCGGCGAGATCTACGTGATGGGCGTGCGCAACCCGGCGCGGATCTCGGTCGACCAGGAGACCGACGTCCTCTACGCGGGCTGGGTCGGCCCCGACGCGGGCGCCCCGTCGGCGACCTGGGGCCCGGCCAAGTACGACACGTTCGCCGTCATCACCGAGGCGTCCAACCGCGGCTGGCCGTACTGCATGGGCAACAAGCAGCCCTACCGGGACCGCAACCTGCCCGACCCGACCAAGCCGCTCGGCTGGTACGACTGCGACCACCCGAAGAACGAGTCGCCGAACAACGACGGCCTGGTCAACCTGCCGCCGGTCACCGGCAACAACATCTGGTACTCGCCGCAGGGCGGCGGGCCGGACTTCCCGCGCGACGAGAACGGCGTCCCCTCCTACGAGCAGGACGAGGCGACGTACCGGCTGCCCTGGCTCAAGGGCGGCGGGCAGGCCGCGATGAACGGCCCGGTCTACCGCTACGACGACGCGAACAGCAGCGACGTCAAGTGGCCCGCGTACTGGGACGGCAAGTGGTTCGTCGGCGACTTCTACGACGCCGACCAGCCGCGCAACGCCGTGCTGATGGACCCGAGGACGCAGGGCGACGGCAGTCTGCCGGTGCACTCGGAGTCCCTGAAGAAGATCGTGCCGGTCGGCAACGACGGCATCAAGAACCTGATGGGCTGGACGTTCGGTCCGGACGGCGCGCTGTACGTGCTGGACTACGGGCGCGGGTTCTTCACCTCCGACGCCAAGTCCGCGCTGTGGCGCGTCACCTACACGGGCGGCGGGCCGACCCCGGCCGCCGGCCAGTTGGCGAGGGGGACTCAGTGACACGTCGACCGAGAGTGTGGGCCGCGCTGCTGGCCGGCCTGATGATGGTGCTCGGCCTGCAGGCGCTGCCCGCCGCCGGGCAGCCGAAGGCCGAGGGCGGCCGCGCGGCGGCCCAGGTCCTGACCTGGACCGCCGGCAACGACATCGACACGTACCTGTCCGCGCCGGCCACCGCGGTGGCCGGTTCCGCGACGATCGTCTTCGAGAACAGTGAGGCCACCGGTAACACCACCGGCATGCCGCACACCCTGACGTTCGTCACCTCCGACCCGGAGTACAACAGCGACGTCCATCTGAACATCCTGGCCAACCCGTCCGACGCGCAGGGCGGCCGGCACACCGCGGAGGTGACGCTCACCCCGGGCAGGTACCTCTACCACTGCACCATCCCCGGCCACGGCGAGATGCGGGGCGTGCTCACCGTCACCGAAGGCGGCGGCGAGGACACCACCGCGCCGGAGGCCACGGCGAAGGTGACCGGCACGCAGAACGGCCAGGGCGAGTTCGTCGGGTCCGCGAGCGTGACCGTGGAGGCCACGGACGAGGGGTCGGGCGTCGACCGGATCGAGTACGCGCTCGGTGACGACGACGCCTGGCAGCCGTACACCGCCCCGGTCGTGGTCGACCAGGTCGGCACGCACACCCTCCGCTACCGCGCCCTGGACAAGGCGGGCAACGTGTCGGAGGAGAAGAGCGTCGACTTCACCGTCGTCGCGCCGCCGACGGACGACACCACGCCGCCGGAGACCTCGGCGACCGTGGACGGCGAGAGGAACGCCGACGGCCACTACATCGACATGGCGACGGTCACCGTCACCGCGTCCGACACCGGCTCCGGCGTCAACACCATCGAGTACGCGCTCGGCGCGGACGGCGCCTGGCAGGCGTACTCCGGTCCGGTGATGGTGCACGAGGCGGGCACGCACACCGTCCGCTACCGGGCCACCGACAAGGCGGGCAACGCCGCGGCGGAGAAGAGCGTGGAGTTCACGGTCGTCGCCGCTCCCCCGCAGGACACCACCCCGCCCACCACGGGTGTCACCGTGGAGGGCACGAAGAACTCCGACGGCGCCTACGTCAGCCGGGCCACGGTGACGGTCGGCGCCGACGACGGGCACGACGGGTCCGGTGTGGCACGCGTCGAGTACTCCCTCGACGCCGGGCCGTACCTGACGTACACCGCACCCGTGGTCGTGGACCGGGCGGGCCGGCACACGCTCGCCTACCGGGCCACCGACGAGGCCGGCAACACCTCCGAGCCGCTCACGGTGAGCTTCACGGTGGTGTCCGGCGGGGTCCCCGCGCCGCCCTGCCCCGAGTACGACGAGCGGCTGACGGTGATCGTCGGCACGGTCGACTCGGGCGTGCCGAACCGCGTCACCAACAACCGGTGCCGGATCGGTGAGCTGATCGAGGACGAGAAGGAGTGGACCTCGCAGGCGCTGTTCCTGAAGCACGTCAGGACGGTGACGGACGCGCTGAGGAAGGAAGGGGTCGTCGACCGGCGGGAGTACCGGGCGGTCAACCAGGCCGCCAAGCAGTCCGGCATCGGCACGCCCGGCCAGACCGAGGGGTACCGCGCCATCCTGGACGGCACCGAGGCGTCGTTCGCCAAGTGGGAGCAGGTGGGCGGCGGTTCGTTCAGTCTGAACCCGGACGGGTCGATCACCTCGGGCACCACCCGGGACGGGCTCGGCATGCTGTGGTTCCCGGAGCGCACGTACGGCGACTTCTCGCTGAAGCTCCAGTGGCGTGACGACGCCCCGGGCACCGGCAACGCCAACGGCGGTGTGTTCGTGCGGTTCCCGCAGATCCACGACCACCCGGAGGAGTCCCGGCCCGAGTGGGCGGCCATCAAGTTCGGGCACGAGATCCAGGTGTTCGACTCGCCCACCGGCGACATGTACAAGACGGGCTCGGTGTACGGCTTCGACCGTGTGGGCCTGGCCGGCGCGGGCGTGACGCAGAAGGGCACCTGGAACGACTACGAGATCCGGGTGGTGGACCAGCACTACGAGGTCTACCGCAACGGCGTGCTGATCAACGAGTTCGACAACATCGGCGGTCTGGACTTCTCCCCGCCGCGCTCGGACGACCCGGGCACGGACGGGCGGCGGTACGCCTCCGGTTACATCGGGCTCCAGGTGCACAGCACGACGGACGTCATCTCCTACCGGGACGTGCGGATCAAGGATCTGTAGCCGGCTGTTCGGTACGTGAGCCGGGTCAGGAGGCCGAGGGTTTGGGCTTCCTGGCCCGGCTCGGCTGCACCCGGCTGGGCTCGCCCGGCATCTTCGGGTACTCGGGCGGGTAGGGCAGGTCGCCGAGCCCGTGCTCGTGCTCGTCGCGGCGGGCCAGCTCCAGCAAGGGCTCCAGGGAGAAGGCGTGGTCGTCCATGTCCGCGTGCACGTCGCCCAGTTCGGCGAAGCGCGCGGGCATCGTCGTGATGTCGAAGTCCTGCGGGTGGGCGACACCCACCTCGTCCCAGCGCAGCGGCGCGGAGACGGGGGCGTGCGGGCGGGGCCGGACCGAGTAGGCGGAGGCGATGGTGCGGTCGCGGGCGGTCTGGTTGTAGTCGATGAAGATGCGCTCCCCGCGCTCCTCCTTCCACCACTTGATGGTCACCTTCTCCGGCATCCGGCGTTCCATCTCGCGGCCCACGGCGATGGCGGCGCGGCGGACCTGGCTGAAGGTCCAGCGCGGCTCGATCGGCACGAAGACGTGCAGGCCGCGGCCGCCGGAGGTCTTGGGCCAGCCCCGCAGCCCGTACTCGTCGAGGACGGCGCGCAGTTCGTGGGCGGCGCGGGCGGCGTCGTCGTAGTCGGTGCCGGGCTGCGGGTCGAGGTCGATGCGCAGTTCGTCGGGGTGGTCGACGTCCGTGCGGCGCACCGGCCAGGGGTGGAAGGTGAGCGTGCCGTACTGGGCCGCCCACACCACGGCGCCCTCCTCGGTGGGGCACATCTCGTCGGCGCTGCGACCGCTGGGGAAGGTGATGTGGGCGGTGGGGATCCAGTCGGGCATGCTCTTGGGGGCGCGCTTCTGGTAGAACCACTCGCCCTCGACGCCGTCCGGGTAGCGCTGGAGGGTGGTGGGGCGCTCGCGCAGGGCGCGCAGGATGCCGGGGGCCACCGCCTGGTAGTAGCGGGCGACGTCCAGCTTGGTGTAGCCGCGCTCCGGGAAGAACACCTTGTCCGGGCTGGACAGCCGCACCGTCCGGCCGCCGACCTCGAGCTCCACCGCATCACCCATGCGGCCACGGTAGGCGCGGGCGCGACACCCCGCACACCGGAGGCGCCCACCCCTACGCCCCGAAGGGGCGCGGGGAACTGCGCGACCAGCCCCCACCGGCCCGCACTGGCGGCGCCCCCAAGGGGCGCGGGGAACTGCGCGACCAGCCCCCACCGGCCCGCACCCGGCGCACGACAACGCGGGGCACCCCTTTAGCCACAGCCACGGCGCTGACGGCGAGGCCCGCCGGGAGGGTGCCGCCTGCGCCCACCCGTGCCGCCCCTGGGGGTACCTCCCAGGCCCTTAAGGCACTGGGGGAGGCACGACTGCCCGCAGGCTACGGCGTCCCAAGGGGCGCGGGGAACTGCGCGACCAGCCCCCGCCGGCCCGCACCCGGCGTACGACAACGCGGGGCACCCCGTCCGCCGCAGGTACGGCGCTGAGACCGAGGCCCGCCAGGAGGGTGCCGCCTGCGCCCACCCGTGCCGCCCAAGCGGCACGACTGCCCGCAGGCTGCGGAGCCTTCCTCGAGGCGCGGAGCACCGCCTCCGTCCTTACAGTCGAGCCATGGACCTCCCGGTGATGCCGCCCGTCAAGCCGATGCTCGCCAAGTCGGTGGCGAAGATCCCGCCGGGCATGCAGTACGAGGCGAAGTGGGACGGCTTCCGGGCGATCGTGTTCCGCGACAAGGACGAGGTGGAGCTGGGCAGCCGTACGGGCAAGCCGCTCACCCGGTACTTCCCCGAGCTGGTGGAGGCGCTGCGGGAGCGGCTGCCCGAGCGGTGCGTCGTGGACGGGGAGATCGTCATCGCCCGCGAAGGGCACCTGGACTTCGACGCGCTGACGGAGCGCATCCACCCGGCCGACTCCCGGGTACGGACCCTCGCCGAGCGCACCCCCGCGTCGTTCGTGGCGTTCGACCTGCTGGCCCTCGCGGACGAGTCGCTGCTGGACGTGCCTCTCACCGACCGGAGGAAGCTGCTGGTGCGGGCGCTGCGGGAGGTCACCCCGCCGGTGCACGTGGCGCCGGCGACGACGGACGTCGAGGTGGCGGAGGGCTGGTTCGAGCAGTACGAGGGCGCGGGTCTGGACGGGGTGGTGGCGAAGCCGCTCGACCTGCGGTACCGGCAGGACGAGCGGGCCATGTTCAAGATCAAGCACGAGCGCACGGCGGACGCGGTGGTCGCCGGGTACCGGCTGCACAAGAGCGGCCCGGTGGTGGGCTCACTGCTGCTGGGTCTGTACGACGCGCAGGGCGCCCTCCAGCACGTGGGCGTGTCGGCCGCGTTCACGATGAAGCGGCGCGCGGAGCTGGTGGAGGAGCTGGAGCCGCTGCGGATGGAGGACGTGTCGGACCATCCGTGGGCGGCCTGGGCGGACGAGGCGGCGCACGCGTCGGCGAGGCTGCCGGGGGCGCCGAGCCGCTGGACGGGCAAGAAGGACCTGTCGTGGGTGCCGCTGCGGCCGGAGCGGGTGGCGGAGGTCGCGTACGACCACATGGAGAACGGGCAGCGCTTCCGGCACACCGCCCGTTTCCGCCGCTGGCGCCCCGACCGCACCCCCGAGAGCTGCACGTACGCGCAGCTGGAGGAGCCGGTCCGCTACGACCTCGCCGAGATCCTCGGCGGGCCGTGAGCACACGGGAGTACGAGGCCGCCGCTCAGGGCTGGAACAGCACCTTGACCGCGCCGTCGCGCTTCTTCTGGAACATGTCGTAGGCCTCGGGGGCCTCGGCCAGGGACACGCGGTGGGTGGCGAAGTCGTCGACGCCCAGCGGGTCCTCGTCGGTGAGGTACGGGATGATCTCGTCGCTCCAGCGGCGCACGTTGGCCTGGCCCATGCGCATCTGCACCTGCTTGTCGAACAGGGTCAGCATGGGCATCGGGTCGGCCATGCCGCCGTAGACGCCGGAGAGCGAGATGGTGCCGCCGCGGCGGACCAGCTCGATGGCGGTGTAGAGGGCGGCGAGCCGGTCCACGCTGAAGCGTTCGGCCATCGGGCCGCTGATCTTGCGGGGCAGCAGCGCCGAGGCGTTCTGCACCATGCGGGCGGTGGCGCTGCCGTGCGCCTCGGTGCCGACGGCGTCGATCACGGCGTCGGGGCCGCGGCCGTCGGTCTGGTCGCGGATCGCCTCGACGAGTTCCTTCTCGTCGTCGAAGGAGCGCAGGTCGAAGGTCTCGACACCGCGTTCCTTGGCCCGACGCAGCCGCTCGGGGACCAGATCCACGCCGAACACCCGTCCGGCGCCCTGGACCTGGGCGACCCGGCAGGCCATGTCGCCGATGGGGCCGAGGCCGAGCACCGCGACGCTGCCGCCCTTGGGCACCTCGGCGTAGGCGACGGCCTGCCAGGCGGTGGGCAGCACGTCGGAGAGGTAGACGAAGCGGTCGTCCGCCGGGCCCTCCGGCACCTTGATGGGGCCGAACTGGGCCTGCGGCACCCGCAGGTACTCCGCCTGGGCGCCGGGCACCGCGCCGTACAGCCGGGTGTAGCCGAAGAGGGGCGCGCCCATGCCCTCGGCGGTGACCTGGGTGGTCTCGCACTGGGTGGGCAGCCCGGTCAGGCACATCCAGCAGTTGCCGCAGGCGATCTGGAAGGGCACGACGACCCGGTCGCCGACCTGGAGGTCGGGGACGGCCGCTCCCACCTCCTCCACGATGCCCATCGGTTCGTGGCCGAGGATGTCGCCGGGTGTCATGAACGGGGTGAGCACCTCGTACAGGTGCAGGTCGGATCCGCACAGCCCGCTGGAGGTGACGCGGATGATCGCGTCCGTGGGCTCCTCGATCTTGGGATCGGGGACGGTCTCGACCCGTACGTCCCGCTTCCCCTGCCAGGTCAGTGCCTTCATCGCCGCCTGCTCCCTCCGTGCCGGCCGGTGTGTCGCGCCGTACGGGTCCGTGCGCCGCCCGTGCGGTTGCGTCCGGGTACCCGAGGCGCCGGACGCCGAACCGCCGATCGCTGGGCCGATCGGCGGACTCCACCGCGCGGAATCCCGGCTGCTCGGGCAGCGGCGTAGACGATCGGAAAAGCGCACAATCGAATCAACGGATGACTGAGGACGGCCGGTGGCGACGGTGGGCACGGAACGAGGGGCGCGGCGACGGCGCGGCGGAAGGCGGGCCGGAGTGCTGCTGGCCGCCCTGCTGGCGGCAGGACTGGCGGCGGGATGCACGTCGGGCGACGGGGACGACGGACGCGGAGCACGGGAGTCGCCCACCGCCACGCGGGACGGGGCGGCGCCTCCCGCCCTCGCCGTGAAGATCGACAACGCGCCCGCCGCCCGGCCCCAGGCAGGCCTCGACGCGGCCGACGTGGTCTACGTCGAGCAGGTGGAAGGCGGGCTGAGCCGGCTGATGGCGGTGTACGCCACCCGGCTGCCCGAGTCGGTGGGGCCGGTGCGCAGCGCCCGCGAGTCCGACCTGGAACTGCTGCGCCAGTTCGACAAGCCCCTGCTGGCCTTCTCCGGCGCCCAGAGCAAGCTGCTGCCGCTGATCGACGAGGCGCCGCTCACCCCGGTGGACCCCGCGTCCGAGGCCGACGCCTTCGACCGGGACCCCGGCCGGGCGGCCCCGCACAACCTGTTCCTGCGCCCGGACCGGGTGCTGGACGATCCGCCCGGCGAGGCCGCGCTGACCACCGGCTTCCACGAGGGTCCCGCGCCCTCCGGCGGGACGCCCGAGGAGGAGGTGACCGTGCGCTTCCCGGCGGCCCGCTTCACCTTCACCTGGTCGGACGCCGACGGGCGCTGGCAGGTGTCGATGGACGGCTCCCCCGCGACCACCCGGGACGGCGACCGGCTGACGGCGGGCACGGTGGTCGTGCAGGACGTGACCGTACGCCGGTCCGGCTTCCGCGACTTCCTGGGCAACAACACGCCGTACACCGAGACGGTGGGGTCGGGGAAGGCGACGGTGCTGCGCGACGGGCGCGCCCACCCGGCGTCCTGGAGCCGCCCGGCCGCCGAGGACGGCACGTCCCTCACCACGCCGGACGGCGACCCGGTGAACGTCGCGCCGGGACCGGTGTGGGTGCTGCTGACGTCGGGGCGCTGAGCGTCCGCGTCACCGCGCGGCGGCCGGCCGGTCCGGGTCGCGGAGCGTCTCGGCGGCGTCGGCCACCCGCCGGATCAGGTCGATGAACACCTCCCGCTCGGCGGGGTCGAGCGGGGCGAGGAGCACCTGGTTCATGCGCGCGGTGCGCACGGTCAGCCTGCGGTGGACGCGGGTGCCCTCGTCGGTGACGCGCAGCAGGGACCGCCGCCCGTCGCCGGGGTCGCGCACCTTGTCGAGCAGGCCGCGGCGCAGGAGCCGGCCGACGACCTCGGCGATCGTGGAGCGGTCCAGCCCGACCCGCTCCCCCACGGTGCGCTGATCGAGGCCCGGTTCGGCGACGAGCGTGTTGAGGACGGCGTACTGCGGCGAGGTCGTCTCCTCGGAGACCATCGTGGTCCACAGCAGATGGTGCGCCTGCTGGAGCCGGCGCGCCAGGTGCCCGGGGTGGGTGGTGAGGTCCACGGCGGCCATGCGCGCTCCCGGAGATGGTCCGTGTGCTGAGGGTCGATCGCTGGCCGAAGACTACTGGACACAGTGCTTTCCCGGCCCAATACTCAGTGCACTGACGAGTTCAGCGCTCGATGGGGAGGGGTTGTCGTGGCCGACGCGCTCACGCAGGCCGACATCGACCGGGAGATCGCTGCGGAGCGCGCGGCGTACCGGGAGCGGGTCGAAGGGGGCGCGCCCGTCGAGCACCATCCGCGCCGTGACTACGCGGCCTACCGGTCCTCAACGCTGCGGCACCCGAAGCGCCCTCCGGTCGCGATCGACGTGTCGCGGGACCCTGAGCTGGTGGAGCTGTCCTCCCCCGCCTTCGGGGAGCGGGACGTCACCGAGACCGACAGCGACCTGACCCGGCAGCACACCGGAGAGCCGATCGGTGAGCGCATCACCGTCTCCGGGCGGCTGCTGGACCGCGACGGGCGTCCGGTGCGCGGTCAGCTCGTGGAGATGTGGCAGGCCAACGCGGCGGGGCGGTACGCCCATCGACGCGAGCAGCACGACGCGCCGCTCGACCCGAACTTCACCGGGGTGGGCCGCACCCTCACCGACGCCGACGGCCACTACCGGTTCACCACGATCCGCCCGGGCCCCTACCCGTGGCGCAACCACGTCAACGCCTGGCGACCGGCGCACATCCACTTCTCCGTCTTCGGCTCCGCCTTCACCCAGCGGCTGGTGACGCAGATGTACTTCCCGAACGACCCGCTGTTCCCCTACGACCCGATCCTGCAGTCGGTCACCGACGACGCGGCGCGGCAGCGGCTGGTCGCCGTCTACGACCACGGCCTGTCCGTGCCGGAGTTCTCCCTCGGTTACCGCTGGGACATCGTGCTCGACGGGCCGGGGGCCACCTGGACCGAGGAAGGGCACCGACCGTCATGACACAGCACGCGAGCGGCGGCACGGGACATCTGCCGCCCACCCCTTCGCACACCGTCGGCCCCTTCTACGGATACGCGCTGCCCTTCCCCGGCGGCGAGGACGTCGCCCCGCTCGGCCACCGGGACACGGTCACCGTACACGGGTACGTGTACGACGGCGCGGGCGACCCGGTGCCGGACGCGCTGCTGGAGGTGTGGGGGCCGGATCCGCACGGGGAGATGCCGCGCGTCGACGGCTCGATGCGGCGCGACCCGGCGAGCGGAGGGTACGCGGGCCGCAACGGCGTGGAGTTCACCGGCTTCGGGCGCGTCCAGACCGACGCGGACGGCCACTGGTACGTCCGCACCCTGCGCCCCGGGGCACGCGGGCGGAGCGCGCCCTACCTGAGCGTGTGCGTCTTCGCGCGCGGTCTGCTCACCCACCTGTACACGCGCATCTACCTGCCGGGCGACGAGCCTGCGCCGGACGGGGACCCGCTGCTGACGCGGCTGGAACGGGAGCGGCGCGACACGCTGGTCGCGGGCGAGGAGGGCGCCGGCACGTACCGTTTCGACATCCGCCTCCAAGGCGAGGGTGAGACCGTCTTCCTGGAGTTCCCGTGACAGCAGCCGCAGCCGACACCGGACTGCTCTCCCCGGGCCGGGCCGCCTCCCCGGCCGCCGAGGAGGCCGGGGACGCCGCGTATCTGCGGGCCCTGCTCGACGCGGAGGCGGCACTGACCCGGGCCCAGGCCGCGCTGGGGCTCGCCCCGGAAGCGGCCGCCTCGGCGGTGACGGAGGCCGCCGACCCGCGCCGCTTCGACCTCGCCTCGCTCGCCGAGCGCGCCCGGGAGAGCGGCAACCCGGTCGTCCCGCTGGTCGCGGACCTGACCCGGGCGGTGGGTGAGGAGCACGGCCCGTACGTGCACCGGGGGGCGACCAGCCAGGACATCATGGACACGGGGACGATGCTGGTCGCCCGCCGCGTGCTCGCGGTGGTCCTCCCCGATCTGGAGCGCTGCGCGCGGGCGCTGGGCGGACTGGCCGCCGAGCACCGTGACACGCCGATGGCCGGCCGCACGCTCACGCAGCACGCCGTGCCGACGACGTTCGGGCTGAAGGCCGCCGGGTGGCGGTCGCTGGTGCTGGACGCCCGCGACCGGGCGACGGCGGTGCGGGACGCGCTGCCCGCCCAACTCGGCGGCGCGGCCGGAACCCTGGCCGCGTTCACCGCGTACGGCGCCGAGGACGCGACGGTGCTGCCCACCGCCTACGCCCGTGAACTCGGCCTGCGCGCGCCCGCCTTGCCGTGGCACACGCTGCGCACGCCGGTCGCCGACCTCGCCGGGTGCCTGGCGTTCACCGCCGGTGCGCTGGGCAAGGTCGCGGCGGACGTCCTCACCCTGTCCCGCACCGAGATCGCGGAGGTGTCCGAGGGCAGCGGCGGCGGCTCCTCGGCCATGCCGCACAAGGCCAACCCGGTGCGCGCCACGCTGACCGCGGCGGCGGCCCGGCGCGCCCCGCAGCTCGCGGCCACGCTGTACGGCGCGCTGGCCGCCGAGGACGAGCGGCCCGCGGGGGCCTGGCACGCCGAGTGGGAGCCGCTGAGGGACCTGCTGCGTCTCGTCGGCGGGGCCGCCCGGGACGCCGCCGAACTCGCCGAGGGACTGAGGGTGCGCCCGGACGCCATGCGCCGCAACCTGGACCTCACGGGCGGCCTCGTGCTGTCGGAGTGGCTGACCGCGTCGCTCACTCCGGTGCTGGGCCGGGCGCGGGCGAAGGAGCTGCTCACGGAGACCGCCCGGCGCGCCCGCGCCGAAGGCCGCCCTCTGGTCGAACCCCTGGCCGACGAGCCGGAGATGCGGGACGTGGATCTCGACGCGCTGGCCGATCCCGTACGCTGCGCCGGGTCCGCCGGTGTCCTCACCGACCGTGCACTGGAGCGACGTTGACCGACACCGTGCTCGACCACCGCGTCGAGGGCCCCGACTCGGCGCCTCCGCTGTTCCTCGGGCCCTCCCTCGGCACCTCCTACGCGCTGTGGGACGCGGTGGCGCCGGAGCTCGCCGTCGCCCACCGCACCGTGCGCTGGAACCTGCCCGGGCACGGCGGGGCGGACCCCGGACCCGTCGGCCCCGGCGCGACCGTGGGCGACCTGGCGGACCTGGTGCTGGCGCTCGCCGACGCGCTGGGCGTCGAGCGGTTCGCCTACGCGGGTGTCTCGCTCGGCGGGGCGGTGGGGCTGCATCTCGCGGTGCACCATCCGCACCGGCTGTCGTCCCTGGCCGTGATCTGCTCCTCCGCCCGCTTCGGCGACCCGGAGCGATGGCGGGAGCGGGCGGCCACGGTACGAAGCGAGGGGCTCGCGGACCTGGCCGCGAACGCCGACGCCCGCTGGTTCACCCCCGGATTCACCGTGCCACGCCTGGTGCGGGACCACCGGGACGCCGATCCGGGCGCGTACGCGGCCTGCTGCGACGCGCTCGCCGCGTTCGACCTGCGCGGCCGGCTGGCGGAGATCCCCGTGCCGACGCTCGCCGTGGCCGGCCGGGACGACCCGGCGACGCCGCCCGCGCATCTGCGGGAGATCGCGGACGCGGTGCCGGGCGCGTCCCTCGTGGAGATCCCCGGCGCCTCGCACCTGGCGGTCGCACAGCGCCCGGAGGCCGTCCTCACGGCGCTGCGGGCGCACCTGGGAGGGCACGCCGGCCGGGGGACGGCCGTACGCCGCGAGGTGCTGGGCGACGCGCACGTGGACCGGGCGCAGACGCGGCAGACGCCGTTCACCGCCCGCTTCCAGGACTTCATCTCCCGCTACGCCTGGGGCGAGATCTGGACCGACCCGACCCTCACCCGCCGCGAGCGCAGCCTGGTCACGCTCACCGCGCTGGTGGCGCGCGGCCACCACGACGAACTGGCGCTGCACGTGCGGGCGGCCCGGCGCAACGGGCTCACCCCGGAGGAGATCGGCGCGATGCTGCTGCAGACGGCCGTCTACTGCGGGGTCCCTGCGGCCAACGCGGCCTTCGCCGTCGCGCAGCGGGTGCTCGACGAGGAGGACGAGCGCTAGCTGTTCTGTCCGGGGAGGTTGTGAACGGTGAGACAGGTCTCGGCCGAGGGATCTTGAACGGGTGAGGGCCTTCCGGTTCGGTGTGGATTGCGACGTCTACACCAACCAGAAAGGCCCTCGTGCCCCACCGTAATGCACCCCTGACCGAGACCGGACGGCTGCGCCTGGCCCGTTGCGTGGTCGAGGACGGCTGGCCCCTGCGCCGGGCCGCCGAACGCTTCCAGGTCTCGCCCACCACCGCCCAGCGGTGGGCCGACCGCTACCGCCGCCTGGGGGAAGCCGGCATGGCCGACCGCTCCAGCCGCCCACGCACGAGCCCGGGCCGCACTCCCACCCGTACCGAGCGGCGGATCATCAAGGTCCGTCTGCTGCGCCGGTGGGGACCGGCCCGCATCGCGCACTTCCTGCACCTGGTGCCCTCGACCGTGCACCGCGTGCTCACCCGCTACCGCCTGGCCCGCCTGTCTCATCTCGACCGGACCACCGGCCGCGTGGTGCGCCGCTACGAACGCGCCAGGCCCGGCGAACTCGTCCACGTCGACATCAAGAAACTGGGCAACATCCCCGACGGCGGCGGACACAAGGTCCATGGCAGGGCTCAGGGCAGCCGCAACAGCTCCGCGCACCGCGACCCCGCCCGGCCCCGCGCCGTCCACGGCCGTCCCAACCTCGGCTACAGCTACCTGCACACCGCCGTCGACGACCACTCCCGCCTCGCCTACAGCGAGATCCACGCGGACGAGAAGAAGGAGACCGCCACCGCCTTCTGGCAGCGGGCCCACACCTTCTTCACCCAGGCCGGGATCTCCGTCGAACGGGTACTGACCGACAACGGCTCCTGCTACCGCTCACGCGACTGGCGCGATGCCCTGGCAGCGACCGGGATCGCCCACAAGCGAACCCGGCCCTACCGGCCCCAGACGAACGGCAAGGTCGAACGCTTCAACCGCACCCTGCTGGACGAGTGGGCCTACGCACGCCCCTACCGGTCAGAAGCCGAGCGCCGCCAAGCGTTCCCGCAATGGCTGCACACCTACAATCACCACCGCGGACACACCGCGCTGAAAGGGCAACCACCCGCCAGCCGCGTCCCCAACCTCACAGGGCAATACAGCTAGCCGTGGCCGGCCCGCGCCCACGTGCCCGGCTCCGGATGCACCCTTGATCCGGTGGGCGCAGAGTGGACGCGTGAGTGGAAGGCCTACCGATCCGAGCGGGAGCACCCCGCGTGCCGGTCACGCCGCCTCCCAGCCGCTGGCGCTCGCGGCGATGATGTGCGCGGTGGCGATGACGTTCATCGACCAGACGATCGTGTCGATCGCCGCCCCCGACATCGTGTCGGAACTCGGCCTGTCCGCCTCGGGCATGCAGTGGGTGATCAACGCCTATCTGCTGTCCCTGGCCGCCTTCTTCGCCCTCGGCGGCCGCCTCGCCGACCTCTGGGGTCCGCGCCGGGTCGTCATGGCGGGCACCCTCGTCTTCGTCGTCTCCTCGGTGCTGTGCGGCTGCGTCCCCGACGACGGCTACGCGCTGCCCTGGCTCGTCGTCTTCCGCGCCACCCAGGGTCTGGGCGCGGCGCTGCTCTTCCCCGCCGCGCTCGCCGTGGTCGTCGCGGTGTTCCCCGTGGAGCGGAGGGGCCGCGCCCTCGCCCTGTTCTTCGGCCTCACCGGCGCCCTGACGGCCCTGGGGCCGCTGCTCGGCGGCTGGTTGACGGCCTGGACCTGGCGCGCGGTCTTCTGGGTGAACGTCCCCGTCGCGGTCGTCGCGCTGGTCCTCACCGTGCTCGCCCGCATCTCCGACCGGCGGCGCGAGGAGCCGCTGGACGTCACGGGCGCCCTGCTGATCGTCACCGGCATGGGTCTGAGCGTCCTCGGTTTCCAGCAGGCGTCGGCGTGGGGCTGGGACAGCGCGTGGACCTGGCTGTGCGTCGCGGGCGGCCTCGCCGTGCTCGCGGTGTTCTGCCGCTACGAGCCGCGGCAACGGCACCCTCTGGTCGACCTGGCCGTCTTCCGCAGCCGTGCCTTCACCGTGGACACGCTGGTGCTCTTCTTCGCCATGCTGGCGTTCGTCCCCGTCTTCTTCTTCGCCTCGGTCTACGCCCAGGTCTCTTTGAGCGCCTCCCCCAACCAGGCCGCGCTGTACCTGCTGTACTTCTTCGCCGGGTTCGCGCTCGCCTCCCAGTGGGGCGGCCGCATCCTCGACAAGCGGGGGCCCCGGCCGGCCCTGCGGCTCGGCTGCGTCGTCGGCGCCGTCGGCTTCGCCCTCTGGGCGGGCAAGCTCACCGATCTCTCCCTGCACGACCAGTGGCCCTACGCCGCGCTGGCGGGCGCGGGCATCGGGTTCATCCTGGCTCCGGCCTCGACGGACGCCGTGAACCGCGCGATCGACGCCTCGTACGGGGAGGTCACGGGGATCACCCAGACGGTCCGCAACTACGCGGCCAGCGTGGGCCTGGCGGTGTTCGGCACGGTTCTGACGCACACGATGACCGACCGGGTCACGGAGACCCTCCGCGGCAGCGGCGTCCCGCCGGACGCGCGGGCGTCCGTCGCCCGCGACATCACCGAGGCGGTCACCGGACACGCGGACGACCGCATCCCCACGGGCGACGGCGCGCCGGCGACGGCGATGCGGGAGGCGATGCCCGCGATCCGCATGGACTTCGCCGAGGCCAACCAGTGGGTCTTCTACGGCATGGCGATCGCCCTCGGCATCGGCTGGTTCTGCGCCCTGCGGCACCCGGGAGGCCGGGCGGCCGAGGCGACACCGGAAGACGGCCGGCGGCCGCGACACGCGCCCGCTGGGTGACGGGCCCGGCGGTCAACGGCGTCCGACTCCCGTGGCCAGTTCGGCGCGGGCGCGTTCCACCAGGCCGTCCGCGCCGCACGAGCGGGCCAGCGCCTCTCCCCGTTCCAGGTCGGGCACGGAGCGGGCGAGGACGCCGTACTCGATGCGGGCGGCGGCGTGCTCGTACTGGCAGGGCGAGGACTCCAGGTAGGCGACCGCCTGGCCGGCGAGACGGACCGCGCGCTGCCCGGTGTCCAGGGCGGCCGCCACCCGGAGCGCCTCTCCTATCGCCGTGTCGGTGCCGAGGCGTTCGGCGCGGCGGCGGACGTCGACGGCGAGCCGGGCCGCCCGGGCGGGGTCCTCCGTGGCGAGGGCGCGGGCCAGGTCGGCGGCGGCGAAGACGTGCACCGGGTTGAGGTGTCCGCGCGCGGCGGCGGCCTTCTCCGCCGCCTCCAGTGCGTTGACGCCCTCCTTGGTGCGGCCCACGGCGAGCAGCAGCCGGCCGCGCACGGAGCGCGGGTCGGGCAGCACGACGGTCGACGGGTAGGGCGGAGCGAACCCGTGCCGTTCGGCCATGGCCCACGCCTCGTCGACGTGGCCGCGAGCCAGGAGCGTGTCGACGAGGTTGCAGGTGGCCGTCCAGTACAGCGGCAGTCCGCGGCCGACTCGTTCGGCGAGGCGCAGCGACTCGCGCAGGGAGTTCTCCGCCGCCTCCAGCCTGCCGCGCCTGCGGTGCGCGAGGCCGACGTAGGCGTGGGCGAGGACGAGGTGGCCGCCGCCCCAGCCCGCCGTGTCGTACGCCTGGAGCGCCTCGCTGTAGAGGGCCTCGGCGCGGTCGAGGCGGTCGGTGTAGGCGTAGGAACTGGCCAGCATCAGCAACAGTTCGACGCCCCACTCGTTGTCGGTCCAGCCGAGGCCGGGTGCGAGGCGGCCGTTGACCAGGGCGCGGTCGCAGATCTCGGCGATCTCCTCGGCGTTCTCGCCGCGCATCATGGCGTCGAAGCCGCGCAGGATGAGCAGCGCGCGCTCGGCGTTGTCGCGGCCGGTGCAGGTGGCGGCGAGCTCGGCCAGGCGTTCGGAGCGGCCGGGGGTGAGGGACTCGCCGGCGTGCACGCCCTCCCACATGAACTGCACGGCCTGGAGCCGCATCCGGGTCGGCCCCGGCGGCATCCGGGCGGCCTCCGCCTCGACCGTGCGGACGGCCTCCTCCATCTGGTCGTTGTGCAGCAGGGCCTGGGAGAGGCGGATCACGGCGTCGACCCGCCGGTCGCCGTCCAGGCCGGGCATGCCGAGGGCGGTGCGCAGATGGCCGATGGTGCGGGCGGGCGCGGTGAGGAAGGTGGCGCTGCCCAGTTCGTGGAGGACGTGTGCGTGCACCTCGGGGCGGGGCGGTTCCTCCAGGGCGCGTTCCAGGCAGCGGCGGGCGGCGTCCGGTGCGCCGACGGCGAGGTGTTCGCGGGCGGCCTCGCGCAGCTGCCAGACGAGTTCCTCGTCGTCGTCAGGGTGGACCTCGAGGAGGTGGCGGGCGGCCACGGCGGCCCCGCGCCCGGAGTCGGTGACGATACGGGCCGCGATGCCGTGCATGGCGCGGCGCAGGGCGTCCGGGATGGAGTTGTAGACGGCGGTCGCGATCAGCGGGTGCACGAACTCCAGCTCGGCGGGTCCGGCGGACGCCGGGTCGCGCACCGTCAGGATGCGGGCCGCGCGCAGGCGTTCGGCGCAGCGGGCCGCCTCGTCGGGGCCGAGCGTGGCGAGCTGGGCGACCAGGTCGACGGTGATGCCGTCGCCGAGGATGGCGGCCGCCCAGGCGAACCGGGTGGCGTCTATGCCGAGTTCCTCCAGGCGGGCGACGAGGCCGCCGCCGCGGGCGGAGCGGTTCAGCTCGCGCAGTTCGCCGGCGTGGGCCTCGACCGGGTCCAGCTCGGTGTCCTGCACCTTGGCGAGGAGCTCGACCGTCTCGTACGGGTTGCCTCCGGTGACGGCCCACACCTCGCGGCAGAACGCGGCGTCCGCGTTCTCCCCGAGCGTGGCCCGGGTCAGTCCGGTCGCCGCCTCGGGGGTGAGGGCGCTGAGGTTGGTGACGGGGCGTCCGGCCGCGTCCGCGACGGCGTCCAGGTGACGGGCGCTCACCCCGGTGATCTCGCCGGGGCGGCGGGCGACGACGACCAGCACCGACAGGTCGGCGAGGCGTTCGGCGAACACGGCGAGCCAGTACAGGGTCTCCTGGTCGGCCCAGTGGGCGTCGTCGATGAGCAGCACCAGCGGCCAGTCGCGGCGGGCCAGCCGGCGGACGGCGGCGACCAGGCCCTCGCACACACCCTGCGGGTCGGCCTGCCCGTCGCCCGGGTCGGCTATGCCGAGGGCGGGGCCGGCGATGCCGTACCAGTCGCCCAGGTACTCGCGGGCCTCCTCCGGCAGCATGGACACCAGGGCGGGCTGGAGGAGTTGCCGCACCACGTTGAACGGCACGGTGCGCAGGGTCTCGCCGCCGCGCGCGGACCAGACGGTGCAGCCACGCCGTTCCGCGATGCGGCGGGTCTCGGCGAGCAGGGCGGTCTTGCCGAGTCCCGCCTCGCCGCGCAGCACCAGCAGGGTGCCGGGCGAGTGGCGGTCGGCGCACAGGACGTCGACGGCCTCCGCGATGGCGGCGAGTTCCTCGTCGCGCTCCCACAGGGCGGCCGAGGGTGCCGCCGGGGGCCGTGCCTCCGTCATCCCGCTACCTCCCCGAGTCGCCCGAATGACGTACCGGACCCGAGCGTAGTCCTCCGCCCGGCCGAGCGGAGCCCGGTCGCGGCACGTGTTGCCGTGACGAGTGACACCGGGTACCGCGAGTCGACGCGGCCCGCCCCTCACCAGGGACCTGTCGGTCAACACCTGGCCCTTTCCGACCCGTTGACGGGGCACGGGCCGTGCCGGTAAAGGGCCTCTCCGCGCCGTCCGCGGACTCTCTCATCCGCCTTTCACCGACGCCTCATACGGTGGGGGCATGACGCAGGTGACTCCCGCCGGGTGGTACCCCGACCCCGGACAGAAGCAAGACGGCCCGCCGACGGAACGGTGGTGGGACGGCACGGCCTGGACGGCGCGCATCCGGAGGACGGACACGGCCGCTTCGGCACAGCCGGACTCGGGTACTGCCGCGGGGCGGACGGAAACGGTTCCTGGGCGGCGCCCTGAGGGTGACGCCCCTGCGGAGGACGCCCTTGCGGGGCGGGCTGGTGCGGAGGGAAAGACCTCGGGGCCGGGGGATGCGGGGCAGTCCTTCCCCGGGCAGGCGGGCACCGGGCGCGCCGGTGCCGCGGGGGCATCTGACGCAGGTCGCACCGCCGCAGGACAGGCCCGTGCGGACGACGCCCCTGCCGGGCAGACCGGCGCGGAAGGAACTGCCTCAGCGCCGGGCGACGCGGGGCAGCCCCTCGCGGGGCGGGACGCTGCGGGGCGGACCGGTACGGAGCGAGCCGCGGCCGGACAGGGCGACCCGAGCCCGGCCGGCACTGGCACTGCTGCCAAGCACGAGGCCGAAGACCGGGCGGTCGGAGCCGAGAAGGCTGCCCCGGGGCTGACCGTCCCTGGGCAGGCGGGCGCCGGGCGCGCCGACGCCGGCCAGGCGGACGAGGGCTCCCGCGCCTCGGTGCAGGCGACCGAAGGTGAGGCCGCTGCCGGTCAGGCGGATGCGGCGCCGGCAGCCGAGAGCCCGGCCGGTGCCGAAGGGCCCGACGCGGCGCGAGTGACCGACAGCCAGACTGCTGCGGAACCGGCGACGGTCAGTCAGGGCGACGCGACGCAGGCGGCCGGGCAACAGGCCGATGCCGGTCGGGCGGCCGACGAACAGCTCCACGCCGGGCCGGCGACCGCGAGTCAGGGAGGCGCCGGTCAAATCGCCCCGACGCAGGCGGCCGGGGAACAGGCCGATGCCGGTCGGGCGGCCGAGGGGCAGCTCGGTGCCGGGCCCGCGGACGCGCGTCAGGGTGCCCCGGTGCAGGCGGCCGGTGGGTGGGCCGGTGGGGGGCAGGCCGCTCCCGGGATGGTTCCCGCGTACGGGCCCGGCGTGGGGCAAGGCGGGGGCTGGGGGCCCGTGGAGACCGTCGGCGGGGGGCACCCTGGTCACCCCGGTTACCCCGTCCATCCCGCCACGCCCCCGCCCTCACGCGGCCGTCGGCTGCGGATCGGGATAGCCGTCGCCGTGGCCGCCGCCGTGCTGGCGAGCATCGGTGTGGGGGTGTACGCCCTGACCGACGACGGCGGGGGGCCGCGTACCGCAACCTCCCAGCAGCCCGGCGCGCCGGAGGACAACGCTCCCGATCGCGAGGGCGACGGCGACAGCGGCGACGGCGGTGACGACCCCCGCCGTGTCGAGAGCGGCGCCGTGACCGACCCGCTGAGCGGGATCAGTCTGCCCGTGCCCGACGGGTGGTACGGCGAGGAGTTGCAGGTCGGCGCCGCGCTCACGTCGAAGACGTCGTACGACTGCCCCGGCGACACCTCGAAGACCTGCGTCAAGGGCGGCGCGTACTCGGCCCCGGCCGTGGTGCTCGGCACGCGCGGTGACACCGCCGAGGAGGTCGCGAAGGCGGACATCGCGGCGAACGCCGAGGAGAGCTACGGAGGCGAGGCGTACGGGCGGATCACCTCGCACGACGTGCTGGCGTCGAAGGCGGTGACCGTGGCCGGGCAGAAGGGGTACCTGGTCCGCTGGAAGGCGGTGACGCAGGAGGGGTCGGACGGCTTCGTGCAGTCCCTCGCGTTCCCGTCCCCGTCCCGCCCGGACCAGATCGTGGTCGTCCGGTTCGGCGTGGACACCGACCAGCAGGAGAAGATCCTCGACGAGATCACGGAGGGCATCGAGGTGGCCGAGGGCGGCCGCGGCAACGGGCAGGACGTCTGACGGGCCGCCCGCGCCCGACGTAGTACGGCCGGGTGGGGCACCTCTCCGCTCAAGAGGTGCCCCACCCGGCCGGGTGGTGCGCCGCCCCCGTCCCCACGGTGCGGCGCGGTCGGGCCTCCGTCCGGTCGTCCCCATGACCGGCGGGGCCCGGGTCTCACGTCAGTCCGAGCGCCGGCAGCACCGCCGCCTCGACGAAGCGGAGCACGTAGTCCGGGTCCGCGTTGCGCCCCTCGAGCACGGGCCTGACCCGCAGCACCCCGAAGATCTGCGCCGGGATGTACTCCAGCGCCGGGTTGTCCGCGGACACCTCCCCGCGCTCCACGCCCCGCCGCAGGATCTCGTTCAGCGCGGCGATCTCCGGGTCGATCAGCGCCTCCCGCAAAGCCTCCGCCAGTTCCCGGTCCTGGAGGACCGCGTGCCCGAGCGCCTGGAACAGCGTCGCGTCCTTCGGTGACCACTCCCCCGCGCAGCGCGCGGCCTCCCGCAGGTCCCCCGCGAGGGTGCCGGTGTCGATGAGCGCGAACCTTGCCCGCGCGCTCGACCGGAGGGCGGCGGCGACGAACTGCGGCTTGGTCCGCCACTGCCGGTAGAGGGTGGACTTGCTGCACCGCGTGCTGGCGGCGACACCCTCCATGGTGACGGCGTCGTACCCGCACGTCCGGATCTGCTCCAGGACGGCGTCGAAGAACTCCCGCTCCCGCTCAGGCGTGATCTTCGAGCGGCGCGAGGCACCGGCCGGTCCCGGTCGGTCCGCGTCCTGCGACGTCATCGGTTCGGCTCCCTCTCCCTCGGCGGAGTGTGTCGTACGCAATCGGTACTCGAGTGTACCGGTACGCGAGCGTATCGGTACACTGACGTATCGGTACGGCTCCGTATCGGTACGTTCGCGTATCGATCATGGTCCGCACCGATGAGCTGGACCCGGTCCCCGAGTCAGCAGCTCCGCCCGCATCACGACACGCACCACCGTCAGCGAAGGGACCGGGGGCATGCACGCGCGCGAGGAGTCCGAGGAACCCGGACCCGTACCACCGGGACCCCGCACCCACGACCGGCCGCCGCTGCTGCGCGAACTGCTGCTGGTGGCGGGCCTGTTCCTCGTCTACAAGCTGGGCCGGCAGCTCGCGGCCGGCCACACGGCCGAGGCGTACCGCAACGGTCATGAGGTCTGGAACCTGGAGCGGGCGCTGCACCTCCCCGGGGAGAGCGCGGTGCAGTCCTCGCTGCTGCACGGCGACACGCTCGTCCAGCTCGCCAACACCTACTACGCGGCCGTCCACTTCCCCGCCACCGCGGCCTTCCTGGTCTGGCTGTACCTGCGCCGCCCCGGCCACTACGTGTGGGCCCGGCGCGCGCTGGCGGCGGTCACCGCGGCCGCGCTGGTGCTTCATCTGACGTACCCGCTGGCCCCGCCCCGGCTGCTCCCGACGACGGGACTGGTGGACACGGCGCGGCTGTACGGGCCGTCGGTGTACGGGCCGCCCGACGCCGACCAGTTGTCGAACCAGTTCGCGGCGATGCCGTCGCTGCACTTCGGCTGGGCGCTGATGGTGGCGATCGGCCTGATCGCCGTGACCCGGACGGCATGGCGGTGGCTGTGGCTGCTGCATCCGCTGGTGACCCTGCTGGTGATCGTCGGTACGGCGAACCACTTCTGGCTGGACGCGTTCGCGGCGGCGGCCCTGCTCGGTCTCGCGCTCGCGGTGGTGCGCCGACCGCGTCAGGCCCCCGCGTCGACACGGGTCCCCCGTCCCCGGCGTCCGGGCGCACTCGTGGGAGCGGGCCGATGAGCGCCCTGCTGACGGCGGTCCTGCTCTCCCTGGTCTCGGCCGTCGCGTACGCCTTCGCCGCCGTGACACAGGCGCGGCTGGCCACCCGCGGCTCCGGCGCCGGGGCGCTGCGGCTGCTGGGCAGCGGCGCCTGGTGGGGCGCGGTCGCCCTGAACGCGGCGGCCGCGCTGCTGCACGTCGTGGCGCTGAAGTACGGTCCGCTGACGGTGGTCCAGCCGCTGGGCGCGCTCACCCTGGTGGCCGCGGTGCCGCTGGGGGCGCGGATGGCGGGGCGGCCGGTGAGCGCGGTGGAGTGGCGGGGCACGGCTCTGACCCTGGCCGGTCTGGCGGCGCTCCTCGCCACGGCGTCCGGACCGGCGCCGGACGACGTGCTGAGTGTGCCGGAGGCGCTGGCCGTCGCGGGCGGCACGGCGTCGCTGATCGGCCTGCTGTCCTGGCCCGGCAGCCGTCCCGGTCTGCGTCACGCGACGGCGTCGGGCATCGCGTCGGGAGTCGCGTCCGCGCTGACCCAGACGGTGACGGTCGCGGTGACGGACCGCACCGGCCCCCTGCTCGACGTGCGCGTGATCGGGGTGGCGCTGCTGGTCGCCGCCTTCTCCGCCGGCGGCCTCCTCCTGGCGCAGACCGCGTACCGGGGCGGCCTCGGGGCCCCCTTGGCGATGGTCACGCTCGCCAACCCGCTGGCGGCGGCGGTGATCGGCCTGGGTCTGCTCGGCGAACACCTCCGGGGCGGCGCGCCCGGCGTGGTGTTCGGTCTGTCGGGCGCCGGCCTCGCGGCATGGGGGGTGGCCCTGCTGTCACGGGCCGCCGAAGGGACGTCCACCGGTCCGGCGGAGGCTCCGGGCGAGCCGGACAGGTCCCCGGCAGCGGTGGACGCACTGGTTCCGGCGAGCACGGGCACGTCCGGCTTCGCGCGGTGGACGCCCTCGTCGGTCGCGGAACCGTACGCGCCGGGCCCGGTCGCCCTCCCCTCCGCTCGCGCCCAGGACGGCCCGGGACCCCACCCCACCCGGAGACCGCCGGGGCGGCCGCGGAGGCGGCACCGGTGTCCCGGACGCAGGGCCGGGGAGCGCCGGGCCGCCTGAACCTCGCGCGTCGTCCGGCGTCAGACCGAGCGGCGGGTCGGTTCCGGCGCTCTCCGGTCGACGTACGCCTGCCAGTCCATGATCGGCACCGCCGCGCCCGCCGCCTCCGTGCCCCGGCAGTGGGCGTGGTGCCGGCGGGCGATGCCGTCCAGGTCGAGGTGCGCGCCGAAGGCGGGGTGCGCGGTGAGGCGCCGGGCGTAGGCCCACAGCCGCGGGTGTTCGGTGATGCGGTGCACCGCCGAGGCGTCCAGGTGGTGGCGGTGCACGGTGTCCAGCTGTACCAGCGTGACCCACAACCGCACGTCGGCGAGGGTGAGTTCGTCGCCCAGGACGTACTCCTGGGAGGCGAGCCGGAGTTCCAGCACGTCCAGGGCGCGGAGCAGTGCGGCGAGGGCGGTGTCGCGTTCCGCGCGGTCGCCGCCGTGCAGCCCGGCCCGCTGGGCGGTCGCGTTGACGCCCTGCTCGCAGAGCCGCTCGACGGCGGCGTGCGCCTCGTCGGCGTCGGGCGGGAGCAGACAGGACCCGTGTCCGCCGAACCGCCGGGCCAGGTCACGGACGATGTCCGGGGCGTGGGTGCTGACGACGGTCCCGGTCCAGTTGTCGTGCAGGACCGGCGCGAGGGCGGGGCCCGGATGGAGGTGCGCGCTCGCCTCGTACAGCGGGCGCAGGGCCCGGTGTCCGCCGTCAGGGGCGTCGGGCACGGCGGGCAGCAACGTCACGGGGAGGACGTCCCCGAGGCCGAGGAGGCTGTGGGTGACCGCGATCTGCAGACAGTGCGGGCAGGTGAGCGACAGGTGGAGGCGGTAGCGGTGGGGTGCGGCGTAGTACCCGCTGCGCGGGTCGTCGCCGATCCTGCCCCGGAACGGCGGCACGGCGACGGTCGGGGATGAGGCGGACATGCGTCTCCCAGGGTGCTCGGTGACGGGCGTACGGGCGTGGCATGGCGCACGCGGGGGCCGTCGGGCCCGGCCGGGATGCGGTGTCGGGGACGGAAAGGGTGAGAGAAAAAAAGGAATGTCAGAGGCGCGTGGGGGCGTCGTCCGGGGAGCCCGCCGCGCTGCACACGCGCGCGAGGTCGATGTGGAGCCGGGACGTCAGCAGGGGCAGCTGACCGAGGGCGACACGCACGGTGTCCCCGCCGAGGTCAGGAGCTGCACGGCCCATCGCGTTCCCTACCGATTCACTAGGATTCCCGTACAGGAGTCTCGAGGCAGACTCCGCCCGCGTCAAGAGGCCGACGGCCCCCGCACCGGAGCGTCTCACCAAGCGAGAACGGCGGCGCGGGGGCCGTTGCCCCGGGGGGGACGGTCCGCCCTGGTCAGACCACCGTCACCTCGTGCGGGACCACGGCGTCGAACAGATATCCCTGCGTGTTGTACAGCGAGACGTCCGGCTGGGTGCGGCCCGCCGTGTCGGTGGCGCGGGCCAGCAGGCGGGTCGTGCCCCGGGTGCGGGGCTTCCAGGTGACGGACCACCGGGTCCACGTGTCGGGACGCGGCCGTTCCAGCAGCCGGGCCGGGCGCCAGCTCGCCCCGCCGTCGGTGCTGACGTCGACCCGGGCGACGGGGCCCGCGCCCGACCACGAACGGCCCGTCAGCACGTGCCCGTGGCCGACCCGGAAGACGGCGCCGCTCGCCAGCTCGAAGGCGCTCTTGAGGGTCTGACGGGTCAGCGGCGCGCTGCCGCCCTCGGGGTGCGCGGGCCCGAACAGCCGGTAGAGGGCGGTGTTCCACGGCGAGAACAGCGGCTGCGCGGACACCTCGATGTCGCCGACCCACTTGACCGACGCGATGCCCACCCAGGAGGGCACCAGCACCCGCACCGGGTGGCCGTGGTCGGGCGGGAGCGGTTCGCCGTTCATCTCGTAGGCGAGCACGACGTCGTGCAGCGCCTTGGACAGCGGCAGCGGCCGGCGCACCCGGCCGAGGCTCTCCCCGCCGCTGACGTACTCGGCGTCCAGGCCGCGCGGCTGCACGTCGACGGCGTACGGGGACAGGCCCGCCCGGCGCAGCACGGTGGACAGGGGGACGCCGCGCCAGCGCGCCACTCCGATCGCGCCGAGCCCCCAGGGCGTGCCGGAGACCGTCTCGCCCTGCCGGGTGGCGTAACCACTGCGTCCGTTGCCCGCGCACTCGACGAACGCGGTGCGGGTGACGGACGGCAGCCGGCGCAGGTCGTCGTGGCCGAACTCGACGGGCCTGTCCTCGGCGGGCCCGCCGCGCAGGCCGCTCCCCCACAGCCGCAGCCGCCAGTCGTCCGCGTCGATGCGCGGGGTGGCGGTGTGGTTGCGGACGAAGAACAGGTCGTTCGGCGTGTGGTGACCGGTGCCGCGCAGGGCCTCCCAGCGGGTCTCGGCGTTGGTTCCGTGGCGCACGAACTTCTCGGGCGGCAGCGGCTTGACGACGGTGTCGCCGTCGGCGGCGCGGGCGGGAACGGGCACGGACAGGGGCAGCGCGCCGGCGGCTCCGACCCCGGCGAGCAGGGTGAGCAGACGGCGGCGGCTCACGCCGTCCGCCCTGGCCTCGCCGGCCAGCCACTGGCGCAGCCGGTGCCGGTCGTAGGCGGTCTCGTCGGGGCGGGGTGAGGGCACGGCGGATGAAGGCATGACGGCGGTCCTCGTCGTCGGAGGGGTGGAGCGGGAGGGTGCCCGGCGGGCCGGGAGGGGGTGCGGTGTTCAGTCCGTGGGACGACAGAGCGCCGCGGCCACGCGGACGAGGTCCACGGCACGGCGGCGCGTCAGGGGCTCCAGCGGCGGCATGGCGGGATGCAAGCACGCGCCTTTCGGAGGTGTCAACGCGTCGTCAGGTCCCGCCGACCGGCGCCGCATGTTCAGCATGTGAGACGTTCCCCCCTTTTCCTACAGACTTACTAGGAAAAGCTTGACGGTGTTCACGGGGGGTGCGCAGCATGAGGGACATGTCCCCTGTGCAGCAGCGACTCGTACGTCGTCGGCATGTCGACTTCGGTCACGTCGTCAGCGCCGCCTGCTGTCGCGCCTGAACGCACGGCTCGCACGCCGGCCGCGCACTCCGGCCCCCTTCCCGGCTTCCACGCACCACCCCCGCGTCCGCCGGGACCCCACACCTTTCCCGAGGGACTGACGCCATGACCACGGCACTGCCGCACCCGACCGCCTCGCACCGTCCGCTGCCCGACGCACGCCACCTCCACCTGGTGGCCGACGGGGTGCGGCACGACGCGGAGGACCCCGCTTCCCCGCCGCTCGTCGGCTACCTCCTGCTGGTCCCCCAGGGCACCGATCCCCTGGACCTGTTCGTGAAGGACCGGCCGCGGCCCGAGTTCCGCCTGGTGGCCGCCGACACGACCGCGGACGTGACGGCCGGGGTGACCGCGCCGCCCGTGCGGCTACCGGCGGACGACGCCGTCCGGATCGACACCGCGCGCCGCACCGCCGAGGTCGACGGGCGCGAACTGGACCTGACGTACCTGGAGTTCGAGCTGCTGGCGCATCTGGTGCGGCGGCCGCACCTCGTGCAGTCGCGCGAGACGCTGGTGGCGGCCGTCTGGGGTTACCACCACGTCGGCGACGGCCGCACGGTCGACGTCCACGTCGCACGCCTGCGCCGCAAGCTGGGCGCCGCCCACCGCCACCGCATCGTGACCGTCCGGTCCATCGGCTACAAGTACGTCCCCGATCAGCAGGACACCCCCCACGCCGCGCCCTGCGGCCGATCCTGAGGAGAGCACCGCCATGTGCCCTGCCGCCGCCGCGCCGGCCCGCCCCGCACCCCCGGCCGAACCCGTCGCGCACGGCCGGGCGCACTGGCTGCGCGTGGCCCGCGAGGCGGCGGACGACCTGGCCACGGACACCGTCGTCCGGGAACAGGCCGGCAAGGCCCCCGTCGACGAGGTGTCCCGGCTGCGCGAGGCGGGGCTGCTGACCCTGCTCACCCCGGCCGGACCGAACGGCGCGGGCGCGGACTGGGACACGGCGTACGCGGTGGTGCGGGAGATCTCCACGGCCGACGGCGCCATAGGCCAGCTCCTCGGCTCCCACTACTTCCTCTCGTGGAGCGCCCGGTTCTTCGCCGATCCCGGGACGGCCCTGCGGACCGTGGAGCGCTCGGCGGCCGGACAGTGGTGCTGGGGTGGCGGGTTCGCCCCGCAGGACCCGCCGCTGACGCTCTCCCGCACCTCCCGTGGCCCGGTGCTCGGCGGCCGCCAGAGCTACCCGGCGGGCGTCCTGGTGGCCGACCGGCTCGCCGTGCGGGCGGTACGCGAGGACACCGGCGAGCCCCTGGCCGTCGTGGTGGACCCGGCCCGCAGGGGCGTGGTGGTCGACGCGGCGGGCGACACCTTCGGGCTGCGGCTCGCGGGCGGCGGCAGCGTGGAGTTCGACGACGTGCCGGTGGACGCCGACGACGTCCTGGGCTCACTGTCCGCGGACGACGACCACCTGGTCCCCCGGGCCGCCCTGGCCGCGCCGGTGGGCCGGCTGTTCTCCGTACAGCTGCTGCTCGGCATGGCCGAGGGGGTGCTGGCCGAGGTGCGCGAGTACAGCAGGGCCGGGCACCGCCCGTGGTCGCCCGTCCCGTCCGCCGGCGCGCCCGACGACCCGCAGACGCTCACCGCGTACGGCGAGCTGACGGTGCTCGCCCGGTCCGCGTCCGCGCTGTGCGACCAGGCCCTGGACGCCGTACGGCGAGGGCTGGAGCGCGGCGAGGACCTGACGTACGACGAGTACGCGGACGTGTCCGCGCTGGTGTCCATGGCCGAGACGGCGGCCTCCCGGGCGGCGCAGGAGTCCGCGACCCGGGCGCTCGACATCGTCGGCCCGCGCTCGGCGTCCGCGCGGCTCGGCTTCGACCGCTTCTGGCGCAACGCCCGGACACATACCCTGTACGAGCCCGTCGCGCACCGGCTGCGTGACGTCGGGGACTACTTCCTCAACGGCGCCCACCCCCCGTTCGTGCTGCCCGCCTGACCCCTCGGGACCTTTCTCCTAGGACGTGCCGTGACCTGGTCCACCGGACTCGCCGGACTGGCAGCGGGCCTGGTCATCTCGGTGGTGACCACGCCCGCCGGGGTGTCCGGCGCGGTGTTCCTGCTGCCGGTGCAGCTCAGCGTCCTCGGGGTGCCGAGCCCGGCGGTCACGCCGACGAACCTGCTGTTCAACGTGGTGGCCGGGCCCGGCGCGCTGCTGCGGCACCACCGCGCGGGCCTGCCGCGCGACCCGCTGACCCGCCGTCTGGTGAGCGGCACCCTGCCCGGAGTGGTCGTGGGCGCGGCCGTGCGGGTGTTCGCCGTCCCGGGCGCCACCGTCTTCCGGCTGCTGACCGCCGTGCTGCTGGTGCCGCTCGGACTGTGGCTGATCCGGCGCACGGTGAGGCCCGCCCGGGGTGCCGGGGACGCCGAGCCGTCACCGCGCGCCGTGACCGGGCTGGCCCTGGCGGTCGGCGTCGTCGGCGGCGTCTACGGCATCGGCGGGGGCTCGCTGCTCGGGCCGCTGCTGGTCGGGCGGGGCATGTCCGTCGCCCGGGTGGCCCCGGCGGCGCTGGCCTCGACGTTCGTCACCTCCGTGGCCGGCGCGGGCGCCTTCGCTCTGCTGTCCCTGACGGGCACCGGAGACGTGGCCCCGGACTGGTACCTGGGGCTGGCCTGCGGACTGGGCGGGCTGATCGGCGGGTATCTCGGGGCGCGGCTCCAGCCACGCCTCCCGGAGACCGGGCTGCGTCTGCTGCTGGGCATCCTGGCCACCGCGGTGGGCCTCCTCTACGCCGTGCAGGCGCTGGGCTGACCCGCGACCGCACGCCGTCGACCGCGGGTGGAGGGCGGCGCGGACCGTACGGGATAATGACCGCATGCGGATCTCAGCCAGGGCGGACTACGCGGTACGCGCCGCGCTGCAACTCGCGTCGTCCGGGGACGACGGGCCGCTCAAGGCCGAGGCGATCGCCGACGCGCAGGACATCCCGCACAAGTTCCTGGAGAGCATCCTCAACGACATGCGCCGGGGCGGGCTCGTGGTGAGCCAGCGCGGCGGGAACGGCGGATACCGGCTGGCGAAGCCCGCCGACGCGATCAGCATCGCCGACGTCATCCGCGTCGTGGAGGGCCCGCTGGTCTCGGTGCGCGGCGTCCGTCCGCCCGAGCTGTCCTACTCCGGTCCGGCCGAGTCGCTGCTGCCGCTGTGGATCGCGCTGCGGTCGAACGTGCGCCAGATCCTGGAGGGCGTGTCCCTCGCCGACGTGGCGTCGTCCCGGCTCCCGGCCGGGGTGGCCGCGTTGGCGGACGCCCCGAAGGCCTGGGTGAATCCCTGACCCCCGTCGCCGCCGACCAGGCGTTTCTCACCATGTGAGCGACCGGCGTCCATCATATGAGCTGCCTCTTGGGGTAGGGGCTGCTTTCTGCCACGATCCCTAGCAGCCAGGTAGGAAAACTAGGGATCGATCCACAGGGGGTGGCCATGACCGCACGTCCGTACGACGTCGCCGCACGCCTCCTGCTGACCTCGCGCCGCCACATCGACTTCGGCCGCACGTCCAGCGCCATCTGTCGGCCGGCCTGAGGCCCCGCCGGAACCGCACCGCGCGGCCGGCGACGCCCCCGAGCCCGTTCGCTCCCCGCACCGCACGCGAAGCCGCGGCCGCCTCCCCTCGTGAGGCAGGCCCGACGGCCGCGCGCCCCTGAGCCACACCCGTACGCCGGTCCCGTCCCGGACCGCGCTTTCCCGAGAGGACACCTCCGTGTCTGCCGCACGACCGCTCACCATCCTGCGCACCGTCGCCGCCATGGCGGCCCTTCCGCTCCTGCTCACCGCCTGCGGCTACGGTTCCGACGCCGAGGACGACGCCCCGCAGGCGGAGGTCGCGGCGGACGCGAAGAAGCTGTCCGCCTCGGAGGTGAAGATCGGCTACTTCCCCAACCTCACCCACGCCACCGCCCTGGTCGGCGTGCAGGAGGGCCTGCTCCAGAAGGAGCTGGGCGGCACCAGGATCAAGCCGTCGACGTTCAACGCCGGTCCTTCCGAGATCGAGGCACTCAACGCCGGTTCCATCGACATCGGCTGGATCGGCCCCTCCCCGTCCATCAACGGCTACACCAAGTCCGCCGGCAAGAACCTGCGCATCATCAGCGGTTCGGCCTCCGGCGGCGTCAAGCTCGTGGTGAACCCCGACAAGATCAAGACACTGGACGACCTCAAGGGCAAGAAGATCGCCACTCCGCAGCTCGGCAACACCCAGGACGTGGCCTTCCTGCACTGGATCGCCGAGAAGGGCTGGAAGGTCGACGCCCAGAGCGGCAAGGGCGACGTGTCCGTGGTGCGCACCGAGAACAAGATCACCCCGGACGCCTACAAGTCCGGCTCCGTCGACGGCGCCTGGGTGCCCGAGCCCACCGCCTCCAAGCTGGTCGCGGACGGCGCGAAAGTGCTGCTCGACGAATCCGAGATCTGGCCGGACAAGCAGTTCGTGATCACCAACATCATCGTGTCGCAGACGTTCCTCGAGGAGCACCCGGACGTCGTCGAGGCCGTCCTACGCGGCTCGGTGAAGACCAACGCGTGGATCAACGCCAACCCGGACGAGGCCAAGGCGTCCGCGAACAAGGCGCTGGAGAAGCTGTCCGGCAAGGCCCTGCCGGAGGAGGTCCTCAACCCCGCGTGGGAGTCCATCACCTTCCTCGACGACCCGCTGGCCTCCACCCTCGACGCCCAGGCCTCGCACGCGGTGTCGGCCGGCCTGCTGGAGAAGCCCAACCTGAAGGGCATCTACGACCTCGAGCCGCTCAACAAGGTCCTCGAGGCCGAGGGCAGGCCGACGGTCGACGACGCCGGTCTCGGCGTCCGCTGACCACGCCCGCACCCCGACGAGAAGCCAGGAGGTGACGACCATGGCCACGACGATGGCCGGGACGGCCGAGGACACCACGACGGCGGAGTACGCCGCACGGGTCGAGCACGTCTCGAAGTCCTTTCCCGCTCCGGGCGCCCCGGGCGGACGGCAGCTCGTGCTGGACGACATCACCCTCGATGTCGCGCCCGGCGAGTTCGTCACCCTCCTGGGCGCCTCGGGGTGCGGCAAGTCCACCCTGCTCAACCTGGTCGCCGGGCTCGACCGGCCGTCCGCCGGCACCGTCGGCACCGACGGCCGGCCCGCCCTGATGTTCCAGGAGCACGCCCTGTTCCCGTGGCTCACCGCGGGCAAGAACATCGAACTCGCCCTGAAACTGCGCGGAGTCGGCAAGCCGGAGCGCCGTCAGGAGGCGGAGCGGCTGCTGGAGCTCGTGCGGCTGAAGGACGCGCACGGCAAGCGGGTGCACGAGCTGTCCGGCGGCATGCGCCAGCGCGTCGCCCTGGCCCGCGCCCTCGCCCAGGACAGCCGGCTGCTGCTGATGGACGAGCCGTTCGCCGCGCTCGACGCCATCACCCGGGACGTGCTGCACGACGAACTCACCCGCATCTGGCGCGAGACGGGCCTGTCGGTGCTGTTCGTGACGCACAACGTGCGCGAGGCGGTGCGGCTCGCGCAGCGCGTCGTCCTGCTGTCGTCGCGGCCGGGCCGCATCGCCCGGCAGTGGACGGTCGGCCTGCCGCAGCCGCGCCGTCTCGAGGACTCCGCCGTCGCGGAGCTGTCCGCCGAGATCACCGAAGAACTGCGTGGGGAGATCCGCCGTCATGGCCAGCACTGAGAAAGCCGCCGACGCCACGGGGAGGACCACCGCGCCCCAGGACCCGGACGACCTCGCCGGTCTCGAAGCAGGCCTCGACGCGCTCGACTCGACGCAGACGGTCCGCACCCCGCTGAGCCAGACGCTCCTGCGCAAGGTGCTGCCGCCGGTCACCGCCGTCGCCCTGGTGCTGGTGGTGTGGCAGATCCTGGTGTGGGCGGAGGTCGCGCCCCCGTACAAGCTCGCCTCCCCGTCCGACGTGTGGGGCGAGGTGCGTGCGGCCTGGCTTCAGGGCACGCTGCTCGACTACATCTGGACGTCCGTCTCACGCGGTCTGCTCGGCTTCCTGCTGGCGCTCGTCATCGGCACCCCGCTCGGGCTCCTGGTGGCGCGGGTGTCCTTCGTCCGGGCGGCCATCGGCCCGATCCTGTCGGGCCTGCAGTCGCTGCCGTCGGTCGCCTGGGTGCCGCCGGCCGTGATCTGGCTGGGTCTGAACGACTCGATGATGTTCGCGGTGATCCTGCTCGGCGCGGTGCCGTCCATCGCCAACGGCCTGGTGGCGGGCATCGACCAGATCCCGCCGCTGTTCCTGCGCGCCGGGCGCACCCTGGGCGCGACCGGGCTGCGCGGCGCGCGGTACATCGTGATGCCCGCCGCGCTCCCCGGCTACGTGGCCGGTCTCAAGCAGGGCTGGGCGTTCTCCTGGCGCTCGCTGATGGCCGCCGAGATCATCGCCTCCTCGCCGGATCTCGGTGTCGGCCTCGGCCAGTTGCTGGAGAACGGCCGCAACAACAGCAGCATGCCGCAGGTGTTCCTGGCGATCCTGCTGATCCTGTGCGTCGGCATCGCCATCGACCTGCTGATCTTCAGCCCGCTGGAGCGGCGCGTGCTGCGCGGGCGGGGTCTGCTCGTCAGCCGCTGACCCCGCCCGCTCCCCGAGGTCAGGACCCGTACACCTCCACCTCGCCGAACTGGGCGGCCGGCCAGCCGGTGTTGCCGGTGACGTGCAGCCGCAGATGACGCAGGGTGCCGTCGACCGGGACGGTCACCGTGTTGCCGGTCGCCGGGTCGAAGCGGTGCTCCCGGGCCGCGGCCAGCGTCGTGTACGCGGAGCCGTCGGTGCTGCCCTGCACGGACAGCGTCTGGGTACGGGCCTGCCACGCGGCCTGCGGCGGCAGCTTCAGCACCACCCGGCGCACGTCGCGGGTGGCGCCCAGGTCGACCGTCAGGGTCTGCGGGAAGGCGTGGTTGGCCGACTCCCAGTAGGTGTTCGGGTCGCCGTCGACCGCCTTGCCCGGGGTGTACACGTCCTGCGAGCCGGTGGCGGTGGCCGGGCGGTTCAGGGCCAGGTTCCGGTCCGGGTCGGGCTGGGGTTCGCCCTCGCCGGGCTCGGGCCAGGTGGAGCAGTCCGACCACGCGCTGTCCCAGCCGGAGTTGCCGCCGCCGTCGGTGACCGTGAAGGTGCCGGAGCCGGCCGGGTACGGGCAGTTGTAGATGCCGGCCGAGCCCACGCCCGTCGCGGTGACGTTCCGGAAGGTGGCCGCGCCCTGGGTCTCCGCCTGGACGACGACGGTCCCGACCCGGTTCACGGTGGCGCCGTCGACGGTGATGTTCCGGGCCGCGAGGCCTCGCCCGCCGCCGGAGACGAACTCGAAGGCGCTGTACGGGCTGTCGGTGATCGTGGTGTTGGTGATCCGCACCTGCGCGTCGATGGCGCTGTCGTACGAGTCGACGCGCAGGGCGCCCATCGGGTGGTTCCAGTTGGGGTTCATCGCGCCCGTGCGGACCAGGGTGTTGCCGTCCACGGTGATGGTGCCGGACAGCGGGTGGAACGGGTCGAGGAACTTCTGGTTGGAGATGGCGATGCCGCTGCCGAGGGCGTTGGTGTCGGCGATCAGGTTGTTCCGGACGGTGATGTCGGTGCCGCCGTAGATGGCGATGCCGTTGGCGAGGTTCGGCTGGGTGATCGTGTTGTTCTCGAAGACGCTGTTCACGTCGGGCGCGTTGAGCGACCACATGGCGAGGGCGTCGTCGCCCTGGTTGCGCAGGAAGTTGTTGCGGACCTTCACCCCGCGGGCGTTGCCGTTGAGGTTGAGGCCGTCGGCGGTCATGTCGAGGAAGCGGCTGTTCTCGACGACCAGGTTGTCGTTGTTCCCGGTGAGCCAGAGCCCCACCTTGAGGTGCTGGAGCCACATGCCGGAGACGGTGGAGTCCGGGCCGAGTGAGCCGTTGACGAAGTTGTCGGGGCTGGAGTCGACGCGTTCCGTGACTTCGCCGATCACGGCGAAGTCCTTGATGTGCACGTTGCCGGCGGAGGCCGTCTGGTCGATGAAGCGGGAGGTGCGCACCACCGAGTGCCAGTGGCCGGCGCCCTGGAGGGTGACGTTCTGGACGCCGTTCAGGGACGAGGTGAGCCGGTACTCCCCCGGCGGTATCCACACGGTCCCGCCCTGGGCGGCTGCGACGGCCTCGCGGAACGCCTGGGTGGAGTCGCCCTGCCCGGTGGGGTCGGCGCCCTTGTCGGTCACGGAGACGGAACCGGAAGGGCGGGTGGCGGCGCCGGGCGCCTGCTCGAAGTCGACGACGTCGACGGTCACCTGGACGTCGGTGGCCTGGAGGGCGACGGTGTCGCCCGCCCGGACGTCCCGGCCGAGCAGCATGCGCGCGTTGGCGTAGAGGTGGTGGGTGCGGGCGCCCGGGATCCACGGGGTGTCCACGTAGCTGTACTTGGAGGTGACGGGCAGGGTCCGGTCGAGCCGCTGCCCGTTGACGTACACGTCGAGCGAGCCGGACCGGCCGTCGGGGACGCTGTACGCCACGGTGACGGCATTGGCGGCGCGCGGCACGGTGAACTCCACGCGCTGACCCGCGTTCAGGCGCACCGCCTGGCGGCCGGACGCCTCGGAGGCGAGGGTGCCCTGGGTGTGGTCCGGGCCGATGCGGGTGCCCGTGTGGGCGGCGGACTCGGCCTCGACGGAGGTGAACGGGAGGGTGGCGCCGGCCGCGGCGTGGGCGGGTGCCGGGGCGACGGCGACGAGCAGGCCGGCGGCGAGGGCGACGGCGGTGGCCGCCGCCGGCACGCTCCTTCCGGTCGTGCGGGGGGTGGTCATGGTGCTGGTCCCTTCGTGTGGGGGTGCGGGAACAGACGGGCCGCGGCTCAGGCGCGCAGCCAGACCGCGGTGTCGTGGGGCAGCCGCCCGGCGGTGTCGAGGGGGCCGCCGGCCAGGAGCAGCGCGGAGTGGGCGGGAAGGTCGACGGGCTTGTCGGAGAGGTTGACCACGCACAGGGCGTCGGCGCGGGCGAAGGCGAGGACGCCGTCCGGTGCGGGCAGCCAGGTCAGCGGGCCGTCGCCGAACACGGGCCGCAGCCTGATCGCCTCGCGGTAGAGGCGGAGCATGGAGCCGGGGTCCTCGGCCTGCAGATCGGCCGCGTAGGCGGCCCAGCCGTCGGGCTGCGGCAGCCAGGGCTCGCCGCCGAACCCCGCGTGCGGCTCGCCGGCCGACCAGGGCAGCGGGACCCTGCATCCGTCGCGGCCGGGGTCGGTGCCGCCGGAGCGGGCGTGCATCGGGTCCTCGATGCGGTCCAGCGGGACGTCCGCCTCGGGCAGTCCCAGCTCCTCGCCCTGGTAGACGTACACCGCGCCGGGCAGGGCGAGGGACAGCAGGGCCGCCGCGCGGGCCCGGCGGGTGCCCAGGGCCAGGTCGGTGGGGGTGCCGAAAGCCTTGGTGGCGAAGTCGAAACCGGTGTCGGCGCGGCCGTAGCGGGTGACCGTGCGGGTGACGTCGTGGTTGCACAGCACCCAGGTGGCGGGGGCGCCGATCGGGGCGTGCTCGGCGAGCGTCTCGTCGATGGAGGCGCGCAGCCGTGCGGCGTCCCAGGGGCAGGACATGAAGGAGAAGTTGAAGGCGGTGTGCAGTTCGTCGGGGCGCAGGTAGCGGGCGAAGCGTTCGGTGTCGGGGAGCCAGACCTCGCCGACGAAGACGGCGCCGTACTCGTCGGCGACGGCCCGCCAGGCGCGGTAGACGTCGTGGAGTTCGTCGCGGTCGACGTAGGGGTGCGGGTCGCGGCCCTCGGTGAAGTCGGGCAGCTCGGGGTCCTTGGCGAGCAGGGCCGCGGAGTCGATGCGGACGCCGGCGACGCCCCGCTCGAACCAGAAGCGCAGGATGTCCTCGTGCTCCTGACGGACGGCGGGGTGCGCCCAGTTGAGGTCGGGCTGTTCGGGGGCGAAGAGGTGCAGGTACCAGTCGCCGTCCGGGAGGCGGGTCCAGGCGGGGCCGCCGAACTCGGACCGCCAGTCGTTGGGCGGCAGTTCGCCGTGCTCACCGCGGCCGGGACGGAAGTGGAACAGTTCCCGTTCGGGGCCGCCCGCGAGGGCCGCGCGGAACCAGGGGTGCTGGTCGGAGACGTGGTTGGGCACGATGTCGACGATGGTGCGGATGCCCGCCTCCCGTGCCTCGGCGATGAGCTTCTCCGCCTCGGCCAGAGTGCCGAAGGCGGGGTCGATCGCGCGGTAGTCGGCGACGTCGTAGCCGCCGTCCTTCATCGGGGAGCGGTACCAGGGGTTGAACCACAGCGCGTCGACGCCCAGGTCGGCGAGGTACGGCAGGCGGGCGCGGACGCCGGCCAGGTCGCCGGTGCCGTCGCCGTCGCCGTCGGCGAAGCTGCGGACGTACACCTGGTAGATGACGGCGGAGCGCCACCAGCCGTCGTCGGTGGCAGGGGTGGGCTGTCCCACGTGGGTGCCTTTCTCTTCTGTGGACGGAGGTCCGGTGTCAGCCCTTGGTGCTGCCCGCGCTGATCCCGGCGATGATGTGCCGCTGGAAGACGAGGAACAGCGCGACCATGGGGATGCTGGCGATCACCATGGCGGCGATCAGCACGGTGAGCTGGATGTTCTGCGACAGCTGCACGAGCGCCACGCTGATGGGCTGCTTGTCGGTGTCGGAGAACACCATCAGCGGCCAGAGGAAGTCCTGCCAGACGGCGACCAGCGCGAAGATCGACACCACGCCGAGCACCGGGCGGGACATGGGCAGGACGATCGACCACAGGGTGCGCAGCTTCCCCGCGCCGTCGATCTCGGCGGCCTCCAGGACGTCCCTGGGCAGTTGGTCGAAGAACCGCTTGAGCAGGTACAGGTTGAAGGCGTTGGCGACGGCCGGCAGCCAGATGGCGAGCGGGTCGTTGAGCAGTCCGAGGTCCGCGACGGTGAGGTATTTCGGTACGACGAGGGCCTGGGCGGGGACCATCAGGGTGGCGAGGATCCCGCCGAGGATCAGGGCGCCGAAGGCCGGGCGGAGTCTGGACAGGGCGTAGGCGGCGGCCGTGCAGAACACGAGCTGGAAGATCCAGGCGCCGGCCGCCTGCACCACGGTGTTCCACAGGTGCGTGGGGAGTTGCATCAGCTCCCAGGCGTCGGCGTATCCGGCGGTGCTCCAGCTTTCGGGAACGAGGGTGGGCGGGGTGCGGGCCACCTCGTCCGGTGACTTCATCGCGCCCGTGACCATCCAGTACACGGGGAACAGGAACGCCAGCGTGAACAGCAGGACGACGCCGGTGAATACGGTCCAGTAGAC
Source organism: Streptomyces sp. P13-3-3 (assembly GCF_050571355.1). Taxonomy (NCBI): domain Bacteria; kingdom Bacillati; phylum Actinomycetota; class Actinomycetes; order Kitasatosporales; family Streptomycetaceae; genus Streptomyces; species Streptomyces sp. P13-3-3. Next base: position 2,908,704 of record NZ_CP192228.1, on the reverse strand, counting down.
GGCCCGGCCGCGGGGGCGGGCCAGGACGGCAGGGGAGACGAGGGTGCGGACGCCGGCGCTCATGCGGCCTCCTCTCCGGAGCGGGTGAGGCGGAGGTAGACGGCGGAGAACGCGCCGAGCAGGGCGAGCAGCATGACGCTGAGCGCGCAGGCGCCTCCGAAGTCGTTGTAGAGGAAGGCGTACTTGTAGATGAGGTAGAGGACGGTCACGGTGGCGTTCTCCGGGCCGCCCCCGGTGATCACGAACGGTTCGGTGAACACCTGCATGGTGGCGATGATCTGCAGCAGCATCAGCATGAGGATCACGAACCGGGTCTGCGGGACCGTGACGTGCCGGACGCGCTGGAGCAGGTTCGCCCCGTCGAGTTCGGCGGCCTCGTACAGCTCGCCGGGGATGGACTGGAGCGCGGCGAGGTAGATGAGCACGGTGCCGCCCATGTTGGCCCAGGTGGCGACGATCACCAGGGACACCAGGGCCGTGTCGGCGCCGTTGGACCAGTTGGAGGTCGGCAGGTGGAGCAGGCGCAGCGCCTCGTTGGCGAGGCCGGCGCCCGGGTCGTAGAACCACTTCCACAGCAGGGCGCTGACCACGGGCGGGATCATCACCGGCAGGTAGACGACGACCCGGAAGAACGCCTTGGCGTGGCTCAGTTCGTTGAGCACGAGGGCCAGCACGAAGGGGATCGCGAAGCCGATCAGCAGGGCGAGCAGGGTGAAGGTGAGCGTGTTGCGCCAGGCGGCGGCGAACTCGGGGTCCTGCCAGACGCGGGTGAAGTTGGCGGTGCCGACCCATTCGGGGTCGGAGCCGGGCGTGTACTTCTGGAAGGCGATCACGACGGCGCGGATCGCGGGGTACCAGGAGAACAGGGCGAAGCAGATCAGCCCGCCGAGGAGGAAGCCGTACGCGCGCAGGTGGTCGGTGAGGCGGCGCCGCCTCCGGTCCCCCGCCGGGGACGGCGCCTTCACCGGACGGACCCGCGCGGCGGGCGGCCGTTCGACCGTCTTCGTCACCGTCAGCTCCGGGAGAGGATGCCGTCGATCTTGCCGGAGGCGTCCTTCAGCAGTTGGTCGATGTCGGCGTCCTCCTTGGTGAGGACGGCGGAGACGACGCCGTCGAGGACGGAGTAGAGCTGCTGGGCGTGCGGCGGCTCGATCTTCATCTCGAGCTTCTGGTTGCCGTCGAGGAAGGCCTGGTAGTTCTCCACCGGGACGTTGGCGTTGGCCTCCTTGACCTGCTGGTCCTTGGCGTCGGCGGCGCCGGTGAACAGACGCGGCTCGGGCAGGCCGACGGGGGCGTCGTTCCGCTTGGCGCGGGCGTAGTCGCCGAGGAAGCCGTCACCGGGGGTGAGGAACATGTGGTCGAGCCACTTGAGGCCGGCGCGGATCTGCTCGGGGGTGGCCTTCTTGCTGAACATGTAGCCGTCGCCGCCGACGAGGGTGGCCTTGCCGCCGGGCATGGGGGCGATGGCGATGTTCTCGTACTCGGCGCCCTTCTCCTTCACCAGGATCGGGATGTTGTCGGGGGCGGCGAGGTACATGCCGAGCTTGCCGGAGCCCATCATCTGCTGGGCGTCGTTGATGACGAGCAGCTGCTTGCTGCCCATCGACTCGTCCTTCCACCGCATGTCGTGGAGGGTCCGGAGGACTGCGCGGCCCTCGGGGGTGTCGACGGTGGCGTTCTTGCCGTCGGCGCTCACCACGTCGCCGCCCTGGGAGTACAGCTCGGCGGTGAAGTGCCAGCCGCCCTGGTTCTGGGCGCTGTAGTCGGCGTATCCGACGACGCCGTCGCCGAGCGCGGCGATCCTCTTGGCGGCTGTGCGGACCTCGTCCCAGGTGGCGGGCGGGGTGTCGGGGTCGAGGCCGGCCTTCTCGAACAGGTCCCGGTTGTAGATCAGGCCCATGGAGTAGCCGGTGCGGGGGATGCCGTAGATCTTGCCGTCGACGGTGTAGATGTCGCGGAGCTGCTGCTGGATGGTGTCGTAGCTCTTGAGTTCCTTGACGTACGGGGTGAGGTCGGCCGCCTGGTTGATGTCGACGACGTGGCGGGCGTCGGTGAAGTACGTGTAGAAGACGTCCTCCATCTGCCCGCCGGCGAGCTTGGCGTCGAACGTCTTGGGGTCCTGGCAGGGGAACGCGTCGTGCGGGACGACGTCGATGTCCGGGTTCTTCTTCTCGAAGGCGGCGATCTCGTCCTCGAAGAACTGGCGGTCGACCTTGGCGCTCTTGGGCGGCATGCAGTTGACGGTGATGCGTGTCGTGCCGTCGGCGGCGTCGTCGCCGTCCGAGCCGCAGGCCGTCAGCGCGAGGGCGCCGACGCCGAGCGCGACGAGGGTACGGCGGATCCCGGTGCTTCTCATCGGTGGACCCCTTACGGGACAGGAGCGAGTGAACCCCTCGGAACAGGAGCGGTGGGCGGGGCACACTCAAGCACCGACGACATCGGTCCGCAAGATGTCGCGCAGAATTTGAAATTATTCGACAGTTGACGGCGGGTCAGCCGCGTGGCGCCTGCCCGGTCGAGCCGCGCACCACCAACTCCGGTTCGAACAACAGCTCTTCGGGGGCCACCGTGCTGCCGCTGATCTGCGCGTTGAGCAGCTCCACCACGGCCTTGCCCATGGCCTCGATGGGCTGGCGCACGGTCGTGAGCGGCGGTTCGGTGCAGTTCATCAGCGCGGAGTCGTCGTATCCGACGACGGAGATCTGGCCGGGGACGTCGAGTCCCTTCCGCCGGGCGGCGCGCACGACGCCGAGGGCGAGGGGGTCGCTGGCACAGATGAAACCGGTGACGCCCCGCTCGATGAGCCGGGTGGCCGCGGCGTGGCCGCCCTCGATGGAGAACATGGCGCGGGCGACGTGCTCGTCGGGCACCTCGCCGGCCACGGCCCGCGCGGCCGCCAGCTTGCGGGCCGACGGCATGTGGTCGCCGGGGCCGAGCACCAGGCCGATGCGTTCGTGCCCGAGGGAGGCGAGATGACGCCAGGCCTGCTCCACGGCCACGGCGTCGTCGCACGACACGGCGGGGAAACCGAGGTGCTCGATGGCCGCGTTGACGAGGACGACGGGGATGTTGCGCTCGGCGAGCTGCCGGTAGTGGTCGTGCGGCGCGTCGGCCTGGGCGTACAGACCGCCGGCGAACACCACGCCGGACACCTGCTGCTGCAGCAGCAGGGTGACGTAGTCCGCCTCGGAGACCCCGCCGCGGGTCTGGGTGCACAGCACCGGGGTGAGGCCGAGCTGGGCGAGCGCGCCGCCGATGACCTCGGCGAAGGCGGGGAAGATCGGGTTCTGCAGCTCGGGCAGGACCAGGCCGACCAGCCGGGCGCGCTCGCCGCGCAGCTGGGTGGGCCGCTCGTAACCGAGGACGTCGAGGGCGGAGAGCACCGCCTGCCGGGTCGCCTCGGAGACTCCCGGCTTGCCGTTGAGCACCCGGCTGACCGTGGCCTCGCTGACCCCGACCTTCTTCGCCACCACAGCAAGTCGTCGCGTCATGACCGCAAGCGTAGCGCAAGATACGCAAACAGCTTGCATAATCGCGCAAGATCAGGGGTCAGGGCGCTGCCCACAGACCCCTGACATGACCGAGGTGACGGGTCATCACCGCGCGTACGGTCTCGGTATCCCGGGCGAGCAGCGCGTCGAGGAGTTCGAGGTGCTCCTCCGCCGACGCCCGCAGCCGCCCTTGCTCCGCCAGCGCGGTCAGCCCGTACAGCCGGGAGCGGTGGCGCAGGTCCCGGACCACCTCGACGAGATGGGCGTTCCCGGCGAGCGCCAGCAGTCCGAGGTGGAAGCGCCGGTCGGCGTCGACGTACGCGATGAGGTCTCCGGCCGCGGCGGCGGCGACGATCTCCTCGGCGACCGGGCGGAGGGCGGCGAGCGGGGCCGGGTCGGCCGTGGCGGCCAGCGCGGCCGTGGTCGGGATCTCGATCAGGGCGCGTACGTGCGTGTACTCGTCGAGTTGCCGCTCGGAGACGGCGGTGACCCGGTATCCCTTGTTGGGGACGGCGTCGACCAGTCCCTCCTTGGCGAGGTCGAGCAGCGCCTCGCGCACGGGCGTGGCGGAGACGCCGAAGCGGGCCGCGAGCCCCGGCGCCGAGTACACCTCGCCGGGCCGCAGTTCACCGGCGATCAGCGCGGCCCGCAGGGCGTCCGCCACCCGCTCCCGGTAGCTGGGGCCGCGTCCGCCGAGGGCGGGCAGGGCGGGACCGCCGGCGGTCACAGGACGAACCCCGCGGGGAAGGGGTCCGTCGGGTCCAGCAGGTACTGCGCGGTGCCCGTGATCCAGGCGCGTCCGGTGAAGCTGGGCAGTACGGCGGGGCGCCCGGCCACCTCGGTGGTGCCGAGCAGGCGTCCGGTGAAGCGGGTGCCGATGAAGGACTCGTTGACGAACTCCGTGTGGAGGGGGAGTTCGCCGCGGGCGTGCAGCTGGGCCATGCGGGCGCTGGTGCCGGTGCCGCACGGGGAGCGGTCGAACCAGCCGGGGTGGATCACCATCGCGTGCCGCGAGTGCCGGGCGGTGGAGCCGGGCGCGGTGAGCTGCACGTGGTGGCATCCGTGGATGGACGGGTCCTCCGGATGCACCGGTTCCCCCTCGGCGTTGACCGCCTCCATGAGGGACAGCCCGGCCGCGAGGATGTCGTCCTTGCGGGACCGGTCGAAGGGCAGTCCGAACTGCTCCAGCGGCAGGACGGCGTAGAAGTTCCCGCCGTACGCCAGGTCGTAGGTGACCGTGCGCCCGTCGGGCAGGGTCGCCTCGCGGTCCAGGGCGACGGCGAAGGACGGCACGTTGCGCAGGGTCACGGCGGTGGCGGAGCCGTCCGCGACCTCCACCTCGGCGACGACGAGCCCGGCGGGGGTGTCCAGGCGCACGGTGGTGACCGGCTCGACGACCTCGACCATGCCCGTCTCCACCAGCACGGTCGCCACGCCGATGGTGCCGTGCCCGCACATCGGCAGGTAGCCGGACACCTCGATGTAGACGACGCCCCAGTCGCAGTCGGGCCGGGTCGGCGGCTGGAGGATCGCGCCGCTCATCGCGGCGTGGCCGCGTGGCTCGTTCATCAGCAACTGCTTGACGTGGTCCCGGTGTTCACGGAACCACAGGCGTCGTTCGTTCATCGTGGCGCCCGGGATGACGCCGACACCGCCGGTGATCACACGGGTGGGCATGCCCTCGGTGTGCGAGTCGACGGCGTGCAGGACCAGTGAGCTGCGCATCTCCCCGCCTCTCTACGCCAGTCCGGCCGCGACGGCCTTCTCGGTGGCGGCGCGGACGGCCGCCTCCTGCTCCGCGTCCAGCGGGACGCGCGGCGGACGGCAAGGCCCGCCGTGGCGTCCCACGACGTCCATGGACAGCTTGATGGCCTGCACGAACTCCACGCGCGAGTCCCAGCGCAGCAGGGGGTGCAGCTGCCGGTACAGCGGCAGCGCGGTGGCGAGGTCCCCGCCGGTCGCTGCGCGGTACAGCTCCGCGCAGGAGCGGGGCAACGCGTTGGGGTACCCGGCGATCCAGCCCTTCGCCCCGGCGACGGCGAGCTCCAGCAGTACGTCGTCGGCGCCCGCCAGCAGGTCCAGCCCGGGCGCGAGCTCGGCGATCCGGTAGGCGCGGCGCACGTCCCCGGAGAACTCCTTGACGGCTTGTACGTACCCCTCCCTGTGCAGCCGGGCGAGCAGCTCCGGCACCAGGTCGACCTTGGTGTCGATCGGGTTGTTGTACGCGACGACGGGCAGCCCGGTGCGGGCGACCTCGGCGTAGTGGGCGAGGACGGACCGCTCGTCGGCGCGGTAGGCGTTGGGCGGCAGCAGCATCACCGCCCGGCATCCGGCCTCGGCGGCCTGCTCGGCCCAGCGGCGCGCCTCGGCGGACCCGTAGGCGGCGACCCCGGGCATCACCCGCTCCCCGCCGACGGCGGCCACGGCCGTCTCGACGACGCGGGCCCGCTCCTCGGGGCTGAGCACCTGGTACTCCCCCAGGGACCCGTTGGGCACGACCCCGTCGCACCCGTTCGCCATGAGCCACGAACAGTGTTCGGCGTACCGGTCGAGGTCGACGGTCAGATCGTCGCGCAGGGGCAGCGCGGTGGCGACGAGGACTCCTCGCCAGGGGCGGTGACCGGTCATGGGGATCCTTCCTCGGGGCGCGGACGGTGCTCGGGCGAGGTGGTCCGGTGGTGCTGTGCCGCCAGGACGCCCAGGGGGACCGGGCGGGCGAAGGGGCGGCGGGCCGGTGCGGGCGGGGATCCGGTGACGGCTGCCACGCCGGGTGCGCACATGCGGCCCTGGCACCAGCCCATGCCCGCGCGGGTGAGCAGCTTGACCGTGCGGGTGTCGCCGGCGCCGAGGGCGAGGGCCTCGCGGACGGCGCCCGCGGTGACCTCCTCGCAGCGGCAGATCACCGTGTCGTCCGGAACGCCCTCGCCCCAGTGGGCGGGCGGGCCGTGCAGGGCGTGCAGGGCCGCCGCGGCCGTACGCCCCTGGGCGCGGACCCGGGCGGCCGGCGCCCAGGCGTCCGGGTCGGGTGTCGTGCCGCGCAGGCGGGCCGCGACCGAGCGTCCCGCGATGTGCCCCTCGGCCAGCGCGAGTGCCGCGCCGCCGACGCCCGTGGCCTCCCCGGCCGCCCACACCCCCGGTACGTCGGTGCGCTGTTCGGCGTCGACGGCGACGGCGTGGCCGTCGAGCCGGCAGCCGAGGCTCTCCGCGAGGTCGGTGTGCGGCAGCATGCCGTGTCCGACCGCGAGGGCGTCGCACGGCAGCAGCCGCTCGGTGGCGGGCCGGACGCGGCCCCGCGCGTCGAGGGCGGCGACGGTGACGCCGGTCAGCCGGTCCTTCCCGTGGGCGCGGACCACGGTGTGCCGGGTCAGCACCGGGACCCGGTGGCGCAGAAGGCGCGCCGCGTACCCGGCCGCCTCGGGCAGCTTGCCGGCCAGGGCGCGGGCGTGGCGCGGCAGGCGGGCGGGGTGGGTGGACTCGACGAGCGCGGCGACGCGGACGCCCGCCGCCGCGAGTCCGGTGGCCACGGGCAGCAGCAGCGGCCCGGTGCCGGCGACGACGACCGTGCCGCCCGGTGTGACGAGGCCGCCCTTGAGCAGGGCCTGCGCGCCGCCCGCCGTGACGACGCCCGGCAGGGTCCAGCCGGGGAACGGCAGGACCGTCTCGTACCCGCCGGTGGCCAGCAGCACGGCGTCGGCGCACAGCTCGACGGATGCCCGCTGCTCGGGCCCGAGCAGCGCGTGGACCGTCAGCCCTCCGGACTCCCGCTCCACGCACCAGACGTGGTGCTCCGGCCGTACGTCGACGGGGCTCGCGGCGAGGGCGTCGCGCAGCCGGGTCCAGGTGCGTCCGCCGCGCTGCGGGACGCTCTCTCCCAGGCCGGGCGCGGGCTGCCGGAAGTACTGTCCGCCGGGCGCGGGCGCCGCGTCGACCAGCGTCACCCGGATGCCGCGCCGCGCCGCCGCGAGAGCCGCGGCGATCCCCGCGGGGCCTGCGCCGATCACCGCGAGCTCAGTTCTCATGACCGGTGCCCTCCTGGGTGCGGATGACGTCCCCAGGGCGCGCCGGGACCAGACAGGCCCGCTGGTTGGGGCGGTCGTTGACGGTGACGAGGCAGTCGAAGCAGACGCCGATGCCGCAGAACACCCCGCGGGGACGTCCGCCGTCCCTGGTGGTGCGCCAGGAGGTGACGCCGGCCGCCCACAGCACGGCGGCGACCGTCCGCCCGGGCAGCGCCTCGACCGGCCGCCCGTCGAAGGTGACCTCGAACGCGCGCCCTGTGCCGCCGTCTTCGGGAGTTCTCATGGTGCGGCCTCCGTCGCCGGGCGGGGGAAGCGGTCGGGCCGGAAGGGCGCGAGGTCCAGCTCGGGCGTCCTCCCGGTGAGCGCCTGCGTGATCAGCAGCCCCGTGCCCGGAGCCAGTCCGATGCCGGCGCCCTCGTGGCCGCAGGCGTGGAACAGCCCCGGCGCCCGCGGGTCGGGGCCGATCGCCGGAAGGTGGTCGGGCAGGTAGGGCCGGAAACCGGCGTACGTGCGCAGGGCCCGCACGTCGGACAGGAACGGGAACAGCCGGGTCGCCCCGGCCGCCAGCGCCCGTACGGCCGGCAGGGACAAGGAGCGGTCGAAGCCGACGCGTTCGCGGCTGGCGCCGATGAGGACCGGTCCGGCGGCCGTCCCCTCCACCACCGGGGAGGTCAGCAGGTCCGCCGTGTCGCCCGCGACGTCGGCGACGTAGTCGGCGGCGTACACCTTGTGCCGGATGCGGGGCGGCAGCGGCTCGGTGACGAGGACGAAGCCCCGCCTGGGCATGACCGGCAGGAACACGTCGGCGCGGGAGGCGAGTTCGCCGCCCCAGGTGCCGGCCGCGTTGACGACCGCGGGGGTGTGGACGTCGCCGCGCGGGGTGCGGACGCCGCGCACGGCGCCGTCGCGGGCGCGCAGGACGCGGGTCACCTCGCGGCCGGTGAGGAGACGGGCGCCGGAGGCCTTCAGCAGGTGCGCCGCCGCGAGGGCGGGCATCACCTGGGCGTCCTGCGGATAGCGCACCCCGCCCGGGAGGCCGGGCGCGAGGCGCGGTTCGACGTCGTGGAGGCGGTCGGCGGGCACGGGTTCGGCGGTCACCCCGGCCGCGCGCTGGGCGTCGGCGAACGCCCGCAGCCCGTCGTACGCCTCCGGGGTCTCCGCGACGACCAGGCCGCCCTTGGCGTCGTACTCGACGTCCGGGCCGTGGAGGGCGGCGAGTTCCGCCCACAGCCGCAGGGACAGCAGGGCCAGGTCGAGCTCGGGTCCGGGCGCCTTGTCGGAGACGAGGAGGTTCCCCTCCCCCGCGCCGGTCGTCCCGCCGGCCACGGGGCCGCGGTCCACGACGGTGACGTCGAGCCCCGCGCGAGCCGCGTACAAGGCGCAGGCGGCGCCCGTCATCCCGGCGCCCACCACCACGACATCGCAGGTCAGCGACTCGCTCACGCCGGTACTATGTCACACATCACACGGGCGGGGAACAGGGCGGAAACGGACGTTCCCGAAGGTGCTCAGTCCTCGCTGGGGACCACGCGCAGGTGGGAGGCCGCGCGGCGGGTCCTGCGGTCCCGGCCGGCGGGGCGGGGCGTCTCCCGGAGGACGAACGTCACCCGGCGGCACTCCATCTCCTCGAGCACGGAGGTGGTCTCCACCAGCAGACGGCACTCCGTGGCCCCCCGGCGGGGGTCCGGGTGCAGCAACGGCCGTACGGAGCCGTCGTGTCCGGCGGCCCGCTCGCCCACGGCACGCAGCCAGTGCGGCAGACCGTGCCGGAAGGCGGCGTCCATGATCGGGTCCTGGGCGATGTCCCGGCGCACGGCGTGCAGCACGGGGTCGTGGGGGTGCCGCTCGGCGGTCGCGGAGAAGTCCGCCAGCATGGGCAGGCACCAGCTCGCCTCGTGGTCGCCCAGCACCGTGGCGGCGTCGGGGTGGAACAGCACGAAGCGGAGGAAGTTGGCGCCGGGGTGGGCCGTCGGATGCGGCTCCACGCCCTGGAAAAGTGTCCGGAAGGCGCCGTTGGTGAGCAGGACGTCCCACCGGTGGTCCACGACCAGCGACGGGAAGGGGACGGAGTCCAGCAGGACGGCGTAGTCCCGCAGATAGTCGTGGGCGGCCTCGGGAGCCCCGGGGCCGGGCCGCGGTGCCGGCCGCTGCCCTCCTGCCTGAAATGCCATCGGGAGGTCACCCCTCTTGCCTGTGCGGCCTTGACGCGGCGCCCCGATCCTGCTGCCCGGAGCGTCGGCGTGTCAACTATCGTGGCATTCCGCGACGGTTGACGGCCGAAATTGGCCACAGTTGTGGCGAGACCTGGATGCGAGTTCGATCCACCGGCTAGTCTCCGTGAGGTTCACGGCAATCGCTTGTGAGAAGCCTGTGAGAGACGTAGGAGATCTTTCGGTGACGGGTGGCTTCGAGGGTCCGGGCACCGCGCCGACGACCGCGCTGCCCGCCGTCGTCGCCCGGGTCACCGCACTCGCCGACCGGCTCGGCGTGGCGCACAGCGAGGTCTTCGACGTGGGCCGGCTGTCGGTGGCGTCCGGCGTCCCGGAGCCCGTGGTCAAGGCACTGCTGAGCGGGCAGCCCGCGGGTGAGCCCGATGTGCAGGCGCGGTTCCTGCAGCGGCTGGACCTGCTGCGCCGTACGCGGCTGAAGCCGAACGGCCGCAAGTACACGCAGCAGGAGATCGCCGACGGCGCGGGCATGTCCCGGCAGCAGGCCGGCGCGCTCATCAACGGCGACCGGCGGCCCACCATGGAGCACTGCGACGCCCTCCAGCGGTTCTTCCGGGTGCACGCCGGTTTTCTCACCGCCGAGGACCCGGAGGCGCTGGCGAGCGCCCTCCAGCACACCGAGCAGGAGCTGCTCCAGAAGCTCGCGGAGCGGGAGTCGGCCACGGCGGCCGACGATCCGCTCGAGCGGCTGCTGCAGGACCACGGGGTGCGGGGCATCGCCTGGCGGGCCGCGCAGCTGCCCACCGACCAGCACCGCGACAAGGTCGCGGAGTGGCTGGACATGCTCCTGGAGAGCGTCCAGCGGCCCAAGTCGTGACCCGGGGAGAAGTGTGGGCATCGGTAGGGAAATGCGCCGCCTCTGCGGCGAGTTGGTCACGGAGCTGACGCTTCCCGTCCCGGCGCGGCCCGCCGATCTCTACGCGGCCCTGTGCGAGGCGATGAGCCGGCGCCGCGGGCGGCCGGTGCTGTTCCGCACGGCGGCCTTCCCGCCGGGCACCGCGAGCGGGCTGTGGCTCGACATGGCGGACCAGGACCTCGTCGTGGTCGAGGAACGCACGGCTCCCGACCACCAGTTGGTGATCCTCGGCCACGAGCTGTGGCACATGAAGGCCGGCCACTGCGGCCACCATGTGGAGGGCGCGGGCGCGGAGGTCGCGACCCGTTTATGGGGTGCTTCCCTCGACGACGACGCGCTGCGGGCGACGGTGCTGCGGGTCGCGGCGCGCACGCGGTTCGACCTCGCGGACGAGAAGGAGGCCGAGGCGTTCGGGCTGCTGCTGGCCAGCAAGTGCCGGACGTACCTGGCCGGTTCGTCGCTGCGCGGGCCCGTCCAGCGGGACCATCTGGCGGGGCGGATCGGGGCGTCACTGGGGTATCTGGGGCCGCAGAGCTGACGCTTTCCGGGCGGGTGCGCGGGGTGGCGGGGCGTCGCCTCGGGCCGATTGTCAGTGGTGGGCGGCAAGCTGGTGGTGCGCCCCCGTTTGTGCCGGGGGCACGGGGACCCACGACGACGACACGGGGAGAGCCGAGCGATGCCCACCGCCGTACTGACCGACCGCGAGCGCACCGCCGTCCAGGCCTATCTCAGACTGCTGCACACGGTGCGGGCCGCCTTCGGCGACGACGGGCCCGGCCCGGCGGGGCCGGCCGTGCTGCCGGTGGTCCCGCCTTCCGTACTCGCGGAGGCGGAAGCCGCGTTGGAGGGGGCGGGGCTGGCGGGGAACGAGGAGGAGTTCTTCCGGATGGTGGGGGGCTGGCAGCCTGGGGGCTGAGGTTCGGCGCGTCGCGCCTTGGATTGACCCGGGGTCGGACGGCTGCGGCGCTGCTGGAGCTTGTCGCCGCCGTTCCCCGCGCCCCTTCGGGGCACTGCCGCCCTCAGAGGCGCGGGGAACGGCGCTCAGCCCCCGCCGGCCCCTGACTCACCCGTGTGGGACGGCCACCGCTGTGGCGAGGAGCGAACCCTGGATGGTCCACCGGCCGGTGAAGTGACCCAGGCGGCGGCCTGAAACCACCGGCCCCGGCACCAACAGCTCCGCGGAGAAGGTGCCGTCCCCGTGGACGACGATGTCCGCCTCCGAGAAGTCCAGCCACTTCCGCGTGAGCGGATACCACGCCTTGTAGACGGATTCCTTGGCACTGAACAGCAGGCGGTCCCAGTGGACGTCCGGGCGTTCCGCGCGGAGGCGTCCGACGCGGGCCGCCTCCTGGGGCAGGGCGATGGCGGAGAGAACTCCCTCGGGAAGCGGCGCGTGTGATTCGGCGTCGATGCCGAGGGACGCCAGTTCGTCGGCGCGCACCAGCGCCGCGGCGCAGTAGCCCTCGCAGTGGGTCATGCTGCCGGCCAGCCCGCCGGGCCAGACGGGGGCGCCGCGCTCACCCGGGACGACGGGCGCCGCGGGCACGCCGAGCTTCTCCATCGCGCGCCGGGCGCAGTAGCGTGCGGCGGTGAACTCCCGGCGGCGTTTGTCGACGGCACGCGTGAGGAGAGCCTCCTCCTCGGGGAACAGGGGGGCGTCCACGCCCTCGTCGCCGTAGGCCTCGACAGCCGCCACCGTCGGCGGGAGCAGATCCTCGATCACAGGGCCGACTCCTCCGCGGGCAGGATCCGACGCAGCCGGCCCGGTGGTTCCTGCCGTTTGCGCCACTCGCGTGGGTAGCCCACCGAGACCTCCTCGAAGCGGACTCCGTCCTGTCGGGTCGTCCGGGGGATGTGCAGATGGCCGTAGACCGCGGTGTGCACGGGGTATCTGCGGTGCCAGTCGTCGGTCAGCACCGTGCCGCACCACATCGCGAACTCCGGGTACCACAGCACCTCCGTCGGATGGCGGTGCAGCGGCCAGTGGGTGACGGGGACGAGGGGCAGGTCCTCGGGAAGTTCGGCGAGCCGCCGTTCCGTCTCGGCGACGCGGGCGCGGCACCAGTCCTCACGGGTCGGGTACGGGTCGGGGTGCAGCAGCCGCTCGTCGGTGCAGACCACCCCGGTGCCGTACGCGTACTCCAGCCCCTCCTCCTTGGTGGCGCTGCCGGACGGGAGGAAGGAGTAGTCGTACAGGAGGAAGAGAGGCGCCACGGCGACCGGGCCGCCGGGGCCCTCCCAGATCGCGTAGGGGTCCTCGGGCGTGAGTACCCCGAGCTCGCGGCACTGCTCGACCAGGTGCTCGTAGCGGGCGACGCCCCGCAGGGTGACGGCGTCACTCGGGTGCGTCCACAGTTCGTGGTTCCCCGGCGTCCAGATCACCCGGGCGAAACGGCCGGCGAGGGTCTTCAGGGCCCAGCGGATGTCCTCCACCGTCTCCGCGACGTCGCCGGCCACCAGCAGCCAGTCCCCGTCGGACTCGGGCCGCATGCCCTCGACCATGTCACGGTTCTCGGCGTAGCCGATGTGCAGATCGCTGACCGCCCACAGCTGAGGGCCATCTCCACCCGTCGCCATCACGGTCGTCCCTTCAGCAGCCGCCGGACCTCACCACGAGATCACATCGGCCCCGCCGGAACAACCGCGGACCGCCACCCGGGCGTGGTATCAGGACGACCCTTCTTGGTCGTATGATCTGCCCTACACCACCGCCATGGACACGTCTTTTCCGCACGGCGGTTCGGTGCACCTCCCTACGTCATGCCCGGGCCCGGGCTGCTCCGCCCTGCCCGCACACCGTTGAAAGGCGGCCCGCATGGTCTCTCGCGTACGCGTCTGGCTCAACCGCACGTACGCGGAGAACGTGTTCTTCATGGATCAGCTGCGGCGAAATCCCAGCGACCGGGCCGTCGAGATCCACGCCACCCACGGTGACCCCGACTCCCCCGTCCTCGCCGCGGCCGACACGGCCGAGCTGGAGCCGGAAGGCCTCTCCCCCGCGGCGTACGTCGAGTACGCGCTCACCCAGTGCCGGCGGCGCGGGATCGACGTGTTCGTGCCCCGGCTGCACCAGTCGGCGATCGTCGCGCACCGCGCCGACTTCGAGGCGGCCGGGACAGCGCTGCTGGCGCCGCCGCCCGAGGCGGTGGCCGTGTTCGAGGACAAGGTGGTCGCCTACCAGGCGGTCGAGTCGATCGGCGTCCCGGTGCCGCCGTGGTGGCGTGTCCGGGACGCGGACGAACTCGTGATCGCGGTCGAGGAGTTGGAGCGGCTGGGACACCGGGCATGCTTCAAGCCCGCGGCCGGCGCGGGCGGGGTCGGCTTCCGCATGATCACCCGCGAGCCCTTCTCGCTCGCCCAGTTGAAGGGCTTCCCCAGCCCGGAGGTCCCGCTCGACCTGGTGCTGGAGTCCCTGCGGCGGGCCGAGGAGCCCGTCGACTGGCTGGTGATGCCGCGGCTGGAGCAGCCGGAGGTCTCCGTGGACTGCCTCACCGGGTCCGACAACCGGGTCCGGCTGGCGATCGGCCGCACCAAGCACGGCCGCCGCCGGGGCTTCACGCAGCACGAGCGGTGGCTGGAGCCGGCCCGGCGCATCGCGGAGGGCTTCGGCCTGCACCACCTGTCCAACATCCAGTTCCGGATGCTCGGCGACCGGCCGGTGCTGATGGACGTCAACACCCGCCCCGCGGGCGGGCTGCACCAGCTCTCGCTGTGCGGGGTGAACGCGCCCTGGGCCGCGGTGCGGCTGGCGCTCGGCGACGACCCCGGCGAGATCAGCCCGCCCTTCCTGGGCCAGGACTACACGGTGGTGTCCGCGCCCCGCCCGCTGCTGCCGGTCACGGTGCCACGGCAGCGGACCGAACCGCCCACGGGCACGGGCACGCTGGACGCCCTTCCGGCGCCCGCCACGCCCGTGGAACCACGGACGGCGTCGGGGGCACTGCGGTAGGGCCACTGCGGTGCACTGCGGTAGGGCCACCGCGTCGGGGGTGACAGCGGGCCGTCGACAGGCTTCCGGAAATTTCTGAAAGAAATCTCCGCCAGGGTGTATCAGGCCCCGGTGTGCGTGCTCTTGATGGTGAACGGCGACTGGGGAAGCCGCCGGGGGGAGCACGGGGGACCGGGGGGAGCTCGGGTCGGTCGGCCGCTGTCACGGGGAGCGACCGGCCGGCCCGATGCCAACTCCCCTTCCGGTGGCGCCGGTGAGTGAGCCGCTACCGGCCCAGGTAGGCGAGTCCGGGATGGACGGCCCTGTAGGCGTCCACGAGCCGGCGGGCCACGCTCACCGAATCCACCAGAGGGTGCATGGCGAAGGCCTTGACCGCCGTGGCGCGGGATCCCGAACGGGCGGCGGCCAGCACCTCGCGCTCCACGGCCTTCACGGCACAGACGAGACCCACGGCGTGCCCGGGAAGCGGATCGACGGAGACGGGGTGCGCCCCGTTGGCGTCCACCAGGCAGGGCACCTCGATCACGGCGTCTGCGTCCAGCGGGGAAAGGGTGCCGCGGTTGCGGACGTTGAGGATCAGGGTGGCGCGCTCGTCCCGGGCGATCGCCCGCATCAGCGCGAGCGCCACCTTCTCGTAGCCGCCCGACAGATCGTCCGCCTCCCGCTCCCCCGCGCCGGCCGCCTCCCGGTTCTCACTCATGTAGGTCGCCTCCCGCTCGGCGCGGGTACGGTCCCACAGCTCCAGCGCGGACACGTCCGGGTCGGCCGTCCCGGCGTAGAAGCTCTCCTGCTGGTCCCGCAGGAAGGCCCCGCGGGTCCGCTCCGCCTGCTGGTACGCCCGGACGGCCTCGCGGTTGAAGTAGTAGTAGTGCAGGTACTCGTTGGGGATCGCGCCCAGTGAGCGCAGCCAGTCCGCCCCGAAGAGGCGGCCTTCCTCGAACGAGCCGAGCAGTGCGGGGTCGGCGAGCAGACGGGGCAGCCGGTCCTGGCCGGCCACGCGCAGACCGCGTACCCAGCCGAGGTGGTTGAGGCCGACGTAGTCGATCCACGCCTCGTCCGGCTTGGCACCCAGCACCCGGGCGATGCGGCGGCCGAGGCCGACCGGCGAGTCGCAGATGCCGATGACGCGGTCGCCGAGGTGGTGGGACATGGCCTCGGTGACCAGACCGGCCGGGTTGGTGAAGTTGATGACCCAGGCGTCGGGGGCGAGGCGGGCGACCCGCCGGGCGATGTCGACGGCGACGGGCACGGTGCGCAGCCCGTAGGCGATGCCGCCGGCGCCCACGGTCTCCTGCCCGAGCACGCCCTCGGCGAGGGCGACCCGCTCGTCGTTCGCCCTGCCCTCCAGCCCGCCGACGCGGATGGCGGAGAACACGAAGTCCGCGCCGCGCAGCGCCTCGTCCAGATCGGTGGTCGTGGTCACCTCGGGCGCGTCGGGCACCCCGGCGGCCTGCTCCCCCAGCACCCGCGCGATGGCCCGCAGGCGCCCCGCGTCGACGTCGTGCAGCACCACGCGGGTCACCCGCCCGGCACCCCGGTCCCCGAGCAACGCCCCGTGGACGAGCGGCACCCGGAACCCACCACCACCAAGAATCACCAGTTTCACACCGCCACCTTTCCACACGTGCACCCCGAGGAGACGCGAAGACCACGCGCACAGCACCGCGCCCCGAAGGGGAGCGGGGAACCGCGCGCTCGGCCCCCACCACCCGCACCCGCCGCGTCCCCGGTGGCCCACGCCCAACAGGCGCTCCGAAATCCCTCTCACCGGCGAGGCGCCGTCCCCACACCCCTCCCGATACTGGAACCCCCGCCCCGAGGAGCCCCCCTCATGACCCTCCGCTCCACCGTCGCCGAGGCGACAACCCGCTGGCGCCCCACCAACCCCTACGTCCTGGACGCGGCCCTCGCCGCCCTCACCCTCTTCGCCGTCTCCCTCCAGTGGATCTTCCCCGACGAGGGCGACGACCCCCTCTCCTGGCAGGGCTGGCTCCTCGGCGCCGCCACCGCCGTCCCCCTGATCTGGCGGCGCCGGTTCCCCTGCACCGTCGCCTGCGCGGTCTCCGTCGCCACCCCCGCTCAGGCGCTCTACCACGCGCCCCCGCCGGACGTGATGTACGGCGGCATGGTCGTCCTCTACACGATGGCGGCCCAGGCCCGTCCCTGGCAGCGGCGGCTGATGCTCGCCGGATGGATCATCGGCGTGGTCGTCACCATGCAGCACCAGAGACACCAGGCCCCCTTCGAGTACGCGTTCCACCTGATGGGCCTGGTCGCCGCGTACGCACTGGGCATGCTCGCGCGGGTGCAGCGGGCCTACACCGCCGCACTGGAGGACCGCGCCCGCCGGCTGGAGCGGGAGCGGGCCGCGGACACCGCGCGGGCGCGGGCAGAGGAACGCGCCCGTATCGCGCGGGACATGCACGACATCCTCGCGCACGCGGTGAGCCTGATGGTGGTGCAGGCGGAGGCCGGTCCGGTGGTGGTGCGCAGGGACCCGGACCGCGCGGAGGCGACCTTCGACACCATCGCCTCAACCGGCCGCGACGCGATGGCACAACTTCGGCGTATCCTCGGCGTGTTGAAGGAGGAACTGCCGGAGGCGGGCACCGGGTCGCCCCGGCTGCCGCAGCCGGGCGTGACGGCGTTGCCGGAGCTGGTCCGGCAGGTGGGGCACTCCACGGGGCTGCGTGCCGAGCTACGGACCTCCGGGGAGCCGCGTCCGCTGTCCTCGGACACGGAGGTGGCGGCGTACCGGGTGGTGCAGGAGGCACTCACCAACACCGTGAAGCACGCCCGCGCCTCCCGGGCGCTGGTGGAGCTGGACTGGGCGGACGACCAGGTGTCGCTCACGGTGACGGACGACGGGCGGGGGCCGTCCGGCGGGCCGGGCGGGCACGGGCTGATCGGCATCCGGGAGCGGGCCGCCGCGTGCGGGGGCAGCGCGGAGGCCGGTGCGGCTCCGGACGGCGGGTTCCGGGTCGCCGTACGGCTTCCGGTGGCGGCGCGGAGGGAGACGGCGCTCGGCTGACCGCCCGGGCGACGGAGGACGGGCCGAGCCGCTCGGCCCGGCGTCCGCACGGCGACGGACAGGGAGGGGCGCTCGGTTGAGCATCCGGGTGGTGGTGGCGGACGACCAGGAGCTGGTCCGCGCGGGTTTCGGCATGATCCTCGACGCCCAGGACGACATCGAGGTGGTGGCCGAGGCGGCGGACGGGCAGGAGGCCGTGTCGGCGGTGCGCCGGCACGGCCCGGACGTGCTGCTGCTCGACATCCGCATGCCGGTGATGGACGGCCTGGAGGCGGCCCGTCTGGTGTGCGCGGAGTCGGCCTGCAAGGTGGTCATGCTGACCACGTTCGACCTGGACGAGTACGTGTACGAGGCGCTGTACGCGGGCGCCAGCGGCTTCCTGCTGAAGGACGTGCGCCGCGACGACCTGGTGCACGCGGTGCGGGTGGTCGCGGCGGGCGAGTCGCTGCTCGCCCCGACGGTGACCAGGCGGCTGGTCGCGGACCTGGTGAAACGCCGGAGGGAGCAGCCGGCGGCCGCCGGCGGTCCTCCCCCGCCCGGCCTGGACGCGCTCACCGCCCGCGAGGTGGAGACGCTCCGGCTGCTGGCCCGCGGCCTGTCCAACGCGGAGATCGCCCGCGCCCTGTTCGTCAGCGAGCACACGGTCAAGACGCATGTGAGCAACGTGCTGTCCAAACTGGGCCTCAGGGACCGGGTGCAGGCGGTGATCCGCGCGTACGAGTCGGGGCTCGTCACCCCGGGAGCCCCCTGAGGTCGCGGGACATCCCTCCGAGGAGTGAGCCCGCAGGCCCCCTCCCCCGTACGGGCGAGGGACATGAACCGCTCCTCCCGGCGATCCGCCGGACCACCCCGAGGCACGACGCTGAAGGTGTTCGACGCACCGTCAACGCCGGGGAGGGATCGTGCTCACCGCACTCGCCCGGACGGCCACCCGCCGTCCACTGACCGTGATGCTCCTGTGGGGGCTCTTCCTGCTGCTGGGCTTCGGCCTGGGGACGGGCGTCTTCGCGCGCCTCTCCGACAACGTGCCCGAAGTGCCCGGCACCGAGTCGGAGTCGGCCGCGCGGTACCTCGAGGAGACGGACCCGGCGGGGTCCTCGATCACCGGCGTGGTGGCCGGCACGCCCGTCGCGGACGCCGGGCTGCGCGCGGAGGTCGAGCGGGCCGTGGCCGACCTGCGGGAGGTGGCCGGGGTCGCCGCCGTGCCGGACCCCTACGCCACGCCCGGGATGATCGCCGAGGACGGCAGGGCGCTGATCGTCCCCGTCACCCTGGAGGGCGGGCTCGACGACGACGCGGAGGAGCGCACGCTCGACGCGGCGGCCGAGCGGATCCGGGAGATCGACGCGCCCGACGTCCACGTGAGCGGAGGGCCGCTGCTGGGGCTGCAGATGGGTGAGCGGGCCCAGCAGGACGTGAAGAACGCCGAGTTGATCTCTCTTCCGGTGGTGCTGGCGCTGCTGCTGGTGGTGTTCGGCGGGCTGCGGTCGGCGCTGCTGCCGCTGGTCGTCGCGGTCAGCGGCATCGCGGGGGCGTTCCTGGCCCTGTTCCTGTTCAGCGAGGTCACCGACATCTCGGTCTACGCGATCCAGGTGACGACGATGCTCGGCCTCGGACTGGCCGTGGACTACGCGCTGTTGATGCTGGTGCGGTTCCGTGAGGAGCGCCGGACCACGGAGGACGTCGTCGAGGCGGTGCACCGCACGGTGGCGGCGGCCGGGCGGACGGTGCTGTTCTCGGGGCTGACCGTCGCCGTCAGCCTGACCGGGCTGCTGGTGTTCCCCAGCGTGTTCCTGCGCAGCATGGGGCTCGCGGTGGCGGCGGTGGTCGTCATCGACATGCTGGCCGCCCTGACGCTGCTGCCGGCGCTGCTGGTGCGGTTCGGCGGGCGCATCCCGCCGGCGAAGACGCCGAGGAACGGCGAGGAGGAGGGCCGGTTCTTCGCCCGCGTCGCCCGCTTCGCTGCCCGGCGCAAGGTGGCCGTCCTCGCCGTGGCGGTGCCGGTGCTGCTGGTGCTGGCCCTGCCCGTGTCGGGGATGAGCATCGCCGTCGGGGACGCGCGCCAGCTCCCGGCGGACAGCGAGGCGCGGCAGCTCCAGGACACCGTCGCCGCCCACTTCCCGCCGGGCACCGGCGTCTCCCCCGTCGTGGTCGTCGCCAGGCCGGGCACGGACGACGCGACCGCCGACCGGATCCGGGCGCTGGAGCCGGGCGCCACCACGCGTGAACTGCCGGGCGGAGGTGCGGTGATCGAGATCCGGCCGCCCGGGGACGCGGACGGCGCGGAGGCGACCGCCCTGGTGGAGCGGGTGCGGGAGGCCCGGGGCGACGCGCCGGTCGAGGTGACCGGCACCGCGGCCCGTCTGGTCGACTTCCGGGAGATGCTCGCGGAGCGGGCGCCCTGGGCGGCGCTGACCGTGCTGGCCGGCATCGTGGTGCTGCTGTTCGCGTTCACCGGTTCGGTGCTGCTGCCGCTGCGCACCGTCGTCACCACGCTGCTCAGTCTGGCCGCCGCCCTGGGCGTGGTGGTGTGGGTCTTCCAGGACGGGCATCTCGCCGGGCTGCTGGGCGCGGAGGGCCTGGGGGCGCTGAGCCTCACCGCGCCGCCGCTGATCGTCGCGATCGCGTTCGGGCTGGCCATGGACTACGAGCTGTTCATCCTGGCGCGGATGCGGGAGGCACGGCTGCGCTCCGGCGACGACCGGGAGGCCGTGGTGACGGGTCTGAGCCGCTCGGGCCAGGTGGTCACCTGCGCGGCGCTGCTGCTGGCGGTGGTGTTCGCGGCGTTCATGACGGGTGGGTTCTCCCCCATCCTGCAGATCGGTCTGGGGCTGACGCTGGCCGTGCTGATCGACGCGACGGTCGTGCGGATGTTGCTGGTGCCGGCCACGATGGCGCTGCTCGGCCGCCACGCCTGGTGGGCGCCGCGCCCGCTGCGCCGCGCCCACGACCGGTTCGGCCTGCGGGAGGAACAGCCCGAACTGCCGCGGGAGAAGGTCCCGTCGGGAGTGTGAGGGTCCGTTCCGCGGCGCCCGGGGCTCCGGCCACCGGGCGCCGCGCGCGTGCGCGTCCCGGCCGGCCCGGTTTCCCCGGTTCGCTCCCATTCGAGAGGTGAACTCCCGTGCGGGGAAGGGACTTTTACGGTTACACCTCTTGACGCCGGAGGGACCCCGGAGCACATTGGCGGGACCGTGAGAGCGCTCTCATACGTGTTCCGGGCTCTCCGGTGGCCCACCCCCACACGATCAGCACCGAGAGGTTCATCCCCCCATGACAGCCACCTCCGGCACCCCCCACACCCTCCACGAACGGCGGCGGCTGAGGCGCACGCTCGTCGCCCTCACGGGCGCGCTGGCGCTCGGCGCGGGCGCCCTGGCCCTCAACGGCCCCGCCGCGAGCGCCTCCGTGCCGCCCCCGCCGTCGGGCTGGACCCAGGTCTTCGCCGACGATTTCGACGGCGCCGAGGGAAGCGGCGTGGACACCGGCAACTGGCGGTACGCCACCGGCACCGGCTACCCCGGCGGCCCCTCCAACTGGGGCACCGGCGAGATCGAGACGATGACGTCGAACCCGGAGAACGTCTCCCTCGACGGCAACGGCAACCTCCGTATCACCCCGCGGCGCGACGACGCCGGCAACTGGACGTCGGGACGCGTCGAGACCAACCGCGACGACTTCCAGCCCCCGGCCGGCGGCAAGCTGCGGGTCGAGGCGCGCATCCAGGTCCCGGACGTAACCGGTGACGCGGCCAAGGGCTACTGGCCCGCGTTCTGGATGCTCGGCGCCCCCTACCGGGGCGACTACTGGAACTGGCCCGCCGTCGGCGAGCTGGACATCATGGAGAACACCCAGGGCATGAACACGGTGTTCGCCACGATGCACTGCGGCACCTCGCCGGGCGGCCCGTGCAACGAGACCAGCGGCCTCGGGGGCGAGACCACCTGCCAGGGCACGACCTGTCAGGCCGGCTTCCACACCTACCGCATGGAGTGGGACCGCTCGTCGGACGTGGAGGAGATCCGCTTCTCCCTCGACGACACCACCTTCCACACCGTCCGGGAGGACCAGGTCGACGCGGCCACCTGGTCGAACGCCACGGACCACGGCTTCTTCGTCATCCTCAACGTGGCGATGGGCGGCGGCTTCCCCGACGCGTTCGGCGGCGGCCCCGACGCGGGCACCCAGCCCGGTCACGCGATGCTCGTGGACTACGTGCAGGTGCTCACCTCCTCCTGAACCGCCGGCCCCACCCCCCACACCCGGCCACCCGGGCCGGTGACGAGGGCCCCGCGCACCCCGCGCGGGGCCCTCGTCCGCGTCCGGGGCCGTCCGCGTCCGGGGCGCCGTCGCTCAGCGATGCTCCGCGCGGAACGCGGCCGGGCCGGTGCTCGTGTGCTGCTGGAAGAACTTGGAGAAGTTCGCCGCGTCCGCGAACCCGACGGCGGCCCCCACCCGCCCTATGGGCAGATCGGTGTGCGCGAGGAGCCGCTTGGCCTCCAGCACCACCCGCCTGTCGACGAAGGCCTTCGGCGTCTCGCCGGTGGCGGCGCGCACCACGCGGGCCAGGGTGCGCCGCGAGTAGCCGAGGGCGTCGGCGTACGCGGTGACGCTGTGGTTGGTCGCGAAGTCCCGTTCCACCGCCTCCCGGAAGAGGGTGAAGGCACTGTCCTCGGCGGGCGGGGCCGCGCCCGCCGAGCCGGCGGCGAGATGGGCGAGCCGCAGCAGGAACGCGGTCAACGCGTGCCGCAGCACGGCCGTGTGCAGGCTCAGCGGCAGGGTCTCGGTGTCCTCGTACTCGCGGCGCAGTTGCTCGGAGGCGGCGCGGAGCGCGGCGAGCCGGGCCGGGCCCGGGCGCATCAGCGGCGGCAGGTCGTAGCGGTAGAGGCCGGTGGCCTCGACGGTCGCGCGGGGCAGGAAGCCGGGCTGCATGGCGAGGACGGTTCCGCGGTACTCGGCGTCGCGGGAGAAGCGGTGGACCTGCCCCGGGCGGATCCACAGCACGTCGCCCGCCGTGGCCTCGTACTCGGTGAAGTCGATCATGTGCCGGAGCGGTCCGGCGTCGAGCAGCATCACGAGGTGGAAGTCGAGGCGGTGCACCCGGTCCAGGGGCGCGTCGGCGTGCCAGGTGCGGTCGGGGCCCATGGGGGCGATCTGCATGCCGACCCCGCAGACGCTCCGTTCGACCGGGAAGGGGAAGGTTCTGATTCCGCCGCCGTCGCCCCCGTCCGCCGTCCGGGCGCCGCCGTCACTCCCCTGGGGGAATCCGCCTGCCATGTCTCCCATGTCCGTCACGTGCCTGGCGGGCAGCCCGTACCGGGGGCACCCGTGTCCCACTTTCACCACAGGCTGACACACCGGAACCTCGTTGTGAATAAGTCAGACTTTTACTTTTGAACGCGCTGCAGAGTTCCTTACGCCCGGATCGAGGACCACATGGAGACGAGCATCCGCACGGCGGACCGCCCGGCCGGGCGACGGGAATCGGCGGACGCCGGGCGCGGTTGACGCGAGCGCGAGAAGGAAGACGATCAACGTGAATCGCATCATGCGCGAAGAAGTGTTCGATATGCCCCGCGGGTCCGGAGCCGGCGTCCGGCCACCCCCGCGCGAGTGCACCGGGGTGAAGGACCCCGCGGACAAGGACACCCTGTATGGGGAGGACCGCTCCCCGGCGGCCCGGAACGCGTACGGCGAGGTGACGCGGCAGCCGGGGAACCCGGACAGGGCGAGGTTCGTGGACGCCGGGCCGTGGCCGCACCAGGCGGCGGCGACGGCGTCCGACAGCGAGGGAGTTGACGCGGAATGACCGACGAGACCACCGAACCGGCGGTGGACGCCCCCGAGGCGGCGCGGGAGGAGCCGGCGGAGGCCGGCCCCGCCCTCGCCGCGCCGCCGCCCGGCTGGGCCAACCCGCTGCGCGACCCCCGGGACCGCCGGCTGCCCCGGATCGCGGGCCCGTCCGGTCTGGTGATCTTCGGGGTGACCGGCGACCTGTCCCGCAGGAAGCTGATGCCGGCCGTGTACGACCTCGCCAACCGGGGGCTGCTGCCGCCCGGCTTCTCCCTGGTGGGCTTCGCCCGCCGCGACTGGGAGGACCAGGACTTCGCCGAGGTGGTGCACGACGCGGTCAAGGAGCACGCGCGCACCCCGTTCCGCGAGGAGGTCTGGCAGCAGTTGTCGGAGGGCATGCGGTTCGTGCCGGGCGACTTCGACGACGACCACGCCTTCGACCAGCTGCGCAAGGCCGTCGACGAGCTGGACGCCTCCCGCGGCACCAGCGGCAACTACGCCTTCTACCTCTCCGTGCCGCCGAAGTTCTTCCCCAAGGTGGTGCAGCAGCTCAAGAAGCACGGGCTCGCGGACGCGCCCGAGGGGGCCTGGCGCCGCGCGGTCATCGAGAAGCCGTTCGGACACGACCTCAGGTCCGCTCAGGAGCTCAACGGGATCGTGCACGAGGTGTTCGACCCCGAGCAGGTCTTCCGGATCGACCACTACCTGGGCAAGGAGACCGTCCAGAACATCCTGGCGCTGCGCTTCGCCAACCAGATGTTCGAACCCATCTGGAACCGGTCGTTCGTGGACCATGTGCAGATCACCATGGCCGAGGACATCGGCATCGGCGGCCGGGCCGGCTACTACGACGGCATCGGCGCGGCCCGTGACGTCATCCAGAACCACCTTCTCCAGCTCATGGCGCTCACCGCCATGGAGGAGCCGGCCTCCTTCGACGCGGCGTCCCTGCTCACCGAGAAGCTGAAGGTGTTCCGTGCCGTGCGGCTCCCCGAGAACCTGGGGCTGCACACGGTGCGCGGCCAGTACGCGGCCGCCTGGCAGGGCGGCGCGAAGGTGCGCGGCTACCTCGAGGAGGACGGCATCGACCCGTCCTCGGCCACCGACACCTACGCGGCGATCAAGCTCGGGGTGGACAACCGCCGCTGGGCGGGCGTCCCCTTCTACCTGCGCACCGGCAAGCGCCTCGGCCGCCGGGTCACCGAGATCGCGGTGGTCTTCCAGCGGGCGCCGCACTCCCCCTTCGACACCTCCGCCACCGAGGAGCTCGGCCAGAACGCCATCGTGATCCGCGTCCAGCCGGACGAGGGCATGACGGTGCGGTTCGGCTCCAAGGTCCCCGGGACCTCCATGGAGCTGCGGGACGTGACGATGGACTTCGCCTACGGCGAGTCGTTCACCGAGTCCAGCCCCGAGGCCTACGAACGGCTCATCCTGGACGTCCTCCTGGGGGACGCCAACCTGTTCCCCCGTCACCAGGAAGTGGAAGAGTCCTGGAAGATCCTCGACCCGATCGAGGAGTACTGGGCGTCGCACGGCAGGCCTGCGCAGTACACATCGGGCAGCTGGGGGCCCGCGGAAGCCGACGAGATGCTCGCACGAGACGGACGGAGCTGGCGCAGGCCATGAAGATCGACCTGACCGACACCACGGCAAGCAACATCAACAAGGCGCTCGTCCGGGGCCGCCGCGCCATCGGCACCCCTGCCGTGGGCATGGTCCTGACGATGGTGATCGTCACGGACGAGGAGAACGCCTACGACGCCATCAAGGCGGCCGAGGAGGCCTCGCACGAGCACCCCTCGCGCACCCTGGTCGTCATCAAGCGGCACGCCCGCAACCCGCGCGAGCGCACCCGGTCCCGGCTGGACGCCGAGGTACGGGTGGGGTCCGAGGCGGGCACGGGCGAGACGGTGGTGCTGCGCACCTACGGCGAGGTGTCCGAGCACGCCGACTCGGTGGTGCTGCCGCTGCTGCTGCCGGACGCCCCGGTGGTGGTGTGGTGGCCCGCCGACGCGCCCGAGAACCCCTCCGGTGACCCGCTCGGCGCGCTCGGCCAGCGCCGGATCACCGACCTGTACGCGGCGGAGGACCCGATGGCGGTCCTGCGCGCCCGCGAGCGCGCCTACGCGCCCGGTGACACCGACCTGGCCTGGACCCGGCTGACCCTGTGGCGCTCCATGCTGGCCGCCGCCCTCGACCAGGCCCGGACCGCCGTCACCTCGGCGACCGTCGAGGCCGAGGCGGACAACCCGGCCGCGGAACTGCTGGCGCGCTGGCTGGAGGCCCGGCTGCGGGTCGCCGTCGACCGGGTGGTGACCGCGGGCCCCGTAGTCACCGCGGTCCGGCTGGGCACCGAGGACGGCGAGGTCGTCATCGACCGCCCCGAGGGCCCCCTGGCCACGCTCACCCTGCCCGGCCAGCCCCCGCGCCGGCTGGCCCTGAAGGTCCGCTCCACCGCCGAACTCATCGCCGAGGAGCTCAGGCGCCTCGACGCGGACGAGATGTACGCCGTCGCCCTGCGCGGCGAGGCCACCGAGGAGATCCCCGCCCATGTCTGACGTCCCCGAACCGACCCGCCGCCCCGAGTGGGCCGCCTTGGAGCAGCACCGCGCCCAGGGGGTCCCGGGCCTGCGCGAACTGTTCGACACCGACCCGTCCCGCGCCGAGCGGTACGTCGTGCACGTGGGCGACCTGCGGATCGACTACTCCAAGCATCTGGTCACCGACGAGACGCTGCGGCTGCTGCGGGAACTGGCCGCGGCCACGGACGTGTTCGGCCTGCGGGACGCGATGTTCCGCGGGGAGCGGATCAACACCACCGAGGACCGCGCGGTGCTGCACACCGCGCTGCGGGCGCCGCGGGACGCGGTGGTCGAGGTCGACGGGGAGAACGTCGTCCCGGCCGTGCACGCGGTCCTGGACCGGATGGCCGACTTCGCCGACCGGGTGCGTTCCGGGGAGTGGACCGGTCACACCGGCCGGCGCATCCGCAACGTCGTCAACATCGGCATCGGCGGCTCGGACCTGGGCCCGGCGATGGCCTACGAGGCGCTGCGGGCCTACACGGCGCGGGAGTTGACGTTCCGGTTCGTGTCCAACGTGGACGGCGCCGACCTCCACGAGGCCACCCACGACCTGGATCCGGCGGAGACGCTGTTCATCGTGGCGTCGAAGACGTTCACCACGATCGAGACCATCACCAACGCCACGTCGGCGCGCGCCTGGCTGCTGGACGCGCTCGGGGACGAGAAGGCGGTGGCGCGGCACTTCGTGGCCCTGTCGACGAACGCGGAGAAGGTGTCGGACTTCGGGATCGACACGGCGAACATGTTCGAGTTCTGGGACTGGGTCGGCGGGCGGTACTCCTACGACTCGGCGATCGGGCTGTCGCTGATGATCGCGATCGGCCCGGACCGGTTCCGGGAGATGCTGGACGGGTTCCGCATCGTCGACGACCACTTCCGCACCGCCCCGCCGGAGGCCAACGCGCCGCTGCTGATGGGCCTGTTGGGGATCTGGTACAACAACTTCCACGACGCGCAGTCGCACGCGGTGCTGCCGTACTCGCACTACCTGTCGAAGTTCACCGCCTACCTCCAGCAGCTCGACATGGAGTCCAACGGCAAGTCGGTGGACCGCCAAGGCAGGCCCGTGAGCTGGCAGACGGGACCGGTCGTGTGGGGCACGCCGGGCACCAACGGGCAGCACGCCTACTACCAGTTGATCCACCAGGGCACCAAGCTCATCCCCGCCGACCTGATCGGCTTCGTCCGCCCGATCGCCGAGCTGAGCGACCGTCTGAAGGCGCAGCACGACCTGCTGATGGCCAACCTCCTCGCGCAGGGACAGGCGCTGGCCTTCGGCAAGACGCCGGACGAGGTGCGCGCCGAGGGCGTGCCCGAGGAGCTGGTCCCGCACAAGACCTTCCAGGGCAACCACCCCACCACGACGATCCTGGCCACCGAGCTGACCCCGTCGGTGCTGGGCCAGCTGGTCGCGCTGTACGAGCACAAGGTGTTCGTGCAGGGCGCGGTCTGGGACATCGACTCCTTCGACCAGTGGGGCGTCGAACTCGGCAAGGTCCTCGCCAAGCGCGTCGAGCCCGCCCTCACCGAGGGCGCCGACGTCCCCGGCCTCGACCCGTCCACGGCCGCGCTGGTGGCCGCCTACCGCGAACGCAGGAAGTGAACTGACATGCAGATCGGTCTTGTTGGTCTCGGCAAGATGGGCGGCAACATGCGCGAGCGGCTGCGCCGCGCGGGCCACACCGTCATCGGCTTCGACACCAATCCCGCGGTGTCCGACGTGCCGCACCTGTCCGACCTGGTCGACCAGCTCGACGGGCCGCGCGCGGTGTGGGTGATGGTCCCCGCGGGCGGCCCCACCCAGGAGGTCATCGACCGGCTGGCGAGCCTCCTCAAGCACGACGACGTCGTGGTGGACGGCGGCAACTCCCGCTGGACCGACGACGAGAAGCACGCCAAGGAGCTGGCCGCCCGGGGCATCGGCTTCGTCGACGCGGGCGTCTCCGGCGGCGTCTGGGGCCTGGAGCACGGCTACGCCCTCATGGTCGGCGGCGAGGCGGAGTACGTGGAGCGGCTCAAGCCGATCTTCGACGCCCTCAAGCCGGACGGCCCGTACGGGTACGTCCACGCGGGCAAGGTCGGCGCCGGGCACTTCGCGAAGATGGTCCACAACGGCATCGAGTACGCCATGATGCAGGCCTACGCCGAGGGCTGGGAGCTGCTGGAGAAGGTCGACTCGGTGGACAACGTGCGGGAGGTGTTCCGCTCCTGGCAGGACGGCACCGTCATCCGCTCCTGGCTGCTGGACCTGGCGGTGAACGCCCTCGACGACGACGAGCACCTGAGGAAGCTGCGCGGTTACGCGGAGGACTCGGGCGAGGGGCGCTGGACGGTGGAGGCGGCCATCGACAACGCCGTGCCGCTGCCCGCGATCACCGCGTCGCTGTTCGCCCGGTTCGCCTCGCGGCAGGAGGACTCGCCGCAGATGAAGATGGTCGCGGCGCTGCGCAACCAGTTCGGCGGGCACGCCGTCGAGACGAAGAAGGCGTAGGCACCGTGGGGGAGCTGTACCTCGCGCGGCACGGGGAGACGGAGTGGAGCAGGTCGGGCCGCCACACGGGCGGCACCGACGTGCCGCTGACGCCGGCCGGCGAGGCGCAGGCCAGGTCGCTGGCCCCGCTGCTGGCGGGCCGTGCCTTCGCCCTGGTGCTCACCAGCCCCCTGGCCCGTGCCCGCCGCACCGCCGAGCTGGCGGGCCTGGCCGGCGCCGAGCCGGAACCGGACCTGCGCGAGTGGGACTACGGGGCGTACGAGGGCGTGACGACCGCGGACATCCACACCACCCGGCCGGACTGGGACCTGTGGACCGACGGGGTGCCGCCGGGCGAGACGTTCCCCGGGGAGTCCCCGGAGCAGGTGGGCGCCCGCGCCGACCGTGTGCTGGCCCGGATCGCCGGGGCGCTGGAGCAGGGGGACGTGATGCTGGTGGCCCACGGCCACCTGCTGCGGGTCCTCACGGCTCGGCGTCTGGGTCTGCCCCCGTCCCACGGGCGTCTCTTCCGGCTGGAGACGGGCACGTTGAGCCGGCTGTCCCTGGAGCACGACTCCCCGGTGGTCGCGGAGTGGAACACCCGGCCGCCCGCGCCGGCCCAGGACTGACCGCCCTTCTCCTCGCTTCGGCGCGTCCCGCCGGCCTTCGCGGCCGGAGGGACGCGCCGTTCGCGGTACCGGAGGTGTGCGCGGGGCGTCAGCGGCATTCCGGTGCCAGACGTACGAAAGCCGCCTCCGCCCCCCGGCCCCAAGGGACGCGCTCCTCGCCGTTGCGGCGGCGTGTGGGCGGGGCCCGTCAGCGGTATCCGGGTGCCAGGCGTTCCGCACCTCTCGGCAGACGCGTCAGCCGCATCCCGGTGCCACACGTACCGGAGACGTCTCCGCACCCCGGCGCCTCGCTACGCGGCGCTCGTCGTTCCAGGGGCGTGTCGGGGGCGCGTCAGTGGCGGATCAGGAATGGAGAAGCACCGGCGGGGGCCGTCGGCCTAGGCTGTCGGTGGCGCGCGACGCCCGGGGCGGGGGACGCCGTACGGGCCGGCCGGGACGCGGCCGTGGGCGCGCCGCCACGGACCGGCCCGACGCACCCAGCCGTCGGCCGGACCGAGCCGGGGAACGCCGGCGGTGACCGCGAAGGCGGACCCGCCCGACGGATGGAGAACCACGACCATGGTCACGAGCACGGACCCGCAACGGCCGGGCGGACACGTCGCCGACAGCCACGACCTGATCCGCGTGCACGGGGCGCGCGAGAACAACCTCAAGGACGTCAGCGTCGAGCTGCCCAAGCGCCGCCTGACCGTGTTCACCGGCGTGTCCGGCTCGGGCAAGAGCTCGCTGGTCTTCGACACCATCGCCGCCGAGTCGCAGCGCCTGATCAACGAGACGTACAGCGCCTTCCTCCAGGGCTTCATGCCGACGCTGGCCCGCCCCGAGGTGGACGTGCTGGAGGGGCTGACCACGGCGATCACCGTCGACCAGCAGCGGATGGGCTCCGACCCGCGCTCCACGGTCGGCACCGCCACCGACGCCAACGCCATGCTGCGCATCCTCTTCAGCCGTCTCGGCAAGCCCTACTTCGGCCCGCCCGGCGCGTTCTCCTTCAACGTGGCGTCGGTGACGGCGAGCGGCGGCTTCACCGTCGACCGCGGCGGCGACAGGACGAAGACCGAGAAGGTCACCTTCTCCCGCACCGGCGGCATGTGCACCCGCTGCGAGGGCCGCGGCACCGTCACCGACATCGACCTCACCCAGCTCTACGACGACTCCAAGTCGCTCAACGAGGACCCGTTCACCATCCCCACCTACACCGGCGGCGGCTGGGTGGTGCGGGTCATCGCCGAGTCGGGCTTCTTCGACCCGGACAAGCCGATCCGCGAGTACACCAAGAAGGAACGCCACGACTTCCTGTACCGCGAGCCCACCAAGGTGAAGGTCGGCGGCGCCAACCTCACCTACGAGGGGCTGATCCCCAAGCTGCAGAAGTCGATGCTCAGCAAGGACCGGGAGTCGATGCAGCCGCACATCCGGGCCTTCGTGGACCGGGCGGTCACCTTCACCACCTGCCCCGAGTGCGACGGCACCCGGCTCACCGAGGGCGCCCGCTCCTCGAAGATCCAGGGCATCAGCATCGCCGACGCCTGCGCCATGGAGATCAGGGACCTCGCCGAGTGGGCGCGGGGCGTGGCCGAGCCGTCCGTGGCGCCGCTGCTCACGGCGCTGCAGCACACCCTCGACTCGTTCGTGGAGATCGGCCTCGGCTACCTCTCCCTGGACCGGCCGTCCGGCACGCTGTCCGGGGGCGAGGCGCAGCGGGTCAAGATGATCCGGCACCTCGGCTCCTCCCTCACCGACGTCACGTACGTCTTCGACGAGCCCACCATCGGGCTGCACCCGCACGACATCCAGCGGATGAACGACCTGCTGCTGCGGCTGCGCGACAAGGGCAACACGGTGCTCGTGGTCGAGCACAAGCCGGAGGCCATCGCCATCGCCGACCACGTCGTCGACCTGGGCCCCGGCGCCGGCACCGAGGGCGGCACGGTCTGTTTCGAGGGCACCGTCGAGGGGTTGCGGGCCAGCGGCACGATCACCGGCCGCCACCTCGACGACCGCGCCTCGGTCAAGGACACCGTCCGCAAGCCCACCGGCGCCCTGGAGATCCGCGGCGCCACGGCGAACAACCTGCGGAACGTCGACGTCGACATCCCGCTCGGCGTGCTGACCGTCGTCACCGGTGTGGCCGGCTCCGGCAAGAGCTCCCTGCTGCACGGTTCGATCCCCGCCGACCAGGGCGTGGTCTCGGTCGACCAGGCCCCCATCCGCGGCTCCCGGCGCAGCAACCCGGCG
Source organism: Streptomyces sp. P13-3-3 (assembly GCF_050571355.1). Classification (NCBI taxonomy): domain Bacteria; kingdom Bacillati; phylum Actinomycetota; class Actinomycetes; order Kitasatosporales; family Streptomycetaceae; genus Streptomyces; species Streptomyces sp. P13-3-3. Next base: position 2,877,415 of record NZ_CP192228.1, on the reverse strand, counting down.
ACCTACACCGGCCTGCTGGAGCCGATCCGCAAGGCGTTCGCCAAGGCCAACGGCGTCAAGCCCGCGCTGTTCAGCGCCAACTCCGAGGGCGCCTGCCCCACCTGCAACGGCGCCGGGGTCGTCTTCACCGATCTGGGGATGATGGCCGGCGTCTCCACCACCTGCGAGGACTGCGGCGGCAAGCGGTTCGACGGGTCGGTGCTCGAGTACCGCTTCGGCGGGCGCGACATCAGCGAGGTGCTCGGGATGTCGGTGACCGAGGCGGAGGAGTTCTTCCGGGAGGGCGACGCGCGGCTGCCGGCCGCGCACAAGATCGTGCGGCGGATGGCGGACGTCGGGCTCGGCTACCTCACCCTCGGCCAACCGCTCACCACCCTGTCCGGCGGTGAACGGCAGCGGCTGAAGCTCGCCACGCACATGGGCGACAAGGGCGGCGTGTACGTGCTGGACGAGCCGACCACCGGTCTGCACCTCGCCGACGTCGAGCAGCTGCTCGGGCTGCTGGACCGGCTGGTCGACTCCGGCAAGTCGGTGATCGTCATCGAGCACCACCAGGCCGTCATGGCGCACGCCGACTGGATCATCGACCTGGGTCCGGGAGCGGGCCACGACGGCGGGCGGGTCGTCTTCGAGGGGACCCCGGCCGAGCTGGTCGCCGCCCGCTCCACCCTGACCGGCGAGCACCTCGCGCAGTACGTGGGCGCCTGACCGCGGACCGGGTGCGCCGGGGCTCTCGTCCTAGTCCCCGGCGCCCCGGCGCGGGATGCCGTACGCGCGGTCGACGTGCAGGCGCAGCACCAGCCGGCGGTCACGGACCATCGCCGCCCGGTACTCCTCCCAGTCCTCGTGCTCGCCGTTGATGTCCCGGTAGAGCCGGATCAGCTCCTCCACCGTCTCGTCGTACGGCTGCCCGGCGACGGGCGTCAGCTCGGCGGTGCCCTCCGCGACGGTGTAGGCCCAGCGGTCCGGGGTGGTCACGTGGTAGGACGCCCGGGGGTCGCGCCGCAGGTTGCGGGTCTTCGCCCGGTCGTCGGTGAGGGAGACGCGGACGACCCGCTCGTCGGGGTAGTAGGCGTGCATGACGTTGGACAGCTGGGGCCGTCCGTCGTGCTTGATCGTGACGAGCACTCCGCCGTGCCCCTCGGAGAGCAGGGCGAGCAGTGCGTTCTGTTCTGCGTCCTGGGTCATGCTTCGATCAACGGTCCGCACGGGGCCGGCGTTCCCCGGAGGTGTGCGATGACGGTGCTGCGGCAGGAGGCCGACCCCGGCGAGGCGGGGCTGGACCCGGACGCGCTGGGGCGGCTCGACCGTGAGCTGGCCCGCCGCGTCGACGACGGGGAGATGCCCGGGTTCCTGGTGGCCGTCGCGCGCGCGGGCCGTGTCGCCCATCTGACGGCGTACGGCGCGCGGGACGTGGCGGCCGGTCTGCCCGTGGAGGGCGACACCCTGTGGCGGATCTACTCCATGACCAAGCCGGTGACCACCGTGGGCGCGCTGATGCTGGTGGAGGACGGGCTGCTGTCCCTGGACGACGAGGTGGGCCGCCACCTCCCCGCGTTCGCCGAGCCCCGCGTCCACGTGGACGGAGCGGGCGACCAGGTGCGGACACGTCCGGCGGCCGGCCCGCTGCTGGTACGGCACCTGATGACGCACACCGCCGGACTGACGTTCGCCTTCTACCACGCCCACCCGGTCGACGCGCTGTACCGGGCGGCCGGGCTGGACTCGTCGGTGGCGCCGGGCACGGACCTCGCCGGGACGACGGACGTGTACGCGAGCCTGCCGCTCCTGTTCGACCCGGGCACACGCTGGAACTACTCGGTCGCCACGAACGTGCTCGGCCGGATCGTCGAGGTCGTCTCGGGGCGTCCCCTCGACGTCTTCCTGGCCGAGCGCGTGTTCCGGCCGCTGGGCATGGAGGACGCCGGGTTCGAGGTGACCGACACGCAGGCGGAGCGGCTGGCCGAGCTGTACGGCGAGACGGACGACGGGGGCATCGAGCCGATCGACGGGCTGCCGCTGCGGGGCCGCCCCCGCTTCCTGTCCGGCAGCGGCGGCATGGTGGCGTCCGCGCACGACATGCACCGCTTCATGGAACTGCTGCGCCGGCGCGGCGAACTCGACGGCAGGCGGCTGCTCCGCCCGGAGACGGTCGCCATGATGACGCGCAACCACCTCCCCGGCGGCGCCGATCTGCGCGCCGTCGGCGTCCCCCCGCACGACGACCCCGGCAACGAGGGCGTCGGGTTCGGGCTCGGCGTCTCCGTGGTCGTCGACCCGTCGCGCACCCGGGAGCCGTCCGGCCTCGGCGCCTACGGCTGGAGCGGGGTGGCCACCACCACCTTCTGGGTCGACCCCGGCCGCGACCTGACCGTGCAGTTCTACACGCAGGTGCGGCCCAGGTCCTCCCACACCGTCTACCGCGACCTCAAACGGCTGGTGCACGAGGCACTCGCCGACTGACGTCCGCACGGCGACGGTTCCTCCGCCCGGCGGGCGTCAGGACAGGTGCCCCACCGCGTCCAGGTGCGGGAGGTGATGGTCGAGCCGCTCCCGCTTGGTGCGCAGGTAGGTGATGTTGCTCTCGCACGGCTCGATGAGCAGCGGCACCTGCTCGTCGACCTCCACACCGTGCCGGACCAACGCCTCGCGCTTACGGGGGTTGTTGGACATCAGCCGCACCGACCGCACGCCCAGGTCCTTCAGCATCCCGGCGGCCACGGCGTAGTCGCGGGCGTCGACCGGCAGCCCGAGCGCCAGGTTCGCCTCCACGGTGTCCAGGCCCTCCGCCTGGAGCGCCATGGCGCGCAGCTTGGCGAGCAGACCGATGCCGCGGCCCTCGTGACCCCTCAAGTAGACGACGACGCCCGCCCCTTCGGCCACGACCGCGCGCAGCGCCGCCGCGAGCTGGTCGCCGCACTCGCAGTGCTGGGAGCCGAAGGCGTCGCCGGTGAGGCACTCCGAGTGCAGCCGGGTCAGCACCCGGTCCGCGCCCAGGTCTCCGTATACGAGGGCCACTTGTTCGTCACCACGGTCGTGGTCCAGGTAACCGATCGCCTGGAACTTCCCGTACACGGTGGGCAGCGGCGCATTCACGACGCGTTCCACACCGGTCCGCCGCTGAGGCTGCTTGCCGAGTACGCCTATTTTTTCTGTCATGATTCTCGAGTTCCTAAGCAGAGACGAAAGGCCGTGACGGATATGGGTGGTTCACACGAGCGGTCGGCGGCATACGGCCCGGTGCACGGTCTGTTGCCGGCGGATACTACTGAGGATGTACGGACGCGGGGAGCCGGCGTCTCACGTCAGATCGCGGTACTTCCGGTCGGGAGTCATGAACAGCACGGTCCCTTCCTGCCGCTGGCGACGGACACCCTGGTCGCCTGCGCGATCGCACGGGCGGTCGCCGGCTCCTACCCCGTGCACCTCCTTCCTCCGGTGACCATCTCCTGTTCGCACGAGCACGCGGCCTGGCCGGGCACGGTGTCCATCTCCGCCGTGACCCTGCACGCCGTGGTGCGGGACATCGCCGACTCGCTGCGCCGCTCGGGCGTCGACACGCTCGTGCTGGTCAACGGGCACGGCGGCAACTACGTGCTGGGCAACGTCGTCCAGGAGGCGTCCGCGCGCGGTGAGCGGATGGCGCTCTTCCCGGCCCCGGAGGACTGGGAGGCGGCGCGGGAACACGCCGGAGTCGTCACGTCGCTGCTGACGGACATGCACGCGGGCGAAATCGAGACGTCCATTCTTCTGCACACTTCTCCCGAGGTTCTGCGTCCCGGTTACGAGACGTCCGACCACGTTTCGGACGACCGGCGTCATCTGCTCACCACCGGAATGTCCGCCTATACGGATTCCGGCGTCATCGGCCGGCCTTCGCTGGGCACCGCGGAAAAAGGCAGGGAACTTCTCGCGAGCCTGGCGGATTCCTTCGGCGCGTATTTCTCGCTTCTGACCTCCGACAGCTGAGCGGGAATCCGGACGACCGGGGCCGGTGCGAGCGGGGCGAGCGGGTGGCGCGCTTCTTCCAGGAGGCGCGCCTCCTCCGCCTCCACGGGGCGCGCCTCCTGCGCGAGTTGCTCCGGGTCCGCCGCGCGGCGGTTCCGGGTGGCGGCGTACCACCGGGCCACCAGCACCACCGCTCCCGGCAGGCTGGCCGCCAGGCTGAGCACCCCGTACACCACGGCGACCGTCAGGCCCCGCCCCGCGCCGAGTCCCGCCGCTCCGAACGCCCAGGCCGCGACACCCTCCCGCGGCCCCCAGCCGCCCACGTTCAGCGGCAGGCTCATCGCCAGCAGCGCCAGCAGGGCGAGCGGCAGCAGGTCCGCCACCGACGCCCCGGCCCCGGCGACGTCCGCGGCGAGGACGAACATGGCCACGTACCCGGCGAGCACCACCACGGACGACACCAGGACGCCCGGCGCGGTGGTCCGCGAGAACAGCGCCCGCCGGGCCTCGCCGAGCATCCCGCGCACCGCGCGGGGCTTCCGCCCGGGCGGCACCCGGTTCATCCGCAGGGCCAGCACCACCGCGCAGGCGCCCACCAGTCCGAGCCCGGCGAGCGGGGCGGCCGCGCGCATCTGGTCCCGGACCGGGGACGGCATGGTCAGCAGGACCACTCCCCCGGCGGCGAACAGCGCGAACTGCCCGGCCGTCCGCTCCAGCACCACCGCCCGTACGCCCCGCCCGAGGTCGCCGGCGTCCTGCCCGTGCCGCACGGCCCGGTGCACGTCGCCGAGGACACCGCCGGGGAGCGCCGCGTTGAGGAACAGGGCGCGGTAGTAGTCCGCGACGGCCGCTCCGAACGGCAGCCGGATGCCGATGCCGCGCGCCACCAGCGCCCAGCGCCAGGCGCTGAACACCGTGGTCACCAGCCCGATGCCGAGGGCGGCGGCCAGCGTGGCCGCGTCGATGCGCCGCACCCCGTCCACGAAGGCTCCGGTGCCGAGCCGCCAGAACAGCACGGCGAGGATGACGACACCGGCGAGCGTGCCGAGGCGGGTACGCACGGCGGGGCTGCCGAGCCGGCGCAGCGGGCCTCGGGCGCCGCCCCCGGCGGCCGGCGTCTCCGCCCCGGCCGCCGTCTCCCCCGTGAGCGTGCTCATGCGCCGCCGTCCACCGGACGGCACAGGGCGAGCAGATCGGTGTGGTGCACCACCACCCGCAGCTTCCCCGCCGCGCAGGCTTCGAGCCGCTCGGCCAGATAGGCGCCGGCACGCTCGGCCAGCTCCGGGCGCTCCTCCACCGCCGCTCCCACCCAGCCGCGCAGCCACTGCTCGGTGAGCGCGGCCTCCTCCGGACCGAGCCGCCACGGGCTGGGGTTGAGCCGCACGGTCGCGCCGTGCTCGGTGAACGCCTCGGCGGCGGCCGTGACCGCGTCCGGGCCGAGGAGTCCGCCGCGGCGCTGGTGGGCGTTGAACGCCTCGGTGATCTCCGCGTCCAGCGGGTGCGGCTCCGTCAGCTCCACGCGTCCGGCCACCGACAGGGTGAGCAGGGCGGGGCAGCCGGCTCCCGCGCACGCGGCGGCCAGCGCGCCGATCTCCTCACGGGTGAGGACGTCGAGCAGGGCGGACGCCGTCACGAGGGAGGCGCCGGCCAGCGCGTCCGGGGTGAGCCGGGCGACGTCGCCGCGCCGGGTCTCCACGGTGACATGACTGCCGTCGGCGGCGGAGCGCGGGGAGGCGACGGCGGCGAAGTGCAGGAGATAGGGGTCGCGGTCGTGCAGCACCCAGTGCTGGGTGCCGTCCAGACGGGGCGCCAGCCAGCGGCCCATGGAGCCGGTGCCGCAGCCGACGTCGTGCACGACGAGACCGCTGCCGGACCTGCCGGGCAGGTTGGCGAGCCGGATCCGCAGCGGGTCGAGCAGGTCGTAGGAGCGGGCGGCGGCGTCGGCGGGTTCGCGCAGCTGGAGCCACTCGGGCGCGTAGCGGGGCGGCTCGTCCTCGCCGGTGTCCCGCAGCCGCACGGTGGCCCGCTCGCCGGGTCGGGGCCCGGCGGGTCCCGCGCCGGGAATGACCGAAGCGCCGTCCGTGGAACCGGTGGCTGCCATGTCGCCCCCTGGGGTCGCGGGCGCCGCGCCGGTGACGTCGCGGGGTCCGGGCTGGGCCGGGATCGCGGCGGCGGGCTGGGTGGTGGTCGGTCGAGTCATGCCGCCCTCCCGGACGCGGTGGGGAGCCGGCGCAGGACTCCCGCGAGGCTCTGTGCGGTGCCGGCCCACCCGCCGAGCGCGGCCCGCCGGCCGCGGGCGGCCGCCTTCAGCCGCCGCCGCACGTCGGCCTCGCCGAACCAGCCGCGCAGTTCGGCGGCGATCGCGGCCGGGTTCTCCGGCGGCACGAGGATGCCGGGCACCCCGCCGTCGGGCGCACGGCCGACGGCCTCGGGCAGTCCGCCGACGTCGGTCGCCAGCACCGGGATGCCGCGCGCCAGCGCCTCGGTGACGGCCATGCCGTAGGTCTCGGCGTAGGAGGTGAGGACCATCAGGTCGGCGGCGGCGTACGCCGCGTCGAGGTCGGCGCCGGACTTCGGGCCGGTCAGCTCCAGCCGGTCCTCCAGGCCGTGTTCGCGGACGAGGCCGCGCAGGTGGTCGACGTACTCGGGGTCGTGTCCGAGGCCGCCGACCAGGGAACAGGTCCACGGCAGGTCGGTCACCGTCGCCAGCGCCTCCACCAGCCGGTGCTGGCCCTTGCGCGGGGTGACCGCGGCGACGCACACCAGGTGCGAGACGCCGTCGGTGCCCGGGGCGAGCGGCGCGATGTCGGCGCCGGGGGCGGCGACATGGACCCGCTCGGGGGCGAGCCCGTGGTGGGAGACGAGCCGGCGGACCGCCCACTCGCTGGTGGCGACGACGGCGGGCACCGCGCGCAGCACCTCGCGTTCGCGGGCGTCCAGCTCGGCGGCGACGGCCGTGTCCAGGCCGGTCTCGTCGCCGAGCGGCAGATGGACGAGCACCACCATGTGCAGGCGCCCCTCCTCCGCCTCCGGCACGACGACATCGGGCACCCCGCAGGCGACCAGCCCGTCGAGCAGGACGACCGCGCCGTCGGGCAGCTCGCGCAGGGTGCGGGCGAGCTCCTCGCGGGTGGCCGCGTCGGGGCGGGGCCAGTCACCCGCGACCGGGTGCCGGTGCGCCTGCCAGCCGAAGCCGGGCAGGTCCAGGCACACGCGCCGGTCGTACGCGTTGCCGCCGCTCGGGGCGGACCGGTCGTCGACCCCGCCCGGCATCACGAAGTGCACGGAGCGCAGAGACATGGGGATGATCCCGCCGTTCCTCCGGAAGGACGCCTGCACGGGCACGTAGTCCAGGCGGCCGGTGGAGCCGCGGCCTGCCGACCTGGCGGTCGTGTCGAGCGTCCTGTCGGTCGTCGTCCCGGTCATGTCGATGGTCGTGTCGGTCACAGCGCACGCTCGTAACTCGCCCAGGCGATGTGCGACTCGTGCAGGGTGACCCCGATCTTCGCGATGCCCTTGGCCCCCTCCCCGAGCGCGCCCTTGTGGATGCGCTCGGCGAGCCGGTCGGCGATGACCTTGGCCAGGTACTCGGTGGACGTGTTCACCCCGGCGAAGTCGGGCTCGTTGTCGAGGTTGCGGTAGTTCAGCTCTCCCACGACGGCCCCGAGTTCCTGCGTGGCCAGGCCGATGTCGACGACGATGTTGTCCTCGTCCAGCTGTTCGCGCCGGAAGGTGGCGTCCACGAGGAACGTGGCCCCGTGCAGGCGCTGGGCCGGTCCGAAGACCTCGCCGTGGAAGCTGTGGGCGATCATGATGTGATCGCGGACGGTGATGCTGAACAACGGACGACCCTCCAGGTGCGGCGCGTCTGTTCCCCGCCGGTCTGGGAGGCGGGGATGTCGAGTAGTACGGCTGACTTCCTTCCCGTGTTCAGCGTCTGCCGTGTCTTTTCTCAGGTCAGGCGTGTGTGCCCGCCGCGGGGTCGTCGTAGCGCACCCGGTGGCACAGGGCGGGGATGTCTCCGGAGGCGAGGCGGGGCATGACGGCGGGCAGTTCCTCGAAGGGCGACTCGCCGGTGACGAGGGCGTCGAGGGCGGGGTCGGCGAGCAGGTCGAGGGCGAGGGCGAGACGGTCCCCGTAACCGCGGTGCGCGCGGGCCGGGGAGACGGTGCCGACCTGGCTGCCGCGGATGGTGAGCCGCCGGGAGTGGAACGCCTCACCGAGCGGCACGCCCACCTTCCGGTCGCCGTACCAGCTGAGTTCGACGACCGTGCCCTCGGGCCGCAGCAGCTCCAGCGCGCGGGCGAGTCCCTGTTCGGTGGCGCTGGCGTGCACCACCAGGTCGCAGTCGCCGTCGGCGTCCGCGGGCAGGGCGAAGCCCACGCCCAGGCCCTCCGCCGTCTCGGCCCGCGCGGGGTCGGCGTCGACGAGCTGGACGCGCACACCGGGGAAGCGGGCGAGCAGCGCGGCCACCGAGCAGCCGACCATCCCGCCGCCGACCACGGCGATCCGGTCGCCGACGAGGGGCGCGGCGTCCCAGAGGGCGTTGACGGCGGTCTCCACCGTGCCGGCGAGGACCGCCCTCCCGGCCGGCACCGACTCGGGCACCGGCGTCACGGCCGCCGCCGGCACCACGTACCGCGTCTGGTGCGGGTACAGGCAGAACACCGTGCGTCCGGTGAGCGACTCGGGCCCCTCCTCCACCACGCCGACACTCAGGTAGCCGTACTTCACCGGTCCGGGGAAGTCGCCCTCCTGGAACGGCGCCCGCATCACGGTGTGCTGACTCTCCGGCACCCCGCCGCGGAACACGAGCGTCTCCGTGCCCCGGCTGATCCCCGAGTACAGGGCGCGTACCACGACCTCGTCCGGGCCCGGCTCGGGCAGGTCCACCTCACGGATCTCCCCCCGGCCAGGTGAGTCGAGCCAGAACGCACGTGCGGCGCGGTTCATCGAGGTCCTCCTGAACGATCGGGATCCTGCGCGCGTACCGAGTGGTGCACAGGCCGCGCACAAGGTAGCGGCGTTGATCGACTCTGTCACACGGCCGGAGGGTGTTCGGTGGCCCTGAACAACACGTACGACGCGAGGCTCGTCCAGCAGGAGACCGCTGTGGGGGCGGGCGTGCAGATCCTGCTGCTGGCCCTGATCGGTACCGCGATCGGCATGGGCCCCGCGGGCTGGGTCACGGGCCTCGTGTTCGCGATCGCCACCTGGGCGGTGCTGTCCCGGGCCCTGCACCGGGCGGGGTCGCGCACCTTCGGTCCGGCGAACCGGGTCACCCTCGGCCGGGCCACCCTCGTCGGCGGGGTGACCGCTCTGGTCGCGGACTCGTTCCAGGACTCACCTCCTGTCTCCCTGTTCGTCGGCCTGACGGCCGTGGCCCTGATCCTCGACGGCGTCGACGGCAAGGTCGCCCGCAGGACCGGCACCTCCACCGCGCTGGGCGCCCGCTTCGACATGGAGGTCGACGCGTTCCTGATCCTGGTGCTCAGCGTGTACGTGTCGACGGCGATGGGCCCGTGGGTGCTGCTGATCGGCGCCATGCGGTACGTGTTCGTCGCCGCCGCCCGGGTGTGGCCGTGGCTGACCGCGCCGCTCCCGCCGAGCACGGCCCGCAAGACGGTCGCGGCGCTCCAGGGCGTGCTGCTGCTGGTGGCGGCCTCCGCGTACCTTCCGCATGCGGTCAACGTCGGGGTCGTGGCGCTGGCCCTCGGCCTGCTGGTGTGGTCGTTCGGCCGGGACGTGCTGTGGCTGTTCCGCACGCACCGGGCGACGCAGGCGGCTCCGGTGACGGTCGAGCGCAGGGCGAGGCGCGAGCTGGTCGCGAGCTGACGTCCGGCCGACGCTCGCCACCCCTTCCGCTGCGGACACGCCGCTACTCGATCCCCGTGGCGTCCAGTAGCCGCACCAGGTCCTTCCGCCCGTATCCGAGTCGTCTCGACCGGTGCGCGGCCGTCAGCACCAGGTGTGCCACGCCCTCGGCCGCGTCCCCTCCCTCGGCTCTCTCGGCGTCGACGTCGGGCCACTCCCCCGCTCTCCCGTCCGTCCTCACGGCGTTCATCACCACCCCGTGCGCGCGGCGGATCTCCGCGACCGTGCCGGCGACGGCGTCCAGCAGAGTCCTTCCCGGGCGCCGGCACTCCAGGGCGAAGCCGCCGCGGTCGACCGGCACACATCCCTCGGGCGGACTCGCCCGCAGCCCCGCGTACCGCTCGTCGCCGAAACCGCAGTCCCCGTCGTCCTCATGTACCAGCAGGAAGCGGTGGTGTCCCGGTGGGAGCGGGGGCGGCGGGGGCGTGTACTCCCATCCCGCGTCCTCGTAGAGCTGTCGCTTCACCTCCTCCTCGTCGGCGTGCGTCACGGTGAAGCCGTTGTTCTCGTTGCGTCCGGTGACCGTGCCGTCCTCGTTCCGCCGGAACTGCAGGCTCATGGTGTCTCCCCCGTCGTCGGTGCCTCGTCGGTCGTCCCTCACGGGAGCGGCGACCGCCCCCGTCACCCCGTCGAACGGCCCGCACCACCGCCGCGTGCCCGCTTCGGGCGTTATCACCGGATCGCGTGAAAAGACCGGAGGCGGGAACTCCCCTGCCTGTCCTCGCGCTCCCCCCGCCCGCTCCCACCTGCGGTTGTTACGCTCCCCGAGTGAGGATTCCGGGACCAGAAGAGATCCGCGCGCTGCACGAGAAGCACGCGCCGACGGCCGAGGCGTTCGCCTCCGTCCACCGCCACTGCGAGCTCGTGTGGGGCGTCGCCGAGCAGCTGCTGACGTCGCCGCGCCTCGCCCACCTCGACGCCGAACTGGTCAGGGCCGGCTGCCTCCTGCACGACATCGGCGTCTACCGCCTGTACGGCGAGGACGGGCGGCTGGACCACAAGAACTACATCCGTCACGGCCTGCTCGGCCAGGAGCTCCTGGAGAGCGAGGGCTACTCCGCCGCCCTCTGCCGTTTCTGCTCGCACCACACCGGCGTCGGACTGACCCGGCAGGACGTCGTACGCCAGAACCTCCCCGTCCCGCCCGCCGACTATCTGGCGGAGACGCCCGAGGAGCGGCTGGTGATGTACGCGGACAAGTTCCACTCCAAGTCGCACCCCGACCGGTTCCTCACCCCCGACGCCTATGCCGCGCACGTCCGCCGCTTCGGCGAGGAGAAGGTGACCGCCTTCCAGGCATTGCGCGAGGAGTTCGGCGACCCGGACCTCGCCCGCCTCGCCCCGCAGGCGGAACTGCCGCCCGTCACCGGCTGAGACGGGCGGCAGTACGCAAGCCGGAAGAGATCGGGGGCGAGCCGCCTCCCTCGGCCCTCACTCCTCCGGCAGATGCGCGTCCGGTGCGTCCGGGCGGTGGTCGGGGAGGCTGGAGCGGGTGGACGCGTCGTGGCGCACGCGCAGGAACTCCAGGTACCGCTCGTACTGGTCGAGGGCGTCGGCGATGAGCTGCTCCTTGGTGTAGCCCATCACGTCGTAGTCCTGGTTGCCCTCGGCGAGACGGACCTCGAACCGCACGTAGGTGTCGCGCGTCTCGACCGCCCGGGTGGCGAAGGCGGGAGTGGGGCGTTCGACGGGCCACACCTCGTAGAGGAACACGTCACCCTCGCCGACGGGGACGCGCAGGCCGACGTGGGTGAGGCCGCTGTCCTCGACGGTCCCCTCCAGCATCTCCGCCTCGGCGCCCTGCTGCCGCAGTTCGTGCGCCACCTCCTCGAAGGCGGGCCGGGCGGTCTGGTCCACGAACCGTGCCGCGGCCCTGCGACCGGGGAACGACATCGCGCGCGCCAGCCGGTGCCGCCAGTTCGGCGCGCCGGGCAGACCTTGCTGCACCGTGCGCCCCGAGAGCGAGCCGGGCAGCGTGGTGACCCGCGCCTCGACCTTCATTCTCTCGGTTCTCAGGGCGAGATAGAGGCCCGCCATGATCAGGAACATCACGAACGAGAAGGGCAGGCCCATGATGATGGTGGCGTTGGTCAGCGCCTGCACGCCGCCGACGATGAGCATCGCGAGGGTCAGCAGACCGGTCGCCACCGCCCAGAAGATGCGCAGATAGGTCGGCGCGTCGGTCATCGGCGTGGGCAGGTCGGCGCTGAGGTTGCCCATCACCAGGGCGCCGGAGTCGGCGGAGGTGACGTACAGCAGCAGGCCGACGAAGGTGGCGAGGCCGGCGCTGAACGTGAAGCCGGGGAATTGTTCGAGCAGCGTGTAGAAGCCTTGTTCGGGCACGTTCATGGCGGTCTCGCCGAACTCCGCGTTGCCGTCGCGCACCAGGAACAGCGCGCTGTTGCCGAAGATCGCCAGGAAGAGGCCCGTGAAGAGGAAGGGGATGACGAGCGTCGCGGCGACGAACTCGCGCAGGGTGCGCCCGCGGGAGATGCGCGCGAGGAACAGCCCGACGAACGGCGCCCAGGCGACCCACCAGGCCCAGAAGAACAGGGTCCACGCGTCGAGCCACTCGGTGGGCTGGTCGTAGGCGAAGGTGTTCAGGGTCTTGGACGGGAAGCCGCTGACGTAGTCGCCGACGTTCTGGACGATGGCGTTGAGCAGCCTGAACGGCTCGCCGACGACGAGGATGTAGAACATCAGCAGGGCGGCGAGCAGGATGTTGAGCTGCGACAGCCGGCGGATGCCCTTGTCGACGCCGGACACCGCGGAGACGGTGGCCATGCCCACGGCGATGACGATGAGCGCGATCTGCGCGGTCAGTCCTTCGGGGATGCCGAAGAGCGCCTTGAGGCCGTAGTTGAGCTGCACCACGCCGATGCCGAGGGTGACGCCGATGCCGAAGACGGTGCCGATGATGGCGGCGAGGTCGACGGTGTCGCCGATCCGGCCGTGGATGCGGCGTCCGATGATGGGGTACAGCGCGGAACGGATGGCGAGCGGCAGCTTGTACCGGAAGGAGAAGTAGCCGAGCGCCATGCCCATAAGGGCGTACATGCCCCAGCCGGTGATGCCGTAGTGGAACAGCGTCCAGACGACCGCCTCCCGGGCGGCCTCCAGCGTCTCCGGGTCACCCTCGGGCGGCGCGAGGTAGTGGCTGACCGGGCCCGACACCGAGAAGAACATCAGGTCGATGCCGATGCCCGCCGCGAAGAGCATCGACCCCCAGGTGAAGAGGCCGTAGTCGGGTTTGGAGTGCTTGGGGCCGAGCTTGATGGTGCCGTACTTGGAGGCGGCGATGAAGACGACGAACAGCAGGTACAGGGTCGCCGCGAGGAAGTAGTACCAGCCGAACCAGCTGGAGATCTTGCCGACGACGACACCGATGGCGTCCTCGGCTCCGGACGGGGTGATGATCGCCCAGAGGGAGATCGCGAGGACGAACAGCGCCGACCCGAAGAAGACGACCGGCTTGATCCGCACCTGGCCGTTCGTCTCACCCTCGGGCGGTTGTTCTTCGGGTGTTCTGGGGCCCTTCTCACCAACGGTCGACACGTCGTACTCCTTCTCCGCCTCCGCTGCCGGCCGCCGCACCGGCCGTCCGGCCCGCGGCGTGGGCGCCCGGACGGTTTCCGGCCACCGACGCGCATATACCCAACGGTCCCGCCGTCACCACGACGCCACCGCCGGGGAAGTTTTCACACACGGCGGACCGCGGACCGGTCACCGCGTCGCCTGCCCGCCGGACGGACGCGACCGCCCGGTGATGAGGTCGGCGGCGCGTTCGGCGGCCAGCAGCACCGTCACCATGGGGTTGATGGTGGGCATCGTCGGAAAGACCGAGGCGTCGACGACGCGTACGCCCTCGGCGCCGCGCAGCCGCATCTCCGGGTCGCACACGGCCGTCGGGTCGTCGGCGGCGCCCATCTTGCAGGTGCCCGCCGGGTGGTAGACGGTGTGGGCGACGCGGCGGCCGTATTCCGACAGGTCGGCGTCGGAGGTGACGTCCGGTCCCGGAGCCACCTCGCGGACCAGCCAGTCCTTCAGCGGGTCGGTCGCTGCCACCTCGCGGGCCACCTTGAGCCCTTCGACGACGGTGCGTTCGTCGTGGCCCTCCGGGTCGGTGAAGTAGCGGAAGTCCAGGGCGGGGTGCTCGGACGGGTCGGAGCTGCGCAGCCACATGCGGCCGGTGGAGCGGGCGCGGGGCACGTTCGGCGTCATGCACACCCCGTGCTCGGGGACGGGGTAGCCGAGCCGTTCGGTGTTGACGGTGAACGGCACCTGGTAGAAGTGGAACATAAGGTCGGGCCGCGGCTGGTTCCTGTCCATGCGCAGGAACAGACCGGCGTCGGAGTCCATCGCGGAGTTGGGCGGCAGCGGGCCGCGGGTCTCCCAGACGATCACCGACTCGGGGTGGTCCAGCAGGTTCTCGCCGACGCCGGGCAGGTCGATGTGGACGTCGATGCCGAGGCGGCGCAGGTCGTCGGCCGGTCCGATGCCGGACAGCATCAGCAGCCGCGGGGTGTCGATCGCCCCGGCGCACAGCAGCAGTTCACGGTTCGCGCGTACGGTGGCGGGTTCGCCGTCGGCGCCGCGCACCGCGACCCGGGTGAGCCGTCCCTTCTCGTCGGTGAGCAGCCGGTGCGCCCATGTCTCCAGTTTGAGCGTGAGGTTGGGGCGGTCGAGCACGGGGTGCAGGTAGGCGACGGAGGCGGAGGAGCGCTTGTTGCCCTCCGGCTCGTAGGCGAGGGAGAAGAACCCGGTGCCGTCGGCGAAGGGCTCGGCGTTGAAGTCGTCGACGACGGGGACGCCGGTGGCGCGGGCGGCGGCGGTGACGAAGTCCTTGGCGATGGGGTTACGGTCCGCCTCCGCCACCGGCACGATGGTGGTCTGCAGCCGGTCGCGGTATGGCAGGATCGTGCCCGGGTCCCAGCCGGTGCAGCCTGCGGCCACCCAGTCGTCAAGGTCCTGCGGGAGCGGCAGGAAGCTGATGAGGGTGTTGTGGGAGGAGCAGCCGCCGAGGACGCGGGCCCGCGAGTGCAGAATGTGGGAGTTGCCGCGCGGCTGTTCGACGGTGGTGTAGCCGTAGTCGAACTCCGAGCCGAGCAGGTTGATCCAGTTGCGCAGGCGCAGGATGCGGTCGTCGCCGACGTCGCTGGGTCCGCCCTCGATGACGCAGACGCGGCAGTCGGGGTCCTCGCTGAGGCGGGCGGCGAGCACACAGCCGGCGGTGCCGCCGCCGACGATGACGTAGTCGTAGTCCGACTCCGCGCCGTGAGGGGTGGTGGAGGCCATGGGCTGCCTTTCTTCGGAACCGTGGGGTTGGGTGGCCGGTGCGGTGAGGGCCGCTCAGCTGCCTCCGCTGTCGCCCTTGAACCAGCCCGAGGGTCCCGGGGTGAGGTTCTGGTAGATGTGCTTGGCCTCCTGGTACTCGCGCAGGCCCGTCGGCCCGAGTTCGCGCCCGACGCCGGAGCGTCCGAAGCCGCCCCACTCGGCCTGCGGCACATAGGGGTGGAAGTCGTTGATCCACACGGTGCCGTGCCGCAGCCGCTGCGCGACGCGCTGGGCGCGGCTCGCCTCGGACGTCCAGACGCCGCCGGCGAGTCCGTAGCGGGTGTCGTTGGCGAGTTCCACGGCCTCGTCCTCGGTGCGGAACCGTTCGACGGTGACGACCGGCCCGAACACCTCCTCCTGCACGATGCGCATGGAGCGGTCGCAGTCGGCGAAGATGGTCGGGAGCAGGAAGTAGCCGTTGCTCAGGGCGGGGTCGTCGGGCCGGGTGCCGCCGGTGACGAGGCGGGCGCCCTCCTCCTTGCCGAGGGCGATGTAGCTCTCGACCTTCTCCCGGTGCTGGGCGGAGCTGAGCGGCCCGCTCTCGGTGCCCTCCTCCAGGCCGTTGCCCAGCCGGATCTGGCGGGCGCGCTCGGCGAACGCCTCGACGAACCGGTCGTGGATCGAGTCCTCCACCAGCAGGCGTGATCCGGCGGAGCAGACCTGCCCGGCGTGCAGGAAGGACGCGTCGAGGGCGTAGTCGACGGCGGCGTCGAAGTCGGCGTCCGCGAAGACGATGTTGGGGTTCTTGCCGCCGAGTTCCAGGGCGATGTTCTTCGGCCCCTCGGCCGCGGCGGCCATGATGGCGCGCCCGGTGGCCAGGCCGCCGGTGAAGGACACCAGGTCGACCTCGGGGTGGGAGGTCATGGCCGCGCCGACGGTCGCGCCGGAGCCGAGGACGAGATTGGCGACCCCGCGCGGGGCGCCGGCCTCCTCGATCAGCCGGAACAGGGCGATCGTGGTGAGCGGGGTGATCTCGCTGGGCTTGAGGACGATGGTGTTGCCGGCCGCCAACGCGGGCGCAACCTTCCACGAGGCCTGCAGCAAGGGGTAGTTCCAGGGGGCGATGAGCGCGCACACCCCGACGGGCTGGTAGACGACGCGGCTGAGCACGTCGGGGCCGACGTCCACGACGCGTCCGCCGTCCTTGCCGGCCAGTTCGGCGAAGTAGCGGAAGGCGTTGGCGACGTCCTCGACGTCGAAGCGGCCCTCGGCCAGGGTCTTGCCGGTGTCGAGGGTCTCGGTGCGGGCGATCTCGTCGATGTCCCGCAGCAGCAGGTCGTGCACCCGCATCAGCAGGTCGGCACGGCGCCGGGTGGGGGCGTTCGCCCAGTCCTCCTCGTCGAAGGCGCGGCGGGCGGCCCGCACCGCCTTGTCCACGTCGGCGGCGTCGGCCTCGTCGACGGTGGTGATCACGGAGGCGTCGTACGGATTGATCACCTCGCGCCGCCCTCCGCCGGTGGCGGTCGTCCATTCCCCGTCGATGTACAGCTCACCCATGGCGGGCCTCCTTAGCATCCGACCGGTACCGGCTCGGGCGGCCGGCCGGCAGCACGGCCCATCGTGCGGTCGACGGGCACGGCGCGCACGGCCACCGCCGCGTCCGGGTGGAGCGGGTGACTCGGCCGGGCTAGCGCCGGGCCGGGACGGACCGTCACTGAGGGCGGAGAGGGGGCGACGCACGCGTCGGCGAGAAGGGACGACCCGCACGTTGTGTGGGCCGCGTGAGGGGACCGCAGGCCACGTGTGAATTCTTCACGCGGCCGCGTGGCGTTCACCACAGCACCGCAGCAAAGCGAGACGGCAGAAGGAGCGGCACACCCCGTCGACGGCCGGAATGACGGGGATTCAGCCGGACAGCGGCACGTGGACGGGGCATGGCGCGCGCCACCGCGATGTCGGAACGCGCCGTCCTACCTGATCTATGATCGTTCAATAGTTGACTTCATCGCGCTTGCAACTGATCCCTGATGGTGTCCGGCGACCGCGGACGCACCGGTCGGTGCGCGTCCCGTCGCGGTGGCACGCAGGAGGAAAGGTGAATCGTATGGCCCTCGGACTGCTCCGGCGCCGACGTTCGGGCAGCGGCCGCAAGGCCGCACCGGGCACGCCGCTGCCCCTGCCGGCCGGCGCCGGCGCGTACAGCTGCGAGGTCGTCGATCCCATGGGGCAGCCCTTGGGCGGTGCCGAGGTCACGGTGACCGCCTCGGACAGCCACCGGGTCGCCGCCCAGGGCACCACCGATCCGTACGGCCTGTTCATGGCGGTGCTTCCGCCCGGCTCCTACAGCGTGATGGTCACGGGCGAGGGCCTCACCCCGGCCCGCAGCGACATCGACATAACCGCCGACACGCCCCTCCCCCCGGCGCGCGTCGCGCTGCTGCCCGCACGCCAGCTGGAACTGCCGTCACCCGGCACCTGGCTGTTCGACCCGCCGCACACCGCGATCCGCTTCATCGCCAAGCACGTCGGCATGGCCCATGTGCACGGACGCTTCACCCGCTTCACCGGCGGTATCCGCGTCGCGCCGGACATGCGCGACTCGCAGGTGTCGGTGCGCATCGACGCCGCCAGCATCACCACGGGCAACAGGACCCGTGACAACCACCTGCGTTCCGCCGACTTCCTCGACGTCGAGCACTACCCCTACATCGACTTCGTCAGCACCCGCTTCGTCTACCAGGGCGGATCGAAGTGGACGCTGCACGGCACGCTCACCATGCACGGCACCAGCCGCTCCGTGGGGCTGGACACGACGTACCTCGGCACGGTGAACGGCGGTTACGAACAGGAGCTGCGCTGCGCGGCCCTGGCGAAGACGGAGCTGCACCGCGAGGACTTCACCCTCAACTGGCGTTCGATGCTGGCCCGCGGCATCGCGGTGGTCGGTCCGACCGTGCAACTGGAGCTGGACGTCCAGGCGATGTACCGCACCGCCGAGACCCCCACGCCCCCGGAGTAGGCCGACGCGGCCCGGCGGGCGGCGGCACCTTCTGGTTCACGCGTAGGGGTCGGGGATCACCTCGGTCGCCGACTCGAGGACCTTCTCCGCCCGCAGGACCGCCCTACGGACGGTCCCCGCCTCCGCGACGAGCACGTCGGGCACGTGGGACTCGTAGAAGCGGAGGTACCCGACGGTACCCACGGTCGTGGTCCGCGCGCCGAGCCACACCACCATCCTGCGCAGGTCGTCGAACTCGTCGGGATGCGTCTCCTGCCGCACGCTCAGCGCCCACTGCGGCCCGTCGGAGCGCAGCTCTCCCACCAGCGCGCCCCCGATCCGCAACGCCGGCCCCCGGTCCGTCCAGAGGGGGTACGCGTAGCCGTCGTCCTGCCGGCCTCCCTCCTCCCCCAGGTGCCATCGGAGCAGCGCGAGGTCCTGCGGCGGGAGCGAGCCGGGCAGGTCGAGGGTGAGCTGGAGTTCGTAGAGGTCGGCCATGATCAGAAGGCTACGAGTTCTGGCGGTGGCGCCACCTCCAGCCACCCGCTACGGCACGCCCCACTTCACGGCTACCGATATGACCGAAACACGTGTGTTCGGCATGCGTTCCGGCACGTTGAACCCGGTGCCGGGTCATCACTTCCCTGAACGATGCGCCTCCTACGGGCGCCTCCGGGACAGGAGCAGCCGTGACGCATATCGAACAGCAGACGCGTTCCGCGTGGGACGCCTACGGGCGGCACCACTTGAAGCGTGGTACACCCTTGCCGGACCTGGACCGGATCACGTGGGGCCCCGGCGTGGACGGTCCCGGGGACGAGGTCCTCGGCGACCTGGCGGGTCTGCGGGTCCTCGACCTGGGCTGCGGTACGGGGCGGCACGCCGCGCATCTGGCCCGCGCCTACGGCGCACGGGTCGACGGCGTTGACGCCTCCCCCAGCCAGATCGAACGGGCGCGGGCCCACCACCCCGACGTGCCGGGTCTGCGCCTCTTCCACGCGGACGCGGTCGATCACCTGGGCCAGGCGGAGCCGTACGACGTGATCTACTCCGTCAGCGCGGTCCACTTCTTCGACCCGCACCGCCTTTTCCCGGCCCTGGCCGGTTCGTTGGCCCCCGGCGGCCGTCTGTACTTCACGGTGCTGCACACCAACTCCGAAAGTCACGAGCCCAGTTCGACGATCACCCCACGCCCCGAGCTCCTGCACCTGGCGGGCGGTGGCACTCTCACGTTGCACATGTGGGTGCTCGCCCCGAACCTGTGGAAGTCCCTGCTCACCAGACACGGCCTGGAGGTGCGCGGGGTCACCGCCCTGGACGCACCGGAGGGGAGCAACCGGGCGTCGTACCGCTTGTTCGAGGCGCAACGGCCGGACGACTGAGCAGCGCTGGTTCTCCGTGCTCGGCGGCGCTCCTGGCGAACGGATCGACGCCGGCGACCGCTACCTCACCGGCGTGCTCGAAGGCTTTCGCCCCGCACCACCACCCGCCTCGCCTCGCCTCGCCGTGCGATGGGAACGCCGCCCGGAACTTCACGACGCCTTCGTCTCCTTGGCCTGCGGGGCATCATCTGCCGGCGGCGGCTGAAGAAGGCTCAGCAATGATCGCAAAAGCCTCAGTTGCAGCGAGTCCTCTTGCGTGCTCAGAGACTCCCGTCGCCTTAACCGCGAGAGCTACCATCTGGCAGGCGTCGGCAATCGGCTACGCCCAGACGGTCATCCGGAGCGATCATGCCGACTCAAGGCCCCGGCAAGTCAGCGGCGTGGGCGAAGGTCCTCGCAGCGTTCGTTTTCCTTGTCCTCATGCCCCTGGTGATCTGGTTCATGGTCTCCTTCCCGGGGTCCGGCGCCTTCCCCTGGTGAGTGCGACTGAGGTTGATCACGGTCAGATCCCGCGGTCCCGCGATCTGCCGGACACGGCCTGCCCGAACGGGCGGAAAGCGGCCGGGCGGTGCAACCGTTGCGCAGGACGGGTCACCTCCCGGAATGCCTCATTGATCCTTGGGCAGGGGTCCTGGCCTTTGTGCGCAACGGGCGTTCGCCGTACGTGGGACGGGGGTTCGGGTCACGGGAGTTTGTGTCAGGCACACGTTCGCCAAGGACGGCGTGGCCGTGATCGTGAGGTACGAGGTTGTCCCGTGCAGTCGCGACGTGTTACGACGAACGAGCCTACGTTTTCCACGGAACCGCCATCGCGGCAACCATCTGCCTATGGCTGCGCCCGTGACCCGAGGGACAGGACTGGGGACGAAAACGCTCAGTGCGCGTCAAATGCTGCCTGCAACGCCTCCTTGGTGGGAGCTATGACAACCGCGTTGCCCTGTAGTTCCGCAGGAAGGTGACGACGCTCGCTCTCGTAGAAGATCAGTGCCCCACTGTCCTGGGGGACGATCGAAGCCCCGAGGGCTTCCGCCAGCCGGACGAGGACACCGAGCATCGCGCCACGGGCGAAGTGCGTCGCTGTCACGCACAGCATCCCACTTGCACCACGAGGCTCGTGATACAGGTCCGCCTCGCCCCCATCCTCTGCGCGAAGCTGGGAGAAGCCCTCCTCCGGACCGCCGGCCACCACGTACGGCTCTGTCACATGCCGGAATCGTTCGAAGTCCAGCTCGACGACCTCGCCGTCCACGAACCGGAGCAGGAAAATGCTGTAACTCACGGACACACTCTGCCATCGTCATGATCCGCCGGACAGCGCTGGGGCGACGGCTCGAACATCTCGCCGGGTGGGCACCGGTCCACGGCTCCGGGCGAGTGGTGCCAGAGCTTTGGCCCGGCGTCACCGTCGTCACTGTGTGATGAGCCCGCACAGCTCATCCGACACCGATCGCTTGGCTTCCCGGCAGCACAGGCGGCACACATCTCAGTCACCGCGAGGGCCCGCGCACGCCCTCAGTCGCCCTCCCCCACCCGCGTCGCGGCCCATCCGGCCAGCTCACGCACGCCCTTGGCCGCGTTGTCCGAGAGCTCGCCCAGTACGGCATCGGCGGCGGTGAGGAGAGCACGGGCCTCGTCAAGGCAGCCCGCGTCGGCCAGGGCGAGGGTGAGCCGGTAGTGCTCCTCGGCGATGAAGCGACCGAGGTTGACCCGGCGCCAGTGGCGCAGCGAGTCGTCGCCCAGGGTGGCCAGGGCCTCGCGGACGGCGGCCAAGCTGTTCACCGCCTGCGGCAGCCTGCCCGCTTCCCGCTCCAGGCGGGCGAGGGTACGCCAGGCCGAGGCACGGTCCCATGCCGTCTCCTGAAGAGCGGCATACAGGCGCTGGGCGCGCAGCGCCTGGGGAAGGTCGCCGAGTTCCTCGAAGTCCTGGGCGAGCCCGCTCAGCGGAGCCGTGGCCAGGGTGCGGGGCGCCCCGGGGCGGCGGAGTCTGCCTTGGTCCATGACGATGTCGTCGAGTTCGCGGATCAGCGTCACCCGCGCGAGCTCGGTCATCCCCTGGTCCCGCGCCAGGTCGGTCCAGGTGGAGACCGGCTCGTCCGCCGGGTCCGTTCCGAACATCGACTCGTCGAGTTCGCGCGCCCACTGTCGCAACTCGTCCGCGCTCGCACCCGGTTCCGGCACACCACTCAGGCCGCACGCCGTGTCGAAGTCGGTCTCCCGGACCTCGAGCAGGAGCGGCAGATCCCCAGTGTCCCCATACAACCCCACGAGCACGGCTGCGAGCCGCAGTTCCTCCGTCATCGAAGACCGCGTCTCGTGCCGCAGCAGATGCCGCAGCAGCTCCAAGTCGCCCTCGGCCCGGTCAAACTGCGCGGCCCTCAGGGTGAGCCGCCGCCGAACCGGGTCCTCGGCGACTTCACGCCATGCGTTGCGGTCGCCCTCCCGCAAGCAGGTGAGATCTGCGCGGCCCGCCGCGAGCACCGTCTCCCACAGCGGGGGACCGTCCGGGCCCAGCCGGTCGTAGGCGCACCCCTCGTCCGCGTTGAGGAGGACGAAGTCCGGCTCGGTGCGCGCCAGCGCGGCACACAGTCTGCCCACCAGCTCGACCGGGGAGCGTTCCGGGAAGCCCAGCGCCGCACGGAGCTCGGCCCGCTCCTCGTCGATTCCGTAGTACTCGCGGATCTCGTCCTCGGTCTCCGTGACGCACGCCAGGATCCTCTCCTCGCCGTCGTCCGGCGACAGCTGGGTGTAGTCGCGCCAGCCGGGCAGGCCGATCACCAGTTCCAGGGCCTCGTCGGCGCTGGAGCCGATGATCCCCGCCGTGCCCTCCGAGTCGGCGTACAGCACGGAGCCGTCGGCGCACAGGAAGTACGTGCCGCCGGTGTCGTCGCCGGCCACCACCTCCAGTGGTTCGCCCGAGGCGAGGCGGACCTCCTCGACATGGCCGTGGGCGGCACGGTCGAGGTCGAAGTCGAAGGGGTGGGCGGCCAGTTCGGCCAGGCGGCGGTCCTGCCGCAGAAGCCGTAGCGCGTGATCGGACATGCGGCGGAACGTAACACCGCCCGCTGACCGCCGACTGGCGGCCCAGCTGCGGAGGGCCTACGCCACGATCACGCTCGGGTACATGCGGTTGAGCGCCTAAACGCGCGACGGCGAGTCGGGTGTGCGAGTAACGCCGTCACCCGGCGAAGGCGTCCACGCCGGTCAGCTCCGCCGACAGGGCCCACAGCCGGGCCGCCTGCTCGGGGTCGGTCGCCCAGTCCTTCACCCCGACGCGTTCGCCGTCGGCCGGGGCCGGCTCGGCGACGTCGCAGTCCTCCAGGTACAGGCCGCCCAGGCCCGCCAGCTGGGGGGAGGTCGCCGCCCACACCTGGGTCGCGGCGCCCTGCTCGGGCGTTTTGAAACCGGGCTGAGGGATCTCGTTGCCCTCCTCGTCGATCCAGCCGTTGGCGATCATCTCCTCGCGGGGGAGATGGCGCTGGAGGGGTGTGAGGATGCCGCCGGGGTGCAGCGAGAAGGCCCGGACACCGCGGTCGGCCGCGAGCCGGTCGAGGTGGACGGCGAACAGGGCGTTCGCGGTCTTGGCCTGCCCGTAGGCGTGCCACTTGTCGTAGCCCTGGCGCCACTGGACGTCGTCCCAGCGGATGCCGGAGTAGTGGTGGGCGCGCGAGGACACCGACACCACCCGGGCGCCACCGGGCTCGATCGCCGGCCACAGCCGGTTGACCAGGGCGAAGTGTCCCAGGTGGTTGGTGGCGAACTGGGCCTCCCAGCCGGGTCCGACCCGGGTCTCCGGGCAGGCCATGATGCCGGCGCTGTCGATCATGATGTCGATGGTCCGGCCGCCGGCCAGGAACCGTTCGGCGAAGTCGCGGACGCTGTCCTGGTCCGCCAGGTCGAGCTCGTCCACCTCGACACCGCTCAGACCGCCCAGCGCCTCGTCGGCGGTGGACCGGCGGCGGGCGGGGACGACGACGTGGGCGCCGGCCCGGGTGAGGGCGCGGGTGGTCTCCAGGCCGATCCCGGAGTAGCCGCCCGTGACGATCGCGAGCTTCCCGGTGAGATCGATGCCCGCCAGGACCTCGTCCGCGGTGCTGGCCGCTCCGAAACCGGAGCCGATCTTGTGCTGTCCAGTACTCATGTCCGAAACGCTACGAATTGGAGTGCTCTCGAAGTCAAGCGGACGAGGGGCGGTGCGTCCGGACAGGGAAGAGCCCGCGCCGGATGGGGGATGCCGGTCGGGGCGTCGAGGGACGGAGGCATTCCCTCAAACGACCCGGGCGAGCACGGTGCTACATGACATGGGCTCACGGTCACACGTCATTGAAGTTCCAGACCATGCCGACCTCTGCGTCCGAGACGACGACAAGACCGCAATCCTCTGTGAAGACGGTCATCGGGTTGTAGCCCGTGCTCTCCTGTGTGAAGTCGAGGGTGCCGGGCAGGCTGCCTCGCCTGCTGACGTTGGTGTGGTACGTGGCCGCGTCCCCGTACCGCGCGAGAACCGTGCGGGCCATGGCCCGCAGTTCGTCCGGGGTCTCGGTGAAGTACTGGAGGTTGTCCAGGGTGCAACCACCCTCGGTGAGAGCCAGGAGCAGGTTCTCGGCACTGTTCCGGTCGATCTCCTGGAGGCGCGGTGCCATGTACTTCGGAGGGTGGGCGACGAAGGGCCATGTGGGATTCTCCCGCCGCTCGGGGGCCTTCTCCGCGTCGTCGATGCGAGCCCATCCCCTGGGGTCAGGCACGGCCCGTGCCATCAGCGCGAGGACGTCGAGCGTCCAGTTCTCGTGGTGGCGTGGTCCCGTGGCGATGTACGCGGTCGCGTCCCGGTAAAGGTGGCGGACCGCGGCGTCCCAGGACGTCTGTTCGATGAACATGTGGTACGGGCCTTTCTCGGCATGGCTAGGGTTTGCAGGGCATCGGCGTCGTGACCGTGAAGGGCGGATTGCGACAGCTGTCGTACCTGATACACCCACCCGGGACCACCGGTAACACCGCAGACTGCCGAACCGCTCGCGC
Source organism: Streptomyces sp. P13-3-3 (assembly GCF_050571355.1). Classification (NCBI taxonomy): domain Bacteria; kingdom Bacillati; phylum Actinomycetota; class Actinomycetes; order Kitasatosporales; family Streptomycetaceae; genus Streptomyces; species Streptomyces sp. P13-3-3. The sequence goes on along the minus strand of NZ_CP192228.1, from coordinate 2,852,923 downwards.
CACCAATTCCGCCCTCTCAGCCCCACCCGTTGTCCCAGGCAAGCGTTATCCTCGCAAGGCGCTTGTGACACGTGTGTCGTACGACAACGGGGGGTGTCCATGCTCGGCCGGGATCAGATGTTCCCGCAGGACTGTCCTGGGGGGCACCAAGGCATGTCGACGGGGGCGGGGGTCGACGTCCAGCGGCAACTGGAGTCGCTGATCCAGGACTTCCGCGCCGGCGATCCCCCGATGCCGGTGATCGTGCTGCACGCGGAGGAAGCCGCCGACGACGACCGTGTGACCGAGCTGGTCGACGAGCTGCGCGAAGGGCAGCAGAGTCACGGTACGCGCCTGGCCGTCGCCCCCACCGAGCCGCCGCAGGACGACGCGGATCCGGACCCCACCGCCCAGGCCGTACGGCTTCTGCGCGATCTGGGCGACAGCCGCAAGTGGGGCGACCGTTCCGCCTCCTACCGCCCCTACTCCTTCCCCCGGCTGGGACTGGTCCGCGCCCTCCAGGACGCCACCGACGACCCGGAGATGGACGAGCACTGGCCGACGGCCCCGGCGGGCACGCCGGACGGCAACGCCCAGCGCGAGCAGGCCCAGACGCAGCTGCTCCGCGTCCTCGCCCGGCAGCGCTGGCGCCCCGGCCGGCCCGAGCGCCGCAACCGGCAGGCGCTGCTCAACGACGTGCAGCAGTTCCTCCCCGCGGGCGTCCTCGGCGCGCTCACCTCCCTGCTGACCCGCCCCGAGTGGTACGTCGCCGTCCTCGCCGGCATCGGTCTGATGATCCTGCTGGCCGCACTGAACCACGTGCCCGGGCGCGCACCCCTCTTCCTGTGGCTGCGCAGGGAAAGCCGCTGGTTCCTGACCACGACGTTCCTCCAGTCGGCCGCCCGCCGGCAGTCGACCAGCGTGCGGCTGTTACGGCCGGTCCGCTCCTGGCGCGCCATCGCGGCCCGCGCCTACGATGTCGCCGAGGCCATGCGTGAGGGTGGCGTCTTCCCCCTCCAGCTGCACGTGCTGGCCCTCTTCGAAGATCTGCGGGACAACCACCGACGCGCCAGCTGGGACCTGCGCGGCCTCAAGCGGACCCGTCCGCCCGTGCTGATCCTGCGTCAGGTGAGCCGGGAGAACGGCGGCATCGAGCTGATCAGGGCGGTCAGCGACGTCCGCAGCCGGCGCAGCGAACTGGACCCCCTGCTGATCGTCGCGGGCGTGGCGGCGGACGACGCGCCGCTGCTCGACCGGGGCACCGACACCGGCACACCCCCGAACGGCGTCAACTCCCGTTCTCAGCTGCTCTCCCGCCCGGCCCGGCTCCAGCAACGCCTGCGGCACTGGTACGACGAATGGGCCGGGAACCTGCGCGCCGACCAGTCCCCGAGCCGGACCAACGCCCTGCCCTGGGTCCTGCGCATAGCCCTCCCCCACGAGGAACTGAGCCAACTGCGGCAGGCGGACTGGCGGTGCGTGCGGGCCCGGAACCGGCCGCCGGTCGCGCGGATCGTGTGGTCGGCGTACAGCCTGGCGCTGGTCCTCGCGCTGGCCGCCACCGTCGGCGTCGTGCACGCCCGTGACCTGCACCGCACCTACTGCTCGGCGGGTCTGCTGACCGCCGACCGCGACACCGAGCTGCGCCCCGCGCCGGGCGGCGGCACGGAGTGCGTCGGCATAGCGACGGGCGACGTGCGGTTCGGCTCCCACCTCAAGGGCGGATCCGACTCGGAGGGCGGGCGGCTGCGCGAGCTGGAGAAGCTGGTGCACGCCGAGAACGCCAAGGTGCTGCGCGAGAATCCCCGCGCCTACGTCACCGTGGTCTACGCGGGTCCGCTGAGCTCGGCCACGGTGGACCCGTCCCTGGTCAAGGGCGCGGAGGAACTGGCGGGCGTCTACCTCGCGCAGCGCGTGGTGAACGAGAACTACCGCGTCAAGCTACGCGTGTTGCTCGCCAACGGCGGCGCGGACATGGGTCACCAGCGCTTCACGGCCGACGCGATCGTCCGGTACGCCGACCGCGATCCGACGGTCGTCGGTGTCGTCGGGTTCGGCCGCGACCTGCAGAGCAGCCCCGCCGTGACCCGACGGCTCCAGGAGGCGGGCCTGCCCATGGTCTCGGGCACCAACTCGGCGACGTATCTGCCGAAGGACTTCTCCAACTGGATCAGCCTCGCGGCCCCCGACGAACACCAGGCGCAGGCGCTCGGCCTGGTCGCGCAGCAGCTGCGCGGCAACGGCGAGGCCCCGCACGCGCTCGTCCTGGCCCGCGACACCAAGGCGTCGCAGGACCGGTACACCAGTGAACAGGCGTACTACGGCGGGGAGATGCTGCGTGAGAAGGGCTTCCGGCTGCTGCCCTCGCGGACCTACCAGGTGGCGAACGGCAAGCCCGAACTCCGGCTGCACGCGGAGAGCATCTGCCGGGGTGAGGACGTCCCGTCGGTCATCTACTTCGCGGGACGCGTCGAGGACATCGGTCCGCTGATGACGCAACTGGGTGTCGAACCGGGGTGCGCGAGCCGGGAGATCTCGATTCTCACCGGGGACGACCTGAGCAAGGCCAAGTTCTCCGGCGTGGGCGGGCGGGACGGCGTGGCCCCGCGTATCACGCTCTACCACGCGGCGCTGGCCGAACTGCGGGAGGCGGCGTCCGGCACCGCCTTCTACCAGGACGCCTCCCAGCACCTCCCGTGGCTCGGGCCGGGCGAGGCGACCTACGACTCCCCCGGCTTCGCCAGCGGCCAGACGGCCCTCTCTCACGACGCCACACGCGCGCTGTACTGGGCGGCGAGCCTCGGCGACGTGCGCCAGAGCCGCGCGGCGACCTGGGTCAACCTCAGGGTCGTCAAGCTGGAGGGCATGGCCACCGGCACGATCGACTTCACGGACGCGCCGCTGTTCGGCGAGCGCCACGGCCACAGCATCGTCCTCGCCCGTGTCCGCAGGACACCGCAGGGGCTGTCGCAGGCGGAGGTGCTGTGCAGCAGGCCGGCGGGGGTGAGCAAGCCGCTGGACGTGAAGCAGTGCTCGATCAAGTGAGGTGAGCAGGCCGCGGCCGAGAGGCTCAGGCACGCGGTCACGGTGCTCAGGTTCAGGGGGTGACCACCTTGGCCAGGTCCACCGCCCCGTCGTCCCGCGGGTCGGGCAGCACGGCGTACCCCTGCCGCTGGTAGAGGGCGAGGTTACGGTGGCTGGCGGCCCCGGTGGTGAGGAGGACACGGCGGCACCCTTCGGCGGCGGACTCGGCGAGAGCGAGCAGCCACCGGCCCACGCCGAGTCCGCGCAGGTCGGGTACGACGGCAAGACGTCCGACGTGCAGGTCGTCGCCGTCCCGACGGGTGCGAACCATGCCGAGCAGCCGCCCGTCGCGCCACAGCCCCATGACGTCCCACTCCGCCAGCCAGGCGCGCACGTCTTCCAGGGTCTCGTGGAGCGCCGGGATGCCGAGGGTGTCGTTGACCAGCGCTTCCTCCAGCCAGCAGCAGCGCTGCAGCACGGTCACCTCGGCGGCGTCGTCGGGACCGAGAGGCCGGACGTAGGAACCGGGGAGCGGGCCGGGCATCGCGTCGGCGTGTCGGGGCTCGCGCATGGGGGTGAGGGCGTGGGCGACCCGTACCAGTTCCGCCAGCAGTCCTTCGGCCGCCTCGGCGTGACGCGCGTCAGGAGTGAAGCGGTCGTCCCGCATCGCGTCGGTGATCCGTATCGCGACGGTCGAGCCCAGCGGGATCAGACGCAGGGTGGTCACCACCTGCTTGGCGTGCTGGACCGCGCGGGTACCGGCGGAGGTGTGGCCGTAGCTGACGAAACCGGCGGGCTTCCAGGCCCATTCGGGGCCGAGGTAGTCGAGCGCGTTCTTCAGGGTGGCCGGCATGCCGTAGTTGTACTCCGGCGTGACGAAGACGAAGCCGTCCGCCTCGGCGACGATCCGGCTCCACCTGCGGGTGTGCTCGTGCCGGTGCACGCCGGTCGCCGGGTGCTCCTCCTCGTCGAGGAAGGGCAGGTCCAGGTCGCCGACGGCCAGCGGCACGAGGTCCACGTCGAGTTCCTTGGTGACCGGGGCGAGGGTGTCGGTCAGCCATCCGCCGACGGCGGGGCCGAGCGCGCCGGGCCGGGTGCTGCACGTCAGGACGAGGACGCGGAGGCTTTTCGTTGTCATGTAAATGAAATTAGCCGCTAGATTGGTTCCATGTCAACGAACGAGCGCCAAGACGAGGTCCGCTGGCTCACGGTCGAGGAGGAGCGCGCCTGGAGGGCCTACCGCCGCATGGTGATCGCGGTGCAGACCCGTACGGTGCAGGACCTCGCGGCCCACGGCCTGTCCGAGCCGGACTACGAAGTGCTCAGCACGCTGTCCGAACACCCCGACGGATCCAGGACGCTGCACGAGCAGGCCGCGAAGATGGGCTGGTCACGGAGTCGCCTGTCCCGGCACGCGACCCGCATGGAGGCGCGCGACCTCATCCGCCGCGCACCCGACCCGACGGACGGCAGGGGCTGCCTGCTGGTCCTGACCGAGACGGGCTGGGACACGCTGCGGGAGGCCGCTCCGACCCATCTCGACTCCGTCCGACGGCACTTCGTCGACCGGCTCGATGCGGAGGAGCTGGCGATGCTCGGCCGCATCGCGGAGAAGGTCGCCGACGAACGGTAAGGGCGCTCGCGAGCCGCGGCGGTCGCGGTCTGTCGTGAACTCATCAACTACGGCATGCTGGTCGCCGTCCGTGTCCGCTGACATCGCCGCGCGACGCACGTCGCAGTTCGGAGACAGCCTTGCGCTCGATACGCATCGACCTGGCCGGCCTCATGGCCCTGGTGGGCAGTCTGCTCGTGGCGGCACCCGCGCAGGCGGCGCCCGTGTTCAAGGCGCCCTTCGCCTGCGGCCAGAAGTGGACGTACAGCCACCACTCGGCCGAGGTCCGGCAGGCGCTCGACTTCGTCCGCAGCGACGGCGGCGCCACCGGCGGTGCGCCCGTCCTCGCCTCCGCGGCCGGCACCGCCACCCGGCACTACGAGGCCAACGGCGCCGGCAACTACGTCGTGATCGACCACGGCGGCGGCTGGAAGACCTACTACTTCCACATCAACGCCTTCTCCGTCGCCAACGGCGCCTACGTCGGCCAGGGACAGCAGATCGGCACGACGGGCAGCACCGGCAACAGCTCCGGCGCCCACATCCACTACGAGCAGCTCCTCAACGGCGTCGGCCAGCGCATCACCATCAACGGCACCGCCCTCGCCTACCCCGGGTCGTACGGTGGTTACCACCTCACCAGCGACAACGGCTGCGGCTCAGGCGGCCGTTACTGGGTGGACACCTTCGCCGACGCCACGGGCTACGCCCAGCCGAACACCGCCGACGCGCAGGGCGTCCTCAACGCGGGCACCAACTACGTGTACTGCAAGGTCTGGGGCCAGGAGATCCGCGGCGCGAACGGCACGTACAACCACTGGTGGCTGAAGACCGACCTCGACGTCACGTACGCGGGCAAGAACGGGCGCGGGGCGTATGTGTCCGCGTACTACTTGTCGCGGTGGGGGAACGACGAGGCGCGGGACAATGGCGGGGCGGTCATTCCGGACTGCTGACGCCGTGGAGCGGGGCTCGCCCGTCGTCACCGAAGGCGGCCCGCCCTGCTGGGCGCAGCCCGCGACGAACGCGCCGCCGATCACGAGTACCGCCACGGCCACCTTCGCCGTCCGGCTGCGCGCCACCTTGCCTCCCCTCACGCCCCACACCTCGCCGCAGCCGCCGTCCCTACGGAACACACGGGCTCGGCCGCGCCCCGAGAGCCATGTGAACACATTTGCGATGCGTGATGACGGCAGGTCATACTCCCCCTCCCACCACGCCGTTCCCCGCTGCCTTCCCAGCTCAGGAGTACTCGCCCCCATGGGTGTATCCGTTCGTTCACAGCTCCTCATGACGGTCACAGCTCACCAGGGCGGTGCGTGACCGTGGAGATCGCCCGCCTCATCGTCGTCGGACTGGTCGTGGCCGTGTCCGTCGTCTACTACCGCCGTGTCGCGGGAGGACCCTCCTCGCCCCGGAAATCTGCCCGCAGGGCCGAGGCCCTGGGCTTCCTGCCCCAGTCCGCCCAGAACACGCTGTATTCCGCGTCCGACGCCGAGTTGGAGCAGGCGGCCAGGGCAGCCGCGGCCCGGGGAAGCTGGGAACCGGCCGCCCGTCTGCTGGCCCGGACCAGGGAGCAGCGCGACTGGGCACGCCGTTCCCACTACGCCAACGTGCTCGGCACGCACCGGGCCGCGCAGCCCGGCAGCTGGCTGGACGACTGGGAGAAGTCGGCCGGCCCCGACGATCCGGACGCGGCGCTGGTCCGGGCCCGGGCGACGGTGTCCCTGGCCTGGCATCTGCGGGGCGGCGGCTGGGCCAAGGACACCAGCCGTGAGCAGGTCTCCGGGTTCATCGGCACGCTGACCCAGGCACCGCGGCTGAACGCTCACGCGCTGAAGGTCAACCCGGACGGCGACCCCTCCCCGTACATCAGCGAGATCTGGACCGCGCTCGGCCTCAACCACCCGCACGAGAGGATGCACCGCATCTGGGAGGAGGTCACCGCCCGGGACCCCCACCACTTCGGCGCGCACTCGGCGGCCCTCCAGTACTGGTGCGCCAAGTGGCACGGTTCGGAGAACCTGGCCGCGTCCTTCGCCCGGGAGGCCGCCGCCAAGGCGCCTGCCGGCAGGCTGCTCGCCGCGCTGCCGCTGATCGCGTGGTACGAGCACCGTGACAGCGCGGCGAAGGGGGACGACTTCCGCGAGCCGTACGTGTTCGACATGGTCGACGCCGCTCTGACGGACGTGTCCGCCGCGCCGCCGGACCACCCGGACGTCCCGGCCGTACGTCATCTGCTGGCCTACTTCCTGACCCGGCAGAACCGGTGCGCGGAGGCGCTGCAGCAGTTCCGGCTGGTCGACGGCTATGTGAACGCCCTCCCCTGGCGGTACTACGACGACCCGGCCGCCGTGTACTGCCTCTGGCGGGACCGGGCGGTCGCGGGCGTACGGACGCTCTGAGGCCTCGGAGGATATGGCTGCGGCGGCGCGGCCCGGACGTACCGGGCGCACCGCCGCGGCCGTAGGACCACCGCTCTCGCCCCACTCCCGGGTGACCCGGAGCGCCGTTCCCGTGCCCCGTACCGGTGTCGAAGTCCTGACGACTCCCAAGTCCCGTGCAGGCCATCCGTGTTCAAACTATTGACACGTGAATTACACCGGCTTTACGTTCCGGCCATCTGAGAGCGCTCTCAGAGCCTCCCCCAGTCACAACTTGAGGTGACTCATGCCATCCCCACGCACCAGACCGGCAACCGTTCTGCTGCTGGCGTCGGCCCTCGCCGTCGTCGGCCTGGGCCCGGCGGCCGCGCCCGCGGCGGCCGCCACCATCCCCGTCGGAGCGGGCAGTTACTCCGACACCCGGCCTGCCGGAACGTCCGGCCCCACGACCAACACGGGCACGCCGGTCACCCCCAAGGTGACCTCCGCCGCCCGGAACCGTCCGGTGCCCACCAACGACTGGTGGTCCTCCCTCGCGTTCCAGCGCTACGGCGACAACCCGTACTCGACCCCCATGTACGGGCACCCCCTCACCTACCAGGCCACCGCCGGCGGACTCGACGTCGGGTACCCGACGACCCCCGTGATCACCGGTGACGGCCGCCAGTACGAGTTCGCCCACAAGCGCGACCTCACCATCGGACTGACCGGCCTCAACTCCCCCGACACCAAGGCCGACGACTGGTCCGACTGGACGGTCACCCCCTACTGGTCCGACGGAACCCGGGCCCTCCGCACCACCATCGGTCACGGCTCGCCGTTCGTCTACGCCAAGGGCTCCGGCGGCAACGCCCAGATCACCACCGCGGGCGCGCCCACCGTCTTCGCCGACCAGGGCAACGTCCTCGGCATCACCGTCGCCGGACACCACTACGCCCTCTTCGCCCCGACCGGCAGCGACTGGAACGTCTCCGGTTCCACCGTCACGGCGGGGCTCGGTGGCAAGGACTACTTCTCCGTCGCCGTGCTGCCGTCCACGGGCGCGCTGGCGACGTTCAAGAAGTACGCCTACAGCTTCGTCACCGACTCCAAGGTGACCTGGAGCTACAGCGGCGGCACCGTACGGGCGACGTACACGCTCACCACGGAGGCGAAGGAGGGCAGCGAGCGCGGCACGCTCCAGGCCCTCTACCGCCACCAGTGGCTGCACACCACGGACGCGCTGACCTCGTACACGTACGTCTCGCCGCGCGGCACCATGAAGGTGCGCGAGGCGGCGTCCTTCTCGACCACCCAGAAGTCCGCGGCGGTCCTGCCCGCGCTGCCCAAGTCGGGCGGCGTGGACACGGCCCGACTGCGCGGCTACCTGAACGACGTCGTGAACGCCTCCGACCCCTTCTCCGGCGCGGTCGACACCTACTGGACCGGCAAGGCGCTCGGCCGCCTCGCCCAACTGGTGCCCGTGGCCGACCAGATCGGCGAGACCGGAATCCGCGACCGGATGCTGAACCTGATGAAGGGCAGGCTGCAGGACTGGTTCACGGCGGGCGGCGCGAACGAGTTCAGCTACGACCAGGCCTGGAAGACGCTCACCGGCTACCCCGCCTCGTACGGCAGTGACACCGAGCTGAACGACCACCACTTCCACTACGGCTACTACGTCTACGCGGCGGCGGTCATCGCGCAGTACGACCCGTCGTGGGCCGCGGACTCGGCGTGGGGCGGCATGGTGAAGACCCTCGTGCGGGACACCGCGAACCCGAGCCGTACCGACTCGGCGTACCCGTTCCTGCGCGGCTTCGACGTCTACGCCGGCCACGGCTGGGCCTCCGGCCACCAGGGCTTCGCCGCGGGCAACAACCAGGAGTCGTCGTCGGAGTCGACCAACCTCAGCGCGGCGCTCGTCCTGTGGGGCTCCGCGACCGGTGACACCTCGCTGCGCGACCTGGGCGCCTTCCTGCTGACCACGGAGTCGGAGTCGATCGCCCAGTACTGGTTCGACGCGGACGAGCAGGTCTTCCCGTCGTCGTTCGGTCACGACACGGCCGGCATGGTGTGGGGCAGCGGCGCCGCGTACTCCACGTGGTGGACGGCGAACCCGGAGGAGATCCACGGCATCAACGTCCTGCCGGTGACCGGCGGTTCGCTGCACCTCGGCGGTGAGAAGGCGGCGATCCGGCGCAACCTCGCCGAGATGGAACGGGAGAACGGCGGCCCGGCCGTCGAATGGCGCGACCTGCTCTGGGAGTTCGAGTCGTTCGCCGACCCGGCCTCGGCGAAGGCCAAGTGGGACGCGAGCAACGGCAACTACACCCCGGAGGAGGGTGAGTCGAAGGCGCACACCTACCACTGGCTCAACACGCTGGCCGCGGTCGGCGCCCCGGACGCCACGGTGACGGGTGACATCCCGACCTCGGCGGTGTTCACCAAGGGCACGACCCGGACCTACGTGGCCCACAACCACGGTTCCTCGGCCAGGACGGTGACCTTCTCGGACGGCAAGACACTGTCGGTGCCGGCCCGTTCCACGGCGACGAGCACGGGCAGCGGATCCACGGACCCGGACCCCGACCCGGAGCCCGAGCCGCCCACCGGCAACACCTTCCAGCTGCGCGCCGGCGGCGTCCTCACGACGGCGACCGGCGGCACGACGGGCAGCGACACGGTCCCGTCGGCGAACGGCGCCAACCACGACGGCACGCCGTACCAGCCCCTCGTCTACGAGGTGCGCGGCGTCAACGGCACCCTGACCTCGGGCGGCCAGACCTCCTTCCGCCTCCAGGTCGACGCGGGCACGTCGGTCGGCCTCGGACAGCAGGCGCGGGTGAGCTACGACTTCACGGGCGACGGCACGTTCGACCGGACGGAGACGTACCACTACTTCGCGACCGACCCGGTGACGGGCTGGGAGGAGTACACCCAGGCCCGAGGCCTCAAGTCCGCCACGGGCTCCCTGAGCAACCTCAGGGGCGGCACGGTGCGCCTGGAGGTGTGGAGCGCCATCGGCAACGGAGCGTCGAAGCTGCAGACGGGGACGGACAAGTCCGTGGTGGTGATTCCGTACACCTGAGTGTGTCTGTGAGCTGCTGGTGGGGACCGGCCCTGAGGGCCGGTCCCCATCGCTTCGGACGCCGGGGACGGGGATAGGGTCACGCCCACGACTGGCCCCCGGTACAGGAACACGGACCATGGACCTACTCACCACACTCGCCCACTTCCCGAACGTCGCCCCGCTCGCCGGCCTCGAGCGGGCATTGACGTGGTCACAAGGCCCGGTCCTGCACTTCGCGGGCGCGGTGACGGCCGACGGACGCCGGCTGCTGCAGACGAACCAGCGCGGCAGGCATGACGAGGAGCTCGCACGGGCTGTGCTCGCGTTCGCGCGTCAGCACGAGGGGTCGCTGCTCGGAGAGGGCCGGCCCATCGCGGCGGTAGGGGGCTTCTCAGCAGCCGGCTACGACTTCGACGCGGTGGCGGCCACGGCGCCTGAGGTCCACGGCCACCACAGGACGCAGAACCCTGACCTCACCGCCGTCACGTACATCGTGTTCCCCGCCTTCGACACGGAGGTGTCCGGGCGGGAGTCCCTGGAGGAGGCACAGGCCCGCTACCGCAAGATGCTGAGCCCCGCCGAGATCGACCGGGAAGCGGTGCCGTTCCTGAAGATGCGCTTCGACAACCCGCGCACGGGCGGCGGAAGCACCAACCCCGGGCGGGCACTGGCCCACCCCCGGATGCTGCGCCAGGAGATCCCTCATCTGGAGGGAACCCCCGGCGGTTTCGTCGAAGGGGAGAACCGCACCGGGAAGGTGTGGCGGGTCTCCTGGGACCAGGGTTGGGTGCTGCGCGTTGCTGAAAAAGAGCGGCGAGGGCTCAGCCTCGACGAGGTGTTGAATTTCGCCGACGCCACGCTGCGGGGATGCCGTCCACTCGAGGACCTGGAAGGCTCGTAGGAACTTTCCTCGCACAGTCGTGCTGTGTAAGTTCACGTGTGCATACGGGTGTTGATGATGCGCGCGTAACGGGGGTTGCGGGATGGTGGGTCGCCGGCCCCATCGGGCAACAGGTCGAACGGGAACTGGGAGGAGGACAGCCAGGATCCGGAGCGGTGTGGACGGCGTAGAGGAACAGGCTGCTCCCGGCACGACGACGAACATGAATGGTGACGCGAAATGACCGAGACGCCGGAGAAGAGCCCGGCGGTGTACCGGCTCCTGCCGAAGCTGGCGGAATACCAGCAGCTCACCCCGAACAGCTGGGACCTGCGTCAGCTCCTGCGCTGGCAACGACTGGGAGCGGAAGAGGACCGGCCCGTCCGATTCCGAGCCGAATGGGCCGGAGAGCGGAACGGGCCCAAAGGGGGTTTCCCGTCGGGCTATCCGGGAGCGCCCGTCCTCAGCCGACGCCTCATCGACCAGTTCGGAGCCGATGCGCTACGAGCAGCCGGCAATCTGCTGCCTGTCGACATCGAGGACGCGAAGGGGGACGAGTATCACCTTCTCCTCGTCGAGCAGGTGGTCGACTGCCTGGACCTGCGAAGGTCCTCCAAACCCAAGAAGCTGAACGGCGAAGTCAAGAACGCGGTGTACCGCGCGGACGCCCTCCCCACACACCTCCCGGCATTCCGCCTGCCACAATTTCCCGGCGCTGTGCAGTGGAACGGCTGGGCGGCCGACCGGCTGGTCGAATTCACCGGGGACCAGATCGAAGCGCGTGTGTGCTGGTCCGGGGATCCGACGGCAGTTCCGCATCCCGACCCTTGGGGCTTCTGAGGCGCAGGAACACCCGCGCCCGCCGGATTCAACGCACCGCCGCCCTCCGCGCCCGCACCTCCGTCCGGTAGTGCATGCCGAGGAAGAGCAGGGCCGCTGTCAGAGCGAGTGCGGCCCACGCCCAATTCATCGACACCAGGTCCGGATCGCTGACGTAGACGCTTCCGTCCTCCCGTACACAGTCGAAGCGGAGGGGGAGGTAGGAGGCGCGGTGGTGAGTCAGGCCCTCGATCGTCTCCGGGGCGAAGCCCTCGCGGCAGGCCGGCGCGGGAGTCGAGTCGGCGCCGTCGCCGACCTCCGCCTCCGACCACGCGACACCGGCCAGGCCCAGGGCGTACACAGCGCCCGCGGCCCAGCCGAGCGTTGCCGCCGTCCGGCGCAGCAGGTGGTCGGGCCAAGGCTGAGGCCGGCCGGGGAGCGCCACCGCGGCGGCCCGTGCCGCGGAGATGAGTACCGCGACGGCACAGACCAGGGACAGCGCGAATCCCAACAGTGCGAGCAACGGTTGCGCCGCCTCCCCTCCGGACGGGGCGAGACCGTCGTGCGCTCGCCGTCGCGCCGACTCTAGCCGTGGGGGACGTCGCTCACGTACACGACCCCGTCGATGTGGGGCAGGTGGGCCGGGTCCAGCGGGGCATAGCCGAAGTACGGGGACACTCGGGGGACAGCGGCCATGTGCCGCACTGTGGTGTCGAGTTGAGCCGCGTCGATCACATACTGCGGCTCGGGCAGCGCGTGCAGGATGCCCTCCACCGTGTTCGGGGGCGGGGCGTCCAGGCCCTGGTGCTTCATCGTGCCGAGAGCAATCGCCAGGTGCGCGTACCGGTCCCCCAGCCGCGTGCTCACCAACGCTCCGGCGCTCCACCACTCCACCTTCGGGTGACCCCACATGCTCATCGCGCTCTTGTCCCGCTGCAGGTGGCTGTTGTGGGCGTGGACCAGCACCGGGCCTCGGGCGGCGAGGGCGAGGAGGTTGCCGGCCATCATCTCGTCCCGGGTGGCGAGCAGGCGGGCCATGCGGGACGGTGACGTGTCCGCCATCCAGGAGTGGTAGCGCAGCAGGCCGACGGCGGTGCGGCCGTACAGATGCGCTCGTTCGCGGTCGTCCAACGAGGACACCGCTGCGAGGTGCGGTGCCTGCGTCTCCAGCAGGGTCACCATGTCGTCCGCCAGCAGTCGCAGTTCACGTGCTTCCGGTGTGCGGCCGATCGACTGGGACGGGTCCGTCATAGCCGCCTGATCGGTCCAGGGCGCGTCGGGACCGAGCAGGTCGTCGAGCCTGTCGGCCGTGCAGGGCAGCAGCTCCGCGTCGACGTGGGCCGCTAGGTAGTCGTGCAGTGAGGTGAGGGCCTGGCACGGGCTCTCGGCGCCTGTGATCTCCAGCGGGCCGTCCATTCCCGCGAACCTGACGTGGTCGTGCGTAGGACGGCCCGCATTGAAGTCCCGCATCCAGCCGACCAGTTCCCGGTTCGCGCGCGAGCCGCCCCAGTCGTGGCTGAAGCCGCGCTCCGTCACGTCGTCGAGTGCCCCCTCACCCGAGGTGACGTACGCGTCCACGGTCAGTGCCCTCAGGCAGTCACTCTCCAGCGCGATGGTCCGATAGCCCTGCTCTTCCACCAGTTGCCGGAAGAGGCGGTTACGCAGGTCGAGGAGAGTGTCCTCGCCGTGCGTGGGTTCGCCGAGGGCGAGGACGCGGGGGCGGGTCGGCAGCAGTTCCATGACGGCCGACGCTTCGACAGGGCGGGCGAAGTCCTTGATGCCGGTTTCCATGCCTTCAACGGTATCGTTGAACTTACGGTTGAGGGTTTGTCCGCTGTATGGTCCGGTACGTGGGTCGGAACCTCCAAACGAGTGGGAAGCTGAGGCCGGTCGACCTCGCGCGTGGGCACGGTCTGTCCACCCAGGCGGTGAGGAACTACGAAGAGGCCGGCATCCTGCCGACAGCGCACCGGACGTCCTCCGGCTATCGCGTGTACACCCCTCTGCACGAGCGGGCGCTGGCCGCGTTCCTCGCCCTCGTGCCGGGGCACGGGCATGCGACGGCGACGGCTGTCATGCAGGCCGTGAACCGTGACGCCGTCGACGAGGCCCTCCAGCTCATCGACGAGAGTCACGTCCGGCTGCTGCACGACCGGCGCACACTGCGAGCCGTGGAGGACGCCCTGCACGGGCTCACCGCCGACTCCGCCTCCGCCGACTCGACTTCCTTCAGGCGAACGTTCATCGGTCCGCTGGCACAGGAGTTGGGCGTCCGCCCGGCGACGTTGCGGAAGTGGGAGGACGCCGGACTCGTACGTCCGCGGCGCGACCCCCTGACCGGGTATCGGGTGTACGACCCGGCCGACGTACGGGACGCGCACCTGGTGCATCAGCTCAGGCGTGGCGGCTACCTGCTCGAGCAGATCGCCCCGCTGATCACCCAGGTGCGGACAGCCGGCGGCGTCGAGCCCCTCGAAGGTGCTCTGCGTGACTGGCACGGCCGGCTGTCCGACCGCGGACGGGCGATGCTCCACGGGGCCGCCGCGTTGGACTCCTATCTGCGTGAGCGCGCATAGCGCTCCCCCCGGGGCTTGGTTAGCTCTTCACACCCAACGCGCCCAGCAGCATCGGCAGTGAGGCGTGCAGTTCCCGTTCCCAGTAGCGCCAGGTGTGCGTGCCGGCGCCGTAGAAGTGGGTGGTGAGGTGCTTGGCACCCACGCGCCTCAACTCGGCCGCGAGTGCGTGGTTCTGGCGGTTGAAGTCCGCCTCGAGAGCGCTCGACGCGCCCGGGGTGTCCAGCGGGCCCGCCGTGCCGTCGCCGCAGGACAGGTAGACGGGCAGGTACTTGAGGCGCTTGGCCAGGTGGAACGGGTCGTGGGCCTCCCAGATGCGGCGCTGCGCGACCGGGTCGCCCCACTGCCGGAGGGGGTCGTTGCCCTGGCCGGCGAACAGGCCCAGGATGCGGTTGACGGACTCGTCGTTGAGCAGTGGGTGTGCCGAACCCGAGTACGCGGCGGTCGCCTTGAACATTCCGGGGTGCCGGGCGGCGTACAGCAGGGCACCCTGTCCGCCCATGGACAGTCCGGCGACGACGCGGTTGGGGCCGGCGCCCCAGTCACGTTCGAGCAGGTGACGTAGTTCGACCGTGTGGAAGGTCTCCCAGGCGGGGTCACCGCCCTCGCCGTAGTTCCACCAGTCGCTGTACCAGCCGTTCCAGCCCGCCTCCGGCATGACGACGAGCACGTCGCGCAGGCTTTCGGTCTCGGCGACGTCGGTCATGGCGGTCCAGGACGTGTAGTCGCCGCAGCAGCCGTGCAACAGCCAGAAGGTGGGCCAGTGCCGGCTTCGGTCGGCGGGGTTCCAGCCGTCGGGAGTCAGCAGGCGGACCTTGACGGTGCGGCCGCCGAGCGCCGTCGAGCGGACCGACAGGTCCACCTGGCGCTCCGCGACCTGCGTGACCGCCACCACCTCGGCGCCGCGTCGCCCCGTCTCACCGTGCGGCGAGCGCGTATCGGCGGCATCCGCGGGGGTCGGGGCGACGAGCGTCGGTGCGGTCGGTACGAGGGCGAGGATCAGGACGGCGAGGACGAGACGTACACGTGCTCGGAAGGTGACGGCGGTGGTCACGGCGGCTCCCTGCGGTGCGGTTCGTCGCTGCGGTGGGCGGGCGGGGCGAACAGTGGATGTGCCCTGAGGCAGCATCCACCACATGAGGCGATCGGCGACAGACCACGGTCGGCCTGTACGCGGCGAGCGTGAACGAGCCGTCGCCCGGTCGACCGAGGAGTTCGTGGTGCGGCCCGTCCCGGCGCCCGGATCGCCCGCGTGGACGCTCGTGGAGTGAGCCGGGTGTGAACCTGGGGCTCTTCTCAGTTCCTGCGTGGCAGTAGCAACAGCGCGTCCCCGACCGGCCGTTCACCGGCCGCATCCGACGGGTCGTTGATCACCTGGCCGTTCGCCACCATCGTCGTCGATCCGCCGCCGTCGAGGTTGACGGCGTCCCGCAGGCCGAGGGCACGGGCGACCTTCGCGCTCTCGGTGATGCTCAGCCCGAGGGCGTCCGTGCTGCGGCCGTCGGCGGTGACCAGAACGGTGCGGCCGGCCGCGTCCGTGCCGGCGAGGGTGCGGGGATTGCGCTTGTGGACCCAGCCGTAGTACCAGCTGGGGTCGTCCGGGTGCACCATCCCGTCGGTGGCGGGGGTGACGTGAAGGCGTCCGTCGCGGACCAGTTCGGGGCCCGCGTTGACGATGTCGGTCCCCGGCGACGGCGTCACGCGGCGGCCCCGGTCGTCGCGGAGGGTCGTCTCGACGCGCAGGCGCTCGCCCGGGCGGGCCAGAGCCGTCAGCGCTGCCACGTGCCGGCCGGTCGCCTGGATCGAGCTGCCGCCGGACGGAAGCGGACCGCCACGCACGGAGCGCAGCTCCAGCACGCGGCCCCGGCTGTCCAGGACGGCTTCCGCGCCCTCGCCCTGCGGGGTGCTCGCGCCGTACTCCTGCGTGAAGGCGACGAGTTGGTCGGGGTTGGTGCACGTCACGTCGTGCAGGGGCAGCGAAGTGGGGCTGTCGTCCTCGCTGCCGCCGCAGTTGCGGATCAGGCCCGGCACGCGGTTGACGCCGTTGAGGGTCAGGGTGGTGCCGCGCGCGGTGACACGACCTTCCCAGGTGAGGCGGGTGACCTGGGCGCTGCGGCCGCCGTCGTGGACGACGAGGCCGGGGCGTCCCTCGACCGGTTCGCTCAACAGGCGCCCGTCGTACACGCCGACGCCCGCCGGGTCGCCGGGTGCCCCGGAGCGCGGGTCGAGGACGAAGAAGCCGGCGTTGACCGCTGCGACGGCACCGGCGTCGGTGGCGAGGGCGCTGACGGTCTCGCGGTTCTCGATGTCGGGACCGTGGGTGGCGTCCAGGGTGCCGCGGAAGGTGCGCGGGTCGATGGTGAGGACGTCGAGGCGCCAGGGGCCGCGGTCGGTGACCTCGCCGTCCCAGCCGGTGTAGGTGACCGAGCCGCTGTGGCCGGCGTTGATCACGCGGATGCGTTCCGTCGCCGCCGCGGACTGGGAGGCGAAGCTGCCGATGCGGACGCGCCAGCCGAGCGTTCCGCCCGCGTAGTCCGCCGTGCTCGGTGTCGTCACCTGTTCGGCACGCGCGTCGAAGCCGTCGCCGCGCAGATCGGCGGCGAGTTCTTCGGCGCTCTCCTTGTCCTTGAGGGTGGTCGGCGGTGCGTCGGGGTCGGGTGAGGTGTCGCCGCCGGGGATGGTCGCCTCGACCGTCCAGTGGTGTGCCGGGTCCACGGTGCCGCGCACGATGCGGGTGAGGGTGAGTCCGGGCTGCAGCGTCTGTGTGGTGCGGGTTTCGGCGAGGCCGGCCGCGCCCAGCGGGAGAGCCGCGCGGGCGTCGGTGGTGCGTGTGCCGGTGGCGCGTGTGTCGGTCGTGCGGACGTCGGCGGACGCCTGGGCCGGAAGGCCGGTCACCGCCAGGACGACACCGAGGGCGACCGCCGCCCCGCCGAGTCTTCTCTTCTTCATCGTTGACCGCCCTCTCGCGCGTCGAGCCTGCCCGCGTCACTCGTGGAGCGAAGCCCCGGTTGGGAACATGCATCACTTTCTCGCCTTGTGCTGACGGCGTCACGAACAGTCACTTAACGCACGCTGGACAAGTATCGACCTGTGGGAACGTGCGTCAAGAAGGCGTGACGGCCTGTCAGTCACGAGGCGCGGCAACCCGCTCCGGTGTCCGTGTGGGCGCCGCATCACACCATCAGGTGACGCCCATGGCCGCGCGCCCAGGGTTGTCCACAGGCCAGCCCCGTTGTCAGTGGCCGCCGATAGATTTTTTCGCGTCCCGCCGGTCCGGCGAGGACATCCCCCTTTCGTATGCATGGGAGAGGTGCGTTGTCGGATTGGGAGAGGTCGAGCACGGTGCGGGTGGTGCCGTCCGCGCGGCCGCGGAAGCTCGCCAAGGTGCCGTTCGTGGAGCTGGCGGACGGGCGTGTGCAGGGTGTCGTGTCCAGCGGCTCCGACATCGGCCGGGTGTACGTGTCGTCGGTGGAGGCGGGGACGTACGCGTTCTCGTGCAGCACCAACAACAACCGGCCGTGCGGCGGTGCGCACGGTGCCTTCTGCAACCACATACGGGCGCTGATCGGTGAGGCCGTGCTCCAGTACGGCGCGGAGCGCGTCGCCCGCTACCTGAAGGTGGACGTGTTCGGTGAGCAGGCGGACGCGCTCGGCCTGACTTCGGCCATGACGTCGACGCATCCCGCCCAGGGGGACAGGTCGGCCGCGGCCCAGGTGTTCAGCCGGTTCCTGCGCCATCTGGCCTACCTGGAGTTCGCGCCGACGACGGCGCCGGTGCCGGAGATGCACTGGTTCCCGACGACCGGGGCGGTGGCGTGATGCGAGCGGATCTGCTGACCGACCCCGTCGAAGGGCTGGACGATGCGCTGGCCGCCGTGGACGGGTTCGACCAGGTGCTCGTGGGCGGGCTGCTGCGTCCGCAGCCGGCGCAGGCGGTCGGACTGGCCGGGCTGGCGGACGCCGTCGCCGGGTCGCCGCTGGCCGGGCGGGTCGCCGAGGCGGCGGAGAAGACCGCGGCGGGAGCCGCGGACGAGGACCACTACATGGCGCTGGCCGCCGCACGCTCGGGGCTGCTGGGTTCCGTGCACGACGCGCTCGTCGAGCGGGTCGAGGAGGCGGTCGGGCGGCCCCGCGCCGAGGGGCCGGCCGCCGCGGCCGACGGCGCCGAGCGTCCGGTGAACCTGCTGGTGGCGGTGCGCGGCTGGCTGTGCGACCTGGCGCGAGCCGGCTGGCAGGGGATCGACCACGAGCTGATCGGCGGCGCGGCCCCCGTGGTGACCGCGATGCTGCCCGAGCCGGGACTGCGGCGGCTCGCCACGCTGCTCGACGGCTTCGCCGCGGAGCTCGCCGCGTCCTGCCCCGGCGCCACGCTGGAGCGGATTCCGGTACGGCGGTGGGCGGACCTGTGGTCGCGGGCGATGCTGCTGACACTCCCTGGCGCGGACCGGGCGACGGCCGTCGGAGAGGCCACCGGTCGTCTGCTGCCGCTCGGCGTCGACCTGCACGAGCACGCGACGGCGGTGCAGGCTCAGGTGCACGCGGTGTTCGAGCCGGCGGACGGCGGGACGCCCCGCCTGGTGCGGGCCGGTGTGTCCGCGCCCAAGCCCGACACCGTCGTCGGCGCGGGGCTGTGGCAGCTCCTGCGGCCGCACATGTCACTGCTGGCCGCCGTCAGTGAGGGGCGTGCCATGGAGCTCGACGCCATGCCGGTCACTGCCGAGGGCGACCTGATCTGGGACGACGCCCGCGCCACGCAGGGCGAGCCCGCCGAGCTCTTCACCACCGCCCGGGTGGCAATGCGGACCGCCGTCTCCGCCCCCGTGACGCCGGTGGACCGGCATCCGGCGCGGATCGCCGTACCGGTGCTGCTCGAGGGGTACGCCGTGGAGGACGAGGCTGAAGGGCTCGCCTTCCGGGTCGCCGGCGAGCGTCTGGCCGTCGACACCGGCCGGATGCCCGCCGCCGGGCCGCTGACCGCGGACGCCGTGGCCTCGTCCGCCGCTTGTCTCGGTCTGCTGCGCTGGGACGCCGGCCGGTTCCTGCTCCAGCCGTTGGCCGTGGAGCGCACGGTGCGGAAGAAGGCCGTCGCCGTGCATGCGGGGGCCTGGGCGGGCGGCACGGCGGACAAGGCGGGCGTGCGGGCCGAGAAGGCCGCCACCGACGCCGTCAAGGTGCTGCGTGAGCGCGCGGGAAGGCTGCTGAGGAAATGAGCGAGGTGAGCGTCGTCGAGGGAGGCGCCGAGGACGGGACGCCCGCCCCGGACTCCGACGAGAACCGGCGGCAGGTCCTGTACTGGCGGCTGCTGGCCCGGCTCTTCGACCCGGAGGAGCAGGCGTCGCTGGAGTCGGCGAGTGTCGCCGTGGTCGAGGACATCGGGCTGCCGGTCGCGCTGCTCGACCCGGCCGCGTCGGTCGACTCCGTGGTGCAGCGGCATCCCGAGCTGGCGGCCGAGTTCGACGGGCTGATGACGCCGGAGCCGGACGCGGACGGCGAGCGGGACCGGGCCGCCGAGGTGAGGCGGGCCGCGCTGGCGTCGAAGGTGCTGCTCAACGTCTTCTCGACCGGAAACGGCACGGTCACCGCCGAGCAGCTCGCCCGCTGGCAGTCCGACGCCGGCTGGCTGGAGCGGGCGCTGGGCTGCCGGCCCGGTGACGTGCGGGGCGGCCGGGGTGGCACCGGCCGGGCGGGCGCCGGCGGAGGCGTCAGTCCGACCGGCACGGGTGTCGGCACGCCCGCGCCCGACCTGAGCAGGCTGATCCCCGAGATCGGCCCGGAGTTGGGCTCGATCGAGGCCGGCCTGGTGCAGCGGATGCATCTGCGGGAGGTGCTGGCCGACCCGGCGCTCGCCTCGCGGCTCACGCCCAGCATGTCGCTGATCGAGCAGCTGCTGCGGGACAAGAACAACCTCTCCGGCGTCGCCCTAGCCAACGCCAAGGCGCTGATCCGGCGCTACGTCGACGAGGTCACGGAGGTGCTGCGCACGCAGGTGGAGAAGGCCACGGTCGGTGAGCTGGACCGGTCCGTCCCGCCCAAGCGGGTCTTCCGTAACCTCGACCTGGACCGCACCATCTGGAAGAACCTCACCAACTGGGACCCGGAGGAGGAACGGCTCTACGTCGACCGGCTCTACTACCGGCACACCAGCCGCAAGACGACGCCGCAGCGGCTGATCGTCGTGGTGGACCAGTCGGGGTCCATGGTCGACTCGATGGTCAACTGCACGATCCTGGCGTCGATCTTCGCCGGCCTGCCGAAGGTGGACGTGCACCTCATCGCGTACGACACGCAGGCGCTGGACCTGACGCCGTGGGCGCACGACCCGTTCGAGACGTTGCTGCGCACCCAGCTCGGCGGCGGCACGGACGGCACGGTCGCCATGGCCCTCGCCCAGCCCAAGATCGCCGAGCCCCGCAACACCGTGGTGGTGTGGATCTCCGACTTCTACGAATGGCGCACGGACGAGCTCTTCGAGAGCATGGCCGCCATCCACCGTTCCGGGGCGAAGTTCATCCCGGTCGGGTCGGTGACCAGCTCCGGCCGCGGCAGCGTCAACCCGTGGTTCCGGGAGAAGTTCAAGGACCTGGGCACGCCGGTGATATCCGGCCACATCAAAAAGCTCGTGCACGAGCTCAAGACGTTCCTGACGTGAGCGTCGGCGGCGTCCCGACGTTCTGAGGTCCCGTCTTCTCACCTTCTCGACTTACCGACTCTCCGACTTCTCGATATCGAGACCTTCGAAAGGCCCATCACTCATGTCCGAACTGCTGCGCGCCCCCGCCGAGATCAAGTACGCCGAGGAGCTCGACTGGCTGGAGTCGATCGACGACAACCCCAAGCCGTTCTCGTGGCGCCTGTCGCCGAAGATGGTGCGGCTGTTCATTCTCGGCTCGGAGCGGGCCGACGGGCTGGACCGTGAGATCTCGCAGAAGTGGTTCGGCGACCGCAGCTTCGTGGAGCGGTCGATCGTCACCCTCGCCTCCGACCGCGGTCTGCTGCTGATCGGCGACCCGGGCACGGGCAAGAGCTGGCTGGCCGAGCTCCTGTCCGCGGCGATCTGCCGCAACTCGACGCTGGTCGTCCAGGGCACGGCCGGCACCACCGAGGACCACATCAAGTACTCGTGGAACGTGTCGATGGTGATCGCCAAGGGCCAGTCGCGGGAGTCGATGATCCCCTCGCCGATCATGACCGCGATGGAGACCGGCGCCATCGGCCGCTTCGAGGAGCTGACCCGGTCCACCAGTGATGTGCAGGACGCGCTGATCTCGATCCTGTCGGAGAAGTACATCTCCGTCCCTGAGTTGGAGAGCGGGGGCGGCGACGACAACATCGTGTTCGCGAAGCCGGGCTTCTCGATCATCGCCACCGCCAACAGCCGCGACCGAGGCGTCAACGACCTGTCGTCCGCGCTGAAGCGCCGCTTCAACTTCGTCCGCATCCCGGTGGTGACGAACAAGAAGAGCGAGGCGGAGATCGTCCGCTTCCGCACCGAGGAACTGCTGCGCCGGCACGCGATCGAGCTGGACGTGCCGCCCACGCTGCTCGACGTGCTGCTGCAGAGCTTCGCCGATCTGCGCGCCTCCGCCGCGGCGGCCGGCAGCGACGACGAGAAGCTGGAGTCCGCGCTGTCGACGGCCGAGCAGATCGGCGTCCTGGAGGACGCGGTGCTGCACGGCAACTTCTTCGGTGAGCATGCTTTGACCGCGCGCACCCTGGCGTCCTCGCTGGTCGGCTCGCTGACCCGGCGGGAGCCGGAGGACCTCGCCATACTCAACAAGTACCTGCACGGGGTCGTCGAGCCGCGCAGCAAGGAGGAGGGCGGCGCCTGGCCCGAGTTCCTCGAGGGCGGCCGCGACGCGATCGCCACCCTGTCGTGAGCGGGTCCCGGGCGAGCGGTGTGTTCACCGCGCTGCGTACGCAACTGCAGGAGGCGGCGACCGAGTTCGCGGGCGGGCCCGACGCACTGGAGGGCATCCTTCTGGGCCTGGTCGACGACGTCGACCGGGCGGTGCGGGAGCCGCTGGAGATCTTCCCGGTCTGCCACCACTCCCCCGCCTCGGCCCTGGCCATGGCTCGCCGCCTGCGAGAGAAGCAGCCCAAGGTGGTGTACCTGGAGCTGTGCGAGGACATGGCGCCGCTGCTGACCGAGCTGCGCAACTGCCGGCTCCCCGTGGCCGTGCAGGCGTTCGCCGGTGACATCGACGGGTTCCCTCAGGAGTGGGCGCCGCTGTCGGTGGTCGCGCCGGTCACCGAGGCGTCCGCCGAGTACCAGGCGATCGCCTACGCCCTGGACACGCCGGGCGTGGAACTGGTGCTGGTCGACCGGTCCTCCGACCACGTCTTCCAGTGGAGCGACACCGCTTCCAAGGCCGAGGCCTCGGCCGAGGCGGACGAGGAGCCGAAGTCCGAGGAGGCGGCGCTGCACGGCGAGGCGGTCGGCGTCGAGATCGGCGACCTGCGTCCCCGGTTCGCCGAGCTGGAGGAGCATCTGCTGCGCCACGGGAAGGTGCGGCACTGGTCGGAGTGGTGGCACCAGTACGTCGAGGTCCCGCTCGGGGACAGCGACCACGACACCTACCGCCAGGTCATGTTCCTCGTCGGCAGCCTGTTCCGGCGGCTCGCGCCCGGCGACGGCGACCGGGTCCGGGTGGACGAGGACCGCGAGCGCTACATGTGGACGCGGATGCGCGAGCACATGGCGGCGACGGGCGCGGACCCGGCGGACTGTCTGTACGTGTGCGGGGCGTTCCACGCGGCGAGCCGGGTGGAGGAGTTCGGCGTGGAGGGGCGCTCGGACTCGTTCACGATCTCGCCGCGCACGGCGACCACCTGGCAGTACGGGCTGATCCCGTCGAGCCACGCGGCGATCGAGGCGCAGTTCGGCCTGGTGCCCGGCTCGGTGTCGATCGCGGCGACGCAGTGGCAGAAGAGCCTGAAGCGGACGCGAGTGCAGCCGTACCGGCTGGAGGGCCAGGCGGGGGCGCGGACGTCACGTGCGAAGAAGGCGTTGCCGGCCGTCGCGCCGGCGGTCGCGGCGCCGGCGGCGGACCGGTTGTCCGGGTTCCTGCGGCAGCCGCCCGTGCTGGACGGCCTGGACGAGGCGGAGCTGCTCGGCTGGTCCGTGGACATCGTGCGCGCGGCCCGCCGCAACGGCTATCTGGCCTCCACCGCGGACGCCATCGCCGTCTTCGAGACGTCGATCCTGCTCGCCGGCATGCGGGACCGGGCGAAGCCGACGCCGTACGACTTCCAGGACGCGGCGGTCACCTGCATCGAGAAGGACCGGGTGCCCGGGCGGCGGGACGTGCGGCGGCTCGTCGAGATCATGATGGGCGGCGACCGGATCGGTCAGGTGGGCTACGAGGCGCTGCCGCCGCTCGCCCGGGACGTGTACGACCGGCTGGAGCCGCTGGGGCTGAAGCTGCGGCAGCGTGGTGTGCAGCGGGCGTTGCTGGACGTGGCCGGGCGGCCGGAGCTGGAGGCGTGCTCGGACGTGCTGTGGATGCTGCGGCGGCTGATGCCGCCGGCCGCGGCCCGGCCGATCATGGGTGAGCGGCGGCTCGGTGAGCGGTCGATCCAGGAGTCCTGGGACCTGTCCCTCGGCACGCACCAACGGGCGCTCATCGAGCTGGGCTACGAGGGCGTCAGCATCGAGCAGGTGCTGGAGCAGCGGCTGCGACGGGAGGCGTACGGTCCGCGGGCGACCACGGCGGGCGTGCTGGCGGCCGTCGAGGACAGCCTGCTGTACCTGCGCAGTGGGCGTCTGGCGGACGAGCTGGGCACGCACGCGCTGAAGGTGCTGTCGGCGGAACGCACGGTCGACGGTGCGCCGGAAGTGCTGCGCCGGGCGCGGGCGCTGCTGGCGTACTACCGGACGAGCCGGCCGGAACTGCCGGCGTGGATCGAGTCGTTCGTGAGGACGGGGTACGCGCACTACTGCACGCTGCTGCCGACGGCGTTCCGCGACGAGGACGCGACGGTGGGGCAGGTCGCGGCGATGCTGGGCTTCCTGTTCAGCATGGAGAGCCTGGCGCTGTCCCTCGGCTGCGACCGTACGCAGCTGGAGCTGGCGGTGGCCCAGTCGCATCCGGAGGACCCGTCGAAGACGGCTCTGCTGTGGGCGGCGCAGGTGCAGCTCGGCACGTTGTCGCGCGCCGAACTGCGCGCGCGGTGCGACGCGTTGCTGGACAACCCGCTGGTGGTGCCCTCCTACCCGCGCTACCTCAGCGGCTTCGTGCACGCGCTGGAGCCGGTGCCGGGGTTGGCGGACGTGGTGGTGGAGGCGGTGTCGAACGCGTTCGGCCGCCTGCCGGACACGGTGCTGCTGCCGTGGCTGCCGCTGCTGATCACCACCTTGCGCAAGGGCGCGGCGGACCTCGCCCCGCTGCTCATACGCGAGGCGGGCCGTGTCTTCCCCGGCCGGCTGCCGGCGCTGGACTCGTGGGTGCCGCCGTGGCGGCAGCCGCAGGAGGACCCCTTCGCGGCCTCCCGCGCCCGCCACTCGGACACCGCGGCCCAGGCACCCCGGGGCCTCGCCCTGCTCGCGGCCCACCCGGCAGCGTGCGACGCGGTGGCGGGGCTGCTCGGGTGCGAGGACGGCTGGCAGCGGCTGGGCCCGTCCCCCGTGCCGCACACGGGCGCGGCCCTGCTCACCGCCCACCCGGCGACGTGCGACGCGGTGGCGGAGCTGCTCGGGTGCGAGGAGGGCTGGGCGGCGGCCGGCGACGGCGGTGCGCCGGGCGCGGCCCTGGCAGCCGGCCACCCCGCCTCGGCCGAGGCCCTGGAGGCCCTGCTCGCCGACGCGTGACGGCGAGGTGACGCCGGCTCTCCTCAGGGGGCCGGCGTCACCCGTCCTTGGAAGCGGAAGACGGGGTCGGCCCAGTCGGTGTCGTCACCATGGTCGTCCAACGCCTCGCCGATGGCCCGCTCCTCGTAGCGGAAGTGGCTCTCCATGATGGCCGCGAGTCCGTCGAGTTCACGGCCGATCGCTTCCAGATCCGGCCCCTGCGTGCCAAGGGCCCAGTCGGCGAGTTCGCGCACCTGGGTCAGGATCGAAGCGATCAGTCCGTGGTCCTGGACGAGCTTCGTGACGGTCCCGGCGAGGTCGGGGCGCTCACGCAGCAGTTGGGCGAACAACCCTGCGTCCTCCCCCTCGTGGTGCGTGGTCAACGCCTCACAGAAGGCCAGGCAGTGCGTGGCACGTGTGTCGTCGTTCGAGTGCCGACGTCCGAGACCCGTCCTGACGTCGTTCAGCCGTCGACGCAGTTCGTGATGGGCTTGGGAGAGTTGCAGGCTGAGTGCAGCCGCACGGTCGGTGTTGCGGGAGGCCACGGGTGGCAGTCCCTTCGGTTCCGCACCTCCATGCCTGACGCTGACCGTCACCGGCACGCGATGCTGTTCCCATCCGATCACGCGTCCTGGATGCGCGGCAAGGCGGTGCCGACCCCCGCCCTCTGCCTCCTCGTCTTCGTCTACCCGGTGATCCAGACGGTGCGCGGTACCCGCTCACCGAACGGGACAGCTACAGCGCGGAACACGCCGACGTCGGGCTGCGCAGCTTCACCCGGCTCGCCACCGGAGACGACACGTTCACCAGCGCGGCTGGCAACAACCTGACGCTAACCGTGACCGTCAACCTCGCGCAGACTGCGCTGGGACGGTTGCTGGCGCGGTGGCTCATCCGCACCACGCGGGCGCCGACACTGCTGCGCGCTGTGCGGTTGGGCCCGTTGCACCCGGTTGTCCGGCCTGGAGCTCGATCTCACGGGCAGACCACCGTCCGTCAATCACCACGCTCGGCCGCCAGGAACGCGGTCGAGGAAGGGCCGTCGGGACTGGTACCCCTGGAGGGACCCGCCGCAGCCCACTGACGGGCGGTCAGCCGCCGTTCCCGTCTCTCTTCGCCCGAGCTGGTGAGCAGAGGCTGGAACGGCGGCTTCTTCGCGCGGCGCTCATGCGCGTATGAGCGCGGCATTGACGGCATCGACGCGCGCGTACCGGGTATCTCCAATGGTGATGCCTCCTCCCCTGCCCCCGACGCTGCGCATGGACACCAGCTCCGGTCTTCCCGGATCGAAGCTGGTCACCGCGCTCAAGGGAGCGCCTCGCTGATCCAACCCTTCGGTCGTGTGCGCAGGGAGTCGAGCCGGAGGTTGTCGCGATTGCGTGATCAGCGGTGTTGCGCGGGTCGGCCTTGCACCGTGACCCTGTACTGCTTCTCCTTGAGACATTGGAAGCGTCGGTGTTCCCGGACGTCCGCCTCCCATGAGGTCTGCGAAGCGTCGGGAGCTGGGACTGGACGGCCAAGGTGGTCCAATACCTGGGCGTACAGCGGGTGCACGCGATTGCTGCGCGCTGCTACGAGCGCCGACAGAGGGGGCCGGCCGGAGCATGTAGCACGGTCGACTTCGACCAGAATGGACACCTTGTCCTCCGGGTGAAGAGGGGCCAACGGCCTGCTCAACCGTTCCCCCAGCTCCACCCAGGTGAAGGGACGAGCCGACCGGCGGGCGGCCATGTCAAGAACCCACCGCACGAGATCGGCCAAGGCACATATCTGCCGGAACGTGGGGCGCTCCGCCATGGCCTCGACGTGTGCACGCCATGCGGCCGTACGTTGCCTCAGGGAGGTAATCAGGGGGCTCCACATGGCTTCCTCGCAGAATGCGATCTCTCGCAGAACCTTCTGCAGCTGATCCAGGTGAAGGTCGTCTCCGATCTGGTCGAGGCGATCGAGAAGCGACAACACGCGTTCGGTGCCTCTTCGGTCGTCCTCCGCACGCAACTGCTCCAGCGACGGCCCCGGTGCCCCCAGGATGCTGTGTGGCACCCGGACGAGTCCGGCGAGGGCCTCCCGCTGCGCATGGTGAGACTCCACAGGCTTGGGTCTTTCGAGCGTCCGTCGCTTTCGGACAAGAAGGTCGGCAGCCGGTGCGATGACAGGTGCCAAGCTGCTCTCCCCGGACGGCGACAGCCCGACGTCCTGCGCGCGGTGTGAGACGGATGGGGGAACCTCAGCAAGGCGTGAGGGAGACGGCCGGGGTTCCCGGTCAAGGCGGCTGAGCCCGGTCGGGGTGAGTTCCAGAGCAGGAGCGTGTATGCCATATGCGGTCATGCGGCACCGGGAAAGAGGAATCCATTCCACTGGGGCATCCGCGAACTGCACTCCGACCTCTACGACGCGGGTGATCCCGGCGGGGCGGCACTGGATCCGGATGGCGTATCCTTGCCTGTCCACCTGCCAGTTGGCGAGCATACTGTCGGGTCCGAACAGCCACTGCACGCCGGCCCACTGCCCGTGCAGCTCAGTGTCGCTCCGCTCCCACTCTGTCTTGGACCTTCTGGCCAGTTGGACGCGCATGAGATGGCGGCGAGGACTTCCCCCGCGGGTGTAGCTGATGTCGACCAGCTCGCGCAGGCTCTGTCCACGCTGCTTGTAGCGCACCTGGACGTTCTTGTACTTCTGCTTCTTCATCCAAGCCGCCAGCGCCCTGCCTATGTAAAGGTGGTCCGCGCTCGCCTCATTCGTGGAGACCCGTCGGCATTGACCCGATACAACGTGCGCGAAGTGGCATTTCTTGTCGCGGTACTTGCGGGCCGACAGTTTCTTGCCGCACCCGCCGAGCAGTGTCCCGCAGTAGAAGTCCCGGCTAGGGTACTCACGGATGAAGTGGTCGTATGAGGCCGCGTCCATGGGCAGGTACACCGGGCGGTCAGCACCGGGGGAACCGGCAACCGCTGTCTGGACCTTGCGGGTGTCCTCTTCTTCGATAGGCATGGTCGGGCTCCGGACATGCTGTGATGAGCGGGATCGACGGTGCGTTCTCCAGCGAAAGCCCTTCAGGCGAGCTCGCTTGACGCTTGCAACCGCACGGGTTCGGACAGCACCTTGCGGGCGCTTTCGAAGTCGGCCAAGCGGGCCGCGACCGTGGCGACGGCAAGCCGCTCCGGGAGGGCTGCGGAGAACTTCAGACCGCGCACGGCACGGGGGTCCACGTCGGGTAGCACGAGATTCTCGCCGATGTTCTGCCGGGCCGTGCGCCAGTCGGCCGGAGTGAGGTCCTCACGAAGCCGCAGCCAACAGTCGGTGGGACGTTGCAAAGGGTCGGTCACCGGTTGGAGCGTGGCCGCGAGGGTGGCGTTCGCGCGATAGCCGGCCCAGGTCCACCACCGGACATCGCTGCCGACGCGCGTGACCAAGGTGCCGCCAGGGTGCACGGTGTCGGGTGCGTCGCTCTCTCGCTGCTCGGTCAGGCATGCCTCGGCCCGGTGGGTGAGGGAGACGGGCGGGTCGGCGCCCAGCAGCACCTCGCGCATGGCACGGGTGAGGGCGTACGAGAGCCCCACGATGCCGCCGTTCATCCACTTGGCGACGCCGCCGCCGTCGGCAGGTTCGACGAAGACGCGTTGACGCAGCCAGTCGATGTAGGTGACCTGCCAGCTGCGTCCGCCAAGCAGCAATCGGCGCGGCCCAGGGCGCTCCTCGGTGAGCACGCTCGGGTCGGTACGGCCGATCTCGGTGCGTCCGGACAGCACGGTGAACTGCGGCGGCGCGGTGAAGGACGCGGTGAGTTCGATGAAGTGCCGCTTGCCGAAGCGGCGCTCCGCCTCGGGGCCGACGAAGAGCATGCCGCCGTCGTTGTCGAGGAAGCCCTCCTCGGTGAGGTGTCGCAGGATCGGGGCGGCGGACCGGTCGAAGGGGGCGAGTCCGTTCCACTGCTGCTCCCAGAGCTGATCGCCGAGCTTGTGCTGCTGCAGGGTGACGGCGAGAAGTTGCTGGGCCACGAGGTGACGCGGCTCAGGCGGTGGGACCACCGGTTCGACCCAGCCGCGCGACCAGAGGAGCAACAGCCCGGCCGCCTGAAGCAGCGTGTCCTTGCGGGTAGTGAGGAACAGACAGTTGCGCACCGAGCCCGCGCGCCGGCCAGTGCGTCCGATGCGCTGCAGGAAGGAGGCGACGGAGGCCGGGGAGTCGATCTGGATGACACGGTCCAGGTCACCGACGTCGATGCCGAGTTCGAGGGTGGAGGTGGAGACGATGACGCAGTCACGCGCCTCGGCGAAGGCCTGCTCCGAGCGGGTGCGCTCATCGACGGAGAGGGAGGCGTGGGACAGGAAGACGGTCACCTCACGGGCGCGGAGCGCAGCACCCAATTCCTCGACCTGGCGGCGCGAGTCGCAGAAGACGAGGCGCTTTTCCCCCCGGTGCAAGGCGGCGATGAGCTTGGCGGCGTTGTCGAGGGAACCCACGTAGTCGAGTTCCACCTCGCCGGCGGGTCTGCGGGACGGTGCTTCGGCGGTCTGCTCTCCGTGTTCGGCCTCCGCACCGGTGGGGGGCAGGTGGACACCCGGCGCGACCACGCGTCCGGTGCGGTCGCCCGCCTTGGCTCCTTGCAACCAGTGCAACAGCTGGTCAGGGTTTCCCACGGTCGCAGACAGTCCGACGCGCTGGATGGGCCGACCTGTGACTCTCTCCAGTCGCTCCAGCACGGCGAGCAGGTGCCAGCCGCGGTCGTCACCCGCGAAGGCGTGCACCTCATCGACGACGACAGCACGGACGCCACCCAGCAGCCGCGCGTGGTCGGTCTTGACCCCAATCAGCATCGCCTCAAGCGACTCGGGCGTGGTCAACAGGATGTCCGGTGCCTCGGTCCGAATACGTTGCCGCTGCGACTCCTTGGTGTCGCCGTGCCAGAGTGCGGCGCGCCGTCCCAGCCACTGGGCGTACGTGTCGACGCGGACGACCAAGTTGTTGAGCAGTGCTTTGAGGGGACACAGGTACAGCACCGAGGTGCCGGTCCACCGGTGTTCGGCCATGGCCGACAGCAGCGGGAAGCAGGCAGCCTCGGTTTTGCCACCGGCCGTGGGTGCCAGCAGGACAGCGTCCTCGCCGTCCATCAGCGGGGGGATCGCCGCCCTCTGCAGGGGGCGCAGGTCGGGCCAGCCGAGGGTGTTGACGATGTGATGCAGGACGACAGGGTCCAGCCTGTCGAGTACGTCGGCCTCTCCCCTGGTCGGCTCCGCCTCGGACGGTCTGTCGGCGTCCCCCATCACAACTCCAGGTCGATGTCGTCGGCGGACGCGGACCCGCCGGTAACCGTGGCGGCCAGGTTGCGTTCCACGTCGGTGAGCTCGCTGCTCGCGACCGTCAGCTTGTAATGCTGTCGCGGATCGAAGTCGTCGAACTGGTCCACACGGTCGAGAACATCCCCGACGAGCTTCTTCAAGAACAGCCTGGGCGCCACACCGACCTTCCCGCCCAGGGCTCCGCCGACGGCCCGCGCAAGGTCGGCGACGTAGGCGTCGTCGACGACCGTTAGGACGCGCTCAGGCGATGTAGCGGCGTCCGCGTACAGGTCCCGGATGGTGACGCCGAGACCGATCAGAGACTCCTGGGTGAAGCCGGGCAGCCTGATCTGCACAGCGCGAGGGTTGTCGAAACGCGGCTCGGTGGTGAAGTCGGTGGCGAGCCGTTGGGCGAGCGGAGCCAGGCGCTGCACACCCTGCTGGCCGTCGTAGAAGGCCGGCGTCCCGGTGATGACGAGGTACAGGCCGGGGAAGCGGCCGGAGTGCACCTCGTCGATGAGCTGACGCAGTGCGTTGAGCGCCTTGTCCCGCGCGTCGGAACGGACCCGTTGGAGCGTCTCCACCTCGTCGAGGACGACGAAGAGACCGGTGTGCCCGGAGTCGCGCAGCACGGTGAGCAGGCCCTGCAAGAAGCCCAGCGCCCCGAAGTGGTCCAGGTCGCCGCGTACGCCTGCGGACCGGCGGGTCGAGGCGGCGACGTGCGGCTGGCCGCCGAGCCATGCCAGCACAGCCGCGGCGGTCGCCTCGTCGCCGGCGGCGAGGGCGGCCCGGTAGCCGCGCAGGGCGGTGGCGAAGGAGGGGGCATGCCGGGACACCTCTGCGAGCCGCGCGACGAGCAGCTTCTCCACCTCGCTGGGCAGCTCCTCCTCGGTCGCGCCGGCAGCGAGAGCGTCCTCCTCCAGGGCGTAGAACCAGGCGTCGACCACTGGCCGCAGGGCGCTGGGCGGGAAGCTGGAGGTGGTGAGGCGCTCGGTGAGCCGCCGGTAGACCGTCTCCAGCTTGTGCAGCGGAGTCTCGTTCTCGGAGATCTGGATCTCGGCCACGGCGAAGTTGCGGCGCTTGGCCCGCTCCCCCAGCCAGCGGGTGAAGAAGGTCTTGCCGGATCCGTACTCACCGCGCACGGCCTTGAACACGGACCCGCCGGACGCGACGGCGTCCAGTTCCGCGTCAAGGGCCGCCTCGAACCGGTCGAGCCCGGTGGCAAGCAGGTCGAGCCCGCTCTCGGGTACGGCCCCGCGGCGCAGGGCATCGATGACGGTACGGCGGCGGGCCGCGCTGACCTGTGCGGGACGCTTGGATCCGGTGGTGCTCACGAGCAACAGTGTTCCATCTCCTCGCATCTCTGCCAGGACGAAGAGACCATGCTGCCCGGTATGTGGACAAGTGCCCGTTGGTTCAGGTTCCGCATTCGCGCCCTATGGTGCACCGATGATGCCGGAGCTCCCACCTCAGTACCTTATGATCACGGGGCAGTTGGGGTGACAGCGCATTCGGGGGGCGTGGCACATGGCCGACGAGATCAAGTATGAGCACAAGACCGTGCAGACCGTTCGCGGCACCGACGGCTTGGTGATCTCCAGGATGCAGAAGGACGGCTGGGAGTTCGTCGAGCAGTCCCAGGGCACGCTTCGCTCCACCCTCACCTTCCGTCGGCCGAAGAAGCCGATACCTTGGCCACTGGTCGGCGCGGGAGCCACTGTACTTGCGATCATCGCCGTCGTCATCGCCACTGCCGCCGCACTCAGCGACGGGGGTGAGCAGAAGGACGAGGCGGCCAAGCCTTCGGCCGCCGTGAGCGAGGAGCCTTCCGCTACGCCGACCTCGACCCCGCCCGCAGCCGAGCGCGCGGCCGTCGAAGTGATCACGCCGGAGAACAACTCGGAGTTCGCGGCACTGTTGAAGGCGGACACCTGCGACGCCGCTAACGCGGACTTCGCGACCAAGTATGCGGGCCGGACGATCTCTTTCGACGGTTCGATCGTGCACATGACACCCCACGGCGACTACAAGACCCGCTACGACTTCCTTCTGGGCCCCGGCGACAAGGGGCCGAACACGACGGTCGGCCCGGCCTTCAAGTACGAGGACGTCAACGTGGCCGAACTGAGCCTGACCGGCAAGGACGTGCCCGCTGCCATCGGTGTGGGCGACAAGTTCCGCTTCGTCGCCGAGGTGGGCGACTTCAACGCCGTCCAGTGCCTCTTCCATCTCGACCCGGTCTCGACGGAAACCCGATAGGAACGGGCGCCCTCGCGTATCTGCCAACCGGCTTGACCGGCACCACAGAGCGCTGCTGGAATCACTCTCCGTACAGGAATCAGGGCGGGGAGTGGAGTCACATGGCAGCCCTCGACAACGTGAAACTGAAGGACGTCTTGGCGGAAGTCGCCTCGGGCTCCTTACAATTGCCCGACTTCCAGCGTAACTGGAAGTGGGACGACGACCGGATCCGGGCGATCATCGCGACGGTCACACTGGACTATCCGCTCGGCGTGGTCATGACGCTGCAGACCGGCGGCGCCACTCGGTTCCGCTCCCGGACCCTCACCGGTGCCCAGCCGGAGGGGGACCCGGAGGCCGACCTCCTGCTGCTGGACGGGCAGCAGCGCCTTACCTCGCTCTTCCAGTCCTTGTGGCTGGACGCCCCGGTGGAGACAGCGGACGCCCGAGGCAAGGCCATCCAGCGCTGGTACTACGTCGACATCGCGAAGGCAGTGGGGCCCTCCGCCGATCGTGACGAGGCCATCGTGTCGGTCCCGGCCGACAAGGTGCTGCGAACAGACTTCAACCGGACAGTCGTGCTGGACCTGAGCACCACCGAGGCCGAGTGCGCGGCCGGCCTCTTCCCCCTCCACTTCGTCTTCGACGCCCAGCGTGTCAACGAGTGGAAGAAGGCGTACATCAAGGCGGACGAGGACCGGAACTGGGACCTGTGGGGTCAGTTCGACGAGGCGGTTCTCCAGCAGGTGCGCGCCTTCCAGGTGCCGATGATCCGGCTGGCCGCCTCCACCTCCATGGACGCCGTCTGTGCGGTGTTCGAGCGGGTCAACACGGGGGGCGTCCCCCTGAACGTCTTCGAGCTGCTCACCGCGACGTACGCCGGTGACCGGGACTACGTGGAGGAGACCGGTGATTACTACCAGCTCCCGGAAGTCTGGCGGGAGATCAAGCAGCAGCTGGCCGCCAAGTACCCAGTCTTCGGCCGCGTCGAGAGTGGCCTGGAGAACGGCCTGAGCAGTATCGACTTCCTGCAGGCCATCGCGCTCGTCCGCACCTGGGAGCGCAAGCAGGAAGGACTCGGTACCACCGTGTCCTGCAAACGCCGCGACCTGCTGGACCTTCCCCTGGCTGACTTCGTACGCCTGGCGCCCAAGCTCGCCGACGCCTTCGCCTGGGTGGGTGACTTCCTGGAGCGTCAGTGCATCGTCCGGCCGGCCGATCTGCCGTACAAGACGCAGCTCGTCCCGCTCGCGGCTGTCCGCGCCATCCTGGACACGAGGATGGACGGCCTGGGAGCGGAGGAGAGGATCGAGCAGTGGTACTGGTGCGGGGTCCTCGGAGAGATGTACGGCGGGTCCACGGAGACACGCTTCACCAAGGACGTCGAGCAGCTCGTCCCCTGGATCGCACACGACGACAGGGCGCCCGAGACCGTCACGGAGGCGTTCTTCTTCGCCGACCGGTTGGACACGCTCACCACTCGGAACAGCGCAGCCTACAAGGGCATCTACGCCCTGCTGATCAAACAGGGTGCGGTGGACTGGCACTACACGGGTGCGCCCCTCAGTCCCGGCCGCCTCAGCGAGTACGGCGTGGACATCCGGCAGATCTTCCCCAAGACGTGGTTCCGGCGAGGCAACAGCGGTGATCTGCCGACGAACTCGATCGTGAACAAGACTCCGTTGTCCTACCGCGCCGCGATGGACATGACGGGGGCACCGTCGTCGTACCTGGCGACGATGATCGCCGCGTCCGACATGCGCCCCGAGTGGTTCGACGACGTCCTGACCACCCACCTCATCGATCCGGACGCCTTGCGCGAGAACGACTACGAGCGTTTCTACCGCGACCGCTCCAAGCAACTGCAGGACCTCGTGCACTCCGCCATGGGCAAGAGGACGATGCTCCGTGACCTGCCGGAGGGCGACGCCCGATGACGACCAGGCCGCACGAGTGGGACGTGGCCACGCTCAAGGGCAGGACCGTGTCCGTGCAGGAGATCCTCGATCTTTTCAAGGTCAGGGTGCGTGATCACCGGACGGTGCACCACATCTCGCAGGCACTCAAGGATGCCGGGCTGACCACGCTGCCGGACTTCGCCGTCTGCGGTCTGCGCAGCACCGTCGACGTCGTGTCCCTGGCAGCCGTTCCCGCACAGCGTACGCCCCCGGAACCGGAGGGCGAGGCCGACGAAGCGGACGAGGCCCTGCCCTCGAACGCCCTACCGCAGCGACTGCTGCTCGGCGACATCCCCTCCGCGCGGCGCGGCCTGATGTCCGTGGGTCCGGGCACGCCGCTGTCACAGGCAACCTTCCTGATGCGTACCAAGGGCTTCTCTCAGATCCCGGTGACCACCGGCATGGCGCAGGTCCACGGGGTCGTCACGTGGGGATCGGTGGCCAAGATGTACGAGGCGGGCAAGGAGGCCACCCTCGACAACGCGATGGAGAAGGATTCGCTACCCGTCTTCGACTCCCGGCAGGAATTCTTCGCCGTCCTCCCGAGCATCCGCGAACACGGTTACCTGCTTGTCCGCGGCGACGACGGCTGCTTCTCGGGTATCGTCACCGCCGCGGACGTGACGGACCGCTTCGAAGGGGCGGCGCGTCCCTTCTTCATCGTGGGCGAGATCGAGTCCCTGCTGCGCCGTTGCTTGGGCGCAGCACTGGACAAAGAGGCCATCAAGGCGGTCCAGACGAACAAGAAGCCGGAGCAGCGTACCGGCCAGGTGTCGGACCTGATGTTCGGCGACTACCTGCGGCTCCTGGACGGCGATCAGACGAAGCAGTCCTTCGCCGAGCGCGCCGACCGCAATTGGGAGGCGCTGAAGTGGCCCAACATGCCTCGGGAGCAGTTCGTCGGCCTGCTGAAGCGGGTGAAGGACATCCGCAACAGGATCGCGCACTTCGACGAGAAGCCGCTCCCGCAGGAGATGATCGACGATCTCACGACCTTCGCGAAGGTGCTGCGGGCCTTCGCGTCGTGAGGTAGGGGGCAGCTCGCCGCTCGGGGTGTCTCGGGATCGAATCCGGAGGCACCCCGAGCCGCGTGGTCAGCCGGCTCCGAGAGCGAACTGCTCTCGCAACAACGCCTCGTGGAGCCGCAGGGTGCGTCCGTCTGGCAGAGTCTCCAGGACCTGTACGCCGTCGTAGTTGAGGAGCTGCCGCAGGACGGCGGCGAAACCGTCGCCCCGGGCGACAGGCATGCCGACGCGCTGGGCGAGTGCGGTCACAGGCAACGTGCCGCCCGCGTCCAGCAGGGCGGCAAGCGCCTTGTGCACCTGCTCCTGCGGCGGTTTGCGTGCCAGCCCGCCGAGCTGAGCCTGGTACGTCTCCGATTCGAGCAGTGCCGTCACCAGGGTCTCGGTGCGGGAGACGACGGTCGGGGTGAGGAGAGCGTCGTCTCCCCCGGTCGTCAGCGCGACGTCGAAGAGCGTGTCGTGCGTCCGAGCGACTTCCGCCTGCTGCTTCTTGGCCTTGCCCGTCGGCTTCTTGGGAGCGGGAGCCGTTGCGGTCACCGGTCGAGCAAGGTGCCCGTCCGGCAGCGGTGCCTTACCGGCCTCCTCCGGAGCCCACCAGGCCGGCCGCTGGTCGCCCAGCTCCCGCCATCCCTGCGGAGGCTCCGCGCCGAACGGCAGGAAAGCGAGCACGGGGATGGTGACCTCGGCGAGCGATGCCCCACCGTGGTAGCCGGCCTTGAGGGCGGTGTAGCGGGAGTCGGCGTCCCACAGCGCGACGATCGACGCCCCAGGTTCGGGCCAGACCACGCGCGGGCCGGACAGAGCGATCTCCCGTTCGGCGAGCGGGCTGCCGCCGGGCAGACGGTGGCGGGCGGACAAGGGGTCGGCGGCGGTGTCGACCTTGGTGCCGTGCCGGT
Source organism: Streptomyces sp. P13-3-3 (assembly GCF_050571355.1). Lineage (NCBI taxonomy): Bacteria > Bacillati > Actinomycetota > Actinomycetes > Kitasatosporales > Streptomycetaceae > Streptomyces > Streptomyces sp. P13-3-3. The sequence continues at coordinate 2,816,418 of NZ_CP192228.1, read as the reverse complement.
CCACGACGTGGCCGTGGTCGCTGGTGAGGACGACCGCCATGCCCTGGGTGGCCGCCACCCGCAGCAGGTCGCGCAGCCCGGGCACGTCGTCGATGCGCCAGGCGCCGTCGCCGAGCTTCTGCTCCTTGGCGAGCCGGTCGTCGATGGCGTTGAGAACGACGGCGACATGGGTCTTGCCGTCGGCCAGCGCCTCCGTGAGCGCCGGGCCGAAGGTGTCGCCCGCGGTCTCGGTGCGCAGGTCGTCCTTGTGGAACACGGCTGCTGGGGCTCCGCCCCATAGCTTCAGCATGGGGAAGAGCCGCTTCTCGTCCGCTTGGGCGCCCTTCATCAGGGCGCCAGCAAAGAGGGAGGTACGGGACACGGCCGTCACGGTCGGCAAGGCGGCAGCCATCGCCCGTCGGCGCGGGGCGTTGCCCTCCGGCAGGGGGTCGAACTCGGCCCAGGACCGGCGCAGTTCCTCTCCCAGTTCGTTCGCGATGGCCGCACTCATGCCGTCCAGCACGAGCAGCAGCACCCGCCGTTCCTCTCCGCGTCGCACGGCCGGGCCGACCACGCGGTCGAGGAAGGTCTCGACGGTCAGCATGGAGCCGGGCTGCGTGCCGGCCTCCGTCCATGCCGCCAGGGCGCGCGCGAACGACGCGTCGATCTGCCGACGCTGTTCTCTGATGCGAGTGCCGAGGGTGTCGTAGGCGGCCTTGAGGACGGGGTCCGGGTCGCCACCGGCCTCGATGTGCTCCAGGGCGAGATCCACCCAGCCGGTATCCGAGACATGCCGTTGTATGGCGTCGGCGACGGTGGGGGCGTCTGCGGGCGGGTCGGTGGCCAGCCAGCGGGCCAGGCGCTGGCCCATGCGGGCACGTTCGATGCGGGCGGCCTCTTCCGGCTCGGTGGCGAGCCGGTGGTCCTTCAGGCGGCGGACGGCGTCCGCCACCGCGGCCGTGTCGCCCGACGCGAGGGCCTGGCCGACGGCGGTGAACCGTGCCTCGAGTCCACCGCGCAGGACGGGGCTCGCCGCCACGGCATCCTCCGCGCCGAACTGACGGGCCAGGGCGGACGCCCGGTCGAGCACGATGCCGGTGGTGCGGCGTGCCTCGCGTGCCTGGTCGGCGTCGCTGCCGCCCGTGCGGTGCCCGGACGCCAGCAGTGTGGTCACATACTCTTCGGCGGCCCGGCCGAAAACGGTCACCAGGGCGTCGAGCTGGTCGCCGTTCGCCGGAGGCTGATCGCCGAAGTAGCGTTCAGCGCGGCCCCGGGCCCGGTAGGTCTCGGGAGTGGGCTCGGCGTGCTGCCACAGCGCCGCGCACACGAGGCCGAAGGCGGCGGCGTCCCCACCACGCTCGGCATCGACGAGCGCGAGCAGGGCACGGCCGGCGAGGCCCGCCTGGTCCTCCTCACCGAGGAAGGCGGACAGGCCGGCGTGTTCGGGGCCACGCAGGGCGAGGAGCCGTTCGGGCGCTCCGGGTCGCGTCGACCAATGCAGCAGGGCCTGGGCGTCGAGCCGGTCGTCGCCGGGGCGACGCGTGCCGCCCTCGGTGTCATAGCGGCCGAGGCGCAGGCGGCGCTGCGCGAGCGCGGTGAGGGCGTACTGGCGGGACAGCCAGCCACCGGGCACGGCCGACCAACCACCGGGCGGCGTGGCGTCGAGCAGGGCCTCGGCAGCCCAGTTGACGTCCTTGAGCCTGGGGTCTATCTGCCGGGCGCCGAACGCCTCGCGGACGACGTCCCAGCTGTCGACCGTGTCGATGCGCAGCTTGTGGACGCGAGCCAGGATCGCCGGGTCGAGTTCGTTCTGCTCCCGGTCGGTGAGCACGACCAGCACTGCGGGGCCGGGACGGCGGCCCGCCAGGTGATCGAGGACGAGTTCGTGGACGGCGAGGGGAGACGGCGCCACCGCCACGCCGGCCGTACGGCCCTCGCCCCAGGCGGGCTCGGCAGGCCCGTCCCACTGCGGTGCGGACCGCAGCAGCACGACCCGGCGCCTGCCCTCGCCGCCTCCTGTGAGGGGGGCGGCAAGAGACGACTGCGAGGACAGGTACTGGGTGACGGTCGCGGTGTTCAGCCGCACCGCACCGGGGACTGCGGCGACGGTGTCCGTCATTCGATGACCTGCCAGGTGATCTCGATGGTCGCGTCGGGGTTGCGCGCGGCCAGGTCCGCCAGCTCCGCCTGGAGGTCGTCGACGGCCCGGGACGCGGTCGTGCTGCGACGCCCGGACTTCCGGCCCGTACCGCCGACGCTCGCCGGGGAGGGCGTCTCCTGCGACGGGGTGTACGGAATGCGCGGGTCGCTGGTCGACGTGTTCAGGGAGAGGTCGTCGGCCCTGGGCTGCGGAGCGACAGGTGCGGGCGACGGGGCGGCCGCGGCTTGGGCGCGCTTGATCAGGGCGACGACCTCGCGCTGGGTGTGGGCCAGGGCATCGCGCAGGTCGGCGGTGCGCTGGTCGTCGCGGGCCACGTTGCGCAGCGAGTCGAGCAGCGCCTCGCCCTCGGGACCGAGTCCGGCTGCCAGCTCCAGGGTGCTCCAGGGGGCGGAGGCGACGGCCTCCGCGACCGCGCGGGCCTTCTTGATGGAGGTGCCGTACCGGTCGGCGCTGGTCTCGCCCAGGTCGAAGGAGGCGAGCGCCTCCACCGTCTTCTTCGCCCCGGCCGCGCCCTTGCCGGCCTCCGCCGTGAGGGCGTCCAGCAGTTCCAGGGAGCGGCGGGCGAGGGCGAGGCGTCCGGTATCGGCGGTCTGGTCGAGGCCGAGGAAGAAGGCGTGGGCCTCCAACTGGTGCACCAGATCGGCCGCGTGGTCCCGGTGGTCGCGGGCGGCCTCGATGATCTGGCGGGCGAACTGGTTGACCATCCGGCCGCGCCGCAGCGCGGGCGGCTTCGCCCCGAAGATCGTCTCGAAGCGCTGCCGGGCGGTGTCCCAGTCGGACTCGGCGGGCAGCGGCTGGCTGCGCAGCGCGTCGTGGTCCTTGATCGCGGACAGTTCGGGCGCGGGGTCGAGGACGGTGCCGCCGCGCACCCAGACCCGGTCGTCCATCTCGGCGAAGGAGGCGACGACGAGCCGGGCGAGGAGGTCGGGCAGACCGCGCGGGTCGGGCTTGTCGGTCCAGTCGGTGAGCGTGATCAGGGACAGGTCCCCAGTGACACCTTGGGAGCGAGCGAGCTGGCGGAAGTGGTCGGCCCAGTAGCGGGACAGCTCGAAGTACGCCTCCTTCTGCTGTCCGAGGCGCAGGGGTTCGGCGATGCGCCGCATGTGTACGCGGTCACTCGCCGGAACCTCCACCCGCCCGTCGCGCGCCTCGGCGGCGGCCCTGAGGTGAGGGAACACCTTCTTGATGTCGGCGGGCTTGACGGCGGTGCCGGTGGCCTCGGGGTCGAGGTCGGGGTGGGCCGGGTACTGGTGGGCGAGCAGCTTGCCCGCGACGTGCCGGATGCCGTCGTGCAGGCTCTGCCCGAAGGACAGGGTGAGTCCGTCGACGTCGGGCAGCGCGACGAGGTGGTCGTCGAAGTCGGGGACGACATCGGCGGCCTGCTTCTGGGCGAGTCCGTACGCCTGCTTGAAGGCGCCCTTGACCTGCTTGAGCAGCGCCTCGCGCTGGGTTTCGAGGAGGCCCTTGGCGCGGCTGCGGTTGTCGGCGTTGAGGTGGCCGGCGTACTGGGTGTCGAAGCGGTGCTCGTCGGCGAGGGCCTTGTCGATGACGACGAGGCGACGGAAGTCCTGGAAGCGCTGCGCGGACAGGTGCGCGGGCAGCCAGGCGACGGTGCGGGACCGCTCGCCCTGCTGACGCTCGCGCAGCCGCTGGATGCGGTTGACGTCTTCGACCGGGCCCCACTCGCCCTCGTCGAAAGGCAGGTCTATGGCGATGCGCCAGCGGCCGTCTTCCTGCGGCATGAGGTCATGGTCGGGCAACTCGTCCTCGTCGGCGAGGTTCCCGAAGACGATCTCGGCTGTGCGTGCGGTGCCGCGCCAGGTGAAGTTGAGCAGGTCGCTCAGCTGACCATGCTCGACGCCCAGTTCCTCGGACAGCAGGCGACGGGCGAGGGCGACCCGGTTGCCGGGGTTGTCGTTGACCTGGGCGTTGGCGATGACGGAGTCCACGTCGACGCCGGAGAGTTCGAGGCGGACGCCGGGGTTGGCGTCGGTGCCGGTCTCCTTGATCTCGGGGAACCTCGCCGCCCACTCGGCGACCTTGTTCTTGATGATGCCGACTTCGGCACCCGGGATGGGCGCGAGAACCGACCCGTGGTTGAGCGCGCCGAGCCGCCGGATGGTCAGCTCCGACAGCGCGGGCACGCTGGGCGCCAGCGCGGACAGCAGCAGCGTGCACACGAGCCGGTTGTCCCCGAGGAACATCCGGCAGCCGTTGACCTTTTTCTGGTCGGTGAGGGACTCGGGCCGGTTGCGGTACTGCTCGACGTCGTCCTCGGTGATGTCGTACGAGCTGAGCAGGTAGGGCCGCAGTTTGGTCTTGTAGAGCTTGTCGGCGGCCTCGAAGACGACCTTCAGGCTGTCGGTGAACGGCTTGTCGCCGCCCCCCGCGATCACCGGGTACAGGTCACCGACGGGGACGAGCTGGCCGAGCCGGATCTCGTCGCGGTGGTCGGCGAGGAGCTGGCCCATCAGCTTCAGACCGGTGCGGGAGCGCTGCAGCGCGGACGAGATGTGGACGAGGGTGTCCATGAACGCCGGCGAGAACGGGTACGTCAGCCGGAACGACTCCGCGTCTGCGCCGGTGGTGCCCTTCTCCGAGCCGAGCAGGGTGTCCCAGACCTGGGGGCCGACCCGCTTGGTCTGCTCGAAGGCCGCGTCGACCAGCTTGGCCGCCTCGTCGTCCTTGGGCTTGAGGAGGCGGGCGTGGGCGATCTGCGGGAGGTTGCGGTCCTCCAGGGTGATCTTGTCGAACCGGCCGGAGGCCAGGTTCAGGGTGTCCTGGATGGACGACTCGGCCGCGCCGGACACCTCCTCGCCGACCAGCTCGCGCAGGTCCCGCTGGCGGGCGATGAACGACACGACGGGGATGGCCCGGCGGGCGTCGCCGCCCTCCACGAAGTTCGTGATCTTGCTGGCCTCGCGGGCCACGAACTTCTGGTCGTGGATGAGGGTGGCCAGCCACAGGATCAGCTCGTCCATGAAAAGGATCAGGCCGTCGTAGCCGAGCGACTTGGCGTGCTCGGCGATGACGGACAGACCGGCGTCCAGGGAGATGAAGCCGTGCTCGTCCTCGGCGGCGTTCTTGGTGAAGCCGGGGAGGATGTTGGTACCGGCGTCGTTGACGAGCTTGGCGCGCAGCTCGGCCGGGGTGGAGGGGTTGGTGAGGTTGAGGTGGACGCCCGCCTCGTGGTTCTCCTCGGCGGCGAGCGCGGTGTCCAGGAGCTGCGGGGTCCAGGCGAAGCCCTCGCCCCACTCGTCCTCCTCACCGTCGTCCGCGCCGGTGGTGCCCAGGCCTCGGATGACGGCCTCGTCACCCATGTTGGCGCGCATGGCGCGGATGTCGGCGAAGAGGGAGTCGGTCCGGTACACCTGCGGGGTCGGCGCGTCCGGGTGCAGCTTCTTGACGTGGTGCACGTACCCGCCGAGCACCCGCTGCTCCAGCGCCTTCGCGCCGAGCATGTGGTAGGGCACGAGCAGGAACTTCTTGCCGTCCGTGGTCAGCCACTCGTGCCTGGTCAGCACCGGGTCGAACTCGGTGCGGGCACGGGCGGCCGGATCGCCGCTGAGCAGTGCGTACAGCACGGCCATGAAGTGCGACTTACCGGAACCGAACGAGCCGTGGAGGTACGCCGCCTTGGAGCGGTGTCCGTCCAGCGCGGACTTGATGAGGTCCAGCGCCTCGTCGAAGTTCTCCAGCAGCCGCTCGGTGACGACGTAGTCCTTGAGCGCGTGCTGGGCGCCCTCGGGTGTCGTCGCCTCGGCGAGGGACAGCACGAAGTCCGAGGTGGAGATGGACTCCTTGATGTCGATGACATCGCGGAGGAGGGGCTGCTGGGCCATTGCGGGTTCTCGCTCTCCCTGACGGTGGTCGCTGCTGCTGCTCGTACTCGGTGCCGCGCGGGGTCCGCCGCCGAGGCCCGGGGCCGGTCCGAGGGGTGGGGCCAGGGCGCTCAGAAGTACGGACGGCCGGTGCGGCGGGCCGGCTGTCATGGTCGGCGGCGCGGACGGATCCGGTCATGCGGTGAGCGGACGGCAACCACGCTCACGGCGCCGGAGAAGTCAGGTCGGGTGGATTCGCGGCGTCTGCACTCTTCGTCCCCCTCGCACTGAACATCACCCGTACGGCCTGCGCATAGCACCCTACATCGGTCCCTCCCCCTCCACCCGGTGCCGTATGCCCTCACCGCCCGTACCGATCGCCCGGTCCCCACGGTGGGGCGCTACGGCCGCCATCGCCCCGACCGGTAGGCGTCCAGCAGGTTCCGGCTCGCGACCGTGAAGGGGTGCTCGGGGCCCAGGCCGCGGTCCCGCCGCTCGACGACGTCGGTCATCAGCGCGATCCCCTCCTCCCTGTGTCCGAGCGCGGCTCGGGTCCGGGAGAGGAGCTGCCGGGCGGCGAGCACGATCGGGTACTCGGGCCCGAAGCGCCGCTCGTACGCCTCGGCGACCTGCCGGATCTCACGGTCTGCCTCGTCGAAGCGGCCCAGGAGGTAGAGCGCCCATGCGTGGTTGTGCCGGGCGCCGAGTGTCACGGTGTGGTCGGGGCCGAGGAGGCGCTCGCACTCCGACGGCAGCGAGAGCAGTGCGCCGCCTTCCTCGGTGACCACGTCGGCGGCGGGCAGCATCTCCAGCAGGCCGGCGCGGGCCCGCAGGGTCAGCGGATGCGCGGCGCCCAGAGCGGAGCGCCGCGCGGCGACGGTGTCGCGGAGCAGCGCGACGGCTTCCTCCCGTCGGCCGAGGTTCGCCAGCACGAGCTGGAGGCCGTAACCGCTGTCCGCGGTGTCGGGGTCGTCGGCGCCGAACAGGCGCTCCTGGGCGTCCCGGACCGCGCGGAGCGCCGCCTCGGCCTCGGCGTACCGGCCCAGCCGGAACAGTGCCCGCCCTGCCCTGGACCGGGCGGCGAGGACCGCACGGTGATCCGCGCCGAGGTGTCGCTGCGCGAGATCGGCGGCGTTCCGGGCGGTCTCCCAGGCGGAGACGTAGTCACCGGTCCGGTGCAGGGCGGTGGCCAGCCGCGTCGTGACGGCCAGGGCGTCGGCGGCGGACGACTCGCCGGCGTGCCCGAGCAGGGCCAGCGCGTGAGGAACGAGCAGCCGCAGCCGGGGGTCGTGCGGACCGGCATCGGGTACTGCGGGCACGGCCCCGTCGAGCAGCCGGACGGCTGTCGTGTCGAGGGCCGGCACGAGGTCTGCGGGGGTCGCCGCCGAGACGCTGTCGAGCAGGATGCCGTGACTCTGTGCACAGCGTGTGCCTGCGGCCTCGACGAGTTCGGACAGTGACTGGTCGAGGAGCGCTCTGAGGGCTGTCTCGGTCCGGGCACGAGGCAGTACGGCGCCGATGTCGGCGTGGTTGAGCAGAGCCAGCGGCAGCGGCTCCGCGGCGAACCGGGCGAGCAGTCTGAGCAGGGCCGCCGCTTCGGGCAGTCCGCGCGCTTCGAAGGCGTCAAGGGTGAGCTGCCAGGTCAGGCCGACCAGGTGGCGGGGGTCCGCTTCGGACAGGGCGTCGGCTCCTCGGTCTATGAGCTGGACTCGTTCGTCCGAGTCGAGCTGGTCGCCGTAGGCGTCCATCGTCCAGGGGTCGATGACCTGCCGGGAGAGGAAGCCGCCCGCCAGGGTGAGGGCGAGGGGCAGCCGCCCGAGCCGGTCCGCGACCCGCGCCGCCTGCTCGGTCGTGCCGCTGTGCGGTGCGAGATCGCGCAGCACGAGCGCCGCGTCCTCCCTGGGCAGGACACCGATGTATTGCAGCTCGGCGCCCGGCCACCATCGGGCCGCCGCGCGCCGCGTGGTCACCAGCACGGTGCCGCGGGGGCTGGTGCGCAGCCAGTCGCCGTCCCGCAGGATCTCCGGCTCGTCGGTGTTGTCCAGGACCAGCAGCCAGGGTTCGGCGGAGCGGTCGAGGTACCTCCATACGAGGTCGGCAGCGGGTCTGAGACCGTTGCGTGCGGCGAGCAGTTCACCGTCGTCCGCCCCTCGGTCGGCGGCGACGGCGAGCATGCCGGCGCGCAGGCTCGCGCGGTCGGAGGCGTTGACCCACAGACCCACCCGGCCCGCTTCCGCGGTGACCTCCTGGAACAGGGCGCAGGCGACTGCCGTCTTGCCCGAGCCGCCCATCCCGTACAGCACGTAGACCTGGCCGCCGCGTTCCGCTTTCACGCTCGCTCGCAGGCGTTCCATCACCTCGCTGCGGTCGCGGAGCGCGACGGGGAGCCGGCCGACCGCCGGGCGTCGCACGGAGTCCGGCCCGCCGTTGTCCGGCCCGTCGTCGTTGTAGTGGTGGTGCTCGCTGATGTGCTGGTCGCCGTGCGACTGGTAGACGCGTCCGTGGTCCTCGGCGTGACCGTCCGTCCCGCCCGTCATCGCTCTGTGATGTGCTGGTCACGTCCCGCTTGGTAGACCCGGGCCTGACCGGATGCGGTGGCGTGCTGGGCGATCCGCCGGGCGGCCGAACCGTCAGGGTCGAGCTGGTCCAGCAGTGCACGCAGTTCCTGTACGGCGGCGGGCCGGGCGACGAGCAGCCGCCGTACCATCCCCTGCCATTGAAGCCGTAGTTCGTCGAGGGTCTCCTGGTCGTCCGCGGCCGCGGCGGCGAGCGCGTCCTCGCGGCCGGCCTCCAACTCGGCGGCGACGGTGTCGGCGCGCTCTGGTTGCGTCCGGCGCCAGAGCTGCGTGATCCCGTCACGCACGTGGTGCCAGGCATCGGTCGCCATCAACGCGACCAAGGTGGTTCCCGCGCTCTGCGCGAGCAAGGCCACTTCAGCGTCCACAGACACCCCTCCGCTCACCCTATTTTCCGACAGCATCAGATGGAAAATGTCACCTGTCAGATTTTTGCGCGATCTTCAGTGCGATCAATATCATTCCACCCCTGCACGGCAGGGAACAAGGAGGAATCAATCCTCGCCAATACCCCCAAGGACCTGCTCTGACACATGGTCAGACAGGCTTCTCGCGCGGTACGGTGAGGCCTCGCGACCGATCGAGGGGGCGAGGGAAATGGCCAGGCCGTGGGAAGCGGATCCCGCCACGAGTTTCAAGCGACGCCTGGGAAAAACTCCCCAGGAACTGGGAAACACCACCGGAACTCCTGACTGCCCGGACATCTGGGAACTCGCCAACGGCGATGTCGCCGTCATCGGCCGGGACCTCACCCAGTCGCTCGGCAGGAACCTTCCCGACGGGGTCTCGATCGGGTCGGACGAGCGCCTCGTGGTCATCCCCAGGAACATGCTCATCGCGGCGAAGCCGGACATCCCCAGTGTTTGACTCCTTCCCCTACGGCGTCTCCGAACGTCTGAACCGCCCCACGTACCACGCGGAACTCGGCCGGATCTACTCCAGCGGGATCGGCTTCCTCAACAAGCTCGAGCGCGGCCAGCACTTCCAGGAGCGCGGCTTCCCGAGCTGGGAGGCCTTCGCCGGCGGCGACTGGGAGCGGGCCCTGTCCCTGGCCGACGGGAGGCGCGAGGACTACGCCCGGGAAATCCGGCGGGCGTCGGACCTGGGCGTCACGCACCGCCGTCTCCGGGTGGTGGAGTTCCCGGTGACGCCGTATGTGCAGTGGGAGTTGTACGTGCTGCGCGTGCGGGTGGACGTGGGCGACGCGATCAAGGTCATCGACGCTCGGGACATTGCCGGCGTCGAGCAGCATCGCCTGGTTCCGGAAGTGGTGATTCTCGGCGATGTGGTCATGTACGAGGTCGTGTACGACGAGGACGGAAACGCGGCGGGCGCCCATCGCTATACGGACAGCTCACTGATCCGGGAAACGAACGCCGGATTCGATGCGCTGTATGAGCGTGGTGAGGGGTTCTACGATTTCTTCGACCGGGAGATCGTCCCCCTGGCCCCGCCCGGAGGGGACGGATCTGCAACGGGTGGTGACGGGTAGCGGCGAACGGCGGGACGGGGTGATGAGCAAGCCCGCAGGCCGGCGGGGCGGATCCCCGTCCCGGCGGCGGGCACGCGCGGCGTCAGTCCCTGGTTTTCTCCAGCTTGACGGCAGCGGTGTCCGCGTCGTGCAGTTCGGCGTCCGCCGGGGCGAACGTCTCGTGTTCTTCCACGACTTCGCCGTCCACGACGTCTCCTTCCGGCGCTCGGTGTGACGGATCCGCCAGGGGCAGGCCGGCGAGGTGCTTCTTGAGCCTCTTGGCCATCGGGAGGTACGTCGAGAGAGTGAGCCCGCCGGACACGACGGCCCCGATGACGGGGATGGCCTTGGAGACGCCCTTGGCGAAGGACTGCTTGGTCATCTGGACGCCGAGGTAAGCCGCGGACTTCTTCACGATCGGGTAGATGACACCCTTGGTGAGCGCCTTCTGAGGCAGCTTCTTCGCGACCTGCTTCGACAGCATGCCGGCAACCTGGCCCACGGCGGCGTTCGCCGACTGGGTACCGAACATCACGCCGAAGAACAGCGTGAGCACCCCCATCGTCGCGTCATCGACGCCCTCCCCCTCATCGGCGAACAAATCGGGCCAGCTGTAGAGGTAGGCGAGCTTCTGCGCGATGCGCAACATGTGGCCGACGTACTGGGCCAGGTCGGCGGGCACCGTGGCGGGCAGGGCGAAGATGCCGGGCATCCCGGCTGCGGCCGAGAGAGCGCTGACCTTGGCGGTTTCGTAGCGGATGGAGTCGTTGGCGACCTTGTCGAGGAGCTCGACCGTGATGCCGGCGGCAGCGGGAGTCTCCTCTATCGCTCGTCGGATCTCTTCCTCGGAGCAGTGGCGAGCGAGCGCACTGCGGAGGTACGCCTCCCTGTTGATCCGCACACCGGGGAGCTTCGCCGCCGCCATCAGCACCGCGAAGAAACGCGACTCGGGGTTCTCGACCTCTTTACCCTGCTTCATGGCAGGAACCTACAGTGCCTCCGAGTTGCGGGGATCAGCATGGATCGACTTCGTTGAGAGCTCGTTACGAGAGTGGCGGTGGCGTGAGAGCCGGCTTCCTTCACGATGCCGATCACTGTCCGGGAAGGCGATCGCGGGCGAGCAAGGCGCTGGGTCTGCTGAAGGTGTGCCGTAGGGGTGGGATACGCAGGGCCCTCGGCAAGCACACGCCCGCCGAGGGCCCCCGCGATCGGCGCCACCTCTGTCAGCGTGCCACGAACTCTACGAAGACGGCCCATGTGGTGGGTCCAACGGCGAGTACGGCGCGGGTGGTGTCCTTCGAGTCGCGGACGTGGACGGTGGCGGGGCGTGCGGCGACCTCGACGCATTCGCCGCCTGCTCCGCTGCTGTAACTGCTCTTAATCCAAGCCGACTCAGGAACAGTCTGTTCGACGTTCATCTCTCTCCAAGCAACTTCTCGATGAAGGCCAGCGACTCGCGGGGAGTGAGCGCTTGGGCCCGAAGGAGTCCGTACTGCTCCTCGATCTCCCGGACGGGCTTCCGCGCTGTGTAGAGGCGGCTGTCCTGCTGAGCCTCCACATACGCGATCCTCCGCCCTTCCTTCGTCTCGATCAAGGTGAACGGACCAGCCAGTCCGGCATGCTCGTTCCGCTCGGTCGGCAACACCTGGACCTCCACGTTACGCCGCTGGCCATGAAGCAAGATCTGCTCCAACTGCCCGCGCATGATGCCCCATCCGCCCAGTGGCCTCCGCAGGACCGACTCTTCGATGACGAAGCTGATGGTGGGCAGCTGCATCCGAGAGAAGATCTCCTGCCGAGCCAGGCGCGCCGTCACCCTTTGCTCGACCACATCCTCGTGCAGCAAGGGCCGCCAGTTGGTGAACACTGCCCGCGCGTACTCTTCGGTCTGCAAGAGTCCAGGCACTGCCTGGTTGGCGTACACATGAAGTTCAACGGCCTCGGCCTCCAGCTTGGCCGCGTCGCGAAAGAACGCTGGATACTGAGCCCGAGCCACCTCTTCCTTACTCGCTCTCAGTACCCCACCTGCCGCCAGCACTTCATCTGCCTGGTCGATGAACTTTGGCGGCGGAATGCGTCTTGCCTGCTCGAACGACGCGATCGTCGAGGCCGAGTACCCGGTCAGGGACCCGAGCCCCGCGCGGTCCAGGCCCGCCCGCTCCCGGAACAGCTTCAACTGCCTCCCGAACACGCACAGCATGCCCGTCCCGACCTCATACTGTTCCGGCTGCTGAACCTCGTCGTCCACGCCGCACTCCTCTCGTGCAACCGCCCAGCCAGCCAACTTCGGGTCCTGGGAACCGGTCACGCCCAACACCAGGTACAAGCGCACCGACCGCGTGTACAGCCCGCACCCGTCAGTGCATCACTCCTGGTCAACGCTACGCAGAGTTCGACACCGTTGACCCTATGAAGTCAGCAACTCCCCCGAATGGGCATATGCAGCAGCACCCCGCGCTCGAACGCGAGTTCACTATGCGCTTCACGTCAACGCCACGCGGTGCCCGCCTCGCTCGCAGACTCGTCTCGCACCGCCTGAACGACTGGGGCTACCCGTACGCGACCACGGTCAACGAGACACACACCCTCATCACGGCGGAACTCACCGTCAACGCCGTCCAGCACGGCCACGTCCCCGGCCGGGACTTCCACGTCCAGCTCACCCTGACCGAGGGCACCTTCCGTATCGAGGTGACCGACACCCGCGCTGAGAAACAGCCCCCGACCGCCAGCCCTTCGGCGACCGATTCGCTATCCGAGTCCGGCCGGGGCCTGCTTCTGGTCGCCGCCCTCGCGGACGACTGGGGCGTCAACCCTCGCAAGACCGCCCCGGGCAAGACCGTGTGGGCGGAGCTGCACTCACAGACAAAGGGCCACCCGCTGACGCATCGGGTGGCCCCTGAACCGACGGATGTCGATCTACTCCTGGCTACTTCTTCGCTGCTGCGCGACGACCTCGGGTCGCAGCCGGGGGACGCCAGCCACGGAGGTCATCGTCCGTGAGCCCGTGCTCGCCCTGCTTCTGCTGGCGGTAACCGGCGAAGAAGTCCGCCGGGGAGCCGCTGTAGAGCATGTCGAACTCGTTGTGCCACTGGTACAGCCACGGCTGGAGTTCCAGCAGGCCGGCGAGGAATGGGGTGATCTCCTCGGTGGACAGCGCGGTGTTGGTGAAGTAAGTCGCCAGCGCCTGCGCCTGCTCCTTGTGGTCCCAGCCGGCCCAGCCGTACAGCTCGGGGGTGGCGGCGTTGGTCTGGCCGTAGGAGATGAACCGCTCCTTGGGCACGTCCAGCTTGCCGCGCGCCCTCCAGTAGACCACGGGCGCAACGTTCCGTGCCCAGCACGCGACGGAAGCCGCGCACCAGGGTCTCGCCGCGCGAGGTGGTGTTGACGAACGCCCACCACGTCGCGCCGACGGCCCAGTACCAGCGTTCCCCGGACACCAGTTGCCCCACGAGCAGGGCGAACCCCGCGCCGGCCGTCGCCTGGACGGCCTGGCGGGAGGTGATGCGGGCGAGCCCGGTGCCGCCGGGCGGTGCGGGCGCGGCCGCCGGGGGCAGCCGCCGTTCGTAGCACCACAGGCCGAAGCGGACCGCGCCCGCGGTCGCGACGGACAGCAGCACGGAGGCGGACAGCTCGCCGAGCTGGCCGGTGCGGGCGTGCAGGAACTGCGCCGCGAAGAAGAGCATGAAGGCGAAGATGCCGAGGGCGTGTCCGCGCGGTCCCCAGCGCCTGGCGTACACGCCGAGTCCGACGACGGCGAGGAAGGCGACGTCGCGGGCCACGGCGTGGTCCTGGAGCGCCGCGGCGGTGGCCAGCACGGGCAGGCCGACGACGGGGAGGAGTGCCGTGGTGACGGCCTGCCCCCGGACGGTGGCGTCGGTGACGGTGAACAGGGCGAGGAGCGCGGCGAGTCCGCCGGTGATCGCGCCGGTGAGCGAATGACCGGCGAGCCCGCAGGCGACGACGGCCAGCCCGATACCCAGCACGGCCCGCGTCGCGAACCGCAGCCGGATCCGTCCCGGATCCGGAGCCATGAACACCTTCTTCAGCACCTACCGCCCCCTGGCATCTCGTACGACATGTGTCGTGGCATGAGAAAGGCGCCGCGGGTCCCGCAGCGCCATCGACGCACCCATATCAGCATCTCTGCCACCAGTGGCTCAACTCAGCCACGGAGGAGTAGGCCATTGGTACAATCGGTCCGGCATTCCTTCGGCCATCTCCGTGCCAATGGCCGCCCTTGGAGCGACCGCCCCGTGGCCGTGGACGAACTCGACACCCGCATCCTGCGCCTGCTCCTCGAACAGCCGCGTACGTCCGTGCGCGAGTACGCGCGCATCCTCGGCGTCGCGCGCGGCACGCTCCAGGCGCGGCTCGACCGTATGGAGCGCGAGGGGGTCATCACCGGCGTCGGCCCCGCCCTCTCCCCCGCCGCGCTGGGCCACCCGGTGCTGGCCTTCGTGCACATCGAGGTCACCCAGGGGCATCTGGACGAGGTGGGGGACGCGCTGGCGGCGGTGCCGGAGATCGTGGAGGCGTTCTCCATCACGGGCGGCGGCGACCTGCTGACCCGGGTGGTGGCCCGGGACAACGCCCACCTGGAGGACGTAATCCAGAAGCTGATCGGGATGCCGGGCGTGGTCCGCACCCGTACGGAGGTGGCGCTGCGGGAGCGGGTGCCGCACCGGCTGCTGCCGCTGGTGGAGTCGATCGGCCGGTCGGCGCGCGGCTAGCCCCTGCCATGCTGGACGTATGAGCGCACTCGGCACCCTCTCGGTCGTCTTCGATCTCGACGGAACACTCGTGGACAGCGAGCCGAACTACTACGAGGCGGGGCGCCGCACACTCGTCGAGTACGGCGTCCCGGACTTCTCCTGGGCGGAGCACGAGCGGTATGTGGGAATCAGCACCCGGGAGACGATCGCCGACTGGCGCCGCCGTTACGGCCTGTCGGCGTCGGTGGACGAGCTGGTCGCGGTCAAGAACGGCCACTACCTGGAGCTGGCCCGGACGAAGACGACGGTGTTCCCCGAGATGCGCGCCTTCGTGGAGCGGCTGGCGGACGCGGGGGTCCCGATGGCCGTGGCGTCGGGATCGTCGGCCGAGGCGATCGACGTGATCCTGGCCGGCACCGGCCTGGACGCACATCTGCGCACCGTCGTGTCGGCCGACGAGATGGCCCGTGGCAAACCGGCGCCGGACGTGTTCCTGGAGGCGGCGCGGCGGCTCGGCGCGGACCCGGCGGACTGCGTGGTGGTCGAGGACGCGGCGCCGGGCGCGGCCGCCGCGCACGCGGCCGGGATGCGCTGCATCGCCGTCCCCTACGTCGCCGCGCAGGCCGACGCGCCGGAGTTCGCCACGGTGGGCCTGCTGCTGCGCGGCGGCCAGTCGGAGTTCACGGCGCGGGCGGCCTGGGAGTGGCTGACCGGGACCGGGGCCCACAGCGTCCGCCGGAGCTGACCCGCACCGGCGCGGGAGCCCTCGGACGCCGTGCGGGGGCCGCTCCCCGAAGCGGCCGAAAATTCTTTCCCGAACGGTGATTGTTACGCGCTCCGCGTCCGTACTTCCTGGTGTTGGGCCGTTCTTAACCCAGGAGGCACGATGCGCATCTCGCGCAGCACGGCAGGAACCGCGTTCGTGGGCGGAGCCATGATCCTCACCCTCACCGCGCTGGCCTATCCCACCATGCTGGGCGTACAGACCACTTCGACCAAGGCGGACCGGGTGGTCGCCAACACCAACTACGGCCCGCTGACCGAGGCGGACCGCGACTTCGTGGTGAAGGTGCGTGCGGCCGGACTGTGGGAGCACCCCTTGGGGCTGCTGGCGATGGAGCGGGGTACGACGCCCGAGATGAAGGAGGCGGGCGAACACCTGGTCGTCGGCCACGGCCGGCTGGACGCCAGCTGCCGCAAGATCTCCCTGGAGCTCGGCATCACGCTGCCGAACCAGGCGTCACCGCAGCAGCAGGGCTTCGTGGAGACCGTCAAGGCGACGAGTGGCAAGGAGTTCGACTCCACGGCGGTGAACATCATGCGGGTGACCCACGGGCAGATCTTCCCCGCCATCGCCAACATCCGGGCGAACACCCGCAACACGCTGATCCGGCAGCTCGCGGACCAGGCCAACGACACCGTGCTCGACCACATCACGGTGCTGGAGAAGACGGGCCTGGTCAATCACGAGCAGGTCAACTTCCAGCAGACGAGCCCGCCGAAGCTGCCGCAGGAGCAGGTCACGCCGCCGGCGCCGCAGGCGGGCGCGCCGGTGATCGCCCTGCCGATCCCGAAGGAGCTGGAGGACCTCAACACGGCCTCCCCGGCGCCGTCGCCGTCCGGCACGGTGCGCTGACGGGGACGCGGCCCGCGGTTCAGGACCTGCGGCGGGGCTTGCCCCGTCGCGGGTTCTTCGCCGTTCCGCCGCCTCCGCCGGTTCCCCGCCGGGCGCGGCCCGCGGCCCCGGCGGACGGCTGCCGGCGGCGTCCGCCGTCTCCCTGGCCCGACCGGTCCTTCTTCGGCTCCGCCTTCTTCTCCTGCGCGGGCTGCGGGCGGCGGCCGCGCGTGCTGTTGACGGTGCGGCCGCGCACGATGCCGATGAAGTCCTCGACCAGGTCCGTGGTCGCCGCCTCCGGCCAGGCCAGGCCCATGCTCGAGGCGGGCGCGTCCTCCAGCGGGCGGTGGGTGAGGTCCTTGCGGTGGTGCAGCCGGGCCAGCGACAGGGGCACCACGAGCACGCCGATGCCCGCGGCGACCAGCTCGATCGCGTCGGCGGTGGTGGCCGGGCGTTCCAGCGCGGGGCGTCCTGGCAGGGTCTCCCAGTGCAGCACGTCGTCGAGGGGGTGCAGCACGATGTCGTCCGCGAGGTCCTCGACGGTGACCGAGTCGGCGGCGGTGACCAGGTGGTCCTTGGGGACCACGACGACGGTCTGCTCGGTGTAGAGGGGGATGGCGCTGAGCACCGTCCGGTCGACCGGGAGCCGGAGCAGACCCGCGTCGGCCTCGCCGTCCAGCAGCATCCCGTGCGCCGGCTGTGGAGGCGCCTGGGTGAGGGTCAGCGGAACGTCGGGCTGCCGCTCGTTCCAGACGCGCACCCACTTGTCGGGCATCACACCGGGGACGTACACGAGGCGGAACGAGGGGGACACTTCCGGGCCGGTCACCTGGCCAGGCTACCGGCCGCGGCCGGCGGCCGTTCACCACGGCCGTGGTCGGCGGCCGCGCCCACGCTCGATACCCTGGACGCCATGACGCAGCACCAGAGCACCCAGACGATGAAGCCCGCGACCGCGGCGAAGAAACTGGGTGTGTACCTCGAGGCCACCCCCGCCGAGTTCCGGGAGGGCGTGGTCTCGCGCGCGGAACTGAACGCGCTCCAGGCCGATCCCCCGCAGTGGCTGCGGGACCTGCGGCGCGACGGCCCGCACCCCCGCCCGGTGGTCGCGGCCAAGCTGGGCGTCTCGATCTCCGGTCTGGCCCGTGCCGGTCTGACCGAGCCGCTCACCACCGAGCAGATCGAGGCGCTGAAGCAGGAGCGCCCCGAGTGGCTGGAGCGGGAGCGCGCCACCCAGGCCGAGGTCCGCAAGGAGGCGGCGCGGCTGAAGCAGCGTGACCGCGAGAACGCGGAGAGCGCCGAGAACGGCGACTGAGGTCCCCCTCGACCGTTCAGACACCCCCGGCCGGGTTGCCGGTCCGGGGGTGTTCCTTTTCCGTCTCTCGTGTGCCGGGGCATCGGGCGCCGCCCCACCTCTTCCGCGGAACAGATATATGCACCACCATGTGGCGCTATCGCACGCGCCCGTGGCGGCGCGCCCGACCGCGCCCGGGGTGGGACATGCACGACACCAGGTGGAAGCAGGCCGTCGAATGGCTGGCCGCGGCGGCCACGGACCCGCAGGAGTGCAAACGCCAGTGGGACCACGGCCAGGGGACGGCCCTGCTCGCGGCCGGACGGTACTGGGACGTGCTGAGCGTGCCCGACCGCCTCGGGCTGCTGGCCCTGGACCTGCTGTGGAGCGATCCGCTGGAGTTGCCCGGACCGACGCTGGTGGACGTCACGGCCCGCCGGGTGGGGTTCTTCCTGCCGCCCGACCCGGACAGCGAGTGGGTGGGCTTCGGGGTACGTCATGTGGGCCGCGGGTCGTGGATCGCGGTGCCGCCGCCGTACCGGCCCTCCGGCCGGCTGGAGTGGCTGGTCCCGCCGGACGGCACCGGCACGCTGCACGCGGCGGAGCCGCTGGAACGGGCGCTGCGACGGGCGACGGGCACGTTGGCGGTGCTGGCGCCGGTCAGCGCGGAGCCGAGTCCGGACTGCTGGTGACGCCGGGCTCCGGCGCCTGTTCGGGTACGGCGGCGCGGGGCTGCGCCGCCGTACCGGGCCTCTCCTCCGAGGACGCCCGGCCGCCCACCGCCCAGGAGGGCGTCCTCACGGCCGCCTCGGGTGTCTCCGGGGAGCGCGACTCCTCGGACCCGGCCTCAGGCGCCCCGCCGGACGGCACGGTCCCGCGCGTGTCCTCCGGAAGGGTCCCCCCGGACGCCACCTCAGACGTCCCGCCCGACGTCTCCTCCCACGGCTCGCGCAGAGACTCGGCCTTCGACGACGGCTGTCGGGAGGGCGGCTCCTCGGGCCTTGCCTCGGGCGTCCCGCCAAACGGCACGGTCCCGCGTGTCCTTTCGAAGGGGCTCCCTTCGAACGCCTCCTCGGACGCCCCGCCCGACGTCTCCTCCAACTGCTCGCGCAGACGCATGGCCTCCGACGGCCCCCGGGAGCGCGGCTCCTCGGACCCGGCCTCAGGCGTCCCGCCGGACGGCACGGTCCCGCGTGTCTCCTCCGGAAGGCTCGCCTCGGACGTCCCCTCAGGTGTCCCTCGCGGGCGCTCGCGCGACGGCACGACCTCGGGCGCGCCGTGAGAGGGCCGCTCCCCCGGCATGTCCTCCGACGCCTTACCGGACGGCGTCGTCCCGCGCGTCGCCGGGGAGGGCTTTCCCTCCGGTGCCGCCTGTTGTCCCTCGCCCGAGGTCTCGTCGGGGGGCTTGGCCTCCGGCGTCTCCTCGGACGCCCCACCGGGCTCCCCCTCCCATGCCCCCGCCGCCAGCAAGGGAACGGGAACGCGGAACGGTACGGCATGCGCCGGGCCGCGGTCGCCCACGGTCACTACCGCGAAGGACGCCCACACCCCCTCCCGGTGTCCCGGCACGGTGTGCCCCTTCGCCCGCCACTCCGCGACGAGTTCCGCGTAGATCGGCGTGTTCGCCACATGGCCGCCGGTCAGTTGCGCGTACGGCCGGCTCACGGCGCCGTGCCCGAGAAGGCGCCGCGCCGTCTCAGTGCTGTCCATGCCGGAGCAACGCGCCTCCGTGCGCCGGTGGTACGCCGTGGGTTCCACCTCCGCCCGCGGGGGTGACATCGTCACCCGGTCGGCCGTACGCGTCGGGGAGGCGGGGTTTGACCCTCGACCTGGTCGAGGCGGCAGGGTCCCGGGTGTGGAGAGCGAGATGCGCAGCATTGGTGAGATGGCCCGCGAGAGCGGGCTGGGCGTCAGCGCCCTGAGGTTCTACGACCGTGCCGGGGTCCTGGTCCCCGACCAGGTCGACCCGGTCACGGGCTACCGCTGGTACGCGCCGGAGCAGCTCGGTGAGGCCAGGGTGCTGGCCCGGCTGCGCCGTGCGGGCATGCCGCTGGCGGACGTCCGGCTGGTGCTGGCCGGCTGGACGGCCGCCGACACCGATCTCGTACGCCGGCTTCTGGAGGCGCATCTGCGCCGGCTGGAGGAAGGGCTGTCGGCCGCCCGCGTCGAGTTCTCCGCGCTTCGTGATCTTCTCGACGACAGGGAGAACCCCCTCATGACCTCACCCCGTTCCGCCACCCGGCTGTCCGTGTCCGGTCCCGGTCTGGCCGCCGCGCTGGACGCGGTCCGCTTCGCCGCCGGGACCGACCCGGAGCTGCCGGTGCTGGCCGGCGTCCATCTCGACGTCGAGGGCGACGCGCTGCACGTCGTGGCGACCGACCGGTACCGGATGGCGGTGGCGCGCACCACGGCCGGCGGGCACGGGGGCGGCCGGGTGCGGACGACCGTGCCGCTGCCGCTCGTCGACGCGATGCGGGCACTGCTCGACGGCGAGGACGAGGTGAGCCTCGCCGTGGACGACGGGCGCGTGACCCTGGAGGCCGGTGACCGGCAGACGGGCGGCCGGTGCGCGGAGCAGGACTTCCCGGACTACCGGCGCCTGGTGCGGCTGCCCGCCGGGCGCCGGGCCGAGGTGGACGTGCCTGCTTTCTCGGAGGCGGTGCGCACGGGTCCGGTGCGTCTGCACGAGGACGGCGCCGCGAGAACCGAGCTGACGGTGCTCGAGGTGTCGGAGGACGGCCGGGTCACGCCGGTGCCGGAGGGCGCCGACGGACCGGACCTCGTCGCGGTGAACCGGGCGTTCCTGCTGGACGCGCTCGCCGCGGCGGCCGACGACCGGCTCGTCCTGGAGTTCGGGGCCCCGACGGCCCCGCTCGCGATCCGCCGGCCCGGTGACGAGCACACGTTCTCGCTGCTGATGCCGGTGCGGCTGTCCGACTGAGGCGGGCCCGGTCCCGGAACGCACGACGGCCCGGGCGGCTCCCTCACGGGGGCCGTCCGAGCCGTACGCACGGTCGGCGGGGGTCAGCGGTCGCGGCCGCTGTCCTCCATCGGCTCCAGCGTCTCCGCGGCGGGCGTGGAGCGCTGGGCGAGCAGGGTGTCGGGCGCGGGCGTCCGCCGTCCGGCCAGCCACATCGCGATCGGCTCGGTGTAGCGGGCGGTGAGCGGCCCGATGATCACCAGGACGAGGACGTACGCGGTGGCGAGCGGGCCGAGCTGCGGCTCGATGCCGGCGGTGACGGCAAGTCCGGCGATGACGATGGAGAACTCGCCGCGCGCCACGAGAGTGCCGCCCGCGCGCCAGCGGCCCTTGGCGGAGATGCCGGCCCTGCGGGCCGCCCACCAGCCGGTGGCGATCTTCGTCAGGGCGGTGACGACGGCCAGGCCCAGCGCCGGAAGGATGACCGGCGGGATGGACTGCGGGTCGGTGTGCAGGCCGAAGAAGACGAAGAACACCGCGGCGAACAGGTCGCGCAGCGGGGCGAGCAGGTTGTGCGCGCCTTCCGCGACCTCGCCGGACAGGGCGATGCCGACGAGGAACGCGCCGACGGCCGCCGAGACCTGGAGCTGCTGGGCGATGCCGGCGACCAGCAGGGTCAGGCCGAGCACGACGAGCAGCAGCTTCTCCGGGTCGTCGCTGGAGACGAAGCGGGAGATCACGCGGCCGTAGCGGACGGCGACGAAGAGCACGAGGCCGGCGACGCCGAGGGCGATGGCGAGGGTGACGCTGCCGGTGGCGAGGCTGACGCCGGCCAGCAGGGCGGTGATGATCGGCAGGTAGACGGCCATCGCCAGGTCCTCGAGCACGAGGATGCTGAGGATGACCGGGGTCTCTCTGTTGCCGAGCCGGCCGAGGTCGCCGAGGACCTTGGCGATGACGCCGGAGGAGGAGATCCAGGTGACGCCCGCGAGCACCACGGCGGCGACCGGACCCCAGCCCATGAGCAGGGCGAGGGCGGCGCCGGGCAGGGCGTTGAGCGTCATGTCGACGAGACCGGCCGGGTACTGCGTCTTGAGGTTGGAGACGAGGTCGCTGGCCGTGTATTCGAGGCCGAGCATGAGGAGCAGCAGGATGACGCCGATCTCGGCGCCGATCGCGACGAACTCCTCGCTGGCGCCGAGGGGCAGCAGGCCGCCCTCGCCGAACGCGAGGCCGGCCAGCAGGTACAGGGGGATGGGCGAGAACTGGAGGCGTCCGGCGAGGCGGCCGAGCAGGCCGAGGCCGAGGATGATCGCGCCGAACTCGATGAGGAAGATCGCGGAAGAGTGCACGCGCTCACTCCCGCCCGAGGATCTCGGCGGCGGCGTCGATGCCCTCGCGGGTGCCGATGACGATCAGGGTGTCTCCGCCGGCGAGGCGGAAGTCCGGCGCGGGCGACGGGATCGCCTCCGCGCGGCGGAGGACGGCCACGATGGACGCGCCCGTGTCGGTGCGCATCCGGGTCTCGCCCAGGAGACGGCCGTTCCAGTGGGAGACCGAGGACAGTTCGATGCGCTCGGCGACCAGCCCCAGGTCGGTGGTGTGCAGCAGGTTGGGGCTGTGGTGGGCCGGCATCAGCGCGTCGATGAGCGCGGCCGACTCGGCGGTGCTGAGCCGCAGCGAGCGGGCGCAGGCGTCCGGGTCGTCGGAGCGGTAGACGTTCACCGTCCGGGCGCCGTCGCGGTGCGCGATGACGGACAGGTGCTCGTGCTCACGCGTGGTGAGGTCGTATTTCACACCGATGCCCGGCAGCGGTGTCGCGCTCATCCGTGGAGCAGGCACAGCCCGTCCCCTTCCCGTCTTCTTCTCATGTCGTCCGGCGTGCGGGCTGAACGGACCGGCGCACGGCACCGGGTGGCAACCCCCACTGCCGTAATGGTGCCATCCCGCCATTCGGCCGGAACATGGGTGTTGCCACGGATGGACAGGTTCCGGGGCCGCCGCAAGGATCTTCGAGGCCGTCGTGTCGTCGCAGGTCAACGGGGTGTACCGGACAAAGCAGGGGATTCGGGCGCGTAGGGGACCGCCCGTGTGGGTACTCGGTGGCACCTTCCGGGGACGGGAGTGTGTGGTGGACGACACGGTGATCGTCGGAGTGGACGGCTCCTCCTCCAGCCTCGCCGCCGCCGATGTGGCGGCCGAGGAGGCGAGGCTGCGCGGGGCGCGCTTGCGCATCGTGCACGCGTTCGCCCGGCCCTCCGACCTGGATCCGATGATCCACGGGGTGCTGGCCGAGACGGAGCAGCGAATCAACGAGCGCGTCCCCGGACTGGAGATCACGCGCACCGTGGTGTCCGGCGACGCCCTGACGGTGCTGCGGACCGAGTCTCGGCACGCGGTGCTGACCGTGCTGGGGCGGCGCGGTCGGAGCCGTTTCGGCGATCTCCTGCTGGGCTCGACGACCATGCAGCTGGCGGCGCACGGGCACGGCCCTCTGATGGTGCTGCGCGGGCGGCCCGACCCGCAGGGCCCCGTCCTGCTGGCCGCGGACGGCTCCCCCGCCGGGAACGCCGCCGCGTCGTTCGCGTTCACGGAGGCCGCTCTGCGCGGGGCGCCGCTGATGGCCATGCACGTCTGGAACACCTGGAGCGAGCCCACACCGTACGAGGAACCGGGCGATCCGCTGAGCGTGGTGGTGGACCTCGACCAGCTCGAAATGCGTCACCGGCGGCTGCTGGAGGACGCCATGAAGCCCTGGATGGCCGCCCACCCGGACGTCATGGTCCAGCCGCGCCTCGAACGGGGCCGTGTCCGCCAGGCGCTCCTCGAGGCGACGGGTGAGGCGCAGCTGGTGGTGGCCGGGGCACGCGGCCACGGCGGGGTGGCCGGGATGCTGCTCGGCTCGGTCAGCCAGGCGCTGCTGCTCCACGCGGAGTGTCCGGTGACGGTGGTGCGGGCGCTGTAGCGAGGACGCGGCTCACGACCACCGTGTGATCGCCGCTCGCAGGCGCGGGTCGGCGCGCACCCAGATCTCACCCTCGGCCGCGTCGGACGGGGCGTCGGCACGTTCGAGGCCGAGGAACTCGATCAGCCCGAGCACCACGGCGCGTTCGGCCCGGTCGGCGTCCGCCCCCTGCGACTCGAAGAAGACGTAGTACCGGTCGCTCGGATCCACGCAGCCGGAGTCCGCCCAGATCCGCCCGATCTCCTCGAGCGCCGCCGTCTCCGTGGTGATCGCGGCGGCCCGTGCGGCACCGCGCGTCTCCGGCGGCTGGTCCAGGTCGGCGAGGTCGGTGAACCACTGTCCGAAGTGGTCGAGGCCGGCACATCCGTTCTCGAAGAACAGCATCGCGCCCGGGAGGTAGCGGTTGGCCCGCTCGACCCGGAGGTATTCGGGCCGGGGCCGGTCCGTGTCCTTGATCCGTGCGATCAGGCCCCGCCCGGGCATGAGGACCAGACTCTGCCCGGCGGGTTCGTCGGTGATGCTGCAGGCGTCGGCCTCCCGGCCGCGGAAGAACGCGGAGAACGCCACGTAGGCCTCCTGCGGATCGCCCACGGACACCTGCTGGTCGTTGCCGTCACCGGCGGCGAAGACGAACTGCTTCGGTCCGTGGGCGTAGGGGCGGGCCATGTGCGTCCTTCGTTCACGTGCGGAAGTGCCGTCAGCGTAGCGGCGTCGCCTTCCGCCCCGGATCAGCCCAGGAAACTCAACCGCACCTGGCGGCTGTGGTTGTCCACGTTGGTGTCGACCAGGCAGACCGACTGCCAGGTGCCCAGTTCCAGGCGGCCGTCGATCACGGGGAGCGTCGCGTGGGGCGGGACGAAGGCGGGGAGGACGTGGTCGCGGCCGTGGCCGGGGCTGCCGTGGCGGTGCTGCCAGCGGTCGTCGGCGGGGAGCAGGGTGTGCAGCGCGGACAGCAGGTCGTCGTCGCTGCCTGCGCCGGTCTCGATGACGGCGATGCCGGCCGTGGCGTGCGGCACGAAGACGTTGAGCAGGCCGTCCCGGCCGGCCGCCGCCTCCCTCAGGAAGGATTCACAGTCGCCGGTGATGTCGACGACCCGCTCGGCGGAGCCGGTGGTGAAGGTCAGGACTCGGGTGGTGAAGGCGTCGGACATACGACCATCCTGACGCACCCGGCGCCCCGCCCGTGCGTCCCGCACCGCACGGGCGGGGCGCGCGTCCGGGAAGATCCACCGCGCCCGGCGTGTTGGTGGAAGCGTGAACAATGTGCGCGAGGTCGAGGTGGTCGTCGTGGGCGCCGGGCAGGCCGGACTGTCGAGCGCCTATCACCTGCGGCGGACCGGCTTCGAGCCGGACCGCGACTTCGTGGTGCTGGACCACTCCCCCGCCCCCGGCGGCGCCTGGCAGTTCCGCTGGCCCTCGCTGACGTACGGCAAGGTGCACGGGATGCACGCGCTGCCCGGGATGGAGCTGACGGACGCCGATCCGACGCGGCCCTCCTCCGAGGTGATCGGCGCCTACTTCGACCGCTATGAGCGGACGTTCGACCTGCGGGTGCGCCGTCCGGTCGACGTGCGCGCGGTGCGGGAGGGGCCCGGCGGGCAGCTGCTGGTGGAGACCTCGCACGGCACCTGGGCGACCCGCGCGCTGATCAACGCGACCGGCACCTGGGACCGGCCGTTCTGGCCCCGCTATCCCGGCCAGGAGACGTTCCGCGGGCGGCAGTTGCACACCGCGCAGTACCCGGGACCCGAGGCGTTCGCCGGGCTGCGGGTGGTCGTGGTGGGCGGTGGCGCGTCCGGCACGCAGCATCTGCTGGAGATCGCGCCGTACGCGGCGGCCACCACCTGGGTGACCCGACGGCCGCCCGTATGGCGGGAGGAGCCCTTCGACGAGAACGCGGGCCGTGAGGCCGTCGCCCTCGTCGAGGAGCGGGTGCGGCAGGGGCTGCCCCCGCGCAGCGTGGTCTCCGTGACGGGGCTGCCGCTGAACGACGCGATCCGGCGGGGGCTCGAGGACGGTGTGCTCGACCGCCTGCCGATGTTCGACCGGATCGAGCCCGAGGGCGTGGTGTGGGACGACGGTCGCCGGGTCGCCGCGGACGTGATCCTGTGGGCGACCGGCTTCCGGCCCGTGATCGAGCATCTCTCGCCGCTGCGGCTGCGGGAGCCGGGCGGCGGGATCCGCGTGGAGGGGACCAGGGCGGTCGCCGACCCGCGGATCCACCTGGTCGGCTACGGCCCCTCGGCGAGCACGATCGGCGCCAACCGGGCCGGACGGGCCGCCGTGCGGGACATCAGGCGGCTGCTGGCCGAGGAGCCCGCCGCGGCCTGACCTGCGGTCATGTCGAGGACGGCTGCGCGGACCTCTCCGCCGCCTTCTTCCGTTCGGCCTCCGCCTCCGCCATGTTGCGCTGGTGCTCCGCGAGGTCCGCGGTGAAGCGGGTCTCCCCCTGCCGGACCGTGACGAAGTACAGCCAGTCGCCCGGGGTGGGGTTGATCGCGGCACGCACGGCGTCCTCGCCGGGGTTGTCGATGGGGGTCGGCGGCAGCCCCATGCGCCGGTAGGAGTTGTACGGGCTGTCGACCTCGGTGTCGGCGGGGGTGGTGCGCGCCTTGCTGCGGTTGAGGGCGTAGTCGACGGTGGAGTCCATCTGCAACGGCATTCCGCGTTCGAGGCGGTTGAAGATCACCCGGGCCACCTTGCCCATGTCGGCCTTGGTGGCCGCCTCGGCCTGGACGATGCTGGCGACGGTGACCGCCTGGTAGACGTTCATCGCGTTGCGCTGCGCGCCGGCGGCGACCGGGGCGCCGTTGAACTTCTTGTTGGCCGTGTCGACCATGCCGGCCAGCAGCTTCTGCGGGGTGGCGTTCTCCGGGAGCGGATACGTGTCCGGGAAGAGGTAACCCTCGGGGTTGCCGTCGGCCTCGTTCGGCAACTTGAGGTCGGCCTTGGCCAGGGACTTCTTGGTGGTGCCCGCGGGCAGGTCGAGGGTCTTGTCGATGGCGGCGTAGACCTGGCTCGCCCGCCATCCCGCGGGGACGACGAGGGCCTCGGGACGGGGCTCCTCCTCGTCGGCCATGATCAGCAGCGGCACCGCCACGGCGGTGCCGGCCACGACGGCCCCGAGCGTCGCCAGGGCGAATCGGCCGCGGCGCGTCAGTCGGATCGAGTTCCGTGACGGAGTGTTCGTCTGCATGCGGGCACGGTAACCCGCATACCGTCACAAACCCGGCATATTTTCAGGTTGTCGGCTCCAGTCGGGCGTCCCGTCGCACGAGGGCCGCATACCGTCCGCCGCGCTCCAGCAGTTCCTCGTGGGTCCCGCGCTCCACGACGCGCCCCGCGTCGAGGACCACGATCTGGTCGGCGCCTCGGACCGTGGACAGCCGGTGGGCGATGGTGATGGTGGTCCGGTCGGCCGACAGCGCGTCGATCGCGGCCTGCACCGCCGCCTCGGTACGGGTGTCCAGCGCGCTGGTCGCCTCGTCGAGGACGAGGACCGGAGGGTCGCGCAGGATGGTCCGGGCGATCGCCAGGCGCTGCTTCTCGCCGCCCGAGAAGCGGTGGCCGCGTTCCCCGACGACGGTGTCGTAGCCGTCCGGCAGGTCCGCGATGTGGTCGTGGATCTGGGCGGCCTTCGCCGCCGCGTGCAGCTCCTCGTCGGTGGCGTCGGGCTTGGCGAAGCGCAGGTTGTCGGCGACCGACGCGTGGAAGAGGTACGTCTCCTGGGAGACGACGCCGACCGCGCGGGCCAGTGTGTCGAAGTCGAGGTCGCGCACGTCCACCCCGTCGAGGGTGACGCGCCCGCCCGTGACGTCGTAGAGCCGCGGCACCAGGTGGCCGAGCGTGGACTTGCCGGCGCCGGTCGGACCGACGACGGCGAGGCTGCCGCCCGGCGGGACGGTGATGTCGATGCCGTCGAGGACCGGGCCGCCCTTGCCGTCGTAGCCGAAGGAGACCTTCTCGAAGCGGACCTCACCCTTCACGCGGTCCCGGCGCACCGGGTCCGCGCGCTCGGTGATGTCGATCGGCAGGTCGAGGTACTCGAAGATGCGCTGGAAGAGGGCGAGCGAGGTCTGGATCTGCACGCCGGTGGACAGCAGGCTGACCGCCGGGCGGAACAGGCCCTGCTGGAGCGAGACGAACGCGACGATGGTGCCGATCGACACCCCCGAGCCGCCCGAGTGCAGGGCGAGGCCGGCCGTCCAGTAGATGACCGCGGGCATGGCGGCCATGACGATGGTGATGACCGCCATCCGCCAGCGGCCCGCCATGTTCGACCGCACCTCAAGGTCGACCAGCCGCTCGGACTCGTCGGCGAAGGCCGCGGTCAGGGAGTCGGAGCGGCCCATCGTGCGGCCGAGCAGGATGCCGCTGACCGACAGCGACTCGGTGACGGTGGCCGCCATCGCCGCCATCTGCTTCTGGCGCCGGGTGGTGATCTTCTTGCGTTCGTTGCCGACACGGCGGCTGATCCAGACGAAGACCGGCAGCAGCGCGAGTGACACGACCGTCAGGCGCCAGTCGAGCGCGAGCATCGCCACGATCGTCGCGACCACGCTGGTGAGGTTGGAGACCAGCGAGGTCGCCGTCGACGTGACGGTGGCCTGCATGCCGCCGATGTCGTTGGCGATGCGGGACTGCACCTCGCCCGTGCGGGTGCGGGTGAAGAAGGCGAGCGACATGCGCTGCAGACGCCCGTAGACGGCGGTGCGCAGATCGTGCATGACACGCTGGCCCACGGTCGTGGAGATCAGGGTCTGCAGCACGCCGAAGACGCTGGTGAGCACGGCGCCGAGAATCATGCCGAGCACCAGCAGGCTGAGCAGCCCGGTGCGGCCCTCGGGCAGGGCGACGTCGAGGATCGCCTTCAGCAGGAACGGCGAGGCGACCGACACGAGCGACGACGCCCCGACGAGCAGTCCGACGATCGCGAGGCGGCCCCGGTAGGGGCGGAAGAGGCGCAGGATGCGCCGCACCTGCCGGGGTTCCTGCTCGGCTCCGGCGGGCGGCGTCCACGCGGGTGCGTGATCGGGGTGCATGGTCTCCTTCGAGGGGCGGTTGTCGATGAACAGTATTCATTGTTACCTGTACTCACAATGAACGGCATCCTGATAATGTTCCCGCATGACCGCCCCCGACCCCGACGGCCTGCTGGCCGAGCAGCTGCTCCGGCTCACCCGCCGGGTGCATCGCATCCAGAAACGCCATCTGGAGCGGCGCGAGCTCGGCATCACTCCTGCCCAGTCCCGGCTGCTGCGCACCCTCGCGCACTACGGCTCGCCGCCCCGCATGGCCGATCTCGCGGAGCGGCTGGAGGTGGTGCCCCGCGCGGTGACCACGCTGGTCGACGGGCTGGAGGCGCACGGCAAGGTGCGCAGGGTCCCGGATCCGGCCAACCGGCGGGTGATCCGCATCGAGCTGACCGACGAGGGCCGCGAGACGCTCCGCGAACTGCGCGCGGCGCGGCGGGCGGCGGCGTCGGAAATCCTCGCCCCGCTGGGCGAACGGGAGCGGGAGCAACTCGGGGACCTTCTGAACACCCTGGTCGACGGTCCGCCGGGACCGCCTTGCGAGGAGGGCGCGGCTCAGCGGCCGGGCAACGGCGGGAACTGACGCCCGCTCGCCCCGGACGCACACGTCCCAGGAGGGATGCACGTGTCCCGCACCCGGGCCGCGGCCGGGAAAACCAGTTGCCCAGGGGCTGGTGACGGAGTCAACCTGTCACGGTTTGCTGCCGCCGTCCGAGGACGTCCGCGGCCCTGCTCCGAGCCCCTGGGACACCATGCAGATTCACGACCTTCCCTATCCCGATCCGGGCGCGCCCGACGCCCGTTCGGGTCCTCGATTCCTGTGGTGGCTCTTCCGCAACCAGCTGGGCGGACAGCTCAAGGCGCTGGCCTGGGGCCTGCTGCACTTCGCCTCCGTGGCCTCGCTGCCGTTCTGCGTCGGCGCCGCCGTCCAGGCCGCGG
This sequence comes from Streptomyces sp. P13-3-3, assembly GCF_050571355.1. NCBI lineage: Bacteria > Bacillati > Actinomycetota > Actinomycetes > Kitasatosporales > Streptomycetaceae > Streptomyces > Streptomyces sp. P13-3-3. Next base: position 2,786,929 of record NZ_CP192228.1, on the reverse strand, counting down.
TCGACCGCTCCGGCGGGGGGCTCGCGCTGGCGGGCGGGCTGCTGGCACTGGCCGGCGCGGGCGTCGCGGCCGGCGACACCTTCCTGCACCGCGCCGCCGTCACCAACTGGATCACCGCCGCCGCCCGGGTGCAGCAGCTCCTGGGCCGCAAGGCCGCCGTGCTGGGCTCCGCGCTGACCCGGCGGGTGGCCGCGGGCGAGGTCGTCGCGGTCTCCACGGGTGACGTGGAGAAGATCGGCTGGTTCGTGGAGGCCCTGTCCCGGTTCACCGCCGCCGCGGTCACCATCGTCGTCGTCACCGTCGGCCTCCTCGTCCACCAGCCCGCCCTGGGCGTCGTCGTCGCCGTGGGACTGCCCGTGCTGGCGCTCGCGGTGCTGCCGCTGCTGCCCGGGGCCACCCGGCGCGCGGACGTCCAGCGCGAGAAGGCCGGACGGGCCACCGAACTCGCCTCGGACACCGTCGCCGGACTACGGGTGCTGCGCGGCATCGGCGGCGAGGACCTGTTCCTCGACCGCTACCGCCGCGCCTCGCAGGAGGTCCGCCAGGCCGCCGTGCGCAGCGCGCGCATGTGGTCGCTGATCGCGGCCGTCCAGGTGCTGCTGCCGGGCCTGCTGCTGATCACCGTGGTCTGGTACGGCGTCCGCCTGGCCCGCGACGGCCGGATCGACGTCGGTGAACTGGTCACCGTCTACAGCTCGGTGATGCTCCTGACCTACCCCCTGCGGCACTTCGAGGAGATCGCGATGGCGTACTCCTTCTCGCGCCCCTCGGCCCGGCGGGCCGCGCGCGTGCTGTCGCTGGAGCGGGCCACGGACACCGCCGGCACACGCGCCGCCGAGACCCCGGCGGGCGACCTGTACGACCCGGAGACGGGGCTGTGCGCCTCGTCCGGGCTGCTCACCGCCGTGGTGTGCGGGGACCCGGACGCGGCGGGACGGCTGGCCGAACGGCTCGGCGGGCACGCCGCGGAGGAAGGCACCTCGGCGCTGCTCGGCGGGGTGCCCCTCGACGAACTGCCGCTGGACAGCGCCCGTACGGCCGTGCTGGTGCAGGACAAGGACCCGGTGCTGCTCTCCGGCACGCTGCGGGAGCTGCTCGACGTGCCCGCGTCCGGCGCGGTGGCCCCGGGGGCGGCGCTGGAGGCCGCGCAGTGCCAGGACGTGCTGGCCGCGCTGGTCCAGGGGTCGCTGGGCGCCGAGGACCCGATGGACGCCCGCGTCACCGAACGCGGGCGGTCGCTGTCCGGGGGGCAGCGCCAGCGGCTCGCGCTCGCCCGGTCCCTGGTCACCGACCCGGAGGTGCTGGTGCTGGACGAGCCGACCTCGGCCGTCGACTCGCACACCGAGGCGCGCGTCGCCGAGGGTGTGCGCGGCCTGCGGTCCGGACGCACCACGGTGGTGTTCACCTCGTCCCCGCTCCTGCTGGACCGCGCCGACCGGGTGGTGTTCCTGCACGAGGGCACGGTCGTCGCGGTGGGCGGCCACCGGGAGCTGGTGCGCACCGAGCCCCGCTACCGGGCCGTGGTGACCCGCGAGACGGAGGGAGAGACGGCGTCGTCCGCCGCGCTCCGCGTCGACGAGGGCGGGCGGCGCACGGACGAGGCGCCTGACGGCCTCGAGGAACTGGAAACGCTCGAAGAGATCGAGGAGACGGCATGATCGGCGTCGCGCCACCGGCGTACGACCCGGCGGCCCCGACGGCGGCCAGCACGCTGCCGGTGGGCGCGCCCGCGACCGTGCGCGCGTACGCGGCCGAGCTGTTGCGCCGGCACCGGCGGGCCTTCGTGCTGCTGGTCGCCGTCAACACGGTCGCGGTGATCGCCTCGATGGTCGGCCCGTACCTGCTGGGCGGGCTCGTGGAACGGGTCTCGTCCGGCGCGCGGGACCTGCATCTGGGACTCACTGCGACGGTGTTCGTCGCCGCCCTCGTGATGCAGGCGGGGTTCGTGCGGCAGGTGCGGCTGCGCGGGGCGATGCTCGGCGAGCGGATGCTGGCGGACCTGCGCGAGGACTTCCTGGTGCGGTCGGTCGGACTGCCGCCGGGCGTGCTGGAACGCGCCGGCACCGGCGATCTGCTGTCGCGGATCACCACCGACATCGACCGGCTCGGCAACGCCATGCGCGAGGCCGTGCCCCAGCTGGCGATCGGCGTGGTGTGGGTGGCCCTGCTGCTCGGCGGCCTGATCGTCACCGCGCCGGAACTGGCGCCGGCGGTGCTGGTCGCCGTGCCGCTGCTGGTGGCCGGCTGCCGCTGGTACTTCCGCCGGGCGCCCGGCGCCTACCGCTCGGAGGCTGCCGGGTACGCGGCGGTGGCCGCCGCGCTCGCCGAGACCGTGGACGCCGGGCGGACGGTGGAGGCGCACCGCCTCGGCCCGCGCCGCGTGGCGCTGACGGACCAGCGGGTGCGGGAGTGGACGGCCTGGGAGCGCTACACGCTGTGGCTGCGCTCGGTGCTGTTCCCCGTCATCAACGTCACCCACGTCACGGTCCTCGGGTCGGTCCTGATGATCGGCGGGGTGTTCGTGCTCCAGGGCTGGATCGGCGTCGGCCAGCTGACGACGGCCGCGCTGATCGCACAGATGCTGGTGGACCCGGTCGGGCTCATCCTGCGCTGGTACGACGAACTGCAGGTCGCGCAGGTGTCACTGGCCCGGCTGGTCGGCGTCCGGGACATCGAGCCCGACGCCGGGGACCCGGACATGACGCCCGAGGGGCGGCGGGTGCGGGCGGACACCGTGCACTTCGGCTATCTGGAGGGCGTTGACGTCCTGCGCAAGGTGTCCCTCGAGGTGCCGCCGGGGACCCGGATGGCCCTGGTGGGTCCCTCCGGCGCGGGCAAGTCCACGCTGGGCCGGCTGCTCGCGGGGATCTACGCGCCCCGGGAGGGACGCGTCACCCTCGGCGACGCGGAACTGTCCCGCATGACCGCGGAACGGGTCCGCTCCCACGTCGCCCTCGTCAACCAGGAGCACCACGTCTTCGTCGGCTCCCTCCGCGACAACCTGCGGCTCGCCCGCACCCACGCGGAGGACGCCGAGCTGTGGGCGGCGCTCGGCGCGGTCGACGCGGACGCGTGGGCGCGGGCGCTGGAGGACGGCCTCGACACGGAGGTCGGCTCCGGCGGGTTCGCGCTCACTCCGGCGCAGGCGCAGCAGATCGCGCTGGCCCGGCTGGTGCTGGCCGACCCGCACACGTTGGTCCTCGACGAGGCGACCTCGCTGCTCGACCCGCGCGCGGCACGTCACCTGGAGCGGTCCCTGGCCAGCGTCCTCGACGGCCGCACCGTCGTCGCCATCGCGCACCGCCTACACACGGCCCACGACGCGGATGTCATCGCCGTCGTCGAGAACGGCCGCATCAGCGAACTGGGCAGCCACGAGGAACTGGTCGCGGCGGACGGGGCGTACGCGGCACTGTGGCGCAGCTGGCACGGGTAACCGGGGCTCGCGCCCCGGGCTGTCCTGGGGCGAGGGACCGTTCGATCGCGGGGCGTCCCGGGCGGCGGGTCCGCGGGGCGGGGCAGCCCAGGGGCAGGGCGACCTTCGGTGACGGGGCGGCCCCAGGGGGGTGTTCTCGGGGCGGGCGTGCCGTAGCGCGGCGTCCTCAGGGCGGGCGCCCCGCAACCCGGCGTCCTCGGAGCGGGCGCCCCGCGACCCGGCGTCCTTGGAGCGGGCGTCCCGCAGCGCGGCGTCCTCAGGACGGGCGTGCCGTAGCACGGCGTCCCGGGGCGGGGCAGCCCGGGGGGAGGGCGGCCCCCGGGGTGGCGGGTGTCCTCGGAGCGGGCGCCCCGCAGCACAGCGCCCTCGGGCGGCCGTCCCGCAGCACGGCGTCCTCAGGGCGGGCGTCCCATGACACGGCGTCCTCGGGGCGGGGCAGCCCGGGGGCGGGGCGCGGCCCCTACACCCGGTGGCCTCGGGGCACGGTGACCCGCAGCTCGGTGACCTCGGAGCGCGGTGTCCCGCAGTTCGGTGGCCCCGGGGGCAGGTGACCCGCGACCGGAGGCATCGGGGCGGGGACCCGCAACCGGTGATTGGGGCGGGTGGCCCGCAACCGGTGATCGGGGCAGGCGGCCCGCAACCGGTGATCGGGGCAGGCGGCCCGCGACGGGGGTCGCTCGCCTCCCGGAGCGGCGAGGCGCCTCGCCGTCGGCCGGCGGTGTGGCGCGCCGCCGTCGGCGGGTGGGCCCACACCCCGCGCACGGTTCGTGAACGGGCCGGCCGGCACCTGCCGTGCGCCGCACAGCGTGGCGGCGACGGCGCGCGGGACAGCGGGCCGGCCCGCGCCGGTCGTCACGCGTGGCGTTGCGGGGTCGGGAGATCCGGTGGAAGGCTGGAAGCAGGCATCGGCTACGGGAGCGTCCGGGCCCGGTGATCGGGTCCTGGCGGGTCCGATGCCCGTGGAGACGGCCCGGTGCGGGCCACGGCGGGCGACGCGGCCCGCCCCACCCCCTGGAGGTGTCCGTGAACAGCGGTGACGGTTGGGGAGACGACGTCTACCAGCCCGACGCGTCCGAGATCCAGGACGACGCCGGACTGCTGGACGCCGAGGACACGCTGGAGACCGACGGTGTCGCCGACCCCCTCGACCGGGGCTGGTCCCCTCCCGAGCGGCCCCTGGCCGTGGAGCACTACGGTGTGACCGCCGCCGAGCAGCACGAGGGCGAGACGCTGGAGCAGCGGCTGGCCGAGGAGCTGCCGGACATGACCGTGCCGGACGACGACGGCGTCGGTGATTCCACCGGCACCGACGGGGAACTCCTGGACAACGAGGTCGGTGCGGCACGCTCCGGCCGGCTCGTCGCCCCCGACGAAGGGGCGCACGAGGACGACGAGGAGGCGCTGGTCGCCTACGACGTGGGCATCGACGGCGCCGCCGCCTCCGCCGAGGAGGCCGCCGTGCACATCGTCGACGAGGACAGCCTGCCCGGCTGACCCCGCCGTTTCCGGCCGCGCTCGCGGAACCCAGCCGCCCGAGGAGCACCCATGCAGAAGGACAAGCACCCCGACTACCACCCGGTCGTCTTCCGTGACCGGGCCGCCGGTTACGCCTTCCTCACCCGGTCGACCGCGTCCAGCGGGCAGACCATCGAGTGGGACGACGGCGAGACCTACCCGGTGGTGGACGTGGAGATCTCCTCGGAGAGCCACCCGTTCTACACGGGCAAGGCCAGGACCGTGGACACCGAGGGCCGCGTCGCCCGCTTCCAGCGCCGTTACGGCGGTGAAGGGGGCGAGGGCGGCGCGAGCGGCAGCTGACCCGCCCTCCGACAATCGCGCTCTATATGACGTTGAGCGCCGCCGCGCAGCCCACCCCGCCCAGCAGCATGAACGCCGGCATCAGCACCTTCAGCTCCACCCAGCTGCCGGCGCGGAACCGCATGGCCTTCGGCGGGCCGATCGGGTACCAGCGCTTGCGGCCCACGGGTATGGGCCACAGGATCGGGCAGCCGGAGACGGTCAGCGCGTCCCCGATGTCGTGCACGATCGCGCCGAGCACGATGGGCAGGCCCAGCCACAGGTACTCCTGACCGGGATCGGTGAACAGCCAGCTCGCCCCGTTCCCGGGCTCGTCGAGGATGCCCGCGATGATCCAGGCGCTGGTCGCCGCCAGCAGCCACACCAGCACGTCGCTGCTCGAGCCGCGCGCCGCCCGCCACAGCAGGCCCTCGATCGCGAGCACCATGTGCACGAACAAGATGAACAGGACCGCCCAGCGGCCGCCGGTGATCGCCAGCACCGAGGTGCCGCCGCCGACGAGGACCGCCCACAGCCAGGTGTGGGTGAGGGTGCGGTGACCGCCCGAACGACGGGGGTCGGCCGGTTTCCTCGTCGACTTGTAGACCGCGTAGGACAGCTTGTCGACGATCTCGCACAGCCAGCGGGAGACCGGGCCGAAGGACCGCGAGATGGTGGCGGACTTGTGGTCCAGGTCCGGGGCGAGTGCGGCCCCGGCGCAGATCAGCGCACCGGCCAGCAGCACGGGCCAGGGCATCGGGTGTCCGGCCGCGGCGGTCGCCGCTCCGACCCCGAGCCAGGCCGCGGCGCCCGACAGTGAGTGTGCTGGTCCCATCATGGCCTGTGCCCGCCCCATTCCTCTTTCGCCGCCGCCCGGTTGACCGGGGACGCTGACGCTGCGCCGGCGACACAGCGTAGCGGTAGTGATCTTCGAGCCGACAGCCGATTCCCGCATCGGGCGAGTGGGCAGGCAAGATGGGGTGGTGACCCTCATCGATCAGCTGCCGCCGAACGCCGACCCCGACGCCCTGTACGAAGCCTTCGAGTCGTGGGCGCAGGAGCGCGGGCTCACCCTCTATCCGCACCAGGAGGAGGCGCTGATCGAGGTGGTGTCGGGGGCGAACGTGATCGTCTCGACGCCCACCGGCTCCGGCAAGAGCATGATCGCCGCGGGCGCCCACTTCGCGGCGCTGGCCCGGGACGAGGTCACCTTCTACACCGCCCCCATCAAGGCGCTCGTCTCGGAGAAGTTCTTCGAACTCTGCAAGATCTTCGGCACCGAGAACGTCGGCATGCTCACCGGCGACGCGTCCGTGAACGCCGACGCCCCGGTGATCTGCTGCACCGCCGAGGTGCTCGCCTCGATCGCGCTGCGCGACGGCAAGGACGCCGACGTCGGCCAGGTCGTGATGGACGAGTTCCACTTCTACGCCGAGGGGGACCGCGGCTGGGCCTGGCAGATCCCGCTGCTGGAGCTGCCGCAGGCGCAGTTCGTGCTGATGTCGGCGACGCTCGGCGACGTCTCCTTCTTCGAGAAGGACCTCACCCGCCGCACCGGCCGGCCCACCGCGGTGGTCCGTTCCGCGACCCGGCCGGTGCCGCTGTCGTACGAGTACCGGTACACGCCGCTCACCGAGACGCTGACCGACCTCCTGGAGGCCCGGCAGGCGCCGGTGTACATCGTGCACTTCACGCAGGCGCAGGCCGTGGAGCGGGCGCAGGCGCTGATGAGCATCAACATGTGCACGCGCGAGGAGAAGGACAAGATCGCCGACCTGATCGGCAACTTCCGCTTCACCACCAAGTTCGGCCGCAACCTGTCCCGTTACGTGCGGCACGGCATCGGCGTGCACCACGCCGGCATGCTGCCCAAGTACCGGCGCCTGGTGGAGAAGCTGGCGCAGGCCGGTCTGCTGAAGGTCATCTGCGGCACCGACACCCTCGGTGTGGGCGTCAACGTCCCCATCCGTACGGTGCTGTTCACCGCGCTCACCAAGTACGACGGCAACCGGGTGCGCACGCTGCGGGCGCGTGAGTTCCACCAGATCGCGGGGCGCGCAGGGCGGGCCGGCTTCGACACCGAGGGCTTCGTGGTGGCCCAGGCGCCGGAGCACGTCATCGAGAACGAGAAGGCGCTGGCGAAGGCGGGTGACGACCCGAAGAAGCGCCGCAAGGTGGTGCGCAAGAAGGCTCCCGAGGGGTTCGTCGCGTGGAGCGAGCAGACCTTCGAGAAGCTCATCGGGTCCGAGCCGGAGCCGCTGACCTCCCGCTTCCGCGTCACCCACACCATGCTGCTGTCGGTCATCGCCCGGCCGGGCAACGCCTTCGAGGCGATGCGCCACCTGCTGGAGGACAACCACGAGCCGCGCAAGCAGCAGCTCCGCCACATCCGGCGGGCGATCGCCATCTACCGTTCGCTGCTGGACGGCGGCATCGTCGAGAAGCTCGACGAGCCGGACGCGGAGGGGCGCATCGTGCGTCTCACCGTGGATCTGCAGCAGGACTTCGCGCTCAACCAGCCGCTGTCCACGTTCGCGCTGGCCGCGTTCGAGCTGCTGGACCCCGAATCGCCGTCGTACGCACTGGACATGGTGTCCGTGGTGGAGTCCACGCTGGACGACCCGCGGCAGATCCTCGCCGCCCAGCAGAACAAGGCGCGCGGTGAGGCGGTCGCCGCGATGAAGGCCGACGGGGTGGAGTACGAGGAGCGCATGGAGCGCCTCCAGGACATCACCTACCCGAAGCCGCTGGAGGAGCTGCTCTTCCACGCGTACAACACGTACCGCAAGTCCCACCCGTGGGTCGGCGACCATCCGCTGTCGCCGAAGTCCGTGGTCCGGGACATGTACGAGCGGGCGCTGTCCTTCACGGAGCTGGTGTCCCACTACGAGCTGGCCCGCACCGAGGGCATCGTGCTGCGCTACCTCGCGAGCGCCTACAAGGCGCTGGAGCACACCATCCCCGACGACCTGAAGTCGGAGGACCTGGAGGACCTGATCGCCTGGCTGGGCGAGACGGTGCGCCAGGTCGACTCCAGCCTGCTGGACGAGTGGGAGCAGCTGGCGAACCCGGAGGAGATGACCGCCGAGGAGGCCCAGGAGAAGGCCGACCAGGTCAAGCCGGTCACCGCCAACGCCCGCGCCTTCCGTGTCCTCGTCCGCAACGCCATGTTCCGCCGCGTGGAACTCGCCGCCCTCGACCAGGTGGACGCGCTCGGCGAGCTGGACGGTGAGTCCGGCTGGGACGCCGACGCGTGGGGCGAGGCGATGGACAAGTACTGGGACGAGTACGAGGAACTCGGCACCGGTCCCGACGCGCGCGGGCCCAAGCTGCTCATCATCGACGAGCAGCCGGAGAACGGGCTGTGGCGGGTCCGCCAGATCTTCGACGACCCGAACGACGACCACGACTGGGGCATCAGCGCCGAGGTCGATCTGACCGCCTCCGACGCCGAGGGCCGCGCCGTCGTGCGGGTCACCGACGTCGGCCAGCTGTGAGCACAGGGGAGACGCACCCATGACGAACCCGGCCGAGAGCCTCGTCGCCCTGCTCGACCTGGAGCAGATCGAGGTCGACATCTTCCGCGGCCGCAGCCCGCAGGAGTCCCTGCAGCGGGTCTTCGGCGGGCAGGTCGCCGGCCAGGCGCTGGTCGCCGCGGGCCGCACCGCTGAGGGCGACCGCCCGGTGCACTCGCTGCACGCGTACTTCCTGCGCCCGGGCCGGCCCGGGGTGCCGATCGTGTACCAGGTGGAACGTGTGCGGGACGGCAGGTCGTTCACGACCCGCCGGGTCACCGCCGTGCAGCAGGGCCGCACGATCTTCAATCTGACCGCCTCCTTCCACAAGCCTGAACAGGGGAGCTTCGAGCACCAGTTGCCTCCGGCCCGCGAGGTGCCGGACCCCGAGTCGCTGCCGACGGTCGCGGACGAGATCCGGGAGCATCTGGGCGCGCTGCCGGAGCAGTTGGAGCGGATGGCGCGCCGCCAGCCCTTCGACATCCGCTACGTCGACCGGCTGCGCTGGAAGCCGGACGAGGTCGAGGGCGCGGAGCCGCGCAGCGCGGTGTGGATGCGTGCGGTCGGGCCGCTCGGCGACGACCCGCTGGTGCACACCTGCGCGCTGACCTACGCCAGCGACATGACGCTGCTGGACGCGGTGCGGATCCCGGTGGAGCCGCTGTGGGGTCCCCGCGGGTTCGACATGGCGTCGCTGGACCACGCGATGTGGTTCCACCGGCCGTTCCGTGCGGACGAGTGGTTCCTGTACGACCAGGAGTCCCCCATCGCCACGGGCGGCCGCGGTCTGGCCCGCGGCCGGATCTACGACCGGGAGGGCCGCATGCTGGTCTCGGTCGTGCAGGAGGGGCTCTTCCGGGCGCTGTAGGTCCGCGGACGGCGCGGGGGCGCCGAAACGCTGCGGCGGCTCCGGACACCCACGGCACGGGCGCCCCGCCCGCGAACGGACGCTGGACGGGGCAGGGCGCCCCTGGGTGCGGCATCGCGTGCCGCCAAGCGGCACGCGCGGACGGGCGCCCGGGCCGGCCCGTGCCACCGGTGTCCCGCCCGCACGCGGGCCGCCGGCCGCTCCGGCCGCCGCCGAGTGCAAAGCGAACCGCCCGGCGTCGCCCGTTCACGGGCGTCCCGCGCCACTCGCGCCATCCGGTGTCCCGTCCGCACACGGGCCGTCGGCGGCTCCGGCCGCCGCTGGATGCGGCAAGGTGAGTCGTCACGGGCGCCCCGAGGCACCAGCCAGCCGGCCTCACGGACGTGTCGCTGTCCGGGCGGACCTGTGGCGCCAGCGGGTGAGCAGGCCTCGGCGTCTGGCGCGGTCGGCGGCGGCCGGGGTGTCCGGGCGAGCTGACGCGGCGGGTCGGGCCGGTGGAGGCCCGAGTACCGGCCGGCGGGACACAAGTGGCTCGGGCGCGGACGTCGGGCGGCACGACGTGGACGGCCGGGGCGCCGGGTGGTGGGTCCTGGCCTCGTCCACCAGGCGGGCCAGGTCGGCCCGCAGCCAGGCGATCTCGTCGTCGTCCCGGGCCGTCATGAGGTCCGCCGCGATCCGCGCCCCCGGCGATTCGGGGTTCGCACCGCCGGGGGGACGGCGGCGGAACGTGTGGAGACGAGACCGGTCGTACGGGTCACGCACCACCTGCGCCACGTGCAGCGGGTCGAGGAACGACGCGACCGCGCCCGCACGGGCCCAAGGGCCCTCCGCCTCCCGGAGCAGGAAACCCAGGTGCCTGCTGCGCCAGTTGCGGGGCCGCAGGTCGATCCCGGAGTCCAGCAGACCGCGCAGCCCTTCGGGCATGCGCCCGGTCAGCAGCGCCGCATGCTTCTCGTCGTCGCCGAACAGCCGTAGTTCGTCCGCGAGATAGAGCCAGACCACGGCGCGGTAGCGGTTCAGGTGGAACGCCACCGGCACCAGGAGGCCGAGCCTCGCCAGCCGGGTGAAGCGGGTCTTCGCCACCCCCAGCAGGTCGGCGCCTTCCGCGGTGCCCACGGCGTGCACGCTGCGGCGCAGCGCCTCGGGGAAGCCGGGGCCGGCCCGCAGCCGCTCGATCTCGGCCCGGGCGACCCGACGCTCCCCCGAAGCCCTTCCGGCCTCCGCGCGGATGCGCCCGAGTCGCACGCCCAGGTCGAACTCGGTGCGCCTCAGCCCCAGTTCCCGGGCGGCGCGGCCGGTCGTGACCCAGGAATCGTCCTTGGCCGCCGCGACCTGGCCGACACCCGTGTCGAAAGCCGTGACCGTGCGCTGCGTGATGGTGGTCCGCTGTCGGGCCATGCTCGTCTCCCCCGTGCGTATGGAGAGCCGGCGCCGGTTGCGCCCGCTCCGGGAAAGACAGTAGCCGTTCCGTCACCCTCCGTGTCCACCCTGTGGAAAACCTCCGCCGCCTCCTCCACAGGGCCAATGCATCCGCAGGTCAGACGTCCGTGCCCGGCTCCGGTGGGCGTCGGGTGTCGACGTCGAGATGCTCGCCGACCCGGTTGACGAGCAGTGTCATCTCGTAGGCGATGTGGCCGATGTCGGCCTCGGCGCCGCTGAGCACGCACAGACAGCTCCCGGAGCCGGCGGCGGTCACGAAGAGCACCGCCTCGTCGAACTCCACCATCGTCTGGCGCACCCCGCCCGCGCCGAAGTGCCGCCCCGAGCCCTTGGCGAGGCTGTGCAGCCCGGACGAGACGGCGGCGAGATGCTCGGCGTCCTCACGGCGCAGGCCCGTGCTCGCCCCCGTCACCAGGCCGTCGTTCGAGAGGATCAGCGCGTGCCGTACGTGCTCGACGCGCTGGGTCAGGTCGTCCAGCAGCCAGTCGAGTCCCTGGTTCTGCCCCATGTCGTGTGTCTCCCCCTGTTGTCCCCGTGTGCCCCGTGTGTCGTCCCTCCGGTCGGGAGGGTCCCTGCGCCAGCCTTCCCCACGACCGGGCGGCGGGCAAGGAAGATGAGAGCCATGGGACAGAAGATGACCGAGGAAGAGTGGCGGGCGTTCGTCTCGCACGGCACCCGCACCGGCAAACTGGCCACCGTCCGGGCCGACGGGCGTCCGCATCTGGCGCCGGTCTGGTTCGTGCTCGACGGTGGCGACGTGGTGTTCAACACCGGCGCGGCGACGGTGAAGGGGCGCAACCTGGCCCGTGACGGGCGGATCGCCCTCTGTGTGGACGACGACCGGCCGCCCTTCGCCTACGTGATCCTGGAGGGCCGGGCGCGTCTGTCGGAGGACGTCGAGGAGCTGCGGCACTGGGCGGCCCGGATCGGCGCGCGGTACATGGGCGAGGACCGCGCGGAGGAGTTCGGCGCCCGCAACGGAGTGCCGGGCGAGCTGCTGGTCCGGGTGAGTGTCGACAAGGTGCTGGCCGAAAAGGGCGTGGCGGACTGACACCGCGCCGGGCTCGCTCGGAGCAGGACGCCCGGTGGGCCGGCGGGCCGGCGGATGCCATCGCGGTCATCCCACCGAGTCGAGCAGCCGGGCGGTGTGCATGCGCCCGGCGTACTCGACGAGCTGGATGAGCACCTCCTTGCCCGAGGAGCGCTCGCGGGCGTCGCACAGCACCACGGGCGTGCCCGGGTCGAGGTCGAGCGCGCGGCACACGTCGCGCGCGTCGTGCCGCCGGGCGCCGGAGAAGCAGTTGACGGCGACGACGAACGGGATCTTCCGGTGCTCGAAGTAGTCGACCGCCGGGAAGCAGTCCTCCAGCCGCCGGGTGTCCGCGAGCACGACCGCGCCGAGCGCGCCCTGAGCGAGTTCGTCCCACAGGAACCAGAAGCGGTCCTGTCCCGGGGTGCCGAAGAGGTACAGGGAGAGCCCGGAGCGGATGGTGATGCGGCCGAAGTCCATGGCGACGGTCGTGGTGACCTTGTGGTCGACGCCGTCGGTGTCGTCCACCGTCCGGCCGGCCTCGCTGAGCATCTCCTCGGTGCGCAGCGGCCGGATCTCGCTGACCGCGCCCACCAGCGTGGTCTTCCCCACGCCGAAACCGCCGGCGACCAGGATCTTCAGCGCCAGAGCCGTCGTCTCGCCGGCGGGGGCGTCGGGGTGTTCGGGGGCCATCGTTCGCTCTTTTCGTGAGGGTTTTTCAGACGCTCTTCCGTGTGGGTGGGGCGACACGCCGCCCGCCGGTCGGGACGGGCGCCCGCTACAGCGCCCGCAGCCCCGCGATGACCTCGCGGAGCACCCGCTCGTCGGGCAGCTGGGCGGGCGGCACGGGCCTGCTGACGGTGACCCGGCCGCGTTCCAGCAGGTCGCCGAGGAGGACCCGGACGACGCCGACGGGCAGATCGGCGCCTGCCGCGAGTTCGGCGACGGACTGGGTCTCCGGCCGGCACAGGTCGATCAGCGCACGGTGCTCGGGGCCGAGTGCCGGGTCGTCGTCGCCGGCAGGCGCGGCGGGGTCCAGGGTGACCAGGGCGATCAGGTCGAAGCGCACGCCGGAGGGGCCGGGTGCGGTGCGTCCGCCGGTCACGGCGTAGGGCCGTACCAGCGGGCCGGCCTCGTGGTCGTACCACTGGCTGCCCGGTTCGCGCGTGGCGCCGGTCGTGTCGTCGGTCATCTGCTCGGACCGCTTCCTCGTCTCATCCGGCCGGCGGCCGTGCGGCGACGCGCGGCGCGGTGTCCAGGTGCTCGCCCACGCGCCGGACGAGGCGTGCCATCTCGTAGGCCACGAGGCCGATGTCGGCGGTGACGGAGGTGAGCACGGCGAGGCAGGAGCCCTCCCCCGCCGCGGCGACGAACAGGAAGCCGTCGTCCATCTCGACCATGGTCTGGCGTACGCCGCCGGCCCCAAAGTGCCGTCCGGCGCCCTTGGCGAGGCTGTGGAAGCCGGAGGCGACGGCGGCGAGGTGCTCGGCGTCCTCGCGGCCGAGGCCTCCTGAGGCGCCCATGGCGAGTCCGTCGCCGGACAGCACCACGGCGTGCCGTACGTCGGTGACGCGGAGCACCAGGTCGTCGAGCAGCCAGTCGAGTGCGCCGGAGTGCCGGCCTGTGCCGGTGCGAGGGTCCTGGATCATGCGGGGTCTCCTTCGGTGCTGGGCCGCGCCGTGCCGCGGGCGGCGCCGGGCGGACGGCCGCCGCCGCGTGTCCAGCCGTCGCGGTAGGCCGCCATGCGGTCCCGTACGAGTTCGGGGGTGCGGTCGTCGGCGCGGCCGACGCCCGGGGTGGGGCCGGGTGCGTCCGGCCGGCCGTCGCGGAGCTGGGGCGCCAGGCTCGCCTGGCGTACCCGGCGGGGCAGGTCGTCGGAGCCGGCCGGCTCCTCCGTGCGGTGCAGGCGCAAGGTGGCGGCTCCCTGAGGGCTCTCGGACTCGACGCCCGCGTCGGAGCGCGGCACGGCGTGCGGTGCGGGGCGGGGCGCCTGCGGCGCGCTCCTGTCGGCGTGCGGCACCGGGCGCGGCGCTGACCGCGATTCCGGCGGCCCGTCCACGTCGGCGCCCGGCACAACGCGCGGCACCGAGCGCGGCGCCGACCGGGATTCCGGCGGCGCTTCCACGTCGGCACCCGGCACGACGTGCGGCACCGGGCGCGGTGCGTGACGGGTTTCCGGCGGCCCGTCCACGTCGGCACCCGGCACAACGCGCGGCACCGAGCGCGGCGCCGACCGGGATTCCGGCGGCGCGTCCACGTCGGCACCCGGCACAACGCGCGGCACCGAGCGCGCTGCCGGCCGGGATGCCGGCGGCGCGTCCACGTCGGCACCCGGCGCAACGCGCGGCACCGGGCGCGCTGCCGGCCGGGACTCCGTCGGCGCGCTTCCGTCACCGCGTGGCACGACGCTCGGCGCGGGATGCGCCACGGGACGGGGTTCCGGGGTCGCGTCGGCGACGGGGGCCACCAGGGCGCGCCGGCTGTCGGGGGCGGCGACCGCCCTGGGCCGCGGGGCGTGGCCGCCGCTCCGGGCGCGGGCGGGTTCGCGGGGCTCCGGACGTCCTTCGGCGGGGGCCTCGGTCTGTGTACCGGGACGTTCCTGCTCGGCGCGTTCGTCGAGCAGCGCGGTGGGGAGGAGGACGACCGCGGTGGTGCCGCCGTAGGGCGAGGTCTTGAGGTGCACCTTGACGGCGTGGCGGGCGGCGAGCCGGCTGACCACGAAGAGGCCGAGCCGGTCGCTGTCGAACAGGTCGAGCGCCTCCGACTCGGCGATGCGGCGGTTGGCCTCGGCGAGGGCCTCCTTGCCCATGCCGAGGCCTCGGTCCTCGACCTCGACGGCGTAGCCCTTGCCGACGGGTTCGCCGGTGACGCGCACCCGGGTGTGGGGCGGGGAGAACTGCGCCGCGTTCTCGATGATCTCAGCGAGCAGGTGGGTGAGGTCGGCGACGGCCGCGCCCGCGACGGACGTCTCGGCGAGTTGCCGCACCTCCACGCGCGCGTAGTCCTCCACCTCGGAGACGGCCGCGCGCACCACGTCGGTCAGCGGCACGGGCTTGCGCCAGGCGCGGCCGGGCGCCGCGCCGGAGAGGATGATGAGACTCTCCGCGTGGCGGCGCATGCGGGTGGTGAGGTGGTCGAGGCGGAAGAGGTCGCTCAGCTCGTCCGGGTCGTCGGAGCGGCGCTCCATGCTGTCGAGCAGGCTGAGCTGGCGGTGCACCAGGACCTGGCTGCGGCGGGCGAGGTTGACGAAGACGCCGCTGATCCCGCCGGCCAGTTCGGCGCGTTCCACGGCGGCGCGCAGGGCGGCCCGGTGGACGGTGCCGAGGGCCTGGGCGACCTGACCGGTCTCGTCCTGGGCGGGCGGTCCGTGCGGGGCTTCCGCCCGGATGTCGATCTCCCCGCCTCCGCGCAGTTTCCGCATGGCCTCGGGGAGTTTGCGGTGGGCGATGTCGAGGGCGTCGTCGCGCAGGCCGACCAGTTCGATCACCAGGCCGCGTCCGATGCGGACGGAGATGACGAGGGAGGCCGCGGCGGCGAGGAGGCCGAACAGTACGGCGGCCCCGGCCGGTCCGAACAGTCCACGCTCCACGGGGTCGGCGCGTCCGGCGACCGACGCCGCCGCGTGCCGCTCGACGGTCCGCAACTCGTCCCTCACGCGTGTGTGCGCGGCGTCCCAGGTGGCGCGGGGGACGGCTTCGGCGGCCCGTGCCCCGGGGCCGGCGGCGAGGATCTTGTCCTCAGCCGTGTAGAGGACGGCGTAGGGGCGGCCGTCGGCGAGCGTGTCCCAGGCGGTGCGGGCCGCTCCGGGCAGGTCGGGCGCGGCGGAGGCGGTGAGGGTGCGGCGCAGTTCGACCGCCCCGGTGAACAGGCGCAGGCGTTCCCCGCCGAGGCTGCCGTGCAGCCGGGCCGCGGCGAGGATCGCGTCCTCCCGGGCGAGGGCCTCGCCCGCGCGGGCGAACTCGAGCAGTACGCGCGCGTCGGAGCCGAGTTCGGCGTCCTGGACGCCGGTCAGGGCGCCGCCCACACGGAAGGCCCCGTCGATGGCGGCGGTGTACCGCTCGTACGTCCGGGCCCAGCCCGCGCGGCCTTCGCGGACCTCCGCGCGCAGCGGACGCAGGCGTTCGGCGGCGGTGACGAAGGCGTCGAGCCGCTCGGCCACCGCGCGGGGCAGCGCCTCCCCGTCGGCGACGGTGCGGTCGTCGCCGAGCCGGAGACGGGCGACGGCCCGGTCGGTGCGCTGGGCGAGACGGGTGAACTCCGGGTCCCCGACGGCCGCCGTGTCGGACGCGCGGCGCACGGCGGCGGCCCGCTCGGCCTGCAGGGCGGTGACGGCCTCGGCGACCGGGGTGCGGACGGCGGCGTCGGCGCGCTGCACCTGGCGCAGCCGGGAGACGTCCTGGGCGGTCGTGACGGTGGCGTACCCCCACAGGGCGAGCAGGGACACGACCGGCACCATCAGCAGGCAGATGATCTTGGCGCGGACGGTCCGGGGACCGGACGGGCCGCGCAGCCGCGGTGCGCCCGTCCCCGCCTGGCCCGTCGGGGGCATCGGTCCCTCGTCGGCGGGCGGTCCCGCGTGGGCGCGCCGGCCGCGGACGGGAGGCGGGGACGGTGCCTGGGCGCGGGTGCTCGGGGTCCTCCGGGGTGTGCGCATGGACTCCTCGCTCGTGGGGTGGCGTGCGGACGGGCGGCGGTTGTCAGTGGGCGGGGTGCCCGGCCGGCCGGCGGGCGGAGGCGGGCGCGTGGCGTTCCCCGGCCGCCGGGGACAGCGCGACGAAGGCGGACGTGATGAAGAGGTAGGCACCGAGACCGACGGCGAGCGGGAAGACGAACGACATCGCGCTCGCGCCGGGCAGCGGCTCACCGGACGGCGTGACCCGCACACCGACCGCGTACATGCCCGTGTAGTGCATGCTGCTGACGGCCGCGCCCATGATCAGGGAGGCGGCGGTGACGGCGGCCGGGGAACGGATGGCGAGGGCCGCCCACAGCGCGGCCGTGGCGGCGACGACGGCGATGAGGACGGACAGCGCGACACGCAGCGGGTCGTAGCTCACCTCGCCGTGCAGCCGGACCGCCGCCATGCCCAGGTAGTGCATGCCGGCGACACCGAGCCCGGTGGTGAGCCCGCCGAGCAGAAGGGCCTGGAGCCGGTCGGGGTGACGGCCGACGGCGAACACCCCGGCGCAGACGAACAGCATGGCGACCAGCAGGCTCAGCAGGGTGAGCGGCACGTCGTAGCGGATGTCGGTGCCGCTCACGCCGAAGCCGAGCATGGCCGTGAAGTGCATGGTCCAGATGCCGGTGGCGATCGCCGAGGCCGCGGTGAGCAGCCAGTTGCGCCGCACGCGGCCGGTGGCGGCGAGCGCGCGGACGGTGCAGCGCAGCCCGAGGGCGGCGCCGGTGCAGGCCATCGCGTACGACAGCACGGGGGTGAGCCACCCGAGGGTGGCGTGGTCCAGGTGTCCCATGACCCGGGGACGCTAGGGGGCGCGGGCGCATGGAAGGGGCGCGTTTCGAAAGCAGCGCGAAGTTGACGCACCGATGGCGTGGTACGACCGCATCGCGCTCGAACATGCGCACCCGATGCCGCCGGTTCCGGTGAGGGATCATGCGGTGCATGAGCGACGACCACACACATGTGCAGGAGTTCTTCGGCGCCCGCGCCGCCGGCTGGGACCGGCGGTTCCCCGACGACGGACCCGCCTACGCCGCCGCGGTCGCCGAGCTCGGGCTGCGCGAGGGCGGCCGGGTGCTGGACGCGGGCTGCGGCACGGGGCGGGCGCTCCCCGCGCTGCGTGCCGCGGTGGGACCGTCCGGGGTGGTGCTGGGCGCGGATCTGACGCCGGAGATGCTGCGTGAGGCCGCGCGGGCCGGCCGCGACCGCGACGCGACGCTGCTGCTGACGGACGTGGCCGCGCTGCCGTTGCGCCCGTCGTCGCTCGACGCCGTGTTCGCGGCCGGGCTGATCGCGCATCTGCCGCAGCCGGCCGAGGACCTGCGGGAGATCCGGCGCGTGGTGCGGCCGGGCGGGGTGCTCGCCTTGTTCCACCCGATCGGACGGGCCGCTCTCGCCGCACGCCAGGGGCGGGAACTCACCCCGGACGACCTCCGCGCCGAGCCGAACCTGAGGGCGCTGCTCACCGGCGCGGGCTGGCGCATGACGTCGTACGTCGACGAGGACACGCGGTTCCTCGCACTGGCGGTGCGGGACGCCTGAGGCGGGTTTCGCGTCCGCGGGGCTTTCGTGGAGGGTCCGCGAACGCATCCGCACGCAGGGGCGATTCGCCCCGTCCGACCGGAAACCTGCAGCTCCGGGCGCGGGTGCGGGGTCGTGACAACGGGTGCGGGGTCGGCATATGGTGCGCGCCGACGGACGAACCGATGGGGAGGCTGGGATGGCCGGGACGGACCAGGAAGCCGTCGCCGCCGACGACGACGCGCTCTACGTGCTGACGGCGGCGCTGCTGACGCCCGCGAAGTTCCCCAGCGTGCTGGGCGACGACTACCCCGAGGCGTGTGCGGCGCTCGGCCTTCCGCCCGTGGCCGACGGCTACGGGCTGGTGCTCGGCCAGGACGGGGAAGGCGCCCGGTGGACCGTGGTCGTCGACGACGTCTCGCTGGTCGCGGTCGCGATCGCGTCGTGGGACTGCGGTATGGAGCACGACCTGTCGCCGGACGAGCGCACGGTCGTCGCCGCGCTGCCCGGCTGGCCCCTCGCCGTGGCCGTGGCGGCGCCGAACGTACCCGCGCCGCACGACCCCTCCCCCGACGCGGCGGACATGCCGCCGCTGACGCCCCCGGACGGAGAGGTGTGGGGGCCGGCCCAGCGGCGTCTGGGGGCCGACGAGATCGCGCTGCAGTGGGCGACGTGGCGGGAGCAGGTGGACGACTCGGCGTTCCCCACGCCGGACCCGGCGGCGTCGGACGCCGGTGAGGGCGACGCGGCCGAGGGAACGGCGACGGGCGGGCACAGCGGGATCCGCCGGGTGCTGGCCGAGGCGCGTGCCTACGTCGACTCGCCGCCGCCGCTGGGGCGGGTGCGGTCCTCGTTCGCACCGGGCGGCGCGCGGACGCTGCGGGCGGACGGGCCCGGGTGGTCGCTGGTCGCGCGGACGGACGACATCGCCTTCGTCCTGCTCGACGACGAACCCGGCGAGGTGCTCCCGGTGGGGCGGGGGCCGGAGCTGCCGGGGCTGTTGAAGGCGCTGGACGAGATGGCCGTACGGCCGCTGTGAGGCGGAGGGTGCGGGGTTGGACGCCCCACCTCACCCGCCGGGCCCGGGTCTGCCGGCCGCACCCCTCCCTGACACGTCCAGCTCCTCGGACGCCCGCCCCTCCCTCTGGGACGCGTCAGCCTCTGCCTCGCCTCAGCGGCCCAGCTCCTTGCGGGTGGCCCGCCGCAGGCGTCGCCTCTGGGACGGGTCCAGGGCGAGGTAGGCGGCCGCCGGGACTCCCAGGATGATCAGGAGCGCGGCCCACCAGGGCAGCCATATCAGCAGGATGAGCCCGACCGCCACGCCCCCCGCGGCGATCTTCGCGTTCTTCGACATGTGCGTCGCCTCCTTCGCGGCCACTGCCGCTCTCTGACGTGAAAACGGGTCCGCGTCGGCGGCGGTTCCTGGCCGCCACCCTGAGACGTCCCTGAGATACGGCCCCTAAGGTCTCGGGCGGCTCGGACCTCCTCCCACCATGGTGACCCACCTCACAGCGCAGGGGTACCCACGGGACGCGGCGGGCGTCACGGGGCGTCCACGCCCTCCAGCCCCGGCAGCAGCGACTCCAGTCCGCTGGGCAGCGCGGTGGGCAGTCCGCTCGGGAAGTCGGAGGGCAGCGCGGTGGGCAGTCCGCTCGGGAAGCCGCTGGGCAGCGCGGTCGGGAAGCCGGAGGGCAGTTCCGTGGGGAAGTCCGAGGGCAGCAACCCGGTCGGGAACTCCGACGGAAGGTCCAGCGACGGGCCGCCGGTGGCGGTCTCGGCAGGCTCCGTGTCGGGACCGTCCTCGTCCGAGGTGACGAGGACGGCGATGGAGACGACCAGGGCCGCGACGATCACGGCGAGCACCAGGATCACCACGCGGCGCCGCCCGGGGCCGCCTCCCGGTCCGCCTCCGCCGTCGCCGGGCGGGCCGGACGAGGACTCGTCGCCGTAGGAGGGCGGGCCGGGCGGCTGCTGGGGCGGTTCGGGTGGCGTGGCCATGAACACATGGTCGCCGCGGGTGCGCGGCCGCGCGAGAAGACGGCGGCGAAACCGCCCGCCAGTCGTGGCACGCGGGCGCACACCAGGCGCGCGGGTGCTTGTGACTCGGGTCGGGTGCGGCTCGTCGCGGGTCGCTCGCGCGGTTCCGCGCCCTTGATCGCGCCGGGACGGACTGTGCGCCGAGCCCGCACCTCGCCGCGGGCGGCACGAAGGCCGGCGGTGGACGTGGAGAGCCTGGAAGTGTCCGGGGCAAGCGGTTGTGGTTGCCGTCGCTCTCCGTCGGTCCCCGGCATCGGCGGCGATCGCCGGGCGGAAGAGCGGGAGCGCTGAGCGAGCTGAGCGAGCCGAGCGAGCCGAGCGAGCCGAGCGACCCTACACTCGCCGTCACGGCCCGGAGAGCGTCGCAACTCGTTCGTGCCACGGTCGAACGGCGCGCGGCCGCGCGAGAAGACGGCGGCGAAAGCGCCCGCCGGTCGCGGCACGCGGGCACACACCAGGCGCGCGGGTGCCTGTGATCCAGGCCGGGTGCGGCTCGTCGTCGGCTGCTCGCGCAGTTCCCCGCGCCCCTCCGGGGCGCCGCCACCGCAGCGCCCTCAGGCGCGCGCGGAACTGCGCGCCAAGCCTTCACCGCGCCGCGGACGGCATGACCGCCGGACCCTTCCCGTCCGCGACGACAGCGGGGCCCGCTCAGACGAGCGGGCCCCGAGGGGCTCAGCCCCGCGCGCCCAGCAGGTGGTCCATCGCCAGCTGGTCGAGGCGCTCGAAGGCCATGCCGCGGGCTGCGGCGGCCTCCGGGTCGAAGTCCTCGAAGGCGGAGCGGTCGGCGAGCAGGGCCTGGAGGCCGTCGCCCGCCGTCGGCTGGGCGAGCTCGTCCAGCCGGGCCGCGCGCAGCGCCTCCTGCACCTCCGGGTCCGCGCGGAAGGCGGCCGCGCGCTCCTTGAGGATCAGGTAGTTGCGCATGCAGCCGGCCGCGGAGGCCCACACGCCGTCGAAGTCCTCGGTCCGCGGCGGCTTGAAGTCGAAGTGGCGCGGGCCCTCGTACCCGGCCGACTCCAGCAGGTCCACCAGCCAGAACGCGGCGCGCAGGTCGCCCGCGCCGAAGCGGAGGTCCTGGTCGTACTTGATGCCGGACTGGCCGTTGAGGTCGATGTGGAACAGCTTGCCCGCCCACAGCGCCTGGGCGATGCCGTGCGGGAAGTTGAGCCCGGCCATCTGCTCGTGGCCGACCTCCGGGTTCACGCCGTACAGCTCCGGGCGCTCGAGGCGCTCGATGAAGGCGAGGGCGTGGCCGATGGTCGGGAGGAGGATGTCGCCGCGGGGCTCATTCGGCTTCGGCTCGATGGCGAAGCGGAGGTCGTAGCCCTGGGAGGTGACGTACTCGCCAAGGAGGTCGAAGGCCTCCTTCATGCGGTCGAGGGCGACGCGGACGTCCTTGGCGGCGCCGGACTCGGCGCCCTCACGGCCGCCCCAGGCGACGTACGTCTGGGCGCCGAGCTCGACCGCGAGGTCGATGTTGCGGATGGTCTTGCGCAGCGCGTAACGACGCACGTCACGGTCGTTCGCGGTGAAGCCGCCGTCCTTGAACACCGGGTGGGTGAACAGGTTGGTGGTCGCCATCGGGACCTTCATGCCGGTCTCGTCCAGCGCCTGGCGGAACCGCTTGATGTGCTCGGCGCGCTCGCTGTCGCTCGCGCCGAACGGGATGAGGTCGTCGTCGTGGAACGTCACACCGTGGGCGCCGAGCTCGGCGAGGCGGCGGACGGACTCGGCCGGGTCGAGGGCGCCGCGGGTGGCGTCGCCGAAGGGGTCCCGTCCCTGCCAGCCGACGGTCCACAGGCCGAACGTGAACTTGTCCTCGGGGGTGGGCTGGTAGCTCATGCCGCGGCTCCTTGCTCGCTGAGACTATTTCGTCATGGCGGTTTACAAATTAGTATGCAGGAACATTTCTGGGAAGAGACACACCCCGCCGGGGCGCGGAAGAGGGAGAGACCGATGTCAGCAGCCGAGGGTCCGCTCGTCGTCGGCGTGGACACATCCACCCAGTCCACCAAGGCCCTGGTCGTCGACGTGGCGACCGGCAGGGTCGTCGCGAGCGGCCAGGCGCCGCACACGGTGACCTCGGGCGCGGGACGGGAGAGCGATCCGCGTCAGTGGTGGGACGCCCTGACCGAGGCGCTGCGGCAGTGCGGCGAGGCGGCGCACGAGGCCGCGGCCGTGTCGATCGGCGGCCAGCAGCACGGTCTGGTGACGCTGGACGAGCACGGCGAGCCGGTCCGCCCGGCGCTGCTGTGGAACGACGTGCGGTCCGCCCCGCAGGCGAGCCGCCTGGTGGAGGAGCTGGGTGGCGCCAAGGCGTGGGCCGACCGGACCGGCAGCCTGCCCACCGCGTCCTTCACGGTCACCAAGTGGGCCTGGCTGGCGGAGCACGAGCCGGACGCGGTGCGCGCCACGAAGGCGGTGCGCCTCCCCCACGACTACCTGACCGAGCGGCTCACCGGCCAGGGCACCACCGACCGCGGCGACGTCTCGGGCACCGGCTGGTGGGCGTCCGCGACGGAGGCGTACGACGAGGAGATCCTCGCGCACGTGGGTCTGGACCCGGCGCTGCTGCCGCGTGTGGTGCGGCCGGGCGAGGTGGCGGGCACCGTGCGCGACGGGCACGACCTGCCGTTCTCCAAGGGGACGCTGGTGGCGTGCGGCACGGGTGACAACGCCGCCGCCGCGCTGGGCCTCGGGGTGCGTCCCGGCACGCCGGTGATGAGCCTCGGCACCTCGGGCACCGTGTACGCGGTGTCGGAGCACCGGCCCGCCGACCCGACCGGCACGGTGGCCGGCTTCGCCGACGCGCGCGGCGACTGGCTGCCGCTGGCCTGCACCCTCAACTGCACGCTCGCCGTGGACCGGGTCGCCGCCCTGCTGGGCCTGGACCGCGAGGCCGTCGAGCCGGGCCGTGGCGTGACGCTGCTGCCCTTCCTGGACGGCGAGCGCACCCCCAACCTCCCGCACAGCTCCGGCCTGTTGCACGGTCTGCGGCACGACACCACCGGCGGCCAGCTGCTCCAGGCCGCCTACGACGGCGCCGTGTACTCCCTGCTGGCCGCCCTCGACCTCGTCCTCGACGAGGACGCCGACCCCTCGGCCCCGCTGCTGCTGATCGGCGGCGGCGCGCGCGGCACGGCCTGGCAGCAGACCGTACGGCGGCTGTCCGGGCGTCCCGTCCAGGTGCCGCAGGCCAAGGAGCTGGTCGCGCTGGGCGCGGCGGCCCAGGCGGCCGGGCTGCTCACCGGGGAGGACCCGGCCGCGGTGGCCCGTCGCTGGGGCACGGCGGGGGGTCCGGTGCTGGACGCGGTCGAGCGCGACGAGGAGACCCTGTCCCGGCTGGCCGGGGTACTCTCCGACGCGGCCCCGCTGCTGGAGCGCGCTCCGGAGAACGGCTGACGACGCCCCGGCGGGCGTCGCCCCACGGCGGCCCCGTGAAGGCCGCCGTGGACGTCCGCCGGGCGCGGACGGCCCCCGACCGAGGATTGACGGAGGAATGAGCGCACCGCTGCACAAGGCCCGCCCGGCAGGTCAGGGCCGCGTCCTGCCCGACACCCAGCAGGGCATGCGCCGCCGCAACCTGTCGCGGGTGATGCACACCGTCCGGGACGAAGGGCCGCTGTCCCGGGCGGCCGTCGCCTCCCGCATCGGGCTGACCCGCGCGGCGGTGTCCACGCTGGTCGACGAACTCATCCGCACGGGGCTGCTGGAGGAGCTGGGCCCGGAGCGGCCCGGGCGGGTCGGCCGGCCCGGTTCCGCCCTCGCGGTCAGCGGACGGGGCCCGGCCGGGATCGGCGCGGAGGTGGGGGTCGACCACCTCGCCGTGTGCGCGGTCGACCTGCGCGGAGAGGTACGGGCGCGGGCGGTGCGGCAGGTGGCGAACCGGGACCGCTCCCCCGAGCCGGTGCTCGGCGAACTCACCGAGCTGATCCGGCGGGTGGTGGCCGAGGCGGAGGGCGAGGGACTGTGGCCGGCCGGGCTCGCGGTCGCCGTGCCCGGTCTGGTGGCCCGCGACGCCCGCACCGTCGTCCGCGCCCCGAACCTGGGCTGGCTGGACACGGACCTCGGCCCGCTGCTCCCCGAGAAGCTGCCGCTGACGGTGGCCAACGAGGCCAACTTCGGCGCGCTCGCCGAACTGTGGCTCGGCGAGGACACCCCGCGCGACTTCCTGCACGTCTCGGCCGAGATCGGCATCGGTGCGGCGGTCGTCGTGGACGGGCGGGTGCTGCACGGCAACCGGGGGTTCGCGGGCGAGCTGGGCCACGTCCCGGTGTGGCCCGACGGCCCGTCGTGCGCCTGCGGCGGCCGGGGGTGCCTGGAGCAGTACGCGGGTGAGGAGGCGGTGCTGCGCACGGCCGGCCTGGAGCCCGGCGAGGACCGGGTGGGCCTGCTCGCGGGCCGCGCCGAACAGGGTGACGCCGCGGTACGACGCGCCCTGCACGACGCGGGCACGGCGCTGGGCATCGCCCTGACGGGGGCGGTCAACCTCCTGGATCCCGAGAACGTGGTACTGGGCGGCGCGCTGTCGGGGCTGTCGCCCTGGCTGCTTCCGTCGCTCCGCTCGGAACTGGCCCGCCGCACGGCGGGCCCGTCCTGCCCGGTGTCCGTCTCCGCCCTGGGCCCGGAAGGACCGCTGTTGGGCGCGGCCCACTGGGTGGTGCGGGGCGTCCTGGACGACCCGGCGGCGGTGGCGGAACGGGGCTGAGGCCGACGGAGTCCCCCGCGAGCAACCTCAGGCGTCCCGTCCGGCGAGGCGCCGGACCTGCCCTTCGTGGATGGCGCCCGCCCACTCCCAGCCGGGCTTGGGCGACACGACCCGGGGGTCGCCGCACTCCCGGCCGTCACGCAGGTCCTCCACGTACGCGCGGTCCAGTGCCATCCTCGCGCGTACCTCCTCGCCCCGGGCGACGGAGCCGTGTCCGGGGACGAGGACGTCGACGTCGTCCGCCACGCCCTCGAGCGCCGCCAGCCCGGCGAGGTAGCCCTCGACCGGATCGCCGGTGTCGTCGAACATGGGGACGAAGACGTCGGAGAGCATGTCGCCGGCGACGAGAACTCGGCGTTCCTCGATCAACAGCGCCGCGTGGCCCGGGGCGTGCGCCGTGTGCTCGATGATCCGCACCTCGGGACCGTCCCAGGGAAGCCGCGTGGTGCCCGCGGGCAGACCGGTGACGAGGCCGTACAGGGCCAGCGGTGTGTCCTCGGCGATCTCCGGCGGCAGCCCCTCGGCGACGCGGGCCTTCCAGTCCGGCTCCGACAACACCTCCCGGAGGGAGGCCGCGCAGCGGGCCGTGCCGTGACGCGGCGCTTCGCCGAGTTCGGCGTGCCAGAGCACGTGGTCCCAGTCGGGATGCGTCGAGAAGCCCGCCACCACGGGCCGGCCCAGCTCACGGAGGCCGCCGGCCAGGCAGCTCATCTCGGCGCCGGTGATTCCGGCGTCCACGACGAGCACGCCGTCCCTGCCGTGCACGACAACGGTGTTGTTCTCCAGCAACTCGCTCCGGTGGACCTGCACGCCCTCGGCGACCTGCTCCAGCATGAACAACTCCGTTCGAGGACCGCGGCCGCGTCGTGAACCGGCACCGGGTCGTCGGTCCCGCTCGGGACCGAACTCCTTGCCCGGTTCGCAGCGTCACCCTGCCAGAGCGCCTGAGGCACATCAACACCGAAGACGGTGCCGGTAGCACGTCCGTCCGCCCTCGTCCCGGCCGTGAGGGCGGACGCCCTCACGGCCGCAGGCTGCTGACGATGTCCGCCGTGGCCGTCAGGCCGCTGTGGATCGTGGGGGCGATGCTCGTGCTGGCCAGGTAGAAGCCCAGCAGCAGGCAGACCAGGGCGTGGGAGATCTTCAGCCCGCCGTTGCGCAGGAAGATCACCGCCAGGACCGAGAGCAGCAGCACCACAGAGATGGAAATGGCCATCGTCAACCTCCTCCGCCGCACCCGTTTCGCGGCGTTCGGCCGCAAGTGTGGCGTAGCGGAGGGTTCGTCCGGGCGGCTGACCTGTCCGCCGATCGTGTGGTGTCACACCTTCCGGTGGGCGTCGAGGAACGCCTCCAGGCCCGCGAGGTCGTCGGTGTTGAGGTGGTCGACGTCCGCCGCGACCAGCTCGGCCCACAGCGCGTCCCGTGCGGGTCCTGGTACGTCCGGGGTGGCCCAGAACCGCACCCGCTGCCCACGGGCGTGGGCGGTGCCCACCAGCGTGCGCAGTTTCCGGCGTTCCGCCCCGGGGAACGCGCCGACGCCCTGCCAGGTGAAGTGCAGCGTCCAGTTGTCGCTGACGAGCGGGGCGAAGGAGGCCGGTGCCGGGCCGCCCAGGTCGGTGAGGCGGCCGTCGTAGAAGGCGTGCCGGACGCGCTGGGCCTCCATGGGCGCGCGGGCGGCGCGGTCGCCGGAGACGACGGCGGTGACCGGTCCGGGGAGCACCCTGCCGTGGGCGTACGTGGTGAACAGGCCCTTGTAGCGGCGGAGTCGGCGGTCGAGTTCCGCGTACGTGGACGCGCCCTCCGTCTTGAGGTCGATCAGCAGCTGGAGCGAGCCGCGGTCGCCGCGGTACACCGTGCCGCGGTTGGCGCGGACGCGGGCGGCGAGCGGGTCCAGGTACAGCGACTCCAGGGTGCGGGCGGGGTCGAGGTCCTCGGGGTCGTGGGCGACGAGGAGTTGACCGCCGACGAGGTGGACGTCCGCCTCGACGCTGCCGAAGCGGTGGTCGAGCGCGTCGAAAAGGGGGCGGGGGTGCTCGTAGTCGTTGTGGGCGTGCGCGCGCCACAACGGGCGCGGGCGGTGCGGGTGGTGGCCGGCGAGGGCCTGCCCTGCGGGGAGGGCGAGGGGGCTCGCGAGGGCGACGCCGAGGGCGGTGAGGGCTCCGCGACGGGTGGTGAGGGCCATGCTCTGCCTCCCTGATGTGCCGTACGGGGTCCCCGCGAGTATGGGGTCCCGTGGCATGGGGAGAGCAGGGTTGTGCGAGGAGTTGGCCGGTTCGCCGTCGGCCGTTCATCCACGCGCACCGCGGCCCGCCCACCCCGGAGGAGGGGGGAC
Organism: Streptomyces sp. P13-3-3; assembly: GCF_050571355.1. Taxonomy (NCBI): domain Bacteria; kingdom Bacillati; phylum Actinomycetota; class Actinomycetes; order Kitasatosporales; family Streptomycetaceae; genus Streptomyces; species Streptomyces sp. P13-3-3. The sequence continues at coordinate 2,759,570 of NZ_CP192228.1, read as the reverse complement.
GGGCCGCCTGCTGAGGGCGTGTCAGGGCGCCCGGAGATCCACCAGTTCCGCGAGCGCCTCCCGGTGGGCGCCCGCCGTGCCGTAGGCGATCGAGTCGGCCTTGGCGCGCTTGAGGCGCAGATGGACCGGGTGTTCCCACGTCATGCCGATGCCCGCGTGCAGTTGCAGGGCCTCCTCGGCGGCGCGGACGGCGACGGGGGCCGCGTAGGCCTGGGCGACGGTGACCGACACGTCCGCGTCCTCGCCGGTCGCGAGCGCGTCGGCGGCGGCCCGTGCGGCGGCGCGCAGGTGGACGACCTCCAGCCACAGCTGGGCGAGCCGGTGCTTGAGCGCCTGGAACCCGCCGACGGGACGGTTGAACTGCTTGCGGTCCTTCAGGTACCGCACGGTTTCGGTCAACGCCCATTCCGCGACGCCGAGTTGCTCCGAGGCGAGCAGTCCCGCCCCGGCGCGCAGGGCGCGGCGTACGGCGGGCTCGGCGTCGCCGACGCGGTGACCCGGGGCGGCGTCGAAGGTGACGCGGGCGAGGGGCCGGGTGAGGTCGAGGGACGTCTGCGGGGTGACGGTGACCGCGTCGGCCGTCACCGCGTACAGCCCGCCGTCGTCCGCCGGCACGAGCAGGACGTCGGCGACGGCGGCGTCCGCGATGCCGGTCAGCTCGCCGTGCAGGGCGCCGCCGTCCGCGCGGACGGTCGCGTACCCGGCGCCGGGGGCGGTGTGCAGGCCGACGGCGAGCGCGCCGATCACGCGTCCGGACGCCAGGTCCGCGAGCGGACCGTCGCCGTCCGCGCACGCCAGCAGCGCCTCCGTGGCCACGACGGCACTGGTCAGGTACGGCACGGGGGCGACCGCACGCCCCAGCTCCTCCAGGACGACGGCGGCCTCACGGTGCGTCGCGCCCTGCCCGCCCCGGCTCTCGGGGATTAGCAGCCCGGCGAGGCCCATGCCGTCGGCGAGCGCCTTCCAGGCGGCCAGGTCGTGCGGCGCGTCCGACTCGACGCGGGTGAGCACGGACGTCGTGTCGCAGTGGTCGGTGAGCAGGTCCCGGACGGCGGCCCGGAGTGCCTCTTCCTCCTCCGAGTACAGCAGATCGCTCATCGGGCCAGGTCCTTCCAGGCGACGTCCTTGTCGGTGCGCGGCTCGGCGGGCAGGCCCAGGACGCGCTCGGCGACGATGTTCAGCAGGACCTCGCTGGTCCCGCCCTCGATGCTGTTGCCCTTGGAGCGCAGATAGCGGTAGCCGGCGTCACGGCCGGTGAAGTCGACCAGCTCCGGGCGGCGCATGGTCCAGTCGTCGTACAACAGCCCTTCCTCGCCGCGCAGTTCCACCTCCAGGCCGCTGATCTCCTGGTTGAGGCGGGCGAAGGCGAGCTTCATTCCGGCGCCCTCGGGTCCGGGCTGTCCGGCGACGAGCTGCTGGCTCAGGCGTTCGCCGGTGAGCCGGGCGACCTCCGCCTCGACCCACAGCTTCAGCAGCCGCTGGTGCAGGTCGTGGGTGCGCAGTTCGGGGCGTTCGCGCCAGGTCCTGGCGACCGGGCCGATCATGCCGCCCTCTCGGGGCAGCCGCCTGCCGCCGATGGCGACGCGCTCGTTGTTCAGGGTGGTCTGGGCGACCCGCCAGCCGTCGCCGACCTCGCCGAGGCGGCGGTCGTCGGGGATGCGGACGTCGGTGAGGAACACCTCGTTGAACTCGGCCTCGCCGGTGATCTGGCGCAGCGGCCGCACCTCGACGCCGGGGTCGGTCATGTCGCACACGAAGTAGGTGATGCCCCGGTGCTTGGGCACGTCCGGGTCGGTGCGGGCGATGAGGATGGCCCAGCGGGCGACGTGGGCGCTGGACGTCCACACCTTCTGTCCGTTGACCACCCAGTCGTCGCCCTCACGGACGGCGCGCGTGCCGAGCGCGGCCAGGTCGGAGCCGGCGCCGGGCTCGCTGAAGAGCTGGCACCAGACCTCCTCCCCGGTCCACAGCGGCCGCAGGAAGCGCGCCTTCTGCTCCTCGGTGCCGTACTGGAGGATCGTCGGGGCGGCCATGCCCAGGCCGATGCCGATGCGGCGCGGGTTGTTGTCGGGGGCGCCCGCGGCGGCCAGTTCGGCGTCGACGACGGCCTGGAGGGAGCGCGGCAGGCCGAGTCCGCCGAGCCCTTCGGGGAAGTGCACCCAGGCGAGTCCGGCGTCGAAGCGGGCGCGCAGGAAGTCCAGGCGCTCGGTGTCGGCGGGCGGGTGCGCGGCCAGCAACTCCCGGGTGCGGCGGCGCAGTTCGTCGGCGTCGGTCATGCGGCGGCTCCGTTCTCCAGGGACGGCAGCACGGTGACGCGGCCCGTGGTGACGCCGTCGGCGACCCGCTGCACGGCGTCGGCGGCCCCGGCGAGCGGCACGCGCCGGCTCACCAGCGGCTTGATCGCGCCCTTGGCGGCGAGGTCGGTGAGCTGTTCGTGACAGTGCCGGACCAGCTCGGGGTTCCTGGTGTTGTACAGGCCCCAGTGCAGGCCGAGGATCGCGTAGTTCTTGATCAGGGCGTGGTTGAGGCCGGGGCTCGGGATGGTGCCGCTCGCGAAGCCCACGATCACGATGCGGCCCTCGAAGGCGACGGTCTTGGCGGACTGGGTGTACGCGTCCCCGCCGACCGGGTCGAAGATCACGTCGGCGCCGCGTCCGCCGGTGGCCTCCTTGACGGCGGCGACGACGTCCTGTTCGCGGCGGTCGATCACCACGTCGCAGCCCAGGTCGCGGGCGACGGCGGCCTTGTCGGCGCCGCCCGCCACGCCGATGACGGTGGCGCCGGCCGCCTTGCCGAGCTGCACGGCGGCGCTGCCCACCCCGCCCGCGGCGGCGTGCACGAGCAGCGTCTCGCCGGCCTCCAGGCGGGCCCGCCGGTGCAGGGCGAACCAGGCCGTCTGGTAGCCGATGTGCAGGGCGGCGGCCTCGGCGTCGTCCAGCGCGTCCGGCGCGGGCAGCAGAGCCGCGGCGTCCGCGAGGGCGTACTCGGCGAAACCGCCGTGGGGCAGGGCCGGGTTGGCGATCACGCGGCGGCCGTCGTCGGTCTCGCCGCAGATCTCCACGCCCGGCGTGAAGGGCAGCGGCGGCCGCGTCTGGTACTGACCCCGGCACATCAGGGCGTCCGGGAAGTTGACGGCCGCGGCGCGCACCCGGAGCAGCACCTGCCCCTCGCCGGGGGTCGGCCGCTCGACGTCCGCGAGGCGCATCACCTCGCCCGGCTCGCCGAGTTCGTGCACTTGCCATGCCTGCATGCGGGGCCTCCACGGGACGGTGAACGTCGTCTTCGCTGACCGGGTCCCCGCATACTAAGCGGTCGCTTGCCTGAAGGGAACCGTCCCGCGCCCTCCCACCGGCGAACGAGCCCCCTCCACCGCGCCACGCGGTGAACGCCTCACTCCTTGCCCTTCGGCCGCGCCCGGACGTGCATCCGCTCCCCCTGCGGCCCGAAGAGGCTGAGGAACTCCACCGGGCCCTCCCCCGTCGACCCGAACCAGTGGGGCACGCGCGTGTCGAACTCGGCCGCCTCGCCGGCCGTCAGCACCACGTCGTGGTCGCCCAGCACCAGCCGCAGTCTGCCGGAGAGGACGTACAGCCACTCGTAGCCCTCGTGCGTGCGCGGTTCCGGCTCCAGCCGCCGCTTCGGTTCGAGCACCTTGTACGCCTGGAGGCCGCCGGGCTGCCGGGTGAGCGGCCAGTGGGTGCGCCCGCCGTGCACGATCGGCCGGGACCGCACCCGCGGGTCGCCCACCGGGGGCGCGCCGACCAGCTCGTCCAGCGACACCTGGTGAGCCTGTGCGATGGGCAGCAGCAGGTCCAGGCCGGGTTTGCGCTGACCGGACTCCAGCCGGGACAGGGTGCTCACGGAGATGCCGGTCGCCTCCGCCAGCGCCGCGAGCGTCACCTCCCGCTTCTTCCTGATCCGGCGCAGCCGGGGGCCCACTTCCGCGAGAACGTCGTCCGTCACCATGCGGACATTGCAGGTTCGGCAAACTTGTTTGTCAATACGCGTCTGCCGGAGCGACCGTTGGCGGTGGAGGTGGTCACGATGACCGAGCGGGACATGGACGACAGCCGTTACGACGTGGTCGTGGTGGGTGGTGGAGCGGCGGGGCTGTCCGCCGCGCTGGTGCTGGGGCGGGCCCGGCACCGCACGCTGGTGGTCGACGCGGGCGAGCCGCGCAACGCGCCGTCGGCGCACATGCAGGGCTATCTGAGCCGGGACGGGATGCCGCCGGCGGAGTTCCTGGCGCTCGGCCGGGAGGAGATCGCACGCTACGGCGTGGAGCTGGTCCGGGACCGGGTGACGGACGTGGCCCGGGACGGGGACTTCACGGTGGCGCTGGAGCGGGGCGGCAGCGTGCGCGCCCGGCGGATCGTCGTGGCGACGGGGCTGAAGGACGAGATGCCGGACGTCCCCGGGGTCGCCGAGCGGTTCGGGCGGGACGTGCTGCACTGCCCGTTCTGCCACGGCTGGGAGGTGCGGGACGAGCCGTTCGGGGTGCTGGCGTCGAGCCCTGCGGGCGTCCACCAGGCGCTGATGGTGTCCCGGTGGTCGAAGGACGTCACGTTCTTCCTGCACCAGGTCGCCGAGGAGGAGCTGTCCGACCTGGACCTGCGCCGGCTGGCCGCGGCGGGCGTGGACGTGGTGCCGGGCGAGGTCGCCGGCCTGGTGGTGGAGGACGACCGGCTGACCGGCGTACGGATGGCCGACGGAACGGTGCACTCCCGGTCGGTGGTGTTCGCCGCGCCGCGTCCGGTGCCGCAGACGGGCCTGCTGGAGCAGCTGGGCGCGGAGATGGACGAGACCCCGTTCGGGACGTACCCGGTGGTCGACGGGAACGGACTGACCAGCGTGCCGGGCGTGTGGGCGGCGGGCAACGCGATCGGGTTCACCGAGCAGGTGGTGCACGCGGCGAGCGGCGGCTACCGCGCGGCGACGGCGATCGTCGGCGACCTGCGGATGACGGACCTGGACGCGGCGCTCGGCGCCTGATCACCGGATCCGGAGGTGTAGAAGGCACACCTTCGTAGCACGATGACTGCATGTTGCTGTCCCGGCTGGCCCAGGTGTCCCAGGAGGTGGCCGCCACCTCGGCGCGGTCGCGGAAGACCGCCCTGCTCGCCGAGCTGTTCCGGGAGGCCGAGCCGGACGACGTCCCGGTCGTCATCCCGTACCTGGCGGGGCGGCTGCCGCAGGGGCGGATCGGGGTGGGCTGGAAGGTGCTGGGCGATCCGGTGCCGCCCGCCGCCGAGCCGTCCCTGACCGTGCGCGAGGTGGACGCGCTGCTCACCCGGCTCGCGAAGGTGTCCGGGCCGGGCTCGCAGGCCGAGCGGGCACGCCTGGTCGGCGAGCTGCTCGGCGCGTCCACGGAGGCGGAGCAGCGCTTCCTGCGGGGGCTGCTGACCGGCGAGGTGCGTCAGGGCGCCCTGGACGCGGTGGCGGTGGAGGGACTGGCCCAGGCGACCGGCGCCGCCTCGGCGGACGTACGGCGGGCGGTGATGCTCGCCGGGTCGCTCCAGCCGGTCGCCGGGGCGCTGCTGGCGGACGGGCCCCAGGCGCTGGAGCGGTTCCGGCTGACCGTCGGGCGTCCGGTGCAGCCCATGCTGGCGCACAGCGCCTCCTCGGTCGCGGAGGCGGTCGGGAAACTGGGTGAGTGCGTGGTCGAGGAGAAGCTCGACGGCATCCGCGTCCAGGTGCACCGCGACGGCGACACCGTGCGGGTGCACACCCGCACCCTGGACGACATCACGGACCGGCTGCCCGAGGTGACCGAGGCGGCGCGGGGGCTGGAGGTGGAGCGGTTCATCCTCGACGGCGAGGTGATCTCCTTCGACGGCACGGGGCGCCCGCGCTCCTTCCAGGAGACGGCCGGGCGGGTCGGGTCCCGGGTGGACGTGGCGACGGCCGCCCGGGAGACACCGGTCTCCCCCGTGTTCTTCGACGCACTGTCGGTGGACGGCCGGGACCTGCTGGACCTGCCGTTCTCCGAGCGGCACGCCGAGCTGGCGCGCCTGGTGCCGGAGCCGATGCGGGTACGGCGCACGCTGGTGGGCGGCCCCGACGACCTGGAGGCGGCGGAACGGTTCCTCGCCGAGACGCTCGAGCGCGGCCACGAGGGCGTCGTGGTGAAGGGCCTTCAGGCCGCGTACAGCGCGGGGCGGCGCGGCGCGTCCTGGCTGAAGGTCAAGCCCGTGCACACGCTGGACCTGGTGGTGCTGGCCGCCGAGTGGGGTCACGGCCGGCGCACCGGCAAGCTGTCCAACCTGCACCTGGGCGCCCGCACCGCCGACGGCGGGTTCGCGATGCTCGGCAAGACCTTCAAGGGCATGACCGACGCGATGCTGGAGTGGCAGACCGGACGGCTGCGGGAGATCGCCGTCGACGAGAGCGGCTACACGGTGACCGTGCGTCCCGAACTCGTCGTGGAGATCGCCTACGACGGCCTGCAGCGCTCCAGCCGCTACCCGGCCGGCGTCACCCTGCGCTTCGCCCGGGTCGTCCGCTACCGCGAGGACAAGCGGCCGGAGGAGGCGGACACGGTCGAGTCCGTGCTCGCCGCCCACCCGGAGGTACGGCCGTGACGACGGCCCGGAGCGCGGGCCTGCTGCTGTTCCGGCGCACCGGGGAAGGCGTCGAGGTGCTGCTGGGCCACATGGGCGGCCCGTTCTTCGCGCGCCGGGACGCCGGGGCGTGGACCGTGCCGAAGGGCGAGTACGGCCCCGACGAGCCCGCCTGGGAGGCGGCGCGCCGCGAGTTCGAGGAGGAGCTGGGACTGCCCCCGCCGGAGGGTGAGGCGGTGCCGCTCGGGGAGGTCCGCCAGTCGGGCGGCAAGGTGGTCACGGCATGGGCCGTGGAGGGCGACCTGGACCCGGCGTCCGTCGTGCCCGGCACGTTCACCATGGAGTGGCCGCCCAGGTCGGGGCGGACGCGGGAGTTCCCGGAGCTGGACCGCGTCGCCTGGTTCCCGCTGGAGCGGGCCCGCGAGCTGATCGTGTCGGCACAGGCCGCGTTTCTGGACCGCCTCACGGAGCACTCGCTCTGAGAGACCCTCCCGCGTTGCGGCGCCCTTCGGCGCGCGGGAAGGTCGTCGGAGCACAGCCCGTCCCATGGAGGTCAGTGATGCACATCGCCACGGTGAATCCGGCGAACGGCGAGACCGTCAAGACGTACCACCCCATGGACGAGGACGAGCTGGAACGCCGGCTCCAGCTCGCGGAGGCCACCTTCCGCACGTACCGGACGACGACCTTCGAGGAGCGGTCCCGTCTGCTGCACCACGCCGCCGAGATCCTCGACGAGGACCGGGACGCCATCGGCAAGGTGATCACCACGGAGATGGGCAAGCCGGTCGCGCAGGCCCGCGCGGAGGCCGCGAAGTGCGCGAAGGCGATGCACTGGTACGCCGACCACGCGGCCGAGCTGCTCGCCGACGAGGAGCCCGCCGCGTCCGACGTGAAGGACTCCGGCGCCTCCCGCGCCCTGGTGCGGTACCGGCCGCTGGGCCCGGTGCTCGCGGTGATGCCGTGGAACTTCCCGCTGTGGCAGGTGGTGCGGTTCGCCGCCCCCGCCCTGATGGCGGGCAACGTCGGGCTGCTGAAGCACGCGTCGAACGTGCCGCAGACCGCCCTGTACCTGGAGGACCTGTTCCACCGGGCGGGCTTCACCGAGGGCTGTTTCCAGACCCTGCTGATCGGCTCCGCCACCGTCGACGACCTGCTGCGCGACGAGCGGATCAAGGCGGCCACCCTCACCGGCAGCGAGCCGGCCGGGCGGGCGGTGGCCTCGACGTGCGGCGAGATGATCAAGAAGACGGTGCTGGAGCTGGGCGGCAGCGACCCGTTCGTGGTGATGCCCTCGGCCGACCTGGACCGGGCCGCCGAGGTCGCGGTGACGGCCCGGGTGCAGAACGCGGGCCAGTCCTGCATCGCCGCCAAGCGGTTCATCGTGCACACCGACGTCTACGACGCCTTCACCGAGCGGTTCGTCGCCGGCATGAAGGCGCTGAAGGTCGGCGACCCGATGGACGAGGACACCGACGTCGGCCCGCTCTCCAGCGAGCAGGGCCGCACGGACCTGGAGGAGCTGGTCGACGACGCCGTGCGGGCCGGCGCCACGGTGCTGTGCGGTGGCGAACGCCCGGACGGACCGGGCTGGTTCTACCCGCCGACCGTGCTGGCCGGCATCGACCGCGAGATGCGCATCCACCGGGAGGAGGCGTTCGGCCCGGTCGCCACGCTGTACCGGGCGGACGATCTGGACGAGGCGGTACTCATCGCCAACGACACCCCGTTCGGGCTGAGTTCGAACGTGTGGACGCGTGACGAGGCGGAGATCGACCGGTTCGTCCGGGATCTCGAGGCGGGTGGCGTGTACGTCAACGGCATGACGGCGTCCCATCCCGCGTTCCCCTTCGGCGGGGTCAAGCGGTCGGGTTACGGGCGTGAGCTGTCCGGGCACGGAATCCGGGAGTTCTGCAACATCACCACTGTTTGGCACGGCGCGTGACGCCCGCACGGCTACGATCCCGACTGTGAACCGCGAAGTGACACTGCCTCTGATCGTCGACGACCGCGGCACCCTTCAGGTGGCGGCCGCCGACGTCAGCAAGCTGCTGCGCACGGTCGGCGGCCGGTGGGTCCGGCTCGTCGAGTCCGGCGAGGGCGGGCTCGACGAGGACACGGTCGCCGCGCTGACGATCGAGCTCGCGAAGCTCGCCGACCGCATCGACGTGGCGTGCATCGCGCACAGCAGCGGCACCACGCCGTGACGGCGAGCCGTCAGGCCGGTCGTTCGAGGGTGCGCCAGAACAGCGCTTCGTAACTCTGCAACAGGTGTCCGTAGGCGCGGGCGCGCCGCTCGTCGAGGCGGCCGGCGTCCAGGGCCGCCTGGACGGCCCGCTCCGCCGCGCGGTCCGGTTCCCCGGCCGGCTCGGCGAAGAAGTCGAAGAAGGCGCAGGCCTCGTCGTCGAAGCCGTAGTGGGTGCGCAATGCGGCGGCGATGGTGGCGCAGTAGCCGCCCCAGGCGGAGAAGTTGGCGGTGACGGCGAGGACGGCGTCGGCCGGGGCGGCGTTGAGGGCCAGCCAGGCGACGTAGGCCGGGTAGGCCTGGCAGCCCGGCAGTGGGAGGTACGCGGCGGCGCGGTCCTCGTCGACGCCGCAGGCCGCGGCGAAGGCGGGCAGCCGCTGCTGGGCCAGCGCCTCGCCCTCGGCCAGGGCGGTGAAGTACGCGTCGGCCTCCGGTTCGGCCGTGGACCGCACGGCCAGCTGGAGGAAGGCGCGGCGGTCCGCGGGGATGATCCGCGTCTGTTCCAGCGCGAGGGCCGCCAGCACCTCGCGGTCCGCCTTTCCCGCCGCGATCCGCGGCACCAGGGGGTTGGAGCGTGGGTCGGGGGCGAGCTCAGCGGTGATCGTCCGCAGCAGGTCCCGGGCCGTGCGTGTCATCGCGTCCTCCGAGGCGTCGGTCACCCCGAGGTTGGCCCGGACGCCGTGCGGGGGCAACCCGGCGGACCGGACCGCCCCCGCACGGGTGGGTCAGCGGATGGGCATGCCCGAGAGGGTGCGGGCGATCACGAGGCGCTGGATCTCGCTGGTGCCCTCGAAAATGGTGTAGATAGCGGCATCCCTGTGCATCCGCTCGACCGGGTACTCGCGGGTGTAGCCGTTGCCGCCGAGGATCTGGATGGCCTGGGCGGTGACCTTCTTGGCGGTCTCGCTGGCGAACAGCTTCGACATCGAGCCCTCGGCCGCCGTGAACGGCTTGCCGTTGACCCCCATCCAGGAGGCGCGCCACACCAGCAGGCGGGCGGCGTCGATCTGGGTGCGCATGTCGGCGAGCTGGAAGGCGACGCCCTGGTTGTCGATGATCGGGCGGCCGAACTGCTCACGCGTCTTGGCGTAGTCCAGGGCGACCTCGTACGCGGCGCGGGCGGTGCCCACGGCCATGGCGCCGACGGCCGGGCGGGAGGCCTCGAAGGTGGCCATGGCGGCGTTCTTCACGCGCTCGCCGCCCTTCTTGGCCTTCTCACGGGCGCGGGCGAGACGCTCGTCGAGCTTCTCCTTGCCGCCGAGCAGGCAGGAACCGGGGACGCGCACGTCCTCGAGGACGACCTCGGCGGTGTGCGAGGCGCGGATGCCGTGCTTCTGGAACTTCTGGCCCTGGGACAGACCGGGGGTGTTCGGCGGGATGATGAAGGACGCGTGGCCCTTGGAGCCGAGCTCGGGGTCGACGACCGCGACCACCACGTGGACGTTGGCGATGCCGCCGTTGGTCGCCCAGGTCTTGGTGCCGTTGAGGACCCACTCGTCCTTGGCCTCGTCGTACACCGCGCGGGTGCGCATCGACGCCACGTCGGAGCCGGCGTCGGGCTCGGAGGAGCAGAACGCCGCGACCTTCACGTCGTTCACGTCGCCGTACATCTGGGGGATCCAGGTGCCGATCTGCTCCTCGGTGCCGTTGGCGAGGACGCCGACGGCGGCGAGGCCGGTGCCGACGATCGACAGGGCGATGCCCGCGTCGCCCCAGAACAGCTCCTCCATCGCCATGGGGATGCCGAGACCGGTTGCGTCGAAGTACTGCTGGGCGTAGAAGTCCAGGGAGTAGATGCCGACCTTGGCCGCCTCCTGGATCACCGGCCAGGGAGTCTCCTCACGCTCGTCCCATTCGGCGGCGGCGGGGCGGATGACGTCGGCGGCGAAGCCGTGCAGCCAGTCCCGCACCTCCTTCTGCTCGTCGTTGAGCTCCATGGTGAACTCGGCCATGACCCCTCCAGCGCGGCGCACGTGCATGTTACTTGCGGTAACCCCAGTCTGTTACCGGCAAGTAGGAAAAGTCAACTCCCCAGGCAGCCCGGCATCCCGTTCGATGTCGGGACCGTGATCAGTGTTAGTTTGCGCAGGCGTCACCGATTCAGCACGGGTGGGGAGAGCTCATGGACACCACACAGCGGACCGAGCAGCAGCGGTCCGCCGACCGACGCCGGCGCGAGCTGCTGGAGGCCGCCGACCGAGTGGTGCTGCGCGACGGTCCCGGGGCCTCGATGAACGCCATCGCCGCCGAGGCCGGCATCACCAAGCCCATCCTCTACCGGCACTTCGGCGACAAGGGAGGACTCTACGCCGCCCTCGCCAAGCGCCACACCGACGCCCTGCTGGACTCGCTGCGGGCCGCGCTGGACGCGCCCGCGGAACGGCGGGAGCGGGTCGAGGCCACGCTGGACACCTACCTGGCGGCGATCGAGGCGCGGCCCCAGGTCTACCGCTTCCTGATGCACCCGGCGGAGGGCGCGCCGAGCGAGCAGGGCTTCGACGTGGGCAAGCACTCGGCGCCGCTGCTGCGCCGGATGGGCGAGGAACTGGCCCAGGTGATCGAGGACCGCCTCGACCTCGGCCCCGGCAGCCACCGGCTGGCGCGCGTGTGGGGCCACGGCATCGTCGGCATGATGCACGCCGCCGGCGACTGGTGGCTCGGCGAACGCCCCTGTGACCGCGCCGAGTTGGTCCGCAGCCTGGCCGACCTGCTGTGGGGCCGGCTGGCCGCGGCCGGCGACAAGGTGGGCGGCCCTGGCTTCTGACCCGCCACCTGGCTCAGGCAGGGCGGTGCCAGGAGGCGCGCGCGACCTGGCGCATCAGCTTGCGGTGCCGGCGGCCGTCGAGGCGGTCGGCGTAGACCGTGCCGTCCAGGTGGTCGCTCTCGTGCTGGAGGCAGCGGGCGAAGAACCCGGTGCCGTGCACGGTGACCGGCTCCCCGGTCACCGTGAAGCCCTCGACCACCGCGTGGTCGTACCGCTCCGTCCCCGCCTCCAGGCCGGGCAGCGACAGACAGCCCTCGGGTCCGCGCACCACCACCCCGTCCGTCACCACCGGCCGCGGGTTCACCACGTGCCCGAGGTGCCGTACGTCCTCGTCGTCGGGGCAGTCGAAGACGAACACCCGCAGCGGCACGCCGATCTGGTTCGCGGCCAGGCCCACTCCCTCGGCCGCGTACATGGTCGCGAACAAGTCCTCCACCAGATCCGCCAGTTCCGGACCGAAGTCGGTGACCTCCCCGCACGGCGTGTGCAGGACGGGGTCCGAGAGCAGGGTGAGGGGCCGTACGCGTCCGTGGACGCCGGGCAGAGAGCCGTGTCGCATGGCCGCAAGGGTACGGTCCTGGCATCCCCGCCCCGTCCCACGACGGAGCCGCGGTACTGGAGGGCGAATGGATCTCGATAGGCTGAGCCCACACCACGTGGCCGTCAGGCACAGACGCGGCGCGTACGCAAGGAGGATCGAGAACTGATGGCAGGCAACTCGGACCCGCTCACGCCGCGGGCCAAGCTGGCCGTGACCGCGGGCAAGGCGGTCGCGGCGGCATCCCGCGCCGCAGGGCGCGGCAGCGGTTCGGTGATCGGCGGCCGGGTGGCCCTGAAACTCGACCCCGACCTTCTCCACCGGCTCGCCGCGCACCTGGACGTGACCCTCGTCTCGGCGACCAACGGCAAGACCACCACCACCCGGCTCATCGCCGAGGCGCTCAAGGCGGCCGGCCCGGTCGTCTCCAACGCCCTCGGCGCCAACATGCCGGCCGGCATCACCTCGGCCCTCGCGGCCGGCGAGGACGCCCGCTACGGCGTGATCGAGGTCGACGAGAAGTACCTGGTCGGCGTCGCACAGGCCACCGAGCCCAAGTGCATCGCCCTGCTCAACCTCTCCCGCGACCAGCTCGACCGCGCCGCGGAGACCCGCATGCTCGCGGAGGCCTGGCGCGAGGGCCTGGCCGGCTCCAAGGCCGTGATCGTGGCCAACGCCGACGATCCGCTGGTGGTGTGGGCCGCGTCGTCCTCCCCCAACGTGTTCTGGGTGGCCGCCGGCCAGATGTGGAAGGACGACGCCTGGTCCTGCCCGTCGTGCGGCGGCGTGATGCAGCGCCCCGGCGACGACTGGTTCTGCGGCGAGTGCGGCTTCCGCCGCCCCACCCCGAGCTGGGCGCTCTCCGGCGACCACGTGCTCGACCCGCACGGCTCCGCCTGGCCGATCCACCTCCAGCTGCCGGGCCGCGCCAACAAGGCCAACGCCGCGTCCTCCGCGGCCGTCGCCGCCGTCTTCGGGGTGCCGCCGCAGGTGGCCCTGGAGCGCATGTACCAGGTGCAGGCCGTCGCCGGCCGCTACGACGTCGTCCAGTTCCAGGGCCGTGACCTGCGGCTGCTGCTCGCGAAGAACCCCGCGGGCTGGCTGGAGACGTTCTCGCTGATCGACCCGCCGCCGACCCCGGTGATCCTGTCGGTGAACGCGCGCTCCGCCGACGGCACCGACACCTCCTGGCTGTGGGACGTCGACTACACCCGGCTCACCGGCCACCCGATCTGCGTCATCGGCGACCGGAAGCTGGACCTGGCGGTACGCCTCGAGGTCGCCAACCAGCAGTTCCAGGTGTGCGAGAACCTCGACCAGGCGGTCCAGATGTCGCCGCCGGGCCGGATCGAGGTCATCGCCAACTACACCGCGTTCCAGGACCTGCGCCGCCGCGTCGGCAACTGACCACGACACCTCAGGGGACTTGAAGTGAGCGACAACCAGCTGCGGGTCGTCTGGATCTACCCGGACCTGCTCAGCACCTACGGCGACCAGGGCAACGTCCTCGTCGTCGAGCGCCGGGCGCGGCAGCGCGGCCTGGACGTGGCGCGGCTCGACGTGCGCAGCGACCAGCCGATCCCGACCTCCGGCGACATCTACCTGATCGGCGGCGGCGAGGACCGCCCGCAGCGGCTGGCCGCCGAGCGGCTGCGCCGCGACGGCGGGCTGCACCGGGCCGTGGAGAACGGCGCGATCGTCTTCTCGGTCTGCGCCGGCTACCAGATCCTCGGCCACGAGTTCATCAACGACCTCGGTCAGCGTGAGCCCGGCCTCGGCCTGCTCGACGTGGTGTCGGTGCGCGGCGAGGGCGCGCGCTGCGTGGGCGACGTCCTCGCGGACATCAACCCGCAGCTGGGCCTCCCCCCGCTGACCGGGTTCGAGAACCACCAGGGCATCACCCACCTGGGCCCCTCCGCCCGCCCGTTCGCGCAGGTGCGCTTCGGCAACGGCAACGGCACCGGGGACGGCACCGAGGGCGCGTACAACGACACCGTGTTCGGCACGTACATGCACGGTCCGGTGCTGGCGCGCAACCCGCAGATCGCGGACCTGCTGCTGAAGCTGGCGCTGGACGTCAACGCGCTGCCGCCGACCGACGACCGCTGGTACGAGGCCCTGCGCAACGAGCGCATCGCCGCCGCCCAGCAGCCCGCGTAGGCGCTGGAACAGCACCGCGGAGGAGGCGTCGGAGGGGCCCGGGACGGCCCGTCTGACGCCTCCTCCGCACAGGTGAGCGGCGTCGTCCAGCAGGCGGACGCGGGATGCGGCACCTCCCCCCGAAACGGCTAGGGTGGCGGGGATCGAGCCGGACAGCGCGGTCCGGTCCCGGCCCACTTCGAGAAGGTTGTTTCGGGCTATGCGCATTGGTGTCCTCACGTCCGGCGGCGACTGCCCCGGCCTGAACGCCGTCATCCGGTCCGTCGTGCACCGTGCCGTCGTCGACCACGGCGACGAGGTCATCGGCTTCCGCGACGGGTGGAAGGGCCTCCTGGAGTGCGACTACCTCAAGCTCGACCTCGACGCGGTGGGCGGCATCCTCGCCCGCGGCGGCACCATCCTCGGCTCCTCCCGGGTGCGTCCCGAGCATCTGCGGGACGGTGTGGAGCGGGCCCGGGGCCATGTCGAGGAGCTCGGTCTCGACGCGATCATCCCCATCGGCGGTGAGGGCACCCTCAAGGCGGCCCGGCTGCTGTCCGACAACGGTCTGCCGATAGTCGGCGTGCCGAAGACCATCGACAACGACATCGCCGTCACGGACGTCACCTTCGGGTTCGACACGGCCGTCGGCGTGGCCACCGAGGCGCTGGACCGGCTGAAGACCACCGCCGAGTCGCACCAGCGCGTGCTGATCGTGGAGGTCATGGGCCGCCACACCGGCTGGATCGCGCTGCACTCCGGCATGGCGGCCGGCGCGCACGCCATCGTGGTGCCCGAGCGGCCCTTCGACATCGACGAGCTGACCGCGAAGGTCGGCGAGCGGTTCTCGGCCGGGAAGCGGTTCGCCATCGTCGTCGCGGCGGAGGGCGCCAAGCCGAAGGCCGGCACCATGGACTTCGACGAGGGCGGCAAGGACGTCTACGGCCACGAGCGGTTCGCCGGCATCGCCCGGCAGCTCTCCCTGGAGCTGGAGGAGCGGCTCGGCAAGGAGGCCCGCCCGGTGATCCTCGGCCATGTGCAGCGCGGCGGCACGCCCACCGCGTACGACCGGGTGCTGGCCACCCGGTTCGGCTGGCACGCGGTGGAGGCCGTGCACCGCGGCGACTTCGGGCAGATGACGGCGCTGCGCGGCACCGACATCGTGATGGTGTCGCTGGCGGAGGCCGTCGAGACGCTGAAGACGGTGCCCGAGGACCGGTACGCCGAGGCGGAGTGCGTGCTCTGACCTCCCCGCCGCCGCCCGTCCTCTGAGACCGGCTTCACAGGACCGCCCCCGGTGACGGACGTCGCCGGGGGCGGTTCTAGTCTGGTGCGGACCGATTGCGTACAACCTGGACGAAAATGGAGCCGGCGGATGGATCACAGCGGGCACGGCATGACCATGGATCTGCCGCCGTTCACGCTGGGCCGAGGGCTCGCCTGGTCGGCGGACCCGTTCTTCCTCGTCGCCTGTCTGCTGGCGCTCGCGCTGTACGGCTGGGGCGTGGTCCGGCTGGTCCGGCGCGGTGACACGTGGCCGGTGGGGCGGACGGTCGCGTTCGTCGCCGGTGTGCTGAGCATCGGGCTGGTGATGTGCACCGCGCTGAACGACTACGGCATGGTGATGTTCAGCGTGCACATGGTGCAGCACATGGTCATCAGCATGGTGTCGCCGATCCTGATCCTGCTCGGCGCCCCGATCACCCTGGCGCTGCGGGCGCTGCCCCCGGCGTCCGTGCGCGGCACCAAGGGGCCGCGTGAGCTGCTGCTGATGCTGCTGCACAGCCGCTACATGCGGGTCGTGACGCACCCGCTGTTCACCATCCCGATGTTCATCGCGAGCCTGTACGCCCTGTACTTCACCCCGCTGTTCGACTTCCTGATGGGGTCGGCGGTCGGGCACGCGGCGATGATGGTGCACTTCCTCGCCGTGGGCCTGGTGTTCTTCTGGCCGATCATGGGGGTGGACCCGGGTCCGCACCGGCCGGGTCACCTGATGCGGATGCTGGAGCTGTTCGCGGGCATGCCGTTCCACGCGTTCTTCGGCATCGCGCTGATGATGGCCTCCACGCCCATGGTCGACACCTTCCTGAACCCGCCCGCGTCCCTGGGCGTCGACCCCCTGTCCGACCAGAACGCGGCCGGCGGCATCGCCTGGGCGTTCAGCGAGGTCCCGTCGGTGCTGGTGCTGATCGCGCTGCTGTTCCAGTGGTACGCCTCGGACCAGCGGCAGGCCCGCCGCAAGGACCGCGCCGCCGACCGGGACGGCGACAAGGAGCTGGAGGCGTACAACGCCTACCTGGCCTCCCTGAACGCGCGCGGCAGCTAGCGCGCCCCGGGTTCCGTCCCGTACCGCCCTGCTTTCCCGAAACCGGGGCACCATGGAGGGAACGGACCTGAGGAGGGTGTCGCGATGCCCGGTATCACGAACGGTTCCACCTCGACGAAGACCATGGGCGTGCTCACCGTCGGCGGCCTGGTCGCCGTGACGGCCTACACGGTGGCGCTCGGCAGCAACGGCTGGCTGTGGTTCATCTGGGTCGTCCTGGGGCTGCTCACGCTCGGGATGGTCGCGACCAGCACAGGCTGACCGGCGGGCCGGGGCGGCTCACCGCGGGGTGAGCCGCCCCGCCAGGTGGACGCCCGGCTGGTACTTCGGCAGCCGGACGGTGATCTTCATGCCCGCGCCCGCGGCCGTCTCGATGACCAGCCCGTGGTCGTCGCCGTAGACCTGGCGGAGCCGGTCGTCGACGTTGGACAGGCCGATGCCGCCGGTGGGGCTGACCTCGCGGGCGAGGATGCGGCGCAGCAGGCCGGGGTCCATGCCGGCGCCGTCGTCCTCGATGACGACGAGCGCCTCGGCGCCCGCGTCCTGCGCGGTGATCTGGATGTGGCACTTGTCGGCCTTGCCCTCCAGGCCGTGCTTCACGGCGTTCTCCACCAGCGGTTGGAGGCACAGGAAGGGCAGCGCGACGGGCAGCACCTCGGGGGCGATCTGGAGGGTGACGGAGAGCCGGTCGCCGAAGCGCGCCCGCACCAGCGCCAGGTAGTGGTCGATGGCGTGCAGCTCGTCGGCGAGGGTGGTGAAGTCGCCGTGCCGGCGGAACGAGTACCGGGTGAAGTCGGCGAACTCCAGCAGCAGCTCACGGGCGCGCTCGGGGTCGGTGCGCACGAAGGACGCGATCACCGCGAGCGAGTTGAAGATGAAGTGCGGGGAGATCTGCGCGCGCAGGGCGCGGATCTCGGCCTCGATCAGCCGGGTGCGGGACTGGTCCAGGTCGGCCAGTTCCAGCTGCACGGAGACCCAGCGGGCCACCTCCCCCGCGGCCCTGACCAGCACCGCCGACTCGCGGGGCGCGCAGGCGACCAGCGCGCCGTGCACCCGGTCGTCGACGGTGAGCGGGGCGACCACCGCCCAGCGGACCGCGCAGTCGGGGGTGTCGCAGGTCAGCGGGAAGGCCTCGCCGCGGCCGGTGTCCAGGGGTCCGGTGAGGCGTTCCATGATCTCGGTGCGGTGGTGGGCGCCGACGCCGTCCCAGACGAGGACCTGCTCGCGGTCGGTGAGGCACAGGGCGTCCGTGCCGAGGAGGGAGCGCAGCTTGCGGGCCGACTTGCGGGCGGTCTCCTCGGTGAGCCCGGCCCGCAGCGGGGGCGTGGCCAGCGAGGCGGTGTGCAGGGTCTCGAAGGTGGCGTGCTCGACGGGGGTGCCCAGTCCGGCGAGGCTCGCGGGCCGTGCCGTGCGCCGGCCCAGCCAGAAGCCGGCGGCCAGCAGGGGCAGCACGGCGACGAGCAGTCCGGCGAGGAAACCGCTCATGCGGACACCTCCGTACGCAGCTCTTCCGGCAGGTGGAAGCGGGCCAGGACCGCGGCCGTTCCGGGCGGTACCCGGCCGGGTGTGGCGAGGGAGACCAGCACCATGGTGAGGAAGCCGAGGGGCACCGACCAGAGGGCGGGCCAGGCGAGCAGGGCGTGCCACGGCCCGGCCCCCGGATAGCCGGCCATGGTGGCGGCCACGGCGAGGAACGCGGAGCCGCCGCCGACGAGCATCCCGGCGGCCGCCCCTGGCGGGGTGAGCCGCCGCCACCAGATGCCCAGGACCAGCAGCGGGCAGAACGAGGACGCGGACACGGCGAAGGCGAGGCCCACGGCGTCGGCCACCGGCAGCCCGCCGACCAGGATGCTCGCCGCCAGCGGGACGGCCATGGCGAGCACGGTGCCGAGGCGGAAGTGGCGCACGCCGCGGGAGGGCAGCACGTCCTGGGTGAGCACCCCGGCGACGGCCATGGTGAGTCCGGACGCGGTGGACAGGAACGCGGCGAACGCTCCCCCGGCGACCAGCGCCCCCAGCAGGTCGCCCCCGGTGCCGCCGATCATCCGTCCGGGCAGCAGCAGCACGGCGGCGTCCGCGTCCCCGGTGAGGGTGAGGTCGGGGGCGTAGAGGCGGCCGAGGGCGCCGTAGACGGGGGGCAGCAGGTAGAAGGCGCCGATCAGGCCGAGGACGGCGACGGTGGTGCGGCGGGCGGCCACGCCGTGCGGACTGGTGTAGAAGCGCACCACCACGTGCGGCAGGCCCATGGTGCCGAAGAAGGTGGCGAGGATCAGCCCGTACGTGGCGTACAGCGGGCGTTCCGCACGGCTCTCGGCGCGGGAGGGCGACAGGGCGTCGTCGGCGCCCTGCCCGGCGGCGGGGACCTCGGCGCCCTCGGCGAAGGTGAGGCGGGTGCCGCCGTCGATGCGGTGCGTGCCGGCGGGGAGGCTGACCTCCGCGTCCGCGTGTTCCCTGCCGTCGACGGCGCCGTCCACGGTGACGGTGAGCGGTGCGGTCAGGCGCAGGTCGACGGTGTCGTCGACGCGTACGACGCGCTGTTCGCGGAACTCGGCGGGCTCGTCGAAGGCGTGGCTGGGCGCGCCGTCGCTCTGCCAGGCGATCACCAGGAAGAGGGCGGGCACCAGCAGGGCGGTGAGCTTGAGCCAGTACTGGAACGCCTGGACGAAGGTGATGGAGCGCATGCCGCCGGCGGCCACTATCACCGTGACGACGACGGCGACGATCACCGCGCCGAGCCAGTCGGGCGCGCCGGTGAGCACGGTGAGGGTGAGTCCGGCGCCCTGGAGCTGGGGCAGCAGGTAGAGCCAGCCGACGCCGACGACGAGGGTGCCGGCGAGCCGTCGTACCACGTGCGAGGAGAGCCGGGCCTCGGCGAAGTCGGGCAGCGTGTAGGCGCCGGAGCGGCGCAGCGGCGCGGCGACGAAGAGCAGCAGCACCAGATAGCCGGCGGTGTAGCCGACCGGGTACCAGAGCATGTCCGGGCCCTGGACGAGGACGAGTCCCGCGATGCCGAGGAAGGAGGCGGCGGAGAGGTACTCGCCGCTGATGGCGGCCGCGTTGAGGCGGGGTCCGACGGTGCGGGAGGCGACGTAGAAGTCGGAGGTGGTGCGGGATATGCGCAGGCCGAAGGCGCCGACGAGGACGGTCGCGACGGCGACGAGCGCGACGGCGGTGACGGCGTAGGCGGAGTTCACGGCGGTGCGGTTCCCGGGGTCTCAGCGGTCCTCGACGAGCCGCACGAAGTCGCGTTCGTTGCGTTCGGCGCGGCGGACGTACCAGCGGGCGAGCAGGACCAGCGGGGGGTAGAGCCCGAAGCCGAGGACCGCCCACTCCAGCCGGCGGGCGTCCGGGGCGGCGGCGAAGACCAGCGGCAGCGGGCCGATGAGCAGGGCGAGGACGGCGAACACGGTGAGTCCGGTGCGCAGCTGGATGCGCATCAGGGAGCGCACGTAGGTGTGGCCGAGGGTGGTCTGCTCGTCGATCTCGGTGCGCGGGCGGTAGTAGCCGGAGGTGCGGCGCGCGCGGCGGGGCGGGCCGGTGACGACCACGCGGCGCTCCGCGGGTTCCTGGGGCATGTGCGGTCCTCCCCCCGCCTAACCGGTGGTCCGGCGCATCAGCAGGTCCCGCAGTTCGCGGGCGTGGCGCCTGCTGACCTGGAGTTCCTCGGAGCCGATCAGGACGCTGACGGTGCCCGCGTCGAGGCGCAGCTCGCCGATGTGGCGCAGGGCCACCAGGTGACGGCGGTGGATGCGGACGAAGCCGCGGGAGCGCCAGCGCTCCTCCAGGGTGGACAGCGGGATGCGCACGAGGTGGCTGCCGCGGTCGGTGTGCAGGCGGGCGTAGTCGCCCTGGGCCTCGACGTGGGTGATGTCGTCGACGGCGACGAACCGGGTGACGCCGCCCAGCTCGACGGCTATGTGGTCGGGGTCGGGCTCGTGCACGGGGATGCGCGGGGCGGGCTCCGGGGTGGTCCCGCGCTGGGCGGCGGCCCGCCGTACGGCCTCGGCGAGGCGTTCCTTGCGGACGGGTTTCAGCACGTAGTCGACGGCCTTGAGGTCGAACGCCTGGACGGCGAAGTCCTCGTGGGCGGTGACGAACACGACGAGCGGAGGCCGGGCGAAGCCGGTGAGCAGCCGGGCGAGGTCGAGTCCGTCGAGGCCGGGCATCTGGATGTCGAGGAAGACCACGTCGATGGCGTCGGGCCCGTCGGGTCCCGACTCCAGGGCGCGGTTGATGCGGCGCAGGGCCTCGGTGGCGTCGCCGGCGCCTTCCGCGCTCCCGACGCGCGGGTCGGCGTTCAGCAGGTACAGCAGCTCCTCCAGCGAGGGGCGTTCGTCGTCGACGGCGAGGGCGCGCAGCATGAAGGTGGAGTGTAGGGGGGATCTCCGGCTCCGGACTACGTGCCGGACAAGGGCGGTTCACCCGGTTCGGCACCGGTCCGCCGGTCAGGACGCACCCGGGGTGGCCGTGGGGCCGCCGTGGATACAGTGCCCGCATGAACAGCAGGCCCACGCCGTTCGACGAACTCGACCGGAAGATCGTCACCGCTCTGATGGCGAACGCCAGGACGTCCTTCGCGGAGATCGGCGCCTCCGTCGGGCTGTCGGCGACGGCGGTCAAGCGCCGGGTGGACCGGCTGCGGGAGACCGGGGTGATCACCGGGTTCACCGCGACCGTGCGGCCGTCCGCGCTGGGCTGGCGCACCGAGGCGTACGTGGAGGTGTACTGCGAGGGCGCGGCGCCGCCCCGGCGGCTGGCGGAGGTGGTGCGCAACCATCCGGAGATCGCGGCGGCGATGACGGTGACCGGCGGCGCGGACGCGCTGCTGCACGTGCGGGCGCGGGACGTGGAGCACTTCGAGGAGGTGCTGGAGCGGATCCGCCAGGAGCCGTTCATCCGGAAGACAATCAGCGTGATGGTGCTGTCGCACCTGCTGCCCGACAGTCCTGAGGCGGGAGTGACGCAGCCCGCCCCGGACGACGCACCGGACGTGCGCTGACGCCGGGAAAGACGCAGCGATCCTGCGTGGACACGCAGGATCCGTCGCTTGTCGCCCGCCGGGCGGCGTTCCTACCGTGGAGTCACCCCTAGTCGACACCGTGTGAAGCGGAGGAACCCCTTCGTGCCCGAATCACGTGTGGCGCGCCCACGGCGCTTTCTCGTCTGCGAACCCAGATTCTTCGCCGTGCGGTACGCGATCAATCCCTGGATGCGTCCGGACCGTCCCGTCGACGTCTCACTCGCCCGGCGGCAGTGGCTGTCGCTGGTCGACGCCTACCGCCGCCACGGCCATACCGTGGAGACCGTGAAACCGCTGCCCGGTCTGCCCGACATGGTGTTCGCCGCGAACGCGGCGGTCGTCGTGGACGGGCGCGTGTTCGGCTCGCAGTTCCACGCTCCGGAGCGGCGCCCGGAGTCGGTGCCGTACGCGGCCTGGTTCAAGGCGCACGGGTTCGACGTCCAGCACCCGGAGTCGGTGTGCGAGGGCGAGGGCGACCTGGTGCCGGCCGGTCGCTGGATCCTCGCCGGGACCGGCTTCCGCACCACGCCGGAGGCGCACCGGGAGGCGCAGGAGTTCTTCGGGGTGCCGGTGATCGGCCTGACCCTGGTGGACCCGTACTTCTACCACCTGGACACGGCGCTGTTCGTGCTGGACGAGGAGAACGTCGCGTACTACCCGGAGGCGTTCTCGCCGGGCAGCCGTGAGGTGCTGGAGCGGCTGTACCCGGACGCGGTCCTCGCCACCCGGGAGGACGCCATGGCGTTCGGCCTGAACTCCGTCTCGGACGGCCGTCACGTGTTCATCCCGCCGGAGGCGACGGCCCTCGCCGACCGGCTCGCCGACCGCGGTTACGTCCCCGTCCCCGTCGACCTGTCCGAGTTCCGCAAGGCCGGCGGGGGCATCAAGTGCTGCACTCAGGAGATCCGCTCATGACCTCTGCCCCCCGTACGCGTTCGTCCGCCGAGCTGATCGCGGCGGAGGAGCCGGTCCTCGCGCACAACTACCATCCGCTGCCCGTGGTCGTCGCCCGCGCGGAGGGCGCCTGGGTGGAGGACGTGGAGGGCCGGAAGTACCTGGACATGCTGGCCGGCTACTCGGCGCTCAACTTCGGCCACCGGCACCCCGCGCTGATCGAGGCGGCGCACCGCCAGCTGGACCGGCTCACCCTGACCTCGCGCGCCTTCCACAACGACCGGCTGGCCGAGTTCGCGGAGCGGCTGGCCGCGCTGACCGGCCTGGACATGGTGCTGCCCATGAACACCGGCGCGGAGGCGGTGGAGAGCGGCATCAAGGTGGCCCGCAAGTGGGCCTACGACGTGAAGGGCGTCCCCGCGGACCGCGCGACGATCGTGGTGGCGGCGGACAACTTCCACGGCCGGACGACGACGATCGTCAGCTTCTCCACGGACGATACGGCCCGCGCCGGGTTCGGCCCCTTCACGCCGGGGTTCCGGGTGGTGCCGTACAACGACCTCGCGGCTCTGGAGGAGGCGGTCGACGAGACGACGGCGGCGGTGCTGATCGAGCCGATCCAGGGCGAGGCGGGCGTGGTGATCCCGGACGACGGTTATCTGGCCGGGGTGCGGGAGCTGACCCGGCGCGCCGGGTGCCTGTTCGTCGCGGACGAGATCCAGTCGGGGCTCGGCCGCACCGGGCGCACCCTGGCTGTGGAGCACGAGTCGGTGGTGCCGGACGTGGTGCTGCTCGGCAAGGCGCTGGGCGGCGGGATCGTCCCGGTGTCGGCGGTGGCGGCCCGGCGCGAGGTGCTCCAGGTGCTCCACCCGGGTGAACACGGGTCGACGTTCGGCGGGAACCCGCTGGCGGCCGCCGTGGGCACGGCCGTGGTGGAGCTGCTGGAGACGGGCGAGTTCCAGCGGCGCGCGGCCGAACTGGGCGTGGTGCTGCGGGAGGGCCTGGAGGCGCTGGTCGGCAAGGGCGTCACCGGGTTCCGCAGCCGCGGCCTGTGGGCGGGCGTCGACGTCGACCCGGCGCTCGGCACCGGGCGGGAGGTCAGCGAGCGTCTGATGCGCGAGGGCATCCTCGTGAAGGACACGCACGGCTCGACCGTCCGGCTTGCGCCGCCGCTGACCGTCACCGCGGACGAGCTGCGCGAGGCGCTGCGCACCCTGGAGAAGGTGCTCAGCCGCCAGGTCTGACCGTCCGCCCGACGCCCCCGCCGGTCCTCCCCCGGCGGGGGCGTCGGCGTGTCCGGGCGCGGGCCGGACGACGGGTGCGGTGCACCGGTGGCCCACCTCCGGGAAGCCCCGGGCCGGTCATCGGGGTGAAGATGGGGTCTAGCGGGGACAAAGGTGACAGAACACTCTCAGCGACAGAGAGGCCGTCCGTGGGCGGACACAAGGAGCAGGGAGGAGCCCGGCAGGGGTTCGACGTGGCCGACGCCGCGCCGCTGCTGCTGGACCCGCACGGTCTGGTGTCGAGCTGGACGGTGCACGCGGAGCGGCTGCTGGGCCACCGCGCGGAAGAGGCGGTGGGGCGGAAGTTCGCCGACCTGCTGGAGGCCGAGGACGCCGAGCGGATGGAGGACCTGCTCGACCGGTGCCGCACCGGCGGCGACTGGACGGGACTGATGACGGCCCTCCACCGGGACGGCCGGCCGGTGCCGGTGTCGGTGCGGGTCTCCCCGACCACCGCGCCGCAGGGGCGCTCGGCGGTGCTGGTGCTGCTGTCGGAGCTGGGGGACGGCGCGCGGGGCTGGGACATGAGCCGCGGCGTGCTGGAGCAGATCGTCGTCGGCAATCCCATCGGCATCGCCATCCTGGACACGGATCTGCGCTACGTGTGGTCCAACGCCGCCCTGGAGCAGTGGGGCGGCGGCCCGGGCCGGAGCCGTGTGGGGCTGCGGGTCGCCGACGTCCAGCCGGGCATGGACAGCGAGGCCGTCGAGGAGCGGATGCGGCACGTGCTGCGGACCGGCGAGCAGGTGGTCGGCTACGAGTACGTCGGCCAGGTGCGCTCGGCGCCGCTGCGGGAGACCGCGCACATGCTGTCGTTCACCCGCCTCGAGGACGACCGGGGCGAGCCGACGGGCGTGTACTACACCGTCGTGGACGTCACCGACCGGCACCGCGCCCGGCAGCGCCTCGCCCTGCTCGACCGGGCAGGCCGGTACATCGGCCGCACCCTCGACGTGACGACCACCGCGCAGGAGCTGGCGGACATCGCCGTGCCCGGCCTCGCCGACTTCGTCACCGTGGACCTGATGGAGACGGTGCTGCGGGGCGCCGAGCCGGTCCCGCCGCCCGCCGGATCCGGGCGCGTGCCCCTGCGCCGGGCCGGCCACCGGTCCCTGTACGAGGATCTGCCGCGGACGTCCGTGGACAGCGGCTCGGTCGTCGCCTACCTGGCGGACTCCCCTCCCGTACGGTGCCTGACCACGGGGCGGTCCTGGCGGCAGGAGCAGCTCGACCCGCTGGCGGTGGAATGGGCCGCGGACGCGCCGGAGGGCCGGGAGTCCACCTTCCTGGAGCTGGGTCTGCAGAGCGTGATGATCGTCCCGATCCGGGCGCGCGGTGTCACCCTGGGCCTCACCACGTTCTTCCGCCGCCGTCAGAGCCCCTTCGACGCGGACGACCTGCACCTGGCCGAGGACCTGGTCTCGCGCGCCGCCGTCTGCGTGGACAACGCCCGCCGCTACACCCGCGAACGGGACGCCACGCTGGTGCTCCAGCGCAGTCTGCTGCCCCGCCGCCTGCCCGACCAGGACGCCGTCGAGGTGGCCGTCTGCTACCGGCCCGCCGACGAGCTGACCGGCCTGGGCGGCGACTGGTACGACCTGATCCCGCTGTCCGGCGCCCGGGTCGCGCTGGTGGTCGGGGAGGTGCCGGGGCACGGCATCGACGCCGCCGCGGCCATGGGGCGGCTGCGCACGGCGGTCCGAACGCTCGCCGCGATCGACCTGCCGCCCGAGGAGGTACTGGCGCACCTGGACGACCTGGCCCTCCGCTCGGCCCGGGACGACGGCGACGGGGAGGGGGACGACGACGGGGAGGGCGGGGTCAGGCAGGGCAACTCGGTCGGCTCCGCCTGCGTGTACGTGGTGTACGACCCGGCGGACGGGCGGTGCACGATGGCCGCCGCGGGGCATCCGGCGCCCGCGGTGGTGGCGCCGGACGGCACGGTCGGCTTCGTGGACCTGCCGCAGGGGCCCGCCCTCGGGGTGGGCGGTCCGCCGTTCGAGGCGGTGGAGCTGTCGCTGGACGAGGGCAGCACGCTGGTGCTGCACACGGACGGGCTGCTGGCGCACGGCGACGGCGGCACGGAGGAGGCGGGACGGGAGCGGCTGCGGCGGGCCCTGGAGGACACGGAGCGCGAACTGCGGCCCAGCTGCCAGGCGGTGGTCGACACGTTGGTCCCGTCCCGTCCGGAGGACGACGTGGCGCTGCTGATGGCGCGGACCAGGCGCCTCGCGCCGGAGCAGATCGCGGCGTGGGACCTGCCGCCGGACCCGGCGGTGGTGGCGGACGCCCGCAGGACCGCCCAGGACCAGCTCTCCCGCTGGGGCCTCGACGAGGAGCTGAAGTTCACCACGGAGCTGCTGGTGAGCGAGCTGGTGACGAACGCGATCCGGCACGCCTCCGGGCGGGTGCGGTTGCGGCTGATCCGGGAGCGGACGCTGGTGTGCGAGGTGCTCGACGGCGGAGCGAGCGCCCCCCATCTGCGGCATCCGCGCGCGATGGACGAGGGCGGCCGGGGGCTGCTGCTGGTGTCGCAGCTCGCGGAGCGCTGGGGCACGCGGTTCGTGCCCGACGGGAAGATCATCTGGGCGGAGCAGCCGCTGACCGCGTCCCCGGAGTGAGGCGGGGCCATGGCAGACACGACGATCGACTTCGAGGCGGTGTACCGGGCGCTCCCGGGCATGGTGGCGCTGCTGACCCCGGACCTGGTGTTCGCCGACGTCAACGACGCGTACGTGCGCGGCACCGGGCGTCCCCGCGCATCCCTGCTGGGCCGTCACGTGTTCGACGTGTTCCCGGAGTCGCTGAACTCCCCCGCCTCGAGCCACTCGCACCATCTGCGGGCCTCGCTGCTGCGGGTGCTGGCCACCGGCGAACGGGACGCGATGGCCCTGCAGCGCTACGACGTCGAGTCCCCCGAGAACTCGGGGAACTGGCACGAGCACTACTGGTCGCCGGTGAACAGCCCGGTCCTCGGACCGGACGGCCGGGTGCGGCTGATCGTGCACCGGGTCGAGGAGGTCACCGAGTTCGTGCGGGCCCGGGGGCTCGACGGCGACACGGCGGGACGGGTGCTGGAGGCGGAGCTGTACACGCGCGCCCGTGAGCTGCAGGAGCTCAACAACCGGCTGCGCGAGGCGCACGCCCGGGAGCGTGAGGTGGCCCTGGTGCTGCAGAAGGCGATGCTGCCGGCGCACCGGCAGGTCGGCCACCGCAGGGCGGCGGTGCGCTACCGGCCGGCGGTGGGCGCGCTGAACGTGTGCGGTGACTGGTACGACCTGGTCGATCTGGTGGGCGGCCACCGCATCGGCGTGTCGGTGGGCGACGTGGTGGGGCACGGTCTGGAGGCGGCCGGGGTCATGGGCCAGCTGCGCAGCGCGCTGAGCGCGGCGTCCCGGGTGGCGGACGGGCCGGCCCAGGCGCTGAACGTGCTCGGCCGGTACGCGAACGTGGTGGACGGCGCCGAGTCCGCGACGGTCGTGACCACGTTCATCGACTTCGACCGGCACGTCATCACCTACAGCAGCGCCGGCCATCCGCCTCCGGTGCTGCTGCACGGCGACGGGCGGGTGGAGTTCCTCGACCGGGCGACGGACCCGCCGCTGGACGCCCGTCCGGAGCCGCGGCCGCGGCCGCAGGCGTCCACGGTCTTCGAGCCGGGGGCGATCCTCGCGCTCTACACCGACGGGCTGATCGAGCGGCGGCGGGAGGACATCGACGTCGGGCTGCGGCGGCTGGCGGAGTCCCTGCGCCACCACCGCGCGCTGGACCCGGAGCCGCTGGCGGACACGGTGCTGCGGGAACTGCTGCCGCCGGGCGGCGCCACGGACGACACGGCGCTGGTCGTCGTACGGCTGTGACGGGCCCGGGCGTCAGGCTGTGACAGGCCCGGTCGTCAGGCTGTGAAGGGCCCGGACGTCAGACAGTGAGGGGCCCGGACGTCAGGCTGCGGTGTGCCCGCCGTCGGGACGGGTGAAGGCGCGCCGCCTTCCGTCAGGCTCCGGTGCGCCCGCCGTCCAGCCGGGTGGTGTGCTCCACGTTGGCCCGGTCCTCGGGGTCGGCGCTGGGCCGGCCGGCGAACCAGGCGTCGAGGATCTCGTGGAGCAGCGGGACCGAGGTGAGCCGCAGGCTCAGCGCCAGCACGTTGGCGTCGTTCCAGCGGCGGGCGCCGTCGGCGGTGTACGCGTCGGTGCACAGGGCGGCCCGGGCGCCGGGCACCTTGTTGGCGGCGATCGACGCCCCGGTCCCGGTCCAGCAGCACACCACCGCCTGGTCGGCCCTTCCTTCGGCGACGTCGCGGGCGGCGGCCGCGGAGCAGACGGCCCACCGCGGGTCGTCCCCGGGGCTCAGCGCGCCGTGCGCGCGCACCTCGTGGCCGCGCTCGCGCAGGGCGTCGACCAGCGCGCGGGCGACCGGTTCGTCCATGTCGGAGGAGACGGAGATCCGCATGCCGTCGAGCGTACCGGCCGGTGCGCGGGCGGGGGCCGCGGTGATGTGCGGGCGGCTGTCCGGGGCGATGGGTTCCGGTTCCCGTCGAACCTGGTGCCCGGCCCGTCACCCGGTCCTAGACTGGCAGTTCACGACGTGCCGGATGACCTGCTGGAACGCGGCGATCCCGTCGTTTCCCAGAGTCGAGGAGCGTGCTTTTGTTCTACTACCTGCTCAAATACGTGTTGTTGGGCCCGCTGCTCAGACTGGTCTTCCGGCCGCGGATCGAGGGCCTGGCGCATGTCCCGTCCTCCGGCGCCGCGATCGTGGCGGGGAACCACCTGTCGTTCTCGGACCACTTCCTGATGCCGGCCGTGCTGAAGCGCCGCATCACCTTCCTCGCCAAGGCCGAGTACTTCACCGGGCCGGGCCTCAAGGGGCGGCTGACGGCGTTCTTCTTCCACAGCGCCGGACAGATCCCCGTCGACCGCTCCGGCAAGGACGCCGGGCAGGCGGCGATCCGCGAAGGGCTCGGGGTGCTGAGCAAGGGGGAACTGCTCGGCATCTACCCGGAGGGCACCCGCTCGCACGACGGCCGTCTCTACAAGGGCAAGGTCGGCGTGGCGGTGATGGCCCTCAAGGCGGGCGTCCCGGTGGTGCCCTGCGCGATGATCGGCACGTTCGAGGCGCAGCCGCCCGGCCGGAAGATCCCCCGCATCCACCCGGTGGTGATCCGCTTCGGCGAGCCGCTGGACTTCTCGCGCTACCAGGGCATGGAGAACGAGAAGGCGGTCCTGCGGGCCGTCACCGACGAGATCATGTACGCCATCCTCTCCCTCTCCGAGCAGGAGTACGTCGACCGGTACGCGGCCGACGTGAAGGCCGCGGAGGCCGAACGCAAGGCGGAGGAGAAGCGGCGGGCGTCGCGCACGCCGTCGCGGTGAGCCTCGCCGGACACGGGTGAGGGGCGGCCGGGGTGTTCCCGGCCGCCCCTCACGGTCGTGCGCTTACGGCTTCGGCGTGGCGTGCGGGGCGCAGGTCACGTCGGAGCGGTCGAGCTTCCCGGTGAGCAGGTAGGTGTCGACCCGGTCGTTGACGCACGGGTTGACCAGCCCGGTGACGCCGTGGGAGCCGGCGTCCCGCTCGGTGATCAGGCGGGAGCCCTTGAGCCGCTTGTGCAGTTCGACGGCGCCGCCGTACGGGGTGGCCGCGTCCCGCTCGGACTGGACGATCAGCACGGGCGGCAGGCCCTTGCCGGTCTTCACGTCGACGGGGGTGCGCTGGGGAACCGGCCAGGTGGCGCAGGGCAGGTTCATCCACGTGTTGGCCCAGGTCAGGAACGGGTGGTCACGGTGCAGCCGGGTGGTGTCCCGGTCCCAGGTGCGCCAGTCGGTGGGCCACTTGGCGTCGGTGCACTCGACCGCGTTGTAGACGGCGTTGCCGTTCTCCGCGGCCGCGTTGCCCGCCGTGTCGGACAGGTCCGGGGCGGCGGCGTCGACCACCGCCTGGGTGTTCCCCGCGGCGGCCTGGCTGAACACCTCGGCGACCGGGGCCCACGCGGAGTCGTAGTACGGGGCGCTCTGGAAGAAGCCGATCAGCTCGGCGGGGCCGACGACTCCGCCGAACGGCTGCTTCGCGGCGGCGGCGCGCAGCTTCAGCCACTGCTGCTGGACGGCGGCCCGGGTGGTGCCGAGGTGGTAGACGGCGTCGTTCTTCGCCACCCAGTCCTGCCAGTCCTGCCAGCGGGTCTCGAAGGCGACGTTCTGGTCCAGGTTGGCCTGGTACCAGATCTTCTGGCGGGACGGGTTGACCACGCTGTCCACGACCATGCGGCGCACGTGGCCGGGGAACAGGGTGGCGTAGACGGCGCCGAGGTAGGTGCCGTAGGAAACGCCCAGGTAGTTGAGCTTCTTCTCGCCGAGTGCCGCACGGATGACGTCGAGGTCGCGGGCGGTGTTCGGGGTGGTCATGTGCGGCAGCACGGTGCCGCTGCGCTCGAGGCAGCCCTCGGCGTACTCGCGGGCGAGCTTGCGCTGTGCGCGCTTGTCGGCCTCGGTGCGCGGAACCGGGTCGGCCTTGGGCGCCTTCACGAACTCCTGCGGGTCGCCGCAGGAGATGGGCGCGGACTTCCCCACGCCGCGCGGGTCGAAGCCGACGAAGTCGTACGCCTTGGCGGTGTTGGCCCAGACGGCGTTCTTCGAGGTGACCCGGGCCGGGAAGCGCAGGCCGGAGCCGCCGGGGCCGCCCGGGTTGTACAGCAGCGCGCCCTGCCGTTCGGCCGGCGTGCCGGTGTTCGCGACGCGGTCGACGGCGAGCTTGATCTGCTTGCCGTTCGGCTTGGCGTAGTCCAGCGGCACGGAGACCCAGCCGCACTGGATGGGCCGGGGCAGGTTCCAGTCGGCGGGGCAGTCCTGCCAGTCGATGCCGGTCTTGGCGGCTCGGGCCGCGGCGACGGCCACGCCCTGGGCCTCACGGTCCTTGCCGTGACGGGTGTCCGCCGTCGCGCTCGCGGTGGGCGCCGCGACGGCGCCGGCTATGAGTGCGGACGTGACGAGCACGCCGGCCGAACCGAGCGCCGCCACCCGCCTCTTCGCTCTGCTGTCCCTCAAGGGGGCCTCCCCGTACGTGGTTTCGATGCGTACGGGGTTGGATCCTCGTCTCCCGGAGGACATGGGCGACAGAGGGGATGCGCCTTCTTTGCCAATCCGATAAGCGGACATGGCGGTGGTGTCATGCGGACGCCGGGGAGGCGGGGGTGGCCGGGGAGGCGGGGGTGAAGGAGGCGGGCGCCCGGTCCAGCAGTCGGCGCAGCGTCAGGGCGTCCGGCGCCACGGCGCTGACCAGGACGGCGGGCCCGGCCAGCGGGAGGACGGCGAGGCCGTCGGCGGGCACGTTGGGCGCGACCGGCTTGTCCGTGAACTCCGGATCGACGACGACGAGTTGTCCGACGGCACGGTGGCCGCCCAGTACGGCGGGGCCGTCCCAGCCGTTGGGGGCGCCGGGGTCAAGCTCGAGTTCCTGGTCGAGGACGGGGCGCCCGTCGACGCGCACGGTGAGCCGGGAGGTGAGCCGTCCGGGATCCTCGCCGGTCCGCCCCAGCACCAGTTCCTCACGGAGCACCAGCCGGGCGCCGGGCTCCAGGTCGACGTGGGTGTGCACGGCCAGCTCGCTGCCCGTGACGGAGATCAACGGCTCGGGCAGCCAGTGCAGTTCGCCTCCGGCAGCGACGGTGATCCGCACGTCCTGACGAGCCTGGCCCCCGTGCTGGCCCGGCAGGGCGAGCGTGGCCGCGGCCGAGCCGACCCGCAGCCGGGCGTCCGCGCCGACGCCGGCGCGGACGGTGAAGTGGTCCCCGCCGTGCGGGCCGCTCATCGCACCGACCAGCATGACGTGCGCGGTGGCGCCGCTCCCCCGCGTGCGCCGCAGGGCGAGGGGGCCCCGGCTCTCCAGCACGGGCAGGGCCGTGCCGCCCCGGCCGTCCGCACGGGCGCGGATCTCCGCCTCGGCCCGGACGCCCGCGGTGTTCACGCCGCCCATGCGGCGAGCCGCTGCCGCACCCAGGCCGCCACCGCGGCGACCCCCTCGTCCTCGCGCAGCGACTGGAACACCACGGGCAGGTCGGCGCGTTGCGCCTTGGCGTCGACCGCCATCCGGCCGAGGTCCGAACCGACGTACGGGGCGAGGTCGGTCTTGTTCACGACCAGCAGGTCGGCGGTGGTCACGCCGGGGCCGCCCTTGCGCGGGATGTCGTCCCCGCCGGCCACGTCGATCACGAAGATCTGCGCGTCGACCAGCCCCTTGGAGAAGGTCGCCGTGAGGTTGTCCCCGCCGGACTCGACGAGCACGAGGTCCAGCGGGCCGACGGAGTCCTCCAGGTCCTCCACCGCCTCGAGGTTGGCGGAGATGTCGTCACGGATTGCGGTGTGCGGGCAGGCGCCGGTCTCCACAGCGGTGATCCGCTCGGGAGGCAGGACTGCCTCCCTGAGCAGGTACTCGGCGTCCTCGCGGGTGTAGATGTCGTTGGTCACGACGGCCAGGGACACTTCGTCCCGCAGCGCCCTGCAGAGCGCGGCGACGGTCGCAGTCTTCCCGGACCCGACGGGCCCGCCGAGCCCTATGCGCAGGGCACGACGCCCTCCGTCCGGCCGCCGGGCGTCGGCACCCATGCCGGCGGGCCCTGGGTGGGGGTCGATGTGATCACGATGCATGGGGCACCTCCGCGGTTGGCGTCACGTCCGGGTCGACGAGGGGACGGACGGTCGGTGTGGTCGGGGTCGAGGGCGGGGCCGGTGGACGGACGCCGGGGGCGAACCCGGGTGGATGGGCGGACGCGGGGGCGGGTCTCCCCAAGGGGCGCGGGGAACTGCGCGAACAACCCCCACAGCCCCGCACCCGCCCACGAACCGACCCCACACTCCCGGTGGGCGGACGGGGCGCCGGGGCGGGTCCGGCGATCAGAGCGAGCCCCCGCACCGGCCCCCTCAGGGGCGCGGGGAACTGCGCGAACACCCCCCACAGACCCGCACCCGACGACGAACCTCATGACGCGAACAACCGTCCCGCACGCCTCGCATGCGCCTCGGCAAAAATCTCCAGCAGAGGCGCCGACGCCACCGGCAACGCGTCGGTGCCCACCTCGGCGACCCGCCGCCCCGCCCGCACCGCCGTCTCCGCCACGCGATCCACCTCCGGCGCCAGACGCGCGAGAACGCCCGTCGCGTCGAACGGGTGCAGGCTGAGCAGCCGTACCGTCGCCGTCGCCGGCCCACCCACGCTCTCGTACAGCGCGCAGTGCGCCGCGTCCTCCGCGCCGAGTCCGGCCGCCCGCGCGGCCACCCCCAACACCACCGGCTGGTGCGCCCCTTTGGGACACCGCCGCGCCAGGGCGTCCAGTTCCGGACTCGCCCAGGCCGCACGGGCGGCGCGCAGCAACTGGCGTCCCAGCTTGCGGGCCGCCGCACGCAGTGCGGGCGACGGCGTACGGGCGTCGGCAGCCGCGTCCAACTCCCCCGGGTCCACGCCCAACGCGGCGGACGCGGCGACCGCGGCCGACACCAGCCCCGTGGTGTGGAGCCGCCCCCGGCAGAACTCCTCCAGGCTTTCCGCGCCGGTGATCCGCCCGGCGTGCACCGCGGCCTCCGCCCCGCCGGAGTGGGCGTGCCCGCCCGCGGGGAACCGTCCGTCGGCCAGGACGAGCAGCGCTGCCCTGGACATCGGAACCCTGGACATCAGAAGAGGAAGTAGCGCTGGGCGAGCGGAAGTTCCTCGGCCGGCGTCGCCTCGACCAGCTCCCCGTCGATGCGCACGGCGAAGCTGTCGGGGTCGATCCGCACGTCCGGCAGGGCGTCGTTCTCCCGCATGTCCGCCTTGGTCACCCCGCGTGTGGAGTCGATGACCGCCCACCGTTTGCCCAGCCCGAGCCGGTCGGGCAGCCCGGCGTCGAGGGCGGCCTGAGCGACGAAGTTGACCGAGTTGGCGGCGGGCGCCCGTCCGGTCGCGCCGAACATGGGCCGGGGCAGCACCGGCTGCGGGGTCGGGATGGACGCGTTGGCGTCCCCCATCTGCGCGTAGGCGATCTGCCCGCCCTTGAGGACGAGTTGGGGCTTGACCCCGAAGAACTTCGGTTCCCACAGCACGAGATCGGCCAGCTTGCCGCTCTCCACGGAGCCGATCTCCCCGGCCATGCCCTGCGCCACCGCCGGGTTGATCGTGTATTTGGCGACATAGCGACGGACCCGGTGGTTGTCGGCCCGCCCGTCGCCGGGCAGCGCGCCGCGCCTGCGCTTCATCACATGGGCCGTCTGCCAGGTCCGCATGATCACCTCGCCGACGCGTCCCATCGCCTGGGAGTCGGAGGAGATCACGGAGATGGCGCCGAGGTCGTGGAGCACGTCCTCCGCGCCGATGGTGGACGGCCGGATCCGCGACTCGGCGAAGGCCAGGTCCTCGGGGACGGCCGGGTTCAGGTGGTGGCAGACCATCAGCATGTCGAGGTGCTCCTCGACGGTGTTGACCGTGAACGGACGCGTCGGGTTGGTGGAGCTGGGCAGGACGTGCGGCTGGGAGACGACGGTCATGATGTCCGGCGCGTGCCCGCCGCCCGCACCCTCGGTGTGGTACGCGTGGATGCCGCGCCCGGCGATCGCGGCGAGCGTGTCGCCCACGAAACCGGCCTCGTTGAGGGTGTCGGTGTGGATGGCGACCTGCACGCCGGTCCGGTCGGCCGCGGCGAGCGCGGCGTCGATGACGGCCGGGGTGGACCCCCAGTCCTCGTGCAGCTTCAGTCCGACGGCCCCGCCCCGGATCTGTGACAACAGGGCGTCCTGCGACACGGTGTTGCCCTTGCCGAGCAGCCCGATGTTCAGCGGGTACGCCTCCATCGCCTCCAGCATCCGGGCGAGGTGCCAGGGGCCGGGCGTGACGGTGGTCGCCTTGGAGCCCTCGGCGGGTCCGGTGCCGCCGCCGACCAGCGTGGTGATGCCGGAGGCCAGCGCCTCGTCGGCGATCTGCGGGCAGATGAAGTGGACGTGCGCGTCGATCGCCCCGGCGGTCAGGATCTTCCCGTTGCCCGCGACGATCTCGGTCTCGGGGCCGATCACCAGATCGGGGTGGGCCCCGTCCATGGTGTCGGGGTTGCCGGCCTTCCCGATGCCGGTGATCCGTCCGTCGCGGATGCCGACGTCGGCCTTGACGACGCCCCAGTGGTCGACGACGACCGCGCCGGTGATCACGGTGTCGGGGGCGCCGTCGGCGCGGGTGGCGGTGGCCTGGCCCATCGACTCGCGGATGACCTTGCCGCCGCCGAACACCGCCTCGTCGCCCGCGCGTCCGGGGCCGCCCGAGCGGTCCTCCTCGATCTCGATGAGCAGATCGGTGTCGGCGAGCCGGATCCGGTCGCCGGTGGTCGGCCCGAACAGGTCGGCGTACGCCTCGCGGGAGATCTCAGGCATCGAGCGCGCCCCCCGTCTCCCCGCGCAGCCCGGGCACGGTCCGCGTCCCGGCCAGCGGCACCAGCGCGACCTCGACGGGGATACCGGGCTCGAACCGTACGGCGGTGCCCGCGGGGACGTCGAGCCGCTTGCCGCGGGCCGCGGCACGGTCGAACTCCAGGCCCGGGTTGGCCTCGGCGAAGTGGTAGTGCGAGCCGACCTGCACGGGCCGGTCGGCCGCGTTGAGGACGGTCAGGCGGGTGGTCCCGCGGCCCTCGTTGTAGACGATCGGGCCCTCGGCGAACAGGATCTCTCCGGGTGTCACGGCGCTCCTCCGTCAGACGATGGGGTCGTGGACGGTGACGAGCTTGGTGCCGTCCGGGAAGGTGGCCTCCACCTGCACGTCGGGGATCATCTCGGGGACGCCTTCCATGACGTCGTCCCTGGTGAGCACCTTCCGCCCGGACGCCATCAGCTCGGCGACGGTGCGGCCGTCGCGGGCGCCCTCGAGGAGGTGCGAGGTGATGAGGGCGACCGCCTCCGGGTGGTTGAGCTTCAGACCGCGGTCGCGGCGCTTCGCCGCCACGTCGGCCGCCACATGGATGAGCAGCCTCTCCTGCTCGTGCGGGGTCAGTTGCACGGCATCCACCTCACCGTCCTCGCTCCGGGCCGTGCGGGGCCCGGTGGCCGCGGCCACGGGAAGGATCCCCGGTGGCGTGGACCCGGAGGCTAGCCGGGCGGCGTTTCGAGGACGTTAAACGCGCGGCGCCCGGTTCGGCCGTCCGTGTCGGCCGCGGCCGGCCCGGCCCAGGCGCCTCACGTGGCGCGGTCGATGGCCATCAGGGCGCGGGTGCCGTCGGCGAGCGTCTGCGGCGGGATGTCGCCGAACAGGGCCATCTGGGCGGCGAATCCCTGCACGAGCGCGATCATCGCGCGGGCCATCGCGTCCACGTCGGCGTCCTCGGGCAGGAGTCCGGCGTCCTTGTAGCTCTGCGCCATGCCGCTCCACGCCGTGCGGATCTTGGCGTAGCCGTCGCCCAGCACGGCCGTCAGCTGCGGATTGCGGGTGGACTCGGTCCACACCTGGATCATCAGCCGCGGGAACAGCCACTCCCCCGTGTCCAGGGTCGCCGGCCGCAGTTCACGCATCGTCGCCAGGGCGCGCGGCACCAGCACGTCGGGGGTGGGCGGCGGGCTCTCCCCGGCCGCCTGCTCCAGGGTGCCGCGCACCGTCTCGAGCACCTCGGAGGCGATGGCCGCGATCAACTCCTCCTTGCCGCTGAAGTACCGGTAGACGGCGCCGGCGGAGAGGTCCACCTCCTTCAGCACGTCCTGCATCGACGTGGCGTGGAAGCCGTTGCGGGCGAAGCAGACCGCGGCGCCGTCGAGGATCTGCCGACGGCGGGCGTCGAGGTGTTGCTGGGATACGCGAGCCATGGTCGCCAACTTAAAACGAACATTCCTTCTTGACAAGGGAGGGAGATGGCGGGACGGTGTGGGCGAGCCAAAAACGAACGATCCTTCTTTTTAGAGGAGCCCCTCATGTCTCCCACGTCCCTGCCGACGCACCGGCGGATCGCAGCCGTCCTGGTGCTGATCCCGACGCTGGTGGCGTTGGCCCTGTGGGCCTTCGCCTGGCCCGCGGCGCGCACGGCACCGCGCGACCTGCCGCTCGGCGTGGCCGGCCCGCCGACCGCCACGGCACCGGTCGCGGAGCGGCTGGAGCAGCGGGAGGGCGCGTTCGACCTCCATCGGTACGCCGACGAGGCCGGGGCGCGGGACGCGATCGAGGACCGGGAGGTGTACGGGGCGGTCGTGGTGACGCCGGAGGGCCCGAAGCTGCTGACCGCGTCCGCGGCGGGCCCGGCGGTGGCGCAGCTGCTCCAGCAGGCGGTCGCGCATCAGGCTGCTGCCTCCGGCCAGGAGATCGCCACGGAGGACGTGGTGCCGGCCCCGGCGAGCGATCCACGCGGGGCGGTGCTGAGCACGAGCGTGCTGCCGCTGGCGCTGGCCGGGATCGGCGCGGGGGTGGCGGTGACGCTGCTCGGACTGCGGGGCCCTGTCGCGGTGGGCGCGCTGGCCGGGTCGGCGGCGCTGGTCGGCGGGGTCGCCGCCGCCCTGTCGCACAGCTGGCTGGACGCCCTGCCGGGCGACTGGTGGGCCGTGGCGGGGTCGTTCGCGCTGGCCACGCTGGCGGTGAGCGGGGCGGTCGCGGGCCTCGCGGCCCTGCTGGGTCGACCTGGTCTCGGGCTCGGCGCCCTGCTGATGATGCTGATCGGCAACCCGTTCGCGGGGGCGGCGTCCGCCCCGGAGATGCTGCCCGAGCCGGCCGGAGTGATCGGCCAGCGGCTGCCGCCGGGGGCGGGAGTGTCGCTCCTGCGCTCGGTCGCCTTCTTCGACGGGGCGTCGGCGGCGGGACCCGCGCTCACGCTGACGTGGTGGGCGGTGCTGGGGCTGGGGGCGGTGCTGGTCGGCCACGCGGTACGCGGCCGTACGGCGCCTGCCCCCGACACGGCGGACCGCGAACCGGCCTTGGCGGGCTGACGAACCGCCCCTGTACGACCGCGCACCCCCGCTGTAGCGGACGGGGGTGCGCGGTTCGACATCCGCGGGCGCCCCGCATCGAGGAAACGTCGGCCGGTCACGGGCCCCTCCGCCGGGCCCGGGGCGACATGGGCCCCGCCCCGCGCGGTCGCGGGCAGTCGTGCCGCCGGGCCGGCCCAGGTGGGCGTGACCGGGGAGCGACGGCCCGACGGGCCGCACGCATGGCCGCAGCCAGGGCGTGCAGGCGGGGTGCCGGCGGTCAGGAACCCGCCACCCCCCTGTGCTCCGCCGCGATGCCGAAGCGGCCGTGTTCGCGGGGGGCGGACGCGACCTCGCGTACGCCCGCCACCGTGCTGATCACCGGCGTCTCGCCGGCACCCTCGGCTTCCTCCAGTCGTCGCAGGTCGTCCGCTGAGACGAGGGCGACGAGCGGCTTCCCGTGACGGGTCACGACGACCCGCTCACCGCCGTACACCACGCGGTTGATCA
This sequence comes from Streptomyces sp. P13-3-3, assembly GCF_050571355.1. Lineage (NCBI taxonomy): Bacteria > Bacillati > Actinomycetota > Actinomycetes > Kitasatosporales > Streptomycetaceae > Streptomyces > Streptomyces sp. P13-3-3. The sequence goes on along the minus strand of NZ_CP192228.1, from coordinate 2,721,408 downwards.
GGTCGGCGAGCTCGGCCCTGGCCTGGGTCACCGGAATCTCGTAAGCCATACGGCCATCATAACGTCACGTACGTCCTGTACATTTTTTACAGACAACGAGACAGGAGGGCACCATGACGCGACCGCCCGTCCGCCCCTCGGGGCACCGGACCTCCGACCCGTACGACCGGCTGCTGGAGGAGCGGATCGTCGTCCTGGGCACGCGGATCGACGAGACCGCGGTGAACGACGTGACGGCCCAGCTCATGTACCTCGAGCACCACGCCCCGGACCGCGACATCTCGCTGTACCTGAACTCCCCCGGCGGCCCCTTCCACGCCATGTCCGCCCTGCACGACGCCCTGACGTACGTCACCTGCGACGTCGAGACGGTCTGCCTGGGCCGCGCGGAGGGGACGGCAGCGCTGCTGCTGGCCGCCGGCACGCCGGGTAAGCGGTACGTCCTGCCCGGCTCCCGGCTGGTGCTCCGTCAGCCCGCCCTCACGGAGCCGGTGCAGGGCAGCGCGAGCGATCTGGCGATCCGGGCCGAGGAGCTGGCCCGGATCAGGGCCCGCACGGAGGAGATGCTGGCGAGGCACACCGGCCGGCCCGTGGACCGGGTGCGGGCCGACCTGGAGCGGGACCTCGTCCTGGACGCGCAGGCCGCCGTGGATCACGGCCTCGCCGACCGGATCGTGCCGCACCACCGCGCTGCCCGTACCGCGACCGGCGCGAGGTGAGCCGACGATGCTGCCCGAACTGCCGCCGCTACCCGCGCTGACCCGGGCGGAGGCCGAGCTGATCGACCGTTACCTGGAGGTCGTCGACCTGCTCGGCCGGGTCAACCCGGCCCAGGGCGGCGACACCTACCGGAGCCTGCGGGCCGCCCAGGCGCTGGTCGGCAAGGCGGTCGCGCTGCGTGACGCGCTGACCCTGATGCACCGGCGCGGCGAGAGCGAGCTGTGCGCCGAGACCCTGGCGCGCGCCCTGCGGGTGCTGGACGGCGAGCGGCGCACGGCCAGGGTCACGCTGCCGCCGCGGACGGGGCGTTGACGGAGCGGGCCCGGAGCGACGGGCCCGCTCGACGGCACACCCCACGACGAGTTGAAACGGACCGAACGGCTTACCCCCGTCCGGCGTAGACGAACCTCCTTTTTTGAGGCCGTCGAACTTGCACGCCCACCCTCACCGAAGGGCGGAATTGACCATTCCACCCCTGGTCCTGGCCTCACACGCCCTCTTGACGGCGAGTCGAACGAACAGCTGTCCACCCGAACGGGTGAGTGGTGAGTAACAACACAAACCCCCCGTTCCGTTGGGAAATCGCTCGCGCCATGGGCCAAGATCCCTGACTGACGACAAGACCCCGCCGCCGCGGCGGGGCGATCCGGGCGGACGCCGAGTCCTGCCGCCGCCCGGATGACCGGTCGACAGGAGTGGATCGGCAGGAGTGGAGGACCCAAGCACGACGGGTCGCCGGTACGCGCGCAGTGCGCGTCCCGAGCAGCCCTTGGGGTGAAGCCGCGTCAGCGGCCGGGCTACTTCGCCAGCCCGAATCCGACAGGTCATCCTTCACAGGCGGCTGACGAAGGGTTGCGCATGAGTGCGCTCAATCGTGTCCCGTCTCTCATGGCCCGGGCCGGCACGGCCTCGGCCCTCACCCTCGCCGCCGTGGGCGGCTCGATCGTGGTACCGGGAGCGGCCGGGGAGGCCGCCGCGGCGACCGTGGGCAGCAAGGCCCTGAAGGTCGCGGCGTCCAAGAAGGGGGCGCCGTACGCGTGGGGGGCGACCGGACCGAACCGGTTCGACTGCTCGGGCCTGACGCTGTACTCGTTCAAGAAGGCGGGGAAGAAGCTCCCCCGCACGGCCGCCCAGCAGTACAACAAGACGCGCCACATCTCCAAGAGCAGCCGTAAGGCCGGGGACCTGGTGTTCTTCCACTCCGGCAGCTACGTGTACCACGTCGGTATCTACGCCGGTAAGAACAAGATCTGGCACGCCCCGAAGACCGGGGACGTGGTGCGGCTGCAGAAGATCTGGACCAACAGCGTCTGGTACGGCCGTGTGAAGTGACGGGCGGAGGCGGCGGCGCCCGCGGGAGCGCCGCCGCCGGGCCGCGACCGGCCACGCGGGCCCGCGCCCGCGTGGCGTCCCGCAGGGGCCCGGCGGGGCCGCCCTCAGGGCGACGACCACCCCGGGCCCCGCACGCCGTCCGTCACGGCTTCATTCGGGCCCGCATGGATGGTGACGCGACGTCACGGCTCCTGCTGCACCGCCGCGATGACCGTCTCGGGCGGCTGGACGGTGACGGGCTGAACGGTAGGGGCCTGCACGGTGGCGGGCTGCACCGTGGCGGGCTGAACGGTGGCGGCGGGCCACGGGAGTTCGACGGCGACCGTCTTGCCTCCCTCGCGGGTGGGCCGGATTCTCAGCCGGCCCCCGCACTCCGCGGTGAGCCAGCGGATGATGACCAGGCCCCGCCCGTTGTCCTGCTGGACCGCCGCGGGAAGCCGCTTGGGGAACCGGGGGTGGCTGTCCGTCACCCCGATGTGCACCCGCTCGTCGCGGACCAGGACGACGTCAACCGTGAACGTGGGCGACTGGCCGAAGGTGTGCTGCACCGCGTTGGTCGCCAGCTCGGAGACGATCAGCCGCACGGTGTCGCAGAGTTCGGCGTCCGGTGGCAGCCCCCATTCCGCCAGCGCACTCGCCACATGGGCCCGCGCGGCGGAGACCGAGGCGGGATCGCTCGGCAGAGTGACGGATGCTTCCAGATGGTCTGCCATGGCGACGTCGTCCCTTTCCCACGGGACCGCAGTCCGACACGGAGCGGTTGGTTCGAGTACGGTCCCGCACTGGTGCTTCGTCGCCAGAGTGCCATCAACGCAGGGTGCCGCGCGGCGATCCACCAAGATATGCATATATCTGTCGCTCGAAGCGGTGAACTCTGCGACGGGAGACCGTATCCGGTCGGCCCGGAAGGAGTAAGGAGAAGCCCATGCAGCACGGTCCCGCGGTGCGCCGCAGAAAACTGGGCGCCGAACTGCGCGCGCTGCGCACGGCGGCCGGACTCACGAGCGGCGACGCGGCCCGGCTGGCGGGCTGGCACCAGTCGAAGGTGAGCCGGATCGAGACGGGTACGAGCGGGACGAAACCGGCCGACGTACGGTTACTCCTCGACGTCTACGGCGTGAACGACCCGCAGTTGCGGGAGTTGCTGCTGGTGCTGTCGGGCACCGGCGACGGCGACGGACGCCACCACTGGTGGCACGCGTACCGGGGTGTACTGCCCCCGACGTACCGGGATTTCATCAGTCTGGAGTCGCAGGCGAGCGCGATGCGCACCCTGGAGACCACCGTGGTCCCGGGGCTGCTGCAGACGCCCGAGTACGCGCGTGCGGTGACGCAGGCCGCTCTGGAGGGCACTCCGGAGGAGCGCCTGGACGCCCTGGTGGAGGTGCGGCTGGCCCGGCAGGACGTGCTGCGCGCCGAGCCGCCGCTGGAACTGTGGGCGGTGCTGGACGAGGCCGTGCTGCGCCGGGAGGTGGGCGGCCCCGAGGTGATGGCGCGTCAGCTGGACCGGCTGGTCGAGGCGTCGCGGCTGCCGCAGGTGCGGTTGCAGGTCCTGCCGTTCAGCGCGGGCGCGCACATCGGTGTGACGGGTCCCTTCGTCATCTTTTCATTTCCGCGCACATCTGACCTGGATGTGGTGGTGCACGACCACTTGACGACTAGTCACTACCTGGAACGGAAAGAAGACCTCCGGGCGTACTCGGAGGCCTTCGAGGCACTGGCGAGCCACGCCCTCTCACCCGAGGAATCGTCGGAATTCATCGCCGGCGCAGCGGCCGGCGCGTAAGGAGGCACGATGCCTGCACCGCCTCGGACCATCCCTTCCAGCCTCGCCCTGCGCGAGGTGCGGTGGCTGCGCAGCAGCTACAGCACGGGGGCGAACAACTGCGTGGAGACGGCCCGGCCGGCCGCCGGCCCGTCGGCCGGACTGCTCGCCGTGCGCGACAGCAAGGCCCCGGACGGGCCCGCGCTGCTCTTCTCGCCCGACGCCTGGGCCCGCTTCGTGACGGCGGTCCACTGATCCGGCGTCCCGCTCCGTGAACGGGACGAGTCCCGTCGTCCCACCGACCATCCGTCCCTCGCGCGACGCACGGCCGTGCCCCGCCGACTCATGGCCGCGTTTCGCCGATCACCCGTACAGCGCGTTCGATCTCCGCCCCGGACAGGTCCGCCCGGGCGGTCAGTCTGAGCCGTGAGATGCCGTCGGGCACGGAAGGAGGACGGAAGCAGCCCACGGACAGACCGGCCGTCCGGCAGTCGGCCGCCCAACGCACGGCCTGCTCCGGGGACGGAGCGCGCACGGAGACGACCGCGGCGTCGGGACGCACGGCTTCCAGACCCGCGGCCGTCAGCCGGGCGTGCAGGTCGCGCGCGACCTCGGCCGCGCGCGCCGCACGCCCGGGTTCGCGCCGCAGCAGCCGCAGCGCCGCCAGCGCCGCGCCCGCCGCGGCGGGGGCCAGACCGGTGTCGAAGATGAACGTCCGCGCCGCGTTGACCAGATGGCCGATCACCCGCGCAGGACCCAGCACCGCACCGCCCTGGCCGCCGAGCGACTTGGACAGGGTCACCGTCACCACGACGTCCTCGTCGCCCGCGATGCCCGCCGCGTGCGGGGCGCCCCGGCCGCCGTCGCCCAGCACGCCGAGCCCGTGCGCGTCGTCGAGCACCAGGCCCGCGCCGTGCTCCCGGCACGCCTCGGCCAGCGCGGGCAGCGGGGCCGCGTCGCCGTCCACCGAGAACACCGTGTCCGACACCGCCACCGCGGGTCCCTCGTGGCCGTCCAGCGCCTTGCGCACGGCGTCCGGGTCGCGGTGCGCCACCACCTGGGTCGCGCCCCGGGCCAGCCGGCAGCCGTCGATCAGCGAGGCGTGGTTGCCCGCGTCGGAGACGACCAGCGAGCCGTGCGGGGCGAGGGCGGTGACGGCGGCGAGATTGGCCGCGTAGCCGGAGGAGAAGACCAAGGCGGCCTCGAAGCCGCAGAACTCGGCCAGTTCACGCTCGAGTTCGGTGTGCAGCTCCGTGGTGCCGGTGACCAGCCGGGAGCCGGTCGCGCCGCCGCCCCAGGTGCGGGCCGCCCGCGCGGCCCCCTCGGTCACCTCGGGGTGGCGGGCGAGGCCCAGGTAGTCGTTGCTCGCCAGGTCGAGGAGCTGCGTGTCGGCCGGTCGGGGCCGCAGCGTGCGGACGAGCCCGGCCGTGCGGCGCAGTGCCGCCTGCTCGTCGATCCAGCCGAACGCCATCGGTCCTCCGCGGGATTTGTAGGCAGTGCACAGACATTAGCGGCAGACCGCCCGGCACACGGTGTGGTGATACCCACACCGCCGGACGGCTCTGTTGTCCGAAGTCTCCTTGGCCCGGACGGGTCCCGTAGGACAGGATCGGCTCCCATGGACCTGCTGAACACGCTGGTGGACAAGGGGCTTCGGCGCGAGACGCCGACACGGGCCGAGGCGCTGGCCGTCCTCGCGACGACCGACGACGAGCTGCTCGACGTGGTGGCCGCGGCCGGGAAGGTGCGCAGGCACTGGTTCGGCCGCCGGGTGAAACTCAACTATCTGGTGAACCTCAAGTCCGGGCTGTGCCCGGAGGACTGCTCCTACTGCTCCCAGCGGCTCGGCTCGAAGGCCGACATCCTCAAGTACACCTGGCTGAAGCCGGACGAGGCGTCCCAGGCCGCCGCCGCGGGGCTCGCCGGGGGCGCGAAGCGCGTGTGCCTGGTGGCGAGCGGCCGCGGCCCCACGGACCGGGACGTGGACCGGGTGTCGGACACCATCAAGGCCATCAAGGAGCAGAACGAGGACGTCGAGGTGTGCGCCTGTCTGGGCCTGCTCTCCGACGGCCAGGCGGAGCGGCTGCGTGAGGCCGGCGCGGACGCCTACAACCACAACCTCAACACGTCCGAGTCGACGTACGGCGAGATCACGACCACGCACACCTACGCCGACCGGGTCGACACGGTGCGCAAGGCGCACGCGGCCGGGCTTTCCGCCTGTTCCGGGCTGATCGCGGGCATGGGCGAGACCGACGAGGACCTGGTCGACGTGGTGTTCTCGCTGCGTGAGCTGGACCCGGACTCGGTGCCGGTCAACTTCCTGATCCCGTTCGAGGGCACCCCGCTCGCCAAGGAGTGGAACCTGACGCCGCAGCGCTGCCTGCGCATCCTGGCGATGGTGCGGTTCGTCTGCCCGGACGTCGAGGTGCGGATCGCCGGCGGCCGTGAGGTGCACCTGCGCACGATGCAACCGCTCGCGCTGCACCTGGCCAACTCCATCTTCCTGGGCGACTACCTCACCAGCGAGGGCCAGGCCGGCAAGGCGGACCTGGAGATGATCGCGGACGCCGGCTTCGAGGTGGAGGGCGCCGGGGAGGTCACCCTGCCCGAGCACCGGGCGGGCGGCTGCGGGTCCCACGCGGGCGGCGGGGCGTGCGGGTCGCACGACGGCGCCGAAGCCGACTGCGGGTCCCACGAGGGCGGCGGCTGCGGTTCGCACGAGGGCGGCGGCGTCTGCGGGACGGCGCCCGCCTCCGCGCCCGCGCCCGCCGCCTCCGCCGACGAGCCGCGTCCCGACCTGGTGGCCGTGCGCCGCCGGGGCGCCGGAACGGACCTCGCGCCCAATGCCTGAGCCCGACGCGTCCGTCGCCGCCCTGCTGGAGCTCGACCGGCGGCACGTGTGGCATCCGTACGGGCCCATGCCGGGGCGTCAGGAACCGCTCGTCGTCGCCTCGGCGAGCGGGGTCCGGCTGACCCTCGCCGACGGGTCGGGCGAGCTGGTCGACGGCATGTCGTCCTGGTGGTCGGCGATCCACGGCTACAACCACCCGGTGCTCAACGAGGCCGTGCGCGACCAGCTGGGCCGGATGAGTCACGTGATGTTCGGCGGGCTCACGCACGAGCCCGCCGTACGGCTGGCGAAGCTCCTTGTCGACATGTCGCCGGAGGGTCTGGAGCACGTGTTCCTGGCCGACTCCGGGTCGGTGTCGGTCGAGGTCGCGGTCAAGATGTGCCTGCAGTACTGGCGTTCGCTGGGCCGTCCGGAGAAGTCGCGGCTGCTGACCTGGCGGGGCGGCTACCACGGCGACACCTGGCATCCGATGTCGGTGTGCGACCCCGAGGGCGGGATGCACGACCTGTGGTCCGGAGTGCTGCCCCGCCAGGTGTTCGCGGACGCCCCGCCCCGTCCGTACGAGGAGGAGTACGCCGAGCATCTGCGGGAGCTGATCGGGCGGCACGCCCCTGAGCTGGCCGCGGTGATCGTGGAACCGGTGGTCCAGGGCGCGGGCGGCATGCGGTTCCACTCCCCCGCGTATCTGCGGGTGCTGCGGGAGGCGTGCGACGCGCACGACGTGCTGCTGGTCTTCGACGAGATCGCGACCGGGTTCGGCCGCACGGGCGCGCTGTTCGCGGCGGAGCACGCGGCGGTGTCGCCGGACGTGATGTGCGTCGGCAAGGCGCTGACCGGCGGTTACCTCACCATGGCGGCGACGCTGTGCACCTCGCGGGTGGCCGAGGGCATCTCGCGCGGCGAGGTGCCGGTGCTGGCGCACGGCCCGACGTTCATGGGCAACCCCCTGGCGGCGGCCGTGGCGTGCGCCTCCGTGGAGCTGCTGCTGGGGCAGGACTGGCGCGCGGAGGTCAAGCGGATCGAGTCCGGGCTGCGCGACGGGCTGGCCGAGGCGGCCGGACTGCCCGGGGTGCGGGACGTGCGGGTGCTGGGCGCGATCGGAGTCGTCCAGCTCGACCACGACGTCGACATGGCCGCGGCCACCCGGGCGGCCGTGCGGGAGGGCGTGTGGCTGCGCCCGTTCCGCGACCTGGTGTACACGATGCCGCCGTACGTCACGGCCGACGCGGACGTCGCGCGGATCACCCGCGCGGTGTGCGCGGCGGCGAAGGAGGGATGACATGCCGGTGCTGGTGGTGACGGGCACGAACACCGAGGTCGGCAAGACGGTGGTGACGGCCGCGCTCGCCGCGACGGCGCTGGCGGGCGGCCGTTCGGTGGCGGTGCTGAAGGCCGCGCAGACGGGGGTCGGCCCGGACGAGCCGGGAGACGCGGCGGAGGTCGTGCGGCTCGCCGGTGCGGTCACGTCGGACGAGCTGGCCCGCTACCCGGAGCCGCTGGCCCCGGCCACGGCGGCCCGCCGGGCCGGGCGTGCGCCCGTGCATCCGCACGAGATCGCCGAGCGGGCCGCCAAGCTGGCCACCGAGCACGACATGGTGCTGGTGGAGGGCGCGGGCGGCCTGCTGGTGCGGTTCGACGCGGCCGGCGGGACGCTCGCGGACACGGCGGGGCTGCTGCGCGCGCCGGTGCTGGTGGTCGCGTCGGCCGGGCTCGGCACCCTCAACGCCGCGGAGCTGACGGTCCGGGAGCTGCGCGGGCGCGGTCTGGACCCGGTGGGCGTGGTGATCGGGAGCTGGCCCGTGGACCCGGGGCTCGCCGAACGCTGCAACCTGCTGGACCTGCCGGACGTCACCGGCGTGCCGCTGCTGGGCGCCGTCCCCGAGGGCGCGGGACACCTGGACCCGACCGCCTTCCGGGCCGCGGCCCCGCACTGGCTGGCGCCCCGGCTGGAGGGCGTCTGGGACGCGGAGGCCTTCCACGCGCGGGAGGCGCCTTCCCGCGCACGGTGATTCGGCGGGCGGGCCGACGGGGAGAATCGCCGTAGGCCCGACCCGGGGAGGCCCCCATGCAGGTGCGGTCCTCCCGCTCCGCGCAGGCGGTGCGGGATCCTGTGCACCATCCGGTCTTCGCCCGCTGGTACGCCCGCTGCAGCGCCGCGGCCGAGAGCCGCGGGATGGCGGACGTACGGCGCAGGCTGCTCGGCGGTCTGTCCGGGCGGGTGATCGAGATCGGCGCGGGCAACGGCCTGAACTTCGCCCACTATCCGGGCGCGGTCTCCGAGGTCGTCGCGATGGAGCCGGAGCGTGCGCTGCGCGCGCTGGCCGTGGAGGCGGCGCTGCGGGCGGAGATGCCGGTGGACGTGGCGCCCGGGGTGGCGGAGGCGCTGCCCGTGAAGAGCGAGGCGTTCGACGCGGCGGTGCTGTCGCTGGTGCTGTGCAGCGTGCGGGACGTGCCGCGGGCGCTCGCCGAGGTGCGGCGGGTGCTGCGGCCCGGCGGCGAGGTGCGGTTCTTCGAGCACGGCGCGGGCGGCGGGCGGGTCATGCACGCCACCCAGCGGGCGCTGGACCGGACGCTGTGGCCGCCGCTCGCGGGCGGCTGCCATCTGTCCCGGGACGCGGTCGCGGCGCTACGCGAGGCCGGCTTCGAACTGGGCCCCTACCGGCGCATGACGATCCCCGAGAACGGGCCCGCGCTGCCGCAGTCGTTCTGCGTCATCGGCACCGCGTGGCGGCCCTCGTCGGACGCGGGGGCCGGCGGCGGGTGATCAGGCGCACCAGCGGCGCAGTTCGGCCGCGATGGCGTCGACGTCCGCGTCGCCCGTCTTGACCAGGCGGGCCAGGTCGCGCACCTGCTCGGGCGAGGTGACGACCTTCAGGCCGCTGGCGACCAGGTAGGCGTACGCGACGGCGGAGGCGAACAGCGCGTTGGAGCGCTCCAGCGCGGGGACGTGGATCAGCAGCTGGAGCAGCGCGGCGGCACGGCCGTGCGGGGTGTCGTAGACGGGGACGTCGAATATCTCGGCGTCGTGCCGGGCGACGGCGGCGATCAGGGCGCCCCAGTCGGTGACCTGGGGGTCTCCGGGGGTCTGCTGCTCGGCGAGCATGAGCAGCCAGGCGAGGTCGATGCGTACGTGGTCCAAGGGTCAGCGGCGGCCTTCTCGCGTGCCCTCGCGGTCCCGGCCGAACTCCTCGGCGAAGACGCTCTCGTACTGCTTCATGAAGTCGGAGGCGGCCTCGACGAAGGCGCGTCCGGCCTCGCCGGTGTCCTGCCGGACGAGTTCCTCGATGTAGCGGTTGACGCTGATGCCCCGCGCCAGGGCACGCTCCCGGGCCGCGCGGGCGGTGCCCTCGTCCACGCGCACGTTCAGCTGAGTCTTCGCCATACCTCGAAGCTAGCGCCGTATTGCTAGCGGGGGCAAGGAAACAGGCGCGTGACTTCATGTGTCCCTTACATCGGTGTCCGGATCCGGCACTCGCGGGGGATGTTTCGCGCGGACCGGGCCGCCTTACCCTCGGCGCGACATGCTCGACCCGGCTGTTCACCGGAGGAGGCGGCCTTGTCCACACCCGCTGAGGAGCACACCCCCGGCCCCGCGTCGCCCGACGGCACCGCGGCCCGCGCCCGCGGACTGACCAAGGCGTACGGCTCGGGTGAGACGGCGGTGATCGCCCTGGACTCGGTGGACGTGGACGTCGTGCGGGGCCGCTTCACCGCGGTGATGGGGCCGTCGGGCTCAGGCAAGTCCACGCTGATGCACTGCCTGGCCGGGCTCGACACCGTCTCGGCCGGTCAGGTGTGGCTCGGCGACACGGAGATCACGGGGCTGAAGGACCGTGAGCTGACCCGGCTGCGGCGTGACCGCGTGGGGTTCATGTTCCAGTCGTTCAACCTGATCCCCACGCTGAACGCACGCGAGAACATCACCCTGCCCATGGACATCGCCGGGCGGAAGCCCGACGAGGCGTGGCTGGACCGAGTCATCGACACGCTGGGCCTGCGGGACCGCCTGAAGCACCGGCCCGCACAGCTGTCGGGCGGCCAGCAGCAGCGGGTGGCCTGCGCGCGGGCGCTGGCCTCACGGCCCGAGCTGATCTTCGCCGACGAACCGACCGGCAACCTCGACTCCCGGGCCGGCCTCGAAGTGCTGGGCTTCCTGCGGGATGCGGTGGATCAGCTGGGCCAGACGGTGGTCATGGTCACCCACGACCCCGGCGCCGCCGCCCACTCGGACCTGGTCCTGTTCCTGGCGGACGGCCGCATCGTGGACGCGACGCACCGCCCTACGGCGGAGTCGGTCCTGGAGCGGATGAAGCGGTTCGACGTCGTGCGGGGCGCGACGGTCTCGGACGGTGCGGTGCCGCCGGGCGCTTCGTGATCCAGAACGCCACCTTCGTGCCGTTCCCGCCGGAGGTCACCGACCGGGTGCGGGACACCGAGGGCGTGGGGCTGGTCGTACGGCACGAGTGAGCCGGCCGTCCCACCACCGGTCCGCATGGTGGAATTCCGTGATCATCCCGCCGCGACCGTGCTGGGATCGGCCGCATGAGTGAACCTACGAGCGCACCGCGGATCCGGGCCGCCGGCCCCGACGACCTCGACGCCGTGCTGGCCTTCTGGAAGACGGCCGCCGAGGGCACCAGCATCAGCGACGACCGCAGCGGCGTGGAGCGGCTGGTCGCACGCGACCCGGAGGCCCTGATCCTCGCCGAGCGGGACGGGGAGCTGGTCGGCACGGTGATCGCGGGCTTCGACGGCTGGCGGTGCCATCTGTACCGGCTGGCGGTGCACCCGGACCACCGCCGCCAGGGCATCGCCACGGCGCTGCTGGCCGCCGCGGAGGAGCGGTTCGCGGCGCTCGGCGGGCGCCGGGCCGACGCGATGGTGCTGCAGCGCAACGAGACCGCCCATCATGCGTGGGGCGCGGCGGGGTATGCGCCGGAGGAACGCTGGCGGCGCTGGGTGAAGCCCCTCACCGGGTGATCCACGGCCCGCCGGTCTCCCTGTCCCTCCTCCTCCCGGTGAGGGCCGTCCGGTCCTCCGTGAAAGGTCGTGTCACCGCTCGTGGGCCCGCCTCCGGTTGCCGCCGACACCGCGCGTCCGACTCCGTCCTGTCCGACGATGGGACGGAGGTGACCCGATGACCGAAGTGCTCCTGCTGCTGGCGGCGATCGCGCTGTCGCTCCTGTGCGGGGCGTTCGTGGCGGCCGAGTTCTCCCTCACCACGGTCGAGCGGGCCGAGCTGGAGCGGGCGGTGGAGCGCGGCGAGCGGGGCGCCGCCGGCGCGCTCAAGGCCGTCCGCAGCCTGACCTTCCAGCTCTCCGGGGCCCAGCTCGGCATCACCGTCACCAATCTGGTGGTCGGCATGCTGTCCGAGCCGTCGATCGCCGCGCTGATCGGAGGCCCGCTGCGGGACCTCGGCGCCTCCGAGTCGCTGGCCCGCTCGCTGGCGCTGGTGATCGGCACCGGCCTGTCGACGGTGTTCCTGATGGTGGTCGGCGAGCTGGTGCCGAAGAACTGGGCGATCTCCTCGCCGCTCGCGGTCGCGAAGCGGGTGGGCAACGCGCAGCGCTGGTTCAGCGCCGCGTTCCGCCCGTTCATCACCCATCTGAACAACTCGGCCAACCGGATGGTGCGCCGGATCGGGCTGGAGCCGGCCGAGGAGCTGGAGTCCGCGCGCAGCCCCCAGGAGCTGGCCGCGCTGGCCCGGCACTCCGCCAAGAAGGGCGCCCTGGAGCCGGACACCGCCGAGCTGTTCGTCCGCACGCTGAACCTCGCCGACCTCACGGCGGAGAACGTGATGACGCCCCGCGTGCAGGTCATCGCCCTGGAGGAGAGCGCGACCTGCGAGGACGTGGCCAACGTGACCCGGGCGACCGGGCTGTCCCGGTTCCCCGTGTACCGCGAGACGCTGGACCGGGTCGTCGGCACGGCGCACGTGAAGGACGTGCTCGCGCTGCCCGCCGAACGCCGTACCGAGGTGCCCGTGTCGGAGCTGATGCGCGAACCGCTTCTGGTGCCCGGCTCGCTCACCGTGGACCGGCTGCTCGACCGGCTGTCCGGCCGCCGCACCATGGCCGTGGTCATCGACGAGTACGGCGGCACGGCGGGCGTGGCCACCCTGGAGGACATCGTGGAGGAGGTCGTCGGCGAGGTCCGCGACGAGCACGACCCGCACGAGACGCCCGACCTGGCGCGGGCCGGCACCGACGAGGCGGGCCACGAGCTCTTCTCCGCCGACGGCTCCGCGCGCCTGGACCAGCTGGCCCGGGTGGGGCTGCGCGCCCCGGAGGGCCCGTACGAGACGCTGGCCGGGCTGGTGGCCGCCGAGCTGGGCCGCATACCGGAGAACGGGGACTCCGTCGAGGTCGCGGGCTGGCATCTGGAGGTCGCCGACGCCTCGGGCCGCCGCGCGGCACGCGTGCTGATGCGGGCGCCCCTCGACGACGAGAAGCCGGACGACGACCGGACCGCGTCCGCAGACACCCATGACGACCCGGGGGCCCGCCGATGATCGCCGTACAGCTGCTGATCGGCCTGGCCACCCTGGTCGCCAACGCCTTCTTCGTCGGCGCGGAGTTCGCCCTGATCTCGGTGCGCCGCAGCCAGATCGAGCCGTACGCGGACGAGGGCGACCGGCGCGCGAAGCGGGTGCTGTGGGGGCTCGAGCACGTGTCGGCGCTGCTGGCGGCGGCACAGCTGGGGATCACGCTGTGCACCCTGATCCTCGGCATCGTCGCCGAGCCGGCCATCGCGCATCTGCTGGAACCGGTGTTCCACGCGGTGGGCGTCCCGGAGGGCGCCGGGCACGCGGTGTCCTTCGTGATCGCGCTGACCCTGGCCACGTATCTGCACATGCTGCTGGGCGAGATGGTGCCGAAGAACATCGCGCTCGCCGAGCCGGTGCGCAGCGCGCTGCTGCTGGGTCCGCCGCTGGTGGCGCTGTCCCGTGCGCTGCGCCCGGTGATCTTCACCGTCAACGCCTTCGCGAACACGCTGCTGAAGCTGCTGCGGGTGGAGACGCGCGACGAGGTGGCCGCGTCGTTCTCGGACGCCGAGCTGGCGCAGATCGTGAAGGACTCCGGTGAGGCGGGCCTGATCGACGAGCGGGCCCGCGAGCGGCTGAACGACGCGCTGGAGCTGGGCCGGCGTCCGGTGCGGGACGTGGTGCTGCCGCTGGAACGGGTGGTCTACGCGCGCGTGGGCGTCACGCCGGAGGAGCTGGAGGGGCTGTCTGCGGCGTCCGGCTTCTCGCGGTTCCCCGTGGTGGACGAGCAGCGGCGGATCGTCGGCTATCTGCACGTCAAGGACGCCCTGGACGCCTCGCCGCGGGACATGCCGTTCCGGCTGCGGGACATGCGGTCGATCGCGCGGGTGAGGGAGAGCACGCCGCTGGACGACGTGCTCACCGCGATGCGGCGCAGCCGCACGCATCTGGCGGCCGTGCTCGGCGCGGACGGACGGATGGCGGGGCTGGTGACGATGGAGGACGTGCTGCGGGAGCTGTTCGGGCAGCGCGCCTGACCGGCTCCGGCCGCCCGGGGGAAGGTGACCGACCGGCGGGTATGTGCCAGGGGCTACCATTTCTGTCGCCATGCAGACGAACCCCGCTCCCAGCACCCCCGCCCACGCCAGCCTCGTGGCCCTGGGCGACTCCTTCACCGAAGGCATGTCGGACCTGCTGCCCGACGGCACCTACCGCGGCTGGGCCGACCTGCTCGCGGCCCGGATGGCCGCGGTCACGCCCGGCTTCCGGTACGCCAACCTCGCGGTGCGCGGCAAGCTGATCCAGCAGATCGTCGACGAGCAGGTCGACCGCGCGGCGGCCATGGGCGCCGACGTGATCACCCTGGTCGGCGGTCTCAACGACACGTTGCGCCCCAAGTGCGACATGGTCCGGGTGCGGGACCTGCTCACCGAGGCCGTGGAGCGGCTGTCCCCGCACTGCGAGCAGCTCGTGCTGATGCGCAGCCCGGGCCGCCAGGGACCCGTGCTGGAGCGCTTCCGCCCCCGCATGGAGGCGCTGTTCGAGGTCGTCGACGAGCTCGCCGACCGGCACGGCGCGGTGGTGGTCGACCTGTACGGGGCGCCCGCGCTCGGCGACCCGCGGCTGTGGGACGTGGACCGGCTGCACCTCACCGGCGAGGGGCACCGCAGGGTCGCGGAGGCGGTGTGGCAGACGCTCGGCTACCCGGCGGAGGACCCGGAGTGGCACCTGCCCCCGGATGCGACGCTGCCGCCGCACTGGGTGGCGCGCCGGGTCGAGGACGTGCGGTTCGCGCGCCGGCACCTGCTGCCGTGGATCGGCCGCCGGCTCACCGGCCGCTCGTCCGGGGACGGCCTGCCGCCCAAGCGCCCCGAGCTGCTGCCGTACGAGACGGCGTAGTGGCCCTTTCGTACGTTCCTCCAGGTCACCCCGTGGCGCGGGCCTGCACGAATCGCCAGTAGACTCCCTGTACGTGACTGCTGCGCCCGCCAAGCCCCGTATCCCGAACGTCCTCGCCGGACGCTACGCCTCCGCCGAGCTCGCCACGCTCTGGTCGCCCGAGCAGAAGGTGAGGCTCGAGCGGCAGCTCTGGCTCGCCGTGCTGAAGGCCCAGAAGGACCTCGGGATCGAGGTGCCCGAGTCGGCGATCGCCGACTACGAGCGGGTCCTCGACACCGTCGACCTCGCCTCGATCGCCGAGCGTGAGAAGGTCACCCGCCACGACGTGAAGGCGCGGATCGAGGAGTTCAACGACCTCGCCGGGCACGAGCACGTGCACAAGGGCATGACCTCCCGCGACCTCACCGAGAACGTCGAGCAGCTGCAGATCCGGCTCTCGCTGGAGCTGATGCGCGACCGCTCCGTGGCCGTGCTGGCCCGCCTCGGCAAGCTGGCCGGGGAGTACGGCGAGCTGGTCATGGCCGGCCGCTCGCACAACGTGGCCGCGCAGGCCACCACCCTGGGCAAGCGCTTCGCGACCGCCGCCGACGAGCTGCTGGTGGCCCACGGGCGGCTGGAGGAGCTGCTGGGCCGTTACCCGCTGCGCGGCATCAAGGGCCCGGTCGGCACCGCGCAGGACATGCTCGACCTGCTCGGCGGGGACGCCGCCAAGCTGGCCGAGCTGGAGAACCGGATCGCCGGCCACCTGGGCTTCTCCCAGGCGTTCACCTCCGTCGGCCAGGTCTACCCGCGCTCCCTGGACTACGAGGTCGTCACCGCGCTGGTGCAGCTCGCCGCCGCGCCGTCGTCGCTGGCGAAGACGATCCGGCTGATGGCCGGGCACGAGCTGGTCACCGAGGGCTTCAAGCCGGGCCAGGTCGGCTCGTCCGCGATGCCGCACAAGATGAACACCCGCTCCTGCGAGCGCGTCAACGGCCTGATGGTGATCCTGCGCGGCTACGCCTCGATGACCGGCGAGCTGGCCGGCGACCAGTGGAACGAGGGCGACGTGTCCTGCTCGGTGGTACGCCGGGTCGCGCTGCCGGACGCGTTCTTCGCGCTCGACGGCCTGCTGGAGACGTTCCTGACCGTGCTCGACGAGTTCGGCGCCTTCCCGGCCGTCGTGGCCCGGGAGCTGGACCGCTACCTGCCGTTCCTCGCCACCACCAAGGTGCTGATGGGCGCGGTCCGCGCGGGCGTCGGCCGTGAGGTCGCGCACGAGGCGATCAAGGAGAACGCCGTAGCCACGGCCCTGGCGATGCGCGAGCAGGGTGCCGAGCGCAACGACCTGCTCGACAAGCTCGCCGACGACGAGCGGCTGCCGCTGGACCGCGGCGAGCTGGAGGCGCTGATGGCGGACAAGCTGTCCTTCACCGGCGCCGCGAGCGACCAGGTCGCCACCGTGGTCGCCCGGATCGACGCCATCGTGAAGCAGCACCCGGAGGCCGCCGGTTACACCCCTGGGGCGATCCTCTGAGGCGCTTCACCCAGGAGGAACTCGAGGCCGCCCGCGACCGTCTGGTGCCGGACGTGGTCGCGGACGGTCTGCGGGTGCTGTTCTGCGGCATCAACCCGGGGTTGATGACGGCCGCGACCGGCCATCACTTCGCCCGCCCGGGGAACCGCTTCTGGCCCGCGCTGCACCGCTCCGGTTTCACCCCGCGGCTGCTGCCGCCGTCGGAGCAGCGGGAGCTGCTGACGTACGGGCTGGGCATCACCAACGTGGTGGCGCGGGCGACCGCGCGGGCCGACGAGCTGAGCGCCGAGGAGTACCGGGAGGGCGGGCGGGAGCTCGCCGTGAAGGTGGGCCGGCTGCGTCCGCGCTGGCTGGCCGTGCTCGGCGTGACCGCCTACCGCGCGGCGTTCGACGACCGTGCGGCCAAGGTGGGGCCGCAGGTGAGGACGATCGGCGAGTCACGGGTGTGGGTGCTGCCCAATCCCAGCGGGTTGAACGCGCACTGGACGCCGGCGGCGCTCGCCGAGGAGTTCGCGCGGCTGCGGGAGGCGGCGGAGCAGGAGTGACGCGTCCCTGAGGGGCGGTGCCTTCTAGGGCGGCGCCGTCTCCGTGACCACGGCCAGGAGCTGCACGGGGCCGCTCGGGTCCCGGTCGGCCAGCGCTACGGCGACCCAGCGGCCGGTCCCCCGCACCTCCCACAGCCAGGCCACGCCCGCGTGGTGACTCAGCCGGCCCCACAGCTCGGGTATGTCCTCCCGCTCCGTGCGCAGCTGCACCGTCCGCAGGTTGTACGGGTCGGTGTCGCCCCAGCGGGAGGCGAGCAGTTCGTACACCGCGTCGCGGTCCTTCTCGAACTGGTCCACCGTCACCGCCCGGCCCGCCGGGTCGAGGTCCGGGCGGTCGCCGGTCTCCAGCACGGCGACATGGTGGCCCGGTCCCGAGAAGCCGACGTCCGACGGACCGTGCTCCGCCGGGAAGGGCCGGAAGCACAGCTCGTCGATGAGGGCGATGTGCCGGGCGAGGTTCATGGCTCCAGTAAAGCCGCCGCCACTGACAGTTGGCGGCGGGTCAACCGGCCACTCCTCAGGCGTCCTGACGGCGCAGCCGCCACGCACCGGCCAGCAGGGCCGCGGCCGTCCAGCACGCGGTGACGGCAAGTCCCGTCCACGGGCCGAGGGTTCCCTCGGGCTCGCTGCGCAGCACCGCCTGCCCCGCGCGGTCCGGGAGGAAGTCGGCGACCGCCCCGAGCGCGTCACCGATGACGAACGACACGATCAGGACGAACGGGATCAGCACCGACAGGGTGGCCACCCCGCTGCGCAGCAGCGTCGCCAGCCCGGCCGCGAACAGCGCCATGAGCGTGAGGTAGACGGCTCCGCCGGCCACACCGCGGACCTGGTCGGCGGTGGTCAGGCCGTCCGCCGCGTCGCCGAGCCCGGCCAGCCCGGCGAGGAGTGCCGCCAGGGACGTCACCAGGGCCACGACGGACACGACGGCGGCGATCGCGGCCGCCTTGGCTGCGAACCACAGCCCGCGACGCGGGACCGCCGTCAGCGACAGCCGTACGGCGGCGCCCTCGCGGTACTCGGCGGACACGGCCAGGGAGCCGAAGGTGATGGCGGCGATCTGGCCGAGCGCGGTGCCGGACAGGGCCGCGAATAGCGGGTCGGCGCCCTGGTCCTCGGGGTCCTGGGTGGCGAGCGCGGAGAACGCGGTGGTCACCGCGAACAGCACGAGCAGGGTGGCGAGCAGCGAGCGGACGGTGCGGATCTTCAGCCACTCGGAGCGGAACACGGGGGCGAACGGCACGGTCAGACCTCCTGGGGCTGGGTGGCGAACTCGGTCTCCGCGGCGGTCAGGTCCAGGTAGGCCTGCTCCAGGGTGCCCTCGTCCGCGGTGAGTTCGAGGAGCGGCACCCCCGCGGCGGAGGCGAGGCGCCCGACGTCGTCCACGCGCGCGTCGGGCACGGTCCAGTGGCCGTCGGGATGACGTACCGCCTGGTGGCCGTGCCGGGCCAGGGCGTTCTCCAGCGCGCCCGGGTCGGAGGTGCGCACCCGGACGGCGGGCCGTACGCGCGCGTCGATGAACTCCCGCAGCGGGGTGTCGGCCAGCAGCCGGCCGCGGCCGAGGACGACCAGGTGGTCGGCGAACGAGGCGGTCTCGTTCATCAGATGACTGGACACCAGCACGGTCCGCCCCTCGTCCGCGAGCCGCCGCAGCAGGCCGCGGATCCACACGATGCCCTCGGGGTCGAGGCCGTTGGACGGCTCGTCGAGCATCACCACCTCCGGGTCGCCGAGCAGCGCTGCGGCGATGCCGAGCCGTTGCCGCATGCCGAGCGAGTACGTCCGCACCCGGCGGCGGGCCGCGGGAGCCAGCCCGGTCTCCTCCAGCACCTCGTCCACCCGGCGGTCCGGGATGCGGTGCGTGGCCGCCAGGATGCGCAGATGGTCGCGGCCGGTGCGGGAGCCGAGCGCGGCGCCGGGATCGAGCAACGCGCCCACGGTGCGCAGGGGTTCGCGCAGGGACGCGTACGGCCGTCCGCCGAGGCCGGCCGAGCCGGAGGTGGGGTGGTCCAGGCCGAGCACCAGGCGCAGGGTGGTGGACTTGCCGGCGCCGTTGGGGCCGAGGAAGCCGGTGACGCGGCCGGGCGGCACGGTGAAGGTCAGGTCGTCGACGGCTCGTCGGGTGCCGTACTCCTTGGTGAGGTCGCGGACGTCGATGCTGGTCATGGCATCAGCGTGGTGGACCGGCCCCGTGCGGGGCCTCCCCCGTGGGTGGAGATCGTCTCCCCCGTGCGGGGGAACCCGTTGTCGGCGCCAGGTGTCAGGATGACGGAATGGTTCGGCTGCTGCGCCCGCTGGTCCGCGGGAGGACGTACACCCGGCTGTTGCACATGTGGGTGCCGATGGCCGGGGTCAGCGTGTGGCTGTGGATCCAGCCGGCGTTGCCGTGGGTCCCGCTGCTGGTGCTGGTGCCGCTGGGGCTGCTGCCGCGGGTGCGGGAGGCCGAGGTGATGCAGGCGAGGCTGCTGCTCACCCCTGACGAGGCGGACCCGGACTTCGCCACGCGTCCGGCCACGGCCTGGCGGGACCGCTGGCGGACCGTGCTGTGGCTGGAGTTCCGCACGCTGCTCGGCGGGGTCGTCGCGTACGCGATGCTCTGGCTGCCGGTCGTGGCGTACGCGCTGGCCGCGCGGACGGCGGGGCACAGGACCGAGGACCTGCCGCAGGTCGCGGGCCCGCCGAACTGGGCGTTCGGCCTGCTGGCGCCGCTGCCGCTCGTCGCGCTGTACGCGCTCGTGGCCGGCGGCGGCGCGGTCCTCACCACCGTCGCGCGGCGGTTGCTGGGCCCGTCGGTCGCCGAGCGTCTCGCGGCCGTGGAGGAGCGCACCGAGCAGCTCCTCGAACGCACCCGGATCGCGCGCGAGCTGCACGACTCCATCGGTCACGCGCTGACCGTGGCGGTCGTGCAGGCGGGCGCCGCCCGCGCGGCGAACAGCCCGGAGTTCACCGAACGCGCCCTCGCGGCCATCGAGGAGACGGGCCGGGCCGCCCTGGAGGACCTGGAGCGGGTGCTCGGCGTGCTCCGCGAGTCGGAGCGGCCCGCGAGCGCCCGGCCGACGCTCACCGACGCCGACCGGCTGCTGGAGTCCGCGCGCGCGTCGGGCGCGGAGGTCGACGCCGAGGTCACCGGGCCGGTGGAGACCTTGCCGGGCCCCGTCTCCCGCGAGGGCTACCGCATCCTCCAGGAGGCGCTGACCAACGTGCTGCGGCACGCGGGCGCGGTGCCCGCCCGGGTCCGCGTGGCGGCGGCGGACGGTCTGCTCACCCTCGACGTGCGCAATCGGCTGCCGGACGACCGGCCCGCTCCGGGCCGTGGCAGCGGTCTGCGCGGGATACGCGAGCGGGCGGCGCTGCTCGGCGGGCGGGCGCACACCGGACCGGACGGCGACGGCGACTGGCGGGTGCGGGTCGAACTGCCCCTGGGCTGATCTACGCTGGCCGGATGCCGGTCACAGTGCTCCTCGTCGACGACGAGCCCCTGGTGCGCGCGGGGCTGCGGGCCGTGCTGGAGGCGCAGCCGGACATCGAGGTCGCCGGGGAGGCGGCCGACGGCGCGGCGGTGATCCCGCTGGTGCGGCAGCTGCGCCCCGACGTGGTCGCCATGGACGTACGGATGCCGCTGCTGGACGGCATCGAGGCCACGCGCGCGCTGCTGCGGACGGTGCCCGACCCGCCGAAGATCCTCGTGGTGACGACGTTCGAGAACGACGAGTACGTGTACGAGGCGCTGCGCGCCGGGGCGGACGGGTTCCTGCTGAAGCGGGCCCGGCCGGCGGAGATCGTGCACGCCGTGCGGCTGATCGCCGAGGGCGAGTCGCTGCTGTTCCCCGCGTCGGTACGGCAGCTGGCGGCCGAGTACGGCGAGGGCGGCGGGAACCGCGCGGCCCGCGCCGCGCTGGAGCGGGCCCGGCTCACCGAACGGGAGGGCGAGGTGCTCCGGCTGATGGCGCGTGGGCTGTCGAACGCGGAGATCGCCGCGCGTCTCGTGGTCGGCACGGAGACGGTGAAGTCGCATGTGAGCGCCGTGCTGGCGAAGCTGGGCGCGCGGGACCGGACGCAGGCGGTGATCACGGCGTACGAGTCGGGGTTCGTGGCGCCGGGCTGAGCGGGCCGTGCGGGGGCGGGGTCGCGGGGGTGTCCGCCCGGTGGTCGCCGGGGTGCGCGGCGCCGAGTACGATCCGCCCAACACGCGCACGAGCTGGGAGGACGGACGGTGGGTCGGCTGACCGGCGGGGATCCCTCGCTGCTGCGGAGGATCAACTCCGCGGTGGTGCTGCACGCGTTGCGGGCGACGGACTGCGCGACGCTGACCGAGGTGACCCGGGTGACGGGGCTGTCCCGGCCGACCGTCGAGGGCGTCGTGGAGGGTCTGATCGAGGCGGGTCTGGTCGTGGAGGCGGCGGCCGACGAGGGCGCCGCACGCCGTCAGGGCCGCCCGGCGCGGCGGTTCCGCTTCCGGGCGGAGGCGGGGCATCTGCTGGGCCTGGAGATCGGCGTGCACCGGGTGGCCGCGCTGCTGGCCGACCTGGACGGCCGGGTGATCGGCGCGCAGGTGCGCGACGTGGACGAGACGGTCGACGCCGACGAGCGTCTGGACCGGCTGCGGGCGGCCGTCGCGGAGCTGCTGCGGCGGGCCGGTGTGCCGCGCGGCTCGCTGCGGGCGGTCGGTGTGGGCACCCCCGGCATCGTCGACGCGGACGGCACGGTGCGGCTGGGCACGGCGCTGCCCGGCTGGACGGGGCTGAGTCTCGGTGAGCGGCTGAGCCGTTCCTTCGCGTGCCCGGTGCTGGTGGAGAACGACGCCAATGCGGCGGTGGTCGCGGAGCACTGGAAGGGCTCGGCGAAGGGCCGCGACGACGTGGTGTTCGTGCTGGCGGGACTGAGCCCGGGGGCCGGTTCGCTCATCGGCGGGCGGCTGCACCGGGGGTACGGCGGCGCGGCCGGCGAGATCGGGGCGCTGCATCTGCTGGGGCGTGAGGCGACGCCGGAGACGCTGCTGTCGACCACGGACGAGCCGCTGCACCCGCTGGACGAGCAGGCCGTGGCGCAGGTGTTCGCGCAGGCGCGTCGGGGCGACCAGCGGGCGCTGGCGGCGATGGACCGCTTCATCCAGCGGCTGGTGCACGACGTGGCGGCGCTGGTGCTGGCGCTCGACCCGGAGCTGGTCGTGATCGGGGGCTGGGCGGCCGGTCTCGACGGGGTGCTGGAGCCGCTGCGCCGCGAGCTGGCCCGCTACTGCCTGCGCCCGCCGGAGGTCACCCTGTCCCTGCTGGGCGAGGCGGCGGTGGCGACGGGCGCGGTGCGGCTGGCACTCGACCATGTCGAGGAGCAGCTGTTCGCCGTGGAGGGCACGGTCACGGCGCGCCGCTGACGTGCGCGCGCCGTGGAACGAGCCCACGGCGCGTCGACCGTGCGTCAGAAAGAGCGTGGCTCAGGAGGCCTGGCGCTCCGGGCCGTGATGTATCTCGACGCCGCCGGAGTCGCCGAAGGTCAGGCGGCAGGTGTCCGCGCGGTAGGTGGCCGCCGAGAGGGCGGCGGTGCGGCCGCGGGCGATGTAGCGGGTGGTGACGACGAGGACGGGGGCGCCGGGCAGGCGGTCCAGTTCCCTCGCCTCGTCCGCGCCGGCCGAGCCGAGCTCCACCGCGTTCTCCTGACGCTCCAGCTCCAGGCGCTGCAGTTCCCGCAGCACCGCGCGGGCGCGCGCCGCACCGGACGGGGCGTCGATGCCGGACAGGTCGGGCACCGAGGCGGCCGGGATGTACAGCAGCTCGGACGCGACGGGCTGGCCGCGCGAGACGCGGGAGCGGCGCACGACGTGCACGGCCTCGTCGCTGCCGGTCACCAGGGACTCGGCGAGCGCGGCGGGCGGCACCTCGAGCCGGCAGTCCACGGCGTGCCACGCGTCGTCCGGGCCGCCCGGCCAGGCGTGCTGCTCGCTGCCGACGGAGACGCCCATGCGCGGCGGGGCGACGGTGGTGCCCACCCCGCGGCGGCGCTGGAGCCGGCCTTCCAGTTCGAGCTGCTCCAGGGCCTGCCGGAGCGTGGCGCGCGCGACGCCGAAGCGGGCGGCGAGGTCGCGCTCGTTGGGCAGGATCTCGCCCACGGAGAACTCCGAGTCCAGCGCCTCGGTGAGCACGGTCTTCAGATGCCAGTACTTCGGTTCCGGCACCGATTCCAGCTGCGTGGTCCCCACCCTGTCCTCCACGATCGCCGTGTCCGGCGGCGTTTTAGCGCCCTTGTTTATTAAAGGTTGTTTCACTTCTACGCGACGATAGGGGGGCCGCAGGACTTGGTCAATACCAATCGGCGGCGCGCCGGATCGCCCCCGGCGCGCGGTGCGCCGGGGGCTCGTGCGGGAGGGGCGCGAGGGGCCTACGGGAGCGCGGTGAGGGCGGCCAGCTTGTCGGGGTTGCGGACCACGTAGACCGTGCGGATCCGGTCGCCGTCGGCGTCGATCTGCACGACCGCGTCGGGCTTCCCGCCGGACAGCACGAGCACGGCGGGACCGCCGTTGAGCTCGACCATGCGCACGGACACGTCCGGCACCCCCTTGGCGGCCACCCCGGCGAAGAAGCGGGCCACGTGGTCGGCGCCCTCCAGGACCCGCAGCGGGGCGCGTGCCTTGCCGCCGCTGTCGCCGACGAGCCGGACGTCCGGGGCGAGCAGCTCCATCAGGCCCGCCAGGTCTCCCCCGGCCGCCGCGTCCAGGAAGCGTTCGGTGAGGTCGCGGCGGCGGGCGGGGTCGACGTCGTAGCGGGGGCGCCGTTCGTCGACATGGCGGCGGGCGCGGGTACCGAGCTGGCGTACGGCCGCCTCGCCGCGGTCGAGCATGGCCGCGATGTCGGCGTACGGGTGGCCGAACGCCTCCCTCAGCACGAACACCGCGCGTTCCAGCGGGGAAAGCGTCTCCAGGACGACGAGTACCGCGAGGGACACGGAGTCGGCGAGCACGGCGCGCTCCGCGGAGTCCGTCACGGTGCCGCCGAAGTCGGTGACGTAGGGCTCGGGCAGCCAGGGGCCGACGTAGGTCTCGCCGCGCGCCTTGATCTGCCGCAGCCGGTCGACGGCGAGGCGGGTGGTGATCCGCACGAGGAAGCCGCGTGGGTCGCGGACCTCGGCCCGGTCGGCGCCGGACCAGCGCAGCCAGGCGTCCTGGACGACGTCCTCGGCGTCGGCCGCACGGCCCAGCATGCGGTAGGCGACGCCCATGAGGGCGGGGCGGTGTGCCTCGAAGAGGGTGGTCGCGGTGTCGGCGGTCACCCGGCCATCCCAGCGGACGTGCCCCGCGGTGTCCAGGCGTGACGGGCTACCCGCCGGTAGCAATTGCTGACAAGCTGTCTACGACGTTGGGGCAAGGCCTCCGCAGGCCCCCGTCCGCCATCCGCGAGTCCGAACGAGGAGCACCTCATGTCCGCGACCGTCACCTATCAGGTCCCCTCTCCGCGGGGCCCGCAGTCCGTCACCCTGTCCTACGCGCGCGTGGGGCGCGGTGAACCGCTGCTTCTGCTGCACGGCATCGGGCACCACCGGCAGGCCTGGGACCCGGTCGTGGACATCCTGGCCACCGAGCGCGAGGTGATCGCCGTGGACCTGCCCGGCTTCGGCGCCTCCCCCGCCCTGCCCGACGGCCTCGACCACGACCTGCCCACCATGACCACCGCGCTCGGCGGACTGTGCGAGGCGCTGGAGCTGGACCGCCCGCACGTCGCGGGCAACTCCCTGGGCGGGCTGCTCGCCCTGGAGATGGGCCGGGCGCGGCTGGTCCGGTCGGTGACGGCGCTGTCCCCCGCCGGCTTCTGGACGCCGGCCGAGCGGCGGTACGCGTTCACCGTGCTGTCCGCCATGCGGGGGATCGCGGGGCGGATGCCGGAGCGGATGGTGGAGGGGCTGGCCCGGTCGGCGGTCGGGCGGACCGCGCTGACCAGCACGATCTACGCCCGTCCCGGACGGCGGGCACCGGAGGCGGTGGTCGCCGAGACCCGCGCGCTGGCCGAGGCGACGGGCTTCGCGCGGACGTTGCGCGCGGGCGGGTCCGTGCAGTTCACGGAGGACGTGCGGGGTGTTCCGGTGACGGTCGCGTGGGGGACGCGGGACCGGTTGCTGATCCCCCGGCAGGGGGTGCGGGCGAAGCAGATCATTCCGCGGGCGCGGCTGGTGCGGCTGCCGGGGTGTGGGCATGTGCCGATGAACGATGATCCGGCGTTGGTGGCGCGGGTTCTGCTGGACGGGAGTCGTTAGGCCGTACGTGCACTGCGGGCCGGTGAGGGCTTGTCGCGCGGTTCCCCGCGCCCCTCTCAGCGTGTTGTTCATCCGGCGTTTCCATGGTCGGCGTAGGTGTGGGTGTGCACCCGACCCCACCCCACGGAGGCGTACTCATGGTGATCCGTCCGCTGCCCGGCCGTCGCTCCCTGTTGAAGGGGTCCCTTGCTCTCCCGGCGGGGCTGGCCCTGCCCGCGTTCACCCGGTCGGGGCGGCCCTCCGCCGAGTGGGGCGTGCAGGCCGGCGACGTCAGCCGTGACTCCGCGCTGGTGTGGGTGCGCTCGGACCGGCCGGCGCGGATGATCGTCGAGACCTCCGCGACGGAGTCGTTCCGCAACGCCCGCAGGGTCCCGGGGCCGTTGCTCGGTCCCGGCACCGACTTCACCGGCACCACACGGCTTCGCGGACTGCCGCCCGGCGAGCAGATCCACTACCGGGTGCTGCTCGCCGACCCCGACGATCCGCGCCGTACGAGCGCACCCGTCGCCGGAACCTTCCGTACGGTGCCGGACCGGCGGCGGGACGGGGTGCGGTTCGTGTGGTCGGGCGACCTGGCCGGGCAGGGCTGGGGCATCAACCCGGCGTTCGGCGGCTACCGCATCTTCGACGCCATGGCCCGGCTCGACCCGGACTTCTTCCTGTTCAGCGGGGACACCGTCTACGCCGACGGGCCGATCGCCGCGACCGCCGAACTGCCGGACGGCGGTCTCTGGCGGAACATCACCACCGAGGAGAAGTCCAAGGTCGCGGAGACCCTCGCGGAGTTCCGCGGCAACTTCCGCTACAACCTGCTGGACGAGCATCTGCGCCGGTTCAACGCCCGGGTGCCGTCGATCGTCCAGTGGGACGACCACGAGGTGCGCAACAACTGGTACCCGGGGCAGCAGATCGCCCACACCGACACCCGGTACACCGAGAAGAGCGTCGACGTGCTGGCGGCCCGCGCCCGGCGGGCGTTCGGCGAGTACTTCCCCGTGTCGACGCTGCGGCCCGGCACCCGGGAGGGGCGTATCCACCGGGTGGTGCGGCAGGGCCCGCTGCTCGACGTGTTCGTGCTGGACATGCGGACGTACCGGAACGCCAACTCGCCCGGTGACCAGACCGTCGACCCGCAGGGCATCCTCGGCCGGGAGCAACTGGAGTGGCTGAAGCGGGAGCTGGCGCGGTCGCGGGCGGTGTGGAAGGTGATCGCGGCCGACATGCCGGTAGGGCTGGTCGTGCCCGACACCACCGAAGGGCGTCCGCACGTCGAGGCGGTGGCGCAGGGCGACCCCGGGGCGCCGCTGGGGCGGGAGCTGCAGATCGCGGAGCTGTTGCGGTTCGTCAAGCACCGGAGGATCACCGGGACGGTGTGGCTGACGACCGACGTGCACCACACCTCCGCGCAGCACTACCACCCCGAGCGGGCCGCGTTCGGCGATTTCGAGCCGTTCTGGGAGTTCGTCTCCGGGCCGCTCAACGCGGGCGCGTTCCCGGCCACGGAGCTGGACGGGACGTTCGGTCCGGAGCGGGTGTTCGTGAAGGCGCCCGCCACCGCGAACGTCTCCCCCCTCGGCGGGTACCAGTTCTTCGGCGAGGTGGCCATCGACGGCAGCAGTGGTGAACTCACCGTGCGGCTGCGGGAGATGGACGGCGCGGTGCTGTTCAGGAAGACACTTCGGCCGGGCCTCGTTGGTCAGTAACACTGCATTTCGGACAGAAGCGGGCTTTACTCGTCAGTCACAGTACGTTCGTGATCACGAAACACGATTCCTTCACAGTGACTGTATGAGTCGAGACATGTTTGACGTGACGAACGACCGTGACGGAGGGCGCACGCCCCGCCGCTGGAACCCGCTCGCCCGTGCCGCCCGCTGCGGCGAGGCGCTGCACGCATGGCGGACACGCCGCCACGGCCACGCGCCGCCGGCGCACGATACCGGCGGCGCTCCGCCGTCGCCCGAACCGGCGGCGGTCGAGAGCGTGCTGTGGCGGATGCGGACGACGGTGCGGGACGAGCCGGGCGCGCTGGCCGCCCTGTGCACGGCGCTGGCCGAGCGGCGGGTCGACATCCTGAGCCTGCAGACGCACCCGCTGGGCGCGCACACCGTCGACGAGTTCCTGCTGCGCGTCCCGGCCGGCACGGACCTCACCGCGGCGGTCGCGGCGGGCGGCGGCACGGACACCTGGGCCGAGCGGGCCGACGCCCACGACCTGGTGGACGGCCCGACCCGGATGCTGGCGCTGGCCGCCCGCACCGCGACGGACGCTGCCGAACTCCCGCTGGCGTTGCGCCAGCTGCTGGGTCGCTGCACGATCCGCTCCCAGCCCGCCACGGCGTTCGGCGCCGGGCCCTCGGCCGTGCCTCCGGAGGGCATCCTGGAGGACACCGTGATCCGGCTGCGCGACCCGGAGGGCGGTGTCCTCACGGTCGAGCGGCCGTATCTGCCGTTCACCCCCACGGAGTTCGCCCGCGCGCGGGCGCTCGTCGAGCTGGACGCCCGGCTCGGTCCGCGGATGCCGGGCGGCCGCGACGTGCTGACCCTGTCCGAGGGCGGTCATGTCTCCGTGCGCCGCGCGGACACCGCCGACCTGGACGCCGCGCGGGACATGCACGAGCGGTGCTCCGCCGAGACCCTGCGACGCCGCTACCACGGGCCGGTCGGTGACGCGAGCCGCTACCTGAACCACCTGCTCAGCCCGCGCTTCGGCCGCACGCTCGCCGCGCAGACCGCGTCCGGCGACATCGTCGCCCTCGGCCACCTGCTGTGGGACGGCGACGAGACCGAGGTGGCGCTGATCGTCGAGGACGCCTGGCAGCGGCGGGGCATCGGCGCGGAGTTGCTGTCCCGGCTGGTGGGCATGGCGGTCGAGGCGGGCTGCGCCCACGTGTACGCCGTGACGCAGGCGTCCAACACGGGCATGGTCGCCGCGATGCGCGGCCTGGGCCTCCCCCTCGACTACCAGATCGAGGAGGGCACCCTCGTCATCACCGCCCGCCTGGACGCCGCCTCGGCCGCCGGCACGCCGACGCCGGATCAGCGGGTCTTCCGTCACTGACCGACCCGCGGCACGGCTACGGAAAACGGCCCGGCACACCGAGGTGTGCCGGGCCGTCCCCCCGTTCATGGGCGGGTCCGTCAGCCCTGGGCCATGGCCTCCGACCGGGCCGGGCGCGTGGACGGCGTGCCCAGGGCCTGGTCGAGGTCGGACCACAGGTCCTCGACGTCCTCCAGGCCGACCGAGAGGCGCAGCAGGCGGTCGGAGACGCCCGCGTCCCTGCGGTCGTCGGCGTCGACGATGCGGTGGCTGATGGACGCCGGGTGCTGGATGAGCGAGTCCACACTGCCGAGGCTCACCGCCGGGGTGATCAGCCGGACGCCCGCGATCACCTCGTGCGGGTCGCCGTGGACCTCGAAGGCGACCATCGCGCCGCCGATGCTCGGGTAGTGCACCCGGGACACACGCGGATCCGCGGCGAGCCGGGCCGCGAGTTCGGCGGCGTTCGCCGACGCGGCCCGTACCCGGACCGGGAGAGTGGACAGGCCCCGCAGCAACAGGTAGCCGGCCAGCGGGTGCAGCACCCCGCCGGTGGCGAACCGCACCTGCCGCAGCCGCCCGGCGAACTCCTCGTCGCAGGCGACCACGCCCGCCAGCACGTCGCCGTGCCCGCCGAGGTACTTGGTGGCGCTGTGCAGCACCAGCCGCGCCCCCTGCTCGACCGGACGCTGGAGCACCGGCGTGGCGAAGGTGTTGTCGACGAGCAGCGGCACGGAGCCGCAGGCGTGGGCGACGGCCCGCAGGTCGATCTCGGCGAGCGTCGGGTTGGCGGGCGACTCCACCAGTACCAGCCCGGTGTCCGGGCGGAGCGCGTCGGCGACGCCGGCCGGGTCGGTCCAGGTGACCTCGGAGCCGAGCAGCCCGGCGGTCAGCAGGTGGTCGCTGCACCCGTACAGCGGGCGTACGGCGACGACGTGCCGCAGGCCCATGGAGGCGCGCACCAGCAGGACGGCGCTGAGCGCGGCCATGCCGCTGGCGAACGCGACGGCCGCCTCGGTGCCCTCCAGACGGGCGAGGGCGGTCTCGAAACGGGCGACGGTGGGGTTGCCGAGCCGTCCGTAGACCGGCGGGCCGTCGGGCTCGGCGCCGGCGGTGGCGAAGGCGTCGATGCGGGCGGCCTCGGCCCGGCTGTCGTAGGAGGGGTAGGTGGTGGACAGGTCGATCGGCGGGGCGTGCAGTCCGAGTCCGGCGAGGTCGTCCCGGCCGGCGTGCACGGCCTCGGTGGCGAGTGCTCTGGTGGTGAGTCGCGTGTCCATGCCGTTGTCCATGGCGCTCAGGGTGAACACCGAACGGTTCTGTGCGGTGGGAACCCGTGCTACGTTCGGCCGGTGGCCGAATCTGTCGTACTGGATCCGGTGGATCTCCATCTGCTGCGGTTGCTGCAGAACGACGCCCGGATGACATACCGGGACCTCGCCGCGCAGGTCGGGGTCGCGCCGTCGACCTGCCTGGACCGGGTGACCCGGCTGCGCCGCTCCGGCGTGATCCTCGGGCACCGGCTGGAACTCGACCCGGCGAAGCTCGGCCGGGGTCTCCAGGCGCTGCTGTCGGTCCAGGTGCGGCCGCACCGGCGGGAGTTGGTGGGACCGTTCGTGGAGCGGATCCGGGCGCTGCCCGAGTCGCTGACCGTGTTCCACCTGACCGGCCCGGACGACTACCTGGTGCATGTCGCGGTCGCCGACATGTCGGATCTGCAGCGGCTGGTGCTCGACGAGTTCACCTCGCAGCGGGAGGTGGCACGGGTGGAGACCCGGCTGATCTTCCAGCGGTGGGACTGCGGTCCCGTGCTGCCGCCTTCGCCCTCGGCTCAATCCGGGTGACGTGCGGCGGACGTCGTACCAGGATGGTCCGCATGTCACCAACCAACAGCGCGCTTCCCCGTCAGGTCGCCGACGCCTACGTCGACGAGCTCATCGCCCTCGATCCGATCACCGGGACGTACCTCGGCGTCAAGGAGAGCTCCTCCCGGCTGCCCGATCTCTCGCCCGCCGGTCAGGAAAGGGTCGCCGAGCTGCTCAGGACGACCCTCGCGCGGCTCGACGAGGCCGAGCGGCTGCCCGGCGCGGACAGCGACGCCGAGCGGCGCTGCGCCCGGCTGCTGCGGGAGCGGCTGACCGCGGAACTCGCCGTGCACGAGGCCGACGAGCACCTGCGCGCGGTCGGCAACCTGGGCACGGTCGCGCACTCGGTGCGCGAGGTCTTCACGGTGACCCCGGCGGAGACCGAGGAGGACTGGCGGGCGATCGTGGAGCGGCTGCGCGCGGTCCCGGCCGCGCTGGCCGGGTACCGGGAGTCGCTGGCGCTGGGCCTGGAGCGCGAGCTGTACGCGGCGCCGCGCCCCACGGAGACGTTCGTCGGGCAGCTCGGCGAGTGGGCGGACACCGGTGAGGGCCGCGGCTGGTTCGAGGACTTCGCCGCCGCCGGCCCGGACGCGCTGCGCGCCGAGCTGGACGAGGCCGCCGGCGCGGCGACCGCGGCGGTCGCGGAGCTGCGGGACTGGCTGCGGGACGTGTACGCCCCGGCGGTCGAGGGTGCGCCGAACACCGTGGGCCGGGAGCGCTACGCCCGCTGGTCGCGCTACTACAACGGCACCGACCTGGACCTGGACGAGGCGTACGCGTACGGCTGGTCCGAGTACTTCCGGCTGCTGGGCGAGATGAGGAAGGAGGCCGAGAAGATCCTTCCGGGGGCGGAGACCCCGTGGGTGGCGCTGGCCCACCTCGACGAGCACGGCCGGCACATCGAGGGCGTGGACGAGGTCCGCGACTGGCTGCAGGGTCTGATGGACCAGGCGATCGACGCCCTGGACGGCACCCACTTCGACCTGGCCGAGCGGGTGCGGAAGGTGGAGTCGCGGATCGCCCCGGCGGGCAGCGCGGCGGCGCCGTACTACACGCAGCCGTCGGAGGACTTCTCCCGGCCGGGCTGCACCTGGCTGCCCACGATGGGCCTGACCCGTTTCCCGGTGTACGACCTGGTGTCGACCTGGTACCACGAGGGCGTCCCCGGGCATCACCTCCAGCTGGCGCAGTGGGTGCACGTGGCGGAGAGCCTCTCCCGCTATCAGGCCACCGTCGGCATGGTGAGCGCCAACTGCGAGGGCTGGGCGCTGTACGCGGAGCGGCTGATGGACGAGCTGGGCTTCCTCACGGACGCCGAGCAGCGGCTCGGTTACCTGGACGCGCAGATGATGCGGGCGACCCGGGTGATCGTCGACATCGGCATGCACCTGGAGCTGGAGATCCCCGCGGACTCGCCGTTCCACCCGGGCGAGCGG
Organism: Streptomyces sp. P13-3-3; assembly: GCF_050571355.1. NCBI lineage: Bacteria > Bacillati > Actinomycetota > Actinomycetes > Kitasatosporales > Streptomycetaceae > Streptomyces > Streptomyces sp. P13-3-3. The sequence continues at coordinate 2,689,718 of NZ_CP192228.1, read as the reverse complement.
TGGACGCCGGAGCTGGCGCAGGAGTTCTTCGGCGCGCACAGCAGCCGCCCGGCGGACTTCGTGGAGAGCGAGCTGACCCGGTACCTGACCATCCCGGGCCAGGCCATCGGCTACAAGCTGGGCGAGCGGGCCTGGCTGCTGGGCCGGGAGAAGGCCCGCGAGCGGCACGGCGACGCCTTCGACCTCAAGGCGTGGCACATGGCCGCGCTGTCCCAGGGCTCGCTGGGCCTGGACGACCTGGTGGACGAACTGGCGGCGCTGTAGAGCCGGTTCAGCGGTTCAGCGCCGGAACCCGCCCTCGGAGTCGATGACCTGACCGGTGATCCAGCCCGCCTCGTCGGTGGCCAGCCACGCGAGGAGGCGGGCCGGGTCGTCGGGCATGCCCCAGCGTCCGGCGGGGAAGCGCGCGGCGATCGCGTCGTAGACCTCGCCGGTCAGGTAGTCGGTGTCGACAGGGCCGGGGTTGACGGTGTTCACGGTGACCGCGTGGTCGGCCAGCGTGGTCGCCAGGGAGCGGGTGATCGAGGCCAGGGCGCCCTTCTGGAGGGCGTAGGCGATCTCGCCGGGCATGCCGCCGGCGATGTCCTGCCCGGAGGTCATCATCAGCACGCGTCCGCCCGGCGTGTCCGGCGGGAGCGCGGCGCGGTGCCGGGCGTGGGCCTGGACGAGCAGCAGCACGGAGCGGGCGTCGACGGCCCAGTGGGCGTCGAGCATGGCCGCGTCGATCGTGTCGAGGTCGCCGTCGGAGCCGCTGAGGGCGTGGTTGGCGACGAGGACGTCGAGGCGTCCGCCGAGTGCCTCGACGGCGCGGGCGTGCAGGGCGGCCGGTTCCGCCGGGTCGCTCAGGTCTCCGGGGCCCGCGAGCACCCGTGCGTCCGGGTCGCCGAGTGCCTCGCGCACGGAGGCGGTGACGTCCTCGATCCGGTCGGCGCCCCAGGGCATGGCGGCGTCGTGCGGCACATGGTGGTGCAGGTAGACGCTCGCGCCGTACGCGGCGAGCCGGCGGGCCACGGCGTGGCCGATGCCGCCGCGCCGGCTGGCCCCGGTGACCAGGGCGGTGCGGCCCCGCAGGGGCAGGGGGTCGCGGCGGAGTTCCTCGGGCGGGGGCGGGGGAAGCTTCGGCATGATCCCCATGATGGGCCGGGCCGGCTACGGGATCACGCGAATAACGGCCCCCGGGTCAGTTCAGCGGCCGGAGCTGCACCAGGACCAGCCAGGTCTCCGGGCCGGGGCTGACCTGCGCGGCGCGCACGGCGTAGCGGCCCGGGCCGAGCGCGAGGCGCGCGTGGTCGGTGCCGGCGGCGTGGGTGCCGGGCCAGGCCGCGTCGAACAGGACGACCGGGCCGGGCACCTTCCACTGCGTCTCCTGCTGCCACTGCGCGGTGGCGAGCGCGGCGGGGACGCTCGCCAGCAGCTCCTCCTCGGCCTCTCCGGCGACCCAGCGGACGAGCAGGGAGTGCCCGGGGAGGTAGGCGGTCGCGGCGGGTTCGTCGGCCAGGACGAGGGCGGCGGCGTCACCGACCGGGAGGAGCCCGACGAGTCCGTCGACCTCGCACGCCCGGTCGTAGTCCGAGGCGAACTCCTCGCCGTCGGCTCCCGTCCAGAACGGCAGCACCGTCTCCGGCACCGCGACGAGCGGCCCGCCGCCCGACTCCACCCACTCGACCGTGCCCGGCTCCGCGTATCGCTCCATGGCGGAGAAACCTACCGGCTCTACTCCCTTACCGGAGCGGCGGGTTCAGCATCCGCACGCCTCGGACTCCACGACGGTGGTCAGCGGGTCGGCGGCCCGGCGCTCACGGCCCCGCGGTGTCCCGTACGCGAAGCCCTCGCGGACCCAGTACTCGAAGCCGCCGAGCATCTCCTTGACGCGGTACCCGAGTTGGGCGAGGGCGAGCGCGGCGCGGGCGGCCCCGTCGCAGCCGGGTCCCCAGCAGTACGTCACGACCGGGACGGCCGGGTCGAGGAGGTCCGCGGCACGCTCGGCGATGTGCGCGGTGGGCAGGTGCAGGGCGCCGGGCACATGGCCCTGCTCCCAGGCCTGCGCCGACCGGGAGTCCACCAGGACGAAGCCGGGACCGTCGCCGGAGGCGAGCGCGGCGGCCACGTCGGAGACGTCGGTGTACAGGGCGAGGCTCGCGCGGAAATGCGCGGCGGCCACGGAAGGGGAGGCGGGGGCGACCCGCAGGACGGGGTTCACGGTGGTCGTCGTCATGGCAGGAAAACTACGGGCGCGGACGGCCGTCCTGAAGGGACGAATCCCGGCGCGGGTCTTGCTCCGCCGGGGATTCCCCTGCTACTTCTCGGCGATGACCGAGTATTCCCCGGACGCCACCGACTGGCGCATCCTCGACGTCCTCCAGCGGGACGGACGCGCCAGTTACGCCGACCTCGCCCGCGCCGTGTCGATGTCCGCGAGCGCGGTCACCGAGCGGGTGCGGCGGCTGGAGGAGGCCGGGATCATCCAGGGCTACGCGGCGGTGGTGGACCCGGAGCGGATCGGGCTGCCGGTGCTGGCGTTCGTCCGGCTGCGCTACCCGACCGGCAACTACAAGCCGTTCCACGACCTGGTCGCGGCCACGCCGGAGATCCTGGAGGCGCACCACGTCACGGGCGACGACTGCTTCGTCCTGAAGGTGGCCGCGCGGTCGATGCGGCACCTGGAGGAGGTGTCGGGACGGATCGGCGCGCTCGGCTCGGTGACCACCAGCGTGGTGTACTCCTCGCCGCTGCCGCGCCGTCCCGTGGGGCGGTGACCCGGCGCCCCGTCAGGTCCCGCGCTGCCGCAGCCGGGAGCCGGTGCGGTCCTTCTGGACCTCCAGCTGGGCGTGTATGCGGCGGCGCAGGTCCGGGACGTGACTGACGATGCCGACGCTGCGGTCGCGTTCGCGCAGCGAGTCGAGGACGTCGAGCACCTCGTCGAGGGTCTGGTCGTCGAGGCTGCCGAAGCCCTCGTCGATGAAGAGCGTGTCCAGCCGCACCCCGCCCGCCTCGTCGGTCACCACGTCGGCGAGGCCGAGCGCGAGGGCGAGGGACGCGAAGAAGGTCTCGCCGCCGGAGAGGGTGGCGGTGTCGCGCTCCCGGCCGGTCCAGGCGTCCACGACGTGCAGCCCGAGGCCGCTGCGGCCGCGGCCCGCGCGGTCGTCGGAGTGGACGAGGGTGTAGCGGCCGGACGACATGCGGCGCAGCCGGACGGTCGCGGCGGCGGCGACCTGCTCCAGGCGCGCGGCGAGCACGTACGACTCCAGGCGCATCCGGCGTTCGTTCTCCGCCGAGGTGCCGGCGGTGAGGGCGGCCATGCGCGCCACCCGGTCGTATTCCTGGCGCAGCGGTCCGAGCCGGCGCACGGAGGCGGCGGCGCGGGCGGAGAGCCGGTCGAGCTCGGCGCAGCGGCGGGCGGCGGCGTCCCGCGCGGAGGCGGCCTCGCGGACGGCGCGGTCGGCGGCCTCGGCGGCCTGCTGGGCGGCGGCGAGGTCGGTGGCGGGCTGCTGTGCGGCGGCCGCGGTCTCCGGTTCGGCGAGGACGGCGCGTACGGCGGCCTCCTCGTCCTGCCAGGCGTCCAGCCGGCGCTGCAGCCGCCGGTGGGCGTCGTCGTCGAGGAGGGCCTCGGCGGCGGCCCTCGGGGTGGCGAATCCGGCGCGGAAGGCGGCGTCGGCGAGGCGTGCGTCGGCGTCCTTGAGCCGCCGGGCGGCCTCCTCGGCGGTGCGGGCGGCGTCGGCGGCGTCGGTGAGCAGCGCCGCCTCGCGTTCGAGTTGCCGGGCGCGCTCGGCGACGCTGGGGGCGTCTCCCCGCGCGTGTGCCAACTCCTGCTCCAGTGAGGCCCGTTCGAGTTCCAGTCGTTCGCGGTGGCCGACGCGGGCGGCGGCGCGGACGGCCGCGTCGCGCTGGGCGGCGGTGCGCAGCTCGTGTTCGCGTTCGGCGGCGCGCAGTTCCTCCTGGGCGGCGTGCAGCGCGGAGGCCGCCTCGCGTGCGCGGGCGTACTCCCGCTCCGCCTCGTCGAGTTCACGGGCCAGCTGCTCGGCCGGGGCGTCCCCGGCGCCCGCGCCGGCGGCGGCCAGCTCCTCCCGTACGGCGGCGAGCCGGCGGTCCGCCTCGGCGCGCCGGTCCTCGGCGTGCTGGACGTCGGCGAGGGCGCGCTCCTCGGTCCCGCGGTCGACGTGTCCCGCGACCCTGCGGGCGGGGGCGGGGTGTTCGGTGGCCCCGCAGACCGCGCAGGGGGCGCCGTCGGTGAGGCCGGCGGCGAGTTCGGCGGCGATGCCGCCCAGCCGCTGTTCCTTGAGGTCGAGCCAGTGCTGCCGGGCGGCTAGGGCCTCTTCGCGGGCGGCGCCTGCCTGCTCGGCGGCGGCCTCCGCGTCCCGGGTGAGCCGGTCGCGGGTGCGGGCGGCCTCCAGGCGGGCGCGGGCGGTGTCGCGCCGCGCCGCGAGTTCCCCGGCGCGGGTCGCGGCCTGCTGGGCGTGCGCGATGCGCTCCTGGAGGGCGGTGCGGGTGGTCTCCCAGTCGGCGAGCCACGCCTCGGCGTCCTCGCGGACCTCCTCGTCGGCGCGCTCCTGGCGGTCGAGTCCGGCACGCTCGTCGAGGAGCTCGGTGAGGCGGCGTTCCGCGCGGCGGGCCGACTCCAGGCCGCCCAGTTCCTCGGCGGCGCGGCGGGCCGCCGCGGCGAGCCCCTCGGGTCCGGCGTCCGCGAGGGAGGCGGGGAGGAGGGCGCGGGCGCGCTGCTCGGCGGCGGCAGCGCGGCGGTGCTCGGCGTCGGCGGAGTCCCGCAGCTCCAGTGCGGGGGCGACGGTCCCGGCCTTGCGGGCCCGGTCCATGCGGGCCTGGTCCTCGTCGTGGTCGCCGGACCGCTCCCGCAGCCGTTCGGCACGCTCCCGCGCCTCGGTGAACCGCCTCTGCAGCCGGTGCCGTTCGCGCGCCTCGTCCAGGGCACGGCCCGCCTCGGCGCGGACGGACTCCGCGGTGGTGAGGCGGCAGTGGGCGGCGGTGAGCTGTTCGCGGGCGGTGCTGCGGGCCACGGCGGCCGCGGTCAGCACGGCGTCGGCGAGGCCGGGCTCCCCCGGCGACAGCTCGGGCAGCTCCATGGCGCCGTCCGCGGCCTGCTGCATGCGGTGGGCGTCGGCGAGCAGCTCGGCGTCGCCCTCACGCACACGGGCCTCGGTGGCGCGGCGGCGGTCGGCGAGGCGCTTCTCCACCTCGGCGAAGCGGTGGGTGTCGAAGAGGCGGCCCAGCAGCTTGCCGCGGGCCTCGGCGTCGGCGCGCAGGAACCGCGCGAAGTCACCCTGCGGGAGCAGTACCACCTGGCAGAACTGCTCGCGGCTCATGCCGAGCAGCTGGGTGATCTCCTCGCCGATCTCCTGGTGGGAGCGGCTGAGGTCCTTCCAGGCCCCGGTGGCGGCGTCGCGCTCCCGCAGCCAGGTCTGCGCCTTGTCGGTGGTGGTGCCGCTGCCGCGCTTCTTGGGGCGCTCCCACGGGGGCTGCCGGGTGATCTCCAGGCGGCGTCCGGCGACGGTGAGTTCAAGGGTGACGGAGGTGCGGGTGGCGGGCGCGGCGTGGTCGCTGCGCAGGGTGATGCCCTGGCCGCCCTGGCGGGCGCCGGGGACGGAGCCGTAGAGGGCGTAGCAGACGGCGTCCAGGACGGAGGTCTTGCCGGCTCCGGTGGGGCCGTGCAACAGGAAGAGACCGGCGGCGGACAGGGCGTCGAAGTCCACGCTCTGGGTGGTGCCGAACGGCCCGAAGGCGGTGATGTCCAGGCGGTGCAGCCTCATCGGGCCACCTCCCGCACGGCCTCGTCGGCGCGGACGGCGTCGAAGGCGTCCCGCAGCACGGTGCGCTCGTGCGCGTCGGGTCCTGCGCCGCGCACATGGGCGACGAAGTCCTCGGCGATCTGCTGGTCGTCGCGGCCGGCGAGGCGGCGGGCGTAGGACACGTCGGGGTCGTCCGGCGGCCGGTCCGGGTCGAAGACGAGGGCGAGGGCGTGCGGGAAGCGCTTGGCGAGCCGGGCCATGGGGTCGGCGGGGCGGACCGGGTCGGTGAGGGTCGCCTCGACCCACGCCTCCTCGTGCGGCGCGAGCGCGGGGTCGGCGAGCAGCTCCTCGAGGGTGCCGCGGATGCGGGCGAGGGGGCGGGGCACGGGGCAGTCGACGCGCTCGGCGGTGACGCTCCCGTCTGCGGCCAGGTCGACCAGCCACATGGACTTGCGGTGCCCGGCCTCGGAGAAGGAGTACGGCAGCGGGGAGCCGGAGTAGCGGACGCGGTCGGTGAGGGTCTGGCAGCCGTGCAGGTGGCCGAGCGCCGCGTAGTCGACGCCGTCGAACACGGCGGCGGGCACGGACGCGACACCGCCGACCGCGATGTCCCGTTCGCTGTCGCTCGGTTCGCCGCCGGTGACGAAGGCGTGGGCGAGGACGACGGAGCGGGTGCCGGCCGGGCGGGCGGCGAGGTCGGCGCGCACCCGGTCCATGGCGGCGGCGAGCACCGTCTCGTGCCCGGCCCGCTCCACCCCGAACTCGTCCCGCACGAGGGCGGGCTCCAGGTAGGGCAGGCCGTAGAAGGCGACGTCGCCGTGCGCGTCGGGCAGCAGGACGGGGGTGCCGCACGCGGAGGGTTCGGTGCGCAGGTGGATGCCGGCGCGGCCCATGAGGCCCGCGCCGACGCCGAGGCGGCGGGCCGAGTCGTGGTTCCCGGAGATCATCACCGTGGGCACGCCGAGGTCGGCGAGCCGGTGCAGCGCGTCGTCGAACAGCTCGACCGCGGAGAGCGGCGGCACCGCCCTGTCGTACACGTCCCCCGACACCACCACCGCGTCCACCTCGCGCTCGCGCACGGTGGAGACGAGGTGGCCGATGAACTCGGCCTGGGCGCCGAGCATGCCGACCCGGTGGAAGGACCGGCCGAGGTGCCAGTCGGACGTGTGCAGGAATCTCATGGTCCCGGCAGCGTATCGGGCGCCTCCGACAGCGCGGGCGGTTGCTCCCGTATCACCCGTCACGTCCCGGCGCCATATCGCCCGTTATCGACCCGATCGCGGCGAAACGGGCGGGGTGTCAGGCGTCCCCGTAGGCCTCCCCGCCCAGTTCGAGGCGTGCGGTGCCGGAGGTGGCGTCGGCGAGCCAGGCGCGGAAGGCGTCCACGTCGGCGTCGGGGAGACCGATCTCGATGGTGACCTCCTCGCCGTAGCGCACGTCGCGCACCTCGCGGCCGGTGGAGCGCAGGTCGTTCTGCACCTTCCCGGCCCGCTGGTGGTCGACGGTCACGGTGGCCAGCCGGAAGCGGCGTCGGGTGATCGTGCCGAGCGCGTCCAGGGCCTCGCCGACCGAGCCGCCGTAGGCGCGGATGAGGCCGCCCGCGCCGAGCTTCACACCGCCGAAGTAGCGGGTGACGACCGCGACGACGTAGCGCATGTCGCGACGCAGCAGCATCTGCAGCATGGGGACGCCGGCGGTGCCGCCGGGCTCCCCGTCGTCGCTGGCCCTCTGGACGGAGGCGTCCGCGCCGATGACGTACGCCCAGCAGTTGTGGGTGGCGTCGACGTGCTCCTTGCGGACGGCGGCGATGAATTCCTGCGCCTCCCGCTCGGTGGCCGCCGGGGCGAGGGCGCACAGGAAGCGGGAGCGGTTGATCTCGGTCTCGTGCACACCCGCGCGGGCCACGGTGCGGTACTCGTCCTGCATCCGGCCAGCCTAATCCGAGCCTGACAGCGTTCCGGCAGCGCGGATGCTGTTCGACGAACCCGCCGCATTCCGCTTTCAGCTCGCCGCCGCCGGCGACGGAGCACGTCTGCCATGCTCTCCTCTTCACGGGACGGAGGACGCATGACCGAGCCGATCGCCGGATGGATCTGGGGCCGCAACCTGCATGCCTTCCTTCTGCTGCTGTCCCATTACGCCGGATACGACTTTGACGACACCGACTGGGGAACCGTCGAAGCCGGCGTTCAGGGGACTGACGACGAAGCCTCCGACCGCTGGTACTCGTATCCCCTGGTCGGCACCAGCGCCACCTTGAGCGTGGCCCTCGCCCGGGCCGTCTGCGGCGAGGAAGTGTCCGTCAGCGTCACAGGCGCCGAGACGCTGGAGCTCCGGCTCCGCACGGACACTCTCCTGTCCGCCTTCGCCCGCATCTGACCACCGCCCGTTCGACTGGAACGTATGTATGCCGCCCCGCTCAGCGCTTGCCGCGGGGGATCGTGAGCGAGGTGAGCAGGGCGCCGCCGGGGAGCAGGTCGCGCCAGGCGGGGCCGCGCCAGTCGAGCAGGGCGATCGCGGAGGTGGGGAACTTGGCGCGCACCCGGTCCAGGAGGTTGTCCAGGCCGTCGTCGGCGAGGGTCAGGACGAGGTCCTCGAGACCCGGGTTGTGGCCGACGAGCAGCAGGGTCTCGACCTCGGCGGGCGTCTCTCGGATCACGTCCAGCAGGCCGGGGACGTCCGCGTGGTAGAGGCGTGGGTCGAGCCGGACCGGCGGGGGCGTGCCCCACTGGCCGGCGGCCAGCTCCCAGGTGCGGCGGGCGCGGACGGCGGTGGAGCAGAGGGCGAGTCCGGGCAGGCAGTCCATGTCGGCGAGGGCCCGTCCCGCGGCGGGCGCGTCCCGGCGGCCGCGTGCGGCGAGCGGACGTTCGTGGTCGGCGACGCCCTCGGGGCGGGCGGACTTGGCGTGCCGCAGCACCACCAGCCGGCGCAGGGGGCCGGCCGCCGCGCGCTCGATCACGCGGGGTGTCCGAGGTCGCGTGCGAGGTCGAGGCCGAGCAGCCGGTCGGCGTAGGCGTACGTCTCGAAGCGGGCGCCGTCCGGAAGGTCCGGGTCGGTCTCCACCGCGCGGAGCGCGCCGAGCACGGCGGCGGTGTCCAGGTCGTCCTCCCACGCGTCGCGCAGCTCGGCGCGCACCTCGTCGGGCACGGGGCGTGAGGGCCGCCGCGCCCAGTCGGCGACCGCGCCGCGCCAGCGGCGGAGGGTGTCGCCGGCCCGCTCCAGCGCGTCCGCGTCGATCACCGCGGGCGCGTTCCTCGGGTGGGTGAGCAGCGCGAGGCGCAGGGCGGCCTGGTCGGCCTCCTCCGGGGCGCCGGGGGCCGCCCAGGTCGCGGGCGCGACGGCGACCCGGACGCCGTCGGGTTCGGCGCCGCCCTCGTCGACGACGTGCAGCACCTGGGCCTCGCCCAGTCCGGCGGCGCCGTCGCCGTCCTCGAAGGGCCGGATCCCGAGCGCGTCGGCCGCCGCGCGCAGCTCCGCGTGCCGCCCTTCGGCGGCGAGCAGCGCCCACACCGGGGTGCCGCCGAGTTCCAGCGCGCGCACGAGCAGGTCGGCGGCCAGCAGCACGCGCAGGCCGGTGGGGTCGAGGGCCCGTGGGTGGGCCTCGACGCGGGTCAGGCCCCGGCGGGCGGGGGCGGCGTCCACGAGCTCGCCGGTTCGGGCGTCGGTGATGCGCAGCACGAGGCGAGCGTAGGCGCGCGAGCGGGCGCACGCAGGTATCTCGCACGCTTTTCGCGCCGTCGCTTGCGGGAATCACCGCGCCGTGCCCCTGGTTGACGGGGACGCCAGCTCAATCTCACTTCAGAACCACGGGAGGCCGACGGTGTACGGCGACGACGCAACGGTCCGCAAAATCCTCACCGAGTCCGGTGACACCTGGGCCGTGGTCGGCCTGTCCTCCAACCGGCAGCGCGCCGCGTACGGGGTCGCACAGGTGCTCCAGCGGTTCGGCAAGCGCGTGGTGCCGGTGCACCCCAAGGCGGAGACGGTGCACGGCGAGCAGGGGTACGCCTTGCTCGCCGACATCCCCTTCGACGTGGACGTGGTGGACGTGTTCGTCAACAGCGACCTGGCGGGCGGGGTCGCGGACGAGGCGGTGGCCAAGGGCGCCAAGGCCGTGTGGTTCCAGCTCGGAGTGGTCGACGAGGACGCGTACGCGCGTACGCGTGCGGCGGGTGTGGACATGGTGATGGACCGCTGCCCCGCGATCGAGATCCCGCGGCTCGCCTGAGAGGAGCGCGCGCCGGTCCCGGACGGCGGGGTGACGCCATAATGGCGCGGTGACCGAGACGCCCGCTTCTCACAACTCCCGTGCCACACAACGGTTTCCGGTCGTCGTGGTGGGCGCTGGACCCGCCGGGCTCACCGTGGGGTGCGTGCTGCGGGCGGCCGGGGTGGACTGCCTGGTGCTGGAGACCGGGACACGGGAGTTCGTCGAGCGGCGGCCCCGGGCCGGGGTGATCGAGGAACCGGTGGTGCGCGGCCTGGAGCGGCGGGGTCTCGCCGGGACCCTGCTGGAGCGGGCCCGGCGGGACACCGCCTGCGAGTTCCGCTTCGACGGCGGGCGCCATCCGTTCGGGTACCACGAGCTGACGGGCCACCACCACTGGGTGTATCCGCAGCAGTTCCTGGTGACCGACCTGGTGCGGGAGTACGCGGACGTGCGCGGCGGGGCCGTGCGGTTCGGGGTGCGGGACGTGCGGCTGCACGACCTGGACGGGGACCGGCCGTCGGTGTCGTACGTCTGCCCGGAGAGCGGCCGCCGGGAGGCCGTCGCGTGCGACTTCGTCGCGGGCTGCGACGGCGCGCGCGGGGTGACCAGGGCGGCCGTCGCCGGGCGGGCCCGGGTGTCGCGGCACGACTACGGCATCGGCTGGCTCGCCCTCCTCGCCGAGGCGCCGCCGTCCGCCGACCGCGTGCTGTTCGGCTGCCATCCGGACGGGTTCGCCGGGCAGATGCCCCGCAGTCCCGAGGTGACCCGCTACTACCTCCAGTGTCCGCCCGGCGACGACCCGGGGAACTGGCCGCACGACCGGGTGTGGGCGGAACTGCACCGCCGACTGGGCGCGGCCGGCGCGGAACCGCTCACCGAGGGGCCGCTGATCGAGAAGCGTGTACTGGACATGCACGACTACGTCACCGAGCCGATGTCCTTCGGACGCCTCCATCTGGCGGGGGACGCGGCGCACCTGGTCGCGCCGATCGCCGCCAAGGGGCTCAACCTGGCGGTGCACGACGCGTTCGCGCTGGGCGACGCGTTCGTCGACCGGCTGCTGAGGGGCGACGGGGCCGGGCTGGCCGGCTACTCGGCGTCGCGGCTGCGGCAGGTGTGGGACTACCAGGAGTTCTCCCAGTGGCTGTCCGAGCTGTACCACGGAGGTGCGTCGGGCGACCCCTTCCGCGCGGGCACCGCGCTCGCCCGGCTGCGCCGTCTGTTCAGCTCGCCGGCCACCGCGGCGGCCTTCGCGGAGCGGTACCTGGGCACGGCCGCGCGGTACTGACGCCCGCGCGGCCCGCCCCGGCCGGTTCAGGCGGCGGGCCTGCCCAGCCCCTCCAGGACGACCGCGCCCGGCAGTTCCGCGAACGCCTTGCCCGGCACCAGCAGCTTCCCGCGCCGCCGCCCGCTGCCGACCAGCACGTACGGCAGGTCGACGACGGCCGCGTCCACCAGCACGGGCCAGGACTCGGGCAGCCCGACGGGCGTGATGCCGCCGTACTCCATGCCGGTCTCCCCCGTCGCCGTGTCCATCGGCGCGAACGACGCCTTGCGGACGCCGAGGTGGCGGCGCACCACCCCGTTCACGTCGGCCCGCGTGGTGGACAGCACGACGCACGCGGCGAGCGTGGACTCACCGCCGCGCCTGCCCGCCACCACCACGCAGTTCGCCGACCGTTCCAGCAGGTCGCTGCCGTAGTGCTCGACGAAGACGGCGGTGTCGGCCCACCGCGGGTCGGTCTCGACGTAGAGGATCTGGTCGGCGGGGACGCTGCCGCTCCAGGCGCGGACCGCGGCGGCGACGGGGGCGGTCAGCTCGTCGAGGCAGTCGGGTGCGGGAACGGCCTGGTCGAAGTTTCCGATGGGTGCGCGCATGGCGGCACCGTAACAGCGGGCGGGGCGGTGCCAGGAGCGCGTCTCACTGCGCGGGCGGCACCGACACCGTCATGATCATCCGGACCGGCTCGTCGCCCGCGTTGCCGTACGCGTGGGGCGCGTTGGCCTCGAAGGAGGCGCTGGCGCCGGCCGGTACCCGGTGCTCCTCCCCGTCGACGGTGAGGGTCAGCTCCCCGGCGGTGACGTGGACGAGTTCGACCGTGCCCTCGGGGTGCGGGTCGGAGTCGCTGCTCTCCCCCGGCATCAGCCGCCACTCCCACATCTCCAGCGGGCCGAGCGCCTCGGTGCCGGTCAGCAGCCGGCTGTAGCTGCCGCGTTCGGTGCGCCACAGGCGGACCGTGCGGTCGGCGGGGACGACGCGGACGTTCGGGCCCCGCTCGTAGTCGAGCAGCGTGGGGACGCTGACGCCGAGTGCGTCGCCGATCTTGACGATCGTGCCGATGCTGGGGTTGGTGCGGGCCTGCTCGATCTGGATGAGCATGCCGCGGCTGACGCCCGCACGGGCCGCGAGCATGTCCAGGGTGAAGCCGCGCTCGGTGCGCCAGCGCTTGACGTTGCGCGCCAGGGACCGGGTCAGCAGGTCGAGGTCCGCCACGTTCCGTCCGTTTCGACTGTCCGGATGATGCACCCGGTGGTGCACCGCACTGTACTGCGAGGCCGGTGCGGGTACGGCGTGGCCGTCAGGCGCCGGGCTCCATCTCGGCCAGCCGCGCGGCACCGCGGGCGTGCGGTTCCGCCTCGTCCAGCTCCGCGAGGCGGGCCACGCTCTCCTCGTCGAGCCGTGACAGCGCCCGGAGCTGGTCCGGCGTGACGTCGTCGGGGAGCGGCACGGGCGGCGGGGTGCGCAGCGGCGGCTGCCAGCCCTCGTCGGGTGTCCAGCGGCGTACGACCCGGGCGGGCGCGCCCGCGACCACGCAGTGGTCCGGCACCTCGCCCCGGACGACCGCGCCCGCGGCCACCACCACGTTCCGTCCGACGCGGGCGCCCGGCAGGATCACCGCGCCGGTGCCGATCCAGCAGCCGGGGCCGATCTCCACCGGCTCCATCCGCGGCCACTGCTTGCCGATGGGCTCGTGCGGGTCGTCGTAGGAGTGGTTGGTGGAGGTGACGTAGACGTACGGGCCGAAGTAGCAGTCGCTGCCGATGGTCACGGTGGTGTCGGCGATGACGTGGCTGCCGCGGCCGAGGACGACGCCGTCGCCGATGCGCAGGATCGGCTCGGGGCCGAGGTCGAGGCCGGGCATCAGTCCCGCGGTGAGGGTGACCTGCTCGCCGACGATGCAGTGGGAGCCGATGCGGATCCAGGGCTCGCCGAAGACGGTGCCGAGCGGGAAGGCGAGTCTGGTACCTGTTCCCATCGCGCCGAAGCGGAAGCGGCCGGGGTGTTCGGCGGTCACCGAGCCCGTGCGCTGCACCCAGGCCCAGCCCGCGTGGACCGCGCGCTGGGCGAGGCGGCGCGGCCAGGACGAGAACGTGTTCTTGCGCATCGGCACCCGCTCACCGTAGTCCGCGGGCGCGACGGGTACGGGCCGACGCCCCTGTGATCTTCACCCCACCGGGTGGCGTACCGTTCCCCCGACGTTCGACTAGGAGGCGACGATGACGCACCAGGCTCTGATCACCGGCATTGGCGGCAGGGAGCCGCGGATCGACGAGGAGGCGTTCGTGGCGCCCACGGCGAGCGTGATCGGCGACGTGACGCTGCACGCGGGGGCGAGCGTCTGGTACGGCGCGGTGCTGCGCGGCGACGTGGAGTCGATCACCGTGGGCGCGAGCAGCAACGTGCAGGACAACTGCACGCTGCACGCCGACCCGGGGTTCCCGGTGCGCGTGGGCGAGCGGGTGTCCGTCGGGCACAACGCGGTGGTCCACGGGGCGACGGTGGAGGACGACTGCCTCGTCGGCATGGGCGCGACGGTCCTCAACGGCGCGGTGATCGGCGCGGGGTCGCTGGTCGCCGCGCAGGCGCTGGTGCCGCAGGGGATGCGGGTGCCGCCGGGTTCCCTGGTCGCGGGCGTCCCGGCGAAGGTGCGGCGGGAGCTGACGCGGGAGGAACGGGAGGGGCTGACCCTCAACGGGACGATGTACGCGGAGCTGGCGAAGACGCATCGGGATCAGCACGGGGGCTGAGACGCGGTCGCATTGCGGCATGCGGGCCGGTGCGGGTTCCTCGCGCAGTTCCCCGCGCCCCTGAGGGTGCCGGTCGGGCAGTACACATAGGGGCGCGGGGAACTGCGCGAACAGCCCCCACCGGCCCGCACCCGTGGCGTGAGGTGAACGAGCACCCGCGGGCTTGTCGTGGCCGCTCGCGCAGTTCCCCGCGCCCCTGGGTCGGCTGCCCTCACCGGCACCCTCAAAGCCACCTAGGCGACGGACACCCCCAGGGGCGCGGGGAACTGCGCGCCAAACCCCCACAGACCCGCACCCGGAGCGTGAGCTGAACCGGCGCACTCAAGGCCACCCAGGTGACAGACACCCTCAGGGGCGCGGGGAACTGCGCGCCAAACCCCCACCGGCCCGCACCGCCCGGGTGGGTCAGTCGCCGACCGGCGCCGGAGTGGGCGTGGCTTCCGCCGCGGACGCCGTCTTCTTCGCCTTGCGCTTCAGCACCAGCATCGACGTCACCCCGATCAGCACGGCCGCCACCAGCCCCAGCCAGGAGAACCGCTTCAGCCAGGACTCCGCGACGATCCCCACGTAGTAGATGACCGCCGTCGTGCCGCCCGCCCACAGGATGCCGCCGAGGACGTTGGCGGTCAGGAACTTCCAGTACGGCATGCGCAGCACACCCGCGAGCGGGCCCGCGAAGATCCGCAGGAGGGCGACGAAGCGGCCGAAGAAGACCGCCCACATGCCCCACTTCTGGAAGGACCGCTCGGCGGTCGCGATGTGCGCCTCGCTGAAGTGGCGGGGGAACTTCCCGCCCAGCCAGGCCAGCAGCGGCCGCCCGCCCTTGCGGCCGATGGCGTAGCCGATCGAGTCGCCGATGATCGCGCCGGCGGTGGCGCAGGCGCCGAGGATCACCGGGTCGATGTCGCCGTGCTGGGAGGCCAGCAGCGCCGAGGAGACCAGGATGATCTCGCCGGGCAGCGGGATGCCCAGACTCTCCAGCCCGATGACGATCCCCACCAGCGCGTACACGGCGACCGCGGGTACGGTCTCGAGCCATTCCTGGACGTGCAACGCCTCTTCCTCCGGTCCGCCGATGCCGTGTGTCCGTGCGTGTGCGTGCCGCCCGGCAAGGGGGGCACGGTCGGGAAGCCTACCGGTTCGGGCGAAGCCGTCCGGTCGGGGCCGTATGCCGTGCGACCGGGGCCGGTCGGCCCATGCGGGCACCGGCGGACGGGAGGACCCTGGAAGCAGCCACTGGAGATGCCGACGACGGCCCACACTTCGCCCCGGGAGGCCTGCCATGTTCGCTCCCCCGTCCCCCAGCCTGCCGCACGCCCTGCCCGCGGGGCACCGGGAGCGGCTCATGGCCACCGCGCGCGAGGTGTCCTTCCCGCAAGGGCTCCGGCTGATGGAGGAGGGCGGCCGCGCGGACCGGTTCTGGGTGATCAGGACCGGCACCGTGGAGCTGGACATGCGGGTGCCGGGCCGCCGTCCCGTCGTCATCGAGCGGCTCGGGCACAACGAACTGGTCGGCTGGTCGTGGCTGTTCCGTCCGCACGTCTGGCAGCTGGGCGCCGAGGCGGCCACCCCGGTGCGGGCGTACGAGTTCGACGCCGCGTCCGTCCTCGCCCTGTGCGACGAGGACCCGGAGCTGGGCCGTGAGGTGACCCGCTGGGTCGGCGAGGTGGTGGCCCACCGGCTGCACGCGGCCCGCATCCGGCTGCTCGACCTGTTCGGCCCGTACGGCGCCGGCGCGGCCGTGTGAGGGAGGCCGCCCGCGCCGCAGGGGGCTCACCGGTCAGCCCGTGGGACCTGTGAGCCCCTTCCTCCCGTACGGGCCCGCGGCAGGTGGACCCGCGCTTGCTACGTCCCCGTCAAAGGGCAGTGACCGAATCGTGTCAGGGCGCGGCTAGGGTGGCTGCCCATGTGGCCAGGACAGCAGCCGCCCGGGGGCGAGCAGAACCCGCAGTCGAACAATCCGTACCAGCAGCCGGGGTACCAGCAGCCGAATCCGTACCAGCAACCCGGCTACCAGCAGCCGAACCCGTACCAGCAGCAGCCGCAGTGGGGCGAGCCGTCCACCGTGGGCATGCCGCAGCCGGGTGACGGCGGCGGTGGCGGTGGCGGTGGCGGTGGCGGTGGCGGGAACCGTACGAAGCTGGTGGCGATCATCGCGGCGACGGCGGTGGTCGTGGCCGCGGGTGTGACCGGTTTCCTGGTGCTCGGCGGCGACAAGGACGACGAGGCGGACGGCAAGAAGCCGACCAAGCCGAGCGCGACCGCGTCCGAGGACCCCTCCGCCGACCCGACCCCCTCGACGTCGGGCGGCAACCCGCGCGGCGGCGAGGGCGAGAAGGCGACGATCCCCGGCTGGCAGGTCGTCGTGAACACCCGCTTCGGCACGAAGTTCGACGTCCCGGGCGACTGGGAGATCGAGTCGCCGGGCACCTCCGTGGGCTTCGAATGGGAGGAGAAGGACGGTGAGATGGGCCGCACCACCGTCACCGCTCCCGCCTACCTGAAGTCCAAGTGGTGCACCGAGGACGAGAACAAGGACGGCCGCACCGAGGACACCGCGCTCGCCACCGCGGGCACCCGTGGGGAGAACGGCGCGAAGGACACCAAGCAGGCGGCCGAGACCCGCGTGCCGTGGTGGATCTTCGGCGGGTACACGCAGCCCGACAAGAAGAGCGTGAAGTTCGACGCGCCGAAGCCGTACACCACGAAGTCCGGGATCACCGGGCACGTGGCCACGGCGCACTCGGAGGGCACGCCGCAGAAGGGCAAGTGCGACAGCGAGGGCAAGGCGATCACGTTCGGGTTCAAGAACGGCGCGGGCGACTTCGTCACCTGGAACCTGTACGGCGCGGCGGGTGTGAAGGAAGAGATCCCCGAGGCGACCGTGCGGAAGATCCTCAGCACGGTCCGGCTGACCGAGGAACCGCCGACGGAGTCGTGACGGTCCGGACCCGCGCGTGTGCGGGTCCGGAACCCATTTGGCAAGTCGGCCCCCTCCCGGCGATAGTCACCGGGTGCCGACCTCCGCCGTCCGCCGCCGCCCCGCCTGGGCCGGCCGCAACTACACGCTGCTGACCGCCTCCGCCGTGGTGACCAACCTGGGCAGCCACGGCGCGCTGATCGCCGCCGCCTTCGCCGTGCTGGAAGCGGGCGGCGACGGCGGGGACGTGGGCCTGGTCGCCGCCGCCCGCACCCTGCCGCTCGTGCTGTTCCTGCTGATCGGCGGCGCCGTCGCCGACCGGCTGCCGCGGCACCGGGTGATGGTCGCGGCCAACGCCCTGAACTGCGCCTCGCAGGCCGCGTTCGCCGCACTGGTCCTCGTGGGTGAGCCGCGGCTGTGGCAGATGATGCTGCTCAGCGGGCTGGGCGGCGCCGGGCAGGCGTTCTTCAACCCCGCCGCCGAGGGCATGCTGCTGTCCTCCGTGCACGGCGAACAGGCCGGCCGCGCGTTCGCCGTGTTCCGCATGGCGATGCACGGGGCGACCCTGGGCGGCGCCGCGCTCGGCGGGGCGATGGTCGCCGTGATCGGGCCCGGCTGGGTGCTGGCGGTGGACGCGGCGGCCTTCGCGGTGGCGGCGGTGCTGCGGGCGTTCCTCGACGTGAAGCACATCCCGCCGCGCGAGCCGGGCGGCGGGATGCTCGCCGACCTGCGGGACGGCTGGCGGGAGTTCACCGGCCGGCCGTGGCTGTGGGGCATCGTCGTGCAGTTCTCCATCGCCAACGCGGTCGTCGGCGCGGCCGACGCGGTCTACGGTCCGCTCGTCGCCCGCGACCACCTGGGCGGGCCGGCCCCGTGGGGTGTCGCGCTGGCGTTCTTCGGCGGCGGCACGGTGGCGGGCGCGCTGCTGATGACGCGCTGGCAGCCGCGCCGTCTGCTGCTGGTGGGCACCCTGTGCGTGTTCCCGCTGGCCCTGCCGTCCGCGGCGCTCGCGGTGCCCGTGCCGGTGGTGGTCCTGTGCGCGGTGATGTTCGTGACGGGACTGTCGGTGGAGGTGTTCGGCGTCTCCTGGATGACGGCGCTGCACCAGGAGATACCGGAGGAGAAGCTGTCGCGGGTGTCCGCGTACGACTGGTTCGGGTCGGTCGCGCTCGTCCCGGCGGCGATGGCCCTGGCGGGGCCGGCGGAGACGGCGTTCGGGCGGCCGGAGGCGTTGTGGGGGTGCGCGGCGTTGGTCGTCGTCGTGACGGCGGCGGTCCTGACGGTCCCGGACGTCCGGAACCTGCGCCGCCGCACGAAGGCGGTTGCGGGTGCGGTGCCTGGCGCCCAGGAGGCGGTCGGGGACGGGACGGCCGTCGGCTGACCGCGGCACGGCGGTGGCGGGTCGCGCAGTTCCCCGCGCCCCTGCAGGACGCGGGACCACCACCGCCCTCAAGGGGCGCGAGGAACTGCGCGAGCAACCACGACAGACCCGCAGTCGACAACACTGCCGCCCAGTGGGGGCCGAGCGCGCAGTTCCCCGCGCCCCTCCAGGGCACAGCACCACCGCCACCCCCAAGGGGCGCGAGGAACTGCGCGAACGACCACGACGGCGCCGCAGCCGACCACACACCGGTCACGACCCCCAAGGGGCGCGGGGAACTGCGCGAACGACCACGACGGCGCCGCAGCCGCCCCTCAACCGATCGCGAACGCCCCCGAAGGCGGCAAGGGTGACGGGACCGCCGTCCCGTCGTGGACCACAGCCGCGTCGCCCACGAAGCGACGCAGAGCCGCCCCGTGTTCGACCCGCGCCGGAAACGGATCCCCCGCGACCGCCCGGGTCAACGCCCCGACGTCCAGCGCACGGTCCGACGCCGCGACCACCACGTTCCCGAACCGCCGCCCCCGCAGCACCGCCGGCTCGGCGACCAGCACCACCTCCGCAAACCGCACGGCGACCGTCGCCACCTGCGACCGCAGGAACGCGAACGGCGCCGCGTCCGCCAGATTGGCGAGGTACACCCCGCCGCCCCGCAGCACCCGCGCGACCTCGTCGACGTACCCGACGGTGGTCAGGTGCGCCGGCACCTGCGACCCCCCGTAGACGTCCGCGACGAGAACATCCGCGCTGTCGTCGGAGGCGGCCTCCAGCCACGCACGCGCGTCGACCGTGTGCACGGCGACATCGGCATCCGCCGGCAGCGGCAGATGCCCGGCGACCAGCTCCGCCAGCCCCGCGTCGGCCTCGACCACGTCCTGACGCGACCCGGGCCGGGTGGCGGCCAGGTACCGGGGCAACGTCATCGCCCCGCCCCCGAGATGCACCGCGTCCAGCGGAGCCCCGGGCTCGCCGGCCACGTCGAGCACGTGCCCCAGCCGCCGCGCGTACTCGAACTCCAGGTGTGTCGGCTCGTCCAGGTCGACGTAGGACTGCGGGGCGCCGTCGACCGTCAGCAGCCAGGCCCGTTCCCGGTCGACGTCGGGCATCAGCTTGGCGGTGCCGTGGTCGACGGCGCGGGACACGGGGATCGGCTCGTTCACCGTCCCATTGTGCCGCCGCGCCGCCGCGCCACCGCCGGGCCGGGTCAGAGGCTCACAGGACCTCCGTCACCGTCCCGGCCCCGACCGTGCGCCCGCCCTCGCGGACGGCGAAGCCGAGCCCCGGCTCGAGGGGCACGTCGCGCCCGAGCTCCACGGTGACGGTCACCGTGTCCCCGGGCCGCGCCACCGCCGCCTCGCCGAGGTCGACGTTCCCGACGACGTCCGCGGTGCGGATGTAGAACTGCGGCCGGTAGCCGGTCGACAGCGGTGTCGTCCGGCCGCCCTCGCGGGCGGACAGCACGTACAGCCGCGCCGTGAACCGCCGGCTGGGCGTCACGCTGCCCGGCGCGGCCACCACGTGCCCGCGCCGCACCGCGTCGCGCGGCACCCCGCGCAGCAGCAGCGCCACGTTGTCCCCGGCCTGCGCCTCCTCCATGGGCTTGCCGAAGGTCTCCAGACCGGTCACGACGGTCTCGGTGTCGGCGCCGAGGACCTGCACCTTGTCGCCGAGCCGGACCGTGCCGCGCTCCACCGCGCCGGTGACGACGGTGCCGCGCCCGGTGATGGTGAGGACGTTCTCCACCGGCAGCAGGAACGGCGCGTCCAGATACCGCTCCGGCACGGGCACATAGGTGTCGACCGCGTCGAGCAGCGCCTCGATCGACGCGGTCCAGCGCGGGTCGCCCTCCAGCGCCTTGAGCCCGGACACCCGGACGACGGGCGCCGCGTCACCGCCGTAGCCGTGCGCGGTGAGCAGCTCGCGGACCTCCAGCTCGACCAGGTCGGTCAGCTCCTCGTCGCCCGCGTCGGCCTTGTTGAGGGCGACGACGATGTGGTCGACGCCGACCTGGCGGGCGAGCAGCACGTGCTCGGCGGTCTGCGGCATGATCCCGTCCAGCGCGGAGACGACGAGGATCGCCCCGTCGAGCTGGGCGGCGCCGGTGACCATGTTCTTCACGTAGTCCGCGTGGCCGGGCATGTCGACGTGCGCGTAGTGCCGGGTGCCGGTCTCGTACTCGACGTGCGCGATGTTGATGGTGATGCCGCGGGCGGCCTCCTCCGGGGCCCGGTCGATGCGGTCGAACGGCACGAAGGTGCCGGCGCCCCGCTCGGCGAGGACCTTGGTGATGGCGGCGGTCAGGGTGGTCTTGCCGTGGTCGACGTGGCCCATCGTGCCGATGTTGAGGTGCGGTTTGGTGCGGATGTACGCCGTCTTGGACATGGCGGTACCTGGAAGCCTCTCAGGTGATGACGCGTCAGGCCCCGGGCGCGGCGGATCGGCGCGCGGCCGGGACGGGGACCCCGGGTACCTGCCCGACCCTCCCCCTGCGGGGTCCGCCGGGCGATCCGGGGAGGGTCAGCTTCGGGCGCCGTCGACTGCGGCGACGAGAACGGTGACGGCAGCCTTCGGGGCATCCGCGACGGCGGATGCTGCGAGGAGGAAGGCGTACCGGAACATGACGTCGATCCTTGCCGACGCCGCGCCCCGCGTCGACTCATTTTTCCGCGAAGCGGAAGTCGCTCCTGCATTTCAGCGGCTCGCCCCGGTCACGCCCCGATGTTCTTCAGCGCCTCCCGCACCGACAGCGGCGCGAACCGGTCGCCCTCGCGCGCGACGAAGCCGCGTACCGCGTCCGGGTCGGTCTTGGCGTACTCGCGCAGGGCCCAGCCGATGGCCTTGCGGACGAAGAAGTCGGGGTGGCCCGACTGGCGCAGGCAGTAGCCGAAGAGCCGCTCGGCGTCGGTGCGTTCCTTGTGGCGGAGCTGGTGGAGCAGGGCGGTGCGGACGAGCCACTTGTCGTCGTCGGCGCTCCACCGGTCCATCTCGGCGGTGAGCGCGGGGTCGGCGGCGACGAGTGCTCCGACGACGTGCGCGGCGAGCAGGTCGACGGTGTCCCACCAGGGCACGGTGGTGACGAGGTACCGGGTCACCGGCAGGAAGCCGGAGGAGCACCGCCGCACGTGCCGGCGCAGGTGGTCGACCGCGAAGTAGTGGTACTCGCGCTCGGGCAGTTGCCAGCAGCGCAGCGCGATCGCGGCGCAGTCGGCCTCGGACGGGCGGGGCAGTCCGGCCTCGACGGTGCGGGACAGGGCGCGGCGCACCGGAGTCTTCAGTCCCAGGAAGGGCGCGACGTCCTTCATGTACGCCCGCATGGCGTCGGCCGCGGCGGGATCGGCTGCGGACGCGTACGCGGCGACGAGCCGCTCCACGACCGTGTCGGCCAGCGGGCTGTCCGGCACCCGCGGCGGCGCCGGACCGTCTTCTGTGACGCGCATGAGACGAACACTACGGCGATCTCGCACATATGTCGGTTAGTGTCACCGGATGCTCGATGCCACCAACCGCTCTGGGGGCACCGCCGCGGCCCGTCCCCGGGCCGGCTCGTCCGACCTCGCGGTCGCCGTCCCCACGGCCGCTCCCGTTCTCGCGCCCGCTCCCGGTCTCGCCGGGCGGTGCGCGAGAGTCCTGCTGTCGCCGTGGTCCCGGCTGTCCCTGCTGGTCGTGCTGCTCGCCTCGGCGGCGGCGGTCATGGTGGTGCTGGAGCCGCAGCAGTTGCTGACCGACGGCCTGCCGGCCCGGCTCGGCGGCGCCGTGGGCGTCGTCGCCTACGCGGTCGCGTACGGGGCGTGCACGGTGGCGTTCGTGCCGCGTCCGCTGCTGAACCTGGCCGCGGGGGCGTTGTTCGGCTCCCAGTTCGGTCTGGTGGCGGCGCTGGGCGGGACGGTGCTGGGTGCCGGTCTCGCGTTCTGCCTGGGCCGGGTGCTCGGCCAGGAGGCGTTGCGTCCGCTGCTGCGCGGGCGCTGGCTGAAGGCCGCGGACCACCAGCTGAGCCGGCACGGCTTCCGGTCGATGCTGGCTGCCCGGCTGTTCCCCGGAATCCCGTTCGCCGCCGCCAACTACTGCGCCTCGGTCTCCCGGATGGGCCTGCTGCCGTTCCTGCTGGCGACGGCGCTCGGCTCGATCCCGAACACCGCCGCCTACGTGGTGGCGGGCGCCCGTGCCTCCACCCCGACGTCCCCGGCCTTCCTGATCGCGCTGGCCTGCATCGCCGTGCCGGGTCTCGCCGGCGCGGTCGTGGCGTGGCGCAAGCGGCACCGGCTGCGCGCCGGGTAGCGGCGCGGGCGGACCCCGGTTCCACACCGGCTCGCGCCACGACAGCCGCCTGCCGTGACCGCCCCGCGGCCGAGGCACGACGAACGGCCCGTCACGACCACCCCTACCGCGGCGGGACCGAACGCCGGCTCAACCCGGAGCCGTGCCCCGACGACGCTCGCCCTACCCGCACCGGGGGCTGCGACACGACGGACGACCCCCCATCTCGCCCACGGCCCACGCCGACCCACACCCGTCACCCCCGCCTCGGGGCCAAGACCCGACGTACGGCCCCTCACAACCACCCCGCCCGCGGCGGGAGGGAACGCCGACCCAACCCAGACCCGTGCCCGGACGACGCTCGCCCTCCCCGAGCCGCGACCGAGGCACGACGGACGGCCCCCCATCTCGCCCACAGCCCACACCGGCACACATCACCACGCCCGTCACCCCCACCCCGCGGCCGAGACCCGACGAACGGCCCCTCACAACCACCCCCACCGCGGCGGGACGGAACGCCGACCCAACCCAGACCCGTGCCCGGACGACGCTCGCCCTCCCCGCACCGCGGCTGCGGCACGACGGACCCGTCCGGCCGTCCCACCTCCCGTCGGCAGCGGGCCGCAGCATCCGTCGGCCCGTTCCGTTCCGCCACGTGGCGCGGCCGATCGCCGCGCCCGTCCCGGGGGGTGGTGCGACGGGGATCACCCCGCCGCACCGACGCCCCATCCTGCGGCGGAGCCCCCGTCAGACCCGCTCCAGGATCATCGCGTTGGCGAGCCCGCCGGCCTCGCACATGGTCTGCAGGGCGTAGCGCGCGCCTCGTTCCCTCATGGCGTGGACCAGGGTGGTCGTCAGCCGGGTGCCGCTCGCGCCGAGCGGGTGGCCGATGGCGATGGCCCCGCCGTGGACGTTGACCTTGGCGAGGTCGGCGCCGGTCTCCTGCTGCCAGGCGAGGACGACGCTGGAGAACGCCTCGTTGACCTCGAACAGGTCGATGTCGTCGAGGGAGAGCCCGGCCCGGCGCAGCACCTTCTCGGTGGCCGGGACGACGCCCGTGAGCATCAGCAGCGGGTCGGAGCCGGTGACGGCGAAGCTGTGCAGCCGGGCGAGCGGGCGCAGTCCGAGCTTCGCGGCCGTCTCCCCGGACATGACGAGGACGGCGGACGCGCCGTCGTTGATGGGGCTGGCGTTGCCGGCCGTGACGTTCCATTCGATCTGCGGGAAGCGCTCGGCGAAGTGCGGGTCGTGGTAGGCGGGCCGGAGTCCGGCGAGGACATCGGTGCCGGTGTCCGGCCGTACGCACTCGTCGCGCGTGACGCCCTCCAGGGGCGCGACCTCGGCGTCGAACAGCCCGGTCTCCCAGGCCGCGGCCGCCCGGCGGTGCGAGGCCACGGCGAAGGCGTCCATCTGCTCGCGGGTGATCGACCACTTGGCGGCGATCAGTTCGGCGCTGATGCCCTGCGGGACGAGCCCTTCCGGGTAGCGCGCGGCGATCCCGGGACCGAACGGGTCCTTGCCCTCGGGCACGTTGGACCACATGGGCACCCGGCTCATGGACTCCACGCCGCAGGCGACGGCGATGTCGTACGCGCCGGAGATGACGCCCTGGGCGGCGAAGTGCACGGCCTGTTGGGAGGAGCCGCACTGGCGGTCGACGGTGGTGGCGGGCACGGACTCGGGCAGTCCGGCGGAGAGGGCGGCGTAGCGGGTGGTGTTCATGGCCTGCTCGCCGACCTGGTCGACGGTGCCGCCGATGACGTCGTCGATCAGCTCGGGGTCCACGCCGGAGCGTTCGACGAGGGTGCGCAGGGTGTGGGCGAGCAGTTCGACGGGGTGGACGTGGGCGAGGGAGCCGTTGGGCTTGCCCTTCCCGACGGGGGTGCGTACGGCTTCCACGATGACTGCGTCACGCATGGTGCGGGCCTCCTTGGCCGGACCGGTTCAGGACGGGATGCCACCGGGGCGTTGCTACCGGTGAGTAGGAAATCCGAACTCACCATAACGCGGTGGGTTGGAAAATCAAACCCTTATCGGTGGTGGCCGTAAACTGGCCCCATGGCCGCCTCCAAAGAACCGCGCCCCTGCTCCGTCGCCGACGCGCTCGCGCTCGTGGGCGAGAAGTACTCCCTGCTCGTGCTGCGCGAGGTGTGCCTCGGCAACGGCCGCTTCGACCAGCTCGTGCGCAACATCGGCGCGCCGCGCGACATCCTGGCCACGCGGCTGCGCCGCCTGGTCGATGCCGGGATCCTCACCAAGCGCCCGTACAGCGAGCGCCCGCAGCGCTTCGAGTACCGGCCGACCCCGGCGGGCCTCGAACTGGAGCCCGTGCTGTGGACCCTGAAGGAGTGGGGCGACCGGCATCTGCGGGCCGACAGCGGCACGCCGATGAGGCTGGAGCACCACTGCGGTGACGAGTTCGTGCCGGTCGTCACCTGCCGGGCGTGCGGGGAGGAGGCGCGCCACCAGGACCTCACCGCGCAGCCCCAGGTCCCCGGCTGGACGGTGCGCGGCCCGGCCGCCGCCTGAGCGTCACCCGTACGGCCCCGGCGGGTCGTCGCACCTTCGCCGGGGCTTCATCTCCGGGCGCTACAGTTCGCCTCCGGCGCGCCCGATGATCGACAGCACCGCAGCCGGCGGTGGGGGCGGGCCCTTCGACCTTTCCGCGATCGGCACTTGGATCCCGCTGCCCCATGTCTTGGTTCGAATCCCTGATCCTCGGCCTCGTCCAGGGTCTGACCGAGTTCCTGCCCGTCTCCTCAAGCGCGCATCTGCGGCTGACCGCGGCCTTCTCCGGATGGGAGGACCCCGGCGCCGCCTTCACCGCGATCACGCAGATCGGCACGGAGACCGCGGTGCTGATCTACTTCCGCAAGGACATCGGGCGCATCCTGTCCGCGTGGTCCCGCTCACTCACCGACAAGGAGATGCGCCGGGACCAGGACGCGCGCATGGGCTGGCTGGTCGTCATCGGCTCGATCCCGATCGGCGTGCTCGGGGTGACGCTCAAGGACCAGATCGAGGGGCCGTTCCGCGATCTGCGGCTGACGGCCGCGATGCTGATCGGCATGGGCGTCGTGCTGGGCGTCGCCGACCGGCTCGCGGCACGCGCGGAGAGCGGCGGCGGCCGGCACCGGGTGGCCGCGCCCCGCAAGGAACTGACCGACCTGACGGTCCGGGACGGTCTGATCTACGGCGCGTGCCAGGCGCTGGCCCTGATCCCGGGCGTCTCCCGCTCAGGGGCCACCATCAGCGGCGGCCTGTTCATGGGCTACCGGCGCGAGGCCGCGGCCCGTTACTCGTTCCTGCTCGCCATTCCCGCCGTGCTGGCCTCCGGCCTGTTCGAGCTGAAGGACGCGGCGGACGGCGGGCACGTCTCCTGGGGGCCGACGCTCTTCGCCACGGTGATCGCGTTCGCCACCGGGTACGCGGTGATCGCGTGGTTCATGAAGTTCATCTCGACCAAGAGCTTCATGCCGTTCGTCTGGTACCGGATCGCACTCGGCGTGGTGATCATCGCGTTGGTCGCCGCCGGCGTGCTCAGTCCGCACGCGGCGGAGTCGGCGGGCTGAACGCGGGCGTGAGGGCGGCCGAGACGCGCGCCACGCACCGGGCGGTGCGGAAACGGTTCTGCCGCGGAACGTACGCCCGGCCCGTGTCCGTGGCACGTGACCGAACCCATACGGGTCCCGTAGCCGTCCGGTAGCGCACCGTCAGTCCATGGCCCTAGGCTTGTCCGCATGTCCCCCGATTTAACGCCCCCTGGTTCCGCGCGGTCCGCCGCCGAGGTGAACGAACAGATCCGCGCCCTGTGGCTGCGGGCGGGCGGCTCCCTGTCCGCCCAGGAGCGTGAGGAGTACGAGATGCTGGTCGTCGAGTGGGCGGCAGCGATCCGCGGACGGGTCGTCGAGGCGGCCTGACGCCCGCCCGCTCCGCGCCCCCCCTTCTCAGCGTCCGCCCGCGACCCTCAGCACCGTCCCCGTGGTGTACGAGGCGTCCGGCGACATCAGCCAGGCGACCGCCGCCGCGATCTCCTCCGCCTGTCCCGCCCGCCGGAGCGGAATGGTCCCGGCCATCTCCCGGACCCGGTCCGGCGCCCCCATCGCGGCGTGCATCTCCGTGTCGATCAGACCCGGGGCGACCCCGTTGACGCGCACGCCCACCGGGCCGAGTTCCTTCGACAGCCCCACGGTCAGCGCGTCCACGGCCGCCTTGGTCGCCGCGTAGTGCACGTACTCGCCGGGGCTGCCCAAGGTCGCGGCGCCCGACGAGATGTTGACGATCACGCCCTCGCCGCGCGGCGTCATCAGCTGGGCGGCCCGCCGCGAGCACAGCAGCGTGCCGACGACGTTGACGTCGACGACCCGGCGGAGGGTGTCCGTACCCACCTCGGTGAACGGCCCGAGCGGCCCGGTCACCGCCGCGTTGTTCACCAGCCCCGTCAGCGGCCCGAGTTCGCGCTCCGTCACCTCGAACAGCCGCTCCACGTCGGCCTCGACGGACGTGTCCGCCCGCACGGTCACCGCCCGCGCCCCCGCGGCCCGCACATCCTCGGCCACCTTCTCGGCCGCGTCGGCGTCCCGCACGTAGTTCACCGCCACGTCGTGCCCCTCCGCCGCCAGCCGACGGCAGGTCGCGGCGCCGATGCCCCGGCTCCCCCCGGTGACCACCGTGACCAGACGCTTCATGAGTACCTCCAGGCGCAGAACGCGGAACGAAGATCCCCAGACTCGCAGACGCCCCCGTCCGCGTCGCGCGCGGCCCCGCGGGCCGGGGAATGTCCGCGCACGCCCCTTGGCTGCGCCTCCCGCATGGTCAACACTGAGCCGATGACGCAGCGTGTGGAGCTCGCGACCGTACGGGACCGGCTGGACCTGGACGGTCTCGTCACCGACTACGCGGTGGCCGTCGACGACGGCGACTGGGCGGGTTATCGGCGGCTGTTCACCCCTGACGGGCGGGCGGACTACCGCGGCGCGGGCGGCGTCGAGGGGGACGCCGGGGCGGTGGCCGCCTGGCTGGCGGACCGGTTCTCCCGGTTCCCCGTGCGGCAGCATCTGTTCGTCAACCGCCGGGTGCGGCTCGGCACGTGGGAGCGGGACACCGGGGACACGGCCGAGGTGCGGACCGACTACGTCAGCCCCGCCTGCCGGGGCGGCGGGGACGGGGCCGCCGTGCTCGACCTGCTGAGCGGCGGACGGTGCGTGTTCACGGCGGTGCGCACACCCGACGGCTGGCGGCTGAGCCGGGTCGCCGTGCGCGAGACGTGGCGGCGCCCGACCGGCGGACGGCCGGACGGTGTGATCGACTGAACCCGCGCCGGCCGGGTCCGGGACGCACACTGGAGGCATCACGGGGTAGGGAGGCGCCCATGAGGAATCTCGGCCACCACCTCGCCTCCCCGTGGCGCCGCTCCGCCGTTGCCGCCGTCGTCGGCGCGCTGCCCGTCCTTGCCTTCCCCGCCCCGGACCTGTGGTGGATCGCCTATGTCGCCCTCGTCCCCTGGCTGCTGCTGATCCGCGCCGCGCCAACCGGGCGCCGGGCCGCGTTCGACGGCTGGTGGGGCGGGTTCGGGTTCATGCTGGTCATGCACCACTGGCTGCTGCCCAGCCTGCACGTGTTCACGTTCGTCCTCGCCGCGCTGCTGGGCGCGCTGTGGGCGCCGTGGGGGTGGCTGGTGCGCCGGACGCTGGGCGGTCCGCCGTCCGGACGCCGGGTGGCGGCGGCGCTGCTGGTGGTGCCGTCGGGCTGGCTGACGATCGAGCTGATCCGCTCCTGGCAGGGGCTCGGCGGACCGTGGGGTGTGCTGGGCGCGAGCCAGTGGCGGGTGGAGGCGGCGCTGCGGCTGGCGTCGGTGGGCGGCGTGTGGCTGCCGAGTTTCCTGGTGGTGGCGCTGAACGTCGCGGTGGCCGTGCTGGTCGCGGAGCGCCGGGCGCGGGTGCCGGCCGTGGCGGGGCTGGTCGCCGTGGCCGCCGCGGGGTCGGCCGCCTGGGCGGGGGCGCCGCGCCCCGAGCAGACCGGGGAGCGGACACGGATCGCGCTCGTCCAGCCGGGGGTCATAGCCGGTCCGGACAGCGCCGACCGCCGCTTCGACCGCGAGGAGCGGCTGACCCGTGAGCTGGCCGGGC
Organism: Streptomyces sp. P13-3-3; assembly: GCF_050571355.1. NCBI lineage: Bacteria > Bacillati > Actinomycetota > Actinomycetes > Kitasatosporales > Streptomycetaceae > Streptomyces > Streptomyces sp. P13-3-3. The sequence goes on along the minus strand of NZ_CP192228.1, from coordinate 2,661,058 downwards.
AGGACGTCGACCTGGTCGTCTGGGGGGAGAGCAGCGTCGGCTTCGACCTCGGCGACCGCCCCGACCTGGCCCGGCGGCTCGCCGCGCTGGCCCGGGGGACGGACGCGGAGATCCTGGTCAACGTGGACGCGCGGCGCTCGGACAGGCCCGGCATCTACAAGAGCTCGGTGCTGATCGGCCCGGACGGCCCCACCGGCGACCGGTACGACAAGATGCGGCTGGTGCCGTTCGGGGAGTACGTCCCGGCCCGCCCGCTGCTGGGCTGGGCGACGTCCGTCGGCAAGGCGGCCGGGGAGGACCGGCGGCGCGGTTCCGAGCAGGTCGTCATGGACGTCGGCGACGGGCTGCGGATCGGCCCGATGGTGTGCTTCGAGACGGCGTTCCCCGACATGAGCCGCCATCTCGTGCAGGACGGCGCGGGCGTGCTGCTCGCGCAGTCCTCGACGTCGACGTTCCAGCGGAGCTGGGCGCCCGAGCAGCACGCCTCGCTCGCCGCGCTGCGCGCCGCCGAGACCGGCCGCCCGATGGTGCACGCGACGCTGACCGGGGTGTCCGCCGTGTACGGCGCGGACGGCGGGCGGATCGGCCCGTGGCTCGGCACGGACGCGTCCGCCGCGCAGGTCTACGAGGTGCCGCTCGCCCGGGGGACCACGCTGTACGTCCGCTTCGGCGACTGGCCCCCGCAGGCGGCGCTCGTCGTGCTCGCCGTCTACGGCGCGGTGGGTCTCGTGCGGTCTAGGCGAGGCGCTCGTCGACCGCTCGTACCACCCGTTCGCACAGCTCATGGGTCGCCAGTGCGTCACGGGCGCTGAGTGTCTTCCCGGCGCGCACCGCGTCCAGGAAGGCGAGCGTCACCTGCTCGATGCCGCGCTGCCGGGACACCGGCACCCAGTCGCCGCGCCGCCGCACGGTCGGCTGGCCCTTGTGGTCGATCACCTCGGCGAGGTTGACCACCTGGCGCTTGGTGTCCTGGCCCGACACCTCGAGGATCTCCTCCGTCGAACCGCTGAGCCGGTTCATCACGCCGAGGGCGGTGAAGCCGTCGCCGGCGAGCTGGAGCACCACGTGGTGCAGCAGTCCGTCCTCGGCTCGGGCGCGCACGGTCACGTCGTCGACCTGGCCGGGCACCAGGAAGCGGAGGGTGTCCACGACGTGGATGAAGTCGTCGAGGATCATCCGGCGCGGCTCCTCGGGCAGCCCGACCCGGTTCTTCTGCATGAGGATCAGCTCGCGCGGGTGGTCGGCGCACTGCGCGTAGCCGGGGGCGTGGCGCCGGTTGAAGCCGACGGCGAGGCTGACGCCGCGCTCCTCGGCGAGCTCCACCAGCCGCTCGGAGTCGGCGAGTTCGTACGCGAGCGGCTTGTCGACGTAGGTCGGCACGCACGCCTCGAGGAGCCGGGTCACGATCTGCGGGTGGACGTCGGTCGGGGCGTGCACGAACGCCGCGTCGAGGCCGGCGGCGATGAGCGCGTCGAGGTCGGCGTGACGCTGCGCGTCCGGCAGGTGGAGGGAGTCGCCGACGCGCTTCAGGGTGGCCGGGGTGCGGGTCTGCAGATGGAGCTCCACGCCGGGCTGGACGGCGAGCACCGGAAGATAGGCCTTCTGCGCGATGTCGCCGAGCCCGATGCAGCCGACCTTCACGGTGTGTTCTCCTCTGGTCCTCGCCTGGTGTGGTCCGCTGCGAGCTTACGGGGTGCCCCGGAGCCGTCCCCGTCCGCACCGGACGGTCCTCCCGGCGGCCGCCAGTCCGCCACCCCGTCGAACCCGCGCAGGAAGAGCGACGGCGCCACCTTGGACAGCGCGGCCAGCGCGGAGTTCCGTACGGCGGTGCCGGCGCGGCCGGTCGTCAGCACGTTGAGGCGGGCCGCCCGCACCGCGCGGCGCGCGACGGCCGTGGTGCGCGGAAGGCGGGCGGCGGTGTAGCCGGGGAGGGTGCCGGCGACGGGCTCGTCGGCGGAGGAGGGCATGCCCGGGCGGGGGAAGGCGAGGGTGATCGCGTCCTCGACGGCCTGGTTGCCGCCCTGGCCGAGGCTGGGCGGCATGGCGTGCGCGGCGTCGCCGACGAGGGCCACGCGGCCCCGGTGGAAGGCGGGCAGCGGTTCGGCGATGTGGTGGACGTCGTGCCGCAGGACGTCCTCGGGGCGGACGGCGGCCAGTACTTCAGGGATGGGGCTGTGCCAGTCGCCGTAGCGGCGCAGCAGTTCGGCCCGTTCGTCGTCGGGGGCCTTCTCCCCCGCGGGTGCGACGGCGGCGGCGTAGGCGTACACCCGGCCGTCCTTGAGGGGATGGGTGCCCCAGATGGCGCCCCGGCCCCAGGTCTCGTGCGAGGGGAACGCGACGCCGGGCAGCGGAACGACGACGCGCCAGGTGGTGAAGCCGCTGTGGACGGTGCCGGGATGGCCGGGGAACAGGGTGCCGCGTACGGCGGAGCGGATGCCGTCGGCGGCCACCACCAGGTCGGCCTCCAGCTCCCCGTCGGGCGTCTCCACGCGGGCCGGCCTGCGGGGGTCGCCCGGGGCTCCGGGGTCCGTCAGGCGCGCGGGGGCGCCGGTGCGGACGGCGTCGGACGGAAGTTGCCCTGCCAGGAGTTCGACGAGGGTGGAGCGGTGCAGCAGGACGAGCGGGCCGCCGAAGCGTTCGGCCGCGGCGGCCGCCTCGGTACGGGCCAGCCACCGGCCGCTCGGCGCCCGCAGCCCGGCGTCGCCCTGCCAGGCGGACAGGGCGCGGACGTCGTCGCCCAGGCCGATGACGTCCAGGGCGCGGAGCGCGTTGGGGGACAGCGAGATCGCCGCGCCCACCGGTGTCAGGGAGGGGGCGCGCTCCAGCACGGTGACCCGCGCCCCACGCAGGTGCAGGGCGGCCGCCGCGGCCAGCCCGCCGATGCCCCCGCCGATCACGATCGCCCGCTCGGCCGCTGCCATGGCTTCCTCCCGGAGGTTGATCCACTACATCTGTAGTGAAGCTCCTCTCCACCGTACTACAGCCGTAGTGAACCGAGTAGGTTGGCCGCATGTCCGAACGCCCCACCACCCCTGCCGCCCGCGCCGACCTCGTCGCCGACACCGCACTCGCCCTGCTCGCCGAGCGGGGCATGCGGGGCCTGACCCACCGGGCGGTGGACGAGACGGCCGGACTCCCCCAGGGCTCGACGTCCAACGTGGCGCGCACGAGACAGGCACTGCTGGAACTGGCGGTACGCCGTCTCGCCGACCGGGAGGAGCGGGTCCTGGCCCTCCAGGACCTCCCCGACCCGCGCGAGGGCACCGACGCCCTCCTGGATGCCCTGGCCCTGACGGTCCACCGCACCCTGACCCGGAACCGCGACCTCACCCTGGCCCGCTACGAACTCGCCCTGGAGGCCACCCGCCGTCCGGAACTCCGCGCCCACTTCGACGCGGCCGGCGCCCGCTTCCGCACCCAGCTCACCGCGCTGGCCACCGCCCTGGGCTCCCCGACCCCGGACCGCCACGCCCTCACCCTGATCGCCTGGGCCGACGGCCTCCTCTTCTCCTGCGTGGCCGGCTCGTACCACGCCGAGCCCCCGACGATCCCGGACCTCCGGACGGACCTCCGGGAGATCATCGACGGGATGCTGGGGACGCGGGCGGCATAAAACCCCTGGTGTGACCTCCCGTCAGCGGGAAAGGATGCCGGGATGACGACCCAGCGCAGTGAACCCGGGCAGAACGCCGATGAACGGACCATGCTCGAAGGGTGGCTCGACTATCACCGGGCGACGCTCGCCTGGAAGTGCGCGGGGCTGACCGACGGGCAGTTGCGGGCCGCGTCCGTGGCGCCGTCGGAATTGTCGCTGATGGGGCTGGTGCGGCACATGGCGGAGGTGGAGCGGTCGTGGTTCCGGCGGGTGTTCGCCGGTGAGGACGCCGGGCCGATCTACTTCGGGGAGGCCGACCCGGACGGGGAGTTCCACCCCGGCGAGGCGGACACCTGGAAGGACGCCTACGAGACCTGGCAGGCGGAGATCGAGGCCGCCCGGCGCAACGCAGCCGGCCATTCCCTCGACGAGCGCTCCCAGGGCCGCCACCACTCGCACCCCGAGCCGTGCTCCCTGCGCTGGATCTACACGCACATGATCGAGGAGTACGCCCGGCACAACGGCCACGCGGACCTGATCCGGGAGGCGATCGACGGCGCCATCGGCGAGTGACGTCACCCGCCACGCCGACGGGGCCCTCGAAGGTGGGCGGACATCACCCGTGCGGGGGACCACCGAGCCTGTCCCTCCACCGCCCGCCGGGCGGAGCCAGCAAAGTGGCGGGGGTGCAGCGAACGACGACCACAGCAACGCTTCTGATGACCGTGGCGGTCGCCGCCCTCTCGGGCTGTGTGACGGTCCAGCGTCCCCTCGCACCGGGCCCGGCGACCGCGCCGCCGCCGGGGGCAGGACACGATGCGGCGGGGCGCGACGCGTCGCCGGTCGTGCAGGCGCCCGCGCGCGAGGCGCTCCAGCGGGTGCCGGCCGACGCCCCCGAGGCGTCCCCGTCGGACCGGGCCACCCCGAAGGCCGAGCCCTCGCGGATCCACGTGCCCTCCGACGCGCGCGACGGGCAGGCGCCGCGCACGCAGCGGCCCCGCGGCCCCGAGCGGCCGCAGCCCACCCGGCGCACCCCGGCCCCACGCCCGCCGGCCCAGCTCCCGGGCGGCGGCGGGTCCCTGACCGGGGGCACCTCCGGCGGCTCGGACGTCTGCGCACTGGGCAGGGAGTACGGCGGCTGGCCGGCGGACAGCCCGCAGGCGCGCATCTGCCGGGACACCTACGGCCGCTGAGCGGGCCCCGCTACCGCCTCCGCCGGGACACACAGCCGCCGAGCGGGCCCTGTTCCCACCTCCGCCGGGACACACAGCCGCCGAGCGGGCCCTGTTCCCGCCTCCGCCGAGACTCCACAACCGCTGATTGAGCCCCGGTCCCACCCCGCCGAGACTCCACAGCCACTGAGCGGGCCCCGCTCCCACCCCCGCCGGGACACCACAGCCGCCGAGCGGGACCAGGTCTCTCACCTCTGCCGCGGCGGCCCCGGCCCCCCGGGCGGCATCCCGTCCTCCCCTAGCCGCGCCTCCAGCCGGCCGATTGCGGCCCGTACGCCCTCGCCGTAGCGGTCGTCGGCGAGGGTGCGGGCGGCGCCCCGGGCCCGGTCCAGATGGGCGCGGGCCGCGTCGGGGCGGCCGAGGCGGACGTAGTCGGCGGCCAGATTCAGGTGCAGCGACGGGTACAGGGCACGCACCGCCGGGCCGCCGTCGTGCGCCGGGGTCCCGCCGGCCTCATCGGCCGCCGTCAGCGCCCGCAGGTCCCAGGCCAGTTCGTCCTCGGGGTCGTCCTGGGTGTCGGCGAGGTAGTGGGCGAGGGTGCAGCGGTGCAGCGGGTCGCCGTCCTCGCCGATCTCCGCCCACAGGCCGAGGAAACGGTGCCGGGCCTCCTCCCGGTCCCCCGCGTGGTGCAGCATCACGACCTGGCCGATCCGGGTGAGCAGGGCGTCCGGCGCCGCCTGCTCCTGTCGCTCCGTCACCGCGTCCTCCGCACCGTCGCCCGCTGTCGCCTCCGACGCTAGTCGCAGACTCGGACGATTCCGGACAGGCCGCCCCGCGACGTGCCGAGGCGGAGACGGCCCGACGCCGGCCCGCACCCGGCCGGGCGGGGCGCGGACGCGGGCGGATCAGCCGAGGTCGGGGATGGTCCAGTCGATCGGCTGGTGCCCCTGCGCCGCCACCGCCTCGTCGATCTGCGAGAACGGCCGGGAGCCGAAGAACTTCTTCGCGGACAGCGGCGAGGGGTGCGCCCCCTTCACCACCACGTGCCGGCTCTCGTCGATCAGCGGCAGCTTCTTCTGCGCGTAGTTGCCCCACAGCACGAAGACCGCGGGGTCGGGCCGGTCGGCCACCGCGCGGATCACCGCGTCGGTGAACAGCTCCCAGCCGCGCCCCTTGTGCGAGTTGGCCTCGCCCGCGCGGACCGTGAGCACCGCGTTGAGCAGCAGCACGCCCTGCCTGGCCCACGGCATCAGATAACCGTTGTCCGGGACGGGCGTACCCAGGTCGGCGTGCAGCTCCTTGTAGATGTTCCGCAGGGACGGCGGGGTCTTCACCCCCGGCCGGACAGAGAAGCACAGCCCGTGCCCCTGGCCCTCCCCGTGATACGGGTCCTGGCCGAGCACCAGGACCTTCACCTCGTCGTACGGCGTGGCCTCCAGCGCCGCGAAGACCTCCTCGCGGGGCGGGTAGACGGGACCGCGCGCCCGCTCCTCCTCGACGAACTCGGTCAGCTCCTTGAAGTAGGGCTGCTGCAGCTCGTCACCCAGAACCCCGCGCCAGGACTCGGGCAGCATGGCGATGTCGGTCACGTCGATTCCCTTGCTCACATGGTCGTTTCCGGTTCTCCGAACCTACCGGCGACCACTGACAGCCGGCCTCTCGGCCGGCTGCCGGGGCGCTCTACCAGCTGGTCTTCCGGGAGAGCTGCCACATCATCATGATCGTGGAGGGGTCCAGGGCGCGCTCCGCGCCCGAGATCTCCCGGCTCGCCGCGACGTACTGCCGGCCCTGCCACAGCGGGAGCAGCCGCGCGTCGTTCACGAGGATCTGCTGGGCCTCCTCGAACTGCTTCACCACGTTGCCCCGGTCGCTCTCGCGGCGGGAGCTGGGCAGCAGGTCGTTGACGATCTTCTTGGCCTCGTACGGCGTGCCGAGCGCGTTCTGCTCGCCGACGAACGGGGCGATGAAGTTGTCCGCGTCCGGGAAGTCCGGGAACCAGCCACGGCCGAACACCGGGTACTCGCCCTTCTGGTAGCCCTCGACGTAGGTCTTCCAGGGGCGGTTCTTCAGCGTGACGTCGAACAGCTCCGAAGCCTCCAGCTGCCGCTCCAGCTCCTTGAACTCCAGGGCGGTCTCGGAGCCGTAGCGGTCCGAGGTGTACCAGAGGGTGAGCGGCACCCGCTCGGTGATGCCGGCGTCGCGGAGGATCTCGCGGGCCTTGTCGGCGTCGGGCTCGCCGAAGTTGTCGAAGAAGCCGGTGGTGTGTCCGGTCAGGCCCTTGGGGACCATCGAGTACAGCGGGTCGACGGTGTCCTTGTAGACCTTGTGCGCGATCGCGGCGCGGTCGACGAGCTGCGCGATGGCCTGGCGCACGGCCTTCTTCCCGACCCACGGGTCCTTCGGGTTGAAGACCAGGTAGTTGATGTCGGTGCCGGTGCCGTCGATGAGCTGCAGCTCCTCCTCCTTGGAGGACCTGCCCTGGAGCTCGACGATGTCGCCCGCGGCCAGACCACGGTAGGTGAGGTCGATCCGCTTGTCGCGCAGCGCCCCGACCATCTCGCCGGAGTCCTGGTAGTAGCGGATGGTGACCGCGTTGTTCTTCCGGTCGGCGTAGCCCTTGTAGTTCTCGTTGCTGACCAGCCGGGCCTCCTTGCCCTCCTCGTACGACTGGAGGGTGTACGGGCCCGATCCGACGACGCTCTTCTCCTCGCGGAGCTGCCCCGCGGGGTAGGAGTCGGGGTCGACGATCGACATCGCGGGGGTCGCGAGCACGAACGGGAAGGTGGCGTCGGGCTTGTTGAGGTAGAAGACCACCTCGCGCTCGTTCGGCGCCTGGACCCGCTCGAGGCTGCCCAGCAGACCGGCCGGACCGCCGTTGACGTTGATCTGGCGGATGCGGTCGATGGAGTGCTTGACCGCCTTCGCGTCCAGTTTGCCGCCGTCGGAGAAGGTGAGACCCTCGCGCAGCTCGCAGCGGAACACCTGGTTGGAGGTGTCGGAGAACTCGCACTTCTCCGCCGCGTCCGGCTGGGGGGTCGTCGCGCCGATCGGGTAACTCAGCAGCGTCTGGTAGATGTTGCGGAACAGCTCCCAGGAGCTGTCCCAGGACGCGGCAGGATCCAGCGTGCTCGGCGAGCTGGTGGTTCCCACGACGATGGGGCCCTCGTCCTCCGGGCTGTCGGACGCCAGGACGCCACATCCGGTCACCAGGGACGATATGGACGCGATGGCCGCCACCCGCCGCAGGCATCGATTCCGGTTGAACACGCGCACGCTCCTCGATCTGCCATACCAAGGGTCGGCGAACGATACCGCAGTGACACACCGGCTGACCCTCCTCGGGAGGACCCTTGAGATCAACTCGCGGATGACTACGTTGTCACCGGCGTTTCGTGCCCAAATCGCCGACACGGACGCCGTTTTCGTCAACGGCGTCCGTGTCGGACGGGGCGGTGGTGACCGGTGTGCACGCGTGGTGCGCGGCTCCGGGCCGGGGGATCCGGCTCACGGATCCGGTTGTACGGATGCGGTCGTACGGATCAGCCGACGCCGGCGTTGAGGAAGATGCCGCCGTCGACGACCAGGGTCTGGCCGGTGACCCAGTCGGACTGGTCCGAGGTGAGGAACGCGGCCGCGCCGCCGATGTCGGACGGCACGCCGAGCCGGCCCAGCGGGTAGGAGGCGGCGGCCTCCTCCTCGCGGCCCTCGTACAGCGCCTGCGCGAACTTGGTCTTCACCACCGCCGGGGCGATGGCGTTGACCCGCACCCTGGGCGCGAACTCGTGCGCCAGCTGCTGGGTGAGGTTGATCAGCGCGGCCTTGCTGACGCCGTAGGCGGCGATGAAGGGCGAGGGCGCGATGCCCGCGACGGAGGCGATGTTCACGATCGCGCCGCCGTTGTCCTTCTGCCAGGCGTGCCAGGTCTTCTGCGCGAAGCCCAGCGCCGAGATCACGTTGGTCTCGAAGACCTTGCGCGCCACGTTCAGGTCGAGGTCGGCGATCGGCCCGAACACGGGGTTGGTGCCCGCGTTGTTGACCAGGTGGTCGACCCGGCCGAAGGCCTCCATCACGCGTTCGACGGCGAGCGCCTGATGGGCCTCGTCGTGCGCCTTGCCGGCCACGTAGATCGCCCGGTCGGCGCCGAGCTGCTCCACGGCCTCCTTGAGGGCGTCCTCGTTGCGTCCGGTGATGCAGACCCGGTCGCCGCGCGCGACCAGCGCCTCGGCCACGCCGTAGCCGATGCCGCGGCTGGCGCCCGTGATCAGGGCGACCTTGCCGGTGGGTTCCACTGTCGTCATGTCCGGGTCCTTTAGTCGAGCGGTCCGCCGGCCACGTACAGCACCTGGCCGGAGACGAAGCCTGCCGCGTCGGCGGTGAAGAAGGCGATGGCGTTGGCGATGTCCTCGGGCTCGCCGACGCGGGCGACGGGGATCTGGGTGGCGGCGGCCGCCTTGAAGTCCTCGAAGCCCATGCCGACGCGGTCGGCGGTGGCCTTCGTCATCTCGGTGGCGATGAAGCCGGGGGCCACGGCGTTGGCGGTGACGCCGAACTTGCCGAGCTCCTTGGCCAGGGTCTTGGTGAAGCCCTGCAGGCCGGCCTTCGCGGCCGAGTAGTTGACCTGGCCGCGGTTGCCGAGCGCGGAGGAGGACGACAGGTTGACGATGCGGCCGAAGCTGGCGTCCACCATGTGCTTCTGGCAGGCCTTCGACATCAGGAAGGCGCCGCGCAGGTGCACGTTCATGACGGTGTCCCAGTCGGAGACGCTCATCTTGAACAGCAGGTTGTCACGCAGGACGCCCGCGTTGTTGACCAGGATGGTCGGCGCGCCGAGCTCCTCGGCGACGCGGGCGACGGCCGCCTCGACCTGCGCCTCGTCGGAGACGTCGCAGCCGACCGCGATCGCCTTGCCACCGGCGGCGGTGATCTTCTCGACGGTGTCCTTGCAGGCGGCCTCGTCGAGGTCCAGCACGGCGACCGCGCGACCCTCGGCGGCCAGTCGTACGGCGGTGGCGGCGCCGATGCCGCGCGCGGCGCCGGTGACGACCGCGACCCGCTGCTCAGTGGTGGACATTGCTGCTTCTCCTCGCCCTTGGGATGCGGCTCCTGCGGCCCGCTCGAATCGGTGAGCGACCGCTTAGTACCTTCAGCAGACGTGACGCTAGAAGCCCTGGCACCCGGTGTCAACGGCGCACCGCCCGTGTGTGATCCATTCCCCGTGGCCGGGCGGACCTCTCCGCCGTCCCGTTCCCCTCCCCGGCACCCGATCGGCCCAGCGCTGCGCGCCGTCGGGGCGGGCGGAACCTAGCGTCGAAGCGCGAGCTCCCGCGGCCGTAAAGGAGGCGCCCGATGCGCCGTCGCACCGGTGCCATAGGCACGCTGATCGCGCTCGCCGCGATCGTGCCGATGGCCGACATCGCCCACGCCCAGGACCTGGACTGCAGCGACTTCACCTACCAGGAGGACGCGCAGACCTTCTTCGAGATGGACCGCAGTGACCCGCATCGGCTCGACGAGGACCCCGGCCCGGACGACGGCATCGCCTGCGAGGCGCTTCCCCGCCGCGGGCTGACCTCCTCCACGTCCCGCCCGGCCCCGGCCTCCCGCCCGCCCTCGCCTACCCCGAGCCGCACGCCGACGGTCTCCCCCACCCGGCCCACGCCCACACCGACGCGGACGGCGACCCCGACCCGGACCGCGACGCCGACGCCCACGCCCACCGCGACGGCGTCCCCGACGCGCACCTCCGCGGCTCCAACCCCGACCCGCGGCGTCCAGGGCGGCCTGGGCGGCACCTCGCCCGACGGCCCGACACACTGGGACGTCGGCATCGGCGCGACGTTCGTCAGCGGCGCGCTCCTGGCGACGGGGTACGTCATCCGCCGCCGGCGGACCTGACACGCGGGCGCGACTCACCACCCATGGCAGCAGCGCACCCGAAGTCCGGCGGGCCGACGCCTCCGATACCCGGCACAGCCGGCACCGCCCGAACGGGCACCCCTCACCCGCCCCGCCCGCGCAAGCGAACCCCCGCACCTACCGGACCAGCAGGTCCAGCAGCCGTTCCGTCTCCACCCCCGGGTCCGTCGTCAGGCCTGTGTGGACGGGGCCCGGCTGGACGATCGTCGAGCGGGGGGCGATCAGCCAGCGGAAGCGGCGGCCGGGGTCGTCGTGGGACGCCTGGCCCGCCGCGTCGCCGCCCGCGCAGACGCCCTCGACGGCGCGCAGCGCGGCCCGTACGCCGGCGATGTCGGCGGCGGGGTCGAGGGCGAGCAGCCGGGCCTCGTCGAGGTGGGTGCGGGCGCCGACGTAGGAGAGGGGCCGGCAGTACACCAGCACCCCCGCGTTGATGCGTTCGCCGCGTTCGATGCGCGGCACGACGTGCAGCACCGCGTACTCGTAGACGTGCAGGTCGCTCACCGGTCCCCCTCGAGGCCCTGGATGCGGTCGTGGATCCCGGCAGCGCGGGCGAGCAGCGGGCGGGCGTAGGCGCGCCGCAGGTCGTCGGGGCTGTCGAAGCCGGGTTCGCCGGCCAGCCAGACGTCGGGGACCTGGGCGGTGACCTCGGCGAGCAGGTCCTCGGTGATGCGCGGGGCGAGATCCGCCGCGGCGGCGCGGACGTCCGGGGCGGAACCGCGCAGGGCGTGGTCGGAGGCGTCGTAGGGGCGGGCGGCGGAGGCCTCGGCGCCGGGCCAGTTGTGGTGCCAGATCATGCTCGCGCCGTGGTCGATGAGCCACAGCTCACCGCGCCAACGCAGCATGTTCGGGTTGCGCCACGACCGGTCGACGTTGTTGACCAGGGCGTCGAACCAGAGGATCCGCCCGGCCTCCTCGGGGCTCACCTCGAAGGCGAGCGGGTCGAAGCCGAGCGCGCCGGAGAGGAAGTCCGTCCCGAGGTTGGTGCCGCCGCTGGACTTCAACAACTGCTGCACCTCCGGGTCGGGTTCGCCGAGCCCGAGCACCGGGTCGAGCTCGACGGTGACCAGGCGCGGCACCCGCAGCCCCAGCCGGCGGGCCAGCTCCCCGCAGACGACCTCGGCGACGAGCGTCTTGCGGCCCTGTCCGGCGCCGGTGAACTTCAGCGCGTAGGTGCCGAGGTCGTCCGCCTCGATCAGTCCGGGGAGCGAGCCGCCCTCGCGCAGCGGCGCGATGAATCGGGTCGCGATGACTTCCTTGAGCATCGCCCCAGGCTACTGGCGTGTCGCCGCACGTCGGAGGCGGCCCGGTGGCGCGCCGCCGGTGATCGACAGGTCACCGACAGCTGTGGCTTACGCCCCTCCGACCGCGCGCAGGCGAAGCTCTCGGCACTGCATGAACGGCGTGGGCCCGCCGACCGTACCTGTTTCCAGATCACGCTTCATCCCCGGAAGGGACACACCGGCATGACCGTATCGTTCCAGCCCGCATCGGGACCCGCCCGCCGCACGGTGGTGGCCGCCGCGGGGGCGGCCGGCCTCGCCGTGGCGCTGACCGCGTGCGGAGGCTCCGACGACGACGCGTCGGCCGCTCCCGCCGAGTCCGGCGGCGCGGCGGACGACACCGCGAACGGCTCCGGCTCGGGCGGGAATTCCGGTGGTGACGCCGCCGGCGGCACGCCGCTCGCCTCCACCGCCGACATCCCGGAGGGCGGCGGCAAGGTCTTCGCCGACCAGAAGGTGGTGGTCGTGCAGCCGTCGGCGGGCGAGTTCAAGGCGTACTCCGCGACCTGCACCCACCAGGGTTGCGCGGTGAAGAGCGTCTCCGACGGGCTCATCAACTGCCCCTGCCACAACAGCAACTTCTCCGTCACCGACGGCAGTGTGAACAGCGGCCCGGCGACCAAGCCGCTGCCCGAGGTGCGGATCACCGTCGACGGTGACTCCATCACTCTCGCCTGAACCGCCGGACCCGTGCACGATGGGGTGATCCGTGCACGGCACACGCACAGCACGACAGCAGAAGGGGCCGTATGACCGCCACGCAGCGCCGGGGTCGCAAGATCATGATGACGCCCGGGGAGCTGGACGACTTCCTCACCGAACAGCGCACCTGCCGGGTCGCCACGGTGTCCGCCGACGGCATGCCGCACGTGAGCACCCTGTGGTTCGTGTGGGACGGCGACTCGATGTGGCTGTACTCGGTGGTGCGCAGCAGGCGCTTCGCGGACCTGCGGCGTGACCCCCGGGTGGCGATCGTCGTGGACACGGGCGAGGAGTACGACGAGCTGCGCGGCGCGGAGCTGTCCGGACGGGTGGAGTTCGTGGGCGAGGTCCCGCGCACCGGCGAGCTGCGGGCGGAACTGGACGTGCCGGAGACGCTGTTCGCGCGGAAGAACTTCGGCCTGGACGAGATGCCGCACGACGGGCGGCACGCGTGGCTGCGGCTGACCCCGGAGAAGATCGTGTCGTGGGACTTCAGGAAGCTGGCGCGGCTGTCCTGACCGGAGCGCCGTCCTCGGGGGCGCCCCCGAAGCGCTCACCGGCCGCCCGCAGCGCCCGCACCGCCGCCCGGATCGACGGGCGGCGGTCCGCGTCGGCGCGCCAGACGACGAACACGTGCCGTCGGACGCGCTGGCGGAGCGGGACGGTCACCACCCCGGCGGGCAGCGGGTCGCGGCCCAGCACCGGGGCGATGCACACGCCGAGGCCGGCCGCGACCAGGTTGAGCTGGGTGTGGCTCTCGGCGGCGCGGTGGGCGACGATCGGCTCGACGCCCTTGGAGCGCAGGGTGAACATCAGCCACTCGTGGCAGAACTCGCCCTCGCCCCAGGTGATCCACTCGTCCTCGGCCAGCTCGGCGAGATCCACCTCCTCGCGGCCGGCGAGCGGGTGGGCGTCCGGCAGCGCGACATCGGCGGGGTCGTCGAGGAGCAGTGCCTTGACCAGCCCGTCGGGCAGCGGCATCGGCTTGTTGTACCAGTCGAGCACCACCGCGAGGTCGAGGTCGCCACGGACGACACCCCGGATGCCGTTCTCGGGCTCCATCTCCCGCGACCGCACCCGCAGCGCCGGGTGGCGTTCCCTCAGGTCGGCGAGCGCCACCGGGAACAGCCCGCGCGCGGCGGTCGGGAACGCGGAGACCCGCAACTCGCCCACGACCTGCCCGCGCTGCGCCTCCAGATCGGCCTGGGCCAGCTCCACCTGGGACAGGATGCGCGCGGCGTGCTCGGCGAGCAGCCGGCCCGCGTCCGTGAGCCGCACCCCGCGTCCGTGCTTGGCGAGGAGCCGCTGCCCCACCTCGCGCTCCAGCTTGGCCATCTGCTGCGAGACGGCCGAGGTGGTGATGTGCAGCCCTTCCGCCGCACCGCTGACCGAGCCGTGCCGGGCGAGGGCGTCGAGGGTGCGCAGGCGCTCCAGATTCAACATGTAAGCGATGCTACGAGATACCGCGTGCGATTTCTCGATTGTGCTACGAGGTAGGTCTCCCTCATCGTTACCGGCATGAGCAGCGTCACCTCGTCCACCGCCCCCGTCACCGCACCAGGCCCCGAAGGCTCCGCGCCCGCACCCGCCCGACCGCGCCTCGACTGGCGGCTGCGCTTCGCCGCCCTGTCCCTGATCTGGGGCTTCAGCTTCCTCCTCATCAAGGTCGGCACCGAGGGCTACGCCCCCTTCCAGGTCACCCTGGGCCGCCTGGCGTTCGGCACGGCCGTGCTGGCGGTGGCCATGGCGGTACGGCGGGAGGGGCTGCCGCGCGGCGCCCGCACCTGGATGCACCTGGCGGTCGCGGGTTTCCTGCTCAACGCGCTGCCGTTCTCGCTGTTCGCCTTCGCGGAACTGACCATCCCGTCCACCCTGGCCGGCATCTGCAACGCCACCTCCCCGCTGTGGGGCATGGCGCTGTCCCTGGTGGCGCTGCGCGAGGACCGGCCGACCCGGGTGCGGGTGGCGGGCCTGGGCCTCGGCTTCCTCGGGGTGCTGACCGTGCTGGGGGCCTGGCAGGGCTTCCACGGCCTGGACGCACGCGGTACGGGTCTGGCCCTGCTCGCCTCGCTGAGCTATCCCGTCGGCTGGATCTACGTCCGCCGCACCCTCGCCGGCAGCAGCGCGTCGCACCTGTCCCTGACCGGCGGGCAATTGCTGCTCGCGACGGTGCAACTGGCGGTGGTGACCCCGCTGTTCACCTCGGTGCCGTCGGGCCTGGCGGTCGGCCCGCTGCTCGCGATCGCGGCCCTGGGCACGCTGGGCACGGGGCTGGCGGTCCTCGTCCAGTACGGCATCGTCGCCGAGGTCGGCCCGACGACCGGCCAGATGGTCACCTACTTCGTCCCCGTGATCGCCGCGGCGGCGGGCATCCTGCTGCTGGGCGAGACACTGACATGGTCGACACCGGTCGGGGCGGCGGTGGTACTGGCGGGGGCGGCACTGACCCAGGTGAAGCCGAAGCGGGCGGGCTAACCGGACGCGCCGCCCCGGACCCGAGCGGGGGGCCACTGGGCGCACCCGGCCCGGCCGGCCGCGGCAGTCAGACGAACTGACTCGCGTGCGCAGCGTCCCTCACGCGTACGTTCGCCTGTCTCCCTCCCTCGGCCGGACCGCTGCCGCGATCGCCTCGGACAGGGGTTCGATCTCCGCGTTCGTGAGGGTGGAGACGGTGACGCGGATGCCCGGGGGCGTGTTCAGGCGGAAGCGTGCTCCGGGGGCCACCGCCCAGCCGGCGTGGAGCAGTCGGGCGACCGCCCCGGTCTCGTCGGGGACCGGCACCCACAGGTTCATGCCGGTGCGCCCCCGCGCCACGACCCCGCGGCGGCGCAGCGCCGCGGCCAGCGCGTCCCGGCGCTTCCCGTAGCGCGCCGCCACGTCCGCCGGGTCCACCGCGCCGTCGGCCCACAGTCGCGCCACCGCTCGCTGGAGGGTCAGGCTGACCCAGCCGGGCCCGAGCCGCTGCCGTCCGCGTACCCGGTCGAGGGTGAGCGGGTCGCCGGTGAGGACCGCGAGGCGCAGGTCGGGACCGTACGCCTTGGCGGCCGAGCGGGAGAAGGCCCAGCGGTGGGTGACGCCCGCGAGGGGGTGCAGCGGCAGGTCGACGATGTGGTGACCGTGGTCGTCCTCGATCACGAGCGTCTCGGGGTGGTCGGCGAGCACCGCCCGCAGCGCCTCCGCCCGCCCTGCGGTCAGCGCGGCGCCCGTCGGGTTCTGGGCGCGGTCGGTGACGATCAGTGCCCGCGCGCCTCCCGCCAGCGCCTTGCGCACGTCGTCCGGCAGCGGCCCCTCGTCGTCCACGGCCACCGGCACGGTCCGCAGACCGAGCGCCGGCACCAGGTCCAGCAGACTTCCCCACCCCGGGTCCTCGACCACCACCGCGTCACCCGGCCGCAGATGCGCGGCGAGCACCCGCTCCACCGCGTCGAGCGCGCCCGAGGTGACGGCGACCGGCCCCTCGGGCACCCCGTCGGCGTCCAGTCCGGCCCGTGCGAGCCGCTCCAGCCCGGGGTCCACCGGCGCGTGCCCGTACAGCACGGGCTCCTTGTCGCCCTGCGCCGCGGCCGCCGCGAACGCCCCGGCCAGCGAGGGCAGCAGCGCGGGGTCCGGGTTGCCGTCGGACAGGTCGCGCACGCCCGGCGGAGCCTCCACGCGGATCATCTCGCGCGCGGTGGTGGCCGGCTTGGGCCTCACCCGGCTGCCCCGCCGGCCCGACGTCTCGATGACCCCGCGCTCGCGCAGGGTCCGGTACGCGGCGGCCACGGTGTTCGGGTTCACCCCGAGCCGTTCCGCCAACTCCCGCATGGGGGGCAGGAGTTCGCCCGGTTGCAGGGCACCCTCCCCCACCGCCCGCTCGATGCTCGCGGAAATCTCCGCTGCGCGCCGCCCACTGATCCGATACTCTCCTAGCACAAACCATATTATGCACTAGTGCAATGGAGTTGGCCATGCAGGGGCCCCAGCGACCGCAGCAGCGACCCGACACCGCCTACACGCCCACCGAGCGCACCGTCCCCACCCGCGCCCCCCAGCGCGCGTCGTACGACAAGGACCTGGTGCACGCGATACTCGACGAGGGCTACGTCTGCCACCTCGGCTTCGTCCGGGACGGCGCCCCCGTCGTCCTGCCCACGCTCTACGGCCGCGTCGGCGAGGTCCTCTACGTCCACGGCTCCACCGGCTCACGCCCCCTGCGCACGGCCGGACGATCCGACCAGGGGCTCCCGGTGTGCGTCACGGTCACCCACGTCGACGGCCTGGTGCTGGCCCGCTCCGCGTTCCACCACTCGATCAACTACCGCTCCGTGGTGGTGCACGGCACGGCGCACGACGTGACCGACGCAGAGGAGAAGCGGCAGGCGCTCGACGCGCTCGTCGACCACGTCGTACCAGGCCGCAGCGCCGACTCCCGCCCGGCCGACAAGAAGGAACTGGCCGCCACGGCCGTACTCCGCATCCGCCTGGACGAGGTCTCCGCCAAGGCGCGCACGGGGGGCGTCAACGACGAGCCCGAGGACCTGTCCCTGCCGCACTGGGCGGGCGTCCTCCCGGTCCGCACCGCCTACGGGGCTCCCGAACCGTCCCCGGACCTGACCCCCGGCACGGAGGTCCCCGGCTACCTGACGGCACTCTGATGCTGATCCACCCCTGGGACGCACCCCGCGACGACACGTGGCAACGGTGGCTCGCCACCCACGACTTCGGCCAGCTCGCGGTCAACGGCCCGCCCGGAGAGCCGCCGTTCGTCCAGCCCCTGCACTTCGCCTACGACGCCGAACGCGGCGAGGCGGTCACCCACCTCGCCCGCCCCAACCCGCTCTGGCCCGCGGTCGAGTCCGCCCCGGACGTCCTGCTGAGCGTGGTCGACGACTACGCGTTCGTCCCCGGCCCCTGGCAGGCGGAACCGGGCACACCGCCCGAACACGGCGTCCCGACGAGCCTGTACGCGGCGGTGCAGCTCCGCTGCCGCGCCCACGTCGTGGACGACCCGGCGGAGAAGGCGGCCCTGCTGAACCGCCAGGTCGGCCACTTCCAGCCGGAGGGCGGCTCCGCACGCGCCGCGGCCGGCGAGACGCCATACGGCAGGCTGCTGTCCGGCATCCGGGGCCTGCGCCTGGAAGTGACCGGGGTGCGGGCGAAGTTCAAGTACGCGGGCAAACGATCCCAGGCGGTCCGCGACCGCATCGCGGCCGCTCTCGAGGACCGAGGTCAGGCTCGGGACGCCGCCGCCCGGGGGCACGTCCTGCGGACGGGGCCGACGGCCGGTTGAGCGGACGCGGGGGGGCGGAGAGGGGGTACGTCCGCACGGGCGCGCGCGGGCAGCGCGGGCACGTTCGCACGGACGCGGCGGGGTACCTCAGCGCGGACACGGGGGTGCAGCGCGGGTAGGCCAGCACAGACGCGGGGGCGCGGCGGGGACCTCAGCACGGACGCGCGAGTGCGGCGCGGAAACCCAGCACAGACGTGGGGGCGCGGCGGGGACCTCAGCACGGACGCGCGAGTGCGGCGCGGGTAAGTCAGCACGGACGTGGAGGGCCCGTCCGGCGCCCAGGTCGGCGGTGCGCGCTGCCTCCCGCCGGACCCGGGGCGCCGACCGGCTCTCAGACCGACGCCCTCGTTCCCCGGCCGTGCCGCCCGGCCCGGTCACGCGGCCGTCGCACGCACTCCCCGTCGACGTGACGCCCGCGCCCGCGCCCGGTGGGAGCCGGCCGGTGCTGCGGTGCTGCGCGCGACGAGCAAGTACACCGGCCACCGGTCAGTGGCCCCAACGGGCATGCGTCGTCGACGCGAATCCTCCGGGCCGACGGATCGCGGACGCGCAAGGTCTCCTGAGACCGATCCCGGCACCCCCGGACCGCTGGCTCGCGCGCCGGGACACAGCCATATGAACCCCTCCGGCGAGCGGGCACGACTGCCGCGCAGGCCGGCTCCCAGCGAGCCCGCACCGACGAAGCCGCGCCCGCCGCCCGGTCGTGAAGAGCCTCCTCGCCACCGGCCGCCCCGACCGACCAAGCCCCACCCGGCGCCCAAGGGTCCCCCGCCAACCCACCGAGACCCCCTCACCTCACACCGGAACGGCCTCCCCTCGCGCCCTCCGGGCGGCCCTCGCGTCCCGGGCCTCCCCCACCGCCAGGCCCGCCACCGAGCCCAGCATCAGCAGGGTGCCGATCAGCGTGGCCACGGTGAGGCGTTCGCCGAGCAGGGCCACGGCCAGCACCGCCGCGCTGACCGGTTCGAGCAGCATGATCACGGAGACGGTCGCCGACCGGACGACCGCGGCGCCCGCGAAGTAGAGGCCGTAGGCCAGCGCGGTCGGCACCGTGGCGACGTAGGCGAGCAGGAGCAGCAGGGTGCCGGGCGCGTCGGTGTGCGGCATCAGCCCCTCCACCGCGGCGAACGGCAGGAGCACCAGGCTGGTGACGGCGAACGCCGCGACCGTCGCGCCGGAGGAGTCGGTGCCGCCGTCGCGCCCCCACCAGCGGGTGAGCAGGGTCATCGCGGAGTAGCCGGCCGCGGACAGCAGGGCGAGCAGGACACCCGCCGGGTCCACCATCGCGTCCCCTCCCCCGAGAACGAGCACCACGAGCCCGGTCAGCGCGCCCGCGACGGACGCGAGCCCGCCGCGTCCCAGTCGCTCGCCCATGGTGAGCCGGGCGCCGACGGCGATCAGCACGGGCCCCGCGCCCAGGGTGACGACGGTGGCCACGGCGAGCCCCGTCGCCGACACGGCGGCGAAGTAGGCCGTCTGGAACACCGCGAGTCCGGCGCCGGTGGCCGTCGCCCGCGCGACCCGGCGGCGCAGCGGCGCCGGAGCGGCGGAGGCGCGGGAGCGCCCGGACAGCAGGCGCGCCGCGTACAGCACGGCCAGTCCGAGGGCGCACCGCCAGAAGGACAGGGCAACCGGGCCCATGTCACTGGTGCGGTACACCAGCGAGGCCGCGGCGCCCGCGGTGCCCCAGGCGGCACCGGCGACGACGAGGTAGATCAGGCCACGCCCTACGGGCAGGCCGGAGACATGGTTCGACACGTGTTCTCTCTCCGCAGAGGCGCGCACCACGCGTCGGCGTGGGCGCGGAAGTTCGGAAGGGAGCCCGGCTCAGGCCCGGACGGGGCCGAGGGACCGGGGTCCGCGGACTTCGTCTGCGGGCAGCACCGCGACGCCCGGCACGCTGCCGGGCGTATGCGCCGTAACGCCCGCCTCAGGCGGCCGGCGGCGGAAGAACACGTGCGTGCGTATGCATGATCAGTACCCTAAGCGGTGGTTCCGGGAGTGGACAACTCCCGTTCGGGACCGCCGCTCGCGACGGGTTCCTCGGGGGTCTTCGCCGGGGCGGAGGACTGGGCGATGAGGGCGCCGACGAGGACGACCACACCGCCGACGATCTGCGGCGCCGACAGATGCTCGCCGAGCAGCACCCAGGCGAGGACGGTGGCGATGACCGCCTCCAGACAGGCGACGACGCCCGCGACCTGCGGGGAGAGTCTGCGCACCGACAGCACGCCGGTGACGTACGCGGCGACGGTGGCGACGAGGACGATCCACCCCAGGAGCAGGAAGGCGGCGACGGGCGTGCCGTCCATCGCCGCGGTGCCGGTGAGTACGGACCAGTCCATGGACCAGGGCCGCGCGACCACGGTGAGCACGGCGGCGCCGATCAGCAGCCCGTACGCGATGACGCCGAGCGGGTCGGGGGACTCCTCGCTGTCGCTGCCCTGGTCGGACAGGACGAAGTAGCCGACCTGGCAGCAGGCGGCGCCGAGCGCGAGGGCGAGCCCGAGGGCGTCGAAGCCGAGCCCCGCCCACACCTCGACGACGCACGCCAGGCCGCCCACCGCGAGCACCACGCCGACGGCGGCGGCCCGCGTCACCGGCCGCCGCTGCACGAACCGCACCCAGCCGAGGACGAGCGCGGGCGCCAGGTACTCGACGAGCAGGGCGACGCCGACGGGGATGCGGGAGATGGCGGCGAAGTAGCAGGCCTGCACGCCGGCCACGGCGAAGAGCCCGAACCCGGCGAGCAGCGCGGGCCGCCGCCTGAGCAGCGCGCGGTGGCGTACGGCGAGCGGCAGCATGACGAGCGCGGCGCCCGCCACCCGCAGCCACACGACGTGCAGCGGGTCGAGCCCGGCCTCGATCAACGGCTTGGCCGCCACACCGGATCCGCCGAAGGCCACGGCGGACACCAGCGCGAGGGTGAGCCCGACGCCCTTGGGGTGAGTCTTGAACACCGCCACATGATGCCACCCGCCGACAGCACCGTCACCCCTCAAGACACCTGACGGAAAACCCTCTCAGGGGCGCGGGGAACTGCGCAAAAAAGGGGGGCCCGGGGGGCGAAGCCCCCCGAGGGACGGGAAGGGAAGGGGCGGAGGGGGCGAAGAAGACCAGGCTCGCAGCACCCCGCTCACCCCCCAGCCCTCGCATCCACCCCCCGCACCACCTCCCCCGGCTCCACCCCGGCCCGCCGCACCACCTCGACAGCCCGAGCCCGCGGCTCGGCGACAAGCGCCGCCAGCAGATCGGTCCCCCGCACCGCCCCGTCCCCCCGCCGGGCAGCCCGCTCCCGAGCCCGCTCCACGCACACCGCCGCCAACGGGGAGAACCCGGTCGCCCCCTCCACGACCGGCAGCCCGCCCGAGTCCTCGACGCTCCCCTGCCACCTCAGCCCGTACCCGATGCTCCGCTGCACCAGATAGCCGAGCAGCCGCGCCACCGTGGCCCCCTCGCCGAACGCGGCCCGTACCTCGGGGTCGGACTCGAGCAGGGAGTGCAGCAGATGGGCGGTGTCGATGTGACGGTCGCCGCCCCGGACCACCCTGCGCCGGGCGCCGGCCACGACCTCCGCCAGTTCCGGGCCGAGCCCGGCGTCGTCGTCCGCGCCGCGGGCGGCCTGCGCCTGGGGCCACTGGGCCTGCTGCCGGGGGATACGGGATCGCACATCGCTCACCCCATCAGTCCCGGCAGCCCGGCACATCGGCGGCGGGACGCATCTTGCCGTCCCGCGAAAAGTGGACATCGCGTGGCGAAATCTCCTCCTTCCGAACGAGATCAGGGCGCACACGCCCAAGGGGCGCACGCCACACGGCGCACGCCCCTCAGTCCCCCACCGACCGCCGAAGGCCGGCTCAGTGCTCGTCGGCGAGGATCAGATACAGCTTCTTACGGGCCTCGTTGATGACCGCGAGGGCCTTCTCCCGCTGTTCCTTGCTCCCCGTCTTCCAGACCTGCCCGAAGGCCTCCATCAGACCGAACCCGGCCTGCCGGATCTCGGTCAGCGCCTCCCAGTCGACCCCGCGCGAGGCCTCCTCCCAGGGGGCCTCGGGTCCGTCCTCGGCTGCCGTGCGGCCGGCCTCGGTGAGGGAGAACAGCTTCTTGCCGCCCTCGGACTCGCTGACGATCAGGCCCTCGTCCTCCAGCAGTTGGAGGGTGGGGTAGACCGAGCCGGGGCTGGGCTTCCACGCCCCGCCGCTGCGTTCGGCGATCTCCTGGATCATCTCGTAGCCGTGCATCGGGCGGTCCTTCAGCAGGGCCAGGATCGACGCGCGGACGTCACCGCGCCGCGCCCTCCCCCTGGGCCCGCCGCGTCCTCGGCCGCCCCAGGGGCCGCCGTGACCGAATCCGGGACCCCAGGGGCCGCCGGGCCCTCCCGGACCGCCGGGACCGAAGGGACCGAAGGCCGCGCGCAGGCGCTCGAAGTCGCCCCGTCCACCGCCTCGCGGACCACCATGCCCGTGTCCATGACCGTGTCCGTGCTCATGACCGTAGCCACGCATCGCCACCACTCCATTCCATCGTTGATCTATTGCGATACTTCAACGATATATCGGAACCGATCGCGCGACAAGACGCTCGGTCCCGCCCCTTACGGTCGGGGCATGCGGATCCGAATCGTCGACGCCTTCACCGACCGTCCCTTCACCGGCAACCCGGCCGGAGTGATGCTGCTCGATGCCTTCCCGGAGGACTCCTGGCTGCAGAACGTCGCTCTGGAGATCAACCACGCCGAGACGGCCTTCGCCCACCCGCTGCCCGAGGGCGGCGAGGCCGACTGGGCACTGCGCTGGTTCACGCCTGCCACCGAGGTCGCCATGTGCGGCCACGCCACACTCGCCACCGCGCACGTCCTGCACACCACCGGCGCCCACAAGGGCCCGGTGCGGTTCGCCACCCGCAGCGGCGTGCTGGTCGCGGAGACCGCCGAGGACGGCACCGTCACCCTGGACTTCCCCACGGCCCCGCTCAGCGCCGTCGACGTGCCCGAGGGTGTCGCAGAAGCGCTCGGCGCACCCGTCCTGGCGGCGTTCGACACCGGCCCCTACGTCGGCGACCTGGTGGTCGAGCTGGCCGACGAGCGGGCCGTGCGCGCCCTGCGCCCCGACCACAAGGCACTGACGACGCACTCGGAGCGCGGCATCATCGCCACCGCCCGCGCCGAGGACCCGGCGGCCGGATACGACTTCGTCTCGCGGTGCTTCTTCCCGAACGTCGGCATCGACGAGGACGCGGTCACCGGCAGCGCGCACACCGCGCTGGCCCCGCTCTGGTCGCAGCGCCTCGGCCGCGCCGCCCTCACCGGCCTCCAGGCCTCGCCCCGCTCCGGGCTCGTCCGTACCGAGGTGCGCGGCGCCCGCACCCTGCTGGGCGGCCGCGCGGTGACGGTCGTCGAGGGCGAGCTGCTGGTCTGAGCCCCGCCCCCGTCATGACGAAGGGGACCGGACCACCGGCCCCCTTCGTCTCACGCGGTCGGCAGCCAGCCGACCTTCCCCGCCAGCAGCGCGTACCCGACGAACGCGCCGATGTCGAGCAGCGTGTGCGCGGCCACCAGCGGTCCGACGCGCCCCCAGCGGCGGTACAGGTACACGAAGACCACGCCCATGACCATGTTGCCGATGAAGCCGCCGATGCCCTGGTACAGGTGGTACGACCCGCGCAGCACCGCACTGCCCGCCATCGAGGCGGTGGGCGACCAGCCGAGCTGGTCGAGCCTGCGCAGCAGGTAGCCGACGACGACGACCTCCTCGAGGATCGAGTTCTGCGCGGCCGACAGGATCAGCACGGGGTACTTCCACCACACCTCGGGCAGTGCCTCCGGCACCACGGTGAGGTTGAAGCCGAGCGCGCGCACGGCGAGGTAGAAGGCGATGCCGCTGCTGCCGATGACCGCCGCGATCGCCGCGCCGCGGCCGAGGTCGGACCAGGGGCGGGTGCGGTCGAAGCCGAGGGTGCGCAGTCCGGCGCCCTCGCGCAGCAGCAGGTGCGCGACCAGGGCCACCGGCACCAGCGCGGTGGTGATGCCGAACAGCTGCCAGGCGAGGTCCAGCCAGGGGCGGCCCGGCGCGGCCGAGGCGTTGAGGGTGGCCGCCTGGTCCTTCAGTCCGCCCGGCCTGGTGACCGAGCCGATGAAGCTGATCAGCGCCGACACTCCGCTCGCGCCGAGCGACAGCGCGAGGACGAGCAGTGTCTCGTCGCGCAGCGTCCTCCGCGAGAGGGTCCGCTCCGGATACGCATCGGCCCCCGGGCCCGCCGCCTCCGCCTGCACACCTGCCTCCACATCACCGATCGGTCCGATCAGTATGAAGGCAGTACCTGTGCGGCGGACTGCGAGTCCCGGGGGCCGATCAGCTCCTCCCTGGCTCCGGTCAGGCCGTCGTCGGCACCGGTTCCGGCAGCCCGACCGGCCAGGTGTGGACGGGCTCGCCCCGCTTGGTCAGGTCGCGGTAGCGGCGGGTGGTGGCCGCCAGCGCCTCCTCCCGGCCGAGTCCGGCGTCCAGCGCCCGGTGGAAGGTGGCGGCCTGCCAGGACGCGCCGTTCACCCGGCGCCGGCAGCGCTCCTCGATCACCCCGAGGTACCGGTCCCGGTCGGCGGGTTCGATCCCCCAGGCGTCCAGCCCGGCCTCGGCGAGCGGCAGCAGCTCCTCCCGTACGAGGGTGACCGCGTCCACCTCGCCCAGGCCGCCGAGGCGTCCGCGCCGGGGCCAGGTGAAGCGGGCGTCGATGCCGTCCTTGCAGGCGGCGTCGAAGTTGGCGGCGGCGGCCTCGAACGGCAGCCGGCTCCACACCGGGCGGCTGTCCTCGGCGAGGGCGCGGACGAGTCCGTAGTAGAAGGCCGCGTTCGCGATCACGTCGGTCACCGTGGGCCCGGCGGGCAGCACACGGTTCTCCACCCGCAGGTGGGGAACGCCGTCGGCGACGTCGTAGACGGGCCGGTTCCAGCGGTAGACGGTGCCGTTGTGCAGGACGAGTTCGGAGAGCGCGGGGACGCCCCCGCGGTCCAGCACCTGGAGCGGGTCCTCCTCGTCGCAGATGGGCAGCAGGGCCGGGAAGTAGCGCAGGTTCTCCTCGAAGAGGTCGAACGCCGAGGTCACCCAGCGCTCCCCGAACCAGGTGCGCGGCCGCACGCCCTGTGCCTGCAGCTCGGGCGGGCGGGTGTCGGTGGACTGCTGGAACAGCGGCGGCCGGGACTCGCGCCACAGCTCACGGCCGAACAGGAAGGGCGAGTTGGCGCCGACCGCGATCTGCGCGGCGGCGACCGCCTGCGCCGCGTTCCACACGTCGGGGAAGCGTTCCGGCGTGACCTGGAGGTGCAGCTGCACCGAGGTGCAGGCGGCCTCCGGGGCGATCGACTTGGAGGTGCACCTGAGATGCTCCACGCCGTCGATGTCGAGGGTGAAGTCCTCGCCGCGCGCGGCCACGATCTGATCGTTGAGCAGCGCGTAGCGGTCGACGGCGGAAAGGTTGGAGGAGACGAGGTCGTCGCGGTCGAGGGTCGGCAGGATGCCGATCATCACGATGCCCGCGTCCACCTCCCGGGCCTTGCGGTCGGCGTAGGAGAGCGAGGTGCGCAGTTCCTCGTCCAGCCGGTCGAATACCCTTCCGCCCAGCCGGTGGGGGGCGATGTTCACTTCCAGATTGAACATCGCGAGTTCCGTTTGGAAGTCCCGGCTCGCGATGCGTTCGAGGACTTGCGCATTCAACATTTTCGGCATGCCGTCGGCGCCCGCGAGATTCAGTTCGATCTCCAGCCCCATCAGGTTCCTGGGGCGGTCGAACCGCTTCTCCGCCAGGAGTCGCTCCAGGCCTGTCAGGCACCTGCGGAGCTTCTCGCGGTAGCGCTGGCGATCGGACAGGTCGAACTGACCTGCCACGACCTTTTCCCCCATCGAAGCGTCCCTCCTCGGATGGCGTACCGAAGATCGGCCGCCGGGGTCCCGGTCCACAAGCAAGGATGCCCCGCGGATGCGATCGATAACGCCCCGGAGCCGTGTGGCGCCCGCTACTCTGGTCGAGGTGTCCAGTGGCACATTCACGGGGCAATACGCGAGAACGCGTATCACGGCGCCGTTGCGAACTCGTGAAAAACGCCGACCGGAATGGGCCGACCGCTCGGCGGTCATTCTCCGAGGTCAGTGCGGTGAACCCTTTGAGAAATCGCCATCTTTTTCGCATATCGCCGACCGGAAATACCCTTGCCGGGGCCGCCGGGGACAGCTAGACGAAACATAGTCTCAACCCGTGTCGTATAAACTCCCTTCACAAGGCAGAACCAGGTTGGCGCCCACGGTCGAGTGATCCAGCCGTGAGACGGCGTGCGGCTCTCCTCACCCCCGTCTCCCGCTCAGACCCTCCGGGCCCCTGCCTCTCTGACCTTCGCGAGCTGACAGCGCCGTCCGCACCGCCACGCCCCGCCCTCGCGCCACTGTGCCTTCGAATGAGAGGCGACCCACCATGCCGCTGCACGTACCCCCGGCTCCCGCGCCCGCACTGCGTTCCGTCCTGACGGCGCTCTCGTCACCGACCGCCGTGCGGGACGCCCGAACTCCCTCGCTGCTCCGCGCACAAGGGCCCGCCTCGGCCGAACTCCCGCTGCCCGTGCACGTCCTCGACCGGGTCACCGCCGACGGCGAGACCTCGACGACGCTCGCCGGATGGCGCTTCCTGATCCACACCGGCGACCGCGCGGTGGCCGCCGCCGACACCGTGCTCACCGCCGACGGCTGGGCCTTCTCCCGCTTCTTCGAGGGCCCGTACATCGCGTCGACCGAGCTGGCCCTGCGCCAGGCGGAGACGATGACGCAGCCCTACCAGCCCCGTCTGCTGTCCGTGCCCGGCCTGTACATGCTGGCGCTCTGGCTGCACGGCGACACCGAGGCGGACGGTGCCGCCGGCGGCCCGGCCGCCACCGACCTCCTGGTGCCGCTCGCGCCCGCCCCGCCCGGCATCGCCGCCCACCGGCCGCACCAGGTCACCGAACTGCTCCCGGTGCTCACCCACCGCGTCACGCCCACCCGGCTGCTCGGCTCACCCGCCTGACCCGCCCGCTTCCCCGCACCCCATCGCCCCACCGGGCGGCGGGGTGCGGGTGCGTCGGGTGACAGGACGTGCACATGTACGGACTAGTCCTGTCCGGCCACTGCGAACCACCCGAAAGGACAGTGCAGTTGGGCTGAACCGTCCGCGTGGGTGACGCGTCATGAACCTGTGAGGAGCGGTGCCGCGAAATGCCTGCGGATCCTCGTCCGCGGGGCAACACTGGATCCCGACCGACTCATCACCACGGGGGGCGGCCATGAACGACGCTTCACGCCGCGCAACTGACACGACAGCCCACACACAGGTCATCACAGAGCGAAAGAACCCACCCATGTGCCAGCACCAGCCACCGTGCCCCTCAGCCGACTCCGCCGACCGGGAATCCGCCCGTCTCGTGGCGCACCACCCGGAGCAGGGCTGGAGCCTGCTGTGCAACGGTGTCGTGCTCTTCGAGGACACCGGTGAACTGCTGCCCGACGGCAGCATCATCGCCCCGCAGCGGGCCCGGGACGTCACGCTGACGCCCGCCTGAGCACGGCCGGGCGGAACGGGGCCGCCCGGAGCATCACAGGGGCCGGACCGCTGGACGACGCCTCCGCGACCCGGCCCCGAAGCGCAAGCACGGCTCCTCACCCACCGTGGCCCGACGGAAGGACACGGTGACGGTCGACGCGCTCCCGAGGACGCCCTCGTGGCGCCCGGCGACTTCCGTCCCGAGTCAGGGCACGCGGCCTGCCACACCCTGCTCGACCTGCCCGAACCGCCCGCCGCGATCTTCGCCGCCGGTGACCGGATGGCGCGCGGGGCCGTCGAGGCACTGCGCGGCCGAAGGCTACGGGTGCCGCAGAACATGACCGCCGTCGGCTTCGACGACCTGCGGGAGGCGACACGCGTCGCGCCTTATCGTGACCGGCATGCAGTCCTACACGATCGGTCAGGCAGCGCGGCTGCTCGGCGTCAGCCCCGACACCGCACGCCGCTGGGCGGACGCCGGACGCCTCACCACCCGTCGCGACGACGCGGGACACCGGGTGGTCGACGGCCGTGACCTGGCGGCGTTCTCCGTCGAACTGGCCAAGTCGGCCACACCCGAGGAGGACACTCCGTACACCTCGGCCCGCAACGCGTTCCCGGGCATCGTCACGGCGATCAAGCTCGGTGACGTCGCCGCCCAGGTGGAGATCCAGGCGGGCCCCCACCGTCTGGTATCGCTGCTCACGCGGGAGGCGGTCGAGGAACTGGGCCTGGAGGTCGGGGTGGAGGCCACAGCCCGG
This sequence comes from Streptomyces sp. P13-3-3, assembly GCF_050571355.1. Classification (NCBI taxonomy): domain Bacteria; kingdom Bacillati; phylum Actinomycetota; class Actinomycetes; order Kitasatosporales; family Streptomycetaceae; genus Streptomyces; species Streptomyces sp. P13-3-3. Next base: position 2,632,808 of record NZ_CP192228.1, on the reverse strand, counting down.
GTGAAGTCGACAAACGTCCATATCGACCGAACCTGAGTGCGCCTTTGTCGAGTCGCACATGCGAGCTTGCAACGCGTCAAGTCCTCGCTCGTACGAAGAGACAGGTGCAGTCTGCCTCGCAGATGCGTCATGATGGGGCAACGCGCGGGGTGAGCCTCCCCGCGCGTTGCCCGCCGCCGCGAGGGAGTTCACCGGATGATCCGTTCCGCCCGCCGCCTGGCCGCGCTCGTGCTCCTCGCCTCCCTCGGGCTCGGCGCCTGCTCCGCGTCGGACGGCGACGACGGCAGCTCCGGCGGCACCGTGACCGTCTTCGCCGCCGCCTCGCTGAAGGAGAGCTTCACGGAGCTGGGCGAGCGCTTCGAGGAGGAACACCCGGGCATCGAGGTGACCTTCAACTTCAACGGCAGCGACTCCTTGGCCGCCGGCATCGTGGGCGGCGCCCCCGCCGACGTCTTCGCCGCCGCCAGCCCCTCCACGATGGCGCGCGTGACGGACGAGAAGCTCACGGCGGACGCCCCGGTCACCTTCGCCCGCAACCGCCTGGCCATCGCCACGGCCCCCGGCAACCCGCACGGCATCGGCTCCCTGGAGGACCTGGCCACCCCCGGCCTCAAGGTCGTGCTCTGCGACGCGACCGTCCCCTGCGGCGCAGCCGCCCGCAAGGCCCTCGCGGCGGCCGGGACCGACGTCACGCCCGCCTCCTACGAGCAGGACGTGAAGAGCGCCCTGACCAAGGTGCGGCTCGGCGAGGCGGACGCCGCCGTCGTGTACCGCACGGATGTGAGGGCGGCCGGTGACACAGTGGAGGGCGTGGACTTCCCGGAGGCCGCGCAGGCCGTCAACGACTACCCGATCGCCCGGCTCGAGAACGCCCCCGACGCCCCGGCCGCGGACGCCTTCGTCGCGTTCGTGACATCCCCCGAGGGGCGGAAGGTGCTCGGGAAGGCCGGTTTCCTCGCCCCGTGACCAGCACCGCCCAGGACACCCTCGGCAAGGCCCGTCGCCCCCGCGCCCCCGGCCGCGGTGTCCCGCTCGCCCTCCTCGCGCCCGCCCTGATCGGTCTGGCGTTCCTCCTGGTGCCCCTGTTGGCCCTCGTCGTCCGGGCGCCCTGGAGCGATCTGCCCGAACAGCTGACCAGCCCCGCCGTGTGGGACGCGCTGCGCCTGTCGCTGGTCTGCGCGACCACCGCGACCGCGCTGAGCCTGGTCGTCGGCGTACCGCTGGCCTGGCTGCTGGCCCGCACCGACTTCCCCGGACGGAGCCTGGTGCGCGCCCTGGTGACGCTGCCGCTGGTGCTGCCGCCGGTGGTCGGCGGTGTCGCCCTGCTGCTGGCGCTGGGCCGCAACGGCGTCGTGGGCCGGTGGCTGGACGAGTGGTTCGGCGTCACCCTGCCGTTCACCACCGCCGGCGTCGTCCTCGCGGAGACCTTCGTCGCGCTGCCGTTCCTGGTGATCAGCGTCGAGGGCACGCTGCGGGCCGCCGACCCGCGGTTCGAGGAGGCCGCGGCCACCCTGGGCGCGTCCCGCTTCACCGCGTTCCGCCGGGTCACCCTGCCGCTGATCGCCCCGGGCGTCGCGGCGGGCGCCGTACTGGCCTGGGCCCGCGCGCTCGGCGAGTTCGGCGCGACGATCACCTTCGCCGGCAACTTCCCGGGCCGCACCCAGACCATGCCGCTCGCGGTCTACCTCGCCCTGCAGAACGACCCGGCCGCCGCGATCGCCCTCAGCCTCGTGCTGCTCGCGGTGTCCGTGGCCGTGCTGGCGGGGCTGCGGGACCGCTGGACGAGAGCCGTCTGACCCCATGACGACACACCCGGCACCCGAGGGCCTGGACGCCCACCTCGTCGTCGAACGCGGCTCCTTCCGCCTCGACGTCACGCTCACGGCCGCCCCCGGTGACGTGGTCGCCCTGCTCGGCCCCAACGGGGCGGGCAAGACCACCGCCCTGAGGGCCCTGGCGGGACTCGCGCCCCTCACCGACGGCCGTCTACGCCTGGACGGCACCGACCTCGCCCGCACCCCGCCCGAGTCCCGTCCGGTGGGCGTCGTCTTCCAGGACTACCTGCTCTTCCCGCATCTCACCGCCCTCGACAACGTGGCGTTCGGCCCGCGCTGCCGCGGCGCCGGCAGGAGCGAGGCCCGTACGCGGGCCGCCGCGTGGCTGGAGCGGATGGGGCTGGCCGAGTACACGGGCGCCAAGCCCAAGCGTCTCTCCGGCGGCCAGGCCCAGCGCGTGGCGCTCGCCCGCGCCCTGGCCACCGACCCGCGCCTGCTGCTCCTGGACGAGCCCCTCGCCGCCCTCGACGCCCGCACCCGTCTCGAGGTCCGGGCACAACTGCGCCGCCACCTGGCCGACTTCGAGGCCGTCGCGGTCCTGGTGACGCACGACCCGCTGGACGCGATGGTGCTGGCCGACCGGCTCGTCGTCGTGGAGCACGGCCGCGTGGTGCAGGAGGGCGCCCCCGCCGACATCGCCCGCCACCCGCGCACCGAGTACATCGCCCAGCTCGTCGGCCTGAACCTGTACCGCGGGCGGGCGGACGGCCACACCGTACGGCTCGACGCGGGACCGGAGGTGAGCACCACGGAGAACCTGTCGGGGCCCGCGTTCGTCGCGTTCCCGCCCGGCGCGGTCACCCTGTACCGGGACCGGCCCACCGGCTCCAGCGCGCGCAACCTGTGGCGCTGCGAGGTGGCGGGGCTGGAGAGCCACGGTGACCAGATCCGCGTGGAGCTGACGGGCGACCTGTCCCTGGCCGCCGACCTCACCGCCGTCGCCGTGGCGGAACTGGGCCTGCACCCCGGCTCAGCCGTCTGGGCGGCGGTGAAGGCCACGCAGACGCACGCCTACCCCGCCTGACACGCCCACGGACACGCGGAGGGGCCCCGCCCGGATCGCCCGGGCGGGGCCCCTTCACTTCCGCGGGGGTCAGTCCTCGTACGCGTCCAGCGGCGGGCAGGAGCAGACCAGGTTGCGGTCGCCGTAGGCCTGGTCGATGCGGCGCACCGGCGGCCAGTACTTGTCGGCGGCGTTCACCTCGCCGGGGAACACGGCCTCCTCGCGGGTGTAGGCGTGCGCCCACTCCCCGCCGAGCACGGACGCCGTGTGCGGGGCGTTGCGCAGCGGGTTGTCGTCGGCGGGCCACTCCCCGGCGCCGACCTTCTCGATCTCGGCGCGGATGGCGATCATCGCCTCGCAGAACCGGTCGAGCTCGATGAGGTCCTCGGACTCGGTGGGCTCGATCATCAGCGTGCCGGCCACCGGGAAGGACATCGTCGGCGCGTGGAAGCCGTAGTCGATGAGGCGCTTGGCCACGTCGTCGACGGTCACGCCGGTCGCCTTGGTGAGCGGGCGCAGGTCGATGATGCACTCGTGCGCGACGAGCCCGCCGGGGCCGGTGTAGAGCACCGGGTAGTGCGGCTCGAGGCGCTTGGCGATGTAGTTGGCGCTGAGCACGGCCACCTGCGTGGCGCGCTTCAGGCCCTCGCCGCCCATGAGGCGGACGTACGCCCAGGAGATGGGCAGGATGCCCGCCGAGCCCCACGGGGCGGCCGAGATGGGGCCGACACCCGTCTCCGGTCCGGCCTCCGGCTGCAGCGGGTGGTTCGGCAGGTACGGGGCGAGGTGGGCGCGGACGCCGACCGGGCCGACGCCGGGGCCGCCGCCGCCGTGCGGGATGCAGAACGTCTTGTGCAGGTTCAGGTGCGAGACGTCGCCGCCGAAGTGGCCGGGCTTGGCCAGGCCGACCAGGGCGTTGAGGTTGGCGCCGTCGACGTACACCTGGCCGCCGGCCTCGTGCACCTGGGCGCAGATGTCGGCGACGTGCTCCTCGAAGACGCCGTGCGTCGACGGGTAGGTGATCATCAGCACGGCCAGCTCGTCGCGGTGCTGCTCGATCTTGGCGCGCAGGTCCTCGACGTCGACCTCGCCGTTCTCGGCGGTCTTGACGACGACGACCTTCATGCCGGCCATCACGGCGGACGCGGCGTTGGTGCCGTGCGCGGAGGACGGGATGAGGCAGACGGTGCGCTGCTCGTCGCCGTTGGCGCGGTGGTAGCCGCGGACGGCGAGCAGGCCGGCCAGCTCGCCCTGGGAGCCGGCGTTGGGCTGGAGGGACACCTTGTCGTAGCCGGTGACCTCGGCGAGACGTTCCTCCAGCTCGCGGATGAGCGTGAGGTAGCCCTCGGCCTGCTCGGCCGGGACGAACGGGTGCAGTTGGCCGAACTCGGGCCAGGTGACCGGCTCCATCTCGGTGGTCGCGTTGAGCTTCATGGTGCAGGAGCCCAGCGGGATCATGCCGCGGTCCAGCGCGTAGTCGCGGTCGGCGAGGCGGCGCAGGTAGCGCAGCATGGCCGTCTCGGAGCGGTGCTGGTGGAAGACCGGGTGGGTGAGGTAGTCGTCGGTGCGCAGCAGCGCGTCCGGCAGGGCGTCCTCCCGCGCGGCGGCGTCCAGGGACTCGACGTCGGCCTCGACGCCGAAGGCGCGCCACACGGCGGCGAGCTGGTCGCGGGTGGTGGTCTCGTCGCAGGCGACGGAGACGGTGTCGGCGTCGACGAGGCGCAGGTTGACGCCGTTGTCGCGGGCGGCGGCGACGACCTCGGCGGCCCGGCCGGCGACCCGCACGGTGAGGGTGTCGAAGAAGGAGCCGTGGACGACCTCCGCGCCGCCGGAGCGCAGGCCCTCGGCGAGGATCGCGGCGTAGCGGTGGGTGCGGCGGGCGATGGTCCGCAGGCCCTCGGGGCCGTGGTAGACGGCGTACATGCCGGCCATGACGGCGAGCAGCACCTGCGCGGTGCAGATGTTGCTGGTGGCCTTCTCACGGCGGATGTGCTGCTCACGCGTCTGCAGCGCCAGGCGGTACGCCTTGTGGCCGTCGGCGTCGACGGAGACGCCCACGAGGCGGCCGGGCAGGCTGCGGGCCATCTTGTCCTGGACGGCCATGTAGCCGGCGTGCGGTCCGCCGAAGCCCATGGGGACGCCGAAGCGCTGCGTGGTGCCCACCGCGATGTCCGCGCCCAGCTCGCCGGGGGACTTCAGCAGGGTGAGGGCGAGCAGGTCGGCGGCGACGGTGACGAGCGCGCCGCGCTCGTGCGCCTGGTCGATGACGGGCTTGATGTCGCGGACGGCGCCGGACGCGCCCGGGTACTGGATCAGGACGCCGTTGATGTCACGGCCGTCGAGGTCGGCGGGGATGCCGTCGCTCAGGTCGGCGACGACCACCTCGACGCCGGTCGGCTCGGCACGCGTCTCGATCACGGCGATCGTCTGCGGCAGGGCGTCCGCGTCGACCAGGAACAGGCCCTTCTTGTTCTTGCCCATGCGCCGGGACAGCGCCATCGCCTCGGCGGCGGCGGTGCCCTCGTCCAGCAGGGAGGCGCCGGAGGTCGGCAGACCGGTGAGCTCGGCGACCATCGTCTGGAAGTTCAGCAGCGCCTCGAGCCGGCCCTGCGAGATCTCCGGCTGGTACGGCGTGTAGGCCGTGTACCAGGCGGGGTTCTCCATGACGTTGCGCAGGATGACCGGCGGGGTGAACGTGCCGTAGTAGCCCAGGCCGATCATGGAGCCGAGGACCTGGTTGCGGTCGGCGAGGCCGCGCAGTTCGGCGAGCACCTCGGCCTCGCTGCGGGCGCCGGGCAGGTCCAGCGCGTCGGCGTTCTTGATGACGTCGGGCACGGCGGCGGCGGTCAGCTCGTCGAGCGAGCCGTAGCCCACCTGGGCCAGCATCTTCGCCCGGGCCTCGTGGTCGGGGCCGATGTGGCGCTGCTCGAAGGGGATTCCCTGTTCGAGCTCGGAGAGCGGGGTACGGGGGGCAGTCATTGAGGAGGCCTCCTGGTCCGAACGACCTTCGAGGGGCACCACGGCGCAGGTGCCCGGACGGCCTCCCCCTCTGTCATCTCAACCTGAGAGTTTCACCGGGACGCCGCTGGCGGTCCGGTTTTCACCGTCGGTGAGAGCGGAAGCCGTCGACACCCGCCCTGCTTTCCAGAGTGACCTCGTCCGTGCGGTACGTGTGCCTGAGAGATTCCGGGGAGGATTTGCTCCTTCGGCGCCTCCGGTGGTGCCTGGAGGACTCTCCCGCACGGGGTCAGCGGCCGTTGCCAGCGTACCAGCGAGGTCCGGACCCCGGCCTTCGAGTGGCCGTTCCGCCGATTGTGCCTTTCTGTAGTGCTATCGGATGAGTTTGCTACGAGTGGAGGGCCCGTGCAGACCGACATCGACCCGCGCCACCTCATCGGCCGCAAGGCGTACGACCGCAACGGCACCCGCATCGGCACGATCGACGAGGTCTACCTCGACGACGCCACCGGTGTGCCGGAGTGGGCCGCGATACGCACCGGCCTGTTCAGCCGGGACGCCTTCGTGCCCCTGGAACCCAGCGAGCTGATCGACGGGGCCCTGCACGTGCCGTTCGAACGGTCCCTCATCAAGGACGCGCCGGACTTCGGCGTCGGCCGCCACCTGTCCCCGGAGCAGGAGCTCCAGCTGTACCACCACTACGGCCTGGACGTGGGCGCCCCTCCCCCGCTCCCGGACCACGACTTCGGCAAACTGGCGGGCCAGGAGTAACCGACACGACGGGGCCGGCGCCTCCGACAACCGCCGGCCCCACCACCCCGCACCCCGGCCGCCCCGCCGACCCACGCGCCAGCCTCCGGCCCCGCCTCCACCACCCGACAGGCTGACGGCCCCCGGCCCCGGCTCGACCGACTGACGGCGCCCGGCCCCGGCTCCACCGCCGGCCCGGGACCCGGCGTCCGGCCCACAGCCCCGGCTCTGGCCGCCCGGCCCAGGCCCGGCGATCACCACCGGCCCGCAACGCATAGCCGGCAACGGCGCAGCTCCGTCAGCCGGCGGTGCCTTACGGTGCGCCGCGAGGCCGCGAGGTGCGATGGGCCGTCTCGCACGCGCGGTGGCGAGCCGAGCCCCGTAGACGCCGCCATCCGACCGCCCGCGGGACAGCGGCAGCACGGCGAGCTTCCGGGCCCGACCTCTCCGAAGGCCGGCTCCAGAGGCAAGCCCGCCGACCACGTCACGCGGCCGCCCTCACGCGGTGAGCCGGCGCTTGTCCACGCCCGCCGTGCGGTAGGGCCGTGAGCAGCGGCTCCGCGAGTGCCGGCTCCGCAGGGGAGCCGACCGCCCATACCGCCGACCGACCTCGCGCAGCCAGCCGGAGCAGCACAACAGCGAGATCTCCGGCCCGACCTCCGCAAGTGCCGGCTCCTCAGCGGAGCCGACCGCCCATGCCGCGCCGTCGCCTCCCGCAGCCAGCCGGGCCCGTAGGCACCCGCATCCGGTCACCCACGGGACAGCAGCAGCAAGGGCCGACCCCTGCCCGACCTCCGCAAGTGCTGGCCTCTCTGGGCATCCGGCCGGCGCTGTCGTGGGGCGGCCGTCGCGCGGCGCGGCGGCCAGGGGCGGCGTGCCCGCGCCGCTCGGCGTCACGCCTCCCCGGCGCGGGCCCCGCCCGCGCCGTCACGCTTCCGGAGGACAAGGCGGAGGCGCCTCCGGTGGTCGCATCGGCTGGGGGAGGTCCGGTGGCGTCTCCACCAGCGGCAGCGGATCCGCTGCCTCCAACGCCGGGTCGTCGACGCGGAACGTCTTCACGCGGCCCGGCGCCGAGCCGGGTGTCTCGAAGCGGACCGTCACCCGGCCGAGGCCGCTGCCCTGCACCCATCCGTGCCCGTACTCGGTGTGCCGGACGTCGTGGCCCGCGGACCAGCGCCGCTCCACCGGGACCTCCGGGCGCGGCTCGGGCGCGGGCTCGGGCTCCTCGCCGTCGGCGGGCTCCTCCCCCGCACCGCCCGCCGCCTGGGCGAACAGATCCTCCTGCGTGTAGTCGGCCAGCCCGCTGACGCCGACGCCGAGCAGCCGTACGCCGCCCGTGGTGTCCACCGAGTCCAGCAGCCGCGCCGCCGCCTCCCGGACGACGGCCGGGTCGTCGGTGGGGCCGCGCAGCGTCTCGGACCGGGTCAGCGTGGAGAAGTCGTACCGCCGTACCTTCAGCACGATCGTGCGTCCGGACAGCCCCGCGCCCCGCAGGCGGCGCACACAGCGGTCGGCGAGCCGTTGCACCTCGAGGCCGACCCGCACCCGGTCGTGGATGTCCACGTCGTACGTGTCCTCGACGGACACCGACTTGGTCTCGCGCTCGGCGACGACGGGCCGGTCGTCGCGGGCCAGCGCCATCGCGTACAGCGCGTGCCCGTGGGCCTTGCCCAGCAGCCGCACCAGCTCGTCCTCGCCCGCCTCGGCGATCTCACCGACCGTGTGGATGCCGGCCCGCCGCAGATGGTCGCCGGTGGCGGGCCCGACCCCCGGGAGGGTCCGCACGGACATCGGTGCGAGCATCTCCCGCTCGGTGCCGGGCCGGATGACGACCAGCCCGTCCGGCTTGGCCTCCTCCGACGCGATCTTCGCCAGCATCTTGGAGGCGGCGAGCCCCACGGAGCCCGTCAGTCCGGTGACCGCGCGGATGTCCGCGCGCAGCTTCGCGCCGACCAGCCGCGCCGACCGCTCGTCCCACGCCGTGCCCCCGGCCTCCAGGTCGACGAACGCCTCGTCGAGGCTGAGCGGCTCCACCAGGGGTGACAGGGCGCGCAGCAGCGCCATCACCTGGTCGCTGATCGAGCGGTACAGCGCGAACCTGGGCACCAGATACGCGGCGTTCGGCGCGAGCCGCCGGGCCTGGGACATGGGCATCGCGGAGTGGACGCCATGGACGCGCGCCTCGTAGGAGGCGGTGGCGACCACACCGCGGGGTCCGAGTCCGCCCACGATCACGGCCTTGCCGCGCAGACTCGGCTTGGACGCCTGCTCCACCGAGGCGTAGAAGGCATCCATGTCGAGATGCAGGATCGTGGGAGCGGATCTCACATCTCCGATGCTGCCCTACGCCACTGACAACGTCCTCGCCGGGCCGGGCCCTGCGCGGCGCGGGCTCAGACCGCGCGGTTCCTGCGCCGGGCCAGCTCGTCCATCGGGTTGTGGCCGATGAGGGTCTCCCCCGTGTCGACCCGCTCGCCGTGCAGCTGCGACAGGGCGCTCTCGACGTCCCGCCACACCACGCCCACGGCGATGCCGAAGACGCCCTGGCCGCCCTGGAGCAGGGCGTGGACCTCGTCGGGCGACGTGCACTCGTAGACCGTGGCGCCGTCGCTCATCAGCGTCATGCGCTCCAGGTCGTCGAACCCCCGCTCACGCAGGTGCTGGACGGCGGTGCGGATGTTCTGCAGGGACACACCGGTGTCCAGGAACCGCTTCACGATCTTCAGCACGACGACGTCGCGGAAGCTGTACAGCCGCTGCGTGCCGGACCCGTGGGCGGGGCGCACGCTCGGCTCGACCAGCCCTGTACGCGCCCAGTAGTCGAGCTGGCGGTAGGTGATGCCGGCCGCGGCACAGGCCGTGGGCCCCCGATAGCCGATCTCCTCGGACGCCATGGCCACCGCCCCTCCACCACCCGGCACAGCCGTCGGCCGCTGCGGAGCGGGATCGATCGCACCGTCACGCGCGGGATGGCCCCCGCCCGAGCGGGGCGGAAAGCTCTGGGGAGGATACGGCCCGCCCGCCCCGAAAACGCGTCCGGGGGCACCCCCAGCCGTACCGTCGCCGCTGCTTCTCACGCCGACCTCCGTCCTTGACCTGCCTCCTCGACGGTAGGCAGTCACCAAGGGTGCGTCAACGATCGCCACACTCGGCACGCCGAGTGATAATCACCCTGAGAGTGGTTTCCCGTGCCCCGTCGCGGGGAAAGGCTAGCCGAATGTCCTCGGCGCGGGACGCCGCCGACGCGGCACCCCGGGAAACGGCTCACTGGTTGCTGGTCCCGAAGTCCTCGGGTGAGATCTGGTCGAGGAACTCGCGGAACTTCTCCACCTCGTCCTCCTGCTCGTCCGGAATCGCGATGCCGGCGTCGTCCAGCACCGTGTCGCTTCCGTAGATCGGCGTTCCCGTGCGCAGGGCAAGTGCTATGGCGTCGGAGGGACGGGCGCTCACCTCGACACCGCTGGCGAAGACCAGCTCCGCGTAGAACACGCCTTCCCGCAGGTCGGTGATGCGCACTTCCGTGAGCTCCTGTCCCACGGCCTCCAGCACGTCCTTGAACAGGTCGTGGGTCAGCGGCCGTGCGGGCGCCATGCCCTGCTGGGCGAAGGCGATGGCCGTCGCCTCCCCTGGGCCGATCCAGATGGGGAGGTAGCGGTCGCCGCCCACTTCACGCAACAGCACGATCGGTTGGTTGGAGGGCATTTCGACCCGGACACCTACGACATCGAGCTCGTTCACACAGCAACCCTAGGCCGTGCCCGGGACGTTTGGGTAGTCGGGCCCGGATCGGGTGGCCGATCGGGCCGCGCTGTGCTGTTTCCCGGAGGCCCGAGACCTTCAGGGCCCCCGCACCCCGAGCGCCGAGCGCACCAGCGCCGCGTGCAGCTTCATGGTGAGGCCGGCCAGTTCCCTGGTGCGGTCCTCGGCGTGCGCCCTGGTCTGCGGGTTGCGGTGGCGCCGCAGCGGCGCGACGACCTGCTCCACCAGTCCGGCCTCGCGATCGGCGGCCGCCTTCATGGCGCGCAGATGGCGGGGCTCGATCCCGTACCGCCCCAGTTCCGTGAGGAGCCCGGCGACGGTGACCGCCTCCGCGTCGTACACCCCGTCCCCGACCGGGACGAGCAGTCCGTACGACTCCCACTCCGCGAGCCGCTGCTCGTCCACGCCGGCGGCGGCGAGCAGCTGGCAGCGCCCGATGCGGGCCGCGCCGGGCGTCTCCGGGGCGCAGTCGGCGGGGTCCTCGTCGTCACCCGGACGGCTCAGCGCCGGCAGGGGCGGGGCCTCGCCGCGCTCCATGGCCTCCAGGTGCTCCCGGATGACCTTGAGCGGCAGGTAGTGGTCGCGCTGCATGCGCAGCACATGGCCGAGGCGGTCGACGTCCTCGGCGCTGAACTTCCGGTACCCCGACGGGGTGCGGCGCGGCTCGACGAGCCCTTCCGACTCCAGGAAGCGGATCTTGGAGATGGTGACCTCGGGGAACTCCTCGCGCAGCACGTTCAGCACCGCACCGATGCTCAGCAGTCCGGTGTCCGTGACGGCGGCGCCGCTGCCGGCGCCGCCGCTCGGTGTCTGCACCATCGACCCTTCCTGGAGTCCCCGGACCACGGCCGGGGGCCGTCAGTAGTTCTGCTGGCTCGCGTAGAAGACCAGCCGGTACTTGCCGATCTGCACCTCGTCGCCGTTGGACAGGGCGACCTGGTCGATCCGCTCACGGTTGACGTAGGTGCCGTTCAGGCTGCCGACGTCGGCGACCGTGAACGAGCCGTCCGGGCTGCGGCGGAACTCCACGTGGCGCCGGGAGACCGTCACGTCGTCGAGGAAGATGTCGCTCTGCGGGTGACGCCCGGCCGTGGTCAGGTCGCCGTCCAGCAGGAAGCGGCTGCCCGAGTTCGGTCCGCGGCGCACGACCAGCAGGGCGGAGCCCACCGGCAGCGCGTCGACGGCGGCCTGCGCCTCCGGGGAGAGCGCCGGCGCCTGGTGCTGGCCGGTGGCCTCGGAGTCGTAGGCCTCGAGGCCGGAGATGGAGATCGTGGACGTCGTCTCGGAGGGGCGCTCCGGGGTGACGCCCGGCTTCAGCGGCGCACCGCAGTGGGAACAGAAGCGGCTGTTCTCCGCGTTGCGGTTGCCGCACCTCGAACACACCAGGGCCGACATGGACGGATCCTCCTGCCGCGGCTGCCCGCCGGGGGCGTGGGACGCGTACGGACCGGAGTGGCCTCCGCCCGCACCTGGGCTCGACGGCTGTCCAGCACCTATGCCGCCCGACTGCGCAGGGTCGAAGGAGGCCCCGCCCGTCTCGTCCCGGAACAGCGGACGCTGGTCTTCCGCACCGGGCTGTGCGCGGTGACGAGCGGTCGCGCTGTCGCCGTCCTCTCGCCGCGCGCTCTTGCCGAACAACTTCCCAAACAACTTCACGGGCGATTCCCCTTGACCGAAACAGACCCGCCCGTGGGGCAGGACGAACCCTGACTGAACACATTGGCCGACCCGGACATCTTCACAACGTCCGCCTCCGCCAGACAGTTTCCACCACGCACCACCCATTCGGTGCGCCGACCCCCCGCAACCTCATGCCCTGGCCGGACAACCCCCATGCACCGCCGGTTCACTGGGAGGACGACCGAGCGTAGTCAGGCCGCTTCGGCGCTCGCAAGGCGTCCACAACGATCTTGTCCGACCGCTCCACGGTAACGGTGGCCTGTTCCTTCTCGAGCGTCTGCACCACGCCTCCGGGGATGTTGAGCGCCGGTTCCAGGTCCTGCGGCTTGCCGATGACCTTGAAACGATACGGGGACTTGATCTTGTTCCCGTCCACGGAGACTCCGCCGTCCACGTCCGACAGATACGTGCCGGCCACCACCCGTACCCCGTTCACCTGGATCGCCTCCGCGCCCGCGGCGCGCAGCTCCTGGACGGCGTCGAGCAGCATGTCCGACTCGACCGTCCCCTTCGTGTCCTCGATGGTCATCTCGATGCCGGGCCCCTGCGCGGCCACGGTGCCCGCGAGGACGCCGAGTTGCCGTTCCTTCTCGATCGTCTGCCTGCGGGCCTCCTCGGCCTGGTCGGAGCTGTTCTCCAGCTCCTCCCGCTGCTTCTCGAGACCCTGCTTCTCGTCTTCAAGACGCTCGGTTCGGTCGTCGAGTTCATCGAGGATGCGCACAAGATCTTCTTGGCGCGCGCCGCGCAGCGCGCTGTCGGTGTCGCTGGTGGAGGCCACCTGGACGGCGAGGCCGAATCCGAGGCCGAACAGCAGCAGGGCGACGATGAGTTGCGCGCGGGTCACGCGGGGCGGCCACAGCCCGTTGACGAGCCGTCGCCGACCGGTCAGCTCGGGCTCGCCCGGCTCGTCGGAGGCGGGCGTCGCGGAGGCCTGCGGCGTCTGCGGCGCCTGGTGCGGTCGGGACACGGAGGGCGCGGGTGTCCGGCGGGGCGTCCCGCCCGCACCGGCCTTGTCGGACGCGGCCTGCGCGGCGGCCGGGGGCACCTCCGCGGGGAGCTCCCGGCGCAGCCCGGCCGGCGGCGCCGCCTCGGGTGCGGACGCGGGCGTGTCGGGAGTGGACGCGGGCGTGTCGGGGGCGGACCGCGGCGGGGTGACCGCCGGGCGCGTCGTCTCGGGCTGTTCGCGCTCGCTCATCGGCCTCACGCCCGGAACACATGGCGGCGGATCGCCGCAGCGTTGGAGAAGATGCGGATGCCGAGGACGACCACCACACCCGTGGACAGCTGCGCCCCGACGCCGAGTTTGTCACCGAGGAAGACGATCAGCGCGGCCACGACGACGTTCGACAGGAACGACACCACGAAGACCTTGTCGTCGAAGATCCCGTCGAGCATGGCCCGCAGACCGCCGAACACGGCGTCCAGCGCGGCGACGACGGCGATCGGCAAGTAGGGCTCGACGACCGCCGGCACCTCGGGCCGGACCAACAGGCCGGCCACCACTCCCACAATGAGGCCCAGTACGGCGATCACGATGTGCCCTTCTCGGTTATCGGCTGTGCGGTTCGTACGGTCACACTCGGTGCGGCGGGCAGCCGGACGTTGTCCTCCACGGACAGGGATGTACGGATCCCGTAGTTCTCCTGCAGGACGTGCAGATACACCCCGTCGGCGCTGTCCTGGAACCGGTCCCCCAGCTCTTGGCCGTCCCCCACCGCCAGCACCGTGTACGGCGGCACCAGCGGCTTGTTGTCGACCAGTATCGCGTCTCCCGCGGCCCTGATCGCCGACAGGGCGGTCAGCCGCCGCCCGTTGATCGAGACGGCCTCCGCGCCCGACTCCCACAGCCCGTTGACCACCCGCTGGAGATCACGGTCGCGGACCCGGCCGGTGTCGGCGAAACCGGACGAGGAGCGGGCGTCGCCGTCGCCGCCGGAGGCGGTGTCCTCGGCGTCGTCGACCACGAGCCGCACGCCCGGTCCGTGGACGGGCGTGGCGCCCGACAGGATGCCCAGGAGCGTCGACCGGTCGCCGCCGCTGTCCCGCAGCGCCTCGCGCTGCCGTGCGCCGACTTCCTCGCGCAGTTCGTCGACGTTCTTCTCGAGCCGGTCGGCGGCCGCGGTCTCCTCGTCGATACGGTCGATGAGCTCCTCGCGCTCCTTGGCGACGACCGGAGCGGCGACCCGGGCCTGGGCCGCGCCGACGGTGACCACGCACGCGGCGAGGACGATCCCCGCCGCCAGACCGAGCTTCGCCCGCAGGGTCCTCGGCAGGCCGACGGTCCCCTCGCTCCGCTTCCGAGCGGCGGCCTCCGCGTAGCCGTCGTCGAGACTGTGGTCCATCACGTTGGTGATCAACGACATGGACGCGTCCGGGCGCGCGGGCCGCGCGGGTGTGCTCCGAACGGGGGGTTGCTGCGGCATGCCGCACATAGTCGCACGCCGCGCCCCCGACCTCCGAACGACCCCGGCGGCGTGCCGGACGGGCCCCTTCCGAGGTTCCGTCCGGCACGCCGCCGGTCGTCGTGTCTACTGCGGGAGGCTCACCTGCCGGCGCTGTCCACGACCGCCGACCACTCGTCGAGCAGCGCCTGCGCGGAGGCGTCGTCGGGACCCTCGGCCCACAGGTGGGTGACGGCCTCTGCCGGGTCGGGCAGCACCATAACCCAGCGCCCGTCGGCCTCCACCACGCGCACGCCGTCGGTGGTGTCGACGTAGCGGTCACCGGCCGCCTCGACGACGCGCCGCATGACCAGGCCCTTCACGGCCCACGGGGTCGCCAGGTCCCGCTTGAGGACGTGCGCCCGCGGGATACGGGCGTCGATCTGGCTCAGCGTGAGCTGCGTGCGCGCGACCAGCCCGATGAGCCGGACGAACGCGGCCGTGCCGTCGTAGACGCTGCTGAACTCGGGGACGATGAAGCCGCCCTTGCCGTCGCCGCCGAAGATCGTCCCTTCCTCACCGCCGACGCGGGTGAGGTCGTCGGGCGAGGTGGTCGTCCACTCCACCTGCGTGCCGTGGTACGCCGCCACCTGCTCGGCGATGCGGGTGGTGGTCACCGGCAGGGCGACACGGCCGCTGCGCCGCTCGGAGGCGACCAGGTCGAGCATGACGAGCAGCGCCCGGTCGTCCTCGACGATCCGCCCCTTCTCGTCGACCAGCGACAGCCGCTCGCCGACGGGGTCGAAGCGGACGCCGAAGGCGGCGCCGGAGGACGCCACGATCTCCCCGAGCCGCACCAGGCCGGCGCGGCGCATGTCGGCCGTCTCGGTGGGCCGGGACTCGTCCAGACCGGGGTTGATGGTCAGCGAGTCGACACCCAGCTTGCCGAGCAGGCTGGGCAGCACCAGGCCGGCGCTGCCGTTGGACGCGTCGACGACGACCTTCAGACCGGCCTCGGCGATGCCGGTGATGTCGACGTTCCGCAGCAGCGACCCGGTGTAGGAGTCGAAGACGCTCGCCGGGAAGTGCAGGTCACCGATCTCGCCGGGGAAGGCACGCCGGTACTCCTGCCGCGCGAACACGCGGTCCAGCTTGCGCTGGCTGCCCTGCGACAGGTCGGCGCCCTGCCCGTCGAAGAACATGATGTCGACGGAGTCGGGCACGCCGGGCGTGGTGCGGATCATGATGCCGCCGGCGCTGCCCCGCGCGGTCTGCTGCCGCGCCACGGGCAGCGGCACGTTCTCCAGGTCGCGTACGTCGATGGCGCTGGCCTGGAGGGCTGAGATGACCGCGCGCTTGAGGGCTCGGGCGCCTCGGGAGTGGTCGCGGGCCGTGGTGACGGTCGAGCCCTTCTTCAGGGTCGTCGCGTAGGCGCCGGCGAGGCGTACGGCGAGCTCGGGCGTGATCTCGACGTTCAGGATGCCGGAGACGCCACGCGCGCCGAAGAGGTGCGCCTGACCGCGGGACTCCCAGATGACCGAGGTGTTGACGAAGGCGCCGGCCTCGATGGTCTTGAACGGGTAGACCCGTACGTTGCCCTGAACGATCGATTCTTCACCGATCAGGCACTCGTCGCCGATGACGGCGCCGTCCTCGATCCGGGCGGCGCGCATGATGTCGGTGTTCTTGCCGACGACACAGCCGCGCAGGTTGCTGTGCGGGCCGACGTACACGTTGTCGTGCACGACGGCCTTGTGCAGGAAGGCGCCGCTCTTGACGACGACGTTGGAGCCGACGACCGTGTGCTCGCGGAGCTCCGCGCCGGCCTCGACCTTGGCGTAGTCGCCGATGTACAGCGGGCCGCGGAGCACGGCGTCGGGGTGCACCTCGGCGCCCTCGGCGACCCAGACGCCGGGCGCCATCTCGAACCCGTCGATGTCGACGTCGACCTTGCCCTCGAGGACGTCGGCCTGCGCCTTGACGTAGCTCTCGTGGGTGCCGACGTCCTCCCAGTAGCCCTCGGCGACATAGCCGTAGATCGGCTTGCCTTCCTTCATCAGCTGCGGGAAAACGTCGCCGGACCAGTCGACGGGCACGTCGGGCTCGACGTAGTCGAACACTTCGGGTTCCATCACGTAGATGCCGGTGTTCACCGTGTCGGAGAAGACCTGGCCCCACGTCGGCTTCTCGAGGAAGCGTTCGACCTTGCCCTCGTCGTCGACGATGGTGATGCCGAATTCCAGCGGGTTGGGCACGCGGGTCAGGCAGACCGTGACCAGTGCGCCCTTTTCCTTGTGGAAATTGATCAGCTCGGTGAGGTCGAAGTCCGTGAGGGCATCGCCGGAGATGACGAGAAAGGCATCGTCCTTCAGTGCCTCCTCAGCGTTCTTGACACTCCCGGCGGTACCGAGTGGCTTCTCCTCATTCGCATACGTGAGCTCCATTCCGAGCTCCTCGCCGTCACCGAAGTAGTTCTTGACCAGCGAGGCAAGGAACTGGACGGTCACAACGGTTTCGTTGAGCCCGTGCCTTTTGAGCAGCCGCAGGACGTGCTCCATGATCGGCCGGTTGGCCACCGGCAGGAGCGGCTTGGGCATGCTTGAGGTCATGGGGCGAAGACGGGTGCCTTCGCCCCCGGCCATCACGACGGCCTTCATGTCGGAAGCGTCCTCCTCGAAGAGACGACGGTCTGGCCGACTTCACCCGTCCGGATTGCCACACACATATTCAGCGTGGGACATCGCGCGCCACGTTGCGCGTGAGGAAGCGAGTCAATCGGCCATGGCGTCCGCACGGATCAAGCGGCGGACTTGGACCACATAGAGCACTCCTGCCCACCAATAGAGGGTTGTACCCCATCCGGCGAACGCCCAGCCGAAAATTGCAGCGAGTGACGAGATCCAGCCACTACCGTCACTGAGCAGGAGCAACGGGAAGGCATACATCAAGTTGAAGGTCGCAGCCTTCCCCAGGAAGTTCACCTGCGGCGGCGGATAGCCGTGGCGCCGCAGGATGCCCACCATGACCAGGAGGACCAGCTCCCGGGCCAGCAGGACGCAGGTCAGCCAGAGCGGCAGGATCTCCCGCCAGGTCAGTCCGACCAGGGTCGAGAGAATGTACAGCCGGTCGGCCGCGGGATCGAGCAGCCGGCCGAGGCTGCTGATCTGGTTCCACCGACGGGCGAGCTTGCCGTCCAGGTAGTCGCTGACGCCGCTGAAGGCCAGCACCAGGAGCGCCCAGCCGTCGCTCTTCGGTCCGCCGAACTCCGGCCTCAGGATCAGCCAGAGAAACAGGGGTACGCCGACGAGCCGCGCCATGCTGAGCACGTTCGGGATGGTGAGGACACGGTCTGTCTGGACCCGTGTCTCCTGGACCTCCACCCGGGATCCTCCTGTGGGAAACGTTTCTACGATGCTCCCTGACCCTACCGCAACGCAAAAAAGCTCCGGCTCTCGGGCGGGGAGCCCAAGAGCCGGAGCTGTAAAAGGAGTTCGGCGGCGTCCTACTCTCCCACAGGGTCCCCCCTGCAGTACCATCGGCGCTGTAAGGCTTAGCTTCCGGGTTCGGAATGTAACCGGGCGTTTCCCCTACGCTATGACCACCGAAACACTATGAAACATTCAACCGCACCATGTGTGGCACATGGGGTTGTTCGTGGTTTCAGAACCAACACAGTGGACGCGAGCAACTGAGGACAAGCCCTCGGCCTATTAGTACCGGTCAACTCCACACGTTACCGTGCTTCCATATCCGGCCTATCAACCCAGTCGTCTACTGGGAGCCTTACCCTCTCTAGGAGGTGGGAGTCCTCATCTCGAAGCAGGCTTCCCGCTTAGATGCTTTCAGCGGTTATCCCTCCCGAACGTAGCCAACCAGCCATGCCCTTGGCAGAACAACTGGCACACCAGAGGTTCGTCCGTCCCGGTCCTCTCGTACTAGGGACAGCCCTTCTCAAGACTCCTACGCGCACAGCGGATAGGGACCGAACTGTCTCACGACGTTCTAAACCCAGCTCGCGTACCGCTTTAATGGGCGAACAGCCCAACCCTTGGGACCGACTCCAGCCCCAGGATGCGACGAGCCGACATCGAGGTGCCAAACCATCCCGTCGATATGGACTCTTGGGGAAGATCAGCCTGTTATCCCCGGGGTACCTTTTATCCGTTGAGCGACGGCGCTTCCACAAGCCACCGCCGGATCACTAGTCCCGACTTTCGTCCCTGCTCGACCCGTCGGTCTCACAGTCAAGCTCCCTTGTGCACTTACACTCAACACCTGATTGCCAACCAGGCTGAGGGAACCTTTGGGCGCCTCCGTTACTCTTTAGGAGGCAACCGCCCCAGTTAAACTACCCATCAGACACTGTCCCTGATCCGGATCACGGACCCAGGTTAGACATCCAGCACGACCAGACTGGTATTTCAACGACGACTCCCCCTGAACTGGCGTCCAGAGTTCACAGTCTCCCAGCTATCCTACACAAGCCGAACCGAACACCAATATCAAACTGTAGTAAAGGTCCCGGGGTCTTTCCGTCCTGCTGCGCGAAACGAGCATCTTTACTCGTAGTGCAATTTCACCGGGCCTATGGTTGAGACAGTCGAGAAGTCGTTACGCCATTCGTGCAGGTCGGAACTTACCCGACAAGGAATTTCGCTACCTTAGGATGGTTATAGTTACCACCGCCGTTTACTGGCGCTTAAGTTCTCAGCTTCGCCCACCCGAAAGTGAGCTAACCGGTCCCCTTAACGTTCCAGCACCGGGCAGGCGTCAGTCCGTATACATCGCCTTACGGCTTCGCACGGACCTGTGTTTTTAGTAAACAGTCGCTTCTCGCTGGTCTCTGCGGCCACCCCCAGCTCAGAGCGCGAAGCTCATCACCGGTTGTGGCCCCCCTTCTCCCGAAGTTACGGGGGCATTTTGCCGAGTTCCTTAACCATAGTTCACCCGAACGCCTCGGTATTCTCTACCTGACCACCTGAGTCGGTTTAGGGTACGGGCCGCCATGAAACTCGCTAGAGGCTTTTCTCGACAGCATAGGATCATCCACTTCACCACAATCGGCTCGGCATCAGGTCTCAGCCTTAATGAACGGCGGATTTGCCTACCGTCCGGCCTACACCCTTACCCCGGGACAACCACCGCCCGGGATGGACTACCTTCCTGCGTCACCCCATCACTCACCTACTACCAGCTCGGGTCACCGGCTCCACCACTCCGACCTCGTCCGAAGACTCAGCCGGCGGCTTCACGGGCTTAGCATCACTGGATTCGATGTTTGACGCTTCACAGCGGGTACCGGAATATCAACCGGTTATCCATCGACTACGCCTGTCGGCCTCGCCTTAGGTCCCGACTTACCCTGGGCAGATCAGCTTGACCCAGGAACCCTTAGTCAATCGGCGCACACGTTTCTCACGTGTGAATCGCTACTCATGCCTGCATTCTCACTCGTCAACCGTCCACAACTCGCTTCCGCGGCTGCTTCACCCGGCAGACGACGCTCCCCTACCCATCACAGCACCCGTTGGGGCTTAATGCTGCAATGACACGACTTCGGCGGTACGCTTGAGCCCCGCTACATTGTCGGCGCGGAATCACTAGACCAGTGAGCTATTACGCACTCTTTCAAGGGTGGCTGCTTCTAAGCCAACCTCCTGGTTGTCTGTGCGACTCCACATCCTTTCCCACTTAGCGTACGCTTAGGGGCCTTAGTCGATGCTCTGGGCTGTTTCCCTCTCGACCATGGAGCTTATCCCCCACAGTCTCACTGCCGCGCTCTCACTTACCGGCATTCGGAGTTTGGCTAAGGTCAGTAACCCGGTAGGGCCCATCGCCTATCCAGTGCTCTACCTCCGGCAAGAAACACACGACGCTGCACCTAAATGCATTTCGGGGAGAACCAGCTATCACGGAGTTTGATTGGCCTTTCACCCCTAACC
>NZ_CP192228.1:2165000-2610000 GCF_050571355.1 Streptomyces sp. P13-3-3 | reverse complement strand
GCCGGAGCTTTCGAACCGCTTGGATGCCCAAGCGGGTCAGTATCCGGTATTAGACCCCGTTTCCAGGGCTTGTCCCAGAGTGCAGGGCAGATTGCCCACGTGTTACTCACCCGTTCGCCACTAATCCCCACCGAAGTGGTTCATCGTTCGACTTGCATGTGTTAAGCACGCCGCCAGCGTTCGTCCTGAGCCAGGATCAAACTCTCCGTGAATGTTTACCGGTGATCCGGTGCACACATCACGAGAGCGGAACATCGGGAGGAATAGTCCCGACGTTCACAGCGTCCTCGCTGTGTTTTTTCAAAGGAACCTCGACCATCCGGAACGGGATGGACGGGGTATCAACATATCTGGCGTTGACTTTTGGCACGCTGTTGAGTTCTCAAGGAACGGACGCTTCCTTTGTACTCACCCTCTCGGGCTTTCCTCCGGGCGCTTCCCTTCGGTGTTTCCAAACTCTATCAGTGTTTTTCCGGCCCCCTGACCACCGTCCCGCAGGCATGCGGAAAGTGATCCGAAGTGAGGATCTGACGAGTTGGATTGCTGCCGGGTCCTGGATGCGTGACTGCATCCCTCAGCCCCAGGCAGGTTTAAGACTGTACACGGGGTCGCAGACCGCGTGCAAATCGATTAAGGTGGGTGGTCTAGACCTCTTGTCTGGACCACGGAGCTGGACCTGTCCCCCGGAACCGGTACGTCTCATGACATACCCTGCTGAACAGCACGCCGGCGACAGCCAGTGACGGCGCTCGTACAGATCTCCATCTCTTGGGAGGACTCCCATGACCACCGTGACGTCCCCGCTCGCAGGACGCGCCATCGGACTGGCGTCCGTGCCCGATCCGGTCTTCTCCGGGGCCATGGTCGGCCCGGGCGCCGCGATCGACCCGGTGCGGGAGCCCTCCGAGGCCGTCTCCCCCGTCGACGGCGTGATCGTCTCCCTGCACCCGCACGCGTTCGTCGTCGTCGACGAGAACGGGCACGGCGTGCTCACCCACCTCGGCATCGACACCGTCCAGCTCAACGGCGAGGGCTTCGAGCTGCTCGTCAACAAGGGGGACACCGTCACGCGCGGGCAGGGCATCGTGCGCTGGAACCCGGCCGCCGTCGAGGCCGCCGGCAAGTCCCCCGTGTGCCCGATCGTGGCGCTGGAGGCCACGGCGGACGCCCTCTCCGAGCTCCGTGAAGAGGGCGACGTGAAGGCGGGCGACGCGCTCTTCCTCTGGAAGTGACGTGACGCCGTCCCCACGACGGCCGTGACGGCATCGTGCGACGGCACAGGACATCGGACGCTGCGGCGCGACCCGCCGCTTCACTGGAGACGGGTGAGATGGAGACAACGCTGCGAGGCGTCGGCGTGAGCCACGGGGTGGCGATCGGCGAGGTACGGCACATGGGCACGGCGGTGCTGGAGCCGCCGGCCAAGCAGATCCCGGCGGAGGAGGCGGAGCGGGAGCAGCAGCGCGCCCGTCAGGCCGTGGAGGCGGTCGCGGCCGATCTGACCGCGCGCGGGAACCTCGCCGGCGGCGAGGCACAGGCGGTGCTCGAGGCTCAGGCCCTGATGGCACAGGACCCGGAGCTGATGGCCGACGTGGACCGGCGTGTCGCCGTGGGCAGCTCCGCCGAGCGCGCTGTCTACGACGCGTTCGCCGCGTACCGCGAGCTGCTGGCGAACGCCGGCGAGTACCTGGCGGGCAGGGTGGCCGACCTGGACGACGTGCGCAACCGCATCGTGGCGCGGCTGCTGGGCGTGCCGATGCCGGGTGTGCCGGACAGCGACGAGCCGTACGTGCTGGTGGCGCGGGACCTCGCGCCGGCGGACACCGCGCTGCTGGACCCCACGCTGGTGCTCGGATTCGTGACCGAGGAGGGCGGGCCGACCAGTCACAGCGCGATCCTGGCGCGTGCCCTGGGCGTGCCGGCGGTCGTGGCCCTGCCGGGGGCCGGTGAGATCGCCGAGGGCACGCTGATAGCGGTCGACGGCAGCTCGGGGGAGATCTTCGTGAACCCGACCGAGGAGCGCCGGGCCGCTCTGGAGGCCGCTGCGGCCGAGCGGAAGGCCGCTCTGGCGGCGGCGACCGGTCCCGGTGCGACGGCCGACGGGCACAAGGTGCCGCTGCTGGCGAACGTCGGCGGACCGGCCGACGTCCCGGCGGCGGTCGAGGCGGGCGCCGAGGGCGTCGGTCTGTTCCGTACCGAGTTCCTGTTCCTGGACGACAGCAAGAACGCTCCGTCCGAGGAGAAGCAGGTCGAGGCGTACCGGCAGGTGCTGGAGGCGTTCCCCGAGGGGCGTGTCGTGGTGCGCGTGCTGGACGCGGGTGCGGACAAGCCGCTGGAGTTCCTCACCCCGGGCGACGAGCCGAACCCGGCGCTGGGCGTGCGGGGTCTGCGGACCCTGCTCGACCACCCGGAGGTGCTGCGCACCCAGCTGACGGCGCTGGCCAAGGCCGCGGAGGGGCTGCCGGTCCACCTCGAGGTGATGGCCCCGATGGTGGCGGACCGGGCCGACGCGAAGGCGTTCGCGGACGCGTGCCGCGAGGCGGGGCTGCAGGCGAAGTACGGCGCGATGGTGGAGATCCCGTCGGCGGCGCTGCGGGCGCGTTCGGTGCTGCGGGAGGTGGAGTTCCTGTCGCTGGGCACGAACGACCTCGCGCAGTACACGTTCGCCGCGGACCGTCAGGTGGGTGCGGTGTCCCGGCTGCAGGATCCGTGGCAGCCGGCGCTGCTCGACCTGGTGGCGCTGTCCGCCGAGGCGGCGCGGGCCGAGGGCAAGAGCTGCGGTGTGTGCGGTGAGGCCGCGTCGGATCCGCTGCTGGCGTGTGTGCTGACGGGTCTGGGTGTCACCTCCCTCTCGATGGGTGCGGCGTCCATTCCTTATGTGCGGGCGCAGTTGGCGAAGTTCACTCTGGCGCAGTGCGAGCGGGCGGCCGCTGCCGCCCGGGCCGCGGACAGCGCGGACGAGGCGCGGAGCGCGGCCCAGGCGGTGCTGTCGGGCGAGTAGTTTCTGCCCGGGCCGCGTGAGGCCGTGTCCCGAGGGGCGCTCCACTTCGGTGGGGCGCCCCTCGTGCTGTCCGCTCCGGCCGTCCGGGGTCAGTGGCGGTGTTCCGGGCCGGGATCGGCGTCCGTGAGGTCGGGTGACGCGCAGTAGTCGACGTTGGACTCGGGCGGGATGATCTCGCCGGTCTCGGTGTCGGTGCAGTAGGCGTCGAAGACCTCTCCGGCGGTGAGGGGGACGAGTCCGTGGCTGCGGATGCGCCAGCCGTGGATGCGGTCGGGGGCGCCCGGGGTACTGGTGCGCATCACGAGGCCGCCGGGGCCGGCGGTGGCGAGGGCGACGGCCAGGACGGTGGTGAACTCCAGGGCTTCGGTGTCGTCGATGCGGACGCCGTCGTCGGTGTCGTCGGCGTGCAGGACGGCGACCAGGGATTCGGGTGGTCCGGAGACGCTGCAGACGAGGTGGCGGTCGCCCGGTGGCGCGCTGTCGAGGATGCGGGAGACGAGGCGGGAGGCGCGGGTGAAGGCCGCGTGTCCCAGGTCCTCGCCGCAGGAGGCGCAGGGGCCGAGCCGGGCGAGGAGCATCGTGGCGTACTCCCAGGTGGCGCGGCGGACGGCCTCGTCGACGAGGGTGGTCATGAGGTCGGACAGGGGCCGGCCGTCGTAGGGGACGGCGGGTCCGGTGACGGCGTGCTCGGCGGTGAAGCGGGTGCGGCTGAGGTGGCTGTCGGGGTCGTGGCCGTGCCGGGCGCACCAGTCGGCGTACTCCTCGGGGTCGAAGAGGGCCACCGTGGTGTGGCTGCCCTGGAGGGCGCGGGTGCGCAGCACGGCTTCGACGTGTTTCAGGTAGGTGGTGTGGTCGTCGAAGACGAAGGTGTCGTAGCGCCGCATGGCGCGGAAGTCGTGTTCGTCGGTGAGCACGCCGATGGTGCCCACGATCTCGCGGCGCAGGACGCGTCGCAGGGTCCGGTGGTCGGTGTTCGCCATGTCTCCCCCTCTGCACGGTCGATCAATGCTCACTCACCGTAATCGGCGGCACTGACAACGGGTGCGGAGGAGGAGACGGGGCGTGACCGTCAGGGGCGGGTGCGGGCCAGCTCCTGGTAGTGGGCGAGCAGGTCGAGGTTGTCGATGGAGCCGGGGTTGACGGCCTTCTCCAGGGGGGTGCCCTGGAGGAGTCGCTTGACCGGGACCTCGATGCGCTTGCCGGTGAGGGTGTGCGGGATGCCGGGCACCTCGATGATCTCGTCGGGGACGTGCCGGGGCGAGAGCTGGGTGCGGATGGTCTTCCTGATGCGGTCGGTCAGGTCGTCGTCGAGGGTGGCGCCGGGCGCCAGGTGGACGAAGAGCGGCATCCAGTAGCCGCCGTCGGGCTGTTCGATGCCGACGACCAGGGACTCCTTGATCTCGGGGAGGCGTTCGACGGCCTCGTAGATGTCGGCGGAGCCCATGCGGACGCCCTGGCGGTTGAGGGTGGAGTCGGAGCGGCCGTGGATGACGACGGAGCCGCGCGAGGTGAGGGTGATCCAGTCGCCGTGGCGCCAGACGCCGGGGTAGGTGTCGAAGTAGCTGTCGTGGTAGCGGCTGCCGTCGGGGTCGTTCCAGAAGTGGATCGGCATGGACGGCATGGGGTTGGTGACCACGAGTTCGCCGACCTCGTCGGTGAGGGGCTTGCCGCTGGGGTCCCAGGACTGCAGGTCGGTGCCGAGGCAGGGGGCCTGGAGTTCGCCGATGTGGACGGGGAGGGTGGGGACGGCTCCGGCGAAGCAGGAGCAGACGTCGGTGCCGCCGCTGACGGAGGCGATCCACAGGTCGTGGCGGACCTCGTCGTGCAGCCAGCGGAAGCCGTCGGGCGGCAGCGGGGACCCGGTGGTGGCCACGCACTTCACGGCGGACAGGTCGTGGTCGCGTGAGGGGTGGACGCCGGCCTTGCGGCAGGCCATGACGTACGCGGCGGAGGTGCCGTAGAGGGTGGCTCCGGTGCGTTCGGCGATGCGCCACTGGGCGCCGGTGTCGGGGTGTCCGGGGCTGCCGTCGTAGAGGACGACGGTGGTGCCGGTGAGGAGGCCGGAGACGAGGAAGTTCCACATCATCCAGCCGGTGGAGGTGTACCAGAAGAAGCGGTCCTCGGGGCCGAGGTCGCAGTGCAGGCCGAGCTGTTTGAGGTGCTCGACGAGGATGCCGCCCTGGGACTGGACGATGGCCTTGGGCAGTCCGGTGGTGCCGGAGGAGTAGAGCACCCACAGGGGGTGGTCGAAGGGCACCTGCTCGAAGACCGGTGCGGTGTCGGCCGCGGTGAGGGCGGACCACTCGAGGGCGCCGTCGGGGGCGTCGGTGCCGAGCAGCGGGATGTGCACGACGGCGCGAAGGGTGGGCAGTTCGCGGCGGAGTTCGGCGACGATCTCGCGGCGGTCGTGTTCCTTGCCGCCGTAGCGGTAGCCGTCGACGGTGAAGAGGACGACCGGTTCGACCTGCTGGAAGCGGTCGAGGACGCTGCGGGCGCCGAAGTCGGGGGCGCAGGAGGTCCACACGCCGCCGACGGCCGCGGTGGCGAGGAGGGCGACGACGGCCTCGGGGATGTTCGGCAGGTAGCCGCTGACGCGGTCGCCGGGGCGTACGCCGAGGGCGCGCAGTTCGGCGGCGAGGGAGCCGACCTGGCGGCGCAGGTCGGCCCAGGTGACGGGGCGGGGGTCGTGGGTCTCGTCGACGTGGAGCAGGGCCGGCTCGTCGGCGCGGGAGTCGGCGGCCCGCAGGGCGTGCTCGGCGTAGTTGAGGGTCGCTCCGGGGAACCACTGGGCGCCGGGCATGGAGCGGTCGCCGAGGACGCGCTTGTACGGCGTGGTGAAGCGGACGTCGAACCACTCGGTGACCGCTTTCCAGAAGGTCTCCAGCTCTTCGACGGACCACCGGTGGAGTGCCGCGTAACCGCCGTCGGCGGGGGCTCCGTGGTGTTCGGCGGCCCAGGCCTGGAACCGGGTGATGCGGGCCTCGGCGATACGTTCCGCTGTCGGCTGCCAGAGCGGCTGGGGGTTCACGGTCGACATGGGGCGGCTCCCGGACTGTGCGCGTCGTGTGCGTCCTCCGCGCACGGGCTGGGGTGTGCGCGTGACGCGGCTGACAGGGACGATGCCACGTGATCGACTTCTGCACCAGGGTGCCCCCCACATAGTCCCTGTCGTGAAGATGTGGTCCGATCACGGGTTAACGGGAGTTGAACGCCACGCTTGCGGGGCGCGGTCGATGGCAGGGTGAGCAACATGAACGGTCGTGACCTGGTGCCTTCGTGGTGGTCGGTCGGTGTGGCGGGAGCGGCACGGGGTTTGCGTACCGTACGAGCAGCGTGGCGCAGGCGGGGTGGGGACGCCACCGGGCCGGGGCCGCGGGTGCGGGCGCGGGTGCCGGGGGCGGTGCGGGAGGTGGAGCCGGGTCCCGGTGGGGGTGTGATCCGGTTCGCCCGCTCGGAGCTGCGGATCCTCGTCGCGGTGAACGGCGCCGTGTTCTGGGGGTGGGACGGGGCCGGTCCTGAGCCGTCGTTCGCGTTGGCCGGGGCGTGTCCCGAGCCGGATCCGCGGGCGGAGCTGGAGCCGGACACGGACGGCGGCTGGCGCGTGGTGGCCGAGCGGGTGACGGTCGCGGTGTCGCGGCTCGGTGCGCTGGAGGTGCTGACGCCCGGGGGTGTGATGTTGCGGCGTGATCTGCCGCCGCGCTGGTGGGAGGTGGAGGACGGCGGCCCGGCGCGGTGGATGCAGCGGTCGGAGGTGCCGGCGGACGCCCGCTTCTTCGGTCCTGGCGGCCGGGTGGCGGGGCCACGGCCGCAGGACGGCGCCCGCCGGCCGGGGAACGGCGTCACGGGAACGGGGAGCGCGGTTCCGGTGTCGGTGCCCGTGCAGCTGGTGGTGGCCGACGCGGGTACGCATCTGCTGTTCGTCGACAACCCGTGGGACGGCACGCTGACGCTGCGGGAGGGCGTGGAGGGCGCCGGTTCGGGGCACGACCGGGTGGGCACGGGCGAGCTGCGCATGGAGGGCGGTCCGGTGCGCGGCTGGGTGATGGCGGGCACGCCGGCGCGGGTGCTGCTGACGTGGGCGTCACTGACCGGGGCGCCTGTGCTGCCGCCCGCGTGGGCGTTCGGCCATCACCTCGTGCGGGAGGGCGTCGGCGGTGAGGACGAGGTGCGGCGGGTGGTCGCCGGTCATCTCGAGCGGGGGCTGCCGCTGGACGCGGTGCATCTGGGCGCCGGGCACCTGGAGGGCGGTCGGGCGTTCACGGTCGATGAGGACCGCTTCCCGAAGCTGCCGGTGCTGGCTGACGAGCTGCGGCGGGTGGGGATACGGCTGGTGTCGGCGGTGCCCGCGGCGGTGCGTGCGGAGGACCGGCGCGGCGAGGGGACGTGTCCGGATCCCGCCGACGCGCGCGTGCGGTGCGCGGGGCAGGCGGCGCGGGGCTTCGCGGGGGTGTGGCACACGGTCGACGGATCCGACCGGTTCGGGCGCGTGAATGCTCTGTGCCTGGCCCGGGCCGCGCACGAAGGCCTCCGGGACGAAGTGGCTGCCGACGAGCGGCCCTTGGTGCTGTCACCGTCCGGATGGGCGGGGTCGCAGCGGTACGGCGGGGTGTGGTCGGGAGAGGGTGCCGCGGGGTGGCCCG
Source organism: Streptomyces sp. P13-3-3 (assembly GCF_050571355.1). Taxonomy (NCBI): domain Bacteria; kingdom Bacillati; phylum Actinomycetota; class Actinomycetes; order Kitasatosporales; family Streptomycetaceae; genus Streptomyces; species Streptomyces sp. P13-3-3. The sequence goes on along the minus strand of NZ_CP192228.1, from coordinate 2,602,359 downwards.
GGCTGCGGGCATCCCTCGCGCAGGTGGTGGGGCTCGGGCTGTGCGGTGTGCCGTTCTCGGGTTCGGACGTGGCGGGCGGCGGGGAGGGCGGGGCGTCCGAACTGTACGTGCGGCGGCTTCAGTTGACTGCGTATCTGCCGCTGCTGCGCACGGGCGCCGTGGGTCCGGCGGGCGGCGGGCCGTGGGAGTACGGCGCGGTGGTGCTGGGGCACGCGCGCGTGGCGCTGGGCGAACGGCGGCGTCTGCTGCCGTACTTCGTGACGCTGGCGCACCTCGCGCGGCGGACCGGGGCGCCGATGGTGCGGCCGGTGTGGTGGCCGGCACCGGAGGAGCGGGAGCTGCGGGACTGTGAGGACGTGTTCCTGCTGGGTGACGCGCTGCTGGTGGCGCCGGTGCTGGAGCCGGGTGCGGTCCGGCGGGAGGTGCGGCTGCCGCGCGGGCGGTGGTACGACACGGCGACGGGGCGGGCGTACGAGGGGCCGGCGAAGGTGCTGGTCGACGCCCCGTTGGAGCGGATACCGGTGTTCGCGCGGGCGGGTGCGGTGCTGCCGGTGCGCGGGGAGGACGGGGGGACCGAGCTGGAGGTGTGGGCGCCCGCCCCGGGCCGGAGCGGGGGCGGGCTGGTGGTGCCGGACGGCGGGGACGGCGGCGAGGAGCCGGAGGCCGAGCGGTACTTGGTGACCCGCTCGGGCCCGCGGGTCGTCGTACGGCGGGAGACGGAGGACGGCGCTCGGGAGCCGTCCCGGCCGGTACGGGTCCGCGGGCTCGACGGGGCGGGCGGTCAGATGTAGCGGCCCTCGAAGAAGGCGCGCACCGCCACGGTGTGCAGGGGGAAGCCGAGTTCCTCGGGGCGGCGCAGCAGGTGCGTGCCCTCGGTCTCGTCGGTGGGCGTGGAGGGGGGCAGGTCGGCCGCCGGGCGTTCGGGGAGCAGGCCGAACAGCAGCAGGTGGCCGTCGGGGGCGCTCATGGCGTCGACGAGCCGGACGTCGCGGCTCTCCGCGTTGAGGCCGGTCTCCTCCTCGAGTTCGCGGACGACGGCGTGGCGCCAGTCCTCGCCGTGGTCGATGTAGCCGCCGGGCAGGGCGGTGCCGCCCTTGGCGGGCGGGATCGCACGGGTGACGACGAGCAGGGCGGTGCCCTGGGTGTCGTACACGGGCTGGAGGGCCACGGCGACGGGGAGCGGGTTGCGGTAGGCGACGGCGCCGCAGGAGGGGCAGGTGCGCGGCCAGCCGGAGACGCCCTCTCCGTAGGGCGCGCCGCAGGACGAACAGTGGCTGCCCGCCGCGGAGTTGGGAACGTGGTTATCGGACACGCGCGGGACTGTATCCGATGGCGGAAGGGGCGTCTCCGTGAGGGCGGTCTAGCGGTGGCCGGCGACGGACCGGTGGGACACGGGGAAGTCGAAGTAGGTGTCCGGGTAGGCCTCGGGCTTGAAGGTGTAGTGCCACCATTCCTCGGCGAGGTTCACGAAGCCGAGGTCCTCCAGGGTGCTCTTGAGCAGCGTCCGGTTGGCGCGCTGCTCGCCCGTGATGCGCGGGTCGAGGGTGTGGCTGAGGGTGTCGAAGCAGTCGTAACCGGTGCCCATGTCCAGGGAGTTGTCGGGGAACCGCTCGTCCTTCGGGGCGAAGCAGGGGGTGAGGGGTTCGCCGGGCTGGTAGGGGCGTGTGGGGTGGGCGGGGAGTTTCACGAGGGTGAGGTCGACCGTGGAGCCGCGGCTGTGGCCGGACTTCTCCGCGATGTACCCGTCGGCGAACAGGCGGGTCTTGTCGACGTTCGGGTAGAACTCGGCCTTCATGGTCTGGTCGTCGAGGTCCTCGGCCCAGCGGACGAAGTGGTCCACGGCGCGCTGCGGGCGGTAGCAGTCGTACACCTTCAGGGAGTAGCCCTGCGGCAGCAGGCGGCGCTGGGCGGTGCGGAGGGCTTCGGCGGCGGGGCGGGTGAGGATGCAGAGGGGCTGCCGGTAGCCGTCGATGCGCTCGCCGACGAAGTTGTGCGGGGTGACGTAGCGGATCTCGTGGAGGATCGTCGGGTCGACGCTGTGGAGGGCCACGAAGTCGCGGGGCGCCTTGGGTTCGGGGGTCGCCCGGGCGGGTGCGGCCGCCGCCGTCGCGGTGAGCAGGGCGGCGAGAGTGGTGACCAGGGCGCGTACCGCGCGGGAAGAACGTGTCATGTCCCCTGCATCTATCAGACGAGGGCCGCGGCACGGAAGCAGGCGCCCCGGCCCGTTCTGTCGCCGACCTTGACGCTTCCTGACCACAGGTGAACACTTCCGGTGTCAGTCGACATCGCCGTACATCTCGGCGCATTTCGGCGCGCCACGGCAGGCGTTCACCGACGCCAGGACTCCCCCACGGGCGATGCGGCTGCGACGGCACGCTCGTCACGGACGCCGGGCGGGGCGCGGATCCTCCCTGCCTTCGGCTGACGTCGCCACGGGAAACGCACCCTGCACGTGAGGTCCGGGGCCGACCGTCCTGGGCCCCGGCCCAGGAGCCGCCATGAGCAACGGAGACATATTCGTCGGCGAGGTCATCGGCACCGCCATCCTCATCCTCTTCGGCGCCGGCGTGGTCGCCGCCGTCGTCCTCAACTACTCGAAGGCCAAGGACGCCGGCTGGGTGGTCATCGCCTTCGGCTGGGGCTTCGGCGTGATGGCCGGGGCGTACACCGCGGCACCGCTGTCCGGCGGGCACCTCAACCCGGCGGTCACCCTCGGGATCGCCGTCGACACCGGCGAGTGGGACACGGTCGACATCTACGTGGCCGGGCAGATGGTCGGCGCGATGCTGGGCGCCCTGCTGTGCTGGCTGGTGTACTACGCGCAGTTCGAGGCCAACGCCGAGGAGGACATCTCCCAGCCGACGCTCGGCATCTTCTCCACCACCCCGGCGATCCGCCGCCCGGTCGCCAACCTCGTCACCGAGATCATCGCGACCATGGGCCTGGTCCTGCCGATCCTGGCGTTCGGGCTCACCGAAGGGCTCGGCGAGTCGGGCACCGCGATCCTCATCGTGTCGTTCCTGGTCGTCGGCATCGGCCTGTCGCTGGGCGGCCCCACCGGATACGCCATCAACCCGGCCCGCGACCTCGGCCCGCGCATCGTGCACACGCTGCTCCCGATCCCCCGCAAGGGCACCTCCGACTGGGGCTACGCGTGGGTGCCCGTCGTGGGACCGCTCATCGGCGGGGCGCTGTCCGGGCTCGTGTTCAACGCCGCGTTCTGACTCCGCACCACCGACGAAGGGGACGTCATGACGGACAAGTTCGTCGCCGCGATCGACCAGGGCACCACCTCCAGCCGTTGCATCGTCTTCGACCAGCACGGCGCGGTCGTCGCCGTCGACCAGCGCGAGCACCGCCAGATCTTCCCGAAGCCGGGCTGGGTGGAGCACGACGCGACCGAGATCTGGTCGAAGGTGCAGGCGGTGGTGGCCGGCGCGCTCGCCAAGGCGGGCCTGCGCGCCGACCAGCTCAGCGCGCTGGGCATCACCAACCAGCGTGAGACGACGGTCCTGTGGGACCGGTCCACGGGCAAGCCCGTGCACAACGCCGTCGTGTGGCAGGACACCCGCACCGCGGGCCTGTGCGCACAGCTCGGCGGCTCCGACGGACAGGACCGGTTCCGCGACCGCACGGGCCTGCCGCTGGCCAGCTACTTCTCCGGACCCAAGGCGGCCTGGCTGCTGGACAACGTACCCGGGCTGCGGGCCCGCGCGGAGAACGGCGAGATCGCGTTCGGCACCATCGACTCCTGGCTGATCTGGAACCTCACCGGCGGCACCGACGGCGGACGGCACGTCACCGACGTGACCAACGCCGGACGGACGATGCTGATGAACCTGGAGACCCTCCAGTGGGACCCGACCGTCCTCGCCGCGATGAATGTCCCCGAGGCGGTGCTCCCGGAGATCAGGTCCTCCGCCGAGGTCTACGGCACCGCCGTGGGCCAGCTCTCCGGGGTCCCCGTCGCCTCCGCGCTGGGCGACCAGCAGGCGGCGGTCTTCGGACAGGCCTGCTACGACGTCGGCACCGCCAAGAACACCTATGGCACCGGGAGTTTCCTGCTGCTCAACACCGGTGACCGGCCGGTCCCGTCGAAGCACGGGCTGCTCACCACCATGGGCTACAAGATCGGCGACGAGGCGCCCGTCTACTGCCTGGAGGGGTCGATCGCCCTCACGGGCGCGCTGGTGCAGTGGTTCCGCGACCAGCTCGGCATCATCCGCACCGCGGACGAGATAGAGCCGCTCGCCGCGAGCGTGGAGGACAACGGCGGGGCGTACATCGTGCCCGCGTTCTCCGGCCTCTTCGCCCCGTACTGGCGCTCCGACGCGCGCGGTGTCGTCACGGGCCTGACCCGTTACGTCACCAAGGCGCACCTGGCGCGGGCGGTGCTGGAGGCGACGAGCTGGCAGACGCGTGAGGTCGTCGACGCCATGTACCAGGATTCCGGGGTGCGCATCACCACGCTGAAGGTCGACGGCGGCATGACGAAGAACGGCCTGCTGATGCAGCACCAGGCGGACGTGCTCGACGTGCCGGTGATCAGGCCCAGGGTGTCGGAGACGACCTGCCTGGGCGCCGCCTACGCGGCGGGACTGGCCACGGGCGTGTGGAACGGCCTGGACGAGCTGAAGTCGCACTGGCGGAAGGACGCCGAGTGGACGCCCGGCATGTCGTCGTCCGTGCGGGACCGTGAGTACCGCAACTGGCGCAAGGCGGTGGAGAAGAGCCTCGGCTGGGTCGAGGAGGGCGAGGACTGAGCCGTGCGCGCGGGGTGACCCGTCCGTCGTGCGGCGGCTCGTGCTCCTGTCGGCGGGAGCACGGGCCGCGTCCGCGCGGCCGGGTCAGGTGGTGACCGCGCTGCGCCGTCGCGCCGCCTGGGTCATGGCGTGCTGGACGACGCCGACCAGGACCTCCTTGACCGACTCGCGGTCGCGCGCGTCGGTCAGCACCAGCGGTACGTCGTCGTCGAGGTCGAGGGCCCTGCGTACCGCGTCCTCCGGGTAACGGGCCGACCCCTCGAAGCAGTTGACGCCGACCACGAAGGGTATGGCGCGCCGCTCGAAGTAGTCGACGGCGGCGAAGCAGTCCTCCAGGCGCCGGGTGTCGGCGAGGACCACCGCGCCGAGCGCGCCCTCGGACAGCTCGTCCCACATGAACCAGAAACGCTCCTGCCCGGGCGTGCCGAACAGGTACAGCACCAGGTCCTCGCGCAGGGTGATGCGCCCGAAGTCCATGGCGACGGTGGTGGTGCTCTTCGCCTCGACGCCGCTGGTGTCGTCGACGGGCCGCCCGGCCTCCGTGAGGAGTTCCTCGGTGCGCAGCGGCCTGATCTCGCTGACCGCGCCGACGAGCGTGGTCTTGCCCACGCCGAAGCCGCCGGCCACCAGGATCTTGAGCGTGACCGGCTCGACCGGGGGCTTGCCGCGCTCAGAACGCCCGAAGATCATCGGTCTCTTCTCCTGCTCGATCGTGGTCGGGCGGCGGGCCGTATCCCCCGCCGCCGGGGGTTTCGATGACGAGGACGTCGCCGGGGCCGACGTCCGCCGAGTCGCTGCCGGCGAGCGGGGTGACGGTGCCGTCGGCCCGCTCGATCCGGTTGGCGCCCGTCGCTCCGGGGTGTCCGCCCGCCATGCCGTAGGGCGGCACCCTGCGGTGCTGGGACAGCGTGGAGACGGTCATGGGCTCCAGGAAGCGGATGCGGCGCACGGCTCCGTCGCCGCCGCGCCACCGTCCGGCGCCGCCGCTGCCCCGGCGCACGGCGAACTCGTCGAGCCGGACCGGCAGCCGCCACTCCAGGATCTCCGGGTCGGTGAGCCGGGAGTTGGTCATGTGGGTCTGGACGACGGGTGCGCCGTCGTGGCCCTCCCCGGCGCCGGAACCCGACGCCACCGTCTCGTAGTACTGGTGGCGGGCGTTGCCGAAGGTCACGTTGTTCATGGTGCCGGACCCCTCGGCCTGGACGCCGAGCGCCGCGTAGAGGGCGCCGGTGACGGCCTGTGAGGTCTCCACGTTGCCCGCGACGACGGCGGCCGGGGGTTCGGGCGCGAGCAGGGAGCCGGGCGGGACGACGATGCGCAGCGGGCGCAGGCAGCCGTCGTTGAGCGGGATGTCGTCGTCGACCAGGGTGCGGAAGACGTACAGGACGGCCGCGTTGACGACGGAGAAGGGCGCGTTGAAATTGGTGGCGAGCTGCGGCGAGGTGCCGGTGAAGTCGATCGTCGCGGAGCGTGCGGCGCGGTCCACGCGCACCTTGACGCGGATGACGGCGCCGGAGTCGGTCTCGTAGGCGTACGCGCCGTCGTCGAGGGCGTCGACGACGCGGCGCACCGCTTCCTCCGCGTTGTCCTGGACGTGCCGCATGTAGGCCTGGACGACGTCGAGGCCGTAGGTGTCGATCATGCGGCCGACCTCTTCGACGCCCTTGTGGTTGGCGGCGATCTGGGCGCGCAGGTCGGCGAGGTTGGTGGCCGGGTTGCGGGAGGGGTGGGCCGCCCCGGTGAGCAGGCGGAGGGTCTCCTCCTCGCGGAACCGGCCGTTCTCGGTGAGCAGCCAGTTGTCGAAGAGGACGCCCTCCTCCTCGATGGTGCGGCTGTTCGCGGGCATGGAGCCGGGCGCGATGCCGCCGATCTCGGCGTGGTGTCCGCGGGAGGCGACGTGGAAGAGGACCTCGGGTTCCGTGCCGTCCTCGGGCGTGCCGAAGACGGGGGTGATGACGGTGACGTCGGGCAGGTGGGTGCCGCCGTGGTACGGGTCGTTGACGGCGTAGGTGTCGCCGGGGCGCATGGAGGCGCCGCGCCGCCGGATGACCTCCTTGACGCTGGTGCCCATCGAGCCGAGGTGGACGGGGATGTGCGGGGCGTTGGCCACCAGGTTCCCGTCCGGGTCGAAGAGGGCGCAGGAGAAGTCCAGCCGTTCCTTGATGTTGACGGACTGGGCGGTGGACTCCAGGCGCGCGCCCATCTGTTCGGCGATGGACATGAAGAGGTTGTTGAAGATCTCCAGCAGGACGGGGTCGACCTCCGTGTCCACCTCGGACCCCTGCGGGACGGTCACGCGCTCCATGACGAGGTGTCCGTCGTCGGTGGTGGCGGCCCGCCAGCCGTCGTCGACGACGGTCGTGGAGCCGTCCTCGGCGATGATCGCGGGGCCGGTGACGGTCTCCCCGGGAGGAAGGTCCTCGCGGCGGTGGAGGGGGACGTCCCGCCAGGCGCCCCCGGTGTGCAGGCGGACGGTGACAGGTGCGGCGGGCCGTCCGGACCAGGTGGCGAGGGCGGAGAGGTCGGGAGGTTCGGTGGTGCCGGTGGCCTCGACGGACAGGGCCTCGACGACGACCGGGCGGTCGAGGGTGAAGGAGTAGGTGGCGCGGTGCCGGTCCTCGAAGGCGCGCCGCATCGTGTCCGGGTCGGTGAGCCCGACGGTGAGGGTGGTGTCGGTGCCGTCGTAGCGCAGCTGCGCCCGGTGGGTGACGGCGATGCGCTCCTCCGGGACGTCCTCGGCGAGGAGTTCGGCGCGGGCGGTCTCCTCCAGCTCGTCGGCGATCGCCTGGACTCGGGGCATGGCGGCGGCCTCCAGCGGTGCCTCGACGGAGCGTTCGCGCATGGCGGTGGTGTCGGCGAGGCCGATGCCGAGGGCGGACAGCACGCCCGCCATGGGCGGTACGAGGACGGTGCGGATGCCGAGGGAGTCCGCGACCATGCACGCGTGCTGGCCGCCCGCCCCGCCGAAGGTGGTGAGGGCGTACCGCGTGATGTCGTGGCCCTTCTGCACGGAGATGCGCTTGACCGCGGCCGCGATGTTCGCGACGGCGATCTGGAGATAGCCCTCGGCGACCTGTTCGGGGGTGCGGTTGTCGCCGGTGCTCTCGTGGATCTCGCGGGCGAGCGCGGTGAAGCGCGCGCGGACCAGGTCCGCGTCGAGCGGCTGGTCGCCGCCCGGGCCGAACACGGCCGGGAAGTGGGCGGGCTGGATGCGGCCCAGCATGACGTTGGCGTCGGTGACGGCGAGCGGGCCGCCGCGCCGGTAGCAGGCGGGGCCGGGGTCGGCGCCCGCCGAGTCGGGTCCGACGCGGTAGCGGGAGCCGTCGAAGTGGAGGACCGAGCCGCCTCCGGCGGCGACGGTGTGGATGTCGAGCATCGGGGCGCGCAGCCGCACCCCGGCGATCTGCGTGGTGAAGACGCGCTCGTACTCGCCGGCGAAGTGGGAGACGTCGGTGGAGGTGCCGCCCATGTCGAACCCGATGACCCGGTCGAAGCCGGCGAGCTGCGACATGCGGGCCATGCCGACGATCCCGCCGGCCGGTCCGGACAGGACGGCGTCCTTGCCGCGGAACTGCCGGGCCTCGGTCAGCCCGCCGTTGGACTGCATGAACATCAGCCGCACGCCTTCGAGCGCGTCGGCGACCTGGCGCACGTAGCGGCGCAGCACGGGTGAGAGATAGGCGTCGACGACGGCGGTGTCCCCGCGCGGCACCAGCTTCATCAGCGGACTGGTCTCGCTGGAGAGGGAGATCTGCGGGAAGCCGGTACGGGCGGCGAGTTCCCCGACGGCCTGTTCGTGGGCGGGGTGGCGGTCGCTGTGCAGGCAGACCACGGCGACGGCCCGGATCCCGTCGTCGTACGCCTGCCGCAGCGGGCCTTCGAGGGCGTCGAGGTCGGGGGCGCGCAGCACGGTGCCGTCGGCGGCGACGCGTTCGTCCACCTCGACGACCCGCTCGTGCAGTGGTAAGGGCAGGTCGATGCGGCGCGCGAAGATGTACGGGCGGTTCTGGTAGGCGATCCGCAGGGCGTCGCGGAAGCCCCGGGTGACGACCAGCAGGGTGCGCTCGCCCTTGCGTTCGAGGAGGGCGTTGGTGGCGACGGTGGTGCCCATGCGGACGACGTCGACGGGGTCGTCGGAGCCGTCCAGCAGCGCGCGGACGCCGGTGACGGCCGCGTCGGCGCCGGGCGGGCCGGAGCGGTCCGGGCCGGGGTGGTCGGAGAGGACCTTGCGGGTGAGCAGCCGGCCGTCGGGGCGACGCGCGACGATGTCGGTGAAGGTGCCGCCTCGGTCGACCCAGAACTGCCAGCCTGTCACGTCACTACCCCGCTTCCGCGCCGGTCACAGCGCCCGGAGGCCGTTGATCACGTCGCGCAGAATACTCTCGTCCGGCAGCTCCGCCGGGGGTACCGGCCGGTTCACGTGGACGAATTCCGCGTCCACGAGATCTCCCACGAGGACCCGGACCACGCCGACCGGCAGGTCGAGGCCGGCGGCGAGTTCGGCGACCGACTGGGGCGTGTCGCGGCACAGCCCGACGATGTCGACGTGCTCCGGGGAGAGGGAGGGGTCGTCCTCCGCGTCGTCCGCGTGCGGCTCCGCGACGACCACGGCGATCAGGTCGAGGCGGTGCTGGGCCGCACTGGTGGTGCGGCCCCGCGTCATGGCGTACGGACGGACGACCGGTCCGGCCTCGTCGTCGAACCAGTGGCTCCTACCCTGACCGTGATCGCTCATGTCGGTCCACTACCCACCCGAGGGCAGATCGGTGCGTGGCGCGGCGCCCAGGTGCACGCCGACCCGCTTCACCAGGAGGGTCATCTCGTAGGCCACCTGGCCCACGTCGGAGTCGGCGTCCGCGAGGACCGCGAGGCAGCTGCCGTCCCCGGCCGCGGTGACGAACAGGAACGCCTCGTCGAGCTCGACGACGGTCTGGCGGACCTCGCCGGCCTCGAAGTGGCGCCCCACGCCCTTGGCGAGGCTGTGGAAGCCGGAGGCGACGGCGGCCAGGTGCTCGCTGTCCTCCCGGGTGAGGTCCTGGGACGCCCCCGTGGGCAGACCGTCGCCGGAGAGCACGATCGCCTTGCGGATGCTGGCGACGCGGTCCACCAGGTCGTCGAGGAGCCAGTTCAGCTCGCCCTTGTCGTTCGTGTGGCCGGTGGCGCTCGGTTCGGTCATCGACCGTCCCCCTTAGTCCTTCGTCGTGGTGCTGTGCCGCTGCCGGCGTCGTCGCCCGCGGCGTTCTCCTCCCGGCCGCGCTGCCAGCCGCGCTGGAGCGAGGCCATGCGGCTGCGTACTTCGTCCGCGTCCCGTTCGGCGGGCCGGGCCCGGTCGGTCTTCCGGGCCGCGGCGTCGCGCTTGAGCTGCGGGGCCAGGCTGGCCTGCCGCACGCGCCGGGGCAGTGCCGCGCCGTCGGGCTGCGGTGAGCCGGTGTCCGTGTCGCCGGTGACCGGGGAGGAGTCGTCGGGGCCGCCGTGCGTGGTCGCGGGGCGGCGGGCGGGGGCGCCGGACGCCGGGTCCGCGGGACCGGGCGCCTGAGTGGCGTCCCCTTCCGCGGGGCCCTCGGCCGGGCGGACGGGTCCGGTGCCGCGGCGGCGGCTGGGCAGGGGCGGCGGTGTCTCCGCGCCCGGCTGCTCCTTGTCGCGTCCGGGGAGTTCCGACACGGGTTCGGCGCCGGCACGGCCGATGGCCCGGCGGCCGGTGTCGCCGCGCCGCCGGGACGGCAGCGGAGGCGGCTCGTCCGCGTCGGGGCGGGTGTGCGGGGCGGCGGCGTCGTCGTCGGTCCGTCCGCCGCGGGCCCGCTGGTCGCGGACCGGGCGGCCGTGGGAGCTGACCAGCTTGGGGGTCGCCCGACGGGTGAGCGGCACGGGTCCGCTCCCCCGCTCGCCGGCCGAGTCCCGCTCGTCGTCGGCGGTCTCGTGCCGTGCGGTGTAGCGGCCGGGCCGTTCGTCGTCCGGGTGGGAGCGGCGGGGCCGGAACAGGCCGCCGTGCTCGCCGTCCTCGTCGTCCAGGGCGGGGAAGCCGTCGAGGGCGTCCAGGTCGACGGGCGCCTCGAGTTCGACCGGTCCGTCCAGCACGGAGGCGGGCAGACCGGGCAGGGCGACGGGCACCTGGGAGAGCGCGGCGCGGCGGCTGTCCGCCGGTTCCTTCTCCGTGCGGTGCGGGCGGTCGAGGCGGAATCCGACGCCGTTGGTGTCGGGCACGTCGTCGGTGAGCAGTGCGTCCGGGATGAAGACGACGGCCGTGGTGCCGCCGTACGGGGACGGCTGGAGGGAGACACGGACGTTCTGCCGCTGGGCGAGCCGGCTGACGACGAACAGGCCCAGCCGGTCGGTGTCGGAGAGCTCGAACTCCGGTGTCTCCGCGAGCCGCAGGTTGGCGTCGAGCAGTGCGTCGGCGGCCATGCCGAGGCCCCGGTCGTGGATCTCCAGGGTGAAGCCGTTGCCGACGCGTTCGCCGACGACCTGGACGGCGGTGTGCGGCGGGGAGAACACGGTGGCGTTCTCCAGCAGTTCGGCCACCAGGTGCGTGAGGTCGGCGACGGCGGGACCGGTGACGGCGACCCTGGGGAGCCGGCGGACCTCGATGCGCTCGTAGTCCTCGACCTCGGCGACGGAGGCCCGTACGACGTCCATGAGCTGGACGGGCTTGCGCCACTGCCGGGAGGGGGCTGCGCCGGAGAGGATGACCAGGCCCTCGGCGTGGCGGCGCATACGGGTGGTCAGGTGGTCCAGCCGGAACAGGTCGGCGAGTTCCTCGGTGTCGTCGGTACGGCGCTCCATCGCGTCGAGCAGGGTGAGCTGCTTGTGCAGCAGCACCTGGCTGCGGCGGGCGAGGTTGACGAACACCTCGGAGACGCCGGACCGCAGTTCGGCCTGTTTGACGGCGGCCTCGACGGCGGCGCGCTGGAGGGTGTTGAGGGCCTGGCCGACCTCGCCGATCTCGTTCTTGTCGTACTCGAGGCGCGGGACCTCGGTCTCGACGTCGACCTGCTCGCCGGCCGAGAGACGGCGCATCACGCTGGGCAGCCGCACCCCGGAGGCCTCGTGGGCCTCCAGGCGCAGCTGCCTGAGGTCGCGGATGAGTTTCCGGCCGACGCGCACGGAGAGGTACAGGGAGAACAGCAGGGCGGCGAGACCGAGCACACCGGCGGCGACGGCCTTGGCGATGACGCCCATGGCGACGGGCCGGACGCGTTCCTGGTAGCGGTCGGTCGCCTGGTCGTTGAGGGCGCCGAGTTCGTCGAGCACCTCTCCGGCGGCGGTGTCCCAGCTCTTGGCGGTGACGCCGCGGGGCTCGCCGTCCTCGGCGAAGACGGCGGCCTGCTCGCCGACCCGCAGCGGGGCGGTCGTGGCGTTGCCCCAGAAGGTGTCGTAGCGGTCGCGTTCGTCGGCGGGGAGCTGCGGCAGGGCGGTCTCGTACAGCAGGGTGCGCTGGGCCATGAGGTCGGAGACGTCCCGCACCTCGGTCGGGGCCAGCTTGCCGACGATCAGGGCGGAGCCGAGCAGGGCGTCCTCGCGGGAGAGCAGTTCGCGGGCGCGGGAGAGGTTCACCAGGGCGCGGTACTGCTTGTCGAGGCCGACGTCCTCGACGACGTGCAGGTCGGACAACAGCACGTAGCAGGGGTCGACGAGGCGGTTGTAGAGGTCGAGCGCCTGGCGGCGGTCGACGGTGCCGTCGTCGACGCTGCGGCGGAGGGACTCGATGCCCTCGAACGAGTCGAGGGCGGCGTCGAGTTTGTCGGAACTGCCGTGCATGGCCTCGCGCACGCCGTCGCCGGACGCGCTCCTGCGGACGGCGGCCACGGCCCTGTCCGTGGCCGCGCGGCTCGCCTTGAGAGCCGTGAGGCCGTCGGAGGCGCGGGGGTCGGCGAGATGGACGAGGGTCTGGCGCCGTTCCTGCTGGAGGACGCGGACGGTGTCCTCGACGGGGTAGCCGACCTTCTCCATCACCGACGACACGTCGAACAGGTGGCTCGCCTCACGGCTCGTGAGCACGGTGGTGAAGGCCCAGAGCGTGGTGAGGGACAGCAGCGGCACGAGGAGCAGCGCCACGATCTTCCGGCGGATGGACTTCCCGCGAAAGCGCATGGCCTCCCCCAGCTCGGTCCCCCGGGTGACCGAGGGCACACATGTGCGTCAACAAACGGCGCGAGCCTACTACCGCCCCGGGGCCAACTCGAAGACCCGTCCGGAGGGTTCGATTCCGGCACGCGGCCGGTTCGGGAGGAGTTGTCCGGCCATTGCGGGAGATTGCCTCCCGGAATCCGGGGCGGGTTCCCCGGCCCTTCCTTCCAGGTTTCACAGGGTGGTTGGCCTAAATCTTTCCGGACCGGGAATCTTCACGAGTCCCCGCGCGTCCTTACCTGCGGGACATGGGGGCGGAATCGGCCACAGGAGCCGTGTCCCGCACCTGGGCGGCGTAAAACGGCGCAACCCGGGCAGCCAATGGGGAGCCGGGTCTTCGGACAGCAGCAGCGGGCTGGCGGCGGTGGGGAGTGACACGGGTGATGGGCACGGCGGAGCGGCGTGAGACGTCCGGCGACGGCACGGCGGCGCGGGAGGCGACGCGGCAGCAGGCCGCGCCGGCCCCGCGTACGCGGGACGCGGCCGGGCGGCGGGCGGACGACGGACCCGCCCGGGAGGCGGCCGAGGTCCGGGCGGCGTACCGGCCGCTGTGGGTGGAGGAGCCGGCCAAGCGGCGCAGGCTGCCCGATCCGGTGCGGACGGCCGCGGTGCGGGCGGTGCTGATCATCTCGGTGACGCTGATCCAGGCCATGGTGGCCCTGCTGTGCACACTGGCCGGATCCTGGCTCGCCTTCCCGATGGTCATCAGCAGCGTCGTCAGCACCATCGCGGCCACCTGGGCGGTGCTGGACGTGTGGGTGACCCGCCAGGTGTGGAACCAGCGGCACGGCGTGGTGTCCACGCCCAGCAGCACGGCCCGTGCGCTGCGCCGCGAGCGTCGCCAGGCCCGCCGGTCGCAGCGCGCCGCCGAGCGCGAGCGGGCCCGCATACGCCGGCGGGGCGGCGCCGGGCAGCTGTCCCACCCGTAACACCCGCCGTCGGTAGGGTGGCGTCCCGTACGACGCACGGCCCGGCGGGCGCGGTGCACCGGGTGTACGGATGAGTGAGGGCCGGCCATGACCCGTGCGGGACGCCCCGTGGAGCAGGGGAGGAGCACGAGCGGCGCCGTGCAGTCCGTGGACCGGGCGGTGACGGTGCTGGAGATCCTCGCCCGGCGCGGCGAGGCGGGTGTCACGGAGATCGCAGACGCGATGGGCGTGCACCGCTCCACCGCCTTCCGGCTGCTGGGCGTCCTGGAGAACCGGGGCCTGGTCGGGCAGGCCGGTGACCGCGGCAAGTACCACCTCGGCGCCGGTGTGCTGCGCCTCGCGGGAGCGGCGGCCGTGCGGCTGGACGTCTCCCAGGAGGCCGTCCCCGTCTGCCGGGACCTCGCCGACGAGCTGGGCGAGACGGTCAACGCCGCGGTGCTGGACGAGGACGCGGCCGTCAACATCATGCAGGCACGCGGCACGGCCGCGGTGACGGCGCAGGACTGGCTGGGCCGGCGCACGGCGCTGCACGCGACGTCCAGCGGCAAGGTGTTCCTCGCCCACATGACGCCGGGGCGCCGCGAGGAGCAACTGGCCCGCCCGCTGCGCCGGTTCACCGAACACACCCTCACGGACGCGTCCGTGCTGCGCCCCGAGCTGGAGCGGGTGCCCGAGCAGGGGTACGCCGCGACGCGCGAGGAGCTGGAACTGGGCCTCGTCGCCGTCGCGGCCCCGGTCCGCGCGCACGACGGCGCGGTGATCGCCGCGATCAGCGTCTCGGGCCCGGTCTTCCGGATGACCCCGGACCGGGTCCCCACGCTGGGCGCCAGGACGGCCGCGGCGGCGGAGGAACTGTCGCGGCGGATGGGGTACGGGTTCTGACGGCGCGGCCGGCGGGACCTTCGGCGGTGCGGCCACCAGCCCTCTGTCCCCGCGGCCTCGCGTCACGGCGCGGACGAGGTCCGCGCCCGCCCCTCAGCTCGTCGTCGCCGGGCGCTTGAACATGCGTGTCGCCGTGATCTCGCTGTGGGTCTCCTCGCCGGGGTCCGGCTGGGGCAGGCCCGGGCGGAGGTGCTCCTCCACGCTGATGTACTTCAGGCCCGCCCGCAGGTCGGCGTCGTTGCGGAGGCGGATGACCAGCGGGAACTCCGCGAGGGCCGTGGTGTCGAACAGGCCCGTGGTGTACAGCAGCTGGACGCCGAGCGCGTCGGCGACCGCCCGCTGGAGCTCCAGCAGATAGGTCGCGTTGGCCCGGCCGATGGGGTTGTCGAGGAACAGCGTGCCGGCGTGCCGGTGCTTGTCCCGTCCCCGGTCGTTGGAGCGCAGCGCGGCCATCGTGCAGTACAGGGCGATGGCCGCGGTGAGCAGCTGCCCGCCGGAGAACACGTCGCCCATCTGCCCGACCGGCACCCGCTCGGCGCGCAGCACCGCGTCCGGCTTGAGGATCTCGACGGCCACGCCCTTCGGCCGCAGGGCGGCGGCGACGCCCCGCAGCAGCAGGGACATCCCGTCGCGCCGCAGGTCGGAGTTCTTCTTGACGGCCGCGCGGGTGGCCTCGTCGACGACCTCGCCGAGCCGCTCGGTGAGCGTGGCCTGGTCGGGCTCCTCGAAGCGGATGCGCAGGAACTCCTGGCCCGACCACTCCCCCAGCCCTTCGGGGAGCCGGGACAGCCGCTGGGCGGAGCGCAGGGTGGCGAGGGCGGACTCGACCAGGCCGCGCAGCCGGTCCACGATCGAGTCGCGGTTGCGCTCCAGCTGTTCCAGCTCGTCGGTGAGGACCCGCAGCCGGGGGGCGAAGGCGTCGGCCCACTTCTTGGCGTGCTCCGGCAGTGCGGAGGCGGGGAGTTCGCGGATCTGCTGGCGGGCGGGTGTGCGGACCTGCTCGTAGCGGGTGGAGTTGGCGTGCCGCACCAGGACGTCGCTCGCCTCGCGCACGGCGGCCTCGGCCGCGGACAGGTCGGCGGCGCAGCCGCGCAGCGAGCGGCGCGCCTCGGCGGCGGACCGCCGGGCGTCGTCCAGGTCGCCGGGGTACGGCTCGGGCTGCTCCTGTTCCTCCTCGGCGGTGTGTTCACGCAGCAGGTCGCGGAGCATGGCGGCGATCTCGTCGAAGCCGCCGGCCGCGTCCTCGGCGGCCCGGTGGGCGGCGAGCAGCTCGGCGTGCGCCTCGCGGGCCTGACTCAGCTCCCCCTCCCGGGTGGCGAGTTCACCGGTGGCCGTGCGCAGGAGAGCCTGGGCGTGCTCGGCGTCGCGCGGGATCAGCTCCTCGGGGAGCTCCGTGTGCGCCTCGCCGTCGGCGGGGGCGAGACGCTCGGCCTCGCCGCGGAGCCGGCCGAGCTGCTCGCTCGCGCCGGACATCCGCGTCTCCAGGAGCTGCACCAGCTCCTCGGCTCGGGCGGCGGCCGCCTGCCTGCTGGGCCCGTCGGAGCCGTCGGGCGACTGGAGCAGCTGCTCGGCGCGGGTGCGGACCTTGTTGCTGAGCCGGTCCAGCTCGGCGCGGGCGGCGCTCTCGTCGCTCTCCGCCCGGGCCTGCTCGGCACGCAGGTCGGCGCCGACGCCGACCTTCTCGTACACCTGGGACGCGGCCCGGTAGGCCTCGCGCAGGGCGGGCAGGGACGCCTGCGGGGCGCCGTCGCCGTCCTCGGGCAGGTCGTCGGGGGCTCCGGCGATCTCGGAGCGTTCGGCGCGCAGGGTGCGCGCGGTGCGCCGGGCGTCGTCGGCGGCACGCTGGGCGGCGCGCCGGTCCTCGTCGGCGGCACGGGCGCGCTCCAGGCAGGACTGGGCGCGGGCCTCCGCCTCGGCGGCGTCGTCGGCCAGTTCACGCAATTTGGCCTGCCAGCCGGCGCGTTCCCGCAGCCGGAAGGCGAGTCCGGCGAGCGCGTCGGCGGCGCGCCGGGCCTTCTGGGCGGCCTCCTGCCGTTCGTCGCGGACCCGGACCGCCTCGGCGGCCGCTTCCTCGGCCTCCGCGCGCAGGCTGCGCGCCTCGGCCAGCTCCGCCTCGGTCTCCTCGGCGAACGCCCGTGCCTGCTCGGCCGTCGCGGCCAGCTCGGCGAGGCGGCCGGCCGGGCAGCCGGTGCGCCAGGAGGCGAGCCGCGCGGCGAGTTCACGGTCCTTGCCCAGCCGGGCGGCGAGGGCGCGGATCTCCTCGTCCCGCTCCGCCGCACGGGCGCGCAGCGCCTGCCGCTCCTCGTCGGCGGCGTGCTCGTCGTGCATGGCCGGGTTCGGCGGTACGAGGAACACGTCGTCGGCGTCGGACGCGGGCGTGGGCGCGAGCAGGGCGGCGGCGGTGCCGACCGCGACGGCGGACCGGGGCAGCAGGGCGGCGTCGCTCAGCGCCTCACGGGCGCGGACGTGGGAGTCGGGGTCGGTGATGACGACGCCGTCGACCAGCTCGGGGCGGGCGGCCAGCACGCGCGCGTGGTCGGCGGGGTCGACGGCCTGGGCGAGGTAGCGCCACCCGGGGAGGGCGGGGATGCCGTGCTCGCCGAGGAACTCGACGGTGGCCAGCACGTCCGGGCCGGGCGGCAGCAGTCCGCCGTCGCCGAGGGCGCCGAGGATGCGGGCGTCGTCCGCGGCGGCGGTGCGCAGCTCGAACAGCTGACGCTCGGCGGAGGACACGGCGTCGTCGAGCAGCTCGCGCAACTCGTCCGCGAACCGGTCGAGTTCCTCCGCGGTGAGTCCGCCCTCGCGGGGGCCGTCGGCCGGGCCTTCGGAGTCCGTGCGCTGGCCGGGTACGGCGGTCCGGCGCTTGCCGTAGCCGCCGGGCAGGCTGAGCAGTTCCTCGAGCCGCTGTTCGGCGGCGAGGCCCTCGGCGGTGCGGCGTTCGCCCTCGTGGGCGCGATCGGCGGCGGTGGCCGCGTCGGCGGCGCGGGCGGCGGTGAGTTCGGCGCGGCTCTCGGCGGCGGCCGTCTCGCGGGCGTGTTCGGTGGCCCGGCGGGCGGTCTCGCGGGCGGTGTCCCAGGCGGCGACGGTGGTCTTCTCGGCGTCGCTGGCCGCGAGGGCGGCGCGGGCCGGGTCGGCGTCGGGAGCGCTGTCGTCGAGCCAGCCGGCCCGGACGGCCTCGGCGGTCTCCTGCTCGACCTCGGTGAGCCGCTGGCGCAGGTGGCCGATCTCGCTGCGGGCGCGCTGCGCCTCGGTGGCGGCGGCGGTGGAGTCGCGGTAGGCGCCGTCGCTGACCTCCTGGAGGGCGGCGGAGCGCTCCTCCTCCTCGTCGGCGAGGCCCTCGGCGTCGCGCGCGGCGGCGTGCAGGGCGCGGACCAGGTCGACGGCGGCCTTGGCCCGGGCGGCGAGGGCCGGGGCGGCGTCCCGCTCGGCCTCCTGGATCGCGGCGGACACCCTGGCCACCCGGTCGGCGGCGGCGCGGTGCCGCAGCACGGACTCGGCGGCCTGCCAGGCGGCGTACAGGGTGCGTGCGTCGGCCAGTTCCCGCTTCTGGGCGGCGGCGGACTTCTCGGCGGCGGCGAGCGCCAGCGAGGCGTGCCGGTAGGCGAGTTCGGCGGCGACGGAGGCGCTGTGCGCGCGGGCGGACTCGGCCTGCGTGACGGCGTGGGCGGCGGAGGTCACGCGGTGGGCGAGGTCGGCCGCGCGCTCGCGCTCCTGGGCGCCGCGCGCGGAGAGCCTGCGGGCGAGGGTGCGGGTGCGGCGTTCGGCGGAGGCGTGGATCTCCCGGGCGCGGCTTCGGGTGTCGGCGGCCTCGACGATCCGGCCGAGCAGGTCCACCGAGCCGGCGGTGAAGTCGCGTTCGGCGATGAGTTCGGCGCGCCGGCCGAGCTTGTTGCCGAAGCCGCTGACCAGGTCGGCGAGGCCGTCGGTGTCACGGGTGTCGGTGACGGCGCGCAGCAGCAGGTCGGTGAAGTCGGAGTCCTTCTTCACCGCGAAGAGACCGGCCGCCTCGCCCTCGTCGGCGTTCATCTCCCGCTGGTAGCGGAAGAGTTCGGGGTCGAGCCCGAGGTCGCCGAGGTGCTCGGTCCAGCGCTCGTGGATCTCCTCCCAGTGCACCTCCAGGTGCGGGTAGGTCTTGCCCGCCTCGGTGAGGGCGTCACGGAAGCCCTTCATCGTGCGCCGCCGGCCGCGCGCGCCGGACTGGCCCTCGACGGGCGGGCGCACGGTGGTGGCCTCGGCGACCGGGAGGTTGTCGAGGCTGAGTCCGGGGCCGGGGCGGAAGGAGTACCAGGCCTCGGCGAACTTCCGCGGGTCGTTGGAGACCTGACGGCCGCGCCACTCGCTGACCTTGCCGACGACGACGCACTCGCCGGTCTGCACGTGCTGCCATTCGAGGGCGACGTGTCCGCAGTCGTCGGCGAGGAGGAACTTGCGCAGCACGCCGGAGCTGGCGCCGCCGAGGGTGTTGCGGTGGCCCGGCAGCATCACGGAGAAGATCAGCTTCAGCAGGACGGACTTGCCGCCGCCGTTCTCCAGGAAGAGCACGCCGGCGGGCGCGGGGCGGCGGGGCGGGCCGACGGGCTCGTCCGCGAAGAACTCCGCCTGCGTCGGCGCCGGGTTCGGCACGGTGGCTCCGACGCCGCGCAGGTCGAGCACGGTGTCGGCGTAGCGTGCGCCGGCCGGTCCGATGGAGTAGAGGCGGACCCGGGACAGCTCGTACATGGCGGACTCTCGTGAGGCTTCGTGGGGTGGGGGTCAGGCGGAGTGGAAGGGCAGGCCGGCGTCGGCGACCAGGTCGAGGTCGTCGCCGTCCTCGGGGGGCAGCAGGGTGGGGGTGCCGTCGGTGACGGGGACGACACCGAGGTCGAGCAGTTCGGCCATGGCGGCGCTGCCCGCCATGTCGCGGACCTGGAGCTGGTAGCGGGCGGTGGTGCGGTAGGTGCCGCCGTTGTCGTCCCCGGTGCGCTGGAGGAAGCCGGAGTCGGTGAGGAAGGAGACTGCCTTGGCGACGATGCCGGTGGTGGATCCGGCCAGGCGGCGGGCGTCCTTGGTGGCGCCGGTGGCGCTGCGCCGGGACCAGATCCGCCAGGCTGCCTCGAGTCCGGGGGTGTCGGTGGCCGGGTCGGTGTTCTCGCCCTGTTCGGCGGCCCGCTCCTCCAGGCGGTGGCAGGCCTGGCGGACGAAGGCGTCGACGCCGTTGACCGTGACGCGTCCGATGTAGCCGTCGTCGGCGAGGTCCTCGGGGCGGGGGAAGGCCATGGCGGCGACGGCGAGGTGGGCGAGGCCGTGCAGGAAGCGGTCGCCGCCGTCGGCGGAGGCGCGGCGGGCGTAGTCGCCCATGCGGACGGCGAAGACGGAGTCCTCGGCGGCGGTGACGGCCATGCCGGCGCGCGGGGAGACCTCCAGCACGATCAGCCCGAGACCGGTGGCGACGGCGTCGGCGAGCCGCGCGAACGGCGGGTCCTCGCGGTAGCGGCGCAGCAGGTCGGCGTACTCCTGGTCCCTGGCGGGCTGGAGCTTGGGCTGGAGGCCGAAGGCGACGAGCCGGGCCGCGTCGGCGGCGTCGGCGGGCGTGACGGCGGTGCTGGCCGGCGTCGCCGCGGGCTCCGGCTCGCTCCAGTCGGCGTGCTCGGTCACGGTCGGGGCTCCTCGGTGCGGGCGAAGTCGGTACGGGCGTAGTCGGTGCGGGCGAAGTCGGTGCGGGGGGTGCGACCGCGGGGGTCTCGGCGGCGGGAGGCACGGGTGCGGGGGCCGCTCGGGCGGGAGGCGCGGTCGCCGGCCGCCGGTGTCGCGGTCATGCCGCCTCCGTGCGGTCCGCGGCCATGCCCGCCGCGTCCAGCAGGGCCGTGCCCACGATGAGATCGGCGCCGCCGAACTCGGGGTCGTCGAGCTCGGTGCCGTCGTCCACGGCGAACAGCAGCTTCCGCTCGCCCTGGCGGTAGGCCGTGCCGACGGGCGGGCTGGCGGCGTGGACGGCCAGCAGGGCGACCAGGTAGGGCAGTTCGGGGTCCTTGCGGCGGGCCTCGGCGAGCAGCCCGGACAGCCGGCGGGGCGCGTCGGCCGGCAGGTCGAGCAGGTCGGTGGCGGCCGCGAGCTGCTCCTCGCTGAAGCGGCTGTCGTCGGGCGTGGCGATGAGGTCGGGCTCGGGCATCTCGGCGCCGAGGTGCTCCCGTTCGACGGGCGGGGTCAGCAGGATCTCGACGAGGTCGGCGACCCGCACGGAGACGGGCGTGCGCAGCCCGGTGCCGTGGGCGAAGAACGCGTCGGTGACCCGGGTCGCCCGCTCCACGGGGAGCGGCAGCAGGGGCGCGAGGAGCTGGCCGTAGAGGTCGGTGCCCGCGGCCGCGGCGGGCGTGGCGAAGGCCTGCCGGTCCTGTTCGGCGCGGAACAGCGGGCCGGCCTCCAGGAGCCGGGACTGGAGCTGGGTGTGGCGCCGGATGCAGTCCTTGACGATGTCCACCAGCTCGGCGGCGCGGCGCTTGTGCTCGAGGTCCTCGGACTCGTCGCGGGCCTTGCGGATGTTGGTGAGGATCGCGTTCTCGTGGCGGTAGCGGTCGGCCACGTGGTCGAGGGCCTCGGCGATCATGTCGGGCACGGCGCTGAGCCAGTCCACCGCGCGGACGTTGCGCCGGGTGGCCTCCAGGGCGCGGCGCAGGGTCTCGGAGTACTGCACGGTGCGGTAGCGGGCCTGTTCGGCGGCGAGCTGGGCGTCGGCGAGCCTGCCCCGGCTGATCAGCACCTCGAGCTTGACCTCGGCGGCGATCTGGGCGCTGGTGACGTCGGTGTCGAGGGCGCCGACCAGGACGTTGACCGCCTCGTCGGTGGTGCGCAGGTACACCGTGCCGCCGGGGCCGGGGACCTCCTCGATCAGCTTGAAGTCGTAGTCGCGGCGGACATAGGTGCCGTCCGGGCCGAAGACGCCGTACACCGCGCGGAAGCCGCGGTCGACGCTGCCGACGTTGATCAGGTTCTCCAGGACCCAGCGGGCCACCCGCTCGTGCTCGGCGGCGGGGCGCGTGGGGGCCTGGGCGGCGACGCGCGGGAGGAGCCGGGCGACGATCTGTTCGTGGTCGGCGCCGGTGTCGAAGTCCATGTTGAGCGTGACCAGGTCGATGGCGGCGAGCGCGATCTCCGCCATGCCGTACACCGAGTACTCGCCCGCGAGATTGGCCTTGCGGGTGTCCAGGTCGTGCAGCGGCGCGGTGCACGCGAGCGCGCGCAGCCGCCGCGCCAGCCCTTCGTCGGCGGCCGGGCCCGGAGCGGGGCGCGGCCCCGCGCTGAGCTGGGGCGGAACGCTGTCCGTCGATGCAGGCGAAGTCACGGTGCACAGACTAGGTCCTCGGTCCGACAACGGCCCAAACGAGGCAGTTGCGCCCCGGCGCCGTGACCTGCGGAACGCCCGCGGGGACCGGTTGCCGTACGCGTCTAGTCCCCGTCGCCCACCCGGCGCCGGTAGACCTCCACCACCCGTTCCAGCGACACGTCGAGGTAGGCGGCGAGGAGGCGTTCGGCGGCGTCCCGGTCACCCGCCTCAAGGGCCTGGAGAATCTCCATATTTCGGGCGATGTACGGTTCGTGCAGCCGCTGCGGCTCGTCCACCACGTGGAAGGCGAGCCGGAGTTCGGCGAAGACGCTGCGCATGAGTTCGGCGGTGCGCTCGCCGGAGGCGAGGGCGACGAGTTCCTGGTGGAAGTGGATGTTGGCCGTACCCACCGCTTTCCAGTCACCTTCGCGGGCCGCCCGTTGCCCCTCCTCCACCGCCTCAGCGAGGCCGCCGAGGGCGTAGGGCGGCTCGCCGAGGCCCCGTACGACGGCGCACTCGACGAGTCGGCGGGTGCGGTAGATGTCCTCGACGTCCTCGACGGTCAGCACCCGTACGAACACACCCCGGTTGAGCTCGTGGACGAGCAGCCGTTCGTGCGTGAGCAGCCGGAACGCCTCGCGGAGCGTGTTGCGGGAGACACCGAGGGCGCCGCCGATGCTGTCCTCCGAGAGCCGGGTGCCGGGCGGGAAGAACCCCTCGGCGATGCGGCTTCTGAGGATGTCCGCGACGCGCTCGGCGGTGCTGGTCCGCCCCAGCAGGGCACGGTCGCCGGCCAGTCCGCTCATCTGCTCTGCCATGCCCGGAATTCAAGCGCACCCGGAAGGACGAGACAACATGGGTATTGAAGGATCGTTCAACGATCCTCTACCTTGCTGAGGCACTGGCACGGCTCACTCCTCCCTTGCACCCCCGTCCCCCCTCTGCGAGGTGCCCATGAGCACGACCCCTCCGCCGCCGAGCGCCCTGACCGGAACCCCACGCCCCGTCAAGCCCGAACCCCCTTCCGAGGACGGGGCGTTCGGCTGGCTGCGCGCGCTCGGCCCGCGCGGCCGACGCGCCTTCGGCGGCGCTTTCGGCGGCTATGCCCTGGATTCGTACGACTACTTCACGCTGCCGCTGACGATGGTGGCGCTGTCCGCGTACTTCGGCCTGAACAGCGGCCAGACCGGGCTGCTGACCACCGTGACCCTGATCGTCTCGGCGGTCGGCGGCGCCCTCGCGGGCGTCCTCGCGGACCGCGTCGGCCGGGTCAAGGCGCTGCTGCTGACCGTGATCACCTACGCGGTGTTCACCGTGGCCTGCGGCTTCGCCCCCAACTACGAGACGCTGCTGGTCTTCCGCGCCCTCCAGGGCCTCGGCTTCGGCGGCGAGTGGGCGGTCGGCGCGATCCTGGTCGCCGAGTACGCCGGCGCCAAGCACCGGGGCCGCACGCTCGGTGCGGTCCAGAGCGCCTGGGCCGTGGGCTGGGCCCTGGCCGTGATCGTCTACACGGCCGTCTTCTCGCTGGTCGACGGCGACCTGGCCTGGCGCGTCATGTTCTGGACCGGCGCGCTGCCCGCGCTGCTCGTCGTCTGGGTGCGGCGCAGCGTGCAGGACGCGCCGGAGGCGGCCGCCGCACGCGAGGAGAGCGCGAGCAAGGGATCGTTCGCGGCGATCTTCCGGCCGTCCCGTGCGGGCTCCCCCGGGCTGCTGCGCACCACCCTGTTCGCCGTGCTGCTCTCCACCGGCGTCCAGGGCGGCTACTACACCCTCGCCACCTGGGTGCCGACCTACCTCAAGTCCGAGCGCGACCTGTCGGTCGTGGGCACCGGCGGCTATCTGACCTTCCTCATCTCGGGCGCGTTCCTCGGCTACCTGACGGGCGGTTACCTCACCGACCTGTTGGGCCGCCGCCGCAACATCTGGCTGTTCGCCCTGCTCTCGGCGGTGTGCATCGTCGCGTACACGAACATCCCCAGCGGCGCGAACACCCTGGTCCTGGTGCTCGGCTTCCCCCTCGGGTTCTGCATGTCGGCCATCTTCAGCGGCTTCGGCTCCTACCTGAGCGAGCTGTACCCGACGGCCGTGCGCGGCACCGGGCAGGGCTTCACCTACAACACCGGCCGTGCCGTCGGCGCCGTCTTCCCGACCACCGTCGGTTTCCTCGCCGACAGCTGGGGCGTCGGCGGCGCCCTGGTCTTCGGCGCGATCGGCTACGGCCTGGCCGCGCTGGCGCTGCTCGGGCTGCCGGAGACGCGCGGGAAGGAGCTCGAGTGACCGCCCCCTCCGGCGACGGCGCCCGCACCGCCGTGGACGACCGCCCCGTGGTCCTCGCCGACGACACCACGCGCGCGTGGAGCCCGCGAACGGCCCGCGCCCGCTTCCGTGAGGGCCTCGCGGTCCCCACGACCGGCGTGGCCGCCGGGTACGCCCAGGCCAACCTGGTCTCCGTGCCCGCCGACTGGGCGTACGACATGCTGCTGTTCTGCCAGCGCAACCCGCGCGCGTGCCCCCTCCTCGACGTCACCGACGCCGGTTCGACGTCCACCGTGCTCGCGTCCGACGCCGACCTGCGCACCGATCTGCCGCGCTACCGGGTGTGGGAGGACGGCGAGCTGGTGGACGAGCCGACGGACGTACGGGCGTACTGGCGGGACGACCTGGTGTCGTTCCTCATCGGCTGCAGCTTCACCTTCGAGTGGGCGCTGGCGGCCGCGGGGGTGCCACTGCGCCACGTCGAGCAGGGCCGGAACGTCCCGATGTACCGGACGACGTGGCAGTGCCGTCCGGCGGGACGGCTGAGCGGCCCGATGGTGGTGTCGATGCGCCCGGTGCCGCCGGAGCACCTCGACGCCGCCATCCGGGAGAGCGGGCTGATGCCGGCCGTGCACGGCGCCCCGGTGCACTGCGGCGACCCGTCCGCGCTCGGCGTCGAAGACCTCGACCGCCCCGACTTCGGTGACCGGGTGGAACTCGCGCCGGACGACATCCCGGTGTTCTGGGCCTGCGGGGTCACCCCGCAGGCCGCGGTCATGGCGTCCCGGCCGCCGTTCGCGCTCACCCACGCGCCGGGCCGGATGTTCGTCGGCGACGCCCGGGACGAGCAGTTCCGGGTGCTCTGACCGGCGCCCTCACCCGCACGGAGAAACGAAGGATCCATGACCTCGATCGATCTGAACGCCGACCTCGGCGAAGGCTTCGGCCACTGGACGCTCACCGACGACGAGCGGCTGCTGTCGGTGGTGACCAGCGCCAACGTCGCCTGCGGCTTCCACGCGGGCGACGCCCCCACCATGCGCCGGGTGTGCGAACTCGCCGCCGCGCGCGGGGTGCGGATCGGCGCCCAGGTCTCCTACCGGGACCTGGCCGGGTTCGGCCGTCGGGCGATGGACGTGCCGCCCGCCGAGCTGACGGCCGAGGTGGCGTACCAGATCGGCGCCCTCGAGGTGTTCGCCCGTGCTGCGGGGACCCGCGTCGCGTACGTCAAGCCGCACGGCGCGCTCTACAACCGGGTGGTGCGCGACGAGGAGCAGGCGCGCGCGGTGGTCGACGGGGTGGTCCTCGCCGACCCCACGCTGCCCGTGCTCGGGCTGCCCGGCTCACGGCTGCTGGAGCATGCGGCGAAGGCGGGGCTCCCGGCGGTCGAGGAGGCGTTCGCGGACCGCGCGTACACCGACGAGGGCACGCTGGTGGCGCGCGGTCA
This sequence comes from Streptomyces sp. P13-3-3, assembly GCF_050571355.1. Classification (NCBI taxonomy): domain Bacteria; kingdom Bacillati; phylum Actinomycetota; class Actinomycetes; order Kitasatosporales; family Streptomycetaceae; genus Streptomyces; species Streptomyces sp. P13-3-3. The sequence continues at coordinate 2,576,658 of NZ_CP192228.1, read as the reverse complement.
GGAGGGCGCCCTGGTCACCGACCCGGGGGCCGTCCTGGAACGCTCGGTGGACCTGGCCCGCAGCGGCGAGGTCGTGGCGCTCTCGGGGCGCCGCATCGGGATGAGGGCCCGCTCCCTGTGTCTGCACGGCGACACCCCGGGCGCCGTGGACCTGGCGCGGCGGGTGCGGGCCGCGCTGGAGGCCTCCGGGGTCCGCGTGGAGGCGTTCGCATGAGGACGCTGCCCGTCGGCCCGGAGGCCCTGCTCGTCGAGGTCGCCTCCGGCGAGGAGGCGCAGGCGCTCCACGCGGACCTGCTGCGCCGCCGCGCGGAGGGCTCCCTGACGGCCCGTGAGATCGTCCCGGCCGCGCGCACGGTGCTGCTCGACGGCCTGCCCGACCCCGCCCGCCTGGCCGCCGAACTGACCTCACGTCCGGTGCCGCCCCTGCCGCCCCGCGCGGACGGGACGGTCGAGATCCCCGTGCGGTACGACGGCCCCGACCTGGCCGACGTGGCGGCCCACTGGGGTGTCGGTGAGGCGGAGGTGGCGCGGATCCACGCGGACGCCGAGTTCCGCGTGGCCTTCTGCGGCTTCGCCCCCGGCTTCGGCTACCTCACGGGCCTCCCCGCCCGCTACGAAGTCCCCCGGCGCTCGACCCCGCGTACGTCCGTCCCCGCGGGCTCCGTCGCCCTCGCCGGGCCGTACACGGGCGTCTACCCCCGCTCCTCCCCCGGCGGGTGGCAGCTCATCGGCACCACGGACGTCGTGCTCTGGGACCACACCCGGGAGCCCGCGGCTCTGCTCTCGCCCGGCACGCGCGTGCGGTTCGTCCCCGTGGCCCCGACGGGACCGGTGACATGACGGACCGCGCGCTCTCCGTCGTCCGGGCGGGGGCCCTGACGACCGTTCAGGACCGTGGCCGGCCCGGTCACGCCCACCTGGGCGTCCCCCGCTCCGGCGCGCTGGACGGTCCCGCCGCCGCGCTCGCCAACCGTCTGGTGGGCAACGGACCGGAGGCGGCCGTCCTGGAGACCACCCTGGACGGCTGCTCCCTGCGCCCTCGGTCGGCCGTGACGGTGGCGGTGACGGGGGCGCCGTGCCGGGTGACGGTGGACGGCCGCCCCGCGGCGTGGGGCGCGCCGGTGCGGGTGCGGGCGGGGTCCGTGCTGGACGTCGGGCCCGCGGTGCTCGGGGTACGGGCCTACGTCGCCGTGTCCGGCGGGGTGGCCGTCGAGCCGGTGCTCGGGAGCCGGTCCACGGACCTGCTGTCCGGGCTGGGGCCGGCGCCGCTGACGGACGGGGCGGTGGTGCCGCTCGGGGCGCCGACGGGGGTGCACGCGCGCGTGGACGTGGCTCCGCAGGCGGGGCCGCCGTCCGAACTGGTGCTGCGGGTCTCCCTCGGGCCGCGGGACGACTGGTTCACGACGGAGGCGGTGCGTCTGTTCCTGTCCGGCGTGTTCCGTGTGTCGCCGGCGAGCAATCGGATCGGGGTGCGGACGACCGGGCCGGTGCTGGAGCGGGCGCGGGGGGAGGAGCTGCCGAGTGAGGGGATGGTGCTGGGGGCTGTGCAGGTGCCTCCGGCGGGGACTCCGGTGATCTTCCTTGCCGATCATCCGACGACCGGGGGGTATCCGGTGATCGGGGTGGTGCGCGCGGAGGATCTGCCTGCGGCGGCGCAGGCCCGGCCGGGGACGGCGGTGCGGTTCGTGGCGGTGCGGGGGCGTGGGGGTTGTTGAGGTTTTCCTCGCCCCCGCCGCCCCTTCCCTTCCCGGCCCTGGGGCTGTGCCCCAGACCCCCTTTCGGCCCTGCCGACCTCGTCCTCGAACGCCGGACGGGCTGTTCGTAGCCCCTCCGGCGTTCGAGGAGCGGGGTTCGGGACGGGGCCCCGGGGGTTACACAGCCGTGCCTTCGGGGCCGATCCTGCTGCGGACGGCCGTCTGTACTTCCGCCTCCTCCGCCGGGTCGGCGGCCAGGCGGCGGAGGCGGTCCACCACGCGCGTGTCGCCCGTCTCGGCATGGCGGGCCGCGAGCTCGCGGGTGGTCTCCTCGCAGTCCCAGAGGCATTCGACGGCGAAGCCCGCGGGGAAGGACGGGTCGGTCGCGGCGAGGGCGCGGGCGGCGCGGCCGCGGAGGTGCGAGGAGGCGGTCTCGCGGTAGATGTGCCGCAGGACGGGCGCGGCACAGACGATGCCGAGGCGTCCGGCGCCGTCGACGAGGGTCCACAGAGTCGTCGCGTCGGGGCCTTCACCTCGTACGGCCTCACGGAGGGCTCCGAGGACCAGGTCACGGTCGCGTGTGCCGCCCCGGCAGGCGAGGACGCGGGCGGCGGCCTCGCCGAGCGCGTCGGGCCGGCGGGCCCAGCCCCGCGCCCGGTCGACGGCGGCCACACTGCGCATGCGTTCGAAGGCGTCGACGGCGGCGTCCACGACGGCCGTCGAGCCGTCGGCCGCGGCGGCCTCGACCAGGTCGAGAGCGTCGGGGTCCGCGGTGTCGGCGAGATAGCGCAGAGCCGTGCAGCGGGCTCCGTCGGAGCCGTCCCGGGCGGCGCGGACGATCTCCGGGCGGTCCTCGGGCCCCGCCACGGCGGAGAGACAGCGGGCGGCCGGCACGTGGAGGGCGGCGCCCCGGTCCATGCCCTGCTGGGCCCAGTCGAACACGGCCTGGACGCTCCAGCCGGGGCGTGGCCCGGTGGGCCGCATCTGCCGTTGCCAGCGGTCGAAGGAGCCGGCCTCCTGGGCGGCCCGTACGCGCGTGGCGACGGCTGGCCGCGGATCGTCGGCCCACAGCCGCCAGGGACGGGGTTCGAAGGCGTCCCGCACGGTCGCGGCCAGTTCGGCCTCGCCCTCGGCGTCGGCCGAGAAGCGCGCGAGCACCGGGGCGGCGAGGGAGCGCAGGCCGGCGTCGTCGTCGCGCAGGGCGAGTTCGTCGAGGGCCCAGGCCCAGTTGCTGCCCTGGGCGGCGTACCTGCGCAACAGGTGCAGGGCGTCCTGCCTGCCGTAGGACGCGAGGTGCCCCAGGACGGCGAGGGCGAGCCCGGTGCGTGACTCGTCGGTGTCGAGCACGTCCTCGGGGTCGAAGAGGTGCGCCTCGATCGCCTCGAGTCCGCCGTCCAGGTCGAGGTGGAGTCGGGCGTAGTACAGGGAGCGGTTCTCCACCTGCCAGTCGTGGCGCGGGTCGCGCAGCACACAGTGGTTCAGCGCCGCGAGCGCCTCCGAGCGCGGGGCGGTGAGCGCGTGCAGTGTGCCGTCGCCGCGGCCCCTCTGGAGCAGGCCGAGCAGCGTACCGCTGGGCGCTATGACCGGATCGAACATGGGAAACAGCCTCACATCAAGCGTCGACGCAACCGGGAGTGTGGATTACCTGGCCGCGTGACAACACGTCGGGGCGCCCGCCGTTTCCTGCTTGTTGTAGACCATCTCTCTCTGCCTCTCGTCGGTGGCCCATGCGGACCGGGTTCACGGCCCGCGCGGTGCGGCAACACCTGCCCAGCCATCGCGTCCGTGAATCACGTCGTCATGATGACCCGGCGGTCACATCTACCGCGACCGTATTTCGGCGGCCCTGTACCGCCTCCCCCGTTTTCCGTGTCGTCGCTGGTCGGAGCGGAGTCCGCTCAGCTGTCGCCGAACAGCTCGAGCAGCTCCGTGCGGGCGAACATCCTGGCCGTGTCGACGGCCGACGGGGTGCCCGCGGAGGGGTCGGCGCCTCCCTCGATGAGTGCCTTGACGACGTCGGTCTCGCCCTTGAAGACCGCTCCCGCGAGTGGCGTCTGGCCGCGGTCGTTGACGCGGTCGGCCTCGGCGCCGCGGGCGAGCAGGGCGCGTACCGCCTCGGCGTGGCCGTGGTAGGCGGCGAGCATCACGAGGGAGTCGCCGCGGTCGTTGGTGAGGTCGGCGGGGACGCCCGCGTCGACGTAGGCCACGAGTTCCTCGGTGCGGCCGCGCCGGGCCAGGTCGAAGATCTTGGTCGCGAGCTCCACGACCTCGGGGTCGGGGGCTTCACTCATGGCCGGACCGCCTCTCACTGCACGGGTGCACGCATCGGGAACAGGGCGTACGTCTGCACGTGGGCAGCCGTACGGGTGAATCGCCAGGGTACTGGCTCGGGCGGCACATGAGCCGACACGGCCGAGGTAATGATCACCTGAGACACCGCGCGGCATTCAGGGCGGATATCCACCCAGTTGCACCTTTTTTCGTATAGATACATTCTGTGATCAGGGAAGTACTCATGGTGACTGCCCCCGTGAACCAGGAGAACTCACATGATCATCTCGATCTCATGCGTGGTGCTGCTCGGCATCGTCGTCTTCGTCTTCTTCCGCAAGGACGGACTGAAGCTGTCGCACGCACTGGTGGCGATGCTGTTCGGCTTCTATCTGGCCAGCACGGCCATCGCGCCGAGCATCAAGGCGGGCGGCGAGAGCCTCGCCGGCCTCCTGGGCGGGTTCAAGTTCTGACCCGGCCGACCACGCCCCGCCCGCCCGTACGCACCCTCTGGAGACAGTAGTGGCCCGGCGTCCCCTTCCCCGCATCCTCAGCAACGGCAGCGCCCAGCTCGCCCGGAGCCGGGAGCTGGCCAGGACGGCGGCCGACAGCGCCACGGACGTCCTCCACCCGCTGATCACCATCACGCGCGGGCTGCGCCGGCTGGCCTCGGCCGGACGGCGCAGGTGGGTCGACACACCCAAGGACCGGCGCGGCGCGCTGCTCTTCGGTGTGGCGGCGGTGCTGCTGGCCGTGGCGCTCGCGCCGTACGGCCCACTGCTCGCCGTCGTCGCCCTGATGGCGGCGGCGGCCTGGCACGGCCGGGACCGCACACCCGCGGTCCCCGCCGGACCCGCCCCCGGCCAGCTGCAGCGCCTGAAGTCGCTGTACGAGGCGCTGGTGCCGTACTTCGCCGCGAGCGACGACCCCGAGCCGCTGTACGCCCGTGGCGGCGACTGGGGGAAGGTCTTCTCCGAGTACGAGTTCGACGGCGACGGCCGTCTCGCGCACCTGCTGATCTCCTACCCGGCCTACTTCACCGACGCCGAGCCCGCGTCCCGGGCGCGGATCGAGCACCTGCTCGGCGCCAAGTGCGGACGGGGCCGGGAGTACCACTTCTCGTGGGACGAGGAGGCCAACCAGCTCACCGTCCGCGTCCTCGCCCCGCTGCCCACCGACATCGCCGCCCAGCCGTTCGTCACGGCTCCCGGCGAGACGGTGCTCGGCTTCACCGACCCCACGCGCGTGCAGCGGACGCTGCCGCTCACCCACGGCGCGCACGGCGAGGAGCGGACCGACGTCCCGCCGGTCGTCTGGCGCACCGGCGTCCGCTCCACCGAGCCGCATCTGCTCGCCGTCGGCCAGCCGGGCAGCGGTACCTCGACGCTGCTGCGGTCGATCGCCCTCCAGGCGCTGCACCACGGCGACGTGGTGATCGTCGACGGCGGCGGGACCGGTGAGTACGCCTGCCTCACCGGCCGGGACGGCGTGCTCGCCGTCGAGTGCGCCCTGTCGGGGGCGGTGACCAGTCTGGAGTGGGCGGCCGCCGAGACCGAGCGGCGGCTGGCCGCGGCGAGCAAGGCGCACCAGGCGGGCGACCCGCCGCCCGAGGACACCAGGCGGCCGCTGTGGCTGCTGCTCGACCGGCCGAGCGTCTTCACCCACCTGGCGGCGGCGGACGACGGCGGCACGGATCCGCAGGCGCTTCTGGTGGCCCCGTTGCGGCACGGGCGTGCGGCGAACGTGACCGTGGTGGTCGCGGAGCAGTTCGACGGGCTCGACGCCCTGGCGGCACCGGTGCGGCAGCACACGCGCGCGCGGGTCGTTCTCGGTCCCGCCACGGCGGAGCAGCTGGAGGCGGTGCTGGGCGCGCCGCCGCACACCACGCCGGTGGACCAGATGCCGCCCGGGCGTGGGTACGCGCGGCTGGGCACCGGGCCTGTGCACCGGCTCCAGGTGCCGGCGACGCCGGACCCGTACGACGACGCGACCAGCGAGGCGCACCGGCAGGCGGTCCTCGACCTCCTCCCGCCCCGCACGACGCCGGCGGACGAGGAGCCGGGGCCGGTGCCGGAGGCTGTGCGGCTGGACAAGGCGGCGACGGAGAAGGTCGCTGCGGCGGCTGGGCTGGCGCCGGAGGCGGAGGTCTCGGAGCCGGCGGCTCCGGAGGGCGCGGCGGTGGCGGAGTCGTCTTCCTGAGAGCGGGGGCGCGACGCCTCCCGGCGGGCCCCGGCGAAGGCGCCGTACCCGCGGCTCACGGGGTGCCGCGCATCCTCGTCCGCCGACTGCGGCCCGTTCGGGGCTGATCGCGCAGTTCCCCGCGCCCCTTGAGGGCGCCGCCGCCTGCGGGCAGTCGTGCCGCATGGGGCGGCACGGGTGGGCGCAGGCGGCACCCTCCCGGCGGGCCTCACCGAAGGCGCCGTACCCGCGGGTCACGGGGTGCCGCGCAACGTCGCACGCCGAGTGCAGCCCGTCCGGGGCTGATCGCGCAGTTCCCCGCGCCCCTGAGGGGCGTTGCCCCTACGCGACGAATGTGCGCGGGGACTCCGCGCCCGTCGTGCCGCCCGTTTCCACGATCCGGGCCGCCGCCGCCAGGCGTACCGCCGCTTCCTCCGCGACCGCGCCCCCCACCGTGAACGGCAGCCGGACGTAGCCCTCGAAGGCGCCGTCCACCCCGAAGCGGGGTCCGGACGGGACGCGTACCCCGACGCGCTCCCCCGCCTCCGCGAGCCGGGACCCGGAGAGGCCGCCCGTGCGGACCCACAGGGTGAGGCCGCCGCGGGGGACCTCGAACTCCCAGGCGGGGAGTTCGCGGCGCACCGCGCTCACCAGTTCGTCCCGGTTCTGCCGGGCCTGCACGCGGCGCAGCTCCACCGCCTCCTCCCAGCCGCCCGTGCCGAACAGCCAGTTGACGGCCAACTGCTCCAGCACCGGCGTCCCCAGATCGGCGTACGCCCGCGCGGCGACCAGGCTGCGGATCACGTCCGGCGCGGCCCGCACCCACCCGATCCGCATCCCGGCCCAGAACGCCTTGCTCGCCGAGCCGACCGTGATCACCGTCGACCCGGCGGGGTCGAACGCGCACACCGGACGCGGCATCTCCACGTCCTCGTCGAGCCACAGCTCGCTCATCGTCTCGTCGGCGACGAGCACCGTCCCCGCCGATCGCGCGGCGTCGACGAGCCGGCGCCGCTGGTCGTCGTCGGCGAGCGCCCCGGTCGGGTTGTGGAAGTCGGCGACGACGTAGGCGATCCTCGGCGCCGCCTCGCGCAGCACCTGGCGCCAGCGGTCGAGGTCCCAGCCCGTCAGGCCCTCGGCCATGGCGACGGGGACGAGACGCGCGCCGGCCTCCCGCATCAGCTGGAGGATGTTGGCGTAGGAGGGCGATTCGACGGCGATGCGTTCGCCGCGTCCGCCGAAGAGATGGCAGATCGCGTCGATGGCGCCCATCGCCCCGGTGGTGACCATGATCTGCTCGGGCATGGTGGCGATGCCCCGCTGCGTGTAGCGGTCGGCGATCATCGCGCGCAGGGCGGGGAGTCCCGCCGGGTAGTCGCCGTGGGTGTGCGCGTACGGCGGGAGTTCCTCCAGCGCGCCCTGGACGGCGCGCGTGAGCCACGGCTCGGGGGCGGGCAGGGCGGCGCAGCCCAGGTCGATCATCGAGCCGAGCGCTTCGGGTGGCAGCGGTTCCAGTCCTCGCGCCGGCACGGGGTTGCCGGCCGGGACGGCGGTCCAGCTCCCGGCGCCGCGCCGTGACTCGAGGAACCCCTCGCCGCGCAGCGCCTCGTAGGCCGCGGCGACGGTGGTGCGGCTCACGGACAGGGCGAGGGCGAGTTCCCGCTCGGCGGGCAGCCGCGCGGCGACCGGCACGCGCCCTTCGAGCACGAGCAGCCGGATGCCGTCGGCGAGGGCACGGTAGGCGGGCGGCCGCCGGGTGCCGGGCCCCGCCGGGCGGTCCTGCTGGGATCCGAGCAGCCGGGCCAGCTGGCCGGCGCCCACTGCGGAAGTCCACTGCGCCATAAGATTCAGTCCACCTTCCCCGGATTGGCCATGGATGACATGACCACTCTGGCTCCAGGGTGGCATGCATCGGTCCACTTCCACCACAGGGGGCACCTCTTGGCCAGAAACGCGCTCGGCGAGCGCCGTCTCGTGCGGCGGCTGTTCCAGCTCTACGCGGGCCTGGCCCTGTACGGGGCGAGTTCGGCGCTGCTGGTGCGGTCCGGGCTGGGACTCGAACCGTGGAACGTCCTGCACCAGGGCCTGTCCGAGCGCACCGGCCTGTCCATGGGCGTGGTGCTGACCGCGCTGGGCGCGCTGATCCTGCTGCTGTGGATCCCGCTGCGGCAGCGGCCGGGACTCGGCACGGTCTCCAACGTGCTGGTGATCGGCGTGGCGATGGACGCGACGCTGGCCGTGGTGCCGGACGCGCACGGCATGGCCCTACGGGTGGCGGTGATGGCGTCGGGAATCGTGCTGAACGGCGCGGCGACCGGGCTCTACATCGCGGCCCGGTTCGGTCCGGGCCCGCGCGACGGCCTGATGACGGGCCTGAACCGGCGCACGGGGGTGTCGGTGCGTCTGGTCCGCACGGCCATCGAGATCACCGTGGTGGTCACCGGCTTCGTACTGGGCGGCACGGTCGGCGTCGGAACCCTGCTGTACGCGGTGACCATCGGCCCGCTCGCCCAACTGTTCCTCCGCGTCTTCGCCGTCCCCGAACCGGGCGGGAGCAGCACGGTCGTTGCGGGGCGCACACCCCGGCGGGCGATACTGCGGTCGTGACCCCTCCGATACGCCACCCCTACCTCGACCATCCCGCACCGCTCGCCTTCGCCCACCGGGGCGGGGCCGCGGACGGTCTGGAGAACACCGTCCGGCAGTTCCGGAGCGCCGTCGAGGCGGGCTACCGGTACATCGAGACCGACGTCCACGCCACGCGCGACGGCCGGCTCGTCGCCTTCCACGACTCCACCCTGGACCGGGTGACGGACGGAGCGGGCCGGATCGCCGACCTGCCGTGGGCGGAGGTGGCACGGGCCCGGGTGGCCGGCCAGGAGCCGGTCCCGCTGTTCGAGGAGCTGCTGGAGACCTTCCCCGAGGTCCGCTGGAACGTGGACGTGAAGGCCGAACCGGCGCTGCTTCCCCTGTTGGACCTGGTCGAGCGCACCGGCGCCTGGGACCGGATCTGCGTCGGGTCGTTCTCGGAGGCGCGCGTGGTGCGCGCCCAGCGGCTGGCCGGGCCCCGGCTCGCCACGTCGTTCGGCACCCGGGGCGTGCTCGGTCTGCGGCTGCGGTCCTGGGGGTTGCCGGCGCCGCTGCGCCGGTCGGCCGTCGCCGCCCAGGTGCCCGAGGAGCAGTCGGGGGTCCGCGTGGTCGACGAGCGGTTCGTGCGGACGGCCCACGCGCGCGGGCTCCAGGTGCACGTGTGGACCGTGAACGAACCGCAACGCATGCACCGGCTCCTCGACCTGGGAGTGGATGGCATCATGACCGATCACATCGACACACTGCGCAAGGTCATGGAGGACCGCGGCACCTGGGTCTGAGACCCCCGCAGCCCCCGTCGCCTCGGCGCGCTCACGGGGAAGCGAGGGCACGGGTGGACACCGACACCGTGCGGTCACCGGCGGCGGACGACAGCGCCGGACGGCGGCGCGAACAGCGCGGCTGGTACTTCTACGACTGGGCCTGCTCGGTCTACTCCACGACCGTCGTCACCGTGTTCCTCGGCCCCTACCTGACCACGGTCGCGGAGGCCGCGGCGGACGCGGACGGGTTCGTGCACCCGCTGGGCGTACCGGTGCGCGCGGGTTCCTTCTTCGCGTACGCCGTGTCCCTGTCGGTGGTCGTGGCGGTGCTGGTGATGCCGCTGGTGGGGGCCGCCGCCGACCGCACCGGGCGCAAGAAGCCGCTGCTCGCGGCGGCCGCGTACACCGGCGCCGCCGCCACCGCGGGGATGTTCTTCCTCGACGGCGACCGCTATCTGCTGGGCGGTCTGCTGCTGGTGGTGGCGAACGCCGCGCAGTCGGTCGCGATGATGCTCTACAACTCCTACCTGCCGCAGATCGCGCCGCCGGAGGAGCGCGACGCCGTCTCCTCGCGCGGCTGGGCCTTCGGCTACGCGGCGGGCGCACTGGTGCTGGTGGCGAACCTCGTCCTCTACACGGGGCACGACAGCTTCGGCGTGTCCGAGAGCATGGCGGTGCGCATCTGCCTGGCGTCGGCCGGACTGTGGTGGGGCGCGTTCGCACTGATACCCCTGCGTCGGCTGCGGGACCGCCGTGCACCCGCCCGCGAGGCGGCCCTGCCGGGGTTCCGTCAGCTGGCGGCGACGGTCCGCGACATGCGCCGGCACCCGCTGACCCTCGCGTTCCTGCTGGCCTATCTGGTCTACAACGACGGCATCCAGACGGTGATCTCCCAGGCCTCCGTGTACGGCTCGAAGGAGCTGGGGCTCGGACAGTCGACGCTGATCGTGGCCGTGCTGCTGGTCCAGGTGCTGGCCGTGGCGGGCGCGCTGCTGCTGGGGCGGCTCGCCCGGCGGTACGGCGCCAAGCGCACGATCCTCGGCTCGCTGGTCGCCTGGACGCTGACGCTGGCCGCCGGCTACTTCCTGCCCGCCGGCGCGCCGGCGTGGTTCTTCGTGCTGGCCGCCGGGATCGGCCTGGTCCTCGGCGGCAGCCAGGCCCTGTCCCGCTCCCTCTTCTCCCACCTGGTCCCGCCCGGCAAGGAGGCCGAGTACTTCTCGGCGTACGAGATCAGCGACCGGGGGCTGAGCTGGCTCGGGCCGCTGCTGTTCGGTCTGACGTACCAGCTGACCGGCAGCTACCGGGACGCGATCCTCTCCCTGGTGGGCTTCTTCGTCCTGGGATTCGTCCTGCTCGCGCGGGTACCCGTACGCAGGGCGATCGCCGACGCGGGCAACCCGGTGCCCCGGCGGATTTAGCGTTCGACGCGAAAGGGCGGTAGTGTACGCGTTTGGCCTGCCAGGCGTACCGTTACTGCGCGTCAAAGATGCCGAACCGCTGTGTGACATCTGTGACCAGATGTGACAAACCGGGCGTCGGTGGGTACTGCACTGGTTGACAAAGGCTGCGGCCACGACGGCGACACATGACCCGGAACGGATCTCCGATCGGGAATCTTTACCGCCGACCGGACGTTGACCGGATGACGACGACAGCGACACACCTGTCCTGTGGGCGACAAGCCCGGGAGGCACGATTCATGAGTGAGCGAGCTCTTCGCGGCACGCGCCTCGTGGTGACCAGCTACGAGACGGACCGCGGCATCGACCTGGCCCCGCGCCAGGCCGTGGAGTACGCATGCGAGAAGGGGCACCGCTTCGAGATGCCCTTCTCGGTCGAGGCGGAGATCCCGCCGGAGTGGGAGTGCAAGGTCTGCGGTGCCCAGGCACTCCTGGTGGACGGAGACGGTCCGGAGGAGAAGAAGGCCAAGCCTGCGCGTACGCACTGGGACATGCTGATGGAGCGGCGCACCCGTGAGGAGCTCGAAGAGGTCCTCGAGGAGCGTCTCGCCGTTCTGCGTTCCGGTGCGATGAACATCGCGGTGCATCCGCGGGACAGCCGCAAGTCGGCCTGATCCCGGCGGGAGCCCGCCCGGAGGCACAGAGACAGGACCGAGGGCGCCGTACGTGTACGGCGCCCTCGGTCCTGTCTGCGTGCCCGGACGCGTCCGGGGCCCGCCCTACTTGGTCAACGGGGGCCGCGGTCCCTCGGGGCTGCCGCTTCCGGGCTCGTCCCGGACGACCTCGCCCTGGACCACCTTGCCGTCCGGGTGGTGCATACGGGCCTGTGTGAAGGCGTCCCCCAGCGGGCTCTGCGCGGCGGCCTCGCGGAGCTTGCGCTCGAAGGTGCGCTCCGCGTACCGGCTGACGGCCTTCTGGACCGGCGGCACCAGCAGGAGCAGGCCCAGCGCGTCGGAGATCAGACCCGGCAGGACGATCAGCAGACCGCCCAGCATCGTCAGCCCGTTGCCCTCGCTGTTGGTCCGGGCGCCCGGGGTCACCGGTCCGCCGCCCTGCTGCTGTTGCACGGTCTCGGTGAGGTTCCTGAAGGCGCGGCGGCCCGCCCGCTTGATCACGTACGAGCCGAGGACGATGCCGGCCAGCAGGATCAGGAAGACCACCAGGCCGCTGGACGCGCCGGCGACGAGAGTCAGCAGCCAGATCTCCAGTACGAGCCATGCGGCGACGCCGAGCGGCAGCAGCGTGCGCAGCCGGGAGCGCCGGGGCCGGGCGGGGTACGGGCTCTGAGCACCAGTCGTCATACCCCCAGTGTGCCTGGGTGCGGCTCAGCACGGGATAAGCGGGCCGGTCGTCCCCCAGGGCCCGGGGGTTACGGCTCGGAGCGCCCGGCGTCCGCCGTCGTCTCCCTGACCGGCTCCTCGGCCGGAACGCCCTTCCCGGCGCGGGGCCGACCGGGCTTGTTGTCGTCGGCGCGGCCGAGGACCTTGCCGACCCTCTCCCCCACGCCCCAGGCGGTGACCCGCCACAGCGCCTCGACGAGGATGTCCTTGCTCATCTTGGAGTCGCCGAGCTCGCGCTCCACGAAGGTGATGGGCACCTCGACGACGTGGTAGCCGGCCTTCACCGCGCGGCGGGCGAGGTCGACCTGGAAGCAGTAGCCCTGGGAGGCGACCTCTTCGAGGCCGAGGCCCTCCAGCGTCTCGCGGCGGAACGCGCGGAAGCCGCCGGTGATGTCGCGCAGCGGCAGGTCGAGCGCCATGCGGGAGTAGAGGCTGCCGCCTCGGGAGATGAACTCGCGGGACTTCGGCCAGTTGACCACCCGGCCGCCGGGCACCCAGCGCGAGCCGAGCACCAGGTCGGCGCCCTTGAGGGCGGTGAGCAGCCGGGGCAGCTCCTCGGGCTGGTGGGAGCCGTCGGCGTCCATCTCGACCAGCACGCCGTAGCCGTGCTCCATGCCCCAGCGGAAGCCCGCCAGATAGGCGGCGCCGAGGCCTTCCTTGCCCTTGCGGTGCAGCACCTGGACGTGGTCGTCCGCGGCGGCCAGTTCGTCGGCGAGCTTGCCGGTGCCGTCGGGGCTGTTGTCGTCGGCCACGAGGACGTGCGCCTCGGGGACGGCCTTGCGCACGCGTCCGACGATCGCCTTGATGTTCTCCGCCTCGTTGTACGTGGGGATGATCACCAAAGCCGTACCGAGCGGGCCGGATTTCCGCCCCTGGGATCCTGCCGCGAGGGTCCCGCCGCCGTCGTTCACTGCTGCCCCTTCATGTCCTGTGCGCAGGATCCCACCTTAGTGGGCACGGCCTGCCGTGAGGTGACAGGACGTACATATGGTGGTGTCGTTTCCCGATCATCGGGTAGGCACATCTTCTTCCACCGGGTGCGCGCGGACGGCGGGTGGGGGCCCGGCGCCCTTCGGGCCGGCCCGGGACCCGCCGGCTGCGGATCACCTGGAGCCGTTGTCTACTGAGCGCCCGGGCCCCACCCGGGGTCGCACCTCCCCGGCCGGCGGACACGTCCCTCGGCCCCGCGCCGCGCTGAGCCTGGCTCCCAGCGACGGTGCCCCGGTGCGGCACACCGTCCCTGACCCAGCGGCGCCGGCCCGAGTGGCCGGACGGTCTCCGGTCGGGCGTCCGGTGGTGGACCCGGCCGAACCTACCGGCCCTCCGCGGCCGCCTGTCAACAGTCGTCCGACCTGCGCAGTGTGGTTCAAGTGCCTGGCCAGAGGCGAGGATGCGCAGGTCGCGCGACGGGGGCGCGGTGCATGATCGACCACCGCGCCGCCCGCGCAGATCACTCGCCCGGCCGTACGAAGACCGTGCGGCCGCCGACCACCGTGCGGAGGCAGACGGGCAGGTCACGGCCGGGGGTGAGGTCGGGCAGGCCGGGGGTGCCGGACCTCGGGTCGGTGGACCAGCGGGCCACCCGGTCGTCGGGCGCCTGGACGACGAGCTCGCCGGTGCGCCAGACGGCGTAGTCGGCGGGGGCGCCGGGCACCAGGACGCCCGCGTCGTCCCGTCCGGTCGCCCGCCAGCCGCCGCGGGTGTGGGCGGTGAAGGCGGCGCGGACGGAGACGCGGTGCTCGGGGGTGCGGTGGAAGGCCGCCGCCCGGACGGTGCCCCAGGGGTCGAGCGGGGTGACCGGGCTGTCGGAGCCGAAGGCGAGCGGGACGCCGGCCTTCAGCAGCGCGGCGAACGGGTTCAGCGTGCGGGCGCGCTCCGCGCCGAGGCGCTGGGCGTACATGCCGTCCTCGCCGCCCCACAGCGCGTCGAAGGCGGGCTGGACGGAGGCGGTGAGGCCGAGCTCGGCGAAGGCGGCGATCGTCTCCGGGGTGACCATCTCCGCGTGCTCGACGCGGTGCCGGGCGGCGCGCACGCGAGCGAGGCCGAGCTTCTCCGCCGCCGCGCGGACGCCGTCGACCACGGTGCTCACGGCGGCGTCGCCGATGGCGTGGAAGCCCGCCTGGAGGCCCGCCTCGGTGCAGGCGACGACATGGGCGGCCACCGCCTCCGCGTCGAGGTGCGCGGTGCCGGTGTGGGCGGCGTCGGCGTACGGAGCGTGCAGGCAGGCGGTGTGCGAGCCGAGGGCGCCGTCGGCGAAGAGGTCGCCCGCCGCACCGAGCGCGCCCAGCTCGCGGGCCTTGGCGACGTCCTGCTCGGCCCAGTAGCCGACGACACGGGGGCCGGGCTCCTCGCGGGCGAGGCGCAGCAGGCCGGTGAAGTCGTCCTCGGAGGAGATCTCGGGTCCGCCGCACTCGTGCACGGTGCCGATGCCGAGGGACGCCGCGTGGGCGAGGGCGGCGCGCTGGGCGGCGGTGCGCTGGGCGGGGGTGACGGCGCCCAGCGCCGCGGCGCGCACCGCGTGGTGGTCGTCGCCGGTGAGAGGGCGGTCCTCGCGGGTCACGCGGGTCGCGCCGCCGGCGACGAGGTCGAGCAGCGCGGTGGAGACGACGGCGGAGTGCACGTCGATGCGGCTCAGGTAGAGCGGGCGGCCCGCGGTGGCCTCGTCGAGCTCCGCGCGCGTCGGGGGCCGGCCGCCGGGCCAGCGGGCGGCGTCCCAGCCGTGTCCGAGGAGCACCCGGTCGTCGGGGCGGGCGGCGGCGAACTCCCGCACCCGGGCGAGGGCGTCCTCGAGGGAGGCGGCGGTGGACAGGTCCAGGCCGGTGAGGGCGAGGCCGGTGGCGGTGGTGTGGACGTGCGCGTCGGTGAACGCCGGGGTGACCAGCGCCCCGTCGAGGTCGACCACCTCGTCGACACCGTCCGCGAAGGCGTCGGCCGCGCCCTCGGACCCCACCCAGGCGACCTGGCCGCGCTCGACGACCATCGCGGTGGCGAAGGGGTCGGCGGGGCTGTGCACCTCTCCACGGCGGAGCAGGACGGTGGGCGGCGGGGCGGTACGTTCACTCATGCCCTTAGTCTCGCGCGCCCCGCACACGGTCCGGCACGCAGGTCCCGCTCGGGGCGCGGAGGCCGGGGGGCGGCGCCCCCACCCCGCGTCTCCCGGCGCACGCCGGGGTGCGAACGCGCCTCGGACGTACCCGCGAGACGCCCACCACCGGCGCAGACTGCGACGGTCGTCGTGCCTGGCGACCGGCGGCCGTGGGTCGGACCGCGGGCGGCGCGGAGCCGCCTCCCGGAGCCGGCCCTCGGAACCGCCCGTGGACGGTGCCCGAGCGGGACGTCGGCGGCGGCGGGCGGGGCGCCTGTCCTGACGGAGCCGGGACGGACGGTTTCCGTCGACTGCGCCTCGGACGCGGGACACCTACGGCCCGGAGGCGATGCTGCGCCGAGCCACCCGGCACGGCCCGAGCCCGGCCGCACCGCGCGACGCCCCGGCCCGGCACGGCCACCGGCCCGCCGCCGGGCCACCCGGCCCGTCCGGCTCGGCCCGCCCGCCGAGCGCGGGTCCGGCAGGCACCACCGTCACCGGAGCCAGGCCCCCACGGGAGTGGGAACTCTTCCGGCGTCCCCCGGCAAGCCCCGTCGCGTCGTCGTTGCGCGCGGCGAGCCCGGTCGCCGGACGGATGGAGACCGGCCTCGCCCGGCCCGCTCCCGTCGGCACCAGGCTCGCCGCGCGCAACGAAGGCGACCGAGCCCGCAGGGCTCAGATCCGCGGCGGCCGCGCCTCGTACGGTGTCGACAGGACCACCGTCGTGCGGGTGGAGACCCCCGCCAAGGAGCGCAGTCGCGCGAGGAGTTCCTCCAGTTCGTGCGGGGTCGCCACGCGGACCTTGAGGATGTAGTTCTCGTCGCCCGCGACGCTGTGGCACGCCTCGATCTCGGGGACGCCCGCCAGGCGGTCCGCGATGTCGTCGGGGGCGCTGGGGTCGAACGGTTTGACCGAGATGAACGCGGTCATGGGCAGGCCGACCGCCTCCGGGTCGACCACCGCCGCGTAGCCACGGATGACGCCGCGCTGCTCCAGCCGTCGCACCCGCTGGTGCACGGCCGACGTGGACAGGCCCGTGGCCTTGCCCAGGTCCGTGTAGCTCATCCGCCCGTCCTTGACGAGCAGCTGCACGATCTGTCGGTCCAGCTCCTCCATGGCGCTGAACCTACAGGGCGCTTGATCGCCTCGGATACCGGAACGGCCGTGCGCGACGGCCGCGGACGGCACCTGCGAGCGGCATGTGACGAAGACCACACGCCTTGCGCCGTCTCCGTGATGTTCTCGTGATTACCCACCTGGGGTGGCGGGAAGTGCTTGCTGTGGTCGAGGCCGCAGTGCCTGAACGGCCCAGCCCGAGGGGGAGAACCCAATGCAGAGTCTTAAGCGCCCTGGTCGTACCACGTCCAAGCGGCAGCAGCCCGTCGTCGCGCCCGAGCCGGAGTACGTCGAACCCGGAACCCCGGACGACGACGTCGACGCGTACGACACCTTCGAGATGTTCCGGGTCGTGTGCCCGGACTGCTCGCAGCCCATCGCCCTCCTGGCGGACGAGGAGATCCTGCCGGAGCACGCCCTGTGCGCCTCGCCGTGGAACCCGTTCGGGCTCACGGTCTGCCCCGGCACGGGCCGCCGGGCGTCCGAGGCCCGGCCCGCGGACGAGACCGTCACGCCCCAGGAGCAGGACACGGCGCTGCTGCTGACGCTCCCTCAGGGCCTCGACTGGCGGACCCAGCCCTTCTCGCACGTCGGCGGGCCGGGATCGCGCCCGATCCGCTTCCCGGTGATGCGGCGCGACGCCGCCTGAGCGCGGACCGGCCCGAGGGTGGCGGAGCACCGCCGCCCTCGCCGTTCGCCGCCCCGCCCCTTCACCGCCTCGCCCCGCCGGTGTCCGCCGCACGGGGCACCGCTGAACGCACGCTCTATTCGGCACGGCGGTGACCCGGCCGCCCGCTCGCGCGTTGGCCGGGCATGACGACCCCCACGTACTCGACGACCGGGCGTCAGCGCCACGTGTTCGTGCCGCCGCCCGTCGAGGCGGCCGTGACCGTCCCGCCGCCGCAGCTCCCGGACCCGCCGATCTACCGCGAGATGATGCGGACGTGGACGGACCGGGGCCGCACGGTGCCGGGGCGGCACGACCCGGAGTGGGCCCGGCTCGCCGCGCCCTGGCGGGGTTTCGGCCGGTTCAGCGCGTCTCCGGCCCCGCGAGGTGGCGGGCGATGACCATGCGCTGGATCTGGTTGGTGCCCTCGACGATCTGCAGCACCTTCGCCTCGCGCATGTAGCGCTCGGCGGGGAAGTCGGCGGTGTAGCCGTAGCCGCCGAGGACCTGCACGGCGTCGGTGGTGACCCGCATCGCGGTGTCGGTGCAGTGCAGCTTCGCCATGGCGGCCTGCCGGCCGAACGGCCTGCCCGCGTCGCGCAGCCGGGCGGCCGCCAGGTACAGCGCGCGTCCCGCCTCGATCTGGGTGGCCATGTCGGCGAGCATGAAGCGCAGCCCCTGGAAGTCGGCGATCGGCCTGCCGAACTGGCGCCGCTCGGTGGCGTAGCCGACTGCCTCGTCGAGCGCGGCCTGGGCCACGCCGATGGCGCACGCGGCGATGCCGAGCCTGCCGCCGTCGAGCGCGGACAGGGCGATGGCGAACCCCTGCCCCTCCTCGCCGATGCGACGCGCGTCGGGCACCCGGACGCCGTCGAAGTGGACCTGGGCGGTGGGCGAGCCCTTCATGCCCATCTTCTTCTCGGGGGCGGCGGCACTGATCCCGGCGGCGTCCCCGGGCACCAGGAACGCGCTGATGCCGCGCGCCCCCTCGCCGCCGGTGCGCGCCATGACCGTGTAGAAGTCGGCGACGCCGCCGTGGGTGATCCACGCCTTGGTGCCGTCGATGACCCAGTCGTCGCCGTCACGGACCGCGCGGGTGCGCAGGGAGGCGGCGTCGGAGCCGGAGGAGGGCTCGGAGAGGCAGTAGCCGCCGAGCAGTCCGCCGCCGAGCATGGCGGGCAGGTGCTCGGCGTGCTGCTCCTTGGTGCCGAAGGCGGCGAGCGGGTACGTCGCGAGGGTGTGCACGCTGACGCCGAGGGCGACGGTGAGGCGGGCGCGGGCCAGCTCCTCCAGGACCTGGAGGTACGCCTCGTAGGGCTGGTCGCCGCCGCCGTACTCGGAGTCGTAGGGCAGGCCGAGCAGGCCGGACTCGGACAACAGGGTGAACAGCTCGCGCGGGAAGCGGCCTGCTTCCTCCTCCTCGGCGGCCCTGGGGGCGACCTCGCGCTGCGCGATGTCGCGGACGAGCGTGAGCAGGTCCCGGGCCTCGTCCGTGGGCAGTAGCCGGTCCACCGGCTGCGGGGCGCGGTCGGGCATGACGTCGCTCTCCTCCCTGTTGGGGCACACGGCGTGCGCCTTGGGTGGAGGCGGCTTCGCCGGGGTCGTTTCGGTGCCGGGCCGATGCTCGCACTCCCGGGTCTCGGAAGCTGCTGACCAGCGGCTGTGCGCTGTGAGTATGCCCGATCGGAGGCACCGCGTCACCAGTTAACGACCGCTTACTTCACGACACCTTGCGCCGCGCCCCGCCCGCGATCACATTGGTCCGCACCATTGACCAACTGGTCTAGTCCTTCTAGGGTTTCGCTCCAACCCCCGAGTCACCGCGTTCATGCCAAACAACGCGGCTCTCCCCTCCCCCACGAGGAGACACCGGATGCCATCCCCCCACCGCTCCCGCACGCTGCGGGCGCTCGTGTCCGCCGCCTGTACCGCCGTGCTCGGCGCCGGACTGCTCGCCGGCACGGGCGCCTCGACCGCCACCGCGGCGACCTCGGCTCAGGAGGCCGCCGCCGGTTCGAAGGTCGTCGGCTACTTCACCGAATGGGGCACCTACGACCGGCAGTACTACGTCAGGAACATCGAGACGTCCGGGTCCGCGGACCGGCTCACCCACATCAACTACGCCTTCGGCAACGTCACCGGCGGCAAGTGCGCCATCGGCGACGCCTACGCGGCCACCGACCGCGCCTACACCGCCGAGGAGTCCGTCGACGGAGTCGCGGACACCTGGGACCAGCCGCTGCGCGGCACCTTCAACCAGCTGCGGAAGCTGAAGGAGAAGCACCCCGGCCTCAAGGTGATCTGGTCCTTCGGCGGCTGGACCTGGTCCGGCGGCTTCGGCGAGGCCGCGAAGAACCCGGCCGCCTTCGCGCAGTCCTGCCTGGACCTGGTGGAGGACCCGCGCTGGGCCGGCGTCTTCGACGGTATCGACATCGACTGGGAGTACCCGAACGCCTGCGGCGCCACCTGCGACACCAGCGGCCGTGACGCCTACCGCGAACTGATGGCGGCGCTGCGCTCCACGTTCGGCCCCGACCGCCTGGTCACCGCCGCGATCCCGGCCGACGCCACCGACGGCGGCAAGATCGACGCGGCCGACTACGCCGGCGCCGCCCCGTACGTCGACTGGTACAACCCGATGACGTACGACTACTTCGGCGCCTGGGACACCGCCGGGCCGATCGCCCCGCACTCGCCGCTGACCTCCTACGACGGCATCCCGAAGGCGGAGTACAACAGCGCCGCCACCATCGCGAAGCTGACCGGTCTCGGCGTCCCCGCGGACAAGCTGCTGCTCGGCATCGGCTTCTACGGCCGCGGCTGGACCGGCGTCACCCAGGCGGAGCCGGGCGGCACCGCGACCGGCCCCGCGCCGGGCACGTACGAGGCGGGGATCGACGACTACAAGGTCCTCAAGGACAGGTGCCCCGCGACCGGCACGGTCGGCGGCACCGCCTACGCCCGGTGCGGCGACCAGTGGTGGAGCTACGACACCCCGGAGACCGTCGCCTCCAAGACGGAGTGGAAGAACCAGCAGGGCCTCGGCGGCACGTTCTTCTGGGAGCTCAGCGGCGACACCGCGAACGGTGAGCTGATCAAGGCCATCCGGTAGCCGACGGACGCCGGAGGCGGGCGGGGCGGGGGTTCCACGGGGGGACTCCCGCCCCACGCGTGTCCCCCGGCGGCCCGCCCCCGCGTCGTCCGTCGCGTCAGCCGCCGCGGCGCGCGGGCTCCGGGGCCGGGTAGGCGGGGTCCAGTTCCTCGACGGCGCGCATCGCCCCGCCGAGCGTCTTCACCAGCAGCTCGCACATGGTCTCGCGGGACAGGTCCGGGCGGTCGATCCAGGCCAGTACCGCGCCCTCCACGCTGCACACCCAGGCCAGCAATCCCATCCGGGCCACCGGGGCGATGTCGGAGCGGCCGTAGGCGCCCTCGGCGATGGTCGCGACGATCGCCTCGCGCACCCCGTCACGGATGGCGTGCACCTCGGCGTCGAAGCCGACACCGCCGCTCACGATCGCGCGGTAGGCGGCCTGGTTGTGCTCCGCGTACCGCAGATAGCTGTCGATGGTGCGCTGCACCCGCTCCACGGGCGGCAGTTCGTCGCCGCTCGCGGCCATCGTGACCAGACCGGTCACCGAGTCCTCGATGATGGCCAGGTAGTAGCCGCGCTTGGACTGGAAGTAGTAGTAGATCAGTCCCTTGGCGACCCGCGCCTGGCGTGCGATGTCGTCCATCGACAGCGCGTCGTAGGACCGGTCGGCGAACAGGCGGCGTCCGATGGCGATGAGTTCGGCGCGACGGGCCGACGCTCTCCGGGTGCCGCGGGTCGAGGGAGGCACGGCGGACTGCTGGCTGATGTTCAATGGCGGCCCAGGTCTCCTGCGGGGGGCGGGACGGTCCCGCAGGAGTATGGCAGGTCGGCCCGCGCCGCGGCAGGGCCGCTCGTCCCCGGGACTACAGGAGTCCCAGCTGCGTCACCAGCATCGCGAGGACCACGACGAGGGTCCAGCCCAGGACGTGCTCGAGGATCTTCGGACCGTCCTCACGGGGTCCGCCGGTACGGGCACGGGTGACGGTGGCTGCGTTGACGCTCATGACTTCTACCTGGTCTCCGGTGGTGCGTGGATCCCCCCGAACGATGTCGTCCACCTTGCCACCGGAAACGGCGGCCGCCGCCGAGAGGTTGCTCACACGCGGCGGGCCCCGGTGGCGGCCGGGGCCCGCCGCGCGCGTCGGCTCAGCGCACGCCCACCGCCGCGAGCGCCTTGCGCTGGCGGGAGGTCGGACGGGCCGGGAAGTACAGGTAGCAGACGCCGCCGGTGCCGGAGACGACCTTCCCGGAGGCGTTGTACCGCTTGGTGCGGAGCCAGATGTTCTCCCACTCGCGCCGCTTGTAGATCCGGCGCACGGCCTCGTTGTCGTCCGAGGCGGGGTCGTTGGCGATCACGTCGCCGTCGGCGGTGAAGCCGATCACCGTCATCAGGTGCCCGGAGGTGCCGTAGCCCGCCCCCGTCAGCTCCTCCTTCAGGAACGACTGCGAGGTGATGGCGGGGATGCCCGCCGCGATCAGCGTCTCCAGGTCGGTCAGCGACCGAAGCCGGGTGACCACGCCCTGGAGGCCGGGGAAGGTGGCCGCGTAGGCCGCGTTGAACGGCCAGTTGCCGCACCCGGCGTACTGGTGGTCGTAGGTGTGACGGGCCGCGTGGCAGACCTGCGGGTCGGCGAACGCCGGGTCGACCCAGGAGAGCTGTTCCTGGGTGAGCCGGCCGCCCCAGTACTCGATGATCATCTGCGAGGAGGTGGGGCTGCACCACGCCTCGCCGCCGTTGTCGTACTCCGGGTACTGGCCCTTGTGGATCTCCTGCGAGTAGCGCGGGACGAGGAGTTCCCTGGCGAGGCCGGGCGTCGAGGCGGGGACGGTGAACCGGTCGGGGACGTCGGAGCCCATCACGCCGAGGCGCCACACGGTCGGGGTGAGGCGGGTGCCGGGGCGGCGGTACAGGGTGAGGCGCAGCCGGACGGAGGCGATGCGCAGCCCCGAGGCCGCGTCGTCGACGGCCAGCGTGTCCGTCCACACACTGCTCTTCCCGTCCTCCTGGTCGTCCACGGAGGTGCGCCGGATGTCGCCGTCGCCGGCGGCCCAGCGGCCCATCACGTACCAGGGGGTGTCCGTGCCGTCGGAGTACGTGCCCTTCAGTTCGACCTGGATCCAGGTGCCCTCGGGGGTGTGCGCGTTCCAGGAGGCGATCGCCTCGGTGGAGGGGACCGCGAGCCGGTGGGCGGGCGAGGTCCAGGTCGCGTACTCCCAGGCCGCCGTGCGGCCGGTGTGCGGGTCGGTGTAGTCCGTGGTGCCGGCCGCCTTGGCGATCTCCAGGCCGGGGCGCAGACCTGCGACGGCGCGGGTGCCGGCGCCGGTGCCGGAACGCCAGTCGGGGTACGTGGTCCAGGCGCGGTTGTCGACGGTGCGGGCGGCGGCCCGCCCGGGCGCCGCGGGCCGGGTGGCGCCGGCGGTCGGGACGGCCGCGGACGCCGTCGCCGCGCTTCCGGCGACGGTGGCGACGACCGCCGCGGCCAGAAGGGTTCTGCGGGACGGCAGTTCGGCTCTGCTCATGGGTGGGGGACCCCCAGGGTTTCGGAGTCGGGACGGGACCGGTGCACGGCCGCCGGACGCTGTGCGTCCGCCGGATGGAGCGGGTGTGCGCCCCACTATGAACGCAGCCGGGCGGGTCCTGCCAGCATCCGGGCCGTGCGGTGTCGACCAACATGGGAGTGGACCAATGGCGGAAGCGCCGCAGGTGGGCGACGGGGCCTAGAGTGCTCCCGTCCGAACTCCCCCACAGCCCCGGGAACCAGCCATTCACCCGCTCACCTCCCGCATCCGCCGGCTCCCTCCCTCGTGCGGCCCGGTGCGGCTCGTCGCCGTCGACGGTCACGCCGGGTCCGGGAAGTCGACGTTCGCCGGGCTGCTGGCCGGCCGGCTCGGTGACGCCCCGGTGCTGCACCTCGACGACATCGCCCGTCACGACGAGCTGTTCGACTGGACGGCACGGCTGCACGAGGAGGTGATCGGCCCGCTCTCCCGCGGCGCGAGCGCGCACTACCGCCCCTACGACTGGCGCGCCCGCCGCCCCGGACCGCCGCGTCCGCTCCCCGCCGCGCCGGTGGTGCTGGTCGAGGGCGTCGGCGCCGGACGCGCCGCGCTGCGGCCGCATCTGGCGCTGCTGCTCTGGATGGACGTGCCCCGCGAGGAGTCCTGGGCGCGGGGGCGGGCACGGGACGGCGAGGAGCAGCGGGCGTTCTGGGACGGTTGGGAGCGGGCGGAGCGCGCGCACTTCGCCACCGACCCCTCGCGCCCCTTCGCGCACCTGCTGGTACGGCAGCGAGAGCAGGGATACGAGGTGGTTCCCGGGCCTGCCGGGACGGCTGAGACACCACTTTCCATCACGTTCAGTGACGAGTCGTAGGCAATGTGGTGATCCTGTGAAGAGCGGTCCAGGACAAGTTGCCGCAGTCGCCCAACTCGGCTTGACCGAGGGCCCGTACAGGTCTTACGTTCTCAATGTGCGGCCCTTCGGGAGCCGCCGACAGACACGAAGCCCCCGGTTGTTCCCCCGTGATCGGGGGCTTCGTTCTGCCCTTTTCACGTTTTCCGGGCGCACAGCGGCATATGACGATCACCCTCGGTGAGGATCACCTTCCGCGCCCCTCCCACGCGCCCCCTTTCCCTCTCCGTTTCGCCTCCTCGGCACCCTGCGGACACCGCGCCCCCGCAGGTACGATGCCCTCGGTGCGACCGACGACGAAGCTTCGCGCACCTTGCAACTCCGGTCCGCGGCACAGCGGTTCGGCCACAGGGCGCCGGCGGCCGAGGGGCCGGCCGGCACACCGACGGGGGCACGGTTTGTGGGGGACGTGATGGACTTCGGCACGCAGGGCCCGCAGGCCCCGGCCGACCTCGCCTGGCTGCGAGGCGTGGACGCCTACACGATGGGCGCCTATCCGCAGGCGGAGGAGGAGTTCCGGACCGCCGTACGGATCGACCCGGGGATGGCGGACGGCTGGCTCGGACTGCACGCGTTGCGCATCGACACGACGACCGCGCTGCTGCGGATGTTCCGCCACCGCGACCGCTTCGGCGAACAGCGCACCCGGCACCGCCGCACCCTCAACTCCTGGTACTGGCTGGGCTGGTGGGTGCAGCCCGTGCTGGAGACCCCGCGCGACCTGCTGCTCGCCCACGCCTCGCACTGGCTGGACGGCCGGCACGTCCCCGAGCTGGACCGCGCGCTCGCCGGACTCCCTCCGGTGGACGCCGACCCGCAGGTGCGCTTCCTGCACGCCTGCCGCGCCTACCTCGTCAAAGACTGGGAGCAGCTGGTCCGGCACACCGACCCGCTCGTCGACGACCCGCTGCTGGGCATCGAGGCGGGCCTGTTCGGCGGCATGGCCCGGGTGCGGCTCGAGATGTACGGGCAGGCGGAGCCCCTGCTGGCGGCGGCGCTGATGCGGTGCCGCAGCGAACAGCCGCAGCGCAAGGAGCTGCGGTACTGGCTGGCGCGCGCCCGCGAGGGCACGGGCCGCAGCGCCGCCGCGCTCCCCCTGTACCGGGCCGTGCACCGGGTCGACCCGGCCTTCATGGACACCTCCGCGCGACTCGTGGCGATCGCCGAGGGCGACGGCTACGACGACTCCGCGGGCCTCGCCGCGATCACCCTGGCCGGCGCCGGGCAGGACAGCGTCGACGGACCCGACACGCTGGATCCGCTCTTCGGGACGGAGGGCCGCGACCTGCGGCTGACCGACCCCGATCCCACCCCTCCTCCGATGTCCTCGTTCGGCGGATCCGGGGTGCGCGAGCGCTCCGGCGGCTCCGGCCCGGTGCTGCCCCCGGGCCCCACCGACCCGGCACTGCTGGAGGAGGCGCTCGCGGAGCTGGAGCGCATGGTGGGTCTGGAGCCGGTGAAGCGACAGGTCAAGGCGCTGTCCGCGCAGTTGAACATGGCGCGGCTGCGGGCCGGGCAGGGGCTTCCGGTGCAGCCGCCCAAACGGCACTTCGTCTTCTCCGGCCCTTCCGGCACGGGCAAGACCACGGTCGCCCGGATCCTGGGCCGGGTCTTCTACGCCCTCGGGCTGCTCGGCGGCGACCACCTCGTGGAAGCGCAGCGGGCGGACCTCGTGGGCGAGTACCTCGGACAGACCGCGGTGAAGGCCAACGAGCTGATCGACTCCGCGCTCGGCGGGGTGCTCTTCGTCGACGAGGCGTACTCCCTGTCGAACTCGGGGTACGGCAAGGGCGACGCGTACGGCGACGAGGCGCTGCAGGTGCTGCTGAAGCGGGCGGAGGACAACCGCGACCACCTGGTGGTGATCCTCGCCGGCTACCCGGAGGGAATGGACCGCCTGCTGGCGGCGAACCCCGGGCTGTCGTCCCGTTTCACCACCCGCGTGGACTTCCCGTCGTACCGGCCGCTGGAGCTGACGAAGATCGGCGAGGTGCTGGCGGCGGAGAACGGCGACGCGTGGGACGAGGAGGCCCTGGACGAGCTGCGGTCCATCGCCGGGCACGTGGTGGACCAGGGGTGGATCGACGAGCTGGGCAACGGCCGGTTCCTGCGCACCCTGTACGAGAAGAGCTGCGCCTACCGCGACCTGCGGCTGTCGGTGTACCCGGGTCCGCTGTCCCGGGAGGACCTGGCGACCCTGCGCCTGCCGGACCTGATGCAGGCGTACGGGGAGGTGCTGTCGGGGCGGGGCCCGTCGGACCCGGCGGGGCCCTAGGACCCCGCCGGGCGTGTCGGCGTACGGCCGCCCGAGGTCAGGTGGCCATCGCTTCCTCCGGTGCCCCGCTCGCCCGCTGCGGGGTGAGCGTGACCTCCCGGTGGGCGGGGTCCCGCACCTCGCCGACCAGCATCTCGAGCACGTCCTCCAGGGCGACCAGCCCCAGTGCCTTGCCGGACGCGTCGGCCACCTGCGCCAGATGGGTGGCCGCCCGGCGCATCACCGTGAGGGCGTCGTCCAGCGGGAGTTCGGGCCTCAGGACGGTCATCGGACGCCACAGGTGCTGCGGGACGGCCCGGTCGGCGTCCTCCAGGTCCAGGACGTCCTTGACGTGCAGATAGCCCATGAAGGCGCCGCCCTCGGCCGCCACCGGGAAGCGGGAGTAGCCGGTGCGGGCGGTCAGCTCCACGATCTGCCCCGGGGTGACCGCCGGGGTGACCGTCACCAGGGACTCGCGGGGCAGCAGGACGTCCGTCACCGGGCGCGAGCCCAGCTCCAGGGCGTCCTCCAGGCGTTCCGCCTCCTCCGGGTCGAGCAGCCCGGCCTGGCCGGCGTCCTCCACCAGCCGGTTGAGCTGCTCGCTGGTGAAGACGGCCTCCACCTCGTCCTTGGGCTCCACGCGGAACAGCCGCAGGACGCCCTGGGCGCAGGCGCCGA
This sequence comes from Streptomyces sp. P13-3-3, assembly GCF_050571355.1. NCBI lineage: Bacteria > Bacillati > Actinomycetota > Actinomycetes > Kitasatosporales > Streptomycetaceae > Streptomyces > Streptomyces sp. P13-3-3. Next base: position 2,550,056 of record NZ_CP192228.1, on the reverse strand, counting down.
GGGCGGCGGTGACCGGCCTGCACAGGCGGGCGAACCACACCAGGCCGGGGCTGAGCCACAGGGCCGCCTTCCCGGGTGCGGCCATCGCCAGGTTCTTCGGGACCATCTCGCCGATGACGAGGTGGAAGAAGACCACGGCGGCGAGCGCGATGACGTAGCCGAGCGGGTGGATCACCCCGTGCGGCAGGTGCATCCACGCGAACACCGGCTCCAGCAGCCGGGCGACGGTCGGTTCGGCGACCGCGCCCAGGGTGAGGGAGCAGACGGTGATGCCGAACTGGGCGGCCGCCATCATCTGCGGCAGATGCTCCAGGCCGTACAGCACCTGGCGGGCGCGGGCGGTGCCGAGCGGTTCGATCTGGCTGCGGCGGACCGACACCAGGGCGAACTCGGCGCCGACGAAGAAGCCGTTGGCGAGCACGAGCAGTGCGGCGAACAGCAGTTGCAGGACGCTCATCCGGCGGCCTCCGCGAGAGGGATCCGGGCCGTGCGGACCAGGCGGACGCGCTCCGCCCGGTAGTGGCCGACGCGGCGCACCGACAGCCGCCAGCCCGGAAGTTCCGTGCGGTCCCCCACGGCCGGGATGCGGCCGAGCAGATCGGCGACCAGGCCGGCCACCGTCTCGTAGGGGCCCTCGGGGACCTCGAGGCCTATGCGGCGCAGGAGGTCGACCCGGGCGCCGCCGTCGACGTCCCAGGCCGGGTTGCCGTCCTCCGGCGGGGCGGGGGCGAGTTCGGGGACGTCCTGCCCGTCGTGCTCGTCGCGCACCTCGCCGACGATCTCCTCGACGATGTCCTCGAGGGTGACGACCCCCGCGGTGCCGCCGTACTCGTCGACGACGACCGCGATGGGCTGCTCGCTGCGCAGCCGGGTGAGCAGCGGGCGCACCGGCAGGGTCTCGGGCACCAGCAGCGCCGGGCGGGCGATGCGGGCGACCGGGGTGCGCAGCCGTTGGTGCGCGGGGACGGCCAGGGCGTCCTTGAGGTGGACCATGCCGGCGATCTCGTCGATCCGCTCCCGGTACACCGGGAAGCGGGACAGGCCGGTGGCGCGGGTCAGGTTGACCACGTCCTCAGCGGTCGCGGACGCCTGGAGGGCGCTGACCCGCACGCGCGGGGTCATGACGTGCTGGGCGGTCAGCTCGCCGAGCGACAGGGTGCGGACGAAGAGGTCCGCGGTGTCCTGTTCCAGGGCGCCGGCCTGGGCCGAGTGCCGGGCCAGGGAGACCAGTTCGCCGGGGGTCCGGGCGGAGGCGAGCTCCTCGGCGGGCTCGATGCCCATGGCGCGCACCAGCCGGTTGGCCACGGCGTTCAGTCCGGCGATGACCGGGCGGAACAGGCGGGCGAAGGCGTGCTGCGGGCCGGCGACGAAGCGCGCGACCTGCATCGGCCGGGACACCGCCCAGTTCTTCGGCACGAGTTCGCCGATCACCATCTGTACGGCGGACGCGAGCAGCATGCCGATCACCACGGACACGCCGGAGACCGCGCCCGCGGGTATGCCGGCGCCGGTGAGCGGGCCGTCCAGCAGCTGGGCGAGGGCCGGTTCGGCGAGCATGCCCACCACCAGGGAGGTGATGGTGATGCCGAGCTGGGTGCCGGAGAGCTGGAAGGACAGTTCGCGCAGGGACGCGACGACCCGGCGGGCGCGCCGGTCGCCGGCCGCGGCGGCCTCCTCGGCGTCGGCCCGTTCGACGGTGACCAGGCCGAACTCGGCGGCCACGAAGAAGCCGTTGGCGAGGATCAGCAGGAAGGCGGCTGCGAGAAGCAGCAGGGGGGTGCTCATGATGCCGCCGCCTCCGCATGGGCGCCCACCGGGCGGTGAGCGCTATGTCGGCAGGGGGCGGCGCAGGTACTGCAGGACGATCCGTCCATCGCCGGAGAGGGTCACTCCTCGGATAGCTGGGGCCCCTCGGCGCACCGGGCGGGGCGGCAGGGGCGGAGGCGCTGTCGGCGCGCCTCCGCCCAACAGATTAATCAAGACAGGGCCGACTGCGGCAGGTCCGTTTTTCCCCGCGGGACGGCGCCGGACATGTCCGGGTCAGTCGCGGGGCGCCTCTGCCTCGGGTGCGGAGTGCGCCTCGGCGAGGGCCCGCAGGGCGCGGGCGTCGGCGACCGCGCGTTGCCGGGCGATGCCGGGCTGGATGCCGAGCGCGGGCAGGCTGGTGCCGTCGCTGAGGTCGAGGAAGACCCAGGGATCACCCGAGCGGAGGTTCACCTGAAGGATCTCCGCCCACTCCAGACGGCGCCGCGTCACGATGTTGACGACGGTGACGCCCGCCTCGTCGGCGACGATCTTCGGCCGCGCCAGCAGGAACAGCACACCCGCGAGCAGGGCGGCCGTGAGGACGAAGCTGATCCGCTCCCCCGGGCCCAGCCCGTTCAGGAGCAGCCCGATCAGGCTGACCACGACGAACAGCGCGACGCCCGCGGTGAGCAGCACGGCGCGGGTGCGGCCGGGCCGGAACGTGACGGGCAGCGCGGGAAGCTCGGTGCCGGACATGGTGGCTCTCCCCGCCCCGTCAGAGACGGCAGGCGTGGATCGCCGTGGTGAGGATGGCGCGCGCCCCGATGTCGTACAGGTCGTCCATGATGCGCTGCGCCTCCTTGGAGGGGACCATCGCGCGGACGGCGACCCAGCCCTCGTTGTGCAGCGGGGAGACGGTCGGGGACTCGAGGCCGGGGGTCAGCGCGACGGCCTTCTCCAGCTGCTCGACCCGGCAGTCGTAGTCCATCATCACGTACGTGCGGGCGACCAGGACGCCCTGGAGGCGGCGCAGGAACTGCTGCACCTTGGGTTCCTCGGCGTCCGTGCCGGTACGGCGGATGACGACGGCCTCGGACTGCATGATCGGCTCGCCGACGACCTCCAGGCCGGCGTTGCGCAGGGAGGTGCCGGTCTCGACGACGTCCGCGATGACCTGGGCGACGCCGAGCTGGATGGCGGTCTCGACCGCGCCGTCGAGGTGGACGACGGAGGCGTCGATGCCGTGCTCCGCGAGGTGCGCGGCGACGATGCCCTCGTAGGAGGTGGCGACGGTCTTGCCGGTGAGGTCGGCGGGGCCGGTGACGGTGCCCGGCTTGGCGGCGTACCGGAAGGTGGAGCGGGCGAAGCCGAGCGGAAGGATCTCCTCGGCGTCGGCGCCGGAGTCGATCAGCAGGTCACGGCCGGTGATGCCGATGTCCAGCTGACCGGAGGCGACGTAGATCGCGATGTCGCGGGGGCGGAGGTAGAAGAACTCGACCTCGTTGACCGGGTCGACGATCCGCAGCTCCTTGGACTCCCTGCGCTGCTGGTAGCCGGCCTCATGCAGCATCTCCGCCGCAGGTCCTGACAGGGAACCCTTGTTGGGGACGGCGATGCGCAGCATGAGGTCGGCTTCCTTTGCGTGGAGGGGTGGGGTGGTGCGGTGGTTGCTTACAGGTGGGCGTAGACGTCGTCGAGGGAGATGCCGCGGGCGACCATCATCACCTGGACGTGGTACAGCAGCTGCGAGATCTCCTCGGCGGCCGCCTCCTTGCCCTCGTACTCGGCGGCCATCCAGACCTCGGCGGCCTCTTCGACGACCTTCTTGCCGATGGCATGGACGCCCTTGTCCACCAGCTCGGCGGTGCGGGAGGTGGTGGGGTCCCCGTGGGCGGCCTTGTGCTGGAGCTCGGTGAAGAGCTCCTCGAACGTCTTCTTGGACATGGTGGTCCTTACCCTACGCGGTGACGGGGACTGCTCACCGCCAGGGTTCGGACACCGAGCGCAGGCAGGCGGCGGTGGCGACGGCCGCGGTGACCGCCTCGTGCCCCTTGTCCTCGCGGGAGCCGGGCAGTCCGGCGCGGTCGAGGGCCTGCTGTTCGTCGTCGCACGTGAGGAGGCCGAAGCCGACGGGGACACCGGTGTCGACGGACACCTGGGTGAGCCCCTGGGTAACGCCCTGGCACACGTACTCGAAGTGGGGCGTGCCGCCGCGGATGACGACGCCGAGGGCGACGATCGCGTCGTAGCCACGGCCGGCCAGGACCTTGGCGACGACGGGCAGTTCCCAGCTGCCGGGGACCCTCAGCAGGGTCGGCTCGTCGATGCCGAGGTCGTGCAGGGCGCGCAGGGCGCCGTCCACCAGTCCGTCCATCACCTTCTCGTGCCACTGTGCCGCGACGACGGCGACCCGCAGGTCACCCACGTTGCGTACGGTCAGCTCCGGTGCACCCTTGCCGCTCACGTCTCTCCTCGTGGTTCTCGTTACTGGTTGCCGCAGGCGGGCACGGTCGGCGTGTCCAGCCAGGGCAGGTCGTGGCCCATCCGGTCCCGCTTGGTGCGCAGGTAGCGGAGGTTGTGCTCGCTCGCGGTGACGGGCATCGGCTCGCGCCGGACGACGTCGATGCCGTGGCGGGCGAGCGCGTCGGACTTGTCGGGGTTGTTGGTCATCAGCCGGACGCTGCGGACGCCGAGGTCGGCGAGGATCTGGGCGCCGGCCGCGTAGTCCCGGGCGTCGGCGGGCAGGCCGAGTTCCAGGTTGGCGTCGAGGGTGTCGCGGCCGCGCTCCTGGAGTTCGTAGGCGCGGAGCTTGGACATCAGGCCGATGCCGCGTCCCTCGTGGCCGCGCAGGTAGACGACGACGCCCCGGCCCTCCTCCTGGATGCGGTCCAGGGAGGCGTCGAGCTGGGGGCCGCAGTCGCAGCGCTGGGAGCCGAAGACGTCGCCGGTGAGGCACTCGGAGTGCATGCGGACGAGGACGTCCGCGCCGTCGCCGAGGTCGCCGTGCACCAGGGCGACGTGCTCGACGCCGTCCACGGTGGAGCGGAACCCGTACGCGGTGAAGGTGCCGTGGGCGGTGGGCAGCCTGACCTCGGCCTCGCGGCGGACGGTGGGCTCGCTGCCGCGCCGGTAGGCGATCAGGTCCTCGATGGAGATGATCGACAGGCCGTGCTTGCGGGCGAACGGGACGAGCTCGGGCAGGCGCAGCATGCGGCCGTCCTCGCCGGCGATCTCCACGATGGCGCCGGCCGGGCGCAGTCCGGCGAGGCGGGCCAGGTCGACGGCGGCCTCGGTGTGGCCGTCGCGCTCGAGCACGCCGCCGGGGCGGGCGCGCAGCGGGAAGATGTGGCCGGGCCGGACGAGGTCGTCGGGCGCGGACGTGCCGGAGGCCAGCAGCCGGAGGGTGGTGGCGCGGTCGGAGGCGGAGATGCCGGTGGTGACGCCGTGGGCGGCGGAGCCGTCGACGGTGACGGTGAACGCGGTCCGCATGGACTCGGAGTTCTGCTCGACCATCTGCGGGATCCGGAGCCGGTCGAGCTCCTCCCCCGTCATGGGCGCGCAGATCATGCCGCGGCACTCGGTCATCATGAAGGCGACGATCTCCTCGGTCACCTTCTCGGCGGCGACGATCAGGTCGCCCTCGTTCTCCCGGTTCTCGTCGTCGACGACCACCACGGGGCGGCCGGCGGCGATGTCGGCGATCGCCTGCTCGACGGGGTCGAGCCGGAGGTCGAGGTCCTCGGTGTCGTAGAGCATGGGTGCCGCACTCATGCGGGCGCTCCTTCCAGTGCGGGCCGCGCGTCGCGGGAGCGCAGCCACCAGTCGCGCATGCCCCACAGGACGAGTGCGCCGTAGATGACGTAGACGAAGCCGGAGAAGGCGAAGCCGTTGGCGAAGTTCAGCGGGACGCCGACGAGGTCGACGAGCAGCCAGGCGAACCAGAACTCGACCATGCCGCGCGCCTGGGCGTACATCGCGACGACCGTGCCGACGAAGATGTAGGCGTCCGGCCAGGGGTCCCAGGACAGGGACGGGTAGGCGGTGAACAGGCCCCCGACGGCGAGGGTGCCGAGGGCGGCCCCGGCGAGCAGCACGCCCCGCTCGCGCCAGGTGGCGAACCGTACGGCGACGGAGCCGTCCTGGGCCTGTTGCCGGCCGCGGTTCCACTGCCGGAAGCCCCAGACGGCGACGAGCATGACGACGACCTGCTTGCCGGCGCTGCCGGAGAGGTGGGCGGTGGCGAAGGCCGTGAAGAGGATGAGCCCGGAGACGAACTGGGCGGGCCAGGTCCACAGGGAGCGGCGCCAGCCGAGGGCGAGGCCGATCAGCCCGATCACGTTGCCGATCATGTCGGCCCACTTGATGTGCTGGCCGAAGAGGGTGAAGGCCTCGGAGTTGAGCCAGTTCACCGGGTGACCTCCTCGCCCGCGACGCGGTCGCCGAGCATGCGCTCGACGTACTTGGCGATGACGTCCACCTCGAGGTTGACCGGGTCCCCGGGCTTCTTGATGCCGAGGGTGGTCAGGGCGAGGGTGGTGGGGATGAGGCTGACGGTGAAGTGGTCGCGCCCGGCGTCGACGACGGTGAGGCTGATGCCGTCGACGGTGACGGAGCCCTTCTCCACGACGTAGCGGCTGAGCTCCGCGGGGAGGGAGATCCTGACGATCTCCCAGTGCTCGGACGGGGTGCGGTCGAGGATCTCGCCGGTGCCGTCGACGTGGCCCTGCACGATGTGGCCGCCGAGGCGGTCGCCGACGGCGGTGGGCCGTTCGAGGTTGACGCGGGAGCCGACGGCGAGGGCGCCGAGGCTGGAGCGCTTCAGGGTCTCCGCCATGACGTCGGCGGTGAACTCGTCGCCCTCGTGGTCGACGACGGTGAGGCACACGCCGTTGACGGCGATGGAGTCGCCGTGTTTCGCGCCTTGGGTGACCACGGGGCCGCGCAGGCGGAAGCGACAGGCGTCGTCGAGGGTCTCGACGGCGATGACTTCGCCCAGCTCTTCGACGATTCCGGTGAACACTTCCCGGGTCCTCCTGCCTCTTCGGGCACGGACTCCGGGGCTGTCGATGACGACAGGTTCACGGGTGAGGACACCGGGGACGACGCCGGACAGGGATCGCCCGAAGGGCGAACCGGTACGGCGGCGCGCATGGATGCCCGCCCGCCGCGCACTGCCTCCCATCCGGACTTTAACCGTCGGTCCAGGAATTTCACCTGGTCAACCGGTCGCTGGAGGCGACCGGGTCGCGGACTGTAACCGCCGGTTCGGACTTTCACCGACCCCGGAGTGCGCTGCTACTGGTACAGCCCCAGTCTGCCACGGGCGCGACTCGGCCACGCGGGTGAGGTGTGTGGAGTGGCTCACAGCGGGCTACGTAGAGGCAACCGAGGGTCGCACGACGCACAACTGGCGCGGGCGTGCGCCCCCTTGGCGCCCCCTCCGCCTCCGGCGGGTGGTCCATACCCATTGACCCGAGTGGTCTAGTCCTCTTAGGGTCCGAGCCACCTCCGCGGAGCGCCGGCCGGACCTGGGGTCCGCCGCGCTCCCCTTCAGGCCGGCCCGGCGGCGGTGACGACGGCCCTTGCCCGCCGCCGGGCCTCACCACCCGTGCGGATGCGCCCGGCGCCCGGCCCGGCGAAGCTGGATGCCGTACGGCGCCACGCGCACGACACCCCAGGGCGCCCGTGTCCGGAGGGACTTGAGCAGCATGACCACGATCCTGGTGACCGGCGGTACCGGAACCCTCGGCCGGCATGTCGTCACGCGACTGCGAGCGGACGGCCACGAGGTGCGCGTGCTCAGCCGACACACCGCGCCCTACGCCGTCGACCTGCGCGAGGGCGACACCGGGCTGGACAGCGCCCTGGACGGCACGCACACGGTCGTGCACTGCGCCACCTCCGCGCGCGGCGGCGACGAACAGGCCGCGCGGAACCTGATCACGGCGGCGCGGCGGGCCGGGGTGGCGCATCTGGTCTACATCTCGATCGTCGGCGTGGACCGGGTGCCGTTCCCCTACTACCGCACCAAGCTGGCGGTGGAGCGGCAGTTCGAGGACTGCGGGACCGGCTGGACGGTGCTGCGCGCCACCCAGTTCCACGACCTGCTGTACCGGCTGTTCCAGGGCCTGTCCAAGTCACCGGTGATGCCGCTGCCCGCCCGGGTGAAGGACCAGCCGGTGGAGGTCAGGGAGGTCGCGCAGCGCCTGGCCGAGCTGGCGCAGGGCGCCCCGGTCGGCCGCGCGGACGACATGGGCGGCCCCGAGATCCGCACGCTCCACTCGCTGGCGCGCGGCTACCTGGACGCGGCGGGCCGCCGCCGCGCCCTGGTGAAGGTCCCGCTCCGCGGATCGGCGTACGAGGCGTTCCGCGCGGGAGGCCATCTCGCCCCGGACCGGGCGGTGGGCACCCGCACGTTCGAGGACTACCTCACGGAACGGTTCGCGGTGACGGGGGGTCCGCGATAGGCGCCTGAAGGCGCCGGGCGCGGCCCGACCCTGCCCGCCGCCAGGCGAGAGACCGGAGGCGGGACAGCCCGCCGGACCCCGCTCGCCGCCGGTCGGCCACCCGGAGCACCGGGCAGCAGCCCGCCCCGCGCAGACACCAGGCAAGGCTGCCCCGCCTGCCGCCAAGCGGCCACCCGCAGACCCCGGCAGAACAGCCCGGCCCGCCGGGACCCGCCGTCAGTGCCCCGGCACCCCGAACAGTTCGTCCTGGGCGTGATCCCGGGCCGTGAGCAGCGCGCCCCTCAGCACCGCCCCGCCGCCCAGGGTGCTGGGGCGGACCTCGACGGGGAGCGGGGACATCACGGTCAGGCGGTCGTGGACGCGGGACGCCAGTGCCTCGCCGCCCGCCTGGCCGATCTCGCCGCCCAGGACCACGCAGCCGGGGTCCAGCAGCGCGACCACGGAGGCCACGCCCACGGCGACCCGGTCGGCCAGGGTGTCGAGGAAGCGCGTGTGCGTCGCGCTCCCGGGCCGGGAGACGGCCGCCCGTACCGCGCCCGCCGCCTCCGGGTCGGACCCGGGCTCCGGTACGACCCCGCGCTCCTTCGCGAGCGCCGCGACCGCCGCCGCGCCGGCCAGGGAGTGGAAGCCGCCCGCGCAGTCGGTCGCGGAGGGCAGGCCACGGGTGCCCGGGACGGGGAGGAAGCCGATCTCGCCGGTACCGCCGGAGGCGCCCCGGCGCAACGTGCCGTCGAGGATCACGGCGGCGCCCGTGCCGTGGCCCAGCCACAGCAGCACGAAGGTGTCCCGGTCACGCGCGGACCCGTCGCGCTGCTCGGCGAGCGCGGCGAGGTTGGTCTCGTTCTCCACGCTGACCCGGGCCTCGGGCAGCCGCTCCTGCAGGGCGGCCACCAGGCGCCGGTGCCACTCGGGAAGGCTCGTCGAGTCGCGGAGTTCGCCGGTCGCGGGGTCGATGAGGCCGGGCGCGCCGATGCCCACCGTGTGGAGCCGGTCGGCGCCCGCCTCCTTGGCCGTCCGCTCGACCAGGGTCACGGCCTGCTCGACCGCGGGGCCGGTGCCGGTGTCGTCGGCGATGGGAAGGGACGCCTCGGCCAGCACCCCGCCGACGAGGTCGGACACGACCAGGGCGACGCCCTCGGTGCGCACGTCCAGGGCGGCGAGGTGCGCGCGGCCGGCGACGAGGCCGTAGAGCTTGGCGTTGGGGCCCCTGCGCTGGGCCCGGGCCTCGCCGGCGACCTCGACCATGCCGGCGGCGGTGAGGCGTTCGACCAGGTCGGCGACGGTGGGCCGGGAGAGTCCGGTGCGTTCCTTCAACTGCCCGGCGGTCAGCGGGCCTTCCTGCTGGAGCAGGCGCAGGGCGAGCCGGTCGTTGATGGCTCGGGCGGTGCTCGGGGATGCGGCCATGCCGGGGATCCTCCCAGATCGGGGGCCCGGTCGGCGGGTGCCGGGTCTCGGGATACCCCGTTTCTTTCAGGCAGGGTTCCTGATAGTTTACGGCGGCGCGGCACGCCGGGGGAACGCGCACACGACAGCGGTGGATCTGGGAGGGGCGGGTCGATGAGCGCAGTGGTTCACGCACCACACGAGGTGAAGCGGGCGCGGTACGCCGTGGCCGCCGTGTTCGCCGTGCACGGCGCGGTCACCGGCTCGTTCGCGACCCGGGTCCCCTGGATCCAGGACCACGCGGGGGTCAGCGCGGGCCAGCTGGGTCTGGCGCTCGCGTTCCCCGCGCTGGGCGCGTCCCTCGCGATGCCGCTCGCGGGCGGCATCTCGCACCGCTTCGGCGCCCGCAACGCGCTGCGCGGCCTGCTCGCCCTGTGGACGCTCGCGCTGATCCTGCCGTCCCTCGCCCCGAACCTGCTGACCCTGTGTCTGGCGCTGTTCGTCTACGGCGCCACGGCGGGCATGTCGGACGTGGCGATGAACGCCCTGGGCGTCGAGGTGGAGAACCGGCTCGACCGGTCGATCATGTCGGGTCTGCACGGCATGTGGAGCGTCGGCGCGGTCGTCGGCTCGGCGGCCGGCACGCTCGCCGCGCATCTCGGCTCGGACGCCCGGCTGCACCACGCGCTGGCGGCCGCCGTGCTGACGGTCGTGGGCTTCGTGGCCTGCGCGTGGGTGCTCGACCTGCAGCCGGCCGAGGACGAGGAGCCGCCGCCCCGGTTCGCGCTGCCGCCCCGGTCGGCGCTGCTGATCGGCGCGATCGGCTTCTGCGCGGTCTTCGCCGAGGGGGCGAGCCTGGACTGGTCGGCGGTCTATCTGCGCGACCAGCTGGAGACCTCCGCCGGTCTCGCGGCCGCCTGCACCACCGGCTTCACGCTCACCATGGCGGTCGCCCGGATCGCGGGCGACCGGGTGGTGGACCGCTACGGCGCGGTGCGGACGGTCCGCGCGAGCGGCGTGGTCGCCCTCCTCGGCGGCGTGCTCATCGTGTCCGCCGGCCACCCGGCCGTCGCGATGGCCGGGTTCGCGCTGATGGGGCTGGGCATCGCGGTGGTCGTCCCGCTCTGCTTCGCCGCAGCCGGCCGCAGCGGCTCCAACCCGAGCCTGGCCATCGCCGGCGTGGCGACGATCACCTACACGTCGGGGCTGATCGCCCCGAGCGCGATCGGCATGCTGGCCCAGGCGACCAGCCTGATGGTGTCGTTCGTGCTGGTGACGGTGTTGACGTGCGGCATCGCGGGCTTCGCCGGGGTGCTGCGCGCGGGCGACCGGGTGAAGGTCACGCGTCCGGACGCAGCAGTTCCCGAGCGGCGCCCCTGAACCCCTCGCTCCACGGCGCCGGGCGAAGGGTCGTGGCGTCCAGCCGCACCAGCACCCGGCTGCCCCGGGCGTAGGTCACGGCGCCGTCCGGCGAGCAGAACCGGAAGCCGTAGGTGAGCCCGGTGGTGCCGAGCCGGTCCAGCCACAGGTGGACGGCGTAGGGACCGGGCCGGGTCACCGGGGCCTCGTAGGTGAGGCGCAGTTCCTTGACCGCGTTGCACGCGTCGCCCGCGGCCACCCAGTCGCCGTCGAAGGTGATGCCGTTGGCCTGCCACAGCTCGGCCCAGGCGCGCTCGACGAGCAGCGGGTAGCGGGCGTTGTGCAGCAGCCCCAGCGCGTCGAGGTCGTCGAAGTGGACGGTCACGGGGATCAGCCGGCCGTAGGAGAGGGCGGGTGCGGGCGGGGCTTCGGCGGTCACGGGCGGTGCTCCTGGGACGTACGGGATCGGTGCCGTGTGCATCGATCGACGGCGTGACCTCATCCTAAGCGGACGCTCAGAGACGCCCGGGTGCCCGCCCACCTGTGCGAACCACTCCCCTCCGGGCCGCACAATGGTGCGGACACGCTGGCCGCACGAACGAAAGCGACAACCCATGGATCTCGGCGTCCGCTGGAAACTGCACGGGGACGGACGCACTCCGGCACCCGGGGCGGTCGTCCGTCCCGACGAGCGCCTTTCCTGGCCCCGCACGGCGGGCCTGGGCGCCCAGCACGTGGTCGCCATGTTCGGCGCGTCCTTCGTGGCGCCCGTTCTCATGGGCCTGGACCCCAACCTGGCGATCATGATGTCGGGCGTCGCCACCATGGTCTTCCTGCTGGCCACCCGCGGCCGGGTGCCGAGCTACCTGGGCTGCTCGCTCTCGTTCGTGGGCGTCGCCGCGGTGATCCGGGCCGACGGCGGTTCCAGCGCCACCGTGACGGGCGCGGTGTTCGTGGTGGGCGGGGCGCTGTTCCTCGTGGGCCTCGCGGTGCGGAAGTTCGGCGCGCGGATCATCCACGCGGCGATGCCGCCCGTGGTGACCGGCGCGGTGGTCATGCTGATCGGCTTCAACCTGGCGCCGGTGACCGCCTCGACGTACTGGCCCCAGGACCAGTGGACCGCGCTGTTCGTGATGCTGTTCACCGGACTGGCCGTGGTCTGCCTGCGCGGCTTCTGGTCCCGCATCGCGATCTTCCTCGGCCTGATCTTCGGCTACGTGCTGTCCTGGGCGCAGGACCGGATCTTCGGGCAGATCCACTCGGCGGACGCGAGCGGCAAGGTGACCGACCACTGGCGTCTCGACCTGTCCGGCGTGGGCCGGGCGGACTGGATCGGCCTGCCCGACTTCCACGGGCCGTCCTTCGAGTGGTCGGCGATCCTCGTCGCGCTGCCCGTGGTCATCGCCCTGATCGCCGAGAACGCGGGCCATGTGAAGGCGGTCGGCGAGATGACCGGCGACAACCTGGACGACAAGCTCGGCACGGCCATCTCCGCCGACGGCGTCGGCTCCATGCTGTCCACCGCGGTCGGCGGCCCGCCCAACACCACCTACTCCGAGAACATCGGCGTGATGGCCGCGACCCGCGTCTACTCCACGGCCGCCTACTGGGCCGCCGCCTGCTTCGCCCTGCTGTTCGGCCTGTGCCCGAAGTTCGGCGCGGTCGTGGCGGCCATTCCCGGCGGTGTGCTGGGCGGCATCACCGTCATCCTCTACGGCATGATCGGCCTGCTGGGCGCGCAGATCTGGCTCAACGCCAAGGTGGACCTGCGCAATCCGCTGAACCTGGTGCCGGCCGCGGCGGGCATCATCATCGGCGTCGGCAACGTGTCCATGGAGTTCACCGACACCTTCTCGCTCAGCGGCATCGCCCTCGGCACGGTCGTCGTCATCACCGGCTACCACGCGCTGCGCGCCTTCGCCCCCGCCCACCTCAAGACGCAGAAGCCGCTGCTCGACGAGGGCACCTCCTCCTACGACCCGGGCGGCCCCGGGGAGGATCAGCGCGCCAAGTCGTAGGCGTACGACGGGCTGAACGTCCCCGGCGCGCCCATGCAGCCGTCGGACTCGCCGGGGAGCTTCACCCACAGGTAGGCGTCGATCCGGGCCTCGCCGGTGCTGAGCGTCGGGGCCCGGCCCAGGGTGCGGCCCGCGGGGTCGCACCATTCGCCGTCTGCGGGGGCGCCGTTGCCGTTGCGGCTGGTGTCGATCACCGCGCCGAGGCCCGTCCCTCCGAGGGCGTCGAGCACGGCACGGTCGTAGGCGATCTCGTCCGCCGTGCCGTGGAAGTTGGACACGTTGCTGAAGACGCCGTCCGACGACGCGGACGAGGCTGCTCCCGCCCGGCGGAGCAGGTCCGCCTGCTTGGCCGGCGCGTGCCAGCCGGAGTGCCCGGCGTCGTAGTAGACGCGGGCGCGGGGGTTGGCCTCCTTGAACACGCGTCCGGCGCGGGCCAGCGAGGCGAACCGCTCGGCCCGCTCCCCGGCGGACAGGCAGTCGGCCTGCGCGACCGAGTCCGGCTCCAGGATCACCACGACCTCCCCGCCGCCCAGTCCCGCGGCGAACCGGTCGATCCACTCGTCGTAGGCGTCGAGGTCCGGCGCACCGCCCTCGGAGTGACCGCCGCAGTCCCGCCCGGGAATCGCGTACGGCACGACGACGGGCACCCGTCCCTCGGCGGCCCCGCCGGACGTCACCGCCCTCACCCGCGCGGTGACGGTGTCCGGCGACCAGTCCGCGAACCACACGGCCGCCGGCTGGTCGGCGATGCGTGACTCGATGACCGGGCGGCGCGGGTCGTCGGGATGCGCCCGCACCCAGTCGAGCACGCGGGAGGCGGGGTGGCGGTAGAGCCATGCGGAAGCCGTGGTCTTCTTCGCCTGCGACGACGACCGGGGAGCCGGCGCGCTCGGCCGCTTCGGCCTGACGGACGGCGACGCGGACACGGTGGCCGAGGGCGAGGGCGACGCCGACGGTACGGCGGGCAGCGGCACGAGACGGGGCGACGCGGACGACACCGGCCGGGCCTCCGGCACGTCCGGCCCCGACGCCGAGATCACCCCGGACACGGTGCCTGCCGCGACCACGACCGAGGCCGCCGCGACCATCGTGGCCCTCCGTGCGGCGCGCCGGCGGTCCGCACGGCGCGCCGAGAGTCTGCGGGCACGCGAGCCTGCCACCTTGTGCTTCCCCCTCCCCCGCGACGGGCGCGTTCCCCCGTTCCGGGGAAGCGCCGGGCCCGCCGCCACTGGAGTCAGACTAAAGGTGTCACCCTGCGCTCATGGCGCAATGCGAACAAGTCCTCACCCCGGTCGACGGGGTCGTCGCCCGTCTGAGCGCCCTCGACGCGGCCCTGCCCGCGCGGGACGGGGTCGCGGTCTTCAACCGTGTCTACCTCGCCGTGACCCGGGCCGTGGACCGGCGCATCGACGCCGGACTGTTCCCGGACGCCCGTGCGGTGATCACCCTGGACGTCCGCTTCGCGGAGTACTACCTCGCGGCCGTCGACGCGGCGGCGGACGGCCGGCGTCCTCCCGCCTGCTGGCGTCCGCTGTTCCAGCTCCGCCGCCATCCCGGCGTACGTCCGGTGCAGTTCGCGCTGGCGGGCATCAACGCGCACATCGGGCACGACCTCGCACTGGCCGTGGTGGACACCTGCCGTACGCTCGGCTGCGAACCCGCCGATCTGGAGGACGAGTTCGAGGCGGTGGGCGAACTCCTCCTGTCGCTGGAGGAGCGCATCCGCGACGAGCTGGTGCCCGGCCCGGAGTCACTGAGGATCGCCGACCCGCTGACCCATCTGCTCGGCGCGTGGAGTCTGGACCGGGCCCGGGACGCGGCCTGGACGGCGGCGCGCGCCCTGTGGGCGCTGCGCCGGCTGCCCGACGTGGCGGCGGAGTTCACCGAACGGCTGGACACCGCGGTGGGGTTCGCGGGCCGCATGCTGCTCACCCCGCTGCCCGACTGACGTCAGTCCTCCGGGAGTTCGACGGGCGCGATCTCGTCGTACAGGTCGCCCGGGCCCGGGTTGGTCGGGTCGGTGGCGCCCCCGAGCTGGTGCATCACGCCCCACACCGCGTTGAGCGCGGTCTGCACGGCGCCCTCGGCCCAGCCCGCCGTCCACGAGATGTCGTCGCCGGCGAGGAAGATGCCCCGCTTGTCCTCCGGCAGCCGGTCCTGCATGAAGTGGGTGAACAGCCGCCGCTGGTAGCGGTAGTGGCCCGGCAGGTTGGCCTTGAACGCGCCCATGAAGTACGGCTCGTTCTCCCAGGAGACGGTCACCGGGTTGCCGATGACGTGCTTCCGGATGTCGACCTTCGGGTAGATCTCGCCGAGCGACTTCAGCATGACCTCCATCCGCTCGTTGGCGGACAGCGGCAGCCACTTCAGACTGTCGTCGCACCAGGTGTAGGACAGGCAGATCACGGCGGGCCTGTCCGGGCCGTTGTCCAGCAGGTAGGTGCCGCGGGTCATGCGGTCGGTGAGCGTCATCGACATGACGTCCCGCCCGGTCTCCTCGTCCTTGTCCAGCCAGAACGGACGGTCCACGGGTACGAAGAGCTTGGAGCTCTCCATGTAATGGGTGCGCTCGATGGCGGTCCAGTGGTCGATCGGGAAGAGCGAGTCGTCGCAGTCGATCTTCGACAGCAGCATCCAGGACTGCGCGGTGAAGACGGCCGCACGGTAGGTACGGATGTCACCCCGCGCGTCCGTCACGGTGATCCCGTTGCCGGCGGTCCGCCCGAGCCGCGTGACGGCCGGCCGCGGCTCACCGTCCACGTGCAGCGCCTTCAGCGAGGTGCCGTACGGCCAGTGGACGATCTTCTCGGGCTCCCGCTCCCACAGCCGGAGCGGCAACTGCTGCGACCCTCCGACGATCCCGCGGTGGTGGTCGTCGGCCTCGGTGTAGACGACCCGCAGGATCTCCAGGATGGAGTTCGGGAAGTCGGTGTCCCATCCCCCGGTGCCGAACCCGACCTGCCCGAAGATCTCCCGGTGCCGGAAGGACCTGAAGGCCTCCGACTCGCACAGGAACCCGTAGAAGGTCTGGTTGTCGAGCTTCTCGACCAGCCGCGACCAGATCTCCCGGATCCGCGGCACGTCCCGCTCGCGCAGGGCACGGTTCATGTCGGAGAAGTCGGCGCCCTCCTCCAGGCACCGCGCCCAGGCGTCGGCCACGTCACGGTAGACCTGCGGCAGATCGGCCATGGTCTCCGCGTAGTGCGACTCGCCCTTGAGGTCGACGACGGTCGAGGGGGTCGCCTCGGCCAGCGGGTTGGGGAAGGGCCGGGTCTCCAGTCCCACCAGGTCGATGTAGTGCTGGAGCGCCGTGGACGACGGCGGGAACCGCATGGCGCCCATCTCCGCCGTGAGCGACGGGTCGCACCCGTCGAACCCGACGGTCCGCAGCCGCCCGCCGATCTGGTCGGCCTCGTACACGACCGGCTTGAGCCCCATCTTCATCAGCTCGTAGGCGGCGACGATCCCGGACAGCCCACCGCCGATCACGGCGACCTCGGTGCCGTGCTCGGTGGCCGGCACCTGCCCGATCCCGGCGGGGTGGGCCAGGAAGTCGTCGTACGCGTACGGGAAGTCAGGGCCGAACATGGTGATCGGCGGCTGCTGCTCGTCGGCGTGCTCGACGGCGTTGGGCACCGTGGACGTCATGGGGTGGGGACTCCTTGCAGTGGTGGAACCGGGGAGGATCAGACGAGGGACCCGTAGAGGGGCGGCCGGCGGTCCCGCAGATACGGGTTGGCCTCGCGCGACGCGGCCAGCAGCACCGGGTCGGCGTCGGCGAGGAGCAGTTCCTCACCGCGCCCGGCGCGGGCGCGGGCGACCCCGTCGGGTCCGGCCAGCGTGGACAGCCCCACGAACTCGAACTCGCCCTCGGGGCCGACCCGGTTGGCGTACGCGATGTACAGCTGGCTCTCGAAGGCCCGCACGGGCACCACGGACTCGGCGACGAACTGGTACGGGTGCAGCAGTGCCGTGGGCACCAGCAGCAGGTCGGTGCCGGCGAGGGCGTGGGCCCGGACGTTCTCCGGGAACTCCACGTCGTAGCAGATCATCAGGCCGACGGTGAGGCCGTCCAGCTCGGCCTGCACGACCGTGGCGTCCCCCGGGGTGAAGTGGTCCCGCTCGAAGCCGCCGTAGAGGTGGGTCTTGCGGTAGTTCGCGAGACGGGCGCCGTCGGGGGCGACGAGCTGGACGGAGTTGTACACCGTGTCTCCGTCCCGCTCGGGGTAGCCGTAGGCGACGGCGAGGCCGTGCCGGACCGCGGTCTCGGCGATCGCGTCCGCGGCGTCACCGTCGGCGGGCTCGGCAAGACGGCCGAGGTCGTCGCCGATGGCGTACCCGGTGAGGAACAGCTCCGACGTCACCAGCAGACCCGCCCCCGCGGCGGCCGCACGTCCGGCGGCCTCGTCGAGAACCTTGAGGTTCTCGACGACGTGGCCGGGACGGCCGGAGCTCTGGAGCAGGGCGGTGCGCATGGGTGATCCTCACCGGAAGGCGGGGGTTGGGGTCACCCATGAAGGTACGGTCGCCCGCCCGCGCCGGACAAGGAGAAGCCGTTGCGCACCGGTGCGCCGATCGTTGCGCATGGAGGGCCGATCACGGCGATTCGTTGCACGGGATCAGCGGGCGCCCCGGATGCTGTCGATGATGCGGCTCCAGTTGTCGCCGCCGTGCCCGTCCTCGATCGCGCGCCGGTAGTGCCCCTGCACGGCCAGCGGGAGCGCGAGGTCCAGACCGAGCGACCTGCTGGTCTCGACGATGTGGTCGGACGTCGCGCCCATCATCGTCACGGTGCTGAGATCACCGGGATGCTCACCGGCGTCGAGCGCGCTGCCCGGATTCTCCTCGCCGGCCCGCAGGATGTCGCCGGTCGAATCGGCGGAGGAGAGCAGCTCCGGCAGCGCCTCCCGGGCCTTCATCCCCGCGGAGCCCAGCATCGCGGTGGCGTGCATCAGCCCGGACAGGGTGGTGAGGAACACCGCGAGCTGGGCCTGGTACATCATCTGGGCGAGACCCGGGTCGTCGCCCAGGTACTTCGGCGTCCCCAGCAGCGCCAGCGCGGCCCGGTGGCTCTCCATCACGCGTTCACGGCCGCTGTAGTAGACGAAGGCCGCCTCCGTGCCGACCATCGGCGCGGGGACCATGACCCCTCCGGTCAGGAAGGCGGCGCCGTGGTCCTCCGCCCAGACGGCCGCCTCACGCGAGCGGTCAGGCGTGTCGGAGCTCAGATTCACCAGGGTCCGGCCGGCGAGCGGACCGACGGCTCCGCCGAGGATGTCGTACATCGCCCGGTAGTCGGTGAGGCTGAGGATCACAAGGTCACTCGCCTCCACCGCCTCCCCGGGCGTCGACGCGAGCGCCGCTCCGCCGGCGACAACGGCTTCGGCCCTGGCTGCGGTGCGGTTCCACACGGTGACCGGATGGCCGGCGGCGAGAAGCGTACGGGTCATGGCCTTCCCCATCGGACCGAGCCCGATCACGGTGACGGAGCGCTCGTGGCTGCTGTTCTCTCGTTCGTTCACCCCTCCATCCTTCGACGCCGTCACTAGGCTCGGAAGTACCGACTTTTTACTGCGGTACTTACCTTTTCGTAAGGGGGACCGGTGATGGCGAAGGCACCCAGAACGGGGCCGTACATCTGCGGCATCGACGCCGCGCTCGACGTGGTGAGCGGCAAATGGAAGGGCCTGATCCTCTGGGAGCTCGACACCCACCGGGTACGCCGCTTCGCCGAGCTCCGCCGCGGTCTGCCCGGGGTGAGCGAGAAGATGCTGACGCAGCACCTGCGGGAGATGGAGGAGGACGGCCTGGTGCACCGGGAGGTGTACGCCGAGGTGCCACCACGGGTGGAGTACTCCCTGACGGAGTCCGGACGCGCCCTGAACAAGGCCCTGGCCCCACTCGGCGCCTGGGGCACCGAGCGGATACGAAGCGAGGGCATCGAAACGGTCCCCGTGTCCCCGCACGGGTGACAACCGCCGCCCGTCGGCCGCCCGCGGCGGGGAGGGGGCGGGGCGGGGGTGGTCGCCCACAGCGGCCGGCGCGTCCGCGCGGAACCCGACGCCGCAGGCGTCACACCTCAGCCCCCACCCGCCGCCCCCTCAGCCGCACCACGCCCACCCCCACCGCCAGCACCACGTACGGCACCGCCGACACCGCGAACGCCGCACCGTGCCCGTGTCCCGACGCGACCACCGCGTACCCCGCGAACACCGTCAGCGTCACGACCTCCGTGCCCAGCCCCGCCACCGACGTCAACGTCGCCCGCCCCGTCGACTCGATCCGGTGCTGGAGACGCGCCTCCGCCAGCACCGTCGCCGCCTGGAAGGCACCGAACGCCACGGCGACCAGCAGAAGTCCCGCCACCGTCCCGGTGACGGCGCCCACCGCCAGAGCGACGCCGCCCCCGCCCAGCAGCAGAGCGAGCCCGCCCGTACCGAACCGCTCCCCCTCCCCCGCCAGCAGGCTCCCCGCCGTGGCCCCGCCCCAGATCACCAGCAGCACCCACGGCACGGCCACATCCGCGGCCCCCGCCTCCCGCACCAGCAGCGGCGTGTACTCGTCCAGCGCCCCCCACACCGCCGCGACCCCAGGCACCAGCAGCAGCGCACCCCGCACGGACCGGTCCCGACGGGCCTCACCCAGACCGGCCCGCAGCGCGACGCCCCAGCCCTGACGCTCCTCGGCCGGCGCCACCTCGTGCTCGGGGAACCTCAGCGCGGTCACCGAGGTCAGCAGGCACACCAGCACACTCGCCGCCCCCACGGCCGCATGCCCGCCCCACGCCAGCACGGGCCCGGCCAGCCCCATCGCCGCCATCACGGCAACGAGCCCCGCCGCCCGCGCCCGCCCCAGCACGCGCGCGTACCGGCCCGAGGCCCCGCCGCGCTCCAGTTCGTCGTAGACGAGGGCCTCCAGCGCACCGGAGCACAGCGCCCCGCCGGTCCCCCACAGCACGAACCCCGCCGCGAACGCGGCGTACGACGGCACGAGCACCCACAGCGCGAACCCGGCGCCCGTCAGCAGGGGGCCGATGACCAGCAGCAGCCGACGCGACACCGCGTCGGCCCACGCCCCGGACGGAACCTCCAGCACCACGGCCGTCACCGACCACAGGGCGAACAGGGACGAGATCTGCCACACGGACAGCCCGGCGTCGCTGAACAGCAGCGCGTACACCGGGTACAGCAGGACGAATTCTTCGAGGAACGAGTAGCCGTACAGCGTGGTCGTGAGCCGACGCACGCGCACGTCGACGGCACGCGTGGGCGTGAGAGTCATGAGGCCTTCCCGTAAGGGCGGTTCGGACACCGGACGCTGAGGTCGAACGGCGCCCGAGGCGGCCCTCGGGAGGCACTACGGCTGCATCAATGTCGCCAGGTCATACTCCCGAGGGTAGTCCTCCGCCCCTCGGCGGCACCACCACATTCCCCTTCCGCTTCATCCGCTGCCACGGCAGCCGATACCCGCTGAGCGCGGTGAGACAGGCCTGCACCAGCACCAGGTACATCACCTGCCGGTACACGACCTGCTGCACCGGCAGCGCCCACAGCGGCCGCAACGGCTCCCCGTCGAGCCGGAAGGCGTACGCGGCGCACACGCCCTGCACGGCCAGCACCCCCAGCCAGGCCAGCGCGGTGAGGAGCGGGTCGCCGAACACCAGCCCGTACAGGGTCAGCAGGTCGATCAGCGGGGCGAGCAGCGGCGTGAGGATTTGGAACACCGCCAGCAGCGGCAGCCCGACCCGCCCGAACCGTCCGGCGTGGCCCCGCTCGACGAGCGCGTGCCGGTGCTTCCACGCGGCCTGCATGGTGCCGTAGCTCCACCGGTACCGCTGGCGCCACAGTTGCCGCAGCGACCCCGGGGCCTCGGTCCAGGCGACGGCGTGCTCGGCGTACCGGACGTCCCACCCGGCCCGGTGCAGGGCCATGGTGATGTCGGTGTCCTCGGCGAGGGTGTCCCCGCTCATCATCCCGGCCCTGCGCAGGGCGGTGACGCGGAAGGCGCCGACGGCCCCTGGCACGGTCGGCATGCAGCGCAGCAGGTCGTACATGCGCCGGTCGAGGTTGAAGCCCATGACGTACTCGATGTGCTGCCAGCGGCCGAGCATGCCGTGCCGGTTGCCGACCTTGGCGTTGCCCGCGGTGGCGCCGACGGAGGGGTCGGCGAACGGCTCGACGAGGCGGCGGACGGTCGAGGGCTCGAAGACGGTGTCCGCGTCGAGCATCACCACGATCTCGTGCGAGGCGCGCAGCACCCCGGTGTTCAGCGCGGCGGCCTTGCCCCGGTTGGGCGTGCGCACCACGGTCACCCCGGGCAGCCCCAGTGCCTCGGCGGCGTCGGCGGTCCCGTCGTCGGAGCCGTCGTCCACGACGACGATCTCCACCGGCTGGTCGCTCGCGACCAGCGACCGCAGCGTCTTGCCGATGCACACGACCTCGTTGTACGCGGGCACGACCACGCTGACCGGCCCGGTGACGGGCGGTCCGGGACCGGCCCGCGGACGCCGGCGTGCGAGCCGCGCGTGACGGTGGGCCAGCCCGAGCATCAGCACGCACCGCGCGAGCACCAGCCCCCCGACGACCAGCAGCAGCGCGCCCAGCACGGACACCGTCGTGCCCGACACGGTCACGGCGGTCACGAACACCCACCCCCGCCACCGCTCGGCGGTGTCGACTCCGCCCGTGAGGCGTTCGACGCCCACCAGCTCGGCGACCGTGGAGAAGCGGTAGCCGTCGGCCTTGAGCCGCGGTACCAGCGTCTCCAGCGCCCGCACGGTCTGCGAGCGGTCGCCTCCGGAGTCGTGGAGCAGCACGATCGTGCCCCGGCCGGGCGCCTCGGGGACGGCCGCGTCGGCGATGGCACGGGCGCCGGGCCGGCTCCAGTCGCGGGTGTCCTGGTCGACGAAGGCCAGGACATACCCCTTCCCGCCGAGGTGCCGTGCGACGGTCCAGGAGGGGCCGTCCAGGGCGCCGGTGGTCGAGGAGTACGGCATCCGCAGGAGCGAGCTGTGGACGCCGGCGGCCCCGGCAAGGGCGAGCTGGGTGAACGCCAGCTCCCGGTCGACCGTGTCCTCGGACTGCGTGGCCAGGTCGGGGTGGGAGAAGGTGTGCACCCCGATCTCGTGTCCCGAGCGGATCAGGTCCCGGACGAGGTCGGGGTGGCGGGCGGTCTGCCGTCCGGTGACGAAGAAGGTGCCGGGCACGTCGTTGCGGTCGAGGACCTCGCGGATCCGGGGCGTCCACACGGGGTCGGGTCCGTCGTCGAAGGTCAGGACGACCGTCCTGGGCGGGGCGCGGTAGGTGCGCGGAGGATCGTGGCCCGCGTCGACGACCGGGCCTCCGCCCGCGACCTCCGGGGGCACGCCCGCTCCGCTCCCTCCGGCCCGCTCCCCGCGGCCCTCCTGGTCCCCGGCGAAGCCGCGGGAGGTGTATCCCTCGACGGCGAGGACGGACACGACGAAGGCAAGCAGGACCAGCGGGACCACGACGCGGAACCAGCGCCGCCGCGGCGCCGGCGTCGCGGGCGGCGGAGGGGCCGGGCGGCGCGGTCGCCCCCGCATCAGGGGGTCCCGGCGGCCGGCGGGTCGTCGGGCGGGGAGGCGCCGGGGTTCTCGGACGGCGCCTCGGGCGTGGGCTGAGGTGTCCCGGGCGGTTCGGGCGGGGCGTCCGTACCGGGCCCGGACGGCTCGTCGGTGCCGGGCGGCGGCGCCTCGGAGTCACCGCCGTCTCCGGGCGCGGACGGCTCACCGGCACCCGGCTCCTGCGGTTCCTCGGGCGCACCGGGCTCCTCGGTGCCGGGCTCCTCGGGGGGCGTCGAGCCGTCCGTGACCTCGACGCCCCCCGCGTCGGGCGGCTCCACCGGCACCCCGGCGACACTGCCGGGCTCGGCGCCGGGCGGCTGCAGCAGGGAACCCGCCGGGTCCGCGCCGACGACGAGCGGGATGAGGGGCGTACCCGGCCCCACCCTGGCCCCGCCCTCCTCGGACGGCCGGGCGTCCCCCTCGGCGTCCTGGCGCTGCGGGGCGGTCGGTGAGGACTCGCCGGGCAGGGGCGGCAGCAGGGCCTCCGGGGCGAACGGGGTCGCCCCCATCAGGCTCAGCGCGAGGACGCCCAGATAGCCGGCCGCCAGTCCCGCGGCCCCGTATCCGGCCCGTCGCAGCAGCCGGGCCCGCCGGCCGGAGGCGTCGACGAAAACCGGGTCCGGCCCCTCGGGCTCACCGGTCACCGCACCGGAATCGGAGGGCTGCCGCATATGCCCCAGATTACGCCGGTTCGGTGACCCTCACGCGGGGACGGCCCGGCCTCACGCGGGGACGGCCCGCCGGAAAAGGTGGGCCGTCCGCGTGGAGGAACCGGCGTCACGACCTAGGTCGGCGAGCCGGACGAGAACCGCCGCAGCAGCGGGGACAGCACCAGCACGGACTTGGTGCGCTCGACGAAGGGCTCGCCGGCGATCCGCTCCAGCACCCGTTCGAAGTGGCGCATGTCGGAGGCGAAGACCTGGGCGACCGCGTCCGCGTCCCCGGTGACGGTGGAGGCGGCGACGACCTCCTGGTACCGCTCCAGGCCCCGCTGGATGGTCTCCGGGGAGGTGTTGCTGCGGCAGTAGATCTCGACGAACCCCTCCGTCTCCCAGCCGAGGGCGGCAGGGTCCACCCGCACGGTGAAGCCGGTGATGGCCCCGGTGGCGCGCAGCCGGTCCACGCGCCGTTTGACGGCGGGCGCGGAGAGGCCGACGAGCTGGCCGATGTCCGCGTAGGAGCGGCGGGCGTCCTCGGCGAGGGCGTGCACGATGCGTTCGTCGAGATCGTTCAGCACTGCGGGTGGTTCACTTCGCTTCTGACGGGGCGGGGGCGGCGAGCCGGGAGCGGCGGTAGCCGTAGAGGAAGTAGAACACGAGCCCGA
The DNA here is from genome assembly GCF_050571355.1 of Streptomyces sp. P13-3-3. Classification (NCBI taxonomy): domain Bacteria; kingdom Bacillati; phylum Actinomycetota; class Actinomycetes; order Kitasatosporales; family Streptomycetaceae; genus Streptomyces; species Streptomyces sp. P13-3-3. The sequence goes on along the minus strand of NZ_CP192228.1, from coordinate 2,526,176 downwards.
CGGCCATCCAGACACCGAAGACGACCCAGGTGACGGTGGACAGGCTGCCCATCATCCACAGGCAGAAGCCGAAGCCGACGGCGGGCAGCAGCGGGGACAGCGGCACGCGGAAGGTGCGCGGCATGTCGGGGCGGCTGCGGCGCAGCACGACGACGGCGACGTTGACCAGGGCGAAGGCGAAGAGGGTGCCGATGCTGGTGGCGTCGGCGAGCTGGCCGAGCGGGACGGCGGCGGCGAGGACTCCGCAGAACAGTGAGACGATCACGGTGTTGGCGCGGGGCGTGCCGGTGCGCGGGCTGACCCGGGCGAACACCTTGGGCACCAGGCCGTCGCGGGACATGGCGAACAGGATGCGGGTCTGGCCGTAGAGGACGGTGAGGACGACGCTCGCGATGGCGATGACCGCGCAGAACGCCAGCAGGGTGCCCCAGAAGCTCTGGCCGGTGACCTCGCGCATGATCTGGGCGAGGGTGGCCTCCGAGTCGGTGAACTGCCGCCACGGCTTGGCGCCCACGGCGACGGCGGCGACGAGGACGTACAGCGCGGTGATGATGGCGAGGGACAGCAGGATCGCGCGGGGCAGGTCGCGCTGGGCGTTCTTGGCCTCCTCACCGGCGGTGGAGGCGGCGTCGAAGCCGATGTACGAGAAGAACAGGGTGGCTCCGGCGGCGCTGACGCCGGCCATGCCGAGCGGCATGAAGTTCTCGTAGTTGCCGGAGCGGAAGCCCTGGACGCCGATGGCACAGAACAGCACCAGTGCGCCGATCTTGACGAGGACCATGACGGTGTTGGCGCGGGCGGACTCGCGGGCGCCGCCGAGCAGGAACGCCATGGCCAGCATGACGACGATCAGTGCCGGGGCGTTGAAGACGCCGCCGTCGCCGGGCGGGGCGGACAGTGCGGCGGGCAGGGTGACGCCGATGGTGCCGTCGAGGAGTTCGTTGAGGTACTCGCCCCAGCCGACGGCGACGGCGGCGACCGAGACGCCGTACTCCAGCATCAGGCACCAGCCGCAGACCCAGGCGATCAGTTCGCCCATCGTTGCGTACGCATACGAGTAGGAGGAGCCGGAGACGGGGATCGTGCCGGCCAGTTCCGCGTAGGACAGGGCGGAGAAGAGGGCCGTCAGACCGGCGATGACGAAGGACAGCGTGACCGCGGGACCGGCCTTGGGGACGGCCTCGCCGAGGACGACGAAGATGCCGGTGCCGAGCGTGGCGCCGATGCTGATCATGGTCAGCTGCCACAGCCCGAGGGAGCGGCGCAGGGTGCCGCCCTCGCCCTGGCCACCCTCGGCGACCAGGCGTTCCACCGGCTTGCGGCGCATCAGGCGCATGACCGCGCCCCGGGAGTGCGGGGCGGAGGGACCGCCGTTGTGCGGGGGTGCGCCATGGTCGAGCACGCGGGGACTCCTTGATCGCTGCCGGTCTTCCGCGGCCGGGACCGGACGGCGCCCCGCGACAGCCGGGACCCGTCGAGCGGGGTCCCCGCCACACACGTACAGCGGGTAACACTACGAAGTTCTTCGTTGCTGCTGAAATGCAGCAACCTTGCGCACCACCGCAAGATCATTGCGTTCCCCGAGGTGAGGCGGGTGTTCGTTGCGCCGGCCGTGTGGGCCGTTCCACACCCGCCTCACCGGGTGGATCAGCTCCAGCTGGCGTGCAGCGGCTTGCCCTCGGCGAAGCCGGCCGCGCTCTGGACGCCGACGACGGCCTTCTCGGCGAACTCCTCCAGCGAGGCGGCGCCCGCGTAGGTGCAGGAGGAGCGGACGCCCGCGATGACCGAGTCGATCAGGTCCTCGACGCCCGGGCGCTCCGGGTCGAGGAACATGCGGGAGGTGGAGATGCCCTCCTCGAACAGCGCCTTGCGGGCGCGGTCGTAGGCGGACTCCTCGGAGGTGCGGTTGCGCACGGCGCGGGCGGAGGCCATGCCGAAGGACTCCTTGTAGGGGCGGCCGTTCGCGTCGTGCTGGAGGTCGCCCGGGGACTCGTAGGTGCCGGCGAACCACGAGCCGATCATCACGTTGGACGCGCCGGCCGCGAGGGCCATGGCCACGTCGCGCGGGTGACGGACGCCGCCGTCGGCCCACACGTGCTTGCCGTACTTCTTCGCCTCGGCGGCGCACTCCAGCACGGCGGAGAACTGCGGCCGGCCGACGCCGGTCATCATGCGGGTGGTGCACATGGCGCCGGGGCCGACTCCGACCTTGACGATGTCCGCGCCGGCCTCGATCAGGTCGCGGACGCCCTCTGCGGAGACGATGTTGCCGGCCACCACCGGCACCTGCGGGTCGAGCCCGCGCACCAGCCGGACGGCGTTGATCATCGACTCCTGGTGGCCGTGCGCGGTGTCGATCACGAGGGTGTCGACGCCCGCCTCGAGGAGCTGCTTGGCCTTGCCGGCCACGTCGCCGTTGATGCCGACGGCGGCGGCGATGCGCAGGCGTCCCTGCGCGTCCGTCGCGGGCGTGTACAGGGTGGCGCGCAGGGCGCCCTTGCGGGTCAGGATGCCGGCCAGGCGGCCCTCGGCGTCCACGGCGGGCGCGTAGCGGCGGTTGGCGCCGTCGAGCGTGTTGAAGGCCTCGCGCGGGTCCATGCCGGCGTCGAGGAGGAGCAGGTCCTTGGACATGACCTCGTCGAGCTGGGTGAAACGGTCCACGCCGGTCAGGTCGGCGTCGGTGACCACGCCGACCGGACGGCGCTCCTCGTCGACGACCACGCCCGCGTTGTGTGCCCGCTTGGGCATCAGGGACAGCGCGTCGGCGACGGTCTGGTGCGGGGCCAGCACGATCGGCGTGTCCAGCACCAGGTGGCGGGACTTCACCCAGGAGACGACCTCGGCGACGACCTCGATCGGGATGTCCTGCGGTATGACCACCAGTCCGCCGCGCCGGGCGACCGTCTCGGCCATGCGGCGGCCGGCGATCGCGGTCATGTTGGCGACGACGAGCGGGATCGTGGTGCCCGTGCCGTCGGGCGAGCTGAGGTCCACACCCTGCCGCGAGCCGACCGCGGAGCGGCTCGGCACCATGAAGACGTCGTCGTACGTCAGGTCGTACGGGGGCTGGATGTCGTTGAGGAAACGCACGTGCTGCACATCCCAGTCGATCAGAGGTGGCCCCCGGACAGGTCAGCCAGGGGGAAGAGCACGTACTTCATTCTCCCACGGCGACCGGAATGTCAGTCCCGGTCGGATCGTCCAGCCTGGTCGGGAAGGTGCTCGGCGGATCCTCCAACGGCGAGCGCCACGGTGAGCGCGGGGTCGCGTCCGACCGCCTCGGCGAACACCTCCTGGGCGGTCGCCCACTCCTGGGGGCGGGCCTCGGCGTAGGCCCGCCAGCCGCGGACGACGAGCAGCAGGCCGCGTCCGTCCGCGCCCTCGGGCCACACGGTGCGGTCGGAGAGGGAGTCGACGAGGGCGTCCCAGTTGCGGCCGAACCAGTCGGGCAGCGCGAGCGCGCGGGCGCAGCGGTCCATCAGGCCCGCCTTGTCGGTCACCCCGTCCAGGTCGAGGGGGACGACGAGCCGGCCGGTGAGGTCGTGGGTCATCTCGGTACCGCCGTGAACGATGCGTAGTGGTCGTCGGTGTAGTACGTCTCGCCGTTCCGGCCGGTGACGACGCGCCGGGCGCCCCGGTCGTCGGATCCGGGCGTGGGCACCGTGTACTCACGGTAGTAGCCGCGTTCGTGCCGGGGCAGCAGCCCTTCGAAGTTGCCGAACACGGAGCCGTCCCGTTCGTAGGGGAACGGGCCGCCCTCGTCGATGAGTTGAAGGGTGCGGCGGGCCTCGGCGGGCAGCTCGGACACCTCGGTGACGGGCATTCCCTCGGCCCAGGCCGGGGTTCCGGTGCGGCCGCCTCCGTCGTCACCGCCGGACGAGCAGCCGGCCAGCAGGGCGAGGAGCAGGCAGGCCACGAGACGTGGGAGGAGGGCCCGTAGCGGCATCATGCGGCCGATGCTGCCAGCCCCCTCCCTGTCCCACCCGTCGTCAGGGGCCGTCCGGGTCCGCGCGGTTCAGGGCGGAGCGCGGTGCGGGTCCCGCGGTCATCAGGTAGTCGGCGGCCGAGGTGTCGGTCACCAGGCTGGTGACGAGGCCGGAACGCAGCACCGCGTCGATGGCCGGGCCCTTGCGCTGGCCGCCGGCGATGGCGACGACCTCGGGCACCTTGCGCAGCTGGTCGGTCTTGACGGTGATGCACCGCTCGCCCAGGTCGCGGCCCACCCGGCGCCCCTCGGCGTCGAAGAGGTGCGCGGACATCTCGGCGGCGACGCCGAGGGAGGCGTAGTGGGCGCGCTCCTCGTCGCTGAGCATGTCGTGCACCGTGGAGATGCCCGGCTCCCAGGAGCCGATGGACACACAGGCGACGGTGACCTTGTCGAAGTACTCGAAGGCCCGCGCGATACCGGTCTGGTGGCGCAGCGCCTCCGCGGTGGCGGCGTCGGGCAGCAGCATCGGCGCGTAGATGGGGTGGGCGTCGCCGCCCGACACCTGCGCGGCGCGGCGCACGGCCTCGACCGAGCCGCGCTCCGCCGTGCCCGCGTCGTACACGCCGGTCAGCTGGACGACCGTGCAGGGCGGGAGCCGGTCCAGGGCCGCCGCCATGTGGATGGTGGAGCGTCCCCAGGCGAGGCCCAGCACGTCCCCCTCGTTGACCAGCTCGCCGAGCAGGTCGGCGGCCACCTCTCCCAAATTCTCCGGGTCGGGCGTCTCCTCGGCCTCGGCCGGGGACTCGACCACGACCGCGTGCCGCAGGCCGTAGCGGGCGCGGAGCGCGTCCGAGCGCTCGGCGTCCAGCTCGGCGGGCACGCGGATCTCGATGCGTACCAGATCCCGCTCGAGGGCGGTCTCAAGCACCCGGGCCACCTTGAAGCGGCTGACGCCGAACTCCTCGGCGATCTGGATCTTGGACTTCCCCTCGAGGTAGAAGCGGCGGGCCATGGCCGCCGCCTGCACCAGCTCAGCGGGTCCCATCCGCATGGCTGACCGGCCCGCCGACATACCCGACACGGCGATCTCCTCACTGCTGTTCACACTCTGGACTCGCCGTTCATCCTTGCAGATCCGGCGCTGTCGATCAGCCCTGCTGACCGCCGTTCACGTATATGACGCTCAGTGGTCGTGCAACCACGACGCCTTCGACGTCGCCGCCTCCGCCTGCTTGCGCAGGGCACGCACCGCCTCGGCCGGGTCCGACGCCCCGTACACGGCGGATCCCGCCACGAAGACGTCCGCGCCGGCGTCGGCGCACCGCTCGATGGTCGAGGCCGACACGCCGCCGTCGACCTGGAGCCACAGCTCCAGCCCGTGCTTGCTGATCAGCTCACGCGTGCGGCGGATCTTCGGCAGCATGATGTCGAGGAACGCCTGCCCGCCGAAGCCCGGTTCAACCGTCATGATCAGCAGCATGTCCAGCTCGGGCAGCAGGTCCTCGTACGGCTCGATCGGCGTCGCGGGCCGCAGTGCCATGGAGGCGCGGGCGCCCTTGGCGCGGATCTCCCGGGCGAGCCGGACGGGCGCGGTGGCCGCCTCGACGTGGAAGGTGACCGAGCCGGCCCCCGCCTCCACGTACTGCGGCGCCCAGCGGTCGGGCGCCTCGATCATCAGATGGCAGTCCAGCGGCGTGTCCGTGGCCTTGGCGAGCGACTCCACGACGGGCACGCCGAGCGTCAGGTTCGGCACGAAGTGGTTGTCCATCACGTCGACGTGGAGCCAGTCGGCTCCCTCGACGGCCTTCGCCTCCTCGGCGAGCCGGGCGAAGTCGGCGGACAGGATGCTGGGACTGATCTGCGGGGCCATGCCCCAAGCGTATGCGCTGCGCCGCGCGGCGGTGCGGACGGTCCGGGGACTGGTCAACGGCGGGCGGCGGCACGGAGATCCGCGCCGACGCCGTCCTGTGGTCGGCATGCTGCCGGCGCGAGCCACGCCGCCGTGTCCGCCGGCGGAATCCGGTTCTGTGCCCGCGGCAGTCACAAGCTCGCCGATGAGCCCCGCCGTTGCCCGTGGCGGCGCACCCGGGGCTTGTTGACCGATGCCGAGCGTCCCCTCCGTCCGTGGTGTTCCGCCCCGGCGGGCGGTGGACAGGTTCCCGCCGGGCTCGGTCGCGGGCGCTCGATCCCCCCGGCTGCCCGTCCGGCCCGGGCCACCGGTCGCGGACGAGCGGGCCGGGCACCGCGCGGGAGGTGCTGCCGCGGGCCGTGGCCCGGCAAGCGCGACGGCACGGCGGCTTCCGTCGAGGGCGGCGGGGCTCCTGCGCCCCCGGATCAGGCGGTACGGCGCAACAGCGCCAGATACATCGCGTCCGTGCCGTGAAGGTGGGGCCAGAGCTGGATGTCCGGGCCCTCGCCCAGGTCCGGGACGTCCGGGAGGAGCGGGCGGGCGTCGATCAGTTCGGCGTCCGGGAACTGCTTGAGCAGGTCCGCCACCACCGCCCGGGTCTCCGCGAGGTGCGGCGAGCAGGTGGCGTAGCCGACGACACCGCCGACGCGTACGGACTCCAGGGCCGTGCGCAGCAGCCCGCGCTGGAGCGGCGCGAAACCGTCCAGGTCCTCCGGGCGACGCCGCCATCGTGCCTCGGGCCTGCGGCGCAGCGCGCCGAGACCGGTGCACGGCACGTCGACCAGGACGCGGTCGAAGCTGCCGGGCCGCCACGGCGGCCGCGTCCCGTCGGCGGCGACCACCTGGTACGGGCCGGGGTTCCCGGCCAGCGCCTTGGCGACCAGCCCCGCCCGGTGCGGCTGCTTCTCGGAGGCGAGCAGCACGGCCCCGCGTTCGGCAGCGAGCGCGCCGAGCAGCGCGGCCTTGCCGCCGGGACCCGCGCACGCGTCCAGCCACCGCCGGTCCGGCCCTTCCACCGGCGCCGCCGCGAGCGCGAGCGCCACCAGCTGGCTGCCCTCGTCCTGGACCCCGGCCCGCCCCTCGGCGACCGCCGGGACCGCGCCGGGTTCCCCTCCCTCGGTGAGCCGGACCGCGTACGGCGACCAGCGGCCGGGGACGGCGGCCTCCTCGGCGAGCAGCTCGTCGGCGGTGGCCCGCCCGGGACGGGCGACCAGCGTCACCTCGGGCCGCTCGTTGTCGGCGCGCAGCAGTTCTTCCACACCGGCGCGTCCGCCGCCGAGGGAGTCCCACAGCGCGGAGACCACCCAGCGCGGGTGCGAGTGGACGACGGCGAGGTGGTCCTCCGGGTCCTCGTCGTACGGCGGCGCGACCCGCTCCAGCCAGCCGTCCAGGTCGTCCTGGGCGATCTTCCGCAGCACGGCGTTGACGAACTTGGCGCGCCCGTCGCCGAGCACCACCCGGGCCAGCTCGACCGTGGCGGACACGGCGGCGTGCGTCGGGATCCGCGTGCCGAGGAGCTGGTGCGCGCCGAGGCTCAGCACGTCCAGCACCGGCGGGTCGACCTCGCGCAGCGGGCGGTCGACGCAGGCCGCGATGACGGCGTCGTAGGTGCCCTGCCTGCGCAGGGTGCCGTACACCAGCTCGGTGGCCAGCGCCGCGTCCCGCGCGTCGAACTTCTCGGGGCCCTCGTTCTCCCGCGCCTTGCGCAGCAGTGGGGGCAGGACGAGGTTGGCGTACGCGTCACGCTCGTCCACGGCCCGCAGCGCCTCGAAGGCGAGGATGCGGACCGGGTCCTTCTTGGGTCGGCGGTAGGGCTTGGCGGGCCTGCGGGGCCGACGGGGCTGGTCGCTCACGAAAAAGGTGCTCCGGATGTGGGTGGACGTGCGCGCCCCAGCCTACGGCGTACGCCGGGGAGGCCGGGGTCCGTCAGTCGCCGAGGGTCTCGCCGGCCGCGATCCGCACTCCCCGCGCCCAGTCCGCGCCGCGCATCGGCTTCTTCCCTTGCGGCTGCACCCACAGCAGTTCCACGGCGTACGAACCGGTCCCGACGTGCACGTTGTTCTTCCCGGCGGACAGTTGCCCGGGCGTCAGGTCCGTCCGCTCCGGTACGGGCCTCGCCTGCACGATCTTCAGCCGCTCGCCGCGGAAGGTGGTCCAGGCGCCGGGCGCGGGCGTGCAGCCGCGCACCACCCGGTCCACGCGCAGCGCCGGGGTCCCCCAGTCGACGCGGGCGTCCTCGACGTTGACCTTGGGCGCCAGGCTGACGCCCTCCGCGGGCTGCGGCACGGCCTTCAGCGTCCCGTCCTCGATGCCGTCCATCGTCGCGGCGAGCAGTCCCGCGCCGGCGAAGGCGAGCCGGGTGAGCAGGTCGCCGCTGGTGTCCGTGGGGCGGATCTCCTCGGTGACGGTGCCGTAGACGGGCCCGGAGTCCAGCCCCTCCTCGATGAGGAAGGTGCTGGCGCCGGTGATCTCGTCGCCGGCCATGATCGCGTGCTGCACGGGCGCGGCGCCGCGCCAGGCGGGCAGCAGCGAGAAGTGCAGGTTGACCCAGCCGTGGGCGGGGATGTCGAGGGCGACGCGCGGCAGCAGCGCGCCGTAGGCGACGACGGGGCAGCAGTCGGGGGCGATCTCCCGGAGCCGCTCCAGGAAGTCGGGGTCCTTCGGCCTGACCGGCTTCAGCACCTCGATGCCGGCCTCCTCCGCCCGCTCGGCGATCGGCGAGGCGACCAGCCGGCGGCCGCGTCCGGCAGGCGCGTCGGGCCGCGTGACGACGGCCGCGACCTCGTGCCGCCCGGAGGCGAGAAGAGCGTCCAGAGCGGGAACGGCGACCTCGGGGGTACCGGCGAAGACGAGCTTCATGGGGTGCGCAGGGCCTCTCGGGCGGGAACGGTTCGGGCGACGCACCAGTCTATGGGGCGGCCTTCACCCCGGGACGCAGGGACGGGGTCCGCGTCCGGGCCAGGGCCCTCGCGATGCAGGAACGTTCCGAGCTGCGGGCGTTCCCGTGCACGCCGGTTTCCTCAGGGGCGTACGCATATGCCGCCGCGCCCCAGCCCGTGACCCGGGGACCGGAACGGCGTTGGTCAAGGAAGAGTTGACCAAGGGCCCCGAGGGGGTCCGTTCCTTTCAACGCCGGTTCGAGAGGCTTGTTCATGGCCGACCACGCAACCCACGACGCCCAGGCTCGGGCCAGCCTGCACTTGCTGGTGCGGGACATCGAGCGGGTCCGCCGGCAGGTGGACGCACTGCGCACGCTCACCGCCCAGCTCGGCAACGTCTACCGCCCCCGCCGCTCCGGTCCCTCCACGGGCTTCGTCGTCTACGGACGAGCCCCCGCCCCGACCGTCCGTCTCGCCCAGGAACTGCGCGACAGCGTCGAGACGCTGGTCACGGCCGCCGTGGACTTCGACCGTTCCCTGGGCTTCTCGTGGGACGCGGTGGGCTCCGCGCTCGGGGTCACCAAGCAGGCCGTGCACCGCCGGTACGGAGCGCGGCGCGCCGCCGCGGCGCAGGCGGCGGCCTCCGCCGAGACCGAGCGGGCTCCGGAGTCCTCGGGCGCCCGGACGGTGAACGTCGGGTCCGGCGTGACGACGGTGCCGACGGTGCCGGCGGCTCGGGCCATGCCGACGCAGCCGACCGCGGGGAGCCCGTCCCTCCGCGAGGACCCTCGCCCCACGGCCTTCCCGACCCCCCGCAACGGCTGACCCGCGCGCCCGCCCTCCCGCCGCCGTCCCGGGAGGGCACGCCCCATGATGTGTGCAGTCGCAGCGCCGGGTGCGGGTCATCCGTGGCTGGTCGCGCAGTTCCCCGCGCCCCCGAGGGCGTTGCTGCGGGAGCTGTTTGAAGCGCCCCCGGCCGTTGCGGGCAGTCGTGCCGCTGGGGCGGCACGGGTGGGCGCAACGGCACCCCCCGCGGCGAGCGGCAGAACAGCGCCCCAGCCGACCGCACACGCGTCACCCGATGTCCGGCGGATCGATCCGCACCCACACGGGTGTGCTCCCGCCGCGCGCCATCCGCGCCGCCTGCGCAGCCTTCAGCGCGCTCGCCAGCGCAGCCCCGTGCCCCGGGGGAACGCGGATCAACGCCCGATCCCACTGCTCCCCCGGCGGAGGCGCCCCCGGCCGACGGGGACGCCCCGCCGGAGTGACCGGCATCGGCACCGGCCCCAGCACCTCCGCACTGGGCGGCAACTCCACCGCGCCGAGGAACTCGGCCACCGCCTCCCCGGGCCCGGCCACCGCCGCCATCCGAGACACGGGCGGGAAGCCCAGTTCCCCCCGCTCCGCCAGTTCCCGAACCGCGAATCCCGCGGGGTCCCACCGCACCAACGCCTGCACCGGCCGCAGCGTCGGCTCGGCGACCACCACCACCGTCCCGCCCGCCGTCTGCGGCCGGACCAGCGCCGCCGCGCCCATCCACCGGCGCAGCGCGTCCTCCCCGGCCCGCAGGTCGGGGCGGCTCAGCATGGCCCAGCCGTCCAGCAGCAGCGCCGCCGCGTACCCGCCCTCGGCGACCGGTTCCGCGCCCGGTGTGCTCACCACCACCGCCGGCGCCCCCGGCACCGTGTCCAGCACGTGCTCCCGCCCCGACGTACGCACCGGCACCGCGGGGAACGCCCGCCCCAGCTCCTCGGCGGTCCGCCGCGCCCCCACCACCTGCGCCCGCAGCCGGAAACCACCGCACTCGGGACAGTGCCAGCCGCCCTCCGTGCGCCCGCACCACCCGCAGCGCAGGTCGTCCGAGCCGTGCGCCTCCAGCGGGCCCGAGCAGTGGCGGCACCGCGCCGGCGCCCGGCAGGTCGCGCACGCCATGCGCGGGACGTACCCGCGCCGGGGCACCTGGACCAGCACCGGCCCGTGCCGCAGGCCCTCCCTGACGGCCTGCCAGGCGAGCGTGGGCAGCCGGGCGGCGCGCGCGGCCTCGTCCCGCGCCAGATCGTGGTCCCCGACCGTCCGCACCAGCGGCGCGGACGCCCGCACCCCCTCCCGCGTGGCCTGCAACGGCCGCGCCCAGCCCGTGTCCACGAGCTGCGCCGCCTCCACCGTGCAGCTCCAGCCACCCAGCAGGAAGCCGCACCGGTCCTGCGCGGCCCGCAGCAGCAGCACCTCCCGGGCGTGCGGCTGCGGCGCGTGCTGCTCGCTGTGGTTGTCGTCGCCGTCGTCCCACACCGCGACCAGACCTAGGTCGCGCACCGGGGCGAACATCGCCGCCCGCGTGCCGATCACCGCCCGCACCGACCCGCGCCGTACGGCGAGCCACTGGGCGTACCGCTTCTCCGGCCCGGCGTCGGCGGTGAGCACCGCGTGCCGCCCCTCCCCCAGCAGCTCGGTGAGCGCGGCGTCGAGCCGGGCCACGGCACGACCGTCCGGCAGGACGACCAGCGCGCCGCGCCCCGAGGACAGGGTCGCCGCGACCGTGCGGGCGATCTCCTCGCACCACAGCGGACCGGGCAGGGCGTTCCACACCGCGCGCGGGCTGCCGCCCGAGGCCAGGGACTCCAGGAAGGACGGCCCCTGCTCGTACCGCTCCCAGGAGCCCGCGGCCGGAGCCGGGGGCGGGGGCAGCGGGTCCGGCGAGCGTCGCTGCTCGGCGCGGGCATTGCGCGGCGGCACCGCGAGCTGGAGGACGTCGGCGAGGCTGCCCGCGTACCGGTCGGCGACCGCGCGGGCGAGGCCGAGCAGCTCCTCGTCCAGCACTCGCTCGGGTGAGACGACCTGGGCGAGCGCGGCCAGCGGGCCCGAGTAGTCGGACTCGGCCCGTCGCTCGATAAGGAACCCGTCGATCAGGCCTCCGCCCTCGCGCCGTCCGTCCCGCACGCGGTGCCGGCCGGCGCCGAAGCGCACCCGCACCCGCACTCCCGGCTGGGCGTCGGCGTCCAGCTCCTCGGGGACGGCGTAGTCGAAGTAGCGGTCGAGGTGGAGGACGCCCTTGTCGACGAGGACGCGGGCGACGGGCAGCTCCTTGGCGAGGGCGGCGCCGCGCCAGGTGCGGGGTTTCGCGCGGGGGGTTCTCGTCCGGCGGACGGTCTCGCGGATGAGCGCGAGCTGCTCCGGGGGCGCGCCCTGCGCAACCCCGTCCGCCTGTCCGTCCTCGCTGCTCACCCCTGCATTGTTCCAAACGTGACTGACAACGCCGGCGCCCTCAGCAACACCCCTCAGGGGCGCGGGGAACTGCGCGCTCAGCCACGGAGGTCCCGCACCCGGCGCTGCGAGGTGCCGCTGCGCCCACCCGTGCCGCCCCAGCGGCACGACTGCCCGCAGCTAGGACGCCCCAGGGGCGCGGGGAACTGCGCGCTCAGCCACGCACCACCCGCACCCTGCCGGCCGGCAAAACGCACCAAGACCCGGCACCCCTCCCCCGAAGGGGAAGCGCACCGGGCCCCGGCGAAAGAGCAAGCCCGTGGGCTACAGCCCCGCGGCCTTCCGCAGTTCCGCCACGCGGTCCGTCCGCTCCCACGTGAAGTCCGGCAGCTCACGGCCGAAGTGACCGTACGCCGCGGTCTGGGCGTAGATCGGACGCAGCAGGTCCAGGTCGCGGATGATCGCGGCAGGACGGAGGTCGAAGACCTCGTCGATCGCCCGCTCGATCTTGTCGACGTCGACCTTGGCCGTGCCGAAGGTCTCCACGAACAGGCCCACCGGCTCCGCCTTGCCGATCGCGTACGCGACCTGCACCTCGCAGCGGGCGGCCAGGCCGGCCGCGACCACGTTCTTCGCGACCCAGCGCATCGCGTACGCGGCCGAGCGGTCCACCTTGGACGGGTCCTTGCCGGAGAAGGCGCCACCGCCGTGGCGCGCCATGCCGCCGTAGGTGTCGATGATGATCTTCCGGCCGGTGAGGCCGGCGTCACCCATCGGGCCGCCGATCTCGAACCGCCCGGTCGGGTTCACCAGCAGACGGTAGTTCTCGGTGTCGAGCTTGATGCCGTCCTCGAGCAGCGCCTTCAGCTCCGGCTCGACGACGAACTCGCGGATGTCGGGGGCGAGCAGCGACTCCAGGTCGATGTCGGAGGCGTGCTGCGAGGAGACGACGACGGTGTCCAGGCGGACCGCCTTGTCGCCGTCGTACTCGATGGTGACCTGGGTCTTGCCGTCCGGGCGCAGGTAGGGGATGGTCCCGTTCTTGCGGACGTCGGACAGGCGCTTGGACAGGCGGTGCGCCAGGAAGACCGGGAGCGGCATCAGCGTCGGCGTCTCGTCCGTCGCGTAGCCGAACATCAGGCCCTGGTCGCCCGCGCCCTGGCGGTCCAGCTCGTCGTCGTCGCCCTCGACCCGGGTCTCGTACGCCGTGTCGACGCCCTGGGCGATGTCCGGGGACTGCGCGCCGATCGACACGGAGACGCCGCAGGAGGCGCCGTCGAAGCCCTTCTTCGAGGAGTCGTAACCGATCTCCAGGATCTTGTTGCGCACCAGCGTCGCGATGTCCGCGTACGTCTTGGTGGTGACCTCGCCGGCCACGTGCACGAGGCCGGTGGTGATCAGGGTCTCGACGGCGACCCGGGAGGTCGGGTCCTCGCGGAGCAGCGCGTCGAGAATGGTGTCGCTGATCTGGTCAGCGATCTTGTCGGGGTGACCCTCGGTCACGGACTCCGAGGTGAAGAGACGACGGGACACAATGCTCCCTGGGGTTGCAGCGGCTGCTGGCTGATCATGGGCGAACGGCGGGGGCTGCACCCGACGCCGTCCGTGGAACAGTTTATCGGTCGTGCGTCGCCGCGGGTCCCCCCGTCTCGCCTCGCGAGAGCGCTGTGACCTGCGGCACGGGCATTCTCTCCGGGCGGGGCGCGGTTCGCCAGAGGCGCCACACCCCGGATGGAGGCGTTCCGGGTGGCCGGGGAACGGATGAGCCATTCATGCGAGGCGCTCGGCGACGAGGTCCCAGACGGTGTCGGCGAGGGCCTCTTTCGGCCCGTGCGGCACGGGCGTCTCGCTGCCGTCGGCGCCCAGCACCACGGCCTCGTTGGTCTCGGAGCCGAAGGTCTTCGCCTCGCCCACCTCGTTCACCACGAGGAGGTCGCACCCCTTGCGCTTCAGCTTGGCGCGGCCGTTGGCGAGGACGTCGTCGGTCTCCGCGGCGAAGCCGACGATCACCTGTCCGGACCTCACCCGGTCGCCGGAGACCTCCGCGAGAATGTCCGGATTCCGTACCAGGGTGATGGGCTCCGGCTCCTTGTCGTCCTTCTTCTTGATCTTCCCGGCCGCGTAGACGGAGGGGCGGAAGTCGGCGACGGCGGCGGCCATGACGACCGCGTCGGCGTCGCGGGCGGCGGCGAGGACGGCTTCGCGCAGTTCCACGGCCGTCCCGACGCGGACGATGTCGACGCCGGCCGGGTCGGGCAGCGCGGTGTTGGCGGCGACCAGGGTGACGCGGGCTCCGCGGGCCGCGGCTGTGCGGGCGAGGGCGTAGCCCTGCTTGCCGGAGGAGCGGTTGCCGAGGAAGCGAACCGGGTCGAGGGGCTCGCGGGTGCCTCCGGCGCTGACGACGACGTGCCGTCCGGCGAGGTCGGGGGCGGTGGCGCCGCGGGCCAGGACGCGGCGGCAGACCTCGAAGATCTCGGCGGGGTCGGGGAGTCGGCCCTTGCCGGTGTCGACGCCGGTGAGGCGGCCGACGGCCGGCTCGACGACGACGGCGCCGCGGGCGCGCAGCGTGGCCACGTTCTCCTGGGTGGCCGGGTGCTCCCACATCTCCGTGTGCATGGCGGGGGCGAAGACCACCGGGCAGCGCGCGGTGAGGAGGGTGTTGGTGAGGAGGTCGTCGGCGAGGCCGTGGGCGGCCTTGGCGAGCATGTCGGCCGTGGCGGGCGCGACGACGACCAGGTCGGCGTGCTGTCCGATGCGGACGTGCGGCACCTCGTGGACGTCGTCCCAGACCTCGGTGGAGACCGGGTTGCCGGACAGGGCGGACCAGGTGGCGGCGCCGACGAAGTGCAGCGCGGAGGCGGTGGGGACGACGCGTACGTCGTGTCCCGACTCGGTGAGCCGCCTCAGCAGCTCACAGGCCTTGTAGGCGGCGATGCCGCCGCTGACCCCCAGAACGACCTTCGGCTTGTCCACCGTCTCTCCCCGCACCTCGGAATCCTGCTTCCCTCACCCATGAGAACACCACAGGCCCGGCAGACGTCTGCCGGGCCTGTGGAAAAGTCAGCTGCGAGCTGATGGTACGACGTACTGACCGATCACTGGTTGGGGCCGTCGACGGCCTCGGAGGTCAGCAGTCCCGCGTTGATCTCGCGCAGCGCGATCGACAGCGGCTTCTCGTGGACGTGGGTGTCGACGAGAGGACCGACGTACTCGAGCAGGCCTTCGCCGAGCTGCGAGTAGTACGCGTTGATCTGGCGGGCCCGCTTGGCCGCGTAGATCACGAGGCTGTACTTCGAGTCCGTGGCCTCGAGGAGCTCGTCGATCGGCGGGTTGATGATGCCCTCGGGCGCGGAGATGGAAGAGGACACGCTCTACCTTCCGATGGATGGGAAAGATTCAGTCGTTTCGACCGGCGGACGGTCGTCCACGATCACACGACGTTCATCAAGGCTAGCAGCTCGCGAGCTACCTCCTCGACGGAGGTGTTGACCAGGGTCGTGTCGAACTCCGGTTCGGCGGCGAGCTCGGTCCTCGCGGCCTCCAGCCGGCGCTCGATGACCTCGGGCGACTCGGTGCCCCGGCCGGTGAGCCTGCGGACCAGCTCCTCCCACGAGGGAGGGGCCAGGAACACCAGCTGGGCGTCGGCCAGGGACTCGCGGACCTGCCGCGCGCCCTGGAGGTCGATCTCCAGGAGCACGGGGACCCCGGCCTCCAGGTGCTCCGCCACCGCCGCGCGGGGCGTGCCGTAGCGGTTCCCCGCGAACTCGGCCCACTCCAGCAGCTCGCCGTTGGCGATCAGCTTGTCCATCTCCTCGTCGGTGACGAAGAAGTAGTGGACGCCGTGCTGCTCACCGGGGCGCGGCTTGCGGGTCGTCGCCGACACCGAGAGCCAGACCTCGGGGTGTTCCTTGCGCATATGCGCGACGACCGTGCTCTTGCCGACCCCGGAGGGGCCGGAGAGCACGGTCAGTCGCGGACGTTCGTCCGGGGGTACGGGGGTCGCCCCCCGGGGTGTTGCAGCCATGCGGCGATTATTCCAGCAATCGCGGGGTGTCCGGGACGCCGGTCCCGGACGGCCCGTGAGTCAGGAGCCGGTGCTGCCGAACTCGCGCTCCAGGGAGGCGATCTGGTTCGAACCGAGACCCCGCACGCGGCGGCTCTCGGAGATCCCCAGACGCTCCATGATCTGCTTGGCGCGGACCTTGCCCACGCCCGGCAGGGACTCGAGCAGGGCGGAGACCTTCATCTTGCCGATGACGTCGTTCTCCTGGCCCTGCTTGATGACCTCGTGCAGGGAGGCGCCGGAGTGCTTGAGTCGATTCTTGACCTCGGCCCGCTCCCGGCGAGCCGCGGCGGCCTTTTCGAGCGCGGCTGCGCGCTGTTCAGGGGTAAGGGGCGGAAGAGCCACGCCTACGTCACCTCGGATGTCGAACTGTCGGATACGGACCGGTGAGGAACCTAGTCGCCCCACACCTGGGGAGTCACGAGCAACGCGTGCCCGTTCACTCTTCGTCGGAGACTAGCGTCCATGGCGGCCCGAGTCAGCGAGAACAGCGGAAAAGTCCTGGTCAGCCTCCGTCAGGCCGGACATTCCGGACATAATTCGTCGGATTTGAGGGTGTATCCAGAGTGCGACGACCACGGAGTCCCCTGGTGGGCGTCCTCAGGCGGACGTCAGCGCGGCGCGGATCTCGTCCGCGAACCGCTCCGAGGCGTCACGCAGAGCGACCGTGTCGGGACCGTGGCGCAACACCCCGCGGCTGACGTTCGGCACCACGTTGCGCACGGCGCGCCCGAACACCGCCGGGAGGTCCGCCGGCGTCGCCCCCTGTGCCCCGATGCCCGGCGCCAGGACGGGCCCGCCCATGTCGAGGTCGTAGGACGACAGGTCGCCGAGGGTGGCGCCGACGACCGCGCCGAAGGAGCCGAGCGGCTCCTCCCCCGCGTTCTCCAGCGCGAGGTGGCCGAGGACGGTCGCCCCGACCGTCCGCCCGTCGGCGCGCACCGCGTGCTGCACCTCGCCGCCCTCCGGGTTGGAGGTCAGCGCCAGCACGAACAGTCCGGCGCCGGACTCCCGCGCCATCGCGACGGCGGGGCTCAGCGAGCCGTAGCCCAGGTACGGTGAGACGGTGAGCGCGTCGGAGAAGAGCGGCGCGTCCTTGTGCAGGAAGGTCTCCGCGTAGGCGGCCATGGTGGAGCCGATGTCGCCGCGCTTGGCGTCCATGACGACCAGGGCTCCGGCCTCCCGGGCCTCCCGCACGGTGGTCTCCAGCACGGCGACGCCGCGCGAGCCGAACCGCTCGAAGAAGGCGCTCTGCGGCTTGAGCACGGCGACCCGGTCGGCGACCGCCTCGACGACGGTGCGGCTGAACCGCTCCAGGCCGTCGACGTTGTCGCCCAGGCCCCACTCGGCCAGCAGGGAGGCGTGCGGGTCGATGCCCACGCACAGGGGGCCACGCTCGTCCATCGCGCGGCGCAGCCGTGCGCCGAAGGGTTCGAGTACGGTCATGCGGAAGTCCTCACGTCGGCGCCCACCGCGTCGGCGAGCGTGGCGTAGGGGCTGGTGCGCAGCCGCGCGGCGAGCCCCTTGTGGATGGAACGGGCCCAGAAGGGGCCTTGGTAGATGAACGCGCTGTACCCCTGGACCAGCGTGGCGCCCGCCAGGACGCGCTGCCAGGCGTCCTCGGCGTTCTCGATGCCGCCGACGCCGACCAGGGTGATCCGGTCGCCGACGCGCGCGTAGAGGCGGCGCAGCACCTCGAGCGAGCGGGCCTTGAGGGGCGCGCCGGACAGTCCGCCGGTCTCCTGGACCAGGTCGGGGCCGGAGGCCAGGCCGAGGTCCTCGCGGGCGATGGTGGTGTTGGTGGCGATGATGCCGTCGAGGCCGAGCTCCACGGCGAGGTCGGCGACGGCGTCGATGTCCTCGTCGGCCAGGTCGGGGGCGATCTTCACCAGCAGCGGCACCCGGCGGGCCGGGACCGCGCGGTCGGCGGCCTCGCGGACGGAGGTGAGCAGCGGGCGGAGCTGGTCCACGGCCTGGAGGCTGCGCAGGCCCGGGGTGTTCGGGCTGGAGACGTTGACGACCAGGTAGTCGGCGTGGGGCGCGAGCCGTTCGGCGGACTTCACGTAGTCGGCGGCGGCCTCGGACTCGGGGACGACCTTGGTCTTGCCGATGTTGACGCCCACGACCGTGCGGAACACGGGCCTGCGGGAGGCCAGACGGGCGGCGACGGCGAGCGAGCCGTCGTTGTTGAAGCCCATGCGGTTGATCAGGGCGCGGTCGGGGACCAGGCGGAACAGCCGCTTCCTGGGGTTGCCGGGCTGCGGTTCGCCGGTCACGGTGCCGATCTCGACGTGGTCGAAGCCGAGCATCGCCAGGCCGTCGATGCCGACGGCGTTCTTGTCGAAGCCGGCGGCCAGCCCGAAGGGGCTGTGCAGGCGCAGGCCGAGGGCCTCGGTGCGGAGTTCCTCGTACCGCGGGGCGAGCACCGCGGCGACGAACGTGCGCAGCACCGGGACGCGGGCGACGCGGCGGATCCAGCGGAAGGCCAGGTGGTGGGCGTCCTCCGGGTCCATCCGTGAGAAGAGCAGGGTGAAGAGAATTCTGTACATGGTGTCCTCATGGAGAGGGGGACACCGTTTCCGGTGTCCCCCTTCGGGCTACTGGTCCTCGCGGGCCGCGGTCAGCTGTTCCGCGTGTTCCTGGAGCGAGCGGACTCCCACGTCGCCCCGGTTGAGCGCGTCGATGCCCTGGACGGCGGCGGCGAGCGCCTGGACCGTGGTGAGGCAGGGCACCGAGCGGGCCACGGCCGCGGTGCGGATCTCGTAGCCGTCGAGCCGGCCGCCCGTGCCGTACGGGGTGTTGACGATGAGGTCGACCTCGCCGTCGTGGATGAGCTGGACGATGGTCTTCTCGCCGTTGGGTCCGGTGCCCTCGAACTGCTTGCGCACGACGGTGGCCTTGATGCCGTTGCGCTTGAGGACCTCGGCGGTGCCGGAGGTGGCGAGCAGCTCGAAGCCGTGCGCGACCAGCTCGCGCGCCGGGAAGATCATCGAGCGCTTGTCCCGGTTGGCGACCGAGATGAAGGCGCGGCCCTTGGTGGGCAGCGGCCCGTAGGCGCCCGCCTGCGACTTGGCGTAGGCCGTGCCGAAGACGCTGTCGATGCCCATGACCTCGCCGGTGGAGCGCATCTCCGGGCCGAGGACCGTGTCGACGCCGCGGCCGTGGATGTCCCGGAAGCGGGACCACGGCATCACGGCCTCCTTGACGGAGATCGGCGCGTCCAGCGGGAGCTCGCCGCCGTCGCCGGTGGCCGGGAGCAGGCCCTCGGCGCGCAGTTCGGCGACGGTGGCGCCCAGCGAGATGCGGGCGGCGGCCTTGGCGAGCGGCACCGCGGTCGCCTTCGAGGTGAAGGGGACCGTGCGGGAGGCGCGCGGGTTGGCCTCGAGGACGTAGAGGATGTCCCCGGCCAGGGCGAACTGGATGTTGATCAGTCCGCGTACGCCCACGCCGCGCGCGATGGCCTCGGTGGAGGCGCGCAGCCGCTTGATGTCGAAGCCGCCCAGCGTGATCGGGGGCAGGGCGCACGCCGAGTCGCCGGAGTGGATGCCGGCCTCCTCGATGTGCTCCATGACGCCGCCGAGGTACAGCTCGGTGCCGTCGTAGAGGGCGTCGACGTCGATCTCGATGGCGTCGTCGAGGAAGCGGTCGACCAGGACCGGCCGGGAGGGGCTGATCTCGGTCGACTCGGCGATGTACGCCTCCAGCCGGTTCTCGTCGTAGACGATCTCCATGCCGCGTCCGCCGAGCACGTAGGACGGGCGGACGAGGACCGGGTAGCCGATCTCGTCGGCGATGGCCTTGGCCTCGGCGAAGGTGGTGGCGGTGCCGTGCTTGGGGGCGGGCAGGCCGGCCTCCTTGAGGACCTGGCCGAAGGCGCCGCGGTCCTCGGCGGCATGGATGGCCTCAGGGGAGGTGCCGACGACGGGCACGCCGTTGTCCTTGAGCGCCTGGGAGAGGCCGAGCGGGGTCTGGCCGCCGAGCTGGACGATCACACCCGCGACCGGTCCGGCCTGCTGCTCGGCGTGGACGATCTCCAGGACGTCCTCCAGGGTGAGCGGCTCGAAGTAGAGCCGGTCGGAGGTGTCGTAGTCGGTGGAGACGGTCTCCGGGTTGCAGTTGACCATCACGGTCTCGTAGCCGGCGTCGCTCAGGGCGAAGGAGGCGTGGACGCAGGAGTAGTCGAACTCGATGCCCTGGCCGATGCGGTTCGGGCCGGAGCCCAGGATGATCACCGCGGGCTTCTCGCGTGGCGCGACCTCGGTCTCCTCGTCGTAGGAGGAGTAGAAGTACGGCGTCTTCGCGGCGAACTCGGCGGCGCAGGTGTCGACCGTCTTGTAGACGGGGCGGATGCCGAGGGCGTGGCGGACCTCGCGGACGACGTCCTCGCGCAGGCCGCGGATCTCGCCGATCTGGTGGTCGGAGAAGCCGTGCCGCTTGGCCTCGGCGAGCAGGTCCGGGGTCAGCTCGGGGGCGGCGGCCAGCTCGTCGGCGGTCTCCTTGATGAGGAAGAGCTGGTCGACGAACCACGGGTCGATCTTCGTGGCCTCGAAGACCTCCTCGGGCGTGGCGCCCGCGCGGATGGCCTGCATGACGGCGTTGATCCGGCCGTCGGTGGGGCGGACCGCCTCGCGCAGCAGCTCGGCCTTGTCGCCGGGCTCGCCGACGAAGGTGAACTGGCTGCCCTTCTTCTCCAGCGAGCGCAGCGCCTTCTGGAACGCCTCGGTGAAGTTGCGGCCGATGGCCATGGCCTCGCCGACCGACTTCATGGTGGTCGTGAGGGTGGAGTCGGCGCTCGGGAACTTCTCGAAGGCGAACCGCGGGGCCTTCACGACGACGTAGTCGAGGGTCGGCTCGAAGGAGGCCGGGGTCTCCTGCGTGATGTCGTTCGGGATCTCGTCGAGGGTGTAGCCGACGGCGAGCTTGGCCGCGATCTTGGCGATGGGGAAGCCGGTCGCCTTGGAGGCGAGCGCCGAGGACCGGGAGACGCGCGGGTTCATCTCGATGACGATGACCCGGCCGTCCTCGGGGTTGACCGCGAACTGGATGTTGCAGCCGCCGGTGTCGACGCCGACCTCGCGGATGATCGCGATGCCGACGTCGCGCAGCACCTGGTACTCGCGGTCGGTCAGCGTCATCGCCGGGGCCACGGTGATCGAGTCGCCGGTGTGCACGCCCATGGGGTCGAAGTTCTCGATGGAGCAGACGACCACGACGTTGTCGTTCTTGTCGCGCATCAGCTCCAGCTCGTACTCCTTCCAGCCGAGGATGGACTCCTCCAGGAGCACCTCGGTGGTCGGCGAGAGGGTGAGCCCCTGCCCGGCGATGCGGCGCAGCTCCTCCTCGTCGTGCGCGAAGCCGGATCCGGCGCCGCCCATGGTGAAGGACGGGCGCACGACGACGGGGTAGCCGCCGAGCTCCTCGACGCCCTTGAGGACGTCGTCCATGGAGTGGCAGATGTAGGAGCGGGCGGACTCGCCGTGACCGATCTTGCGGCGGACCTCCTCCACGACCTCCTTGAACAGGTCGCGGTCCTCGCCCTTGTTGATGGCCTCGACGTTGGCGCCGATCAGCTCGACGCCGTACTTCTCCAGGACGCCGTTGCCGTGCAGGGAGATCGCGGTGTTCAGGGCCGTCTGGCCGCCCAGGGTGGGCAGCAGGGCGTCCGGCCGCTCCTTGGCGATGATCTTCTCGACGAACTCGGGCGTGATCGGCTCGACGTACGTGGCGTCGGCGATCTCCGGGTCGGTCATGATCGTCGCCGGGTTGGAGTTGACCAGGATGACGCGCAGGCCCTCGGCCTTGAGGACGCGGCAGGCCTGGGTGCCGGAGTAGTCGAACTCCGCGGCCTGGCCGATGACGATCGGGCCGGAGCCGATGACCAGGACGGACTGGATATCGGTGCGCTTAGGCACGCTGGCCCTCCATGAGCTTCACGAAGCGGTCGAACAGGTAGGCGGCGTCGTGCGGGCCCGCTGCCGCTTCGGGGTGGTACTGGACGCTGAAGGCCGGCTTGTCGAGCAGCTGGAGGCCCTCCACCACGTTGTCGTTCAGGCAGACGTGGGACACCTCGGCGCGGCCGAACGGGGTGTCGGAGACCTTGTCGAGCGGGGCGTCCACGGCGAAGCCGTGGTTGTGCGCGGTCACCTCGACCTTGCCGGTCGTGCGGTCCTGCACCGGCTGGTTGATGCCGCGGTGGCCGTACTTCAGCTTGAAGGTGCCGAAGCCGAGGGCGCGGCCGAGGATCTGGTTGCCGAAGCAGATGCCGAACAGCGGGGTGCCGCGCTCCAGCACGCCCCGCATCACGGAGACGGGGTGGTCGGCGGTGGCGGGGTCGCCGGGGCCGTTGGAGAAGAACACGCCGTCCGGGTTGACCGCGTAGACGTCGTCGACGGTCGCGGTGGCGGGCAGCACGTGCACCTCGATGCCGCGCTCGGCCATCCGGTAGGGGGTCATGCCCTTGATACCGAGGTCGACGGCGGCGACGGTGAACTTCTTCTCGCCCTGCGCGGGGACGACGTACGCCTCCTTGGTCGCCACCTCGGCGGAGAGGTCGGCGCCCTGCATCTCGGGGGCCCGGCGGACCTCGGCGAGCATGGTGCCCTCGTCGGGCAGGGCGTTGCCGGAGAAGATGCCGACGCGCATGGCGCCGCGTTCCCGCAGGTGGCGGGTGAGGGCGCGGGTGTCGACACCGCTGATGCCGACGACGCCCTGGGCGGCCAGCTCCTCGTCGAGGGTGCGGCGCGAGCGCCAGTTGGACGGCACGCGCGCGGGGTCGCGCACGACGTAGCCGGAGACCCAGATCCGCTTGGACTCGGCGTCCTCGTCGTTGACGCCGGTGTTGCCGACGTGCGGGGCGGTCATCACCACGACCTGGCGGTGGTACGACGGGTCGGTGAGGGTCTCCTGGTAGCCGGTCATGCCGGTGGAGAACACCGCTTCGCCGAAGGTTTCCCCCACCGCCCCGTAGGCACGGCCGCGGAAGATCCGGCCGTCCTCCAGGACGAGTACGGCGGGAACCTTGTCGGCTCCCCTGGTGGAGGTTGTCATCGTGCGCCTTCCGTCTTGTTGATCATGTTCGTGAGGGCGTCGACCCACTCGGTGTGCTCCGCCGCGTGGTCGGAGCGGAAACCGGAGTCGATGAGCCGGTCGCCGTGCTGCCAGGTGATCACCAGCAGGCCGCCCTCGGTGAGGACCTTGCCGGCGATGCCCTTGTCGAGCCGGGCCTCGCGCAGTGCGTCCGCGGGGATGAAGAAGTCCTCCGCCCCGGGGCGCACGACGTCCAGACCGGCGTCGCCGAGCGTCAGCTCGGCACGGCTGCGGGTGCCCAGGCCGTGCGCCACGATGCGGTCGAGCCACTGGCCCGCGGTGGTCGAGCCGTGGTAGCGGCCGCTCATGGTCAGTGTCGCCGGGCCGGGGTCGTCCGGCGCGCTGTGCAGCTCCGGCAGGTCGCTCTGGAGCGTCCCTCGCCACTTCCAGCCCTCGCGCATCAGCCAGTAGACGAGCGCGACGAAGAGGGCGAGACCGACGACCCAGCCGATCCGGGCGGCCCAGTCGGTCACTTCCGCCGATTCCTTCTCGGCGGCCAGCAGGATGAGAGATGTCACGTGAGCTTCCCGTCGACGAGCGTGGCCTTGCCCCGGAGCCAGGTGTGGGTGACACGGCCCGGCAGCTCGCGGCCCTCGTAGGGCGTGTTGCGGCTGCGCGAGGCGAAGCCCGCGGGGTCCACCGGTCCACGGTATGCCGTGTCGACGAGGGTGAGGTTGGCGGGCTCACCTGCCGAGACGGGGCGGCCGTGGCCCTCGGCGCGGCCGATGCGCGCGGGGGTGAAGGACATGCGGTCGGCGACGCCGGCCCAGTCCAGCAGGCCGGTGTCGACCATCGTCTCCTGGACCACCGACAGGGCGGTCTCCAGGCCGACCATGCCCATGGCGGCGGCGGCCCACTCGCAGTCCTTGTCCTCGTGCGGGTGCGGGGCGTGGTCGGTGGCGACGATGTCGATGGTGCCGTCGGCGAGCGCCTCGCGCAGGGCGAGCACGTCACGCTCGGTGCGCAGCGGCGGGTTGACCTTGTAGACCGGGTTGTAGGAGCGCACCAGCTCGTCCGTGAGGAGCAGGTGGTGCGGGGTGACCTCGGCGGTGACGCGGATGCCGCGGGACTTGGCCCAGCGGACGATCTCCACGGAGCCGGCGGTCGACAGGTGGCAGATGTGGACGCGGGAGCCGACGTGGTCGGCGAGCAGCACGTCGCGGGCGATGACCGACTCCTCCGCGACGGCCGGCCAGCCGCCGAGGCCGAGTTCGGCGGAGACGACGCCCTCGTTCATCTGGGCGCCCTCGGTGAGGCGGGGCTCCTGGGCGTGCTGGGCGACGACGCCGTCGAAGGCCTTCACGTACTCCAGGGCGCGGCGCATGATCACGGCGTCGTGGACGCACTTGCCGTCGTCGGAGAAGACGGTGACGCCGGCCGCGGACTCGTGCATGGCGCCCAGCTCGGCGAGCTTCTGTCCCTCCAGGCCGACGGTGACGGCGCCGATCGGCTGCACGTCGCAGTAGCCGGACTCCTGGCCGAGCCGCCAGACCTGCTCGACGACGCCGGCGGTGTCGGCCACCGGGAAGGTGTTGGCCATGGCGAAGACGTTGGTGTAGCCGCCGCTCGCCGCCGCGCGGGTGCCGGTCAGGACGGTCTCGGAGTCCTCGCGGCCGGGCTCGCGCAGGTGGGTGTGCAGGTCGACCAGGCCCGGCAGCAGCACCTTGCCGCCGGCCTCGACGACCTCCGCTCCCTCGGCGGACAGGCCGGCGCCGACCTGAGTGATCGTTTCGCCGTCGATCAGGACGTCCTGGGGCTCGCCGCCGAGCACCTTCGCACCACGGATCAGGGTCTTGCTCATCGTTGTCAGTTCTCCTCGGCGGTACGGGCGGGGGCGGCGGACGTGCTCGGGGCCTGGAACTCGGCTCCGCCGAGCAGCAGGTACAGGACGGCCATGCGGATGGAGACGCCGTTGGCGACCTGCTCGACGACCGTGCAGCGGTCGGAGTCGGCGACCTCGGCGGTGATCTCCATGCCGCGGACCATCGGACCGGGGTGCATCACGATCGCGTGCTCGGGCATCCGCGCCATGCGCTCGCCGTCGAGGCCGTAGCGGCGCGAGTACTCCCGCTCGGTGGGGAAGAACGCGGCGTTCATCCGCTCGCGCTGGACGCGCAGCATCATCACCGCGTCGGACTTGGGCAGCGTGGAGTCCAGGTCGTACGACACCTCGCAGGGCCAGGTCTCGACGCCGACCGGAAGCAGGGTGGGCGGGGCGACGAGGGTGACCTCGGCGCCGAGCGTGTGCAGCAGGTCGACGTTGGAACGGGCGACCCGGCTGTGCAGGACGTCACCGACGAGGGTGATGCGGCGGCCGTTCAGGTCCTGGCCGAGCCCGGCGTCCCGGCCGACGAGGCGGCGGCGCATGGTGAAGGCGTCGAGCAGCGCCTGGGTGGGGTGCTGGTGGGTGCCGTCGCCGGCGTTGATGACGTGGGCGTCGATCCAGCCGGAGGTGGCGAGCCGGTAGGGGGCGCCCGAAGCGCCGTGCCGGATGACGACCGCGTCGACGCCCATGGCCTCCAGGGTCTGGGCGGTGTCCTTGAGGGACTCGCCCTTGGAGACGCTGGAGCCCTTGGCGGTGAAGTTGATGACGTCCGCGGAGAGCCGCTTCTCGGCGGCCTCGAAGGAGATCCGGGTGCGGGTGGAGTCCTCGAAGAAGAGGTTGACGACGGTTCGGCCGCGCAGGGTGGGGAGTTTCTTGATCGGCCGGTCGGCCACCCGGGCCATCTCCTCGGCGGTGTCGAGGATGAGGACGGCGTCGTCGCGGGTGAGGTCGGCGGCCGAGATGAGATGACGCTGCATCTGTCAGGCTCCGTAAAGGCAGTTCAATGAGGCGAAATCGGGCAGACGGGTACGCGCGTGGGCGTGCCGCGCCGGCGCACACCTGTCGGGCGCGCGCTTCGCGGTGCTACTGGGAGGTCTGCTTGGCGCCGAGCAGCACGGTGTCGCGGCCGTCCTCCTCGGCGAGCAGGACCTTGACCGTCTCCCGCAGCGACGTGGGGAGGTTCTTGCCGACGTAGTCGGCGCGGATGGGCAGTTCGCGGTGGCCGCGGTCGACGAGCACGGCCAGCTGCACCGCGCGGGGGCGGCCGATGTCGTTCAGCGCGTCGAGGGCGGCGCGGATGGTGCGGCCGGAGAAGAGCACGTCGTCGACGAGGACGACCAGCTTGCCGTCGATGCCGTCACCGGGGATCTCGGTGCGGGCCAGCGCTCGCGGCGGCTGCAGGCGCAGGTCGTCGCGGTACATGGTGATGTCGAGCGAGCCGACCGGGACCTTGCGCTCGGTGATCTGCTCGAGCCTGTCGGCGAGCCGCCGGGCGAGGAAGACGCCCCGGGTCGGGATGCCGAGGAGCACCACGTCGTCGGCGCCCTTGGCGCGTTCGACGATCTCGTGGGCGATGCGGGTCATGACCCGGGCGATGTCGGGGGCCTCGAGAACGGGCCGTGCGTCCGCCTGGGATGCGGGCGGCGACACGGGGTCGTGCGTGTCCATACGAAACGGACCTCCTTCTCCGCCTCACGGGACGGACCTTAAAGGACGTCGGATTGCGCCCCTCAGGCTAGCAGGTGGTCTCGCGCCCGCAGCGACACCCCCTTTCACCCGGATGGAGCAACCGATCTTCGCTACCACGGAAGAGTCGGTGTGGACCATTCGGCTTGACGCACGAGAGTAACGCTGCGTAACCTCACAGTGAGTTACCAGCCGCGCGGTATGGAATCCAGCCATCCGCGTCGACACAGTGCCGGGGAGCTATATGTCCAGCGAATACGCCAAACAGCTCGGGGCCAAGCTCCGGGCGATCCGCACCCAGCAGGGCCTTTCCCTCCACGGTGTCGAGGAGAAGTCCCAGGGCCGCTGGAAGGCGGTCGTGGTCGGTTCGTACGAGCGCGGCGACCGCGCCGTGACCGTGCAGCGCCTCGCGGAGCTGGCGGACTTCTACGGCGTCCCGGTGCAGGAGCTGCTGCCGGGCACGACCCCGGGCGGGGCCGCCGAGCCGCCGCCGAAGCTGGTCCTGGACCTCGAGCGGCTGGCCACGGTGCCGGCCGAGAAGGCGGGCCCGCTCCAGCGCTACGCGGCGACGATCCAGTCGCAGCGCGGTGACTACAACGGCAAGGTGCTGTCGATCCGCCAGGACGACCTGCGCACGCTCGCCGTGATCTACGACCAGTCGCCCTCGGTCCTCACCGAGCAGCTGATCAGCTGGGGCGTGCTGGACGCGGACGCGCGCCGCGCGGTGGCGTCCCACGAGGACGCGTAGGCGCTCCGCGGGGGCGCAGAAACGTGCCGCCGGGGTGCCGGAACCTTCTGGTTCCGGCACCCCGGCGGTTTTTCGTCTGCCGGCTGCGGTTCCTGTTCGGCCGCGGGCCGGGTGGGGCTGAGCGCGCAGTTCCCCGCGCCCCTGACGGGGCGCTTCCTGACGGGCGGCCTACTGGTCGCGGCGCAGGGAAGGCTTGAGTTCCTTCAGGCGGCCGAGGAGGCCGTTGACGAACGAGGGGGACTCGTCCGTGGAGAACTCCTTCGCCAGCTGCACCATCTCGTCCAGCACGACCGCGTCCGGGGTCTCGTCGACCCAGATCAGCTCGTACGCGCCGAGCCGCAGGATGGAGCGGTCCACGACGGGCATCCGGTCGAGCGTCCAGCCGACCGAGTACTGGCCGATCAGCTCGTCGATCCGCTTCGCGTGCTCCGCGTAGCCCTCGACGAGCTGCATCGTGTACTCGCTCACCGGCGGCTGCCGGGTGTCGGACCGGGAGTGCCGGATCCAGTCGGCGAGGACCGTGAGGACCTCGGTGCCGCGCTGGTCGCCCTCGAAGATGATCTGGAAGGCGCGCTTGCGGGCCGTGTTGCGGGCAGCCACGGTTAGCTGTTCACCCGGCCGAGGTAGTCGCTCGTGCGGGTGTCGACCTTGATCTTCTCACCGGTGGTGATGAAGAGCGGCACCTGGATCTGGTGGCCGGTCTCCAGCGTGGCGGGCTTGGTGCCGCCCGTGGAGCGGTCGCCCTGGACGCCCGGCTCGGTCTCCTGGATCGTCAGCTCGACGGCGGCCGGGAGCTCCACGAAGAGCACCTCGCCCTCGTGCTGGGCGACGGTGGCGGTGAAGCCCTCGACGAGGAAGTTGGCGGCGTCGCCGACGGCCTTGCGGTCGACCATGAGCTGGTCGTAGGTCTCCATGTCCATGAAGACGAAGTAGTCGCCGTCCATGTAGGAGAACTGCATGTCGCGCTTGTCGACGGTGGCCGTTTCGACCTTGACGCCGGCGTTGAAGGTCTTGTCGACGACCTTGCCGGAGAGCACGTTCTTGAGCTTGGTGCGCACGAAGGCCGGGCCCTTGCCGGGCTTGACGTGCTGGAACTCGACGACGGACCAGAGCTGGCCGCCTTCGAGCTTGAGCACCATGCCGTTCTTGAGGTCGTTCGTGGAAGCCACGGTTGCGGAATCTCCTGGACTGGACTGACGTGGACGACGGCCGGGGCGGGGGCAGGCGCACTGCGCGAGGCTAGAGCGCGAGCAGCTCCTTGGTCGTGATGGTGAGTAGCTCGGGTCCGCCGTCCGCCTCGGGGCGCACGACGAGCGTGTCATCGATCCGGACGCCGCCCCGGCCGGGGAGGTGCACCCCCGGCTCGACGGTGACCGGCACGCAAGCGTCCAGTTTACCCATGGCCGCCGGGGTCAATTGAGGGTCCTCGTCGATTTCCAGTCCGACGCCGTGACCGGTGAGGACGGGCAGTGCCTCCGCGTACCCGGCGGAGTCGAGCACCTGGCGGGCCGCACGGTCCACGTCACGGCATGCGGCGCCGGGTGCCAGGGACTCGCGTCCCGCGCGCTGGGCGGAGAACACGAGGTCGTACAGCTCGATCTGCCAGTCGGCCGGGGCCGTGCCGATGACGAAGGTGCGGCCGATCTCGCAGCGGTAGCCGCGGTAGGTCGCGCCGAGGCAGACGGAGAGGAAGTCGCCCTCCTCCACCCGGCGGTCGGTGGGCCGGTGGCCGGGGCGTCCGGCGTTCGGTCCGGTGGCGACGGAGGTGGGGAAGGCCGGGCCGTCGGCGCCGTGGTCGACCAGGCGGCGCTCCAGTTCCAGGGCGAGATGGCGTTCGGTGCGGCCGACCAGGATGGACTCCAGGAGTTCGCCCAGGGCCTGGTCGGCGATCTCCGCGCCGATGCGGAGACAGGAGATCTCCTCCTCGTCCTTGACCACACGCAGCTGTTCGACCGCACCGGCGACGCCGGTGAGACGCAGGGGCGGGGCGGCGTCGCGGATCGCGCGGTGCCGGGTGACGGTGAGGTGGTGCTCCTCCACGGCGAGGGCGTCGACGCCCTGGGCGACCGCGAGGGCGGCGGCCTCCACGGCGGGGTCGCCGCCGATGCCGGTCATGACGTGCAGGCGCAGCGCCTCGTCGGGGCGGTTGTGCGGGATGCGGTCGTCCGGCGGCTCCGCGCACACGAGGACGTCCTCGGTCCTGCCGAGCAGCAGCACGGCGTTCTCGGGGGCGGCGCCGGACAGGTAGCGGACGTTGGCGGGCCGGGACACCAGCGCGGCGGTGCTGCCGCTCGCGTTGCAGCGTTCCCGGAGCCGCGTCCGGCGGACCGCGTAGACCTCAGACATGGTTCGAGCGTAGGAGCGGCGGCGGGATGTCGCCGGTCGAGCGGGGCCGACCGGGGACAGCGCGGCCGCTCCGCACCGGGGCCCGCGCCCCTAGGGGACTCGGCTCACCACTTCGGCGGGCTGGCGATCGCCCGGGTGAGGACGTCGTCGAGGACCCGGGCCGTCTCCGGTACGTCCAGCTGGGAGTTGTCGATGATCGGCAGGCCCGAGCCGTACCAGCCGGCCATGCGGCCGTGGATGCGGGCCACTTCCTCGTCGCCGAGGCGGCGGTTGCCGCTGCGCTCCGCGTTGCGCTCCAGGACCACGTCCAGGCCGGGCAGGAGGACGACGGGCAGCAGGCCGGGGCCGACGTGCCGCTTCCAGCCGCCGAGGCCGACGACCGGGCGGTCGGGGAAGACCGCGTCGTCGAGGATGCAGGAGATGCCGTTCGCCAGGAAGTTGCGGGCGGCGAAGCCGCAGGTGCGGCGGGCCAGCCGGTACTGCGCCTCGGAGTTGTCGTTCCAGCCGGTCTGCGGGTCGGCGAAGCCGGAGCGGACCCATTCACGGACGTCGTCGAGGCTGATGTGCGCCGTGGGCACACGGCGGTGGTCCGCCCAGTACTTGGCGACGCTGGTCTTGCCGGCGCCCGCGGGGCCGATGAGCAGCACGGCGAGGGTCGTCGCGGTCGGGTCGGGGACCGCCGGGGCCTGCGGCGCGCTCGGTATGCCCACCGGGCCGCCGGGCGGCAGCGTGACATGGCCGGTGGTGTCCGGCGGCGGAGGCATGGAGGCGTGCTGGGGGCCCGCCGGGGGCGGGGGCGCCGGGTAGCCGGGCGGCTGGGCGTGCGGCGGCGCCGAGGGGCCCTGCTGCTGATGCTGACCTGGGTGGTGCGCGGCCGGTGACCAGCCGGCGGCCGGTCCGTGCCCCGGCTGGTGGGGCGGCGGCAGCGGAGAACCCACTGCGTGCTGCATCCGGTGCCACTCCGTCTCGTACAGGCAATGGGTCACTGACAGCGGGGGCCGTCCCCGCGTTACCGAACGGTACCGCCCCCTGCCGTCGTTGTGTGAACGGCCGGGGGCGGTGATGAGTGCCCGTCAGGCGGCTACTCGCCCACCTCGCCGTAGGCGGCGAGGAGGACGGCCGGGTCGGGGCCCTCCAGCACGGTGGGCTTGGCGAGCCCGTCGAGGACGACGAAGCGCAGCAGGTTGCCGCGGGACTTCTTGTCGACCTTCATGTTCTCCACCAGCTTGGGCCACTGGTCGTAGCGGTAGCGCAGCGGGAGCCCGAGGGCCTCGAGGACCGTGCGGTGGCGGTCGGCGGTGGCGTCGTCGAGGCGGCCGGCGAGGCGGCCCAGTTCGGCGGCGAAGTGCATGCCCACGGCGACGGCGGCGCCGTGGCGCCACTTGTACCGCTCGTTCTTCTCGATGGCGTGGCCGAGGGTGTGGCCGTAGTTGAGGATCTCGCGGAGGCCGGACTCCTTGAGGTCGCTGGAGACCACGTCGGCCTTCACCCGGATCGAGCGTTCGATCAGCTCGGCGGTGTGCGGTCCGGCCGGGGTGCGGGCGGCCTCGGGGTCGGACTCGATCAGGTCGAGGATGACCGGGTCGGCGATGAAGCCGGCCTTGACGACCTCGGCGAGCCCGGAGACGTAGTCGTGGACCGGGAGGGAGTCGAGGGCGGCGAGGTCGCAGAGGACGCCGGCGGGCGGGTGGAAGGCGCCGACGAGGTTCTTGCCCTCGGCGGTGTTGATGCCCGTCTTGCCGCCCACGGCCGCGTCGACCATGGCCAGCACGGTGGTCGGCACGGCGATCCAGCGCACGCCCCGCAGCCAGGTCGCGGCGACGAACCCGGCGAGGTCCGTGGTGGCCCCGCCGCCGACACCCACGACGACGTCGGTGCGCGTGAAGTTCGACTGGCCGAGCGCCTTCCAGCAGTAGGCGGCGACCTCGGCGGTCTTGGCCTCCTCGGCGTTCGGCACCTGGATGGCGACGGCCTCGTAGCCCTGGCCCGCGAGGTCCGCGCGGAGCGCGTCGCCGGTCTCGGCGAGGGCCTCGGGGTGGATGACCGCCACCCGCTGGGCCTTGTCGCCGATCAGCCCGGGGAGCTCGCCGAGCAGCTGCCGTCCGACCAGGACGTCGTAGGGCTCGGTGCCCGCCGTGCCCGCGACGTGGATGCGGGTCACTGCCTCGTTGCTCATGCTTCCTTCAGCTCCAGTGCGTCGAGGACCGCGTCGGCGACCTCGTCGGGCGTGCGGCCGTCGGTCGGCACGACGGCCGTGGCGGTCTCCTCGTACAGGTGGCGGCGGGCCTCCATCAGCTCGCGCCACTGCTTGCGCGGGTTGACCGCGAGGAGTGGGCGGGCGGCGCCGAGGCCGGTGCGGCGGACCGCCTCCTCGACGTCCATCGACAGGTAGACGACCCGCTCCCCGGCGAGCAGCGCGCGGGTGTCCGGGTCGAGGACCGCGCCCCCGCCCAGGGCGAGGACGCCGTCGTGGGAGGCGAGCGCCTGCCGCACGGCCTCCTTCTCCAGGGCGCGGAAGGCGGGCTCGCCGTCCTCGACGAAGATGTCGGAGACGGCGCGGCCCTGGGCGGCGACGATGTCGTCGTCGGTGTCCCGGTACCCGACGCCGAGACGCTCGGCGAGGAGCCGGCCGACGGTGGACTTGCCGACGCCCATCGGACCGGTCAGGACGAGTCGCGGGCTCACCGGATCGCCAGGTTGTCGAGGTACGAGGTGACGTTGCGGCGGGTCTCGGTGACGCTGTCGCCGCCGAACTTCTCCGCCACCGCGTCCGCCAGCACCAGGGCGACCATGGCCTCGGCGACGATGCCGGCCGCCGGGACGGCGGAGACGTCGGAGCGCTGGTGGTGGGCCTGCGTGGCCTCGCCCGTGGTGACGTCCACGGTCTTCAGGGCGCGCGGCACGGTGGCGATCGGCTTCATCGCGGCGCGCACGCGCAGCAGCTCGCCGGTGGACAGGCCGCCCTCGGTGCCGCCGGCCCGGCCGGAGACCCGCTTGATGCCCTCGGGCGTGTTGACGATCTCGTCGTGCGCCTTGGATCCGGGCACGCGGGCCAGCTCGAAGCCGTCGCCGATCTCGACGCCCTTGATGGCCTGGATGCCCATGAGGGCCCCGGCCAGCCGGGCGTCCAGCTTGCGGTCCCAGTGCACGTGCGACCCGAGGCCCACGGGGACGCCGTAGGCCAGCACCTCGACGACGCCGCCGAGGGTGTCGCCGTCCTTGTGCGCCTGGTCGACCTCGGCGACCATCGCCTTCGACGTGTCCGCGTCCAGGCAGCGCAGCGGGTCGGCGTCGAGCTTCTCCACGTCGGCCGGCGTGGGGAGGACGCCCTGCGGCGCCTTCACCGAGCACAGTTCGACGACGTGGGAGACGATCTCGATCCCGGCCGTCTCCTTCAGGTACGACCGCGCCACCGCGCCCAGCGCCACGCGGGCGGCGGTCTCACGGGCGGAGGCGCGCTCGAGGATCGGGCGGGCCTCGTCGAAGCCGTACTTCTGCATGCCGGCCAGGTCGGCGTGGCCGGGCCGCGGGCGGGTCAGCGGCGCGTTGCGCGCGAGGCCGGCCAGCACCTCCGGGTCGACCGGGTCGGCCGCCATGACCTGCTCCCACTTGGGCCACTCGGTGTTGCCCACCATGATCGCGACCGGGGACCCCAGGGTCAGTCCGTGCCGGACACCGCCCAGGAACGTGACCTCGTCCCGCTCGAACTTCATCCGGGCACCGCGACCGTAGCCGAGCCGCCGCCTCGCCAGGTGGTCCGCCACCATGTCCGTGGTGATCGGCACGCCGGCGGGAAGGCCCTCCAGCGTCGCGACGAGTGCGGGACCGTGGGACTCCCCCGCGGTCAGCCAGCGCAACCTGCTCAACGGTGCTCCTCCGTGTTCGCGCCCCGGTGCTGCCCAGCGCACGCTCCTGCTCGCGTACGCGCGCGGCGGGACGGGGTGCGCGGGTCCCGGTCCGCCGTCCTTCGATCCTCCCACGTCGGGCGCGTCGTCCGGCCGCCGGTCCACCTGACGGACGGCGCGGATCACCAGCCGGGCACGGGGATCAGCCCTGTCCGCCGTCCTCTCGGCGCGGGGCGTAGGCGCCGAGGAAGTCGGCGCCACCGGGCTCGCGGGTGCCCGAACGGCCGGCTGTGGCGCCTTGGTTGCGCGGAGCGTACGGGCCGAGGAAAGCGGCGCCGCTCGCCTGTGCGGGGACGGGCGCGGCCGTCCGCACGGCGCGGCGGGCGGCGATCCGTCGCTTGAGCTTCAGCGCCCAGGCCGTCAGGAGCGCGAGCACCACCAGCGCCAGGACGGTGATCTGCACCCAGTCGGGCAGAAAGCCCAGCAGCGACTCGAACACCTGCGTCTTCCAGGACGCCAGCGGCACGCCTGCGGACATGAAAAGGGTCCCCTCCCCCAAGGTTCCGCCCCCTGCGGAACGAGGAGGGATATTACCGGGCTGCGAGGGCCTCCTCGCCGGCACGGCGCATGGCCTCCAGCGGAGCCGGGGAGCGGCCGGTCATCTGTTCCACCTGGAGCACCGCCTGGTGCACCAGCAGGTCGAGGCCGCTCACGACAGCCCCGCCGTACGCGGACCAGCGGGCGGCGAGGGCGGTGGGCCACGGGTCGTACAACACGTCGAACAGGGCCGCCGGGCGCTCGGGCACGGTGTGGGCGAGGGCGTCGGTGACGCCGGCCGGGGTGGTGCTGACGACCAGCGGGGCGTGCAGGGCCTGCTCTGCGTCGTCCCAGGCGACGATCCGCACGGTGACGTCGAGACGTTCCGCCCACTGCCGCATCTCGTCGGCGCGGGCCTCGCTGCGCACGTGGACGACGATCTCCCCGGTGCAGACGCGGGACAGCGCGGCGAGCGCGGAGGAGGCGGTGGCGCCCGCGCCGAGGATCGCGGCGGTGTCGACCTTGTCGATGCCGTGCTCGCGCAGGGCGGCGACCATGCCGGGGATGTCGGTGTTGTCGCCCGTGCGGCGGCCGTCCTCGGTGAGGACCACGGTGTTGACCGCGTCGACGGACGCCGCCGTCTCGCTGATCCCGTCGAGCAGCGGGATCACGGCCCGCTTCAGCGGCATGGTCAGCGACAGTCCCGCCCACTCCGGGCCGAGCGTCTCGAAGAAGCCGGGCAGCGCCGCCTCGTCGACCTCGAACCGGTCGTAGGTCCAGCCCTCCAAGCCCAGTTCGGCGTAGGCGGCGCGGTGCAGCACGGGCGAGAGGGAGTGGGCGATCGGGGAGCCGAGCACGGCGGCACGGCGGGGCCCCGGCATCAGTTCTTCCTCGACGCGTTGAACTTGTCGACGAGCTTCTGGTGCTCCTCGATGTTCCTGGCGAACTCGGTCTTGTCCATGCCGTCCGTGGCCACGAAGTAGATCCAGCCGTCCGAGGTGGGGTTGAGCGCCGCCTTGATGGCGTCGTCACCAGGGTTGCCGATCGGACCGGGCGGCAGTCCCTTGTTGGTGTACGTGTTGTACGGGTCGGTGTTGCTGTTGATCTCCGACTCGGAGATGTCGATCTCGCTCTGACCCTTGAGGTAGTTGAAGGACGAGTCGAACTGGAGCTTCTGGTTCGTCTCCGTGTTCGTCGGCTTCAGCCGGTTGTAGACGACCTCCGACATCTTGCGGAAGTCGTCGTGCGTCTTGCCCTCCGCCTGCACGAGGCTGGCGACCGTCACCAGTTCCCACGGGCCCTCGAGGCCGAGGCTCTTCGCCTTGGTCTCGAAGTCCAGGGACTCGTACTTCTCGGTGGCACGAGCCACCATCTGCTTGAGCACGTCCTCCGGCGTCTGCCCCTTCGCGACGGCGTAGCTGGAGGGGAAGAGGAACCCTTCGAGCGGGTCCTTCACGTCGGCGTGGTTCACGGCCCAGTCGGGCAGTCCGAGGGTCTTCCACTTGGTCTCGGCGACCTTGGCCGTGGTGCCCTTCTTGACCTCGAGCCGCGCGTCGATCAGCTCGTAGACGGCGGCGTTGCGCCGGCCCTCGGCGATGATCAGGTTGTCGCGGCTCTTCGGGCTGAGCATCAGTTCGACCGCGCTCGCGGCCGACATCTCCTTCTGGAGCGTGTAGACGCCGTCCTGGATGTTCTTGCCGTCCGGGTTGGCCGCCTGGGCCGCGACGAACGCGTCGACGCTCTTGACCACGCCCATCTTCTTGAGCACCTGGCCGATGGCGTAGCCGCCGGAACCCTTGGGGATGGTGACGGTGACCTGCTGGCCGTTGCCGGAACCCGCGAAGTCCGGGGCGCTGCCGAAACGATCCTGGTAGAACTGGTAGCCGAAGTAGCTCACCCCGGCCAGTCCGCCGCCGAAGACGGCGACGACCACGAGGCAGGCCAGTCCGCTGCGCCGCTTCTTCTCCTTGCCGCCGCCCCTGCGGTCCCCGCCGCCCCGGCGCTCGCCGCGTCCGCGCCGGTCGTCGGACTCGCCGCCGTCGCGGCCGTCCTCGTCGTCGCCGCCCGCGAAGAACGCGTGTTCACCCTGGTCGGGACCGGGGTCCCAGTCGGTCTGCGGCTCGGGCTCCCGCTCGGGCTCGGGCCGCCGACGGCCGGGCGGCTCGGGCGGAGGGTAGGCCTCGGCGGTGCCGTAGTAGTCGGACTGCTCCCCGCCGTAGGGCGCGGGCTGCTGCGCGTACGGGTCCTGGGGGCCGCCGGCGTACGGGTCCTGGGGGTAGGAGCCGGTGGGCCAGCCGTTCTGGTCGTACTGCGGCTGCTGGTGCTGAGGCTGCTGGTGCTGCGGCTGCTGCTGGGGCGCGTACGGCTGACCGTACTGGTCGTACTGCGGGTACGACTGATCGCCGTACCCGTGCTGCTCACCCGTGCCCCACTCGCCGTACTGCTGCT
Source organism: Streptomyces sp. P13-3-3 (assembly GCF_050571355.1). Taxonomy (NCBI): domain Bacteria; kingdom Bacillati; phylum Actinomycetota; class Actinomycetes; order Kitasatosporales; family Streptomycetaceae; genus Streptomyces; species Streptomyces sp. P13-3-3. The sequence continues at coordinate 2,489,675 of NZ_CP192228.1, read as the reverse complement.
GCGGCTGCTGCGGGTAGTGCTGCTGCTGGCCGCCGTAGGACTGCTGGGCCTGCTGGGCGGCCTGCTGTCCTCCCCATCCGCCGTCCCCGTACAACGGGTCGTCCGGATGCCACGGTTCGGAGCCTTGGCCCCGGCCATACTCAGTCATCGATCCCCTAGAGCCGCGAGGCGGCGGCAGCCCGGCCACCTGAAGACCGCGGCTCCCGTTCCGCCTCTCTTAGTGCGGGGCTGTTCGAACACCGCCCGCATCGCGCGGAACGTTACCGTATCGCGATCAGATGACCACTTCGACGCCCTCGCCGGGTGGTCTGCCTGACACCCGTTCGGATTCCAGTGCCTGCTGGAGGATGATCACAGCGGCGGCCTGGTCGATGACGGCGCGGCCCTTCTTGGACTTCACGCCCGAGGCGCGCAGTCCCTGACTGGCCGTCACCGTGGTCATCCGCTCGTCCACGAGCCGCACCGGAACCGGGGCGATCATACGTGCCAGTTCCTGCGTGAAGGCGCGGACCTTGGCGGCGGCGGGACCCTCGCCCCCCTTGAGGGAGCGAGGGAGACCGACGACGACCTCGATGGGCTCGTACTCCTCGACGAGCTGCCTCAGTCTGCGGTGCGCGGCCGGGACGTCCCGGCCGGGGACGGTCTCGACCGGGGTGGCGAGGATCCCGTCGGGGTCGCAGGAGGCGACCCCGATCCGGGCGTCCCCGACGTCGACCGCGAGGCGGCGGCCGCGGCGCAGGGCCGGGCCGTCCGCCTGCTGGTGCATGGGACCGTCGTTCACTTGGCGGTGTCCGCCACGAGACGCTCGACGGCCTCGACGGCCTCGCCGACGGCGGCCGGGTTCTGGCCGCCGCCCTGGGCCACGTCCGGCTTGCCGCCACCGCCGCCGCCGAGGGTCTTGGCGGCGGTGCGCACCAGCTCACCGGCCTTGAGACCGCGCTCGCGGGCGGCCTCGTTGGTGGCGATGACGGTGAGGGGCTTGCCGTTGACCACGCTGAACAGGGCCACCACGGCGGCCCGCCCGCCCTGGATGCGGCCGCGCACGTCGAGCACCAGCTTGCGCAGGTCGTCGGCGGTGGTGCCGTCCGGGACCTGGCCGGTGACGACGGCGACGCCCTTGATGTCCTTGGCGGACTCGGCGAGGCCGGCGGCGGCCTGGAGCACCTTCTCGGCGCGGAACTTCTCGATCTCCTTCTCGGCGTCCTTGAGCCGGCCGAGCATGGCGGACACCTTCTCGGGCAGCTCCTCGGAGCGGCCCTTGAGCAGTTCGGTGAGCTGGTTGACGACCGTGTGCTCGCGGGCCAGGAAGTTGTAGGCGTCCACGCCGACCAGGGCCTCGATGCGGCGCACACCGGAGCCGATGGAGGACTCGCCGAGCAGCTTCACCAGACCCAGCTGGGCGGTGTTGTGCACGTGGGTGCCGCCGCACAGCTCCTTGGAGAAGTCTCCGATGGTCACCACGCGGACCCGGTCGCCGTACTTCTCGCCGAACTCGGCGATGGCGCCCTGCTTCTTGGCCTCGTCGATGCCCATGACGTCGGCGCGGACGTCGAGGTCGCGGGCGAGGACCTCGTTGATCTTCTGCTCGACGTCCAGCATGACCGTCTGCGGGACGGCGGCCGGGGAGCCGAAGTCGAAACGGAACCGGCCGGGCTGGTTCTCGGAGCCGGCCTGGGCGGCCGTCGGGCCGAGGGCGTCGCGCAGGGCCTGGTGGGTGAGGTGGGTGGCCGAGTGGGCGCGGGCGATGGCCTTGCGCCGGCGGTCGTCGATGGCGGCGTGGGCGCGGGCGCCGACGGTGACCTCGCCGACCTGGACGACGCCCTTGTGCACGTAGACGCCGGGCACCGGCTTCTGGCAGTCGCGGACCTCGATGACGGCGCCGGCGTCGGTGCGGATCCGGCCGGTGTCGCCGATCTGGCCGCCGCCCTCGGCGTAGAAGGGGGTGCGGTCCAGGACGATCTCGACCTCGTCGCCCTCGGTGGCGGCGGGTGAGGGAACGCCGTCGACGAGGATGCCGACGACGGTGGACTCGCCCTCGGTGTCCGTGTAGCCGATGAAGTCGGTGGCGCCGGCACGGTCGGCGATCTCGCGGTAGGCGCCGAGGTCGGCGTGGCCGGTCTTCTTGGACCGGGCGTCGGCCTTGGCGCGCTCCCGCTGCTCCTTCATCAGGCGGCGGAAGCCGTCCTCGTCCACGGAGAGGCCCTGCTCTGCGGCCATCTCCAGGGTGAGGTCGATGGGGAAGCCCCAGGTGTCGTGGAGCAGGAAGGCCTTGTCGCCGGGGAGCACGTCGGAGCCGGCGGCCTTGGTCTCGGACACGGCGGTGTCGAGGATGTTGGTGCCGGCCTTCAGCGTCTTGAGGAAGGCGTTCTCCTCGGCGAGGGCGACCTTCTCGATGCGCTCGCGGTCGGTGACCAGCTCCGGGTACTGCTGCCCCATCATGCCGATGACGACGTCGATGAGGTCCTTGACGACCGGGCCGGTGGCGCCGAGGAGGCGCATGTTGCGGATGGCGCGGCGCATGATGCGGCGCAGCACGTAGCCGCGGCCCTCGTTGCCGGGGGTGACGCCGTCACCGATGAGCATGGTGGCGGTGCGCATGTGGTCGGTGACCACGCGCAGGGAGACGTCGGAGCTCTGGGCGTCGCCGTAGCGGACGCCGGTCAGCTCGGTGGCCTTCTCGATGACGGCCATGGAGGTGTCGATCTCGTACATGTTCTGCACGCCCTGCAGAATCATGGCGAGCCGCTCGAGGCCGAGGCCGGTGTCGATGTTCTTGCTGGGCAGGTCGCCGAGGATCTCGAAGTCGTCCTTGCCGGTGCCCTCGCCCCGCTCGTACTGCATGAAGACGAGGTTCCAGATCTCCACGTACCGCTCGTCGTTGACGGCGGGGCCGCCCTCGGCGCCGAACTCGGGGCCGCGGTCGTAGTTGATCTCGGAGCAGGGGCCGCAGGGGCCGGGGACGCCCATGGACCAGAAATTGTCCTTCTTGCCCAGGCGCTGGATGCGCTCCTTGGGCACGCCCACGACCTCGTGCCAGATCTGCTCGGCCTCGTCGTCGTCCTGGTAGACGGTGATCCAGAGCTTCTCGGGCTCCAGCCCGTAACCGCCCTTGTCCTGAGGGCTGGTGAGCAGCTCCCAGGCGAGCTTGATGGCGCCTTCCTTGAAGTAGTCGCCGAAGGAGAAGTTGCCGCACATCTGGAAGAACGTGCCGTGGCGGGTGGTCTTGCCGACCTCTTCGATGTCGGGGGTGCGCACGCATTTCTGCACGCTGGTGGCGCGGGCGAAGGGCGGCTTGACCTCGCCGAGGAAGTAGGGCTTGAAGGGCACCATGCCGGCCGGGACGAGGAGCAGAGTCGGGTCGTCCGCGATGAGCGACGCCGACGGGACGACGGTGTGCCCGCGCTCCTCGAAGAAGCTCAGCCAGCGGCGGCGGATCTCGGCCGACTCCATCAGTGGTCCTCATTCCGGTTGTACGGGTACGTCGGGTACGTCGACTTCTTGGGGCCCTCGACGTACGGGGGGCTGTTGCGGTTCTCGATCACGGCGTAGCCGCGGGGTGCGGGCAGTTCGCGGTCGACGGGGGCGTTGAGCCCGAGCGCGTCGCCGAGTTCGGCCTCGCGCTGCGCCATGTTGTCGCGGACCTCGAGGGCGAAGTCCACCGCGCGGTCCTTGAGCCGGCCGCCGGCCTCGATCGCCTTGTTGGCCGCGGCGACGGCGAGGTGCTCGGGGGTGAGCTGCTTGATCTTGCGGTTGACCTTGGTGGTGGCCCACACGCCGGCGGCGACGCCGGTGGTGAACCAGAACGTTCGGCGGAACATCGTCCGGTCAGTCCTTCTTTCCCCGGGTCCGCTTGTCGCGCCGCGCTCCCGGGACGGTGCGGCCCACGATCACGTTGCGCCGCGTCCGCTCCGGCGCGTCCTCCTTGCGGCCGCCGAGGGCCCGGCGCACGCCGTAGCCGAAGGCGGCGACCTTGACCAGGGGGCCGCCGAAGGTGGAGGCCACGGTGGTGGACAGCGCGGAGGCGTTGGAGGTGACCTCCTGGACGTCGGAGGCGATCGCGTCGACCCGTTCGATCTGGGTCTGCGCGGACCGGACCGCCGTGGAGGCGTCCGCCAGCAGCGGGACGGCCTGGTCGGTCACGTCCGCCACCAGCTTGGTGGTCGCCCGGAGCGTCTGGGCCAGCCTCGCCAGTGCCACGGCGAGGAAGGAGACCAGGATCGCCCAGAAGACGGCCACCAGGATTCCGGCCACCTCGCCACCGGACACTGTGTGCACCCGCTCCCTTGAAACGCGCCTGAACATCGAGAAAGTCGTGTGACCGAGCCTATCGCGCCGGTGACGGGTCTCCGTACCGGATTACCGTCCGCCACGGCGCCGGTCCGGACGGAAGGCGGTGGAAGGGGTCCGGGCGAGGACGAGCCCGCCGCCTCCCCGCCCCGGAGGGCGGGGGGACGACGGGCTCGGATACCGCGTGCCTGCTGGGATCAGCGGGCGTAGTACTCGACGACGAGCTGCTCGTCGCAGATCACCGGGATCTCCTTGCGGTTCGGCTCACGGTCCAGGCGGAACGCCAGGGCCTTGAGGTTCACCTGGAGGTAGCGCGGGATCTCACCGTCGGGGGCGAAGCCACCCTCACGAGCGATCGTGAAGAGGGTCTTCTCCTTGCTGCGCTCGCGGACCTCCACGACGTCGTCCGGGCGGACACGGAAGGAGGGCTTGTCGACCTTCTTGCCGTTCACCTGGATGTGGCCGTGGGTGACCATCTGGCGGGCCTGGTAGATCGTGCGGGCGATGCCCGAACGCAGGACCAGCGCGTCGAGACGGCGCTCGAGCTCGATGACGAGGGCCTCGCCGGTCTTCATCGAGGTCTTGGAGGCGCGCTCGTAGGCACGGACGAGCTGGCGCTCGGAGAGGTCGTACTGCGCGCGCAGACGCTGCTTCTCCAGCAGACGGACCTTGTAGTCCGAGTTCTGCTTGCGGCCACGGCCGTGCTCACCCGGGGGGTACGGGCGGGCCTCGAAGTACTTGACGGCCTTCGGGGTCAGCGCGATACCGAGGGCACGCGACTTCTTGACCTTGGGGCGGGACTGGTTCGCCACTTCTTTTCCTTTTCCTTTTCGGCTGCCTCAGGGTTACGGGAGGTCGCATCCGCAGCCGGGGATTCCCAGCAGGTCCACATGGGACTGCCGGGCAGCCGCTCCCCTGGTCTGGGCACATACGTGCAGCACACGAACGGCCCACCGACCGGTCCCTGGACTTACGGGTGGTGGTGGGCTGCCCGCGACACCTACGACGGTGCGCGACGCTCCTGGATCGAAGGATCCGGCTGATCGTCCCGCCTGAGGCGCCGACCGGAGCCGGACACGGGACACAGCACTTCGCGTGAGTCTACAGGGTGCTCAGGACCGCTTGCGACCGAGGTGCGTCCTGGTCCACTCCACCGCGTCCGCGTACCGCGCCTCGGCTCCGTGCCGGGTGGGCTCGTAGTACTCGCGGTCCTTCAGGGCGTCCGGGGCGTACTGCTGCTCGGCGATGCCTTCCGGAAGGTCGTGCGGGTAGGTGTAGCCCTTGCCGTGGCCGAGCTTGCCGGCGCCCTTGTAGTGGCTGTCGCGCAGATGGGAGGGCACGGGTCCTGCCAGTCCCTTGCGGACGTCCTCCAGGGCGGCGCCGATCGCGGTGGTGGCCGCGTTGGACTTGGGGGCGAGCGCCAGGGCGATGGTGGCGTGGCTGAGGGTGAGGGCGGCCTCGGGGAAGCCGATCATGGCGACGGCCTGGGCGGCGGCGACCGCGATCTGCAGGGCGTTCGGGTCGGCGAGGCCGATGTCCTCACTGGCGGAGATCATCAGCCGGCGGGCGATGAAGCGGGGGTCCTCGCCGGCCTCGATCATGCGGGCCAGGTAGTGCAGGGCCGCGTCCACGTCGGAGCCGCGGATCGACTTGATCAGGGCGCTGGCGACGTCGTAGTGCTGGTCGCCGTCGCGGTCGTACTTCACCGCGGCCCGGTCGACGGTCTCCTCCAGGGTCGCCAGGCTCACCTCGGCCTCGCCCTTGTCCAGCGCGGCGCCCGCGGCGGCCTCGAGGGCGGTGAGCGCGCGCCGGGCGTCGCCGCCGGCGATGCGCAGCAGGTGCTCGGCGGTGTCGTCGGGGAGGGTGACGGAGCCCTTGAGGCCCCGCTCGTCGGTGAGGGCGCGCCGCAGCAGGCCGCGGACGTCGTCGTCGGTGAGCGGTTCCAGAGTGAGCAGCAGGGAGCGCGACAGCAGCGGGGAGATGACCGAGAAGTAGGGGTTCTCGGTGGTCGCGGCGATGAGCGTGACCCAGCGGTTCTCCACGGCGGGGAGCAGGGAGTCCTGCTGGGCCTTGCTGAAGCGGTGGATCTCGTCGAGGAAGAGGACGGTCTCCTGGCCGTACCCGCCGGAGGCGCGGCGGGCGCCGTCGATGACCGCGCGGACCTCCTTGACGCCCGCGGTGATCGCGGACAGCTCCACGAAGCGCTTGTTGGTGGCCTTGGAGACCACGTAGGCGAGGGTGGTCTTGCCCGTGCCGGGCGGGCCCCAGAGGATCACCGAGGAGGGGCCCGCGGGGCCCGAGGAGCCTTCGCCGACCAGTCTGCGCAGGGGGGAGCCCGGCTTCAGCAGGTGCTGCTGGCCCACCACCTCGTCGAGGGTGCGCGGGCGCATCCGGACCGCCAGCGGGCTCCCGGCGGGGTCCTTCTCCTGGCGTTCTTCCGCTGCGGCGGTGAAAAGGTCGGGCTCCACGCTGAAACCCTAAAGCACCGCGCCGACAGCCCGGCGTGGGCGGTCAGCTGGTCCAGAAGTCCCACCAGCGGGTCAGGATCAGCATGCCGATGATCCCGATGTGCAGCACCGGCAGGACCCAGGTGAACTCGCCGAAGAAGCTCTTGAGCCAGGAGGGCGCGGGCAGGAAGCCCTTGCGGATGTTGAAGGACGTCACGTACCAGAACATGACGATCGTGGCGACCCAGGCGAGGCAGCACCACAGGCACAGGGCGTTGATCCGGTACAGGGACTGGAACATCAGCCAGGCGCAGAAGCCGACGCCGAAGAGGGTGCCCGCGTTGAAGGTGAGCCAGTACCAGCGGGGGAAGCGGGCCTGGGCGAGCAGGCTCATGCCGACGCAGACCACGATGCCGTAGGTCACCAGGCCGAGCATCGGGTTGGGGAAGCCGAAGACGGAGGCCTGGTCGCTCTCCATGACGCTGCCGCACGAGACGACGGGGTTGAGGCTGCAGCCGGGAACGAACGTCTCGCCCTTGACCTTGGCCTCGAGCAGCTTGAACTTGTCGAGCGTGATCACCCAGGCGGCGAGCACGCCGGCCGCGCCGGTGATCACCAGGAGCAGCGCGAGGGCACGGCTCGCGCCCTCGGTGCGCGGTGCGGCCGCGGCTCGCTGCTGCGAGGCGGAGGGCTCTGGCTCCATGTCGACGTCCCTGACTGTCGTCCTGCTCATACGCCGATTCCGTCACTGGTGAGTCTGGACCTGCTTCGGGCAGGGGTCATTGTGCCGTACGGCCCCATGAACGCGCCGTTGGTCCTGCATAAGGACGGACGGGCGTTCGACCAAGGGCGTACGGTTTCGGCCGGTCCGCGCAGGGTCCCGCACACGCGTCCGGCCCGGGGTCCCCCGCCGGGGTGGGACCGGAATCCGTGCCGTTGACGACGCGGGCGCCGGGCCCCCGGGGGAAGGGGACCCGGCGTCCGGGGCGGGACGTCTCAGCCGAGGCGGGACTCGAGCTCCGCGACGATCTCGTTCATGCCGACCGCGGTCTGCTCGCCGGACTCCAGGTCCTTGAGCTGGACCACGCCCTGCTCGATGTCGCGCTCGCCGAGGATCAGCGCGTACCGCGCGCCCGAGCGGTTGGCCGCCTTCATCGCGGCCTTGAGGCCCTTGCCGCCGTAGGCGAAGTCCGCCGCCACGCCGTTCTTGCGCATCTCGGTGACCTTCGCGAACAGCACCCGGCGGGCCTCGTCGCCGAGCGGCACGGCGAACACGCTGGTGGTGGCGGGCAGTTCGAGTTCGACGCCCTCCGCCTCCAGAGCCAGCACCGTACGGTCGACGCCGAGCGCCCAGCCGACGGACGGCAGCGCGGGGCCGCCGATCATCTCGGACAGGCCGTCGTAGCGGCCGCCGCCGCCCACCGCGGACTGGGAGCCGAGGCCGTCGTGGACGAACTCGAAGGTGGTGCGGGTGTAGTAGTCCAGCCCGCGCACCAGCTTGGGATCGTCCTCGAAGACCACGCCCGCCGCCGTGACCAGTTCACGCACCTCCTCGTGGTACGCCTTGCAGGCGTCGCACAGGTAGTCGCGCAGCAGCGGGGCGTCGCCGAGCTGCTTCTGCACCGACTCGCGCTTGTCGTCCAGGACGCGCAGCGGGTTGATCTCCGCGCGGCGCAGGGTGTCCTCGTCCAGGTCGAGGCCGCGCAGGAAGGTCTGCAGGGCCTCCCGGTAGACGGGACGGCACTCCTTGTCGCCCAGGCTGTTCAGCAGGATGCGGAAGTTCCGCAGTCCCAGGGAGCGGTACGCCTGGTCGGCCAGGATGATCAGCTCGGCGTCGAGCGCCGGGTCCTCCGCGCCGATCGCCTCGGCACCGACCTGGGAGAAGTGGCGGTAACGGCCCTTCTGGGGGCGCTCGTAGCGGTAGTAGGAGCCGGAGTACCAGAGCTTGACCGGGAGGTTGCCCGCCTTGTGCAGGTTGGCCTCCAGGGCGGCGCGCAGCACGGAGGCCGTGCCCTCGGGGCGCAGGGCGAGCCGGTCGCCGCCCTTGGTCTCGAAGGCGTACATCTCCTTGGTGACGATGTCGGTGGACTCGCCGACACCGCGCGCGAACAGCTCGACGCTCTCGAAGCCGGGCGTCTCGATGTAGCCGTAGCCGGAGCCGCGCAGCGGGGCGGCGATCGCCTCGCGCACGGCGAGGTACGTGGCGGAGTCGGGCGGCAGCAGGTCGTAGGTGCCCTTGGGGGCCTTGAAGGTGCTCACGGAAGTACTCGTCACATTCCTCGTCGGGGAGCCTCGGTCGGGGCTCCCGGGCCGGCGGCCACCTGCCGCAGATACGGGTTGGTGGCGCGCTCCTGGCCGATGGTGGTCTGGGGGCCGTGTCCGGACAGCACCACGGTCGAGTCGTCGAGCGGCAGGCACACGCGGGCCAGCGAGTCGAGCATCTCGGCCATGTCACCGCCGGGCAGGTCGGTGCGTCCGACGGAGCCGGCGAACAACAGGTCGCCCGAGAACATGACCGGCGGGATGTCGGCCGACTCGGGCAGGTTGAAGGTCACCGACCCCTTGGTATGGCCCGGGGCGTGCGCGACGGAGAACTCCAGACCCGCCAGCTTCAGCGCGGCGCCGTCGGTGAGTTCCTTGACGTCGTCCGGCTCCCCCACCGTCAGCTCGCCCATGAGCGGCATGCCGATGGCCCGGCCTATGCCTTTCTCGGGGTCGCTCATCATGTACCGGTCGTCGGGGTGGATCCAGGCGGGCACGTCGTGCGCGCCGCAGACCGGGACCACCGAGGCGACGTGGTCGATGTGGCCGTGGGTGAGGACGACGGCGACGGGCTTGAGCCGGTGCTTGCGGACCGCCTCCGCCACACCGTCGGCGGCCTGGTGGCCCGGGTCGATGATCACGCACTCCTCACCGGCGGCGGGGGCGACGAGATAACAGTTCGTCCCCCATGCTCCGGCGGGGAACCCGGCAATGAGCACGATCGTCCTTCGTTTGTGTCGGTACGGGAGGCTTGCGACGGGCTGCGCCCGTGGTCAGAGCCTACCGGCGCTGCCGATTCCTCAGCGAACCCATATACGGTACGGGGCACACGCAGGCGGTCGGCTCACCGCACGCACGCACGCGTACCGGCCGGCACACGAGACGCATGAGGAGAGAACCCGGTGGTCAGCCAGGAGCAGCGGCGGCGTCAGCTCGCCCGGGAGAAGTTCTTGCGGCAGCAGCAGCGGCGTACCGAGGCGCGGCGCAAGTCGCGGGTCCGCAACGCGGTCATCGCGTCGGTGCTCGGTGTGACCCTGATCGGCAGCCTCGCGCTGTACACGACGGGGGTGCTCAAGCAGGACGACGACAAGACCAACGCGGCCGCGGAGGTCACGCCGGAGGCCGAGCAGCCGAGCAAGGCCCCGGACCCCTGCGAGAAGCCGGCCGCGGGCGAGGCCGGGAAGCAGACGTGGAAGAAGGAGCCGGCGCTGTCGATCGACAAGTCGGCCACGTACACGATGAAGCTCGAGACGACCTGCGGAACGATCGACGTGGCGCTGAACGCGTCGGCGGCCCCGCACACGGTCAACTCGTTCAACTTCCTGGCGGGCAAGGGCTACTTCGACCACACCAAGTGCCACCGGCTCACCACCAACGGCATCTACGTCCTGCAGTGCGGTGACCCGACGGGCACCGGCACAGGCGGTCCCGGCTACACGATCCCGGACGAGAACCTGAAGGACGCGAGCCTGAAGAACAACACCTACCCGGCGGGCACGGTCGCGATGGCCAACACCGGGCAGAAGAACAGTGGCGGCAGCCAGTTCTTCCTGGTCTACGAGGACAGTCAGCTTCCGCCCAACTACACACCGTTCGGCACCGTCTCGGACGCGGGCCTGAAGGTCCTGAAGAAGATCGCCGACGCCGGGGAGAGCACCGGAGCCGGTGACGGGGCGCCCAACGCGACGGTCGTGATCGACAAGGCGACCGTCACCGCATCCTGAGCCCCAACTGCGTAATTTCGGTCGCGCGGGATGCGGACAGGCATCCCGTCGGTCGCCTATGTTGGCCGTGACGAAACTGTGGACGATGCCCGGGGGAGCCCACAGGCCCCTCGACGGCATCATGTGGAGGAGGCGCTGTGAGCAGCGACCCGTGGGGCCGCGTCGACGAGACGGGGACCGTGTACGTGCGTACGGCCGACGGCGAGAAGGTCGTCGGTTCCTGGCAGGCCGGCTCCCCTGACGAGGCGCTGGCCTACTTCGAGCGCAAGTACGAGGGCCTGGTTGTCGAGATCGGCCTCCTCGAGAAGCGGGTGAGGACCACCGACCTGTCGTCCAAGGACGCCATGGCCGCGATCGGCCACCTGCGCGAGCAGGTCGACGCCCATCACGCGGTCGGCGACCTGGACGCCCTCAGGGGCCGGCTGGACAAGCTCGTGGAGCTGGTCGACAAGCGCCGCGAGGAGCGCAAGGCGCAGCGGGCCCGGCAGTCCGAGGAGGCTCGGCAGGCCAAGGAGGCGCTGGTCGTCGAGGCCGAGGAGCTGGCGCAGTCCGACCAGTGGCGGTCGGCCGGCGAGCGGCTGCGTGCCCTGGTGGACACCTGGAAGGGTCTGCCGCGGCTGGACCGCAAGTCCGACGACGAGCTGTGGCACCGGTTCTCGCACGCGCGGTCGGCGTTCTCCAAGCGGCGCAAGCAGCACTTCGCGCAGCTGGACGCGCAGCGCGAGGAGGCCCGCCGGATCAAGGAGCAGCTGGTCGGCGAGGCCGAGGCGCTGTCGGGGTCGACGGACTGGGGCCCGACGGCGGCCCGGTACCGCGACCTGATGGCGCAGTGGAAGGCCGCGGGACGGGCCCAGCGCGAGCACGAGGAAGAGCTGTGGAACCGCTTCCGCGGTGCCCAGGACGTCTTCTTCGCGGCCCGTTCCTCGGTGTTCGCGGAGCGTGACGCGGAGCAGGCGGAGAACCTGAAGCTCAAGGAGGAGCTGGCCGGCGAGGCGGAGAAGCTCCTGCCGGTCACGGATCTGAAGGCCGCCAGGGCCGCGTTCCGTCAGATCAACGAGCGCTGGGAGGCCATCGGCCATGTGCCGAGGGACGCCCGCCCGAAGGTCGAGGGCCGGATGCACGCCGTGGAGCGCGCGATCCAGGAGGCCGAGGAGGCCGAGTGGCGCCGGACCAACCCGGAAGCCCGTGCCCGGGCCGCGGGTCTGACCGGTCAGCTGCAGGCCGCCGTGGACAAGCTGAAGGGCCAGATCGAGCAGGCCCGCGCGCAGGGCAACACCGCGAAGGCGGAGAAGCTGGAGCGCGAGCTGGAGGGCCGCCAGGCCCTGCTGGACCAGGCCCTGAAGGGTCTGCAGGAGTTCGGCGGCTGAGGGCGGGCCGCACGCACGACGAAGGGGCCGCCGTACCGACGAGGTACGGCGGCCCCTTCCGTGCGTCCGGCGCGCCGCCTACCCGCGGTTGCGGGCCGAGGTGACGCGGTAGACGTCGTAGACGCCCTCCACGCCGCGTACGGCCTTCAGGACGTGGCCCAGGTGCTTGGGGTCGCCCATCTCGAAGGTGAAGCGGGAGGTGGCGACCCGGTCGCGGGAGGTCTGGACGGCCGCGGACAGGATGTTGACGTGCTGGTCGGACAGCACGCGCGTGACGTCCGAGAGGAGCCGGGAGCGGTCCAGCGCCTCGACCTGGATGGCGACGAGGAACACCGAGGACTGGGTGGGCGCCCACTCGACCTCGAGGATCCGCTCCGGCTCGCGGGACAGCGAGTCGACGTTCACGCAGTCGCTGCGGTGGACCGAGACGCCGCTGCCGCGGGTGACGAAGCCGATGATCGGGTCGCCGGGCACCGGGGTGCAGCAGCGGGCCAGCTTGACCCACACGTCCTCGACGCCCTTGACGACGACGCCCGGGTCGGCGCTGGAGCGACGCTTGCGGCGGCTGCGGGTCGGCGGGACCGACTCGTCGATCTCCTCGGTGGCCGCCTCCTCGCCGCCGAGGGCCTGCACCAGCTTCTGCACGATGTTCTGCGCGGAGACATGGCCCTCGCCGATCGCCGCGTACAGCGCGGAGATGTCCGAGTAGCGCATCTCGTGCGCCAGGGTGACGAGCGAGTCGCCGGTGAGGATCCGCTGGATCGGCAGGTTCTGCTTGCGCATGGCGCGGACGATGGAGTCCTTGCCCTGCTCGATCGCCTCGTCGCGGCGCTCCTTGGAGAACCAGGCGCGGATCTTGTTGCGGGCGCGGGGCGACTTCACGAAGCCGAGCCAGTCGCGGGAGGGGCCCGCGCCGGCCGCCTTGGAGGTGAAGACCTCCACCAGGTCGCCGTTGTCGAGGGTCGACTCCAGCGGCACCAGACGTCCGTTGACCCGGGCGCCTATGGTGCGGTGGCCGACCTCGGTGTGCACCGCGTACGCGAAGTCCACGGGGGTGGCGCCGGCGGGCAGCGCTATGACGTCGCCCTTGGGCGTGAAGACGAAGACCTCGTTGCGCGAGAGGTCGAAGCGCAGCGACTCCAGGAACTCGCCCGGGTCCTCGGTCTCCTTCTGCCAGTCGAGGAGCTGGCGCAGCCACGCCATGTCGTTGAGGTGGTCGTCCTTGCTCTTGCCGGACGACTTGGGGGCGTCGGTGCGGATCTTGGAGGCGCCGGCGACGGCCTCCTGCTTGTACTTCCAGTGCGCGGCGATGCCGTACTCGGCGCGGCGGTGCATGTCGAACGTGCGGATCTGCAGCTCGACGGGCTTGCCGCCGGGGCCGATGACCGTCGTGTGCAGCGACTGGTACATGTTGAACTTGGGCATCGCGATGTAGTCCTTGAACCGGCCGGGGACCGGGTTCCATCGCGCGTGCACCGTGCCGAGGGCCGCGTAGCAGTCGCGGACGGTGTCCACGAGGACGCGGATGCCCACCAGATCGTAGATCTCCGCGAAGTCACGGCCGCGGACGATCATCTTCTGGTAGACGCTGTAGTAGTGCTTGGGGCGGCCGGTGACGGTCGCCTTGATGCGGGCGGCCCGCAGGTCCTGCTGCACCTCGTCGGTGACGATGGCGAGGTACTCGTCGCGCTTGGGGGCGCGCTCGGCGACCAGGCGGACGATCTCGTCGTACATCTTGGGGTAGAGGATCGCGAAGGCGAGGTCCTCCAGTTCCCACTTGATGGTGTTCATGCCCAGGCGGTGGGCGAGCGGCGCGTAGATCTCGAGGGTCTCGCGCGCCTTCTTCTCCTGCTTCTCGCGCTTGAGGTAGCGCATGGTGCGCATGTTGTGCAGGCGGTCGGCGAGCTTGATGACCAGGACGCGGGGGTCCTTGGCCATGGCGACGACCATCTTGCGCACGGTCTCGGCCTGGGCGGCCTCGCCGAACTTGACCTTGTCCAGCTTGGTGACGCCGTCGACGAGCAGCGCGACCACGTCGCCGAAGTCGCGGCGCAGGTCCTCCAGGCCGTACTCGGTGTCCTCGACCGTGTCGTGCAGCAGTCCGGCCATCAGCGTGGCCGGGTCCATGCCGAGCTCGGCGAGGATGGTGGTCACCGCGAGCGGGTGCGTGATGTACGGGTCGCCGCTCTTGCGCTTCTGGCCGCGGTGCCAGCGCTCGGCGACCTGGTACGCCTTCTCGATCTGGCGGAGCGTCGCGTTCTCGATCTTGGGGTCGTTGCCGCGCACGATCCGCAGCAGCGGCTCAAGGACCGGGTTGTACGGGTTCGCCCGCTGCACGCCGAGCCGGGCCAGGCGGGCGCGGACGCGGTTGGAGGAGCCGGAGCGGGGCTGGCCGGTGTTGGGGCGGGCCAGGGACGCGGAGCGCTCGGGAGGGGACGGCTTGGGGCGCGGCTGCTCGGGCTTGTCCACGGGAGCCGCCTGGGCGCGCTGGACCGGCCCGCGGGTGTCGTTCTTCGCCTGGGGCGTGTCCGGCGCGGGCTTGTCCGCCGGGGCCGAGGCGGGCTCGGGCTTGGCGGCGGTCAGGTGCTGGGCCTCGTCTGGCAAGAGGGCTCCTCGTGCGCGATCCGGGTCCCCGGTCAGGCTCCGGAGACCCCATGGTAGCGAGCCCGGGCCCGCCGATCGCCTCCGGAGCGGTGTGAGGACGGTCAACAGGAGAAACGCACGAGGCGGACGCCGGATTCCTCCGGGTCCGCCTGCGTGGTGTTCCCAAGGGGCCGTCTCCGGCGCCCGGGGGCCTCAGACCGTGAGCAGCGCCTCCAGCGGGGCGCCCGCGAGGGCGGGCTCGAGGCGGGCCCGGCCGCCGAGGAAGCCGAGCTCCATCAGCACGGCGAGGCCCGCCACCTCGGCGCCCGCCCTGCGGATGAGCTGCACGGATGCCTCGGCGGTGCCGCCGGTGGCCAGGACGTCGTCGACGACCAGGACGCGGTCCTCGGCGCCGAGGTCCTCCGCGTGGACCTCGATCTCGGCCGAGCCGTACTCCAGGTCGTACGACTGGCTGAGGGTGGCGCCGGGGAGCTTGCCCGCCTTGCGGACGGGGATGAAGCCCAGGCCGGCGCGGAGAGCCACCGGGGCGCCCAGGATGAACCCGCGGGCCTCCAGGCCGACGACCTTGGTGGCGCCGGCCCGGGTGGCGACGTCGGCGAGGGCGCCGGTGAGCGCGTCGAACGCCTTGGGGTCGGCCAGGAGCGGGGTGATGTCCTTGAACATCACGCCCGGCTCCGGGTAGTCCGCCACGTCCCGGATGCGGCTCAGCAGCAGGTCGGACAGGTCGGCGTGGTCGGTCATCGGCGCTTCCCCGAGGGTCGGCCGCGGCCACGGGCACGGGACGCGGGCTGGTTGCGGGGCCCGACGACCGCCGCCGCGACGTCGCCGGGCTCGTCGTACTCGTCGTCGGTCACCGGGGCGTCCTGGCCCTCGTCCGGGTCGCCGCCGTGGGCGCGCTTGGCCAGGACGCGCTTCTTCAGGCTCTTCATGGCCGGCTCGCGCTCCTTGAGGTCGGCGACGAGCGGGGTGGCGATGAAGATCGAGGAGTAGGCGCCTGCGGCAAGACCGACGAACAGCGACAGGGAGATGTCGTTCAGCATGCCGGCGCCGAGGACGCCGCCGCCGATGAACAGCAGCCCCGCCACCGGGAGCAGGGCGACCACCGTGGTGTTGACCGACCGCACCAGGGTGCTGTTGATCGACCGGTTGGCGATCTCGCTGTAGGTCCAGCGGTTCTGCTTGGTGATGTCCCTGGTCTGTTCCTTGAGGCTGTCGAAGACGACCACCGTGTCGTACAGCGAGTAGCCGAGGATGGTGAGCAGACCGATCACCGTGCCGGGGGTGACCTCGAAGCCGACGAGGGCGTAGATCCCGACCGTGATGGTGATGTCGTGGATCAGCGCGACGAACGCGGCGACGGCCATCCGCCACTCGAAGGCGATGGCCAGATAGATCACCACCAGGATCAGGAAGATCCCCAGGCCCTGCCAGGCCTTGTTGGCGATCTGCTCGCCCCAGCTGGGACCGACCAGTTCGGCGTTGATCTTCTCGGCGTCGACCTTGAGGTCCTCGGCGAGCCGGTCCTTGATGGTGTCCGAGGTCTTGGTGTCGATGCCCGCGACCTGGATGCGCATGCTGCCGTCGCCGAGCTTCTGGACGATGGCGTCGTGGCCGGAGGCGTCCTCCGCGTAGCCCTCGGCGGTGGACACCGAGACGCTCATGTTCTTCGGGGTGGTGAAGACCGCGCCGCCCTGGAACTCGATGCCCATGTGCAGGCCGCGCACCGCCAGGCCGACGATGGCCGTGATGGTGATGAGGATCGAGATGCCGTACCAGATCTTGCGGTTCTTGACGAAGTCGTAGCCGATCTCACCGTGGTGGAGTCGGGCGCCGAGGGTGCCGAGCTTCGACATCTCTCACGCCTCCTTCGTCTGGGCAGGGGCGGAGGGACGACGGGTGCGGCGCAGCGGCGGTTTCGCGCCCAGCGCCTTCGGGTCGAGACCGGACCACTTGTGGCCGCTCGCGAAGAACTTGCGGCGGGCCATCAGCGTCAGCAGCGGCTTGGTGAAGAGGAACACCACCACGACGTCGAGGA
The DNA here is from genome assembly GCF_050571355.1 of Streptomyces sp. P13-3-3. Lineage (NCBI taxonomy): Bacteria > Bacillati > Actinomycetota > Actinomycetes > Kitasatosporales > Streptomycetaceae > Streptomyces > Streptomyces sp. P13-3-3. The sequence goes on along the minus strand of NZ_CP192228.1, from coordinate 2,472,949 downwards.
CGGTGGTCAGGCCCAGGGTGAACGCGAAGCCCTGCACCTTGCCGACGGTGACCACGAAGAGCACCGCGGCGGCGAGGAAGGACACGAAGTCGGAGACCAGGATGGTGCGCCGGGCGCGCGGCCAGGCCCGCTCCACGGAGGGGCGCAGGGAGCGGCCCTCGCGGATCTCGTCCCGGACCCGTTCGAAGTAGACGATGAACGAGTCCGCCGTGATGCCGATGGCAACGATGGCGCCGCAGACGGCCGGCAGGTTCAGCGCGAAGCCGATGGTCGGGCCGAGCAGCGCCATGATCACGTAGGTGAGGGCCGCGGAGACCCCCAGCGACGCGATGGCGATGAACGACAGACCCCGGTAGTAGAAGAGCAGGTACAGGATCACCAGCGCGAGGCCGATGGCGCCGGCGATCAGACCGGCCTCGAGCTGCTCGCCGCCGAGGGCGGCGGTGACGGTGGTGACGCTGTCCTCGCGGAAGGTCAGGGGCAGGGCGCCGTAGGACAGCATGTTGGCGAGGTCCTGCGCCGACTGCTGGTTGAAGTTGCCGGAGATCTCGGCGTTGCCGCCGGTCAGGGCCTGCCGGACGTACGGGTCGGAGACGACCTCGCCGTCCAGGACGATCGCGAACTGGTTCTGCGGGGACTGCTTCTGCGCGAGCTGGCCGGTGATGTCGGCGAACTTCTTGGAGCCCTCGCCCGTGAACTTCATGGTCACGGTCCAGCCGGCGCCGGAGGTGGTGTTCAGGACGGCGTCGGCCTCGTCGACGTCGGTGCCGTCGACGGCGGCCGGGCCGAGGATGTACTTCTGCCACTGACCCTGGGAGTTCTGGCCGCAGGCGACCGTGGACTCGGTGGCCTTGGCGCCGTCACCGGCGGTGGCGCGGACGTCCTCCTTGGTGCAGTCGAGCTTGGCGTACGCCTCCTGGAGCTTCGCGTCGGGGTCGGCGGCGCCGCCCGTCGCGGACGGGGAGGGGCTGGCCTTGTCCGTGGCGGCCGGGCTCTCGTCGGCCTTCAGGGCGTCGGTGACCGCGCGGCCCTGGGTGGTGGCGCTCGCCGAGGGGTCGGCGGACGCCGAGGAGCCGTCGGTGGCCTCCTGGCTCGCGCCGTCCGTCGCCTTGTCGCCGGACGTGTCGCCGGAGGGGTCGGCGGAGGGCTCGCCGGTCGCGCTGGGCTGGGGGGCGGCGCCGCCCTCGGCCAGCTCGGTGGCGATCACGGGACGGAAGTAGAGCTTGGCGGTGGTGCCGACCTGTTCCCGGGCCTGCTTGGAATTCGTGCCCTTGGGAATGTTGACGATGATGTTGCGGTCGCCCTGCGTCTGGACCTCGGCCTCGGAGACGCCCAGACCGTTGACACGCCGCTCCATGATGGAGACCGCGGTGTCCATGTTGGTCTTGTTGATCGCGGACTCCTGGCCCGCCTCGGGGACCGCAGCCAGCGTGATGCTCGTTCCGCCGGCCAGGTCGATGCCGAGACGCGGAGTGGTGTGCCCGGAGGCGAACATCCCTCCGGTGAGCGCCACGATGGCGATCAGGATCAGAGCCAGCGAGCGCCACGGCTTGCTTGTGGCGCTCGCGTTCCGTCCCTTTTTGAGTGCTGCCACCTTCTCGTACTCCCTCTCGGGCCGCCTCGTCCCCGGTCAGGGGGCGGGTGGCCATGACATGGTGTCGGGATCCCGTGCGAGCCGGGCATGTCCCGGGGCGCGCGGGCCTCACCCGCGCGCCCCGGGAACACGGCTACTTCGCGTCGGTCTCGCCGTCGGACTTCTTCGACCGCGCGTCCGCCGTGGCGTCGGCGGGCTCGTCCGCCGGCTCGTCGGCCGCGTCCTTCTTGCCGAGGTCGACAGGCGTGTCGTCGGAGGCGGCGGCAGCGTCGGAGGAGTCGTCGGTCTCGGTGAGGGAGGAGGCGTCGTCGGGGACGACGTCGGCGTCGGACTGCAGGTCGTGCTCGATGCCGTGCACGATGCGGTTGTACTCCTCGTCGGTCAGGACGGCACCGATCGAGTTCTTGGCGAACAGCAGCTCCACACCCGGCCCGGCGTCGAGGAGGACGGTGTCCTCGCTGACCTCCTTGACCGTGGCGTACATGCCCCCGATCGTGCGGACGCCGGAACCGGGCTGCATCTGGTTCCGCATCTCGATGGCCTGCTGCTGCTTCTTCTTGGCCGACCGGGTCATCAGGAACATGGCCCCGATGAGCACAATGAACGGGAGGAGGGTCAGGAGACTCACGGGTCGGAACTTCCTTCACACGACCGCGATGGTGAACGGCCTGATGGTTGGGGGTATGTGGCGCCGCCGACAAGGGCGGCATCGGCGGAGTCTAAGCGAGTCCGCACCACCGGAACAACGCTCAGCATGGCACCGGGGTTCCTGCCCGGGCCAGCGTGCTCGCCGTCACGCCCCGAACAGGTCCCCTTGTCCGTTTCCGGCGGCCTGGGAGCGCGGCGGCGTGAGGCCGAGATGCGACCACGCCGCGGGCGTCGCCACCCGTCCCCGCGGGGTACGGGCGAGCAGGCCCTCCCGCACCAGGAAGGGCTCGGCCACCTCCTCCACGGTCTCACGCTCCTCCCCCACCGCGACGGCGAGCGTGGACAGGCCGACCGGGCCGCCGCCGAACAGCTTCAGCAGCGCCTCCAGCACCGCCCGGTCCAGCCGGTCCAGGCCCCGGGCGTCCACCTCGTACACCGCGAGGGCCGCGGCGGCGACGTCCTGGGTGATCCGGCCGTCCGCCTTGACCTGCGCGTAGTCCCGGACCCGGCGCAGCAGGCGGTTGGCGATGCGGGGCGTGCCGCGGGAGCGTCCGGCGATCTCGGCGGCGCCCGCCGCGTCGATCTCCACGTCGAGCAGGGCCGCCGAGCGGTGGACGACCCGCTCCAGCTCGCCCGGCTCGTAGAACTCCATGTGCGCGGTGAAGCCGAAGCGGTCGCGCAGCGGGGGCGGCAGCAGGCCGGCCCGGGTGGTGGCGCCGACCAGGGTGAAGGGCGGCAGCTCCAGCGGGATGGCGGTGGCGCCCGGGCCCTTGCCGACGATCACGTCGACGCGGAAGTCCTCCATCGCCATGTACAGCATCTCCTCGGCGGGCCGCGACATGCGGTGGATCTCGTCGAGGAAGAGGACCTCGCCCTCCTGGAGGGAGGACAGGATCGCCGCGAGGTCGCCCGCGTGCTGGATGGCGGGGCCCGAGGTGATGCGGATGGGGGCTTCCATCTCGGCCGCGATGATCATGGAGAGGGTGGTCTTGCCGAGGCCGGGGGCGCCGGAGAGCAGCACGTGGTCGGCGGTGGCGCCGCGGGCGCGGGCGGCGCGCAGCACCAGGTCGAGCTGCTCGCGGACCTTCTCCTGGCCGATGAACTCGCCCAGGTCCTTGGGGCGCAGCGCGGCCTCGACGGCCTGGTCCTCGCGGTCGGCGACCGATTCCACCAGCCGCTCGGAGGCGGCGGTGTCGTTCGTGTCGTCCCAGTTCATGTGCGTGTGCCTCAGCTCTCCGTGCGGACTCGGGCGCGGTCGTGGGCCCTCGGGCGGCGGTCGCGGTCCGCGGTCATCGGGCGCGGTTCAGCGTCTGGAGGGCCGCCTTGAGCAGCTGCCCCACCGGTACGGCGCCCTCGGCGGCCTCCGCCTGGGGGGTCACCGCGGCCACGGCTTCGTCGGCCTCACGGGTCGCGTACCCCAGTCCGATGAGGGCGGCGTGCAGCTGGTCGCGCCAGCCGGAGGTGACGGGCGCGCCGACCGCGGGGGCGCCGGTGGGCTCGCCGAGCCGGTCCTTCAGTTCGAGGAGGAGCTTCTGGGCGCCCTTCTTGCCGATGCCGGGGACGGCGGTCAGCGCCTTCTCGTCACCGGTGGCCACGGCGCGGCGCAGGGCGTCGGGGCTGTGCACGGCGAGCATGGCCTGGGCGAGCCGGGGGCCGACGCCGCTGGCGGTCTGGAGCAGCTCGAAGACCTGGCGGCCGTCCTCGTCGGCGAAGCCGTACAGCGTGAGCGAGTCCTCGCGGACGACGAGGGAGGTCGCGAGCTTCGCCGGCTGTCCGACGCGCAGGGTGGACAGCGTGTCCGGCGTGCACCGGACGGCCATGCCGACGCCGCCGACCTCGACCACCGCGGTGTCGGGGCTGAGGGCGGCGACCGTGCCGCTGACGAAGGCGATCATGCCGTACGGCCTTTCGATGTGTGGCGGGCCGCGGGGGCCCGGGGGGTGGTCGGCGGGGTCCGCGCCGCGTGGGCGGCGACGGCCTGCTGGAGGCGGTTCTGGGCGGGGGCGCGCCAGATGTGGCAGATGGCGAGCGCGAGGGCGTCGGCGGCGTCGGCCGGCTTGGGCGGTGCGTCGAGCCGCAGCAGGCGGGTCACCATGGCCCCGACCTGGGCCTTGTCGGCGCGGCCCGAGCCGGTGACGGCGGCCTTGACCTCGCTGGGTGTGTGCAGCGCGACGGGGATGCCGCGGCGGGAGGCGCAGAGGATGGCGACGGCGCTGGCCTGGGCGGTGCCCATCACCGTGCGCACGTTGTGCTGACTGAAGACGCGCTCCACGGCGACGAACTCCGGGCGATGCTCGTCGAGCCACTGCTCCAGGCCCTGCTCGACGGCGACCAGGCGGTGTCCGAGGTCGGCGTCGGCGGGCGTGCGGACGACGCCCACGCCGAGCATGGTCAGCGGGCGTCCCGCGACCCCTTCGACGACGCCGACACCGCACCGGGTCAGTCCCGGGTCCACCCCCAGCACGCGCACGCGTCGCCCCCTTGCTCGATCACCTGTTTGTGCAGGCTATCGGGTGCCACCGACAAAGCGGCGGGCCGATGGGGTGTGTGTCCCGTCGGCCCGCCGCCCCGATACGCGTCAGGCGTCGACCTTCTCCATGATCTCGTCGCTCACGTCGAAGTTGGCGAAGACGTTCTGCACGTCGTCGCTGTCCTCCAGCGCGTCGATGAGCTTGAAGATCTTCTTGGCGCCCTCCTCGTCCAGCTCGACCTGCATCGTCGGGACGAAGTTGGCGTCGGCCGACTCGTAGTCGATGCCGGCGTCCTGCAGCGCGGTGCGCACGGCGACCAGGTCGGTGGCCTCGCTGAGCACCTCGAAGGACTCACCGAGGTCGTTGACCTCCTCGGCGCCCGCGTCGAGCACGGCGGCGAGGACGTCGTCCTCGCTCAGCTCGCCCTTGGGGACGATCACCACGCCCTTGCGGTTGAACAGGTACGACACCGAACCCGGGTCGGCCATGGAGCCGCCGTTGCGGGTCATCGCGACGCGCACGTCCGAGGCGGCGCGGTTGCGGTTGTCGGTGAGGCACTCGATGAGCACCGCGACGCCGTTGGGGCCGTAGCCCTCGTACATGATCGTCTCGTAGTCGGCGCCGCCGGCCTCGAGGCCCGCGCCGCGCTTGACCGCGGAGTCGATGTTCTTGTTGGGCACCGACTGCTTCTTCGCCTTCTGGATGGCGTCGTACAGCGTCGGGTTGCCTTCGGGGTCGGCTCCGCCCATCCGGGCCGCGACCTCGATGTTCTTGATGAGCTTCGCGAAGAGCTTGCCGCGCTTGGCGTCGATCACGGCCTTCTTGTGCTTCGTCGTGGCCCATTTAGAGTGGCCGGACATCTGCCTGTCTCCTTCGCGTAACCCATCTCTGCAACGAACGCAGGAATCCTACAAGGACTCGCCCCGCCGGTACGCCCGCACCATGTCGGTGAAGAGGCGGTGCACCCGGTGGTCCCCGGTCAGCTCGGGGTGGAAGGACGTCGCCAGCGCGTTGCCCTGGCGGACCGCGACGATGTGTCCGCCGTGCTCGGCGAGCACCTCGGCGGACGCGCCGACGGACTCCACCCAGGGGGCGCGGATGAAGACCCCCTCGACGGGTTCCCCGGGAACGCCCTTGACCTCGACGGCGGCCTCGAAGGACTCGTTCTGCCGTCCGAAGGCGTTGCGGCGCACGATCATGTCGATGCCGCCGACGGTCTCCTGCCCGGAGCGCGGGTCGAGGATCTTGTCGGCGAGCATGATCATGCCGGCGCAGGTGCCGTAGACGGGCATCCCGGCGCGGACGCGGGCGCGCAGGGGCTCCATCAGGCCGAAGAGCACGGCCAGTTTGGAGATCGTGGTGGACTCCCCGCCCGGGATCACCAGGCCGTCGACCTCGGCGAGTTCCTCGGGGCGGCGGACGGACCCGGCCTCGGCCTCCGCCGCGGCCAGGGCCGTCAGGTGCTCCCGTACGTCGCCCTGGAGTGCGAGCACTCCGATCACGGGAGCGGTCATCACCAGCCCCGGTTGGCGTAGCGCTCGGTCTCGGGCAGGGTGTCGCAGTTGATGCCGACCATGGCCTCGCCCAGGTTGCGGGACGCGTCCGCGACGATCTTCGGGTCGTCGTAGAAGGTGGTCGCCTTGACGATGGCCGCGGCGCGCTTGGCGGGGTCGCCGGACTTGAAGATGCCGGAGCCGACGAAGACGCCCTCGGCGCCGAGCTGGCGCATCAGCGCGGCGTCGGCCGGGGTGGCCACACCGCCGGCGGAGAACAGCACGACGGGCAGCTTGCCCAGCTCGGCGACCTCCTTGACCAGCTCGTACGGGGCGCGCAGCTCCTTGGCCGCGGCGTACAGCTCGTTGTTGTCGTAGCCGCGCAGGCGGGCGATCTCGTTCTTGATCTGGCGCAGGTGGCGGACGGCCTCGACGACGTTGCCGGTGCCGGCCTCGCCCTTGGAGCGGATCATCGCGGCGCCCTCGGCGATGCGGCGCAGGGCCTCGCCCAGGTTGGTGGCGCCGCAGACGAAGGGGGTGGTGAACGCCCACTTGTCCGAGTGGTTGACCTCGTCGGCCGGGGTGAGCACCTCGGACTCGTCGATGTAGTCGACGCCGAGGGACTGGAGCACCTGGGCCTCGACGAAGTGGCCGATGCGGGACTTCGCCATCACCGGGATGGACACGGCGTCGATGATGCCCTCGATCATGTCCGGGTCGGACATGCGGGCCACACCGCCGTCCTTGCGGATGTCGGCGGGGACGCGCTCCAGGGCCATGACGGCGACGGCGCCCGCGTCCTCGGCGATCTTCGCCTGCTCGGGCGTGACGACGTCCATGATCACGCCGCCCTTGAGCTGCTCGGCCATGCCGCGCTTCACGCGCGCGGTGCCGGTCTCGGGACCCTGGTTTTCGGAGAGCGTGCTGGACACGAATGACCTCGCTGAGGTGAGGGGGATTCTGCAGCACTGAGGAAACGTGACCGGAGCAGGCCACAGCAAGGGCCAATGATGAGCCGGTGGCTCGTTTTCGGTCGGGGGCGACGGGCCGGGTGGCCGGAAACCGCTGTCAGGCGGCCCGCTCGATCAGCGCCGCGGGCGGCTCGTCGTCCATCTCGAACGCCATCGGGAACGGGGCGTGCCCGGCCAGCCGGAACCAGCGCACCTTGCGGTGCAGCCGCAGGGCGCGGGCGGCGCGGACGGCGTCGTTGTGGAAGCGGCGGGCCATCGGGACCCTGCGGACGGCCTCGGCGAGTTCGAGGGCGGCCTCCTCTCCCCCGGGCGCCTCCCTGACCGCGTCCACCTGCTGGGCGTCGGCGAACACCGCGCGCAGCGCCTGGGTGAGCTCGCTCTCGGCGACCTCCCGCTGCTCCTCCACGGCCTGCCGGGCCGCGTGGGCCGCCTCGTACAGCACGATCGAGGCGGCGGGGTCGAGCACGCCGGAGGTGGCCAGTTCCTGCGCCACGGAGGCGCGGCGCAGGAGTTGCGCGTCGAGCGCGGCGCGGGCGGCGTCGATCCGGGCGTGCAGGCGGTCCAGGCGCCCGGCCGTCCAGCTGAGGTACAGGCCGACGGCGACGAGTCCGACGACGATCCAGATGAGGGTTGGGGTCACGGGCGGCAAGGCTAGTACCGGCGGCGCCGGGTCCTGTCGCGGGGCTGCGCCCCGGGGCGGCCCCGCGACACCGGGTGCGGACCGTCGGTGGCCGCTCGCGCAGTTCCCCGCGCCCCTTTTGTACGCCGCCGGGTGCGGCCCGTCGCGGGCTGATCGCGCAGTTCCCCGCGCCCCTCGGGGCGCCGCCGGCTGCGGGCAGTCGTGCCGCTTGGGGCGGCACGGGTGGGCGCAGGCGGCACCCTCCCGGCGGGCCTCACCGAAGGCGCCGTACCCGCGGCGCACGGGGTGCCGCGCAACGTCGCACGCCGAGTGCAGCCTGTCGGGGGCTGAGCGCGCAGTTCCCCGCGCCCCTTGAGGGCGCCTGACTGCGGGCAGTCGTGCCGCTTGGGGCGGCACGGGTGGGCGCAGGCGGCACCCTCCCGGCGGGCCTCGCGTCCAGCGCCGTACCCGCGGCTGAGAGAGTGCCTCGCAACGTCGCACGCCGAGTGCAGCCGATCAGGGGCTGATCGCGCAGTTCCCCGCGCCCCTTGAGGGCGCCTGACTGCGGGCAGTCGTGCCGCTTGGGGCGGCACGGGTGGGCGCAGGCGGCACCCTCCCGGCGGGCCTCGCGTCCAGCGCCGTACCCGCGGCTGAGAAAGTGCCTCGCAACGTCGCACGCCGAGTGCAGCCGATCAGGGGCTGAGCGCGCAGTTCCCCGCGCCCCTGGGGGGCGTTCAGTCCCGGGCCAGGCCCAGGCGGGCCCTCAGGCCCGTCGCCCTGTCGTCCGTCGCCACCGCCGCCGCGCCCGCCGTGACCGTCTCGTAGACGGAGAGGATGTCCGCCCCGACCGTCGACCAGTCGAAGCGGCGCACATGCGCACTCCCCCGCGCGCGGAGTTCCTCCCGGCGCTCGGGATCGCCCAGCAGCCGCACCGCCGCGTCCGCGAGCGCGTCCGCGTCCTCGTTGGCGAACAGCTCACCCGCCGCGCCCTGGTCGAGGACCTGGGCGAAGGCGTCGAGGTCGGAGGCCAGCACCGGCGCCCCCGCCGACATCGCCTCGACCAGGATGATGCCGAAGCTCTCGCCGCCCGTGTTGGGCGCCACGTACAGGTCCACGCTGCGCAGCAGCCGCGCCTTGTCCTCGTCACTGATCATGCCGAGGAACTCGACCCGCGAGCGGAGTTCCCTCGGCAGGTCCTCCACGGCCTCCTTCTCGTCGCCCCGGCCTGCGACCAGCAGCCGCGTCCGCGGCCGGGCCGCGAGGATCTTCGGCAGCGCCCGCATCAGCACCGGCAGGCCCTTGCGGGGCTCGTCGATGCGGCCGATGAAACCGATGGTGCCGCCCTGCCACTCGGGTCTCGGCTCGGCCTTGGCGAAGAAGTCGACGTCGACGCCGTTGGGGATGACGACGGCGTCCCCGCCCAGGTGCTCCACCAACGTGCGCCGGGCGTACTCGCTCACCGCGATCCGCGCGCTGATCTTCTCCAGGGCCGCCTGGAGGATGGCGTACGCGGCGATCATCGCCTTGGAGCGCGGGTTGGAGGTGTGGAAGGTCGCCACCAGCGGGCCCTGCGCCGCCCAGCAGGTCAGCAGACCCAGCGACGGCGAGGACGGCTCGTGGATGTGCACCACGTCGAAGGAGCCGTCGTGCAGCCAGCGCCGTACCCGCGCGGCCGACAGGAACCCGAAGTTCAGCCGGGCCACCGAGCCGTTGTACGGCACGGGCACCGCCCGGCCCGCGGAGACGACGTACGGGGGCAGCGGGGTGTCGTCGTCGGCCGGGGCGAGGACGGACACCTCGTGTCCCTGGCGGATGAAGTACTCGGCCAGGTCACGGATGTGGAACTGGACGCCGCCCGGCACGTCCCAGGAGTACGGGCAGACGATGCCGATCCTCACGCCGTGCCCTCCCGGTCGCGCTCGGGGGCGTGCGCGGGGTCGAGGTCCTCGGTCCACAAGCGCTGAAGCATGTGCCAGTCCTCCGGATGCTCGGCGATTCCCGTGGCGAAGGCGTCGGCCAGCGCCTGTGTCATCACAGACGTCTTCTCGGCGCGCGTACCTGACGCGGGAACCTCGACCGGGGGATGCACGCGGCCCCGCATCACGGGCGACCCGTCGTACCAGAGGGTCACGGGCAGCAGCCGCGCGCCGGTGTGCTGGGCCAGCAGGGCGGGCCCCGCGGGCATGCGGGCGGCGTGGCCGAAGAAGCTCACCTCGACGCCGGACGCGGACAGGTCACGGTCGGCGACCAGGCAGACCAGGCCGCCGTCGCGCAGCCGCCGGGCGAGTGTGCCGAAGGCGGAGCCGCCGCTGTGCGGGAGGACCTCCATGCCGAGGCCCTCGCGGTAGGCGACGAACCGGTCGTACAGCGTCTCCGGCTTGAGGCGCTCGGCGACGGTGGTGAACGGTATGCCGAGCTTGGTGGTGACCCAGGCGCCGGCGAGGTCCCAGTTGGCGAGGTGCGGCAGCGCGAGGATCACGCCCTTGCCGGCCGCCATGCCCTCGGTGAGGTGGTGCAGGTCCTTCGCGGTGAAGGAGTCGGCGATGCGCTCCGGGCTCCAGGCGGGCAGCCGGAAGGACTCCATCCAGTACCGCAGGTACGACCGCATCCCCGCGCGGGACAGCTCGGCGAGCCGCTCGGGGCCCGCGTCGGGCACCACGCGCGCGTAGTTGCTCTCCAGCCGCAGCACGCCCTTGCCGCGCTGCTTCCAGACGACGTCGGCGATGGTCCGCCCGAGGCGCACCGCGACCGGCTCGGGCAGCTTCTTCACGGTGCCCCAGCCCGCGCCGTACAGGGCGTCGGTGAGCCGCTCCCGGGCGCTCACTGGGCGGCCTCGCTCCCCTGCGCCTGCTGCTCGGCGGCCTCCGCCTCCGCGGATTCGCGGCGCACGGTGACCACGCGCTGGACCAGCGTGACGAGGCTGCCGACGGCGACCGCCCACAGGGCGATCGGCAGCAGGTACTGGATGCCGGGCACCCCGAACGCGTGCAGGCCCGCGAGCCCGGCGGCCACGAGGGAGATCACCAGCCGCTCGGCCCGCTCCACCAGCCCGTTGACGGCGACCGGCAGGCCGATCGACTCGCCGCGCGCCTTGGTGTACGACACCACCTGGCCGCTGGCGAGGCAGAAGATCGACACCGCGCACAGCACGTTGTCGTCGCCGGAGCCCGCGTACCAGAGGGCGAAGCCGCCGAAGACCGCGCCGTCGGCGACCCGGTCCAGGGTGGAGTCGAGGAAGGCGCCCCAGCGGCTGGAACGGCCCAGCTGGCGCGCCATGTTGCCGTCGACCAGGTCGGAGAACACGAACAGCGTGATGACGACCGTGCCCCAGAAGAACTCGCCGCGCGGGTAGAACACCAGCGCGCCGGCCACCACGCCCGCGGTGCCGATGAGCGTGACCGTGTCGGGGCTGACCCCCCGCCGGATGAGAAACGCGGCGAACGGTGTGAGGACACGCGTGAAAAATGCACGCGCGTACTTGTTCAGCATGGCCTTCCCGACGGTCGGTGTGGCCGTATGGCCCCTGCTGGCCACCGGCGGGCCCATCGTAGTCACCGCGCGCGGGCGTGGCTGCGGTGCACCCGGACCGCCGCGCACCGGGCGCCGCCGAGCATCGGCGGGAGCAGGGCGGCGGCGGGGATCACGTCCTTCGTATGGACGCGCCGTGACGGGAGTGGAAAGCTCGAAGGACCGCGGGCGCCGCCGGAGCCGCACCGCAGGCGATGCCCCCGGACGGGGTCCGGGGAAGGCTTCCACGGGTCCGCGCCCACAGTGACCTCACCGTGCACGGGAGGCAGGATCATGGGCGACAAGGCGCACACACACCCCGGGGCCGCCGGCAGGGCACAGGCGGCCGACCGTCCCACGTCCGTACGGAACGTGGTGCTGGTCGGCCACTCCGGATCGGGCAAGACGACGCTGGTGGAGGCCCTCGCGCTGACCGCGGGGGCGGTGAACCGGGCGGGCCGCGTGGAGGACGGCGGCACCGTCTCCGACCACGACGAGATCGAGCACCGGCAACAGCGTTCGGTGCAGCTCTCCCTGGTGCCGGTGGAGTGGAACGGCATCAAGGTCAACCTTCTGGACACCCCCGGCTACGCCGACTTCGTCGGGGAGCTCAGGGCCGGTCTGCGCGCGGCGGACGCGGCCCTTTTCGTCGTCTCGGCCGCGGACGGCGTGGACGGCTCGACCCGCATGGTGTGGGACGAGTGCGCGGCGGTCGGCATGCCGCGCGCCATCGTCGTCACGCACCTGGAGGCGGCCCGCGCCGACTTCGAGGAGATGACCCGGATCTGCGCGGAGACCTTCGGCGGGGACGACCCGGACGCGGTGCTGCCGCTGTACCTGCCGTTGCGCGGTCCCGAGGGTCCGGACGGGCACGCGCCGGTGACCGGGCTGATCGGGCTGCTGACCCGCAAGCTGTTCGACTACTCCGGCGGCGAGCGCGTGGCGAACGAGCCGGTCGGCGACCAGGTGCCGCTGATCGAGGAGGCCCGCGGCCGGCTGATCGAGGGGATCATCTCCGAGAGCGAGGACGAGACCCTCATGGACCGCTACCTCGGCGGTGAGGACGTCGACGTCAAGACGCTGATCGACGACGCGGAACGCGCCGTGGCTCGGGGCGTCTTCTTCCCCGTCCTGGCCGCGGCGCCCGCCGCCCCCGGCGCCCGCCAGGGACTGGGCACGGTGGAGCTGCTCGACCTGATCACGGGCGGGTTCCCGACCTCGCTGGAGCACGGCACCCCGGCGGTGACCACGCTGGACGGCAGGCCGCGCGAGCTGAAGCCGTGCGACCCGGACGCGCCGCTGGTCGCGGAGGTCGTCAAGACGTCGTCCGACCCCTACGTGGGACGGCTGTCGCTGGTCCGGGTCTTCTCCGGGACGCTGCGCGCCGACCAGACCGTGCACGTCTCCGGACACGGGCTGACCGACCGGGGCCACGAGGACCACGACGTCGACGAGCGGGTCGGCGCGCTGTCCACGCCGTTCGGCAAGGTGCAGCGGCCCGTGTCGCACGTCATCGCGGGCGACCTGGCGTGCGTGGCGAAACTGTCCCGCGCGGAGACCGGCGACACCCTGTCCTCGAAGGACGACCCGCTCGTCATGGAGCCGTGGGAGATGCCCGACCCGCTGCTGCCGCTGGCCATCGAGGCGCACAGCAAGGCCGACGAGGACAAGCTGTCCCAGGGGCTCTCGCGGCTGGTGGCCGAGGACCCGACGATGCGGCTGGAGCAGAACCAGGACACCCACCAGGTGGTGCTGTGGTGTCTGGGCGAGGCCCACGCGGACGTGGCGCTGGAGCGGCTGCGCAGCCGTTACGGCGTACAGGTCGACGTGGTGCCGCACCGGGTGTCGCTGCGGGAGACGTTCGGCGGCAGGGCGTCGGGACGCGGCCGGCACGTCAAACAGTCCGGAGGGCACGGGCAGTTCGCGATCTGTGAGATCGAGGTGGAGCCGCTGCCGAACGGCTCCGGCATCGAGTTCGTGGACAAGGTCGTCGGCGGGGCCGTGCCGCGGCAGTTCGTCCCGTCGGTGGAGAAGGGCGTAAGGGCCCAGGCACAGAAGGGAGTTGCGGCGGGGCATCCGCTCGTCGACGTGCGGGTGACGCTGCTGGACGGCAAGGCGCACTCGGTGGACTCCTCCGACGCCGCGTTCCAGACGGCGGGCGCGCTGGCGCTGCGGGAGGCGGCCGCGGACGCGAGGATCCATCTGCTGGAGCCGGTGGCCGAGGTGTCCGTGCTGGTCGGCGACGACTACGTGGGCGCCGTGATGAGCGACCTGTCCGGGCGCCGTGGCCGGGTCCTGGGCACCGAGCAGTCGCCCGGCGGACGCACGCTGATCCGGGCGGAGGTGCCGGAGATCGAGATCGGCCGGTACGCCGTCGACCTGCGGTCGCTGTCGCACGGCACCGCGCGCTTCAGCCGCCGCTACGTCCGTCACGAACCGATGCCGCCGCAGGTCGCGGAACGGGTCAAGGGGGAGGCGCACGCGGCCTCCTGACGCGCCGGGCGCCCGCCGCTCACTCCGGCGGGCGCCCGTGTGCGCGGTCGCGCTTCCGCTTCACCCCACGGCATCTCCCCCGTGCCGGAGAACGGCTTGGAACGACCCCCGGCGGACGGCGGTGGCTGCCTATACGCTGAAGACCTGATCAACAGGTGTGCGCAGCACGGAAGTCGGGAAGGCCGCAAGACGACAGTCGCGGCGATCGGGGGCGGGAATGACCGTTGAGAGCGGTTACGCGGATTTCTTCGGTCCGCAGGTGCCGCGCACGGGCGACGAGGGCCAGACACCCACGTTCGCGCTGGCCTCGGCGGCCTACCGGGACAACGAGGCCGACGAGATACTCAAGGCCAACAGCGAGTGGCACAAGTCGGAGGTCGGCAAGCCGCGGATCAAGCTGTTCCGGCCCAATCTGGGCGAGGCGTTCTCCCGGGCGATCATCGACCGGATGCTGGGCTCCGGCCGCGCCCCGCTCATCCAGTCCTTCGGCACCCAGCCCCAGGTCGTGGTGGAGCACGCGCTGGCGGCCCACCGCATCCGCCGCGAGCGGGACAACTGGCTGACCGCCGTGATGGTGCTGTGCGGGCTGCTGTTCCTGCCCGGCCTGCTCGTGTGGCTGCTGGTGTTCCAGATCCGCACGACGATGACCAAGCGAGACGACAAGCGGGCCGGCGCGCTGGCCACCGCCCTGCTGGTCGGCGTCGGCGCCCTGGCCGTGCTGTTCCTGCTGCGCATGCCGTTCACCGGGTTCTGGGCCTGGTACGCGCGCGCGTCGGTCGTGGCCCCGGTGCTGGGTTGGTTCTGGGCCAAGCAGATCTGCGAGCGCACCGCCCGTGACCTGCGGGAACGCTGGGACAGTCTGCTGTCGGGCAGCAGCATCGGCGCCAAGGTGCCCGAGGCGGTGCCGAGCAGCCCCGGCGAGACGGCGGCCGAGCAGCTGCGCCAGTCACTGGCCCGCCTCAGCGCCGAGCAGCAGTCCAACTCCGTCTTCTACGCCGGCCCCAAGGGCATCCTCGGGATGGGCACCCGCTGGGGCAGCTGGCAGCTCGCCGAGGACCTGGCGCCGGCCGACGCCGACCGCGAGATCCACCCGTTCCGCAGCTGGGACGTCATCAAGGCGATCCACGACCGGCTGCGCATGCTGGAGCGCGGCCCGCTGAACACGGGCGGCTTCCCCAAGCCGTCGATCCGCCACTGGATCGTCACCCCCATCGGGGAGAACGCCACGGCGGTCACCCGGCCCGACGGCACGGACGTCGAGGCGTACCAGGTGAAGCAGCACGCCGTGCAGGAGATCTGCAACAAGCAGCAGTTCGGCGCGGGCGACCGGCACTACCTGGGCGTGCAGTGGACCCTGTGGGACGGCCAGCTGGTGATCACGATGCTGATCACCGTGACCGTGCTGCACGAGACGCTGCGCATCGAGGTCACCGGGCACGCCCTGGGTCCGGTGCACTCCCTCTTCACCACCAAGCCGGCGGCGAAGGAGAAGGAGGTCCAGAAGTCGATCAAGTTCTGGGAGACCCGGAAGATCAAGCTCCCGCTGGTCGACTCGGACGAGGTGGTACGGCTGGCCGCCCGCGCACCGCTGACCAAGTACCCGCCGCTGCTGTACTGGCTCGGCGGCAAGCTGACCCTGCCCGAGCCGTTCGGGCTGCGGCACGCCTGGGCGGACAAGCCCTGGCGGCACCGGTTCATGGCGGACGACGCGCTGCGGGCGGCGACGCCGGTGCTGCGCGTCGTCCACTCCGCGGCGATCAAGGTGCTGGAGGAGAACGGCGTGGACACCACCAAGTTCGGCTCCCGCTCGTCGTCCCTGTCCACGGCGGTGCAGGAGGCGACACCGAGCAAGGCCGACCTGTACGACGCGTAGCCGACGGGCGGGGTGCGCGACCGCGGACCCCGCCTCCCCGGAGGGCGTCAGGCCGCCGGCCAGGCCTCCGCGAGCATCTTGCGGGTGTCGGCCAGCAGCTGCGGCAGCACCTTGGTGTGGCCGATGACCGGCATGAAGTTGGTGTCGCCGCCCCAGCGCGGGACGACGTGCTGGTGCAGGTGGGCGGCGATGCCCGCGCCCGCGACCGTGCCCTGGTTCATGCCGATGTTGAAGCCGTGCGCGCCCGACGCCGTGCGCAGCGCCGCCATCGCCTGCTGGGTGAGCGCGGCGAGCTCCGCCGTCTCCTCGACCGTGAGCTCGGTGTAGTCGGCCACATGCCGGTAGGGCACGGTCATCAGATGGCCGCCGGTGTAGGGGTACAGGTTGAGCACCGCGTACACCAGCTTCCCGCGGCGCAGGATCAGCCCGTCCTCGTCGGACCGGTCCGGGAGGGAACAGAAGGGGCAGCCGTCGCCGGCGCCGGGGCCGCTCGGCTTGTTCTCGCCCTGGATGTAGGCCATCCGGTGGGGCGTCCACAGACGCTGGAACGCGTCCTGCGTCCCCACTCCCAACTGCTGCTCCGGCTCACTCGTCATGCGTGCAGCATATGGCGTGACCGCGGGACCGCGGCAAAAAGCCCCCGGGATCGCTCCCGGGGGCTTCCGCGTGCACGGGTCAGACCTGCGCCCGCTCCTCGACGACCTTCGCGATCTTGGCGATGGCCTCGTCGACGGGGATGCCGTTCTCCTGCGAGCCGTCGCGGTAGCGGAAGGACACCGCGCCGTTCGCCATGTCCTCGTCGCCCGCGATGACCATGAAGGGAACCTTCTGCTTCTGGGCGTTGCGGATCTTCTTCTGCATCCGGTCGGAGGAGGAGTCGACCTCGACGCGCAGACCCTGCTTGCGGGCCGCGTCCGCGAACTTCTCCAGGTATTCGACGTGGGCGTCGCCGATCGGGATGCCGATCGCCTGGACCGGGGCGAGCCAGGCGGGGAAGGCACCCGCGTAGTGCTCCAGGAGCACCGCGAAGAACCGCTCGATGGAGCCGAACAGCGCGCGGTGGATCATGACCGGGCGGGTCTTGGTGCCGTCCGCGGCCGTGTACTCCAGGTCGAAGCGCTCGGGCAGGTTGAAGTCGAGCTGGATGGTCGACATCTGCCAGGTGCGGCCGATGGCGTCCTTCGCCTGGACGGAGATCTTCGGCCCGTAGAAGGCGGCGCCGCCCGGGTCCGGGACCAGCGGCAGGCCCTGCTTCTCGGCGACCTGGCGCAGCGTCTCGGTCGCCTCCTCCCAGGCCTCGTCCGAGCCGACGAACTTCTCCGGGTCCTTGGTGGACAGCTCCAGGTAGAAGTCGGTGAGGCCGTAGTCGCGGAGCAGGTTCAGGACGAAGGTGAGGGTCTTGTCGAGCTCCTCGGACATCTGCTCGCGGGTGCAGTAGATGTGCGCGTCGTCCTGGGTGAAGCCGCGGGCCCGGGTCAGGCCGTGCACGACGCCCGACTTCTCGTACCGGTACACGGTCCCGAACTCGAAGAGGCGCAGCGGCAGTTCGCGGTAGGACCGGCCGCGCGCGTCGAAGATCAGGTTGTGCATCGGGCAGTTCATGGGCTTGAGGTAGTAGTCCACGCCCTCGTCGAGCTGCATGGGCGGGTACATGCCGTCGGCGTACCAGTCCAGGTGGCCCGAGGTCTCGAAGAGCTTCCCCTTCGTCGCGTGCGGGGTGTAGACGAACTCGTAGCCCTCCTCCTCGTGCCGGCGGCGCGAGTAGTCCTCCATGACCCGGCGGATGATGCCGCCCTTGGGGTGGAAGACGGCGAGGCCGGAGCCGATCTGCTCCGGGATGGAGAACAGGTCGAGCTCGCTGCCGAGCTTGCGGTGGTCGCGCTTCTCGGCCTCGGCGAGGAACTCCAGGTGCGCCTTCAGCTCCTCCTTGGAGGGCCAGGCGGTGCCGTAGATGCGCTGGAGCATCGGGTTCTTCTCGCTGCCGCGCCAGTAGGCGGCCGCGTTGCGCATCAGCTTGAACGCCGGGATGTTCCGGGTGGTGGGCAGGTGGGGACCCCGGCAGAGGTCCTTCCAGCACAGGTCGCCGGTCTTGGCGTCGATGTTGTCGTAGATCGTCAGCTCACCGGCGCCGACCTCGACGTCCGCGCCGTCGTCGTGCGAGGCGGAGCCCTTGAGGCCGATCAGTTCCAGCTTGTACGGCTCGCCGGCGAGCTCCTCGCGGGCGGCCTCGTCGGTCACCACGCGGCGGGAGAAGCGCTGGCCGCGCTTCTGGATCTCCTGCATCTTCTTCTCGATGGCCTTGAGATCCTCTGGGGTGAAGGGCTTCTCCACGTCGAAGTCGTAGTAGAAGCCGTCCCGGACCGGCGGGCCGATGCCCAGCTTGGCCTCGGGGAACAGCTCCTGCACGGCCTGGGCCATCACGTGCGCGGTGGAGTGGCGCAGGATGTTGAGGCCGTCCTCGGAGGAGATCTCGACGCCCTCGACGGTCTCGCCGTCCTGGACCTGGTACGACAGGTCCTTGAGCTCGTCGGCCACCCGCGCCGCGATGATCGAGCGCTCGCCGGCGAAGAGCTCGGCGGCCGTAGTGCCCGTCGTCACCACGCGTTCTTCCCGCTCGGAATCGCGTTGGATGATCACACGGACGTCTGACACCGGTCTCTCCTGACTGAAGGCTGTGGTCGCGGCGCCATACCGGAGCGCACGCATGGGTGCGATCGTACCGACCCGGGACCCGTGCAGGCGAAATCAGCCGTCGTGGGCCGGGCCGAAGGCCTCGCCGAAGTCGTCCGCGCTCTCCTGGAGCACCTTGAGCAGCCGGTCGCGTTCGGCCTCGTCGGCCTGGACCGGCGCGACCCCGCGGACCTCGGTGAGACGCCGGAACCCGCTGCGTCCGGCCAGCCGCCCGCGCATCCGCACCGGCAGCCCCATGAGGTGGGCGTGGCCGGCGATCCGGTAGTCCTCCTCGCCGAGAGTGACCCGGAGGTGCCCGACCTCGGCACCCGCGAGCACCCGCAGCCGTACCAGGCCGTCGCCGCCGGCCTGTGCCCGGTACATCCGCACGACCACCCCGGTGACGGTGACGGTGACGGAGGGCTCGGCGCGCCGGTAGAGGCGGCCGGCCTCGAGGAGCACCGGCAGGTCGCCGGGCGAGAACTCCACGGGCCCGGCCGCCGCGCACCCGTCGGGCACCCCGGCCGCCGGCGCCCAGTCCACGCCGACGCGGGCGCCCCGGGTCCCCCGCACCAGGGCGGCGAGGGCCTCGGTGAGCTCGTGGCTGACGCCCGCGCCGACGGCGGTGGCGAAGGCCTCCAGGGAGCCGGTGGCCCGACTGTGGTCGACGGCCTCGCGGGCGGCGTACAGGGCGTGGAACAGGCACACGGCGAGCGGGCGGCCGGTGGCGACGGGTACGAAGGCGGTGAGGCCGCGGCCGTCCGGCGCGGGGCCCACCAGCACGCCGTCCAGTGCGGCGGCGGCCGGACGCCGGTGGCGGGCGCCGTGATACCCGGCACGGGCGCGGGTGGCGAGCGCGGCGGCCAGCAGGGTGCGGCGGGCGGCCGTCCGCAGCTGTTCCTCCGCGGTCCAGGCGACGGCGTCGCCCGGACCGGGCGGAAGGTCGCGTGACCAGCGGATCTCGTCGCTGGGCACGGCGAGGGCGAGCAGGATCTCGCGGGCGGAGGGCGTGCCGCTGCGGGAAAGCGCGTCCAGGGCCTCGGCGAGCAGGTCCTCGCTGTCGGGGAAGGCGCGGCCGGCCGGGACGAGCAGGCTGGTGCCGGTGCCAGGCCCTGGCGGGGCCCAGCGGCCGTAACGGCCGGGGGCGCCGCCGCGCCGCTGCCAGCCGTGCCGGCGCAGCAGGGCGGTGAGGACGGCGGGGTCGGCGCCGGCGGCCTCGGGAGGCCGCGTGCCGGGGAAGGGGTCGGCGGGGTGCGGGCGTACGGGCCGGGCGGGTTCGCCGGTGGGGCGGTGGGTCACGGTCTGCCTCCCCTGCCGACCCGCGTCATGATCTCGCACAGCGCCCGGTCGTCGAAGATGCGTGAGGTGGGGATCCGTACGGTGGTGCGGCGGCGGCCGGTGACGGGGTGTCCGGCGAGGTTGACCCAGTAACAGCAGTGGCGCAGGTCGAGCCGGTCGTGTCCGGCGCGCAGCCAGTCGTCCTGGGAGCGCGGCAGGAGCATCACGACCAGGATCTTGTGCACGGAGACCGGGGTGCGGGCGAGCTTCTCCAGGTGGGCGTTGTCCAGGGTGAAGGAGAAGGAGCGTCCCCGGGGGTGGGGGGCGATCTGGGACGTGGCCTTGAGCTGCACCTTGATGGTGACCTCGTCGTCGACGAGGTGTCCGGGCGCGCTGTGGCTGACGTGCCAGTCGATGCCGTTGTCCGGGAAGGGCTGGGACAGCGAGCAGCCCGCCGCCGCGGCGACGGCGTGGAGGTAGCCGACCTGCAAGGTCTCCATGCAGGCGGTGGTGGCGAGGGTGCCGCGAGCGGCCGGTGTGCGCTCCGGCAGCAGCCCGCCCCGTTCGGGCTGCGCGATGGCCATGACCAACAGCCTTCCAGAAAAGTCGATTCCCATGCTCGGGTCGCTGAACTGCAAAGACCCGTACTCCTGTTGTCTCCTCCCGGCGTAGTGCGCAAACGGGGCGGGTATCACCGCTGCGAGCAGTGGACGGCACGTCAACTGCTCGTGGTGAGCGAGGGGTTGGTGGGTATGACGTGCTGGTACGAGGGGCCGCTGGCCGCCTTCGACACGGAGACCACGGGTGTGGACGTCGAGACCGACCGGATCGTGTCGGCCGCTCTCGTCGTCCAGGACGCGCCGGGCACCCGGCCGCGGGTGACCCGCTGGCTGGTGAATCCGGGCGTGCCGGTGCCGGCCGCGGCGACCGAGGTGCACGGGCTGACGGAGGAGCATCTGCAGCGCAACGGCCGCTGGCCGGCGCCGGTGATGTACGAGGTGGCGCAGGCGCTGTCGGAGCAGGCGGCGGTGGGCCGGCCGGTGGTGGTGATGAACGCGCCGTTCGATCTGACGCTGCTGGACCGCGAGTTGCGCCGGCACCGGGCGTCCTCGCTGAACCGCTGGTTCGAGCGGTCGCCGCTGCTGGTGCTGGACCCGCGGGTGCTGGACAAGCACCTGGACCGCTACCGCAAGGGCCGCCGGACACTGGCCGACCTGTGCGCACAGTACGAGGTGGAGCTGGAGGAGGCGCACGACGCGGCGGCGGACGCGGTGGCCGCGCTGGAGGTGACGCGGGCGGTGGGCCGCCGGTTCGCGTCCCGGCTGGAGCGGCTGTCCCCCGGTGAGCTGCACACGTTGCAGGCGGTCTGGCACGCGGCACAGGCGCGGGGCCTCCAGGCGTGGTTCGCGCGCACGGGCACGGAGGAGATCGTCGACCCGGCCTGGCCCCTGCGCCCGGACCTGCCGGCGGCGGCGTGACAGCACGGGAAAAGGCGTGACAGCACGGGAAAAAGAAGAGAGCGACGCGGTCCGCGTTGTCGGCGGACACACGTCGCTCTCCCGAGCGTGGGCGATACTGGGTTCGAACCAGTGACCTCTTCGGTGTGAACGAAGCGCTCTCCCACTGAGCTAATCGCCCGGGAACGCACCGAACAATACAGGGGTCGGGACGCTTCGTTCAAACCGCTTGCAGGTGCGCCGCCAGTCCGCGCCGCCCGGCCCGCAGCATCAGCGCGTGGTTGGCGCGGAAGAGCGGCCGTCCGGGGACGGCGAGCACCCGCAGCAGCCGCGCCCGGACGTCGACCTCCTGCTCGTAGTGGGCGGCGCAGCCGTGGGCGCCGAGGTCGGTGACGGTCCACCGCGCCCAGCCGTCGATGTCGCCGGACAGCCCGGCCTCCAGCACGCCGTTCTCCCGGTCCCGCCGCCCCTCCCGCAGGGTGAAGGTGAGGTCGTACGGAAGGACGGAGCGGATCGTGACGATGCCGGTGGTGTCGTCGAGGCGGGCGACCTCCCGCACCTGCGGCCACCACCGGGGGTAGTCCTCGATCCGCTCCAGCACGCCGTACACGGTGGCGGCGGGCGCGGACAGCGTCCACACGGTGCGGAAGCGGTAATGGTTCCGGTCCATGTACGGAGTGTGCCCGTCCGCGCCCTCCTCGTGCGTCACGGCATGCGGTCCCCGAGGAGTGCGAGGTTCTCGATGGCGGCAAGACCGTAGAGGGCGGTGTCGTTGGTGGAGACCCAGGGGGCTTCGCTGCCGGCGACCAGGGCGGTGGGGCCGCTCACCCTCTCGGTCTTCCAGGGCGCGGACTCCTTGTAGCCGTCGGAGTCGTAGAACTTCGCCCAGGCCCGCTCGGCCAGCTTCTCGTCGCCGGTGCGCACGGCGGCGTAGGCGTCGAGGCGGGAGTGGCCCTGGAAGAGGATGAGGCTGCCGAAGTCGGAGCCGTAGCGGGCGGTCTGTTCGGCCTTGGTGGCGTTGAAGTAGCGGCAGTAGTCGTAGTAGGCCTCCTCGAACGCGGGCATGTCGACGAGGTCGATGAGTTCGGCGCACAGCTCGTTCAGGCCGAAGACCGCGGACAGGTGGGAGACCTCCACCTTCGGTGTGCCGGCGACGGCGAACCGTCCGGTGTCGAGGTCGTACAGGCCGCTGCCCTGGACGAAGCCGTTGGGCTGGGCGGCGATGGTCTCCATGGTGGACAGGACGCGTGCCCGGGCCTTCCGCCACTTGGGGCCCTTGCGTTCCCACTCGGTGAGCCAGGCGGAGACCAGGCCGCTCCAGTCGGTGCCGAAGCCGATGGACAGGGCGCCCGGGTCGGGGGTGTACGGCTCGGTGCGGATCTTGCGCAGCGGGTCGAGGGCGAGGAAGGTCTCGTCGGAGTCGACGTTGGCGTGCATGAGGTCGCCGGTGCGTTCGTCGGCGGTGAGGAAGTAGTAGAAGCGCCGGTAGGTGGTGTTGGCGATGCGCTGCTGTTTGGCGCTGTCGGCGTAGTGCTGGACGCCGTGGCGGGTGCCGAGTCCGGCCCATTCGCCGAGGTGGTAGACGTCGACCTCGCCGGTGTGGCGGGTCATGGCCTCGGCGAAGCGGAAGATGTCGGCGCGCCCGGAGCGCAGGTAGGCGTACCAGAGCCACAGGTCGGGTGAGAGTTCGCTGTTGTCCCAGGCGTAGCCGCCGATGTCGTAGCGCCACTGGTGCCGGACGGTGTCGTAGGTGTGCATGATGTCGCCGTAGTCCCAGAAGCCGTACCAGCGGCGCTGCTCCACCTGGTCCTTGTAGTAGGTGAAGAGGAAGTCGAGGTGGTCCTCGATCTTCGCCTTGGCGGGGGTGGAGCGGTCGGGCTCGGCGAACAGGCCCTTGCCGAAGACGCCGGCGGTGATCAGCTGCGCGGGCGGCGCGGCGAGCTGCGGCAGCACGCGTACGGCGCGGGCGCGGGCGGCGAGCTGTCCGGCGTCCGGGGTGGCGGCTTCGGCCCAGAACAGCAGCTCGGAGGTGCGGGCGATGCCGTAGGGGGTGCCGAAGCCGGGCTCGTAGTCCTCGTAGGTGATGTTGAGGCCCTCGAGCTGTTCGGGGAAGGTGTCCTGGCCCATGCCGTCGTGGTAGAAGCGCAGGTCCATGGGCTGGGCCTCGGGCGACCAGAGCCAGAGGGTGACCTCGGCGGTGTCGGTGTGGGCGTCGCGGACGTCGAGCTGGGCGGGGTGCTTCTCCCAGAAGTCGCGCAGCCCGAAGGAGAGGCCGCCGCTGACGCCGCCGACGTAGCCGAAGCCGGAGGCGCGCCGCCCGCCGCCGGCGCCGATCCAGCCGTGGCCCCTCTTGGTGCGCTTGCGGACGGTGAAGCCGTCGGCGGAAAGCTGGGAGAGGGTGTGGTCGCCCCATTCGGGGATGTACTGCAGGCGGCTGGTGACGCGCTGGTCCCAGGTGGTCGGGTCGGGCAGTTTGCGGCCCTCGAGCTGGGCCTCCTGCACGGCGATGCCGGGGTCGCGGCGCAGTCCGGTGATGCCCTTGACCGCTTCCCGGAGCATCCCCTCCCCCTCGCCGCCGAGCCGGATGTGCCGGTCGTACGTCGCGTCGCGCAGCGGGACGGAGAAGCGGACGCCGATGCCGCGCACGAAGTCGCCCTTGGCACGGCCGGGTTCCTGCTTTCCGTCGTAGGTGATGGTGTGCACCATGCGGAAGGACTCGGCGCCGGCGTAGAAGTAGAGGCGCACGGAGAAGGGCAGCAGGGTGTCGCGGCCCTTGCGGTGGGTGCCGTCGACGCGGACGACCGCGCGGACGGGGCCGTCCTGCTCGACGGTGACGCCGGAGACGGTGCCGTCGAACCGCTCGGTGCGGACGGTGGTGCGGTCGCCGTCCTCGATCTCGGGCTGACGCAGCACGACGAGGCGTCCGTCGCGGGCGATCTCGGTGGAGCCGCGGGTGACCGAGCGGACCAGGGTGTCGCCGCCGGTGCCGATCCGGGCGGTGATGACGCCGGTGGAGACGGTGACGGTGGCGCCGCGCCGGGTGACGGTGACCTTCTTGCCGGGCGCGGCGGGCGTGCCGGTCCTCAGGGTGAGCCGGCCGGTGCCGGAACTGACGGCGTGCGCGGTCCACTTGAGGGAGCCGTCGGGCCAGTACGCGAGCGGCCAGGTCTGCACGGGGACGTCGTTGCCGTCGGCGTCGGTGACGGCGAAGGTCCGGTCCTCCGGGTGGGCGCCTCGGGGCCAGGGGACGCCGACGGTGGAGCCGGGGGCGGCGCCCAGGCCGCCCTCCTCCAGCCAGCCGAGGGTCACCGGGTCGGAGCCGGTGGGCGCGGAGGCGGGCGCCGCGGCGGCTTCCCTCCCGCCGAGGGTCCAGCCGGCCTGGGTGGCGGCTCCGGCGACGGCGGCCGCCTTGATGAGGGTTCTGCGGGGGATGGGGGGCATGGCCCGTCCTTTCCTGGCTGCGGGGTGCACGGCTTATGTCAGGGGCATGACAGACAGAGGTGCGGTGCCTAGGCGCCCACCCCGTCGGGGGCACCGCCCGTCAGCGGTGCCGGTGACGCTCCTCCACGGCGACGGCGGCCGCCGCGACGGCCCCCAGCACGGGGACCACGAGGGGTGTGCTGAACCAGGCGGAGCAGACCGTGACGGCCAGTCCGCCGATGAGCAGGAAGGACCCGGCGGGGTCGCGTACGGTGTGCCGCCCGGCCCGTGCCACCAGCGGCCACCAGGACACGCCGGGCCGCCACAGCGCCGCCGCCCGCAGCAGCGCGGCCGCGGCACCGATGAGCGCCAGCACCCCGACGGCCCCGACCGGCGGACCGCCCGGCAGCCCGGCCCGTACGGCACGCAGGTCGGTCCACACCACGGCCACGGCCGCCCATCCGGCGAGCCCGACGAGCCAGCCGCCGCGCACCGCGCTCCGGAAGTCGGCCGTGAACTCCCGCCATCCGCCCGGCTCGTGAGCCAGATGACGGCGCAGGTGCCGGGTCCCCGCCGCCAGCGCGGCGGGGTAGGTGACCAGCGGGAGCGCGGCCAGCGCGATCCACACGCCGGTCAGCAGGCACTCGGCGAAGAGCGCGAACCTCCCCCAGGCCCTCGACCCGGTACGTGCCAGGGACATCGTCAGCTCACTCAGCCCTTCAGTCCGGAGGTCGCCATGCCGTCGATGAGGTAGCGCTGGAAGGCGAGGAAGAAGGCCAGCACGGGCAGCAGCGCGACCAGCGACATGGCGATCATGCCGCCGTAGTTGGCGAGTCCCTCCTGGTCGACGAACATCTTCAGCCCGAGGGACACCGTGTACTTGCCCGGCTCGTTGAGGTAGATCAGCGGGCCCATGAAGTCGTTCCAGGCGTTGATGAAGGTGAAGATGGCACTGGTGATCAGCGCGGGCCGGCACAGCGGCAGCACGATCGACCAGTAGATGCGCAGATGCCCGCACCCGTCGAGCCGGGCCGCCTCGTCCAGTTCCCTGGGCAGGTTCCGCATGAACTGCACCATCAGGAAGACGAAGAACGCCTCCGTGGCCAGGTACTTCCCCAGCAGCAGCGGGGTGTAGGTGTTGATCATCTCCAGGTTGCGGAACAGCACGTACTGCGGGATCAGCAGCACGTGGTACGGCAGCAGCAGCGTGCCGATCATCAGCGTGAAGAGCACGTTGCGGCCCGCGAACCGGATCTTGGCGAAGGCGTACGCGGTGAGCGAGCAGGAGATCAGGATGCCGATCACCGAACCCACCGCTAGGAACAGCGAATTGAGGAAGAACGTGGAAACGGAGATGTCGGCGATGCCGTCGGCGAGGCTGGTGTAGTTCGACACGATCGGGTCGGCCGGGAAGAGGTCCAGGCTGCCGACGATGTCCTCGCTCGCCTTGAGCGACCCGCCGACGACCCACACCACCGGGTAGAGGATCACCGCGAGCAGCGCCAGCGCCCCGACGTGCCAGGCGAGCGAGCCGGGCAGGCGGCGCCGCGAAGCGCCCTTCGCCGACGGGGTGCGGGTGATGTCGCCGGCCTGTGCGGTCATCGGCCGCCCTCCTCGTAGTGCACCCAGCGCTTCTGGGACCAGAACAGCACCGCCGTGACCAGGGCCACCGCGACCAGCAGCATCCACGCCATGGCGGAGGCGAGGCCCATCCGGCTGTTCTCGAAGCCCTGCACGTACAGGTAGCAGGTGTAGACCATGGAGCCGTCCCCCGGACCGCAGGCGTTGCCGCCCGCGCCGCCGCCGACGATGTAGGCGGAGCTGAAGATCTGGAACGAGTGGATCGTCTCCAGCAGGACGTTGAAGAACAGCACCGGCGAGATCATCGGCAGGGTGATGTTCCAGAACTGCCGCAGCTTGCCGGCCCCGTCGACGTCGGCCGCCTCGTACAGCTCCCGCGGCACCTGCTTCAGCCCGGCCAGGAAGATGACCATGGGCGCGCCGAACTGCCAGACGGTCAGGGCGACCAGGCTGTAGATGATGAGGTCCGGGTCGCCGGTCCAGCCGCCGGCGTCGATGCCGAAGACCTTCTGCGTCCGGTCGACGATCGCGTCGTCCGAGAAGATGGCCTTCCAGACGATGGCGACGGAGACGCTCGCCCCGATCAGCGACGGCGCGTAGAAGGCGGCCCGGTAGAAGGCCTGCCCGCGCCGCTTCTGCGCGAGCAGCAGGGCGACGCCGAGCGCCACGAGCAGCTTGATGGGCGTGCCGACGACGACGTACCAGAGGGTGACCCGCACCGAGTGGCGCCAGCGCGGGTCGCCGAACATCTCGGAGAAGTTGTCCAGTCCGATCCAGCGCGGGGCGTCGAACAGGTTGTAGTCGGTGAACGCGAAGTAGAGCGAGGCGGCCATCGGGCCCGCCGTCAGCAGCAGGAACCCGGCGATCCACGGGGACATGAAGAGATAGCCGGCCAGGTTCTCACGGCGGCCCCGCCGCTGCGGGCCGGCGGGGCGCGGGGGTGTGTCCGGTCCGTGCCGCGGCCCGGGGTCCTTCGCCCGGGCCTCCGTCGCGGGGGCGTGTGTCACGGCGGTTCCCATCAGCTGCTGAGGGCGGTCTTCGACTCGTTGAAGAACTGCTCGACGGCGTCGGACACCGACCGCTTGCCCAGCCCCAGCTCCTCGCCGATGCGCAGGAACGCGGCCTCGCAGATGTCGGCG
This sequence comes from Streptomyces sp. P13-3-3, assembly GCF_050571355.1. NCBI lineage: Bacteria > Bacillati > Actinomycetota > Actinomycetes > Kitasatosporales > Streptomycetaceae > Streptomyces > Streptomyces sp. P13-3-3. Next base: position 2,445,735 of record NZ_CP192228.1, on the reverse strand, counting down.
CCGTTCGGGTGCGGGGTGATGGGCTCCAGCACGCCCGCCGTCACGAGGGTCTCCTCGTAGGCGGCGATCGCCTTGTTCACCGGGTCGGTGGGCCGGTACGCCTCGTACTGCGCGGTGGTGGCGGGGACGCCCCGGTCGTACCCCATGATCGTGGCGACCGCGGGGTTGTGCACCATGAAGTCGATGAACTGCGCGACCTCCACCGGGTGCTGGGTGCGCCTGGAGGCGCTGAGCATGAGCGAGCCGAGGTACTGGCCGGTGCGCTTGCCGTCGGTGGTGGGGATGGGCGCGAGACCGTACTCGCTCTTGCCCTCGGAGGTGTAGCGGACGGTGAAGTTGTCCCAGGTGAACTCGGAGCCGGCGAGTTCGGCGGAGAGCGCCGACTTGGGTTTGATCTGGGCGACCTTCTTGGGGTCGGCGAACAGGCCGGACCTCACGCCCTTCTCGGCCTTCGTCCACCACCGGGTCAGGTCCGCCTCGGTGAAACCGAGACCGTCCTCGGTGAAGAACGCCTTGCCGTTCTGACGCAGGTACAGGTCGTAGAGGTACATGACGCCGTACATGCCGCTGTCGCCCGCGCGCCCCGTACGGTCGCGCACCCGGGCCATCGCCTCGTCGAAGTCGTCCCAGGTCCAGCCCATTTCGGGGGTGATACCGGCGCGGGCGTAGACGGGCTTGTCGATGACGAGCGCCATCGAGTTGGACCCCACGGGCACGCCGAGGAGTTTGCCGTCGATCTCGCCGAACTTCTCCAGGCCCGCCCGGAATCCCTCCATGCGCAGGTTGCCGGCCTTCACCTGCCCGTGAAGGTCCAGAAGAACATTCTTCGCATCGTATTTGCGGAGGAATCCGACGGCATTCTGGAAGACGTCCGGCGGATTCCCGCCGGAGGCCTGCGTGTTGAACTTCTTCCAGAAATCCGTGTACGGCTGGAAGTCGGTCTTGACCTTGATCTTCGGGTGCTTCTTCTCGAAGAGATCGATGGTCTTGTTGATGCGCTGCGCCCGGTCCTCGGCGCCCCACCACGCATAACGGATCGTCACCGTTCCGTCCCCGGAACCGCTACCGCCGCCGCATGCGGTCGCCGTCGCGCCGAGACCCGTGACAGCGAGCGAGGCCCCCGCCGCTTTGAGGACCGTCCGCCTCTCCACACCCTTGCCCTGCTGCATACAAGCCTCCCCGCGACGGTCCCGGCCGCTTCATGAATCGTTTCAAGTAAGCGCTTGCTGGCACAAGGTACGGAGGGCCCAAGGGCGCGTCAATGATTCGGACAGGAATTGATGGCGAGGCCTCGCGGGCACCGGACGGCGGGCGCGTCCGGGATGCGTCCGGGGCGGGAGGGAAAGCGGCAGGTCCCCAGCCCCGCGGCCGACCGGCCGAACGGAACGGGGGCGGCCGTGGCGGGGCGCGGGGCAGGTCACGGTTGGGTGACGCGCGGGCGAAGCGGAACGGGGCCGGGAGCGGCGGGGGCCGGCCGTCCCGGGAACGACGAAGCGGCCCGGCTCACTGTTGGTGAGCCGGGCCGCTTGATCCCGGTGGGCGATACTGGGTTCGAACCAGTGACCTCTTCGGTGTGAACGAAGCGCTCTCCCACTGAGCTAATCGCCCGGGCGCAGGAAGAACATTACCCCATGTCAGGGGGTGCCCATGACCACCGGACCCCGTGACCGCCGGAGGGCGGGAGCTCGTGGAGCTCGCGCGCCCTCCGGCCCGGGTCACTGATCCTTGATCACTGGTCCTTGATCTTCCAGGGCATCTGCAGACCGAACTTCCACAGGTAGAAGCCGGCCAGCGCGGCCACGATCACCAGGCCGACCGAGGTCAGGATGATGTTGCGGCGGCGCACCTTCGGGTCCAGCGCCCGCTGGGCCGCCTCGGTGACCTTGCGCTTGGTCCAGCGCAGCACCAGTTGGGCCCAGACGAACTCGGTCGCCCAGATCGCCATGCCGCCGAAGATCACGACCCATCCCGGGCCGGGCAGCGGCAGCATGATCACGCCGGCCACCACCACGGCCAGCCCGACGACGAAGACCCCCACCTGCCAGCTCAGATGCAGCGCCCGCCGCGCCTTGACGAACTCGGGCGCCCTCGACCCGAGCGCCCGCTCGTCCCGACGTTCGCCCTCTTCCACCGTCACCCCGTGGGCCGCGGTCACGACCTCGCCGGACTCGTTACTCCCCGTGTTCATGCACCCCAACACTACCGGAGCGAAACACATCACCGGAATGGACGCAGGGCGCGAACGATCTCTCGGCCGGAAGAGTTACGTAATCCCACGCAAAACACTCAGAGGGGTTTACAACGGCACCGTAGGTGGCATGTCGATTTCGCCGACGTGCGAATCCCCGAGCGCACACTGAGCGAAAGGCCCTGGCGCTTATGAACACCACGGTCAGCTGCGAGCTGCACCTGCGCCTCGTTGTGTCGAGCGAGTCCTCCCTGCCTGTCCCCGCAGGCCTGCGGTACGACACGGCCGACCCCTACGCCGTGCACGCCACCTTCCACACCGGAGCCGAGGAAACCGTCGAGTGGGTGTTCGCCCGCGACCTCCTCGCCGAGGGACTTCACCGCCCCACGGGCACCGGCGACGTCCGCGTCTGGCCGTCGCGCAGTCATGGTCAGGGCGTCGTGTGCATCGCCCTGAGCTCTCCGGAGGGCGAGGCCCTGCTCGAGGCCCCGGCGCGGGCTCTGGAGTCCTTCCTGAAGCGCACAGACGCCGCCGTGCCGCCCGGCACGGAGCACCGGCACTTCGATCTCGATCAGGAGCTCTCGCACATTCTGGCGGAGAGCTAGCGCGCCGCCTCGAAGCCGCCCGGCGCCGTCGACTCGGGGTGACGGCGCGGGCCTGGACCAGTTGAATGCATCGGCGTCGACGCCACGGGGTTTTTGCCGTGGGTCGGCGCCGGTGTGCGTGGGGTGTCGGGCGGGTGCGTCCAGGGGGTGGGCGGCTTGGATTCGTCGGCGGGTGCGGTTCGTAGGGGCTGGTTGCGCAGTTCCCCGCGCCCCTTTGGGTGTGCGTGCGGGCGTAGGCGCCTGGCGGCCGGGGGTCGGGGTTGGGCCGCGAGTGCGGGTTGTCGGGGGCTGGGCGCGCAGTTCCCCGCGCCCCTTTGGGTGTGCGTGCGGGCGTAGGCGCCTGGCGGCGGGGAGACGGGGTTGGGCCGCCAGTGCGGGTTGTCGAGGGCTGGGCGCGCAGTTCCCCGCGCCCCTTTGGGTGTGCGTGCGGGCGTAGGCGCCTGGCGGCCGGGGGTCGGGGTTCGGCCGCGAGTGCGGGTTGTCGGGGGCTGGGCGCGCAGTTCCCCGCGCCCCTTGGGGGGGTGAGCGCGAGCGTAGGCGCCTGGCGGCCGGGGGTCGGGGTTCGGCCGCGAGTGCGGGTTGTCGGGGGCTGGGCGCGCAGTTCCCCGCGCCCCTTTGGGTGTGCGTGCGGGCGAAGGCGCCTGGCGGCCGGGGGTCGGGGTTCGGCCGCGAGTGCGGGTTGTCGGGGGCTGGGCGCGCAGTTCCCCGCGCCCCTTGAGCGTCGTCGGGGGCCGGTCGCGCAGCTTTCTGCCCCTTTCGGCGTCGTTCCTGGGGGTGGGAACCCCTGGTGTGCCTTCCGCGTTGGAATCGAAGCCGTGTGCGGAGCGGGGAGGTGCTGGGTGGCGCGGAGCCACTACCATCGGCCAGCATCGGCGGGCGCCCGCCCGACCCCCAGGCCAGGGAGCGAATCGTGCTGATCACCCATGACACCCGGTGCGCGCTGGACACCGTGGTGGATCTGGTGAACACCGCACCGGAGGACGACACGACTCCGGACGGACTGGCGGACGTCCCCGCCCTCGAGGCGTTCGTACGGGACCACGAGGTCAGCGAGGTCGGGGTGCTCACCGAGTTCGACCTGGCCGCGGTGCGCAAGATCCGCGCCCGGTTCGCCGCGGTGTTCGCCGCTCCCGACGCCCGCAGCGCCGCCACGATGATCAACGAGCTGATCGCGGCCGCCGGCACCACGCCCCGGCTCACCGACCACGACGGCTACGACTGGCACGTGCACTACTTCGCCCCCGGCGCCTCCGTGGCCGACCACCTGGCCGCCGACTGCGGGATGGCGCTGGCGTTCTTCGTGGTCGCCGGCGAGCAGGAGCGTCTGCGCCGCTGCGAGGCCCCGGACTGCCGGCACGCCTTCGTGGACCTGTCCCGCAACCGCTCGCGCCGCTACTGCGACAGCCGCACCTGCGGCAACCGGCTGCACGTCGCCGCCTACCGGGCGCGCCGCAAGGAGGCGGCGGGCTGATCCGGCCCGTCCGCCACGGGGAGTGACGGGAGATGCCGCCGACGCGGTCCCGACGGGTGACGCCGGGAACCGCGGGTACGGATCACAGCCACAGCAGGTCGTGCAGGGCGGCCGTGAGCAGCAGACACCCGATCACCGCAAGGAAGATCATCAGCGGTGGCTGGGATAGGGCGAAGAGGCATCCGCGCGGCTCGTCCTGCTGCGGCGCGGCATCGCTCTGTGTCGTGTCCAGCATCTCGCCGCGATGATGACGCATCGGACGGGCCGGACGCGATCAACACTCGTGGAAAGCATCCGCGCACACCGAAAGCGCGGTCTACCGGTCAGGGCGTGATCACTTCCGCGCGGTCCGGGACGCCCTGTGACGCATGTGGTCCCGGGTGGTCAGATGCCGTGCTTCTTGAGAATGGCCTCGATGTCGCTGAAGTCGTCGTCCCCCTGTGCGGCGGGCTTCTGCCGGGGCGCGGGGCTCTGCCCGCCGGTGGACGTCTGTCCGAGGGCGGGCGCGGAGGCGCCGGGTGACGTGGCGGCGGGGGCGGACGCCTCCCGTGCCGCCGCCCTGCGTTCCTTGCGGGTGCCGCCGCGCCGGCGCTCCACCGTGCGGGTCGTGGCGAACATCAGCCAGGACAGGCCCAGTACGCCGAAGCCCGCCCAGGCGACCGGGCTGAACGCGGTGTCCGCGAGCCACTCGACGACGCCGGCCATCACCAGGCCGAGCGGCACCAGCGCGTACGCGGCGATGCGGGTCGCCGTCAGGTAGCGCTTGCGGTAGGCCGTGACCACCGCGATGCCCAGGCCTGCCGCGGCGACGGCGGAGCAGACGGTCTCGGCAATCATCCCGGTCCTCCAGGGCAGCGTGCGTGCGGTCACGACGGGGTGCGACTCCGTCCCTTCCATCCTGCACCCGCCGGGCCCCGAGCGGCCATGCCCGGGGCGGACATCAGGGACATCTCCGGGTCCGGGCTCCTCCGCAGGTGCCGGTGGGCGTGCACCTGATGGGAGGGAGGACTCCGGTCAGGGCCCGGATTGGGTGGTGCCGGGGCGTGGCTGGAAGACTGTCGGCCATGAGTGACTCCTCCCCCGCCCGTCCCGCCGCCCCCGTCCTCGACGTGTGGTGCGAGCTGCAGTGTTCCGACTGCCGGACCGCCCTGGACGACCTCCGCGCCCTGCGGGCCCGGTACGGCGACCGGCTGGACATCCGGCTGCGGCACTTCCCGCTGGAGAAGCACAAGCAGGCCTTCGCCGCGGCCCAGGCCGCCGAGGAGGCGTGGGAGCAGGGCCGGGGCTGGGAGTACGCGGAGGCCGTGCTGGGCCGGGTCGAGGAGCTGGAGCGCCGGGGCGAGGCGGTCCTGGTCGACGTCGCCCGCGAGCTGGGTCTCGACGCCGAGGAGGTCGACACCGCCCTGATCGACGGGCGGCACATCCTGGTGGTCGACGCCGACCAGGCCGAGGGCAAGGCGATCGGGGTGACCGGGACGCCGACGTACGTCATCGGCGGGGAGCGGCTCGACGGCGGCAAGAGCCAGGAGGGCCTGCGCGAGCGGATCGAGGAGATCACGGACCGGCTGCTGGCCGGGCAGGACGCCTGACCCCGCCCGTCCGCCCGTCCTCCCCCGGCGGCTACACCAGCGGCTTGTACAGCGAGTAGCGGGTCGTGGTGTAGCCGAGCGAGTCGTAGAGCCGCTCGGCCGGGGTGTTGCCCGCGAACACGTTGAGGCCGATGGTGCGGTTGCCCGCGGCGGCGGCCTGGGCCTCGGCGAGCAGCATGAGGCTGCGGCCGTGCCCCCGGCCACGGTGTGCGGGGCGGGTCTCCACGTCGAAGACGTACGCGCGCTCCCCGCGCACCGCGAGCCAGAGCGTGCCGACCGCGGCGCCCTCGTGTTCGAGGACGCTGAGGACCATGTCCTCCGTGGCGAGGCCGTCGGGCAGCAGCGCCGCCTGGTCCGTGGCGGCCTTGGCGCGCGCCTCCGCCTCGGGCACCCCGCGCCGCGCCCACTCGCGCGCGTAGTCCGCGGAGCTCTCGGCCTGCCAGGTGACGTACTCGTCCTCGGTCATGGGCCGTGCGCGGGTGCCGTCCGGCAGGGCGGGCGGGCTGTCGCCCAGGGGCTTCTCCATGTTCCGGTTGCGCACGGCGTAGCCGAGCGCCGTGGCGAGGGAGAGGGGGGTGCCGGGGTCGGCGGGGACCGTGACCTCGATGCGGCGGCAGCCCCAGCCGCGGGCGACCTCCTCCGCCGCGAGGGCGGCCACCGTGCCCCGGCCGCGCCGGCGGTCGGGTTCGTCGATGCGCAGGCTGACGATCCGGGCCACGGCGTCGCCGAAGACGGGGTCCGTGCCGAGGCGCACCTCCCCCACGGGACGGCTGTTCACGCAGACGTGGAAGTGACGCGAACGCGTCCCGTCGGGGTTCCGCTGGAGCGGCTCGGTCGGCCGCAGGGTGGTGGTCATCACCGGAGTTCTACCCCGCCGCGGCCCCGGCCTCAGCCGGTTTTCCGGCCCCTCACGGGTCGATGTCCGCCGCGGACCGCTCGTCGAAGATCCGCATGGCCTTGGCCGTCACCGGGCCGGGCGCGGCGGACAGTTCACGCTCGTCGACGCGGTGGACGGCCTGCACGTCGCGCAGGGTGGAGGTGAGGAAGATCTCGTCGGCGTCGCGCAGCACGTCCAGCGGCAGGTCGGTCTCCTTGGCCCCGGTCCACTCGGCGACCAGGTGGCGGGTGATGCCCGCGAGGCAGCCGGAGTGGAGCGGCGGGGTGTGGATCTCGCCGTCGAGGACGACGAAGACGTTCGACCCCGTGCCCTCGCAGAGCTGTCCGACGGTGTTGCCGAACAGCGCCTCGGTGGCGCCGTGTTCGTGGGCGCGGGCGAGCGCGACGACGTTCTCGGCGTACGAGGTGGTCTTCAGGCCGGTGAGGGCGCCGCGCTCGTTGCGGGTCCAGGGCACGGTGACGACGGCCGTGGTGTCCGGGCGGCGGGTGGTCCCGCCGAGGGCGACGACGAGGGTCGGGCCCTTGTCGCCCCGGTCGGAGCCGAGCGGGCCGTGTCCGCCGGTGTAGGTGAGGCGGAGCCGGCCGAGCGGCACGGGGTTGGCCTCGAGGACGGCGGCACAGGCGCGGCGGACCTCGTCGAGGTCGGGGTCGGGCAGGCCGAGACCCCGGGCCGAGAGGGTCAGCCGGTCGAGATGGCGGGTGAGGGCGAACGGCCGGCCGTCCACGGCCTTCACGGTCTCGAAGATGCCGTCGCCCACGGTCAGTCCGTGGTCGAAGACGGAGACGCGGGCGGACTCGGAGTCCCGCAGCGCGCCGTCGAGCCAGATCTTCACGGCTGGATCCTTTCGCTCACCTGGTACGTCCCCGACGCTACCGCGAGCAGCCGGGAAGCCTTCAGTTCGGTCTCCCGCCACTCCCCCTCGGGGTCGGAGCCCCAGGTGATGCCGGCGCCGGTGCCGAACCGCAGCACGGCCGCCCCGCCGGAGTCCCGGTCGATCCAGAAGGTCCGGATGCCGACGGCGAGCACGCCGGTGCGGCGGTCGGCGTCGACCCAGCCGATCCCGCCGCAGTAGGGACCGCGCGGGGCGGTCTCCAGGGCGTCGATGATCCGCAGCGCGCTGGACTTGGGGGCCCCGGTGACGGAGCCGGGCGGGAAGGCGGCGCGCAGCAGCCCCGGCCAGCCCTCGCCGTCACGCAGCTCGCCGCGGACCGTGGAGACGAGGTGGACGAGGCCCGGGTGCTTCTCGACGGCGCAGAGGTCGGGGACGGTGACGGTGCCGGTGGCGCAGACCTGTCCGACGTCGTTGCGGACCAGGTCGACGATCATGACGTTCTCGGCGTAGTCCTTCTCCAGCAGGTCCGCCTCGGTGCGGCCGGTGCCCTTGATCGGGCCCGACTCGACGGCCCGGCCGTCCCGGCGGAGGAACAGCTCGGGCGAGGCGGTGGCGATCTCCACGCCGTGCCGCGGCAGCCGAATCGTTCCTGCGTAGGGTGCCGGGTTGCCTCGGGCCAGCAGGGCGGTGAGCGCGTCCACGTCGGCGTCCGGGTCCACCGGCGCGGACAGGACGCGGCAGAGGTTCGCCTGGTAGACCTCGCCCGCCGCTATGTGCTCGCGGATGCGGCGCACGCCGGCCGTGTACGCGGCGCGGTCGAGGGAGGACGTCCAGTCGCCGGCCGCCGGCCCCCGCCAGGCGCCCGGGGCGGGCAGCGGCACGGGTTCGGTGCGGACGTCCCGGAACCGGGCGCAGGTCAGGCGCCCCTCGAAGTCGGCGGCGACGGCCCAGAAGCCCGAGGAGTCCAGGGCGGCGGGGTCGTCGGTGACGTCGGCGAGGCCGGTGGCGACGCGGTCACCGAAGCGCGCGAGAGGTGGCAGGTCGAGCACGCCTCGAGTCTATGGCGGGGGCGCCAGGGTGACGTGACCACGCCCGTGAGCAGGCGCAGCGCAGCACGCTGCGCAAACGGGTTTTTGTACTGGCCCCGGAATCCGCTAGAGTTCAGTTCGTCGCCGGGACGCGGAAGCGGACCGAAACGACAGGCGGACGTAGCTCAGTTGGTAGAGCGCAACCTTGCCAAGGTTGAGGTCGCGAGTTCGAGCCTCGTCGTCCGCTCGAAGGAAGAGGGGGCTTCCCGGTCCCCTACACTCCTGGTGGAGTGGCCGAGAGGCGAGGCAACGGCCTGCAAAGCCGTCTACACGGGTTCAAATCCCGTCTCCACCTCCAAGGACGATTAGCTCAGCGGGAGAGCGCTTCCCTGACACGGAAGAGGTCACTGGTTCAATCCCAGTATCGTCCACTGGATCTTCGGATCCTGGATCTGCGAAGATCCGAACCCCGCGCGATTAGCTCAGCGGGAGAGCGCTTCCCTGACACGGAAGAGGTCACTGGTTCAATCCCAGTATCGCGCACGCAGTGCCCATGATCCGCTCCGCGCAGTGGTCGTGGTCCCGAGGACGATTAGCTCAGCGGGAGAGCGCTTCCCTGACACGGAAGAGGTCACTGGTTCAATCCCAGTATCGTCCACACGGCTCGAAGCCCCCGGTCCTGCGACCGGGGGCTTCTTCGTGTGCCCGTCAGCTGGAGAAGAGCATGTGGCCGAAGCTCTTGTGACGGCGGTGACCGCCGTAGTGGCCGCCGTGCGGCGCTCCCCACGCCGGCGCCTGCGGCGCCGCGGCCGGGTACGCCTGGGGGGCGGCCGGCGGGGGCGGGGCGGGCTGCGACCACTGCGACTCGAGCCGGGTCAGCGCCTCCAGCTCGCCGTAGTCGAGGAAGATTCCCCGGCACCCGCTGCACTGCTCGATCTGGACACCGTTGCGGTTGTACGTGTGCATGGGGGCACGGCACTTCGGACACTGCATCTTCTGGTCAACTCCTCGCCGGTCGTACCTGCTTCGCGTATCAGCTGGACAGACTCTGTCCGGCCGCGGGCCGGTTGCACCTTACGTCGGGGAAATTCGTCTCAGTCCGCCGGGGCGGCGGCCGGCTCGGACCGCATCCGCGCGCAGGCGTCGACCAGCCACTCCTCCACCTCGTCCAGCGGCCGGCCCGCCGCGGCCGCCTTGGTGACGGCGCGGGCGGCGGTCTGTGCGGTGAGGGCGCGGGCCGGTACGTCGAGCGCGGGCCACGGGTCGCCGTCGGGTGGTACCGCGGGGCCGCCGGCGGCGCGGTAGGCGGTCAGGAAGCGGTGCCAGGCGTCGGCGTGGAGCATCCCCACGGCGTACCAGGCGGCGGGGCGGGCCAGGTCCCAGGCCGGCGGGCCCGCGCCGAGGTCGTCCACGTCGATCAGCAGCCACGGGCTGCCGGGCGCCGGGTCGCGTATCAGCTGGCCGAGGTGGAAGTCGCCGTGGCAGAGGCGTACGGGTCCCGGCGCGGGCGCCTCGCCTCGGGCCCACGCGGGGAGGTCCGCCCAGGCGTCCAGCACGGGGGCGACCGCCGGGTGGGGGTCGGCGAGGTCCCGGAGGAGCGCCACGGCTCGGGCGGCCTTCTCCGGCCCGCGCATGGGAGGGACGGCCTCGGGCAGCGGGGTCCGGTGCAGGCGGGCGAGGAGGACACCGGCCTCCTCCCAGGGGGCGGCGTCCGGGTCGTCCGGGTCCACGGGCGTGCCGTACGGCCAGTGCGTGACCGGGCGGCCGTGCAGTTCGGCCGGGGCCGGGGCGAGCGGCGGCAGCAGGATGCCGGGGAGGCGGGCGGCCACGGCGGTCCGCACGGCCAGCGCGGCGGTGTCGGTGTCCGGGGCGTGCGCCTTGGCCACGGTGGCGGCGTGCCGGACCACGGTGGTGTCCTCGCGGAGGGCGAGGGTCGCCGTGGTGCAGGGGCAGGCGGGGTCGCGGGTGTGGGCCACCTCCGCGGCGCGGGCGGTCAGGGCGGGGAGGAGGTCCTCGGTCACGGGGTGAGGTTACGCGGGCCGCACGGGCGTCCTCGCCGACGCCGGGGAAAAGCAATGCCGGCGCAGCTCCCCAGCTGCGCCGGCATCTTGCCGTCCGCCGCACCCCCGTCCCCACGGGGTTTCATGGGTGGATGTCCCCGCCCGGACCGCTCTTCCGGGCCTGGAGGTCGCTGAAGTCAGCGCCCCAGCATCTCGCCCACGGACGACGCCTGTGTGGTCACCAGCTCCCACCCGTCGAAGACGAGGAGGAGCAGGACCGCCAGGGGCAGGGCCATGAGCGTCGCCACCAGCGGGTGCCGACGGCCCTCGCCGCGATCCCGCGTGCGGAGCAGTGTCCGCGGTGCCGTGTACGCCATGGCCCCTTCTCCTGACCGTTTCTGTTGTCCTTGGCAGCGGCGGGCGTCCGACCTCGGGGGACGAGTGCTGCACCCGCCGCTCGACATCGAATCTAGGGGTATCCCGCTCACCGCACGTCATGCCCTCGTACCGATCCGTGGGCCTCCCCGAGGATGAGCGGGGCGCCGCGCCGTACTCCCCTGGGTGGAGACGGCGTCCTACGACTCGGGGACATCCCCGAGGGGACGGCCGCCGCGGCCCGCTCCCTCCGAGGTGTCCTGGCGCGGGACGGGCTGCTCCACCAGGGCGAGCACCCGGTTCGCCATGAAACGCGCGGTCCGCACCACAGCCCCGGTTCGGGTGACTTCGCTCACTTCGACCACCCCTCGTCGTACCGCCGTCTCAACCCTGCGGCCCGCCCGCGAGGCCACCACCTCGTACGTACGCGTCGTGTCCCCCGCGTCCACGACGATCTCGACCCTGTCACCCTTCACGCGATCAATCCCCCTTCGGCGTCGCGTGGTTGGGACCGGTCAGGTCCGCCCTCGCGCGAACCCGGCCTGCTCACGCTCTCCCTGACCACTCTTCAAGTCTCCCACCGGCCACTGACAATCCGTCGGACGGAGAGGGCGCGGCCTCTGCGCACGGACGGCTGTGGAAACGTAAGCTGTGGCACGTCACAGGACCGGGCAGCGGGGATGAACATGGCGATGATGCGCCTGAGGCGCGAGGACCCGCGCGTCGTCGGCTCTTTCAGGCTTCACCGACGGCTCGGCGCGGGCGGGATGGGCGTGGTCTATCTGGGCTCCGACAAGAAGGGGCAGCGGGTCGCGCTGAAGGTCATCCGCCCCGATCTCGCGGAGGACCAGGAGTTCCGCTCACGGTTCGCCCGCGAGGTCTCGGCGGCCCGGCGCATCCGCGGCGGCTGCACGGCCCGGCTGGTCGCCGCCGACCTGGAGGCCGACCGCCCCTGGTTCGCCACCCAGTACGTGCCCGGCCCGTCGCTGCACGACAAGGTCGCCGACGAGGGTCCGCTCGGCGCCGCCGAGGTGGCCGCCGTGGGCGCGGCGCTCTCGGAGGGTCTGGTCGCGGTGCACGAGGCGGGTGTGGTGCACCGGGACCTCAAGCCGTCCAACATCCTGCTGTCCCCGAAGGGCCCGCGGATCATCGACTTCGGCATCGCCTGGGCCACCGGCGCGTCAACGCTCACGCACGTGGGCACGGCCGTCGGCTCGCCCGGCTTCCTCGCGCCCGAGCAGGTGCGCGGTGCGGCCGTCACACCCGCCACGGACGTGTTCTCGCTGGGCGCCACGCTCGCGTACGCGTCGATGGGCGACTCGCCCTTCGGGCACGGCAGTTCCGAGGTGATGCTGTACCGGGTGGTGCACGAGGAGGCCCAGCTGCAGGGCGTCCCCGACGCGCTGGCCCCGCTGGTGCGGGCCTGTCTGGCGAAGGACCCCGAGGAGCGGCCGAGCACCCTGCAACTGTCGCTGCGGCTCAAGGAGATCGCCGCACGGGAGGCGCAGGGGCTCGCAGACGTGCGTCCGCCGGCGCCCCGCACCCCCGAGTCCGAGCGTGCGAGCGGCCGGCTCGCCGACACCTACCCCGACCGGGACGCGCGGCGTCAGGGTGGCCGCGCCACTCCCCCGCGCGGCGGCTCCGTCTCGCGCAGCGGCGGCCCCTCGTCCTCACGGGGCGGTCGCGGCGTGCCCGCGTCCCGGGGCGGCGGCTCCGGCCGCAACGGGGCGCCCCGCCAGGGCACACCGGCCCGCCCCCGGCCGCGCACCGGCACCCCGTCCCGAGGCGGCACCCGCCCGGGCACGGGCGCCCGCCGCCCGGCCTCCCGCACGGGCTCGGGCCTGCGCCCTGCGAACCCACGGCTGCTGAGGCAGCGGCTGTTCGTGTTCGTGGTGGTGACGCTGGTGGTGGCGTTCGGGATCGCGCTGGTTCAGGGGTGCCAGGGGCCGTCCTGACGGACGCCGTTCGGGCGGGGCGACGCGCCGTTCGCCCGCCCGTCGACGAGCGGCGCGTCGCCTCGTCAGCCGAACGACTCGTCACCCTGCCCGTTCACGGTCACCACTCCCCCGTTCCTCTTCGCTACTCCTGCGGGCGTCCCGCCGTGACCGCGTAGAAGGCGACCGCCGCTGCCGCGCCCACGTTCAGGGAGTCCACGCCGTGGGACATCGGGATGCGGACCCAGGTGTCGGCGGCGGACAGGGCGCGGGGTGAGAGGCCCGTGCCTTCGGCGCCCAGCATCAGGGCCACCCGGTCCATGCGGTGCGGGGCCGTCTCGTCGAGGGTGTGGGCGCGTTCGTCCGGGGTGAGGGCGAGGACGGTGAAGCCCAGGTCCTGGACCGTCGTCAGGTCCCTGGGCCAGGTCTCCAGACGGGCGTAGGGGACGGAGAAGACGGCGCCCATGGAGACCTTGACGCTGCGGCGGTACAGCGGGTCGGCGCAGTCCGGGGAGAGCAGCACGGCGTCCATGCCGAGGGCGGCGGCCGAGCGGAAGATCGCGCCGATGTTGGTGTGGTCGTTGACCGACTCCAGGACGACGACACGGCGGGCCGTGCGCAGCACGTCGGCGGGGTCGGGCAGCGGCCGGCGCTGCATGGAGGCGAGCGCGCCGCGGTGCACGTGGTAGCCGGTGACCTGTTCGGCGAGGGCGGGCTCCACGACGTACACCGGGGCGTCGGAGCGGTCGATGACGTCCCGCATGACGTCGACCCACTTCCGGGACAGCAGCATGGACCGCATGCCGTACCCCGCGTCCCCGGCACGCCGGACGACCTTCTCGCCCTCGGCGATGAACAGACCCTCGGCGGGTTCGCGGCGGCGGCGCAGCTCGACGTCCGTGAGGTCGGTGTAGTCGTGCAGGCGCGGGTCGGCCGGGTCGTCGACGGTGATGATCTCGCCCATGTCAGGCGGCCGTCCCGTCCGGACCGACGGCCACGACGTCGCCGACGACGATGACCGCCGGAGGCTTCACGTCCTGGGCGACGACGGTCTCCGCGACCGTGGCGAGGGTGGCGTCCACGCGCCGCTGGGAGGAGGTCGTGCCCTCCTGGACCAGCGCGACCGGGGTGTCCGGGGACTTGCCGTGCGCCACGAGGGTCTCGGCGATCCGGCCGATCTTGTCGACGCCCATGAGGATCACCAGGGTGCCGGTCAGCTTCGCCAGCGACGGCCAGTCGACCAGGGAGCGCTCGTCGTCGGGGGCGACATGCCCGCTGACCACGGTGAACTCGTGCGCCACGCCCCGGTGGGTGACGGGGATGCCGGCCGCGCCCGGCACGGAGATGGAGCTGGAGATGCCGGGGACGACGGTGCAGGGGACGCCGGCCTCGGTGAGGGCGTGCAGTTCCTCCATGCCGCGTCCGAAGACGTACGGGTCGCCGCCCTTGAGGCGGACCACCGATTTGCCCTGCTTGGCGTGCTCGATCAGCGCGTTGTTGATGGCCTCCTGGGCCATGTACCGGCCGTACGGGATCTTCGCCGCGTCGATCACCTCGACGTGCGGCGGCAGTTCGGCGAGGAGGTCGCGCGGGCCGAGGCGGTCGGCGATGACGACGTCGGCCTCGGCGAGCAGACGGCGCCCGCGCACGGTGATGAGGTCCGGGTCGCCGGGGCCGCCGCCGACGAGGGCGACGCCCGCGGTGCGGGTGCGGAAGTGCGGGGCGACGAGGGTGCCGTCGCGCAGCCCCTCGACCACGGCGTCGCGCACGGCCGCGGTGTGCCGGGGGTCGCGGCCGCGGGCATCGGTGGTGAGCACGGCGACGGTGACGCCCTCGCTGTGGCCGGTCGCCGGGGTCCAGGCGGTGGCCCGGTCGGCGTCGTCGGAGCGGACGCACCAGACACGGTGCGCCTCCGCCTCGGCGGAGGCGGTGGTGTTGGCGTCGGGGTCGCTGGTGGCGATCAGCGCGTACCAGGCGTCGGCGAGGTCGCCCTCGGCGTAGGGGCGGCGGTGCCAGGTGATCTCACCGGCGTCCGCCATCGCCTCCACGGAGGGGGTGGCCTCCGGCGACACGAGGTGGACGTCGGCGCCCGCCTTGATCAGGGCGGGAAGACGCCGCTGGGCGACCTGGCCGCCGCCGAGGACGACGACCCGGCGTCCGGTGAGGCGGAGGCCTACGGGGTAGGGCGGGTGTTCGGCCATCAGCTGGGGCTCCTCGGACGAAGCGATGGGTCAGCGGGCACGCTGCGGCGTCGGAGCGGGCCTGACGTGGCATTTTATGCGCGCGGGTGGCGGGGGTGGGGAGGGTCCGGGGAGTGGGACGGGTCTCACCGTCCTCGGTGCGCGGGCCTGCGGGGCGCCACGCACGGACGTCCCCGCCCTCCCGTCGTCGACGGGGGCGGGCGGGGACGTCCGTCTCCTACTTCTCCGTCACGCCCGCCGAGTCGAACGTGGCGACCTCGTGCATGGCGCGGGCCGTGCTCTGGACCAGCGGGAGCGCGAGCAGCGCGCCCGTGCCCTCGCCGAGCCGCAGGTCGAGGTCGACCAGCGGGCGCAGCCCCAGCTTGTTGAGCGCGGCCACATGGCCGGGCTCGGCGCTGCGGTGGCCGGCGATGCAGGCCGCGAGGACCTCCGGCGCGATGGCGCGGGCGACGAGCGCGGCGGCGCCGGCGCTGACGCCGTCCAGGATGACCGGCGTGCGCAGGGACGCGCCGCCGAGCAGCAGGCCGACCATCGCGGCGTGCTCGAAGCCGCCGACCGCGGCCAGCACGCCGAGCGGGTCGGACGGGTCCGGCTGGTGCAGGTCGAGGGCGCGGCGCACGACGTCGGTCTTGCGGGCGAGCGTCTCGTCGTTGATGCCGGTGCCGCGGCCGGTGACCTCGGCGGGGTCGGCGCCGGTGTAGACGGAGATGAGGGCCGCGGACGCCGTGGTGTTGGCGATGCCCATCTCGCCGGTGAGCAGGGCCTTGTTGCCGGCCGCGACCAGGTCGCGGGCCGTCTCGATGCCGACCTCGATGGCCTGCTTGGCCTCCTCGCGGGTCATCGCGGGCCCGGCGGTCATGTCGGACGTACCGGCGCGGATCTTGCGCGGCAGGAGTCCGGGCGTGGCCGGCAGGTCGGAGGAGACGCCCACGTCGACGACGCAGACCTCGGCGCCGACCTGGGCGGCGAAGGCGTTGCACACCGCTCCCCCGCCGAGGAAGTTGGCCACCATCTGGGCGGTGACCTCCTGCGGCCAGGGGGTGACGCCCTGGGCGTGGACCCCGTGGTCGCCGGCGAAGATCGCGACGGCCGCGGGCTCCGGGATCGGCGGCGGGCACTGCCGGGACAGCCCCGACAGCTGGGCGGAGATGATCTCCAGCATGCCGAGCGCTCCGGCCGGCTTGGTCATGCGCTTCTGGCGCTCCCACGCCTCGCCGAGCGCCTTGGCGTCCAGCGGGCGGATCTGCGCGACGGTCTCGGCAAGCAGGTCGTGGGGGTCCTCTCCGGGCAGGGCGCGGCGGCCGTACGTCTCCTCGTGCACCACCCACGACAGGGGGCGGCGCTTGGACCAGCCGGCCTGCATCAGCTCGGGCTCGTCCGGGAACTCGTCGACGTAGCCGACGCACAGGTAGGCGACGACCTCCAGATGGTCGGGCAGGTCCAGGGCGCGGACCATCTCGCGCTCGTCGAAGAAGCTGACCCAGCCGACGCCCAGGCCCTCGGCGCGGGCGGCGAGCCAGAGGTTCTCCACGGCGAGCGCGGAGGAGTACGGCGCCATCTGCGGCTGGGTGTGCCGGCCGAGGGTGTGGCGTCCGCCGCGCGTGGGGTCGGCGGTGACCACGATGTTCACCGGGGTGTCGAGGATGGCCTCGATCTTCAGTTCCTTGAACTGCTTGGCCCGGCCCTTGGGGAGCGTCTTGGCGTAGGCCTCGCGCTGGCGCATCGCCAGTTCGTGCATCCGGCGCCGGGTCTCCTCGGAGCGGATGACGACGAAGTCCCAGGGCTGCGAGTGCCCGACGGAGGGCGCGGTGTGGGCGGCCTCCAGGACGCGCAGCAGCACCTCGTGCGGGATGGGGTCGCTGCGGAAGCCGTTGCGGATGTCCCGGCGCTCGCGCATCACCTTGAGGACGGCCTCGCGCTCGGCGTCCGCGTACCCGGGGGCGGCCGGTCCGGACGGCTCCGGCCGCGGGGCGGGCTCGGGCTCGACGCCGGCGCCCTGGGTGTCCAGGTCGTCGGCGTTCTGCGGGACCTCGGCCTCGGCGTCGGCGGCGGGGGCCGGCGGCACGACGGCGGCGGGGTTCTCCTCGGTCGCGGCCCCGAGGTCCTCCGGTGCGGTGGCTTCCACGGCGGGGGCCTCGGCGGGCGCGCCCTCGGGGGCCGCTTCCTCGGGGACCGCCACGCCCTGGGGCGGGGTCGGGGCGAGGTGCGGCGCGGAGGGCACGGTGCCGTCCACGGGGACGAACTGGCCCAGCGGCTGGTCCGCCTCGGGCTCGAGCGGCAGGGTGCCGGGGAGCGGGGTCGCGTGGGCAGGCGTCTGCTGGGGGCCCTGCACGGGCTCGGAGACGGGCACGGACTCTCCGGCGGCCTGGGGCTCAGGCGCGGACTGCGGCCCGGCAACGGCCTGCGGCTCAGGCGCGGACTCGGGCCCGGCAACGGCCTGCGGCTCGGGAACGGCCTGGGGCTCAGGCGCGGACTTGGGCTCAGGCGCGGCCACGGCTTCCGCAGCGGCCGGTGCGGGCTCGGAAGCCACCGGCGCCTCGGGAGCGGGGGCCGCCTCGGCGGCGTGCTCCGCCACCACGGCCTCCGCATCCGGCGCGGGCTCCAGGGACGCGGGGGTCACCGGAGTCTCCGCGGCCGGTACGACAGTCTCGGGCGTGTCCGTCACCGGGGTCTCGGGCGTCTGCGCGTCCTGCGCCGCGGCGGCGTCCGGCACCGGCGCCGCCTCGGGCGACTCGGGGGCCGGGACGGCCTCGGGCACGGCGGTCTCCGACGTGGCGGCGGGAGCTTCCTGTGCCTCGGCGTCCGGCGCACCGGCGGTCTCGTCGGCGGCCACCTGTGCGTCGGTCGACTGCGGCTCCGTCGTGTCCGGTGCGAGCGTCCCTGCGGCAGCCGCCTGGGGCGCGTCGTCCTGACCGGCCACCGGCTGCGGGGCCTGGGCCTGCTCGGGCACGACCACCGTCTCGCCGGTGTCCTGCGCCACCTCCGGGGTGACCGACGCCTCGGCCTGCTGGGCCTGCGGCTCCTGGACCGCCTCCGCGCTCTCCGGCGACGGCGCGGGCGCGCCGGGGTCCGCCGCCTCCGCGGCAAGCTCGTCCTGCGGCTCGCCCGGGCCGGTCGCGGCGGCGCCCGGCGCCTGGCCGGCCTCCGGCGTCACGGTTCCGTCCGCGACGGCCTCCGGGGCCACGGGGACACCGGCCTGCTGAGGGGCGGCCTCGGTCACCTCAGCGGGAGCCGCGTCCGTCGGCGCACCCGGGTCACCACCGGTCGTCGCGTCCCCAGGCGCACCCGGTGCCGGCACGACCGGCGTTCCCTGCTCGCCGTACGCCGCCGTGGGCGTCTGCTCGCCCTCGGCGGCGACCGTCGTACCGACCGCCTGCGTGGCGACCCGGGCGACGGCCGCCTGGGCCGCGTCCGCGCCTTGGGCGACCCAGGGCGCGGCCTGCGGTGCGGCGGCCTCCCGGGCGTGCGGGACGTCGAGGTACTCGGGGCCGAGGGTCGGCGGGCCCGGCTGGCGGGCCGGCAGGTCGGCGGGGCCGCGGTCGGCGAGGGAGCGGACCGGGCTCGCGGACAGGTCGGGCAGCGGCGGGCCGAGGTGCAGCGGACGGCGCGGCGCGGCCGGGGCCGGTGAGGGCGCGGGAGCCTGCCGCTGCGGCTCGGGCGGGCGGACGCCGCCGAGGTCGACGGAGCCGCTGTCGCGTCCGTCCGTCTCGTGCGGGCCCGGCTGGTGGACCGTCTCGACGACCGGCGCGGGCGCGGGCGGCGCGATCTCGTTGCCCCAGGCGCCCTGGGCGCCCGGCAGCAGCAGGTCTTCGTCCTCGGCGGGACTGTCGGAGAGGTAGGTGTACGCGTCCGGCGTGGCGACGCCCGGCTGCTCCACCCTGCCTGCGTTCTCCGGCAGTCCCTCGCCCGGGACCTGGCCGGTGTCGGTCATGCGTACCCCTCGCCCATCGGTTAGTGCTCCTACGACCAGCTCACCCGGAACGGCGCGCCGACCGCCCCACACTGAAGAACGAGCGTGCGTCCCCAGCGGCACGAACGGCCCGCCCGAAAAAGGCGACAAAGCCATTCACTGGCATTGTCGCGGGCGTACCGCCGTCGCGTCAGCTTGATCGGCGACGGTTCCGCTGTGGACTGCGCCACGTTGCGCGTCCTCCGGTTCCTGCCGTACCACGACCCACCCCAAAACGGGCGCGCTTTTTGGACATTGGCCGACGAAGCGTCGGGTGACCAGTGCGGTACAACGATCGGCCAGCCTACCGCGCGCAGTACGACAAACCGATCACGGGGACGGCTATGGGGCTCAACGGCCGCGGGCGGGCAGCACCCCGCTGAGCAGGAACGCGACGCTCCGTTCCTTCTCCGTCCAGGCCCTGGTGTCGAGTTCGACGGACTGGAGGAGGGCGCACTCGACGCGGTAGCCGTGCTCCGTCAGGTTCCGGCCGATCAGTTCGGCGTCGTCGCGGGTGGCCGCGTGCGTGACGATGCGCTGCGGACGGCGGTCGGCCACGGCGGAGACCACGGCCGCTCCCCCGCCGCCGACCCGGACCACATCCGGTTCGGGGAGGTTCTCCAGGATCTGCGGCGCGGCGCCGTGGACGATCTGCATCTGGACGCCGTGGCGGCGCGCGGCGGCGTCGGTGCGGGCGCAGGCGTGGCGGTCGTGGTCGACGGCGATGACGGCGGCCCCGGCCCGTGCCGCGTCGGTGGCGAACGCGCCGGAGCCGCAGCCGATGTCCCAGACGAGGTCGCCCAGGCCCGGCCCCAGGCGGGCGAGTTGACCGATGCGCACGGGTTCCCGCTCACCCTCGCCGAGGTCCGCGCCGTACTCCCCGGCGGGCAGGGTCCAGCCGCGCGGCCCGGCGGAGGGGTCGCGTCCGGCGATCCAGCCGGCGGAGTCGCCGGAGGCCACCGGGCCGCCGATGACGATGACCACGTTGGGGTCGCGCCAGGTGTGGTCGGCGGCCTTGTCGGAGGTGACGACGGTGACCTGTTCGCGCGCGGTGCCGAGTTCCTCGCAGATGACGAAGGAGCGGTGGACTCCCTCCATCAGCAGGCCGAGTTCGGCGGGTCCGGCGCCGGGCGAGGTGAGAACCGCCACTTTGGTGTGGGCCCGGCACACGTTCACCGCGCGGCGGAGGGTGCGCGGGTGGGCGACGACCACCTCCGCGTCGTCCCAGGGCATCCCGGCCCGGGCGAAGGCGGCGGCGACCGAGGAGACCGCGGGGACGACCTCGACCTCCAGGCCGAACTCCGGGGCGCGCAGGGTGCGTACGACACCGAAGAAGCCGGGGTCGCCGTCGGCGAGCACGACCGCGGTGCCGCGGTGGGCGGCGATGCGGCGGGCGGCGAGGGAGACGGAGCCGAGGCGGATCCGCTCGGCCGCGGCGGGCACCTCGGGGAGCGCGAGGTGGTGTGCGGCGCCGGCGACCAGCGTGGCGGCGCCGAGCGCGGCGCGTGCCGCGTCGGTCAGCGGCGAGCCGTCCCAGCCGATCACCGTGACCCGGTCGGCCATCGTCGTCAGTCTCCCGAGGTTTGCGCAGGTCGTCGTCCGGCTGTTCCGCACGGAGGCGGTCTGTCGAGATTACCTGGTGCGGTCACGGGCCGCCGCGCCGGTGCGGGCCGCCGTACGCCCCTCGGGCATCAGTTCCAGTCGGTGTAGCCGGGGTAGCCGCCGCTGTCGGCCAGTTGTCCGTCCGCGCCCTCGATGTCCTCGGGCAGCAGGCTCCACACGATGTAGTCGGTGCGGACCTCGCTCCACCCGCCGTCCTCGCCGCGGACCCTGGCTATGCAGGCGTTGCGCAGCACGCCCTCGCTGATGCAGCCGATCTTCTGGGCGACCTGCTGGGCGGCGGTGTTGTCAGCGGCGGTGCGCAGTTCGACACGCTGGAGCTTCTGGTCGCGGAACAGCCACTGGGCGGTGGCGAGCGCGGCCTCGGAGGCGTAGCCCTCGCCGCGCGCCCAGGGGGCGACGATGTACGACAGCTCGGTGGACCGCACGTGCCAGTTGGTGCGGGTGAGCCGGACGAGGCCGACCAGGCGCTGGGTGAGGAACTCGGCGACGGCGAGATCCAGGCCGTGCCCCGCGGCGCGTTCGGCGGGGGCGTACTCGGTGATCCAGGTGCGGGCGGTGTCCTCGGTGAACGGCTGCGGAGCTCCGGTCCAGGCGCCCACCTGCTCGTCGCTCATCATCGCGGCGAGGGCGGGGACGTCGTCCGCGTCGAGGGGACGCAGCACCAACCGCTCCGTGCTGAGGGAGATGTCGGGGAAGGTGCTCGTCATGCGCCGCTCCGTAACTGAGAGACCGTCGGGTGCTGCTGAACTGCCCAGCATGCAGCATGAAAGCACCGGAACGCACCACGGGGTCCACCCCTTGCGGCGGAGTGGACCCCGTGGTCGGCGCGAGGCCGGATCAGAAGGAGGCGAGCACCGAGCCGGCGTACGTGTCCTCGATGAACTTCTTCACCTCGGGCGAGGTGAGGAGCTTCGCGAGCTTCTTGACGCGCGGGTCGTTCTCCTGGCCCTCCTTGACCGCGAGGAGGTTGCTGTTCGGGTTGTCCTGCGCCTCTTCGAGGACCAGGGCGTCCTCGGCGGGCTTCAGGTCGGCCTCGATGGCGTAGTTGCCGTTGACGACGGCGGCGTCGACGTCGTCCAGGGAGCGCGGGGTCTGGGCGGCCTCGAGCTCCTTGAACTTCAGCTTCTTGGGGTTGTCGGTGATGTCCGCGGGGGTCGCCGAGGTGCCGACGCCGTCCTTGAGGGTGAGCAGGCCGTTGGCGGCGAGCAGCTGCAGCGCCCGGCCCTCGTTGACGGTGTCGTTGGGGATCGCGATCGTCGCGCCGCTCTTCAGCGCGTCGGCCTTCTTCACCTTGTGCGAGTAGAGGCCGAGCGGCTCCAGGTGCACGTCGACGACGGACACGATGTGCGTGCCGTTCTTCTTGTTGAAGTCGTCGAGGTACGGCTGGGTCTGGAAGTAGTTGGCGCCGACCGAGCCGTCCTCCGTCGCGGTGTTCGGGGTGACGTAGTCGGTGAACTCCTTGACCTCGAGGTCGAGGCCGGCCTTCTCCGCGAGGTTGTCCTTGACGAAGTTCAGGATCTCGGCGTGGGGCACGGGGCTCGCGGCGACGACCAGCGGGCCGGAGGTGTCGGAGGCGGCGTCCTTGTCCGAGCCGCAGGCGGAGAGCCCGAGGGTGAGGGCTCCGGCGGCGAGGACGGCGGTGGTGATCTTGGCGGTGTTACGCACGAAAAGTGCCTTTCCTTGGATGGTGCGACCCCGTCTTGGTGCACGGGGAGTCTGGGGGGCCGGGGCCGTGCGGCCTTGCGGCCGGGTCAGGCGACCTTGCCGACCTCGGCGGTGGCGGGCTCCTCGCCCTTCAGCAGCCGCAGCTTCGGACCGGGTCCTGAGCGGGCGCCGCGGCGGTGCAGGGCGCGCGCGGCGAAGTCGCCGGCGAACTGGATCAGCGAGATGACCACGGCGAGGATCGCCACGGTGATCCACATCAGGCCGGTCTCGAAGCGCTGGTAGCCGTAGCGGACGGCGAGGTCGCCGAGTCCGCCGCCGCCGACGGTGCCGGCCATGGCGGAGTAGCCGATGAGCGCGATGACCGTGGTGGTGGTGGACGCGATCAGCGAGGGCAGCGCCTCGGGGACGAGGACCTTGCGGACGATGGTCCAGGTGTTGCCGCCCATCGCCTGCACGGCCTCCACGAGCCCGTGGTCCACCTCGCGCACGGCGGTCTCGACGAGCCGCGCGAAGAAGGGGATGCCGCCGATGGCGAGCGGCACGATCGCCGCCTCGCTGCCGATGGTGGTGCCGGTGACCCAGCGGGTGAAGTTCATCAGGGCGACCATGAGGATGATGAACGGCAGCGAGCGCCCGACGTTCACGATCTGCCCGATGACCTTGTTCACCAGGGTGTTCTGCAGCAGTCCGCCCTTGTCGGTGAGGACGAGCAGGATGCCGAGCGGCAGGCCGCCGACGACGGCGATCAGGGTCGACCAGCCGACCATGACCAGCGTCTCGGTACAGGCCTGTTCCAGCAGCGGCTGCATCTCGGACCAGGTCACTTGGCGCCCTCCTTCACCAGCGTGGGCTCGTCGTGGTCGACGACGTCGATCTGCAGGCCCTGCTCGCGCAGGAAGCCGATGGGCACGACGTTGTCCTCGTAGCGGCCGGGCAGTTCGATGCGCATGCGGCCGACCTGGAGCCCGCCGACGGTGTCGATGGCGGCGCCGAGGATCGATATGTCGATGTTGTAGGTGCGGGAGAGCTGGGAGATGACCGGCTGGGTGGCGCTCTCGCCCTGGAAGGTCACGTCGACGACGGTGCGGTCGTCGCCGCTCGCCTCGCCGCCGACGGGGAACAGCGCGGCGGCGAGTTCCGAGCCGGGGGTGGCGAGCAGGTCGGTGACCGTGCCGGACTCGACGACGCGGCCCCTCTCCATGAGGGCGGCCGAGTCGCAGATCGACTTCACGACGTCCATCTCGTGCGTGATGAGCAGGACGGTGAGGCCGAGCTGGCGGTTGAGGTCGCGCAGCAGCTGGAGGATCGACCGGGTGGTCTCCGGGTCCAGGGCGCTGGTGGCCTCGTCGGAGAGCAGCACCTTGGGGTCGCCGGCGAGGGCGCGGGCGATGCCGACGCGCTGCTTCTGGCCGCCGGAGAGCTGGGCCGGGTAGGACTTGGCCTTGTCGGCGAGGCCGACGAGGTCGAGCAGTTCCAGTGCCTTGCGGGAACGTTCCTTCCCGCTCTTGCCGAGGATCTCCAGCGGAAGTTCGACGTTGTCCTGGACGGTGCGCGAGGACAGCAGGTTGAAGTGCTGGAACACCATGCCGATGCGGCTGCGCGCCTGGCGGAGCTCCCGGCCGGCGCGGGGGCCGCGGCCGGCGAGCGCGGTGAGGTCCTGGCCGGCCACGGTCACGGTGCCCGAGGTGGGGCGCTCCAGCAGGTTGACGCAGCGGATGAGGGAGGACTTGCCGGCGCCGGACTGGCCGATGACGCCGTAGACCTCGCCTTCGCGGACGTGCAGGTCGACGCCGTCCAGGGCGGTGACCTCGCGGCCGCGTGAGCGGTAGACCTTGGTGAGGCCCGAGGTGGTGATCACGTGGGTTTCCGTCACTGTCGAGTGCGCGGCGCGTCGTGGGCGCCGGGCACGGGGCATGCAGGGAATGGCGGCAGGGCGGCACGTCTCGCGGACATGGAGGGGTCCGGGGAGAGACGTGCGCGGGGCGTGGCTCGGCCGCGCGTGCGGGGCACGGAAGCGGACGTGAGCCGGCTCTCGCTTCGGGGCGCGAGGCTCAGGCGGTGCGGGGGCCCTCTAGAAGGCGCGCATTCGGAGGAGACACATACAACGAGCACCGGGCGTCATCGTCGCCTCGGTCGCAGGGATGCGGTCGCTCGTCGTGGTCATGCGGCCAGTAAAGCAGACGTTCATATCTGGACGGACCCGGCTGTCCGCATGGTGGACAGCCGTGGACACCCGTGCGCGCACGTCAGGGGCGTACGGCGATCTCGATCCCGGCATCCGTGACCAGTGCGGACAGGGCCGACAGGTCCCTCACGACCAGGTCGGCGGTCAGTTCCTCGGCGCGGTGGGTTGTGGCCAAGGCCACGGTCGTCATGCCGGCGGCGCGGCCTGCCTGGAGTCCGGCGGGGGCGTCCTCGAAGACGACGCAGTCGGCGGGGTCGACGCCGAGCATGCGCGCGGCGAGCAGGTAGGGCTCGGGGTCGGGCTTGCCGCGGGTGATGTCGTCGGCGGCGACCAGCGTCTTGGGCCGGATGCCTGCCGCGCCCAGCCGGGCCTCGGCCAGCCGCCGGGTGGCGGAGGTGACCACGGCCCAGCGCTCGGCGGGCAGTCCGGTGAGGAACTCCTCGGTCCCGGGCAGCAGGGTGACCCCGCCGTCGGCGACGTCCTCCACCTCCAGGTCCTCGATGCGCGCGACGGCCTGCGGCACGACGTGGGCGGGCAGCAGGTCGGCGGCTATCTCGGCGGCCGGCCGCCCGTGCAGCTCGATGCGCGCGAAGTCCTCGGCCGTCAGCCCGTACTCCACGGCCCACCGCGTCCAGCAGCGGTTGACGGAGGCCAGGGAGGACACGAGGGTCCCGTCGTTGTCGAACAGCAGGGCACGCGCATGAATGGTCATGCCATCGACCCTACGGGGCCGTCGGCCCCGGCCGGGAACGACGGCCCCGGGGCCGGGGTGAGCGCGGCTTTTCCGGCGTAATAGGCTCCCTGCCATGCTGGATGTCCTGACCGTGGTGACCGCTGTCGCCGCGCTGCTGCTCGCCGCCTGGTGCGGCTGGGCCGCCTACCGTGACCAGCCGACGAAGGACTGGCATTTCATCGGCATGGCGGTGGTCACGCTGCTGGCGCTGGTGCAGCTGGCGGTCGGGATCGTGCAGCTGGCCCGGGGCGAGAAGCCGGAGCAGGGCACGACGATCTTCGTGGCGTATCTGCTGGGCTCGGCCGCCTGCGTCCCGGCGGCGGGCTTCCTGTCGCTGGGCGAGCGCACGCGCTGGGGTTCGGTGACCGTCGCGGCGAGCGGTGTGGTGCTGGCCGTGCTCGAGGTGCGGCTGTTCGACATCTGGGGAGGCTGAGATGACCGCGACGCAGGAGAGGCCGAACCGGACGCGGCTGGCGAGCGGGCCCGGACTGCTGCTGGTCTGGCTGTACGGGGTGATGGTCGTGGGCGCCGTGTCGCGCTCGGCCTACCAGATCGCCACCGAGTTCGACCGGGCGCCGCTCGCCTACACGCTGTCCGCGCTGGCCGGCGTGGTCTACGGCTTCATCACGTACACGCTGGTGCGCGGCGGGGAGAAGGCCCGCAGGGCGGCGCTGGCGTGCTGCGCCGCCGAGCTGGTGGGCGTGCTGACCGTCGGCACCTGGACGCTGGTGGAGCCGTCCGCCTTCCCCGACGCCACCGTGTGGTCCGACTACGGGATGGGCTACCTCTTCATCCCGGTGCTGCTGCCGCTGACCGCCGTGTACTGGCTGCGCCGGTCGCGCGCCCAGGAGCCGGTCGCCTGACGGGCGGGCCGCCCTCCCGGGCGGCCGCCCCCTGTCACGCCGTCACGGTCAGGCGGTCGTCGCGTACGTCTCCGCCTTCTTCTCCAGCACGATCATCGGTACGCCGTCGGCGCCGCGGGACGTGCCCACGCGCTGGTAGCCGACCTTGCTGTAGAGGCTGAGGTTGCTCTCGCTGCGGTGACCGGCGTGCAGCCGGAACGTGCGGGCTCCGCGCTCGCCGGCGAGGGCGGCCTCGGCGGCCTTGAGGAGCCGGGCGCCGATGCCGTGGCCCTGGAGGCGGGGGTGGACGCAGAGCTTGCCGATCGCGGCGGCGCCGTCCTCGGTGATCCTGCCGTGCACCGAGCCGACGATCTCGTCGCCGAGGCGCGCGACGAACACACAGTCGCGGGCGACCTCGTCGCGGACCGAGTCGAGGGTCTGGACCAGGGGATCGATGCGGTAGTTGCCGTAGAGGGCCGCTTCGCTCTGGAAGCACAGGTACTGCAACCTGAAGATCTGCTCCGCGTCCTGCTCGGCCGCCGCAGAGATGGTCACGCTCATGCCCATGTGCGCACGCCTCCCGCTCACCTGATCACCTGTCGTCCCCCACTCCTATCCCCGTCCTCAGCCCGCCGCAACCTCCGCCGCGAGTAAACGACGCAGACATCCCAGGCATCTGGAGCGTTCCGGGCCGAGACTGCCCTGTGAGATACCCAACTCCCTTGCGATGTCCCGGTATGTCGGATCGCGCGGGGACAGCAGCGCGGTGAGCAGACCGGGGCAGCGGCCGGGGAGCCGGCGGACCGCGTCACGCAGGGCGCGGCGGTGGGCGGCGACGAGCGCGAGCCGCTCCGGGTCGTGCCGGCCGGCGTCGGCGGGTTCGCGGGTCAGCGCCGTCTCGCGGCGCGCGGTGCGGCGGATGCGGCGGGCCTCCGCGCGGATCGCGCGGCGCAGCCAGAGCGGCGGGTCGGCGGGCGGTCCGGCACGGCGGAGCCGCTCGAGGAGCCGGAGCCAGACCGCCTGTTCCAGGTCGCCCGCTTCCGCGCCGCTGCCGGAGGTCTCGGCGGCGGCCTCCGCGGCGAGGAGGGGACCGAGCAGGGCGATCAGGTCGTCGGCGGGACGCGCGTGGGTTCTCACGTACGCAACGACCCGCGCGCCCCGGGCGGGGTTGCCCGGGGCGCGCGTGCCTCACCCCTTCCGGGGCGGGGCGGGTCAGCGGTTGACGAAGTCCTCACGGGCCAGCAGCCCGGTGTCCGGCTGGTCGGTGAAGACGCCGTCGATGCCGGTGGCGAAGTAGGCGCGGTACGCGCCGAAGACGTCGCCGTAGGCGTCGGGGTCGGACCCCTTGCGGAACTCGGCGGGCAGGAACGGGTTCTCGTTGCGCATCGTGTAGGGGTGCAGGATCAGGCCCGCGCGGTGCGCGTCCCGGACCAGGGTGGTGGGCTCGGTGAGCCGGTCCGCGGAGTCGCGCGGGATGATCAGGTTCAGGGTGGGGCCGATGCCCTGCGCGTAGGAGGCGATCTCCTTGAGGCCCTTGGGCGTGATCAGGTCGTCGACGGTGCGCGGGTCGCCGGTCTCGGTGAAGTCCCAGGGGCGGGTGCCCGCCGCGTCGAGCAGGACGACCAGCGGGTTGCCGACCAGCCGGCTCATGCGCTCGACGGCCGTCGGCTCGAACGACTGCAGGATGACGGGCGAGTTCCTGCGGTCCTTGCCGTGCCGGCGGAGGATCTTCGCCACCCGCTCCTCCAGGCCGAGGCCCAGTTTGCGGAAGTAGGTGGGGTGCTTCAGCTCGGGGTAGATCCACACCTGCTTGCCGCGCCCGCGGGTCTGCTCGTCCTGCCAGCGCAGCACCTCCTCGAAGGTGGGGATCTCCCAGCGTCCGTTGTAGAGGGTGTTGTGCGGGCGGTTGGCGGGGATGCGCTCCACGGCACGCAGCCGCTTGAGCTCGGCGAGCGTGAAGTCCTCGGTGAACCAGCCGGTGACCTCGACGCCGTCCAGCGTCTTGGTGGTGCGGCGGCCGCCGAACTCGGGGTGGTCGGCGACGTCGGTGGTGCCGCCGATCTCCGGTTCGTGGCGGCAGACGAGGTGGCCGTCCTTGGTGGGGACGAGGTCGCCCGCCTCGACGATGTCCGCGCCCATGTCGAGGGCGAGCTGGTACGAGCCGAAGGTGTGCTCGGGCCGGTACCCGCTGGCGCCGCGGTGACCGATGATCGTCGGCACGGGCAGGCTGTCGAGGCCCCGGCCGCGTCCGCGTCCCCGTCCGGGGTCCCCGGCCGCGCGGGCCGTGCCGGCGAGCCCGAGGACGGTGCCGCCCGCGCCGAGGACCGCCGCCCCGAGCACGGCCCGCCGGCCGGTCCCGCTCGCCTGTTCGTTCGACTCCGGTGTCGCCATGAACGCCTCCTGTGTGGCTGATGCGGTGCGGGCCGATCGTAGGTGCGGGTGGTTGACGCACGGGAGACCCCCGGCCGAACACTCGGGTGGTGTCGCATGACGTACGCCCCCTCCTGCGGATGACGTACGTCTGCCGTATTCCGGTGCGGATGTGACGGCACGTCCGGTTCGTGAAGGCGGGCGCGGGTACCCGGGCGGGGCGCAAGTCCGGGCGAGCTGCGTCACAGCGTGACGGCCGTGTTGCGCGCCGCCCTCGGGCGAGGCCGCGCAGGTGAACCCGGGTCAAGAGTCCGTAAGACCTCGGTTAACTGCCCCGAGCCCGATGTGCGCGACTCCCCGGACCGCGAGTAATGTCCTCACCTGCACAGACTCATACGGCATTCGTCGACGTCCGCTTCCCACCGGAGGGCCCGTTGTCCCGCTTCGCGCTCATCAAGGCAGTGCTCGGTCCGATCATGCGCCTGATGTTCCGCCCACGGGTGGAGGGTGCGGAGCACATCCCCGGCGACGGCCCGGTGATCCTGGCCGGCAACCATCTGACGTTCATCGACTCGATGATCCTTCCGCTGGTCTGCGACCGACAGGTGTTCTTCATCGGCAAGGACGAGTACGTCACCGGCAAGGGTTTCAAGGGCCGCCTGATGGCCTGGTTCTTCACCGGCGTCGGCATGATCCCCGTCGACCGCGACGGCGGGCGGGGCGGCGTGGCCGCGCTGATGACCGGGCGCCGGGTGCTGGAGGAGGGCAACGTCTTCGGCATCTACCCGGAGGGCACGCGCTCCCCCGACGGCCGGCTGTACCGCGGGCGCACCGGCATCGCCCGGCTGACGCTGATGACCGGCGCGCCGGTGGTGCCGTTCGCGATGATCGGCACGGACAAGCTGCAGCCGGGCGGGGCGGGTGTGCCCCGGCCCGGGCGGGTCACCGTGCGGTTCGGTGAGGCGATGGAGTTCTCTCGGTACGAGGGGATGGACCGCGACCGGTACGTGCTGCGGGCGGTCACCGACTCGGTGATGGCTGAGGTCATGCGGTTGTCGGGGCAGGAGTACGTGGACATGTATGCCAGTAAGGCGAAGGAAGCGGCTTAAGTCGGCCGCGGCCGTTTTTTCGGCGGGTGCCGGGTGACGGGCGTCGGGCGACGGGCGTCGGTGGAGGTTCGTTCCTCCGTCGGCGCCCGTCGGCGTTTCGGGGCAACTGCGGGTGGGTGGGGGCTTGTCGCGCAGTTCCCCGCGCCCCTGGGGTGTCGTCCCGTCGGGTTGTGAGATCCCTGCGGGTCGGTGGGGGTTGAGCGCGCAGTTCCCCGCGCCCCTTCGGTGCGCTGCCGTCGGCGCGCAGGTCCCCGTGGCCCTTTACGTGTTTTCCAGCCGTTGGTTTTTCAGCATGAACCATGCTGCTGCTGAGGCTGCCAGGAGGACTGTTGCTCCTGTGCCTGCTGCCAGGGTGAGGCCGTCGACGAAGGATTCGCGGGCTGCGTCGAGCATGGGGGCCGCGGTGGCCGCGGGAAGGTGGGTCGCTGCTTCCACCGCGCTGCCGAGGGACTCGTGGGCGGCCGGCGGGGTGCCGGGTGGGGCGGGGAAGTCTCGGTAGACGCCTGTGACGATCGAGCCCAGGATCGCGATGCCCAGGGCCGCGCCCAGTTCGTAGGCCGTCTCCGAGACGGCGGAGGCCGCGCCTGCCTGTTCCTTCGGGACGCTGGAGAGGATCACGTCCGCCGTCACCGTGAAGGAGAAGCCCGCGCCCGCGCCGACCACCAGGAGAGCGGCTCCCAGCAAGGGGTAGCCGGTGGACTGGCCGATGACGGTGAGGGCGGCCAGGGCCAGGCCGATGGCCGCCAGTCCCCCGGCGACGACCGAGCGCACCGAGAAGCGGCGGGCGGCACGGCCCGCGATCAGGCCGGCCACCACCGCGCCGATCGCGGCGGGCAGTTCCGCGAGGCCCGCCTCGAACGGACGTCGCCCCTGGACCAGTTGCAGGTACTGGGAGAGGAAGAAGACCAGGCCGGACAGGCCCAGCACGGTCAACAGGTCGGCGAGCACCGCTCCGCTGAACCCCCGGCTGCGGAACAGCCGCATGTCCAGCAGCGGCTTCGGAAGCGTCAGCTGACGGCGGACGAACAGGTACAGGGCCGCCGCGCCCAGCAGACCCGCCGCGAGAGCGGGAAGGCCGGCACCGTGGCTCGCCGTCTCCTTCACCGCGTAGACCACGCCGATCATGCCGGCGAGGGACAGGGCGACGCTGGGCAGGTCCCACGGGCCCGGCTCCGGGGTGCGCGACTCCGGGAGGAGCTTGGCGCCGACGACCACCAGGACCGCCATGACCGGCAGGTTGATGAGGAAGACCGAGCCCCACCAGAAGTGTTCGAGGAGCAGTCCGCCGAGGATCGGTCCGACCGCCGTGCCCGCGGAGGCCGTCGCGCCCCAGATGCCGATGGCGAGGCTCCGCTCGCGCGGGTCGTGGAAGAGGTTGCGGATCAGCGCGAGGGTGGCCGGCATCAGCGTGGCGCCGGCGACGCCGAGCAGGGCGCGCGCCGCGATCATCACCTCGGGCGTGTGCGCGTAGGCGTTGAGCACGGAGATCAGGCCGAACGCGGCCGCACCGTACAGCAGGATCCGTTTGCGGCCGACGCGGTCGCCGAGGCTGCCCATCGACACGAGCAGTCCGGCGAGCACGAAGGAGTACACGTCGCCGATCCACAGCAGCTGGGAGCCGGTGGGGGCGAGGTCCTCGCTGATGTACGGGGTGGCGAGGCCGAGGACGGTCGCGTCGACGGCCACCAGCAGGACGGCGAGCACGAGGACCGAGAGGGCGAGCCAGCGGCCGGGGCGGGGCGCCGCCCTCTCCTCGGTCGAGGTCTCCGGCCGTACGGCGCTGGTCATGATTCCTGCCTTGCCGCCGGGGCTCCCGGCAGAGCCGGTTCCTCCGGGCGTCGTACGCCGCCGATCAGCAGTTCGACGGTCATGTGGGTGAAGTCCTTGGGGGCGACCCGGCCCTCGGCGACCGCCCAGGCGGCGGACGCGAGCAGACCGAAGAGGGCCTCGGTGAGCCACGCCGGGGTGAGGTCGATGCGGAACTCGCCGCTCGACTGGCCTCGCCGGAAGAGCGCGGACACGCTCTCGTCGATCCTGGTCCAGCCCTCGTTCTGCCCCTCGCCCTCGAACAGCTGGTTCTCGGTGTAGAGGAAGGCGAGCAGGCCGGCGTGCGGTTCGATCTCGGCGACCAGGCGCCGTACGGCGTCGGTGGCGGGGCCCTCGTCGGTGCGGGCGGCGGCCAGGGCGGCCTCGCACTCGGCGATGCCCAGCGCCTCGAGCGCGCGGACCAGCGCGTCCCGGCCGGCGAACTGCCGGTGCAGGGTGGCGCGGCTGATCCCCGCGGCCTTGGCGACCTCGTCCATGGTCGCGGTGGATTTGCGGGTCAGCAGGGCCGCGGCGCTGCGCAGCACGTGCTCTCGGTCGACAGCCATGAGACGACGGTACCACATGTGAGACATTTATGTCTCACTAGGGGCGTGCGCGTCTCACGGGTGGGTCGGGGTGGTGGGGCCTGTCAGTGCCAGGGCAGCGT
Organism: Streptomyces sp. P13-3-3; assembly: GCF_050571355.1. Classification (NCBI taxonomy): domain Bacteria; kingdom Bacillati; phylum Actinomycetota; class Actinomycetes; order Kitasatosporales; family Streptomycetaceae; genus Streptomyces; species Streptomyces sp. P13-3-3. The sequence continues at coordinate 2,413,665 of NZ_CP192228.1, read as the reverse complement.
GCTGCGGTGCTGCCAGTACGCCTCGGGGGTCTCGGTCAGCGGGACCAGACGGGCGAGCTGGTCGTCGGTGAGGTCGACGGCCGCCGCGTGCAGGTTCGAGGTCAGCTGGACGACCGTCGCCGCGCCTGACAGGACGACGCCGACCCACGGCTCGCGCAGGATGACGGCGAGGGCGACCGCGTCGCAGCCCAGCCCGGTTTCCTCGGCGACCGCGCGCAGCGGTTCGGGGGCATGCGGTGCGGCCAGGCGGCCGTTGGCCATGCCCTCCTTCACGATCACCGTGAGTCCGGCGTCGTGCGCCTCGGCCAGTGCGGGACCCGCGGAGGTCTCCAGGACGTTGAAGGTGGACTGCACGGTGCGGAACAGGGGTTCGCCGTCGACGGTGACCGCGAGGGCCGCGCGGATCGCGTCCGCCTGGCGGGGACCACTGGTGGAGAAGCCGACGGTGACTCCCTGCGCCGACGCCTCGGCGAGGCGGGCGTGCAGGTCCTTGTCGGTGAGGGCCGGGCTGTCCGGGGTGACCGAGTGGATCTGGTAGAGGTCCAGGTGGTCGCCGAGGATCGCGGCCGTCTCTGCGCGCTGGCGTTCGTACGCGGCGAGGGAGTGGTCCTTGACCTCGTGACGCTCCGCGTCGGTGGTCCAGCCGGCGGTGTAGGTGTAGCCCCACTTGCTGCCGACGACCACGTCGGTGACGTCGGGGCGGCTGTTCAGCCAGTCCCCGAGGAACTCCTCGCTGCGGCCGTAGGACCGGGCCGCGTCGATGTAGCGGACGCCTTGGGCGTAGGCGGCGTCGAGGAGTTCGTGGGTGCGCGTGCGGAGGTTCTCGACCGTGCGGTCGTCGCCCTCTCCGAGGTCGGCGGCTCGGTCGAGGGTGATGTAGGCCGGGCGGCCCACCGCGGCGAGGCCCAGGCCCAGGTGGGCGGTGGGGGTGGTGGCGGTGGCCAGGCGGGAGAAGGGCATGTCGGCTCCGTCGGTTGGCTCCGGTACGGCTGTGCCAACGTAACCCGCGGTGTGGGTGCGGCCTTGTGTATGGGGGTGGGACTTGCCGGGGCGGGGCGGGGGCGGGTGCGGGTTCGTGGGGGTTGTTCGCGCAGTTCCCCGCGCTCCTGGGGGGGTGGGTGGTTTCCGGGGCGCGGTGGGTGCGGCGTCGTCGGGGTTGAGCGCGCCGTTCCCCGCGCCCCTGGGGGGTGGGTGGTTTCCGGGGCGCGGTGGGTGCGGGTTCGTGGGGGTTGTTCGCGCCGTTCCCCGCGCCCCTGGGGGGTGGGTGGTTTCCGGGGCGCGGTGGGTGCGGCGTCGTCGGGGTTGAGCGTGCCGTTCCCCGCGCCCCTTTGGGGCGTCTTTGTTACTGGTTCTTGGCGGTTGACCACTTGTGCTGGAGGGACACGTTTTCCTTCAGTTCTGCCAGCTGCGTGGCGACCGCCGTGGGGGCCGTGCCGCCCCTGCCGTTGCGGGAGGCGAGGGCTCCGGGGACGTTGAGGACCGTGCGGACCTCGGGCGTGAGGTGGGCGGAGATCTTCGCGAACTGCTCGTCCGTGAGGTCGTCCAGCTCCTTGCCCTCCGACTCGGCGACCTTCACACACTCGCCGGCCACCTCGTGGGCGACACGGAAGGGCACGCCCTGGCGGACCAGCCACTCGGCGATGTCCGTGGCGAGGGAGAAGCCGGCCGGGGCCAGTTCCTCCATGCGCTCCCGGTGGACCGTGAGGGTGGCCATCATGCCGGTGAAGGCGGGGAGCAGGATCTCCAGCTGGTCGATGGAGTCGAAGACCGGTTCCTTGTCCTCCTGGAGGTCGCGGTTGTACGCGAGCGGGAGGGCCTTGAGGGTGGCCATCAGGCCGGTGAGGTTGCCGATCAGGCGGCCGGACTTGCCGCGCGCCAGCTCGGCGATGTCCGGGTTCTTCTTCTGCGGCATGATCGACGAGCCCGTGGAGAAGGCGTCGTGGAGGGTGACGAAGGAGAACTCCTTCGTGTTCCAGATGATGATCTCCTCGGCGATCCGGGAGACGTTCACACCGATCATCGCGGTGATGAAGGCGAACTCGGCGACGAAGTCGCGGGAGGCCGTGCCGTCGATGGAGTTGCCGGCGCTGCCGTGCTCGAAGCCGAGGTCCTTGGCGACCGCCTCCGGGTCCAGGCCGAGGGAGGAGCCCGCGAGGGCGCCGGAGCCGTACGGGGAGACGGCGGTCCGCTCGTCCCACTGGCGCAGCCGCTCCGCGTCCCGGGAGAGGGACTGCACGTGGGCGAGGACGTGGTGGGCGAAGAGCACCGGCTGGGCGTGCTGGAGGTGGGTGCGTCCCGGCATCGCGACGTCCGGGTGGGCCTCGGCGAGCCCGATCAGCGCGTCCTGGAGGTCGGCGATCAGACCGCCGATGACGCGGGCGTGGTCGCGCAGGTACATCCGGAAGAGGGTGGCGACCTGGTCGTTCCGGGACCGTCCGGCGCGCAGCTTGCCGCCGAGGTCGGGGCCGAGCCGCTCCAGCAGGCCGCGCTCCAGGGCGGTGTGGACGTCCTCGTCGGCGATGGTGCCGGTGAAGGCGCCGGAGGCGACGTCGGCCTCGAGCTGGCCGAGTCCTTCGAGCATGCGGGTCAGCTCGTCCTCGGTGAGCAGGCCCGCCTGGTGGAGCACGCGCGCGTGGGCGCGGGAGCCGGCGATGTCGTAGGGGGCCAGCCGCCAGTCGAAGTGGACGGACGCGGACAGCTTCTCCAGGGCCTCGGCGGGACCGTCGGCGAAACGGCCGCCCCAGAGCCGGACGTCACCGCTGTTGCTGCTCACTGCGTGCTCCTCGAGGGTTCCGGATGTGCCGCCGCCTCCCCACGGACGTGTGGAGAGGCGGCTGTCAGGCTAGTGCGTGTGAGGGGTCGTCAGGCGTTACGGCTCAGGCGAGGTCGCGCTTGGCCGCGATCTTCGACGACAGGCTGTAGATGTCGATGAAGCCCTTGGCCGCGGCCTGGTCGAAGGTGTCGCCCGTGTCGTAGGTGGCCAGGTTGAAGTCGTACAGGGACGACTCCGAGCGCCGGCCGGTGACGACGGCGCGGCCGCCGTGCAGGGTCATCCGGATGTCGCCGTTGACGTGCTGGTTGGCCTCGGCGATGAAGCCGTCGAGGGCGCGCTTCAGCGGGGAGAACCACTGGCCGTCGTAGACCAGCTCGCCCCAGCGCTGCTCGACCTGCCGCTTGTAGCGGGCCAGCTCGCGCTCGACCGTGACGTTCTCCAGCTCCTGGTGGGCGGTGATCAGGGCGATCGCGCCGGGAGCCTCGTAGACCTCGCGGGACTTGATGCCGACGAGACGGTCCTCGACCATGTCGATCCGGCCGATGCCCTGGGCGCCGGCGCGCTCGTTGAGCTGCTGGATCGCCTGGAGGACGGTGACGGGCTTGCCGTCGATGGCGACCGGGACGCCCTCCTTGAAGGCGATGACGACCTCGTCGGGCTCGCGGGCCACGGCCGGGTTCTGGGTGTACTCGTACACGTCCTCGATGGGCGCGTTCCAGATGTCCTCGAGGAAGCCGGTCTCGACGGCGCGGCCGAAGACATTCTGGTCGATGGAGTACGGGGACTTCTTGGTGGTGGCGATCGGCAGGCCCTTGGCCTCGCAGAAGGCGATGGCCTTGTCACGGGTCATCGCGTAGTCCCGGACCGGGGCGATGCACTTCAGGTCGGGGGCGAGAGCGACGATGCCGGCCTCGAAGCGGACCTGGTCGTTGCCTTTGCCGGTGCAGCCGTGGGCGACGGTGGTGGCGCCGTGCTTCTGCGCGGCGGCGACGAGGTGCTTGACGATCGTCGGCCGGGACAGCGCGGAGACCAGCGGGTAGCGGTCCATGTAGAGGGCGTTGGCCTTGATCGCCGGGAGGCAGTACTCCTCGGCGAACTCGTCCTTCGCGTCCGCGACCTCGGCCTCGACGGCACCGCAGGCGAGCGCGCGCTTGCGGATGACGTCCAGGTCCTCGCCGCCCTGGCCGACGTCGACCGCAACGGCGATGACCTCGGCGCCCGTCTCCTCGGCGATCCAGCCGATGGCGACGGAGGTGTCCAGACCGCCTGAGTAGGCGAGTACGACGCGCTCGGTCACGGGTTTCTCCTCACAGTGCATTCGCTGACATGCATGAGTATGCAGGACTCCGCATGATTCGTCAATTCCCCAGGTCGCGGGGTGCCTGCCGGGACCGCGACGAAGCGATGTGGCACGGAAGGTGAACGCGGGAAACCGCTTGCGCGTATGACTCGCCGGACGCAGGCGCCGCGTCGCTCCACCCGAGACACCCCCGACCCCGAGTGAGGCATCCGCATGTCCAGGGCTCTTCCGAAGTACAACAAGCGCCGTGTCGGCCTGGCCGGCGGCGCCGCCGCGGTGGCACTGACCGGCGCCGTGATCGCGGGCACCGCGCTCGCGGGCGAGTCGTCCGAGGGCGGTGGCGCGGACGCCAGGACCCTGGCCGGACCGGGCACGATCTCCTGCCCGGACGTCGCCTCGCGGCTTCCCGCGATCCCTGCCTCCGCCCAGGACGAGGTCACCCGCAACCTGGCCCAGCTCGACCAGCAGGTCGCCGAGGCGAACAAACGACTCGTCGACACCGTCGGCCAGGGCGGACCCAACTTCGTCCAGAACGCCATCCTCGGCCCCCTCGAGGACAAGCGGACCGCCACCGTCAACCGCATCGCCACCGCCATCGGCCGCACCGCCGACCGCCCCGCCGGCCTCGACTCCCTCGCCACGTGCTCCCTCGACACCCAGGGCGACCCGGCCGCTCCGGGCCAGGAGGAGACCGGCGGCGCGGAGCCCTCCGCGCCGCCGGCCGAGGACGCGGGCGGTGACGCGGGCGCGGGTCAAGGCGGGAACGCGGGCGCGGGTCAGGGCGGGGACGCCTCCGGCGTCGGCGCCATCTCCTGCCCGGACGTCGCCTCGCGGCTTCCCGCGATCCCTGCCTCCGCCCAGGACGAGGTCACCCGCAACCTGGCCCAGCTCGACCAGCAGGTCGCCGAGGCGAACAAACGACTCGTCGACACCGTCGGCCAGGGCGGACCCAACTTCGTCCAGAACGCCATCCTCGGCCCCCTCGAGGACAAGCGGACCGCCACCGTCAACCGCATCGCCACCGCCATCGGCCGCACCGCCGACCGCCCCGCCGGCCTCGACTCCCTCGCCGCCTGCACGCTCACCAAGTGACGTGACAGGCGCTGTGGCCGCCCCGTTCAAGCGCCGGCCGGGGCGGCCACGGTCATTCCTCGGAGGCGGGGCCGTCAAATGCTTAGACAGGCGAAAGATCTGCCCGGATAATCCGTGGACATGGGAAAAACGTATGAGCGCATCGACGGGCGGCTCCGCACCTTCATCGAGGAGCAGCCGGTCTTCTTCACCGCCACCGCTCCCCTGTCCGCCGACGGCACGGTCAACCTCTCCCCCAAGGGACTCAAGGGATCCTTCGCGGTCCTGGACGACCTCACCGTCGCCTACCTGGACTTCGCCGGCTCGAACGCCGAGACGGTCGCCCACCTCCGGGAGAACGGCCGGATCACCCTGATGTGGTGCGCCTTCCAGGGCCCGCCGAACATCGTGCGCGTGCACGGGCGCGGAGAGCCCGTGTTCCGCGACGACCCCAGCTTCAAGGAGCTGCTCGCCCACTTCCCCGGCATCGACCCGTGGAACCACGGCCTGCGCGCGGTCGTGGTCGTCCGTGCCGAGCTGATCCGGGACACCTGCGGCTACGCCGTGCCCTACATGGCGTACGAGGGGGAGCGAGACCTGCACGAGAGGCGTTTCGCCAGGGAGGACGACGCCTCCCTGGACGCGTACTTCACCAAGAAGGAGCACGTCGCGACGAGCCTGGACGGGCTTCCCGGGCTGCCGTTGCCGCTGCCCCCGTCCAGCATGTGAGCCATGCGCCCACGCCGTGTCACCGTCGCCGTCCTCGTGTCCCTGTCCCTGCTCTCGCTCGGCACCGCGCAGCGCCCCGCGTCGCCGCTGCCGGAGCGGATGGCGGACACCGGGGGCGGCACCCAGCTCGTCACGGCGGTCGCGGCGCGGACCGGGTCGACCACCGGCACGGTCACCTGGTGGGACCGCAAGGGCGGACGCTGGGTGGCGGCCGGGTCCGCCAAGGCCCGCTTCGGCGCGAACGGACTCACCGAGGGCACGACCCGCAAGCAGGGCACGAACACCACCCCCACCGGGCTGTACGGCCTGCCCTACGCCTTCGGCATCGAGGCGGCTCCCTCCGGCACCCGCTCCCCCTACCGCCGGGTGCGGCAGAACTCCTGGTGGTGCCAGGACAACGACTCCCGCGTCTACAACCGCTGGACCGAACCCCGCGCGGCCGACTGCCGGGCGAGCCAGGCCGAGCACCTCGTCACCTACCGCACGCAGTACGCGCACGCCCTGGTCGTGGACTTCAACTACCACCGTCCGGTGCGCGGCCGGGGCGCGGGCATCTTCCTGCACGTCAACGGCCGGGGCGCGACGGCGGGTTGCGTGTCCGTGCCGAAGAGCGCGATGCGGAAGATCCTGCGCTGGGCGAACCCCGCGCGGGCCCCGCACCTCGCGATCGGCACGACCGGGGGGCGCACCGCGATCACCCGCTACTGAAACGGGCGACGAATCCACGGTTTCCGCTGAACACCTCCGCGTGGCGGCACGTATGTGAGGGCCAAGGGCCAAGTCCCACGGAGGAACCGTGACCACCACGCTCGCCGGCGGCCGTGCCGCCCGCCGCCAGACGATGCGCCGCATCCGTCCGCGCCGCTCCCCCGCCGTGCCGCTGCTGCTCGCCGTGGGCGCGGGCGCGGTGGCCGTGCTGTGGCTCTGGTGGACGAGCACGCCGTCCATCGCGGACACCACCGGGAAGATCATCGCCGCGGGCCGGATCACCGGTCTGCTCGCCGGCTATCTGATGGCTCTTGTCGTGCTCCAGATGGCGCGGGTGCCCGCGCTGGAGCGGCGGGTGGGCTCGGACCGGGTCGCCCGCTGGCACGCGATGAGCGGCCGTTACACCGTCAGCCTGGTGATCGCCCACGTCTTCCTGATCATGTGGGGCTACGCCCGGCAGGCCGGCAGGACCCTCGCCGACGTCGCGTCCCAGACGATCACCTCCGTCAACACGCTGCCGGACATGGGCAAGGCCGCCATCGGCACCGGCCTGCTGTTCGTGATCGCGCTCCTGTCCATCGGCCCGGTCCGCCGCAAGCTGCCGTACGACGGCTGGTACCACGTGCACCTGCTGACGTACGCGGCGGTGTTCCTGACGTTCTGGCACCAGATCACCACGGGCAACGAGTTCGCCGTCACCCCGTCCGCGAAGACCTTCTGGTACGGCCTCTACGGCGCCGTGACCGCGCTGGTCCTGTGGTACCGGATCCTCACCCCGATCCGGCTGAACCTGCGCCACCGGATGCGGGTCCAGGCGGTCATCGAGGAGACGCCGGGCGTCGTGTCGGTGCTGATCGGCGGACGCCGGCTGCACCGGATGGGCGCCGAGGCGGGGCAGTTCTTCCGCTGGCGGTTCCTGGCGCCCGGGATGCGGTTCAGCTCCCACCCGTACTCGCTGTCCGCGGCGCCCCGCCCGGACATGCTGCGGATCACCGTCAAGGCGATCGGCGACCACAGCTCACGGCTGCGGGAGCTGGAGCCCGGCACCCGGGTGTGGGCGGAGGGCCCCTACGGGGCGCTGACCGCGCAGCGCCGCAGCCGCGGCAAGGTGCTGCTGGTCGCGGGCGGTGTCGGCATCACCCCGATGCGCGCCCTGTTCGAGACGCTGCCCGGCGCCTCCGGCGACATCACTCTGCTGTACCGGGCCAACAGCACCCAGGACCTGGCGCTGTGGGGCGAGCTGGCGAAGATCGCCGACGAGCGCGGGGCCCGGCTGATGTACGCGGTGAACAGCCCCGACGGGGAGCGCCCCGACATCTCGGCGGAGAGTCTGCGCCGCAAGATCCCCGACGTCGACCGCCACGACGTCTTCATGTGCGGTCCGCCCGGATTCGCCCAGCAGGTGTACGCGGCACTGCGGGACGCCGGGGTGCCCGCGCGCCGGATCCACCACGAGTCGTTCGAGATGTGAGCGGCGGGCCGTCGGCCCCGGTCGCCCGTTACCCATCAGGAGCTTGAGAAGCGATGAGGAAGAGTCACCCCGTCCGGCGCGCCGTTCTGGCGACCGCCGCCACCGTCTCCGGGATCGTGCTGCTGCTGTCGCTCAAACCCGCGTCCGACCCGGGGTCGGCCCAGGCGGCGGGCGACGCCCCGCCCGCGGCGGAGTCCGTCCAGGGCGGCGCCCGACCCATCGGGGACGGCACGGTCACCGGCGACGCGGCGCAGACCCAGTACGGGGCGGTGCAGGTACGGCTGACCGTCAGCGGCGGGAAGATCACCAAGGCCGAGGCCGTCCAGGCGCCCAAGGGCGGCCAGAGCGACCAGGTCACCTCCAACGCCGTCCCCAGGCTCAACCAGGCGGCCGTGCGGGCGCAGAGCGCGGACATCGACGCGGTGTCCGGCGCGACCTACACCAGCGCGGGCTACAAGGAGTCCCTCCAGTCGGCCCTGGACAAGGCGCGGGCCTCGGCCCCCGCCGACACCGGAGGCGGCGACGCGGCCCAGGCGAAGACCGTCACCGGTGACGTCGCGCAGACCCAGTACGGCCCGGTCCAGGTACGGATCACCGTCAGCGGCGGGAAGATCACCAAGGCCGAGGCCGTCCAGGCACCCAAGGGCGGCCAGAGCGACCAGGTCACCTCCAACGCCGTCCCCAAGCTCAACCAGGCGGCGGTGCGGGCCGGTACGGCGGACATCGACGCCGTGTCGGGCGCCACCTACACCAGCGCCGGCTACCAGGAGTCCCTCCAGTCGGCCCTGGACAAGGCCGGTGGCTGACACGGTGGCGGAACCCGTTGAGGCGCCCGCCGCGGAGCGTCGTGTGGTGGAGACGATGGGGACCGTCTTCTCCCTCGACGTCCGCGGCGGGGAACCCGGCGCGGTGCGCGCGGCGCTGGAGGAGGCCGCCGCCGGACTGCGCCGGGTGGACGAGGTGTTCAGCACCTACCGCGAGGACACCCAGATCTCCCGGCTGGCGCGCGGTGAGCTGGACGTCGGGCAGTGCGACCCCGAGGTCGCCGAGGTGCTGGAGCTGGCCGCGGAGGCGGAGCGGGTCAGCGACGGCTGGTTCAGCACGCGGTACCGGGGCCGGCTCGACCCGACCGGCATCGTCAAGGGCTGGGCCACGGAGCGCGCGGCCCGCCGGCTTCTCGCGGCCGGGGCGTCCGGCGTGAGCGTCAACGGGGGCGGCGACGTCCAGCTGCTCGGCTCGCCGGGCACGGGGCGCCCCTGGCGGGTCGGCGTGTCGGACCCGCTGCGCCCGGGAGGCCTCGCCGCGGTGGTCTCCGCCGCCGGAGCGAGGGAGCTGGCGGTTGCCACGTCCGGCACGGCGGAACGCGGCGACCACATCGTCGACCCGCGCACGGGCCGCTCGGCGGTGACCGACCTGGTCGCGGTGACGGTCGTCGCCCCCAGCCTGACCTGGGCGGACTGCTGGGCCACGGCGGCCTTCGCGATGGGCTCCCGGGAGGGCCTGAGCTGGCTGGAGGCCCTCCCCGACACGGAGGCCCTCCTGATCACGGCGGGCGACGAGGTCCGTTGCACAGCACACCTCGCCCGGTGGCTGGGCTGACGAGCACCCCCCAAGGGGCGCGGGGAACTGCGCGCCCGGCCACGCACCGGGCCGCACCCGGCACGCAACAGACACTGGCACCCCGGTGGCCGTACGGGGATGCGGTGCAGGCCCGCTGGAGGGTGCCGCCTGCGCCCCGTAAGGGGCGCGGGGAACTGCGCGCCCAGCCACGACGTGACCGCACCCGGCACACAACAGACACTGGCACCCCGGTGGCCGCACGGGGGTGCCACCTGCACCCCCCAAGGGGCGCGGGGAACTGCGCGCCCAGCCACGCACCGGGCCGCACCCGGCGTGCAACAGGTCCCAGAACCCCGGTGGCCGCACGCGGATGCGGCACAGGCCCGCTGGAGGATGCCGCCTGCACCCACCCGTGCCGCCCCGAGCGGCACGACTGCCCGCAGTCGGCGGCGTCCTCCGGGCACGCGGCCAGCCCCTCAGCCCCCGTTCTGGGCCAACCGCAGCAGGTGATCGGCGAGAGCCTGCCCACCCGTAGGCTCCCGGCTGATCAGCAACAACGTGTCATCCCCGGCGATGGTGCCGAGAATGTCGTGCAACTCGGCCTGATCGATGGCGGACGCCAAGAACTGTGCCGCCCCCGGAGGCGTCCGCAGCACGACGAGATTCGCGGAGGCTTCCGCGGAGATCAGCAGCTCCTGCGAGAGCCGCCGCATCCGCTCCTCCTTCGCCGACTCCCCCAGCGGCGCCCGCGGCGTACGGAACCCGCCCTCGCTCGGCACGGCGTAGATCAGATCGCCGTCGTTGTTGCGGATCTTCACCGCGTTCAGCTCGTCGAGGTCCCGGGAGAGCGTCGCCTGGGTGACGCTCAGCCCGTCGTCGGCGAGCAGCTTCGCGAGCTGGCTCTGCGACCGCACCGGCTGCCGGTTGAGGATGTCCACGATCCGGCGGTGCCGCGCGGTGCGCGTCTGCGGCACGGCGGGACCGGCCTGCCCGCCCTGATCCGCCGTACGCCCCTGGTCCTGCTCCTGGCTCATCGTCGTCTCATTCTCCGGATCGTCCTTCCCCACCCGCGCGACCGGCGGCGTCCAGGATGCCGGGCAGCGCCCCGAGGAGCGCGGCCACCGCGTCGTCCCCGAGGTTCAGCGGCGGCATGAGCCGTACGACGTCGGGGGCGGCGGCGTTCACGAGGAACCCGGCGTCCTGAGCCGCCTGTTGCGCCTGGGGCGCGAGCGGCTCGGTGAGCACGATACCCAGGAGCAGGCCCGCTCCCCGGACGTGGTCGATCAAGGCGTGCCCGAGGCCCTCGATCCCCTCGCGCAGCTTCTCGCCCTGCCGCTTGGCGTTCTCCAGCAGTCCGTCGCCGGCGATGGTGTCGAGCACCGCGAGTCCTGCGGCGCAGGCGACCGGGTTGCCGCCGAAGGTCGTGCCGTGGTGGCCGGGCTGCAGCAGCTGGGCGGCGCGGCCGAAGGCGACGGTGGCGCCGAGCGGCAGTCCGCCGCCGAGCTGCTTGGCGAGGGTGACGACGTCCGGCAGGACGCCCTCGTGGGCCTGATAGGCGAACCAGACGCCGGTCCGCCCGACGCCGGTCTGCACCTCGTCCAGCACGAGCAGCGCGCCCTTGGCGGCCGTGATGGCGCGGGCGGCCTTGAGGTAGCCGGAGGGCGGGACGACGACGCCGAGCTCGCCCTGGATGGGTTCGAGGATGACGAGGGCCGTGTCCTCGGTGACGGCCGCGTCCAGCGCCTGGGCGTCGCCGAACGGCACGTGGGTGACGTCTCCGGGCAGCGGCAGGAACGGTTCCCGCTTGCCGGCCTGCCCGGTGAGCGCGAGGGCGCCCATGGTGCGGCCGTGGAAGGCGCCCTCGGTGGCGACCACGTGGGTGCGTCCGGTGAGCCGGCCGATCTTGAAGGCGGCCTCGTTGGCCTCCGCGCCGGAGTTGCAGAAGAAGACCCTGCCGTCCCGGCCGAAAAGCTGGAGCAGCCGTTCGGCGAGGGCGACGGTCGGTTCGGCGAGGAAGAGGTTGGAGATGTGGCCGAGGGAGGAGATCTGCCGGGTGACGGCCTCGACGATCGCCGGGTGGCCGTGGCCGAGGGCGTTGGTGGCGATGCCGCCGACGAAGTCCAGGTACTCCGTGCCGTCGGCGTCCCAGAGTCGCTGGCCCTCGCCGCGCACGAGGGGGATGCGGGGCGTGCCGTAGTTGTTCATCAGCGCGCCCTGCCACCGGGCGGTCAGTTCCGCGTTGCTCACGACTCCCCCTGTTCGTCGGGCACGACCATGGTGCCGATGCCCTCGTCCGTGAAGATCTCCAGCAGGATCGAGTGCTGGACCCGGCCGTCGATGACGCGGGCGGTGTTCACGCCGTTGCGTACGGCGTGCAGACAGCCCTCCATCTTGGGCACCATGCCGGAGGACAGCTCCGGCAGGAGCTTCTCGAGCTGGGACGCGGTGAGACGGCTGATCACCTCGTCGCTGTTCGGCCAGTCCTCGTAGAGGCCCTCGACGTCCGTGAGGACCATGAGGGTTTCGGCGCCCAGAGCAGCAGCGAGTGCCGCAGCCGCCGTATCAGCATTGACGTTGTAGACATGGTGGTCGTCCTGGGAGCGGGCGATCGACGAGACGACCGGGATGCGGCCGTCGGCGAGCAGGGCCTCGATGGCGCCCGTGTCGATCTCGGTGATCTCACCGACCCGCCCGATGTCGACCAGTTCCCCGTCGATCTCGGGCTGGTGCTTGACGGCGGTGAGGGTGTGCGCGTCCTCGCCGGTGAGGCCGACGGCGAGCGGTCCGTGCCGGTTGAGGAGGCCGACCAGCTCGCGCTGGACCTGCCCGGCGAGCACCATCCGTACGACGTCCATGGCGTCCTCGGTGGTGACGCGCAGGCCGGCCTTGAACTCGCTGACGATGCCGTGGGTCTCCAGCGCGCGGCTGATCTGCGGGCCGCCGCCGTGCACGACGACGGGCTTGAGTCCGGCGTGCCGCAGGAAGACGACGTCCTGGGCGAAGGCGGCCTTCAGGTCCTCGTCGACCATGGCGTTGCCGCCGAACTTGATGACGACGGTCTTTCCGTGGTGCCGGGTGAGCCAGGGCAGCGCCTCGACGAGGATCTGCGCCTTGGGCAGCGCGGTGTGTTTACGGGTGACGGTCATGAGGAGTAGGCGCTGTTCTCGTGGACGTAGTCGGCGGTGAGGTCGTTGGTCCAGATGGTGGCGGTGGCGTCACCGGCGGACAGGTCGGCGACGATGTGCACCTCGCGGTAGCGCATGTCGACCTTGTCCCGGTCCTCGCCGACGCCGCCGTTCTTGCACACCCAGACGCCGTTGATGGCGACGTTGAGCCGGTCGGGCTCGAAGGCGGCCTTCGTGGTGCCGATGGCGGAGAGGACACGGCCCCAGTTGGGGTCCTCGCCGTGGACGGCGCACTTGAGGAGGTTGTTGCGGGCGATGGAGCGGCCCACCTCGACGGCGTCGTCCTCGGTCGCGGCGTTGATCACCTCGACCTTGATGTCCTTGCTGGCGCCCTCGGCGTCGCGGATGAGCTGCTGGCCCAGGTCGTCGCACACCTGCCGTACGGCCTCGGCGAAGTCGTCGTAGGCCGGGGTGACGCCGGAGGCGCCGGAGGCGAGGAGCAGCACGGTGTCGTTGGTGGACATGCAGCCGTCGGAGTCGACGCGGTCGAAGGTGACCTTGGTGGCGTCGCGGAGCGCCTTGCCCAGGGTCTCGCCGTCGACGTCGGCGTCGGTGGTGAGGACGACGAGCATGGTGGCGAGGCCGGGGGCGAGCATGCCCGCGCCCTTGGCCATGCCGCCGACGGTCCAGCCGTCCTTGCCGGCCACGGACGTCTTGTGGACGGTGTCGGTGGTCTTGATGGCGATGGCGGCCTTCTCGCCGCCGTGCTCGGAGAGCTGCCCGGCGGCGGTCTCGACGCCGGGGAGCAGCTTGTCCATGGGGAGGAGGACGCCGATGAGGCCGGTGGAGCAGACGGCGACCTCGCCGGCGCCGACGCCGAGCACCTCGGCGGCCTTCTCGGCGGTGGCGTGGGTGTCCTGGAAGCCCTTGGGGCCGGTGCAGGCGTTGGCGCCGCCGGAGTTGAGGACGACGGCGGCGAGCTGCCCGCTCTTGAGGACCTGCTCGGACCAGAGCACGGGGGCGGCCTTCACGCGGTTGGCGGTGAAGACGCCGGCGGCGGCGCGTCGGGGGCCGTTGTTGACCACGAGGGCCAGGTCGGGGTTGCCGTTCTCCTTGATCCCGGCGGCGATGCCCGCCGCCGTGAATCCCTTTGCTGCCGTCACACTCACGGCGCAACTCCGATCGTCGAAAGCCCGGTGGTCTCGTCGAGACCCAGGGCGATGTTCATGCTCTGGACGGCACCGCCCGCGGTGCCCTTGGTGAGGTTGTCGATGGCGCTGATCACGACGATCCGGCCGGCGGCCGTGTCGTGGGCGACCTGCACCTGGACGGCGTTGGAGCCGTACACGGAGGCGGTGGCGGGCCACTGTCCCTCGGGGAGCAGGCGCACGAACGGTTCGTCGGCGTACGCCTTCTCGTAGGCGGCGCGCACGGATTCGGCGGTGACGCCGGGCTTCGCCTTCGCGGAGCAGGTGGCGAGGATGCCGCGGGGCATCGGCGCCAGGGTCGGCGTGAAGGAGACGGTGACGCGCTCGCCGGCCGCCGCGCTGAGGTTCTGGATCATCTCGGGGGTGTGCCGGTGCCCGCCGCCCACGCCGTACGGCGACATGGAGCCCATGACCTCGCTGCCCAGCAGGTGCGGCTTGGGCGACTTGCCCGCGCCGGAGGTGCCGGACGCGGCGACGACCACGGCCTCGGCCTCGGCGAGTCCCGCGGCGTAGGCCGGGAACAGGGCGAGGGAGACGGCGGTGGGGTAGCAACCGGGCACCGCGACACGCTTGGACCCCTCCAGCGCGGCGCGGCCACCCGGCAGTTCGGGCAGGCCGTAGGGCCAGGTGCCGGCGTGCGGGGAGCCGTAGAAGGCCTCCCAGTCGGCGGCGTCCTTCAGGCGGAAGTCGGCGCCCATGTCGATCACGAGCACCTCGTCGCCGAGCTGCTCGGCGACGGCGGCGGACTGGCCGTGCGGCAGCGCGAGGAACACGACGTCGTGCCCGGCGAGCGCCTCGGGGGTGGTGGGCTCCAGCACCCGGTCGGCCAGCGGCAGCAGGTGCGGCTGGAGCGCGCCCAGACGCTGTCCGGCGTTGGAGTTGCCGGTCAGGGCGCCGATCTCGACCTCGGGGTGCGTCAGGAGCAGACGCAGCAGCTCACCGCCCGCGTACCCGCTCGCTCCGGCCACCGCCGCACGTACCGCCATGGAAAACCCTCCTCCTGGATGGCATGACTATACGTATCCATGCACGTTTATGCAACGCGGTCATGCATAAGGCCTCGGACACGGGTCGTTTCTAGGACGCGGCCAGGACCAGGAGGGCGACGATCACCGCGAGGGGTGCGACCAGGAGGGCGGCCAGGTGGCCGAGCAGGGCGCGGAACATGCCGAGCACCGCGTACAGCGCCGCTCCGCCCAGCAGCCAGCACCCGAAGAGCCGCAGCGCCAGTTCCTCCGCCGCGTTCTCCTCCTCACGCGTGGTGGGGTTGCCGATGCCGCCGATCGCCAGCCACAGCAGCACCACGCCGACCAGGACGCTCACCGCGCCGGCGAAGGGGGCGACGGCCCTGTCGGACCACCGCACCCGCTTCCAGACCGCTATGCCGTTCATAGGGACCAGAGCCTAACGCGAGGGGCCGGTGTCACCACCGGTCGATCCTCATGAACGTCACCGAGTGCGGCGGGAACGTGTACTCGCGCCGATGTCCTCAGCGAAGCGGAAGTACTCGTAATAGCCGAGTTCGCCGTACATCGTGTCGTCGATCGCCGGGCCCCGGGTGCCGGTGTCGACGGTGATCGTGTAGCCGGTGACGGCCTCCGCGTGGGAGGGGGCCGGCAAGAGGACGGTGGCGGTCAGCAGGGCCGTGCCCGCGAGGAGGGCGGTGCGTGACATGGGTACTCCGCGGCTCTGGAGGAGATGGGAGGTCGTTCGAAATATCGGAGACTGTGCAGCACTTCGAACGGCAAGATAGGAGGGGGCAGGAGCACGTCAATGGGTCGTGCGACACCGGAGAGCAGGGAGAACGGGGCACCATGGGCGAGTTCTGGCCGGTACCCGACGTACTGGCGTACCTGAGCGGCGCCTGGCGGGCCGAGCGCGTCGTGCGGAACCTGGCGAGCGGCGACGAGGGACGGTTCTTGGGCACGGTGGAGTTCGGGCCGCTCGAGGACGGCGAGGGCCTGCTCCAGCGGGAGTCCGGTGACTTCACCTGGCGGGGCGTCACCCGTCCCGCCGAGCGCACGCTCCGCTTTCTACGGGACCAGGAGGGCACGGCGGACGTGCGGTTCGCGGACGGACGCTTCTTCCACGGCCTGGACCTCAGGTCCGGCCGGCACGTCGCCGACCACCCCTGCTCGGCCGACCTCTACCAGGGCGAGTTCACCGTCCGCGACGAGGACCACTGGCGCGTCGTGTGGCGGGTGCGCGGCCCGGCGAAGGACCTGGAACTCGTCACCGACCACACCCGCGCCGACGGGGCATAGGCCCGCATGCGCCCGCCTGGCACAGCCCCGACGCGGGCTCCGGCAGCCGGGCGGCCCGGCGACGCCGGATCGTCGGCGGCGACCGCCCGTCGGTGTTCACGGAGGGGCGGGCGGCGCCCTGCGGACACGTAGGGCGCGAGGCGGACCGTATGCGCAGGGCGTGCTCCCGCCGGCGGGAGCGCGCCCTCGTACGGAGAGGTGAACGGGGCCGGCATGCCGACAGCCCTGTGCCGACGGGACGCCGCGCCCCTGCGGCGGCCGCGCGGACGCCTGAGTGCTGTCGGTCCCGGCGACGCGGCCTGCCGTCACGCCGGCCCCCGGCCTGCGGCACGGGCACGGGCCGCAGACCGTGACGGCCGGCGGCGCCGACGGGACGGCCGTGCCACTCCGGACAGACGTGACCGCACCGGGACAACCATGACCGCGGTGGGGCGGCCGTCGCGAGCGGCGCCGGTCAGGAGACCTTGGTGAACGTCCAGGTCTGCACGGCTCCGGACGTGGCGGGACGCTGGGTGAGCGGTGCGCCGTCGGCGGTGGACGCGGCGGTCAGGAGCAGGCCGCTGGACTGGGCGGCGAGGGTGTATCCGCCGCCGTCCTTGGCGGTGGCGATCCAGCGCTGGTTGGACGCGCCGCTGCACGGCCACTGGATGACGGCGGCCCCGGACGACCTGGAGTTGTCACGGATGTCCGCGCACAGCCCCGAGTTGACGTTCCTCAGTTCGTACGTGCCGTCCGAGTGGGCGGTCACCGTCCACTTCTGGTTCTGGCCGCCGTGCCAGGGCCAGACCGTGAGTTGGGTCCCCTGCGTGGTGGAGTTGGCCGGGACGTCGATGGCCTGGGTGCCCGCCGAGATGCGGTGGACGCCGTTCACGGGACCCTGTGCGGGAGTACACGTGGTGGACAGCTGGTGGGCGCCCCGGTCGGGGGCGCAGCCGGCCGGCACCGGGTTGCCGAAGTAGTCACGCGTCGCGGATGAGGTCATGACCACGCCGTTGGCCAGCGCGGGCGAGCCCGTCCGGAGTCGGTAGCCGTCCACGTCGGTCCGGGAGGTGGCCGTGCCGGGCGCGGTGAGCAGAGGGTCGGCGGTCACCTTGCGGGCGTCCGCCGGCTCCCCGGCGGGGTGGTTGCCGTGGAAGACGTTCGCGTCGAAGGTGAGGGTGCCCGCGTTGAGGTAGGCGGCCTGGGTCGTGGCGACGTGGAAGACGTTGTTGCGGAAGGCGGCGTTGTCGCCGGTGGAGCCGTTGGCGTTGTTGATGACGTCGACCGGCCTGGACAGGTAGAAGGTGTTGTTGTAGATCTGCGTGTTCGTCGTCCTGGCGCAGACCATGTCGAAGAGCTGTCCGCCGTCGTTCTGACTGATGTTGTAGCGCACGACGTTGTCGGCGGTGGTCGAGCCCGAGCCGTTGCACAGGAGGATGAAGCCACCCTCGTTGTCGTGGCTGTAGTTGTACTGGTAGACGGTGCCGATGTTGGCCTCGTCGATGTCCAGGCCCTGGCCGTCGCACTCGCTCTTGCCGCCGCTGACCTCGTTGTACTGGTACAGGGCGCGGTTGGTGTTCCAGCCCCACACGCCGGCCGCGCAGTGGGCCGGTTCACGCTCGCGGAAGCCGTCGACCCTGTTGTACTCGACGAGGGCGCCCTCGGTGTGGTGGGGCACGATGGCGTCGCCCCCGATGTCCGAGACGGTGTTGCCGCGGATGACGACGCGGGTCTGCGGCGTCCAGGTCCCGCACGTGGAGCCGCAGTTGGGATTGTTCAGCTCCGGGCGCTGCATCCAGCGGGTCCAGAAGTGGATGCCGTAGCGGTCCACCGTCCTGACCGTGTTGCCCTCGACGACGACGTCGTCGAACTTGGTGGCCCTGGTGTTGCCGAGGACCTCGAAGAAGATTCCCGCGCTGGCGTCGTCGTCCTTCTTCGTCTGGTTGCCGTTGATGTCGTGGATGTCGAGTCCGCTGACGCGGTAGTACGTGCCGG
Source organism: Streptomyces sp. P13-3-3 (assembly GCF_050571355.1). Lineage (NCBI taxonomy): Bacteria > Bacillati > Actinomycetota > Actinomycetes > Kitasatosporales > Streptomycetaceae > Streptomyces > Streptomyces sp. P13-3-3. The sequence goes on along the minus strand of NZ_CP192228.1, from coordinate 2,395,482 downwards.
TCCCCGAGTCGGTACGGGTGATGTGCACACCGCGCCGGGTCGCGGCGGTGTCGCCCTTGTTGGAGATGTCGAGGTTGCGTATCTCCCAGTACTGACGCTGCCCAGCTTCGCCGCCCAGGGGGCGCTGCAGGACGTCGCCGAGTACGCCTCCCCCGCGAAGGACGACTTCCAGGAAGCGGCCTGGACCTCGGTGACCCTCGGCGACCAGGTCTACGGCGCGCCCGTGGACACCGGCCCGATGGTGATGTTCTACAACAAGGAGGTCTTCGACTCGCTCGACCTCGCGCCCCCCGCGACCTGGGCGGAGTACGAGAAGGCGGCCAGGAAGATCCACGCCTCCGGCCCTCGCCGGTACATCTCGTCGCCCTACCTGGACTACGACTACGCGGGCCTCGCCTGGCAGGCGGACGCCGGCTGGTTCGGCGTCAAGGACGACGCCTGGCAGGTGACCATCGGCTCGCAGGCCAACCGGAAGGTCGCCGACTGCTGGCAGGGTCTGGTGGACGAGGGGCTGGTCAGCGGCGCCCCGATGTACGACCAGGCCTGGTACACCGGTCTGGGCAACGGTGACATCGCCACCGTCGTGGGCGCGGTGTGGCAGGCCGGCGTCATCAAGGGCGGCGCGGCCAAGGGGTCGGGCAAGTGGGCGGTGGCTCCGATGCCGCAGTGGACCGAGGGAGGCGACCAGGTCGGCAACGCCGGAGGGTCCGCCACCGCCGTCCTCGACGGTTGTGACGCGCCGGAGGCCGCCTGGGAGTTCGCGCACTGGCTCAGCACCGACCGGAAGGCGTTCGGCGCGCTCGTCGACGAGGCGGGGCTCTACCCGGCCGCGAAGGACCTGCTCGACCTCCCCCAACTGAAGGCCGGGGACCCGTACTTCGGCGGGCAGAAGATCTACGACGTCGTCGCCCAGGCGTCCCCGCACGTCAACTCCTCCTGGACCTGGGGCCCGCTGATGACCAGGACCGCGGCCGACCTCAACGACGGTCTCGGCAAGGCGTGGGCGGGCAAGGGCACGCTCGCCGGCGCGTTGGAGGCCACGCAGCGGGCGACGGTGAACGAGATGAGGAAGCAGGGCCTGGAGGTGGCCGAGTGACCGGCCGGCCACCCCGACGCGACCACGAGCCCACGCGGTACAGCCACTCACAGTGAGGATCAGCTCCGTGACCGACGCCGCCGCCCCGGCGGACACCCGAAGCAGCAGCGAAGGGGCCACCGGCGGACCGCCGCCCGCCGGTTCCCGCCGCGCTCCCGCAGGTCCGCGTCAGCGCCGGCGGGGCTCGCGGAGCCCCTTGCTGTTCTGCGCCCCGTTCGTCGTCCTCTTCCTCGGCATGTACGTCGCGCCGATCGTCTACGCCGCGGTGAAGAGCCTGTACACCGTCCGGCGGTCGGGGCTCGGACTGACGCCCCCGACCGAGGAGTTCGACCCGTTCGGCAACTACGGGCGGGCCCTCGACGACGGCGCGTTCCTCTCCTCCCTCGGCCGGATCGCCCTGTTCGGCGTGGTCCAGGTCCCCGTGATGCTGGGCGTGGCCCTCGTCCTCGCCCTTCTGATCGACTCCCGGTCCGCGCGCGGCAAGGGCTTCTTCCGCCTCTCCGGCTTCCTGCCCTACGCGATCCCCGGGGTGAGCGCCGCCCTCGTCTGGTCGTTCATGTACTCACCGCAGTCGAGCCCGGTCAACCGGATGCTGGAGCCGCTGGGGTTCACCGTCCCGTTCTTCGACAGCGACCTGGTGCTGTGGTCGGTGGCGAACATCGTCACCTGGAGCTGGACCGGCTACAACATGATCATCATCTACGCGGCACTGCAGTCCATCCCCGCGGAGGTGCTGGAGGCCGCCCGGATGGACGGCGCGTCGGCCGTGCGCATCGCCTGGAGCATCAAGGTGCCGGCGGTACGCGGCGCGCTGGTGCTCACCGCCGTCTTCTCGATCATCGGCTCGGCCCAGCTCTACAACGAGCCGGTGGTGCTCCAGCCCGTCTCCGACGGCGCGGTCTCCTCGACGTTCACCCCGATCATGTCCGCGCAGAGCGCGATCGCGGCGGGCAACTATCCGTACGCGGCGGCCCAGTCCGTTCTCCTCGCCGTACTGGTGGGTGTCGTGTCGTTCGTCTTCTTCAAGTTCACCACCCGGGGAGAGCAGGAATGAGCACGACCACCACGAGACCGTCCGTGATCCGCCCCCGGCGTGACACGAGTCTGCCGAGCCGGGTCGTGGTCACCGCCCTGCTGGGCCTGTCGGCCTTCTACTTCCTGCTGCCCCTGTGGTGGCTGCTGGTGTCCGCCACGAAGCCGTTCGGCGAGCAGTTCTCCGGCACCGGCCTCTGGTTCGACGGTTTCGGGCTCTTCGACAACATCGCGCGGCTCGGCAGCCAGGACGGCGGCATCTTCTGGCGCTGGATGCTCAACAGTGTGCTCTACTGCGGCGTCGGAGCACTGGTGGGCACGGTGTTCTCGGCCCTGGCCGGCTACGTCCTGGCCAAGTACCGCTTTCCCGGGCGAGGGCTGCTGTTCGGCGTGGTGCTGGCGGCGGTGCTCATCCCGAAGGTGCTGTTCACCCTCCCGCTGTACCTGATGTTCTCCGGCGTGGGGCTGATCGACAACCCGCTGGCCGTGCTGCTGCCCAGCGTGGTCAGTCCGTTCGGTGTCTACCTCTGCCGGGTGTTCGCCGCGCAGAGCGTCCCGGACGAGGTACTGGAAGCCTGCCGGATCGACGGCGCGAGCGAGTTCCGCATCTTCCGCTCCGTCTCGGTGCGGATGATGCTGCCCGCCCTGGTGACCATCCTGCTGTTCCAGTTCGTGGAGATCTGGAACAACTACCTGCTGCCCGCGATGGTCCTCGGCGACGACCGGCTCCAGCCCGTCACGGTGGGCCTGGTCGGCTGGAACGCCAGCCATGTCGCCGTACCGCCCGCGCTCGTGGTCGTGGGCTCGCTCGTGTCCATCGTCCCCCTCCTGCTCGCCTTCCTCTCACTGCAGCGGTTCTGGCGCGCGGGCATGACCGCGGGAGCCTTGAAATGACCGTCTCCGAGCGCGGCGCCGTGGGACACGGATCCCTTGCCGGCGAACCGCCCGCCCTCACCTTCACGGACGGGGTGCTGCTGCGCGAGGGGCGCCCGCACCGCGTCCTGGCGGGCTCCCTGCACTACTTCCGTGTCCATCCCGACCAGTGGGCCGACCGGCTCCGGAGGCTGTCCGCCCTCGGACTCAACACCGTGGACACCTACGTGCCCTGGAACTTCCACGAGCGCGGCCGGGGTGACGTCGACTTCGCGGGCCCGCGCGACCTGGAACGCTTCGTGCGGCTCGCCCAGGAGGAGGGACTGGACGCCATCGTGCGGCCTGGCCCCTACATCTGCGCGGAATGGGACAACGGCGGGCTGCCCGCCTGGCTCACGGACACTCCCGGCATGCGGCTGCGGACCTCCCATCCGCCCTTCCTGGAGGCGGTGGGCCGCTGGTTCGACGAGCTGATCCCCCGGATCGCCGCCCTCCAGGCCGGCCGGGGCGGTCCGGTGGTGGCCGTGCAGATCGAGAACGAGTACGGCAGCTACGGCGACGACCACTCCTACGTCCGCTGGGTGCGGGACGCGCTGGCCGGGCGGGGGATCACGGAACTCCTCTACACGGCCGACGGCCCGACGACGCTGATGCAGGACGGCGGCTCCCTGGCCGGGGAACTGGCGGCCGCCACGTTCGGTTCCCGACCCGCTCAGGCAGCGGCCCTGCTGCGGGCACGACGGCGGGGCGAGCCCTTCTTCTGCGCGGAGTTCTGGAACGGCTGGTTCGACCACTGGGGGGAGCACCACCACGTGCGTTCGGCCGACAGCGCGGCGGACGCCCTGGACGGCATCCTCGCCGAGGGCGGTTCGGTGAGTCTGTACATGGCGCACGGCGGCACCAACTTCGGCCTCTGGGCGGGCGCCAATCACGACGGCGAGCGGCTCCAGCCGACCGTCACCAGCTACGACTCGGACGCGCCGGTCGCCGAACACGGGGGCCTCACCCCGAAGTTCTTCGCCCTGCGGGAGCGGCTGGCCGCCGTCGATCCCACCGTGGCGGACCGGCCCGTGCCCGCGGACCCGCCCCTGCTGGAGCCGCGCACACTGGAGCTGACCCGGCGTGCGCCCCTGCTGGAAGGGCTGCGCGCCGCGGCCGAGCCGGTACGCGCACCCGTGCCGCTGAGCTTCGGCGAACTGGGGCAGGCCGCCGGGCTGGTGCTGTACACGGCGGAACCGCTCCTCCCGCCGGAGCACGTGACCGTGTCCGTGCGGCAGCTGCACGACCGTGCGCAGGTGTTCGTCGACGGGGAACCCGTGGGCGTGCTGGACGGCGACTCCGCCTCGGTCACCGTGCGTGGCGCCGGACGACGCGTCCGGCTGGAGCTGCTGGTGGAGAACCAGGGCAGGATCAACTACGGCCCGCTGCTCGGCCAGGGGAAGGGCATCCTCGGCGGTGTGCTCGTGGACCGCCGGCAGGTGCACAACTGGAGCATGCACCGGCTGCCGCTGGACGAGTGGGCACCCGGGGACATCGCCCGGGCTGCCTCAGCCGCGGCCCCCCACGGGCGGGCGGGCTTCGCCGAGGCATGGCTGGAGGTCGCCGAGCCCGCGGACGCCTTCGTCGCCCTCCCCGGCTTCGGCAAGGGATTCCTCTGGATCAACGGAACCCTCCTGGGCCGCTACTGGGAGACCGGCCCGCAGCGGACGCTCTACCTCCCGCGGCCGCTGCTGCGCGCCGGTGAGAACACCCTGACGGTGCTGGAGACGGAGCGCTTCGGCGAACGGATCGTCCTGTGCGACCGCCCCGAGCTCGGCCCGCCGGAGGAGTACGTCGAGACGTTCGACTGACGGCGACGGTGGCCACGGCGTCGCCGCGGAGCGGCGGCGCGCACGCACCGCGGTCACGGGCGTCGCGGTGCGCCGCGCTCGTCGTCACGGGAACCCACGGGACCGCCCCGGTTCCGGACGGCGGTCCCGCCTCGGGCAAGGGAGGGTGCCGGTGCCGGGGCGGGACACCCTGGGCAAGGGAGGACCCGGGTGCCAGGAGGGAACACCCCGGGCAGGAGGCACCCCCGGGGCACGGCACACCCCAGGCAAGGGGCGGCCCCGTCGCCGCGAGACCCAGGCAAGCGGCGGCCCCGGCGCCAGGGGAACACCGCAGGCAGGAGCCGACACCGGGGGAACACCCCAGGCAGGAGGCACCCCCGGGGCACGGCACACCCCAGCCCAGGGGCGGCCCCGGCGCCGTGGGACAGCGGCGTCCGCGCAGGCGGCCGGCCGCCCGTTGCCCTGCCCGGACTCGGCAACCGCCGGTGCCGTCGGCCGCCCCGCTCGGCCGCCCCGCTCGGGCGGCCCGCACCGGGGCGGCTCACCGTCGGCGACGCGGGCCGCTGGTGCGCGGACCGGCCGGCGACCGGACCCCGTCGACCGGTACGGGCGGGTGGGCCGGGGCCCGGTCCGTCGGGCCTACGCGCGGGTGGGCTGGCCGCACACGCTCTCCAGCCGCAGGCTCCATCGCCCCGGCCGTCCGGCCACGCCGATCGTCGACAGCGAGCGGACGTCGATGCTCCAGTAGGTGGCAGGCGGGGCCTTCAGCGCGTAGACGAGCGCCGCGCGGATCACCGACGGCTCGGCCACCGCGACCACCCGGCAGCCGTCCTCGGCGGGCCGGGTGTCGAGCCAGTTGCCGACGCGTCCGATGAAGTCCAGCAGGGACTCCCCGCCGTGGGGCGTGGACCGCGGGTCGGCCAGCCAGGCGTCCACCGCCTCCGGCTCACGGGCCATCGCCTCGCCGAGGGTCAGTCCGCGCCAGCGCCCCATGTCGCAGTCGCGCAGGGCGAGCTGGACGAGCGGCGCGTAGCCGAGCCCCTCCCCGGTCGCGCGGCTGCGCGGGGCCGGGGAGCAGTAGCGCAGGTCGGCCGCGGCCAGGGGCAGCAGTTCGTGCGCGGCGCGTTGCACCTCGCTCCATCCGGCCTGGTCCAGCGGCCGGGGGTCCTCGAAGCGCTCGGACAGCACCGTGGAGCTCCCCGCCGCTGCGACGAACGTGACCCGAAGTGCCATGCGGCGATGGTCAGCCGCAGGGGTCGGCCGGTCAAGAGGTGCCGACCGGCCATGACGCTCGGTGGCGCCACCCTCACCCTCCGCCGGGGGCATACGGCACAACCCGGCCCTATGCGCCCACCGGGGCCGGCGTCAGGACTGCTCGAAGACGAGCGCCATCCACTGGTCCGGCCGCTCCAGTGGCCGGAACCCGAGGGGCGCGTACACCTCGTGCGCGTCGTGCGTGGCGAGCAGGACGCGCCGTACGCCGTACTCGCGTACCTCGTCCCGTACGGCCGTGACGAGCGCCGTGCCGAGGCCCTTGCCGCGGACGGCGGGGTCCACGTACACGTCGCACAGCCAGGCGAAGGTGGCCCGGTCGGTGATGACGCGGGCGTACGCCATCTGCGCGCCGGTGACCGTGTCGTACACGCCGAAGTTGAGCGAGCCGCCGATCGCCTTGTCCTGTGTCTCGCGGGGGCGGCCGAGGGCCCAGTACGCGTCGGTGGACAGCCACCGGTGCACCGTGCCGGCGTCGATCCGGGCGGGGTCGGTGGAGATCTCGTAGCCCTCGGGCAGGCGCGGGTCGGCAGTCATGCGCCGATGCTGGCAGCCGGTGGCGGCGGGCGTCGACCCCTTATCCCACCACCTGGGACCAGGCCGCCCGCAGCCGGTGCACCCCCTCCGTGATCTCACCCGTGCCGGCCACGGCGGCGAAGCTCAGCCGCAGGTGTCCGGCGGGCGGTTCGGCGCTGAAGTAGGGGCGTCCGGGGGTGACGGCGACCCCCGCGCGCAGGGCGGCCGCGGTCAGTGCGGACTCGGACGCGCCGTCGGGCAGGCGCAGCCACAGGTGGTAGCCGCCGGAGGGGACGTGCGGCAGGGCGAGGCCGGGCAGTTGGAGGCGGAGCGCGGCGGTCATGGCGTCGCGGCGGGTGCGCAGGGCGGCGGCGATGGAGCGCAGGTGGCGGGGCCATGCGGCGGAGCCGACCAGTTCCAGGGTGGCCTCCTGGAGCGGGCGCGGCACGAAGAAGGTGTCGACGATCTGGATGGCCCGCAGCCGTTCCAGCACCGGGCCGTGCGCGGCGAGGGCGCTCACCCGGAAGCTGGGCGAGGTGGCCTTGGTCAGCGAGCTGACGTGCACCACCACGCCGTCGGGGTCGTCGGCGGCGAGCGGGCGCGGCAGCGGGCCCGCGTCCTCGTGCACGAGCCTCCGGACGAAGTCGTCCTCGACGACGAACGCGCCGGCCTGCCGTGCGATGCGCAGCACCTCGGCGCGCCGGTCGGGGGCGAGGACGGCGCCGGTGGGGTTCTGGAAGAGGGGCTGGCAGACGAAGACGCGGGCGCCGGTCGCGCGGAAGGCGTCGGCGAGCAGGGACGGGCGTACGCCGTCGGCGTCGACCGGGACGGGCACCGGGCGGAGTCCGGCGGCGCGGGCGATGGCGAGCATGCCGGGGTAGGTGGGCGATTCGACGAGGACGGGCGCGCCGGGCGGGGCGAGGGCGCGCAGGGCGGTGGTGAGGGCGGACTGTCCGCCGGCGGTGATCAGCACGCCGGCCGCCGTGACGGGTCCGCCGACGGCGCGCGCGAACCATTCGCGCAGCTCGGGCAGGCCTTCCATGGGCGGCCTCCCCCACGCCCCCGGCCTGCGTCCGGCGCGGGCCAGCGCGGCGGCCATGGCGCGCTCCGGCTGGAGCGAGGGGTGCAGATAGCCGCCGTTGAACTCGATCACCCCGGGGGCGGGGGCGGCGAGCGAGACTAGGACGCCGGACGCGTCGACCGAGCGGGGGACGAGGTCGGCGGCGCCGTCGGCGCTGAGGGCGACCTCCTGCCAGGAGGTGTCGCCGGTGGGGGCGGCCGGTGTGCGGGGCACGGAGCGGAAGGCGCCGGCTCCGGGGCGGGTGACGACCAGCCCCTCGGCGGCGAGCCGTGCCAGGGCCCGGGAGACGGTCACGGGGCTGACCCGGAACCGCTCGACGAGGGCGCGGCTGGACGGGAGCTTCTCGCCGGGAGAGTAGCGGTCCAGCTCCTGTCGGAGCTGTTCCGCCAGCTCACCCACGCTGCTACTGTCGTGCATGAGAGCACAGAGTAGCGCTACTGCCGCGCTCCCGATAGCAGTTCCCGCTCCCTCGCGCGGCCGTGGCTTCGGCACCCTCCAGGCCGCCCTCGGGGTGGTCGCCTTCTCCCTGACCTTCCCCGCCACCGCCTGGGGCCTGGAGGGTTTCGGCCCGTGGTCGTTGGTGGCGGTGCGCAGCGCGCTCGCGGCGGTGATCGCCGGGGGTTGTCTGCTGGTCCTGCGCGTTCCGCTCCCCGCCCGCCGTCACTGGGCGGGGCTCGCCGTGGTCGCGGCGGGGGTGGTGCTCGGTTTCCCGATGCTGACCACGCTGGCGCTGCAGACGTCCACGACGGCGCACGCCGCGGTCGTCGTCGGGCTGCTGCCGCTCACCACGGCCCTCTTCTCGTCCCTGCGGACGGGCACACGGCCCTCCCGCACCTTCTGGGCGGCGGCCCTGGCCGGCGCGGCGGCGGTGGTGGCGTTCACCGTGCAGCAGAGCGGGGGCGCGCTGACGACGGCGGACCTGTACCTCTTCGGCGCCCTGCTGATCTGCGCGGCCGGCTACACCGAGGGCGGCCGGCTGGCCGGGACCATGCCGGGCTGGCAGGTCATCGGCTGGGCGCTCGTGCTGTGTCTGCCGCTCACGGTGCCGGTGGCGGCGGTCGCGCTGACCGTCGAGCCGGTCCACCTGACCGCGCACAGCGTGACCGGCCTGCTGTGGGTGGCGGCGGGCTCCCAGTTCCTCGGCCTGATCGTCTGGTACCGGGGCATGGCCTCCATCGGCATCCCGAAGGCCAGCCAGCTGCAACTGGCCCAGCCGCTGCTGACCTTGTTCTGGTCGGTCTTCCTCCTGGGCGAACACCTCCCGTGGGCCGCCCCGGTCACGGCGGCCGCGGTCCTGGTGTGCATCGCGGTGACGCAGCGGACGCGGGGATAGGCCGCGGACGCGGCCGACCGCATCGGGCGCGGCACGGCGGGGGCGCGGACGCATGGCCCTGCGCCGTGCGGACGGCGGGGCGAGGGGCCGGGCAGTGGTTGTGCGCGCACGCGGCTCATCCGCCGCCGGGCGGGCAGAGCCTCGCCAGGCGAGCGCGCGGACGCACCGCGACACAGGTCGTGAACACCTCGCGCGGTCATGTCAGCCGCAGCAACTGGCCCGGCCTCCCACGCCCGACGGCCACCCGGCGGTACAGGCACCGCGGACCCGCGTGGCCGCCGGGGTGACCCCCCAGCGACGCCTGGCGTCCGGGGCGCGTATCCCTGAGGACCCGCCGTCGGGCGCACACCCGCCCCGGCACGCGGCCCCGAGCCGTGTGACCCACTCCGTGCGCAAGCGGCCGGGACGCGGCACCCAGCCAGGCGTGCTCCCGCCTGGGCGGATCAAGCCCGGCCGCGTGCCCCTGGCATCGCGGCCGGACCGCTGCCGTCGCGGAGTCCCCGCCGTAGACTCGGAGGAGCATGGACCGCTGCTCCCGTGAGGTGAGGAGGCGACGATGCGCGCAACCGTGGGTGACCGGCTTGTCCAGCACGGCAGGGTGGTCGGCCAGCACGACAAGGCCGGCGAGATCGTCGAAGTACTCGGCCGGGACGGCGACCCGCCGTACCGGGTCCGGTTCGAGGACGGGCACGAGGGCATCTGCTCCCCCGGCCCCGACACCGAGATCCGGCACCGGGAGGTCGTGACCCGGCACTGATCAGGACGGGGGCCCGGCGGGCCGGCCGTAGTGGTCGGCCACCACCCGTGCCATCGCCCCGACCGGGTCTTCCGTCACCTCGCGTGCCGCGAAGAACACGTGCCCCCGCACCTCGGGGTACGTCTTCGCCAGTGTGAGGTGACGGGACAGTTCGGCGGGGTCCTGCCAGGCAGCGGGCTGCGCCGGGTCCCCCGCCTTGTACAGCGCCTCCCCCGCGTACAGCCGCGTGCCCGAGCCGCGTACGACGTCGGCCCACCAGGGCAGCAGCTTCGCGTAGTCGGCGGCGGCGAATCCGACACACCAGTACAGCTGCGGGCAGATGTAGTCGATCCAGTTCTCCCGCGCCCACTTCCGCGTGTCCGCGTGCAGGTCGTCGTACGACTGGACGCCCGCGCGGGTGGCGGAGCCGCGCGGGTCGACGTCGGCGTTGCGCCACACCCCGAAGGGGCTGATTCCGAAGCGGGTGCCGGGGCGGATCGTCCGGATCGCGTCGGCCGTCTCGTGGACCAGCCGGTCGACGTTGTCGCGCCGCCAGGCCGCCCGGTCCGGGAAGGCGGCGCCGTACCGGTCGTAGGCGGCGTCGTCGTCGAAGGTCTGCCCGGCCACCGGGTACGGGTAGAAGTAGTCGTCGAAGTGGACCCCGTCGACCGGGTACCGGCGCACCGCGTCCAGCATCGCCTCCCGCACGAACGCCCGGACCTCGGGGAGCCCCGGGTCGTAATAGAGCTTCCCGCCGTACGGGACGACCCAGCCGGGGTTGCGGCGCGCCGGGTGGGAGGCGGCGAGCCGGGCGGGGTCGGCGTGCAGGGCGACGCGGTACGGGTTGAACCAGGCGTGCAGGTGCAGCCCCCGCGCGTGCGCCTCCGCGACCGCCGTGCCGAGCGGGTCCCAGCCGGGGTCGGCGCCCTGCGTGCCGGTGAGGTACTGCGACCACGGCTCGTGCGGCGACTGCCACAGCGCGTCGGCCGTGGGCCGGACCTGGAGCATCACCGTGTTGAGGCGGGCGCGGACGGCCGCGTCGAGGTGGGCGAGCAGTTCGGCGCGCTGCCTGTCGGCGCTCAGGCCGGGCCGTGACGGCCAGTCCCGGTTGGTGACGGTGGCCACCCACATGCCCCGCATCTCACCGCCCGCCGCGCCTCCCCGTCCGGGCCCGCCCGCCGTGCCCGTGTCCGGTGTCCGCCTCGGTGCGGCGGACCCCTGCGCCGTCGTCGCGAGCGCGGCCAGCGCCGCCGCCGCGAACCGCCTGCGTGACACCCGCACCCTCGCCCCCCTGCCTCCGCCGTGGCGACATCTGTCACGATCGTCCCGGAACCGCCTGGTCAGGGCGGTTTCCCCGGCCAGGATGCCCCACCCCCGCGATCGATCATCGATACTTCGGAGTAACGTGCACGAACGGAGCAGGCGCCGGGACCCGGCACCCTGCCACAGCCGTAAGCAGTAGCGAAAGGGACGATGTGACCGACATCGAACGCGTCGGAGTGGTGGGCTGCGGTCAGATGGGCGCGGGTATCGCCGAGGTGTGCGCCCGTTCCGGGCTGGACGTCAAGGTCGCCGAGACCACCGGCGAAGCCCTGGAGATCGGCCGTACCCGGCTGTTCAACTCCCTGTCGAAGGCGGCGGAGCGCGGCAAGATCAGCGAGGAGGAGCTGGAGGCCACGCAGGCCCGGCTGACCTTCACCACGGACCTCGGCGAGTTCGCCGACCGTGACCTGGTGATCGAGGCGGTCGTCGAGAACGAGCAGGTGAAGACGGAGATCTTCCAGGTGCTCGACCAGGTGGTGACCCGCCCCGACGCGATCCTGGCGTCGAACACCTCCTCCATCCCGCTGGTGAAGCTGGCCGTGGCCACGTCCCGCCCGGACCACGTCATCGGCATCCACTTCTTCAACCCGGCCCCGGTGCAGAAGCTGGTCGAGCTGATTCCGGCGCTCACCACCTCCGAGGGCACGCTGAGCCGCGCGCAGGTCTTCACCGAGAAGGTGCTGGGCAAGCACGCGATCCGCGCCCAGGACCGCTCCGGCTTCGTGGTCAACGCGCTGCTGATCCCGTACCTGCTCTCCGCGATCCGGATGTTCGAGTCGGGCATCGCCAGCCGTGAGGACATCGACAACGGCATGGAGATGGGCTGCGCCCACCCGATGGGCCCGCTCAAGCTCTCCGACCTGATCGGCCTGGACACGGTCGCCTCGGTGGCGTACTCGATGTACGAGGAGTACAAGGAGCCCCTGTACGCGGCTCCCCCGCTGCTCCAGCGCATGGTCGACGCGGGCCGACTGGGCCGCAAGACGGGGTCGGGTTTCTACTCGTACGAGTGACCGTACGAGCCTTGGCTCATCCGCGGGTCCCTGGCCGGTCGTCCGGCCCGGGGCCCGCGGTGCTTCCGCCGAACGCCCGCCGGCAGTGCGTGAGCAGGGCGCGCAGCGCGGGGTTGCGGGCGGGGCGCCAGACCAGCGCGAGCAGGGCCGGGACGTGCGCGTCGGTGATGACGTGGGCGGTGAGGCGGTCGCGGTAGGCGTCCGCCATCGATTCACTGAGGACGGCGACGCCCAGGCCGCGAGCGGCGAGGCCGGCGATGGCGTCGGCGGCGCTCGCCTCCAGCGCGACGGCCGGTTCGACGCCCTGTGCGGCGCACGCCTGGTCCAGCACCGCGCGCAGACCCGAGCCCGGCGGCATGCACACGACCGGGTACGCGGCCAGGTCGCGCAGGGTGACCCGGCGCCGCTTCTCCAGCGGATGACCGGCAGGTACGGCCGCGACCAGGCGCTCGCTGATGACGGTGTGCGCGTCCAGGCCCTCCGGTGTCCGGGCCGCCGCCCCGAGGAGCGCCAGGTCGAGGGCGCCGGTGCGGACCCCGTCGGCGAGGCGGTCGGAGGCCTCCTCCAGCAGGGCGATCTCCACGCCCGGGTGAGCGGTGTGGAAGGCGGCCAGCGCCTCGAACAACGGGGTGATCGTGCAGCCGGTGACCATGCCGACGGTGACGCGGCCGCGGATCAGGTCGGTGACCTCGTCGACGGCCTGGCCCACCGCCCCCGCCGCCGCGAGCGCGTCCCGGGCGTGGTCCAGCGCGGCCTTCCCCGCGGGGGTGAGCGTGACGGTGCGCGCGGAGCGGTCGAACAGCTCGGCGCCCAGCTCCCGTTCGAGCTGCCGGATCTGGGCGCTGACCCCGGACTGGCTGATGTGCACGCGCTCGGCGGCCCGCGTGAAGTTCCGCTCCTCGGCGACGGCGACGAAGTACTCCAGCTGCCTCAGCTCCATGACTATCGATTCTAATGTGCAGAAGAACCATCTGTTGGACTTCTGACACGGCGGCGCTGACGCTGGAGGTGTCCGAGCGAGACATCAGGAGGAACCGTGTCGGAGTACGAGAAGGCCATGCGGCCCGAGGACCTCACCCGGCTGTTCGTGGAGCGGTCCAACGCCGGTGACGCCGCCGGGGTCGCCGCGCTCTACGAGGAGGACGCGGTGATGGCGTATCCGCCCGGCGAGGTGACGGTCGGGCGGGAGGCGATCCGTGCGCTGTGGGAGAAGGTGCTGGCGAACGCCCCCCGGTTCGAACCGGAGCCGCCGCTGCCGACCCTGGTCAGCGGTGATGTCGCGCTGACCTCGACGCCGCCGAGGGACGGGGCCGGCGCCCGGGCCCAGGTGGTCCGGCGGCAGCCCGACGGGAGCTGGCTGCGGGTGCTGGACCAGCCGGAGTTCGTCCGTCCGGCTTCCTAGAGGCGCGGTCCTCCCGCTTCCGGGAGGCGCAGGTGGTGCAGGAGGAGCAGGGCGGCCGCCATGTTGGCCGCCGGGACCTCGCCGCGGGTGACGAGATCCGGGACCACCTTCAGGGGGACCCATTCCCGGCGGTCCGACTCGAAGGCGTCGACGGGGTCGCCGACGTACTCGCCCTCGTCGGACCAGAAGATGTGGTGGCGGGCGTCGGTGAGGCCGTTGGACGGCTCCACGCTCATCAGATGGTGCAGGGGGCCCGGGCGCCAGCCGGTCTCCTCCTCCAGTTCCCGGGCCGCCGCCCCGGCGACGTCCTCGCCGTCCTCCACCACGCCCGCGGCGAGTTCCCAGCCCCAGCTGTCGGTGATGAAGCGGTGCCGCCACAGCAGCAGGACCTCGTTGGCGTCGTTGACGACCGTGGCCACGGCGACGGGCCTCAGCCGTATGAGGAAGTGGTCGAGGTGCCGGCCGTCGGGGAGTTCGACGTCCGCGAGATTGACGCTGAACCAGCGGTTTGAGTACACATGCTGTTCGTTCTGTTTCGTCCACTGCATGGTTCTGCCGCCTTCCGATGGGTAAGGGGCAATATCGCAGCAGCGGCGGCCGTACAGCAGGGCGCACGGAGGGCCGCCCGGGACACATGGGGCGGCGCGGCGGGGCACGCGCCGGGCGCGGCCCGGCCACGGCCGCCCCTCGTACGCCGGGGGCCCGAGCCGTCTACAGCGGCACCCGCAGCGCTCCGTCGATGAGTTCGGCGGCCTCCGCGGTGCCCGCGCACCCACTGCGGATCAGATGCTCGCGCACCTCGCGCAGCCGGTCGCGCAGCCGCCGCGACTCCATGCCGCGCGCCTGTTCGGCCATCTGCACGGCGACGGCCACCGCCCGGTCGGCGTTGCCCTGGCGCAGTTCGACCGTGCAGAGCATGGCCAGCCGGTGCACCCTGCCGCGGTCGTGCGCCGGGGTGTCCACGGCCGCCGCCGCGTGCTCCCCCGCCGCCGCCAGCTCGCCGAGGCTCAACAGCGCCTCCGCCACCTGCACGTTGACCAGGCCCGGCTGGACATAGCCGGTCTCGTCGGGCTCGTGGCCGCGGTGAATGCGCTCGGCGGACTCCTCGGCCCGCCGGATGCGGGACAACGCGCCTGCCGCGTCTCCGAGATGGGCGTAGGCCTTCGCCTGCATCGCGTACAGGTCCGAGGCGAGCGCGGGCGTGATGCGGTGACCGGCGGCGCGCAGCGCGGCCTCCGCGAAGGCGACGGCCTGCCGGAACTCCCGCATGTGCAGGGACTGGTTGACGAGCAGGGCGATGACGTACGCGCCGAGGCCCCGGTCGCCGCTGGCCTTGGCGAGCCGCAGCGCCTGGTGGAAGTAGCGCTGGGCGAGGCCGTGGGCGTCGGAGTCGTAGGCGCAGATGCCCGCGATGGCGACCAGCCCGCCCGTGGCGCGGTGGAGTTGGCGGCCGGTGGCGTCGGTGTAGCTGCCGCGCAGCAGCGGGGCCGCCTCGGCGTTGAGGAAGCCGACGATGCGGGCGCGGGTCGCCATGCCTCCGGCCTTGCGGTACATCTGCTCGTAGTGGGCGCGGGCCGCGCGCAGCATCTCCAGGTCGCCGGGGGTGACCCGGTGCGGGCCGCCGCGTGAGACGTCGACGTCCTCGGGCGGGTTCTCCCACTCCCAGACGGGCATCACGGCCGGGGTGCCGGTGACGGCGGGGGCGTCGAGGAGGTGCGGGCGGCCCTGCTGGTCGGAGCGCCACAGGGCGGTGGCCCGCTCGACGAAGCCGGAGAGCGAACCGGTGTGCGGGACGGCCGGGTCACCGGGGACGCCCAGGCCGATGTCGTCGAGGGTGACGGGGCGGCGCAGCCGGGCGGCGAGCACCTCGCAGATCAGGTCGGGCACCTGGCCCCGGGGGCGCTGTCCTTTCAGCCACCGGGCCACGGCGGTGTGTTCGTAGCGCAGCGTCAGACCGCGTGCCCGCCCCGCCTGGTTGACGTGTGCGGCCAGCCCCGCGTGGGAGATGCCTGCCTCGTCGAGAATCGCGTCCAGCAGAGTGTTGGGCTGCATGTCGGGCCCCCCGGTGGCTCGGTGCGGACAGGGTAGTGGCCGCGCGTTCACACGGGGTGTGAACGGAGTGCCCGCATCCGCAGTGTGCACGCACTGTCGCGGAGTGTGCCCGGCCGGTTGACTGAATTGCCTCGAAAGAGGCCGGCCGGGCCGCCGGCTCCCCCTCGTACAGCGGCGGCCCGTATGTTCGCCGTCCGCCCGGCCGCCTGCCCGACACTCCGTGGCGGGGCGGACGGCCGCCGGCCTCGCGCGGCGCCCCCGGGTCGGCATGGGCCGGGCGACGCGTGCCGCTACCGGTCCGCCGTGGCCGAGCGGGAGACACCGCGGGTCTGCCGCGTGGGCGGGGAGCAGCGCTCGTTCCTGAGGATCAGCAGGGCCACGTCGTCCTTCGGCGGGCCGACGCTGTGGTCGAGCAGGGCGGTGAGGACCGTCCGCAGGACGGCCTGGGGCGTCTGCGGGCGGTCGCGGGCCGCCTCGGCGAGGACGTCGCCGAGCGGGAAGAAGCGGCCGCCGGCGTCGCGGGCCTCCTCCGCGCCATCCGTATGCAGGACGAGGATGTCACCGGGGAGCAGACGGCCGCACGCGGTGGCGGGCAGCTCGCCCGACAGCGGGAACAGGCCGAGCGGCGGGAGAGGCTCGGCCTCGGCCAGCGGCTCGGCGCCCGCGCCGGTCAGCCGGTAGGGCCAGGGGTGGCCGCAGTTGAGGGCGTGCACCTCGCCGTCCGGGAGGATCTCCAGCAGCAGGACGGTGACGAACTCCTCGGCGGCGGGTGCGCCGTCCGGGGCGAGGTGGTCGCCGTGCGCCCGCTCGCGCAGGTGCCGGTCCATGGCGCGCTCCAGGCGGCGCAGCACCCCGTCGAGGGTCTTCTCGTCGTGGGCGGCCTCCCGGAAGCTGCCGAGGACGGCGGCGCCGGCCCGGACGGCGCCGAGACCGTGGCCGCGGACGTCGCCGATGACGGCCCGTACGCCGTGCTCGGTGGCCGTCACCTCGTACAGGTCGCCGCCGATGCGGGCGCCCCGGTCCGCGGAGAGGTGGACGGCGGCGACGGCCAGACCCTCGACCCGTGGCGGCGGGGGCCGCAGCAGCACGCTCTGGGCGGCCTCGGCGATCCGGCGGGCGTGCCGGACCTCGCGGAGCATGCGGCGCCGGAAGTGCAGGACGATCCCGGTTCCCACGGCGCACAGCACGGCGCTGCTGACCAGGCGCGCGCCGAGGGCGTCGTCCCGGGCGAGCGGGCAGGTCAGCCGGTAGGCCACCGCGACGGCGCCCCACGCCGTCGGCACCGCGAGGGAGCGCAGCCGTGACAGGAACCGGGGTGGCGCCCCGCGGGGAGCCCCAGGGTTGAAGCGGATCATGCCGATGGCCCCCCAAATAGGCCCGGACAGCGCAGACCGGCCTCGAGAGGCCGGTCCGATTCTGTCGACCGCGACGGCCGTTCCGGACGCATCACCCGGCTCAGTCACCCGAACGAGTGAGTAACCGGTAGGACGCCGCAGTTCCGCTCACTGACCAGCCCTGACATGCCCGCGCCCACCCCCGCATATGCCCGAACCGGAATCCACCCTCCGCCCCGCGGGGGCGCCTCCGTCCCACGGCTCCGTGGGCTGAGGTACGGCCCCACCGGGACCGCGAGGTGGCGCGTGCGGGCGCCCGCCCTGCCGCTCCTCCGACGGAATCGGCGACGGGCCGGCACTCCCCGGACGCGCCTCGGGCCGCCTCCCTCGGGCCTCGCCCATCTGCCGCGAACGCCCCCGACGCCGCAGGAGCCGTGCCGCTGGGCGCATGCCGCGCAGCGCAGCGCGTCAGGCGATGCGCGGCCGGCCGCGCCGAACCCCGGCGCCCCGGAGACCCGACCGCGTGCGCGGAATCCGGACCCGGTATCCGGGCAACGCGCCTCGGGCCGCATCCGTCGGGGCGTCGCCCACCGCCCGTCACCGGCGCCAACCCACACCACGCGCCTCTTGAGCCGGCCCCGCCTCCGACACACCACGGGCCGGTACTAAGGCATCCCGTCTCGATACCGGCCCGTGCGTCGGACAGCGCGCGGCGTCAACCGGGAATACCCCTCCCGCACGCTCCGCCGCCAAGGCGACAACCGCTTCCCAGGCCGCCAACACCTCGTCGACGAACCCCACCCCCGACACACCACGGGCCGGCCCCAAGGCATCCCGCCCTGATACCGGCCCGTTCGTCGGACAGCGTGCGGCGTCAGCCGCGGAGTACCTCCCGCACGCTCCGCCACCAAGGCAACAGCCGCTTCCCAGGCCGCCAACACCTCGTCGACGAACCCCACCCCCGACACACCACGGGCCGGTACTAAGGCATCCCGCCCTGATACCGGCCCGTGCGTCCGACAGCGCGCGGCGTCAACCGCGGAGTACCCCTCCCGCACGCTCCACCGCCAAGGCAACAGCCGCTTCCCAAACCGCCCACACCTCGTCGACGAACCCCACCCCCGACACACCACGGGCCGGTACTAAGGCTTCCCGCCTCGATACCGGCCCGTGCGTCCGACAGCGTGCGGCGTCAGCCGCGGAGTACCGCTCCCGTACGGTCCGCCGCCAGGGCGACAGCCGCTTCGCGGGCCGCCGACGCCTCGTCGACGGTCAGCGTGCGGTCGTCCGCGCGGAAACGCAGCGCGTAGGCCAGGGACTTGCGGCCCTCGCCCAGCTGCTCGGCGTTCTCGTACACGTCGAACAGGCGGATGGACTCCAAGAGTTCGCCCGCGCCCTCGCGCAGCGCCGCCTCCACGTCCGAGGCGGGCACGTAGGCGTCGACGACCAGGGCGACGTCCTGCGTGGCCACCGGGAAGGTGGAGATGGACGGCGCCTGCGGGACCGTGTCGCCGACCCGCTCGAGGACGTCCAGGTCCAGCTCCATCGCGCAGGCGCGCGCGGGCAGGCCCAGCGTCTTCAGGACGCGCGGGTGCAGCTCACCGGCGTGGCCGACGACACGCTCGGCGCCGTCGACGGTGACGGTCAGCTCGGCGCAGCGGCCCGGGTGCCAGGGGCCGTACTGCCCCTTGCGGATGCCCAGTTCGGCACCGGCCTCGCGGGCGACGGTCCGGGCGGCCTCGACCGCGTCGGCCCAGTCGGCCGGGCGGCCCTTGCCCCACCAGCCGGCCTGCTCGCGGGCGCCGGCCAGCACCACGGCGACGTGCCGGGGCTGGTCGGGCAGCGCGGCGTTCAGCGCGGCGACGTCGTCGGGGCTCGGACGCCGGTCGACGGGCAGGTTCGCGGCGACCTTCGCGGCGTCGCGCGGCTGGAAGACGAGACCGGTCTCGAACAGCGCCAGGTCGTGCGAGCCGCGGCCGTCGTTCCGGCGCAGGGTGGCGAGCAGCCCGGGCAGCAGGGAGGTCCGCAGCGCGGGCTCCTCGTCGCTGAGCGGGTTGACCAGCTTGACGACGCGGCGGGCCGGGTCGTCCGCCTCCAGGCCGAACTGGTCGAAGACCTGCTCGCTGACGAACGGGTAGTTCAGCGCCTCCACGTACCCGGCCCCGGCGAGTGCCCGGCCGATGCGGCGGTGCAGCCGCTGCCGGCCGGTCAGGCCCCGGCCGGCGGGCGGCCTGGGCAGCGTGGAGGGCAGGTTCTCGTAGCCCTCCAGCCGGATGACCTCCTCGGCGAGGTCGTTCGGGTCGGTAAGGTCGGGCCGCCACGACGGGACGGTCACGATGAGCTCGTCCTGGCCGTAGACGTCGCAGCCGACCTCCTGGAGGCGGCGTACGACGGTCTCCCGGCCGTAGGTCACACCGGCGACCTTGTCCGGGTGGTCGGCGGCCACGGTGACGGTGTGCGGCGCGCTCGGGGCGATGACCTCGGTGACGCCGGCCTCGGCGGTGCCTCCGGCGAGCAGCACCAGCAGGTCGACCGTGCGCTGCGCGGCGGCCGAGGCCGCCTGCGGGTCCACACCGCGCTCGAAGCGCCGGGACGCCTCCGAGGACAGCTTGTGGCGGCGGGCGGTGCGCGCGATGGACACCTGGTCGAAGTGGGCGGCCTCGATGACCACGTCAGTCGTGGCGTTCT
Source organism: Streptomyces sp. P13-3-3 (assembly GCF_050571355.1). Classification (NCBI taxonomy): domain Bacteria; kingdom Bacillati; phylum Actinomycetota; class Actinomycetes; order Kitasatosporales; family Streptomycetaceae; genus Streptomyces; species Streptomyces sp. P13-3-3. The sequence continues at coordinate 2,375,902 of NZ_CP192228.1, read as the reverse complement.
CGGTGTCGTCGTGGTCGGCGATCTCCGTGTCGGCGCCGCCCATGACGCCGGCCAGGCCGATGGGACCGCGGTCGTCGGTGATGACGAGGTCCTCGGCGTGCAGCTTCCGCTCGACGCCGTCGAGGGTGACGATCTTCTCGCCCTCCTGCGCGCGGCGGACGCCGATGGTGCCCTGGACCTGGCCGCGGTCGTAGGCGTGCAGCGGCTGGCCGAGCTCCATCATCACGTAGTTGGTGACGTCGACGGCGAGCGAGATCGGGCGCATGCCGACCTTCTGGAGCCGGCGCCGGAGCCAGATCGGGGAGCGTGCCTCGGGGCTGAGGCCGGTCACCGTGCGGGCGGTGAAGCGGTCGCAGCCGGCCGGGTCGGACACCTTCACCGGGTAGCCGAAGGCGTTGGGCCCGGGCACGTCGAGCAGCGCCGGGTCGCGCAGCGGCAGACCGTAGGCGATGGCGGCCTCGCGGGCGACGCCGCGGATGGACAGGCAGTCGCCGCGGTTGGCGGTGACGGCGATGTCCAGCACCTCGTCGACCAGCTCGAGCAGCTCGATGGCGTCCTTGCCGACCTCGGTCTCCGGCGGCAGCACGATGATGCCGTGGGTGCCGTCGTCGCCCATGCCCAGCTCGTCGCTGGAGCAGATCATGCCGTGGGAGACCTTGCCGTAGGTCTTGCGGGCGCTGATCGAGAAGCCGCCGGGGAGGGTGGCGCCGGGCAGGACCACGACGACCTTGTCGCCGACGGAGAAGTTGCGGGCGCCGCAGACGATCTCCTGCGGCTCACCGGTGCCGTTGGCCTGGCCGACGTCGACCGTGCAGAAGCGGATCGGCTTCTTGAAGCCCTCCAGCTCCTCGATGGTCAGCACCTGGCCGACGACCAGCGGGCCCTTGAGGTCGGCACCCAGGTGCTCGACGGTCTCGACCTCCAGCCCGGCCGAAATCAGCTTGGCCTGCACGTCGCGGCCGGTCTCGGTGGCCGGCAGGTCGACGTACTCCCGCAGCCAAGAAAGCGGGACCCGCATCAGATCTCCATCCCGAACGGCCGGGTGAACCGGACGTCACCCTCGACCATGTCTCGCATGTCCTCGACGTTGTGGCGGAACATCAGCATCCGCTCGATGCCGAACCCGAAGGCGAAGCCGCTGTACTTCTCCGGGTCGACGCCGCAGGCGGTGAGCACCCGCGGGTTGACCATGCCGCAGCCGCCGAGCTCGATCCAGCCCTCGCTGGAGCAGGTGCGGCAGGGCCGGTCGGGGTTGCCGACGGACGCGCCCTTGCAGACGTAGCAGAGCATGTCCATCTCGGCGGACGGCTCGGTGAAGGGGAAGAAGTTCGGCCGCAGCCGGGTCTTCATCTCCGCGCCGAACAGCGACTGGACCATGTGGTCCAGGGTGCCCTTGAGGTCCGCCATGGTCAGGCCCTCGTCGACGGCGAGCAGCTCGACCTGGTGGAAGACGGGGGTGTGCGTGGCGTCCAGCTCGTCCGTGCGGTACACACGGCCGGGGCAGATCACGTAGACCGGCAGCTCGCGGTCGAGCAGGGAGCGGATCTGCACGGGCGAGGTGTGGGTGCGCAGCACGACGCCGGCGTCGGCGCCCTCGGGGCCCTGCACGAAGAACGTGTCGGCCTCGCCACGCGCCGGGTGGTCCGGGCCGATGTTGAGCGCGTCGAAGTTGAACCACTCGGCCTCGACCTCGGGGCCCTCGGCGACCTCGTAGCCCATGGCCACGAAGATGTCCTCGATGCGCTCGGAGAGCGTGGTGAGGGGGTGGCGGGCGCCGGCCGGGACGCGGTCGTGGGGCAGCGTGACGTCCACGGCCTCCTCGACCAGCACGCGCGCGTCGCGCTCGGCCTCCAGCTCGGCCTGGCGGGCGGCGAACGCCTTGTTCACGGCGCCGCGGGCCTGGCCGACGCGCTTGCCGGCGTCGGCCTTGGCGTGCGGGGGCAGCGCGCCGATCTCGCGGTTGGCCAGGGCCAGCGGGGACGTGCCGCCGGTGTGGGCGACCTTCGCCTCCTGGAGCGCGTCGAGGGAGTCCGCGGCGGCGAAGGCGGCGAGCGCCTCGTCCCGCATGCGCTCGATCTCTTCCGGTTTCAACGCCTCGACCTCGACAGGGTCGTACGACTTATTCGGTGCCGACATCTCTTCCCGTGCTTCCGATTGGCTGGCTGATGGTCCCCGTCATCGACTCGTGGACGAACGGTCCGTCGCGCGCCCGCAGCGGGTCGCGGCTTTCGTCCTCGGGACGCAAAGGTGCCAAAGGCCGAGTCTAACGGGGTGGGGATGCGCGAAGGCGCCCGTGGGGGCCGCAGGCGTCTCAGGTGAGATACGCGGGGGCCGCCACGGGCAACGTAAATCGGAACTCGGCGCCGCCGCCGGGGGCGCGTCCGACCGTGATGGTGCCGCCGTGGGCCTCGACGATGCCCTTGACGATGTACAGCCCGAGGCCCGTGCCGCCGCGCTTGCTGCCCCGCCAGAAGCGGGTGAAGACGCGGTTCATGGACTCCTCCGGGATGCCGGGTCCCTCGTCGCTGACGGTGACCGACGTGGCTGCGGGTTCGGCGTGCTCGCGGTCGCGGGGCGACGCCGAGGGTGTGATGTCGATGGTGACGGTTCCCTCGCCGTGACGCACGGCATTTTCCAGCAGGTTGCTCAGCACCTGGTCGATCTTGTCGGGGTCGGCCCACAGCGCGGGCAGCGGGTGCTGCACCCGCAGCAGGAACCGGTCGGGGGACTGGCCCGCGGCGACGTGCGCCTGAATGTGCCGGCCCACGGCGGCCCCGATGTCGACGGGCTGGCGGCGCACCTCGAGGCGCCCGGAGTCGATGCGGGATATGTCGAGCAGTTCGGCGATGAGCCGGGTGACGCGGTCGGCGTCGGCGTCGACGGTCTCCAGCATGAGCCGCTTCTGGTCGTCGGTGAAGCGTTCCCACTTGGCGAGCAGGGTGGCGGTGAAGCCCTTGACCGAGGTGAGCGGGGAGCGCAGTTCGTGCGCGACGGTCGCGATCAGCTCGGCGTGGCTGCGCTCGGTGCGGCGCCGCGCCTCGGTGTCGCGGAGGGTGACGACGACACGGCGGACGGGCCCGGTGGGGCGGGTGCGGACGTAGCGGGCGGAGACGAGGACCTCGCGGCCGCCGGGCAGGAGGAGGTTGCGCTCGGGCTGGCCGACCCGGATGGCGAGGCCGCCGTAGGGGTCGGTGAGCTGCCACCAGCGGCGCCCTTCCAGGTCCTCTAACGGCAGCGCGGTCTCCAGGGACCTGCCGAGGGCCTGCTCGGCGGGGACGGCGGTGATGCGCACGGCGGCGGCGTTGAAGCAGATCACCCGGCCGTGCTCGTCGGCGACGACGAGTCCGTCGGGGAGCTGGTCGGGGTCGAGGCCGAGGTCGGCGACGTCACCGGGCCGGGGCGCGGGCGGGCGCGCCGTGCGCTCTGCTCCCGGTGCGCTGCTCGTGCCGACGCTCATCCCCGTACCCCACCTCTCGGAACGTCCTCGGGGCGCCCCGTTCCCGGGCCCCGGCCGAGAGCTTGGGGAGGTCCCCGAGCTGGTCAGCCTACTAGCTCCTGGTGACGGAGCGGGACCCTCCGGCGGCGCGCTGTGCACGTGCCGACGCGTAGAGACATACGGCGGCGGCGGTGGCGAGGTTCAGGCTCTCCGCCTTTCCGTGGATGGGGACGCGGACGACGGCGTCGGCGAGGGCGCGGGTCTCCTCGGGCAGGCCCCAGGCCTCGTTGCCGAAGATCCAGGCGGTGGGTCCGCCCATGGCGCCCTTGTCGAGTTCCTCGTCGAGGTCGCGGTCGCCCGCGCCGTCGGCGGCGAGCAGCCGTACGCCGGCGTCGCGCAGTCCGGTGACGGCGCGTTCGACGGGCACGCCCACGGCGACGGGCAGGTGGAAGTGGGAGCCCACGGAGGCGCGGACGGCCTTGGGGTTGTACAGGTCGACGGAGGCGTCGGTGAGGACGACGGCGTCGGCCCCGGCGGCGTCGGCGCAGCGCAGCACGGTGCCGGCGTTCCCGGGGTCGCGGACGTGGGCGAGGACGGCGACGAGGCGGGGGCGGGCGGCGAGGATCTCCTCGAAGGGCGTGTCCAGGAACCGGCAGACGCCCACGAGGCCCTGCGGGGTGACGGTGGTGGAGATGTCGGCGACGACCTCGTCGGACGCGAGGTGGACACGGGCGCCGGCGTCCCGGGCGGCCCCGACGATGTCGGCGTACCGCTCGGCGGCCTCGGGGGTGGTGAACAGCTCGACGAGGGTGGCGGTGTCCTGGGCTCGGTGCGCGGCGGCCTCACGGACGGCCTGCGGTCCCTCGGCGAGGAACAGCCGCTCCTTCCCCCGGAAGTTCCGCTTGGCGAGCCGCCGCGCGGCACTCACCCGGGCGGACCGAGGAGAAATCAGCTCAGGACCGACGGACACCATTCAAGTCACCTTCAGCAGAGTCGGCCAGGGGCGCGGGGAACTGCGCGACCGGCCACGACGGACCCGCAGCCGCGAACCGTCCGACGGACAACGACACAGCACGGGACCCGCAGGCCGAAGCCCGCGGGTCCCGAAGATCAGAACGTCGGCCGAGGCCGACGACCTCACGCAGCCTTGGGCGCGTTCACGTCCGCCGGCAGCGCCTTCTGCGCGACCTCGACGAGCGCGGCGAAGGCGGTGGCGTCGTTGACAGCCAGCTCGGCCAGGATCTTGCGGTCCACCTCGACGTTGGCGGCCTTCAGACCCTGGATGAAGCGGTTGTACGTGATGCCGTTGGCGCGGGCAGCGGCGTTGATGCGCTGGATCCACAGCTGACGGAAGTCGCCCTTGCGCTTCTTGCGGTCGTTGTAGTTGTAGACCAGCGAGTGGGTGACCTGCTCCTTGGCCTTGCGGTACAGGCGCGAGCGCTGACCGCGGTAGCCGGAGGCCTGCTCGAGGATCGCCCGGCGCTTCTTGTGGGCGTTGACTGCCCGCTTGACGCGTGCCACTTGTTAACTCCTTGTAGCGGGGCCGTGGTGGTGCTCACACGGCCCGGTATCGAATGGGTCCCGGTCTGACGTACGTACGGCGCTCACGCGCCGGGGCGTCACTTGCCGAGAAGCTTCTTGATCTTCGCGGCGTCGCCCGGGGCCATCTCGGCGTTGCCGGTGAGGCGACGCGTCACACGGGACGACTTGTGCTCGAGCAGGTGGCGCTTGCCGGCACGCTCGCGGAGCACCTTGCCGGAGCCGGTGATCTTGAAGCGCTTGCTGGCACCGCTGTGCGACTTGTTCTTCGGCATAGCGCCGTTCTCTCCTCGTCGGTGGCGCTCCTGTGCCCGGTCGTGAAACCGGGCACTGTGGAGCGTCGTACTTGTGTCGGGTTGCTTCCTGGGGCTCGCGCCCCGGGGAGTCACGCCTCGGCAGGCTCCTCGGCCACCTCGGCGCTGTCCGCCTCAGCGGCGTTCTGCGACTTGCCGGGGTTGGCCTTCGCGTCCGCCTTGCGGGCTTCCTGCGCCTGGCGGGCCTCGGCCATCGCCTCGGTCTTCTTCTTGTGCGGACCGAGAACCATGATCATGTTGCGGCCGTCCTGCTTCGGGTTCGACTCCACGAACCCGAGGTCGGCCACGTCCTCCGCGAGCCGCTGCAGGAGCCGGTAACCGAGCTCCGGCCGGGACTGCTCGCGACCACGGAACATGATCGTGATCTTGACCTTGTCGCCCTGCTTGAGGAACCGGACGACGTGACCCTTCTTGGTGTCGTAGTCGTGCGGGTCGATCTTCGGCCGGAGCTTCATCTCCTTGATGACCGTGTGCGCCTGGTTCTTGCGCGCCTCACGGGCCTTCATGGCCGACTCGTACTTGAACTTCCCGTAGTCCATGAGCTTGCACACGGGCGGACGGGCGTTCGCCGCGACCTCCACGAGGTCGAGGTCGTACTCCTGCGCAAGCTCCAGGGCCTTGGCAAGCGGGACAATCCCGACCTGCTCGCCGCTGGGACCGACAAGTCGCACCTCGGGAACGCGAATCCGGTCGTTGATGCGGGGCTCGGCGCTGATGGATCCTCCTCGGTAGCACCACGCGACGGTCTGGCGGACAGCCGCGTTACGTCTGTGTTCGTTAGACCTAACCGCGCCGAGACAACAAAAATGCCCCGGACGATCACGGGCGGGGCTCCTCGAACTACCGGAGCACCGCCGCGGGGATCGCGGGGCGCGCTTTCGGGCCGATCGCCGACTCGGGGACGGGATCTGCCTGACCGGTGACCCGCCGCCCTGAGGGCGGCCAGGTGGGAGTTCGAAAGCCTCCACTTGTGGGCCGGGCTCGCGTGCCGTGAGACATACGGGTCCGACCGGTCGTTACACAAGGTTAGCAGCTCCCGGAGACGGGCACCAACCGGCCGTCCGCCCGGCTCCTGGCGTCGGGAGCGCGCCGGGCTGCGCCTATCGTGTGGGGCATGAGTGAGACCTCCCCCTCGGACACCCCCGAGACCCCCGGCAACCCCGACTTCGACGCCATGGCCCGCGACATCGCGGAGGTCCCGGCGGTCGAGGTGATCGTGACGGTCGCCGTCAACCTGATGAGCGCCGCCGCCGTGAAGCTCGGTCTGACCGAGGAGGGCGACCAGCACAAGGACCTGGACGAGGCCCGCAAGCTGGTGCACGCGCTGGCCGGTCTGCTGGACGCCTCGGCGACCGAGATCAGCTCGTTCCACGCGGCGCCGCTGCGGGACGGCCTGAAGTCGCTGCAGCTGGCCTTCCGCGAGGCCTCCCTGGTCCCGGACGAGCCGGGCAAGGGGCCGGGCGAGAAGTACACGGGCGCGGTCTACGGCTGACGGCTCGTCCTCGTCACCGACGTACGTACAAGGGCTCGCCGGGAGGTGTGGCCTCGGCCGGCAGGACTGCCAGGTCGAGGCCGCGCACCAGGCGGGCCCTCAGTGTCTCGTCGGCGGCGAGCCGCTGCGCCACGGCGCGGGCGGCCTCGGCGACCGGCGCGGCCGGGTCGAGGACGAGGGCGAGGGTGCCGTCGGCCTGCCCCGGCCCGAGGTGGGCGCGCAGCACGGCGGGCTCGGCGGCGACGGCGTTCCGTACGGCCTCGACGACGGCGGGGTCCTTCAGCGGATCGGTGCTGGTGCGGCCCTCGGCGAGGGCGAGCAGCGTGGGTCCGGTCAGTTCGAACGGCACCGGGCCCGCCAGGTCGAGGACGACCGTGTCCGCCTTCTCGTGCGCGGCGGCCTGGAGCGCCTGGTGCAGCGGTACGGCGACGGGGCGGGCCGCCGGGTCCCAGCGGGTCAGGGAGTCGGTGGAGGTGAAGGCGGGCAGCGCGGTGCGCCCGCCTGCCTTCAGCGTGGGTACGGCCATGTCGCTGGTCTTCTCGCGGCGCAGCCCGTTCTCGTCCTCCTCCACCTCGCCGAGCAGGGCCACCACCGGGACGAGCAGGCGGGCGTCCTTGAGGGCTTCCAGGACCGGGCCGACGGCGTTGCCGTCCTCGGCCCAGGCGGCGAGCGCGGCGCTCAGCCGGGGGTCGGCGGTTCCGTCGTCGTCGCGGAAGGGGGAGTCGGGAATGTTCTTGTTCGCCACGGTCACCGACCTTAGCGGCCGTGGCCGGGACGCCCGGACGCGGGCGGGGAGACGCACGTCGCGGGCGAGGGAGTCTTCGTCCCGGTGCCCGTGAGCACCCCCAGGGGCGCGGGGAACTGCGCGACCAGCCCTCGCGGCGCGGCACATGCGCGACGAACTCAGGCACCCCAGGGGCGCGGGGAACTGCGCGACCAGCCACGGACGACCCGCACCCGGCGTTGGCGGGGTGCCGCTGCGGCCACCCTCCCCCACTCTCGGCTTCGCTCGAATGGGAGGTACCCCCATCGCCCCAGCGGCACGACTGCCCGCGGCTAGGCGCACCCTTCAGGGGCGCGGGGAACTGCGCGACTAGCCACGGACGACCCGCACCTGGCGTTACACGGATGCCACCGGCGCGCTCAGAACGTGCCGCCCTCCCGCCGCCCCCGCCACAGAACGACCGCCGCGACCAGAAGGACGCCCCCGGCGCCGCCGGCCAGCGGGGCCGCCCAGTCCGCGGTGTCGTCGCCGGAGGCATCGGCGGCCGGCCCCGGGCCGAAGTACTCCTCGCCGTACGCCGCCGCCTTCAACCCCTCCCGCTTCAGACGCCCCGCGGCCTCGATCGCGGCGGCCGGGTCGATGAACCCGAAGCCGCGCGAGTCGTCGCGGCCTGCGGCGGGCGCGTTGCGGGCGGTGTCCTCCAGAAGGCGCTTGATCTGCGCCGGGGTCAGGTCCGGGTGAGTGGCCTTCACCAGGGCGACGGCGCCCGAGACGAACGCGGCGGCGGCACTGGTGCCCCAGCCCTCGTAGTACTTGTGGTCAGGGTCGGCGATGATCACGTCGACGCCGGGCGCGCTGACCGTGGCGTACCAGCGACGGGTGGAGAAGGGGGCGCGCGTGCCGTAGCGGTCGACGGCGGTGGCGGCGATGACGCCCGGGTAGGCCGCCGGGTAGGAGATCCGGTCGCCCTTCTCGCCGCCGTTTCCCGCGGAGGCGACGACGACCACGCCCTTGCGCAGCGCGTACTGGATCGCCTCGTCCTCGCCCTCCTCCGGGTGCGCGGAGGCGGAGTCGTCGCCGAGGGAGAGGTTGATGACGTCGGCGCCGTGGTCGGCAGCCCAGCGGATGCCTTCGGCGAGGGCGTTGCCGCGGGTGCTGCGGGCCTTGGCGCGGGCCGGGTCCTTGTCCTCGAGGATGACGCGGACGGGGAGGATCTTCGCCTCCGGGGCGACGCCCAGGACGCCGTCGCCGTTGCCCGGGCCGTGCCCGTGACCGGCGATGATGCCGGCCATGGCGGTGCCGTGGCGGGCCCAGGCCTCGTCGCCCTCGCGCGCGCCGAAGCCGACGAGGTCCTTGCCCTGGAGGACGTTGCCGTCGAGGTCGGGGTGGTCGGCCTCGACGCCGGTGTCCAGGACGGCCACGGTGACGCCCGCGCCGCGCGTGGTGGGCCACACCTGGTCGGTGTGCAGGGCGTCCAGGGCCCACTGCCGGTCGCGGATGGTGTCGGCGTGCGCGGTGGTCGCGGGAACCAGGACGAGGGCCGCGGCGAGCAGGCCGCCGAGGGCGGCGGGGCGCTTCCTCATGACGGACGCTCCGTGGGGGTGCCGGCCCGCTGGCGCAGGGCGCGTTCGAAGCGGTCGGCGAGACCGCGTGCCTCGTGGCCCAGGCCCGCCTGGGCGGGGGCGGTGCCGGCTCCGGGCCGCATGGCGTCCTCGGCGGGCTGCGGCTCGTCGACGGTCCGGCCGTCGGCCCAGCCGGAGACGGCGTAGACCACGACGGGGGCGTCGGTGAGGACGGAGATCGCCCAGGAGGCCCGCTGCTCGGGGCCGAAGCCCTCGGCCGCCGTATCCTTCGCCGCGTAGGGCAGCGGCATCAGGTCGCTGCGGCGGTCCAGGCGTTCACGCTCGAAGCGGCGGGCGAGGCCCTCCATGCCGGCCGCGTCGGCCTCGGTGAACAGCAGGCCGACGGTGGTGACATGGCTCTGCGTGGCGTCGGTGTAGGTGGCGCGGAGCAGGCGCTCGCAGCCGACGGGGGCGAGGACGCGGGTGAGCAGGGCGTCGAAGGCGCCCTTGCAGCCGCTGTCGGGGGCGACGGCGATGCGCGTCCAGACGCGGTCGGCCTCCCCGGGGCCCGCGCCCCGGCCCTGCACGGTGGGCGGGAACAGCTGGTCGACGGGCACCTCGTGCCACAGGTCGCCCGCGACCGCGAAGGCGTGCCGGGTGCCCGGGCCCTCGGGCCCGTCGGCGAGCCAGGCGCCGGTCACGGCGCCGCCGATCAGCCCTGTGCCGAGCACGAGGCAGACGGCCGCGGCGACGACCTGGCCACGGGTGCGGCGGGCGAACGGGCGGGGCCGGCTCCCGGGTTCCCCGAAGGACACGGAGGCGGGACGCCCCGCACCCGGGACGCCGCCCGGGGACATGGGCGCGCTCCAGGACAACGCGGGGTCCGGCTCGGCCGGGACGGGACGCAGCCGGGTGGTCGTCTCGGAGGGCGTCTCCGTACGGGGCCGGTGCGCGGGCGGCGGCGGTACGACGTCGGGCGCCACGGCCGCCTCGGTGCGGGGCCGGTTCGCGGGCGGCGGCGCGACGTCGGGCGTCACGGACACGCCCCGCCCGACGGTGGGCGGCGCGTCCGGGAACCGCGCGGAGGCCTGCGGCGGCGGGGGCGCGGAGCGGTCGGTGGCGTCGCCCCCGATCCGGGGGAAGCGGGGGCGCCCCCCGGAGGCGGGGGGCGCGGCCGGGCGGCCGGGGGTTCCGTCACCGGCGGGGCGGTACGTGGGTTCGGCGGGGGCCGCGCCGGTGGGGTGCGCGTCGGACGCGGGACGTGTGGCCGGGCCGCCCGTGGGCCTGTCGCCCTCCGGGCGGTGCAGCCGCTCGGAGGCGCCCGCGCTGCCCGGAGCGGCAACCGTGGCGGGGCGGTACGTGGGTTCGGCAGGAGCCGCAGCCGTGCGGCGTGCCTCGGACACGGCGGGCGTGGCCGGGCCGCCCGGGACCCCGCCGCCGACCGGGCGATGCGCGGGTGCGGCGGGACTCGCGCCGGTGCCGTGCGCGTCGGACACGGCGGGGGTGGCCGGGCGGCCCGCGGGCGCGTCGCCCTCCGGGCGGTACGGCCGCTCGGAGGCGCCCGCGCTGCCCGGAGCGGCAACCGTGGCGGGGCGGTACGTGGGTTCGGCAGGAGCCGCAGCCGTGCGGCGCGCGTCGGACACGGCGGGCGTGGCCGGGCCGCCCGGGACCCCGCCGCCGACCGGGCGATGCGCGGGCGCGGCGGGTGCCGCACCCGTGCGGCGCGCGTCGGACACGGCGGGGGCGGCCGGGCCGTCCGGGACCCCGCCGACCGGGCGATGCGCAGGCGCGGCGGGAGCCGCACCCGTGCCGTGCGCGTCGGACGCGGGAGAGGTGGCCGGGCGGGCGGGGGCCTCGCCACCACCGGTCGCGCGGTACGGCCGCTCCGCCGTCTCCGTACCGCGCGCGTCGGACGCGCCACGCGGGGCGCCGTCGCGCCGGGCGTCGGGCGCGGGGCGCTGGGGGCCGACGGTGGTCGTGCCGTCGTCGGTGCCGGGCCGCTTCTCGGTGCGGGCCGTGCCCGCGCCGTGCGGGTCGGCGGACGCGCGGGGCGTCGCCGGGCCGCGGCCGGAGGTGTCGTCACCGCTCGCCGTACCGGCGCCGCCCCATGGGCCGGGCGCCGCTCGGTCGCCGGACGCGTCCGGCGGCCGCCCCGTGTCCGTGTCGTCGGAGGCGGGCCGGTCCGTCCGCGGCGGAGGCGTGTCGTCCAGTGGGGTCCGGGGGTCGAACGGACCCGGGTTGCCTGCGGTGCGGGGGGCGTGGGGCGGGCGCGGGGGGAGGGAGGCGCGGCGCGCTTCCGTGCTCATGCACCCCCCGTTTCCTCGTGCCCGGGCCGGTCCTCGTCGTCCGCGGCCGGTGTGTCGCTGCCAGGTGGCCCGGCGCGGACGCGTCCCGGGCACAGATACCCGCACGACCGGCGCGTCATCCCGCCCGGACGACCGGGCCGGCCCCGTACCGCCGTGCGTGCGCGTCACTCTACGGCGTGCGGCGCGTCGAACGGGAACCAGTCCGCAGGCCCGCGGCATCTGCCCGGAACGTCCCCCTACCCTGCGGTAATCCGGTCTGGCAGGCTGCGGTCATGACTGCGCGCGCCGCCGACCGGGCCCGTTACGACCGGGCCACCGCAAAGCTCGACGCCCCCGTCGCGATCGTGGATCTGGACGCCTTCGACGCCAACGCGGACGATCTGGTCCGCCGCGCCGGCGGCAAGCCGATCCGGGTCGCCAGCAAGTCCGTCCGCTGCCGGGCGCTGCTCGAACGCGTCCTGGCCCGCGAGGGTTTCGCGGGGATCATGTCGTTCACCCTCGCCGAGTCGCTGTGGCTGGCCCGCTCCGGTTTCGACGACGTCCTCCTCGCCTACCCGTCCGCCGACCGCGCCGGGTACGCCGAACTCGCCGCCGATCCCAAGCTCGCCGCCGCCGTCACCGTGATGATCGACGACCCGGCGCAGCTGGACCTGATCGACGCGGCACGGGCCGGCGGCGGTGAAGTGGTGCGCGTGTGCCTGGAGTTGGACACCGCGCTGAAGCTCCTCGGCGGGCGGGTGCGGATCGGCGCCCGCCGCTCCCCGCTGCACTCCCCCGCCCAGGTCGCCGAGGTGGCCCGCGCGGTGGCCCGCCGGCCGGGGTTCGAGGTCGTCGGGATCATGGCGTACGAGGGGCATGTCGCCGGGGTCGGGGACGCGGTGGCCGGGCGGCCGCTGCGGTCCCGCGCGGTGCGGCTGATGCAGGCGGCCGCGCGCCGTGAACTCGCCGAACGGCGGGCCGCGGTGGTGCGGGCGGTGCGGGAGGTCGTGCCGGACCTGGAGTTCGTCAACGGCGGCGGCACGGGCAGTGTGCAGCACACGGCGGCCGAGGACGCGGTGACCGAGATCGCGGCCGGTTCGGGTCTGTACGTACCGCGGCTGTTCGACAACTACACGTCGTTCACGGGGCGTCCGGCCGCGCTGTTCGCCCTGCCGGTGGTACGGCGGCCCGGGGTCGGCGTGGTGACGGTGCTGGGCGGCGGCTACCCGGCGTCCGGCGCGCCCGGCGCGGACCGGCTGCCGGTGCCGTATCTGCCGGAGGGGCTGCGCTACGACCCGCAGGAGGGCGCCGGCGAGGTGCAGACGCCGCTGCTGGGGCCGGTCGCGGACGATTTGCTGATCGGCGACAAGGTGTGGTTCCGGCACGCCAAGGCGGGCGAGCTGTGCGAGCGGTTCGACACGCTGCACCTGGTGGAGGGGGACGCGATCACGGCGACCGTGCCGACGTACCGGGGCGAGGGGCAGACCTTCCTGTAGCTCCCACGACCGCTCAGCCGGTCGGGCCGATACTGCTGCCGACCCCGCCGCCGGACGCCTGGTCGGCGGTGGAGCGGATGCCCTTGGTGATGCGGTCCATGTCGGCCACGGGCGGTCCGTCCGGGCCCGCCTCGAAGAGGAAGCGGACGAGGACCGGGGACTCGGTGCCGACGCTGGACGGGAAGACGAGGGACTGCGCGTAGCCGCCGGGGCCCTTGGCGGTGGTGACCCGCCAGCGCACCAGATATCCGGCGCGGCCCGCCACCGCGACGGGGCCCGCCTTGACGACCTGGTGGGACGTCATGCCGCCGTAGGGCCGGCTGCCGAGGCTGTCCTCGTCGAAGGTCTCCTCGGCGGCCTTGGAGATGTCCGCCTCGGCGAGAGCGCGGGGCGAGGACTCGTCGGTGGCGGTCACCGTTCGGGAGACGACCATGCCGCCGCGGCACAGGGAGCCCTCGCCGGGGCAGTCGTGGGTGCCGTCGGTGGTCATGACGGCATCCTTCTCCACCACGTGCTGCGGGCGCACCCAGCCGTCGAGGAGCGGGAAGGTGACGCCGTTCAGCTCGTCCACGACCACGCCCTCGTCCTCAGGGGCGGGCTCGGAGGCGGACGGCTGCGCGGACCGTGCCGTCGGCGCGGCGGCGGTCGGGCTGGGCCCGGTGCGGACCTCGGGGTTTTCGTCGTCACGGGTGAGTGCCACGGCCCCGGCGACGACGGCGGCGACCAGCACGGCCCCGGCGGCGGTCAGCGCGACGGCCTTGGCCCCGCGGGAACCACCGGACCCGCCGGAACCACCCGAGCCGCCGGACCCGCCCGAGCCGCCGGACCCGTCCGAGCCGCCGGTACCGCCACTGCCAGGCGCGGCTGCCGGAGGACCGAAGCCCCCCGGAGCCCCGTACGGACCCGGCGCGCCGCCCGGGGAGCTCGGGACGCCCGGGGCGCCCGGAGCGCCCGGAGCGCCCGGCGCACCGAAGCCGCCCGCCGGCGTCCGCCGGTGCTCGCTCCACGCCGTGCCGTCCCACCAGCGCTCCAGGTGCGGGGCGTGCGGGTCGGGGTACCAGCCGGGCGGGGGCGTCATGCTCATTCCGGCACTGTAACGACGGGCGCCGTCACCGCGTGCCGCCCGCTACAGCGGTGTGACGTACGCCCCCGAGATACCGCCGTCGACGAGGAAGTCGGTGGCGTTGACGAAGGAGGAGTCGTCGCTGGCGAGGAAGGCGACGGCGGCGGCGATCTCCTCGGCCTCGGCGAACCGGCCGAGCGGGATGTGCACCAGCCGGCGCGCGGCCCGCTCCGGATCCTTGGCGAACAGTTCCTGGAGCAGCGGGGTGTTGACCGGTCCGGGGCACAGCGCGTTGACCCGGATGCCCTCCCGGGCGAACTGCACGCCGAGCTCACGGGACATGGCGAGCACGCCGCCCTTGGAGGCGGTGTACGAGATCTGCGAGGTCGCCGCACCCATCCGGGCCACGAAGGACGCGGTGTTGATGATGGAGCCCCGGCCCTGCTCGCGCATGTAGGGGATGGCGGCCTTGCAGCACAGGTAGACGGAGGTCAGGTTGACCTCCTGGACCCGCTTCCAGGCCTCCAGGCCGGTCTCCAGGATGGAGTCGTCGTCGGGCGGTGAGATGCCCGCGTTGTTGAAGGCGACGTCGACGCTGCCGTACGTCTCGTACGCGGTGCGGAACAGCGCCTCGACCTGCTCGGGGTCGGTGACGTCGGTGTTCACGAAGATCCCGCCGGTCTCCTCGGCGGCGGCCTTGCCGCGGACCTCGTCGACGTCCGCGCAGACCACGTTCGCCCCCTCGGAGGCGAGGCGGCGCGCGGTGGCGAGCCCGATGCCGCTGCCGGCTCCGGTGACGACGGCGGTGCGGCCGGTCAGGCGGCGGCAGATGATGTCCTCGCTCATGTGCGGTCAGGCCTCCGTGCTGATGAAGACGTTCTTGGTTTCGGTGAAGGCGGTCAGGGCGTCCGGCCCCAGTTCACGGCCCACGCCGGACTGCTTGTAGCCGCCGAAGGGGGTCCAGTAGCGCACGCTCGCATGGGAGTTGACGGAGAGGTTCCCGGCGCGCACGGCGCGGGAGACGCGCAGGGCGCGGCCGACGTCATGGGTCCACAGGGAACCGGCGAGGCCGTAGTCGGTGGCGTTGGCGAGGCGGACGGCGTCGGCCTCGTCGTCGAAGGGGAGGACGACGGCGACGGGTCCGAAGACCTCCTCGACGGCGACCCGGTCGCCGGGGCGGACGCCGGTGAGGACGGTGGGCGCGAACCAGTAGCCGGGGCCCTCGGGCGCCTTGCCGCGGATGCCGTCGAGGGTGTCGGGGACGTAGGAGCGGACGCGGTCGAGCTGGGTGCGGGAGATCAGCGGGCCCATGTCGACGTCCTCGTCGCGGCCCGGGTCGCCGACGCGGACGGCCTCGATCGCGGGCGCGAGCAGCTCCAGGAAACGGTCGTGCACGGTGCGTTCGACGAGGATGCGGGTGCGGGCGCAGCAGTCCTGTCCGGCGTTGTCGAGGAAGGACAGGGGTGCGGCGACCGCGGCGGCCTCCAGGTCGGCGTCGGCGAAGACGATGTTGGGGCTCTTGCCGCCGAGTTCGAGGGTGACCCGCTTGAGGTGCGCGGCGCCCTTGGCCCACACCTGCTTGCCGACGGCCGTGGACCCGGTGAACACGATCTTGGCGACGCCGGGGTGCTCGACGAGGGCGTTACCGGCGACCGCGCCGTGTCCGGGCAGGACCTGAAACAGGCCCTCGGGGAGCCCGGCCTCCAGGGCGAGTTCCGCGAGGCGCAGGGCGGTGAGGGGGGTGGTCTCGGCGGGTTTGAGGAGGACCGCGTTGCCGGCGGCGAGGGCGGGGGCGGTGCCCCAGGCCGCGATCGGCATGGGGAAGTTCCAGGGGGCGATGACGCCGATGACGCCGAGGGGTTCGAGGAAGGTGACGTCGACGCCGCCCGGGACGGGGATCTGGCGGCCGGTGAGGCGTTCCACTCCCCCGGCCGCGTAGTCGAGCAGGTCGCGGACGTTGCCCGCCTCCCAGCGGGCGTTGCCGAGGGTGTGCCCGGCCTCGCGGACCTCCAGGAGGGCGAGTTCCTCGACGTGGTCGTCGACGGCGGCGGCGAACCTGCGCAGCGATCGTGCGCGGTCGCCGGGCGCGAGGGCGGCCCAGGCGGTCTGCGCGCGGGCCGCGCGGGTGACGGCGGCGTCCACGTCGGCGGGGCTCGCGGCCGGGACGGTGGCGATGACCTCCTCGGTGGCGGGGTTGCGCACCTGGAGCTCGGCGGGCTGGTCGGACACTCGGGGCCTCACATGCGTTCGAAGGAGCGGCGCAGCTCCCAGTCGGTGACCGCGGCGTCGAAGGCGTCGATCTCGACGCGCGCCATGTTGCGGTAGTGGGCGACGACCTCCTCGCCGAAGGCCGCCTTGGCGATCTCGCTGTGCTCCCACAGCTCGGCGGCCTCGCGGAGCGTGGTGGGGACGTGGTCGAAACCGGCGGTGTAGGCGTTGCCCGCGCAGGGCTCGGGCAGGTCGAGGCGCTGCTCGACGCCGTGCAGGCCGGCGGCGACCATGCCGGCGACGGCGAGGTAGGGGTTGACGTCGCCGCCGGGCAGGCGGTTCTCGAAGCGCAGGGAGCGGCCGTGGCCGACGACGCGCAGCGCGCAGGTGCGGTTGTCGTGGCCCCAGGCGACGGCGGTCGGGGCGAAGGAGCCCGGCTGGAAGCGCTTGTAGCTGTTGATGTGGGGGGCGTAGAGCAGGGAGAACTCGCGGAGCGCGGCGAGCTGTCCGGCGAGGAAGTGGCGCATCACCTCGGACATGCTGTCCGGGTCCTCCGGGGAGTCCGGCATGGCGCTGTCGCCGCCGAGGTCGGCGAGCGAGAGATGGATGTGGCAGGAGTTGCCCTCGCGTTCGTTGTACTTGGCCATGAAGGTGAGGGAGACGCCCTCCTGGGCGGCGATCTCCTTGGCGCCGGTCTTGTAGATCGCGTGCTGGTCGCAGGTGACGAGGGCCTCGTCGTAGCGGAAGGCGATCTCGTGCTGGCCGGGGTTGCACTCGCCCTTGGCGGACTCGACGGTGAGGCCGGCGCCAGCCATGTCGTTGCGGATGCGGCGCAGCAGCGGCTCGACGCGTCCGGTGCCGAGCACCGAGTAGTCGACGTTGTACTGGTTCGCCGGGGTGAGGCCGCGGTAGCCGGCGTCCCAGGCCTGCTCGTAGGTGTCCTTGAAGACGATGAACTCCAGCTCCGTGCCGACCTGGGCGGTGTAGCCGAGGGCGGCGAGCCGGTCGAGCTGCCGGCGCAGTATCTGGCGGGGCGCGGCAGCCACCGGTGAGCCGTCGGCCCAGGCGAGGTCGGCGGTGACCATCGCGGTGCCCTCGTTCCAGGGGACGCGGCGCAGGGTGTCCAGGTCCGGGTACATGGCGAAGTCGCCGTAGCCGGTCTCCCAGGAGGACATGGCGTAGCCGTCGACGGTGTTCATGTCGGCGTCGACGGCGAGCAGGTAGTTGCAGCCCTCGGTGCCGTGGTGGAGGACCTCGTCGAGGAAGAAGCGGGCGGCGAACCGCTTGCCCTGGAGGCGGCCTTGCATGTCGGGGAAGGCCAGGACGACAGTGTCGATCTCGCCGGCCGCGACGAGGGCGTGCAGCTCCTCGACGGGAAGCGGGGGTGTGCGGTCTGCCACGGGAGGGCCTCCTGGGGCTTCTTCGGTCAGCCGGGAGCCATAAGGTATTGCCGGGAACCATTGCTTGGGAAGGGGGCGCGACCAGATGCCCAAGGATGCGGTCGGCGCGGTCGGGGACCGGCTGGCGCCGGTGCTGCGGCAGGTCCGTGCGGGCAACGGCTTCGAGGAGGCGCTGGAGCAGATCCTCCAGGTGGTGCGGCTGGGCCTGGTGGCGGGCGGGGAGCGGCTGCCGGCCGAGCGGGAGCTGGCGGAGCGGCTGGGGATCAGCCGGGTGACGCTGCGCGAGGTGCTGAAGGTCCTCCAGGACCAGGGTCTGGTGGAGTCGCGGCGCGGCCGGTACGGCGGGACGTTCGTGCTGCCCCGTCCGACGGACGCCGGCGAGGAGGAGCTGCGGCGGCGGATCGCCGAGGTGGACATCGAGGACGTGCTGCGCTTCCGGGAGGTGCTGGAGGTGGGCGCGGCCGGGCTGTGCGCGGCGCACGGGCTGACGGACGAGCGGGCGGGGCGCCTGCGGGAGGCGCTGGCGGGTACGCAGGAGGCGCCGCTGGGCGACTACCGGAGGGCGGACACCCTGTTCCACCTCACCCTCGCGGAGCTGTCCGGCTCGCCCACGCTGACCGCGCAGTACGCGGCCGTCCGGGCGACGGTGAACGACCTGCTGGACTGCATCCCGCTACTGGTGCGCAACCTGGAGCACTCGCAGCGGCAGCACGCGGCGCTGGTGGAGGCGGTTCTCGAGGGGGACGCGGACGGAGGGCGCGAGGTGATGCGGGAGCACTGTGCGGGGACGGCGGCGCTGTTGCGGGGGTTCCTCGCCTGACGGTGTGGCGCGCGGCGGGTCCGGGCAGGGTTTACCGCGGCTTAACGCACGGGGGTTGCGCTCGCGTCGGGTGCGCCACGAAGGTATGGGCCCACAAAGGTCTGGAACTGTTCCATTACCGTCTTCCGCGCCACACCGCCTCCTGGGGAGCCGTGCCGTGAGCCATCCATCCGCATCCCGTGAACCCGCCGGTGAGCCCGACGACTACCTGGAGCGCCGGAGACTGCGCCGGGGCAGCGCCGGCTGGCTGCTGCTGACCGGCCTCGGCGTCGCCTACGTCGTCTCCGGCGACTACTCCGGCTGGAACTTCGGCCTGGCCGAAGGCGGCTTCGGCGGCCTGGCGATCGCCATGGTCCTGATGGGCGCCATGTACACCTGCATGGTGTTCGCGCTCGCCGAGCTGTCGTCGATCCTGCCCACCGCGGGCGGCGGCTACGGCTTCGCCCGCCGGGCGCTCGGGCCGTGGGGCGGCTTCCTCACCGGCACGGCGATCCTCATCGAGTACGTCCTCGCGCCCGCCGCGATCTCCATCTTCATCGGCGACTACGTCGAGTCGCTCGGCCTGTTCGGCCTGGAGTCGGGCTGGCCGGTCTACCTGGCGTGCTTCGTCATCTTCATCGGCATCCACCTGTGGGGCGTGGGCGAGGCCCTCCGCTTCAGCTTCGTCGTCACCGGCATCGCGGTGGCCGCGCTGGTGGTGTTCGCGCTGGCGGCGCTGCCCGAGTTCGACGCGTCCTCCCTGGACGACATCCCGGTGGACTCCGAGGCGCTGGGCGCGAGTTCCTGGCTGCCGATGGGGCTGCTCGGGATCTGGGCCGCGTTCCCGTTCGGCATGTGGTTCTTCCTTGGCGTGGAGGGCGTGCCGCTGGCCGCCGAGGAGACCCGGGAGCCGGCCCGCACGCTGCCGCGCGCGATCCGCTGGTCGATGGGCATCCTGGTGGTGCTGGCCCTGATGACCTTCTTCACGGCGGCCGGGGCGCGCGGCTCGTCCGCCATCCAGGACGCGGGCAACCCGCTGGTCGAGGCGCTCCAGCCGGACGGCGAGGCGACGGCGTGGAGCAGGATCGTGAACTACGCGGGACTCGCGGGGCTCGTCGCCTCGTTCTTCTCGCTGATCTACGCCGGGTCGCGGCAGTTGTTCGCGCTGTCCCGGGCTGGTTACCTGCCCCGGTTCCTGTCGCTGACCAGCAGCCGCCGGGCCCCGTACCTCGGTCTGGTGGTCCCGGGCGCGATCGGGTTCGCGCTCGCCGCGAGCACGGGCAACGGGGCGCGCATGCTGAACATCGCGGTCTTCGGTGCGACGATCTCCTACGCGCTGATGTCGCTGTCCCACATCGTGCTGCGCCGCCGGGAGCCGGAGCTGCCGCGGCCGTACCGGACGCCCGGCGGGGTGCTGACCTCGTCGGTGGCGCTGGTGCTGGCCTGCGCGGCGCTGGTGGCGACGTTCCTGGTGGACGTGACGGCGGCATTCATCGCGCTGGCGGTGTACATCGTGGCGCTGGCCTACTTCGGGCTGTACAGCCGCAGGCATCTGGTGGCGAAGGCGCCGGAGGAGGAGTTCGCGGCGCTGGCGGCGGCCGAGGCGGAACTGGCGCGGGACTGAGGAAGAGGGAGGTGTCCGGGTGTCGGGCAGGCCACTGATCGGCATCAGTACGTACGCGGAGTCGGGCGTGCGGTGGGGCGTGTGGCAGTTGGACGCCGCGCTGCTGCCGGCCGGCTATCCGCGGCTGGTGCAGCGGGCGGGCGGACTGGCGGCGATGCTGCCGCCGGACGCTCCGGAGCACGCGGAGGCCGTCGTGGCCCGCCTCGACGGCCTGGTGATCGCGGGCGGCCCCGATGTGGAGCCCGTCCGCTACGGCGCGGAGCCCGACCCGCGTACGGGGCCTCCGGCGCGAGGGCGGGACGCGTGGGAGCTGGCGCTGATCGCGGCCGCGCTGGAGCGGGGGGTGCCGTTGCTCGGCATCTGCCGGGGCATGCAGCTGCTGAACGTCGCCCTGGGCGGCACGCTGATCCAGCACGTCGACGGCCACGCCGAGGTGCCGGGGGTCTTCGGGCGTCACCCGGTGAAGCCGGTGCCCGGCACGCGGTACGCCGACGCGGTTCCCGAGGAGGCGTCGGTCCCCACCTACCACCACCAGGCGGTGGACCGGCTCGGCAGGGGGCTGATCCCGTCGGCGTACGCGGAGGACGGCACGGTGGAGGCGGTGGAACTTCCGGCGCCTGCGTGGGTTCTGGGCGTCCAGTGGCATCCGGAGATGGGGGACGACCTGCGGGTCATGCGGGCGCTGATCAACGCGGCGTGACTTCGGCGTACGGGCGGCCCCTGCCCAGCCGCGCAGTTCCCCGCGCCCCTTTGGGCGCGCCGCCCCCTAAGCGCCGGGCTGTGCAAGCCGCCCCCACGGCCACCGGGGTGCCCGGGACTGTCGTACGCCGGGTGCGGGCAACACCGTGGCCGGTCGCGCCGTTCCCCGCGCCCCTTTTGGGCGCGCCACCCCCTGCGGGCAGTCGTGCCGCAGGGCGGCACGGGTGGGCGCAGGCGGCAACCCGCAAGCGCCGGGCCGCGCAGCCCGCCCCCACGGCCACCGGGGTGCCCGGGACTGTCGTACGCCGGGCGCGGGCAACACCGTGGCCGGTCGCGCCGTTCCCCGCGCCCCTTCGGGCGCGCCGCCACCTGCGGGCAGTCGTGCCGCAGGGCGGCACGGGTGGGCGCAGGCAGCAACCCGCAAGCGCCGGGCCATGCAAGCCGCCCCCACGGCCACCGGGGTGCCCGGGACTGTCCGTACGCCGGGTGCGGGCAACACCGTGGCCGGGCGCGCCGTTCCCCGCGCCCCTTCGGGCGCGCCACCCCCTGCGGGCAGTCGTGCCGCAGGGCGGCACGGGTGGGCGCAGGCGGCAACCCGCAAGCGCCGGGCCGCGCAGCCCGCCCCCACGGCCACCGGGGTGCCGGGGACAGTCGTACGCCGGGTGCAGGCATCACCGTGGCCGGGCGCGCCGTTCCCCGCGTCCCTGGGGGGCGCCTCAGCCTCGCGTCAGGGACAGAAGATCCCGCGCCGGGCCGGCGGGGCGGTGGCCCGTGGGCCAGACCGCCCGCAGGTCGCGGGCCAGGGCGACCGACTGGACCGGAATCCGGACCAGGCGCCGCATCCCCAGCTCCTCCCCCACCGCCAGTTCGCTCAGCACCGCCGGTCCCGCGCCGCCGACCGCCGCCGCCTTCACCGCCGTCGTCGAGGACAGCTCGATCAGCGGGCGGGCCAGTCCGCCGAGCGCCGCGTCCAGCACCTGCCGGGTCCCCGAGCCTTCCTCCCGCAGGACCAGCGGCGTGGCCGCCAGTTCCTCCGCCGCGAGGGGGCGTCTCCGACGGGCCCACGGGTGCGAGGGGGCGGTGACGACGACCAGCCGGTCGTGGGCGATCACCGCGGAGTCGAGTCCGCCCGGCACCGTCAGCCCCTCCACGAAGCCGAGGTCCGCCTCCCCCGCCAGCAGCCGCTCCGCGACCGCCGTCGAGTTGCCGGCGAGCAGGGACACCGCCGTGTCGGGCCGCTGCGCGCGCAGCGCGACGAGCCACCCCGGCAGCAGGTACTCGGCGATCGTCATGCTCGCCGCGACCCGCAGACGTGAGTCCCTGCGGTCCCGCAGCGCCTGCGCACCCGCGTCGAACGCCTCGGCGGCCTCGACGATCCGCCGGGCCCAGTCGGTGACCAGGGCGCCCGCGTCGGTGAGCCGGGAACCGCGGGGCGAGCGGTCGACGAGAGCGACGCCGAGCTGCCGCTCCATCGAGCGGATCCGGCTGCTCGCGGCGGGCTGGGTGATGCCCAGCTCCCGCGCGGCCCGGCCCAGGCTCCCCACCCGTGCCACGGCGAGCAGCAGCTCGAGCGCGCCGAGGTCGGGCACCCGGTGCGCGAGCGAGCCGCCGTTCCCGGGCCGTTCGCCGCCGTGGTCTTCCGTCCTGCTCATAAGCCCAGCTTATGCAACGCGCGGCACACGCCCGCCGCGCGAGCACCCCGCCGTCAGACGCGGACCTCCCGCAACGCCCGCCCCAGCACCCTTGGGGCTTCCGCCAACGACGGGCCGTACCAGGTGAGATGGCGTCCGCCGACCAGGGCGCAGGGGAGGCCGGGGAAGGCTTCCGGGCCGTCGTCGGCGGTGAAGCGGTACGGCTCGTCGGGGAGGACGACCAGTTCCGGCCGTGCCGCGCGCAACTCGTCGAGCGGGACGCGCGGATACCGTTCGGAGTGGTCCGCGTACGAATTGCGTACGCCGAGCCGGGCCAGCAGGTCACCCGCGAACGTGTCGCGGCCGAGCACCATCCAGGGACGGCGCCAGATCGGCACGACGGCCGTGCGCGGCTCCGGGAACCGCGGTGGCGCCTCCCACGCCGCCTCCGCCGCGTCCAGCCAGCCGGGCTGGCTCCGCACCCCGCACGCGGTCAGGACGCGGTCCAGCTCGGCGAAGGCCCGCGGCAGGGTGCGTACGTGCGTGACCAGGACGTCGAGGCCCGCCGCGCGCAGGGCGTCGAGGTCGGGCTGCCGGTTCTCCTCCTCGTTGGCGATCACGAGGTCGGGGGCAAGCTCGGCGATCCGGTCCACCGCCGGGTTCTTGGTGCCGCCGACGCGGGCCACGTCGAGCCCGGCGGGGTGGGTGCACCAGTCGGTGGCCGCGATCAGGGCACCGGGCGCCGACACCGCCACGGCCTCGGTGAGCGAGGGGACGAGGGACACCACGCGTGGGGTGCTCATCGGCGCGGCTTGGTGTCCCGCAGCGCCTCGATGTGCTCGGCGACGGCGACGACCAGCAGCCGGGTCTCCGGCACCGTGGCCCGCCAGCGGTGCCGTACCCCGCCGGTGAGGTAGAGGGTGTCGCCGCGGCCGAGGCGGTAGGCGCGCCCCTCGGCCTCGATCTCCACGGCGCCTTCGGCGACGTACATCAACTGGTCGTTGCGGAACTGCAGTTCCCGTCCGGCGTCGTGGTCACCGGTGAACTCCTGGGCGTGCATCTGGTGGTGCCCGCGGACCAGGGACCGCACCCGCGGCTCCGCCCACTCCTCGGTGCCCTCGGCGCGCACGACGTCCACGCTGCACGCCGGGTCGGCGGCGGCGAGCAGTTCGACCGCGGTGGTGCGCAGGGCGTCGGCGAGCTTCTCCAGGGAGGTCTGGCTGGGACGCGCGCGCTCGTTCTCGATCTGGCTGAGGAACGGGACCGACAGACCGCTGCGCTCGGCCACGACGGCGAGGGTGAGGTCCAGCGTGCGGCGTCGCCGCCGCACGGCCGCGCCCACGCGCAAGGGCTGTTCCTTGTGGTCGCCCATCGCTCCGGCTCCCTCCTCCGCCGCTCGTCGCACCCGACCGCCGAGGTTCCGGCGTTCTTCCTCTGCTGAGTTGTCTGCACCCTACGCATGTTCGGCAAACCGTTCAGGCGCCTGTCACGACGCCTCCCTGTGCGGCCGGTACGGACCTCACAGTTCACGCCAGCCGCCCGCCGGGCCCCTCGGTACACCTCGCATGCGAAAAGGGGTGTTCCCGCCATTGTTCACCGTGTTCGCCGGAAGGTCACGGGGAGGTGCGGAGAGGTTCGGGGAATGGTTCACGCTCTGCGGTTGTCCGGATTCCTACGGTGGCGGGGGGCGGCTCCGGACGGCGCGAGGGGCGGGTCCGGGCGCCCCTGGGGGACGCTCCGGGACCCGCCCCTCGCAGGACGTGACCGGCAGGACGGCGGTTACTGCGGCGTCATCCGCTCCACCATGTCCGGGTGCTCGTCGAGCCAGGCGGCGACGGCCTCCTCCTCGTGCCCCTGGCCGCGGTTCTTGATCTCCGCCTCCAGGGAACCGAGCTCGTCCTCACTCATGTGGAAGTTCTTGATCCACTCGGTGAGCTGGGGGTACTGCTCGGGGAACTTCTTGCTCGCGATGGTGTGGATGGTGTTGCTCTCGCCCCAGGCGCGCTTCGGGTCCGCGAGCTTGGTCAGCTCGTAGTCGTTGTACGCCCAGTGCGGCGACCAGAGCGTGACCGCGACCGGCTTCTTCTTGGCGTAGGAGCGCTTGAGCTCGGCCAGCATCGCCGGCGAGGAGCCGTCGACGACCTTGTACTCCTTGTCCAGGCCGTAGGCGGGCAGCACCTTGTTCTTCAGGATGTCCATCTGGCCGGTCCCGGCCTCGATGCCGACGATCCGCCCGCCGAACAGGTCGGCCTTGCCCTTGAGGTCCGCCAGGGACTTGACGTCCTTGACATAGGACGGGACGGAGATCTCGAGCGACACCGGTTCGTACCACGTACCGAGGTCGGTGAGTTTGTCCTTGTTCGGCTCGTAGAAGTTCTTCTGCGAGTGTGGCAGCCACGCGTCGAAGTTGAGGTCGATGTCCCCGGACGCGAGGCCGGTGTAGACCGGGCCGACCTCCATCTGCTTGAGGTTCAGCTTGTAGCCGCGCCGCTCCAGGACGTTCTTCCACAGGTAGGTGACGGCCACGTCCTCCTCCCACGGGAACCACGCCACGTCCAGGGCGCGCTTCGCCTCGGCGGGGGTGTCGCCGCCCGGACCGGACTTCACGGGGGCCAGCTTGTCGACGACGTCCGGGTTGTCCTTCAGCCAGGCGCGCACGGCGTCCTGCTGACGGCCCTTGCCGGCCTTGTTGATCTCGGCCTCCAGGCTGGTGAGTTCTTCCTCGCTCATCGAGAAGTCCTTCAGCCACTGCCCGACGACCGGGTTCTCACCGGCGAAGCCCTTGCGGGACACCAGGTGCACCGCGTCGCCCTCGCCCCAGGAGCCCTTGGGGTCCTTCAGCTTCTTCAGGTCGTAGTCGCTGTAGGCCCAGTGCGGCGACCAGAGCGTGACGACGACCGGTTCCTGCTTGCTGTAGGCGCGCTTGAGTTCGGCCAGCATCGCCGGGGTGGAGCTGTCGACGACCTTGTACTCCTTGTCGAGGCCGTAGTCGGGCAGCACCTTGCTCTTGAGCAGGCCCATCATGCCGGCACTGGACTCGATGCCGGTGATCTTCCCGCCGAAGGTGGCGGCCTTGCCCTTCAGGTCCTCGAGGGAGTTGACGTCCTTCATGTACGCGGGGACGGACAGCTCCAGGGTCGTCTCCTCGTACCAGGTGCCGAGGTCCTCGAGCCGGTCGCCGTACTTCTTCCAGTACTCCGCGTGCGTGGTGGGCAGCCAGGCGTCGGTCTGGAAGTCGACGTCGCCCTGCGCCAGCGCGGTGTACAGCGGCCCGGCGTCCAGCTGCTTGGCCTCGACCTCGAAGCCGCGCTGCTCGAGGATCTCCTTCCACAGGTACGTGGAGGCCACCCCCTCGTCCCAGGGGATGTAGCCGATGCTGACCTTCTTGCCGTCGCCGACGTTCTTGTCGTTCGCCGTGGTGTCGCCGGACCCGGCGGTACCGCCGAACAGACCCATGCCACCGGCCACCAGGGCCAGGACGACGATGCCGACCACGGCGACCTGCGGCCGGGGACGGTAGGACCAGATCTTGAGCCCCTGCGCGGCGCGCGCCTTGGCGGCCGCGCGGCGGCCCAGCGGCGACACCTGGGTGCCGAGGGCGCTGGTCATGCGGTCCAGGTAGATCGCCAGGATGACGATGGCCAGGCCGGACTCGGCGCCGAGGCCGATGTTCAGCTGCCCGATGGCCTCGATGACGGCGCCGCCGAGCCCACCGGTGCCGACCATGCCGGCGATCGCGGCCATGGACAGGCCCAGCATGATGACCTGGTTGACGCCCGCCATCACCGTCGGGAGCGCCAGCGGGAGCTGGACGCGCAGCAGGGTGTTGCGGGGCGTGGTGCCGAACGCCTCGGCCGCCTCGACGAGTTCCTTGTCGACCTGCCGGATGCCCAGCTCGGTCATGCGGACACCGGGGGCGAGCGCGAAGATCAGGGTGGCGACGATGCCGGGGGCGGAACCCGTCCCGAAGAACAGGATCGCCGGGATGAGGTAGATCATCGCGGGCAGCGTCTGCATGAAGTCGAGGATCGGCCGCACGAAGGCGCTGACCCGGTCCGACCGGGCCGCCCAGATTCCCACCGGCACCGAGATCACCAGGGCGATCACGGTGGCGACGAGCACCAGGGACAGCGTCACCATCGAGTCCTCCCACAACTCCATGGAGTCGAGGAAGGCGAAGCCGACGAAGGTGAGGACACCGGCGAGGGTGCCCCGCAGCCAGAAGGCGATGACCGCGAAGATGCCGCAGAGGATCAGCGGCTCCGGGGCCTGGAGAACGGCGTTGACACCGTCGTAGGCGCCGGTGAAGACGGCCTTGAAGAAGTCGAACAGCCAGGTGAGGTTGTCGAGCAGCCAGTCCACCGAGGTGTTGACCCAGTCGCCGAGCGGGATCCTAGGCACGGGCCATCACCTTCCCGCCCTTGTCGCGGGGGCTGTCGCAGACGCCGGGGGCCGCCTCCTCGTCGCCGAGGAAGCCGACCAGGCGCTGCCGGGGCACGACGCCGACGACGTCGCCGTCGTCCACCACGGCCACCGGGTGCGGCACGCGCGCGCTGATGGCGCACAGGTCGGTGAAGGACGTGCCGGGCGTGGCGGTCTCGCAGGCGCAGTCGGCCTCGTCGCCGTGTACCTCGGAGTCCATCACGGCCTGGGCGGTGAGCACGCGGGAGCGGTCGACGTCCTGGGTGAAGGACGCCACGTAGTCGTTGGCCGGCCGGATCAGGATGTCCTGCGCGGTGCCGATCTGGACGATACGACCGTCCCGCATGACGGCGATGCGGTCACCGAGGCGCATGGCCTCGTTGAGGTCGTGGGTGATGAAGACGATGGTCTTCTTCAGCTTCTTCTGCAGCTCGATCAGCTGGTCCTGCATGTCGCGGCGGATCAGCGGGTCGAGGGCGCTGAAGGACTCGTCCATCAGCAGCAGGTCGGCGTCGGTGGCGAGCGCGCGGGCGAGGCCGACGCGCTGCTGCATGCCGCCGGACAGCTCGTCGGGCCACGAGTCCTCCCAGCCGGCCAGGCCGCACAGGGCGAGCGCCTCGTCGGCGCGGCGTTCGCGCTCGGCGCGGGGCACGCCCTGCACTTCAAGACCGTAGGCAGCGTTGTCGCGGACGCTGCGGTGCGGGAAGAGCGCGAAGTGCTGGAAGACCATGCTGATCTTCCGGGACCTGACGTCCCGCAGCTCGCGGTCGGACAGGCCGGTGAGGTCCTGCCCGTCGAAGCGGACATGTCCGGCGGTCGGTTCCAGCAGACCGTTCAGCATCCGCAGCAGGGTCGACTTGCCGGAGCCCGAGAGGCCCATGACGACGAAGATCTCGCCCGGCTCCACGGAGAAGGACGCGTCGATGACGGCGGCGGTGACGCCGTCGGACCGCAGCTCCTCGCGGTCGGCCGTGTTGGTGCGCAGTCTTTCGACTGCCTGGTCCGGTCGTCTGCCGAACACCTTGAACAGATGCTCGGCCTCAAGCCTTGATGACACACGTACCTCTCGTCTCGGCGACAGATGCCGGAGCGATGCGGCGGGCCCGGAGGCCCACGACAGGTTGAAACAGCAACCGGCATCGTTCCGCCGCCGCGCCTCCCCGGAATCGAACGGCGCAAACTTTTCGTGTGCCGCCTCACAGATGTGGCGCAGAGCGCAACACGTCGCGCGAAGGGCCACAGGGCGCGCCGCCGCGCCGGTGCTGTCGGTGGGGTGCGGCATGATGCGGGACGTGACCGGACTGATGCTTCTCGACACCGCCTCCCTCTACTTCCGCGCCTATTTCGGCGTCCCGGAGTCCGTCAAGGCGCCGGACGGCACGCCGGTGAACGCCGTGCGCGGGCTGCTCGACTTCATCGACCGCCTGGTCAAGGACCACCGGCCGGAGCGGCTGGTGGCCTGCATGGACGCCGACTGGCGGCCGCAGTGGCGGGTGGACCTCATCCCCTCGTACAAGGCGCACCGCGTCGCCGAGGAGCTGGAGACGGGGCCGGACGTGGAGGAGGTGCCGGACACGCTGTCGCCGCAGGTGCCGGTGATCGAGGAGGTGCTCGACGCGCTGGGCATCGCCCGGGTGGGCGTCGCCGGGTACGAGGCGGACGACGTGATCGGTACCTTCACCGCGCGGGCGGACGGCCCGGTCGACATCGTCACCGGCGACCGCGACCTGTACCAGCTGGTGGACGACGCGCGCGGGGTGCGCGTGCTGTACCCGGTGAAGGGCGTCGGCACCCTGCAGGTCACGGACGAGGCGGCGCTGCGCGCGAAGTATGGGGTGGACGGCAAGGGGTACGCGGATCTGGCGCTGCTGCGCGGCGACCCGAGCGACGGTCTGCCGGGCGTGCCCGGCATCGGGGAGAAGACGGCGGCCAAGCTGCTGGCCGAGTTCACGGACCTGGCCGGGATCCTGGCGGCCGTGGACGACCCGCGGTCGAAGCTCACACCGACGCAGCGCAGGCGTCTGGACGAGGCGCGGCCGTATCTCGCTGTGGCGCCGAAGGTCGTCCGGGTCGCGGACGACGTCCCCGTCCCGGACGTCGACACGGCCCTGCCGCGCGCCCCGCGCGACCCGGCCGCCGTGGAGTCCCTGGCCGCGCGCTGGGGCCTGGGCGGTTCGGTGACACGCCTGTTGGCGACTCTCGCGGAGCGGTAGGTGTTAACTTAGGCATACCTAACCGCGATTGGGAGGCCCTCATGGCAGAGCGACCGGCACGCGCGCCGCGCACCCCGCACACCGGCGTGGTCGTCCGCACCGAGCGGCTGACCCCGCACATGCAGCGCGTGGTGCTGGGCGGCGAGGGCCTCGCCCGCGTCTCGGCGGACACCTGCACCGACCACTACGTCAAGCTGCTGTTCCCGGCGCCGGGCGCGGTCTACCCGGAGCCCTTCGACCTGGAGCGGATCCGCGCGGAGTTCCCGCGCGAGCAGTGGCCGGTGACCCGGACGTACACGATCCGTCACTGGGACCCCGAACACCGTGAGCTGACCCTCGACTTCGTGATCCACGGCGACGAGGGTCTGGCCGGGCCCTGGGCGATCAACGCCCGCCCCGGCGACGTCGTCCGTTTCCTCGGCCCCGGCGGCGCCTACGCCCCCGACCCGACCGCCGACTGGCACCTCCTGGCCGGCGACGAGAGCGCGCTGCCCGCGATCGCCCGCGCCCTGGAGTCGCTCCCGCAGGGCGCCCGCGCGGTCGCTCTGCTGGAGATCGCGGGCCCGGAGGAGGAGCAGAAGATCGACTCCGACGTGGAGATCCGCTGGCTGCACCGCGGCGGCCGCAGGGTCGGCGAGGCCCTGGTGGAGGCCGTCCGCGCCCTCGACCGGCCGGAGGGCCGCGTCCACGCCTTCGTCCACGGCGAGGCCCACTTCGTCAAGGAACTCCGCCGTCTCCTCCGCGTGGACCGCGCGATCCCCCGCGAGGACCTCTCCATCTCCGGCTACTGGCGCCTGGGCCACAACGAGGACGGCTGGCAGGCCTCGAAGAAGGAATGGAACGCCCGCATCGAGGCGGAACAGGAGAACACCGCCCCATAGGGGCGGGGGGAACGGCGCGCCAAGCCCCCACCGGGCCCGAACCATGCCCCCGCACAGCACCACCCCTCAGGGGCGCGGGGAACTGCGCGCCAAGCCCCCACCCGCCCGCACCCGCAGACCGCCCCAAGCCACCTCCAGGGGCGCGGGGAACGGCGCGCCAAGCCCCCGCCGGCCCGCACCCACAGGCCGCCCCAAGCCACCTCCAGGGGCGCGGGGAACTGCGCGCCAAGCCCCCACCGACCCGCACCCACAGGCCGACCGAAGGCACCTCCAGGGGCGCGGGGAACTGCGCAACCACCCCGACACCCCCCGTACCCTTGCCCCACGTGAGACGCAGACGCACCCCCACCCCTCCCCCACCCCTGCCGCAACGCGACGGCGTGGACCCGGTCCGGGTACGTCTCCCCGCAGGCGGCCCCGGCGCGACAGTCCGCGAGCACCTGGTCCGACGCCTCTCCGCACCCCCCGCCCAGCTCGACGCCATGTTCACCGCAGGCGAGATCGTCGGCGCCGACGGCCGCCCCGTCCCCCCGGACACCCCCTACGCCCCCGGCCTCACCGTGTGGTTCCACCGCGACATGCCGGAGGAACCCCCCGTCCCCTTCCCCCTGCACGTGGTGCACCAGGACGACCACCTCGTCGTCGCGGACAAACCCCACTTCCTGGCCACCACCCCCCGCGGCAGCCACGTACGCCAGACCACCCTCGCCCGCCTCCGCCACGAACTCGGCCTCCCGCACCTGACGGCCGCGCACCGCCTGGACCGCCTCACGGCGGGACTGGTGCTGTTCACCGTGCGCCCCGAGGAGCGCGGCGCGTACCAGACGCTGTTCCGCGACCGCCGGGTCCACAAGGAGTACGAGGCCGTCGCCCCCTACGACCCGGCCCTGGACCTCCCCCGCACCGTCCGCAGCCGGATCGTCAAGGAACGCGGGGAGCTGACCGCACGCGAGGTCGAGGGCGAACCGAACGCGGAGACCCGGGTGGCGCTGCTCGCGCACCGGGAGGACGGCCTGGCCCGGTACCGGCTGGTGCCCGGCACCGGCCAGACCCACCAGCTGCGGGTGCACATGAACGCCCTGGGCGTACCAATCCTGGGCGACCCCCTCTACCCCGAGGTGACCGCCCCGGTCCCGGCCGGCGACTTCCGGCGCCCGCTGCAACTGCTGGCGCGGGAACTGGCGTTCACGGACCCGGTGACGGGTGCGGAACGCCGGTTCACCAGCGGCCGGGCGCTCGAGGCGTGGACCTCGTACGGCACCTGGGCGGCGGATCAGTAGCCGCGCCACCACCGCAGGAACCGCTGCCAGGCCCCCTTGGGCGGCTCGGGCGGCGCGAGCGGAGGCGGCACGGGCACGGCGGCCGGGACGGGCCCGGCTTCCGGGCTTCCGCCGACGCCCGCACCCGGCGCACCAGCACCCACACCCGCACCCGTCACACCCGCGTCCGCACCCGTCAGCCCCGCCTCCGTACCCGGCGCGCCCACGTCCGCACGCCGCGCACCCGCGTCCGCACCCCCCGCGGAGCCACCCACGGAAGCCCGTGCGGGCGCGGGCGTCTCCGCCTGCCGGGGAACCCCGCCGATCTGCCAGTCGTACGCCGCGGGCACCCCCGCGCCGACCTCGTGGCTCGGCGCCTGCGTGATCTCCTGCTGGGGCCGCGGCGTGAAGTGCACCGGCAGGGACACCAGGTGGCGCGAGGCGATCGACTCGGTGAAGGCCAGCTCCTCCTCGTCGCAGCTCAGCTCCACGTCCGGCAGCCGCATCAGCAGGGCGTCGACGCCGATCTCGGCGATGACACGGCCGATGTCCTGGCCGGGGCACTCGTGGGTGCCGCCGCCGAACGCGAGGTGGGAGCGGTTGCCCTGCATGTCGGCGGTCGGGTCGGGGCGGACCCTCGGGTCGACGTTGGCCGGGGCGGGCGCGAACAGCAGCCCGTCGCCCTTGCGGATGCGCTGCCCGCCCAGCTCGGTGTCCTGCTTGGCGTAGTAGGCGAAGATGGTGCTGAACGGCGGTTCGTCCCAGAGGAGTTGCTCCACCGCCTGGGGCACGGTCATCTGGCCGCCGTTGAGCTGCGACCGGAAGCGCGGGTCGATGAGCACCTGGCGCAGCACGTTGGCGAGCAGGTTCGCCGTGGCCTCGTAGGCGGCGATCAGCACCACCCGCAGGTGCTGGCTGACCTCCTCGTCGGACAGCCCGGCCGGGTGGCCGACGAGGTGGCCGGTGAAGTCGTCCTGGGGTTCCTTCCGGCGGCGGGCGGTGAGGCGGTTCAGCGCCTCCATGACGTAGGCGTTGCTCGCGATGGCGGTCTCGGTGCCGCGGATCATGTCGCGGGCCGCCTGCACCATGCGGTCGTCGTACTCGTCGGGCATGCCGAGGACGTGGCACATCACCGCCATCGGGAGGTGCTCGGCGTAGTCGCTGACCAGATCCGCCTCGCCGGCCTCGCAGAACCGGTTGACGACCCGCTGGACGCTGCGGTTGACGTAGCGGCGCAGGCTGCGGAAGTCGGTGGCGGAGACGGCGGTGTCGATGGCGCCGCGCCAGCGCCGGTGCTGCTCGCCCTCGGTGTGGGCGCACATCGGCTGCCAGGCGATGTGCGGCATCAGCGGGTGGTCGGGCTTGACCAGGCCGTCGCGGAGGGCGGACCAGATGCGGCTGTCCTTGGTGAACTGAGCCGGACTGCGCACGAGTTGCTGGCTCTCGGCATGGCCGAGCACCACCCACAGCGGTACGTCGTCGTGGATGAGCACGGGCGCCACCGGGCCATGCTCCTCGCGCAGCTGCTCGTAGAGCCTCTTGAGGTCGTCCGACTCGTGGAGCCGGGCGAGTCCGCCGGGGCCCAGGCCGTGCGCGGGGCATCCGGGGGGCGGTCCGGGCCGGGCGTCGTCACCGGCCGGGAGGTCCGGCGTCTGGGAGTGGGATTCAGGCGTCACTGTGGTCGCTCCGGAAAGGGGGAAAGCCTAAAAGGTCCGTTGAGTGCGGGGAGGGCTCGCCCGTCAGGTGAGGGAGCCCGTCATCGCGAGCGAGTGCAGGAAGCGCATCAGCGTCATCAGCACGTCGCGGCTGGAGGCGCGGCGCCGCACGTCACAGTCCACGATCGGGATCATCTCGGACAGGTCGAGCGCGGCCCGCAGGTCGGCGATCGGGTAACGGGGAGCGTCCGGGAAGGAGTTGACGGCGACGACGAACGGCACGCCGCGTTCCTCCAGGCGGCCCATGACGTCGAAGCTGACCTCGAGGCGACGCGTGTCGACCAGCACGACCGCGCCGAGCGCGCCTTCGAACAGGCCGTTCCACAGGAACCAGAAGCGTTCCTGGCCCGGCGTGCCGAACAGGTACAGCACCAGCTCGTCGGTGATCTTGATGCGGCCGAAGTCCATGGCGACGGTGGTGGCCGTCTTGGACGCGGAGCCGTAGTTGTCGTCGACCCCGATGCCGGCCTGCGTCATGGTCTCCTCGGTGGTCAGCGGCTTGATCTCGCTGACCGAGCCGACCATGGTGGTCTTGCCGACCCCGAACCCGCCGACGATCACGATCTTCACCGCGGACTGCGCCGTGTGGGGCAGCTGGTCCTCGGCGCGTGGGCCCGGGATGGTGTCAGAGCCGTTGAAGTCCATGCATCACCGCTTCGAGAAGGGAACGGTCCGGGAGCGCCTTGCGGACGATCGGGGAACGCGCCTGGACCAGTTCCGCCGTCAGCAGTTCGGTGATCAGCACGGTCACCACGCTGAACGGCAGACTGAGATAGGCCGACAGCTCGGCCACGGACAGGGGGGCGACGCAGAGCCGGAGCAGCGCCGCCTGCTCGGGGGTGGCGGAGGGCGGGGGGTCGGGGGAACGCGCCACGATCAGCGTGACGAGGTCGATGTCGGCGCGCTTGCCGTCCGGCCCCGCGACGACGTACAGCCGCTCCGGGTTGCCGCCCTCGCCCTCCTTCCGGGCCGGGGCGGCCGGCTGTGCGGGAGTGCCCTGCCCGGGAGTGCGCCTCTGGCGTTGGGGAGGAGTCATACGGTCTGCCCGTTCCGTCGGGGCGGACTGGTCAGATGGGCGCCGATGCGGACGACGAGGTCGCGCATCATGCCGCCCATGCGGCCGGGTTCGCAGGTCATGTCGGAGAGCACCGCGAGGTAGGCGTTGGCGCCGGCCGCCATCAGGTAGAAGTAGCCCTCGTCGATCTCGATGAGCACCATCTTCATCTCGCCGTCTCCGTGGGGGAGTTCCTGCGCGACGGCGGCGGCGAGGCTCTGCACGCCGGCGCAGGCGGCGGCGACCCGGTCGGCCGCGTCCGGCTCTCCGCCGTAGCGGGCGATGCGCAGGCCGTCGGCGGAGAGCACCACGATCATCTCGACGCCGGGTACGCCGTCGGCGAGCTCCTTGAGCATCCAGTCGAAGTTGGCTCGTTGCTGAATCACTTGAGGTCCCCCTCGTCCTCGGCCTCGGTGCGGGCCGGTTCGTTGATGAGATGCAGGTAGGCGGTCGGGTTCCGGGTGAAGTCGGTGGGGTGGACGTCGGGGTCGAGGTCCTTCTTCAGTCCCTCCCAGAAGGCGTCGACCCACAGCCCGGGTTCGCGGTCGTTCTGCTGCTTCTTCTTCTCGGGCGCGGCCGCGGCCCAGATGTCGTGGTACTCCTCGCCGCGCTCCTTGGCCTCGCGCTCGGCGCGCTCGGCGGCGGCCTGCTCGGCGTAGCGCTGGGCGAGCGGCGTCCTGACGCGGCTGCGGCGCTGCGGGAGACCGCCCGCGGTCCACTCGGTGACCTCGGGGACGTCGTCCTCCACGGCGGCCGACTCGGGGATGCGGGGGCTGGTGGGGCGGCGGGTCTTGGGGGCGCGCTGGGGGCCGGGGAGGGCGTCGACGGGGCGGGGCACGGCGGTGGCGCCGATGCCGTGGGCGAGGCCGACGCCGGGCTGGTCGGTGATCATCTCGCTGGGGACGACCAGGACGGCGCGGACGCCGCCGTAGGCGGAGGCGCGCAACGACACCTGCATGTTGAACTGGGTGCACAGGCGGCCGACGACGGCGAGGCCGAGGCGCGGGTTGCCGCCGATCTCCTGGAGGTCGACGCCGCGCTGGGCGCGGTCGAGGATGCCCTCGATGCGGGCGCGGGCCTGCTCGTCGAGGCTGACGCCGGCGTCCTCGATCTCGATGGCGACGCCGGTCTGCACCTCGGTGGCGGTGACGCTGACCTTGCTGGTGGGCGGCGAGTAGCGGGTGGCGTTGTCGAGGAGTTCGGCGGCGGCGTGGATGACCGGCTCGACGTAGATGCCCTTGATGTTGATCTTCGCGATCGACTTCAGGTCGATGCGGCGGTACTCGAGGATGCGGGACATGGCGCCGCGCAGCACGCTGTAGAGCGCGACCGGCTTGGGCCACTGGCGTCCCGGGCGGCCGCCGCCGAGGACGGAGATGGAGTCGGCGAGGCGGCCGATCAGCGCGGTGCCGTGGTCGATGCGCAGGAGGTCGTCGAAGACCTCGGGGTTGCGGCCGTGGTCCTCCTCCATCTCCCTCAGTTCCTTGGCCTGCTGGTGGACGATGGCCTGGACGCGGCGGGCGATGGAGACGAAGGAACGCTGCGAGGAGTCACGCAGGTTCTCCTCGTCGTCGATGATCTTGAGGACCGTGCGCAGCAGCACCTGCTGGTACTTGGGGAGGTCCCGCCAGGACGGGTTGAGCCGCGGCAGGGCGCGCATCACCTCGTCCGGTTCGTTGCCGGCGTGCAGATGGTTCAGGCAGACGGGGAAGACCTGCTGGATGAAGTACTCGGTCTCCGTGTCGTGGGCGGCGATCCGCGCCTCCAGATACGCACGGTGACGCTCGTGCTCGGCGCGCGCCTCCCGCAGTAGACGGCCGCGGCGCACCGCCTCGGTCGCGGCGGCGGCCACCAGCAGGGTCGCTACGGCACCGCACACGCCGACGGCGATCCGGGCGGGCTCCGTCACCAGGGCGACGGCGGCTCCGGTCGCCGCGGCCATCACTATGGCCGGCAGCAACAGCACGCGTGCGTAAGGAAGTTGGACACTCGCCATGTGAGCCCTCTGAAGCGTATCGACTGACGGTCGGGAACGTACACATAAGGGAACAGGCGCACGAATTCATCTCAACTCGGTGCGCTGCGGGCGAGCTTAGTCCGACGGGATCATCGCCATGTCATATTCAGCATCTGCCGGAAACGGCCCCCGGGGCAGGAGTACGCTCGGGGCCATTTGCACGGTCCGGAACAATTCGAACACGGTGTGTCACGGCGCACAGGCGTGCGGCGGCCACTCACCGTCACGGGTGAACCGGACCCTCGGAGCGGCGGCCCACGGTCTCCCGGAGACTTCCCATCTCTTCCCGCGTACGCGGCGGGTGATGCGGCCGCACGAGAGCGCGCACAGTGCAGAAGCCCGGCGCGCGGGGGGCGCACCGGGCTTCCGGAGAGAGGGTCGAGCGGGGTCAGCCCACGGACGAGTAGGCCACCACCCCGCGCAGCAGACCGTCCACGGCCTTACGGGCGTTCTTCGCGACCGTGGAACCCTCGGCGACCGGGGCCGCCGCGGAGATCTGCCCCAGCACGTCGATGACCTGCTTGCACCAGCGCACGAAGTCGCCGGCCGGCATCTCCGCCTCGCGCAGCACCTCGTCCAGACCCTTGCCCGAGGCCCACATGTAGGCGGCCCAGGCGAAGCCGAGGTCGGGCTCACGCTGGCCCACACCCTCGGTCTGGCTGATCCGGAAGTCCTCCTCCAGCGCGTCCAGCCGGCCCCAGATGCGGACCATCTCGCCGAGCGCCGCCTTCGCCTTGCCCGAGGGCAGCTTGGGCGCCGTCGCGTCGTCGGCCACCCGCGACTCGTACACCAGCGCCGAGACGCACGCGGCGAGCTCGGCGGGGCCGAGGCCCTCCCAGACCCGCTCGCGCAGGCACTCGCTGGCCAGCAGGTCGAGTTCGCCGTACAGCCGCGCCAGCCGCTTGCCGTGCTCGGTGACCTCGTCGCCGCGCAGGTAGTCCATCTCCGTCAGCAGCGCCACGATCCGGTCGAAGGTGCGGGCGATGGTGTTCGTCCGGCCCTCGATGCGCCGCTCCAGCTGCGAGGTGTCGCGCAGCAGCCGGTGGTAGCGCTCCGCCCAGCGGGCGTGGTCCTCCCGGTCCTGGCAGCCGTGGCACGGGTGCGCCCGCAGCGCCTTGCGCAGCCGCGCGATCTCCCGGTCGTCGGCGGCGGGGGCGCGGTTCTTGCGGTGCCGGTCCGGCACGATGTGGCCTGCCTTGGTGCGCAGCGCCGAGGCGAGGTCCCGGCGGGACTGCGGGGAGCGCGGGTTGAAGGACTTCGGGATCCGCATCCGCTCCAGCGCCTCCACGGGCACCGGGAAGTCGATCGACGCGAGCCGCTTCACCTGCCGCTCGGCGGTCAGCACCAGCGGGCGCGGACCGTCGTGGTACTCCACGCCCCGGTGGCCGTTGGTCCGGCCCGCGGGCAGCCCCGGGTCGAGCACCAGCGCCAGCCCCGCGTACTTGCCGGTGGGCACGTGGATGACGTCACCGGGCTTGAGCTTCTCCAGCGCGACGGCCGCCTCCGCGCGCCGCTGCGCGGTGCCCTGCCGGGCCAGCTCGTTCTCCCGGTCCTTCAGCTCACGGCGCAGCCGCGCGTACTCCTCGAAGTCGCCGAGGTGGCAGGTCATCGAGGCCTTGTAGCCCTCCAGACCCTCCTCGTTGCGCTGCACCTGGCGCGAGATGCCGACGACCGACTTGTCCGCCTGGAACTGCGCGAACGACGTCTCCAGCAGCTCCCGCGAGCGGTGCCGCCCGAACTGCTCGACCAGGTTGACCGCCATGTTGTACGACGGCCTGAAGCTGGAGCGCAGCGGATACGTGCGCGTGCCGGCCAGTCCCGCGAGGTGCTCGGGGTTCATCCCGCGCTGCCACAGCACCACGGCGTGGCCCTCGACGTCGATGCCCCGGCGGCCCGCCCGGCCGGTCAGCTGGGTGTACTCGCCGGGGGTGATGTCGGCGTGCTGCTCGCCGTTCCACTTGACGAGCTTCTCCAGCACCACCGAGCGCGCGGGCATGTTGATGCCCAGGGCCAGGGTCTCGGTCGCGAACACGGCCTTCACCAGACCGCGCACGAACAGCTCCTCGACGACCTCCTTGAAGGTCGGCAGCATGCCCGCGTGGTGCGCTGCTATGCCCCGCTCGAGACCCTCGAGCCACTCGTAGTAGCCGAGGACGTGCAGGTCCTCCGGCGGGATGGAGGCGGTCCGCTCCTCGACCAGGTCGCGGACCTGTGCCCGCGCCTCCTCGTCGTTGAGCCGCAGGCCCGCGTACAGGCACTGCTGCACCGCGGCCTCGCAGGCGGCCCGGCTGAAGATGAACGTGATGGCGGGCAGCAGGCCCTCGGCGTCGAGCCGCTCGATGACCTCCGGCCGGCCCGGCGTCCACACGCGCGAGCGCTGTCTGCGCTCCCGCTCGCGGTCCGCCTCCCGCATGCCGTTGCGGCCCCGGCGGCGGTCGCCCCAGGACGGGCGGCTCGCCTCCAGCCGGGCCATGCGCGTCAGGTCGGGGTTGACGGCCTTCTTCTGGCCCTCCCCCTCCTCGAACAGGTCGTACATCCGGCGGCCGGCCAGCACGTGCTGGAACAGCGGCACGGGCCGGTGCTCGGAGACGATCACCTCGGTGTCGCCGCGGACGGTGTCCAGCCAGTCGCCGAACTCCTCGGCGTTGGACACGGTCGCCGACAGGGAGACCAGCGTCACCGACTCCGGGAGGTGGATGATCACTTCCTCCCAGACGGCGCCCCGGAAGCGGTCGGAGAGGTAGTGCACCTCGTCCATCACCACGTAGCCGAGGCCGAGGAGGGTCTGCGAGCCGGCGTACAGCATGTTCCGCAGGACCTCGGTGGTCATCACGACCACGGGCGCCTCGGAGTTGACGCTGTTGTCACCGGTGAGCAGGCCCACCTTGTCCGTGCCGTAGCGGCGGCACAGGTCGGCGTACTTCTGGTTCGACAGCGCCTTGATGGGTGTCGTGTAGAAGCACTTCCTGCCCTCCTGGAGGGCGAGGTGGACGGCGAACTCGCCGACGATCGTCTTGCCGGATCCGGTGGGGGCGGCGACCAGCACGCCCTTCCCGGCCTCCAGGGCCCGGCAGGCCTCCACCTGGAAGGGGTCGAGGCCGAAGTCGTACATCTCGCGGAAGGAGGCGAGCGAGGTGGCCTGCTCGGCAGCGCGCCTGCGTGCTGCCGCGTACCGCTCGGCCGGTGAGAGGTCCTCTGTCATCGTGCTTTCGAGCGTACCGGGCCGCACCGACAACGTGACGATCATTATCCGGATCGGCCACGTGAGGTGCGGCGACGCCCGCTCAGGGGCCGACGACCCGGACCGCTCCCGGTACGCAGGTGGCGGTCAGCGGCAGCGGTCCGACGTACTCGCCGTCCGCGTAGCCGGTGACGTCCTCGGCGGCCAGCTCCACGCTCGCCGCCCGCATCACGGACACCACGGGGTGGTCGACGTGCGTGCCCTTGTAGACCCGCGGGAACACCCGCAGCAGCGTGGCCCGGCTGCACTCACCGACCACGGTGATGTCGAACAGCCCGTCGGTGAGGTCGGCGCCCGGACATATCCGCATGCCCCCGCCGTAGGACGGCCCGTTCCCCACGGCCACCAGCGTCGCCTCGACCTCGAGGACCTCGCCGCCGTCCAGGGTGATCCGGTACGGCAGCGGCCGGAGGGCGGCCAGCTCGGCGACCATCGCCACGTCGTACTTGAAGCGGCCGAGAGGGGCGCGCATCCGGTTGCCCCGGTCGTTGACCCGGGAGTCGAAGCCGGTGGCGAGCACGGCCCCGAACCAGCGGTCGCCGATCCGGCCGAGGTCGACGTCACGGGAGCGCCCGCTCTTGAGGGCGTCGGCGATCATCCGGCCGGCCGTGGCGGGTTCGCGCAGCGGCATGCCGAGCGCCCGGGCGAAGTCGTTGCCGGTACCCGCGGCCACCAGACCGAAGGGGGTGCCGGTGCCGACGACGGCCTGCAGGGCGAGGTTCGCCATGCCGTCGCCGCCGACGGCGATCAGGGCCCCGGTGCCCTCCTCGACGGCGGTGCGCGCCCGGGACAGCGCGTCCTCGGGGCCGTCGCCCGTCACGGTGCCGACGTGGAAGCCGGCGTCACGCAGCGCGGCGGCGGCCGTCCGCGCCGCGCGGGCGCCCCGGCCGCCGCCCGCGGTGGGGTTCACGAAGAGGGTGATCTCGCTGGTCACGGAGCGACCCTACGAGGTGCGGGACCGTCCTCAGGTCACGTCGTCATAACCGTTGACGCGGTCCCGGGAGGTCTGCTCGGGCAGCGCGGTGACCGGTTCGGCCGGTTCGACCGCTTCCGGGGTGTGGTCGAGTTCGGAGGCCTCGTCGTCGGAGGGGCCCTCGGACTCCTTGCGGGCGCGCCGTCTGTCGTTCATCAGCGAGAAGCCCACGGCGAAGAAGAACAGGACGATGATCGGCACGGACAGCGCGAGCATGCCCACCGGGTCCGTGGTGGGAGTCGCGACGGCGCCGAAGACGAAGACGCCCATGACGACACCGCGCCACCAGCCGAGCATCCGGCGGCCGGTGACGATGCCGACCATGTTCAGCATCACCAGCAGGAGCGGGAGCTCGAAGGCCAGGCCGAAGATCAGCACCATGCGGATGGTGAAGTCGAGGACCTCGTCGAGCGACAGGATGTTCGCCGACCCCCCGGGCGTGAGACTGAGCAGCACCTTGATGCTGACCGGGAGGATGACGTACGAGAGGAGGGCGCCGCCGGCGAACAGCGGCACCGCGGCCGCGGTGAAGACGTAGGTGTACTTCTTCTCGTGCCGGTGCAGACCGGGGGCGACGAAGGCCCACAGCTGGTAGAGCCAGACCGGGCTGGAGACGACCAGGCCCGCCATGAGGCTCACCTTGATCGTCGTGGTGAACGGCGACGTCAGCGTGTTGAACGACACGATGGCGCAGTTGCCGCCGTCGCTGTTCGTGAGGTCGTCGCACTTGGGCACCGGCTCGGCCAGGAACTGCATGAGCTGTTCGCTGTAGTAGGCCCCGACGATCGACACCACGACGATCGCGAGCACGGCCTTGGCCAGGCGGTTCCGCAGCTCACGCAGGTGTTCCACGAGAGGCATGCGCCCCTCGGGATCCCTCTGCTGTGTGCGGGCAGACTTGAGCAACCCACGTTCCCATCTCGTGCGGCGGGCCGGAGGTCACCGGCCCTGCGTCAGCGCTTGGTCGTGTCCGTCGGCTCGGTGACCGGGCGGGAGCTGGTCACGTCGCCGGGGGCGGCCTGGATGGTGCGCTGCGCCGGGGGCTGCTCGTCGGTCGCCGGCGGGTCGGCCGGAGCGGAGGACTTGTTGTCCTCCTTCATCGCCTTCGCCTCGCTCTTCAGGATGCGGGCGGACTTGCCGAGCGACCGCGCCATGTCGGGAAGCTTCTTCGCACCGAACAGCAGGATGATGACGACGAGGATCAGAATGATCTCGGTAGGTCCGAGCCGTCCCATAAGTCTTTACCTTCTCACCGAGGCGGGTGGGTGGGGGGCTGTCCGACCGGTCGGACATGCGTCCGAAGGACGGTGCAGACAGCGATCGTAACGCCCAGAGGTAAACGTCCGGCAATCCCTGTGCGTACTCCCGTCCGCGGCCCGTGCCTCGTTCCCCGGGCCGCGATCAGCAGCGTACCTGCCGGGCCCGGGCCGGTGACAGGGCGGCGACGACGGCCGTCCTGACGGCGGCGACCCGGGCGGCGCCGGCCACGGGTCACAGGGCTTCCGCCGAGCGGGCCGTGCTCGTCGCCGCGCGCTCCAGGTCGTCGGCGGCGCGGCCGATGCGCCGGGCGGAGTCCGCGACCTGCCTGCCGAGGCGCTCCGCCTCCACGAACACCCGGACGGCGAGCACTGCGAGCACCAGCAGCCCGAGGAATCCCAGGGCCACGGCGAACATCGGCCAGAACATGGGTCGAGCCTAGACGGTCGAGTGCAGCCGGAGCGTACGCACCCCGCCGCCGGTGAGCAGCTCGACGATCCGCTCCCCCGCCGGCTTGCGGACGGCGGCGCCGCACTCGGGGCAGGTGAAGGAGTAGAACGTGGTGCGGCTGCTGGCGCCGATGGCCAGCCGCAGCGCGCTCGCGGAGAGCTCGAAGCGCTCCCGGCAGTCCGGGCAGCCCGCCCGGAACATCACCGGGGCCACGTTCCTCATCCCGGCGAACGCGGACGCCGCCGTCATGCCCCGTGCCCCTGTGGTCGCCGACTCGCTCAAAGCCCTCGCTCCTGACTATCGTCCCGCCCGGTCATCCCGCCGCCCCGGCCCCGTCGTACGCCTCCAGCGCCTCGCGCGCCGCCCGGCGGGCGCTCTCGGCCAGCTCCCGCGGCTCCACGATGCGTCCGTCGCGGCCGAGCCGCAGCGCCAGCCGCTTGAGCGACGCGGGGTCGGGGGTGCGCAGGGTGATACGGAGACCGCCGTCGGGAAGCTCATCGGCGCTGTCGTGCGGGTAGTACTCGGCGACCCAGCGCCCGCCGGGACCGACCTCGACGATCACCTCCGGGTCCTCGGCCGCGGGCTGCACCAGCCCCTCGGACAGGTCGCGCAGCTCCACCTCGGGCGGCGCGGACGGCTCGTCGAGGATCTTGATCTCGGCGACCCGGTCGAGCCGGAAGGTGCGGCGCGCCTCGGAACGGCGGCACCACGCCTCGACGTACGTGTGCCCGACGCTGACCAGGCGGATGGGGTCGATCTCCCGCTCGGTGACCTCGTCGCGGGCGGGCGAGTAGTAGCGGATCCACAGCCGGCGGCGCTCGGCGATGGCCCGGTCGACGTCCGCGAAGACGCCGCCCTCGGACTCGAAGGTCACCGAGAGCCGGGAGCTGGCGCCGGCCGCCTCGCCTGCCGCGGTCTCCACCTTGGCGGTGGCCCGCAGCAGCGCCTGACGGTCGCTCTCGCGCAGCCCCGGCAGCGTGGCCACGGCGCGGGCGGCGACGAGCAGCGCGGTCGCCTCGTCGGCGGCCAGGCGCAGCGGCTCGGCCGCGTCGGCGCCGAGGGCGGCCGGGTTGTGCCACCAGATGCGCTCGCCGTCGGTGTCGATGTCCAGCAGGTCGCCGCCGCGGAAGCTGGTGCCGCACATGGGCAGCACGTCGAGGTCGGAGACCAGTTCGTCCTCGGTGATGCCGAAGGCGCGCGCCACGTCCTCGATGCGGGCGCCGGGACGCTCGCGCAGATACGTCACCAGGGACAGCATCCGCCGGGTCTGGTCGATGGCGTTCACGGGCCTGACCGGTTTGCCTGCCACGTTGTCGTCCGCTCCCCCTCAGCCCTTGGCCACGGCACGCAGCCGGTCCACCACGTCGGCCCGCAGTTCCTCGGGCTCCAGCACCACCACGTCGGGTCCGAACTCCACCAGCCAGGCGTCCAGTCCGTGCCCGTACGGGATCTCCAACTCGTCCCAGCCGCCGCCGAGTTCCCGGACCGAGGTGGCCTTGGCCCGGAGCGGGAAGCCGGCGTCGGAGCGCAGCCGGATGCGCGCGGAGCGGTCGGCGGTCTCCCCGGCCCAGCTCGCCACGGTCTCCCGTACGGTGACGACGTCCGGCACCGGCACGGTGAACCGGCCGGCGCGCGAGCGCACCTTGCCGGTGATCCGGGAGAGCCGGAAGACCCGCTCGGCGCCGCGGTCGCGGTCCCAGCCGGCCAGGTACCAGTGGCCGCGCCAGCACTCCAGCGCCCACGGCTCGACGTGCCGCTGCTCGGGCGTGGCGGCGTTGGCCTTGCGGTAGTCGAAGACGACCGGCCGGCGGTCGCGGCAGGCGAGCATCAGCGGCTCGAACGCGGCCTCGTGCACCGGGATGCGCGGCTCCAGCGCGCCGTGCGCGCCGTACGGGTCGACGTCCTCGGGGAGCCCGGCCGCCCGCAGCTTCTGCAGGGCGCCGGAGGCCGCGCCGGCCAGCCGGGCCTGCTGCCACACCTTGGCGGCGAGCCCGAGGGCGGCGGCCTCCTCGGCGTCCAGGGTGATGGCCGGCAGCCGGTTGCTGTCACGGCGGGCGAGGTAGCCCGTCTCGCCCTCGAGGTTCTCGACGGTCTCGATGACCAGTCCGAGTTCGCGCAGGTCGTCCTTGTCGCGCTCGAACATGCGGTTGAAGGAGTCGTCGGAGCCCGCCTCGAGGTACGCCTCGACGGACTCACGCAGTTCGCGCTTGGTGAGCGGCCGCCGCGTCCCGAGCAGACACAGCGCCAGGTTCATCAGCCGCTCGGCCTTGGCAATGGCCATCGACGCGCTTCGCCTCCCTATGGTGCTTACGACCGATGACCGTACCGCCCCGGGGTGGCGTGGTGAAAGCCGAGGGCCCGCGCCCGGACAGGCACGGACCCTCGGCGATCGACTCCGGTCGGATCAGACCCCGAGCAGGTCGACCACGAAGATCAGGGTCTCACCGGGCTTGATCGCCGGGGTGGGGCTCTGGTTGCCGTAGGCGAGGTGGGCCGGGATGGTCAGCTGGCGGCGGCCGCCGACCTTCATGCCCTGCACGCCCTGGTCCCAGCCCTTGATGACCCGGCCGCCGCCCAGCGGGAAGCGGAAGGGGGTGCCGCGGTTCCAGCTGGCGTCGAACTCCTCGCCGGTGCTGAAGGCGACGCCCACGTAGTGGACGGTGACGGTCTGGCCGGCCTTCGCCACCTCGCCGTCGCCCTCCCAGATGTCCTTGATCTCGAGGTCCGCCGGGGGCTCGCCGCCCGGGAAGTCGATCTCGGGCTTGTCGATGCTCACGTCTTCATGCTCCTGCTTGTCTGCGGAAAGGCGAACACGCACAGTCTTGCATCCCGGCGGGCGTCACAGCTTCGCGAGGATGTCCACGGAGAAGACCAGCGTGGAGTCCTTCTGGATGCCGCTGCCCTGCGGCGGGTTGTCGCCGTAGCCCAGCTCCGGCGGGATGACGATGAGGACGCGGCTGCCGACCTTCTTGCCGGTGAGGCCCTGCGCCCAGCCCTTGACGACCTGCTGGAGCGAGAAGGACGTCAGCTGGCCGCGGCCGTAGGTGGAGTCGAACTCCTTGCCCCCGTCCCACAGCACGCCCTTGTACTGGACCAGGACGCTGTCCTCGGCGCCGACCTTCTCGCCGTCGCCCTCGATGACGTAGTTCGCCACGAGCTTCTTCGGCGCGTCGGAGTCCGGCACCTCGATGGAGGGAGCCT
This sequence comes from Streptomyces sp. P13-3-3, assembly GCF_050571355.1. NCBI lineage: Bacteria > Bacillati > Actinomycetota > Actinomycetes > Kitasatosporales > Streptomycetaceae > Streptomyces > Streptomyces sp. P13-3-3. The sequence continues at coordinate 2,330,947 of NZ_CP192228.1, read as the reverse complement.
TGCCGTCGGTGTTGGTGCCGACCTTCGGCAGGTCGATGTTGTCCTGGGCGACGTCGGTGCCCTTGGCGGAGCTCTTGGCGTTGAACGTGTCCTGCACGTCGACCACGAACACCAGCGTGTCGGTGCCCTTGATGCCCGCCTGCGCGTTGCCCTGCTCGCCGTAGCCCCAGGTGGGCGGGATCGCCATCTGGACGCGGCTGCCGGCCTTCTTCCCCACGAGCCCGTAGCGCCAGCCGTCGATGATCTGGCCCTGCGCGAGCTGGATGGCCAGGGGCTCCTTGCGGTCGTAGGAGTTGTCGAACACCTTGGCGGTGCTCCACACCTGGCCCAGGTAGTGGGCGACGACGAAGTCGTTCTCGGCGATCGTGCGCCCGCCGCCCGCGATGACCGTCTTGACCGCGAGGTCCTTGGAGGGGTCGCCGCTGCCCTTCGCCACGGTCGGCTTCTCGCCGAACTGGGTCCCGGCCGTGATCGCCGGCAGCGGACCCTCGACGATCTTCGGCGACGGCGCCGCCGACGCCTCGGACTCGGAAGGCGCGGCCGTTTCGCTGGCCTTGCCCGAGTCGGACTTGTCGTCGCCGCACGCGGCGAGGGTGGCCAGTCCAGCGGGAACGGCAATGAGAAGTGAGCGTCGGCGCACGGTGGGGGCCTCGTAATCATCGATCTTGTGGATGGCGTCCGCGCAACTCTACGGCGTGAGAAGGGCGCCGCACGGTGTAACGTACGGCGCCCGTGTGACGTTCCGGGTGTTTCGTCAACTCCCGGGGGACACGGCCTCTCACATGCCGGCGATCAGCTTCTCCACCCGCTCGTCCACCGAACGGAACGGGTCCTTGCACAACACGGTGCGCTGGGCCTGGTCGTTGAGCTTGAGGTGCACCCAGTCGACCGTGAAGTCACGGCGCTGCTCCTGGGCGCGCCGGATGAAGTCGCCGCGCAGCCGGGCCCGAGTGGTCTGCGGCGGCACGGACTTGCCCTCGAAGATCTTCAGGTCGTTGCAGATCCGGGCGGCTTGTCCCTTCTTCTCGAGCAGGTAGTACAGGCCACGACGGCGGTGGATGTCGTGGTAGGCGAGGTCTATCTGCGCGACCCGCGGGTGGGACATGGTCATGTTGTGCTTGGCGCGGTAGCGCTCGAGCAGCTTGTACTTCATGACCCAGTCGATCTCGGTGCCGATGCGGTCGAGGTCCTCGGACTCGATCGCGTCCAGCGTGCGGCCCCACAGCTCGAGCACCTGGTCGACGGTGCCGGTGCGGATCCCGCGGCGCTCGCAGAAGTCCACCGCCTTCTCGTAGTACTCGCGCTGCACCTCCAGCGCGGACGCCTCCCGGCCGCTGGCCAGGCGCACCTTGCGCCGGCCCGTGATGTCGTGGCTGACCTCGCGGATCGCCCGGATCGGGTTCTCCAGGGTGAGGTCGCGCATGACGGTGCCCGCCTCGATCATGCGCAGCACCAGGTCGGTGGCGCCGACCTTGAGCAGCATGGTCGTCTCGGACATGTTCGAGTCGCCGACGATGACGTGCAGCCGGCGGTAGCGCTCGGCGTCGGCGTGCGGCTCGTCCCGGGTGTTGATGATCGGCCGGGAGCGGGTCGTCGCCGAGGAGACGCCCTCCCAGATGTGCTCGGCCCGCTGGCTGACGCAGTAGACGGCGCCGCGCGGCGTCTGCAGCACCTTGCCGGCCCCGCACAGCAGCTGCCTCGTCACCAGGAACGGGATGAGGATGTCCGCGAGCCGGGAGAACTCCCCGTGCCGGGCGACGAGATAGTTCTCGTGGCACCCGTAGGAGTTGCCGGCCGAGTCGGTGTTGTTCTTGAAGAGGTAGACGTCGCCCGCGATTCCCTCCTCGTGCAGGCGTCGTTCGGCGTCCACCAGGAGTCCTTCGAGAATGCGCTCGCCGGCCTTGTCGTGGGTGACCAGTTCGGTCACGTTGTCACATTCCGGCGTTGCGTATTCCGGATGTGACCCCACGTCGAGATAGAGGCGGGCGCCGTTCCGCAGAAAGACATTGCTGCTTCGGCCCCATGACACGACACGGCGGAAGAGGTACCGCGCCACCTCGTCAGGCGACAGGCGGCGCTGTCCCCTGAACGTGCACGTGACGCCGTACTCGTTCTCCAGCCCGAAAATGCGGCGGTCCATGAGGGAACATTACGCCCGATCCTTCGAGCTGAAACGGGGTTCGACGGCACGGTTCGGATCATTTTCCGAACCGGCCGCGACAACCGCCGTCCTGGCCGGAACCGCCAATACCCTTCCGGTGGCGATCAAAACCAGCAGCGACACGCCGCCCGCCGCACCCGGTACGGCGAATCCCCAGAGCGCTCCGCCGGCCTCGACCACGGGACCGGTCACACCGGTGCCGAACGACGCGCCGACGGTGAAGGTGGTCACCAGCCAGGAGAACGCCTCGGTGACCGTCCCGCGGGGCGCGTGCCGGTCGACCAGCACGAACGCGCACGCGATCGCCGGGGCCAGGAACACCCCCGCGAGCACCATGAGCAGCGTCATCGCCACCGGCCCCGGCATCAGCATGAGCGGCAGGTAGAACACCGCCAGCAGCGCCACGATCACCTGGAGCCGCCGCGCGGGCTGCCCGGCCCACTGCCGCGCCCCGTAGGCGATGCCGCCGACCAGGGCGCCGAGCCCGATCCCGGCCATCATCCAGCCGTACACGGCGTCGCCGCCGTGGTCGTCGGAGTACGTCACCGCCGCCACCGTGATGGACCCCAGCGCCATGCCGACGGCCAGGAAGGCCGCGAGCAGCGCGATGAGCCCGGGTGAGCGCAGCGCCCCCAGCCAGTGCGCCTCGCGCGGGGCCGACCGCCAGGCCCGCGAGGGCGGCGAGACGACGACGGACAGGGCGCCCAGCACCCCGATGACGTTGAGCACGAGCAGCGCCGCCTGCGCCGACCACAGGGAGACGCACACCGTCACGAGCAGCGGCCCGACGGCGAACATCACCTCCTGGGCCACGGCGTCGAGGGCGTACGCCCGGTGCACGTGCTCCTCCTTGGGCAGCACCGAGGACCACAGCGCCCGCAGCCCACCCTCCAGCGGCGGCGTGAACAGCCCCGCCAGGGCGACGGCGGCGTACGCGACGACCAGCGACCCGGTCCCCGTGAAGGCGAACACGGCCATCGCCAGCGCCGACAGCAGCGCCGCCGGCAGCTGGACCCGGGGCTGCCCCTTCAGATCGACGAGCCGCCCCAGCACCGGCTGCCCCACGGCGTTGGCCACGCCGTACACCGCGGCGAGCACCCCCGCGAGGCTGTACGACCCGCCTTCCGCCCGTACGAACAGCACGATCGCGATCGGCGCGGTCGCGTTGGGCAGCCGTCCCACCAGCGTGCCCACGAGCAGCCGGGTGGCGTGCCGCGCCCGGAGGATGTCCAGGTAACCCGTCGCCATACCGGCCCTCTCACTGAAGTGTTACGTATAACTAAGCCCTCCATACGTACCATGACCGCTGTTCACCAGTCCAGATGAAGGAGCGCCGGTGCCCAGAGCCAGCACCCGCCCGACGAGCCGGGACGTCGCCCGGGAAGCAGGCGTCTCCCAGGCCGCGGTGTCGCTGGTGCTGGGCGACAAGTGGCGGGGCCGGGTCTCCGAGGCCACGGCGGAACGCGTCCGCGAGGCCGCCCGCACGCTGGGCTACCGCCCCAACCTGGCCGCCCGCAACCTGCGGCTGGGCCGCACGCGTACGGTCCTGCTGGTCGTGCCGGCCCTGACCACGGAGTTCTTCGCGGGCGTCTACACGGGCGCGGCCCGCGTGGCCTCCCGCCACGGCTTCGGCGTGGTGCTCTACCCCTCCCCCGAGGGCATCGGCCCGGCCCGCGACCCGTTCGCGTCCGCCCAGGCCGCGCTGGACGGCGTCATCGCGTCCTCGATGGCGGCGGAGGCGCTCACCGCCATCCGGGGCGACCAGCTTCCCCTCGTGATGCTGGACAGCGATCCTGCCGCCGCCGGGATCACGGTGAACCTCGACATCGCGGACGGGGTCCGCCAAGTGGCCGAGCACCTTCTCGGGCTGGGCCACCGCCACTTCCTGCACCTCGGCGCGGACGTGCCGTCCTGGACCTTCGAGGTCCGCGCACGGGAGCTGGAGGCGCGGCTCCGCCGCGTGCCGGGCACGTCCCTGCGCACGGCGCGCTCGCCGATCTCCATCAAGGTGGCGGAGGCGGCGGCGGAGACCGCGCTCGCCTCGGGGAACGGGGTGACGGCGGTCGTCTGCGACGACGACCAGCTGGCGGCGGGCGTCTACAAGGCGGCCCGCCGCCTGGGGCTGCGCGTCCCCGCGGACCTTTCCGTCACCGGGATGGACGACCTGGCGCTCGCCACGGCGATCGATCCGGAGCTGACCACTGTCCGGCTGGACGCGGAACTCTTCGGCGAACGGGGCATGCAGGCGCTGCTCGCCGTCCTGAACGGCGAACAGCCCTCCGACACGGACATCCCCGTCCACCTGGAGGTACGGGGTTCCACGACGCGGGTTCCGTGAGCACGGGGTTTGGGTGCGGGCGGGCGGTTATCGGCGCACCCGGCCCCGAAAGGCACCCGCGTTGATGCGGGCCGGGGGGTGTTCGCGCAACCCGGCGCTTACGGGGTGCCGCCGCGCCCACCCGTGCCGCCCCAGCGGCACGAATGCCCGCAGTTTGCGCGGCGTGTGCCCGCCACCGGTGGCGGTGTAGTCGCCCACGGCGGGGAGGGGACGGGGTGGGGGTGGGCGCCCGCAGCGGCTGGCGCGTCCGCGCCCTTCACGTGCAAGCACGCACTATCGCGCCAGACCGAGGACGACCACCCCCACCGCGGCCCCGCACCACCACCCCACCCTGGGCGCTACGTCAGCCCCCACGGACCGCAACCCTGCGCCGCAGGCGTCAGACCGCAACCCCTACCGGACGGAAACCCGCGCCGCAGGCGTCAGACCACAACCCCCACCGAACAGGAACCCGCGCCACAGGGCATCAGACCGCACCCCCACCGGACAGGAACCCACCCCGCAGGGCGTCAGGCCTCAGCAGCCCCCGGACAGCGACCTACTCCACGTCCCCGCCCGACAGCGTCTCCTCCGAGGACCCGCCAGCCGCCTCCAGGAGGCGAACCAACCGCCGCCCCTCAATCCGCTTGAACTTCCGCTTCTGCGGCCGCGTCCGGTCCAGCACAGCCACCTCCAGCCGCTCCGCGGGAATCTCCCGCTCGCTGCCGTTCGTGTCCCGCGACAACGCCTGGACCGCCAGCTTCAGCGCCTCCGCCAGCGTCATCCCGTCCCGGTGCCGCTGGTCGAGGTACCCGCTGATCTGTTCGGCGTTGCCCCCCACCGCCACCGAACCGTGCTCGTCCACGATCGACCCGTCGTGCGGCAGCCGGTAGATCTGGTCGTGCTCCGGGGTCTCCCCGACCTCGGCCACCACCAGTTCCACCTCGTACGGCTTCTCCCCCACGCTGGAGAAGATCGTGCCGAGCGTCTGCGCGTACACGTTCGCCAGGCCGCGCGCGGTGACGTCACCGCGGTCGTAGGTGTAACCCCGCAGATCGGCATACCGCACGCCACCGATCCGGAGATTCTCGTACTCGTTGTACTTGCCGGCCGCGGCGAACCCGATCCGGTCGTAGATCTCGCTGAACTTGTGCAGCGCACGGGACGGGTTCTCACCGACGAACACGATCCCGTCGGCGTACTGCAGCACGACCAGGCTGCGGCCTCGGGCGATGCCCTTGCGGGCGTACTCCGCCCGGTCCGCCATCGCCTGCTGAGGTGAGACATAGAACGGCGTCGACACCGGTTACCCGTCCCTTTCTGTCGAAGTCACTGGACCACCTGAACCCACCACCAGAACCCTGTTGTCAGAGCAACGAGGCCCGAGGACCGTCCGGCTGCTCCAGCCTGCGCTCCAGCACGGACCGGGCGATGTCGGACGACTCGTCCTCGGAGAGCCGGCGGTAGCCGTCCTCGGTGATCACAGTGACGATCGGATAGATCCGGCGCGCGACATCGGGACCACCGGTCGCCGAGTCGTCGTCCGCCGCGTCGTACAGCGCCTGCACCACCAGCGTGGTGGCCTCGGCCTCGCTCAGGTCGTCACGGAACAGCTTCTTCATCGCACCGCGCGCGAAGATCGACCCGGATCCGGTCGCGGCGAACCCGTGCTCCTCGGACCGTCCGCCGGTGACGTCGTAGGAAAAGATCCGGCCCTTCTCCCGGTCCACGTCGTACCCGGCGAACAGGGGGACCACGGCCAGGCCCTGCATGGCCATGCCCAGGTTCGAGCGGATCATCGTCGACAGCCGGTTGGCCTTGCCCTCCAGCGACAGCTGCGCGCCCTCGACCTTCTCGAAGTGCTCGAGCTCGAGCTGGAACAGCTTGACCATCTCCACGGCGAGGCCCGCCGTGCCGGCGATGCCGACCGCCGAGTACTCGTCGGCCGGGAACACCTTTTCGATGTCCCGCTGCGCGATCACGTTCCCCATGGTGGCCCGCCGGTCACCGGCGAGGACCACACCGCCGGGGAAGGTGACGGCCACGATGGTCGTGCCGTGCGGGGCCTCGATCACGCCCTGCACGGGCGGCAACGTCCTCCTGCCCGGCAGCAGCTCCGGCTGGTGCTCGGAGAGGAAGTCCATGAAGGAGGAGGAGCCCGGCGTCAGGAAGGCAGCCGGCAGACGCCCGGTGCCAGAAGTTTTGGCTTCCACGAAGTTCCTTCCAGGTAGGCAGCTGCCCGACGAACAGCGTCGGGATCATCTCCCAACTTGCCGATGGCCGAATTGCAGTTGAAGCACATTACGCCACGGACCCTACCCGCCCCACAGCAATGATCCACATTTACGACAACAGCTTCTGGAAGAGTCGGCGCCACCACCCGGAGCCACCGCCCGGAGCCGAGCGGACGCCGCCCGCGACCGGCCACAGGACCGGCCACGGACAGCGCCCTCTCCTCACCGCCTGCCGCGGTGACTGACCGCCTGCCGCGGTGACCGCCGAACCGGCGAAGCCGGTGAGGCTACTCTCCGCCCTTCTGCACGAAGGACCGCACGAAGTCCTCGGCATTGGCCTCGAGCACGTCGTCGATCTCGTCCAGGACGTCGTCCACGTCGTCGTTGAGCTTCTCGTGACGCTCCTTGAGGTCCTCCGAAGCCTGCGTCTCCGCCGCCTGCTCCTCGACCTCCTCGGTGGACCGCGTGGCCTTCTGCTGTCCGCCGCCGGTGTCCTTGGTCGCCATCACCCTCACCCCGCTCGGTTCGCCCGACACAGTTGCTCGGTCAAGATCAGACCCTACAAGCCGGGTCCGACAATGCCCCCGCAGTTGCTCCAACGTACGGGGACCACCTCGATGATTCCCGGACGGGCGGACTTCCACCCTGTCCGGCCGGTCCGTACCGGGTACTCGCAGGTACCCGGTACGGGCGCGCCTCACCCGCTCAGCCGCCGGAAAGCACCCTGACCAGGTCTTCCGCCGTCCGGCAGCGGTCCAGGAGCGCCTTGACGTGATTACGCGTTCCGCGAAGCGGTTCCAGGGTTGGGACCCGTTGGAGCGAGTCCCGGCCCGGCAGATCGAAGATCACCGAGTCCCAGGAGGCCGCCGCGACGTCGTCCGCGTACTGCTCCAGGCACCGCCCGCGGAAATAGGCGCGGGTGTCCTCCGGAGGCTGCGTACGCGCGCGCTCGACCTCGGCCTCGTCGAGCAGCCGCTTCATCCGTCCGCGGGCCACCAGACGGTTGTAGAGGCCCTTGTCGGGGCGTACGTCGGCGTACTGCAGGTCGACCAGGTGCAGCCGGGCCGCGTCCCAGTCGAGGCCGTCACGGCGCCGGTAGCCCTCCATGAGCTCCCGCTTGGCGACCCAGTCCAGCTCGCCGGCGAGGCTCATCGGGTCGTTCTCCAGCCGCGTGAGCGTGTCCTCCCAGCGGGCGAGGACGTCCTTGGTCTGTTCGTCGGCGTCGGCCCCGAAGCGCTCCTCGACGTACTTGCGGCCGAGCTCGTAGTACTCCATCTGGAGCTGCACGGCGGTCAGCGTCCGGCCGCTGCGGAGCGTGACGAGATGCTTCAGGGAGGGGTCGTGCGACACCTGGTGCAGGGTCCGCACCGGCTGGTCGACGGCCAGGTCCACCGCGATGAACCCGTCCTCGATCATGGACAGCACCAGCGCCGTCGTGCCGAGCTTGAGATAGGTCGAGATCTCGGAGAGGTTCGCGTCACCGATGATGACGTGCAGCCGCCGGTACTTCTCCGCGTCCGCGTGCGGCTCGTCGCGCGTGTTGATGATGGGGCGCTTCAGCGTGGTCTCGAGGCCGACCTCGACCTCGAAGTAGTCCGCACGCTGGCTGATCTGGAAGCCGTGCTCGTGACCGTCCTGGCCGATGCCGACGCGGCCGGCCCCGGTGAAGACCTGGCGGGAGACGAAGAACGGCGTCAGATGGCGCACGATGTCCGAGAAGGGGGTCTCCCGCTTCATCAGGTAGTTCTCGTGCGTGCCGTAGGACGCGCCCTTGTTGTCGGTGTTGTTCTTGTACAGGTGGATCGGCTGGGCGCCCGGAAGCTGCGCGGCCCGCTCCGCCGCCTCCGCCATGATCCGCTCGCCGGCCTTGTCCCACAGCACGGCGTCCCGCGGGTTGGTGACCTCGGGGGCGCTGTACTCCGGATGGGCGTGGTCGACGTAGAGCCGCGCGCCGTTGGTCAGGATGACGTTGGCCAGGCCGATGTCCTCGTCGGTGAGCTGGCTGGCGTCGGCCGTCTCCCGGGCGAGGTCGAAGCCTCGCGCGTCGCGCAGCGGATTCTCCTCCTCGAAGTCCCAGCGGGCCCGGCGGGCCCGGTGCATCGCCGCCGCGTAGGCGTTCACGATCTGGGACGAGGTGAGCATGGCATTGGCGTTGGGGTGGCCGGGGACGGAGATCCCGTACTCCGTCTCGATGCCCATTACTCGCCGTACGGTCATGCGGCCCTCCTTGCCCGGCGGCGTCCCCGGTCGGGGGCGCCGCAGTACCGCTGGCGCTCCGGTGCGTGTGCGGTGCCCGTCCCCGCACTGCGCGACTCGGCGGTACGGACGAGCCTAGAACGCCTTCGCCCTGGTGGGGAGATCATTTGCGTCATTGCTGTGCTCCAGCCGTGGCACCGAAAAGCAGTCGGCTGCGGGTACCCGTGGTGGGCACCCGCAGCCGCCCTCGCTTTTACAGGTACTGACCGGTGTTCGCCACCGTGTCGATGGAGCGTCCGGTGTCCGCGCCCTGCTTTCCGGTGATGAGGGTGCGGATGTAAACAATCCGCTCGCCCTTCTTTCCGGAGATCCGGGCCCAGTCGTCCGGGTTGGTGGTGTTGGGCAGGTCCTCGTTCTCCTTGAACTCGTCCACGCAGGCCTGGAGGAGGTGGGAGACGCGGAGACCCTTCTGGTTCTTCTCCAGGAAGTCCTTGATCGCCATCTTCTTGGCGCGGCCCACGATGTTCTCGATCATGGCACCGGAATTGAAGTCCTTGAAGTAAAGAACTTCCTTGTCGCCGTTGGCGTAGGTGACTTCCAGGAAGCGGTTCTCCTCCGATTCCGCGTACATCTGTTCCACGGCGGTCTGGATCATGCTCTGGACCGTCATGGACTTGTCGCCGCCGTGCTCGGCGAGGTCGTCGCCGTGCAGCGGGAGGCGTTCGGTGAGGTACTTGCCGAAGATGTCCTTGGCCGCCTCGGCGTCCGGACGCTCGATCTTGATCTTCACGTCCAGCCGGCCGGGACGCAGGATGGCGGGGTCGATCATGTCCTCACGGTTGGAGGCGCCGATCACGACCACGTTCTGCAGGCCCTCCACACCGTCGATCTCGGCGAGCAGCTGCGGGACGATGGTGTTCTCCACGTCCGAGCTGACACCGGAGCCACGGGTGCGGAAGAGGGACTCCATCTCGTCGAAGAAGACGATGACGGGCGTGCCCTCGCTGGCCTTCTCACGCGCACGCTGGAAGACCAGGCGGATCTGCCGCTCGGTCTCGCCGACGTACTTGTTCAGCAGCTCGGGGCCCTTGATGTTCAGGAAGAAGCTCTTGCCCGCGGCGACACCGGTGACCTCGGCGACCTTCTTGGCCAGCGAGTTCGCCACGGCCTTGGCGATGAGCGTCTTTCCGCAGCCGGGGGGTCCGTACAGCAGCACGCCCTTCGGCGGCCGCAGCTCGTGCTCCTTGAACAGGTCCGGGTAGAGGTACGGCAGCTCGACCGCGTCGCGGATGGCCTCGATCTGGCCGCCGAGGCCGCCGATCTGCTCGTAACCGATGTCGGGGACTTCCTCGAGGACGAGTTCCTCGACCTCGCTCTTCGGGACCACCTCGTAGACGTAGCCGGAGCGGGGCTCCAGCAGCAGGGCGTCGCCGGGACGGATGGTGACGTCCAGCAGCGGCTCGGCGAGCCGCACCACCCGTTCCTCGTCGGTGTGGCCCAGGACCAGGGCGCGCTCGCCGTCCTCGAGGATCTCCTTGAGGGTGACGATCTCGCCCACGCGCTCGAACTCCATGGCCTCGACCACGTTGAGCGCTTCGTTGAGCATCACTTCCTGGCCGCGCCGGAGCTCCTCCAGCTCGACGTTCGGGCTGACGTTCACCCGGAGCTTGCGGCCGCCGGTGAAGATGTCGGCCGTGCCGTCCTCGTTCGCCGTGAGGAAGACACCGAAGCCGGCCGGGGGCTGCGCGAGCCGGTCGACCTCCTCCTTGAGGGCCACGATCTGGTCGCGGGCCTCACGGAGGGTGCTCGCCAGCCGTTCGTTCTGGGCGGACACGCCGGCCAGGTTGGTCTGCAGCTCGACGATCCGCTCTTCGAGAATTCTCGTGTGCCGCGGAGAGTCGGCGAGCTTGCGTCGCAGGACGGCGATCTCCTGCTCAAGGTAGGCGATCTGCCCGGCCGGGTCGTCGGACCCGCGTCCCGGGCGGATGCCGCGGTTCATGTCGTCGTCGTGGGCTGCCACGGTCCTCACCTCCTCCAAGGGGAGCTGGACGCTTCCAGACCCTACCTGGGCGGGTGTCGATTGAAACCCCTAGATCACAAAGACGGTCGGGGTGTGTCCGATCTTCACCCTTGCGCTCTCCCTCACGCCAGGGGAATACCCATCGAGAATGATCGGAACCCAGTCGGCGTTAGGGTCGACGTGTTCAACACCCGTCAGAGCTGGCCGGATTCCCGCCCGGCTCGGCGGAACCCGACGGCAGGAGAGACGATCGTGCAGCAGCAGGCCGCAACCGGCGCCGAGGCCCTGGAGGTCTGGATCGACCAGGATCTGTGTACCGGCGACGGCATCTGCGCCCAGTACGCGCCCGAGGTGTTCGAGCTGGACATCGACGGTCTGGCGTACGTGAAGAACGCGCAGGACGAGCTGCTCCAGGACAAGGGCGCGGCAACGCCCGTCCCGCTGCCGCTCCTCACCGACGTCGTCGACTCCGCGAAGGAGTGCCCCGGCGAGTGCATCCACGTGCGGCGCGTTTCGGACAGCGTCGAGGTGTACGGGCCCGAAGCGGGGTGACCGCCGGCGCACGGCGGGTCACGTCTGTCTGAATTCCTCACACGCCCGGGCGCGCGTGGTAGCCGCGCGCCCCGCTGCGGGTCACACGCTCCGCGCGTCGGACGGCGCGGACCGGACGAACGCGCCGTTCTCCCAGCGCCACTTCACCGTCTCCCGCACGTCGGGGCAGCAACGGGGCACGTCGGTGGACGAGTAGCCGAGCAGCGTGGCCACGACGTCCCCGCCGCGCACGGAGAAGTCCTCGACGTTGTTGCCGTCCTCGGGGGCGACGAGCGTGGCCACCACGCGCGGCTCCGCGCCGGCGGCCTGCGTGAGCACGTAGACGCCGTCGGGCGGGGTGCCCATCGGGGCGTCGCAGTGGACCGCGGCGACCGTCTCGGGGCGGCCGTCACCGTCGAGGTCGCCGGACACGTGCTTCTTCACCACCAGCTTCACGGGACCGCAGTCGAGCGGGAACTCCACGTCGGCCGGGTCCGGCGGCAGCGCCTGCGCCGGCGCGTTCTTCGTGTGCGGGGCGCCCGGCGCCGCGGCGGTCGCGTGGTCGGGCTGCAGGACGGAGGAGAGCGCCACGACACCGGCGACGGCCGTGGCGGTGGCGACCCAGTGGATGGGCCGGGCGTGCGTGTGGGCGAGCTCCGGAACGGCGGAAGGCTGCACGAGGAGTGTCTCCTGTGAGGGCTGTGCCGGTGGGGGTGGCCAGCATCGTGCCACACGTCACAGGACGGAGGGAACGGCGGGGTCCGCAGTCGTCGCGCGGAGGAGCCGTGGGGGCCCGGTACGGGGCCGGGCGTCAATGCGTCGGCGCCGTGGCGCAGTTCCCGTCGGGAGGGGGGAACTGCGCCACGGCGCCGGAGCGTTGCGGGAGTGCGGTCCGCGTCAGCGGCCGGTGCCTCCGTCGGCGTTGGGGCCGGAGTAGTCCTCGCCGTAGGCGCCCTTGGCCGGGCGGCGCCGGCGCATGGGCGGCTCCACGCCGTCGGCGAGCCTGCGGGCGGTGAGCAGGAAGCCGGTGTGGCCGATCATGCGGTGGTCGGGGCGGACGGCCAGGCCCTCGATGTGCCAGTTGCGGATCATCGTCTCCCAGGCGGTCGGCTCGTTGAAGCAGCCGATCTCCCGGATGGACTCGACGGTCCGGGCGAGCTGGGTGGTGGTGGCCACGTAGCAGCAGAGGATGCCGCCGGGGACGAGCGCCTTGGAGACGGCCTCAAGGCACTCCCAGGGGGCGAGCATGTCGAGGATGACGCGGTCGACGTCCGTGTCGGACAGGTTGTCCTGGAGGTCGCCCACGGTGAGCTGCCAGGCGGGGTGCGGGCCGCCGAAGTAGCGCTCGACGTTCTGCCGGGCGATGTCGGCGAAGTCCTCGCGGCGCTCGTAGGAGTGCAGCATGCCCTGGTCGCCGATGGCGCGCAGCAGGAAGCTGCTGAGCGAGCCGGAGCCCACGCCGGCCTCGACGACGCGCGCGCCGGGGAAGATGTCGGCGAAGGCGAGGATCTGCCCCGCGTCCTTCGGGTAGACGACGGCTGCCCCTCGGGGCATGGACAGGACGTAGTCGGGGAGCAGGGGGCGCAGCGCGAGATAGGCGACGTTCCCGGTGGTGCGGACAACGCTGCCCTCGGGAGCGCCGATCAGTTCGTCGTGGGGGAAGGAACCCTTGTGGGTGTGGAAGTTCTTCCCGGCCTCGAGCGTGAACGTGTAGTGGCGGCCCTTGGGGTCGGTCAGCTGAACCTGGTCCCCGACCTTGAAGGGCCCGCGCCTGCGGGCGGCACCGGTCGGTTCGGACATGTGACCAGCCTACCGGTCCCCGGAGGGCCCGCCGACCACGGACGGCGGCGGGGGCGGCGGGTCAGGAGGGGCGCGCCATGGCCTTCACGAAGGCCCGCTCCACGTCGGCGGCGGACAGCACGCCGTAGATCTCCCCGGTCTCCTCGACCACCAGGTACTCGGTGGCGGGCGCCGAGCGCAGCGCGTCCAGCAGCTCCTCCCCGGCCAGTTCCGCGGAGACGCGCATGCCCTCGGTGATGTCCTGGGCGAGGGTGCCGACCGGCACCCAGGGGCGCCGGTGCTCGGGCACGCCGACGATCGCGGCCTCGCGGACCAGGGAGAACGGCCTGCCCTCGGCGTCGACGACGACCAGCGCGCGGGCGCCGGCCGCGTTGGCCCGGCGCAGCGCCTCGGAGAGCGGGGTGTCGTTCTCCACGGGGACCGCGCGGCGGGTGAGGGTGCGGGCGCGCAGCTCGGGCAGGTGCTCGCGCAGCCGGGCCATGCGCAGGCTGTTCCCGGCGCCGGTCCAGATGATCGCGGCGAGGATGGCGGCGAGCAGGGCGTCCAGGACGGTGTCCATGCCGACGTTGTCCACGGCGTCGGAGCCGAGCGCCCCGGACTGGGTGAGCAGCGGCAGTCCGATCAGCACGCAGACGGCGAGGGCGCGGCCCACCCAGGCGGCGGCGACGGTGCCGGTCATGGGCTTTCCGGTGATCGCCCAGACGACCGCGCGGAGCATCCGGCCGCCGTCCAGCGGCAGGCCGGGCAGCAGGTTGAAGACGGCCACGATGAGGTTGGACACCATCAGTCCGGCCAGCAGCACCCCGGGGACGCTGCTCGGCTCGACGGCGAGCAGACCGAGGTAGAACAGCCCGGCGAGCACCAGGGAGAGCAGCGGGCCGACGAACGCCAGCACGAACTCCCTGCCGGGTGTCTCGGCCTCCTTCTCGATCTCGGAGACGCCGCCGAAGAACTGGAGCTGGATGCGGCGCACCGGCAGCTTGAAGCGGAGGGCGGCGAGGGTGTGCGCCAGCTCGTGCACCAGCACGGAGGCGTAGAAGGCCACGGCGAAGAACAGGGAGACCAGGTAGCTGGCCGCGCCCAGCTCGGGCAGGACGCGGTCGATCTGGCCGCCGAACACCCACGTGATGAGGATGGCGACGAGGAACCAGCTGGGCGCGACGTACACGGGCACGCCGAACGGGCGGCCCATCAGCAGTCCGCCGCGCTTGCGCTCCTCGGGGCGTTCCGGGGGCTGTCCCTTGCCGCTGCCGGAGTGGGCGAACGGGTGGTCGGGGTGCTCGGGCCGTCCGGCGGGCGCGTGGGAGGGGTGGTCCACCGGGGGTTCCGTGTGCGCCGGGGTGCGGTGCCGGTCGCGGCCGGGCCCGTGCGCGTCGTGGTCCGGGGCGGCGCCGCTGTCCTGCGGCGTCCCGCCCTCGGGGGCCGGGGCGCCGGGGCCGGGCGTGGGGCCCTCGGGCCGGCCGTCCGTGTCGTCGGCGGGCGTCGGGGCGGAGGGGGTCGTGGGGGCGTCGCCGGTGCCGCCGGGGGCCTGGGCCTCGGGCCCGGTGTGGTCGGCCGACTCGTCGTTGCCGGGCCGCGGCTGTCCGCGCCCGCCGCTTACGTCCACCGGTGTCCCCTCGCTCGCTGCGTCTCCCGCGCCTGCCGGACGGGAGGGTCCTGGGTCGATGGTATGCGGCGTCCGCCGCCTCTTCCGCCCCGCACCCCTGTCTCTACCCCCTCGTTCCCCTTCCTCCCCACGCTCCCCGTGGCGCACTCCCCGCCCTCGTGCCCCGGGGGTTGTCCACAGGGTCGCCGCGATGTCGGCGGCGGGCCGTAAGGTCTGTGGTCATGGAGACGAGCACCGAGGGCGCGACGCGGCCCGACATCAGCCCGGCCGGGCCCGGCGAGGCAGCGGACACGGTCGTGGTGGCCGGTCCCCCCGCCGCACCGCCCGCCTCGCTGTCGCCGTCCCGTGCGAGTGACTTCATGCAGTGCCCGCTGCTGTACCGGTTCCGGGTGATCGACCGGCTGCCGGAGAAGCCCAGCGAGGCGGCGACCCGGGGCACGCTGGTGCACGCGGTGCTGGAGCGGCTGTTCGACGCCCCGGCCGGCGACCGCACGGTGCCGCGCGCCAAGTCCCTGATCCCCGGCCAGTGGGACCGGCTGCGTGAGAGCAGGCCGGAGGTCGCGGAGCTGTTCGCGGACGACCCGGAGGGCGAGCGCCTCGCGCGCTGGCTGACGGAGGCGGAGGCGCTGGTCGAGCGGTGGTTCTCGCTGGAGGACCCGAGCCGGCTGGAGCCCGCCGAGCGGGAGCTGTTCGTGGAGGCGGAGCTGGACTCCGGACTGCGGCTGCGCGGCATCATCGACCGGGTGGACGTGGCGCCCACGGGCGAGGTGCGGATCGTCGACTACAAGACGGGCAAGGCGCCCCGCCCGGAGTACGCGGAGGGCGCGCTGTTCCAGATGAAGTTCTACGCCCTCGTGGTGTGGCGCCTGAAGAAGGTCGTCCCGCGCCGGCTCCAGCTGGTGTACCTGGGCAGCGGCGACGTACTGACGTACGACCCGGTGCTCGCGGATCTTGAGCGGGTGGAGCGCAAGCTGCTCGCGCTGTGGCAGGCGATCCGGCGGGCCACCGAGACGGGCGACTGGCGGCCCCGGCCGACGAAGCTGTGCGGCTGGTGCGACCACCAGGCGCACTGCCCGGAGTTCGGCGGCACTCCCCCGCCCTACCCGCTGCCCTTGAGGGCGCCTGAGTCCGGCGGGGGCGAGCAGGGCAGAATGGGGCCGGACTAGCGAAGGAGACTTACGTGGCCATCCGCGTCCTACTGGTCGACGACCAGCCGCTGCTGCGCACCGGATTCCGGATGATCCTGGAGGCCGAACAGGACCTCGCGGTCGTCGGCGAGGCCGGGGACGGGCTCCAGGCCCTGGACCAGGTGCGGGCGCTGCAGCCCGACGTGGTGCTCATGGACATCCGCATGCCGCGGATGGACGGGGTGGAGGCCACCCGCCAGATCACCGGCCCGGAGCGGAACGGCCCGGCGAAGGTGCTGGTGCTCACGACGTTCGATCTCGACGAGTACGTGGTGGAGGCGTTGAAGGCGGGCGCCAGCGGCTTCCTGCTGAAGGACGCCCCGGCCAACGAACTGGTGCAGGCGATCCGGGTGGTGGCCGCCGGTGAGGCGATGCTCGCGCCGAGCATCACGCGCCGTCTGCTGGACAAGTACGCCACACATCTGCCCTCCGGCGAGGAGCCGGTGCCGGACACCCTGCACACGCTGACCGACCGCGAGGTAGAGGTGCTGAAGCTGGTGGCGCGCGGGCTGTCCAACGCGGAGATCGCCGCCGACCTGTTCGTCAGCGAGACCACGGTGAAGACGCACGTGGGCCATGTGCTGACCAAGCTGGGCCTGCGCGACCGTGTGCAGGCCGCGGTGTACGCGTACGAGAGCGGGCTGGTGCGCCCCGGCGCGCAGTAGCGCGCACGCCGCCCCCCGCAAGGCACGAACCGTGGGGGCGCCCTCCCGGCCGGGAGGGCGCCCCCACGTTCGTGTGTGCGACGGGTCAGCTGCTCTTGCTCAGCTCCCAGAACCGGAACACGGTGGACGCGTCGAGGCAGTACTCGAGCCCGTAGACGCCGTCCTGGACGACCGCGTACTGCTTGCCCTGCCAGATGGGCAGCAGCGGGATGTCCTCGGCGACCTGGTCCTGGATCTCGCCGAACTCCTTGTCGGTGGCGCCGCGGTCGCTCTCGGCGGCCGTGCGCGGGAGGAGCGTCTTGGTGATCTCGCCCGGCTCGTAGTGGTTGGAGAGGACGTTGCCCTCGCCGAAGAACGGGGCGGTGAAGTTGTCGGCGTCCGGGTAGTCCGGCACCCAGCCCTTCACGTAGACGCCGTACTTGCCGGCGGCGACGTCCTTCTCGTACTGGGCGAACTCGACCGACTTCACGTCGGCGTCGAACAGGCCGCTGGCGTTGAGCTGCTTGGCGATCGCCTCGAGCTCCTGGTCGGTGGCCGGACCGTATCGGGCCGGGGTGGACCAGAGGGTCAGCTCCACCTTCTCGGTGATGCCCTCCTTCTCCAGTGCGGCCTTGGCCTTGGCCTTGGAGGGGCGGGCGCCGTAGGTGTCGAAGAAGGCCGTGTTGTGGCCGGCGACACCGGCCGGGATGATCGAGTACAGCGGGGTGGCGGTGCCCTCGTACACGTCGTGCATGAGGGCGTCGCGGTCGATCAGGTACGCCATGGCCTTGCGGACGCCGAGCCGGCCGGCGACCGGGTCCTTCATGTTGAAGACCAGGTGCTGCACCTCGGCGCTGCTGCCCTCGACGACCTCGATGCCGCCGTCTCCGGTGTCGGCCTCCTCGATCTCGGTGATGGCCTGGGCGGTGAGACCGCGGTAGGCGATGTCGACCTCGCCCTTCTCCAGGGCCTTCTTCAGACCTTCCTGGTCGCCGTGGAAGAACTGGAGCGTCACGCCGGAGTTCTCAGGTTCGGCCGAGCCGCTGTAGTGCTCGTTGACGGAGAAGACGGCCTTGCCGTCGTCGAAGGAGTCCAGCTTGTACGGGCCGGAGCCGACCGCCTTGCCGTCCTCGCGCAGTCCGTTCGCGTCGTACTCACGGTGGTTGACGATGGCGCCGGCGCCGGAGGCGATCTTGCTGGGGAAGGTGGCGTCGGCCGTGTTCAGCCGGAAGACGACCGTCTTCTCGTCCGGCGTGTCCACCTGCTCCAGGGTCGGGAACATGACCGCGGGACCGTCGGGATCGTCGATCTTGAGCATGCGGTCGAAGGAGAACTTCACGTCCTCCGAGGTGAGCGGGTCACCGTTGCTGAACTTCAGCCCGTCCCGCAGCGTGCAGGTGTACACCCGGGTGGCCGGGTCGGAGAACTCGCAGCTCTTGGCGGCGTCCGGCTGCGGCTCGGTGCCTCCCTTGGGGAACCCGAGCAGGGACTGGAACACGTTGTTGAACAGCAGCCAGGAACCGGGGTCGTACCCGGACGCGGGGTCGGTGGCCAGGACGTCGTCGGACATGCCGACGACGATCTTGGAGCCCTTCGACGCCGCGTCCCCGTCCTCGGAGCCGCAGCCGGTCAGGAGGCCGGAGGCCAGCACCGCCACGACGGGCAGTGCCGGCCACTGGGTGCGCAGGTTCACGTGCGATGCCTTGTCGTTTCCGTGGGTCCGGACCGACACCGGATCCCGGCGTACTGGTTCGTCAGCCGCTGACGCCCCGTCCGAGCTCCCACAGCTGGAGCGTGGAGGAGGAGTTCAGCGCGTAGGCGGTGCCGGTGATGTCGTCACGGGCGGCGAGGTACTGCTTGCCCTGCCACAGCGGCAGCACGGGCACGTCGTCGGCCACGATGTCCTGGATCTTCTCGAACGTCTTCGAGGCGTTCAGCCGGTCGGCCTGGCGGCGCGACTGGGGAATCAGGTCCTTGCGGACGTCGGTGTTGACGTAGGGCGAGTTGAGGAAGTTGTCCTCGTCCAGGAAGGGCGCGACGAAGGCGTCGGCGTCCGGGTAGTCCGGGAACCAGCCCATGCCGTAGACGTCGTACTTGCCCTTCTGGCCGGCCGGGCGGAACTTGTCCCAGGAAGTGCCCTCGGTGTCCGTCTCGAACAGGCCGCTGTCGTTGAGCTGCTTGCTCAGCTGCTCGAACTCGGCCTTGGTCGCGGGACCGTAGTGGTCGGTGGTGTAGTGCAGCGTGAGCTTCACCGGCGTGTCGACGCCGGCCTCCTCGAGCTCCTCGCGCGCCTTGGCCACGTTCGGGTCGCCGTACTTGTTGAAGAAGGCGTTGGAGTGGCCGGTGACGCCGGCGGGCACCAGCGAGAACAGCGGCTCGGCCTGGCTGCCGTAGACCTTGGCGACGAGCTCGTCGCGGTTGATCACCTGGGCCATCGCCTGGCGGACGGCCTTGTCCTTCACCGACGCGGCCTTGGTGTTGAAGGCCAGGTAGCGGATCTCCAGACCCGGGGACTCCACCAGCTCGATCTCGCCGTCGGTGGCGTTGGCCAGCTTCTGGATCTGGTCCGGCGACATGCTGCGGGTCATGACGTCGATCTTGCCGTCCTCCAGCGCGTCGCCCATGGACTCGGCGCTGTCGTAGGCGACCATCTCGACCTTGTCGTTGTTGGTCTGCAGCACGCCCTTGTACGAGGGGTTCTTGGTGAAGGTGGCGCGGACCAGGGCGCCGTCCTTGACCTCGGACTCCATCGTGTACGGGCCGGAGCCGTCGACGTCGAAGCCCTCGCGCAGCTTGTCCTGGGCGTAGTCGTCCTTGTTGACGATGCCCGCGACGGGCGTGGACAGCTTGTACGGGAAGGTCGCGTCGGCCGCCTTGAGGTGGAAGATCACCTCGCGGTCGCCCTGGGTCTCGACGGTGTCGATGGTGGACAGCAGGGCGAAGACACCGCTGTCGCCTTCGAGGGAGAGGGCGCGGTCGATGGAGTACTTCACGTCCTGCGCGGTGATCGGGTCTCCGTTGGAGAACTGGAGGCCGTCGCGCAGGGTGCAGCTGTAGCGCTCGTTGCCGGCGTCGGTGAAGCCGCAGGACTCCGCCGCCTCGGGCACGGGTTCGCCGTCGCCGCGCGGCTGGACCATCAGGGTCTGGACGGTCTGGCGCAGGATGTTCCAGGTGCCGACGTCGTAGGCCCAGGCGGGGTCGAGGGGGGCGAGCCCTTCTTCCTCCGAGGCGGTGAACCGGTCCGTGGTGCCCACGACGATCGCGTCGCCGCTGCCGCTGCCGCTCTCGGCGTCGCCACAGGCGGCGAGCACCGGCGCGAGCAGGCCCATCGCGGCCGCCAGCACCAAAGTCTTGCGGTTCATGCTCGATTTCTCCAGGACGTCGTCGTCTCCGCGCCGTCCGCGCGTGCAGGGGTCGGCACGGCGGCGAACAGGGAGGGGTGTGGTTCTCGCGACGACATTAGTCCGCGTCCGCAGGAGGGTTCGCAGCCCCCGGAGTTGGGACCTCATCACGCAGTGGAACCAGGTGTGAACGGACCGACAGGGATGACCGGGGAAGGATTGGTGCAGCTTCCCACCAATCAGGACACATGGGCGCGCCGGTGATCTCCCCAATCGGGCGGGATGCACACCCGGACATCGTTGTCGATGCGTGTGAATGTGGTGAACGTCACGTGTGAAAAGTGGCTCGGTGACCCCGCGGATTCGGCCACCGGCGGCCGGAAACGCATGCGGACGGCTCGGACGGAACGGCCCCTGGACGGAGCGCCGCGCATGCCGGTTCCGGCGGCGGTGCACACCGCGTGAGCGGTCAGCGCAGGTCTGTCATCAGACCGCGCAGGAACGGCAGGTCCACGACGTCCAGCGACGGGACGACCGTGCGCCGGGCGGCCGGGGTGATGGGCCCCACGGAGGGCACCGCGACGACCTGGCAGCCTGCGGCCTCGGCGGCGGTGACGCCGGTGACCGTGTCCTCGACGACCGCGCAGCGCACCGGGTCGGCGCCGAGCCCGGCGGCCGCCGCGAGGTAGGGGTCGGGGTGCGGCTTGGTGCGCGGCACCTCGTCGCCTGCGACGGACAGGGCGAAGTACTCGGCGCCCAGGACGGGCAGCACCCGGTCGATGATGCGCCGGTGCGAGGCGGAGACGAGCGCCGTCGGGATCTCGTGCTCGGCCAGCTCGGCGAGCAGCCGCGCGGCGCCCGGCATCAGCGGCAGGGCGTGGTCGATGCGGCTCTCGAAGGCGTCGTTGAGCCGGACCGTGAGCTCGTCGAGGCCGATGTCGGCCCCGGTCGCCTCGATCAGGAAGCCCGCGCTGCGGGTCATGGGGCCGCCGACCACGATGTGGCGCCAGGCGTCGTCGAGGGTGTGCCCGAGGGACGCGAAGACCTCGGTCTCGACGTCCCACCAGAAGCCCTCGGTGTCCACCAGGGTGCCGTCCATGTCGAGGAGCACGGCCTGGAGGGCCGAGCCTTCGGCCGTAAGGGTTCCGAGCGCGGGGACCGTACTGGTCATCCACATACCTCCTGAAGGGACGATCAGGCCGGTTCCCACGAAGGGAACCGGCCTGCGGTGGACCGACCAGTGTACGTCGTGCGCGCCGGAAGTGCCTGGTGCGGCCTCCGGGGCGGCGGCCGCGCGGGGCCCGGCGGGCTTCGCCGGACCGGCTCGGCGGGCGTCGCCAGCCCGGCTCAGCGGGCGTTGAAGTACTTCGCCTCCGGGTGGTGGATCACGATGGCGTCCGTGGACTGCTCGGGATGGAGCTGGAACTCCTCGGAGAGCTGCACGCCGATGCGTTCCGGCTGCAGCAGGTCCGCGATCTTGGCGCGGTCCTCCAGGTCGGGGCAGGCGCCGTAGCCGAGGGAGAAGCGGGCGCCCCGGTACTTCAGGGCGAACATGTCCTCCATGGCGTCGGGGTCCTCGCCCGCGAAGCCGAGCTCGGAGCGGACGCGGGCGTGCCAGTACTCGGCGAGGGCCTCGGCGAGCTGGACGGACAGGCCGTGCAGCTCGAGGTACTCGCGGTAGGCGTTGGCCTCGAACAGCCGGGCGGTCTCCTCGCCGATCCGGGAGCCCACGGTGACGACCTGGAACCCGACGACGTCGGTCTCGCCGGACTCCTCCGGGCGGAAGAAGTCGGCCAGGCACAGACGGCGGCCGCGGCGCTGGCGCGGGAAGGTGAAGCGGGTGCGCTCGTTGCCCTCCTCGTCCAGGACGATCAGGTCGTCGTCCTTGGAGACGCAGGGGAAGTAGCCGTAGACCACGGCCGCCTCCAGCAGGTTCTCCGTCTGGAGCCGGTCCAGCAGGCCGCGCAGCCGCGGCCGGCCCTCGGTCTCCACCAGTTCCTCGTAGGTGGGGCCGTCGCCCGTGCGGGCCTGCTTCAGACCCCACTGGCCCTTGAACAGCGCGCCCTCGTCGAGCCAGGAGGCGTACTCCTTGAGCTGGATGCCCTTGACGACGCGGGTGCCGCGGAACGGCGGGGTGGGGACGGGGTTGTCGGTGGCGACGTCGGAGCGGACGCTGCCCTCCTCGGGACGCTCCTCGACCTCCACGGTCGCCGCGCGCACCCGCCGCTGCTTCAGCTCCGGCAGTGTCACGCCCGGAACGCCGCGCTTGATGCCGATCAGCGCGTCCATCAGGCGCAGGCCCTCGAACGCGTCGCGGGCGTAGCGGACCTCGCCCTGGTAGATCTCGTGCAGGTCCTGCTCGACGTAGGCGCGGGTGAGGGCGGCGCCGCCCAGGATGACCGGGTAGTCGGCGGCCAGGCCGCGCTGGTTGAGCTCCTCCAGGTTCTCCTTCATGATCACCGTGGACTTCACCAGCAGACCCGACATGCCGATCACATCGGCCTTGTGCTCGTCCGCGGCCTCCAGGATCGCCGAGACCGGCTGCTTGATGCCGAGGTTGACCACGTTGTAGCCGTTGTTCGACAGGATGATGTCGACGAGGTTCTTGCCGATGTCGTGGACGTCGCCGCGCACCGTGGCCAGCACGATCGTGCCCTTGCCGGCCTCGTCGGTCTTCTCCATGTGCGGCTCCAGATGAGCCACCGCCGTCTTCATCACCTCGGCCGACTGCAGCACGAACGGCAGCTGCATCTGCCCCGACCCGAACAGCTCACCGACCACCTTCATGCCGTCCAGCAGGGTGTCGTTGACGATGTCCAGCGCCCGACGCGTCTGAAGCGCCTCGTCCAGGTCGGCCTCGAGGCCGTTGCGCTCGCCGTCGATGATGCGGCGCTTGAGCCGCTCGTCCAGCGGCAGCGCCGCGAGCTCCTCGGCCTTGCCCGCCTTCAGCGACTTGGCCGTCGCCCCCTCGAACAGCTGCATCAGCTTCTGCAGCGGGTCGTAGCCCTCCGAGCGCCGGTCGTAGATCAGGTCGAGGGCGGTTTGGACCTCTTCCTCGCTGAAGCGGGCGATGGGGAGGATCTTCGAGGCGTGCACGATCGCCGAGTCCAGGCCCGCCTTGACGCACTCGTCCAGGAACACGCTGTTGAGCAGGATGCGGGCGGCCGGGTTCAGGCCGAAGGAGATGTTCGACAACCCCAGGGTGGTCTGCACGTCCGGGTGGCGTCGCTTCAGCTCACGAATGCCCTCGATCGTGGCGACGCCGTCGCCCCGGGACTCCTCCTGGCCGGTGCAGATCGTGAAGGTCAGACAGTCCACGAGGATGTCGGACTCGTGGATGCCCCAGTTCCCGGTCAGGTCCGCGATCAGGCGTTCGGCGATCTCGACCTTCTTCTCCGCCGTCCGCGCCTGGCCCTCCTCGTCGATGGTCAGCGCGATCAGCGCCGCACCGTGCTCCCGCGCCAGCGCCGTCACCCGGGCGAAGCGGGACTCGGGACCGTCGCCGTCCTCGTAGTTCACCGAGTTGATCACGGCGCGGCCGCCGAGCTTCTCCAGCCCGGCCCGGATCACGTCCACCTCGGTGGAGTCCAGCACGATCGGCAGCGTCGAGGCGGTCGCGAACCGGCCCGCCAGCTCCCGCATGTCCGCCACACCGTCCCGGCCCACGTAGTCCACGCACAGGTCCAGCATGTGCGCGCCCTCGCGGATCTGGTCCCGTGCCATCTCCACACAGTCGTCCCAGCGGCCCTCCAGCATGGCCTCACGGAACTTCTTCGACCCGTTCGCGTTCGTCCGCTCACCGATCGCCAGGTACGAGGTGTCCTGCCGGAACGGCACACTCTGGTAGAGCGACGCCGCACCCGGCTCCGGACGCGGATCACGCTCCGCGGGGGCCAGCTCCCGCACCCGCTCCACCAGCTGCCGCAGATGCTCCGGCGTGGTGCCGCAGCAGCCACCCACCAGCGACAGCCCGTACTCCTGGACGAACGTCTCCTGCGCGTCCGCCAGCTCCGGCGCGGTCAGCGGGTAGCGGGCGCCGTCCTTGGTCAGCTCGGGCAGGCCCGCGTTCGGCATGCACGACAGGGGGACGCGGGAGTGGCGCGCCAGGTAGCGCAGGTGCTCACTCATCTCGGCGGGACCGGTCGCACAGTTCAGGCCGACCATGTCGATGCCCAGCGGCTCCAGCGCGGTCAGCGCCGCGCCGATCTCCGAGCCGAGCAGCATGGTGCCGGTGGTCTCCACCGTCACCGACACGATCAGCGGCACCTCGAGGCCGACGGCCTCCATGGCGCGGCGGGCGGCGATGACGGACGCCTTGGTCTGCAGCAGGTCCTGCGTCGTCTCCACGAGCAGCGCGTCGGCGCCGCCGGCGATCAGGCCCTCCGCGTTCTGCTGGTAGGCGTCGCGGATGGCGCCGAACGTGGTGTGGCCGAGAGTCGGCAGCTTGGTGCCCGGGCCCATGGAGCCCAGCACCCAGCGCGGCCGGCCGTCGCGGCCGGTGAACTCGTCGGCCGTCTCGCGGGCGATGCGGGCGCCCGCCTCGGACAGTTCGAGCACGCGCTCGGGGATGTCGTATTCGCCCAATGCGGTGAGGTTGGCGCCGAACGTGTTCGTCTCGACGCAGTCGACGCCCGCGGCGAAGTACTCCGCATGGACCGAACGGACGATGTCCGGTCGGGTCAGGTTCAGGATCTCGTTGCAGCCCTCGAGGTTCTGGAAGTCCTCGAGGGTGGGGTCCTGGGCCTGGAGCATCGTGCCCATCGCTCCGTCGGCGACCACCACACGGGTGGCCAGGGCCTCTCGGAGCGCGGACACACGGGTCCGGCTGTCGGCGGAAGGGGTCAGCGGCAACGAGGCCATGAAAGGGGCTCCCTCAGGTGCGACGGCTGTCGGCTTTGCGGCTGCCCGGAAAAACCACCTGTTCGAGCTTCCCCGGCAGGGCGCACGCCGTCAGGGTATCCGGGACCGCCCCCTGGCGTCGGGGGCGTCCACGGGCCGGACGAAGATGGCCGACGGGCGACGGTCGGGGGCGGGGAGACGCGACCGATCATCACCGACCATTAGCGGAGGGTCGGCATCGACCGGTAGTGTTCGGCATTGCCGAACAGCGGCAGCGACGTCGCGAGTCGGCGCTCGAAGGGGACGGAGGCAGTACGGCGATGGCACGGAACATCCAGTCGCTCGAACGGGCGGCAGCGATGCTGCGCCTGCTCGCGGGCGGTGAGCGACGGCTCGGCCTCTCGGACATCGCCTCCTCGCTGGGCCTCGCCAAGGGCACCGCCCACGGCATCCTGCGCACGCTCCAGCAGGAGGGGTTCGTGGAGCAGGACGAGGCCTCCGGCCGCTACCAGCTGGGCGCCGAGCTGCTGCGCCTGGGCACCACCTACCTGGACGTGCACGAGCTGCGGGCCCGCGCCCTGGTGTGGACGGACGACCTGGCCCGCTCCAGCGGGGAGAGCGTCCACCTCGGGGTGCTGCACCAGCAGGGCGTGCTGATCGTGCACCACGTGTTCCGGCCCGACGACAGCCGGCAGGTGCTGGAGATCGGCGCCATGCAGCCGCTGCACTCCACGGCCCTGGGCAAGGTGCTGGCGGCCTACGACCCGGTCGCGCACAGCGAGGCCGTGGAGGCCGACCGCAAGGCGTTCACCGACCGCACGGTGTGCGACGTCGAGGCCTTCGAGGGGATCCTCGACCTCACCCGCGCGCGGGGCTACGCGGCGGACGTGGAGGAGACCTGGGAGGGCGTGGCCTCGCTCGCCGCGCCCATCCACGACCGGCGGCGCATGCCGGTCGGGGCGGTCGGCATCACGGGCGCGGTGGAGCGGCTGCGCAAGGACGGCGAGCTGCGGCCCGAGCTGATCGCGGCGGTGCGGGACTGCGCCCGCGCGGTGTCCCGGGACCTGGGCGCCGCACGCTTCTGAGCGGGCTCCGGCCGCACGCCGGGCACCGGACGGCACAGCACCCGGACGCCTGAGGGCGGGCCGGGGTCCAGGCATGTACCCGTACGAAGACGGGCAGTGATCGGTCCGATCCGGCAGGCCTGGCGATCAGTAACGATCGCACTTTTCGACAACCGAGACTCTTGACGCATCTCCGGGGCCGGACAAGACTCCCGTCCATCGGTCGGCATTGTCGAACACCTACCGGCAATACGCGCTAGAGTGGGACAACGCCAAGGGCCGGCAACGCTCTCACCCCTGAGGGCGCCAATCCCCGGAGGGACCCGGGGGTCGGCTTCCCTGGACGAAGGACAAAGGAGTCGCGGGTGTCCAGCTCCGACATCTTCATCGGCGAGACCATCGGTACCGCCATACTCATCCTGCTCGGCGGCGGTGTGTGTGCCGCCGTGACGCTCAAGGCCTCCAAGGCCCGTAACGCCGGCTGGCTCGCCATCGCCTTCGGCTGGGGCTTCGCCGTCCTGACGGGCGCCTACATAGCCGGGCCGATCTCCGGCGCCCATCTGAACCCGGCCGTGACCCTCGCGCTCGCCATCAAGGACGGCGGGTGGGCCAACGTTCCGACCTACTTCGCCGCGCAGATCCTCGGCGCGATGATCGGCGCCACGCTGGTGTGGCTGGCGTACTACGGCCAGTTCCAGGCCCACCTGACCGACAAGGAGATCGTCGGCGGTCCGGGCGCCCAGACGACGTCCGCCAAGGCCGTCGAGGCGCAGGAGAAGGGCGCGGGCCCGGTGCTCGGCGTCTTCTCCACGGGTCCGGAGATCCGGCACACGGTGCAGAACCTCGCCACGGAGATCATCGGCACCTTCGTGCTGCTGCTCGCCATCCTGACGCAGGGCCTGAACGACGCGGGCAACGGCCTCGGCGCACTGGGCGGTCTGATCACGGCGCTCGTGGTCGTCTCGATCGGTCTGTCGCTCGGCGGCCCGACCGGTTACGCCATCAACCCCGCCCGTGACCTCGGCCCGCGCATCGTCCACGCCCTGCTGCCGCTGCCCAACAAGGGCGGCTCCGACTGGTCGTACGCCTGGGTCCCGGTGGCCGGTCCGCTGATCGGCGGCGCCATCGCGGCCGGCGTCTACAACGTCGCCTTCGCATAGATGACCGCATCGCCTCGCACCGCGATCGTTGTAGAAGCGCCGTACCCACTGCCCCGTAACCAAGGAACGTTCAGGAGCACACCGTGACCGACGCCCACACCGCCGGCCCGTTCATCGCCGCGATCGACCAGGGCACCACCTCGTCCCGCTGCATCGTCTTCGACCGCGACGGGCGCATCGTCTCCGTCGACCAGAAGGAGCACGAGCAGATCTTCCCCAAGCCCGGCTGGGTGGAGCACGACGCCACCGAGATCTGGGCGAACGTCCAGGAGGTGGTCGCCGGCGCCGTCGCCAAGGCCGGCATCACCCGGGACGACATCAAGGCCATCGGCATCACCAACCAGCGCGAGACCACCGTGCTGTGGGACAAGAACACCGGTGAGCCGGTCCACAACGCGATCGTCTGGCAGGACACCCGCACCGACGCCCTCTGCCGTGAGCTGGGCCGCAACGTCGGCCAGGACCGCTTCCGCCGCGAGACCGGCCTGCCCCTGGCCTCCTATTTCGCCGGTCCCAAGGCGCGCTGGCTGCTCGACAACGTCGAGGGTCTGAAGGAGCGTGCGGAGGCGGGCGACATTCTTTTCGGCACCATGGACACATGGGTCATCTGGAACCTTACGGGCGGAACGGACGGCGGCCGGCACGTCACCGACGTCACCAACGCCTCCCGCACCATGCTGATGAACCTGCACACGATGCAGTGGGACGCGAAGATCGCCGAGTCGATCGGCGTCCCGACGCCGATGCTGCCGGAGATCCGGTCCTCCGCCGAGGTCTACGGCGAGATCAAGGGCGGCAAGCTGGGCGACCTGCTCGGCGGCATCCCGGTCGCCTCGGCGCTCGGCGACCAGCAGGCGGCGCTGTTCGGCCAGACCTGCTTCGCCGAGGGCGAGACCAAGTCGACCTACGGCACCGGCACCTTCATGGTGATGAACACCGGCGACAAGATCATCAACTCCTACAGCGGTCTGCTGACCACGGTCGGCTACAAGATCGGCGACCAGGACACGGTCTACGCCCTGGAGGGCTCGATCGCCGTCACCGGTTCGCTGGTGCAGTGGATGCGCGACCAGATGGGCCTGATCTCCACCGCCGCCGAGATCGAGACCCTGGCGCTGTCCGTCGAGGACAACGGCGGCGCCTACTTCGTGCCGGCCTTCTCCGGCCTGTTCGCCCCGTACTGGCGCTCCGACGCCCGCGGTGTGATCGCCGGCCTCACCCGGTACGTCACCAAGGCGCACCTCGCGCGCGCCGTCCTGGAGGCCACCGCCTGGCAGACGCGGGAGATCGCCGACGCCATGACGAAGGACTCCGGCGTGGAGCTCGCCGCCCTCAAGGTCGACGGCGGCATGACCTCCAACAACCTGCTGATGCAGACCCTCGCCGACTTCGTGGACGCCCCCGTGGTGCGCCCGATGGTCGCCGAGACCACCTGCCTCGGCGCCGCCTACGCCGCCGGCCTGGCCGTCGGCTTCTGGAACAGCACCGACGACCTGCGCGCCAACTGGCGCAGGGCCGCCGAGTGGACCCCCCGCATGGACGCGGACACCCGCGACCGTGAGTACAAGAGCTGGCTCAAGGCCGTCGAGCGGACCATGGGCTGGCTCGAGGACGAGGAGTAGAACCGCCATGACCACCCAAGCCACCCTGCAGTCCGTACCTGCCCTGGGGACGCACCCGGCGTCCGGCCCGAACCCGAGCCGTGCCGAGACCCGGGAGCAGCTCTCCAAGGCGTCGTACGACCTCCTCGTCATCGGCGGCGGCATCCTGGGCATCTCCACGGCCTGGCACGCCGCGCAGTCCGGTCTCAGGGTGGCTCTGGTGGACGCCGGTGACTTCGCCGGAGCCACCTCCTCCGCCTCCTCCAAGCTGCTCCACGGCGGTCTGCGCTACCTGCAGACCGGCGCGGTGAAGCTGGTGGCGGAGAACCACTTCGAGCGCCGTGCGGTCTCCCGCCAGGTGGCCCCCCACCTGGCGAACCCGCTCACGTTCTACCTCCCCGTGTACAAGGGCGGGCCGCACGGCGCGGCGAAGCTCGGGGCCGGCGTCTTCGCCTACTCGGCGCTGTCGGCCTTCGGTGACGGTGTGGGCCACCTGCTGTCGCCGGCGAAGGCCGCGCAGGACGTGCCGGAGCTGCGCACCGACAACCTCAAGGCCGTGGCCGTGTACGGCGACGACCAGATGAACGACGCGCGCATGGCGCTGATGACGGTCCGCGCGGCCGCCGACTCGGGCGCGGTCGTCCTCAACCACGCCGAGGTGACGGGCCTGCGCTTCACCAAGGGCCGGGTCACCGGCGCCGAGCTGCGCGACCGTCTCTCCGGCGACGAGTTCGGCGTCAACGCCCGCCTGGTGCTGAACGCCACCGGCCCGTGGGTGGACCACCTGCGGCGCATGGAGGACCCGGACGCCGCTCCGTCCATCCGGCTGTCGAAGGGCGCGCACCTGGTCCTGAAGCGCACCGCCCCGTGGAAGGCCGCGCTGGCCACGCCGATCGACAAGTACCGG
The DNA here is from genome assembly GCF_050571355.1 of Streptomyces sp. P13-3-3. Taxonomy (NCBI): domain Bacteria; kingdom Bacillati; phylum Actinomycetota; class Actinomycetes; order Kitasatosporales; family Streptomycetaceae; genus Streptomyces; species Streptomyces sp. P13-3-3. The sequence continues at coordinate 2,301,339 of NZ_CP192228.1, read as the reverse complement.
ATCACCTTCGCCCTCCCCTGGGAGGACATGCTGCTGCTCGGCACCACCGACGAGGAGTACGAGGGCGACCCGGCGGACGTCGCGGTGAACGAGAAGGACATCGCGCAGATACTCGACGAGGCCGCGTTCTCCATCCGCGACCAGCAGCTCGACCGTGACCTGATCACGTACTCCTTCGCCGGTCTGCGGGTGCTGCCGGGCGGTCCCGGCGACACGGCCAAGGCCAAGCGGGAGACGGTGGTCACCGAGGGCCGCGGCGGGATGCTGTCCGTCGCGGGCGGCAAGTGGACCACGTTCCGCCACATCGGCCGCACGGTGATGCGCAAGCTCCAGGAGCTGCCCGGCCACCCGCTGGGCGAGGACTTCGAGCCGATCGGCGCGCTGCCGAAGAAGCTGCCGCTGCCGGGTGTGGCCAACCCGCGTGCCGTCGCCCACCGCCTGCTGGTGGACGGCCCGGCGCCCGGCCCGCGCATGGCCGCGGACACCGCCCGGCACCTGGCCACCCACTACGGGTCGCTGGCGTTCGACATCGCCCGGCTAGCGAACGAGGACCCGGCGCTGGCCCGCCGTGTCCACCCGGACGCGCCGGAGATCTGGGCCCAGGTCGTGTGGGCCCGGGACCACGAGTGGGCCGAGACGGCCGACGACGTGCTGCGCCGCCGCACCACCCTGACCATCCGCGGCCTGGCCACGGACGAGGTCCGGGCGGACGTGCAGGAGCTGCTCGGCAAGAAGTGACGGCGCCCGCGCCGGCTCCCCCGCACGGGAGCCGGCGCGGTGAGGGGCGGCCCGCGCCGACGGGCCGCCCCTCACCGCGTTCCGCGGTCCGCCGCGCGGGGTGTTTCCCGCCGCCGTGCGGGGCAGTGATGGGGCACTCCCCTTGTGCGGGGAGCTGCGGGAGCCCCCGCGGACACGCCGTAAGGTTGGTGCGTACGCGAGGGCACGTCGGAAGGAGGCGCTGGGTGATCGAGCTCGAGGGGGTTCCCGAGCTGATCGACCCGGTCATGGTGGCCGCGTTCGAGGGCTGGAACGACGCCGGTGACGCCGCTTCCACCGCGGTCGCGCATCTGGACAGGGAGTGGAAGGGCGAGGTGTTCGCGGCGCTCGACGCCGAGGACTACTACGACTTCCAGGTCAACCGCCCCACGGTGTTCCTGGAGAACGGCGTGCGGAAGATCACCTGGCCGACGACGCGGCTGTCGGTGGTCAGGGTGGGCGGCGAGAAACCGCGCGACCTGGTGCTGGTGCGCGGCATCGAACCGTCCATGCGCTGGCGCTCGTTCTGCAACGAGATCCTCGGCTTCGCCCACGAGCTGGGCGTGGAGCTGGTGGTGGTGCTGGGCGCGCTGCTCGGTGACACCCCGCACACCCGTCCGGTCCCGATCAGCGGGACCACGTCCGACCCGGACCTGGCCCGCCGCATGGATCTCGAGGAGACCAAGTACGAGGGTCCCACGGGCATCGTCGGCATCCTCCAGGAGGCGTGCACGCACGCGGGCGTGCCCGCGGTGTCGCTGTGGGCGGCCGTCCCGCACTACGTGTCGCAGCCGCCCAACCCGAAGGCGACGCTGGCGCTGCTGAACCGGCTCGAGGACCTGATCGACGTGCGCATCCCGCTGGGCGAGCTGCCCGAGGACGCGCGCGCCTGGCAGGTGGGCGTGGACCAGCTGGCCGCGGAGGACAGCGAGGTCGCCGAGTACGTGCAGACGCTGGAGGAGGCGCGGGACACCGCCGAGCTGCCGGAGGCGTCCGGTGAGGCGATCGCCCGGGAGTTCGAGCGGTATCTGCGGCGGCGTGACGGGGCGTCGGGTCCGCCCGGGCCGCCGGGCGGTCATGCCACCGCCGAGGGGGGCGACGGCGGGCCGTCGTACCGGCGGGACGGGCCGGGACGGTCCCGGCCGTCCAAGCCGCCTCGCCGGGAGGCGGATCAGGACGGCGACGAGTCGTCCGAGGAGTGACGTGACGTGAAGAGGGGCCCCGTTTCTGGGAAACGGGGCCCCTTTTCACTGTTCTTCGTCGGGTGCGGCGCCGTTGTGGCTGGTCGCGCAGTTCCCCGCGCCCCTTCAGGGCGTTTCCCTAGAGGGCGACTCCCAGCAATGCGTCCACGGCTCGGGAGACGATGCCCGGGGCGCCGGGGTCGGTGCCGCCCTGCTGTTCCTGGAGGACCGTCCAGCGGTCCACCGCGGCGAGCGCGGCCGGGGCGTTCAGGTCGTCCGCGAGGGCGTCGCGGATCTCCTCGACGAGCGCCTCGGCGGGCGGGCCGTCGGGGCGGGAGACCGCGGCGCGCCAGTGGTCGAGGCGGGTCACGGCGTCCTGGAGGACCTGGTCGGTCCACTCCCAGTCGGAGCGGTAGTGATGGGCGAGGAGCGCCAGGCGGATCGCCGCCGGGTCGACGCCCTCCCGCCGCAGCTGGGAGACGAAGACCAGGTTGCCCTTGGACTTGGACATCTTCTCGCCGTGCAGGGCGACCATGCCGGCGTGCACGTACGCCTTGGCCATCGGGTACTCGCCGGTGAGCACCTGGGCGTGCGAGGCGCCCATCTCGTGGTGCGGGAAGACGAGGTCGGAGCCGCCGCCCTGGATGTCGAAGGTCATGCCCAGGTGATCGAGGGCGATGGCCACGCACTCGATGTGCCAGCCGGGCCGGCCGCGGCCGAGCGAGCCGCCGTCCCAGCTCGGCTCGCCCTCGCGGGCGGCCATCCAGAGCATCGGGTCGACGGGGTTCTTCTTGCCCGGGCGGTCCGGGTCGCCGCCGCGTTCGGCGGACAGCATCCGCATGGCGGCCGCGTCCAGGCGGGAGACCTGGCCGAAGTGCCGGTCGGACTCGACGGAGAAGTAGATGTCGCCGTCGATCTCGTAGGTGGCGCCGAGCTCACGGAGCCGCTCGACGATCGGGACGATGCCGGGTATGGCCTCGACCGCGCCTATGTAGTGCCGGGGCGGCAGCATCCGCAGGGCCGTCATGTCCTCGCGGAACAGGGCGGTCTCCTGCTCGGCGAGCGCGGTCCAGTCGACGCCGTCGCGCTCGGCCCGCTCCAGCAGCGGGTCGTCGACGTCGGTGACGTTCTGGACGTAGTGAACCTGCCGCTTGTTGTCGAGCCACACGCGCTGCACCAGGTCGAACGCGTTGTAGGTCGCCGCGTGTCCGATGTGGGTGGCGTCGTAGGGCGTGATGCCGCAGACGTAGAGACGGGCGACGGGGCCGGGGTCGAGGGTGACAGGACCGTCGGTCGCGGTGTCGTGGATCCTCAGGTCGCGGCCCTGACCGGGCAGGGCGGGGACTTCGGAAGCGGGCCAGGCATGCATGTCACGAGCCTAACCGGACCGCGGTTCCGGATACGAACCGGAACGGGCCGTATGGCCGGGGAGGCGTTCTTGCGCGTCGCCGCGCCGTGTGCCTCACCGGCCTCCGTCACGGTCAGACCGGCGGCCAGGGGATGGCGGGCCAGTCGGTGCCCGGTTCCGGGTGGGTGCCCGAGGTGAGCAGGGCGTCCACGCGGGCGCGGGTGGCGTCGATCTCGGCGGGGGTGATCAGCGGGGTCAGGGCCGTGGTGAGCGGCCCGGAGGGCGTGAGGGCGTCCCTGAGGCCCTTGAGGACGTCCAGGGCCTCCTCGGGCAACGGCTCCCCCGCCCAGCCCCACAGGAGCGTGCGCAGCTTGTTCTCGGTGTTGAAGGTGACCCCGTGGTCGATGCCGTAGAGGCGGCCGTCGGCCGTGGGCAGCAGGTGTCCGCCCTTGCGGTCGGCGTTGTTGATCACCGCGTCGAGCACGGAGAGGCGGCGCAGCCGGTCGTCGTCGGCGTGCACCAGCAGCGCGGTGCGGCCCTCGCCGGCCTCGGCGAGGCCGATCGCCTTCCAGCCCGGCTCCGGCTCGTCGCCGTCCACCAGGGCGAGCAGTTCGGCGCCGGGCGCGGTCTCGATCCACAGCTGGCACATGCCCTCGCCGTACGGGCCGTCGCGCAGCACGGTGGGCGGCACCAGGTCCCAGCCGGTCGCCCGGGACACCTCGTACGCGGCGGCCTCGCGCCCGGCCAGGGTGCCGTCGGGGAAGTCCCACAGGGGCCGCTCCCCCGCGACGGGTTTGTAGACGCAGGCCGCTTCGCGGTCCTCGTGGGTGACGGTGCAGTACAGCGCGGCGTTCGACGCCTCACGGATGCGTCCGCGCACGGTGAGCTCGCCGCGGGCGAGCAGCTCGGCCGCGGCCGGGTCGGTGGCGGTCACGCTCCGCGGCGGTATCCGTTCTGGCGCGGACATACGTGTCCTTCCGGGTCGAGCGGGAGGCTGCACAGCGGGCACGGCGGCCGCCCCGCGTTGACGACGTCCAGGGCGCGCTTGGCGAAGGCCCGTGCCTGTGCGCCGGTGAGCATGACGCGGAGCATCGGCGGGCCGTTCTCCTCGTCCTGGAGCAGCCGCTCCTCCGCCTCGGCGAGGTCCTCGTCGGAGTCGGCGTCCAGTTCGACGAGCGCCTGCGCCTCCACGATCATGCGCTGCTCCTCGCCGTCCCAGGCGAGCGCCATGGTGCCGACGCGGAACTCCTCCTCCACGGGGGTGTCCAGCGGCGCGGTGTCGGTGATCTCGGTCGGCGCCATGGCGGGCACCGCCGCGCTGCCGCCGCTGCGGCGCACCACCTCGTCGAGCAGCTCGTCCATCCGCTCGGCGAGCGCCGCGACCTGGGTCTTCTCCAGGGCCACGCTGGTCACCCGGGAGCCGGCGGTGGCCTGGAGGAAGAACGTACGGCGCCCTGGCAGTCCGACCGTGCCGGCCACGAAACGTTCCGGTTGGTCGTAGAGGAACACCTGACGGGACACGTCCTGTCTCCATTGAGAGTCGGGGAACGGGCGGTGGGTGGATCGCAGCGCAACTCTGCGGTCGCTTCACCCTACTGCGGGGAACGATCACGGTGCGCCCGCGTCGCCCCCCACGGTGGCGTCGCCGGCCGGCGGCTCCTCGCGCGGCGCCAGGGACGCGAAGTCGCCGGTGTCGCCGAGCCGGAGGAGAAAGGGGCGCAGCCGGGTGTAACGGATCGCGGTGATGGAACACGGTTCGACGGAGATCCGCTGGAAGAGGTCGAGATGAAGTCCGAGGGCGTCCGCCACCAGGGACTTGATGATGTCGCCGTGCGAGCACATCAGGTACACGGCGTCGGGTCCGTGGTCGCGCTCCACGCGCGCGTTCCACTCGCGCACCGCTTCGGCGGCGCGCGTCTGCATGGCGCGCATGGACTCCCCGCCGGGGAAGGCCGCGGCGGACGGGTGCGCCTGCACGACCTCCATGAGCGGCTCGTCCTTGAGCTCGGCGAGCTTGCGTCCGGTCCAGTCGCCGTAGTGGCACTCGCCGATGCGTTCGTCGGTGTGGTGGGCGAGGCCGGGGCGGGCCTGGAGCAGCGGGGCGACGGTCTCCCGGCAGCGGTCGAGCGGGCTGGTGACGACCTCGGCCAGCGGCAGCGGGGCGAGCCGTCCGGGCAGTGCGGCGGCCTGCGCGGTGCCGCGGTCGTCGAGGTGCACGCCGGGCGTCCAGCCGGCGAGCAGTCCCTCGGTGTTGGCGGTGGATCGTCCGTGCCGGACCAGGAGCAACGTGGGCATGCCGCCCAGGGTAGGCGTACGGGCGTGTGCGGGAACCGGGGCATGAGGACGACAGCGGGACGGATACGGGACGGCAGACCGACTGCCGGGACGGGAGGACATGCTTCGTGATCGTCGACTGTGGCGTCTACCGGGAGGGGCACAGGTCGGAGGGGTCCCAGGACTTCTCCGACGCACTGGAGCAGGCACGGTCGGCGGGAGGTTTCGTCTGGATCGGGCTGCACGAGCCGACGGCCGAGGAGTTCGACCTGGTCGCGCGGGAGTTCGGGCTGCATCCGCTGGCCGTGGAGGACGCCCTCAAGGCGCATCAGCGGCCCAAGCTGGAGGTCTACGACGACTCGGTCTTCGTGGTCCTGAAGCCGGTGGTGTACGAGCCGGACAGCGACACGGTGTCCTCCGGCGAGATCATGATCTTTCTCGGCGACTCGTTCGCGGTGAGCGTGCGGCACGGTCGGGGCGCCCCGCTGGACGCGGTACGGGAGCGGCTGGAGCGGGAGCCCGAGCTCCATCGGGAGGGGGCGACGGCGGTGCTGTACGGGGTCGCCGACGCCGTGGTCGACCACTACCTGGAGGTGGCGACCGAGCTGCAGACCGACCTGGAGGAGCTGGAGACGGAGGTCTTCACCCCCGACGCGGGCGGCTCGCGGCACACGGCGTCCCGGATCTACGGCTTCAAGCGGCAGATCCTGGAGTTCCGCCGGGCGACGGTGCCGCTGACGGCGCCCATGGCCCGGCTGGCGGGGGCCGGCGGGTCGGGGTCGCGGGCGCCGTTCGTGGAGGAGGGCGCGCGGCCGTACTTCCGTGACGTCCACGACCACCTCACCCGCGTCAACGAGTCGGTGGAGGGCCTGGACCGGCTGGTGTCGGACGTGCTGTCGGCGCATCTGGCGCAGGTCGGCGTCCAGCAGAACGACGACATGCGCAAGATCTCCGCGTGGGCGGCGATGGCCGTGGTGCCCACGATGATCGCGGGGATCTACGGCATGAACTTCGAGCACATGCCCGAGCTGCACTGGACGTGGTCGTACCCGGTGGTGATCGCGTTGATGGCCGCGCTGGAGGTGGTGCTGTTCCGCACCTTCAAACGCCGGGGGTGGCTGTAGCGGACGGCCGCGGGGCGGTCAGGCCGCCTCCGGCTCCGGAGTGGCGGGGCCGCCCAGCGCGTTGCGCCGCTCGGGCATCCGCAGCGAGACCATCCGGCGCCGGCCGCCGAGGCGTTCGTACAGGTACACGGCGTGGATGCCGGCGGCGAGCAGCGCCGCCTTGGGCTTCGGCCAGCCGAGGATCCGGCCCATGTGGGCCATCACGGCGAGGCTGACGTCGCGGTAGATCCGGATCTCGGCGAGCGCGCACTCGCGCAGGGTGCGCCGGATGGCGCGGCCGTGTCCGGCGTAGGCGAAGCGGAGCAGCTCCTCGTGGCAGTAGGCGAGGTGGTTGTCCTCGTCGTTGGAGATCATCCGCACCGCTCGGCCGAGGTCGGGGTGGTCGGCGAAGTGCTTGCGCAGCAGCTCCATCTGCTCGGAGGCGCGCTGCTCGGTGACCCGGCTGTGGGCGAGGTAGGTGACGATGTCCTGGACGGTGAGCGGCTCGTCGCGCTCGAGCTTGTCGTGGGCCAGGCCGATGCCGTTCCGCTCCAGGAGCATCGTGTAGTCGGTGTCCGGAGGCACCGGGACGGGCTCCAGACCGCGCTTCTTCAGCAGGGCGTTGAAGATCCGGCCGTGCTTGTCCTCGTCGGCGCCGTGCCGGGTGATCTTGGGGGCGAGATCGCGCTGCGACTCGGGTACGAGCGCCGCGATGCGGGCGTTCTCCCAGCCGCCCTGGGACTCGCCGCTGGCCGCGATCGAGCAGAACAGCGCGAAGGACTCGTCGTGGTCGAGGATCTCCTGGAACAGGCTCTTCGCCGACAGCATGGGGCCCACCTCTCCGCGGCGTCCGCGGTCGCGCGGTCCGCATGTCCACAGTTGTCGCAAAGAAGGAGTCAAATGCGGCTGGGGTGATGCGGCAACAGGTGCGGCGGACAAGTCCGCCAATCGGCGTACGCGCCGGGCGGCGGTCGGGGACCCGTACGCGCGCGTGCGGGGGCGCGCGTGTGCCTGAGATGTGGGGCGCGCGGGGCGCGTAACCCGCTCGGGGCGAGGGCGTTGTTGTGGGTGACGGCCGTGGCGGGGTCGACCCCCGAGCCCCCACCACGGCCGCGTGACCTGGCCGCCGCCGCGGGGGACGCGGCGGCGGCCGGACGGGTCAGGCCAGGCCCGCGCGCTCCAGGGCCTCGACGCCGGCGCGCAGCGAGGCCAGCCGCTCGTCGAGGGTGAAGCCGGCCGGGGCGAGGGTGAGGGTGGTGGCCCCGGCGGCCGCGTAGGCCTTCATGCGGTCGGCGATGCGGTCGACCGAGCCGAGCAGGGTGGTGCCGTCGATCAGGTCGTGCGGGACGGCGGCGGCCGCTCCCTGCTTGTCGCCGGACAGGTACTTGTCCTGGATCTCGGCGGCCTCCCGCTCGTACCCCATGCGCTGGGCGAGCTGGTTGTAGAAGTTCTGCTTGCGGCTGCCCATGCCGCCGACGTACAGCGCCGTGTAGGGGCGGAAGGTGTCGGCGAGGGCGGCCACGTCCTTGTCGTCGCCCACGGCGAGCGGGACGGTCGGGCAGATGTCGAAGCCGTCGAGGGTCTTGCCTGCCTTCTCGCGGCCCGCGCGGATGTGCTTGACGGCGGTGTCCTCCAGGTGGTCGGCGGACGGGAAGATCAGCAGGGCGCCGTCGGCGATCTCACCGGTCTGCTCGAGGTTCTTCGGGCCGATCGCGGCGATGTACAGCGGGATGTGCTCGCGCTGCGGGTGCACGGTGAGCTTGAGGGGCTTGCCCGGGCCGCCGGGGAGGGGCAGCGTCCAGTGCTCGCCCTCGAAGGAGAGGCGCTCGCGGGTCATCGCCTTGCGGATGATCTCGACGTACTCGCGGGTGCGGGCGAGCGGCTTGTCGAACTTGACGCCGTACCAGCCCTCGGAGACCTGGGGTCCGGAGACGCCGAGGCCGAGGCGGAAGCGGCCTCCTGAGAGCGAGTCCAGGGTGGCCGCGGTCATCGCGGTCATGGCCGGCTGGCGGGCCGGGATCTGGAAGATGGCCGAGCCGACGTCGATGCGCTCGGTGCGGGCGGCGACGAACGCGAGGACGGTGGCGGCGTCGGAGCCGTAGGCCTCGGCGGCCCAGCAGACCGCGTAGCCGAGGCGGTCCGCCTCCTGGGCCACGGCGAGGTTGTCCGCGTCCATTCCGGCGCCCCAGTAGCCGAGGTTGATCCCTAGCTGCATGGCCGTCTCCCCTTACCGATCAGTAACGTGACTTGCGCAGACCTTATACCTCCCACGCCCGCGGGGCAGGGGCGCGGGAGGTGCGGCCGCGCGGGTCCGGCCAAGGTCCCGCGAGGCCGCGGGACGCCCGGGAAACGGTTGTCCACAGGCCCCCACACGCACAGCTCTGGCCAGTAATCTCGGCGTTCATGGAGCAGAGGCATCTCGGCCGTACCGGCCTGCGTGTGTCCCGGATCGGGCTCGGGACCCTCACCTGGGGCCGTGACACCGACGAGCACGACGCGGCGGACCTGCTGAAGACGTTCTGGGACGCGGGCGGGACGCTGGTCGACACGGCGGACGTGTACGGCGACGGGGAGGCCGAGTACCTGCTCGGACGGCTGATGGACGGCCTGGTGCCACGCCGCGACCTGGTGATCTCAACGAAGGCCGGCAGCGTGCCCGACCCGGACCGCCGGTTCGACTGCTCGCGCGGTCATCTGCTGTCCGCGCTCGACGCCTCGCTCGCCCGCCTCGGCACGGAATACGTCGACGTGTGGCACGTCCACGCCTACGATCCGGCCACCCCGCTGGAGGAGACGCTCCAGGCGCTGGACATCGCCGTCGCCAGCGGGCGCGTGCGGTACGCGGGCGTGTCCAACTTCTGCGGCTGGCAGCTCGCCAAGGCCGCGACCTGGCAGCTCGCCGCGCCGGGCGCGCGCACCCGCCTGGCGAGCACCCAGATGGAGTACTCGCTGCTCCAGCGCGGGGTGGAGCGGGAGGTCCTGCCCGCCGCGCTCGACCTCGGCATCGGCATGCTGCCGTCCTCCCCGCTCGGCCGGGGCGTGCTCACCGGCAAGTACCGCGGGGACGCCACCCCGGCCGACTCGCGCGGCGCCTCGGAGCATCTCGCGCCGTTCGTCGCGCCGTACCTGGACGACACGGCGAGCCGGATCGTGGACGCGGTGACGACCGCGGCGGACGGTCTCGCGGTGACCGCGCTCCAGGTCGCGCTCGCCTGGGTCCGCGACCGGCCCGGGGTGACCGCCCCCATCGTGGGCGCGCGCACGGCGCAGCAGCTCACGGCGGCGTTGTCAGTGGAGGCGCTTAGTCTTCCTGACGAGATCTGCCGGGCGCTCGACGACGTGTCGGCTCCGGTGCACCGCTATCCCGATCACGACTGGAGCACGCTGTGAGCACGCCGGAGACCCCTGAGGAGCCGAGGAGCGCGGACGACGGCACGCCCGCCGACGGCACGCCCGCCGAGGGCGCGCAGGTGTCCGAGGCCGAGGCCGAGCTGGCCGCGCAGCGTCTGGAGCGGGAGCGGATCGAGCGGCGCAAGGCGGAGCGGCGGGGCCCGGTCGAGGCCGGCACCAAGCTGAGCGGCACGGCGGCCGAACTGCTCGCCGCCGTACGGGCCGTGGAGAGCGGCGAGAAGCCGCCGGCCACCGTGTTCGAGGAGGCCCGGCCAGCTCCGAGGCGCCCCGCGCCGGAGCCGGTGCGGCGGGCCTCGGCGGTCGTTCCCGAGGGACCGGCCGCGCCCGCCGAGGGCACCGTGGGCGAGGTGCGGGAGGTGCTGACGCGGGGCGGTGCTCCCGCCGCGCTCGCCGCGCCGGCCGCCGCGGCCCTGGGCGAGGGCGCCGCCCAGCTGCTGCGCGAGGACCCCTGGCAGCTGCTGCGGGTTCCGGGCGTCCGGCCCGAGCAGGCGGACGGGTTCGCCCGCGCGCTGCTCGGCGGGGAGGCAGGGCCCGGTGACGAGCGGCGGGGCCGCGCGCTGACCGTCTGGCTGCTGGAGCAGGCCGCGCCCGCCGGGCACACGGCGCTGGAGATGGCCGCGCTCACCGAGGCGCTCGGCCGGCAAGGCGTGCCCGCCCCGGAGGACGCGGTGCGGGACGCCATCACCGAGGGGGACGTCCTCGTGTTCCAGGACGCCGTCGGTGAACCGGTCGGGGAGGACGAGGAGCAGCCCGTCCGGGTGTTGGTCGGTCTGGAGCGCTGCGCCCTCGCCGAGGAGAGCCTCGCCGACGGTCTGGCCCGGCTGGTCAACTCGGCGCCCAAGCAGGACGGTGCGGCCGAGGAGTGGGAGCGGGCCGCCGCCGCCGCGGAGGGCTCCGCGGCCGACCTGATCCGCGCGGTCTCCGGGCACGGGCTGGTGCTGCACACCGGCGGTGAGGCCGCGCTGGCCGAGCCGGCGGCGCTCCTCGACGCGGCGCACGGCATGGGTCTGCGCGCCTGGGCCGCCGCGCACACCCCGGTCGGGCGGGAGCGGTTCGCGGCCCGCGTGGAGGGCCCGGGTGTGGCCACGGTCGCCGGGCTGCTGTCCGGCGCGGAGGGGCCCGGGCGGGACGCGGAAGGCGCGCTGGACGTGGACCTGCTGGTGGTGCTGGACGCGCCGCAGCTCGACGTGGAGACCGCCGCGCTGCTCACGGAGTCCTTGCCGGACGGGGCGCGGCTGGTGCTGTCCGGCGATCCGGCGGTGCTGTGGTCGGTCGGTCCCGGGCGGGTGTTCGCGGACCTCCTGGCGGCGCGGGCCTGTCCGCAGGTCGCCTCCCGGCGCCCGGACCCGGGTCCGCTGGGCGAGCTGGTCTCGGGCATCGGCGTCGGCGAGCTGCTCCAGGTGGAGGCGCCCGAGAAGGAGGTCGTCATCGTGCCCGTCCGGGACGCGGGCGAGGCGGTGCACCGGACCGTGCAGCTGGTGGCGGACTCGGTGCCGCGTGCCCTCGGCGTGCCGGCCGAGGAGACGCAGGTGATCACCCCGGGCCACGGGGGCGCGGTCGGCACGCGTGTGCTGAACGCGGCGCTGAAGGAGCGGCTGAACCCGGGCCCGGGCCGTTTCGCCGGCTTCGACCCCGGCGACCGGGTGGCCTGGTCCCCCGCCCCCGGCCGCACCCTTCCGGGCCGCGTGGTCGGGGCGGACGCCGAGGGCCTGCGCCTGGACTGCGCGGGCGAGACGGTCGTCGTGCCACGGGACCGCGTGGAGCAGACGGTCCGCCACGGGTGGGCGCTGACCGCCCACCAGGCGGTGGGCTCCCGCTGGCCCGCGGCGGTCGTGGTCCTCCCCGGCGACGCGGTCCCCGCCCTGAGCCGACCCTGGATCTACACGGCCTTCAGCCGGGCCGACCGTCACCTGTCCGTGGTCCACGGCGTCGACCAGGCCCTCCAGCGAGCGGTCGCCGAAGTCCCGGCGAAGCCGCGCACGACGCGTCTGCCGGTACTGCTGGCGCCGCAGCTGCCGGGGGCGGCGGACTAGGGCGCCCCTGACCGGCCGCCGTGTGCCTGACCGGTGCGCGGTGAGCTTCGCCGCGCCCGGCTGGCGAGGAAGCTGCGGGCGGTCCGGGGCTGGTCGCTACCGGAGCACGCGGCTCGGCCGCCGGCACGACCGGCTGAGCGGGCCCGCCGCGGCCGGACAGCACCGCACTGAGGGCCACAGGCGAACCCAGGGCAGATCGGTACCGGAGCACGCGGCCCGGCTGCCCACACGACCGGCCGAGCGGACCCGCCGCAGTCGCACAGCACCGCACTGAGGGCCGCGGGCGAACCCAGGGCAGATCGGTACCGGACCACGCGGCCCGGCTGCCCACACAACCGGCCGAGCGGACCCGCCGCAGTCGCACAGCACCGCACTGAGGGCCACAGGCGAACCCAGGGCAGATCGGTACCGGACCACGCGGCCCGGCCACCCACACGACCGGCCGAGCGGACCCGCCGCAGTCGCACAGCACCGCACTGAGGGCCACAGGCGAACCCAGGGCAGATCGGTACCGGACCACGCGGCCCGGCCACCCACACGACCGGCCGAGCGGACCCGCCGCGGCCGGACAGCACCGCACTGAGGGCCACAGGCGAACCCAGGGCAGATCGGTACCGGAGCACGCGGCCCGGCCACCCACACGACCAACTGACCGGCCCCGCCGCAGCCGGACAGCACCGCACTGAGGGCCACGGGCGGCCCCAGGGCATCGGTACCGGAGCACGCGCCCCGGCCACCCACACGACCGGCTGAGCGGGCCCGCCGCAGCGGGACGGCACCCCCGCCGACGCCCAGTGGGCTCGGCGGCACCGGTGCCGCATACGCGTCGGCGGCGGCACCCCCCTCAGGGTGCCGCCGCCCGCGCGTGTCCGATCAGCGGTCCGCGTCCAGGGGTTCCAGGTCCTCGTCCGCGTCCGGGGACAGGGCCGACTCCAGGTCGTCGTCGTCCTCTTCGTCGTCCGCGTCGTCGTCGAAGACCGCGCTGACGTCGAAGCGGCACACCACCGCCTCGGGATCCACCTGCTCGAACGGCGCCTCGAGCCACTCGCCGGGGTCCGGGATCTCGTCCGATGCCGTCACCCAGAGCGTGGAGTCGCCCTCCTCCAGGCCGAACTCCTTGTGCCGGGAGGCGATCTCGTCCGGTTCATACTCCCCGAACAGCAGGCCGAGGGCGCCGTGGACGGTGTTGGAGGCCTCCGGACTCTCGTCGTCCGCCTCCTCGATCCGCTGGGCGTGCGCCAGCAGCCGCTGCGGCTCGACGACGGCGTAGTCGCGGCGGATCAGCACGCTGAGGGCGTTGGGTTCCTCGGGGCCGCCGTACGGGGGCAGGGCCTCCTCGGCACCGGGGATCTCGAAGGGCGTGACCTCGTCGTAGCGGTCGTAGAGCAGTTCGTCGTACGTCTCCGCGGCCGCGGCCAGCTGGTTGAAGGCCTCGTAGACGGCCGGGTCGTCGTCACCCGACCGGCTCTCGACCGCGGCCAGGTGGCGGTCGAGCGCGGTCTTCACCGCCTCGGCGGCGGCGCGTACCTCGGCAGCGGTGGGCTGCGCAGCATCAGACATAGTGCAGACGCTATCCGTACCGGGGCCCGGCCCGCACAATAGATGCGATGCCGGAATACGAATTTGTCGACGTGTACGTGCCACGCGGGGTCTCCCGCAAGGAGACGGCGCGTCTGCTGACGGACCATGCCGAGTACGGTCACTGGGAGTTGTACCGCCTGACGCTGATGCGTGACGGCAGCCGCAGGGTGCGGCTGCGGCGGCGGATCATCCGCCAGGTGCGCGCCACCTGGTGAGCTGGGCGCGCCCGACCGGAGTCAACGGGCGGAGCGGACCCCGCGTCGGTCGCGGGGTCCGCTCCGTGTGTCCGAGATCACGCCGCGGTGCGCGCCCTGCGGTACAGGATGCCGCCGACGAGCAGCGCACCCGCGCCGGCCGGCAGCGCGAGACCGAGCGGCAGCTCGCTGCCGGTCTCGGCGAGCTGCCCGTCGCCCCGCGGGCCCGGCTGGTTGCCGGTGGAGGGGGTGTCCGGGGCGCCGGGCGTGCCAGGCGTACCGGGCTCACCCGGGTTCCCCGGCTCACCGGGGTTGCCAGGCTCACCGGGCTCACCCGGGTTGCCAGGCTCACCGGGGTTACCCGGCTCGCCAGGGTTACCGGGTTCACCCGGGTTCCCGGGCTCACCGGGCTCCCCCGGATTGCCAGGCTCACCGGGCTCACCGGGCTCCCCCGGATTGCCGGGCTCTCCAGGCTCGCCCGGGTGCCCCCCGCCGTGCCCCGTGTTGGCGCAGTCGTTGCCGGCCGCCCCGTTGCCGACGCCGATGACGTCGACACTGTTGCCGCAGACGTTCACCGGCACGTGGACCGGCACCTGGACGACGTTGCCGGAGGCCACGCCGGGCGAGTCGCTCGCCTTGCCGTGGGCGTGCGAGCCACCGTGGTGGCCGGAGCCGCCCTTGTTGGCGCAGGCGTTGCCGACCGCCGGGTTGAGGATCCCGACGACGTTGACCGTGTTGCCGCAGACGTTCACCGGCACGTGCACCGGCGCCTGCACGACGTTGCCGGAGAGCACGCCCGGCGAGCCCTTGGCCGCGCCCGTCGCGCCGGAGTCGGCGTGGGCGGCGGCGCCGCCCGCGGCGGCGAGCACACCGGTGGCGGCGGCCATGGTCATCAAGCCCTTGCGGGTGACCTGTCGCATTGCTGAATTCCCTGTCCTCGGACCTGCTGCCGGGACGCGGAGCGTGCCGTGTCCCGGAATTCTCGACGAATGAGGAACCGGTCGGCCCCGGAGCGCATGGCGCGCGCTCCGGGGCCGACGGGCTCGAACCCTCAGCGGGCGATGCCTAGAGGGCGAGACACGACGTCACGCGTTGACGCAGGTGTTGCCGAAGGCGGGGTTCAGCAGCCCGATCACGGAGATCGTGTTGCCGCAGACGTTCACGGGAACGTGAACCGGCACCTGCACGACGTTGCCGGACAGGACGCCCGGGGAGTGCACGGCGGCACCCTGCGCGCCCGAGTCGGCGGCGGCCATGCCCGCGCCCGCGAGAACCAGACCACCGGTGGCGGCCGCGACGGCGACGACCTTCTTCAGCATGTATTCCTCCTAGTTGGCAATGTGATCCAAAGTCGCGGATCACATCACGGGTAACGAGGAGGAAGTAATGAGGCTACGAGCTTATGGTCGCATTCACTCTTCCCGGTCAACTCCGTACGTCTGCCCGATTATGGGGAATCCCCGGAAGCCGCCTCCTCAGGACGCGTCCAGGAACCGGTCGAGCACGCGGACGCCGAACTTGAGGCCGTCCACCGGCACCCGCTCGTCGACGCCGTGGAACATGCCCGCGAAGTCCAGCTCCGGGGGCAGCTTCAGCGGCGCGAAGCCGAAGCAGCGGATGCCGAGGTCGTCGAAGGACTTGGCGTCGGTGCCGCCGGACAGCATGTAGGGCACGGCCCGCGCGATGGGGTCCTCGGCGCTCAGCGCGGTCTGCATGGCGTCGACGAGCCGGCCGTCGAAGTCCGTCTCCAGTGCCTTGTCGGAGTGCACGTCCTCGCGCCGCACGCGCGGGCCGAGGATGCGGTCGAGGTCGGCGAGGAACTCCTCCTCGTAGCCGGGCAGGAAGCGGCCGTCGACGTGCGCGGTGGCCTGGCCCGGGATGACGTTGACCTTGTAGCCGGCGCCGAGCTGGGTGGGCGCGGCGGAGTTGCGCAGGGTGGTGCCGATCATGCGGGCGATGCCACCGAGCTTGGCGAGGGTCTCGTCCATGTTCTCCGGGTCGAGCTCGGTGCCGAGCGCGTCGGAGAGCTCGTCCAGGAAGGCGCGGACGGTCTTGGTGACCCTGACCGGCCACTTGTGCCGGCCGAGGCGGGCGACGGCCTCGCACAGCTCGGTGATGGCGTTGTCGTCGTTGGTCATCGAGCCGTGGCCCGCGGTGCCGTCGACGGTGAGCCGCATCCAGTGCATGCCCTTCTCGGCGGTCTCGACGAGGTACAGGCGCAGCTTCTCGTTGACGGTGAAGGAGAAGCCGCCGACCTCGCCGATCGCCTCGCTCACGCCGTCGAACAGCTCGGGGTGCTTGCGCACCAGGTGCTTGGCGCCGTAGGTGCCGCCGGCCTCCTCGTCGGCGAGGAAGGCGAGGACGACGTCCCGCGGGGGCTTGCGGCCGCTGCGCATGCGCTCGCGGACGACCGCGAGGGTCATCGCGTCCATGTCCTTCATGTCGACGGCCCCGCGCCCCCACACGCATCCGTCGGCGATCTCGCCGGAGAAGGGGTGGTGGGTCCAGTCGTCCGCGTTGGCGGGCACGACGTCGGTGTGGCCGTGGATGAGCAGGGCGGGCCGCGACGGGTCCTCGCCCTCGATCCGGGCGATCGTGGAAGCGCGTCCCGGGTGGGACTCGAAGATCTGGGGTTCCAGGCCGACTTCGGCGAGCTTCTCGGCGACGTACTCGGCCGCCTTGCGCTCGCCGGGGCCCGAGTGGTCGCCGTAGTTGCTGGTGTCGATCCGGATCAGCTCGCGGCAGAGGTCCACGACCTCGTCCTCACCGGTGACGCCCTTGGCCGGGTCCGTCTCGCTCACGTGCTTCCTCCCGCTGCTGGTGTTCCCGCTGGTCGGTCCCTCCCCATCCTCCCCCTCACGGCGGCCGGCCCCAAGACCCGCCCCGGCCCGTCACACGGCGTTCACGCGTCGGCGCGGCGGGGGTGATCGGCCACCCCGGAACACCTGGTAATGTTTATGTCGTCGCCGCGGGGGGAAACCCGCGCGACAGACACCTTGTCCGGGTGGCGGAATGGCAGACGCGCTAGCTTGAGGTGCTAGTGCCCTTTATCGGGCGTGGGGGTTCAAGTCCCCCCTCGGACACTTGCTTCATCGAGGGCCTCGACCGGACGGTCGGGGCCCTCGGGCGTTGTACGGAAGGTGCCCCATGACGTCGTCTCGCACGCCCTGCCCCTGCGGTCTCCCCGAAACCTACGAGGAGTGCTGCGGCCGCTTCCACGCCGGTACGGCCTCGGCGCCGACGGCGGAGCGCCTGATGCGGTCGCGGTACGCGGCGTTCGTACGGCGGGACGGGGCGTACCTGCTGCGGACCTGGCACCCGCGGACCCGGCCCGCCCGGCTCGACCTCGACCCGGCGATGCGGTGGACCGGGCTGGAGATCCTCGCCGCGGAGGACGGCTCCGCCTTCCACACCACCGGCACGGTGACCTTCCGCGCCTCCTACCGGGGCGGCTCCCTGCACGAGCGCAGCCGCTTCGAACGGGTCGACGGGGCCTGGGTGTACGTCGACGGGGACTTCCTGAGCTGAGGGTTCGGGGGCGGAGCCGGCTCAGGCCGGCAGCCGGGTGTCGACGACGAAGGCGATCTCCACGAGCTGGCCGGGCAGGGTCAGTTCGGTGACGCCGAGGACCGTGCTCGCCGGGCGGTGGCCGCCGAAGTAGGCGAAATTGGCCTCCGCCGTGGCCGCGGCGTGGCGCGCGAGGTCCACCACGTAGAGGGTCTGTGTGGCGATCTGGTTCCGGGTGGCCCCGTAGTGGGCGAGGACGCGGTCCATGTTGGTGTGCGTGCGCCGCACCTGGGCGGCGAAGTCGCCGGGGTTCGGGAATCCGCCCGCCTCGTCGAAGGCGAGCTGTCCCGAGACGTGGACGAGGTCGCCGGAGCGGATCGCCTGCGCGTAGCCGAAGTCGCTTTCGGCCGGGATTCCGTAGGAGAAGACGTCACTGGTGGTCATGGGTGGGCCCGCCCTTGTCCTGTCGGTCACTTGTGGTTACTCAGGAACTGTAGGAGAGTGAGCGCCGACCTGGAAGAACGCACTTTTCGGTGACTGGGGAACCTGATGGTGACCAAGCGTGTGCTG
Organism: Streptomyces sp. P13-3-3; assembly: GCF_050571355.1. Taxonomy (NCBI): domain Bacteria; kingdom Bacillati; phylum Actinomycetota; class Actinomycetes; order Kitasatosporales; family Streptomycetaceae; genus Streptomyces; species Streptomyces sp. P13-3-3. Next base: position 2,283,381 of record NZ_CP192228.1, on the reverse strand, counting down.
GCGGGACTGCCGGAGGACGCCGATCTGCGGCGCGCGGACTCCCTGGCGCGGGAGATCTTCTCGGACGTCGCCAACAAGTGGGCGCTGCTGATCATCGAGGCGCTCGGTGAGGGAACCTTGCGGTTCGGCGAACTGCGGGACGAGGTCGAGGGCGTCAGCCACAAGATGCTCACGCAGAATCTGCGCATGCTGGAGCGCAACGGTCTGGTCGAGCGGACGGTGCACCCCACCGTGCCGCCGCGGGTCGAGTACACCCTCACCGGACCGGGCCGCGCGCTGCGCACCGCCGTGGACGCGATCTGTGGGTGGACGCACGAGCACCTGGGGCACATCGAGCGGGCGCGGGAACGCTTCGGCGACCGGTGACCGCGACCGGCGGTCGGACCGGCGGGTCAGGGCGCCAGGATGTCGAGTTCCTGGAGGGCGCCCTCGGTGATCTCGCGGGTGAGTTCCTCCGCGCGGGCGGCGTCGCGGGCGCGGACGGCCTCGGCGAGCTGGACGTGGAGGGTGACGGCGGCCGGGTCGGGGTCCTCGAACATCACGTCGTGGTGCGTGCGTCCGGCCAGCACCTCCGCGACCACGTCGCCGAGGCGGGCGAACATCTCGTTGCCGGAGGCGGTCAGGATGACGCGGTGGAACGCCACGTCGTGGAAGAGGTAGCCCTCCAGCTTGTGGCCGCGTGAGTTCGCCACCATCCCCAGGGCGCACTCGGTGAGTTCGGCGCACTGCTCGGCCGTGGCGTTGCGCGCGGCGAGGCCGGCCGCGACGGGTTCGATCGCGGAGCGCAGCACGGTGAGGGAGCGCAGCTGGCGGGGGCGGTCGGCGCCGGCCAGGCGCCAGCGGATGACCTGCGGGTCGTAGACGTTCCACTCGCAGGCCGGGAGGACCGTGACGCCGACGCGGCGGCGGGACTCCACCAGATGCATGGACTCCAGGACGCGGACCACCTCGCGCATCACGGAACGCGACACGTCGAAACGCTGGGCGAGTTCGTCGGTGCGCAGCACACTGCCGGGCGGGTACTCGCCTGCGGTGATCTCGGGGCCGAGGGTGTCCAGTACGCGGCCGTGCAGCCCCCGGCCCGTGGTGCTCATGCACTCAGCGTACGGGGCGGATCACACCGATAAAAAGTCAGACTTATTCGTCACAGGCTCTTGAAGTTGTCGTACTTATAAGTTTCAGTTGCGGTCGGCATCATCGGCAAGGTGTCGACGAGGACAGCAGACAGTGAGGCAGCGATGAACACCCCCCACGTCGTCGTGGTCATGGGCGTCGCCGGAACGGGCAAGACCACCATCGGTCCCCTGCTCGCGGCCCGCCTCGGCGTGCCGTACGCCGAGGGCGACGACTTCCACCCGCAGAGCAACATCGCCAAGATGTCGGCGGGCACCCCGCTCACCGACGACGACCGGTGGCCGTGGCTCGACGCCATCGGCGACTGGGCGCAGGGGCGCGCGGGACTGGGAGGCGTGGTCAGCTGCTCGGCGCTGAAGCGGTCGTACCGCGACCGGCTGCGGGCCGCCGCGCCCGGCGTGGTCTTCGTGCACCTCACCGGCGACCGCGCCCTCATCGAGGACCGGATGTCGCACCGGCAGGGGCACTTCATGCCCACGGCACTGCTCGACTCCCAGTTCGCCACGCTCCAGCCGCTGGAGCCGGACGAGGCCGGGGTCGCCGTGAACGTGACGGGCAGCCCCGAGGAGATCACCGCACGGGCGGCCACCGCCCTGACGTCGCTCTCCGAGCCGACCCCGTAGGACCTCACCCCCTTGGCCCCTCCCCCGGGGGCCGCCCCTCCCCCCAACCCGCACTTCCTAGGGATCCACCGTGACCAGACTCAGCGTCGAGATGCTGGCAGCGGACGTACCCGAGCCGATCACCTCGGCCGGCCACGCTCAGCTGGGCATCGCCGTCCTGGCGGGCATAGCCGTCATCGTCCTGCTCATCACCAAGTTCAAGCTGCACGCCTTCCTGTCGCTGACCATCGGGTCACTGGCGCTCGGCGCCTTCGCCGGCGCGCCGCTGGACAAGGTCATCACCAGCTTCAGCGCCGGGCTCGGCTCCACCGTCGCCGGTGTGGGCGTGCTGATCGCCCTGGGCGCGATCCTCGGCAAGATGCTCGCCGACTCGGGCGGCGCCGACCAGATCGTCGACACCATCCTCGCGAAGGCAAGCGGCCGCTCCATGCCGTGGGCGATGGTGCTGATCGCCTCGGTGATCGGTCTGCCGCTGTTCTTCGAGGTCGGCGTGGTGCTGCTGATCCCGGTGGTGCTGATGGTCGCCAAGCGCGGCAACTACTCGCTCATGCGCATCGGCATCCCGGCCCTCGCGGGTCTGTCCGTGATGCACGGCCTGGTTCCGCCGCACCCCGGTCCGCTGGTCGCCATCGACGCGGTCGGCGCCAACCTGGGCGTGACGCTGGCGCTCGGCGTGCTCGTCGCCGTCCCGACCGTGGTGATCGCCGGTCCGGTGTTCTCCAAGTACGCCGCCCGCTGGGTGGATGTCCCGGCGCCCGAGCGGATGGTCCCGCAGCGTCCCTCCGAGGACCTGGAGCGGCGCCCCGGCTTCGGCGCGACGCTGGCCACGATCCTGCTGCCGGTCGTGCTGATGCTGGCCAAGGCGCTCGTCGACATCGTGATCGACGACCCCGAGCACACCGTGCAGCGCGTCTTCGACGTGATCGGCTCCCCGCTGATCGCGCTGCTCGCCGCCGTGCTGGTCGGCATCTTCACCCTGGGCATGCCCGCCGGCTTCAGCAAGGAGCGGATCTCCTCCCTGGTGGAGAAGGGCCTGGCCCCGATCGCCGGCATCCTGCTGATCGTCGGCGCGGGCGGCGGCTTCAAGCAGACGCTGATCGACACCGGTGTGGGCCAGATGATCCTGGACATCTCCGAGGACTGGTCGATCCCGGCGCTGCTGCTGGCCTGGCTGATCGCGGTGGCGATCCGGCTGGCTACGGGCTCGGCGACCGTGGCGACCGTCTCGGCGGCGGGTCTGGTCGCGCCGCTCGCGGCCGACATGTCGACGACGCACGCCGCGCTGCTGGTGCTGGCCATCGGCGCCGGTTCGCTGTTCTTCAGCCATGTCAACGACGCCGGCTTCTGGCTGGTGAAGGAGTACTTCGGTCTGAACGTCGGCCAGACGATCAAGACGTGGTCGATCATGGAGACGATCATCTCCGTGGTCGCGGGGGCGTTGGTGCTCCTGCTGTCTTTGATCATCTAGCCGGGTTCCGGCTCACGGCGGCCCGTCCGCCCCTCGCAGGAGGGGCGGACGGGCCGCCGTCGTGTTCAGGGCCGCCACAGGGGGTGCTCGCGCTCGGCCCACTCACGGCGGACCGCGCCGGTGCGCAGGCCCCGGCGGGCCTCGGGGTCGGCGAGGGCCATGCCGACGTGCCCGGCGAGGACGATGCCGACGGTCAGCGCCAGCCAGTCGTGGACGAAGGTCGCGGCGGTCCGCCACACCAGCGGGGTGAGGTGGGTGAACCACATCAGCAGCCCGGTGCCGAGCATCACCAGGGCGGCCCCGGCGATCCAGGCCGCGTACAGCTTCTGGCCGGCGTTGAACTTCCCCGCCGGGCGGGACGCGGGACGGCGGTCGCGGCGCAGGGCGGCCCGCAGCCAGACCCGGTCGTGCGGGCCGAAGCGGTTGAGCCGGCCCAGGTCGGCGCGGAACGCGCGGGAGACGAGGGCGGTGAGCACGGGGACGGGCAGGAGCAGCCCCGACCACTGGTGGAGGGTGACGACCAGGGCGCGGCGGCCGGCCAGCTGGGCGAGCTGCGGGACGTAGAGGCACGCGGCGGTGGTCACGCAGACGCCCATGAGCAGGGCGACCGCGCGGTGCGCCCACCGCTGGGCGGGGGTGAAGCGCCGTACGGTCGTGGCGGCGGGCGGGGCGTCAGCTCGTGGGGGCATCGTCGCGTCCGTTCGAGCGGCCGACCCAGGCGTCGACGTCGTAGCCGCGCAGCTCCCAGTAGCCCGGTTCGACCTCGTCGGTGACGGTGATGCCGGAGAGCCACTTGGCCGACTTGTAGAAGTACATGGGGGCCACGTAGAGCCGCGCCGGGCCGCCGTGGCCGTGGCCGATGTCCTCGTCCCGCATCCTCAGGGCGACCAGGACGTCCGCGCGGCGCGCCTGGTCGAGGGTGAGGCTCTCGGAGTACGTCCCGTCGAAGCAGGTGAAGCGCACCGCGCGGGCGGTGGGGCGCACCCCGGCCGCGTCCAGCAGCCTGGACAGCCGCACGCCCTCGAACGGCGTCCCGGGTACCCGCCAGCCGGTCACGCACTGCACGTCCCGCACCAGGCGGGTCTGCGGCAGGGCCTTGAGGTCGGCGAGGGTGTAGGAGGCGGGGCGGTCGACGAGGCCGTCGACGGTGAGCCGGTAGGAGCCGGCGTCCTTGCGCGGGACGGACGCGGCGACCGAGTAGTAGCGGAAGCCGCCGCCGTTCGGGAGGAGTCCGGTCAGGCCCGTGGGGTCGCGGTCGGCGGCGCCGGCGAGGAGGGACTCCAAGCCGCGCTGGAGGGAGGGCGCGGCGGCCAGGCCGAGCGCGCCGAGACCGAGGGTGCCGAGCAGGACGCGGCGGCCGACGGGCGCGCCGCGCGCGTCCGGGTCGCCCGGGACGTCCCGGCCGTGCGAGGGATGTTCGGGTTTCACCCCCTCATTCGAGCACCCGCGCCCCGGGGCGGGCCAGGGAACGCGGGTGCTCGTCAGACTTCGGTAAGGCGCGGAAGCGGCGCTACGGGGTGCCCCCGGCCTCCTTCTCCAGCTGGAACGCCTCGTTGCCCAGGCCGATCCGGGCGTGCGTCTCGGGGGCGCGGCTGCGCAGGATCGCGCCCTGGACGAGTCCGATCACGAGGGCGAGGCCGATGACGCCGGGCAGGATCCAGCGCAGTGCGGAGTCGGGTCCGGCGCCGACGAGGACGTCGAAGTCCTTGACCGTGTAGACCGCGATCGCCACGAGGGCGATGCCGGCCAGCGCCGAGGTGGCCAGCCGCCAGGCCTGGGCGCGGGCGGCGCCGCGCCGTACGAAGAAGACGACGACGGACAGCGAGGCGATCGCCATGAGGACGATGACGCCGAGCGCGCCGATGTTGCCGCCCCAGGTGAACAGGTGCAGCACAGGCGCGGTGGGGTCGCCGGTGGGCTTGTCGTCGGTGAGCGCGAAGATGAGCACCAGCACGACGGCGATGCCGGTCTGCAGCAGGGAGCCGGTGCCGGGGGCGCCGCTGGAGCCCGTGGTGCGGCCGAAGGCGGCGGGCAGCAGGCCCTCGCGGCCCATGGCGAAGGCGTACCGGGCGACGACGTTGTGGAAGCTGAGCATGGCGGCGAACATGCCGGTCACGAACAGCACGTGCAGCACGTCGGTGAAGGTGGAGCCGAACCGGTCCTCGGTGAGGAAGAACAGCAGGCCCGCGCTCTGCTCCTGGGAGGTGGAGACGATCGAGGCGGGGCCGGTGGCCACGGTGAGGGCCCAGCTGCTGATGGCGAAGAAGACGGCGACGCCGGTGACGGCGAGGAACATCACGCGCGGCACCAGGACGTGCGGCCTGCTGGTCTCCTCCGCGTAGACGGGCGCCTGCTCGAAGCCGAGGAAGGCGGCGATGCAGAAGCACAGGGCGGTGCCGACGCCGGCGCCGGTGAGGGTGTCCGGGTTGAAGGCGTGCAGCGACAGGCCCTCCGTGCCGGGGTCGGCGACGGCGGCGACGTCGAAGACGACGACCAGCAGCACCTCGATGACCAGCAGGACGCCGAGGACCTTCGCGTTGACGTCGATCTTCAGCCAGCCGAGCGCGCCCACGGCGAGCGCGGCGGCGAGCGCCGGTATCCACCAGGCGACCTCGAGGTCGGCGTAGGTGGCGAAGAGGCCGGAGACCTCGAAGCCGAAGATGCCGTAGATGCCGACCTGGAGGGAGTTGTAGGCGACGAGGGCGACCAGGGCGGCGCCCGCGCCGGCGGTGCCGCCGAGTCCGCGGGAGATGTACGCGTAGAAGGCGCCCGCGTTGTGGACGTGCCGGCTCATCTCGGCGTAGCCGAGGCTGAACAGGACCAGCACCGCGCCCAGGACCACGAAGAGCAGGGGCTGGCCGACGATGCCCATCACCGCGAATGTGGTGGGCATGACACCCGCGACGACCATGAGCGGGGCGGTCGCGGCCAGCACGGAGAGCAGCAGGCCCCCCGTGCCGAGGCGGTCGGCCCGCAGGGCGCGGTCCTGCCCCTTGAAGGTGCTGATCCCCTCGGCCGGGGCTCTGTTGGTGCTCGAACTGTCCGTCGTCATCTCGAGACCGTCCTTGGGTCGGTGGTGGGTGCGGGGGGCGATCGGGGTGGGGTCAGGCCGTGCCCAGGGCGGCGGCGCGTGCGGTCCGGAAGGCGGTGAGGCCGTCCCGGTCGGGATAGGACCAGGGGGCGGGGGTGGCGTGGTCGCCGATGCGGTGGAACAGTGCGGCGGCCTCGGCCCCCCGGCCCTCGCAGACCTTGGCGTGGGCGAGGAAGTTGAGGTCGACCAGCCGGCGCGGGTGGCCCTCGTGCTCCCACTCCAGCCACCAGTCGAAGGCCGCCTTCATCACCTGCCGGGCGCGGCGTCCGACCCAGTGGCCGGAGGCGGCCGGGTCGGCGGGCTCGTGCCCGGCGGCGGCGAGGGAGCGGTAGCGCTCGGCGTGCGCGATGACCGGCAGGATGGCCAGCGGTGAGTCGGCGGGGGCCTGTTCGGCGGCCCAGTTGGCGAAGTCGTACACCTCGTGCAGCGGGTCGGGGCCCGCCTCCACGCGGCGTTCCGCGAGCCAGCCGACGACCAGGTGGTGGGCGTGGTGGTGGTCGGCGTAGCGGGTGCGGACCTGCTCGAAGATCCGGACGACGTCGCCCTCCGCGCCCAGGGAGCACTCCAGCATCAGCAGCCCGAGCCAGGGCGTCGGGTCGTGCGGCAGCTGCCGGGCGGCCTTGTGGCAGGCCTCGCGGACCCGGGCGGGCTTCTCCTTGCCACGCAGGGCGCGCCGCACCTGGGCCAGGGCCAGCAGCACGGTCGCGTCGCCGGAGTCGGGCTCGGCGAGCAGCCACTCGCGGGCCCACGCGGCGCAGTACGACTCCTTCGCGAGCACCGTGATCCGGTGTCCGCGGCGGTCCCAGTCGTCCCCCGTCCCGACCAGCAGCGAGCGGGTGCTCTGCCAGCGCCCCTGTGCCAGTGCGGCCCGCGCGGCGACGAGTTCGGCGTCGTCGAGGGCCTCGTCGTAGGCCTGTGCCGCCCGTTTGCGGGCGCGGCCGAGGGGAGGCGGGGGTGGGGGCACCGCGAACTTCCTCACGCGCTTCTCTTGTCATACGGCTCGCGGCGGGTGGTCGGTGGCAGTGGTCGGCTGCCGATCGCCACGAGCTGATCACGGACAGCAAACCGTCAGCGAACGGATCACGTCAAGGGCACCGGGGCCGTTACACGCGTCAACTGCGGTCACGAACGGGCAACTTGTGTCGCCGGTGAACGACCTCGCGGCCTCCGCGACGGAGGCCGGCAGCGCCCGGGACGGCGACGGCGCTGCTTTGATGACGGTATGAGCGACAGCGTCAGCAGCGAGAGCGGAATGAACGCCGACGAGATCCTCGACATCGTCGACGAGCACGACCGGGTGGTCGGACAGGCCCCGCGCGGCGAGGTGTACGCACGGGGGCTGCGCCACCGCTGCGTCTTCGTCCTCGCGCGGGACGCGGAGGACAGGGTGTTCGTCCACCGCCGCACTCCGACGAAGCTGGTCTTCCCGTCGCTGTACGACATGTTCGTCGGCGGGGTGGTCGGCGCGGGCGAGTCGTACGACGAGGCGGCCCTGCGGGAGGCCGAGGAGGAACTGGGCGTGAGCGGACTGCCCACGCCCTCGCACCTGTTCACCTTCCTGTACGACGACGGCTCCACGCGGACCTGGTGGTCGGCGGTGTACGAGGTGCGGTGCGAGCTGGAGGTGCGTCCGCAGGCCGAGGAGGTGGCCTGGCACGCCTTCCTGCCCGAGGAGGAGGTGCGGCGGCGGCTCGGCGACTGGGAGTGGGTACCGGACGGGCTCGCGGCGTACGAGCGGCTCCGGGCGTATCGGGCGGGCTGAGGGACCGGGCGTGACCGGTAGGGTCGCCCCCGTGATCGACTTTGTACGGAACGTCCGGTTGTGGTTCTCCCCCGCCGAGGTGCGGGACGACGGGGAGACGCCCGACTACCGCTTCTCGCTGGCGAACGAGCGGACGTTCCTCGCCTGGCTGCGGACCGCGCTCGCGCTGATCGGCGGCGGGTTCGCGGTGGACCAGTTCCTGCCCGATCTGCGGTGGGGCTGGCGGGTCGGACTGGCCCTCGCGCTGCTGGCGTCGGGGGCGCTGTGCGCGCTGCGTGCGGTCAACCACTGGGTGCGGTGCGAGCGGGCGATGCGGCGGGGCGAGGACCTGCCGGTGTCGCGGTTCCCGGCGCTGCTGGGGGTGGTGGTGGCGGGGGTGGCCGTGGTGATGGTCGTGGTGGTGCTGGTGGGGTGGGAGGCGTGACGACGCCGGCCGCGGCCGGGGGCAGGGATCCGGGTCTGCAGCCCGAGCGGACTCGGCTCGCCTGGCGGCGGACGACGCTGGCGGCCACGGTGGTGGCCGTGCTGGCGGGGAAGGCGGGGCTGGCGGGCGGGGCGTCGGGGGGTGTGCTGGCTGCGGGGGTCGTGTGCTGTGCGGGGTGGGCGGGGGTGTTGGTGGTCGCCCATCGGCGGATTCGGGGGCTGGCGGGGGTGGGTGAGCCCGAGCGGCTCTCGCTGCGGTTCGCGGTGGGGGTCGTGGTGTGCGTGCTGGTGACGGTGGGGGGTGGGGTGGGGGTGGTGCTGCGGTAGGGGTTCTCGCCCCCGCCACCCTTACCCTTCCCGACCCGGGGCTCCGCCCCGGACCCCGCTCCTCAAACGCCGGAGGGGCTACTCGTCGGCACCGTGACCACGATCTTGCCGCGTACGTGGCCCTCCTCGCTGCGGCGGTGGGCGTCGGCCGTCCGTTCCAGGGGGAACGTCTCCTCGACGTGGATCTTCAGGACCCCCTGGTCCGCCAGTTCGGACAGCTTGCGGAGGTCCGCGGGGTCCGGGCGGACGAACCAGTAGGCGCCGCCGTAGCCGGTCACCCCCGCGTCGACGATCGACGCCAGCCGCCCCTCCGGCACCACCAGGTTCGCGGAGCCCTTGAGGGCGTCGCCGCCCACCGTGTCGAAGACCGCGTCCACCCCCTCGGGGGCGAGCCCCCGGACGCGTTCAGCCATGCCCTCGCCGTAGCCGACCGGCTCCGCCCCCAGCCCCCGCACGAAGTCGTGGTTGCGTTCGCTCGCCGTGCCGATGACCCGCGCGCCGAGGTGCGCGGCCAGCTGGACGGCGACGGAGCCCACCCCTCCGGCCGCCGCGTGCACCAGCACGGTCTCGCCCCGGCGCACGCCGAGGGCCCGGTGCAGCACCTGGTACGCCGTGAGCCCCGCGAGGGGGATGCCGGCCGCCTCCTCGAAGGACAGACGCCGCGGCTTGGGCGCGAGGGTGCGGACCGGGGCGGCCACCAGCTCCGCGCAGGTACCGGCGGACAGGACGTCCTCGCGGACGTAGCCGATCACCTCGTCACCCTCGGCGAACTCGGGGACCGCGGGTCCGGGGCGGACGACGACGCCCGCCAGGTCCCAGCCGGGGATCACCGGGAAGACGGCCGGGAGGACCGCGTCGAGGTGGCCCTGGCGGGCCTTCCAGTCGACCGGGTTGACGGACACCGCCCGGACCTCGACGAGCACGTCGTCGGGGCCCAGCTTGGGGTCGTCGGCCTCGCCGTACTCGAGGACGTCGGGACCGCCGTACCGTGCGTAGCTGATCGCCTTCATGCGTCGACCCTCCGGGGTCGGCCCACGGCGTGCAAGCCGAATGACCCGATGTACGCCGTTCGCGTCACCGGACGGGCCGAGTGCGGACGGCATTCTCCCCCTATCGTGGACCCGATCACGTTCCGCTCCCGGTCTGGACGGCATACCGACCGGTCGGCATCATGGTCGGGTACTGTCCGCCTGCCCACAGGAGCGACGATGAGCCCCGACCACCCGCCCGGACTGGATCTCGACCGGCTGCGCGAGCTGCTCGAACGCGAGCGGCCCGGTCTGCTCGGCGGCCCCCTCTCCGGCCGGCTGATCGAGGGCGGCAGGTCCAACCTCACCTACACGGTCACCGACGGCGCGGGGACCTGGGTCGTGCGCCGTCCGCCGCTCGGCCACGTCCTCGCCACCGCGCACGACATGAAGCGCGAGCACCGGGTGATCAGCGCCCTGCATCCGACCCGCGTGCCGGTGCCGCGTCCGGTACTGCTGTGCGAGGACGAGGAGGTGCTCGGCGCGCCCTTCTACGTCATGGAGTACGTCGAGGGCACCCCGTACCGCACCGCCGAGCAGCTCGCCCCGCTGGGTCCCGGGCGGACGCGCGCGGCCGTGCTGAACCTGGTGGACACGCTGGTCGACCTGCACGCCGTCGACCCCGCCGAGGTCGGGCTGGACGACTTCGGGCGTCCCGAGGGCTTCCTGGACCGGCAGCTGCGGCGCTGGGGCAAGCAGCTCGACGCCTCCCGCAACCGTGAGCTGGCCGGCATCGACGAGCTGCACGCCACCCTCGGCCGTGCACTGCCCGTCTCCCCCGCGCCCGCCGTCGTGCACGGCGACTACCGCCTCGACAACGCGCTGATCAGCGACGACGAGTCGGTCCGCGCCGTCCTGGACTGGGAGATGTCCACGCTGGGCGACCCGCTGACGGACCTCGGTCTGCTGGTGATGTACAGCAGCCCGCTGGGCATGCCGGACTCCCCCGTCTCCACGACCGCCGAGGCCCCGGGCCACCCGACACCGGCCGAACTGATCGAGCGGTACGCCGCGCGGTCGGGGCGGGACGTGTCATCCGTCTCCTGGTACACGGCGTTCGCCTGGTTCAAGCTCGCCGTGATCCTGGAGGGCATCCACTACCGGTACACGCTGGGGCAGACGGTCGGGGCCGGGTTCGACCGCATCGGCGATCTGGTCCCGGTCTTCATCGAGCACGGTCTGACCACCCTTCAGGAAGGCTGACGAGACATGGACTTCGCGTTCGACGCGCGCACCGAGGAGCTGCGCGCCCGGCTCCTCGCCTTCATGGACGAGCACGTGTACCCCGCCGAGCAGGTCGCGCACGAGCAGCGGGCGCGGCTGTCCTCGCCGTGGGAGAACCCGCCGGTGGTGGAGGAACTGAAGGAGGAGGCGCGCCGGCAGGGCCTGTGGAACCTGTTCCTGCCCGACGCCGAGTACGGCGCCGGACTCACCAACCTCCAGTACGCGCCGCTCGCCGAGATCACCGGCCGGTCCCCGCAGCTCGCGCCGACCGCCACCAACTGCGCCGCGCCCGACACCGGGAACATGGAGGTGCTGGCGCAGTTCGGCGACGAGCGGCAGAAGAAGCAGTGGCTGGAGCCGCTGCTCGCGGGCGAGATCCGTTCGGCGTTCGCGATGACCGAGCCGGACGTGGCCTCCTCGGACGCCACCAACATCACCACGCACATCCGGCGGGAGGGCGACGAGTACGTCATCACCGGCCGCAAGTGGTACATCTCCGGGGCCATGCACCCGGACTGCACGATCTTCATCGTGATGGGCAAGACCGACCCGGACGGGCCGGACATCCGCCGCCAGCAGTCCATGGTCCTGGTCCCGCGCGACACCCCGGGCGTCACCGTGAAGCGGGCCATGCAGGTCTTCGGCTACGAGGACCACTACCACGGCGGCCACGCCGAGGTGGTCTTCGACGAGGCGCGGGTGCCGGTGTCGAACCTGATCGGCGAGGAGGGCGGCGGGTTCGCCATCGCCCAGGCGCGGCTCGGTCCTGGCCGGATCCACCACTGCATGCGGCTGATCGGCATGGCCGAGCGGGCGATCGAGCTGATGTGCCGGCGGGCGGTGTCCCGGGAGGCCTTCGGCAAGGCGCTCGCCCAGCAGGGCGTGGTGCAGAACTGGATCGCGGACGCGCGGGTCGCGGTCGAGCAGCTGCGGCTGCTGGTGCTGAAGACGGCCTGGATGATGGACACCGTCGGCAACCGGGGCGCGCACACCGAGATCCAGGCCATCAAGATCGCCACCCCGCGCACGGTCGTCGGCATCCTCGACCGCGCGATCCAGCTGCACGGCGCGGGCGGCGTGAGCCAGGACTTCCCGCTGGCCGAGCTGTACGCGGGCGCGCGCACGCTGATGCTCGCGGACGGCCCGGACGAGGTGCACCAGCGGTCGCTGGCCCGCCGCGAGATCAAGAAGTACCTGTAGCGGGCGTGGAACCGGCTCGTCGGGTGCCGTGGGGCGTCCGGCGGGCCGGTGACGCGGGTGCCGGGGCCGCGTCCGGGGGCTGCTTACGCGCGCAGTGCGCGCAGCAGGAGGTCGGCGAGGTGGTCGGCGACCTCCTGGGGGCCGAGCGGGCCGTCGGGGCGGTACCAGGTCGACAGGTGGTGCACCGAGCCGAAGTGGTAGTCGACGACGAGGTCGGCCGGGGTCGCCGTGGAGAAGACGCCCTCGCGCTGGCCCTCCTCGATCAGCGCGCGGAACCGCTCGTGGTAGCGGCGGCGCTCGGCGCGTACCTGCTTGTTCTTCTCCGGGCTCAGGTGGTGCATGGAGCGGAAGAAGATCGACGCGTCGTCGAGGTTCTCGATGGTGGTGACGACGACGTCGGCGGCCGCGCCGCGCAGCCGTTTCTCGATGGGCTCGTCGGCGTCGGCGAACTGGTCCAGGCGCTCCTGCTGGAGGCGCAGCACGCGCGCGTAGACCTCGTGCAGCAGGTCGTCCTTGGAGCCGAAGTAGTGGTACAGCGCCCCCTTGGTGACGCCGGCCGCCTCGACGATCTCCTGCACCGAGGTGCGGTCGTAGCCCTGCTCGGCGAAGAGCCGGGTGGCGGCGGCCAGCAGCCGCTGCGGCACGGGGGTCCCGTCACCGTCCGTCGTTCTGGGCACTGCCGCCACCCGCCTTTCCGTGTTGCTGTCGGTCGTCGTGCGTCCAGGGAACGCCGTCCCCGCCGGAAGATCTTCCCACTCCACGGAATCGCCGCTTCGGGCACCGCCTCCCCGCCCAGTTTCTCCCCCGGAGCGAGGAGGAGTGCGGGCGGGTCCGCGCCGGCACCCGCCCGGTGGGGGTCGGGCGGGTGCCGGTGCGGGTGTCAGCGGGTGGTCTCCCACTGCCGCTGGACGCGGTTCATGCCGCCGAGCCAGCGCTCGGGGTCGGCCGCGCGGGCCCGGTAGTACTCGGCGACCTCGGGGTGCGGCAGGATGAGGAAGCGGTCCTGCTCGATGCCGTCGAACAGGGCGTCGGCCACGTCCTCCGGCTCGATCGCGGTGGGCTTCAGCACCAGGTCCCCGGCACTGCCGCTGGCGTCGAGCATGTCGGTGCGCACGCCCTGCGGGCAGATCGCGTGCACCTTCACCCCGCGGTGCCGGTAGGTGAGCGACAGCCACTCGGCGAAGGCGTAGGCGCCGTGCTTGGTGACGCTGTAGGGGGCGGTGCCGATCATGGTGAGCAGTCCGGCGGCGGAGACGGTGGAGACGAAACGGCCGCTGCCGCGCTCCAGCCACTCGGGGAGCAGCGCGTGTGCCGCGCGGACGTGCGCCATCACGTTGACGTCCCAGGACAGCGCCCAGTCCTCCTCGCGCAGCGGTTCGCCGGGCTCCCCGCCGTCGCGGCCGACCCCGGCGTTGGCGCACCAGACGTCGACCGTCCCGCCGAGGGCGTCGCGGGCCTCGTCGACGACCGAGGAGGCGTCGCCCGCCACCGCCTGGCCGCCGATCTCCTCGGCGACGGCCTTGGCGCGGGCGGCGTCCAGGTCGTTGACCACGACCTGAGCGCCCTGGGCGGTGAATCGGCGGGCGAGTGCCGCTCCGATGCCGCCCCCGGCTCCCGTGACGACCACCTTCGCACCCTGCACGGCTTGCACCATCGGTCTCCTCCGACGCGGCTCGCGAACGCCTGACCGCGTCAGACTAACCGGTCGGTATGCCGTGAGGAAGGGGCGTTCCGCGTGGCATCGGTCGTGCTCGTTCCCCGGGGCGGCCCCGCACGCTAGCGTGCGTGGCCATGACATGTACCGCGATCACGGAGGTCACCGCATGAGGCTGTCCCGACGGAGCCTGCTCGCCACCACCACGGCCGCGGTCGCGGCCTCCGCCGCGCCGGCCGCCGCCGCGCCGGGACGGGGGCCTGGGCACGGCGGGGGGCGTACGCTGCGCACCGGTTTCGAACGGCTCGCGGCGGACGGCTACGCCCTGCTCGACGGCCGCCGCGTGGGCGTGGTCACCAACCCCACCGGCATCACCCGCGACGTGCGGCACATCGTCGACGTGATGCACGCCGACGACCGAGTGGACCTGACCGCGGTCTTCGGGCCGGAGCACGGCTTCAGAGGCACCGCGCAGGCGGGAGGCTCGGAGGGCCGTTACGACGATCCGGCGACCGGGCTGCCCGTCTACGACACCTACCTGAAGAGCGGCCAGGACCTCGCCGACATCTTCACGGCGTCCGGCGTGGACACGGTGGTCTTCGACATCCAGGACGCCGGCGCCCGCTTCTACACGTACATCTGGACGCTCTTCGACTGCATGGAGGCGGCGCAGCTCGCGGGCCTGTCGTTCGTGGTCCTCGACCGGCCGAACCCGGTGAGCGGACGGGCGGCGCTGGGGCCGGTGCTGCACAAGGAGTTCGCGACCTTCGTCGGGCGGGAGCCGATCTCGCAGGCGCACGGGATGACGGTGGCGGAGCTGGCGCTGCTCTTCAACGCGGAGTTCCTTCCGGCGCCCGTCGCCCTGGAGACCGTGAAGATGTCGGGCTGGAAGCGGTCGGACTTCTACGACGCCTCCGGGCTGCCGTGGGTGCCGCCGAGCCCGAACATGCCGACGCCGGAGACGGCGCTGGTGTACTCGGGGACGTGTCTGTTCGAGGGCACGAACCTGTCGGAGGGGCGCGGCACGACCCGGCCGTTCGAGCTGCTGGGCGCGGAGGGCGTCGACGGGCGCTGGGCGGCCGCGGCGAACGAGCTGGACCTGCCGGGCGTGCGGTTCCGTGAGGCGTACTTCGCGCCGACGTTCTCCAAGTTCGCGGGGAAGACGGTCGGCGGCGTGCAGCTGCATGTGCACGACCGCGAGCGGTTCGACCCGGTGCGGACCGGCATCGGCCTGCTCGTCACGGCGAAGCGGTCGTGGGACGGCTTCGCCTGGCGCGAGGACAACTGGATCGACAAGCTCACCGGCTCCACGCAGGTCCGCACGATGATCGACGCGGGCGCGGACACGGACGAGGTGGTGGCGGGCTGGCAGGGCGAGCTGGCGGCGTTCCGCCGGAAGCGGCGCGAGCACCTGCTCTACCGGTAGGCCCCGGCCGGGGCACGTGGGCGGCGGCGGATCGCGGGACGGCGATCCGCCGCCGTCGTGTTCGCGCCCCCTTTTCCACCCCGTCCGCCGCCGTGACCTGCGCTTTCCGTGCTCCACTCCGGGTGATGCGGGGTTTATCGGCCGACGGACCGGTGATCGGTGTGCATATCGGCGGGGTGTTCAG
Organism: Streptomyces sp. P13-3-3; assembly: GCF_050571355.1. Taxonomy (NCBI): domain Bacteria; kingdom Bacillati; phylum Actinomycetota; class Actinomycetes; order Kitasatosporales; family Streptomycetaceae; genus Streptomyces; species Streptomyces sp. P13-3-3. Next base: position 2,267,837 of record NZ_CP192228.1, on the reverse strand, counting down.
GAACCCGTGGAAGCCGCGGGGAGTTCTCAGAGCGTCGGGAAAGGGCCGCCCCTCCGCGGGAAGGGACAGGGAGCCCGTTACCGCCGGTATCCCCGCGCCGACGACAACTGAAGTGCGGGCCATGGGAGTTGGCCCGGCGTTCCCCGCGGCCGGCTGAGGGGGCCATCGGAAAAAGGATGGAGCCGAATCGCGTGCCGACACGTCTATTCGGCGACGTCCTTTCGACGACGCCGAAGTGACCGGATTACAGGTGCAGGTGTGACGGAGGTGCAGGACGATGGCCGGTTTCCGGAGTCTGGCGAGACAGGTCCGAGATCCCCGGTGCGATCTGGCGCTGCGGCGCTACTCGCTGCGCAAGTGCCTGGAGCGGTTCGCCCCGTACGGGCACCGCGCGACCTGGGACCACTTGTGCTCGCGGGCCGGGTTCGACCCCGAGGACCGCTCCGTCGACCCGGCGCGGCTCGTGGCCGCACTGGACGAGCTGGAGGAGGCCCGGGCGGTCTGGCTGGCGTACGAGGTGGAGTTCGCCGAGCGCCGCAGGAAGGAGAAGCACGACGGTCTGCGCAGGCCGGGCACGGTGGACGACTGGCACCGGATGACCTGGGGAGGTTTCGGGGTCGCCTGGTGCGACGATCCGCGGGTGCACCCGACGGAGCCCTTGGCGGAGGTGCTGCGGCGGCTGATCGCCGCGCTGGAGCGTGAGCCTGGCTCGTCCTGCCCCGTGTGCCAGGGAGCGCGGCTCGTCTGGCGCCACGACCTGGACCACGAACCCTCGTCGGGCCCGGTGTGCACGGACTGCGGCATCCTGGTCCCCCGTCCCGTGCTGACCCCGGCGGCCCTCGCGGAGTCCCGCCGCACGAGGCTGCTGGTCTCCGCCTGACCCGGCGGACGCCAGGGACGACACGACCGACGAGAGCGACCAGCACGACGAGCGCGACGAGCGACAGCAGGCAACGGTGACGAGCGACCGGAGCAACGGGGGCACGGGGGTGCGCGCCAGGGATGCCGCACCCCCCGCGCCGCCCCGGGACGGTAGCAGGCGGTAAACCGGTCGTTCCACGGCTTTGTTCTCAGGACAGTTGGGGCCGATGAGACCCACCTGAGAACCCTGGGAGCCCTCCCGATGTCGACGCTGCGCGTCACCGCCGAGATACTGACCGTCCACCCGCATCCGAACGCCGACGCCCTGGAGCTGGCCCAGGTCGGCCTGTACCGGGCCGTCGTCGCCAAGGGCGCCTACCGCACGGGCGACGCCGCCCTGTACATCCCCGAGCAGTCCGTGCTGCCGCCCGCCCTGATCGACGAGCTGGGCCTGACCGGCCGGCTGGCGGGCGGGAACCACGACCGGGTCAAGGCGGTCCGGCTGCGCGGCGAGCTGTCGCAGGGCATCGTCTGCCGGCCGACGGCGCTCGCGGACGTCGACCTGGTACGGGCCGCCGCCGACGGCACCGACTTCGCGGAGCGGCTCGGCGTCACCAAGTGGGTGCCGCCGGTCCCGCCGACCATGAGCGGCGAGGTCGAGTCGGCGCCCGCCCTGCTGCCCTGGGTCGACATCGAGAACCTCCAGCGCCACCCCGGCATCTTCTCCCCGGGCGAACCCGTCGTGGTCACGGAGAAGCTGCACGGCACGGCCTGCCTGCTGACCTACGCCGCGGACGAGGACCGCGTGTACGTCTCCTCCAAGGGCTTCGGTGCGAAGTCCCTCGCCCTGAAGGAGGACCCGCGCAACCTGTACTGGCGCGCGGTGCGCGGCCACGGCGTCGCCGAGGCGGCCGCCGAGCTGGCGGCCCGGCTGGGCGCGCGGCGGGTCGGCGTCTTCGGCGAGGTGTACGGCGCGGGCGTGCAGGACCTCTCGTACGGCGCGGACGGGCGGCGCGACACCCTCGGGTACGCCGTGTTCGACGTCTCCGCGGAGATCGACGGGCAGGTGCGCTGGCTCGACGCGGCGGAGCTCCTCGAGGGCCGCCTGCCGCTGGTGCCCCGCCTCTGGACCGGCCCGTACGACAGCGGGCGGGTGATGGAGCTGGCCGGCGGCCGGGAGACGGTGTCAGGCAGGGAGCTGCACATCCGGGAGGGCGTGGTGATCCGGCCGGTGACCGAGCGGCACAGCCCGGTGACGGGCGGCCGGGCCGTCGCTAAGGCGGTGAGCCCGGCGTACCTGACCCGTAAGGGCGGCACGGAGTACGAGTGAACGAGGGCGGGCGGCGAGGAGCCGCCCGCCTCCCTCACTCGCCGGAGTTCTTCCTGCCGCTCTCCGCCATGAGCCGGGAGCCGGTGAGGCGCTCGCCGAAGACGTCGTCCGGGTTGGACAGCACACATCCCTCCAGCGAGAGACAGCCGCAGCCGATGCAGTCGGTCAGGTGGTCGCGCAGCCGGTTCAGCTGCCGGATGCGCTCGTCCAGTTCGGAGCGCCACGCCTCGGAGAGCCGCGCCCAGTCGTCGCGCGTGGGCGTGCGCTCCTCGGGCAGCTCGGCGAGCGCCTCGCGGATCGTGGCGAGCGGGATGCCGACGCGCTGGGCGGCGCGGATGAAGGCGACGCGGCGCAGGGTGTCACGGGTGTAACGGCGCTGGTTGCCGGAGGTGCGCCGGCTGCGGATCAGCCCTTTGGCCTCGTAGAAGTGCAGGGCCGACACGGCGGCCCCGCTGCGGGCGGAAAGCTGGCCGACGGTGAGCTCGTGGATCTTCTCTGGTATCCGGTGCACTCCTCGAAGCCTACCGACCCCGTACGGCGGCCCGTCCGTTGACAGCCGCCCTGCGGCCGACCATGCTAAGCAGTTGCTTAGGCATGCGCACGAGGATGCGCCTGCGACTACGTGACGCGAGAGGCCGGGACATGGCAGAGCCGAGGATCTTCACGTCCGTCGACGACCTGAAGGCGGCGGTGGGCGAGCAGCTGGGGTACACCGACTGGCTGGAGATCGACCAGAAGCGGATCGACCTGTTCGCCGAGGCCACCGGTGACCACCAGTGGATCCACGTGGACCCGGAGAAGGCCGCGGCGGGCCCGTTCGGCACGACCATCGCGCACGGCTATCTGACGCTGTCGCTGCTGCCGCTGTTCGGCCCGCAGCTGCTGTCCGTCGAGGGCGTGAAGATGGGCGTCAACTACGGCACGAACAAGGTCCGCTTCCCGGCCCCCGTGCCGGTCGGCTCGCGCCTGCGCGCCACGGCGCGGATCAGCGCCGTCGACGAGGTCCCGGGCGGCGTCCAGGTCGCCACCGCCTTCACCGTGGAGCGCGAGGGCGGCGACAAGCCGGTGTGCGTGGCGGAGTCGGTGGCCCGGTACTACCTCTAGGAAGTCCCGGCGTTACCGGCCCCCACCATGCGGAGCACGAGGTCGGCGTAGAGCGCGCCGACCTCCTCCGGGGTGCGGGGCCCGTCGACGTTGAACCAGCGGGCCACGTCGATGCACAGGGACAGCACGGCGAGCGTGGTGCCCGGCACGTCCGGGACGTCGAACTCGCCGGAGCGGACACCGTCCTCGATGATCCCGCGCACCTCGGCGTCGACCTGGCGGCGCAGGCCGACGATCTCCGCGCGGGCGTCCGGGCCGAGCGAGTCGAGTTCGTACTGCACGACCCTGGCGGTCGTGCGGCCCCGCGCGTGCCAGCGGACGAAGGAGCTGACCGCGTCGGCGAGCCGCTCGGTCGCGGTGCCGTCGCCGCCGGACGCGGTGCGCAGGATGTCCAGCGCCTTCTCGTGTCCGATGCGGCTGATGCGGTGGAGCAGCTCTTCCTTGGTCTTGTAGTGGATGTAGAGCGCGGCCGGGCTCATGCCGGCGCGGCCCGCGATGTCGCGGGTCGTCGTGGCGTGGTAGCCGCGCTCCGCGAAGGCCTCCACGGCGGCGAGCAGCAGTCGCCGGGCCGCGTCGGGCGTGACCTCACCCCACGGCTGCGTGTCACCGCCGGCCGTCTCCTCCGCCGTACTCATCACTCACCCCATTCGCTGGCAGGGTCGTCATCCTACCGGCAAGGGTGAGCGGGCGCTTAGCGTGCCTGCCGGGCGTTTCCGGGGGCGCGTGGGCGGCACCCTGCGGGGGTGCTGGGCTGGGGGCGTTGCGCACACCGGCGCGGGCGGGGTGCTCCGCATGGGCGCGGGTGGGGTGTGTGCGCATCGCGGCGACAGCAGGCACCAGTGTCGGTGTGGGCCAGGGGTGCCGGCGCACCTGGCGCCAGCAGGGTGCCGCCGCGCCAGACCGAGGACGTCCACCCCTGCCCCGACACCCCCCCACCCCCAGCCGTGGGCGCAGCCGCAGCCTCACAGCTTCTGCAGCGGGTCGTACTCGGCCAGCATCTTCTCCAGACGTGCCTGGTCGACCCGGTTCACGATCGTGCCCGCCTCCTGGCGGTCGCGGATGACCTTGGCCAGGGTGAACGCGGACGTGACCAGGTACAGGACCGCGATGCCCAGGAAGGCGCGGACCCAGGCGTCGGTCTCCAGGTTGAAGATGCCGACCGCGGTGGCCCCCAGGGCCACTCCGAAGGACGCCACGGCCTGACCGTAGAAGGCCGCCGTGCTCTGCTGCTTGACCGGTGTCTCGCTCATGCGGAACAGAATCGGCGGATGTGGCCGCGACCACATCCGCCGAGATACTCATACCGTACTCAGTTCACCGACCCGGCCCCGGCCCGGTCCTCAGAACGCCGAAATCCCCGTCAACGCCCGGCCGATGACCAGCTTCTGTATCTGGCTGGTGCCTTCGTACAGCGTCATGACGCGCGCGTCGCGCAACAGCTTCCCCGCCGGGTACTCGTCGATGTAGCCGTACCCGCCGAACACCTGAAGCGCGTTGTTCGCGGCGCGCACGGCCGCCTCCGACGCGAACAGCTTCGCCTTGGACGACTCCACGGCGAACGGCTTCCCCCGGTCGATCAGATCGGCGACCCGCCACGTGAGCAGCCGCGCCGCGTCCACGTCGACGGCGATGTCGCTGATCAGCTCCTGCACCAGCTGGTGCCCCGCGATCGGCTTGCCGAACTGCTCCCGCTCCCCCGCGTAGGCCACCGCCGCGTCCAGCGCCGCCTGGGCGATCCCGACGCAGCCCGCCGCGACCGACATCCGCCCCTTCGCCAGGGCGGACATGGCGACGGAGAACCCCTTCCCCTCCTCGCCGAGCATCGCGGACGCGGGCACCCGCACCCCGTCGAACACCAACTCCGCCGTGGCCTGCCCCCGCAGCCCCAGCTTGCCGTGCACGGCGCGGCGGGTCAGCCCCGCCGTGTCGGTCGGGACCAGGAAGGCCGAGACCCCCTTGTGCCCGGGCGCGTCCGTGGAGCGCGCGAACAGCAGCACCACGTCCGCCCACGTCCCGTTCGTGATGAACATCTTCGAGCCGTCGATGACGTACTCGTCACCGTCCCGCACCGCCCGCGTGGCGAGGTTCCCCGCGTCGGAGCCGGTGCCCGGCTCGGTCAGCCCGAAGCAGCCGACGTACGCGCCGGAGGTCAGCCCCGGCAGCCAGGTCCGCTTCTGCTCCTCGGTCCCCCACGCGGCGATCGTCTTGGCGACCAGCCCGAGGGAGACGGAGACGATGCCGCGCACGGAGGAGTCCCCGCGCCCCAGTTCTTCGGTGACCAGGCAGTACGCGAGGTGGTCGCCGCCGGACCCGCCGTACTCCTCGTCGATCGTGAGCCCGAGGAAGCCGACCTCGCCGAGCTTCTTCACGATGCCCCGGTCGACCTCCTCCGCGCGGTCCCAGGCGGCGGCGTACGGCGTGACCTCGCGCCGTACGAAGTCCCGGGCGAGCCGGCGAACCGCCTCCTGCTCGTCAGTCAGCTCCAGGTTCATCCCGAGTCACCCCATGTGAATGTGAGACGCGCGTCATCGTGTACCGGTAAATTAGCACTGCTAGTTTAGAAGCGCAGCCCTACTATGTGCGCCATGGCCCGACCGCGCAAGCCCTTGCTCAGCACCGACCGGATCGTGGAGACGGCGCGTGCGCTGGTGGACGCGGAGGGGCTGGCAGCGGTCTCCACCCGCCGGCTCGCCGCCGAGCTGGGGGTGAGCGGGCCGTCGCTCTACAACCACTTCCGCACCAAGGACGAGATCCTGGAGGCGGTGGCGGACTCGGTGAGCGCGCAGGTCGACCTGTCGATGTTCGAGGACGGCCGGGACTGGCGGACGGCGCTGCACGACTGGGCGGTGTCGTACCGCAACGCGTTGCGCGACCACCCGAACATCGTCCCGGTCCTGGCCCGGGGCCCCGGCCGCCGCCCGGCGGCGCTGCGGCTGGCCGACGCGGCCTACGGGGCGATGGTCGAGGCGGGCTGGCCGCCCGCGCAGGCCACGTCGATCGGCGCGCTGATGCGGTACTTCATCATGGGCTCGGCGCTCGGTTCGTTCGCGGGGGGCTTCGTGGACGACGCGAGCGCGTACGATCCGGCGGACTATCCGCACCTGGGGCAGGCGCATCTCCTTGCGGAGCAGCAGGAGAAGATCGACGAACGGGCCTTCGAGGCGGGGTTGACGGCGCTGTTGGACGGGCTTGCGCTGCAGTACGAGCGGGTGCGGCGGGAAGTCTGAGGGTGCCTGGAGGGGCCTTGAGCGGCGGGCGTGGCGTCGGGGCGGTCCGGCACCGTGGCCCGTGCGGGCCGGTGGGGGCTGGTCGCGCAGTTCCCCGCGCCCCTGGGGGTGTCGCCCGCACCCCCTCCATGCCATGCAGGGCATGACCGCCACCGTGGAACCGTGCTTCCGACCACGTGCGGGCCGGTGGGGGTCCTCGCGCCGTTCCCCGCGCCCCTGAGGGGCGACTTCGACGCCCCGCACGCCGGACCGGCACCGGAACTGCACGCACCACGACCGTGCGGGCCGGTGGGCCTTGCCCGCGCCGTTTCCCGCGCCCCTGAGGGTGTCGCCCGCACCCCCTCCATGCCATGCAGGGCATGACCGCCACCGTGGAACCGTGCTTCCGACCACGTGCGGGCCGGTGGGGGTCCTCGCGCCGTTCCCCGCGCCCCTGAGGGGCGACTTCGACGCCCCGCACGCCGGACCGGCACCGGAACTGCACGCACCCCGACCGTGCGGGCCGGTGGGGCTGCCCGCGCCGTTCCCCGCGCCCCTGAGGGCGCACCGTTCGGCGTTCGCCGAACCGTTCCTGTCGCATGCTGGAGGGCATGACCTCCAAGGATCCCAGGGCCGGTGCGCTGGCGCGGCTCGCCGCGCTCGTCGCTGATGAGACGCGAGCGGCGTGCCTGCTCGCGCTGCTGGACGGGCGGGCCTGGACCGCGGGTGAGCTGGCGCGGCACTGCGGGGTCGCCGCGTCCACGCTCAGCGAGCACCTGGGCAAGCTGGTCGGCGGCGGGCTGCTGGCCGAGGAGCGGCAGGGCAGGCACCGGTACGTGCGGCTGGCGGACGCCCGCGTCGCCCAGCTCGTGGAGGACCTCACCGCGCACATCGCCCCGGACGCCGCCGAACCGCCGCGCGGGCTGCGGCAGTCGGGCGCGGACTCCGCGATGGCACGCGGCCGCACCTGCTACGACCATCTCGCCGGCCGGCTCGGGATCGCCGTCACGGACGGCCTCACCGCGCGCGGACTCCTGCGTCAGGACACGGGGTTCGCGCTCACGGACGCGGGGCTGGACTGGTTCGGCGCGCTGGGCGTCGAGCTCGACGCGCGGGGCAGGCGCCCGCTCGCCCGCGCCTGCCTTGACTGGACGGAGCGGCGCCCCCACCTCGCAGGCGCCGCGGGCGCGGCCCTGTGCCGACACGTCCTGGACCAGGGCTGGTGCGTGCGGATCGGCTCCGGGCGGGCCGTGAAGGTGACCGAGGACGGCGTACGCGCCCTCACCGGGCTGCTGAGCGTCGACGCGGCCGCGCTGCGCTGAGGCACCCGGCACGCCGATCAGTCCGGGGCGTGCGGCGGGTGCGAGGGAATTTGTCGGACGGCTCCGGCTCGACGTGCCGCCCAGCGCGCGCCTGCGCCATCGCGCCATCGCGCCGGTACACCGACTATCCCGCCGCCGACCGGGGTGACGCCCCCCCGTGCGGGGGCAGGTGCGGCGCCGCGGGGGCTGGTCGCGCAGTTCCCCGCGCCCCTGGGGGCACCTCCGCACCGGCGCCGGAAGCGCTGAGGACCGGAAGACGACCAGGGCGCGGCCGTCCCTTCACCGCAGGTGCCGCTTACCGACCGGGGTGACGACCCCCCGTGCGGGGGCGGGTGCGGCGCTGTGGGGGCTGGTCGCGCGGTTCCCCGCGCCCCTGGGTGGGTGTCCGCAGGGGTGGGGCTTCGGCCGCCGGCCGTGGGGTGACGACCCCTCGCGCGTGCGGCGTCGTAAAAGCCGGGCGCGGGGACGCGGCGGGGTCAGAAGGTCACCAGCGCTCGGCCTCCCTTGCCTGCGAGCATGGTGTCGAAGGCGGCCGGGATGCCGTCCAGGGTGATCCGCTCGGTGACCAGGGCGCCCAGGTCGAAGGCGCCGGAGCGGATGTGGCCGGCGAGGACCGGCAGGTCGCGGGCGGGGTCGGAGTTGCCGTAGACGCAGCCGGAGAGGGTGCGGCCCCAGTGGAAGATCTCCAGGGCGTTGAAGGAGACCTTCTCCTCCTTGCCGCCGATGCCGACGACCGTGGTGCGTCCGCCGCGCCGGGTGGACTCCCAGGCGGTGCGGATGGTGCTCGCCCGCCCGACGCACTCCACCGCGACGTCCACGCCCTGCTTGCCGGTGAGGGCGCGGATCTGCCGGGCGGTGGTGTCGGAGGCGACGACGTACTCGGTGGCGCCGGCCGCGCGGGCCAGCTCCTCCTTCTCCGGGGACACGTCCACGGCGACGATCGTGGCGGCGCCCGCGATCCGGGCCGACTGGAGCGCGGCGAGGCCCACTCCCCCGACGCCGAACACCGCGACGGTCTCGCCCTCACGCACGCGGGCGGAGTGGTGGACGGCACCGTAGCCGGTGAGGACGGCGCAGCCCAGCAGGGCGGCGTCGGCGAGGGGGACGCCGTCCGGGGCGGGCAGCACGCAGGCGCCGGGCACCACGGTCTCCTCGGCGAACGCGGCCACGTTCAGGCCCGGGTGCAGATCGGTGCCGTCGTCGGCGCGGCGGGCGTGCACGCGGGCGGCGCCGTCGAGGGCGTGGGCGCACAGCCACACCTCGCCGCGCCCGCACGCGGGGCAGGCGCCGCAGGAGGGCGCCCAGTTGAGGACGACGCCGTCGCCGGGCGCGACATGGGTGACGTCCTCGCCGACGGCGACGACGGTGCCGGCGCCCTCGTGGCCGAGGACCGCCGGGACGGGCACGCGCATGGTGCCGTCGGACAGGGACAGGTCGGAGTGGCACACCCCGGCGGCGGCGAGGCGGACGCGCACCTCGCCGGGGCCGGGCTCGGGCAGGTCGACCCCGGTGATCTCCAGCGGGGCGCCCACGGCGGGCAGGACGGCGGCTCGTACGGCCATGAGGGTTTCGACTCCCCTAGAACTGGAGGGACTTGGTCTGGAGGTACTCGGTCAGTCCGTGGACGCCGAGTTCGCGGCCCACGCCGGACTGCTTGTAACCGCCGAACGGCGCCAGCGGGTTGAAGCGGCCGCCGTTGATGTCGACCTGGCCGGTGTCCATGCGGCGGGCGAAGGCGGCGGCCTCCGCCTCGTCACCGGCCCAGACGGCGCCGGCCAGGCCGTAGACGGTGCCGTTGGCGATGCGGAGGGCGTCCTCCTCGTCCTCGTAGGGCAGTACGCACAGCACGGGGCCGAAGATCTCCTCCTGCGCGACGGTCATGTCCGGGGTGACGTCGGCGAGGACGGTGGGGCTGACGTACCAGCCCTGCGGACGCGGGGCCTCGGGGCCGCCCGCGACGAGGCGGGCCCCCTCGGCGACGCCCTTCTCGATGTAGCCGCGCACGCGGTCCCGCTGGCGGGCGCTGACGAGCGGGCCGATGCGGTCGCCGTACTTGGCGGCGGCGGCCGCGGCCAGCTCCACGGCCTCGTCGTACCGGTCGCGGTGGACCAGCATGCGGGTCCAGGCGCTGCACGTCTGGCCGGAGTTGGACATCACGTTGGCGACGCCGACATTGACGGCGCGGGCGAGATCGGCGCTGGGCAGGATGACGTTGGCGGACTTGCCGCCGAGCTCCAGCGCGACCCGCTTCACCATGCCGGCGGCGATCGCCCCGATCCGGCGGCCGACGGCGGTGGAGCCGGTGAAGGACAGCAGGTCGACGTCCGGGTGCTCGGCGAGCGCCTGTCCGGCCACCGCGCCGAGGCCGGTGACCAGGTTGAACACGCCCGCCGGTACGCCGGCCTCGTGCACGCACTCGGCGAAGATCCGGGCGACCAGCGGGGTGTTCTCGGCGGGCTTCACCACGATCGTGCAGCCGGCGGCGAGGGCGGGGGCCGCCTTCGCGACGATCTGGTGCAGCGGATAGTTCCACGGGGTGATCGCGGCGACCACGCCGACCGGTTCGTGGTACACGGTCGAGTTGCCGATCTTCTCCTCGAAGGAGTACGTCGCCGCCAGCTCGGCGTACGAGCCGGCGACCGCTACCGGCACACCGGCGTGGACGGTCTGGGAGAGCTTCTCGGGCGCGCCGAGTTCGGCGGTGACCGTCGCGGCGATCTCGTCCCTGCGGGCGTGCAGCTGGTCCCGCAGCGCGGCGAGACGGGCCGCCCGCTCGGCGGGCGGCGTGGCGGCCCAGGCCGGGAGGGCCGCGCGGGCGGCGCGCACGGCGGCGTCGACGTCCTCCACGGTGCCCGCGGGGACGGTGGCGATCACCTGCTCGTCCGCCGGGCCGACGACCTCGATCACGTCGGGGCCTGCGGCGGGGCGCCAGGCGCCGTCGATGTACATGCCGTCGTATGCCTTCATCGCGGTTCCTCCGGGGCGGGGGCGTCCTGTGCGGACACCTAAACTAGCGATGTTAGTTTTCCCGCGCCAGGGGGGCGTCCGCGTGCCGCCGCTCACTCCTCCAGGTCGGGGAGGCGGTCCGGGCGGGGGCAGATCCGCCGGCCGTGCTGGTCGAAGACGAAGAGGTGGGCGAGGTCGACCAGGAGCGGCACCTGCATGCCGTGCCGGAGACGGATGTCGGGCGTGGTGCGGACGATGAGGTCGCCGGCGACGCGGGGTTCGGCGGAGGCGGGGTCCGGGCGGCCGGGGCCGTCCAGGGTGGCCACGGCGCCGGTACGGTCGCCGCTCTCCCGGTCGGCGCCCGCACGGAGGGCGCCGGCCCGCTCCCGCAGGCGCTCCAGCACGGTGCCGCCCTCGCGGCGGCGGCGCCGGACGCCCTGGCGGTCCGAAGCCTGGCGCGGGGCCTCCAGCTCGGGGACGACGGCGGGGCGGGAGCCGGTGTTGAAGTGCACCAGCACCTCGTGGCCCTGGAACTCCAGGTGCTCCACCAGACCGGTGAGGGGCACCTCCCCGGGGCGCGCGGCGGACGGCTTGGCGATCCGTACGGCCTCGGAGCGCAGGCCGACGATGACCTCGCGGCCCTGCTGCACCCGGAGCAACTGGTGGTCCAGGGACAGCGGTTCGGGCAGCCGCAGGAACTGCTTGCCGAGGCTGACGGTCATCGCGCCGTCCAGCGGTGCGCGGACCAGGCCCCGCAGCAGGTTGATGCGCGGGGTGCCGATGAACGCGGCCACGAAGACGTTCTCGGGGAGCGAGTACACCGCGCGGGGCGTGCCGACCTGCTGGAGGACGCCGCCGCGCAGCACGGCGACCCGGTCGCCGAGCGACATCGCCTCCGACTGGTCGTGGGTGACGTAGACGGTGGTGACGCCCAACTGCCGGGTGAGCTGCGAGATCTCCGCGCGGACGTGGTTGCGGAGCTTGGCGTCCAGGTTGGACAGCGGCTCGTCCATGAGGAATGCGGAGGGGCGGCGGGCGATGGCCCGGCCCATCGCCACGCGCTGGCGTTCTCCGCCGCTGAGCTGGGCGGGGAAACGGTCGAGGATCTCCTCGATGCCCAGCATGCGGGCGGTGGCGTCCACCTTGGGCGACGGGTCGTCGCCGGGGGCCTCGATGCGGAGGGGGAAGCCGATGTTGTCCCGGCTGGTCATGCTGGGGTAGAGCGCGAAGTTCTGGAACACCATCGCCATGTCCCGCTCGGACGGGGGGAGTTCGTTGGCGTACTCGCCGTCGAGGAAGAGGCTGCCCTCGTCGATCTCCTCCAGGCCCGCGATCATGCGCAGCACGGTGGACTTGCCGCAGCCGGACGGGCCGAGCAGGACGAGGAACTCGCCGGGGGCGATGGCGAGCGACAACCGGTCGACCACGCGAGCACCTCGCGTGTAGGACTTGCTCACGTCGTGCAGGGTGATGGCGCGTGTCATGAAAGTGCCCCCGGGGGCTCATCAGGGCGCTGCTGCTCCGCGGTCGGACGCCTCGTGCGGGTCGTACGGGGCGCGTGAGTCACGGAAGCTAACGGAAAGTAGGCGGCCGGGGAAGACAGCGGACGAGATCGGGGCGTTCCGTCCGCCTGGTGAGAAACCGGAGGGAAGCGTTCGAGACGGTGGCTCGTGCGGGGGTTCGGAGCGCCCGCGCCCCCCGTCCGATCAGTCCGGCCCGCCGTCGTCGGAGGTCGAGCCGGTTCGGCTGCCGGAGCGGCCGGGGCGGAGGAGGGCGGTCGTCACGTGGCCCGCGGTCAGGGTCGCCCTCGCGACGGCGTGGGTCCAGCGGGGGCCGCCGCGCGCGGCCCAGAAGACGCAGGCGCAGCCGCCGGCGGTGAGAATCAGGACGGCGGTCAGGACGATCAGGATCACGCGGGCCCCCTCGTAGGCGCGGGCCCGTACGGACCCGCCTGCTGCGGGGCCATCCTGCCAGGGGAGGCGCGGCACAGCTCCCGGCGGACGGTGCACAGGCCACCACCCGGCCGATCACCCACCGCCCCCCGCCGTCCGATCGGCGCCGGATCGCGCAGCGCGACCGGGGGCCGTGTCGCGTGCCTCGGGCTGGGAGCCGGCGGGTGCCGTGCCGGCCGCCCGGCCGTCCGGCGCCGGACCCGCCAGCGTGCGGACCGCGACCCCCGCCGACGCCAGCAGCAGCGCGCCCAGCATCACGAACGGGGCCGCGACGCCCGCCGCTCCGGCGATCAGGCCCGCCGTCGCGGGGGCCGCGACCTGGCCGAGGCGGTTGCCTGTCAGGCGGAGGGCCAGGGCGGTGGAGCGGGCCGCGGCGGGGGCGGCCTGGACGACCGTGGTCATGGAGAGCGGCTGGCCCACGCCCAGGCAGAAGCCGAGGGCGGTGAGGACGACCGCCAGCAGAGGCACCGGCAGCGGCAGCGCCACCGCCGCGCACAGCAGTGCCGCCAGCAGGCACGTCACCGTGAGCAGGGCCCGACGGCCGAGCAGTCGCAGCAGCGGGGTGAGGACCAGCCGGCAGGCGATCGTCGCCGCCGCGCGCAGGCTGAGCAGCAGGCCGACCACCGCCGGGTCGATCCCCCGGTGCTCGCCGACCACGGGGAGATACGCCGTGAGGATGTCGGTCGCCGACAGCACCGCCACGCTGATCAGCATGCCCGCCGGCACGCCCCGCGCCCGCAGGATGCCCCGCACCGGCACCCGGTCGCCCCGCGGCGCACGGGCTTTCGCCGCCGCCGGTTTCTCGATGCGCCACAGCGACGTGAGCGCGGCGGCGGCGCCCGCCCCCGCCGCGAGGAGGGCGACCGCACTGGTGCGGGCCATGTCCGCGCCGATCAGCGCGCCCGCCGCGACGGGCCCGGCGAGCTGCCCCAGGGAGGCGCCGATGGTGAAGTGTCCGAAGTTGCGGTCCTGTTCGTGGGGCGCCGACTGGCGGGCGACGAGCGACTGCGCGCCGATGACGAAGCACAGGTGCCCGAGGCCCATCACCCCGCTCCACAGCGCCATGGCCCCCAGCGATCCGGCGACACCGCTGAGCGCGCAGCCCGCGGAGATCAGCACCACGCCCGCAGGCAGCAGCGGGGCGCACCGGCCCTGGTCGGTGCGCCGGCCGAGCGGGACGGCGGCGAACAGCGGCAGCAGCGCGTAGACACCCGCGACGACGCCGACCGCCCGCTCGTCCGCGCCGAGCGCCAGCGCCCGGTAGGAGACGGCGGGCCGGGCCATCGACACGGCCCCCTGTGCGAAGCCGAAGGCGATGACGAGGCGGAGCAGCCAGCCGCGGTTCCCGCCGGGCGTCATGACGAAGTCCTCTCCGGGACGAGGGGTTGGGGCGGCGCGTGGTCAGATCGTGCCGAAGAGGATCCCGGCCGCGAGGATCAACAGGCAGGTCAGCGCCGCCCACTTGACCACGAACCGTGTGTGGTCGCCGAACTCGACGCGTGCCATGCCGACGAGGACGTACACCGCGGGGACGAGCGGGCTCGACATGTGCAGCGGCTGGCCGACGAGGGAGGCGCGGGCCATCTCCAGCGGGGTGACGCCGTGGGCCGCCCCGGCCTCGGCGAGCACGGGCAGGACGCCGAAGTAGAAGCCGTCGTTGGACATGAAGTAGGTGAGCGGCAGACTCAGCACGCCGGTGACGAGGGCCATGTGCGGGCCCAGTCCGTCGGGGACGGTGTCGACCAGCCATCCCGCCATGCTGTCGACCATGCCGGTGCCCTGGAGGACGCCGGTGAAGACGGCGGCGGCGAAGACCATACCGGAGACGTTGAGGACGTTGTCGGCGTGGGCCGCGATGCGGGCCTTCTGGTCGGGCAGACGCGGGTAGTTGACGGACAGGGCGAGCGCGGCGCCCAGCAGGAACAGCACCGGGATGGGCAGCAGCTCCAGGATCATCGCGGTGATCAGGGTGCCGGTGAGCAGCGCGTTGAACCAGTACAGGCGCGGCCGCAGGGTGGGCCGGTCCGGGTCGAGCCCCTTGAGCAGGTCCTCGTCGTCGTCCGCACCGTCCGCGCCGTCCACGCCTCCGGCACCCCCGACGGGCCGCTTCTCCGGACGCCCGCCGTCGGCACCCGCACCCACCAGCACCGCTTCCTTCGTCTCGACGGACTCCTCGTCCGGAAGACGCAGCGCGCCGATCCGCCGCCGCTCCCGCAGCCCCAGCACGTAAGCGAGGCCGAGGACGCCCAGCAGGCCGACCAGCAGCGCGGGGATCATCGGGACGAAGATGTCGGCGGCGTCGAGCTTCAGGGCGGTGGCCGCGCGGGCCGTGGGGCCGCCCCAGGGGACGGTGTTCATGACGCCGTTGGCCATGGCGGCGACGCCGGTCATCACGACCAGGCTCATCCCCAGCCGCTTGTACAGCGGGTACATCGCCGAGACGGTGATCATGAAGGTGGTGGAGCCGTCGCCGTCCAGCGACACGACGGCGGCGAGCACGGCGGTGCCGACGACGACCCGCATCGGGTCGGCCTTGCAGAAGCGGAGGATCCCGCGCACGACCGGGTCGAAGAGTCCGACGTCGATCATGACGCCGAAGTAGACGATCGCGAACATCAGCATCGCCGCCGTCGGGGCGAGGCCGGACACTCCGTCGATGACGTAGTCGCCGAGGTGGGCGCCCTTGCCGACGGCCACACAGAACAGCGCGGGGATCAGCACGAGCGCCGCGATCGGCGACATCTTCTTCGTCATGATCAGGACCAGGAAGGTCGCGATCATGGCGAAGCCGAGGATGGTCAGCATGAATGGGACACCTAACGTTCGCCCTTGAACTTCCGGCGGGGGCCGGTGGTGTGACGACGTTAGGTACGTGGGAGCGGCGTCAACAAGACGTGAGGCCGTGAGCAATAAGCGCGAAACCCCAGGTCAGGCGTTTACTCAGGTCAGCGCGGTGACCGATTCCGGCTCCTCGGCCCGGACGGGGGCCACCTCGACGGGGAAGCCGTTGAGCACCGCGTTGCCCGACAGCGGGTCGAGGAGGCTGCCGTCGAGGAGCTGGTTGACGTTGACCCCGGGGTTCGCGGAGGCGTGCCGAGTCCGGGTGCCGGGCCGGTCGTGGCCCCAGCCGTGCGGGAGGCTCACCACTCCGCGGCGCACGGCGTCGGTGACCTCGGCGGGGACGGTCACCTCTCCCCCGGCGCCCTTGACCCGCACGGGCTGCCCGTCGCGTACGCCGAGGCGGTCGGCGTCGTCGGGGTGGAGGTGGAGGGTGCAGCGGTTGGAGCCGCCGGTGAGGGCGGGCACATTGTGCAGCCAGCTGTTGTTGGAGCGCAGATGGCGGCGGCCGACCAGGACGAGTCCGTCGGGGCGTGCGCGCAGGGCGGCCCGCAGCCGGGGCAGGTCGGCGGCGATCGGGCCGGGCAGCAGCTCCACCTTGCCGCTGCGGGTCTTCAGCGGCTGGGGCAGGCGCGGGCGCAGGGGTCCGAGGTCGATGCCGTGCGGGTGGGCGAGCAGCTTCTCCAGGGTGAGCCCGTCGGGGTCGGCGCCAAAGCCGTCGCCGTAGGGGCCGAGGCGGAGCATCAGGTCGAGGCGCCGTTCGGGGCCGTTGTCGCCGGTGAGCAGGCCGGCGAGTTCCTTCGGGTCGCGGCCGTGCACCGGGGAGTGCTCCTCGCGGACGGCCTTGCCGAGCGTCTGCCGGATCACCAGGTCGTCCACGGCGGACGGGTCGGCGCCGTGCATGCCCGTGGCGGCGAGGACGATCCGGGCGAGGATCTCGGTCTCGGCCATGCGGCCGGGTTCGAGGGGCACGGCGGGGCGGGTGTAGCGCACCTGGTTGCGCACGGCGAGGGTGTTGAACGCGAAGTCGTGGTGGGGGCTCTGAGCCGGCGGGGGCGGCGGCAGGACGACATGGGCGTGCCGGGAGGTCTCGTTGAGGTACGGGTCGACGCTCACCATGAAGTCGAGGGAGGCGAGCGCCCGGTCCAGCCGGTCGCCGTCGGGGGCGGACAGCACCGGGTTGGCGCCGACGGTGACGACGGCGCGGACGGGCGTCCCGTCCTCGGTGGGGGTGTCGATCTCCTCGGCGAGGGAGGACAGCGGCAGTTCACCCTTGGCCTCGGGGTGGCGGCTCACGCGGGAGTGCCAGCGGCCGAGGGCGAAGCCGTGGCCGGGTCCGGCGGGGCGCGGGGTCCTGTCGGTGGCGGCCTGAGGGAAGAGCGCGCCGCCGGGCCGGTCCAGGTTGCCGGTGAGGGCGTTGAGGACGTCGACGAGCCAGCTGGCGAGGGTGCCGTGCGGGACGGTGCAGCTGCCGATGCGGGCGTAGACGGCGGCGGTGGGAGCGGCGGCGAGTTCGCGGGCGAGGACGCGGATGGTGGCGGCGTCGACGTCGCAGGCGCCGGCGACCGCCTCGGGGGTGAAGTCCGCGAGGGCGTCGGAGAGTTCGGCGACGCCCTGGAGGTGCGGGGCGGTGGCTCCGAGGTCGACGAGGTCCTCGTCGAAGAGGGTGCGGGCGATCGCGGCGAGCAGCAGCGCGTCGGTGCCGGGGCGGACGGCGAGGTGCCGGTCGGCGAGGCGGGCGGTGCGGGTGCGGCGCGGGTCGACGACGGTGAGGGTGCCGCCGCGCGCCTTGAGCGCCTTGAGCCGGCCGGGGAAGTCGGGCGCGGTGCAGAGGCTGCCGTTGGACTCGAGCGGGTTGGCGCCGATGAGCAGCAAATGGTCGGTGCGGTCCAGGTCGGGTACGGGGATGCGGTTGGCGTCGCCGAAGAGGAGCCCGCTGGAGACGTGCTTGGGCATCTGGTCGACGGTGGAGGCGGTGAACACGCTGTGGGTGCCGAGGCCGCCGATGAGCAGGGGCGGGTAGAGGGCGCCGGCCATGGTGTGGACGTTGGGGTTGCCGAGGACGACGCCGACGGCGTGGGGGCCGTACCGGTCGACGGCGCCGCGCAGTCCGGCGGCGACGGCGTCGAAGGCCTCCTCCCAGGTGGCCTCGCGCAGTTCCCCGTCGACGCGGACGAGCGGGGTGCGCAGCCGGTCGGGGTCGGAGTCCACCTCCGGGAAGGCGGCGCCCTTGGGGCAGACGAAGCCCTTGCTGAACACGTCGTCGCGGTCGCCGCGGGCGCCGGTGACCTGGCCGTCGTCGACGGTGAGGACCAGGCCGCAGGTGGCCTCGCACAGGGGGCAGATACGCAGGGCGGTGCGGGACACGGGTCCTCCCGGTACGGCGGCGGTGACGCGCGGACGGGCCGAGCATACCGACCGGTAGGCATGGAGGGGAGGGCGTGCGGGAAACCGGGCGGGACGGGGGTCAGTCGAGGACGCGGGCCAGATAGGCCCGGAGCAGCGCGCGCAGTTCGGCGACGACCTTCTCGTCCCCCTCCGGGGCCACCCGGAACGCCAGGTCGACCAGGGCGTCGGCGGTCTCCACGGCCACCAGGAAGGTGCGGCGCAGGTCGTCGTCGGCCGGGCGGCCGAGATGGCCGGCCAGGAGCGCGGTGAGCCGGTCGGCGACACGGTGGTTGGGCTCGGCACGGCGCGCCCCGACGGGAATCTGGTTGCCGAAGTCGACGAGGGAGAAGCCGGGGGCGGTGCGCTTCATGTCCAGGTACGTGTCGAGGACGACGTCCATGGCGTACCGCCAGCCGCGGTCGCCTGTGACGGACAGCCGTTCGGTGACGCGGTCGGTGAACCGCTCCAGGTTGCGCTGGGCGAGCGCGTCGGCCATCTGACGCTTGTTGGAGAAGAAGCGGTAGACGGAGCCGATGGGCACCCCGGCACGCTCGGCGACCGCGCGGGTGGACAGGTCGTCGTAGCCGACCTCGTCGAGGAGGCCGGCGCAGGCGTCGAGGATCCTGGCCAGCCGTTCGGCGCTGCGCCGCTGCACCGGCGCCCGGCGGAGCGATGGCGTGTGGGACACGGCCCTCATCATGCCTGCCCGGGGCCTTCCGGTGAACCGGGCCCCTCGGGGATGGGTTCCACGCTCGACTCCGGGGTCGGCTCCAGCCCGGAGACGGTGATGTCGGCGGTGCTCTCCACGGGTTCGCCGTCGACGGCCCACACGGACCCGTCGTCGGCGTACAGCCGCGCGGTGACCTGGTGGGTGCCGCGCGGGAAGGCGCCGGGGGCGAGGTGGTACTCGGGGGTGCGCAGCACGGCGACGCGGCGGCCGTTCACCTCCAGGTGGGCCAGGCCCCGGCCGGGCTCGGCGTGGCGGCCCGTGCCGTCGGGCGAGAAGCGGAAGTTACGCACCCGCAGCCGTACGTCCCAGCCGCCCTCGGCGTCGGGGGCGACCTCCACGGTGACCTGGGGTGCCCCCTCCTCGTCCACCTCGCGGTAGGGGCTGCCGTCCTCGGCGCGCTCGTCGAGGAGCCGGCCCACGGGTGAGGACGACACCTCGCCCGGCCCTCCGCCTTCCGAGGTGTCGCAGCCCGCGGATCCGGCCAGCACGACGACACAGACCGCGAGCGCGGGCATGACCGTCCTCCGCCTCCACGTCATGCCGGGGAGCGTAGAACAGCGGTCCGAACGCGCGAATCCCCCTGGAGTCTGGTTCCTGGTCCTCCGTGAAGAGGAGGGCGGAGGTCCGGCCCCGAACGAGTCCGCGCGGCACCCTTGCGCGCGGGTAACCGCAATCCTACGGTGTCCCATAGGAATCGGCTCGGTGCAAGGGAGCAGCGGACATGAGCGACGGGGCCACCGCCCGCGGGAGCGCGACGGAACGCGAGGAGGCGCGCAAGATCGCCGAGGGTCTGGAGCACCTCTCCGGCTTCGGCAACGAGCACACCTCGGAGGCGGTGCCGGGGGCTCTGCCCGTGGGCCGCAACTCCCCGCAGCGCGCGCCGCTCGGGCTGTACGCGGAGCAGCTCAGCGGGTCGGCCTTCACCGAGCCGCGGGCCGAGAACCGCCGCTCGTGGCTCTACCGGATCCGCCCGTCCGCCGCGCACCCGGCGTTCACCCGCACGGGCAACGGCGCGCTGCGCTCGGCGCCCTTCACCCAGACCGTGCCCGACCCCAACCGGCTGCGCTGGAACCCGCTGCCGGAGCCGGCCGAGGGCACGGACTTCCTGGCCGGCCTGTGGACCCTGGGCGGCAACGGCGACGTGACCCAGCGCAGCGGCATGGCGGTGCACCTCTACCACGCCGACGCCTCCATGCGGCGGGTGTTCAGCGACGCGGACGGTGAGCTGCTGATCGTGCCGGAGCGCGGCGGGCTGCTGCTGCGCACGGAGTTCGGCCTGCTGCATGTGGAGCCGGGACACATCGCGCTGATCCCGCGTGGGGTGCGGTTCCGTGTGGAGCTGCTGGACGAGACCGCCCGCGGTTATGTGTGCGAGAACTACGGTGCGCCGTTCCGGCTGCCCGACCTCGGCCCGATCGGCGCCAACGGGCTGGCGAACGCGCGGGACTTCCGCGCCCCCGTCGCCGCCTACGAGGACGTCGAGGGCCCGGTGGAGGTGGTGAACAAGTTCTGCGGCAACCTGTGGGCGGCCACCTACGACCACTCCCCGCTCGACGTCGTCGCCTGGCACGGCAACCACGTCCCGTACGCCTACGACCTCCGCCGGTTCAACGTGATGGGCACCATCTCGTACGACCACCCCGACCCGTCGATCTTCACCGTGCTGACCTCCCCGAGCGACACGCCGGGTCTCGCGGGCGTGGACTTCGTGGTGTTCGCGCCGCGCTGGCTGGTCGGCGAGGACACGTTCCGGCCGCCGTACTTCCACCGGAACGTGATGAGCGAGTACATGGGCCTGATCGAGGGCGCGTACGACGCGAAGACGGCCGGGGAGGGGGGCTTCGTGCCGGGCGGCGGCTCGCTGCACAACATGATGTCCGCGCACGGCCCGGACCGGGAGACGTTCGACCGGGCGAGCGCGGCGGAGCTGAGGCCGCAGAAGATCGACGACGGGCTTGCCTTCATGTTCGAGACCCGCTGGCCGGTGTCCCTCACCCCCCAGGCGGCACGCGCGGACCACCTCCAGCAGGGGTACGACGACGTGTGGCAGGGCCTCGAGCGTCACTTCCGGCCATTGCACTGACCGTTCCCCGACCGGTACGGATAGCGCGTGACCTCCTTCGCCCCGGACTCGATCGTCCTCAACCGCAAGTTGCCGCTCTGGTATCAGGTGTCGCAGTCGCTGCGCGCCTCGATCCTCGGCCGCTCGCCCCACGACCCGCTGCGCCTGCCCACCGAGGAGCAGCTGGCCGGGCACTACGGGGTGAGCGTGCTGACCATGCGGCAGGCGCTGAAGGAGCTGGAGGACGAGGGGCTGATCACCCGGCACCGGCGGCGGGGCACGTTCATCGAGCCGGACGCCAGGCGGGGCGCGCCGGTGCGGCTGCTGGGCTCGGTCGACGCGATCGTTGCCCAGCAGTCCGGCATGACGACGGAGCTGCTGGAGCACGGGCCCGCGCCGGTGCCGTCCGAACTCGCCGAGCACTTCCCGGACCTGGCGGAGACCGCCGCCTACCACCGGCTGCGCAGCGACGAGAAGACCGGCGAGCCGACCAACCACGCCCGCAACTACGTCCGTCCGGAACTGGCCGGGCGGATCGATCCGCAGGATCTCGTGCGGTGGCCGATGACGAAGGTGCTGCGGGACGTCGTCGGCGCGGACATCAGCCGCATCACGGACACCGTGGAGGCGCGGCTCGCGGATCCGGAGACGGCGCGGCTGCTCCGGGTCCCGCTGCTCAGCCCGATCCTGCACTACACGGGCGTCACCTACGACTCCGCGGGAAAGGCGCTGGACGTGGCCGTCATCCACTACCGGGGGGACCGTTTCTCCTTCACGGTGACCCTGGACGCCACCTGATCCGCGCCCGCCGTCAGGTCGTACGATGCCCAGCGTGACGCACGACGACGCTCCGCTGCTGGCGGACCTCATGCCGTGGTCCGTCGCACCGCCGCGGCTCGGCCGGGGGTGGCCGGCGGCCCCCGACGCGGCGTCCCTGAAGGCCCGTTGGGACGCACTGGTGAAGGCCGAGGGCCCGGACCGCGAGGCGCTGTTCCGGCCGACGCGGTCCCGCACCCCGCACACGGCGGTCGGCCAACTGCCCGGGCAGGACGGCGGCACGGAGCGGCTGGCCCGCGCCTCGGGGCCGTGCCCCGAGCCGGTCAGGGTGCTGTCCGGGCCGTTCGACGTGCAGTGGCTGATCCCCGACCAGCGGCTGATCGACGCGCCCCGGCCGGAGTTGTGGCGGGTGGCGGACGACCGCCAGGTCTTCGCCGTCGAGACGGCCGGCGAAGGGCCGCCGCTGCTGGCGACCTCCCTCTTCCCCGTCCTGCGCACGGGCCGGATCCGCCCGCTGTACCGCCGCCCGGACGCCGCCGAACCCAATCTGGCCCCCGGCCTGTCCGACCACCTAGCCGCCCGGCTGGGGCTCGAGGTCTCCCCCGTCGACGTCCTCGCCTGGGCGACGGCCGTGGCGCGTCCCGCGCCGGAGGGGCTCACCGTGCCGCTCACCGGCGACCCGGACGCCTGGCAGCGGGGTGTCGCGCTGGGCCGCCACATGCTGTGGCTGATGCGCCGGGACGGCGAACGCCCCAGACTGCCCGGCGGCCGCCGCCCCTACGTCCGCGCGCCGCTGCCGTCCCGTCCTCCGGCCCTGTCCTACGACCGCGACGAGGAGGCGCTGCTGCTGGGCGAGGGCCGGATCTCCCCGGTGCCGGTGGAGGCGTGGGAGTTCGAGGCGGGCGGCGTGCGGGTGCTCGAGGCGTGGTTCGCGTCCCGCACGGACCCGGCCGAGCCGGGCACCCTGGAGGCGATCCGTCCGGCCGCCTGGCCACAGCCCTGGACGTCGGAACTGCTGGAACTGGTCACGGTCCTCACCCTCCTCGCCGAAGCGCGGTCCCACCGCGAGGAGTTGGCGGCGGACGTCCCGTCGCCGGTCACCCCGGCCGACCTGCGCGCGGCGGGCGTCCTCCCGGTCCCGTCCTGGTCCCGCCGCCCGGCCTCGGTACTGGACGCCCACGAGGAGGGCCCGGAGGGGCAGCTCGCGCTGATCTGAGGGCAGGGGCTCTGCCCGGCGCGGGGTGTGACACGGCGCGGCCGGCTCGGGCGCCGCGCGCAGGGCCTGTCCGGCGGATCAAGCCGGGACCCGGGCCTGGCACGCCCCCGCTGCCCTGAGCCGGCGGCGTTGTCGTCGGTCGTCGACTTCCCCTCGCTCGGCTTCACTCGCGCGGGAGGACCCCATCGCGTCGACTCCCGCCTCCGCCAAGCAGTTGGACGCACCGGACGCCGCTCACTTGGGCGGCATCGCACCGTGCGTTCCCCTGCCTTGATCCGTCGGACAGGCCCTGGGACGTGCGCCCGGAGAACCCAGCCTCCCGGCGGGACGCCGCCCCCGTGCGGAAGCCGGGCCCGCACCCACGAGTCACACCGCCCCCAGACCGCGGGCGACCTCAGGGCGTTCGCCCGGACAACCCACCGTCCCCGCGGGGGCGCCACCCCCGTGGATACCGACCCCGCGCCCTCGAATCACGCCACCCCGAACCGCGGGCGGCCCTGGACGTTCACCTGACGAAGCCTCCCCGCGGGGCCCCCCCGTGCGCAAGCCGACCCGCACCCACGAGTCACACCGCCCCGAAACCACGGGCGACCCCGCAACGTGCACCCGGAGAACGCAGCCACCCGGCGAGGCGCCGCCCCCCTGCGGAAGCCGACCCCTCGCCCGCGAGGCACACCGCCCCGAGACCGTGGGCCCACGGGGCCGACGCCCCGAGACGCCCGCCCGCGCAGCGCTCACCTGTCCGGGTCGAACCCGTCCAGTACCCGGGTGAGGGCCCGTTCGAAGACCGCCTCCAGGTCGATCGGGCCCGCGTCCTCCATGAACGCCCTCGCCATCCTCGGGTACTCCCCCGTCGCGATGCGGGACTGGAGGTACGCGATGCGGACGGCGTTCTCCTGGTCCTGGGACCAGGGCAGCGAGCGGGTGCGTTCGGCGGTGGCCAGTTCGTTGCTGACGTAGGTCGTCACGATGCCGTTGAGCATCGCGATGAGCTCCATCTTGGCGCCCTGCGGCCCTGGCAGCGGGTCGAGGCAGGCCAGGCAGTGCTCCAGGTAGCGCAGGGCGTTGGGGCTGAAGCCGTAGACCGGTGACATCAGCCGCGGCAGCCACGGGTGCCGGTGCATCAGGTCCCGCGTCTGGTGGGCCACCCGGAGCATGTCGGCGCGCCAGTCCCCGCTGGGCTCCCACAGCTCGTGCTCGCCGGCGACCGCGTCCGCCATCAGCTCGTGCAGGTCCTCCTTGCGGGGGACGTAGTTGTAGAGCGACATGGTGCCGCAGCCCAGCTCGGCCGCGACGCGGCGCATGGAGACCGCGTCCAGTCCCTCCGCGTCCGCGATCCGCACCGCCGCCGCCGCGATGTCGGCACGGCTGTACGCGGGCCTGGGCCCTCGGCCGCTGCGCTCGGGGCGCGCCCAGATCACATGGGGTTCGGCCGCTCGGCCCGCCATCGGTCATCACCTCGCCCACCATCGTAGTTACGTACACCGTACGTAGTGCGGTATGGTCACACCATGACTACTACGTACGCTGTACTTAGTGAGGGTCTGGAGAAGCGCTTCGGCGCCGTGCACGCCCTGCGCGGACTGGATTTGGCGGTGGCGCGGGGCACCGTGTGCGGGCTGCTCGGGCCCAACGGGGCGGGCAAGACGACGGCGGTGCGGCTGTTGACGACGCTGCTGCGGCCCGACGCCGGGTCGGCGCGGGTCGCGGGGCTCGACCTGGTGCGCGACGCGGCCGCCGTGCGCCGGCGGATCGGTGTCACGGGACAGGACACCTCGATCGACGGGGACCTCACCGGCCGCGAGAACCTGCGGCTGTTCGCCCGGCTGCACCGCGCGCGGGACATCGCGGCGCGCGCCGACGAGCTGCTGGACCGGTTCGGGCTGGCGGAGGCGGCCGACCGCCCCGCGTCCACCTGGTCGGGCGGCATGCGGCGCCGGCTCGACCTGGCGGTGAGCCTGGTCCGCAGGCCGGAGGTGCTGTTCCTGGACGAGCCGACGACCGGTCTCGACCCGGCGGGCCGCGGCCTGATCTGGGAGGTGGTCCGGGAGCTGACCGGCGAGGGCACGACGGTGCTGCTCACCACCCAGTACCTGGAGGAGGCCGACCAGCTGGCCGACGACATCGCGCTGGTCGACCGGGGCCGGGTCGCGCACACCGGCTCGCCGGCCGAACTGAAGGCCCTGGTCGGCGCGCACGCGGAGGTGGTGGTGGCGGACGGAGCCACGCTGACGGCGGCGGCCGGGGTGCTGGACCGGCTGACCGGGTCGCGGCCCTCCCTCGACCGGGAGCGGCTCGCGGTCGGCGCGGTCACCCGGGACCCGACCCTGACCCTCCCGCACCTGGTGCGCACGCTCGACGCGGCGGGTGTGCCGCTCGTCGACGCGAGCCTCAGACCGCCGACGCTCGACGACGTGTTCCTGCGGCTGACCGAGCCGCCCGCGGACCCGGCGGCCCTTTCCCACGACGACGACAAGGAGCGTGCCGCATGAGCACGTTGGCGTACGACGGCACGGCGATGCTGGGCCGGCAGCTGCGGCGGGCGCGGAACAACCCCGGGCTGCTCATCCTCACCCAGTCGATGCCGGTGAGCATGCTGCTGTTCTTCGGCTACGTCTTCGGCAGCGCGCTCGCCGTGCCGGGGTCCGAGTACCGCTCGTTCCTGGTGCCGGGGCTGCTGGTGGCCACGGCGGCGGGCGGGGTGATGACCGGGATGTTCCAGTCGGCGCAGGACGTGCACCGCGGGGTGACGGACCGGTTCCGCACGCTGCCGATGAGCCGGGCGGCCGTGCCGGCGGGGCAGGCGGTCGCGGACGTGCTGGTGACGGCGGCCGGGGCGGTGCCCTTCCTGCTGGTCGGGCTCGCGGTCGGCTGGCGGGTGGAGGGCGGCGCGCTCGCCGCGGCGGGCGCGTTCGCCCTGCTGCTGCTGTTCCGGTTCGCGTGCGTGTGGGCCGGGATCTACCTGGGGCTGCTCACGCGGAACGAGGAGGCGGCCGGCCAGCTGGGCGGGGCGACCTTCCTGCTGCCGCTGCTGTCGAGCGCGTACATCCCGACGGCGGGGCTGCCGGACGGGGTGCGCACGGCGGCGGAGTGGAATCCGATCAGCGCGGTGGCGACGGCACTGCGGGACCTGTTCGGCAACGCGCCGGTGCCGGAGGGCGCGGCCTGGCCGATGGCGCACCCGGTGGCGGGGTCACTGGCCTGGTGCGCGGTGCTCCTGGCGGTGTTCGTGCCGCTGGCCGTACGGCAGTACGCGAAGGGTGAGCGGTAGGCGGTCGCGGCATCGGGCCGTGCGGTGGAAGGTGCCCCTGCGGGGACGCCGGGTGGATCGGGTCGGCAGGGTGAGGGCCGGTGTCGCGGGCCGGCGGGGCAGGGCCGTGTGCCGTGGGGACGACGGGCGGGCGGGCGCCGCGCCGGGACGGGTGGGACCGTCCGGCGCGGGCGCTACCGGCTTCCGAACAGGGAGCGGCGCAGTCGGCGCAGCGGGGCGAAGAGCGAGACGCGGCTCGCGCGGGCCCGTGCGCCCCTGGTGCCGTGGTGCGCGCTGTCACGCGCGGTCAGCTCACGCATGAGCGACGTGGCCTCGGCCGTCTCCCGCTGCGGGACGGCGGGTCCCGCGAGGACCGAGAGGTGGCGGTCGAGGCGCGAACTGCTCGCGCTGCTGCCGCAGGTGATCGCAGGGACCCTGGCCCTGCTGCGCACTGTTATCTGTTCCATGTCACTCCCCACCCGTACGACTCCACCCGGCCCGGGCAGGGTAACCCTATCGCCCCGTACGGGCACCCGTGTATCGAGGTCACAGGATTCACCTTCCCCGTAAGGGTGTTGACGAACACTCGACGATTACTCTCCGAATCCGACCGTTTTCAGGGCGAGTTGGACGACGGGCTGGCCGGTGGGTTGTGGAGAGCCGCCGTCCGGTTCGACGGTTACGGCGAGTGACGTCGACGCGGGGTCGAGACCGGACGCCACCAAGGGCGTGTCGCCCTCGAAGAGCCCGAGGGAGCGGGGCCGGCCCTCCCGGTCCATGAGCCAGAGCTGACGCACCCGGCCCTCCGGAGGGTCGTCGTATCCGCCCAGAGTGACGACCGCTCCGCGGACCGATACGGAAGCGATCACTCCGATCGTGCGTCCGCGGGCGTCCCGGCCGCTGCTCGCGCGGGCGTCCGGCGCGGCCAGAACGTGGGCGATCTCACGTGCCCGGTCGCGCTCGGCGGCGAGTTCGTCCTGCGTGCGGCCGGCCTGGACGGCGAACAGCGAGGCGACGACGAGCGCCGCGGCGGCGGTGGCCGTGGCGAACGGCACGAGCAGCACCGCCCGGCGGCGCCCCCGGGCGCGCGGCGGGGGCGCGGCTCCCCAGACGTGGGGCGGCAACTGCGGTTCGCGGGCGCGCGCCCCTTCCTGCGGGGCGGGTTCCTGGGCGGTGGTGCGCACGGCGGCCAGGACCCGGTCGCGCAGGGCGGGCGGGGCGGGCGCGGCGGTGGACCAGGCCAGCCGGACGGCGTCCTCGGCGAGGTCGCGCACCTCGGCGGCGCACCGGTAGCAGGACCTCAGATGCCTCTCGAAGCGGACCCGCTCGGCGGGATCCAGCGCGTCGAGGGCGTAGGGGGCGGCCAGCGAGTGCGGGTCGTCGCGGGAGAACAGCCGGCGGAACACGCTCATGCCGCGCCTCCCAGACAGTCGCGCAGGCGGGTGAGCCCGTCCCGCATACGGGTCTTCACGGTTCCCAGCGGCAGACTGAGCCGCTCGGCCACCTCGCGGTAGGTGTAGCCGTCGTAGTAGGCGAGGGTGACCGACTGGCGCTGGAGCGCGGTGAGGCGGTCCAGGCAGCGGCGCACCCATTCACGTTCGAGGCCCGCCTCGACCTCCTCCGCCACCTGGTCGAAGGCGGGGCCGTGGCCGCGCCGCGCCTCCCGCTGCTCCCGCTCCCCGGCCGCGCGGACGCTGCGCACCCGGTCGACGGCCCTGCGGTGGGCGAGGGTGAGCACCCAGGACAGGGCGCTGCCCCGTCCGGGGTCGAACCGGGCGGCGGAGCGCCACAGTTCGAGCAACACCTCCTGGGCGACCTCCTCGGACTGGGCCGGGTCGCGCACCACGCGCCGCACCAGTCCGTAGACCGGCCCGGACACCAGTGCGTACAGGTCCTCGAAGGCCTTCTGATCGCCTCCGGCCACGCGGATCAGCAACTGGTCCGCCTCCAACGCTCGTCCCCCTCTCCCGGCCCTGCCGGACCGTCCGGTCGCACAAGGCATTCGCAGCGAGCGCGCCTCCGGACGGGAAGTACGGATCACGGGGCCGAAAACGCGGGTCGGCGCGGAGAAATGCTCAGCGCGACACGGCCGTTGGACAGGGGGCCGGAAAAGTCGTCCGCGCTTCGACCAATCCGGTCCCGCCGAGGCTCCGAATCCCCGTGCGTCAAGGCAAGTCGGCACTGAGGACGGACGGCATGACAACTGACTCCAGGACCGGTTCGGGGCGCAGGGGCCTCGCGACCCTGATCTGCGGTGCGCTGGCCGCCGGGGGCCTCGCGGCCGCGGGCGCGTCCGCGCTGGAACCCGAGGCGGCCTCGGCCTCCTCCCACCGGGAGGCCCCGCTGATCTCGGGCACCCCGCAGTTCGACAACACGGACCTGTACGCGTTCGTCAGCCCCGACAAGCCGCACACGACGACGATCATCGCGAACTGGATCCCGTTCGAGGAGCCCGCCGGCGGACCGAACTTCTTCACGTTCGCCGAGGACGCGCAGTACGACATCCACATCGACAACAACGGCGACGCCCAGGGCGAGCTGCTGTTCCGCTACACCTTCACGACGCACGTCAAGAACGAGAAGACGTTCCTCTACAACACCGGCCCGGTCACGAGCCTGGACGACCCGGACCTCAACATCACGCAGACCTACGACATCGAGATGCTGAAGCTGAAGGACCAGCACGCGGTGTCCCGTACGAAGATCGCGGACGACGTGCCGGTGGCGCCGTCGAACGTCGGCAAGGCGTCCATGCCGGACTACGACACCCTGCGCAAGCAGGCCGTCCACGAACTGGCGGGCGGCACGACCACGTTCGCCGGCCAGGCCGACGACCCGTTCTTCCTCGACCTGCGGGTCTTCGACCTGCTGTACGGCGGGAACCTCTCGGAGGTCGGCAACGACACGCTCAAGGGCTACAACGTCAACTCCGTGGCGCTCCAGGTGCCGACGCACCTGATCACGGAGGCCGCGGACCAGCCGGTCGTCGGCATCTGGTCCACCACGCAGCGCAAGAACGCCGAGGGACACTTCGTGCAGGTGTCACGGCTGGGCAACCCGCTGGTGAACGAGGTCGTCAACCCGGTCGGCGACAAGGACACGTTCAACGCGTCCGCGCCGTGGGACGACGCCCAGTTCCTGAAGAACGTCACGGAGCCGGAGCTGCCGAAGCTGATCGAGGCGATCTACAAGATCCCGGCGCCCGACGAACCGCGCGACGACCTGGTCGACGTGTTCCTCAAGGGCGTGGAGGGCCTCAACCAGCCGCCACACGTGCGCCCTTCGGAGATGCTGCGCCTCAACACCTCGGTCGCGCCGGCCGCGAAGCCGAAGCGGCTGGGTGTGCTGGACGGCGACACCGCCGGTTTCCCCAACGGACGCCGGCTGACGGACGACGTGGTGGACGCCGCGCTCCAGGTGGTCGAGGGCGAGCTGGTCGGGGCGGAGAACGACCTGGGCGACGCGGTCGACGAGAACGACAAGAAGTTCGGTGACTCCTTCCCGTACCTGGCGAACCCAACGGAGGGCTCGCGCGGCCCGCTCGCCAAGGGCGTCGACAGCGGCAACGACGTCCGCAGCCAGCTCGGTGACGCGCTGCGGCCCGCCGGGGTGGACGGCGCGGACGACACCACCCTCATCGCGGCGTCCGCGGGCGCGGGAGCGGGCGGACTGCTGCTGATCGGCGTGGCGCTCATGTGGTGGCGCCGCATGCGCCGCCGCGCCTACTGACCCACCCGGCGGCCGAGCGCGCCCGGCCGCCCCACCGACCGGCGCGGCCCTCCCCTCCCTTCCCCCACGGCAGGGCCGCGCCCCCACCGACGAAGGAGTCCCATGTCCCCGCGCACGAACGCCAGCACCCGCGGGAGCGGCCAGGAGGCGACACGGCCCGCCGAAACGCGGGCCTCCGCGAAGGTGCCGGCCACCTCGGAGATGCCGACGGCCACCGAGGCACCGGCGGGCACGGAGGCGGCGCCCTCTGCCGAAGCGGCGGGCACGGAGACAGCGCAGCCCACCGAAACACCGGCCCCCTCGACGGGGCCCGCTGCCTCAGAGACACCGGCGGGCACGAAGGCGACGCCCTCTGCCGAAGCGGCAGGCGCGGAGACAGCGCAGCCCACCGAAACACCGGCCTCCGCCAAGCTGCCGGCCGCCTCGAAGATGCCGGCCGCCTCGAAGATGCCGGCCGCCTCGAAGATGCCGGCCGCCACCGAAGCACCGCCGGGCACGAAGTCGACGCCCCCTGCCGAAGCGGCGGGCACGGAGACAGCGCAGCCCACCCAAACACCGGCCTCCGCGAAGCTGCCGACTGCCGCGGAGGCGCCTGCGGCCACAGCGGCACCGGCAGCCGCAGCGGTCCCGTCGGCGGCACCCGCCCCCGAACGCCTCGGCGCGCTGCGGCGGTTCGCCGTCGCAGCGCGCCGTGGGCGCGGAGCGCATCTCACGTCGTGCGCCGTGCTGCTGGCCGTGGCGATGACCGCCGGGGCCGTCGCCGTGGGGGGTGACGGGCAGGACGCGGCTCGCGCCCTGCCCGGAGTGTCCCGGGCGGTGGACGCGGAGGTGCTGCTCCGGGGGGACCTGGACACGGCGATCCGTTCGTTGCAGGCCCATGTGCGGCAGCAGCCGCGGGACTTCGGTGCCTGGGCGACGCTCGGGCTCGCGCAGGTGGAGCGCGCGCGGACCGACGGGGCCCCCTCCCGCTACGCCCGTGCCGAACGCGCCCTCGCGCGGTCCCTCGCCCTGCGTCCCGGCAACGACCGGGCGCTCGCCGGGCAGGCCGCCCTCGCCGCCGCGCGCCACGACTTCACCGCCGCCCTGGACCACGCCGACCGCGCCCTGGAGCGGAACCCGTACGGCGAACGCGCCCTCTGCTCCGGGATCGACGCCCTGGTGGAGCTCGGCCGGTACGAGGAGGCCGCGAGGGCGGCCACCGTCGCCGACCGCAGGCGTCCGGGCGTTCCGGTCTTCACCCGGTACGCGTACGTGCGCGAGTTGCGCGGTGACGTCCGCACCGCCCGACGGGTGCTGCACCAGGCCCTCGCCGGCGCGTCCGGCCCCGCCGACGTGGCGTACGTGGCGACCGCGCTGGGCAACCTGGAACGCGGCCGGGGCCGGTACGGCGTCGCCCTGCGCCACTACGCCCGCGCGCTCGCCGCGGACGACGCCCACCTCCCCGCCCTGGAGGGCCGGGCGCGCGCCCAGGCCGCGGCCGGCGACCGCGCGGGCGCGATCACGACGCTGGAGCAGGTCGTCGCCCGCTCCCCGCTGCCCGGCCCGCTGGTCGCCCTCGGTGAGCTGTACGAGGACCGGGGCGACCGCGCGAAGGCCCGGGAGCAGTACGCTCTCGTCGACGCCTGGACCGCGCTGGCCCGGGCCGGCGGCGTGGACGTGGACCTCGACACCGCGCTGGCCGCGGCCGACCACGGGGACACCGCCGAGGCGCTCCGCGCGGCCCGCGCCGAGTGGGACCGCCGGCGGACGGTGCACACGGCGGACGCCCTCGCCTGGGCACTGCACCGGGAGGGCCGCTCCGCGGAGGCCCTGCCGTACGCCCGCCGGGCCACGGCCACCGGCTACCGCGACGCCGCCTTCCTCCACCACCGGGGCATGATCGAGAAGGCCACCGGGCACCTCCGCGCCGCCCGTGCCTCCCTCACCGCCGCCCTGGAGCTGAACCCGGGCTTCTCCCCGCTCGGCGCCCGCGCGGCACGGGCCGCCCTGAAGGACCTGGAGGCGGCGCGTTGAACCTCCTCCGTCCCGTCGCGGCCGGCGCCGCGCTCCTCGCCGCCGCCACCACCCTCGCCCTGATCCCGGCCGCGGAGGCGAGCGCGCACCCGCTCGGCAACTTCACCGTGAACCGGTACGACGGCCTGGTGGCCGCGCCCGGCGAACTGCGCGTGCACCACGTCGAGGACCTCGCCGAGATCCCCGCCACCCAGGCCGCACCCGGCCTCGCCCGCCTGGGCCGCGACGCCTGGGCCCGTGAGCGGTGCGCGGCGGCCGCCCGCGACGGCGAGGTCCGGGCCGACGGGCGTCCGGCGCCGCTCACCGTGCGCGCCGCCCACGTCCGGGTGCTGCCCGGCCAGGCGGGACTGGACACCCTGCGCGTGGAGTGCCGACTGACCGCGCCCCTCCCCCGCGGCCGTACGGTCGCCGTCGGCTTCCGCGCGGCGGGGGGTGACCCGGGCCCCGGCTGGCGTGAGGTCACGGCGCGGGGAGACCGTACGACGCTCGCCGCCTCGGACGTGCCCGAGGAGTCCGTCTCCGCCCGGCTGACCCGCTACCCGGAGGACCGGCTCGCGTCCCCGCCCGACACCCGGACCGCGTCCCTGCGGGTCCGCCCCGGCGGCCCGGCGCTGGCGGTGGGCGAGGCGGACGCGCCCGCCTCCGCGATCCTGCCCCGGGGCGCCGACCGCTGGACGCGGGCCCTGGACGACCTCGTCGCCCGGCGTGACCTGACCGTCGGGTTCGCCGCGCTCGCCCTGCTGCTGGCGGTGGTCCTGGGCGCGATGCACGCGCTCGCGCCGGGGCACGGCAAGACCCTGATGGCCGCGACCGCGGCGGCGCGCGGCGGGCGGGCGCGGATGCGGGACGTGCTGCCGATGGCCGCCTCCGTCACGGTCACCCACACCCTCGGCGTGGTCGCCCTGGGCCTGCTGGTCACGGCCGGTTCCGCCGCCGCGCCCACCGTCGTCGCCTGGCTGGGAATCGCGAGCGGCGTCCTGGTCACCGTTGCCGGCGCCCAGCTCGTACGCCGCGCGCTGTCCCAGCGCGGCCATCACACGCATCCGCACCCCCACGAGCACGACCACCCGCACGACCACGATCGCCCGGACCCTCACGAGCACCCTCACGATCGCCCGGACCCTCACGAGCACCCTCGCACCGCCGTCACCCACACCCACGGCGGGCGTAGGCACACCCACCCCGCCGCGCCCACCCTGCGCGGCACGATCCTGCTCGGGTTCGCGGGCGGTCTCGTCCCCAGTCCGTCCGCCGTCGTGGTGCTGGTCGGCGCCGCCGCCCTGGGCCACGCCTGGTTCGGGCTGCTGCTCGTCGTCGCGTACGGCGTCGGACTGGCGCTCACCCTCACCGCCGCCGGGTACGCGGTGGTGCGGGCGGGCGGGGGTGTGTCACGGCTGCTGGCCCGGCGCCCGCGCTGGACGAGCGCGCCGTGGGCGGCGCTGGTGCGCCGGAGCGCGCCCCTCGGTTCGGCGTGCGTGGTGCTGGTCCTGGGCGCCGGATTGGTGTTCAGGGGGGCCGCATCCGCACTCGGCTGAGCTACTTTCATGAGGAAAGGGCGAATTCGCCCGGACGCGACAGGGGGCGCCGTGTCCGAGGAACCGGGCAGTGAGCGGGTGATCGCGGGACGCTACCGGCTGCTGTCGCCGCTGGGCGAGGGCGGCATGGGCACCGTGTGGCGGGCGCGGGACGAGGTGCTGCACCGCGAGGTCGCGGTGAAGGAGGTCCGCGCCCCGGCGGGCCTGCCGGCGTCCGACGTGGAGCGGATGTACGCGCGCCTCGAGCGGGAGGCGTGGGCGGCGGCCCGCGTCGCCGACCGCAACGTGGTGACGGTGTACGACGTGGCCACGGAGGACGGACGTTCGTGGATCGTGATGGAGCTGGTGCGCGGTCTGTCGCTGGCTGAGGTGCTGGAGGCGGAGGGTCCGGTGACCCCGCGGCGGGCGGCGCGCATCGGCGCCGAGGTGCTGGCCGCGCTGCGCGCCGCCCACGCGGCCGGGGTGCTGCACCGGGACGTGAAGCCCGCCAACGTGCTGATCGCGAACGACGGCCGGGTGGTGCTCACCGACTTCGGGATCGCCATGGTCGAGGGCAGCTCGGCCCTGACGATGACCGGGGAGGTCGTCGGCTCGCCCGAGTTCCTGGCGCCGGAGCGGGCGTTGGGGCGCACCCCCGGTCCGGAGTCCGACCTGTGGTCGCTGGGCGTGCTGCTGTACGCGGCGGTCGAGGGCCACTCCCCGTTCCGGCAGGACACCCCGCTGTCCACGCTGCGGGCGATCGTGGACGAGGAGCTGCCGCCGCCGCGCCGGGCGGGTCCGCTCGCGCCGGTCGTCGCAGGGCTGCTGCGCAAGGACCCGGCCGAACGCCTCCCCGCGGACCGGGCGGCCGAGGACCTGCGCGTGGTCGCCGCCGGGGGCACCCCGGGCGCGGACCCGGCGCGTACGGCCTCCTCGTACGCGCCCACGGTGGCCGCGCTTCCCGCGCCGCCGCCGACCGACCCGTACCAGCCGCTCGTGACCTCCCGTCAGCCGTCGAGCGGAGCGCCCACGGCCGCCACGGCGGCGGCCCCGCCCGCACGCGGGCGGAGAAGCGGCGCGCGGCTGATCGCGGGGCTGGTGCTGCTGGTGCTCGCACTGGCCGGGCTGACGTACGCGTTGCTGGACCAGGACGACGGGGAGCCGGAGGCCGGGAAGGGCGGGGCGAGTTCCCCTGCCACGACCGGCGGCAAGGGCGCCGGAGCGACGGAGACGCGGGACGGCCCGTCGCCTTCCTCCTCCGCGACGGACGACGCGAGCGAGGACGAGGGCGACGACGGCGGGCACGAGGAGGAGACCCCGGCCGTCACGGTGTCGGTCGCGGTGACCGGCACGCGTACGGAGTACCACGGAGCCTGCCCGCCCCCGCACGAGGAGGCGCCGTCGTTCACGGCGACGTTCACGGTGAACCGGCTGCCGGCCGAGGTGCGCTACCGCTGGGCGACCGAGGACGGTTCGGCGGCGGACCGGGGCTGGCGCACCCTGTCGTTCCCCGCGGACGGCGGCCGGACCAAGCGGGACACGGTGGTGGTGACGACGTACTCGGAGAGCGGGGAGCTCCACGGCCGGATCGGTGTGGAGGTGCGGGAACCGGTGCGCGCGACGTCCGGGACCGTGCCGTTCTCGGTGGTGTGCGCCACGGAGACCCCGTCGGGCGGGGCCTCCGCTTCGGCGTCCGGTGGGGACGACGACGGCTACTGAACCGTGGGGGTCAGGCCGCCGAGGTGAGCACCGGGAGGTAGCCGCCCGACTGTCCGGCGGCCTTCGGGTGGTACGAGTTGCCGATGTTCAGCCAGTCCACGCTGTGCAGCCAGGAGTCGCCGGAGCAGATCTCGTGGCCGCTGAACGTGGTGCGGACGTCGCCGAACGTGTAGCCGTACGCGCGGGCGCGTGCGGCGATGGCGCTGTTCAGGTGGTCGGAGGCGTCGTTGATGGCCTTCCGCTTGGTCTCGGAGAGGCCGATGCAGGTCGCGCCGAGCCGGTAGAAGCGGGGGTAGCCGAGCACCACGACATGGGCGTTGGGCGCCCGGTCGCGGATCGCCGAGTAGACGCCGTCGAGCCTGCCGGGCAGCGTCGAGTCGACGAAGGCCCGGGCGGTGGCGATGCGGGAGAGGCAGGAGCTGTCGGACTGGAGCACACAGGTCGTCATGACGTCGGCGAATCCCGCGTCGTTGCCGCCGATGCTGATGGAGACCAGGGCGGTGCTCGCGGAGAGCGGGCTGAGCTGCCCGGAGAGGACATCACCCGTACGGGCGCCCGAGCAGGCCGTGAAGGAGAAGGACGAGGGGGAGTTGGCGGCCGCCCAGAGGTAGGGGTGGGCCTTCGTGCTGCGCTTGCAGTCGCCGCTGGAGGAGATGTAGCTGCCGGCGCCGACACCCGAGGAGTAGGAGTCGCCGAGGGCCACGTACGGGCCGGGGGCTGCCTGTGCGGACGCGTGCGCCGCGGTCGCCCCGGTGAGGGCGGCGGTGACGGTGAGGAAGAGGGTGGTCAGGAAGAGGACAAGTCGGGAACGTCTCATGGAACCTCCCTTTAGCAGGATCTCTGCCTCAACCGTCGTACCAACTACGCGTGTTGAGCGGAAGTGTTCATGTCAAAAGTATTACCGTTGAGTACCGGACAAACACGCGCGCACCGGCGCACGAGGCAAATCGGGTGCACAGGGGGCGCTCGTGACCGATCATGGCGGCATGTCCGCGCACCCATACGACGCCCTGCCGATCCGGCTCAACGTCGACGACAACGACTCCCCGGCCGACGTCGTCGACGCGCTGTTCCTCGGCCGCTTCGCGACGGGCGAGCAGCCCTACTCGCACGCCGTCAACATCGAACGCGTCCGGTCCGGCGCGACGCTCCTGCCCGCGCAGGCGCGGGTGCTGCGGCTCGCCAAGGACGACGACCGCAGCGCCACCCTGGCCGAGGGGGACGGCTGGACGCTGCTGATCTCCCGCTGGAGCCGGGGCGCCGACGTCACGGTGACCGCGACCAGCGCCGACCTGGCCGAGCGGATCGTGGAGGAGGCCACCGACGGAGCGGCCGACGAACCCGAACCGCAGCCGGAGAACGTCACGATGGGGTTCTGGTACGTCTCCCCGCGGCGCGGCCCGCACCGCACCACGCGGCAGATCACGGCCGGTACCTGGGAGGAGATCCGGCCCAACTACACCGCCGCGGTGGCGGATGCGATGGACCGTCTGATGAAGACCACCCCCGAGGACATCTCGGGGCGGCTGCTCCTGCTGCACGGCCCGCCGGGCACCGGCAAGACGTCCGCGCTGCGCACGCTCGCCCGCTCCTGGCGCGACTGGTGCCAGGTGGACTGCGTCCTGGACCCCGAGCGGCTCTTCTCCGACGTCGGCTACCTGATGGACATCGCGATCGGCGAGGAGGACGCCTCGGGCAAGAACCGCTGGCGGCTGCTTCTCCTGGAGGACTGCGACGAGCTGATCCGCGGCGAGGCCAAGCACACGGCGGGCCAGGCGCTGTCCCGGCTGCTGAACCTCACGGACGGCCTGCTCGGCCAGGGGCGCAACGTCCTGGTGGGCGTCACCACCAACGAGGACCTGGAGCGGCTGCATCCCGCCGTGGTGCGTCCGGGCCGCTGCCTGGCCCGCATCGAGGTCGGTCCGCTGACCCGCACCGAGTCGGTGAACTGGCTGGGCCGCGAGGAGGGCGTCGGACGCGAGGGCGCGACCCTGGCCGAGCTGTACGCCCTGCGCCGGGGTACGTCCCCGACCTCCCTGCCGGAGCCGCGCGGGGACGCGGACGCGGGCCTGTACCTGTAGGGGCCGGGAGGGCCGCATGCCGCTGCTGGTCGGGACCTCGGGATGGCAGTACAAGGACTGGCGCGGCGTGCTGTACCCGCCCGGGCTGCCGGTACGGCTGTGGCTGGAGGAGTACGCGGCCGCCTTCCCCACCGTCGAGGTGAACAACGCGTTCTACCGGCTCCCTTCCCGGGAGACCTTCGCGTCCTGGCGGGAGCGCACCCCGCCGGGCTTCGTCGTCGCGGTCAAGGCGAGCCGCTACCTGACGCACGTCAAGCGGCTGCGGGACCCCGGGGAGCCGGTGGAGCGCCTGATGAGCCGCGCCACCGCCCTCGGCGACCGCCTGGGCCCGGTCCTCCTCCAGCTCCCGCCGACCCTCCAGGCCGATCCCGCGCTTTTGGACGCCTGCCTGCGCTGCTTCCCGGAGTCCACCCGGGTGGCCGTCGAACCACGCCACCCGTCCTGGTGGACACCGGACGTCCGCGCGGTCCTGGAGTCACGCGGCGCGGCCCTCTGCTGGGCGGACGTCCTCTCCCGCCCGGTCACCCCGCTGTGGCGCACCACCGACTGGGGCTACGTCCGCTTCCACCAGGGCCGGGCCCACCCCTGGCCGCACTACGGCCGCCGGTCCCTCCGCACCTGGCTGCACCGCATCACCACGACATGGCCCCAGGAAGCAGACGTCTACGCCTACTTCAACAACGACCCCAACGCGGCAGCGGTCCACAACGCCAGAACACTGACCCGCCTGGGGCACGGGAAACTGCGCGACCAACCCAAACCCTCACACCCCCAGGGGCGCGGGGAACTGCGCGATCAACCCGAACGGACCCGCAGTAAACACTGAGCGCCCACCCCCCAGGGGCGCGGGGAACTGCGCGACCAGCCCCCACCCACCCGCAGTGGACACTGGACGTCACTGAAAAGCGGCCCGCAGGGCATCCCGCACCGCGGCCACCGCCGCCTCCTCCCCCACCCCCAGCCTCCGAGCCCGCTCAGCGAAAACCGCCGCCGCCGCGGCGACCTCCCTCTCCGCCGCCGCCCCAGCGGCAGCGACCACCGTTCCGTTCCGCCCCCGCGTCTCGATCACCCCGTCCGCCTCCAGCGCCCGGTACGCCTTGGCGACCGTGTTCGCCGCGAGGCCGAGCGTCTCGGCCAGCCCCCGCACGGTGGGCAGCCGGTACCCCACCGGCAGTTCCCCCGACCGCGCCTGCTCGGCGATCTGTGCCCGCACCTGCTCGTAAGGCGGTGTTCCGTCCTGGATGTGGATCCGTACAGTCACGCCGTGATTCTCGCGCACCCCCGCCCCGGAGGCCGCATCGCCGGCCGCGGAAAATGGGAGGCACCCCGCCGCACCACCTCGTAGCGTGCCCTCACATGACAGTGACCGTCCGCGATCTGCGCCCCGACGCCCGCGCCGACCTGGAGGGCTTCGCCCGCGTACGCCACGCGGCGCTGCCGTTCATCCTGGTCACCCCCGCATCCCTGGCCCACGACCTCACCCGCATGGACCCCGGCGCCCACTACCGCCCGCTCGTGGCGGTGGACGACGACGGTGAGGTGATCGGCACGGCCCAGGTGCACCTGGTGCACGACAGCACCGTGCCCGGCCAGGGCAACGTCAACATCTACGTGCATCCCCGGCACACGCGCCGGGGCGCCGGGACGCTGCTGCTGCGCGCCGCCGAGGCGCATCTGACCGCGCACGGGGCGACCCGGCTGCTGGCCTGGGTGCTGGACGAGCCCGGCAACCGCGCCTTCGCCGAGCTGCACGGCTACCGGGCGAGCCGCGCCGCGCACTTCCTGCGCCTGGACCTGGCGCAGCGCGAACTGCCCCCGCTCCAGGACCCGCCGCCCGGGGTGGAGCTGCGGCCGGGGTCCGCCTACGCCGACGACCCGCGCCCGCTGTTCGAGCTGGACGCGGAGACCACGGCGGACGAGCCGAGCGACGTGGACATGGAGTTCACCGACTACGAGGCGTGGCTCAGGGAGACCTGGCGGCATCCGCTGTTCGACGCGGAGCTGACCACGGTGGCCATGGTCGACGGCCGGCCCGCCGCGTTCACGGCGGCCCGCACCGACGGCGGCACCCGGTACGCCACGGGCATGACCGGCACGGCCCGCGCCCACCGCGGGCGGGGTCTGGCGAAGCTCGCGAAGAACGACTCGCTGCACCGGGCCCGCGCGGCCGGGTACACGGAGGCCTTCACGGGCAACGACACGGGGAACGAGCCGATGATCGCGATCAACAAGTGGTTCGGCTACGAGCTGTGCGGGACGGAGGTGCGGTATGTCCGCGAACTCGGCTGACGGACCGGTGACGGTCGAGGTGGTACTGGTCAAGGCGGGCCGCACGAAGATCAGTTACCCGGCGGAGCTGCTCGCCGACGACGGCACCCGGGTGAGCGTGCGCGCCCCGTGGGCGGGTGAGGGCGTGCGCGACTTCGGCTTCGTGCGGTTCGAGCCCGGGGACGTCTTCACGGAGCACTACTGGCGGGACCGCTGGTACTCCGTGAAGGAGGTGCGCGCCGCCGGGGGCGCGCTCAAGGGCCACTACTGCGACGTCACCCGCCCGGCCGAGCTGTCCGGGGGCCGCCTGGTCGTGGAGGACCTCGACCTGGACCTGTGGGTCTCCGCCGACGGCACGGACGTACGGCGGCTGGACGAGGACGAGTTCGCGGAGAGCGGCCTGGCCGCCCGGGACCCGGGCGCGGCGGCGGCCGCGGTGGCCGCCCTCGACGAACTGGACGCCCTGGCCCGGGGGGCGGGTCTGGGCACCCTGCTCGTCTGAGGGACCCTACGGGCCCGGGGGTCAGTCCCGCAGGGCCACCACCGCGTACCGCTCGTCGTCGACCTCCCGCCCCCACAGCGCCGGGTCCCCGGACAGCCGCTCCACGCGCACCCGGGCGGTGAGCGGGGCGAGGAGGGCGGAGAGCCGGTCCGCGGGTATGCCGGCCGGGCTCACCGTCCCCCACACGCCCTCGACCAGCACCAGCCGGCCGCCAGGACGCAGCAGGTCGCGCCAGCGCCGCAGGACCTTGTCCGGCTCGGGCAGCGTCCACAGCACGTGCCGCACGAGGACGGCGTCGTACCGCTCGCCGTCGACGGGCGGGCGGGCGGCGTCCCCGGTGAGGAACACCGCGTGCCGCCCGGCGAGCTTCTGCCGGGCCAGCTCCACCATGGCCGGGGAGCTGTCCACTCCGGTGACCCGGTGGCCCTGCTCGGCGGCGAGGAGGGAGAGGCTACCGGTGCCGCAGCCGAGGTCGAGGACGTCGCCGGGCCGTCCTGGCAGCCACTCCTTCAGCCGCGCGGCCCAGGCGGCGCGCACCTCGGGGTCGCGCAGGCCGTGGTCCGGCTCCTCGTCGAAGGTGGCAGCCCGCGCGTCCCAGTCGGTGCCGCCGGCATCCGTCCCGTCACCGTGATCCGTGGTCATGGGATCAGGGTGACACCTGCCACTGACAGCCGATTGGTGACCGGGGCCACAGACACGACGGGACGGATGAGGAACTCTCCCCCGAAAGGTTCACCGCCGTGGGAACGGGTGACCCGGTGGGCCTTCGAGGAGGCAGCCATGCGCCGCGTCACCGTGCCGAAGCCCTCGAGGAGGACGGACGCCCGCCGGGTCCGTGAGGAGGCCGACGAGCGTCCCGCGGAGCGCCCCGAGGTCCGCAAGGACGTCGCCCGCACCTGGTGGCCCGACGGCTGAACGCCCCTCGGGGTCAGCCCAGCTGCTTGCGGTAGTGGATCCGGTCGTACGGGCCGGTCGTACGGCGCTCCACGGTCTCGTAGCCGAGCCGCGGGTAGATCTTCTGGTTCTCCCACATCATGGCGTTCGTGAAGAGCCGGATCTCGGGCAGTCCGAGCGCCCGCGCCCGGACTTCCGCGAACTCCAGCAGCAGCCGTCCGAGTCCGGCGCCCTGCGCGTCGGGGAGGACGGCGACGGTGTCCAGGTACAGGTGGTCCGCGCGGGGCTCCAGCACGACGAGGCCGGCCACGCGCGCGGTCCCGCCGTTGTCCGGGAGTTCCGCGACGAACACCCGGCCCGCGGCCACGTTCGCCGCGTGGTCCGCCTCCATGGGCGCCGGCACCACGCCGATGCGGGCGACGTAGGGCCGGAAGGCCGCGTCGACCACCGCCCTCACCTCCGGTACGTCGGCGGCGACGGCCGGCCTGATCCGTGCGTTCGTCATGCGCGCACGCTCCCTACCTGATCCCAGTCCGAACGCTCCCTTAAAGCGACCATAAGGATCTCCCCGTACCGCCCTCACCGGGCGATTTCCGGGTTTCCCGGGGCTAGTTTCTGAGCCACCCCCACGGGATCCCCCCGGGGTCTCCCCCTGAGATCCGCTGTTCGCCGAGGAGTTGCTGCCCCATGTCCGCACGCCGCAAGGCCGCTGCCGCCGTCATTGGTCTCGCCCCGCTCGCCCTCACCGGACTGGCCGCCGCGCCGGCCGCCGCCCACGGTTCGATGGGCGACCCGGTCAGCCGGGTCTTCCAGTGCTTCGGCGAGGGGCCGGAGAGCCCGACGTCGGAGGCGTGCAAGGCGGCCGTCGCGGCCGGCGGCACCCAGGCGCTGTACGACTGGAACGGCGTCCGCATCGGTGACGCGGGCGGACGTCACCAGGAGTTGATCCCGGACGGCAAGCTGTGCAGCGCCGGCAACGAGGCGTTCAAGGGCCTCGACCTGGCGCGCGCCGACTGGCCGGCGACGAGCGTGTCCGGCGGCGACCACACCTTCAAGTACCGGGTGACGGCCCCGCACAAGGGCACCTTCACGGTGTACATCACCAAGCCCGGCTACGACCCGGCCCAGCCGCTGGCCTGGAACGACCTGGATCTGGCCAACCCGGTGGCGACGTCCACCGACCCGGCCGCGGTCGACGGCTTCTACACCTTCTCCGGCACCCTTCCGGAGCGCTCCGGGCAGCACCTGCTGTACGCGGTCTGGCAGCGGTCGGACAGCCCGGAGGCGTTCTACTCCTGCTCGGACGTCACCTTCGGCGGCGCCCAGGCGGGCGGCGGCGCGGCCGGCGGCGGGACGGCGGACCAGGGCGGCGAGGCGGAGCAGGACGAGGACGCCGCGGGTGGCGACGCCCCGAAGGAGGCGCCCGCCCCGGCGCCGTCCGCCTCCACCCCGTCCCAGGAGCAGATCGAGGCCGGCGCCGGGAAGTCGACGGTCGAGAACCACGGGCACGGTGACGACGACCCCGCCACCACGGCCGACCCGGTCGCCGCGGACACCGGCAACCAGCTGAAGGCGGCCGGCGGCGGGCAGGACCTGGCGGAGACCGGCGGCGACGCGAACACGCCGTACCTGATGGTCGGCGGCGCCGCGGCGCTGGCACTCGGCTCGGCCGCGCTGTTCGCCTCCGCGCGGCGGCGCACGGCGGCCGGACGCCACGGCCGCTGAACCGGCGGCGGGTCCCTGTCCGGCGGCTCAGGCCGGACAGGGACCCGCTGTTTCTCACCTCGCGGTGACTCGTGTCAGCTGAACACGGAGGCGCAGGTGGTGCGTTTCGCGCGGTCCGGGTCGAGGGCGTTGGCCACCTCGTGGAAGGCGATCCGGTCGAGCAGCCCGATGGCCAGGTGCTCGGACAGGTCGACCGCGCAGAGGTCCTGGAGGAGGACGTTGCGGACGTTCGGCCCGGTCAGGAAGGCACTGCGGTACGGGGTGACGACCTGGTCGTACTTGGTGGCGATGACGGTGTAGCGGACGCCGGGGACGGTGTCGCCGCCCGCGTTGAGCTTGGTGAGGAAGGCGGAGCCGGCGATCTGGTCGGCGAGGGCGGGGGTGGCGCTGCTGAGGAGGTCCTCGGCACCGGGGAAGTAGGGCAGCAGCGCGGTGAGACCGCTGAGCGTCGTGCCGTGGTTGCTGGGGGCGATGCCGACGAGGGCGTTCACCTCGGCGGCGCCGCCGAGGAACTTGAGGTAGTAGCGGGGCATCATGCCGCCCTGGGAGTGGCCGACGATGTCGACCTTCGCGGCGCCGGTCGCGGCGCGCACCCGGTCGATGTAGGCGTCGAGCTGCTCGGCGGACTTCTCGACGGGGCCGAGGCCGTGGAAGAAGGGGACGCCGGGGAGCCGGCCGTAGTCCAGGGAGAAGACGCAGTAGCCGCGGTTCTTCAAGTAGGGCGCGAGGCCCAGCCAGTTGTCGACGGAGTTGCCGAGGGTGCCGTGGACCAGGACGACGGGGCGGGGGTGGGCGGCGGAGGGCTTGCAGGTGAAGTCGTTCCAGCCGGAGCTGGGTGCGGCGGCGGCCTGCGCGCCCGAGGCGGCGGGGGCGGTGACGGCGACCGCGGCCAGCAGGAACGCGGCCAGCGGTCTGATCACCCGCTTCCAGGGCAGCATCGTGTGATCTCCTTGCGGCTCAAGGGGAAGGGTGGGGTCCTACGCCCTGTGATCCGGATCACGGGATGCTGTTCACCCATCAAGTTACGGGCGAGTAGGGAAAGCCGGGAAGTTACGGGTCGGTAAAAAATCCCGTCAACGGCCCGCGATCACCCGCCGGGACCTGATAAGGCCTCACCAAGCGGGACGAATCGCCCCGTCGGGCGCGATGCGCAGCAACTGCGCTCCCAGCGCCCGCACTTCGGACTCCCCGAGCGTCTCGCTCCAGACGCGCACGGCCTCCGCCGCCGCCTCCTCGGCCGCCCGGGTGCAGGCCCACCCCGCCTCGGTGAGCACGACCAGCCGCGCCCGCGCGTCCACGGGGTGCGGGCGGCGCTCGGCGAACCCCTTGCGCACGAGCTCGTCGACGAGCTGGCTCGCGGCCTGCTTGGTCACCCCGAGGTGAGTCGCGAGGTCGGTGACGGTCGCGCCGTCCGGGGCGAGCCGGGTGAAGGCGAAGCCGTGCGCGGGCCGCAGCCCCTCGAACCCCCGGGCGACGACGCCCTCGTGGATCCGCCGGGTCAGCTCGCCGGCGACGGCGAGCACGGCGGCGGACAGGGCCATGGCCTCGGAGTTCTCCACGCGGCCATTGAAGCACTTGACCCGAATAGTCAAGCAGCTTGACCAAACCCCCGACACGGAGGTCCGCCATGCCCGTCGTCCGCCCGTCCGACGCCGTCGTCCACGAGATGCACGGCGCCCGTTTCGTCTCGTACGCCACCCCCGCGACCGGCAGCAGGGAGCTGTGCGCCTGGCGGGGCGAGATCCCCGCCGGCACCCGGGCGCCCGCGCACACCGTCAGCCGTGAGGAGATCTTCCACCTGCTCGCCGGCGAACTGCTGATCACCCTCGACGGCGCCCCGCACCGGATCACCGCCGGCGACACCGTGATCGTCAACGCCGGCGCGACGCTCGCCGTGGAGAACCCTGCCGCCGAGCCCGCCGTCTCGTGGGTGACCACCTCCCAGGGCCTGGAGGCGACGCTCGCCGACGGCACGCGCATCGCGCCGCCGTGGGCCAACTGATCTCGCGGGCCTACGCCGCCAGCGTCCCCGGCATCAGCGCGTGCGGACCGAACTTGGCCCGTACGCGGTCCGCGACCTCCTCGATGCGGCGCACCTTCTCGTCCACCGGGTCGAAGGTGAGCT
Organism: Streptomyces sp. P13-3-3; assembly: GCF_050571355.1. Taxonomy (NCBI): domain Bacteria; kingdom Bacillati; phylum Actinomycetota; class Actinomycetes; order Kitasatosporales; family Streptomycetaceae; genus Streptomyces; species Streptomyces sp. P13-3-3. The sequence continues at coordinate 2,223,285 of NZ_CP192228.1, read as the reverse complement.
GGTGGGCGGCCTGTTCGGCGGGGTCGAGGCCCTCCGCGCGCAGCACCACCGCACGCACCCGGGCGCGCTGCAGACCGAGCGCCTCGTACAGCCCGTACGCCGCCCTGGTGAGCGCGGGCGAGTGCGCGGTCGGCTCGGGGAGCGTACGGGTGCGGGTGGTGGCCGACCGGTCGGCGTAGCGGACGGTGAGGGTGAGGCCGCGGCAGACCTTGTCCAGGGCGCGCAGCCGGGCGCCCAGCTCCTCGGCGGCCGAGAGCAGGGCGCGCCGGTGCCGGCCGGGGTCCAGTTCGTCGCGGGCGAAGGGGCGTTCGGCGGCCAGGGAGCGCGAGACGCCGTTGGGGACGACCCGGCCCCGGTCGACGCCGTTCGCCTTCTCGTGCAGCTCGCGCCCGGCGCGGGCGCCCACCAGCCGCTGGAGCGTGGACAGCGGGGCGGCGGCGACCCGGCCGAGGGTGTCCAGACCGTACTCGCACAGGGTGCGGGCGGTCTTGGCGCCCACGCCGGGCAGCGCGACGACGGGCTGTCCGGCGAGGAACTCCCGCACCTCGTCCCCGTCCACCGCGCGGGTCAGCCCCGGCCGGGCCTCCCGCAGCGCCATACGGGCCGTCATCGGCCCGGGCCCCGCGCCGATCACGCAGTCGACGCCGTGCAGGGCGAGGGCGCGCACCCGGATCACCGAGGCCAGTTCCAGCGCGGTGCGCCCGAAGTACCGTTCGGCGCCGCGCAGATCGGCCAGCGCGCCGTCCGGCGGCAGGGCCTGCACGACGGGGGTGAACTCCTCCAGCAGGCCGAGCAGCCCCGGCAGGGCCGCCTCGTACATCGGCGGCAGCTGGAAACGTACGCAGAGAATGGTCATCCCGCACTCCCCGGACTCTGGTGCCACAACTTCCTTCCCACCGCGGGCCCTTCGCCCGCGGGGCGCAGATCGGCCCAGGGGTGCATCTCGTACCCCGTGGGCATGCGGATCGTCCGCTCCTCCATCGGGTCCCGGGCGGCCGAACCGGCCGGCGCGGGCAGCCCGTCCGAGCCGGCCAGCCGCCTGCGGGCCGCCGCGTCGCCGTCGTCGGCGGCCCCGGAGCCGTTGCCGGCCGGGGCGGCGAGCCGCGCGGCGACCCCTTCCAGCCCCTCCTCCCGGCGGATCTCCAGCAGGTCGGCGAGGTTCCAGGCGGCGGAGCCGACCACGCTGAAGCTGCGCGGGCCGCGCCGCTGCACCACCCCGCGCACCAGCAGCAGCCAGGAGTGGAAGACGGTGTGGGCGCAGGTGTCGTGCGAGTCGTCGAAGAACGCGAGGTCGACCAGGCCGGTGCCGTCGTCCAGGGTGGAGAAGATGACCCGCCGCCCGGAGCGGATCGGCGGGGTCTGGGTGGCCGCCTTGGCGCCCGCGACCAGCACCGTCTCCCCGTGCCGCACCTCGCGCAGCCGCCGTGCGGAGACCACGCCCAGCTCCTCGAGGAAGGTGCCGTGGTCGTCCATCAGATGGCGGGAGGCGTCCATGGACAGCACGCCGAGTTCGGCGCTGAGCTTCTCCGGCTCGGTGAGGTCGGGCAGCCCGGCGGAGGCGGTCCGCCGGCCGCCGGACAGCGGGAGCTGGTCGCCGCGTCCGCCGCGGGCGCCGCGGTGCAGCTCGGTCAGGTGCAGCTGGAGGTCACGGCGGTTGGCGCCGAACGCGTCCAGCGCGCCGACCTGGGCGAGCCGCCCGGCGAGCGGACGGCTGGGCCGGGCCCGCTCCCAGAAGTCGAGCAGCGAGGCGTACGGCTGGCCCTCGGCGATCCGCTCCGCCTCGGCCTCGCTGATGCCGTGCACGTCGGACAGCGCCAGGCGCAGGCCCCACACCGGCTTCCCGTCCTTCGGGGCGTCCTTCGGAACCCCCTTCACATCTCCTGATTCAGACACCAGTTCGATCCTGTGTGCGACCCCTGACTTGTTCACGTCCAACGGCAGCACCGGCACCCCCCGCCGCCGGGCGTCCGCCAGCAGCAGCCGCTTGGGGTACATCCCGGGGTCGTGGGTGAGCAGCCCGGCGTAGAAGGCGGCCGGATGGTGCGCTTTCAGCCACGCCGACTGGTACGTCGGCACGGCGAAGGCGACCGCGTGCGCCTTGCAGAATCCGTAGGAGCCGAAGGCCTCCACGATCTCCCAGGTCCGCTGAATCGTTTCCGCGTCGTAGCCCCGTGCCGCCGCGTGCTGGGCGAACCACACCTTGATCCGCCCCTGCGACTCCGGGTCGGACAGCCCGCGCCGCACCCGGTCCGCCTCGCCGCGCCCGCAGCCGGTCAGCACCGAGACGATGTCGATGACCTGCTCGTGGAAGACCACGACGCCGTACGTCCCCTTCAGCGCCTCCTCCAGGTCCGGGTGCGGGTAGCGCACCGGCGCCCGCCCGTGCCGGGCCTCGATGAACGGCCGCACCATGTCGGCGGCTACCGGTCCCGGCCGGAACAGCGAGATGTCCACGACCAGGTCGTGGAAGGTCGACGGCTGGAGCCGCCCCACCAGGTCCCGCTGGCCGGGCGACTCGATCTGGAAGCAGCCGAGCGTCTCGGTCGACCGGATCAGCCCGTACGTCGCCGGGTCACCGTCCGGGACCGCGTCCAGGTCGATCCGCTCCCCCGTCGCCCGCTCCACCTCGCCGACCGCGTGCGCCATCGCCGACTGCATCCGCACGCCCAGCACGTCCAGCTTGAGCAGCCCCAGGTCCTCCACGTCGTCCTTGTCGAACTGCGCCATCGGGAAGCCCTCGCCGCTGGTCGGCATGACCGGCGTCCGGTTCAGCAGGGAGGCGTCGGACAGCAGCACCCCGCAGGGGTGCATGGCGACACCTCGCGGCAGCGCGTCGAGGGCCTCGACCAGCTCCCACAGCCTGCCGTACTTCTCCTTCTCCCCGGCCAGTTGCCGCAGTTCGGGCAGCTCCTCGAGCGCCGCGCGGGCGTCGCGGGCGCGGATGTGCGGGAAGGACTTGGCGACCCTGTCGATCTCGGCCGGGTCCATGGACAGCGCGGCGCCGACGTCCCGGATGGCGTGGCGCACCCGGTAGGTCTCCGGCATGGCGACCGTGGCGACCCGCTCGGCGCCGAACCGGCCGATGATCGCACGGTAGACCTCGAGCCGGCGGGCGGACTCCACGTCGACGTCGATGTCCGGCAGCACCACCCGCTCCTTGGACAGGAAGCGCTCCATCAGCAGCCCGTGCTCGACCGGGTCGGCGTGCGCGATGCCCAGCAGGTGGTTGACCAGGGAGCCGGCGCCGGAGCCCCGCGCGGCGACCCGGATGCCCATGTCCCGCACGTCGTCGACCACCTGGGCGACGGTGAGGAAGTAGGAGGCGAAGCCGTGGTGGGCGATGATGTCCAGCTCGCGGTGCATCCGCTCCCAGTAGTCCCGGCGGCGGTCGTAGCCGCGCAGCACCATGCCCGCCGTCGCGCGGGAGGCCAGCGCCCGCTGGGCGGTGCGGCGGCCGGCGCCGACGAGGTGCGGCTCGGGGAAGTGGACGCTGCCCATGCCGAGGTCGTCCTCGGGGTCGACCAGGCACTCGGCGGCCGTGGCCTGCGTCTGGTCGAGCAGCCGCAGGGCGGTGTCGCGGCGGAAGCCGGCGGCCTCCACGATCCGCTCGGCCGTCTCCAGCATGGCGCCCCGGTCCTTCAGCCAGGCTTCGCCGGAGTCCAGCCCTTTGGCCGGGTCGACCGGGACCAGCCGGCGGGCGGCGTCCAGCACGTCGGCGACCGGGCCGAGACCGGGGTCGGCGTACCGGACGGCGTTGCTGAGCACGGGCCGTACGCGCTGCTCGGCGGCGAAGCCCAGGGTGCGGGCGGCCAGCCGCAGCGAGCCGGGTCCGGTACCGGTACGGCCGTGCCAGACGGTCTCCAGGCGCAGCGCGTCGCCGTACACCTCGCGCCAGGGGGCGAGCAGCCGGGCGGCGCGGTCGGGGCGTCCCGCGGCGAGGGCGCGGCCGACGTCGGAGTCGGGGCCGAGCAGGACGGTCAGTCCGCCGGCGCGGTTGTCCTCCCAGGCCAGCCGGGGCAGGCCGTCGGCGGTGTGGGCGGCGGAGACCAGCCGGCACAGGTCGGCCCAGCCGCGGGCGCCGTCCCGGGCGAGGAAGGTCACGCGTGGTGTCGACTCGTCGATGAAGGCACCGCCGCGCACCGGGGTGCGGAGGCGTTCCCGCCGTACGGAGCTGTCGCCGGGGGCGGGGGCGGCGGCCGGGGGCGCCACCGCCAGTTCCGCGCCGAACAGCGGACGGACCCCGGCCTTGGCGCAGGCCTTGGCGAAGCGGACGGACCCGGCGAGGGTGTCGCGGTCGGTGAGGGCGAGGGCGTCCATGCCGCGCTCGGAGGCGCGCTCGGCCAGCCGTTCCGGGTGGGATGCGCCGTAGCGCAGGGAGAACCCGGAGACGGTGTGCAGATGCGTGAAACCCGGCACACGCACCTCCCGCACTCGTGAGTCCCGACCGTCTATCGAACAACTGTTCCCAGTCACCTCACCCCCACCATAGACCAATTTTCGAATGAGTGTGCGACATCCGTTCGGCCCTGTCCCACCTGCGCAAACGCCCGTTCCCCCGGACCGTGGGGACATGACACAGAGCACCGCCCCCGGGGCCCGCCCCCGCTCGTTCCTCGGCGAGGTGCGCGACGCCGTGACCCCGCGGGCCACCCTGCTGGTGCTCGGCGTGATCGCGCTCATGCTGCTGTTCGTCACCTCGTACGTGGGCGCCCTGCACCACCCGACCCTGCGGGACGCGTCCGTCGGGGTCGTCGCGCCCCCGCCCGTGGCGAAGGAGACCGTGACCCGGCTGAAGGAGCTGCCGGGCTCGCCGCTGGACCCCCGGGCGGTGGCGGACGAGGCGACCGCCCGCCGGCAGATCGAGGACCGGGACATCGACGGGGCCCTGGTGGTCGACCCCGAGGGGACCACCGACACCCTGCTGGTCGCCACCGGTGGCGGCACCGCGCTGGCCACCGCCCTGGAGCGGCTGTTCACCGAGGTGGAGCGGGACGAGCGACGCTCCCTGCGGGTCGAGGACGTCGCCCCGGCCTCCGCCCAGGACGCCAACGGGCTGTCGTCGTTCTACCTGGTGGTCGGCTGGTGCGTGGGCGGCTATCTGTGCGCGTCGATCCTGGCGATCAGCTCGGGCGCCCGCGCGTCCACCCCGCGCCGCGCGGCGATCCGGCTCGGCGCCATGGCCGTGGTCGCGGTGCTCGGGGGACTCGGGGGCGCGCTGATCGCCGGACCGGCCCTGGACGCGCTGCCGGACGGGTTCGCGGGGCTGTGGGGGCTGGGCGCGCTGATCATCTTCGCGGTGGGCGCCGCCACCCTCGCGCTCCAGGCCGTCCTCGGGGTCCTCGGGATCGGCGCGGCGATCCTCATCGTGGTGATCCTGGGCAACCCCAGCTCGGGCGGGGCGCTGCCGACACCGCTGCTGCCGCCGTTCTGGGCGGCGATCGGACCGGCGCTGCCGCCGGGCGCGGGCACCTGGGCGGCCCGCTCGATCGTGTACTTCCGGGGCAACGACGTGACCGGCCCGCTGCTGGTGCTGTCCGCCTGGGCCGTGGCGGGGACCGTCGTCACCGTGCTGATGTCGGCGCTGCGCCGGCGGCCCGAGCCGGAACCGGCGCGCACGGCACGGGGGTCCGGTGCCTGAAACGCGGACGTCCCGCCCCTCCGCGCGGGAGGGACGGGACGCCGTACGGCCCGAGCGGGCTCAGCCGATCTGCGTACCGGTGGCCGACAGGGCCTCGGTGACGGGCTGGAAGAAGGTCGTGCCGCCCGAGGTGCAGTCGCCGCTGCCGCCGGAGGTGAGGCCGACCGCGCTGCTGCCCGAGAAGAGCGAGCCGCCGCTGTCGCCGGGCTCGGCGCACACGTCGGTCTGGATGAGACCGTTGACGATGTCGCCGTTGCCGTAGTTCACGGTGGCGTCCAGGCCGGTGACCGTGCCGGAGTGGACCTGGGTGGTGGAGCCGCTGCGGGTCACCTGCATGCCGACGGTCGCCTCGGCGGCGCCGGAGATCGACTGCGAGGAGCCGTTGTACAGGTTCACCTCGCTCGGGTGCGCCACGTCGGCCGTGTACTTGACCAGACCGTAGTCGTCGCCCGGGAAGCTGGACGCGGCGTTCTCGCCGATGACGTTGCCCGAGGAGTCCGACCAGGTCGAGATGCCCTCGGTGCAGTGGCCCGCGGTGAGGAAGTGCGGCTCGCCGCCCTTGGTCACGTTGAAGCCCAGCGAGCAGCGCCCGCCGTTGCCGGTGATGGCGTCGCCGCCGGCGATGAAGGGCTTGAACTCGCTCTGGGTCCGCTTGAGCTCCACCGTGGTGCCGAGGCCCTCGGCGACCTCGGTCAGCTTGGCCCACTCGGCCTTGGAGACCGTGCGGTCCGCCGTGACGACGACCTTGTTGGAGACCGGGTCGGTCACCCAGGACGTGCCCGGGATGGTGGCGTCCTGCTGGAGCGTGGTGCGCGCGCTCTTCAGCTCGGCGAGCGAGTTCGCCACGACTCTGGCCTTCGCGCCGGCCGACTCGACGGCTTCGGCCGCGGTCTCGTCGAGCACGTTCACCACGAGGCTCTTGCTCTTCGCGTCGTAGTACGTTCCCGCCGCGTCGGTGCCCAGGTCCTGGAGCAGCGTCGAGGCGAGGTTTCCGGCCGCCTGGACCGAGAGGGTGCGGGGCGCGGCGTCGGCCGGGACCTCGCTGGCGTTCGCAGTCTGGAAGGTGACCGCGCCCGCGGCCAGTGCGGCGACGCCCGCACCCGCCATGAGGGTACGGCGCCTGGATATGCGTCGGTGCTTCAACTCACGTCCTCCTGTGGGGGGACGGCCCGGAGGGGTTGTGGGGACCTCGCCGGACCGGAAGGCGTACGGCCACGGGGGTGGAGCACAGCAAAAGCCACGCCCGCGCCGGTTGAACGCCGCCTACTCTTCCGAACGTCACAGGGAGCACACAAGGTCGACTTCCGGACGCGCGTACGGCAACATCCGTGCGCCCCCTATGTCCTGACAGTTCATGGAGACGCGGGACGGTTCACACTGCAAACGTCACGCGGGGGTTACCGGGGGCACGTACCGCCTGTTCGGTCGGTGGCTGAAAATCGCCCCTCCGCGGCAGGATCCGTCCGGTGCGCGACGCGCGGGAGTTGCGATCGCACCGCCGCGGGACCCGGTCCGGAACAGGGACGAGCCCCCGCACGCGGGTCGCGTGCGGGGGCTCGTGAGGGCTGTCGGCTCCTCGGGAGCCGTACAGAACCGGCCGGGCCGGCGGGGCGCCCTAGTAGACGCTGACCCCGTAGGCGCTCAGGGCCTCGGTCACCGGCTGGAAGAAGGTCGTGCCGCCGGAGGAGCAGTTGCCGCTGCCGCCGGAGGTCAGACCGTACGCGGTGCCGTTGCTGCCGTAGAGCGAGCCACCGGAGTCGCCGGGCTCGGCGCACACGTTGGTCTGGATCAGACCGGAGACGATGTCGCCGCCGCCGTAGTTGACGGTCGCGTTGAGCGCGGTGACCCGGCCGCTGTGCGTACCGGTGGTGGAGCCGTCACGGATGACGGTGGTGCCCACGCTCGGGGTGGCCGCGCGGGTGATGTCCACGCCGTTCGCGGTGCCGGGCCGGCTGACGGAGCCGGTGTAACGGACGATGCCGTAGTCGTTGCCCGGGAAGCTGGATCCGGCCGTCGTGCCGATGGCCGTGGTGCGCGCGGAGTTGGAGTACCAGGTGCCCGCGCCGTCGGTGCAGTGACCGGCGGTCAGGAAGTACTCGACACCGCTGCTGCTGCGGACGTTGAAGCCGAGGGAGCAGCGCCAGCTGCTCGCGTAGATGGCGTCGCCGCCCTGGATGAGCTTGGTGAACTTGCCCGGGGTGCGCTTGACGGTGATCGCCTCGGCGTTCTCGCCGGCCTGCTGCTTGATCTTGTTGATCTCGGCCTGGGAGACGGTGCTGTCGACGGTCACGACGACCCGGTTGGTCTTGCTGTCGACGGCCCAGGCGGTGCCCGGGACGTCGGCCTTCAGCACCGAGCTGCTCGCGCTCTTGAGCGCGGAGGCGCTGAAGGTGGTGGGGGTTTCGGCCGCGGTCGCGCTGGGGATCGCGATCGCGGCGGCGGCCACGAGGCCGGTGGAGACGGCGATCAGCCGAGTCCGTCTCGAGATGCCGCTCTGGGGGGTGGTGCGCTTGATCCTCACGTTTCGTTCCTCCACAAAGGAAGTTGGGGGCCCTCGTGGGGTTGTGGGCCCGGTGAGGCGCAGTCAGCGGACGGCGGACCGGATTCCGGACCCGTCGTGCCCCTGACAAGCGCTGCGGCGAGTATTCGGCCGACCGACCGTTCGGCGCAAGGGTGCCTTTTGGCCTGAGGATTAGGCACGACTGGTCGACTTGCTCCCCTCCCGACCCGGCGTTACCGGTCGTCACACCGGGGTGACGACCGGTCGAACAAGGGTCGGGGTGGCCGGATCTCGCCCCCGGTCAGCCCCCGGAGGGAACCGCCGGCGCTTCTGTCACGTCCGAGGCCGCCTCAGCAGTCGCAGCCGCAGTCGCACCCGCTGCAACAGCCGTCCTCGCCGCCACAACTGCAACAGTTGCAGCACTCACAGCATTCGCAGCAGTCGCAGTCGCAGTTGTGGAGACAGCCTTCCTTGCGCTCACGCGTCCACGGGTCCTCGTACTCCCCGCAGCACATCTGGCACGTACAGGCGAGTCCCAGCCACACCGCGCATCCCGCCAGCAGCCCGCGCCGGTCCCGGCGCGGCGGTTCGGGCGGGGTGGGCCCACCCGGCGCACCGGGAGCACCCGGAGGGGCGTACGGATGCGAACCGTGGGCACAGGAGGGCGTACCGAAGGCGCGTCGGACCGAGTTGGGGAGCTCATGCACCAGAAGCCGGTGGGCGAGACCGCCGTCCGTGAACTCGGCCTCGCGCAGCGCCAGCCGGATGCCGTGCACGGCGTCGTCCGCGAGCCGGCGGGCCTCGTCGAGCGAGGTGCCGGTGGCGGTGAGCGGGTTCCAGGCGCCGGAGGCGGCGTCCGCCTCCCGGTCCTCCACCGCGTCCAGCAGATGCGCGAGCCGCCCGAAGAGGCGCCCGGCCTCCGCGAGAGGTGCGGCGTTGCCGGGCCGCCCTGCGAGCACCGCGGTGTGCGCGAAGGCGGCGGCGGTCGCCGTCTCGGTCGGCTCGGTGACGGTGAGGATGGGGGTGCCGGGTCCGGCCAGGGCCTCGATGCCGGTCTGCCGGTCCACCGCGTCGACCAGGACCGCCGTGTCGAACCCGACGTCGGAGCCGGTCCGGGCGCCCGCCCGGTCCCAGCCCGCCGCCACCCTGCGCGCGGCGAGCGCCACCGGACGGCGGGCCAGCAGGCCGTCGCCGTCGGCGACATGGTCGCGCACCTTGGCCGAGGCGAGGACGAGGGAGACGGCCGCCGCCAGCCGCGCGCCCTCGCCGTGGGCGACGGACGCGGTGCGCATCCCGCGCAGCGGGCAGGGTCCCGCGGTCCGGCGTCCCCTGGGACCGGCCGGGTCCGCCTGAGCCTCCGTCAGGACGGAGATGAGCAGCCCGTCGTAGTTGGTGACGATGCGCGCGAGCTGCCCGTGGTCGCCGCGCAGGGCCAGGCAGAGCCCGCAGAGATGGGCCGTCCACTGGGCGGTAAGCTTCTCGCCCAGCCGGTGACGGCAGGGCCTGACGATCCCGAACACGACGTCCCCCCGTGCATGTGTACGACGTTCGGCTGCGGCATCGTACCGGTCGCCGCGTTCACCCGGACGCACCCCTCTTCACCCGTACGCCGCGTAGAATCATATTTCACTCTCAGTCAGCATCCGTTTGTGTCACGGCCCTTGGGAAACCAGGACTCTCGACGGATTCGCTGTGCACCAGTACCGTCACAAACCCCCCGCGCGGCGTCTATCCACTTGGCGCACCCTCCGCATCATGGACGACCATAGGGATGCGGAAAGCACGAAAGACCGCTGTGAGAGGAGGCGTCCATGGGATCGGTACGCAAGGCGAGTGCCTGGCTTGGCCTCGTCGACGACAACGAAGACGAGCGTTACTACGACGACGACTACTCCGACGGGACCGAGCCCGGCGAGGCCTGGGTCACCGACCCTCGGGTCAAGGTGGCCGCGGACGCCGCCGAGGAGCGGGGCCGCCGGATCGGCACGGTCACCCCGGACAGCTTCCGGGACGCCCGCGCCATCGGTGAGCTGTTCCGCGAGGGCGTGCCGGTCATCATGAACCTCACGGCCATGGACGCCGCCGACGCCAAGCGCGTCGTCGACTTCGCGGCGGGCCTGATCTTCGGTCTGCGCGGCTCCATCGAGCGGGTGTCCAACCGCGTGTTCCTGCTCAGCCCCGCCGACACCGAGGTGGTCAGCGGCGAGCCGGCCGCGCACCGCACCGACGGTTTCTTCAACCAGAGCTGAGGCGGGGCCGCCGAGCCGGCCCCGCCCCCGCAGGCAGGCCTACCGGAAGGCGTCGATTCCGGTGAGCGCCTTGCCCAGCACGAGCTGGTGCATCTCCACGGTGCCCTCGTAGGTGAGCACCGACTCCAGGTTCGTCGCGTGCCGCATCACCGGGTACTCCAGCGAGATCCCGTTGGCCCCGAGGATCGTCCGGGCCGTGCGGCAGATCTCGATCGCCTCGCGCACGTTGTTGAGTTTGCCGAAGCTGACCTGCTCGGGACGCAGGCGGCCGGCGTCCATCCGCCGCCCCAGATGGTGGGCGAGCAGGATGCCCTTGTGCAGTTCCACCGCCATGTCGGCGAGTTTGGCCTGGGTGAGCTGGAAGCCGCCGATGGGCCGCCCGAACTGCTCCCGTGACCTGGCGTAGTCGACGGCCGCCTCGAAGCAGGCGCGCGCGGCGCCCATCGAGCCCCACACGATCCCGTACCGGGCGTGCGACAGACAGCTCAGCGGACCCTTCAGCCCGGTCACCTCCGGCAGCACCGCGTCGGCGGGCAGCCGTACGTCGTCCATGACCAGCTCGCTGGTGACGGAGGCGCGCAGGGACCACTTGTGCTTGATCTCCGGGGCCGAGAAGCCGGGCGCGTCGGTGGGGACGGCGAAGCCGCGGATGCCGTCGTCGGTCTGCGCCCAGACGACCGCGACCCCGGCCACGGACCCGTTGGTGATCCACATCTTGCGGCCGTTGAGCACCCAGTCGGAGCCGTCGCGCTTGGCGTAGGTGCGCATGGAGCCGGGGTCGGAGCCGTGGTCGGGCTCGGTCAGCCCGAAGCAGCCGATGACCTCGCCGGCCGCCATCCGGGGCAGCCACTGCTGCTTCTGCTCCTCGCTGCCGAAGCGGTGGATCGCGTACATGGCGAGGGAGCCCTGCACGGAGACCAGGGAGCGGATGCCGGAGTCGGCCGCCTCCAGTTCCAGGCAGGCCAGCCCGTACTGCACGGCGCTCGCGCCCGCGCAGCCGTACCCGTCGAGGGACATGCCGAGCGCGCCGATCCCGCCGAGCTCCCGGGCCAGCCCGCGGACGTCGGGCAGCTCGCCCTTCTCGTACCAGTCCGCGACGTACGGCAGCACGCGGTCCGCCGCCCAGCCGCGCACGGTGTCCCGGATCGCCAGGTCCTCCGGCTCCAGCAGGTCGTCGAGGCCGAGGGGGTCGGCGGGGTCGAAGGCGGGCGGCTTCGCGGACGCGGCCATGGGTGCACCCTCCGGGGGCTGGTCATCCGGTACGTCGACTAGCACTGCTAGTCAGAGGCTCGGCCCGACGTTACGACGCGGCCCTCGCCCCGTCCACCCCGGCCCACGCCGGACGCGTCACACCTTGATCCCTGACCCGTGTGATTCCCCGCCGCGCGGGGATCCGCAGCGCCACCGACAGTTCTCGTGAGGCCGGTGCCGGACCGTCCCGTCTCCTCCGGTCTGCCGGGTCAGACCTTCACGCCCGAGCCGCGCGACTCCCGCTGCGCGGGCATCCGGTTGGGGATGTCGCCGAGATCCGGGGCGGGAGACGCCTCGGCGGTGGTCCCGGAAGCGGGGGCGGAGGGGGCCTGGCCCGGAGATGTCGCGGACTCGGGCCCGGAGAGTGCTGTTGAGCCGGCCCGGGCCGGAGACGCACCGGACGCGGGTCCGGAGGGTGTCTCCTCCGGGTCGCAGTGCATCAGGCGCGGCAGGCGCAGGGCCATCGCCGCGCCGGCGAGCAGCAGGCCCGCGCTGACCAGGAGCGTGACGTGCAGGCCGTGGACGAAGGAGTGGCGGGCGGCCAGGCGCAGCGCCTCGCCCGCGGGACCGCCGAGGCGGGCCGCGACCTCGTACGCCTCGCCCAGCGAGTGCGCCGCCGCGGCGGACGCGGAGGCCGGCACCCCGGGGACCTGGGAGAGGCCGGGCGCGTAGGCCGCGTTCATGACGCTGCCGAGCAGCGCGATGCCGATGCCCGCGCCGAGCTGGTAGGACGTCTCGCCGATGGCCGCCGCCCCGCCGGCCTGGTCCTGCGGGGCCTCGCTGAGCATCGACTCGTACGCGCCGAAGAGAGTGGTCTCGAGGCCGAAGCCGAGCAGCACGAACCCGCCGAGCAGCAGCGGGGCGTTGTCCTCGCCGCCCATGGCGGTCAGCAGCACCACCGCCCCGGCCGTGAGGCAGAAGCCGAGGGAGACCATGCGGCGCGGGCCGAACCGGCGCAGCATCCGGGCGCCCGCCAGGCCCGCGGCCATCGCCGCGAAGGTGAGCGGCACCAGCCGCAGCCCGGTCTCCAGCGGGGACAGTCCCAGCACCAGCTGGAGGTACTGCGCGGCGATCAGCTCGAGGCCCACCAGGGCGAGCATGGCCAGCACGATGCAGCCGACCGAGGTGCTGAACGCGGGCCGGGAGAACATCCGCAGGTCGAGCAGCGGATGCGTCCGCCTGCGCTGCCGGCGGACGAACAGCACCAGCAGGACGACCCCCGCGGCCAGCGGCAGCAGCGTGGCCGCGCCGAGCTCGCCCGCGCCGAGCCGCTTCACCCCGAGGACCACCGCGAACAGCCCGGCGGCGGCCGTGAGCGCGCCGACGACGTCCCAGGGGCCCTCGCCGTCGCCCTTCGACTCGGGCAGCAGAATCCGCCCGACGGGCAGGCTGACCAGCATCAGCGGGATGTTGACCAGGAAGACCGAGCCCCACCAGAAGTGCTCCAGCAGGAACCCGCCGAGCAGCGGTCCGACCGCGGCGCCCACGGCGGCGACGGCGCTCCAGACGCCGATGGCGAGCGCCCGCTCACGGCGGTCGGGGAAGACCTGGCGCAGGATCGACAGCGTGGCCGGCATGATCATCGCGCCGCCGACGCCGAGCAGCGCCCGCGCCACGATCAGCAGGTGCGCGTCGTCAGCGAAGGCCGCCATGGCCGAGGCGACGCCGAACAGGGTGTAGCCGAGGAGGAGGACGCGTCTGCGGCCGACGCGGTCGCCGAGCGTGCCGAACAGGATCAGCAGCGAGGCGCAGACCAGCGGATAGGCGTCGACGATCCAGAGCAGTTCCACCGCGCCGGGCTTGAGGTCCTCGGTGACGGCGGGGACGGCCACGTGCAGCACGGTGGCGTCGACGGCGACCAGCAGCAGGCTGACGCAGAGGACGACGAGCACCACCCACCGGTTGGCACCGGCCCCGGCCGCCCGACGGCGCAGCGCGGCGGCCGTGGTCGTCCCGGACATGTACGTACCTCCCAGAAGTTCCCTCGCGGATGCCGCGGGCTCACGGGGTGGGGGACTCCCCCGTGCCTCGGCCGGAGAGGAGCGGTCTCCCCCGGCCCGCGCGGCGAACGGCGAGTGACACGTCAGAGTACGCGAGGGAACGCCGAGGTCGAGTGGCGGGCCTCTCAACCTCGCGGCTGATCCGTGTGGCGTACACCACTCTCCGGCCCGCCCCTCCGTACCGCTTCCCCGCCGACGCGGGCGGGCCGGTTCCGGGCCCGGTCGATAATCGGCGCGTGAACGATCTCGAGACGCGTGCCGCCGTGGCCCGCCCCGGAGCTCTTCGCCGGGCCGCCCCGGCGCTCCTCGGGTACGCCGCCGTGCGTGCCCTGGGCCTGGTCGTCCTGGCCCTGTGGAGCGAGGCGCGCGGCAAGGGCGCGTACACCTTGCTGACCGCCCGCTGGGACTCCCTCTGGTACACAAGGGTCGCCGAGCTGGGGTACGGCTACGAGGTGCGGCTCCCGAACGGGGACGTGCACTCCAACCTGGCGTTCTTCCCTCTGCTGCCGTGGCTGGAGCGGCTGGCCGCGGCGGTGTCCCCGCTGTCGTACGCGGACGGCGGGTTCGTGGTGAGCCTGCTCGCCTCGCTCGCCGCGGCCTGGGGGATCTTCGCGGTGGCCGACCATCTCCACGGGCGGCGGGCCGGGGTGTGCGCGGTGCTGCTGTGGGCGGTGCTGCCGGTCGGGATCGTGCAGTCGATGGCGTACAGCGAGTCGCTGTTCACGGCGCTGGCGGCCTGGGCGCTGTACGCGGTGCTCACGGGGCGCTGGGTGACGGCGGGCCTGCTGGCGGGGCTGGCGGGGCTGACCCGGCCGGTGGGGCTCGCGGTGGTCGCGGCGGTGTGGGCGGCCGGGGTGGCGGCCTTCCTGCGGGAGCGCTCCGGCTCCTCCTTCGTGGGGGACGGCAGTGCGGTACCGGCGGGCGGCGCGCGCGGCGACGGCCACGCCGGTCCCCCGTCCGGCGCCCCGCGTACGAGCGCACCGGACGGCGCTCCACCGTCGTCGCACGCCCCCGGTGTGCGCCTGCGCCGGGTGGCCGGGATGCTGCTCGCGCCCCTGGGGGCCGCCGGGTACGTCCTGTGGGTCGGCGACCGCACCGGGGGCGGCCCGCTGGGCTACCTCGACGTGCAGGCCGGCTGGCGCAACGGCTTCGACGGCGGCTACGCCTTCGCCCGGTTCGTCGCCGGACGGTTCACGTCCTTCCCGTCGGCCCTCGCCGGGGCCGCCCTGGTCGTCGGCGTGGCTCTGGTGGTGTGGCTCTACGTCCTGTGCGTACGCCGGGGGCAGCCGCTGCCACTGCTGGTCTACGCCGGCACGGTCACCGCGCTCGCCCTGTGCGCGTCGAGCTACTTCGGGTCGAAACCGCGGCTGCTGATGCCGGCCTTCCCGCTGCTCCTGCCGCTCGCCGTGGCCCTGGCCCGGGCGCGGACACACCTGCTCGCGGCGTGGCTGGGGACGGTCGCTGCGGCCTCGGCGGCGTACGGCGCCTTCTGGCTGAACGGGTCGGGACCGCCCTGATCCCGCCGGCCCGGCCGGCCGGTGAGCGGCAGGGGAATTCCACGCCGTCAACAGGTGAACCAATTCCGACAGCCCATAAACCGGAAGCGCTCGGCATGCCCAAAACAATTGCGGGCGGGGGCTCGGATTCGCCGGAAATAAAGGCGCCGTCTGAGAGGAATGCCACATCACATCGTCATCACAAAGACGCTGAATCGTCGGGTCGGCACACTCACTCGCTGTAACGTCGATTGGGTGCGTACCGAACGGAGTCACACCCGTCTGGACCGGGTGTTCGCGAGGCTGGACCGTGAGCCGGAGCGACCGGCCCACGTCGGCATGCCGCGAATGAGCCGGCACCGGATCGTGCTCCTCGGCGCGACCCTGGCCTTCTACGCGGCGATCGTGTGGGCCGTGGTGGTCACCTCCTGGCTGGTCCGCCTGGACTGGCAGGTCATGTTCTTCCGCCCCTACCAGCAGTGGCCGGAGCTGCACGCCTTCGTCGACTACTACGTGGTGCTGGGCCAGCGCGGCCCCACCGCAGTGATGGTCGCCGCCTGGCTCGGCTGGCGCTCCTGGCGGCAGCACACCCTGCGTCCGCTGCTCGCCCTCGGCGTCTCCCTGCTGCTGCTCAACATCACGGTGGGCGCCGCGAAGTACGGCATGGGGCGGCTCGGACCGCACTACGCGACCGAGATCGGCTCGAACGAGATGTGGCTCGGCGGCGATATATTTCCGAGCGGTCACACCGCGAACGCCGTGGTGACCTGGGGAATCCTGGCCTATCTGGCCTCCACCCCGCGGGCCCGCCGCTGGCTTTCAGCACTGTCGGCCGTGACGTCCCTGGGCGTCGGGCTGTCCACCGTCTACATCGGCACCCACTGGCTCAGCGACGTCCTGCTGGGCTGGGCCGCGGGCCTGCTCATCCTGCTCGCGCTGCCCTGGTTCGAGCCGCTGATCGCGCGGGCCGAGGCGCGGATCCTCGCCGTGCGGGACCGGCTGCGCGACCGCCGCGGGTCCAAGGCGCCGGTGCCCGCCCCGGCGGGCCGGCCCGTCGTGGTCCGTCCGCTCACCGAGCGCCCCGTCGGCGCGGTGCACGAGCCGGTTGCCGCCGGGCGCGCGGCACGGTCGCCGGTCTATCTCGCGCCCGGCCCGCACACCAGCCGCGCCGAGCGCTCCCCGGTGACGCCCGCGGGCAGCCGGCGCCCGCAGCACACCGACCGCCACCCGCGCGGGACGACACCGGCGCCGCGCCCCTGAGGGACTGCCACACACCCCGACGGCCCCGGTCCTCGAGTGGAGGACCGGGGCCGTCGGGGTGTCTCAGCCCTTCCAGGCCCGCGCCACCCGGCCGTCCCTCACTTCGAAGTTCAGCCGGCCCACGCGGTACTCCATGGTGACGATCGTCCCCGGCGCCAGGGCCCGTACCGAGGACCAGCCGCGCTCGCGCGCGAGGTGCTCGGCCCGGTCGGCGGCGAGGCCGACATAGGCGTCCGGACTGTCGCTGGGTTCCGTGGGGGGTGTCGGAATGGGTGCCATGCGGCCACGCTATGCCCTCGCCCGGAAACGGGGAAGTCCGCGCCGGAAGCCGGTGCGCCGGCCCGTCCGTGGTCACACTTGTGTCACAGGATCACGACGGGGGCGTACGGGCGGCGGTCACCCGAAAGAGCGGTTCCGCGCTTCGCCCGGCGGCATTCGAAAAAGGCCTCGAGTACCTCGCCGTGGCCCCGACAAACCTCGAAAGAATTGCGTCGCGTGAGGTATTCGGGAAGGCCTCCGCAGCGCATATCCGGGCGGGCCCGGTCGACCCGTGAAAGGGATGTGCACAAGAAGTGCGCATTTTCGTCACATGGGTCGGCATGCCCAGGCGGACGGGACGAGCGCGACGGGCGAGGGCCCCTCCGGACGGCCGGAGGGACCCTGGTGCCCGGGTGGAGGGGGCGCCTCAGATGTCGAGCCGCTGCCCGGGCACGATCACGTCGGGATCGTCGCCGATGACGTCCCGGTTGGCCGCGTACAGCCGCTGCCAGTCCGTCCCGTGCCGGGCGGCGATCCCGCTCAGCGTGTCACCGGGACGCACGATGCAGTCGCGGTGGGACGCACCCCGGTCCGGGCGGTCGGCGGTGCGCCCAGGGGCCGCCTCCCCCGTCTTCCGCTCCGTCGCGGCCGACTTCTGCCCGGCCCCTTGCGCGGGTGCCGCGTCCGCGGCCGGGGCGGGCCCCGACGCCCCGGCGCGGGCGCCGCAGACGGGCCAGGCGTTCCAGCCCTGGGCGCGCTGGACCTTGGCGGCGATCTCGATCTGCTGGACCTTGCTCGCGCGGTCGGCCGTCGGGGCGTACGCGGTGCCGCCGAAGGCGCGCCAGGTGGAGGCGGAGAACTGGAGCCCGCCGTAGTAGCCGTTGCCGGTGTTGATGTGCCAGTCGCCGCCGCTCTCGCACCGGGCGATGCGGTCCCACACCCCGTCGTCCGCGGCCGCCGCGCCGCCTGCGGCGGCGAGCAGTCCGAGCGGTGCGAGCAGGGCCGCACCGGCCAGGAAGGCCGCGGGACGCGCCCTGCGGGCGTGACGACGGGTGTTCTCGGCACATGCGGACATGGACGTCCTTCCCCGAGGACCCGGGCCTCCCCAGGCGGGACGCCGCCCGGCGCGTCACGGGACGCGCGGGCCGCGGCCGCCCCGTCCGCCGTCGGGGTCGTACGAGGATGGTGCGTCGGTGGTGCGGTCGGCGGACGTGCCCGAGCGGTGCTCGTTGCACACGGCGGAGGAATGTAAGGAGCCGCCCTTGCCCGGATCAACCAACGGCCCGACGTGCCTGGCCAGTTGGGACTTACCCGGGGTATCGGCGATTTTCGGCCACCCATTTCATTGCGCGATTTCCGGATTTGTCGACCAGAGAGCGGAGTGAGCTGTGAGGCACCTCACCCCATCAAACCCCTTGCCCCAGGGGCGAGTTGACGTTGAGTGCCGGATTCCGCACCTGCTGTGACCCTGCGCGCTGGATGGTTCGATTCCGTTCGCCGTAAGGCGTGACTCCCGCCACAGATCGCCCGTTGTCTTCTTCATGAGCCGGGGACCCACCCGGACCACGGGCCGGGAGCCACCCGGCCTCGCCACGCACCGCATCCCGAGGGAGCCACCCGTGCCGCGCATGCTCGACGTCAGCGACGAGGTACGCGCCGAGATCGGCGACGAAGAAGCAGCCCGCCTGCTCGCCGGAGAGTCCGCCCCGGGCAGTTACGACTGCACCTCCTGCCGGACCCCGGGCGACTCGGAGCAGGAGCGCACCAGCACCGTCCTGTTCATCGGGGACGAGACCGCCGTGCTCGCCTTCGCCCACGCCACCTGCCTGCCCTCGCAGGTCGTCCAGGTCACCGAGGAACAGCTCCAGGGCGCCGTGCGGTCGATCGGCGCCGTGGGCGGGGAGCCCCCGCAGCAGGTTCAGCAGCCCGTCCCGCAGCCGTACCAGCCCCAGCAGCAGGCGCAGCAGCCTCCGAACCTCGTGCCCGAGCAGGCCGTGCTGGGGGTGACCAGCGGGCTGGTGCTGATCCAGAACGAGCTGCACCCGGCGCTCGTGGTCGAGCCGACCGCCCCCGTCGCCCGGCCCGGCACCCTCGGGTCCGGCGACGACTTCCTGCCGCTGCTGATCGAGCAGGGCTTCATGCCGATGACCGAACTGGCCGCCGTGCCGCCCGTGCTGCACGGGTGGTCGGTGCTGCTGGCGGCGGGGCAGCTGCACGCCGTGCTCCAGCCGAACCCGAACGGCGGCCGTCCGGTGGCCTGGTGGCAGGCGCACCAGCCGCTGCAGGTCACCGACGGGTGGCGGGCGGCGGCGAACAAGCACCAGCAGGTGCTGATGTTCGCCGCGCCGGTGGGGTCCGTGGGGCGTCAGCCCCGGGAGGATCTGATGCGGGACGCGCTGGACAAGGCCGCGGCCAACGGGAAGCTGGTGTCTGCGGCGTTGCCGCTCGCCGGGATCTGACGCGGGCGTCGGGCGTCGGGCGTCGGGCGTCGGGCGTCGGGCGTCGGCTGACGGTGCGTGGGGGCTGGTCGCGCAGTTCCCCGCGCCCCTGAGGGGCGCTATCGGCTCGGCGCGCAGTTCCCCGCGCCCCTGAGGGGGTGCCGGCGCGCGAAAACTCGAGGTGGGCCGCATCCCTTGTGGCACGGGGTCGTTTGGAGATACGTGCACGCATATGACGCTCCCCGCCGCCAGTCCCTCGCCTCGGTCCCCGCACCCGTGCGCCCGGCGCAGGACTCCCGGAGCGGCCACTCGGCCACGCCGATCTACGACGCTCTCTACGCCGAGTACGTCAAGTCCTTCCGTACGCTGCCGGGCGACCGCAGCGGCGAGGAGGACTGGGGCTTCACCGCCTTCGGGAACATCCCGCACAGTACGGGCGCGTACCGTGACCACGGTCCCGGGTCGTTCGGCGCGTCCCTCGTCCGGCCCGCCGTGGAGCCGCCGCAGTGGCAGCGCGTGGGCCCGGTGGGACGCGGGACCAACGAGATGCACCATGTGCCGGCCGGACTGCCCCCGGCCCCCCGCAGCGGCGTCTGACGGACACGGCGAAGGGGCGGTCCCGCGATCGGGACCGCCCCTTCGTCATGCGCGACTACTTCTTGCGCCCGCGCTTCTCCCGCACCCGCACCGAGATGTGGATCGGCGTGCCCTCGAAGCCGAACTCCTCACGCAGCCGGCGCTCGATGAAGCGCCGGTACCCCGCCTCGATGAAGCCGGAGGCGAACAGCACGAACCGCGGCGGCTTGGTGCCCGCCTGGGTGCCGAACAGGATGCGCGGCTGCTTGCCGCCCCGCACCGGGTGCGGGTGGGCGGCGACCAGCTCGCCCAGGAAGGCGTTCAGGCGGCCCGTCGGGACCCGGGTCTCCCAGCCCGCCAGCGCCGTCTCGATCGCCGGGACGAGCTTCTCCATGTGGCGGCCGGTGAGGGCCGAGACGTTCACCCGGGGCGCCCAGGCGACCTGGCCGAGCTCGGTCTCGATCTCCCGCTCCAGGTAGTAGCGGCGCTCCTCGTCCAGGGTGTCCCACTTGTTGTACGCCAGGACGAGCGCGCGGCCCGCCTCGACGGCCATGGTGACGATGCGCTGGTCCTGCACCGAGATGGGTTCGGAGCCGTCGATCAGGACGACCGCCACCTCGGCCTTCTCGACGGCCGCGGCGGTGCGCAGCGAGGCGTAGTAGTCGGCGCCCTGCTGGAGGTGGACCCGCTTGCGGATGCCCGCCGTGTCGACGAACTTCCAGGTCTTGCCGCCGAGTTCGATGATCTCGTCGACCGGGTCACGGGTGGTGCCGGCGAGTTCGTTGACGACGACCCGCTCCTCGCCCGCGACCTTGTTGAGCAGGGAGGACTTGCCGACGTTGGGCCGGCCGATCAGGGCGATCCGGCGCGGACCGCCGAGGGCGGTGCCGAACCTCTGCGCCGGGGCCTCCGGCAGCGCCTCCAGGACCTTGTCCAGCATGTCGCCGGTGCCGCGGCCGTGCAGGGCGGACACGGGGTGCGGCTCGCCGAGGCCCAGGGACCACAGGTAGGACGCGTCGGCCTCGCCGCTCGGGCCGTCCACCTTGTTGGCGCACAGCACGACCGGCTTGCCCGCCTTGCGCAGCAGACGGACGACGGCCTCGTCGGTGTCGGTGGCGCCGACCTTGGCGTCCACCACGAAGACGACCGCGTCGGCCGCCTCGATGGCGTACTCGGCCTGGGCGGCGACGGAGGCGTCGATGCCGAGGACGTCCTGCTCCCAGCCGCCGGTGTCGACGACCTTGAAGCGGCGGCCCGCCCACTCGGCCTCGTAGGTGACGCGGTCACGGGTGACGCCCGGCTTGTCCTCGACGACCGCCTCACGGCGGCCGATGATCCGGTTCACCAGGGTCGACTTGCCGACATTGGGGCGGCCGACGACGGCGAGCACCGGGAGCGGGCCGTGGCCCGCCTCCTCGATGGCGCCCTCGACGTCCTCGAGGTCGAAGCCCTCCTCCGCGGCGAGCTCCATGAACTCCGCGAACTCGGCATCACCCAGCGCCCCGTGATCGTGCTCGTGCGCAGCGTCGTGCGCGTCCGAGCCGCCGGGCTCGATGTGGTCGTTCATGAAGTCCGTACCTCGTCGTTCATCGTGGTGATCGGTGGAGCCCCGCGGGGCGGAGATCCACTACTCAAGTGTCGCTCAGCGGCCGGTGAGACGCCTGGCGTTCTCCAGGTGCGCGGTGAGCTGCTTCTGGATGCGTGCCGTGGCCTCGTCGAGCGCCTTGCGCGTACGTCTCCCGCTGCCGTCGCCCGCGTCGAACGGGTCGCCGAAGACGACGTCGACGCGGGAGCGCAGCGGGGGCAGTGCCTTTATCAACCGGCCGGGTCGGCCGGAACTTCCCAGGACGGCGACCGGCACGATCGGCGCACCGCTGCGCACCGCGAAGTACGCGAGCCCGGCGCGGATCGAGGCGAAGTCGCCCTCGCCGCGGGTGCCCTCGGGGAAGATGCCGAGGACGCCGCCCTGTTCCAGCACGCCCAGCGCCCGCGCGATCGCCGTGCGGTCGGTGGAGTGCCGGTCGACCTTCACCTGGCCGATGCCGGTCAGGAACGGGTCGAGGGGGCCGACGAACGCCTCCTTCTTGATCAGGAAGTGCGTCGGCCGGGGCGCCACGCCCATGACCATCGGGCCGTCTATGTTGTGCGAGTGGTTCACCGCGAGGATCACCGGGCCGGACGCGGGGACCCGCCAGGAGCCCAGCACCCGCGGCTTCCACAGCCCGTACATCAGGCCGACGCCGATGCGCCGTCCGACCTCGGCGCCCCGCATCGAGGGAACGTCGGTCACTTCCCCGCCCGCTTCTCCTCGACGAGGGTGACCACGCACTCGATGACCTGCTGAAGGGTCAGGTCGGTGGTGTCCACCTCGACCGCGTCGTCGGCCTTGGCCAGCGGGGAGGTCTTGCGGCTGGAGTCGGCCGCGTCCCGCTTGATCAGGGCCTCGCGGGTGGTGTGCAGGTCGGCGCCCTTGAGCTCGCCGCTGCGGCGGGCGGCGCGGGCCTCCGGGGAGGCGGTGAGGAAGATCTTGAGGTCGGCGTCGGGCAGCACCGTGGTGCCGATGTCGCGGCCCTCGACGACGATGCCGGTGACGGCGGAGGCGGCGATGGCGCGCTGCAGCTCCGTGATCCGGGCGCGCACCTCGGGCACCGCGCTGACCGCGCTGACCTTGGAGGTGACGTCCTGCTCGCGGATCGGGCCGGAGACGTCCACGCCGTCGACGGTGATCGTCGGCCCCGTGGGGTCGGTGCCGGAGAGGATCTCGGGCTTGGCGGCCGCCGCGGCGATCGCGGACGGGTCCGCTATGTCGATGCTGTTGGTCACCATCCACCAGGTGATCGCCCGGTACTGGGCGCCGGTGTCCAGGTAGCTCAGGCCGAGCTGCGCCGCCACGGCCTTCGACGTGCTCGACTTGCCCGTGCCGGAGGGACCGTCGATGGCGACGATCACGGGCTTGGCGGCGCCGTTTTCCACGGAGGAACACCTTCCTGGTGCGCTGGGGTGGGGTGTGCGGGACGTGGACACGCCCCGCACCAGATTACTGGCTCCCGGGAACCCCTCCGACATGCGGACGCCCTCCCCGCCCGCGGGAGGCGGGCGGGGAGACGGGGCTCACTGCCGGATCGCCCAGCCCCGGTCCCGCAGCGCGGCCGTGAGGACGGGTGCGGCCTTGGGCTCGACCATGAGCTGGATGAGGCCGGCCTGCTGTCCGGTGGCGTGCTCGATGCGGACGTCCTCGATGTTGACCCCGGCGCGCTCGGCGTCGGCGAAGATGCGGGCGAGCTGGCCCGGCTGGTCGTCGATGAGCACGGCGACGGTGTCGTAGACGCGCGGGGCGGAGCCGTGCTTGCCGGGGACGCGGACCTGGCCGGCGTTGCCGCGGCGCAGCACGTCCTCGATGCCGGTGACGCCCTCGCGGCGCTTGTGCTCGTCGGAGGACTCCAGGGCGCGCAGGGCGCGGACGGTCTCCTCCAGGTCGGCGGCGACGTCGGTGAGCAGGTCGGCGACGGGTCCGGGGTTCGCGGAGAGGATGTCGATCCACATCCTCGGGTCGGAGGCGGCGATCCGGGTCACGTCGCGGATGCCCTGCCCGCACAGCCGTACGGCGGCCTCGTCGGCGTTCTCCAGACGGGCGGCGACCATGCTGGACACCAGATGCGGCATGTGGGAGACGAGGGCCACGGCGCGGTCGTGGGCGTCGGCGTCCATGACGACCGGTACGGCGCGGCAGTGCGACACGAGCTCCAGGGCGAGGTTGAGGACCTCGGTGTCGGTGTCGCGGGTGGGGGTGAGCACCCAGGGGCGGCCCTCGAAGAGGTCGCCGGTGGCGGCCAGCGGGCCGGACTTCTCCCGCCCGGACATGGGGTGGGTGCCGATGTAGGGGGTGAGGTCGAGTCCGCGCGCCTGGAGCTCGCGGCGGGGGCCGCCCTTGACGCTGGCGACGTCGATGTAGCCGCGGGCGACGCCGCGCCGCATCGCGTCGGCGAGCACGTCGGCGACGTGCGCGGGCGGGGCGGCGACGATCGCCAGGTCCACCGGCCCGTCCGGTGCCTCGTCGGTGCCGGCGCCGAGGGCGGCGGCGGTGCGGGCCTGCTCGGGGTCGTGGTCGGCGAGGTGGACGGCGACGCCCCGCCGGGACAGGGCGAGGGCGGCGGACGTGCCGATCAGTCCGGTGCCGATGACGAGGGCGGTTCTCACTGGGCGATGTCCTTGCGGAGGGCGGCCGCGGCGCCGAGGTAGACGTGATTGATGTCGGCGCGGGGCCGGTCGGACTCGATGTGGGCGAGGAGGCGGACGACGCGGGGCATGGCGCCCTCGATGTCGAGTTCCTGCGCGCAGATGAGGGGCACGTCGACGATGCCCAGCTTGCGGGCGGCGGCGGCCGGGAAGTCGCAGTGCAGGTCGGGCGTGGCCGTGAACCAGATGCTGATCAGGTCGTCGGTGTGCAGGTCGTTGCGCTCCAGCACCGCGGTGAGCAGGGCTCCCACCTGCTCCTCCATGTGTCCGGCCTCGTCCCGCTCCAACTGGACGGCCCCCCGGACCGCGCGTACCGCCACGACGATGCTCCTCGCTCACGTGCGTAAAGGCTGTTCGGTCGTCCAGCGTAGTCAGCCGCGGACCGGACCGGTGCGGGGCGCCCGCCCGCTGAGACGGCCGCTATGCGCCCAGGGTGACGTTTCGTCGGTATTGCTTCCTCTGTGCCGTTATCGGTGTCAGGATGCGGCGACGGCGATCCAGGGAGTGACGAGATGACCACAGGGGCGACGCGACGCACGGTCCTGTTCGTGTCGGGAGCGGTGGCGCTGACCGTGGGCTGCGGCGGGGAGGACGGCGGGACCGGCACGCCCTCGGACACCGCGGAAGGGGCCGGGTCGCCCGGGCAGGAGCTGCTGTCGGTCGCGGACGTGCCGGTGGGCGGGGGCAGGATCCTCGGGGCGGAGGAGATCGTGGTCACCCAGCCCGAGCAGGGCGAGTTCAAGGCGTTCTCGGCGATCTGCACGCATCAGAGGTGCCTGGTCTCCGAGGTCGCGGACGGCACGATCAACTGTCCCTGCCACGGCAGCCGCTTCCGTATCGCCGACGGCTCGGTGGAGCGGGGTCCGGCGACCCGGCCACTGCCCGAGGAGCGGATCACGGTGGACGGAAATACGGTTCGCCGGGCGTGATCCGCCGCGTACGCTCCCGGGCATGCGCCCCGAGAGCCTGGTGACGGACCACACCGTCTACGCCTGTGTCATGGGCTCGCGCGCCTTCGGCCTGGCCACGGAGGGCAGCGACACCGACCGCCGGGGCGTGTTCCTGGCGCCCACTCCCCTGTTCTGGCGTTTCGAGAAGCCGCCGACGCATGTGGAGGGGCCGGCGGAGGAGCAGTTCAGCTGGGAGCTGGAGCGCTTCTGCGAGCTGGCGCTGCGCGGGAACCCGAACATCCTGGAGTGCCTGCACTCCCCGCTGGTCGAGTACGCCGACGCCACCGGCCGCGAGCTGCTGGCGCTGCGCGACGCGTTCCTCTCCCGCAAGGTCCACGTGACCTTCGTCAGGTACGCCCACGGGCAGCGCCGGAAGCTGGACGCCGACGTCCGCACCCACGGCGCCCCGCGCTGGAAGCACGCCATGCACCTGCTCCGTCTGCTGACGAGCGCCCGCGACCTGCTGCGCACGGGTGTCCTCACGATCGACGTGGGCGACCGCCGCGAGCAGCTGCTGGAGGTGAAGCGCGGCGAGGTGCCGTGGACCGAGGTGGAGACCCGCATGAACCGCCTGACCGCCGAGGCCGAGGAGGCGGCGGCGCACAGCCCGCTCCCCGAGGAGCCGGACCGGCGGCGGGTGGAGGACTTCCTCGTCCGCACCCGCCGCGCCTCGGCCCTCCGGGCGGCGTGACCGATCAGGCGCGGGTGTCCCAGAGCGTGCCGAGGGCCAGCAGTTCGTCGCGGTACTCGATGCGGTCCGCCCAGTCGGCGGGCCAGGCGTCCGCGCCCAGGTGGGCGCCCGCGAAGGCCCCCGCGAGGCAGGCGATGGAGTCGGAGTCGCCGGAGGTGCAGGCGGCGCGGCGCAGGGCCGTCACCGGCTCGTCGACGAAGAGGAGGAAGCAGAGCAGGCCGGTCGCCAGGGCTTCCTCGGCGATCCAGCCCTCGCCGGTGGCCCTGCACGGGTCGGTCTCCGGGGAGGCGGTCCGCACGGCCTCCTGGAGGCGGCCCAGGACGTCCAGGCACTCGTCCCAGCCGCGCGCGATGAACTGCTCCGGGGAGGCGTCCCCGGCGCGGGTCCACAGGTCGCCGAGCCAGAACGCGTGGTAGCGGGTGCGGTTCTCGTAGGCGTAGGAGCGCAGCAGGCCGATCAGGCCCGTCGGTTCGGCGCCCTCGGCGAGCAGCCGCACGGCGTGTGCGGTGAGGTCGGAGGCGGCCAGCGCGGTGGGGTGTCCGTGGGTGAGGGCGGACTGGAACTGGGCGGCGCCGGCGCGCTGTTCGTCGGTGAGGCCGGGGGCCAGGCCGAGGGGGGCGACGCGCATGTTGGCGCCGCAGCCCTTGGAGTGGATCTGGCTGGCGTCCTGCCAGGGCCGTTCGTCGCGGGACAGCAGGTGGCAGGCTTTCAGGCAGGTGTTGCCGGGGGCGCGGTTGTTCTCCGGGGACCGCCACCACTCCACGAACTCCTCGCGCAGGGGCCGCTCCAGGCGCTTCGGGCCGAGCGTCCCGCGGTCCATGGCGGTGCGCAGGCCGCGCCCGAGGGCGAGGGTCATCTGCGTGTCGTCGGTGACGATCGCCGGCTTCGGCAGCTCCAGGTGCCGCCAGTCGCCGTGGGTGGCGAGGATCGAGGGGACGTCCTTGAACTCGGTGGGGAAGCCGAGGGCGTCCCCGAGGGCGAGTCCGGTGAGCGCTCCGGTCGCGGCGCGCTTGGTGACGGCGGTCGTGGTCATGCGGGACGTCCTTCCGGGGTGGGCCGGAGCAGCGGCGGGTGGAGGGCGGCGGCGGTGCCCGCGCGGTACAGCGCGGCGGGCTTGCCCCGGCCGCCGGTGAGGCGCGCGGCGCCGGGGACGGCTTCGACGAAGCCGGGGGTGGCGAGGACCTTGCGCCGGAAGTTGGGGCGGTCCAGGGTCGTGCCCCAGACGGTCTCGTAGACCTGCTGGAGCTCGCCGAGGGTGAACTCCGGCGGGCAGAAGGCGGTGGCGAGGCCGGTGTACTCGAGCTTGGCGCCGATCCGGTCCCGCGCGTCGGCGAGGATCCGGTCGTGGTCGAAGGCGAGGTCCCGCGCCGCCTCGTACGGGGTCCAGCGGGCCTGGGCCGCATCGCCGCCGCCGTGCGCCTCGGGGGCGTCGGGCAGCAGCGCGGCGAAGGCGACGGACACCACGCGCATGCGCGGGTCCCGGTCGGGCTCGCTGTAGGTGCGCAGCTGCTCGAGGTGCAGGCCGGTGACGTCGGTCAGGCCGGTCTCCTCGCCCAGTTCGCGCCGGGCGGCGCGCTCCGCGGACTCCTCGGGCCGCAGGAAGCCCCCGGGCAGCGCCCAGCGGCCCGCGTACGGCTCCTGGCCGCGTTCGACGAGCAGGACGTGCAGCGCGGCCTCGCGGATCGTGAACACGGCGAGGTCGACGGTCACGGCGAAGGGCTCGAAGGCGTGCTTGTCGTAGCCGGCCTGCACGACGCCCACCCCCTTTAATAGTCAGTGCGACTATTAAAGGGGGTGGGCGTACGGGAGCACAAGCCCCTAGAGGTCGACCTCCTGCATCAGCATCCCGACCTCGGTGTTCGACAGCCGCCGCAGCCAGCCCGACTTCTGGTCGCCCAGGGTGATCGGACCGAAGGCGGTGCGCACCAGCTTGTCGACCGGGAAGCCGGCCTCCGCGAGCATGCGGCGCACGATGTGCTTGCGGCCCTCGTGCAGGGTCACCTCGACGAGGTAGTTCTTGCCGGTCTGCTCCACCACCCGGAAGTGGTCGGCGCGGGCGTACCCGTCCTCGAGCTGGATGCCGTCCTTGAGCCGCTTGCCCAGGTCGCGCGGGATGGGCCCGACGATGTGCGCGAGGTAGGTCTTCTTCACGCCGTACCGCGGGTGGGTCAGGCGGTGCGCCAGCTCACCGTGGTTGGTGAGCAGGATGACGCCCTCGGTCTCGGTGTCGAGCCGGCCGACGTGGAAGAGCCGGGTCTCCCGGTTGGTGACGTAGTCACCGAGGCACTGGCGGCCGTCCGGGTCCTCCATCGTGGAGACGACACCGGCGGGCTTGTTCAGCGAGAAGAACTGGTACGACTGCGTCGCCACGGTCAGGCCGTCGACCTTGACCTCGTCCTTCTCCGGGTCGACCCGCTTGCCCTGCTCCAGCACGATCTCGCCGTTGACCTCGACGCGCGCCTGCTCGATCAGCTCCTCGCAGGCCCGCCGGGAGCCGTAGCCGGCCCGGGCGAGCACCTTCTGGAGCCGCTCGCCCTCCTGCTCGGCGCCGGGGAAGGTCTTGGGCAGCTTCACGTCCTTCCTGCCCGCGTACCGCTCCCGGTTGCGCTCCTCGGCCCGCGCCTCGTACTCGCGGGACGTCGCCGGGACCGAGCGGCCCCGCTGCAGGGGCTTCTTCGGCCCGCCCTTGGCGCCGCCGCGCGCCCCCGGGCCACGGCCCGACTTGGGTCCCTCCTGGGAGGCGCCGGGGCCCACGTCGTAGCGCCGCTCCTCCGGGCGCGGCTTCTTCGGACGGCCGCCCTGCCGGTCGTCACGGTTGTTGCCGGCGCCGCGGTGGTTACCGCGGCCACCGCCGCTCCCGCCGCGGCCGCCGCTGTTGCCACCACGGCTCCCGCCGTTGTTTCCGCTGCTGTTCCTGCCGCTGCTGCTTCGCATCAAAAGTCCGTCTTGTCGTCTGCGTCCTCGGAATCCGGGGCGTCCGGATCGAACGACGGGACCCCTTCCAGTGTCTCGGCCTCGATCGCCTCCGCCTCCGGGAGGAAGGGCGCGAGCTCCGGGAGCTCGTCCAGGCCGCGCAGGCCCATCCGCTCCAGGAAGTAGTTCGTCGTCGTGTACAGGATCGCACCTGTTTCGGGTTCCGTGCCCGCCTCCTCGATCAGACCCCGCTGGAGGAGGGTGCGCATCACGCCGTCGCAGTTGACCCCGCGCACCGCGGAGACCCTGCTGCGGCTGACCGGCTGCCGGTAGGCGACGACCGCGAGGGTCTCCAGGGCGGCCTGGGTGAGGCGGGCCTGCTGACCGTCCAGCACGAAGCCCTCGACCGCCGCGGCGTACTCGGGGCGGGTGTAGAAACGCCAGCCGCCGGCGACCCGGCGCAGCTCGAAGCCGCGGCCCTGCACGGTGTACTCATCGGCCAGCTCCCGCAGGGCGTCGGCGACCTGCCGCTTCGGCCGTTCCAGTATTTTCGCCAGGTGCTCCTCGGTCGCGGGCTCGTCCACGACCATCAGCACGGCCTCCAGGGCCGGCTTCAGGTCGAGCTCCGCGACTCCGCCGGTGTCCTCGCTCACGGTGTCTTCTCCTCCTGGGGCAGCTCGGGCGGCCGGTCGAACTCGTCCGTCACCGCCGCCGCCATGTCCTCGTCGCCGCCCGTCCAGCGCACGGTCAGCTCGCCCAGCGCGGTCTCCTGGTCGAGGGCGACCGCCTTCTCCCGGTACAGCTCCAGCAGGGCGAGGAAGCGGGCCACGACGGTCAGGGTGTCGTCGGTGTCCTCGACCAGCGCACGGAAGCCGGCCACGCCCAGCTCCTTGAGCCGCGCGACGACGATCCCGGCCTGCTCCTGCACGCTGACCAGCGGCGCGTGGATGTGGTCGACGTACACCTGCGGCTTGGGCCTGGGCTGCATCGCCTTGACCGCG
Source organism: Streptomyces sp. P13-3-3 (assembly GCF_050571355.1). Taxonomy (NCBI): domain Bacteria; kingdom Bacillati; phylum Actinomycetota; class Actinomycetes; order Kitasatosporales; family Streptomycetaceae; genus Streptomyces; species Streptomyces sp. P13-3-3. The sequence continues at coordinate 2,193,828 of NZ_CP192228.1, read as the reverse complement.
AGCCTGGCGAACCCCTCGGGCCCGATGCTGATGACCACGTCCGGCAGCAGCTCGGCGTGGTGCGGCTCGAGACCGACGGTACGGGGGAACCGGCGCGCCTCGTCGTCCAGCCTGCGGCTGAAGATGTCGGCGATCTGCTTGTACGCGCGGTACTGCAGCAGCCGCGCGAACAGCAGGTCGCGCGCCTCCAGCAGGGCGAGGTCGGCCTCGTCCTCCACCTCGGCGGCGGGCAGCAGCCGGGCCGCCTTGAGGTCGAGCAGGGTGGCGGCGACCACGAGGAACTCGGTCGTCTCGTCCAGGTCCCAGTCGGGCCCCAGCGCCCGGATGTACGCCATGAACTCGTCGGTCACCTTGGACAGGGCGACCTCGGTGACGTCGAGCTTGTGCTTGGCGATCAACTGGAGGAGCAGATCGAACGGCCCCTCGAAGTTGGCCAGCCGAACCTTGAACCGCCCGTCGTCTGCCTCACCCTCGGGACCGGCCGCCCCGCCCGAGGCGCCCGCCGACACCGGCACGACGCCGACCGGAGCCTCCGTCTCACCGGCCGCCCGCCGCCCGCCGGCCGGCTCGGGCGGCACGACTGCCGACTGGGCGGTGGCCGCCGCTTCCGGCAGCGACAGCGGGCGGGGCCCTGCGGGCACGCCGGGAAGTGAGGCCGGTCCGGATGTCGGCCCGGCGTCCTGAAGCGCCTTCCGCCCGTGCGCGGAAGCGCCGTGCGGGCCGGCACCCTCGGGCCGCGTTCCCACGCCCTCACCGACGGGCACACCCGCCGTGCCGGTGCCCTCGGCGGACTCCCGCAGCACACCGGACGATGCCGCCGACGCCGTGGCCACGCCTTCCGCTCCGCCAGGGACACCCTGGCCGACGGAAGGCCCGTCAGCGCCCGCAGGCGGGTGCGGCGCCCCCTCGCCGACAGACACAGTCACGCCTGCGGGACGCTCAGCCACCCCGCTCCGGGGCCCCTCGCCGACAGGAGGGACGACGGCAGCCGCCGGCGAGCGCGACGCACCCCCGTCGCCAGATACGCCACCGCGACGCTCAGCCTCTCCGCTCGCGGCACCGTCACCGCCGGAAGGCCCGCCAGCGCCCGCAGGCTGGTCCGACGCAGCCCCGCCGGCAGACACAGCCCCACCCTCAGGGCGCTCAGCCACCCCGGTCGGGTTCGAGGCACCCTCGCCCGCGGAAAGCGCGTCAGCGGCCGCAGGCGAGACACGCACAGCCCCGTCGGCAGGCGCGGGCGCGTCCTCGGCGTGTTCAGCCGGCTCGCCCGGCGTCCGCCGCCGGTCGTCCGTCGGCGGGACCGTCGGCGACGCGTCCGCGGACGCGGCCCTCTCCACGGCGACGGGTGCCGCGTCCGCAGAGGTGGCCGGGCCGCGGCCCAGGGGGCGGCGGCGCGGTGCGGGGGCGGCCGGGTCGTTCGAGGTCATGGCCCCCGCAGGCTACCGCTACCGTCCCCGCAGGCGTCGTACGAGGATGCTGGCGTCCCCCCGGCTCTCCAGGTCCGCGAGGACCACGGCGACCGCCTCGCGGACGATGCGCCCGCGGTCGACGGCGAGGCCGTGCTCACCGCGCAGGACCAGACGCGCGTGCTCGAGGTCCATCAGCTCCTCGGCGGAGACGTACACGGTGATCTTCTCGTCGTGCCGCTCGCGGCCGCTGGGCCGCCGTGCCGCGGGCCGTCCCCGCTTGCGCGGTGCCGCGGCGGCCGTGCCGTCGCCTGCCGCCGCCGTGCGCCGTCCGGCGCCCGCGGCGCCCCGGATGCGGGACTCGCCGGTCTCGGCGGGCTCCACGTCCGCCGCGGCGTGCTCCGCGCCCTCGCCGTCGCCGCCCTGCACGGGCACCGACTGCGGCGCGTCCTCGTTCGTGGCGGCGGCCGCGTCGCCCTCCCCCGCGGGAGCGGGGACCCGGGCGTCGCCGCCACGCCTGGGGGTGGACGCCTGGAGCGCCATCCCCCCTGTCGTACGGAAGAGTTCGTCGGCCCCCGGCAGACTCACTCGGCGTGACACCGGGCGAGCACCTCCCTGGCGAGCTGGCGATAGGCGGCGGCACCGACGGAGTTGGACGCGTACGTGGTGATCGGCTCACCGGCGACCGTGGTCTCCGGGAAGCGGACCGTGCGTCCGATGACCGTGTGGTAGACGTGGTCGTCGAACGCCTCGACCACCCGCGCGAGCACCTCACGGCTGTGCACCGTGCGCGAGTCGTACATGGTGGCGAGGATCCCGTCGAGCTCCAGCTCCGGGTTGAGCCGCTCCTGGACCTTCTCGATGGTCTCGGTCAGCAGGGCGACACCGCGCAGCGCGAAGAACTCGCACTCCAGCGGCACGATCACCTTGTGCGCCGCGGTGAGCGCGTTGACCGTGAGCAGGCCGAGCGAGGGCTGACAGTCGATCACGATGTAGTCGTAGTCGTCCATCAGCGGCTTCAGCGCCCGCTGCAGCGTCGACTCGCGCGCGACCTCGCTCACCAGCTGGACCTCGGCCGCCGACAGGTCGATGTTGCTGGGCAGCAGGTCCATGTTGGGGACCGCGGTCTTCAGGAGGACCTCGTCGGCCGCCATGCCCCGCTCCATGAGCAGGTTGTAGACGGTGAGGTCGAGCTCCATCGGGTTGACGCCAAGTCCGACCGACAGCGCGCCCTGCGGGTCGAAGTCGACGAGCAGCACCCGGCGTCCGTACTCCGCGAGCGCGGCACCCAGGTTGATGGTCGACGTGGTCTTGCCGACGCCGCCCTTCTGGTTGCACATCGCGATGATCTTCGCGGGTCCGTGGTCGGTCAGCGGGCCCGGGATCGGGAAGTACGGCAGCGGGCGCCCGGTCGGGCCGATGCGCTCACGGCGCTGGCGTGCCGCGTCGGGCGCGAGCGTGGCCGCGTACTCCGGATCGGGCTCGTACTCGGCGTCGGGGTCGTAGAAGTGCCCCTCGGGCAGTTCGTCGTAGTCGGCGAAATGGTTGTGGGGCGCGCCACTTCCGTCGCCGGCCATGGCGTTCACGTGATGGCCATCCATGCTCTGGTGTGCTGGGTGAGTCACTCCTGGAGTTGCGTGACTCTGGTGGGCTGCGAAGGTGCGCACAGCGACGGAGCCGACAGCAGCGAATCCCGCGGACCCCTGGCCCGGCGCAGGCATTCCTGGTTGACCACCCCCGGGAGTAAATGTCGACTCATTCACAAGTCGTCTTACCTCCTTGGTGACCAGGAAACTTCTAGACAGGTCAGCGTGGCACCATGCCGACGGTTGGCGACTCTATGGCGTGTCGGCCGTCCGCAGCAACACAATCCGCCGGACCCGGCACGATGTGTCGGTAATGAAACACCCCGCTGTCAAGGGCGTACAGCCGTCGCACGGCAGGATTCACGGGTGTACGAATCGGTAGAACGGTTACGTTCGAGGCGAGTTGTCCCCGAACCAGGACGTGACCATACACACATCCGGCCGGACCTTGGCACGCAAGGTCCGGCCTGGTGCGAGGCGTTGACGTCCGGTGTTGACGTATCGCCTTTGCGGGTCCGTGACTTGGTCGACTTAACGCCGTGCGCGGGTCAGCCGAGCAGCGAGGCGAGCTCCACGTGCTCGAGACCGTGCGCCTCGGCGACCTCGCGGTAAACGACCTTGCCGTCATGGGTGTTGAGACCCTTGGCGAGCGCCGGGTCGCGGCGCAGCGCCTCCACCCAGCCGCGGTTGGCGAGTTCGACGATGTACGGCAGCGTCGCGTTGGTCAGCGCGTAGGTCGAGGTGTTGGGCACCGCACCGGGCATGTTGGCGACGCAGTAGAAGACCGACTCGTGGACCTTGAAGGTCGGCTCGGCGTGCGTGGTCGGACGGGAGTCCTCGAAGCAGCCGCCCTGGTCGATCGCGATGTCGACAAGGACACTTCCGGCCTTCATCCGGGAGACCAGTTCGTTGGTGACCAGCTTCGGCGCCTTGGCGCCGGGGACCAGCACGGCGCCGATCACGAGGTCGGCCTCCAGGCAGGCCTTCTCCAGCTCGAAGGCGTTGGAGACGACGGTCTGGATGCGGGTGCCGAAGACCTTGTCGGCCTCCTTGAGCTTGTTGATGTCCTTGTCGAGCAGGGTCACGTGGAAGCCCATGCCGATGGCGATCTGCGCGGCGTTCCAGCCGGAGACGCCGGCGCCGATGACGACCGCGCGGCCGGCCAGCACGCCGGGGACGCCGCCAGGCAGCACGCCGCGGCCGCCGTGGGCGCGCATCAGGTGGTAGGCGCCGACCTGGGTGGAGAGCCGGCCGGCGACCTCGGACATGGGGGCGAGCAGCGGCAGCGCGCGGCTGGGCAGCTCGACGGTCTCGTAGGCGATGGCGGTGGTGCCGGACTCCAGCAGCGCGTCCGTGCACTCCTTGGACGCGGCCAGGTGCAGGTAGGTGAAGAGCGTCTGGTCCTTGCGCAGGCGGTGGTACTCCTCCGCGACCGGCTCCTTGACCTTGAGCAGCAGGTCGGCGGCGGCCCAGACCTCGTCGGCGGTGTCCAGGATCTGACCGCCCGCGGCGATGTACTCGCCGTCCGGGATCGAGGAGCCGACACCGGCGCCGCGCTCGATGACGACCTGGTGGCCGTGGCGCACCAGCTCGTGCACGCCGGCGGGGGTGATGGCCACCCGGAACTCGTTGTTCTTGACCTCGCGGGGGATGCCGACCTTCACGTCGATCACGGTCCTTGGCTCAGACGGTACGGGGATATCACTACACATACCCGGGCACGCACGGGCACACCGGGAGAGACCGCAGGAGATGGTGCGGCAGAGCCAGTCTAATGAAGGTGTTCCCGCTGTCTAGCCTTCCATTGCATCAATCTTCAGCGGAAGCGGTACGGATTTCGCAGGCGTTAGCTCCATGTTCCGGCTCGGAGTCGCCCTCGGGGGCCTCCTCGGCCAGCATGCGCCCGGCCGTGCTCCGGTGCAGCGCGGCCGACGCGGGGTCGCCCAGACGCTCGTACGAGTCGGCCAGCCGCAGGTGCAGCGCGGCCTGCAGCCGGGTGTCCTCGGCCCGCCGCGCCCACTCCACGGCCTCACGGCAGGTGCGCAGCGACTCCTCCAGCCGCCCCGCGTACTCCTGCACCCGGCCCAGTTCGCTCAGCGCCCGCGCCTGCGCGGCCACGTCCCCGTCCCTGCGGTGCCCGGCGACGGCCGCCCGCCAGTTGCGCATCGCCTCGCCGTAGCGGCCCGCGTAGGTGTGGGCGGCGCCGATGCGGCCGTAGAGCCGGGCGGCCTCGGGGCGCTCGTCGCGGGCGAGGCGCTCGGCTAGGGCGCGGCCGAACCAGTCCGCCGCCCGGTCGTAGTCCCCCAGCTCCAGGTGCGCGGCGCCTACGGATTCCATCGCGCGCCCGGTGGCGTAGGGGTCGTTCGCCTCGCGTCCGGCGTCCAGCGCGGCCCGGTAGCGGGCCAGCGCCTCCGTGGTGCGGCCGGTACGGGCGTCGAGGTCGCCGAGGTTGAGCAGGGCGGCGGCCCGCTCGCGGGGCAGCTCGCGGCGCTCGGCGACGTCGAGGACGAGGTTGTGGATGTCGTAGAGGTCGCTCGCGGCGGCGCGGGTGCCGAAGTGGGCGACCATCGCCCGCACCAGCTGGGACATCAGCCGCCGGGCCAGGGTGTCCAGCTCCCCGTCGGCGACCGCGAGCCGGGCGGCGGCCAGCAGGGCGGGGCGGCGCAGGCGCAGCCAGTCGGCGGCGGCGCGGGGGGTGGGGAAGCGCAGGGGGCGCGGCAGGGCGAGGACCTTCTGACGGGCCTCGGGGCTGTCCGTCTCGGTGATGGCGCGGCAGGACTGGAGCAGCCGTACGGTGCGCTCCAGCATGCGGGCGCGGGCGAGCTGGAGCTCGGCGGGCCGCTCGTGGTCGTCGGCGAGCCGGAGCAGCTCGCGGTGGAGGCAGCCGGGCACCCGGTACTGGGGCACGGAGGAGCCGACCGAGTGCAGCAGGCCGTGGGCGGCGAAGTCGTCGAGGGTGGTGTGCGCGGCCTCCACCGAGCAGCCGGTGAGCGCGGCGGCGGTGTGCGGGTCGACGAGGCCCGCGGGCGCGAGGGCGAGCAGGCGCAGGGTGCGGGCGGCGGTCTGCGGCAGCGCGTCGTGCACCAGCCGCAGCAGCCGGGCGGTCACGGGTTCGGCGCCGGGGTCCGTGTGGAGCTGTTTGGCCAGGTCGGCGACGGCGGCCTTGGGGCGCGCGGCGAGCCAGCCGCCGGCCAGCACCAGCGCGGCGGGCTGGCCCTGGCACTGCTCGGCGAGGCGTTCGGCGGCCCGGGGGTCGACGGTGATGCGCACGGAGCCGGTGAACCGGGACAGCAGTTCCACGCCGGACTTGGTGTCGAGGCCGCCGAGGGTGCAGGGGCGGACGTCGGCGATGCCGGTGAGCGGGCCGGAGGAGACGGCGACGGCCAGGCAGTCGGGGTTGTCCGGGAGCAGGGCGTCGACCTGCCCGGCATCGGCGGCGTCGTCGAGCAGGAGCACCGCGCGGCGCTCGGCGAGGGCGGTGCGCAGCGCCTCGCCGAGCTGGTCCTCGGGGGCGCCGGCGGGGGCCGGCTCGCCGAGCGCGTCGAGCAGGTCCCGGGCGGCGCGCCCGACGGGCACGGGAGTGCCGCCGGGCTCGCTCAGCCGGGTGCGCAGGACGCCGTCGGGGTAGTCGGCGGCGACCTGGCGGACGAGTTCCTCGGCGAGCGCGGAGCGGCCGGATCCGGGCCGTCCCGCGATGAGCAGGACGCGGGCGCGGGGGGCCTTGCGGCCGGAGAGGGTGTCGAGTCCGGCGCGCTCGATGTCGGCGCGCAGTTCCTTCAACTCCCTGGTACGGCCCAGGAATCGACCTTCCGGGTGAGCCCCTTGGGGGAGCCGCACACCGTTCGGGTCCACCGCCTGATCCGTCACGGGCCACACTCCCGTCCCACCGCACGCGCAAGCCCGCCGGGTCTCCGTACGGGCGTTTTCCAGAGCCTAGTTCACGCTCTGCGACGTTCTGTGAGGAGCGCGGCGCGGTGGGCGAGACTCCCTCGATCGGATCAACAGATCGTAGGATTCCCGCCCCGATGCCGGCGTCGGAGGACGGAGAGTCCCACGTGCCGGCGTCAGCGGGCGGAGGGCCTCACGCCTCGAACGGGCGGGCCGGCCACGGCGCCTCCGCCGGGCGCAGCGCGTCCAGGCCGTCGCCCGAGCGGGCGGCGACCAGCGAGAGCACGCCCACCACCAGGCAGTTGTTGTGCAGGTCACCGGCGAGCACGCCGCGCACCAGCTCGTCGACGGGGACCCGGGCCAGCTCCATGTCGGCCTCCTCGTCCTCCACCGCGAACCGGTCGCCCTCGGCCTCGGACAGACCCCGGGCCAGGAAGATCCGCACGGCCTCGTCGCAGCCGCCGGGCGTGGTGTAGACGTCGGCCAGCACCCGCCAGTCCTCCGCCTTGACGTGCGCCTCCTCGTACAGCTCGCGCCGGGCGGCGTGCAGCGGGTTCTCGCCGGGCACGTCGAGCAGGCCGGCCGGGATCTCCCACAGCTTCTGGCGCACCGGGTGCCGGTACTGGCGCAGCACCACGACCCGGTCCGCGTCGTCGAGGGCGAGGACGGCCACGGAGCCCGGGTGGACCTGGTAGTCGCGGTGGACCACGGCGCCCCCGGGCATGACGACCTCGTCGGTGCGCATGGAGGTCTTCTTGCCGACGAAGGGGGTCTGCGTCCCGCGGATCTCCCACTCCTCCGGGGTGTCCTTGATCGTCATGCCTGTCCTTCCGAACCGAAGCGGTGGTACCCGGCCCGCCTGCGAAAAGGCGGCCGGGGTGCGAACCGTTGAAGGTTCGCACCCCGGCAACCGTACAACTGGGTGTGCTACTGCGAGATCTTCCGCTCGACCGAGGCCTTCACCAGCCCGGCGAAGAGCGGGTGCGGGCGGGTCGGACGCGACCGGAGCTCCGGGTGCGCCTGGGTGGCGACCAGGTAGGGGTGCACGTCGCGCGGGTACTCGACGTACTCGACGAGCTTGCCGTCGGGCGAGGTGCCGGAGAACACCAGGCCGGCCTTCTTCTCCAGCTCCGCGCGGTAGGTGTTGTTCACCTCGTAGCGGTGCCGGTGGCGCTCCTCGACGTACTCCTTGCCGTCGTAGACCTCGCGGACGATGGAGCCCTCGGCCAGCTTGGCCGGGTACATGCCGAGCCGCATGGTGCCGCCCATGTCGCCCTCGCCGGCGACGATGTCGAGCTGCTCCGCCATGGTGGAGATCACCGGGTGGGAGGTGGCCGGGTCGAACTCGGTGGAGTTGGCGTCGGAGATGTCCGCCAGGTTCCGCGCGGCCTCGATCACGATGCACTGCAGGCCGAGGCAGAGGCCCAGCAGCGGGATCCTGTTCTCGCGGGCGTACTTGATCGCGCCGACCTTGCCGAGCACACCGCGGTCGCCGAAGCCGCCGGGGATGCAGATGCCGTCGACGTCGCCGAGCTGCGCCTGGGCGCCCGCCGGGGTCTTGCAGTCGTCGGAGGTGACCCACTTGATCTTGACGCGGGCCTTGTTGGCGAAGCCGCCGGCGCGCAGCGCCTCGGTCACCGAGAGGTAGGCGTCCGGCAGGTCGATGTACTTGCCGACCAGGGCCAGGGTGATCTCGTGGTCGGGGTTGTGCACCCGGTCCAGCAGGTCGTCCCAGGTGGTCCAGTCGACGTCGCGGAACGGCAGGTCCAGCTTGCGGACCACGTAGGCGTCCAGGCCCTCGCCGTGCACGGTCTTCGGGATGTCGTAGATCGAGCGGGCGTCGGGGCAGGCCACCACGGCGGCCTCGTCCACGTCGCACATCAGCGAGATCTTCCGCTTGATGGCGGTGGGGACCTCGCGGTCGCAGCGCAGCACGATCGCGTCGGGCTGGATGCCGATGTTGCGCAGCGCCGCCACGGAGTGCTGGGTCGGCTTGGTCTTCAGCTCACCGGAGGGGCCGATGTAGGGAAGAAGGGAGATGTGGACCACGAACACGTTGTCGCGGCCGACCTCGTGCCGCACCTGGCGGACGGTCTCCAGGAACGGCAGCGACTCGATGTCGCCGACCGTGCCGCCGACCTCCGTGATCACGACGTCGACCTCGTCGGTCGCCATGCGCCGGATGCGGTGCTTGATCTCGTTGGTGATGTGCGGGATGACCTGGACGGTGTCGCCCAGGTACTCGCCGCGCCGCTCCTTGGCGATCACCGTGGAGTAGACCTGGCCCGTGGTGACGTTCGCGGAGCCGTCGAGGTCGCGGTCGAGGAATCGCTCGTAGTGGCCGATGTCCAGGTCGGTCTCGGCGCCGTCGTTGGTGACGAACACCTCACCGTGCTGGAAGGGGTTCATCGTGCCCGGGTCGACGTTGAGGTACGGGTCGAGCTTCTGCATCACGACGCGCAGACCGCGGGCCTTGAGCAGCATGCCGAGGCTGGAGGCGGTCAGGCCCTTGCCGAGAGAGGAGGCGACACCCCCGGTGACGAAGATGTGCTTGGTCGTCGTTGATTTGGGCGGCATGGCCAAGAGGGGGCTCCCGTGGTCGCGGTCTGTGGGTGCGGTTCCGGGGTTTCTCGCCCACCGGTCCACGGGCTACCAGCGTATCAGCGCCGCGGGGGAACGGCTGACGGCCACGCTCCGCTCACGCGGGACCACGGAGCATGTAGCACACACGGGACCCTCACCCGGGGCTCACTCGTTCGGCGGAGCCGGGTTGCCGCGAGCGGCACACAGATCATCTACGTGCGACGTATCCTGCTCGGACACTCGCTGCCGAGCCCGGCCGGCCGAACGGCACCACCCCCGCCCGTAAGTTCCGGAACAACGTGAGCTCGTCAGTTCGTTGAGCAAAGATTGGCGTTTTGCACGTAGGGCCGAGCGACTGCTTTGCTTCACAGCTCAACGACGCATTGCAATACCCCCCTTGACCGCACTAGCGACAGCCCCTCGCGGGGTGACGTGGCCGTTCGACTGGAGATGCACGTGGCCGGGCGCATCGAAGACTACGCACTCATCGGAGACATGCAGACCGCAGCGCTGGTCTGCCGGGACGGCACGGTCGACTGGCTGTGCCTGCCGCGCTTCGACTCGCACTCCATCTTCGCCGGGCTGCTGGGAACCGAGGAACACGGCTTCTGGCGGCTGGGTCCCGCGCACGCCGAGGACGCGGAGCCGCCCGCGGCGACCCGGCGGCGCTACCGGGGCGACTCGCTGATCCTGGAATCCGAGTGGGACACCAACCGCGGCACGGTCCGCGTGACGGATTTCATGCCCCCGCGCGACGGCGCCCCCCAGCTGATCCGCATCGTGGAGGGCGTGTCGGGCCGGGTCCCCATGCGCTCGACGCTGCGCATGCGCTTCTCCTACGGCCGGGTGGTGCCGTGGGTGCACCGGCACGAGGGCCGTACCGTCGCCGTGGCGGGACCGGACTCCGTGTGGTTCGACACGACCGCCGACACCTACGGCGAGGAACTGACCACCTACTCGGACTTCACCGTGGCGCCCGGCGAGCGGGTGGCGTTCACCATCTCCTGGGAGCCCTCGCACAAGCAGCCCCCGGCGCTGCCCGAGCCCGAGCAGTCCCTGGAGGCCACCGAGGACTTCTGGCGCGAGTGGGTCGAGCACTGTACGTACCACGGTCCGTACCGCGAGGCCGTGATCCGCTCCCTGATCACGCTGAAGGCCCTCACGTACGCCCCGACCGGCGGCATCGTCGCCGCGCCGACCACCTCCCTGCCGGAGGACATCGGCGGCGTCCGCAACTGGGACTACCGGTACACGTGGCTCCGTGACGCGGCGATCACCCTGTCCTCGCTGCTGCGCACCGGTTACCGCGAGGAGGCCCGCGCCTGGCGCGAGTGGCTGCTGCGCGCGGTCGCCGGCGACCCGGAGAACCTCCAGATCATGTACGGCATCGCCGGCGAGCGCGAGCTCGGCGAGGCGGAGCTGGACTGGCTGCCCGGCTACGAGAACTCCGCCCCGGTGCGGGTCGGCAACGGCGCCGCGCACCAGCTCCAGCTCGACGTGTACGGCGAGGTCACCGAGGCCCTGCACCTGGCCCACATGACCGGCCTCGCCCGCAACGACTACGCCTCGCTGCTCCAGCTGAAGCTGATCCGCTACCTGGAGAAGCACTGGCAGGAGCCGGACGAGGGCATCTGGGAGGTGCGCGGGCCGCGCCGCCACTTCGTGCACTCCAAGGTGATGGCGTGGGTGGCCGTGGACCGCACGATCAAGCTGATCGAGTCCGGCGACGCCGACGGCCCGCTCGAGGAGTGGAAGCAGCTCCGCGACGACATCCACCGCGACGTGTGCGAGAAGGGCTACGACAAGGAGCGCAACACCTTCACCCAGTCCTACGGCTCCAAGGAGCTGGACGCGGCCCTGCTGCTGATCCCCCAGGTGGGCTTCCTGCCGCCGGACGACAAGCGGGTGATCGGCACCGTCGAGGCGATCCAGCGCGAGCTGTCCACCTCCGACGGGTTCATCCTGCGCTACCCGACCGAGGGCGTGGACGAGGGCGTCGACGGCCTGCCCGGCGACGAGGGCGCGTTCCTCGCGTGCTCGTTCTGGATGGCCGACGACCTGGCCATGATCGGCCGCGTGGACGAGGCGCGGAAGCTGTTCGAGAAGCTGCTGTCGCTGCGCAACGACCTCGGCCTGCTGGCGGAGGAGTGGGACCCGCTGAACCAGCGCCAGGTGGGCAACTTCCCGCAGGCGTTCAGCCACGTGCCGCTCATCGACACGGCCCTGCGCCTGACGGCGTCGGGGGCGTACGGGGGCTGACGCGACCGTCGCGCCCCGCCTTCCCGGCCGGCCCGGGGAGGCGGGGCGTGGGCGTGTTCACGCAGGCCGGACGTGTGACGGGGCCACGGCCCCGGGTACCGTCCGCTGCATGAGCACCGCCGGCACTCCCCCGCCCACAGGCATCACCGTGCAGCGCGCCCTGGAGCTGCCCGGGCTGCGCGGCGGCCTCCCCGAGGTCGTCGCCTGCGCCGACCGGCTGGGGCGCACGGTGCGCTGGGTGCACGCGGGTGAGGTGCCCAACATCGCCTCCCTGCTCAAGGGCGGCGAACTGCTGCTGACCACCGGCTACGGGCTGGGTACGCGCCCGGCCGACCAGCGGGCGTTCGTGCGCACGCTGGCCGACCGGGGCATCGCGGCCCTGGTGGTCGAGCTCGGCCCGCGCTTCAGCCGACTGCCCGCCGCCCTGGTGGACGCCGCCCGCTCCGCCGGGCTGCCGCTGGTGCAGCTGCACCGTGAGGTGCCGTTCGTCACGGTCACCGAGGAGATCCACACGGAGATCGTCAACGGGCACTACGCGCTGCTCCAGCGCGCGGAGGAGGTGCACCGGCGCTGCACCGAGGCGCTGCTCGGCGGCGGGGGCGTGCCGCAGGTGCTGGAGATCCTCGCCGGGTTCACCGGCAACCCCGTGTTCCTGGAGACCACCGACGGCCAGTTGCTGTACGCGGCCGGTGAGGGCCCCGAGCGCGCGGACCCGCTCCAGGTGTGGGAGGGGCTGCGGGACCGGCAGCGCGACGACCCGCCGGCCGGCACGGTCCTCGTGGACGTGCCCGGCGGGGGCCCCGGCAGCGGCGGTGTCCGGGCGCGGCTGGTGCTGCTGCCGGTGCGCAGCGCGCCGGAGCCGGTGCACAGGATGGCGGCCGAGCGGGCGGCGGGCATCCTCGCCCTGGTGCTGATGCAGGCCCGCCAGGAGGAGGAGCTGGCGGCGCGCGGGCGCGGCGACTTCCTCACGGACCTCGCCGAGGGCCGGACCGGCGCCGACGACGCGCCCGCGCAGGCCCGCGTGCTGGGCTTCAAGCCGGGCCGGGGGCCGCTGCTGCCGGTGGTCATGCGGCTCGGCGACACGCTGTCGCCGCAGGGCGGCGGCTGGGCGGTGCTGGCCCGGGCGGTGGGCGAGGAGCTGTCGTCGCTCGGGGTGCCGGTGCTGCTGGGGGTGCGGCCGGTCGAGGGGCGGGTGCCGCTGCTGCTCGCGCTGCGCGCGGAGTCGGAGCGGCCGTCCGTCGCCGACCGGGTGGCGGCCGCGCTGCGCGCCGGGGTGGAGCGCGCGGGCATGCTGCGTCCCGGCGGGCGGCCGCCCGTGGTGGTGGTCGGGCCGGCCGGCGACTGGGCGGCGGTGCCGACGGGGCTGCGGCACGCGGTGGAGACGGCGACGGCGGCGCAGGGGCTCCCGGAGCGGCCCTGGTACGACGCCCGGCGGCTGGACATCGACCTGCTGCTGTGGCGGCTGCGTGACCATCCGGACCTGGCGGACTTCGTGCGGCGGGCGATCGGCCCGGTGCTGGACCACGACCGGCGCTCGCGGCCCGCGCTGCTGCCGACCCTGGAGACGTATCTGGCGCACGCCGGACGCAAGGCGGAGACCGCGCGGGAGCTGCATCTGAACCGGCAGACGCTGTACAACCGGCTCGCCCGCATCGGGGAACTGCTGGGCGTCGACCTCGACGACCCGCAGACGGTGCTGACGTTGAGCCTGGCGCTGCGGGCGCGGCGGCACGTGCCCTGAGCGCGCCCGCGGACAGGGGTCAGGCCGGCGGGCGTCTGGTCCTCAGCACCCCGGGCTGCCGCCCGCGCGCCCGTGCGGAACACCCGCGGACAGCGCCTGCGACCAGGAGGGGTCAGGCCAGCGGCCGGGGCTGGGTCAGCTCGTCGTAGACGCTGAGCACCTGGGCGACCGTCTGGTCCTCGGTCGGCCACGTCCCCGCCTGCCGCACACCCCGCCGCACGAGCGACTCCCGGCACCCGCGCCCTGCAGGCTGCCGTCCGCGCGTCCGTGCGGAACACCCGCGGACAGCGCCCGCGACCAGGAGGGGTCAGGCCAGCGGGCGGGGCTGGGTCAGCTCGTCGTAGACGCTGAGCACCTGGGCGACCGTCTGGTCCTCGGTCGGCCACGTCCCCGCCTGCCGCACACCCCGCCGCACGAGCCGCTCCCGGTGCTCCGGGTCCGCCAGGAGCCGGGTCACGGCGTCGGCGAGCGCCCGCGCGTTGCCCTGCGGCACGAGTTCGGCCGCGTCGCCGACGAGTTCGGGGACGGAGCCCACCCGGGTCGCGACGAGCGGCACGCGCGCGTGCAGCGCTTCCTGCGCGAACGTCGACCGCGCCTCCTCCCTGCGGCTGGGCAGGACGGCCACGTCGGCCGCGGCGATCAGGTCGGAGGCGTCCTCCCGGCGGCCCAGCAGCCGTACCGGCAGGTCCCTCGCCTCGGCGGCGCGCCGCAGTTCGCCGTGGAGCGGCCCCTCCCCCGCGATCACCACGAGCGGTACCGGGTCGAGGCGCTGCCAGGCGTGCGCGGCGTCCACCAGGACGTCGAGGCCGCGATGCCGCTCCAAGGAGCCGACGGCGACGATCAACGGACGGTCCACGGCGCCGAGTTCGGCCCGCACCTTGGGGGTGCGCCGCTCGGACTCCTCGGACGCCGGCGCGCTGCGGGGCCCGGGGAGGGAGACCGCGGCGAGCCGGGCGTCCCGCGCCCCGCTGCGGCGGGCCCGGTCCACCAGCGCGGAGGTCGTGCCCAGCACCACGCCGGCCGCGCGGACGACCCGCCGCTCCAGCACGCGCAGGAAGTGGGCGCGGGGGCCTTCGGCGTACGCGCGGTCGTGCCAGGTGACGACGAAGGGCGTGCCGCGTCCGCCGAGCGCCAGGGAGGTGCGGAACGAGGCGTGCAGACCGTGCGCGTGCACCAGGCCGGCGCCCGAGCAGGCGGCGCGCAGTGCGGCCACCGACGCCGGGTCGCTGCTGCGGGGCACATGGACGTGCTCCGCGCCGACGGTGGTGAAGCCGTAGGCGCGCTCCGCCTCTTCGGGGGCGCACACCGTGACCCGCACGCCCCGTGCCACGAGCCCGGCGGCCAGCGAGCGGACGTGCGCGCCGCTGGCGGCGTTGCCGCCGCCCAGCACCTGCACGGTGCGCAGCGGCGACTGGCCGTGCGGTGCGTGGCTGCTCACGGGGGTCACGTGGCCGGGCTCCTGGTTCGGGTCGGACGGTCGCGACGAACGTACCGAAGGATCCCGCGGAGGGGTGGTCCGCGCGGCGTCCTCCGCGTACACCGTCAAGCATGCCAGCACGCACGGCGGTTGCGTGAAACGCGCGGGCGTACGCCGGGGTCCACACCGGACGGCACATCACCCGTAAGGATGACGGAAGGTCACCGTCCGGCAGGGTCAGGCGTCCGCCCGCGCCGCCGCCAGCAACTCCTCCGCGTGCGCCCGCGCCGTCTCGGAGTCCTCCTGGCCGGCCAGCATCCGCGACAACTCCCGCACGCGGTCCTCGCCTTCGAGCACCTTCACGCCGGACCGGGTGACCGAGCCGTCGTTCGTCTTCTCCACCAGGAGCTGCCGGTCGGCGAACGCGGCCACCTGCGGGAGGTGCGTGACGACGACGACCTGCGCCTTCTTCGCCAGCCGCGCGAGACGCCGGCCGATCTCCACCGCCGCCTTGCCGCCGACGCCGGCGTCCACCTCGTCGAAGAGGTACGTCGGCACCGGGTCGGTCCCGGCGAAGACGACCTCCACGGCGAGCATCACGCGCGACAGCTCACCACCCGAGGCGCCCTTGGCGATCGGCCTGGGCGGCGCCCCGGGGTGCGGCGCGAGCAGCAGCTCGACCTCGTCCACGCCCGAGGGCCCGTACGCCACCGTGCGCCCGTTCACCTCGACGCCGTCGGGGTCCTCGGTCTGCCGGATGTCGAACGACACACGCGCGTGCGGCATGGCGAGCGACGCCAGCTCCTCCGTCACGGCCGCCGCGAACCGCTCCGCCGCCTCCGTCCGCGCCTCCGACAGCTCCCTGGCGAGCGCGCCCAGTTCGGAGCGGAGCGCGTCACGCTCGGCGGTCAGCTCTCCGATCCGCTCGTCGTCGCCCTCCAGTTCGGTGAGGCGCGCGGCGCTGCTCTCCGCCCAGGCCAGCACCTCGGCGACGTCCTCCCCGTACTTGCGGGTCAGCGCCGTCAGCGCGGCCCTGCGCTCCTCGACCGCCGCGAGCCGCAGCGGGTCCGCGTCCAGGTCGTCGGCGTAACCGGCCAGCTCGCCCGCGACGTCACGCAGCAGGATGCCGATCTCGCCGATCCGGTCGGTCAGCGCGGCCAGCGCCGGGTCGTGCGCCCGTACGGCCTCCAGCGCCCGCTGGGCGCCCGCGACGAGCGTCCCGGCGTCCACGCCCTCCGGGTCCTCCGGGTTGCCCGCCAGCGCGGCGTGCGCGACGGCGGCGGCCGACGCGAGCGCCTCGGCGTGCCCGAGCCGCTCGGCCTCCTCGGCCAGCTCCGTGTCCTCCCCGGCGCGCGGCTCGACGGCGGCGATCTCCTCCAGCCCGAAGCGCAGCAGGTCGGCTTCCTGGGCCCGCTCCCGCGCCCGGGTGGTGATCTCCTCCAGCTCCACGGTGACCGCCCGCAGCCGCTTGTACGCCTCCGCGTACTTGCCGAGCGGCACGGCGACCGCGTACCCGGCGTACCGGTCGAGCGCCTGGCGCTGCCGGGACAGCTTCAGCAGGCCCTGCTGGTCGCTCTGCCCGTGCACGGCCACCAGGTCGTCGGCGAGCTCCGCGAGCAGCCCCACGGGCACGCCGCGCCCGCCCAGGTGCGCCCGCGACCGGCCCTCGGCCGACACGGTACGGCTGACCAGCAGCGCCCCCTCGTCGAGCTCGGCCCCGGCCTCCTCCGCGCGTACGACGGCCGGCGAGCCCTCGGGCACGGCGATCCGCCCCTCGACCACGGCGTTGCGCGCGCCGATCCGCACCAGGGCCGCATCCGCCCGTCCGCCCAGCAGCAGGCCCAGGCTGGTGACCACCATGGTCTTGCCCGCACCCGTCTCACCGGTGACGGCGGTGAAGCCGGGCGACAGCTCCACCACAGCGTCGTCGATGACACCGAGCGACCGTATCCGCATCTCCTCTAGCACGGACACGACCATACGAGGTCGACACGGCGAAGTGCGACCGCCCCACCCGTGTCACCCACGTGAGTGCACCCCCTTCAGGGGCGCGGGGAACTGCGCGACAAGCCACGATCCGCCCGCAGCCGCCCACGTCGGGAAACCACCCCTTCGGTGACGGCTACTGCGGCGCCCCCCGCCACCCCGACACGGGCAAGGCGAACTTCGCGACCAGCCGGTCCGTGAACGAAGCGTGATGCAGGCGAGCCAGCCTGACCGGCACCGCCCCCCTCCGCACCTCCACCCGCGCCCCCGGGGGCAGCTCGACGGTCCGCCGCCCGTCACACCACAGCACCCCCGGCGGCACGTGCGGCAGCACCTCCACCGCCAGCACCGAGTTCGGCGACGTCACCAACGGCTTGGCGAACAGCGCGTGCGCGCTGATCGGCACCATCAGCAGCGCCTCGACCTCCGGCCACACCACGGGCCCGCCGGCGGAGAACGCGTACGCGGTGGACCCGGTCGGAGTCGCGCACACGATGCCGTCACAGCCGAACCCGGTGACCGGCCGCCCGTCGATCTCCAGGACGACCTCCAGCATCCGCTCCGCGGACACCTTCTGCACGGCCGCCTCGTTCAGCGCCCAGTCGGTGTGCACGATGTCGCCGTTGCGGTGCACCACGACGTCGACGGTCATCCGCTCCTCGACCTCGTACGCGCGGCTCACCACCCGGTCGACGACCTTCTCCAGGTCGTCCCGCTCGGCCTCGGCGAGGAAGCCGACGCTGCCGAGGTTGACGCCGAGCATCGGCACCCCGGAGGCGCGGGCGAACTCGGCGCCGCGCAGCAGCGTGCCGTCACCGCCGAGGACGATCAGCAGCTCGCAGTCGTCCAGGCACTGCGGGGTCGCCTCCTTGACCGTCTCCACGTCGTCCGGGAGCGGCAGGTCGCGGGCCTCCTCCTCCAGCACCCGCACCCCGAGCCCGGAGCGCAGCAGACCCTTGACCACGAGCTCGGCGCTGCGGATGGCCGCGGCGCGCCCGGTGTGGGCCAGCAGGAAAACAGTACGAGCACGGTTCTGTGTCAACGCGGCCCCTCCGCCACAGCACGGTCAACATCGGCCGGGTCCAGTTCCGGTGCCCCGGCCCGCAGCCACAGGAAGTATTCGACGTTCCCGGAGGGTCCGGGCAGCGGACTGGCCGTCACGCCCTTCGCCCCGAGCCCCAGCTCCCAGGCCTTGGCGGCCACCCCCCGGACGGCCTCGGCGCGCAGCTCCGGGCTGCGCACGACACCGCCGCTGCCCAGCCGCTCCTTGCCCACCTCGAACTGCGGTTTGACCATCATCACCAGATCGGCGTCCGGTGTCACGCACCGCTTCAGAGCGGGCAGCACCAGTCCGAGCGGGATGAACGACAGATCCCCCACGACAAGATCCACTGGCTCCCCATCGATGACCTCGAGCGTCAACTCCCGTACGTTCGTACGGTCCTTGACGGTCACGCGTTCATCCTGTCGCAGCGCCCACGCGAGTTGGCCGTATCCGACGTCCACCGCGACCACGTGCGCGGCGCCCGCCCGCAGCAGCACGTCGGTGAACCCGCCGGTGGAGGCCCCCGCGTCGAGCGCCCGGCGGCCCTTCACGACGAGCCCCCGCGGCACGAAGGCGTCCAGCGCCCCGGCCAGTTTGTGACCCCCGCGCGAGACGTAGTCGGGGTCGCCGACGTCCTCCGCGACCACGATCGCGGCCGCGGTCTCCACCTGGGTGGCGGGCTTGGTCGCCACCGTCCTGCCCACGCTGACCCGCCCGGCGGCGATCAGCTGGCTGGCGTGCTCGCGCGAGCGCGCCAGCTTGCGGCGGACCAGCTCCGCGTCGAGACGGCGGCGTGCGACTCCTGCCACGTTCGGTTCAGCTCCTGTGTCCATGTGACGGCTGGGACGAGTGCCCCGACGGACCCCGGTGCGGGGCGGCGGGCGAGGGACCCGGGCGGGCGTCGAGCGCGGTGAGCGCGTCGCGCAGCCCCCGGTGTACATCCTCGTACACCTCGAGGTGGCCGTCGGTGGTGAGGTGGTCGGCGTCGGCCAGCCGCTCCACCTGGGCGTCGACCTCGGCGTTCCCGGTCGGGGTGCGCGGCACGCCCAGCGGTGCGGGTCCGGCGGGCCCGTCGTCGTACGGCGGCCGCGGCGCGCCCTGCTCCGGCGGCCCGTCCTGCGGGGCCGCGGTGTCCGGCTCCGTGTCCGCCGCCTGCGGCACTGCGTCGTTCATGCCCCGACGCTACCGCGAACGGCTGGGGTACCGTCGAGCGCGATGGCCACGATCGAGGAGTGCCGTGCGGCACTCGGCAAGCTTTCGGACAGCATGGGCAGGGCCGAGGGCGACGTCCGCGCGGCGGCGTCGATGGAGCGGTCGGTCAGCTGCCACGTCACGGACCTGGACGTGACCTTCGCGGGCCGCCTCACCGGAGGCCGGATCGAGGTGCGCGAGACGCACCCCGGCCCGCCGCGCGAAAGGGCGCAGATACGGCTCGCCATGACGGGCGACGACCTGCTGGCCCTGGTCGACGGGGAGCTGCACTTCGCTCGGGCGTGGGCCTCGGGGCGGGTGCGGCTGGAGGCGGGTCTGCGGGACCTGTTCCAGCTGCGGAAGCTCCTCTAGCCCCTCAGACCTTCGCGGTCTCACGCCTGGCGCGGGACGCCCGTGCCGCCGGCACGACCAGCGGGGTGCCCGTCTCGGGGTCGTCGATGACCTGGCAGCGCAGCCCGAACACCTCCTCCACCAGCTCGGCGGTGACGATGTCCTTCGGCGCGCCCTGGGCGATGACCCGGCCCTCGCGCAGGGCGATCAGGTGGGTGGCGTAGCGGGCGGCGTGGTTGAGGTCGTGCAGCACGGCGACGAGGGTGCGGCCCTGCTCCTCGTGCAGGTCGGCGCAGAGGTCCAGGACGTCGATCTGGTGCTGGATGTCCAGGTAGGTGGTCGGCTCGTCGAGCAGCAGCAGCGGGGTCTCCTGGGCCAGGGCCATGGCGATCCAGACGCGCTGCCGCTGCCCTCCGCTCAGCTCGTCGACGTACCGCTCGGCGAGGTCGGCGACGCCGGTGCGGGCCATCGACTCCCCGACGACCCGCTCGTCCTCGGAGGACCACTGGCGCAGCAGGCTCTGGTGCGGGTAGCGGCCGCGCGCGACGAGGTCGCCGACGGTGATGCCGTCGGGCGCGATGGACGACTGGGGCAGCAGGCCGAGGGTGCGGGCGACCTTCTTGGCGGGCAGGGAGTGGATGGCCTGCCCGTCGAGCAGCACCCGGCCCTCGGCGGGCTTCAGCATGCGCGACAGGGCGCGCAGCAGGGTGGACTTCCCGCAGGCGTTCGGGCCGACGACGACGGTGAAGGAGTGGTCCGGGATCTCCACCGACAGCTGCTCGGCGATGACCCGCTGGTCGTAGGCCAGGGTGACGTTCTCGGCGGAGAGACGGTTCACGGTGCTCCTTCGGGTGTGCTTCTTCTCGGCCCCGCTCATATCCGGCCGGCCTTGCGCTCGGTGACCAGCAGCCACAGCAGGTAGACGCCGCCGAGGACGCCGGTGACCACGCCGACGGGCAGCTGTTCGGCGCCGAACGCCCGCTGCGAGACGAAGTCGGCGAGGACCAGCAGGGCGGCCCCCATCCACATCGAGGCGATCAGGTTCGGTCCGGGCGACCGGGTGAGGCGCCGGGCGAGCTGCGGCGCGGTGAGCGCGACGAAGCTGACGGGTCCCGCGGCGGCGGTGGCGGACGCGGTGAGCAGCACGGCGGACAGCATCAGCACCAGCCGCAGCCGCTCGACGCGCACACCGAGGGCGTTCGAGACGTCGTCGCCCATTTCCGTCATGCGCAGGGCGCGGGAGTTGGCGAGGACGACCGGGACGAGGACGGCGCACAGCGCGAGCAGCGGCCACACCTGGTCCCAGTCGCGTCCGTCGAGGGACCCGGTCATCCAGACGACCGCGCGGGCGGCGTCGACGATGTCGGACTTGGTGAGCAGATAGCCGTTGACGGCGGTGACGACGGCGGAGACGCCGATGCCGACCAGCACCAGCCGGTAACCGTGCACGCCCCGCTTCCAGGCGAG
The DNA here is from genome assembly GCF_050571355.1 of Streptomyces sp. P13-3-3. Lineage (NCBI taxonomy): Bacteria > Bacillati > Actinomycetota > Actinomycetes > Kitasatosporales > Streptomycetaceae > Streptomyces > Streptomyces sp. P13-3-3. The sequence continues at coordinate 2,172,908 of NZ_CP192228.1, read as the reverse complement.
GACGTAGATGGCGGTGCCGGTGATCAGGCCGCCGGCGAGCGCGCCGAGGGCCACCTGGTTGGCGGTGCCGGAGAACAGCACGATGACGGTGAGCGCGCCGGCCGTGGCGCCCTGGCCGAGGCCGAGGATGTCGGGGCTGCCCAGCGGGTTGCGGGAGATGGTCTGGAACAGGGCGCCGCCGATGCCGAGGGAGGCGCCGACCAGCAGCCCCACCAGCACCCGCGGCAGCCGCAGCTCGGTGACGATGAACTCCTGCCCCTCGTTGCCCTGGCCGACGAGCGTGGTCAGCACGTCGGAGGCGGTCATCGGGAAGTCGCCGGTGCCGATGAGCAGCACGCTCGCGCCGAGCGCCAGCAGCATCAGCAGGACGACGACGGTGAGGGCACGCGCGTCCAGCCGGACCGAGAGGCCGCCGGGGACGCGCACCGCACGGTTGGTCTTCACAGCTGGGCCGTCCTCCGTCGTCGTACGAGAAGAATGAACACCGGGCCGCCGATGATCGCGGTGACGATGCCCACCTGGAGTTCGGCGGGCCGGGCCACGATCCGGCCGAGCACGTCCGCGCCGAGCAGCAGCACCGGCGACAGGACCGCCGCGTACGGCAGGATCCAGCGCTGGTCGGGCCCGGTGAAGGAACGCACCACGTGCGGCACCATCAGGCCGACGAAGACGATCGGACCGCACGCGGCGGTGGCGGCGCCGCTCAGCATCGTCGCGACGAGCATGGACAGCGCGCGGGTGCGGTTGAGGTCGGCGCCGAGCGCCTTGGCGGTGTCGTCGCCCATGGCCATGGCGTTCAGCGGCCGGGCGAGCAGCAGCGCCAGCCCACTGCCGACGACCAGGAACGGCACGACCTGCATGACGGCCTCGTCGCTGCCGGAGCCGAGCGAGCCGACCGTCCAGAAGCGCATCCGGCCGAGGGCCGCGTCGTCGAGGATCATCACGGCCTGGAGATAGCCGTAGAGCGCGGCGCTGATGGCGGTGCCGGCGAGCACCAGCCGCACGGGGGTGGCGCCCCGGCGTCCGCCGAGGAACCACACGATCGCGCCGACGGCGGCCGCCCCGCAGAACGCGAACCACACATACCCGGACAGCGAGGTGACGCCGAAGAAGGTGATGGCGGTGACGACCGCGGCGGAGGCGCCCGCGTTCAGGCCGAGGAGTCCCGGGTCGGCCAGCGGGTTACGGGTCAGCGCCTGCAGCACGGCCCCGGCGAGGCCGAGGGCGGCCCCGGCGAGCAGGCCCAGCAGGGTGCGGGAGAGCCGGTCGGACACCACGGTGTCGGCGTAGGTGCCCGACGCGTGGAACAGCCCGTGCCACACCTGCCCCAGGGACAGCTCCTTCGCGCCGACCGCGATGCTCGCCAGCGCGACGAGCACCAGGACCGCGAGGGACACGAGCAGACCGGCCGCGCGTATCGCCCGGCGGCCGGTGGGCGCGGAGGCGGTCTCCGCGCGCTGTTCGGGGGGACTCTCGACCAACACCCGGTTAGGTTAGCCTATCCTCCAATTGGATCACGATCCGGTGACCGGCGGACCGTCAGAGCCCCAGCCGCGCCAGCGCCTTCCCCGCGTCCAGGCCGCACGCCTCCTCGCCCGCCGCCGTCCAGGCCGCCGCGCACAGCGCCCGCAGTCCGTCCACCACGGCGCCGTCCCCGTCCAGCTCAAGCCGCCCGGCGCCGGCCGCCGCCGTCCATCCGCCGCACCGGAAGGCGCCGCCGTCCCCGACGACCTCGGGCTGCCCGGTCAGCAACCCCCGCAGGTCGGCGTCCACGTACGTCGGCCGGTGCTGCGGCGGCGCCGCCAGGAGCTGCGCGCCGTCCGTCACCCCGGTGAGCACCAGCAGCGAGTCCACCCCGCCGTTGAACGCGCCCTCGATGTCCGTGTCCAGACGGTCCCCCACCACCAGCGGCCGCTCGGCACCGGTACGCAGGATCGTCTCCCGGTGCATCGGCGGCAGCGGCTTGCCCGCCACCTGCGGCTCCGCGCCCGTGGCGATCCGTACGACCTCCACCGCCGCGCCGTTGCCGGGGGCGATGCCCCGGCCGCTGGGGATCGTCAGGTCGGTGTTGGACGCGAACCACGGCAGCCCGCGCGCGACGGCGTAGCTCGCCTCGGCGAAACGCCCCCACGCCAGCTCCGGACCGCCGTACCCCTGCACGACCGCCACCGGCTCGTCGTCCGCCGACTCCACCGGCTCGAGACCACGCTCACGCAGCGCCACCCGCAGGCCCTCACCGCCGACCACCAGCACCCGGGAGCCCTGCGGCACCTGATCGGCGATGAGCCGCGCCACCGCCTGCGCGGAGGTGATGACGTCTCCGGCCTCGGCCGGGATACCCAGCTCGGTCAGGTGCGCCGCGACGGCGTCGGGCGTGCGCAGCGCGTTGTTGGTGACGTAGGCGAGACGCATGCCGCCGTCACGCGCCGCGGCGAGGGACGGCACCGCGTGCTCGATGGCGTTGCCGCCCGCGTACACCACTCCGTCGAGGTCGAGCAGCGCCGTGTCGTACGCCTCGCTCAGGGCCTGGCCACTGCCCTCGGGCCTCGTCCTGACGCTCCGGCTCATTCCGCATCGCTCCTCGTTCGACGGCTTTCCCCCGATCATCCCCCATCGCACCGGCACCCGTACGATGCCGGGATGAACACTGCAGGTCACTCGAAGGCAACGGCGCCCCGAGGCCTGGAACTCACCCCGTTCCGAGGCCTTCGTTACGACCCCGACCGGGTCGGCAGCCTGGCCGCCGTGACATCCCCGCCCTACGACGTCGTGGTCCGCCCCGACGGCCTGCACCACCTCCAGTCCGCCGATCCGCACAACATCGTCCGGCTGATCCTGCCCGAGGCCGCCACACCCGAGGAGCGCAACGCCCAGGCCGCCGAGACGCTCCGCCGCTGGCGCGCCGAAGGCGTCCTCACCCCCGACCCGGAGCCCGGCCTGTACGTCTACGAGCAGCGCGACGGCGACGGCCTGGTGCAGCGCGGCGTGATCGGCGCCCTGCGCGTCTCCGAACCGGACGAGCGGCTGGTGCTGCCGCACGAGGACGTCATGCCGCACATCGTCGCGGACCGCGCCGACCTGATGCGCGCCACCAGCGCCAACCTGGAACCGCTGCTCCTCACCTACCGGGGCGACGACACCGCGGCGAGCACGGCCGGCCTGATCGAGCGCACGGCCGGGCGGCGGCCGCTCCTGGCGACCACGACGGAGGACGGCGTCCACCACCGCCTGTGGCCGGTCACCGACCCGGCCGACCTGGCGGTGATCCGCCAGGAACTGTCCGCCCACCAGGCACTGATCGCCGACGGCCACCACCGCTGGGCGACCTACCGCAGGCTGCGCGCGGAACACCCCTCCCCCAGCCCGTGGGACCACGGCCTGGTGCTCCTGGTCGACACGGCCCGCTATCCGCTGCGGGTCCGCGCCATCCACCGCCTGCTGCACGGCCTGCCGGTCGCCGAGGCCCTGAAGGCGCTGGGCGGCATCTTCCGCGTGCGCCGCCTCGACCTGCCACTGCCGCAGGCGATGGACGCGCTGGCCGAGGCGGCGCAGGAGAGCAACGCGTTCCTCCTCACCGGCGACGACGGCGTCTTCCACCTCGTCGACCGGCCGGACCCGGCGCTGCTGGACCGCACGGTGCCCGCGGACCGCCCGGAGGCCTGGCGCACCCTGGACGCGACGGTCCTGCACGCCACGCTCCTCGACCACGTCTGGCGCGTCCCCGACGACCCCGCCCACATCGCGTACATCCACGACACGGCGGCCACGGTGGACAAGGCCCGCCGCGACGGCGGTACGGCGGTACTGATGCACCCCGTGCACGAGGACGTGGTGCGGGAGCTCGCCCAACAGGGGGTGACGATGCCCCGCAAGTCGACGTCGTTCGGCCCGAAACCGGCATCGGGCCTGGTGCTGCGCGCGCTGGACCTCTGAGGCGTCCGGACATACGGAAAGGGGCGGGCTCCGGCTGAATGCCGGGGCCCGCCCCTTTCCCTAGGTTCTTCCTTGGGTGCGCGGTGACGTGAGGACCTCAGTCCTTGTCCTCGTCCTGCGCACCCTGCTCGTCACGGTCGACGCCGTCCTGAGCCGGGTCCTGGACCTGGTCCTGCTCCTCGTCCTCGACGAAGGCGTCCGTGAACTCGACGCCGTCCAGCTCGGCCAGCCGGTCGGAGGCGTCGGTGCTGCCGTCCCGGTCGGCCTCGACGGCCTTGGCGAACCACTCACGCGCCTCGCCCTCACGGCCGGCGGCGAGCAGCGCGTCGGCGTACGCGTACCGCAGGCGCGCGGTCCACGGCTGCACGGAGTTCGACGCCAGCTCGGAGCTCTGGAGGGTGACGATGGCCGCGTCCAGCTGGCCCATGTCACGCCGGGCGCCGGCCGCGACGAGCCGCATCTCGACCTGTCCGGCCTTGTCCAGCTTCTGCACCTCGGGGGCGCCGGCCATGTCCAGTGCCTTCTCCGGCCGGCCGAGACCGCGCTCGCAGTCCGCCATCAGCGGCCACAGCTCCACAGTCCCGGTCATCCGCCGCGCGGCACGGAACTCGGCGAGGGCCTCACCGTACTTCTGCGTCGCGTACGCGGCGAACCCTGCGGCCTCCCGCACGGCGGCCACACGCGAGGCGAGCCGCAGTGCGATACGGGAGTACGCGTAGGCGCGCTCGGGGTCCTCGTCGATGAGCCGGGCGACCATCACCAGGTTCTTGGCGACGTCCTCGGCGAGCGTCTTGGGCAGGCTCTGCAGCTCCTGCCGGACGTCCTTGTCGATCTCCTCGCCGGTGACGTCCTCGGGGATCGGCAGCCGCTTGATGGGCTCGCGGTCACGGTCCCGCTCGTCACGGAACCGGCCGCCGCCCTGGCGGTCGTCACGCCCACGGTATCCACCAGGCCGGCCGCCCCGGTCGTCCCGACGCGGGCCGCGCCCACGGTCGCGGTCGTCACGGCCACGGAAGCCGCCACGGTCGCCGCGGTCACGGTCGTCACGCCGGAAGGTGCCACCGCGGGAGTCGCGGTCGCCACCACGGGTGTCCGTACGGCTGTCGCCACCGCGCCGGAATCCACCGCGGTCACGGTCGTCGCGGCGGAAGCCACCGCGGTCACCACGGTCGTCGGATCGGCCGCGGTAGCCGCCACGGTCCCGATCGTCACGGCGGTCATCACGGCGGTCATCACGCCGGTCGTCCCTGCGGTCGTCGCGCCGGCCGTACCCACGGTCGTCGTCACGACGGAAGCCGCCACGGTCACCGCGGTTGTCATCACGACGGAAACCACCACGGTCACCGCGGTTGTCATCACGACGGAAACCACCACGCTCGCCACGGTTGTCGTCACGGCGGAAGCCACCGCGGTCACCGCGGTTGTCGTCGCGACGGAAACCGCCACGCTCGCCGCGGTCGTCGGAACGGCCGCGGTAGCCACCACGGTCCCGATCGTCACGGCGGTCGTCGCGCCGGTCGTCCCTGCGGTCGTCACGGCCGCGGTACCCGCCGCGATCGCCGCCGCGGTTGTCGCGGTTGTCGTCGCGTCCACGGAAGCCGCCCCGCTCGGGCCGGCCGCCGCTGCGGTCACGGTCGCCGCTGCGGTCACGGTCACGGTCGTCGCGACCGAAGGGCGGACGGTCGCCGTCCCTGCGGAAGCCGCGGTCGCGGTCGTTGCCGCGACGGGGGCCGCCGCGCTGACCGCCACGGTCCCCGCGGTCCGAGCGGTCACCACTGTCCCGTCGGCGCTGGTCGCGCTCCGGTCGGTCGTCGGGAGAGTTGGTGGACATCGGTGACTCCTGTCTCGGGTACTGCAAGCATAAATACAAAAAGGACCCCTGGCCCCAGCTGAACGCTGGTGACCAGGGGTCCTTCCAAAGATTGTTCGGCGGCGTCCTACTCTCCCACAGGGTCCCCCCTGCAGTACCATCGGCGCTGTAAGGCTTAGCTTCCGGGTTCGGAATGTAACCGGGCGTTTCCCCTACGCTATGACCACCGAAACCCTAATGGTTTCGAGCGAACAAGCACACTCTTCTGTTATGCGTTCTGCTCAAAGCCGACAACGGTCGTTGTCTCAGAACTAACACAGTGGACGCGAGCAACTGAGGACAAGCCCTCGGCCTATTAGTACCGGTCAACTCCACACGTTACCGTGCTTCCATATCCGGCCTATCAACCCAGTCGTCTACTGGGAGCCTTACCCTCTCTAGGAGGTGGGAGTCCTCATCTCGAAGCAGGCTTCCCGCTTAGATGCTTTCAGCGGTTATCCCTCCCGAACGTAGCCAACCAGCCATGCCCTTGGCAGAACAACTGGCACACCAGAGGTTCGTCCGTCCCGGTCCTCTCGTACTAGGGACAGCCCTTCTCAAGACTCCTACGCGCACAGCGGATAGGGACCGAACTGTCTCACGACGTTCTAAACCCAGCTCGCGTACCGCTTTAATGGGCGAACAGCCCAACCCTTGGGACCGACTCCAGCCCCAGGATGCGACGAGCCGACATCGAGGTGCCAAACCATCCCGTCGATATGGACTCTTGGGGAAGATCAGCCTGTTATCCCCGGGGTACCTTTTATCCGTTGAGCGACGGCGCTTCCACAAGCCACCGCCGGATCACTAGTCCCGACTTTCGTCCCTGCTCGACCCGTCGGTCTCACAGTCAAGCTCCCTTGTGCACTTACACTCAACACCTGATTGCCAACCAGGCTGAGGGAACCTTTGGGCGCCTCCGTTACTCTTTAGGAGGCAACCGCCCCAGTTAAACTACCCATCAGACACTGTCCCTGATCCGGATCACGGACCCAGGTTAGACATCCAGCACGACCAGACTGGTATTTCAACGACGACTCCCCCTGAACTGGCGTCCAGAGTTCACAGTCTCCCAGCTATCCTACACAAGCCGAACCGAACACCAATATCAAACTGTAGTAAAGGTCCCGGGGTCTTTCCGTCCTGCTGCGCGAAACGAGCATCTTTACTCGTAGTGCAATTTCACCGGGCCTATGGTTGAGACAGTCGAGAAGTCGTTACGCCATTCGTGCAGGTCGGAACTTACCCGACAAGGAATTTCGCTACCTTAGGATGGTTATAGTTACCACCGCCGTTTACTGGCGCTTAAGTTCTCAGCTTCGCCCACCCGAAAGTGAGCTAACCGGTCCCCTTAACGTTCCAGCACCGGGCAGGCGTCAGTCCGTATACATCGCCTTACGGCTTCGCACGGACCTGTGTTTTTAGTAAACAGTCGCTTCTCGCTGGTCTCTGCGGCCACCCCCAGCTCACGGAGTAAATCCGATCACCGGTTGTGGCCCCCCTTCTCCCGAAGTTACGGGGGCATTTTGCCGAGTTCCTTAACCATAGTTCACCCGAACGCCTCGGTATTCTCTACCTGACCACCTGAGTCGGTTTAGGGTACGGGCCGCCATGAAACTCGCTAGAGGCTTTTCTCGACAGCATAGGATCATCCACTTCACCACAATCGGCTCGGCATCAGGTCTCAGCCTTAATGAACGGCGGATTTGCCTACCGTCCGGCCTACACCCTTACCCCGGGACAACCACCGCCCGGGATGGACTACCTTCCTGCGTCACCCCATCACTCACCTACTACCAGCTCGGGTCACCGGCTCCACCACTCCGACCTCGTCCGAAGACTCAGCCGGCGGCTTCACGGGCTTAGCATCACTGGATTCGATGTTTGACGCTTCACAGCGGGTACCGGAATATCAACCGGTTATCCATCGACTACGCCTGTCGGCCTCGCCTTAGGTCCCGACTTACCCTGGGCAGATCAGCTTGACCCAGGAACCCTTAGTCAATCGGCGCACACGTTTCTCACGTGTGAATCGCTACTCATGCCTGCATTCTCACTCGTCAACCGTCCACAACTCGCTTCCGCGGCTGCTTCACCCGGCAGACGACGCTCCCCTACCCATCCCA
>NZ_CP192228.1:0-2160000 GCF_050571355.1 Streptomyces sp. P13-3-3 | reverse complement strand
ACGCGCCAGAGGCTGCCGTTCTACCAGGAGATCGAGTTCTACCCGCCGTCGCAGTACCGCGGGCTGAACCAGGTGGAGCTGAGCTTCGTCGCCGACGCGCAGGCGATGGACGTCGTGCTGGAGATGGACAAGAAGCCGGGGCTGTTCAGCGAGGGCAGCGACACGTTCCGTTCCTTCCAGGTGGGTCTGAACGACTACCAGGGGACCGACTGGGCGGCGTACCTGAACCAGTGGCTGTCGGAGGTCGGCTCCAAGCGGAACTGGTTCTAGGCTCGTTCGCGACTGAACGTCATCGATCAGGAGGTACCGAGGTGACCGAGCTCAAGCGGCGGCCGCTCCCCCATGACTTCCATCCGCCCGTGCCGTCGTTCACGGTGACGAGCGACGATGTGAAGGAGGGGGCGACGCTCACGGACGCTCAGGTCCACGCGGCGGGCAACACGTCGCCGCACCTGCGCTGGGAGGGTTTCCCGCCGGAGACCAAGAGCTTCGCCGTGACCTGCTACGACCCGGACGCCCCGACGGGCAGCGGGTTCTGGCACTGGGTGGTGTTCGACATCCCGGCCTCGGTGACCGAGCTGCCGGCCGGCGCCGGCAGCGGGTCGTTCGACGGGCTGCCGGAGGGCGCCGTCCACGCGCGGAACGACTACGGGACCAAGGAGTTCGGCGGCGCCGCGCCGCCGCCCGGGGACGGTCCGCACCGGTACGTGTTCACGGTGTACGCCGTGGACCAGGAGAAGCTGGGTCCGGACGCGGACGCCTCTCCTGCGGTGGTGGGCTTCAACCTGCGGTTCCACACGCTCGCGCGCGCCCAGCTGATCGGTGAGTACGAGGTGCCCGCGGAGTCCTGAGTCCCCCGCGCGACACCGGGCGTTCCCGGAACGTTTGCCCGCCCCTGGTCTTGGAATTGATCAGGGGCGGGCATTTTTTCCGTCGGGGTCCCCGGGAGTCGTCTCCCGTGGGAGCAGCGGATATTGCGTTGTCCATCCCGGCGCGCCCGGCCAGAGTTGTTCCAGCCCGCCGAGGGGCGGGCCGGTGCGCACGGGAGGTGGGCTGGTATGCGGGACACGCTGGTGCTGAACGCGAGCTTCGAGCCGTTGTCGACGGTGACGCTCAACCGAGCCGTCGTTCTTGTGCTGCAGGACAAGGCCGTCGTCGAGCAGGCCCATCCCGAACTGCGGATGCGGGGAGCCGCGGTCGACATACCGGCGCCCCGGGTGATCAGGCTCTGCCAATACGTGCGCGTGCCGTTCCGAAGACGCGCGCCGTGGTCGAGGCGGGGTGTGCTGGTGAGGGACCGGCACCGGTGCGCGTACTGCGGGCGCAGGGCGACCACCGTCGACCACGTGGTGCCGCGGTCGCTCGGCGGGCAGGACACCTGGCTGAACACGGTGGCGTCGTGCGCCGAGGACAACCACCGCAAGGCGAACCGGACGCCGGAGCAGGCGGGGATGCCGTTGCTGCGGGAGCCGTACGAGCCGACGCCGGCGGATGCGATGTTGCTGGCGCTGGCCAGGGACGACTTCGAGGCGTTGCCGGAGTGGCTGGCGTCGGCCGCGGCGTGACGGTTTCGCCGTAGGGGGTGAGGCGACAGCCCGGGTGCGGGTTCGTCGTGGTTGATCGCGCGGTTCCCCGCGCCCCTGAGGGGGGTGCGGGGAACGCGTGTTTTCTGGTGCTCTCAGTCGATCGAGGGGGTTTCGCGGCGTTCCTGGGCGGGGACGTTCGCCGTGGCGCCGTTGCCGCCCAGGCTGGAGCCGAAGTTGCCGACGGCGCCGGAGAGGCCCTTGAGGGCGTCGCCGATCTCGCTGGGGACGATCCAGAGCTTGTTGGCGTCGCCCTCGGCGATCTTCGGGAGCATCTGGAGGTACTGGTAGGAGAGCAGCTTCTGGTCCGGGTCGCCGGCGTGGATGGCCTCGAAGACCGTGCGGACGGCCTGGGCCTCGCCCTCGGCGCGCAGCGCGGCGGCCTTGGCCTCACCTTCCGCGCGCAGGATCTGGGACTGCTTCTCGCCCTCGGCGCGCAGGATCTCGGACTGCCGGACACCTTCGGCCTGGAGGATCGCGGCGCGCTTGTCGCGGTCGGCGCGCATCTGCTTCTCCATCGAGTCCTGGATGGAGGTGGGCGGCTCGATCGCCTTGAGCTCGACGCGGTTGACGCGGATGCCCCACTTGCCGGTGGCCTCGTCGAGGACGCCGCGCAGCGCCGCGTTGATCTCCTCGCGGGAGGTGAGGGTCCGCTCGAGGTCCATGCCGCCGATGATGTTGCGCAGGGTGGTGACGGTGAGCTGCTCGATGGCCTGGATGTAGCTGGCGACCTCGTAGGTGGCGGCCCGCGCGTCGGTCACCTGGTAGTAGATGACGGTGTCGATGTTGACGACCAGGTTGTCCTGGGTGATCACCGGCTGCGGCGGGAAGGGGACGACCTGCTCGCGCAGGTCGATGCGGTTGCGGATGGTGTCGATGAACGGGACGACGATGTTGAGGCCCGCGTTCAGCGTCCGCGTGTAGCGGCCGAAGCGCTCGACGATGGCGGCGCTGGCCTGTGGGATGACTTGGATCGTCTTGATCAGGGCGATGAAGACCAACACCACCAGGATGATCAGGACGATGATGACCGGTTCCATCGTCGGTTCCCCGAACCCTTCTTAGCCTCGGCGCCTACGGCAGGTCGTGTGTGCACGGTCGTGCGGTTGTAGATCTTGCTGGTCGAGTCTGTCAGACCACGGGGCCAACCGGGGGCGTGTTCGCACCGGTTGCGTCGTACGGGAGGTGCGGGATCACATGACGATCGCGGTGGCCCCCTCGATCTCCACGACGTCGACCTCCTGGCCGACCTCGTAGGAGCGGCCGGTGTCGAGGGCGCGGGCCGACCAGACCTCGCCCGCCAGTTTGATGCGGCCGCCGCTGCCGTCGACGCGTTCGAGGACGACGGCCTGTTTCCCCTTCAGGGCGTCGACCCCGCTGGCGAGTTCGGGCCGCTGGGACCGGTGTCTGCGGGCGATGGGCCTGACGACGGCGATCAGCGCGGTCGAGACGACGGCGAAGACCGCGACCTGGGCGACGGCCCCGCCGCCGAAGATTCCGGAGACCACTGCCGCGGCGACGGCGCCCACCGCGAGCATGCCGAGTTCGGGCATCGCGGTGACCACCAGGGCGATGCCGAGTGCCGCCGCGCCGATCAGCCACCACAGCCATGCGTCGATGTCCACAAGGTCATGGTAGAACCGCGCACCCGGTCACGGACAGAGCGCCGCTCGGTCGAACGGGCCTTGTCGTGCCGGGTGTTGTGCGCGGGGTGGTGCCGTGTCAGCTCATCGGGAGGCCCTGGGCGGTCCAGCGGTCGCCGACCTGCTCGACGACGAGCGGGAGACCGAAGCACAGGGACAGGTTGCGGCTGGTGAGTTCGAGCTCGAGCGGGCCGGCGGCGAGGACCTTGCCCTGACGGATCATCAGGACGTGGGTGAAGCCGGGGGCGATCTCCTCCACGTGGTGGGTGACCATGATCATGGAGGGGGCGATCGGGTCGCGGGCGAGGCGGCCGAGGCGGCGCACCAGGTCCTCGCGGCCGCCGAGGTCGAGGCCGGCGGCGGGCTCGTCGAGGAGGAGCAGCTCGGGGTCGGTCATGAGGGCGCGGGCGATGAGGGTGCGCTTGCGCTCGCCCTCGGAGAGGGTGCCGAACTTGCGGTCCAGGTACTCCGACATGCCGAGGCGGTCGAGGAAGGCGCGGGCGCGCTGCTCGTCGATGTCCTCGTACTCCTCCTGCCAGCCGGCGGTCATGCCGTAGGCGGCGGTGAGCACGGTCTGGAGGACGGTCTGCTTCTTGGGCAGCTTGTCGGCGAGGGCGATGCCGGCCACGCCGATGCGGGGGCGCAGCTCGAAGACGTCGGTGCCGGGGCGGCCGAGCGTCTCGCCGAGGATGGTGGCGGTGCCCTTGCTGGGGTAGAGGTAGCTGGACGCGATGTTCAGCAGGGTGGTCTTGCCGGCGCCGTTGGGGCCGAGGATGACCCAGCGCTCGCCCTCCTTGACCGACCAGGAGACCTGCTCCACCAGAGCCCGGCCCTCGCGGACCACGGATACGTCCTGAAGTTCCAGAACATCGCTCATGAGCGCCTTGTCTCCCCTTGCAGTGTGGCCGGTCTCGGCTGTCGCGTACGCCTTGTGGGTCGGTCCGCCGCACCCGTGGGCGGGAGCCCATCATGAAATCTACGCCACCGGCCGACCCGGACATTCCATCGGTCCGGTTTCCGGGTGCTGTCTAGGGTGTACGCATGCTTTCGGAACCACGCTCTGGTCGTCTCGCCTCCTGGGGCAATGCCCTTCTTGCCGGACTTGTCTCCCCGGACGAGGCGGCGCTCGCCGTCGTCGGGGAGGACGCGGTGCACCGGGTGGAGGGGGTGCCCGGCGAGGCCGCGCCGGTGGGGCTGACGCTGGCCCTGGGGCGGCTGCGGGGGCTCGGGGTGTCGGGGCTGCGGGTGGCACTGCCGGCGCCGGGGCATCCGCTGGGGCTGAGCGGCCCGCCGGAGTTCAACGCGCGGGCGCTGGAGGCCGAGGAGGCCGTGGTGTGCCAGGGGGCGGCGCTGGGGCTGGTGCCGGAGGTGTCGGAGGCCGGGCCCGAGGGCGATGTGCATGTGGAGGTCCTCTGGCACTGTCTGCCGGTGCGGGAGGCGCCGCCGGCGGACGTGCCGTCGCTGGGTGAGGCGGAGCGGGAGCTGGCGGAGGCGCTGCGGGAGGCCACGGAGGCGCTGACGCGGCTGGACGTGGCCGGGTCGGGTCCGGTCGCGGAGGCGGCGATCGACGCGTACCGGGCGCGGGCCACGGCGTCGCGCGGGCAGGACGTGCTGGCGCCGGGGTATCCGCCGCGCGCGGTGCGGGTGCTGGAGCTGGCGCAGCGGGTGGGCGCGCTGGTGTCGCTGGCGACGGCGAACGGGCACGGCGGCGCGGTGAGCGCGTCGGAGATGTCGGCGCGGGCGCTGGCGCTGCGGCCGGTGGAGCGGACGGCCCGGCGGGCGCAGGTGGCCGCGTACAACGCGTTCGTGGAGGAGCGCGGGGCTCGCTGATCCGGGCGCTGCGACCCTGGCTCTGCCCCGGACAGGGACGAGCCCCGGCGCCGGGTGGGGGCGGGCGGCCGGGGCTTGTCGTCTGGTGGCGTCGGTCGTCAGTGGTTGACGGCGACGTTGCCGAAGGCCGGGTTCAGCACACCGATGACGTTGATGCTGTTGCCCGACACGTTGACCGGGACGTCGACCGGGACCTGGACGAGGTTGCCGGAGACGACGCCCGGGGAGCCGACGGCCTTGCCGTGCGCGTGGCTGCCCTCGCTGGCGGAGGCCATGCCCGTACCGGCGGCGAGCAGGCCGCCGGCCACCATCGTCACGGCCGCTGCCTTCTTCAGGTTCTTCACTTTCCGAGCCCTCCTTGCGACGACCGCGGCGAGCGCCGCGGTCCGCACTGGGCAACGCGTGGCACGGCCAGGGGATACGGGGCCCGGGAGCCATTCCCCCTACGGTATGAATCTCGCACCGGAGGGGAACCTTCCGGTGACGACGGGCCGGGGCGTCAGCCGCTGAGTCCGTGTCGTACGGCCCACAGCGCGGCCTGGGTACGGTCCGCCAGGTCGAGCTTCATCAGGATGTTCGACACGTGGGTCTTCACCGTCTTCTCGGACAGCACGAGGGCGCGGGCGATCTCCCGGTTGGCGCGGCCGTCCGCGATCAGCCCCAGCACCTCGCGCTCCCGCTCGGTCAGCGAGCCCGCGCGTCCCGCTCCGGAGCCGCTCTCCTCCTGGGACAGCAGCGCGCCCGCCACCTCCGGCTGGAGCAGCACGTGCCCGGCGTGCACGGAGCGGATGGCGCCGGCCAGCGCGTCCGGGTCGATGTCCTTGTACACGTAGCCCGCGGCGCCCGCGCGCAGGGCGGGGATCACCGTGCGCTGCTCGGTGAAGCTGGTGACGACCAGCACCCGGGCGCGGTGGTCCAGCTCGCGCAGTCTGCGCAGCGCCTCCACGCCGTCCGTGCCGGGCATCTTCACGTCCATGAGGATGACGTCGGGCTGGAGCTCGCCGGCCAGGGCGACCCCCTCCGCGCCGTCCGCGGCCTCGCCGACGACCTCGATGTCGTCCTGCACTTCCAGGAAGGTGCGCAGCCCCCTCCGGACCACCTGGTGGTCGTCGACCAGCAGCACCTTGATCGCGTCAGCCACCGGGGACCTCCATCTCGATGGTGGTGCCCTTTCCGGGCGCCGATTCCACGGTCAGCCTGCCGCCGACCCCGCTCGCCCGGTCCCGCATGGAGACCAGGCCCAGATGGCGGCCCGCGCGGCGGACGGTGTGCGGGTCGAAGCCGCCGCCGTCGTCGCCGACCCGCAGGACCGCTCCGTTGCCGCGCCGCTCCAGGGTCACGTCGACGTGGGTCCCGCCGGAGTGGCGCAGGGCGTTGTGCAGCGCCTCCTGGGCGACCCGCAGCACCGCCTCCTCCTGGGCGGCGGGCAGGGCGCGCACGCCGTGGCCGGTGAAGGTGACGCGCGCGCTGTGGGCGCGGTCGAGGACCTGCACCTGGGTGCGCAGCGTGGCCACGAGCCCGTCCTCGTCGAGGGCGGCGGGACGCAGCTCGACGACCGCGGCGCGCAGTTCGTCGGCGGCCTCGGCGGCCAGCTCCGCCACCTGCTGGAGCTCGCCCTTGGCCCGGGCCGGGTCGCGGTCCACGAGACGGGCGGCGGCCTGGGCGGTGAGGCGCAGGGAGAACAGCTTCTGGCTGACGGCGTCGTGCAGCTCGTGGGCCAGGCGGGAGCGCTCCTCGGCGATGGTCAGCTCGCGGCTGCGCTCGTAGAGGCGGGCGTTGGTGAGGGCGATGGCGGCGTGCTGGGCGAGGATGCCGAGCAGCTCCTCGTCGTCCTCGGTGAAGCCGCAGGCGCCGTCCGGCTTCGGACAGTTCTTGTTCGCGAGGAACAGGGCGCCGAGCACCTCGTCGCCGTCGCGGATCGGCAGGCCCAGGAAGTCGACGAGGTCGGGGTGGGCGCTGGGCCAGCCCTCGAAGCGCGGGTCGCGGCGCACGTCGGCGAGGCGCTGCGGGGCGGCGTCGTCGAGCATCGCGGCGAGGATGCCGTGCCGGCGGGGCAGGGGGCCGATGGCCTTCCACTGCGCGTCGCTGACGCCGTCCACGACGAACTGGGCGAAGCCTCCGTGGTCGTCGGGCACGCCGAGCGCGGCGTACTGGGCGTCGAGGAGTTCGCGGGCGGAGGCG
This sequence comes from Streptomyces sp. P13-3-3, assembly GCF_050571355.1. Classification (NCBI taxonomy): domain Bacteria; kingdom Bacillati; phylum Actinomycetota; class Actinomycetes; order Kitasatosporales; family Streptomycetaceae; genus Streptomyces; species Streptomyces sp. P13-3-3. The sequence goes on along the minus strand of NZ_CP192228.1, from coordinate 2,152,763 downwards.
ACGATCGTCTTGAGGACGTCGCGCACCTCGAGATGCCTGCTCATGGCCAGCAACGCGGAGCTCACCGCGGCGAGGCCGGACCGGGGGCCGTGGCTCATGTCCTCACGGTACCGGCGGGGCGCGGGCCCGCGGATCGGACCGCTGTCCGCCCCTCTCCCCCGCCGCTGGTCCTAGGTCCCGGGTCCCGGACCGCCGCCGCGCCCTAGGGCTCGGGGCGGGGGCGTCCCGGCGTAGGGCGAAGGGACCCGGGCGGCTGCGTCCCGCGCCCGAGGCGGCCGCCCGTCCCCGCTTCCTACGTTGATCACACGCCGAGAGGGCGGGACGACACCACGGACGAGGGGACGGTTGTCATGCCGGTTGCGATCATCACGGGAGCTTCGAAGGGGCTCGGACGGGCGCTGGCCGTGGGGCTGGCGGAGCGGGGCTGGGACCTGGTGCTCGACGCGCGGGGCGCGGACCGCCTGGCGGAGACGCAGGTGCTGGCCTCGGCGCACAGCACGCGGGTGACGGCGGTGCCCGGGGACGTCACGGACCCCGCGCACCGGGCGGAGTTGGTGGCGGCGGCCTGGCGGCTGGGCGGGGTGGACCTGCTGGTGCACAACGCGAGCGCGCTGGGCGCCGAGCCGCTGGTGCGGCTGGCGGAGCTGCCGTTGGAGGGGCTGCGGCACGCGCTGGAGGTGAATCTGGTGGCGGCGCTGGGCCTGGTGCGGGAGGCGCTGCCGCTGCTGCGGACCGCCGAGGCGGGCGCGGTGCTGGTGGTGAGTTCGGACGCCGCCGCGGAGGCGTATCCGACGTGGGGCGGGTACGGCGCGTCGAAGGCGGGTCTGGACCAGCTGGCGGCGGTGCTGGCGGAGGAGGAGCCGGGGCTGCGGGTGTGGTCGGTCGACCCGGGGGACATGGCGACGGACCTGTACACGGCGGCCGTGCCGGACGACGACGATCCGCGGCCGGAGCCGGAGACGGTGGTGCCGGGGTTCCTGCGGCTGCTGGAGGAACGGCCTGCCAGTGGCCGCTACGGCGCCCCTGCGCTGCTGGAGGGACGGCGGTGACGGTCACGTTCCGGGTGCCGGAGGAGCTGTCGGCGCGGGTGCCGGCGGAGCGGCGGGCGCCCGGCCGGGGCCGGGACGCGGTGCGGCTGCTGGTGTCGCGGGGCACCGAGGTGTCCCACCACGCGTTCGCGGAGCTGCCGCTGCTGCTGCGCGCGGGCGACCTGCTGGTGGTGAACACCTCGCCCACGCTGGCGGCCGCCGTCGACGGGCGGGTCGGTGACGCGCGCGTGGTGGTGCACTTCTCCACGCGCGGCGACGACGGGCGGTGGGCGGTCGAGCTGCGGGACCCGGACGGGCGCGGCACCACGCGCGTGCGCGGGGGTACGCGTGCGGGTACCGGGGTGGGGCTGGCCGGGGGTGCGCGGTTGCGGGTCGAGGAGCCGCTGAGCGCGGGGGCGCCTCGGCTGTGGTGGGCGCGGGTGTCGCGGGACGTGCCGGGGCTGCTGCGGGCGCACGGGCGTCCGATCCGGTACGCGTACACGGAGCGGGACCAGCCGCTGTCGGCGTACCAGACGGTGTTCGCGCTGCCGTCGCGGGACGGTTCGGGGAGCGCGGAGATGCCGAGCGCGGCGCGTCCGTTCACCACGGGGACGGTGACGGAGCTGGTGAGCCGCGGGGTGCAGGTCGCGCCGGTCAGGCTGGACACGGGGGTGGCGTCGGCGGAGGCGCACGAGCCGCCGTACCCGGAGCGGTTCGCGGTGCCGGAGGCGACGGCGCGGCTGGTCGGCGCGGTGCGGGCGGGCGGCGGGCGGGTGGTCGCGGTGGGGACGACGGCGGTGCGGGCGCTGGAGTCGGCGGCCGGCCCGGACGGGGTGGTGCAGGCCCGTGCGGGGTGGACGGACCTGGTGGTGACCCCGGAGCGGGGGGTGCGGGTGGTGGACGGGCTGCTGACCGGGCTGCACGAGCCGGAGGCGTCGCACCTGCTGATGCTGGAGACGGTCGCGGGGCGGGAGGCGGTCGCGCGGGGCTACGAGGAGGCGCTGCGCGGGCGGTATCTGTGGCACGAGTTCGGGGACGTGCACCTGCTGCTGCCCTCGTGACCGAGGGGCGCGGACCGTCCCGTGCGACGGGCCGGAACTCCTCACACAGCGCGTTGCGCCAGCAACACGCGGTGAGGAGGGAGGGGGTGGCGTGTGAGGCCGGGCATAGGGCGCACATCACGTACGAAGCGGATTAGGAGAGTCATATCGCCCTTATACGCGGGGCGAACAGTCCCATCTGCCCGGTTTGACACCCCCCTGATCCACTACCCGGCTTCGTAGGTCACACCTTTGCCGGGCGATTTTGCGGCCGCTAACAATGGCTGCGTCGCTCAGCGCCGTGGGCTTCCCGCCCGCGGCGTTCGTGTGCCGAAGAAGCACCAGTCCCACAGGACATCGAGCGACCTCCGCGCTATTCGAAGAGGTCCGTTCCGCATGCCCAAGCACATCCTCACCCGTGGTCACAGTCGAGCCCTGACCCGCCACCACAAGATCGCCGCCGCGGGCGTCGCCGCTCTCGGTGCCGCCGCCATCGGCTTCTCGGCGGTCCCGAGCAACGCGTCGACGACGACCACGGCCGAGGCCCCCGCCCAGACGGCGAAGGTGGCCTACAGCACCCAGCAGATCCAGGGCGTCAAGGCCGACGTCAACAGCCAGCTCGCCGGCACCAGCGTGAAGGTCGAGCAGATCGCGGCCAAGAAGCAGGCCGCCGCCGACGCCGCCGCGAAGAAGAAGGCGGCCGCCGAGGCGAAGGCCGCGAAGGCCCGCGAGGCGGCGGAGTCCGCGAGCCGTTCCGCCGAGCGCGCCGAGGTGAAGAAGGCCGCTCCGAAGAAGTACGGCGACAACCTCGACGGCTGGATCCGCGAGGCCATGTCCATCATGAAGAAGCACGACATCCCGGGCTCCTACGAGGGCATCAAGCGCAACATCCTGCGTGAGTCCTCCGGCAACCCGAAGGCGATCAACCTCTGGGACATCAACGCCCAGAAGGGCATCCCCTCCAAGGGCCTTCTCCAGGTGATCCCGCCGACCTTCGACGCCTACCACGTCAAGGGCACCCCGAAGAACATCTACGACCCGGTCGCCAACATCGTCGCCGCCTGCAACTACGCGGCCGACAAGTACGGCACCATGGACAACGTCGACAGCGCGTACTGAGAGGTCGGCGCGGACCTCTCCTGCCGCACACAGACGCCGAAGGGCGGCACCCTCCTGACGGGGTGCCGCCCTTCGGGGCCGTACGACGGGACTACTTGCGCATGACCTCCGGCTCGTGGCGGCGCAGGAAGCGCGCCACGAAGAAGCCGCAGACCACACCGAGCGCGAGCAGCGCACCCATGTCCATCGCCCACGCACCGGCCGCGTGCTCCCACAGCGGGTCGTCGCTGTCGCCCTTGGCGGGCGGGCTGATGTTGTTGAAGTCCAGCGTGGTGCCCGCGGCGGCGACCGCCCACCGCGACGGCATCAGGTACGACAGCTCGTTCACGCCGACCGAGTTGGCCAGGGGGAACAGGCAGCCGGTGAAGACGACTTGGACGATCGCGAACATCACCAGCAGCGGCATCGTCTTCTCGGCGGTCTTCACCAGCGCCGAGATGATCAGGCCGAACATCATCGCGGTGAAGCCCAGCGCCATGATCGGGATGCACAGCTCCAGCAGGATCTGACCGCCCAGGACCAGGCCCTCGTCGGGCACCGTGCGGCTGGAGAAGCCGATGACGCCGATCATCAGGCCCTGGATCATGGTGATCAGGCCCAGCACGAAGACCTTCGACATCAGGTACGCCGAGCGGGACAGGCCGGTGGCGCGCTCCCGCTCGTAGATCACGCGTTCCTTGATCAGCTCACGGACGGAGTTCGCGGCGCCGGCGAAGCACGCGCCCACCGCGAGGATGAGCAGTACCGTGAGCGCCGTGCCGTTGCCGACGGGCCTGCCCGTTCTCGGGTTGATCTCCGTGTTGACCAGCAGGTCCTTGCCCTGGTCGATGAGCAGGCTGACCGAGCCGAGGACCAGCGGCAGGATGATCGACAGGGCGAGGAAGCCCTTGTCGGAGGCGATCACCGACACGTAGCGGCGCACCAGCGTGGTGAACTGCGACGCCCAGCCCTGCGGCTTCGGCGGCTTCATCGCCTGGATCGTGGGGACCTGCACGGACTGCGGGGCGACCGCGTCGATGTCCGCGGCGTACATCTGGTAGTGCTGCGAGCCCTTCCAGCGGCCCGCCCAGTCGTAGTCGCGGTAGTTCTCGAAGGCGGAGAAGACGTCGGCCCAGGTGTCGTAGCCGAAGAAGTTCAGCGCCTCCTCGGGCGGGCCGAAGTAGGCGACGGAACCGCCCGGCGCCATCACCAGCAGCTTGTCGCAGATCGCCAGCTCGGCCACCGAGTGGGTCACCACGAGGACCGTGCGGCCGTCGTCGGCCAGGCCGCGCAGCAGCTGCATGACGTCGCGGTCCATGCCCGGGTCGAGACCGGAGGTCGGCTCGTCCAGGAAGATCAGCGACGGCTTGGTGAGCAGCTCCAGCGCCACCGACACACGCTTGCGCTGGCCGCCGGACAGGGACGTGACCTTCTTGTCCTTGTGGATGTCCAGCTTGAGCTCGCGCAGCACCTCGTCGATACGGGCCTCGCGCTCGGCCGCCGTGGTGTCGGCGGGGAAGCGCAGCTTGGCCGCGTACTTCAGGGCGCGCTTGACGGTCAGCTCCTTGTGCAGGATGTCGTCCTGCGGGACCAGACCGATGCGCTGGCGCAGCTCGGCGAACTGCTTGTACAGGTTGCGGTTGTCGTACAGCACCTCGCCCTCGTTGGCGGGGCGGTAGCCGGTGAGCGCCTTGAGCAGCGTCGACTTGCCGGAGCCTGAGGGGCCGATGACCGCGATCAGGGACTTCTCCGGGACGCCGAAGGAGACGTCCTTCAGGATCTGCTTGCCGCCGTCGACCGTGACGGTCAGGTGGCGGGCGGAGAAGGACACCTCACCGGTGTCGACGAACTCCTCGAGCCGGTCGCCGACGATCCGGAACGTCGAGTGGCCGACGCCCACGATGTCGGTGGGGCCGAGCAGTTGCGAGCCGCCCTTGGCGATCGGCTGGCCGTTGACGTAGGTGCCGTTGTGCGAGCCGAGGTCGCGGATCTCCATGCGCCCGTCGGGCGTCGAGTGGAACTCCGCGTGGTTGCGGGACACCTGCAGGTCGGAGACGACCAGGTCGTTCTCCAGGGCGCGGCCGATGCGCATGACGCGGCCGAGCGAGAACTGGTGGAACGTCGTGGGACTGCGGTCGCCGTAGACCGGCGGCGCCCCCGCGCCACCACCGGGGCCCTGCTGCTGGGGGATGTGCGGCGCGTTCTGCTGCGGCTGCTGCTGCCAGCCCTGCTGGGCGGGCGGCTGCTGGGCCGGCGGCTGCTGCGCGGGGGGCTGCTGCGCGGGGGGCTGCTGCCAGCCGGCGCCCGCGCCCTGGGCGGCGTACGGCTGCTGCGGCTGCGCCTGCGGCACGGCGGCGGCGACACCCGACAGCGTCACGCGCGGCCCGTCGTTCGCGTTGCCCAGGTTCAGCACCGTGTCGGCGGTGAACTCCAGGTGGTGGATCCGCTGACCCTGCACGAAGGTGCCGTTGGTGCTGCCGTGGTCCTCGATCAGCCAACTGCGGCCGTTGAAGCTGATCGTGGCGTGACGCCAGGACACCCTGGCGTCGTCGAGGACGACGTCGCCCTGCGGGTCACGTCCCAGGGTGTAGGACCTGGACGGATCGAGCGTCCAGGTGCGTCCGTTTGATTCCAGTACGAGTTCCGGCACTCCATGCCCCACTGAGTTGTTCCCCCGAATTTCCCCCGTCGCAGGGAGTCTAGGGATGTCGAACATCGGGGGGAACTATTTCAGGCGCGGCCCTCCGACCGAAAGTCGGCCCTGTCACGACCCGGCGACAAGGCGTCCACGGCCCTGTCCGGGCGGGGGTTGAAATCGCCCCGGAGAGTGGTAAACCACGCGAGGGGGACATGTGCGGCCTGCCGGGCCGCTCCGCGGATCGGGGGGTCTGCCCATGAGTACTGCCACAGGGGCCGCCGGGCCGGGGCGCGCCGCCGCCGTGCCGTGGGCGGACGTGGTGATGTCCGCGGTCGCCGCGGTGAGCTGGGCGCTGATCGGGATGGCGGGGACCGCCACACTGGGGCTGCGTCTGCTGGACGCGGACGCGGCGGGGGCGCCGGGACCGATGGCCGCGGCGGTGGTGGCGCTGGCGGTGGGCGGTTCGGTGACGCCGACGGGGGACGTGTCGGTGTTCGGGCTGTCCGGGGCCGAGGCGGACACGGCGGTCGACGTGATGCCGCTCGGTGTGGGACTGGTGGGGGCGCTGTTCCTCTCCCTCATCTTCATGAGGTCCTTACGGGTGGCGGGAGTTGTGGTGTCCGGCCGTGAACTCGCCGCGCGGGCGGGCGCGGTGGTCGCGCTGGCCGTGGCGACGGCGGGCGGGCTGGCGTGGGCGGGCCACGACGTGATCACCGTCGACGTGGCCGCGCTGGGTGGGGACGGCCTGCCCGGCTCGGAGGGCGGCGGAGGGCTGGACGTCCCCGGGCTGGGCGACATCGGGGAGCTGCTGCCGGACCGGGTGGGGGACCTGGTCGACGCGGAGGTGACGGTGGGGTTCGCCGTCGACACGGCGCCGACGCTGCTGGCGGGGCTGTTCTGGTCGGCGGGCGTGCTGCTGGTGGCGCTGCTGGCGTCCCGGCGCACCCCGCTGCCGCGCGGGTGGGACGCCCTGCACCGGGTGGTGCGGCCGGTGGTCTCGTCGGTCGTCGCGGTGCTGCTGGTCGCGGTGGCGGCGGGGGTCGCCGCCGCGGGGTACGCGGCGGCCGGCGACGACCATCCCCGCCGGATCGCCGGGGCCGCGCTGCTGGGGGCGCCGAACGGGGTGTGGCTGGGGGTGTCGGTCGGACTGTTCGTCCCGTGGGACGCCCAGGGGAACGGGGCGCTGCTGGGGGCGCTGCCGCACCCCCTGGACGATCTTCTGCGGATGGGGACGGAGGAGCCGGTCACCCTGGGCGCGCTGGCCGGGCTGGACGGGAGGGTGTGGCTGCTGGGGGTCGGCGCGGCGACGGCGATGCTGCTGGCGGGCGTGCTGACGGCGGTGCGGACGCCGGTGGGGGGTGCGCAGGGGGCGGGTGGTTTCGCGGGACGGTGCGCGGTGCGGCTGGGCGCCGCCACGGCGGTGGCACTGCCGGTGCTGGTGTGGCTGACGGAGGTGTCCGTGGGCGCCTCGCTGTCGATGCTGGGGTACGACGCGTTCGACGCGGGGCTGGATCTGAGCGGGCGGCTCGGTACGGCGGCGCTGCTCGGTGCGGTGTGGGGCGCCGGAGCGGGCGCGGTGGGGGCGCTGCCGGCGTGGGCGTGCGGGGTGGCGGGGACGCGGGTGGCGGTACTGGCACGGGGTGCCGGAGACAAGGGCTCGCCGGTGCCGGCGCCCTCGGGTCCGTACCGGCCGGGGCTGCCGCATCGCCCGCCCGATCCGGACACCAATCCGTACCTACGGCTGCCGGGGGCCCGGACGGAGGACGCGGTACCGGGCCGGAGCGCGCCCGGGGACACGGGCGCCGGCGCGGACGACGTGGCCGCGGCGGAGCGGGGCGTCCCCGAGGACACGGTGCCGGGCCGAGGCGCGCCCGGGAACACGGGCGCCGGCGCGGACGACGTGGCCGCGGCGGAGCCGGGCGCCCCCGAGGACACGGTGCCGGGCCGGAGGGCGCCCGGGAACACGGGCGCCGGCGCGGACGACGTGGCCGCGGCCCCCACGGTCGCCAACCCCATCCCGCCCCGCCCGGACCGCAGCCGCCTGTGGCCGGACAGGGTCCCGCCCCCTCCCCCGCCACCGCCTCGCCCTCCGGGGTCGCGTGAGCCCGAGGGGGGAGACGAGGACGCCCGGGGGGCGGGGGGACGGTAGGAGGCGAGCGGTCGCGCGCAGCAGCGGGGGGTGGTGCCTAGGCCACAGACGGGCGCAGGGCCGGGCGTCCGTCACCGGAGCCGGTGCGGCCGAGGGTATCGGGGATCGGCGGGGCGGGATGTGGTCCGCGTGTTCCCGGCTCGAGCCCAGGTTCCGCGTCTGCGCCGGGGCGGCCTCGGGCAGGGCACCGGGCGCGTGGGGCGGCCCCGGTGTCCGGTGACGGGGCGTGGTCGCGGCTGGGGCGCGGGGTCGGGTGGGGTGTCCGGAGGGCGGACCGTGCGGGCGCGGGGCACTCCGTGCCGGATACGGTAAGAGCACCATGAGCGCATCGCAGACCTCCGACGTTCCCACCCTCCTGGTCAAGATCTTCGGCAAGGACCGGCCCGGCATCACGGCCGGCCTCTTCGACACACTCGCCGCCTACTCCGTCGACGTCGTCGACATCGAGCAGGTCGTCACCCGCGGACGCATCGTGCTGTGCGCGCTCGTGACCCAGCCCCCGGCCGGGATGGAGGGCGACCTGCGCGCGACCGTCCACAGCTGGGCGGAGTCGATCAAGATGCAGGCGGAGATCATCTCCGGCAAGGGCGACAACCGCCCCCGCGGTCTCGGCAGGTCCCTGGTGACCGTGCTGGGCCACCCCCTCACCTCGGAGGCGACGGCCTCGGTCGCCGCGCGGATCACCAAGGCCGGCGGCAACATCGACCGTATCTTCCGGCTCGCCAAGTACCCGGTGACGGCCGTGGAGTTCGCGGTGTCCGGCGTCGAGACGGAGGCGCTGCGCACCGCGCTGGTGACGGACGCGGCCCGGTTCCGCATCGACATCGCGGTGGTCGCGGCGGGCCTGTACCGCAGGGCGCAGCGCCTGGTGGTGATGGACGTGGACTCCACGCTCATCCAGGACGAGGTGATCGAGCTCTTCGCGGCGCACGCGGGCTGTGAGGACCAGGTCGCCGAGGTGACGGCGGCGGCGATGCGCGGGGAGCTGGACTTCGAGCAGTCGCTGCACGCGCGGGTGGCGCTGCTGGAGGGTCTCGACGCCTCCGTGATCGACAAGGTGCGCAGCGAGGTGCGTCTGACGCCGGGCGCCCGCACCCTGATCCGTACGCTCAAGCGGCTCGGTTATCAGGTGGGCGTCGTGTCGGGCGGTTTCACCCAGGTCACCGACGACCTGAAGGAGCGCCTCGGCCTGGACTTCGCCCAGGCGAACACGCTGGAGATCGTCGACGGCAAGCTCACCGGCCGGGTGACCGGCGAGATCGTGGACCGGGCGGGCAAGGCCCGGCTGCTGCGCCGCTTCGCGGCCGAGGCGGGGGTTCCGCTGTCGCAGACGGTGGCGATCGGTGACGGAGCGAACGACCTGGACATGCTGAACGCGGCCGGTCTCGGTGTCGCCTTCAACGCCAAGCCGGTGGTGCGGGAGGCGGCGCACACGGCCGTGAACGTCCCCTTCCTGGACACCGTCCTCTACCTGCTGGGCGTCACGCGGGAAGAGGTCGAGGCCGCCGACACGATCGCCGGCGACTGAGCCGCGCACACCGGCCGTGACGACGGACGGGCCCGGCGCCGACGAGATCGGTGCCGGGCCCGTGCCGTGCCGGGCGGGTCGTCAGCCGGGGGTCACTCGGTGGGCGCCCAGTAGTCGGCCAGCGTGGCCGTGCCGGGCTCCAGGGACTTCCAAGGGCCGGTGAAGGTCAGGACCGCGAAGGCGGCGGCGGGGAAGCCGCGCCGCGTCATGCGCTCGCGGGCGTCGCCCTCGGACGCGCCGCCGAGGATGTCGGCCAGCCCCTGCACGCCCGGGTTGTGTCCGATCAGCAGGACGTTCTGCGCGTCGTCGGGGGTCTCGTTGAGCAGGGCGATCAGCTCGCCGGGCGAAGCCTCGTAGATCCGCTCCTCGTAGACGGTTTTCGGCCGCTTGGGGAACTCGTGGACGGCGAGCTTCCAGGTCTCCCGGGTGCGGACCGCCGTGGAGCACAGGGCCAGGTCGAAGGCGACGCCGGAGTCGGCCAGCTTGCGGCCGGCGGCCGCGGCGTCCAGGCGGCCTCGCTCGGCGAGGGGCCGCTCGTGGTCGGACACCGGAGGCCAGTCGGCTTTCGCATGCCGGAAAAGGACAATCCTGCGGGGTTCTGCGACGCTCATGGAACCCAGCTTCGCACGAAACAGGCCACAGGGCGCAGGGAGTTGACCGGCGCCTCGGCGTGTTCAGCGGGCCATCAGCTGCTGCGCCCGCTCGACGAGAAGGGTGAGCGCGGGCTCACCGGCTGTCGCGTGCGCGTCGGAGGGGTTGAGGACGAGGGCGAGCAGGGCCACGAAGGCGAGCGTGGGGAGGGCCAGGGCCCACCACGGCAGCCGGGTGGCGGCACCGGCCCGGGGGGCCGGAACGGGCCGGGAGTGCGTGCGCGCCGACATGGGTGCCTCCGCTCTTCGGGACGCTCCGTGGCCGCCGGTCGCGGCCGCATCTCGAAGGTACGGATCGGCGGGGCGTCAACCCATCCGGTGATCCACCCACTTGACCCTGAGCCTGGCCCCCTAGGGGACGGTGGTGCCAGCACCACCCTCAGGGCGCGAGCACCGTCGCGATGACGCCGATGACGATGAAGATCGCGAAGAACGCGCCGAAGACGAGCAGCATCTTCTTCTGGCCGTTCTGCGGGTTCGGGTCGAGGACTGGCATGGGGAAAGTGTCGCACCTGCCACGCCCGGCACCGTCCACGGGGTGCCCGGCGGGCGCGGCGGCCGGGGGCGGCGGCGCGGCGGCCGGGGGCGGGGCGGGGGCGTCCCCGTGCCCCGGTCCGTACGCGGGCGCCTCAGCCCACCGTCTCGTCCTCCACCGTGCGGCGGCGCCTCAGCCCGCCGCCTCGTCCTCCACCGTGCGGTCCCGCCCGGCCACGACCCCGACGATCATCTGCGGCACCATCAGCCCCGCCATCAGCGCGATCGGCAGCCCCCAGCCCCCGCTGTGCTGGTAGAGCACGCCCACCAGCAGCGGCCCGGGGATGGAGATCAGGTAGCCGGTGCTCTGCGCGAAGGCGGACAGCTGGGCCACGCCCCCGCCCGTGCGGGCCCGCATGCCGACCATGGTGAGCGCGAGCGGGAAGGCGCAGTTGGCGACTCCCAGGAGCACCGCCCAGGCCCAGGCGCCGGCGGCCGGGGCGAAGTAGAGGCCCGCGTAGCCGATCAGGCCGCTGACGCCCAGGGCCAGCACGATGGGCCCCTGGCGGGGCAGCCGGGCGGCGAGGCGCGGGATGACGAAGGCCAGGGGCACGCCCATCACCATGGTGACGGCCAGCAGCAGTCCGGCCCGGCCGGCGGGGACGCCCGCGTCGCGGAAGATCTGCGCCATCCAGCCCATGGTGATGTAGGCGGCGGTGGCCTGGAGCCCGAAGAACACGGCCAGCGCCCACGCCGTACGGCTGCGGGTGATGCGCAGCACCGGGGCCTGCCGCGCGGACTCCCCCTGCGCCTGTCCGTCCCGCTGCGGAGGCTCCGGCGCCCCCTCCCCCGAGGTGGCGCCCCGCTGCCGCACGAACGGGATCCAGGGCAGGACGGCGGCCGCCGCGAGGGCGGCCCAGACGGCGAGCCCGGCCTGCCAGTCGCCGCCGAGCGCGTCGGTCACCGGGACGGTGACCGCCGCCGCCGAGGCGGTGCCCAGGGCGAGTGCCATCGAGTAGAGGCCGGTCATGGAGCCGACCCGGTCGGGGAACCAGCGTTTGACGATGACCGGCATCAGCACGTTGCTCACGGCTATGCCGGCGAGTGCGAGGCCGCTGGTGAGCAGGAAGGCGGCGGTGGTGCCGACGAAGGGCCGGACCAGCAGACCGGTGGCGATGGCGGCCATGCCCGCGCAGACCACCGCGCCGGGGCCGAAGCGGCGGGCCAGCCGGGGCGCGGTGACGCCGAAGACGGCGAAACACAGCGCGGGCAGGGAGGTGAGCAGCCCGGCCACGCTGCCGCTCATGCCGAGCCCGTCGCGCACCTCTTCGAGCAGGGCTCCGAAGCTGGTGATGGCGGGGCGCAGGTTCAGGGCGGCCAGCACGATGCCGACGACGAGCAGCCGTTTCCGCCACGCGCGCGTGGGGGCACCGGGGTGTTCCGGGGACGCCGACGCGGCGGGCGTACCGGCGGTGGCGGACGCGGTCGTCCGGGTCCCGTCACCAGTCATACGAGTCATGCGACCCATCATAGAATCATGGGATGATTGGTTGTCCATGTCGCGGGCGTCCTACGCGGCCCCTGCCGTGCGAAGGTGAAGCATGCCACTGAGCCATCCGCGCCGATCCGCGCTGTCCGAGCAGGTCATCGCCGCCCTGCGGGCCCAGATCACCTCGGGCGAGTGGCCGGTCGGCTCACGCATCCCCACCGAGCCGGAGCTGGTGGAGCAGCTGGGGGTCGCCCGCAACACCGTCCGCGAGGCGGTGCGCGCGCTGGCGCACAACGGCCTGCTCGACATCCGCCAGGGCTCGGGCACCTACGTGGTCGCCACCAGCGAGCTGGCGGGCGTGATGCACCGCCGCTTCGCGGGCGCCGACCCCCGGCACATCGCCGAGCTGCGCTCCTCCCTGGAGTCCTCCGCGGCGCGGCTGGCGGCGCAGCGGCGCACGGAGAAGGACCTCAAGCAGCTCGACGCGCTGCTGCAGCGCCGCGAGGAGGCGTGGGAGTCCGGCGACGCGGAGACGTTCGTGGCGGCGGACGCGACGTTCCACATGGCGGTCGTGGCGGCCTCGCACAACGACGTGATGACCGCGCTCTACGCGGACCTGGTCGAGGTGCTGCGGGACTGGCTGCGCGACGACGTGGGCGGGGACATGTCCCCGGAGACGCACATGGACCACGGCCGGCTGGTGGACGCGATCCGCGTCGGCGACGAGGCGACGGCGGCCGAGGAGGCCGCCTCCTACCCCATGGCGTGCAAGCCGGGGCGTTTCACGGCTCCCGCGGGCGACTGACCCCCGGCACGCACGAGGGCCCGCGCTCCCCCGGGAGGCGCGGGCCCTGGTGCGCGGCGTCCGTCAGGCGCCGATGGCGTGCAGACCGCCGTCCACGTGGACGATCTCGCCCGTGGTCTTCGGGAACCAGTCGCTCAGCAGGGCGACGACGCCGCGGCCGGCCGGCTCCGGGTCCTTGAGGTCCCACTCCAGCGGGGCGCGCGTGTCCCACACGGAGGCCAGCTCGGAGAAGCCGGGGATGGACTTGGCGGCCATCGAACCGAGCGGACCCGCGGAGACCAGGTTGCAGCGGATGTTCTGCTTGCCCAGGTCGCGCGCCATGTAGCGGCTGGTCGCCTCCAGGGCGGCCTTCGCCGGGCCCATCCAGTCGTACTGCGGCCAGGCGTACTGCGCGTCGAAGGTGAGGCCCACGACGGAGCCGCCGTTCTGCATCAGCGGCAGGCAGGCCATGGTGAGCGACTTCAGGGAGAACGCCGAGACGTGCATGGCCGTGGCGACCGACTCGAACGGCGTGTTGAGGAAGTTGCCGCCGAGGGCGTCCTGCGGCGCGAAGCCGATGGAGTGCACGACGCCGTCCAGGCCGCCGAGCTCCTCGCCGACGACGTCGGCCAGGCGGCCCAGGTGCTCGTCGTTGGTGACGTCGAGCTCGATGACCTTGGCGGGCTTGGGCAGCTTCTTGGCGATGCGCTCGGTCAGGGTGGGCCGCGGGAACGCGGTCAGGATGACCTCGGCGCCCTGCTCCTGGGCCAGCTTCGCGGTGTGGAAGGCGATCGACGCCTCCGTCAGCACGCCGGTGATCAGGACGCGCTTGCCCTCGAGAATTCCGCTCATGTGTGTCAGTGACCCATTCCCAGTCCGCCGTCAACGGGAATGACGGCTCCAGTGATGTACGAGGCGTCGTCGGAGGCGAGGAAGCGCACCGCGGCGGCGATCTCCTCGGTCTTCGCGTACCGGGCGAGCGGCACCTGGGCGAGGATCTTCGCCTGCTGCTCCTCGGTGAGCTCCCGGGTCATGTCGGTGTCGACGAAACCGGGCGCGACGACGTTGAAGGTGATGTTGCGCGAGCCCAGCTCGCGGGCGAGGGACCGCGCGAAGCCCACCAGGCCGGCCTTGGAGGCGGCGTAGTTGGCCTGCCCCGCGGAACCGAGCAGCCCGACGACCGAGGAGATCAGCACGACACGGCCCTTGCGGGCGCGCAGCATGCCGCGGTTGGCGCGCTTGACGACGCGGAAGGTGCCCGTGAGGTTGGTCTCGAGGACGGACGTGAAGTCCTCCTCGGTCATGCGCATCAGAAGCTGGTCCCGGGTGATGCCGGCGTTGGCGACGAGCACCTCGACGGGGCCGTGCGCCTCCTCGATCTCCTTGTAGGCCTGCTCCACCTGCTCGGCGTCGGTGATGTCGCACCGGACGGCGAGGAAGCCGGCCGGGGGCTCACCCGAGCGGTACGTGATGGCGACCTTGTCGCCGGCGTCGGCGAACGCGCGGGCGATGGCGAGGCCGATGCCCCGGTTGCCTCCGGTGACGAGAACCGAGCGGCTCAACGGATCACCCCTTCGATAGCGGTCTGGTCCACCCGCCCGGACACCGTGACGACAGGCGGCTGCACCGAAAACCTATCGGTCCCGGTCCGCCGCCGGACATCGGGGCACCGACAGTGGCATGGGAGCCGCTCTGTCGGGTCCCTACAGAAAGGACCCGGCCGGGCGACGGCGGTCACCCGCCCGGTGACACGAATACGCCGGGGCTCGCCGCAAAGTTGTGGTCCCGGTCCCGTCCGGCGCGACATGATGCGCCGCAGCGCCAACTCGACGCAGCGACAACCGAACGATTCGAACCCGACAGGAAGAGACGTAGGTGTCTCATAGCATTGACGAAGCCTTCACAGCCCTGCCGCTACGCGCCCTCGCCGACGCCGCGCTCGCCCGGGCGCGGGCACTCGGGGCCGAGCACGCGGACTTCCGTCTGGAGCGGGTGCGCAGCGCCTCCTGGCGGCTGAGGGACGCCAAGCCCGCCGGTTCGTCGGACACCACCGACCTCGGGTACGCGGTGCGGGTGGTGCACGGCGGCACCTGGGGCTTCGCGTCCGGGGTGGACCTCACCCTCGACGCCGCCGCGAAGGTCGCCTCCCGGGCGGTGGCCATGGCGAAGCTGTCCGCGCAGGTGATCAAGGCGGCCGGGAGCGACGAGCGCGTGGAGCTGGCCGACGAGCCGGTGCACGCCGACAAGACCTGGGTGTCGTCGTACGAGATCGACCCGTTCACCGTGCCCGACGAGGAGAAGGCCGGGCTGCTGGCCGACTGGAGCGGGCGGCTCCTCGCGGCGAACGGCGTGGACCACGTGGACGCCTCGCTGCTCACCGTGCACGAGAACAAGTTCTACGCGGACACCGCGGGGACCGTGACCACGCAGCAGCGCGTCCGGCTGCACCCGGTGCTGACGGCGGTGTCCGTCGACGAGTCCAGCGGAGAGTTCGACTCGATGCGCACGCTCGCGCCGCCGGCGGGCCGCGGCTGGGAGTACCTGACCGGCACCGGCTGGGACTGGGACGACGAGCTGGCGCGGATCCCCGAGCTGCTCGCCGAGAAGATGCGCGCGCCGAGCGTGGAGCCGGGGCTGTACGACCTGGTGGTGGACCCGTCCAACCTGTGGCTCACCATCCACGAGTCCATCGGGCACGCCACCGAACTGGACCGCGCCCTCGGCTACGAGGCCGCCTACGCGGGCACCTCGTTCGCCACCTTCGACCAGCTCGGCAAGCTGAGGTACGGCTCCGAGCTGATGAACGTCACCGGTGACCGCACCGCCGAGCACGGCCTGGCGACCGTCGGCTACGACGACGAGGGCGTCGAGGCGCAGTCCTGGGACCTGGTGAAGGACGGCACGCTGGTCGGCTACCAGCTGGACCGGCGGATCGCCAAGCTCACCGGGTTCGAGCGGTCCAACGGGTGCGCTTTCGCCGACTCCCCCGGCCATGTGCCGGTGCAGCGCATGGCCAACGTGTCGCTGCGGCCCGACCCGGCCGGGATGTCGACGGAGGACCTGATCGGGTCGGTCGACCGGGGCATCTACGTGGTCGGCGACCGGTCGTGGTCCATCGACATGCAGCGCTACAACTTCCAGTTCACCGGGCAGCGCTTCTACCGCATCGAGAACGGCCGGCTGGCCGGCCAGCTGAAGGACGTCGCCTACCAGGCCACGACCACCGACTTCTGGGGCTCGATGGCCGCCGTCGGCGGACCGCAGACGTACGTGCTGGGCGGCGCCTTCAACTGCGGCAAGGCCCAGCCGGGCCAGGTCGCGGCGGTCTCCCACGGCTGCCCGTCCGCCCTTTTCAAGGGAGTCAACATCTTGAACACCACGCAGGAGGCCGGGCGATGAGCGCGCGCACCACCAAGCCGCACGAGATCGTCGAACGGGCGCTGGAGCTGTCCCGGACCGACGGCTGTGTCGTGATCGCCGACGAGCACTCGTCCGCCAACCTCCGCTGGGCGGGCAACGCGCTCACCACGAACGGGGTCACCCGCGGGCGCACCCTCACCGTGATCGCCACGGTGGACGGCGCCCAGGGCACCGCCTCCGGGGTGGTGTCCCGGTCCGCGGTGACCGTGGACGAGCTGGAGCCGCTGGTGCGGGCCGCCGAGGCCGCCGCGCGCGGCGCCGGTCCGGCCGAGGACGCCCAGCCGCTGGTGACGGGCGTGGACCCGTCCCCCGAGTTCACCGAGGCGCCGGCCGAGACGACCTCCGCGGTGTTCGCCGACTTCGCCCCGGCGCTGGGCGAGGCGTTCGCCCGGGCCCGGACCGGCGGCCGGGAGCTGTACGGCTTCGCGAACCACGAGATGGTGTCCACGTACCTGGGCACGTCGACGGGGCTGAGGCTGCGGCACGACCAGCCGAACGGCACCCTGGAGATCAACGCCAAGTCGCGGGACCGCACCCGGTCGGCGTGGGCGGGCCGCTCCACCCGTGACTTCAAGGACGTCGATCCGGCCGCGCTGGACGCCGAGCTGGCCGTACGCCTCGGCTGGGCGGAGCGGCGTCTGGAGCTGCCGGCGGGGCGCTACGAGACGCTGCTGCCGCCGACGGCGGTGGCGGACCTGCTGATCTACCAGTTCTGGTCGGCGTCCGGGCGGGACGCGGCGGAGGGCCGCACGGTGTTCTCCAAGCCGGGCGGCGGCACCCGCGTCGGCGAGCGGCTGACCGAGCTGCCCCTGACGCTGCGCAGCGACCCGCACGAGCCGGGGCTGGAGTCGGCGCCGTTCGTGATCGCGCACTCCTCAGGCGGCGACCAGTCGGTGTTCGACAACGGGCTGCCGCTGTCGGCGACGGACTGGGTGCGCGAGGGCGAGCTGCACCGGCTGACCACCAGCCGGCACAGCGCGGGCCTCACCGGCCTGCCGACCGCGCCGGGGATCGACAACCTGATCCTGGACGGCGGCGAGGACCGTTCGCTGGAGGAGATGGTCGCGGCCACCGAGCGGGGGCTGCTGCTCACCTGCCTGTGGTACATCCGCGAGGTGGACCCGGCGACGCTGCTGCTCACCGGTCTGACCAGGGACGGCGTCTACCTGGTGGAGAACGGCGAGGTGACGGGTGAGGTGAACAACTTCCGGTTCAACGAGTCGCCGGTGGACCTGTTGGGCCGGGCGGCCGAGGCGGGCCGCACGGAGAAGACGCTGCCCCGGGAGTGGAGCGACTGGTTCACCCGGGCCGCGATGCCCGCGCTGCGCATCCCCGATTTCAATATGAGCTCGGTCAGCCGGGGCGTATAACCTCGTAGGCGTTCGCAGCAGGCCGTCGCCCGTACGGCCGCAGATCACCGAGGAGACACGAGAACCGTGACGGACATCGTCGACGAGCTGAAGTGGCGCGGGCTGTTCGCCCAGTCCACTGACGAGGACGCTTTGCGCAAGGCGCTCGCGGACGGTCCCGTCACGTTCTATTGCGGCTTCGACCCGACCGCGCCGTCGCTGCACGTGGGGCACCTGGTGCAGGTGCTCACCGTGCGCCGGCTCCAGCAGGCCGGTCACCGGCCGCTGGCGCTGGTGGGCGGCGCGACCGGGCAGATCGGCGACCCGCGGCCGACGGCCGAGCGCACGCTGAACTCGCCGGAGACGGTCGCGGGCTGGGTGGAGCGGCTGCGCTCCCAGATCGAGCCGTTCCTGTCCTTCGAGGGCGAGAACGCGGCCGTGATGGTCAACAACCTCGACTGGACGGCGAACCTGTCCGCGATCGAGTTCCTGCGGGACATCGGCAAGCACTTCCGCGTCAACAAGATGCTGACGAAGGACTCGGTCGCCCGGCGCCTGGAGTCCTCCGAGGGCATCAGCTACACGGAGTTCAGCTACCAGCTGCTCCAGGCGATGGACTTCCTCCAGCTCTACCGCCGCTACGGCTGCGTCCTGCAGCAGGGCGGCAGCGACCAGTGGGGCAACCTCACGGCCGGTCTCGACCTGCTGCACCGGCTGGAGCCGGAGGCGTCCGTCCACGCCTACGCGACGCCGCTGATGACGAAGGCGGACGGCACCAAGTTCGGCAAGACCGAGGGCGGCGCCGTCTGGCTCGACCCGGAGATGACCACGCCGTACGCGTTCTACCAGTTCTGGTTGAACGTGGACGACCGGGACATCTCGGGCTACATGCGGATCCTGTCCTTCAAGTCCCGTGAGGAGCTGGAGGAGCTGGAGCGGCAGACGGCGGAGCGTCCGCAGGCGCGTGCCGCGCAGCGCGCGCTGGCGGAGGAGCTGACGACGCTGGTGCACGGCGCCGACCAGACGGCCGCCGTGATCGCCGCGTCGAAGGCCCTGTTCGGCCAGGGCGAGCTGGGTGAGCTGGACGAGCGCACGCTGGCGGCGGCGCTCTCCGAGGTGCCGCACGTGAAGGTGGCCGAGCTGGGTCCGGTGGTGGACCTGTTCGCCGAGGTCGGCCTGGTCCCCAGCAAGTCCGCCGCGCGCCGGACGGTGAAGGAGGGAGGCGCCTACGTGAACAACGTCAAGGTCGCCGCCGAGGACGCCGTCCCCGCGAAGGAGGACCTGCTGCACGGGCGCTGGCTGGTGCTGCGCCGCGGCAAGAAGAACCTGGCGGCCGTGGAGGTCGCGGCCGGCTGAGCCGGCGGTGTGCGCGAGGGGCGGGCTCCGTGCGGGCCCGCCCCTCCGCCGTGCCCGGACGGCCGGCGGTCAGGCCCGCTGGCTCTCGTGCTTCCTGCGCTTCATCGAGTTGTAGATCATCTCCGCGAGCAGCACGACGACGATGGCCGCGCCGAGCTGGAAGATGTGCCGCCCCCAGTCGATGCCCCGGGTCTCCTCGATGCCGAAGCCGCGTGCGATGGCGTTGCCGACGATCGCGCCGATCATGCCGCAGATGGTGGCCAGCCAGAGCGGGATGTGCTGCTTGCCCGGGATCACCGCCTTGGCCAGCAGGCCGAGCACGAATCCCACGATGATCGCCCACAACCAGCCCATGGCTGCCTCCTCGTACGACTTGACGCGAGCATTACGGCAAGTGTCGGCCCAGTCGCGGTACGCCGCATGTCGGACATGGCGTACGCGGTACGGCCCAGCCGGGGTG
The DNA here is from genome assembly GCF_050571355.1 of Streptomyces sp. P13-3-3. Classification (NCBI taxonomy): domain Bacteria; kingdom Bacillati; phylum Actinomycetota; class Actinomycetes; order Kitasatosporales; family Streptomycetaceae; genus Streptomyces; species Streptomyces sp. P13-3-3. The sequence continues at coordinate 2,133,300 of NZ_CP192228.1, read as the reverse complement.
GTGCGGGCCGGGCGACCCGCTCTCGTGACCGGGTGGGGTGCGGCGTACCGTTGGGCTTGTCCGGAAGGGTCCGATGCGGGCGGATGGTGGAATGTGATGCGGAAGCAGCGTGGCGGCGGCGCTCAGGTGTTCCGGATCACGGGCGCCCGGACGGGCCTCCAGGAGGACGTGAGGGGGCGGCAGCGCCGGTACGTGATCTCGATGCTCGTTCGCACGATCTCGGTCATCCTGGCGGCCACCCTGTGGAACGTCGAGCGGCACGTCGCGATCGTGGCACTGGTGCTCGGGGCGGTCCTGCCGTACATCGCCGTGGTGATCGCCAACGCGGGCCGGGAGAACGCCCCGTCCCTGCCGTCGACCTTCGTCATGGCCCCGATGAAGCAGATGATCGCACCGCCGCGGACGAACGACGGTGCGACGGAACCAGATCCGGAAGAAGTGCCGTCGCAGACGGCGCCGGGCGCACGATCCGAGGATCAGGGACGCGCCTGAGCGGCGAGGTGGGAGCACCGGACGCCCCGAGCGGAAGTAACTTCCCGGTCAAGCTCAAAGAAACCTCAGATCAATCATGTTCTTTCGGTGCCGGGGGCGGGGTGACCCGTGACATACTTCGTACGCGCTCCGCATCCCCCGTCGGAGCGACGGACCGACGCCGGGCAGCTCCCCCCGTGGCTGCTCGGCGTCGCCTTTTCCCGGGGCGGATGTCCCTCCGGGCACGGGTTAGGGTCGGACGGTGATCAACCCTGACCCCGAGACGCCCATCTGCTCCGCGAAGGGCTGCCGTGCCCCCGCCGCGTGGGTGCTGGCCTGGAACAACCCGAAGATCCACACGCCTGAGCGGCGCAAGACGTGGCTGGCCTGCGAGGAGCACCGGGAGCATCTGGCGCAGTTCCTCGGGGTGCGCGGCTTCCTGAAGGACGTGGTGCGCTTCGAGGAGTGGGAGGCCCCGGAGGGAGCCTGAGCCCCCGGCCGGAGCGTCCCGGGCGGCTCAGCCGCCGATGGCGGACATGGGACGGTCCGGCTGGACGAACGTCGGGTCGTCGAGGCCCGCGCCCGCCTTCTTGCCCCACATGGCGAGCTTCCAGATGCGGGCGATCTCCTCGTCGTCCGCGCCGGAGCGCAGGGCCGCGCGCAGGTCGGTCTCCTCGGTGGCGAACAGGCAGGTGCGGACCTGTCCGTCGGCGGTGAGACGGGTGCGGTCGCAGGCGGAGCAGAACGGCCGGGTGACGGAGGCGATGACGCCCACCCGGTGCGGGCCGCCGTCGACCAGCCAGCGCTCGGCGGGGGCGGAGCCGCGCTTCTCCTCGCCCTCGGGGGTCAGCTCGAAGCGGGTGCGCAGGGAGGCGAGGATGTCCCCCGCGGTGATCATGCCGTCGCGCTTCCAGCCGTGCTGGGCGTCCAGCGGCATCTGTTCGATGAACCGCAGCTCGTAGTCGTGCTCGACGGCCCAGGCGAGCAGGTCGGGGGCCTCGTCGTCGTTGAGCCCCGGCATCAGGACCGAGTTCACCTTCACGGGCGTCAGACCGGCCTCACGGGCCGCGTACAGGCCGTCCAGGACGTCCTGGTGGCGGTCGCGGCGGGTGAGGGTCTTGAAGACGTCGGGGCGGAGCGTGTCGAGGGAGACGTTGACCCGGTCCAGGCCGGCCGCCTTCAGGGCGTCCGCCGTGCGGCGCAGCCCGATGCCGTTGGTCGTGAGGGACATCTGCGGGCGGGGTTCGAGGGCGGCGACCCGCTCCACGATGCCGACCAGGCCGGGACGGAGCAGGGGCTCACCTCCGGTGAAGCGCACCTCCTCGATGCCCAGGGAGGTGACCGCGATGTCGATCAGCCGGACGATCTCGTCGTCGGTGAGCAGATCGGGCTTGGCGAGCCACTGCAGCCCTTCCTCGGGCATGCAGTAGGTGCAGCGCAGGTTGCACCGGTCGGTGAGCGAGACCCGCAGGTCGGTCGCCACCCGGCCGTAGGTGTCGATGAGCACGTGGGGCCCCTCCCTGTACGCCGATTCCTCGATGTCCGGTACCTGCGAGCGTACGTGACGCCGCCGACATCACCCAGCGACGTGATGTGACGAGATGCCGACGGCCGCGTCGTAGGGACCTACGAGGGTCCCTGCGACGCGGCCGTCGCGCGCGGTGTCCGTCAGTGGGCGCCGGTGCCGGTGAGGGACCGGACCTCCAGCTCCGCGTACTTCTTGGCGTCGGGCTCCTCCTTGGACAGGACGGTGCCCAGCCAGCCCATCAGGAAGCCGAACGGGATGGAGATGATGCCCGGGTTCTTCAGCGGGAACCAGGCGAAGTCGACGTCCGGGAACATCGCCTTCGGGTCGCCGGAGACGACCGGCGAGAAGAGCACCAGGCCGACGGCGACGATCAGACCGCCGTAGATCGACCACAGCGCGCCCTGGGTGGTGAACCGCTTCCAGAACAGGCTGTAGAGGATGGTCGGCAGGTTGGCCGAGGCGGCGACCGCGAAGGCCAGGGCGACCAGGCCGGCGACGTTGAGGTCGCGGGCGAGGGCGCCGAGGGCGATGGAGACGATGCCGATGAGGACGGTCGCCCAGCGGGCCGCCCTCATCTCCTCCTTCTCGGTGGCCTTCCCCTTGCGGATGACGTTGGCGTAGATGTCGTGCGCGAAGGAGGACGACGAGGCCAGCGTGAGTCCGGCGACCACCGCGAGGATGGTGGCGAACGCGACCGCCGAGATGGTGGCGAGCAGGATCGCGCCCCAGGCCGAGTCGACGCCGCCGATGTGCAGGGCGAGCAGCGGCGCCGCCGTGTTGCCGGACGGGTTGGACTCGATGATCTCTTCCTGCGAGATGAGTGCCGCCGCGCCGAAGCCGAGCGCGATGGTCATCAGGTAGAAGCCGCCGATGATGCCGATGGCCCAGTTCACGGACTTACGGGCGGCCTTGGCGTTCGGCACCGTGTAGAAGCGGATCAGGATGTGCGGCAGGCCGGCGGTGCCGAGCACCAGGGCGATGCCCAGGGAGAGGAAGTCCAGCTTGGTGAGGTTGTCGGCGCCGTACTGGAGGCCGGGCTCCAGGAAGGCGTCGCCCTTGCCGCTGTTCTCGGCGGCCTTGCCCAGCAGGTCGGAGATGTTGAAGTTGAACTTCAGCAGCACCAGGAAGGTGATGAGGATCGTGCCGCCGATGAGCAGCACGGCCTTGACCATCTGCACCCAGGTGGTGCCCTTCATGCCGCCGATCGAGACGTACACGATCATCAGGACGCCGACGAGGGCGACGATGAGGATCTTGCCGGCGTCGGAGGTGATGCCGAGCAGCAGGGAGACGAGTACGCCCGCGCCCGCCATCTGGGCCAGCAGGTAGAAGATCGACACGACGATCGTGGAGGTGCCGGCCGCGGTGCGGACCGGACGCTGGCGCATGCGGTAGGCGAGGACGTCGCCCATCGTGTAGCGGCCGGAGTTGCGCAGCGGTTCGGCGACGAGCAGCAGCGCGACGAGCCAGGCGACCAGGAAGCCGATGGAGTAGAGGAAGCCGTCGTAGCCGAAGAGGGCGATCGCGCCGGCGATGCCGAGGAAGGACGCGGCGGACATGTAGTCGCCGGAGACGGCGAGTCCGTTCTGGAAGGCGCTGAACTGCCGTCCGCCCGCGTAGAAGTCGGCGGCGTCCTTGGTCTGCCGGCCGGCCCACACGGTGATGCCGAGGGTGGCGACCACGAACAGCGCGAACAGCGTGATGATCAGCGGCCGGTGCTCGCTGGCCTCGTTCGCGGCGAGGGTGACATGGGTGATCGCGGGGCTCATGCGCCGCCCTCCATACGGGTCTTGATGGCCTCGGCCTTGGGGTCGAGCTTGGCGGCGGCGTGCTTGGAGTACCACCAGGCGATGAGGAAGGTGCTGACGAACTGCAGCACGCCGAAGACGAAGGCCACGTTGATGTTGCCGACGAGCTTGGCGCCCATGAAGCCGCCCGCGTAGTTGGACAGCAGCACGTACAGCAGGTACCAGACGATGAAGCCGATGGTCAGCGGGAAGGCGAACGAGCGGTGGGAGCGCCGTAGTTCACCGAACTCAGCGCTCTCCTGAACCTCGGTGAACTCCTCCGGCGTGGGGAGTTTGGCTTTCTGTGTCGAGGGGGGCGGTGCTTCGGCGGCCACGGAGTCTCCTCGCGATGCGGGTCGGTTCTTGCGTAGGCGAAGGCGAGTGTCCTCGCGCTTCCTGCCCAAGGGCACGGCGCCACGCGAGGACCGGTTCAACTCGGTTCGGTTCTTTTCCGTGGACGTTTTCCGAAGACGTTGCACGCAAATCATTGCTGGCCAGCGGACGGGCGGGATAGCTTCACCCTGCACCACCCGTCATGTACCTGCCCGGGCAGCCACCCCTGTCTCGGGCCGGTTTCGTTTCCGGATGATGTGGAGATCCCATGGCTCATCTGCGTTCCAGACGCCGGCTCGCCCTCGCCGTTCCCGTCGTGCTGTCGCTGACCGCCTCGCTCGGCTTCCTGCCCGCGGCGGCCTCGGCCGCGCCGGCCGCGCCCACGGCCACGGCGGAGCAGGCTGCGGACGCGCCCGTCCTGTCGTACGTCGTCAACACCAAGGCGGACCACCGCACGGTCGCCAAGGTGAAGCAGGCGATCGCCGCGGCGGACGGTGAGATCGTCATCGCGTACGAGAAGATCGGCGTCATCGTCGTCCGTTCCGCGAACGGCGACTTCGCCGAGACCCTCCGCGCGGTGCCCGGCGTGCAGTCGGCCGGCGCCACCCGCACCGCCCCGCTGGCCCCCGCCGGGACCACGGACGCCGGCTCCGCCGAGTACCTGACGGCCGCCGACGCCGCGAAGCTGAAGGCCGCGTCGGCGAAGACGCCCGGCAGCGAGCCGCTCGAGGCCGATCAGTGGGACCTGCGCGCCATCGGCGCCGACAAGGCCGCGAAGATCAACCCGGGCAGCAGGAACGTCACGGTCGCCGTCATCGACACCGGCGTCGACGACACCCACCCGGACCTCGCCCCGAACTTCTCGAAGTCCCAGTCCGCCAACTGCTTCGGCGGCGCCCCGGACACCACCCCGGGCTCCTGGCGGCCGTACACCGCGGACGACTACCACGGCACGCACGTGGCCGGCGAGATCGCCGCCGCCCGCAACGGCGTCGGCGTGGCCGGTGTCGCGCCCGGCGTGAAGGTGTCGGCGATCAACGTCACCGACCCGGACAACGGGCTGTTCTACGCGGAGGCCGTCGTCTGCGCGTTCGTGTTCGCCGCCGACCACGGCGTGGAGATCACGAACAACAGCTACTACGTCGACCCGTGGATGTACAACTGCATGGACGACCCCGACCAGCGGGCCATCGTCGACGCGGTCAACCGCGCCCAGCTGTACGCCCAGCACAAGGGCACCCTGCACTTCGCCTCGGCCGGCAACTCCAACCACGACCTGGCCTCGGACGCCATCGACGACGCGTCCAGCCCCAACGACACCACTCCGGTGCCGCGCACCATCGACCCGAGCGAGTGCTTCGACGCGCCCACGCAGCTCCCGGGCGTCGTCACGATCAGCGCGACGGGCTCCGACAACCTCAAGTCGTACTACTCCTCGTACGGCAACCGCGTCATCGACGTGGCCGCGCCGGGCGGTGACGGCCGCTACCAGCTGCCGGACACCCCGTCGAAGAACGGCCGCATCCTGTCCACGATGCCGAACGGCGAGTACGCCTGGCTCCAGGGCACCTCGATGGCCTCCCCGCACGCGGCCGGCGTCGCGGCGCTGCTGAAGTCCAAGCACCCGTGGCTGCCCCCGGCGGCTCTGCAGGCGCTGCTCAAGGCGCAGGCGAACAACCCGGGCTGCCCCGCGTCGTACGACCAGGACGGTGACGGAACGCAGGACGCGACATGCGAGGGCGGCCGACAGGTCAACGGCTTCTACGGGCACGGCATCGTCGACGCGCTCCGCGCCGTCAAGTGAGCCGGGTCCCCGCACACCCGCCGTACCGTCAGCACGTCAAAGTGAACGAACTGGAGACTTCATGACAGCGTCTCACCCGCGCCACCGCCGGGCGCTCGTCGTCCCGGCCGGCATGGCCCTGGCGACCGCGCTCGCGTTCCTGCCGAACACGGCCGCCACGGCCGCCCCCGCCGACCAGGGGGCCGCCTCCGCGGACGCGGCCTCCCTGAGCTACGTGGTCAACGTGCAGGGCGGGCACGGCGCGCCGGCGCATGTGAAGAAGGCGATCGCCAAGGCCGGCGGGACGATCGTGACGTCCTACGAGAAGATCGGCGTGATCGTCGTCCACGCGTCGGACGCCGACTTCGCGAAGACGATCCGCAAGGTGCCCGGGGTGCAGTCGGCCGGCGCCACCCGCAACGCGCCGCTGCCGTCGGCGGCCACCACGGACCTGGGCTCCCCGAAGGTGCTCAGCGCCGCCGAGGTCGCCGAGGCGACGGCGGAGGCCGCCGCCGGCCAGGACCCGCTGGAGAACCTCCAGTGGGACCTGGCCGCCATCAAGGCGGACAAGGCGCACGAGAAGTCGCTGGGCAGCCCGAAGGTGACCGTCGCCGTCATCGACACGGGCGTCGACGACACGCACCCCGACATCGCGCCCAACTTCGACCGGGCCGCGTCGGTGAACTGCGTGGCGGGCAAGCCCGACACCAGCGAGGGTGCCTGGCGTCCGGGCGCGGCGGAGAGCCCGCACGGCACGCACGTCGCCGGTGAGATCGCCGCCGCGAAGAACGGCGTCGGCATGACCGGTGTCGCCCCCGGGGTGAAGGTCTCCGGCATCAAGGTGTCCAACCCGGACGGCTACTTCTACACCGAGGCCGTGGTGTGCGGCTTCATGTGGGCGGCCGAGCACGGGGTCGACGTCACCAACAACAGCTATTACACCGACCCCTGGTACTTCAACTGCACGAACGACCCGGACCAGAAGGCGCTCGTCGAGGCCGTCTCCCGGGCCACGCGGTACGCGGAGCGCAAGGGCGCGGTCAACGTCGCGGCGGCGGGCAACGAGAACTACGACCTCGCGTCCGACTCGATCACCGACCCGTCCTCGCCGAACGACGGCACGCCGTCGGACCGCGAGATCGACCCGTCGAAGTGCCTGGACATCCCCACGCAGCTCCCGGGCGTGGTGACGGTCGCGTCGACCGGCGCGAAGGGTCTGAAGTCGTCGTTCTCCAACTACGGCCGCGGGATCATCGACATCGCCGCGCCCGGCGGTGACTCGACGGCCCTGCAGACGCCGGCTCCGCCCGCCACCAGCGGTCTGATCCTGGGCACGCTGCCCGGCGGCGGCTACGGCTACATGGCCGGTACGTCGATGGCGTCCCCGCACGTCGCGGGCGTCGCCGCGCTGATCAAGTCGAAGCACCCGTACGCGCCGCCGGCGCTGGTGAAGGCCCTGCTGTACGCGCAGGCCGACGCCACCGCCTGCACCAAGCCGTACGACATCGACAACGACGGCAAGGCCGACGCGGTGTGCGAGGGCCCGAAGAACCGCAACGGCTTCTACGGCTGGGGCATGGCGGACGCGCTGGACGCGGTGACGCGGTAGTCGCCGTCGTTCCGTGAGGCGTTCCAGGGAGGGGCCGGGCGGTTGCGCCCGGCCCCTTTCGTCTGCCCGGCCGTGCGGTGCTGCACAGTAGGGCCATGACTCCTCTCGCGTCCTTCTGGTCAGGTCTCGGCGGGCAGCCCGCCCTCGTGACGCGGGTGTTCCCCGTCGAGCGGCCCGGCGTGCTGTCCTCACGGCTGCCGGTGCGGGAGTTCGCGGGGGCGTGCGTCGGCGTGTGCGCGCTGGCCGCCGCCGAGCTCGCGGCCCGGCGCACGGGCGGCGGCGAGGTCCCGGCGGTGCGGGTGGACGACGGGGCGGTGGCCACCGCGTTCGTGAGCGAGCGTCACCTGCGGACCGACGGGCGGGCCGCGGAGAGCTTCGCCCCGCTGTCACGGTTCTGGCGCACGGCGGACGGGTGGGTGCGCACCCACGCCAACTATCCGCACCACCGGGCGCGGCTGCTCGCCGCGCTGGGCACGCCGGAGGACCCGGACGCGGTGGCCGCGGCGCTCGCGGGGAGGTCCGCGCGGGAGGTGGAGGAGACGGTCACGGCCGCCGGCGGTCTGGCCGTCGCCCTGCGCACGCCCGAGGAGTGGGCGGCGCACGAGCAGGCGACGGCCGTGGCGCGGCTGCCGCTGGTGGAGCGGGTCCGGCTGGACTCCGCGCCCGCGCGGGAGTTCGCGGCGGTGGACGGAGGGGGTCCGCTGCTGCCCGCCGCGGGACTGCGGGTGCTGGACCTCACGCGGGTCATCGCCGGGCCGGTCGCCACCCGCACGCTCGCCCTGCTCGGCGCGGACGTGCTGCGCCTCGACCCGCCCGGCCTGCCCGAACTGCCGGACCAGCACACCGACACGGGCTTCGGGAAGCGGTCGGCGCTGCTGGACCTGGTCGGGGACCGGGAGAGGTTCGAGGAGCTGCTGGCGGGGGCGGACGTGGTCGTCACCGGGTACCGGCCGGGCGCCCTGGACCGCTTCGGGCTGGGCGCGGAGGCTCTGGCCGAGCGGCGGCCGGGGGTGGTCGTGGCGCAGCTCTCGGCGTGGGGCGCAACGGGCCCCTGGGCGGGGCGCCGCGGCTTCGACAGCCTGGTCCAGGTGGCGACGGGCATCGCCCACGTCGAACGCGGGCCGGAGGGCCGGCCGGGCGCGCTCCCCGCCCAGGCCCTCGACCACGGCACGGGGTATCTGCTGGCGGCTGGGGTGCTGCGCGCCCTGTCGGACCAGGCGGAGGCGGGCGGCAGCCGGCTGGTCCGGGTCGCGCTGGCGCGTACGGCGGCCGAACTGGCGGCGGGCGCCGGGGATCGGGTGACCGGGGAACCCGGGACCGACCTCTCCCCCGTCCCCTGGCTGACGGAACGGGACAGCACGCTGGGGAGGTTGCGGTACGCCCTGCCGCCGGTGGACTTCGAGGGCGGGCCGCGTGACTGGGCCCGGGCTCCCGGGGCGTGGGGAGCGGACACGGCGCGGTGGCTGTAGGCAGCGCCGGCCGCCGGCACCGGCGTGCCGGCAGGCGCTCGCCACGAGGGGCGGTGACTGGGACGGAGTGGTCGTCGGCGGCGCAGGCCCTGACGACGGCCGTCCGCACACCCGGGCAGGCGCGCCCTCTGGTGCGCCGGGCTTGCCGAGGCGTGGGGCCGGCGCCCGGAAGTGGCCGCGCGCCCACCGGTAACGGGCGGACAAAGTCCGCATACCGACCCGCACTTGCCCTGCTCTGTGTGACCTTGTGAAGATCCTGGGGTGACTCTGACGAAATCCAGGGCCCGGTCCCGTGCGGTTCCGGCGTCCGGTGGGCGGCGGGCCGTGGCCGTGCTCGTCCTGGTGGTGCTCGGCGCGCTGATACCCTTGCTCGGGCCGTCGCCCGCGCTGCACGGAACCGGGGAGGCGGACCCGCCCGGCACCGGGGGCATAGCCCTCCTGCGCACCGTGCTGTTCGCCGCGCTGGCCGTGCCCGTGGGCGAGTTGTTCGCCGTGCGGCTGGCGCGCACGCTTCCCGGCGCGCCGCCCGCCCTGCCGCGCAGTTGGTCCACCGTCGCCAACTCCGTCGGCTTCGTGGCCGCGCTGGGACTCGCGTCCGTCGTGGCGACCGGCAACCTCGTGCCGGGCAGCCCCGCCGACATCGACGTGGGCGGCCTGTACGAGACGCGGGACGGCAAGCTCGCCCTGCTGGAGGTCAACGGCTTCCTCGCGGCGGCCCTCTGCTCCGCGTCGCGCCGCCCCGTCACCCAGGCCCTGCCGCTGGCGGCGGTCGTCGTCGCCGAGGCGCTCCGCGCGCACCCGACGACGGAGTACAGCCCGCTCGTCGGCTCGGGGCTGACGCTGGTGCACCTGACGTGCGCCTCGCTGTGGGTGGGCGGTCTGCCGCACGTCCTGCGCACGATGCGGCTGTGGGACCACGTGGAGGCGGGCGCGGCGCTGCTGGGCCGCTACGCGCGCGTGGCGCTCGTCCTGCTGGCCGCCATCACCGCGACGGGCGTGTGCAGTTCACTGCGCCGGATGCCGCCCGGGACGATCCTGGAGCAGCTCACGGACACCGCGTACGGGCGCGTGCTGCTGGCCAAGGTGGTCCTGATGGCGGGCGTGTCCGCGCTCGCCCTGTGGGCGCGGGTGCGGCTGGCGCGGGCGGCCGACCCGCTGACCGCGCGTTCACCCGCGCGGGCGGAGGTGGGCGTACTCGCCCTGGTGGTCGCGGTGTCGGGACTGCTGACGGCGCTGCCGGTGCCGATCCGCTGGTGACCGCCGCGCGCGCCGTCACGCGCGCGTGTGAACGGACGCGCCGCACGGGGCACCTGACGGACAGGCCTGTCAGCAGCGGGCCGTATCCTCGTGAACCATGCTCGAAGACCTCACCGCCGCAGCCGCCTCCCCCACCGCGTGGCCGGCCGCGTATCCGCAGGGATACGCGGTCGTCGACGTGGAGACGACGGGGCTGGCCCGGGACGACCGCATCATCTCCGCGGCCGTCTACCGGCTGGACGCGCGCGGCGAGGTCGAGGACCACTGGTACACGGTGGTCAACCCGGAGCGCGACCCGGGCCCGGTGTGGATACACGGCCTGACGAGCGAGATGCTCGAGGGCGCGCCCCTGTTCCAGGACATCGCGGCGGAGTTCGCGGCGCGCCTGGAGGGCCGCGTCCTGGTGGCGCACAACGCGGTGTTCGACTGGCAGATGATCGCCCGCGAGTACGCCCGCGCGCGCGGCGAGGCTCCGGTGAAGCAGCGCCTGTGCACCATCGCGCTCTCCAAGGAGCTGAGGCTGCCGCTGCCCAACCACAAGCTGGAGTCGCTCGCGGCGCACTTCGGCGTGGTGCAGCGCCGGGCGCACCACGCGCTGGACGACGCGCGCGTGCTGGCGGAGGCGTTCCGGCCCAGTCTGCGGGCCGCGGCGGCGGGCGGCCTCCGGCTGCCGCTGCACGAGTGCCGGCCGCTCACCGAGTGGTCGGACCGTCCCCGCATCGGGCAGCAGGCGTCCTACGGCGGGCGGGCGCCCTCCAGTTGGCGCCCCAGCCGCAAAAGACCCGCATGCCCCTATCCCAACCCGGGACGGTACGAACCGGGCAAGCGTCTCAAGCAGGGCATGCGGGTGGCGTTCTCCGGCGACACGTCCACCGAGCGCGACCTCCTGGAGGACCGGGCGACCGAGGCGGGGCTGCACGTGGCGACGAGCCTGTCCCGGCTCACCAGCCTGCTGGTGACCAACGACCCGGACTCGGGCACGTCGAAGACGGTCAAGGCCCGCCAGTACGGCACGCCGGTGGTCGACGAGGCCGCCTTCGGCCAGCTCCTCTCCGACGTCGAGCCCGCCTCGGAGACCTGACCGCCCGCCCGGGAGCGGGCGGACGCGGGAGGACGCGCGGGGACGTACCCGGCTCGGGGCGCCGCGCGCCCGGGTTGTACCTTCGTGGGGTGTACCGCTTCCTGCTGTCCCGGCAATGGGTGACCCTCACACTGGTCGCCCTGCTTCTCGTCCCCACGATGATCGCGCTGGGCATCTGGCAGATGAACCGCTACGAGGAGCGCTCCGCGCGCAACCAGCTGGTGACCGACGCGCTGGCCGCCGACCCGGTGCCGGTGGAGCGGCTCGCGGCCCCGGGGCACGCGGTGACCCGTGCCGAGCGGTACCGCACGGTGACCGCCACGGGCCGCTTCGACACGGACGCCGAGGTGGTGGTGCGCCGCCGCACCAACGCCGACGAGGAGATCGGCTTCCACGTCATGACCCCGTTCGTCCTCGACGACGGCAAGGTGCTGCTGGTCAACCGTGGCTGGATCCCCGCCGACGGCCCCAGCCAGACCGATTTCCCGAAGATCCCCGCCCCGCCGCGCGGCGAGACCACGATCACCGGCCGGCTGATGCCGGACGAGACGACCGAGGCCAGCGGCATCAAGGACCTCGAGGGCCTGCCGGACCGGCAGATCATGCTGATCAACAGCGAGCGGGAGGCGGAGCGGCTGGACGCCGACGTGCTCGGCGGCTACGTGGCGCAGACCGCGCCCGAGCCCGCGAGCGGCCTCCCCCAGCAGCTCGGCCACCCCGGCAAGGAGAACGCGGCGCTGAACTACGCGTACGCGATCCAGTGGTGGCTGTTCGCCGCCGCCGTGCCGGTCGGCTGGGTCGTGCTGGCCCGCCGCGAGGCGCGCGAGCGCACGGCGGACACGGGCCAGGACACGGACACCGCGGAGTCCGACGCCGCCCGCGCCGAGTCCGCGGCCGTCTGACCTCGCTCCCCCGTTCTCCCCGTCCGCCGGGTTCTTGTGCGAGAGTGGCGCACCGTCGGGCGGGTCGCCGATGCGTTCCGGACACGGAACCGACCGGTTCCGGTCATCCGGACGGGCCGCCCGCGCAACTCTTCCCCGAGGGGCACAGCACACCAAGGGCGGTGATCCATGGCCGGCGCAGCCATGACCACGACGTTCCTCGCCGTGATCGGCGGGGCGTCGCTGCTCGCCGTCACCGCGCGCCGGCTGCACCCCGGCGACCGGCTGCCCTCGCTGGAGGGCTGGGCGCTGGCCGACCGCGGCCTCGGCGCCGGCTGGACCTGGCTGCTGCTCGGCGGGACGGTCTACACCGCGTACACCTTCACCGCCGTGCCGGGCCTCGCGTACGGCAACGGCGCGTCCGCCTTCTTCGCGGTGCCGTACACGGTGATCGTCTGCCCGCTGGCGTTCGTGCTGCTCAGCCGGCTCTGGGAGGTGGCCCGGCGGCACGGCTACATCACGGCCGCCGACTTCGTGCGCGGCCGCTACGGATCGGCCCCGCTGGCCCTGGTCGTCGCGCTGACCGGCATCCTCGCGACGATGCCGTACCTGGCGCTCCAGCTGCTGGGCATCCGCGCGGTGCTCACCGCGGGCGGGCTGTACCCGCCGGGCGCGGCCGGGGACCTGGCGATGGTCGCGGTGTTCGCGGGGCTGGCGGTGGCCACCTACCGGCACGGGCTGCGCGCCCCCACGGTCATCTCCGCGCTGAAGGCGGTGGCGGTGTTCGTGTCGCTCACCGCGGTCTGCTGGCTGGTCCTCGACCGCTTGGGCGGGCCCGGCGGGGTCTTCGACGGGGCCGCCCGCGCCCTCGGCGGCACCGACGCCGCCCACTCCCCGCTGGTGCTCACGCCCGGGCAGCAGCCCGCGTACGCGACCCTCGCGCTCGGCTCCGCGCTGGCGCTGCTGATGTACCCGCACGTGCTCACCGCCGGATTCGCCGCCGACGGGACGCGCACCCTGCGCAAGGTGTCGGCGGGGCTGCCCGCCTGGACGGCACTGCTCGCGCTCTTCGGCTTCCTCGGCATCGCGGCCCTCGCCGCCGGGGTGCGGGCGCCCGCGGGCGGTGCGGAGGCGGCCGTGCCGATGCTGGTCGACCGGCTGATGCCGGGTCCGCTCGCCGGCCTGGTGTTCGGTTCGATCGTGGTCGGCGCGCTGGTCCCGGCGGCGGTGATGTCCATCGCCGCGGCCACCAGCTTCGTCCGCAACGTGTACGTCGAGTACGTCCACCCGACGGCCACGCCGAAACGGCAGGTACGGGTCGCCAAGGCGGTGTCGCTGACCGCGAAGCTCGGCGCCGTGGCGTTCGTGTTCGGGCTGCGCGACCAGGACGCGATCAACCTCCAACTGCTCGGCGGGGTGTGGATCCTCCAGGTCTTCCCGGCGGTCGCCGTCGGGCTGTACACACGGTGGCTGCACCCGCGGGCGCTGCTCGCCGGCTGGTCCGTGGGCATGGCCGCCGGGACCTACCTGGTGGTGCGGGAGGGCTTCTCCTCGATCGTGCCGCTCGTCGCTGGGTCGCCCGAGATCTACGCCGGGGTCGCCGCCCTGGTGCTGAACCTGGCCGTCGCGGTGGCCGCCACGCCCGTCCTCGCCCGGCTCGGCGTCCCGCGCGGCCCCGACGCCACCGACCTGCCGTCCCGCCCGTGTGCCGGGCGACGTCCCCCGACGGGAGCGAACAACGCGTGATACGCAGACACCGTCCCCCGGTCACCCTGCCCCCGGCCCCCGCCGTCCCTCCGCCGCCCGAGCCGCCGGACCCGCCCGCCCCGCTCGCCGCCCCGGCCGGCGGCCCCGCCGATCTGGAGCGGGAGGCCGGTGTCGCCCGCCTCTTCGAGCTGCACTACTCCTCGATGCTGCGGCTCGCCGTGCTGCTCGGCGCCGACGATCCGGAGAACGTGGTCGCCGAGGCGTACTACCAGATCTACCGCCGGTGGCGGCGGCTGAAGGACGTCGCCGCGGCCGAGGCCCATTTGCGCTCCACGGTCTGCAACCTGACGCGGATGCGGATACGCCACCTCCAGGTCGCCCGCCGGCACGAGGAGCAGCCGGCCTCCCCGCCCGAGCCCACCGTGGCGTCCGCCGAGAACACCGCGCTGCTGCGGGACGACCAGCGCGTGCTGATCGACGCGCTCCAGCAGCTTCCGGCCCGGCAGCGGGAGGCACTGGTGCTGCGCCACTGGCTCGGGCTGAAGGAGGCCGAGATCGCCGCCGCGATGGGCATCTCCCGCGGCTCCGTCAAGACGCACACCTCGCGCGGCATCGCCGCGCTGACCCAGGCCATGGAGGCCCGGCGATGAAGCATCAGGACGCGACCCCGTCGCGGGGGCCCGGCCAGGACCGCACCGGACACGGGCGGTCCGAGCCGCCCCGGCCGCCGGACGCGGAGCGCACCGAACGGGAGCTGGCCGACGCCCTGCACGCGCTGGCCGGCGGGGTGCTGCCCGACCCGGACGCCTATCGCACCGCGCGCGGCGAGTGGCTGCGCCGGGAGCGCCGCCGCCGGCTGGTGCTCGCCGTGCTGGTCGCCGTCGTCTTCGCGCTGGCGACGCTGATCGGGCTGTGGGTGCTCAACCAGGCGCCCTCCGAACCCGGTGTGATCTTCTCCGGCGACGGGGCCGCCGCGGCCGACGGACCGTCACTCCCCCGGCCGCCGGGCTGATTGCGGCGCGCCGCGGCCGGGAACCCGCACCCCGTGCTTCGTATCGAGGACTACGCGCTCATCGGCGACGAGCAGACCGCTGCCCTGGTGGGCACCGACGGCTCGGTCGACTGGCTCTGCCTGCCCCGCTTCGACTCGGCGGCCTGCTTCGCCCGGCTGCTCGGCGACGAGAACAACGGGCACTGGCGCATCGCGCCGCCGGGCCAGGAGCGGTGCGCGCGCCGCGCCTACCGCGAGGACTCGCTGGTGCTGGACACCGTGTGGGAGACGCCCGACGGCGCCGTGCAGGTCACCGACCTGATGCCGCAGCGGCACACGGCGCCCGACCTGGTGCGGATCGTGCAGGGGCTGAGCGGTGAGGTGACCGTGCGCAGCACACTGCGGCTGCGCTTCGACTACGGCTCGATCGTGCCGTGGGTGCGCAAGGCCGACGGGCACCGGGTCGCCGTGGCCGGGCCCGACTCGGCGTGGCTGCGCAGCGTGCCGGAGGTGCACACCTGGGGCGAGGACTTCGGCACCCACTCGGAGTTCACGGTGAAGGAGGGCGAGCGGGTCGCCTTCGTGCTCACCTGGCACCCCTCGCACGAGCCGCGGCCCCCGCTGGTCGACCCGTACGCCTCGCTGCGGCACAGCCTGAAGGACTGGCAGGCGTGGGCGTCCCGCTGCCGCTACCGGGGGCCGTACCGGGACGTGGTGATGCGGTCCCTGATCACTCTGAAGGCGCTCACCTACCGTCCCACCGGCGGGATCGTCGCCGCCCCCACCACCTCCCTGCCGGAGGAGCCGGGCGGCGTGCGCAACTGGGACTACCGGTTCTGCTGGCTGCGCGACTCCACGCTCACCCTGAGCGCGCTGCTCGCCGCCGGGTACATGGAGGAGGCCGAGGCCTGGCGCGACTGGCTGCTCCGCGCGGTCGCCGGCGACCCGGCGGACCTGCAGATCATGTACGGGCTCGCCGGCGAGCGGCGGCTGCCGGAGTTCGAACTGCCGTGGCTGTCCGGCTTCGGCGGCGCCACCCCTGTGCGGGTCGGCAACGACGCCGTGAACCAGCTCCAGCTCGACGTGTACGGCGAGGTCGTGGACTCCCTCGCACTGGCCCGGCTCGCGGGGCTGCCCGGGAAGCCGGACGTGTGGGCGCTCCAGTCGGTGCTGCTGGACTTCCTGAAGACGGCCTGGCGGCAGCCGGACGAGGGGCTGTGGGAGGTGCGCGGCGGCCGGCGTCACTTCGTGCACTCCAAGGTGATGGTGTGGGTCGCCGCGGACCGCATGGTGCGGGGGCTGGAGAGGTTCCCCGACCTCGACGGCGACCTGGACGCCTGGCGCGCGCTGCGCGACGAGGTGCACCGGGAGGTGTGCGAGAAGGGCTACGACCCGGTGCGCAACACGTTCACGCAGTCCTACGGCTCGCGTGAGCTGGACGCGGCGCTGCTGCTGATCCCCCGGGTCGGCTTCCTGCCGCCGGACGACCCCCGGGTGCTCGGCACCATCGACGCGATCCGGACCGAACTGGGCCAGGACGGTCTCGTACGCCGCTACACCTCGGACGCCGCCGAGCTGGACGGGCTGCCCGGGCAGGAGGGCGCGTTCCTGGCGTGCACGTTCTGGCTCGTGGACGCCCTGCACATGACGGGCCGCACCGAGGAGGCCCGCGCGCTGTTCGAACGGCTCCTCGGCCTGGCGAACGACGTGGGGCTCCTCGCGGAGGAGTACGACACGGTCAACGGCCGGCTGCTGGGCAACTTCCCGCAGGCGTTCAGCCACATCGGGCTGGTGAACAGCGCCCTCGCCCTGTTCGGTGACGAGGAGGCAGGATAGGGCCATGGATCTTGGACTGAAGGACCGGGTGTACGTCGTCACCGGGGCCACCCGCGGGCTGGGCCACGCCTCCGCGCGGGCGCTCGTCGCCGAGGGCGCGAAGGTGGTCGTCACGGGGCGGAAGGAGGACGCGGTCGCGGAGGCGGTGTCCGCGCTGGGGCCTGACGCGGCGGCCGGGGTGGCCGTCGACAACGCCGACCCGGCGGGCGCAGAGCGGCTGATCGCCACCGCGCGCGAGCGGTTCGGCCGCTTCGACGGCGTCCTCGTCAGCGTGGGCGGACCCCCGCCGGGGTTCGTCGCCGACACCACCGACGAGCAGTGGCAGGCGGCGTTCGAGTCGGTGTTCCTCGGTGCGGTGCGGCTGGCCCGCGCGGCCGCCGCGGAACTGGGCGAGGGAGGTGTCGTCGGCTTCGTGCTGTCCGGCTCGGTGCACGAGCCGATCCCGGGCCTGACCATCTCCAACGGCCTGCGTCCGGGCCTGGCGGGCTTCGCCAAGTCCCTCGCCGACGAACTGGGTCCGCGCGGCATCCGCGTCGTGGGCCTGCTGCCCGGGCGCGTCGACACCGACCGCGTCCGCGAACTGGACTCCCTCTCCGCCGACCCGGAGGCCACCCGTCAGGCGGCCGAGTCCCGCATCCCCCTGCGCCGCTACGGCACCCCGGAGGAGTTCGGCCGCACGGCGGCGTTCCTCCTCTCCCCGGCGGCGTCGTACGTCACGGGTGTGATGCTGCCGGTGGACGGCGGTTCGCGGCACGGGTTCTGAACCCCGGGCTCGCGGCAGGGCGGGGTGCGCGCCCCGACGGTGACCTGCGGCCGTGTCAGGTGACCTCCGGCCGTGTCAGGTGACGCGTTCCGGGCGGTGTTTCACCGCCCGGAGGCGGACCTCCGACGGGAGGGCCGGGAGGGTCGTGGCGGTGCGGGCGTGGGTCAGGGGGCCCGCGGTGAAGGTGTCCAGCGCCGTGCCCGGGTCCACGTGGGGTTCGAGGAGGAGCAGCACGCGGGTGCGTGGGGTGCCCCGGCGGCCGGTGAGCAGGACGCGGGCCTCGGCGACGCCGTCCTGACGGTTCGCGTCCTCGGCCAGCGCGCGCTCCAGGGCGCGGCCCCGCAGCGCCGCGACCTCGCCGTCACCGGTGTCGACCACGACCTCCGACACGCGTCGGCGCCGGAGGACGGAGACCAGCCACCACAGGCAGAGCAGGACCACCACAGCGAGCGCGGCGATCACCACCGGCCACCACCAGCCCTGGTCCCGCCACCGGGTCCGCTCGGAGTCGTCGAGCAGCACGTCGTGGCGTCCGTCGTGCAGCCACCAGGAGGGTGCGGGCGCGCCCAGGCCGATCGCCAGCACCGAGCCGCCCAGCACGAAGAGCACCAGCCCGGCGAGGGCGAGCAGCACACGGTTGACGGTCGTGCTCACGGTCACCGCCCCTTCCGGCCGGGCCGCCGTACGCGCAGCGTCAGCGGGGAAGGACGGGCCAGGCCCAACCCGCGGATCGCCCCTTCCAGCACGGCGGTCAGGTCCTCGCGTACGTCGTCCAGGTCGCGGAAGTGCGACACCGCCCGCACGTCCGTCCTCCTCCGCTTCACGGCCACCCGCACCGCCTGCACGCCGGCCACCTCGAGCGCCCGGTCGCGCAGCACCGTCGCGGCTGCGTCCCGGTCGAGCCCGGCGCGGACGTCGGGGTGGACGCGGCGCATCGTCAGCACCGACCGCAGGCCCGGGGTGAGCGCCAGCACCAGAAGCCACAGGCCCAGCGCGGCGGCGACGGCCGCCCCGGTCAGCACCCACACGTCGTCGAGTTGCCGCTCGGCCAGCTGACGGGCGAGATCGTGCCGCCAGCTCATCCCCGGCCGGTGGGCGCGTACCGCCGCGATGTCGTAGAGGAACGCGCCCGCGATCACCAGCGCCACCAGTGCGAGCAGACCCGCCGGGACGCGGCGGGGCGACCAGAAGCGCCGGCGGCCGCCGCTCGCGCCGCCCATGGTGGCACCGCTCTCCGCGGACGGCGTCGACGGACCGGCCGTCGTGTCCGGCGTCCCGTTCATGGCAGCCTCCCGCCCACCGTGTCGGGGCGGGCGGCCAGATGCAGCCGCTCCACCTCCACGACGACCTCCGGTACGGACATCCCCGCGAGGTCACGCACCCGGTCGACGATCCGTCGCCGCACCCGCGCGCAGCGGCCGCCGATGTCGCCGGGGTAGTCGAGTTCGACGTGCACGCGCACGCGTGCGCTGCCGTGCCGGACGACGACGCTCGCGTGCGGCGGCTCGGCGTCCCGCGGCAGCACGCCGAGAGCCTCACGCGCCGCCTGGGACGCGATCTTCGCGACGACCCGGTCGGCGATCGTGGTCTCCCCGCGTTCCCCCGCAGGGACGGTCCGCGGGTCTCCGCCGAGCTCCACGGCCCCCGCGCCCACCCCCGTCACCGCCGCCGTTCGTCACGGGGACGGAAGAAGTCGCCGAGGTCCAGGTCGCCCTCGAGCAACCGGCCGACCACGAAACCCACCGCGCCCAGGGCGGCCACCAGCAGGAACGCCCCGAATCCGCCGAAGTATCCGGCGAAGCCCAGCGCCATGCCGGCGATCATGCCGACTACGGCCATCCTCATGCCTCGCTCCTCCGCTCAGCGTGTCTCACTGCAGCCGGGTCTCGGGCTCGTCCTCCTCCTCGTCGGGCAGCTTCACGTCGCTCACCGCGATGTTGACCTCGACGACCTCGAGGCCGGTCATCCGCTCGACGGCCGCGATGACGTTCTCCCGAACGTCCTTGGCGACGTCGGCGATGGACACGCCGTAGTCGACGACGATCTCCAGGTCCAGCGCGGTCTGCACCTCGCCGACCTCGGCCTTCACCCCGCGCGTCGCCGACTTCGAACTCGACCCGCCGGGGACCCGTTCGCGCATGGCGCCGAAGGTGCGGGAGATGCCGCTGCCCATGGCGTGCACGCCCACCACGTCCCGCGCGGCCAGACCGGCGATCTTCTCGACGACGCCGTCGGCGATGGTCGTACGGCCACGGCCCGCCGGGTCGCCGCCGCCGCGCCGCGTGCTCTGCCCTCGGCGCGCACCGGAGTCGCCGAGCGTCTTGTCGGTTTCAGGAGCCCGTACCGAGCCGCCTTCGGTCATATCGGTCATCGCCATACATCCCTTCGGTCGTCCTCCTTGAACCACCGTATGCGCGGTTGCCCTGATTCGCTCCGGAGATACGGCAGGCTGGAGGAATGACGGCGGACCGGTGGACGCGAATGGTGCGGCAACAGGTGGGGATGGGCAGGCTCCTGCCGCTGGGCGGGCCGTACGACGGGGCGTGGATCGCGGAACGGGCGGCGAGCGGGGTGCTGCGCGGCGCGGCGGAACGGGAGGTGCCGGAGGTACGCCTGAACGGGGTCCGGATCGGCCTCGCCGACCCCGACGCGGCCGCCGAGCCGGCGGTACCGGCCCCGCCGAGCGCCCTCCCCCCGGGCCCCTTGCGGCTCACGGCGGAGTTCGCGGCCACGGCGGCATGGCCCCTCCCGGAAACGGCGTCCCGCCTGCGGACGTCCCTGGCGGTCACGGCGACGGAACGGCTCGGCCTGGACCTGACGGAGGTGGACCTCCGGGTCACGGAACTGCTGGACGAGCAGCCGACGACAGCCTCGCCCGGGGCGGCCAAGCCGACCCGGGCACCGGAGCCGAGCCGGGCGCCGTACCCCACCGGGGCGGAGCCATCGGGGGCTCCGGACCCGACCGGGGCGGACCTGATCGGGGCGCCGGACCCGACCGGGGCGGCGGCCACGCCAGACGGTCCGGGCACGCCGGGGGACGCGGTCGGCCCAGGGAGAGCGGCCACACCGACGGAAACGGGCACGCCCGGAGCAGCGGACTCGCCTACGGAGTCGAGCACGGCCGCAACGGACACACCCGGAGACGGGGGCACACCCGAGGACAGGGGCACGCCCGCAGCAGCAGGCGGGCCCAGCGGCGCGAGTACGGCGGAGGCGGCGGACAGGTCCGCGGGTTCGGAGACGTCCGGCGCGGGGCGGATGGCCAGGACCGTGGGCGGCGCGGTGGGCGAGTCCGGATTCGCGGGGGCGCCCGGCGCGGCACAGGGCGCCGGCGGTGGGGCCCCGCACGCGTTCCCGGCGATGGACGACGCCGGTGGTGACGGCTCCGAGGACGAGCGGGTCGGCGCTGTGGTGTCGGGGGTGGCCGGGGTGGCCCGGCTGACGGGGTCGTGGGGGCGTCCCGTGCGGATCGGCGAGCAGGCGCCGGGGGCCGGGGCCGCGCTTCCCCGCCGCCATGTGCGCGTGGACCTCGCCGTCGCCGCGGGCTTCCGCCCGCTGGAGGTCGCACGCGCCGTGCGGGCCGCCGTGGCGGAGGCGCTGGCGGACCGGCCGACGGTGGCCGTCCTGGTCACCGACCTGGACTGACCCGGCGCCGTCGGCCGGTCAGGCCGCCGGACTACTCGCCGAGCCCGGCCAGGTCGCGCAGGCGACGGGCCTGGGCCGCCCGCTCGGCGCCCCGCTGCTCGTCGTAGGTGCGCCCCTGGGCGCCCCGCAGCAGCGCCTTCGTCTCGATGACGGCGTCGCGCGGAGCGGCCAGCAGCGCCGCCGCGAGGTCCCGCACCGCCCCGTCGAGCTCGGCGCCGGGCACGGCGAGGTTGGCCAGGCCGATGTTCACCGACTCCTCGGCCGTGACGAACCGCCCGGTCGCGCAGATCTCCAGCGCGCAGGCGTAGCCGACGAGGCCGACGAGGGGGTGCGTACCGGCGAGGTCGGGCACCAGGCCGAGGCTGGTCTCACGCATGGCGAACTGCACGTCGTCCGCGACGACGCGCAGGTCACAGGCGAGGGCCAGCTGGAACCCGGCCCCGATGGCGTGTCCCTGCACGGCGGCGATGGACACGATGTCGTTGCGCCGCCACCAGGTGAACGCGTCCTGGTAGCCGGCGATGGCGGCGTCCAGCGCGGCGTCGTCGCTGCGCGCCAGGTCGACGAACGACGGCTCACCCGGGATTCCCTCGGGCGAGAGCATCTGCCGGTCGAGCCCGGCGGAGAACGACTTGCCCTCCCCGCGCAGCACCACGACCCGGACGGATCCCGGCAGCAGCTGACCCGCCTCGGTCAGCGCCCGCCACAGAGCGGGGCTCTGCGCGTTGCGCTTGGCCGGGTTGGTCAGCGTCACCGTGGCGATCGCGTCGTCGACGGTGAGCCGTACGCCGTCCTTGTCGAGTACCGGACCGAGGTCCTGGGGGGACGAAGCCATGGGGCGCCTCCGATGGGTGCGGTCGTCTAAGTGACTGCACAGTAACCACCCGGCCGGTCGGACGGCCGACCGGGTGGCCACCATCGGGTCTGCGGGGCCCCGGGGATCAGGCCGACGGAGCCTTCTTGCCCCGTGTCGCCCCGCCACGCCCTCGGAGCGTGACGCCCGATTCGCTCAGCATGCGGTGCACGAATCCGTACGAGCGGCCGGTCTCCTCGGCCAACGCGCGGATGCTCGCACCGGCGTCGTATTTCTTCTTCAGGTCTGCCGCGAGCTTGTCGCGCGCGGCGCCGGTCACCCGGCTGCCCTTCTTCAGAGTCTCGGCCACCCGTGCCTCCTCATGGGAAGTGCGCTCTGGTCTCCTCATGATCACCCCTCCCGGGCCCGATGGCCACCCATTCGGCAAGGTCGATAAGACAACCTTGTGACGACGGGAGCGTGTCCCCACATCCGGAATGAGGAATTCCAAGCGGCTTCGGCGCGACCGCCGAACGGGTTTCTCCAGGAATGCGCAGGTCAGAAAGGAGCGACGGCCGAACCCCCGTTCCGAGAGGGTCCGGCCGCGAAATCCGTGTAGGACACACCTCAGGATGAGGAGATCTCACACGATTGATGGATCACCGATGGGCCGAATGATCCATACGCAGTGGATCACGCTTTCGATCAAACACCGCTGACCCGGTCGCCGGGCCCAGCCGGTCAGGCGAGCGCGACCAGGTCCGCGTAGTCGGAGCCCCACAGGTCCTCGACGCCGTCCGGCAGCAGGATGATCCGCTCCGGCTGCAGCGCCTCGACGGCGCCCTCGTCGTGGGTGACGAGGACGACCGCGCCCTTGTAGGTGCGCAGCGCGCCGAGGATCTCCTCACGGCTGGCCGGGTCGAGGTTGTTGGTGGGCTCGTCGAGCAGCAGGACGTTCGCCGAGGAGACGACGAGGGTCGCCAGCGCGAGACGGGTCTTCTCACCGCCGGAGAGGACCCCGGCCGGCTTGTCGACGTCGTCGCCGGAGAACAGGAACGAGCCGAGCACCTTGCGGACCTCGACGAGGTCCAGGTCCGGCGCGGCCGAGCGCATGTTCTCCAGGACCGTGCGGTCCGGGTCGAGCGTCTCGTGCTCCTGCGCGTAGTAGCCGAGCTTGAGGCCGTGACCGGGGACGACGGCACCCGTGTCGGGCTGCTCGACGCCTGCGAGGAGCCTCAGCAGGGTGGTCTTGCCGGCGCCGTTCAGCCCCAGGATCACGACCCGGGAGCCCTTGTCGATCGCCAGGTCGACGTCGGTGAAGATCTCCAGCGAGCCGTACGACTTCGACAGGCCCTCCGCCATCAGCGGGGTCTTGCCGCAGGGGGCGGGCTCGGGGAAGCGCAGCTTGGCGACCTTGTCGGACTGGCGCGCGTCCTCCAGACCGGCGAGCAGCTTCTCCGCGCGGCGGGCCATGTTCTGCGCGGCGACCGTCTTCGTCGCCTTGGCGCGCATCTTGTCGGCCTGGGCGTTGAGCGCGGCGGCCTTCTTCTCGGCGTTCTGCCGCTCGCGGCGGCGGCGCTTCTCGTCGGCCTCGCGCTGCTGCTGGTAGAGCTTCCAGCCCATGTTGTAGACGTCGATCGCGGCGCGGTTGGCGTCCAGGTAGAACACCTTGTTGACGACCGTCTCGACCAGGTCGACGTCGTGGGAGATCACGATGAAGCCGCCGCGGTAGGTCTTCAGGTAGTCCCGCAGCCAGACGATCGAGTCGGCGTCGAGGTGGTTCGTCGGCTCGTCGAGGAGCAGGGTGTCCGCGTCGGAGAACAGGATGCGGGCGAGCTCCACGCGGCGGCGCTGACCGCCGGAGAGGGTGTGCAGCGGCTGGCCGAGCACCCGGTCGGGGAGGTTCAGCGCGGCGGCGATGGTGGCGGCCTCGGCCTCGGCGGCATACCCGCCCTTGGTGAGGAACTCGGTCTCCTGACGCTCGTACTGCTTCAGCGCCTTCTCGCGCGTGGCGCCCTGGCCGTTGGCGATCCGCTGCTCGTTCTCGCGCATCTTGCGGATCAGTACGTCGAGGCCGCGGGCGGACAGGATGCGGTCGCGGGCGAGGACGTCGAGGTCGCCGGTGCGGGGGTCCTGGGGCAGGTAGCCGACCTCGCCGGAGCGGGTGACCGTGCCGGCGGCGGGCATGCCCTGGCCGGCGAGGACCTTGGTGAGGGTGGTCTTCCCCGCGCCGTTGCGGCCGACGAGGCCGATGCGGTCGCCCTTGGCGACGCGGAACGTGGCGCTTTCGATGAGGATGCGGGCACCGGCGCGCAGCTCGATGCCGGAGGCGGAGATCACGGACAGACTCCAGGGCAGGTGTGGTTGGCGGTGGGCGGCTGAGGGCGTTCCCGCCGTCTAATGCGCGAGGAGAATGGCCATGCGGGCCATTCTAACGGGGCGGGGCAAGCGGTTTTCCGCGCGCGGATTCGCTCCACGCGGGTGTCGGTGGCCGGTGTCACACTGGCCACTGACGGGACACACCGATGCATCCCGGTGCACTCCGGTGCACTCCGGGCACGAGGAAGTGGTCACGATGGCAGGCACGGGCAAGGGCGGCGGCAGCTCGCGGCCGGGGGTCGTCCCCACGCTGCTGTACGCGGACGCGAAGGCGGCGATCCGGCAGCTGACGGAAGGCCTCGGCTTCACGGAGGTGACGGTGTACGAGGGGGAGGACGGCACGGTGGAGCACGCCGAACTGGCCCAGGGGAACGGGATGGTGATGCTGGGGTCCAAGGGGCGTGGGGGTGTGTTCGACGCGGCGATGAAGGGCGCGGGTCCCGCGGGGGTGTATGTCGTCGTGGACGACGTCGACGCGCATCATCGGCGGGCGGTGGAGCAGGGGGTGGAGGTGCTGATGCCGCCGACCGACCAGGACTACGGGTCGCGGGACTACATGGCCCGTGACCTGGAGGGCAACGTGTGGAGCTTCGGTACGTACGCCCCGGAGGCGGGCGCCTGATTCCACGGGCCCCGCGACCCCCGGGCGCGCGGGCGCGCAGCCGTGCCTGAACCTCCCGCGCCGCGGAGGTGCCGCTGCGCCCACCCGTGCCGCCCCAGCGGCACGAATGCCCGCAACTGGGCCGAGGCCCGCGGGACCGTCACCGCCGCCGTTGCGGGCAGCGGAGGCGGGCACCTGATCCCACGGAACCCCGTGACCCCCGGCGCACAGGCGTGCCCGGACCTGCCGCGCCGCGGAGGTGCCGCTGCGCCCACCCGTGCCGCCCCAAGCGGCACGAATGCCCGCAACTGGGCCGAGGCCCGCGGGACCGTCACCGCCGCCGTTGCGGGCAGCGGAGACGGGCACCTGATCCCACGGAACCCCGCGACCCCCGGCGCACAGGCGTGCCCGGACCTGCCGCGCCGCGGAGGTGCCGCTGCGCCCACCCGTGCCGCCCCAAGCGGCACGACTGCCCGCAGCCGGGCCGCGCCGCGTCTAACCCCCCTTGTGGACCTGGAACGCCGCTCTTCGGACCGCCTTCGCGAAGGCGGGGTCCGGGTGGGCCGCGGCCAGGGCGACCAGGACCTGGACCGTGCGGGGGTGCCCCACCGCGCGGACCTCGGTCAGGAGGGCCGGCACCGTGGGCTGGACCGCCGTCTCCAGGTGGCGCAGCAGCAGCGGCGCCTCACCGTGGTCCGCGACCGCCGCCGCCGTGTCCACCCACAGCCACGTCGCCTCCTCCCGTGTGAGCACCTCGTGCGCGTCCTCGGGGTCCGCCCCGTCGTGCTCGGCGAGCCACAGCAGGGCGTACGGCCGCAGCGCGGGCTCGTCGAGGGCGGCGCGCACCTCAGGCTCGGCGGGGGCGCCGACCACTCGCAGCGCCTCGAAGGCGAGACCGCGCAGCAGCGCGTCCTCCCCCCGCGCGGCGGCGATCAGCTCGGTGACGGCGCTGCCGACCGGCCGGGCGGCGAGCCAGGCGCGGTACTCGGCGCGGGCCGCGGCCGGACGCAGTCGCGCGCACCCGCGCAGCATGTCCTCCGCGCCCTGCTCGATGTTGCCCGCCGGGCTCTGCGCGGCGACGCAGATCTGCTCGAGCTTGACCCACACCGCCCAGCTGCCGAGCGGCGTGAGGGTGGCCTGGCCGTCGCCGTAGGTGAGCGCACCGACGGAGGCGAGGGCGCGCAGCGCCCAGTCGAGGAGCGGCTGCAGCGGGGCGTCCGCGGCGGGCGCGGGGCGCGGCTCCGGGGCGACGGCGGGGGCGTCGGGCGCCTCGGGCCGCGGCCCGTAGTCCACCTCGCAGCGCTCCGTGCGCAGTTCGGTGACCCGCTGCTCCAGCAGGTCGAGCAGCTGGGGCACGGGCACCGGCCCGGCGGACAGCTGGAGGAAGGACAGCACCTGCGGCATGGCCGTCACCACCTCGGCGACGGCGGCGGGCTCGTGGTCCTCGGGTTCGGGGCTGGCGAGCGACCAGGCGTCGCAGAGGGCGACCCAGCCGCGCAGCACGGCGCTGTCGTCGCGGTCCCAGGCGCGCAGCCGCCAGCCGGGACGGGCGCTGTCGCCGTGCACCTCGATGAGACCGGCCAGCCGGGCGGTGTCCCAGTCGGCGCGGACCTGATCGGCGGTCAGGCCGAGGGCGTCGGCGGCCCGGCGGGCGGTCGCGTCGGACAGGGTGGCCTTGCCGTCGGCGGTGGCGCTGTCGCCGCCGGGGCCCAGGGCGCGGTCCGCCCAGCGGGCCACGCGGGCGGCCGCGGCCAGGACGGAGCGTGCCATTCCGGCCAGCTCGGCCGGTGCGGGCGTGCCCTCCGGGGGGCGTGGCGCGGGGCGGCGCACACGCCGCTGCTCGATCGCGGCGGGGGCGGCGGCCAGGGGTCGCGGGCGGACGAGTCGAAGCCTGGAGTCGCGCGGGATACGGGACGTCACGGGTGCAGTCTTCCGGTTGACGGTCCGAAAACCCAAACGGAATGCCGGGGGACGCCTCGACGACCGGCACCGTCCCGGCCCGGACGGTGCCGGAGGGGCCCGATCAAGCCAATGGTCCGGCCCTAAACGGAATCCCCCGCACCGCCCGCTCCGGCACCCGTCGGGAGGTCCCGCCCGGGTGCCCGCCGGGCGGTGCGCGGGCTCACATCAACGGCACGAGGAACCTCCGCAGCGACTCCTCGTACGCGGCCGGGTCGGCGTTCCACATCGCGGCGTGCGGGGCGCCCCTGACGGTCTGGAGGGTGACCGTGTTCGGATGGGCGGCGGCGAGGCGGCGGGAGAACCGCCAGGGGGCCACCGTGTCGTCGGGGCCGTGGAAGATCTGCGTCGGAATCGGGATGCCGTCCAGGCGCACCACGGCGGGCCGGTGGTCGCCGTACAGGCCGGTGCGGCCCTGGGCGGCGCGGACGGCGAGCGGCAGGAGCACGCCGGGGGTGCGGCGGGCGCCGGCGAGGGCGCGCAGGGTGGACTCCCAGTCGAGCACCGGGGAGTCCAGGAGCAGCCCGGCGACCCGTTCGCGCAGTTCCGAGCGGGCGGCGGCGCGCAGCGCCATGGTCGCGCCGGTGGAGAAGCCGTACAGGACCACCTTGCGGGCGCCGGAGTCGACCGCGTGCCGCAGCACGGCGTCGAGGTCGCGCCACTCGGTCTCGCCGAGGTGGTTGAGCCCGTCCGGGGAGCGGGGCGCCTCCGGGTCGCCCCGGTAGGCGGGGACGAGCACGGGGAACTGGTGGCGGTGGAGGGCACCGAGGACGTTGAGTACGTGTTCGCGGGTGGCGCCGAGGCCGTGCACGGCGATCACCCAGGTGTCCCGGTCGCCGGGCACGAACCACGCGGGCAGCGGCCCGAGTTCGCCGGGCACGTCGAGCACGGTGTGGTCGACGCCGAGCGCGGTGCCGGGGTCGCCGACGTGGACGTTCGGGGTGAAACGGGCCCGGTCGCCGGGTTCGGGCGTCCCGTAGGTGACGCGTTCGAGGCGGCGTACGACGGTGTCGGCGGAGTGGGCCGTGCCGTCCAGGACGGGTCCCACGACGGCGTGGAAACGCTCGCCGAGGAGGCCGTAGCGGCCGGGCCGCAGGGCGGCGAGGTCACGCGTGAGACTGACCTGGCCGGCGGCGGTGGCGTGGACGGTGAGCCCGGGCTCGGTGGGCAGGGGCCGGCCCGAGGGGATCCTCAGGGCGGCGTCGCTGGCGAACCGGCCGGCGGCCACCGCGGCGGCACCGGCCCCTATCACGGCGGTGACGGCTGCTGCCGTCGCAGTCACAGTGCGCACGCCTCCCAGTGTCGGGTCCGGACGCGGACCCGGCCAGTGGACACATGGCCGGGAAGCCGCCCGGACGCGGTCGGCCTCACGGCCGCGTCGACGGAAGGGGTTCCCGGCGGGCCCGTCCTGACACCCGGGAGCCGGGAGCCGGCGGTGGCCGGACGGACGCACCTCACGTCCGGCCCGCGGACGCCGGAAGCCGGAAGCCGTCGGGACGGCAAACCGCTTTGTCGACATGACGTCACGGGGCGCCCTGTCAGGCCGCCGCCGGGCCGCCGGAACTCCTCACCCGCGCTGCCCGTACCCCCGCAGCCGCTCCCCCGCCTCCGCGAGCTGCTCCCGGCTCAGCAGCGCCGGGGTCAGGCCCGGCACCGAGGAGGCCGTGAGCCAGACGCGGCACATCCACTCGAGCTGGGCCGTGCGGTCGTACGCCTGGTCGAGGGTGGCGCCGTGGGTGAGGGTCCCGTGGTTGCGCATCAGGCAGCCGGTGCGGCCGTCGAGGGCGCGCAGGGCGTTCCCGGCCAGCTCCGGCGTGCCGTAGGCGGCGTACGCGGCCACGCGGACGGGGCCGCCGAGGGCCGCGGTCATGTAGTGGATCGCCGGGAGCTCGTCGACGAGCGTGGAGACGGCGGTGGCGTGCACGGCGTGCGTGTGGACGACGGCGCGCGCGTCGGTCGTCCGGTGGACGGCCAGGTGAAGGGGCAGCTCGCTGGTCGGGACCAGCGAGCCGAGCACCTGCCGGCCTTCGAGGTCCACGCCCGTCACGTCGGCCGGGGTGAGCCGGTCGTACGGGACGCCGGACGGGGTCACGAGGACGGTGCCGCCGACCCGTACGGAGACGTTGCCCGAGGTGCCGACGACCAGGCCGTCGGCGACGGTCCGGCGGGCCGTCGCGACCAGCTCGGCCCAGGCGTCGGCCACCTCTCCGCACGGCCCCGTGGAGCCCTCACCGCGCGTACCCGTGACGCCACGCACGGCGCCCTCCGCTTCCTGCTCTGTCCCGTCCGGTTCGGCCATGTGGAGATCCTGCCAGGAGCCCAGGCAACCTGGCCCGCACGGCGGAGCGCGCACCCCCTCTTACGGTCACCGCGATGCCCGTTCCAGTTCATCTTCCGTTCACCCCGGTTACCTACGTTCGACCAGCCAATGACCTCGAACGATTGCCTGGGTAAATGGAAAGCTTCTCGCTGATCCTCGCGATTGTGGTGGTAACCGCACTCGCGTTCGATTTCACGAACGGTTTCCACGACACCGCGAACGCGATGGCAACGACCATTTCGACCGGTGCGCTCAAGCCCAAGGTCGCGGTGGCCATGTCCGCCGTGCTGAACCTTGTCGGCGCTTTTCTCTCGGTGGAGGTCGCCAACACGATCTCCAAGGGCCTCGTCGACGAGGCCGGCATCCGTCCCGAGGTCATCTTCGCCGCGTTGGTCGGCGCGATCCTCTGGAATCTCCTCACCTGGCTGGTCGGCCTGCCGTCCAGTTCGTCGCACGCCCTCATGGGCGGTCTGATCGGCGCCACGGTCGCCTCCGCCGGCTTCGGGGCGGTCCACGGCGACGTGCTGGTCACCAAGGTCCTGCTTCCCGCGATCGCCGCCCCGCTGGTGGCCGGCATCGCCGCGATGTTCGCGACCCGGCTCACCTACCGCATGGGCCGCGGCGCCGACACCAAGGCCTCCGAGAAGGGCTACCGCGCGGGACAGATCGCCTCGGCGGGCCTGGTCTCCCTGGCCCACGGCACCAACGACGCCCAGAAGACGATGGGCATCATCACCCTCGCCCTGGTCGCGGGCGGCGCGGTCGCCCCCGACTCCGACCCGCCGATGTGGGTCATCCTCTCCGCGGGTCTCGCCATCGCCCTCGGCACCTACCTGGGCGGCTGGCGCATCATCCGCACCATGGGCAAGGGCCTGACCGACCTCCAGCCGCAGCAGGGCTTCGCCGCCCAGACCAGCGCCGCGACGGTCATCCTGGCCTCCTCGCACCTGGGCTTCTCGCTCTCCACGACGCACTCCGTGTCCGGTTCCGTCATGGGCGCCGGCCTCGGCCGCAAGGGCGGCGTGGTCCGCTGGTCCACGGCCACCCGGATGTTCGTCGCCTGGGGCCTGACCCTGCCGGCCGCCGCCCTGGTCGCGGCGATCGCCGAGTGGGTGTGCGGCTTCGGCAGCTGGGGCACCGCCGTCGTGGCCGTGTTCCTCGTCGCCTCCAGCGCGGCCATCTGGAAGATCTCCCGGCGCGAGGTCGTCGACCACACCAACGTCAACGACCACGACACCCCCGAGGCCCCGGCCGAGGAGCCCGCCGGTGTGGTGACCCAGGCGATCGCCGCCGTGACCCCGCCGCCGGCCGGCCCCTCCGAGGAGCTCTCGGCCACCATCCCGGCACCGGCCACCGCCGACCCGCAGGCCCCGTCGGCCGCCTCGACCGTCTGACCGCGTCCGGCACGAAGGAAGAAGCAGCATGAAGATCGACTGGGCGGCCCTCGGCTCCGTGTTCGGCGTCAGCCTCGTGGTCACCGTGGCCCTGGTGGCCCTGTTCACCCTCGGCATCTCCGGTCTGTCCCGCCGCGAGCGGGCCACCGCCGAGGGCCGGTCCGCGGCCCTCGCCGTCACCGGCGCCTACGCCTGCTTCGCCGCGTGCGCGGCGGCCGTGGGCTACGGCATCTACCTGATCATGGCCTGACCACAGGGCCGCACGCGTGAGCGGGCGGGGCGGGAGCAGCGGCTCCCGTCCCGCCCGCTGCCATGTCCGCGCGTCCGTGCGCCGGGTCCGCGCCTCCACGCGCCGTTCCCGCCGTTCACCCACGTGAGCCCCTCTGTGGGCCTCGGCACACTTCAGCCCCGCAGGTCAATGGCAAGTTGACGGCCCTTCCGGGGGCATGGTGGACTGCCTCCGCCAATACGGCGGCAGGAGAGGAAGCCGGTGCGAATCCGGCGCGGTCCCGCCACTGTCACCGGGGTGCGCCCCGGGAGCCAGGAACTCTCGCCGCCGGTCTCGTCGAACCAGGGCGTGGACACCCTGAGTGAGGACATATCGCCATGCGCGGCAGCCTGTCGAGGTCGATCAGCGACACCCCACCCCCCTTCGGGGCCGTGACCTCCGGATCCGTCACCGGCTGAACCCATGGGTGCCGATCGCGTGTTCGCGTACGGCGCCGCCGCCGGCCTCCTCGGCGACCTGCTGCTCGGCGATCCCCGCCGTGGGCATCCGGTCGCCGCTTTCGGGCGGGCCGCGGCTGCCGTGGAGCGGGTGCTGTGGCAGGACGACCGGGGCCGCGGGGCCGTGCACACCGCCGTGTGCGTCGGCGGCGCCGTCACGCTCGCCGGCCTGGCCGCCCGCGCCGTACGCCGTAGTCCCGCCGCTTCCGTCGCCCTGACCGGCGTCGCCACCTGGGCCGTCGTCGGCGGCACCTCGCTGGCCCGGGAGGCCCGGACCGTCGGGCGGGCGCTCGAGGCCGGGGACGTCGAGGCCGCGAGGGAGCGGCTGCCGCACCTGTGCGGCCGCGACCCGCAGGCGTTGGACGCCGACGGGATCGCCCGTGCCGTGGTGGAGTCCGTGGCCGAGAACACCTCCGACGCCGTGGTGGGCGCCCTCGTGTGGGGCGCGGTCGCCGGGGTGCCGGGTCTGGTGGGCTTCCGGGCCGTCAACACCCTGGACGCGATGGTGGGTCACAAGTCGCCCCGGTACCGCCGTTACGGCTGGGCGTCCGCCCGTCTCGACGACGTCGCCGGCTGGCCGGGGGCGCGTCTGACGGCCGTCCTCGCCGCGCTGAGCGGACCGGACCCGCGCGGGGCGGTACGAACCTGGCGCGCGGACGCGGGCAAGCACCCGAGCCCCAACGCCGGCCCCGTGGAGGCGTCCTTCGCGGGCGCGCTCGGCGTGCGGCTCGGCGGGACCCTCTCCTACGGCGGGCGGGTCGAGCACCGGCCCGTCCTCAACGGCGGCGGACGCGCCGTCGCCGTCACCGACATCGACCGGGCGGTGCGCCTGTCGCGGCGCGTGGGCTGGCTGGCGCTGGCGGCCGGGGTGGCCGCGCGGCGCGTGCTGAAGGGACGTGCCACGTGAGCGGTGGCGGACTGCTGGTCGCCGGGACCACCTCGGACGCCGGCAAGAGCGTGGTCACCGCCGGGATCTGCCGGTGGCTGGCGCGCCAGGGCGTGAAGGTCGCGCCGTTCAAGGCGCAGAACATGTCGCTGAACTCGTTCGTCACCCGCGAGGGCGCCGAGATCGGGCGCGCCCAGGCCATGCAGGCGCAGGCGTGCCGGGTGGAGCCGACGGCGCTGATGAACCCGGTGCTGCTGAAGCCGGGCGGCGACCGGTCCAGCCAGGTGGTGCTGATGGGCCGCCCGGTCGGCGAGATGAGCGCCCGCGGCTACCACGGCGGCCGCCAGGAGAGCCTCCTCGGCACGGTCCTGGACTGCCTGGAGCGGCTGCGGGACGCGTACGACGTGGTGATCTGCGAGGGCGCCGGGAGCCCTGCCGAGATCAACCTGCGCCGCACCGACATCGTCAACATGGGGATCGCGCGGGGCGCGCGACTGCCCGTGCTGGTCGTCGGGGACATCGACCGGGGCGGCGTCTTCGCGTCGTTCTTCGGCACGGTCGCCCTGCTCTCGCCCGAGGACCAGGAGCTGGTCGCCGGGTTCCTGGTGAACAAGTTCCGCGGGGACGTCTCGCTGCTGGAGCCGGGTCTGGAGATGCTGCACGGCCTGACCGGGCGGCGGACGTACGGCGTGCTGCCGTTCCGGCACGGGCTGGGCATCGACGAGGAGGACGGGCTGCGCGTCTCGTTGCGCGGGGCGGTGCGGGAGTCCGCCGTGGCGCCCCCGGCCGGTGAGGAGGTGCTGCGGGTCGCGGTGTGCGCGGTGCCGCTGATGTCCAACTTCACCGACGTGGACGCGCTGGCCGCCGAACCGGGCGTCGTGGTGCGGTTCGTGGACCGGCCGGACGAACTCGCCGACGCCGACCTCGTGGTCGTGCCCGGCACCCGCGGCACCGTGAAGGCGCTGCGCTGGCTGCGCGAGCGGGGGCTGGCGGACGCGCTGGTGCGGCGGGCCGCCGAGGGACGCCCGCTGCTCGGCATCTGCGGCGGTTTCCAGCTGCTCGGCGAGCACATCGAGGACGACGTGGAGAGCCGCGCGGGCCATGTGGACGGGCTCGGCGTGCTGCCCGTAAGGGTGCGGTTCGCCCGCGGGAAGACCCTGGCCCGCCCCGTCGGCGAGGCCCTCGGGGAGCGCGTCGAGGGCTACGAGATCCATCACGGGGTCGCCGAGGTACTGGGCGGCGACCCGTTCATCTCCGATGACCATGGACACAGCCTGGACGGCTGCCGGGTCGGCGGCACCTGGGGCACGCACTGGCACGGTGCGCTGGAGTCGGACGGGTTCCGGCGGGCGTTCCTGCGCGCGGTCGCCGATCGCGCGGGGCGCCGTTTCGTGCCGGCCCCCGGCACCTCCTTCGCCGCGCTGCGCGAGGAGCAGCTCGACCGGCTCGGCGACCTGATCGAACAGCACGCGGACACCGACGCGCTGTGGCGGCTCATCGAGTCCGGCGCGCCACGAGGACTGCCCTTCATTCCACCGGGAGCGCCCGCATGAGCACTGTGTTGTTGTTGTCGACCGCCGACACGGACCTGCTGGCGGCCCGGGCCTCCGGCGCCGGCTACCGGATCGGCAACCCCACCCGCGTCGACGTCGCGGAGGAACTGCCCGCACTGCTCGACGGCGCCGACCTGGCGGTGGTGCGGCTGCTGGGCGGCAAGCGCGCGTGGGAGGACGGACTGGCCGCGCTGAAGGCGTCCGGCGTCCCCGCGGTGCTGCTCGGCGGCGAGAGCGTGCCCGACGCGGAGCTGATGGCCGAGTCGAGCGTCCCGGCGGGCGTGGTGGCCGAGGCGCTGCGCTACCTCGTCGAGGGCGGCCCGGACAACCTCGCCGAGCTGGCCCGGTTCCTGTCGGACACCGTGCTGCTGACCGGCGAGGGCTTCGAACAGCCGCGCAGGATGCCGGAGTTCGGGGTGCACGGCTCGCGTACGGCCGCGTCGGGGCGTCCGACGGTCGGGGTGCTCTTCTACCGCGCCCACGAACTCAGCGGCAACACCGCCTTCGTGGACACCCTGTGCGACGCGATCGAGGCGCGCGGCGCCAACGCCCTGCCGGTGTACTGCGGTTCGCTGCGCGGTGCGGACCCCGCGCTGTACGAGCTGCTGGGCCGGGCGGACGCGCTCGTCGCCACCGTGCTCGCGGCCGGCGGCACCCACGCCTCGCAGGCGTCGGCGGGCGGCGAGGAGGAGGCCTGGGACGTCGGCGCGCTCGCCGAGCTGGACGTACCGGTGCTGCAAGGGCTGTGTCTGACGACCTCCCGCGCGGCCTGGGAGGAGTCCGACGCGGCCCTCTCCCCCATGGACGCGGCCATGCAGGTCGCCATCCCCGAGTTCGACGGCCGGCTGATCACCGTCCCGTTCTCCTTCAAGGAGCAGGGCGCGGACGACGTCCCGGTGTACGTCGCCGACCCCGGGCGGGCCGCGCGGGTCGCCGGGATCGCCGTACGGCACGCGGCGCTGCGGCACAAGCCGAACGCGGAGAAGAAGCTGGCGCTGGTCTTCACCGCGTACCCGACGAAGCACTCGCGGGTCGGCAACGCGGTCGGTCTCGACACGCCCGCGTCGGCGGTGCGCGTGCTGGACGCGCTGCGGGACGCCGGGTACGCCGTCGAGGGCCACCCGTCCGAGGGCGACGAGCTGATCCACCGGCTGATCGAGGCGGGCGGGCACGACGTCGAATGGCTCACGGAGGACCAGCTGGCCGCCGCGCCGGCGCGGGTGCCGCTGGCCGACTACCGGGCCTGGTTCGCCACGCTGGAACCGGAGTTGAGGGACGCGATGACCGAGGCGTGGGGCGAGCCGCCGGGCTCCCTGTACGTCGACGGGGAGGACATCGTGCTGGCGTCCCTGAGGTTCGGGAACGTCGTCGTGATGATCCAGCCGCCGCGCGGCTTCGGGGAGAACCCCATCGCGATCTACCACGACCCCGACATGCCGCCGTCGCACCATTACCTGGCCGCCTACCGCTGGCTGGAGAACAGTTTCGGCGCCGACGCCG
This sequence comes from Streptomyces sp. P13-3-3, assembly GCF_050571355.1. Taxonomy (NCBI): domain Bacteria; kingdom Bacillati; phylum Actinomycetota; class Actinomycetes; order Kitasatosporales; family Streptomycetaceae; genus Streptomyces; species Streptomyces sp. P13-3-3. The sequence goes on along the minus strand of NZ_CP192228.1, from coordinate 2,098,048 downwards.
TCGTCCACATGGGCAAGCACGGCACGATGGAGTGGCTGCCGGGCAAGGGCCTCGGCCTGAGTGCGGGGTGCGCTCCGGACGCGGTGCTGGGCGACCTTCCGCTGGTCTACCCGTTCATCGTGAACGACCCCGGCGAGGGCACCCAGGCCAAGCGGCGCGGGCACGCCACGGTCGTCGACCACCTCGTGCCGCCGATGGCCCGCGCCGACACGTACGGCGATCTCGCCAAGCTGGAGCAGCTGCTCGACGAGTACGCGCTGGTCAGCGACCTGGACCCGACGAAGGCGCCGGCCGTGCGGGCGCAGATCTGGACGCTGGTGAAGGCCGCCGAGCTGCACCACGACCTGCACGTGGACGACCAGCCGGACGACGACGCGTTCGACGAGTTCGTCATGCACATCGACGGCTACCTGTGCGAGATCAAGGACGTGCAGATCCGCGACGGCCTGCACATCCTCGGCGGCGGGCCGGCCGGCGAGCCGCGTGTGAACCTGGTGCTGGCCGTGCTGCGCGCCTCGCAGGTGTGGGGCGGGCGGGCGAACGCCCTGCCGGGGCTGCGGGCCTGCCTGGCCGCGCACTTCGGGCTGGTGGAGAAGGAGCTGCTGGCCGAGCCGGGCGCGCCCGTGAAGGTGCCGGTGGAGCTGACGGACCTGGTGGACGGCCCGTCGCGTACGGCCGCCGACGCGATCGACCTGCTGGAGCAGCTGTGCCGGCGGCTCGCGGAGGGCATGGAGGAGCGGGCCTGGGCGGCGGGCGCGGTGCCGGGCCTGGTGCGGGAGGTGCTGGGCGTCGAACTCCCGGAAGCGGTCGACGTGTTGCGGTTCGCGTGCGAGGAGGTCGTGCCACGGCTGGAGCGCACGACGGACGAGATCGGTCACATCCTGCGCGCGCTGGACGGCGGGTACGTCCCGGCGGGTCCGTCGGGGTCGCCGACGCGCGGGCTGGTCAACGTGCTCCCGACGGGCCGGAACTTCTACTCGGTCGACCCCAAGGCGATTCCCTCGCGCCTGAGCTGGGAGGTCGGGCAGTCGCTGGCGGACTCGCTGGTGCGGCGGTACCTGGAGGACACGGGCGCCTACCCGGAGTCCGTCGGCCTGACGGTGTGGGGCACGTCCGCGATGCGCACCCAGGGCGACGACATCGCCGAGATCCTGGCGCTGCTGGGCTGCCGCCCGGTGTGGGACGACGCGTCGCGGCGCGTGACCGGCTTCGAGATCGTGCCCCTGGAGGAGCTGGGACGGCCCCGCATCGACGTCACGGTCCGCATCTCCGGCTTCTTCCGGGACGCGTTCCCGCACGTGGTGGGGCTGATCGACGACGCGGTGCGGGCGGTGGCGGAGCTGGACGAGCCGGACGACTCCAACTACGTGCGGGCGCACGTCGAGGAGGACACGGCCGCGCACGGTGACCGGCGGCGGGCCACCGCGCGTGTCTTCGGCTCCAAGCCGGGGGCGTACGGGGCGGGGCTGCTGCCGCTGATCGACGCGCGGAACTGGCGCTCCGACGCCGACCTCGCCGAGGTGTACGCGGTGTGGGGCGGCTACGCCTACGGGCGCGGACTCGACGGGCGGGCGGCGCGCGGCGACATGGAGACGGCGTTCCGCCGGATCGCGGTCGCGGCGAAGAACGTGGACACGCGGGAGCACGATCTCGTCGACGCCGACGACTACTTCCAGTACCACGGCGGCATGGTCGCCATGGTCCGGCACCTGACGGGCTCGAGCCCCGAGGCGTACGTCGGCGACTCGGCGACCCCGGACCAGGTGAGGACGCGCACGCTGGGCGAGGAGACGCACCGGGTGTTCCGGGCGCGGGTGGTGAACCCGCGCTGGATGGCGGCCATGCGGCGGCACGGCTACAAGGGCGCCTTCGAGATGGCGGCCACCGTGGACTACCTGTTCGGGTACGACGCCACGGCCGGGGTCGTGGACGACTGGATGTACGAGAAGCTCGGCGCGGAGTACGTGTTCTCGCCGGAGAACCGCGACTTCATGAAGAAGTCCAACCCCTGGGCGTTGCGCGGCATCACGGAACGGCTCCTGGAGGCGGCGGACCGCGGGCTGTGGGCGGAGCCGGACGCCGACACCCTGGAACGGCTGCGCGCCACCTACCTGGAACTCGAGGGCGACCTCGAAGGCGACTCGGAGGGCGACGACCAGTGACCACCCCCTTTCCTTTCACGGCCGTCGTGGGCCAGGACGACCTGCGGCTCGCGCTGCTGCTGAACGCGGTGTCGCCGTCCGTCGGCGGTGTGCTGGTGCGCGGTGAGAAGGGCACCGCGAAGAGCACCGCCGTGCGTGCGCTGACCTCGCTGCTGCCGGAGGTCGCGGTGGTGCCCGGCTGCCGGTTCTCCTGCGACCCCGCCTCGCCCGACTCCGGGTGCCCGGACGGGCCGCACGACGGCGGGGGCGGCGGTGCGTCCCGTCCGGCGCGGATGGTGGAGCTGCCCGTCGGCGCCTCCGAGGACCGGCTGGTCGGCGCGCTCGACATCGAACGGGCGCTGGCCGAGGGCGTGAAGGCGTTCGAACCCGGTCTGCTGGCCGCCGCGCACCGGGGCATTCTGTACGTGGACGAGGTGAATCTCCTCCACGACCATCTGGTCGACCTGCTGCTGGACGCGGCGGCGATGGGCGCTTCGTACGTGGAGCGCGAGGGCGTGTCCGTGCGGCACGCGGCGCGGTTCCTGCTCGTCGGGACGATGAACCCGGAAGAGGGCGAGCTGCGGCCGCAGCTGCTCGACCGGTTCGGGCTGACCGTCGAGGTCTCCGCCTCCCGGGAGCCGGACCAGCGGGTCGAGGTCGTCCGGCGGCGGCTCGCGTACGACGACGATCCCGCCGGGTTCGCCGCACGGTGGGCCGACGAGGAGGCCGCCGTACAGCAGCGGATCGTCGGGGCGCGGGAGTTGCTGCCGTCGGTGCGGCTGGGGGACGGCGCGCTGCGGCAGATCGCGGCGACGTGCGCCGCGTTCGAGGTGGACGGCATGCGGGCCGACATCGTGATGGCGCGGACGGCGACCGCGCTGGCCGCGTGGGCCGGGCGGACGGACGTGCTGGCGGAGGACGTGCGGCAGGCCGCGCTGCTGGCCCTCCCCCACCGTCGGCGGCGCAATCCGTTCGACGCGCCGGGGCTGGACGAGGACAAGCTCGACGAGACGCTGGAGGAGTTCTCCGGGGACGACGACCCCGACCCGGACGGGGACGGCGGTGGCCCCGGCGGGGGCGGGGGCCGGCCGGAGCCGGACGAGGGGCCGGCGGGGGACGGCGCCGACGCCGCCCGTCCCGCGGAGGGTGAGGGCGAGCCCGCGCCCGGCGGGGCCGGGGAGCAGTCGCCCGTGCGGGCGGCCGAGCCCTTCCGCGCCAAGGTGCTGAGCGTCCCCGGGATCGGTGAGGGGGTCGCCGGGCGGCGGTCGCGGGCGCGGACCGAGCACGGGAGGACGACGGGTGCGCGCCGGCCTCAGGGGACCCTGACCAAGCTGCACCTGGCGGCGACCGTGCAGGCGGCGGCTCCGCACCAGCGGGCCCGGGGCCGGTCGGGACGCGGTCTCGTGGTGCGCCGGGACGATCTGCGGCAGGCGACCAGGGAGGGCCGCGAGGGGAACCTCGTGCTGTTCGTCGTGGACGCCTCGGGGTCGATGGCCGCGCGGCAGCGGATGAGCGCCGTCAAGGGTGCCGTGCTGTCGCTGCTGCTCGACGCCTACCAGCGGCGGGACAAGGTCGGCCTGGTGACCTTCCGCGGGTCGGCGGCGGACGTCGCGCTGCCGCCCACGTCGTCGGTGGACGCGGCGGCGGCCCGGCTGGAGTCGCTGCCGACCGGCGGGCGTACCCCGCTGGCGGCGGGACTGCTCAAGGCGCACGACGTGCTGCGGGTGGAGCGGCTGCGAGATCCCGCGCGGCGGGCGCTGGTCGTCGTGGTGACGGACGGGCGGGCCACGGGTGGCCCCGAGCCGGTCGCGATGGCGTCGCGGGCGGCGCGGCTGTTCGCGGCGGACGGCATCGCCTCCGTGGTCGTGGACTGCGAGTCGGGGCCGGTGCGGCTCGGTCTGGCCGGACGGCTCGCCGGTGAGCTGGGCGGGACCGCCGTGACGTTGGACGAGCTGCGGGCGGACAGCATCGCCGGGCTGGTGAAGGACGTGCAGAGGAGGGCCGCCTGATGCCGCAGGGGCAGCCGAGTGTCGTGCCCGACGACGGTCTGACGACACGGCAGCGGCGGAACCGGCCGCTCGTCGTCGTCCACACGGGCGTGGGCAAGGGGAAGTCGACCGCCGCGTTCGGGCTGGCGTTGCGCGCCTGGAACCAGGGGTGGCCGATCGGGGTGTTCCAGTTCGTCAAGTCGGCGAAGTGGAAGGTCGGCGAGGAGCGGGCGCTGCGGGTGCTCGGGGACTCCGGCGAGGGCGGGTCCGTCGCCTGGCACAAGATGGGCGAGGGCTGGTCCTGGGTGCAGCGCGACGCCCAGATGGACAACGAGGAGAAGGCCCGCGAGGGCTGGGAGCAGGTCAAGCGTGACCTGGCCGCCGAGACGTACCGGCTGTACGTGCTGGACGAGTTCGCCTACCCGATGCACTGGGGCTGGGTCGACACCGCCGAGGTGGTGTCCGTGCTGCGGGAGCGGCCCGGGACGCAGCATGTGGTGATCACGGGGCGCAACGCGCCGGCGGAGCTGGTCGACTGCGCCGATCTGGTGACCGACATGTCCAAGGTGAAGCATCCGATGGACGTCGGGCAGAAGGGGCAGAGGGGGATCGAGTGGTGACGGGGGCCGTGGGCTCCGTCGGGTCCGTTCCCCGGCTGGTCGTCGCCGCGCCCGCGTCGGGGAGCGGGAAGACCACCGTCGCCACGGGGCTGATGGCCGCGTGGTCCGCGCGCGGCATGGCCGTGTCGCCGCACAAGGTGGGGCCCGACTACATCGATCCCGGGTATCACGCGCTCGCCACGGGGCGGGTGGGGCGGAACCTCGACGCGTACCTGTGCGGGGCCGAGCTGGTGGCTCCCCTGTTCGCGCACGGCGCGCGGGGGTGCGACATCGCCGTCGTCGAGGGCGTGATGGGCCTGTTCGACGGGGCCTCCGGGGAGGGGGAGCTGGCGTCCACCGCGCAGGTGGCGAAGCTGCTGCGGGCGCCGGTGGTGCTGGTGGTCGACGCGTCGGCGCAAGCCCGGTCGGTGGCGGCGTTGGTGCACGGGTTCGTGAGCTTCGATCCGGAGGTCCGGGTCGGGGGCGTGATTCTCAACAAGGTCGCTTCGGACCGGCACGAGGCTGTGCTGCGGGAGGCGTTGGAGGCGACCGGGGTGCCTGTGCTGGGGGTGTTGCGACGGGGGGCGGTTGTCGAGACTCCGTCTCGGCATCTGGGGCTTGTGCCTGTGGCCGAGCGGGCGGCTGACGCCGTTGCCGCTGTGGAGGCGATGGGGGCGATGGTCGCGGAAGGGTGTGATCTGGCCGGGCTTGTCGCCCTCGCTTCCAGTGCGGGGCCTCTCGTCGGTGCGGCTTGGGATGCGGATGAGGCGCTTGTTTCTTCGCCCCCGCCGCCCCTTCCCGTCCCGTCCCTGGGGGCTGCGCCCCCAGACCCCCCTGTCGGCCCTGGCGGGCCTCGTCCTCAAACGCCGGACGGGCTGGAACGCGCTGTCGTCGCCCTCGCCGGCGGGGCCGCGTTCTCCTTCTCCTATGCCGAGCACGCCGAGTTGTTGACCGCCGCCGGGGCGGAGGTCGTGACCTTTGATCCGTTGCAGGACGAGGAGTTGCCCGAGGGGACTGCCGGGCTGGTCATCGGTGGGGGTTTTCCCGAGGTGTACGCCGCCGAGTTGTCCGCCAACGAACGGCTCAGGAAGGTCGTCGCCGCCCTGGCGGAGCGTGGCGCGCCCGTTGCCGCCGAGTGTGCCGGGCTGCTGTATCTGTGCCGGGAGTTGGACGGGATGCCCATGTGCGGCGTGCTGGACGCCTCCGCGCGGATGTCGGAGCGGCTGACGCTCGGGTACCGGGATGCCGTGGCCGTGAGTGACGGCGTGCTGGCCGTCGCGGGGACGCGGATGCGGGGGCACGAGTTCCATCGGACGGTCGTCGAGCCGGGGGCCGGGGCCTCTCCCGCCTGGGGGGTGCGTGTGCCCGAGCGGCGGGTCGAGGGGTTCGTCGAAGGCGGCGTGCACGCCAGTTATCTGCACACCCACTGGGCGTCGGCGCCCGGTGTCGCCCGTCGGTTCGTGGAGAGGTGCCGGACGTCATGAGCAGCAGGCTGACCGGGGTGGGCGTGGGGCCCGGGGACCCGGAACTGGTGACCGTCAAGGGGGTCGACGCGCTGCGGGCCGCCGAGGTCGTCGTCGTGCCCGTGATGGACACGGGTGAGCGGGGGCGTGCCGAGGCGACCGTGCTGCACTACGTGCCCGCGGAGAAAGTCGTCCGGGTGGTGTTCGCGCTGAACGAGCGGACGGACAGGAAGCGGCGGGAGGCCGCCTGGGACGCGGCCGGCGAGCGGGTCGCCCGGCTGCTGCGGGAGCGCGGCTCCGTCGCGTTCGCGACCATCGGGGATCCCAACGTCTATTCGACGTTCACCTATCTCGCGCAGACCGTCGGGGAGCTCGTGCCGGGGGTGGTGGTCGAGACCGTGCCCGGGATCACCGCCATGCAGGATCTCGCCGCCCGGTCCGGGGCCGTGCTGACCGAGGGGACCGAGCCGCTGACGCTGGTCCCGGTCACCGCCGGGAGCGCCGTGCTCAAGGAGGCCCTGGCCGGGCCCGGCACCGTCGTCGCGTACAAGTTCGGGCGGCGGGCCGCTGAGGTCGCGGAGGTGTTGCGGGAGACCGGGCGGCTCGACGACGCGGTGTGGGGGTCCGCGCTGGGGATGCCGGAGGAGTCCGTGCGGTCCGCGGCGGAGATGGACGGGACGCCGTTGCCGTATCTGTCGACGCTGATCGCGCCGCCCCGGCGTGCGGGCGGGCGGGGCGGGAAGCTGTGAGGCGGAACGGCGGGCGGTCAGTGGGCGGCGCCCACGACCAGCCAGATGAACAGCACCCCGGCGACCGTGCACACGAGCGTGGAGCGGGCCGGGTGGGCGTGGTGCGCCTCGGGCAGGATCTCGGCCGCCGCGAGATAGAGCAGCGCGCCGCCGAACAGGCCGAGGTAGCCGCCGAGCAGCGGCTCCGGGATCGTGACGAAGAGGGTGGAGGCGGCGCCGGCGACCGGTGCCACGGCGTCCGCGACCAGCATGGCGAGGGCGCGGCGGCGGGCGTTGCCGTAGGCGTGGGTGAGTGTGTACGTGTTGAAGCCGTCGGCGAAGTCGTGGGCGATCACGGCGACCGCGACGGCGGCGCCCATGCCGCCGCCGACCTGGAAGGCGGCGCCGATCGCCACGCCGTCCATCGCGCTGTGCCCGACCATCGCCGCCGCCGCGGTGAGGCCCACCTCGGGGGTGCGGCCGTGGTTCTCGGCCGCACCGTGCGCCGCCTGACGGTGCGCGAGCAGCCGTTCCACCAGGTGGGCCAGCAGGAACCCGCCCACGAAGAGCAGCAGGGCGGCCGGCACGCCGTACACCTCGGTGCCGGCGGCCTCCAGGGACTCCGGGAGGAGTTCCAGGCCGACCACGCCGAGCATCAGTCCGCCGGCCAGGCCCAGCACCAGGTGGCGGCGGTCGGTCACACGGTGTGCCGACCAGCCGCCGGCCAGCGTCATCAGGAACGCGCCCAGCGCGACGAGGACCGCCATGTGCTCTTCGTATCCGATCAGCGGTCGCTCGCGCACGCGTGACAGCCGCCCAGCCCCCTCCGACTTCCGACCACATCCAGGGAAGGACCTGTTTCCATGGCCGACGCCCCCACCGGCAAGGTGACCTTCGTCGGGGCCGGTCCCGGCGCCGCCGATCTGCTGACGTTCCGCGGCGCGCGGGCCATCGCCGAGGCGGACGTGGTGATCTGGGCCGCCAGTCTGGTGCAGGCGGAGGTCCTGGAACACGCACGCGAGGACGCGGAGATCCTCGACTCGGCCGCGATGTCGCTGGAGGACGTGGTGGCCGTCTACGCGCGGGCCCGTGACGAAGGACTGAGGGTCGCGCGGATCCACTCGGGTGACCCCGCGCTGTGGGGCGGCACGCAGGAGCAGGTCGACCGGTGCGCCGGTCTGGGCATCGCCACGGAGATCGTGCCGGGCGTGTCGTCCTTCTCGGCGGTGGCGGCGCTCGCGGGGCGGGAGCTGACGATCCCGGAGGTCGCGCAGTCGGTGATCCTCACCCGGCTGGGCGGCGGGAAGACGCCGATGCCGCCGGGTGAGGAGGTCCGGGAGTTCGCGCGGCACGGCACCACGATGGCGGTGTTCCTGTCGGCGGCGCGCAGCGGGCAGCTGGTGCGGGAGCTGCTGGAGGGCGGCTATCCGACGTCGACGCCGGTGGTGGTGGCGTACCAGGCGACCTGGCCGGAGGAGCTGGTGGTGCGGTGCACGATCGGCACGCTGGAGGAGACCGTCAAGGAGCACAAGCTGTGGAAGCACACGCTGTTCCTGGTCGGCCCCGCCCTCGACGCACACGGCACCCGCTCGCACCTGTACCACCCGGGGCACTTCCACGGCTTCCGCAAGGCCGACCCGCGGGCCCGCAGGGAGCTGCGGGAGCGGGGGGCGAGCACATGATCACGGTGGTGGGCACGGGCACGGGTGCACCGGCCGGGGTCCCCGAGGTCGGGAAGGCCGCGCTCGTCGTCGGCGGGCGGCGGCACCTCGACGCGGTGGACGTGCCGGAGGACGCCGAGCGGGTCGTGCTGGGGCCGCTGGCGCCCGCGCTCGACACCGTCGCGAGGTACGTGGCGCAGGAGCGGCCGGTGGTGGTGCTGGCGTCGGGCGATCCCGGGTTCTTCGGCATCGTGCGGGCGCTGGCCGAGCGGTTCGGTCCCGAGCGGCTGGACGTGCGGCCGGGGGTGTCGTCGGTCGCCGCCGCGTTCGCGCGGGCCGGGCTGCCGTGGGACGACGCCGTCGTGGTCAGCGCGCACGGGCGGGATCCGCGCACGGCGGTGAACGTGTGCCGGGCGCATCCGAAGGTCGCCGTGCTGACCGGGCCGGGCGCGGGACCCGCCGAGCTGGGGGCGGCGCTGCGCGGTGAGCGGCGGGTGCTGGTCGTCGCGTCGGCGCTCGGGGCGGCCGGGGAGTCGGTGGAGCGGGTGACGCCCGAGGAGGCGGCCGGCCGGGACTGGGGTGCCGCGGTGAGCGTGGTGCTGTGCCTGGACGAGCAGCGGGCGCTGGGACCGGTGCGTACGGTCGCGGGTCTCGGGGAGGGCCCGGCCGGATGGGCGCTGCCGGAGGCGGAGTTCGCGCACCGGGACTCGATGATCACGAAGTTCGAGGTGCGGGCGCTGGCGCTGGCCCGGCTGGGGCCGCGCCCCGGCGACCTGGTGTGGGACGTCGGCGCGGGGTCGGGGTCGGTGGCCGTGGAGTGCGCGCGGCTCGGCGCGGCCGCCGTGGCCGTGGAACGTGACCCGGACGGTGTGGAGCGGGTGCGGGCCAACGCCGCCGCGCACGGTGTCGGCGTGACGGTCGTGCACGGGGAGGCGCCCGGCGTGCTGGACGGGCTGGGCGACGATCCGGACGCCGTGTTCGTCGGCGGCGGGGGCCGGGAGCTGCCCGCGGTCGTCGGCGCGTGCGCGCGCCGGGCGCGGCGCACGGTCGTGGTGGCGGTGGCCGCGCTGGACCGGGTGCCGGCCGCGCGGGCGGCACTGACCGGCGCGGGCCTGACCTGCGACGGCGTGCTGCTGCAGTCGTCGCGGCTGGCGCCGCTGCCGGGGGACGTGACCCGGCTGGCGGCCACCAATCCGGTTTTCCTGCTGTGGGGCGTCCGGCCCCCGGCGCACAGTGAAGGAGTCAGCGAGTGATCGGCCTCATCTCCGCCACGGCGGCGGGAGCGGCGGCACGGGACCGGCTGGCCGCCGCCTGGCCGGACCGCACGCGGGTGTACGGCGGTCCGGTGGCGGACGCGGTACGGGCCGCGTTCGCGGAGTGCGACCGGCTGGTGTGTTTCCTCGCCACCGGGGCCGTGGTGCGGCTGGTGGCGCCGCTGCTGCACGGCAAGGCGGACGACCCGGGCGTGGTGTGCGTCGACGAGGCCGGGCGGTTCGCGGTGCCGCTGCTCGGCGGGCACGGCGGCGGCGCGAACGAACTCGCCCGCGAGGTGGGCGAGGTGCTGGGCGCGGAGCCGGTGGTGACGACCGCGACGGACGCGGTGGGGCTGCCGGGTCTGGACACGCTGGGCCTGCCGGTGGAGGGCGATGTGGCGGCCGTGTCGCGGGCGCTGCTGGACGGGGAGGCGGTGGCGCTGCGCGCCGAGGTGACCTGGCCGCTGCCTCCGCTGCCGGTCGGCGCCGAGGGCGCGTACACGGTCCGGGTGACGGACCGGATCGTCGAACCGGCCGACGGGCAGGCGGTGTTGCGGCCTCCGACGCTCGTCGTCGGGGTGGGCGCGTCGAAGGGCGCCCCCGTCGAGGAGGTGCTGGCGCTCGTCGAGGGCGCGCTGCGGGAGGCGGGGCTGTCGGCGGCGTCCGTGGCCGAACTGGCCACGGTGGACGCGAAGGCCGGCGAGCCGGGGCTCGTGGAGGCCGCACGGCGGCTCGGCGTGCCGCTGGTGACGCACCCGGCTGAGGACTTGGCGGGCGTCGCGGTGCCGAACCCGTCGGACGCACCCCTGGCTGCCGTCGGCACCCCGTCCGTCGCGGAGGCCGCCGCGCTCGTCGGCGGGGGTGAACTCCTGGTGCCCAAGCGGAAGTCGGCCGGCTCCCCCGCCATGGCGACCTGCGCGGTCGTACGGCGTCCGGGTCGGGGTCGGCTCGCGGTGGTCGGGCTCGGGCCCGGCGCGCGGGACCTGCTCACTCCCCGCGCGCGGGACGAACTGCGGCGCGCGTCGGTACTGGTGGGGCTCGACCAGTACGTCGACCAGATCCGCGACCTGCTGCGGCCCGGCACGCGCGTGCTGGAGTCGGGGCTCGGCGCGGAGGAGGAGCGGGCGCGTACGGCCGTCGAGGAGGCCCGGCGCGGGCAGGCGGTCGCGCTGATCGGCAGCGGTGACGCGGGCGTGTACGCGATGGCGTCGCCCGCGCTCGCGGAGGCGTCCGACGACATCGACGTGGTCGGCGTGCCGGGCGTGACGGCGGCGCTCGCCGCGGGCGCGCTGCTCGGGGCGCCGCTGGGCCACGACCACGTGTCGATCAGCCTGTCCGACCTGCACACGCCGTGGGAGGTCATCGAGCGGCGGGTGCGGGCGGCGGCCGAGGCGGACCTGGTGGTGACCTTCTACAACCCGCGCAGCCGGGGCCGCGACTGGCAGCTGCCGAAGGCGCTCGCCGTGCTCGCCGGACACCGGGCGCCCGGCACACCCGTCGGGGTCGTGCGGAACGCGTCCCGTGCGGACGAGTCGGTGCGGCTGACGACGCTGGCCGCGCTGGACCCGGCGACGGTCGACATGATGACGGTCGTGACCGTGGGCAACACGGCGACCCGGCAGATCGCGGGGCGCATGGTCACCCCGCGCGGCTACCGCTGGCAGGAGGAGACCCGGTGAACCGCGTGGTCCACCCCATCGAGCAGGAGTCGTTCCGGCGGCTGCGCGCACGCCTCGACACCTCCCGCTTCCCGCCGCTGACCCGGGCGGTCGTGGAGCGGGTCGTGCACTCCTCCGCCGACCTGGAGTACGCCACCGACCTCGTGACGGACGAGGCCGAACTGGAGCGCGCGCACGCCGCTCTGCACGCGGGCGCGCCCGTCGTCGCGGACGTGGAGATGGTCGCGGCCGGGATCACCCGCCGCGAGACCGTGTGCCGGCTGCGCGAGGCACGCTCGGGGCCGGGACTCACCCGGTCCGCGCACGCCGTGCGGCTCGCATACGAGGAGGTCGGGCCCGGCGCCCTGTGGGTGATCGGGTGCGCCCCGACCGCGCTGGAGGAACTGCTGACGCTGGACGCCTCCCCGGCGCTCGTCGTCGGCCTGCCCGTCGGGTTCGTCGGCGCCGCCGAGTCCAAGGCGGCGCTGCGGGAGAGCGGACTGCCCGCCGTGAGCAACGTGTCCGAGAAGGGCGGGTCGGCGGTCGCCGCCGCCGCGCTCAACGCCCTGCTGTACCACCCCGCTTCGACCGAGGAGACCCTGTGACCACCCCGCCCGCCCTGCTCATCGCCGGCCACGGCACCCGGGACGACGCCGGAGCGGAGGCGTTCCGCGCCTTCGTGCGGGAGCTGGGCCGCCGCCGGCCCGACCTGCCCGTCGCGGGCGGCTTCATCGAGCTGTCCCCGCCGCCGCTGGGCGAGGCCGTCGCCGAGCTGGTGGAGCGGGGGGTACGGCGGTTCGCGGCCGTGCCGCTGATGCTGGTGTCCGCCGGGCACGCCAAGGGCGACATCCCGGCCGCGCTGGCCCGCGAGAAGGAACGCCACCCCGGTGTCTCGTACACGTACGGCCGTCCGCTGGGCCCGCACCCGGGTCTGCTGCGGGTGCTGGAACGGCGGCTCGCGGAGGCGGTGGACGCCTCCTGGGACCCGGCCGAGGTGACGGTCCTCCTGGTGGGGCGCGGATCGACCGACCCGGACGCCAACGCCGAGGTGTTCAAGGCGGCCCGGCTGCTGTGGGAGGGGCGCGGGTACGCGGGCGTGGAGACGGCGTTCGTGTCGCTGGCGAAGCCCGACGTGCCGGGCGGGCTCGACCGGTGCGCCCGGCTGGGGGCGCGGCGGATCGTCGTCCTGCCGTACTTCCTGTTCACCGGGATCCTCCCGGACCGGGTGCGGACGCAGACCGAGGAGTGGGCGGCTGCCCACCCGGACACCGAGGTGCGGTCGGCGGACGTCATCGGCCCGGAACCGGAGCTGCTGGACCTCGTCCTGGAGCGGTACGAGGAGGCCGTGAAGGGTGATCTGCGGATGAACTGCGACTCCTGCGTCTACCGGATCGCGCTGCCCGGTTTCGAGGACAAGGTGGGGCTGCCGCAGCAGCCGCATTTCCATCCGGACGACGACGGGCACCATCATCACGGTCATGGTCACTCGCACTCCCCCAGCCATGCCCACTGAACCGGTGTCCGGTCACGACCTGCGCCATCACGGCGACGCCGAGGTCCGCGACGACGGCGGCGCGCTCGTCGACCTCGCCGTCAACGTCCGCGCGGACACGCCTCCCGCGTGGCTGCGGGACCGCATAGCGGCGTCACTGACCGGGCTCGCCGCCTACCCGGACGGGCGGGCAGCGCGGGCCGCGGTCGCGGCGCGGCACGGGCTGCCCGTGGAACGGGTGCTGCTGACGGCGGGCGCGGCGGAGGCGTTCGTGCTGCTGGCGCGGGCGCTGAAGGTGTCGCGGCCGGTGGTGGTGCACCCGCAGTTCACCGAGCCGGAGGCGGCGCTGCGGGACGCGGGGCACACGGTGGACCGGGTGCTGCTGCGGGAGTCCGACGGCTTCCGCCTCGACCCGGCGGCGGTCCCTGAGGACGCGGACCTGGTGGTGGTCGGCAACCCGACCAACCCGACGTCGGTGCTGCACCCGGCCGGGGTCCTGGCCGGACTCGCCCGGCCCGGGCGCACGCTGGTGGTGGACGAGGCGTTCATGGACGCGGTGCCGGGTGAACGGGAGGCGCTGGCCGGACGGACGGACGTCCCGGGGCTGGTGGTGCTGCGCAGCCTGACCAAGACGTGGGGTCTGGCGGGTCTGCGCATCGGGTACGTGGTCGCGGCTGCGGAGACCGTCGCTCTGCTGGAGCGGGCGCAGCCGCTGTGGCCGGTGTCGACGCCGGCGCTGGCGGCGGCGGAGGCGTGCGTGTCGCCTGCGGCGCTCGCGGAGGCGGAGGAGGCGGCGCGCGTCGTCGCCGCGAACCGTGCGTACCTGATCGCGGGGTTGCGGGACTTCGCGTCCCACGGCCTGCGGGTCGTGGAACCGGCGGAGGCGCCCTTCGTCCTGGTCCGCGTCCCGGACGGGGCGGCTGTGCGGGAGACGTTGCGCGCCCTCGGCTACGCCACCCGCCGAGGCGACACGTTCCCGGGCCTCGGAACGGAGTGGCTGCGCCTGGCGGTACGGGACCGGGGGACGACGGAGGGGTTGTTGGGGGCGCTGGGGCGGGTACTGGGCGGCTGACCGCCGGGCGGGTACCCACCGCCGGGGCGCAGGCGGCACCTCCGCAGCGCGCCCCCGCTCGAACCCGCGCCCCCAGCGGCAACCCGTCTGCCGGTACACGCCGTCCGCCGACTGCGGGCCGTCCGTGGCTGGTCGCGCAGTTCCCCGCGCCCCTGCGGAGCCTGCGGGCAGTCGTGCCGCTGGGGCGGCACGGGTGGGCGCAGGCGGCACCTCCGCAGCGCGCCCCCGCTCGAACCCGCGCCCCCAGCGGCAACCCGCCTGCCGGTACACGCCGCCCGCCGACTGCGGGCAGTCCGTGGCTGGTCGCGCAGTTCCCCGCGCCCCTTGAGGGGCGCACCGGCCGCTCAGGTCAGTTCCGGCGCCCCCGCCGCGACAGCAGCACCGCTCCCCCGCCCGCCGCCAGCAGCGCCACCGCGCCCGCCGCCACGTACGGGGTGGCCGAATCGCCGCCCGTTTCCGCGAGGTTGGTCTCCGCGCGGGCGCCCTGGGGTTCGACGGCGGGCTCCGCCTTCTCAGGCGCCTCGGATGCCTCGGGTGCCTCAGGGGCAGCCGCCTCCGGCTCCTCCGCGGTCTCCTCCGCCGACGCCGGCGTCTCGCACCGCGACTCCGCCAGCGTGAGCCGCCCCTCCACCTCCGCCACGTTCAGCTTCGCCGGGTTGACCGACACCTCCAGCTTCAGGGCGGTGGCCGCGGCCGTGGACGTCGTCGTCTCGGTCGTGGACAGGTCGAGGCGGACCGACCCCACCCCCGGCACGTCGACGTGCGTCGGGCCGCCCGCACTCAGGGAGACCCGCTTGCCGAGGACGGTGACCGCGGAGGGCAGGGTGACGGAGGCGTGCGGGGTCTCGCCGGCCTGGCAGACCGCCTTGGAGCCGACCGCCTCGAGTTCGACGAGCGACAGCAGCGGCAGTCCGGGGACGTGCAGGCGGGCGTCGGCGAGGGTGGTGGACGCCTCCGCCCTGTCGCCCTCGACGGTCGCGACCGCGTCGGCCACCTCCGCGCGCAGCACGCTGAACGGCTTGCCCCGGTCCACGCCGTCCAGGGTGGCGGTGAGGGCCGTCTGCCGCGCGCTGTCCGGCGCCTCGACCTCGTTGAGGGAGACGGAGAGCGGGACCTGCACCGACTTGTTGAGCAGGGACACGTCGAGGTCGGTGCGGAGCACGGAGGCGCTCGCGTGGCCGTGGCCCTCGGTGGCGTACGCCGGCGCCGCGCCGGCGAGGGCGACGGGTCCCGCGGTGAGCGCGCAGGCCACGGCGGCGGCAGACCAACGGCGGGCAGGCGTACGGAAGTTGATGGTGTACAAGGTGGTGGGACCCCCATGAGACTTTGCTGGGACCCGGACAGAATGTCCGCGCCCCCGCCGCCCCGTCAGCGATCCGGTGACTCTTCACTCCTTCGGGGAAGTCCGGAGAACGTTTTCGATTTCCGGGGTACGGCTGTTCGCCGCCGTCACCCTCCCGTGCCCCACCCCGCGGGCGCGCCCTACGCGACGACGCGCCCGTCGAGCACCACCCGGCGCGGAGCGGTCAGTACCCGGAGGTCCGCGCGCGGGTCGGCGTCGTAGACCACCAGGTCGGCCGGGGCTCCCTCCTCGAGGCCGGGGCGGCCGAGCCACGCCCTGGCCTTCCAGGTGCCGGCGGCGAGCGCCTCGACGGGCGGAATCCCGGCCTTGGCCAGTTCCGCCACCTCCTCGGCGGCCAGCCCGTGCGGCAGGGTGCCGCCGGCGTCGGTGCCGACGAAGACGGGGACGCCGGCGTCGTAGGCGGACCGCACGGTGTCGTAGCGGCGCTCGTGGAGCCGGCGCATATGGGCGGACCAGCGCGGGAACTTGGCCTCGCCGCCGTCGGCGAGCGCGGGGAAGGTGGCGATGTTGACCAGCGTGGGCACGATCGCCACGCCCCGCTCGGCGAAGAGCGGGACGGTCTCGTCGGTGAGCCCGGTGGCGTGCTCGACGCAGTCGATGCCGGCCTCGACGAGGTCGCGCAGGGAGTCCTCGGCGAAGCAGTGGGCGGTGACGCGGGCGCCCAGCCGGTGCGCCTCGGCGATGGCCGCCTCCACCGCGCCGCGCGGCCAGCAGGCCGAGAGGTCGCCCAGGTCGCGGTCGATCCAGTCGCCGACCAGCTTCACCCAGCCGTCGCCGCGCCGGGCCTCCTGGGCGACGTAGGCGACGAGGTCGTCGGGCTCGACCTCCCAGGCGTAGTCACGGATGTAGCGGCGGGTGCGCGCGATGTGCCGCCCGGCCCTGATGATCTTCGGGAGGTCCTCGCGGTCGTCGATCCAGCGGGTGTCCGAGGGCGAACCGGCGTCGCGCAGCAGCAGCGCGCCGGCGTCCCGGTCGGTGAGCGCCTGCTTCTCCGCGACGTCCTCCGGGACGGCCCCGTGCCGGTCGAGACCTACGTGGCAGTGGGCGTCGACCAGACCGGGCAGCGCCCAGCCGTCGACGGTCCGGACGTCACGGGCGCCGGCGGGACGGTCGTAGGAGATGCGGCCGTCGACCACCCACAGCTCGTCGCGGACCTCGTCCGGGCCGACGAGGATCCGCCCCTTCACACGCAGCACCGCCTGATCGCTCATGCCCCGCACGATAGTTCGTCGCCCGCCGCCCCGTGCGGGCGCTCCCGCCGCCACCGGCCGCCTGTGACCTGGGGCCGTTACAGTGACCGCCTGGAGGGTGGCGACTGTGCGGTTCGGGGTGCTGGGACGGCTGACCGTGTGGCGGGCCGGGGAGCCGCTGGAGCTCGGGACGCCCAAGGGGCGGGTGGTCCTCGCGGTCCTGCTCGCCCGGCCGGGCCGCCCGGTCACGGCCGACGCCCTCGCGGAGGCGCTCTGGGGCGGGGACCGGCCGCGGAGCGCCGTCAAGAACGTGCAGACCTACGTCCACCGGCTGCGGCAGATCCTGGGCGATCCCGAGCGGATCGTCAGGCAGGGCGGCGGCTATCTGGTGCGGGCCGGTCGCGACGAGCTGGACGCGATCCGCTTCGACGACCTGACCGAGTCCGCCCGGGCGGCTCTCGCGGCCGGTGATCCCGTGACGGCCCGCCGGGTGTTCGGGGAGGCCCTGGAGCTGTGGCGCGGCCCCGCGTTCGAGGGGGTCGCCGACATCCCGGCGCTCACCACTCAGGCCGCGCGGCTCGACGAGTCGCGGCTCGGCGTGCTGGAGGAGCGGATCGACGTCGACCTGCGGCTCGGCCGGCACGGCGAGCTGCTCGGGGAGCTGACGGCGCTGACGATGGAACATCCGTTCCGTGAACGGATGTGGGCCCGGCTGATGCTCGCCCTGCACCGCTGCGGCCGGCGGACGGACGCCCTGCTGGCGTACCGCCGGCTGCGGGACCTCCTGGCGCGGGAGACCGGCCTGGAGCCCGGCGTGGAGGTGCGGGACCTGCACCGGACCATCCTCGAAGGCGACCGGGCAGCGGCGGACGCGGACCCGGACGACGGCTCGGGGCGCCCCGAGGTCCCCGTGCCCCGGATGCTGCCCCCGGCGCTGCGCGACTTCAGCGGCCAGCGGGCGGAGCTCGCCCGGATCGGGACGGCGCTGCGCGAGGAACGCGCCGCCGGGGCGCCCCCGGGTCTGGTGACCGTCTCGGGGCCCGGCGGCATGGGCAAGACCGCCCTCGCGGTGCAGGCGGCGCACCGCCTCGCCCCCAACTACCCCGACGGACAGCTGTTCGCGGCGCTGGCCGGGGCCCGCGCCCGGCCGGCCGAACCGGCCGCGGTGCTCGGCCGGTTCCTGCGCGCGCTGGGCGTGCCCGCCACCGCGGTGCCCGACGACCCCGAGGAGCGCGCGGCCCTCTACCGGGGTCTGCTCGCGGAGCGCAGGGTCCTGGTGGTGCTCGACGACGCGTACGACGAGGACCAGGTGGCCCCGCTGATGCCCGCCGGGGGTTCGTGCGGGGTCATCGTCACCGGCCGGGTGCGGCTGGGCGGTCTCGGCGGGGCGCGGCGGATCGAGCTGCGCGAGATGTCCGAGGAGGACGGTCTGGCGATGCTGCGCGCCGGCACGGGCGACCGGCTGGCGTCCGCCACCGGGACGGAGCCGGCCGACCTGGTGCGGTTGTGCGCGCGGCTGCCGCTCGCGCTGCGGATCGTCGGCTCGCTGCTGGTCTCGCGGCCGCACTGGCGCCCGGCCGACCTGGTGGCGCGGCTGGCGGACGAGCAGCACCGGCTGGACGCGCTCCGCTACCGCGACCTGGAGGTGCGCGCCAGCTTCGAGCTGAGTTACGAGGGGCTGCGGCCCGCGGTGCGGCGGCTGTTCCGGCTGCTGGGGCTGCTGGAGGCGCCCGACTTCCCGCTCTGGGCGGCGGCCGCCGCGGCCGACACCGGGCTGACCGAGGCGCAGGACCTCCTCGACGACCTGGTCGACGTGCATCTGCTCGACATCGCGGGCACGCACGGCGGTCAGGTGCGGTACTGCTTCCACGACCTGATCCGCGCCTACGCGCGGGAGCGTGCCGAGGCGGAGGAGGCGGCGGAGGTCCGGGAGGCCGCCGTCGTCCGCGTCCTCGGCGCGCTGCTGGCGCTCACGGACATCGCCGACCGTGACCACATGGGCCAGAACATGTTCCACCGGGACGCCCCGCGCTGGCGGCCGGACCGGGTGGAGGCGAGCCTGCCGCCGTCCGTGCCGCCGATGACGCTGCTGGCCGCCGAGCGTGCCGCGCTGGTGGCGGGCGTGCGGCAGGCGGCGCAGCTGGGGCGGGACGAGCTCTGCTGGGAGCTCGCCGTCGGCGCGCACACGCTGTTCGAGACGGAGCGGCACTACGACGACTGGCAGGAGTGCTACGACACCGCGATGCGCCTGGCCGGCGCCACGGGCAACCTGCGGGGCCGGGCCCGGCTGCTCATCTCCATGGCCGGGCTGCTCTACACCCGGCGCCGGTACGGCCCCGCCGAGGAGGCCAACACGGAGGCCATGCGCCTCTTCGAGCGGATCGGCGACCGGCGCGGCCACCAGGAGGCGCTCAGCAACGCGCCGTTCTTCCTCGTGCCCGCGGGCCGGCTCTCCGCGGCGGTCACGACGGGCTCCGACGCGTACGGACTCCTGCTGGCCGACGGGCAGACGGCGGCGGCGCTGCACGCGTACTCGCAGGTCGGTCTGGCCCATCTCCAGGCGGGGAAGGCCGAGGAGGCGGTGGAGGTGCTCACCGGGATCGTCGCCGGGGCGCGCGAGCACGGCATCCGCACCCTGGTCGCGCGGGACCTCTACTGGCTCGGGCAGGCGTGGCTCGCGCTGGGCCGGCCCGCCCGTGCGGAGGAGGCGTTCACCGAACTGACCCCGCTCACCTCGGACATCGGGCCGTCGGGCCCGTTCTACCTGGCGCACGCCCGGGGATGCCTTCGTCTGGCGCGCGGCGAGTACGGCGAGGCGCGGCAGCGGCTGCTCGAGGCGCTGGAGCTGGCCCGCTCACTCGACGATCCGATGTTCGAGACCAGGGTCCTCGTCGACCTCCTCGACGTGCGCCTGTACGACGTGCGCGACCCCCGTGAGCTGCGGGCGGCGGCCGAACGGGCGGAGCACGCGGTCGAGGTGGCCCGCGGCATCCACTACCCGTATCTGCTGGCAGGCGTGCTGGAGAAGGCCGCCGCGCTGCGGGAGGCGGTGGGTGAGACCGTCGTGGCGCGGGAACTGGCTGGTGAGGCGGCCGCCGTACGGGCCCGCGTGGGCTGAGGGCCTGGGGCGCACCGTACTACATGGCTGTTACACACTTGTGGACCGCCCGTGTACCGGCCGTATTCCGGACGGTGACATAGTGCCTGTCGGTGACTGACGCACCGGCAGGCACGCGTGTCTCCCGGATGTGCCTCCGTCACCGACGGCAAGTGAGCGTCCGGGCAGGCGTCCGGGCGGTCTTCCAGTGACACTTCAGGGGGAACACCCAGTGGGACACAAGGGACGCGCCGCGCTCGCGGCCGCCGCGGTCATCACCCTCGGGCTCGGCCTGTCGGCGTGCAACGACGACGGCGACACGGACGCGGCGGCGAAGGAGTCGCCGGCGACTTCCGCGCCGGCCGAGTCGCCCGCGTCGGAGGAGCCGGCCGAGGAGAGCCCGGAGGCCGGCGGTGACGCGGCCGCAGGAGACGTCACCGCCCCGGGCACGAAGCTCAAGGTCGGCGACCGGGCCGTCCTTCCGTTCGAGTACACGAGCGAGAAGAAGGGCACCATCGCGGTCACCGTCACGGCGATCGAGAAGGGCGCCGAGGCCGACATGGTCAGCACCTTCGGCGAGAAGGCCAAGGGCATGACGCCGTACTACATCAAGATGAAGGTGGAGAACGTCGGCGGCACCGACCTGTCCTACGCCTCGCTGAAGCTGGACGGCGATCTGGAGGGCGGCGCCGGCACGGGTGTCATCCTGATCGGCGACCTTCCGGGCAAGTGCGACCGGGAGTCCGCGCCGGCCGAGTTCAAGACCAAGGGCGCGTCGTTCGAGACCTGCTCGCTGAGCGCGACGAAGACCGCGCCGGTCGTCGCGGCGTCGTTCGACGAGGGTGACGCCTACGAGGACGAGCCGGTCGTCTGGGCCGCCGGCTGAGGTCTGCCGCTTCCGGGTCCGCCCTCCCTGAGCCCGCCGCCCCGCGGCGTCGGCTTCGGGAGGGCGGACCTGTCGGACGCCGTGGTTCCTAGCCGGACTTGCCCACCTGGTCCGACGTCTCCTCCTCGACCTGCGCCATGGCCGGGTCCAGGAGCCGCGACAGGAAGTGGCGGGTGCGCTCGTGCCGGGGGGCGCCGATGACCCGCTCGGGGGTGCCGTCCTCGACGATCACGCCGCCGTCCATGAAGACGACCCGGTCGGCGACCTCGCGGGCGAAGGTCATCTCGTGGGTGACGACCATCATCGTCATGCCCTCGTCGGCGAGCATCCGCATCACCGCGAGGACGTCACCGACCAGTTCGGGGTCGAGCGCCGAGGTGGGCTCGTCGAACAGCATCACCTCGGGGCCCATGGCGAGCGCCCGGGCGATGGCGACGCGCTGCTGCTGGCCGCCGGAGAGTGAGGCCGGGTAGGCGTCCGCCTTCTCGGCGAGGCCGACCCGTTCCAGGTTCCGCGCGGCGACCTTCGCGGCCTCCGCCTTGCCGCGCCGCAGCACGCGGCGCTGGGGCAGCGTGAGGTTCTCGGTGACGGTCAGGTGCGGGAACAGGTTGAACTGCTGGAACACCATGCCGATACGCCGTCGTGCGGCGTCGATGTCGACGTCCGGGTCGGTCAGCTCGATGCCGCCGACGAACACCTGGCCCTCGGTGGGCTCCTCCAGGAGGTTCACGCAGCGCAGGAGGGTGGACTTGCCGGAGCCGGAGGGGCCGATGACGCAGACGACCTCGCCCTGGCCGATCTCCAGGTCGATGCCGCGGAGCACGTGGTTGTCGCCGAACGACTTGTGCAGTCGGCTGACGCGGATCTCGGGGCGGCTCATCTGACGGCCTCCTGGGCCTTGGCCTCCATGCGGCGCACGACGAAGCCGAGCGGGATGGTGATCAGCAGGTAGCACAGGCCGGCCACCAGGATGGGCGTCGAGTTGGCGGTCTGGCTGGCCAGGTCGCGGCCGTACTTGGACAGCTCGCGCTCCTCCAGGGTGACGCCGAGGAACAGCACCAGCGAGGAGTCCTTGAACAGCAGGACCAGTTCGTTGGTGAGCGGCGGCAGGATGATCCGGAACGCCTGCGGGATGATGATCGACACCATGGCGCGGCCGGGCGAGAAGCCCAGCGAGCGGGCCGCCTCCATCTGCCCCTTGGGCACGGCCTGGATGCCGGCCCGGATGGTCTCCGCCATGTAGGCGGCGGCCACCAGGCCGAGCGCGAGGGCGACCTTGCCGTACGTCCCGCCGATGATCTCCGTGCCGGGGAAGGCGAGTGGCACGGCGACGCCGATGAAGATGAAGATCAGCAGGGCGGGCAGGCCGCGGAAGATCTCGATGTAGATGCCGGCCAGCCAGCGGTAGGGGCCGACGGACGACAGCCGCATCAGCGCGATGAGCATGCCGAGCGCGAGCCCGACGCCGAAGCCGGTCACCGTGTAGAGGACGGTGTTCTTCAGCGCGAGCGTGATGACCTCGGGGAACATCCGCTCGGCGATCTCGACCTGCGCGAACTGGTTCTGCAGCCGTCCCCAGTCGGCCGTGACGCCGAAGGCGACCACGGCCGCGACGAACACGGCGTACTGGATGCCGCGCGACAGCCTGCGCTTCTGCCGCCGGGTCATGCCCTTCCGCCTGGGGACGGGCGTCTTCTCCGTCGTGTCGGCCATGGGGTCAGGAGGCGGCCGGGGAGGCGGCGGACTCGTCGTACGGGCCGATCCACTGCTCGTACAGCTTCTTGTACGTGCCGTCGGCCTTGGCGTCGGCGAGCGCCTTGTTCACGGCGTCCTGGAGGGCCTTGTTGCCCTTCTTCACGGTGAAGCCGTACTCCTCGCCGGTGTCGATCTGCTCGGCGACCGTGAAGGCGTCCGCGTTGGCCTTGTCCTTCAGCCAGCCCTGGACGACGGGGTAGTCGATGACGACGGCCTTGACCTGGCCGGTGCGCAGGCCGTTGAGGACGGCGTCGGAGGACTCGAAGGAGACCGGGTCGAAGCCCTCGCCCTTGACGTAGTCCTCGCCGGTGGTCTGTGCCTGGGCGCCCAGCTTGACGTTCTCCGACTTCACGTCGGCGAGGGAGCCGACGCCGCTGTCCTTGGCGACGAGGACGGCCTGGGTGGCGTTGAAGTACGGGTCGGAGAAGTCGACGTTCTTCTTCCGCTCGTCGGTGATGGTCATGCCGGCCGCGGCCAGGTCGCACTCGCCGGAGTTGAGGAAGGCGCCGGTCTTGAAGTTCTCGAACGGCGTGTCGAGGATCTGCTGCTTCACACCGAGGTCGTCGGCGACCAGGTCGATCAGGGCGACGTCGAAGCCCTGCACCTTGCCGTCGATCTCCGACTGGAACGGCGGGTACGGCAGGTGGGTGCAGGTGGTGAGCTGCCCCGCCTTGACCAGCTCGACCCCGCCGGCGGTCGTGGACCCGCCGCCTCCGTCGTCGGTGGACGTGCAGGCGGCGAGGAGCACCATCCCGGCCGTCGCGGTGGTGGCAACCAGGACCCGGGTCCTGCGGCCGAGATGTGTCTTCACGGAGGCCTCCTGTGGGGGGAACGGAACCGTCCGCCGAAGGTTTACCCTCGACGTCGTCGTACCTACCCGCGCTGCCGTGAAGCATGAACAAAGAGAGCACAGCCGTGACGAACCTCCTCCTGGACCTGCCCCCGCTGAGCGCCGCGCGCTTCGCCTCGATCGAGGACCGGGTGGCCCGGCTGCTGGGCACCGGGCAGGACGTGCTGATCACCCAGGGCGAGGCGCTGCTGCCGCTGGAGGGCGCGATCCGTGCGGCGGCCGGGCCCGGGACGACCGCGCTGAACGTCATCACCGGCCCCTACGGGCAGACCTTCGGCGACTGGCTCCGGGACTGCGGCGCCACCGTCATCGACCTGACGGTGCCGTTCCACACGGCGGTCACCGCCGAGCAGGTGCGGGACGCGTTCGCCGAGCACCCGGAGATCGACTTCGTGTCGCTGGTGCACGCCGAGGCCGCCACCGGCAACACCAACCCGGTCGCCGCGATCGGCGAGGTCGTGCGGGAGCACGGGGCGCTGTTCTACCTGGACGCGGTGGCCTCCGTGGGCGCGGAGCCGGTGCTTCCGGACGCGTGGGGCGTGGACCTGTGCGTCATCGGCGCGCAGAAGGCGATGGGCGGGCCGGCCGGGGTGTCGGCGGTGTCGGTGAGCGAGCGGGCCTGGGCCCGCATGGCGGCCAACCCGCACGCTCCGCGTCGCTCCTACCTCTCCCTCCTCGACTGGAAGGAGCGGTGGATCGACGGCGGCCGCAAGGCGCTGCTGCACGCTCCGGCACAGCTGGAGATGCTCGCGCTGGAGGCGTGCGTGGAGCGGATCGAGGCGGAGGGGCTTGAGGCGGTGATGGCGCGGCACGCCTCGGCCGCGGCCGCGACCCGGGCGGGCGTGCTGGCGCTGGGCGGCGGGATCGCGCCGTACGTGCGCGACGCGGCGGACGCGGCGCCGGTGGCGACGATGCTGCGGGCGCCGGACGGCACGACGGCGTCGGACCTGGTCGCGCGGGCGTCGGCAGCCGATCCCGGGCTGCCGCTCGCGGCGGGTGGGGGTGCTCTGGCGCGGGAGATGATCCGGGTCAACCACTACGGGCCGGACGCCACGCGGGGCACTGTGCGGGCGTGCTTGACGGCTCTGGCCACGGCCCTGTCGGACGCGGGGGTGCCGGTCGACCTGGCCGCGGGGCTGGCGGCGGCGGAGCGGGCCTGGGCGTAGGCGGGGCGGGGCCCCGCGGCCCTGGGCGAGCTTCTCGGGCGCCGGTGCCGGTGCGCGACACCCTCCCCCGCTCCCGGCTGCGCCCCTCGGGGCCGCGGGGGTGCGGCTACGGGCGGACGGCTGGGGCGGTGCGCCGCGCCAGGGGCGCGGGGAACTGCGCGATCATGCCCCGCGGGCCGCGGTCGGTGGACGGCAGGACACGGCGGACGCGGCACCACCACGCTCAGGGCCTGGGCCCCACCGAGGCGCGCCGATGTCCGGCAGCGACAGGGGACTGCGGAGTGAATTCCAGGGGATTATCGGAATCTCTCACAGAAACACTCACGCGATATTCTCCGGCTTATTTCCCTATTACTCTGCAGAACAGCTTCCCGTCTTCTTCTGCCCGGTCTCCGGGAGCCTAAACGCCCCAATCCGGGAAGCGGCTACCGGACGTTTCCGGGCGCGGTCACGAGAGTTACACAGATGTGACCGGTTCCACATCGCGTCCGCTTTCCACCCTTTCCTCCCGTGCGAATTGTGACATTTCACCGGCACCTCGCGCGGACCTACCCGCACGCGCGATAACACATGACGCGCTCGTACGTAACCCCGCAGGACGATGCAATTTTGAATTTACCTCGGTAAGTTCAATTCGCATGACTGCCGCACAAGCAGACCTGCAAATCGACCGCCCGACCGTGGCGGACGGAGCCGTGCTGTGGCGGATAGCCAGGGACTCGAAGGTCCTCGACCTGAACTCGTCGTACAGCTATCTGCTGTGGTGCCGTGACTTCGCCGCCACCTCGGCCGTCGCTCGCGACGAGCGCGGAGAGGCGGTCGGCTTCATCACCGGCTACCTCCGCCCGGACAGCCCGCGCACCCTGCTGGTCTGGCAGGTCGCCGTCGACGAGGCGCACCGCGGCCGCGGTCTGGCCGCCGCCATGCTCGACGCGCTGGCCGCCCGGACCGCCGCGGAGCACGGCGTGGACACCGTGGAGACCACCGTCTCTCCCGGCAACACCGCCTCCGAGCGCCTGTTCACCGCGTTCGCGGAGCGCCACGGCGCCCTGCTGGAGCGCGAGGTGCTCTTCGACACCCCGGACTTCCCCGACGGACCGCACGACCCCGAAGTCCTGCACCGCATCGGACCGTTCGCGCTCTGACGCGCCGGCCCGCCCCCCGATCTTCCGACTCCCTCTGACTTCCCACGCCACCGAGGAGCGATTCGTCGTGACCATCACCCAGCCCGACCTCAGCGTCTTCGAGACCCTCGAGTCCGAGGTGCGCAGCTACTGCCGCGGCTGGCCCACCGTCTTCGACCGTGCGCACGGCAGCCGCATGTACGACGAGGACGGCCACGAGTACCTCGACTTCTTCGCCGGAGCCGGTTCACTCAACTACGGCCACAACAACCCCGTCCTGAAACGCGCCCTGATCGACTACCTGGAGCGGGACGGCGTCACGCACGGCCTCGACATGTCGACGACGGCCAAGCGCGCGTTCCTGGAGTCCTTCCAGAACTACATCCTGCGTCCGCGTGACCTGCCGTACAAGGTCATGTTCCCGGGCCCGACGGGCACCAACGCCGTGGAGTCCGCGCTGAAGCTGGCGCGGAAGGTGAAGGGCCGCGAGTCCGTCGTGTCGTTCACCAACGCCTTCCACGGCATGTCGCTGGGCTCGCTCGCCGTGACCGGCAACGCCTTCAAGCGGGCCGGCGCCGGCATCCCGCTGGTGCACGGCACGCCGATGCCGTTCGACAACTACTTCGACGGCAAGGTCCCGGACTTCCTGTGGTTCGAGCGGCTGCTCGAGGACCAGGGCTCCGGCCTCAACAAGCCCGCCGCCGTGATCGTCGAGACCGTGCAGGGTGAGGGCGGCATCAACGTGGCCCGGCCCGAGTGGCTGCGCGCCCTGTCCGAGCTGTGCGAGCGCCAGGACATGCTGCTCATCGTCGACGACATCCAGATGGGCTGCGGCCGCACCGGCGCGTTCTTCTCCTTCGAGGAGTCGGGCATCACGCCGGACATCGTCACCGTCTCCAAGTCGATCAGCGGCTACGGCCTGCCCATGGCGCTGACCATGTTCAAGCCGGAGCTGGACGTCTGGGAGCCGGGCGAGCACAACGGCACGTTCCGCGGCAACAACCCCGCGTTCGTCACGGCCACCGCCGCCCTGGAGGCGTACTGGGCGGACGGCTCCGCGATGGAGAAGCAGACCCGCCAGCGCGGCGAGCAGGTGGAGCAGGCGATGATCGCCATCACCGAGGAGAACCTCGCCGACGTCAAGGAGTACCGCGGCCGCGGCCTCGTGTGGGGCCTGGAGTTCCACGACAAGGAGCGCGCCGGCCGGGTCGCCAAGCGCGCCTTCGAGCTCGGTCTGCTGATCGAGACGTCCGGCCCGGAGAGCGAGGTCGTCAAGCTGCTCCCCGCCCTGACCATCACCCCGGACGAGCTGGACGAGGGCCTCAGGGTCCTGGCCCGCTCCGTCCGCGAAACCGCCTGAAACACATCCAGCCGAGGAGGCATCGCAACACCGTGATCGTCCGTTCGTTCAAGGAGATCGAAGGCACCGACCGGCACGTGAAATCGGCGTCCGGCACGTGGGAGAGCAAGCGCATCGTCCTCGCCAAGGAGAAGGTCGGCTTCTCCGTGCACGAGACGATCCTGTACGCGGGTACGGAAACCGACATGTGGTACGCGAACCACATCGAGGCCGTCGTCTGCACCAAGGGCGACGCCGAGCTCACCGACCGCGAGACCGGGAAGACCTACCACATCACGCCCGGCACCATGTACCTCCTCGACGGCCATGAGCGGCACACGCTCAAGGTCAAGGAGGACTTCCACTGCATCTGTGTCTTCAACCCGCCCGTGACCGGACGGGAGGACCACGACGAGAACGGCGTCTACCCGCTGCTCACCGAGGAGGTGTGATCCACCATGACCACGACCACGCGCGTCACCGATCTCTACCCGACCCGCGGTGCCACCGAGGTGGTCACCCCGCGTCAGGACCCGGTCGTCTGGGGTTCCCCGGACACGCCGGGCCCCGTCTCGGCAGGTGACCTCCAGGCGCTGGACCGCGACGGCTTCCTGGCCATCGACCAGCTGATCGGCCCGGACGAGGTCGAGGTCTACAAGCGCGAGCTGGACCGGCTGGTGACCGACCCGGCGATCCGCGCGGACGAGCGCTCGATCGTCGAGCCGAAGTCCCAGGAGATCCGCTCGGTCTTCGAGGTGCACAAGATCAGCGAGGTCTTCGCGAAGCTGGTGCGCGACGAGCGGGTCGTCGGGCGCGCCCGGCAGATCCTCGGCTCGGACGTGTACGTCCACCAGTCGCGGATCAACGTCAAGCCCGGCTTCGGCGCGAGCGGCTTCTACTGGCACTCGGACTTCGAGACCTGGCACGCCGAGGACGGCCTGCCGAACATGCGCACCATCTCGGTCTCGATCGCGCTCACCGAGAACTACGACACCAACGGCGGGCTGATGATCATGCCCGGCTCCCACAAGACCTTCCTCGGGTGTGCGGGAGAGACGCCGAAGGACAACTACAAGAAGTCGCTCCAGATGCAGGACGCGGGGACGCCGTCCGACGAGGCGCTGACCAAGATGGCGTCGGAGTACGGCATCAAGCTGTTCACCGGCAAGGCCGGCTCGGCGACCTGGTTCGACTGCAACTGCATGCACGGCTCCGGCGACAACATCACGCCGTACCCGCGCAGCAACGTGTTCATCGTGTTCAACAGCGTCGAGAACACGGCGGTCGAGCCCTTCGCGGCCCCGATCCGCCGCCCCGAGTTCATCGGCGCGCGGGACTTCACCCCCGTGAAGTAGGGACACGCACGGCGGTGACGTGTGCGCACCGCCTCACCGACTGCGGGCCGGGCCTCCTCGTGTGGGACAAGGAGGCACCGGCCCGCTGCCGTGCGCTCAGCCGGACAGCGCGTCGAGCAGCCGGTCCACGTCGGCGGCCGTGTTGTAGAGGTGGAACGACGCCCGCAGGTTGCCGGCACGGTTCGACACCTCGATGCCCGCCCTCGACAGCTCCGGCTGGAGCCGCCCCAGCCCCGGCACGGACACGATGGGCGAGCCGGGCGCGGGCAGCGGCTCGTGGCCCAGCGAGGCGAGTCCGGCGCGGAAGCGGTCGGCGAGGGCGAGGTCGTGGGCGCGGACGGCGTCGACTCCGAGTTCCTCGAAGAGTGTGAGGGACGCCCGCAGGCCCGCCCAGCTGAACAGGGCGGGGGTGGTGTCGAACCTCCGTGCGCTGTGGGCGAGTTCGGCGACGGGCCCGTAGCAGCTGTCCCACGGGTTCTCCCCGGCCGTCCAGCCGGCCTGCACCGGGACCAGGTCGCCGAAGTCCTCGGGGGCGGTCAGGAACGCCGCGCCGTGCCCGCCCAGCAGCCACTTGAAGGTGATGGCGACGGTGTAGTCGTACGCACCGGCCTCCACCGGCAGCCAGCCCGCCGCCTGGGAGAAGTCGACGTAGGTGCGGGCCCCGTGGGAGCGGGCCGCCTCACGCAGCGCGGGCAGGTCGGCGATCCGGCCGTCGGCGGACTGCGCGGCGCTGACCGCGACCAGCGCGGTGCCCGGCCGCACGGCGTCGGCCAGCCCTTCCAGCGGCGCGGACCGCACCTTGAGGTCACCGCGCGCGTGGAAGGGGTTCAGCACCGAGGTGAAGTCGTCGTCGGCGGTGAGGACTTCGGCGCCCGGCGGCAGGGACGCGGCGACCAGTGAGGAGAACAGGGCGACGGTCGCCCCGGCCGCCACCCGCTCGGCGGGCACGCCCGCCAGCCGGGCGTACGCGGCACGGCACGTCTCGACGTCGGCGAACAGCGGGTCGAGCGGGCGCCCCTCCGCGCGCAGCCGGACGGCCGCGTCGAGCGCGGCCACGGCCCGGGCGGGCAGCAGGCCACTGCTCGCGGTGTTCAGGAAGGTGTTCTTCGGGGTGAACTCGGCACGGACGAGGCTCTCGAAGGTCTCCATGGGACCACTCTGCGACCCGTCCGTGCCCCCGTCCATCGCACATGTCTGTGCGGTACCGCTAAGGAACGCTTATACGTCCGCGCCGGCCTGCGGGTTCTCCCGCGCGGGCACCGCGCACCCGTCCGGACCGCAGGCCTCGGCGTCCGTGCCCCCGTCGACGAGGGTCAGCGGGGACCGCTCGCCCCAGGCCTGGGTGAGCGCCTTGGTGAAGACGTCCACGGGCTGGGCGCCGGAGACGCCGTACTTGCGGTCGAGCACGAAGAACGGCACCCCGCGCGCGCCGAGCCGGGCGGCGTCCTGCTCGTCGGCGCGGACCTCGGCGGCGTACGCCTCCGGGTCGGCGAGCACCGCGCGGGCGGCCTCGGGGTCGAGGCCGGCGGCGCCGGCGAGTTCGACGAGCCGCTCGTCGTCACCGAACAGGGAGCGCTCCTCGGCGAAGTTGGCCCGGTAGAGCAGGTCGAGCAGCCGCTCCTGGCGGCCGTGCTCGCGGGCGAGGTGCAGCAGGCGGTGCATGTCGAAGGTGCCGCCGTGGTCGCGGCCCCGGGTGCGGTAGGGCAGGCCCTCGGCTGCGGCCTGGGCGCCCAGGTTGTCCTCGCCGGCCTCCGCCTGTGCCTGGCTCATGCCGTACTTCTTGGTGAGCATCGTGAGGACGGGTTCGACGTCGTCCTTGGCGCGGCCCGGGTCGAGCTCGAAGGAGCGGTGGACCACCTCGACGCCGTCCCGGTGCGGGAAGGAGGCCAGCGCCTTCTCGAAGCGGGCTTTTCCGACATAGCACCAGGGGCAGGCGATGTCGCTCCAGATCTCGACGCGCATGGGCGGGCTCTCTCCTGGGTCGTCCGGTCGCGGAGACCTCCTCCGCAACCGGATGAACGTTCAAGCATCCGCCGCCATTCCCGGTGGTTCCTCCGGGCCTCGCTCAGCTGCCGTCGCGCAGGTCCGGCGGCCAGTGGAGCCGGTACTCGATGTGGTCGAAGGTCACCACGCACCCCTCCCCCATCGGTGACTGGGTCGCGAACCCGACGAGGGCCGCCCCCGTCTCCTTCTCGTCGCCGAGGGTGAACAGCCGGACGAAGGTCCACTGCTTGCCGTCGCGCGAGGCGTGGAAGGCGAAGGCGCGCCCGGTGCGGCTCACCCGCAGCCAGACCGCCTTGCCGTCCACGGTGAAGGAGTTGGCGTCGTCGGAGTGGCCCCGGGTGACGACCGTGCAGACGGTGGGCACGTCCGGGGAGTACTCCAGGCACAGCTTGGCCCACGCCTCCTCGCCGACGTGCACGTAGAGCACCCCGGCGTCGAAGGAGCCGGCGAAGCCGACCGTGACCCGGGCGATCAGCTGGAAGTCGCCGTCGGGCGCGCCGAGCAGCCGGGGCGCGTCGGCGGCGGACTCCAGGGCCTCGCCGGTGGGCGGCACGAAGCGGTCCTGCCGGGGTCCCGCCCATCCGGTGAGGACGCCGTCCTCGTAGGACCAGGAGCCGTCAGGGCCGTAGGTCCGCAGCGGGAAGGGGAGTTCAGGTATGTCCAGGTCCATGGCGGGATTGTCCCAGGAGCGGCCCCGGCGCGTGTGCCGGATCCCGGTCAGCGGCCCTGGAAGGTGTCCAGGGCGACCGCCTGGGCGACGGCGAGCCGCAGGTCGAGGCCGGGGTCGGTCACCTCGACGAGGTAGCGGTCACGCAGGCCGATCTTCTTGTCGACGGTCATCACGGGCTTGCCGTCGCTCTCGAAGTCGAAGTGGTACGGCCAGGCGAACGGCACCAGGTCCAGCGGCAGCCAGTCCCAGGCCCGGCGCAGCACGGCCACGAACCGGTTGCGCTCCCGCCCCACGGCGTCGGGCGCGCCCGGCTGCTCCAGCACCCAGGTGGAGCGGACCAGGGAGGTGAAGAACCGCTCGTGGAAGGCGCCGATCGGCCTGCCCTCGGCGTCCAGCACGTCGAAGCCCTCGCCGGGGTCCAGCAGAGTGCGTTCCCTGACGGTGAACGCGACCTGGCTCTTCGTCTCGTCGGTGTGGAAGGTCAGGTGCTCCCTGAGGGAGAACCGCCTCTGCTCGGCGTAGGCGAGAACCCGGCCCTCGGAGCCGTCCGGCCCGGTCCCGGTGACGAGGTACCGGTCGGTCTTCAGGGTGGCCCTCTGCGTGACGGTGAAGCGCCGGCCGGCCCAGGGTCCCGTTGCGTCCACTGCTGTGCTCCCGGTGTCGGTGGAGGTGCGGAGCCGGCACAGGTCCTCGCCGGCTCCGCCATCGTCGCGGGGCGGGCCGTGCCGGCGCAGTCTCCGGAAGTCGCGGTCCGCAACGACCAACGGCGGTACGGACGTTGACGGGCGCCGTTCACTTTCGTCGTTCGGGGCCGCTACGGAGGGAGGATGCCGGCGCCCCGGTGCGGGCCCCTAGGGTCGGGCGCGTGGACACAGCGCCGATCTCTCGCCCCGCCCGCCTCTCGCTGTCCCGGCTGGCCGCCGCCTCCCCCTGGTCGCGCGGCCGGATCGCCGGGGAGACCGTGCTGCTCCTGGTGCTCGCGGGCATCGCGGGCCCGATGTACGCCGTGGAGAGCGGATCCGCCGCGAAGGGCTGGGCGGTGGCCCTGGTCGTCGCGCTGCTTTCCCTGGTCCGGCGGTCGCTGCCCGCCACCGTGCTCGTCGTCTCCTCCGCGCTGGCCGGCTCGATCCTGGGCACCGGCCCGCTGCTCATCTACGCGAGCTGGTCGGCGGGCAGCCGTGTCAAGCGCCCCTGGCGCGCGGTCGGCGCGTACGCCGCCGGGCTGGTGCTGTACGTCGCCGGTGGTCTGCTCGGGGACGGGGCCGAGGACGCGCTGGAGCTGTCGCTGCTGATGGCGGCGGCCCTGGGCGCGGGCCCCTACCTGGTGCTGGCGGTCGTGCCGGGGCTCGCCTCCCGGTACCGCGCGCAACGCCGTGACCTGCTGTGGGCCCTGCGCCGGCACAACGCCCAGCTGGTGCGCGAGCAGGCGATGGTGGCACGACAGGCGCGGCTGCTGGAGCGGCAGCGGATCGCCCAGGACATGCACGACAGCCTCGGCCACCAGCTCGCCCTGATCGCGGTGCACGCGGGGGCGCTCGAGGTGGACCCGGAGCTCGGCGACCGGCAGCGGGAGGGCGTGGGCATCCTGCGGGAGGCCGCCAGGGCGGCGATGCGGGAGCTGCGCGAGGCCGTCGGCATCCTCCGGGACGACACCGAGGAGCCGGCGGCGCCCGCTCCCGGCCCCGGACCGGAGGCGGCGGGGACGCCACCCGCCCGGGGCGCTGCCGGGGTGGACGCGCTGGTCGCCTCGTCGCGCGGCGCGGGCGCGCCGGTGGAGCTGCGTCGCAGGGGCGAGGCGCGGCCCCTCGCCCCTGCCGCGGACCACGCGATGTACCGCATCGTCCAGGAGGGCCTCACCAACGCGCACAAGCACGCGCCGGGCGCCCCGATCACCGTGGAGCTGCGCTACGAGCCGGACAGCCTGGTGGTGGAGGTGGCCAACGCGCCGGTGCCGGACGGGACACCCCCGGCGCCGCCCGCGATCAGCGGCGGCCAGGGGCTGGCGGGGCTCGGCGAACGGGCCCGGCTGGTCGGCGGCATGGTGCACAGCGGCCCCTCCCCCGACGGCGGCTTCCGGCTCGCCGGTGTGCTGCCGTACGGCGACGGCGCCCCGCCGTCCGGCCGCGAGGACGCGACGTCCGTCGCCGCGGGACGCGACGTTCGGGGGCAGATCGGGGCGGGCGCCGCGGGCGACGGTGGAGCGGACATCGAACGCTCCGACCCGAAGGAGTACGCCGCCATCATGAGCAGCAAGAAGAACGTCGCCCTGGGGTGCGCCCTCGTCTCCGTCGTCCTCGTCGCCGGCACCGTCGCCCTGCTGGTGTGGGGAGTGGGCAAGCTGATCGACGAGGTGGAGAAGGGCGTCATACCGGCGCACGTGTACGAGGACGCCCGAGTCGGCGACGCCGAGGCGGAGCTGCGCGGGCAGTTCCCCGAGGGCGGCTCGCTGCTCACCGACGGCGTGGAGAAGCAGGGCCCGCCGCTGCCCGAGGACGCGGTGTGCGAGCACTTCGTGGACGACGAGGAGGACATCGTGTACCGGTTCTGCTTCCGCGACGGGAAGCTGGTGGCCAAGGAGTCCTACCCGCACGTGGTCTGACGGACCGCCGGCTCCGGACCGGGGCGGGATCGGGCATGATGGCATGGCTCCGCCATCCGCCCGTCCCACCGCACCGCGCAGGAGGCCGCGTGATCCGGGTCCTGGTCGCCGACGACGAGCCGCTCATCCGGGCCGGCATCAGGATGATCCTCACCTCGGCCGACGACATCGACGTCGTGGCCGAGGCGCGGAACGGCCGGGAGGCCGTGGAGACGGCCCGCTCCACCGCAGTCGACGTGGCGCTGCTCGACATCCAGATGCCGGAGCTGGACGGCCTGACGGCGCTGGCCGAGATCGGCCGGGCCGCGCCCCACGTGCGGGTGCTGATCCTGACGACGTTCGGGGAGCGGGAGAACGTGCTGCGGGCGCTGGGCCACGGCGGCGCCGGGTTCCTGCTGAAGGACTCCGCGCCGCAGGAGCTGATCCACGCGGTCCGCGCGGCGGCGGCCGGGAACGCCTACCTCTCCCCGGCCGCCACCCGGCACGTGGTGGACACCCTGGCCTCTCCCGCCGCGACCGCGCGCGGCGAGGAGGCGCGCCGCCGGCTGTCCGCGCTCACCGAGCGGGAGCTCCAGGTGCTGGCGCTCCTCGGGGAGGGACTGTCCAACGCGGACGCCGGGGCGCGGCTGCACATGAGCGAGGCCACGGTGAAGACGTACGTCAGCCGCATCCTGACCAAGCTGGACTGCGGCAACCGGGTGCAGGCCGCGCTCCTGGCCCGGGACGCGGGCCTGGAGCCGGCCGGCGGATGAACACGGCCCGCTGGAGGGCGGTCAGCGCTCCAGGCTGCCGTTGAAGCGGCGGGGCAGCCCGAGCGGGTTGTCGTCCTTCAGCTCCGGCGGAAGCAGCGCCTCGGGGGCGCCCTGGTAGACGACGGGCCGCAGCCAGCGCTCGATCGCCGTGCCGCCCACGGAGGTGGACGTGGAGGTGGTCGCCGGGTAGGGGCCGCCGTGGTGCTGGGCGGGGGCGACGGCGACGCCGGTCGGCCAGCCGTTCACCAGGACGCGTCCCGCGAGCGGCGTGAGCTCCCGCAGCAGTTCGGCGCCGCGGCCCTGCCCGGCCGCCTCCTCGGAGGACAGGTGGACGGTCGCGGTGAGGTTGCCGGGGAGCCGGGACAGCACCGCCCGCACCTCCGTCTCGTCCGTGTAGCGGGCCACCACGGTGACCGGCCCGAAGCACTCCTCCAGCAGCAGGTCGTAGGCGCCCTCACTGGTCAGCCGCTCCGCGGGGACGGTGAGGAAGCCGGCGCTGACGGTGTGCTCGCCGCCCGCGCCCGCGGTCACCGGGGTCTCCACGTCGGGGAGCTGGGCGCGCTCGGTGACGCCGGCGAGGAAGTTGTCGCGCATGCGGTGGTCGAGGAGGACACCGGGGTCGGTGTCGCTGACCGCGTCCGTGAGGGACTTCAGCAGGGCGTCGCCGGCCGCGGAGGCCGGGGCGAGGACCAGGCCCGGCTTCACGCAGAACTGGCCGACGCCCAGCGTCATCGAGCCGGCCAGACCCGCGCCGATCGCCTCGCCGCGCTCGGCGGCGGCGGCCTCGGTGACCAGGACCGGGTTGAGCGAGCCGAGTTCGCCGTGGAACGGGATGGGCACGGGGCGGGCGGCGGCCTCGTCGAAGAGGGCGCGGCCGCCGCGGACCGAGCCGGTGAAGCCGGCGGCCGCGACCATCGGGTGCCGGATCAGTTCGATGCCGGCCTCGAAGCCGTGCACCAGGCCGAGCACGCCGTCGGGCACCTGGTGCTCGGCGGCGGCCCGGCGGATCACCTTGGCGACCAGCTCCGACAGGGCGGGGTGGTCGGGATGGGCCTTGACGACGACGGGGCAGCCGGCCGCGAGCGCGCTCGCGGTGTCGCCGCCGGCCACGGAGAAGGCGAACGGGAAGTTGGACGCCGAGTAGACGGCGACGACGCCCAGCGGGATCTTGTAGCGGCGCAGGTCCGGGATCGGCGGGGTGGCGGTGTCGTCGGGGTGGTCGATGACGACGCCGAGGAAGTCGCCCTCCTCGACGATGCCGGCGAAGGCGCGCAGCTGGTAGCAGGTGCGGGCGAGTTCGCCGGTGAGGCGGACCGGGCCGAGCGCGGTCTCGGCGTCGGCGGCCTCGACGAGCCGGTCGCGGGCGGCTTCCAGTTCGTCGGCGGCGGAGCGCAGGAAGGCGGCGCGGACGGTGCGGTCGGTCAGCGCCTCGCGCGCCTCGTCGGCGGCCCGGACGGCGGCGTCCACCTCCTGGGCTGTGGCCTCCACCGCAACCTGCTCGCGCTGCTTCCCGGTTCGGGGGTCGACACTCCAGACTGGTGCTGCTGCCACCGCGGGTCCCTCCACTTGAATGCCGCATGCAATGCCGCAGTATGTACGTCACCCCCAGCAGGTGTTCGATATACTGAACACTGTCTCTGTGGGTGAATGTGCTTCGGAGACTATTTCCCGGCGAACGAAGGGGTCAAGGGCGATGTCGGCTGGCGAGACGGGGGGCGGGGCGCAGGTCAAGTCCGCGGTACGGACCGTTGAACTGCTCGAATACTTCGCCGGACGCCCCGGGATGCACTCCCTGGCGGCGGTCCAGGAGGCCGTCGGGTACCCCAAGTCCAGCCTGTACATGCTGCTGCGCACGCTCGTCGACCTCGGCTGGGTGGAGACGGACGCGACGGGCACCCGCTACGGCATCGGTGTGCGGGCGCTGCTGGTCGGCACCTCGTACATCGACGGCGACGAGGTCGTCGCGGCGGCCCGGCCCACGCTGGACCGGCTCTCCGACGACACCACCGAGACGATCCACCTGGCGCGTCTCGACGGCACCAACGTCGTCTACCTGGCCACCCGCCAGTCCCAGCACTACCTGCGCCCCTTCACCCGCGTGGGGCGCCGGCTGCCCGCGCACTCGACCTCGCTGGGCAAGGCGCTGCTGAGCACCTACACGGACGAGCAGGTCCGCAAGATGCTCCCCGAGACGCTGCCCGCGCTCACCGAGAACACCCTCACCGACCGGGAGAGGCTCATCGAGGAGCTGCACCAGGTGCGGGAGCAGGGCTTCGCGGTGGACCGCGAGGAGAACACCCTGGGGCTGCGCTGCTTCGGCGTGGCGATCCCCTACCGCACGCCCGCCCGGGACGCCATCAGCTGCTCGGTCCCGGTCGCCCGGCTCACCCCCGCCCACGAACAGATGGTGAAGGACGCCCTGTTCGACGCCCGCGACCGGCTGACCCTGGCCACCCGGAGGCTCTGACCCGTGGACATCGCCCTGCGCCCGGTGCACGACAGCGACCTGCCCGTCTTCTTCCGGCAGACGAACGACCCGGAGTCGGTGCGGATGGCCGCCTTCACCCCCGAGGACCCGGCCGACCGCGACCGCTTCGACGCGAAGTGGGCGCACATCCGCAGCTCCCCGGAGATCGTGGCGCGCACGGT
Source organism: Streptomyces sp. P13-3-3 (assembly GCF_050571355.1). Classification (NCBI taxonomy): domain Bacteria; kingdom Bacillati; phylum Actinomycetota; class Actinomycetes; order Kitasatosporales; family Streptomycetaceae; genus Streptomyces; species Streptomyces sp. P13-3-3. The sequence continues at coordinate 2,061,194 of NZ_CP192228.1, read as the reverse complement.
CCTCGTGGACGGCGACGTGGTGGGCTCCGTGTCCGTCTTCGGCGAGGCGGGCGAGCGCGAGGTGACGTACTGGATCGACCGCGCCTACTGGGGCAGGGGCATCGCCACGGCCGCGCTGGGCGCCCTGCTGGCGGAGGTGACCGAGCGCCCGCTGTACGCGCGCGTGGCCGCCGACAACGCGGGCTCGCTGCGGGTGCTGCGCACCTGCGGCTTCCAGGTCACCGGGGAGGCCAGGGGGTACGCGCCGGGCCGGGGCGAGGAGACGGACGAGCTGGTGCTGGCCCTGGAGGGCTGAAGCGCCCCGAAGGGGCACGGGGAACTGCGCGACCGGCCCCCACCGGGCCCGCACCGATGGGTGAGCGACCTCACGCCCGGTGGGCGCCCGTATGAACCCCCGATGAGAATCGGCCCGGTCGGGAACGCCCCGCCCACCCCCACTCGTCTGTCCTGACGCGATGAACAGGACCATCAGGCGTGCCTCCGTCTTCACGCTGCTCCTCGTCTTCGCCCTCCTCGTGCGGGCGACCTGGGTGCAGTTCTACGAGGGCCGGGCACTGGCGGACGACAACGACAACCGGCGCAACGCGATCGAGACGTACGCGGAGCCGCTGGGGAACATCGTCGTGGCCGGGGAGCACATCACCGGCTCGGCGCGGACGAAGGGGAGCGACCTCGCGTACAAGCGCACCTACACGGACGGTCCGCTGTACGCGGCGGTGACCGGCTACGCCTCGCAGGCCTACGCGCCGACCCAGCTCGAGGGCATCTACGCGGACGTCCTCAACGGCACGGACCCCCGTCTGAAGACGGTGACGGACACGGTCACCAGCGGGCGGGCCGCCCCGGGGAACGTGGTGACGACCGTCGACCCGGCCGTGCAGAAGGCCGCGTACGAGGCGCTCGGTGACAAGAAGGGCGCCGCGGTCGCCGTCGACCCGGAGACCGGCCGGATCCTCGCCGCCGTGTCGACCCCGTCGTACGACCCGGCCTCGCTGACCGACGCCAACACCGCCGGCGAGGCGTGGACGCGGCTGAACGAGGACCCGGACAAGCCGCTGACCAACCGGGCGCTGCGCCAGCCGCTGCCGCCCGGCTCGACGTTCAAGCTGGTCGTGGCGGCCGCCGCGCTGGAGGACGGGCTGTACGGCTCGGTGGACGAGCCGACCGACAGCCCCGATCCCTACCCGCTGCCGGGTTCGTCGAAGGACCTCACCAACGAGAACCCGTCCGCGCCCTGCGAGAACGCCTCGATCCGGGTGGCGCTGCAGTACTCCTGCAACAACGTCTTCGGCAAGATGGCCGTCGACCTGGGGCAGGACAAGGTGCGCGACACGGCGGAGAAGTTCGGCTTCAACGACGAGGAGCAGGACGTCCCGGTGCGCGCCTACACCAGCGTGTACCCCTCGGACATGGACCGGGCGCAGACCGCGCTGAGCGGCATCGGGCAGTTCGACGTGACGGCGACGCCGCTGCAGATCGCGATGGTGTCGGCGGCGCTCGCGAACGACGGCGAGCTGGTGTCGCCGCACATGGTGTCCCAGGTGACCGACAGCGGCGGCGACGTGCTGGAGGACCACGACGAGGACGCCTCGACGCGGCGGATCGTCAGCTCCTCGACCGCCGAGCAGCTGCGGTCGGCGATGCGGACGGTGGTGGAGGAGGGCACGGGCACCAACGCGCAACTGCCCGGCGCCACCGTGGGCGGCAAGACCGGCACGGCCCAGCACGGCGAGAACAACAGCAAGACGCCGTACGCCTGGTTCACCTCGTACGCCGAGTCCGGCTCGAACGGCAAGAAGGTCGCCGTGGCGGTGCTGGTGGAGCAGTCGGACGCGCAGCGCTCGGAGGTCAGCGGCAACGGGCTGGCCGCCCCGATCGCGCGGGAGACGATGAGGGCCGCGCTCCAGGACTGACCTCGCGGGACACACACGTGCGGGCCGCCCCCGGTGCTCGACGGGGGCGGCCCGCGGCTGTGCGCGACGGTCAGACGCCGAGCAGCTGCTCGATCGGGTCGATCGCGAAGTACACCAGGAACAGCGCGGAGGTGCCCCACAGCAGCCAGTGGACCTCCTTGGCACGGCCCAGGACCGTCTTGACGAGGACGTAGGCGAGGAAGCCGGCGCCGATGCCGTTGGTGATGGAGTAGGTGAAGGGCATCACGGCGATGGTGAGGAACGCCGGGACGGCGATCTCGTAGCGGTCCCACTCGATGTGCTTGACCTGCGTCATCATCAGGAAGCCGACGGCGACCAGGGCGGGGGCGGCGGCCTGGAGCGGGACGATGGTGAGCAGCGGGGTGAGGAACAGCGCCAGCCCGAACAGCGAGCCGGTCACCAGGTTGGCGAAGCCGGTGCGGGCGCCCTCGCCGACGCCGGCCGCCGACTCGATGTAGGAGGTCGCCGAGGAGGCGGAGGCGGCGCCGCCCGCGACGGCCGCCGCCCCGTCGATCAGCAGCACCTTGCCGAGGCCGGGCACCTTGCCGTCCTCGTCCAGCAGCCCGGCCTCGGCGCTGACGCCGACGACGGTGCCCATGGTGTCGAAGAAGTCGGACAGGATCAGGGTGAACACCAGCAGCACGACGGTGACCACGCCGACCTGGCCGAACGCGCCGAACAGGCTGAACTGGCCGAGGAGGCCGAAGTCGGGGGCGTCCACGATCGTGTCGGGCCACTCGGGCGTGGTGAGGCCCCACGTCTCGACGTCGGCGATCGCGTTGATGACCAGCGCGACGACGGTCATGGTGACGATGCTGACGAGGATCGCGCCGCGCACCTTGCGGGCGAGCAGGCCGATGGTGAGGAGCACGCCGACGCAGAACACCAGCATCGGCCAGCCGGTGAGGGTGCCGGTGCTGCCGAGCTGGACCGGCACGGTGGTGTTCGCGGCGTCCGGGATGCGGGTGACGAACCCGGCGTCGACGAAGCCGATCAGCGCGATGAACAGACCGATGCCGACGCTGATGGCCTGCTTGAGCTGCTGCGGGATGGCGTGCATGACCGCCTCGCGCAGTCCGGTCACCACCAGGACGCAGATGAGCAGGCCCTCCAGCACGATCAGACCCATCGCGTCGTCCCAGCTCATCAGCGGGGCGAGCTGGAAGGCGACGACCGCGTTGAGGCCCAGTCCGGCGGCCAGGGCGAGCGGCAGGTTGCCGCCCACGCCCATGATGACCGTCATCACCGCGGCCACCAGGGCGGTGGCGGTGGTGAGCTGCACCGGGTCGAGCTGCTCACCGAACTTGTCCTTCGCGCTGCCCAGGATGAGCGGGTTGAGCACGAGGATGTAGGCCATCGTGAAGAAGGTGGCGAAGCCGCCGCGTATCTCCCGGCCGAACGTCGAGCCTCGTTCGGTGATCCGGAAGAACCGGTCGACACCCGTCGCCTCGGGCGGCGCACCGGCCTGCCGTTCGGCCGTCTTCTGTGCCTCGGACATGCAACTGCTCCTCGATGAGCGGGACATGACGATCTGCTGAACGCTGGCTGGATTGTGCCCGTGCCGTACGTCGTTCGGGTGTGCTTCGTGTGACGGATTGGCATACCGGCGGGCCGGACGCCGTCCGACCCCTCGGACGGGGTGTCAGACCCGGAGCACGGAGTCCAGCCAGGCGTACGTCTCGTCCTGCATCGGGGAGGCGAAGGTGTGGCCGTGCTCGGGCCAGACCTTCAGCAGCAGCCGTTCCCCGGCGTCCCAGGCCCGCCAGACCGTGCGCAGCCTGTCATACGCGGCGCGTACTCCGTCGGCGGGGAAGTGGGGGTCGCGTCCGCCGTGGAGGAACAGCATCGGCTTGGGCGCGGCGATGCTCGCCACGTCGGGAAGGTCCAGGTGGCGGGCGAGTCCGGGGTGCAGCATGTGGAACGCCGACTGGCCGCGCAGGGTGTTGTTGCCCGGCACCAGCAGCTGCTTCAGCCCGGACATCCAGCAGACGCTCGCGGCCGCGGTGACGTGGTCGCTCGACGCGGCGGCCTGCCAGGCGCGGTAGCCGCCCATGGACCAGCCGACGGCGGCGACCCGGCGGGCGTCCACCCGGTCGAGGCCGGCGAGGTAGGCGACGGCGCGCTGGTCCTCGCGGGCGTGCAGTCCGGCGAGGGAGGAGCCCAACTGGTAGAGGGTGGACGCGAGCGCCTGCTGCTCCTCGTATACGAGCGGGCCGCGTTCGCCCCAGCCGAGGGCGTCGAGACACAGCACCGCGTACCCGCGGCGGGCGAGTTCGTCGCCGGGGAAACGCCCGTCGAAGTGACGCGCGGCCCACTCCTCGGCGGAGGCGAGCAGGGTGTCGTCGTACCAGGGGCGGACGCACTTCTCCTTGCCGATGTCGAAGCGGGAGCCGTGGTCGTGGAGCAGCAGCACGGCGGGGAAGGGGCCCGTGCCGTGCGGGGTGAGGAGGACACCGCGGGCCCGGGTGCGGCGGGTGAGCGTGACGGTCACCGACTCCCGCGCGTACCCGTCCCCTTCGGGTCCGGGCGTGTACTCGGGGTCGTAGGGCAGGCAGGGTTCGGCGGGGACGAGGAGCGCGTCCTCCACCGCGGCCCGGGCCGTCCGGCGCCACCGCGCGGGGTCGCGGACGGGTGAGGTCCCCCAGGCGAGCGGGAACGTCAGGTCGTCCTTGAGCGCGTCGAGCAGGCCGGGCGGCCCGGGCACGGAGGTCATGCCTGGGGCCGCCAGTCGCCGAGCCAGACCTGACGGGTGTGCGCTGCGGCCTGGGCGGGGGTGAGCTGGGGCCGGTTGGCGGGGACGGTGACGACCGCGCCGGGACCCGTGTTGCGGTACTCGGCGAACCGCTGGTCCTGCCAGGGGTACCCGCTCGCCATGTTCGTGTAGGGCGCGACGGCGTCGACGCCGGAGCCGAGGCGGGTGTCGCGGACGGTGAGCATGGGCCGGGCGGTCGGGTCGGAGCTGGGCACCCAGGGGCGGGCCAGTTTGTAGTGACCGTCCGGCGCCTCGCTGCTGATGCGGCTGCCGGTCACGAGGAAGCCGTGCGGGTTGGTCACGGCGGTGGAGGGCGCGAAGACGAAGCCGAACGGGGCGGACGTCAGGTCGGGGCGTACCAGGGTGCGGAAGTCGCAGTCCTCGAACACCGCGGTGGCCCGGCCGAAGACGAAGTCGACGTCGCCCTCGGCATAACAGCGCGTGAAGTACTGCCGGGCCACGGTGTCCAGGGACGCCGAGTCGGCGTAGAGGGTGTCCTGGTGGCCGAGGAACCGGCAGTCGAGGAAGGCGCTGCGGTCGCCCATGACCTTGACGGCGACGGCCTGGGTGCCGCTGACGCCGGGGTGGTCGGCGCGCAGCCAGTCGTTGGCGAAGGTGACGCGGCGGGCGGTGAAGCCGTCGGGGCGCAGGGTGGTGGTGGCCGACCCAGAGGTGCCGTAGGTGCCGCCGCCGGGCTTCGGGGTGCCGGCCGCGTTGTCGTACACGACGACCACGTCGCGGGGGTCGTCGGAGGCGCCGATCCAGGTCATGCCGGTGCGGTCGGCGGGGACGGAGACGGTCTCGCGGTAGACGCCGGGGGCGATGACGAGGGTGCGTCCGGTGCCGGTGGCGGCGTCGACGGCGGCCTGGAGGCCGGTGAAGTCGCCCTCGCCGCGCGGGTGGACGTACAGGGTGGTGGCGGTGAGGCGCGCGGAGGGCGAGCCGTAGCGGCCGAACGGACGCCGGTGGGCGTGGGCGGGTGCGGCGGACAGGGCGAGGGCGGAGCCGGCCGCGGCGCCGGCCAGCAGGACGTTCCTCCGGGACAGGTGCGAGGGCATGCGGGTGCTCCTTGTGGGGACTTGGGGGTGGGGCCGGTGCGGTCCGCAGAGGGGGCGGACCGCACCGGCGTCCTCGGACGGCGTGCGGTCAGCGGAGGCGGCCGGCGCCCGCGCCGAGACGGACCAGGGCGGGCACGGCCCAGGCGGGGTGCACGGTCCTGCGCAGCGTGGGCGTCCAGCCGGCGCCGGAGCGCAGGGTCTCCTCGGGGATCTCCGCGTTGTGCACGGCGATCAGGTCGACCGGCCTGCCGTCGACCAGGTTGTGCCGGGCGGTGAGGGGCGCGTCGTTCCAGCGCTTGAGGACCTTCGCCGGGCTGACCCCCCGGGGCAGGGTGAACGCGTTGTGCTCGGCGACGAGCTGGGACTCCTTGCCGACGCCGAAGCTGTAGCCGTACCCGGAGCCGGCCACGAAGTGGTTGTTGTAGACGTCGACCTGCCCGAAGCGGACACGCGGGGTGCGCTCGGTGAGGTCCTCGAACAGGTTGTGGTGGAAGGTCGCCTTCAGCTTGCCCCGGTCGCCCACGGCGGTGGACTCGCTGTCGCTGTTGCCGATGAGGATCGTCTTGTCGTGCTCGGTGAACACGTTCCAGGAGGCGGTGACGTGGTTGGCGCCCCTGACGATGTCCAGCTCGCCGTCGTGCTGCTGGTAGAGCATGCCGAAGTGGGTGGGGGCCGCGCTGTCGGGGTGCGCGCCGTCGGTGAAGGTGTTGTGGTCCAGCCACACATGGGTCGAGCCGTACACGACGACGGTGTCGTACTCGCTGTTCCAGTTGCCGCGGTCGCCGTCGGTGGGGTCCCACTGCGGGAAGCAGTCGACGGGGCTCTCCAGGGTGAGGTTGCGGACGATGACGTTGTCGACGTCCTTGATCTGGAGGCTGGCGCCCTTGATCGCGGCGTCGCGTCCCACGCCGATGATCGTGGTGTCGGAGGGGACGTTCACCTTGATCGCCGCGTCCTGGTGGGCAGCGGAGGCGCGGCGCAGCCCTTCGGGGCTGTCGTCGGGCTCGTCGGTGAGGTCACGTTCCAGGCCCCAGGTCTCGGGGGCGTACGCCTCCAGGTAGGCGTCGAAGTCGTAACCGGGGACGGCGAGCGCGTCGCAGCCGTCGGCGACGGCGTCGATGGTGCCCTTCACCTTGATGATCCTCGGGGCGTCCCCGCCCTCCGTGAGGGCGGCGGTGAACTGGGCCCAGTCGGTCACGGTACGGACGTGTGCGGCGTCGGCGGCGGCGCCTCCGGTGGTGCCCGAGCCGTGGGACGCCCAGCCGTCGCCCGCGGGCAGCGTCCGGCGGGCGGGGTCGCGATGCGATGGGGTGTGGGCCTGGGCGGTGGTGCAGGTCAGGCCCAGCACGAGGGCGGTGCAGCCGGCCAGCACACCGACTCTCCTGGCATGCCCATGCCATACATGAACGTTCATGGTGCGGCTCTCCTGTTCGTGGTCCGGGGGTGTTACGCGGCGGCCTCCGGCCAGGTGATCCACGACGGCGGGATCTCCTCGTCCAGCCGCCGCACGTCGTGCGGCGCGAGCACCCGGGTGCGCAGCAGCTCCCGGGCGACCAGCCGTGCCACGGCGATCGCGCCCGTCGGTGAGAAGTGCGTGTTGTCCTGCTTGGTGTCGGTCCAGTTGAAGTAGGCCTGCGTCGCCTCGGGCCCCAGCTCCTGCCAGAGCGCGAGGGACAGGGCCTGTACGTCGAGCAACGCGACCCGTTCCCGCCGGGCCAGCGCGCGCATCGCCGCCGGGTACTCCCCGTGGCTGGGCACGGCCCGCCCGTCCGCGTCGAACCTCCGCCGCTCCACGGGGGTGGCCAGCACCGGCCGCGCTCCCCGCGACCGGGCGCCGTCCAGGTACAGACGCAGGTACCGCTGATAGGTGGTCCAGGGCTCGGTGTACCGGGCGGGGTCCTCGGTCTTCTCGTCGTTGTGCGCGAACTGCACGAGCAGCAGATCGCCCGGGCGGACCCCGGCGAGCAGGGCGTCCAGCCGCCCTTCGTCGACGAAGCTCTTCGAACTCCGGCCGTTCAGCGCATGGTTGGCGACGACGAGCCCGCGCCCGAGCAGGAACGGCAACGCCGTCCCCCACCCGGTCTCGGGCGCGGCGTCGGCGTACTTCTGAGCGGCGGTGGAATCACCGGCGATCCACACGGTCCGCGACCGGCGTGATCCGGCATATGCCGTACCGCCCGCGCTCACGGCGAGCCCGACCCCGCCGACGACAACGTGCCTACGCGAAAGAGCCACACCCTGTGCCTTTCATGGAAGGGGGAGACGAAGCGCCCCCCTCAGGGGGCGCGGGGAACTGCGCGCCCGGCCGGGGACGGCCCGCAGCCGCGAAACCACGGGCCCCCCGACCGAACAGGCGATCAACTCATCTGCTCGTCCCACTCGGCCTGAGCCTCGTTCAACTGCTCGGCGAGCCCGTCCAGGAAGGACTTCGCGCTCATGTCCCCCAACAGCACCTTCTGGAAGTTCGGCTCGTTGTCCGCCTTGGAGATGGTGTTCCAGTCGGGCAGGTAGTACGGCAGCTGCACGATGGTCGTGGACCCGTCACTCAACGCGTCGGCCGCCAGCTTCGTCGGCTCCGCCTTCGCGATCCACGCGTCCTTCGCCGCGTCCGCGTGCGCCGGCACCTGTCCCGCCGACTCGTTGAACTTCGAGTTCGACTCCGCCGACGCGGCGAACTCGATGAACTTCCAGGCGGCTTCCTTGTTCTTGGAGCTCTTGAACAGGCCGATGCCGTCGACCGGGTTGGAGACCTGCACCCGCTTGCCGTCGGTGCCGACCGGCTGCGGGATGCCCCGGAACTTCCCCTCGCCCAGCGCCTTCACGTGGTCCTGGTAGGAGCCCAGGTTATGGTTCAGCATCCCGATCTCGCCGGAGTCCCACTGCGCGACCATCTTGGTGAAGTCGTTGTTGAGGTCGGCGGCGGGCGTGACCTTCTTGAACAGGGCCGCGTACTTCTCCAGCGCCTTCACGTTCCTCGGGTCGTTGACCGTGGTCTTCTTGCCGGTGGAGTCCCAGAACGAGGTGATGCCGGACTGCCCGTACATCGCGTCGAGGGCCTGGGCGATGGAGCCGGCACCGCCGCGGATGGTGTAGCCGAAGCGGTTGCTGCCCTTGTCGGTGAGCTTCTCCGCGGCCTCGAAGAAGCGGTCCCAGGTGGTCGGCTCCTCCAGTCCCGCCTTCTCGAACATGTCGGTGCGGTAGTACAGGACGCCGTTGTTGGCGGAGGTCGGCACGGAGTACAGCTGGTCGTCCCCGCCGCCGGCCGCGCGCAGCGACTCGATCATGTCCTTGTTGAGCTTGCCGTTGAGCGACGAGCCCTCCAGCCGCTCGTCGAGTGGCTCGAGCGCGCCCTGGGCGGCGAAGCCCGCGAGCATGGAGGCGCTGATGCCGCCCACGTCCGGCATGCTGCCGCCCTGGATGGCGGTGTCCACCTTGGACTGGTACTCGGTGGAGGCGATACCGACGTACTGGACGTCGATGTCCGGGTTGGCCTTCTCGAAGTCGGCGATGATCTCCTTCCAGATGTCGGTGCGGACACCGCCGTTGTTGTCCCAGAAGACGATCTTCCCCTTGCCGTCGCCCTCGGCGCCCGCGCCGCCGCTGCCGTCGTCCCCGCAGGCGGTGGCGGTCAGCGCGAGGACCGCTCCCAGGGCGACGGCCGCCGACGTCCTGCCGCGACGCCCTCTGCCCGTGCTCGTTCCGAGAATGCTGATCTTCATCGGTCGGCTCTCTTCTCCTGGATACGGATCCTGAACTGCGTGAACGTGGCGGTACCGGCGTGTCCCTGACCGGTGGGCGCCAGGGCGGCCAGGCCGAGCAGAGCACCGACCCAGCGCCAGGGAGTCGCGGCGAAGACCTGACCGGAGGGGCGGAAGCCCTCCCCGGCGCCGTCTCCGCCGCCGTCCCCCGTGTCGTACGAGAAGCTGCAGCGCGCACCCGCGCCGATGTCGACCCGCAGCCGGGCCCGGCCGCCGGGTGCGGGGCGCGGGGGCGCGGCGTCCCGTTCCCTCTCGGCGGCCGTCTCGGCGAACCGGTGCACGAGCATCACGGCGCCGTCCGTGCCGCGCTCGAGTCCGATCCAGCTGTAGGCGTCGCCGAGGACCGCGAGTCCGGCGCGCGCCCCGGGTTCGCCGTCGTCGAGCCGCAGGTCCACCTCGACGGTGCACGGGGCGCCGGGCAGCCGCTGGGTGAGGACGTGGGGCAGGGCGCGCAGGTCGTGCGCGTCGAGGGTGCGGACGCAGGTGAGGCGCAGCCCGTCGGCGGAGTGGTGGGTGGCCCAGCCGTCCCGGGGGTTGGCGGTCCACTGCCACTGCCGGCCGGGGCGTCCGCCGGGGAAGTCGTCGTCGGTCGCGGGCGCGGCGGGTCTCTGCGGCGGAAGGTCCGGGCGGCGGTGCCCGGCGACGGGCGCGCCGTCGTCCCCGATCACCGGCCAGCCGTCCGGGTCCCACTCCATCGGCTGGAGGTGGACGACCCGGCCGTACGCGCCGCGCTGCTGGAAGTGCAGGAACCAGTCCTCGCCGGACGGGGTGCGCACCCAGCCGCCCTGGTGCGGGCCGTTGACGTCGGTGTCCTTCTGCTCCAGGACCACCTTCTCCTCGTACGGGCCGAAGAAAGCGCGGGAGCGGAAGGCGCCCTGCCAGCCGGTCTCCACTCCCCCGGCGGGGGCGAGGATCCAGAACCAGCCGCCGTGCTTGTGGAGCTTGGGCCCTTCGAGGGTGAACCAGCCGGGGATGCGGTCGCCGTCGACGATCACCTTGCCCTCGTCGAGGAGTTCGGTGCCGTGCGGGTGCATCCGGTGGCCGGTGAGGCGGTTCTTGACGCCGGAGCGGGACTTGGCCCAGGCGTGCACGAGGTACGCCTCGCCGGTTTCGTCGTCCCACAGGGGGCAGGGGTCGATCAAACCCTTGCCGGCCTTGATCAGGTGCGGGCGGGTCCACGGGCCGCGGATCTCAGGGGCGTTGACCTGGAAGATCCCCTGGTCGGGGTCGCCCCAGAAGATCCAGAAGCGGCCGTCGTGATGACGCAGGGACGGCGCCCACACCCCGCAGTCGTGCCGGGGCACCGCGAACTCGCTCTCGGGTTCCAGGCGGTGCAGGGCGTGGCCGACGAGGGTCCAGTTGACCAGGTCGCGGGAGTGCAGCAGGGGCAGCCCGGGGACGCGGCCGAAGCTGGACGCGGTGAGGTAGAAGTCGTCGCCGACGCGGATCACGTCGGGGTCGGACCAGTCGGCGTCGAGGACGGGGTTGCGGTAGACGGGGTCGTCGGGGGCGGCGCTCACGCGGTCACCGCCTTCGTGACCAGGGCGGCGGCCTCCTCGCGGCCGAGCCGGCCGTCGGCGACGACGGTGACGACCCGGCGCTCCACCGTCTCCCCCGGCGGGACGGGCAGCCGCGCGTCGTGCGCGAGGGAGGAGCCGACGCCCGGGTACTCCTCGGTGCGCACGAACCACGGGTCACGGCGGGTCGCCTCCGTGGCCGCGGCGAACACGAGGGTCCAGGTGGACCCGGCCAGGGCGACCCAGCCGGCGGTCCGCCCGTGCGCCGCGTCCGTGCCGTCGGCCGCCTCGGTGAACACGTCCGCTTCCGCTTCCTCCTTGCGGGCCCGCCAGAAGAAGCCTCCGTAGGCGGCGCCGGGACGCCCGTTGGTGGCGGGGCTGCCGACGGACAGCGGGCGTCCCGACACGTTGGTGAGCGCGAACGTGAGGTCGAGGGCCCAGGCGCCGTCGGTGAGGGCGGTCGCGGTGACCGTGCGCTGCTCGCGCAGCAGTTGGCCGGGCGCGGCCACCCAGCGCAGCTCCTCGGTGAAGCCGTCGGCCTCGCGCCGGTGGTAGGCGGTGTGCCGCTGGGCGCCGTGGTTGTCCAGCTCGGTGGGTCCGCGGCCCTGGACGTAGGTGCGTCCGCCCCAGAAGTTGAACCCCTCGACGTCGGGAACGGCGACACCGACGCCGAGGTGGTGGGCGTGGTCGGCGGGGCTCAGCTCGGTGACCGCCGTGCCGGCCAGGGTGGTGACGGGGTGCAGGTAGGGCCGCGGGGAGAGCCGGGCGGGCAGTTCCGGCCGGGTGACGTACCGGCCGACGGGCCGGCCGGCGACGCGCAGCACCACGGAGTCGTTGCCGGTCATCGGGTGCTCACCTCTTTCGGCAGACGGTGGTGGGCGGGCCGGGCCCAGGGGGCGCCCAGCTCGGAGTAGAGGGAGAGGCGCTCCGCGGCGGCCGCGACCAGGGCGTCGACGCCGGGCACCACCCGGCGGTCCTCGCCGGGGACGCGGCGCCAGGCGTCGTCGGGCAGCGGAGACGGGTCGGGGGCGGTGCGGATCGCCTCGACGACCTGCATGAAGGCGCCGGTGTCGTCCGGGGTGACCAGCAGCGGGCTGCCGTCGCGGAGGTGGGCGACGAGGTTCTCCAGCAGGTCGGTGCGGCCGAAGCGGAGTTCCTCGGGGCCGTGGTCCGCGCGCTGGAGCAGGACGCGGTCCTGCTTGTACCAGAAGGTGATCCGGCCGCTGGTGCCGTGCACCACCACGTACGGCTCGTCGGCCCGCTCCGCGCACAGCGTGGCGGCGACGGTGACCGAGCCGCCCTGGGCGGTGGTGACGCGGACGCAGGAGGTGTCGTCGGACTCGATGTCGTTGGCGCGCAGCAGCTCGGTCTCGATGCCGGCGACGTCCTCGGCGCGGGTGCTCCCGGCCAGCGCGAGAGCGGTGGCGACGGCGTGGGCGAGGGGGTTGGTCAGCGCTCCGTCGACCACGTCCACGCCGTCGAGGCGCCGGCGGCCCGCCCAGGGCGCGCGGCGGAAGTACGCCTCGGGGCGTACCCAGGCCCCGGCCCCGCCGATCCCGGTCACCCGGCCGACGGCGCCCTCGGCGATCAGGTCGCGGATCGCGGGCACGGCGTGCGAGCCGAGCGACTGGAAGCCGATCTGGCAGGCCACGCCGGCCGCCGCGACCCCGTCCGCCATCCGCCGGAACGCGGCGTACGACGGGGCCGGGGGCTTCTCCAGGAGCAGGTGCACGCCCCGCTCGGCGGCGGTGAGCGCGAGGGCGGTGTGGGTGGGGATGGGGGTGCAGATCACCACGGCGCGGGCGCCGGTGGAGTCGAGGAGTGCGCCGAAGTCGGATGACTGCTCGGGGAGTTCACCGCCGAACTCCTCCTCCGTGAGCGGGGTGAGCTCGCAGATGCCGACGAGCCGGACCAGACCCTGGGCCTGGAGGCGACGGATGTTCTCCACATGCCAGCGGCCGTGGCCGCGGGCCCCGGCCAGGACGACCGGGAGCGGGGCGCCGGGGGCGGCGGACGAGACGCTCATCCCTTCACCGCCCCCGCGCTGAAGCCGGTGATCAGCCACTTCTGGATGAAGGCGAACACGATCACCACGGGGACGGCGGCGATGATGCCGCCCGCGGCGAGCGCGCCGAGGTCGACGCTGTCCGCGCTCATCAGGGTGTTGAGGCCGACCGGGACGGTCTGCTTCTCCTGGTTGTTGAGGAACATCAGGGCGAACAGGAAGTGGTTCCAGGAGTGCACGAAGGCGAAGGAGCCGACGGCGATCAGGCCGGGCCGCAGCAGCGGCAGGACGACCACCCGGAACGCCCGGAACCGGTCGCAGCCGTCGACCCAGGCGGCCTCCTCCAGCGAGTAGGGCACGTTCTTGATGAAGTTGCTGAGCAGGATCATCGACAGCGGCAACTGGAACACCGTCTCGGCGATGATGACGCTGCCCAGGGAGTTGATCATCCGCAGCTCGGCGAAGATCTCGAACAGCGGGACCAGCAGCAGCGCGCCGGGCACGAACTGCGAGCAGAGCAGCGCCAGCATGAAGCCGCGCTTGATCCTGAAGTCGAACCGGGCGAGCGCGTAGCCGCCGGCCAGGGCCACCAGCGTGGTCATGAACAGGGTGGCGACGCCGACGAGGACGCTGTTCTGGAAGAAGGTGCCGAAGCCGCGGTCCGTCCATACCTTCTCGAAGTGGGCGGTGGTCATCGGCCAGGGCACGAGCGAGGTGGAGCCGGCCGGGCGCAGCGCGAACAGCAGGATCCAGTAGAAGGGGATGAGGGTGAAGACGAGGTAGATGCCGAGCGGCAGGTAGATCTGCCAGCGGGGCGCCTCGTCCCAGGCCCGGCGCCGCGTCGTGGGCCGGGGCGGCTCGGGGACGGCCGGCGCGGGGGCGGGGGCGGCCGCGGTGGCCTCCTTGGTGATCACTTCTCGCCTCCGAACTTGCTCAGCCGCAGGTAGACCATCGAGCAGAAGAGCAGGATCACGAACGCCACCGTGGTCAGGGCGGACGCGTAGCCGAAGTCGTGCGCGTCGACGGAGGTGTTGGCGATGTACAGCGGCAGCGTGGTGGTCGAACCGGCGGGTCCGCCGCCGGTCAGCGTGTAGAGCAGGTCGACGTTGTTGAACTCCCACACGGCGCGCAGCAGCGTGGAGAGGATGATGGCGTCCTTCAGGTGCGGCAGCGTGATGTGCCAGAACTGCTTGAGGCGGCCGGCCCCGTCCACCTCCGCGGCCTCGTACAGGTCCTTGGAGACGGACTGGAGGTCGGCGAGGATGAGGATCGCGAAGAAGGGCACCCCGCGCCACAGGTCGGCGACGACCGCCGCCGGGAACACGGTGGAGGTGTCCGACAGCCAGCTCACGCCGTACTCGCCGATGCCCATGTCCGCGAGGTAACGGGTGATGCCGGTCTGGGAGTTGTAGAGCAGCACCCAGATCGCGGAGGTGAGCACGCCGGAGACGGCCCACGGGGAGAAGACCAGCGCGCGGCCCAGACCCCGGCCCACGAAGGTCTGGTTGACGATGAGGGCGAGGGCGAGTCCGAACAGCAGCTGCAGGCCGACCTCGACGAACACCCACTTGGCGCTGAAGACCAGGGTGTCCCGGAAGAGGGGGTCCTCGGTGAAGATGCGGGTGAAGTTGTCGAGGCCCGCGAAGCCGTTCCGCCAGGGCTTGGTGGGGTTGTACTCCTGCAGGCTGTAGTAGAAGACGCTGAGCACCGGATAGGCGATGAACCCCAGCATGAGCAGGGCGGCCGGCGCGATCAGCAGGTAGGGCAGTCGGCGGGGTGTGGCGGAGGCACGGCGCCGCCTCGGTGGCGCGGGCGGTTTCGCCACGGCTGCGGCTTGGGCCATGACTGTTCTCCGTTTCTCGGTACGTCGTGCTGTGCGGTGCCTGGCTAGGTGGCTCTCAAGCGCGATAGGAAGCGCTTTCTGCACGGGTGTGCGGGGGCCGGGCCCGCCCGGGTGGACGGGTCAGCCCGCGTACGGGTCCTGGACGGTGCCCGGCCGGGCGAGGAACTCGAAGTCGCAGCCGGTGTCGGCCTGGGTGATCTGGTCGTTGTAGAGCGCGCCGTAGCCGCGCTCGTAGCGGGCGGGCGGCGGCGTCCACTCCGCGCGGCGCCGGTTCAGCTCCTCGTCGTCCACGTCGAGGGTGAGGGTGCGGTTCTCGACGTCAAGGGTGATCGGGTCGCCGGTGCGCACCAGCGCGAGCGGCCCCCCGACGTACGACTCGGGTGCGACGTGCAGCACGCAGGTGCCGTAACTCGTGCCGCTCATGCGGGCGTCGGAGATCCGGACCATGTCGCGCACGCCCTGCTTGAGCAGATGGTCGGGCAGCGGCAGCATGCCGTACTCGGGCATGCCCGGGCCGCCCTTGGGGCCCGCGTTGCGCAGCACCAGCACGCTGTCCGCGGTGATGCCCAGCGCCGGGTCGTTGATGGTCCGCTGCATCTCCTTGTAGTCGTCGAAGACGACGGCGGGCCCGGTGTGTGCGAGCAGGTGCGGCTCGGCGGCGATGTGCTTGATGACGGCGCCGTCCGGGCAGAGGTTGCCGCGCAGCACGGCCACCCCGCCCTCGGCCGCGACCGGGTTGTCACGGGTGCGGATGACGTCGTCGTCGTGCACGCGCGCCCCGGCGAGCTGGTCGCGCAGGGTGTCGTGGCAGACGGTGGGCCGGTCCAGGTGCAGCAGGTCCGGGATGCGGGAGAGGAACCCGGGCAGCCCGCCCGCGAAGTGGAAGTCCTCCATCAGGTACGTCTGTCCTCCCGGCCGCACATTGGCGAGCACCGGGACGGTGCGGGCGACGCGGTCGAAGTCGTCGAGGGTGAGCTTCACCCCCGCGCGTCCCGCCATGGCGATCAGATGGATGACGGCGTTGGTGGAGCCGCCGAGCCCGAGGACGGTCGTCACGGCGTCCTCGAACGCCTCCGCGGTGAGGATGTCGCCGATCCGGCGGTCCTTGTGGATGAGGTCGACGATCGTCATGCCGGCCTTCGCGGCCATCCGGTCGTGTCCGGAGTCCACGGCCGGGATGCTGGACGCGCCCGGCACGGTGACGCCGAGCGCCTCGGCGGCGGCGGTCAGGGTGGACGCGGTGCCCATGGTCATGCAGTGGCCCGGCGAGCGGGCCAGGCCGCTCTCCAGTTCCTGCATCTCGCAGTCGCCGATGACGCCGGCCCGCTTGTCGTCCCAGTACTTCCACATGTCGGTGCCGGAGCCGAGGGTCTCGCCGCGCCAGTGCCCGGGCAGCATCGGCCCGGCGGGCACGAACACGGCGGGCAGTCCGGCGCTCGCGGCGCCCATCAGCAGGGCGGGCGTCGACTTGTCGCAGCCGCCCATCAGCACCGCCCCGTCGACCGGGTAGGAGCGCAGCAGCTCCTCGGTCTCCAGGGCGAGGAGGTTGCGGTAGAGCATGGGCGTCGGCTTCTGGAAGGTCTCGCTGAGGGTGGAGACCGGGAACTCCAGCGGGAAGCCGCCCGCCTGCCACACGCCCCGCTTCACGGCCTGCGCGCGGTCGCGCAGGTGGACGTGGCAGGGGTTGATGTCGGACCAGGTGTTGAGGATCGCCACGACCGGCTTGCCCAGGTGCTCCTCGGGCAGGTAGCCGAGCTGGCGGGTGCGGGCGCGGTGGCTGAACGAGCGCAGTCCGTCCGTGCCGTACCACTGGTGGCTGCGGAGCTCTTCGGGAGACTTGCGGGGGCTCATATCGACCACCCCGCGGCGATGGCGGCGACCTCGGCCCGCTCGCTCTCGGGCAGCGGCCTGCTGGGCGGGCGGACCTCGCGGCGGCAGAGGCCGAGGGAGGAGAGGGCCTCCTTGACGACGGTGACGTTGTTGGCGGAGCCGTTGGCGGCACGCAGTTCCTCGAAGCGGCGGATCTGCTCCCACACCTTCATGGCGGTCGGGTAGTCGCCGGAGCGCAGCGCCTCCAGCATGGTCAGCGACACCGACGGGGCGACGTTGACCAGGCCCGAGGTGAAGCCCGTCGCGCCGGCCGAGAAGTACGAGGGGGCGTACGGCTCGGCGAGCCCCGCCACCCATACGAAGCGTTCCAGTCCCGCGTCCCGCGCGAACGCGGCGAACCGTGCGGCGTCCGGCACCGCGTACTTCACACCGATCACGTTCGGGCAGGCGTCGGCGAGTTCGGCGAGCCGGGCGCCGGTGAGCTGCGCGTTGCGGAGGTACGGGACGACGCCCAGCTCGGGCACGGCCTCGGCGATGGCCCGGTGGTAGTCGACCCAGCCGCTCTGCGAGACGTACGGGTGAACCGGCTGGTGCACCATCACCATCTGCGCGCCGAGGTCACGGGCGTGCCGCGCGGAGGCGACCGCGGTGGGCACGTCGTGGCCGACGCCCACCAGGATCGCGGCGCGGTCGCCGGCCTCCTCGACGGTCAGTTCGGTGACGAGGCGCCGCTCGGAGGGGGTGAGGGCGTAGAACTCGCCGGTGTTGCCGTTGGGGGTGAGGGTGGTGATGCCCCCGTCGAGGAGGCGGCGCAGCAGCGCCCGGTAGGTGTCCGGGTCGACCGAGCCGTCCTCGGCGAACGGGGTGACGGGGATCGCCACCACGCCGGCCAGGGCCGCGCGCTGCGCCTCGAACGACGGGGACCCGGCCGCCCGGGGTGCGCGCGCCTCGGTGGGAGACGTCGTCGTCATGCCTGACCGTCCTTCCGGTGTTCCTCCGCCGCCACGAACTCCGTCTCGAACCCCGCCTCGGGGAAGGCGCGTCGCACGAAGGACGCGATGTGCGCGTGCAGGGCGCGGGCGGCGCCGTCCGCGTCCCCGGCGAGGGCCAGGTCGAGGATCACGCGGTGCTCGTCGGCCTCGCGCTCCCAGGAGGGGTCGGCGGCCCAGGCGACCGCGGAGACCAGGGCTGCCTGGTCGCGGACCTCGTCGAGCATCCGGCCGAGCAGCGGGTTGCCGCAGGGCAGGTAGAGGGCCCGGTGGAACTCGCGGTTGGCCAGGGAGCGTTCGGCGGTGTCGGTGGCCCCGTCGGCGCGGGTGAGCGCCTCGCGGGCGTCGTCGAGGGAGGCGCCGCGGCGCACGGCCCGCTTGAGCGCTTCGGGTTCGAGCAGCAGCCGCACGTCGTACACCTCGCGCGCCATGTCCGCGTCGACCATGCGCACCGTGACGCCCTTGTACTGGCTCATCACCACCAGTCCGGTGCCGGCCAGGGTCTTGAGCGCCTCCCGCACCGGGGTCTTGGACACCCCGAACTGCGCGGCCAGGTCGGTCTCGACCAGGGCCTGGCCGGGGGTGAGCCGGCCGGTGAGGATGCGGCGTTTGATCTCCTCCAGCACGTACTGCGTGCGGGAGGGGATCGGCGTGGGCACAGAGGTCATGCGCGCCTCTCGGATCTCGCGTCGGATCGCGTATCGGATCTCGCGTATCGCGTCTCATATATGACGTACGAAGTACGACGCGGATGACCGTAGGAGCGGACCGGGGGTTCGTCAATGCTTTCGACAAAGGAAGGTGAGGTTGCCTCAGGCGGCGCGGTGGCGGCGGCAGGGGGCGGAGCCGCCGAAAGCGGGCGAAGGGGTCCGCGCGCGGGCTGATCCGTTCGCCGCAGGCACCGCGGCGGTGGTCGGCTCGGCGGGCGAACAGCCGACTGGGCGGGCGTCATCGGTCGGCGCGGCTCGCGACCGGGGGCGGAGAAGCCCTGTTCGGCCTGGTGAGGCATGACCGGTCGTGCGGGCGGACGGCGGGTCCGGACGGCGCGGGACCGCGTGCCCCCGTGGCCCGGCGTGCGCGGGACACCCCGTGGCCCGGCGTGCGCAGGACGCCCCGTGGCCCGGCGTGCGCGGGACGCCCCGCGTCACCGCGCGTCACGGGCCGCGGGGCTCTCGGTGCGGGACCGGGCCGCGCTCCCCCTCCGCGCGGTCCGGGCCCTTGCTCACGCGGGCCGGGTCCAGCCCGGGTCGCGGCCGCTGAGGCCGATCGTCCGGTCCAGCAGCGGGGCGTCGGCCGGGACGGGGACGACGGGGCCGAAGATGCCCCCGCCCCGGTCGTCCTCCTCGGCGGCGGCCAGCAGGAAGGCGTGCGCGCTCTCCAGCGCGGCGGGGTCGGGCGTGTACGGCTGTCCGGTCGCGCGGGCCAGGTCCCAGCCGTGGATCACCAGTTCGTCGAGGGCCACGGCCGCGGTGACCTCGGCCGGCATGTCGATGCCCCCGGCCCGGGTCATGCCGGTCCAGGCCGCCGGGTCCCGCCAGGCCTCGGCGAGTTCGCCGAGCGCCTTGGGCAGTTCGGCGCGCCAGGCGGGTCCGACGTCCGGCAGGGTCTCCTGCGGACCGGTGTCCGTGGTGACCCCGAAGTCCTTGCGGCCCGCGTCGCGGAAGGCGACGGCCAGCCCGAGGAGGTGGCCCAGGAGATGGCGCACGGCGTACTGCGGGCACGGGGTACCGCCCGCCAGCCGCGCGTCGGTCACCCCCTCGGCCAGGCGGGCGACGATCCTGGTCTGCGGTCCGAGGTCGAGCGGGGTGTCGGTCATGGCTGCTCCCGGGAGGCGGTGGCGTACGAAGGGGTGACCGGCCGCGGCCGCGGAACTCATCGGCGGACGGGTCCGGCGCCCGCCCCCGTCCGCCGCCTAAGGCATCCGCCCGATGCCGTCGCCGCCGCCTTAGGACCACGATGACCAGGCATGACGACGAGATGGACGGCGGTCCGCGTGCTGCGCGACCGCACGGCGGGACGGTGCCTGACGGCCGTGGTGGTGTCCGGGTTCGGCACCTCGGCGCTGTGGCTGGCGTCGGGGGTGTGGGTCAAGGACCTCACCGGATCGGACGGACTGGCGGCGCTGTGCCTGCTCGCGATGTGGACGCCCACCCTGGCCGGTCCGGTGCTCGGCACCCTCGCCGACCGGTACCGGCGCCGGCCGCTGCTGATCGTGCTGAGCCTGGGCATGGCGGCGCTGCTGCTCACGCTGTGCGCCGTGGACGGACCGGAGGAGCTGTGGCTGCTGTACGCGGTGCTGTTCGTGTACGGCGCGGCCGGCACGGTGCACGACGCGGCGGAGTCGGCGCTGGTCGCGGGCGCCGTGGACCGCTCCCTGCTGGGGGACTTCAACGGGCTGCGGATGACGGCGAACGAAGGCATGAAGCTGCTCGCCCCGCTGGCGGGCGCGGGTCTCTACGCGGCGTACGGCGGATCAGGTGTCGCCGTCCTGGACGCGGCGAGCTTCCTGGCGGCGGCGCTGGTGTACGTGTCGCTGCGGGTACGGGAGGAGCGGCCGGACCGGGCGCGGGAGGGCGGCCGCGGCGCGACCGCCGAGGGTGTCCGGCACCTGCGGGGGCACGCCGTGCTGCGCCCGCTGGTCCTGGCGGGCGGGGTCACCATGCTGTGCGCGGGGGTGAGCGGGGCGCTGACGTACGCGGTGGTCGAGGACCTGGGCCACTCCCCCGCGTACGCCGGTCTGCTGTACGCCGTGCAGGGCGCGGGGTCGGTGACGGTGGGGCTGTTCTCGGGGCCGGCCCTGCGGCGGCTGGGCGCACGGCGGTTCGCCGCGTACGGCATCGGTCTCCTGGCCGTCGCCGTGGCGCTGCGCGCGGTGCCGCACGACCCGGTGGCGTGGGCGAGCGCCGCGGCGGTCGGCGTGGGGCTGCCCGCCGCGCTGATCGCCGTGCTCACGGAGGTGCAGCGTCGCACGCCCGGACCGCTGCTGGGCCGGGTCACCGCCACCGCGACCACCCTGGTGTACACCCCGAACGTGATCGGACTCGCGGCGGGCGCGGCGACGGTCGAACTCCTCGGCCATCGCGTGCCGTTGTCCGTCCTCGGGGTGGTGCTGGGGGTGACGGCGGCGGTGCTCCTCGCTCAGAGGCCGGCCAGCGCCGACCGTACGGCCGCGAGGTCCGCGTCCGACGCCAGTCCCGCGTGATAGAGCCGGAGTTCGGTCGCGCCCAGGCGGCGCGCCGCGTCCGCGTCGGCCGCGAGGGTGCCGGGGCTGCCGCCCATGCCGGAGACGACGGTGAGGTTGGCGGCGAGCACGGCTCCCTCCCGGCTCTCGCGGGCGAACGCGCCGATCGGGTCGGGGTCGCCGGTGCAGGGGACGACCACGCCGTCGGCGACGGAGAGGACGTGCGCGGGGTCGACGCCGGCGTTGGCGCCGCAGTGGTAGGACACCGGGTCGGCGTGCAGCAGCACCTGGAAGCCCTCGGGCGCGGCCCGGCGCACGGCGGCGACGGCCTGTTCCTGCAGGGTGCGGGCCGTGCGGTCGCGCCACGCGCGCGTGGCGTTCGCCCGGGTGTCGCCGAGCAGCTTCTCCACACCCGCCCAGCCGCCCCCGGACGGCGCCTCCCCCCGCCACACCGGGTCCAGGGCGTCCCGTACGGCGGCGGCGAGCGCGTCCGCGTCCAGCCCCTCCGTCGCGTAGCCGTCCCGGCAGGCGGGGCAGAAGCACAGGGACATCAGGTACTGCCCGGCGTCCCCGAGCGGCACCCCGGCGGTCTTGTCGTGGGCGTGCAGATGGGCCAGGCCGTACCAGCCGAGCGACTCCAGTTCGGTGCCGCGCGCGCCGGGACGCACGGCCGCCTCGGCGGCGAGGTCCGTCAGATAGGCGCGGGTGTCCGGCTGGGCGACGCAGGGCGCCCACGGGTAGCGGTCGCCGTAGGCGTTGACCACGGAGGTGCCCGGATGCTCGGCGCCGAGACGGGAGTTGTGGGCGAGCACCACCCAGGTGTGCACCTCCAGGCCCGCGTCCGTGAGCGTGGCGGCGGCCTCGCCGAAGGCGTCCCCGGGCGCCCAGTCGCCCGCCGGGTGGGGGCGCAGGGCGCGGCCGGACCAGCGGGACTCCTCGGGCGGGTACAGCACGGCCGCGTACTCGGCGGTGACCACGCGGTGCCGGGGATGGCGGGGGGTCAGCGCGCGGGTGGAGTGGTAGGCGGAGGCGAGGGTCGCCTGTGCGGTGCCCAGATCCGCGAGCCGCGTGGGCGCCCCCGGGTCCCCGTTGACGTCCCAGGGGTAGACGAACGCCGATGCCTTCACATGCCCTCCTCGAGCAGCGCCTGTCCCCGCTCGATGAGATGAGCGAGCTGCTTGAGATGATCCCCGGCCGGTTCGTGCAGCGGGGGGCGGACCTCCCCCACGTCCAGCCCGCGCAGCCGCACCCCCGCCTTGACCAGCGAGACGGCGTACCCCTGGCCCTGGTCGCGCAGGTCGACGAACGGCCGGTAGAAGCCGTCGACCAGGCGGCGCACGGTCGCCTCGTCGCCGGTGCGCAGGGCGGTGTGGCAGGCGAGGGCGATCTCCGGCACGAAGCAGAACACCGCCGACGAGTACAGGGTGACGCCGAGACCGCGGTAGGCGGGCTGGGTCAGCTCGGCGGTGGGCAGCCCGTTGAAGTACAGGAAGTCCTCGACGCCGCCCGCGCGCACGGCGCTGACCGTGCGCTGCATCAGGTCGAGGTCTCCGTAGCCGTCCTTGAGGCCCACGATGCCGTCGGTGCGGGCGAGTTCGACGACGGTGGCGGGGGTGAGGACGGCGTTGTCCCGCTGGTACACGATCACGGGCAGGGAGGTCGCGGCGGCCAGCTCGCGGTAGTGGCGCAGCAGCCCCTCCTGCCCGGCCTTGACCAGGTACGGCGGCATGGCGAGCAGCCCGTCGGCGCCGGCGTCCTCGGCGAGGCGGGCGTAGCGGACGGCGAGGGCGGTGCCGTAGCCGGCGCCGGCGACGACCGGGACGCGCCCCTCGGCGGCCTCCACCGCCGCGCGCACGCAGGTCTCGAACTCCTCGGGCGTCAGCGCGTGGAACTCGCCCGTGCCGCAGCAGGCGAAGACGGCGGCGGCCCCCGCCTCGACGCCGCGCCGTACGTGGAGCCGGAACGTGCCGGGGTCGACGGCGCCGTCGGGTCCGTAGGCGGTGACCGGGAAGAACAGCGGCCCGCTGGGGATACTGAGTCGCGCGGCGAGAGGGGCTGACGTCACAAGCTCTCCCTGGTCGTGGTCCATATTCTTGATTGCCGTCCATATTTCTGAACAGGGTCACGCTAAGGCGGCGCGGGGAGCCGGGTCAAGCGAATCGCTGCGCGCGGCTGACGCCGGAGAGGTGGGTCGCGGATACTTGACGGGCCGCGTGCGGGCTCTTTAGCGTGTCCACACACATGAACGCCGTGCGTCCACCTGCACGTTCGTTCCGTCCGTTCCGGCCGGCGCCGCAAGGAGACCCGCAGATGCCCGCTCCCCGCACCGTCCTGCTCACCGGCGCCGCCGGCGGTCTCGGCACGCTGATGCGGGAGCTGCTTCCGCGGTACGGGTACGAACTGCGGCTGTTCGACATGCGGCCGGCGGAGGGTGCGCCCGACGCGATCGTCGGGGACCTCGGCGACCGGGACGCCGTGCGGGAGGCGGTGCGGGGGGTCGACGCGGTCGTGCACCTGGCGGGGATCTCGCTGGAGGCGTCCTTCGACAAGATCCTCAAGGCGAACATCGAGGGGACGTACCACCTGTACGAGGCCGCGCGTGAGGAAGGCGTGCGCCGGATCGTGTTCGCGTCCTCCAACCACGCCGTCGGCCACACCCCCCGTCCGCAGGGCGACGACCCGCTGATCCCCGTCGACACCCCGCGCCGGCCGGACACCTTCTACGGGCTGTCCAAGTGCTTCGGCGAGGATCTTGCGCAGTTGTACTGGGACAAGCACGGGGTGGAGACGGTGTCCGTGCGGATCGGCTCCTGCTTCCCGGAGCCGACGAGTGTGCGGATGCTGTCGGTGTGGATGAGCCCGGCGGACGGGGCGCGGCTGTTCCATGCGGCGCTGACGGCGGAGGGGGTGGGGCACACGGTGGTGTACGGCTCCTCCGCGAACACGCGGTTGTGGTGGGACCTGGGGTCCGCGCGGGCGTTGGGGTACGAGCCGCGGGACGACTCGGAGGTGTTCGCGGAGAAGCTGGTCGCGGAACAGGGCGAGTTGTCCGCGTCGGACCCGTCCCACGCGTACCTCGGAGGTCACTTCGTGACCGACCCTCCCATCTGGCCCTACTGACGGCCCGTCTGCGACCGGCGGCCCGGCGTGGGCCGATCGCGCAGTTCCCCGCGCCCCTGACCCAGCCTGCGGGCAGTCGTGCGGCACCTCTGCAGCGCACCCCCGCCTGAACCCACGCCCCTGGCGGCCCCCCGCCTGCCATGACCCACCGTTCGCCGACCGCGGCCCGTCGAGGGCTGCTCGCGCAGTTCCCCGCGCCCCTGACGGGGCGCACCCACCCCGCCGACTGCGGGCAGTCGTGCCGCTTGGGGCGGCACGGGTGGGCGCAGGCGGCACCTCCGCAGCGCACCCCCGCCTGAACCCGCGCCCCCCGACGGCACCCCGCCTGCCATGACCCGCCGTACGCCGTCCGCGGCCCGTCGCGGGCCGATCGCGCAGTTCCCCGCGCCCCTGACGGGGCGCACCCGCCCCGCCGACTGCGGGCAGTCGTGCCGCTTGGGGCGGCACGGGTGGGCGCAGGCGGCACCTCCGCAGCGCGCCCCTTAGAGACCCGCCCCCGCCCGGCACGGGCTGGTCGCGCCGTTCCCCGCGCCCCTGGAGGGGCGCCCCGCTCGCGTAGGCGGAAATCGCACCCCCGCCCGAGCGAACGGGCGGGAAACGGACGCCCCGGCGTCAAGAAACGGGCGTCCGCCCTGCCCGCTCCCACCCCCCACCCAGGTCCGAGCCGGGCCCCCGCCCGCCCATCCGGGCACAACCGGGCACCAACGGACCCGTAACAGGCCTGGTCAGCACCCCGCCCCCGCTGTACAACTTCCTGCAGAGGCCCGAACGGGCAAGCGAGCAGGAGGAGGGGTCCGGCCATGGCCACCAGAACGGCCGAAGAGCGTCAACGCGAGATCGTGCGGGTGGCCCGAGCCACCGGCTCGGTCGACGTGACCGCGCTCGCCGCCACCCTGGGCGTGGCCAAGGAGACCGTCCGCCGCGACCTCCGCGCCCTGGAGGACCACGGCCTGGTCCGCCGTACCCACGGCGGCGCCTACCCCGTCGAGAGCGCCGGCTTCGAGACGACGCTCGCGTTCCGCGCCACCAGCCACGTCCCCGAGAAGCGCAGGGTCGCCGCCGCCGCGGCGGAGCTGCTCGGGGACGCCGAGACGGTCTTCGTCGACGAGGGCTTCACCCCGCAGCTCATCGCCGAGGCCCTGCCCGCCGACCGGCCGCTCACCGTGGTCACCGCCTCCCTCCCGGTCGCGGGCGCGCTCGCGCAGAACGGCAACGCGTCCGTCCTGCTGCTCGGCGGCCGCGTCCGCTCGGGCACGCTCGCCACCGTGGACCACTGGACGACGAAGATGCTCGCCGGCTTCGTCATCGACCTGGCGTTCATCGGCGCCAACGGGATCTCCCGCGAACACGGCCTGACCACGCCCGACCCGGCGGTCAGCGAGGTCAAGGCGCAGGCGGTGCGGGCCGCCCGCCGCGTGGTGTTCGCGGGTGTCCACACCAAGTTCGGAGCGGTCAGCTTCTGCCGGTTCGCCGAGGTCGGCGCGCTGGAGGCGATCGTGACGAGCACCCTGCTGCCGGCCTCCGAGGCCCACCGCTACTCCCTGCTCGGACCGCAGGTCGTCCGGGTGTAGCACCAAGCACCAAGCACCCCGCCCCCCTCAACCCCACACCGTCACACGTCCCCACGGGGCCGAGCCATGCCAGGTGACGCCCGATGTCTCCCTATACGTCCAGGAGCGATCCATGCGAACCCAGAGCCGACGGAGGCCACGAGGCGTACTCGCCACGGCCGCCGCAGGGACGCTGATCGCCCCGCTGCTCTCCGGCTGCTGGGTCGGAGCGGGCGGGGCCGGATCCGGCGGCGACGCCATCAACGTCCTGATGGTGAACAACTCGCAGATGGTCGAGTTGCAGAAGCTGACCGCCGCCCACTTCACCAAGGAGACCGGCATCAAGGTGAACTTCACCGTGCTGCCGGAGAACGACGTCCGCGACAAGATCAGCCAGGACTTCGCCAACCAGGCCGGCCAGTACGACGTGGCCACCCTGTCCAACTACGAGATACCCATCTACGCCAAGAACGGCTGGCTGAAGGAGATGGACCCGTACGTCGCCGAGGACAGGGCGTACGACCAGCGGGACATCCTCGCACCGATGCGGCAGTCGCTCACCGGTGAGGACGGCAAGCTGTACGGCCAGCCGTTCTACGGCGAGTCGTCGTTCCTGATGTACCGCAAGGACGTCTTCGCGGAGAAGGGCCTCACGATGCCCGAGCGGCCCACCTGGCAGCAGGTGGCCGACCTCGCGGCGCAGGCCGACGGCGCCCGGCCCGGCATGAAGGGCATCTGCCTGCGCGGGCTGCCCGGCTGGGGCGAGGTCATGGCGCCGCTCACCACCGTGGTCAACACCTTCGGCGGCACCTGGTTCGACGAGGACTGGAAGGCGCGGCTCGACTCCCCCGAGTGGAAGGAGGCCGTCAACTTCTACGTGGACCTGGTGCGGGAACACGGCGAGTCCGGCGCACCCCAGGCCGGCTTCGCCGAGTGCCTGAACAACCTCACCCAGGGCAAGGTCGCCATGTGGTACGACGCCACGTCCGCGGCCGGCTCCCTGGAGGCCGACGGCTCCCCCGTCGCCGGGAAGATCGGCTACGCGCCGGCGCCGGTGGAGAAGACGGAGTCGTCGGGGTGGCTCTACACCTGGGCGTGGGGCATCCAGAACGCCTCCCGCAACCCGGACAACGCCTGGAAGTTCGTCTCCTGGGCGTCCAGCAAGGAGTACGAGCAGCTGGCCGGCGAGCGGATCGGCTGGTCCAACATCCCGGCGGGCAAGCGCGCCTCCACCTACGCCAACCCCGACTACCAGGCGGAGGCCTCCGCCTTCCAGGAGATGACCAAGCGGGCCATCGAGCAGGCCCGCCCCGACGACCCCGGCGTCCAGCCCCGCCCGGCGCCCGGCATCCAGTTCGTCGGCATCCCGGAGTTCACCGATCTCGGCACCAAGGTCTCCCAGGAGATCAGCGCGGCCATCGCCGGACGCCAGTCCGTCGAGACGGCCCTGAGGAAGTCCCAGCAGCTCGCAGAAGAGATCGCCGAGGAGTACGAGGGACGATGACCGCCACGACCACGGCCCCTCCGGCCGCACCGAAGACGTCCGCCGCACCGGGCCGGCCCTCCGCCCGGCTGCGCGCCTGGGCCACCCGCGCCCCGCTGCTCCCCGCCCTGATCTTCATGATCGTGGTCACCCAGCTGCCGTTCGTGGCGACCCTGGTGATCTCCTTCTTCGACTGGAACTCCCTCTACCCCGACGCCCGCCACTTCGCCGGATTCGCCAACTACCAGGAGGTGCTGACCGACCCGGCACTGCGCAAGTCCGTCTGGACGACCGTCCTGCTGACCGTGGGCGTCGTCCTGGCCAGCCTGGTGATCGGACTGCTGCTCG
The DNA here is from genome assembly GCF_050571355.1 of Streptomyces sp. P13-3-3. Taxonomy (NCBI): domain Bacteria; kingdom Bacillati; phylum Actinomycetota; class Actinomycetes; order Kitasatosporales; family Streptomycetaceae; genus Streptomyces; species Streptomyces sp. P13-3-3. The sequence goes on along the minus strand of NZ_CP192228.1, from coordinate 2,033,826 downwards.
CGCTGCTGCTGGACCGGAAGTTCCGGGGACGGGCGGTCGTGCGCACCCTGCTCATCGCGCCGTTCCTGGTGGTGCCGGTCGCCGCCGCCCTGCTCTGGAAGCACGTCCTCTACAACCCGGAGTACGGCCTGCTCAACGGCCTGCTGCACTACGTCGGCGGCCCCCAGCCCGACTGGATCTCCGGCACCCCGCTGCTCGCCGTGCAGGCGTCCCTGGTGTGGCAGTGGACACCGTTCATGATGCTCATCCTGCTGGCGGGGCTGCAGAGCCGGGACCAGCAGCAGCTGGAGGCGGCCCGCGTGGACGGCGCGAGCGACTGGCAGATCTTCGTGCACATCACGCTGCCGCACCTGCGCCGCTACCTCGAACTGGGCGCCCTGCTCGGCTCGATCTACATCGTGCAGAACTTCGACGCGGTGTTCACCCTCACGTCCGGCGGTCTCGGCACCGCCAACCTGCCCTACACCGTCTACCAGACCTTCTACCAGGCGCACGAGAACGGCCTCGCCTCGGCGGCCGGCGTCCTGGTCGTCATCGGTTCCATCGTCATCGCGACCTTCGCCCTGCGCGTGGTCTCGTCCCTGTTCCGCGAGGAGGTGTCCCGCGCATGAGCAGCACCGCCGTACGCACCCGCGGCCGGTTCCGCGGCGGAGCGGGTCTCGGCCTGGTCGCCTGGCTGGCCGGCATCGTGTTCTTCCTGCCCATCGCCTGGATGGCGCTGACGTCCTTCCACTCCGAGACGGACGCGGCCACCAACCCGCCCTCGTGGGGCGCCGCCCTCACCCTGGACGGCTACCGCGAGTTCTTCGGCGCGGACGGCGGCGCCAGCCCCTGGCCCGCGCTGATCAACTCGACGGTCGCGTCCGTGACGTCGACGCTGCTGGTCCTCCTGCTGGCCCTGCCCGCCGCCTACGCCCTGTCCATCCGCCCGGTGAAGCGGTGGACGGACGTCCTGTTCTTCTTCCTCTCCACCAAGATGCTGCCCGTGGTGGCCGGCCTGCTGCCGATCTACCTGTTCGCCAAGAACGCCGGGATGCTCGACAACGTCTGGCTGCTCGTCATCCTCTACACCTCGATGAACCTGCCGATCGCGGTGTGGATGATGCAGTCCTTCCTCGCCGAGGTCCCGGTCGCGGTCATCGAGGCCGCCCAGATCGACGGCGCCCGGCTGCCGACGGTGCTGGCCCGGGTGGTCGCCCCGATCGCCCTGCCGGGCATCGCGGCGACGGCGCTGATCTGCTTCATCTTCAGCTGGAACGAGCTGCTGTTCGCCCGGGTCCTGACGGGCGTGGTCGCCGAGACCGCCCCCGTCTTCCTGACCGGCTTCATCACCAGCCAGGGCCTGTTCCTGGCCAAGGTGTGCGCCGCGTCGCTCGTCATCTCCCTGCCGGTGCTCGCCGCGGGGTTCGCCGCCCAGGACAAACTCGTCCAGGGCCTGTCGTTGGGAGCCGTGAAATGAAGGCCGCCGTCATCGAGTCCGTGGGCCGGGCCGTCGTCACCGAGGTCCCGGACCCGACGCCGGGCCCGAGGGACGTCGTCGTCGAGGTCGCCGCGTGCGGGCTGTGCGGAACCGATCTGCACATCCTTCAGGGCGAGTTCGCGCCGAAGCTGCCTATCGTGCCGGGGCACGAGTTCGCCGGCGAGGTGGTCGGCGTCGGCTCACAGGTCACCGAGGTGGCGCTCGGCGACCAGGTGGCCGTCGACCCCTCCCTGTACTGCTACGAGTGCCGCTACTGCCGTACCGGCCACAACAACCTGTGCGAGCGGTGGGCGGCGATCGGCGTCACCACGGCGGGCGGGGCCGCGCAGTACGCGGTCGCGCCGGTGGCGAACTGCGTGAAGCTCCCCGAGCACGTCCGCACCCAGGACGCGGCCCTCGTCGAGCCGCTGTCCTGCGCGGTGCGCGGCTACGACGTGCTCCGGTCGCGGCTCGGCGCCCACGTGCTGATCTACGGCTCCGGGACCATGGGCCTGATGATGCTGGAGCTGGCCAAGCGGACCGGCGCGGCGAGCGTCGACATGGTGGACCTGAACCCGGCGCGTCTGGCAACCGCCCGCAAGCTCGGCGTCTCCGCGTCCGCGGCCACCCCGGACGAGCTGGACCGCCCGCAGGGCTGGGACCTGGTCATCGACGCGACCGGCAACGCGGCGGCGATCCAGGACGGCCTCGGCCGGGTCGCCAAGGCGGGCACGTTCCTCCAGTTCGGCGTCACCGACTACGCGACCCGGGTGGAGATCGACCCGTACCGGATCTACAACCAGGAGATCACCATCACCGGCTCGATGGCCGTCCTGCACAGCTACGAGCGCGCGGCGGAGCTGTTCGCGAACGGCGTCCTCGACCCCGACGTCTTCATCAGCGACCGCCTTCCCCTGGAGCAGTACCCGCAGGCCCTGGAGCAGTTCGCGGCGGGCGTGGGCCGCAAGATCGTGGTGGTGCCGTAGGCGAGACGTCCAGCCCCTCCGGCGTTCGAGGAGCGGGGTCGGGGCGGGGCCCCGGAAGGATGGGACGGGCAGGGGCGGCGGGGGCGAGGTAAATTCCCCGCCTCCCCGTTCGGCCCCGGGTAAGGGAACGGTAAAACGCCCTCGCTCGTTCACCCGGCATGACAGCTATGACCCCCGGCTCGAACATCCCTCTTCCCACCGCCCGCGTGGCGGTGGACGTCGCCGCGCCCGTGCGGCTCGACGTATCGGGCCTGCTGCTCACCGCCGACGGCAAGGTGCGCTCCGACGACGACTTCATCTTCTACAACCAGCCCTCGGGCCCGGGCGTGACCTACCGCTCGGGCGGGGGCACGGCGCCCGACGCCATCACGGTCGACACCGCGGCCGTACCCCCCGGCATCGAGAAGATCGTCGTGACCGCGAGCCCCGACGCGGCGGGCCAGACCTTCCAGGGCATCGAGCCCACCGCGACCGTCCGCGACGCGGACACCGGCGCCGTCCTGGCGACCTTCACTCCCCCGCAGCTCGGCTCGGAGACGGCCCTGGTGGTCGTCGAGATCTACCTGCGCAACGGCGCCTGGAAGGTCCGCGCGGTCGGCCAGGGCTACGCGAACGGCCTGGCCGGCATCGCGACGGACTTCGGCGTCTCCGTGGAGGAGCCGGCCGCCCCGGCGCAGCCGGTGGCCCCGCAGGCCGCACCGCCCGCTCCCCCGGCCACCGCCCCGCAGGCGCCGCCCGCCCCGGCGGCTCCCCCGGCCCCGGCGGCCGCCGCGCCCGGCACCGGCAAGATCAACCTGGACAAGGGGCGGGTCAGCCTCCAGAAGAACCAGACCGTCTCCCTGATGAAGGGCGGCCGCCCGCTGCTGTCCCAGGTGAAGATGGGCCTCGGCTGGGAGCCCGCCTACCGCGGCAAGGACATCGACCTGGACGCCTCGGTCATCGCCTTCGGCCCGCAGCGCAACCACGTCGACAGCTGCTACTTCGGCAAGCTGCAGATCCTCGGCGGCGCGATCCAGCACTCCGGTGACAACCTCACGGGCGAGGGCGCCGGCGACGACGAGGTCATCACCGTCGACCTGGGCCGCCTCCCCATGGAGGTCTCCGGCCTGGTCTTCACCGTGAACTCGTTCTCCGGCCAGAAGTTCACCGAGGTCGCCAAGGCGTACTGCCGCCTGTTGGACGCGTCCACCGGCGAGGAGCTGGTCCGCTTCGACCTGACGAGCGCCGAGCCGCAGACGGGCGTGATGATGGCGAAGCTGATCCGGCAGTACTCGGGCGAGTGGGAGATGACCGCGATGGGCGAGTTCGTGAAGGGCCGCACGGTCCGCGGCATGGTCAAGCCGGCCGGCCAGGCGCTGTAGTCACCCGCGGCAGGCACGACCGGCGCCGGGCGCCCCTCACGGGGTGCCCGGCGTCCGTGTCAGGCGGCCGCCGTCCACGGCCAGTCGGCGTCGCGTCCCGCCTCGAGCAGCGGCACCATCCGGAAGGCCGCGTCGGACAGACCGCCGAAGGTGTGCCGGTTCGCCGCGCCGGACGGGCCGTGGCCCGCGCGGTACCCGGCCAGGTTCCAGGTGTGGACCGGCACGTCCGCCGGGACCTGCTCGGTCGGGTCGCCGTGCGAGCTGGGGGCGTACTGCTCGTCGGTGACGATCAGCACCCGGTCGTGCCCCCGGTAGTGCCGGCGCACCGCCTCGGTCGTGTCGGTGCCGCCGAGGTTCCCGAACCGGCCGAGGACCCTCAGCACCGACTCGCCCCGGCGGAACCGCACCGCCTTGCTCGTCGTGCCGAACTCGACGAGGTCCGCCTCCGCGGCCCGCAGCGCGGTCGCCGAAGTAGCCGCAGCCCGCGCACCGGGAGGTGCATGAGATTGTGCCGTCCGGTTCTCGAACCGGACGTGCATCACTGTAGGAGGACGGCCCTCGGCCGGGCGAGCGATTAAATGACCGGCGCCTTTTCAGTTCCCCTGTTGCGACCGCGCCTTGAACGCCGCCTTCCGCGCTTCCTTCGCGATCTTCTTGTCCGGGTGGAGGCGTCCCATCGCCTCCAGGACGTCCGCGGTAGCCGGGTGGTCCACCCTCCACGCCGTGTCGAAGAAGCCGCTGTGCTGCCGGGCCAGCCCCTCCACCAGGGCGCGCAGCTCCTCGGAGTTGCCTTCGGCGGAGAGCTGCGCGGCCACCGTGTCGACGGTGAGCCAGAAGATCATCGCCTCGGACGGCGGCGGCACGTCCGCGGCCCCGTGCTCGGCGAGCCACACCCGCGCCAGACCGCCGAGTTCGGCGTCGTCCAGCACCTCCCGCAGCGCGGGCTCCGCGGCGGTGCCCACCAGCGACAGCGCCTGCTGGCAGCGCAGCCTCCGCAGCGGCGCCCCCTCGTCGGAGCCGCGCGCGGCGGCCAGCAGTTCCCGCGCGGCCTCCAGCGGCCGGCGCCGCTCCAGCCAGTGCTCGGTCTCGGCGTGGGCGGCGGCCGGCGGGTAGACGGCCGTGCCGTCGAGCAGCGCGTCGGCGCCCTTGTCGGCGAGGTCGCCGACCGCGGGCGCCTCGAAGCCCGCCTCCAGCAGCCGGGCGCGCAGCCCGTACAGCCCGAGCGGGGTGAGCCGGACCAGCCCGTAGCGGGCGACGTCCGTGTCGTCGACCGGCGCGGCGGGCTCCTCGTCGGCGTCGGCCATCAGCGCCTCGTCGACCGGCTGGTACTCGACGAGCCCGACCGGCTCCAGCATCCGGAACTGGTCGTCCAGCCGCATCATCGCGTCGGACACCTGCTCCAGGACGTCGTTGCTGGGCTCCGCCATGTCGTCGGGCACGATGACGGAGGCGGCGAGCGCGGGCAGCGGCACCGGCGCGTCGCCGGCCTTGTCCTCGCCGACGGTCAGCAGGTACAGGTTGCCGAGGACCCCGTCGAGGAACTCCGCCTCGGCCTCCGGGTTCCAGTCGAGCGCGTCGAGGTCCAGCTCCCCCGACCCCTCGCCCCCGGCGATGGCGTCGACCAGCCCGCCCAGGTCGGGCACGCTCGCGTCGCCCAGCACGGTCTCCAGGGCGCCGAGCCACACGTTCAGCACGTCCTGCGGCGATCCCCCGGTGAGCAGCGACAGCTCGTCGCCCGCGCGGACGGTGCCCTCCTCCTCGTCGACCACCTCGACGAGCCCGGTGTCCACGGCGACCCGCCAGGCCTCGCTCGCGTCGGCCGCGGCGTCCTCCCCGCTCAGGCCCAACTCCGCGGCGGCGTCCGGGAGCTGCTCGTCCACCAGTCCGCCGCCCGCGTCCACGCGGGTCGCGGGGCCTGCCCAGCGGGCCAGCCGGGCGGCCCGGGACAGCACCGGAGTGGACAGGGCGTCGCGCGCCAGCTCCGCTTCGGGGCGCAACCGCGCCGGCGGCAGGATGGAGCTGTCTGACATCGGCTGTTTCTCCTAGTGCCCTCTACGTCTCAGCCGCTCAGCCTAGACGGATTTCCACCCATGCCGCCCGCTTCCTCTCCGCGTCGTGCGGCCCACATGGCCGAAACCTTGACAAGTGGCTTGGGCAGGCTGGACATTGACGCGCGTAGACGGGGTGTGTCCCGCACCGCGCCCGCCCCACCCTCGTTCCGGTCCCCGGAGGGAATCCGTTGCCGAGCAAGCCGTCCGCGCGCCTCGCCGCGCTCACCGTCGCCGCCGTGTGTTCCGCGGCGTCCACCGTCGTCCTGACGACGCCCGCGCACGCCGAGTCCGTGCGCATCCACGACATCCAGGGCGACACGCGTGTGTCGCCGTTCGCCGGCCGGCAGGTCACCGACGTGACCGGCATCGTCACCGGCATCCGTACCTACGGTTCGTCCCGCGGCTTCTGGATCCAGGACCCCGCCCCCGACGCCGACCCGGCCACCAGTGAGGGCGTGTTCGTCTTCACCAGCTCCACCCCGCAGGGTGTCGCGGTGGGCGACGAGGTCTTCGTCTCCGGCACGGTCACCGAGTTCGTCCCCGGCGGCGCGTCCTCCGGCAACCAGTCGGTCACCGAGATCACCAGACCCACCGTCACGGTCGTCTCGCACGGCAACCCGGTCCCGGCCCCGGCCGTCCTCGACGCGCGCACGGTCCCGGCCGCGTACGCGCCGCAGGGCGACCCGGCGGCCGGCGGCTCGGTCGACGCCCTCACGCTGCGCCCGAGCGGGTACGCCCTCGACCTGTACGAGTCGCTGGAGGGCATGAACGTCCGGGTGGCCGACGCCCGCGTGGTGGGCGCGACCGACCCGTACACCGAGCTGTGGGTCACCGTGAAGCCGCGGGAGAACCGGAACAAGCGGGGCGGGACGGTCTACGGCTCGTACGACGCGCAGAACACCGGCCGGATCCAGATCCAGTCGCTGGGCAAGGCCGCCGACTTCCCCGACGCGAACGTCGGCGACGTCCTCGCCGGCGCCACCACGGGCCCGCTGGACTACAACCAGTACGGCGGCTACACCCTGGTCGCGAGCGAGCTCGGCACGCTGGAGGCGGGCGGCACCGAGCGCGAGGCGACCCGCGCGCAGCACCGCTCCGAACTCGCGATAGCCACCTACAACGTGGAGAACCTCGACCCGTCGGACGACACGTTCGCCGCGCACGCCGAGGCGATCGTGCACCGCCTCTCCTCGCCCGACATCGTGTCCCTGGAGGAGATCCAGGACAACAACGGCGCCACGGACGACGGCACGGTCGCCGCCGACGTCACGCTGGCGAAGCTGATCGACGCCGTCGAGGCGGCCGGCGGCCCGCGCTACGACTGGCGCGCCGTCGACCCGGCCGACAAGCAGGACGGCGGCGAGCCGGGCGGCAACATCCGTCAGGCGTTCCTGTTCAACCCGGCGCGCGTGTCCTTCACCGACCGGCCCGGCGGCGACGCCACCACGCCGGCCGACGTCGTCAAGGTCCGCGGCAAGGCCGCCCTGACCCTGTCGCCCGGCCGGATCGCCCCGGACTCGGCGGCGTTCGAGGACAGCCGCAAGCCGCTGGCCGGCGAGTTCGTCTTCCGCGGCCGCACGGTCATCGTGATCGCGAACCACTTCTCGTCCAAGGGCGGCGACCAGGGACTGACCTCGCGGTACCAGCCGCCGGTGCGTGGCTCGGAGACGCAGCGTCACCTCCAGGCGCAGGAGGTCCACGACTTCACCGCGAAGATCCTCAAGGTCCAGAAGAACGCGGCGGTCGTGGCGCTCGGCGACATCAACGACTTCGAGTTCTCCCGCACCACCCGGATCATGGAGGGGGACGGCGTCCTCTGGTCGGCGATCAAGTCGCTGCCCGCGTCGGAGCGTTACTCGTACGTGTACCAGGGCAACAGCCAGGCGCTCGACCAGATCCTGATCAGCCCGTCGATCCGCCGCCAGTGCTCGTTCAGCTACGACAGCGTGCACATCAACGCGGAGTTCCACGACCAGATCAGCGACCACGACCCGCAGGTCCTGCGCTTCAAGCCGTGACCCCGGCCTGAGGTCGCTCCGGCAGCAGCGGGCGGCGGGGGACGGGAGCGGGTGTCCGCTCCCGTCCCCCGCCGCCCTGCACCCGGTACCGGTTCTCCCGGCCGCGCGGCCGTCCCGCTCAGTGGTGGCGGCGCTGCGCCATCACGGCCGCGCCCACGGCCAGCATCACCAGCGCGCCCGCGGCGGCCATCAGCTGCGTGCGGTGCTGCTTGCCGACCTCGCCGGCGTGGGCGGCGCTGCTGCGCATCTGCACGCTCATCGCGCCGGCCCGGTCCTTCAGTTCGTCGGCGCGTGCCCTGGCCCGTGCCTTGACGTCCATCTTCCCGGCCAGTTCCTCGACGGTGTCGCCGAGTTCGTGACGGGTCCGTTCGATCTCCCGGCGCAGCTCGTCCGGGCCCTTGGCCCCGCGCGCCGCCTCACTGCCGGCGTCCACGTGGGCTCCCGACGGGGACGCCGAGCCCCTCACGTCGTGCGTCATCGGTGTGCCCTTCCCTTGATCTCCTCGACGTCGGCCTTGACGCTGCCCATCGTCCGCTCCGGCTTGGGCGGCGTGGCCCGGCGCAGCTGCCCGCGTCCGGTGAGCGCCAGCACGCCGGCGATCAGGAACAGCACGCCCGTGATGATCAGCGCCGCAGCCCACAGCGGCAGCACCAGGTCGAGCGCGGCGATTCCCGTGGCGGCCAGCGCGAGCAGCCCCGCGTAACCGAACGCCCCCGCCGCTCCCAGCATCCCGCCGCCGACTCCGGCCCGGCGCCCCTTCTCGGCCAGTTCCTCCTTGGCGAGCGCCACTTCCTGCCGTGCGAGTCGCGAGATCTGTTCGGTGGCCTGGCCGACGAGCTCGCCGACGCTGTGCTCGTCACGGACGGGCCGTTGTTGGATGGTTCCGGCCACGGTGCGCCTCCTCTCGGTGGGGCCACCCGAGTACCCCCGCCCACTCCGCCCTATCCCTCAAGCAACACTTACGAATAATGGTCAAAACCTGTAAGTGGACCTTCACCGTGCGGGAGCCGACACTACTTCCATGACGACCACGCCTCCCTCCCTCGGCCGCACGCTGTGCGCGATGATCACCCCCTTCACCGCCTCGGGCGCGCTGGACCTGGACGGCGCCCGGCGGCTGGCCGGCCACTTGGTGGCCCAGGGCTGCGACGGCCTCGTGCTGTCCGGCACGACCGGGGAGTCCCCGACGACGACGGACGCGGAGAAGCGGTCGCTGATCGCGGCCGTACGGGAGGCCGTCGGCACCCGCGTCACGCTGGTCGCCGGCGTGGGCACCCCCGACACCGCGCACACCACCGCCCTGGCCCGCGAGGCCGAGCGGGCGGGCGCCGACGCCCTCCTTCTGGTCGCCCCGTACTACAGCCGCCCCCCGCAGGACGCGGTCGAGGCGTACTTCCGTGAGACCGCCGACGCGACGGGACTCCCCGTGGTCCTCTACGACATCCCGACCCGCACCGGCGTCCGTGTCGAGCCGGACACCCTGCTGCGGCTGGCCGAGCACCCGCGGATCGTGGCGGTGAAGGACTGCTCCGGCGACTTCCTGGCCGCGCAGAAGGTGATGGCCCGCACCGGCCTGGCGTACTATGCGGGCTGCGACGAGCACAACCTGGCGCTGTACGCGGTGGGCGGCGCCGGGTGTGTCAGCACGGTGGCCAACGTGGCCCCGTCCGCCGTGCGTTCCGTCCTCGACGCCTTCGACAGGGGCGACACGGCCGAGGCCGTGCGCCTCCAGCACCGGCTGATCCCGCTGATCGAGGCGATGATGGCGGGCGGCCTCCCCGGCACGGTGACGGCGAAGGCCCTGCTCCCCGCCCTCGGCCTGCCCGCGGGCCCGGTCCGCCCGCCCCTACGCCCGGCGGACCCCCGCACGACGGCCGCCCTGCGGGGAACCTACGACCTCCTGGCGGACGTCAGTTCCGCACCTGACCCTCGCTGACCAGCAGCACGTGCTCCGGCACGACCTCGGCGGGGTCGTCGACCTGCCCCAAGCCGGCGTTCACCAGCCCCACCCGGGGCCCGTTCCTCGACCCGCCGGCCGTCCCGTCGGCGTACGCGGCGCCCGCCAGGCTCCCGCAGAGCATCAGCACGGCGGCCACCCCCATCACGCCGATCACGCAGCGCAGCACTCCCCGCACCCACTTGTCACTCATCGCCCGTCCCATTTCCGTGCGCATCCCGTCGCCTTGGCGTCTGATCGGACCCTGTGTCCACCCGTTCATCCGCCAAAACGACCTCAGGGTCACGGAAAGTAACCCGTACGGGCAATCAGCTACCGCGTAACGGCTACCGCCACCAGTCCCCGCCCGCGTCCCCGTCGTCGGCGAGGGCGCGCCGCAGATACTCGTCGATCCCCCCGGCGACCCAGATGCGGCTGTCGGTCTCGTGGTCCCACACGAAGACGTCGTCCCGCTCGGGCGTGACGACGAGGGCGAACTGGTCGCCCCCGCCGTTGTCCCCGAAGAACAGCAGCGGGTCGAAGGGCATGTAGAGCCCGGCGAACGCCTCGCCGGACCAGAACATCAGGTTCTGCTCGACGATCCGCGCGAGCGGCCACACGACGTCGGTCCCGTACGCGTCGGCCACCCCGTCGGTCTCCCGCAGCAGGGCGCCCAGCCGCGCCGGCACCGCCCGCCCGAGCCGCCGCTCCGCCTCCCTCAACGCGGCCGCGTCCACGGGCGCGCGGACATCGGCCGGCACCCCGCCGAAGAGCTCACGCACGACGACGGGTCACTCGCGCCCGGGCCAGACCGGCCCCCGCTCGGTCCAGACGACGCCCTTGTTGCGGCAGAGGCAGAAGGGATGGCCGACCGGGTCGGTGTAGATCCGCCACCCGTACCCCTCGGGCCCGATGAAGTCCTGCCGCAGCGTGGCCCCGAGGCCGAGCACACGCTCCTGCTCGGCCTCGATGTCGTCGACCTCGAAGTCGAGGTGGAACTGCTTGGGATGCTCGGTGTCGGGCCACTGCGGTGCCCGGAAGCCGTCGACGCGGATGAACGCCAACTCGATCTCCCCGAACCGGATTCCGGCCCAGTCCGCGGTACTGTCCGCCTTCACGGGCCGCCCCGTCACCTCGGAGTAGAAGCCCGCCAGCGCCATGGTGTCCGGACAGTCGATGATGAAGTCGGTGAGTCGCAGCATCCCTTGATCGTGTCACACGGCCCCCGCCCCCGTCCGCGCCGGAGCGGCCGGGCCCGCGCACTCGGGCACGAACGTCGCCCCGAGGCCGTGGTGCGCGATGCCGAACGGCCGGAAGTCGGCCTCGGCGAGGACGTGGCAGCCCGGTCCGCTCGGTCACCGTGGGATCGGCGTACCCGCCCATGACGAGATTGCGCAGCTGCCCGTACCGACGGCTGAACCGCGCGACGACGGTGGGCAGCTCGATTGTGCCCAAGGACAACGAGCGCCCTCGCGCGGCCGCGGTGGGGCCGTGGGAGGGCGCTCGGCGATGATCTGTGGCCGTCAGTTGTGGCTGTGGAGCACGTCGTTCAGGCCGCCCCACACCGCGTTGTTCGGGCGGGCCTCCACGCGGCCCGTCTCCGAGTTGCGACGGAAGAGGATGTTGGAGGCGCCGGAGAGTTCGCGGGCCTTGACGACCTGGCCGTCGGGCATCGTCACCCGGGTGCCCGCGGTGACGTAGAGGCCGGCCTCGACCACGCACTCGTCGCCGAGGGCGATGCCCACGCCCGCCTCCGCGCCGACCAGGCAGCGCTCCCCGATGGAGATGCGGACGTTGCCGCCGCCCGACAGGGTGCCCATCGTGGACGCGCCGCCGCCGATGTCGGAGCCGTCGCCGATGACGACGCCCGCCGAGATGCGGCCCTCGACCATCGACGTGCCGAGCGTGCCGGCGTTGAAGTTGACGAAGCCCTCGTGCATCACGGTGGTGCCCTCGGCGAGGTGCGCGCCGAGGCGGACGCGGTCGGCGTCGGCGATGCGCACGCCCTTGGGGGCCACGTAGTCCGTCATGCGCGGGAACTTGTCGACGGAGGTCACCTGGAGGTGCAGGCCCTCCGCGCGCGCGTTCAGCCGCACCTTCTCCAGCTCGTCCACGGCGACCGGACCCAGCGAGGTCCAGGCGACGTTGGCGAGGTGGGCGAAGATGCCGTCCAGGTTCTGGCCGTGCGGCTTCACCAGGCGGTGGGAGAGCAGGTGCAGCCGCAGGTAGACGTCGTGCGCGTCGACCGGCTTGGCGTCCAGGGACGAGATGACCGTGCGGACCGCGACGACCTCGACGCCCCGGCGCGGGTCCGGGCCGACCGCGGCGGTGGCGCCGCCGCCCAGCAGCTTCGCCGCCTGCTCGGCGGAGAGCCGCTCGGTGCCGGACGGGCCCGGCTCGGCGGCGAGCTCGGGGGCCGGGAACCAGGTGTCGAGGACGGTGCCGTCGGCGGCGATGGTGGCGAGGCCGGCGGCCACTGCGCCGGTGGTGCTCTGAGCAGTCGTGTCGGTCATGAGGGCAACCTAACCGGCCGGTGGCGCCGGACGCGAACCGGTGCCGCCCGCATCTCAGGTGCCGGTCCGGGACACCTCTCAAGTGCCGGTCCGGGACACGCCTCAGGTGCCGGTCCGGGACACACCTCAGGCACCCGCCCCGGGGCCGCCCTCCCCCGGCAGCAGCCGCCCCAGCACCTCCCGCGCGTACTCCTCGTCGTACGGCGTCCCGGTCAACAGCACCTGGAGGCAGATGCCGTCCATCAGGGCGACCAGGGCCCGCGCCGTCACCGGGTCCGTACGGCGGGACAGCACCGCGGCGACGTCCTCGCACCACTCGGCGGCGACCGGGCGCAGCGCCGGGCGCCGCAGCGCCGCCAGGTACAGCTCGTACTCCAGCTCCACGCCCGTCCGCTCGCCGCCCAGCCACTCCCCCGTCAGCGCGGCCAGCTCGGCGGCCAGGTCGGTCCGCGGGTCCTCCAGGCCGCCGCGCGAGGCGATCACCTTGGCGAAGCCCTCGTTGGCCTGGCGCAGGGCGGCCACCATCAGCTCGTCGAGGGTCTTGAAGTGGTACGTGGTGGAGCCGAGGGGCACGTCCGCCTCCTGGGCCACGCTGCGGTGGGTGAGCCCGGCGATGCCGCTGCGGCCGACCACCCGGATCGCCGCGTCGATGATCCGCTGCCGCCGCTCCGGGTCGTACCGGCGCCCGGCCATCAGTGCGCACCGCCCAGGTTCAGCACCACCACGCCGACGATGATCAGCCCGATCCCGGCGGCCTTGGCGGCGGTCATCCCCTCTCCCAGGAACACGATCCCGATGGTCGCGATGGCTGCGGTGCCCACGCCCGCCCAGATGGCGTAGGCGGTGCCGACGGCCACGGTGCGCAGGGTCTGCGCGAGGAGGGCGAAGGAGACGATGTAGCCGAGCACGGTCAGCAGGGAGGGCCAGAACCTGCTGAAGCCGTCGCTGTACTTCATGGCGGTGGTGGCGCACACCTCGGCCGCGATGGCCCCGGCCAGCAGCAGGTATCCCATGTGTACGAGCGTACACAACGGAGCCCCCGAAGCGGCACGAAAACGGCGACGCCCCCCGGAGGGGACGTCGCCGTCGATCCGTGTGTGCGGCCGGCTCAGACGTTGAAGCCCAGCGCCCGCAGCTGCTCACGGCCGTCGTCCGTGATCTTGTCCGGGCCCCACGGCGGCATCCAGACCCAGTTGATCCGCAACTCGCTGACCAGGCCGTCCGTGGCGGACTTCGCCTGGTCCTCGATGACGTCGGTCAGCGGGCAGGCCGCCGAGGTGAGGGTCATGTCGACGGTCGCCACGTTGGAGTCGTCCACGTGGATGCCGTAGATCAGGCCCAGGTTGACGACGTCGATGCCCAGCTCGGGGTCGACGACGTCCATCAGGGCCTCGCGGAGCTCCTCCTCCGAGGCCGGCTTCATCTCCACGGTCTCGCTCATGCCGTAGTCCTTTCGGCGTCGGCGCCCAGCGCCTGGGCCGTCGCGTCCTTCCACGCCATCCAGCTCAGGAGGGCGCACTTGACCCGCGCGGGGTACTTGGAGACGCCGGCGAACGCGATCGCGTCCTCCAGCACCTCCTCCATCGCGTCGTCGGGCTCGATCTTCCCCTTGGACTGCATCAGCTCCAGGAACGTGCCCTGGATCTTCTGCGCCTCGGCGAGGTCCTTGCCGACCAGCAGGTCGTTCAGCACGGACGCGGACGCCTGGCTGATGGAACAGCCCTGGCCCTCGTAGCTGACGTCGCTGATGGTCGTGCCGTCGTACTTCACGCGCAGCGTGATCTCGTCGCCGCACGTCGGGTTGACGTGGTGCACCTCGGCGTCGCCGTCCCGGAGACCCCGCCCGTGCGGGTTCTTGTAGTGGTCCAGGATGACGTCCTGGTACATGGAGTCCAGCTTCACGCCTCAGCCCCTCATCCGAAGAAGTTCCGTACGTGCTCCAGACCGTCGACCAGTGCGTCGATGTCCGCCGGCGTGGAGTACAGATAGAACGACGCCCGCGTGGTCGCAGGAATTCCGTACCGCAGGCAGACGGGGCGGGCGCAGTGGTGTCCGACCCGGACCGCGATGCCCTGCTCGTCGAGGACCTGGCCCACGTCGTGCGGGTGGATGTCCCCGAGGGTGAAGGAGATCGCGGCGCCGCGGTCCTCGGCGGTGGCCGGACCGATGATGCGCAGGTCCGGGACCTCGAGGAGCCGCTTGACGGCGTACTCGGTGATGGCGTGCTCGTGCGCGAGGATCTTGTCCATGCCGATGGCCGACAGGTAGTCGATCGCCGCGCCGAGACCGACCGCCTGGGCGATCGGCGGGGTGCCCGCCTCGAACTTGTGCGGGGCCGGGGCGTACGTCGACGAGCTCATCGACACGGTCTCGATCATCTCGCCGCCGCCGAGGAACGGAGGCAGGTCCTCCAGCAGCTCCTGGCGGCCCCACAGGACGCCGATGCCGGTCGGGCCGCACATCTTGTGACCGGTGAAGGCCACGAAGTCGGCCTGGAGGGCCTGCACGTCCAGCGGCATGTGCGGCGCGGCCTGGGAGGCGTCGATGCACACGAGCGCGCCGACCTCCTGGGCGCGGCGCACGATGGCCTCGACCGGGTTGACCGTGCCCAGGATGTTGGACACCAGCACGAAGGAGACGATCTTCGTCTTCTCGGTGATGACCTCGTCGATGTTCGACAGGTCGAGCCGGCCGTCGTCGGTGAGACCGAACCACTTCAGCTTCGCGCCCGTGCGCTGCGCGAGCAGCTGCCACGGCACGATGTTGGAGTGGTGCTCCATCTCCGTGATGACGATCTCGGTCTCGTGGTCCACCCGGTAGGGCTCGTCGGCCCAGCCGAGCATGTTGGCCACGAGGTTGAGCGACTCGGAGGCGTTCTTGGTGAAGATCACCTCGTCGCGCGAGGGCGCGTTGACGAACTCCGCGACCTTGTCGCGCGCACCCTCGTACAGCGCCGTGGCCTCCTCGGCGAGCACATGCACACCGCGGTGGACGTTGGCGTTGTGACGCTCGTAGTACTCGCCGAGGGCGTCCAGCACCTGACGCGGCTTCTGGCTGGTCGCCGCGTTGTCCAGGTACACGAGCTTGCGCCCGTCGTGGACCTGACGGTCCAGGATGGGGAAGTCCTTGCGGATCGCCTCGGTGTCGAGGAGGCCCGGCAGCTGTGTCACTCGGATGCGCCACCCTTCGTGTATGCCTCGTAGCCCTCGGCCTCCAGCTTGTCGGCGAGCTCGGGGCCGCCGGACTCGGCGATCCGTCCGGCCGCGAAGACGTGGACGTGGTCGGGCTTGATGTAGCGCAGGATGCGCGTGTAGTGCGTGATCAGCAGGGTGCCGACCTGGCCGGACTCGCGGACGCGGTTGACGCCCTCGGAGACGACGCGCAGGGCGTCGACGTCGAGGCCGGAGTCGGTCTCGTCGAGGATGGCGACCTTCGGCTTGAGCAGCTCCAGCTGAAGGATCTCGTGGCGCTTCTTCTCACCGCCGGAGAAGCCCTCGTTCACGTTCCGCTCGGCGAAGGCGGGGTCCATGTTGAGGCGCTCCATGGCCTCCTTGACCTCCTTCACCCAGGTGCGCAGCTTCGGGGCCTCGCCGCGGATGGCGGTGGCGGAGGTGCGCAGGAAGTTGGAGACGGAGACGCCGGGGACCTCGACCGGGTACTGCATGGCGAGGAACAGGCCGGCGCGGGCGCGCTCGTCGACGGACATCTCGAGGACGTCCTCGCCGTCGAGGGTGACGGTGCCGCCGGTGATCGTGTACTTGGGGTGACCCGCGAGGGAGTAGGCGAGGGTCGACTTGCCCGAGCCGTTGGGGCCCATGATGGCGTGCGTCTCGCCCTGCTTCACGGTGAGGTCGACGCCCTTGAGGATCTCCTTCGTGGCGTTGTCGGCCTCGACGGTGACGTGCAGGTCTCGGATTTCAAGCGTTGCCATGGGTGCCTCAGGACTCCTGGGTGAGGGAGACGAGCACGTCGTCCCCTTCGATCTTTACGGGGTATACGGGGACGGGGCGCGTCGCCGGGAGGGCGTCGGGCTTGCCGGAACGGAGGTCGAAGCGCGAGCCGTGCAGCCAGCACTCGATGTGGCAGTCGTCGACTTCGCCCTCCGAGAGGGAGACGTTCGCGTGCGAGCAGATGTCGTTGATCGCGAACACCTCGCCCTCGGTGCGCACGACGGAGACCGGCGTGCCGTCGAGTTCCACCCGCTTGGGGGTGTCCTCCTCCAGCTCGCCCAGTCCACAGACGCGTACGAAGGTCATGCGACCGCTGCCTCCAGCTCCTCCTCGATCTTGGCGATCAGGCGCTCCTCGATGTCGGGGAGGCCGATCTGCTGGACGAGCTCGGCGAAGAAGCCGCGGACCACCAGGCGGCGGGCGTCCTTCTCGGGGATGCCGCGCGCCATCAGGTAGAAGAGCTGCTCGTCGTCGAAGCGGCCGGTCGCGGAGGCGTGGCCGGCGCCGACGATCTCGCCGGTCTCGATCTCCAGGTTCGGCACCGAGTCGACCCGCGCGCCGTCCGTGAGGACGAGGTTGCGGTTCATCTCGTAGGTGTCGGTGCCCTCGGCCTTGGCCTCGATGAGCACGTCGCCGATCCAGACGGCGTGGGCGTCGTCGCCCTGCAGCGCGCCCTTGTAGACGACGTTGGACTTGCAGTGCGCGACGTTGTGGTCGACCAGGAGGCGGTGCTCCTGGTGCTGGCCGGCGTCGGTGAAGTACAGGCCGAACAGCTCGGCCTCGCCGCCGGGGCCCGCGTAGGCGACGCGCGGGTTGAGGCGGACGACGTCGCCGCCGAAGGTCACGACGACCGACTTGAAGGAGGCGTCGCGGCCGACGAGGGCGTTGTGCTGGGCGACGTGCACGGCCTTGTCGTCCCAGTCCTGGACCGAGACCACGGTCAGCTTGGCGCCGTCGCCGAGGACGTACTCGACGTTGGCGGCGAGCACCGCGTCGCCGGTGTGGTCGATGACCACGAGGGCCTCGGCGAAGGCGCCGAGCTCGACGACCTGGTGGCCGTAGGCGGTGCCGCCCTCGCCGTGCACCGCGATGCGGATCGGCTCGGTGAGGACGGTCTCCTTGGGCACGGTCACGACCGACGCCTGGGTGAAGGCCGAGTACGCCTGGGCGGCGACGCGGTCCACCGGGGCGCCGGTGCGGCCGAGCCGGGCGTCGTCGCGGCCGACGGTCTCGACGGTGACGCCCTCGGGCGCCTCGACGGCGACCTTGAGGCCCGCGTCGGTGGCGGTGGCGGTGCCGTCGTGCAGGCCGCGCAGCCGCTCCAGCGGGGTGAACCGCCACTCCTCCTCACGGCCGTGGGGGACGGGGAAGTCCGCCACGTCGAAGGAGGGGGGCGCGCTCATGCGCGTGGCGACGGTCGACTCGGCGGCGACCGCGATCGAACCGGCGGTCGTGGAGCCGACCGGGATGTTCTGAGCCTCAGCCATGGCTGTCGTAGTGCTCGCTTTCCTTACGTAAGGGGCTTGACGGAACGGCGGGGCGGCCGGTGGCCGCCCCTGGCCGGTGTCAGCCGACCGCGCCTTCCATCTGGAGCTCGATCAGCCGGTTGAGCTCGAGCGCGTACTCCATCGGCAGTTCCTTGGCGATCGGCTCGACGAAGCCGCGCACGATCATCGCCATCGCCTCGTCCTCGGACAGACCACGGCTCATCAGGTAGAAGAGCTGGTCCTCGGAGACCTTGGAGACGGTCGCCTCGTGGCCCATGGACACGTCGTCCTCGCGGACGTCCACGTAGGGGTAGGTGTCCGAGCGGGAGATGGTGTCCACCAGCAGCGCGTCGCACAGCACGTTGGACTTGGAGCCCGGGGCGCCCTCGCCGATCTCGATGAGACCGCGGTAGGAGGTCCGGCCGCCACCGCGCGCCACCGACTTGGAGACGATGTTCGACGAGGTGTTCGGGGCCATGTGGACCATCTTGGCGCCGGCGTCCTGGTGCTGGCCCTCGCCCGCGAAGGCGATGGACAGGGTCTCGCCCTTGGCGTGCTCGCCCATCAGGTAGACGGCCGGGTACTTCATCGTCACCTTGGAGCCGATGTTGCCGTCGACCCACTCCATGGTGGCGCCCTCGTAGGCGACGGCGCGCTTGGTCACCAGGTTGTAGACGTTGTTCGACCAGTTCTGGATGGTCGTGTAGCGGCAGCGGGCGTTCTTCTTGACGATGATCTCGACGACCGCGGAGTGCAGCGAGTCCGACTTGTAGATCGGCGCGGTGCAGCCCTCGACGTAGTGCACGTAGGCGCCCTCGTCGACGATGATCAGGGTCCGCTCGAACTGGCCCATGTTCTCGGTGTTGATCCGGAAGTAGGCCTGGAGCGGGATCTCGACGTGCACGCCCTTCGGCACGTAGATGAAGGAGCCGCCGGACCACACGGCGGTGTTCAGCGCGGCGAACTTGTTGTCACCGGCCGGGATGACCGTGCCGAAGTACTCCTTGAAGAGCTCCGGGTGCTCCTTCAGGGCGGTGTCGGTGTCGAGGAAGATGACGCCCTGCTCCTCCAGGTCCTCGCGGATCTGGTGGTAGACGACCTCCGACTCGTACTGGGCGGCGACACCGGCGACGAGGCGCTTCTTCTCGGCCTCCGGGATGCCCAGCTTGTCGTAGGTGTTCTTGATGTCCTCGGGGAGGTCCTCCCAGGACTCCGCCTGCTTCTCCGTCGACCGCACGAAGTACTTGATGTTGTCGAAGTCGATGCCGGAGAGGTCGGAGCCCCAGTTCGGCATGGGCTTCTTCTCGAACAGGCGCAGGCCCTTGAGGCGGAGCTTCGTCATCCACTCCGGCTCGTCCTTCTTCGAGGAGATGTCCCGGACGACTTCCTCGTTCAGGCCGCGGCGCGCCGACGCACCGGCCTCGTCACGGTCGGCCCAGCCGTATTCGTAGGTGCCCAGACCCTCGAGCTCGGGGTGGGCAGTCTCCGTGGGGAGAGTCATGCGGGGTTCCTCCCGGACGTGCTTGCAGATGCGTTGTGGGAAATCTTGGGGATGAACGTCGTGCAGACGCCGTCGCCGTGCGCGATCGTCGCCAGCCTCTGTACGTGTGTACCGAGGAGTTCGGCGAAAAATTCCGTCTCGGCCTCGCAGAGCTGCGGGAACTGTTCGGCGGCGTGGGCGACCGGGCAGTGGTGCTGGCAGAGCTGCTCGCCGACCGGTGCGCTGCGCGCGGTCGCAGCGTACCCGTCCGCGCTGAGCGCCTTGGCCAGGGCCTCCGTGCGCTTCTCGGGCGGTGCGGACTCGACGGCCTTGCGGTAGGCACCCGCCTGGGCGGCGATCCTGGCCCGGGCGAACGCGGCGACGGCCTCGCCGCCGCCCTCCCGCTCACCGATCCAGCGCAGCGCGTCCACCGCGAGCTTGTCGTAGGACTGGTCGAAGGCGTCCCGGCCGCAGTCGGTCAGGGCGAACACCTTGGCCGGACGTCCGCGCGAGCGCGTGCCGTAGACGCGCCGGTCACGGGCCTCCACGACGTTGTCCGCGGCCAGGGCGTCCAGGTGGCGGCGCACGGCCGCCTGGGTGAGCTTCAGCCGCCCGGCCAGTTCGGCGACGGTCGACGGGCCGTGGTCCAGGATGGAACGGGCGACGCGGTTGCGGGTGGACCGCTCACCGGTTGCCAGATCCTCGTGGGACGCCTCGCCAACGTTTTTCACAACGCCATTGTTGCGTAATTCCTCGGAGGCGGGCAAGCCGCGCCCGGACGGCCCGCAGTGCCTTGCATCACTTAGGTCTACCTAATCTGACCTGCGGAAATGATCTCTGATCGATCAGTCCGGCACCGGCCCCGATCAGCCGCCGATGCCGTCCGCACCCCCTCCGACCGGCGCACTTGCCGGTGTGAAGCACATTCCGGACGGTGCGCGCAAGACCGCGTCTCCCGTCCGGCCGGGTTGCTTCACCCCCGGTCCGGGGCCTCCCGAAAGCTCCCTAGACTCATGACCCATGCGAAGTGAGCCCGTGGTCCAGGTGCAGGCCCTGGTGAAGCGGTACGGCACGAAGACCGCGGTGAACGGCCTCGACCTGGCGGCCCGGCAGGGCGTGACGGCCGTGCTCGGCCCCAACGGAGCGGGCAAGACGACCACGGTCGAGATCTGCGAGGGGTACCGGCGGCCGGACTCCGGCACGGTGCGCGTCCTGGGTCTCGACCCGGTCCGCGAGTCGGCGGCGCTGCGGCCCCGCATCGGCGTGATGCTCCAGTCCGGCGGCGTGTACGCGGGGGCGCGGGCGGACGAGATGCTGCGCCACGTGGCGAAGCTGCACGCGCGCCCGCTGGACGTGGACGCGCTGATCGAACGCCTCGGCCTCGGCTCCTGCGGCCGTACGTCCTACCGGCGGCTGTCCGGCGGGCAGCAGCAGCGGCTCGCGCTGGCGATGGCCGTGGTGGGCCGCCCGGAACTGGTCTTCCTGGACGAGCCGACCGCCGGCCTCGACCCGCAGGCCCGCCACGCCACCTGGGACCTGGTCCGCGACCTGCGCGCCGACGGCGTCTCCGTCGTCCTCACCACGCACCACATGGACGAGGCCGAGCAGCTCGCCGACGACGTGGCGATCATCGACGCGGGCCGGGTCGTCGCCCAGGGCTCCCCGGAGGAGCTGTGCCGGGGCGGCGCCGAGAACACCCTGCGCTTCTCCGGCCGGCCGGGGCTGGACGTGGCGTCCCTGCTGAAGGCGCTGCCCTCCGACGCGTCGGCCGCCGAGGTGACTCCGGGCTCGTACCGGGTCACCGGCAAGGTCGACCCGCAGCTGCTCGCCACGGTGACGTCCTGGTGCGCGCAGCACGGCGTCCTGCCGGACCGCATCTCGGTGGAGCGGCACACCCTCGAAGACGTCTTCCTGGAACTGACCGGCAAGGAGCTGCGTTCGTGACGGCCACCGGGACCTACTCTCCGCAGCCGGGCGCGGCGCCGCTGGCCCGCATGATCGCCGCGCAGGCGGTGCTCGAGACGAAGATGCTGCTGCGCAACGGCGAGCAGCTGCTGCTCACCGTGATCATCCCCACCCTGCTGCTGGTGCTGTTCAGCACCGTCGACGTGGTGGACACCGGGGACGGCGCGGCGGTGGACTTCCTCGCGCCCGGCGTCCTCGCGCTCGCGGTGATGTCGACCGCGTTCACCGGGCAGGCCATCGGCACCGGCTTCGAGCGCCGCTACGGCGTGCTGAAGCGGCTCGCGGCGTCCCCGCTGCCGCGCTGGGGGCTGATGACCGCCAAGACGCTGTCGGTGCTGGTCACCGAGGTGCTCCAGGTGGTCCTGCTGACGGTGATCGCGCTGATGCTCGGCTGGGACCCGCGGGGCGGCGCCCTCGCGGTGATCGCGCTGCTGGCGCTGGGCACGGCCGCCTTCTCCGGGCTCGGGCTGCTGATGGCCGGCACGCTCAAGGCGGAGGCCACGCTCGCCGCCGCCAACCTGGTCTTCCTGCTGCTGCTCGTCGGCGGCGGGGTCGTCGTGCCGCTGGACAAGTTCCCCGAGGCGGCGCAGGACGTGCTCGGTCTGCTGCCCATCGCCGCGCTGTCGGGGGGCCTGCGGGACGTGCTCCAGCACGGTGCCGGGATGCCCTGGGCCGATCTGGGAATCCTCAGCGCCTGGGCGGTCGCGGGCCTCGCGGCCGCGGGCAGGTTCTTCCGGTGGGAGTGAGCGCGAGATGACCGCGACCGACCCTCGTGAAAGCGTGCACAAGCGGCGGCCTACGATGGGACCCGTGCCCAACATGACCCGCGCCGACGCCCCGTCGTTCCTGCGCAACCCGCTCGCCTTCGTCGCCGCCCGCTGGACCCCGGACCCCCGGATCGTCCGCCGCGCGGCCCTCACCGCGCTCGTGATGTCGGTGGTCATCGTGGTCACCGGCGGCGCGGTCCGGCTCACCGGCTCCGGCCTGGGCTGCCCGACCTGGCCCAAGTGCACCGAGGACTCCCTGCACAACACCGCCGAGATGGGCGTCCACGGCTACATCGAGTTCGGCAACCGCCTGCTGACGTACGTGCTGTGCGCGGCCGTCGGCTGGGCAATCGTCGCCGCGCGCTCGCAGAAGCCCTACCGGCGCAGCCTCACCCGGCTGGGCTGGGCGCAGTTCTGGGTGGTCATGGGCAACGCGGTGCTCGGCGGCATCGTGGTGCTGGTCGGTCTGAACCCGTACACGGTCGCGGCGCACTTCCTGCTGTCCTCGGCCCTGATCGCGGTCGCCACGGTGATGTGGCAGCGCACCCGTGAGGGCGACGCCGAACCGCGGCCGCTGGTCGGCAAGGCCGTGGTGCAGCTGGTGTGGTTCCTGGTGGCCGCGTCGGCGCTGCTGATCGCGGTCGGCACGGTGGTGACCGGCGCGGGTCCGCACGCGGGCGACTCCAGCGAGGTCGCGCGGATGCCGGTCGACTGGGAGACCGTGGCCAAGCTGCACGCCGTCCTCGCCTGGATCGTGGTGACGCTGACCTTCGCCCTGTGGTTCGTGCTGAAGGCCGTCGACGCCCCCAAGGGCCCCCTGGCCCGCACCCGTGAGCTGTTCGTGATCCTGCTGGCGCAGGGCGTGATCGGCTACGTGCAGTACTTCACCGACCTGCCCGAGGTGCTGGTGGGCGCGCACATGTTCGGCTCGTGCGTCATGTGGATCTGGGTGCTGCGGGTCCTGCTGTCCCTCCGCGAGCGCCCCGAGGCGGCCCCGCAGCCGCAGGCCGTCCCGGCTCAGGAGCCGGCCGCCAGCGCGTCGATCGCCGGCCCCAGGTAACCCCGCACCAGCGCGGCACGCCTCAGCGGCCACGCCGCGTCGGCCGTGACCGGTCCGCCGTAGCGGCGTGCCGGATGTCCTCGACGACCTCCTCGGGCGCGCCGAGGCCGGGCAGCACGTCCAGCGCCTCCCGCTTGCTGATCAGGCGGCCCTCCCGGAGGGTGACGGTGGCCCGCGCGTGGGTCAGCATCCCCAGGTCGACCCACACGTCCCGCGTCCACAGGTCCGCCCGGTCCACGTACGGCCGCCAGTAGTCGCGCTGGTCCCGCAGCACGAACGCGGCGAGCTCCCCGTCCGGCACCGGCGGCAGGACGTCGGCGGGCGGCGCGCCGTGCAGCACCCGGCCCGACGTGTGCAGCTCGGCGCGGGTGACGGGGGTGACGGGCCGCCGCAGCAGTCGCTCGTGCGCCCAGGTCAGGTGGCGTCGCCCGGCGTCGTCGGCCGTGTCCGGGCTCAGGTACGTGCAGTGGAGTCCGCCCGCGAGCGGCTCGGCGCGCAGCCGGTTGTGCAGGACGGCCACCCGCCACACGGCGCCGGGGCCCGGCGGCTGCGGCAGGACGGCGATCAGGTCGAGGTCGCTGCGGCCCTCCACGTGGTCCCCGGCGGCCAGGGAGCCGTGTGCCCACACCGCGAGCGGGGACGCGGGCGCCAGCCCGGCGAGGAACCGGTCGAGCAGGGCGTCGGTCTGCTGCATCCGCCCACTCTCCCCCGTCCGCTCCCCCCGCACGGCGTCTTCCGCTCAGCTCAGCCCGTACACCCGTGCCGCGTTGCCGGAGGCGATCATCGTGGCGACGCGCCGGGCGTCGTCCAGGGACCAGGCGCCCTCGGAGACCCAGCCGCCGAGGACGCGGGCGAGGGCCTCGCGGAAGAGGTGGGCGCCGACGACGTGCAGCTCGGGCAGGCCGCGGGCGCCGCTGGAGAAGAGGATCTTGCCGAAGGGGGCCAGCTCCAGCACCTCCGCGAGGACGGTCGCGGCGCGGGCGCCGGTGCGGACCAGGGCGGCGCCGCAGTCGGCGTAGACGTGCGGGAAGACGCCCGCGAGATGGGCGGCGTGCCGGTGGTAGGGGTAGCCGTGCAGCAGCACCAGGTCGGTGCCGAGGCCGGCGGTGGCCCGGACGAAGTCGGTGAGCAGCACCGGGTCGGTGCGGTCGACGCGCGCGCCCGGCGCGCCCAGCCCGGCGTGCAGCTGGAGCGGCAGTCCCGAGGCCACGGCGATCCACAGCAGGTGGCGCAGCAGCACGGGGTCGGTGAGCCTGTCCCCCGCGCCGCGCGCGGCCATCCAGCGTCCGGCCGCCCCGCGCACCTCCCCCGCCCCGGGCGGCTCGGGGGCGAGCGCGAGACCGTGGCGCAGTCCGGCGACGGAGGTGAAGGCGACGGCGTGCGCGGCGGCGCCGTGCACCGATTCGGCGAGGTTGGCGAGGAAGGACTCGACGGTGCCTGAGGTGTCGGCGACCTGTTCGGCGAGCTGTTCCAGGCGGACGATCTCGTGCGCCTCGGCCTGGCCGGCACGGGCCAGCTCGCCGGGGTCGGTGAGGTCGCCGGGCAGGCCGGTGTCGACGAGGTAGGCGGTGATGCCGCTGCCCCGCAGCAGCCGGCGGCCCGCCTCGGCCGTGCCCAGCTCACGGCGGCGGGCGAGGTAGCGGGCCGGCGGGCAGTGCGGTTCCAGGCCCAGCAGCGGCGGGCACCAGCGGCGCACCGCGAACCCGGTCTGGGTGTCGAAGAGGGTGGTGCCGGGGGCCGGCGGTCCCTCGGTGCGGGCCAGCTGGGCCTCGAACGTGCCGAGGCCCAGCTCCGTGCGCAGTACGCCGTGGCAGTACTGGTCCACGAGGGACGGCGGGTCGATCATCTCCGGACTCTCCCCGTGTGGACGCTGTCGCTGCCTACAGGTCCTAACGGGTGAACCGGTGAAGAGGTGTTGCCCCGGGGGCGGTCAGTCGTTGGAGGGGCCGCCGACCTGGATGCCCGCCATGCGGCTCCACTCGTACGGGCCGGTCCTCACCTTGGCGGCGAAGTCGCCGTCGAACTGCTCGTGCACCGTGATGCCCGCCTTCTCGACGGCCAGCCGGGCGATCTCCATGGAGGGCGCGTGGACGTCCCCCCAGGCGCCGTCCTCGCCGACGAGGACGATGCGCGCGCCGCGCTGTCCGAGGTACTCCACGTGCCCCTCGGCGCCGCCGTGCTCCTTGGCGTAGCCGCCGATCCGCTTGGCGAGCCGGGCCGCCTTCTGCCCGTCCTTCGGGTCCACCTGCTGCGTGTCTGCCATGAGCAGGATGCTACCGACGGGTAGATCGAACGGCGACGGGCGGGGTCCGTGGCCTTGGCCACGTGCCCCGCCCGCCGGGCGTGCGCAGGGGTGTCTCAGCGCAGGAAGGGGTCCACCGCGATGGCGACGAAGAGCAGCGAGACGTAGGTGATGGACCAGTGGAAAAGGCGCATCTCCTTGAGCTTGGCGCCCGTCACCTCGGCCTTGGCGCGGTTCAGCAGCGCGTGCGCCTCCCACAGCCACCAGCCGCCGGCCGCCAGGGCGACCGCGGTGTAGAACCAGCCGGTGTAGCCCATCGGGGTGAGCAGCAGCGACACGCCGACCATCACCCAGCTGTAGAGGACGATCTGCTTGGCGACCGCCTTGTTGCCGGCCACGACCGGCAGCATCGGCACGCCCACGCGCGCGTAGTCCTCCTTCACCTTCATGGACAGCGGCCAGTAGTGCGGCGGCGTCCAGAAGAAGATGACGAGGAAGAGGACGACCGGGGCCCAGGACATCGAGTTGGTGACGGCGGACCAGCCGATCAGCACGGGCATGCAGCCGGCGATGCCGCCCCAGACGATGTTCTGCGCCGTGCGGCGCTTGAGGATCATCGTGTAGACGACGACGTAGAAGAGGAGCGCGCCGAGGGACAGCCAGGCGGACAGCCAGTTGACGGTCAGGCCGAACAGCAGCGTGGAGACGACCGCCAGGGTGATGCCGAAGACCAGGGCCTCGCGCGGGCCGACCATGCCGGTCACCAGCGGACGCTGCGAGGTCCGGTCCATCAACGCGTCGATGTCACGGTCGATGTACATGTTGAGCGCGTTGGCGCCGCCCGCCGACAGGTAGCCGCCGAGGCAGGTCAGCAGCACGAGCGTCAGGTCGGGCACGCCCTGCTGCGCCAGGAACATCACCGGGACGGTGGTGATGAGCAGCAGTTCGATGATCCGCGGCTTCGTAAGAGCCACGAATGCCATCACACGGGCCCGGAACGGCCGATGCGCAGGGCTCTGACTCGTCCCCAAAACCCCCGCCGGGCGGGATTCAACGGCCGTCACGCACACCCCTACAGAGACATCCCAGCGAGCCCTTCCCTGTGAAGTGCCGGTAAAGGCTCGCGCGTACCACGCCACTCTAGACGTTGCCCAGACCCCGGCATTCGCGGGGGTCCGGTCGTGTTGGCGGACCCCTCTCCGAGGTGCGTCCCGAAGCTCGATTGAGCACGCGGATGAGCGGCTCCGTATTCATCTGCCGAATGCGGAAACTTCCCAGTCAGGAGGCGGATCGCGGGGAGTGCCCGCACTCTGGAACGACCCGGAAAAAGGCACGTCCTACGGGGGTAGGCTCGACCACGTCGGTGGGCAGTCACCGGCATCCGAACATGTGGAGAGGAGCCCTGACTCAGGGTGAGCACAAAGCCGACCACCACAGACCTCGAGTGGACCGACCTGGACCAGCGGGCCGTCGACACCGCCCGCGTCCTGGCCGCCGATGCCGTACAGAAGGTCGGCAACGGCCATCCGGGTACGGCGATGAGCCTGGCGCCCGCCGCGTACACCCTCTTCCAGAAGGTGATGCGACACGACCCGGCGGACGCCGACTGGGTCGGGCGAGACCGCTTCGTGCTGTCCGCCGGCCACTCGTCCCTGACCCTCTACACCCAGCTGTACCTGGCAGGCTTCGGCCTGGAGCTGGACGACCTGAAGTCCTTCCGCACCTGGGGCTCGAAAACGCCGGGCCACCCGGAGTACGGGCACACCACGGGCGTGGAGACCACGACCGGCCCGCTCGGCCAGGGTGTCGCCAACGCGGTGGGCATGGCGATGGCCGCCCGCTACGAGCGCGGGCTGTTCGACCCGGAGGCCCCCGCCGGGGAGTCGCCGTTCGACCACCACATCTACTGCATCGCCGGTGACGGCTGCCTCCAGGAGGGCATTTCCGCCGAGGCGTCCTCGCTGGCCGGGCACCAGAAGCTCGGCAACCTGATCCTGCTGTGGGACGACAACCACATTTCGATCGAGGGCGACACCGAGACGGCCGTCTCCGAGGACACGGTCAAGCGGTACGAGGCGTACGGCTGGCACGTGCAGCGCGTGGCGCCGAAGCCCGACGGGGACCTGGACCCGAACGCGATCTACGACGCGATCCAGGAGGCGAAGAAGGTCACCGACCGGCCGTCCTTCATCGCGATGCGCTCGATCATCGCCTGGCCCGCCCCGAACGCGCAGAACACCGAGGCCGCGCACGGCTCGGCGCTCGGCGACGACGAGGTCGCGGCCACCAAGCGCGTCCTCGGTTTCGACCCGGAGAAGACCTTCGAGGTCGCCGACGAGGTCATCACCCACACCCGCAAGGCGCTGGAGCGCGGCCAGACCGCCCGCTCCGTGTGGGAGAAGTCCTTCCAGCAGTGGCGGGACAACAACCCCGAGCGCGCCGCCGAGTACGACCGGATCGCCGCCGGCGAGCTGCCCAAGGGCTGGCAGGACGCGCTGCCGGTGTTCGAGCCGGGCAAGGGCGTCGCCACCCGCGCCGCCTCCGGCAAGGTGCTCCAGGCGCTGGGCGCGGTGATCCCGGAGCTGTGGGGCGGCTCCGCCGACCTCGCCGGCTCCAACAACACGACGATCGACAAGACGTCGTCGTTCCTCCCGGCGGACAACCCGCTGCCGGAGGCGGACCCGTACGGCCGCACGATCCACTTCGGCATCCGCGAGCACTCCATGGCCGCGGAGATGAACGGCATCGCGCTGCACGGCAACACCCGCATCTACGCCGGCACCTTCCTGGTGTTCTCGGACTACATGCGCAACGCCGTGCGCCTGTCCGCGCTGATGCACCTGCCGGTGACGTACGTCTGGACGCACGACTCCATCGGTCTCGGCGAGGACGGCCCGACCCACCAGCCGGTCGAGCACCTCGCGTCGCTGCGCGCCATCCCGGGCCTGAACGTGGTCCGCCCGGCCGACGCGAACGAGACCGCGATCGCCTGGCGCGAGATCCTCAAGCGCTGGACCAAGGAGTTCGGCAAGGGCGCCCCGCACGGTCTGGCGCTCACCCGCCAGGGCGTGCCGACGTACGAGCCGAACGAGGACGCGGCCCGCGGCGGCTACGTGCTGTTCGAGGCCGAGGGCGGCGAGCCCGAGGTCGTCCTGATCGCCACCGGTTCCGAGGTGCACGTCGCCGTCGAGGCGCGCGAGCGGCTCCAGGCCGACGGTGTGCCGACGCGTGTGGTGTCGATGCCGTCCGTCGAGTGGTTCGAGGAGCAGGACCAGGGGTACCGGGACAGCGTCCTGCCGCCGTCCGTGAAGGCGCGCGTGGCCGTCGAGGCGGGCATCGGCCTCACCTGGCACAAGTACGTGGGCGACGCCGGCCGCATCGTCTCGCTGGAGCACTTCGGCGCGTCCGCCGACGGCAAGGTGCTGTTCCAGGAGTACGGCTTCACCGCCGACAACGTGGCCGCCGTCGCGCGGGAATCGATCGCCGCCGCCCGGCGCTGACGCTCACATACGACACGTAGGAGATGGAATTTCCATGACAGACGCACTGAAGCGCCTTTCCGACGAAGGCGTCGCGATCTGGCTGGACGACCTGTCGCGCAAGCGGATCACGTCCGGCAACCTGGCGGAGCTGATCGACCAGCAGCACGTCGTGGGCGTCACCACCAACCCGACGATCTTCCAGAAGGCGATCTCCGAGGGCGACGGCTACGACACGCAGCTCACCGACCTCGCGGCCCGGAAGGTGACCGTCGAGGAGGCCATCCGGATGATCACCACGGCGGACGTCCGTGACGCCGCCGACATCCTGCGCCCGGTCTTCGACGCCACCGACGGCCAGGACGGCCGGGTGTCCATCGAGGTGGACCCGCGCCTGGCGCACAACACCCGGGCGACGGTCGCCGAGGCCAAGCAGCTCGCCTGGCTGGTGGACCGGCCGAACACCCTCATCAAGATCCCGGCGACCGAGGCGGGCATCCCCGCCATCGCCGAGGTCATCGGCCTGGGCATCAGCGTCAACGTCACGCTGATCTTCTCCCTGGAGCGCTACCGCAAGGTGATGGACGCGTTCCTGACCGGCCTGGAGAAGGCCAAGGCCCGCGGCCTGGACCTGTCGAAGATCCACTCCGTGGCGTCGTTCTTCGTGTCCCGCGTGGACACCGAGATCGACAAGCGGATCGACGCGCTCGGCACGGACGAGGCCAAGGCGCTGCGCGGCAAGGCCGCCATCGCCAACGCCCGTCTGGCCTACCAGGCGTACGAGGAGGTCTTCTCCACCGAGCGCTGGACCGCGCTGGAGCGCGAGGGCGCCAACAAGCAGCGTCCGCTGTGGGCGTCCACCGGTGTGAAGGACAAGGCCTACAAGGCGACGATGTACGTCGACGAGCTGGTCGCGCCGAACACGGTGAACACCATGCCGGAGGCGACGCTGTTCGCCACCGAGGAGAAGGGCGAGATCCGGGGCAACGCCGTCGCGGGCACGTACGAGCAGGCGCGCGCCGACCTCGACGCGGTCGAGGCGCTCGGCATCTCGTACGACGAGGTGGTGCGGCTTCTGGAGGACGAGGGCGTCGACAAGTTCGAGGCGTCCTGGAACGACCTGCTGAAGTCGACCGAGGCGGAGCTCCAGCGCCTCGCCCCCTCGGAGGGCTGAGATCTTGTCGAGCAGCAATCCGCTGCGTGACCCCGCTGACCGACGGCTCCCGCGTATCGCGGGGCCGTCGGGCCTGGTCATCTTCGGCGTCACGGGTGACCTGTCGCGCAAGAAGCTGATGCCGGCCGTGTACGACCTCGCCAACCGGGGGCTGCTGCCGCCGGGCTTCTCGCTGGTGGGCTTCGCCCGCCGGGAGTGGGCGAACGAGGACTTCGCGCAGGAGGTACACGACGCGGTCAAGGAGCACGCGCGGACCCCCTTCCGCGAGGAGGTCTGGCAGCAGCTCATCCAGGGCATGCGCTTCGTGCAGGGCACCTTCGACGACGACGAGTCCTTCGAGCGGCTGCGCGGCACGATCGAGGAACTGGACAAGGCGCAGGGCACGGGCGGCAACTTCGCCTTCTACCTGTCGGTGCCGCCGCGGTCCTTCCCGGTCGTCATCCAGCAGCTGAAGAAGCACGGGCTGGCCGACCAGACGGACGGTTCCTGGCGGCGCGCGGTCATCGAGAAGCCCTTCGGCCACGACCTGAAGTCGGCCGAGGAGCTCAACGCGATCGTCCATGAGGTGTTCGCGCCGGACCAGGTGTTCCGGATCGACCACTACCTGGGCAAGGAGACCGTCCAGAACATCCTGGCGCTGCGCTTCGCCAACACGATGTTCGAGCCGATCTGGAACCGGTCGTTCGTCGACCACGTGCAGATCACGATGGCCGAGGACATCGGCATCGGCGGCCGGGCCGGCTACTACGACGGCATCGGCGCCGCCCGCGACGTCATCCAGAACCACCTGCTGCAGCTGCTCGCGCTGACCGCGATGGAGGAGCCCGCCTCCTTCGACGCGGACGCGCTCGCCGCGGAGAAGACCAAGGTGCTCGGCGCCGTGCGGCTGCCGAAGGACCTGGGCCGGGACACCGTGCGCGCGCAGTACGCGTCCGGCTGGCAGGGCGGCGCGAAGGTCATCGGCTACCTGGAGGAGGAGGGCATCGACCCGGCCTCCAAGACCGACACCTACGCGGCGATCAAGGTGGGCATCGACAACCGCCGCTGGGCGGGCGTCCCCTTCTACCTGCGCACCGGCAAGCGGCTGGGCCGCCGGGTGACGGAGATCGCGGTGGTCTTCCAGCGGGCGCCGCACTCCCCCTTCGACACCACGGCCACCGAGGAGCTCGGCCAGAACGCCATCGTGATCCGCGTCCAGCCGGACGAGGGCGTCACGGTGCGGTTCGGCTCCAAGGTGCCGGGCACGTCGATGGAGATCCGGGACGTGTCGATGGACTTCGCGTACGGCGAGTCGTTCACCGAGTCCAGCCCGGAGGCGTACGAGCGGCTGATCCTCGACGTCCTGCTCGGCGACTCCAACCTCTTCCCGCGCACGGAGGAGGTCGAGCTGTCCTGGAAGATCCTCGACCCGATCGAGGAGTACTGGGACGCGCACGGCAAGCCGGCGCAGTACCAGGCCGGCACCTGGGGACCCGTCGAGGCGGACGAAATGCTCGAGCGAGACGGACGGAGCTGGCGCCGGCCATGAAGACAGACCTCACGGACACCACGGCCAGCAAGATCAACAAGGCGCTGGTGAAGGCGCGGCGGGCCATCGGCACGCCGGCCGTCGGCATGGTGCTGACCCTGGTCATCGTGACGGACGAGGAGAACGCCTACGACGCCCTGAAGGCGGCCGGCGACGCCTCGCGCGAGCACCCCTCGCGCACCCTGGTCGTCATCAAGCGCGTCTCCCGCTCCCCGCGCGACCGGACGCAGTCGCGGCTGGACGCCGAGGTGCGGGTCGGCGCGGACGCCGGGACCGGCGAGACGGTGGTGCTGCGGCTGCACGGCGAGGTCGTCGACCACGCCCAGTCGGTGGTGCTGCCGCTGCTGCTCCCGGACGCCCCGGTGGTGGTGTGGTGGCCGGTCAACGCGCCGCTGGACCCGGCGAACGACCCGCTGGGCGCGCTGGCTCAGCGCCGGGTGACCGACACCTACGCCTGCGAGCAGCCGGTGAAGGAGCTGGCCGCCCGCGCCGACGCCTACACCCCGGGCGACACGGACCTGTCGTGGACCCGCATCACGCCGTGGCGTTCGATGCTGGCCGCCGCGCTGGACCAGGTCGCCTGCCAGGTGCAGGGCGTCGAGGTGGAGGGCGAGGAGTTCAACCCGAGCTGCGAGCTGCTGGCGATGTGGCTCGCGGACCGGCTGGACGTGCCCGTGCGGCGCACCCGCTCGTCGGGCCCGGGTCTCACGGCGGTCCGCATGGACACCGACTGCGGCCCGATCGTGCTGGACCGCGCCGACGGCTCGCTGGCGACGCTGGCCATTCAGGGCCAGCCGAAGCGGGCGGTGGCGCTCAAGCGCCGGGACACCGCGGAGCTGATCGCGGAGGAGCTGCGCCGGCTGGACCCGGACGACACCTACGCGTCGGCCCTGCGCTACGGCGTGGAGCGGCTGAAGCAGGAGAACGGCGGTGACGCGCCGGCCAAAGGAGAAGGACAGGGCGGTGGACGCGCGGCCGTCCCCGCTCCCGTCGAGTCGGCTGCGAAAGGTCCCGCGGCCGAAGCGACGGCGGAGGCACCGGTGAAGAGGGCGGCGGCGAAATGAGTACGGCTCCCCAGCTGGTCGTGCACCGGGACAAGGAGCTGATGGCGCAGGCCGCGGCGGCCCGGCTGATCACCAGGATCGTGGACGCGCAGTCCTCGCGGGGCGAGGCGTCGGTCGTGCTGACCGGCGGCCGCAACGGCAACGGCCTGCTGGCCGCGCTGGCCGCCGCCCCGGCCCGGGACGCGATCGACTGGTCGCGCCTGGACCTGTGGTGGGGCGACGAGCGGTTCCTGCCCGACGGCGACCCGGACCGCAACGTCACCCAGGCGCGCGAGGCGCTGCTGGACGCGGTGCCGCTGGACCCGAAGCGCGTGCACGCCATGCCCGCGTCGGACGGTCCGCACGGCTCGGACGTGGAGGCGGCGGCCGCCGCCTACGCGGCGGAGCTGGCCGCCGCGGCGGGCCCGGAGACGATGTCATCGGAGGCTACCGCCGCGGGCGTCCCGGTGCCGGCCTTCGACGTGCTGATGCTGGGCGTGGGCCCGGACACGCATGTGGCGTCCCTGTTCCCCGAACTGCCCGCGGTCCGCGAGACGGAACGCACGGTGGTCGGCGTCCACGGCGCCCCGAAGCCCCCGCCCACCCGGGTCACCCTCACCCTCCCCGCGATCCGCGCGGCCCGCGAGGTGTGGCTCCTCGCGGCGGGCGAGGACAAGGCGGAGGCCGCGGCCATCGCCCTGTCGGGAGCGGGCGAGATCCAGGCCCCGGCAGCGGGAGCGTACGGCCGCTCCCGCACCCTGTGGCTCCTGGACGCGGCAGCGGCGTCGCAGCTCCCGAGGACGCTGTACCCGTCGGCGACGCCGTGATCCTTCAAGTCCGCACGGCGCAGTCCAGCCCGTCCGGCGTTTGAGGACAAGGCCCGAAGGGCCGTAAGAGGGGGCCAGGGGCGCAGCCCCAAGGACGGGAAGGGAAGGGGCGGAGGGGGCGACCAACCCCCTCCACACCCTTACCCCCTACAGGCGAACCGCACTGACAAGCTCCGGCCCGCCCTCCAAGCGGCCCCGCTGATGCAACACGTCGATGTCCGCGGCCAGACAGTCCCGGATGTCCTTCCCCATACGCCGCCACCCGAAGAACTCACACGCCTGCTTGATCAGCTCCTCGTGCGACATGCCGGGGCACTCGGCAGCCAGCTCGTACAGGGCGACGTACCTCTCGGCCGGCGCGATGTGCATGATCTTGCGCACCGCCCCGCCCGCCTCCGGTGTCCGCGCCTTCGGCGTCTCCCGGCCGGACACGTCGTAGAACGAACCTTCGCAGGAGACCTGGCCGGTGCGGACGAGTGCACGCGCCACCTCCAGCACGTTGTCACGGATGCGGTTGCCCGCCCGCTGCACGCCCCAGGCCTCCCGCACTCGCTGTACGAGGAGGTCCTCATGGATGGGCCCCTCCAGCTCGATGACCTCGGTGAGCGCCTTGCGTACGGCTGGTCGTGCCTCACGGGTGTGCAGTTCGTGCCGGGCATGCACTTCGACGGACGTGGTCCGGTACGGAGTGCTCCACGCACGCTCGACACCTGTGTCGACGGGGACCCGTTCGTACTCCACCTCGATGTGGGCCTGCGTTCGGGGCGCCGGCACGGCCGGCAGTGTTCCGGTCTCCCCCGCCGTGACACGGTCACCTTCCGGTTCCGCTACCGGGACCTCGTGTGCCCGCTCGGCGGACGGCGCCACGAGCGGGCCTTGCGCCACCGCTTGTTCGACGGCCTCACGCAACCGCAGTTCCGCAGCGGCTCGCGCCCGGTACCAATCGGTGCCCCAGATCCGGTACAGCCGCCAGCCCAGCCCGGTCAGCACTTGCTCGCGGAGGCGGTCACGGTCGCGAGCCGCCTTGGACGAGTGGTACATGGCGCCGTCGCACTCGATACCGAGTGCATACGCACCAGGCGTCTCCGGATGCCGGACTCCCAGATCGATGCGGTAGCCCGCGACTCCTACCTGAGGCTGGACGCTGTACCCCCAGCCCCGAAGGACGGCGAGGACGGACTCCTCGAACGGGCTTTCCGGCTCGGCGTCGGACTGGACGAGGTCCCGCGCGAGGACAGAGGGACCGCTCTCTGCGTACTCGAGGTATCGCTTGAGGTGCTGGACGCTCTCGTTGGAGCTGTCCGGCAGGGCGGTGCCGCGGAAGGAGGCGACGACCTCCATCCGGTAGCGGGCCCGGGTGACCGCCACGTTCAGGCGGCGCCACCCTCCGCCCTTGTTGATGGGACCGAAGTTCAGCCCGAGCTTGCCGTGTTCGTCGGGGCCGTATCCCACCGACATGATCATGACGTCACGTTCGTCACCCTGGACCGACTCCAGATTCTTCACGAAGAAGCCGTCGAGACGGTCCTCGGTGAAGCAGTGGTCGAGGTCGGGCCGGTCCAGACGTGCCTGCTGCACGGCCTGGTCGATGGCCGCCGCCTGGGCCTGCGAGAGGGCGACGACCCCGAGGGTCTTGCCGGGACGGGTGTCGAAATGGTGGATGACGCGCCGGGCGACGAACTCCGCTTCCGCCCGGTTGTCCCGCCGACCGCCCCGGTCGTAGACCCCCTGGGCCTGGAGAAAGGCCACCCCGACGTCGTTGCCTTGGTCGACGGCCCCGGGGAAGGTCACCATCGAGTTGTCGTAGAACGACCGGTTGCTGAAGGTGATCAGGTCTTCGTGGCGGCTGCGGTAGTGCCAGCGCAGAGGGAGTTCGCGCAGGGCCCCTGCCTTGCACGCCTGGAGCAGAGATTCGAAGGAGTCGGGGACGTCCTCGGCATACTCGTCGGAGTCGTCCTCGACGGAGGAGTCGAAGAAGGACGTCGGCGGGAGCTGCTTGTCGTCACCGGCGACAACAAGGGTGCGACCTCGGTAGATGCAGTTGACCGCGTCGCTGGGGCGCACCTGGGAGGCCTCGTCGAAAACCACGACGTCGAAGTGGAAATCTGAGGGCAGGAACTGACTGACGGTGAGCGGGCTCATCATGAAACACGGCTTGACCGCCTGAACGACGTCGCGCGTTCTGCCCAGCAGTTCCCGTACCGGCATGTGCCGGGTCTTCTTCTCCGCCTCACGGATGATCACCGCGCCCGCCCCGCTCTGAAACCGTCGCGGTCGGCGCTTGTTGCACTCCTCGATGACAGCCCCGCCCGCAGCTGCGACAAGGCGGCGGTCGGCCTCCTTGAAGTCGGACACACGTGCGTCGAGATCCTCGGACCGGGTGGTACGCAGTCGCGGGTCCGTGGCGAGAAGTCCGTCGGCCCACGCCCGCAGCAACGCCTGCTCCACGATGTCCGGCAGACGGCTGGGCTCGATTCCCCGTTCGGCAGCGCTCGACACGAGGCCGTCCGCGCGGTGGCGGGCCAGTACGACGAGACCACCCTTGTAGGCGTGCCAGACATCAGGGCCTTGCTGATCCGCCCGCAGCAGGTCGACCACCTGCCTGGCCTGGGACAAGGGCCCGCAGAGCGAGGCGGAGAGCTGGGTGCGGCGAGCGGTGTCGAACAGGTCGAGCAGCGCGTCCACGGAGCGCGACCAGCGGTCCGACCGGGCGGTGGCGGCCGCGCACCACGACCCCAGCGCGTCCCGGACGGTGTCCGCGAGCAGTGCGGGGAGACGGTCCGGCTCTGCGTCGTCGGCAAGGCGCTCGGCGAGCAGCTGCGGTCGATCGGCTTCCCGGCTCAACGCGGCGATGCGGTCCGCCGTGGCCAGCGCTTCCTCCAGGTCGGCCAGCCCTTGCTCGGTGGCGGGGGTGTAGCGCCCGAGCAGTTCCGAGTGGAGGCCGGCCAGGCGGGTCACCTCGGCGGCGGCCTCGTACCAGGCGAGAGCCTGACCCAGTCTGGCCACGAGGGACTTGTGCCAGGCTCCGTTGCGGGTCAGGGCTGCCACGGCATCGCGGTCCGCCTTGTACTGGGCGGAGAAGCGCACCATCAGCCCTCGGTGCCGGTCGCTGAAGCGGGCCACCAGTTCGCGTAGTCCGTCGGCTGCGAGGACCTGCTCACCGAAGGCGTCCGCAGCCGTCTCGCGGGCTGCCGCCTCCGCGGCGAGGGCCTGTCGCAGGTCGTGAGCCGCCGAGTGCGCCTCCTTGAGCATGGCGTGTTCGAACCATCCGCGCAGGGGGCGGTGGGTGGCCGTCGTCAGGTCCGCCAGCTCGCACAGCGCGAACGCGGCTTCCGGATGCTGCGGCTTCGGCAGGCCGAAGAGTTCAGCCAGCTGCGCGGCCGCGGCGGTGACATCGTCTGGCAACGCCGGATCCGCCGGGGTGGTGCGGTCCGACAGGCCCGCCAGCAGCGCGCGCACCGTCTGCTGTACCTCTCTTACCGACCCCGGCTCGGGCTGAGTGGCGGCAAACGGCCTCCGCCCGGTGGCCGACAGCAGGGCGTCCAGTGCGTCGGACGCCTCCGAGACGACCTGGTGGGCGTCCGTGCCGATCAAGCCCCGCCAGACGAAGTCGTCTCCCTCGGCGGCGGGACGCCACGCCCGGCCGACCGCTTTGGCGGCGGTGCAGAGCTCTTCAAGGGTTCCAGCGCTCAACGTCCGCACGACGTCGGTGTCCTCCGTGGCCAGCGGCAGATCGGGGGTGCCCGCCTGCTCCAACTGGACCAGACGCCCGAGAACGTCGTGCAGCGTGCGTCCGAGCGGCTCCCTCACCTGGTTCATGGCAGCCGCATAGGCGGAAAGCTCTTCCCGCAGCCGACGAGCCCGCTCGAGTTCGTGCTCCGCGGCTCCGGTGACCCGGGCCTCCGTGGTGAGCACGCGGGCCAGCTCCGTGGCGACTGCCTTCTTGCTCGTGGCACCGCTGTGCAGTGCCATGACGAAGTCACCCAGTCCGACGCCCCGGAGCCGGTTGCGCACGACGTCGAGCGCAGCAGCCTTCTCACTGACGAACAGCACACTGCGGCCGGCGTGCATGAGCGCGGCGATCATGTTGGTGATGGTCTGGCTCTTGCCGGTGCCGGGCGGCCCGCTCATCACGAACGAGCGGTGTTCCAGAGCGGCTGCGATGCACTGCCTCTGCGAGGCGTCGGCGTCGAGCACGAGGGGGGTTCGCTCGGGCATCTGGACATCGTCGATGCGGTCCAGTTCCGGGGGGTCGAACGCGATCAGTCCTTCGGGCAGATCCGCCTCGGCGCCGAGCGCCACGGCCCGCACCAGCGGGTGGTCGAGGATTTGTTCCTCGTTCTGCAGGAGGTCCTGGTACATGGCCTCTCTGTGGGAGGCGAAGAGACCAAGGACGACACGTTCGCTCACGGTCCAGCCCGTGAGCCCGGCCGCGACCGAACGAGCGGCGGACACAACGGCGGACAGGTCGCCGACGTCCTTGGCGGTGACGTCGGACCAGTCGACGCCCAGGCGGTTCAGTTTCACCGCGAGAGCGGGATTGTGGATCCGCTCGTGCTCCTCCGCCAGGTGCAGGCGATATCGCCGTCGGTTGTCCCGGCGCAGCTCGACCGGGACCAGTATCAACGGAGCGGAACTGGTCTCCTCGGCTTCGGCCTCACGCCAGTCGAGCATGCCCACACCGAGCCACAGCACCCACAGGCCATAGTCGTTGTACATCTGGCCCGACTTCTGCCGCAGCTGGTACAGCGACGCGTCCAGCCCGGCCTGCGTCGTCTTCTGCGTGACTAGACCGGGCCGGACGCCGTTGAGCAGGCGCCCGGCCTGGTCGAACTCCTCACGCTCCACGCCGGTCTGTTCCTCGACCGGCGCGAAGTCCCACCCCTTGCCGAGGCCGCCCAGTACGCCTGCCGCGGCGGGTGACGAGATCTCCAGGGTGGCCGTCCGGGCGTGACGGAAATGCAGCAGGCGATTCCGTCCGCCCATGTCCAGCAGCGAAGAGCGCCAGCCGTCGAGAACGGCCTGCAACCGTCGGAGGCCGGCGTCACCGGCAGCGGGTGCGGTACTGGACTGATGGAGCATGGGGCGATCCCTCCTGAGCAAAGCGCAGGGGGAAACCAACCTCACGCCCCCCTGAGAACATCTCCCTATCAGGTGGGATCTTCCAGCACATCAAAGATCGTGAATCGGTATGGATGTGTTGTGAAGATTACGGAGGGATCGTACCCGGGGTGCCGGTCTTGGTCACTTCACGGACCCCGCCATGACCCCCTGCACGAAGTGCCGCTGGAACGCGAAGAACACCACCACCGGCACCACCAGCGACAGGAACGCCCCCGGCGCCAGCACATCCACGTTGCTGCCGAACTGCCGGATCTGCGACTGCAGTTCCACCGTCAGCGGCTGCGACGAACTGTCCGCGAACAGCAGTGCCACCAGCATGTCGTTCCACACCCACAGGAACTGGAAGATGGCGAGGCTGGCGATGGCCGGCCGTCCCACCGGCAGCACCAGCCGGGTGAAGATCCGCCACTCGTTGCCGCCGTCCATCCGCGCGGCCTCCAGCATCTCCTTCGGCATCTCCGCGAAGTAGTTCCGCAGCAGGAACACCGCGAACGGCAGCCCGTAGGCGACGTGGAACAGCACCACGCCCGGGATGGTCCCGAACAGGCCGAGCTGGCCGAAGAGTTTGGCGACCGGCAGCAGTCCGATCTGCACGGGCACCACCAGCAGCGCCACGACGACCAGGAACACCGTGTCCCGGCCGGGGAACTCCAGCCAGGCGAAGGCGTATCCGGCGAGCGCGGCCACCACCACTACGAGCACGGTGGTCGGCACCGAGATCAGGACGGTGTTCCAGAACGCCTGGGTGATGCCGGAGTTGTCCAGCAGCGCCGAGTAGTTGTCGAAGGACAGCTGCCCGGGGCTGGTGAACACGGTCCACCAGCCGCCCTTCGCGGTGTCCTCCGCGGACCGCAGCGAGGACAGGAAGAGACCGGCCAGCGGGGTCATCCAGACCAGCCCGATCACCACCAGGAAGGCCTGCACCACCGCGTTGCCCAGGCCGCGACGGATCACGTTCATCGCTGACTCCTCTTGAAGCGGCGGACGTTGAACACCATGGCCGGGATGACCAGGAGCAGCAGCAGGACACCGAGCGCGCTGCCCAGTCCCTGGTTGTTGCCGCCGCCGAACGACACCAGCCACATCTGGGTGGCGAGGACGGTCGCGTCCTCCTGCACGGGCCCGGGCGCGATGATGTAGACGAGGTCGAAGACCTTCATCACGTTGATCACCAGCGTCACGAACACCACGGTCAGGACGGGCGCGAGCAGCGGGACGGTGATCCGCCGGAAGATCTGCCACTCGTTGGCGCCGTCCATCCGCGCCGCCTCCAGCGCGTCCCGGGGCAGCGTGGCGAGGCCGGCCCCGATCAGCACCATCGCGAACCCGGTCCAGATCCACAGGTACGCCCCGATGATCGCCGGGGTGACCAGCGCCGGGCCGAGCCAGGAGACGCCCTCGTAGGGCGGGGCGAAGTTGTCCGAGGGCAGCTTCAGCGCGTAGGCGCCGTCGTCGAGGCCGGTGAAGCGGAAGGAGCCGTCGGACGCGGTGGTGGTGCTCGCCACCTTCTTCCCGTCGCGCACCGCCTCGACGGTCAGGCCGGGCAGTCCGCTCTCCTCGCGGTCGACCACGCCCGGCTCCCCTCCTCCGCCGGGCGTGAAGTCGAGGTACACCACGCCGCGCACCTCGTCGGGGGCGGCCGTGTCCGACGCCGCCCCGGAGGCGGGTTCGGCCTCGCCGGGCAGGTCCTTGGGGGCGACGCCGACCAGACCGAGCGCCGCCGTGCCGCCGGGAGAGACGTCCGCGGCGGTGACGTAGGAGCCGTCCCGTTCCCTGGTGAGGCCTTCTCCGTCGCGGGCGCGGGCCGTCGGGTAGGAGGAGCTTCCGGTGAACGCGTCGTGGACGGAGACGACGGCCGCGTTGAGGACGCCCTTGTCGGGGTCCTCGTCGTAGGCGAGGCGGAAGATGATGCCGGCGGCCAGGAAGGACACCGCCATCGGCATGAACAGCAGCAGTTTGAAGGCGGTGGCCCAGCGCACCTTCTCCACCAGCACGGCCAGGATCAGTCCGAGGCCGGTGAGCAGGGTCGGGGCGACCACGACCCAGACGGCCGTGTTGCGGACGGCCTTGAGGGTCGCCGGGTCGCGGAACATCTCGGCGTAGTTCTCACCGCCGACGAACTCGGTGCCGGTGGCGTCGAAGAGGCTGCGGCCGACGGAGAACAGCACCGGGTAGACGACCAGCGCGCCGAGCAGCAGCAGCGCGGGGAGCGCGAACAGCAGGGCGACGATCCGGCCGCGTCGGCGCAGGCGCCGCCCGCGCGCGCCGTCGGGCCGCGCGGGGGCGGGCGCTGTCGCCTTCTTCACGACTGTGGCGGTCATGGCCGTCAGTTCCCGTAGGCCTTGGCGGCGG
This sequence comes from Streptomyces sp. P13-3-3, assembly GCF_050571355.1. Lineage (NCBI taxonomy): Bacteria > Bacillati > Actinomycetota > Actinomycetes > Kitasatosporales > Streptomycetaceae > Streptomyces > Streptomyces sp. P13-3-3. Next base: position 1,993,024 of record NZ_CP192228.1, on the reverse strand, counting down.
CCTTCTCGAGCTCGGCCGCGGTCTTCCTCGGGTCGGACGGGTCGCGCAGGAAGTCCTGGAGGATCTTCCACTCGCCGGCGCCCTTCGTGCCGCCGAAGGCCGCGGGGGCCTGGTCGGACATGTCGAAGCGGACCGAGTCGCCGGCCTTGATCAGGGACTCGGCGGTGGCGCGGGTGACGTCGTCGCCGTAGGAGGACAGGTCGAGCTTCTTGTTCGGGGAGAGGAAGCCGCCCGCCTCGGCCCAGACGGCCGCGGCCTCGGGGCTCGCCAGGTACTCGACCAGCGCCATGCCGGCCTCGCTGTTCTTGCCGTCCTTGAGGACGACGGCCGCGTCGCCGCCGCTGACCACGGGCGCCTCACCGCCGCCGACCGGCGGGAAGGGGAAGAAGTCCGCGTCGGTGCCGATGGTCCGCCCGAACTGGTCCTTGGCGACACCGGCCACGAAGTCGCCCTCGTAGACCATGGCGGCCTCGGCCTTCGGTCCGAAGACCTTCTCCACCGAGCCGGGGAAGTCGGTGTTCAGGGCGCCCTTCTGGCCGCCCGCGATGAGCTGCTTGTCCTTGAACAGCTTGCCGAGGGTGGTGAGCGCGTCGACCACGGTCGGGTCGGTCCACTTGATCTCGTGCGCGGCGAGGGCGTCGTACTTCTCGGGTCCGGCCTGGGAGAGGTAGACGTTCTCGAACCAGTCGGTGAGGGTCCAGCCGTCCTGGCCGGCGACGGAGAAGGCGGCGAGACCGGAGTCGGATATGGTCCGGCCGTTCTTCAGCATCTCGTCGTAGGTCTTCGGCTCGGTGACGCCGGCCTGCTCGAGCGCCTCGGGGCTGTACCAGACGGTCGACTTGTGGGCGGCCTTGAAGTAGAGGCCGTACAGGGTGCCGTCGACGCTGCCGTAGTTCTGCCACACCTCGGCGAAGTTGGCGCCGACCGCGGACTGCACCTTCTCGTCCAGCGGCTTCAGCCAGCCCTGCCCGGCGAACTGCTTGAGCACACCGACCTGCGGAACCATCACCACGTCGGGGGCGTTGCCGCCCTCGATCTTGCTGCCGACGACGGTGGAGACGTTGTCGCCGGTGGACACGAACTGGGTCTTCGCGCCGGTCTTCTCGGTGAAGGCGTCGAGCACCTTCTGGAAGTTCTTCTGCTCACTGCCGGACCAGACGCCGGCCACGGTGACGGTCTGGCCGCCGAGCGCCTTGTCGCCGCCGCCTGCCGCGACGGGCTCGCCGCCTCCGCAGGCGGTCGCGCCGAGCGCGAGGACGAGGGCGGTGCATCCGGCGAGCAGGGTGGTACGTCGTCGCATCATCATCGATGTCCCTTCGGGAAACGGGTGTGGGCCGGGGGGTGCTTCTCAGGAGCCGTCGATCCACCAGGCGGCGGTGGAGCCGGGGAGTTCCCCGGGCGGGCAGGGGCCGCTGGCGAGCAGCGGGGTGCCGTCGGCCGGGGCGGGTACGGGGGCGGTGCCGAAGTTGACGGCGCAGACGAGGTCGTCGCGGGCGAAGGCGAGGACGCCGGGCTGGGTGTCCAGCCAGCGGAGTGTGCCCTCGCCCAACTGGTGCAGGGCGGACCGCAGTTGCAGGCCGTCGCGGTACAGGTGCCAGGAGGACCGGGTGTCGGCGAGGGCCCGGTGGGTGGCGTACTCGGCGAAGTAATCGGGCTGCGGCAGCCAGGGCTTGGCGCCCTCGTCGCCGGAGGTGAAGCCGAACGGCGAGGCCTGTCCGGACCAGGGCAGCGGCACCCGGCAGCCGTCGCGGATGCGGGCGCGGCTGCCGGTGCGCCGGAAGATCGGGTCGGTGAGCACGTCGTCGGGCAGGTCGACGACCTCGGGCAGACCGAGTTCCTCGCCCTGGTAGATGTACGCGGCGCCGGGCAGCGCCAGCATCAGCAGCGCGGCGGCGCGGGCACGGGCGGCGCCGAGTCCGCTGCCCTCGGGGGCGGGTTCGCCGTAGCGGGTGACGGTGCGCACCTGGTCGTGGTTGTTGAGGACCCACGTGACGGTGGAGCCGGTGCCGGCGATGTCCTGCATGGCCTCGGAGATGACCTTGCGGAAGGCGTCGGCGTCCCAGGGCGCGCCGAGCAGGTCGAAGAAGAACGCCTGGTGGAGCTCGTCCGGGCGGACGTACTCGGCGTGCTCGCGGGCCGACGGCACGGACACCTCGCCGACCAGGAGCCGTTCGCGTCCGTCGCGGGCGGTGTACTCCTCGCACACGGCGCGCCAGTGCCGCCACACGTCGTGCACCTCGGGCTGGTTCCAGGCGAGCGGGTTGACCGAGTCGCGGGTGCGGGCGTCGGCCTCGGGGTCCGGGGAGTCGGGCAGGTCCGGGTGCTTGAACAGTCCCGCGGCGACGTCGATGCGGAAGCCGTCGACGCCCCGGTCGAGCCAGAAGCGCAGGACGCCGTCGAACTCGTCGGCGACCTCGGGGTTGCGCCAGTTCCAGTCCGGCTGCTCGGGCGTGAACATGTGCAGGTACCACTGGCCGGGGCGGCCGTCCGCCTCGGTGACGCGGGTCCAGGCGGGGCCGCCGAACATGGCGTGCCAGTTGTTCGGCGGCTCGTCGCCGCCGGGGCCGCGGCCGTCGGCGAAGTGGAAGCGGGCCCGCTCGGGGCTGCCGGGGGCGGCGGCCAGGGCCTCGCGGAACCACGGGTGCGCGCTGGAGCAGTGGTTGGGCACGATGTCGAGCAGCACCCGGACGCCGAGGCGGTGGGCGGCGGCCACCAGCCGGTCGAACTCGGCGAGGTCGCCGTAGACCGGGTCGACGTCGCGGTAGTCGGCCACGTCGTAGCCGTGGTCGTGCTGGGGCGAGGGGTAGAACGGGCTGAGCCATATCCCGTCCACGCCGAGCTTCCTCAGGTACGGGAGTCCCGCCCTGACCCCGGCGAGATCGCCGATGCCGTCCCCGGTGCTGTCCAGAAAGCTGCGGACGTACACCTGGTAGATCACCGCGTCACGCCACCAGTGGTGCCTGTTCACCCCGATTGACCTGTCTGTGAGGAGTGCCGTTCGTTATGCATGCATGTTAGGTAGCGGTGAACAGCGGGTGTCAATGAACGTGCGCAAGCTACCGGGAGGTTACGGAGTGCAGGCCAGGGCAAACGTGGGTGATTCCGGCGCGAGCGAGACGCGCGCGTTACCTAACACGTAACTAGGAACGGGTCAGCGGGTGGAGACGGCGGCCAGTTCCTCCGCCAGCCGGCGCACCGCGGCCTCGGGCGTCTGCCGCCCGCTCATCGCGTCGTGCACCACCGCCTGCACCACCAGGCTCACCTGGTCGTAGCGCGGGCTCTTGGGCCGCGGCGCGGCGGCCAGCACGCTCTCACGCAGCGTCGGCAGGTACGGGAAGCGGCGCACCAGCTCCGGGTCGTCGTACAGACCGGCCCGTACGGGCGGCAGCGCGCCGCGGGTGAGCACCTGGCGCTGCACCCGCTCGCCGGTGAGGTACGCGAGCAGCCGGGCGGCGGAGTCGGGGTGTTCGGCGTGGCTGCTGACGGCCAGGTTGGACCCGCCGAGCACGCTGGTCCCAGGGCCGTCCGGTCCGGGCAGCGGCACGGCGCCGACCTTCCCCGCGACCTTCGAGTCCGGGGCGGAGGCGGCGACGTACGCGTAGGGCCAGTTGCGCAGGAAGAGCAGCCGGCCGTCCTGGAAGGCCCGCTTGGACTCCTCCTCCTTGTACGCCAGCGCCTCCTCGGGGATCCAGCCGTCGCGGACCCCCCGGGCCAGGAAGCCGATGCCCTTGCGGGCGGCCCGGGAGTCCACGGTGACGCGTTCCCCCTCGTCGCCGAGGATGGTGCCGCCCGCCGAGTAGACCGCCTCGGCCGCGTTCACGGTGAGACCCTCGTAGGGGAGGAACTGGCCCGCGTAGCCGTCCAGTCCGCGCGCCGGGGCGAGGGTCTTCGCGGTCCGTTCCAGTTCGGCCCATGTGCGCGGCGGCGGGACGCCCGCCTCGTCGAGGACGTCCTTGCGGTACAGCAGCAGTCCGGCGTTGGTCACGTACGGGACGGCGTACAGCCGGTCGTCGTAGGTGGCGGTGTCGACGACCGGGGGCAGGAAGGCGTCCAGCGGGAACCGGTCGCGGGGCAGCGGGCGGATCCAGCCCGCGGCGGCGAACTCCGAGGTCCAGCTGACGTCGATGTTCAACACGTCGAAGCGGCCGTTCTCGCCGGCCCGCAGGTCGGTGATCATCTGCGCGCGGGTCTCGTCGGCGGAGTCGGGCAGTTCGACGAGGGTGACCTCCTCGCCGGGGTGGGTGCGGTTCCAGCCGTCGAGGACGGAGCCGAGGTAGCCGGTGAGGTCGCCGGCGGTGGCCAGGGTGAGCGGCCCGCGCCCGTCCCCGGGACCTTCGTCGGCGCTCGCGCCGGAGGCGACATAACCGGTCAGGACGACGATCAGGACGAGAAGGCCCCTACCCGCGGCATGGATCCACCGCATAGGTTCCTCCCTGTACACCGGCACCCGGGCACCCTTGCCGGGGTCAGAGGCCATGTATACCCGTTAGGTATGGGCGATACTAGGTCCTGCGGCACATTACCCAGGAGCGCGAGGAGGAGAGCACGAGTGCGGCTGCCCCTCCTGGCGCTGCTCGCCCGCGGCCCGGCGCACGGTTACGAGCTCAAGCAGGACCTTGAGCAACTGCTGGGCGCCGCGTACCCTCAGCCGAACGTCGGCCAGATCTACGTCACCCTCGGCCGCCTCGAGAAGACGGGGCTGATCGAGGGCGAGGCCATCGAACAGTCGAGCCGGCCGAACAAGAAGGTCTACCACCTCACCGAGGCCGGGCACGAGGCGCTGCGCGTCTGGTTCGAGGAGACGGCGGACGAGCCGCGGGTGCGGGACGAGTTCTTCATGAAGCTGGCCCTGGCCCCGCAGACCGGTCTCGCCGACCAGATCTCCCTGATCAACCGCCAGCGCCGCCAGTACTTGAACACGATGCGGCAGCTGTCGAAGCTGGCCGCCGCCGAGGACCGGGACAACCGCATCTCCCATCTGCTGATCGAGGGCGCGATGCTGCATCTGCAGGCCGATCTCGACTGGCTGGAGAGGTGTCAGGAAGAGCTGGAGGAGCTTCAGTGAGCGAGAGCGACGCTCCCCTGCTGCACGCCGAAGGCCTGGTCAAGACCCATCACGGCGAGGGCGCCCCGGCGCACGCCGTGCGCGGCGTCGACCTGCGGGTGACGCGCGGCGAGTTCGTGGCGGTCACCGGCCCCTCGGGCGCGGGCAAGTCGACGCTGCTGCATCTGCTCGGCGGGCTCCAGCGGCCGGACGAGGGCTCCATCCGGCTGGACGGCGAGCGTGCCGACGGCTGGAGCGAGGCGCGCTGGGCGGTGGAGCGGCGGCGGCGCATCGGGATCGTGTTCCAGTTCTTCAACCTGGTCTCGGACCTGTCGGTGGCGGACAACGTGGAGCTGCCCGCCTTGCTCGCCGGGGTCCCGCCGAAGAAGGCCCGCGTGGCACGCCGGGACCTGCTCGCCGAGCTGGGCCTGGAGGGCAAGGAGCGGAGCATGCCGGGCGAACTGTCCGGCGGTGAGCAGCAGCGGGTCGCGCTGGCCCGGGCGCTGGTCAACCACCCTCCGCTGCTGCTGGCCGACGAGCCCGCGGGCAGCCTGGACAGCAGGGGCACCCGCGAGGTGATGCGGCTGCTGTCCCGCTTCCACCAGCGCGGGCAGACGATCCTGCTGGTCACGCACGACGCCCGGCTGGCGAGCGCCGCGGACCGGGTGATCTCGTTCTTCGACGGCCGGATAGCCGACGACGCCACCCTCGACGCGGGCCCGCCCCCGCGCCGGACGGGCGCGTCCGGCGTGCTGGAGCTCAGGGACTGACATGCGCGTCCACGACCGACCCGCGAGGCACTGACATGCGCGTCACGCACCGACCTGCCGCGAGCACGCGTCCCTGCGGTACGCGCCGCCCCGCCGCGCGTGGGCCCGTACGCGTCACCCGCCGACCCGCCGCGCGCACGCGCACGAACGTCACCCACCGACCCGCCGCGCGCACGCGCACGAACGTCACCCACGGACCCGCCGCGCGCGTGCGCATACGCGTCGACGACCGACCCGCGAAGGGCTGAGGCCGGTGCGAGCGACTCTGCGCTGGGCGCACTCCGATCTGCGCACGCACCGCGGCGAGGCGCTGTTCCTGGTGCTCGCCACCGCGGGCGTCGTGGTGTCCCTGCTGCTGGCCACGGCCCTGTTCGGGTACGCCACCAACCCCTGGCAGCGCGTCTTCACCCAGGCGCACGGCGCCCACGTCACCCTGCACACGACCGTCTCCGCCGACGCGGACAGGCTGACCGGCCTGGAAGGCGTGCGGTCGGTCGCCGGCCCCTACCCCACCTCCTCGCTGACCCTCTCCTCACAGGGCGGCCGGGCCTCCGTGGAGGTGCGCGGCACGCGGGACCGGCCCGAGGTGGGCCGCCCGATCGTCACCTCCGGGCACTGGCTGGACCCGGCGACGCCCGACGGCGTGGTGCTGGAGAGCAACCTGGCCCGCGCCCTGCTCACCGCGCCCGGCGACACCCTCTCCGTGCCCGGCACCGCGCGGCGGTTCACCGTGGTCGGCGTCGCGGACAGCGCCGAGCCGCGGTTCCGGCCGGGTGAGCGGGCGGGGCTCGTGTGGGCGCTGCCGTCGGCGGTGGCGGACCCGGACGGGCAGGTGATCGGACTGCGGCTGACCGACCCGGGCGACACCGGGTACGCGGTGCAGCGGGCCGTGACCGAGCTGGGCGCCGGGGCGATCGGAGAGGTGGCGACCTGGCAGCAGGCGCGCGCCGAGGCCCAGGGCGACAACAGACTGCTGGGGCAGGTGCTGGGCCTGTTCGGGCTGGGCGCGCTGGTCGCCGCCGGGTTCGCCGTGCACGGCGCGATCACCACCCGGATCCGGGGGCATCTGCGGGACATCTCCGTCCTCAAGGCGATCGGCTTCACCCCAGGACAGGTGGTGCGCGTCTTCCTGATCCAGCACCTCGGGTACGCCCTGCTGGGCGCGGTGGCCGCCGCCGCGCTCACGGAGGCGCTGGGCGGTTCCGTCCCGGGGCGGCTCGGGGACGCGGTGGACGTGTGGCAGGGGCTGCCCGGGCACACCGCGGCGCTGTTCGTGGTCCCGGTCGGGGCGGTGCTGTTCATCGGCGCGACGACCGGCCTGGCCGCCTGGCGCGCGGGCAGGGTGCCGCCGGTGCCGGTGCCGCGTCCGGCGGCGGCACCGGCGGGGCGGCTGGGCGGTGCGGCCCGCCGGGCGCTGGGCGCACGGGTGCCTCCGGCGCTGGTGCTGGGCTGGCACAAGGCGTTCACCCGGCGGCCGCGGTCGCTGGGCGCCGTGGCCAGGCTGGCGCTGCCGCTGCTGCTGATCGTGGTGGCGCTGAGCGCGTGGACGACGATCGACCGCTTCCACAGCGCGCCCGAGCGGATCGGGCTGCCCGCGGCGCTCAGCGTCCGCGCCGACGCCGCGCTGGACGACGCGGAGGCGCGGAAGCTGCTGGAGAGCGACCCGCAGGTGGCCGCCGCCCACCCGGGCGTGGAGGTGGCCGCGCTGGTCCCCGGCCAGACCGCGACGATCGCCCTGCGCGGGTACGGCACCCACGAGGACCCGTACCCGTTCGCGCTGGCGGAGGGCAGACCGGCGCGCGGTCCGGACGAGGCGGTGGCCGGGCAGGGGCTGCTCGACCTGCTGCACGTCCGGGTGGGCGACTGGGTGCGGATGACCGTCGGGGACCGCCCGCAGATCCTGCACATCGTGGGCCGCAGCATCGAGCCGGAGAACGCGGGACGGGTCATCTCCACCTCCCTCGACACCCTGCGCGCCAACGATCCGGAGATGCGGCCCGGTCTCTACCAGGTCCGTCTCGAACCCGGCGCGGACCCGGCGGAGGTGGCGGCGCGGCTCGCGGCGGAGGGGCGCGGCCATCTGGACGTGCACACCGTGGCCAACCCGGCCGACGGGCTGTCGCCGCTGCGCGCGGTGGTCCTGGGACTGGTCGCGGTACTGGCGCTGATCGGTCTGGTGGAGCTGCTGACGGCGATCGGCGGCACCGTCCGCGAGGGCGAGCGCGACCTGCTGGCGCTGAAGGCGGTCGGGCTGTCGCCCCGGCAGATCACCGCGGTCACGGTCACCGCCACCGCCGGTACGGCGCTGGCGGCGGTGCTGGTCGCCACCGCGCTGGGGCTGCCGCTGGCGCACTGGCTGATCGACGCCCAGGGCAGGTCGAGCGGCATCGGCGCGGGCATCGCCCGGCTGCCCTCCCCCGCGCTGCTGGTGCTGCTGGGCACGGCCGCCGTCCTGGGCGCCGCCGCCCTGGCCGCCGTCCCCGCCGCCCGCGCCGCCCGCCGCCGCCTCGCGGACACCCTGAGCGCGGTGGCCTGAGCGACGCCGGCCGCCCTCAGGGGCCGTACGGGGGCTGGGGGTTGTACGGGCCGTACGGGTTGCCGCCGGCGCCGGGCGCGTACGGGTTGCCGCCGCCCTGCCCGGGGACGAACCCGTGACCGGGGTGCGGCTGCGGAGGGACGTAGGGGGCGCCGGGCGGAGGTCCGTACGGGTTCCCCTGGGGCGGGACGAACGGATTCCCCTGCGGAGGGACGAAAGGGTGCCCCTGCGGTGGGACGTACGGGTGCCCCGACGGCGGGACCGGGGGCATCGGCGGGACCTGGCCCGGGACCGGTGGGTGACCGGCCGGGTGCGCTCGGAGCCGGATGCCGTAGCGCCGCCGGAGCCGGCCGGTCTCCAGCAGGGCGATCGCCGTGACGGTCACCGGGGCGCCGAGGATGAACACGACGCCGAGTGCGAACCCGAGTCCGTGCAGATCACCGGTGACCAGGTCGGGGACCGCCACCAGCCAGCTGGTGACCGTGGCGAGCAGCGCCGGCAGACAGCGGTGCACGGCGCCCGTGCCGAAGAAGTTGCCGGACACCCGGAGGGTGCCCCGGGCCACGAAGCAGAGCATCCACATCATCGTCATGCCCGCCCCGATGACCACGAAGGTGCTGGAGGTGGAGTTGACGGTCTGCACGAGCAGCACCAGGGCGACGACGGAGCCGATGAACAGCAGGCACCGCCGGGAGAGGATGTGCGGTCTGAGGATGTCGCGTGCCGTGAGTGTGCCACCGGTCCACCGGCCGGGCGTGCGTGCCACTTCGTGTTCCCCCGAGTGCTCGCCGTGATGATCGACCCGGGGATTGTACGGGGGCGGACGGACATGCGCCGTCCGCCCCCGTGGCAGCGGTCAGGCGCGTCCGCGCAGCTCCCGGTAGGCGGCGACCAGGGCCTTCGTGGACGGGTCGAGGCCGGGGACGTCGGCGCCCTCGGTGAGGGCGGGCTCGACGCGCTTGGCGAGGACCTTGCCGAGTTCGACGCCCCACTGGTCGAAGGAGTCGATGTCCCAGACCGCGCCCTGCACGAACACCTTGTGCTCGTACAGCGCGACCAGCTGGCCCAGCACCGACGGGGTCAGCTCGGTGGCCAGGATCGTGGTGGTGGGGTGGTTGCCCTGGAAGGTCTTGTGCGGGACCAGTTCCTCGGGCACGCCCTCGGCGCGCACCTCGTCCGGCGTCTTGCCGAAGGCCAGCGCCTGCGTCTGGGCGAAGAAGTTGGCCATCAGCAGGTCGTGCTGGGCGGCGAGCCGGTCACTCAGCTCCTCCACGGGCTCGGCGAAGCCGATGAAGTCGGCGGGGACGAGCTTGGTGCCCTGGTGGATCAACTGGTAGTAGGCGTGCTGCCCGTTGGTGCCCGGGGTGCCCCAGACGACCGGACCCGTCTGCCAGTCGACCTCGCGTCCGTCCCGGCCGACGTACTTGCCGTTGGACTCCATGTCGAGCTGCTGGAGGTAGGCGGTGAACTTCGACAGGTAGTGCGAGTACGGCAGCACCGCGTGCGACTGCGCGTCGTGGAAGTTGTTGTACCAGATCCCCAACAGGCCCATCAGCAGCGGCGCGTTGGCCTCCGGCGGGGCGGTGCGGAAGTGGTCGTCGACGATGCGGAACCCGTCCAGCATCTCCCGGAACCGGTCCGGGCCGATGGCGATCATCAGCGACAGCCCGATCGCCGAGTCGTAGGAGTACCGCCCGCCGACCCAGTCCCAGAACTCGAACATGTTCGCCGTGTCGATCCCGAAGTCCGACACCTTCTCCGCGTTCGTCGACAGGGCCACGAAGTGCCGCGCCACCGCCTTGTCGTCCCCGAGCGCGTCCAGCAGCCAGGCGCGCGCCGACGTGGCGTTGGTGATGGTCTCGATCGTGGTGAACGTCTTCGACGCCACGATGAACAGCGTCTCCGCCGGATCCAGGTCGTGGGTGGCCTCGTGGAGGTCGGCGCCGTCCACGTTGGACACGAACCGGAACGTCAACTCCCGCGCCGTGTAGGCCCGCAGCGCCTCGTAGGCCATCGCCGGGCCCAGGTCGGAGCCGCCGATGCCGATGTTGACGACGTTGCGGATCCGCCGGCCGGTGTGACCGGTCCACTCCCCGGAACGCACCCGGTCGGCGAAGTCGGCCATCCGGTCCAGGACCGCGTGCACGGCCGGGACGACGTTCTCCCCGTCGACCTCGACCACCGCGTCCCGCGGCGCCCGCAGCGCGGTGTGCAGCACCGCACGGTCCTCGGTGGTGTTGATCCGCTCCCCGCGGAACATCGCGTCCCGCAGGCCGAACACGTCCGTGGCCGCGGCCAGTTCCCGCAGCAGCCGCAGCGTCTCGTCGGTGACCAGATGCTTGGAGTAGTCGACGTACAGGTCACCGACGCGGAGGGTGTAGCCGGTGCCGCGGTCCGGGTCGGCCTCGAACAGCTCGCGCAGCCGCACCTCGCCGAGCTCCTCACGGTGCTTGGCCAGTGCGGTCCACTCGGGCGTCTGGTTGAGCCTGCTACGGCCGTCTGCGTTCATCTCGGACTTCAGCCTTCTTCCTTGGATGTCCCCGCTGTGCCGACTGGTATCAACCTAATTGATCAGTCGGGAGGAGGACGGAAGAGTCCGGAGAGCGAACCGGCCGTGCGGCAGGCGGATGCGCCCGGGGCCTGCCCGGTACTAGATCTCGCCCCGCAGCTTGGCGAGCGCCTCGGCGAGGATCGCCTCGCCGTCCGCGTCGCTGCGCCGCTCGCGCACGTACGCGAGGTGCGTCTTGTAGGGCTCGGTGCGCGGCGGGTCCGGCGGGTTGTCGCGGTCCTGCCCGGCAGGGAAGCCGCAGCGTGGGCAGTCCCACGTGTCGGGCACCTGCGCGTCGCTGGCGAAGCTCGGCTGTGTCTCGTGCCCGTTGGAGCACCAGAAGGAGATGCGCAGCCGCGGCGCGGACTCGCCGCGCTCGGCCTCGCCCATCGGCCCCGCCCCGACCCGGCTTCCCCGGATCGCGTTGCCACTTGCCACGGTCGTAACTCCCTGCGTAATGGTGCCGCGAAGCGAGTCGGCGTACCGCTTCGCTGCGAGCGCCTCAGTCTACGTAAGGCCCAACGCGCGTCCAGTGATAGGAGTTACCTGTCTCCGCATCCAGACGCAAGCCCCATGATAGGCCGCGCTCGACGGCGCGTACCGAACATGGGGCGTTACGTGGGGAATGCGGGCGGATCGCGCCGCGTGGGTCAGTTGTTCATCTTCATCGTGATGCCGAGCACCACGATGCACGCGAACCAGAGCAGACCGATCACGACCGTGATCCGGTCGAGGTTGCGCTCGGCGACCGAGGAGCCGCCGACGGACGACTGCATGCCACCACCGAACATGTCGGAGAGGCCGCCGCCCTTCCCCTTGTGCATCAGCACCAGCAGCATCAGCAGCAGGCTGAAGACGATCAGGGCGATGGAGAACCCCAGAACCACGGCTGGACCAACTTCCTCGGAAACGGATGGACGACACGGGGCCCAGCACGGGACTGGACCCCGCAAGAGTACGACGGATCGGCCCTGTGGCCTACTCCCGATCCCGGGGTGCGCCCGCGGGCGGACGCACCCCGGCCGGTCACTGGTCGCGGAAGCGGATGATCTTGACGAACTCGTCGGCGTCCAGCGAGGCGCCGCCGACCAGGGCGCCGTCGATGTCGGCCTGCGCCATGATCTCGGCGACGTTGCCGGACTTCACGGAGCCGCCGTACTGGATGCGGACCTTGTCGGCCAGCTCCTGGGAGTACAGCTCGGCGAGCTTGCCGCGGATCGCCGCGCACACCTCCTGCGCGTCCTCGGCGCCGCAGACCTTGCCGGTGCCGATGGCCCACACGGGCTCGTAGGCGATCACGACGGACTCGGCCTGCTCGGCCGGGACGTCCTTCAGGCCGCCCTCGACCTGGGCGAGGGTGTGGGAGACGTGGTCGCCCGCCTCGCGGACCTCCAGCTCCTCGCCGACGCACAGGATGGGGGTGATGCCGTGCTTGAAGGCGGCCTTGACCTTGGTGTTGACGACCTCGTCGGTCTCGGCGTGGTACTGCCGGCGCTCGGAGTGGCCGACCGCGACGTAGGTGCACTTCAGCTTGGCCAGCATGGGGCCGGAGATCTCGCCGGTGTAGGCGCCGCCGTCATGGGCCGAGACGTCCTGGGCGCCGTACTTGATCTTCAGCTTGTCGCCGTCGACCAGGGTCTGCACGGAGCGCAGGTCGGTGAACGGCGGCAGGACGGCGACCTCGACGGCCTCGTAGTCCTTGTCGGCCAGGGCGAAGGCGAGCTTCTGGACGTGGGCGATGGCCTCGAGGTGGTTGAGGTTCATCTTCCAGTTGCCCGCCATCAGCGGCGTACGGGTGGTCATTGAGGGTCAGTCCTCCAGTGCTGCGAGGCCGGGGAGCGTCTTGCCCTCGAGGTATTCGAGGGAGGCGCCGCCGCCGGTCGAGATGTGGCCGAATGCCTGCTCGTCGAAGCCCAGGGTACGGACCGCGGCGGCGGAGTCCCCGCCGCCGACCACGGTGAAGCCCGGGGAGTCGAGGAGGGCCTGGGCGACCGCCTTGGTGCCCTCGGCGTAGTCGGGGTGCTCGAAGACGCCCATGGGGCCGTTCCAGAAGACGGTGGCGGCGTCGGCGAGCTTCGAGGCGTAGAGCTTGCGGGTCTCCGGGCCGATGTCCAGGCCCAGGGTGCCGGCCGGGATGGCGTTCACGGCGACGGTGGCGGGGTTGCCCGGCGTCTTGGCCTTCATGTCGGGGAACTCCGGCGCGACGAGCGTGTCGACCGGCACCACCAGCTCCACGCCGTTCTTCTCGGCCCGCTCCAGGTACTCCTGGACGGCCGGGATCTGGTCCTCCTGGAGCAGGGACGAGCCGACCTCGTGGCCCTGGGCCTTGAGGAAGGTGTACGCCATGCCGCCGCCGATGAGGATGCGGTCGGCCTTGCCGAGCAGCTGGTCGATGACGGCCAGCTTGTCGGAGACCTTGGCGCCGCCGAGGGCGACCACGTAGGGCCGCTTGACGTCGTCGGTGAGCTTCCTCAGCACGCCGACCTCGGTGGCGATGAGGTAACCGGCGTAGTGCGGCAGGCGGGCCGGGAGGTCGAAGACCGAGGCGTGCTTGCGGTGCACCGCGCCGAAGCCGTCGCCGACGTAGACGTCGGCGAGGGCGGCGAGCCGGTCGGCGAAGGCGCCGCGCTCGGCGTCGTCCTTGCTGGTCTCGCCGGCGTTGAAGCGCAGGTTCTCGACGACGGCGACCTGGCCGTCGGCGAGGCCGGCGACGGTCGAGGAGGCGGACTCGCCGACCGTGTCGGTGGCGAACGCGACGTCGGCGCCGAGGAGTTCGCCGAGGCGCGTGGCGGCCGGGGCGAGCGAGAAGGCGGGGTCCGGGGCGCCCTTGGGGCGGCCCAGGTGCGAGGCGACGACCACCCGGGCGCCCGCGTCGGCGAGCGCCTTGACGGTGGGCACCACGGCGCGGATGCGGCCGTCGTCGGTGATGGTGGTGCCGTCCAGCGGCACGTTGAGGTCGGCGCGGACGAAGACCCGCTTGCCCGCGACGCCTTCGGAGAGGAGTTCGTCGATCGTCTTCATAGGGGCTCCCTGTCAGAGCAACGTGTTCAGCGACCTGTTCGCTCGTGATCGCTCGTGATCGAAAGAGGGCGACCGTTCCGATACGTGCGTCAGGGCTCGGACGGCGCGTCGTCGCACCGTCCGAGCCCTGCACTCATATCAGGCCGTCCGCTCCGCGATCAGAGCTGGTTGCCGATGAAGACCGTCAGGTCGACGAGGCGGTTGCTGTAGCCCCACTCGTTGTCGTACCAGCCGATGACCTTCACGTTCTTGCCGTCCTGGACCATGGTCAGGGACGAGTCGAAGGTGCAGGACGCCGGGGCGTTGACGATGTCGGAGGAGACGATCGCGTCCTCCGTGTACTCCAGGTAGCCCTTCAGCTCGCCCTCGGCGGCCTTCTGGAAGGCGGCGTTGACCTCTTCCTTGGTGACCTCGCGGGAGAGCTCGACCACCAGGTCCGTGACGGAGCCGGTGGGGACCGGGACGCGCATGGCCATGCCGTCCAGCTTGCCCTTGAGCTGCGGCAGCACCAGGGCGGTGGCCTTCGCGGCGCCCGTCGTGGTGGGGATGATGTTCTCGGCGGCGGCACGGGCGCGGCGCAGGTCCTTGTGCGGGAAGTCCAGGATGCGCTGGTCGTTCGTGTACGCGTGGACCGTGGTCATCAGGCCCTTGACGATGCCGAAGTTCTCGTCGAGCACCTTCGCCATGGGCGCCACACAGTTGGTGGTGCACGAGGCGTTGGAGATGACGTGGTGGTTGGCCGCGTCGTACTGGTCGTGGTTCACGCCCATGACGAGGGTGATGTCCTCACCCTTCGCCGGGGCGGAGATGACGACCTTCTTGGCGCCGCCGGTGATGTGCTTCTCGGCGTCTTCCTTCTTGGTGAAGATGCCGGTCGACTCGATGACGATGTCGACGCCCAGCTCGCCCCACGGGATGTCGGCGGGGTTGCGCTCGGAGAGGACCTTGATCGTCTTGTCGCCGACGGTGATGGTGTCCTCGGTGTGCGAGACCTCCTGCTTGAGACGGCCCAGGATGGTGTCGTACTTCAGCAGGTGTGCGGTGGTCGCCGTGTCGCCCAGGTCGTTGACGGCCACGATCTCGATGTCGGCGCCCTGCTCCAGGAGCGCGCGGAAGTAGTTCCGACCGATGCGGCCAAACCCGTTGATGCCTACGCGGATCGTCACGAACCGATCTCCTCGTTGGTACGCCGGCTCTGACGCCGGCGAGCTGTATTTGGGATGTCCCCGACCACTGTCGACCCTACCTCTCCGGGGCCCCGGCCGTGACATCGAGTTGTCCCATACCCGGCAGTGCGGTCCGTACCCGCCAGTAGGGTGCGGACCGCCCCAGGGCGACGGTCTTCGGTCACCCCTTTTCGCCGCCCGTGTCCGCTTCCGCGGGCGCCGGTGTCACCCGCGGACGGCGGCCAGCGCCTTCCTCAGCAGGGTCGCCCGGTCGGCCGCCGACGTGAGGTGTTCCAGTCCGAACCCCAGCAGCACGGTGTCCCCGGTGGTGACCGCCGCGTAGGTGCGGAACAGCTCGCCGGTGCGGGTCCAGTCCCTCAGGACGGCCGGGCTGCCCGGGGGCGGCCCGGAGGCCGACCAGGCGCCCAGGGACTCCTCGAACCCCTCGGTCTCGGTGACCGTCCCGCCCACGACCAGGGAGGCCTCGTCGGCGAGGACGCCCCGGCCGCCGCTGCCCGGGTCGGTGACGTAGGCGACCGACACCTCGGCCGTCCGGCCCGCGTAGGCGCTCAGGTCGAACTCCACCTGCTGCCAGCCGCCGGAGGACCCGGTGAGGGCGTTCCACGCGCCGGTGGTGCCGGTGGCGGCGCAGCCGTCGTCGCCGAGCGTCAGGTAGTGCTCCAGCCAGGGGTGCCCGGCGATGTAGAACCCGGCCGCGCACTCGGCGGGCACGGTGGCGCGGGTCGCGCCGCCCGCCTCGGGCAGGGTCGTCCAGTCGTCGCCGCCGGCGGTGCGCGCCTCGACGATCACGTTGTCGTACCCCGGCTCGGTGTCCCACAGCAGGCGGGTGCGCAGCGTGGGCCGCTCGGCGGCGGTGACACCGGTGAGGTCGACGGTGCGGGTGAGGCGCTTGTAGCCGTCGTCGGTGTGCACGGCGGCCGCCATGGCGGAGCCCGCGTAGGGCCCGTACGGGTTGACCGTGCCGGTGAACGACCCGGCGCCGGCGCTCGCGAACTGCGGGTACGCGGCGGGCGGCAGCTCGTCGGACGTGAGGGCGAAGCTGCCGGGCCGGTCGAGCGGGTTCCCGGGCGCGTCGCCGAGCGGCCCGCCGGTGCCGGCGAGTCGTCCGGCGCCCGTGAACGCGGTGGCTCCGGAGGTGGCGGTGCGCGAGTAGGCGCCCAGGTAGTACTGGCCGAAGTCGTCGGACAGGACGCCGTCGCCGAGGTCGACACTGCCGCCTGCCTGCTCGCCCGCCTCGATCAGCCGGCCGCCCTCGTTCAGGTAGGCACGCAGCTGGAGCTGGGTCGCGACGCCCGGGACGGCCGCCCCGGTGTGGTGGACGACGGTGCGGAAGTGGCTCAGCACCCCGAGCGCGTCCGGCGCGCCCTTCTCGGCCACGTCCCAGACGGCGGCGCTGCGCCCGTTCGCCCGCAGCGCGTCGACGTACGTCTTCGTGGCCGTGGCCTTCGCGCCCTCCTCGGACACGACGAGGACGTCCGCGCGGGGCCGCTGCGCCACGGTGTAGGTGAAGGGCCGGCTCGACGCCTTCTTGCCGCCCCGGGCCTTGCCGGTGAACCACACCTCGACCCGGTCGCCGGGCCGGGCGTGCCGGACCTTCGCGCGGTACTCGTCGAAGTAGAGGTCGTCCTCGCCGCCGTAGCGCTCGCCGCCCCGCCAGGGCCTGAGGTCCGCGCTGTGGGTGCGGCCGCCGTTCACCCGGTACCGCAGCTCCTTGTCGCGCACCGCCTTGCGGGCCACGACGGAAACCTCCTGGTCCTCACCGCGCGCGTAGGACGTCGTGAAGGCCGCCGGGGTGAAGTCCGCGGCCTCCAGGCCGACCGCGGAGGACGGCCGGTCGGGGTGCGCGGCGGACTCGGCGACGGAGAGCGCGAACGGGACGTTCTTGGCGAACTCCTGCTGGATCAGCTTCTCGTCGTCCGGGAAGGTGAAGATCGAGCGGCAGTCGCCGGGCTCCCAGGCGTCGTCGGGGTCGTACGCCGAGGCCGTCTGGCAGGTCGACATCTCCGGGGTGAACATCGCCATGCCGTTGACGTTGGCCGCGTGCCCGTCGGCCTCGCCGTTGGTGGTGTACAGCTCGGAGGAGAGCTGCGGGTGGTATCCGGGGATCGCCGAGTTGTCCGGCGTGCCCGCGAGCGCCTTGTACAGCACGTCGTCGGGGGTCGGCGTGGCCACCTGCCAGCCGACGCCGTAGAGCAGCAGCTCGGCGGCGGAGTGGTAGTTGATCCCGTAGGTGAAGCCGATGCGTTTCTGGAAGGCGTCGATGGCCTTGGTCTCGGGCTCGGAGCCCGGGGAGGCGCCCCGGTAGGTCTGGCTGGAGGGGCTGGGCGAGGAGCCCTCGTCGTCGTAACCCCACTTGTAGGGGAAGTTCCGGTTGAGGTCGACGCCGTCACCGGAGCCGATCTTCCCGTCGCCGTCGACGTCCCGCAGGTTCTTGCGCCACAGGCGGTTGGCGTCGTCGGCGAAGGTGTGGTCGTAGCCGTCGGGGTTGGCGGAGAGGACGAACCACAGTTCGGTGGTGTCGACGATCCTCTTGATCCGCTTGTCGGTGCGGTAGCGGTCCAGGTAGTGGTGCATCAGCCGGCGGGTCATCTCCGGCGTGATCCACTCGCGGGCGTGCTGGTTGGCCATGTAGAGGACGGCCGGCCTGGAGCCGTCCTTCTTCGTGCGGGCCTGCTTGGTGAGCTTCAGGGCGAGGATGTCCTTGCCCTGGATCGTCTTTCCGATGGAGACGACCTTGGTGAGGGAGGGGTTGCGCTGCGCGGTGCGCAGGATCTCCTCCCGGAGGCCGCCCGCGCCGCTGTACGGCCGGAACACACCCTCGGCCGCGTCCGCCACGCGCTTCTCCGCCCGCGAGGGAAGCGTGTGCTCGGTGAGGTCGACGCCTTGCTTCTCCAGCTTCCGGGCCTGTCCCTCGGTGAGGTACACCTCGACGGCGGCCGTGCCCCGTCCGGGCACCCGCTCGCCGAGTTCGTGGCCGTCCTGACCCGCCGCCAGCAGCAGGGGTACCTGCTGCCGTGTGACGTCGGCGCGGTAGACCTTGACCTCGCCGGGATCGCCGGACGAGGGCGGTGCGGGTTGTGCCTGGGCGACAGGTGCGAAGCCGGCTCCGCCGAGCAGGAGCGTGCCGACAGCGAGGATCGATCTCGCTCTTCGTCTCATGAGCCCCCCTGAAAGAGGTCCGCCACGGCGGCGAACAGATGCCAGGCTCATGACACAACATGATCGAGTCAAGGGCGCCGCCACGACACAGGAAACCGGCGCCGGTCACCCAAGTGGGCGACGGCGCCGGTGTTCTGATCAGGCGTCAGGTGAAGCAGGTGAACTTGTGACCGGGCGTCAGACGCCGATCTTGTCGTCCAGTTCCTCGCTGAGGTTGGCCTCCGTGCCCGGGATGCCGAGGTCCTGGGCGCGCTTGTCGGCCATGGCCAGCAGCCGGCGGATGCGTCCGGCCACCGCGTCCTTGGTGAGCGGCGGGTCGGCGAGGGCGCCCAGCTCCTCCAGGGAGGCCTGCTTGTGCTCCATGCGCAGCCGGCCCGCCGCGGCGAGGTGCTCGGGCACGTCGTCCGCGAGGATCTCCAGCGCGCGCTGGACCCGGGCGCCGGCGGCGACCGCCGCGCGGGCGGAACGGCGCAGGTTGGCGTCGTCGAAGTTGGCCAGCCGGTTCGCCGTGGCCCGCACCTCGCGGCGCATCCGGCGTTCCTCCCAGGCCAGCACCGACTCGTGCGCGCCGAGCCGGGTGAGCAGCGCGCCGATCGCGTCGCCGTCCCGGACGACCACGCGGTCCACGCCGCGCACCTCACGCGCCTTGGCGGCGATGTGCAGCCGGCGGGCGGCGCCCACCAGGGCGAGCGCGGCCTCGGGGCCGGGGCAGGTCACCTCCAGGGAGGAGGAGCGGCCGGGCTCGGTGAGGGAGCCGTGCGCGAGGAAGGCGCCCCGCCAGGCGGCCTCGGCGTCGCAGGTGGCCCCCGAGACCACCTGCGGGGGGAGGCCGCGGATCGGGCGGCCCCGGCCGTCCACCAGGCCGGTCTGACGGGCGAGCTGGTCACCGCCCGCGACCACCCGCACCACGTAGCGCGAGCCGCGGCGCAGTCCGCCCGGCGCCATCACGATCAGTTCGGAGCTGTGGCCGAAGATCTCCAGGATGTCCCGCTTGAGCCGCCGGGCGGCCATGGCGGTGTCCAGCTCCGCCTCGATCACGATGCGCCCGCTGACCAGGTGGAGGCCGCCGGCGAACCGCAGAATGGCGGAGACCTCCGCCTTCCTGCAGCAGGTACGGGTGACGGGGAGCCGGCTGATCTCGTCCTTCACCGCTGCCGTCATCGCCATGGGCCGATCCTTCCATGCATCCGAAAAATACGGTCGTACGCGGCGGCCAACAGCTCCGGGTCGTGCCGGGGGCTTCCGTCGGGCCGGGCCACGGGGGCCAGCTCGACCGCGGCGCCGAACCGCTTGGCGGCATCGGTCAGCAAGTCGCGGTCGGGCACGGCGGCCTCGTCGGCCAGCACCACGTCCAGGGCGAGTTTAGGGGCGTGTCGCCCCAAAACCTCCAAATGACGCTGCGGGGAGAAGCCTTCGGTTTCTCCGGGCTGCGGGGCGAGGTTCAGCGAGAGTACCCGCCGGGCCTTCGTCTCGACGAGGGCGTCCAGCAGCTCGGGGACCAGCAGGTGCGGGATCACCGAGGAGAACCAGGAGCCGGGCCCGAGCACCACCCAGTCGGCGTCCAGCACCGCCGCGACCGCCTCGGGCACGGCCGGCGGGTCGTTCGGCACGAGGTGCACGGACTGCACCTCACCGGGGGTGAGGGCGACGGTGGCCTGGCCGCGCACGGTGTCGATGTCGTCGGGGCGCTCCGGGTCGTGCCCCTTGACCAGCGCCTGGAGCTCCAGCGGCACGGCGGACATGGGCAGCACCCGGCCGTGCGCGCCGAGCAGCCGGCCCACCAGGTCCAGCGCCTGGACGTGGTCGCCGAGCTGCTCCCACAGGGCGACGATCAGCAGGTTGCCGACCGCGTGCTCGTGCAGGTCGCCCTTGGACTGGAAGCGGTGCTGGATGACACGCGCCCAGGTCTGCCCCCAGTCGTCGTCCCCGCACAGCGCGGCCAGCGCTTTGCGCAGGTCGCCGGGGGGCAGCACGCCCAGTTCGTCGCGCAGGCGGCCGCTGGAGCCGCCGTCGTCGGCGACGGTCACCACGGCCGTGAGGTCGCCGGTGATCCGGCGCAGGGCGGCGAGCGACGCGGACAGGCCCATGCCGCCGCCGAGGGCGACGACCTTGGGCTGGGTCCCCCGGCGGCGCGGGCGTCCGCCGCGCGTCTCGGCCGGCCGGGCTGCGCGGCCCTCGGGGACGGCCCTGCGCAGCCGGCTCAGCCGCGGAGTACGTCGTGTCATTCCCGTCCCATGTCCCGGTGGACGACCACCGTCTCCACGCCCTCGGCGGCGAGCCGGGCGGCGAGCTTCTCCGACATGGCGACCGAGCGGTGCTTGCCGCCCGTGCAGCCGACCGCGATGGTCACGTAGCGCTTGCCCTCACGGCGGTAGCCCGCGGCGACCATGCGCAGCAGCTCCGCGTACCGGTCGAGGAACTCCTTGGCGCCGGGCTGGTTGAAGACGTACGACGCCACCTCCTCGTTGAGGCCGGTGTAGGGGCGCAGCTCCGGGATCCAGTGCGGGTTGGGCAGGAACCGCATGTCCACGACCAGGTCGGCGTCGACCGGCAGGCCGTACTTGAAGCCGAACGACATCACGGTGGCCCGCAGCTCGGGCTCCTCCTCGCCGGCGAACTGCGCGTGCATCTTCGCGCGCAGTTCGTGGACGTTGAGCCCGGAGGTG
Source organism: Streptomyces sp. P13-3-3 (assembly GCF_050571355.1). Lineage (NCBI taxonomy): Bacteria > Bacillati > Actinomycetota > Actinomycetes > Kitasatosporales > Streptomycetaceae > Streptomyces > Streptomyces sp. P13-3-3. The sequence continues at coordinate 1,972,093 of NZ_CP192228.1, read as the reverse complement.
TCGATCACCAGGTCGGCGTCGCCGCGCAGCTCGCGCAGCAGTTCCCGTTCGGCGGCGATGCCGTCGACGATCCGGCCGTCGCCCTGGAGGGGGTGCGGGCGGCGCACCGACTCGAAGCGGCGCACCAGGGCGTCGTCGGAGGACTCCAGAAAGACCGTGCGACGGGTGACCCCGCGCGCGTCGAGGTCGGCGAGGGACTCGCGCAGATTGTCGAAGAAGCGCCGGCCGCGGACGTCGACGACGACCGCGATCCGCGCCACGTTCCCCTGGGAGCGCGCGCCGAGCTCCACCATGGTGGGGATCAGCGCGGGCGGCAGGTTGTCCACGACGAACCAGCCGAGGTCCTCCAGACACTTCGCGGCCGTCGACCGGCCCGCCCCGGACATCCCGGAAATGATCACCAGCTCGGGGATGCCCGCCTCGGGCACCCCGCCGTTGTCCTTGCCCGTCTTCACCTGTGCTCCGTTGTCCTGCCGGACGCCGGCGCGGCCCGTGGCCCCGTCCGCCTGCTGTGCCGCCCGGTCCCCGGACCCTGTCCCGTGCTCGGTCATCGCTCCTGCCCCCGTCGTTCGTCCGGGGCGCCCGTGGACACGGGCTCCCCCGGAGAACCCGTCTGCTGCCCGGGTTCTTCCGTGTCATCCATGATCTCGCCCGTGGCCGTGTTCACGGCGGGACCGCCGGGTACCGCCTGGGCGAGCGCCGCGACGATCGTCTCGGCCGTCTTACGGCCTATGCCCGGAACGTCACAGATCTGCTCGATTGTCGCCGACCGCAGCCGCTTCAACGAACCGAAGTGCTTGATCAGCGCCTGCTTGCGGGTGTCACCGAGGCCGGGGACGTCGTCCAGGGGGCTGGAGCGGAAGCGCTTGGCGCGCTTGGCGCGCTGGTAGGTGATCGCGAAGCGGTGCGCCTCGTCCCGGATGCGCTGCAGCAGGTAGAGGCCCTCGCTGGTGCGGGGCAGCACCACCGGGTCGTCGTCGCCGGGCAGCCACACCTCCTCCAGCCGCTTGGCGAGGCCGCACACCGCGATGTCGTCGATGCCCAGCTCGTCCAGCGCCCGCTGGGCCGCCGCGACCTGCGGCGCGCCGCCGTCCACCACGACCAGCTGCGGCGGGTACGCGAACCGCTTGGGGCGGCCGTCGTCCTCGGTGAGGGTGCTGGCGGGCGGCTCGGCGAGACCTGCGGCGGCCGTACCCGGGTCCGCCTGCGCACCGGGCTCGGCGCCCGGTTCCCCGCCGTCGGTCCACTCCCCCGTCCGTTCCTTCTCCGCCAGGTAGCGGCGGAAGCGGCGGGTGATCACCTCGTGCATGGACCGCACGTCGTCCTGGCCGGCGAAGCCCTTGATCTGGAAGCGGCGGTACTCGCTCTTGCGGGCCAGCCCGTCCTCGAAGACGACCATGGAGGCCACCACGTCGTCACCCTGGAGGTGGGAGATGTCGTAGCACTCGATGCGCAGCGGGGCGCTGTCCAGCTCCAGGGCGTCGCTGATCTCCTCCAGGGCGCGCGAGCGCGTGGTGAGGTCGGAGGCGCGCTTGGTCTTGTGCAGCACGAGCGCCTGCTGGGCGTTGCGCTCGACCGTCTCCATCAGGGCCTTCTTGTCGCCGCGCTGGGGCACGCGCAGGGAGACGTTCGCCCCGCGGCGGCCGGTCAGCCACTCCTGCACCGGCTCCACCGGGTCCGGCAGGGCGGGGACCAGCACCTCGCGCGGCACGGCGTCGCCGGTCTCCTCGCCGTAGAGCTGCTGCAGGGCGTGCTCGACCAGGGCGCCGGTGGTGATCTCCTCGACCTTGTCCGTGACCCAGCCGCGCTGGCCGCGCACGCGTCCGCCGCGCACGTGGAAGATCTGGACGGCCGCCTCCAGCTCGTCCTCGGCGACCGCGATCAGGTCGGCGTCGGTGGCGTCCGCCAGCACCACCGCGTTCTTCTCCATGGCCTTCTTCAGGGCGCCGATGTCGTCGCGCAGGCGCGCGGCCCGCTCGTACTCCATCTCCTCGGCCGCGTCCGCCATCTGCCTCTCCAGACGGCGCAGATAGGTGCCGGTGCGCCCGGCCATGAAGTCGCAGAACTCCTCGGCCAGCTCCCGGTGGTCCTCGGCGGAGATCCGCTCCACGCAGGGCGCCGAGCACTTGCCGATGTAGCCCAGCAGGCAGGGGCGGCCTGTGCGGGCGGCGTTCTTGAACACGCCCGCCGAGCACGTCCGCACCGGGAAGACGCGCAGCATCAGGTCCACGGTGTCGCGGATCGCCCACGCGTGCGCGTACGGGCCGAAGTAGCGCACGCCCTTCTTCTTGTGACCGCGCATCACCTGCACGCGCGGGAAGTCCTCGTTCATCGTGACCGCGAGGTACGGGTAGCTCTTGTCGTCGCGGTACTTGACGTTGAACCGGGGGTCGAACTCCTTGATCCAGGAGTACTCCAGCTGCAGCGCCTCGACCTCGGTCGAGACCACCGTCCACTCCACGGACGCGGCCGTGGTCACCATCGACCGGGTACGCGGGTGCAGCCCGGCCAGGTCCTGGAAGTAGTTCGCCAGGCGCTGGCGCAGGCTTTTCGCCTTCCCGACGTAGATCACCCGGCGGTGCTCGTCACGGAACCGGTAGACCCCCGGCGAGTCGGGGATCTCACCCGGTCTGGGGCGGTAGCTGGAGGGGTCGGCCATGCAACACACCCTACTGGCGGACACCGACAGCACGGCGGGGCCGGGGGACGGCGGAGGCCGGGACACGGCGGGGCCGGGAGGGCGACGGGAGGGGCCCGGGGCCTTCGCCACGGGGCCCGCGGGGCCCGGCCGGCAGGTCTGCCGAGGCCGATGCGGGCCGGATGGGTTACGGCGGCCGGTAAGCGGGAAGGTGGGGGGTCCGTGCCTCGGGCGATCACCGGGGCCGGCGGACGGACCGCGGTGGCGGTCCGCCCGGCGGTCCGGACCGGCTCTCCTGCCGGTGGTCCGAGGCGGTCGAGACAGCGGTCACTCACGTGGCCGCGAGTCGGGAGGTCGTATGCGCCAGACGCGGATCGAGAAAACACGACGGCCGGCCCGGTACCGCCGGTACACGGACGAGACGGCTGCCTTCCCCGAGTCCCTCGACCCGCGCGACCCCGACATCGTGCGCGCGAAGCGCCTCCGGGCCGCGGACTCGCGGCTCCGCGGCGGGAACCGTACCGACGGGGCCTGATCCCGGACGAAGACGTACACACCTGAGGGGGCCGTACCGGCCGCACGGCCGGTACGGCCCCCTCGCGTGTGCCGCTTCTGCGGCCAGACGGTTGTCGGGACCTGGTCAACACGCTTCAATGCGGGGGAACTCGGGGCGCTGAACGACGGCGTACGCATGTGAAGACCGCGCCGCGCCGACGGGGGCGGGCCCCCGGGGTGCTCCGTGCGAACGGTCTGACCAGCCGTTGTGACATTCACAGAAAGGCCCCTGCATGCCGCACGCCACACAGCACGCGGACGTCGTCACCGCAGAACTGGACTCGGCCCTGCGCGGCGGCCCGTTCCACGTCGCCCTGCGCGCCGCCATCGCCGCGCGGGGTCTGCCGTTGCAGCGGGTGCAGCACCACCTGTCGCGGCACGGCGTGAAGGTGGGAGTCACCAGCCTGAGCTACTGGCAGCAGGGCGCCCGCCGCCCGCAGCGCCCGGAGTCGCTGCGGGCCGTCCGGGCGCTGGAGGAGATCCTTCAGCTGCCGGAGGAATCACTGATCCGTCTGCTCGCCGAGACGGACGACCGGGTCGGGGACCGCGATTCCGCCGGACGCACCTACCGCTCCCTCGTCGAGGCCTCGGGCGTCCTGGACAAGCTCCTGGCCGAGCTCGGCGCCCCGCGCGACGGCGGGCTGCACACCCTGGGCCATCACGAGCGCGTCCGCATCGGCGCCCGCCGGGAGCTGGCGGAGCGCGAGTCGCACCACATCGTGCGCGCCCACCGCGACGGCGTCGACCGCTACATCGCCGTCCACCACGGCGACCCGGGCGCCGACCCGGAGCGCATGCACGTCCGCGCCCTGGAGAACTGCCGTATCGGCCGCATACGCCGGCACCACGACACCGGCGTCCTCGCCGCCGAACTGCTCTTCGACATCCGGCTGCGCGCCGGCGACACCTTCCTCTTCAGGTACACAGTGGAGGACGGCACGGCCGACGTCTGCCGCGAGTACGTACGGGGCGCCGACTCTCCCGGCGGCCAGTACGCGCTCCAGGTCTGCTTCGACACCGCCGCGCTCCCGGTGCGGTGCCACCGCTTCACCCAGCACTCGGCGGCGGCCCCGCGCGGGGGACGCCAGGAACTGCCGCTCAGCGCCCGGCACCGCTCGGTGCACCTGGTGGAACCGCGCCTGCGGGCCGGCTACGTCGGGATCGCCTGGGACTGGGAGTGACGGCGGCCGGTCCCGGGTGACACTCCCCGCCCGCGAGTCAGTCCCGGGGCCTGGCGACCAGGGTGCCGTTCTTCACCTCGACGGCCAGCGGCTTCAGCGGCGCCACGGCCGGTTCCCGCAGCACCTTGCCGGTGGTGACGTCGAACTCGCTGCCGTGACACGGGCAGACCAGCCGCGTCCCGTCCAGCTTGTTGATGGGGCACCCCGCGTGCGTGCACACCGTGTTGTACGCGGTGAGGGAGCCGTCCTCGCCCCGGCTGACGACCACGTTGTGGTCCCGGTACAGCTTCGCGCCGCCCGCGGCCACCTCGCTCTCCGGGCCCAGCTCGACAGGCCCCGCCAGCGCGGCGGACCTGTTGTCGTCGCCGCCCCCGCACGCGGTGAGTCCCAGCCCTGCGACGGGTGTGAGAGCGGCGCCTCGCAGGACGGTCCGGCGGGTCGCGGCGGGTCGGGCGGACATGCGGGCTCCCACGGGTGGTACGCGGTGGACGAGTGTTCACCGGGACGATACCGGGGGTGGGTGGGGGTGGCGGGACGCGGGTCGTGAACGCTCGCGCAAGCGCTTGCGCAAACGTTCACGTAATCGTTGGCGTAAATGTTCACGTAAGCGCTTGCGTAAGCGTTCACGTAAGCGCTCGCGTAAACGCTTACGCAAGCGTTTACGACCCTCCCTCCCATGCGATACGGTCCCCACCCGAGCCGACTTCGCTCTGAGCACCCCGCATCCCGGCCGGCCTGCCGACAGCCGACAGCCGGCGCCCCCGCACCCACGAAGGAGAACGGACGACGATGGCCACCATGGCGGATGTGGCGCGCAGCGCCGGAGTCTCCGTCGCGACCGTCTCGCACGTGCTGAACGGCACCCGCCCCGTGCTCGCCCACACCCGCCAGGCCGTCCTGGACGCCGTGGAGGAGCTCGGCTACACCCCCAACACCCTGGCCCGCTCGCTGGTCACGGCCCGCACCCGGTCGATCGGGCTCGCGGTGTCCGCGATCAGCAACCCGTACTTCACGGAGATCCTCCAAGGCGTGGAGGCGGCCGCCCTGGAGCACGGGTACAGCCTCCTCATCGCTGATCCGCACGACGACCCGGCGCACGAGCGCACGGTCGTCCAGCTGCTCCACGAGCGCCGGGTGGAGGGCATGATCGTGGCGCCCTCCCCCGAGCCCGGCGGACTCCTGGCCTACCTGAGGCGGCACAGGGTCCCGGCCGTGTTCCTGGACCGGCTGGTCGGCCCGCCCGCCGACGACGGCCCGCCTCTCTTCGACCAGGTCTGCGCCGAGAGCACCGAGCCGACCACCGGCCTGGTCACCCACCTCGCCGGTCTGGGCCACCGCCGTATCGGTCTGGTGGCCGGGCTGCCCGGGCTCAGCACGACCACCGAGCGGATCACCGGCTACCGCCTCGGGCTGGCGGCCTCGGGGCTGCCGTTCGACGAACGGATCCTGGTGCACGGCGACTCGGAGGCCGCCGGGGCCGAGCGCGCCACGGCCCAGCTGCTGCGCCTCGGTTCCCGTCCCACCGCGCTGATCACCGCCAACAACGCCATGACCATCGGCGCCCTGCGCGCCCTCCAGGCCCACGGCCTGTCCGTGCCCGGGGACATCGCCCTGTGCTGCTTCGACGACTTCGCCTGGGCCGACCTGTTCTCGCCCCGGCTCACCGCCGTGTCCCAGCCGAGCCGGGACATCGGCGCGCGAGCCGTCCGGATGCTGCTGGACCGTCTCGCCGACCCCGGCCGGCCGGCCCGCACCGAACGCCTCCCGTGCAGCTTCGTGCACCGCACCTCCTGCGGCTGCCCGGAAGAAAGGAACCCCTCGTGATCGTCGTAGCCGGTGAGGCACTGATCGACCTGGTACCGCAGGGGGCGGGTGCGCTCGCCGCGCTGACGCCCGCGCTCGGCGGCGGCCCCTTCAACACGGCGGTGGCGCTGGGCCGTCTCGGCTCCCCCACCGCGTTCTGCTCCCGGGTGTCACGGGACGCGTTCGGTGAGGCCCTGCTGGAGCGGCTGCGGGAGACAGGCGTGGACGTGGCGTCCGTGCAGCGCGGTGACGAGCCGACGACGCTCGCCGTCGCCACGGTCGGCGTCGACGGCTCGGCGGCCTACTCGTTCTACGTGGAGGGCACGGCGGACCGGCTGTTCGGCCAGCCCGAGGCGCTGCCCGCCGGCACCCGCGCGGTGTCCTTCGGGACCTGTTCCCTCGTGCTGGAGCCGGGCGCGAGCGCCTACGAGGCGCTGATGCGTGAGGCGTCGGCGCGGGGCGTGTTCACGGCGCTCGACCCCAACATCCGGGCGGGGCTGGTCCCGGACGCCGACGCCTACCGGGCCCGGTTCCTGAGCTGGCTGCCGTCGGTGTCCCTGCTCAAGCTGTCCGCGGAGGACGCCGAGTGGCTCGGCGGGTCCCCGCGGGAGTGGCTGGCGGCGGGCCCCGCGGCGGTCGTGGTGACCCGGGGCGGGGACGGGCTGACGGCGTACACCCGGGACGGCGGCGAATACGCGGTGCCGGGTGAGCGGGTGGAGGTGGTGGACACCATCGGCGCGGGCGACACGGTGAACGCGGCGCTGCTGCACGGGCTGGCCGGGCGTGACGCGCTCAGCGACGAGGGCGTGGCCGGGCTCGGCGCCGAGGGCTGGGAGAGCCTGCTCCGGTTCGCGGCGCGCGCGGCGGCCGTCACCTGCTCGCGCGCGGGTGCGGAGCCTCCGTACGCCCGTGAGCTGGAGGCCTGGGAGACCGTCTGACGCACGTGTGCCGTGCCGCGGGGAGCGTCCCTGCGGCACGGCACACGTACGAACGAGGCGGGCGGGTCAGGCCTTGGTGCCGCGCGTCGTCTTCTTCGCGGCGGTCTTGCCCGCGGCCTTCCCGGCCGTCTTCTTGGCGGTGGTCCCGACCGTCTTGGTCGTGGTCTTCTTCGCCGCCGACCGGGCGGCGACCGTCTTCTTCGCCGCCTTGCGCGGGGCGCGGACCTGCTGGGCGTCGCTGATCCGCTCCGCGCCCAGGATCTCCCGCAGGAACTTGCCGGTGTGGCTGGCGGGCACGCCGGCGACCTCTTCGGGCGTGCCCTCCGCGACGACGAGACCGCCGCCGGAGCCGCCCTCGGGGCCCATGTCGACGACCCAGTCGGCCGTCTTGATCACATCGAGGTTGTGCTCGATGACGATCACCGTGTTGCCCTTGTCCACCAGGCCGGACAGGACCGTCAGCAGCTTGCTGATGTCCTCGAAGTGCAGACCGGTCGTCGGCTCGTCGAGGACGTAGACCGTGCGGCCGGTGGAGCGCTTCTGCAGCTCGCTGGCGAGCTTGACGCGCTGCGCCTCGCCGCCGGACAGGGTGGTCGCGGACTGGCCGAGCCGGACGTAGCCGAGACCGACGTCGTTGAGCGTCCGCAGGTGGCGGGAGATCGCCGGGACCGCCTCGAAGAAGTGCATGGCCTCTTCGATCGGCATGTTCAGCACGTCGGCGATGGACTTGCCCTTGTAGTGGACCTCCAGCGTCTCCCGGTTGTAGCGGGCGCCGTGGCAGACCTCGCAGGGGACGTAGACGTCGGGCAGGAAGTTCATCTCGATCTTGATGGTGCCGTCGCCCGAGCAGTTCTCGCAGCGGCCGCCCTTGACGTTGAAGGAGAAGCGGCCCGGCATGTAGCCGCGGACCTTCGCCTCCGTGGTCTCCGCGAACAGCCTGCGGATGTGGTCGAAGACGCCCGTGTACGTCGCCGGGTTGGACCGCGGGGTGCGGCCGATGGGCGACTGGTCGACGTGGACGACCTTGTCGACGAGGTCGTCGCCCTCGACGCGCGTGTGCCGGCCGGGCACGGTGCGCGCGCCGTTCAGCTCGCGGGCGAGATGCGTGTACAGGATGTCGTTGACCAGCGTGGACTTGCCGGAGCCGGACACGCCGGTGACCGCGGTGAAGACGCCCAGCGGGAAGGACACGTCGATGTCCCGCAGGTTGTTCTCCCGGGCGCCGCGCACCGTGATGCGGCGCGAGGGGTCGTGCGGGCGCCGCAGCTCGGGCAGCGGGATCGCCTTCTTGCCCGACAGGTACTGGCCGGTCTGCGACTCGGCGTTGGCGAGCAGCTCCTTCAGGGAGCCGCTGTGCACGACGTTGCCGCCGTGCTCGCCGGCGCCGGGGCCGATGTCGACGATCCAGTCGGCGACCTTGATGGTGTCCTCGTCGTGCTCCACGACGATGAGCGTGTTGCCCATGTCGCGCAGCCGGACCAGGGTCTCGATCAGCCGGTGGTTGTCGCGCTGGTGCAGACCGATGGACGGCTCGTCGAGCACGTAGAGCACGCCGACGAGGCCGGAGCCGATCTGGGTGGCCAGGCGGATGCGCTGGGCCTCGCCGCCGGACAGGGTGCCCGCCGCGCGGTTCAGCGAGAGGTAGTCCAGGCCGACGTCGACCAGGAACCGCAGCCGCTCGTTGACCTCCTTGAGGACCCGCTCGGCGATCTTCTTGTCGCGGGCGGTCAGCTTCAGCTCGCCCAGGAAGTCCGCGCAGTCGCTGATGGACATCGCGGAAACCTCGGCGATGGACCTGCCCATGACCGTGACGGCGAGGACGACCGGCTTGAGGCGCGTGCCCTGGCAGGAGGGGCAGGGCACCTCGCGCATGTAGCCCTCGAAGCGCTCGCGGCTGGCGTCGCTCTCGGCCTCGCTGTGCCGCCGCTTGACGAACGGCACCGCGCCCTCGAAGGCCGTGGTGTAGCGCCGCTCGCGTCCGTAGCGGTTGCGGTAGCGGACCTCGACCTGGGTCTTGTGGCCGTGGAGCAGGGCCTTCTTGGCGCGCTGCGGCAGGCCGGCCCACGGGATGTCCGTACGGAAGCCCAGCGCGTCGGCGAGGGCTCCGATCAGGCGGTCGAAGTAGTCCTTGGTGTGGCCGTGCGACCACGGGTGGATGGCGCCCTCGTCGAGGCTCTTGTCCGGGTCGGGGACGATCAGCTCGGGGTCGACCTCCATGCGCGTGCCGATGCCGGTGCACTCGGGGCAGGCGCCAAAGGGCGAGTTGAAGGAGAACGAGCGGGGCTCCAGCTCCTCGAAGGACAGGTCGTCGTACGGGCAGTAGAGGTGCTCGGAGTACATGCGCTCGCGCTCGGGGTCGTCCTCGGGGAGGTCGACGAAGTCGAGCACGACCATGCCGCCGGACAGGCCGAGGGCGGTCTCCACGGAGTCGGTGAGCCGGCGCTTGGCGCCGTCCTTCACTGTGAGGCGGTCCACGACCACCTCGATGGTGTGCTTCTCCTGCTTCTTCAGCGTGGGCGGGCTCGACAGCTGGACGGTCTCGCCGTCCACCCGCGCGCGGGAGTAGCCCTTGGTCTGGAGGTCGGAGAAGAGGTCGACGAACTCGCCCTTGCGCTCGCGCACCAGCGGGGAGAGCACCTGGAAGCGGCTGCCCTCGGGCAGTTCCAGGACCCTGTCGACGATGGCCTGCGGCGACTGGCGGGAGATGGGCCGGCCGCACTCGGGACAGTGCGGCTTGCCGATGCGCGCGAAGAGCAGGCGCAGGTAGTCGTAGACCTCGGTGATGGTGCCGACCGTGGAGCGCGGGTTGCGCGAGGTGGACTTCTGGTCGATGGAGACCGCCGGGGAGAGGCCCTCGATGAAGTCGACGTCCGGCTTGTCCATCTGGCCGAGGAACTGCCGGGCGTAGGAGGAGAGCGACTCGACGTAGCGCCGCTGCCCCTCGGCGAAGATGGTGTCGAAGGCCAGCGAGGACTTGCCCGACCCCGACAGGCCCGTGAAGACGATGAGCGAGTCGCGCGGGAGGTCGAGCGAGACGTTCTTGAGGTTGTGCTCGCGCGCTCCGCGGACGATGAGACGGTCGGCCACGCCGGTCCGCACCTTTCTTGAAGGGAAGTGACAGGGGCGGGGCCCCCGTCTTCTTCAGACTAGGGGGAGCCACTGACAACGCCGGTTCGGATTCACGGATAGTCAACAAACCCCGGCTCTCCAGCATGCCCGACGCCGCACCCGACCTTATAGCACGTGCATTCGATTTTACTGTCCGGTTCACCTCCTTCACCCGAAGGTGTGACGCGGCTAGGGTCGGCGCCATGATTGATCACGCTGATGACCTGGCGTCTGTACAGGCCGCGACCGAGCGGCTGCTCCATGCGGTCGGCGCCCTGGACAACGCGGCTGTGACCCAGTCGTCACGCCTGCCCGGCTGGACCCGCGGTCATGTGCTGACCCACCTGGCCCGCAACGCGGACGCGCTGGTGAACGTCTTCGAGGGCCGCCCCATGTACGCGTCCGCCGAGGCGCGGGACGCCGACATCGAGGCGGGCGCCGCGCGCCCCCTGGACGAACAGCTCGCGGACGTGCGGGAGAGCGCGGAGCGTCTCCGCGCGGCGGCCGCGGTCCCGGCGGACTGGTCGCGCACCGTGGAACTGCGCAACGGCGTCACCGACCGCGCCGAGCGGGTGCCCTTCCGGCGCTGGATCGAGGTGGAGCTGCACCACGTCGACCTGGGCATCGGCTACGAGCTGGAGGACCTGCCGGCGGACTTCACCGAGCGGGAGACCGGCTTCCTCGCGGCCCGTTTCAGCGGTCACGCGGACGTGCCCGCCACCACCTTGTCGTCCACCGACGGCCGGACGTGGACCACCGGGGGCGGGGCGGACGGCGGGCCGGTCACGGTGGAGGGGACGCCCGCCGACCTGCTCGGCTGGCTCGCCGGACGCCGGGACGGCGGCGCCCTGACGGTGAAGGGCGGGGACCTCCCGAAGCTGCCGCCCCTGTGAGCGCTGTCCGGCGCCGGTTCCGGCGCTAGGCTGACGCTCATGACGTACAGCGGGCGGGTGACGGTCGGCGGGCCGGCCGACGTGCACGAACTCAAGGACCTGATGATCACCAAGGTCGCGGTCGGCCCCATGGAGAACAACGCGTACCTACTGCGCTGCCGGGCCACCGACGAGCAACTGCTGATCGACGCGGCGAACGACGCCGGGACGCTGCTGGGCATGATCGGTGACGACGGGATCGCGTCCGTCGTCACCACCCACCGGCACGGCGACCACTGGCAGGCGCTCGCGGAGGTCGTGGCCGCCACCGGCGCCCGCACCTACGCCGGCCGGTACGACGCCGAGGGCATTCCCGTGCCGGCCGACGTGCTCGTGGACGACGGCGACGTGATCCGCGTCGGACAGGTCGAGCTCACCGCCCGCCGGCTCGTCGGCCACACCCCCGGCTCGATCGCCCTCGTCTACGACGACCCCCACGGGCATCCCCATGTGTTCACCGGGGACTGCCTGTTCCCGGGGGGTGTGGGCAACACCCACAAGGACCCGGAGGCGTTCGCCAGTCTGCTGCACGACGTCGAGACCAAGATCTTCGACGTCCTCCCGGACGAGACCTGGGTCTACCCGGGCCACGGCAACGACACCACGCTCGGCGCCGAACGCCCCCACCTGCCGGAGTGGCGCGCCCGCGGCTGGTGAGCGGGCGGCGGGCCTACGTCACGCCTCGGCCGTGCCCGGTCCGGCCAGCGCCGCGATCCGCTCCACCGCGAACACGTACCCCTGGACGCCGCACCCCGCGATGACGCCGTCGGCGCGCAGGGACACGTAGGAGTGGTGCCGGAAGCTCTCCCGGCGGTGGATGTTGGAGATGTGGACCTCCATCACGGGCATGCCGTCGCAGGCGTTGAGGGCGTCCAGGATCGCGACCGACGTGTGCGAGTAGGCGCCCGGGTTGATGACGATGCCGCAGTGGTCGAGCCGCGCCTCGTGGATCCAGTCGACCAGCTCGCCCTCGTGGTTGGACTGGCGGAGGTCCACCGTGCCGTTGTGCGCCGCGGCCGCTCGGGCGCACATCGCCTCGACGTCCGCCAGGGTGTCACGCCCGTAGATCTCCGGCTGCCGCTGCCCGAGGAGGTTCAGGTTGGGGCCGTTGAGAATCATGATCGGGGCGTCGGCCAGGTTGCGGGGCACGTTTCCTCCGGTCCGTCGGGAGCGCGGCCCCTCGCCGGAACCGCTGGTCGCACCCGGTCTATCACGCCGTGACGGCGGTTCGTACGGCACTTCCGCCGCGGCCGTGGGACCCGCCCGCACGCCGGAGGCCCCCAGGCCCGCCCGCAAGTGCGGGCGGGCCCGGGGCCTCGTCGGTCAGGGGTTGATCGTCAGTTCCAGATAGGCGGCGAGCAGCACCAGGTGCACGCCTCCCTGGAGCGGTGTGGCCCGGCCCGGGACCACGGTCAGGGCGCCGACCACCACGGTGAGGGCGAGCAGCACCATGTGAGTGTTGCCGAGGCCCAGGACGAGGGGGCCGGGCAGCCAGAGCGAGGCCACCGCGACGGCGGGGATGGTCAGGCCGATGCTGGCCATCGCCGAGCCCAGCGCCAGGTTCATGCTGGTCTGCACGTGGTTGCGGCGCGCCGCGCGCACCGCGGCGATGGTCTCCGGCAGCAGCACCAGCAGGGCGATGATCACACCGACCACGCCGTGGCCGAGACCGGCCGCCTCCACCCCGGACTCGATGGTCGGCGAGACGCCTTTGGCCAGGCCGACGACGCCGATCAGGGCGAGGAGCAGCAGTCCGAGGCTGACCAGCGCGGTACGCGTGGAGGGCGCCTCGGCGTGCTGGTCCGGGGAGGGCACCTGACCTTGCTTCACCACCGGGAGGAAGTAGTCGCGATGTCGCACCGTCTGGGTCGCGACGAACAACCCGTACAGCGTCAGTGAGGCGACCGCGGCGAAGGTGAGCTGGACGGAGGAGAACTCCGGGCCCGTCTTGCTGGTGGTGAACGTCGGGAGCACGAGGCTCAGCACGGCCAGCGTGGCCACGGTGGCCAGGGCGGCGCCGGTGCCTTCCGAATTGAACACGGCCGTCTTGTGGCGCAGCGCGCCGACGAGCAGGCTGAGCCCGAGGATGCCGTTGCACGTGATCATGACGGCGGCGAACACGGTGTCCCGGGCGAGCGTCGCGCTCTTGTCGCCGCCGTCGAGCATCAGGGTCACGATCAGCGCGACCTCGATGACCGTGACGGCGACGGCCAGCACCAGGGATCCGAACGGCTCACCGACCCGGTGGGCCACGACCTCGGCATGGTGCACCGCCGCGAGCACCGCTCCCGCCAGGACCAGGGTCACCACGACGACGATGCCGCCGGGCAGGTCCCTGCCCCAGGTCAGGGCGAGGAGGACGACCGCGAGCACCGGAACGGCGTGCGTCCAGCGGCCTGCGAGGGTCTTGATCCGGTCCGTCATGCGGCGATCGTCCCCGGCGTGAGAGGGTGCCGCACCTCAAGGACTGCCGACCACCGGGCGACCGTCGAGGGCGTCGGAACTGCTGTCACCGCCGTGCGGCGACCCCTTCCGCTCCGCGATCCTGATCGTCTCGGGGTCATCATGGTCACGCATGGCCTCCTCGTACTGGTCGGTTGTGGTGGGCGCCGCCCAGGGGGCGGCGCGGTGGAACGTGCGGGTCCGGGAGGGGGGGGCGGCGCTGTGCCTCCCCCGCTCCCGGCGCCCGTGTTCCTGGTGTCGACGGGGTCAGACGTCGATGTCGCTCTTCGCGGGGGTCTCGGCCGGCCCCGTGACCGCCTCGGCCTGCGCCTGCTTACGGGAGGCGCGGAGGCTGGTGATCGTGGTGACGATCAGCACCGAGCAGATCACGCCCAGGGAGACCGGAATGCTGATCTCGGGGACGTGCACCCCGGACTCGTGCAGGGCGTGCAGCACCAGCTTCACGCCGATGAAGCCCAGGATGATCGACAGGCCGTAGGACAGGTGGACCAGCTTCCTCAGCAGTCCGCCGATGAGGAAGTACAGCTGCCGCAGACCCATCAGCGCGAACGCGTTCGCCGTGAACACGATGTACGGGTCCTGGGTCAGGCCGAAGATCGCGGGGATCGAGTCCAGTGCGAACAGGACGTCGGTCGTGCCGATCGCGAGCATCACGACGAGCATCGGGGTCATGACCCGCTTGCCGTTCTGCTGGATCCACAGCTTGGTGCCGTGGTAGCGGTCGGCCACGCCGAAGCGGCGCTCGGCCGCCTTGAGCAGCTTGTTCTCCTCGAACTCCTCGTCCTCCTGGTCGGCCCGGGCCTCCTGGATGAGCTTCCAGGCGGTCCAGATCAGGAAGGCGCCGAAGAGGTAGAAGACCCAGGAGAAGCTGGCGATGATGGCCGCGCCCGCGGCGATGAATATCGCGCGGAGCACCAGGGCGATGAGCACTCCGACGAGGAGCACCCGCTGCTGGTACTTCGAGGGCACCGCGAACTTCGCCATGATCAGGACGAAGACGAAGAGGTTGTCGACGCTCAGCGACTTCTCGGTGATGTAGCCGGCGAAGAACTCGCCCGCCGGCCGGCCGCCCCCGAAGATCAGCAGACCGACTCCGAAGATCGCGGCCAGGACGATCCAGACGACCGTCCAGATCCCCGCCTCCTTGACGGACACGTCATGCGGCTTGCGGCCGATGAAGAAGTCGACGGCGATCAGGGCACACAGGCCCACGATCGTCAGGACCCACAGGGTCAGGGAAACATCCACTACGCCTCCGGCAGATACGTCACACGGCAAATGTCAGCGTCGTCGCTGCCGGAGGTCTCTTCCACCCGGACCTGGAACGCGTGACGCGCCCCGATGGTCTCCGGGCCGACGCCCCGGGATCTGGCCTGATCCGTATTGACGGGGTCGCCGCACAGACAGGGAGTACTCCCCTCCGTGCGGTCAAGACTACCCAATCACCAAGGATTGGTAAAGAGATCGGTAAAGAAAGACACAAAGACCCAGGTGAAGGGCTTTACGCGTCCTTGGTCAAAGCGCCCGGGCGGTCATCTGCTCCCTGTGCGGCGGGCCTCGGCGACCTTGGTGAGGACCTGTCGGAGCACCTCGCTGCCGTGCGGCACCGTCGGCGGCTCGTACGTCCAGGCGTGCCCCACCCACGGGTCGGCGAGATGGTCGTCGGGCACCGGGGTCAGGCGCAGCAGCGCGCGCCACAGCGGGTCGAGCAGCGGGCCGTAGCCCGCGGACTCCTCGCGGTCCGCGACCATCATCAGGTGGACGCCGACGGACGGCCCCTCGTCGACCAGGTAACGCAGCTGGTTCACGGCCCGGTCGTCGAAGCCGTGCGGGAAGTCGTTGACGATCAGCAGCTGCTGCGAGGTGTCGAAGCCGGGCGGCAGGGCGTCCGGGGCTCCGCCGCGCAGCGCCATCTGCACCAGGTCGACCCGCTGGGTCAGCCGGGCCAGCACCTCCGTGACACCCGCGGCGCCCTGCGCGGGCGGCCCGGCGAGGACTCCGGTCTGGGTGAGCGGGGCCAGCGCCCGCGCGCCGGACCCGGCCGGGTCGACGACGTGCACGGTGAACTCGCCGGCCGGGTAGACGGCGAGCAGCCGCGCGGCGTGCGCCACCGCGGTGTCCATGGCCAGGCGCCGCATGTCGTGGGAGTCGGTGAACGACCCGTCCAGGGAGTCGGTGCGCCCGCTGTCGATCCACAGTCCGCGCTCCAGCGGCAGCCGGAGCAGCATGGGGATACGGATCGGCTCGGCCTCGGGCAGCCGGAGGTCGCCCAGGCGCAGCGCCATGGGTATCTCCATCGGCACCCGGTAGGCGTGCCAGCAGGGGTTGTCCCAGCGGGCGAACGCCGGGGGCAGCGCGGGCTCGACGACCTCCGCCTCGGCGACGAGCTGCGCGACGTCCCGGTCCAAGGACGCCCGCGCCTGGTCGACGAGCTGCGAGCACCGCGCGCGGGCCGCCTCTCGGGCGGCGTCGCCCTGGCCGCCGATGCGGCTGCGCGGGTCGGACAGGGTCTGCTCCAGCTCCTTGTCCATCCGCGACTCGGCGAAGTCCACGGCGCTGCGGTAGGCGGCGGTGGTGCGGGCCAGGTCCTCGAACATGCCCCAGACCTGGTTGTACAGCCGCTCCTCCATGGACCAGCCGGTCGCGTCGCCCGCCACGGGCCGCGCGGGCTGTCCGGGCTGGGCCGGGGGCGCCGTGGGCGGGGGCGGGGGCGGGGCGGACGTCTGCCGCCCGGGGTGGCTGTAGTTGACGGGCCCGCCCGACGCCGCGTGGGGGTCGGTGGCACCGCCGTAGGCCGGCTGCGGTCCGCCCTGGCCGCCCGACGGCTGACCGCCGTACGACGGCGGTAGGGGGACGGGGGCACCCTGCGGTGCGGCGCCCTGGTCGGGGCCGACCGCGGGGGCCGCGGCCTGACGGGAGCGGTCGCCCTCGGACGTGCGGGGCGGGGGCGCCTGGACGGAGCGCGCGAGGCCACGGGCGACGGCCTCGTCGATGCCGGACGCGAGCTGCGCGGCCTCGGCCAGCCCTTGGTCGGCGAAGAGTTCGGCCAGACCGCCCGCGTAGCCCTGGCCGACGGCGCGCACCTTCCAGGCGCCCTGCCGCCGGTACAGCTCCAGCGCGACGACGGCGGACTCCAGGTCCAGGCCGGTGATGGTGTAGCTGGCCACCTCGGCGCCGTCGAGGCCGGTGACGGCGACGAAGGGGGCGGCCACGGCGCCGAAGCGGGCGGGTCCCGCGCCGCCGTCCGGGGCGGGCAGGGCGAGCAGCACGCTGACGCGGTGGACGGCTTCGGTCATGGCGTCCAGGTCCACCGCGAGACGGTGGTCGGCGGCCGCCTGACGCGACACCTCGAGACCTGGCTGTACGGGGGCGCCCGGGTGGGCCACCCACTCCGTGCCGTGGATCCGTCCGTTCTCGTCGCTCAGTGCGGCGGCGGCCGCGACCGGTGTGCCGGCCGAGATCCGGATCTCCAGACGGGACTGGGACAGCGGGTGGTTCTGTCCCCGCACCAGCTCGGCCGTCATCGCGTGGTCCCCCTGTGTCGCGTCGATGTGTCGGGTGCGCCGAACCGGCCCCCTGTCCGGGGGCCGGTTCGTCCGCGGCTGTCGTCTAGAGGACCGGCAGGATGGCCGGCATCAGGTCCTGGAACGTGCGGCCGTTGGCCGGGTTGCCGAGGGCCGTCATCGTCCAGCCCGAGCCGTTGCGGTGCACCTTGGCCATGATCTGGGCGGTGTAGGGGCCGCCGCCGGCCAGCGTGTAGCGGGCGAGCTCCTGGCCGTTGGTCTCGTCGACCAGGCGGCAGAAGGCGTTCTGCACCTCCTGGAACGTCTGGCCCGTGAAGGAGTTCACGGTGAAGACGATCTGGTCGATGTGGACCGGGACGCGCGAGAGGTCGACGAGGATGGCCTCGTCGTCGCCGCCCTGGCCGACACCGCCGACGAGGTTGTCACCGGTGTGGCGCACGGAGCCGTCGTCGCTCACCAGGTGGCGGAAGAAGACGACGTCGACCGGCTGCTTGTCGGCGAAGAGGACGGCGGAGGCGTCCAGGTCGATCTCCCGGGTGCGGGAGCCGAACAGGCCACGCCGCGGGGCCGCCTGCCAGCCGAGACCCATGCGAACCGCGGTCAGGCTGCCGCCGTCGTTCTTCTGCAGACTGATGGCCTGACCCTTGGTCATGTTGACGGTCACGCGCTGATTCCCCTCTCGGACGTCCCCTGTTGCCGCGAAGACCGCGGTTGACCAGAACCCTACGCAGGTGCACTGACAGCGACGAACCCCGGTCCACACTTTGTGTCGGTCTTGCAACACATTGCGTGTGCGGAGGTCAGGACAGGCCCGCCTCCTGCATCTGCCTCAGTTCCTTCTTCATCTCGGACACCTCGTCGCGCAGCCGTGCCGCGATCTCGAACTGCAGGTCGGCGGCGGCGGCGCGCATGCGCGTGGTGAGTTCCTCGATCTGCCCGGCGAGTTCGGCCGCGGGGCGGTCGGTGGGCACGGTCTCGACGGCTGTGCCCTTGGCGCCCTTCGCGCCGTTCTTCGCGGCCTTCGTGGCCTTGCCGCCGAGGGCGGGCACCGGGGTCTTGGTGCCGCCGCCGTCCTTCTTGGCCTGGCGGTAGCCCGAGCCGAGCAGCTGCTCGGTGTCGATGTCCTCGCGGGCGATCTGGGCGACGATGTCGTTGATCTTCTTGCGCAGCGGCTGCGGGTCGATGCCCTTGGCCTGGTTGTACGCGATCTGCTTCTCGCGGCGGCGGTTGGTCTCCTCGATGGCCTTCTCCATCGCCGGCGTGATCTTGTCGGCGTACATGTGGACCTGGCCGGAGACGTTGCGCGCCGCGCGGCCGATGGTCTGGATCAGGGAGGTGCCCGACCGCAGGAAGCCCTCCTTGTCGGCGTCGAGGATCGCCACCAGGGACACCTCGGGCAGGTCGAGGCCCTCACGCAGCAGGTTGATGCCGACCAGGACGTCGTACTCGCCGCTGCGCAGCTCCCTCAGCAGCTCCACCCGGCGCAGGGTGTCGACGTCGCTGTGCAGGTACCGCACCTGGATGCCGAGTTCGAGGAAGTAGTCCGTGAGGTCCTCGGCCATCTTCTTGGTGAGCGTGGTGACCAGGACGCGCTCGTCCTTCTCCACGCGTGTGCGGATCTCGTGCACCAGGTCGTCGATCTGGCCCTCGGTGGGCTTGACGACGACCTCGGGGTCGACGAGTCCGGTCGGGCGGATGATCTGCTCGACGAAGCCGTCCGAGCGGGAGAGCTCGTACTGGCCGGGGGTGGCCGACAGGTACACCGTCTGGCCGACGCGCTCCTGGAACTCCTCCCACTTCAGCGGGCGGTTGTCCAGGGCGGACGGCAGCCGGAAGCCGTGGTCGACCAGGGTGCGCTTGCGGGAGGCGTCGCCCTCGTACATGGCGCCGATCTGCGGCACGGTGACGTGCGACTCGTCGATGACGAGGAGGAAGTCGTCCGGGAAGTAGTCCAGGAGGGTGTTGGGCGGCGAGCCCGGTGTGCGGCCGTCGAAGTGCATCGAGTAGTTCTCCACGCCGGAGCAGGTGCCGATCTGGCGGAGCATCTCGATGTCGTACGTGGTGCGCATGCGCAGCCGCTGGGCCTCCAGCAGCTTGCCCTGCTTCTCCAGCTCGGTGAGGCGCTCGACGAGCTCCTTCTCGATGTCGTTGACCGCCCGCTCCAGCCGCTCGGGGCCCGCGACGTAGTGGGAGGCGGGGAAGACGTAGAGGTGCTGGTCGTCGCTGATGATCTCGCCGGTGAGCGGGTGCAGCGTGGAGAGCGCCTCGATCTCGTCGCCGAACATCTCGATGCGGACGGCGAGCTCCTCGTAGACCGGGAAGATCTCGATGGTGTCGCCGCGCACGCGGAAGGTGCCGCGGGTGAAGGCCATGTCGTTGCGCGTGTACTGGATGTCGACGAAGCGGCGCAGCAGCTCGTCGCGGTCGATCTCGTCGCCGACGCGCAGCGGGACCATGCGGTCCACGTACTCCTGGGGGGTGCCCAGGCCGTAGATGCAGGAGACGGAGGCGACCACGACGACGTCGCGGCGGGTGAGCAGCGAGTTGGTCGCGGAGTGGCGCAGCCGCTCGACCTCCTCGTTGATCGAGGAGTCCTTCTCGATGTAGGTGTCCGACTGCGGGACGTACGCCTCGGGCTGGTAGTAGTCGTAGTACGAGACGAAGTACTCCACCGCGTTGTTCGGCAGGAGCTCGCGGAACTCGTTGGCCAGCTGGGCGGCCAGGGTCTTGTTCGGCGCCATGACCAGGGTCGGACGCTGGAGCTTCTCGATCATCCACGCCGTGGTGGCGGACTTGCCGGTGCCGGTGGCGCCGAGCAGCACGACGTCCTGCTCGCCGGCCTCGATGCGCTTGGCGAGCTCGGCGATGGCCGCGGGCTGGTCGCCGCTGGGCTGGTAGGGGCTGACGACCTCGAAGGGCGCCACCGTGCGTTCGATCTGGGAAACGGGCCGCATGTCATCCACGGTACGACCCCCCACTGACAACGGGCCCGGGTCAGCGGCGCTGGGGGGTGCGGGAGCGGTGCTCGACGGGGCCGCGGGCGCGCAGCCGGGAGCGGACCGAGGGGTGGTGCGCCGGGGGGTGTGCGGGGATCCCGGGCAGGCGTTCGGCGGAGGGCGCCGGCGCCCGGCCCATGACGACCAGCGGGTCGAAGACCACCACGATCCCGGCGAGGACGAGGACGGCGAGCGGGCCGGCCATCATGGGGCCGAGCAGGGCGGCGGCGGACTCCCCCGTGGCGGGTTCGGCGGTGCCGTGCACGTGCACCTCGACGGCGGCCATGCCGATGTAGTGCATGCCGGTGACCGCGAGGCCCATGACCATGCTGGCGCCGACGCTCCACAGGAACCCTCTGGCCCGGCCCGCCGCCCACAGCGCGGCGCTGGCGGCGGCCATGGCGACGACGACCGAGGCGGCGACGGCGGCGGTGTTGTACTCGACCTGTCCGTCGAGACTCATTCCGGCCATACCGAGGTAGTGCATGGAGGCCATGCCGAGACCGGTGACGGTCCCCCCGGTGAACAGGGCCGTCCCGGTGGCCCCCCGGTAGCCGACGATGAAGATGCCGATGCCCACCATGACGACGGCGACGGCGAGGCTCGCGTAGGTCATCGCGCGGTCGTAGTGGATCGGCGTCCCCTCCACGGTGAAGCCCATCATCGCGATGAAGTGCATCGTCCAGACGCCGGCGCCGATGGCGGCGGCCCCGAGGGCGAGCCAGCCGGGCCGCCAGGAGCGCGGCCCCAGCCCGGCCCGGGTGGTGCAGCGCAGCCCGAGCGCACCCCCGAGACAGGCCATGAAATAGGCCACCAGAGGTGTTACCAGCCCGTAACTGAATCCGTCGACCGTGCCTTGCATGCGCGGCTGCCCTTCCGCCCTGTACGTCCCGCGTTGCCCCGTTGTACGCCCCCTCCCAGGACCGCTGCGGCGGCCAGGGTTTCGCAGAGAGTATGACCCCCACCGGAATGGTCGAACGACTATCCGGCAAAGAAACACGTCCTTGCCGCAGGTGTGTGGCACCGGTGTGCGGCGTTGGAGGGCCGTCGTTCAGCCTGTGGCCATCCTGCACCCGTCTCGCGTTGACCCTCTGCTGTCACAGTGGTTCCTACTGTGACCGTTCGACGCGAGGAGTACACATGCACGTACGCGCTGTTGCCGCCTCGACCACCGCGCTCGCGGGAGCCGCCGTCCTGCTGCTGCCGCTCTCCCCGGCCCGGGCCGCCGAGGGGGCCGCGCCCGCGCCCGTGGTCGTCGCGCACCGGGGCGCCTCGGGCTACGCGCCGGAGAACACGCTGGCGGCCGTCGACAAGGCGGCCGACCTGGGCGCCGAGTGGGTGGAGAACGACGTCCAGCGCACCAAGGACGGAGCACTCGTCGTCGTCCACGACGACAGCCTGCAGCGCACCACCGACGTCGAGGAGGTCTTCCCCGACCGTGCGCCGTGGAAGGTGAAGGACTTCACCGCCGCCGAGATAGCCCGCCTGGACGCGGGCAGCTGGTTCGACCCGAAGTACGCGGGCGCGCGCGTGCCGACCCTGGAGCAGTACGTGCACCGGATCGACCAGCACCGGCAGAAGCTGCTGCTGGAGATCAAGAACCCGCAGCTGTACCCCGGCATCGAACGGGACATCCTCAAGGTGCTCACCGACGAGGGCTGGCTCGACCCGGCGCATGTACGGCAGCGGCTGGTCGTGCAGAGCTTCGACGCGGACAGCGTGCGCACGGTCCACCAGCTGGCCCCCGCGGTGAAGACGGGCCTCCTCGGCACGCCGCCGGTCGCGGACCTGCCGGCGTACGCGGCCTTCACCGACCAGATCAACCCCTCGCACGCGTCGCTCACCGCCGACTACGTGACCGCGGTGCACGCCTTCAAGGGGGCGCACGGCAAGCGACTGGAGACGTTCACCTGGACGGTGAACGACGCGGCCGCCGCCCGCCGGGTGGCCGGCTACGGGGTGGACGGCGTCATCACCAACAACCCGGACGTCGTGCGTGACGCGGTCGGCGGCTGACCCGTCGGCCGCGGCTGTCCCGCACCTCGCCACCGTTCCGGCCCGTCGTTGTCGGTGGCGGGCCGTACGGTGGGGCGCATGGACAGCGACGGGCGGTACGAGCAGCGGGTCGAGTGGGCCGTCGTGGACACTCTCATCGGCCCGCTGCTGCTGGCGGCGACCCGCGAGGGCCTGGTCACCGTGGTCTTCCACGCCACCGACGAGGTGCGCGACAAGGCGTTGGAGCGGCTGGCGTCCCGGCTCGGCTCCGAGCCCGTGGAGGAGCCCGGCTCCCCCCTGCTGGCCGAGGCGATACGCCAGTTCGAGGCCTACTTCGCCGGTGAGCGGCACTCCTTCGAACTGCCGCTGGACTGGTCGCTGATCTCGGGCTTCAACCGCGAGGTGCTGCGCGAGTTGGCCACCACCGTGCCGTTCGGCACGGTGGTGGGGTACGGCGACCTGGCGGGCCGCGTCGGTCAGCCGGGCGCCGCGCAGGCCGTGGGCATGGCCATGGGCGCCAACCCGCTTCCCGTCGTCGTGCCCTGCCACCGGGTCGTGGAGAGCGGCGGCGGCATCGGCGGGTTCGGGGGCGGGCTGGAGACCAAGCGGCGCCTGCTCGCCCTGGAGGGTGTGCTGCCGGAACCGCTGTTCTGACGGCCGCGCCGACTGTGGGACCGCGGCTCAGTCGTAGTGGCGCGCCTCGAAGATGTTGCCGTCGGGGTCGCGGAAGTAGAAGCTGCGCCTGGCCAGGCCGCGTGCGCCGAAGGAGTCGTGGGCGATGTCCGACACCGGGACCGACTGCTCCCGCAGACGGTCGAGGAGGGCGTCGAAGGCGTCCGCGGACAGCGACAGGCAGACGTGGTTCACGGGGTGGCCGGAGCTGTCGGCGGCCCCGGGGAGCATCGTCATGCGGTCGGCCTTGGCGCGCGGCATGAGGTCGAGGATCGTCTCCTCGCTGACGCGCACCGAGGGGAAGGGCGCCTCGCCGGCCGAGAAGTCGGCGAGCCTGACCGGCTCCAGGCCGACGGCCTTCTCGTAGAAGTGCGCGGCGGCGATCGGGTCGCTCACCCAGAGAACGATGTGGTCGAGCCGGGTCGCGTGATCTGTCATGGCCCCAGCCTCCGCGAGCCGTGTGACGCACCGCAAGGGTTTGGCCCGGCGTGCCGCCCGCCAGAGATGGAGGGAGAGGCGGCAGACGGGAGGCAACGCGTGGTGCTCATGGTGTCGGAAGAGGTACGGGACGCGATCGCGACGGGCCGGCCGGTGGTGGCCCTGGAATCCACGATCATCGCCCACGGCCTGCCCCGGCCGCGCAATCTCCAGGTGGCGCGCGAACTGGAGGCCGCGGTGCGGCGGGAGGGCGCGGTTCCGGCGACGATCGCGGTGCTGGACGGCGTGCCGCGGGTCGGCCTGGACAAGGAGCAGCTGGAGCGGGTCGCGAACGAGGACGGCATCCGCAAGCTGGGCCACCGCGACCTGCCGCTCGCGGTGGCCGCGGGGGCGAGCGGTGCGACGACGGTCTCGGCGACCGCGCTGCTCGCGGCGCTCGCGGGCATCCGTGTCTTCGCCACGGGCGGCCTCGGCGGGGTGCACCGCGAATGGACGGTCACCCAGGACGAGTCGGCCGACCTGGGGTTGCTCGCGCGCACCCGGATCACCGTGGTGTGCGCGGGCGTGAAGTCGATCCTCGACGTGCCGGCGACCCTGCAGCGGCTGGAGACGCTGGGCGTGGCGGTCGCCGGGTACGGCACGGACCGCTTCCCCGGCTTCTACCTGTCGGACTCCGGGCATCCGGTGGACTGGCGGCTGGACACCCCGGAGGAGGTGGCCCGGGTGATGCGCGCGCAGGACGCGCTCGGGGGTCCGGAGTCGGCGCTGATCGTCGCCAACCCGGTGCCGGAGGACGAGCAGCTGGATCCCGGGACGCACGCGCGGGTGCTCGAAGAGGCACTGCGGGCATGCGAGGCCGCCGGGGTCACCGGTCAGGGCGTCACCCCGTTCCTGCTGGACCACCTGGTGCGGCACACCGACGGCGCGTCCCTCGAGGCCAATCTGGCGGCGGTGCGCGGCAACGTGGGGCTCGCGGCCCGGGTGGCGGCGGCCTGGGCCGCCGGGGCGTGAGCGGGCCGGGCGGGGCGCTGCTGGTCGTCGGTGACGTGATCACGGATGTGGTCGCGTGCCATGCCGGGCCGCTCGCCCCGGGCACGGACACGGCGGCCGTGATCCGCACGGTGCCGGGCGGGGCCGGCGCGAACGTCGCCTGCTGGGCGGCCCGCCGGGGCGGGTGCGAGGTGCGGCTGCTGGGGCGGGTGGGCGCGGACGCGGCGGTCTGGCACGAACGGGAGCTGGCCGCCTGCGGGGTGCGTCCGCGGCTGGTCGTGGACGCCGACGTGCCGACGGGGACGGTCGTCTGCCTGGTCGACGAGGGTGCGGCGGCCGAGCGGACCTTCCTCACCGACAGCGGCGCGTCGCTGAGGCTCGGGCCCGAGGACTGGTCGGACGCCCTGCTGGACGGGGTGGGCCGGCTGCACCTGTCGGGCTATCTGCTGTTCAGCGGGAGCAGCCGGGCCCTGCTGGCGGTGGCGTCGAAGGCGGCGGGGGCGCGCGGGGTGCCGGTGAGCGTGGACCCGGCGTCGGCCGGGTTCCTGGCCGAACTGGGTCCGGACCGCTTCCTGTCCCTTGTGAAGGGTGTGGACGTGCTGCTGCCGAGCCGCGACGAGGCGTGCCTGCTGACGGGGTGTCCGGACGTGGCGGAAGCGGCGGCGTCGCTGAGCCGGTCCGTGCCGCTGGTGGTGGTCAAGCTCGGCGCGGAGGGCGCGCTGCTGGCGCGGTCCGGGGAGGTGTGCGCACGTGTTCCCGCGCTGCCGGTGACGCCTCGGGACACGACCGGCGCGGGCGACGCCTTCACCGGGGCCTTCCTCGCGGCGCTGCTGACCGGTGCGGACCCCGTGCGGGCGGCGGAGGAAGGGTGCAGGGCGGGGGCGTCGGCGGTGGAGCGGGTGGGGGCACGGCCGCCGGTGCGTGACTGACGGGACGTTTCCTCCACAGACGGAAAGCGAACGGAACGTGCGGGTCCACAGGCGCGCACGTGCCCTCCCGTTCCGCCGGTCGCGGGCGGCGGGGTCAGCCGGAGGCTGACCGGGCGTAGACGCTCTCGGCGAAGGCGGCGATCTGTTCGTCCGTCAGGTGCTGGGCCAGATCGGCCTCGCTGATCATGCCGACGAGACGCTTGTCGTCGATGACGGGCAGCCGGCGGATCTGGTGGGTGCGCATCTCGGTGAGGACGTCGTCGACGTCGGCGTCGGACTCGATCCAGCGCGGTGTGCCCTTGGCCATCTCGCCCGCGGTGACCTTGGCGGGGTCGTGGCCCATGGCGACGCAGCCGACGACGATGTCCCGGTCGGTGAGGATGCCGCAGAGCCGTTCGTTCTCGTCGCTGATGGGGAGCGCGCCGACGTTCAGTTCGCGCATCAACTGTGCCGCTCGGTCGAGGGTTTCGTGTGCGGGGATCCACTGGGCGCCGCGGTGCATGATGTCTCCGGCGGTGGTCATGAGGTACCTCCCGGTGCCGGACGGCCGGCGCGGCGCGGGGGCGCGCCGCGAGTCCCGACGCCCTTCATTGTCGTCGTGCCGCTCCCGGACGGCACCCTCAGCCGACGGCGCCGCGCCCTGGGCCTCGGCACGGCCCCGACTCCGACTCCGCCCAGCCCTGCCCTGCCCAGGCCCCTGCGGCCGTGCTCTCAGCCGCGCCAGGCCGGGTGACGGGGGTCGTCGGCCCGTACGAGCACGTCGGCGGTGCCGGCCGGGTCGGTCTCCTGCTCGTAGCGGTCGAAGGCGGGCAGGGTCCAGTGCTCGGCCTCGGGGGTGCGCCGGCGCAGCGCACCGGGTGAGAGGAGGACGTGGACGGTCAGGTCGAAGGGGAACCAGTGGTGCAGGAGAAACGGGCCGTGCAGCAACAGCACGCCTCCGGGCGGCAGTTCGACGTACGGGCTGCGGGTGGCGCGGTCGGTGACCGGGTCCCGGAGGTCGGGCAGCACACGTCCGCTGCCGCCGGGGCCGAGCGGGTCGAACACCTCGCGCCACAGGGCGCCGGTGTCGTACCAGCCGCTGTAGTAGGACTCCAGGTCCTGGTGGCCGTACTCGAGCCGGACCGAGGCGTGGCGCAGGAAGCCCTCCGTGCCGACGACCAGGCCGGCGCGGCCGCGGACGCGCAGCGCCTCCGCGAGCCGTTCGGCGAGGTCTCCCGGGCGGGCGGCCGGGGCGCCGTCGAGGGCGACACGGAGCCAGGGGGCGCCGTCGGCCGTGTCGAGGTCCAGCAGGCGTTCGGCGAGCAGGTCGACGAGCCGGTCCCAGGTGATCGCTTCGAGTCGCACACGGCCATGATGCGGCACGTGTCGAACGGAACCGGAACCGCTCACGAAGACCGGGTGCCCCGGGCAGACGTGGGCGGTGGACGTTCGCGTATGGGTGTGCGTCGTCCGGCCATGGCCCGGCGCGGTGGGGGCCCGTTCACTGGTGGTGCGGGCGGCCGGGCGAAGGGCCCGGCCGGAAGGACGAGGGTGACGAGGACGACGGGGTGAGGACATGGGTGACGGGGCGTACGCCGTGCTGACGGTGCTGGGTGTGCTGGGGACCGGGCTGGTGGCCGGGGTGTTCTGCGCTTTCTCGACGTTCGTGATGCGGGGGCTGGCGTCGCTGCCGGCGGCGCGGGGTGTGGCCGCGATGCAGGCGATCAACGTGGCGGCGGTGCGGCCGCCGTTCATGGCGGTGTTCCTCGGCACGACGGCGCTGAGCGCGGTGCTCACGGTGGTGACGCTCGTGAGGTGGCCGGACGAGGGCGCGGTCGCTTCGGTGGTGGGCGGCGTGCTGTTCCTGTGCGGGTCGTTCGGCCTGACCGTGGCGGCGAACGTACCCCGCAACGAGCGGCTGGCCCGTCTCGACGCGGGCGGGGAGGCGGCGGCCGC
Source organism: Streptomyces sp. P13-3-3 (assembly GCF_050571355.1). Taxonomy (NCBI): domain Bacteria; kingdom Bacillati; phylum Actinomycetota; class Actinomycetes; order Kitasatosporales; family Streptomycetaceae; genus Streptomyces; species Streptomyces sp. P13-3-3. The sequence goes on along the minus strand of NZ_CP192228.1, from coordinate 1,944,996 downwards.
GTACTGGCCGGAGTACGTGCGCGGGTGGACGCGGTGGAACCACGTCCGCGCCGTCGCCTCGGCCGGGGCGGCGTTGGCGTACCTCCTCGCCCTCACCGGCTGAGGCGCCGTACGCACGGTGTCCGGCACGCTGCGGGCCGAGGTGGGCGGACGTATCGTGTGCGCAGGAGTGCCGCCCGACGACGCACGGCCTGTCCCCCGCGCACGCAAGGAAGACGGCCATGGCAGATCCCAAGGGTTTCCTCACCACGCCCCGCCAGGAATGGCCGCGCCGGCCGGTGGAGGAACGGGCCCGCGACTGGGACGAGGTGTACGTCCCCGGGGGACTGCTGCCGATCATCAGCGAGCAGGCCGACCGGTGCATGGACTGCGGTGTGCCGTTCTGTCACGAGGCCTGTCCGCTGGGCAATCTCATCCCGGAGTGGAACGACCTGGTCTCCCGGGAGGACTGGCGGGCGGCTGCGGAGCGGCTGCACGCCACGAACAACTTCCCCGAGTTCACGGGGAGGCTGTGCCCGGCGCCCTGCGAGGCCGGCTGTGTGCTCGCCATCAACCAGCCGGCGGTGACCATCAAGAACGTCGAGTGCGCCGTCGCCGACAAGGCGTGGGAGGAGGGGTTCGCCGTACCGGCCCCGCCCGACCGGCTGTCCGGGCGGACGGTCGCGGTCATCGGTTCGGGCCCCACGGGACTGGCCGCCGCCCAGCAGCTGACGCGGGCCGGGCACACGGTCGCCGTGTACGAGCGGGACGACCGGATCGGCGGACTCATGCGGTACGGGATCCCCGCTTTCAAGATGGAGAAGCACCATCTGGAGCGGCGCGTGGAGCAGATGCGGGCCGAGGGGACGAGGTTCCGCACGTCGACCACGGTCGGGCGGGACGTGGACGCGGCGGAGCTGCGGAGCCGCTACGACGCGGTGGTGATCGCCACGGGGGCGACGGCGTGGCGGGAGCTGCCGGTGCCGGGGCGTGACCTCGCGGGCATCCACCAGGCGATGGAGTACCTGCCGCTGGCCAACCGGGTGTGCGAGGGCGACCTGGAGAGGTCGCCCCTGTCGGCGGAGGGGCGGCACGTGGTCATCGTCGGGGGCGGTGACACGGGCGCGGACTGCCTGGGGACGGCGGTGCGGGAGCGGGCCGCGTCGGTCACCCAGCTGGACATCTACCGGAAGCCGGGCAGCGAGCGCGACGAGGAGAACGAGCCCTGGCCGACGTATCCGAAGCTGTACCGGCTGTCGGCGGCGCACGAGGAGGCGGGCGCGCTGCGGACGGCGCCTGCGGCACGTGCCGACGCGCGGTTGTTCGCCGCGTCGACGCTGCGTTTCGAGGGGGACGAGGAAGGGCGGGTGCGCGGGCTGCGCCTGGTCGAGGTGGACGCGGAGCGCAGGCCGGTGCCGGGGACGGAGCGGACGCTGCCCGCCGACCTGGTGCTGCTCGCGCTCGGCTTCTCCGGGCCGGACCAGGGCGACGGGATCATCGGGCAGCTCGGTCTCGGGCTGGAGCCGCGCGGCACGATCGCGCGCGGGCCGGACTTCGCCACGAACGTGCCGGGCGTCTTCGCGGCGGGCGACGCCGGCCGGGGGCAGTCGCTGATCGTGTGGGCCATCGCGGAGGGGCGGGCGGTGGCGGCGTCCGTCGACCGCTTCCTGACGGGCGGCACGAGCCGTCTGCCCGCGCCGATCGGCCCGTACGACCGGCCCATGACCGTCTGACCCGCCTCCGCGCACTCCGTCGCGCGCACCCCCGGGCCGCCCGCACGCCGCCTGGACCGCACGGCCGTCCGTGGCCGGCCCGTACCGTGGCCGGAATCCGACTCACCCGGCCGGCGCCCGCCCGCCCGGACCCCGCACGCCGACGCCCCCGGGCTCCCCGCCGAAGCCGGGCGCCCGGGGGCGTCGACGTCGGACCGGACCTACGGCTTGCGCGCCACCGCGCCGTAGCCGGGGATGACCCCGTCGTCCTGGCCGGGGACCGGGTCGCCCAGTTCGGGGTGCCACAGGTGCGGCACCTGGACGCCCGGCTCCACGAGGTCGAGGCCGTCGAAGAAGCGGGTGAACTCCTCGCGGCTGCGCAGCGCCAGCGTGACGCCCGCGCCCTTGAGCTTCGCCGAGGCCTCCTCCGACTCCTCGGGGGTGAAGTCGGCCGTGGCGTGGCTGATCACCAGGTGGCTGCCCGAGGGCAGGGCGTCCACCAGGCGCGTCACCAGTTCGTGCGCGCCGTCCTCGTCGGGCACGAAGTGCAGCAGCGCGATGAGCGACAGCGCGATCGGCTCGTCGAAGTCGAGGACCTTGCGCGCGCCCTCCAGGATGGTGTCCGGGTCCCGGACGTCGGCCTGGAGGTAGTCGGTGACGCCCTCGTCCGTGCCGCGCAGCAGGGCCGCCGCGTGGGCCAGCACGATGGGATCGTTGTCGCAGTAGACGACACGGGCGTCCGGCGCGATCCGCTGGGCTATCTGGTGCAGGTTCGGCTCGGTGGGGATGCCGGTGCCGACGTCGAGGAACTGGCGCACGCCCTGTCCGGCCAGCCAGCGCGTGGCGCGCTGCATGAACGCGCGGTTGACGCGCGCCATGACCGGCACCCTCGGCTCCAGGGCGAGCATCTGCCGGCCCATGGCCTCGTCGACCGGGTAGTTGTCCTTGCCTCCGAGGTACCAGTCGTACATCCGCGCCGGATGCGGTCTGGTGGTGTCGATCTCCACGGGGTTCTGCCCGGTCATGACGGACTCCATAACTGTCTGCAAGCGTTAGTGATCAATTCAGTGCCAAGTCGGTGCCAAGGGAAAAGCAAAGGTAGTGCGGCAATCGGAGGTCAGGACAGCAGGAAATCCGCCTCTCCGGCCTTGGCCCCTTCGATGAAGGCCGTCATCTCGGCGGAGGTGTAGATGAGCGCCGGACCGTCCGGGTCGGTGGACTGGCGGACGGCGATCCGGCCGTCGTCCAGCTTCATCGCCTCCAGGCAGTTGCCGCCGTTGCCGCCGCTCCAGGGCTTGTGCCAGCCCTCGCTGCCCAGCTCACGGGCGGGCATGCCGTTGTAGATCCTCCTGGCGTGCGCCCGCGCACCCGGCTGGGTCTTCGGGGGCTTGATGAGTTCCATTCACAGCTCCTTGCGGAGATCCCGGAGGATCTCCTTCGTGCGATGTGCCGTGGCGGCCTGCGCCGCCATGCGGTCCATGACCTCGAGGTGGGTCGCCACCTCGGTGCGCGCGTCCAGGTAGACGGCGCCGGTCAGGTACTCGCTGTAGACCATGTCCGGCAGTTCGGGCATGGCAAATCGGAACAGCACGAACGGCCCGTACGTGCCGGGGTGGGGCCCGCTGTCGAAGGTGGCGATCTGCAGCGTCACGTTGGGCAGCGCCGACGCCTCGAGCAGTTTGTCGATCTGCGCGCGCATCACCTCCGGGCCGCCGACCCGGCGGCGCAGCGCGGTCTCGTCCATGACGACCCACAGCCGGGGCGCGTCCTCGCGGGTGAGCAGGTCCTGCCGCCGCATGCGCAGGTCGACGTGGCGCTCTATGTCCTCGGGGCGGGTCTGTCCTATGGCGCCGGAGCGCAGCACACCGCGCGCGTAGTCCTCGGTCTGGAGCAGTCCGGGGACGAAGTGGGGTTCGTAGCTGCGGATGAGGGAGGCCGCGCCCTCCAGGCTGACGTACATGGAGAACCAGCCGGGCAGGATGTCGTGGAAGCGCTGCCACCAGCCGGGCTGGTTGGCGTCCTCCGCGAGCTGGACGAAGGCCTCGGCCTCCTCGTCGGAGACGCCGTAGGCCTTCAGCAGCAGCTGGAGGTAGGGGATCTTGAGCGCCACCTCGGCCATCTCCATGCGGCGCACGGTGGCGGGGGCGACACGCAGGACGCGGGCGGCCTCCTCCCGCTTGAGACCCGCGCGTTCGCGCAGATCCAGCAGGCGGCGCCCGAGGACGACCTGCCCGACCGTCGGCGCGGACCGGGGTTCGCTCACGCTCCACCTCCCTCGAACAAATCCTGACAGCCCGGCGGCGCCGTCCGGTGATCTGGCACGGAGAACAACTGATCCGAACAGATATTCGAATCGGTGTCCGGCGATCCCAACTGGCGCCGCGCGAGGTGCTGTTGCGAGCAGTGTGCCACGCCCGTCCAGACCGTCACACAGCACTCTGCATTTTTCAGAGTGACACTTGCCAAGTGTTCACGGCGGGGCGATAGTGGCAAGCGTGATTCCGTCCGCGCCCTTAGGAACAGACGCCGCCGCGGCTCCCGTGGGCCTCGGCGCCGGCCCGGCCACCGCCCCCTCCGGGGCCTCCGCCGAGCGCCGGTTCCGCTTCGAACTGGCCGCTCACCCTGGCTCCCCCGCGCAGGCGAGACGGCTGACACGGGCCCGGCTGACCGGCTGGTCGGTCTGCGAGGACACCTGCGACACGGCCGCCCTGGTCGTCTCCGAACTGGTCACCAACGCCATCGTGCACACCGCGAGCAGCCATGTCGTCTGCGAGCTGCACGACGGTGACGACCTGCTGCGCATCGCCGTGCGGGACGAGGGCTGCGCGCCGGACCGGCCGCGGGCGAACACCCGGCAGCAGCCGGAGGAGGAGCACGGGAGAGGGCTGCTCCTCGTCGACGCCCTCTGCCACGCGTGGGGCGCCCGCGAACACGGTCCCGGCCTGCTGGTCTGGGCGGACCTCCCCCGCACCACCGGCTCCCCCGGCGACCCCGCCGAACCGCTCAACGACCTCGGCTGGGGCGCCCGCCCCAAGCCCGGTCCGGCCGGCGGCTCGGGGGACGGCGAGGACGAGACCGGCGACGGCGACGCCGCCCACCCCGCCGAGCAGCGCCTGGGCACACCCGCCGACCGGGACGGAGGCCGGGCGTGACGGGCCCCGGTGGCTCACGCGTGCTGAGCCTGGACTCGCTGGTCCGGTTCCAGCGCGGGCGGCTGACGCCGGACGCGCCCCGACGGCTCCCCGTGCCCGACGGCATGACCGCCCCGATGGGCTGCGACGCGGTGGCCGTGCCGGCCCGCTTCGGCCCGCTGGTCCTGCCCCGGCTGCCCCGCGTGGGGTGCGTGTACGCCGACGACGCGCACTGGTGGTGGCTGGTCCCGTCCGACTCGGACTACGCGCTGGAGTGGCCCGCCCCCGCGCACTACGCCGCCGGCGCGGTCCTCCCCGACACCCCCGCCGACACGGACGCGGCCGGCCTTCCGGGGCTGATCCACCGTCCCGACGGCACGCTCCCCTACACGCCGCCCATACCGCTCTACCTGGCCCTGTGCCGGCTCACCGGGACGACCCCCGTCTGGTCACGCCCCGTCACCGCCTGACGCCCCCGGGCGGCGCCGCCCGGCCGGGGTCACGCCACCGCCTCACCGCCGGCGCCCTCGCCGCGGACGATCACCAGGAACATGTCGGTGGCGAGGTCCATGACGACCTCGGCGGGCAGTCCCTCCAGGCGCCGCGCGTGCGCGAACTCCTCCGCGGGCCAGGAGCCGCGCGGTCCACCTGCGGGAAAGCGTTCGAGCACGGTTCGCCCGTTCACCCTGCCACCTCCATGTAGCGCTGTACTCGTAGAGTTAAACGCCAACCATGGGGCGAACGCCTCGTCCGGTGACGGTACTGAGACGTAGTTGACACCTGTTCACTGCCAAGTGTGAGCGCGCTCTCAGCTTTCCGGAGTAATCCGTCACCGTCCGTGTCAGTCGTCGTACTCGTCGTGGTAGCGGAGCGGCTCCCGCGCCACGGGCGCCCCTACGGCGTGCGCGCGCCCCTGGGGTTCCTCCCACGGCTCCTGTCTGCCCAGCGCGGTGAGGTCCAGCAGGCTGGTGGTGGAGCCCAGGCCCTCCATGCCGCGGCCGAACGCCGAGTAGGTGTGGAAGACGCGGTCGCCGTCGCGCAGGAAACAGCTCACGCCGGGGCGCTGCGCCGTCCCGCCGTCCTCCTCCCGGAGCATCCCGAGGTCCGCGTCGAAGTCGCCGGGGTGCGAGGAGTACCAGGGCACCGTCCAGCCCATCCGGGCCTTGAACGGCAGGATGCGGGTGAACGGCGCGCGGGAGACGGCGGCGAAGGTGGTGCGCCGCGCGTGCAGGTGGGCCAGGTGCCCGATCTGGTCGAGGAAGGCGGAGCAGCAGCGGCACCCGGTCTCCCACTCCGGGTCGAACACGAAGTGGTGCACGACGAGCTGCTGCCGCCCCTGGAAGAGGTCGAGCAGGGTGGCCTTGCCGTCGCCGCCCTCGAAGACGTACTCACGGTCGACGGGGACCATGGGCAGCCGGCGCCGTTCGGCACGGAGGGCGTCGAGCGCGCGGGTGACGGCCTTCTCCTTCTCGAGCAGTTCCTCGCGCGCCGCGCGCCACTCGGCGCGCGCGACGATCTCCGGAAGCGACATGGTTCCTCCTGTGCGACGGTCCCGTTGCGAGGGGTGACCGGGGTACCGCGCGGAACTCATCGGCCGCGTGCGAAGTTTCTTCCGCCGCTCCGACACGGGCCGCCGCTCAGGTGTCGTACTCCTGGATGCGCCGGCCGTGGTCGCGGTCCACGAGGGCGGGCAGGCGCTCGTCCAGTTCGCGCACGACCTCGGGGACGTCGATGGTGAGCAGGCGCCGGTCGCGCATGAGGACCCGGCCGTCCACGACGGTCGTGCGGACGTCGGCGGCGCGGGCGCTGTGCACGAGGGTCGCGGCGAGGTCGTGCACGGGCTGGGTGTGCGGTCCCGTGAGGTCGACCAGGACGAGGTCGGCGCGGTGACCGGGCGCGATGCGGCCGACGCCGCCCTCCAGGCCGACCGCGCGGGCGCTCTGCAGGGTGGCGTGGTGCAGGGCCTGACGCGAGGTCAGCCGGCGCGGGTCGCCCTCGGTGGACTTCTGGGTCAGCGACGTGAGCGCCATGGACTCCCACACGTCGAGGGAGTTGTTGGACGCGGCGCCGTCCGTGGCGAGCCCGACCGGCACGCCGATGTCCCCCAGCGCCCGCACGGGCGTGGTGGTGGGCCAGGCGAACTTCAGGTAGCCGCGGGGCGCGGTCGCCACCGCCGTACGTCCCCGCGCCTGCGCGAGGAGCGGCAGGTCGCTCTCGACGATGCCGGTGCCGTGGGCGATGAGCACGTCGGTGTCCAGCACGCCGGTGCGGTGCAGCACCTCGACGGGGGTGACGCCGTGCCGGGCCAGGGACGCCTCGGTCTGGTCGCGGTTCTCGGCGGCGTGCAGATGGACGGGCAGGCCGTGTTCGTGGGCCAGCTCGGCGGTGGCGGCCAGGTCGGCGTCGTTCACCGTGTAGGGGGCGTGCGGGGCGAGCGCGGTGGTGATGCGCCCGCCGGCCGTGCCCCGGTGGCGCAGCGCGAACTCCAGGGACTTCTCCCGTCCCTGAGGGCCCTGGGAGGAGAAGTACGCCTCCCCCAGCAGGGCGCGCATGCCGCACGCGGCGACCACCTCGGCGACCGCGTCCATGGCGAAGTAGTGGTCGGCGAAGCAGGTGACGCCGGCCCGGATCATCTCCGCGCAGGCGAGCAGCGCGCCGAGGGTGACGTCCCGCTCGGTGAGGTTGGACTCCACCGGCCAGACGACGTCGTTGAACCAGGCCTCGGTCGACAGGTCCTCGGCGAGTCCGCGCAGGGCGACCATCGGGGCGTGGGTGTGACAGTTGATCAGGCCGGGCATCGCGACCTGCCCGCGGGCGTCGATCCACTCGTCGGCCGCGCGTCCGGCGACGGCCTCGGCGTCGGTCACCTCCTCGATCACCCCGTCACGGACGACGACGGCGGCGTCCTCCAGGAAGACGGCCTCCTCTTGATCGTCGTGCGTGAGGACGGTGCATCCGGTGATGATGAGGCCGGCGGGACTCTCCACGGCAGAAGGCGTCATCACGTCAACGTACGACGGGACTCCGACGCCGGGGGAGCCGAACCGCGACATCCCGTCGCGGCTCTGTCGCACGGCGGGCCGGGCGCGCACCCTGGCCTCACCACGAGCCCGCCCACGGCTGAAAGGGGCCCGCCTTGCTCCTCGGCACCTGGAACCTGGAGAACCTGTACCGGCCCGGCGGCCCCTACGGGCCCGACGACGAGGCCGCCTACGCGTCGAAGCTGGCCGCGCTCGCCGCGGTGATCACGGAACTGGATCCGGGGCTGCTCGGCGTGCAGGAGGTGGGCGACCCCGGCGCGCTGGAGGATCTGGCGGGGATGCTCGGCGACGACTGGCACGTCGCGCTGTCCTCGCACGCCGACAGCCGGGGGACACGGGTGGGGTTCCTCAGCCGTACGGAGCTGACGGTGGTCGCCGACACGTCGGCGTTCCCGCCGCGGATGCTGCCGGTGCAGGCGGACGACACCGGGCTGACCGTCTCTCAGGCCGGGCGCGGCTTCCTCGCGGTGGAGGTCGCGGGCGGGCGGGGGCCGATGCGGGTGGCGGTGTGTCATCTGAAGTCGAAGCTGCTGTCGTACCCGGGCGGCCGCTTCCAGCCGCGCGACGAGGGCGAACGGGCCCGGTACGGCGCCTACGCGCTGTACCGGCGGGCGGCCGAGGCGGCGGCGCTGCGCGCGCTGGCGGACCGGCTGCTGGAGGGTGACGGGCGGGAACGGGACGTGGCGGTGCTCGGTGACCTCAACGACGAGGTGCAGGCGGCGACCACGCAGCTGCTGCTGGGGCCGCCAGGATCGGAGATCGGCACGCCGGGGTACGAGCGGCCGGACCGGGGGGACGCGGTCCGGCTGTGGGACGTGGCTCCGCTGATCCCGGCGTCGGAACGCTATTCGCGGGTGAACTCGGGGCGCCGGGAGCTGATCGACCATGTGCTGCTCAGCCATCGGCTGGTGCGGAGGGTGTCGGCGGCGGGGACGGGGCTGCCGTCGGACGGGCCGCCCCGTCTGCCGTCCGTGGGGGCGGATCCTGGGGAGCGGCGGGGGGTGGCGGGGTCGGATCATGCGCCGGTGTGGGTGCGGGTGGGGTGAACGCGGGGCGTTCTTCTTTTGGTGGGGTGGGCGGGGCGGGGGGTGGCCCTGCGCGGGCCGGGGGCGTGTGTCCTGCGGGCAGCGGGGCGGGGCGGCGGGTGCTGGTTCGTGGGGGCTGGGCGCGCAGTTCCCCGCGCCCCTAAGGGGCGCGTTCCGGCGACGGCCGGGGATTCAGTGCCCGCTCGTGGGGGCTGGGCGCGCCGTTCCCCGCGCCCCTATGGGGCGCGTTCCGGCAGCGGACGGGGATTCAGTGCCCGCTCGTGAGGGTTGAGCGCGCCGTTCCCCGCGCCCCTATGGGGCGCTCGGTTGCCGTCGGGACGGGGAGGTGCAGGTCTGTGGCGAGGTGGGTGAGGCGGCGGAGGTGGGTGGGGTCGAGGGTGCCGGTGTCGTCCAGGTGGACTGCGCAGGCGGTGGTGGTGTCGACGAGCCGTTCGAGGGTCGTGGCGATCTCGTCCGCGCCGTCCGCGTGCCGGGCCAGCGGCGGGAGTTCGGCGGAGGCCAGGGCGATGGCGGCGCGGGCCTCGGCGAGGGTGCGGTAGGCCTCGCGGCGCAGCGCCCAGCGGGCCTCGCGGTCCGCGGACTCCGACAGCACGTGGGCGAGGTACTCGCGTGCCGCGCCGCTCGCCTCGGCGAGCCGGGCGCGAATGGCGTCGCCACGCCGGCCGAGAGTGGGCAGGTGCCCGACGACCAGCACGATGGCGCAGGCCAGCAGGGTCTCGCCGATCCGGGCGAGGGACGCCTGGGGCTCGCCGCCGGCCATCACCAGGGCCAGGACGAGCACCGTGACGACGGCGGTCTGCGCGGCGAAGTGCCGGGTGGCGAGCGGGATCAGCGCCCCGCAGGCGGTGACGAGGACGACGAGCCCTTCCGGCCGGGGCAGCACCGCGGCGAACCCGGCGAACAGCAGCGCGCCCAGCACGGTTCCGGCGGCGCGGGACAGCACACGGGAGGCCAGCGGACCGAGGTCGGGCTTGACGAGGAAGACGGCGGTGGCGGGCAGCCAGTACCAGTGCTCGTGCTGGCCGTACCAGCGTGCGTGGTGGAGGGCCTGGGCGACGGCCGCGCTCACGCCGAAGCAGAGGGCGACGCGCATCCCGTACTCACGGCCGCGGGCGCCGAGGACGGTCCGCAGGACGGCGGTCCGGGTGCGCCTGCGTCCGTGCAGCCGCCGGCTGTCGGCCCGGTCGAACGCCTCGGCCGCGTACAGCAGGGCGTCGTCCAGGGCGCGCAGACCGGGCGCGGAGCGGGTGGGGGCGGGCAGCGGGCCGGTGGGGGCGCCGTTGCGCACGGCGGCGGCGAGGCGGCGGGGCGCCTCGGACGTACCGTCCGGCACCGGATCGCCTGCCCAGGCCAGCGCGGTCGCGGCCTCGGCGAGCGGGAGGGCGGCGGCGTACTGGGCGTGCAACCGGCGTTCGGCCGCGGAGGAGGGGCGGCGGCGCAGCCGGGGTCCGGCGAGCGCGTCCTGCGCCTGGTCGAGGGCGGCGGTGAGCGCGGCCCGCCGCGCGGTGGCGCCGTCCGACCCGGCGGCGTCGAGCAGCCCGGCGATGGCCTGGTACACCCCGGCGACGGCGGCGCGCTCCCCGTCGAAGCGCAGCTCGAAGCGGCGGTCCCCGGCGAGGGTGTGGGAGGTGGGCAGCGCGAGCCGCAGCAGGAGCAGCCAGGCGGCGCCCGCGACGAAGGCGACCGCCCGCAGCCACCCCGGCTCGGGCAGCGGCATGCCCGCCCCGACGGCGGCGCCCACCAGCAACTGCGTCCCGGCGGAGGAGCCGACCGGGCCCAGTGCGCTGATCCCTCCGGCGGCCAGACCCAGCGCGGCCAGCAGCAGGGTGAGCGGCACGGCCGGTGCGTGGTCCCCGGCGAGGGTGCCCGTCAGCAGCCCGGCCGCGCCCGCGAGGGCGGGCGTCCCGATCCGGGCCACAGCGGCGCGCCGGCTGCCGGGCCGGTCGTTGATCCCCGCGAACATGGCGCCGATCGCGGCGACCACCCCGAGAGTGGGCCGTCCGGCGAGGACGGCGGCGAGCAGCAGCGGCCCGCCGCCCAGCGCCCCGCGCAGCACCGCACTCCGGGAGACCGGCCCCCGCTGGGACCGGAGGGCATGGGCGAGCCACGGGGGTACGGCGGGGGCGGTGCGGGTCACAGGGCTCCTGTCGTCCGGTCGCTGCGGCTGCTCCTTCGGGCAACGCTGACCGGGCGGAACTCATGCCCCCCACGGTAGGCGGCCTTCACCGACGGGAGGGAACGGGCGTGTTTCGCCGGTGTGACAGCCGGACGGACGTGCCCGGCTGTCGCGCCGCGGACCGCGCGGTGACCTCGCTCTCGACCCGCTGAAAAGCCCCGCAGTATTAGCCGCTTCCTTCCCCTTCGCCCATCGAATTGGGCCGTTGGTGGGAAAGACCTCTCTCCGCGCGCCCGGGATGGGCGGTGGACCTACGCTGCCGACATGGGGAGGCACAGTCCGCGCCATTTCCGTTCGAGGAGAGCTGATGGCTGATCGCGTTACAGCTCCGCGCCGACGCGGCTATCGCGAAGGCATAGGCGGCGAGATGCTCGCCGAATTCCTGGGGACGTTCGTCCTCATTCTGCTGGGTATCGGATCCGTCGCCGTCGCACTCGTGGGTCTGCCCGGTTCCGGGCGCCAGTTCGTGGACTTCGGCCCGGCGAACTGGCTCATCATCTGCTGGGGCTGGGGCTTCGGCGTCATCTTCGGCGTCTACGTCGCGGGCGGCATCAGCGGCGCCCACCTCAACCCGGCGGTGACCCTGGCCTTCACCGTGCGCAGGGATTTCCCCCTGAAGAAGTTGCCGGCCTACTGGCTGGCGCAGCTTCTCGGTGCCTTCGTCGCCGCCGCGCTCGTCTACGCCTGCTACCACTGGGCGATCGATGCCGCCGACGCGAAGGCGGGTCTGGCCCGTGACGAATCACTGGGCACCTATTCCATCTTCGCGACCTTCCCCGCGGAATACTTCGGGGATTCATGGTGGGGACCGCTGCTCGACCAGATCGTGGGCACCGGAATTCTGCTGCTCCTGATCTGCGCGCTCATCGACATGAAGAATGTCGCCCCCCTCGCGAATCTCCACCCGTTCCTCATCGGCCTGGTGGTCGTGGCCATCGGTATGACGTTCGGCACGAACGCCGGATACGCCATCAACCCCGCGCGCGATTTCGGCCCCCGGCTGTTCACCTACTTCGAGGGCTGGGGAGACATCGCGTTGCCTGGCACGTTCGGGTGGTTCAGCGGCTACTGGTGGATCCCGATCGTCGGCCCGCTGATCGGCGCCGTCGTCGGCGTGCTGGTGTACGACCTGATCATCAAGCCGGTGGTCACCGCCAGGACGCGGGCGATGGAGGCCCAGGAGGAAGGCCCGGCCACCGAAGAGGTGTGAGGCCCCCGGGACCGTCGTCGTCAGTCAGGAAAGGTTTGAGCGATGCCCGAATTCGTCGGCGCGGTGGACCAGGGGACCACCAGCACCCGCTTCATGATCTTCGATCATGCCGGTAACGAGGTGGCGAAGCACCAGCTGGAGCACCAGCAGATCCTGCCCCGTTCCGGCTGGGTCGAGCACGACCCGGTGGAGATCTGGGAGCGCACCAACACGGTGATCCAGAACGCCCTCCGTGACGGCGGCCTGTCGGCCTCCGACCTGCGGGCCATCGGCATCACCAATCAGCGTGAGACGACCGTCGTGTGGGATCCGCGCACCGGCCGTCCGTACTACAACGCGATCGTCTGGCAGGACACGCGCACCGACAGCATCGCCGCCGCCCTCGAACGCGAGGGCCACGGCGACACGATCCGCCACAAGGCGGGCCTGCCGCCGGCCACCTACTTCTCCGGCGGCAAGATCAAGTGGCTGCTGGACAACGTGGACGGGCTGCGCGAGGCGGCCGAGGCGGGCAACGCCCTGTTCGGCAACACGGACGCCTGGGTGCTGTGGAACCTCACCGGAGGCCCGAACGGCGGCATCCACGCCACGGACGTGACCAACGCCAGCCGGACCATGCTGATGAACCTGGAGACCCTCGACTGGGACGACGAGCTGCTCGGCATCTTCGGCATCCCGCGCTCGATGCTCCCGGCCATCCATCCCTCCTCGGACCCGGAGGCGTTCGGCCAGGCCCGTACGTCCCGGCCGCTGGGCGCCGCCGTGCCGATCACCGGCGTCCTCGGCGACCAGCACGCGGCCACCGTCGGGCAGGTCTGCTTCTCCCCGGGCGAGGCCAAGAACACGTACGGCACCGGCAACTTCCTGGTGCTGAACACCGGCACCGAGCTGGTCCGCTCGCAGAACGGCCTGCTGACGACGGTGGCCTACCAGTTCGCCGGGAAGCCGGCGGTGTACGCGCTGGAGGGCTCCATCGCCGTGACCGGCGCGGCCGTGCAGTGGCTGCGCGACCAGCTGAAGATCATCGGAAGCGCCCCGGACAGCGAGCAGCTGGCGCGGTCGGTGGAGGACAACGGCGGCATGTACTTCGTGCCGGCCTTCTCCGGCCTGTTCGCCCCCTACTGGCGTTCCGACGCCCGCGGGGCCATCGTCGGCCTGTCCCGGTACAACACCGGCGGCCACATCGCGCGGGCCACGCTGGAGGCGATCTGCTACCAGAGCCGCGACGTGGTCGAGGCGATGGAGCAGGACTCCGGGGTGCACCTGGACGTGCTGAAGGTGGACGGCGGCGTCACCGCCAACGACCTGTGCATGCAGATCCAGGCGGACGTGCTCGGGGTGCCGGTCAGCCGGCCCGTCGTCGCGGAGACCACCGCGCTGGGCGCCGCGTACGCCGCGGGCCTCGCGACGGGCTTCTGGAGCGACGAGAACGAGCTCCGCTCGCACTGGCAGGAGTCCAAGCGCTGGGAGCCGTCGTGGGAGGAGGACCGGCGCCGCCAGGGCTACGAGGACTGGAAGCGGGCCGTCGAGCGCACCCTGGACTGGGTGAAGGTCGACTGATCCCGGGGCGGCCGGCTTTCCGGCGGTCGCCCCGCGCGACGGTTCAGCGGTCGGCGATGTCCTCGCGCAGGCCGTCGGAGAACTCCCACCAGGACAGCGGGAGCCAGTCACCGTTGACGAACGCGTCCACGGTCGCGCCGCGGCCGCGGACCGTCACGGTCGTGCCCGGGGGGTATGTGGTGCCGGACAGCCCGGGCACGGCCACCAGCAGTGTTCCCAGCCTTTGAGCTGCCATGTTCCGCCCTTCCCCTCTCGTCGGGTGTCGCGTCGGGTGGCGTCCTGAGCGCCGGGTGCGACGACCCCGGGAACGGGGCGGACGTCGCACGACATTCGTCGGATGCTACCGGCTTGCTCCGGCCACAAGACCGGAGAATCATGAGATATCGGTCACGCGTGCCATCGGGAGGGGCGTCGCTGCGCACCACGCGGAACACCAACCGAACGGAGATCGCACCATGAAGGCCGTCGTGTACAAGGGACCGTTCGAGGTCGCCGTCGAGGACGTCGAGAACCCGACGATCCAGCATCCGAACGACGTGATCGTACGGATCACCTCGACCGCGATCTGCGGCTCCGACCTGCACATGTACGAGGGCCGCACGGCCGCCGAGCCGGGTATCACCTTCGGCCACGAGAACATGGGCATCGTCGCCGAGGTCGGCCCGGGCGTCACCTCGCTCAAGGAGGGCGACCGTGTGGTCATGCCCTTCAACGTCGCCTGCGGCTTCTGCACCAACTGCGTCGAGGGCTTCACCGGGTACTGTCTCACCGTCAACCCCGGCTTCCCGGGCGGCGCCTACGGCTATGTGGCCATGGGCCCCTGGAAGGGCGGACAGGCGGAGTACCTGCGCGTCCCCTACGCCGACTTCAACTGTCTGAAGCTGCCGGCGGGCACCGAGCACGAGAAGGACTTCGTGCTCCTCGCGGACATCTTCCCCACCGGGTACCACGGCTGCGAACTCGCCCAGGTGCGCCCGGGCGACAGCGTCACCGTGTACGGCGCCGGACCGGTCGGCCTGATGGCCGCCTACTCGGCGCTGCTGCGCGGCGCGCGGAAGGTGTTCGTGGTCGACCGCGTCGCGGAGCGGCTGCAGAAGGCCGAGGAGATCGGGGCGATCCCCGTCAACTTCGGGGAGGGCGACCCGGTCGAGCAGATCCACGACCAGACCGAGGGCATGGGGACCGACAAGGGCATCGACGCCGTCGGCTACCAGGCCTCGGCGGGCGGCGGCACCGACCGCGAGGAGCCGGCGACCGTGCTGAACTCGCTGGTCCGCACGGTCCGGGCCACCGGCATGCTCGGCATCCCCGGGCTGTACGTGCCGTCCGACCCGGGCGCCCCGGACGAGCAGTCCAAGCAGGGCATGCTGCTGGTCGCGGTCGGCAAGCTCTTCGAGAAGGGCCTCAAGCTCGGCACCGGCCAGTGCAACGTCAAGCGCTACAACCGGCAGCTCCGCGACATGATCATCGAGGGCCGGGCCGAGCCCAGCTTCGTGGTCTCGCACGAACTGCCGCTGGACCAGGCGCCGTCGGCGTATGACAAGTTCGACAAGCGGGTCGAGGGCTACACCAAGGTGGTGCTGCACCCGTAGGGACGCTGCCGTCAGGGGCGGCGGCGGGCGTACCGGTCCGTCGCCGCCACCAGCGCGTCGTCCCCGACGGCGCCCGCGTCGTGCCCGGCGTCGTCGACGACCACGAGCTCGCTGCCCGGCCAGGCGTGGTGCAGCCGCCACACGATGCCGAGCAGGTTGCCGAAGTCGAGGCTGCCCTGGACCAGGGTGCCGGGGATGTCCTTCAGGAGATGGGCGTCGCGCAGCACGACGCCTTCCTCTCCCCCGTCGCCGGGGAAGTCGCCGAAGAAGTGGTCGTTGCCCCAGTAGTGGGTGACGGTGCGGGCGAAGCCGTACCGGAACTCCGGGTCCCGGAACCTCTCGACGGAACCGGGCGGGGCGGGGATGATCGCCGTCTCCCAGTCCGTCCATGCCTGCGCGGCCCGTGCCCTGACCTCGGGGTCGGGTGATTCCAGCAGGCGGTTGTACGCGGCGGCCAGGTTGCCGTCCCGCTCGCCCTCGGGCAGCTCGGCGAGGAACCGCTCGTGCGCCTGCGGGAAGATGCGGCCGAGGCCCCGGGTCAGCAGGTCGACCTCCGCGGGCGAGCCGGTGGCCACGCCCGTCAGCACCAGCTCGGACACCACGCCGGGGTGGGTCTGCGCGTACCGCAGGCCCAGGGCCGAGCCGAAGGACACTCCCCACACCAGCCAGCGCTCGATGCCCAGGTGCGCCCGGAGCCGTTCCAGGTCGGCCATGAGGTGCGGCGCCGTGTTGACGCCCATGTCGGTGGCGGGGTCGGCGGCCGACGGCCGTGACCGTCCCGCGCCGCGCTGGTCGAACAGGACGACGCGGTAGGCGGCGGGGTCGAAGTAGCGCCGCAGCCCGGCGCCGGCGCGGGAGCCGGGTCCGCCGTGCAGCACCACCGCCGGTTTGCCGTGCGGGTTCCCGCTGGTCTCCCAGTGGAGGCGGTTGCCGTCCCCCACGTCGAGCATGCCCTGGTCGTACGGTTCGATCTCCGGATACCTGCCCATCCGGGCACCGTAGCGCCGCCGGGCGGCCCGCTCACCCCTAATTCGCCGGGCGCAGTCCGGCCTGGGTGGCCGCCGTGCGCAGGACGTCCCTGAGCATCTCGGGGGTGAGTTTGCCGGTGAAGGTGTTGCGCTGGCTGACGTGGAAGCAGCCGTGGAGGCCGAGCGGCGGGCCGTCGGCGGCGTCCAGCTCGACGTGGGCGCCGTGTCCGAAGACGGGCCGGGGGCGGGGCACGGTCCAGCCGGCCTCGGCGAAGGCGGGCAGCGCCGCCTGCCAGCCGAAGGCGCCGAGGACGACGGCCGCCCGGACCGTGGGCCGCAGCAGCCGCAGCTCCTGCACCAGCCAGGGCCGGCAGGCGTCCCGCTCGGCCGGGGTGGGCTTGTTGGCGGGCGGGGCGCAGTGCACGGGCGCGGTGACGCGGACCCCGTACAGCTCCAGACCGTCGTCGGCGTCCTCGGAGGTCGGCTGGGAGGCCAGGCCCACGTCGTACAGCGCCTGGTACAGCACGTCGCCCGAGCGGTCGCCGGTGAACATCCTGCCGGTGCGGTTGCCGCCGTGCGCGGCGGGCGCGAGACCGATGATCACCAGCCGCGCGTCGGGCGGCCCGAACCCGGGCACCGGCCTGCCCCAGTACGTCCGGTCCGCGAACGCGGCCCGCTTGGTGCGGGCGACCTCCTCGCGCCAGGCGACCAGACGCGGACAGGCACGGCAGCCGGAGATGCGCCGGTCGAGCCGGGCAAGGCCTTCGGAATCCATGGCTCCACGGTAGGGCGTCCGGTCGGCGGGCCGGGCGGGCTAAGGTCGGGACCATGGTTGCGGAGGGTGCGCGGAACGACAGGACGGCCGGCGTGGACGAGGACGCGGTGGCCGCGCCCGCGGAGGCCACGCCCGAGACGGTGGACCCGAAGGTCGCCTCGGCGGTGGCCGCCGCCGAGGCGGCGGGCCCGCAGAACGGCGAGACCGTGCGGATCGACAGCTGGATCTGGTCGGTGCGGCTGGTCAAGACGCGCTCCATGGGGGCCACGGCCTGCCGGGGCGGGCACGTCCGCGTGAACGGCGAGCGGGTGAAGCCGTCGCACTCCGTGCGGGTCGGCGACGAGGTTCGGGTGCGGGTGGAGACGCGGGAGCGGGTCGTCGTCGTGAAGCGGCTGATCCGCAAGCGGGTGGGGGCACCGGTCGCCGTCCAGTGCTACGTCGACAACTCGCCGCCGCCTCCGCCGCGCGAGGCCGTCGCCCCGGCCGGCATCCGCGACCGCGGCGCGGGCCGCCCGACCAAGCGGGACCGCCGCGAGCTGGAACGGCTGCGAGGTCTGGGCGGCCTCGGCGGCCCGGGTCCGCTGGCCGGCCCCGCGGGCCCGCCCGTCCCGGGCGCACCGGGCGACCCGGGTGCCGCACCGGGCGGACGGGGTGCCGCGAACGGGCGTGGGGCAGGCGGACGCCGGGGCCGCGGCAAGGGCGCCGGGGGCGCGCCCCGGCCGTAGGCACGGGCTCGGAGCCCGCCCACCGGGAGGGCGCGCCTTCCCGGCGGGCGGGAAACGCCGGCGCCCCTTTCGCCTGGGCGCGGCCCGACCGAGGGCACTACCGCCAGACACACCCGGGCCACGGAGTCCGGGCACCGTGTCCCGAGCGTGGGGACGCCGCCGCCCGCGTCCCGTCAGGCCCGGTCCGCCGGCACCGCCCTCACCCAGATCCCGTCCTCCGTCAGGTACCGGTCCACCCTCAGCCCCTCCTCCGCGAGTGCCGTCTCGAACTGCTCCGGCGTCAGGGGGCGCGACCGGAACGTCTGGGTCCAGGTCGCGTCCGGGAAGACGTACTCCGCGCGGACCGAGTCGACGCCGTCACCGACCGGCTCCACGGACGCGATCCGGACCGTGAAGCCCGCCGGGTCGACCCGCTCGCGCGGCACGTTCGTGTGGGAGTCGGCGCCCTCCCGCTGGATCAGGACGCACCCGCCCTCCGCGAGGTGCCGCACGCAGGTGCGCAGCATGCCCCGGCGCACCTCGGCGTCCCCCGCGTGCACCAGGAACGAGGCCAGCAGCACCACGTCGAACGTCTCGCCGAGGTCGAGCCGCTCGATCGGGCCGCATATCGTCCGCGCCCCGCGCACCCGCTCCAGCATCTCGGCGGACTCGTCGACCGCCGTCACCTCGAAGCCGCGCTCCATCAGCGCGTGGGTCATCCGCCCCACCCCGCAGCCCAGCTCCAGGATGCTCGCCCCCGCGGGCACCGCGGCTTCGATCACGTCCGGCTCGTCCCCCACGGGCAGCCGCGCGTACAGCTCCACCGCGCATCCGTCCGGGGTGATCGCCCCGGGTCCCGTCCCCTCGTACCCCGCCCGCGTCTTCTTCTCCATGCCCGTCGAACGGGCCGCGCCCGCACGTCCGTTCCCCTCCCCGCCCATGCCACCCGAACGAGTGACAGCGGGTGGGGACGGGGCACTCGGAAGGCCAGGGAGCAAGGCCGCCGCAGGGTGAGGATCGCGATGCGTACCGGCAGTGAACCGACGACCGCGCGGAGTTCTCTGCGCGTGCGGTTCTGGCTGAGCGTGTGGGGTGTGGTCTGGACGGTGGCCGGAACGGCGGCGTTCGCGCTCGCCGGCCATCCGGGCTGGGCGCTGGCCTGCGGGATGCTGTTCCTGGTCGTCGCGGCGGACCTGGCGTTCGTGGTCCGGCACATCCGCCAGGGCCCGCACTACCAGCCCGGCCGTGACGTCCCGCCGTACGAGCCGCCGCACGGGCCGCCGACGGACAGGCCCTGACGGCCCGCGCCCGCGGGTTCAGCCGTCGAAGCGCGCGGCCTTCAGGTACTCCGGGTTCGGGTCCAGCGCGGCCGCGAGGCGGAAGTGCCGCTTGGCGGGGTGGGTCCTGCCCTGCCGCTCGTAGGTGCGGGCGAGGGCGAAGTGGGCGAAGGCGTTGTCCGGCTCCCGCTCCAGGACGAGCGAGAACTCCAGCTCGGCGGGGCGCAGCTGGGCCGCCGCGAAGAAGGCGCGCGCCCGCAGCAGCCGCGCGGCCGTGTTCTCGGGGTGGACGTCGATGACACCGTCCAGCAGCTTGACCGCGCCCCGCGGGTCGCGGGAGGCGAGCAGGTGCTCGGCGGCGCGGAAGTCGATGACGTGCGTCTCCGGCGTACGTCCGGACGGACCACTGGTCTGGGGCACGGCGGAATCCTTCCCTCTCTCGGAAGGATCAACGCCTCGCCCCGGGCCCCCTATTCCGGCCGGGGCTTCCGCGCGCGGCGGACCAGGTCGGCCCACACCTCCTCGACGCGGCGTTCCAGCGCGTCGAGGGGCACGTCGTTGTCGATGACGACGTCGGCGACGGCGCGGCGCTGCTCGCGGGTGGCCTGGGCGGCCATGCGGGCCCGTGCGTCCTCCTCGCTCATGCCGCGCAGCCGCACCAGCCGGTCGAGCTGCGTCCCGGGGCTCGCGTCGACGACGACCACGACGTCGTAGAGGGGGGCGAGGCCGTTCTCGGTGAGGAGCGGGACGTCGTGGACGACGACGGCGTCCTCGGGCGCGGCCTCCTCCAGCTCGCGCGACCGGGCGCCCACCAGGGGGTGCACGATCGAGTTGAGCGTGGCCAGCTTCTCCGGGTCGCTGAAGACGAGGGCGCCGAGGCGGGGCCGGTCCAGGCTGCCGTCCTCGGCGAGGATCTCCTCGCCGAAGGCCTCCACGACGGCGGCGAGCCCGGGCGTGCCCGGTTCCACGACCTCGCGTGCGATGCGGTCGGCGTCGATCAGTACGGCGCCGCGCTCCACGAGCAGCCGCGACACCTCGCTCTTGCCGGCTCCGATACCGCCGGTCAGGCCCACTGTCAGCATGCGCAGCAGCCTAAGGGCCCTCGGTGACCGGCGGTCCGGCGGGCGTCAGTTGTCGCCCTCCCGCTCGGCCAGGAACTTCTCGAACTCGCGGCCGATCTCGTCGGCCGACGGGATCTCCACGGGCTCGGCGAGCATGTTGCCCCGGGTCGCGGCCCCCGCGGCCGCGTCGTACTGGTGCTCCAGGCCCTGGACGAGGGCGGTGAGCTCGTCGTCGCCCTCGCGGATCTGCCGGTCGATCTCGGTCTGGGTGCGCTGGGCGTCGGTGCGCAGGGAGTGCGCGACGCCCGGCAGGACGAGCCCGGTGGCGGCCGTGATGGCCTCCAGCGCGGTCAGCGCCGCATCCGGGTACGGTGAGCGGGCGATGTAGTGCGGCACGTGCGTCGCGACGCCCAGGACGTCGTGCCCGGCCTGCATCAGCCGGTACTCGACCAGGGCCTCGGCGCTGCCCGGGACCTGCGCCTCGTCGAAGACGCTGGTGCTGACGGGGACGAGGTCGGTGCGGTTGCCGTGCGGGGTAATGCCGACCGGGCGGGTGTGCGGGACGCCCATGGGGATGCCGTGGAAGTTGACCGACAGGCGCACCTGGAGGCGCTCCACGATCTGCCGCACGGCGGCGGCGAAGCGCTCCCACTCGACGTCCGGCTCGGGTCCCGAGAGCAGCAGGAAGGGCGCTCCGGTGGCGTCCTGCACGAGCCGCACGGCGATGTCCGGCACCTCGTAGTCGGTCCACCGGTCGCGGGTGAAGGTGAGCAGGGGCCGGCGGGCCCGGTAGTCGACGAGCCGGTCGTGGTCGAACCGGGCGACGACCTGGTGGGGCAGCGAGTCGAGCAGCCGGTCGACGATCTGGTCGCCGGTCTCGCCCGCGTCGATGTATCCGTCGAAGTGGTAGAGCATGACAAGTCCGGCCGACTCCTGGGCCAGCGCCATGTCGACGACGCTCAGACCCTTCGGCTCCCAGGCGTACAAATCCTGCGGATCAAGCACAGTGACCGCTCCTCCTCGTGTTTCACCCACCACAACGTGGCACGAAGCACAGGCATTCCCCTCAGGCGCCGATGGGGCGCGGGGAACCGCGCGACAGGCCCCCACCGCCCCGCGGCCGGCAAGGAACCCACCGGGGAACGCCTGAGGGGCCGCACCTCACAGGTGCGGCCCCTCAGATCAACCACTAACCCTCAGTGGAGAGCGTTCAGCTCTGGCCACCCGCCAGCTTCTCGCGAAGCGCGGCCAGCGCCTCGTCCGAAGCCAGGGCGCCGGACTGGTCGCCACCCTCGGAGGAGTACGAACCGCCGCCGGACGCGGCCGGAGCGGCGGGCTCGCCACCCTCGGCAGCGGCCTTCTCGTCCGCCTCGCGGGACTTGATGACCTGCGCCTGGTGCTGCTCGAAGCGGGTCTGCGCCTCGGCGTACTGGCGCTCCCACTCCTCGCGCTGCTTCTCGTAGCCCTCGAGCCAGTCGTTGGTCTCGGGGTCGAAGCCCTCGGGGTAGATGTAGTTGCCCTGGTCGTCGTAGGACGCGGCCATGCCGTACAGGGTCGGGTCGAACTCGACCGCCGTCGGGTCGGCACCGAAGGCCTCGTTGGCCTGCTTCAGCGAGAGGCTGATGCGGCGGCGCTCGAGGTCGATGTCGATGACCTTGACGAAGATCTCGTCGTTGACCTGGACGACCTGCTCCGGGATCTCCACGTGGCGCTCGGCCAGCTCGGAGATGTGGACCAGACCCTCGATGCCCTCGTCCACGCGGACGAACGCACCGAACGGAACCAGCTTCGTGACCTTGCCGGGCACGACCTGGCCGATCTGGTGGGTGCGGGCGAACTGCTGCCACGGGTCTTCCTGCGTCGCCTTCAGCGACAGGGAGACACGCTCGCGGTCCATGTCGACGTCGAGGACCTCGACGGTGACTTCCTGGCCGACCTCGACAACCTCGGACGGGTGGTCGATGTGCTTCCAGGAGAGCTCGGAGACGTGGACCAGACCGTCGACGCCACCCAGGTCCACGAAGGCACCGAAGTTGACGATCGAGGAGACGACGCCGGAACGGACCTGACCCTTCTGGAGGGTGGTGAGGAACGTCTGGCGGACCTCGGACTGGGTCTGCTCCAGCCAGGCACGGCGGGACAGGACCACGTTGTTGCGGTTCTTGTCCAGCTCGATGATCTTGGCCTCGAGCTCCTTGCCCACGTAGGGCTGGAGGTCGCGGACACGGCGCATCTCGACCAGGGAGGCCGGGAGGAAGCCGCGGAGGCCGATGTCGAGGATGAGACCACCCTTGACGACCTCGATGACGGTACCGGTGACGATCCCGTCCTCTTCCTTGATCTTCTCGATGGTGCCCCAGGCACGCTCGTACTGGGCGCGCTTCTTCGAGAGGATCAGGCGGCCTTCCTTGTCCTCCTTCTGGAGGACCAGGGCCTCGATCTCGTCACCGACGGCGACGACCTCGTTGGGGTCGACGTCGTGCTTGATCGAGAGCTCGCGGCTCGGGATAACGCCTTCGGTCTTGTAACCGATGTCGAGCAGGACCTCGTCCCGGTCGACCTTCACGATGACGCCGTCGACGATGTCGCCGTCGTTGAAGTACTTGATCGTCTCGTCGATCGCGGCGAGGAAGGCTTCCTCGTTACCGATGTCGTTGACCGCTACCTGCGGGGTGGTGGCGGTGGTCTCGGTGCTGCTCGTCATGTGGGAAAGGGCTCCGGTACGGACATTGAAGTCGTAGGTACTGCTACGCCGGAGCCCGTTTCGCTCTGCAGAAGCCGGACAGCCAAGGAAGCGCCACAAAAATCCGGTGGCGCCTCGACAACCGAGGGGACATACAACAGATGCGAGCGCAGCCTGCTACGTCTGAGGTGCGCAGGCTCGCAGCGCAACTTGTAGCATACGGGGGCGGCCGGGCAGGGTCAATGCGCGAAGCCGCCCACCCGGGGCGGATCGCCGCATAACCGGCACAACTGCCGTCTCCCGAGGCCATGCAGGGGTGAAGAAGACCCCCCCGCGGCGACACACCGGGGACCCGGCTGGACGGAAGAGTACGACGAGGGAGCCGATCATCCAAGAGCCCGAAGTCCCCGAACCGGAGGCCACCCGGCGGGAGGCCGGCGTCACGGAGAGCTCCCGGGCCAACCGGGGCTGGTGGGACCGCAACGCCGACGAGTACCAGAACGAGCACGGGACCTTTCTCGGTGACGACCGATTCGTGTGGGGCCCGGAGGGCCTGGACGAGGTGGAGGCGGAGCTGCTCGGCCCGCCGGAGGAGCTGAAGGGGCGCGACGTCCTCGAGCTGGGCGCGGGCGCGGCGCAGTGCTCGCGCTGGCTGGCCGCGCAGGGCGCGCGGCCGGTGGCGCTGGACATCTCGCACCGCCAGCTCCAGCACGCGCTGCGCATCGGCGGGGCGTTCCCCCTCGTGTGCGCGGACGCGGGCGCGCTCCCTTTCGCCGACGGCTCCTTCGACCTGGCCTGCTCCGCCTACGGGGCGCTGCCCTTCGTCGCCGATCCGCGGCTGGTGCTGCGCGAGGTGCACCGGGTGCTGCGTCCGGGCGGGCGGCTGGTGTTCTCCGTGACGCACCCGATCCGCTGGGCGTTCCCGGACGAGCCGGGCCCGGAGGGGCTGAGCGTCTCCGGGTCGTACTTCGACCGCACGCCGTACGTGGAACAGGACGACGCCGGTCGCGCGGTGTACGTCGAGCACCACAGGACGCTCGGGGACCGGGTCCGTGACGTGGTCTCCTCCGGGTTCCGGCTGGTGGACCTGGTGGAGCCGGAGTGGCCGGCCTGGAACACCACCGAGTGGGGCGGCTGGTCCCCGCTGCGCGGCGGCCTGATCCCCGGCACGGCCGTCTTCGTGTGCGAACGGGACTGACCGCGTGATCCGTCACGAGGCGCTGGAGTCCCTTCCGGTGCGCGAGGCGCTGCCCTCGCTCGCCGGCGCCCTGGACGAGCACGGCACGTCGGTGCTGGTGGCGCCGCCCGGCACCGGCAAGACGACCCTGGTGCCGCTCGACCTCGCCGGCCTGTGGGGCGCGGGTCCCGCGCGGCGGGTGCTGGTCGCCGAACCCCGGCGGATCGCCGCGCGCGCGGCGGCGCGCCGGATGGCGTGGCTGCTGGGCGAGCGGGTGGGCGCCTCGGTCGGCTTCACCGTGCGCGGGGAGCGCGCCGTGGGGCGGGACACGCGCGTGGAGGTCGTCACGACCGGTGTGCTGCTGCAGCGGCTCCAGCGCGACCAGGAGCTGGCCGGGGTGGACGTCGTGGTGCTGGACGAGTGCCACGAGCGGCATCTGGACGCGGACACGGCGGCGGCGTTCCTGTGGGACGTGCGCGAGACGCTGCGGCCGGACCTGCGGCTGGTGGCCGCGTCGGCGACGACGGACGCGGAGGGCTGGGCGCGGCTGCTGGGCGGTGCGCCCGTCGTCGAGGCGCGGGGCGCCGCGCACCCGGTCGACGTGGTGTGGGCGCCGCCCCCGCGCGCGGTGCGGCCGCCGCACGGCATGTGGGTGGACCCGGCGCTGCTCACGCACGTCGCGGCGGTGGTACGGCGGGCCCTGGCCGAGCGGGACGGCGACGTGCTGGTGTTCCTGCCGGGGGTCGGGGAGATCTCCCGGGTGGCCGGGATGCTGGGCGGCCTGCCGGGCGTGGACGTCCTCCAGGTGCACGGGCGTGCGCCGGCCGCCGTGCAGGACGCGGTGCTGTCGCCCGGCGAGCGGCGGCGGGTGGTGCTGGCGACCTCGGTCGCGGAGTCCTCGCTGACGGTGCCGGGAGTACGCGTGGTGGTGGACTCGGGCCTCGCCCGCGAGCCGCGCGTCGACCACGCGCGCGGTCTGAGCGCGCTCGCGACGGTACGGGCCTCACGCGCCGCGGGACGCCAGCGGGCGGGGCGCGCCGGGCGTGAGGCGCCGGGTGCGGTGTACCGCTGCTGGGCGGAGGCGGAGGACGCGCGGCTCCCGTCGTACCCCTTCCCCGAGATCAAGGTGGCCGACCTGACGGCGTTCGCGCTCCAGGCGGCCTGCTGGGGCGATCCGGACGCCTCCGGACTGGCCCTGCTGGACCCTCCGCCGGCCGGTGCGATGGCGGCGGCCAGGGACGTCCTCACGGCGATCGACGCGGTACGGCCGGACGGCCGCCCCACGGAGCGGGGCACCCGCCTGACCCGCCTCGGCCTCCACCCGCGCCTGGGCCGCGCCCTCCTGGACGCGGCCCCGCGCGTGGGCGCCGCTCTCGCCTCCGAGGTGGTCGCCCTCCTCTCCGAGGAACCACCCCGCGACTACGGCGACGACCTGCCGGCCGCGCTGCGCAGGGCCCGCCGGGGCGGCGACGGGTACGCGCCGCGCTGGCGCACGGAGGTACGGAGGCTGCGGGGCGCCTTGTCCCAGGCGGAGGGAGCCGGGGGGCAGGGCGGTGAGGCGGTTCCGAGTCCGGACGGCCCGGTGCGGACGGGCGCCGGTGAGGCGCCGGCGGCCCCTGGGCACGGGGACGGTTCCTTCCCCCCCGAGGCTGTGGGTGGTACGGCCGGAACCGGCCCGGGTACGTCGGCTCGGTCGGACGGCGGCGGGAACCGGCAGGGCAGGTCCGGAGGACCCATCCCCGCCGGCCAAACCGGCGGGGATGGCTCGGCCGGTGAGCGGCAGGCGGGTGGGACCTCCGCGCCGCGGGCCACCGCACCGTCGGACGGTGGCGCGGCGCCGGGGGCTCGCGGAGGGCGCAGGAGCGTGTCCGGGGCGGGGCCGCGCCCGGGCGGAGTTTCCGACGTCGGGGCAGCCGATCATGGCGGAGACCCCGGAGGTGAGGAGCGGGGCGTCGGGCTCGTCGTGGCGCTCGCCTTTCCGGAGCGGGTGGCCCGGGTCGACGGGGGGTCGTATCTGATGGTGGGCGGGACGCGGGCCGAGGTCGGGGCCGGGTCCGCGTTGCGGGGGGCCGAGTGGGTGGCCGTCGCCGTCGCCGACCGGCCCGTGGGGCGTGGGCACGCGCGCGTGCTGCTGGGAGCCGCCGTGGACGAGGACGTGGCGCGGTGGGCCGCGGGCACGCTCCTCGACCGGCGTGAGGAGGTGCACTGGGCGGACGGGGACGTCGTGGCGCGCCGGGTCGAGCGGCTCGGGGCGGTCGAGCTGACCGAGCGGCCGCTCACGGACGCCGGCCCCGCGCCGGTGCGCGCCGCACTGCTGGACGGGCTGCGCCGGGAGGGGTTCGGGCTGCTGCGGTGGCCGGCCGGTGCACAGGTGCTGCGGCAGCGGCTGGCCTTCCTGCACGCGCGGCTGGGCGAGCCGTGGCCGGACGTGTCCGACGAGGCGCTCCACGCGCGCGTGGACGAGTGGCTGGAGCCCGAGCTGAGCCGCGCGCGGCGCCGGGCCGACCTGGCGCGGATCGACGCCGGGCAGGCGCTCGCGCGGCTGCTGCCGTGGGCGTCGGGCGAGGCGGCGCGCCTCGACGAGCTGGCGCCCGAGCGGATCACGGTGCCCAGCGGGTCGCACGTACGGATCGACTGGTCCGACCCGGAGCGGCCGGTGCTCGCCGTGAAGCTGCAGGAGATGTTCGGGCTTCAGGAGTCGCCCACGGTGGCCGGGGTGCCGCTGCTGGTGCACCTGCTGTCCCCGGCCGGGCGGCCCGCCGCGGTCACCGCCGACCTCGCCTCCTTCTGGCGCGAGGGCTACCGGCAGGTGCGGGCGGAGCTGCGCGGCCGGTATCCGAAGCACCCCTGGCCGGAGGACCCGGCCGCCGCGCGGCCCACCCGCCACACCAACGCGCGGCTGCGCGGGTAGCGGGCAGGGCGCCGGCTCAGGCGGCCGGGGTCCGCGACGGCTCGGTGGACGGGTCCGCCGACGGGTCCGTCGAGGGATCGGGGTCCGCCGACGGGTCCGGGTCGGGGCTCGGCGTGGCGGCCGGCTCCACGGTCAGCTCCACGTCGAGGGTGGCGCCGCCCGCCGTGGTGAGGCGGAGCAGGAACGTGCCGGCGGTGTCGTCCGCGTAGAGCTTCGGCAGGGTCAGCCGTCCGTCCGCGTCGGTCCGCAGACCGGTCAGGGTGCGGACCGCCTTGCCGTCGGCGTCCTTGAAGTAGGGGCCCTTGTCGTTCTCGGCGGGGTCGTCGGCGGAGGTCACGAGTGTCGCGGTGACGGCGACCTTCCCGGCGGCCTCACCGCCGTAGGTGGCCTCGACCGCGACCGGCTCGGCGAACTCGCCGCCCGCGACGCAGGTCAGTTCCTTCTCGCCGACGCGGGTGAGGGCGTCGGCGGCGCGCTGGGTGACCGTCACCTTGTAGGGGACGCCCTTGACGGAGCGTCCGACCACGGCCGCCTGGACGGCGAACGCGCCGGTCCGCTCCCCCGCCCGCAGCGCCGGCGCGACGGCGACGCCGGACGCGTCGGTCGTCACGGTCGCCACGCTCTCGCCGCCGGCGAAGGTGCTGTCGGTGTCGCCGACGATCGTGAAGCGGATCCGCACCTTGGCGACCGCCTTGCCCGCCTGCGTCTCCGCGCGCGTCGAGATGCGCTCGGCGAAGGTGTGGCCGGCCATGGCGGTGAGGGTGCCGGTGCCGGCGTCCTCCAGGTGGTGCACCGTGTCGGTGGGCGTCGGCGGGGTGGTGGACGGCGGGGGCGTGGTGGGCGGCGTGCCGGGGCCGCCGGTGCCGGGTGCGGTCGGGCTGGGCGACGGCCGGGAGCCGGAGGGCTTGCCTGGCCGGGTGCCGGGCCGCGCCGGCGGGGTGGTGCCCGGCGCGGAGGGGGTGACACCGGGGCGTGCGTCGCTGCGGTCGTCGGGCAGGGCGCCGGTGCCGTCGGGGATCTCGTGGGTGCCCTTGCGGTAGTACTCCAGCCACGACAGGACGGTGTTCAGGTAGTCCGTCGAGTTGTTGTAGCTGAGGATCGCCTTGCGCAGGTCGCCCGGCTGCGACAGGTCCCAGTCGTAGCGGCACAGGTAGTGCCCGGCGGCGAGGGCGGCGTCGTAGATGTTGTTGGGGTCCTTGCGGCCGTCGCCGTTGCCGTCGCGCCCCGCCCAGGACCACGTGGAGGGGATGAACTGCATCGGCCCGACGGCCTGGTCGTACATCCGGTTGCCGTCGTAGGCGCCGTTGTCGGTGTCGCGGATGAGGGCGAAGCCGTTGCCGTCGAGCTGGGGTCCGAGGATGGGGGAGACGGTGGTGCCGTCGGCGTCGACCCGGCCGCCTCGCGCCTGACCGGACTCCACCTTGCCGATGGCGGCGAGGAGTTGCCAGGGCAGGTTGCAGCCGGTCCCGCGCAGCGCCGCCTCGGCCTTCTTGTAGGCGTCGAGGACGGTCGCGGGTATGCCGGCCTCGGCGGCGCTCCGGTCGCCCGCCTCGCCGGAGCCCGCGGAGGGCGACGGGGCGGGGCTGTTGAGGGGCGGCAGGTCCGTGTAGTACGGCGAGTTGCCGGTCGCGCTGTCGTCGGCTGCCGCGTCGGGTGCGGAGGTGGCGTCGCCGGCGCTCTGTCTGCCCTGGTCGTCGACCGTGACGCCGGGGGCCTGGGACGCGGACAGGGCCGCCACGGCCGCCGCGGCCACGGCGGTGGTTGCCGCTCCCTTGCGCAGCCTCCTGCCGATGTGCGCCGCCATAGAGTGAACCCCTCCCCGCGGGCGCTGTGGGCGCCCTTCACCGTGTACCGCGTTCGCCCTGTTGTGACGATCTGCCCGCCCCGCCGGTTGCCCTGGGATGCGGGACCGGGTCGACGACCCTCGCGACCCTACGACAACTTGCCTTGCACGGACACCCGTTGATGCCCGATATTCACCGGTTGGCCATCTTGTCGTCCGGGCGGTTCACGGGGCGGACGACCGCCACGGCCCGGTCTGCCGAATACTGAGGTCCGCCCGTGCCCGCGGCCCTCCTGCCGACGCTGCCGGGCATACCCGGTCAATCCCTGCGGCGAGGAGTCCCGTTGCCCTTCACACTCAGCCACGCGGCAGCCGTACTGCCGGCCGTCCGCACCGACGGCACGGGGCGCGGCCCGCTGGTCCCGGCGGTGCTGGTCGCGGGCAGCTTCGCGCCCGACATGACCTACTACGCGGCCGGCGTCGTGTCCGGGGCGATGGAGTTCGGCGACGTGACGCACGCGGGGTGGGGCGTGTTCACCGTGGACGTGGTCATCGCCTGGGCGCTGGTGGGGCTGTGGCTGCTGGTGCGGGAGCCCTTGGTGGCCCTGCTGCCGCGGGCCCGTCAGGGGCGGGTGGCAACGCTGACGCGCTGCGGGGCGCCCCGGGAGCGCGTACGGGCGTCGCTGGTGGCGCGCTGGTACCTGTCCGCGGTGCTGGGTGGTCTGACGCACGTCGTGTGGGACGCGTTCACCCATCACGACCGGTGGGGCACGCGGCTGATCCCGGTGCTGGGCGAGGAGATCGGCGGTTCGCCGGTGTTCTGGTACGCGCAGTACGGCAGTTCGCTGCTGGCCGCGGTCGTCCTCGTGGTGTTCACGGTGCGGGCGCTGCGGCGTACGGTCCCCGGGGACGCGGTGCCCCCGGGGGTGCCGGTGCTGTCGACGCGCGACCGGTGGGCGGCCGTCGCGCTGCTCGCGGGGTGCATGGTGGCCGCGGCGGTCCCGCGGGCCCTCCGGTGGTGGGACCACTGGGGGCACATGGCGAAGCCCTACGAGCTGATCCCGACCGTCTGTTTCGGCGCGGGCGCGGGGCTGGTGGCCGCGCTCCCGGTGTACGCCGTCGCCGTCAGGGCGCGGCGTCGGGCCCCGGCCACGGAGGACCCTGCACACGCCGGTACGCGAGGCCCTCGGCGTACGGCCGCACGCTGAGGGTCTCGCTCGCCGCGACGAACACGGTGACCGTGCGGACCGGGCGGGGCCGGGGCAGCAGGGTGAGGACGAGGGTCAGGTAGGCGCGGGCCAGCTCGGCCCACAGCCGCCATGGGGGCTGGTCGGTCCCCGTGCCCTGGGCGGCGGGGGTACGGCCCGTTCTCCACGGGCCGTCGGTGACGCGCCGGCCGAGCCGGACGGCGGTGTCGCGGAACGCGGCCGTGAGGCCGCCGGGGATGCGGGCGGTACTTGCGGCGGCCGCGAAGACCGGGACCGGCGGAAACGCCTGGGTGGTGGGTCCGTCGGCGTCGGCCCGCGGGGGTGCCGCTCTGCGGTGAAGCATGCGTATACCCATGCCTGGCATGCTGGCCGCCTACCTGGTCCGGGGCTCTCCTGCGAGGGCCACGCGAGTGAACCACGCGAGGCCCCGCAGCCCTCGGAACGTGCCCCCGACCCCGCCCGACCTGGGCTTATGCCCCCCTGGGGACGGCACGGCGAGCGGACGCGCGCGGAGGCCCGAGCGGGCGCCGCGACGCAGCGGTGCGGCGGTGACCGCCCCTGCGGGAGGAGCCGCGCCCCGGACACCGCACCGGGCGCGGCCCGAGGGCCGCGCCCGGAGTGCGGCGCCGAGTCAGTGCGCCGCCGACTCCCAGTCCGGGCCCACGCCCACCGAGACGCCGAGGGGGACCCTCAGCTCGACCGCGGAGGCCATTTCCCGGCGGACCAGTTCCTCGACCTGTTCCCGCTCGCCGGGGGCGAGCTCCAGGACGATTTCGTCGTGGACCTGGAGGAGCATGCGGGAGCGCAGGTCCGCCTCGCGCAGGGCGCGGTCGACGTTCAGCATGGCGATCTTGACGATGTCCGCCGCCGTGCCCTGGATCGGCGCGTTCAACGCCATCCGCTCGGCCGCCTCGCGGCGCTGGCGGTTGTCGCTGTTGAGGTCGGGCAGGTAGCGGCGGCGGCCGAAGAGGGTCGCCGTGTACCCGGTCGCCCGCGCCTCGTCCACGACGTTGCGCAGGTAGTCCCGCACGCCGCCGAAGCGCTCGAAGTAGGCGTCCATCAGCTGGCGCGCCTCCGCCGCCTCGATGTTCAGCTGCTGGGAGAGGCCGAACGCGGACAGCCCGTAGGCCAGTCCGTAGGACATCGCCTTGATCTTGCGGCGCATCTCCGCGTCCACCGCGGACTGCTCGACGGAGAACACCTGGGCCGCGGCCGTGGTGTGCAGGTCCTCGCCGGAGGTGAACGCCTCGGTGAGACCGGCGTCCTCGGAGAGGTGGGCCATGACGCGCAGCTCGATCTGGCTGTAGTCGGCGGTGAGCAGCGACTCGAAGCCCTCGCCGACGACGAAGCCGCGGCGGATGGCGCGGCCCTCGTCCGTGCGGACCGGGATGTTCTGCAGGTTGGGGTCCGTGGAGGACAGCCGGCCGGTCGCGGCGACGGTCTGGTTGAACGTCGTGTGGATGCGGCCGTCCGAGGCGATCGTCTTGATCAGGCCCTCGACGGTGACGCGGAGCTTCGCCTGCTCGCGGTGGCGCAGCATGATGACCGGCAGCTCGTTGTCCGTCTGGCCGGCGAGCCAGGCCAGCGCGTCCGCGTCCGTGGTGTAACCGGTCTTGGTCTTCTTGGTCTTGGGCAGGGCCAGCTCGCCGAAGAGGACCTCCTGGAGCTGCTTGGGCGAGCCCAGGTTGAACTCGTGTCCGGCCGCCGCGTGGGCCTCCTTCACCGCCTGCTGCACCGCGCCGGCGAACATCTGCTCCATGGCCTCCAGGTGCGCCCGGTCGGCCGCGATGCCGTGCCGCTCCATGCGGGCGAGCAGGGCGGAGGTGGGCAGCTCCATGTCGCGCAGCAGGTCGGAGGCGCCGACGTCCGCGAGGCGGCCCTCGAAGGCCTCGCCCAGGTCGAGGACGGCGCGGGCCTGCACCATGAGCGCGTGCGCCTGCGCGCCGTCGTCCGCGCCGAAGGCGAGCTGCCCGTCGGGCGCGGCGGCGGGCGCCAGCTCCCGGTGCAGGTACTCCAGGGACAGGGCGTCCAGGTCGAAGGAGCGGCGGCCGGGCTTGACCAGGTACGCGGCGAGCGCCGTGTCCATGGTGACGCCGTCCACCGTCCAGCCGTGCTCGGGGAAGACGCGCATGGCGCGCTTGGCGTTGTGGAACACCTTGGGGCGGGCCGGGTCGGCGAGCCAGGCGCGGAACGCCTGCTCGTCGGCCTCGTCGATCTCGGCCGGGTCGAACCAGGCGGCCGGTCCGCCCGCGGTGGCGAGCGCGATCTCGGCGACGGAGCCGGTGCCGAGCGCCCAGGCGTCGACGACGGCGACGCCGAGGGGGCCGGTGGCGTGCTCCGCGAGCCAGCCGGCCAGCTCGCCGGTGCCCAGCACCGTGCCGTCGATCTCCACGCCGTCGGCGACGACCGGGGTGGTCTCGGCCTCCTCGGCGCCCGGGTCGACGGCGAACAGCCGCTCCCGCAGCGACGGGTTCCTGATCTCCAGGGTGTCGAGGATCATCGCCACGGCCTTGCGGTCGTAGGCGGTGCGCTCGAGCTCCCGCACGCCCTTCGACAGCTCGACCTGGCGCTCCAGCTCGGTGAGGCGGCGGTTGAGCTTGACGGACTCGAGGTGGTCG
This sequence comes from Streptomyces sp. P13-3-3, assembly GCF_050571355.1. Lineage (NCBI taxonomy): Bacteria > Bacillati > Actinomycetota > Actinomycetes > Kitasatosporales > Streptomycetaceae > Streptomyces > Streptomyces sp. P13-3-3. Next base: position 1,912,384 of record NZ_CP192228.1, on the reverse strand, counting down.
CGGAGGTTCTGCCCGGCCTTGCCCTTGACCTCGTCGACCCGCTCGACCAGCTCGGCGAAGGAGCCGAACTGGTTGATCCACTTCGCGGCGGTCTTCTCGCCGACGCCGGGGATGCCGGGGAGGTTGTCGGACGGGTCGCCGCGCAGGGCGGCGAAGTCCGGGTACTGCGCGGGCGTGAGGTTGTACTTCTCGAAGACCTTCTCCGGGGTGAAGCGGGTCAGCTCGGAGACGCCCTTGGTCGGGTACAGCACCGTGGTGCGGTCGGAGACCAGCTGGAAGGAGTCGCGGTCGCCGGTGACGATCAGCACGTCGAAGCCCTCGGCCTCGGCCTGGGTGGCGAGCGTGGCGATGACGTCGTCCGCCTCGTACCCCTCGACGGCGAAGCGGGGCACGCTCATCGCGTCGAGCAGCTCGCCGATCAGCTCGACCTGGCCCTTGAACTCGTCGGGGGTCTTGGAGCGGTTCGCCTTGTACTCGGTGAACTCCTCCGAGCGCCATGTCTTGCGGGACACGTCGAAGGCGACCGCGAAGTGCGTGGGCGCCTCGTCACGGAGGGTGTTGGCGAGCATCGACGCGAAGCCGTAGATCGCGTTCGTCGGCTGGCCCGTCGCGGTGGTGAAGTTCTCCGCGGGCAGCGCGAAGAACGCGCGGTACGCCAGTGAGTGCCCGTCCATGAGCATCAGGCGCGGGCGGCTTCCGCCGGGGGTCTGGTCGGTCTTCTTCGATGCTGTGTCTGCCACGTGTCCGATCCTGCCACGCCTCACTGACACCGGGGCCCGCCCCCGGCGCCGGACGCGTTCCCGCCCAGGGGGCAACAGGCACTGGTGCCTGTGTGGGCCGGGGGGAGTCTGCGCAGCCCGGGCTTACGGGGTGCCGCCGCGCCCACCCGTGCCGCCCCAGGCGGCACGCATGCCCGCGGATAGCGGCAGACGCGTACGGCGGGGAGGGGACGGGGTGGGGGTGGGCGCCCGCAGCGGCTGGCGCGTCCGCGCCCTTCACTTACCGAGACGCACTCTCGCGCCAGACCGAGGACGACCACCCCCACCGCGGCCCCGCACCACCACCCCACCCTGGGCGCTACCGCAACCCCCACCGAACAGAACCTTGCGCCGCAGGCGTCTCTCTCTCTCCCCCCCCCGGGCGCTACAGCAACCCCCACCGCACAGAACCCCGCACCGCAGGCGTCTCCGCCCGCGCACCCCCCGCATGCGAGGATCGAAGAGATCCACCTCACACACGTGCGTGAACAGGAGTGCGCGATGGCAACGAAGCCGCCCCAGGGTGATCCCGTCCAGGACGCGCCGAAGGTGGCCGAGCGGAAGCGGGCCGCCGCCGGGCTGCCCGCGATCGGTCACACCCTGCGCATGGCCCACCAGCAGATGGGTGTGAAGCGCACGGCCCTCACCCTGCTCAGCGTCAACCAGAAGGACGGCTTCGACTGCCCGGGCTGTGCCTGGCCCGAGCCGGAGCACCGGCACAAGGCGGAGTTCTGCGAGAACGGCGCCAAGGCGGTGGCCGAGGAGGCCACCCTCCGCCGGGTCACCCCCGAGTTCTTCGCCGCGCACCCCGTCTCCGACCTGGCCCGCCGCAGCGGCTACTGGCTGGGGCAGCAGGGCAGGCTGACCCACCCGATGTACCTGCCCGAGGGCGCCGACCACTACGAGCCGGTCAGCTGGGAGCGCGCCTTCGACATCGTCGCCGAGGAGCTGACCGCGCTGTCGTCCCCCGACGAGGCCGTCTTCTACACCTCGGGCCGCACCAGCAACGAGGCCGCGTTCCTCTACCAGCTCTTCGCCCGCAAGCTCGGCACCAACAACCTGCCCGACTGCTCCAACATGTGCCACGAGTCGTCCGGCTCGGCCCTGTCGGAGACGATCGGCGTCGGCAAGGGCAGCGTGCTCCTGGAGGACCTCCACCAGGCGGACCTCGTCGTCGTCGCCGGCCAGAACCCGGGCACCAACCACCCCCGCATGCTGTCCGCGCTGGAGAAGGCCAAGGCGAACGGCGCGCGCATAGTGAGCGTCAACCCGCTCCCCGAAGCGGGCCTGGAACGCTTCAAGAACCCGCAGACGCCCAAGGGCCTCACCACCGGCACCTCCCTGACCGACCTGTTCCTGCAGATCCGCATCGGCGGCGACCAGGCCCTGTTCCGTCTCCTCAACAAGCTGATCCTGGACACCCCGGGCGCCGTCGACGAGGAGTTCGTCCGCGCACACACCCACGGCTTCCACGCTTTCGCCGAGGCCGCCCGCGCCGCCGACTGGGACGAGACGCTCGCCGCGACCGGCCTGGCCCGCGAGGACGTCGAACGCTTCCTGCGCATGGTCCTGGACTCGGAGCGCATCGTCGTCTGCTGGGCGATGGGCCTCACCCAGCACAAGCACTCCGTGCCGATGATCCGCGAGATCGTCAACTTCCTGCTGCTGCGCGGCAACATCGGCCGCCCGGGCGCGGGTGTGTGCCCGGTGCGCGGCCACTCCAACGTGCAGGGCGACCGCACGATGGGCATCTTCGAGCGTCCCGCGCCCGCGTTCCTGGACGCCTTGGAGCGTGAGTTCGGCTTCGCGCCGCCCCGTGAGCACGGCTACGACGTGGTCCGGGCGATCCGCGCGCTGCGCGACGGCGAGGCGAAGGTGTTCTTCGCGATGGGCGGCAACTTCGTCTCCGCCTCCCCCGACACGGAGGTCACCGAGGCAGCGATGCGCCGGGCGCGGCTGACGGTGCACGTGTCGACGAAGCTGAACCGCTCGCACGCGGTGACGGGCGCGCGCGCCCTGATCCTGCCGACGCTGGGCCGCACCGAGCGCGATCTGCAGGCGGGCGGCGAGCAGTTCGTGACGGTGGAGGACTCCATGGGCATGGTGCACGCCTCGCGCGGGCGCCTGGAGCCGGCGAGCCCGCACCTGCTGTCGGAGCCGGCCATCGTGTGCCGGCTGGCCCGCCGCGTCCTCGGCGCGGAGGACGACGTGCCGTGGGAGGAGTTCGAGAAGGACTACGCGACGGTCCGCGACCGCATCGCGCGCGTGGTGCCCGGATTCGAGGACTTCAACGCGCGCGTGGCGCACCCAGGAGGCTTCGCGCTGCCGCACGCCCCGCGCGACGAGCGGCGCTTCCCCACCGCCACCGGCAAGGCCAACTTCACGGCGGCGCCGGTGGAGTACCCGCACCTGCCCGAGGGCCGGCTGCTGCTGCAGACGCTGCGCTCGCACGACCAGTACAACACCACGATCTACGGTCTGGACGACCGCTACCGGGGCATCAGGAACGGACGCCGCGTGGTGCTCGTCAACCCCGACGACGCCGAGGCGCTGAAGCTCGCGGACGGCTCCTACGTCGACCTGGTGAGCGAGTGGAAGGACGGTGTGGAGCGCAGGGCGCCCGGTTTCCGCGTCGTGCACTACCCGACGGCACGGGGCTGCGCCGCCGCGTACTACCCGGAGACCAACGTGCTGGTGCCGCTGGACGCCACCGCGGACGTCTCCAACACCCCGGCCAGCAAGTCGGTCGTGGTGCGTCTGGAACAATCGGCGACCGACTGAGCGTTCGCTCAGGGCACAGACGTACCGACGTACCGACGCACGATTGGAGCCGGGCCCATGGGAGAGCCGCAGCAGGTGAAGTTCCCGCAGGAGGTCATCGACGAGTACGCCGCGCTCGGTGTGGACCTCCAGGCGCTGTTCTCGGCGGGCCACCTCGGCACGCGGATGGGCGTGCAGATCACGGAGGCCTCGGCGGAGCGCGTCGTCGGGACGATGCCCGTGGAGGGCAACACCCAGCCCTACGGCCTGCTGCACGGCGGCGCGTCCGCCGTGCTGGCGGAGACGCTGGGCTCGGTCGGCTCGATGCTGCACGGCGGCGTGCACAAGATCGCGGTCGGCGTGGACCTCAACTGCACGCACCACCGCGGGGCCCGTTCCGGCCTGGTCACCGGCGTCGCCACCCCGGTGCACCGGGGCCGGTCCACGGCGACGTACGAGATCGTGATCACGGACGAGGCGGACAAGCGGGTGTGCACCGCCCGCCTGACCTGTCTGCTGCGGGACGTCCGCCCCGGCGACGCGGAGAAGGCGGCCGGCTGACTACGGGGGGGCGCGTAAGCCGCACGCCACAGAGCCGCGCCCCCCACGAAGCCGCACCCTTACCAAACCGCACTCCCACGAAGCCGCACCCTTACCAAAACCGCCCCCCCCCCCCCCCCCCCCACGAAGCCACACCCTCACCTCCACCCCCACCTCCCCGCACCGCGCCCGTCGCCGCCATTGCCCGCGGCCGACGGGCGCTCTAGCGTTCGGTGCCATGGGACGGGGCGGCTCCTCTCGCAGCGCCGGGGCGTTCTCGGCGCCCCTCCTGGCCGTGCTCGCGGCGGCGCTGACCGTGACCGGGTGCACGACGGACGACTCCGGCACCCGCGCTTCCGCACCCTCCCCCTCCACGGCCACCACCCCGTCCGCCAAGGCGACTTCGGACGTCGACCTGTGCGTGAGCATCGTCCGTCACTGGTCGCGCGAGGTGCTCGACGGCCGCGGGTACGGCGACTACCAGTCGATGGGGATGTCCGGCGGGCAGTACGACATCCTGCGTGAGGCCGTGGACGCGGCGCGCGCCGCCCGCCGTCAAGGGGCGCGAAACGTCGACATGTTGATAGAACGTCAGGCACGGGAGGGCTGCACCGCCTGGTACCGCTCCGGCGGCCCCGGAGAGGGGCCGTGGCGATGAGCGGGATCGGCCCGGTCGAACCGGACGGCGACACGCGCCCGTTGGACCCGCCGCCCCTCACCCCACGCCTCCGAGGCGGGCCTGCGATCCGCCTGCCGGGGCGTCACCGGAGAACCACGGCCGCCGCGTTCCTCGCCGTGGCCGTGCTCGCGGCCGGGACGCTCCTGTACCTCACCCGCCCCCGTCCCGCCCCTCCGCCCGAACCGCGGTTCCCGAGCCAGACGACGTCCTTCCGGTACCTGTACATGCAGGTCAGAGAGGCGAACGCGACTTTGCCAGAATTTGAATTCACAATACAAGCGCTTACGGAATCCGGGGCTCCGGTGACCGTCCTGAGCATTTCCCAGCCCTACGCCGGCCTGTCGCTGACCTCCGGACCGGCGACTCCTTTACGGGTGAAAGGTGACGGCTCCCGCAAGATCGTCATGACCGTCCGGGTGACGGAATGCGGAAAAGTGCCACGGAACGCCGGACTCCCTTTCCTGGACGTAACACTGCGTAACACGCGCGCAAAGGAGGCGCACAGCTACATCCTCGGCGCCCGGTACGCAAGGGACCTGTCCACGGCCCTGGAGGTGGCCTGCGGCAACGAATTTCGGTAATCAGCAAAACGCCTGATACACCTGAACCACCCCTGGCGGTTCCTGCGGTTTCTCACCATGCGGACAGGGCAAAACGGCGGGAATTCTGCTCTTCCCCCCACTCAGTACCGCTCTGCAATACGTCGTGTCATAACAAGAGCGTCACAGCCTTGGCCAGAGTCTCCTCCGCATTCCCCACACACGCTTAGAGTCACGGCCAGTCACCGCGGAGCCTGATTCTCACTCGGCCCAGCGCTCGACTCGGCCGTTTCCACGGGGAAGCGGCTGTCAGGGGAAAGGACTGGATCGTGCGTCAACGTTCGCTCATCGCCATCACCGCCGCCCTGGCGGCGGGTGCACTCACCCTCACCGCCTGCGGCTCCCGCGACGACAACGGCGGCGGCTCGGACTCGGGCAACGGTGACACCACCGTCGTCATCGGCGTCGACGCGCCGCTCACCGGCGACCTCTCCGCGCTCGGCCTCGGCATCAAGAACTCCGTGGACCTCGCCACGAAGATCGCCAACAAGGAGAAGCACGTCGAGGGCGTCACCTTCAAGATCGAGGCGCTCGACGACCAGGGCCAGGCCTCCGTGGGCCAGCAGAACGCCACCAAGCTCGTCGCCAACAAGGACGTGCTCGGCGTCGTCGGCCCGCTGAACTCCTCCGTCGGCGAGTCCATGCAGAAGGTCTTCGACTCCGCCAAGCTGGTCGAGGTCTCCCCGGCGAACACCAACCCCGCCCTGACCCAGGGCGTGAACTGGGCCAAGGAGAAGAAGCGGCCGTACAAGTCGTACTTCCGCACCGCGACCACGGACGCCATCCAGGGCCCGTTCGCCGCGCAGTACGTCTTCAACGAGGCCAAGAAGAAGAAGGTCTTCGTCATCGACGACAAGAAGACCTACGGCGCCGGTCTGGCCGCCACCTTCACCGAGGAGTTCAAGAAGCTCGGCGGCCAGGTGGTCGGCACCGAGCACATCAACCCGGAGAGCAAGGACTTCAGCGCCGTCGCCACCAAGGTGAAGAACTCCGGCGCCGACGTCGTCTACTACGGCGGCGAGTACCCGCAGGCCGGCCCGCTGAGCAAGCAGATCAAGGAAGCGGGCGCGAAGATCCCGCTGGTCGGCGGTGACGGCATCTACAGCGCCGACTTCATCAAGCTGTCCGGCACGGCCGGCGTCGGCGACCTCGCCACCTCCGTCGGCGCGCCCGTCGAGACGCTGCCGTCCGCCAAGGAGTTCGTCGCGAACTACAAGGCCGAGGGCTACAAGGAGGCCTACGAGGCCTACGGCGGCTACTCCTACGACTCCGCCTGGGCCATCATCGAGGCCGTCAAGAAGGTCATCGAGGACAACGACGGCAAGCTGCCGGACGACGCCCGCGCCAAGGTCGTCGACGCCATGCAGAACGTCTCCTTCGACGGTGTGACCGGCAAGGTCTCCTTCGACGAGTTCGGTGACGCCACCAACAAGCAGCTCACCGTCTACACCGTCAAGGGCGGCGACTGGGCCACCGTGAAGTCGGGCACCTTCACCGGCTGACCTCCCCCGCACCACTCACGCGAGCCGCGCGGGGCGCTGTTCCACTGGCGCCCCGCGCGGACTCGGTTCCGGCCCATCCGTCGAACATTCCGAAAGTCTCGGAGGACATGCGGTGAACGAACTGCCGCAGCAGCTGGTCAACGGCCTGCTACTGGGATCCATGTACGGCCTGGTCGCCATCGGCTACACAATGGTCTACGGCATTGTCCAGCTCATCAACTTCGCCCACGGCGAGATCTTCATGGTCGGCGCCTTCGGCGCCATCACCGTGCACCTGTACGTCTTGCCGGACGGCACCTCCATGTGGGTCGCGCTGCCGCTCATGCTGATAGGCGCCATGATCGCCTCGGTGCTGGTCGCCATCGGAGCGGAACGGTTCGCCTACCGCCCGCTGCGCGGCGCGCCCCGTCTGGCCCCGCTGATCACCGCCATCGGCCTCTCCCTCGCGCTCCAGCAGGCCGTGTGGGCCTTCTACCCGGAGGCGAAGTCCAAGCTGGCCTTCCCGCAGATCGAGGGCGGCCCCTTCTCCATCGGCGGCGCCACCATCCAGACCGGCGACATCTTCCTGATCGTCGCCGCCCCCCTCAGCATGGCGTTCCTCGCCTACTTCGTGATGCGGACCCGCACCGGCCGCGGCATGCAGGCCACCGCGCAGGACCCGGACACCGCGAAGCTGATGGGCGTCAACACCGACCGCATCATCGTGATCGCGTTCGCCCTCGGCGCCGTCTTCGCCGCCGTCGGCGGTGTCGCCAGCGGTCTGAAGTACGGCCAGATCGACTTCAAGATGGGCTTCATCCTCGGCCTCAAGGCCTTCACCGCCGCAGTGCTCGGTGGCATCGGCAACATCTACGGGGCCATGATCGGCGGTGTGGTCCTCGGCGTCGTCGAGACCCTGGCCACCGCCTACATCGCGGACATCCCCGGCCTGGACCAGTTCGGCAGCCAGTCCTGGGCCGAGGTCTGGGCCTTCATCCTCCTCATCCTCGTGCTCCTGTTCCGGCCGCAGGGCCTGCTCGGCGAGCGCGTCGCGGACAGGGCGTGACACCGATGACCACACAGACCACAGCGGCCAAGACCGTGGCCGCACCCGCCCCGAACACCCCCTCCGGGCTCATCGGCATCCCCGCGAACCTCGCGCGGGCCCTCGCCACCGGCGGCAGCGTCCTCGCCGTCGTCTCCACCTTCCTCGCCTGGACCTGGACGTCCGCCTACCCCGGCGACCTGACCTACTACGGCTACCCGGGCGGCCTCCAGGTGCTCGTCCTGGTCGGCGGCGCCCTCGCCACCCTGTTCTGCCTCGCCTCCTACGGCGTCAAGGGACTGGGCTGGCTCACTCCGGCCGGCGCCGACGCGGCCGTGAAGTACGCGGTGCTCGGCACCTTCGCCACCGCCTGGTACACCGTCGTCTCGATCAGCGCCGAACTCGGCGGGGTCGTCAACCTCGAGCCCGGCGGCTACCTCGTCGCCGCCGCCACGCTCATCGCCCTCATCGGTTCCCTGGCCCTCCCCTTCGAGCGGCCCGAACCCGACCCGATCGACCCCGAGGCGAGCGGCTGGGAGCAGTTCAAGCACGACGCCGCGCACGCCATGGCGGTGCTGCGGGCGGCCTTCTCCTCCGGCTCCCCGCGCCCCGTGCGCACCCTGCCGTCCTACGCCGAGATCCTGATCATCGTCGCCGTCCTGGCGGTCGGCCTGGTCGTCTTCACCTACGGCATCGGCACCGAGTACGACGAGCTGTTCGTCGGGTTCCTGATCACCGCCGGTTTCGGCTTCGCCGCGCTGAACCGCTCCGGTCTGATCGCCCACGCCTCCCAGATCAGCGCCCGCCACCAGAACATCACCGTGTGCGGCGCGTTCGTCGCGGCGGCGCTGTTCCCCTTCACCCAGACCGACGACCAGTACGCCACCCTCGGCGTCTACATCCTGATCTTCGCCACCGTCGCCCTGGGCCTGAACATCGTCGTCGGCCTCGCCGGCCTGCTCGACCTCGGCTACGTCGCCTTCCTCGGCGTCGGCGCCTACGCGGCCGCGCTGGTCTCCGGCTCGCCCAGCTCGCCGTTCGGCGTGCACTTCCCCTTCTGGGCCGCCGTCCTGGTCGGCGCGATCGCCTCGCTCGTCTTCGGTGTGCTGATCGGCGCGCCGACGCTGCGCCTGCGCGGCGACTACCTGGCCATCGTGACCCTCGGCTTCGGTGAGATCTTCCGTATCGCCGTGAACAACACCGACGGCACCTCGGGTCCGGACCTCACCAACGGCTCCAACGGCATCGCGTCCATCCCGGACCTGAACATCCTGGGCTTCGACCTGGGCGTCGCGCACGACATCGGCGGCTTCACCATCGGGCGGTTCGCGAACTACTTCTTCCTGATGCTGCTCATCACGGCCGTGGTCGTCCTCGTCTTCCGGCGCAGCGGCGACTCGCGCATCGGCCGTGCCTGGGTCGCCATCCGCGAGGACGAGACCGCCGCGCTCGCCATGGGCATCAACGGCTTCCGGGTGAAGCTCATCGCCTTCGCCGTGGGCGCCACCCTGGCCGGTCTCGCCGGCACGGTGCAGGCGCACGTGACGTACACCGTGACCCCCGAGCAGTACCTGTTCGCCGGCACCACCCCGCCCAACTCCGCCTTCCTGCTGGCCGCGGTCGTGCTCGGCGGCATGGGCACCATCGCCGGACCCCTCATCGGTGCGGCGCTGCTCTTCCTGATCCCCAACAAGCTCCAGTTCCTGGGCGACTACCAGCTCCTCGCGTTCGGGCTCGCACTCGTGCTGCTGATGCGCTTCCGTCCCGAGGGCCTCATCCCCAACCGGCGCCGCCAGCTGGAGTTCCACGAAGAGGCCGACGCGCCCACAGTCCTGAGCAAGACGGGGGCCTGACCACCATGACCACCGACACCATCACCAAGGACAGCGCCGCGGGCCCGCCCGACTCCGGCTCCGTCGTCCTCGACGCGCGCGGCGTCACCATGCGGTTCGGCGGCCTCACCGCCGTCCGCGACGTCGACCTCACCGTGCGCAGCGGCGAGATCGTCGGTCTGATCGGCCCCAACGGCGCCGGCAAGACCACGTTCTTCAACTGCCTGACCGGGCTGTACATCCCGACCGAGGGTGAGGTCCGCTACAAGGACAAGGTGCTGCCGCCCAAGTCCTTCAAGGTGACCGCCGCCGGCATCGCCCGCACGTTCCAGAACATCCGTCTGTTCGCCAACATGACGGTCCTGGAGAACGTACTCGTGGGCCGCCACACCCGCACCAAGGAAGGCTTCTGGTCGGCCGTCCTGCGCGGGCCCGGCTTCCACAAGGCCGAGGCCGCCTCCCGCGCCCGCGCCATGGAGCTGCTGGAGTTCGTCGGTCTCGCCGAGAAGGCCGACCAGCTCGCACGCAACCTCCCCTACGGCGAGCAGCGCAAGCTGGAGATCGCCCGCGCGCTCGCCAGCGAGCCGGGGCTGCTGCTCCTCGACGAGCCCACCGCGGGCATGAACCCCCAGGAGACCCGGGCGGCGGAGGAACTCATCTTCGCCATCCGCGACCAGGGCACCGCGGTCCTCGTCATCGAGCACGACATGCGGTTCATCTTCAACCTGTGCGACCGGGTCGCCGTGCTCGTGCAGGGCCAGAAGCTGATCGAGGGCGACCCGGCCACCGTCCAGGGCGACGAGCGGGTCATCGCCGCGTACATCGGCGAGCCGCTGGCGGACGACCCCGGCGCCGCCGAGGTCGCCGAGGTCGAGGCCGCGGAAGCGGCGGCCGAGGCGGCGGGCCGGCCCCAGTCGCCCGCCAGGACGGCCGGCGCCCCGGCGCCGGCGGCCGAGGCGGCCGAGGAGACGGCCGACGCGGACCCGCGGCCGGAGGCGACGGCCGATGCGGACGCGGAGGCCGGCGCCTCCGCGGACGCCGGGGCCACGGACGCCGAGACAGAAGCACAGGCGGAGGCGGAGGCCGAGGCCGCCACGGACGCCGCGCCCGGCAAGGAGAACGACCGATGACCGCACTCCTCGAGGTCGAGGACCTGAAAGTCGCCTACGGCAAGATCCAGGCCGTCAAGGGCATCTCGTTCAGCGTCGAGGCCGGCGAAGTGGTCACCCTGATCGGCACCAACGGCGCCGGCAAGACCACCACCCTGCGCACGCTGTCCGGGCTGCTGAAGCCGGTCGGCGGTCAGATCAAGTTCAACGGCAGGTCGCTGAAACGGGTCCCCGCCCACAAGATCGTCTCGCTGGGTCTCGCCCACTCCCCCGAGGGGCGGCACATCTTCCCGCGCATGACGATCGAGGACAACCTGCGCCTCGGCGCCTTCCTGCGCAGCGACAAGCAGGGCATCGAGCAGGACATCCGACGCGCCTACGACCTCTTCCCCATCCTCGGGGAACGCCGCAAGCAGGCCGCCGGAACGCTGTCCGGCGGTGAGCAGCAGATGCTCGCCATGGGCAGGGCCCTGATGTCCCGGCCGCAGCTGCTGATGCTCGACGAGCCCTCCATGGGCCTGTCGCCGATCATGATGCAGAAGATCATGGCGACCATCGCCGAGCTGAAGTCGCAGGGCACCACCATCCTGCTCGTCGAGCAGAACGCCCAGGCGGCCCTGTCGCTCGCCGACCACGGCCATGTGATGGAGGTCGGCAACATCGTCCTCTCCGGCACCGGCCGCGACCTGCTCCACGACGAGTCGGTCCGCAAGGCCTACCTCGGCGAGGACTGACGGCGGAAGCGGAAGGTCCGCACCCCGTGCTCGGGGTGCGGGCCTTCGTCGTCCGTGCGGCGGCGGGTCGTCAGCCGCCCTTCGCGGCCTTCTTCTCCTCGGCGTCGTCGATGACCGCCTGCGCGACCTGCTGCATCGACATGCGCCGGTCCATCGAGGTCTTCTGGATCCAGCGGAACGCGGCCGGCTCGCTGAGGCCGTACTGCGTCTGGAGCACCGACTTGGCGCGGTCCACCAGCTTGCGCGTCTCCAGACGCTGGCTGAGGTCGGCGACCTCGCGCTCCAGCTCCTTCAGTTCGGTGAACCGGGAGACCGCCATCTCGATCGCCGGCACCACGTCGCTCTTGCTGAACGGCTTGACCAGGTACGCCATGGCGCCCGCGTCACGGGCCCGCTCGACCAGGTCGCGCTGCGAGAAGGCGGTCAGCATCAGCACGGGGGCGATGGACTCCTCGGCGATCTTCTCGGCCGCGGAGATGCCGTCCAGCTTGGGCATCTTCACGTCGAGGATCACCAGGTCGGGGCGGTGCTCGCGCGCCAGCTCGACGGCCTGCTCACCGTCGCCGGCCTCGCCGACGACCGTGTACCCCTCCTCCTCGAGCATCTCTTTGAGATCGAGCCGGATCAATGCCTCGTCCTCGGCGATGACGACGCGGGTCGTCATCGGCGGCACGTGCGACTTGTCGTCGTCGGGCACGTCTGCGGGCTGGGGCGACTCGGGGGCGCTCAACGTGGGCTCCTTGGTGCGAGGCAGGCCGGTACTGCTGACAAGAGCGTACCCAGCTGCGGTAAGGTGGGGGCACGGCGGGTGACCGTCGACCTTCGTTTTGCAGGGCGCCCCGGTAGCCCAGCGGTAGAGGCAATGGTCTCAAACACCATCCAGCGTCGGTTCGAATCCGACCCGGGGTACTTTTCCTCAGAATCCAAGGTCACCATTTGCCAGCGGATGTCCACCTTTTCGGTGAACATCCGCTTCTTTGCGTATCGTCCGTCCGGCCGCGCTACCGAGGGCTGTCGTCCTCGCCGATGTGATGGACGCGGACCATGTTGGTGGAGCCGGAGACCCCGGGCGGGGATCCGGCGGTGATCACGACCGCGTCGCCCTTCGCGCAGCGCGCGTACCGCAGCAGCAGCTCGTCGACCTGGTCGACCATCGCGTCGGTGGACTCGACGTGCGGGCCGAGGAAGGTCTCCACGCCCCAGGACAGGCTGAGCTGGGAGCGGGTGGCCGGGTCCGGGGTGAAGGCGAGCAGCGGGATCGGCGAACGGTAGCGGGACAGGCGGCGGGCGGTGTCACCCGACTGCGTGAAGGCGACCAGGAACCGGGCGCCGAGGAAGTCGCCCATCTCCGCGGCAGCGCGGGCCACGGCGCCGCCCTGTGTGCGGGGCTTGTTGTGCTCGGTCAGCGGCGGCAGTCCGCGGGCGAGGATGTCCTCCTCGGCGGCCTCGACGATGCGGGCCATGGTGCGCACGGTCTCCACGGCGTGCTTGCCGACGCTCGTCTCGCCGGAGAGCATCACCGCGTCGGTGCCGTCGATGACGGCGTTGGCGACGTCGGACGCCTCGGCGCGGGTGGGCCGGGAGTTGTCGATCATCGAGTCGAGCATCTGGGTGGCGACGATGACCGGCTTGGCGTTGCGCCGGGCCAGCTTCACGGCGCGCTTCTGGACGATGGGCACCTGTTCCAGCGGCATCTCGACGCCCAGGTCGCCGCGGGCCACCATGATCCCGTCGAAGGCGGCGACGATCTCGTCGAGGGCCTCGACGGCCTGCGGCTTCTCGATCTTGGCGATGACGGGGAGCCTGCGGCCCTCCTCGTCCATGATCCGGTGGACGTCCCTGATGTCGCGTCCGCTGCGGACGAAGGAGAGGGCGACGACGTCGAAGCCGGTGCGCAGCGCCCAGCGCAGGTCGTCCTCGTCCTTCTTGGACAGGGCGGGCACGGAGACGGCGACGCCGGGGAGGTTGAGGCCCTTGTGGTCGGAGATCACCCCGCCCTCGACGACGGTGGTGTGCACGCGGGGGCCGTCGACGGCGGTGACCTCGAGGGTGACCCGGCCGTCGTCCACGAGGACGCGCTCGCCCGGGGTGACGTCCTCGGCGAGGCCGGCGTGGGTGGTGCCGCACAGGTGGCGGTCGCCCTCGACGCCGTCCTCGACGCTGATGGTGAAGGAGTCCCCGCGTTCAAGGAGTACGGGTCCTTCGGCGAAGCGGCCCAGGCGGATCTTCGGCCCCTGAAGGTCGGCGAGGAGTCCCACGCTGCGGCCGGTCTCGTCGGCGGCCTTGCGCACCCGTCGGTACCGCTCCTCGTGCTCGGCGTGCTCGCCGTGGCTGAGGTTGAAGCGGGCCACGTCCATTCCGGCGTCGACCAGGGCCTTGATCTGGTCGTACGCGTCCGTCGCGGGACCCAGGGTGCAGACGATTTTCGCTCGGCGCATGGTTCGACCCTAGGGCTTACCGGCGGGTAGCGATCTGGCGGCGCGTGACGACTCAACGGCGCGCGGGTGAAGGGGTATTGACAAGCGTTGAATATGTGCGCCGGGCCGCTCGGACGAGCGGCACCGGGAGCGGTCACCGGATCGAAACCTGTGAGGGGTGTTCCCGGTCGACGTGTTCAGGTCAGAATCGTCGGGCGAATCTACGCGCGTTGTGCGCCGTCGTCGTACAAGGAGAGCCTGATATGCCGTTCGACCGCCGGAAGTTCCTGAAGAAGTCCGCCGTCACGGGGGCGGGGGTGGCGCTGGCGGGTACGGTGGCCACCCCGGCGGCCGAGGCCGCTCCGCAGGCGGGACGGGGGAAGAAGCCGGTGAAGCGGTACGCACTGACCGTGATGGGCACCACGGACCTGCACGGTCACGTCTTCAACTGGGACTACTACAAGGACGCCGAGTACCAGGACCCGGCCGGCAACGCGCAGGGACTGGCCCGCGTGTCCACACTGGTGAACCGGATCCGCGAGGAGCGCGGCCGGGACAACACCCTGCTGCTGGACGCGGGCGACACCATCCAGGGCACCCCGCTGACGTACTACTACGCCAAGGTCGACCCGATCACCGCCGAGGGCGGTCCGGTGCACCCGATGGCGCAGGCGATGAACGCCATCGGGTACGACGCGGTGGCGCTCGGCAACCACGAGTTCAACTACGGCATCGAGACGCTGCGGAAGTTCGAGGAGCAGTGCGACTTCCCGCTGCTGGGCGCCAACGCGGTCGACGCGAAGACGCTCAAGCCCGCCTTCCCGCCCTATTTCATCAAGAAGTTCCACGTGAAGGGCGCGCCGCCGGTGAAGGTGGCGGTGCTGGGGCTGACCAACCCGGGCATCGCCATCTGGGACAAGGCCTACGTGCAGGGGAAGCTGACCTTCCCGGGCCTGGAGGAGCAGGCGGCGAAGTGGGTGCCGAAGCTGCGTTCGATGGGCGCGGACGTGGTCGTCGTGTCCGCGCACTCGGGCACGTCGGGCACCTCCTCGTACGGTGACCAGCTGCCGCACGTGGAGAACGCGGCGGCGAACGTGGCGCGGCAGGTGCCGGGCATCGACGCCATCCTGGTCGGCCACGCGCACGCGGAGATCGCCGAACTGCGGGTGACCAACGAGAAGACCGGCAAGGAGGTCGTGCTGTCGGAGCCGCTGTGCTACGCCGAGCGGCTGACCCTCTTCGACGTCGAGCTCACCTTCGAGCGGGGCCGCTGGCAGGTGGAGTCCGTGAAGGCGTCGCTGCGGGACGCGGCGACGGTCGAGGACGACCCCCGGATCACCCGTCTGCTGGGCGACGAGCACGCGCAGGTCGTGGCGTACGTCAACCAGGTCGTGGGCACGGCGACCGAGACGCTGACGACGGTGGAGGCGCGCTACAAGGACGCGCCGATCATCGACCTGATCAGCAAGGTGCAGGAGGACGTGGTCCGGGAGGCGCTCGCGGGCACGGAGTACGCCTCGCTGCCGGTGCTGTCGCAGGCCTCGCCGTTCTCCCGGACCAGCGAGATCCCGGCGGGCGACGTGACCATCCGGGACCTGTCGAGCCTCTACGTGTACGACAACACCCTCGTGGCGAAGCTGCTGACGGGCGCTCAGGTGCGCGCGTACCTGGAGTTCTCGGCGGAGTACTTCACGCAGACCGCGGCGGGCACGCCGGTGGACGTCGACAAGCTGACGAACGCGAACGGCCGCCCGGACTACAACTACGACTACGTGTCGGGCGTGACGTACGACATCGACATCGCCCAGCCGGCCGGGTCGCGCATCAAGAACCTGGCGTTCGACGGCGCCCCGGTGGACGACGCGCAGCAGTTCGTGTTCGCGGTGAACAACTACCGTGCCAACGGCGGCGGGGCGTTCCCGCACGTGGCGTCGGCGCCGGAGCTGTGGGCGGAGTCGACCGAGATCCGCACCCGGATCGCCGAGTGGGCGACGGCCAAGGGCGTCCTCGACCCGAAGGACTTCGCGTCGGAGGACTGGCGCCTCACCCGGGACGGCACGCCGGTGTTCTGACCGTCCCTCACACGATGCCCTCAGGGGGCGACGCCGGTTCCGTCCGGCGGCGCCCCCTGCGGCGTCTCCCGCCCGGTCTCAGGCCTCCTGGACGCGCAGGGCGCGGGCCAGGTCGTCGAGCCGGTCGGTGAACTGGCGGCGCAGCGCCGGCACGGGGTCGGCCTTGCGCAGCGTCTTCTCGCCGAGCTTCAGGGTCTCGGCCTCCACCGCGTGGGCGGGGAACGCCCAGCGTCCGGCGGCCGTGGCGATGGCGGGGCCACGGCGCGCGGCGACGGCCACGGCGTCCTTGAAGTAGCGCGCCACGTACGGGCGGACCAGCTCGGCCTGCTCGGGCTGCCAGAAGCCCTGCGCGGTGGCGGTGAACAGGTAGTTGGACAGGTCGTCGGAGCCGAACATGGCGTCCCAGGCGCGGGCCTTGGCGTCCGGGTCGGGCAGGGCGGCCCGGCAGCGGGCGGCGCCCTCCTGGCCGGTGGCGCTGGGGTCCCGGCGGAGTTCCTCGGCGACGGCGCCCTCGTCCACCGCGCCCAGGACGGCGAGCCGGGCGAGGATCCGCCAGCGCAGCTCCGGGTCCAGCTCGGGCCCGCCGGGGACGGTGCCCTCGGCGAGCCAGGCGGCGATGGTCTCGGGGCGGGCGGCGGCGTCGATGCAGTGGCGCACCGCGACCAGGCGCAGACCCGGGTGGTCGCCGTCCTCGGTGCGGCGGATGAGGTCGCGGCACAGGTCGGTGAGGGTGGCGAGCGCGGCGGGCCGCCGGTCCGGGGCGAGGTAGTGGTCGGCGACCTCCCCCGAGGCGAAGGCGAGGACGCCCTGGACGAGGGCGACGTCCGTCTCCTCGGGCAGATGGGCGGCGGCGGTGGCCAGGTAGGCGGAGGGGGCCAGGTCGCCGTCGCGGACCATGTCGCGCAGGCTGTTCCAGACGACGGCCCGGGTGAGCGCGCCGGGGATGCCCGACAGGCCGCGCAGGACGGTCTCCAGGGAGGTCCCGTCGAGGCGGATCTTCGCGTAGGTCAGGTCCAGGTCGTTGGGGACGACCAGGGCCGGGCGGGTGCCGGGGCGCGGCTCCGGGACGGCGCCCTGGGGCACGTCGGTCTCGTAGCGCTCGCGCAGGGTCAGGGTGCGTCCGTCGCCGAGGTCGCGGTCGTACACCCCGACGGTCACCCGGTGCGGGCGGCCGCCGTCGCGGTCCAGGGTGAGGGTCCACCGGCCGGGCACGGCGTCGACGGAGGCGGTGAGCGTGTCGACGCCGCTGGTGCGCAGCCAGGCGTCGGCCCAGGCGTGCACGTCCCGCTCGGTGGCGGAGGCGAGGGAGTCGATGAACTCGGCGAGCCCGGCGTTGCCGAAGCGGTACCGCTCGAAGTGGGTGTTGATGCCGGCGAGGAAGTCCTTCTCGCCGAGCCAGGCGACGAGCTGGCGCAGGGCGGAGGCACCCTTGGCGTAGGAGATGCCGTCGAAGTTGAGCAGGGCGGAGGCGGTGTCCTCGACGTGCTCCGGGGCGACCGGGTGGGTGGAGGGCCGCTGGTCGGCGTCGTAGCCCCAGGTCTTGCGGGAGACGCCGAAGTCGGTCCAGGTGCCCTCGCCGCGCCAGCGCGGCGGCTGCCCGCCGGGGCTCGCGGGCGTGACCTCGTTGAGCGTCTGGTAGCCCATGTACTCGGCGAAGGACTCGTTCAGCCAGATGTCGTCCCACCAGCGCAGGGTGACGAGGTCGCCGAACCACATGTGGGCCATCTCGTGGGCGACGACCATGGCGCGCCGCTGCCGCTCGGTGTCCGTGACGGCGGAGCGGTAGACGAATTCGTCGCGGAAGGTGACGAGGCCGGGGTTCTCCATGGCGCCCGCGTTGAACTCGGGCACGAAGGCCTGGTCGTAGGAGTCGAAGGGGTACGGCTCCTCGAACTTCTCGTGGTAGCGGTCGAAGCAGGCACGGGTGATCTCGAGCAGCTCCTCGGCGTCCGCCTCCAGGTGGGGCGCGAGGGAGCGGCGGCAGTGCAGGCCGAACGGCAGGCCGCGGTGCTCGGTGCGCACGGAGTGCCAGGGCCCGGCGGCGACGGCGACCAGGTAGGTGGAGACGGGCGGGGTGGGCGCGGCCTGCCACACCCCGCCGCCGGTGTGCTCGGTGACGCCGTTGGCGAGGACCGTCCAGTGCTCGGGCGCGGTGACGGTGAGCTCGAAGACGGCCTTGAGGTCGGGCTGGTCGAAGGCGGCGAACACGCGCCGCACGTCGTCCAGGAAGAGCTGCGTGTAGACGTAGGTCTCGCCGTCGCTGGGGTCGGTGAAGCGGTGCATGCCCTCGCCGGTGCGGGAGTAGCGCATGCGCGCGTCGACCAGCAGCTCGTGCTCGCCGGCGGTGAGGTCCTTCAGCGGGAACCGGCCGTCCTGGAGGAGGGCGGGGTCCAGGGACCGGCCGTCGAGCGTGACGGAGCGCAGCTCGGCGGGGTCGATCTCGACGAAGGTGTCCGCGTCCGCGCGGGCGCCGAACCTGATGAGGGTGCGGGAGTCGAACGTCTCGTCCCCGACGGTCAGGTCGAGGGCGATCGCGTAGCGGTGGACGTCGATGAGCTGTGCTCGGTTCTGCGCTTCGTCGCGCGTCAGTACGGACATGCACGCCATGCTGCCTGATGGCGTCCGCCCGGCACAGAGGAGGACGGGGGTACGCGGCCTATGTCCGCTCCCCGCCGAGCTCCGCGGTGTGCGCCCCCGGGAGCTGTGCGGGGGGCACGTGCGCGTGCGGGAGGGACGGCGCGGGGTGTGCGGCGGGGGCGCCGGCCGCGTCGAGCCGGGCGCGCAGGGAGCGCACCTCGGCCTCCAGGGCGAGCCGGCGCTGGTGGGTGTCGTAGAGGTGGCGCACCTTGGTGCGCAGCGCCCAGGGGTCGACGGGGGTGGTGACGAGGTCGGCCACGCCGAGGCGGTAGGCGGCGGTACCGAGCCGGTGGTCGCGGGCGAAGCCGGTGAGCAGCACGACGGGGATGTGCCGGGTCTGCTCCAGGCGGCGCATCCAGCGGACGACGTCGAGGCCGCCGGTGCCGGGCATGTGGGCGTCGAGCAGCAGCACCCCGACGTTGCCGCGCAGCAGTTGCTTGAGCGCCTCGTCGCCGCTGGTGGCCCGGCCCAGCGGCTGTCCGAGCGGGGCCAGGGCGCTCTCCAGGGCGTACAGCGTGTCCTCGTGGTCGTCGACGAGGAGGATGCGGGCGGTGGGCGGCATGGGGCACGTCCCTCCCCGTCGGGCCGGGCGCGGGGTCCGGGCGCCGACGGACGGTGCTCGTGAGCCGACAAGGCGTGCACAGCGAGCATGCACCGCGCGGGCCGCCCTGTCACTCCCCGCCGCGTCCCGGACCGGTCCCCGGCCCGTTCAGGGCCGGCCGCCCGCGGTGTCGTCCGCGATGCTCTCGTGGTGGCGGATCACCTCGGCGATGATGAACGTCAGGAACTTCTCCGCGAAGGCCGGGTCGAGCTTGGCGTCCTCGGCGAGGGCGCGCAGCCGGGCGATCTGGCGGGCCTCGCGCCCCGGGTCGGCGGGCGGCAGCCGGTGCTCGGCCTTGAGGCGGCCGACCTGCTGGGTGCACTTGAAGCGCTCGGCGAGCATGTGGACGACGGCCGCGTCGATGTTGTCGATGCTGTCGCGCAGACGGGTCAGTTCCTCGAGGACCGCGGGGTCGGCGTCGGGGGTGGCGGCGTTGCTGGTGGTCATGGCGGCTCAGCCTACGGCGGCGCGCCCCTTCGGCGGCGGCACGGCCCGTACAGTGGACGGTGTCCAGGCGCGGCGGGGGTGCGACGTGGCGAACGGCGGACCGGTGGAGCACGGTTACCCGCATCTGCGGACGGTGCGGGAGTCGGTCACGGCGCTGTACCGGCGCCTGTCCTACGACACGGTGCGCACCTTCTCGGCGAGTGTGGCGCCGGCCGACGTGGCGTTCGCGGACGTGGACGACCTGCATCTGGGGGCGCAGCGGGTGGCCCGCGAGATGGTGGCGCACTACCGGCTGCCGGACGCGCGGCTGATCGTCGGCTTCCGTGAGATGACGCACGCGGCGAACGTCGAGCTGACCGCGGGCCCTGAGTACTTCGTGGAGCTGAACGACCGGTTCCGGGACCACCGCCGGGACATCGGGGCGGCGCTGGCGCACGAGGTGGCACACGTGTACCTGCACCGGCTGGGGCTGTCGTTCCCGTCGACGCGGGAGAACGAGATCCTCACGGACACCGTGGCGACGTACCTCGGTGCGGGGTGGCTGCTGCTGGACGCGTTCCGGGAGGACGGGGCGTCGTCGCAGAAGCTCGGGTACCTCACGCCGGAGGAGTTCGGGTACGTGCTGGCGAAGCGGGCGCTGCTGTTCGGCGAGGACCCGTCGGTGTGGTTCACCAGTCCGCAGGCGTACACGGCGTACCGCGACGGTCTCGCACGGGCACGGCGGGACGCGGAGCAGCCCCCGCTGCGCGCGGCGGGCTGGTCCGGGCGGCTCCGGTACGCCCGGGACCGGCGGCACGCGCAGGGGCACGCGGGGGCGCCGGAGGCGGGGCGGGAGACGGCGTACCGGTTCTCGGCGGACGGGCACGGTCCGCTGCGGGTGTCGTTCCCCTGTCCCACCTGCCACCAGCGGATCCGGGTGCCGGTGGCCGGGCGGGTGCGGGCGCGGTGCGGTCTGTGCCGGTCCGTGCTGGAGTGCGACACCTGACGTCCGGCTCCCGGGCCTCACTGTCAACGACCGCCACAAGGACGGCATTTCACCCCGGCGTTCGCTCCCTTCTCCGGTGTTCGCTATTTTGTTCGCCGCTGTCGTTCTGTGCGCCGCCGTCCCCCGCCGGCCGTTTTCGTCCCGACCCCGCCGAGGAGCCGGCCTGTGGAACCCGAGTCCGCCGTCACCACCTGCTACCGCCATCCACGGGTGGAGTGCCATGTGCGCTGCGTCCGCTGCGAGCGGTACATCTGCCCGGACTGCATGCGTGAGGCCGCCGTGGGCCACCAGTGCCCCGACTGCGTGCGGGAGGGCGCCCGGTCGGTGCGGCAGGCGCGCACCCTGGTGGGCGGCCGGGTGTCCGTCGTCCCGGTGGTCACGTACGCGCTGATCGCCCTCAACGTGCTGGCGTACCTGGCGGAGGTGGTCCGGCCGGAGGTCGTGGACCGGTTCGCCATGCTCGGCGCGGGGCTGCTCGGCCCGGACGACGGCCACTACGTGTGGACGCAGCCGTACCCGGCGGACTTCACCCCCGAGGGGGTCGTGGGCGGCGAGTGGTATCGGCTGCTGACCGGCGCGTTCCTGCACCTGCCGCCCACGGAGGGGACGTTCGGCGTCCTCCACGTGCTGATGAACATGGCGGTGCTGTGGAACCTGGGCCGGGTGGTCGAGCCGATGCTCGGCCGGGTTCATTACCTCGCCCTGTACCTGCTGTCGGCGCTGGGCGGTTCGGTGCTGGTGCTGCTGCTCGCGCCCTCGGACCCCACGGTCGGCGCCTCCGGCGCGCTGTTCGGGGTCGGGGCCGCCTACTACGTGGTGTCCCGTCGGGTGGGCGCGGACATGCGCGAGGTGAACCGCTACATGACCGGCCTGCTGCTGTGGCTGGTCGTCTCCGCGTACTTCACCTCGTGGCAGGGCCATCTGGGCGGACTGCTGGCCGGCGGCCTGGTGGCGCTCGCGTTCGCCTGGGCGCCGCGCGACGGGCGCCGTGTGCTGGTCCAGGCCGGCGCGTGCGCGGCGCTGGTGGTGCTGCTCGCCGTCCTCGCGGCGGTCAAGGTGTCCGACCTGACAGGTGGAGGGATCCCCCAGTGAAACGTGCCGGTGTGCTCTTCCTCGCGGGCGTCCCCGTGGTCGCCACGGCGGTGTACTTCGTCCTGCCGTCGGGAGCCGCCGACGCCCCCGCCGCCCCGACGTCGGTCGGCGCGCAGTCCTCCCGCGACGACGCCAAGGACCGGGCCGAGCAGGACCACGAGCAGAAGCAGGACAAGGACGACGAGATCGTCGCCTCCCTGCCGCCGGGCCTCGCCGCCCCCGCCAAGAGGGAGCTGGCCCACCGGCTGGTGGCGAGCGCCGAGCACTCCACCACCGACTGGCGCTCCACCTACGGGATCATCGAGGACCGCGACGACCACTGCGGCTACACCGCGGGCATCATCGGCTTCTGCACCGGGACCCACGACCTGCTCACCCTGGTCGAGCACTACACCGAGAGCCACCCGGGCAACGGCCTGGCGCGCTATCTGCCCGCCCTGCGGAAGGTCGACGGCACCGACTCGCACGAGGGACTCGACCCGGGCTTCACCGACGCGTGGAAGGCGGAGTCGGAGCTGCCGGAGTTCCGCGCCGCGCAGGAGGAGGAGCGCGACCGCGTCTACTTCGAGCCCGCGGTCCGCCTCGCCAAGCTGGACGGCCTGGGCACCCTCGGCCAGTTCGTGTACTACGACGCGATGGTCTTCCACGGCACCGGTACCGACGAGAACGGCTTCTACGCCCTGCGCGAGCGCGTCCTGGAGAAGGCGAAGACGCCTGCCGCGGGCGGCTCGGAGAAGGCGTACCTGGACGCCTTCCTCGACATCCGCCGCGCCACCATGCTCACCCGCTACCCGGACCGCGAGACCTCGCGCGTCGACACCGCGCAGCGCCGGTTCCTGCAGGCGGGGAACCTCGAGCTGGACACCCCGCTCACCTGGGAGATGTACGGGGACTCCTACACCGTGTCCTGAACATGTTGCGGCGCCTGCCCAGTCGGTCCGGTCGGGGACTGGCGGGCAGGCGCCGCGGTGTTCCGCACGCCTTTGTGCGGGACGTTCTCAGGGGTGTCAGACCGCCAGGGCGCGGTCCGTCGGGCGGATCGGGGCGGGCAGGGCGCTCGCCCCGGTCAGGAACCGGTCGCAGCCGCGGGCGGCCGAGCGGCCCTCGGCGATCGCCCACACGATGAGCGACTGGCCGCGGCCGGCGTCACCGGCGACGAACACGCCGGGCACGTTGGTCTGGAAGTCGGCGTCGCGGGCGATGTTGCCGCGCGCGTCCAGCTCCAGGCCGAACTGCTCCACCAGGCCGTTCTCCCGGTCGGTGCCGGTGAAGCCCATGGCGAGCGTGACCAGCTGGGCGGGGATCTTGCGCTCGGTGCCCGGCTTCTGGGTCAGCTTGCCGTCGACGAACTCCACCTCGGTCATGTGCAGCCACTGGACGTTGCCGTCCTCGTCGCCCTCGAAGTGGGTGGTGGAGACGGAGTAGATCCGCTCGCCGCCCTCCTCGTGCGCGCTGGTGACCTTGTACAGCATGGGGAAGGTCGGCCAGGGCTGCGCGACCGGGTCCCGGTCGTCGTTCGGGCGGGGCATGATCTCCAACTGCGTCACCGAGGCGGCGCCCTGGCGGTGGGCGGTGCCCACGCAGTCGGCGCCGGTGTCGCCGCCGCCGATCACGACGACGTGCTTGCCCTCGGCGGTGATGGGCGGGGAGACGTAGTCGCCCTCCTGCACCTTGTTCGCCAGCGGCAGGTACTCCATCGCCTGGTGGATGCCCTTGAGCTCGCGGCCGGGCACCGGCAGGTCGCGCGCGGTGGTGGCGCCGACGGCGAGGACGACGGCGTCGTACCGCTTGCGCAGCGCGGTCGCGGGCATGTCGCGGCCGATCTCGACGCCGGTGCGGAACTTGGTGCCCTCCGCGCGCATCTGCTCGATCCGGCGGTTGATGTGCCGCTTCTCCATCTTGAACTCGGGGATGCCGTAGCGGAGGAGGCCTCCGATGCGGTCCGCGCGCTCGTAGACGGCGACGGTGTGGCCGGCCCGGGTCAGCTGCTGGGCGGCGGCCAGGCCCGCGGGGCCCGAGCCGACCACCGCGACGGTCTTGCCGGACAGGCGCTCGGGGATCTGCGGCGCGACGTCGCCGGTCTCCCACGCCTTGTCGATGATCGAGACCTCGACGTTCTTGATGGTGACCGGCGGCTGGTTGATGCCCAGCACGCACGCCGACTCGCACGGGGCGGGACACAGCCGCCCGGTGAACTCGGGGAAGTTGTTCGTGGCGTGCAGCCGGTCGCTCGCCGCGCCCCAGTCCTCGCGGTAGGCGTAGTCGTTCCACTCGGGGATGAGGTTCCCGAGCGGACAGCCGTTGTGGCAGAACGGGATGCCGCAGTCCATGCAGCGGCTGGCCTGCTTGCTGATGATCGGCAGCAGGGAGCCGGGGACGTAGACCTCGTTCCAGTCCTTCTTGCGCTCCTCGACCGGGCGGGACGTGGCGACCTCGCGGCCGTGGTTCAGAAAGCCCTTCGGGTCAGCCATTGATCGCCGCCTCCATCATCTTCTCGGTGATCTCGGTCTCGGACAGACCGGCTCGCTCGGCGGCGTCCTTGGCGGCGAGCACTGCCTTGTACGTGCTGGGGATGATCTTGCTGAAGCGCTGCACCGCGGTGTCCCAGTCGGCGAGCAGCTTCTCGGCGACGGTGGAGCCCGTCTCCTCCTGGTGCCGGCGGACCACGTCGTGCAGCCACTGCTTGTCGGCGTCGTCCAGCGCCTCGACGGAGGCGACGTTGCCGGCGTTGACGTTGTTCCGGTCCAGGTCGATGACGTACGCGATGCCGCCGGACATGCCGGCCGCGAAGTTGCGCCCGGTCTCGCCGAGGACGACCGCGTGACCGCCCGTCATGTACTCGCAGCCGTGGTCGCCCACGCCCTCGGAGACGACCAGCGCGCCGGAGTTGCGGACGCAGAACCGCTCACCGACCTTGCCGCGCAGGAACATCTCGCCGCCGGTGGCGCCGTAGGCGAGCGTGTTGCCCGCGATGACGCTGTACTCGGCGAGGTGGTCGGCCCCGCGGTCCGGGCGGACGACGATCCGGCCGCCCGACAGGCCCTTGCCGACGTAGTCGTTGGCGTCGCCCTCCAGGCGGAGCGTGACACCGCGCGGCACGAACGCGCCGAACGACTGGCCGGCGGAGCCGGTGAAGGTGATGTCGATGGTGTCGTCGGGCAGGCCCGCGCCGCCGAACTTCTTCGTCACCTCGTGGCCGAGCATGGTGCCGACCGTGCGGTTGATGTTGCGGATGGCGACCTGGGCGCGCACCGGCTGGGCGTCCTCGGCCCCGGAGACGGAGAGCGCGTCGGCGGCGAGCTTGATCAGCTCGTTGTCGAGCGCCTTCTCCAGGCCGTGGTCCTGGCCGACCACCTGGTGGCGGGCGGCGCCCTCGGGCAGCTCGGGCACGTGGAACAGCGGCTCGAGCTCCAGGCCCTGCGCCTTCCAGTGGTTCACCGCGCGGGTCACGTCGAGCACCTCGGCGTGGCCGACGGCCTCGTCGATGGAGCGGAAGCCCAGCTCGGCGAGGAGCTCGCGGACCTCCTCGGCGATGAACCGGAAGAAGTTCACGACGTACTCGGCCTTGCCGGAGTAGCGGTCGCGCAGCACCGGGTTCTGGGTGGCGATGCCGACCGGGCAGGTGTCCAGGTGGCAGACGCGCATCATGACGCAGCCGGAGACGACCAGCGGCGCGGTGGCGAAGCCGAACTCCTCGGCGCCGAGCAGCGCGGCGATGACGACGTCACGGCCGGTCTTCAGCTGGCCGTCGGTCTGGACGACGATGCGGTCGCGCAGGCCGTTGAGCAGCAGGGTCTGCTGCGTCTCGGCGAGGCCGAGTTCCCAGGGGCCGCCGGCGTGCTTCAGCGACGTCAGCGGGGAGGCGCCGGTGCCGCCGTCGTGGCCGGAGATCAGCACGACGTCCGCGTGGGCCTTGGAGACGCCCGCGGCGACGGTGCCGACGCCGACCTCGGAGACCAGCTTGACGTGAATGCGCGCCTGGGGGTTGGCGTTCTTCAGGTCGTGGATCAGCTGGGCGAGGTCCTCGATGGAGTAGATGTCGTGGTGCGGCGGCGGGGAGATGAGCCCCACGCCCGGCGTCGAGTGACGCGTCTTGGCGACCCACGGGTAGACCTTGTGGCCGGGCAGCTGGCCGCCCTCGCCGGGCTTGGCGCCCTGGGCCATCTTGATCTGGATGTCGTCGGAGTTGACCAGGTACTCGGACGTCACGCCGAAGCGGCCGGAGGCGACCTGCTTGATGGACGACCGGCGGGCCGGGTCGTACAGGCGCTCCGGGTCCTCGCCGCCCTCACCGGTGTTGGACTTGCCGCCCAGCTGGTTCATGGCGATGGCGAGGGTCTCGTGCGCCTCCTGCGAGATGGAGCCGTACGACATGGCGCCGGTGGAGAACCGCTTGACGATCTCGGAGACCGGCTCGACCTCCTCGACCGGGATGGGCTTGCGGCCCGGCTTGAAGCCGAACAGACCGCGCAGCGTCATCAGCCGCTCGGACTGCTCGTTCACGCGCTCCGTGTACTTTTTGAAGATGTCGTAGCGGCCGGCGCGCGTGGAGTGCTGCAGGCGGAAGACCGTCTCCGGGTCGAACAGGTGCGGCTCGCCCTCACGGCGCCACTGGTACTCGCCGCCGATGTCGAGCGCGCGGTGCGCCGGGGCGATGCCGGAGGCGGGGTACGCCTTGGCGTGGCGGGCGGCGACCTCCTTGGCGATCACGTCGATGCCGACGCCGCCGATCTTGCTGGTGGTGCCGTTGAAGTACTTCTCGACGAAGGACTCCTCCAGGCCGACGGCCTCGAAGACCTGCGCGCCGCGGTAGGAGGCGACGGTGGAGATGCCCATCTTGGACATCACCTTCAGGACGCCCTTGCCCAGGGCGTGGATGAGGTTGCGGATGGCCTGCTCGGGCTCGGCGCCCGGCAGGAAGGTGCCCGCGCGGACCAGGTCCTCGACGGACTCCATGGCCAGGTACGGGTTGACCGCGGCGGCGCCGTAGCCGATGAGCAGGGCGACGTGGTGGACCTCGCGGACGTCGCCGGCCTCGACCAGCAGACCCACCTGGGTGCGCTGCTTGGTGCGGATGAGGTGGTGGTGGACGGCCGCGGTGAGCAGCAGCGACGGGATCGGCGCGTGCTCGGCGTCGGAGTGCCGGTCGGACAGGACGATCAGCCGGGCTCCGTTCTCGATGGCGGCGTCGGCCTCGGCGCAGATGTCCTCGATGCGGGCGGCGAGGGCCTCGCCGCCGCCGGCCACCCGGTACAGGCCGGAGAGGGTCGCGGCCTTGAAGCCGGGCATGTCGCCGTCGGCGTTGATGTGGATGAGCTTGGCCAGCTCGTCGTTGTCGATCACCGGGAAGGGCAGCGTGACGCTGCGGCACGCGGCGGCCGTCGGCTCCAGCAGGTTGCCCTGCGGGCCGAGGGAGGAGCGCAGGGAGGTCACCAGCTCCTCGCGGATCGCGTCCAGCGGCGGGTTGGTGACCTGCGCGAACAGCTGGGTGAAGTAGTCGAACAGCAGCCGCGGGCGCTCGCTGAGCGCGGCGATCGGGGAGTCGGTGCCCATGGAGCCGATGGGCTCGGCGCCGGTCTTGGCCATCGGCGCGAGGAGGACGCGCAGCTCCTCCTCGGTGTAGCCGAAGGTCTGCTGGCGGCGGGTGACCGAGGCGTGCGTGTGCACGATGTGCTCGCGCTCGGGCAGGTCGGACAGCTCGATCTCGCCGGCCTCGAGCCACTCCTCGTAGGGGTGCTCGGCGGCGAGCTGCGACTTGATCTCGTCGTCCTCGATGATGCGGTGCTCCGCGGTGTCCACGAGGAACATGCGGCCGGGCTGGAGGCGGCCCTTGCGGACGACCTTCGCCGGGTCGATGTCGAGGACGCCGACCTCGGAGCCGAGGACGACCAGGCCGTCGTCGGTGACCCAGTAGCGGCCGGGGCGCAGGCCGTTGCGGTCGAGCACGGCGCCGACCTGGGTGCCGTCGGTGAAGGTGACGCAGGCCGGGCCGTCCCAGGGCTCCATCATCGTGGAGTGGTACTGGTAGAAGGCGCGCCGGGCCGGGTCCATGGAGTCGTGGTTCTCCCACGCCTCCGGGATCATCATCAGCACCGAGTGGGGCAGCGAACGGCCGCCCAGGTGCAGCAGCTCCAGCACCTCGTCGAAGGACGCGGAGTCGGACGCGTCGGGCGTGCAGACCGGGAAGATCCGCTCCAGGTCCTTGCCCGTGCCGAACAGGTCCGACATCAGCTGGGACTCACGGGCGCGCATCCAGTTGCGGTTGCCCTTGACGGTGTTGATCTCACCGTTGTGCGCGACGAAGCGGTACGGGTGGGCGAGCGGCCACGACGGGAAGGTGTTCGTGGAGAACCGGGAGTGGACCAGCGCGATCGCGGAGCCGAAGCGGCGGTCGGAGAGGTCCGGGAAGAAGGGCTCGAGCTGGCCGGTGGTCAGCATGCCCTTGTAGACGATGGTCCGCGCGGACAGCGACGGGAAGTAGACGCCCGCCTCGCGCTCGGCGCGCTTGCGCACCACGAACGCCTTGCGGTCCAGTGCGATGCCCGTGCTGGTCCCGTCGGTGACGAAGAGCTGACGGAAGACCGGCATGGTCGAGCGGGCGGTGGCGCCGAGCAGCTGGGGCGCGACCGGCACCTCGCGCCAGCCGAGGACGGTGAGCCCCTCGGCGGCGGCGATCTCCTCGATGCGGGCGACGGCCTCGTCGGTGCCCTCCTCGGGGAGGAAGGCGATGCCGACGGCGTAGCCGCCCGCCGCGGGCAGCTCGAATCCGGCCACCTCGCGGAAGAAGGCGTCCGGGATCTGGGAGAGGATGCCCGCGCCGTCGCCGGAGTCCGGCTCGGAGCCGGTGGCGCCGCGGTGCTCGAGGTTGCGCAGGACGGTGAGGGCCTGGTCGACCAGGGCGT
This sequence comes from Streptomyces sp. P13-3-3, assembly GCF_050571355.1. Taxonomy (NCBI): domain Bacteria; kingdom Bacillati; phylum Actinomycetota; class Actinomycetes; order Kitasatosporales; family Streptomycetaceae; genus Streptomyces; species Streptomyces sp. P13-3-3. The sequence goes on along the minus strand of NZ_CP192228.1, from coordinate 1,883,694 downwards.
GGGACGCCTCGCCGGTGAGGGTGGCGACGAAGCCGACGCCGCAGGCGTCGTGCTCGTTGCGGGGGTCGTACATACCCTGCGCAGCAGGGCGAGCATCCATGAACGACCAGCTCGCGCGGTCGTTCGAGGAATGCTGGGACGGCTGGCGCGGCGTACGCATCGGCTCTCCCGTCGTCGTCAATTGGCATCTGTGCAAGTGCCGAGGGACGACGTTGGCCCTCTGCGTGGCTAAATTTCGTGCAGGTTACATGATGGAACGATTCTCGGGAACCGGGAAAATGCGTTCCAGCATGCGGACGTCGCCCTGGGTCGCGGTGGGGTTCCGCGCCCGTCGACGCGAGCTGTGAGGGGCCTGTCCGGACAGATCGGCGTCCGTCGGCCCGATGGCGGGAAGAGGCCTCTTCGTCTCCTCCGCCGGGCACGCCGTCGGCCTCGTTGCCTGCGGCGCGTACGGCTCATGCCCACTGGTCACACATTCGAAACCAGCGAGTAATGATTGTTTATGCGACGCTCCGCATAGACGCAAGAGGTCATCCTACGGCGGTTCCGAAAAGCGACCCCAGGGCGTACGTCACACCGGCCGCCGCGCCGCCGAGGGCGAGCTGCCGCAGACCGCTGTACCACCAGGAGCGCGCCGTGACCCTCGCCACCACGGCCCCGCACAGGAAGAGCCCGAGCAGCGCGACCAGGACGGCCGGCCACAGGCTGCTCGCGCCGAGCAGGTAGGGCAGGACCGGCAGCAGCGCGCCCAGCGCGAAGGACCCGAAGCTGGAGACCGCGGCGACGGCCGGCGAGGGCAGGTCGCCGGGGTCGATGCCCAGTTCCTCGCGGGCGTGTATCTCCAGCGCCTGCTCGGGGTCGCGGGAGAGCTGCCGCGCGACCTCGCGGGCCAGGCCGGGCTCGACGCCGCGCGACTCGTAGAGCGCGGCCAGCTCGGCCTCCTCGTCCTTGGGGTGCTTGCGCAGCTCCCGGCGCTCCACGTCCAGTTCGGCCTCGACCAGCTCGCGCTGGGAGGCCACGGAGGTGTACTCGCCGGCGGCCATGGAGAAGGCGCCGGCGGCCAGTCCGGCGAGGCCGCTGAGGACGATCGTCTGCTGGCCGACGGCGCCGCCCGCGACGCCGGTCATCAGGGCGAGGTTGGAGACCAGCCCGTCCATGGCGCCGAACACCGCGGGGCGCAGCCATCCCCCGTTGACGTCGCGGTGGGTGTGGTTGTCGCGGTGCGCCTCGTGGAGCGTCGCCTCGGTCTCGATGATGGCCATGCGGGTCCCCCTGGACTCTGCGGGCGCCCTCACTTCCGGACGCCCTCGCGTATGCGATTTGGACTCATTCCAATTTTCGACGCTGCCCAGTCTACGCCTGGACGGAACCCCCCGCCAGCAAGGAAAGGCTGCGCTAACCAGCGCTTTTGTCCCCCGCCCCGGTCCGCTCGGACGCCCCGCGCATCTCGTCCGGGTGATGCTCCCGCGCACGAGGCTGCGGCGGACACGGCACCGGGGACAGTTCCGCAAAGGGCCGGCGCCCCACGGGGCGCGCCTGAGAGGAGAGCCGCGTATGGCATCGACCGCCCGCATCCCCTCCGCGCCCGCGCCCGGGGACGCGCCCGGGCTCCGCGCACGGGCCCGCGGCGCGCTGCTCGGCCTGGCCGTCGGCGACGCGCTGGGCGCCCCCGCCGAGAACATGAAGCCCTCCGAGATCCGCGCGAAGTGGGGCCGCGTCACGGACTACGTGTGCGACCCCCCGGCCGGCACCGACGACACCGAGTACGCGATCTTCTCGGGCCTGCTGGCCGCCCGCCACGGCTCCGCGCTCACCCCCGCGCACGTCGAGGCGGCCTGGCACGAGTGGATCGCGGACCGCGCCGAGGGCCCCTTCCGCGGCGCCGGCTTCAGCGAGCGGGGCACCCTGGAGAACCTGCGCCGGGGCCTGGCCGCGCCCATCTCCGCCCAGCACCGCCACGCCTGGAGCGACGGGCTGGCGATGCGGGCCGCGCCGTACGGCGTGCACGCGGCCGGGCGCCCCGACGAGGCGGCCCGGCTCGCGGCGATCGACGGCTCGGTCAGCCACGACGGGGAGGGCATCTACGGCGGCCGGGCGGTCGCGGCGGGCGTCGCGGCGGCCATGGCCGGGGCGCCGGTGGTCACGGTCGTGGCCTCGGCGCTCGCGGTGGTGCCGGAGGACTCCTGGACCGCCCGCTCGCTGCGCCGCGCGGTCACCGCCGCCCACCGCGGCGAGCGGGCGGTCCGCGCCGCGGTGGTGATCGGCGGCTACCCCTGGACCGACCTCGCCCCGGAGGCGGTCGCCCTGGCCTTCGGCGCCTACGCGACGGCCGACGGCGACTTCGAACAGGCGGTGCTGACCGCCGTGAACATGGGCCGCGACGCCGACACCACGGCGGCCGTGGCCGGTGCGCTGGCCGGAGCGACCCAGGGTGTCGCCGCCGTCCCCGAACGCTGGGCCGCGGCCATCACCCCGGCCCGCGGCACCTGTCTGCCCGCCATGGCCGGCCACCACGTCCTCGACATCGCGGACCTGCTGACCCCGGAGACTCCCACATGACCTCCACCACCCCCGCCCCCGTCACCGACGACACCCTCGCCCCCGCACCCGGGCAGGACGACTTGGCCCCGGCTCCGCGCACGGCCGACGCGCCCGCCCCCGCACCCCGTCCGCCCCGGGCGGCCGTCGAGGGCCTGCTCCTCGGGCTCGCCGCCGGGGACGCCGCCGGCTGGCCCGCCGCCCGGCACCGCGCCGCCCGCATGCCCGAGTGGACCCGCCGCCTCACCCGCGAGCTGGACACCTTCGCCGAGCAGAACGCCACCACCACGCTCCCGGTCCCCATCGCCCTGAACCAGCCCCCCGAGCCGCTGCGCCTCGGCCCGTCCGACGACGCCGAGTGGGCCGCGTTCGCCGCCGAGGCCGTGCTGCGCGCGGGCGACGACATGGTGCTCGGCGACCTCAGCCGGGAGCGCCGCACCCGCGCCGCCATCGACCTCACCTGGAACGCGGTCGCGGCCGAGGTCGCCGCCGCCACCGAGCGGGCCCCCGAGACGGAGTCCGCCGTGCTGCCGCTGCGCGCCCGCATCTCCGTGCGCGCCGGACTCGGCAACCTCGCCACCGGCCTGCGCCCGCCCGCCTCCGGCCACGACAACCCGCACTACTTCGACGACGCCGCCTGCGTCCGGGCCTGCGTGCTGGCCGTGGCCCACCCGGGCGACCCCCGGGCCGCCGCCGACCTCGCCGAGTTCGACGCCCGCTACACCCAGGACGGCGACGGCGTGCACGGCGCCCGGGCCATGGCCGCCGCCGTGTCCCTGGCCCTCGCCGGGGCCGACCCGGACGCCTGCGCGGCCGCCGCCTGCGCCGAGCTGCCCGAGGACACCGAGATCGGCCGCAACGCCCGGCACGCCCTGGCGCTCGCGGCGGACGCGGACAGCGCCTTCGCCCTGGTGCCGCCGCTGGAGCACCAGATCGTCGACCACGTCTACAGCTACGGCGTCGCCGCCGCCGAGACCGTCCCCGTCGCCCTCGCCCTCACCACCGCCGCCCGCGGCCGGATCGCGGAGGCGGTCCCGGCGGCGGCCTGTCTCTCCCGGGTCGCGGACTCCGCCCCGGCCCTGGCCGGCGCCCTCACCGGCGCGCTGGGCGGGAGCGCCGCGATCCCCGCGTCCTGGCGGGAGAGCTGCCGCACCCTGTCCGGCTGCGTGCTCCCCCGGCTGACCGGGACCGACCTGGTGGAACTCGCCGGACTGCTGGAAGCCGCCCGACCGACCGCCCCCGGAGGATGATCCCGGCATGACGCACGAAGACACCGAAATCACCCCCTCCCTGGACGAGCGGATCACCGGCGCGCTGGTGGGGGCCGCCGTCGGCGACGCCCTCGGCGGCCCGGTCGAGGGGTACTCACCCGAGCAGATCACCGAGCGCCACGGCGGCCGCGTCCGCGGGATCGTCGGCCCGTGGCACGGCGACGACTGGCGCACCGCCCGGCCTATCGCGCCGTACCACAAGGGCGACGGGCACGTCACCGACGACACCCTGATGACCCACGCGCTGGTCCGGGTGTACGCGCGGGTCCGCGACCACCTCGACGCCTACGCGGTCGCCGGCCACCTCGTCCCGGACCTGATGACGCACCCGCGCTGGATCCCGGAGCTGGAGGCGGAGACGATCCCGCTGCACCGCATCTTCCTCGCCGAGAAGTGGCTGGTGGCCCGGCTGCACTACGGTCACGTCGACCCGCGCGAGGCGGGCGTGGGCAACATCGTCAACTGCGGCGCCGCGATGTACATGGCCCCCGTCGGCCTGGTCAACGCCGTCCACCCGGCCGCCGCGTACGCCGAGGCCCTGGACGTGGCGGGCGCCCACCAGTCGTCGTACGGCAGGGAGGCGGCCGGGGTGTTCGCGGCGGCCGTGGCCGCGGCCTGCGCGCCGGACGCGACCCCGGACTCCGTCGTCGCCGCGTGCCTGTCCCTGGCCAAGGACGGCACCCGGGAGGCGGTCGAGAAGGTCTGCGAGGAGGCCTCGCGCCACACCGACGCCGAGTCGGCGCTGCGCCCGCTGCGCGAGGCGGTCGCCCCGTACGACACCGTCGGCCCCGACTACCGCTCCCCCTCGCTGGGCGCCCGGCGCCCTTCCCGGCTGCACGCGATCGAGGAGCTGCCGGTCGCGCTGGGCATGGTGGTGGCCGCCCGCGGCGACTTCCGGCACGCGGTGCTGGGCGCGGTGAACTACGGCCGCGACTGCGACTCCATCGCCACGATGGCCGGTGCGGTGACCGGCGCGCTCGGCTCCCCGGTGCCCGAGGAGTGGGCCAAGACCGTCGCCGAGGCCAGCCGCCTCGACCTGTGGGAGCCGGCCGCCACGCTCACCGCGGTGGCCCGCGAGGTCTTCGCCCGGGACGTGGAGCGCCGCCGCGCCCACGAGCGGGCGTTCGCGCGGCTCGGAGGCGCCGGATGCTCCGACTGACCTGGGTCCAGCCCGAGGACCTCGTGGGCCACGAACTGCGCCAGGCCGCGCTGGACGGCCGGGAGGCGTCGGCGGTCGCCGCCCGCTGGCACGCGGCGGGCGGTCCTCCGGCCCCGCTCACCGCAGGCGCCTCACCCCGCCCGGTCTCCCGCTACCTCCGGCTGCTGGCCTGCGACCTCCTGGACGAGCTGGCCGAGCTGCCGGGCGCGCTCGCCGACGACGAGCCCTCCGACCTCGGCGCGATCCAGGCGCTGTGCCCCGAGTGGCCCCTCTCCCCCGGTGCCCCGGCCGCCTGGGACGGGCCCGTGTTCGAGGCGCGCCTTGAGGCGGCCTGGCTCGGCCGCGCGGCCGGCTGCCTGCTGGGCAAGCCGGTGGAGAAACTCCCGCTCGCCGCCATCCGCGATCTGGCCCGCGCCGCCGGCAACTGGCCGCTGAACGGCTGGTTCACCGCCCGGGGCGTCCCCGCCGAGCTGCTGGCCGAACACCCCTGGAACCGGCGCTCCGCCCCCACCTCCCTCGCCGAGAACATCGACGGCATGCCCGAGGACGACGACCTCAACTACCCGCTGCTCGGCCTGCTGGTGCTGCGCCGCCACGGCCGCCGCTTCACCACCGCGGACGTGGCCCGCGTCTGGCTCGACGAGCTTCCCGCGGGCCGCACCTTCACCGCCGAGCGCGTCGCCTACCGCAACCTGCTCTGCGGGCTCGAACCGCCGCTGACCGCCCGCCACCGCAATCCGTTCCGCGAGTGGATCGGCGCCCTGATCCGCGCCGACGTGCACGGCTGGACCAACCCGGGCGCCCCGGGCGCCGCGGCCGAACAGGCCTACCGGGACGCCGCCCTCACCCACACCGCCAACGGGGTCTACGCGGCCATGTTCACGGCCGCCGTCGTCGCCGCCGCGGCGGGCGGCGAGCGGGACGTGCACGCCTGTCTGCGCACCGGCCTCACCGTCGTCCCGCCCCGCGCCCGGCTCGCCCGGGCCGTGCGTGACGCCGTGGGGCTGGCCCGCGAGCACCGGGACTTCGACACCGTCGTCGACCTGCTGCACGAACGGCACGGCGCCACCCACCACTGGGTGCACGCCGTCCCCAACACCGCCCTGCTGGCCGCCGCCCTCACCCATGCCGACGGGGACTTCACCGCCTCGATCTGCCGCGCGGTGTCCGGCGGCTGGGACACCGACTCGGTGGGCGCCACCGCCGGCGGCGTCGCCGGGCTGCTCGCCGGCTCGCCCCGCGCGCTCCCCGAACGCTGGACGGGCCCGCTGAAGAACCGTCTGGCCACCTCCGTCGGCGACTTCGACGGCACCGGCTTCGACACCCTGGCCCGTCTCACCCATCTGGAGGCGTCCCGCCCATGACTCCCCCCGAACCGGACCTCGCCGCACCGCACGCCGCTCCGCCGCTGGCCGGCCTGCGCGTCCTGGACCTCGCCACCCTCTTCGCCGGCCCCCTCGCGGCCACCCTGCTCGGCGACTTCGGCGCCGACGTCGTCAAGGTCGAGCACCCGAGGAAGCCCGACCCCTCGCGCGGCCACGGGCCGTCCAAGGACGGCGTCGGCCTGTGGTGGAAGGTGCTCGGCCGCAACAAGCGGGCCATCACCCTCGACCTGTCCGCCCCGGGCGGCCGGGACACGCTGCTGCGCCTGGTGCGCACCGCCGACGTCGTCGTGGAGAACTTCCGGCCCGGCACCCTGGAGAAGTGGGACCTGGGCTGGCCCGAGCTGTCCGCGGCCAACCCCCGGCTGGTGCTGGCGCGGGTCACCGGCTTCGGCCAGTTCGGCCCGTACGCGCACCGGCCGGGCTTCGGCACCCTCGCCGAGGCGATGAGCGGCTTCGCCGCGCTCACCGGCGAGCCGGACGGGGCGCCGACCCTGCCGCCGTTCGGCCTGGCCGACTCCGTCGCCGGCCTCACCACCGCGTACGCGATCATGACGGCGCTCGCGGCCCGCGACCGCACGGGCCGGGGCCAGGTCGTCGACACCGCGCTGATCGAGCCGATCCTCGCCGCTCTAGGCCCCCACCCCACCTGGTACGACCAGCTCGGGTACGTCCAGCCGCGCACCGGCAACCGGTCGCAGAACAACGCCCCGCGCGGCACCTACCGCACCGCCGACGGCACCTGGGTCGCCGTCTCCACCTCGGCCCAGTCGATCGCCGAGCGGGTGATGGTCCTCGTGGGCCGCCCCGACCTGATCGAGGCGCCCTGGTTCGCCACCGGCGAGGGCCGGGCCCGGCACGCGGACGTGCTGGACGAGGCGGTCGGCGGCTGGATCGCCCGCCACAGCCGCGCCGACGTGCTGGCCGCGTTCGAGAAGGCGGAGGCGGCCGTCGCCCCCGTGCAGGACGTCCGGGACGTCATGGCGGACCCGCAGTACCAGGCCCTCTCCACCGTCACCACGGTCGACGACCCGGAGCTGGGACCGCTGCGCATGCAGAACGTGCTGTTCCGGCTGTCCGCCACCCCGGGGGCGATCCGCTGGGCGGGCCGCCCGCACGGCGCGGACACCGAGGAGGTGCTGACCGAGCTGGGCCTCACCCCGGCCGACCTGGCGGAGCTGCGGGCGGAGGGCGCGGTATGAGCAGTGTCCCGCTGACCTGGCTGTACGCCCCCGGCGACCGCCCCGACGTGGTCGCGAAGGCGCTCACGGCGGGGGCGGACGTGGTGGTGGTCGACCTGGAGGACGCGGTCGCCCCGGACCGCAAGGCCTACGCCCGCGCGGCCACCGCCGAGCTGCTGCGCGACCCGCAGCCGGTGCCGGTGCACGTCCGCGTCAACGCCTTCGCCGGGCCCTGGGGGCCGGCCGACGTGGCGGCGCTGGCCCCGGCGCCGGGCCTGTCCGGGCTGCGGCTGCCGAAGGTGTCCTCCCCGTCCGACGTGGTGCGGGTCGCCCGCCGGGCCGTCTCCGCGCGCGGCGGCTCCCCGCCCCTGTACGCGCTGCTGGAGAACGCGCTGGGCGTCGAGCACGCCCACGCCGTGGCCACCGCGCACCCGGCGCTGCGCGGGATCACGCTCGGCGAGGCGGACCTGCGGGCGGACCTGGGGGTGCGCGAGGACGCCGGGCTCGACTGGTGCCGGGCCCGGGTGGTGGTCGCGGCGCGCGCGGCGGGGCTGGCCCCGCCCGCCCAGTCGGTGCACCCGGACATCCGCGACCTGGAGGGCCTGGAGGCGTCCTGCGTGCGCGGGCGCGCCCTGGGCTTCCTGGGCAGGGCGGCGATCCATCCGCGCCAGCTCCCGGTCATCGAGCGGGCCTATCTGCCCACGGAACGGGAGATCGAGCAGGCGGAGACGGTCCTCAAGGCGGCGGCCGCCACGCAGGGCGCGCAGGCGCTGCCGGACGGCACGTTCGTGGACGCGGCGGTGGTGACGGCGGCGCACCGGACGCTGGCGCTGGCGCACAAGCGGTGAGCAGGCCGGACGCGGCGAGGGCGCCCGGGGTGTCCCCGGGCGCCCTCGGCGTGCGTACGTCGGGCGGTCAGCCCTTCCTGGCCGACCCGGCCCCGTCCTTGGACCCCTCCGGCTCCTCGGCGTCCTCCGGCTCGCCGGACGCCTCGGGCTCGTCCGGCTTCCCGGGCTTGTCGAGCTTCCCGGGCTTCCCGGCGTCGTCGGTGTCCGTGGCGTCGTCCGTCGTCGCGTCCTCGGCGGGGGCGTCCTCGGCGGAGGCGTCCTTCCCGGTCGCGTCGCCGCCGGCCTTCTTCGTGTCGGCCGCGGGGCCCTCGCCGTCGCCGGCGCCCGGCTCGACCACGGCCTCCCGGCCCGGACGCTTGCGGGCGGACAGCACGATGTAGAGCACCGCCAGCAGGAAGACCAGCAGGGCCGTCCAGTTGTTCAGCCGCAGGCCGAGGATGTGGTGGGCCTCGTCGACCCGCATGTACTCGATCCAGAAGCGGCCCGCGCAGTACCCGGCGACGTACAGCGCGAAGGCGCGGCCGTGTCCGAGCGTGAAGCGGCGGTCGGCCCAGATGACCAGCAGCGCCACGCCGACGCACCACAGCGACTCGTAGAGGAAGGTCGGGTGGTAGGTGCCCGGCATCCGGCCGTCGGCGGAGGAGGTGATCTCCACGGCCCACGGCAGGTCGGTCGCCCGCCCGTACAGCTCCTGGTTGAACCAGTTGCCCCAGCGGCCGATGGCCTGGGCGATCGCGATGCCGGGGGCGATGGCGTCGGCGTACGCGGGCAGCGGGATGCCGCGGCGGCGGCAGCCGATCCACGCGCCGAGCGCGCCCAGGGCGATCGCGCCCCAGATGCCGAGGCCGCCCTCCCAGATCTTGAAGGCGTCCACCCAGTCACGGCCTTCGCTGAAGTACAGCTGGTAGTCCGTGATCACGTGGTAGAGCCGGCCGCCGACCAGGCCGAACGGCACGGCCCAGACAGCGATGTCCGCCACCGTGCCGGCCCGCCCGCCCCGGGCGATCCAGCGCTTGTTGCCGAGCCAGACGGCAACGAAGACGCCGATGATGATGCAGAACGCGTAGCCGCGCAGCGGAACGGGGCCGAGGTACAGCACCCCGCTCGACGGGCTGGGAATGTAGGCAAGTTCCATGGCAGGACCGACGCTACCGTGCCGGACCGCCCGTACGGCAGGCAGCCCGGCTACGGCTCCATAACAGGCCCCTCGGGGACAGGCCCCTCAGGACTTGTCGGCCTCCTCGACCATCTGCTTCAGCTTCTCGGGGGTCATGGAGCGGTCCTGGTAGATGTTCTGCCCCTCGAACAGCACCGTCGGGGTGCCGCTGAAGCCGCCCTTCTGGAAGGCCTCGTTGGACTTGACCACCCAGCTGTCGTGCGTGCCGTCCTCGACGCAGGTGCGGAACTCCGGGGTGTCGAGCCCGTCGACCTTGCTCGCCAGGTCGAACAGCTTGTCGTCGCTGGAGAAGGCGTCGTCGCTCTCCATCGGCTGGTTCTCGAACAGCACGTCGTGGTACGCGGTGAACTTCCCCGCGTCCTGGGCGCACGCGGCGGCGTTGGCCGCGTTCAGCGAGCCGCTGCCGCCGAGGCCGCCGTCGATCAGCGTGACCAGGTGGTACTCGACCTTGAGCTTGCCGGCCTCGGTCAGCTCGTTCAGCGTCGAGCGGTAGTTCTGCTCGAAGGACTTGCAGGCGGGGCAGCGGAAGTCCTCCCAGACCGTGAGGGTGGCCTTGGCGTCCTCCTTGCCGACCGGGATGGCCAGGCCGTCCTTGCCCTGGGCCCCCGAGGGCGCCACCACCGGGCCGGACGCCTTGCTCTCGTCGTCCCCGCCGGAGTTGGCCGCGACGACGCCGATCACCGCCGCGAGTCCCAGGACGCAGACCACGCTCGCGCCCACGATCAGGGTGCGGCGCCGCTTCTCCGCCGTCTTCTGCTTCTCGCGCTCTGCCGCCATCCGCTCCCGGGCGGTGCGCTTTCCCTCACGGTTCTTGTCGCTCACACCCCGCAGAACGAACCGGGGAGGCGCCCAGCGCCTCCCCGGTCCCAGGACCACCCGTACGAGGGACCCCGGCGGCCCGCCGCGGACGGCCGGCCGGTGCGGTCACACCTGTCCGCGCACGCCCTTGGCCAGCTCACCGGCGAGAGCGCGGACGGCCTCGACGCCCGCGGCGTCGTCGGACGCGTCCAGCATCCGCTTCACGAAGGCCGAGCCGACGATCACCCCGTCGGCGAACCGGGCGACCTCCGCGGCCTGCGCCGGGTTGGAGACGCCGAGTCCGACGCAGACGGGGATGTCGGTGGTGGCGCGGGTGCGCCGCACCAGGTCCTCGGCCTGGGAGCTGACCGACTCACGGGTGCCGGTGACGCCCATGAGGGAGGCGGCGTAGACGAAGCCGCTGCCGGCCGCGGTGATCTCGGCGAGCCGCTCGTCCTTGCTGCTGGGCGCGACCACGAAGACCGTGGCCAGCCCGTGCTTCTCGGCGTGCTCGCGCCACAGCGCGGACTCCTGGACCGGCAGGTCGGGCAGGATGCACCCGGCGCCCCCGGCCTCCGCCAGCTCGGCGGTGAACCGCTCCACGCCGTAGCGGTCGATCGGGTTCCAGTACGTCATGACGAGGATCGGCGCGCCCGTGGCCGCGTGGGCCTCGCGCACCGTGCGCATCACGTCGGCGATGCGCACCCCGCCGCGCAGGGCGATGTCGTCGGCGGTCTGGATGACCGGGCCGTCCAGGACGGGGTCGCTGTGCGGCAGCCCGACCTCGACGACGTCGGCGCCGCCCTCGATCGCCGCCTTGACCGCCTCGATGCCGCCGTCCACGGTCGGGAACCCGGCCGGGAGGTAGGCGATCAGGGCGGACCGGCCCTCTTCCTTCGCCGCGGCGAGGGTGTCGCTCAGCAGTCGCACGTTCCCGCTCACTTGGCGTCCCCCTCGATCTCGGCGGTGCCGGAGGCGTTGTCCTCGACCTCGGCGTCCGTGTCGTACAGCCCGAAGTAGCGGGCCGCGGTGTCCATGTCCTTGTCGCCGCGCCCGGACAGGTTGACGACGATCAGCCCGTCCTTGCCCAGCTCCTGGCCGACCTCGAGGGCGCCGGCCAGGGCGTGCGCGGACTCGATGGCCGGGATGATGCCCTCGGTGCGCGACAGCAGGCGCAGGGCCTGCATGGCGGCGTCGTCGGTGACGGCGCGGTACTCGCCGCGGCCGCTGTCCTTGAGGAAGGCGTGCTCGGGGCCGATGCCCGGGTAGTCGAGGCCCGCGGAGATCGAGTACGGCTCGGTGATCTGGCCCTCGTCGTCCTGGAGGACGTAGGAGCGGGAGCCGTGCAGGATGCCGGGCTCGCCGGCGGTGAGGGTGGCGGCGTGCTCGCCGGTCCCGATGCCGTGCCCGGCTGGCTCGCAGCCGATCAGGCGGACGGTTGCGTCGGGGATGAAGGCGTGGAACAGGCCGATGGCGTTGGAGCCGCCGCCGACGCAGGCGATCGCGGCGTCGGGCAGCTGGCCGGCCTGCTCCAGCAGCTGGCGGCGGGCCTCCACGCCGATGACGCGGTGGAAGTCGCGGACCATCGCGGGGAAGGGGTGCGGGCCCGCGACGGTGCCGAACAGGTAGTGGGTGCGGTCGACGTTGGCGACCCAGTCGCGGAACGCCTCGTTGATGGCGTCCTTGAGGGTGCGGCTGCCGGACTTCACGGCGACGACCTCGGCGCCGAGCATCCGCATGCGGGCCACGTTGAGGGCCTGGCGCTGCGTGTCGATCTCGCCCATGTAGATCGTGCACTCGAGGCCGAACAGGGCGCAGGCGGTGGCGGTGGCCACGCCGTGCTGTCCCGCGCCGGTCTCGGCGATGACGCGGGTCTTGCCCATGCGCTTGGTGAGCAGGGCCTGGCCGAGCACGTTGTTGATCTTGTGCGAGCCGGTGTGGTTGAGGTCCTCGCGCTTGAGGAAGACGCGGGCGCCGCCGGCGTGCTCGGCGAAGCGGGGGACCTCGGTGAGGGCGCTGGGGCGGCCGGTGTAGTGGGCCAGGAGGTCGTCGAGCTCGCGGGCGAACTCGGGGTCGGACTTGGCCTTGTCGTACTCGACGGCGACCTCGTCCACGGCGGCGACGAGGGCCTCGGGGATGAACTTGCCTCCGAAGGCGCCGAAGTAGCCCTCGGCGGAGGGGGTTTGACCCTCCGGGTCGGGGATGAAGAAGGTGCTGGGCATGGGTGTACCTCACGGTGAGTGTGTGTGGACGACACTGAGCGCCGTGGGGGCGGGGTGGTTCGTCGGCCGCGGGCCGTCGTGGCTCGTCGCGCAGTTCCCCGCGCCCCTTGTCGGGGCGGGGGGGTTGTCAGGCCGCTGCGGGTCCGTCGTGGCTGGTCGCGCAGTTCCCCGCGCCCCTGGAGGGGCGCTGCCATCGCCTGCCGTTCACCTGGCCCGGTTCGTCGCCGATGACGTAGCGGACCCTGCGGCCGTGGACCCGGCGGGCCGGGGCGCGGCAGCCGCGGGGCCGGCAGCCTCGTGCGAGTCGGGAGAGCGTCATCGGGGGTCAGCCTAGCGAGGTCTCAGCGGCCGTGCCGGAGGGCCGGGTGCTCGCCCGCGGCGACCAGGTCGGCGACCGCCGTCTTCGGGTCCTTGCCGGTCACCAGGGACTCGCCGACCAGGACGGCGTCCGCCCCGGCGTTGGCGTAGGCGATCAGGTCGTGCGGACCGCGCACGCCGGACTCGGCGACCCGCACGAGGTGCGCCGGGATCTCGGGGGCGACCCGCTCGAAGGTGCCGCGGTCGACCTCGAGGGTCTTCAGGTTGCGCGCGTTGACGCCGATGACCTTGGCGCCCGCGTCGACCGCCCGCTCCACCTCGTCCTCGTCGTGCACCTCGACCAGCGGGGTGAGGCCGATCGACTCGGCGCGCTCGATGAGCGACTCCAGGGCGGACTGCTCCAGGGCGGCCACGATCAGCAGCGCCAGGTCGGCGCCGTACGCGCGGGCCTCCCAGAGCTGGTACGAGGTGACGATGAAGTCCTTGCGCAGCACCGGGATGTCGACCTTGGCGCGGACGGCCTCGAGGTCGGCCAGCGAACCGCCGAAGCGGCGCTGTTCGGTGAGGACGGAGATGACGGCGGCGCCGCCCGCCTCGTAGTCGGCGGCGAGGGCGGCCGGGTCGGCGATCGCGGCGAGCGCGCCCTTGGACGGGCTGGAGCGCTTCACCTCGCAGATCACCTTGACGCCGTCGCCGCGCAGGGCGGCCACGCCGTCCTTGGCGGCGGGGGCCTTGGCCGCGCGCTCCTTGAGCTCGTCGAGGCTGACGCGCGCCTGCCGCTCCGCGAGGTCGGCACGGACTCCGTCGATGATCTCGTCGAGCACACTCACGCGAGCGGCCCCCTTCCTGACGGTCGGGCTTGGCTGGTCCCTGCGATGGTATCCGGAGCAGGGCGAATGCCCCGCATCCGCCTGTGGCGACGTCCAGCACCTGGACGATCACCACTCGTTCACGGGTGCAGCCAGCCGCCGAACGGCGTGTTCCGCAGCACCGTGAAGGCCAGCAGCAGGCCGCCGGCCGTCCACAGCACCGCGGGCGGCGGGTCGAGGCGCACCGGCCGGCCGCGCGCCGCGCGGATCACCCAGACGGTCCACAGCACGGCGAAGGCGGCGTAGCCGAGGACGGCGGGGGCGTTGGCCTGGAGGGCGGCGGCGAGGTCGCCGTGGGCGACGGCGTGGGCGCTGCGCAGTCCGCCGCAGCCGGGGCAGTACAGGCCGGTGAGGCCGAGCAGCGGACAGACCGGGTAGTGCCCGGGCTCGTTGGGGTCGACGACGGCGACGTAGGCGAAGGCCGCGGTCACGGCGGCGAGCAGGCCGGCGGGGACGGCCAGCCGGGCCGCCCGGCCGGGGACCGCGTGGGGGCTCGGGGCGTTCACGGGAGGCATTGTCCCCCGGACGCACCGCGGGGGCGGCTCCGGCTCACGGCCGGCCGCCGCCCCCGTACGGAGTGGTCCGCGGGGCTCAGCCCTGGGCGCGGGCCGGCTCGCGGTCGCCGGTGGTCGCGTGCACCGGGTGGTCGCTCTTCGGCTGGCCCAGGCCCATCGAGCGCATGACGGCGCCGACCACGCCGCCGAGGACGACGACGCCCATGCCGGCCCAGAAGCCCACGGGCTGGGCCATCACCATGAACGCGCCCGCGGCGCAGAAACCGATGAAGGCGATGATGACACCGGTCCAGGCGGCCGGGGTGTGACCGTGGCTGCTGCCCGCCATTGCTTGCTCCTCGTTGCCGTGTGCGTGGGTGAGCGGGACGCTCGTCCCCATTGTCCCGCACACGCCGGGGCGCCGTGCGCCGGGGTCGGCCGTGGGCGGGTTGCGCGGCTCAGGCGCCGGTGGGGTCCTCGCCCCGGTCGAGTGCCTTCCACAGTTCCTCGGGGCGGTCCGGGTCGGCGGGGGCGGCCGCCCGGCGCGGGCGGGGAGCGCCGCCCCGCTCGTAGCGGCCGGACATGGCGGGCCACAGGCGTCCGTAGCGCAGCGCGAGCAGTCCGGCGACGAGCAGCAGCAGTCCGCCGACGGCGGCGACGTACGGCCAGGCGGTGTGGGAGAGGGCGCCGACGGTCGCGGAGGCGTCGCCCGAGGCCTGCGCGGCCTTCTCGTCGAGGGCGGTGGAGTCGGACGCGCCGAGCAGCGCGGCGGCGACCGTGCCGGCCCCGGAGAGGGCGAGCACGGCGGAGACGGCGAGCCGTCCGGCGCGGCGCACGGCGAAGACGGCGACCAGGGCGGCGAGTCCGACGACGGCCAGGGCGGCCGGTACGCCGGTGACGTCACTGCCCTGGGCGGTCAGCGGGAACGCGCCGCCGGCCACCGTCGCTGTGCCCTCCGACCACTCCTGCCGGGTGGCGAGCAGGGTCACGGCCGCGCCGAGGGCGCCGCTCAGCAGGGCGGCGGCGAGGCTCGTACGGCCGGTCCGGGAGGGGCCGGCGGGCTCGGGACGGGGGCTGGGTACGGCAGTCACGCACTCCACTATGGCCCCGCACCCGGCCCGCGCGGCATCCGGGGGGCTGTGTCAGCCGTCACCCAGGCGGTTCGCGGTGTGGACGGCGCGCAGCACGGCGGCCGCCTTGTTGCGGCACTCGGTGTCCTCGGCGACCGGGTCGGAGTCGGCCACGACGCCCGCCCCGGCCTGCACGTACGCGGTGCCGTCGCGCAGCAGGGCGGTGCGGATGGCGATGGCCGTGTCGGAGTCCCCGGCGAAGTCGAGGTAGCCGACGCAGCCGCCGTACAGGCCGCGCCGGGACGGCTCCAGCTCGTCGATGATCTGCATCGCGCGGGGCTTGGGCGCGCCGGAGAGGGTGCCGGCCGGGAAGCACGCGGTGAGCACGTCGAAGGCGGTGCGGTCGGTGGCGACCCGTCCGGTGACGGTCGAGACGATGTGCATGACGTGCGAGTAGCGCTCGATCGACATGAAGTCGACGACCTCGACGGAGCCGGGTTCGCAGACCCGTCCGAGGTCGTTGCGGCCGAGGTCGACGAGCATCAGGTGCTCGGCGCGCTCCTTGGGGTCGGCGAGCAGTTCGTCGGCGAGCGCCTGGTCCTCCTGCGGGGTGGCGCCGCGGTGCCGGGTGCCGGCGATGGGGTGGACCATGGCCTGCCCGTCCTCGACCTTCACCAGCGCCTCGGGGGACGACCCGGCCACGTCGAAGCCGTCGAACCGGAACAGGTACATGTACGGCGACGGGTTGGTGGCGCGCAGCACCCGGTAGACGTCCAGGGCGCTCGCCGTGCAGGGCGTCTCGAACCGCTGGGAGGGGACGACCTGGAAGGCCTCGCCGGCGCGGATGCGTTCCTTGACGTCCTCGACGGCCTCCTGGAAGTCGGGGCCGCCCCACAGCGCGGTGTACGCGGGCAGTTCGGACGGCGGCAGCGCGGCCGGGGGCTGGGCGACCGGGCGGGCGAGGTCGGCCTCCATGGCGTCGAGGCGGGCCACGGCGTCCGCGTAGGCCTCGTCGACGCCGGTCTCCAGGTCGTTGTGGTTGATCGCGTTGGCGATCAGCCAGACGGAGCCCTCCCAGTGGTCCATGACGGCGAGGTCGCTGGTGAGCAGCATGGTCAGCTCGGGCAGCCTCAGGTCGTCCCGCTCGCCGGGGCCGATCTTCTCCAGGCGGCGCACGATGTCGTAGCCGAGGTAGCCGACCAGGCCGCCGGTGAAGGGCGGCAGGCCGAGGTCCTCGGCGAGGTCGCGCGGGGTGTGCAGGGTCTGGAGGGTGGCGCGCAGCGCGGCGAGCGGGTCGCCGTCGACGGGCACGCCGACCGGCGGGGTGCCCTCCCAGTGGGCCTGTCCGTCGCGCTCGGTGAGGGTGGCGGCGGACCGGACGCCCACGAAGGAGTAGCGGGACCAGGAGCGCCCGTTCTCCGCCGACTCCAGCAGGAAGGTGCCGGGCCGCTCGGCGGCGAGCTTGCGGTAGAGCGCGACCGGGGTGTCGCCGTCGGCGAGGAGCTTGCGGGTGACCGGGATGACCCGGCGGTCGGTGGCGAGCTTGCGGAACGTCTCGAGGTCCATGGCGGCAGACCCTACTGACCGTCGGCGGGCACGCCGGTGCCGGCGTCCTTCAGCAGCACGTCGGCGTCGAAGCAGGTGCGGTCGCCGGTGTGGCAGGCGGCGCCCACCTGGTCGACCTTGACCAGCACGGTGTCGGCGTCGCAGTCCAGCGCGACCGACTTCACCCACTGGAAGTGGCCCGAGGTGTCGCCCTTGACCCAGTACTCCTGGCGGCTGCGCGACCAGTAGGTGCAGCGGCCGGTGGTGAGGGTGCGGTGCAGCGCCTCGTCGTCCATCCAGCCCAGCATCAGCACCTCTCCGGTGTCGTACTGCTGGGCGATCGCCGGGAGGAGGCCGTCGGGGGTGCGCTTGAGGCGCGCGGCGATCTCGGGGTCGAGGCCGCTGGGCCGGGGGGTGCTGGTCATAGGTCCATTCTGCCGCGCGTCCCCGGTCCCTCCGCGCGGTCGTCCACTGTCCGGACGTGACGGCCCGCCGTAGGCTGGCTGGCATGTCGACCCATGCCAAGCGTGAACGACTCCTCCTGGCCGACCTGCTGGAGACCGCCGGACCGGAGGCGCCCACCCTCTGCGAGGGCTGGACCACCCGGGACCTGGCCGCGCACGTGGTGGTGCGCGAGCGCCGTCCGGACGCGGCGGGCGGCATCCTGGTGAAGCAGCTGGCGTCGCGACTGGAGCGGGTGACGGCGGAGTTCCTGGCCAAGCCGTACGACGAGCTGATCGGGCTGATCCGCACCGGCCCGCCGCGGTTCTCCCCCTTCTCGCTCAAGCAGGTCGACGAGATGTCGAACGTGATCGAGTTCTACGTCCACGCCGAGGACGTCCGCCGGGCGCAGCCGGACTGGACGCCGCGCGAGCTGGACCCGGTGTTCCAGGACGCCCTGTGGTCGCGGCTGGAGCGCTCGGCGCGGCTGATGGGCCGCGGGGTGCCGACCGGTCTGGTGCTGCGCCGTCCGGACGGGCAGACGGCGGTGGCGCGCCGAGGGGCGCCGGTGGTGACGGTGACCGGGGAGCCGTCGGAGCTGGTGCTGTTCGCGTACGGCCGGCAGGACGCCGCGAAGGTGGAGCTGGAGGGCGACGAGAACGCGATCGCCCAGCTGCGCGCCACCAAGCAGCTCGGCATCTGATCGGCTCGGCTCCGGAAAGGCACGGCTCGTGATCAAGGTCGCCATGACGAGTGTGTACGTGGAGGACGTGGCCAAGGCGCACGCCTTCTACACCGGGGTGCTCGGTTTCGAGACCCGCACCCATGTGGACCCGGGCGGCGGCAAGCCGTTCGTCACGGTGGGCGCGCGCGAGGGCGCCCAGCCGGATCTGGAGCTGCTGCTGGAGCCGGGTGACGGGCCGATCGCGGAGCCCTACCGCCGCGCGGTGCGCGAGGCGGGGCTGCCGTCGATCGTGTTCTCGGTCGACGACCTGCGCGCGGAGTTCGAGCGGCTGCGCGGGGAGGGCGTCCACTTCGTCCGGGAGCCGGAGCAGCAGGGCCCGGTGCTGACCGCGCTGCTGGACGACACGGTCGGCAATCTGATCCAGCTCACGCAGCCGCTCGGCTGAGGCTCACCGCACCGGGTGGCCGGCGTCCCTGAGGGTCTGCTTGACCTCGCCGATGCGCAGGTCGCCGAAGTGGAACACCGAGGCGGCCAGGACCGCGTCCGCGCCGGCGGCGACGGCGGGCGGGAAGTCGGCGAGCTCGCCGGCGCCGCCGGAGGCGATCACCGGGACCGTGACGTGCTTGCGCACGGCGGCGATCATCTCCAGGTCGTAGCCGTCCTTGGTGCCGTCGGCGTCCATGGAGTTCAGCAGGATCTCGCCGGCGCCCAGCTCGGCGGCGCGGTGCGCCCACTCGACGGCGTCGATGCCGGTGCCGCGGCGGCCGCCGTGCGTGGTGACCTCGAAGGTGCCGCCCTCGGTGCGCCGGGCGTCGACGGAGAGGACGAGCACCTGGCGGCCGAACCGCTCGGCGATCTCCCGGATGAGGTCGGGCCGGGCGATGGCGGCCGTGTTCACGCCCACCTTGTCGGCGCCGGCCCGCAGCAGCTTGTCGACGTCGTCGGCGGTGCGCACGCCGCCGCCCACGGTGAGCGGGATGAACACCTGCTCGGCGGTGCGGCGGACCACGTCGTAGGTGGTCTCGCGGTTGCCGGAGGACGCGGTGATGTCCAGGAACGTCAGCTCGTCGGCGCCCTCGGCGTCGTACACCTTCGCCATCTCGACGGGGTCGCCCGCGTCGCGCAGGTTCTGGAAGTTGACGCCCTTGACGACCCGGCCGCCGTCCACGTCCAGGCAGGGGATGACTCGGACCGCCAGGGTCATGAATCCACGGCTCCTCTGAATGCTTCGAGTTCCACTGAGACCAGTACGCGCGAGTCGACGAAGCCCTCGACCACCAGCAGCGTGGTGACCGGTCGGACCGCGTCGAACAGCTCCTTGTGCGCGCGGCAGGCCTCGTCCACGTCCCGCGCGTGGGCGAGATGGATACGGGTGCGGATCACGGACCCGGCGTCGAGCCCGAACTCCGCGATCGTCTCCAGCGCGACGGTGAAGGCCACCTTGGCCTGTTCGTAGGGGTCGCCCTCCCCGTACAGCACGTCGC
This sequence comes from Streptomyces sp. P13-3-3, assembly GCF_050571355.1. NCBI lineage: Bacteria > Bacillati > Actinomycetota > Actinomycetes > Kitasatosporales > Streptomycetaceae > Streptomyces > Streptomyces sp. P13-3-3. The sequence goes on along the minus strand of NZ_CP192228.1, from coordinate 1,864,212 downwards.
CCCGGAACGCGGTGGTGCCCGCGACCAGGACGAGGTCGCCGGCCGCGACGGCGCGCGCCGAGCCGAGGGTCTCCTCCCAGGGGTTCCCGCTCTGCACGCGCCGCACGGCTTCCGACGTCATCGGGACACAGCCTCCAGGGCCTCTTCCAGGGTGAACGCCTTGGCGTACAGGGCCTTGCCGACGATGGAGCCCTCGACGCCGAGCGGCACCAGCTCGGCGATCGCCCGCAGGTCGTCCAGCGAGGACACTCCGCCGGAGGCGACGACCGGGCGGTCGGTGGCGGCGCAGACGTTCTTCAGCAGCTCCAGGTTGGGGCCCTGGAGGGTGCCGTCCTTGGCGATGTCGGTGACGACGTACCGGGCGCAGCCCTCCTCGTTGAGACGCTCCAGCGTCTCGTAGAGGTCGCCGCCGTCGCGGGTCCAGCCGCGGCCGCGCAGGGTGGTGCCGCGTACGTCGAGGCCGACGGCGATCTTGTCGCCGTGCTCGGCGATGACCTTGGCGACCCACTCGGGGGTCTCCAGGGCGGCCGTGCCGAGGTTGACGCGGGTGCAGCCGGTGGCGAGGGCGGCGGCGAGGGTGTCGTCGTCGCGGATGCCGCCGGACAGCTCCACCTTGATGTCCATCGCCCTGGTGACCTCCGCGATCAGTTCGCGGTTGTCGCCGGTGCCGAACGCGGCGTCCAGGTCGACCAGGTGCAGCCACTCGGCGCCGGAGCGCTGCCAGGCGAGCGCGGCCTCCAGCGGCGAGCCGTAGGAGGTCTCGGTGCCGGACTCGCCGTGCACGAGGCGGACGGCCTGGCCGTCGCGGACGTCGACGGCGGGGAGGAGTTCGAGGGTGGCCATGTCTCTACAGGGTTCCGATCCAGTTGGTGAGGAGCTGGGCGCCGGCGTCGCCGGACTTCTCGGGGTGGAACTGGGTGGCCCACAGGGAGCCGTTCTCCACGGCGGCCACGAAGGGCTTGCCGTGGGTGGTCCAGGTGACCAGCGGGGGCTCCATCGCCGCGTTGGTGACCTCGAACGACCAGTCGTGGACGGCGTAGGAGTGCACGAAGTAGAAGCGGGCGTCGTCGTCCAGGCCGGAGAACAGCCGGGAGCCCTCGGGGGCGTCCACGGTGTTCCAGCCCATGTGGGGGACGACGTCGGCCTGGAGCGGCTCGACGGAGCCGGGCCACTCGTCGAGGCCCTCCGCCTCGACGCCGTGCTCGATGCCGCGGGCGAAGAGGATCTGCATGCCGACGCAGATGCCCATGACGGGGCGGCCGCCGGCCAGGCGGCGGTCGACGATCCAGTCGCCGCGGGCCTCCTTGAGGCCCTTCATGCAGGCGGCGAAGGCGCCGACGCCGGGCACCAGCAGCCCGTCGGCGTTCATCGCCTTGTCGAAGTCGCGGGTGATCTCCACGTCGGCCCCGGCGCGCGCGAGGGCGCGCTCGGCGGAGCGGACGTTGCCGAAGCCGTAGTCGAAGACCACGACCTTCCTGGTGGTGCTCAAGGTCTCACACCTCCATCTGCAGCAGGCCCGTGACGATGCACAGCGCGGCGCCGACGGACATCAGCGTGATCAGGCTCGTGGGCATCTTCTGCTTGACGAAGGAGATGATCCCTCCGACGAAGAACAGGCCGACGACGATCAGGACGGTGGACAGTCCGTTCACAGCGCGCCCTTCGTGGAGGGCAGGATGCCGGCCGCGCGCGGGTCGCGCTCGGAGGCGTAGCGCAGGGCCCGGGCGAGGGCCTTGAACTGGCACTCCACGATGTGGTGGGCGTTGCGCCCGTAGGGCACGTGGACGTGGAGGGCGATCTGCGCCTGGGCGACGAAGGACTCCAGGATGTGCCGGGTCATCGTCACGTCGTAGGAGCCGATCATCGGCGCCATGTTCTCGGGCTCGGTGTGCACCAGGTAGGGGCGGCCGGAGAGGTCGACGGTGACCTGGGCGAGGGACTCGTCCAGCGGGACCGTGCAGTTGCCGAAGCGGTAGATGCCCACCTTGTCGCCGAGCGCCTGCTTGAAGGCGGCGCCGAGCGCGAGGGCGGTGTCCTCGATGGTGTGGTGGGAGTCGATGTGCAGGTCGCCCTCGGTCTTCACCGTGAGGTCGAACAGACCGTGCCGGCCGAGCTGGTCGAGCATGTGGTCGTAGAAGCCGACCCCGGTGGAGATCTCGGTCTTCCCGGTGCCGTCGAGGTCGATCTCGACGAGCACGGAGGTTTCCTTGGTGGTGCGTTCCACGCGTCCTACGCGGGTCATGCGCTGTGCTCCTTCTTGATCTCACGTACCGCGTCGAGGAACGCGTCGTTCTCGGCCGGGGTGCCCGCGGTGACCCGCAGCCATCCCGGTACGCCGTTGTCCCGGACCAGGACGCCCCGGTCGAGGATCTGCCGCCATACGGCGTGGGAGTCCTGGAAGCGGCCGAACTGGACGAAGTTGGCGTCGGAGTCGGTCACCTCGTAGTCCAGGGAGCGCAGTTCGGCGACCAGCCGGTCCCGCTCCGCCTTCAGCTGCTCGACGTAGCCGAGCAGGGTGTCGGTGTGCTCGAGGGCGGCCAGCGCGGTCGCCTGGGTGACCGCCGACAGGTGGTACGGCAGCCGCACCAGCTGGACGGCGTCGACGACGGCGGGGTGCGCGGCCAGGTAGCCGAGGCGCAGTCCGGCGGCGCCGAACGCCTTGGACATGGTGCGGGAGATCACCAGGTGGGGGCGTCCGTCGAGCAGCGGCAGCAGCGAGTCGCCGTGGCTGAACTCCACGTACGCCTCGTCGACGACCACGATCGACGGCCTGGCTGCCTGCGCGGCGTCGTACAGGGCGCGCACCGTGTCGGCGGGGACCGCGTTGCCGGTGGGGTTGTTGGGGGTGGTGACGAAGACGACGTCGGGCCGGTGCTCCGCGATCGCCTTCTCGGCGGCGGGCAGGTCGAGGGAGAAGTCCTCGTTGCGCGGGCCGGAGATCCAGCCGGTGCCGGTGCCGCGCGCGATCAGGCCGTGCATCGAGTACGACGGCTCGAAGCCGAGCGCGGTGCGGCCGGGCCCGCCGAAGGTCTGCAGCAGCTGCTGGATGACCTCGTTGGAGCCGTTGGCCGCCCAGACGTTCTCCAGGGCGACCGGGTGGCCGGTGGTCTTCGTCAGGTATTCGGCCAGCCTGGTGCGCAGCTCGACCGCGTCCCGGTCGGGGTAGCGGTTGAGGTTCCGGGCGGCCTCGCGGACCCGCTCGGCGATCCGCTCGACCAGCGGCTCGGGCAGCGGGTAGGGGTTCTCGTTGGTGTTCAGCCGTACGGGGACGTCCAGCTGGGGCGCGCCGTAGGGGGACTTGCCGCGCAGCTCGTCCCGCACGGGGAGGTCGTCGATGCTCACGTCGCTCACTTGTTCTCGGGCACCTTCCAGCCGAACCTGGCCTTGATCGCCGCGCCGTGCGCGGGCAGGTCCTCCGCCTCCGCCAGCGTCACCACGGTGTGCGCGACCTCGGCCAGCGCGTCCTCCGTGTAGTCGACGATGTGGATGCCGCGCAGGAAGGACTGCACGGACAGGCCCGAGGAGTGGCAGGCGCAGCCGCCGGTGGGCAGCACGTGGTTGGAGCCGGCCGCGTAGTCGCCGAGGGAGACCGGGGACCAGGGGCCGACGAAGACCGCGCCCGCGTTGCGCACCCGCTCGGCGACCGCGGCGGCGTCGGCGGTCTGGATCTCCAGGTGCTCGGCGCCGTAGGCGTCGACGACCCGCAGGCCCTCCTCGACGCCGTCGACCAGCACGATCGCGGACTGACGGCCGGCCAGGGCCGGCGCGATCCGCTCGTCGACGTGCTTGCTGGCCTCGACCTGCGGCTTCAGCTCCTTCTCGACCGCGTCCGCGAGGTCCGTGGAGTCGGTGACGAGGACGGCGGCCGCCAGCGGGTCGTGCTCGGCCTGGCTGATCAGGTCGGCGGCGACGTGCACCGGGTCGGCCGTGGAGTCCGCGAGGATCGCGATCTCGGTCGGCCCGGCCTCGGCGTCGATGCCGATCTTCCCGGTGAAGTAGCGCTTGGCGGCGGCGACCCAGATGTTGCCGGGGCCGGTCACCATGTTCGCCGGCGGGCAGGACTCGGTGCCGTACGCGAACATCGCGACGGCGGTGGCGCCGCCGGCCGCGTACACCTCGTCGACGCCGAGCAGCGCGCACGCGGCGAGGATGGTCGGGTGCGGCAGCCCGCCGAAGTCGGCCTGGGCCGGGGAGGCGAGGGCGACGGACGGGACGCCGGCCTCCTGGGCGGGGACCACGTTCATGATCACGGAGGACGGGTAGACGGCCCGGCCGCCCGGCGCGTACAGCCCGACGCGGTCGACCGGCACCCACTTCTCGGTGACGGTGCCTCCCGGCACGACCTGGGTGGTGTGGGTGGTGCGGCGCTGCGCGCGGTGGACGAGGCGGGCCCGGCGGATCGACTCCTCCAGGGCGGCGCGCACGGCCGGGTCGAGCTCCTCCAGCGCGCGCTCCAGCGCGGCGGCGGGCACCCTGACCTGGTCGAGCTTCACGCCGTCGAAGCGCTCGGCGAAGTCGATCAGCGCCGCGTCGCCGCGATGATGCACGTCCTCGCAGATGGGCCGCACCTTCTCCAGGGCGGCCGCGACGTCGAAGTCGGCACGGGGCAGCAGGTCACGCAGGGCGGGGCCCTCGGGGAGGACGTCGCCGCGCAGGTCGATTCGCGAGATCACGTACCCAATTCTCTCAGACCCGTCCCGGAGCACGTCCGCCTGTTCCAGTGGCTGATACGTCACCCTTCTCGTGACGGTCCGCACTCGTTTTCAACATCTTCTTCACTTTCCGTGTTCAGCACGTCACCGTACCGGGCATGAACGGCTGTACGACGCGATGAACCGGTGAGTAATGAGGAGGAGGGGAGTTCCGTGGCCGAGGGGGCGGGACCGCGCGACGGCGAGCCGCCGGAGGACCTGACCGCCGCGGAGGCGGGCATGTGGCAGGCCTTCCGCAACGGCAGCGTGTACGACCTGAGCTCCGGCGACGCGCTGGTCGACGATCCGCACGGAGGGCACCCCTGGGGCCCCGAGCGGACGGTGCGGGCCCGCGTGGTGTGCTGGCTGCTGCTGGACGGCCCGCCCGCGCTGGCCGGCCGCGTCTCGTCGCTGAAGCTGGTCGGGGTGCGGATCAGCGGCCCGCTGGACCTCGCCGGGGGCACCGTCGTGCCGTACGTGGAGATGCGCGGCTGCCGCTTCGAGCGGGACGTGCTGCTGCCGGAGGCCCGGTTCACGACGATGCGGCTGGTGGACTGCTCCATACCCCGGCTGGAGGCCGCCCGGCTGCACACCGAGGGCGATCTGCACCTGCCGCGCTGCCGCTTCCTCGGCGGCATACGGCTCACCGACGCCCGGATCGGCACGGACCTGCTGCTCAACCAGGCGGTCGTGCACCGCGACCGCAGCGGCCGCTCCATCGCCGGGGACGGCATGAGCGTCGGCCAGGACCTCCAGGCGGAGATGCTCGAGTCGTACGGCGAGCTGAGCCTGCGCGGCGCGACCATCGGCGTCTCGCTGAGCCTGCGCGGCGCCCGGCTGGTCAACCCGCGCGCCCGGCTCGCGCTGAACGCGCCGCAGCTGACCGTGGAGCGCTCGCTGTACCTGACCCCGGCCGGGGTGGGATCGCAGGCCCGCAGCGGCATGACGCCCGCGCGGGGCACGCGCGTCCAGCAGTTCGAGTGCGAGGGCGGGATCCGGCTGGACGACGGGCGGTTCGGGGACGCGGTCGACTTCGAGGGGGCCGAGTTCACCCTCACCGACGAGCAGGAACTGACGCTGCGCCGGGTGCAGACGCCGGAACTGCGGTTCCTCGGGCAACGGCCGGCGCGCGGTCGGGTGGTGCTGTCGGGGGCGCGTGTGGTGAACCTGATGGACCGGGCGGACAGCTGGCCGGGCCCGGGACGGCTGCACATGGGCGGCTTCACCTACGAGAACCTGGTGCCGCGCGGCCCGTTCCCGCTGGCGCTGCGGCTGCGCTGGGTGGACGCGGCGAGCGCCGAGTACACCCCGGAGCCGTACGAGCGGCTGGCGGCGGTGCTGCGGGAGAGCGGGGCGGACGAGGACGCCCGTGAGGTGCTGCTGGCCAAGCAGCGGCGGCGCCGCGAGAGCCTGCCGCTCGCCGCGAAGCTGTGGGGGTACGCGCAGGACTGGACGGTCGCCTACGGGTACCGTCCGGGCCGGGCCGCGGTGTGGATGGCGGTGCTGTGGGCGGCCGGCTCGCTGGCCTTCGCCCGGGCGGACCACCCGCCGCTGAAGGCGGGCGAGCACCCGGACTGGAACCCGGCGCTGTTCGCACTGGACCTGCTGCTCCCGGTGATCGACCTGGGCCAGGCGGGCTTCTGGCAGATGCGCGGCGGCTGGCAGTGGCTGTCGGCGGCGTTCATCCTCCTGGGCTGGATCCTGGCCACCACGGTGGCAGCAGGCGCGACCCGCACCTTGCGCCGCACCTAGCACCAGGGGCGCGGGGAACTGCGCGACGGAAGCGTCCCCACGGCCCGTGGAAGCGGCGTGGGACCAACACCCCAGGGGCGCGGGGAACTGCGCGACGGAAGGCGACCGCCGGGACAGGTGAACGCGCGCCACACAAGTCACCCCCAGGGGCGCGGGGAACTGCGCGACGGAAGCGTCCCCACGGCCCGTGGAAGCGGCGTGGGACCAACACCCCAGGGGCGCGGGGAACTGCGCGACGGAAGGCGACCGCCGGGACAGGTGAACGCGCGCCACACAAGTCACCCCCAGGGGCGCGGGGAACTGCGCGACGTCCGCCCGGACACGGGTTCCGTGTGACAGGGGTGGCCCACAACACCCACCGCGCCCCGAGCAACCCCGATTTTTGCCGCCCCTTGACCAACTCCCGTACAACTTTCCACAACTTCCGCGTGGACCCTGGCGCACCCGTGACGTGCGGTCTTTCAATGGTCGACACCATGGCTCTGCTGCACGCGTTCACCCGCACGTCCCGGGCGCGGGGCAGGCGGACGGGCACCCCGCCGCCCCCCGCCCAGGCCACGCTGCCCGCCGACGACGAGGTCCTCCTCGACGCTCCGGACGACGCCCTCGGCCGCGCCCTGGTCGGAGCCGCCGCCGGCGACCCCGCTCCCGCCGCCGAACTGCTCGTCGCCACCCGCCGCCGCGCCGCCTGGGAGCACCGCGACCGCTACGTGCGCCGGCTCGCCGCGTTCGCGCGGTCGCGGCCCGAGTGGCTGGACGCCTGGCGCGACCGCGCCCCGCGCGACCCGGACGCGCTGCTGGTGGACGCCCAGCGCGCGGTGGACCGGGCCTGGGACTCCCCGGCCCGCGCCGAGCTGCTGCGCGAGGTGAGCCCGCTGATCACCGCCGCCGCCCGCGCCGACCACCGCGACCCGGTGCCCTGGCGTCTCGCCCTGGACCACGCGCGCGGCGCGCGGGCCGGCCACACGTACTTCGAGGAACTGTGGGAGGCGGCGGTGCGCCGCGCCCCGCACCACCACGGTTGCCATGTGGCGGCGCTGCGCTACCTGGCGTCCTCCTGGCACGGCTCGCACCGCGAGTGCTTCGACTTCGCCGAGACGGCCGCGCAGGACGCGCCGGAGGGCTCGCTCACCCAGGCGCTGCCGCTGCGTGCGGCGTTCGGCTATCTCACCGACGGCTGCGGTCCGGCGGTCGAGCGGGCGCGGCTCGACGCGGCGGCGGACAGGGCGGCCGCCCTGTCCGCGCGGCTGCCGTCGGCCCAGCCGTGGCCGGCCGAGCTGCGCAACCTCCTCGCCCACGTCCTGGTCCGGCTCGGACGCCGGCGGGACGCGCTGGAGCAGTTCCGGCTGACCGGCCCGTACGCCACCTCGTTCCCCTGGGACCGGGACGCCGACGACCCGCTCGGGCGTTTCCTGGAGGTCCGTCAGGACGTGCTGCTGGCGGTGGCGTCGGGCTCCGAATCCACCGGAACGGACGCCTCCGGCGTCCGGTCCGGGCGTCCGGGGAGCGAACGGCGCGGACGGCCGGAGCCCCGCGACCATTAGGCTCTTGCGACGTGACCACCGTCCGGCTTCCGCTCTTCCCCCTGAACACGGTGCTGTTCCCGGGGCTCGTGCTCCCGCTCAACGTCTTCGAGGAGCGTTATCGCGCCATGATGCGCGAGCTGCTCAAGACACCGGAGGACGAGCCACGGCAGTTCGCCGTGGCGGCGATCCGGGACGGCCACGAGGTGGCGCCGAGCGCCCCCGGGCTGCCCGACCCCACGGCCGTGCCCGAGCGGGGCCCGGCGGCCGGCTTCGGCGCGGACCCGCTGCACGCGTTCCACAAGGTGGGGTGCATCGCCGACGCGGCGACGATCCGGGAACGGCCCGACGGCACCTTCGAGGTGCTGGCGACCGGCACGACCCGGGTGCGGCTGCTGTCGGTGGACGCCTCCGGTCCCTTCCTCACGGCGGAGCTGGAGCCGCTGGAGGAGGACCCGGGCGAGGAGGCGGGGCCGCTGGCGGAGGGCGTGCTGCGGGCGTTCCGGCAGTACCAGAAGCGGCTGGCGGGGGCCCGGGAGCGGTCGCTGACCTCGGACGCGGAGCTCCCGGACGAGCCCAGTGTGGTCTCGTACCTGGTCGCCGCCGCGATGATGCTGGACACGCCGACGCGGCAGCGGCTGCTCCAGGCGCCGGACACCGCGTCGCGGCTGCGCGACGAGCTGAAACTGCTTCGCACGGAGACGGCGATCATCCGTAGTCTTCCGTCGTTGCCCGCGTCGGAGCTGACGCGGGCGCCGACGAGTCTCAACTGACGCGTGCTCACGCGTACCGACGCTTGCGGAGCGACGACCGGCATGGCCAAGAAGTCCAAGAAGCAGCAGTCCAACGGCACGCCCGCCACGGTGGCGCTCACCGCCGCCGGGGTGCCGTTCACGGTGCACGCCTACGACCACGACCCCGCCCACCCGAGCTACGGCGAGGAGGCGGCCGAGGCGATGGGCGTCTCCCCCGACCGCGTCTTCAAGACGCTGGTGGCGGACGTCGACGGCGCCCTGACCGTGGCGGTGGTGCCGGTGGCGGGCCAGCTCGACCTGAAGGCGCTGGCCTCGGCGGCCGGCGGCAAGCGGGCGTCGATGGCCGACCCGGCGCTGGCGGAGCGCACCACGGGGTACGTGCGGGGCGGCATCTCGCCGCTGGGCCAGCGCAAGAAGCTGCCGACGGTGCTGGACGAGTCGGCGACCCGCCACGAGACGATCTGTGTCTCGGCCGGCCGCCGCGGCCTGGAGGTGGAGCTCGCCCCCACCGACCTGGCGCACCTGACATCGGCGGTCCTGGCCCCGATCGGCCGGATGTAGCGCCGGACCCGCCTGCGGAATCCACGGACCACGCGCCCGGCCGGCCGCGGCGCCCGCCTCGCGGGCCGGCCCGCACGACGCGCTCCGCCCCCGGCATCCGCCTCGGCCCGGTCGACGGTCCACGCGGGCCGGCCGGAGGCCGCCCGTCGGCCCGCCCACGGTGCCCGGCCGCCCTGGCGGCAGCACCGGCAATCCCTGAGGGGCCGCGGCCGACGGGCCGGGGGACGCCTCCCCGGCCGGGACGGCCTGTTCCGTACCTCGACGGCCCCCGCCGCCTCGGCTATGTACGGAAGGTATGTCGAAGCGGACGCGTAAACGCAGGTGGCGGATCAGGAAGCGGCGGGCCAACCACGGGCGGCGCCCGGCCTGACCGGGGACATGGCGCCCGGCGCCTTCACCGGGGCGGCTGTTGCTGCTCGCCCGGCGGCAGCCACTCCTCCGGATCGCGCGGGCCGAACAGCGCCGTCAGGCCCAGGTGGAACACCAGCGCCGAGAACGTCCACGCCAGCAGCGCGCCCTTCGCGTTCAGCTTCAGCGGGGCGTCGAACGTGACGCCCTTGCCGACGCTCTTCGCCTGCGCGATCACGTCCTGGGAGGGGCCGAGCCACACCCCGAGCCGCCAGGCCAGCAGCGAGCTGAGCAGCCCGCCGACCGCCAGCCCCACCACCAGCGGGACGCCGCCGCGCCGGCGGAAGAGGAAGACCGCCAGGGCGCTCAGCGCGCCGCAGGCCAGGGCGACGAGCGTGAACGTGCCGTCCACGCCGATGCTCTGCTCGCCCTCGGAGTCCTTGAGGTAGACCACCCAGGCGTCACCGGACGCGTCGCCCACCAGCGGCACGCGCGGCGCGAGCCACCACCACAGCACCCCGAGCACCACCCCGCCGAGGGCGACCGCCACGGCCACCACGGCCGCCTCGCGGATCTCCTTCGCCATCCCCGGGCCGTCCTCGTCGTGCCACCAGCCGTGCTTGGGGTACGCGGCGTGGCCGGGCTTCCCGTCGTAGCGGTGCGCGCCGCCGGCGGGGGCGCCGGAGGGCGGCTGCCAGGGGTCGCGCGCGGAGGGGTCGTGCGGTGGCGGGGGTGTCAGAGGTGCGCTCACCCTGCCATCGTGCCAGGCGTCGCTGTGGGCCGCGTCACCGGACGGCGGCCCTGCGGTACGCCCAGGTCGCCACGGCCAGCGAGATCACACCGACCACGCCGCACACGGCGAGGTCGCCGAGGACGTGGGCCCAGTCGGGGTGCGGGGCGAAGGTCCGGGCGAAGGCATCGACGCCGTACGTGGACGGCAGCAGGTCGCGGGCGAGGCGGACCGCCTCCGGCATCCGCTCCGGCGGCAGGACGCCGAGCAGCAGCGCCGCCGACATGCCGAGCTGACCGAGCAGGGTGGCCAGTTCGGGCCGGGGGGCGAGCAGTCCGAGGGCGGCGCCGAGCCCGGCGAGCGCGGCGCCCGCGAGGGGGATCACCGCGGCGAGGACCCACAGGTGGGCGAGCGGCAGCCCGAACAGGGCGCAGCCGACGACGGCGGTCACGACGGTGCCGGGGACGGTGAACGACGCGTAGGCGCCGGCCGCGCCCAGCACCACGGCCGCGGGCGGTACGGGCAGGGTGGCGTAGTGGTCGAGTCCGCCGCTGGCGCGGAGCTGGCCGAAGTACTGGGCGAGCAGGTTGAGCGCGACGAAGGCGACGACCAGCACGGACGAGCCGGCCACCACGGCGCGGGCCTCGCCGCCGCCGTCGACGACCCCGCGCATCAGGATCATGATCCCGACCGACTGGAACGTCGCCACGAACAGCAGCGGGATACGCGCCACCCGGGCCCGGGACAGCTGCGCCCGGTACACGGCCGCCAGGGACGGCCACAGCCGTGCGCGGGGGCCGAGCGCGGCGGGCCGCGGCGGGGCGGCCTCCTCCGCGGTCAGGACGCCGGCCGGCAGGGCGCCGGCGGGTACGACACTCACGTCGTGCTGCTCCCCTTCGCTCGGAGATCCGTCCGGAGCCGCTCCGGAGGTCGCCCCGTTCCGTACGGACGACACGGCCCGTGTGCTCACGCCTTCACCAGTCCCTGCCGCACGGCGCCGCCCAGCGCCAGGTAGACGTCCTCCAGGCTGGGCGTGGCCAGTGTGAAGTCGTCGAGGGCCGCGAAGGCGGCGCCGCCGGTGACGGTGGCGACGACCGTGCGGGCCTCCTCCGGCGCCAGCCGCAGGGTCCAGCGGCGGCCGGACTCGACGGTCCGGTCGCGCAGCGCGGCGACCTCGGGCACGTGCAGCGGCGCGGCCTCGCGCCACACCAGCTCCACCCGGACCTCCCCGGCGACCTGTTCCTTCAGGCCGTTCGGGGTGTCGCAGGCGATGACCCGGCCGCGGTCGAGCACGGCGACCCGGTCGAGCACGGTCTCGGCCTCGATGACGTTGTGGGTGACCAGCAGCACCGTGGTGCCGTGCTCGGCGCGACGCCGGTCGACGGCGGACCACACGGCACGCCGGGCGACGGGGTCCATGCCGGTGGTGGGTTCGTCGAGGACCAGCAGGGGCCGCTCCCCCACCAGCGCGGCGGCGAAGCAGGCGAGCCGGCGCTGGCCGCCGGAGAGTTTGCGCAGCGGCCGGGAGGCGAGGGCGGTGAGGCCCAGCTCGTCGAGCACGGCGTCGCGTTCGGCGCGGGCCTGCCGGGCGTCGAGTCCGCGCAGCCGGCCGGTGGTCTCGGCGGCCAGGGACACGGTCAGGTCGTCGAGGGCGCTGGACTCCTGCCCGAGGTAGGCGAGGATGCGGGAGGCCCGCTCGGGGTGGCGGACGATGTCGTGGCCGAGGATCTCGACGCTGCCGCTGTCGGGCCGCATCAGGCCGGTCATCTGCCGGACGAGGGTGGACTTGCCGGCGCCGTTCGGCCCGAGCAGGCCGAAGATCTCCCCGCGCCCGATGTCGAGCGCCACGTCGTCGGTGGCCCGCACCTCGGGCGTCGCCGGCACCCCGCGCCGTCCGCGCACCGCCGGATAGGTCTTGGTCAGCCCGCGCACCGCACACACGACGTCACCACCGTCCCGATGTGCCTGTGCCGCGCGCGTACTCACAAGGGACGAGCCTACGGGGTCGCCGCCGTCCCCCCGCTCCCGGGTCACCCTTCCGCCCGGCCCCGTCCGGGGGGACGCACCGGACACCGGGGGAGGGATCGCCCCTTCCGGCGGCGTGCGGACCTCCTGAATTGGACTGTACTGTAAAGTCCAGAGCCGTAGTCAGGGAGGGAGCCCGCATGACCGTCCGTACGGAGGACGCCCCGGCCGGGGACGCCGAACGCCGCAGGTCGGCCTCTGACCTGAGGATCCTGCGCGCGGCGAAGGAACTGTTCCTCGCCGACCGGTACGCCGGTGTCTCCCTGGAACGGGTCGCCGAGCGCGCCGGCGTCTCCCGGCAGACCGTCTACAACCGCTTCGGGTCCAAGGAGGCGGTGTTCCGGGAGATGGTCCGCGACCACTGGGCGGCCTTCGCCGAGCAGGACCGGCGCCCGGCCGCGGACGACGAGGACGCGAGCGCCGAGGAGGTGCTGCGGGCCTTCGCCCGGTCGCTGCGACGCTTCGCCGACGAGACGGACCAGATCCTCTTCGCCCGGCTCGTGGTCGCCGAGTCCTCCCGGCTGCCGTGGATCGCCGACGAGTTCCACCGGCTGGGCAAGGGACCGGTGGTGGCCGCGTTCACCGGCCGTCTCGACGCCCTGGTCCGCGCCGGCCGGCTGCGCTGCCCGGACACGGGCCTCGCCGCGCGGCAGTTCATGGGACTCGTCCAGGAGTTCCTCGTCTGGCCGCGCGTCATGGCCTTCACCGAGGAGACCGCCGGCGGGCCCGGTCCGGACGTGGTGATCGACGAGGCCGTACGCACCTTCCTGGCCCGTTACGCGCCCCCGGGCGGGCGCGGCTCAGCCTGACAGAAGTTTTGTTTCCCTGGAGGACCAGCCATGCCCGCATCCCGCATCGTGCTCGGCGACGTCGAGGTCACCCGCGTGATCGAGTGGTCGGGCCCCGTCCGTACCGCGCGCTTCATCGTCCCGGACAGCGACGAGGAGACCTGGCGGCGCAACGAGGACTGGCTGGCGCCCGACTTCTGGACGCCGGCCGACGACGCGTACCGCTGCCACGTGCAGACCTTCGTGCTGCGCAGCGAGGGCCGGACGATCCTGGTGGACACCGGGATCGGCAACGGCCGGGACCGCCCGCAGGTCCCGCAGTTCGCCCACCTGCGGACCGACTTCCCGGCCCGCCTGCGCGCGGCGGGCGTCGAGCCCGAGGACGTCGACGTCGTCGTCAACACCCACATCCACTACGACCACGTCGGCTGGAACACCCGGTGGCGTGACGGGGAGTGGGTGCCGGCCTTCCCCAACGCCACGTATCTGGTGCCCCGCGCGGACCACCGGTACTTCGACCCGGCCGGCCCCGGCCCCGGCGGGGGGCGCTCACCGCGCGACGACCACGAGCGTGTCCGCTGGGAGGGCAGCAGGCTGGTCTTCGAGGACAGCATCGCCCCGGTCGAGCGGGCGGGGCAGCTGGTGCTGTGGGAGGACAGCCACCGCATCGACGGCAACCTGCTGCTGGAGGCGGCTCCCGGGCACACCCCCGGTTCGTCCGCGCTCACCCTGCGGTCCGGCTCGGACCGGGCGGTCTTCGTCGGGGACATGCTGCACAGTCCTGTGCAGGTGCTCGAACCTGACTGGAACAGCTGCTTCTGCGACGATCCGCGGCAGGCCGCGAAGACGCGGCGGGCCTATCTCGCGCGGGCGGCGGAGCTGCGGGAACTGGTGGTTCCGGCCCACTGGCCGGGCCACGGTGCGGCGGAAGTCCGCCCTCAGGGCGACGGCTTCGCCATCAGGGAATGGGCGGCCTTCCCCCGCGCCTGAGCCCGCCTGCGGTACGTCGTGGCCGGTCGCGCAGTTCCCCGCGCCCCTTCGGGGCACGGTCACGGCAGCACCTTCAGGGGCGCGGGGAACTGCGCGAGCAACCCACCACGGCCTCAGCCGTACCCACGCCCCAAGGGGCGCGGGGAACTGCGCGAAACGGGTGCTGCAGCCGCCCCGCACTCGGAGACCGCCCCCGCCTACTCCCCCGCGGACGCGCGTTCCGTCCCCGTCCGCACGTCCAGTTCCCGCCAGAATCCCGCCCGAATGGCGTACCGGTCCCGCTCGTCGATCTGGTCGTCCTTGTGCGCGAGCAACCCGAACCGCGCCGCGTACCGCAACAGCTCACCGTCGATGCGGTGCGGAATCCGCGGATACATCCCGGACAGCTTCCGCACATGAGCGTGGTCGCCCAGCCGCTCCACCCACCGCCGGGCGAAGACCTGCCCCACCTCGAAAGGGTCGCCGCCCACGGTGGTGATGTCCTCCTCCCGGTCCGCCCACCGCTGCTCCGCCGTGGTCAGCTGCGCCAGCGTCGGCATGGAGGCGACCTCCGGAGGCTCGGCGGCCGGCCGGTCCACCCACCCCTTGTCGGAGGACCACCGCAGGGTCGCGGAGGCGGGCTGCTGCGGCTGGTGCAGGCCGGGGTGGCGCAGGGCGGCGAGGTCCTTCGGGGTGGGGACGCCCTTCGCCGCGGGCGTGCGCTCCGCGGTCCCGTTGTGCGCGGCTGCCGGATGGCGCGGCTCGGCCTGGGTCCGCTCGGCGGCCGGGGCGAGCGCGGAGTCGGGCAGCGGCGCGGACAGGATCGCGGCGATGTCGGGCCGGGTCGTGGGCGGCGGCGCGCACACCCCGCCGATCTCCTTGGCGCGTACGGCCTGCGTGATCCACGCCCGGTCCAGGACCCGGCGCTCGTCGGCCTCGGCGACGAGGTCCTCGGACTGGTTGTAGTCGCCGTCGGCGGCCTGCACGGCCCACAGGTGCACGGCGACCCCGTGTTCCTTGGCGGCCATCATGCCCGGCAGCAGGTCACCGTCGCCGGTGACCAGCACGATGTCGGAGCAGGCGCGGTTGCGGGCGAGCTCGGTCAGCTCGGCGTGCATCGCCGCGTCCACGCCCTTCTGCGCCCAGCGCCCGTCGCTGCGGGTCAGCGCGCCGAGCCGGACGGTGACCCGGGGCATCACGCGCAGCCTGCGGTGCTCGGGCTGCGGGACGCGGTCGGGGGCGCCGTCGAACCAGTAGATGCGCAGCAGCGGCTGGCGCGTGTCGTTCTCGGCGCGGTCACGCAGTCCCTGGATGAGGGCGGCGTGGTCCACGGTGATCCGGGACCGCGAGGGCTCCCCGGCGAGGAGACTCGCGGCGGCCCCCAGCAGATACCCGGCGTCCACCAGGACGATGCAGCGGTCCACGCGATCCACCCTCTTTCCGGGAGGTTTGGCTTCGGGCTTCCTTCGAGTCTGCCCGACCCCGCCGGTGTTAACGGTCCGAACTCGATCTTCGGCGTGGCGTTTCCACACTTCCTCCCCCGACCGCCCCACTACGGACGGTAATTGTCCGACATGCGTGTGTTATCGGCTTATGTGAATCTGAATTCGGCCCTGGCCCCTAGTCCCCACAGGAGGCAACACCATGGCCAAGAACAAGAACCGTGACCGTAAGCAGCCCCAGGCCGAGCGCACCCCGCGCGCCGCGCAGACGTCCACCATCGAGGCCCCGGACGAGCAGCGCACCACGCAGGTGGTGCCCGGCGAGGTCGGCCCGGGCAAGGGCCGTCAGAAGCGCTTCGGCCACAACTGACACCGGTGTGAAGGGCCGTTGCGGCCCGGCAGCACAGGAAGAGGGGCGCACCCGTCGCGGGTGCGCCCCTCCGGCGCGTCGGGGGCCGGTGGTCAACCGGCCAGGCAGGACGGGCCGAGCAGCACCTTCAGGTCGCCGAACAGCGCCGGGTCCGGCTTGACCCGGTGCCGGTCGAGCCGCAGCACCGTGGTCCTGGTCGGCCCCTGCAGCTTGATGCGGACCTCGCTCTCCCCCTTGTGGTGGGTGAGGATCTCGCCGAGCCGGCTGACCATGGGCGGGGTCACGCGGGTCGCCGGGATGGTGAGCACGACGGGCGCGTTGGTGCCCGCGTTGGACAGGTCGGGGACCTGGAGCTCCATCGCGACCAGGCGCGGCACGTCCTCCCGCTTGTCGAGCCGGCCCTTGACGAACACCACGGCGTCCTCGACCAGTTGCGTCGAGACGAGCTGGTAGGTCGCCGGGAAGAACATGCACTCGATGGAGCCCGCGAGGTCCTCCACGGTGGCGATCGCCCAGGCGTTGCCCTGCTTGGTCATCTTGCGCTGGAGGCCGGAGATGATGCCGCCGATGGTGACCACCGCGCCGTCGCCGAAGTCACCGCCGGTGAGCTGGGAGATGCCCGCGTCGGCCTTGTCGGACAGCACGTGCTCCAGGCCGAACAGCGGGTGGTCGGAGACGTACAGGCCGAGCATCTCGCGCTCCTGCGCGAGCAGGTACGTCTTGTCCCACTCGTCGTCGGTGAACTGCACGTCCAGGCCGAAGCCGGGCTCGTCGCCCTGCTCATCGCCCATGCCGCCGAAGAGGTCGAACTGTCCCTCGGCCTCCTTGCGCTTGACCGCCACCACGTTGTCGATCATCGGCTCGTACTGGGCGGTGAGGCCCTTGCGGGTGTGGCCCATGGAGTCGAAGGCGCCGGCCTTGATCAGCGACTCGGTGGTGCGCTTGTTGCAGACGACCGCGTCGACCTTGTCGAGGTAGTCCGGGAAGGACGTGTACTTCCCCTTGGCCTTGCGGCACTTGATGATCGACTCCACGACGTTGGTGCCGACGTTGCGCACCGCGGAGAGGCCGAAGAGGATCACGTCGTCGCCCTGGGCGGCGAAGTTGGACTCGGACTCGTTGACGTTGGGCGGGAGCACCTTGATGCCCATGCGGCGGCACTCGTTGAGGTAGACCGCGGACTTGTCCTTGTCGTCCTTCACCGAGGTGAGCAGCGCCGCCATGTACTCGGCGGGGTGGTTCGCCTTGAGGTAGGCGGTCCAGTAGGAGACCAGTCCGTACGCGGCGGAGTGGGCCTTGTTGAAGGCGTAGCCGGCGAACGGCACCAGCACGTCCCACAGCGCCTGGATGGCCTCGTCGCTGTAGCCGTTCTTGCGGGCGCCGGCCTGGAAGATGGTGAAGTTCTTCGCCAGTTCCTCGGGCTTCTTCTTGCCCATCACGCGGCGGAGGATGTCGGCCTCGCCGAGCGAGTAGCCGGCGATGATCTGGGCGGCCTTCTGCACCTGCTCCTGATAGACGATCAGGCCGTAGGTGACGTCCAGGACCTCCTTGAGCGGCTCCTCCAGCTCGGGGTGGATCGGGGTGATCTCCTGCTGGCCGTTCTTGCGCAGCGCGTAGTTCGTGTGCGAGTTCATGCCCATCGGGCCCGGCCGGTACAGGGCCGAGACGGCGGAGATGTCCTCGAAGTTGTCCGGCTTCATCAGCCGGAGCAGGGAGCGCATGGGGCCGCCGTCGAACTGGAACACGCCCAGGGTGTCGCCGCGCTGGAGCAGGTCGAAGGTCGTGGGGTCGTCCAGCGGCAGCGACAGCAGGTCGATGTCGATGCCCTTGTTGGCCTTCACCATCTTGACGGCGTCGTCCATGATGGTGAGGTTGCGCAGGCCCAGGAAGTCCATCTTCAGCAGGCCGAGCGACTCGCAGCTCGGGTAGTCCCACTGCGTGATGGTGACACCGTCGGTGTGCCGGACCCAGACCGGGACGTGGTCGGTGATGGTCTCGCTGGACATGATGACGCCGGCCGCGTGCACGCCCATCTGCCGCACCAGGCCCTCGACGCCCTTGGCGGTGTCGATGACCTTCTTCACGTCCGGCTCGTTCTCGTACATCGACCGGACCTCACCCGCCTCCGAGTAGCGGGGGTGGTCAGGGTCGGTGATGCCGGACAGCGGGATGCCCTTGCCGAGGACGTCGGCGGGCATGGCCTTGGTGATGCGGTCGCCCATCGCGTACGGATAGCCCAGCACGCGCGCGGAGTCCTTGATGGCGTTCTTCGCCTTGATGGTGCCGTACGTGCCGATCATGGCGACCTTGTCGGCGCCGTACTTCTCGGTCACGTAGCGGATCACCTCGACGCGCCGGCGCTCGTCGAAGTCGATGTCGACGTCGGGCATGGAGATGCGCTCGGGGTTGAGAAACCGCTCGAAGATCAGGCCGTGCGGGATCGGGTCGAGGTCGGTGATGCCGAGGGCGTAGGCGACGATCGAGCCGGCCGCGGAACCACGGCCCGGGCCGACCGCGATGCCCTGCTTCTTGGCCCACATGATGAAGTCGGCGACCACGAGGAAGTAGCCCGGGAAGCCCATCGAGATGATCGTGTCCATCTCGTACTCGACCTGCTTCATGCGGTCGTCCGGGATGCCGCCCGGGAAGCGGCGGTTCATGCCGCGCAGGACTTCCTCACGGAACCAGCTGACCTCGGTGTACCCCTCCGGGATGTCGAACTTCGGCATCAGGTCGCGCTTCTCGAACATGCCCGTGGTGTCGACCATCTCGGCGATCAGCCGGGTGTTGGCGCAGCCCTGCTGCCAGGCGTCCGAGGAGTCGATGGCGTACATCTCGTCCGTGGACTTCAGGTAGTAGCCGGTGCCGTCGAACTTGAAGCGGTCGGGGTCGGAGAGGTTCTTGCCGGTCTGGATGCACAGCAGCGCGTCGTGCGCCGTCGCCTCGTGCGCGTACGTGTAGTGCGAGTCGTTGGTGACCAGGGGCGGGATGCCGAGCTTCTTGCCGATCTCCAGCAGACCGTCGCGGACCCGGTGCTCGATGTCGATGCCGTGGTCCATCAGCTCCAGGAAGTACCGGTCCTTGCCGAAGATGTCCTGGTAGTCGGCGGCGGCCTTGAGGGCCTCGTCGAAGTGGCCGAGGCGCAGCCGGGTCTGGACCTCGCCGGAGGGGCAGCCGGTGGAGGCGACGATGCCCTCCGACCACTTGGCGATGGTCTCCT
This sequence comes from Streptomyces sp. P13-3-3, assembly GCF_050571355.1. NCBI lineage: Bacteria > Bacillati > Actinomycetota > Actinomycetes > Kitasatosporales > Streptomycetaceae > Streptomyces > Streptomyces sp. P13-3-3. The sequence goes on along the minus strand of NZ_CP192228.1, from coordinate 1,845,038 downwards.
TGTCCATCCGGGGCCACTTCTGCAGCCAGCCCTCGGCGTAGGCGTCGGAGGAGAGCCGGAAGAGGTTGTGCAGGCCGGTGCTGTTCACCGCCCACATCGTCTTGTGCGTGTAGCCGCCGGAGCCGGAGACGTCGTCCCGCTTCTGGTGCGGCTGGCCCCACTGGATCTTGCGCTTGTTGCGCCGGGACTCGGGGGCGACGTACGCCTCGATGCCGATGATCGGCGTGACGCCGGCCTTCTGCGCGGAGTGGAAGAAGTCGTACGCCCCGTGCAGGTTGCCGTGGTCGGACATGGCGATGTGCGTCATGCCCATCTCGTTGCAGGCGTTGAACATGTCCTTCAGCCGCGCGGCACCGTCCAGCAGCGAGTACTGGGTGTGGACGTGCAGGTGCGTGAACGGCGGCTTCGACACGGTGCGGCCTCCAGGGAGATCTCATCGGCTGCGGGTGGACGGGTCCCGGGGGACAGCGTCGAAGTCTATGCCCCGGCACTGACACCCGGAGCCTTCCCCCGCGTACCTTCGGGCGGGGCGCCGGGCACTCCCGCGCGCCTCCGCACGTTAGGCAGGCGACGGCAGGCCCGTCCCCCGAGATCCCGCACCAGGAGGCACCCAGCGATGTCGGTCCCGCAGCTCGACGACGAGCCCCGCGGCGAGGAGATCCTCGCCGTTCTCGACACCGCCTTCGGCGAGCTCCTGGCCGCCGACCCGGCCGCGTTCCGGGTGAAGTTCCGGAAGATGGCGGCGTCGGCGTTCGCTTTCTACCGCGGCACCGCGAGCCTCTTCTACCACGACCTGTCCGCCGAGCATGCCGGGCGCGGCGCCGCCCCCAGCGGGCCGTACCTGGACGAGCGCACCTCGCGCGTGTGGATCCACGGCGATCTCCACGCGGAGAACTTCGGCACGTACATGGATTCCAACGGCCGCCTCGTGTTCAACGTCAACGACTTCGACGAGGCGTACGTCGGCCCCTTCCTGTGGGACCTGAAGCGCTTCGCGGCGTCGATGGCCCTGATCGGCTACGCGAAGGCGCTCAGCGACGAGCAGATCACCGACCTGGTGTCGGTGTACGCGGCCGCCTACCGGGAGCGGATCCACGCCCTGGCGACCGGCGCGAAGGACGACGAGGTGCCGCCGTTCACCCTGGACACGGCGCAGGGGCCGCTGCTGGACGTGCTGCGGGACGCCCGGTCGCTGACCCGGTTCTCGCTGCTGGACTCGATGACGGAGATCCGCGACTTCGAGCGCCGCTTCGCGCCGGGCGGCGGCGCGGTCGAGCTGGACGCCGCCACGCGCTACAAGGTGCTGGCCGCGTTCGACGGCTATCTGGAGACGCTGCCGGACTCCTCGCTGGCCCGGCCGGACTCCTACCGCGTGAAGGACGTCGTGGGCCGCCGGGGCATCGGCATCGGCTCGGCCGGGCTGCCGTCGTACAACATCCTGCTGGAGGGGCACAGCGACGCCCTGGAGAACGACGTCGTGATCTACGTCAAGCAGGCGCAGACCCCCGCCGTCTCGCGGCACATCACGGACCCGGCGGTGCGGGAGTACTTCCTGCACGAGGGGCACCGCACGGTGATCTCCCAGCGCGCCCTCCAGGCGCACGCCGACCCGTGGCTGGGCTGGACCGAGCTGGACGGCGCCGGGCAGCTGGTCGCCGAGGTCTCGCCGTACGCGGTGGACCTGGACTGGAGCGACCTCGACGACCCGGAGGAGATGGCGCTGGTGGTCGCCGACCTGGGCCGGGCGACGGCGGCGATGCACGCGGCGGCGGACGACACCTCCGGCGAGTCGCTGGTGCCGTTCTCCACGGAGCGGGCCATCGACGCGGCGATCGCGGCCGACGAGGACGGACTGGTGCCCCTGCTGGTGGACTTCGCCCACGACTACGGGGCGCGGGCCCGCCGGGACCACCAGATCTTCCTCGACCTGTTCCGCAACGGCCGGATTCCGGGGCTGTAACCTTCCGCACATTCACAGGCCCCCTTTAGGGATCCCTTAACGGAGCACGTGCCACACTCGTAGCCGCCATGGACATATCCGGACCCCAGCTCAGAGCCGTTCGCGCGGCGCTGTTCACGGCTGTCGTCGTGACGCTCAGCACCGCGTCGCACGTGCTGCTGTCCGGGGCTCCGCTGCCGCTGACCACGGTGGCCGCGATCGGCGCCGCCGTGTTCGGCCTGGCCTACGCGCTGGCGGGGCGGGAGCGTTCCTTCGGGCGGATCGCCGCCCTGCTGATCCCGCTGGAGCTGGCCGCCGACACGGTCTTCACCGCCGGCCAGCACATCTGCTACGGCCGCATGGGCGGCCCGGTCGCCGGTCCGCTGCGCTCCGTCGGGTTCGACGTGCTGTGCGGAGACGGCACCGGCTGGGGCGCGCCGCTGGCCCGGGTCACCGGGCACGCCGCCCAGGGCGGCGACCAGGTGACGGCGGTGCTGGCCGAGGCGGGACCGGCGACCGCCTGGCTGCTGCTGGGCGCGCACATCGGGGTCGGCCTGTTCGCCGCCGCCTGGCTGCGCCGCGGGGAGCGGGCGCTGGCCCAGCTGCTGAGCGCGGTCGCCGCGACGGCGTCGACGGCGGTCCGTCCGCTGCTGCTGGCCGTCGCGGTGGTCACCGTGCGCCGGGCGCCCAGGACGGGCCGTCCGGTCCGCACGCCGCACCGCGCGACCGTGGCGCGCACCCTGCTCCTCGCGCACTCCCTGGGACGGCGCGGGCCGCCGTGCTCGCTCGCCGCCTGAGGCGGATCACGCCCCGGGCGGTCGCCCGAGCACCAGCAGTCCCCCCGTACGAACTCCGCACACGACCGTGTGCGTCCCCTGTGGAGACATCATCATGAGCAAGCGGAACAGCCAGGCGGCCAAGACGGCGGCGCGCGAGCGCCTGCGCCAGGAGCGCGAGCGCCAGGCGAAGAAGGCGAAGGTCAGGCGGCAGCTGATCGTCGCCGCGTCGGTGGTCGGTGTGCTGGCCGCGGCCGGCGGCATCGGCTACGCGGTGGTCCAGGCGAACAAGCCGGACCACTGGGAGGCCGCGAAGGACGCCGAGCTGGTCAAGCCCGCCAACACCAGCGGCAAGGACGGCACGACCGTCGTGATCGGCAAGGCCGACGCCAAGAAGACCCTCGAGGTGTACGAGGACCCGCGCTGCCCGATCTGCGCCTCCTTCGAGCAGGCCGTCGGCGGGACGATCGACAAGGACGTCGCGGACGGCAAGTACAAGGTGCAGTTCATAGGCGCCTCGTTCCTGGACCGCAACCTCACCGGGGAGGGCTCGAAGAACGCGCTGAGCGCCCTGGGCGCCGCGCTGGACGTCAGCCCCGAGGCGTTCCTGGAGTACAAGTCGGCCCTCTACTCCTCGGAGTTCCACCCCGAGGAGACGGACGACAAGTTCAAGGACGACGCCTACCTCATCAAGATCGCCGACACGGTCGACGCGCTGAAGAACAACAAGGAGTTCCAGGCGGCCGTGAAGGACGGCACCTACGACCGCTGGGCGCTGGAGATGTCGGACAAGTTCGACGGCAGCGACGTCCAGGGCACGCCGACGCTGAAGATGGACGGCAAGAAGCTGACCGGTTCCGACGGGCAGAACGCGCCCATGACGGCGGCCGAGTTCACCACGGCGGTCGACAAGGCGCTGAAGGGCTGACGCGACCGGCCGACGCCCCGCCGACGCGTGGCCGAAGAGCGGGCGAACTTCCCGGGTTCGCCCGCTCCGGCGGCTACACGGGGCATGTACACGTCAGTAACCTGAGCGGCTGTGACCAGTCGACACGGAAGAACCGAGAGCGCCGTCTCCGCCACCGCGGACACCGCCTCCCACGCCCCGCGCCGCCGGACGGTCGTCAAGGCGGCCGCCGCCACCGCGGCACTGGCCGGACCGCTCGCCGCCGCGCTGCCCGCCCGCGCCGTACAGCAGGCCCCCGCCTTCCTGCACGGCGTCGCCTCCGGGGACCCGCTGCCGGACGGCGTGCTGCTGTGGACCCGCGTGACACCCACCCCGGACGCCCTCCCGGGCTCCGGCGCCGGGCCCGACACCGAGGTCCGCTGGACCGTCGCCCGCGACCGGACGTTCACCGACGTCGTCGCCCGGGGCACGGTCCTCGCCACCGCCGCCTCCGACCACACCGTCAAGGCGGACGTCCGGGGCCTCAGGCCCGCCACCGACTACTGGTTCCGCTTCTCCGCCGGCGGCGCCGACTCCCCCGCCGCCCGCACCCGCACCGCGCCCGCCGCCGACGCGTCGGTAGCGGGGCTGCGCCTCGGCGTGGTCTCCTGCGCCAACTGGGAGGCCGGCCACTTCGCCGCGTACCGCCATCTCGCGGCCCGCGGCGACCTGGACGCCTGGCTGCACCTGGGCGACTACATCTACGAGTACGGCTCCGGCGACTACGGCACCCGCGGCACGGTCGTCCGCCCGCACTCCCCCGCCCACGAGATCGTCACCCTCGCCGACTACCGCACCCGGCACGCCCGCTACAAGACCGACCCCGACCTCCAGGCGCTGCACGCCACCGCGCCCGTGATCGCCATGTGGGACGACCACGAGTTCGCCAACGACACCTGGTCCGGGGGCGCGGAGAACCACACCGAGGGCGCGGAAGGCTCCTGGGCCGCCCGTCAGGCCGCCGCCAAGCAGGCGTACTTCGAGTGGATGCCGGTCCGCCCGGCGGTCGAGGGCACCACCTACCGGCGGCTGCGCTTCGGCAGGCTGGCCGACCTGTCGCTGCTGGACCTGCGCTCCTTCCGCTCGCAGCAGGTCTCGCTCGGTGACGGCGACGTGGACGACCCCGGCCGCACCCTCACCGGCCGCGCCCAGCTCGACTGGCTGAAGGCGGGCCTCTCGGCGTCGGACGCCACCTGGCGGCTGGTCGGCACCTCGGTGATGATCTCGCCGTTCGCCCTGGGCTCCCTGCCCGCGGCCCTGCTGAAGCCGCTCGCGAAGCTGCTCGGCCTGCCGCAGGAGGGCCTCGCGCTCAACACCGACCAGTGGGACGGCTACACCGCCGACCGGCGCGAGCTGCTCGCCCATCTGCGCGGCAACGCCATCCGCAACACGGTGTTCCTCACCGGCGACATCCACATGGCGTGGGCGAACGACGTGCCGGTGAACGCCGGGACCTACCCGCTGTCGGCCTCCGCGGCCACGGAGTTCGTGGTCACGTCGGTCACCTCCGACAACCTCGACGACATCCTCAAGGTCGGCGAGGGCGCGGTCGACGCCGTCGCCTCCCCGCTGATCCGGGCCGCCAACCGGCACGTGCACTGGGTGGACACCGACCGGCACGGCTTCGGGGTGCTGGACCTCACGGCCGAACGGGCGCAGATGGACTACTACGTGCTGTCCGACCGCACCGACGCGGGCGCCACCGCGGCCTGGGCCCGCTCCTACCGCACCCGCAGCGGCACGCAGAAGATCGAGCGGGCGGACGCCCCCGTCTGACGGTCCGGGCGCGGATCAGTCCGCGTCCTCCTCCAGCGAGTCGAGGAAGCCGAGCGCCACCCGCCAGGTGGCCTCGGCGGCCTCCTCGTCGAAGTCGGGCAGGTCGGGGTCGGTGTAGAGGTGTCCGGCGCCCGCGTACCGGTAGACCTCCACGTCGGCCCCGGCGCGGCCCATCCCCAGGTACCAGGCGGTGAGCCAGTCATCGGTCTCGAACGGGTCCGGCTCGGCGACGTGCAGCTGCACCGGCAGCCCGTCCGCCGAGGCGTTCTCCGCGATGTCGGAGGTGCCGTGCAGGAGCAGCAGGCCCCTGGCCTTCTCGTCGCCCAGGGCCAGCGTCTGCGCCACCGAGGCGCCGAAGGAGAACCCCGCGTACACCAGGCCGCGCTCCGAGTAGGGCGCCGCCGCCAGGACGGCCCGCTTCAGCAGCTCGTCCTTGCCCACCTCGTCCTTGTGCTCCATGCCCTCCTCGACGGTGTCGAACGTGCGCCCCTCGAAGAGGTCCGGCGTCCACACCTCGTGTCCGGCCGCGCGCAGCCGGTCCGCGGCCCGGTGCACGGCGGGGCGCAGTCCGTAGGTCGAGTGAAAGAGCATGATGTTCATGGAGCCCATGGTGCCAGCCGGGTGTGACGGAACACTCGGGCGGCACTACCCGGGACCGGACGGAAGTCACATGTTCATGCCGGAGCGAGCCGGTTAGGTTCGGGGGCATGGAAGACGTGCTGCGCCCGCTCATCGTGGTCGGCGGCTCGGTGGTGCTGACGCTGCTGCTCGGCTGGGCCACCGACCGGCTGCTGAGGAAGGCCGACGACCGCCACCACGAGACGCCGCTGTGGGGCCTGCTGCGCCGGGCCCGTGTCCCGTACCAGCTGCTGCTCTGCGCGGTCCTGCTCAGAGCCTCCTACGACGAGACACGGCTGCTGACCTCGCACGACCTCGCCGTCGGCCGGGTGCTCACCCTGGTGCTGATCGGGTCGGCCGCCTGGCTGACGATCCGGATCGCCGCCGCCGTGGTGGAGACCTCCTACACCCGGTACGCCAGCAACCACCGGGAGCGCGACCCGGCCCGGGTGCGCCGGGTGCGCACCCAGGTGACGCTGATCCGCCGCGTGGTCTCGGCGACGGTCGGCGTGGTCGCGGTGGCCGCGATGCTGCTGACCTTCCCCGCGATGCGCGCGGCCGGCGCCTCACTGCTGGCCTCGGCGGGCATCCTCGGCATCGTCGCCGGTGTCGCCGCCCAGTCGACGCTGGGCAACATGTTCGCCGGGCTGCAGATCGCGTTCGGCGACATGGTGCGCATCGGCGACACCGTGGTGGTGGACGGCGAGTGGGGCACGGTCGAGGAGATCACCCTCACCTTCCTGACCGTGCGCACGTGGGACGAGCGCCGGATCACCATGCCGGTGTCGTACTTCACCTCCAAGCCGTTCGAGAACTGGTCGCGCGGCACCCCGCAGATGACCGGCACCGTCTTCTGGCACGTGGACCACAGCGCGCCGCTGGACGCCATGCGCGAGAGGCTGCGCGACATCCTGCGGGAGTGCCCGGCGTGGGACGGCCGCGCCTACAACCTGACCGTCACGGACAGCACCCCGAGCACCCTGGAGGTGCGGGCGCTGGTGACGGCGAAGGACGCGGACGACATCTGGACGGTCCGGGTCACGGTCCGCGAGCAGATGATGCGCTTCCTCTCCGACGAGCACCCCTACGCGCTGCCCCGGGTCAACACCGCCGACGCGGTGCCGCCGCCCTGGGCCGCCCGGGAGAGCGCGCCCGCCGACGGCGTCCCCGCGGCACGCCGGCTGCACAGCCATCCGCCCCGGCAGGCGCGCTGAGCGGACCTCAGCAGCCGCGCTCGGCGCCGCCGTTCACCTGGACGATCTGCGAGGTGATGTGGCCGGCGCCGTGCGAGGCGAGCCAGTGCAGGGTCGCCGCGACGTCCCCGGGCCGGCCGGCCCGCTTGTCCGACGTCTCGGCGACCAGCCGGGCCCGCCGCTCCTCGTCCAGGCCGTCGCCGCCGAAGAACGCCGTGTCCTCGATGTAGCCGGGCGCGACCACGTTCACGGTGATCCCGTGCGGCCCCAGCTCCCGTGCCAGGGCGTGGGCGTACGGGTGGAGCCCCGCCTTGGCCGCCGCGTACGACACCCGTCCCGAGCCGCGCCTGGCGGCGATGGAGCTGAGGAACAGCACCCGGCCGCCGGGCACGGCGAGTCTGTCCCGCAGCGCCTCGGTGAGCAGCACGGCGGTCAGCACGTTGAGCCGGAAGTTGACCGTCCAGTCACGGGCGACGGCGTCGAGCGGGTCGTCACCGCCCACCGGCGGCTCCAGCAGCCCGTTGCCTCCCGCGCAGTGCACGAGCACGTCCACCGCTCCGAACTCGCGTCCCACGAACCCGGACAGGCCCCGCACGGCCTCGGGGTCGGCCAGATCGGCGGCGTAGGTCAGCGCACCGGGCACCTCGGCCCGCTCCAGGACGTCACCGCGCCGCCCGACGAGCAGGACGCGGTCCCCGTCGGCGGCGAAGGTCTGCGCGGTGGCGAGCCCGATGCCGGTGCCGCCGCCGCTGATCACCACATTGCGTGTCATGCCCCGACCCTACGGAGCGGGCGACGGCGGACGGCGGCAACGCGGCGGCGCTCAGCGCAGACTGCGCACGTCCAGATGACGCAGCACCCGGTCCACCACCTCGGGGTCGGCGCCCGGCTCGCTGCGCGCGGTGAGCACCTCGTGCCGGGCGGCGCTCAGCATCTCCTGCTCGATGCGCCGGACACGTTTCAGCCGCTTGGAGCGCTGCCGGGTCGCCTCACGCCGTTCGTCCTCGGCCATGTCCGGGCTGATCCGCACGCCCAGGTCGAACGCCCGGCGCATCAGCTGCTCGGACAGGTCCTCCGGCAGCTCCTCGACGTCCTCGATCTCCCGCAGCCTGCGCTTGGCCGCCTTCGCGACCCGGGCGGCGAGCCGGCGCTCCAGCTCCTTCTCCCGGCCCGTGTCGCCGCGCACCCCCAGCTTCCCCACCAGCCACGGCAGGGTGAGCCCCTGCACCAGGAGCGTGCCCAGCACCACGCCGAACGCGATGAAGACGATCTCGGAGCGGGCGGGGAAGTCGGCCCCCGCGTCGGTCTCCAGAGGGATGGCGAGGGCGAGCGCGACGGACGCCACCCCGCGCATCCCGGACCACCACATCACCACGGTCTCGCGCCAGCTCAGCGGGATCTCCTCGCCGACGTCCCGCTCGCTGTGCAGCCGCTTGGTCAGCCAGGTCGCCGGCAGCAGCCACACCAGCCGGACGAACACGACCACGCCGACGACCGCCGCCGCCCAGCCCAGCAGCTCGCCCCAGTGACCGGACGCGGTCTCCACCGCGTTGTGCAGCTCCAGCCCGACCAGGCCGAACGCCACGCCGGTGACGAGCGTGTCCACGATGTCCCAGAAGGTGTGCCCGGCCAGCCGCGCCATCACGTCGTCGGCGTCGGTGGCGTACTCCACCAGGAACAGTGCGGTGACCAGCACCCCGAGGACGCCCGAGCCGTGCAGCTCCTCGGCGAGAACGTACGCGGCGAACGGCACCAGCAGGGTCAGCGCGACCTGGAGGGTGGGGTCGCCGAGCAGGTCCATCGCCTTGTTGGTGGCCCAGCCGAGCACCAGGCCCACCGCGACCGCCACCACCGCCGACAGGATCAGGTCGAGCCCGGCCGCCCAGGGTGAGAAGGTGCCGCTCACGGCGGCGGCCACGGCCACGTGGTACAGCACGATCGCCGTGACGTCGTTGAAGAGGCCCTCGCCCTCCAGGATCGACACCAGGCGGCGGGGCAGCCCCAGCTTGCCGGCCACGGCGGTCGCCGCGACCGGGTCGGGCGGGGCGACCAGCGCGCCGAGGGCGACGGCGGCGGCCAGCGGCAGCCCCGGCACGAGCGCGTGGGCGACGGCGGCGACGCAGAAGGTGGTGACGAAGACCAGCGCCACGGCCAGCAGCAGGATCGGCCGGACGTTGGCCGCGAACTGGCGCCAGGAGGTGCGGCGCACGGCCGCGTACAGCAGGGGCGGCAGCAGCAGCGGCAGGATCAGTTCCGGCGGGACGTCGACGTTCGGCACGAACTCCAGCAGCGCCAGGACGATCCCGAACACCGTCATCAGCACCGGCGCCGGCAGTTTCAGCCGCTCCCCCACGGGGACGCTCACGACCGCCCCGAGCAACAGGGCGAACAGCAGGGCCAACTGATCCACGGTCACCGCTCCCGGGGGTTCGCACGGTCGGTCGAACGGTGTCCAGCCTGCCATGGGGTGCGGCCCCGGTGCGGTCAGCCGGGCCCCGCTACAGCGCGCGCCGCATGGCCCGGTGCGGCATGCCCGCGTCCGGGAACCGAGGCCCGTAGGCCTCGTAGCCGAGCCGCTCGTAGAAGCCGAGGGCGTGGGTCTGCGCGTGCAGGTCGACGCCGGTGAGCCCGCGCTCCCGGGCCGCCTCCTCGACGGCCCGCACGAGCGCCGCGCCGACGCCGAGGCCGCGCGCCCGCTTCAGCACCGCCAGCCGGCCGAGGGAGCCGACCGCCGGGTCGCCGCCGTTCTTCGCCGCGGCGGCGGCGCCGTGCAGCAGCCGGGCCGTGCCGAGCGGGGTGCCGTCGCCGTCGACCGCGAGCAGGTGCACGGCGTCCGCGTCGTGAACGTCGTACTCGACGTCCTCGGGGACGCCCTGCTCGGCGACGAAGACCTCCTTGCGGACGCCGAAGCACGCCTCGCGGTCGTCGGGGTCCTCCGCCACCCGCACCGTGACGGCCGGGCTCATGCGTACGTCTCCTCGCGGACCTGGTCGAGCGCCTGCTGGAGGTCGTCGGGGTAGTCGCAGGAGAACTCCGCCCACTGCCCGTCGCCGGGGTGCTCGAAGCCGAGGCGCACGGCGTGCAGCCACTGCCGGGTCAGCTTGAGCCGCTTGGCGAGCGTGGGGTCGGCGCCGTAGGTGAGGTCGCCGACGCAGGGGTGGCGGTGGGCGGCCATGTGCACGCGGATCTGGTGCGTGCGGCCGGTCTCCAGCTTCACGTCCAGCAGGGAGGCGGCGCGGAACGCCTCGATCAGGTCGTAGTGCGTGACGGACGGCTTGCCCTCGGCGGTGACCGCCCACTTGTAGTCGTGGTGCGGGTGGCGGCCGATGGGGGCGTCGATGGTGCCGCTGGTCGGGTCGGGGTGGCCCTGGACGAGCGTGTGGTAGCGCTTGTCGACCGTGCGCTCCTTGAACTGGCGCTTCAGCGACGTGTACGCGTACTCGGACTTGGCCACCACCATGAGGCCGGAGGTGCCGACGTCGAGGCGGTGCACGATGCCCTGGCGCTCGGCGGCGCCGGAGGTCGAGATGCGGTACCCGGCGGCGGCCAGACCACCGATCACGGTCGGCCCCGTCCAGCCCGGGGAGGGGTGCGCGGCGACGCCGACGGGCTTCACGATCACGACCACGTCGTCGTCGTCGTGCACGATCTCCATGCCCTCGACCGGCTCGGCGACGACCTGCACCGGGGCGGGCGCCTGCGGCATCTCCACCTCGAGCCAGGCGCCCCCGCTCACCCGCTCGGACTTTCCGACCACCGACCCGTCGACCGTGACCTTCCCCGCGGCGGCGAGCTCGGCCGCCTTGGTACGGGAGAAGCCGAACATGCGGGAGATGGCGGCGTCGACGCGCTCGCCCTCCAGGCCGTCGGGCACGGGCAGGGTACGGATCTCGGGAATCGTGCTCACCCGTCGAGTATGCCGGACGGGTGCGTCACTCCCGCACGGGAGTGACGGGACCCTCAGTCCGCGCGGCCCGTGCCGTCAGTCCTTGTGGACCGTGCCGTCCGGGTCGAGGCCGCGGAAGGACAGCAGCACGATCAGGATGCCGCCGCACACGATGGCCGAGTCGGCCAGGTTGAACACCGCGAAGTGCTTGGGCGCGATGAAGTCGACGACCGCGCCCTCGAACACGCCCGGCGAGCGGAAGATCCGGTCGGTGAGGTTGCCGAGGGCGCCGCCGAGCAGCAGGCCGAGCGCGATCGCCCAGGGCAGGCTGTAGAGCTTGCGGGCCAGGCGGAAGATCACCACGATCACGGCGGCCGCGATGACCGTGAAGATGACCGTGAACGCCTCACCGAAGCCGAAGGCCGCGCCCGCGTTGCGGATCGCCTCGAAGCGCAGCCAGTCACCGACGATCTCGATCGGCTCGTGGTGCTCCAGCTTGGCGACCACGATCATCTTGCTGACCAGGTCGAGGAGGTAGGCGAAGGCGGCGACGGCGAACAGGACGGCGATCCGCCGCCTGCCGCGGGGCCGCTCCGCCTCCTCCGTCGTACCGTCGGCGCCGGCCGGCTCCCGACCGTCCCGGTCCCGCTGGTCCCGGTCCTGGATGTCCCGGTCCTGCCCGTCCCGGTCCGCGTCCGGGGTGTCCGGCGTACCGATGATGCGCTCCGCCTCTGCCACGTGAGTCCCTCAGCCTAGGTCCTTGACTGAGGACGAGGGTACGGCACGGTCTGCGGGGCCGCTCCTCAGTACCGGCGCTCCTGCTTCTGCTTGCACTCGACGCACAGGGTGGCCCTCGGGAAGGCCTGCATACGGGCCTTGCCGATGGGTTTGCCGCAGTTCTCGCACAGGCCGTAGGTGCCCGCGTCGAGCCGCTGGAGCGCCCGCTCGAACTGGTCGAGCATCTCGCGCGCGTTCGCCGCGAGGGCCAGTTCGTGCTCGCGCGTGATGTTCTTGGTGCCGGTGTCGGCGTCGTCGTCGCCCGCGCCGTCGCCGGAGTCCCGCATCAGGCCGGCCAGCGACCGTTCGGAGGAGCTGATCTCCTCGCGCAGCCGCAGCACCTCCGACATCAGCTCGGCCCGCGCCTCCTCGACCTCTTCGCCGGTCCACGGCTCCTCGCCGGGGCGTACCGCGAGCTCGCCCGGCTCCACCGCGCCGTGCCGGGCCTTGGGCACGGCGGTCGCCGCCGCTGTGGCCGCCGGGCCAGGGGTCTTCTTCGCACCCACCGTCGTCACTCCCGTCTGCGCCGCGGCCTCGGCCGCGTCCGCGTCGTCGGCCGCGCTGTGCCCGGCCCCGTCCTGAGCGGACCCGCTGGTCCTGGCCGCACCGTTCCCCTCGGGGGCGCCCCGACGGCCGCCCTCGTCCCGACCCGCGGCGGCCGCCTTCCCGGCGGTCCCCCGTGCCGGCTTCTTGCCGGCGAGCTTCTTCGCGGTGGCCTTCCGGCCTCCGGCCTTCGCGGTGGCACCCTTCGACGCCGTCGTCCCGGACACGGCCTCGGCCGCACCGGCCTTCGCCTCGGCGGCCTCGGCCGCCGCACCCTTCTTCGCCACCATGGCCGCGGCCCCTTCACATATTGTGATCTTGCGCGCGAATCGTGCTGGGACGATAAATCGACTCAGGCCCTGCGGCAACGGGGCGCACCGCACGGTCACCTCGCCCCGCGCGCGCCGCGCGGCGACCTGCATGCGTTGTGCCCAGCTGACCGCCGGGTATGCCGCCCGCACGCACGTCCCGGCACCCGGAACAGGCGTACCGCTCCATTCGGGGCATTCCCGTGCACACCGTCGCGGGAAAAGCGGTCGGCCGCCCGTCCCGCCGCGCCGTACACTGGGCGGAGCGAAAAGCGTGGATGGGGACGAGTAGCGGCGTACGCAGCCCAGAGCGACCCGGGGACGGTGTGAGCCCGGGGGCGAGCGCGACGTGAAGATCACCCCGGAGCCGCCGGAAGAAAGCCGCAGCAGCGGCGAGTAGACCCGGCATCGCGACCCGAATGAGGGGGCTCACCGGAGCGTGCGGCGCACCGGAGGGCCAAGGAGGGTGGTACCGCGGGAGCGCGCCGACGGCGGCGCAAGAAATCAAGCTCTCGTCCCTCCGGTCGGAAGGCAGCAAGTCCGCCGGAGGAAGCCCGCTGATGACAACGCCGACGTACCGCCCGGTACCCGCCCAGGTCGACCTGCCCGCACTCGAGCACACGGTGCTCCGGTTCTGGGACGAGCAGAAGATCTTCGCCAAGAGCCTGGAGCAGTCCGAGGGCCGCCCCGAGTGGGTGTTCTACGAGGGTCCGCCCACCGCCAACGGCATGCCGGGTGCCCACCACATCGAGGCCCGCGTCTTCAAGGACGTCTTCCCCCGCTTCCGCACCATGCGCGGCTACCACGTGGCCCGCAAGGCCGGCTGGGACTGCCACGGCCTCCCGGTGGAGCTGGCGGTGGAGAAGGAGCTGGGCTTCTCCGGCAAGCAGGACATCGAGGCGTACGGCATCGCCGAGTTCAACGCCAGGTGCCGCGAGTCGGTGACCCGGCACACGGACGCCTTCGCCGAGCTGACGACCCGCATGGGGTACTGGGTCGACCTCGACGAGGCCTACCGGACCATGGACCCGGAGTACGTCGAGTCGGTCTGGTGGTCGCTGAAGGAGATCTTCGGCAAGGGCCTGCTGGTCCAGGACCACCGCGTCGCCCCCTGGTGCCCCCGCTGCGGCACCGGCCTGTCCGACCACGAGCTGGCGCAGGGCTACGAGACGGTCGTCGACCCGTCGGTCTACGTCCGCTTCCCGCTGACCTCCGGCCCGCTGGCCGGCGAGGCGGCCCTGCTGGTGTGGACGACCACCCCGTGGACCCTGGTGTCCAACACCGCGGTCGCCGCGCACCCCGACGTGACCTACGTGGTTGCCACCGACGGCGAGGAGAAGCTGGTCGTCGCCGAGCCGCTGGTCGAGAAGGCGCTCGGCGAGGGCTGGGAGACCACCGGGCAGACCTTCACCGGCGCCGAGATGGAGCGCTGGACCTACCGTCGCCCCTTCGAGCTGGTCGAGTTCCCCGAACACGCCCACTACGTGGTCAACGCCGAGTACGTCACCACCGAGGACGGCACGGGTCTGGTCCACCAGTCCCCCGCCTTCGGTGAGGACGACCTGAAGGTCTGCCGCTCCTACGGTCTGCCCGTGGTCAACCCGGTCCGCCCCGACGGCACCTTCGAGGAGGACCTGCCGCTGGTCGGCGGGGTCTTCTTCAAGAAGGCCGACGAGCAGCTCACCGAGGACCTCAAGGAGCGCGGCCTGCTCTTCAGGCACCTGCCGTACGAGCACAGCTACCCGCACTGCTGGCGCTGCCACACCGCGCTGCTCTACTACGCGCAGCCGTCCTGGTACATCCGCACGACGGCGGTCAAGGACCGGCTGCTCCAGGAGAACGAGAACACCAACTGGTTCCCGGACACGGTCAAGCACGGCCGGTACGGCGACTGGCTGAACAACAACATCGACTGGGCGCTGTCCCGCAACCGCTACTGGGGCACGCCGCTGCCCATCTGGCGCTGCGAGGAGAACCACCTCACCTGCGTCGGCTCCCTCACCGAGCTGACGGAGCTGACCGGCACGGACCAGTCGGGCCTCGACCCGCACCGCCCGTACATCGACGAGGTCACCTTCGCCTGCCCGCAGGACGGCTGCGGCGCCACGGCGACCCGCGTGCCCGAGGTCATCGACGCCTGGTACGACTCGGGCTCGATGCCGTTCGCGCAGTGGGGCTACCCGTACAAGAACAAGGAACTCTTCGAGTCCCGGTACCCCGCGCAGTTCATCTCCGAGGCCATCGACCAGACCCGCGGCTGGTTCTACACGCTGATGGCGGTCGGCACGCTCGTCTTCGACAAGTCGTCCTACGAGAACGTGGTCTGCCTCGGCCACATCCTCGCCGAGGACGGCCGCAAGATGTCCAAGCACCTGGGCAACATCCTCCAGCCGATCCCGCTGATGGACCAGCACGGCGCGGACGCGGTGCGCTGGTTCATGGCGGCCGGCGGCTCCCCCTGGGCCGCCCGCCGCGTGGGCCACGGCACCATCCAGGAGGTCGTCCGCAAGACGCTCCTCACGTACTGGAACACGGTGGCCTTCCAGGCCCTGTACGCCCGCACGTCGAACTGGGCGCCGAGCGAGGCCGACCCGGCCCCGGCCGAGCGTCCGGTGCTGGACCGCTGGCTGCTGTCCGAACTGCACGCGCTCACCGACCAGGTGACCCAGGCGCTGGAGAACTACGACACCCAGCGGGCCGGCAAGCTGCTGTCCGCGTTCGTCGACGACCTCTCCAACTGGTACGTCCGCCGCTCCCGCCGCCGCTTCTGGCAGGGCGACAAGGCCGCGCTGCGCACCCTGCACGAGGTCGTGGAGACGGTGACCAAGCTCATGGCCCCGCTCACCCCGTTCATCACCGAGCGGGTGTGGCAGGACCTGATCGTCCCCGTCACGCCGGGCGCGCCGGAGTCGGTGCACCTGTCCTCCTGGCCGGAGGCGGACCTGTCCGTCGTCGACCCGGAGCTGTCCCGCCAGATGGCGCTGGTGCGCCGCCTGGTGGAGCTGGGCCGCGCCACGCGCGCCGAGTCGGGCGTCAAGACGCGTCAGCCGCTGCGGCGGGCGCTGATCGCGGCGGCCGGCTTCGACGCCCTCGACCCGGAGCTGCACGCGCAGATCACGGAGGAGCTGAACGTCGAGTCGCTGGCGCTGCTGTCCGAGGTGGGCGGCTCGCTGGTGGACACCACGGCCAAGGCCAACTTCCGCGCGCTGGGCAAGCGGTTCGGCAAGCGCGTCCAGGACGTGGCCAAGGCGGTGGCGAACGCGGACGCCGCGGCGCTGTCCCTGGCCCTGCGCGAGGGCACGGCCTCGGTGGAGGTCGACGGCGAGACGATCACCCTCTCCCCGGACGAGGTGATCATCACGGAAACGCCGCGCGAGGGCTGGTCGGTGGCGTCCGACGCGGGTGCCACGGTCGCCCTGGACCTGGAGATCACGGAGGAGCTGCGCCGCGCCGGTCTGGCCCGTGACGCGATCCGGCTGATCCAGGAGGCCCGCAAGAACAGCGGCCTGGACGTGGCCGACCGGATCGCCCTGCGCTGGACGTCGGACGACGCCGCCACGGCGGCCGCGCTGACGGAGCACGCGGAGCTGATCGCCGACGAGGTGCTCGCCACGGACTTCGCCCGGGGCGAGGCGGACGACTCCTACGGTGCCCCGTTCACGGACGAGGGCCTGTCCCTGACGTTCCGTCTGCGCAAGGCGTAACCACCGTCGCACGGCCAAGGCCCGGCCCCCCGGAGGAAGTTCTCCGGGGGGCCGGGCCTTCGGCGTTGCGTGCGTCGGACATGTCCGCCGCATCCGAACAACCGGGGCGAACCCGGGGGAACCGGTGGGAACACGCGTAGCACAAGGGCGGGGCCCCGGGTTGGTGAACCCGGGGCCCCGCCCTGAACGCTGCCGACTGCTACGCCGTACCTATGGCCACAGGGGCCGTCAGTTGTCGTCCTCGTCGATCAGGAAGCCACGCATCGGCGAGGGAGCCTGACCCATCGGGGACGGACCCTGCGGACGGACCGGAGCCATGGGCTGGGTCATCGCAGGCTGCATCTGCTGCTGGCCGCCGTACGACGGGCCGGACTGGCCGCCGGGGCCGCCGCCCATCGTCTGGTTGCCGCCGTAGGACGGGGCACCCGCGCCGGCCGGGGCCATCGAGGGCGCCGGGGACGGCGGCAGGGACGGAGCGGCGCTCGCGGGCTGACGCGGCGGGGCGAGCGAGTCGTCCGCCTGGGTCTCCAGCTGGCGCAGCTGCGACTCCAGGTAGGACTTCAGCCGCGTGCGGTACTCGCGCTCGAAGCCGCGCAGGTCCTCGACCTTGCGCTCCAGCGTGGCGCGGGCGGACTCCAGGGAGCCCATCGCGACGCGGTGCTTCTCCTGCGCGTCCCGCTCCAGGGCGTCGGCCTTGGCACGGGCGTCACGCTCGAGGCCCTCGGCACGCGAACGCGCCTCGCCCACGATCTTGTTGGCCTCGGAACGGGCCTCCGCGATCGCCTGGTCGGCGGTCTGCTGGGCCAGCGACAGGACACGCGCGGCGCTGTCGCCACCGGGGCCGCCCTGCTGACCGGGGAGTCCGGGAGGACCACCCATGGGACCGCCCATCGGGCCGCCAGGGCCCATCTGCCCCTGCATCGGGCCGCCCTGGCCCATCGGCCCGGGACCCTGACCCATGGGGCCGGGACCCTGCGGGCCGCCCTGTCCGCCGGGGCCGGCGGGCAGCTGAGGAGCACCGCTCGGCAGCTGGGGCGGGCCACCCATGGGGCCGCCCATCTGCTGCTGCGGCGGGCCCGATATGCCGGCGGGCACCGGAGCGCCGGGACCTCGCATGCCCTGCTGGGGCATGCCGGGAGGCGGACCCTGCTGTTGCTGCTGGTCCTGCTGCTCCGGAGGCTTGCGCATGTTCTGCTGGTTCTGCGCCGCGGCACGCGTGGCGGCGGCCAGCTTGGCGCGCAGGTCCTCGTTCTCGCGCAGCAGGCGCGTCAGTTCGGCTTCGACCTCGTCGAGGAAGGCATCGACCTCGTCCTCGTCATAGCCTTCTCGGAGGCGGACGGTCGTGAACTGCTTGTTCCGCACGTCCTCGGGGGTCAACGGCATCTCTTCACCTCAACGTAGTCATCGGCAGTCGGCAAGACCGTATCGTCCAGCCTCATCACACAAACCTCTGTGCGACGGAGATGAGGATCCAGACGATGATCATCAGGACGAAGAAGGACAGGTCGAGCGCCACGCCCCCGAGACGCAGCGGCGGGATGAACCGCCGCAGAAGCTTCAGCGGTGGATCGGTGACAGTGTAGGTGGCCTCCAGAACGACCACCATCGCCTTGCCGGGTTGCCATGAGCGGGCGAACTGGAACACGTAATCCATGACCAAACGGAAGATCAGCACGATGAGGAACACCATCAGCGCGATGTAGATCACCTGCGCGAACACGCCCATGGCCTGCTTTTCCCTCTCCCCTGTGCCGCTCTTGTCCGGTCCTGCGTCTCAGCTCTGGTTGAAGAACCCGCCCTCTGCGATGCGGGCCTTGTCCTCCGCCGTGACATCGACGTTAGCAGGCGACAACAGGAACACCTTCTGCGTCACCCGCTCGATACTGCCGTGAAGACCAAACACCAAACCCGCCGCAAAGTCGACAAGTCGCTTGGCGTCTGTGTCATCCATCTCAGTCAGATTCATGATCACCGGGGTGCCCTCACGGAAGTGTTCCCCGATGGTACGGGCCTCGTTGTAGGTCCGGGGGTGAAGCGTGGTGATCCGGTAAGGCTCTCGTTCCGACACGACCTTGGGCATGATCACCGGTGCGTTCTTCTCCAGGCTGGCGCGTTCTTGTGTGATGGATGCCACGGGCGCGATCCGCGCCGGACGGGGCGATTCCGCGGGCAGCGAAGCGGACCGGGACACCGGTTCGCGGGGTGCGGGCGGATGGACGACTCGTACCTCTTCGTCCCTTTGCGGCTGGTGTGTTCCGTGGGACTGGTGCGACGGCTCGTGCCGCCGGTGGTCCCGCTCCGGCTCCGGGTCGAGTTCCGGTTCGAAATCGTCGTCTGGGTCGAATCCGCGGCCGTCGTACCCATCGTCCTCCACGAGGCCGAGGTAGACCGCCATCTTGCGCATCGCGCCGGCCATGCTCCGAGTCCTCCGCTCTGTGGTGGATCCGCTGACGACCGCCAAGTGCCCGCGATCCACTGGGTCCTTGCTCCGCCGTTGGGCGGAAATGACCATATTTTCTGCTGTGGTCCGACTTCTTGGCGACGTTACCCGAGCCTGGGGCGGACTCCGAGTACCGCACTGCCGACGCGCACATGTGTCGCTCCGGCGGCCACGGCCTGTTCGAGGTCCGCACTCATCCCTGCCGACACCATGTTCGCAGCCGGATGGGTCCGCCGCAGGTCGGTCGACAAATCCATCAACCGCTCGAACGCCGCCTGTTGGCGGCCGGCGTACTCCCCGGCGAGCGGCGCGACGGTCATCAGGCCGTCCAGCCGCAGCCCTTCGGCGCCGGCCACCAGGTCGGCCAGTTCCGCGACACCGGAGGGCGCCACGCCGCCGCGCTCACCCCGGCCGTCGGCGCCGGCGTCGAGCGCCACCTGGATGAGGCAGCCGACCTCGCGCCCGGCCCGGACGGCCTCCTTGGAGAGCGCCGACACAAGACGGGCACGGTCGACGGACTGCACGACATCGGCATAACCGACCACCGAGCGCACCTTGTTGGTCTGAAGTTGACCGACGAAATGCCACACAAGGGGCAGATCCGCGCAGGCCGCCGCCTTCGGGGCGGCGTCCTGGTCGCGGTTCTCGGCGACGTGCCGCACGCCGAGTCCGGAGAGGATCCGCACGTCGGACGCGGGCCAGGTCTTGGTGACCACGATGAGCGTCACCTCGTCGCGTCCGCGACCGGCCGCGTCACAGGCGGCGGCGATCCGCTCCTCCACTCTCGCCAGGTTCGCGGCGAGTTCGTCCTTACGGTCCGTCATGTCCTCGGGTCCAGCCACACATAACTCGCGAGCCGCCCGGTGGTGCGGTCGCGACGGTACGAGAAGTGATCGTCCGACTCCCGTGTGCACACGGGCGAGCGCCCGGCGCCGGAGACGCCCAGCCGCTCGAGTTGCGCGTGCACACCCGCGACGACGTCGACCGCGGGCGTGCCCCAGCTCGTCTCCGCGTACGCCGCCGGCTCGACGGCGGCCACGTCGGCGCGCATGTCCTCCGGCACCTCGTAACACCGGCCGCACACCGCGGGTCCGGTGCGCGCGACGATCCGGGCGGGGTCGGCGCCAAGTTCCGTCATGGCCCGTACGGCGGCCGGGACGACCCCGGCGACCAGTCCGGGCCGGCCCGCGTGCGCCGCGGCGGCGACGCCCGCGACGGGGTCGGCCAGCAGCACGGGCACGCAGTCGGCGGTGAGCACGGCGAGGGCGAGTCCCTGCCGCGCGGTGACGACCGCGTCCACCTCGGGCACCGGGCGGTCGCCCCACGGCTCGTCGACGACGACCGCGTCCGCGCCGTGCACCTGGTTCATCCACACCACACGGGCGGGGTCCACGCCGAGCGCCCCGGCGGCCAGTTCGCGGTTGGTCCGCACGCTCCCGGGGTCGTCGCCGACCGCGCCCCCGAGGTTGAGCTCCTCATACGGAGCGGCGCTCACCCCGCCCCACCGGTCGGTGAAGCCGAAGTGCGCGCCGCTCACGCTCTCGCGCTGTCCTATCACTTCAGGAAGTCCGGGACATCCAGTTCCTCGGCCGCGCTGTCGTAGCTCCGGGACGGCGGGACGGGGGGCTGGACGGCCGGCATGTCGGCCACGGGCTCGGGGGCCGGGGCCGGCTCCGGGTCCTCCTTCGGCGTGACGCTGCCGAGCGAGCCGAAGGACGGGCGGCTCTCCGTGCGGCCCGCCGGGGCGGGCTCCTCGCGCTTGGCCGAGGAGGAGCCGAGGACGTTGTCCCGCTTGGCGGGCGGCTGGCCGCCGTCGAAGCCGGCGGCGATGACGGTGACCCGCACCTCGTCGCCGAGGGCGTCGTCGATCACGGCGCCGAAGATGATGTTGGCCTCCGGGTGGGCGGCCTCGCTGACCAGCTGGGCGGCCTCGTTGATCTCGAACAGGCCGAGGTCGGAGCCGCCGGAGATGGAGAGCAGGACGCCGCGGGCGCCGTCGATGGACGCCTCGAGCAGCGGGGAGGAGATGGCCATCTCGGCCGCGGCCACCGCGCGGTCGTCGCCGCGGGCCGAGCCGATGCCCATGAGCGCCGAACCCGCCTCGGACATGACCGACTTGACGTCGGCGAAGTCGAGGTTGATGAGACCGGGAGTGGTGATGAGGTCGGTGATGCCCTGCACACCGGAGAGCAGGACCTGGTCGGCCGACTTGAAGGCGTCGAGAACCGACACCTGGCGGTCCGAGATGGACAGCAGCCGGTCGTTCGGGATCACGATGAGGGTGTCGACCTCTTCGCGGAGCTCCGCGATGCCGTCCTCGGCCTGGTTCGCACGGCGCCGTCCCTCGAAGGTGAACGGGCGCGTGACCACACCGATGGTGAGGGCACCGAGGGAGCGGGCGATGTTGGCCACGACGGGCGCGCCGCCGGTGCCGGTGCCGCCGCCTTCACCGGCCGTCACGAAGACCATGTCGGCCCCCTTGAGGACCTCCTCGATCTCCTCGCGGTGGTCCTCGGCGGCCTTGCGGCCGACGGCCGGGTTCGCTCCGGCGCCGAGTCCGCGGGTGAGTTCACGGCCGACGTCGAGCTTGACGTCGGCGTCGCTCATCAACAGCGCCTGCGCGTCGGTGTTGATGGCGATGAACTCGACGCCCTTGAGACCGACCTCGATCATCCGGTTGATGGCATTGACACCACCGCCGCCGACACCGATGACTTTGATGACTGCGAGGTAGTTCTGCGGTGCTGCCACGTCGAAGGCCTCTCGCCTCGAGTTACGTGTCGCCGGGGCGCCGGAGCAACTGCTGCCCCCGCGATCCGACGACTGATGCCGAATGGGACGGTCCGTATCGCCGACCCGAACCCTAACGTTGAAGTTTAGGGTTACCAGTGTGTCTGTTCCCTGGAGTCTTCTGAACAGGACACTAAGTCGACACGTGGCGCACGTTCAACGAACACGCCGAACCTCCCGTTTTTCTTTTCACCCTATGTGATCAGCCGTGTCGCTGCCCAACCAGGGTGCTGGCCTGCGCGGATGTGCGTCAACTCCCTGATGACGCCGGGGCGCTGGGAACGCTGACGTCGAAGTGCCGTGCGTCCGGCTCCGCTTTCATCAGCGCGGTGAGGGCGCGCGCCTTCTGCGCCCCCTTCTCGCTGCTTCCCCAGTCGACGGTACGGCCGTCGGTGAGTTCCAGGGAGATGGCGTCGTAGGAACGGACCTTGACGCTGCGCGTTTCCGGCGCGAGGGACTCGGGGACGGCGCCGGCCACGCGTACCGCCTCCCGCACCAGACGGTCCTCGCCGAATCGCCGGAGGCTGGCCGCGGAGGACCCGGAACGGGAGAGATCCATTTCCAGCGCGGGCACCCCCTTGGGCGCTTTCTCGACGGTGGCGAACCGCACGCCGTCGTCGTCGACTTCGACGAACTTGCCGCCCTTGTGGACCAGGAGGACGGGAGTGCGCTCGGTGACCCGGAGCTTGATCTCGTCGGGCCAGGAACGGACCACGTCGACGGTGTCGATGCGGGGCAGCGCCTCGGTGGCCCGCTTCTCGATGGCCCCGGTGTCGACCGAGACGAGCTGTTCCCCGAGGGGCACGTCGGCCGCCTCGCGGACCTGGTCCGGTGTCAGGACGTCGGTCCCGGACACCGAGACGCGCTCCACGCGGACCAGATCGGAGCCGTACAGCAGCCAGAAGGCGCCGCTGCCGAGGAACAGGAGGACGACCGCCGATGCGATGATCAGACGAAGACGCCGTCGCCGTACGGCTCGTACGGGCGGCGGGCCGGACGACTCCCGCTTGCGTTCACCGCGCTCGGCGGTCGTCGATCCGGCCACGCTCCCTGCCTTCCGTCACATGCCTCTACCTGTGGGCACGGGCGGCGACCGCCTCGTACACCATGCCGACGAGCAGTTCGTCGGCGTCCCGGCGGCCGAACTCGCTCGCGCTGCGGGACATCTCGTACAGCCGGTGCGGGTCGGCGAGCACGGGCAGCACGTTCTGCTGGACCCACTCCGGGGTCAGATCCGCGTCGTCGACCAGCAGTCCGCCGCCGGCCTTCACCACCGGCTGGGCGTTGAGCCGCTGTTCGCCGTTGCCGATGGGCAGCGGGACGTAGGCGGCCGGGAGTCCGACGGCGGAGAGCTCCGCGACGGTCATCGCACCCGCGCGGCAGAGCATCATGTCCGCCGCCGCGTACGCGAGGTCCATCCGGTCCAGGTAACTTACCGGGATGTACGGGGGCATGCCCGGCATCTGCTGCACGTGCGGCAGTTCGTTCTTCGGGCCGACCGCGTGCAGGATCTGGATGCCGGCCTGCTGGAGCCACGGGGCGACCTGCTGGACGACCTCGTTGAGCCGGCGGGCGCCCTGCGAGCCGCCGGAGACCAGGAGCGTCGGCAGGTTGGGGTCGAGCCCGAACGCGGCGCGCGCCTCGGGGCGCACGGCGGCCCGGTCGAGGGTGGCGATGGTGTGGCGCAGCGGGATGCCGATGTAACGCGAGTTGCGCAGCTTGCTGTCCGGGGTGGCGACGGCGACCTGGGCGGCGTAGCGGGAGCCGATCTTGTTGGCCAGGCCGGGGCGGGCGTTGGCCTCGTGGATGACGATCGGCACGCCGAGGCGCTTGGCCGCGAGGTAGCCGGGCAGGGCGACGTAGCCGCCGAAGCCGACCACGACGTCGGCCCGGGTGCGCTCCAGGACCTGCTCGGTCGCCTTGATGGTGCCGCGCAGCCGGCCCGGGACGGTGATCAGCTCGGGGGTCGGCTTGCGTGGCAGCGGGACGGCGGGGATCAGCGCCAGTTCGTACCCGCGCTCGGGTACGAGACGGGTCTCCAGGCCGCGCTCCGTGCCCAGGGCCGTGATGCCCACGGACGGGTCCTGCCTGCGCAGCGCGTCCGCGAGGGCGAGCGCGGGCTCGATGTGGCCCGCGGTTCCTCCGCCGGCGAGTACGACATGCACCGAAATTCACCGCTCTCCGGACGAACGCGCCCCCGGGGCACGTCGTCGCATCGTGTTCCATCTCCGGGGCCGCTGAGAACCCCCGATCCGCTTTCTACCAAAGCGGGGTTGCCGCATCGCAAGCGCCATCCGCGCAGCGGGGTCCTCACGCGCGAACGCGATGAGCAGCCCGATGGCGAACATGGTCGGCAGCAGGGCGGACCCCCCGTAGGAGAACAGCGGGAGCGGGACTCCGGCGATCGGCAGCAGACCGAGCACCGCACCGATGTTGATCACGGCCTGCGCCGTGATCCAGGTGGTCACGCCTCCCGCGGCATACCTGACGAAGGGGTCCTCCGTACGTCCGGCCACGCGGATACCCGCATAGCCTAGAGCGGCGAACAGGGCGAGCACCGACAGCGTCCCCGCCAGACCCAGTTCCTCACCGGTGACGGCGAAGATGAAGTCCGTGTGCGCTTCAGGGAGTTCACCCCATTTCTCCAGACTCGCACCGAGCCCGGAGCCGAAGATCCCGCCGGAGGCCAGGGCGTAGATGCCGTGCACGGCCTGCCAGCAGTCGACCGGACCGGTCTGCGGCTCGGTGGCGCCGAGGCAGGCGAGCCGGGCCATGCGGTTCTCGCTGGTGCGGATGAGGATGGCGCCGAGCAGCGCGGCGACCGCCAGCACCCCGGCGAACAGCCGGGTGGGAGCGCCCGCCAGCCACAGCAGGCCGAAGAGGATCGCGGTGAGGATGATGGCGGTGCCCATGTCGCCGCCGAGCATGATCAGTCCGAGCAGCATGAACGCGGCGGGAACCAGCGGCACCAGCATGTGCTTCCACTGGGTCAGCAGCCGCTTGTCCTGTTTGCGGGCGAGCAGGTCGGCGCCCCAGAGCACCAGCGCCAGCTTGCCGAACTCGCTGGGCTGGAGCTGGAAACTGCCGCCGAGCGCGAGCCAGTTCTGGTTGCCGTTGACCGCGACTCCTATCCCCGGCACCTGCACCAGGGCCATCAGGAAGACGGCGCCCGCGAGGATGGGGTAGGCGAGCGCCCGGTGCAGCTTCACCGGCATCCGGGACGCCACCAGCAGCAGGACGGCGCCGATCACGGCGGCCAGCAACTGCTTGCGGAAGAAGTACGAACCCGACAGCGACATCTGCAGCGCCGTGATCTGGGAGGCCGAGTAGACCATCACCAGGCCCAGCACGGTGATCAGCAGACTGCCGCCGAGGACGACGTAGTACGCGGTCAGTGGCCGGTCCCAGGCCCTGCGCGCCCGGGTCACCAGGGTGCGCAGGGGGTTGTCGCGCGGGGGGCGGGGCGCGACGGGGCGCCGGGCGGCCCGCTGGACGGGCGGCCTGCCGGTACGGCTACTGGACATCACGACCTCCGCGGTACGCCGGCCAACAGGTCTCGGACGGTCCCACGCGTCCCTCCCAAGGTCGCCCGGCGCCGGGGCGGCCGGGGTCAGGCGCCGAGCTCGCGCACCGCCTGTGCGAACGCGTCACCGCGCTTGTTGTAGTTGGCGAACATGTCCATCGAGGCGCAGGCCGGGGCCAGCAGCACCGTGTCACCGGGGCGTGCCAGCCGCCGCGCCTCCTGGACGGCCTGGAGCATCGCCCCAGTGTCGGTCCGCCCGAGGTCGACCACGGGGACTTCGGGGGCGTGTCGCGCGAGGGCTTCGCGGATCAGGGCGCGGTCCCGGCCGATCAGCACGGCGCCGCGCAGCCGCTTCGCGGCCCCGGCGACGAGTTCGTCGAAGGTGGCGCCCTTGGCGAGTCCGCCCGCGATCCACACCACGGAGTCGTACGCCGCCAACGAGGCCTGCGTGGCATGCGTGTTGGTGGCCTTGGAGTCGTCCACGTAGGCCACGCCGTCCACGTCCGCCACGTGCGCGATGCGGTGGGCGTCCGGGCGGAAGTTCCGCAGGCCTTCCCGCACGGCGCCCGCGGGCACCCCGTAGGCGCGGGCGAGGGCCGCCGCGGCAAGGGCGTTGGCGATGTTGTGCGGGGCGGCCGGCTTCACGTCGGCGACCTCGGCGAGCTCCTGGGCGTTCTTCTGCCGGTTCTCCACGAAGGCGCGGTCGACCAGGAGGCCCTCGACGACGCCGAGTTGGGAGGGGCCGGGGGTGCCGAGGGTGAAGCCGATCGCGCGGCAGCCCTCCTCGACGTCGGCCTCGCGGACGAGGTCCTCGGTGGCCTTGTCGGCGGTGTTGTAGACGCAGGCGACGCGGTTGCCCTCGTAGATGCGGCCCTTGTCCTTCGCGTACGCCTCCATGGAGCCGTGCCAGTCGAGGTGGTCGGGCGCCAGGTTGAGGACGGCGGCGGAGTGGGCGCGCAGCGAGGGCGCCCAGTGGAGCTGGTAGCTGGACAGCTCCACGGCGAGCACGTCGTACTCCTCGTCGCCGAGGACCGCGTCGAGCAGGGAGACGCCGATGTTGCCGACGGCGGCGGTGCGCAGTCCGGCCGCCTCCAGGATGGAGGCGAGCATCTGCACGGTGGTGGTCTTGCCGTTGGTTCCGGTGACCGCGAGCCAGTCGGCCGCCCCGGGCTTCCTGAGCCGCCAGGCGAGTTCGACGTCGCCCCACACCGGCACCCCGGCCGCGTCGGCCGCCGCGAAGAGCGGCTTGTCCGGCTTCCAGCCGGGCGCGGTGACGATCAGCTCGGTGGAGTCGGGCAGGGTGTCGCCGTCCCCGAGGCGGACGGTGACGCCGAGCGCCTCCAGTTCCGCGGCCTGCTCGCGGGCCCGCGCGTCGTCGCCGTCGTTGACGACGGTGACCTTCGCGCCGAGTCCGTGGAGTGCCTTGGCCGCCGGGACGCCGGAGACGCCGAGTCCCGCGACGGTGACGTGCTTGCCCTGCCAGTCGGTCACTTGTCCGCTGCCCATCCCGCGTAGAAGAGGCCGAGTCCGACGATCACACAGATGCCCTGGATGATCCAGAAGCGGACCACCACAAGGACTTCGGACCAGCCTTTGAGTTCGAAGTGATGCTGGAGCGGCGCCATCCGGAACACCCGCTTACCGGTGAGCCGGAAGGAGCCGACCTGGATGACCACCGACATCGTGATGAGGACGAACAGGCCGCCGAGGATGGCGAGCAGCAGCTCGGTGCGGGAGCAGATCGCGAGACCCGCGAGCACGCCGCCGAGCGCCAGCGAACCGGTGTCGCCCATGAAGATCTTGGCCGGGGAGGTGTTCCACCACAGGAAGCCCAGGCAGGAACCCATCAGCGCGGAGGCCACGACGGCGAGGTCCAGCGGGTCGCGCACCTCGTAGCAGGCGCCCGGGTTGGTCAGCGTCTCGCCGTTGGCGCAGGACTCCTGGAACTGCCAGACGCCGATGAAGGTGTAGGCGCCGAAGACGAGCACGGAGGCGCCGGTGGCCAGACCGTCCAGACCGTCGGTGAGGTTCACGCCGTTCGACATGGCGAGGATCATGAACAGCGCCCAGATCACGAACAGGACCGGGCCGATGGTCCAGCCGAAGTCCGTGATGAACGACAGCTTCGTGGAGGCGGGGGTCTGCCCGCGGGAGTCCGCGAACTGCAGGGACAGCACCGCGAAGGCGACGCCGACGATCAGCTGGCCGGCCATCTTCGCCTTGGCCCGCAGACCCAGCGAACGCCGCTTCACGATCTTGATGTAGTCGTCGAGGAAGCCGACGAGGCCCATGCCGACCATCAGGCCCAGCACCAGCACGCCGGAGTACCGCGGCGACTCGCCGCTGATCACCTTGGAGAGGAAGTAGGCGGCGACCGTCGACAGGATGAAGGCGATGCCGCCCATCGTCGGCGTACCGCGCTTGCTGGCGTGCTCGCGCGGGCCGTCGTCGCGGATGTACTGCCCGTATCCCTTGCGGGCGAGCAGCTTGATCAGCAGCGGCGTGCCGATCAGGGTCAGGAAGAGGCCAATGACTCCTGCGAACAGGACCTGATTCATCATCGGGCGGCGACCTCACCCTCGGCACCGGTCTCGAGCAGCGCCTGCGCCACGCTCTCGAGCCCGACCGAACGGGACGCCTTCACGAGTACGACATCCCCCGGGCGCAATTCGCTGCGCAACAGGTCGACCGCCGCCTGTGCGTCGGACACGTGCACCGACTCCTCACCCCACGAACCCTCGTTATATGCGCCCAGTTGCAGCCAGGCGGCTTCCCTGCCCCCGACCGCGACGAGCTTGCTGACGTTGAGCCGGACGGCGAGCCGTCCGACCGCGTCGTGCTCGGCGAGCGCCTCGTCCCCGAGCTCGGCCATCTTGCCGAGCACCGCCCACGTACGGCGCCCCTTGCCCATGGCCGCCAGCGCACGCAGCGCGGCCTTCATGGACTCGGGGTTCGCGTTGTAGGCGTCGTTGACGACCGTCACGCCGTCCGGTCGCTCGGTGACCTCCATGCGCCAGCGGGAGAGGGAGCCCGCCTCGGAGAGCGCGCGGGCGATCTCGTCTGCGGACATGCCCAACTCGTGGGCGACGGCGGCCGCGGCGAGCGCGTTCGACACGTGATGCTCACCGTACAGGCGCATGGTCACATCGCTTGCACCGGAGGGTGTGTGAAGCCTGAAGGAAGGCTGTCCGCTGTCCGTGAGTCGCACGTTCTCGGCGGAGACGTCCGCTTCGCCGGACTCTCCGAAAAGGATCACCTTCGCCTTCGTTCGGGAGGCCATGGCGCGGACGTAGGGGTCGTCCGCGTTGAGGATCGCGACGCCCCCCTCCTCGGCCGGCGGCAGCGACTCGACGAGCTCGCCCTTGGCCTGGGCGATCTGCTCCCGGCCGCCGAACTCGCCGATGTGCGCGGAGCCGACGTTCAGCACCAGGCCGATCCTGGGCGGGGTCAGTCCGGTGAGGTAGCGGATGTGGCCGATGCCCCGGGCCCCCATCTCCAGCACGAGGAACCTGGTGTCCTCGGTGGCGGTGAGCGCGGTCAGCGGCAGCCCGATCTCGTTGTTGAGGGAGCCGGGCGTGAAGACGGTGGGGGCCTTGTTGCCCAGCACCTGGGCGACCAGGTCCTTGGTGCTGGTCTTGCCGGCCGACCCGGTGAGGGCGACGAGGGTGGCGCCGAGCCGGGCGACGACGTGCCGGGCGAGAGCCCCGAGGGCCGCCTGGACGTCCTCGACGACGATCGCGGGCACCCCGACCGGCCGGGAGGCGAGCACGGCGACCGCGCCCGCCTCGACGACCTGGGCCGCGAAGTCGTGGCCGTCCACGCGCTCGCCGACGAAGGCGACGAAGAGGCTTCCCGGACCCGCCTCCCGCGAGTCCCGGACCACCTCGCCGGTGACCAGGACGGAGGGGTCCGGTATGTCGTGCGTCTGCCCGCCGACGACTTCTGCGATCTCGGCGAGGGAGAGGGCGATCACAAGTTCATCCCTGGGTCTTCTTGATGGCTTCGCGAAGCACCTGGCGGTCGTCGAACGGACGCACCACCCCGGCGATGTCCTGTCCCAGCTCGTGGCCCTTGCCGGCGACCAGCACGGTGTCGCCGGGCTCGGCCCGGGCGACGGCGGCGGCGATCGCGGCGGCCCGGTCCTCGAAGACCGCGACCTCGCCGCGCTCGTGCGCGGGCACCGAGGCCGCGCCCTGGAGCATCGTGGCGAGGATCGCCAGCGGGTCCTCGGAGCGGGGGTTGTCGGAGGTCAGTACGGCGGTGTCGGCGAGCCGCGCGGCGGCCGCGCCCATCGGCTCCCGTTTGGTGACGTCACGGTCACCGCCGCAGCCGAGCACGACGTGCACCCGGCCCTCGGTGACCTTGCGCAGGGCGCGCAGCACCGACTCCACGGCGTCCGTCTTGTGGGCGTAGTCCACGACCGCCAGGTACGGCTGGCCCTCGTCGACGCGCTCCAGGCGGCCGGGCACGCCCGGCACGGCGGCGACACCGTCGGCGGCGGACTGCGGGTCGAGTCCGGCCACGGCCAGCGCGACGATCGCGGCCAGGGAGTTGGCCACGTTGAACGGGCCGGGAAGCGGCGAACGGGCGGTGACGCGCTCGCCCTCGGGACCGACCACGGTGAACGTCGAGTCCAGCGGGCCGACCTCGACGTCCTCGGCGCGCCAGTCGGCGTCCGGGTGTCCCTCGGCGGAGTAGGTGACGACCGGGACGCCGGCCTCCTTCACCAGGCGGCGGCCGTACTCGTCGTCCACGTTGACCACGCCGAGCCGGCTCCGGGCGGGCGTGAACAGCTGCGCCTTGGCCTGGAAGTAGTCCTCCATCCCGGAGTGGAACTCCATGTGCTCCGGGCTGAGGTTGGTGAAGACGGCGATGTCGAAGACGCAGCCGTCGACCCGGCCGAGGACCAGGGCGTGGCTGGAGACCTCCATGGCCACGGCCTCGGTGCCGCGCTCGCGCATGACCGCGAACAGCGCCTGGAGGTCGGTGGCCTCGGGCGTGGTGCGCTCGGACTTGATGCGCTCGTCGCCGATGCGCATCTCGACCGTGCCGATCAGTCCCGTGCTGCGGACGGTCCGCAGACCGCCCTCGACGAGGTAGGCGGTGGTGGTCTTGCCGGAGGTGCCGGTGATGCCGATCTGGAGCAGATCGCGGCCGGGGTGGCCGTAGATCGTGGCGGCCAGTTCGCCCATCCGGGCCCGCGGGTCGTCCACGACCAGCGCGGGGAGCCCGGCCGCGGCGACGCGTTCGGCGCCCGCCGGGTCGGTGAGCACGGCGGCGGCGCCGAGGCTCGCGGCCTGGGTGACGAAGTCCGCGCCGTGAAGGCGGGCGCCCGGGAGGGCGGCGTACAGGTCCCCGGGCCGGACGGCGCGCGAGTCGTGGGTGATGCCCGTGACCTCGGCGGCCTGCGCGGGTGCGGGGACACCCAGCTGACCGGCGAGTTCCGCGAGGGGTGCGGCGGAGACCTGGTCCGGACGGGGCGGTCCCGGATATGTCACGGGGTGGCCCTTCTGGGTGGTTTGGGACTGATCAGCGTGTGGCACGGCGGTGAGCGTACCGGGCGTACCGCTCGGCGGGCCAAGCGAGGGGCCGCGGCGGTTCTGGTTCCCGGGGTCGGGGGTGATCGTTGTCACGAGGTGGTTCCTGGTGGCTCGGTGCTCGGTACGGGGTCAGGGCTTGAAGGTGACCGGCAGGGCGGCGGGGGCGGCTCCGGTGGGCGGGACCTGGAGGCTCTTCAGGGAGAACTCCATGACCTGCTTGAAGACGGGCCCGCAGATCTGACCTCCGAAGTAGCTGCCCTGGGTGGCGTTCTGGATGACGCAGTAGACGGTGATGCGGGGCTTGTCGGCGGGGGCGAAGCCGGCGAAGGACGAGGTGTAGCCGTGGTACTTCCCCGTGGCCGGATCCACCCGGTTCGCCGTACCGGTCTTGCCCGCGACCCGGTACCCCGGAATGCGGGCCTTGGTACCCGTGCCCTCCTCGTCGTCGACGACCGACTCCAGCATCTGCGCGAGGGTCTTCGCCGTCTTCTCGCTGACGACCCGTGTCCTCTCGGGCTCGGGTGCGGGGGTGAAGCGCCCGTCGGGTCCCTTGGAGCCGCGGACGAGGGTGGGTTCGACACGGACGCCGCCGTTGGCGATGGTCGAGTACACGGAGGCGGCCTGCATCGCGTTGATGGACACGCCCTGGCCGAAAGGGATCGTGTACTGCTGCGAGGTGGACCACTGGTCGGGCGGGGCCAGGATGCCCTTGGTCTCGCCGGGGAAGCCCAGCCCGGTGTGGCTGCCGAGGCCGAACTTGCGCAGGTAGTCGTACAGCACCTTGTTGGCCTGGGACTGCGTCTTGCCGAGCTGGCCGGTGGCGAGGATGGTGCCGATGTTGCTGGACTTGGCGAGGACGCCGTTGAGCGTCAGGTACCAGGTCGGGTGGTCGATGTCGTCCTTGAACAGCCGGTCGCCGCGGTGCAGCCGGTTGGGCACCACGACATGGGTGCCGGGGGTGGCGGCCTTCTCCTCCAGCACGGCCGCCATGGACAGCACCTTGGCCGTGGAGCCCGGTTCGAAGGCGTCCTGGAGGGCCGCGTTGCCGAGCGTCCCGGGGTCGGCGTCGGACAGGTCGTTCGGGTCGAAGCCGGGGGCGTTGGCCATGGCCAGGACCTCGCCGGTGCGGGTGTCCTGCACGATGACGTAGCCGCGGTCGGCGGCGGACTCCTCCACCTGCTTGCTGATGGCGTTCTGCGCCGCCCACTGGATGTCGCGGTCGATGGTGAGCTCGATGTCGTCGCCGGGCACGGCCGGGGTCTCCGTGGAGCCCGCGGTGGGCACCAGACGACCGCCGGACTGGGCGTAGCGGATCTTGCCGTCCTCGCCGGCCAGCCGCTTCTCGAGCTGGAGCTCGACGCCGCCGCTGCCCTTGCCCTCGGCGTTGACCCAGCCCAGTATCCCGGCGGCGAGTTCGTTGTTGGGGTACACCCGCTTGCTGGTCGGCACGGAGAAGATGCCGGCCAGCACGTTGACCGTCGACGGGTCCGTCTCGGACTTGGCGGCGAGGGCGGACCTGAGGTCCTTGATCTGCCTCCAGACCTGCGGGGTCTGCCGCCCGGCCAGCTTCACGTAGCGCAGCGCCGGGTTGTCCGGCCGCAGCTTGCGGACCAGGTCCTCCGGGTCGGCGCCGAGGATCGGGGCGAGCAGCGCCGCGGCCTGCTCGGGCCCGTCGTCGATCTTCAGCTCGTCCGGGGCGAACATCGTGGGATCGGCGGTGATGTCGTAGGCGTCCTCGCTGGTGGCGAGGGCCACGCCGTTGCGGTCGGTGATCTCGCCGCGGTCGGCGGCCAGCACCTGCCCCACGTAGCGGTTGCGCTCGGCCTTGCCGGCGTACGTGCTCGCGTCGACGGCCTGGACCTGCACCAGGCGGACGACGAACGCGAGCATGACGAGGGTCAGGCCGACGCCGACCAGGCGCAGCCGGGGGCGCGGGCTGCCCAGCCGGATGGTCTTCGGGGCGCCGGGGCGCGGTCCGCCGGGTCCTCGGGCCGGGCGGGCGCCGGGGCCGGTGCGTCCGCGGGCGGCCGGACGGACGGGCCGGGCGGGTCCGGGCACCCGGCGGCGGGGCGGTTGCCTGTCGGACACTTCCGTCACCTGCCGGGGGTCGTGGCGTGCGGGGAACGGGGGGCGGACTGCGGCGACGGCGGCGGGGCCGTCGCCGTGGCGAGCGCCTCGGGCGCGAGGACGAGGGGTGCGCGGGCGGCGGAGGCCGCGCTGGGCACTCCCTTGACCTTGCCGTCGGGGCCGAGGAAGGCGGGGTCGCCGCCGGGCACCATGCCGAGTTCGCGGGCGCGGCGCTGGAGGGCGTCGGGGGCGGAGTAGGCGTCGATGTCGCTCTGCAGGGCCTGCTCCTCGTCCGTGAGCTCCTTGGTCTCCCGCTGGAGGTCGTCGAGGCGGAACGCGCCCTCGCTGAGCGCGGAGTTCAGCACCAGCAGGCCGATCAGACCGCCGCCGAGGAGCAGGACCACGAGGAGCACGAACGGGGTGCGCGCCGCCTGGGCGCGGCCGGTGGGCAGGAGGTGCGCGAGCCGGGCCGCCCTCCCCCGCAGCTCGGGCCGCCCCTTCAGTTCGGGTTTCCTGGTCACTCACGCTCCCCTGAGTCCGCTCGTCCCGCACGTCCGCCCGGCCGTCACCCGCTGTCGGGCCGGCCCGTGCCTCACCGGAGCCGCCTCACCCGACGTCCTCCCGGATGCGCTCCGCGCCGCGCAGCCGCGCGGGGGCCGCACGGCGGTTCTCGGCGATCTCCTCCTCGGTGGGAAGTTCGGCACCGCGCGTGAGCAGCTTGAGCCGCGGCTGGTACTGCTCGGGGACGACCGGGAGTCCGGGCGGGGCGGTGGTGGCGGCGCCCGCCGCGAACACCTGCTTCACCAGCCGGTCCTCCAGGGAGTGGTACGACAGCACGGCGATGCGGCCGCCGACGTCCAGGGACTTCACGGCCGCGGGGATCGCCCGCTCCAGCACCGACAGCTCGCCGTTGACCTCGATCCGCAGGGCCTGGAAGGTGCGCTTGGCCGGGTTGCCGCCGGTGCGCTTGGC
This sequence comes from Streptomyces sp. P13-3-3, assembly GCF_050571355.1. NCBI lineage: Bacteria > Bacillati > Actinomycetota > Actinomycetes > Kitasatosporales > Streptomycetaceae > Streptomyces > Streptomyces sp. P13-3-3. The sequence goes on along the minus strand of NZ_CP192228.1, from coordinate 1,811,240 downwards.
GGCCTGCGGCAGCGCGTCGCGGATCAGCTCGACCAGGCGGGCGCTGGTGGTGAAGGGCTCCTTCTCACGCTCCCGGACGATCGCGGCCACGATCCGTTTGGCCTGCTTCTCCTCGCCGTAGGCGCGCAGGATGCGGACCAGCTCGCCGGGCGGGTAGGTGTTGAGGACCTCGGCGGCGCTGACGCCGGTCGTCTGGTCCATGCGCATGTCGAGGGGGGCGTCCTGGGCGTAGGCGAAGCCGCGGTCGGCCTCGTCGAGCTGCATGGAGGACACCCCGAGGTCGAACAGGATTCCCTGCACGCGCGGGACGCCGAGGCGGCCGAGGACGTCGGGGAGCTCGTCGTAGACGGCGTGCACCAGGGTGGCCCGGTCGCCGAAGGGGGCGAGCCGCTCGCCGGACAGGCGCAGCGCCTCCTTGTCGCGGTCCAGGGCGACGAGCCGGGCCTCGGGGAAGCGGCCGAGCAGCGCCTCGCTGTGGCCGCCGAGGCCGAGCGTGCAGTCGACGACCACCGCGCCGGGGCGCTCGAGGGCGGGCGCCAGCATGTCCAGGCACCGCTGGAGCATCACCGGGACGTGTCGACTAGCGCTCAAGGGGCCCTCTCAGATCCGGCGTGACGCTCACGCACCGCCGGTTCCCCGCCCTCCCCGGTGAGGGGGCGGCCGGCGCCGGAGGCGTCGGCCGGGCGGCGGCGGGAGAAGGCCGAGCCGTACGTACGCGCCGCGCACGCGGGAGATCCCCTGGCCGGCGCCGGGGGATCCGGGGAAGTCACTGCAGCGGGCCGTCTCATCTCCCGCTTCGCGTCACTTTAGTCCACGGCCCGGCCCGGTCAATCAACCGGACTGCGCGTCGCGGCCCGTGCGGGTCAAGAGGCGGATCGGGCACATCACCCGGAGGCAGGGGGTCACACCACTCCTGTGGGTTACCTCACACCAAGCATCGCTGACGTTCTTTGTCGCCTTTCACAACGGGCTCGACGCCCCCGTGACCAGTACCGTCAGGAGTATGACGACTTCTGCATCCGTGCCCGCGGGCTCCGGGAACAGCACCGCGGGCTCCGGCACCGTGACCGACCGACTGGTCGAAGCCAACGAGCGTTACGCCTCCGCGTTCACCGATCCGGGCATGGACGCGCGCCCGGTGCTCCACGTCGCCGTGGTGGCGTGCATGGACGCCCGTCTCGACCTGCACGACGCGCTCGGCCTGGCGCTGGGCGACTGTCACACCATCCGCAACGCCGGCGGTGTGGTCACGGACGACGTGATCCGCTCACTGACCATCAGCCAGCGGGCGCTGGGCACCCGCAGCGTCGTCCTCATCCACCACACCAACTGCGGTCTGGAGTCCCTCACCGAGGAGTTCCGGCACGACCTCGAGATGGAGGTGGGACAGCGTCCGGCGTGGGCCGTCGAGGCCTTCCGGGACGTGGACCAGGACGTTCGCCAGTCGATGCAGCGGGTGCGGACCTCGCCGTTCCTGCTGCACACCGACGACGTGCGCGGGTTCGTCTTCGACGTGAAGACGGGTCTGCTGCGCGAGGTCGACCCCGTCTGACCGGCCGCCCGTCCCGGGCCGGCCGTACCCGGAGAGCCGTCGAACGTCGTAAGAGCTGACATAACGCTGTCAGTTGTCCACAGGCGAGTGACACGAAACGGTAACGGCGGCAAGAATGCGGAAGTGGTGTCACGCGGAACTAATTCCGCGTGGCGCCCGTGATTCGGGGTGGGCCGGTCCGCGGGGTACGGGATCGGCCGGCACATGTGGGGAACCCCCCGCTCATCGCCGAGCGGGGGTAAGGCCGAGGAGGGCCGGGTGACGACCTATGACGATCGTGCAAGCCATGGGGGCGCCCCCGACCGGGCATACGGAGCGGTCGGGGAGGACCTGACCGCCGTCGTGGAGCGCGTGCGCGGTTCGGTGGAAGGCGTGATCGAGGGGAAGCCCGAGGTCGTGAGGCTCTCGCTGACCGTGCTGCTCGCCGAGGGACATCTGCTCATCGAGGACGTCCCGGGAGTCGGCAAGACGATGCTGGCGAAGGCACTGGCGCGGTCGATCGACTGCTCGGTGCGGCGTATCCAGTTCACACCGGACCTGCTGCCCTCGGACATCACCGGTGTGTCCATCTGGGACCAGCAGCGCCGTGACTTCGAGTTCAAGCCGGGCGCGATCTTCGCGCAGATCGTCATCGGCGACGAGATCAACCGCGCCTCGCCGAAGACGCAGTCCGCGCTGCTGGAGTCGATGGAGGAGCGCCAGGTCACCATCGACGGCAAGACCTACGAACTGCCCAGCCCCTTCATGGTGGTGGCGACGCAGAACCCGGTCGAGATGGAGGGCACCTACCCGCTGCCGGAGGCCCAGCGCGACCGCTTCATGGCCCGCGTGTCGGTGGGCTACCCGAGCGCGGAGGCCGAGCTGCAGATGCTCGACGTGCACGGCGGCGTCTCCCCGCTGGAGGACCTCCAGCCGGTGGCGCACGCGCACGACATCGTGAAGCTCATCGAGGCGGTGCGCGGCGTGTACGTGGCCGAGCCGATCCGGCGGTACGCGGTCGACCTGGTCGCCGCCACCCGTACGCACCCCGACCTGAGACTCGGCGCGTCGCCGCGCGCGACGCTGCATCTGCTGCGGGCGACGAAGGCGGCGGCCGCCCTGGCGGGCCGTGACTACGCGCTGCCGGACGACGTGCAGGCGCTCGCCGTGGCCGTGCTCGCCCACCGCCTGCTGCCCACCGCCCAGGCCCAGCTCAACCGCCGCACCGCCGAGCAGGTGGTGCAGGAGATCCTCCAGCGCACCACGGTGCCCGCGGCGGCCGGCCAGCCCGCCGGGTTCGGCCTGGGCCGCGGAGGCTACGGCCAGCAGCCGCCCCGGAGGCTGTGATGAGCACCGCCGGCGCCGTCCACGCCGACGACGACCGGGGTGACCGGAGCGGGCTCAGGACCGCCCTGGCGGGGCTCACCACCCGGGGGCGCTCCTTCCTTGCGGCCGGGATCGCGGCCGCGATCTGCGCGTACGTGCTCGGGCAGAGCGACCTGCTGCGGGTCGGCCTGCTGCTCGCGGTGCTGCCGCTGGTGTGCGCGGCCGTGCTCTACCGCACCCGCTACCGGGTCGCGGGCAGCCGCCGCCTCTCCCCCGGCCGGGTGCCGGCGGGCACCGAGGCACGCGTGCACCTGCGCATGGACAACGTCTCCCGGATGCCCACGGGCCTGCTGATGCTCCAGGACCGGGTGCCCTACGTGCTCGGCCCGCGCCCCCGGTTCGTGCTGGACCGGATGGAGGCGGGCGGGCGCCGTGAGGTGTCCTACCGGGTCCGCTCCGACCTGCGCGGCCGCTACCCGCTGGGCCCGCTCCAGCTGCGGCTGTCCGACCCGTTCGGGATGTGCGAGCTGAACCGCTCGTTCTCCTCGTACGACACGCTGACCGTGACGCCCCGGGTGGAGGCACTGCCGCCGGTGCGGCTGTCCGGCGAGTCCAAGGGGTACGGCGACGGGCTGCAGCGTTCGCTGGCGCTGGCCGGCGAGGACGACGTGATCCCCCGCGGCTACCGCTACGGCGACGACCTGCGCCGCGTGCACTGGCGCTCCACCGCCCGCTACGGCGAGCTGATGGTGCGCCGCGAGGAGCAGCCGCAGCGTGCCCGCTGCACGGTGCTGCTGGACACCCGCGCCATCGCCTACGAGGGCGCCGGGCCGGACTCGCCGTTCGAGTGGGCGGTGTCGGGCGCGGCCTCGGTGCTGGTGCACATGCTGGAGCGGGGCTTCTCGGTACGGCTGCTGACGGACACCGGCGACTCGGTGCCCGGCGAGGGCGCGGACGGCTTCTCGGGGGTGCACCAGGAGTCGGCGGACGCGGCCGGGCTGATGATGGACACGCTGGCCGTCGTGGACCACTCCGACGAGGAGGGCCTGTCCCGCGCCTACGACGTGCTGCGGTCCGGCGGCGAGGGGCTCCTGGTGGCGTTCCTCGGCGACCTGGACGACGAGCAGGCCGCGGTGCTGGCCAGGATGCGGCAGCGCAGCGGCGGCGCCGTGGCGTTCCTGCTGGACAGCGACGACTGGCTGCGGGAGCCGTCCGACGTGCCGGGCCCCGGGGAGCGGCCGGGCGAGGAGCATCTGCGGATGCTGCGCGAGTCGGGCTGGACGGCCGTGGCCGTGCCGCGGGGCGCCTCGCTGGAGCGGCTGTGGCGGCAGGCGGACCGTGAGCGCTCGGGCCTGGTGGCGGCGAGCGGTGGGGAGGGACCGTGATCAGCTCACTGGCCAGGCTCACGGTGCGCGCGTGGGCGGCCACCCTGCTGGCGGCCTGTGCCCTGCTGCCGCTGGTGGAGTCGACCGTCTGGATCCTCCAGGCGGCGCTGCTGCTGGGCGTGCAGGCGGGTGTGGGCGCGGCGGCGCGACGGGTGCCGCTGGCGCGGCCGCTGACGGTGGCGGCGCAGGTCGTCGTCACGCTGATGCTGCTCACGCTGCTGTTCGCCCGGGAGCAGGCCGTCGCCGGGCTGATACCCGGCCCCGACGCGCTGCGCTTCTTCGGGCAGCTGCTGGAGCAGGGCGGACAGGACGTCAACCGGTACGCGATACCGGCGCCCCTGAGCGACGGCATCCGGCTGATGCTGATCGGCGGGGTGCTGGTCATCGGCCTGCTGGTGGACGTGCTCGCGGTGACCTTCCGCAGCGCGGCCCCGGCCGGGCTGCCGCTGCTCGCCCTGTACTCGGTGGCCGCGGGCCTGACGGACAACGGCATCGAGTGGCTGTGGTTCCTGCTGGCCGCGGCCGGCTATCTGATGCTGCTGCTCGCCGAGGGCCGGGACCGGCTCTCGCAGTGGGGCCGGGTGTTCGCCGGGCAGCCCCGCGGCCGGAGCCGGGAGACGCCCGGCGGGCCGGCGCCGGCCCGGTTCGGGCACCGCATCGGGGCGGTGGCGCTGGGCATCGCCCTGGTGGTGCCGCTGGCGCTGCCCGCGATGGACGGCGGCCTGCTCGGCCCGAACGGCCGGGGCGTGGGCGCGGGCGTCGGCGGGGGCGGCACGATCTCCGCGGTGAACCCGCTGGTGTCGTTGCGCGACTCGCTGAACAACAACGACGACCGCGCGGTGTTCTCGGTGCGCACCGAGATGGAGAACACCTCGGACCTGTATCTGCGCATCGTGTCCCTGGACGACTTCGACGGCACCACGTGGAAGCCGTCGAAGCGGGCGATCACCCAGGTGCCCGAGGGCTTCCCGGCCCCGCCGGGGCTCGGCTCCGACGTGGAGTTCAGCGAGGTCGGCACGTCGGTCTCGGTCGCGAAGTGGTACGGCCAGACGTGGCTGCCGATGCCGTACCCGCCGAGCCGGGTGAGCGTGCAGGGCGACTGGCGGTACGAGCCGGTCGGCATGACGCTGGTCGGCGACCACGGGCAGAACACGCAGGGCCTGACGTACGAGGTGCGCAGCCTGGACGTGCGTCCCACGGCGGCGCAGCTGGCCGAGGCCCCTGAGCCGCCGGCCGGCCTGCTGCGCGAGTACACCGACCTGCCCGACTCGCTGCCCTCCGTGGTGGCCGAGACCGCCCGTGACGTGACGGACGGCGCCAAGAGCGACTACGACCGCGCGGTGATGCTGCAGGACTGGTTCACGCTGAGCGGGGACTTCCAGTACGACACCGACGTCGAGGTCGGCAGCGGCTCGCAGGCGATCGCCCGCTTCCTGCAGGACAAGCGGGGCTTCTGCGTGCACTACTCGTTCGCGATGGCGTCCATGGCGCGGTCGCTGGGCATCCCGGCGCGGATCGCGGTGGGCTTCGCGCCCGGTACTCCGCAGGCCGACGGCACGGTCTCGGTCGCGATGCGGGACGCGCACGCCTGGCCCGAGCTGTACTTCGAGGGCGTGGGCTGGACGCGGTTCGAGCCGACCCCGACCCGGGGCTCCACCCCGGACTACACCGTGCAGGACGTCGAGGACAACGGGCCCGCGGATCCGGCCCGTCCTTCGCAGGCCGCGCCCACCGACCCGTCGGCTCAGCCGTCGCGGAGCACGGACTGCCGGGCGGACGGCAGCGACCCGGGGTCCTGCGAGAGCGAGTCGCCGCAGGCGGCCCTGCCGACGGACGGCGACGGCCCGAAGTGGCACGTGGTGCTGCTGTGGGCGCTGGCCGGGCTGCTGGTGCTGGCACTGCCGCTGTCGCCGCTGCTGTGGCGGACGCGGATGCGGGCGGTCCGGCTGGGTGGCCACGGCCGCGCGGAGGAGGACGTCGCCCCGCGGGTGCTGGCCGCCTGGGAGGAGCTGACGGACACGGCCTGGGATCACGGGATCGTGCCGGACGAGTCGCTGACCCCGCGCGGGGCGGCCGACCGCATCGTGCGGTCGGGCGGGCTCGAGGGGGATGCGGCGGCGTCGGTGCGGAGGCTGGCGGGGGCGGTGGAGCAGGTGCTGTACGCGCCCCGGCCGCGGCCGGTCGCGGGGCTGGCGGAGGATGTGCGGCGCGCGGGCGCGGCGTTGCGGGACTCGGCGTCCCGGGTGGGGCGTGTGCGGGCGGTGCTGGTGCCGCGGTCGGCCGTGCGGGTGGTGTGGGCGGTGTCCGACCGCTGGATGTCCCTCCGGGACCGTGTGATCGCCCTCCGCCCCGACTGGCACCTGCCTACGCGCCAGCGGGGCTGAGGCCTCATCGGCGGCTGCGGGCCGCCGGGGGCCGTTCGCGCAGTTCCCCGCGCCCCTGAAGGCGCTGCAGTGGCAGCGCCCCAAAGGGGCACGGGGAACGGCGCGAGCAACCACGACAGACCCGCAGGACGCACACCAGGGGCGCGGGGAACTGCGCGAACGGCCACGACGTACCCGCAGGACGCACACCAGGGGCGCGGGGAACTGCGCGAGAACCACGACGGACCCGCAGGTTCACCACAGGGGCGCGGGGAACTGCGCGAGAACCACGACGGACCCGCAGGTTCACCACAGGGGCGCGGGGAACTGCGCAGAAAACCGCCACGCACCCCGCAGGGGACCCGCAGGGACGACTCAGGGGTGCCCACCGTGCTGGTGGACACCCCTGAACCGAAAGACTACGTAGGCCTCAGTGGCCGCCGCCCTGCTCGTCGCGCCGGCGCTGCCACCGCTCCTCGATGCGGTTCATCATCGAGCGCCGCGCTCTGCCCTGACGGCCCGCCCGCGGGGCCGCTGCCGCCCCCGCGGCCTGCTCACCCGGCTTGGGCGCCTTGCGCCACCCGGTCACCGCGAGTACGGCGCACCCCAGCATCACGAGGAAACCCACGACGCTGAGCCACACCTGCTGGGCGACCATACCGGCCATGAGGAGCGCAATACCTACGAGGAAGCCCGCGACCGCCTGGTAGACCCGTCGCCGGGTGTACGTACGCAGCCCGCTTCCCTCGAGCGCCGTCGCGAACTTGGGATCTTCGGCGTACAGCGCTCGCTCCATTTGCTCGAGCATGCGCTGCTCGTGCTCCGAGAGCGGCACGGAGTCCTCCTCATCGTGCAGTCGCCGGGGCGACCCGGGGGGTCCCTTCAGGATAGGCAGGGAATCGCCCCCGTGAAACCCGCCCCTCTGCGCCAATTGCCAACCGGTGTCCGCCATCACGCGCCGGCCCGCTGAGGCTGTCATTCCCCGGCGGCCGACCCGTCATGCCGGGCGGTCTCCCTCGATCATACGGCTCCGAGCCGCCATTCGGGGGGCCTGTGGCACAGTCCATGCGCCCCGGGGCCGCCGGACGCGCCGCTGATCAGCGCCGTGTAACGGACGACCGCTCACGCCCCGTCGGCCTCTCCCGCCTCACCGAGCACATGGAGCTGCGTGGCCACGGAGTGGAACGCGGCGAGCTCGGCCGCGGCGGCCTCCAGCTTCAGCAGCGCCTCCTGCGCCCCGGGCTCGGTGTCCACCAGCACCCCGGGGACGAGGTCGGAGAACACGCGGACGCCGTGCACCGCGCCGACCTCCAGCCCCGCGCCGCGCACCAGCCCCGTGAGCTGCTCGGCGGTGAAGCGGCGCGGTACGGGATCGCCCTCGCCCCATCGGCCGTTCGGGTCGTCGAGGGCCTGCCGGGCCTCCGTGAAGTGGCCGGCGAGGGCGCGGGCGAGGACCGCGCCGCCCAGGCCGGCGGCGAGCAGGCTGAGGACGCCCCCGGGGCGCAGGGCGGCCACCGTGTTGCGCACGCCTTCCGCCGGGTCGTCGACGTACTCCAGGACGCCGTGGCACAGCACGACGTCGTAGCCGCCGCGCTCGGCGACGTCGAAGAGGCCGCGGGCGTCGCCCTGCACGCCGTGCACCCGGTCGGCGACGCCCTCCTCGGCGGCACGGCGCTCGAGGGCGAACAGGGCGTTGGGGCTGGGGTCGACGACGGTCACGCGGTGCCCGAGCCGGGCCAGGGGCACGGCGAAGTTGCCGCTGCCGCCGCCGGTGTCGAGGACGTCCAGGGCCTGCCGTCCGGTGGCCTTGACCCTGCGTTCCAGGGCGTCCTGGAGGACGTCCCAGACAACGGCGGTACGGAGAGCGGCGCGGGGGCGCATCGGGTCCGACACGGTGGTGACTCCTCGGCGGGGCACCGCCTGGGGTGGGGCGGGGCGATCGGGTTTCAGGCGCTGTCCACCCTATGGCCTGCGCGGCGGCCCGCCGTCACCCGGTCGCCCCCGGGTCAGCCCGCGTCGGGCAGGTCGCCGCGCGGGGCGGTGTCCGCGCCGCCGTCCTGGTCGGGGCGAGGCTGGGGCAGCACCGGCTGGAGCACCAGCATCCGCTCGACCAGGCGCAGGAACATCGCCACGTCCCGGATCAGGTCGTCGGCGTCCCGCCCGGTCGCCGCGCCCTGGATGCCCGCCTCGGCACGGGCCCGGCGCCCGGCGCCGGAGGCGAAGAGGGCGCTCCACTCGGCGAGTTCGGGCGCGATCTCCGGGAGGACCTCCCACGCGCTTCGTATCTTGGCCCGTGCCCGGGGCGAGGTCTCGGGCCTGCCCCGGGCGGCGAGCACGGCGGCGGCGGTGCGCAGGGCGGCCAGGTGGGCCGTCGCGTAGCGCTCGTTGGGGGTGTCGAGGACGGCGGCCTCGTCGAGTCCGGCGCGGGCCTGGGCGAGCAGGTCGAGGGCGGCGGGCGGGGCCGCGGCGCGGCGCAGGACGGGGTGGATGTCGCCGGCCGGGCCGTTGTTCAGTGAGGGGGCAGGGCCGGCTGCGCGGCGCCGGCGTGCGGCTGCTGCGGACGAGTGGGCCATGACGAACCTCCTGTCGTCTTCGTGACGGCACGCCATGAGGCGAGTGCCGTATGTGCACATCGTGCGGTATGGCACTGACAATCCGTTCTGACCTGCGACGTTGCCTCGGTCGCCCGTTCGAGCTAACTTTTGCACTGACCAGTCAGTTCAAAAGAAGCCACATGTTCCAGGGGGATTCGTGGACGATCCGAGCGGACTCGCCGTCGCGGTCGACGGCCTCGGCCTGAAGGGGCCGCGGGGGTGGGCCTTCCGCGACGTGTCGGCCGACGCCCGGCCCGGCGCGCTGATCGCGGTGGCCGGGCCGTCCGGCACCGGCCGCACCTGCCTGCTGCTCTCGCTCACCGGACGCATGAGGCCGACGGAGGGGCGGGCCGCCGTGGGCGGTATGGAACTGCCCCGGTACATGGCCGCCGTACGCCGCCGCAGCGCCCTGGCGCACGTGACCGGGGTGACCGACCTCGACCCGTCCCTCACCGTCGCCGAGCATCTGCGCGAGCAGGAGCTGCTGCGGCGCCGCTTCGGGGACGCGCTCCCCCGGCCCCGGCAGCTGCTGCGCCCGCGCGCGGAACGGCTGCGGGAGCGGCGCCGGCACATCGACGAGGCGCTGGCCACCGCCGGGCTCGACCTGGCCGCCCTGCCCAAGCGCGAGCGCACCGCGGTGCGGGACCTGGAGCGGGTGGAGGCGCTGCGGCTGTCGCTGGCGCTGGCGTTGCTGGGGCGTCCCCGGCTGGTCGGGATCGACGACACCGACCTGAAGCTGTCGGCCGCCGAGCGGGAGGAGGTGTGGGAACTGCTGCGGTCCGTCACCCGCACGGGGGTCACCGTGCTCGCCGTGTGCAGCGAGCCGCCGTCCGACGCGGTGGTCGTCCGCACGGGCGCGGACCGGTCCGCAGACGCGGGGACCGGCTCCCCCGCCGCCCCCACAGGCGAGGATCCCGACGACTCCCCCGCCACCACGAACGCCACCCCCGAGGAGACCGACGCGGCACCGGAGACCGGGCCCACCGACCCGGCCACCCCCCACGAGAAGGAGGCCGACGATGCGATCGCCGCGACTGGCCGCTCTTGAGCTGCGGCGTTTCGGCCGCGGCACCCTCCCGCGGGCGGCGCTCGTCGCCCTGCTGGTGCTGCCCCTGCTCTACGGCGCCCTCTACCTGTGGTCCTTCTGGGACCCGTACAGCCGTCTCGACCGGATCCCCGTGGCCCTGGTGAACGAGGACGAGGGAGCCACGGCGAACGGCAGGCGGGTCACGGCCGGCGACGACATCGCCGAGGGACTGCACGACAGCTCCGCCTTCGACTGGCGGGAGGTGAGCGAGGAGGAGGCCCGGCGCGGGGTCGAGGACGGCACGTACTACCTGTCGCTCACCGTTCCGGCCGACTTCAGCCGCCGTGTCGCCTCCAGTTCGGGCGACTCCCCCGAGGCCGGCGCCCTCCAGGTGCGCACCAACGACGCCAACAACTACATCGTCGGGCAGATCTCCCGCACGGTCTTCGGTGAGGTGCGGCGGGCCGCGTCCACCAAGACCTCCCGGTCCTTCCTGGACCAGATCTTCGTCTCCTTCTCCGACCTGCACGGCGAGACGGTGAAGGCGGCCCGGGGCGCGGACAAGCTGAACGGGGGCATCGGAAAGGCCGAGAAGGGCTCCAAGGACCTCGTCGACGGGCTGAAGGACGCCCGCGCGGGCAGCGGCAAACTGTCCAAGGGCCTGAAGGACCTGCACAAGGGCGCGGGCACCCTGGAGGACGGGGCGGGGAAGGTCGCCGACGGCACACGTCGGCTCGCCGAGAAGGTGAACGCGCTGGACGCGGAGGCGGGCCCGTTCCTGAAGAAGAACGAGAAGGCCATCGGGGAGACGGCACGCTTCGTCGCCGACACGGCGGGTCAGCTGCGCGACGACCTGGAGGCGCTGACGGAGAAGGCGCCCGCCGCCGCGAAGGACGCCCGTGAAGCGCTGGGCACCATGGAGGCGCTCCACCGCGAGCGCTGCGAGGACACGGACGAGCCGGACCCGGCCTGCCCGGAGCTGAAGAAGGCCAAGGAGGCGGTGGCGACCGCCTCCTCCGTCGCGGACGACGTCGGCGACCTGGTCACCGGGCACCGCGCGGACCTGAAGAAGCTCGACGGTCATCTCGCCACCCTGGAGAAGCAGGCGCGCGCGCTCGCCGCCCGCGCCCCGCATCTCTCCGAGGACCTCGACGACGCCGTCAGCAAGATCAACAAACTGAACACCGGCGCCGGCAAGGTCGCCGCGGGGGCGAAGAAGCTCAACAAGGGGCTCGCCACCGCCGAGACCGGCGCCCTCGACCTGGACAAGGGCGTCAGGAAGCTGAAGACGGGCGCGGACGATCTGAGCGGCGGGCTCTTCAAGCTGGTCGACGGCTCCGAGGAGCTGGCGGGCGGTCTCCACGAGGGCGCCGAGCAGATCCCCGACTACGACAAGGCCGAGCGCGACGAGCGCACCGAGGTGATGGCCGACCCGGTGCGGCTGGTCAGCCACGACCTGCACAAGGCGCCCAACTACGGCACCGGCTTCGCCCCGTACTTCATCCCGCTGTCGCTGTGGGTGGGCGCGATGGTGGCGTACATGCTGATCGCGCCGATGAATCGGCGGGCGCTCGCGGCGGGCGCCTCCGCCTGGCGGATCGCGCTGGCGGGCTGGCTGCCGGTGGTGGCGATCGGGGTGCTGCAGACGGTGGCGCTGATGTCGGTGCTGCACTGGGGGCTGGGGCTGCGGATGGCGCGGGCGGCCGGGACGGTGGGCTTCCTGTTCCTGGTGACGGCCTGCTTCGCGGCGCTCGTGCAGTGGCTGAACGCCCGCTTCGGCGCGGCCGGCCGGATCCTGGTGCTGGCGCTGCTGATGCTCCAGCTCACCTCGGCGGGCGGCACGTACCCCGTGCAGACCAGTCCGGGCTTCTTCAACGCGCTGCACCCGTTCCTGCCGATGACCCATGTCGTGGAGGCGCTGCGGCGGCTGATCTCGGGCGGCGGTCTCGGGCCCGTGTGGACGGCCTGCGCGGTGCTGGCGGCCTTCACCGCCGGCGCGCTCGCGCTGACCGCGCTGTCGGCCCGCCGCAGGCAGGTGTGGACGCTCTCCCGGCTGCATCCGGAGCTGAGCCTGTGAACCGGCCGGCCGGAGCTCCTGTGAGAATCAGGGCCATGGAACGCAGCAGCACCACGCCGGGCGGCAGCGCCCGCCGCGAGGCCACCCGGCAGAAGCTCTACGAGGCGGCCGTCACGCTCATCGCCGAACAGGGGTTCTCCGCCACCACCGTGGACGAGATCGCCGAGCGGGCGGGCGTCGCGAAGGGCACCGTCTACTACAACTTCGCGAGCAAGTCGGTCCTCTTCGAGGAGCTGCTGCGGCACGGGGTCGGCCTGCTGACCGCCTCGCTGCGGGAGGCGGCCGAGGGGACGGAACAGGAGGGCGGGAGCAAGGTCGACGCCCTGGACGCCATGATCCGGGCGGGACTGGTCTTCATCGACCGCTACCCGGCCTTCACCCAGCTGTACGTGGCGGAGCTGTGGCGCACCAACCGGGCCTGGCAGTCCACGCTGATGGTGGTGCGGCAGCAGGCCGTGGCGGTGGTCGAGGGGGTGCTGCGCGAGGGCGTGGCGGCCGGGGAGTTCAGCGAGGAGATCGACGTCCCGCTGACGGCGGCGGCGCTGGTGGGCATGGTGCTGGTGGCGGCGCTCGACTGGAAGTCGTTCCAGCCCGAGCGGTCCCTGGACGACGTGCACGCGGCGCTGTCGCGGCTGCTCCAGGGCCGGGTCAGCGGCCGCGGCCAGTAGTCACCGGCGCCGGACACGCGAAGGCGCCGGTCCGTCGGTGGCCGCGTCCCCCGCGGGCCACCGGCCGGGCCGGCGCCTCCCTGTTCCCCACGTCCCCCCGTGGAACCCCCGTCGCGGTCGTTCCCCCGGGTTCCCCCGTGCCTCGCTCCCGCCGACGGCGCCGGCGGAAGGAGCGGATCGCGGGCCGGTCCCCGTTCCGGCACCCCGTGTCGCCGGTTCCGTGGGCCCGGGCCCTCTCTCCGTGGTCTCCACTCTCCCGTTCCCACCGGCCGCGGCCCATCCGCCGCCGTACTCATCTCGCCGGCTAGGTACCTGTACTCACGCCTGCGCACGCGGGCCCACCACGGCGCGCGTCCGCGCGGTCACGCTGCGGGGGCGCGGACACTCGGGGCCGGGCCCCTGACCGGCGGCGGATAAAGTCCCTGACATGGCACGGATTGCGGTGATCGGCGCCGGTGCGGGCGCGCTGGCGGCCGCCGCCCGGCTGGCCGTCGCGGGCCACCGGGTGGCGGTGTACGAGCGGACGGAGACGTACGGCGGCGCGCTGCGCCGCCGGGAGCGGGACGGGTTCGCCTTCGACACGGGCCCCGGGCTGCTGCCGCTGCCGGCCGTCTACCGGGACCTGTTCGTGAAGACGGGCCGGGAGCCGCTGGAGGAGTGCGTCGAGCTGGTGCAGGCCGACCCGTCGTCGCACCACGTCTTCGCGGACGGCACCGAGGTCTCCCTGCCGAACGCCTCCCGCGCGGGCGTGGTCTCCGCGGTGGAGGAGGCGCTGGGCGCGGACGCGGCGCGGCGCTGGGGCGACTTCCTGGTGCGGGCCCGCGAGGCCTGGGACCGGGCGCGCCGCCCGCTGCTGGAGGAGCCGCTGTGGCCCAACTGGCGGGTGCTGGCCGGGCGCGAGCCCTACCCGGCGGTCCCGCACCGGCGGCTGCTGCGCGTGCGCCAGGCGGCCACGCTGGCCGAGGTCGGCGAGTGGGAGCTGCGCGACCCGCGGCTGCGGGCGCTGCTGGAGAGCCACGCCCTGGCGTTCGGCCTGGACCCGCGGACGACGCCGGCGAGCGCGGCGGTGCTGCCGTACATGGAGCACGCCTTCGGCACCTGGTACGTGCGGGGCGGGCTGCGGGAGCTGGCGCGGGCGATGTACGAGCGGTGTCTGGCCCGCCGGGTGGAGTTCCGGTTCGGCGCGGAGGTCACCGCGGTGCGGGAGAAGGACGGCCGGGCGGCGGGCGTGGAACTCGCCGACGGCACGGCGGTGGAGGCGGACCTGGTGGTCGCGGGGGTCGGTCCCGGGCCGCTGGAGCGGATGTGCGGCACGCGGCTGCGCGGTGAGGGCGAGGTGCCCGCCCGGCGGGACGGGGCGAGCCGGACGACGGTGCTGCTGGCGCTGCGCGGTGCCCGCCCGGAGAGCACCCCGCACCGGACGGTGGTGCACACCCGGGACCGTGCGGCGGAGCTGGACGCGCTGTCCGGCGGCGGGCTGCCCTCCGAACCGACCGTGACCGTGCTGCGGCCGGACGATCCGGCGCTGGTGCCGGACGCCGGGCACGAGGCGGTGACCGTGACGGCGGTGGCGCCCCCCGGGGCGGACGGTGCCGAGGAGTTCGCGGAGCGGATGATCACGGCCGCCGCGCGGGCGGTGCCGGACCTGCGGGACCGGCTGCTGTGGCACGAGGTGCGCACGCCCGAGGACGTCGAGCGGGAGACGGGCGCGGAGGGCGGCGCTGTGCCGGCGCCGGCGCTCGCCGCGGCGGACGGCCGGTTCCTGCACGCGTCCAACACCACGCGGCTGCCGGGGCTTTTCACCGTCGGCGGCTGGTCGCACCCCGGCGGCGGGCTGCCGCACGCGGGGATGTCGGGGGCGCTGGTCGCCGGACTGGTCGTGGAGGGGCCGGACTTCCGCGGCTCCCAGTGAACTCGGGCCGCGTCACGGGCGGTTGAGGGCGTCCTCGGCCGCCCGTGGCCGCCCGTCCGCTCAGTAGCGGTACTGCTCGTCGTACCCGTTGCCCTGGGCGCCCTGCTGCTGGCCGCCGTCCTGGTACGGGTACTGCTGCTCGGGCGGGAGTTCGCCGCCGTACGGGTCGTCGGCGCTGCGCTGCTGCGGCACCCACAGGCCGCCGGCCGGGGTCTCGCCGCCGTAACCGCCCGTGGCGTACGGGTCCTGGGCCGCGTAGCCCTGCTGGGCGTACTGCTGGTCCGTGTAGCCCGTGTCGTACGTGCCGCCGCCGTAGGTGGTGTTGCCGATGTACGGGTCGGAGTACGCGGCGTACTGCTGGCCGGTGTCGTAGCCCTGCTGCTGCCCGTAACCCGAGTAGTCGTAGGCGTAGTTGGGGTCGGCGGTCTGCGCGGTCGCGGCGTACTGGTCCTGGCCCGCGTACTGGTCCTGACCCTGGCCCGCGTACCCCTGGTCGCCGTAGACGCCGTAGGACCCGGTGTCGTCGGGCATCGGCTGCGGCTCGTAGACGGCGGTGGACTCCGCGGCCGTCTGACGGTCGGCGGCGGGCGTGAAGACGTCGTCGCGGTCGTATTCGTCGTCGGCGCCGTAACCGGCCGTCACGGGGCCGGTGTCGAACGCGTCGGCGCGGTCGCCGGACGCCTCGAGGTCGGTGACCTCCAGTGTCGGCTCGTCGCGGCGCCCCTTCACGGCGGACAGCATCGGCGCGTTGACCGCCCAGCCGGCCTGGAAGCCGCGGCGGAACGACAGCGTGACGTAGGTCTGCCCGACGGCGAAGGCCGCGGCGCCCAGTCCGATCACCACCACGGACGGGATCAGCACGCCGAACACGACGCCGAGGAACCCGACGAAGGCGAGCAGCCGCCAGCGCAGGCGCGCCTTGTACTGCAGGAGCACCTCACCCAGCAACCACAGCGCGACGATGCCGAACGCGATGTAGAGGACCGTCCAGCCCATGTACGCCCCTCTCCCAGTGGTCGTTACGCAGTGTGTCGTATGCGCGTGCGACCGGTCTAGGCCTGCGGCGGGTGGTGCAGACCCAGGTTCTCGTAGATTTCCAGCGTCGCCGTGGAGTTGTTGAGCGTGATGAAGTGCAGACCGGGCACTCCTTCGGCCAGCAGCCGTGCGCAGAACTCCGTGGCGAAGTCGATACCGATGGAGCGTACCGCCGCCGGATCGTCCTTCGCTGTGAGGATCCGCTCTTTGAGGGCGTCGGGGAACACCGCATTACTGAGCTTTGGCAACCGTTCCAGCATCTTCACGCTGGTCACAGGCATGACCTCGGGAATCACGGGCGTCTCGCAGCCCGCCGCGTCGACTCGGTCACGCAGCCGCAGGTACGACTCCGGCTGGAAGAACATCTGGGTGATCGCGTAGTCGGCGCCGGCCCGGCACTTGTCCACGAAGTGGGCGACGTCGGTGTCCCAGTCCGCGGACCGCGGGTGCATCTCGGGGAAGGCGGCGACGCCCACGCAGAAGTCTCCCGACTCCTTGATGAGCCGCACCAGTTCGGCCGCGTAGGTGAGGCCCTGGGGGTGCGGGACCCAGTCGCCCATCGGGTCGCCGGGCGGGTCGCCGCGCACGGCCAGCATGTTGCGGATCCCGGCGTCGGCGTACTGGCCGATGATGTTGCGCAGCTCGGCGACGGAGTGCTCCACCGCCGTGAGGTGGGCGACCGGGGTGAGGGTGGTGTCGGCGGCGATCTGCTCGGTCGCCTTGACCGTGCCGGCCCGGGTGGAGCCGCCCGCGCCGTAGGTCACGGAGACGAAGCTGGGCGCGACGGCCTCGATCCTGCGGAGCGCGTTCCAGAGGTTCCGCTCGCCCTTCTCCGTCTTGGGGGCCCAGAACTCGAACGAGTACGTCGCCTTCCCGCTGGCGAGCATGTCGCGCACGGTGCGTGCGCGGTCCGTCCTGGTGGATGCGGTTCCGAGGGCCATACGGGCAGGGTAGCCACGGGTGGGCGGACCCCCAACCAGAAGCGGGATATTTGTCTGATTTGCCGACTTGGCGTCCACAGTGTGGACAAACTTGAGACGCGCTGGTCCCGGCGGGCCGGTCGCTCGTCAGCCGGCGTCCGCCGCCTCCCGGACGCGCCTGGACAGCTCGGCGGCGGCGGCGCCCGGGTCGTCCGCCTCGGTGAGGGCGCGGACCACGACCACCCTGCGGGCGCCGGCGTCCAGCACCTGGTCGAGGTTGGCGAGATCGATGCCGCCGATCGCGAACCACGGGCGGTCGGTGCCGAGCCCCGCGGTGTACCGGACGAGGTCCAGGCCGGGCGCGGGGCGGCCGGGCTTGGTGGGGGTGGGCCAGCAGGGGCCGGTGCAGAAGTAGTCCACGCCGGGCTGGACGGCGGCCGCGGCGGCCTCGTCCTCGGCATGGGTGGACCGGCCGACGAGTGTGTCGTCGCCGAGGATCGCCCGGGCGGCGGGGACGGGCAGGTCGCCCTGGCCCAGGTGGAGGACGTCGGCGCGGGCCGCGTGCGCGACGTCGGCGCGGTCGTTGACCGCGAGCAGCTTGCCGTGCCGGGCGCAGGCGTCGGCGAAGACCTCGAGGTGCTCGAGCTCTTCGGCGGCCTCCATGCCCTTGTCGCGGAGCTGCACGATGTCCACGCCGTGGGCGAGGACGGCGTCCAGGAAGTCGGGGAGGTCGCCCTGACGCTTGCGGGCGTCGGTGCAGAGGTAGACGCGGGCGTCGGTGAGGTGGGTGCGTGGGGTGTGGGTCATGGGTTCCCCCCGGGGTTCGGGTCGCGCTGCGGGCAGGCGGGCTCGTCGGCGGAACCCTATGTCGTGCCTGGCGGCACGTGGGATCCGGGAGCGGCGGCTCGCGCCGCTCCCGGTCGGGGGGTGCCTGCGGGTGCGTGGGGGCTTGGCGCGCAGTTCCCCGCGCCCCTCAGGCGGTCACCGGAACGTCGGTCGGACCATACGGGCCCGGCGTCGCGCGATTCTGCCCTGCGGGTACGTGAGGGCTGGGCGCGCAGTTCCCCGCGCCCCTTGGGGCGTCACGGGGAACGTGCGTCAGACTGCCAGGGCCTGGGCCCTGCGCTTCACCTCCGTGCCGCGGTTCTCCGCGAGGGCCTGCGCGGGGGTGCCCGGCAGGCTGGGGTCGGGGGTGAAGAGCCACTCCAGCATCTCTTCGACCGTGAAGCCGTCGTCCCGCAGGAGCGTCAGGGTCCCGGTCAGGCCCTTGACGACCTTGTCCCCGTCGATGAAGGCGGCGGGGACGTGCAGCGCACGGTTCTCACCGCGGCGCACGGCGATGAGCTGGCCCTCCTTGACCAGCTGCCGGACGCGCGTCACCTCGACGCCGAACTTCTCGGCGATGTCGGGGAGGGTGAGCCAGGCGGGGACGAGAGCATCGATCTTTGCGTCAATCTCGGTCACGGGACAAGCCTGCCACCTGCCACCGACAGTCGGAAGTCAGCCCCGTCCCGGCGCGTGGGCGAGTCGGTCAGACCGTCGCCGACTTCAGCGGCCGCGCCGGGTCCGCCACCCGCTCCGGGTCCACCGCGGCGCCCGACCCGATCAGCCGCCGCCCCTGCGCCAGGTCGCGGGGCCGTCCCACCGCGAGCAGCGCGACCAGCCGGTCCCCGCGCAGCCAGCACACGCTCCACGCCGGGTCGGCCGGGTCGCCGCGCCACACCGTGCGGTCGGCGTCCGCGTGGTGCCCGGCGTACTGCACGAACCGCCCGAACTGCTCGGACCAGAAGTACGGCACCGGGTCGTACACCTCGCGGCCCCCGCCGACGATGTTCGCGGCGACGGTGCGCGGCCCCTGGAGGGCGTTGTCCCAGTGGTGGACGAGGAGCCGCTCGCCGTAGCGGGCCGACGGGAAGGACGCGCAGTCGCCGACGGCGTACACGTCGGGCAGGGAGGCCGCCAGGTGCGCGTCGGCGAGGACTTCGCCGTGCGTGCCGAGGGCGATCCCGGACCCGGCCAGCCAGGCGGTGGCGGGGCGGGCGCCGATGCCGACGACGACCGCGCCGGCGGGCAGCCGGGTGCCGTCGTCGAGGAGCACGGCGCCGGGCTCGACGCGCGCCACGCGCGCGTGGGTGCGCAAGCCGACGCCGGCCTGCGCGTACCAGGCGGTCATCGGCGCGGCCACCTCCGCGGGCAGCACGCCCGCCAGCGGCCGTTCCTCGGCCTCCACGACGGTGACCGCGCAGCCCGCCTCCCGGGCGGCCGTGGCGAACTCCGCGCCGATCCAGCCCGCGCCGACGACCACGATGTCGTGCCGGCCGGCGAGCACCGGCCGCAGCCGTTCGGCGTCGTCCAGGGTGCGCAGCAGGTGCACGCCGGGCACGCCCTCCGCGCCGGGCAGCCGCAGCGGTTCGGCCCCGGTGGCGATGACCAGCACGTCGTACGGGACGGGCCCGGCCTCGGTGTCCAGCTCGTGGTCGCCGGGGCGCAGGCCGGTCACCTCGCAGCCCAGCCGCAGCTCGATCCCGAGCTCCTCGAAGTCCACCTCGAAGGCGGAGCTCTCGGCGGTGCCCAGCAGCACCGCCTTGGACAACGGCGGCCGGTCGTACGGCTGGTGGGGTTCCGCGCCGATCAGCGTCACCTCGCCGGTGAAGCCCCGCTCCCGCAGCGCCGCAGCGGTCTGCACGCCCGCCATGCCCGCGCCCGCCACCACGACCCGGCGCGGCGCGGCCCCTCCCGGTTCCTGCGTCTGCTCGCTCACCCGCTCACCATAGACACCCGTGCCCGCCGCGCCGGACCGCGGCCGCGCGGGGTCCCTTACGGCTGCGGCGCGGCGCGGGCTAGGGTGGCCCGCGTACACGCACTCGCGGGAGCCCGGGCGCACCGGGCTGAGAGGGAGGCTGGCGGCCTCCGACCGTACGAACCTGATCCGGGTCATGCCGGCGAAGGGAGGGGCTGGACGCCCATGTCGCCCACGCGTACCGCAGACGTCCTCGTCGTCGGGGGCGGGATCATCGGTCTGGTGACGGCCTGGCGGGCCGCGCAGGCCGGTCTCGCCACGACGGTCGTGGACCCCGATCCGGGCGGGGGCGCCGCCCGGGTGGCGGCCGGGATGCTGGCCGCCGTCACCGAGCTGCACCACGGCGAGCAGACGCTGCTCGGCCTCAACCTGGCCTCGGCCCGCCGCTACCCCGACTTCGCGGCCGAGCTGTCCGACCTCACCGGCCAGGACCTCGGCTACCGCCGCTGCGGCACCCTCGCCGTGGCGCTGGACGCCGACGACCGCGCCCACCTGCGGGAGCTGCACGCCCTGCACGAGCGTTCCGGACTGGACTCGCAGTGGCTGACCGGGCGGGAGTGCCGGCGCCTGGAGCCGATGCTGGCGCCGGGTGTGCGGGGCGGGCTGCGGGTGGACGGCGACCACCAGATCGACCCGCGTCGGCTGGCGTCCGCGCTGCTCACCGCCTGCGAGCGGGCCGGCGTCATCCTGCACCGCGCCTGGGCCGAGCGGCTCGTCGTCACCGGCGACCGCGCGACCGGCGTGGTCACGGCGGACGGCGGCGAGCTGGGCGCGGGCCAGGTGGTGCTGGCGGGCGGCAGCTGGAGCGGGCGGCTGGTGGGCGTGCCCGCGGAGGTGCTGCCTCCGGTGCGTCCGGTGAAGGGGCAGGTGCTGCGGCTGACCATGCCGGACCGTCCCGAGCCGTTCCTGAGCCGCACGGTGCGGGCGGTGGTGCGCGGCAGCCACGTCTACCTGGTGCCGCGCGAGAGCGGCGAGCTGGTGATCGGCGCGACCAGCGAGGAGATGGGCTGGGACACCACGGTCACCGCGGGCGGCGTCTACGAGCTGCTGCGCGACGCCCACGACCTGGTGCCCGGCCTCACCGAGCTGCCGCTCACCGAGACGCTCGCGGGACTGCGCCCCGGCTCCCCCGACAACGCGCCCCTGCTCGGCCCGACCCGCCTCGACGGGCTGCTGCTGGCCACCGGGCACCACCGCAACGGCGTGCTGCTGACGCCCGTCACCGGCGACGCCATGGCGCGGGTGCTGACCACCGGCGAGCTGCCCGACGAGGCCCTTCCGTTCACCCCCCGGCGCTTCGGCGCCCCCGTCCTCGCGGAGCAGTCCGTATGAACGCCCCGGTCACCACGGTCACCGTCACCGTCAACGGCGAGAGCCGTCAGGTCCCGCCCGGCACGGCCCTCGACCTCGTCGTCAGGTCGCTCACCGCGGCGCCCTCCGGAGTGGCGGCCGCCCTCAACGAAACCGTCGTCCCGCGCGCGCAGTGGCCCGCCACCCCCCTGTCCGAAGGGGACCGGGTGGAGGTCCTCACCGCCGTCCAAGGAGGCTGACCATGGCCGACGATCCCCTCGTCCTCGGCGGGCGGACCTACACGTCCCGGCTGATCATGGGCACCGGCGGGGCGCCGAGCCTCGACGTGCTGGAGCGGGCGCTGGTGGCGTCCGGCACGGAGCTGACGACCGTCGCGATGCGGCGGGTGGACCCCTCGGTGCAGGGGTCGGTGCTGTCGGTGCTGCGGAAGCTGGGCGTGGAGGTGCTGCCGAACACGGCCGGCTGCTTCACCGCCGGGGAGGCCGTGCTCACCGCGCGGCTGGCCCGGGAGGCGCTGGGCACGGATCTGGTGAAGCTGGAGGTCGTGGCGGACGAGCGCACCCTGCTGCCGGACCCGGTGGAGCTGCTGGACGCGGCGGAGACGCTGGTCGACGACGGGTTCACGGTGCTGCCGTACACCAACGACGACCCGGTGCTGGCGCGGAAGCTGGAGGACGTGGGGTGCGCGGCGGTGATGCCGCTGGGCTCGCCGATCGGCTCCGGCCTCGGCATCCGCAACCCGCACAACTTCGAGCTGATCGTGGAGCGCGCGGGCGTGCCGGTGATCCTCGACGCGGGGGCCGGCACGGCGTCGGACGCGGCGCTGGCCATGGAGCTGGGGTGCGCGGGCGTGATGCTGGCGTCCGCGGTGACGCGCGCGCAGGAGCCGGTGCTGATGGCGTCCGCGATGCGGAACGCGGTGGAGGCGGGCCGGCTCGCACGGCGGGCCGGGCGCATCCCCCGGCGCCACTTCGCGCGGGCGTCCTCGCCGGCCGAGGGCCGGGCGGAGCTGGACCCGGAACGGCCCGCGTTCTGAGGCGCCCGGCAGCCCGGCGTCGGCCTCGATTCGGACGCGGTCGGGTAACACAGGTCACAGGTCCGCTCCAACGGCGGTTGAACGGGCCGGGGCTGTCCTCACGGACTCGTAGACTCGCTGCGTGGACACGACCCTTCAGGACCCGCTGGTCGGGCAGGTGCTCGACGGCCGTTACCGCGTCGAGGCGCGGATCGCCGTCGGCGGGATGGCCACGGTCTACCGGGCCCTGGACACCCGCCTCGACCGGATCCTCGCGCTCAAGGTGATGCACCCCTCGCTGGCCACCGACGCCGGTTTCGTGGAGCGCTTCATCCGCGAGGCCAAGTCCGTCGCCCGGCTGGCCCATCCGAACGTCGTCCAGGTCTTCGACCAGGGCACCGACGCGGGGTACGTCTACCTGGCGATGGAGTACATCCCGGGCTGCACGCTGCGAGACGTGCTGCGGGAGCGCGGGGCGCTGCAGGCGCGGGCCGCGCTGGACATCCTGGAGCCGGTGCTGGCCGCGCTGGGCGCCGCCCACCGCGCGGGGTTCGTGCACCGCGACATGAAGCCGGAGAACGTGCTGATCGGGGACGACGGCCGGGTCAAGGTCGCCGACTTCGGCCTGGTCCGCTCGGTGGACACGGTCACCAACAGCACGGGCACGGTGCTGGGCACCGTCTCCTACCTGGCCCCGGAACAGATAGAGCACGGCACCGCCGACCCCCGCGTCGACGTGTACGCCTGCGGCATCCTGCTCTACGAGATGCTGACCGGCGAGAAGCCGCACGACGGCGACTCCCCCGCGATCGTCCTCTACAAGCATCTGCACGACGACGTGCCGCCGCCCTCCGCGGTGGTGCCCGGTCTGGCGCCGGCGCTGGACGCGCTGGTCGGGGCGGCGACCGCGCGCGACGCCGAGGTCCGCCCGGCCGACGCGGTGGCGCTGTTCGCCCTGACCCGCGAGTCGCGCGGCCGGCTCACCGACGAGCAGCTCGACGCGATGCCCCCGCAGGCGCTGTCCGCGGAGCACGACAACGCCGGCGACCGCACCAGCGTCATCCCGCGCTCCCTCACCGTGCCGCGTCCCCTTCCCGTGAACGAGGACGACGACGGCGCGGTCGACCGCACCAGCCGCTTCCGTTCCCCTCCCCCGCTGCCGCCCCGGCGCCGCACGGCGCTGCACCGCGGACCGGCGGCGATCGTCGTGGCCGTGCTGCTGGTGCTCGGCCTGGGCGCCGGCATCTGGTACATCAACTCCGGGCAGTTCACCAAGGTCCCGCCGGTGCTGTCGAAGACCGAGCAGGAGGCCCGCGACCGGCTCGCCGAGGCCGGACTGGACGTCGGCGAGGTCACGGAGGAGTACAGCGACACCGTCGAGCGCGGCAAGGTGATCAGCACCGACCCGGCGGCGGGCGCCCGCGTCCGCGGCAGCGCCTCGGTGTCCCTGGCCGTGTCCAAGGGCCCGCAGACCGTGCGGGTGCCCGACCTGGACGGCTACCGCCTGGACAAGGCCCGGTCCCTGCTGGAGGACGAGGGTCTGAAGCCGGGCATGGTGACCCGGGAGTTCAGCGACTCCGTGCCCAGGGACGCGGTGATCTCCACCGAGCCGGGCAAGGGCACCAAGGTCCGCGCGGACACCGCGGTGAAGCTGACGGTGAGCAAGGGCAGCCCCGTGGACGTGCCCGACGTCACCGGCGACGACCCGGAGGACGCGCGCGCCGAGCTGGAGGAGGCCGGGCTCAAGGTGGAGATCGCCGACGGGCGGGTCCACTCGGAGCACGACGCGGGCCAGGTGGCCCGGCAGACCCCGGGCGCCGGCGGTGAGGCCGCCGAGGGCGACACGGTCACCCTCACCCTGTCCAAGGGCCCGGAGATGGTCGAGGTGCCGGACGTCGTCGGCGACAGCGTGGACGAGGCCCGGGAGAAGCTGGAGGGCGCCGGGTTCGGGGTGAAGGAGGACCGCGGCCTGCTGGGCCTGTTCGGCGACACCGTCAAGGACCAGTCGGTGGACGGCGGCGAGACCGCGCCCAAGGGCTCGACGATCACCCTCAAGATCAGGTGACGGAGGGGGCCGTCCGGGTGACGCGCGCGGCCGTGACACCCTTGACGGGTGAAGAGTCACCCGTCCGGCCCCGCCCGCAACCCGATCGGCAGTCACGTGCCCGTGGCCGGGGGCCTGCATTCCGTCGGCCTGCCCTACGCCCGTGACCTGGGGGCCGAGACCGTGCAGGTCTTCGTCGCCAACCCGCGCGGCTGGGCCACCCCCGCCGGCAACCCGCTCCAGGACGAGGCGTTCCGCGCGGCCTGCGCCGAGGCGTCGGTCCCGGCGTACGTGCACGCCCCGTACCTGATCAACTTCGGGTCCCACACCCCGGCGACCGTGGAGCGGTCGGTGGAGTCCCTGCGGCACTCGCTGCGCCGCGGCCGGGAGATCGGCGCGCTGGGCGTGGTGGTGCACACCGGCAGCGCGACGGGCGGACGCGAGCGCGCGGTGGCACTGGCGCAGGTACGGGAGCACATGCTGCCGCTGCTGGACGAGCTGACCCGCGACGACGACCCGTACCTGTTGCTGGAGCCGACCGCCGGACAGGGCGCCTCGCTGTGCTCCCTGGTCGAGGACCTGGGCCCGTACTTCGAGCGGTTGGACGCCCATCCGAAGCTGGGCGTCTGCCTGGACACCTGCCATGTCTTCGCGGCCGGCCACGACCTGGCCGCGCCCGGCGGCGCGCACCGCACCCTGGACGAGCTGGCCGCGACCGTCGGCACGGGACGGCTGAGGCTGATCCACGCCAACGACTCCAAGGACGTCGTCGGCGCGCACAAGGACCGGCACGCCAACATCGGCGCGGGACACGTCGGCGAGGACCCGTTCCGGGACCTCATGACGCACCCGGAGACCGCGGGCGTACCGCTGGTGATCGAGACGCCCGGCGGCAAGGAGGGGCACGCGGCGGACGTGGAGCGGCTGAAGAAGCTCCGCGACGGCTGAGAGCCGGCGGGGTGGGTCAGAGCTCGGGGCCGTCCCCGGGCTCCTCCTGGTAGGAGTAGCGCTGCTCCCGCCAGGGGTCGCCGACGTTGTGGTAGCCGCGCTCCTCCCAGAAGCCACGGCGGTCGGCGGTCATGTACTCCACCCCGCGGACCCATTTCGGGCCCTTCCACGCGTACAGGTGCGGCACGATCAGGCGCAGCGGGAAGCCGTGCTCGGCGGTGAGCAGCTCACCGTCCTTGTGGGTGGCGAAGAGGGTGCGGTCGGACGTGAAGTCCTCGAGCCGCAGGTTGGAGCTGAATCCGTACTCGGCCCACACCATCACATGGGTGACGTCCGGTGCGGGCGGGGCGATCTCCACGACCGTGCGCGCCGGGATCCCGCCCCACTCGGCGCCGACCATGCTGAACTTGGTCACGCAGTGCAGGTCGGCCTCGACGGTGGTGTACGGCAGCGCCGTGAACTCCTCGTGGGTCCAGCAGTGCTTCTCGCCGTCGGCGGTGGCGCCGAAGACCCGGAACTCCCAGCGCTCCGGGCGGAACCTGGGGACGGGCCCGTAGTGGGTGACCGGCCAGCCCTTCTGGAGCCGCTGTCCCGGCGGGAGCTGGAGATCCGCCGCTCCTCGTGTCGCGCGCTCCCCCGATTCGCGTTCCGCCGGCTGACCCATGTCTCCATCCTGACAGACCGGGGGCCATGCTCCTGAACCGGGCCGCGCACATTCGGTCATTCATGGCCAGAACGGGCCAAGTATGGGATTACTTACTAAGTCGAGACTTACTGGACGATCTTTCATACCGGTGCAATCATGCGCCCCGACCCGCACATTTCCCCCCACGCGGAAGGAGCCCGCGCCATGCAGGGCGATCCCGAGGTCATCGAGTTCCTCAACGAGCAGCTGACCGCCGAGCTGACGGCGATCAACCAGTACTTCCTGCACTCCAAGCTCCAGGACCACAAGGGCTGGTACAAGCTCGCCAAGTACACCCGCGACGAGTCCTTCGACGAGATGCGTCACGCCGAGCTGCTCACCGACCGGATCCTCCTGCTGGACGGCCTGCCGAACTACCAGCGGCTGTTCCACGTCCGCGTCGGGCAGACCGTCACCGAGATGTTCCAGGCCGACCGCGAGATCGAGCTCGAGGCGATCGACCGGCTCCGCCGCGGCGTCGAGGTCATGCGCAACAAGAACGACATCACCTCGGCCAACATCTTCGAGGCCATCCTGGCCGACGAGGAGCACCACATCGACTACCTGGACACCCAGCTGGAGCTGATCGACAAACTGGGCGAGGCGCTGTACCTGTCGACGGTGATCGAGCAGACCCAGCCGGACCCCTCGGGCCCCGGGACGCACGGGTTCAAGACGCCCTGACGGCGTCGGGGAACCGCCTAGGCGGCTTCCGGGACCTCCGTCGCGACCTCTGCCACGAGCGGCTGCCCGCCCTCGTCGATGAGCTGCCGCCGGGGGCAGGCGCCGCGGCCGAGCAGCGCCTGGATGCGCCGGACGCAGCCGCCGCAGTCCGTGCCCGCCTTGCAGGCGGAGGCGATCTGCCGGGGGGTACAGGCACCGGCTTCCGCGTGGCTCTTCACCTGTTCCTCGGTCACGCCGAAGCAGCTGCAGACGAACACGCGGGTCACCTCCCGACGAGGACTGGGGTCGTGCCGTACCGACCCTCCGTCGGTGAGGCAAACCTAACCTTACCTGCGCCCTTCGAGGGCGGAAAAGGGGGGTGGGGCGTGATCCCGTGTGAGACACGCCCCACCCCCGACTGCTGTCAGCCGGCCCGGCCGGTCACTGGTCCCGGTACATCTCCGCGACCAGGAACGCCAGGTCGAGCGACTGGCTGCGGTTCAGCCGCGGGTCGCACGCCGTCTCGTAGCGCTGGTGCAGATCGTCGACGAAGATCTCGTCGCCGCCGCCCACGCACTCGGTGACGTCGTCACCCGTGAGCTCCACATGGATGCCGCCCGGGTGGGTGCCCAGCTCCTTGTGGACCTCGAAGAAGCCCTTCACCTCGTCGAGCACGTCGTCGAAGCGGCGGGTCTTGTGCCCGGAGGCGGCCTCGAAGGTGTTGCCGTGCATCGGGTCCGTCACCCACGCCACGGTCGCGCCGGACGCGGTCACCTTCTCCACCAGCTCGGGGAGCTTGTCGCGGATCTTGTCCGCGCCCATCCGCACGATGAACGTCAGCCGGCCGGGCTCCCGGTCCGGGTCGAGGCGGTCGATGTACTGCAGCGCCTCCTCGGCCGTCGTGGTCGGGCCGAGCTTGATGCCGATCGGGTTGCGGATCCGCGAGGCGAACTCCACGTGCGCGTGGTCCAGCTGCCGGGTGCGCTCGCCGATCCACACCATGTGCCCGGAGACGTCGTACAGCTGGCCCGTGCGGGAGTCCACGCGGGTGAGCGCCGACTCGTAGTCGAGCAGCAGCGCCTCGTGCGACGAGAAGAACTCGACGGTCTTGAACTCCTCCGGCTCGGCGCCGCACGCCTGCATGAAGTTCAGCGCCTGGTCGATCTCCCGCGCCAGCTGCTCGTAGCGCTGACCGGACGGCGACGACTTCACGAAGTCCTGGTTCCAGGCGTGGACCTGGCGCAGGTCGGCGTAACCGCCGGTGGTGAAGGCGCGCACCAGGTTCAGCGTGGACGCCGACGCGTGGTACATCCGCTTCAGCCGCTCGGGGTCCGGGATCCGGGCCTCTTCGGTGAACTCGAAGCCGTTGACCGAGTCGCCCCGGTACGTCGGCAGCGTCACGCCGTCACGGGTCTCGGTCGGCTTGGAGCGCGGCTTGGAGTACTGCCCGGCGATCCGCCCGACCTTCACCACGGGCACGGAGGCCGCGTAGGTGAGGACGGCGCCCATCTGGAGCAGCGTCTTGAGCTTGTTGCGGATGTGGTCGGCGGACACGGCGTCGAAGGCCTCGGCGCAGTCGCCGCCCTGGAGGAGGAACGCCTCTCCCTTGGCGACGGACGCCATCCGGGCGCGCAGCTGGTCGCACTCGCCCGCGAAGACGAGCGGCGGATACGACTCGAGGTCCGCGATCACTGCGCGCAGAGCCTCGGGGTCGGGGTACTCGGGCTGCTGCGCCGCGGGCAGGTCTCGCCAGGTGTTGCCAGCGCTCGCGCTGGTCTTAGCGTTCACGGTCACGCAACCCACATTACGGGGTCGGAACGGTCGTCCATCCCGACGCCCACCAAATGAGACACGGTCCGCACCGGTGCGCGATGCGCTAAGGTCGGGGCCATGTTCGCGCACTCGACCCGCACCTGGTGGTGGACCGCTCATCCGGCGGCCCACTGACTGCGCGTACGCACCGACTTCGCGAAGGCCGCCCGAGGGGCGGCCTTCCGTGTTTTCCGGGGCCGTTCCTCACCGCTCACGACAGCGACGAAACGAGGAACGCCCCATGGACCTGGCACGGCTCCCGCACGACGACCGCCCCTTCGCCCTGCTGCGCCGCCGCACCCCCGGCCACGACCACGACACGGTGGAGCTGCTGATCGGCCCGGTCACCTCCCACGACCGTCTGGCCGACCTGCCCGACGAGGGCCTCGCGCTGGTGCCGTTCCGGCAGATCAGCGAGCGCGGCTTCGACGTCCGCGACGACGGCACCCCGCTGCTGGTGCTGACCCCCGAGGAGCGCCACGAGATCCCGCTCGCCGAGGCCCTGGCGGCGCTCCCGGCGCACGACGTGCGGGTCGAGGGCGACGGCTTCGACGTCGGCGACGAGGAGTACGCGCGGATCGTCGGCCGGGTCCTCGACGAGGAGATCGGCCGGGGCGAGGGCGCCAACTTCGTGATCCGCAGAACGTACGAGGGCGGGATCCCCGGGTTCGGGCGGGCCGACGCGCTGGCGCTGTTCCGGCGGCTGCTGGAGGGCGAGCGGGGCGCGTACTGGACGTTCGTCGTCCACACCGGCGACCGGACGCTGGTCGGCGCGAGCCCCGAGGTGCACGTGCGCGCGTCCGGCGGGACCGTCGTGATGAACCCCATCAGCGGCACGTACCGCTACCCCGACGCGGGCCCCACCCCCGAGCACCTGCTCCGCTTCCTCGCCGACGGCAAGGAGATCGAGGAGCTGTCGATGGTCGTCGACGAGGAGCTCAAGATGATGTGCACGGTCGGCGACATGGGCGGCGTGGTGATCGGTCCCCGGCTGAAGGAGATGGCGCACCTCGCGCACACCGAGTACGAGCTGCGCGGCCGCTCCTCGCTGGACGTGCGCGAGGTGCTGCGGGAGACGATGTTCGCGGCGACCGTCACCGGCTCGCCGGTGCAGAACGCCTGCCGGGTGATCGAACGGCACGAGGCCGGCGGGCGCGGCTACTACGCGGGCGCGCTGGCCCTGATCGGCCGCGACGAGGGCGGCGCCCAGACGCTGGACTCCCCCATCCTGATCCGCACCGCCGACATCGACGCCGCCGGACGGCTGCGGGTGCCGGTCGGGGCGACCCTGGTACGCGGCTCGGACCCGGCGGGCGAGGTCGCGGAGACCCACGCCAAGGCCGCGGGCGTGCTGGCCGCGCTGGGCGTGCGCCCCGGACGGCCGCGCGCGGAGGCGGTGCGGCCGGGGCTCGCGGAGGACCCGCGGGTGCGGGCCGCGCTGGACGGGCGCCGCGCCTCGCTCGCGCCGTTCTGGCTGCGGATGCAGGAGCGGTCCGACGCGCTCACCGGGCACGCGCTGGTCGTGGACGCGGAGGACACCTTCACCGCGATGCTCGCCCATGTGCTGCGGGCGGCCGGACTCGACGTCACCGTGCGCCGCTACGACGAGCCCGGACTGCGGGAGGCGGCGCTGGCGCACGAAGGCCCGCTGGTGCTGGGCCCGGGTCCCGGCGACCCCTCGGACACGGCCGATCCGAAGATGCGGTTCCTGCGCGGGCTGACCGCCGAGGTGATCGCCGGAAACCGGCACGGTGTGCTCGGCGTCTGCCTCGGGCACGAGCTGATCGCGGCCGAGCTGGGCCTGGACATCGTCCGCAAGGAGGTGCCGTACCAGGGGGCGCAGACGGAGATCGAGCTGTTCGGACGGCCGGAGACGGTCGGCTTCTACAACAGCTTCGTGGCGCACTGCGACGACGAGGCCGCGCGGGAGCTGGCGGCGCACGGCGTCGAGGTGAGCCGCGCGGCGAACGGCGAGGTGCACGCGGTGCGGGGCCCCGGTTTCGCGGGCGTCCAGTTCCACCCCGAGTCGGTGCTCAGCCTCGACGGCACGGCCGTGGTGCGGGAGCTGATGGGTCAGCTGCGCGGCACCAGCACGTTCTCGGAGCGGCGGCCGGCGGTGTAGTCGAGGACGTTGTCGACCGTCGTCGCGACGATCTGGGTGACGGCGTCCACGGTGTAGTACGCCTGGTGGGACGTGACCAGGACGTTGGGGAAGGTGACGAGGCGGGCCAGGGTGTCGTCGTCGACGGCCTCCAGGGACTTGTCGAGGAAGAACAGGCCCGCCTCCGCCTCGTACACGTCCAGGCCGACGCCGGTGAAGCGGCCGGCGCGCAGTTCGTCGACGAGGGCGGCGGTGTCGACGAGGCCGCCCCGGCTGGAGTTCACCAGGATCGCGTCGTCCCGCATGGACTTCAGGGCGGTCGCGTCGATGAGGTGCCGGGTGCTGGGCAGCAGCGGGACGTGCAGGCTGACCAGGTCGGACTCGGCGAGCAGCTGCTCCTTCGGGACGTAGGTCATGCCGAGCTCGCGGCAGGCCGGGTTCTCGGCGACGTCCCAGCCGAGCAGCCGCATGCCGAAGCCGTGCGCGATCCGGGCGAACGCCTCGCCGATCTTCCCGGTGCCGAGCACACCGGCGGTGCGGCCGTGGAGGTCGCGGCCCATCAGCCCGTCGAGGCGGAAGTCGAAGTCGCGGGTGCGGGTGGAGGCGCGGACGATGCGGCGGTTGACCGCCATGGCGAGCGTCCAGGCGAACTCGGCGACCGAGTACGGGGAGTAGGAGGAGACGCGGGCGACGGTGATGCCGAGGCGTTCGGCGACGTCCAGGTCGACGTTGTTGAAGCCGGTGGAACGCTGGGCGACCATCCGGGTGCCGCCGGCGGCGAGGTCCGACAGGACGTCGGCGCCGAGGTCGCAGTTGACGCTGGTGGAGATGATCTCGTGGCCGGCGGCGATGGGGGCGGTGTCGGTGTTGAGGAAGACGTCGAGGGTGCGGGTGGGGTGGTGGTCGGCGAAGGCCCGCTCGATGAGGGGCTTCTCGTCCGCCTGTACGCCGAAGGCGAGGATCTCCACGGGCCCCTCCGGGGGTTTGTCCGGTGTGCTTCCCTGCGGTGAGCTTACGGGGCCGTGGGCGAACTCGACGTGGGCCGAAGGGCCCTGGGTGTCGGCGCGGGGCGGGGGCGTACGCAGCCCGGCGCTCACGGGGTGCCGCCGCGCCCACCCTCCCCCACTCTCGGCTTCGCTCGAGCGGGAGGTACCCCCATCGCCCCAAGCGGCACGACTGCCCGCGGCTGGGGCGGCGAGAGCGCCCCTCAGGGGCGCGGGGAACTGCGCGACCAGCCACCGACGGGCCGCACCCGGGCGTCAGCCGAAGAAGACGCCCACCTCCTCGTAGAGGGACGGCGGGACCGTCTTCAGGCGGGCCGTCGCGTTGGCGATCGGGACGCGGACGATGTCCGTGCCCTGGAGCGCGACCATCGTGCCGAAGTCCCCGTCGCGGACGCAGTCGATCGCGTGGAGGCCGAAGCGGGTGGCGAGCCACCGGTCGTAGGCGCTGGGCGTACCGCCGCGCTGGACGTGACCCAGGACCGTGGTCCGGGCCTCCTTCCCCGTGCGTTTCTCGATCTGCTTGGCGAGCCACTCACCCACCCCGGACAGCCGGACGTGTCCGAACGCGTCCAGGGACTGGTCCTTGAGCACCATGTCGCCGTCCCGCGGCACCGCCCCCTCCGCGACGACCACGATCGGCGCGTACGAGGCGCGGAACCGTGAGGTCACCCACGCGCACACCTGGTCGACGTCGAAGGGGTGCTCGGGGATGAGGATGACGTTGGCGCCGCCGGCCAGGCCCGAGTGGAGTGCGATCCAGCCGGAGTGGCGGCCCATCACCTCGACGACCAGCACCCGCATGTGGGACTCGGCGGTGGTGTGCAGCCGGTCGATGGCCTCGGTGGCGATGCCGACGGCGGTGTCGAAGCCGAAGGTGTAGTCGGTGGCGGACAGGTCGTTGTCGATGGTCTTCGGCACGCCCACGCAGGGGACGCCGTACTCGTCGGCGAGACGGGTGGCGACGCCGAGGGTGTCCTCGCCGCCGATGGTGACGAGCGCGTCCACGCCGAGCGCGGCGAGGTTGTCCTTGATTCTGCGGATGCCGTCCTGCTGGTTGAGCGGGTTGGTCCGTGAGGAGCCGAGGACGGTGCCGCCGCGGGGCAGGATGCCGCGCACGGCGGGGATGTCGAGGGGGACGGTGACGCCGTCGAGAGGACCGCGCCAGCCGTCCCGGAACCCGGTGAACTCGTAGCCGTACTCCTGTACGCCCTTGCGGACGACGGCCCGGATGACGGCGTTGAGCCCGGGGCAGTCGCCGCCTCCGGTCAGTACTCCGACCCGCATGGAAGTGTCCCTTCGCCATGGTCGACGGAATGCCGTTCGTTCCCACCTGGCACGGTAAGGGTGACCGGGGTCACATCGACATGGCCGGGACGGTAAATACCGGGAAGCGTCCGGGTGTTGGGACGGGGAGGGACCGGACTACTCGTCGTCGAGGCCGCGCTCGATGGCGTACCGGACGAGTTCCACGCGGTTGTGGAGCTGGAGTTTGCCGAGGGTGTTCTGGACGTGGTTCTGCACGGTGCGGTGCGAGATGACGAGGCGTTCGGCGATCTGCTTGTAGCTCAGGCCCTTGGCGACCAGGCGCAGCACCTCGGTTTCGCGCTCGGTGAGCCGGGGCGCCTTCTGCTCCTCGCCGCCGCCGGCGCCGGCGGGCGCGGCCGGTTCGGAGGCCAGGCGGCGGTACTCGCCGAGGACCAGTCCGGCGAGGCCCGGGGTGAACACGGGGTCGCCGTCGGCGGTGCGGCGCACGGCGTCGCGCAGTTCCTCGGTGGAGGCGGACTTGAGCAGGTAGCCGGTGGCGCCGGACTTCACGGCCTCGAGGACGTCGGCGTGCTCGCCGCTCGCGGAGAGCACCAGCACCCGGACGGACGGGTCGGCGGCGACGACCTCCTTGCACACCTGCACGCCGGGCTTGCCGGGCAGGTTGAGGTCGAGGACCAGGACGCCGGGCGCGGCGGCCTTGGCGCGGCGCACCGCCTGGTCGCCGTCGCCGGCCGTGGCGACGACCTCGAAGCCGGACTCGGAGAGGTCGCGCGCGACGGCGTCACGCCACATCGGGTGGTCGTCGACCACCATCACCCTGATCGGTGTCGTCCCGGTCATCGCTGTTCCGCCTTCCCCCGCGGGTCGTTCGTCTGCTGGTGATGCTTCGGCACCCGGAGTTCGACCTCCGTGCCCTGTCCCGGCACGGAGATCACGTCGGCGCTGCCGCCGAGGTCGCGCAGCC
Source organism: Streptomyces sp. P13-3-3 (assembly GCF_050571355.1). NCBI lineage: Bacteria > Bacillati > Actinomycetota > Actinomycetes > Kitasatosporales > Streptomycetaceae > Streptomyces > Streptomyces sp. P13-3-3. The sequence goes on along the minus strand of NZ_CP192228.1, from coordinate 1,777,789 downwards.
GGCCCCGGATGGACTGGGCCACGCCGAGCCGCCCCTCCCCCTCGGCCTGGGCGAGCCGTCCCTCCGGGACGCCGGGGCCGTCGTCGCGGACGGTGACGATCACCTCGTCCGGTTCGTCCTCGACCAGGATCCAGGCCCGCGCCTGCTCCCCGGCGTGCCGGCGGACGTTGTCCAGGGCGGCGCCGACGGCGGCGGCCACCTCGCGCGCGGCCCGCGGGGCGAGCGGCACGGGCGCGCCGGGTTCGGCGAGGCTGACCCGGGACCCGGCATGCGGGGCGAGCAGGGACCGCAGGTCCACCGGCCCGTCGTCGTCCGGCTCGTCCTCCTCCACGCTCCGGACGACGGCGCCCTGGGCGGCGTCCTCGGAGGCGCGGGAGACGGGGACCAGGCCGCCGGAGACCAGGGTGCGCAGCGCCACCTCCTGCTCGCCGGCCATCCGGCCCAGCTCGGCCGCCTCGCCGCCGATGACGGCGCCGCGCCGCTGCACCATCGCCAGGACTTGGAGGACGCTGTCGTGGATGTCCCGGGCGAGGCGCTCCCGCTCCCGGGTGGCGGCCTCGATCTCCAGGGCGCGGGCGAGGGTGCGCTCGGAGGCGCGGGCCACCTCGACGACGTACCCGATGGCGATGGACGCGACCCAGACGAGGACGACGTTGTGCACCGTGTCGCGGGCGGGGGTGCCGCGCTCGACCAGGTTCGCGACGGCGACCAGGGTGGAGGCGAGGGCGGCCCACCGCCAGCCGCCCTTGACCGCGAAGGCGAGCACGGAGCCGGCGGTCCAGATGGAGGGCAGGGTGGGCCCGCCGTCGTGGACGCGCTGGGCGGCGTCGGCGAGCGGGGTGATCAGGATGCCGGTGAGCGCGACGGCGAGGTCGGCGGCGAGGAACGGCTTGGTGCAGGCGGCGGCGCTCGCGACCTTGGGCAGGGTGGCGAGGGTCCACACGCCGAGGACGGCGAAGTAGGCGATCGCGAGCCAAGGACGGGCGAACCCGTCGTGGGCGGCGGCGAACAGCCCGATCGCGTAGATCATGGTCAGGACGCGGTAGCCGGCGAGCGCGCGCCACAGCGGCTGCTCGACCGACATGCGCATGACTCTGTCGCGCTGGGCCATGTCCCCCACTCCCCCCGGTGCGTGCCCGGCCCGGCTACGGCTCGGACGGTCCCCCGGTCTGTCCCCGGTCCGTCTGCTCCATGGCCGCCCTGACCTTCTCCGCCTGCTCCTTGTCGGCCCGGGCGACGGCGGCCCTGGCGGCCTTCTCCGCTTCCCGCTCGGCCTTCTCGGCTTCCTTCTCGGCCTTGGCCGCCTCGGCGAGCTGCCGCTTCATGGCGGTGGCGTACATGTCGACGTACTCCTGGCCGGACAGCTTCATGATCTCGTACATGACCTCGTCCGTCACCGCGCGGAGCACGAAGCGGTCGTGCTCCATGCCCTGGTAGCGGGTGAAGTCGAGGGGCTTGCCGATCCGGATGCCCGGGCGCATCAGCTTGGGCATGACCTGCCCGGGGGGCTGGATCTTCTCCGTGTCGATCATGGCGACCGGGACGACGGGCGCCCCGGTGGCCAGCGCCACACGCGCCAGGCCGCCCGGCTTGCCGCGGTAGAGGCGGCCGTCGGGCGAGCGGGTGCCCTCGGGGTAGATCCCGAACAGCTCACCGCGCTCCAGCACCTCTATGCCGCTCTTGATCGCCGCCTCGCCGGCGCCGCGCGCCCCGGAGCGGTCCACGGGGAGCTGGCCGACGCCCTTGAAGAAGGCCGCCGTCATCCTGCCCTTGACGCCCGGAGTGGTGAAGTACTCCGCCTTCGCGATGAAGGTGACCTTGCGGTCGAGCACCGCGGGGAGGAAGAAGGAGTCCGAGAACGACAGGTGGTTGCTGGCCAGAATGGCGGGGCCCTCGGCCGGGATGTTCTCCAGGCCCTCCACCCAGGGCCTGAAGGCGAGCTTCAGCGGCCCTCCGATGGCGACCTTCATCGTGCCGTACAACAACCGAGTGCCTCCCGTGCGTGTTGGTCAGACCATATCCCGGAGCGGCGCCGAAGGCCCCGACGGCCCTGGTCGGTGTCAGTGCGGTCGCGTACGGTGAAGGTCCTGCAATTGCCGTGCCGGCCGCGCGCCGGCCGGGACGACGTGCCGGACCGACCACGAGTCCGAGGAAAGTCCCAGGAAACAGGAGGCCGAAGGTGCCGCTGCTGACCGGAGCCGAGCCGTTCCGCCACGAGGGCGGGGAGACCGCGGTCCTCCTCTGCCACGGCTTCACCGGTTCGCCGCAGTCCATGCGCCCGTGGGCGGAGCATCTCGCCGAGCGCGGGCTGACCGTGTCGCTGCCGCTGCTCCCCGGGCACGGCACCCGCTGGGAGGACCTGGGGGTGACGGGCTGGCAGGACTGGTACGCGGAGGTGGACCGCGAACTGCGGCTGCTGCGGGACCGCTCGGCGCGGGTGTTCGTGGCGGGACTGTCGATGGGCGGCGCGCTGGCGCTGCGGCTGGCGGCGCGCCACGGTGACGCGGTGAGCGGGGTGATGGTGGTCAATCCGGCGAACAAGGTGCACGGGGTGGCCGCGCACGCCCTCCCGGTGCTGCGTCATCTCGTCCCGGCGACCAAGGGCATCGCGAGCGACATCGCCAAGCCGGTGACCCGGGAGCTGGGGTACGACAAGGTGCCGCTGCACGCGGCGCACTCCCTGCGGAACTTCTTCCGGCTGGTCGACGGTGAGCTGCCGCAGGTCACGCAGCCGCTGCTGCTGATGCGCAGCCCCCAGGACCATGTGGTGCCGCCGGCGGACTCGGCGCGGATCCTGTCCCGGGTGTCGTCGACGGACGTGTCGGAGGTCCTGCTGGAACAGAGCTACCACGTGGCGACGTTGGACCACGACGCGGAGCTCATCTTCCGGGAGAGCACCGCGTTCATCGGCCGGCTCGCACCCGGCGCCGTCAGGGAGCCCGGTCTCGGCAAGGAAGGGACGACCGCAGGTGGCTGACCACGACTCGGACCGTGAGGGCCGCGAGCCGGAGGAGAAGGGCGTCCCCTTCGACGAGGCCGCCGCGTGGGAGGCGATCGTCGCCGGGTACGGCGAGGAGCCGCCGGACCCGCCGGGCGCCAAGCCGTTCAAGTCGGTGGAGGACCTTGCGCTGCTGGAGCCCGAGACCAACGACGAGGACGGCGCGGACGGCGTCGGGACCAAGGCGCCCCCGCGGAAGACGGAGGAGGAGCCTCCGGCCAGGCCGCTGGGCGGCTCGGTGGCGTTCGCGCCGGGGGTCGGACCGCGGGACTACAGCGTGAAGGAGCCGGCGGAGGAGGACCTCGACGAGAGCGACGAGGGGCACTTCGTGCCGCCGGAGCCGCCGCCGCTGCCGGAGGCGGACGTGACCTCCAAGTTCGCCTGGCTGGGGGTGCTGGGCGCGCCGGTGCTGCTTCTGCTGGCGATACTGCTGGGCTGGGAGATGACCTGGTGGCTGGCCACCGCGTGCATCGGCGGCTTCCTGGGCGGCGCGCTCACGCTGGTGATGCGGATGCGCACGGACGACGAGGACGACGAGGACCCGGGCCGCGGCGCGGTGGTCTGACCCCGCTCAGACGGCTGCCGGGACCTTGAGGGCGGCCAGCACCGGCAGGTGGTCGGTCGCCGCCCGCAGGTCCGCCTCCGTCACTCCCGGCTGATCGTGGGGGACGCCGCAGCCCAGCACCTCGACGCCCTTGGTGACGAACAGGGCGTCGATGCGCTTGGGCGGGCCGGTGCGCGTCCAGGTGTGCTCGCCTCCCCAGGGCGCGGCGGTGCGGCAGTCCGTGAGGGTGCCGGCCAGCCGGCGGAAGGTGCGCCCGGACGGCTCGTCGTTGAGGTCCCCGCCCGCGACGGCGTGGTCGACCCCCATCCCGGCCACCCGGTCCAGCAGCATCCCGCCCTGCTCGTACCGCTCGGTCCTCTCCAGGGACAGATGGCAGCTGAGCACGCCGAGCCGGGCGCCGCCGAACCGTACGACGGCGGTGGCGAAGCCGCGCCGGTGCCGGCCGGGGGTGAGCGGCAGCAGCACGTCCTCGGTGCGTTCGACGGTGGCCCGCAGGGAACACAGCAGGGCGGGTCCGGCGGCGGTCGCGCCGCCGGAGAGGATCACCAGTCCGGAGTCGGAGGCGAGCCGGGCGAGCTGCTTGCGCCAGCGGAAGAACCGCGGCGCCTCCTGGAGCAGCACCAGGTCGGGCGCGCATGCCCCGATCACCCGGGCGAGGGCGGCGGTGTCGTCCTTCATCGAGCGGATGTTGTAACTGAGGACCCGGACGACGGCCGAGCCGTCGGCGTCGGTGCGGGACCCTGGCAGCAGCTCAGTCGTCGCCATGCCGATCAAGATACGCCGCGGAGGCCCTCCGGGTACGGCGACGCCCGCCGTTCCCCTCCGGGGGTCGGGCGGGCGCCGGCCGGGTGCCGAGGGGCCGTCACATGACGGGGTCGGGCTCGCGGGCCAGGTCGGCGGCGCCGACCAGGCCGGCCTTGTTGCCGAGCTGGGCGCCGAGGACGTCGGCGACGGGACGCCAGTTCCCGCCGACCAGCCAGCGGCGGTACGACTTGCGGATCGGTCCGAGGACCAGCTCGCCCTCGTCGGAGAGGCCACCGCCGACGATGAACGCGGACGGGTCGAACAGGGAGGCGAGGTCGGCCAGGCCCGCGCCGACCCAGCGGGCCAGCTCGCGGTAGGAGTCGACGGCCACCCGGTCGCCCTGGCGGGCCGCCATGGAAACGTGCTTGCCCTCGATGCCCTCGGGGGTGCCGTCGCCGAGCGAGAGCAGCGTCTGGGCCTGCTCGGGGGTGGCGTTGGCGCGCTGCTTGGCGTAGCGGACGAGGGCGCGGCCGGAGGCGTACTGCTCCCAGCAGCCCTGCGAGCCGCAGCCGCACAGCAGGCCGTCCGGCACCATGCGGATGTGGCCGAACTCGGCGGCCACGCCGAAGTGGCCGCGGCGCAGCTTGTTGCCGATGATCACACCGCCGCCGAGGCCGGTGCCCAGGGTGATGCAGATGACGTTGCGGTGGCCTTTGCCCGCGCCGAACTTGTACTCGCCCCAGGCCGCCGCGTTGGCGTCGTTCTCCACGACGACCGGGAGGCCCACGCGGGCCTCGACCTTCTCCTTGAGCGGCTCGTTGCGCCAGTGGATGTTGGGGGCGAAGTAGACCTCGGAACGCTGGCGGTTGACGTAGCCGGCCGCGCCGATGCCCACGCCGACGATGTCGTGCCCGGCGCGCGCTCCCTCCACCGCGGAGGCGATGGCGTCCACGATCTCCTCGGGCGTGCCCGGGGTCGGCACCTTGTGGGTCGAGAGGATGGTGCCTTCCTCGTCGACCACGCCGGCCGCGATCTTCGTGCCGCCGATGTCGACGCCGATGGTGAGTCCCATGAATCCCTCAGTTTCGGTCGAGCCCCGCTACGCCAACGGTACCCGAGGTGACGGGCGCGCCGTCCCTGTGTCCGCAGGCCGGGCGGCCCGGAACCGCCGGGGGATCCGGGCGGGACTCACCGGGCGGGGCTCAGTCGAGGTCGATGCGCTCGCCAGGGCCGGTGCCGGGGTCGTCACCGGGGTCGCGGCGCTCCTCGGGGGCGTGCGGCGGGGTGTCGCGCGCCGTCCAGCGGCGTTCCTGGTCCTGCACGGCGGAGCGGTAGGCGGCGAGGAGTTCGCTGCCGGCGGCGGCGAGGTGGTCGAAGACGTCCGGGTTGCGTTCGATGACGGGTTCGACGGCGGCCTTCGCCTGCTGCACGACCTGGCGGACGACCTGCTGGGCGGCGGGTCCGGCGACCGCGCCGAGCAGCGGTGACTGGAGGTCGGAGAGTTTGCCGGCGACCGCGTCGACGAGCTTCCTGAACTCCTCGGCGGCGGAGCCCGGGGGCGTGCCGTGGCGGGCACGGCGGCGGGCCCGCTCGGCTTCCAGGTCCTCGGCGGCGGCGGTGGCCCAGGCGTCGTCGTGCACCTCGGAGGGGGCTTCGGCGGGCGCCTCGGCACGGTCGTCCCGGGCGTCGTCGGCCCGCTTGCCGAAGCTCTCGTCCCCGGCCTCGTTCCCGGTGTCGTCGGGCGGGGGGAGCTGTTCGCTCATGACGGACTCCTTGACTGCGGGTGGCCCCCTCGACGGTACCCGAACGGCCGTCGCGGCTTCACCGGCTGCGCGGCCAGAGCTCCGGATCGGGCCGGAATCGGATGCGCAGCTCGCCCTCGCGGAGGGCGGCGCCGTCGACGGTGCAGCGGCGCAGCGCGGAGGGCAGCGGGACGACGCGGCGGAACGGTCCGGCGGTGACGGTCAGTTCGTCGCCGCGGCGGACGAGGTCGAGGGCCTCGCGGCGGGCGCCGGGCAGGGGGAGGTGCCAGACGAGGACGCCGTCCTCGGCGATCCGGTCGGCGACCGGCCAGCGGACCGGGCCGGTGGCCGCGGGGGCGGCGGGCGCCGCGAGGGCGGCGAGGTCGTCGGCGCCGCGCGGGTCGCGGCCGAGGTGGGCGACGGTGCGCACGGTGTGCTCCTCGCGCCACTCGTCGAGCGTCTTGCGCTGCTGGGCGACGGGCCCGGCGAGCCAGCCCGCCGCCTCGCCCTCCGGCAGGACGCGGTTGGCGACGACCGCGTCCAGGCGCAGCCCGCGCAGGGCGACGCCCAGGGCGGCGGTGCGCAGGGCGTCGGCGCCGGCGGGCCCCGGTTCGGCGACCAGGCGTACGGCGGTGCCGCGGTCGGCGAGGAGGGCCTCGACGGCGGCGAGCTGGAGGTCGAGGCGCGCGGCCGTCTCGTAGATCCACTCCGCGGGCATCGGGACGCCCGCGAGCCGCCCGAGCACGGGGCGCAGCGCGCGGGCGGCCTGCCGCTCGGGCGGCAGCAGGCGGCGCAGGACGCGGCGGAGCTCCTCGGGCAGGGCGAGGAGGGCGAGCGCGCGGGGGGTGGCGGGCAGGTCGACGACGAGGAGGTCCCAGGCGTCCTCGGAGGCGGCGGCGTCCCGCAGGGCGCGCAGCACGGCGAGTTCCTCGGCGCCGGGGAGGGATCCGGTCTCCCCGGGCTCCAGGCGGGAGGCGCCGAGCAGGTCCAGCGCACCGCCCGCGCGCTCCTGCAACGCGGCGAGGTCGGCCCGGAGGCCCGCGTCGGCGTCGATCCGGCGCACGGTGAGGCCGGGGAGGTCCGCGTCCCCGAGCACCGGCCCCAGGGTGTCCCCCGGATCGGTTCCCAGCAGCAGTGTGCGGGCGCCCTCACGGGCGGCGGCGAACGCGGTGGCGGCCGCGACGGTGGTGCGGCCGGCGCCGCCGGGGCCGGTGATCAGGAGGGTGCGCATGAGGCTGCACGCTACCGGTCGCCCACACCCGGGGCTCCGCCCCGGACCCCGCTCCTCGAACGCCGGAGGGGCTGGATTCAGCCCGCCCGGCGTTCGAGGACGAAGCCCGAGGCCGGAATCAGCCCGCCCGACGTTCGAGGACGAGGCCCGAGGCCGGAATCAGCCCGCCCGACGTTTGAGGACGAGGCCCGCCAGGGCCGATACGGCGCACCGGGAACGCGAGGACCACGAGGAAAGCCGGACGCCGCGGGCGTTCTACTTCGCGCCGGACTCCACGCGCTTCTTCAGGCCCGCCAGGGCGCGGTCGATGATGACCTTCTCCGCCTTGCGCTTGATCATGCCGAGCATCGGGATCTTGACGTCGACGGTCAGGCGGTAGGTGACCTCGGTGGTGTCCGCGCCCGCGGGGGTGAGGACGTAGGAGCCGTCGAGGGAGCGGAGCATCTGGGACTTCACCAGGGTCCAGGAGACCTCGTGCGGGCCGCTCCAGGTGTACGCCAGGGTCTGGTCGTCCTTGATCGCGCCGGCGTCCATGACCAGACGGACCTGCTCCGCGCGGCCCTCCGCGTCGGTCTTGAGGACCTCCGCCTCCTTCACCTCTCCCGTCCACTCGGGATAGCGGGCGAAGTCGGAGATCACTCCCATCACGTCGGCCGGTGCCGCCTCGATGGTGATGCTCGAGCTGGTGTGTTCCGCCATCGCCGTGGCTCCTCCAGATGCGGGCCGGTAGGTCGTCCTCGCCGTGCGTGGGCCGGCCGGCGCACGCGCGTGCAGCGGAAGGCTACCGCGCACCGCCCGTACCGAGATCACCCGACCTGGGGCGTCGGCGTCCCGAGGCGTCTCAGAACTCCAGCGCCCAGGGCCGGCCGGTGCTCGCGAAGTGCCCCACGTTGACGCATTCGGTGGCGCCGATCCGCATGCGCCGCACCAGCGGCTGGTGGACGTGGCCGAACAGCGAGTAGCGGGGCCGGGTACGGCGTATCGCCTCCAGCAGCGCGGTGCTGCCGCGCTCGAAGCGGCGGGCGACGGTGTCGTAGACCAGCTCCGGGACCTCCGGCGGGATGTGCGTGCACAGCACGTCGACCTCGCCGACGGCCTCGATCTTCGCCGCGTACTCCTCGTCGTCGATCTCGTACGGCGTGCGCATCGGGGTGCGCAGGCCGCCGCCGACGAAGCCGAAGGTCCAGCCGCCGATCTCCACCCGCTGACCGTCGAGCACGGTGGTGCCGGGCCCGGCGTACTCCCGCCACAGGGGCGGCACGTCGACGTTGCCGTAGGTGGCGTACGTAGGAGTGGGGAAGGCGGCGAACATCTCCGCGTACTGTTTGCGCACCGCCGTCTCGATCGCCGTCGCGCGGTCGACGCCGATGCCGGCCCACAGTCCGCGCTGGAAGTCGCGCGCCTCCTCGAAGCGGCGGGCGGTGCGCATCTCGACGATGCGGTGGGCGTTCTCCGTGCCGAACAGGTCGGGGAAGATGCCGCGCGAGTGGTCGGCGTAGTCGAGGAACAGCACCAGGTCACCGAGGCAGATCAGGGCGTCGGCGCCCTCCTTCGCGCGGGCGAGGTCGGCCGCGTTGCCGTGTACGTCGCTGACCACGTGGACGCGGGTGCCGGAGCCGCCGCCGGGTGAGGATGCCATGGCGATCAAGCGTAATCCCGTGGGGCATACGTGAACAATGGCGGTCCTACCTGCGGTTACTGGCTCGCCGGATCCGCCGTGGACTACTGTGCGCAATGAAACACCAAGCTGTGTGACGCAGCGAACATCTGGCAGGGCCCCCCTGTCGTGACAGCCATACCGGCGGGTAACGTCCGGGCAGTCCAGTCGTGCTCGGGATTTCAACCAGTGAATTCTTGAGCACCCGCCCGAGCCTTGGACCGCACCGTCGCATCGCACAACGTCGTGGCGCCGGCGCCCTAAGAGGAGCAGCAGTCTTGCGCGAGTTCAGCCTTCCGGCCCTGTACGAGGTCCCCGCGGACGGCAACATGACCGACATCGTCCGCCGAAACGCCGCGCAGCATCCAGACGTCGCCGTCATGGCCCGCAAGGTCGCCGGCACGTGGCAGGACGTGACGGCCACCACCTTCCTCGACGAGGTGCGGGCCGCCGCCAAGGGCCTGATCGCGGCGGGCGTGCAGCCCGGCGACCGGGTCGGCCTGATGTCCCGCACCCGCTACGAGTGGACGCTGCTCGACTTCGCGATCTGGAGCGCCGGCGCGATCACCGTGCCGGTGTACGAGACCAGTTCGGCGGAGCAGGTCGCGTGGATCCTCGGCGACTCCGGCGCCTCCGCCTGCCTGGTGGAGCTCGACTCGCACGCGGCGACCGTGGAATCCGTGCGCGACCGGCTGCCCGGGCTGAAGAACGTGTGGCAGATCGAGGACGGCGGCCTGGAGGAGCTGCGCCGCCTCGGCGCGGACGTCGGCGACGAGACGGTCGAGGAGCGCTCCTCGGTCGCCAAGGCCGACGACCCGGCGACCATCGTCTACACCTCGGGCACCACCGGCCGCCCCAAGGGCTGCGTGCTCACCCACCGCAACTTCTTCGCCGAGTGCGGCAACATCGTGGAGCGGCTGCGTCCGCTGTTCCGCACCGGCGAGTGCTCGGTGCTGCTGTTCCTGCCGCTCGCCCACGTCTTCGGGCGGATGGTGCAGATCGCGCCGATGGTGGCGCCGATCAAGCTGGGCTGCGTCCCGGACATCAAGAACCTCACCGACGAGCTGGCCTCGTTCCGCCCGACGCTGATCCTCGGCGTGCCGCGGGTGTTCGAGAAGGTCTACAACTCGGCGCGCGCCAAGGCGCAGGCGGACGGCAAGGGCAAGATCTTCGACAAGGCGGCCGACGCCGCGATCGCCTGGAGCCAGGCGCTGGACTCCCCGTCGGGCCCGTCGTTCGGCCTGAAGGTCAAGCACAAGGTCTTCGACAAGCTGGTCTACAGCAAGCTCCGCGCGGTGCTGGGCGGACGCGGCGAGTACGCCATCTCCGGCGGCGCCCCGCTCGGCGAGCGCCTCGGCCACTTCTTCCGCGGCATCGGCTTCAGTGTGCTGGAGGGCTACGGCCTGACCGAGTCCTGCGCGGCCACCGCCTTCAACCCGTGGGACCGCCAGAAGATCGGCACGGTCGGCCAGCCGCTGCCCGGCTCCGTGGTGCGCATAGCGGACGACGGCGAGGTGCTGCTGCACGGCGAGCACCTGTTCAAGGAGTACTGGAACAACCCGGGCGCGACCGCCGAGGCGCTGGCCGACGGCTGGTTCCACACCGGGGACATCGGCACCCTGGACGAGGACGGCTACCTGCGGATCACCGGCCGGAAGAAGGAGATCCTGGTGACGGCCGGCGGCAAGAACGTCGCCCCGGCGGTCATCGAGGACCGCATCCGGGCGCACGCGCTGGTCGCGGAGTGCATGGTGGTCGGCGACGGGCGGCCGTTCGTGGGCGCGCTCGTCACCATCGACGAGGAGTTCCTGGGCCGCTGGTGCGCGGAGCACGGCAAGCCGGAGGGGGCGACGGCGGCGTCGCTGTGCGAGGACCCGGATCTGCTGGCGGCGATCCAGGACGCGGTGGACGACGGGAACGCGGCGGTGTCGAAGGCGGAGTCGGTGCGGAAGTTCCGCATTCTGCCGGCGCAGTTCACGGAGGAGTCGGGGCACTTGACGCCTTCGCTGAAGCTGAAGCGGAATGTTGTGGCTAAGGATTACGCGCACGAGATCGAGGCGATTTACGCGAAGTAGCGCCAACTGGGTTGGCACTACTCGCCGTTGGCGGGTGCCGGTACGTGGGGGTTGTTCGCGCAGTTCCCCGCGCCCCTGAGGGGTGGCGTCCGCCCGTTGGACGAGTGCCGCGCCGTGGGGGCTGGGCGCGCAGTTCCCCGTGCCCCTGTAAATGCGGAAGCCGCCCCGAGGGGCGGCTTCCGCATTTACAGGAGAGTCTTCAGCTTGTCGGCGAGGAGGTCCCAGCGCCATTTTTCCTCGACCCAGTCCCGGCCCCGCCGGCCCATGCTGCGGCGCAGTTCCTCGTCGGCGAGGAGGGCGGTGACGCGCTCCGCGGTCTCGGCGGGTGAGTCGCCGCGGACCACCCAGCCCGTCTCGCCGTCGAGGACGGCGTCCGGTGCGCCGCCGGAGTCGCCGGCGACGACCGGGAGGCCGGTCGCGGACGCCTCCAGGTAGACGATGCCCAGGCCCTCCACGTCGAGGCCGCCGCGCCGGGTCCGGCAGGGCATCGCGAAGACGTCGCCCGCGCCGTAGTGGGCGGGCAGCTCGGACCAGGGGACGGAGCCGGTGAAGCGGACGGAGGCGGCGACGCCGGTGTCGGCGGCGAGACGGCGCAGGTCCTTCTCGTAGGGACCGCCGCCGACGACCAGCAGGACGGCGTCCGGCTCCGCGGCGAGGATCGCGGGCATCGCCCGGATCAGCGTGTCCTGGCCCTTGCGCGGCACGAGACGCGAGACGCACACGACCACCGGGCGGTCCGTCAGCCCGAGCCGGGCGCGCACCTCGTCCCCGCCCGAGCCGGGGTGGAAGGTCTTCTCGTCGACCCCGGGCGGCAGCTGCACCATGCGGGCGGCGGCCTCCGGGGTGAGGGCGCGGGCGATCCGGGAGCGGGTGTACTCGCCCAGGTAGGTGATCGTGTCCGTGGACTCCCCGATACGGCGCAGCAGCTGCCGCGCGGCGGGCAGCTGGGCCCAGCCGGCCTCGTGGCCGTGGGTGGTGGCCACGATCCGCCCGGCGCCCGCCCGTCGCAGCGCCGGCGCCATCAGGCCGAGCGGCGCCGCCGCCCCGAACCACACCGAGCCGCAGCCGTGCTCGCGCAGCAGCCCCACGGCCCGCCGGGTGGCGGCCGGGGTGGGCAGCAGCATCGTCGTACGGTCGCGGACGACGGTGAAGGGCTGCTCGGCGTCGAAGGCCGCGGTCGCCTCGACACCCTCCCGGCCGCGCTTCCAGGTGGACGCGTAGACGACGACGCGCTCCGGGTCCAGGCGCAGCGCCATGTTGTGCAGGAAGGCCTGGATGCCGCCAGGACGGGGCGGGAAGTCGTTGGTGACGATCAGGGTCTTGTGCATCGCCGCCGACCCTACCGAACGGTTGTCGCGCGTCCGCCCACGGCGCTGCTCGGTGGCATGTGCACCGGCTTCCGGGACATCATGGCCCCTCATCGACCGCACACCGGACGGGCAGGAATCACGTGGAACCGACGGCCGCACGGGGGTCCTTGGCGGGGCTGCTGGGGATCTGGGGCGTGACGCGCGCGGCGCTGCTGCTGTGCGTGCTGAAGGTGATCGTCTTCCCGGGCCCCGACGTCACCAGCGACGTGTCGGTGATCTACCGGGGCTGGTACGACGTCCTGGTCACCGGAACGTTTCCCCAGGACGACGTGACCTGGCAGTACCCGCCCGCCGCGGCCCTGGCGATCCTCTCCCCCGCCGTGCTGCCGTTCCTGGAGTACGCCACGGCCTTCTTCGTACTGGCGCTGGTGGCCGACGCGGCGGCGCTGGCGCTGCTGCTGGGCGGGGCGCGCGGCACGGGCCGCTCCCGGCGCGGGGCGTGGCTGTGGGTGGCGGGCGTGCCGCTGCTCGGTCCGACGGTGTACGCCCGCTACGACGTGATGGTGACCGCGGTCGCGGTGGCCGCGCTGCTGGCGGCCGGCCGGCATCCCCGGACGGCGGGCGCGCTGATGGCGTTCGGGGCGCTGCTGAAGGTGTGGCCGGCGCTGCTGCTGCTCGCGGTGCGCAGGCGGGCCGCGTGGGTGTCGGCGGCGGTGACGGGTGTGGCGGTGGCCGGGCTGTTCGCGGTGCTGATGCCGGGCGCGTTCGCTTTCCTCGGTTTCCAGCGGGACCGGGGCACGGAGGTGGAGTCGCTGGGGTCGCTGGTGTTCCACGTGGCCCGGCACCACGGCTGGGACGGCGAGGTGCTGCTGAACTACGGCTCGGTGGAGTTTCTGGGTCCGTACGTGAGCTGGGTGTCCACAGGGGCGCTGTTCCTGACGGGGGCCGCGCTGGCCCGGCTGGTGCTGTGGCGGCTGCTGGCGACCCGGTTCGCGCCGCACACGGCGGCGGACGCGGCGTTCACGGCGGTGCTGCTGTTCACCGTCACCAGCCGGGTGATCAGTCCCCAGTACCTGGTGTGGCTGGTGGGGACGGCGGCGGTGTGCCTGTGCTTCCGGGAGAGCCGCATGGGGCGGCCGGCGGTCCTGGTGCTGGTGGCGTGCCCGGTGACGATGCTGGAGTTCCCCGTGTGGTTCGGCCACGTGGTGGCGAGCGACGCGCTGGGCGTCACGTTGCTGGTGGTCCGCAACGGGCTTTTGGTGGCGGCGTCGCTGCTGGCCGCCGGCGCCCTGTGGCGGGCGACGGTGCCGGGCCGGAGGGAAGTTCCCTCCACGCCTGGCCCGTCCTGGGCGGAACGAACGAGGGTGCCTTCGTAACACCCCTCAGGGGCGCGGGGAACTGCGCGCCCAGCCACGGAGGTCCCGCACCCGGCGTCGACGGGGTACCGCCGCGCCCACCCGTGCCGCCCCAGCGGCACGACTGCCCGCAGCTAGGACACCCCTCAGGGGCGCGGGGAACTGCGCGACCAGCCCCCACGGCGCGGCACGGGCGCCACGGACGGAGACGTCCCACAAAGGGGCGCGGGGAACTGCGCGGCCGTTCCGAAGGCACCCCTCACTCCGCCAGAACCCCCCGCACATAGTCCCGCCACTGCAGTGTGAACTCCTCCGGCGTCACCCCCAGCACACGCCCCATCGCGTCCTCGACCGCGCCCTCGCGGTCCGGATGCGCGCCCACGGCGCGGTAGAACGCCCCCAGCCCCTCCTCCCCCCACCGCTCCGCGATCATCCGGCACGCCAGCCAGCTGCCCTCGTACGCCCGCGCCAGCCCGTCCGCGTCTCCGGTGAAGCCGAACTCCTCGTCCTCGGGGAGCGCGCCCGGCAGCTCGCCCCGCCCGACGGCCTGCGCGAGTTCGGGCGCGGCCTCGGCGGGGTCGCGGCCCGCGCCGCGGTAGCCGGCCCAGTCGGCGTACCCCTCGGAGAGCCACAGCGGCGTCGCGGCGGAGGTGTGGGCGCGGGTGGCGACGTGCGCGGTCTCGTGGGTGAGGACGACCTGCCGTCCGGAGTCGCCGAGCAGCCCGAAGGCGTCGGGGTTGACGATCACCCGGTCCGCGGGCGCCCGCGGTCCGCCTCCGGTCGCCCCGGTGGTGACGGCCGCGATGCCCCGGTAGGAGGACGCGGGCGAGCCCAGGAGGCCCGCCATGCCCTCCAGGGTCTCCGGAACGAGGACGACGACGCGGCGCGCCCACTCGGGGCCCCAGGCGTCGGAGACGGCGGGCACGGCACGGTCGGCGAGGTCGGCGTAGTCGCGCAGGGCCTCCTCGGAGTGCCCGACGCCCAGCACCAGGCTGCGCTCGCCGCGCACGGCCTGCGCCCTGCCCTGGTCCCAGAGCTGCTGCCCGGACTTCTCGGCGGGGCGGTCGGACTCCACCGACCAGCGGCCGTCGCGGTCCCGGCCGAGGCTGAGGGTGCGGGCGGTGACGACCGGCGAGCGGTCGTGGCCGTCGACGCGGTAGCTGAGGTCGGCGGAGGCGGTGGCGCGGTCGCCGGTGCGGTCCAGGGCGGTGAGCCGGTAGGACCAGTCCGCAAGGGGCACCGCGCGCAGGTTGTCGAAGCCGTCGCGGGTGCCGGTGCGGGCGTAGGCGGCGGCGTCGCGGTCGAGGACGGCCTCGGCGCGCCGGTCGAGCAGGGACTGCACCTCGGCGCGGGCGGCGTCCACCGCGGGGCCGCCGCCGCATCCCACGAGGGCGGCGAGCAGCAGGCACAACGCCGCCACCGCCGCCTGGAGGGACACCCGCGTTCGACCGGCCACCTTTCCGAGGGTACGGGCCCGGGCCCGCGGGAGTCAGACCCTGGTGACCGAGGAGACCGGCATCATGCCGACCGGGTCGTAGCGCACGGGTGCGCCGGGGTAGGGGGCGTGGATCACCTGGCCGTTGCCCGTGTACATCGCCACGTGGGAGGCGTCGGAGCGGTAGAGGACCAGGTCGCCGGGGCGGGCCTCGGACAGCGGGACCTGCCGTCCGGCGTACCGCTGCGCCTGCGAGGTGCGCGGCAGTGCGACGCCGGCCTGCGCGTACGCCCACTGGGTGAGCCCGGAGCAGTCGAAGCCGGAGGGGCCGTTGGCGCCCCACACGTAGGGCCTGCCGAGGGCGGAGCGGGCGGCGGCGACGGCGGCGGCCGCGCGTCCGGAGGCGGGGGCGCCGCCGGGGCCGAGCAGGTCGGTGCGGCCGGAGCGGGAGGCGCGGTCCCAGGCGGCGCGTTCGCCGGCCGGGAGGGAGTTGAGCAGCCGGCGGGCCTCGGCGAGCTTGTGCTCCACGGTGCGTTTGTGGGTGGCGGCGGCCTTGCGGCTGCGTTCGAGGGCGCCGAGCCGTTTCGCGGCCTCGGCGCGGTCCTGGGACAGCGAGCGCAGGGTGCCGCGGAGCTTCCTGAGTTCGGCGGTCTGGTGGACGCCGAGCCGGTCGAGGACGGAGGCCTTGCGGAGGTAGTCCTCCGGGTCCTCGGACAGCAGCAGGGAGAGGGCGGGATCGAGGCCGCCGGAGCGGTACTGGGAGCCGGCGAGCGAACCCAGCGTCTCCCGCATGGTGTTGACCCGCTGCTGCTTGCGGGCGATGCCGTCCTGGGCGTCGGCGATCTCCCGGCGCAGGGCGTCGGCGCGCTCGTCGGCCGCGTTGTAGGCCTCGGTGGCCTTCTCGGCCTCACGGTAGAGGCGGTCGACCTCGGCCCGGGTGTCCTCCTGGGGCGCGGCCGTGGCGGGTACCGCGCCGAGGGCGGTGGCGGCCGCGGAGAGCAGGCCCAGGGCGAGGGCCGTGCTCCGCTCGGACCCTGAGGACGGTGCGGTACGGCGATGGGACCCCACGGGAAGTCGCGCTCCTTCCGCTGGCGGACAGGGAAACGCGGCAGACAGTAGCCGCCGGGGCCGCCCGCGGAGCCACGGCCACGGCGGCACACACGGTGACGCCCCGCCGTTGACCTGGGTCAAGGCGGGGCGTGAGGGTGGAACGGGGCCGCCGGGAATCCCCCGAACGGGGGCACCTCGGGCGGTATCGGTCAGACGCGGACGCCGAACATGAAGGGTCCGCCGATGGTGTTCATCGACTCGTAGCGCACGACGGTGCCGGTGCGGGGGGCGTGGATGATCTGGCCGTTGCCCGCGTAGAGGCCCACGTGGTGCAGGTCGTTGAAGAAGAACACCAGGTCGCCGACCTTGAGCTGGTCCACCGAGTAGATCTTGGTGCCGGCGCCGGTCTGGGCCTCGGAGGTGCGCGGGATGCCGACGCCTGCCTGCGCGTACGCCCAGGAGGTCAGGCCCGAGCAGTCGAAGGAGGACGGGCCGGTGGCGCCGTAGACGTAGGGGGTGCCGAGCTTGCTCTGCGCGGCGGCGAAGGCGGCGGCGGCGCGGCCGGAGCCGGCCGGGACGTTGACCGAGAGGGCGTCGCGCTCGCTGGCGCGGGTGGCGCGGTTCTGCTCCTCGGCGAGCTGCGCCTTCTCCGCGGCGGTGAGGCTGTTGAGCAGCTTCTGCGCGGAGGCGAGCTTGCCCTGGACCTGCTTCTTCTTCTTGCCCAGTTCGGCCCGGGTGGAGGAGAGGTCCTTGAGCTTCTCGGCGGCCTCGGCGCGCTGCTGGGCCAGTTCGCGCTGCTTCTCCTGGATCTTCTTCAGCGAGTCGACCTGCTGGGCGCTCAACTGGTCCAGGGTGGACGCCTTGTCGAGGTAGTCGTCCGGGTCGGCGGAGAGGAACAGCTGGACGGAGGGGTCGATGCCGCCGCTGCGGTACTGGGCGCTGGCCATCGAACCGAGGCCGTCGCGCAGGTCGTTGAGCTCCTGCTGACCCTTGGCGACGTTGTCCTGGATGGTGGAGATCTCCTTCTGGAGCTTCTCCTGCTTCTCCTTGGCCCCGTTGTACTTCTCGGTGGCCTGCTCCGCCTGCTCGTAGAGCTTGTCGACCTTGGCCTTGACCTCGTCCTTGCTCGGCTTCTCGCTGGGGGCCGCGTTGGCGGCCTGCGAGCTCATGACGACGGCAGCAGCGGCGGCGGTGGTGAGCACGGTCACGCGTGCGCGGCTCGGCTGCTTGGGACGACGGTGGGACGCCACGGAGACGAGCTCCTTCTCGAGAGTGATCGCGCGAGCGAGGGTTCGAAGGCAGACCCTAGTGATTCTCTTGTGATCAGTTCAAATCCCTGGGCACAAAATCTCCGCTACAGCGCGTTTATTACGTGACAACTCACCTGCAGTGACGCGCCCTTGACGCTACGTTGCGTGACGGTTCCGTCAATTCAGGCATTAGCCCTGTACGTTGCACGAGGGACTGATGTGCATCAGATACTAGGAAAGCCTTTTGAGGAGCACGGCCGACGCCACGGGGCGTGCGCCGGCGCGTGCGACCCCGTCGGCGACCTCGCGGTCGGTGGAGACCACGATGACCGGCCGCCCCGGCGGCTCGGCGCGCACGAGCTGGCGGATGAGCTCGTCGGCGGTGACGCCCGGCTTGGAGAACAGCACCCGCACCCCGCGCGGCGGCGCCAGCAGCACCGGCGCGGCCAGTTCGGCGCCGTCGAAGACACAGGTGACCTCGGCGCCGGTCTGGGCGGCGAGCTGCGCGAGCTGGCCGAGCAGCCGCAGCCGCTGCTTCTCCAGCGGCATCTGCGGATAGCCGGTCTTGGTGACGTTGTAGCCGTCGACGACCAGATGCGCCTGCGGCAGGGCGAGGAGCTGGTCGAGGACGGCCGGGTCGTCCTCGGAGAGCGCGCGGGCGGCGATGTCCTTGGGCGTCATCCGGCCCGGCTCCACGGCGTCCACGGTCTCCGCGGGCCGCACGGACACGGGAGGCAGCGCCAGCTCGCGCCGCAGCCCCTGGGCGGCGTCCAGCACGGTGTCGAGCAGCAGCCGTACGCGCATGTCCTCGACGCTGCGGCCCTCGCGGGCGGCGCGGCGGGCGGCCTCCAGGGCGGCCTCGGACTCCCCCAGCCGGGCCTTGACGCGCCGGGTCTCGCTCTCGGCGGCGGACACCTGGGCCTGGCCCTCGGCGCGCACCGCCTCCATCTCGCCGCGCAGCTTGCGCAGGGCGGCCTCGCCGCGCTTGACGTCGGCGAGGGCGGACCGCAGCTTGCGGTGCAGCGAGTCGGTCTCCTTCCTCGCCGCGTCCAGCTCGGCGCGCAGCCGCTCGGTCTCGGAGCGGGTGTGCTCGCGGGCCCGGTCCAGTTCGGCGCGCAGCCGCTCCAGCTCGGCGCGGGTCTCCTCGTCGGCGCGTTCGGCGTCGGCGCGCTGCGCCTCCTCGCCGGCGGCGGTGACCAGCTTGACCCAGCCCGGCGGGCGGAGCACGTAGGCCGCGGCCGCCACGTCGAGCGGGTCCGCGGCCGGGGGCGGGGAGCCGGAGTCGAGGGCGCCGGTCAGTTCCGGCTGGGACTCTCTGAGCTTCTCCCCGATCCGCTGCCGGAACAGCGGATCGGTCTCCAGCGCCGCCGCCATCGCGTTCCCGGCGAACTTGGCGCGGCGGGTCGGGGTGAACCGGGCGTACTGCCGCAGCTGCGCGGGCAGCTCGGCGACGGTGAGTCCGCCGAAACCGTCCGCGACGATCTGGACGACCTTGCGGCGCACCCCGTCGGGCAGCGGACGGTCGAGCACCTCGGCGGCGCCGTCCTGCGGCCCCCCGCCCGTGGTCTCCACCATCCGTCACACCCCAATGCCTGTGTGCGGCCCCGTCCGGGGGGCCGCCGTCAGCGGGGCCGGCTCCGTGTCAGGAGTCGGCGCCCGGCCTGTCCACGAGTTCCACCTGGTCCACGGCGTTGCACCAGCGGCACCGCACCGACTCGATCGTCTCGTCGAGCACCTCGCGCTCCTCGACCTTGGGCTCTCCGGCCAGATCGAGGTGCACGTACTCGACGACCTTCGACGAGCGGGTGACGTCGAAGCGGGTGAGGTTGCCGCAGAGGGTGCAGCGCCACCGCGTCGAGTCGGTCGGCAGGGGAACCGTCATCGTGGCTGTTCGCCTTTCTCCAGTGTCCTAGACGCACCGGGCGGCCGGTGCGTGTGGCTCGTAACCCTACGGCCTGCCGGGCCCGCGCCGCCCGCCCGTCCACGGCGGCGAGGCGATCCGCACGGTTGCGTCCGGTTACGTCATGCTCTGTACCCATGATCCGCAACTGGACCGCGGCGGCCGCAGGGGCGCTGAGGACCACGCCCGCCCCGGTCACCCGCACCCTGATCGTGCTGTGCTGCCTGGTCTTCCTGGTCGGACCGGCCTCGGGGCTGCACCCGGCGCACGGCTCCGGGGAGGAGCTGCTCGCCGCGCAGCGGGACTACTTCCGCCGCTGGGGCGTGATCCCCGCAGACCTGTTCGACGGGTCCCCCGCGGCCGTCCTCACCCCCGCCACGGCGCTCTTCGTGCACGGCAGCTGGGTGCACCTGCTGGGCAACATGCTGTTCCTCCACGTGTTCGGGCCGCTGACCGAGGCACGGATGGGCCGGGTGCGGTTCGCCCTCTGCTACGCCGGCTGCGGCTACCTCGCCCTGCTGGGGTACGCGGCCGCCAACGCCGGCTCCGAGCGCTCCCTGGTCGGGGCCTCGGGGGCGATCTCGGCGCTGCTCGGGGCGTTCCTCTTCCTGTTCCCCCGCGGGCGGGTCACCAGTCTCCTGCCGTTCGCCTTCTTCGTGCCGGTACGGCTGCCCGCGTGGGCGGTGCTGCCGTTCTGGGCGGCGCTGCAGTGGGCGGCGGCCGGGCGGACGCCGGAGGGCGGCCCCGGGGTGGCCCATCTGGCGCACCTGGTGGGCTTCGCGCTGGGCTTCGGCTGCGCGTGGGTGTGGCGCGGCGGGGCGACTACAGTGAAGTCCGCCCCTGCTCCGGCCCCCGAGGGAGAGAACCAGCCGTGATCACCGCGATCGTCCTCATCAAGACCAGCGTGGACCGGATCCCCGAGATCGCGGAACAGATCGCCGCGCTGGACAGCGTCAGCGAGGTCTTCTCCGTCACCGGCACGTACGACCTGATCGCCATGGTGCGGGTGCGGGAGCACGAGGACCTCGCCGAGGTCATCCCCGGCAGCATCAGCAAGATCCCGGGGGTGGAGGGCACGGACACGCACGTGGCGTTCCGGACGTACTCCCAGCACGACCTCGAGGCAGCCTTCGCCATCGGGCTGGACAGCTGACCCCCCGGGGCTCCGCCCCGGCTCCGCTCCTCAGGCGCCGGAGGGGCCGTCCGTGGCCGACGTGTCCGGCACGCACCGCCCCTCCACCGTGCGGTACGTCCACCGTGCCCCGTCCCGCACGAGTTCCCGCACCGCCCGCACGAACCGTGCGACATGCTCCTCCGGCGTGCCGGCCCCGAAGCTGACCCGGATCGCGTTCAGCGCCCCCGCCTCCGGCGCCCCGCACTCCCCCGCACCGCCCGTGTCGCCGCCGAGCAGCCTCCGCACCAGCGGGTGCGCGCAGAACAGGCCGTCGCGTACGCCGATGCCGTACTCCGCGGACAGAGCCGCCGCGAAGTGGGAGCTGTTCCAGCCGTCGACCACGAAGGACAGCACCCCGACCCGGGGCGCGTCGTCGCCGAACAGGGACAGGAAACGCACCTCGGGCACGTCCGCCAGCCCCTCCCGCACCGCGCGCACCAGCGCGTCCTCCCGTGCGGCCAGCGCCTCGAACCCCGCCTCGGTGAGCGCCTTGCAGGCGGAGGCGATGGCGTAGGCGCCGATGACGTTGGGCGAGCCGGCCTCGTGGCGGGCGGCGGTCTCGTGCCATTCCACGTCCACTCCCCCGTCCGCGCGCCGGGTGACCGCGCGGCTGGCGCCGCCGCCGGCGAGGTACGGCCCGGCCTCGCGCAGCCAGTCGGCGCGGCCGGCCAGGACCCCGGATCCGAAGGGCGCGTACAGCTTGTGCCCGGAGAAGGCGACCCAGTCCACGTCCAGCTCGCGCACGGACACCGCGCGGTGCGGGGCGAGCTGGGCGGCGTCCAGCACGATCCTGGCGCCGTGCGCGTGGGCGGCGGCGGCGAGTTCGCGGACCGGCCACAGCTCGCCGGTGACGTTGGAGGCGCCGGTGACACAGACCAGGGCCGGCCCGTGGGGGTCACGGTCGGCGAGGGCGCGCTCCAGGGACGCGACGGCCCGCGCGGGGCTGTCGGGGGCGTCGAGGACGGTCACCCGGCCCGCCCGCTGCCAGGGCAGCAGCGCCGCGTGGTGCTCGGTCTCGAAGACGAAGACCTCGCAGCCGTCGGGCAGGACGGCGGCGAGCAGGTTGAGGGAGTCGGTGGTGGAGCGGGTGAACACCAGCTGGTCGTCGGCGCGGCAGTCGAGGAACCCGGCGACGGTACGGCGGGCGTTCTCGAAGAGGTCGGTGGAGAGCTGGGAGAGGTAGCCGGCGCCGCGGTGGACGCTGCCGTAGTAGGGGGCGTAGGCGGCCACGTCGTCCCAGACGCGCTGGAGGGCGGGGGCGCTGGCGGCGTAGTCGAGAGCGGCGTAGGTGACCTCGCCGCCGGTGACGAGGGGCACGGCGACGTCCCGGCCGAGGACGGGCAGCGGGGTGGGGACGGACGGCTCGGCGGCGGCAGCGGGTACGGCGGTGGCGGTGGCGGTGGCGGCAGCAGGCATGACGGAACTCCCGGAGGGCAGGGCGGATCCTCGCGCGAGCGGACGGCGTGACGCGTCGCTCCAGCGCGGAGAGGAAAGTGACGAGGGTGTGCGGAGGCGGGGCTCGACGCCCTAACGCATTCGCTTGCTCACGGAAGACTCCTCGACGACCAGGACCCCTGGTGTGCGAGGGGTCCGCGCTTGCCGTGAGCCCTGCTGCTCACGGCCTGGTCTTCACCCGGGGCACCCCGCCACGGACGGAGGGTTGCCGGACAGCCGGCCGGGGCCTGATGGCTGTCACTCATGACCTGAGAGGGAACGTACGCGAGGCGACGGCCGTCCCGCAACCCGTATCCGGATCGCGGGACGGCCGTGCGGGGCCTACGCGTTGCTGACGGCGACCCAGCGTTCGAGGACGCGCCGCGCGGCGCCGGAGTCGACGGACTCGGCGGCCTTCTCCATCCCGGCGCGGATCTGCTCCGTGAGCGTGCCGCTGCCGGGCTCCAGGGCCACCAGGGCCGCCGCCGAGTTCAGCAGCACCGCGTCCCGCACGGGGCCGCGCTCGCCGTCCAGCAGCCGGCGGGCCACTTCGGCGTTGTAGGAGGCGTCGGCGCCGCGCAGCGCCTCCACCGGGACCAGGTCGATGCCGACGTCGCGCGGGTCGAAGGTCTCCTCGGTCACCGCGCCGTCGCGGACCACCCACACCTTGGAGGTGCCGGTGGTGGTCAGCTCGTCGAGGCCGTCGTCGCCGCGGAACACCAGGGTGGAGTTGCCGCGACCGGCGAACACCCCGGCCATGATGGGCGCCATCCGGGCGTCGGCGACGCCGACGGCCTGCGCCTTGACCTTCGCCGGGTTGGCGAGCGGGCCGAGGAAGTTGAACACGGTGCGGACGCCGAGCTGGCCGCGCGCGGCGGCCACATGACGCAGCGCCGGGTGGAACCTCACCGCGAAGCAGAAGGTGATGCCGGCCTCCTCGGCGACCTCGGCGACCCGGCGCGGGGTCAGTTCGAGGTTGACGCCCAGCTTCTCCAGCACGTCGGAGGCGCCGGAGGCGGAGGACGCGGCGCGGTTGCCGTGCTTGACGACCTTCGCGCCGGTGCCGGCGACGACGATCGAGGACATGGTGGAGATGTTCACCGTCTTGGCGCCGTCGCCGCCGGTGCCGACGATGTCGACGGTGGCGCCGGGCACCTCGATGACGTTGGCGTGGTCGTAGAGCGCCCGCACGCAGCCGGTGATCTCGTCGACGGTCTCGCCCTTGGCCCGCAGGGACACCGCGAACCCGGCGATCTGCGCGTCGGTCGCCTCGCCGCGCATGATCAGGTCCATCGCCCAGGCGGCCTCGTCGGCGGTCAGGTCCCGGCCGTCCAGGAGGGTGTTCAGCAGGGCGGGCCAGGAGCGGCCCGCCGCGGTGTCGCCTCCAGCGGGGGTCACAGCGCTCATGGTCGCTCCTGACGGTCGTAGCGGGTCCTCGGGACCGGACGGGTCCCGCACCCACCCTATCCAGCCGCGGGCACGGCGAAGGGCCCCCGTCCGCAGAACGGACGGGGGCCCTTCGCTGTCGTGTGGCGACGTGTGGAGAAGCTCCGGGGATCAGTGGTGGCCGTGGCCGCTCGTGATCTCCTTGTACTCCTCGACGGTCGGCTTCGGAATCTGCGACTCCTCGCCGTAGAAGCCCTTGCTGAGCTTCGCGCGCAGCTTCTCGCCGGCCTTCACCTTGCGCCGGACGCCGTTCTCGTCGACCTCCGGGCCGAGCTCGAGCGGCTTGGGCTGCTCGTGCGCGGTGAGGGTGTACAGCTGCTCCTGGCTGAGCGGCTCGTGGACCTCGATGAACTCACCGTGCGGCAGGCGCTTGATGATGCCCGACTCGCGGCCGTGCAGCACCTTCTCCTTGTCCCGGCGCTGGAGGCCGAGGCAGATCCGCTTGGTGACGATGAACGCCACGACCGGGGCGACGAAGAACGCGATCCGGACGAACCAGGTGATGGCGTTGATCGACAGGTGGAAGTGCGTGGCCCAGATGTCGTTGCCGCCGCCGACGAGGAGCACGAAGTACAGCGTCATCCAGGCGACGCCGAACGCGGTGCGGGTCGGGGCGTTGCGCGGGCGGTCCAGGATGTGGTGCTCGCGCTTGTCGCCGGTGACCCAGGACTCGATGAACGGGTACACGGCGATGGCGGCCAGGACCAGCGGGAAGATCAGCAGCGGGATGAACACGCCCAGGACGAGCGTGTGACCCCAGAAGTTGATCTCCCAGCCCGGCATGACACGGATCAGGCCCTCGGAGAAGCCCATGTACCAGTCGGGCTGGGCGCCGGTGGAGACCATGTCGGGCCGGTAGGGGCCGATGGACCAGATCGGGTTGACCGTGGCGATCGCGGCGACGGCCGCGAGCACACCGAAGACCAGGAAGAAGAAGCCTCCGGCCTTGGCCATGTACACCGGCAGCAGCGGCATGCCGACCACGTTCTTGTTGGTCTTCCCGGGGCCGGGGAACTGCGTGTGCTTGTGGTAGAAGACCAGGATCAGGTGCGCCACCACGAGGCCGAGCATGATGCCCGGCAGCAGCAGGACGTGGATCGAGAAGAACCGCGCCACGAAGTCGTCGCCGGGGAACTCGCCGCCGAAGAGGAAGAACGAGATGTACGTGCCGACGATCGGCACGGACAGGATCGCACCCTCCATGAAGCGGATACCGGTGCCGGAGAGCAGGTCGTCCGGGAGCGAGTAGCCGGTGAAACCGGTGAACATGCCCAGGACGAGCAGCAGGAAGCCGAACAGCCAGTTGATCTCACGCGGCTTGCGGAACGCGCCGGTGAAGAACACGCGCATCATGTGCACGAACATGCCGGCGACGAAGATCAGCGCGGCCCAGTGGTGGATCTGCCGGATGAGCAGACCGCCACGGACGTCGAAGCTGATGTCCAGCGTCGACTTGTACGCCTCACTCATCAGCTGGCCCTGCAGCGGGACGTAGCTGCCGTGGTACTCCACCTCGTTCATCGACGGGTGGAAGAACAGGGTCAGGTACACACCCGTGAGGATGATGATGATGAAGCTGTACAGGCAGATCTCACCCAGCATGAACGACCAGTGGTCGGGGAAGATCTTGCGCATGTTGGCCTTGGCCAGGGAGTAGATCCCCAGCCGGCCGTCGGCCCAGTCGGCGACGCGTTCGCCGGCCGGTGCCTTCCCGCGTGCGCGGGACTCGGGTGTCGTCGTAGTACTCATCCGCGCTCCCAGAAGGCAGGGCCGACGGGCTCGTCGAAGTCGCCGAGCGCTTCGAGGTAACCCTCGTCGTTCACGCCGATGCGCAGCTGCGGCAGCGGGTGACCGGCGGGACCGAAGATCACCTTGGCGCCGTCGGAGAGGTCGAAGGTGGACTGGTGGCAGGGGCAGAGCGCGTGGTGCGTCTGCTGCTCGTACAGGGAGATCGGGCAACCGACGTGGGTGCAGATCTTCGAGTAGGCGAGGATCCCCTCGTGCGACCACTCCAGCGAGCGCTTGTCCTTGATGTCGTCCGGCTGGATGCGGACCAGCATCAGGGCGGCCTTGGCGATCTCGGTCTGGAAACCGTGGTCGTGCTCCTCCAGGCCCTCGGGCTTGGCGAAGGTCAGCGAGCCCACGATCAGGTCCGACGGACGCAGCGGCTCGTTGGTGTTCATGTTGACGAGCAGCTTGCCCTTGGACCACAGGGTGTGGCGCAGCTTCGTGCCGGGCAGCGGGCCGAGGTCGCGCAGCAGGACCACGCCGGAGAGCGGGAACAGGGCCAGCGCGCCGAACATGGTGTTGCGGATCAGCTTCCGGCGGCCGAGCGCCGACTCCTTGGCGCCCTGGCGGAAGTCGTCCATGACCTTCGCGCGGACGTCGGGAGCGGCCTCGATCGGGTGACGCTCGTCGGCCAGCTCGTGGTCCGACATCAGCGTGCGGGCCCAGTGGACCGCGCCGGCGCCGATGCAGAACAGGGCGAGGCCGAGCGTCATGCCCAGCGCGAAGTTCAGCGCGCTGATGTGACCGATCGGCCAGATGAAGACCGACTTGTCGACCGGGATGGTCACGTACGAGGCGATGAAGCCGACGGTGGCCAGCATCGACACCGTGAACAGCAGGGCGACCGTACGCTCGGACCGCTTGGCGGCCCGCTCGTCGATGTCCTGCACCCGCGGCTCGTGGGGCGGGAGGCCCGGGTCGGCGAACGGGTTCTGCTCGTCCGCGAGCTTCACCGCGCCGTGGCTGGTGTCCTGCGCTGCGGGCAGGTTCTCTTCGGGAATGTCTTGGCTACTCATGACTTCTTGGCCTTTGCGGTCCGAGCGGCGACCCAGACGGCGACCGCGATCAGCGCACCGAGTCCGAAGACCCAGGCGAACAGACCCTCGGAGACGGGGCCGAGCCCGCCCAGCGACAGGCCGCCGGGGCTCTCGGTCTCCTCGCCGTTGACCGCGTTCAGGTACGCGATGACGTCCTTCTTGTTCTGCTCCGACAGCGTGGTGTCGGGGAAGGAGGGCATGTTCTGCGGGCCGGTGAGCATGGCCTCGTAGATGTGCTTGGGCGCGACGCCCTCCAGGCTCGGGGCGTACTTGCCGTGCGTGAGCGCACCGCCCTTGCCGGTGAAGTTGTGGCACTGCGCGCAGTTGTTGCGGAACAGCTCGCCGCCCTTGGCCGCGTCGGCGCCTTCGGGGCCGTACTGCTCCTCGGTCGGGACGGCCGGGCCGGCGCCCAGGGAGGCGATGTACGCCGCCAGCTGGTCGATCTCGGCCTGGGAGTAGATGTTCTTCTTGCGCGGGATCTGCGCGCCCTGCGAGGTGGCGGCCGGCATACGGCCGGTGCTCACCTGGAAGTCGACCGCCGCGGCGCCCACGCCCACCAGGCTCGGGCCGTCGGACGTGCCCTGACCGCCGGTGCCGTGGCAGCTCGCGCAGCCGACGGTGTAAAGCTTCTTGCCCTCCTCGATGGTGAGGGACTGGGCGGTTTCGTCGGCCTGCGCCTTGTCCGCGGGTGCGAACACGGCGTACAGCCCCCCGGTGCATGCCAGCGCGAGGAGTAGGACGACGAGCGCCGCCAGCGGATGGCGTCGTCGTGCGGAGAGCTTTTTCACGGATTACCCCGGTGTCAGGATCTTCTGCGTCGATGCTTCTGTTGGGTGCGCTGTGGTCAGCGCGCGCGGATGAGGGCCCGCCTACTTGATCATGTAGATCGTGGCGAAGAGGCCGATCCAGACGACATCGACGAAGTGCCAGTAGTAGGACACGACGATGGCCGCGGTCGCCTGCTCGTGTGTGAACCTCCGGGCCGCGTAGGTCCGGCCCAGGACCAGCAGGAAGGCGATCAGGCCGCCCGTCACGTGCAGGCCGTGGAAGCCGGTGGTCAGGTAGAAGGCCGAGCCGTACGGGTCGGAGGAGAGGGACAGGCCCTCGTGCTTGACCAGCTCGGTGTACTCGAAGACCTGGCCGCCGATGAACACCGCGCCCATGATGAAGGTGACGATGAACCACATCCGGAGCTTCTTCACGTCACCGCGCTCGGCGGCGAAGACGCCGAGCTGGCAGGTGAGCGAGGAGAGCACCAGGATCGTGGTGTTCGTCGCCGAGAACGGGAAGTTCAGCAGGTCGGCCTTCTCCGACCAGAAGTCGGGTCCGGTCACCGATCGCAGGGTGAAGTACATCGCGAAGAGGGCCGCGAAGAACATCAGCTCGGAACTCAGCCAGATGATGGTTCCGACGCTGGTGAGGTTCGGTCGGTTGACCGACGGGTGCGCGTGCCCGGTGTCTACTGTCGTTGCTGTCGCCACGCCGACATTATGTCGGTCGCTTATCCCGCCCTCACTCCCGGGGGTGCCGTTCGGTGTGTTCGCCCCTCCTGGACTGCCCGTATGGCCCATGGGAGCCCCTTTCGAAGCCGTGTCCGAACCGGTGTTGACGGGCGGTCCGAGGGGGTAGCATCCGCGCCATCGGTACCCGAAGTTCCCGACAGAGCCGTGCCCTCTCTCTTACGCGTGGAGGAACAATGCAGGCGACCGCCACGGTGCTGGTCTACAGCGACGACGCCAACACCCGGGAGCAGGTGCGGCTCGCCACGGGGCGGCGGCCGGCACCGGACGTGCCCGTCGTGGAGTTCGTGGAGTGCGCGACGCCGGCGGCCGTGCTCACGGAGCTGGACCGGGGCGGCATCGACGTGTGCGTCCTGGACGGCGAGGCCGTGCCGATGGGCGGCATGGGGCTGTGCCGGCAGATCAAGGACGAGATCTTCAACTGCCCGCCGGTGCTGCTGCTGATGGGCCGCCCGCAGGACGCCTGGCTGGCGACCTGGAGCCGCGCGGAGGCGGCGGTGACGCTTCCGGTGGAGCCGGTGGAGTTCGCGGACGCCCTGGCCTCGCTGCTGCGCCGGAAGGCGCTGGCGGGCGCCTGAGGCCTCCGCGCCTGCCCTGACGGCCGACGGGGCCGCCGGCCCGCCCGTGGGCGTGCGCGGCGGCCCTGTGGTGCTCACGCGGCCGCGGGCCGCAGCCGCGCCACCTGCTGGGCGGTCTCGAGGGTCTTCCCGCTGCCCGTGAGGGCGCTGCCCTCACGCCACTTGTCCCAGTTCAGGTTCCAGTCGCCGAAGCCGTTGCCGAACGGCTCCATGACGTCGCCCTCCGAGTTCACGACCTCCACGAGGTCGCCCTGGCGGAAGGTGTCGAAGAACCACTCGGCGTCGGCCGTGCTCATCCCGACGCAGCCGTGGCTGACGTTGGCGTAGCCCTGCGAGCCGACCGACCAGGGGGCGGCGTGCACGTACTCGCCGCTCCAGGTGACCCGCGTCGCGAAGTGCACGTCCAGGTCGTACGACTCGGCGGAGCCCTCGGCGATGCCGACGGTGGTGCTGCGCATGCGTACGAAGCGTTCCTTGGCGAGCACCACCTTGACGCCGTTGCGGGTCTCGAAGCCGGGCTTGCCGGTGGTGACGGGGATCTGCTTGATCTCCTCGCCGTTCTTGTGGACCGTCAGCAGGTGCGCGGCCGCGTCCGTGACAGCTATCACCCGGTCACCGGTACGGATGGTGAGCGGCTTGGCCGCGTCGCCGCGCAGCCGGTCGCCGACCTTGATGCCCTCCAGGTTGCTGCGCACCCGGACGGTGGCGTCGGCCGGCCAGTAGTCCTTGGGCCGGAAGTGCAGCTTCTTGTCGTCGACCCAGTACCAGGCACCGGTGACGGAGGGGGTGGAGTCGACCTTCAGACCGCGTTCCACCACCGCCCGCTGCGCCGGGTCCTGCACGGGCTCGCTCAGCTCCGCGACGAGCGGCTGTCCGACGCCGTAGGTGCCCGCCTCGGGGCCGAAGGTGATGCCCAGGCGTTTGGCGGCGCCGGGCTTGCCGGTGGTGAAGGTGAGGACCTTGCGGCCGGGCCTGCCGTCCTCGTCCTCGGTGCTCACGCGGACCGTGTACTGCGCGGAGGCGGCCAGCGGGGTGGTGCTGTGCCAGCGGCTGCCGTCGGCGGCCAGTTCGCCCGCCAGGTGCCGTCCGGAGGCGTCCACGGCGACGACGTCGGTGATGCGCCCGTCGGAGTCCTCGGCGGTGATCTCGAGGGGCTTGTCGGGGTCGGCGGACTTCCCCTCGTCGAGGGAGCCGCCGAAGGAGATCTGGTCCGCCGCGTCGTACGGCTCGGCGGACAGCGGGCTGCCGTCTGAGGAGCAGCCGGTGACGCCCGCGCCGAGGGCCGCCACCAGCAGCGCGCAGCCGGCGAGGCGGGCCCGCGTGCCGCGGAGGCCGGTGCGGGGGGACTCTGTGTCTCTCATGGCCTCACGCTAGGGAGCCGGGCGCGTCCCGGCTCACCGGGCGGCCCGAACGGGTGAGGCGGATGCGGCAACAGCGGGAGCCCGGACCCTCCTGACGGAGTGTCCGGGCTCCCGGGTGCCGTGCGGCGTGTTACTGGGTGCGGTTCTCACCGCGGTAGTACTCGAAGACCCAGCCCCACAGACCGAAGAGCAGCAGCGGCGCGGAGAAGTACATCAGCCACCAGCCGATCGCCACGCCCGCGAAGGCGAAGGCGCCGCCCGCGGCCAGGACCAGGGGCTGCCAGCTGTGCGGGCTGAAGAACCCGACCTCGCCGGCGTCGTCGGCGACGTCCGCCTCCTTGTTGTCCTGGGCGCCCACGTCGACCCGCCGGGCGGTGAAGCCCAGGTAGAAGCCGATCATGATGCTCAGGCCGAAGGACAGGACGAGGGCAGTGGTGCCGACCGGCTCCTTCGACCACAGGCCGTAGACCACGGCCATGGCCAGGAAGAAGAGGCTCAGCCACATGAACATCTTGCCCTGGATCTTCACTTGCCGGCCTCCTTGCCGCCGGAGAGGGCCTTCTCGCCGTGACCGGCGTTCTCGAGCTCGTCGAGCGCGGCGATCTCCGGGTGGTGCAGGTCGAACGCCGGGGATTCACTGCGGATCCGCGGCAGGGTGAGGAAGTTGTGCCGGGGCGGCGGGCAGGAGGTCGCCCACTCGAGGGAGCGGCCGTAGCCCCACGGGTCGTCGACCTCGACCGGCTTGCCGTACTTGGCGGTCTTCCACACGTTGTAGAAGAACGGCAGCAGCGACATGCCGAGGAGGAACGACGCGATCGTCGAGACCGTGTTCAGGGCGGTGAAGCCGTCCGCGGCCAGGTAGTCCGCGTACCGGCGCGGCATGCCCTCGACGCCCAGCCAGTGCTGGACCAGGAAGGTGCCGTGGAAGCCGATGAACAGCGTCCAGAAGGTGATCTTGCCGAGCCGCTCGTCGAGCATCTTGCCGGTGAACTTCGGCCACCAGAAGTGGAAGCCGGCGAACATCGCGAACACCACGGTGCCGAAGACCACGTAGTGGAAGTGCGCCACCACGAAGTAGGAGTCGGAGACGTGGAAGTCCAGCGGCGGCGACGCCAGGATGACGCCGGTCAGACCGCCGAAGGTGAACGTGATGAGGAAGCCCAGCGTCCACAGCATCGGTGTCTCGAAGGACAGGCTGCCCTTCCACATGGTGCCGATCCAGTTGAAGAACTTCACACCGGTCGGGACCGCGATCAGGAAGGTCATGAAGGAGAAGAACGGCAGCAGCACACCGCCCGTGACGTACATGTGGTGCGCCCACACCGTCACCGACAGACCCGCGATCGCGATGGTCGCGCCGATGAGACCCATGTAGCCGAACATCGGCTTGCGGGAGAACACCGGGATGATCTCGGAGACGATGCCGAAGAACGGCAGCGCGATGATGTACACCTCGGGGTGACCGAAGAACCAGAAGAGGTGCTGCCAGAGCAGCGCTCCGCCGTTCGTCGAGTCGAAGATGTGCGCCCCGAACTTGCGGTCCGCCTCCAGGGCGAACAGCGCGGCGGCCAGCACCGGGAAGGCGAGCAGCACCAGCACACCGGTGAGCAGCACGTTCCAGGTGAAGATCGGCATGCGGAACATCGTCATGCCGGGGGCGCGCATGCAGATGATGGTGGTGATGAAGTTGACCGCGCCGAGGATGGTGCCGAACCCGGAGAGGGCGAGGCCCATGATCCACATGTCGGAGCCGATGCCCGGCGAGCGGACCGCGTCCGACAGCGGCGAGTAGGCGAACCAGCCGAAGCTGGCGGCGCCGTCCGGCGTCAGGAAGCCGCCGACCGCGATGAGCGAGCCGAACGAGTAGAGCCAGTAGGCGAACATGTTCAGCCGCGGGAACGCCACGTCGGGCGCGCCGATCTGCAGCGGCATGATCCAGTTCGCGAAGCCGGCGAACAGCGGCGTCGCGAACATCAGCAGCATGATCGTGCCGTGCATCGTGAACGCCTGGTTGAACTGCTCGTTCGACACGATCTGCAGGCCCGGGCGGGCCAGCTCGGCGCGCATCACCAGGGCCATCACGCCGCCGATGACGAAGAAGACGAACGACGTCACGAGGTACATCGTGCCGATCGTCTTGTGGTCCGTGGTCGTCAGCCACTTGACCACGACACTGCCACGGTTCTGGCGCCTGACCGGCAGTTCGTCCTCGTAGTGGGACCCAGCTGCCGCGGCACCCTTGGGTTCGTTGAGGATGCTCACAGGATGTTCGACTCCCGGTTCTTCTCGGGGCCGGACTGCTCGATGCCCGCGGGCACGTAGCCCTGCTGCCCCTTCTTCGCGAGGTCCTTCAGGTGCTGCTCGTACCGCTCGGGGGAGACGACCTTCACGTTGAACAGCATCCGGGAGTGGTCGACGCCGCAGAGCTCGGCGCACTTGCCGAGGAAGGTGCCCTCACGGTTGGGGGTCACCTCGAAGGCGTTGGTGTGGCCCGGGATGACGTCCTGCTTCATCAGGAACGGCACCACCCAGAAGGAGTGGATGACATCACGCGAGGTCAGCACGAAGCGGACCCGCTTGCCCTCGGGCAGCCACAGGGTGGGGCCCGGGTTGTTGGTCTGCGGGTTCCGGGTTCCGGGGATGCCGCAGTCGTGGACACCGCCGGCGTCGGCCGGGAAGGCCTCCTTGTAGCGGTCCGGAATCGCGTCGAGTTCCTTGGACGTCTTGGCGTCGCCCGTGGAACCCTCGACGTTCTCGACGTAGTTGAAGCACCAGCTCCACTGGAAGCCGACCACGTTGACCGTGACGTCGGGCTTCTTCTCGAGCTTCAGCACCTCGGATTCGTCGCGCGCGGTGAAGTAGAAGAACACCGAGACGATGATGAGGGGGACCACCGTGTACAACGCCTCGATGGGCATGTTGTACCGGGTCTGCGGAGGTACCTCGACCTTGGTGCGGCTGCGCCGGTGGAAGAAAGCACTCCACAGGATCAGGCCCCACACCAGCACGCCGACGGCGAGCGCGGCCGCCCAGGACCCCTGCCACAGGGAGAGGATCCGCGGAGCCTCTTCCGTCGTGGGGGTGGGCATGCCAAGGCGGGGGAAGTCCTCCCATGTGCAACCGGTGGCGGTCGCCAGGACCAGGCCCGCGGTCAGTGCCTGCAGCAGCTTCCGCCGCATCGGGCGCCGCGGCTTGGGGGTACCGCCCACGCCTTCCAGGCCGTGGGGGAGGTCGGAGCCGTTGGGACTCACGTAGCGCCTTCCCGAGAGTCTCGCCCGCGCTGTTCGGCTGCGGCCTGGCCTTCTCGCTGGTCGGTCGCCGCCCTGCGTCGGGCAGGGGTTTGGATGTTTATGCGGACCAAACCCTAGCCGACGCTCTTCGAGGGGTCGCGGGGAGGGGTGCCTAGTGGGTCGGGGCGTTCGCCGGTTTGGCGGCTGCGGGTGCGTCGGGGCCGGTCGCGCAGTTCCCCGCGCCCCTGGGGATGGTGCGGTTGCCCGGGTTCTAACGTTGGCGTATGTCCTACTTCGATGCCGCCTCCGCGGCTCCCCTCCACCCTGTTGCCCGTCAGGCTCTGCTGGCGTCGCTGGACGAAGGGTGGGCGGATCCGGCGCGGTTGTACAAGGAGGGGCGGCGGGCGCGGCTGTTGCTCGACGCCGCCCGGGAGGCGGCCGCGGAGGCCGTGGGCTGTCGGCCCGACGAGCTCGTGTTCACCCCGTCCGGGACCGCCGCGGTGCACACCGGGATCGCGGGGGCGCTGGCAGGCAGACGGCGTACCGGGCATCACCTGATCGTGTCAGCGGTCGAACACTCTTCTGTGTTGCATGCGGCGGAAGTTCACCGGGACGGCGGCGGCACGGTCACCGAGGTGGCGGTGGACCGCTCGGGTGCCGTACGCCTGTCCGAGTTCGCCGGGGCGCTGCGGCCGGACACCGCGCTGGCCTGTCTGCAGTCCGCCAACCACGAGGTGGGCACCCTCCAGCCGGTGGCCGAGGCGGCCGAGGCGTGCCGGGCCGCCGGGGTGCCGCTGCTGGTGGACGCGGCGCAGTCGCTGGGCTGGGGTCCGGTGGAGGGCGGCTGGTCGCTGCTCGCGGCGAGCGCCCACAAGTGGGGCGGGCCGTCGGGGGTGGGTCTGCTGGCCGTGCGCAAGGGGGTGCGGTTCGCGCCCCAGGGTCCGCGGGACGAGCGGGAGTCGGGGCGGGTGCCCGGGTTCGAGAACCTCCCGGCGATCGTGGCCGCGGCGGCGTCACTGCGGGCGGTGCGCGCGGAGGCCGCCCAGGAGGCCGCCAGGCTGCGGGAACTGACGGACCGGATCCGGGCGCGGGTGCCGGAGCTGGTGCCGGACGTGGAGGTGGTCGGGGACCCGGAGCGGCGGCTGCCGGGCGTGGTCACCTTCTCGTGTCTCTATGTCGACGGGGAGACCGTGCTGCACGAGCTGGACCGGGCCGGCTTCTCCGTGTCGTCCGGCTCGTCCTGCACCAGCTCCACGCTGACGCCCAGCCATGTGCTGAGGGCGATGGGGGTGCTCAGCGAGGGCAACGTCCGGGTCTCGCTGCCGCCGGGCACGGAGGAGCGGGACGTGGAGCGCTTCCTCGACGTGCTGCCGGGGGTGGTCGCCGGGGTGCGGGAGAAGCTGGGCGCGCCGGTGTCCCGGACGGCGAGCGTCACCGGGGAGCGGGACGAGGCGCTGGTGGTGGACGCGCTGGGGCGGCGCTGCCCGATCCCGGTGATCGAGCTGGCCAAGGTGATCGGCGACGTGCCGGTGGGCGGCCTGGTGCGGGTCCTCGCCGACGACGAGGCGGCCCGGCTCGACATCCCCGCGTGGTGCGAGATGCGCGGCCAGGAGTACGTCGGCGAGCAGCCGGCGGACCGGGGCGCGGCCTATGTGGTCCGCCGGCTGTCGTGAGCGGGGTCAGCTCAGGTGCGCGCGCACCTCGGTGGCGGCGTCGTCGCCGTAGGCCTTGGTGAAGCGCTCCATGAAGTGACCGCGGCGCAGCTGGTACTCCTGGGTGCCGACGGTCTCGATGACGAGGGTCGCCAGCATGCAGCCGACCTGCGCGGCGCGCTCCAGAGGGACGCCCCACGCCAGGCCGGACAGGAAGCCGGCGCGGAAGGCGTCGCCGACGCCGGTCGGGTCGGCCTTGCGCTCCTCGTCGGGGCAGGCGACCTCGATGGTCTCCTCGCCGGCCCGCTCGATGCGGACGCCGCGGGCGCCGAGGGTGGTGACGCGGTGGCCGACCTTGGCGAGGATCTCCTCGTCGGTCCAGCCGGTCTTGGTCTCGATGAGGCCCTTCTCGTACTCGTTGGAGAAGAGGTACGTGGCCCCCTCCAGCAGTATCCGGATCTCCTCGCCGTCCATGCGGGCGATCTGCTGGGAGAAGTCGGCGGCGAACGGGATGCCCCGCGAGCGGCACTCCTCGGTGTGCCGCAGCATCGCCTCCGGGTCGTCGGCGCCGATGGACACCAGGTCGAGGCCGCCCACGCGGTCGGCGACGGTCTTCAGCTCGATCAGGCGGGCCTCGCTCATCGCGCCCGTGTAGAAGGAACCGATCTGGTTGTGGTCGGAGTCCGTGGTGCACACGAAGCGGGCGGTGTGCAGCGTGTCCGAGATACGGACGGAGTCGGTGTCGACGCCGTGCCGCTCCAGCCAGGCGCGGTACTCGTCGAAGTCGAAGCCGGCCGCGCCGACCAGGATCGGGCGGGTGCCGAGCTGCCCCATGCCGAAGGCGATGTTCGCGGCCACCCCGCCGCGACGCACGTCGAGGTTGTCGACCAGGAAGGACAGCGAGACCGTGTGCAGCTGGTCCGCGACGAGCTGGTCGGCGAACCGGCCGGGGAAGGTCATGAGGTGGTCGGTGGCGATGGAGCCGGTGACTGCGATGCGCACGGCGTGGATTCTCCTGAGGGAGGGGGTTTGACACTTCACGCTACCGGGTGGGAACGGCCCGTAGAAGCAGCCGAAACTACCCGATAGTAGCTCTTTCTTCGCGGCTGTCGGCGTGCATACGGTGCGAACATGACGAACATCAAGGTCCACGCCCCCGCTCCGGTCGACCTCGAGGGCGACCTGACCTCCCTGCGCGGCGACTGCGCCCGGATGGTGCCGCACTGGGCGGCGCCCGAGCGGGCGGCGGCCCGGCCGGTGTCGCCCTCCCTGATCCACGGGGTGGACGTGCCGCCCGCCTCGGCCCGGTTGCTCGACGCCATGTCCGACTACGGCGACTGAGCGAACGCGGGGAACCGCGCGCTCCCCCACTGCGTCCCATCGCTGTCCCCCGTAGAGGGGATGCGGGATACGAACCCTCGGCAGCCCCGGTACGACCGGGCAGGGTCCGCATGGGACAGCTGTGCAGGCGAAGGAGCGATGCGGTGAACACCGAGCGACCCGACCACGACGACGAGCCGCGCCCCGTCTCGGGCGACGCGCCCGACACGGAGGGCGCACGGCCGCGCACCACCTCCTCCTCGGAGGCGCCGGCCTCCGACACCGACGCCGTGGAGACGCGTGACGCGGCGGCCGCGGAGGACTCCGGGACGTCCGCCCCGGCCGGGGACGCCGGAGCGTCCGGGGTGCGTGGCTCGGCTGAGGACGCCGGGGGTCTCACGCGGACGGGTGAGGCCGGCACCGCCGATCGGCCGGAGGAGACGAGGCCGGAGGGTGGCCCCTCCGGGGCCGGGGCGGACGGAAGGGGCGAGGTGCGGCCCGCCGCCGGTGTGCACCGCACCGGCGCGGCCGGGGCCGAGGGGCCCGAACCGAAGGCGGCGGGCGCCGACGCGCCGGCGCCTTCACGGCTGACCAAGCCGGGAGCCACCGGCCCGGCTGACGGCGACGCGCCCCGGACCGGAGAGACCGGGCCCTCGCAGGCCGCCGCCGCAGGCGACGAGCCCGCACCCGCCCACGCGTCCGCGACCTCGGCGCAGGCGTCCGCCGACGCGCCGGCCTCCACGCCTGGAGCCGCCGGCCCGGAGGCCGCGAGCGACGAGTCCCGCACCGAGGGGAACGGGTCCGCACCGGCCGATGCGTCCACCGACACCGGAGCCTCCGGCGAGGACCGGCCCGCCGGGGCCGACGCCCCCTCGGCCGGAGCAGACGGTGGCGAAAGCAGCGGAGCCTCCGCGGCTGAGGCATCCGGCCCGGCAGGCGGCACGCCCACCGCACCCCGTACCCCGCCGGCCGGCGACGAGCACGCCTACGCCGGGCCCGAGCCCGTGGTCGGCGGGAGCCGGGACGCGGGCCGTGGGTCCGAGGGGCAGGCCCGTCGCCGCACGCCCGCGTTGGTCGCCTCCGTCGCCGCCGCCGTACTGCTGGTCGGCGGAGGCGGGGCGTATCTCGCGGCCGGGGCCGGGGACTCCGGGGGCGGCGCGGCGCCGGGGGCGAACGGCGACGCCACTCCCCCGCCGCTCGCCCTGGACGGCTACTCCGAGAGCGGCCCGAACGGCATCGCGCCGGGCGAGCCCAACCCGTACGGCGCGACCTACCGCGCCGAGGGCGCCCTCCCCGACGGTCCCGACACGGCGCCCGTGTTCCACGCGCGGGGCAAGATCACCGAGGACCAGGTGGTCGCGCTGGCGGAGGCGCTGGGGGTCGAGGGCAGGCCGTTCGCCGAGGGCGGCTCCTGGCGCATCGGCGGCCAGGACGGCTCGGGTCCGACCCTGCGCGTCGACACTCAGGCCCCCGGTACCTGGACGTTCAGCCGGAACATCACCCGCAGCGACAACTGCAAGGGCGCCACCTGCAAGGCCCCGACCGGCGCCAAGACGGCCGCCGTGAGCGAGGAAGCCGCGAAGAAGGCCGCCGCGCCGGTGCTGAAGGCGGTGGGCCAGGACGACGCCAAGCTGGACGCGAGCCAGGTGCTGGACGGCAGCCGCGTGGTGAACGCCGACCCGGAGGTCGGCGGGCTGCCGACGTACGGCTGGACGACCGGGGTGGTCGTCGGCGCGAGCGGCGAGGTCGTCGGCGGCAGCGGGCGGCTCGCGGAGCCGGTGAAGGGCGACGAGTACCCCGTGGTGAGCGCCCGCGAGGCGCTGGACGCGATGAACGGTGCGCCCGGCGCCGGCGACCGCGTGGAGATCGGCGGCTGCGCCACCCCCGTGCCGCTGGACGAGGGGCAGCAGGAGGAGCCCTGCGCCCCGGCGAAGCCGGCGGGTGACACCGTCGCGGTGGACGAGGCGGTGTTCGGGCTGGCCGCGCACTCGGTGGACGGGCGTCCCGCGCTGGTGCCGTCCTGGCTGTTCGAGGTGCGCCCGGCGGGGTCCGACAACCCGTTCACGGTGACGCATCCGGCGGTGGAGCCGCAGTTCCTCGCCGCGCCGACGGGGCCCGGGGAGCGACCGGGCGAGGAGCCGTCGGGTCCCGGTGACGAGCCGACGTCCGCGCCGGCCACGCGTGACGTCGAGGTGGAGGGCTACACGGCCCAGGGAGACGAGCTGACCGTGACGTTCACGGGCGGTGTCTGCGCCGACTACGAGGCGACGGCGAGCGAGAGCGGCGGAAAGGTCACCGTGCGGGTGACCGAGACGCCCTGGCCGGACAAGGTGTGCATCCTGATCGCCAAGCAGTACGAGCAGACGCTGCGGCTGGACGCTCCGCTCGGCGACCGCCAGGTGGTGACGGCGGACGGCGAGCCGGTGCCGCTGCACAAGGGCGGCGCCCGCCTGCCCGCACCGCCCAGCGCCCGCTGAGCGGCGCACCCACGCACGACGAAGGCGGCGGTCCCGTGGTCACGGGGCCGCCGCCTTCGTCCTGCGGTCCGCCGGACGGACCGGCGGTGCTCAGCTGAAGGAGTCGCCGCAGGCGCAGGAGCCCGTGGCGTTCGGGTTGTCGATCGTGAAGCCCTGCTTCTCGATGGTGTCGACGAAGTCGATGGTGGCGCCGCCCAGGTACGGGGCGCTCATGCGGTCGGTCACGACCTTCACACCGCCGAAGTCCTTCACCACGTCGCCGTCGAGCGAGCGCTCGTCGAAGAAGAGCTGGTAGCGCAGGCCGGAGCAGCCGCCGGGCTGGACGGCGACGCGCAGGGCGAGGTCGTCACGGCCTTCCTGGTCGAGCAGGGCCTTGACCTTGGACGCGGCGGCGTCGGTCAGGACGATGCCGTCGGTGACGGTGGTGGTCTCGTCCGATACGGACATCTACATCTCTCCCGGGTTGTACGGAGACTGCTTGCCGACGGTTGCAACCGGCGGGACCGCGGATTCATTCCGGGCCGGGCGCGTGCTTTCCTCGCCTCGCTCTTCATGCTCGCACACGCCGTGCGGAGCGGAAACCGTCGCTCGCGGGGGCCCTAGGGGAATGAACGGGCGGCCGCCGGGATTCACGTCACATGGACGCTATGGCCATCGTCAAAGTGACGTGAACCGGTTATGATAGATAGCGTCAAATCGACGAGAAGTCGCCAGAACAGAAAGGGTGCGTGTCGTGACCACCGCCCAGACCCCGGAGCTCGACGTCCAGCCGACGCCCCTCGCCCTGCTGCTCCTCGGCCGGGAGGCCGACCCCAGGAGCGAGCGCGGTGTGGAATGCCCCGGCGACCTCCCCTCCCCGTCCGACCCGGACCTGGTGGAGCGCGCCCGCGCGGCCAAGGAGAAGCTCGGGGACAAGGTCTTCGTCCTCGGCCACCACTACCAGCGTGACGAGGTCATCCAGTTCGCCGACGTCACGGGCGACTCCTTCAAGCTGGCGCGGGACGCGGCCGCGCGCCCCCAGGCCGAGTACATCGTGTTCTGCGGTGTGCACTTCATGGCCGAGTCCGCCGACATCCTCACCGGCGACGACCAGAAGGTGGTCCTCCCCGACCTCGCGGCCGGCTGCTCCATGGCGGACATGGCCACCGCCGAGCAGGTCGCCGAGTGCTGGGACGTGCTGACCGAGGCCGGGATCGCCGAGCAGGTCGTCCCCGTCTCGTACATGAACTCCTCCGCCGACATCAAGGCCTTCACCGGCAAGCACGGCGGCACGATCTGCACCTCGTCGAACGCGAAGCGCGCCCTGGACTGGGCGTTCGAGCAGGGCGAGAAGGTCCTGTTCCTCCCCGACCAGCACCTGGGCCGCAACACGGCGGTGCGGGACATGGGGATGTCCCTGGAGGACTGCGTCGTCTACAACCCGCACCGGCCGAACGGCGGCCTGACCGCCGAGGAGCTGCGCGCCGCGAAGATGATCCTGTGGCGCGGCCACTGCTCGGTGCACGGCCGCTTCAGCCTGGACTCCGTCAACGACGTGCGCGAGCGCATCCCTGGCGTCAACGTCCTGGTCCACCCCGAGTGCAAGCACGAGGTCGTGGCCGCGGCGGACTACGTCGGGTCGACCGAGTACATCATCAAGGCCCTGGAGGCCGCCCCGGCCGGCTCCAAGTGGGCCATCGGCACGGAGCTGAACCTGGTCCGCCGCCTGGCGAACCGTTTCGCGCCCGAGGGCAAGGAGATCGTCTTCCTCGACAAGACGGTCTGCTTCTGCTCGACGATGAACCGCATCGACCTGCCCCACCTCGTCTGGGCCCTGGAGTCCCTCGCCGAGGGCACCCTGGTCAACCGCATCGAGGTCGACAAGGAGACCGAGGCCTTCGCGAAGCTGGCCCTGGAGCGCATGCTGGCCCTGCCGTAGCCGGCCGCCCCGCCCTCACCCCGGCACGGGCTTCCGGTCGGGGTGGGGGCGCGGTCCGTCTCGCAGCAACTGTGCGCGTTCATTCTGCAGTTGCAGGCTGGAACTGATGTGCAGTGAGATGATCTCCGTCGTAAATACGAACCTTCATACGGGGGGATCATGAAGCGATTGCTCTCAACAACTGTCGCCACGACGGCACTTGCTGTCGGCCTCGTCATCAACACGTCAAGCCCTGCGGCTGCGGCTGAAGAGGCCCCGGGCTGCCCTTCGGTCACTCAGATCGGGAGCACGGGCTACATCAAGTCGAACGGCGAACCTGTCGTCTCCGTTAAGCAGTTCAAGGGCTGCGGGAAGAACTGGGCATATGCCTACGTCTGGAAGAGTTTCCGGGACAGCCATCGCTCTTGGTCCATATCCGCCTGGATCCAAGCAGGAGCGTCGTCCGAGGGGTGGAGGAGCGGACCGGGAATTGAAGTCTGGTCGGACGGAACCCACACGCTGAGCGTGTGCACGCAGGCTCTGGGTCAGCTCCGTTTCGCTTCCCAGACCCTTACCGGCCACACGGACACCCGCTGCTGACATTGCGGATCAGCCGTCCTCACAGGTACGACACCCGGCCTGTCGGCGCGTGACCTCTGTGCGGCATCCGCTGTGGCGGCCCTGAGGTGGTGCGGCACCGTGTAGACCTCAGTGGATGTACAGCACATGAAACGGGGAAAGCGACGGCCGGTTCCCGAACCGGTTGTTCCGGTTCGGGAACCGGCCGTCACGCGTCACGCGGTCAGACGGACGCGGGCCGCGTCTCGTCGGAGGAGGCGTCCGGCGCCGGCTGTTCGGGCAGGCCCGCCTTCCCGGCCCGCTTCGCCGCCCGCTTCTTCGCCCGGCGCTCCTTGCGGAGTTCCAGCATCGCGTAGAGCGTCGGGACCAGGAGCAGGGTGAGCAGGGTCGACGTGATCAGGCCGCCGATCACCACGACCGCGAGCGGCTGGGCGATGAAGCCGCCCTCGCCGGTGACGCCGAGCGCCATCGGGAGCAGGGCGAAGATCGTCGCCAGGGCCGTCATGAGGATGGGCCGCAGACGGTGCCGGCCGCCCTCGATCACGGCCTCGATGATGCCGTGCCCCTGCGCGCGGTACTGGTTGATGAGGTCGATCAGCACGATCGCATTGGTGACCACGATGCCGATCAGCATCAGCATGCCGATCATCGCCGGGACGCCCATCGGGGTGCCGGTGATCAGCAGCAGGCCGAGCGCGCCGGTCGCCGCGAACGGCACGGACACCAGCAGGATCAGCGGCTGGGCCAGCGACCGGAAGGTGCCGACCAGCAGCATGAACACGATGGCGATGGCGGCCAGCATGGCCAGGCCCAGGTTGACGAAGGCCTCGTCCTGGTCCGCGGTCACGCCGCCGATCTCGGCCGTGGCCCCCGCGGGCAGCGTCAGCTCGTCGAGCTTCTTCTGCAGGGCCGTGCCCACGGCGCCCGTGTTCTCGTCGAGCGGGCGGGCGGTGACGGTGGCCGCGCGTTGGCCGTCGATCCGGGTCATGGAGACCGGGCCGTCGACCTGCCGGACGGTGGCGACGTCACCCAGCTTCACCGGGCCGAGGGGCAGGGTGCGCAGCTGCTCCACGGTGGTGGCGGGCCGCGCCGAGCGGATCACGATGTCCCGCTCGGTGTCGTCGAGGACCGCCTTGGCGGCCGGGGTGCCCTTCACCGACTGGGCGACGGCCATCCCGAGGGTCTGGGCGTCGAAACCGGCGGCCGCCGCCTTGTCGTTCGGCGTGACCGAGATGCGGGGCACGCTCTGCGCCAGGTCGCTGGTGGCGTCGGTGACGTCGTCCAGCGAGGCCACCGCGTCGCGGACCTGCTCGGTGGCCTTGCGCAGCACCTGCGCGTCGGCCGCCTTGACGGTCACGCTGAGGTCCTGGCTGCCGAAGCCGTCACCGGACGCCACCGTGGTGGTGCCGATGCCGTCGAGCTCCGCGAGGCCCTTCTCGATGCCGTCCCGCACGTCGTCGGAGGACGCGGAGTCCTCCAGCATGATCTGGTAGCTCGCCTGGTTGGTGTCGGTGCCGCCGCCGAAGGCCGCCATGAAGCCGGACGAGCCGATGGTCACCTGGTAGTCCTCGACGCCCTCGGTGCCGGCGAGCAGCTTCTCGACCTTCTTCACCTGGGTGTCGGTGGCGGCCAGGCTGGTGCCCGGCTTCAGCTTCTGCTGGACCGAGAGGACCTGCTGCTCGCCCGCGTCGAAGAAGTTGGTCTTCAGCAGCGGGGCCATGGCGAAGGTGGCGAGCAGCACGACGACGGCGATGGCGACGCTGGCCAGCCGGCGCCGGGTGGCGAACCGCAGCACCGGCACGTACGTGCGTTGCAGGCGGCTCCTGGCCTCCTTCTCCTCCGCCAGCCGGCGGGCCTCCTCGGCGTCCTCCGGGGTGCCCTTCGGCGGTCGCAGGAACCAGTACGACAGCACCGGGACGACCGTCAGCGACACCAGCAGG
This sequence comes from Streptomyces sp. P13-3-3, assembly GCF_050571355.1. Taxonomy (NCBI): domain Bacteria; kingdom Bacillati; phylum Actinomycetota; class Actinomycetes; order Kitasatosporales; family Streptomycetaceae; genus Streptomyces; species Streptomyces sp. P13-3-3. The sequence goes on along the minus strand of NZ_CP192228.1, from coordinate 1,735,044 downwards.
GACGCCAGCAGCGCCGCGGTGACGGTGAGGCTGAAGGAGCCGAACAGCTCGCCCACCATGCCGCCGACCAGCCCGATCGGCAGGAACACGGCGACGGTGGTCAGCGTGGCGGAGGTGACCGCGCCGGACACCTCGCGCACCGCGTTCATGATCGCGGCCTGGCGTTCCTCGCCGTAGCCGAGGTGCCGCTTGATGTTCTCCAGGACGACGATGGAGTCGTCGACGACCCGGCCGATGGCGATGGTCAGGCCGCCCAGGGTCAGCATGTTGAGGGACAGGTCGCGGGTCCACAGCACGATCAGCGCGAGCACCACCGACAGCGGGATGGACACCGCGGTGACGAGGGTGGACCGGACCGACGCGAGGAAGACCAGGATCACCAGGACGGCGAAGAGCAGGCCGAGCGCGCCCTCGGTGGTGAGGCCGTCGATGGCCTTGGAGACCGCGGGGCCCTGGTCGGCGACGACGGTGAGGGTGGCGCCCTTGCCGAGGTCCTCGCGCAGTCCGGGCAGCTTCTTCTCGACGGCCTCGGAGATGGCGACCGCGCTGCCGTCATGGTCCATGGTGGCCATGACGGCGAGGCTGGGCTCGCCGTTGGTCCGGGTGAGGGAGTCGGAGGCCGCCTCCTCCTGCCGGACGGTGGCGACGTCGCCCAGGCGGACCGGCCTGCCCTGGCCGGGGCCCGCCGTGACCATCAGGTCCTGGATCTGGCGCACGGAGGTGAAACCGCCGCCGACCTGGACGGTGCGGTTGGCGCCGTTCTCGTCGAAGGAGCCGGCCGGGACGGTCGCGCCGCCGGCCTGCAGGGCCTGGGCGAGGGACGCGCCGGTCAGGCCGGCCTTGGCGAGCTTCGCCTCGTCGGGGACGACGGTGACCTGGACGTCGCGCACGCCGTCCACCAGGACCTGGCCGACGCCCTCGATGCCCTTCAGCGCGGGCACCACCGTGCGGTCCAGCTGGTCGGCGAGCGCCTGCTGGTCCTTGTCGGAGGTGACGGCGAGGACCACGGCCGGGAGGTCGTCCGTGGATCCCGCGACGACCTGCGGGTCCACCCCGGACGGCAGGCGGGCGCCGGCCCGGTTGACGGCCTGCTGCACGTCGGCGACGAGCTGCTGGGTGTTGTTGCCGTAGTCGAAGGACGCCATGATCACGGCGTTGCCCTCGCTCGCCTTCGAGGTGACGCCGGAGATGCCGTCGACGGCCTCCAGGCTGTCCTCGATGGGTTCGACGACCTGCTTCTCCACCACGTCCGGCGAGGCGCCCTGGTAGGGGGCGATCACGGAGACCATGGGCAGTTCGATGGTGGGCAGGAGCTGCTGCTTGAGCTGGGGTATCGCGATCGCCCCGAAGACGAGCGCGATGATCGACATCAGTCCGATCAGCGCCCGTTGCGCGAGGCTGAATCTGGACAGCCAGGACATGGGTCAGGGTCTCTTTTCCGTCGAGCGGCGAAGGTCCGGCAGACGGGCGCGCGCACAGTGGGCGGCCCGCTCTACACCCTGGGCCATGGCCCGGGACCGATCCGTGGTCCCGAGGTCCGATTCTTCACACGGCGCCTACTCCCACCGCAGTACTCCCCGCTACGCCTGGTCCGTCCTCGGACGGACCAGGCCGGACTCGTAGGCGATGACCACGAGCTGGGCCCGGTCGCGGGCGCCCAGTTTGGCCATGGCGCGGTTGACGTGCGTCTTCACGGTGAGCGGGCTGACCTCGAGGCGCTCGGCGATCTCGTCGTTGGTGTGGCCGCCGGCGACCTGGACCAGCACCTCCCGTTCGCGCACGGTGAGCGAGTCGAGCCGCTCGGCGCGCTCGGGGTCGCTGTCGGGGCCGGACGGGCCGTCCTGGGCGAGGAAGCGGGCGATGAGGCCCTTGGTGGCCTGCGGGGACAGCAGCGCCTCTCCCCCGGCGGCGATGCGGACGGCGCTGAGCATCTCGTCCGGTTCGGAGCCCTTGCCGAGGAAGCCGGAGGCGCCGGCCCGCAGCGACTGCACCACATAGTCGTCGACCTCGAACGTCGTCAGTATGACCACCCGCACCCCGTCGAGCGCGGGGTCGGAGCTGATCTCACGGGTGGCGGCGAGCCCGTCGGTGCCGGGCATGCGGATGTCCATGAGGACCACGTCGGGCCGGTGTTCCCGCGCCAGCCGGACGGCCTCGGCGCCGTCGGACGCCTCGCCGACGACCTCCATGTCCGGCTCGGAGTCGACGAGGACGCGGAAGGCGCTGCGCAGCAGGGCCTGGTCGTCGGCGAGCAGCACGCGGATCGTCATGCGGGCTCCAGCGGGGCGTCGGTCACGGGCGGCCGCCGGGGGCGGCGGAGGTGCGGGGCTCGACGGGAAGGATCGCATGCACGCGGAAGCCGCCCCCGTAGCGGGGGCCGGTGGTCAGGGTGCCGCGCAGGGCGGTGACGCGTTCGCGCATGCCGAGCAGTCCGTGCCCGCCGCCGGGCGTGGGACCGTGTCCGTCGTCGTTTCCGTCGTCGAGCACGGTGACCTCGATGTGCGGTCCGACGCGTACGACGCTGACCTCGGCGCGCGCGTCGGTCCCGGCGTGCTTCTGCACGTTGGTCAGCGCCTCCTGGACGATCCGGTACGCGGCCAGGTCGACGGCGGCGGGCAGTTCGGTGCCCTGGTCGGCGCGGGCGACCTCGACCCGCAGCCCGGCGTTGCGGAAGGTGGCGGCGAGTTCGTCGAGGCGGTCGAGTCCCGGTGCGGGCTCGGTGGGCGCCTCGGGGTCGCCGGACTGGCGCAGCAGGCCGACGGTGGCGCGCAGTTCGCCGAGCGCGTGGCGGCTGGCCTCGCGGACGTGGGCGAGGGCCTCCTTGGCCTGGTCGGGCCGCTTGTCCATGACGTGGGCGGCGACCCCGGCCTGCACGTTGACCAGGGCGATGTGGTGGGCGACCACGTCGTGCAGGTCGCGGGCGATGCGCAGCCGCTCCTCGGCGACGCGGCGGCGGGCCTCCTCCTCCCGGGTGCGTTCTGCGCGTTCGGCGCGCTCGCGGATGGCCTGGACGAAGGCGCGGCGGCTGCGGACGGCGTCGCCGGCGGTGGCGCCGATGCCGGTCCAGGCGAGGATCGCCAGGTTCTCCTGGGCGTACCAGGGCAGGGGCCCCGCGGCCATGGCGGCGCCGGTGAGGACGGTCATGGTGAGCAGGCCGAGCCGCCAGGTGGTGGGGCGGTCCGTGGAGGCGGCGACGGTGTAGAGGGCGATCACCGCGCACATGGCGACGGGGGCGCGCGGGTCGCCCGTGACGGACTCGACGACGGAGAGGCCGCCCGCGGCGCCGAGCACCGTGCGCGGGGCGCGGCGGCGGAAGACGAGCGCGGCGGCGCCGAGCGTCATCAGGACGAGGCTGAGCGGGTCGGGGGTGCGCAGCCCCCAGCTGACCCCCTCGGGGTCGTGCGGTTCGACGAAGGACCCGGCGACCATGCACAGCAGGACGCCGACGGCCAGCACCGTGTCCACGGCGGCCGGGTGGGCCCGCGCCCGGCAGCGGGCGCGTGTCAGGGTGCTCACGGCTGGTTGCGGTGACCGGGGCGGACGCCCGTACGGCATGGCCCCGGCTCCCCCCTCTCTGCGGACTGCCTCGTCTCCGGCGGCGGACCCCGGTGGGCCCGGGGACGTCTCAGGTCCCCGGGATGAGGCCGTCGTCGGTGAGGAGGCCGCGGACCTCCTCGAGGGTGGCGTCGGGGGACGGCAGGATGAGGTCGGACGGCTCCAGGGAGTCGTCCGGGAGCGGCTCGCCCAGCTCGTGCACCTTGTCGAGCAGTGCCTGGAGCGTGGTGCGGAAGGCGGGCCCGTCGCCGTTCTCCATCTCGGCGAGCAGTTCCTCGTCCAGCTTGTCCAGCTCGGGCAGCCGGCTCTCCTCCAGCCGCACCTGCCCCTCCCCCATGATCCGTACGATCATGTCGCCCTCCTCGGCGTGGGCTACTGCTTGTCGAAGCGCGGGGTGTCCTGCGGCTGCTGCTGGGCCTGCGGCTGCGCCTGGCCCTGGCCGCCCTCGATGGCCTGCCGGTCGCCGGAGGAGCCCCCGGCCAGCTCGGCCTTCATCCGCTGCAGTTCGAGCTCCACGTCCGTGCCGCCGGAGAGGCGGTCCAGCTCGGCCTGGATGTCGTCCTTGTGCATGCCGGACTGGTCGTCGAGGGCGCCGGACGCGAGCAGCTCGTCGATCGCGCCGGCCCGCGCCTGGAGCTGGGCGGTCTTGTCCTCGGCCCGCTGGATGGCCAGGCCGACGTCGCCCATCTCCTCGGAGATGCCGGAGAAGGCCTCGCCGATCCGGGTCTGCGCCTGGGCGGCGGTGTAGGTGGCCTTGATGGTCTCCTTCTTGGTGCGGAAGGCGTCCACCTTGGCCTGGAGGCGCTGCGCGGCCAGCGTCAGCTTCTCCTCCTCGCCCTGGAGCGTGGCGTGCTGCGTCTCCAGGTCGGTCACCTGCTGCTGGAGCGCGGCGCGGCGGGACAGGGCCTCGCGGGCCAGGTCCTCACGGCCCAGCGCGAGCGCCTTGCGGCCCTGGTCCTCCAGCTTCGAGGACTGGGACTGGAGCTGGTTGAGCTGGAGCTCCAGGCGCTTGCGGCTGGTCGCCACGTCGGCGACGCCCCTGCGGACCTTCTGGAGCAGCTCCAGCTGCTTCTGGTACGAGTAATCGAGGGTCTCGCGCGGGTCCTCGGCCCGGTCAAGGGCCTTGTTCGCCTTCGCGCGGAAGATCATCCCCATACGCTTCATGACACCGCTCATGGGCTTCGCGCGCCCCCTTCTGACGGACTCCAGCTCCAGTGACTGCCTCAGAACCCACAGTACGGGCCCTGCATCCATTACCGCACTGTTCGGGGACGGATGGGCTCATCCCCAAGGACGACTGAGCACCCTCCTGATCCGGCGTAGGGAGTAGGTGGCTCCCGGGGTGGCGGCCGTCGGTCGTCCCGTGAGGCCCCCGCTACGTCCCCATCTGTCCTAGGAGAGACGTCCGGTGTTGCCGGATCGTTCCCCGCAGGGCTGTGGTCCAACCCCGGCCACCCCGTACCCTTGGGTTTTGTGTTCCGAAGCCGTGCCAAGGAAGAGAAGGCACCGGGCGCCGACAAGGCGACGGTGACCGGCTCCACTCAGACCCGTCATCCCGAGGCCCCCAAGGGCCGCCCCACACCGAAGCGCAGCGTGGCCCAGTCGCAGCGCCGCAGCGTGGCCAACACGACGATGTCGCGCAAGGAGGCGTCCAAGCGTCAGCGTGAGGAGCGCCGTGCCGCGCTGGAGCGTCAGCGCCAGGCGCTGGCCAGCGGCGACGAGCGGTATCTGCCCGCGCGCGACAAGGGTCCTGTGCGCCGGTTCGCCCGTGACTTCGTGGACTCGCGTTTCCACATCGCGGAGTGGTTCCTGCCGATGGCCGTGGTCATCCTCGTGCTGAGCATGGTCCAGGTGGCGCAGCTGCAGAACATCGCGCTGCTGCTGTGGCTGGTCGTCATCGTGATGATCGTGCTCGACTCGGTCGTGACCGGCTTCCGCCTGAAGAAGACGCTCGCCGAGCGCTTCCCCGACGAGAACCGGCGCGGCGCGGTGGCCTACGCGCTGATGCGCACGCTCCAGATGCGCCGGCTGCGGCTGCCCAAGCCCCAGGTGAAGCGCGGGGAGCGGCCCTGAGCACCACCCCGTTCGCGCACGGTACGACGGCGCCGGGTCCGCTGGGCGGGCCCGGCCGTCTGCGTGACGTCGTCCGTGAGGAGCTGGTGGCCCGCCAGCTCGAGGAGCAGATAGTCGGGCGCTTCCCGGTGGGGAAGCGGCTGCGGGTGCTCGACGTGGGCATGGGCCGGGGCGTGCAGGCGCTGCGGCTGGCCCGGGCCGGCCATCAGGTGACGGGCGTCGAGCAGGACGCCGCGTCGATCTCGGCGGCCCGGGAGGCGTTCGCCGGGGAGCCCGAGGGCATCCGGGAGCGGATGCGGATCATCGAGGGGCAGGCCGGGGACACCGGCGTGCACTTCCTGCCGGGCAGTTTCGACGTCGTGCTCTGTCATGGCGTGCTCATGGACGACGTGGAGGAGCCGGACGCGCTGCTCGCGGGGGTGGCGCGGATGCTGGCGCCCGGCGGGATGCTGTCGCTGCTCGTGCGCAACGGCGACGCGGCGGCGATGCGGGCGGGTCTGTCCGGCGACTGGGCGGGGGCGCTGGCGGCGTTCTGCCCGCCGACGACGTCGTACGGGCTGAAGCGGCTGACGTCGACGCTCGCGGGGATCGGGGCGCCGCTGCACACCTGGTACGGCGTGCGGGTCTTCACGGACACGGCGGCGGACGACGCGGTGCTGCCGGACGACCTGGACGCGGTGCTGGCGGTCGAGGACCGGGCCGGGCGCACGGACCCGTACCGGGGGGTCGCGGCGCTGCTGCACCTGTGCGGGGTCCGGGGCTGAGGGCTCAGCCCCGGAGATCGCCGGCCGCGGGGACCTCGGTCACGGTGTCACCGGCCCCCGCGCCGTCCGCTCAGGCGCCGTCGCCGGCGCTCTCGTCCTCCGCCGCCGCGGCCTCGTCGGCGTGCAGGCTCATCGGGCCGTAGATCTCGGTGTCGTCCTCCAGCAGGCGCACCTGGTCGGCGCCGCCCTCCAGGAGTGCCTTCCAGTTCTCCCCGATCCAGGACTCGGCGTCCCCCTGCGTGGTGAACTCCTCCGGCGTCACCGCGGGCTCGACCTGCGTCCCGTCGGCCTTCTCGAACCGCCACGTCCATGCCGCCATGTACGCCTCCCAAGCGTGTGACCTCACTGCACAGCAGAAGCCGGATCTTGGTCCGGCTCCTGACCAAGAGCGTAGTCGGACGGGCATCGGCTGTGGGGAAAGGTGAGAATCGGGGCGTGGAACTGACTCTGCTCGGCACCGGCGCCCCGGCGGGACTGCCCCGCCCCGACTGTCCCTGCGCGGCGTGCGCGTGTGCGCTCGGACCGCACGCGCGGGCGGCGACCTCGCTGCTGGTGGACGGCGCGCTGCTGCTCGACCTGACCCCCGGCGCGGCCTTCGCGGCGGCCCGTGCGGGGCGTTCGCTGGGCGGGGTGCGCCAGGTGCTGCTGTCGCACCCGCACGACGGGCCCGCGGTGGAGGTGCCGGCCGGGCTGCCGCAGCCGGGGCGGGTGCCGGACGGGCGTGAGCTGGCGCTGCTGACGGGGCATCGGGTGCGGGCGGTGGCGCTGGACGCGCCCGGTACCGGGTACGCGGTGACCGGCCCCGACGGGCAGCGGCTGCTGTATCTGCCGCCGGGCGGCGCCCCGGCCGGTCTGGAGGCGCCCGCCGAGCCGTACGCGATGGTGGCGCTGGACGTCGTGGGCCGCCCGGACGCGCTGGCGCGGCTGCGGGAGACGGGCGCGGTGGTACCGACCACGGACGTCGTCGCCGTGCACCTGGACCACGACGTGCCCCCGGGCCCCGAGGTGCGGCGCCGGCTCGCGGCGGCGGGGGCGCGGGCCGTGCCGGACGGGACGACGCTGGAGGTCGGCGCGTACGAGGACGTGCCCGACGTGCCGCGCCGCACGCTGGTGCTGGGCGGGGCGCGGTCGGGGAAGTCGGTGGAGGCGGAGCGGCGCCTGGAGTCCTTCCCCGAGGTGCTGTACGTGGCGACCGGCGGCTCGCGCAACGGCGACACGGAGTGGGCGGCGCGGGTGTCCGCGCACCAGGAGCGGCGGCCGGGGTCCTGGCGGACCGTGGAGACCTGCGATCTGGTGCCGCTGCTCAAGGACGACGGCCCGCCGCTCCTCGTCGACTGCCTCTCCCTGTGGCTGACGGACGCGATGGACGCGGTGGGCGCCTGGGACGACGCGGAGTGGGCGGACGGCGGCGAGCGCGCCCTCCGCGACCGCGTGCGGGCCCTCACGGACGCGGTCCGCGAGACCCGCCGCACGGTGGTCGCGGTCTCCAACGAGGTCGGCTCCGGCATCGTCCCCGCCACCGCGTCGGGCCGCCGCTACCGCGACGAACTGGGCCGTCTGAACGCGGCGTTCGCGGCGGAGTGCGAACAGGTGCTGCTGGTGGTGGCGGGTCAGGCGCTGGTGCTGCGGGGCTGAGGCGGCGCCCGTGGCGTGGGGCGCCGCCCGCCGTCACGGTCTGCGGGCGATCAGGCGGTAGGTGTTGGCGAGCGGGGTGTGGCGGGCCAGGGGGGACAGGGCCAGGTCCACCGCCGCCGCCGCGACGACCAGGGGGGTGCCCGCGCGGAGGAGGGCCGTGCGCAGGCGTTGCTCGGCCGGGGAGGGCGGGATCGCCCGCCAGGGGGTGTCCGGGGCGGGGAGGGCGTGGGAGAGGGCGAGGGCGGTGAGGCCGGCCAGGTCGTGCGGGACGTGGGCGGCGCGGTGGCCGGCGGTGACGATCTCGCAGCCCCGCGCCTCGAGTTCCGCGCGGAGGTTGCGGCGGGGCAGCAGGTGCAGCCGGCGTGGCTGGTCGTAGGGCAGCCACCAGCGGCCGAACAGGGCGGCGTACGCGCAGCGGGGGTCCAGCGTCTCGATCAGCAGGTGCCCGCCGGGGCGCAGGGCGTCGAGGGCGGCGTGGAGTTCGGCGCGCGGGTCGGTGGTGCGCTCCAGGTGGTGCAGCAGGCTGACCACGTCGTAGCGGCCGGCCAGCCGGGCCAGCACCCCGGGGTCGGTGAGCGGCCCCACGTGCGCCTCCTCGATCCTGCCGAGCTCGCGGGCCTGTTCGACGCGCGGGGTGAGGTCGGTGCCGTCGAAGGCGGTGTACGGGAAGAACTCCCGCGCGGTGTCCGGGAATCGGGCGAGCCCGGTGCCGACGTCCAGCCAGCTCTCCGGTTCGCCGTACGGCAGCATCGCGCGGGCCGTGGCGCGGCGGCGGTGGCGTACGGCGTGCAGGGCGAGGACCCGTTCGGTGGCCGGGTCGCGGGGGGCGCCGCGCACCGCCCGCCGGTAGAAGGCCAGGCCTTCGGGGGTGAGCCGGGGGTTCTGGAAGGTGTGGCCGCAGTCCCGGCACTCGTCGACGGTGAACAGCCCGGGCCGGTGCCGGCGCAGGTCCCCCGTTCTCAGCCGGGTGCGCAGCCGCGCGGATCCGCACCAGGGGCAGTCGGGGCGGCGCGGTTCGTGCACGCGGGCGGAGCCGTGCGGGGCGGGGAACGCGGTGTCGGGGGCGGTGGCGGACATGGGGCGGCTCCCGGCGTGAGGTCGTACGGCACGCGGGTGGCGCGACGTGCGGGGACGGTCGGGGACGGACGGAGGGATCTCCGGCATTCCCGAGCAAAACGTTACGTACGGGAGGGCCTCACGGGGTGGATCACCGCCGGGGTGGCGTGGTGGGGGTGAGGGCGCGAACGCGGGGACGACCGGCGCTCCGGGGTGTTCGACGAGGGCCGGTACTGTTCGGCGAATGAGCTCGCTTAATCTCGACGACTTCACCGATCTGATCGAGCGTCCGGACGGCGGGGTGCGCCGCGACGCGGAGGAGCACCGGGCCCGTCTGGTCGTGCCGCCCGGGTCGCTGGGCCGCCTGGACGACCTGGGTGAGTGGCTGGCGGCGGCGCAGTCCTCGGTGCCGGTGCGGCCGGTGGAGCGGCCGCGGGTGGTGCTGTTCGCGGGCGACCACGGGATCGCCGGGCGGGAGGTGTCCGCGCGTCCGGCGGGCACCGCCGTGGAGCTGGTGCGGGACGTGCTGGAAGGCGGCCGGCCGGTCTCGGTGCTGGCGCGCCGGCTGGACGTGCCGGTGCGGGTGGTCGACATGGCGCTGGACTGCGACCCGGCGTCGCTGCCCGAGGACGTCGTACGCCACCGGGTGAGGCGCGGCAGCGGGAGCATCGACGTCGAGGACGCGCTGACCCTGGAGGAGGCCGAGGCGGCGTTCCGCGCGGGGATGGCCGTGGCGGACGAGGAGGCCGACTCCGGCACGGACCTGGTGGTGCTCGGCGACATCAGCGTCGGCGGCACGACCGCTGCGGGCACGCTGGTCGCCGCGCTGTGCGGGACGGACGCGTCGGTGGTGACCGGGCGCGGCGGCCTGGCGATCGACGACCTGGCGTGGATGCGCAAGTGCGCGGCGATCCGGGACGCGTTGCGGCGGGCGCGGCCGGTGCTGGGGGATCAGCTGCGGCTGCTGGCGACGGTGGGCGGGGCGGATCTCACCGCGATGACCGGGTTCCTGCTGCAGAGCGCGGTGCGGAAGCTGCCGGTGCTGCTGGACGGGGTGGTGACGGCGGCGTGCGCGCTGGTGGCGCAGCGGGTGGCGTTCCGGGCGCCGGACTGGTGGCTGGCGTCGCACGCGAGCGGGGAGCCGGGGCAGGCGAAGGCGTTGGACCGGATGGCGCTCGAGCCGGTGCTGCCGCGGGGGGTTGCGGTGGGGGAAGGGGCGGGCGCGTTGTTGGCGTTGCCGTTGGTGCAGGCGGCTGCGGCGCTGGCCGCGGAGTTGCCGGTTCGGCAGGAACTCGTCAAGGACGCGTGAGGTCGGCGCCCTCAGGGGGCGCGGGGCCCTTTTCGGGGCGCGGGGGGAACGCCGTTCAGGGGCGCGGGGAACTGCGCGAACGGGAGTGGACCTGCGGGGCCTTCGAAGCACAGGGAGGGACCCTCACGCCTCGGGGGCTTCGCCCCCGAACCCCCTTCGCGCAGTTCCCCGCGCCCCTGAGGGGTGATGACACTTCCCCGCGTTCCCAGGGGCGGGCGGGTTCCGCCACCGTTTGCGCGGTTCCCCGCGCCCCTGGAGGGTGATGGCCCTTCACCGGGTTTTCAGGGCCAGGTGCGGTGCGCCGCCGTTTGCGCAGTTCCCCGCGCCCCTGGAGGGTGATGGCCCTTCACCGGGTTTTCAGGGGCAGGTGCGGTGCGCCGCTGTTCGCGTAGTTGTCCGCGCCCCTGGAGGGTGATGGCCCTTTCCCGGGTTTTCAGGGGCAGGTGCGGTGCGCCGCTGTTCGCGTAGTTGTCCGCGCCCCTTTCAGGGGCGGTCGGGTTTGCCGCCCAGCCAGTCCTGGATCGTCCGTGCCGGGCGGGACCACCGGCGGTCGTGGCGGTAGGCCCGCAGCAGCGCCTTCGCGCGGGCGCGATGGCGGCGGCGGTAGAAGCGTTTCGCCCACGGTGACCCCGGCCGGGCCAGCCGCAGGGAGCCGACGAGTGCCACCACCGGGACGATCACCCCGAAGACCGCGAGCCGCACCTTCCCCTTGCTCAGCGCGATCAGCGCGAAGCAGAAGTTCACCGCGACGCCGGTCAGCGCGCCCGCGCGGTTCTGGAGTTCCTGCTGGGACAGGTCGTTGACGCCGAACGGCGCGAACCCGGCCAGCAGCAGGACGACCAGCGCCGCCGTCAGCACCACCATCTCCACGCTCTTGCGCCCCGCCTCGGACCAGTACACGTCGTCCAGGTGGAGGATCAGCGCGAACTCGTCGAGGACGAGCCCCGCGCCGACGCCGAACAGCACCGCGCTGAGGTACGGGCCGAAGCCGTGCCCCCCGCTCGCCACCGCGCCGAAGCCGCCGACGACGGTGAGGATGACGCCGGGCACCACGTGGTGGACGTGCACCGAGCCGGCGGTGACGTTGCCGAAGGGTCCTTTGCCGGCCCGGATCAGGCGGGTGATGATCCGCGTGATCACGAAGGTGAGGACGAACGCGGCCAGGGCGAGGAGCAGTGGGAGCTTGCCCGGCTCGATGATGTTCCGCTCCAGCCACTGTCCCATATGCGCACTTTATTCATGGCCCCGCCGGGCGCCCTGGTGACCGCCGGGTAATCTGCGCCGGTGTCCGAGCCCTCCCCCGCGTCCCCCGCGCCCTCCGCCTCCCCCGCCGACGGCCTCCGCTTCGCCTTCGGCACCCTCACCGTGCTCCCGGCCGGGCTGACCCGCTGGGACCGTCCGGCCGCGCGGGCGGGCATGCTCTGCGCGCCCGTGGTCGGCCTGGTGGTGGGCGTGCTCGCCGCCGCGACGGGACTGGCGCTGCTCGCCCTCGGGGCGGGGGCGCCGCTCGCCGCCGTGGCCTCCGTCGCCGTGCCGGCCGCGCTGACGCGGGGGCTGCACCTGGACGGGCTGGCCGACACCGCGGACGGTCTGGGCAGCGGCAGGCCCGCCGAGGACGCGCTGCGGATCATGAAGCAGTCGGACGTCGGACCGTTCGGGGTCCTCACGCTGGTGCTCGTACTGCTGGCGCAGGTGGCGGCGCTGGCGCAGGCGTACGGCGGTTCCTGGGCGCGGGGCGCGCTGGCCGCCGTGGTGTCGGCGGTCGCGGCGCGGGTCGCGCTCACCCTGGCCGCGCGCACCGGCGTGCCGGCCGCCCGGCCGGAGGGACTGGGCGCGGCGGTCGCGGGGGCGGTGCCGGTGCGGGGCGCGGCGGCGGTCGCGCTCCTCGCGGCCGGGCTGCTCGCGGGCGCGGGCGCGGCGCTGGGGGCGTACGACGCAGTGCGCGCCGGGCTGGCGGTGGTGGCGGCGGCCGGGGCGGCCGAACTGCTGCTGCGGCGCTGTGTGCGGCGGTTCGGCGGGGTGACCGGCGACGTGTTCGGCGGGGTGGCGGAGACGGCGGCGACGACCGCGCTCGTCGTCATGTCACTGGGCTGAAACGATCTCCGCCGCCCTCTGGGGGCCCCTCCGTCCCGCCACTACCCTGTGAGTCGAATCGACAGACACACGGGGGACGTTGATGTCGGCATTTCGTCGTGCCACTGCCTGGTTGATCGACTTCGCGCTGGTGGTGGCGCTGGCCTCGCTGCTGGCGGTGCTCACCTTCAACCGGGTGTCCGCGCTGGTGACCGACGTGCCCGAACTGGCCGCGCGCGGCGGCTTCGACCTGCTCACCGCGCGCGGGGACGTGCTGGACGCGTCGGCCGGTCTGGGCACGTCGCTGTGGGACAAGTCGGTGGGGTACGTGCAGCAGGCGTTCGGGCTGCTGGTCGTCGCCGCCTTCCTCTACCAGTGGGCGTGCCTCGCCCTCGCCGGGCGGACCGCAGGAAAGGCCCTGACCGGACTGAAGGTCGTGCCGCGCACGCCCCGCCGGGCGGCGCTGCGCGCGGCCGTGACCACCGCCACCGACGTCGCCGTGTACGCGGTGGCGTGCGTGCTGCTGGTCGAGGGCGAGATCGTGCTGTCGGTGCTGGTGTGGCTGGCCGCGGTGGTCCTGTTCCTGCTGAACGCGCTGCCGGTGCTGGGCGGCCGGCGGCGGTCCCTCGCCGACCGGGTCGCCGGGACCTCGGTGGCCTCCGTGGAGCTCAGCAGGTTCGCCGCCACGCGTCGAGTGACCACCTCTTGAGCAGCGAGCTCAGTCCGAGCCGGCGGGAGTCGGCGCAGAAGCGGGCGGTGGGCAGCTCGTACTCGACGTGGAAGACGGCCTTGCCCGCCTCCACGAACGGGGTGAGCCGCTCGCACTCGCCGTACTGGGCGCACTGCTCGTTGACCGCGAAGTCGAAGTCGCCGACCAGCTCCGGGATCTGGTCCAGGTCGTTCTTCAGGCCGACCGCCATGCCGCGTTCGTGCGCCAGCCGGGCGATCAGCCTGTTGTAGCGGAGCTGGTCGCCGGCCGTGAGCGGGAAGCCGGTGCGGTTGCGGTAGCCGTCCATGTTGTCCGGCTCGACCGCGTCGAAGCCCTTGTCGCGGCACATGTCGAGGCGTTCAGCCATCAGCGGCTCCAGGACGTCGGTGCGGCGGATGTCGAGCCAGCGCTCGCCCTCCCAGCCGTTGCCCCGGCCGATCACCGACCGGGGGAAGTCGTCCGCGTCCGGACGGAAGTCCTCCCAGGCCCCGGTGGACAGGTAGCAGACGACCTTGCGGCCGTCACGGTGCAGCACGTCGACGGTCTCCTTCGAGTGGTGGAAGCCGTCGATGTCGTAGACGGGCACGTCGACGGAGGTGTCCAGGCGGCCGGTGAGCTGCCACTGCCACTCCAGACCGGGCCGCGGCCGCCACCACTCCCCCGGCCGCTCCGGCGACGGCTCCGCCTCCGCGCCGCCGGAGCCGCCGGAGCCCCCGGAACACCCCGTCAGCACCAGGGCCAGCAGCACGACGAGCACGCACGTTCTTCTCACAGGACGCTCCCCCACCTCACGGCCGCCGCACCCCCGCGGCACGACGCCACCCCCATGATCGCGCGGGCATCCCCGGGCCGTCGCGGGGCACCCTCCGGGCCGGGACGTGCGTGCACCGGCCATGAGTGCGGGCGCACACGCGCGTAGGCTCGGGGCCGAGTGTTCGCCGCACCGGGGGCGCCCCCGCCGGGATCGCACCCGGACGTCACGATTAGGGTCGGCTGCCGGGCCCGGTCGACCCACACCCTTCGGCCACTGAAACTTCACATCGGAAGCGAGAATTCACCACCGTGACTGCTCTGACTCTCAGCACCGCCGCGGTCGCCGGCCTGCGCGCCGACGCGATCGTGATCGGTGTCGCCAAGGGCTCCGCGTCCAAGCCCGGAGGACCCGTCGTCGCTCCGGGCGCCGAGGCCGTGGACCAGGCGTACGACGGCAACCTGGCCGGTGTCCTGGAGACCCTCGGCGCGTCCGGTGCCGAGGGCGAGGTGACCAAGCTCCCCGCGCCCGCCGGCTTCAAGGCCCCGCTCGTTCTCGCGGTGGGCCTCGGCGCCCAGCCCCAGGAGGACTCCGGTTACGACGCCGAGGCGCTGCGCAAGGCGGCCGGTGTCGCCGCCCGCGCCCTCTCCGGCACGAAGAAGGCCGCGTTCGCGCTGCCCCTGACGGACGCCGCCGACGCCGCCGCGGTCGCCGAGGGCGTGCTGCTCGGCGCGTACTCCTTCGACGCCTACAAGGACCAGGGCGACGCGAAGAACGGCAAGAACGCCAAGGCCCCGCTCGGCGAGGCCGCGCTGCTCGGCGGCAAGCCCCGCGACAAGGCGTACAAGGCGGCCGTCGAGCGCGCCGTCGCCGTGTCCGAGGAGCTCAACCGCGCCCGCGACCTGATCAACACCCCGCCGAACGACCTCAACCCCGAGGCGTTCGCCGCGGTCGCGCAGACGGCGGCGAAGGAGCACGGCATCAAGGTGCAGGTGCTCGACGAGAAGGCCCTCGTCAAGGGCGGCTACGGCGGCATCCTCGGCGTCGGCGCCGGCTCCGCGTCCGGCCCGCGCCTGGTGAAGCTGTCGTACACCTCGTCCAAGGCGAAGAAGCACATCGCGCTGGTCGGCAAGGGCATCACCTACGACTCGGGCGGCATCTCGCTGAAGCCGGCCGGGCACAACGAGACGATGAAGTGCGACATGAGCGGCGCCGCCGCCGTGTTCGCCGCGGTCGTCGCCGCCGCGCGCCTGGGCCTCGAGGTCAACGTCACCGGCTGGCTCGCGCTCGCCGAGAACATGCCCTCCGGCTCCGCGACCCGCCCGGGCGACGTGCTGCGCATGTACAGCGGCAAGACCGTGGAGGTGCTCAACACCGACGCCGAGGGCCGGCTGGTCCTGGCGGACGCGCTGTGGGCGGCCTCGCAGGAGAAGCCGGACGCCGTCGTGGACGTGGCGACCCTGACCGGCGCCATGGTGCTGGCGCTGGGCAACCGCACCTTCGGCATCATGGCCAACGACGACGCCTTCCGCGCCCTGGTGCAGGAGGCCGCCGAGGAGGCGGGCGAGCCGGCCTGGCCGATGCCGCTGCCGGAGCACCTGCGCAAGGGCATGGAGTCGTCGACGGCCGACATCGCCAACATGGGCGAGCGGATGGGCGGCGGCCTGGTCGCCGGCCTGTTCC
Organism: Streptomyces sp. P13-3-3; assembly: GCF_050571355.1. NCBI lineage: Bacteria > Bacillati > Actinomycetota > Actinomycetes > Kitasatosporales > Streptomycetaceae > Streptomyces > Streptomyces sp. P13-3-3. The sequence continues at coordinate 1,719,436 of NZ_CP192228.1, read as the reverse complement.
TGCGCGAGTTCGTCGGCGAGGGCATCACCTGGGCCCACCTCGACATCGCGGGCCCCGCCTTCAACGAGGGCGGCCCCTTCGGCTACACCCCCAAGGGCGGCACCGGTTCCGCGGTGCGGACCCTGGTGCGGCTCGCGGAGCGTGCCGCCGCGGGCGAGCTGAGCTGACGCGTCCTCGGGTGACGGGCCTCGTACGCGGGTGCGACGGGGCCCCGTCACCGGGGAGTGGGACGTCTCACACCACGGCCCGGCGTCTCGTACGGCCCCGACAAGTGCGAGGATAGGGCTCGGCAGGACAGGGCCCCACACAAGGGCCGAGAACATAGAGCGGCCGGACACCAGCCGCCGACCGGTCACTGGAGACCGGCGTGGCGCACATGCATGGAGGACGTGACGTGGCGAACGACGCCAGCACCGTTTTCGACCTAGTGATCCTCGGCGGTGGCAGCGGTGGGTACGCCGCGGCCCTGCGCGGGGCGCAGCTGGGCCTGGACGTCGCCCTGATCGAGAAGGGCAAGGTCGGCGGTACCTGCCTGCACAACGGATGCATCCCCACCAAGGCCCTGCTGCACGCGGGTGAGATCGCCGACCAGGCCCGCGAGAGCGAGCAGTTCGGTGTGAAGGCCACCTTCGAGGGCATCGACATCGCGGCCGTCCACAAGTACAAGGACGACGTGATCGCCGGCCTGTACAAGGGTCTTCAGGGGCTGATCGCCTCCCGCAAGATCACCTACATCGAGGGCGAGGGCCGGCTGTCCTCCCCCACCTCCGTCGACGTGAACGGCCAGCGCGTCCAGGGCCGCCACGTCCTGCTGGCGACCGGCTCCGTGCCGAAGTCGCTGCCGGGCCTGGAGATCGACGGCGACCGGATCATCTCCTCCGACCACGCCCTGGTCCTGGACCGCGTGCCCACGTCCGCGATCGTCCTGGGCGGCGGCGTCATCGGGGTCGAGTTCGCGTCCGCGTGGAAGTCCTTCGGCACCGACGTCACGGTCATCGAGGGCATGAAGCACCTCGTCCCGGTCGAGGACGAGAACAGCTCCAAGCTGCTCGAGCGCGCGTTCCGCAAGCGCGGCATCAAGTTCAACCTGGGCACCTTCTTCGAGAAGGCCGAGTACACCCAGGACGGCGTCAAGGTCACCCTGGCGGACGGCAAGACGTTCGAGGCCGAGATCCTGCTCGTCGCCGTCGGCCGCGGCCCGGTCTCGCAGGGCCTGGGCTACGAGGAGGCCGGGGTCGCCATGGACCGCGGCTACGTCCTGGTCGACGAGTACATGCGCACCAACGTCCCGACGATCTCGGCCGTCGGTGACCTCGTCCCGACGCTCCAGCTCGCGCACGTCGGCTTCGCCGAGGGCATCCTGGTGGCGGAGCGGCTGGCCGGTCTGAAGACCGTCCCGATCGACTACGACGGCGTCCCGCGGGTGACGTACTGCCACCCCGAGGTCGCCTCCGTCGGCATCACCGAGGCCAAGGCCAAGGAGATCTACGGTGCGGACAAGGTCGTCGCCCTGAAGTACAACCTCGCGGGCAACGGCAGGAGCAAGATCCTGAAGACCGCGGGCGAGATCAAGCTCGTCCAGGTCAAGGACGGTGCGGTGGTCGGCGTCCACATGGTCGGCGACCGTATGGGCGAGCAGGTCGGCGAGGCGCAGCTGATCTACAACTGGGAGGCGCTGCCGGCCGAGGTGGCCCAGCTCGTGCACGCCCACCCGACGCAGAACGAGGCGCTCGGCGAGGCCCACCTGGCCCTGGCCGGCAAGCCCCTCCACTCCCACGACTGAGCCCATCGGTCACCGGGCGCGACGACACAGACTTCCGCACTTCTAAGGAGCAACCGAAACCATGGCGGTTTCCGTAACCCTTCCGGCGCTCGGCGAGAGCGTCACCGAGGGCACTGTCACCCGCTGGCTGAAGGCCGAGGGCGAGCGCGTCGAGGCCGACGAGCCGCTGCTCGAGGTGTCGACCGACAAGGTCGACACCGAGATCCCGGCCCCTGCCTCCGGCGTGCTGTCCTCCATCAAGGTCGCCGAGGACGAGACGGTCGAGGTCGGCGCCGAGCTGGCCCTGATCGACGACGGCAGCGGCGCCCCCGCGGCCACCGAGGCCCCGGCCGCCGAGCAGGCCGCCCCGCCGGCCCCCGCGCCGGAGCCGCAGGCCCAGCCGTCCACCGAGCAGGCCGCCCCGGCCCCCGCCCCCACCGCCGAGGCCTCGGCCGGCGGCGGTTCCGCGCAGGGCACCGACGTGGTCCTGCCGGCGCTCGGCGAGTCCGTCACCGAGGGCACCGTCACCCGCTGGCTGAAGTCGGTGGGCGACACCGTCGAGGCCGACGAGCCGCTGCTCGAGGTGTCCACCGACAAGGTCGACACCGAGATCCCCGCCCCCGCGTCCGGCACCCTGCTGGAGATCGTGGTCGGCGAGGACGAGACCGCCGAGGTCGGCGCGAAGCTCGCCGTCATCGGCGAGGCCGGCGCCGCTCCGGCCGCCGCCCCCGCGCAGGAGGCCCCGGCCGCCCCGGCGCAGCCCGAGCCCGCCCCGGCGCCGGAGCCCACCCCGGCTCCCGCCCCGGCCGCTCCGGCTCCGGCTCCGGCTCCGCAGCAGGCCGCTCCGGCCCCGGCCGCCCCGGCGCCCGCTCCTGCTCCGGCGCCCGCGCCGGCCCCGCAGGCGCCCGCCACCCCGGCCCCGGCCGCCACCCCGGCCCCGGCCGCCGCCCCGGCCTCGGACGACGGCGCCTACGTGACCCCGCTGGTGCGCAAGCTCGCCGCCGAGAACGGCGTCGACCTGTCCACCGTCAAGGGCACCGGCGTCGGCGGCCGTATCCGCAAGCAGGACGTGCTCGCCGCCGCCGAGGCCGCGAAGGCCGCGGCTCCGGCCCCGGCCGCCGCTGCCGCCGCGCCCGCCGCGAAGAAGGCCCCCACCCTGGAGGCCTCCCCGCTGCGCGGCCAGACCGTGAAGATGCCGCGGATCCGCAAGGTCATCGGCGACAACATGGTCAAGGCCCTGCACGAGCAGGCCCAGCTGTCCTCGGTCGTCGAGGTCGACGTCACGCGTCTGATGAAGCTGCGCGCCCGGGCCAAGGACGCGTTCGCGGCGCGCGAGGGCGTCAAGCTCTCCCCGATGCCGTTCTTCGTCAAGGCCGCGGCCCAGGCGCTGAAGGCCCACGCGCCGATCAACGCCAAGATCAACGAGGCCGAGGGGACCATCACCTACTTCGACACCGAGAACATCGGTATCGCGGTGGACTCCGAGAAGGGCCTGATGACCCCGGTCATCAAGAACGCCGGCGACCTCAACATCGCCGGTATCGCCAAGGCCACGGCGGAGCTGGCGGGCAAGGTCCGCGGCAACAAGATCACCCCGGACGAGCTGTCCGGCGCGACCTTCACCATCTCCAACACCGGGTCGCGCGGCGCGCTCTTCGACACGATCATCGTGCCGCCGGGCCAGGTCGCGATCCTCGGCATCGGCGCCACGGTCAAGCGTCCGGCCATCGTGGAGACCGAGGACGGTCCCGTCATCGGCATCCGCGACATGACGTACCTGACCCTCTCCTACGACCACCGTCTGGTGGACGGCGCCGACGCGGCCCGTTACCTGACGGCGGTCAAGGCGATCCTGGAGGCGGGCGAGTTCGAGGTCGAGCTCGGTCTGTGAACCGGGCGGTGACCCCGGGCCGCTGATCCGGTCCCTCGGTGCCCCCGTCCGGAAGCCCACACGGCTTCCGGACGGGGGCACCGTCACATGGGGCGTGTAAGTCTCGTCTCACCTGGGCGAAAGCGCCCCCGCGCGCCCCACCCGGGCGGGCTCCCGGCCGTATTGTCTATTCGTCAAAGCCCCCCGGGGGCCCGCGGGCCCCGCTAAGGAGCCCGTCATGACCGCGCCCGTCGTCCACTCGCTGCGCGAGCAGATCCGCGAGCACATCCTGGAAGGGATCATCAGCGGGCGCTGGAAGCCGGGCGAGCGGATCGTGGAGCGGCGCATCGCGACCGAGCTGGAGGTCAGCCAGACGCCCGTGCGGGAGGCGCTGCGCGAGCTGGAGTCGCTGCGGCTGATCGAGTCGGCGCCGAACAAGGGCGTGCGGGTGCGGAACCTGACGGCGGCCGACCTGGAGGAGAGCTACCCGGTCCGGGCCGGCCTGGAGGCGATCGCGGCGGAGCTGGCGGCGGCGCGGCTGGCGGAGGACTGCTCGGCGCTGGAGCCGCACGTGTCCGCGCTGTACGAGGCGGACCGGATGTCCGACGGGACCGCGCAGGTGCGGCACACGGTGGGGTTCCACCGGGAGCTGGTGCGGGCGGCGGGGAACTCGGTGCTGCTGCACACGTGGGAGGGGCTGGGGATCGAGGTGTTCACGGCGCTGTCGATACGGTGGCTGGGGACGGTGCAGCAGTCCTACGCGGAGGAGCACGAGGAGCTGGTCGCGGCCTTCCGCCGCCGCGACCCGCGGATCGCGGAACTGGTCAAGTCCCATGTGCTCGGGTGCGCCCCGCGCGCCTGAGTGACCCTTTCGCGCAGTTCCCCGCGCCCCCTCAGGGGCGCGGGGAACTGCGCGACCAGCCACAGCCGACCCGCGGTCGCCACCCCGCCGCACCCCCCGTGCTCTTCCGCGCGACACGCCCCTCACCTGCGCAAACGCGCCGAAAACCCGTCACCGCGTGCCACCGCCGGAGGCACCGCGTGCCGACTTTCTCCGGATCACGCGATTTTGCCCCTCAACCCTTTGATCGATCATCGATCACGGAGTTATTGTCGCCTGCGGACTTCCACCGAAGTCCGCAGCCCTGTCCTGCCAAAGACAAAGGGCACCCCCGAACCCTTCTGAGGGCACCCCCTTCGACTGAGGAAGGCGGCGACATGACCGACCCCAACGCCATCCAGCCGAGCGAGCTCGACCAGCTCCCGGACCGCGACCCGGAGGAGACCGCCGAGTGGCAGGCCTCCCTGGACGCCGTGACCGCGGCGGCCGGGCCGCACCGTGCCGCGTACCTGATGCGGCGCACGCTGGAGCGTGCCGAGGGCGCCGGCGTCGCGCTGCCCAAGCTGCTCGAGACGGACTACGTCAACACGATCCCCACCGCGGCCGAGCCCGCGGTGGACGGCGACGAGGCGCTGGAGCAGCGCATCACCGCCTGGAACCGCTGGAACGCGGCGGCGATGGTGACCCGCGGCAGCAAGTACGGCGTGGGCGGCCACATCGCCACCTTCGCCTCGGCCGCGTGGCTCTACGAGACCGGCTTCAACCACTTCTTCCGCGGCAAGGAGGGGGACGGCTCCGGCGACCAGCTCTACATCCAGGGCCACGCCTCCCCCGGCATCTACGCCCGCGCGTTCCTCGACGGCCGGATCGGCGAGGAGCAGCTCGACAACTTCCGCCGTGAGGCGGGCGGCAACGGCCTGCCGTCCTACCCGCACCCGCGGCGTCTGCCCTGGCTGTGGGAGTTCCCCACCGTGTCGATGGGCCTCGGCCCGATCTCCGCGATCTACCAGGCGCGCTTCAACCGCTACCTGACCAGCCGCGGCATCAAGGACGTCTCCGACTCCCACGTGTGGGCGTTCCTCGGCGACGGCGAGATGGACGAGCCCGAGTCGACGACCGCGCTCACCCTCGCCTCCCGCGAGCAGCTGGACAACCTGACCTTCGTCGTCAACTGCAACCTGCAGCGCCTCGACGGCCCGGTCCGCGCCAACTTCAAGATCGTCCAGGAGCTGGAGGCCCAGTTCCGCGGCGCCGGCTGGAACGTGATCAAGACCCTGTGGGGCACCGCCTGGGACGAGCTGTTCCAGCTCGACACCACGGGCGCCCTGGTCCGCCGCCTCCGCGAGGTGCCGGACGCGCAGGTGCAGACGTACCAGACGCGCGACGCCGCCTACATCCGCGAGGACTTCTTCGGCAAGGACCCGGCGCTCGTCGAGATGGCGAAGCTGCTGAGCGACGACAAGATCCTCGAGTGCTTCCACCTCTCGCGCGGCGGCCACGAGTCCCGCAAGGTGTACGCCGCGTACAAGGCCGCGCTGTCCCACAAGGGCGCGCCGACCGTGATCCTGGCGCAGACCGTCAAGGGCCACACCCTCGGTGAGGGCTTCGCGTCGAAGAACGCCAACCACCAGATGAAGAAGCTGACGGTGGACGAGTTCAAGGCGATGCGCGACCGGCTCGAGCTGCCGATCCCGGACTCGCGGTTCGTCGACGGCGTGGTGCCCTACGTGCACCCGGGCGCCGACTCCCCCGAGGTCCGCTACCTCCAGGAGCGCCGTGCCGCCCTCGGCGGCCCCGCCCCGGCCCGCCGCGTGCACCCGGTCGCGCCGCTGCCGCAGCCGGCCGACAAGGCGTTCGCCGCGTTCGACAAGGGCTCCGGCTCGCAGAACGTGGCCACCACGATGGCGTTCGTCCGCCTCGTCAAGGACCTGGTCCGCGACAAGGAGACCGGCAAGCGCTGGGTGCCGATCGTCCCCGACGAGGCGCGCACCTTCGGCATGGAGAGCCTCTTCCCGTCCCTCGGCATCTACTCGCCGATGGGCCAGACGTACGAGCCGGTCGACCGTGACCAGCTGATGTACTACAAGGAAGCCAAGAACGGCCAGATCTTCAACGAGGGGATCACCGAGGCCGGCGCCATGGCCGAGTTCATCGCCGCGTCGACGTCGTACTCGACGCACGGCGAGACGATGATCCCGTTCTACATCTACTACTCGATGTTCGGCTGGCAGCGCACCGGCGACCAGATGTGGCAGCTCGGCGACCAGCTGGGCCGCGGCTTCCTGGTCGGCGCCACCGCGGGCCGCACCACGCTGACCGGCGAGGGCCTCCAGCACGCCGACGGCCACTCCCCCGTCATCGCGGCGACCAACCCGGCCGCCCTGACGTACGACCCGGCGTTCGCCTACGAGATCGCGGTCATCGTCAAGGAGGGTCTGCGCCGGATGTTCGGCGAGGCGAAGCCGGACGAGGACCAGAACGTCTTCTACTACCTGACGGTCTACAACGAGCCGCTGCCGCAGCCCGCGAAGCCGCAGGCGGCGGGCGTCGACGAGGGCATCGTCAAGGGCCTGTACCGCTTCAACACGGCGGAGTCCGCCGGCCTGTCGCCCGCCGCCAACGCCCCGCGCATCCAGCTGCTGGGCTCCGGCACGGCGATCCACTGGGCGCTGAAGGCGCAGGCGATGCTCGCCGAGGAGTGGGGCGTGTCCGCCGACGTGTGGTCCGCCACCTCGTGGACCGAGCTGCGCCGCGACGCGATGGAGGCCGACGAGGCCCTGCTCCGCGGCGAGGACCGGGTGCCGTACGTCCGGCAGGCGCTCCAGGGCGCCGAGGGCCCGGTGCTGGCGGTGTCCGACTACATGCGCCAGGTCCCGGACCAGATCGCGCAGTGGGTCGAGCAGGACTACTCCTCGCTGGGCGCCGACGGCTTCGGCCTGTCGGACACCCGTGAGGCGGCCCGCCGCCACTTCGGCGTGGACGCCGAGTCGATCGTCGTCGCGGCCCTGGCCCAGCTCGCCCGCCGCGGCGAGGTGAAGGCCACCGCGGTGAAGGAGGCCCGGGAGAAGTACGGCCTGTAGGGCAGGAGTTGCGGGAGGCCCCCGTCGTCACGCGCGTGCGCGTGGCGGCGGGGGCCTCTTGCATGATGGGCGCATGCGTGCTGCCCGGTTGATCAAGATGGTGTTGCTGCTGCAGTCCCGGCCCTCCATGACCGCCGCCGAGCTGGCCCGGGAGCTGGAGGTGTCGGAGCGTACGGTCACCCGTGACGCGCAGGCGCTGTCGGAGGCGGGCGTGCCGGTGTACGCGGACCGGGGGCGGATCGGCGGCTACCGGCTGGTCGGCGGGTACCGGACCCGGCTGACGGGGCTGGCGCGCGGCGAGGCGGAGGCGCTGTTCCTCTCCGGGGTGCCGGGCGCGCTGCGGGAGATGGGCCTGGAGGACGCGGCATCGGCGGCCCGGCTGAAGGTGTCCGCCGCGCTGCTGCCGTCGCTGCGGGACGCCTCGCGGACGGCCGCGCAGCGGTTCCACCTGGACGCGCCGAACTGGTTCCGGGAGCCCGAGACGCCGGAGCTGCTGCCGGCGGTGGCGGACGCGGTGTGGGACGACCGGCGGATCGGCGCCCGCTACCGGCGCGGGTCCGGGGAGCGGCGGCAGGAGGTGGAGCGGGAGCTGGAGCCGTACGGGCTCGTGCTGAAGGCGGGTGTCTGGTACCTGTGCGCGCGGGTCGCGGGGCGGGACTCCTTCCGGGTGTACCGGATCGACCGGTTCACGGCGGTGGAGCCGTGTGAGGAGCGGTTCGAGCGGGCGGAGGAGTTCGACCTGCCGGCGTTCTGGGAGGAGCGTGCGGAGCAGTTCGCGCGGTCGATCCTGCGGGCGGAGGTGGTGGTGCGGCTGTCGGCGGAGGGGGTGCGGAGGCTGCCGTACGCGGTGGACTCCGGCGTGGCGCGGGAGGTGCTGGAAGGGGTGGCCGCGCCCGGGGACGGGGAGTGGGTGACGGTGACGCTGCCCGTCGAGTCCGAGGAGGTGGCGCGGACGCAGTTGGCTTCGCTGGGGGCGGAGGCGGAGGTTGTGGAGCCGGACTCGTTGCGGGAGTTCTTCGCCTCCGAGGCGGAGAGGGTGGTGCGGTTGTACCGGGGGTGAGAGCAGGGTTTTTCGCCCCCTCCGCCCCTTTCCCTCCCGTCCCTGGGGGCTTCGCCCCCGGACCCCCTTTTGCGCAGTTCCCCGCGCCCCTGGGGGGTGAATGGGTCGATGCTTGTCTCGTGATGGACGAGACGGAGTTCTGGGCGTTGGTGGACGGGGCTCGGGAGGATGCCGAGGGGGATCCCGAGGAGCAGGCCGATCTGCTCGTGGAGCGGCTCGTGCTGCTGGACCCCGAGGCCGTGCTGGACTTCGCCCGTCACTTCGAGGCGCGCTACCAGCGCGCGTACCGCTGGGACCTGTGGGGCGCCGCGTGGGTGCTGCTGGACGGATGCAGCGACGACGCCTTCGACTTCTTCCGGTGCTGGCTCATCGGCCAGGGCCGTGAGGTGTTCGAGGGCGCGCTGCACGACCCGGACGCGCTCGCCGAGCTCCTCGACGACTTCGACGAGGAGGTCGACGGTGACGCCGAGGACCTGGGCTACGCGGCCGACGAGGCGTACGAGCAGCTCACCGGGCTGGTGATGCCCGACCTCGGCCTCCCTCCGGCTCCCGAGGAGCCGGAGGGCACGCCGCTCGACTTCGAGAACGAGGCGCTGCTCGCCGCGCGCTACCCGCGGCTGTGGGAGAGGTTCCGCGGGGACTGAGCCGCGGGCCGGGCGCCGGTCACAGGCGCCGGTGGGGGCTCTGCGCGTGGCGCAGGGGGGCCGCGTTGGCCTGCATGAGGGCGGAGGCCGTGGAGGCTGCGGGGCCGAGGACGACGGCCGCGGCGGCGCACAGGGCGGTCCAGGGGCGGCGCAGGGCGTCCGCCCAGGGGGTACTTCGGTCAGGGGTGTCGCTCATGGGCTCAGCTCTTCGTTCGGTGCGCCGTCTTCCAGATCGACGCGCTCTGTGTCGGTGCCGGTGTCCCGGTCGGTGCCGGTGCCGGCGTCGCGGCCCTGGACGCGGGCCGCGAGGTCTCTGATCTCCGGGAGCCGCGCGTGCAGGGCGGCGCCCGGGCAGTCGGTCATGTAGCCGTCGCTGTGCCCCGCGACGGCGGGCAGGGTGGCTGTGGTGCCGGCCGCGTAGCGGCTGCCGCCGTTGCTGGAGACCAGCCGCACCTCGGAACGGGGGTCGGTGCCGGAGGGGCCGAGTTTCCAGGCGGTCACGGCGGCGATCGCGCGCAGCATCTCGTCCGGCACCTCGACGCCCTCGGTGAAGGTGCCGAGGGCGGCGATGCCCGCGGTGCGGTGGTTGAAGCCCTGGGTGTGGGCGCCGGTGACGGGCCGGTCGGCGCCGCCGGCGCGGCCCTCGTAGACGGTGCCGCAGCGGTCGACGACGAAGTTGTAGCCGAGGTCGTCCCAGTCGCGGCCCTGGGTCTGTCCCTCGTACAGCGCCCGGAGGATGCCGGGGGCGTCGGCGCAGTCGTACCCGTTGGGCGAGTCGGTGTGGTGGATGAACACGGCGACGACCTGGTCGTCGTAGCGCGGCGGCGGCTGGTCGCGGGCCGCGTCGCCGAGCCATGCCGCGCGCGGCACGATGGCCGGCCGGGGGGCGTGGAAGGCGGGCACGGGGCGGGCGGCGGCCTGGGCGTCGGAGGACTCGGCGGCCCGTTCGACGCCGTAGGCGCTCAGCACCAGCGCGACGGCCGCGGCCGCGCCCGGCACGAAGCCGAGGGGCACGGTGACCGTTCTCGGCAGCCGCGTGGAGCCGGGTTCGCCGGGTATCCGGGCCGGGCGGGGCTTCCGCGCGCCGCGCGGTCTCCTGGGGACACGCATGGTCTCACTGTGGGGCGGGCCGCGGCGGCACGCGACGTCTGCTCCGCCAGTCGGTGGACGGCCGGTGGAACCATCGTCCCGGTGCGTGACGTTTTCCCCAGTGCACGCGCGCCTCGCGGGCCGCTCCCCCGCATCCGGCCGGCGTGTGGCTGATCACGTGGCCCCCGGGCCCCGTACTGAGGGTCGTGGTCCCGAGAGAAAGGCGGCGTGCGTGGATCTGCTCGACATCCTGCTGATGCTGGTCGTCCTGGCCTATGCGGCGTCCGGTTACCGGCGCGGACTGGTGGCCGGCTGTGTGTCCCTGGCCGGTTTCGTGGGCGGCGCGGTCGTCGGCGTGTGGATCCTGCCGTGGGTGATGGACCTGGTGACGCCGGGGACCACACGGGCGACGGTGACCGCGGTGTTCACGGTGCTGCTGCCGGCCGTCGTGGGGCACGAGCTGGCGGGGCGGCTGGGGCTGCGACTGCGCCGGGAGCTGGACCGCGGCCCGCTGCGGGTGGCGGACGGGGTCGGCGGGGCCGCGGCGAACGCGGTGGCGGTGCTGATCGTGGCGTGGGTGGCGGCGAGCGTGCTGGGCGCGTCCTCGTCGCCGCTGGTGACGTCGGCGATCCGGGACTCGCGGCTGCTGGGCGCGGTGCAGGACGCGATGCCGGACACCACGCCGGCCTGGTTCTCGCGGGCGACGTCGGCGCTGACCGAGGCGGGTTTCCCGCAGGTGTTCAACCCGTTCGAGAACGAGTCGACCGCCGAGGTCGCCGCGCCGACCGGGGACAACGTGACGGCGGCCGCCACCCGCGCGGCGCAGCGCAGCACGGTGAAGGTGGAGGGCGTGGCCGGCACGCAGGGCCGCGAGGGCAGCGGGTTCGTGTACGCGCGGGAGCACGTGATGACGAACGCGCACGTGGTGGCGGGCATCGACGAGCCGACCGTCCGGGTGGGCGGCGTCGGGCGGACGTACGAGGCGCGGGTGGTGCTGTTCGACGCGCAGACCGACGTGGCCGTGCTGTACGTGCCGGACCTGACGGCGCCGGTGCTGGCGTTCGACGACGACGCGGAGCGGGGCGCGGCGGCGGTGGTGGCGGGCTATCCGCAGGACGGCGACCTGAACCTCCAGGCGGCGACGGTCGCGGCGCGGGTGCAGGCGCGCGGGCAGAACATCTACAACGACGCGCCGGTCACCCGGGAGATCTACTCGATCCGCTCCACGGTCCGCCCGGGCAACTCGGGCGGACCGCTGCTGACCACCGAGGGGCGGGTGTTCGGCGTGGTGTTCGCGCGTTCCACGTCGGACGCGGAGACGGGGTACGTGCTGACGGCGGACGAGGTGGCCGACGAGGCCGCGCGGGCGGCCACGGCGACCGATCCGGTGGACACGGGGCAGCCGGTGACGTCGTAGCGGGAGCCGCGGCTCGGAGGAGGCTGCGCCCCATCAGGACGTCGTCCACGTAGCGCCCGCCGACGTGGAACTCGCCGGGCAGCACGCCCTCCACGGCGAAGCCCTCGGACGTGTACAGGGTGCGGGCGACGGTGTTGGGGCCGAGGACCCGCAGGGTGATCCGGCGGGCTCCCCGGCGGCGGGCCACCTCGACGGCGGCCCGCACCAGGGCGCGGCCGGCGCCCTTGCCGCGCGCCTCTTCGGCGACGACCAGGCCGCAGATCTGCAGCACGTGCGCGTTGGTCTCCAGGGGCGAGGCCGGCAGGAGCCGGACGTAGCCCACGACGCGTCCGTCGTCCTCGGCGACGAGGTGGGCGTCCGGGCCGCACGCCGGGCGGAAGAAGGGATCGTCGGGTGCGGGCGGTGCGGGCCGCACCTCGAACAGCGGCGACCAGGACTCGCGGTCCAGACGGGCCAGGACGCCCTCGTCGTCGGGGCGGGCGGGGCGTACGAGCGGTTCCGGCATGCGCGTCACTCTAGGACTCCACCTGCCGTCCTCACCGTGAATATCCGCGCGTCCGGGGCAGGATGGGAGCCATGGAACATGCGCGGATCGCGGTGGCCGGGGCGTCCGGACTGATCGGCTCTGCCCTGGCGCGGTCGCTGACGGCGGACGGGCACACGGTGCTGCGGCTGGTGCGCCGGGAACCCCGGTCGGCGGACGAGGTCCGCTGGGACCCCGGCCGCGGGACCGTGGACGCGGCGGGACTCGCCGGGTGCGACGCGGTGGTGAACCTGGCGGGCGCCGGGGTCGGCGACCGGCGCTGGACCGACGCGTACAAGGAGCTGATCCGCTCCAGCCGGGTGCGGGGCACGACGGCTCTCGCCGAGGCGGTCGCCGGGCTGCCCGAGGACGCCCGGCCCCGGGTGTTCCTGAACGGCAGCGCGATCGGCTACTACGGCGAGACCGGCGACCGCGCGGTGGACGAGGACGCGCCCGCGGGCGAGGGGTTCCTGCCCGAGGTGTGCGTGGCGTGGGAGGCCGCCGCGGCGCCTGCCAGGGAGGCGGGCGTGCGGACGGTGTTCGCGCGCACGGGGCTCGTGGTGGCGCCCGGGGGCGGGGCGTGGGGGCGGATGTTCCCGCTGTTCCGGGCCGGTCTGGGCGGGCGGCTCGGGAACGGGCGGCAGTACTGGTCGTACATCGCGCTGCACGACGAGGTGGCGGCGCTGCGGCATCTGCTGGACACGGACGGGCTGTCGGGGCCGTTCAACCTGACGGCGCCCGAGCCGCTGACGAACCGTGAGATCACCGCGGCGATGGCGCACGTGCTGCGGCGTCCCGCCGTGGTCGCGGTGCCGGCACCGGTGCTGCGGGCGGTGCTCGGCGGGATGGCGGGGGACGTGCTGGGCAGCGCGCGGGTGGTTCCGGCGCGGCTGCTGGCGTCCGGTTTCCGGTTCGCGTTCCCCCGGATCGAGGGGGCGATCAGGGCGGCGCTGTAGGGGGCGGGGGGCGAGGGCGGCGGGCGACCTCTTCTGATCCCTCTGCGACCGCGCCCTGTCCACCGGGGGCGCGTATGCGACCGTCGTGCGCCCGTGCACTGTGCGTGCGCGCCTGACCCGGCAGCAGAGTACGGACCTAACCTCGAGCCGAACTCGGGTATCCCTGGGGCCTGTTGAGGGCATGACGTCTCCAGCGCCCGCGCAACCTCGAGGAGGGGCACGTGCTAGAGCCCACGTACCAGGCGGACGTCGTCGTCGTGGGAGCCGGGGTGGCCGGACTCTCCGCGGCACGACGACTGACCAGCGCAGGAGTCTCCACCGTCGTCCTGGAGGCCGCCCATGAGGTGGGCGGCCGGACGGCGACCGAGAAGATCGACGGCTTCCGCCTCGACAGAGTCGGCCGGCTGCTGTCCACGGCCTGCGCCGAACTGCACGTCACCCCGGGGCTGGAGGACCTGGTGCTGCGGCCGTTCGCGCCCGGTGTCCTGCTGTACGGCGACGGGCGACATCATCGCGCGGGCGTACAGCCCGGCTACCGGCGCGCACGTGGCGCACGGAGCGCGAGGGGCGCACTTCACGCGGTGCGCGCCCTGGCGAGTGCCCCCCTGCCGGGGCCGCGCAGGCCGGTCGCCGTGCCCGGGCGGCAGGTGTCCGTGCCCCGCAACCGGGGCGGCGCCCCGCTGGGCACGGCGCTGGACCAGGCGCGGCTGGGCGCCGCGCTGAACCGGCTGGCGGGCACGTCGGTGGAGCGGCTGCTGGCCCGCCCGGAGACGACCGCCGCCGAGGCGCTGCACGGCCGGGGGCTGCCCGCCCGCACCGTCGACGGCTTCCTGCGTCCGCTGCTCGCCGCCCTGTTGTGCGACCCGGAGCTCACCACGTCCAGCAGGTCGGCGGACCTCGCGCTGCGGGACTTCGCGAGCGGGCGGCTGTGCCTGCCGGAGGGCGGGGCGGAGGCGCTGCCGCAGCTGCTGGCGCGGTCGCTGCCGCCGGGCACGGTGCGCACGGGTGTGCGGGTCACCTCGGTCTCGACGACCTCGGTGACCACCGCGGAGCACGGGGAGTTCCGGTGCGCTGCCGTGCTGGTCGCGACCGGCGCGCGGGACGCGGCGGAGCTGCTGCCGGGGCTGCGGGTGCCGGACTTCCACCCGGTGACGGTGGTGCACCACACCACCGACGAACCACCGGGCACGGACACCTCGCTGCTGCTGGACGCGGACCGGGGCGGGCCCGTGGCGCACACGGCGGTCGTCAGCGCGGTCGACCCGTCCCGCGCCCCGTCCGGCCGCACCCTGGTGACCTCCACGGTCCTCGGCCCGGCCGCGGCCGACACCGACACGGCCGTGCGGGCGCACCTGGCGCGGCTGTACGGGGTGGCGACGACGCGCTGGGAGACGCTGGCGGTACGTCACACCGCGGACGCGGTCCCGGCGATGCGCCCGCCGCACGACCTGCACCGTCCGGTGCGGCTCCTGGCCGGCCTGTACGTGTGCGGCGACCACCGCGACAGCGGGGCGGTGGCGGGTGCTCTCCGCTCCGCGGACCGCGCGGCCACGGCGATTTTGGCCGATCTGGGTGTGGCCCGGCCGATGCACACGGCGGACCCCCTGCCCACGGCCCGAGCGGCCTGACCCCCTCGGTCCGGCACCCGCCGACGGTGAGAACACCCTCGGCGGGTGCCTTCCAACACGGCCCGCCGGGTGCGGGCCGTCCGTGGCTTGTCGCGCAGTTCCCCGCGCCCCCAGCAGCCTGCGGGCAGTCGTGCCGCTGGGGCGGCACGGGTGGGCGCAGGCAGCACCCTGTCAGCGCCAGGTGCGCGAACACCCGCCGGGCGCGTGACACCGGGTGCGGGCCGTCCGTGGCCGGTCGCGCAGTTCCCCGCGCCCCTCAGGGCGCCGCAGCTGCGGGCAGTCGTGGCAGGCCGCACCCTGCCGACGCCAGGCGCGCGAACGCCCGCCAACTGCGGGCCGTGAGTGGCCGGTCGCGCAGTTCCCCGCGCCCCTTAGGGGCGCGGCAGCTGCGGGCATGGGAAGCGCCGAGGTGCGCGACACCCCGCGCCCCTCACGCGAACGTGGTCGCCACCCTGTCCCGGTACGTGCGTACGGGCCCCGCGTCCCGGTACGGCTCCAGCCGCCGCTCGAAGTCCCGCACGTACTCCACCGCCCGCACCGACCGCATCTCCCCCGCCTGCGCGGCAGCCTCCGCCGCCAGCTGGCACGCCTGGTCCAGTTCCCCCAGCCCGAGCCGCGCGGTGGCGAGGACGACCCGGCAGAACAGCCGGCTGCGCGCGTACCCCGGCGCCCGCAACTGCAGCGACCGCTCCGCGTGCTGAGCGGCCGCCCGGAACTGCTGCAGGTCCCGGTGGCAGTGCCCGAACTCGTCGGCCAGCTGGGCCTCGTCGAAGAACCGCGCCCAGTGCGGCACCTCGTCCCCCGGCCGCGCCGCGTCCAGCGAGCGTTCCGCGCGGACCAGCGCGGCCGTGCAGGCGCGCACCTCGCCCAGCACCCCGTGACCGCGCGCCTCGGCGGCGTGCAGCAGTGACTGGACGGCGGGCGGGGCGGAGCTGCCCATGCCCTGCTGGGCGACCCGGGCGAGCTGTACGGCCTCCCGCCCGTGGCCGAGGTAGACGGCCTGGCGGCTCATGGTGACCAGCACGTACGCCCCGTACGCCCGGTCGCCGGCCGCCTGCGCCAGCCGCAGCGCCTGGACGAAGTACCGCTGGGCAAGCCCGTGCGCGGCGATGTCGAACGCGGTCCAGCCGGCCAGCCGGGTCAGGTCGGCCGCGGCGGCGAACAGCCGGCGGCCCGTCTGCTCGCCGTAGGTGCCGCGCAGCATAGGCTCCAGCTCGTGCTCCAGGTAGCGCACGAGGGCCTGGCGGGCGTGGCCGCCGCCGTACGCGTCGTCGAGGGTGCGGAACAGCTCGCCGACGGAGCGCAGCGCCGCGATGTCGCCGCCGGTGACCCGGTAGCCGGGCGCGCGGTCGGCCGTCCCGCGCCGGCGGGCGGCGATCTCGGCGGGCGTCACGGGCCGTACCGGCGGGCGGCCCTGGGCGGGCACCCGGACCGGCTCGGCGCGGGCGACCTTCTCGTCGGGCCGTCCGATCAGCCAGTCGCGGCTGGGCACCACGAGGCCCGCCGAGGTGAACGCGATCTTCCGCAGCTCGGCGTGGCTGCCGGAGTCCTTGCGCCACAGCCCGCTGACGATGTCGACGGCCTCCTCGGGGGTGGCAGCGAACTCCAGTCCCGCGTAGACGGGCGCGCAGGCGTCCAGTCCGAGGTCCTGGGCGGTGAGCCGGCGGCCGAGGCGCCGGGTGAAGACCTCGGCGATGAGCGCGGGGGTCGTCCCGCGCGGCTGCTGTCCGCGCAGCCAGCGGGTGACGGAGGTCTTGTCGTATCTCAGGTCGAGCCCGTGTTCGAGACCGAGCTGGTCCACGCGACGGGCGAGTCCCGCGTTGGAGAACCCCGCTTCTGCGATGAGCGCGGCGAGCTGTCGGTTGGGGGTGCGCTGCGCGGGTCGTTCCGTCATCTGCGGTGCGGTCTCCTGCCTTCCGGCTGGTGGTCTGTCCGGATTGCCTGTGAGCAGCCCTTATGGCCTCGTGGTCGGCGCGAATGTAGCGGAGAGTGAGCACCCGATCGCAGAGATCAACAGGCATTCATCCGATCGTGTGAGGATTGGTCCGAAGCTGACGACTGAGGGCGCACAGCACTGGCGACGACCGACAGCCGGAGGTCCGTCGAACGGTCGTACAGTGGCGTGGGCGCGTTTCGCGCCTGACGACCTTCGAGGGAGGCGTTTGCCGTGGGTGAGTTGCGGTTCGTCCGGATGGGCTTCGGTGACGAGGCGGTGGACTACCAGGTGGCCTGGGACGAACAGCGCCGGGTGCACGCCGCGCGGTTCGCCGACGAGGTGCCCGACACCGTGATCCTGCTGGAGCACCCGCCCGTCTACACCGCCGGGCGGCGCACCGAGGCCAGCGAGCGGCCCCTCGACGGCACCCCCGTCATCGACGTGGACCGCGGCGGCAAGATCACCTGGCACGGTCCCGGCCAGCTGGTGGGCTACCCCATCCAGAAGCTGCCCCGCCCGGTGGACGTGGTCGCGCACGTCCGGCGCCTGGAGGAGGCCCTGATCCGCACCTGCGCGGAGTTCGGCCTGGAGACCACCCGGGTCGAGGGCCGCAGCGGCGTGTGGGTGCTGGGCGACCCGGTCGAGCAGCGCCCCTCCCTCGGCGGGCTCTCCCTGGACTTCGACCCCCGGCTGCAGGACGAGGAGTTCGACCCCCGGCTCAACGGCCCGGAGTACGCGCCGTCGAACGCCGGCCAGCGCCGCGAGGACCGCAAGATCGCCGCCATCGGCATCCGGGTCGCCAAGGGCGTCACCATGCACGGCTTCGCGCTGAACGTGAACCCCGACAACAAGTGGTTCGACAAGATCATCCCGTGCGGCATCCGGGACGCGGGCGTCGCCTCCCTGGCGAACGAGCTGGGGCGCGACGTCACGATCGAGGAGGTGCTGCCCGTCGTGGAGCGCCACCTGAAGGACGTACTGGAGAACGCCGATCTGAGGCCGCGCGCGGTCGAGAAGGCCCCGGTGGCCGCCACCGCGTCCGGCGTCTGAGGGCCGTCCGGGCTTTCACATCCACGGGCGTACGCTTGAGACGCCGAAGAATCAATCGCTAGGAGCCGGTCGTGTCCGCAGTCGCACCCGACGGACGCAAGATGCTGCGCCTGGAGGTCCGCAACAGCCAGACCCCCATCGAGCGCAAGCCCGAGTGGATCAAGACCCGGGCGAAAATGGGCCCCGAGTACTCCAAGATGCAGAACCTGGTCAAGAGCGAGGGTCTGCACACCGTCTGCCAGGAAGCCGGCTGCCCCAACATCTACGAGTGCTGGGAGGACCGCGAGGCGACCTTCCTCATCGGCGGCGACCAGTGCACCCGGCGCTGCGACTTCTGCCAGATCGACACCGGCAAGCCCGAGGCCCTGGACCGGGACGAGCCGCGCCGCGTCGGCGAATCGGTCGTCACGATGGACCTGAACTACGCCACCATCACCGGCGTCGCCCGCGACGACCTGGAGGACGGCGGCGCCTGGCTGTACGCGGAGACCGTGCGCCAGATCCACGCGCAGACCGCGGACCGCGCCGAGGGCCGCACCAAGGTCGAGCTGCTGGCCCCCGACTTCAACGCCGTCCCCGAGCAGCTCGCGGAGGTCTTCTCCTCCCGCCCCGAGGTGTTCGCGCACAACGTGGAGACGGTCCCCCGGATCTTCAAGCGGATCCGCCCCGGCTTCCGCTACGAGCGCTCCCTGAAGGTCATCACCGAGGCCCGCGACTTCGGCCTGGTCACCAAGTCCAACCTGATCCTCGGCATGGGCGAGACCCGCGAGGAGGTCAGCGAGGCGCTGAAGCAGCTGCACGACGCGGGCTGCGAACTGGTCACCATCACCCAGTACCTGCGCCCCTCCGTGCGCCACCACCCCGTGGAGCGCTGGGTGAAGCCGCACGAGTTCGTGGAGCTGAAGGAGGAGGCCGAGCAGATCGGCTTCTCCGGTGTGATGTCCGGGCCGCTGGTCCGCTCCTCGTACCGCGCCGGCCGGCTGTACCGGATGGCGATCGAGAAGCGGGGCGCGTTCGTCGCCTCGCAGGCGGTCTGAGAAGACACCACCGCGCACGGCGCGGGGCCTGCCCCGCTCCCCCGCCGTCACGCTGTGAATTCACGCACAAGGCCCTACCGGCGGGTAGTGGCCGAGAGAACGCGGTCCCGGCCGTCCTCCCAGTTGAGGGCACAGGCCGGGGCCGCGTCGGCGTTCCGGTCCCCGGCGCGAAGGCTTCATGCCTGTTTGACCGGTCGGTCACGTCCTGGTAACACCAGGCAGTGACCCTGGTATCACCGCACGCCACCACCGCCCGCCGGCATCGAGGGAGACCGTCACCATGCAGGCCGCGCCCGTCCGCGCCACCGCCATCCCGTCCCTCACCACCGCCCTGCGCGCCGTCGAGTCCCTGCTGATGAGCGGCGGCCAGCGCACCGCGCGGCGCAACGCCTGGACGTCCGTGCTGGAGGACCGCCGCCGCGCCAAGGACCGGGTCGAGGCACAGCGCGTCCTCGACCAGACCCTGATCGCCCGCCCCTGAGCCCGGCCGCTCCGGGCCCACCCCGGCACTGCCGTCGAACGCGCTCCGCGGGACACGTAGACTTCATGCCATGGCGAGGAAGGAAACCGCAGCGGACGCTGCGAACCCCGGGCGACTGAAGCAGATCGCCCTGACCTACAAGATGACCCGCAGGGCCGACAAGAAGATCGGTCTTGTACTCGCGGCTGTCGGAATCGTCACCTTCGGTGTCTTCCTCGCGATCGGTTTCTTGATCGGGCACCCCATCTATCTCGGCCTCCTGGGCTTCCTGCTCGCCTTCCTCGCGACGGCGATCGTGTTCGGCCGCCGTGCCGAACGGGCGGCCTTCGGACAGATGGAGGGACAGCCGGGCGCCGCCGCGGCCGTGCTCGACAACATCGGCCGGGGCTGGACGACGACCCCCGCGGTCGCGATGAACCGCAACCAGGACGTGGTGCACCGCGCGGTCGGCAAGGCCGGCATCGTGCTGATCGCCGAGGGCAACCCGAACCGGGTGAAGAGCCTGCTGGCCGCCGAGAAGAAGAAGATGAACCGCATCGTCGCGGACGTGCCCGTGCACGACCTGATCGTGGGCACCGGCGAGGGCCAGGTGGAGCTGAAGAAGCTCCGCACCACCATGCTGAAGCTGCCGCGCGTCCTCACCGGCCCGCAGGTCACCGCGACCAACGACCGGCTGCGCGCGCTGGGCGACCTGATGAGCAACATGCCGCTGCCGAAGGGGCCGATGCCGAAGGGCATGAAGCTGCCGAAGGGCGGCGGTCAGCGGGGCCGCTGAGACCCGCGGGACCCGACACGACGAGGACGGGGCGCCGGAATCCACATTCCGGCGCCCCGTCCTCGTCGTGTCGGGGCGTGTGCGCGGGCCGGGTCAGACGCGGACCTCGACCGTGCGGGCCAGCCGGTCGTGCAGGCCGCGGCCGTCGCGGTCCCAGACGAGCGCGGGGATCGCGAGGCACAGCAGCACCGAGCGCAGCAGACCGCGCAGCGGCTGGACCGTGCCAGTGTCGAGGGCGACCACACGCAGTCCGAAGAGCCGCTTGCCGGGTGTGAAGCCGATGGTGCCGACGGTGAGCACGCTCAGCACCAGGAACACCAGCAGCGCCCAGTTGCCGGTGCGGGCGTCGTAGCCGTCGGTGAACAGACCGTATGCGATCAGGAGGCACAGGCCCCAGTCCACGGCGAGGGCGCCGATCCTGCGGCCCGGGCGGGCGATCGAGCCCGGTCCCTGCTCCGGCAGCCCCAGCTGCTCACCCCGGTAACCGAAGTCGGCACCGGCCTCTTCCATGGCCGCGCGCGGTCCGGACAGCCATGATCCGATTGCTTGCCTGTTGTCCACCCGTCCACGGTACTGCGACCGGATATGACCGGGAGACGGCGGGGTGTGCCGGAGCTACCGTGGAAGAGGCGCCGGTTAACTTGTGCGAAACAAACGGGTCACGCCCGAGAAATGACCCGTCCCTAGGGTCGAGTGCAGCGTGTGCCCCCCGCACTGGCCGCACGAACGATCTACCACCCCGGCGGGACGGTCGGGAGTAGGAGGAGCTGGATGTTCCAGAACGCCGACGAGGCCAAGAAGTTCATCGCGGACGAGGACGTCAAGTTCATCGACGTCCGCTTCTGCGACCTGCCGGGTGTGATGCAGCACTTCACGATCCCGGCGTCGGCCTTCGACCCGGCCGAGGAGCTCGCCTTCGACGGCTCCTCGATCCGCGGCTTCCAGGCCATCCACGAGTCCGACATGGCGCTGCTGCCCGACCTGTCCACCGCGCGGGTCGACCCCTTCCGCCGTGACAAGACGGTCAACATCAACTTCTTCATCCACGACCCGATCACGGGCGAGCAGTACTCCCGTGACCCGCGGAACGTGGCGAAGAAGGCGGAGGCGTACCTGGCCTCCACCGGCATCGCCGACACCGCGTTCTTCGGCCCCGAGGCCGAGTTCTACGTGTTCGACAGCGTGCGTTTCAAGACCTCGGAGAACGAGTCCTTCTACCACATCGACTCCGAGGCGGGCGCCTGGAACACCGGTGCGCTGGAGGACAACCGCGGTTACAAGGTCCGCTACAAGGGCGGCTACTTCCCGGTCCCGCCGGTCGACCACTTCGCCGACCTGCGCGCCGAGATCTCCCTGGAGCTGGAGCGGTCCGGCCTGCAGGTCGAGCGCCAGCACCACGAGGTGGGCACCGCCGGCCAGGCCGAGATCAACTACAAGTTCAACACGCTGCTCGCGGCCGCCGACGACCTGCAGCTCTTCAAGTACATCGTGAAGAACGTGGCCTGGCGCAACGGCAAGACCGCGACCTTCATGCCCAAGCCGATCTTCGGTGACAACGGCTCCGGCATGCACGTCCACCAGTCGCTGTGGGCGGGCGGCGAGCCCCTCTTCTACGACGAGCAGGGCTACGCCGGCCTGTCGGACACCGCCCGCTACTACATCGGCGGCATCCTCAGGCACGCGCCGTCGCTGCTGGCCTTCACCAACCCGACGGTGAACTCGTACCACCGTCTGGTGCCGGGCTTCGAGGCGCCGATCAACCTGGTGTACTCGCAGCGCAACCGCTCCGCGGCCATGCGTATCCCGATCACCGGCTCGAACCCGAAGGCCAAGCGCGTCGAGTTCCGCGCGCCCGACTCCTCCGGCAACCCGTACCTGGCCTTCTCGGCGCTGCTGCTGGCCGGCCTGGACGGCATCAAGAACAAGATCGAGCCGGCCGAGCCGATCGACAAGGACCTCTACGAGCTGGCTCCCGAGGAGCACGCCAACGTGGCCCAGGTCCCGACCTCCCTCGGCGCGGTCCTGGACCGCCTCGAGGCCGACCACGAGTTCCTCCTCCAGGGCGACGTCTTCACGCCGGACCTGATCGAGACGTGGATCGACTACAAGCGCCAGAACGAGATCGCCCCGCTCCAGCTCCGCCCGCACCCGCACGAGTTCGAGCTGTACTTCGACGTGTGACAGCGCCCCAGGTCGGAGCGGGTGACCGCTCCCCTGGGCCGTCTGTGGGCCGTCGGCCGTGCTCTTCCCACCGGGGAGGGGCACGGCCGACGGCCTTTCGGTCTGCCGGAGGCCGTTCTTCGACGCTTTTCGACGCTGCAGTGAGCGGGCAGACGCCGGTCCATGACGAATCGTCGACGCACGGCGTCCGCTGCCCGGCGGCTCACGGCGGCGGCCTACGTGGCCGGTGTGTACGGGCTCGGTGCGGTGGTGTGGCACTGGGTGAGGGGGAAGTCGTGGGGTGACTCGCTCGCGTTCGCGTCGACGCTGACGGTGAGCGTCCTGGTGAGCGCGTGGCTCTCCGCCGCCGTCCGGCGGAGAGCCGGTCGGGGCGACGGCTGACGCCCCGACGTCGCGGTGCTTCCCCGGACCGTGTCCGGAATGCTTTCCTCCGGGCCGGTGGGGAGGGATCCTGGGGGTGACACGGTTGTTCGAGAGAAAGTCACGGGGATGTCCGAGCGGGACGACGAGGAGCGCGAGTTCGATCTGCGGTGGGCGGACGGGGCCGCGCACAAGGAGCCCTCGGCCCGCGCGCGGATGCTGGCCGCCCGCTGGAAGGAGAACCCTCCCGGACCGGTGCCGTTCCGCGCCGAACCCGAGCACCGGGGGCGGCCGTCGGTGCGCCGCCCGTGGGTGTCGACGGTGCTGGTGCTCGGCTGTGTCGTCGCGGTGATCCTGCTGCTCGGGTACGCCGGCGTCGGCCCGTACTGACACGGCTCAGTCGCCCCGGGCGACGGCGACCGTCGGCGGGGTGCGGGAGGCACGCAGCGCCGGGATCGTGCCGGCCGCCGCGGTCACCAGCACGAGGGCGGCGAGAACCGTCGCGAGCTGCCCCGCCGGCACCGTGAACGGGGCGCTCACCTCGGCGGCCCGCACCACCAGCCACGCGTACGGCAGGCCCAGCGCGAGGCCGAGGACGCCGCCCAGGACGCCGTGGAGGGCGCACTCCAGGGTGACCATGCGGTGCACGGCCGCCCCGCCGAGACCCAGGGCGCGCAGCAGCCCGAACTCGCGCCGGCGCTCGACCACGGTGAGACTCGCCGTGGTGGCGACGCCCGCGACCGCGACCAGGACGGTCAGGCAGAGGAGCAGGACCACGGTGGTGGCCATGGTCCGCAGGTCGTCGTCCGGTCCGGCACGGGTGGCCGCGTCCTCGGCGACGACCCGGCCGTCGCCGCGCTCCGGTCCGGTCAGGGTCTCGGTGACGGCCCGGTGGGCGCGGGCGCGGCCTTCCGCGCCGTCCCCGGCCGCGTCGGCGGTGATCAGGGTGGGCGCGGGGCCCGCCCCCAGGCGCGTGAGGTCGGCCGGGGTCACGAAGAAGTTCGCGCCGTGGGGACCGGCGCCGGGCAGCGTCGCCGCCACGGTGAGCCGCACGGGACGGCCCGCGGACGTCAGGGTCACCCGGTCGCCCGCCTCCACGCCGAGGCGGTGCGCGTGCTCGGCGTCCACGACGACCTCCGCGGGGCCGAGCCGGCCGAGGGCGCCGGTGCGGGCGGTCAGGCCGGTCCCGGAGCGGACGGTGGTGAGGTCCAGGTCGGTCACGGTCGCGCTGCGGCCGTCGTCGGCCACCTCCGCCGTACGGAACGCCGTCACGTCGGCCAGCTCGGGGCGGGCGGCCAGGTCGGCGACGAGCGTCCGGTCCAGCGTCCCGCCCTCCCCCGCGTACAGGTGGAAGTCCGCGGGCGCCTCCAGCGTCCGCCGGTACCGCTCGTAGGCGTCCAGGCTCGCGAGGCAGGTCAGGGTCGAGCCGACCAGGCAGACGCCGAGCGCCACCACGACCGAGACGGAGGCGGCCCGGCCGGGCGCTCCCCCGACGCCCGCGACGGCGAGCCGGCCCGCCGCGCCCGTACGGCGCAACGGCACCGCGAGGGCCGACAGCACCGGCCGGACCAGCAGCGGGCCGAGGGCGATCAGCGCGAGGAAGGCGAGTCCGCCGGAGACCACCACGAGGGTCAGCGCCGCGAACCGGTCGTGGGCCGTGTCGCCCGGTTCGGGCAGGCTCGCGTACTGCTGCCGGGCGAGGAGCACGGCACCGGCCGCGCACAGCACGCCCAGCACGGTCCGCCCGGCGCCGTTCACGGTGCTCCCCTCCGACGTGGCGGTGCGCAGCGCCTGGAGCGGGGAGACGCGGGAGGCGGCGACGGACGGGGCCAGGACCGCCAGTACGGCGAGAAGTCCGGTGCCGAGCACGGTGAGGGCGGCCTGCGGCAGGGGAAGCGCGGCGGGGGCGGACAGGTCGTGCCCGAACCGGCCGGCGACCGGCGGGACGAGCCGCGCGCAGCCCCAGGCGGCGAGCACACCGGCCGCCCCCGCCAGCAGGCCGACGACCGCGCCCTCGGCGGCGAGGGCCGCCGCGAGCCGCCGCGACGTGGCGCCGACGGCGCGCAGCAGCGCCAGCTGCCGTACGCGGCGGGCGAAGACGATGCGGAAGGTGGAGGTGGCGACGAGCACGGCCGCGCCGACCGCGACGGCGAGGAAGACGCCGGCCAGTTCCAGGGTGTCGCTCGCGTCGGCGACCGCGGCGCGGGACTCCTCGCCGCGCACCTCGTCCCCGGACCGTACGACCGCGCCGGGCACCGCCCGCCGGATCCGCTCCGCCGCCTGCGTGGCCGCGCCGGGGGTCTCCGTGCGGACGTCGACGCGGGAGTAGCCCGGGGTGCCGAGCAGCCGCAGCAGGTCGGGGCCGGAAGCGTATCCGGTGGGTTCCCCGGTGCCCGTGGCGGCGGAGCGCACGACGCCGCTGATCTCGACGGGGACGCGCCGGGTGCTCTCGCCGTCGGGTGTGGGGAGGAGCAGGGTGAGCGACGACCCGGGGACGAGTCCGTACGCCTCGGCGGCCCGGGTGTCGACCGCGATCCTGCGCGGGCCGGAGGGGTAGGCGCCCTCGACGGGACGGACGCGGGCGAGGGGGCCGGTGCCGGGGTCCGCGGCGAGGGCGAGGTAGCGGTCGGCGGCGCTGCCGCCGACCGGGGCGCCGCCGTCGAACCGTCCGACGGCCTCGGTGACCCCGGGCGTCTCCCGGATCGCGTCGAGACCGGCCTCGCCGATGTCCGCCGCGTCGTTCCGCGTGACGACCAGCGACACCGCGTCGGGGGTGCCGCGGAACCGGTCGACGACGGTCGCGGTGACGATCTGCTGGGCCATGACGGCGCCGAAGACCACGAACGCGGCGATCAGCAGCGACAGCCCGGTGGCCGCGAACCGGCCGGGTCTGCGCAGGAGTTCGGCCATCTGGGAGCCCAGGACGGTCGCGCGCCAGGGGCTTCTCACCGCCGCCTCCCGAGGGTGTCGTCGGGGGTGGTGTGCTCGTCGCCCGCCAGGCGCCCGTCGGCGAGGGTCAGCACGCGGTCCGCGTACCGGGTGGCGGCGGGGTCGTGGGTGACCATCACGACCGTCTGGCCGAGTTCGTCGACCGCCCGGCGCAGCATGGTGAGCACCTCGGCGCCGGCCCGGGAGTCGAGGTTGCCGGTGGGTTCGTCGGCGAAGACCACCGCGGGGCGGGCGACCAGCGCGCGGGCGACGGCGACCCGCTGCTGCTGCCCGCCGGACAGTTCGGCGGGGCGGTGGGACAGCCGGTGGGCGATGCCGAGGACCTCGCACAGGTGGTCCACCCGTTCGCGGTCGGGGCGGCGGCCGGACATGGTGACGGGCAGCACGACGTTCTCGTAGGCGGTGAGCTGCGGCAGCAGGTTGAACGACTGGAAGACGAACCCGATGCGCCTGCGGCGCACGCGGGTCAGCTGCCGGTCGGTCAGCCCGGTGAGCTCCGTGCCGTCGAGGACGACGCTGCCGGAGGTGACGGTGTCGAGTCCGGCGGCGCAGTGCAGGAAGGTCGACTTCCCGGACCCGGAGGGGCCGACGACGGCGGTGAACCGGGCACGGCGGACGGCGACGGACACCCCGTCGAGGGCGCGGACCTCGTCGGCGCCCTGACGGTAGGTCTTCACCAGGGCGGTGGTGGTGACGACGTCGTCGGGTGCGGGGCCGTTCGCGGCGGCGTGGGCGGTCATGGCGGTGCTCTCCCCCGGCCGGTCAGGAGCCGAGCGGCGGCAGGGTGAGGGTGACGCCGGAGTCCGCGCAGTGGCCCCGGGCGTCCTCCTGGAGGCTCTTCACGTCCTTCGCGGGCGGCGCCTCGGCGGAGTTCTTCGCGGTCTGGAGCGCCCAGCCCTCGTAGCGGGAGATCTTCGCCCCGAGGTAGCCGTCGTCCATGGTGGCGCGGCGCTCGTCGCCGGTCTCCTTCCACCACTTCTCCGCCTCCGGCGCCGGCCCGGCGGCGATCTCCGCGCCCTCGGTGACGATGCGCTGCGCCAGCCGGCAGTCCTCGGCGGACGCCTGGCTCGGCTCGTTGCGGTCCTGCCACCAGTAGGCGCCCCCGACGGCCAGGGCGGCGACGGCCGCACCGGCGACGGCGCCCAGGATCAGGCGGTGGCGCGTGCGGTTCTGCTGGGTCGTGGGCGTACCGGTGACGGTGGCCATGGGGTCCCTCCCGTGTCGTCTCGGCCGCGTTCTGCGGCACTGAGAAGTCTGGGATTCCGGGGCCCGAGGCGGATCGGCCACGGATCGGAGACCGGCGACGGCTCGTCCGGTACGCCGGGCGGGGCGCGCTCTGCGCCTGTGGGGGCAGAGCGCGGGTGCGTCTCTGCCCCCACAGGGGGAGGCGGCTCAGGAGGACGGACGCACCAGGCCGGACTCGTAGGCGAAGACGACGGCCTGGGCGCGGTCCCGCAGATGCAGCTTGGCCATGAGGTTGCCCAGGTGCGTCTTCACGGTGGCCTCGGCGACGTACAGTTCGGCGGCGATCTCGGCGTTGGACAGGCCCCGGGCGACCAGGCCGAGCACGTCCCGTTCGCGGGCGGTGAGCAGGCCGAGGCGCTCCGGCTGCCCGTTGGCCGGGGCGAGCCGGTCCGAGACGCGGTCGAGCAGCAGCCGGGTGATGCGCGGGGCGACCACGGACTCGCCTGCGGCCAGGACGCGGATGGCGTGGACGACCTGGTCGGCGGGGGCGTTCTTGAGCAGGAAGCCGCCGGCTCCGGCGCGCAGGGCGGCGAAGGCGTCCTCGTCGTCGTCGAAGGTGGTGAGGACCAGGACGCCGGGCGGGTCGTCGCGGCGCATCAGCCGCTCGGTGGCCTGGATGCCGTCCATGACCGGCATGCGGACGTCCATGATGACGACGTCCGCGTCGACCGTGTCGAGCAGGTCGAGGGCCTGCCGGCCGTTCTCCGCCTCGCCGACGACCTCGATGTCGTCCTGGCCGGCCAGCACCATGGAGAAGCCGGCCCGGATGAGCGGCTGGTCGTCCACCACGGCCACCCGGATCGGCCTGTCGGTTCCCGTCATCGCTCCGTCCTCACAGGAGTCGTCGTCGCCGCGTCCTCCGTGCCTCCCGAAGTCGGCGTGGTCACCGGCGTCCTCGTCCGCACCGGGACCGACGCCCGTACTTGCCATCCGCTGCCGAGCCGGGGGCCCGCCTCGAAGGCGCCTCCGGCGAGTTCCACCCGTTCGCGCATCCCGACCAGCCCGTTGCCCCCGGACTTCCCGACGGAGGCCCTGCCCGCGAGGGCGCCGGCCCCGTCGTCGGTCACGTCGATCAGCAGGGTGCCGTCCTCCTCGCGGACGCGGATGTCGACGCCCGCCCCGGACCCGGCGTGCCGCAGGGTGTTGGTGAGGCACTCCTGGACGATGCGGAACGCCGTCATCTCCTCCGCCGGCGACAGCCGTCCCTCGCCCACGTCGACGGAGAGGTCCACGGTCAGTCCCGCGGTCCGCGCGCGGTCCGCCACGACCTCGATCTCGTCGAGGGTGACCAGCCGCCGGTCCTCCCCGGCGCCCTGGGACCCGGTGCGGCCCTCGCGCAGCACCCGCACGATGCGGTGCATGTCGTCGACGGCGTCCCGGCCGGTCGCGGCGATGGTCTTCAGCGCGGACTCCGCCAGGTCCGGCGACTTGCGCAGCACGGCCCCCGCGCCGTCGGCTTGGAGGATCATCACGGCCAGGCTGTGCGCCACCACGTCGTGCAGTTCGCGGGCGATCTCGGCGCGTTCGCGGGCCGCGGCGAGCCGGACGCGCTGCTCCTGCTCCCGCTCGGCGTGCCGGGCGCGGGCGGCCTGGCTCTCGGCGTAGAGGCGGCGGGTGTGCAGGGCGAAGGCGGTGAGCCACACGGTCAGCGCCAGGCCCCAGTAGATCAGCAGGGTCTGGCCGTCACCGCTCGGCTCGATGCCCAGGAACGGCACCCCGGACGTGGCCGCGGCCGCCGCCAGCAGCACCGCGCCGCCCGCCGCGTACGGCATCCAGGGGGTCCGGGAGTGGTGGACGACCGACATCATGGCGAACAGCACGGCCATGTCGTACGCGGCGGGCGCGTACGCCATCGGGACGCCGCCTGACGGGTCGTGCAGGAGGAACTGCACGAGGGCCAGCGCCATGACGACCGCCATCACGGTGGCGGGACGCTTCCTGCGGAACAGCAGGGCGAGAGCCATCAGGGCGCCCAGGAGCAGGTCGTGGTCGCCGGCGTAGCCGTACGCCGCGACCAGGACCGCGAGGGCGAGCGCGACGTCGACCGCGCGGCCGAGGACGCGTGCGTACCGGCCGGACGGCGTGATCCAGGGAACCGGGGCCGTGCTCTCCTCGGTCAACCGTCCTGCCTCTCTCCTCCACCGGGTACGGCCGGGCAAGTGCCGTGCGGCCGCGACGACTTCGGGGTGGCCGGCACCCCGCCGCCCATACTGCCTCAGCCCGCGCCCCGACCGGACACGACGGTGCCGGGCGCCCCACGGGGAGACGCCCGGCACCGGACGCGGGCTCGGCGGCCGCGCCGGCGGCCCCGGCTCAGCGGCTGTAGCGCATGAGCGCCCGCACCATGTGGCACGTGGTGTCCGACGGCGGGTGGACGCCGATCAGCTCGGCGGCGCCGCGGATCGTGTCGTTGCGCGCCTGGCCCGGGTGGTACACGCCGGAGTCGAGCAGGGCGATGGCGAGACGCATCGCCTTCAGCCGGCGGTTGTGGGTGACGTACCACTCGCGCGGGCGGCCCGGCGGCAGCGGGCGCTTCTCCACCGGGGCGCGGGGCAGTTCGAGCAGGACGGGTCGCTTCGCGGTGGACTGGACGGGCAGGGGCTTCGGCTTGAGTGCGGCAGCGGGCATACGGGTCCTCCTGTCGCGGTCGGGGCCGTCGTCCGGGGTCCACGGCGACCTCGGCGATTCCCTCGAACACTGCTTCCATTCTACGGGCCGCCACTGACATTCGGCAGGCTTGCTTCGGCCATCAAAGACGCAGGTGGGCTTGGGTTTTGAGGCGTCGGTACGGGTGATGCGGGAGGGACACGCGGGCGGCCCAACAATTCGAACAAGCGAGGGTGCGGCGTACCGTGTGCGGCATGGAGATCTGGATCAACCCCGCCTGTTCCAAGTGCCGCAGCGCGATCAGCCTGCTCGACGCCGAAGGGGCGGACTACACCGTCCGCCGCTACCTGGAGGACGTGCCGACCGAGGACGAGATCCGGGAGGTGCTGGCGCGGCTCGGGCTCGAGCCGTGGGACATCACCCGGACCCAGGAGGCGGCGGCCAAGGACCTGGGACTCAAGGAGTGGCCGCGGGACGCGGGTGCGCGGGACCGCTGGATCGCGGCGCTGGCCGCGCACCCCAAGCTGATCCAGCGGCCCATCATCACCGCCGACGACGGCACGGCGGTGGTGGCCCGCACGGAGGAGGCGGTACGGGACGCGCTGTCCCGCTGAGCGCCCACCGGACAACACCCCTGTGACGCAGGCCACTTCGGCGACTTGGGCCGCCCGCTGAGCAACTGCGTTCGGTATCTCGTACATAGCGGCGTACGCACCCCCGATCCATTGGAGGCGCGCATGTCGCGCAGGAGAAGTCTCGGCCCGAAGAAGAAGCTCGCGCTGCTGTTGAGCGCGGCCACGGTGGCGGGCGGCGGCGCCTTCGTCATGGCGACCACGTCCAACGCCAGCCCGCCGGCCGCCACCACCAGGTCGGCGGCGAACTCGACGGTCTGCCAGGGGCTGGCCACCGCACTCGGCAACAACGAGCGGTTCATCGCGGGCCAGCGGGCCAACCCGGACGCCCAGTCCGAGGCGCGGATCGCCAACCGCGAGGCCGTCATCGCGCAGATCAAGGTGCAGCAGGAGGCGTCCGGGTGCGCGGTGGGGGAGTCGGCTCAGGGCTCCCAGCCGGCGCAGTCGGAGCAGCCCGCCCCGTCGCAGCCCGCCGCGGGCGGCCAGGAAGGACAGGCGGGGCAGGACGGCCAGGCGGGCCAGGACGGGCAGGCGGGCGGCGGCGCCGTGGCCGGTGAGCAGGTGTGCAACGGCTCCACCGTCACCCTGTCCGGCGAGGCCGGCGCCCCCGCCGCGTCCAGCAACCAGTTCCCGGCCGGCACCAGGCTCAAGGTCACCAACCTGGACAACAACAAGTCCACGACGGTGGAGGTCACCTCGGTCTCCGGCAGCTGCGTGCTGCTCAACGACGCCGCCTTCGAGCAGGTCCGCGAGCCGGGCAAGTTCCTGATCCGGCGGGCCGTGATCGAGAAGGTGGGGTGACGTCCGCACACGGGTGAGGTGCGGGGCCCGCCGCTCGGGGAAGGAGCGGCGGGCCCCTTCACGTCCGCACGCCTTGCCGTCCCCACGCCTTCACCTCCTCACCTCTTCACGCCCCATCGCATACACCCGGCCCCCCTCCCCCGCGCCCTCACGGAGTGGCGCCGGACACGCGGGCGCCCGGTAACACGGGGTTCACACATGGGCAACGGTCGGGAAATCGCCTGTTGACAAGCTGCGGGGCATCGACGGCGGCGCCCCAGTGCCGCAGCATCCGCACCAAGCGCGCCCAGACCCACCCCGAAGGATGTGGACCGTGAGCTTCAAGGCCGAGTACATCTGGATCGACGGCACCGAGCCGACCGCCAAGCTGCGTTCCAAGACGAAGATCCTGGCCGACGACGCGAAGGGCGCCGACCTGCCGATCTGGGGCTTCGACGGGTCCTCCACCAACCAGGCCAAGGGCCACGCCTCGGACTGCGTGCTCAAGCCGGTCTTCGTCTGCCCTGACCCGATCCGCGGCGGCGACGACGTCCTGGTGCTGTGCGAGGTCCTCAACACGGACATGACGCCGCACGAGTCCAACACCCGCGCCGCGCTGGCCGAGGTCGCCGAGAAGTTCGCCGCGCAGGAGCCGATCTTCGGCATCGAGCAGGAGTACACCTTCTTCAAGGACGCCTACCCGCTGGGCTTCCCCAAGGGCGGCTTCCCGGCCCCGCAGGGCGGCTACTACTGCGGTGTCGGCTCCGACGAGATCTTCGGCCGTGAGGTCGTCGAGGCGCACCTGGACAACTGCCTGAAGGCGGGCCTCGGCCTGTCCGGCATCAACGCCGAGGTCATGCCCGGCCAGTGGGAGTTCCAGGTCGGCCCGCTGTCCCCGCTGGAGGTCTCCGACCAGCTGTGGGTGGCCCGCTGGCTGCTCTACCGCACCGCCGAGGACTTCGGCGTCGCCGCCACCCTCGACCCCAAGCCGGTCAAGGGCGACTGGAACGGCGCCGGCGCGCACACCAACTTCTCCACCAAGGCGATGCGCGAGTCCTACGACGCGATCATCACCGCCGCCGAGTCCCTGGGCGAGGGCTCCAAGCCGCTGGACCACGTCAAGAACTACGGCGCCGGCATCGACGACCGCCTCACCGGCCTGCACGAGACCGCCCCGTGGAACGAGTACAGCTACGGCGTCTCGGACCGCGGTGCCTCGGTCCGCATCCCGTGGCAGGTCGAGAAGGACGGCAAGGGCTACATCGAGGACCGCCGTCCCAACGCCAACGTCGACCCGTACGTGGTGACCCGTCTGCTGGTCGACACCTGCTGCACCGCGCTGGAGAAGGCCGGCCAGGTCTGATCCGCGCCGCACGACCCCCGAGGGGCGCCCGCCGGACGGTGGGCGCCCCTCGCGCCGTCTGCTTCAATGGACGCATGGCCGGCTTCCGCACCCACCACGCGACGGGTCGACGTGACCTGGAGCCGTTCTGGCCTTCCCGTCAGCACCACGACTTCGACCGGGTGTGTCGTCGCGCGACGAACGCGCCGGCCCTGTAACGCCCGGAGTTCCTCCCGGCCTTCGGCCGCCGCGCACCGCGTACGTCCCTCGACGAACCCTTCGCGCGAAAGAGCTGACGTCCCATGGCGACCACCCCTTCCCTCTCCTCCCCCGTTCCCGCCGCCTCCGTCCCGCCCGCCCGTGCCCGGCTGCGTGCCGTCGACCGGGAGGACGTGGCGGCCGTCGCGCGGCTGCTGCCGCCCGGCGCCACCCTGCTTCCCGCCCCGCCGGACGCCGTGCCCGTGCTGCCCGGCGGGCCGCGGATGGTCGGCTACCTGGTGCTGGTCCCCGCCGACCGGCAGCCGCCGTTCCCGCAGGCCGCGCCGGCCGACGCGACGGACGACCCCGCCGCGCCGATCCGGGTCGACCCGGCGCGCCGCACCGCCGAGGCAGGCGGCCGTCACCTCGACCTGACCTACCTGGAGTTCGAGCTGCTCGCCCATCTCGTGGCGCACCCGGACCGGGTCCACACCCGGGACCTGCTGGTGTCCACGGTGTGGGGGTACGGCCATGTCGGCGACGGGCGGACCGTCGACGTCCACATCGCCCGGCTGCGCCGCAAGCTCGGCCCCGAGTTCCGCGACGCCATCCGGACCGTGCGCCGCGTCGGCTACATGTACGTGCCGCCGGCGCGGTCCTGAACACCCGGTCCGGTCTGCCGTCAGCAGATCGCCCTTCCTCCGTGCCGCCCGGCGCGGCAGAGTCCCCCGTATGAGACTTCTGGTGCTGGGTGGTACGGAGTTCGCGGGCCGGGCGGTCGTCGAGGCTGCCCTCGGGCGGGGCTGGGAGGTGACCGTCTTCCACCGGGGACGGCACGCGGCGCCGGACGGCGTCCGTCAGCTGCTGGGCGACCGCACCGCGGTGGACGGCCTGGCGGCGCTCGACGAGGACCCGGGCACGTGGGACGTCGTCGTCGACACCTGGTCGTCCGCCCCGCGCGCGGTGCGGGACACGGCGAGGCTGCTGCGGGACCGCGCCGGGCGGTACGTGTACGTGTCGAGCCGCTCGGTGTACGAGTGGGCGCCGCCCGCCGGGTACGGCGAGGACGCTCCGGTGGTGGGGGGCGCCTCCCCGGACGCGGGGCTCACGGACTACGCCCGGGACAAGCGGGGCGGGGAGCTCGCCGCCGAGGAGGCCTTCGGCGCGGACCGCTCGCTGCTGGTGCGGTCGGGGCTGCTGCTGGGGCCGTACGAGAACGTGGGCCGGCTGCCCTGGTGGCTGAACCGCGTGGCGCGCGGCGGTCCCGTGCTCGCCCCCGGCCCCCGGGACCTGCCCCTGCAGTACGTCGACGTCCGCGACCAGGCGGAGTGGGTCCTCGACGCGGCCGGGCAGGAGCTGGGCGGGCCGTACAACCTGACCTCCCCGTCGGGGCACGCCACCATGGGCGAGCTGCTGGAGGCCTGTGTACGGGTGACCGGCGGGCCGGCCGAGCTGCGGTGGACGGCGCCCGAGGTGATCCTCGACGCCGGGGTGGAGCCGTGGACCCAGCTCCCGGTGTGGGTGCCGCCGCACACCGACCTGCACGACGCGCTGCACTCGGCCGACGTCTCCCGGGCGGTCGCGTCCGGACTGCGCTGCCGCCCGGTCGCGGAGACCGTCGCCGACACCTGGGCCTGGCTGCGGGAGATCGGCGGCACGGCACCGCAGCGCCCGGACCGCACGGCCAAGGGGCTGGACCCGGAGGTGGAGGCGAAGGTGCTGGCCGCCGCCTCCGGGGTGTAGCCAGCCCCACCCCGAGGGCGGGGGCCGGGCCCAGTGTGCGGCCGGCCTGTGACGGCGAGACTGGGTCCATGACGACGGCGACGGACGTACACGGCGGGGTGAGCGCGGCGCGGGGCTTCCCGCTCGCGGCGGTGCGGGGGCTCGCGCTGGCGCTGGTGTCGCTGCCGGGCGCGGTGGTGTGTTTCGTGACGGCGGTGGTGTCGGTCGCGCTGATCCCGGTCGGGGTCGGCATCGTCACCACGCCGTACGTGCTGCGGGGCGTGCGGGCGTTCGCGGATCTGCGGCGGGTGCTGGCGGCGGAGTGGGGCGGGGTGCGCATCCCGCGCGTGTACAAGCGGCTGCCCGAGGACGCGAACCCGTGGGCCCGGACGTTCGGCATGCTGGGCGACCCGGCGACCTGGCGGGATCTGCTGTGGCTGCTGGTCGACATGACGGCCGGGTTCGTCACCGCCGTGCTGACGGCCGCCCTGCTCGTCTATCCGCTGGAGGGGTTCGTGGTGGCGGCCGGACTGTGGCGGGTGCTGCCGGACCCGTGGTGGTACGGCTTCGTGCCGGTGTCCGGGCAGGCGACCGCGCTGGCCGCCGGAGCACTCGCCCTGGCGCTGCTACTGGCCGGGCACGTCACCGCCGTGCGTCTGCTGCGCGCGCACTTCCTGCTCGCCCGGGCCGTGCTGGCGCCGGGCGCGGGCGAGCTGGCCGAGCGGGTGCGGGTGCTGACCGAGACCCGGCGGGACGCGGTGGACGCCTCGGCCGCCGAGCTGCGGCGCATCGAGCGGGACCTGCACGACGGTGCGCAGGCGCGGCTGGTGGCCGTGGGCATGGACCTGGGGACGATCGAGGCGCTGGTCGAGAAGGACCCGGCGCGGGCGCGCGAGCTGCTGGCGCGGGCCCGGCAGTCGTCCGCGGAGGCGCTGACCGAACTGCGGGAGCTGGTGCGCGGCATCCATCCTCCGGTGCTGGCCGAGCGGGGGCTCGGGGACGCGGTGCGGGCGCTGGCGCTGCGGCTGCCGGTGACCACGGAGGTGAACGTGTCGCTGCCCGGGCGGGCCGAGGCGCCGGTGGAGTCGGCCGCGTACTTCGCGGTGAGCGAGGTGCTCGCCAACGCGGTGAAGCACTCCGGCGCGGACCGGATCTGGGTGGACGTGCACCACGCGGAGGGCCGGCTGCGGATCACCGTCACGGACAACGGGCGGGGCGGCGCGGTCGTAGGGGCCGGTTCGGGTCTGGCCGGGGTGGAGCGCAGACTCGGTACCTTCGACGGTGTCCTGGCCGTCAGCAGCCCCGCGGGCGGCCCCACCCTGGTCACCGTGGAGATCCCGTGCGCGTCGTCCTAGCCGAGGACCTCTTCCTGCTGCGTGACGGACTCGTCCGGCTGCTCGAGGCGCACGGCTTCGAGATCGCGGCGGCGGTGGGCTCCGGGCCCGAGCTGACCCGGGCGCTGGCCGAGGAGGAGCCGGACGTCGCCGTGGTCGACGTGCGGCTGCCGCCGACGCAGACCGACGAGGGGCTGCAGTGCGCGCTCCAGGCCCGGCGCCGGCGGCCCGGGCTGCCGGTGCTGGTGCTGTCCCAGCACGTGGAGCAGCTGTACGCGCGGGAGCTGCTGGCGGACGGCGACGGGGGCGTGGGCTATCTGCTGAAGGACCGGGTGTTCGACGCGGAGCAGTTCACGGACGCGGTGCGGCGGGTCGCGGCGGGCGGCACGGCGATGGACCCGCAGGTGATCCAGCAGCTGCTGGCGCGGCGGTCCGCCGAGGACCGGCCGCTGGAGCGGCTGACGCCCCGGGAGCGGGAGGTGCTGGAGCTGATGGCGCAGGGGCGGACCAACGCGGCGATCGCGGCGCGGCTGGTGGTGACGGAACGGGCCGTCGCCAAGCACACCGCGAACATCTTCGCCAAACTGGGCCTGGAGGTGTCGGACGACGACAACCGCCGCGTGCTGGCGGTTCTGGCGTATCTCGACCACGGCCGGTGAAACCGGACGCCGGGAACCACCCCGGGTGGAGGGCTCGCAACTCCTGGTGTTCTCAATCCTGTTGAAACCTACGGAACCGCACTGACTTCGCACCGATTCCTGTGACGGGTGAACACCCGTGGGGCGGGGCGCGTACTCATGGGCGCCGCTTCCCCTCACGGGCGCCTCGATGCCCCGCACAGGGATGCCCCGCAAGGAAGTCAGAGGAGTTCCATGGGACGCAACACGAGAAAACGCCGTACACCGCTGGCCACCAAGGTGATAGCCGGGGCGGCGGCCCTGGCGATCGGTGGGGGCGGTCTGGTCTGGGCCAACTTCTACGCCTCGGCGCACGAGAAGAACGGGGGGCACAACGCCACCAAGTCGGGGCAGGCCCGGGTCGCCACGATCAACTGTCCGGACGTCGGCCAGAAGCTGACCAAGGTGCCCCGCAAGGCGCGCTGGGGCGTCGCGCGTGAACTGGCCCGGCTCGACCGCCAGATCACGGAGGCGTACTCGCGCCTCGCCGAGACGCGTCAGGCGCAGGCGGGCGACGCGAGCTACGTCGACAACGCCATCCTCGGTCCGCTGAAGGACAAGCGCCGGGCCACCCTGGACCGCATCAACATCAACATCGAGCGGGCCGGCGGCCAGGGACGCGACCTCGGCCGCTTCGCCCGCTGCCAGGGCGTCCCCGCCGATCAGCCCGCCGGCGGTATGAACGGCGGAGGCCAGGACGGCGGGAACCAGGACGGCGGAGGCCAGGACAACGGCGGTGGCCAGGACAACGGCGGTCAGGCCGGCAACGGCCCGGTGGCGGACGACTTCATCCGCATCGAGGACGTCCAGCCGGGCACCCGCAACCTGCCCAACGGCCTTGCCGCCAACGGTGACACCGGCTCGACCGGCAGCTTCACCACCGTCTGCGGCACCAACGAGAACGCGCTGCGCAACTCGGACAACGTGATCGTGGCGCCCGGCGTCAGCAACGGCGCCCAGCACCAGCACGACTACGTCGGCAACCAGGCCAACACCGCCTTCGCGAGCGACGAGGACCTGGCGGGCGGCGACACGAGCTGCCAGAACCAGGGCGACCGGTCGTCGTACTTCTGGCCCGTGCTGCGGATCCAGGACGGTACGCAGGACATCGACCAGGACCAGCCGGGCGGCGGCCAGGACGGCAACGTGGGCAAGATCGTCGCGCCCACCGAGGTGAACCTGAAGTTCGTCGGCAACCGCACCAGCGAGGTCGTCGCGATGCCGCGGGCGCTGCGCATCATCACCGGTGACGCCAAGGCCTTCACCAACGGCCTGGGCAACGCCAACACCGCGTGGAGCTGCACCGGATTCGAGGACCGTCAGGTGACGGACAAGTACCCGATCTGCCCCGAGGGCAGCGGCGTGGTCCGGACGTCCAGCTTCCAGAGCTGCTGGGACGGCCAGAACACCGACAGCGCCAACCACCGCACGCACGTCGCCTTCGTCGGCGAGGACGGCAGCTGCCCGAACGGCTTCCAGGCCATCCCGCAGCTCCAGGTCCGCCTGGTGTACGACAACATCCCGGCGCCGCAGGCCGACAACGGGCAGCTGGTGAATCCGTACGCGGTGGACACCTTCCCGGAGCAGCTGCACAAGCCGATCACCGACCACAACGACTTCATCAACTTCTTCGACGAGAACCTGATGAACGAGATGGTCCAGTGCATCAACAGCGGCCAGGACTGCCAGTAGAGCGCGGAGCCCGCTGAGGGAACCGAGGGAGAAGGGCGAAGGCCGGCGGTGGGAATTCCCACCGCCGGCCTTCGCCGTGCCGGGCGCGAGAGCGGCTCAGCCGTGGTGGCCGCCCTTGTTGTGGCTGCCGCCGGGGTTCATGTGCTCGGAGCCCTCCTCCAGGTCGCCGCCGAGCGTCGCCCGCAGCGCCTCGACGGTCCTCTCCTCGCCCACGGCGACCCACTTGCGGCCGACGAGGTAGTAACCGCCGTAGTCCTTCGCCGTGTTGAGCCACTCGCGCTGGCCGCGGTCGGTGGAGAAGGTGGCGAGGACGTACTTCTCGTCGCCCTTCCCGCACAGCGCCTGCCGGATGGTGTCGGCGTCGGTCTGCATGTCGGGGTCGCACTTCGCCTCGGCGGCCAGCTTCTCCAGGCTGCCGGTGGCGGTGGGCGGCACCGCGTGCTCCCCGTGGCCGCCGGACCCGCAGCCCGCCAGCGCCAGGGCCGCCACCGCGCAGGTCAGCGCGAGCTTCGGTCGGGTCACCCTCATGTGTTCCTCCGGTCTTGACGGCGACATCGTGGGGCGGCGACATGCCGCTCGGAGCCCCGGCACGGGGCCCTCGCCCTTCGATACGGCTGCGGCGCGCCGGGCGCTCAATCACCGTGCCGGGTCCGGGGACGGTGGCCGGAAGGGCGCGGGTGTCAGGTGACCATCGCCCCGTTCGCTCGTTCAGCTGAACGTGCAGTCACAGGATGCCGCCGCCCAGTCCCCCGCGCTCTCCTCCCCGGCCGGTCAGGCCGTGGACGTCGAACAGGCCGAGGCCGCCCTCGTCGAGCACTATCCGCGGCTCGTGCGCCTCGCCTACCTGGTGCTGCCGTCCCGTATGAGCCGCACCCGGCGGGTGCTCACCGCGCACGCCCTGGTCCAGCGGGCGCTCCCCCGGGGGCGGTCCGACGCGCCGCTGATCCCCGCGCAGAGCGCCGGCCGGGACGGCGACCCGGGCTACGCGCTGGTGCGGCTCCAGGTGGTGCGGTCGGCGCTGGAGGCGGGCCTGCCGCTGCGCCGCCGGGGTCTGCCGAAGCGCTCCCAGCTGCCGCCGCTGCTGCCGCAGGTGTGGGGCCTGACGGTGTTCCCGCGGCCGGGCGGCGCGGACGAACTGGCACTGGACCAGCGGCTGTCGGCGCTGTCCGGACCGGCCCGTGCCGCGCACGCCCTGCGCGGTCTGGAGCGGCTGCCGGACACCGACGTGCGCCGGGTGCTGGACGGCGCGGGCGTCGCGGACCCGGACGCCGCGCTCGCGGAGGCCGACGGCATCCCCGACCCGTACCGGCTGCTCGAGTCCCCCGAGTTCGACCCGTGTGCGCTGCAGGCCCGGCCGACGGACCTGCTGCGCCGCCGGCGGCATCTGAAGGCCGGTGTGGTCGGGGCGGCGGCGCTCGCGGTGTGCGGGGCGCTGCTGTCGCTGCCCGGGGACGGCTGGGGCGCCGACGGCCCGGCCGCTCCCCCGTACGCGGGCAACCCCGCCGCGCAGGCCGCGCTGGACCCCGCGAAGCTGACCCGGGTACCGGACTCGGTGTGGAGGACGTCGGAGCGTACGGACTTCTCGGTGTGGCCGGCGCGCGGCGCGCTCACCGGGGACCGCGCGCTGCTGCGCCGTGCGCTCGCCGTGTGGGCCCGGCCCGGTGAGGGCGTCACCTCGTCGGCCACCCCGGGCACCCCCACGGGCGGGCCCGCCGGTCCGCCGCACCTGCTGTACGCGGGCACGGTGGACGCCGCGCGCGTGGTGGTCCTGTACGACGGCTGGCGTCTCGCCCGGTACGCCGAGCCGGAGGAGGGCGCCCGGGGCGCCGCCCTGGACCTGGCGCGGGTCGACGGGGCCGGGCGGGCCGGGGCGAGCGCGGTGGTGCTGAGCCGCTCGGACGGCAACGTCCGCTTCCTGCTCGCCCCCTGGGTGCGGGAGGCGGGCGAGCGGGACCTGCGCGAGCCGGACGACGACGCGCGGGAGCTGCCCCTGGAGGACGGGGTGACCGGGCCGTTCGTCTCGGAGCAGGGGCGGGAGCCGTGCACGACGTGGAACACGCTGGAGCTGACCGACGGCACCGGCACCCGGCTGCTGACCGACCTCGGCGAGCTGGTCCCGGCGCGGCTGACCACCGGCCGTCCGGGCGAGGTGAAGGACGTGTCCGGCGAGAAGGCACGGCGCACCTGGCAGCCGTACGCCTGCTCGCTGGCGGCGATGCGGTCGGCGGGCGTGCGCGGCGTCAACGCCTGGGCGTACGCGGAGCAGCCGCTGCCCGACGGCGACGGGCGGGCCCGGTGGCTGTGCACGCGCGGGGAGACCTGGCGGGGCACGGGGGCGCGGGTGCTGGCGCAGTTCCACTCCCCGGGCGCGCGGTACGGGGCGGTCGCGGCCCGCGCGGAGGACGTGCCCGCCTGCGGGACCCGGCAACCTGACGTGCTGGCCGGGGTGTTGTGGAAGTCCGCCGGTGGCACCTGGTACCTGCTCGCGGCCGGCAGCGACGGGGTGGAGTCCGTGGAGGCGACCGGCGGCGTCGAGGGCAGGGCGAAGGACCGGCTGCTGTCGGTGCGCGCCGAGAAGGGTGCGCGGGCCGACCTCGAGGGCACACTTGAGGACGGGGGGTCGGTCGGCGGGCTGCGGTGATCCGGGGAACACCGGTGTCCGGTCCGGCCCGTGGGAGGCCGGAATCGATCGGTAAGGTGTTCGCATGAGTACCGGGGTGCGTCGGAGGATGGGAGTCGAGGAGCGCCGGCAGCAGTTGATCGGCGTGGCTCTCGAACTGTTCAGCAAGCGTTCCCCGGACGAGGTCTCGATCGACGAGATAGCGTCCCGGGCGGGCATCTCGCGCCCGCTCGTCTACCACTACTTCCCCGGCAAACTGAGCCTGTACGAGGCGGCGTTGCGGCGTGCCGCGGAGGATCTGGCGTCCCGGTTCGCCGAGCCGCACGAGGGCCCGCTGGGCTCGCGGCTGCGGCGGGTGATGGCACGCTTCTTCGACTTCGTGGAGGAGCACGGCCCCGGTTTCTCCGCCCTGATGCGCGGCGGCCCCGCCGTGGGCTCCTCCACCACCAACGCGCTGGTGGACTCGGTGCGTCAGGCCGCGTACGAGCAGATGCTGGCGCACATGGGCGTGGTGGGCCCGGCGCCGGCGCGGCTGGAGGTGGTCGTGCGCTCCTGGATCTCGCTCGTGGAGTCGACGGCGCTGATCTGGCTGGACGGGCGGCGGGTGCCGCGCGAGGAGCTGGAGGCCAAGCTGGTGCAGGACTTCGCGGCCCTGGCCGCGGTCGCCGCGACCCGCGACGAGGAACTCGCCACGCTGCTGCGGGGACTGGTCAAGCAGGAACCGGGCGACGGCCCGTTCACCGACCTCGCCGCCCGGATGATCTCCCTGGCGCAGGAGTGACCGCGCCGGCCACCTGGGGGCTGGTCGTCGAGACGACCGTGGGCTCCGGGGAACGCAAGCACACGGAGGCCACCGTGGTGGCACACGTCGAGGGGAGCCGCGAGGAGGCGCTCGCGGAGCTGGAGCGACGGGCGCGGGCGTACGTGCCCGCCCACCCCTTCAACCACGACCGGCGCCGTCTGCTCAGGGACGGCGACGGCTTCCTGCTCGTCGTCGACGGGGCGTGGAGGTCGTTCCTCACCCGGTTCACGGTGGCGGAGCTGCTGGAGGACTCCGCCGCGCCGCGTGAGCCGGAGCCCGTCGCCGAGGAGCCGCCCGCCCCGGAGCCCACCGAGGCAGCACCGCCCCCGCCTCCTCGCCCGACCCCGGAGCAGCTCGCGGAGCGGGACGAGGACGGCGTGCCCGTGCTGCCGTCGTGGCTGGGCCGCCCCGACCTGTACTGAGGGCTACTCGCCCTCGAACTTCCGGTAGGACGGGTCGAGGTCGCGGACCTCGGCGGAGGCGTGCAGCGTACGGCCGTCGGCGGGCTTGACGTACTGCCTCAGCAGGTCGAGGACCGCCTCGGTGAGACGGGACTTGGTCTCGTCCGTGCGGCCGGCGAGGAGGGCGATGTGCACGTGCACCAGCGCGTGTCCCTCGCTGTCCGGACCGACCACCGGGTTCTCGGTGCGCCGGAACCGCGTCTTGCACGCGGGCGGTTTCGCCGCCGCGATGTCCACGACGGCGGAGTGCAGGTCCCGCGCGAAGGCGGGCCGGTCGAAACCGTCCGCCAGGTTGTCCGAGTAGTCGACGGTGATCTGCGGCATGGGCCCTCCTGGTGCAGGTCAGGAGGGCCCACCCTAGCCGCAGCCGGTCAGCCGGTCATCCGGCGGTGAACACCGCCACCGTGCGGGCCGGGACGGTGAACGTGCCGGTCGCCTTCGCGTAGGACGAGGTCTTCACGACCGCGTCCCCGCCCTTGGCCTGCACCGGGTGCAGGCGGTGGTCCGTCCCGGCGAGCGCGGCGACGCGCTGCTGCTGCCGCTCGGGCGTGGCGTTGAAGACCACGACCAGGCCGCCCAGCTTCATGGTGATGACGCCGGGCGTCTCGTCCTTCCCGGACAGCGGGAAGGACAGCCGGGACTGCACCTGGTCCGCCGTGCCGAGGGAGAACGCCTTCTCCGTCGTGCGGATCCGCAGCAGGTCCCGGTAGGCCGCCGAGGCGCCCTCGATCTGCGGGCAGCCCACCGTCACCGAGCCGAGCAGCGGCTCGGCGTACGGCCACTTGTCCTTGTTGTCGGCGGCCGGCGGCAGACCGCGGCCCATGCCGTTGCCGTCCGCGCAGTTCCAGTGGATGGCGTTGAACCAGTCGCCGCTGTCGTAGGAGTTGCGGTCCAGGGACTTGGAGCGCAGCAGGTCGGTGCCCGCCTGGGAGAGCGCCGGGCCCTGCGAGAGGGCGGCGGTCGCCATGGCGAGGACCTGCATGCGCGCGCGGTCCGCGGCCGGGGTGTCCTTCGGCAGCTTGAAGGCGAGCGCGTCGAACAGCGACTCGTTGTCGTGCGCGTCCGCGTAGGCGAGGGCGTCGCCGGGGGCGGCCGCGTAGCCGGCGGGGGCGCCGTTGTAGTCGACCTGGGAGCCCTTGACCTCCTTGCCGCTGGTGTCGGTGAAGGTGTAGTCGGCGAGGTTGCCGCTCAGGCCCACCTTGATGAGGTCCTGGTAGTGCAGCAGCCGGGCCTTCTGCTCGGCCGGGGTGCCGTTGGCCGACGAGGAGTTGGGGTCGGTGTAGAGGCCGGAGGCGAAACCCTGCACGCCGGGGTCCTCGTCGAAGGGGCCGCCGCCGCGCACGGCGTCACGGGCCCGGTCGGAGAAGGTGGCGATGCCGGTGCCGGCCATGTTCTGCTGCGTGGCCTGCTCGAAGCGGGCGTCGTCGGCGATCTCGCCGAAGTTCCAGCCCTCGCCGTACAGGATGATCTTCTTGCCGTCGACGCCGTCCTTCTTCAGGGTGAGGGCGTCGAGGGCTTTGCGGACGGCGAGGATGTTCTCCTTCGGGTGGTGCCCCATGAGGTCGAAGCGGAAGCCGTCGACCTTGTACTCCTTGGCCCAGGTGACGATGGAGTCGACGACGAGCTTGCCCATCATGGCGTTTTCGGGCGCCGTGTTGGAGCAGCAGGTGCTGTTGGCGACGGAGCCGTCGGCGAGCAGCCGCTGGTAGTAGCCGGGGACGATGCGGTCGAGGACGGAGGTCTTCGCCTGGCCGTGGGCGGCGGTGTGGTTGTAGACCACGTCCATCACCACGCGCAGGCCGTCCTCGTTGAGCGCCTTCACCATCTGGCGGAACTCGACCGTGCGGGCGGTGCCGTCCGGGTCGGTGGCGTAGGAGCCCTCGGGGACCGTGTAGTGGTAAGGGTCGTACCCCCAGTTGTAGGCG
Source organism: Streptomyces sp. P13-3-3 (assembly GCF_050571355.1). Classification (NCBI taxonomy): domain Bacteria; kingdom Bacillati; phylum Actinomycetota; class Actinomycetes; order Kitasatosporales; family Streptomycetaceae; genus Streptomyces; species Streptomyces sp. P13-3-3. The sequence continues at coordinate 1,675,760 of NZ_CP192228.1, read as the reverse complement.
TCCTTGCCGGCGGCCTTCGCGACGCACTCCTGCTGCTTCTCGGAGTCGGCCGGGTAGGAAGCCAGGTCGCAGTCGACGGTCGCCTGGTCGGACTTCTTCTCGGGGATGGTGGCGATGTCGAACGCGGGCAGGAGGTGCACGTACGAGGTGCCGGCCCGCGCCAGCTCGCGCAGGTGCCTGCTGCCGTCGCTGTCCTTGTCGGTGAACGCCAGGTAGGTGCCGCGGTGCTTCGCCGTGCGGTCCTCGACGGAGAAGTCGCGGATGTGCAACTCCTGGATCTGCGCGTCCTTCAGCGGCACCGCCTTCGGCTTGGTGTAGCCGTCCCAGCCGCGCGGCCGGAGGGACCGGTCGGCCAGGTCGACGACGAGGCTGCGCTCGGAGTCGGTGGTGAGGGCGGTCGCGTACGGGTCGGTGACCTTGTTGGTGACGAGCTCACCCGCGGCGGGCGCCCACACGGTCACCGCGTACCGGTACTCCTTGCCCTTCCAGGAGGCTGGGCCGGTGACGGACCAGACGCCGGTGGCGTCGTCGCGGCGCATGGCGACCGTACGGCCGTCGAGCTCCAGGGCGACCTTCCGCGCGGTCGGCGCCCACACGGACAGGGTGGGCCGGTTGTTCTGGAACACCGGGCCGAGCCGCGCCTTGGTCGCGCCGGCGGCGTAGAGGTCGTCGAGGACGCCCGCGATCTGCACGCCGGTGGCGGCGAGCACCGCACCGTTGGCGGCGCGCTGGGTGGCGACGACCTGGCCGCGCAGGGCCTCGCGCACCTGGTCACGGTCACGTGGGTCGACGGTCCAGGCGGTGCCGTCGGCGAGGTGGGGGAACTCCGCCTTCTGCGCGTCGGTGAGAGCCGACTTGTTCAGGCGGATCCAGCGGGCGTCGCCGGTGTCCAGCTTGCCGTCCCTGACCGCGACCGCGCCGGTGCGGGAGGCGAGGAGCTGGGTGGAGGCGGCAGCGGCGGAGCCGTCCCAGACGAGGGTGGAGCGGTCGATCCAGACCGCCTTGGAGGCGGCCAGGTCGAGGGCGGCCGCGGACCCGGCGGGCTGCGGCAGCAGGTACTTCTCCTGCCCGCTCACCAGCCACACCTCGTGGCCGTTCGCCTTGAGGTCGAGCGACTGGTCGGTCGGGAGGTCCTTCTCGTCGCCCTTGTGGAGGATGTAGCTGAGGCTGGTGGCACCCTCGGCGAGCGGCACCTCGAAGACAGCGCCATAGGAGTCAGTCTTCACCGGCTCCAGGGGCTTCGACCAGTCGGTGGGGTGCGCGGCACCGGTCCAGGTGTGCAGCCCCCAGCCGTCGTAGTCGCCGTCGGCGCGGTGGTAGTGCAGGACGGCCTTGGTGGTGTCCTGCGCCGGGTACTCGGGCCGCTCAGTGGTGACGGTGTCGTCGCCCTGCTTGATCCAGACCTCGCCGGTGCGGGTGACGTCGATGGTGCGGTCGGTGGCGACGTCCTTGTCGCCGTCCTTGTCGACCACCAGGAAACCGACGTCGGAGGCGCCCGGCTTCAGCTTGACCCAGGCGAAGGCGCCGTAGGCGTCGCGGCCGGTGAAGGCGTGGCCCGCCGGCCACTCGGTGGCCTCGCCGTCCGCGAGGTCGCCCCAGGCGTACAGGCTCCAGTCGTCGTAGTCGCCGTCGGGACGCTGGTAGTGGACGATCGCGTAGTCACGGGAGGCGGCGGTGGGCTCCTCCTCGGCGGGCGGGGTGCCGGTCGTGGAAGAGGCGAGGGCGCTCGCGGTACGGCCGGCCGAGTCGATCACGACGGCCTTGTAGCGCAGGGCGGTGCCGGCCGGGACGTCCGTGCCGACGGTGTGGGTGACCTTGTAGGGGGCGTGGTCGGCGGAGCCGAGCGTCTGCCACGTGCCGTTGCCGGTCTGGGCGGCGAAGACGACGCGGTTGAGCTGACCGCCCTGGACGTCGGCGGTGACCTCGACGGTGCCGGTGGCGCCCGACTCGGGGGCCTTCAGGGTGAGCGTGGGCTTCGCCGCGGGCTTGCCGAGCGGGGCGGCGGCCTTGAGGACGATCGCGGAGCGGGCCGGGACGGAGACGGTGATCTTCCTGTCCGCGTCGCTGCGCACGGTCGCGTCGGTGCCGTGGATGCCCTTGAACGTCATCCGGGCGGAGCCGGTCGCGAAGGTGGCCTTCTTCGCCTCGGCGGCGTTGTTGAAGGCGACGACGTACTCGGTGGTGTCCTTGCCGGTGGCGGTGCGCGAGAAGGCGTAGACGCCCGGGCCGTCGTCGGCGTACCGCTCCTGCTGGACGCCGTCGGTCAGCGCGGGGTGTGCCTTGCGGAGCTTGGCGAGGGCGCTGATCTGCCGGTAGAGCGGGGAGCGGGTGTCGTAGGTGTCCTCGGCGTGGGTGCGGCCGGTGCCGATCAGGTCGTCGTCGAGGTAGTCGGCGGTGCGGGAGGCGAAGAGGGTCTGGCGGGCGTCCTTGTCGCCGCCGGCGCCGGTGAAGCCCTGCTCGTCGCCGTAGTAGACGACGGGGTTGCCGCGGCTGAGGAACATCAGCTCGTTGGCGAGCATGTCCCGCTTCAGCAGCTCCGCGTCGGACGCCTCCGGGTTGTCCTGCTTCAGGAACGTCCCGATGCGGCCCATGTCGTGGTTGCCGAGGAAGGTGACCTGCTCGTACGCGTTGGCCTTGTCGGTCGTGTACTTGTAGTCGTCACCGAAGACCGAGGCGAGCTTCTTGGCACTGCCGCTCTGGGAGGCGTACGTGCGGGCCGCCTCCTGGAAGGGGAAGTCGAGGGTGGCGTCGAGCCGGCCCTGTGTGACGTAGGGGGCGGTGACGTTCGTGTCGGAGGAGTACACCTCGCCGAACATGAAGAAGTCGTCCCGGCCGCGCTTCGCCGCGTAGGCGTCGAGGGCGGTGGCCCACTGGGTCCAGAACTCCATGTTGACGTGCTTCACGGTGTCGATCCGGAAGCCGTCGATGTCGAAGTCCTTCACCCACCGCTGGTAGATCTTCTCCATGCCGTCGACGACCTCGGGACGCTCGGTCCACAGGTCGTCGAGGCCGGAGAAGTCGCCGTACTCGGCGGACTCGCCGGCGAAGGTGGAGTCGCCGCGGTTGTGGTACATCGCCGGGTCGTTGAGCCAGGACGGCACCTTCAGCCGCTTCTTCGCCGCGGGCACCACGGGGGTGCGCGGGAAGGTGCCGGCGTCCACGCGCGGGAACTTCTTCGAGCCGTCGGCGTAGTCGGAGTCGTCGAAGGGCACGCCGTCCTTCGTCAGGTACGGGAAGGCGCCCTTGGAGAGGTAGTCGTAGGACTTCTCCTCGTAGTCGACGACGTCGGCGGTGTGGTTGGTGATGACGTCGAAGAAGACCTTCATGCCCTTGGCGTGGGCCTTGTCGATGAGGGTCTCGAGGTCCTTGTTGGTGCCGAAGTGCGGGTCGACCTGGGTGAAGTCGGTGATCCAGTACCCGTGGTAGCCGGCGGAGGCGTCCTCGCCGGTGCCCTGCACGGGCTGGTTCTTGAAGATCGGCGCCATCCAGATGGCGGTGGTGCCGAGCCCCTTGATGTAGTCGAGCTTCTGGGTGAGGCCCTTGAGGTCACCACCCTGGTAGAAGCCCTTGTCGGTGGGGTCGTACCCGTGGGCGAGGCGCGAACCGGTCAGTCCGCCGCGGTCGTTCTTCGGGTCGCCGTTGGCGAAGCGGTCCGGCAGGACGAAGTAGAACTGCTCCCGCGTCAGGTCGTGGCGCGCCGGGGAGGAGGCGAGCTTCGCGTCCGAGGGGGGCGCGGGCGGGGTGGCGGCTCGGGCGGCGACCGGCTGCACGAGTGCCGCGGCGAGCGCGGCCACCGTGACGGCGGCGACGCGGCGGCCCCGCGCGGTGCGGCGCCCCGGGGGCGCGGGCCATCTGGGTATCAAGGCGTGAACTCCTTGCGCTTACGGCTCATTGGGTCCGACCCCACACCCCGGCGGGGCCTGTTTCGGCCACATCACCGGAGCGTCGGCGTGACGGTACCGTCGTTGAAAGCCTTACAGCAATAGCCGTGAAAGCGTCGGCAAGAACTTCCAGCGGGAGCTTTCCGGGCAGGGGCGGACGAGTCCGGCGGCCGAGGAGGGCACGCCGACGTCCGGCGGCCGCGGGACGGGCCGCCGGACGTCTCAGTCAGTGCTTCAGCAACTGCTCTTGCCCGCGTACACCGCGAGGGCGGTGTTGCCGCCGAGGGTCGCGGTGAGCCGGCCCGAACCGTCCACCGTCACCGGCTTGTTGCTCTGCACGTCGCAGTACGTGCCTGCCGGGAGGGAGGTCTGGTAGGTGCGGGCCAGGGAGCCGGACTCGTGGTTGATCGCCACGAAGCCCTTGCTGCCCCGGCCGAAGGCGATGGCGTCGCCGCCGTTGTCCCACCAGTCGGTGACGGCCTGGCCGCGGGTGGCGTTGCGGAAGCCGACCATCGACCTGATCTCCGGCCAGTTGTGCTGGCACTTCCAGCCGCTCTGCCAGCAGGCGTCCACGCGCCCGCCGTTGGGCGGTCCGGCGTCGTGGTTCGTGAACTCGTAGCCGGAGTTGATGTCCGGGGCGCCGTAGGGCCAGGCCAGCATGAACACGTTGGCCAGGGTGTAGTTGGCGTTGTCCTTGTAGCTGAGCGTGGAGCCGTTGCGCTCGGTGTCGTGGTTGTCGACGAAGACTCCGGCGGAGCCGCTCTTCAGGTAGCCCCAGTCCTCGCCGTAGTTCTTCAGGTAGGCGAGGTTCTCGTTGTTGAAGACCCGCTTGAGGTCGTAGGCGTAGCGGAACTCCTGGACGTCTCCGGTGCCGGTGTACTCGCCGGGCTGGACGGCCTCGCCGGCGCCGTAGATGACCTCCTGCTTCCAGTAGGCGGAGGGGTTGTTCAGGCGGGACTTGATGTTGGCCAGGTCGGCGGCCGGGATGTGCTTGGCCGCGTCGATGCGGAAGCCGTCCACACCGAGGGAGAGCAGGTCGTTCATGTACCCGGCGATGGTCTTGCGGACGTACTCTTCGCCGGTGTCGAGGTCGGACAGGCCGACCAGTTCGCAGTTCTGGACGTTCCAGCGGTCGCCGTAGTTGTTGATCTCCGACGTGCAGTTGTCGAAGTCGTAGGACGAGTAAAGGCCCGGGTAGTCGTACTTCGTGTACGACGAGCCGCCGGTGCCCGTGCCGCTGCCGGCGGACATGTGGTTGATGACGGTGTCGGCGACGACCTTCACCCCGGCCGCGTGACACGTGTCCACCATGTTCTTGAAGGCGGTGCGGTCGCCCAGACGTCCGGCGATCTTGTAGCTCACCGGCTGGTACGAGGCCCACCACTGCGAACCTTGTATGTGCTCGGCGGGCGGGGAGACCTGCACGTATCCGTAGCCCGCGGGGCCGAGGGTGGTGGTGCACTCGCGGGCGACGGAGGCGAAGTTCCATTCGAAGAGGACGGCCGTGACGTCCTTGGAGCCGGGCGGGGACGCCTCAGCCACTGTCGGGGTCATGACAGCCGAGGCGGCCGCGAGGGCGGCGATCCCGGCGAGGGTTCTGCGTGCCATGTGGGGATCCTTCTTCATCGAAGGGTGTGGGGAGTACCGCCACAGGGTGGTTGAAGCTTCTTGCAGAAAAGTTCAGCAACCTTGCGGCAACGCAGATGTTAGAGGCCCGCAACCCGAAAGGGCAGCGGGCCGTACCAACTTGAAGGAAAAAAGTTGCGAGGCGTACGACCGTCAGGCCGTCGTCCACCACACGGTGGTGTCGGCCGCGACCACGGCCTCGCCGCCCGTCTCCTCCACCTCTCCGCTGGCGATCAGCACCCGTCCGTGGGCGGGCACGGTCACCGGGGCTCCCGTGGTGTTGGCGACGCACACGAAGTCCCCTCGCCGGAAGGCCAGCACGCCCTCGGGCGCCGACAGCCACTCCACCGCGTCGCCCGCGCCCAGGTCCGCCTGCTCGCGGCGCACGGCGAGCGCCGAGCGGTACAGCTCCAGCGTGGAGCCGGGCACCCCGGTCTGCGCCTCGACGCTCAGCTCGCCCCAGCCCTCCGGCTGCGGCAGCCAGCTGCCGCCGTCGCCGAAGCCGTACGAGGAGCCCTCGCGGGTCCACGGGATCGGCACCCGGCAGCCGTCGCGGTAGCCGTCCTGGCCCGCGCCCCGGAAGTACGCCGGGTCCTGGCGCACCTCGTCCGGCAGGTCGACGACGTCCGGCAGGCCCAGCTCCTCGCCCTGGTAGACGTAGGCCGAGCCGGGCAGCGCCAGCATCAGCAGGGTCGCCGCGCGGGCCCGGCGCAGGCCCAGCTCACGGTCGCCGGCCTCGCGGATCTGGGTGCCCAGGCCGGCCGGGTTGGCGAAGCGGGTGGCGTGCCGGGTGACGTCGTGGTTGGACAGCACCCAGGTGGCCGGGGCCCCCACCGGGCGCATCGAGTCCAGGGTCCGGTCGACGACCTCGCGCAGCTCGGCCGCGTCCCAGTGGGTCGCCAGGTACTGGAAGTTGAACGCCTGGTGCAGCTCGTCCGGGCGGACGTAGTTGGCGGTGCGCTCGACGGTCGGCGTCCACGCCTCGGCGACGAAGATCCGCTCACCGCTGTACTCGTCGAGGATGAGCCGCCACTGCCGGTAGATGTCGTGCACGCCGTCCTGGTCGAAGAACGGGGTGACATCGTTGCCCAGCATCCGCAGCTCGTCGTGCGAACCCAGGTCCGGCAGGCCCTCGGCCTTCACCATGCCGTGGGCCACGTCGATGCGGAAGCCGTCCACACCCATGTCCAGCCAGAAGCGCAGGATGGAGCGGAACTCGTCGCCGACCGCCGGGTGCTCCCAGTTGAAGTCGGGCTGCTCGGGCGCGAAGAGGTGCAGGTACCACTCGCCGGGGGTGCCGTCGGGCTCGGTGACCCGGGTCCAGGCCGGGCCGCCGAAGATCGACTCCCAGTCGTTGGGCGGCAGTTCGCCGTTCTCGCCCTTGCCGGGGCGGAAGTGGTAGCGCTCCCGCAGCGGCGAACCGGGACCCTCCGCGAGGGCGCGCTTGAACCACTCGTGCTGGTCGGAGGAGTGGTTGGGCACCAGGTCCACGATGATCCGCAGGCCCAGCGCGTGGGCGTCACGGATCAGCGCGTCCGCGTCGAGCAGGGTGCCGAACATCGGGTCGACGGCGCGATAGTCGGCGACGTCGTAACCGGCGTCGGCCTGCGGCGATGCGTAGAAGGGGCTCAGCCAGACGGCGTCCACACCGAGGTCGCGCAGGTACGGCAGACGGGAGCGGATGCCTTCCAGGTCGCCCATGCCGTCGCCGTTGCTGTCGGCGAAGCTGCGCGGGTACACCTGGTAGATCACCGCGTCCCGCCACCAGTCACGGCGCCGCGCGACGGTGGCGACGGCCGAGTCGGTCGTGGGGGTCGGGGCCGGGGCGGCGGAGTGCTGGCTCATGTCGTCCTTGATACGAGTTCGGGCGTGAAAGCGGAGTGGGGGCGGGGTCGAAAAGACGAGGCGGCCGCGATGACAGCGGGGTCGGATGGCCACGCGACCGCCTCGGACCCAGGGAGGGGCAGCGCCCCCTAAGGGGCGCGGGGCTCTGTCGATGTGCGGCTCCGCCGCGTGGGCGCGACCAGCCACGACGAACGCCGCAGCCGGCCGACGGCAGAAGTCCCCCGGACTTACCCCTTGGTGCCACCGGCCGTCAGGCCGGCGACGAGATTCTTCTGCACGAGATAGAAGAACGCGGACACAGGTATCGCGATCAGCACAGCCGTCGCGGCCATCAGATTCCGCTGAGCGTCGTGCTCACTCACGAAACTCTGCAGACCCACCGCCAGCGTGTACTTCTTGTCGTCGAGCATGAACGTCGTGGCGAAGGCGACCTCGCCGAACGCGGTGATGAAGCTGTAGAACGCGGCGACCGCGAGTCCCGGCTTGGCGAGCGGCAGGATCAGCCGCGTGAACGTGCCGAACGGGGTCAGTCCGTCGACGCGTCCCGCCTCGTCGATCTCGAACGGGATGGTGTCGAAATAGCCCTTCATCAGCCAGGCGCAGTACGGCACCGCCGTGGAGCAGTACACGAGGATCAGGCCGAGGTAGGTGTCGATGAGCTGGAGGTCCGACAGGATCTGGTACATCGGGACCATCAGCACGGCCACCGGGAACATCTGGGTGACCAGCAGTACCCACATGAACTTCTTGTAGCCCGGGAAGCGCATGCGGGAGACCGCGTAGCCGGTGGTGGCCGCCACCAGGACGCCGATGACCGTGGTCCCGAGGGACACGATCAGCGAGCTCTTCAGCCAGTCGAAGAAGTTCGTGTTCTGCAGCACGAACGAGTAGTTGTCCAGTGTCATTTTGCCCCAGATCCCGCCGGGACGCAGATAGTCGTCCTTGTCGGGGCCGAGGGACAGGAACACCAGCCAGGCGACCGGGAACAGCGCGATCAGGCTGGCCACGATCAGGATGCCGTGGGAGGTGAGGCGGCCCAGAGGGCTGACCTCACCGCGCCGGCGGCCCTTGCGGGGCGCGGCGGTCCGCTCGCCGGCGGGCGGGCCGGCCTCGGCGGCGGTGGGGAGGGTCGAGGTGCTCATGAAGACTCCCGCCTCAGATCGCGAGCTGCTGGTCGTTGCGGTTCAGCCAGCGGCGGTAGAAGGACGTGAAGACGATCAGGACGGCCAGCAGCAGCATGCCGTAGGCCGCGGACTCGGCGAACTCGCGCGGCTGCTGTCCGAAGCCGAGCTGGTAGGCCCAGGTCACGAGGATCTGCGCGTCCGGGGCGGTGTTGCCGAACAGCAGGAAGATGATCGCGAACTGGTTGAACGTCCAGATGATGCCGAGCAGCACCACGGTGGAGCTGACCGAGCGCAGGCCGGGCAGGGTGACGTGACGGAACCGCTGCCAGGCGCTCGCGCCGTCCATCTCGGCGGCCTCGTAGAGGGTGCTGTCGATGGACTGCAGTCCGCCGAGCAGGGAGACCATCATGAACGGCACACCGCACCAGGTGTTGACCATGATCGCCGCGAACCGCTGCCAGAAGGAGTCCTCCAGCCACGCCGGGGTGGGCAGGCCGAGGAAGTCGAGGCCGGAGTTGATGATGCCTGCGTCCGCGAGCATGAAGCGCCAGCCGAAGACGGTGACGAAGGTCGGCACGGCCCAGGGCAGGATGAGGATCAGCCGGTAGAGGGTGCGGCCGCGCAGCTTCTGGTTGAGCAGCAGCGCGAGGCCCAGACCGATGCCGTAGTGCAGGGCGACACAGGCGGCCGTCCACACGATCGTCCAGATGAAGTGCGACCAGAACCGGTCGTAGGAGGTCTCGCCCCACAGGATGTCGGCGTAGTTGTCGAGGCCGATGAACTTGTAGGTGGCCTCGATCTCGTTGACGCCGATGGTGCGTGCCGAGTTGAGGCTGTCCGCGTCGGTGAGCGTGAGGTAGAAGCCGTAAGCCAGGGGGTACAGGACGATGACGCCGAGCACGACGGCCACCGGCGCGACCATGGCGTAGGCGTACCAGTGCTTCTGGTAGGAGTGCTTCAGGCGCTGGCCCGGCCCGGGGCGGGGCGCGCGGTCACCGCGGCGCTTGCCGGTCGCGCGGTCGATGGCGACTGTCATGGTTCGGCACCTTCTGGATGATCAAGGAGTACGGCACACAGGCCGGCGGCCGCCGGACCCTCCCCTCCTGGAAGCGGGTCCGGCGGCCACACGGGCATTACTTGGAGAAGTCCGGCACCAGCTTGGTGAACGCGGCCTCCGCGTCGCTCAGACCCTTGTCCAGGGACTCCTTGCCGCTGGCGACCTGCGGCAGCTCGTCGTCCATCGGGCCCCACAGGGAGCTGTACTCGGGCAGCGCCGGGCGCGGCTGGGCGGCCGAGAGGACCGTCTGGTAGCCGGCGATGCCGGGGTCGGCCTTGACCTGCTCGGTGTAGGCGTCGTCGCGCGTCGGCAGCGTGGAGTTCTTCAGCGCGATGGTCTCCTGCGCCTTCGCCGAGGTCATGAACTTCACGAACTTCAGCGCGGCCTCCTGCTTCTCCTTGCTGGAGCCGGCGTAGACCGAGAGGTTGTGACCGCCGGTGGGGGCGCCCGCCTTGCCCGCGGAGCCGGCCGGGACGGTGGCGATGCCGAGGTTGTTCTTGTCCTTGAAGGCGGAACCCTTGTAGAAGTTGGTGATCTCCCACGGGCCCTGGATGATCGAGGCGACCTTGCCGTTGACGAAGGCGTCCTGGATGTGGGCGTAGGCGTCGGCGGTCACGTCGGCCTTGTGCAGGCCCTTGCCCTCGAAGAGGCTCAGCCAGGTGCCGTAGCCCTTCTCGGCCTCGGCGGACTTGATCGTGATCTTCTTGGCCTCGGCGTCGACCATGTCGGTGCCCTCGCCGTAGAGGAACGGCTGGGCGTAGTAGCCGGCCGTGGAGCCCCAGTAGCCGTCGACGCCGGTCTTCGCCTTGATCGTGGCGGCGGCCTTCTTCAGGTCGTCCCAGGTCTTGGGGGCCTCGACGCCGGCCTTGGCGAACAGCGCCTTGTTGTACACGAACGCGAGGGTGTCCGTGGTGAACGGGACGCCGTACGTCTTGCCCTCGTACTTGGCCTGCTCGAGCAGGTTGGGCTTGAACTTGTCCTGCTCGGCGAGCGCCTCGGTGCCGTCGAGGGGCAGGAAGAAGCCCTTCTTGGCGAACGCGGGGGTCCAGCCGACCTCGGAGCGCAGCACGTCGGGGGCGCCCTTGGAACCGGCGGCGGTGTCGAACTTGTTCTGCGCCTGGTCGAACGGCACGTTGACGAAGTTGACCTTGATGTCCTTGTTGGCGGCCTCGAACTCCTTGACCAGGGCCTTGTACGTCGGCGCCTCGTTGGTCGCGTTGGAGGTGTCCCACCAGGTGATGGTGACCGGGCCGCCGGCCTTGTCGCCGCTGTCGCTGTCGCCGCCGCAGGCCGTCGCCGCGAGGGCGAGGGACGCCACCAGCGCGGTGGCCGCTATGCCACGCCGCATGAGGTTCTCCTTGAGGGTTAAGCCCGTGAGGCGGGAACGGCCCCGTCTGCCGTCCCGCGAGGTGCCGACTGCGCCGTTGCGGCGGCCGGGCGACGTGAACGTAACAGCGTTGGAACGTTTCCGAAAGACCTTGCAGAAAAGTTTTGCAAGGACCCGCGACAGTTATGCCGCCGTGACCCGTTCTCGACCGTCGCGCAACCCTGGATTCCGCCCGTACGCCTGGGGTTCGGACTGTTGTGCAAGACTCTGCAAGCACTTGCCATCCGTTGCCGCCGGGGGAATCATCCCTTGCGGAGCGGACGCCGACCACGACTTGAGGGATCGCGATGAGCCAGCAGCCCACCACGGGCCGTCCCACGGCGCGCACCAGGCGTCCGATCGGTGTGCAAGGCGACAACCGGCAGATACAGTCCGGTCCTGTGACCACACGGCTTGCTGATATCGCTGCTCAGGCGGGGGTGAGCGAGGCGACCGTCAGCCGGGTCCTGAACGGGAAGCCGGGCGTCGCCGCCACCACCCGCCAGTCCGTGCTCGCCGCCCTGGACGTGCTGGGCTACGAGCGCCCGGTGCGGCTGAGGCAGCGCAGCGAGGGTCTCGTCGGGCTCATCACGCCCGAGTTGGAGAACCCGATCTTCCCGGCGCTGGCCCAGGTGATCGGACAGGCGCTGACCCGCCAGGGCTACACCCCCGTGCTCGCCACCCAGACCCCCGGCGGCTCGACCGAGGACGAGCTGACCGAGATGCTCGTGGACCGCGGGGTCGCCGGCATCATCTACGTCTCCGGACTGCACGCCGACACCAACGCCGACATGCAGCGCTACGAGCGGCTGCGGGCGCAGGGCGTGCCGTTCGTGCTCGTGGACGGTTTCTCGCCGAAGGTGCAGGCGCCGTTCATCTCCCCCGACGACCGGGCCGCGATGGCGCTGGCCGTCACCCACCTCGCGTCCCTCGGGCACACCCGGATCGGTCTCGCGCTCGGGCCGAAGCGGTTCGTGCCGGTGCAGCGCAAGATAGAGGGCTTCGTCCGGGCCGTGCAGGAGCAGTCGGGGCTGAGCGCCGAGACGGTCGAGACGGAGCTGATCCAGCACTCGCTCTACACGCTGGAGGGCGGCCAGGCCGCGGCCAGCGCGCTGATGGACCGGGACTGCACGGCCGTGGTGTGCGCGAGCGACATGATGGCGCTGGGCGCGATCCGGGCGGCCCGGCAGCGCGGTCTCGAAGTGCCGGACGACATCTCGGTGGTCGGCTTCGACGACTCGCCGCTGATCGCCTTCACCGACCCGCCGCTGACCACCGTCCGCAAGCCGGTCCCGGCGATGGGCCAGGCGGCGGTGCGCACGCTGCTGGAGGAGATCGGCGGAACGCCCGCGCCGCACAGCGAGTTCGTGTTCATGCCCGAGCTGGTGGTGCGGGGCTCGACGGCGTCGGCGCCCGGGGAACGCAATCGTCCCTGAGACGGAGAGCGGGCGCCGGTGCGCCCTGCCCGAGGAGGAGACGGACGGCCTGTTCCCGGGGCAGAACATGCGGGTCGGACCCGCCCGGGGGATGATCTGACCGAGAGGTCTTTTCTGGCAGACTCTGTGCCCATGGGTGACGCGACCGTGACCACGCTGGAAGGCCGCGAGCCGGCCGCAGCGAGCCCCGTCGAGGAGGCGGCGGCGACGGGTCGTCTGCGCCGTCTTCGCGCTCCTCGCCGGCCCCGGCTCTGGTTCGAGATCCTGCTGATCGCGGTGAGTTACGCGACGTACTCGCTCGTACGCAACGCGGTGCCCGAGCAGCGGGCGGAGGCGCTGCGCAACGCCGACCTGATCTGGCGGCTCGAGGGCCAACTCGGCGCGGCTTTCGAGGAGTCCGTGAACCACGCGGTGAACTCGGTGACTTGGCTCGTCGTCGGGATGAACTACTACTACGCGACCCTGCACTTCGTGGTGACGCTGGGTGTGCTGGTGTGGCTGTACCGCAGACACCCCGGCCGGTACGCGGCGACCCGGCTGGTCCTGTTCGTCACCACGGGTTTCGCCCTGGTCGGCTTCTACCTCTTCCCGCTGGCCCCGCCCCGGCTGATGAACGGCCAGAACTTCATCGACACCGTGCTGGTCCACCAGACCTGGGGGTCGATGGCCTCGGGTGACATGAAGAACGTCTCCAACCAGTACGCGGCGATGCCGTCCATGCACATCGGCTGGTCGCTGTGGTGCGGGCTCACGCTCTTCGCGCTGGCCTCGGTGCCGTGGGTGCGGGTGCTGGGCCTGGTGTACCCGGTGCTCACCCTGGTGGTCATCGTCGCCACCGCCAACCACTTCTGGCTGGACGCGGTCGGCGGCGTCCTGTGCCTCGCCGTCGGCTACGGCGTCGCCCACGCCTGGTACGGCCGCCGCCCCTCCGCGCTCCCCCGGCACCTCCCGGAACCGGCCGCGCCCGCCGCCCCCGAACACGTCCCGCTGCAGAAACAGCCCTGACGCCCGGGCGCGGCCCGCCTACGCGCCGCCGTAGAACAGCTCCTCCACCACGCCCCGGGCGCGGCGCGCCGTGCGGCGGTAGGCGTCGAGCATGTCGCCCGCGTGGCCGGGGCCGTAGCCCAGGTAGCGGCCGACGGCGGCCAGCTCGCGCGGCACCGTCGGGAAGGTGTCCCCCGCCCGGCCACGGACCAGCATCACCGCGTTGCGGACGCGGGTGGCGAGCACCCATGCCTCGTCGAGGGTCTCCGCGTCCTCCTCGGACACCAGCCCGGCCTCGCGCGCGGCGGCCAGCGCCTCGCGGGTGCGGGTCGTCCGCAGCCCCGGCACCTGAGCCGCGTGCCGCAGCTGGAGCAGCTGCACCGTCCACTCCACGTCGGACAGCCCGCCCGGCCCCAGCTTGGCGTGCAGCTTGGGGTCTGCGCCGCGCGGCAGGCGTTCGGACTCCATACGGGCCTTCAGCCGCCGGATCTCCCGGACCGCGTCCTCGTCCAGCCCGCCGGACGGGTACCGCAGCGGGCCGATCAGCTCCATGAAGCGGCGGCCCAGCTCCTCGTCCCCGGCGACGGGCTCGGCGCGCAGCAGCGCGTGCCGCTCCCACACCAGCGCCCAGCGCCGGTAGTACGCCTCGTAGGAGCCGAGGGTGCGCACCAGCGGGCCCGACTTGCCCTCCGGACGCAGGTCGGCGTCGATCAGCAGCGGCGGGTCGGCGCTGGGCACCTGGAGCAGCCTGCGCATCTCCGCGACCACCTTGTTCGCGGCCTCGGCCGCCTCCCGCTCGCCCACGCCCTCACGCGGCTCGTGCACGAAGAGGACGTCCGCGTCGGAGCCGTAGCCCAGCTCGTGCCCGCCGAAGCGGCCCATGCCGATGACCGTGAACCGGGTGGGGAGGGTGTCCCCCCAGCCCTCGCGGACCACCGCGCGCAGCGTGCCGGCGAGGGTGGCGGCGGTCAGGTCGGACACCGCGCCCCCGACCAGGTCCACGAGGGCGCCCTGGTCGGCCTCGGCGGGCTGGGACTCGGTGCCGTAGGAGCCGACGATGTCGGCGGCGGCGGTGCGGAACAGTTCGCGGCGGCGCACCCCACGGGCGGCGGTGACGCCCTGGACGGCGTTGTCGGCGCGCCGGACGGCGGCGAGGACCTCCTGCTCCAGTGAGGCGCGGGAGCGCGGGGTGAGGCCGCCGCCGTCCCCGTCGCCGAGCAGGGCGACCGCCTCGGGGGCGCGCATCAGCAGGTCGGGGGCGAGCCGCCCGGCGGACAGCACCCGGGCGAGGTTCTCCGCGGCGGCGCCCTCGTCGCGCAGCAGCCGCAGGTACCACGGGGTCTTGCCGAGGGCGTCGGAGACCTTGCGGAAGTTCAGCAGGCCCGCGTCGGGGTCGGCGGAGTCCGCGAACCAGCCGAGCAGCACCGGCAGCAGGGTGCGCTGGATGGCGGCCTTGCGGGTGACGCCGGAGGCGAGGGCCTCCAGGTGGCGCAGCGCGGCGGCGGGGTCGGCGTAGCCGAGGGCGACCATGCGTTCGCGGGCGGCCTCCGCGCTGAGCCGGGCCTCGCCGGGGGCCAGCGCGGCGACGGCGTCGAGCAGCGGCCGGTAGAACAGCTTCTCGTGCAGCCGCCGCACCACGGTGGTGTGGCGCCGCCACTCGCGGGTCAGTTCGGTGACCGGGTCGGTGCGCAGGCCCAGGGAGCGGCCGAGGCGCCGCAGGTCGGCCTGGTCCTCGGGCACGAGGTGGGTGCGGCGCAGCCGGTGGAGCTGGATGCGGTGCTCCAGGGAGCGCAGGAAGCGGTACGCCTCGTCGAGCTGGGCGGCGTCCGCCCGGCCGACGTAGCCGCCGGCGGCGAGCGCCTTGAGCGCGTCGAGGGTGGTGCCGCTGCGCAGGGAGGCGTCGGAGCGGCCGTGCACCAGCTGGAGCAGCTGCACGGCGAACTCGACGTCCCTCAGGCCGCCGGGGCCGAGCTTGAGCTGGCGGTCGACCTCGGCGGCGGGGATGTTCGCCACGACCCGGCGGCGCATCTCCTGCACGTCGGCGACGAAGTTCTCCCGCTCGGCGGCCTTCCACACCAGGGGCCGCAGCGCGGCCGTGTACTCCTCGCCGAGGGCGAGGTCGCCGGCGACCGGGCGGGCCTTGAGCAGCGCCTGGAACTCCCACGTCTTGGCCCAGCGCTGGTAGTAGGCGAGGTGGGAGGCGAGGGTGCGGACCAGCGGTCCGTTGCGGCCCTCGGGGCGGAGGTTGGCGTCGACGGGCCAGATGGAGCCCTCGACGGTGGTCTCCGAACAGATCCGCATCATGTGCGAGGCGAGCCGGGTGGCGGCGCGCAGCGCCTTGTCCTCGTCGGCGTCGCCGGCCGCCTCGCCGACGAAGATGACGTCGACGTCGGAGACGTAGTTCAGCTCGTGGCCGCCGCACTTGCCCATCGCGATCACCGCGAGCCGGCACATCTCGGCGTCCTCGGGCGCGTCCGCCTCGGCCAGGGCGAGGGCGGCGCGGAGGGTGGCGGTGGCCAGGTCGGCGAGCTCGGCGGCGGTCTGGGAGACCTCGACGGTGCCGCAGACGTCGCGGGCGGCTATGGACAGCAGGCAGCGGCGGTAGGAGACGCGCAGCGCGACCGGGTCGGCGGCGTCGGCGAGGCCGCGTTCGAACTCCTCCACGCCGGGGTGCAGGTCGCGCGGCTCGTAGGTGACGAGGGCCTGCCAGTCGCGGGGGTGCCGGGCGAGGTGCTCGGCGAGCGCCTCGGAGGCGCCGAGCACCCCGAGGAGGCGGTCGCGCAGCGGCTTGGCCGCTATCACCGTGTCCAGCAGCTCCTGGCGGTCGGTGGCGCCGTCCTGCGCCTCCAGCAGCCGCACCAGACCGTGCAGGGCGAGGTCGGGGTCGGCGGTGCCGCCGAGGGCGTCCAGCAGCACCGGGTCGTTGCGGACGGTCGCCAGCTCGGGGCTGTCGAGGAGGCGTTCGGCGGCCGACGGATCGGTGAAGCCGTGCCGCAGCAGCCGCGTGAAGATACTGCTCCTGCGCCCCGGCGCCGACGTCATCCCCGGCCTCCCTCGTGCCTCGGTTCAGGGTCGTACGGTCCTGAGCCTATCCGGAGGACGCGATCACGGCCCTGGGGCGGCCCGCGCTGAATTCCGGGGCCGGACGGGGTCCGATGGGCAGACCACGGCCTCGCGGTCGCGTCCTTCCGACCGTCGGGGAGTTCCCATGACCGACGTTCCCGACACCCCCGCCGCGCCGGAAGGCCGCGTCGCCCCCCCGCTACAGCGACCCGACGGCCGGGGCGCCGCCCTGGACGGAGGTGGAGCGGCTGATCGCGGAGGCTGAGCTGTTCTGGATCTCCACGGTGCGTCCCGACGGTCGGCCGCACGTCGTGCCGACCACCGGCGTCAACCCCTGGGCACGGGGCTACGACGTGGTCGTGGAGGGCCGCGCGGAACGCGTCACGGACGACGCGCGTCTGCGCGGTCTGGCCGCCCTGTGGGAGGAGGAGTTCGGCGACTTCTGGCACTTCGAGGTGAGGGAGGGCCATCTCCACCACGGTCCCGGCCGCGCCGTGGTCTTCTCGGTGGCGCCGCGCACCGTTTTCGGTTTCGGTAAGGGAGAGCCGTTCAGCCGGACCCGGTGGCGGTTCGCCTGACGCGGTACCCGACGAAGGAGCTCGGAGGCTCTCATGGACGTGACCCTCGAAGTGATCCCGCTGCCGGTGAGCGACATCGACCGGGCCCGGGACTTCTACCGGGACAAGGTCGGCTTCCACGTCGACATCGACCAGGAGGTCATGCCGGGCATGCGGATCGTCCAGCTGACCCCGCCCGGCTCCGGCTGCTCGATCGCCCTGGGCCAAAGCATCTGGGAGATGACCCCGGGCCCCGCCCCGGCCCCCGGCACCTACCAGGGCCTGCAGCTCTGCGTCGCCGACATCGAGAAGGCCCACGCGGAGTTCGTCGCGCGCGGCCTGGAGATCTCCGAGCCGGTCCGCTACGCCGACTCCGACGGCGCGACCTTCATGCACTTCACGGACCCCGACGGCAACGGCTGGGCGGTCCAGGAGTACCGCCGCCGCGCGACGGAGCCGCTGCACAAGGTCCTGACGGACCAGGCGGAGGGGTGAGGCCTCCGGCGGACGCCGTCAGAGGTCGTCGGGAAGGATGCGGAAGCAGGCGTACCGGCCTCCCACCGGCCGCACCGTGCGGAAGTCCCTGCGGTCCCGGGTGAGGACGGCGTCCGTGCCGTACTCGGCGGCGAGCGCCACGTTGACCGCGTCCACGAGGTCCAGGTCGAGGGACGCGTACCGGGCGCGGACGGTCAGGGCGGCGTCCAGAATTTCCGGCGTCGTCGGGGCGAGGACCAGCCGCATCTGCCGGACCCGCTCGGTGAGGGTGCGGAGGATGGCGTCGGCGGCCCCGCGCCCGGCACGGACGGTGGCGACCTGGTGCACCTCGGTCAGCGCGAGCGGACTGGCGACCAGGAAGCCGCACTGGTCCGCGGCCTTCCGAGCGGCGTGGTGGTCCGGGTCGGAGCGGTTGAACAAGGTGAGGATGCCGGAGGTGTCGGCGACGGCGATCAAGCGGCGGTACCCCTGTTCCGCCGCTCCCGGTCCTCGTGCCCCCGGGTCACCGCGGAGCGGATGTCGTCCTTCTCGACGGAGTCTCCGAGGTCGAAGGTCTCCTCGTCGGAGACGAACGGCTCGTCCCACACCCGGTGCGCGAGCGCGATGCGGTGGATGCCCTCGCGGATTATCTCCGCCTCCGACACCCCGAGTCGGGCGGCCGCCTCCTTGATGAGGTGCAGGTCGCCGTCGTCCGCGTAGACGTTCGTCCGCTTGAGTGCCATGCCGCCATGGTACAGCTCGTGTACCACGACGGCATGGCCGCTCGATGCGGACCCCGGCGGCTCAGCTCGCGTACGTCTCGAACTCCGCGATGCGCGGGGTGCCCGAGGCGTTGGTGATCTCCAGGGTGATCTTCTTCAGGGAGACCGGGGAGAAGGCGACCGTGCCCGAGCCGCTGCCGGTGGCCAGGACCGCGCCCGTGTCGTGGTTGAGCAGGCGGTAGGCGCCGATCGTGCCGGAGCCGGAGGCCAGGCGGACGTTCACCTTGGACACGGTGGTGGCGGAGCCCCACTTCACCGAGACCGAGCCGGTCGAGCCGGACGGCGACCAGTACGTGCTCGTGTTGCCGTCCACCACGTTGCCGTAGCTGGTGCCGGACGCCTTGGAGGAGCCGTCCGCGCCCGCGCCGAGGCTCAGGTTGGTGCCGGCGGGCGGGTCGGTGGGACCGGGGTCGGTCGGCTCACCCGGGTCGGTCGGGTCGGGGTTCTGGGGGGTACAGCTGCCGTCCGACACCTTCAGGCCCTTGCCCGCGCCCGCCGTCTGCGCCACCACGTTCGGAACGCAGTTCGCGCCGTCGAGGGTGAAGCCGTACGGGATGCTCACGGACGTGTTCGACGTCGGGTTCGGGCCCGCCGGGTTGTGGTCGCCGCTGCGCGAGGACCACGTGACGTTGTCGAAGACGTTGCCGCCGACCTGCCAGTAGCCGGCCTCGTCGGTGTAGAAGGTGCCGAGGACGTCCTTGGAGTCCTCGAAGTAGTTGTTGTCCACCTTGGCGCGGGCGCCGGCGCGGGAGTTGATGCCGGAGTCGTTCAGCCGCTTGTAGTGGTTGTTGTACATGTGCGCGATGCCGCCGCGCAGCAGGGGCGCGCGGGAGTCGATGTTCTCGTACAGGTTGTGATGGAAGGTCACGTACCCGTTGGAGCGGTCGCTCTCGCTGGAGCCGATGAGGCCGCCGCGCCCGGAGTTGCGCAGCACGCTGTACGACAGCGTGACGTACTGGGTGTTGTCCTTCATGTCGAACAGGCCGTCGTAGCCCTCGGACTCGCCGCCGGACGCCTCCAGCGTGACGTGGTCCACCCAGACGTTCCTGACATCGCTTTCCATGCCGATGGCGTCGCCGCCGTTCGACGTGGGCGAGCCGGACTTCTTGACGTTCCTGACCGTCACGTTCTGGATGACGATGTTGCTCGCCTCACGGATGTGGATGCCCAGCTGGTCGAAGACCGCGCCGTTGCCGACGCCGACGATGGTGACGTTGCTGATCTGCTTCAGCTCGATCTTGTCGGCGGCGGTGTTGCAGCTGGAGCCGGACACCTTGGTCGTGTTGCCGTGGTTGATGGTGCCCTCGACCTGGATGGTGATCGGGGTGGAGCTGTTGGCCCGGCCGCAGAGGGCCTGGTGGATGGCGGTGCCGGTGGTGGCGCGGACCGTCTGCCCGCCCGCCCCGCCGGTCGTCCCGCCGTTCTGGGTCGCGTAGCCGGTGACCCCTCCGGCAGCGGCGGCGGACGCGGTGGTCGTGGACAGCGCCACGCCGGTGGCGGCCGTCAGGGCCCCGGCGGCCAGTAACGCGGAGAGCCGTACGGCGACTGCTCGTCTCATGGTCGTTCCGCCTTTCGTCGTTCACTGTCATGGAAGCTGTCAGGGGCATGTCAGTGGCATCGATGAGGGTGGGCGGGGTGGGCCTGACCTCTCGATGGAGAAAGCGCTTTCCGTCTGTGTGCGCGACCGTAAGGGAGCGGCTGCGGACTGACAAGGTTCCGCGCGAGAACGGAGTGCAGTCATCCGAGTGACGTCCCGGCGGTTCGAGCGAGGTAGGACCGGATCCGACCTATATGGCTTCTAAACGTGTCTCTCGTCGCGCCGGACGTGTACGGCACCCAGCGCACGAGATCACCGAACTGACTGACGAAGGCGGAGACCATGACCGTGAACCAGCTGACCACCGACGAGTCCGCCGAGACCCCCGTCGTCACGGGCGAGCGCGCCGACCTGCTGGAGACGCTCGCCAAGCACCGGGAATTCCTGCGGTTCACCACGCGTGGCCTCACCGACGAGCAGGCGGGCCTGCGGACGACGAAGAGCGAGCTGTGCCTGGGCGGCCTGATCAAGCACGTCACCGCGGTCGAGCGGAGCTGGGTGGACTTCATCCTCGAGGGTCCGTCCGCGATGCCGGACTTCACGGCGATGACGGAGGAGGACTTCGCGCGCTGGGCCGAAGGCTTCCGGATGCTGCCCGGTGAGACGCTCGCCGGCGTCCTGGACGCGTACGCGGAGGAGGCCCGCCGCACGGAAAAGGTCGTCGCGGGCCTGCCCGACCTGAACGCCTCGCGGCCGCTGCCGAAGGCGCCCTGGTTCCAAGCCGAGACGGAATGGAGCGCGCGTCGGGTGCTGCTGCACATCCTCGCGGAGACGTCCCAGCACGCGGGCCACGCGGACATCATCCGCGAGTCGCTGGACGGGGCGAAGACGATGGGATGACGGACGGGGGCCCGGTGTCTCGGGTGAGGGGGGTGCCCCCTCACCCCACCGTGCGGAGAGCCCGGCCCCGAGCGGGCAAGGGGCATCCGGCGAACAGGCGCTCAGGACCGTCGGACACGTCGGGCGGCCGGGCGCTCCGGGGCCGCCGACGGGCGCCCGGAGTGCCACCGTCCGCCTACCGGGCGTCGCCCGCCCGCCGACCGCCGAGAACCCGGCTGGGCCCGGGCCACCCGGCCCGGCAGGGCACCGGCCACCCGGCAGGACGCCGTCCGCCCGACGGAACCGGCCGGGCGGGCGGGGACGGCGAACGGGGCCGGCGGTCGTCGACCGCCGGCCCCGTGGCGTCCGTCCGGAGGAGGGTGCAGGCCTCAGCCCGCGCTCACAGCACCGGCAGCAGGTTCTTCAGCTCGAACGCCGTGACCTCCGAGCGGTACGCCTCCCACTCCTGCTTCTTGTTGCGGAGGAAGAAGTCGAAGACGTGCTCGCCGAGCGTCTCGGCGGCCAGGTCGCTGCGTTCCATCAGGCTCAGCGCCTCGCCCAGGTTCTGCGGCAGCGGCTCGATGCCCAGGGCGCGGCGTTCCGCGTCGGAGAGGGCCCAGACGTCGTCCTCGGCGCCCGGCGGGAGCTCGTAGCCCTCCTCGATGCCCTTGAGGCCGGCCGCGAGGAGCAGGGCGTAGGCCAGGTACGGGTTGGCGCCGGCGTCGAGGGAGCGGACCTCCACGCGGGCGGAGCCGGTCTTGCCGGGCTTGTACATGGGCACGCGGACCAGGGCCGAGCGGTTGTTGTGGCCCCAGCAGATGTACGAGGGGGCCTCGCCGCCCGCGCCGGCCGTGCGCTCGGTGCCGCCCCAGATGCGCTTGTAGGAGTTGACCCACTGGTTGGTGACCGCGGAGATCTCCGCCGCGTGCCGCAGCAGGCCCGCGATGAAGGAGCGGCCCACCTTGGAGAGCTGGTACTCCGCGCCGGACTCGTAGAAGGCGTTGCGGTCGCCCTCGAAGAGGGAGAGGTGGGTGTGCATGCCCGAGCCGGGGTGCTCGGAGAACGGCTTCGGCATGAACGTCGCCTGGACGCCCTGCTCCAGCGCCACCTGCTTCATGACCAGGCGGAACGTCATGATGTTGTCCGCCGTGGACAGCGCGTCCGCGTAGCGAAGGTCGATCTCCTGCTGGCCGGGGGCGCCCTCGTGGTGGGAGAACTCGACCGAGATGCCCATCGACTCCAGCATGGTGATCGCCTGGCGGCGGAAGTCCATGCCGACGTTCTGCGGGGTGTGGTCGAAGTAGCCGGAGTTGTCCGCCGGGGTGGGGCGGCTGCCGTCGACCGGCTTGTTCTTCAGCAGGAAGAACTCGATCTCCGGGTGGGTGTAGAAGGTGAAGCCCAGGTCGGAGGTGCGGGCGAGGGCGCGCTTGAGGACGTAGCGCGGGTCCGCGAAGGACGGGGAGCCGTCCGGCATGAGGATGTCGCAGAACATCCGGGCCGTGCCGGGCGCCTCGGCGCGCCAGGGCAGGATCTGGAACGTCGACGGGTCCGGCTTGGCGATCATGTCGGACTCGTGCACGCGGGCGAAGCCCTCGATGGCGGAGCCGTCGAAGCCGATGCCCTCGTCGAAGGCCTGCTCGAGCTCGGCCGGGGCGACGGCCACGGACTTGAGGAAGCCCAGGACGTCGGTGAACCACAGGCGTACGAACCGGATGTCGCGCTCCTCCAACGTCCGGAGCACGAACTCCTGCTGCTTGTCCATCTTCCGCTTCCCCATTCCTGCCGGTCAGGCCGCCCGTTCCTCCCGGCCCCCGGGAGACGGTCCGGCACTCGTGCATCCCACCACACCAGCGTTTCATACGCGTTGCCGGGCCCGGTCGGGCGTCCGGCCGCGGCTTGAACCGCCGGGGTCGTCGGAGGCACGGCTCCTCCGCTCATCTTGCCCGGTCACGGTGGTCGCCACGACAGCGGGCGGAACGCGGGAACACGGAAGCACCCCCCGCTCAAATTGGAGTTCTGGATGCAAGTTTTAATGAGGGTACAGGCATCCGAGCCACGAGGAGTCCCGATGCTGTCCGAGCAGTCCGCCGTCACCGTCCGCGCCACCCTTCCCGCCGTGGGCGCCGCCCTCGGCGAGATCACCGAGCGCTTCTACGCCGGGATGTTCGCCGCCCGCCCCGAGCTGCTGCGCGACCTGTTCAACCGGGGCAACCAGGCCGCCGGCACCCAGCGCCAGGCGCTCGCGGGCTCCGTCGCGGCGTTCGCCACCCACCTGCTGGACCACCCCGACGAGCGGCCCGACGCGATGCTGTCGCGCATCGCCCACAAGCACGCCTCCCTGGGCGTGACCCCCGACCAGTACGCGATCGTCCACGAGCACCTGTTCGCCGCCATCGCCGAGGTGCTGGGCGACGCGGTCACGCCCGAGGTCGCCGCCGCCTGGGACGAGGTCTACTGGCTGATGGCGAACGCCCTGATCGCCGTCGAGAAGCGGCTGTACGAGGAGCGCGGCGGGGCGGCCTGGCGGCCCTGGGAGGTCGTCGAGCGGGTCACCGAGACCGCCGACGTGGTGACCTTCCGGGTGCGCCCGGCCGACGGCGGCCCGGTGCGCGGCTTCCTCCCGGGCCAGTACGTCTCCGTGCGGGTCCCGCTCGCGGACGGCGCCCGCCAGATACGGCAGTACAGCCTCTCCGGCGCGCCCGGCGACGGCCTGCGGCAGTTCAGCGTCAGGCGGGTTCACGACGGCCAGGCGCCCGACGGCGAGGTGTCCGGCCACCTCCACGCGCGCGTCCGCGTCGGCGACGTCCTGGAGCTGTCCGAGGCGTACGGCGACCTGGTGCTCGACGCGGGCGACGACACCCCGCTGGTGCTGGCCTCCGCCGGGATCGGCGTGACCCCGATGGTCGCGATGCTCGGACACCTCGCCGACTCGGGGCACCGCGCGCCGGTCACCGTCGTGCACGGTGACCGCTCCCCCGCCGACCACGCCCTACGCGCGGACCACGAGGCCTACGCGGCGAAGCTGCCGGACGCGACCGTGCGGTTCTGGTACGAGCGGGATGCCCCGGCGGGCGTCGGCACCGGGTACGTGGACCTCGCGGACGTGCCGGTCGCGCCCGGCACACGCGCGTACCTGTGCGGTCCGCTGCCGTTCATGCGGACGGTCCGCGAGCAGCTGATCGCGAAGGGTGTGGCCCCGGCGGACGTGCACTACGAGGTGTTCGGGCCGGACCTGTGGCTCGCCAAGTAGGGCTCCGCGTCAGCGGACGCGCGGGACGCCCAGCAGCAGGGGGCCCGTCGGGTCCGCGGTGAGGTCCGCGACCGTCAGCGGGTCCAGCGAGGCGTAGAACGCCTCCTGGGCCCGCCGCAGCGCGCCGCGCAGCCGGCAGTCGGAGCGCAGGGGGCAGGGTGCCGTGCCGACGGCGCCGTCGCAGTCGACGACGTCCCCCTCGCCCTCGAGGGCGCGGACCAGGCCGCCCACGGAGGCGTCGCGGCCCTTCTCGGTGAGGGACAGGCCGCCGCCCCGGCCCCGCCGGGCGGTGAGCAGCCCCATGTGCCGCAGCTCGGCGACGACCTTCGCGGCGTGGGTGTACGGCACGTCCATGGCCGCCGCGACGTCCCGGGTCGTCGGGTTGGTGTCGCCGGCCACGGCGAGGCGCATGAGGACCCGCAGGGCGAGGTCGGTGGAGCGCAGCAGCCGCATACCGGCAGCGTAGGTAATCGGAATCCTGGCTCAAAATTTTCGGCCGGACCTTCACCGGATCCGCCGGAGCGTGTCCGGGTCGTCGCCGCCCCCTACGACTCGCACCGCTCCCCCATTACGATCAGCTGACCCGATCACCCCTCCGGCCCCACCTCCTCCGACCCGAAGGACACCTCCATGGGCTCCGCCAAGAAGAGCAGCGCGGCACGCACGGCACGGATAGAGGAGATGCGGCGCGCCGAGCAGGCCCGCGAGCGCCGCAACCGGATCCTCGTCGTCGCCGCCTCCGTCGTGGTGGTCGCGGGCCTGGTCGCCGGCGGGGTGGTGCTGGTCCGGGCGCAGTCGGACGACGGCGGCAACAGCAGCGCGGCGGACGACGCGAAGACCGCGGGCACGTTCGTCACGGACGCGGACGGCGTGCGGGCCTGGAAGGGCGAACTGGGCCGCGAGCACGTCACCAAGTCCGTCGACTACCCGGTGACGCCTCCCGTGGGCGGCGACCACAACCCCGTGTGGATGAACTGCGACGGGGACGTCTACGAAGACGAGATCAACACGACCAACGCGGTCCACTCGCTGGAGCACGGCGCGGTGTGGGTGACGTACAACGGCGACGCCCCGAAGGCCGACGTGGAGGCGCTGGCGGCGAAGGTGAAGAAGACGCCGTACACGCTGATGAGCCCGGTCGACGGGCAGAAGGACCCGCTCGTGCTGACCGCGTGGGGGCACCAGCGCACGGTGAAGGGGGCCACCGACCCGGCCGTGGACGCGTTCCTGGGGAAGTTCGTGCAGGGGCAGCAGACGCCCGAGCCGGGTGCGGCCTGCACGGGCGGGCTGTCGAAGTGAGGCGGCCCGCCCTGATCGCCGGGGCGCTGGCGGCGGTGCTCGTCGTCGGCGCGGCGGCCGGGTGGGCGGTCGCCTCGGCGGCCGGCGAGGAGGAGCGCGCCCTGCCCGTCCCGGCGGCGGACTCCGCGGACGCCGGGTTCGCGCGGGACATGGCGGTCCACCACCAGCAGGCCGTGGAGATGTCGTACGTCGTGCGCGACCGCACCGACGACGAGGAGGTGCGGCGGCTCGCCTACGACATCGCCCAGACGCAGGCCAACCAGCGGGGGATGCTGCTGGGCTGGCTCGACCTGTGGGAGCTGCCGAAGGTGTCCGCCGACCCGCCCATGACCTGGATGGGGATGGGCGACGCGGCGGCCGGCGAGGACGGCGCTCTGATGCCGGGCATGGCGACGGACGCGGAGATGGAGCGGCTCGGCCGGCTGAACGGCAGGCAGGCCGAGGTCTTCTACCTCCGGCTGATGACGAAGCATCACCGGGGCGGTGTGCACATGGCGGAGGGCTGTGTGCGCGCCTGCGAGGTGGACACCGGCAAGCGGCTCGCGAACGGGATGGTCGAGGGGCAGGAGTCGGAGATCCGGCTCATGGCGGGCATGCTGAAGGCGCGGGGAGCCGCCGCGCGGCCGTGACGGCCGGGGGCCGGCCCCCGGCCGCCCCGGGATCCGCAGTCCCGCCGCCCCACATCGCGTCGCTCTGACGATTACACTGGCCGCGTGCCTCAACTACGACTCGCCCTGAATCAGATCGACTCGACCGTCGGCGATCTCGCCGGCAACGCGGAAACGATTGTCCGCCGGACCAGGGAGTCCGCCGGGCAGGGGGCGCATCTCGTGGCGTTCCCGGAGATGGCGCTGACGGGGTATCCCGTCGAGGACCTCGCCCTGCGGTCGTCCTTCGTGGAGGCCTCCCGGGCGTCCCTGCGCGCCCTCGCCGCGCGCCTCGCCGACGAGGGCCTCGGCGACGTGCCGGTGGTCGTCGGCTACCTGGACCGCAGCGCCGCCGCCCAGCCGAAGTACGGCCAGCCCGCGGGCGCCCCGCGCAACGCGGCGGCCGTGCTGCACCGGGGCGAGGTGGCGCTGAGCTTCGCCAAGCACCACCTGCCGAACTACGGCGTCTTCGACGAGTTCCGCTACTTCGTGCCCGGCGACACCCTGCCGGTGGTGCGGGTGCACGGCGTGGACGTCGCCCTGGCCATCTGCGAGGACCTGTGGCAGGACGGTGGCCGGGTGCCGGCGGCGCGTTCGGCGCGGGCCGGGCTGCTGCTGTCGGTGAACGCCTCGCCGTACGAGCGGGACAAGGACGACACGCGTCTCGAGCTGGTGCGCAAGCGGGCGCAGGAGGCCGGCTGCACCACCGCGTACCTCGCCATGATGGGCGGGCAGGACGACCTGGTCTTCGACGGCGACTCGATCGTCGTCGGCGCGGACGGCGAGGTCGTCGCGCGCGCCCCGCAGTTCTCGGAGACGTGCCTGCTGGTCGACCTGGACCTGCCGGCCGCGGCGTCCGACGCGCCGGAGGGCGTGGTGGACGACGGGCTGCGCATCGAGCGGGTCGTGCTGTCCGAGGACCCGGTCCCCGCCTACGAGCCGGAGCACACCGGCGGCTACGCGGAGCGCCTCGACGACGACGCGGAGGTGTACTCCGCGCTGGTCGTGGGCCTGCGGGCGTACGTGCGGAAGAACGGGTTCCGTTCGGTGCTGATCGGGCTGTCCGGCGGCATCGACTCGGCGCTGGTCGCGGCGATCGCCTGCGACGCGGTCGGCCCGGAGAACGTGTACGGCATCTCCATGCCGTCGAAGTACTCCTCCGACCACTCGCGCAGCGACGCGGCGGAACTCGCGCGGCGCACCGGGCTGAACTACCGCACCGTCGCGATCGAGCCGATGTTCGACGCGTACATGGGGTCGCTGGAGCTGACCGGCCTGGCGGAGGAGAACCTCCAGTCGCGGCTGCGCGGCACGATGCTGATGGCCATCTCCAACCAGGAGGGCCACATCGTCCTGGCCCCGGGCAACAAGTCCGAGCTGGCGGTGGGCTACTCGACGCTGTACGGCGACTCGGTCGGCGCGTACGGGCCCATCAAGGACGTGTACAAGACGCTGGTGTTCCGGCTGGCCCGGTGGCGCAACCGCGCGGCCGAGGAGCGGGGCGAGACGCCTCCGATCCCGGAGAACTCGATCTCCAAGCCGCCGAGCGCGGAGCTGCGTCCGGGCCAGGTGGACACGGACTCACTGCCGGACTATCCGGTGCTGGACGCGATCCTGGCGCTGTACGTGGACCAGGACAAGGGCGCGGACGACATCGTCGAGGCGGGCTACGACCGCGAGCTGGTCGAGAAGACGCTGCGGATGGTCGACCGCGCCGAGTACAAGCGGCGCCAGTACCCGCCGGGCACCAAGATCTCCCCGAAGGGCTTCGGCAAGGACCGCCGGCTGCCCATCACCAACGGCTGGCGCGAGGGTCTGCCGCCCGAGGTGTGACGTCCGGTACGACGACGACGGCGGGCGGGGTGCGGTGTTCCGCGCCCCGCCCGCCGTCGTGCGTCCGGGCCCGCCCGCGGGGTCACTCCGCGGTGTCGGCGACCTTCAGCCGTGCCGCTATCGGCAGGTGGTCGCTCGCCGTCGGCGGGAGCGTCCAGGAGCTCTCCGGCTCGGCGCCCCTGACCAGGATCTGGTCGATCCGCGCCATCGGGAACGACGCCGGCCAGCTGAAGCCGAAGCCGCTGCCGACCGCGCCCTGCGTGGAGCGCATCTGGGAGGTGACCGCCTTCAGGGAGCGGTCGTTCATCGTGCCGTTGAGGTCGCCGAGCAGCACCACGTTGTCCAGCGGCTCGCCCGCGATGGCCTCGCCCAGCGCGTCGGCGCTCTTGTCCCGCTGACGGGCCGTGAACCCGGCCTCCAGCTTCACCCGCACCGACGGCAGGTGCGCGACGTACACCGCGACCCGCCCGGCCGGCGCGTCCACCGTGGCGCGCATCGCCCGCTGCCAGCCCAGCCGGATGTCCACCGACCTCACGTCGCTCAGCGGGTACTTGGACCACAGCCCGACCGTGCCGACCACCGCGTGGTGGTCGTACGTCTCGGACAGCGCCGCACGGTAGGCGGGCACCTCGGAGGCCTTCAGCTCCTCCAGCGCCAGCACGTCCGCGCCCGCCGCGGCCACCTCACGCGCGGTGCCGGACGGGTCGGGGTTCTCGGCGTTGACGTTGTGCGTGGCCACCGTCAGGTCGCCGCCGGAGGCGTTCTTGTCGCTGAGCAGACCGCCGAACAGGTTGAGCCACACGACCACCGGCAGGACCGTCGCGATCAGCGCCGTCGCCGAGCGGCGGACGAGCGCCAGGACGAGCAGCACCGGCACGAACACGCCCAGCCACGGCAGGAACGTCTCCAGCAGGCTGCCGAGGTTGCCGACGGCGTTCGGGACGTGCGCGTGGGCCAGCATGAGCAGCGCCAGCAGGAGCGCGCAGACGGCCACCACCCAGCCCCGGCGCCAGATGCCGCGGTCCCCGCGCAGGGCGCCCAGACGGTGGAGCAGGCGCCGCAACCGCGAGGCCGGGGTCCGGGGGCCCTGGCGCCCGTCGTCCGTCTCCGTCATGTACGCCTGCTGCGCCATACCGTTGCCTCACAACCTGCCGTGCACACCGTCGCCCCCGTCGTCCGTAAGACACTAGGGGATGTCCGGTTCCTTTCCCGCCGCCGCCCGGGCGGCCGTACGGGAGCGAGGACGTCCGGGGCCGCGCGGCCAGTTCCTGACGCGCGTGACCGGGGTGGCGTCTGTGACGAAACCGGCACATCCCGGCCCGTCATGACGGGCGCAG
Source organism: Streptomyces sp. P13-3-3 (assembly GCF_050571355.1). Classification (NCBI taxonomy): domain Bacteria; kingdom Bacillati; phylum Actinomycetota; class Actinomycetes; order Kitasatosporales; family Streptomycetaceae; genus Streptomyces; species Streptomyces sp. P13-3-3. Next base: position 1,646,783 of record NZ_CP192228.1, on the reverse strand, counting down.
CCCCTGGAGCAGGGTGTCGACGACGCGCTCGGCGAGGTCGGCCGGGAGCTCCGCGTCGGGCCGCAGCACGGTGCGCACCAGGACGGGGCCGACCACCATGTCGTTGAGGAGTTCCAGGTCGACGTCGGCGCGCAGTTCGCCGTTGTCGCGTCCCCGGCGCAGCACGTCCAGGCCGACCCGGCGGCGCGGCTGGATGACGGTGTCGTGGTAGGCGGCCCACAGGCCGGGGCTGGACTTCATCTGGGCGCGGACGTTGTGCAGGATCGCGGAGGTGCGGCCGGCCAGGCCGCGCAGCCGCAGCGACTCCAGCAGGACCACCAGGTCGTCGCGCATGGAGGTGCCGGGCAGCTCCGGGTCGGGGGGTTCGGCGGCGCGCATGACGTCGACGAAGAGCTGCTCCTTGCCGGTCCAGCGCCGGTAGATGGCGGCCTTGCCGACGCCCGCGGTGCGGGCGATGCGCTCGATGGAGAGTTCCGCGAGCGGCACGCCGTCCTCCAGGAGCTTCATCACCCCCTCGACGATGGCGCGTTCGACCGCCTCGCTGCGGGGGCGGCCCCGTGCGGGGCCGCCCCGTCGGGGGCCGGTGCCGGCCAGGCTCACGTCGTCGGTCCTTTCGGTGGGCGGGGACGACGATTCTCCCCGGTGGGCGCGGGGGCGCCGCCCGGGTTCAGCCGTCGGCGGACTCCGCTGCGGACACCAGCTTCTCCTCCGTCTCCGCGTCGCCGGGGCCCGGCGTGCGCCCGGGCAGGAACACGGCGACGACGACCGCGCCCAGCACGGCCACCCCGGCGCCCCACAGCGCCGTGACGTGCATGGCGTGCAGGAAGGCGTCGTCGGCCGCGGCGGCCAGGGCGTCGGCGCGGGGGCCGAGCCGCTCGGCGACGGCCAGGGTGGCCTCGATGGACTCGCCGGCCGCGTGCCGGGCGCCGGGCGGCAGCACGCCCAGCTCGTCGCGGACCGAGCCGCGGTAGGCGGTGGACAGCACCGAGCCGAGGACGGCGATGCCGAGGGCGCCGCCGACCTGCCGGAAGGTGTTGCTGAGCGCGGACGCGGAGCCGGCCTTCTCGCGCGGCAGGGCCTGCATGATGACGACGCTGACCGGGGTCATCACGTGCGCCATGCCGGCGCCCATCAGGAAGAAGATCACTTCGAGGATCCAGATGGGGGTGTCCGAGTCCAGCGCGGCGAACGCGGCCAGCATCCCGGCGAGGAGCAGCAGCCCCGCCGTGGTGGTGGCCTTGTTGCCGAAGCGGTCCACGAGCAGCCGGGCACGGGGGGCGAACACCATCTGCGCGGCGGCCAGCGGGATCATCAGCAGGCCGGTCTCCAGCGGTGAGTAGCCGCGCACGCTCTGGACGTAGAAGACCGCGAAGAAGGTCACGCCCATCAGGGCGAAGAAGACCAGGGCGATGGCGACGATCGCCGCGGAGAACACCTTGTTGCGGAAGTGGGCCATGTCGATGGACGGGTGGTCGCTGCGCTTCTCGACGATCACGAAGGCGGCGAGGACGGCGAGTCCGCCGCCGATGGCGCCCAGCACCACGGGGTCGCCGAAGTCGGCGAGCTGGCCGCCCTTGATGATGCCGTAGACCAGCAGGACCAGGCCCGTCACGGACAGCACCACGCCCAGCGGGTCGATCCGGCCCGGGGCGGGGTCGCGCGAGTCCGGCACCAGCCACAGCATCAGGCCGACGGCGAGGACCACGATGGGCACGTTGACCAGGAAGACCGAGCCCCACCAGAAGTGCTCCAGCAGCAGTCCTCCGGTGATCGGGCCGATGGCGATGGCGAGGCCCACGCCGCCCGCCCAGATGCCGATGGCCTTGGGCTGCTCGTCCCGCTCGAAGACGTTCATCAGCACCGCCAGGGTGGCCGGCATGACGAACGCGGCGCCCAGACCCATCACCGCGCGGAACCCGATCAGCTCGGCCGGGGTGCCGGAGAACGCGGCGAGTGCCGACCCGATGCCGAACACCACCAGCCCGCCGACCAGCACCTTCTTGCGGCCCAGCCGGTCGCCGAGCAGCCCGGCGCTGAACAGCAGGCCCGCGAAGACGAGGGTGTAGGAGTTGATCGCCCACTCCAGCTCGCTCTGCGTGGCGCCGAGACCGGTGGGGGCGGGCGTCGAGATCGTCTTGATGGCGACGTTCAGGATCGAGTTGTCCAGGACGACGATCAGCAGGCTCAGCATCAGCACGCCGAGGATCGCCCAGCGGCGGCGGTGGACGGCCTCCGGGACCCGGCGGCCGGGGGCGGCGGGAGAAGTCATACGGACCACCCTAGGGACTTCCGATACGGAACCGTCTCGTATCGGAAGGGCTTTGCCGAACCCATGCCCCGACATTGCACCGCGTTGCGCCGTCCGGAGCAGCGCGGCACGGCGGGGCGGAGGTCACAGGGGGTCCTCTGGCCCTCGTCCGGCGGAGGTGCCACCATGGACGTGGTCCGGGGACGCCGTCAGGGCGCCTCGAGATGACGTGTTGGGAGACGGATCCATGACGCAGCTTTCGGCTGCCCAGACCGGGACGCCCGGTTCCTCCTCCGGCGGCAAGACGCTGTACGGGGGCAAGGGCACGCGCCGCATCACTGTCCGGGACATCGCCCTCGCCAAGGAACGCGGCGAGAAGTGGCCCATGCTCACCGCGTACGACGCGATGACCGCGTCGGTGTTCGACGAGGCCGGCATCCCGGTGATGCTGGTCGGCGACTCCGCGGGCAACTGCCACCTCGGGTACGACACCACCGTGCCCGTCACCCTCGACGAGATGACCATGCTGGCCGCCTCCGTCGTCCGGGGCACCTCGCGCGCCCTGATCGTCGGCGACCTGCCGTTCGGCTCCTACCAGGAGGGCCCGGTGCAGGCGCTGCGCTCGGCGACCCGGCTGGTGAAGGAGGCCGGGGTCGGCGCCGTGAAGCTGGAGGGCGGGGAGCGCTCGCACCGGCAGATCGAGCTGCTGGTGGAGTCCGGCATCCCCGTGATGGCCCACATCGGGCTGACACCGCAGTCGGTGAACGCCATGGGCTACCGGGTGCAGGGCCGTGGCGAGGAGGCCGCCCAGCAGCTGCTGCGGGACGCGAAGGCCGTGCAGGACGCGGGCGCGTTCGCGGTCGTGCTGGAGCTGGTGCCCGCCGAGCTGGCCGCCGAGGTCACCCGGACGCTGCACATCCCGACGGTCGGGATCGGCGCGGGACCCGAGACGGACGCCCAGGTGCTGGTGTGGACCGACATGCTCGGTCTGACCGGCGGCCGGGTGCCGAAGTTCGTCAAGCAGTACGCGAACCTGCGGGAGGTGATGACCGGGGCGGCGAAGGCGTACGCCGAGGACGTCGTCGCCGGGTCCTTCCCGCAGGAGGAGCACTCCGTGCACTGACCCGCGCCCGGGTGGGGTGAGCCACCGCGTCCGCCCCTGTGAGCCACTGTGGCACCACCCACGACGGCCCGCCGATCTTCCCCCGTCGGCGGGCCGTCGCCTTGCCCGGACACCCCGCCGACACCCCGCCGACAGGCGTCCGCACACGTGTCGGCGGGGTGTCGGCGGTCTGTCGGGGCTTTGTCGGCGGCCGCTGGGACCGTCGGGGACATGACGCGATACGACGAACGAACGGGGGGCGCGGGAAGCGCCGTGACCGTCCGGGGGCTGGTCAAGCACTACGGGGAGACCAAGGCTCTCGACGGGGTCGATCTGGACGTGGCCGAGGGGACCGTCATGGGGGTGCTCGGGCCGAACGGGGCCGGCAAGACCACGCTGGTGCGCATCCTGTCCACGCTGCTCGCCCCGACCGCCGGGCACGCCACCGTCGCCGGGTACGACGTGGTCCGCCAGCCGCGGCAGCTGCGCCGGGTGATCGGGCTGACCGGGCAGTACGCCTCCGTGGACGAGAAGCTCTCCGGCTGGGAGAACCTGTACCTGATCGGGCGGCTGCTGGACCTGCCGCGCAAGGAGGCGCGGCGCCGCGCCGACGAGCTGCTGGAGCGGTTCTCGCTCACCGAGGCCGCCCGGCGCCCGGCGGGCACCTACTCCGGCGGCATGCGCCGCCGGCTCGACCTGGCCGCCTCGATGATCGGCCGCCCGGCCGTCCTGTACCTGGACGAGCCGACCACGGGCCTGGACCCGCGCACCCGCAACGAGGTGTGGGACGAGGTGAAGCGGCTGGTCGGCGACGGGGTGACGGTGCTGCTGACCACCCAGTACATGGAGGAGGCCGAGCAGCTCGCCTCCGAGCTGACCGTGGTGGACCGCGGCAAGGTCATCGCGAGCGGCGGCATCGAGGAGCTGAAGGCGAGGGTCGGCGGCCGTACGCTGCGGATCCGTCCGGCCGACCCGCTCCAGCTGCGCCCGCTCGCCGCCGCCCTCGACGGGCTCGGGATCACCGGGCTGGCCGGCACCGCCGTGGACGCCGAGCGGGGCGCGGTGCTGGTCCCCGTGCTGAGCGACGAGCAGCTGACCGCCGTGGTCGGCGCGGTCACCGCGCGCGGCATCACGCTGAACTCCGTCACCACCGAACTGCCCAGCCTGGACGAGGTGTTCCTGTCGCTCACCGGCCACCGCGCCGGCGCCCCGCAGGACTCCCTGCCCGCCGACACGCCCGAGGAGGTCGTCGCCGTATGAGCGCCGCCACCGCTGCTCCCGCCGCCGGCGTCCGCCCGGACGCGCGGATCTCACCGCGGGCCCATCTGCGCCACACCGGCGCGCTGGTCCGCCGCAACCTGCTGTGGATCCGGCAGGACCCGGAGTCGATGTTCGACGCCGTGCTCTTCCCGGTCGTCTTCACCCTGCTGTTCGTGTACGTCTTCGGCGGCTCGATCGGGCAGTCGCTGGGCGGCGGGCAGGAGGCGTACGTCCAGTACATCGTGCCCGGCCTGATGGCCATGATGGGCATGAACATGTCCCAGGGGGTGGGCACCGGGTTCAACCAGGACTTCAACACCGGGGTCATGGACCGCTTCCGGTCGCTGCCCATCGGGCGCGGCTCGGTGCTGTTCGCGAAGATCTCCGTCGAGCTGGTACGGATGCTGATCGCCACCACGATCCTGCTGGTCGTCGGGGTGCTGGTCGGGTTCGACATCACCAACTGGCCGGGGCTGTTCGCCGCCGTGGGCCTGTCCACGGTGTTCGGCTCGGCGCTGATGTGGGTCTTCCTCACCCTGGGTGTGGTGATGAAGAACGCCCAGTCGGTGCAGGCCATGGGCTTCCTGGTGCTGATGCCGCTGCAGTTCGGCTCGTCGATCTTCGCGCCGCCGCAGTCGATGCCGGGCTGGCTGCGGAACTTCACCGAGTACAACCCGCTGTCCGCGCTGGCCGACTCCGCCCGCGGGCTGATGGTCGGCGGGCCGGTCGCCCACGACCTGTGGATGGTGCTCGCCTGGTCCGTCGGGATCACGGCGGTGATGGCGCCGGTCGCCATCCACAAGTTCCGTACGAAGACCTGATCACTCCGGGTCGAGCAGGGCGGCGGCCTCCTCCGGGGAGAGGCCGCCGCCCTCGGCGTACGCGGCCTCGAAGGCGGTCTCGTCCAGCGCCTGGCGGATCCGGTCCTCGGCGCGGACGCGGGACGTGCGCTCCACGAGCGTCGCGTGGTGGCCCTCGGGCAGCCAGGAGTCGGCGGCGCCCAGGCAGCGGGCCGCGTCCCGGGCGCGCCGTCCGCCGTCCAGCCCGGCGAGGGCCTCGGCGGCCAGGACGACGTACGAGGCGCGCAGGTGCGGGGCCATGGCGACGACCAGCGAGTCGTTCGCCTGCCGCATCGCCTCCCGGACGATGTCGAGCGCCCGCTCGTCGTGGCCCTCGGCCACCTCGATCCAGGCTTCGGCGCCGAGGATGAACGCGTCGAAGACGACGTAGTGGGCGAGGCGGAACTCTTCGCGCAGCGCCCGTACGTGCTCACGGGCCTCCGCCGTGCGTCCGCTCACGCACAGCCAGCCGATGAGGAAAAGACGGGCGGCGGGCAGCGCCTCGACGTGCCGGCCGCGGGTGCTGTCGATGACCTCGCGCAGCAGCCGCTCCCCCTCCTCGGTGTCGCCCGCCTCGATCAGCGCGTCGCCGAGCCGGGCCGTGAGGACGGCCGTGTGGGAGCGGGCTCCGAGGCGTTCGGCGTGCTCGATGGCCGCCTTGTAGTCGGCGGCGGCCTCCCGGTAGGCGCCCGCGCGTTCCCAAGCCTCGCCGCGCGCGGAGAGCGCCTCGGCGATGCCCCAGGTGTCGCCGAGCCGCCGGTGGATCTCCAGCGCCTCGTCGGCGTCGCGGCGGGCGTCGCCGGCCCAGTCGCTCCGGTTGGCCTGGAAGTTGGCGCGCAGCTGGAGGTTGCAGGCCAGCTCCCACTCGAAGCCGGGGTTCTCCCGGCAGGTGCGGATCGCCTCGTCCACCACCTCGCGCAGCCGGTCCATGTCGCCGGTGAGCATCACGGCGAACATCCACAGCAGGCCCGGCGGGCGGCAGACCTGCGGCAGCCCCGGCTCGTACGTCGCGGAGATCAGCCGCAGCCGGTGCTGGGACTGCGGGGTCTGCCAGTCGTCCAGCTCGGTGTCCATCTGGGCGAGGTGGGCGAGGTGCGCCCCGCGGCGGGCCTCGGCGAGGACCTCGCCCGTCATGGGGGGCGGCTGGTCGATGGGGCTCTGCCACAGCGGTGCGGCCGGCCGCACCGGCTCGGTGAACGGGTCGGGGGCGAGCGCCATGACCTCCCTGCACCAGTTGCGGGCCTCGATGCGCAGGTCGCGCATCTGCCAGTACCAGACCAGGGACAGGACGACGCAGAGCGCCTCCTGCTCGTCGCGCAGGGCGACGGCGTGCCGCAGCGCGGCGCGCACGTTCTCGTACTCGCGCTCCAGCCGGGCGATGGCCTCCACCTGGCGGGGGCCGCGCAGCAACGGCTCGGTGGTGCGGGCGACTTCGCGGTAGTACGTCAGATGGGCGCGTTCGGCGTCCTCGCGTGAGCCGGTCTCGTCGAGGCGTTCGCCCGCGTACTCGGCGACGGTCTCCAGCAGCCGGTAGCGCATGCCGTCGTCGCCCGACGGGGCCGCCACGACCAGCGACTTGTCGACGAGGGAGCCCAGCGCGTCCAGGGCGGCGGGGCCGCACACGGCCTCGGCGGCGGTGAGGTCGCAGCCGCCCGCGAAGACGGACAGGCGGCACAGCACGTCGCGTTCGCCGGCGTCGAGCAGCTCCCAGGACCAGTCGACGACGGCCCGCAGGGTCTGCTGGCGGGGCAGGGCGGTGCGGCTGCCGGAGGTGAGGAGGCGGAAACGGTCGTCGAGCCGGTCGGCGACCTGGCGCGGGGTGAGCATCCGCAGCCGGGCGGCGGCGAGTTCGATGGCGAGGGGCAGACCGTCGAGGCGGCGGCAGATCTCGGCGCACGCCTCCGGGTCGTCGTCGGGGCGGAAGCCCGGGCGGGCGGCGGCCCCCCGCTCGGCGAGCAGGCGCAGCGCGACCGGTTCGGGCAGCGGCTCCACGGGGCGCAGCGACTCGCCGCGCACACCGAGGGGTTCGCGGCTGGTGGCGAGGACGGTGAGGCCGGGGCAGCGTTCGAGGAGGGTCTCCACCAGGCGCGCGGCGGCCTCGACGACGTGCTCGCAGTTGTCGAGGATCAGCAGCATGCGGCGCGGCCCGCAGTGCTCGGCGAGCCGGTCCACCACGGGGGCGCTGTGCCGGTCGGTGACGGCCCGCATGCCCTCCGCGCCGGCGCCGTACAGCACGGTCTGGCGGGCGCCGACGGCGGTGAGGACCGCCTCCGGCACCGCGTCGGGGGCGTCCACGGGCGCGAGTTCGGCGAGCCACACGCCGTCGGGGTGGGCGGCCCGTACGGTCTCGGCGGCCTCCTGCGACAGACGTGTCTTGCCCGCCCCGCCCGGGCCGAGGAGCGTCACCAGGCGGGCGGCCGACAGGTCGGCGCGGATCGCCTCGATGTCCGCCTCGCGGCCGACGAACGAGGTCAGCCGGGCGCGCAGGTTGCCGGGCGTGCGGCCGGCCGGGCGCGCGGGCGGTTCGGGCGGTTCGGGGCTGAGCAACTCGGCGTGCAGGGCGCGCAGTTCCGCGCCGGGGTCGGAGCCGAGGCGGTCGGCGAGCAGCCGGCGCACCTCTTCGTAGGCGGCGAGCGCCTCGGCGGTGCGGCCGGTGTCGCGCAGGGCGCGCAGCCGCAGCGCCTGGAGCGGCTCGTCCAGCGGGTGGCTGTCGCACAGGGCGGTCAGCTCGGGCAGGGACCGCTCGGCCTCGCCGAGGGCCAGGGCGGCGGTGTGGCGGGCGCGCAGCACGTCCAGGTGGCGGGTCTCCACGCGGGCGGCCTCCGCGGTGCGGTCGGGCAGGCCGGGCAGTGCGGCGCCGCCGCGCCACAGGGCGAGGGCGTCGTCGAGCACGGTGGCCGCCTTGGCGGGGTCGCCGTCGGCCAGGGCGCGCAGGCCCTCGCCGGCCAGCCGCTCGAAGCGGTGCAGGTCGACGTCGTCGGGCGCGGCGGTGAGGCGGTAGCCGCCGTCGGCGGAGGCGACCGCGTCGGCGCCCAGCGCGCGGCGCAGCCGGCCCACCAGCGCCTGCACCGCGCCGGTGGCGTCGGCGGGCGGGTCGCCGTCCCAGACCTCCTCGACCAGCAGGCCGACCGGCACCGTGCGGCCGGCCCGCAGGGCGAGCACGGTCAGCAGGGCGCGCAGCCGTGCGCCGCCCACGGGGACGACGGTGCCGTCGGGGCGGACTGCCTGGGTGGTGCCGAGGATGCGGTAGCGCACGGGGTCCATTCTCTCCGGTGCCGGACCGCGGGACGCGCGGCCGGGGTCAGGGCCACCTCACCTTGCACGGAACCCGGCGGCCGCGCGAAGCGTTTTCCGGGCGTGGCGGGTCCCGGGTACGGTCGGGCAGGCCCGCGCGCCCTTCTCTCCGCAAGGAGTCCCATGACCACCGCCGCCACCCGTCCCGGCGACCGACGGGTCAGTCCCGTCTTCCTGGGCATCCTGGCCGTCTCGGCGGTCACCGGCTGGGCCACCTGGACGGGGTTCGCGGCCGTGCCGGGGCTCGCGGTGTTCCTCTTCGTGACGTCCGCGTGGATCGTCTCCCTGTGCCTGCACGAGTACGCGCACGCGCGCACCGCCCTGCACGGCGGGGACATCTCGGTCGGCGCGAAGGGCTATCTCACGCTGAACCCGATGAAGTACACGCACGCGCTGCTGAGCATCGTGCTGCCCGTGCTGTTCGTGATCATGGGCGGGATCGGTCTGCCGGGCGGAGCGGTCTTCATCGAGCGCGGCCGGATCCGTGGGCGGTGGCGGCACAGCCTGATCTCGGCGGCGGGGCCGCTGACGAACGTGCTGTTCGCGGTGGTGTGCACGGCGCCGTTCTGGCTCGGCGCGCTGGACGGCGTGCCGCCCGCCTTCCGGTTCGCGCTGGCGTTCCTCGCGCTGCTGCAGGTCACGGCGGCGATCCTGAACTTCCTGCCGGTGCCGGGGCTGGACGGCTACGGCGTGATCGAGCCGTGGCTCTCCCACGGGGTCCGCCGCCAGGTCGAACCGTTCGCGCCGTTCGGGCTGCTGTTCGTGTTCGCGCTGCTGTGGGTGCCGTCCGTGAACGGCGTCTTCTTCGACCTGGTCGACGATTTGCTGGGCTTCCTGTGCATCGAGGAGATCGACACGTACTGCGGCTTCGACCTGTTCCGCTTCTGGCGGGGCGCGGACGAGTTCTGCGGAGTCTGAGGGCGCGGCACCCCTGAATCGACCTGTGGGGCGACACCCGGCCGCCGCTGCGGACAGTCGCGCCGGGCGCAGCCTCACCACCCCCGCGGCCGCCGCGGTCAGTCGCGCCGGACGCGGCCCCACCCCACCCCGCGCCGCCCCCGCTGCGGGCAGTCGTGCCGCATGGGCGGCACGGGTGGGCGCAGCGGCACCCACCACCGGGGGCAAGGTGACCGACGGGTGCGTGAGTGCAGGATCCGGTGCTTCGAAAGGCGCCCGAGTTCAGCTCCCCGCGGTGGGCACGCTCAGGCCGCTGACAGGCCGAGGCCGCTGCGCCCACCCGTGCCGCCCCAGCGGCACGAATGCCCGCAGCTTGGCGGGCCGCCGGCCGCAGCGTACCGAGGGGTCGCCCCCTGCCGAGTCAGTTCGTGGCCGGGGAGTCGGGGCGGGAGGTGCGGGACCGGCGGATGTAGTACCAGGTCATGTTCGACGACAGGCCCGCCAGGAGGATCCAGACGACGCCGATCAGCACGCTGCCCTCCACGAAGGAGACGACGGCCGCGGCGACGGCGAGGAGGCACACGACGAGGGCGTAGACGGCGAGGCGGGGCATAACGGGGGGCTCCTGTCGGGGGACACTGCTTCCGCTCCAGTGTCCCCCATCGCCTCATACGTCCGTGACGCGGAGCCCCGCGTGCGCCTTGTAGCGGCGGTTGACCGAGATCAGGTTGGCGACCAGCGACTCCACCTGGTGGGCGTTGCGCAGCCGCCCGGCGAAGATGCCCCGCATACCGGGGATGCGCCCGGCCAGCGCCTGGACGATCTCCACGTCGGCGCGGCCCTCGCCGAGCACCATCACGTCGGTGTCGATCTCCTCGATCTCCGGGTCCTGGAGCAGCACCGCCGACAGGTGGTGGAACGCGGCGGTGACCCGGGAGTCCGGCAGCAGCGCGGCGGCCTGCTGGGCGGCGCTGCCCTCCTCCGGCTTCAGCGCGTACGCGCCCTGCTTGTCGAAGCCGAGCGGGTTGACGCAGTCCACGACGAGCTTGCCGGCCAGCTCCTCGCGGAGGGACTCGAGGGTCTTGCCGTGACCGTCCCACGGCACGGCGACGATCACGACGTCGCTGCGCCGCGCGGTCTCGGCGTTGTCGGCGCCCTCGATGCCGTGCCCGAGCTCCTCGGCCGCGGCCTGAGCCCGCTCGGCCGCGCGGGAGCCGATGATCACCTTCTGGCCGGCCTTGGCGAGCCGGTAGGCGAGGCCCTTGCCCTGCGGTCCGGTGCCGCCGAGCACGCCGACGACCAGGCCGGAGACGTCGGGCAGGTCCCAGGGGTCCTTGGCGGGGGCCTTCTTCGGGGGCTGCTGTGCGCTGTCGGTATCGGTAGAGGTCATGGCCCGACTCTACGGCGGAGGCCGCCACCGCACCGGCCGGGCCCGAGGCCCGTCACGCGGCGCCCGCGGATGTCGGGCCGGTGTCCCCGGGTCGGGCGAACCCTGCCCGAACACGGGGACGCGGGCGTGCCGTTAGGGGCAGGATGCGGCGGCATGGATGCCGTACGGGTCGCGCTGCTGAGGGAAGTGCTCGCGGGGACGGAGTGGCTGGGGGCGACCCGGCACTTCGCCGGGACGCTGCGCGGGTCGGTGGTGTCGCACGGCGGCGGGCTGCTGCTGGTGGGCACGCCGGAGTACGAGCCGTGGCACCTGGCGGCGCACCTGGTGGACGAGGCGGCCTGGTCGGGCACCCCGGAGCTGGCCCCGACGCTGGTGCGGCACGACGCGCGTCCCACGGACCCGGCGCACCTGGCGGTGGGCCTCGGCCGGCTGGAGGCGGCGCGGCGGGGCGAGACGCTGCTGGTGGTGGCGCCCGGCGAGCCGCCCGCGGCGCTGCTGGAGCGCGTGTCGGACGCCCGCCGCGCAGGGGCGACGCTGTTGTCGCTGGGTCCGGAGGCGGGCGAGCTGCCGGCGCTGGCGCACGAGGTGCTGCCCGTGCCGGACGGCTCCGAGCTGGACCTGGACACCGTGCAGCACCTGGTGAGCGCGGCGGCCGGGGAGAACGTGCTGCCCGCCCGCCGGGGCCGCCGTCGTCTCCGGGACCGGCTGTCCCGGCTGGCCGACCTGCTCACCGCCCCGCCGCCGACCCGCTGGTGACGCGGCGCCTCAGTCCGCGTCGCGGCCCTTGGACCCGTCGTGCCACGCGGGGTCGTTCTCCCACTGAAGGTTGCGCTCGCGGGCGGTCTCCATCGCGTGCTCCGCCTCGGCGCGGCTCGCGTACGGGCCGAAGCGGTCCTTGGCGGGGCACTCGGGCCCTTCCTCCACCTTCTTGTGCTCCAGGCAGTAGTACCACTCGCCGGGTTTGCCGGCCGTGCGCTTCTTGAACAGGGGCATGTCGGCTCCTCTCGCCACGGAAGATGGTCCCCCGTCGCCGCTGAATTAGACTCGCGGCATGTCTGGCCAGTCACTCCTCGTACCGGGGAAGCTCTCCCCCACCCGCTCCGTGCCCGGGAACATCCGCCGTCCCGAGTACGTCGGCAAGCCCGCGCCGACCCCGTACACCGGGCCGGAGGTGCAGACGCCCGAGACGATCGAGGCGATGCGGCTCGCGGGCCGGATCGCGGCCCGCGCGATGGAGGAGGCCGCGAAGCTCATCGCGCCGGGCGTGACGACGGACGAGCTGGACAAGGTGGCGCACGCGTACATGTGCGACCACGGCGCCTACCCGTCGACGCTCGGCTACCGCGGCTTCCCCAAGTCGCTGTGCACCAGCGTCAACGAGGTCATCTGCCACGGCATCCCGGACTCGACGGTGCTGCGCGACGGCGACATCGTCAACCTGGACGTGACCGCGTACATCGGCGGGGTGCACGGCGACAACAACGCCACGTACCTGGTCGGCGACGTGGACGAGGAGAGCCGCCTGCTGGTGGAGCGCACCCGCGAGGCGCTGAACCGTGCGATCAAGGCGGTGAGGCCGGGCCGCCAGATCAACATCATCGGCCGGGTGATCGAGTCGTACGCGAAGCGGTTCGGCTACGGGGTGGTGCGTGACTTCACCGGTCACGGCATCAACTCGTCGTTCCACTCGGGCCTGATCGTCCCGCACTACGACAGCCCGCACGCGACGACGGTCATGCAGCCGGGGATGACCTTCACCATCGAGCCGATGCTGACGCTCGGCACCCACGAGTACGACATGTGGGACGACGGCTGGACGGTCGTGACGAAGGACCGCAAGCGCACGGCGCAGTTCGAGCACACGCTGGTGGTCACGGACACCGGGGCGGACATCCTGACCCTGCCGTGACGTCCGGCGCGGCCGCGCCACACCTTCGAGGGCCCGCCTCCTCCGGGAGCGCGGGCCCTTCTCGTGCCTCACGCCGTTTGCCCGGCGCACGGGCGGGGGAAGTTCCCGACAACCTGTCGGCAAGATGTTGACTTAGGTAAGCCTAACCATAGAAGATCGGCACATGGACTCCTTCTCGACCCTGATCCGTACCGCCTCCCACGAGCAGCACGTGGAGGCGGAGACCTCGACCTTCATGACCGACCTGCTGGGCGGACGGCTGGGCGTGGACGCCTACGCGCGCTACACCGAGCAGCTGTGGTTCGTGTACGAGGCACTGGAGTCCGGCGCGCCGAACCTGGCGTCGGACCGGGTGGCGGGCCCGTTCATTCGCCCGGAGCTGTTCCGGCTCGCCGCCCTGGAGCGGGATCTGGAGCACCTGCGCGGCCCGGAGTGGCGCTCGACCCTGACCGCCCTGCCCGCGACGCGGGTCTACGCGGACCGGGTGGCGACCGTGGCCCGGGAGTGGCCGGCGGGGTACGTCGCGCACCACTACACCCGTTACCTGGGCGACCTCTCGGGCGGTCAGATCATCCGCGACAAGGCGGAGCGGACCTGGGGCTTCGCGAAGAAGGGCGACGGAGTCCGCTTCTACGTCTTCGAGGGGATCTCCAACCCGGCCGCGTTCAAACGGGAGTACCGCGCGCTGCTGGACGGGGTGGCGGTGGACGACCTGGAGAAGCAGCGCGTCGTGGCCGAGTGCAAGCGGGCGTTCTCGCTGAACTCGGACGTGTTCCGCGCACTGGGCGAGGAGTTCCCGCTGTCGGCGTGAGCCGGCCTTCCGCACACGCACGGGCGGCACCTCGACGGCGCCGCCCGTGCGCCGTGCCGGTCAGCGTTCCAGGTGGACCCGGCCGCCGACCTCCGTCCAGCCCTCCGGCTGCGGCGCCGTGAGAATCTGGGAGCCGGTGCCCTGGGTGATGTTCAGGGCGCGCCCCAGCCGGTCGGTGAGCAGCAGCGCCGCGGCGCCCGTCGCCTCGTCCTCGTCGATGCCGTCGTCCCGGCCGGGAAAGGCGCGGGCGCGGATCCGCCCGGCCGGCTCGTCCAGCCAGGCCCAGGCGTAGATCCACTCACCCTTCGGGGGCACGGGCAGCTCGTCCACCTCGGCGGCGGTGGCGTACTGCCGCAGGGTGCGCGGCGGCACCCACTCCGCGCGCGCCTCGATCCAGCAGAACTCCCCGTCCTGCCGGGCGCCCACGACCCCGGCGGGCGTGACGAGTTCGGGCACGTCGAGCAGCCAGGCGGTGCCGACACAGGGGTGGCCCGCGAAGGGCAGGCGGGTGGTGGGGGTGTAGATGTCGATCACCCCGCGCTCGGGGTCGTCGACGAACACGGTCTCGCTGAAGCCGAGTTTGGCGGCGAACTCCTGGCGCTCGTCCGGTCCGGGCAGCACCGAGCCGTCCCGGACGACGCCCAGTTCGTTGCCGTATCCGCCGCGTGGGCCGCAGAAGACACGCAGCACGTCGTAAGCAGTCACGGGGGCATTGAAGCACCCGGGGCGGGTCCCCAGAACCGGCGGCCGTGCGTCTCGTTGCCGTAACGAACTGATCAACTTTGCTGAAGCAATACGCAAACGAATGACCGAAAAGAGTCGGGACGAAAGCGCGCGCTCACGGCAAAGCCCCCTTCGGACATGTCCAGGACTTGTACGAATTGGGCAAAGTTCCAGGTCACGAGCGCCACCCCGAGAGGGACGCGATTCCACCTTCCTTGCGCGAATCGACTGTTACCGTGCGGCACGTTTGCGGGCTCAAAGAGCCCGCTCATCTGTAAACACCCGGTTCAGCCATGAGGAGGTGGCGCGTGTGGAGGGACTGGAGACAGCCCGCTTCAGCGCACTCGTGGTCGTGGGTCTGCTGGTCCTGTTCTACGGAGGGACCTTCCTGATCTCGGCCCGCATCGGCAAGAAGGAAGAGAACGCCGACGGTTACATGACCGCCGGCAACAACATCGGCTTCGGCATATCCGCCGCCAGCATGACGGCGACCTGGATCTGGGCGTCGTCGATGTACGCGTCCGCGACCTCGGGGTACACCTACGGCATCTCCGGCCCGATCCACTACGGGCTGTGGGGCGCGCTGATGATTCTCTTCATCTACCCCTTCGGCAAGCGGATCCGGCAGGTGGCCCCGAAGGCGCACACCCTCGCCGAGGTCATGTACGCCCGGCACGGCCGCTCCAGCCAGCTGATGCTCGCCGGTTCGAACATCGTGGGCAGCCTCATCAGCCTGATGTCGAACTTCATCGCCGGCGGTGTGCTGATCTCGATGCTGTCGCCGTTCACCTTCACCCAGGGCGTCTTCGCCGTCGCGGCGGGCGTGCTGCTCTACACCCTGTGGTCCGGCTTCCGCGCCTCCGTGCTCACCGACTTCGTGCAGGTCGTCGCGATGCTCGGCGCGGTCGCCGTCATCGTCCCGGTCATCTTCTTCGCGGCCGGCTTCCCGGCCGCCTTCGAGACCGGCGCCGAGCGGCTCACCCCCGAGCAGGGCGACTTCTTCTCCAGCACCGCCTTCATGGAGCAGGGCGCCCCGTACATCGCGGCCGTGCTCGCCTACGCGATCGGCAACCAGACCATCGCCCAGCGGCTGTTCGCCGTGCGGCAGGACCTGATCAAGCCGACCTTCGTCACCGCGACCGTCGGCTACGGCGCGATGGTCATCGGCGTCGGCATGCTGGGCGTGCTCGCCCTGTACCTCGGCTACGAGCCCACCGGCGGCGACGTCAACAACATCATCCCGGGCATGGCGGCCGAGTATCTGCCGCCCGTGCTGCTGGCGTTGTTCTTCATCATGATCGTCGGCGCGCTCTCCTCCACCGCCGACTCCGACCTCGCCGCCCTCTCGTCGATCATGATGGCCGACGTCTACGGTCAGAACGTGGCCGGCAAGGAGAAGGCGAACCCGCGCACGATGCTGCTGGTCGGCCGGATCACCATGGTGCTGGCGACCGCGACGGCCGTGGCGTTCGCCAGTCTGCAGCTGAACATCCTCGATCTGCTGGTGTTCGTGGGCGCGCTGTGGGGCGCCCTGGTCTTCCCGGTGCTCGCCAGCTTCTACTGGGACAAGGTCAGCGGGAAGGCGTTCACCACCTCGGTGCTCGCGGCGCTCGCGGTGTTCCTGCCGGTGCGCTTCTCCTGGATCCCCGTGGACGGCGCCTTCGGCATCGTCGTGGACGTGCTGGCGGTGCTCGGTGTCGGCGTCGTGCTCGGCCTGATGGTGTTCGGCTTCTTCGGCGTCCGCGCGGCGAAGGTGGTCGGCGTGGCGGCGGTCGTGGTGTCGGCGCCGTTCGCCCTGGGCTCGCTGCACGAGTACGCCACCCTCTCCGGCTCGCTGGTGGCCTACTCGGTGTCCACCGTCGTCTGCTGGGCGATGAGCGTGCGCCGCCGTGAGGGTTTCGACTTCTCCCTCATCGCCCGCCGCACCGGCGACTTCGACCAGGGCCCGCAGGCCGCGGAGGCTCCGGCGCCGCCGGACGCCCCGGAACCCGCCGGCACCACCCACCCGTGACCCCCGAGGAGGCACCGTGTCCACCGCAGCGCTCACCGCGTACGTCCTGATGTGGCCCGTGCTCGTGGCCGTCGTGCTGTTCGTCATCTGCCGCGGCTTCTTCCGCGAGTGGGCGGAGGCCCGCCGCAAGGGCGAGGACCTGATCTGACGCACCGTTCCGACGGGCCGTGGGGAGAAGAGAGGTCTCCTCTCCCCACGGCCCGTCTCGGGGTCGAGGGCCGGGGAAGTCCCCTACAGGGCATGCACGTTGATGAGGGGCGCGTCAGGGGCGGGCCTCGTCACCGCGTACGATCCCGGCGCCGCCCTTGATCACCAGGATGGTCCCCGTCCGCAGCACCCACCGCCGCGATCGTAGCCCTTCCATGACCTCAGGCACCACCGCCCGTGCCCGCGCCACGGCCGTGTCCGCCCTGCTGGCCTCGTCCCTGCTGCTCGTCCCCCTCGCCGGGACGGCCGCCGCCCACCCCGCTCGGGTCTCCCCCGCGGTCTCCGCTCCGGGCGCCGCCGGGTTCGACACGACCCCGCTGGAGCGGGCGCTCGCCGAGGTCCCCGACGGGGACGTCTCCGCGGCGCTGATCCGGGTCGGCGGCAAGGGCAGGTGGTCGGGCAGCGCGGGCGTCCGGGACCTGCGCACGGGGGCGCCCGCGCTGTCGCACGCGCGCTTCCGGGCCGGCTCCACGACCAAGGTGGTGACCGCGGCGGTCGTGCTCCAGCTCGTCGCGGAGAAGCGCGTCGGCCTCGACGCGCCCGTCAGCCGCTATCTTCCGGACCTGCTCCCGCCCTCCTTCACCGAGCCCCCGACCGTGCGTCAGCTGCTCACCTACACCAGCGGGCTGCGCCCCGGCGCGAGCCTCGGCTCGACGACCGAGGAGATGTACGCGCACCGGTTCGAGACGCTCACCCCGGAGGAGGTGGTGGCCGCGTCCGTCGCCCAGGGCCCGGCGCACGACCCGGGCGACCATCAGGTGTACGGGAACATCCACTACACCGTGCTCGGCATGCTGATCGAGAAGGTGACCGGCGACAGCTACGAACACCAGGCGGCCGTACGGTTCTTCCGGCCCCTCGGCATGCGGCACACCGGCTTCCCCGGAGGTCCCGACCCCCGCATCCACGGCCCGCACAACCGGGCCTACACCGACATCGGCGCCCGGACCACCGATGTCACCGAGTGGAACATGTCCGACCGGTGGGCCGCCGGGGACATGATCTCCACCACCGCCGACCTGGAGCGTCTGGTGTTCGGCGTGTTCGGCGGCAAGGTCGTCCCGCCGTCCCTGTTGGACCAGATGCTCACCGTGCCCGACGTCGACGGTGCCACCTACGGGATGGCCCTCGAACGGTTCGTGATCGACGGGCGCGAGATCTGGGGCAAGACCGGCTCCCGCCCCGGCTACCACACGGTGCTGGGCGCCACCCGGGACCTGTCCCGCACGGTGGTCTACTCCGTCAACGCCAAGAGCGCCCGCGAGGACGGCTTCCCGCTCGTCCAGCGCTTCGCCCTGCCGGCGTTCGCGAGTTAGGCGGCGGCTCGGCACCCTGCCCTGCCGTTCGCGCAGTCCCCCCGTGCCCCCGAAGGGGCGCGGGGAACTGCGCGAACCTGGGAGTCGGACGCGGCGCTTCCCACGGACGCCGAAACCGGGCTCACTCGGCCGTCGAGCGCCTCCGGCGGAGGGCGAGGACGACGCCCGCCCCGGCGGCCACGGCCGCACCGGCCGCCGCGCCGAGGGCGCCGACCGGGACGTCGGACCCGGTGCTGGCGAGGCTGCCGCCCAGGTCGCCGCCGATGGTCGAGCCGACCCCGCCGGTGGTGGAGCCGGAGGCGTCCGGGCCGCCGTCCGTGCCGGTGCCGCTGCCGCCGGTGCCGGAGCCGCTGCCGTCGGAACCGCCCGAGCCGGCGGGCAGCTCCGCGCCCTTGGTGAGGGCCACGGCCAGGTTCACCGGGTCGAGTTCGGCGCCGGCGGCGTAGAACCCGCCGAAGGCCTTGGCTCCGGCCTCCGTGAGGGTCGCGGTCACCTTGTCCAGGGTGATGACGTCGTCCTTCACGGTGAGCGCGGCCGACGGGGCGGACAGGTCGGCGAGGACGACGTCCTGGGACGTCTCGTCGTGGTCGGCGACGTCGGCGGTCAGCGTGCCCTTGCCCTTGGTGAGGTTCACCCGCAGGTCGCTGAGGGTGAGGTCGAGGCTGTACGCGCCGTCGTGCTCGTGGCCCTTGAAGGTGACCGCGCCCTTGAAGGCTGCCTTGAGGGTGCCGGCCTCCGTGTCGTAGGTGCCGGTGGCGTCGGCGAAGGTGAAGGCGCCGTTGCCGGAGGCCTGGGTGGCGCCGTCGGATGCGGTGATCGTGCCCTTGGCCACGGGGCCCGTGACGTAGGCGCGGAAGGACTGCTTCACGCCCCAGTGGAGGGTGCCGTCGGCGATGTCGCCCTGGGTGGCGGGCGCGGTGGGCTGCGAGGCGGTGGCGCTCGGGGTGGGCGTCGGGGCCTGCGTGGTGGGCGGGGCGGAGCCGGTGGGGACGGCCGTCGGGGTGACCGAACCGGTGGGCTGGGGCTCGGCGGTCGGGGAGGCCGGCGGGGTGGTGGCGGGCTCGGAGGTGGACGGCTCGGGTTCCGGCTCCGGGTCGGCCTTCTTGACGATGCTCAGTGGGTCGCCCGCGGCGCCCGCGTACGTGTCGCTGCCGAAGACCTCGCCGGCCTCCTCGGTGAGGGTGGTGGCCATGTCCGTCATCGCGCGGGTGACCGTGACCGTGGCGAGCGGGACGTCGTCCTCGGTGGTGCCGTCGCGCTCGACGTCGGCGGTGATCTCACCCTTGCCGCTGTCGAACTTCAGGTCGGAGAGGGTGAGTTCGAAGCGGTGCGCCGCCGACTTGATGTTCAGCTCGCCCTGGAAGCCGAGCGACATCACGTGGGTCGTGGAGTCGTAGGTGCCCTTGCCGTCGGTGAAGGTGAACGCGCCGTTGTTCTCCGCCTGGCTCGCACCCGCGCTGGGTGTGAAGGCGCCCTGCGCGTAGGTGGCCACGTAGGTGCGGTACGACTCCTTGATGCCCCAGGTCAGTTCGTAGCCGGACAGGGGGATCTCCGCGGCGGAGGCGGAGGGGGCGGCGGTGGCGCCGAGGGCGGCCGCGGTGGCCACCGCGGCGGCGAGGGCGAGGGACCGGCGTCGTCTTGCGGACATGACGGGAGTGTCTCCTTGAGGTGAAGGGGGATCAGTGGTTCTGCGGGGTGTCCGCGGCGGCCTTGCCTGCGCGGCGCCTGCGGACGAGGAGCGCGGCGGCGCCGGCGAGCACCAGCAGGGATCCGGCCGCGAGGGAGAGGGGAAGAGCGGGGGACGTGCCGTCGTCGTGCGGCGCGGTGGCCTGCGCGACCGGCTCGGGCGAGGCGGCCGCGGGGGACGGGGAGGCCGTCGGGGTGGTGGTCGGGGCGCTGCCCAGGTCGGGCAGGGCGGGGAGTGCGGCGGTGTCGGTGAGGGCGACGGCCAGGGTGACCGGGTCCATCGCGGTGCCCGCCGGGTACATCCCGCCGAAGGCGTCGGCGCCCTGGGCGGTGAGCTTCGCGGGGGCCTCGGTGACGGTGGCGAGGCCGTTCCTCGCCCTGAGGCTCTCGGCGGTGAAGGTGACCAGGGGGACCTTGCGGCCGGTGTGGTCCGGTGACGTGACGTCGGCGTAGAGGGTGCCCTTGCCGTCCTTCACGGTGACGCGGACCCCGCTGAGGCGCAGGTCGAGGCCGTGGTCGCCGGTGAAGCGGACCGCGCCGCGGAAGGCGGCGGTGAGGTCGCCGTCGTCGAACGTGCCCCGGCCGCCGGGGAAGCGGAAGAGCGCGCCGCCGTCGAGGGCGCCGGAGGTGAGCATCCAGCGGCCGCGGGCGATGTCACCGGTGACGTACTCGCGGAAGGTGCGGCGCACGCCCCAGTCGACGGCTCCGTCGACGAGCGCCGTGCTCTTCGCGGCCTTCTCGGTCTTCTTCGGCTCGGTCCTCTTGGCGGCGGGGCTCTTGGTCGCCTCGCTCCGCGGCTGCTGGACGTCGGCGGAGAGGCTGACCGGGTCGAGGGCGGTGCCGGCCGTGTAGTAGCCGGCGAAGGAGGTGGCGCCCTGGGCGGTGAGGGTGGCGGGCAGGTTGTTCAGGACGACGGAGGTGCCGCCGCCGCGCATGTCGATGCCGCCGAGGGATAGGGAGGCGAAGGGCACCTGACGGGACGTCGTGACCGCCCCGGTGTCCTTCGCCTTGCTGGTGACGTCCACGTAGAGGGTGCCGGAGCCGCCGGATATGGACACGGTGGGGCTGCTGAGGGTCAGGTCGAGCTGGTACGCGCCGCTGTCGGTGCGGTGGCCGGTGAAGTGCACCCCGCCGGAGAAGGCGGCGCGGAAGGAGCCCGTGTCGCCGTCGTACGTCCCGCTCGCCGAGTGGAAGCGGAAGCCGCTGCCGCCGACCGTGGCGGCGCCGCCGGTGAGGGCGTAACCGCCCTTGGCGACGGGGCCGGTGACGTAGCGCTGGAACGACGTCTTGATGCCCCAGTCGAGCCTGCCGCCCTGGACGGTACGGGCCTCGGCGTGCGCCGTGGCGGCCGGGACGAGCGCGCCCAGGACGGCTGCGCAGAGCACGGCGACCAGGACGCGAAGACGCGTGGGCATGGCAAGTCCTCCGGAGGCGGGGGCCGGTAGCGAATTAAGGTAAGGCTAACCTAAGCTGCACCTCGGTCAACCTCCACCCACAGCCGGAAGGAACGGACGGAACCGTGCGACGCTTGCGCACACATCTGGCGGGAGCACTGCTGTCCGTGCTCGCCCTCTCCCTCACCACGACCGCGTGCGGAGGCTCCTCCGACGCGGCCTCCCCCGCCCCCGCGGCCGCCTCCACGACGACGGCGGACCGCGTCGAACCACTGGACTCCACCCCGCGGCCCCGGCTCCCGGTGACCGTCCGCTCCGCCGACGGACGGGAGGTGACGGTCGAGCAGGCGGAGCGGATCGTCCCGCTGTCCGGCAGCCTCAGCGAGATCGTGTTCACGCTGGGCCTGGGCGACCGGGTCGTCGCCCGTGACGTCACCGCCACCTTCGCGCAGGCGGCCACCCTGCCGGTCGTCACCCGGGGACACGACGTCTCCGCCGAGAGCGTGCTGTCCCTGCGCCCCGACCTCGTGATCGCCGAGTCCACCACCGGCCCCGACGAGGCCATGGCCCAGATCCGCGCGGCAGGCGTTCCCGTCCTCGTCGTCGAGGGCGCGACCGGACTCGACGACGTCGGCCCGCGCATCCAGACCGTCGCCGAGGCGCTCGGAGTGCCGTCCGCGGGCGAAGAGCTGACCCGGCGTACGGAGGAACGCGTCGCCGCCGTCGCGGAGTCGGTCCCGGCGGAGAAGGACGAGCCGCGGGTCGCCTTCCTGTACCTGCGCGGGTCCGCCTCCGTGTACCTCATCGGCGGCAGGGGCTCCGGCGCCACCTCGCTGATCGAGGCTGCGGGCGCGGTGGACGCGGGCGCCGAGTCGGGCATGGAGAAGGACTTCACCGCCATCACCAGCGAGGCCCTCGTCAAGGCGGCCCCGGACGCGCTGCTCGTGATGTCGAAGGGGCTGGAGTCGGTCGGCGGCGTCGACGGGCTGGTGAAGATCCCCGGCATCGCGCAGACCCCGGCCGGGATGGACCGGCGGATCGTCTCCGTCGAGGACGGCGTGCTGCTCAACTACGGCCCGCGCACCGACCAGGTGCTCGCCTCCGTCGTGGAGCAGCTCTACGGCGAGGGCGGTGCCCGGTGAGCGTCCTGACCAAGACACCTTCCGGCACGGAACCCCGGGAGGCCGCCCCGCCCGCCCGGCGCCGCGGCGTTCCGTGGCTGCTCACGGCGGGGCTTGTCACCGCCCTCGTCGTGCTCGTGCCCGTGGCGGCCCACACCGGCGCCTATCCCGTGCCCGTCGGGGACGTGATCGCCTCCGTGCAGCACCGGTTGGGCCTCGGCGGCACCGAACTGGACCGGGTCGCCGAGTCCGTGCTGTGGAACGTACGCTTCCCGCGCATCGTGCTCGCCCTGCTCGTGGGGGCGTCGCTGGGGTGTGCGGGCGCGCTGATGCAGGGCGTGTTCGGCAACCCGCTCGCCGAACCCGGCGTCATCGGTGTCTCCTCCGGCGCGGCGGTCGGCGCGGTGGCCGCCATCGCGCTGGGGTTGAACTTCGCGGGCAACTGGACCGTCTCCATCCTCGCGTTCGTCGCCGGTCTCGTCACCGTGCTCCTCGTGTACGCGATGTCCCGGTCGGGCGGGCGCACCGAGGTGGTGACGCTGATCCTCACCGGTATCGCGGTGAACGCCTTCGCGGGCGCGCTGATCGGGCTGTTCCTGTTCTTCGCGGACACCGCAGCCGTCAACCAGATCACCTTCTGGCAGCTCGGCTCGCTGTCCCAGGCGACCTGGCCGAAGGTGCTGGCGGTGCTGCCGTGCGCGGTACTCGGGCTGGGCGTCGCGCCCTTGTACGCCCGCCGCCTGGACCTGCTGGCGCTGGGCGAGCGGCCCGCCCGCCACCTGGGGGTGGACGTGGAGCGGCTGCGGATCGTGCTGGTGCTGGTGATCGCGCTGCTGACCGCGGCCGCGGTGAGCGTGTCCGGCATCATCGGCTTCGTCGGGCTGGTCGTGCCGCATCTGCTGCGGATGGCCGCCGGTCCCGGGCACCGGTTCCTGCTGCCGGGCAGCGCGCTGCTGGGTGCGCTGGTGCTGGTGGCGGCGGACCTGGCGGCCCGTACGGTCGCCTCGCCGGCGGAGCTGCCTCTGGGGGTGCTGACGGCGCTGCTCGGCAGCCCTTTCTTCTTCTGGCTGCTGCGGAGGACTCGGCGGCGGCACGGGGGGTGGGCGTGAGGTTGTGTCCCGTCTGCGGCGGGGGTGGGGGCCGGTCGCGCAGTTCCCCGCGCCCCTGAGGGTGTTCGTCTTGCCGTACGTCCAAGCGCCCCGGCCTCCGGTGCCGCGTCGCGTGTTGTCCGCGGGGCGGTGAGGGCTGGTCGCGCCGTTCCCCGCGCCCCTGAGGGCGTTCCAAGCGCCCCGGCCTCCGGTCCCGCGTCGTCCGCGGGGCCGTGGGGGCCGGTCGCGCAGTTCCCCGCGCCCCTGAGGGCGTTCCAAGCGCCCCGGCCTCCGGTCCCGCGTCGTCCGCGGGGCCGTGGGGGCCGGGCGCGCCGTTCCCCGCGCCCCTGAGGGGGTCTGTCTGGAAGGTCCTTCCGTGCTTCTGCTTCGTTCCCGTCCCGTTCCTCCGTCTCCCGTCTCCCCCGGCGACATCCTCGCCGCGGCCGAAGCCCTGCACGTGCGTCTCGGCGCCCGGGACGTCCTCCACGGCGTGGACGTCGCCGTCCGCGCGGGCGAGGTGCTCGCGCTGGTCGGGCCCAACGGGGCCGGCAAGTCCACCCTGCTCGGCGCCCTCGCCGCCGACATCGCGCCCGCGGGCGGTGTCGTACGGATCCACGGGCGCCCGGTGTCGGACTGGTCCGCCCCCGAACTCGCCCTGCGCCGTGCGGTGTTGCCCCAGTCGTCCGCGCTGAGCTTCCCCTTCTCGGTGGAGGAGGTCGTACGGATGGGACGGGCGCCCTGGGCGGCGCTGGACCCGGAGGACGACGAGGCGGCCGTCGCCGGGGCGATGGCGGCGACCGAGGTGACCGCGTTCGCGGCGCGGCCGTTCTCCGCGCTGAGCGGCGGCGAACGCGCGCGGGTAGCGCTCGCCCGGGTGCTCGCCCAGCGCGCGCCGCTGCTGATGCTCGACGAGCCGACGGCCGCGCTCGACCTGCGCCACCAGGAACTGGTGCTGCGGCTGTGCCGGGAGCGGGCGCGGGCCGGGGACGCGGTGGTGGTGGTCCTCCACGACCTCGGCCTCGCCGCGGCCTACGCCCACCGCGTGGCGGTCCTGCGCGCGGGCCGCGTCGCGGCGGACGGCCCCCCGGAGGAGATCTTCACGGCGTCCCTGCTGTCGGAGGTCTACGACCAGCCGGTCGAGGTCCTCCCGCATCCGCGGACGGGAGCGGTGCTGGTGCTGCCCGTGCGGGAGTGGTGAGGACCGGTGCTCCGTCAGGCGGTTCAGGTCACGGTGTGGCCGCTGTGGCCGGTCCCCGCGTCCTGCGGTGCGGGCGTCCCGGTAGGGTTCGCCTCCGGGAAGGGGAAGGTGAAGCAACCGGATGAGCAGGGATCTCGGTCTTCGTAGGCTCCACGGACTCCGCGGGCCTCGCCGCACCGCGCTGGTGGCGGCTTCCGTGACCGCGCTGGCGCTGACGGCGAGCGGCTGTGTGGTGGTGCACGGCGAGCGCGAGGTGCTCCCGGCGACCACCCGCGCCGAAGCCGCCGAGGCGCTCAAGGAGTTCACGGCCGCGTACAACGCCGCCGACAAGGCGTACGACTCCTCCCTGGACGCCGACCGCACCACCGGCGCGCTCGCCGACATCGACGGGGCCCGGCTGAAGGCGGGGAAGGTCAACAACCCGGACGGCAACCCGAGTCACGCGCCACTGGAGCTGACCGACGCGAAGTTCACCATCCCTGCCAAGGCGGGCTGGCCGCGCTGGTTCCTCGCCGACACCGCCGCCAACAAGGGCGGTGACGTCCGCTGGCTGCTGGTGTTCACCCGCGACGCACTGGACGACCCGTGGGAGGTGGCGTACCTGACGCTGGTCTCGCCGGACGACGTACCGGAGTTCAAGACGGACAAGGACGGCTGGGCCGAGACCGTCCCGGCGAACTCCGGCGAAGTGGCGGTCGCACCGGGCGAGTTGAGTCAGAAGTACGCCACGTACCTGAAGGACGGCGGGGAAGGTTTCGCGGAGGGCCCGCACACCTCCGGGTGGCGGGACACCCGGAAGAAGAAGTCGGTGCGGCCTGGTCTGGCCACGCAGTACATCGACGAGCCGCTGGTGAACGGCGACTACGCGCCGCTGGCGCTGCGCACGGCGGACGGCGGGGCGCTGGTGTTCTTCACGACGCGGCACTTCGAGAAGCAGACGGCGGCGGCCGGGGCGACGGTGCCGACGCCGAACAAGGACGTGCTGGCGCTGACCAGCGGGGAGATACGTCAGTCCCTGACGATGGAGTTCGTCTCGAACGAGGTGGCGCTGGACCCGGCGGACGGGCCGGTGCGGGTGCTGGGGCGGATCCAGGGGCTGACGTCCGCGAAGGGCGAGTAGGACCGGCCGGGTCGGTCAGTGGCGCAGGGGCCAGGCGGCCCCGGTGGGGTCGGGGCGGCCGTCCGCGTACCGGGCGCAGGCGTCCGTGAGGTACTCCAGCAGGCTCAGCGGGTCGGGCAGCGGATGCTCGAGGCCGCGTACCCAGCGGACCGACGGGTCGTCGTCGCCGGGGAGGCGGGCGGGCGGGACGAGGACGTAGGAGCCCCGGCAGTGCCAGCGCAGTCCGGGATGCTCGTCCATGGTCTCGGGATGGCAGTCCAGCTCGCAGGGCCACCACTCGTCCTCGTCCTCGGGGGTGCCCCGGGTGAGGGTGAAGAACAGCAGGCGGCCGTCGTCGCTCTCGGCGACCGGACCGACCTCGACCCCGGCCTCCAGCAGGCGGTCCAGGGCCTCGCGGCCCGCGTCGAGGGGGACGTCGAGGACGTCGTGCACCATGCCCGTGGCGGTGATGAAGTTCGCCTGCGGCTGGTGGCGGGCCCAGCGCTCGATCTGGGCGTGGTCGGTGGTCGACTGGGTCTGCCAGGCGAAGGACACCGGGTGCCGGGCGGGGGTGGGACAGCCCACGCGGTCGCAGGAACAGCGGTAGCCGGCGGGGTGCGCGGCGGGCGCGAGGGGCAGTCCCGCTCCGGCGGCGGCGAGCAGCAGGGTCTCACGGCCGTCGTCTCCGGCGGCCTGCTTCGGGCGGCGTCCTCGCAGCCACTGGGAGAGTTTGCCCTGCCGGCCGCTCCGGCCGCCGAAGTCCGCGCTCATCTATCCCCTCGCCTCGCCGTCGTGCGCTCCAGCATGCCCTATGGTCCCACGATCGTGCGCATCGGGGGCCCGAAGCGCCTAATCACCGCAGGTGGGACGAGGGTGACGGCACCGGGCGCAAGCTGACCGGTGGGGCGAACAGGACATCCGCCGGGAGGCCGCGGACCGGGTGTCGGTGCTCGGTCCGCCCTGATGCGCCTGCCTACCGTGGCGTCATGATCACGTGGATCGCGTCGTCGGCGCCGGCCGCCCTGGTGTCCGTGGTGTCCCTCGCGGCGCTGACACTCACGGGGCACGGCGGCTCGCCCCCGCTGGAGTGGGGCGACGGCCCGCTGACGGTGGACTCGCTGCCCCGGGTGACGTACGTGGCGCATCGCGGCGGGGCACGCGAGGTGCCGGAGAACAGCATGTCGGGGCTGATGGCGGCGTACCGGCGCGGTACGGCGCAGGTGCTGGACTTCGACACCCGGGTGCTGCGGGACGGCACGCCGGTGG
Source organism: Streptomyces sp. P13-3-3 (assembly GCF_050571355.1). Classification (NCBI taxonomy): domain Bacteria; kingdom Bacillati; phylum Actinomycetota; class Actinomycetes; order Kitasatosporales; family Streptomycetaceae; genus Streptomyces; species Streptomyces sp. P13-3-3. Next base: position 1,619,924 of record NZ_CP192228.1, on the reverse strand, counting down.
TCTTCCACGACGCGACCCTGAACCGTACGACCTTCCTGGGCGGGGAGGTGCGGAAGCTGGACGCGGAGGAGTGGAAGGGGGTGCGGCTGCGCCCGCGCGACCGGCTGCCGGGGAGCTGGCGGTCGGAGCGGCCGCCGACGGTGGAGGAGGTGCTGGACCGGCTGGGCGGGCGGGTCCTGCTGATGCTGGAGCTGAAGGACCCGGCCGGTCTGGAGCGGGTGGCCGGGATGATCCGGGAGCGGGGGCTGACCCGGTCGGTGTTCGTCAACACCAACCACCCCCGGGTGGCGGCGCGGGTCCACCGGCTGGGGCTGCTGACCCAGCTGTGGCGCTCGGCCGAGCAGATGCGCACCGACCGGCCGGAGGAGTGGCGTTCCTTCGTCGACCTGCTGGACGTCGACATCCGGGCGCGGGACGGGGACGTGAAGCGGGCGGTCCGGTCGGGGGTCCCCCGGGTGTGGGCGCACACCGTCGTCACCCCGGCCCAGCGCGACCGCGCCCTGGCGCTCGGCTGCGACGGCGTCCTCACGGACGCGCCGGGGCGGCTGGCGCGGTACCGGACGCGGGTGCCGGGGCCGGTCAGCTCGGTGACGGGACGCTGAGGGGCGGGGCCGGTCAGCGGGGGGCGAGGCCGTGGAGGGCGTAGTCGACGAGGGTGTCGGTGTACTCGTAGGTGATCGGGCCGGTGTACTGGAGCCAGCGCTGGGCGAGCGGGGAGACGAAGAGTTCCAGGGCGATGCGCGGGTCGACGTCGGGGCGGACCTCCCCGGTCTCCTGCGCGGCGCGCAGCCGGTCGACGTACAGCTGGAGCTGGGGTTCCAGGAGCTGGGCGACGAAGCGGCGGCCGAGCTCCTCGTTGACGACGCCCTCGGCGGCCAGGGCGCGGGAGGGCGCCTCGAAGGCGGGGTTGCCCAGTTCGTCGACCGTGGCGCGCAGGACGTTCTTGAGGTCGGCGGCGAGGTCCCCGGTGTCGGGGATGGTGTACGGCTTCTGGCCGGCGGCCTCGGCGGCCTGGCCGCTCAGGTCGAGGAACGCCTCGAGCAGCACGTCCGCCTTCGACGGCCACCAGCGGTAGATCGTCTGCTTGCCGACGCCGGCGCGGGAGGCGATCCCCTCGATGGTGGTCTTCGGGTACCCCACCTCGGCGACGAGGGCGAGGGCGGCGTCGTAGATGGCGCGACGGGACCGCTCGCTGCGGCGCGAGGTGTCGGGGACGGACGACTGATTCTTGGCCATGGCCCGAACTTATCAGGTTGACAAGACGCAGCGTCTCGCCGGACGCTGGTACGGCTGGAAAGCGAGACGAACCGTCTCGTTTCCATAGCGTGACTGTCGACTGTCGGAAGGGAGCCCCTCATGGCTCGAGGCGGAAACATGCTGGGCGTCGGTGGCGCCCGGCAGCACCTGGGCCGCAAGGCCCTGCGCGGCGGGGGCCCGGCCGGCCGCATCGGCGGCGGCACGGACCCCCAGGCCCAGAAGCGCGCGCTGCTGCGCAAGCTCCAGGAGCAGCGCGACGCGGAGAAGGAACAGAAGTCGGAGCAGAAGCAGGAGCAGGAGCAGGGGTGACGGTGTGTCAGTCCTGTGCGGACGGCGGCGGCCAGGGGTCGCCCCAGTCCGTGTCGCGGGCCGCGCGGTAGAGGGCGCCGTGGCGCTTGGTGACCGTGGCGCGGTTCAGGGCCGGGTCCGTCTCGCAGAGGTCGAGGAGGACCTGGCCCTTGCGGATCTGGGGCTTGCGGACGACGCGGGCGGGGGCCGGGGTGACCGGCAGCCGGGTCGCGGCGACGTAGCTGAACTTCTCGTCCTCGTAGGCGAGGGTGCCGCCCTTGATCTGGCGGTGCAGTGAGGAGCGGCTGACCCGGGCCGAGAAGTGGCACCAGTCGGTGCCGGGCACGATCGGGCAGGACGCGCTGTGCGGGCAGGGCGCGGCCACCTGGAAGCCGGCGGTGACGAGACGGTCGCGGGCCTCGATCATGCGGGCGTAGCCGTCGGGGGTGCCGGGCTCCACGACGACCACGGCCCGCGCGGCGCCGGCGGCCGCGTCGACGAGCGCGGCGCGGTCGGCGGAGGTGAGTTCGTTGAGCACGTAGGAGACGGTGACGAGGTCGGCCGGCTCCAGGGTGAGCGTGGATCCGATCCGGGCGCGCTCCCAGCGGGCGTCGCGCAGGGCGGGGTGACCGGCGGCCAGTTCACGGCCGAGGTCGAGCGCGGGCGCGGCCCAGTCCAGCACGGTCACCGGACGCTCCCCGTCCCAGGTCGCGCTCACCGCCCACGCCGCCGCGCCGGTCCCGCCGCCCACGTCGACGTGGCTCCCGGGCGCCCACCCGGGCACGGCGTCGGCGAAGGCCCGCAGCGCCGCGTGCACCGCCTCGAAGGTGGCGGGCATCCGGTACGCGGCGTACGCGGCCACGTCGGCGCGGTCGCGCAGGATGGGGGCGTCGGTGGGGGTGGCGCCCCGGTAGTGCCCGATCAGCCGCTCGACGGCCTGACCGGCCTGCCGCGCGGGAATCCCGTCCAGCAGCCCGCTGAGGGCGGCACGCAGGGAGTCGGCGGTGGGGAGGGAGGCGGGGGCGTTCACCCGGAAATTCTACGGCCCCCTCCGGGGACGCCTGTGCCGCGCTCGGCCCCGCGGGCCGGGGGCCCGCTGGCCTCTCGTCCGTACGGACGCGACGGAAAGCCCGTCAGCACCGCACGACACCCGGCGCACGAGTACACCCGGCGCACATCGGTGCCCGCACCCTCATCACGTCGCGCTCCGCTCCAGGGCGAGGAGCAGGTGCCCCAGATCGCGCGGCATCACGGCGATCTCGACGACGCCCACGGAGGAGTCGCACGCGACGATCGTGCACCGGGGGTTCACCCTCAGTCCTTCGCGCCACGCAGGCGCACGCGTGCCGACCTGCCGCAACACGGCCGGTCCAGGCACCTTCGCCCCGGCCCTCGTACGCGGCTTCCAGGCGACCGTGGACGACCCCACCGCCATCCGTCCCCGCAGCCACCGCCCCTCGCGGGCGGGGTGCCGCAGCATGCACGGCACCTCGATCACCTCACCCCGCGCGGACCGCTCGTCGCGGCGCCGTATGCCCCGGTTCACCACCAGCCACGTCGTCAGCCCGCCGGCCGCGACGGCGCACACGCTTGTGATCACCGCGGCATTCAAGCAGCCCGGGGGCACCGGTGCGACGCCCGGGCGTGAGCCCGTTCCGCGCGCTGCCGTGAGGCAGTGCCCTCATCTCCCCCGTACCGCCCGTGCCACCCGTGTCGCCGTCTCCGCGCGGGGTGTGCTGTCGGGTGGGGTGGGGCGGCGGGGGTGGACCGTGTTGGCGAGGAGGACGACGAAGGTGTCGGTGGCCCGGTCGAGGACCAGGGACGTGCCGGTGAAGCCGGAGTGGCCCGCCGCGCCGTGGCCCGCCAGGGCGCCCATGAAGTACGGCTGGTCGACGGCGAAACCGAGGCCAGGAGGGCGGAGCATGAGGTCCACGTGGTCCGGGCCGAGGACGCGGGCCGGGCCGTAGGAGCCGCCCGCCAGCAGGGTGCGGCAGAAGACCGCGAGGTCCCCCGCCGTGGAGAAGAGGCCGGCGTGGCCGGCGACCCCGCCCAGCGCCCAGGCGTTCTCGTCGTGCACCTCGCCCCGCAGCATCCCCCGGTCCGCCTTGGCCCAGGGCCGCCGCTGGTCCTCGGTCGCCGCCGCCGACGGGCACGGTCCGAAGCCGGTCGCGTCCATGCCGAGCGGCCGCGTGATGCCCTCGCGCACCAGGACGTCGAGGGCGCGGCCGGTGAGCCGCTCCAGGACGTGCTGGAGCAGCAGCATGTTGAGGTCGGAGTAGCAGTACGTGCCGGGTGCGGCGACCGGCCGTTCCGCGCGCAGCAGCGCCAGGCGTTCCGCGTCGTCGGCGCAGTCGTACAGGGGGAGTTCGGGGCGGAGCCCGGAGGTGTGGGTGAGCAGGTGGCGCACGGTGACGCCGTGCCGTACGGCGGCCGTGAAGTCCGGCAGGTACGTGCCGACGCGCGCGTCGAGCCCCAGCGTGCCCCGCTCGATCTGCTGCACCGCGGCCACCGCCGTGAACAGCTTGGTGACGGAGGCCAGGTCGAAGGGGGTGTCCACGGTCGCCGGCACCCGCTGCCCGGGCGGGAGGTCGACCGGCGCGTCCGCCTGCTCGTCGTAGCGGGCGTAGCGCACCGCCCAGCCCGCCGCCTCCTCCACCGCGACCACCGGACCGCGTCCGACGACGACCACCGCGCCCGCGGCCCAGGGGCGGCTCCCCTCGGTGCGGGCGCGGACCTCCCGGACCAGACGCCGCAGTTCGGCGGCGTCCAGCCCGGCGCGTTCCGGGGTGCCCCGGCGCAGTCGCGGGGTGCTCAGACGCCCCCGCCCTTCGTGCTCGTCCCGGTCTTCCACGGGCGGCACATTCCCAGGAAGCAGGCCGTCGCCACCAGGGCGGAGACCAACTGGACGACGGCCATCGGGACGGCGGTGTCCTCACCGGCGATGCCGACCAGCGGGGAGGCGATCGCGCCGATGAGGAAGGACGTCGTGCCGAGCAGGGCGGACGCGGAGCCGGCCGCGTGCCGGGCCCGCATCAGCGGGAGCGTCTGCGTGTTGGGCATGACGACACCCATGGACGACATCAGCACGAACAGCGCCGCGGCGACCGGCACCAGGCCCGTCTCGCCGAACACCCCCAGCGACATCAGCAGCAGCGCCGTCGCGGCGGCGACCACCACGGCGAGTCCCGCGCCGAGCGCCTTGTCCAGCCGGACCCGCCCGACCAGGATCTTCCCGTTGACCTGCCCCATGATCATCAGGCCGATCGAGTTCAGCCCGAACAGCAGGCTGAAGGTCTGCGGGGAGGCGCCGTAGATCTCCTGCATGACGAACGGGGAGGCGGCGACGTACGCGAAGAGGGAGGCGAAGGCGAAGCCGCCCGCGAGCATGTAGCCGGCGAAGACCCGGTCGGCGAGCAGCCGGCGCATCGGCGCGAGGGCCTCGCGGACGTTGCCGCCGTGCCGGTCGGCGGGGTCCAGCGTCTCGGGGAGCTTCGCCCACACGAGCGCCGTCAGCAGCACGCCGAGGACCGTGAGGACGACGAAGACGCCCCGCCAGTCCGTGAACCGCAGCACCTGACCCCCGATCAGCGGCGCCAGGATCGGCGCCATGCCGGAGATCAGCATGAGGGTCGAGAAGAAGCGGGCCAGGGCGACGCCGTCGTACAGGTCGCGGGCGACCGCCCGCGCGATGACGATGCCGGCCGCGCCCGCGAGGCCCTGCGCCAGCCGGCAGGCGACGAGGAGTTCGACGGTCGGCGCGAAGGCGCACAGCGCGGTGGCCACGACGTAGATGACGAGCCCGACGAGCAGCGGTCGGCGCCGGCCCCAGCGGTCGCTCATCGGGCCGACCACGAGCTGCCCGAGCGCCATGCCGGCCAGGCACGCGGTGAGGGTGAGCTGGACCGTCGCGGCGGGCGCGCTCAGCGACCGGGTGACCTCCGGCAGGGCCGGGAGATACATGTCCATCGCCAGCGGCGTCACGGCGGTGAGGCCGCCGAGGATGAAGGTGACGAGCAGACCGGCCCGGGACGCCCCGCCGCCGGTGCGCCGTCCCGGCGGAGCCGCCGCCGCGCCCGGAGGGGCCACCGCCTCGCCCGGAGGGGCCACCGCCTCCGCCCCCGCACCCGCACCCGTCCCGTTATGGGTCGATTTCGATATGGACGCCCCACCCTCGGGCATGTGCCCCTCCCTTTTCACGCCGTTGGCTCCCTATGCTCTCAGCTCGTACGGAGTGCTCGGCGTCGACGACGATGTCATGGGAGCGCTTCCATCGGCCATCGTCGACGATACGGCGAACGACACGATCAGGGTGGGACGGATGACAGAGCAGAAGGTGCGCTGGGGGATCCTGGCGACCGGCGGCATGGCCGCGACGTTCACGGCGGACCTGGTGGACATGCCCGACGCCGAGGTCGTCGCGGTGGCGTCCCGCTCGGTGGAGTCCGCGAAGACCTTCGCCGACCGGTTCGGCATACCGCGCGCCTACGGCGACTGGGAGGCGCTCGCGGCGGACGAAGACCTCGACGTCGTGTACGTCGCCACCCCGCACTCGGCGCACCGCGCGGCCGCCGGGATGATGCTGGAGGCCGGACAGCACGTGCTGTGCGAGAAGCCGTTCACGCTGAACTCGCGTGAGGCCGCCGAGCTGGTCGCGCTGGCGCGGGACGGCGGACGCTTCCTGATGGAGGCCATGTGGATGTACTGCCACCCCATGGTGCGCCGTCTCAAGGCGCTGGTCGCCGACGGCGCGATCGGTGAAGTGCGGCACGTGCAGGCGGACTTCGGTCTCGCCGGCCCGTTCCCGGCGACGCACCGGCTGCGTGACCCCGCGCTCGGCGGCGGCGCGCTGCTGGACCTCGGGGTGTACCCGGTGTCGTTCGCTCATCTGCTGCTCGGCGAGCCGTCGGACGTCGTCGCGCGGGCGACGCTCTCCGAGGAGGGCGTCGACCTCCAGACGGGGGCGCTGCTGTCCTGGGAGAACGGCGCCCTCGCCTCGGTGCACTGCTCCATCGTCGGCGGCACGGCCACCTCCGCCTCGGTCACCGGGTCCGAGGGGCGCATCGACATCCCGAACGGCTTCTTCTTCCCGGAGCGGTTCGTGCTGCACCGGGACGGCCGGGACGCCGAGGAGTTCGCCGCCGACCCGGCCGACGGGCCCCGGGAGAGCCTCAAGCACGAGGCGGCGGAGGTGATGCGCGCGCTGCGGGCCGGGGAGACGGAGTCACCGGTGGTCCCGCTGGACGGCACCCTCGCCGTGATGCGGACGCTCGACGCGATCCGGGACCGCGTCGGCGTCCGCTACCCGGCCGAGGAGGCGGACGGCACGGCGGTCACGCCGGCTTGAGCCCCGGCTCCCCCGCCTCCGTGACGAAGGAGGCGGCGGTGGTGAGCGGCGCGCCCTGCGTGGTGACGTGAGGCACCGTCTTGAAGTCGGCGCGTGCCTGCTCCCGGCCGAGGGTGACGGTCGTGTAGCCGCGCAGGCCGTTGTAGAACCGCATGTGCGGGTTGGCGGCGGTCAGGTCGCCCCAGTTGGCGGGTTTCTCCGACCCGTTGCCGCCGCTGGTGACGGAGGTGGTGACGATCTCGGTGCCCACGGTCTTCGAGCCGGGGTCGGAGAAGTCGCGCTTGATGTCGAAGCCGTAGTGGACGTGCACGTCGCCGGTGAGGACCATCAGGTTCTCGACGCCGGCGGCCTGCGCGCCGGCCAGGACGCGCTCGCGGGAGGCCGGGTAGCCGTCCCAGGAGTCCATGGAGACCTTGGCGGGCGGGGTGGGCCTGTCCAGCCGCTGGGAGAAGGTGACCTGCTGCGGCACGACGTTCCACACCGCGTCGGATCGCCGCCAGCCGTCGAGCAGCCAGCGCTCCTGGGCGGCGCCGGTGAGGGTGCGCGCGGGGTTCTCGGACTCGGGGCCCGGGTACTGCCAGCCGTCGCCGTAGGCCTGGTTGGAGCGGTACTGCCGGGTGTCGAGCACGTCGAACTGGGCGAGGCGGCCCCAGTGCAGCCGGCGGTACAGCTTCAGGTCGGGACCCTCGGGGAGCTGGGGCCGGCGCAGCGGCATGTTCTCCCAGTAGGCGCGGTAGGCGGCGGCCCGGCGCAGCAGGAACTCCTCCGGCGGGACGCTGTTCTCGGGGGTGTCACCGGCGTAGTTGTTCTCGGTCTCGTGGTCGTCCCAGGTGACGACGAAGGGGTGTGCGGCGTGCGCGGCCCTGAGGTCGGGGTCGGACTTGTAGAGGGCGTACCGCAGCCGGTAGTCCTCCAGGGTGACGGTCTCGTGGTTGAAGAGGCCGGAGGGCAGGGTGCCGGCCGGGTAGGCGCGGGCGCCGGCGACGTCGTTGACGGCGTACTCGTAGAGGTAGTCGCCGAGGTGGAGGACGACGTCGAGGTCCTCCTGGGCGAGGTGCCGGTAGGCGGTGTAGTAGCCCTGGTCGTAGCGCTGGCAGGAGACGATGCCGAAGGTGAGCGCGCCGGCGCGGCTGCGCGGGGCGGGCGCGGTGCGGGTGCGGCCGGCGGGGCTGACGAAGCGGCCGGCGCGGAACCGGTAGTGGTAGAGGCGGCCGGGGGCGAGCCCGCCCGCCTCGACGTGCACGGTGTGGTGGAACTCCGGGTGGGCGTCGGCCTTGCCGCGTCTGACGACGCTGCGGAACCGGGCGTCGAGGGCGATCTCCCACTCGACGGTCACACGGCGTGCGGGCAGCCCGCCGTCGGCCTGGTACGGGGCGGGCGCGAGGCGGGTCCACAGCAGCACCGAGTCGGGGTGCGGGTCACCGGAGGCGACGCCGAGGGTGAAGGGGTCGTCGGTGAGCCGCGCGGTGTCCAGTTCGGCGGCGGCCGCGGTGCCGGCGCCGGGCACGCCGACGGCGAAGGCGACCGCGGCGGCGGCGCCGGTGGCGGTCAGGAAGCGCCGGCGGCCGATGTGCCGGGCGGCGGCGCGGAGTTCAGGGCCGTGGGACGGGCGGGCGGCACGGGGTGTCGTGAGGTCCTGCGTCATGGGTCCTCCCCTGGCGGACGGGTGGGTGCGGGAGGAATTGCAGTGGCCGGGGACGACGCAGGGTTGACGCGTACACCGCATCCGGATGACGGTCGCATGAGGTCCGCATGGCGAACCCTCGCCTACGCTGCGGTGCCATGAACGCCAAGGAAACGGACGGACGGGACGGGCGGACCGGGGTCGCGGTGGTCACCGGGGCGGGCTCCGGCATCGGACGCGCGGTGACCCGTGAACTGCTGCGCGGCGGCTGGTCGGTGGTGCTGGCCGGGCGCCGGGCGGAGACGCTGGAGGAGACGGCACGGGCGGCCGGCGGGGAGACCCTGCTCGTGCCGACGGACGTGTCACGGCCGGCGGACGTGGAAGCGCTGTTCGCGGCGACCGTCGGGCGCTTCGGGCGGCTGGACCTGCTGTTCAACAACGCCGGTACGTCGGGACCCGGCGGGGTGCCGGTGGAGGAGCTGCCGTACGAGGCGTGGCGGCACGTGGTGGACACCAACCTCAACGGGGCGTTCCTGTGCGCGCAGGCGGCGTACCGGCAGATGAAGGGGCAGACACCGCAGGGCGGCCGGATCATCAACAACGGCTCGGTGTCGGCGCACGTCCCGCGCCCGCGGTCGGTCGCCTACACGGCCACGAAGCACGCGCTGACGGGCCTGACCAAGTCGCTCGCGCTGGACGGGCGTCCGTACCGGATCGCGGTGGGCCAGATCGACATCGGCAACGCGGCGACGGAGATGACGGAGCGCATGCGGGCGGGGGTGCCGCAGGCGAACGGGGAGATCGCGCCGGAGCCCGTGATGGACGTCGCGGACGTGGCGCGCACGGTGCGGCACATGGCGGAGCTGCCGCTGGAGGCGAACGTGCAGTTCGCGACGGTGCTGGCGACGGGGATGCCGTACGTGGGGCGGGGCTGAGGCGTCCCGCCCCGTCGGCGCGCCGCGATCCCCACATCCGGAATTAACACATCCGCCCCATTGCGGCCGGTGGAGAACCTATGCTCAACTTCTCTGCACCAAAGCTTCACAGTTGAGGCAGCGGTCTTCCGTCAGGCCACATCCAGGGGGGAGGCGGCAGCCGTTCCACACCGCCGGCTGGGGGTGGGCCCGCGCGGGACCGCGGGTGCACACCGGCGGGTGGAACGGCTGCCGCACGTCTTACGCGGCCCCTGCCTCCTGTCGCTGGAGGATGCGCTCCACCTCCGCCATCTGCTGCTCGGTCAACGGCCCCTCGGCGAGCGCGCCCGCGTTCTCCTCGGCCTGGGCGACGGAGCGGAAACCGGGGATGGGCACGGTGCGCGGGCTGCGCGCCCACAGCCAGGCCAGGGCACCCTGGGAGAGCGTGCGGCCGCCGCTGGTGAGGATGTCCCGCAGCGCGTCGACGCGGGCCAGCCACTCGGGGTCGGCGCCGCTGCCGTCCCCGAAGCCCCGCAGCCAGGCGGGCGGGCGACTGCGGATGTCCCCGGCCTCGAGCGGCCGGCCGCCGCGGTGCTTGCCGGTGAGCAGCCCCATGGCGAGAGGGCTGCGGTTGACGGACGCGAGGCCTGCCTTCTCGCAGAGCAGGAGCATCTCGGGTGCGTCGTCGAGGACGTTGAGCGCGTGCTGCACGGCGGCGCAGTGGGGCCCCTCGGCGAAGACGGCGGCGCGGGCGGGGTCGTCGGTGCTCCAGGCGTACGCCCGGATCAGCCCTTCCGCGACCAGTTCCTCGCAGGCGTCCCGCAGCACGGCCGCCCGGCCGGGATCGGCGTCGGCGAGGTGCAGCTGGTAGAGGTCGACGTGGTCGGTGCCGAGCCGGCGCAGGGAGGCGGTCAGGGCGCGGCGGAGGTGCTCCGGGGAGTCGTCGGTGCCGGAGGCGGTGCGGGTGCCGGGGTCGAAGAGGTTGCCCCACTTGGTGGCGACGACGACGTCGTCCCGCCGCGGGCCGAGCGCCCTGCCGAGGATCCGCTCGCTGTGCCCGGCGCCGTAGACGTCGGCGGTGTCGAAGAAGGTGACACCGAGGTCGAGTGCCCGGTGGACCGCCCGCACGGACTCCTCGTCGTCGACCTTCCCCCACCCGAGCGGCTGCCCGGCACCGTCCTGCCACTCCCCGCCGATGGCCCAGCACCCGAACCCGAGCGCGCTGACCTGGATACCGCTGCGTCCCAGTGTGCGTGTGAACTCCATACGGGGGACGGTAGGAGTTGGAGTGCGCGCGAAGACAAGGGGGCTGAGCCCTGTCACCATGTTGCGCGCACGGCCCGTTCGACGCTCTCGGGGCTCGCTTCCCCGGTGATCGTCACGTCGAAACTGTAGGAGTCGTCGCAGAGGATCAGTTCCTCCGCCGACGGGACCAGGCGTCGGTAGAAGACAGCGAAGCGGACTGCGAGGTGCAGCGGTCCTTCGAGGTAGAGGCACGTTCCGTCGACATGGGAGCAGCCTTCCAGGCGGTCCCCCGCCTCCTCGTACAGCCACGTCACGTCCCGCACCTCGTGTCCGGGGCCGTCGTCGCTGCTCACGAGCACCTCTGCGCCGGGCCAGTCCGACCGCAGGGCTCGTGCCAGCACGGACCGGTCGACGGACCGACCGCCCTTCCCTTCGAACACGGCGAGATACGTCATGGGGCCACCCTCTCGCGGAGCGACGACGTGGCGGAGCCCGGGAGTCGTATCCAGCTCCCGGGCTCCTGGGGATGCCACCCAATTCGCACGCCGGCGGCGCATGAGGACGGATCAGTCGTCATGCCGTCGTGTTCTTCCTTTGAACTACCGCGCCGGGAAGAGAGGCGCAGGCGAGAGTCGAACTCGCATCCGACGGCGTTCGTCCGTCCCCGTTCGGTCCGGCGATCGGCGGCGATGCTGAGACTGGAGCGAGAGTCTGAGATTGACCGCGGCCGCCTCTGCGACGACCGCTCTTCAGGCTGAACTTCAGTTTCAGCTTGCGCTCCTGGCGTGAACCGGTCCTCACCCGGCCCGCGCCCTGTAGCGCACCCCCGCGCTCGCACGCGGGGGCGATCGTGGATGCCACCTGTGGCCGCGCCGCGCGTCAGCCGAACAGGTAGCCGAACACCGCGTCGCCGACGCGCTGGTCGGTGACCTCGGTGCCGTTGGCCTCCTCGCGGGCGAACTTCACGGCCTGCTGGAGCTTTTCGACCCGCTCCAGCAGCTCGTTCACCCGCCGCGCCGGAAGGGCGCCGGAGAACTTCACGGTGGTCCAGTAACCGATCGGCACGTCCTCGTAGTACACCTCGACCTGCGCCGGGTGCTTCTCCGTGGCCTCCGCCTTGACGTGGTTGCGCGGCACCTTCTTGGTGCGGATCGTGCGCACCGGGTCCGTCTTCCACCAGTCCGTGGACGGGTCGAGGGACCAGGACTCCGCGGCGTCGAGCGTCGGCAGCTTCTTGACGAAGCCGTGCAGTTCGGCGAGCTGCTTCTCGAGGAAGAGCAGATAGCTGACGGGGACGTCGGCGACCAGCGTCCGCCCGTCGACCGTGACGTCCGCGCGGGCCAGGCAGTTGGCCCAGTCCTTCGTCGCGGTGACGTCGAACAGCCGCGTCAGCGAGGCGGACACCTCGCGCAGCACGTCCTCGGCCTGCGCCTGCACCCGCGTGGACTCGGGCGGCAGCTGCTCGCCCTCCTCGTCCTTCGGCTGGTACGTGCGCGAGATGCCGGCCAGCAGCGCCGGCTTCTGCACCTTGGCGTGCGCGGCGTTGATGTCCTGGAGCGACTTGCTCTTGACACCCTTCTCGACCGCGATGATCTGGTTCAGCTTGGTCACGGGCTCCCCCTTCGAACAGCAGGAACCTATCCCGCCGGTCCGAAGATCCGCATCTCTTTATTCACACCTCCGAGCAGCCGCCCCACGGTCCCAACCAGGGGCGATTTTCGGCCTGTTCAGCGTTCAAGCAGATCCGGTCAACGGGCGGTCTGTCGCTGCTGACAGATGATCAATAACCTTGTGCGGTACACGAAATACGATCGCAGGGAGCCCCATGTCCACCGCCCAGCAGGTGCCCGACATCCTCTCGCCCGAGTTCGCCGCCGACCCCTACCCGGCCTACCGCGTGATGCGGGAGACCGCGCCCCTCCTCTGGCACGAGGCGACCAAGAGCTACGTCATCTCGCGCTACGAGGACGTCGAGCGCGTCTTCAAGGACAAGGCCGGTGAGTTCACCACCGACAACTACGCCTGGCAGCTCGAGCCAGTGCACGGCAAGACGATCCTGCAGATGAGCGGCCGTGAGCACGCCGTGCGCCGCGCCCTGGTCGCCCCCGCCTTCCGCGGCAGCGACCTGGAGCAGAAGTTCCTGCCGGTCATCGAGCGCAACTCCCGTGAACTGATCGACGCCTTCCGCCACAAGGGCTCGGCCGACCTGGTCGACGACTTCGCGACCCGCTTCCCGGTCAACGTCATCGCCGACATGCTGGGCCTCGACAAGGCCGACCACCCCCGCTTCCACCGCTGGTACACCGCCGTCATCGCCTTCCTCGGCAACCTGGCGGGCGACCCCGAGGTGACGGCGGCCGGCGAGCGGACCCGTGTGGAGTTCGCCGAGTACATGCTGCCGATCATCCGCGAGCGCCGCGAGAACCCGGGCGACGACCTGCTGTCCGTGCTGTGCAGCGCTGAGGTCGACGGCGTGCGGATGAGCGACGAGGACATCAAGGCGTTCTGCAGCCTGCTGCTGGCCGCCGGCGGCGAGACCACCGACAAGGCCATCGCCGGCATCTTCGCGAACCTGCTCGCCCACCCCGACCAGCTCGCCGCCGTCCGCGCCGACCGCTCGCTGATACCCCGGGCCTTCGCCGAGACCCTGCGCCACACCCCGCCGGTCCACATGATCATGCGGCAGTCCGCGACGGAGGTCACCCTCAGCGGTGGCACCGTGCCCGCCGGCGCCACCGTCACCTGCCTGATAGGGGCCGCCAACCGGGACGAGCGCCGCTACGCCGACCCGGACCGGTTCGACATCTTCCGCGAGGACCTGACCACCACCACGGCCTTCTCCGCCGCCGCCGACCACCTGGCCTTCGCGCTCGGCCGGCACTTCTGCGTCGGCGCGCTGCTGGCCAAGGCGGAGGTGGAGATCGGTGTCGACCAGCTCCTCGACGCCATGCCGGACGTCCGCCTCGCCGACGACTTCCGCACGGTCGAGCAGGGTGTGTTCACCCGCGGCGTGCAGAGCCTCCCGGTCCGGTTCACGCCGGTCCAGGGCTGACCGACCTCCCCGGTCGCCCCTCCCCGGCGACCGGTCATCGACTCGCGCATGCGCCGCCCCCGCCCCGGCCGGGTCCCGTCCCGGCCGGTGCACCGCGGGGGCAGCGCCCGTCGTCGTACCGCCTGCCGCCCGGTGAGGGCTACTGCACCACCGGTGTGAACTGCACCGGCAGTTCCATCAGGCCCCGCATCCAGATCGACGGACGCCAGACCAGCTCCTCCGGCTCCACGGACAGCACCAGGTCCGGCAGCCGCTCCAGCAGCGTCTCGACCGCCGTGCGCGCCATCACGTCCGCCAGCAGCGGGGCCGGGTACGGGCAGCGGTGCTCGCCGTTGCTGAAGGACAGGTGCGCGGCGTTCTCCGCGCCGACGTGGCCCTCGGGCCAGATCTGCGGGTCGGTGTTGGCCGCGGCCAGACCCAGGACCAGGCAGTCGCCCTCCCTTATCTGCCGGCCCCCGAGCTGCACGTCCCGTACCGCCCAGCGCCCGATGAAATTCTGCGTCGGCGTGTCCAGCCACAGCACCTCGTTGAGCGCCTCGCCGACGCTGAGCCGGCCGCCCGAGACGTTCACGGCGAAGCGTTCGTCCGTCAGCAGCAGACGCAGCGTGTTGCAGACCCAGTTGGACGTGGGCTGCTCGCCCGCCGAGATCACGGAGATGAGGTCCTGGACGATCTCCTCGTCCGAGAGTCCCGCCGGGTGCATCACCATGCGCGAGGTGACGTCCGGGCCGGGCGCCATCCGCTTCTCCTTGACCAGCTGCCGCAGCCGCTCGCCCACCCGGTTGTAGCCGGCGACCGGGTCCTCGCCCTCCGCCGCGTCCAGGGAGATGCGCAGGTCGTCGACGAGCTGCCGGGTGTCGTCACCGGTCGCCGGCATCCCGCACAACTGCACGACGGCACGCATCAGCAGGGGGTGCACGTAGTCGGACATCAGCTCGACCTGGCCGCTGCCGGCGAACCCGCGGATGAGGTCGTCGGCGATCAGCAGGCACTCGTTGGCCAGCTCGAACTGGTCGACGCCCTCCAGCGCGTCGGTGATCACACCGGCCCGCCGCCGGTGTTCGTCGCCCTCGGCGAACAGCACCGACGGCTGGTAGCCGACGTACGGCAGCAGCGGCCAGTCCGACGGGATGTTCTCCCACTGGTTCCAGCGCCGGGAGTCCCGCGCGAACAGCTCGTCGTGGCTGGTCACGTAGGAGAGCTCGGTGTAGCCCAGCACCAGCCAGGCCGGGATGCCGCCGTCGAGCAGCACCGGTGCGACGGGGCCGTGCTCGCGGCGCATCGTGCGGTACAGCTCCGACGGCGTCTGCTGGAAGTCCAGTCCGGTCAGGCTCACCGCGCCGGCGTGCGCGGGGCACCCCGGGGGCGGTCCGTCGGCGGTGCGGGTCTGCTGCGCGAAGGGATCGGCCGGATCGGTCACGGTGTCGCCTCCTTGGCGGTGGCCAGGTCGTGGAGGTGGTTCACGAGGGTGATCAGCACGTCCTTGCCGGAGGCCCGGACCCGGGCGTCGCAGTCGACCATCGGCACGTGCGCGGGGAGGGCGAGCGCTTGGCGTATCTCGTCCAGGGAGTACCGGGCGTCGTCGTCGAACCGGTTGACGGCGACGACGAACGGCGTGCCGTGGTGCTCCAGCCGGTCGATGGCGTACCAGGAGTCGTCCATCCGGCGCGTGTCGACGAGGACGACGGCGCCCAGGGTGCCGGAGAACAGCCGGTCCCACAGGAACCAGAAGCGTTCCTGCCCGGGCGCGCCGAACAGGTACAGCACCATGCGGTCGTTGAGGCTGATCCGCCCGAAGTCGAAGGCCACGGTGGTGGTGTTCTTCCCGGTGAGCCCGTCGGTGTCGTCGACGCCCACGCCGGCCTGCGTCATCACCTCCTCGGTGTTCAGCGGCCGGATCTCGCTCACGGAGCGGACCAGGGTCGTCTTGCCCACGCCGAACCCGCCCACGACGACGATCTTCAGCCCCGTCTCCGCGGTGTCGCGGAGCGGTGTGCGGTGGGCGGGCAGCTCAGAGGTTGCGGAGTCCATGGAGAACCTCTTGGAGTAGGGCGGAATCGGGCAGGGAGGCGACGGACGCCGCCGCGCGCGGGTGGCGCGCGGTGATGTGCCCGGTGTCCAGCAGGTCACCGAGCAGGATGCGTACGACCGTGACCGGCAGCCCGAGTTCCGCGGCGATCTCGACCAGGGCGACGGGGTGTTCGCACAGCTCGAGGATCCGGGCGTGCTCCGACTGCATCCCCGGCGTCGGCGCGCTCTCGCTGACGATCAAGGTGACCAGGTCGAAGGACTCGTCCGCGCGGCTGCGTCCGCCGGTGACGGTGTAGAGCCGGTCCGGGTCACCCGTGTCGACGGGTTTGCGCGGGGTCACGAGGTACCGCTCCCCGCGGCCTCGGTTCGGGGTTCGGCGCGCAGGTGGTCGCCGATCTGCTCGACCAGCTCCATCATCTGGTGTCCGACCACGCCCGGGTCGGCGTCCTCACCGGCGACGACGGCGAGGTGCGCGCCCGCGCCGGCCTCCACGATGAAGAGCAGGCCGCCGTGGAACTCGGTCATCGACTGCCGTACGCCGCCGGTGCCGTCGCCGAACTCCATGGAGGCGCCCTGGGCGAGGGCCTGGATGCCGGAGCAGATGGCCGAGAGCTGGTCGGCGAGGTCGAGGGTCAGGTGCTCGCTCCAGCAGAGCTTGAGGCCGTCCCGGGAGAGGACCAGGGCGTGCCGTGCGCCGGGGGTCCGCTCCAGGAGACCCTGCAGGAGCCAGTTGAGGCTGTTGTCGGTGGTCGTGGTCTGCATGGTGGGTGTTGGGACGGTGGTGTCCGGACGTGCCGGTCACCGGCCCGTTCCTCCTATCTCACGTGCTCGAGCGGGAAGGGGCGCCGTCGCCCCGGACGCCGAACGGGGCCGGGCCGCGGCGCCGTACGGGAGGGGTGGGGTCTAGGGAGCCGCGGGGGGCAGGGAGTCGGCGCCGGGGGTGCCGTCACCGGGGGCGCCGTTTCCGGGGGCGCCGATTCCGGAAGCGCCGGTGCCACCGTTGCCGGACTGCCGTGCGCCACGGTGGAAGGCGCCGAACCGTGAGCCGGCGTCGCGTGCGCCGCGCCGGCCCGAGGTGTCGCCGGAGCGGGCGGCCGCCGACTGGCGCTGTTCGCGCTCGCGTTCGGCCTCGGCCATGGTGCGGCCGGGGGCGCGCACCGGGAGGCCGTTGGGAGTGGTGCTGTCCGGCTGCCGGTGACGTCCCTGGCCGGGCACCGTGGGCAGTTCGGCCAACCGCTCGGTGATCGCGGCCTGGCGCTCCGTGCGAGGGGCCGGGCTCTCCGGGGTGGCGGGCAGGTGGGTCGCAGCGGGGCGGGCCTCGGCAGCGTTGTCACGGTCGCCGCCGGAGCCGTTCGAGCCACGGACGGGCAGGGCGCCGGCGTCGCGGGCACCCCGGACGGGCAGCGCGTCCACGTCGCCGCGGGAGCCGACGGCGGACCCGGCGGAGGGCAGGGCGTCCGCGTCCCGGGCGGGGAGCGAGGACGTGCGGGACGCCGACGGGGACTGCACGGGCACGCCACGGGCCGCGCCGCCGCGCCCGGCCAGGGACTCGCCCCGCCCGGCCGTCTCGTGGGGGGCCGGCTCGCGGTGCTGGGCGAGCAGGTGCAGGGGCAGCAGGACGACGACGCCGGTGCCGCCGCGGGAGGACGGGCGGTAGTTGACGCTGACGCCGTACTTGGAGGCGAGCCGGCCGACGACGGCCAGGCCGAGCCGGGTGCCCTGGAGGGAGGCGAGGTCGGTGACGCGGCCGGTGACGGCCTCCTCGGCGCGCCGCATCGCCGCGTCGGCCATCTTCAGGCCGCTGTCCTCGATGGTGACGACGATGCCGGCGCTGCGGTCCTCGACGTAGACGTGCACCTCGTCGATGGGCGGGGAGAAGTTCGCCGCGTTGTCCATCAGTTCGGCGAGCAGGTGCATGACGCCTTCGGCGGCGAACCCGGCGACCGCGGTGCGGGTGGAGCAGTGCAGGCGCACCCGCTGGTAGGCGGCGATACGGCCGGCGGCGCCGCGCAGGATGCTCTCCATCTTGATCGGCTTGTTCCAGGCGCGGCTGGAACGGCCGCCCATGAGCAGCGCGAGCCGGTCGGTCATCAGGCCGAGCTGGGAGGTGCTGTGGTCGAGCTTGAGCAGGTCGCCGAAGACCTCCTCGCCGTGCCGTTCCTGCATGTCGCGCAGGTCGGCGAGCATCTGGACGGCCTTGGCCTGGACGCGGCTGAGCGCCTTGGCGGAGGCGGCCTGGGCGGCGGCGGCGCGCCGCTCGCTGAGGGCGAGTTCACGGATGAACGATTCCGCCGGAACGCGCAGCGCGGGGTGGTGCGGCAGGTCGGTCTCGGCGAGCACGGTGTCGGCGGAGCGGCCCTCGCGGAGCCGGCCGATCGCGGCCGGCATCGTCTCCCGTACGAACCGGTCGTGCTCGGTCGCGGCCTCGTCGAGTTCCTCCCGGATCGCGCGGTACTCGTCCTCGATCGTCATCACGCGCCGCACGTCCTCCTCGACGGTGGCGGCGAAGGTGTGGGTGATGCGGGAGAGCTGCGGGTCGGAGGGCGGGGGCACGGCGGCCAGCACGTCGGCGGCGCTGGTGCCCTCGCGGAGCCGTTCGGCCACGGCGGGCAGGGTGGCTCCGGCGAGGTGGGAGATCTCGGCGGAGCGGCGGGCGGCCTCGGCGCGGAGGCGGCCGACCTCCGACTCCCGCTCGACGGCGGTGGCACGGGCCTTCCGCACCAGGCGGTGGTCGACGAGGACGGTGACGGCCACGCACGCCCATCCGGCCAGCACCACGGCCAGGGTCCACGGGGTGGCGCCGGACGGCGCCAGGGCGAGCGCCGCACCACCGGCGGCGGCGGTCACCACCAGCACGGCCGCCCGTGCGGCGAACGAGGTGCGCGGCGCCCCCGCCGGTGGGTGCTGGCTGGGAGAAGCAGGCACTGGCATGGAGCGGTCCCTCGGTCGGTGAGAGCAGGGGAAGGGGGCGGCCGTACGAACGACGGCCGCGGGCCGGGGACGGGATCTGCCGACAGAAGGCGATCTTCCGACCACGTACGGCTCATGCTAATCACCCCGATGCACGCGGAAGCCCCGCTTGCTGAACAGCTCGTCAGCAAAATCAGTTCGTCGTGAACCCATCGCTCGTACGTTCCGCTGTGCTAGCCGAGACGAGGCCGGACGAGCCGGGCCGGAGTGCGACAACGCGCCCGTGGTTCCTTCTGACGGTCCGTCACATCTGCTTCACAGGGGGCCTGTCATCGCTGCCCCCACTCACACGAGGCATCGATTTTCGGCCAACTGCGGTTATGCCAGAGGCGCTTCACACCTGGCCACGGTAACGAGGAGGCCATGAAGGTGAAGAATTCCCGCCGCTCGTGAAGGATCGGTGACGACGGCTCGCGCCGGTTTGCGTGAGCGGGGACACACGGAGGCTCGCGCGGCGGGAATGTGGTCTCTTCCGGAGGGTCGCGGGAGCTCTCCCGGAGAGGGAGGGAGCGGCAGACGAGTCGGGCTGTACGCCGGGTTCTGTTCCCCGACCCCCTCGCGGGTGTCGGGGCGACGGCCATCCATCTAGGACCGGTGTTGCCACCGGCCTCGTGCGGTCCACCCGCGGACTCGGGCGGGCAGCCCTCGATCGTCCGCGCAGAGCGCTTTTCACGGCGCTCCTTTTGACCTTGCTCCGGGTGGGGTTTACCTAGCCGCCTGAGTCACCCCAGGCGCTGGTGGTCTCTTACACCACCGTTTCACCCTTACCCGGCGCCGAAGCGCCGGGCGGTCTGTTTTCTGTGGCACTGTCCCGCGGGTCACCCCGGGTGGCTGTTGGCCACCACCCTGCCCTGTGGAGCCCGGACGTTCCTCGGGAAGCCCCCTGAGGGGACTCCACGCGGCCGCCCGCCCGGCTCGTCTGCCGTGCCGACCATGGTACCCGCCGGCCGGCCGGCTTCCGCTCCCGCGCGTTGGCCAGCACCGATCCGGTGAGGATCAGGACGAAGGCGGCCGCCACCGTCGCGGTCAGGGCCTCGTCGAGGAAGAGCGCGCCGGCCGCCACCGCGATCGCCGGATTGACGTACGTGATCACGGAGGCGCGGATCGGGCCCGCCTCCTTGATCAGCTCCATGAAGGCGACGAACGCCACCGCCGTGCAGACGACGCCGAGGGCGGCCAGCGCGGCCAGGGTCTGCGGGGTGGGGAGCGCCGCGGGACGCGAGGCGATCGCCGCGGGGGCGTAGACCAGGGCGGCCAGGGCCAGGCAGGGCGTGATCAGGTGCAGCGTGGGGACGTCCTTGAGGTGGCGGTCGGCGATCAGCGGGGCCGTCGCGTAGCCGACGACCGTGACCAGGACCTCCGCGAGGGAGAGGGCGTCGCCGCCGGTCAGGTGGGGGACGGTGAGGACGCCCACGCCGCCGAGACCGAGGGCCAGGCCCGCGATCCTGCGGGGGCCGAGGGACTCGGCCCGGCCGAAGGCGCGGGACAGCAGCACGCCGACGATCGGGACGCCCGCGATCAGCAGTCCGGCCGTGGAGCTGGAGAGGTGACGCTCGGCGTCGGTCAGTGTGTACCAGGGGCCGACGATCTCGATCACCGCGAACGCCAGCATCGGCTTCCAGTGTGCGCGCAGGTTGCGGGCGAGGCCCTTCTGGCGCAGGGCGAAGGGGAGCAGCAGGAGTGCGCCGACGGCGCAGCGGGCGAAGACGACGCCCGACGGCGACACCTCGTGCACCGCCACTTTGATCATCAGATAGGGGATGCCCCAGACGACTCCCATCAGGGAGAACAGGAACCAGCCGCGTGCAGTCATGCGAGGAGTGTCCGTCTCCTCAGCACCCCGCGTCTTGAACGCTGTTGCGGTACGCCGCCGGGGTCACGCCGAGCACGCGGCGGAACCATCGGGTGAGGTGCGCCTGGTCGGCGAAGCCGACGAGGGCGGCCGCCTCGGCCGGCCGGACCCCGGCGTCCAGCAGGGCGCGGGCCCGGGCCACCCGGTGCTGGGCGAGCCAGGCGTACGGCGGCACGCCCATCGTCGTACGGAACGCGCGGAGCAGCTGGTAGCGGGAGAGGCCCAGGTCGGCGGCGAGGTCGGCCAGGGAGGGCGGGGCGAGGAGCTCGTCGGCGAGGCGGTCGCGGACGGTGAGTGCGACGGACCGGGCGCCGGGGAGGGCGCGGTCGTCGGCGCGGGACGTGGAGTGGCGGCGGGCCAGCGCGGCGAGCAGCCAGGGCAGCCGCGACTCGGCCTCCAGCGGGTCCGGGTGGACGCTGAGGTCGGTGTGCGTACGGCGCAGGGCGGCGGCCAGCTCCGGGTCGTGCAGGACTGGGTCGGGGAAGTATGGGAGGGCGGTGCCGAGGGTGCCGTCGCCGAGCAGGGCGGGGGCGGCGTACAGCGCCTGGTACGCGTAGCCCTCGGGGGCGGCGGGACCGCCGGTGTGCATCTCGCCGGGTTCGAGCACGACGATCGAGCCGGGTCCGGACACGATGCGTCCGCCGCGGTACGCGATCACCTCGAGGCCGCCGACGGTGACCCCGACCGTGTACTCGTCGTGCGCGTGCGGCGTGTACTCGTGCCGGGCGAACCGCGCCGTGAGCAGATCCAGCGCGGGCCCGCACCGCCCCAGCCGCGCCCTGGCCCACCTGGCCTGTTCCCGCCCGTCCCCCACACCGACGCACCCCCGCTCCCCAGGGGATCAGAGGAAGTCGGCGGTGTCCAGGGCGGCGCGTGCGTCACCGCTTGACCCTGCCGCGACGTCAACGTTTCTACTGGGGGCATGCGGATCGGAGAGCTGGCCGCGGTGGTTGGGGTGACCACGCGGGCCGTGCGGCACTATCACCATCTCGGGCTGTTGCCGGAGCCGGAGCGGCTCGGGAACGGGTACCGGGACTACACCCTGCGGCACGCCGTCGTGCTGGCGCGGATCCGGCGGCTGACCGAGCTGGGGCTCGGCCTCGCCGAGGTGCGGGACGTGCTCGCGGACGACGCGGGGAAGGATCTCGCCGAGGTGCTGGCGGAGCTGGACGTGGACCTGGCCCGGCAGGAGGAGGCGATCCGGGAGCGGCGGGCGCGGCTGCGGACGCTGCTGGAGTCGGAGGGCGGGACGCTCGCGGAGGGCCCGGTGTCGCCGGAGCTGGCCGCGCTGTTCCGAGGCACCGCCCACCTGACCGACTCCCCCATGGCCGCGAAGGACCGCGAGATCCTCGCGCTGATCGAGACGTCCGCGCCGCCGGAGGAGCGGAAACGGCTGATGGGGCTGATGAGCGGGGTGGTCGGGGCGCCGGGCGGGACGGAGCGGGCCATGGCCGTGTACCGGCTGCTCGACGCGCTCGAAGGGGTCGGCACGGACGATCCGCGGGTCGACGAGGCCGCCCGTGCGCTCGCGGAGTGCGTACCGGCCGAGTCGCTGCCGGAGGACGCCGTCCTCGACGAGAGCAACAGCTTCCTGACCGCCCTCTACGCGGACTTCGCCCCCGCCCAGGCGGAGGCCTTCCGGCGGGCGCTGCGGATCGTCGCGAAGGGGCGGGCATGAGCCGGCGGACGGAGGGAGAGGGCGCGGTGGGGGCGGCGGTGCGCGTGGGGTGGGCGCTGGTGCGGCACGAGGCGCGGCTGATGGCGAGCCTCGTGCTGTGGCTGGCGCGGCGTGCGCACGGGACGGGTGCGGGAGGCACAGCGTTCGGGTACGCGCGTGGCGAGGCGGCCATGATGTTCGGGTTCGCGTTCGTGTGCGTCGTGGAGACCGTCGCGATGTCGGCGCTGCTGGGCGAGTGGCCGACGCTGCACGCGGTGGTGCTGTTCCTGGACGTGTACACGGTCGTCTTCGTCGTCGCCCTGTACGCCGCCTCCGCCGTACGCCCGCACGTCGTCACCCCCGACGGGCTGCGCGTGCGCCGGGCCGTCCACGTGGATCTGCGGATACCGCGGGAGCGGATCGCGTCCGTCCGGCGTGAGCTGCGGATGACGCACGCCACGGCGGAGGGCGAGCTGAACCTCGCCGTCGGCTCGCAGACGACCGTGACGGTGGAGCTCGTGGAAGCGGTCCCGCACCGGTCGTTCTTCGGGCGCGTCCGGGACGTGCGCGTGGTCCGCCTCCACGCCGACGACGCGGACGGCCTGGTACGGGCGCTCACCGCCGCCCCGCAGGGGCCCGCGGGCCACGCCGTACCCTGACAGGCGAGCTCGATCGAAGGAGTACCTGTGCTTGTCCTGCTGCCGCCGTCCGAAGGCAAGGCCGCTTCCGGCCTCGGTGCCCCGCTGCGGACGGAGTCCCTGTCGCTGCCGGGACTGACCGCCGCGCGGGAGGAGGTCCTCACCGAGCTGGTCGACCTCTGCTCCGGCGACGAGGACAAGGCGCGGGACGTGCTGGGCCTGAGCGAGGGCCTGCGGGGCGAGGTCGCGAAGAACCGCGAGCTGCGCACCGCCGGTGCCCGCCCGGCCGGTGAGATCTACACCGGCGTGCTGTACGACGCCCTCGACCTCGCCTCGCTCGACGCGGCGGCGAAGCGGCGGGCGGCGAAGTCGCTGCTGGTGTTCTCCGGGCTGTGGGGCGCGGTCCGGGTGACCGACCGGATTCCCTCGTACCGCTGCTCGATGGGGGTCAAGCTGCCGGGCCTGGGCGCGCTGGGCGCGTACTGGCGGGCGCCGATGGCGGACGTGCTGCCGGAGGCGGCGGGGTCGGGGCTGGTCCTCGACCTGCGCTCGGCGGCGTACGCGACGGCATGGAAGCCGAAGGGCGAGGTGGCCGGGCGGACGGCGACGGTCCGTGTGCTGCACGCGCCGACCCGGAAGGTGGTCAGCCACTTCAACAAGGCGACCAAGGGGCGGATCGTGCGGAGTCTGCTGACGGCCGGGGCCGTGCCGGAGGGGCCGGCGGAGCTGGTCGAGGCGCTGCGGGACCTCGGGTACGTGGTGGAGGCGGCAGCGCCGGCCCGGGCGGGGGCGGCGTGGGCGCTGGACGTCCTGGTGGACGAGATCCACTGACCGCGCTCTCGTTGCAACATCCGCAACGACCTTTGCGCAGGATGCGCGCCGACGGCAGGATGAGCGCCATGAACGCTCCCCTGCCGTCGTCCGGCGTGCCCGGTGTCCCCTTCTCTGTGCTCGGGCTCGCCCCCGTGGTGCCCGTGGTCGTGGTCGAGGACGCCGCCGACGCCGTGCCGCTGGCGCGGGCGCTGGTGGCGGGCGGGCTGCCCGCGATCGAGGTGACCCTGCGGACCCCGGCCGCGCCGGACGCGATCCGGGCGATCGCCGCCGAGGTGCCGGGCGCCGTGGTCGGCGCCGGGACGGTGCTCACGCCGGAACAGGTGACGGACGCGGTGGCGGCCGGGGCGCGGTTCCTGGTCAGCCCGGGGTGCACGGACGCGCTGCTGACGGCGATGCGGGCGGCCGGGGTGCCGTTCCTGCCGGGGGTGTCCACGGCGTCGGAGGTGATGGCGCTGCTGGAGCGAGGGGTGCGGGACATGAAGTTCTTCCCGGCGCGCGCGGCCGGCGGCACGGCGTATCTGAAGTCCCTGGCGGGACCGCTGCCGCAGGCCCGCTTCTGCCCCACCGGGGGGATCGGCCCGGAGACCGCCCCGGAGTACCTGGCACTGCCCAACGTGGGCTGCGTCGGCGGGAGCTGGATGCTGCCGGAGGACGCGGTGGCCGCCCGTGACTGGGACCGCGTGGAGCGGCTGGCGCGGGAGGCGGCGGCGCTGTAGCCCCCTCCGGGGCCTTGCGTCGGATCACCCCGGCATCGCGCGCCCGGCGCGCACTCGCCCACTGCCCCGCACGGTGTGGGCAGCGCACGAGCGGCGTCGCCGTCGCTGTCGGCCGTGCCCAGCGACGAACCCGCTCGGGTCGGCCGGAGACGCACCGCGTCCCGCAGCCGGCGGGTTACGGACGACAGTTCCTACCGCAGGTGGGAGGTGTCGTTGAACAGCCGGACGCTCGCGTTGCCGTCGGCGTAGTACGCCACGGCGGACAGCGAGGCGGCGGACAGTTCCATGCGGAACAGCGCCTCGGGCGGGGCGCCCAGGGCGAGTCGGATCAGGGTCTTGATCGGGGTCACGTGCGTGACCAGCAGGACCGTGCGGCCCCGGTACTCCGCGACCAGTTTGTCGCGTGCCTCCGCGACCCGGGCGGCCGTCGCCGCGAAACTCTCGCCGCCGCCGGTGGGCTGGGCGTCCGGGGACGCCAGCCAGGCGTCCAGGTCATCGGGGTACCGCTCACGCACCTCGCCGAAGGTGAGGCCCTCCCAGGCGCCGAAGTCGGTCTCCCGCAGCCCGTCCTCGACGGCCACGTCGAACCCGAGCCGGGCGGCGACGATGCGGGCGGTCTCGCGGGTACGGGCGAGAGGTGACGCGACGACCGCCTGCACGGTGCCGCGCCGGGCGAGCGCGGCGGCGACCTTTTCGGCCTGCTCGCGCCCGATGTCGGAGAGGGAGGGGTCGCTGCCCCCGCTGCCGGAGAACCGCTTCTGGGGGGTGAGCGGCGTCTCGCCGTGCCGCAGCAGCACGAAGGTGGCGGGCGCGCCCATGTCGGCGGGCGCCCACCCGGAGGAGGGGGTGGCGACGGCCTGCGCGGCCCGCCGGTCGGCGTCGGCAGGCGCTGCTCCGCCGAGTCCGGCAGCGGCGTCCCGCGCGGAGGTGTCCGTCACCGGACGGTCCACGGCCGAGCCCTGCGCACCGGCGCCCTGCTCGACGACCGTCCCTTCACCGGAGGCGTCTTCGATGCCGCGGCCCCGGGCCGTCCCCGCACCGCCGGTCGCGGCGGCGCCCTCGGCCGCGGGACGCCGTTCCGACTCCGGCTCACCGGACGCGGCAGCGCTGCCCGCCGGCGCCGGCGCCTCCCGCACCCGCGCGGCCCCCGCCGCAGTGTCCCCGGGCGGACCCTCAGGCACCGGTACGGCGGGGGCCGCCGGCGGGGTGTCCAAGTCGGCGCGGCTGTCCGCAGGCGACCACGCCTCCCCCCGCGCGCCCGCGTCCATCGCCTCGTTGGCCAACCGGTCCGCGTGGGTGTTGCGTTCGCGGGGGATCCACTCGTAGGTGACGCGGTCCGGCGGGAAGACCGTCGCGGCCTCCGCCGCGAGCGGCTTCATCGCCGGGTGCTTGATCTTCCAGCGGCCCGACATCTGCTCGACGACGAGCTTGGAGTCCATCCGCACGCGGACCCGGGCGTCCGGGTCCAGCTCCCGGGCGGCGCGCAGGCCGGCCAGCAGGCCCCGGTACTCGGCGACGTTGTTGGTGGCGACGCCGATGTACTCGGCGGCCTCCGCCAGGGTCTCCCCCGTCGCCGCGTCGCTCACCACGGCCCCGTAGCCGGCCGGTCCCGGGTTGCCCCGTGACCCGCCGTCCGCCTCGACGACGAACTCCCGCATGGACTCGATCCCTACCGGTAGGCCCTACAGTCCCGACTCCGCCGTGCGGACCAGGATGCGGCGGCAGTTCTCGCAGCGCACCACGGTGTCCGGGGCGGCGGCGCGGATCTCGTTCAGCTCGGTGATGGCCAGCTCCTGACGGCACCCCTGGCAGGTGCGCGCGTACAGCTTGGCCGCGCCGATCCCGCCCTGCTGCTCGCGCAGCTTGTCGTAGAGGCTCAGCAGCGCGGCCGGCACCGAGGCGGCGACGACCTCGCGCTCCTTCGTCACGGACGCGGTCTCGCCGTCGATCTGCTCCAGCGCCGCGTCCCGCCGGGCGGTCGCGTCGTCGATCCGGCCCTGGACGGAGCCGACGCGCTCGGTCAGTTCGGCGACCCGCTCCTGGGCGGACTCGCGGCGCTCCATGACCTCGAGGACGACGTCCTCCAGGTCGCCCTGGCGCTTGGCGAGGGAGGCGATCTCGCGCTGGAGGTTCTCCAGGTCCTTGGGCGAGGAGACGGCGCCGGAGTCGAGGCGCTTCTGGTCGCGGGCGGCGCGCTGGCGCACCTGGTCGACGTCCTGCTCGGCCTTGGTCTGCTCGCGCGTGCAGTCGCTCTCCTCGGTCTGCGCGGCGACGAGCAGGTCGCGCAGCTGGGCGAGGTCCCGGTTCAGCGACTCGATCTCGGCGTGCTCGGGGAGCGACTTCCGCTTGTGCGCGAGCTGCTGGAGGCGGACGTCGAGGTCCTGGACGTCGAGAAGTCGGATCTGGTCGGCGGGCTCGGCGTTCAGTTGGGGGCTCCAGATGTGTCGGTGGCTCGGGACGACGCCGCGTGGGCGGTCCAGGGGTCGGTGACCGTGCGCGAGACGTGGACCCTGAGGTCCCATCCGTGACGGTCGGAGATCTCGTCGAGCTGGGCGGCGGCCAGCTCGCACCAGGGCCACTCGGTGGCCCAGTGCGCCGCGTCGAGCAGCGCGAGAGGACTGTGGGCGCGGGCCTCGGACACCGGGTGGTGGCGCAGGTCCGCGGTGAGGAAGGCGTCCACGCCGGCCGCCCGGACGTGGTCGAAGAGGCTGTCGCCGGAGCCGCCGCTGACGGCCGCGGTCCGCACGGGCGCGTCCGGGTCGCCGGCGACGCGGACGCCCTGCGCGGTGGCGGGCAGCCGCTCGGCGGCGCGGGCGGCGAACTCCCGCACGGTGACCGGGGCGTCGAGCTCGCACACGCGGCCCAGTCCCCGCCGCCCCTCGGGGTCGGACGGGTCCGGCACCAGCGGCCGTACGACCCTGAGGCCGAGCGCGCCGGCGAGGGCGTCGGAGACTCCCGGGTCGGCGGTGTCGGCGTTGGTGTGGGCGACGTGCAGCGCGATGTCGTTCTTGATGAGCGTGTGCACCACGCGGCCCTTGAAGGTGGAGGCCGCGACGGTGGTCGTGCCGCGCAGGTAGAGCGGGTGGTGGGTGACCAGCAGGCCGGCGCCGAGCTTCACCGCCTCGTCGACGATGTCCTGGACCGGGTCGACGGCGAACAGGACGCGCGTGACCTCCTGGTCCGGGTCGCCCACGACGGTGCCGACCGCGTCCCAGGACTCGGCCCGCTCGGCGGGCCACAGGTCGTCCAGCGCGGAGATGACTTCTGACAGACGGGGCACGCCGCCAAGGCTACCTGCCCCTTTCGCACGGCAGTACCGGATCCGCCGTCGGCTCCCTCGCCCGCCCGCCCCCGCACCGCGGCCGTGGAGCACACTCCCCGCCCTCCCTCAGCAGAATCGTTCCTGGAGCACCCTTACGTGTGAAGCGCGCCCCTCCGCTCCGCCGCCTCCCTCCGCGAAAACTACCGTTCGTCACCGGAGGTGACCGAAAGATGACGGTCTGCGCCATCGAACCTGCGGCGGCACACGAGAACGGAGCGGGACGGGCGGGCTGCACCATCACCGCGGACGGCTGCTACGCCGCCCGCCTGGCCCTCGCCGGGGACTCCCTGTTCCCGGAACGCTGGACCCTGGACGGCCCCGAGCCGTACGCGGTGCCGCTCCCCGGCAACCAGCCCGAGGAGCCCGGCACCGAGGTGCAGCCCCTCGCCGACGGCCGGGTCCTCATCCACCGGCTGGTGGACGGGCGGCACGCCTTCTCCCTGCTGTACCCGACCGGCCCCGGCACCGGCGAGCTGCCGCTCGGCACGGTCGACCGCCCCGGCGGGACGGCCCGGCTGCGGCTGCTCCCCCCGGCCCCGGACGGCCGCCGGGCGTACGCGCTCGCCGCCGGCCCGAGCAGCGCCACGGTGTGGCTGGTGGCGGGCGGCGGATCCGGACCCGAGCGGGTCGCGGAGATCCCGGGCGGCTGTTCGGGCGGGGTGTGGCTGGACCGTGAGGGGCGGATGCTCGCCCTGGACCGGGAGGCGGGCGGACGCACCAAGTCGGTGGTGGTCGACCTCGGACGCGGCGGCGAGGTGTCGCCGTTGCTGCAGATCGCTCCCGGCAGCGACGACCGGGTGCTGCTCGCCGACCCGGACAGCGGTCTGCTGCTGATCCGCTCGGACGCGCCCTCCCCGGGGGAGGCACGGCTGGGCTGGGGCGTGCTGGGCAGCACCCTGCCGGTGCGGTTCCCCGAGTGCCTGCGGCTGCCGGACCGCACGGTGACGCCGTTCGCGGTGCAGCCGGGGCAGATGCTGACCCCGGAGGGGTGCGCGGTGGCGCTGCGCGTCGAGGGGGCGGACGGGTCGGGCTGGATCGGGCTGTGGCGTCCCGCCGAGCGGCGCGTCCACCATGTCCCGGCCCCGGCGGGCTGGCTGGGCGGCACGGGGCTGTGGACGGCGGACGGGGTGCTGCGGCTCCCGTACTCCACCGGCGCGGTGCCGTGCGGGGTGGCCACGCTGACGATGCCGGGGGAGGAACGGCGGCCGGAGGACGGCTCCCCGGAGGACGCCGCGGCGGACGCGGCGGGCACGGAAGCGCCGTCTCCGTACGACGAGCGGTACAGCGGTCAACTACCCACTCGTAAAACGGAGATGACCGTTCATCACCTCGATTCCCTGGCCGACGTGCCGCGTCCCGTGCCCCTTCAGCAAGCACCCCTCGGACGGCTTGTAACGAACTAGCGGCGGTTGGCGTGGCCGCCTGGATCCGGGGTGCGGTGGGCCGGTTAGACTCGCCCGGCTGTAGGAAAGATCATGTTTACGGGGTGAAATCCTTCCGATGAGCGACGTCATCACGCACGAGCCGCGGCCCGTCGAGCACGAGCAGGTCGCCGCGGGTCACGGCAGGCACCGGGGTCCGGTCTCCACGCAGGAGGCGGAGACGTCCCCGCGTGGCCGGCACCGCAAGCCGACCCAGGAGAACGACCGCGGGGAGCAGGCCGCCTGACCCAGGTCGGCCGGTCCCGCCCCGCGGGCGGAACGGGAAGCACGGCCCCGACCGTCGTCCGACGGCCGGGGCCGTCTTCGTGCTCCCGTCAGGTGAACTCCGCCGTCGCGCCCGCCAGTACGGGCGCGTCCCCGCGTTCCACCGCGCCCACCGCCACCCGTACGGCGCCGTCCCCGCGCCACATCCGGATCCGCAGCGTCTCGCCCGGGTACGTCACCCCGGCGAACCGGGCGGTCCAGGAGCGGACCCGGGTGACGTCCCCGTCGAGGAGCGTGTCGACGACCGCCTTGAGGGTCGTGCCGTAGGTGCACAGCCCGTGCAGCACGGGGCGGTCGAACCCGGCGCGGCGCGCGAACTCCGGGTCGGCGTGCAGGGGGTTGAGGTCGCCGGTGAGGCGGTAGAGCAGCGCCTGGTCCTCCCGTAGGGGGCGCTCGACGGTGCGGTCGGGGGCGCCCCTCTCCTCCGGCGCGGCCGCCGAGGGCCCTCGGTCACCGCCCCAGCCGCCCTCGCCGCGCACGTACACCTGCGCCTCGGCCGTCCACAGCGGGCCGTCCGCGTCGGCGGCGTCGCTGCGCAGGACCAGCACCGCCGCCTTGCCCTTGTCGTGCACGGCGGTGATGCGGTCGGTGCGGGTGGCGGTGGCCCGCACGGGCAGGGGACGGTGCACGCGGAGCGACTGGCCGCCGTGCAGCACGCGCGCGAGGTCCACGTCGACGCCGGGCATGGACAGGGCCGCGATCACCCCGGGCGCTCCGCCGCCCGCGACGGTGGCGAAGCTCGGCAGGACGTGGAGACGGGACTCCAGGGTGTACCGCAGTTCGCGGGGGTCGGTGGCGGGGACGCCGGCGCCGATGCCGAGGTGGTAGAGCTGGATGTCCTCGGGGGTCCAGGAGATCTCGGTGGTGCGGGGCGCGGCGGCGAGCGCGCGGGCGGTGTCGACGGGCATGTCGCTCCTGATCGCCGGGGGTGGTCCGACCCCTTGTATAGCCCGACGCCCGCGCGGGCCGGCCGCGGGAGGCGTTGCGCAAGGCCCGCCGACGGGGGTGGCTGTGACCCGGGCCGCGTGTCACACCCCGGGACGGGCACGACACGGACCCGGCTGACGCCCGACGCCCACCTCCGGCCGCACGACGCCCGCGCGGCGGCGCCGCACCGAGCCGGGGCGCCGGGCAGGCGGTCTCGGGGACCCGCCTCCTGCCCCGCCGCACCGGGACCGATCCGACGGCCCGTGGGTGGCAGGTCCGGGTCCGGAAAACCGAACCGGTGCGGCGCCGCGCCGACTCACGGCCGGCGGCAACGCTGAGGAGCACCCGCCGACGGTCTCGGTGACCCGCCACGATCGGCCTGGTCCACGACGGTCCCGAAGGGCGTCGGCAGGCGGGGTACGGCCAGGTGACCTGAGCAGGGGCGACCCCGGCAGGCTGGGCGGGAGCGCGCCTGACCAAGACCGGCAAGAGCCCGGCGAGCCCCGGCACGACGCCCCGGCGCCGTCGTCCGCCCAAGGAGCGGCGGCACCCACACGAGCGGAACACCGTTGCAGGTCTCCTGCGGCGGGACGCCACAACCGGGCACGGCCCGACACCTACGCGTCGGCGGCCGACGGACCCCGCCGTCCCGGACCGCGCGGCACCCACGCGAGCGGGACGCCTGCGGGACCCCGGCGTCGGTCCGCTGCGGCGAGAACCAGAGGCCGGGCATGGCCCGACACCCACGCGTCGGCGGCCGACGGACCCCGCCGTCCCCGACCGCGCGGCACCCACGCGAGCGGGACGCCTGCGGGACCCCGGCGTCGGTCCGCTGCGGCGAGACGCCACGGGCGGGCACCGCCCGACAGCCACGCGTCAGCGGACCGCGCCACCCCAGCCCGCCGGTTCAGCCCGCCTGCCTCGCAGGCGTCCTCGGCAGCCATGCCCACATGAGGAGGGCGCCCAGGGCCAGCACGGCCGTGCCGGTGGTGAAGACGAGGGCGTAGCCCTCGGTCAGGGCCTCCGGGGTGTCGACCCCGTTCGTGCGGGCCGCCGCGATCGTGGCCATGACCGCCAGGCCGAGGGAGCCGCCCATCGTGCGGGAGGTGTTGACGAGGCCGGAGACGAGACCGGCCTCCTCGGGGGCCGCTCCCGACGTGGCGAGGGACGCCAGCGGGGTGCCGGCGAGGCCCGCGCCGAGCATCATCAGGACGCCCGGGATCATGATCGCGGTGAGGTACGCGCCGTCCGCCGTCATCGTGGACTGCCAGGCGAAGCCGGCCGTCGCGACGAGCGTGCCGAGCACGGCCACCGCGCGCGGCCCCGTCGCCCGCATGAGGCGCGGGGCGACCTTGGAGCCGACGATCACGGCGATCGAGCTGGGCACCAGGGCGAGTCCGGCCTCCAGCGGGGTGTAGCCGAGGACGTTCTGCGCGTACAGGGTCATGAAGAACCACATGCAGAACATCGCGGAGCCGCTGAGGAACATGGCGACGTTCGCGGAGGCCACCGACCGCAGCTTCAGCAGTCCGAGCGGCATCAGCGGGGACCTGGCGCGGGCCTCGGCGAGCAGGAACAGCGCGACGAGGGCGAGCCCGGCGCACAGCGGCACCACCGTGGACACCGCCGTCCAGCCGGCCTGCTCGGTCTGGGAGACCCCGTACGCCAGGGTGGCGAGGCCCGCCGTGACGAGGACGGCGCCGGGCAGGTCGAGGCGGCGGCCGTCCCCGGCGCGGCTCTCGGTGATCCAGCGGGCGGCGGCGGCCAGCACGACCGCGCCGACCGGCACGTTGATCAGCAGCACCCAGCGCCAGGACAGCGTCTCGACGAGCACCCCGCCGACGAAGCCGCCCGCCGCGCCGCCGCCCGCGCCGACGGCGGTCCAGGTGGCGATGGCCCGGGCGCGGGCCGCGCCCTCCGGCACCGCCGAGGTGACGAGGGTGAGCGTGGAGGGCGCGAGGACGGCCGCGCCGAGTCCCTGCACGGCCCGCGCCACGAGCAGCTGCCAGCCCTCCTGGGCGAGCCCGCCGGCCAGCGAGGCCAGGGTGAACAGGCCCAGCCCGACGAGGAACATGCGCTTGCGGCCGTAGAGGTCGCCGGCGCGGCCGCCGAGCAGCATGAAGCCCGCGAACGCGATGGAGTACGCGTTGACCACCCACTGCAGGCCCTGCTCGTCCAGGCCGAGGCCGCCGCGCACGGACGGCAGCGCCACGTTCACCACGGAGATGTCGAGGACGACGAGGAACTGGCCGGCGCAGGCGAGCGCCACCACCAGCCAGACGGGTGGTGCGGTGCGGGCGGGGACGCGGGTGGTGTCGGGGGCTTCGAGCATGAGGGACATGCTCTCAACCGCCGCGCGCGGGCCGCATCGGCATTTCGTCCGACCTCGTCTCCTCCCCCGGACCGAGAAGGAGCACCTGCGCAGCAGGGCGCCCGGTCCGCGGAGGCCCAAGGAAAGGTCAAGAAATCGTTAGAGGGCCGAAGCAACGGAATAGTTGCCTCGGCGCACGGGGTTCATGGTCCACGTACCTTGCCGTTCGGCCGCCTGGAGGCACCTTCATGACACAGACGACGCCCGCCCGTCCCTCCGGCAGAGCGGGCGCGGCGGTGGTCCCCGTCCTGGCCTTCGCGGGCATCGTCGTCGCGGTGATGCAGACCCTGCTGGTCCCGGTGATCAAGGATCTGCCGCAGCTGCTCGACACCGCACCCGCCGACGCCACCTGGGTCCTGACCTCGACCCTGTTGTCGGGCGCCGTGGCCACCCCCATCATGGGGCGGCTCGGCGACCTCTTCGGCAAGCGGCGGATGCTGGTCGTCAGCCTCGCGGTGATGGTGGTGGGCGCGCTGGTCAGCGCGTTCACCAGCGATCTGCTGGTGATGATCGCCGGCCGCACCCTCCAGGGCTTCGCGATGGGCGCGATACCGCTGGGCATCGGCCTGATGCGGGACATGCTGCCGCGCGAACGCCTCGGCTCCGCGATGGCGCTGATGAGTTCCTCCATCGGCGTCGGCGGCGGTCTGGCGCTGCCCGCCGCCGCGCTGGTCGCCCAGCACACCGACTGGCACGCCCTCTACCTCGGCGCGGCCGGCCTCGGCGTCCTGGCGATCGCCCTCACCCTGGCCGTCGTGCCCGAGTCGCCGCTGCGCGCCAAGGGCTCGTTCGACCTGCCCGGCGCGCTGGGGCTCACCGCCGGACTGCTGCTGTTCCTGCTGCCCGTCTCCAAGGGCAGCGCATGGGGCTGGACCTCCGGCACCACGCTGGGCCTGTTCGGCGCGGCGGCCGTGGTGCTGCTGCTGTGGGGGCTGATGGAGCTGCGGGTCGCCGCGCCGCTGGTGGACCTGCGCACCACGGCCCGCCGTGAAGTGCTGCTCACCAACCTCGCCTCGATCATGGTCGGCGTCTCCTTCTTCGTCGTCTCCCTGGTCCTCCCCCAGCTGCTCCAGCTGCCCACCGCGTCGGACGGGCTCGGGCAGTCGATGGTGGTCGCGGGCCTGTGCGTGGCCCCGCTGGGCCTGACGATGATGTTCACGGCGCCGGTCTACGCCCGTCTGTCCGCCCGGTACGGCCCCAAGGTCACCCTGATCATCGGCCTGCTGGTGATCGCGGCCGGGTACGGCGGCGGGCTCGGGCTGATGAGCGCCGCCTGGCAGACCGTGGTCACCTCGGTGGTCCTCGGCGCGGGCATCGGGCTCGCGTACTCCTCGCTGCCCGCGCTGATCGTCGGCGCGGTCCCGGCCTCCGAGACGGGCGCGGCGAACGGCCTCAACACGCTGATGCGCTCCATCGGCACGTCGGTGTCCAGCGCCGTGATCGGCATGGTGCTGGCGAACACCTCGGACGTGGTGGGCGGGGTCGCGGTGCCGACGCTGCACGGGTTCCGGGTGTCGTTCGGGATCGCGACGGCGGCGGTGGCCGTGGGCCTGGTGCTGGCGCTGTTCCTGCCCGGCCGGCGTCCGTCGGCGCACCCCCAGCTGCGGGCGAGCAGCGAGGAGGAGGCGAACCTGGAGCGGGCGCGGGAGACGCTGCGCGGCTTCCGCGGCCGGGTCCTGGACGCGTCCGGCGCGCCGGTGGCCCGTGCCCGGGTCACCCTCATCGACCGGCACGGCCGCCGCGCGGGCGCCACGGTCACCGCGGCCGACGGCACCTACGCCCTCGCGGTCCCGGCCCAGGGCCCGTACGTCCTCGCCGCCCGCGCCCCCGGCCACGGCCCCCTGGCCTCCCCGGCGACCCACACGGGCACCGGCGACTGCGTCGCCGTGGACCTGTCGCTGCCGCCGGAGACGGTCACGGCATGACGGCCGGGTGCCGCCCGTGACGCACCACGGGCGGCACCCGGTCACCTCCGGCCGGGCACCCGGCCACCTACAACCGGCTGGTACGCCCGGGCCGGTGAACCCCGCCCAGCGGTCTGCGGGCACTCGTGCCGCTCGGGTCGGCACGGGTGGGCGCAGGCGGCACTCCGCGGCGCCGAGCCGCGCGACACGCCCCCTGCGGTCCCGGCACCCCCCTTCACCACCCCCGCCGGGACTACGGCAGCATGGCCCCGTGGAGACTTCTGTGACCTGCGGAAAGGCGGAGCTCGTGGTGAAGGCGCCGGAGGCGGCCGTGCTCGCCGCGTTCGAGGCGGCGAAGGGGTTCATGCCGCTGGACGAGGGGCTGGCCCTGTACGCCGCCGCGGTCGAGGCCGGGCGGCTGGGGTTTCCGCTGCTGGAGATCGGCACGTACTGCGGCCGCTCCACGATCCTGCTCGCGGACGCGGCCCGCGCGGCCGGGGTGACCGCGCTCACCGTGGACCACCACCGGGGCAGCGAGGAGCAGCAGCCGGGCTGGGAGTACCACGACCCGGAGACGGTCGACCCGGAGCTGGGCGTGATGGACACCCTGCCGACCTTCCGGCGGACCCTGCGCCGAGCCGGTCTGGAGGAGCACGTGGTGGCGCTGGTGGGGCGCTCCCCCCAGATCGCCGCCCTGTGGGGGCGCCCGCTCGGCCTGGTGTTCGTCGACGGCGGTCACACCGACGAGCACGCGAGCGCCGACTACGAGGGCTGGGCCCCGCACGTCGCCGAGGGCGGGCTGCTCGTCATCCACGACGTCTTCCCCGACCCGGTGGACGAGTTCACCGGGCAGGCCCCGTACCGCGTGCACCAGCGGGCGCTGGCGTCCGGGGAGTTCACCGAGGTCTCCGCCACGGGTTCGCTGCGCGTCCTGCGCCGTACGGGTGCGGCCGCCGCGCACCGTTAGGGTGGCTGCGTGTCGTACACAGGTCCCGACTTCGATCCGCCCCCGGAGCGGCGTTCCCGCCGTGGCCTGCTGACCGTGGCCCTCGCCGCGCTCGTCTGCGGCGGGCTGCTCGGCTGGGGTGTGTACGCGGCCACGGGCGGCACGGACGACAAGGGCGCGGAGGCCGGGAGCTCCCCGTCGGCCGCGCCCCGCACGCCGTCACCCGCCGCCTCCTCCCCCACCGCCGGCGGTCCGTCCCCGTCCGCCGGGGACGAGGAGTCCCCCGCCGCACGGACGCCCTCCGCGTCCGCGCCCGCCGCGGCCGGACCGCTCAAGGGCAAGGTCGTCGTGATCGACCCGGGGCACAACCCGACGAACGTGAAGCACACGGCGGAGATCAACCGTCAGGTGGACGTCGGCACGCACCGCAAAGAGTGCGACACCACCGGCACCTCCACCAACGACGGTTACGCGGAGGCGGAGTTCACCCTGGACGTCGCCCACCGGATGCGCGCCCTCCTGGAGAAGCAGGGCGCGACGGTGAAGCTGACGCAGGACCGCGACCGGCCGTACGGGCCGTGCGTGGACGAGCGCGCCCGGATCGGCAACGCGGCGAAGGCCGACGCGGTCGTCTCGATCCACGCCGACGGCTCCGGCGCCGGGAACCGCGGCTTCCACGTGATCCTGCCGGGCTCCGTGAACGAGGGCGAGGCGGACACCCGCGCCGTCGTGGGGCCTTCGCGCGAGCTCGGGGAGCGCATCGCGGGCAACTTCGTCCGCGTCACCGGCACCGCGCCGTCCAACTACATCGGCGGCGGCACCGGACTCGTCACGCGGAAGGACCTGGGCGGTCTCAATCTGTCAACGGTTCCGAAGGTGTTCATCGAGTGCGGGAACATGCGCGATAGCAAGGACGCGGCGCTGCTGACCAGCGGCGCCTGGCGGCAGAAAGCGGCGCAAGGGATTTCCGAGGGAATCGTGAGTTTCCTGCGCGGGTAGGGATCAGCGCGCTGATCCGGGCGGACAGCCCCGTCCGGCGGACGATAGTGTCGTCCGTACGATCAGGGGCCACCCCCGCGCTTCGCACCGGACCC
The DNA here is from genome assembly GCF_050571355.1 of Streptomyces sp. P13-3-3. Lineage (NCBI taxonomy): Bacteria > Bacillati > Actinomycetota > Actinomycetes > Kitasatosporales > Streptomycetaceae > Streptomyces > Streptomyces sp. P13-3-3. Next base: position 1,583,232 of record NZ_CP192228.1, on the reverse strand, counting down.
TACGGGGCGACCTGGTGACAGCGACGCCTCTTCCGACGACGAGACGACCTACGAAGGACCTGAAGTGAATATCCGCTCCCTCACTCGAGGCGACGGCGTGGTGATCGGAGCAGCCGTACTGCTGTTCATCGCGTCGTTCCTCGATCTGTACTCGATCGAAGGCGCCTCGGACAGCGTGGACATCCCCAGCCTGTGGGCGAGCGGTCCGGTGCTGCTGAGCGTGGTGCTGGCAGGCCTCATCGCCGCGGCCCTGATCGTCGTCGCCCGGGGTCTGCCGCAGGCGCCGAAGGTCGCGGGTCTGGATCTGGCGCCGTTCGGCGTCGCCTTCGCGGTGTTCGCCGCCTGGAGCGCGCTGGGCAACGTCTTCGACCCGGCCGGCGGCGTCGACAACTTCGGGGGCGGCGGTGACGGTCCCGACGCGGGCATCGGTCTGATCCTCGCGCTCGTCGCCACGCTGGTCATGGCGGCCGCCGCCGTGGCCACGCCGCTGGTGCCGGCGCTCAAGGGCGCGCTGGTCCCGGCCGCCCGCCCCGCCGCCCCGCAGCAGCCGTACGGCGCGCAGCCGCCCGGCGGTTACGGCTACCCGGGCGCCCAGCAGGCGTCCTTCGGCGGCCAGCCGGGTCAGCCCGGCCAGCCGTACGGCGGTCAGCCGCAGCAGGGCCAGCCCGCGGCGGCGCCCGCCCCCGACTTCTCGCCGTTCTGGTTCGCCGTGCCGGTGCCGCGTCCGCTGTTCCCCGAGGACGGCTCGCCCACGCCGATCGCCGAACTCGCCCCGGGCACCTGGTACCTGGCGGTGGAGCAGCGCGGTCAGGCGCTGGTCGCGCAGACGCAGGACGGCCGCCGCGGCGTCCTCCAGGACACCTCGGGCATCCAGCGCGGCTGAGCCCCGGCCCCGTCGTCGACGGCCCCTCGCCCTGCGGGCGGGGGGCCGTTCGCGTGCGGGGACGTGAACGGGGCTGGTTTCAAGCGGTCGTTCGGGGCCAGACGGAGAGCATGTCCCCTCGATATCGCTCTGGTTCCACCTCCGCGGGGACGGTCATCGCGGTGATCGCGGACGTCATGGCCGTCATCCTCGGACTGTGGATTCTGATGTATCTGCTGGACGCCAACCGGGCCAACGACCTGGTCCAGTTCGTCCATGACGCGGCCAACTGGCTGGCTGCCTGGTCGCGTGACCTGTTCACCTTCGACGAGGAGTGGGCGCGGGTCGTCTTCGGCTACGGGCTCGCCGCCGTCGTCTACCTCTTCATCGGCCACGCCATCGCCGGCCGCCTGCGCCGCCACTGACCCCGCCCGGCCCCCCGGACGCACTCCCCCACACCCCCCGCCGCGTGACCCGGGGGTCCGGGGGCACCCCCCGGAAGACACAGCACCTTCGACGAGGAGTGGGCGCGGGTCGTCTTCGGCTACGGACTCGCCGCCGTCGTCCACCTCTTCATCGGCCGCGCCATCGCCGGCCGCCTACGCCGCCACTGACCCCGCCCGGCCCCCCGGACGCACTCCCCCACACCCCCAGCCGCGTGACCCGGGGGTCCGGCGGGTCCCGCCGTCAGGCGTCCGGGCAGCAGGCCGGGGCCATGCCCTTCGGGAGCTGCTCGCCGCCGAAGACCGCGCAGGTCGGCTCGTGTCCGCCGAGGGCGGCGACGGCCAGCAGCAGCGACCCCGCCGTCCAGGTGGTCAGCTCGCGCGGCCATATGGCGTCGTCGTCGAAGACGTAGCCCGTCCAGTACAGGCCGCTCTCCGGGTCGCGCAGGTGCTGGATCGACTGGAGGATCTCCAGCGCGCGGTCGGACTCGCCCGTCGCCCAGAGGGCCAGGGCGAGTTCGGCCGACTCGCCGCCCGTCACCCACGGGTTGGGCACCACGCACCGCACCCCGAGGCCGGGCACGACGAACCGCTCCCAGCCCCCGTCGATGCGCTCCCGTGCCTCCGCGCCGGTCAGCGCGCCGCCGAGCACCGGGTAGTACCAGTCCATCGAGTAACGGTCCTTGTCCAGGAACCGCTCCGGGTGGCGCCGGATGGCGTGCCGCAGCGCGCCCACGGCCAGCTCCCAGTCGGGCTGGGGCTCCTCGCGCTGCTCGGCGATCGCGAGGGCGCAGCGCAGGGCGTGGTGGACGGAGGAGGAGCCGGTGAGCAGCGCGTCCGCGGTGGGCGTGCCGTCGTCGTCGCGCCGCCAGCCGATCTGCCCGCCGGGCTGCTGGAGCTCCAGCACGAACTCCACGGCCGCGCACACGGCGGGCCACATGCGGTCCAGGAAGGTGTCGTCGCCCGTGGACAGGTAGTGGTGCCACACGCCGACGGCGATGTAGGCGACGAAGTTGGTCTCCCGGCCCCGGTCGGTGACGTCGTCCGGGTCCCCGTCGGCGTAGGCCGCGTACCAGGAGCCGTCCTCCAACTGGTGCCGGGCCAGCCACAGGTAGGCCCGTTCGGCCGCCTCGTGCTCGCCCGCGGTGTCCAGCGCCATCGCCGCCTCGACGTGGTCCCAGGGGTCGAGGTGGTGACCGCGGAACCACGGGATGGCGCCGTCCTCCCGCTGCACGGCGAGGATGCCGGCGACGGTGTGCGCCGCCTCCTCGGGCGTCAGCACGCCGGTGAGGACGAGGTGTTCGGAGCTGGGGGTGCGGGGGTCGCCGGCCGACCGGGAGGTCGTCACGTGGCGTCCGCCTCGGCGCGCGGCAGGTGGGGCTTGGTCGCGTAGGCCACGAAGCTCTTGCCGATCACCGGGTTCAGGGCCCGCTCGGCGACCCGGGTGGCCAGCGGCTTCTTCATGATGTCCCAGACCAGCAGCTTGTGGTACGCGCGGACCGGCAGCGCCTTGTCGTTGTCGACGCCGAAGGCGCACTTCAGCCACCAGTACGGCGAGTGCAGCGCGTGGGCGTGGTGGGTGCCGTAGGGGCGCAGGCCCGCCTCGCGCATCTTGCCGAGCAGCTCGTCCGCCTTGTAGATGCGGATGTGGCCGCCCTCCACCTCGTGGTAGGCGTCGGACAGGGTCCAGCAGACCTTCTCCGGGCCGTAGCGCGGGACGGTGACGGCGATGCGGCCGCCCGGCTTGAGGACGCGCACCATCTCGGCGAGCACGCCCTTGTCGTCGGGGATGTGCTCCATCACCTCGGAGATGATGACGACGTCGAAGGACTCGTCGGGGAAGGGCAGGGCGAGGGCGTCGCCCTCCATCGCGGTGGCGGTGGCGCCGGCGGGCGCCTCACCGGCCTCCTTCATCGCGGCGAACCACTTGGCGACCTCGCGGATCTCCTCGCCGTTCTGGTCCAGCGCGACGACCTGGGCGCCGCGCCGGTAGCACTCGAAGGCGTGCCGTCCGGCGCCGCAGCCGAGGTCCAGGACGCGGTCGCCCGGGGCGAGCGGGAACCGGGAGAAGTCGACGGTCAGCACGTGGCCCTGCTTTCACGGTCGGAGGTGTCGGCCGCGGTCACGGGTACGCCGCCCGTGTCCGCGAGAGCGTCGGGGACGAGGTCGAGGTCCGCGGGCACCGGGTCCCGGGGGGCCGGGGCCGTCGCGCGCGGGGTCCTGCCCCGGCCGGCGCGGGCGGTCTCGATGGCCTCGCGGTAGCGGGCGACGGTGCCCTCGGCGGCGCGCGCCCAGGTGAAGTTGGCCAGAACACGGTCGCGTCCGGCGGCGCCGAGGCGGGCGCGCAGCTCGTCGTCGCCGAGGAGCCGGGTGAGCGCGGCGGCCAGGGCGCCGGCGTCGCCGGGCGGCACGGCCAGGCAGGTCTCCCCGTCGCGGCCGGCGACCTCGGGGATGGCGCCGCCGGTGGTGGCGACCAGCGGGGTGCCGGTGGCCATGGCCTCGGCGGCCGGGAGGGAGAAGCCCTCGTAGAGCGATGGCACGCAGGCGACCTGCGCGGAGCGCACCAGGTCGACGAGCTCGGCGTCGGAGATGCCCTTGACGAACTCGACGGCGCCTTCGAGGCCGTAGCGCTCGATCGCCTGGGCGACCGGGCCCTCGGCGGGCCGCTTGCCGACCACGACGAGGTGGGCGTCGGGCTGTTCGGCGCGCACCTTGGCGAGCGCCTCGACGAGGAAGACGAGGCCCTTCAGCGGCACGTCGGCGCTGGAGGTGGTGACGATCCGGCCCGGGACGACCGCGACGGACGGGTCCGGGGAGAACAGGTCGGTGTCGGCGCCGATGTGGACGACGTGGATGCGGTCCTGACGGACTCCGAGGTCCTCGACGATCTCGGCGCGGGAGCTGCCGGAGACGGTGAGCACGGACGGCAGGCGGCGCGCGACGCGCTTCTGCATGCGGGTGAACGCGTACCAGCGGCGCACCGACATACGGCGCTTCCAGTCCTCGGCGGCGTCCAGTTCGAGGCGGCGGTCGACGGTGATGGGGTGGTGGACGGTGGTCACCAGGGGCGCGCCGAGGTCGCCGAGCAGGCCGTAGCCGAGGGTCTGGTTGTCGTGGACGACGTCGAAGTCGCCGCGGCGGGCGCGCAGATGGCGGCGGGCGCGCAGCGAGAAGGTCAGCGGCTCGGGGAAGCCGCCGGTCCACATGGTGGAGACCTCGAGGGCGTCGACCCAGTCGCGGTACTCGTCGCGCTTCGGGGTGCGGAAGGGGTCAGGCTGCCGGTAGAGGTCGAGGCTGGGCAGCTCGGTGAGGCTCAGCCCGTCGTACCCCTCGTCGAGCACCGGGTAGGGCTGGGCGCCGATGACCTCGACGCGGTGCCCCAGCCGGGCCAGTTCGCGGGAGAGATGGCGCACGTACACGCCCTGGCCGCCGCAGAACGGGTTTCCCTTGTAGGTGAGGAGCGCGATGCGGAGCGGTCGCGAGCCGTCGGATGCGGGGCCTGCCGAGGTCCCGGCCTGACTGGCCTCAGCGGTCACTCTGGGACCCCCTTCTGCCTGCACTGTCCCGCGACAGTACGACGGGACGCCGATCTAGAACAAGTTTCAATGTTGATCGTTCGGAGGAACCGAATCTACCGGCAGGTAAGAACGTCGGCAGCGGTGGATCAGGTGATTCACGCCACGGCGGACGCCGTGCCATGCTGTCCGATCACCACCCCTCACCGACTGTCACGGACGGGACCCATGCCCGCGGATGCCCACAGGACCAAGGCGGCGCCGGACGCCGGGCGCGCCGAGCCGGCCTCCCCGCTCACGGAGCGGCAGGAGGCGCGGCGCCGGCGCATCCTCGAGGCGTGCGCGCGGCTGGCCTCGCGGGGCGGTTTCGACGCGGTGCAGATGCGTGAGGTCGCGGAGTCCTCGCAGGTGGCGCTGGGCACGCTGTACCGGTACTTCCCGTCGAAGATCCATCTGCTGGTGGCGACGATGCAGGACCAGCTGGAGCATCTGCACGCGACGCTGCGGAAGAAGCCCCCGGCCGGCGAGACGGCGGCGGAGCGGGCCGCCGGGACGCTGATGCGGGCCTTCCGGGCGATGCAGCGCGACCCGCTGCTGGCGGACGCGATGGTGCGGGCGCTGACGTTCGCGGACCGCAGCGTGAGCGCGGAGGTGGAACAGGTCTTCCGGCGTACGACGGCGATCGTGCTGGACGCGACGGACCTGACCGACCCGACGCCCGAGCAGCTCTCGGCCGTGCGGGTGATCGGGCACACCTGGCACTCGACGCTGATCACCTGGCTGTCGGGGCGGGCCTCCATCGAGCAGGTGGGCGTGGACATCGAGACGGTGTGCCGGCTGATCGACCTGACGGCCCCGCCGCGCTCCGGCCGGCGCTGACGTCGAGATCGCCGAGCCGGACACCGAGGGCTCGGCCCGCACCCGCCCACGGGTGCGGGCCGGTTCACGGGCGCCGTGACCCCCGTCACCTCACTCCTGTGTGCCTCTCCTCGCGCGCACGGCCGCCCCGGACGCCCGTTCTAGGGGCGGGTAGAGTGGCCGCGTCGTATCACAGCCGTACGGGGGGAAGCCGGTGCGAATCCGGCGCTGACCCGCAACCGTGAGCCGTCCTGGGGACGGTGAGCCGGAATGCCCCGCACGGATCGTGACCGGCTCACGTGCCCGGCATCCGCCGGCGCACGGGCACCGTCGAGGTATACGGAGCCGAGCCGCCGGGGTGTCCCGCGCTGCCCGGCCCTCTTCAGGGAGAGGCACCCGCCCGTCATGAACGTCCGCCGCAGCGCAGCGGTGCTGGCCGCCGTCGCCGTCCTCGGCGCCGCCGCACCGGCCGCAGCCGACTCGTCCCCGTCGCCGACCCCGCAGGCACTGCCGTCCGCGCTGTACGGGGACACCGACCCGCAGTACGACGGGGTGTGGCGCCAGTCGCTCGCCCTGCTCGCCCAGCACGCCGCCGGCGCCGAGCCGCCGAAGGCCGCCGTCGGCTGGCTCACCGGCCAGCAGTGCGCCGACGGCTCCTTCGCTCCGTTCCGTGCCGACCCGTCCGCCGCGTGCGACGCGAAGACCATGGTCGACACCAACCAGACCGCCGCCGCCGTGCAGGCGCTCGCCGCGCTCGGCGGCCACGACGCCGTCACGGAGAAGGCCGTCGGCTGGCTGAAGTCCGTGCAGAACGAGGACGGCGGCTGGGGGTACACCGCGGGCGGCCCCAGCGACACCAACTCCACGTCCGTCGTCGTCGGCGCGCTCGCGGCCGTCGGCGAGAAGCCGGGCGAGGTGAGGAAGAGCGGCAAGTCCCCCTACGACGCGCTGCTCGGCCTGGAGCTGCCCTGCACCGGCGAGGGCGCGGGCGCGTTCGCGTACCAGCCGGAGAAGGACGGCTCGCTGACCGCCAACACGGACGCGACGGCGGCGGGCGTGCTCGGCGCGCTCGGCAAGGGCCTGCTGGTCGAGCCCGGCAAGGGCGACGGCCCCGGCTCCTGCGTCAAGGCGACCACCCCGGAGCAGGCCGCGGCGAACGGCGCCGCCCACCTGGCCGGCGCCCTCGCCGCCAAGGGGTACCTGCTCGCCTCGACGCCCGGCGCCGAGGACCAGCCCGACTTCGGCAACACCGCCGACGCGGTGGTCGCGCTCGCCGCGCAGGGCGACACGGCGCAGGCGGAGAAGTCGTACGCCTGGCTGGAGAAGAACGCCGGCGACTGGGCCGCGCAGAGCGGGCCCGGCGCCTACGCGCAGCTGATCCTCGCCTCCCACGCGACCGGCGCGGACCCGCGCGACTTCGGCGGCACGGACCTGGTGAAGCAGCTCCAGGCCGCCGGCCCGGCCGCCCCCGGGAAGACCACGGAGGCGACGGAGAAGGCCGAGGACGAGAAGGACTCGGACTCCCCGTTCGGCGTGTGGTGGTTCGTCGGTGTCTGCCTGGTCGCGGGCATCGGCATCGGCTTCCTGATCAGCAACCGCACGAAGAGGCAGCAGCCGTGACCCGCCGCCTCACCCTGCTGTTCCTGGCCGCGCTGCTGCCGCTGCTGGCGGGCGCCGGCCAGGCCCAGGCCGCCGGGTACCGCTACTGGTCCTTCTGGGAGCGGGACGGCTCGGCGTGGACGTACGCCACCGTGGGCCCCTCGATGTCGCGGCCCGCGGACGGCGACGTCGTGGGCTTCCGCTTCTCGGTCAGCGAGGACTCGGGCGACGCGGCCAAGCCGCGCGGCGCCGCCGGCTTCGACACCATCTGCGCGAAGACGCCCGCCGAGGACGGCACGAAGCGGGTGGCACTGGTGATCGACTTCGGCACGCCCGCCGACGCCCCGTCCGGGGCGCAGCCGCCGGCCGGCCGCACGCTCTGCGCGCAGGTGGCTCAGGACGCCACGACGGCGGAGGCGCTGGCCTCGGTCGCCGAGCCGCTGCGCTACGACAGCAACGCCCTGCTGTGCGCGATCGCCGGCTACCCGGCGAAGGGCTGCGGCGAGCAGGTCGCCGCGGGCGGGAAGGAGTCCGCCGCCACCGGGGCCGCCGACACCGAGGAGGAGGCCTCCGCGCAGGACGACGGCGGTTCCGGGCCGTCCGTGGGGCTGATCGCGGGCGCCGCGGTGGTGGTCGTGCTGGGCGCCGCCGCCGTCTGGCAGGTCCGTCGCCGTGCGTGAGGCGGACGGCTCCGGGCGTCCGGGCCTCGCCCGGCCGCGCCCGGAGCGGGGGACGCCGCCCGCCGGCGTCCCCGTGCCGCGCCCGCGCCGCGCCCTGCACCCCGGCGCGTGGTGGCTGTGGGCCCTCGCGCTGGGCACCGCGGCCACCCGCACCACCAACCCGCTGCTGCTCGCCCTGCTGATCACCGTCTCCGGGTACGTCGTGGCCGTCCGCCGCCCGCACACGCCGTGGGCCCGCTCCTACGGCGCCTTCGTGAAGCTCGCCGCCGCCGTGCTGGTGCTGCGGCTGGCCTTCGCGATCGTCCTCGGTTCGCCGATCCCCGGCACGCACACCTTGTTCACGCTGCCCGAGGTGCCGCTGCCCGGCTGGGCGCAGGGCATCCGCCTGGGCGGCCGGGTCACCGCGGAGGGCCTGACCTTCGCCCTGTACGACGCGCTGCGGCTGGCCGCGCTGCTGATCTGCGTGGGCGCCGCGAACGCCCTCGCCAGCCCGTCCCGCCTGCTGAAGTCGCTGCCCGGCGCCCTGTACGAGCTGGGGGTGGCCGTGGTGGTGGCGCTGACCTTCGCGCCGAACCTGATCGCCGACGTACGGCGGCTGCGTGCCGCGCGCCGGCTGCGGGGCCGCCCCGACAAGGGCGTGCGCGGTCTGGTGCAGGTGGGGCTTCCGGTCCTGGAGGGCGCGCTGGAGCGCTCGGTGTCCCTGGCCGCCGCGATGGACGCGCGCGGCTACGGGCGTACGGCCGAGGTGCCGGCCGCCGTGCGGCGCACCACGGCCGCCCTCACGCTCGGCGGTCTGCTGGGCGTGTGCGCGGGCACCTACGGGCTGCTCACCGCCGCGGGCGGCAGTTACGGGCTGCCGGTGCTGCTGGCCGGTCTGGCGTCGGCGCTGGCGGGCCTGTGGCTCGGCGGGCGGCGCAGCGTGCGCACCCGCTACCGCCCGGACCCGTGGGACGCCTGCGCCTGGCTGGTCTCCGCGTCCGGCGCGGCCGTCGCCGCCCTCCTGATCCTGGCCGGCTCGCTCGACCCCGGGAGTCTCGACCCCGGCGTGGTCCCGCTGGAGCCGCCCGCCCTGCCGCTGTGGCCGGCGGCGGCCGTACTGCTCGGTCTGCTGCCCGCCTTCGTCACCCCCGCCCCCGAGGCGGCCCGCGACCCCCGCAAGGAGCCGACGACGTGATCCGCTTCGAGAACGTGTCGGTGACCTACGACGGCGCGGCGCGGCCCGCCGTGCGGGACGTCGGCCTGAAGGTCCCCGAGGGCGAACTGGTGCTGGTGGTGGGCCCGTCCGGCGTCGGCAAGTCGACGGTGCTGGGCGCGGTCAGCGGACTGGTGCCGCACTTCACCGGCGGCACCCTGCACGGCCGGGTGACGGTCGCCGGCCGCGACACCCGCACCCACAAGCCGCGCGAACTCGCCGACGTGGTGGGCACGGTGGGCCAGGACCCGCTGTCCCACTTCGTGACGGACACGGTGGAGGACGAACTCGCCTACGGCATGGAGTCGCTGGGCCTTCCGCCGGACGTGATGCGCCGCCGCGTCGAGGAGACCCTCGACCTGCTGGGCCTGGCGGACCTGCGGGACCGGCACATCTCCACGCTGTCCGGCGGCCAGCAGCAGCGGGTGGCCATCGGCTCGGTCCTCACCCCGCACCCGAAGGTGCTGGTCCTGGACGAGCCGACGTCCGCCCTGGACCCGGCGGCCGCCGAGGAGGTCCTCGCGGTCCTGCAGCGCCTGGTGCACGACCTGGGCACCACGATCCTGATGGCCGAGCACCGCCTGGAGCGGGTGGTGCAGTACGCCGACCAGGTCGTGCTGCTGCCGGGCCCCGGCGAGCGGCCCTGGATGGGCGCCCCCGCGGAGGTCATGGCGGTGTCCCCGGTGTGCCCGCCGGTGGTGGAGCTGGGCCGCCTGGCCGGCTGGTCCCCGCTCCCCCTGTCGGTCCGCGACGCCCGACGCGGGGCGGCCCCGCTGCGGGAGCGCCTGGAGGGGAAGCAGCCCGGGCCGGACACCGGCGCCCCACGGCCGGCTGCCCCGGTCAAGCGTCTCTTCGGACGGGCGAAGAAGGAGAACACCGGCGCTCCCGAGCCGGTGGCCGAGGCGCGGGCCCTGGCGGTCCGCCGGGACCGGGTGCAGGCGCTGACCCGGGTGGACCTCACGGTGTCGCCCGGTGAGACGGTCGCGCTCATGGGCCGCAACGGCGCGGGCAAGTCGACGCTGCTCTCCGCGCTGGTCGGGCTGGTCGCCCCGTCGTCCGGGTCGGTCCGCACCGGCGGCGCGGTCCCGCACCGCACCCGCCCCCGCGACCTGGTCCGCAAGGTCGGCCTGGTCCCGCAGGAGCCCCGCGACCTGCTGTACGCGGACACGGTGGCGGCGGAGTGCGCGGCCGCCGACCGGGACGCGGAGGCGGAGCCCGGCACCTGCCGCGCGCTGCTCGCCGAGCTGCTGCCGTCGGTGGCCGACGACATGCACCCCCGTGACCTGTCCGAGGGGCAGCGGCTCACGCTCGCCCTCGCGGTGGTGCTCACCGCGCGGCCGCCCCTGCTGCTGCTCGACGAGCCGACGCGCGGCCTGGACTACGCGGCGAAGGCCCGGCTGACGGCGATCCTGCGCCGGCTGGCCGCCGAGGGTCACGCCATCGTCATGGCCACGCACGACGTGGAGCTGGCGGCGGAGCTGGCGCACCGGGTGGTGCTGCTCGCGGAGGGCGAGGTGATCGCGGACGGCCCGTCGGCGGAGGTGGTCGTGGCGTCCCCGGCGTTCGCCCCGCAGGTGGCGAAGATCCTGGCGCCGCAGCCCTGGCTCACGGTCGCCCAGGTGAAGGAGGCGCTGGAGCGATGAGCGCGCCGACGACCCCCGCACGGCCCGTGGACCGCCAGGCCCGCGCCCTGCGGCTCGGCCCCCGCACCTGGCTGGCGCTGGCCCTGGTGAGCGCGGTGGGCGTGGCCGGCTTCGGCTGGCCCTTCCTCGCCCCGCCCGAGTCGGCCGTGAACGCGCACGAGGGGGACGCGCCGTGGCTTTTCGCGGGGCTGCTCGTGCTGCTGGTCGCCGTGGTGGCGGCCGCCCTGTCGGAGTCGAACCTGGGCGCGAAGGCGGTGGCGATGCTCGGCGTCCTCGCGGCGGCGGGCGCGGCCCTGCGTCCCATCGGCGCGGGCACCGCCGGTCTCGAGCCCATGTTCTTCCTGATGGTGCTCAGCGGCCGGGTCCTCGGCCCGGGCTTCGGCTTCGCCCTGGGCTCGGTCACGATGTTCGCGTCCGCGCTGCTCACCGGCGGGGTGGGCCCCTGGCTGCCGTTCCAGATGCTGGCGATGGGCTGGTTCACCATGGGCGCGGGCTTCCTGCCCGGCCCGGACCGGCTGCGGGGCCGCCCGGAGGTGTGGATGCTCGCCGTCTACGGCTTCCTCGCCGCCTTCGCCTACGGCACGGTGATGAACCTGGCGGGCTGGACCTTCATGAGTTCGCTCGCCTCGAACATCGCCTTCGACGGCGACGACCCGGTGGCCGCCAACCTGGCCCGCTTCGTCGCGTACTGCCTGGCCACCTCCCTCGGCTGGGACCTGGGGCGGGCGGTGATCACGGTGGTCCTGACGCTGACCGTCGGTGCGACGGTGCTGCGGGCGCTGCGCCGCGCCACCCGCAGGGCCGCTTTCGAGGCGCCGGTCACATTCGACGACGCCCCTCGGTGAGGGTGCGTACGCGCCGGGTGCGCGAGGTGGTGAAGCACCCCACATGACCGGCGTCACATACGAAGGAGAGCCGTAGACCGGACGCGCGCCCACTTGGGACCATCGCGCCGCAAAACGGACGTTGCGGACAGGGGGGCGTGGGCACCTCCGACCATCGGTAGTAAAAGGGACCTTTGCGGGCGATCCGGGGATTTGTTTCTGTGGAGCAGTCGCCGGGCGCCGACGAACCCCACGGGTCGCGGCGCCGACGTATGCCCCCGCCGCTCGGCGGGGCCGCGACTCCCCTGCATCCGACCGAAAGGCCGCCTGTGTCCGCCGTTTCCGTCCTCCGCTCCGTCGCCACCCCGAAGAAGGCCGTTGTCGGCGCCGCCCTGACGGCCGCCACGTGCGGCACGCTGATCGCCGCCGCGCCCGCCCAGGCCGCGACCACGGCTGCCCCCACCGCCGCGTCGGCCCAGGCGACCGCGAAGAAGATGATCGGCGACTCGGCCGAGTTCCAGTGCTTCTCCAAGATCGTGTCGCACGAGAGCGGCTGGAACCCGAAGGCCACCAACGCCTCCAGCGGCGCCTACGGCCTGGTCCAGGCGCTCCCGGCCTCGAAGATGTCCTCGGCCGGCTCGGACTGGAAGACCAACCCGGAGACCCAGATCAAGTGGGGCCTGGACTACATGAAGGACCGCTACGGCAGCGCCTGCGACGCCTGGTCCTTCTGGCAGGCCAACAACTGGTACTGACGAGCGAGCGTCACCCTGATACCGAAGGCGGCGGCCCCCTGATCCCCGGGGCCGCCGCCTTCGCCTGTCTCAGCCCAGGACCAGCGGCAGCCGCGCGGCGAGACCGCCCAGCGTGGCGCTCTCGCCGGCCGTGGGCGTACGCCGGCCCGTGCCGACCAGCAGGGCGTCGGTGTCGGACAGGTCCGCGGGGAACGGGGCGCCCGCGATCCGTTCCAGCGCGGTCCGGGCGGCCGCCAGTGTCCGCTCCGGGGGCCTCGGGGCGGACGGCAGGTGGGCGACGAGGTCCAGGTGGTGCAGCGTCCACTCCAGGACGTACGCCGTGAGGTAGTCGCCGGCGGTCAGCACCTTGTCCTTGGTGCTCACCAGGGCGGCGGGGTCGGCCAGTCGCGCGGCCCGCCCGGCGGCGGAGCCCACGTCGTCCAGGTGGAACCTCAGCAGCGCGGGATCGCCGTACGCGGCGGCCAGCCGCGGGATCAGCGCGTCCAGCGGGTCGTCGCCGGTGGGCGGCTCCACGAGGTCCCAGTACGTGGTCGCGTCCGCCGTCGGCCCGGTGTCGGCCGGGGTGACGAGCGTGATGAGCACGTCCTGCGCGTCGATCACGAGATGGCAGACGAGATCCCGCACCAGCCAGCCCCGGCAGCCGGACGGCCGGCCGAAGTCCTCGTCACCGGCCTCGGCGCCGGCGGCGAGCAGCGCGCGCCAGCCGAGGGAGAAGTCACCGGTCACCTTGTGGCCCGCCATGCTCCGGATCCTAGGCGCCTCAGATCTCCCCCGCCGCCCGCAGCCACGCCCTGCCATCCGTCAACGACGGTGAACGGGACCCCCCTTGAAGGGTGAACGCGGGGACCGAGTATGACGTCTTCATGATCGTGCCCTCTGCCGACCTCACCCTGCTCCGGCGGCCGGCCCCGGCCACGCGGCGGACGGGGACCTTCCGCTCCTTCTGCCGGCGTCACCGCACCCCGCTCCTGGCCACCCTGGCCGTGCTGCCGCTGTACGCGCTGTGGTGGGCGGTGCTGGCGACCGGCGGCGGTGACCTCGCCGCCCAGGACGCATGGGCGGGGTTCGCGGAGCGGCACGGCTCGTCGGCGTACAACCTGTTCTGGTACGGCGGCATGCACACCGCCAACTACAGCCTGATGTCCCCCTACTTGATGGCGGCCGTCGGGGTGCGGGCGCTCACCGTGGCCTCCGGTCTCGCCGCCACCTGGATCGCGGCGGTGCTGGTGGAGCGGGTGCTGCCGCGCCGGCCGCTCGCGCCGGCGCTGCTCGCCGCGCTCGGGCTGTGGGGCGACGTGGCCTCGGGGCGCACCACGTTCGCCCTCGGGGTGGCCTTCGGACTCGCCGCGTGTCTGTACCTCACCGAGCGGAAACGTCTCGTCCTCACCGGTTCCTACGCCGCCCTTGCCACCATGGCGTCCCCGGTCGCGGGCCTGTTCCTCGCCGTGGTCGGCGCCGGGTACGCGCTCGTGCGGCGCCCGGGCCCCGCCGTCGCCCTGCTGGGTCCGCCCGCGCTGGTGGTGGGCGCGACCAGTGCGCTCTTCCCCTTCCAGGGCGAGCAGTTGATGCCCGCGGGCCGCATATGGATACCCGCGGCCCTGGGGATCGCCGTCGCGGTGCTGTCCCCGCCCTCCTGGCGGGTGGCGCGGTGGAGCGGCGCCGTCTACGCGGCCGGCACCGTGCTGGTGTATCTGATCCCCTCCCCCATCGGCACGAACGTCGAGCGGTTCGCCGAGTACGCCGCCCCCGTCGCCCTGCTGGTGGCCCTGCTCGCACAGCCCCGGCTGCGGCCGGTGCGCCGCGCCCTGCTCGTCGCGGCGCTGGTGTTCTCCGCCGGGTGGACCGTCAAGAAGACCGTCGACGACCTGAAGGTGTCCACGGACGTCCCCGCCTGGGCCGCGCAGACGGACGGCGTGGTCCGGGCCCTGGAGTCGCTGGGCGCGGACCGGACGCGGGTGGAGGCGGTGCCCGCCCGCAACCACCGGGAGGCGGTGGCGCTCGCCCCGCACGTGCACCTCGCGCGGGGCTGGAACCGGCAGCTCGACATGGAGCGGGCCCGGCTGTTCTACGACGGCTCGTTCTCCGCCGCCGCCTACCGGGCGTGGCTGGACCGGTGGGCGGTCGGGTTCGTGGTGCTGCACGACGGCAGGCCCGACGGGTACGCCGAGGAGGAGGCGCGGCTGCTGCGGGAGCGGCGGCCCGACTGGCTCGTGCCGGTCTGGCGGGACGCGCACTGGGAGGTGTTCCGGGTGCGGGACGCGGTGCCGCTGGTGTCCGCGCCGGGGTCGGTGGTGCGGACCTCCGGCGCGGAGCTGGTGCTGCGGGCGGCACGGCCGGGCACGATGACCGTGCGGATCGCGTACTCGCCGTGGCTGCGGGTGGACGGCGGCGGGTGCCTGTCCCGCGCCGGGGAGTTCACCCGGCTCACCGTGTCCGCGCCCGGCGAGTACCGGATCAGCTCGGAGTACGGTCCTTCTCCGGCGCCGGCGGCCCGCTGCTGACCTCCTTCGCCGCGCCCTCCTCGGCCACCGCCGTGACCGTGCGGGCCCGGGGCCCCTGCAACAGGTAGGTCAGGGCGAAGCCGCCGCCGACGACGACCGCGCCGCCGGCCGCGTCCAGGATCCAGTGGTTGCCGGTCGCGACGATCGCGGCGGCCGTGAACAGCGGATGCAGCAGCCCGAGGGCCTTCATCCACACCTTGGGAGCGATGATCGCGATCACCAGGCCGCACCACAGCGACCAGCCGAAGTGCAGCGAGGGCATCGCCGCGTACTGGTTGGTGAGCGCGGTGAGCGTGCCGTAGTCGGGCTGGGAGAAGTCCTGCACGCCGTGGACGGTGTCGATGATGCCGAGGTCCGGCATCAGGCGCGGCGGGGCCAGCGGGTACAGCCAGAAGCCGACCAGCGCGAGCAGCGTCGCGAAGCCGAGGGCGGAGCGCGCCCAGCGGTAGTGGACGGGGCGGCGCCAGTAGAGCAGGCCGAGCACCGTCAGCGGCACGACGAAGTGGAACGACGTGTAATAGAAGTCGAAGAAGTTCCGCAGCCAGCCGACCTTCACCACGGCGTGGTTGACGGCGTGCTCGATGTCCAGGTGGAGCACGCGCTCCAGGTCGAGGATCTGCTGCCCGTGCTCCTCGGCGCGGGCACGGCCCGCCTCGTTGCTGCCGCCGGTCGCGGCGAGGCGCACCTTGGCGTACCCGGCGTAGGTGACGCGGATGAGGAGCAGCTCCAGCAGCAGGTTCGGCCGGATCAGCACCCGCCGCAGGAACGGCAGCAGGGGCACGAACGCGAACCGGGCCGGCACGCGCGGGGCGTACGGCGTGGGCACCGGGTCGCGGAAGCAGGGGGAGGTGCGGCCGAGGAACGGCACGGCGGTGGCGGCGGCCAGCGCGGCGAGCAGCACCACGTTGTCCCGCAGCGGGTGCAGGAACGCCATGTTCGGCAGCATCATCTTGGCCGGCAGCGTCATCACCAGGACGACGGCGACGGGCCACACCAGCCGGTCGCGGGCGCGGGTGCCGACCCGGCCGACGACGGTGAGCAGCACCCACAGCAGCTGGTGCTGCCACGCCGTCGGGGACACCGCTATGGCGGCGCACCCGGTGATGCCGACGGCGAGGAGCAGCTGGCCGTCGCGGGCGTAGTGGACGGCGCGCCTCAGGCCGAGGGTGACGACGGCCGCGCCCAGCGCCAGGAAGAGGGCGATCTCCAGCGGGCCTTCGAGGCCGAGGCGGAGGAGCGCGCCGTGCAGGGACTGGTTGGCGAGCGCGTCGGCGGGTCCGCCGAGCCCGACGCCCGCCAGGTGGTGCACCCAGTAGGCGGCGGAGTCCTGCGGCATGGCGGCCCAGGCGAGCGCGGTGGCCGAGGCGAAGGTGACAACGCCGGCGGCGGCGGACCGGCGGCGGCCGGTGAGCCACAGCAGCGGCACGAAGAGCAGCAGGGTCGGCTGGAGGGCGGCGGCGACACCGACGAGGACGCCGCCGGCCCGCTGGCCGTGGGCGACGAAGCAGCCGAGCAGGACGAGCAGCACCGGGATGATGCTGGTCTGGCCGAGCCAGAGGGTGTTGCGCACCGGCAGGGACACCATGAGGAGGCTGACCGCGACGGGCGCGGCGAGCAGCGCGGTGCGCCGGCCGACGGGCCGCGGCAGGGCGCGGGCGGCGATCAGCGCCAGCGCCACGACCAGCAGCAGGGTGCCGAAGGTCCAGCCCCAGCCGAGGGTCTGCTCGGCGGATCTGGTGAGCGGTTTGAGGACGAGACCGCCGAACGGCGTGCCGGTGAACTCGGTGGAGTCGTAGAGGGAGCCGCTGACGTGCAGCACGCCCGCGGGCCCCACCCAGGTCTCCAGGTCGGTCAGGCGTTCACCGCTCGGGGTGGTGAGGACGAGGGCCACCTGGCGCACCGCGAGGACGGCGGCGAGCAGCCACAGTCCGAGGCGCGCCGCCCGCAGCCGCGCCCGGGTGCCGCCCACGGCCGTCGCGCCGAACGCCTCGGCCGCTCGCCCACTGTGTTCCGCATTCGCCACGCCTCGTCGGCCTCCCGCCCCGTTGTCGCCCCGCGCGTCCCGTACGGGGGTCGTGCCGTGCGCGGCCCGCAGGGCGCGCGCCCCTCGACAAGGACGCCGGACACCGCCGCTTCACCTGACGGCCCTCTCTCTTTTGTCCGGATGACGATAGTCCGCGCGGGATGCGGTTGCCCCGGGGTGACGCGAGAAGGATCACAACCGGCCACCCACGGCGGAGCCCCCCGGGAGCACGGCGTGCCTGCGCACGGCGCATTTCCGTGCAGTATGCATCGATCCTCGTACCGTACGTAACGGGGGAAACGCCGCCTATCGTCGCTGGCTTCGGCCCGCCCGACAGTGCCGCCGCGCGGACCCGTCCCTGTTCCCGACGAAAGGCAGGCGAGCGACGTCTTGTCGGCTTCCCAGGTCGCCCATCACCCCGTCGCCCCCGGTCCCGCCGGCCCCTCGCGGGCCGGTGCGGCACAGGCACCCGACCCCTCCGCCGGTCCCCCGACGGTCACCGACCCCGCGCTGGTCAAGCGCGCCGTGAAGGCGGCCGCGCTCGGCAACGCCATGGAATGGTTCGACTTCGGTGTCTACAGCTACATCGCCGTCACCCTCGGCAAGGTCTTCTTCCCCACGGGGAACGCCACCGCCCAGCTGCTGTCCACGTTCGGCGCCTTCGCCGCGGCCTTCCTGGTCCGCCCGCTCGGCGGCATGGTCTTCGGCCCGCTCGGCGACCGCGTGGGCCGGCAGAAGGTCCTCGCCCTCACGATGATCATGATGGCGGCGGGCACCTTCGCCATCGGTCTGATCCCCTCCTACGCCGCGATCGGGGTGGGCGCCCCGATCCTGCTGCTGGCGGCCCGCCTGGTGCAGGGCTTCTCCACCGGCGGCGAGTACGCGGGCGCCTCCACCTTCATCGCCGAGTACGCCCCCGACAAGCGGCGCGGCTTCCTCGGCAGCTGGCTGGAGTTCGGCACGCTCGCCGGATACATCGGCGGCGCGGGTCTGGTGACCCTGATGACGGCGCTGCTGTCCACCGACGCCCTGCTCTCCTGGGGCTGGCGCGTCCCGTTCCTGATCGCGGGCCCGATGGGCATCATCGGCCTCTACCTGCGCATGCGTCTCGAGGAGACCCCGGCCTTCGCGGCCGAGGTCGCCAAGGCCGAGACCGAGCGTCCCAAGGTGCCGCTGCGCGAGATGGTCACGGGCCAGTGGCGTGCGCTGCTGCTGTGCGTGGGCCTGGTGCTGGTCTTCAACGTCACCGACTACATGCTGCTGTCGTACATGCCGAGCTACCTCACCAGCGAGCTGGGCTACGACGCCACGCACGGCCTGGTCGTCGTGCTCGGCGTGATGGTGCTGATGATGGCCGTGCAGCCGTTCGCCGGCGCGCTGACCGACCGGGTGGGCCGCCGTCCGGTGATGGCGGCCGGCTGCGCGGGCTTCCTCGTGCTGTCCGTCCCGGCGCTGCTGCTGATCCGCGACGGCGGGCTGCTCGCGGTCGCCTCCGGCCTGGGCGCGCTCGGCCTGCTGCTGGTCTGCTTCACCGCCGCGATGCCGTCCGCGCTGCCCGCGCTGTTCCCCACCCGGGTCCGCTACGGCTCGCTGTCGATCGGCTTCAACGTCTCGGTGTCCCTGTTCGGCGGCACGACCCCGCTGGTGGTCACCGCGCTGATCGGCGCGACCGGCGACGTGATGATGCCCGCCTACTACATGATGGCGGCCGCCGTGATCGGCGGGTTCGCGGTGTGGCGCACGGCCGAGTCGGCCGGCCGCCCGCTGCCCGGCTCGCCCCCGTCGCTCGAACCCGGGACACACCGGGAAAAGGTCTGACGTCCCGGGGCCGCGCCCCGTATCTTCGACAGCCGGTCCGGCCGGGCAGGTCCGGCCGGCGCGACGGAAGGCACCCCTGCATGAGCGAGGCGCGGCTCTGGAACGCGGTGGACGACTACTTCACCGGGCGGCTGCTCGGCGACGACCCGGACGAGGCCCTGACGGCGGCGCTGCGCGAGAGCGACGCCGCCGGCCTCCCGCCCATCGCCGTCTCCCCCCTCCAGGGCAAGCTGCTCCACCTCCTCGCCCGCGTCCAGGGCGCGCGGCGCGTCCTGGAGATCGGCACGCTCGGCGGCTACAGCACCATCTGGCTGGGCCGCGCCCTGCCCGCCGACGGGCGGCTGATCACCCTGGAGTACGACCCCCGGCACGCCGAGGTCGCGGTCCGCAACATCGCCCGCGCCGGCCTCGCCGAGCGGGTGGAGGTGCGGGTCGGCCCGGCGCTGCAGTCGCTGCCGAGGCTCGCGGACGAGCAGCCGCCGCCGTTCGACCTGGTGTTCATCGACGCCGACAAGGCGAACAACCCGCACTACGTCGAGTGGGCGCTGCGTCTCACGGCCGCGGGCAGCCTGATCGTCCTCGACAACGTGGTGCGCGGCGGCCGGGTCGCCGACCCGGACAACACCGACCCGGACGTGGTGGGCACCCGCGCCGCCCTGGACATGTTCGGCACCCACCCGCGGCTCGACGCCACGGCGGTGCAGACGGTCGGGGTCAAGGGCCACGACGGGTTCGCACTGGCGCGCGTGGTGTCCTGAACGGGCGGCCCCCGGGACGGGCCTCGGGCTCAGACCTCGTGGTAGAAGCCCACGTTGACGCTGCGCGGGGCGGTGCGGTCCAGGATCACGACCTCGCCGCTGCCGCCCCGGGGCAGCGGCACGCTCCCCCCGTACGCGACCGGCTGGGCGTGCTCCCCGACGGTCAGCCGCACCTCCGACGACGGCTCGGGCAGCGAGCCGCGCAGCCAGGTCAGCTGCCAGCCGCCGTCCTGCGCGCACTGGAACTCCAGGTGCACCCGGGACACGAACAGCCAGTCGTCCGGCGTCGCCAGCCGGCACAGGGAGGTGTCCCGCCCCACTCGCAGCACGGTGCCCGGCTCGCTGGGCGCGTCGGCCATCAGCATCCCGGCCGTGGCGCCCGATTCCGCCGCCGACACCGCGGCCATGGTGAGTTCGAGCACGTGCGCTCCTCCTGAGAGGTCCTGGGGGCCGGAGCGGCCGGATCGGCCGCCCGCCGCCAGATGATAAAACGCCCGGCCGTACCGCGTCCGGCACAATGGGGTCATGACCGAGCGGAAGCCACCGGGCGTCGACTTCGAGAGCTGGGTCGACAAGCAGATCCGCGACGCCGACGCGCGCGGGGAGTTCGAACAGCTCGAAGGCGCCGGCCGGCCGCTGCCGCCCGACGTCGAGAACACCTACGACGAACTCTGGTGGGTCAAGCGGAAGATGGCCCGCGAGGGGATGTCGGTGCTGCCGCCGACGCTGGCCCTGCGCAAGGAGGCCGAGGACGCGCTGGAGGCGGCCCTCGCGGCCCCCTCGGAGCGGATCGTGCGGAAGATCCTCGCGGAGATCAACGCGAAGATCAGCGACATGATGTTCAAGCCGCCGCCCGGCCCCCCGCTGGGCAAGAAGCCGTACGACGTCGAGGACGTCGTACGCCGGTGGCGGGAGCGCCGGGCGGCGTCGGACGGACAGGGCGGAACGGGCGAGCGGGGCGGTTCAGACGCCTAGCAGGCGCTCCGCCAGTTCGCGGTAGTCCCGCAGCGCGAGCCGCAGTTGCTCGGTGTCGGTGGCCGGGGCGGCGTCGCCCTTCCCCGGGTCGCCCGAGGCGGGCTCCTTCCAGTTCCGGGTCAGGGTGCGGCGGCGCTCGGTGAGCGCGTCGTTGAGCCGCTCGGTGATCTCGTGCAGGACGAGGTCGGCCTCCTCGACGGCGTCCCGCGGCCGGTCCACGAACCCGGCGACGGCCTGCCGCAACTGCGCGGAGAGACGGCCACAGGTGTCGTCGCCGAGAAGCCGCGAGCCGGGGTGCCCGGACGTACCGTCCGGGCCGGGGGTGGTGGCGTGGGTGTCGGCGCCGGCGCCGGCCGAGCCGGGGGCGTGGGTGCCGGTGCCGGCCGGGCCCGGCGTGTGCGTGCCTGTATCCGCCGAGCCGGGCGCGTGGGTGCCGGTGCCGGCCGTGCCCGAGGTGTGCGTGCCGGTGCCGGCCAGACCCGGCGCGTCGGTGCCGGTGCCGGACGCCCCGGGCGTGTGAGTACCGGTGCCGACCGTGCCCGAGGTGTGCGTGCCGGTGCCGACCAGACCCGGCGCGTCGGTGCCGGTGCCGGACGCCCCGGGCGTGTGAGTACCGGTGCCGACCGTGCCCGAGGTGTGCGTGCCGGTGCCGGCCAGACCCGGCGCGTCGGTGCCGGTGCCGGACGCCCCGGGCGTGTGCGTGCCGGTGCCGTCCAGGCCCGGCGTATGGCTGCCGGTGCCGGCCGAGCCGGGCGTGTGTGTGCCGGTGCCGGACGGGCCGGGTACCGCCGAGGTGCCGTCCGCCGTGGCGGGCGTACCGGCGGGGGTGCGGTCGCCGGTCCGGGGGTGGGCCGCGACCGGCGGGCCGTCCGTGCCGGCGGAGCCGGAGTCACGCGTGGCGTCGGTCTGGCCGAAGCCGACCGTGGAGTCCGCGCCCCCGCGGGCGGCGGACGGCTCCGCCCTGCGGCCGGCCTCCGTCTTGTGGTCGAGCGTGGCCGCCTCGTGGCCGGGGTCCGCGGAGGCGGGGCCGGGCGCCGGGGCGTCCGGGCCGTTCGGGATCCAGGTGTCCTGGGTGGTGCGTCGGGGTGCCTCGGGCATGACGATCAGCTCTCCTTCGCCTGGCGGCGGTGCAGCAGCGACGGGGTGCGGTGACCGTCGCGACGGGTGGCGGGGGCGGCCGTACGCTCGCCGACGGCGCCGTGGCGCCCGCCGTCGTGGCGCGACGGCCGGACCAGTTCCTCGAACAGCGCCCGCGCCTCGACCATCGCCTCGCGCATCTCCTCCGTGCCGGCGGCACCGTCGTGCGCGCCGTCCGGGTGGGCCTGCGCGACGCGGTGGACGCGGCGGTAGCCCTCGACGTGGTGGGCGTGGTGCACGGACAGCGCCGCGACCTGCTCCTCGTACTGCCCGCCGGCGGGGAAGCCCCGCGTGCCGGCGAGTTCGGCGATCAGGCGGTCGGCCTCGGCGACCGCCTCACGCGGCGCGTCGACGAACCGCTCCTGGGCGGCCGTCCAGCGCGCCTCGTAGCGCTCGCGCTCGGCCGGCTCCAGCGGCCGCACCTGGAGGGAGCCGTGGCGCTCCACGCGCTCGGACAGCTCCCGCTCGGCGGCCTTGGTGTCCCCGTCGTGCCGGGCGACGGCACGCTCGTACTCGGGGCCGAAGCGCCGCTTGAGGCTCGCGCCGTGTCGCGGGCCGCGTGCGCGCAGGGTCAGGACGGCCGCGACGGCGACAACGACCGCGACAATCACGATCAACGCAATGATCAGGCCAGTGGACATGGATGCCTTCCGGGGGTTCTCGTCCCAACCGGCACTCCTCGCGAGCCGGTTCGCCCCAACGGGTTGCCCGTTGCACCGCGCACAAACTGCACGGCGCAGACGGCCGCCGACGGCCCTGCGCCGCCCGGACCGCAATGCGCTTGCGCCCAGGGCCCGTCGGGGACACACAATGCGCCCATGACCTGGACCGTGGCCCCGGAGCACCCCGACTCGCCTGCCGCCCGCGCGCTCTGGCGGGCGTACTACACGGAGGTCAGCGACCGCTGGTACCTGCTGCACGAGGGACGCCGGACCGACCCGGACGAGCTGGAGCGGGAGATCGCCGCGCAGTCGGGCGCCGACCTCGCGCCGCCGCGCGGGCTGCTGCTGGTCGCACGGTACGGCGGCGAGCCGGCGGGCAGCGCCGGGATCCGCCTGTCACCGGACGGCACGGCGGCCGAGCTGACCCGGGTGTTCCTGTACGAGGGGATGCGTGGCCGGGGCGGAGCGGCGCTGCTGGTGCGCGCCGCGGAGGACGCGGCGCAGGGTCTCGGCGCCCGCCGGATGATCCTGGACACCCGCAGCGACCTCGTCGAGGCGCGCACCCTGTACACGCGCCTCGGGTACGCCGAGACCGAGCCGCACAACGACGACCCGTACGCGGAGCACTGGTTCGCCAGACAGCTCGCCTGAGACCCGGTCACCACCCGTGTCTCAGCGTGCCCGTGTCTCAGCGCGACCGGGCGACCGCGCGGGCGCCCTGGGGGCGTTCGCCGCGGGAGCCGCACAGCTCGTCGTTGAGCTCGTGCACGAGCTGTACCAGGTCGGTCGGCCGGTCCGGCCCCCACCAGTCGCCCAGCAGCTCCGCCAGGGACTCCTCGCGCGCCCGTGCCAGCCGTTCGCCGACCTCGCGGCCCTCGTCGGTGAGCACCATGTCGACACCCCGGCGGACGGCGAGGTGCCGGCTCTCGACCTGCCGGGTGGCCTCCAGGACGACGTCCAGCGGGACGGGGTTGCGCTCGGCGAGCCGGGCCGGTTCCACCGAGCCGTGGCGGCGGATGCGCAGCAGCAGCCAGCTGGACGCGGGCAGCAGGTCGTAACCGGCGCGGTCGGTGATCTTCCGGTAGATCTCCCGGCGTCCCTCGCGGGTGCCGAGCACCGACAGGGCGCGGCACACCTCGTCGTGCGAGGAGCGTTCCACCGGGTTGGGGGCGAGCGTCTCGGAGGCGTCGGGTGCGGTGACCGAGGCGCGCAGGGGGTCCTCCTTGAGGAACCAGGCCAGCACGAAGCCCAGCAGAGCGACCGGCACGGCGTAGAGGAACACGTCGGTGATGGCGGTGGAATAGGCGTCGAGCGCGGCGGGGCGCAGGGGAGGCGGCAGGGCGCCGATGCCGCGCGGGTCGGCCTCCAGCGTCCCGGGCGAGACGCCGGACGGCAGGTCGGCGCCGCGGAAGGCCGCGCCGAGCTGGTCGCCGAGCCGGCCGGAGAAGATCGCGCCGAACACGGCGACGCCGAACGAGGCGCCGATGGACCGGAAGAAGGTCGCCCCCGAGGTCGCGACGCCGAGGTCCTCGTAGGGGACGGCGTTCTGCACGATCAGCACCAGGACCTGCATGACCAGACCGAGTCCCAGGCCGAAGACGAAGAAGAAGGCGCTCATCACCGCGTCGGAGCTCTGCCTGTCGAGCTGGTGGAGCAGCAGCAGTCCGACGGCGGTGACGGCGGTGCCCGCGAGCGGGAACACCTTCCAGCGGCCGGTGCGGCTGACGATCTGCCCGGACCCGGTGGACGCCAGCAGCATGCCGGCCACCATCGGCAGCATGTGCACCCCGGACAGGGTCGGGCTGATCCCGTGCACCACCTGGAGGAAGGTCGGCAGATAGGTCAGCGCGCCGAACATCGCGAAGCCGACGATGAAGCTGATCACGGCGGACAGGGTGAAGGTCCGCACCCGGAACAGCTTCAGCGGCAGCACCGGTTCGGCGGCCCGGCGCTCCACCGCGACGAAGGGGACGATCAGTCCGACGCCCAGCACCGCGAGCCCGATGATCTGCCACGACGCCCAGGGCCAGGTGTTGCCGCCGAGGGAGGCGACCAGCACCAGGCTGGTGGCGACGGTGGCGATGAGCAGGGTGCCCAGGTAGTCGATGACGTGCTTGGTCGACCTGCGGGGGATGTGCAGCACGGTGGCGATGACGGCGAGGGCGACGATCCCGACGGGCAGGTTGACGTAGAACACCCAGCGCCAGCTGAGGTGTTGGGTGAAGAGCCCGCCGAGCAGCGGCCCAAGCACGCTCGTCGCGCCGAACACCGCCCCGAACAGGCCCTGGTAGCGCCCGCGTTCACGGGGCGGCACCAGGTCGCCGACGATCGCCATCGACAGCACGATCAGCCCGCCGCCGCCGAGTCCCTGCAGCGCGCGGAAGCCGATGAGCTGGGGCATGTCCTGCGCTGCCCCGCACAGGGCGGAGCCGACGAGGAAGATGACGATGGCGGTCTGGAAGAGGCGCTTACGGCCGTACTGGTCGCCTAGCTTGCCCCACAGCGGGGTCGCGGCCGTGGAGGCCAGCAGATACGCGGTGACCACCCAGGACAGGTGTTCCAGGCCGCCCAGTTCGCTGACGATGGTCGGCAGGGCGGTGGAGACGATGGTCTGGTCGAGGGCGGCCAGCAACAGGCCGAGCAGCAGCGCGCCGATGGACAGCCACACGCTGCTCGACACCTGGCCCGTGCCGGTCCCGCCCGCGGCCGCCGTACCGTCCGGGGGTGCGGGCCGCGTACGTCCCGCTTCCGACGCCGAACGGTGCGCGTCCCCGGCCATGCGGACCTCCAGAGGTTCTCGTGACCCCTCCATCGTGATCGGTGTGACCGGTTATGGCCTGTCGAGTCCGAGCGGAACTCTGCATTCCGGGGGCGCGCGAACAAGAGTGTGAAGAAGATCTGCATAATCTCTGGAGTTCGCGAGGGGAGGGACGACACGTGGACCAGCCGAACGGGCACCCGTGCCCGGAATGCGGTGCGCCCAGGCACGCCGACCGCACACCGACGTGCGCGTGTGCCCGCCGCACGGCCGACGCCCTCCGCGACGCCCGCACGGCCGAGGCGGCCGCGGCGGAGGACTTCGATCCGCTGCGGATACGCCCATACGTCGATCTCGACGGCACTAGCCCGGACGGGTTGCCGGAGGCAACGAAGGGAACGCCCTCGGCGTCGGGAACGCCTCGGGCGGCGGCGCGGGAGGGCGCGTCGACGGACACGCCCGCCGGACCGGGGGCGCACCCCGGCACCGCGTCCCCTTCCTCGCACGTGGCGTCACCCGCGGGAGGCCCGGCCGACCACGGCACACCCACCCCCGGAAACCGGCGAACGGCGGCGCCCCGGACGGGGTACGAGGGACCAGGCGCATCCGACGCCACCATGACCTTCAGGGCCGTCACCCCGAACACCACGACGCCGACCGCACCCGCAGCGGGCGGCGCGGCAGAAACCGGGACGGCACTCGACGCGCGGGCCACGCGCGCGGGCCGCCCAGCCGACACGACACTCCCCGGCGCCGAGACCCACGCCTCCACGCCCGGCACGACGGAAACCGGAGGTGCCGCAGGCACAGCAGCCGACGCGCAGGCCCCGCACACCGGCAAAGCACCGAGCACCGAGAACGCCGAAGGCACCACCGGCACCGGGACAGCCGCTCAGGCACAGGCAACGCACGCAGGCCGCCCCGCCGACACCGCACCCGGCACCGCAACCCACGCCTCCACGCCCGGCACGACGGAAACCGGAGGTGCCGCAGGCACAGCAGCCCGCGCGCAGGCCCCGCACACCGGCAAAGCACCGAGCACCGAGAACGCCGAAGGCACCACCGGCACCGGGACAGCCGCTCAGGCACAGGCAACGCACGCAGGCCGCCCCGCCGCCACCGCACCCGGCACCGCAACCCACGCCTCCACGCCCGGCACGACGGAAACCGCACCCGCGTCCGCAACGGCGGGCGCGGCAGACACCGGGGCGGTACGCCCCGCACAGGCCGGAGGCACCGGCGCCGCGTCCGACGCCACCATGGCGCTGCGTGCCGTCCGGGCGGACGGCACGGCTCCCGGCGGCCCCGCCGCCGACGACCGCACGTCCGTCCTCCCCACTCCCCTCGCCCCCGGCACCGCGCGGCCGAACGCCGACGACCTGGGCCTGTTCGACGACGCCACGCGTCCCCTTCGCGCGGTGTCCGCGGGTGCGGCGGCCCCTCGTCCCGAGGCCGCCGCGCCCCGGAACCGCCGCCGGCGCGGAGCGCTCATCGCGGCGTCCGGAGCCGTGGTGGCCGTACTGGGCGCCGCGGGGTGGGCGAGCGGGCTGTTCTCGTACGAGACGCCGTCGCGGGACACCGCCGCGCCGGACGACGTGAGGGCGAGCGTGCCGGACGTGTCGTCGGAGGCGCCCTCGGCGGAGCCGTCCTCCGGGGCGCCGTCCGCCTCCCCCGACGCGTCCGCGTCCACGTCGGAGTCCCCGTCCGCGAGCGCGAGCGTCTCGGAGTCGCCGTCGCCCTCGGCGTCCAGTTCCGCGCCGAGCGCTTCCGCGACCGCCGAGCCGTCGGTGACCCCGTCGGCCGGCGGGGCGTCGTCCGCGCCCGCCGTGGCGCCGGAGCCGGAGGAGCCGGTCGACACCGTGCCCGTGCTGCGGCGCGGCGACCGGGGGCCGGAGGTCGTCGAGCTCCAGCAGCGCCTGCGCATGGTGTGGCTGTACCAGGGCGACGCGGACGGCCGGTACAGCCACCGGGTGGAGGAGGCCGTGCGCCACTACCAGTGGTCGCGGGGCATCCGGGAGGAGCTGGGCGTGTACGGCCCGCAGACCCGCTCCCGCCTGGAGTCGGAGACCGGGGGCGCCTGACAGGTCATGGCCCCCGAGGCCCTCCCCCGACCCGTCGGCGGGGCCTACGCGGAGACGTGCAGCAGAATCGTCCCCTCCGGCGTCCGCTCCACCCGCACCTGGGTGAGGTCGCGGACGACGACGTCCGGCTGGTGGAGACCGGCGCGCGGACCGATGCCGACCACCCGCATCCCCGCCGCGCGCCCCGCGGCGATCCCCGCGCCGGAGTCCTCGAAGACGACGCAGTCGGCCGGGTCGACGCCCAGTTCCGCCGCGCCCTTCAGGAAGCCCTCCGGGTCGGGCTTGCTCGCGCCGACCGACTCGGCGGTGATCCGCACCGCGGGCTGCTCGAGCCCGGCGGCGGCCATCCGCGCCGTGGACAGGGCGACGTCCGCCGACGTGACGAGCGCGTGCGGCAGCCCGTCGAGGGAGGCGAGGAACTCCCGGGCGCCCGGTATCGCGACGACGCCCTCGGTGTCCGCGGTCTCCTCCGCGAGCAGCCGGGCGTTCTCGGCGTAGTTCTGCTCCATCGGCCGGTCCGGCAGCAGCAGGGCCATGGAGGCGTAGCCCTGCCGGCCGTGCACCACCTTCATGACCTCGTCGCCGTCCAGCCCGTGACGCTCGGCCCAGCGGCGCCAGATGCGCTCGACGGAGGCGTCGGAGTTGACGAGGGTGCCGTCCATGTCGAGCAGGAGGGCGCGGGCGGGGAGTACGGCGGGGGTGGTGGCCGTCATCGAATGCTCCAAGGCGGGGGTGCGGGACCGTGGAGGCGGATCCCGGGCGGGACAAGGCGGCCCCGCCCGCCGGTCAGGGGAAACGGGCGGGAGCCACTTTGTTCAACCACGGTACAAAACGAACCCGGCTTCCCGCCACCGCCTCCACGGGGTGTTCACCGGCGGGACCGCCGCACGTCACCCGGCGACCGCCTCCCACAGGCTCCAGACACCCAGGCCGAGCATGAGCAGCGCGGCGATCCGCGTGATCAGCTTCAGCGGCACCCGCTTCATCAGCGCCTTGCCGCCGACGATGCCGAGCCCGGCCACCGCCCAGAGCGCCAGCACGGCGCCCAGGCCCACGGAGAGCGGGTCGTCGTAGCGGGCGGCGAGGTTGGCCGTCATGATCTGCGTCAGGTCGCCGAACTCGGCGACGAGGATCAGCATGAACCCGGCCCCGGCGACCTTCCAGAAGGACTGGTCCTCCGGCTTGCGGATCTCCTCCTCGTCCTCGTCCTTCTTGAGCAGCAGCATCGCCGCGCCCGCGAGGAAGAGCACACCCGTGAGCGCGTGGACGAGCTGCTGCGGCAGCAGGGTCAGCACACTGCCCGCCGCCACGGCCAGCGCGACATGCACCGCGAAGGCGGCGGCGACGCCGGCGAAGACGTACGAGGCGCGGTAACGGGTGCCGAGGACGAGACCGGCGAGCGCGGTCTTGTCGGGCAGTTCGGCCAGGAAGACGACGCCGAAGACGACGGCCGTCACGGTCAGGCTGATCAACGGTTCCTCAATCGGTCGGGGCCGCCCCACCGAGAGTGATGAGCTTTCGCGCAAGACGCCTCGGCACGGCAGCACACTCGGCGCCCGCACCGTACGGCGCGGACGTGCACTGCTTGCCGAAGGTCTCGCCGGCAGGGTCCCTCACGGGTCTGCCTCCGGGCGCCGGCTCAGGCGGGCTGAGCAGTATGTCGACGGTCCGGCACAGGGCTACTCCCCTTCTGCGCCGTCCATCGTACCCGAGACCCGCACGGCCCCCGGGAGCGGCCGCCGGGCCGGACCGCCCGCACCACCGTGCGCGGAAACTTCACACCTGAACCATAGACGTGTCATGTGCGCGTCATTAACTTCTTACCGGACCCTCGCCTCCCGGCAACACGGCGCCGCGAGCATCCCCCTGCACGCACGCCAACGCCCGCACCCCACAAGGGAGTTCGCATGTCGAAGTTCTACGCGCGTCGACGGCTCAGCATAGCCGCGGCACTCACCGGACTCATAGCCTCCGCCGGGCTCTTCAACGCCCCGGCCGCCTCCGCCGCCCTCCCCACCCCGGTGAGCGCCGCCACAGCGCGCAGCTACCTCGCCACCCTCCCCGTGCGCACCGAGAGCCGCACCGGCTACAGCCGCGACAAGTTCCCGCACTGGATCACCATCAGCGGCAACTGCAACACCCGCGAGACGATCCTCAAGCGCGACGGCTCGAACGTCGTCACCGACTCCGCCTGCGCCGCCACCAGCGGCAGCTGGTACTCCCCGTACGACGGCGCCACCTGGTCCGCCGCCTCCGACGTCGACATCGACCACATGGTGCCGCTCGCCGAGGCCTGGGACTCCGGCGCGAGCTCCTGGACCACCGCCCAGCGCCAGGCCTACGCCAACGACCTGACCCGGCCGCAGCTCCTCGCCGTCACCGACAACGTCAACCAGTCCAAGGGCGACAAGGACCCCGCCGAGTGGATGCCGTCCCGCACGGCCTACCGCTGCACCTACGTCCGCGCGTGGGTCCAGGTGAAGTACCACTACGACCTGGCGGTCGACTCGGCGGAGAAGTCCGCGCTGCAGGGGTACCTCAACAACTGCTGACGCGGCACGGTCCGAACCGCCGGGTGCGCCGATCTCCCCGGCGGCCTCCGTCGCTGCGTACCGTACGGGGCGACGGAGGAAGGGGTCACCATGGCCGGACTGCGGCTCGGACCATTGCTGAGGTACGTCGACGGGTCGTCCGCGACCGTCTGGGCGGAGACGGACGGCCCGGGCACCGTGGAGGTGCGCTGCCCGGACGGCACCGGCGGCAGCTCGGGCACCTTCCAGGTGTGCGGTCACCACTACGCGCTGGTGCGGGTCACCGGCCTCACCCCGGGCACGGCCACCCCGTACGAGGTCCACGTGGACGGCGAACGCGTGTGGCCGCTCGCCCGGGAGCCGTTCCCGTCGTTCCCGCCGTCGGTGATCCGCACCCCGGCCGGCGACGACCGGGCGCGCATCTCGTTCGGCTCCTGCCGCTGGGCCTCCCCGCCCACCGGGGAGCCCGACCCGGTGGGGCCGGACGCGCTGGACGCCCTCGCCAAGCGCATCGCCGCCGACCCCGAGGGCGAGCGGCCCGACGTCCTGCTGCTCCTGGGCGACCAGGTGTACGCGGACGAGACCTCCGACTCCACCAAGGAGTGGCTGGCCGCGCGCCGCGACCTGAGCGAGCCGCCGGGCAGCCAGGTGGCGGACTACGAGGAGTACACCCACCTCTATTACGAGTCCTGGCTCGACCCGCAGGTGCGGTGGCTGCTCTCCACCGTCCCCACCTGCATGATCTTCGACGACCACGACGTCATCGACGACTGGAACACCTCCGCCTCCTGGGTCGAGGACATGCGCGCCACCTCGTGGTGGCGGGACCGGGTGCTCAGCGGACTGATGTCGTACTGGGTGTACCAGCACCTCGGCAACCTCTCCCCCGCCGACGTCGAGGCCGACCCCGTCTACGCGGCCGTACGCGAGACCCCCGACGGCACCGACGCGCTGCGGGAGTTCGCCTCCCGGGCGGAGGCCGACGCGACGGCCGTGCGCTGGAGCTATCGGCGCGACTTCGGCCGGGTGCGGCTGGTCATGGTGGACAGCCGCGCGGCCCGGGTGCTGGAGGAGGGGCGGCGCTCGATGCTCGACCGGGACGAGGCCGACTGGCTGCGCGCCCAGGTGTCCGACGACCGCGGCTCCTACGACCATCTGCTCGTCGGCACCTCCCTGCCCTGGCTGCTCCCCCACCTGATCCATGACATCGAGGTGTGGAGTTCCGTGCTGTGCCGGGGCGACAAGGGCCCCCGCTGGGCACGGCTCGGGGAGAAGCTGCGGCGCGCGGCGGACCTGGAGCACTGGTCGGCGTTCCCGGACTCGTTCGCCGAGCTGGCGGAGGTGCTGGCCGACGCGGGCAGTGGCCCGGACGCGCCCGCCACGGTGTGCGTGCTGTCCGGGGACGTCCATCACGCCTATGTCGCGGAGCCGCGCTGGCCGGGGCGGGCGGAACCCGAGGCGCGGGTGGTGCAGCTGACCTGCTCCCCGGTGCACAACTCCATCCCCGCCTCGATGCGGGTGGGCTTCCGGTTCGGCTGGAGCGCCGCCGCGCGAGGGCTCGGGCGGGTGTTCACGCGGCACGGCGGTCTGGGGGAGCCTCCGGTCCACTGGCGCAGGACGGGCGGGCCGTGGTTCGGCAACCAGCTCATGACGCTTGCCACACGGGGGCGTTCCGCGGTGCTGCGGCTGGAGCACGCCCAGGAGGAGCGGGGCGGGGTGCGGCTGCGGCGCGTGATGGAGCGGCATCTGAGCTCGTCGTGACGGGGCGGCGTCCGAGCTCGTGATGTGGCGGCACCCGAGCGCGGGACGGGGCGGCACTCGCGCCGTCGGGGAGTGCGGGCGGTGTCCTGTGAGTCAGCTGTGCGGCGAGGGGTGGTTCCGGTCATCCGGGTGATCAAGGGGGCACCGCGGGGCGGGCGGTGACATGCGGTTCCGGCCCGCGGGAGGGGGTCAAAAGGGGCCGAAGCCGTGGCCAAATGTTGAACTTGCAAGCAAGATTTAGGCGCACCTAACGTGAATCTCCGACTCGGTTCCGTCCCCCTGGACCGGCCTCATCCGGGGGCCGGCCCGACCGAAGGAGACTCCCCCATGAACGGACGCCTCACCAGCGCCCAGCCCTATGCACTGGGCCTGTTCCGCATGGTCGTCGGCCTGCTCTTCGCCTGTCACGGCGCCGTGTCCCTGCTCGGCCTGTTCGGCGGCACGGACGGCAACGGCGGCACCGTCGAGGCCGGCACCTGGCCCGGCTGGTACGCCGCCGTCATCGAGCTCGTCGGCGGCACGCTCGTCCTGCTCGGGCTCGCCACCCGGGCCGCCGCCTTCATATCGTCCGGCGCGATGGCCTACGCGTACTTCAAGGTGCATCAGCCCCAGGCCCTGTGGCCCATCGAGAACCACGGCGAGAGCGCGGCCATGTACTGCTGGGCCATGCTCCTGCTGGTCTTCACCGGCTCCGGCGCCTTCGGCCTGGACCGCCTGTTCGCCAGGCGCGCCTCGGCGCGCGAGGACCGGCCGGCGGAGCAGACCCCCGTGGCCGCCTGACCGTTCGCTCCCGCCTCACCCACCCGCACGACCGCCGACGCCTCCCCACGGCACCCCCCTCACGGACCACCGAGTCGCACCGGGCGCCCCTCGCACACACGCGGGGGGCGCCTCGGCGTACACGGGGGAACGGGCGGGGAACGGGCGGCGCACGGGGGCCGTCGGGCGCACGAACCCCCCGTGACCTTTCTGTCACTTACCGGGCGTACGCTGTATGGCTGTCATCGGCCTCTCCTGCCACTCCTGCCGCCTCCACCGCGACAGCGCGGGCAGGCGCGGGCCCACGGGGGCGTACGGGGAGTGCGAGTGGAGAGTGTCGGGTCGCTGGTCGGCAGCCCGTGGATCTACGCGGTGGTGGCCCTGTCGGTCCTGCTCGACGTGTTCCTCCCGGTGCTGCCCAGCGGGGTGCTCGTGATCACGGCGGCCACGGCGGCCGCCGCGAGCACGGCCGCCTACGTGCCCGACATGCTGGTGCTGACGCTCTGCGCCGCGACCGCCTCCGTCCTCGGCGACCTGGTCGCCTACCGCCTCGCCTGGCGCGGCGGCGCCCGTCTGGACCGCGCGCTCGCCCGCTCCCGCCGGCTGCGGGGCGCGCAGGAACGTCTCGGCGCGGCGCTGGCCCGGGGCGGCGGCGGTCTCGTCGTCCTCGCGCGGTTCGCGCCGGCCGGCCGCTCGGTGGTCTCCCTCGGCGCCGGCGCCGCCCGCCACCGCGCCCGCGACTTCCTCCCCTGGTCCGCCCTCGCGGGCCTCAGCTGGGCCGGCTACAGCGTCGCCCTCGGCTACTTCGGCGGCCAGTGGCTCGGCGCGACATGGCTGGCGGCGGCTGTCTCGGTCGGCGCGCTGTTCGCGGCGGGCGCGGGAGCGGGGTACCTGATGCGGAAGCCGCAGCCGAGAGAGGCGGGGTAAGCCCGGGGCGCATCACGGCGGTTCGACACCTGACGGGCAGGCAGCCGTCGTCGCGCCGCTCGGCCCGCGGCGCGGGTGGGCGGACGGCCCTGGTCCGTCCCGCCCGGCAGCCGGCCGGCCACGGCTGGCGCGCTGGACACGGCTGGCTGGCGCGCCGGACACGGCTGTCACGCCGGACACGGCTCGGCGGCGGCGCGAGCGCACTCGCGCCGAACACGGCTCGGCGGCGGGGACGAGCCCGCTCGCGCCGGGTGACGGCTGCTCGGCGGCAGGCGGCAGGCGGCAGGCGGCAGGCGGCAGGCGGCAGGCGACTCTACGGTCGGCCGAACGACGGCAGCTCAGCTGTCCGAAGACGGCCAGCGTGGCAGCGTGGCAGCGGCGGGGTACGCCGCCCGGCCCAGACCCGGTTCGAGGGTCCGCCCTGCGGCCGGGGTCGTCGTTCAGCCGGCCCGCCGGCCGGCAGGGGCGCCCCTGACCTCCAGGTTGTCCAGCAGCTCCGCCGTGGCCGCGGCGATCGCCTCCACCGCGTGGTCGAACACCTCACGGTTGTGGGCGGCAGGCGCCCGGAAGCCGGACACCTTCCGCACGTACTGAAGGGCGGCGGCCCGGATGTCCTCCTCCGTGGCCTCCTCGGGGAGGGCGGGCGGACGCAGGGTCTTGATGCTCCGGCACATGACCCCAGTCTCGCGCCTCCTGCCACCCGGGTCCACGAAGGAGTGAATACGGCTCCGGAGACCCCGGAACACCTCGCCACCCAAAATCGAACAGGCGTATTATTGGGCTGTGGCTGCGACCTATGACTTTCCGAGTGACCTCCTTGCCGGTCAGGAGGAACTGCATCAGGTCCGGGCCGAGCTGTCGGCCCTGCTGAAGCGGCTCCCCTGGTCGGTCGAACCCCTCGACGGGTTCAGCGACGACAACGGCTGGCGCAAGATCGAGCGCCCCGCCTCGCCCGGCTGGACCGAGGACGAGCAGGCCGAGGTCGAGAAGCTCCGGCGCCGCGAGCACGAGCTCGCGGTGTTCGTCAGCACCCACCGCTACTGGGCCGAACTCACCGGCTCCGACCGCGTGCACGCCCGCTCGGCCCTGAAGCACTCCCCCGAGGGCGCGGACGGCGCGGACGAGGAGGCGTCGCCGTAGCGGCCCCCGACGGCACAAGGCCCCCGGAGCATGCTCCGGGGGCCCTGTCGTCTGTGGGCGCGGACGGTTTCGAACCGCCGACATCCTGCTTGTAAGGCAGGCGCTCTACCCCTGAGCTACGCACCCCTGACCCGCGCTCACCGCCCGGGTCGAGTGGACAGACTACATGGCGGGGGTCACGGTCCCGCAAACCCCTTGTGCCCCGGCACGGGGGATATCCCCACCCCGGATCCGCCGGTCGGCCGGATGCCCTCCAGGCCCCCGTCTCCGTACGGTCGAAGACGTCCGACGCCGCCGCACCGCGCGGCCGTCCGCCCGTCCGTCAGCCGTACCTTCAGGGGGAGTCCGTCATGACCGCCACCGCCCGCACCGCCTCACCCGCCCGCACGTCCCGTCCCGTACGGGCGCGCGCCCTCGCGCTCGCCGGCGCCGCCGTGGTGCTCGGCGCGGCGCTGAGCGCGTGCGGGGCGTCGGCGGCCGACGACGACGAGCCCGAGCACCGCGCCTTCGACCTGCCCGGCGGGAGCCTCACCGTCGACTCCGACGACTCCGCCCTGGAGATCGTCGCCTCGGACGAGCAGCCGGAGGGCGAGATCGCGGTCACCCGCTGGTTCCAGGGGACCGTCGCCATCGGCTCGGACCCGAAGGTCACCTGGTCCATGGACGGCGACCGGCTGGTGCTGCGCGAGAAGTGCTCCGGCGTCGTCGCCGACTGCTCCGCCAAGCACCGCATCGTGGTGCCGCGCGGCGTCGCCGTCACCGTGGAGAGCGACGACGGCAGCGTCCGCGCCGAGGGCTTCCGCGACGCGCTGGCCGTCCGCACCAAGGACGGCTCGGTCCGCGTCACGGACACCAGTGGGCCTCTGGAGCTGCGCAGCGGCGACGGGTCGGTGCGCGCCGAGGTCTCCTCCCCCACCGTGCGCGCCCGGAGCGGCGACGGCTCACTGCACCTCGTCCTCACCGCCGTGCCGGACCGGGTGGAGTCCCGCAGTGGCGACGGTTCGACGACCATCGAGCTGCCGCGCGGTAGCTACCGGGTCGACTCCTCCACCGGCGACGGCGCCGAGGACGTGACCGTCCCGCGCGACGACTCCAGCTCCCACGAGGTGACCGCCCGCACCGGCGACGGCAAACTCACCGTCCGCACCGCGAACTGACGGGCCCGTGTGTTCGTTCTGTACCGGTGGGAGAATGACTACCGGCAGGGCGAACGACAGTACGGGAGAGGGATGTGACGGCGACACCAGCGCGGCCGTACTCGCCGTCGGAGCCGCGCGTGCCTCGCTCGCGCCGCGCCCTGTTCCCCCTACCGGCGGGCCGCCGTGTCCGCCGTGCCCCCGGACCCCTGCGTGACGCGCTCGTCCTCGCGGCTCTGCCGCTGGTCGCGGCGCTGGTGCTGCCCGCCGCGTTCGCCGGGGGCGGCACCCGCCGCTGGTTCGGCGGGCGCGCGGAGAACCAGCGCGCCGAGGCTCAGGCCGCCAAGGACGCCGCGGCCGCCGCCTTCTACGAACTCGACACCGCCCAGCGCGACCTGCGGATCTCCATCGAGACGATCATCGCCGTCGACGACTCCCCGGCGGCCCGCCGCGCCGTCGACGACTTCGCCGAGCTGGGCCGGCGCATCGACGAGGCCAGCCACCGCTACATCAGCGCCGTCGACGCCCACGACCTCGACCGCGACGACCTGGACGCCTCGACGGCCTCCCGGGCCCGCACGGACCTGACCGCCGCCAAGGACGAACTGGGGCGGGTCAAGCAGGACCTGGACCGGTTCGCCGACGGCCTCGGCCCGCTGCTCGGCAAGGCCGAGACCCAGCTGGCCCGGCTCGCGCCCGCCGTCGAACGCGCCCGGCAGGCACTGCTCGCCGCCTCCCAGGCCCTCGACTCCGCCCGCGGCTCCGGTCTGAAGGCCGACGACCTCGCCGCCCGCCTGGCCGCCCTGTCCCCCGAGCTGACCAAGCTGAACCAGGGCGCCGGACAGCACGGCGTGCCCACCACCCTGGACCGCGCCGCCCGCGTCACCCGCGAGGCCGAGGCGATCCGCGTCGAGGCCGAGCGGCTGCCGGAGCAGGCCGCCGAGATCGACCGCCGGCTGGTCTCCCTGCGCACCCGCGCCCAGGCCCTCACTACCCGCTCCGAGCAGGTCGAACCCATCCTGAGCGAACTGCGCCGGCGCTTCACCGTCGCCTGCTGGCAGGACCTCCAGGGCGTGCCCGAGCTGGCCGAGCGCAACGTCCGGCAGGCGGAGTCCCGCCTCGCCGAGGCCCGCACCGCCCGCGACGACCAGCGCTGGCCCGACGCCACCTCCCTGCTGTCCACCGCGCGGGCCCTGCTGAACACCACCGACGAGGCCGTGTCCGCCGCCGGCGACCGCCTGCGCAGGCTGAACGCCGTGCAGAAGGACCCCGAGCAGGAGATCGAACGCACCCGGTTCGCCGTCCGGGACGCCCAGCGGCTCGCCATGGCCGGCCGCAACACCCCGGACCCGCGCCACGCCCGGCCCCTCGACGACGCCGTGGCCCGGCTGGAGCGCGCGATCGCCGGACTGGAGGGCCGCCACCCCGACTACTGGCACTTCCTCACCGAGACCGAGGCGGTCCGGGAGACCGCGAGCCGCGTGGTGTCCCAGATCCGCGAGGAGCGCGGCGCCGGCGCCGGCGCCAACTGACCGGCCCCCTCCCGGCGGTGCGGTTAACCTGTGCCCATGCCTCGCTACGAATTCCGCTGCCGCACCTGCGGCGACACGTTCGAACTGAGCCGTCCGATGGCGGAGTCCTCCGCCCCCGCGGCCTGCCCGGCGGGTCACGACGACACGGTCAAGCTCCTCTCCACGGTCGCAGTCGGTGGCACCGCCTCCGCGGCGGCCCCGGCGCCCCGCCCGGCCGGCGGTGGCGGTGGCGGCTGCTGCGGCGGGGGCTGCTGCGGCTGACGCCGCGCCGTCCGGCCCGGCGGGTCAGCTGCCCAGGTAACGGAGCACCGCCAGCACTCTGCGCGAGTAGCCCTCCCCTCCCCCCGCCAGCTCCAGCTTGTCGAAGATCGCGTTGGTGTGCTTCTCCACCGCACTCTGCGAGATGTGCAGCCGCCGGGCGATGGCCGCGTTGGTGTGCCCCTGCGCCATCTCGGCCAGCACCGAGCGCTCCCGCGCGCTGAGCCGGGCCAGCGGGTCGACGTGGGTGGTGCGGCCGAGCAACTGCCGGACGACCTCCGGGTCGAAAGCGGCCCGCCCGGCGGCCACCCGCTCCAGCGCGTCCAGGAACTCGTCGACCTGGACGACCCGGTCCTTCAGCAGATAGCCCACCCCTTCCGACTCACCCGTCAGCAGCTCCGTCGCATACCGCTTCTCCACATACTGCGAGAGCACCAGCACCCCCACCTCGGGGCGGCCGCGGCGGATCTCCAGGGCCGCGCGCAGCCCCTCGTCCGTGTGCGTGGGCGGCATCCGCACGTCGGCGACCACCACGTCCGGCGGAGTCGCGGCGACCGCCTGCAGCAGCCGGTCCGCGTCGCCGACGGCGGCGAGCACCTCGTGCCCTTCCTCCGCCAGCAGCCGCACCAGACCCTCCCGCAGCAGGATGGAGTCCTCGGCCAGGATCACGCGCACGGCAGCTCCGCGGTCACCAGCGTCGGCCCGCCCGGCGGACTGCGCACTTCCAGCCTTCCATCGAGCGCGGCCACCCGTCTGGCCAGTCCGAACAGACCGCTGCCCGACGCGTTCGCCCCGCCCCGGCCGTCGTCCTCGACACTCACCCGCAACGCTCCCTCCTTCGACTCGATCGCGACGACTATCCGGCTCGGCGCCGCGTGCTTCACCGCGTTGGTCACGGCCTCGCAGACGACGAAGTAGGCGACGGTCGCCACCGGTCGCTCCGGCTCCCCGCTCAGTCCGTACTCCACCCGCACCGGGACGGACGCCCGCTCGGCGACCGTCTCCAGCGCCGCCCGCAGCCCGGCCTCGTCCAGGGTGGTGGGATAGATCCGCCAGGCCACTTCTCTCAGGTCGTCCAGGGCCTGCCGGCTCTCCTCGTGCGCCTGGCGCAGCAGCCGGTCCGCGCGCTCGGGGTCCTGGCTGCGCAGGGCCCGGCCGAGCAGCATGCCGAGCGCGACCAGGCGCTGCTGCACCCCGTCGTGCAGGTCCCGCTCGATGCGGCGCCGCTCGTCGTTCACCGCGTCGACGACGGCCGCGCGGCTGGCGGACAGCTCGGCGATGCGCCGCTCCAGCTCCTCCTGGTGGCGGGGCCCGAGCATGCGGCGGGCCAGCTTCCCCTCCAGCTCGGCGACCGCGAGTATCCCCTGCACGGTGAGGAAGAGCAGGAAGAGCCCGGCGAGGGACGTGTAGACGACCGCGCCCGTGTTCCGCACGTCGTCCACCAGGAGCCACAGGTACATCCAGGACGTGCCGTAGCCGAGGCCGACCGCCGCCGAGAGCATCACCACCGCGCCCAGCACGCCGAGGGTCCAGCGGCAGGCCGGATACTGCAGGGCCTGCGTGTCCTCGTACACCGGTGAGGTGTGGACCCGGAGCCAGACCCGCAGCCGGGTCCGCTCCAGCTCCGTCACCTTCCGCGCGCACGCGAGGACCGGGCGGAGCACGGCCCGGCGGGGCCGCGGCCAGGCCACGACGAGCAGGAGCAGCAGGCCGGCCAGGA
This sequence comes from Streptomyces sp. P13-3-3, assembly GCF_050571355.1. Taxonomy (NCBI): domain Bacteria; kingdom Bacillati; phylum Actinomycetota; class Actinomycetes; order Kitasatosporales; family Streptomycetaceae; genus Streptomyces; species Streptomyces sp. P13-3-3. The sequence goes on along the minus strand of NZ_CP192228.1, from coordinate 1,544,384 downwards.
CCGTCCCGAGCAGCTCGACGACGGCCGCGGCGGCCCCCCACATGAGACCGACCGCGCACCGCACCACACGCCGCGCCATGACTCGCATGATCGCGAGACTAGCGGGGCCGGTCAGGGGCACACACTGCGGAAAACCGCAATTCCGTCTGCGGAGAACCGCAAGGGTTCCTGCGGACAACCGCACCTCGTCGTGCGGCTTTCCTCAGCGACCCTTCAGCTCCGATTTCCTAGCGTGGACGACATGACAGCCATCGCAGCGCAGACGATCACGGCGGCCTCGGGCACGGACGCGGGACCGCAGTGGGTCAACGACCTCATGGACGCCCTCGGCGCGCCCGGGGCCGGCATCGCCATCGCGCTCGAGAACCTCTTCCCGCCCATACCGAGCGAGGTGATCCTGCCGCTGGCGGGGTTCGCCGCGAGCAACGGGCGGATGGGCCTGATCGCCGTGCTGCTGTGGACCACCGTCGGTTCGGTGATCGGCGCGCTCGCCCTGTACGGGGTGGGGGCGCTGCTCGGCCGGGAGCGCACGCTGGCGCTGGCGGGACGGCTTCCGCTGGTGAAGGTCTCGGACGTGGAGAAGACGGAGGCGTGGTTCCTGCGGCACGGGTCGAAGGCCGTGTTCTTCGGCCGGATGATCCCGGTGTTCCGCAGTCTCGTGTCGGTGCCGGCCGGGGTGGAGCGGATGCCGCTGCCGCTGTTCCTCGGCCTGACGACGCTGGGCAGCGCGATATGGAACACGGCGTTCGTGCTCGCGGGTTACGCGCTCGGGGACAACTGGTCGCAGGTGACGTCGGTCGTGTCGGCCTACTCGAAGGTGGTGCTGGCGGCGGCCGCCCTCGCCCTCGTGGCCTTCGTCGTCATACGCCTGTTCCGCTCGGGCGGCGGCAGCCGTCGCGCCGGCCGGGGTTCGGGTTCGCGGGACAGCGGCTCCCGGGACGCGGGTGCCGGCTCCGGCGACCGGTCCGGTGCCGGTGAGGCCGACGAGGCCCGCGCGGCCGACGGCGCCTCGTCCCCGCACGCCCGGTCCGCCCGCTCGGCAACCGAGACCCTCAGCCTGCGCCGCCCCGAGTGAACCCGCCGCCGGCCCCCGGCAGAAACCGGTCACGCCGACCGGCTTCACCGGGCTGACCACGGCGGGCCGACCTAGGCGGGCCGAGCCCGGTGAGCCGAGCCGGCCTCGGCAAGTGCGATCTCGGCAGGCCGACCTCAGCCGGCCGGCCTCAGCGGGAGCGGACGGTGCGGAGGAACTCGCGGAGGATGCGCTCCCCGGCCAGGACTCCCCGCTCGGGCAGGGCGCGGACCCCGGGGGCCGTCCAGGAGTCCTCGGCGAGTTCGCCGTGGCCCGGGCGCCAGCCCAGGTCGGCGGCGAGGAGCAGGTCCGCGTCGAGGAGGGAGTCGCCCGCGGCGAGGGTCAGGTCGGCGCCGGTGCGCCGGGCGACCTCCCGCATGGCCGCGCTCTTGGTGAGCGGCTTGGGGACGGCGTAGATCTTGCGGCCCTGGAGGGAGACCGTCCAGCCGCGGTTCTCCGCCCACTCCCCGAGTTCCTTCACCCACTCCTCGCGCAGCAGCTCGCGCTCCACGACGAGGTAGGCGAAGAGGTCCTCGGCGGTCCGGTGCTTGCGCACCCACACCGGATCGGCGGTGCGCAGCAGGTGGTCCTGGACCTCGGACAGCGGGGCGCACTCGTCGGCCAGCCGGGCCTGGACACGCGCGTGCCAGTCCGGGTCGGAGACCCCGTCGACGAGCAGATGGCCGCCGTTGGCGCAGATCGCGTAGGTGGGAGGAGGACCGGGGAGGTTGATGCGCTGGTACTGCTTGCGGGTGCGGGTGGTGGTGGGGACGAACAGGGCCTCGTCGCCCAGCTCGGTGAGGAGCTGGGCAGCGGTCTCCGTCAGGTAGGACAGGGGCCGGCTCTCGTGGACCTCCACGCACAGCAGCCTGGGCGCCCGGGCGTCGGGCATGGTCAGGGCGAGTGCGGCGGCCGAGTAGATGAGGGTGCGGTCGAGGTCGCTGGCGACGATGACGGGCATCAGAGGGTCACCGCCGTGCCGTCGGCGCCGGTGGCGCCCCGGGTGTAGCGGGGGTGGATCAGGCCGACGCAGGTGTAGGGCAGGCCGGGTACCTCCTCCACGGGCACGCCCCGCTGCTCGGCGAGGAGCCGGACGTGGTCGAGGTCGCTGCCGGCCCCGGCGCGGGCCAGCACCTTCCACGGCACCCGGCGCAGCAGCACGCGGGTGGTCTCGCCGACACCGGGCTTGACGAGGTTCACGTCGTGGATGCCGTACTCCTCGCTGATGCGCTCCACGGCCGCCCAGCCCTCCCAGGTGGGCGTGCGGTCGGCGGCCAGGAGGTCCTTGGCCTCGGCGCAGGCGGCCTCGGTGACCTCGTCGAAGCGGGCGGAGACGGCGTCGAGGAAGGCCACGGACAGGTCGGAGTCCGAGAGTTCGCGGTAGTACTTGGCGCCGTGGTAGTCGTCGGGGCCGACCAGGTCGGCGCGCAGGACGGTGCGTGAGATCAGGCCGGAGACCGTGGAGTTGAGGCAGGCGGACGGGATCAGGTAGTCCTCGCGGGTGCCGTAGGTGCGGACGCAGGAGCCGGGGTCGGCGAGGACGGCGATCTCCGGGTCGAAGCCGGAGACGCCGTGGGCCTTCTCGAACTCCTCGACGGCCTGGGCGAGTTCGCGGGTGATGGCGCCCTTGCCGGTCCAGCCGTCGACGAACACCACGTCGCGCGGGTCGTGGTGGGCGGCCAGCCAGCGCAGGGCGTTGGCGTCGATGCCGCGGCCGCGGACGATGGAGACGGCGTAGTGCGGCAGGTCGAGGCCGTGGCGGTGCTGCGCCCAGCGGCGCATCAGGATGCCCACCGGGGTGCCCGCGCGGGCCAGCGACACCAGCACCGGGCGGGGCGAGCGCTCGGCGAGGACGGTTTCGGTGACCACGCCGACCGCGTGCGCCAGGCGGGCGGCCGAGGTGTCCAGGGCGTTGTGGAAGAGCTGCTGGTACTGCTCGCTGGGCTGGTACTCCACGGGCAGCGACTCGGCGTAGTGGGCGCCGCCGCTCTGGATGGCCTCCTCGCGCTCCTCGGTCGGCGCCTCCAGCGTCACGTCCGAGAGGTCCTGGAGCAGCCAGCCGACCTCCTCGGGCGCGTACGAGGAGAAGGCGGGGCCGCGGAGGGGCTCGGGCAGCATGGTGACGGGCCTTTCGGGGGCGTCCTGGGCGCCGGCGGGTGTGGCCGGCGCGTACGACGGTACGACCGCCAGGAGGACGTGCGGGGTGTGTTCGGCGAGCCGGGCGAGCAGCCCGTCGGGGGCGTGCAGCGCGGGGGTGTCGGCGACGGAGTCGACGACGGCGACCACGGCGTCGAAGCCGGCGCCGGCGACGTTGTAGGCGTAGCGCTCGCCGGGGCCGTCGGCGGGGTCGTCGTGGGCGGGGAAGACGAGGCGGGTGCGGATGGCGTAGCCGGGGTCGTCGACCGCGAGGACGGGTGAGCGGGTGGTGGTGCTGTAGCGCACCTCGGCGGTGGTGGTGCGCTCCAGTTCCGCGGCCAGGCGCAGCGGGGCGTACATGAGTTCCTCGAAGCCGAGCACGAGGACGCGGTGCGCGTCGACCGGGAGGGCGGTGGCTATTCGGTCCGCCATGGCGGGGAGGGCGTTCTCGAGCGCCGTACGGTGGGCGGGGGTGAAGCCGTGCCGGCCGCCGTCGGGAAGACGCGCCGGCCAGCGGAGGTCGACCCGGGTGATGCGGCCGGACGGCGGCTGCGTCCCTTCACGGGGCGTGTGGGACTGCGCGAACGGCCCCGACGGCGCCGCGGCGGATTCATGTTCCGCGACCAGCGCCTGCCCCTTCTCCAGCACGCCGTCCGGCAACCGAACCGTCCCCGACGCGACCGTCACGAGGTCGATCCGCGCCCCGATCTCCCGTGCGAACTCCTCCAGGCGTCCGGCGTCGGCCGCCGACCGCATGTCGACCAGGGCGACCACGACGTACCGCTCCCGCGGGTACCGCGCGTGAAGATCGCGCACGGTGTTCAGCACCGTGTTCCCCGTCGAGAACTCGTCGTCGACCAGCACCAGCGGACCGTCCCCGGCCAGCAGCGACGGGTCCTCCGGCAGCAGCAGGTGGGAGGTGGCGTGCGAGTGGGACTCCTCGAAGCCGCCGGCGGTGGCGACCCCGGCGACCGGGCGGCGGGTGGAGTGCAGGTAGGGCGCGGCGCCCAGGCCGTCGGCGACGGAGTGGCCGAGTCCGGTCGCGGTCTCGGCGTACCCGAGGACGACGGCCCGCGCGGCCGCCGCGTCGCCCAGCAGCTCACGCACCCGGCGGCCGAGTTCGACGCCGTGTCCGTACACCACGGAGGGCGCCTGGGGTACGTGCTTGCCGAGGACGTTCGACACGAGCAGGTGGGCCCGCTTGGGGTTGCGCCGCAGCGCCAGCCCCAGCATGCCGCGCAGCCGTTCGTCGCCGGCCAGCTCGACGCCGAGCCGCTCGGCGACCCAGGTGCCGGACCAGGTGTTCACTCTTCTCTCCCTCTCGGTCACTCGCCGGCCGCCTCGGCCGGCGCGCCCGACGCCCCGCTCACTACGCCAGACCGGCCGCGAGCAGTTCGACGAAGCCGATGTCCTCGTTGGCGACGCCGAAGGCCTCCGCGCGCAGCAGGGTCCGCTCCGCCCAGGCGCGGTGCGGCTTCACCTCGTTCATCTTGTTGGTGTACGCGGACCGCAGTACACCCCCGCCGTCGCGTTCCGGCCGGAGGATGTCCTGCGCGTCGCTGAACTCCTCGTGGCTGACGACGGACAGCGCGTGCACGGGCAGGACGTGGGAGGGGTGGATGCAGGTCTTGCCGAGGAGGCCGTTGGCGCGGTCCAGGGAGATCTCGCGGAGCAGGCCGTCCATGGCGTGCTCGATGAGCTTCTGGCGCAGCGCGGTGGCCTCCACCTCCAGGAAGGGGCTCTGCCGCAGCTGCGGTTTGAACATGCGCTCCTGCACCCGGAAGTACTCCCAGACGGGCCCGGTCACGGTGAAGCCGGTGCCGTCGGCGCGGCCGAGCATGTTCACCACGTCGGAGATCACGGAGGCGACGACCTGGATGTCGTACGCGGTCATGTCGGGGCCGCGGCGCAGCCCGTAGGAGGAGCAGAAGTCGGTGACGCCCAGCCGCAGGGCGAGCACGCGGTCGCGGTACTTGTCGACGGCGCGGAAGATGCCTTCGAGGGTCTCGACGCGGCTTTCGCGGTAGAGCAGCTCGGGCGACTCGAGCACCGGCATGGCGAAGAGGCGGCGGCCGGAGGCGGACTCGGCGGCGGTGAGCGCCTCCAGGAAGGGCAGGCCGCGCTCGGCGGTGAACTTGGGCAGCACGAATCCGGACAGCACCGCGACGGCGGGGCCGAGCCGGCGGACCAGGTCGCCGATCTGTTCGGGCTCGCGGACCCGGACGAACAGCAGCGGCAGGTCCGCCCCGGGCCGTCCCGCGAGGTCGGTGAGCTGGCAGACCAGGTTCTCCTCGCCGGCGACGACCTCGGCGTCGCTGATGGAGTCCTCCAGGCACAGCACCATGGAGACGACGCCGTGGGCGCCCTGCTTGAGGACGTCGTCGGCGAGCCGGGGCCGCGTGGCGGGGCTGTAGAGCGTGGCGCCGAGCGCCGCGGACAGGACCCGGGCCGGGGAGTCGGCGGTGAACTCGCAGGGCTCCCGATAGAAGAGACGTTTCCGCACCTCAGGGGCGATGTGCCCGAAATGACGCATTGAACTCCCCCGTGGCTGTAGTGGACTCTGTGGAGTGCAGGAAGGTGGCCGGTAATAGTACGTAAAAGTCCTTGTCGGCGGTTCCCTCCGGGCATGAACTTCAGGTAACCCCGTGGTGACGGAGCCAACCCCCCGCATTGTCGTGACCAGGACGGAGAAGGCAGGATGACCGCATGACGCACGCGATGCTGAAGGGGTCGAACGTTCCTCTCGAGGCCACCACGGTACGCGCCGTGCTGCGCTGGTCTCCCGGGCAGGGGGTGCCGGACGTGGACGCCTCCGCGCTGCTCCTCGGTCTCGACGGCCGCGTGCGCTCCGACGAGGACTTCGTCTTCTACAACCAGCCCCGGCACCCGTCCGGGAAGGTGTGGCGGCTCGGCAAGAAGCGCGTGGCCGAGGGCCTGACCGACACGATCCAGACAGACCTCGCCGGTGTCGAGTCCGGTGTCGGCCGGATTCTGCTCGTGGCGTCGGCGGACGGGGTGACGTTCGACCGCGTGCAGGCGCTGCGCATCCTGCTGCACGACGCGCAGAACCCGGACGGGGAGGCGCTGGCGTACTTCGACGTGAAGCCGGAGACGGGCCAGGAGACGGCGCTGATCTGCGGCGAGCTGTACCGGCGCGGGGAGGGCTGGAAGTTCCGGGCGCTCGGCGAGGGCTATTCGAACGGCCTGGAGGGTCTGGCGACCGACTTCGGCATCTCGGTGGACGAGTCGGAGGCCGCCGAGGAGCCGGAGGCGTCCGCCGCGCCCGAGCCGCCCGCGTCCACCTCGCCGGACGCGGTGACACAGGCGCAGGCACCGGCGGCGCCCGCCCCGGAGGTGTCCCGCCCGCTGCCTCCCGAGCAGCCGCACTCCGGCGTGCCCACGCAGCCCGCGTACGGCTATCCGCCGCAGCAGCCCCCGGCCGGCACGCCCGTGGCCGCGCAGCCCGCCTACGGCTACCCGCACCCGACGAGCCCGCCCCCGCACGGCTATCCGGCGCCCGCGCCCGCCACGGCGGCGGCCCAGGCGGCGCAGGACCGGTACGGCTTCCCGCCCCCGGCCACGGGCGCGCCCGACCCGGAGTTCCGGCTGCCGCCGCAGGGGCCGCAGTTCATCGGACGCTAGACGGGGCGGTCACCGGGCCGGCCGCGCCTCAGCGGTCGGCCTTCGTCTTGAAGCCCCGGCCCCACTGCAGGCCCCAGCCGTACAGCCGGTCCAGCTCGCCCTGGAAGCCGTAGACGAACCTCACCTCGCGGCGCACGACGATCTCGTTCTTCACGTTCTCGATCAGCACCACCGCGCAGGAACGGGCCTGCGGCTGGCGTTCGTCGAGGGAGATCTCGATGCGCGGGCCGTTGCTCGGGTAGAGCGTGACGACGGCCTTGGTGCGGTCGAAGGCGGGCGTCTGGTCGTAGATGTAGACGAAGACCAGCAGGCGTTTGATGTTCTCCCGCTGGTCGAGGTTGACGTAGAGCGTCTCGCCGGAGGCGGAGCCGAACCGGTCGTCGCCGCTGAGCTTCACGTACGGCGGGCCGTTGACCTCGCCGAGGTAGCCGCCGAGGGGCTGGACCACGCCCTTGGTGCCGTCCTGCAGCTCGTACAGGCAGCCCAGGTCGAGGTCGACGTTGACCATGGACTGGCTGTGTCCGACGACCTCCGGCGGCCTGAGCGCCTTGAACGGGTGGCGCAGCAGGCTCTCCCGCTGCGGGCCGCCGATGTCGGAGGTGCGCATCTGCCAGCTCAGGTTGACCCGCAGATGACCGGTGGCCGCGCCCTGCTTGGTCAGCGACACCTGCCCGTGCCGCTTGGTCAGCTCGATGGCGTTGGTGGCCGCGTTGCCGGAGTCGAAGTCGTCGTTCCGGCCGCGCCACAGTCCGTCCAGTAAACCCATTCCCGCCCCACGTCCACTCGTCGAACCCCCGCCGGTGGCCACGGGGCGCCGGCGCGCCGCACGGCCGACGGGGCGGCCTGCGAGGACTGCTCCTCGTGGCCGCCCCGTCGAGAGCGTTCCTCACCCGGAGGGCTGTCACACCCCGGACGAGACCTCGGTCTTCTCGCCCGCCTGCCCCTCGGCCTCCGCGATGCGCTTGTTGCGGCGCACGGAGGACCAGAAGGAGGCGCCGATCAGGACGACGCCGATGAGACCGGTGATGATCTCGTTGATCTCGTACTGGATGGTGACGAGCAGGATCATCGCCAGGGCGCCGATGGCGTAGTGCGCGCCGTGCTCCAGGTACACGTAGTCGTCCAGGGTGCCCTGGCGGACCAGGTAGACCGTGAGCGAACGGACGTACATGGCGCCGATACCGAGGCCGAGCGCCATCAGGACGATGTCGTTGGTGATGGCGAAGGCGCCGATGACGCCGTCGAAGGAGAAGGACGCGTCCAGGACCTCGAGGTAGAGGAACATGAAGAACGCGGCCTTGCCGGCCAGGGCGATCGCCGACTTGGGCTTGCCCTCGCGGGCCGCCTTCTCCTCCTCCTCGTGCTCCTGTTCCTCCTCCTCTTCGAGCTTGTCCTCGAAGTAGCCGGAGAGCCCGCCCACGATCATGTAGGTGATCAGACCGGCGATACCGGCCAGCAGGACGGTCTCCGCCTTGTCCACGTGTGTGCCGCCGTGCTGGTGGGCGTGGGTGGCGAAGGTCATGGCGGAGATCAGCAGGATGATCAGCGCGATGCAGACCGACAGCATGTCGACCTTGCCGAGCTTGGCCAGCGGCCGCTCCAGCCAGGCCAGCCACTTGATCTCCCGGTCCTCGAAGATGAAGTCGAGGAAGATCATGAGCAGGAACATGCCGCCGAAGGCCGCGATGGCCGGGTGGGCGTCGGTGACGAGCTCCTGGTAACGGTCCTTGTCGCTGAGCGCGAGGTCGACGGCCTCGATCGGACCGAGCTGCGCGCTGATCGCGACGATGACGACGGGGAAGACCAGTCGCATGCCGAAGACGGCGATCAGGATGCCGACGGTGAGGAAGATCTTCTGCCAGAAGGCATTCATCTTCTTCAGGATTCCGGCGTTGACCACCGCGTTGTCGAAGGACAGCGAGATCTCGAGGATCGAGAGGATCGCCACGATCCCGAAGGCGGTCCACCCCCCGAAGAGGAATGCTGCGACCAGGCCGAGCGCGGTCACCGCGAACGACCAGCCGAAGGTTTTCAGAACCACTGGCTACCCCATGTGTGTGTACGGGTCTCCCCCGCCGCCGTGGCGGCTTTACGAAACGTTGACCCCGAAGTCTAGAGCGATGCCCCGCAGACCCGACGCGTACCCCTGCCCTACTGCACGGAACTTCCACTCACCCTGGTAACGGTAGAGCTCACCGAAGATCATCGCGGTTTCCGTGGAGGCGTCCTCGCTGAGGTCGTAGCGGGCGAGCTCCTGGCCGTCCGCCTGGTTCACGACGCGGATGAAGGCGTTGCTGACCTGGCCGAAGGTCTGGCCGCGCTCGTCCGCCATGTGGATCGAGACCGGGAAGACGATCTTGTCGCACTGCTGCGGCACCTTGGAGAGGTCCACCAGCAGGGACTCGTCGTCGCCGTCGCCCTCACCCGTGAGGTTGTCGCCGGTGTGCTCCACGGAGCCGTCGGGGCTCTTGAGCTGGTTGTAGAAGATGAACCACTCGTCGCCCATGACGCGGCCGCCGCTGCACAGCAGGGCGCTGGCGTCCAGGTCGAAGTCGGCGCCCGTGGTGGAGCGCGCGTCCCAGCCGAGCCCGACCATCACCTGCGTGAGGTTGGGTGCGGCCTTGGACAGAGAGACGTTTCCCCCTTTGGCGAGCGTGACGCCCATGATGCTGGTCCCCCTCCGGGTGGTGTTTCCAGGTGGTCCTGCGCTCCCCCGCGAGGGGGCGTCCCCGGGCGCCGCGCGTGGAGTGCGCGCGGCGCCCGGGCGGTGGCCGTACGGGACGGCCGCTCCGGTCTGTACCCGGGACGTGCCCGGCTCAGACGTTCACGCCGAAGTCCTGCGCGATGCCGCGCAGGCCCGAGGCGTAGCCCTGGCCGATGGCGCGGAACTTCCACTCCGCGCCGTGGCGGTACAGCTCGCCGAAGACCATGGCGGTCTCGGTCGAGGCGTCCTCCGACAGGTCGTAACGGGCGATCTCGGTGCCGCCGGCCTGGTTGACGACGCGGATGAACGCGTTGCGCACCTGGCCGAAGGACTGCTGGCGGTTCTCGGCGTCGTAGATGGAGACCGGGAAGACGATCTTCTCGACGTCGGCCGGGACGGCGGCCAGGTTGACCTTGATCGCCTCGTCGTCGCCCTCGCCCTCACCGGTGGTGTTGTCACCGGTGTGCTCGACGGAGCCGTCGGGGCTCTTGAGGTTGTTGAAGAAGACGAAGTTCGCGTCGCTGGCGACCTTGCCCGAGCTGTTCAGCAGGAGGGCGCTGGCGTCCAGGTCGAAGTCGGTGCCGGTCGTGGTACGGACGTCCCACCCCAGTCCGACGATGACCGCGGTCAGGCCCGGCGCCTCCTTGCTCAGCGATACGTTGCCGCCCTTGCTGAGGCTGACTCCCACGAGTCCTCCCTTGGTGTCCCGGGGGCGGGATGCCCCGTTGTGCATGGATGTCGGATCAACGAGTCGATCCTAGTGACGGGTTCCCCGAGCCCGCAGGCCCTGGGGACGGACGATCACAGGGTGTCGAGCGCCTCGAGGTACTCGCCGGCGTCACGGGCGTCCGCCATCCCGCTGCTCACGGTGGCGCGTACGACGCCCTGCCGGTCGATCACGAAGGTGCCCCTGACGGCGCAGCCCTTGTCCTCGTCGAAGACGCCGTAGGCGCGCGAGACGTTGCCGTGCGGCCAGAAGTCGCTGAGCAGCGGGAAGGGAAGATCCTCCTGCTCGCCGAAGACGCGCAGGGTGTGGATCGAGTCGTTGGAGACGGCGAGCACCTCGGCGTCGCGCTCGGCGAACTGCTCCAGCCGGTCGCGGATCTCGCTCAGCTCGCCGGTGCAGACACCGGTGAAGGCGAACGGGTAGAAGAGCAGCACGACGTTCTTCTGCCCACGGAAGTCGGACAGACGCACCGGGGCGCCGTGGTTGTCCTTGAGTTCGAAGTCGGGGGCCTGCGCTCCGACCGGGATCGTCATCGTCGTCCTCGTCCCTCCGGGGTGGTGCCGTGCGACCACCCTACGCAGGCGGGACGAGGGTCCCTCGAACGGGCCGACGCGTGCGGCGAACGCCGCCGCCGGCCCGTCCGGGGATGTGTCACCGCTTCGACTTGGCGGCCTTCGGGGTCGCCAGCCGGCTGCCGCTCCAGTCCTTGCCCACGCTGACGCTCTTGGACGCCGTCAGGCCGGCCGTGGTGGCGGCCTCCGAGATCTCACTCGGCTCGACGTAGCCGTCCCGGCCGGTCTTCGGCGTGAGCAGCAGGATCGCGCCGCCCTCTTCGATGTACGTGGTGGCATCCACCAGCGCATCCGTCAGGTCGCCGTCGTCGTCACGGAACCACAGCACAACGGCGTCGGCCACGTCGTCGTAGTCCTCGTCGACAAGGTCGCTCTCGATGACGCCCTCGATGGCCTCGCGGAGCTCCTGGTCGACGTCGTCGTCGTAGCCGATCTCCTGGACCACCTGCCCGGGCTGGAACCCCAGCCTGGCGGCAGGGTTCGTCCGCTCCTCCGCGTGGTCCGCGGTCGCGCTCACGGGTTGCCTCCTGATCATGTCTTGGGAATATCTCAGCCACGCGCGTGCGCGAAGCATTGGCCGTAGTCCACACGGGCGGGACGGATCGCGCAAGTACCCGGCCGTGCGGACCGCCGAAACGGTGACGATCCTGGCCGGGTCACCGCAACTCCAGGCACCCCGTCTCCGTCAGCAGTGATGGACACCACACCTTTGTGCCCCGTTTGGGCGTTTGGGAACCGTCTGTGGGTACGAGACTCGCATGTACTCGCCCCTTGGGTCACCGTACCGGCCGCGCCGGGGGATTACCTCTCGGTAGAGATGACGTCCGCGGTCGCGAGGTGGAGCATGGGAGCGGCGCACACGGGCCGTGGCGAGCGAGACGACGGCCCATTCACGGCCCTCTGACAGGTAAGGAACAGCGTGGCTTCCGCATCCGATCGCAGCCCGATCATCATTGGCGGCCTTCCGAGTCAGGTTCCTGACTTCGACCCCGAGGAAACCCAGGAGTGGCTCGACTCCCTCGACGCCGCGGTCGACGAGCGCGGCCGGGAGCGGGCCCGTTATCTGATGCTGCGGCTGATCGAGCGTGCCCGCGCCCGGCGCGTGGCCGTGCCCGAGATGCGCAGCACGGACTACGTCAACACGATCCCCACCCGGGCCGAGCCGTTCTTCCCGGGCAACGAGGAGATCGAGCGCAAGATCCTGAACGCGACCCGCTGGAACGCCGCCGTGATGGTTTCGCGCGCCCAGCGCCCGGGCATCGGGGTGGGCGGCCACATCGCCACGTTCGCGTCGTCCGCGTCGCTGTACGACGTGGGCTTCAACCACTTCTTCCGCGGCAAGGACGAGGGCGACGGCGGCGACCAGGTCTTCTTCCAGGGGCACGCCTCGCCGGGCATCTACGCCCGCGCGTACCTGCTGGACCGGCTGAGCGAGCAGCATCTGGACGGCTTCCGCCAGGAGAAGTCGGCGGCGCCGTACGCGCTGTCGTCGTACCCGCATCCGCGGTCGATGCCGGACTTCTGGGAGTTCCCGACGGTGTCGATGGGTCTCGGCCCGATCGGCGCCATCTACCAGGCGCGGATGAACCGCTACATGCACGCGCGGGGCATCGCGGACACCTCGAAGTCGCACGTGTGGGCGTTCCTCGGCGACGGCGAGATGGACGAGCCGGAGTCGCTGGGCCAGCTGAGCATCGCGGCGCGCGAGGGCCTGGACAACCTGACCTTCGTGGTCAACTGCAACCTGCAGCGGCTGGACGGCCCGGTGCGCGGCAACGGCAAGATCATCCAGGAGCTGGAGTCGGTCTTCCGCGGCGCCGGCTGGAACGTGATCAAGCTGATCTGGGACCGGACGTGGGACCCGCTGCTGGCCCAGGACCGTGACGGCGTGCTGGTCAACCGGATGAACACCACGCCGGACGGCCAGTTCCAGACGTACGCCACGGAGTCCGGGGCGTACATCCGCGAGCACTTCTTCGGCGACGACCACCGGCTGCGCGCGATGGTCGAGGGCATGACCGACGACCAGATCCTGCACCTGGGACGCGGCGGCCACGACCACCGGAAGATCTACGCGGCGTACAAGGCGGCGGTGGAGCACAAGGGCCAGCCCACGGTCATCCTGGCCAAGACGGTCAAGGGCTGGACGCTGGGCCCGAACTTCGAGGGCCGCAACGCCACGCACCAGATGAAGAAGCTGACGGTCGACGACCTGAAGCACTTCCGGGACCGGCTGCACCTGCCCATCCCGGACAAGGACCTGGAGTCGGGTCTGCCGCCCTACTACCACCCGGGTCCGGACTCCGAGGAGCTCCAGTACATGCACGACCGCCGCCGGTCCCTCGGCGGATACGTGCCGACCCGGGTGGTGCGGAGCAAGCCGCTGGCCCTGCCCGAGGACAAGACGTACGCGAGTGTGAAGAAGGGCTCGGGTCAGCAGTCCATCGCGACGACCATGGCCTTCGTGCGGCTCCTCAAGGACCTCATGCGGGACAAGGAGATCGGCCGCCGCTTCGTGCTGATCGCGCCGGACGAGTACCGCACGTTCGGCATGGACTCGTTCTTCCCGAGCGCGAAGATCTACAACCCGCTCGGCCAGCAGTACGAGGCGGTGGACCGGGAACTGCTCCTCGCCTACAAGGAGTCGCCGCAGGGGCAGATGCTGCACGACGGCATCTCCGAGGCGGGCTGCACGGCGTCGCTGATCGCGGCCGGCTCGGCGTACGCCACGCACGGCGAGCCGCTGATCCCGGTGTACGTCTTCTACTCGATGTTCGGTTTCCAGCGCACCGGCGACCAGTTCTGGCAGATGGCCGACCAGCTGGCGCGCGGTTTCGTGCTCGGCGCCACCGCGGGCCGCACCACGCTGACCGGTGAGGGTCTCCAGCACGCCGACGGGCACTCGCAGCTGCTCGCCTCGACCAACCCGGCCTGCGTCGCGTACGACCCGGCGTTCGGGTTCGAGATCGCGCACATCGTGAAGGACGGGCTGCGCCGGATGTACGGCTCGTCGCAGGAGCACCCCCACGGCGAGGACGTCTTCTACTACCTGACGGTCTACAACGAGCCCATCCAGCACCCGGCGGAGCCGGAGAACGTGGACGTGGAGGGCATCCTCAAGGGCCTGTACCGCTTCAGCGAGGGCACCTCGGGCTCGCTCCCGGCGCAGATCCTGGCGTCCGGTGTCGCGATGCCGTGGGCGGTCGAGGCGCAGAAGATCCTCGCCGAGGAGTGGAACGTCAAGGCGGACGTCTGGTCGGCGACCTCGTGGAACGAGCTGCGGCGCGACGCGGTGGAGTGCGAGGAGCACAACCTGCTGCACCCGGAGGAGGAGCAGCGCACCCCGTACGTGACGCGCAAGCTGGCGTCGGCGCAGGGGCCGGTGGTGGCGGTGTCCGACTGGATGCGGTCGGTGCCGGACCAGATCGCGCGCTGGGTGCCGGGGACGTACCAGTCGCTGGGCGCGGACGGGTTCGGCTTCGCGGACACGCGCGGTGCGGCGCGGCGCTTCTTCCACATCGACGCGCAGTCGATCGTGCTGGCGGTGCTGACGGAGCTGGCGCGTGAGGGACACCTGGACCGCTCGGTGCTGAAGCAGGCCCTCGACCGGTACCAGCTGCTGGACGTGGCGGCCGCGGACCCGGGCGCGGCGGGCGGCGACGCGTAGCGCCTCCGGCGGGGCGCGGGGGATGCCACCTGGGGTGGTGGGGCGGCCGCGGGTGCGTTCGGGCCGTTCGCGCAGTTCCCCGCGCCCCTGGGGCCTGTTCCACCGCCGCCCCCTGAGGCGCGGGGAACCTCGTCGCATGCCCCGTGGGGCGGAGCCGCGACAGTGAGGGGGCCTCCGGCTGACCAGCCGGAGGCCCCCTCGATGCCGCTGTCGACCGGGTCAGAGCATGCCGGTCCCCATGGCGCCCGCCCCGGCCAGCCAGATGACGGCCAGGAGCGTGTCGATGGCGCCGAGGACCAGGGCGATCAGGGCCGGCACCGAGCGGGAACCCGCCCAGCTGCGGCCCATGGCCAGCCAGCCGCACACCATCGCCACCGGGCCGAGAACGATGCCCAGGACGAAGAAACCGGCGACGGCGCAGATGGCTCCGATGATCCCGAGCGTCGCGCGATCCGGCCCGGACCGTGACCACGTCCGGCCACTGGTGCGGGGGTGCCTGCGCGTTCCTTGTCCGAAGCTCGCCATCATCAACTCCCTGATGGGTTGGTTGACATGGCGGGTACCCCCGCTCCCGTCCTGAATTCCCCTTGTGTGTACGGCGGATGACCGCCGGGCTGCGCCGCACCCCTCCGGCGGCGCACCCCGGCGGTCCTGACGATGCGTCAGATGTGGCCGACGCCCGCGCCCGCCTCCGCGTTCTCGCCGCGCTTGGTGAGCAGCGCGACCAGGACCGCGGCCGCCGCGACCCCGGCGGCGACCAGCGACGCCAGGCTCATGCCGGAGATGAAGGTGTCGTGGGCGACGTCCGTGATCTTCGCGGCGATCGCCTCGGAGGTGCCCTTGGGCACCGGCGGCACACCGACCTGGACCGCCTCGGAGGCCTGGCCGGCCTGTTCGGGCGTCAGCGGCGGGAGGCCCGCCTTCTCCCAGTTGCCCGGCAGGTCGCCGTCCACCTTGGAGGCCATCACGGCGCCCAGCACGGCGGTGCCGAGGCTGCCGCCGACCTGCATGGCGGACTGCTGCAGACCGCCGGCCACGCCGGACAGCTCCAGCGGCGCGTTGCCCACGATGACCTCGGTGGCGCCGACCATGACGGGGGCGAGACCGAGGCCGAGCAGCGCGAACCAGACCGACATGGCGAGGCTGCCGGTGCTCTTCTCCAGCGTGGAGATGCCGTACATGGCGAGCGCGGTGCAGGCCATGCCGCCCGCGAGCGGGATCCGCGGGCCGACCTTGGTGATCATCACGCCCGCGAGCGGGGAGCCGACGATCATCATGCCGGTGAGCGGCAGCAGGTGCAGACCGGCGTCGACCGGGCTGAGGCCGTGCACGTTCTGCAGGTAGAAGGTGACGAAGAACAGGCCGCCCATGAACGCGATGGCCATGAGGACCATCAGCACCACACCCGCGGACAGCGGGACGGAGCGGAAGAGGGCCAGCGGGATCAGAGGCTCCTTCACCTTCGTCTCCCAGAAGGCGAAGACGAGGAATCCGGCCACGGAGGCGCCGATGAACGCCCAGGTCCTGCCGTCGCCCCAGCCCCACTCGGGCGCCTTGATGAGCGCCCACACCAGGCAGAACATCGCGCCGGACAGCAGCGCGATGCCGGGGATGTCGAAGGAGCGCGGCGCGTTCTCCGCGCGGTGGTCGAGCAGGATCCACACGCCGAGCGCGACGGCGAGGACGCCGACCGGCACGTTGATGAAGAACACCGACTGCCAGTTGACGTGCTCGACGAGGACGCCGCCGAGGATCGGGCCGCCGGCGGTCGAGGCGCCGATGACCATGCCCCAGATGCCGATGGCCATGTTGAGCTTCTCGGCGGGGAACGTGGCGCGCAGCAGGCCGAGCGCGGCCGGCATCAGCAGCGCTCCGAACAGGCCCTGGAGCACGCGGAAGACGATGACGAGGGTGATGCTGTCGGACAGGCCGATGGCCCCGGACGCGGCGGCGAAGCCGACCACGCCGATGAGGAAGGTCTGCCGGTGGCCGAAGCGGTCACCGAGCTTGCCCGCGGTGATCAGGGACACCGCGAGGGCGAGGAAGTACGCGTTGGTGATCCACTGGACGTCGGCCAGGGTGGCGCCCAGGTCGCTGGCGATGGCCGGATTGGCGATGGCCACGATGGTGCCGTCCAGGGCCACCATCATGACGCCCACGGCGACGGTGAACAGCGTGAACCAGGGGTGCCCGCGCAGCCCCTTGCCGGGCGTCGCCTCCGACGGGCCGGCCGGAGGGCCGTCCCCCTGTCCCGCCTTGTCGAGGGTGGTCTGACTAGTCATACATTCGAGGCTAGTGTCAGCCGCTGACACTTGACAATTCATTTCACCAGTCAGTAACTGACAGGACATGCGCCCCTCGCCCGGTCCGGGCGAACGGTTCAAGGAGGAGCCATGGACACGGTCGGGACCGTCGTGGGCGCCCCGCCGCAGCCGGGGCTGCGCGAACGGAAGAAGCAGCGCACCCGGGACGCCCTGGTCCGGGCCGCGCTGGAGCTCATCGCCACGCGCGGCTACGACGGCACGACGGTCGACGACATCGCCGCGGCCGTGGACGTCTCCCAGCGCACCTTCTTCCGCTACTTCGCCAGCAAGGAGGAGGTGGCGCTGTTCGTCCCCCGCCTGGCGGAGCAGCGCATCGCCGAGGCCGTACGGGCCCGCCCGCGTGACGAGGCGCCGCTGGAGACGCTGCGCCGGGCCGTGCTGGACAGCTGGGACGCCATCAACGAGGCCGTGGGCGAGCTCGTCCCGGTGGAGCTGCACATGCGCGTCTACCGCGTCATCGAGTCCACGCCCGCGCTGCTCGCCGCGCACCTGCGCCGGGCGGCGGAGCTGGAGGAGGAGCTGGCGGGCGTCATCGCCGAGCGCGAGGGGCTGGACGTCGACACCGATCCCCGGCCGCGCATCCTGGTGGCCGCGTTCGGCGGGGTGATCCGGGTGGCCGAACGCCGGTGGACCGAGGGGGACGACCTGAGCACCGAGGCGCTGCGGGAGCTGATGCGGACGTGCCTGGACCATGTCGGACCGGCCCTCGCCACGAACTGGCGTACGGCCGCATCCCTGAATCGGCACAGCGAAACGTGATCCCGGTCACTGGATTCCCGCGAGACACTC
This sequence comes from Streptomyces sp. P13-3-3, assembly GCF_050571355.1. Classification (NCBI taxonomy): domain Bacteria; kingdom Bacillati; phylum Actinomycetota; class Actinomycetes; order Kitasatosporales; family Streptomycetaceae; genus Streptomyces; species Streptomyces sp. P13-3-3. The sequence continues at coordinate 1,526,751 of NZ_CP192228.1, read as the reverse complement.
TCGTTCTCCTAGTGTGTCCTCCCAGTGACTTCCTTCGACACCTCCCCCCAGCTGAACGTGTGGCGGGCGCTCCTGGCGCTCGCCGTGGTCTTCGTGATGCTGGCGACCACCGGCTGGACGGCACTGCGTCACCAGCGCCACCCCGCTCCCCTGCAGGCGTCGCTCGCCGCGTGGGAGGACGGGCGGGTGGCCGGGAAGCGGCTGCCCGACCCGCAGTCGCAGCCGACGCGACTGGCCCGGTTCTTCGCCTCCCTCACCGACGCGCAGCGGCTCCGGCTCGCCGAGCGCTATCCGCTGGCCGTCGGCAACATGAACGGCGCGCCGGTCGAACTGCGCTACCGCGCCAACCGCATCGCGCTGGCCGAGGCCCGCGAGACCGAGCTGAGCCGGGTGCACGACACGCGGCTCACACCCGAGGGCCAGCAGCAGGCCGCCCGCAGGATGGACCGCATCGAGGCGCTGATGCGTCCGGAGCGGCACATCCTCGCCTTCAACCCGGCGGGCGCCGGACGCGTCGCCGAGGTCTTCGGTGACCTGCGCCACGCCGAGCGGGTGTCGGTGGTCGTCCCCGGCGTCGACACCGACCTGCTGACCTTCCAGCGCTCCGAGCGCCGGCACTCCGCCCCCGTGGGCATGGCCAGGTCGCTGTACAAGGCCCAGCGGCAGGCCGATCCCGCGACGCGCACGGCCGTGGTCGCCTGGGCCGACTACACCGCGCCCAGCGGGCTCGGCATGGACGCGGCCACGGCGATGCGCGCGGAGGACGGCGCGGACCGGCTGGACGCGATGGTGCGGGGGCTGCCCGGCCTCACCCCGGTCTCGCTGTTCTGCCACAGCTACGGCTCGGTGGTGTGCGGACTGGCCGCGCGGGACCTGCCGGAGCGGGTGTCCGACATCGCCGTGGCCGGCAGCCCGGGCATGCGCGTGGACCACGTCTCCCAGCTGCGCACCACCGCGCGGGTGTGGGCGATGCGGGACGCCGACGACTGGATCCAGGACGTGCCCCACCTGGAGCTCGGCGGACTGGGCCACGGGGCCGACCCGATGGCCGACGGGTTCGGCGCGCGCGTGCTGTCGGCCCGTGACGCCAAGGGGCACGCCGGGTACTTCGTGCCCGGCACGGACAGCCTGCGGAATCTCGCGGGGATCGGGGTTGGCGCATACACGGCGGTGTCGTGTGCGCACCGGAACGGCGCCTGCCTGGCGGGTTTGTCCGGTACGACCCCTACCGGACGCGCGTAGAAGCGGAGATACTGCGGTATGCGTGGGGAGGGGACGGAGAAGCTCGTGCCGCATACGATGAGCCGCATGGGTGACGTACTGGCCGGATTTCATGCCGCCTGGGAGTTCGAGTCCGACTCCGTGCTCATCCGTTACGTACGAGGGATTCGAACACCCAAGCTGTTCCAGGCGCTCGGCGAGCGGCGCGTGCCGCTGGAGGCGATCGAGGGCGTGACCCTCACACCCGGCAAGCGCGGGAGCGTGGTCCTGCGGCTGGAGACCCGCCCGGGAGCCGACCCGCTGATGGAGGCGGCCGCCGGGCAGCTGAAGGAGAGCAGCGACCCCTACCGGCTGGTGCTGCCCGCCGAGCGGGAGACGCTCGCCGAGTACTACGCCGACGAACTGCGCGCGCAGCTCACCGAGTCGGGCCCCGCCGAACGTCACCTGGTGGCCGCGCCCGAGCCGCCGCTTCAGTTCAAGGCGTACGACGGCAAGGCGACGTTCGACGGCACGTCGGTGGCGTTCCGCTGGTTCTGGACCGGGGCGTCCTCGGCGAAGTGGAAGGCCGGCGACCAGCGTTTCCCCGTCTCCGAGCTGAGCGGGGTGGAGTGGCGTTCGCCCGAGGTGTTCGAGGGTCATCTGCGGCTGCTGCGCCGGGACACGACGGTGCCGGCCCCGGCGCAGGCCGACCAGGACCCCGCCGCGGTGGTGTTCGGGCTCGGGTACGGGCCGGTGCACGAGTCGCTGCCGTTCGCGGCGGCGGTGCTGGCCGCGGTGCGGGACTGTGCGGCGGTGCCGGCGATACCGTCGCCCGCGGCGGCCGCCGGGGGTGTGCCGTCCGCCCGGCGCGATCCCGCGGACATCGCCGAGCGGATCCGGCACCTCGGGGAGCTGCACCAGGCCGGGCTGGTGACGGACGAGGAGTTCTCGTCGAAGAAGGCGGAGTTGCTCGCGGAGCTGTGAAGACTCCCGCGGGTCCGCCGTGGCTCGTCGCGCGCCCCCGCACCCTCGGGAGAGCTACGCGTCCATCGTCGCGTGGGGTGTGTTGGCCGGGGTTTCGCTCAGGCGGAAGCGGAACATCTCCTTGGCGATGCCGTGCGTGGCGGCGAGTTGCTCCAGGCTGTCGGCCAGCTGGTCCAGCGCGGTCTCGCGCGGCTCCACCTCGTCGGTGAGGCGCGTCTTCTGATCCCGGTCGACGGCCGTCTGCCGGTCGCGCCACGCCTGGTCGCCGGGAACCGCGGGAAGGGCCGCGAAGTCCTCGTCGCTGCGCACCTGGTACATGTCGACGGGCTCCAGGTCGTGCACCCCGCGGTCCGGGTCCCGCACCGGCCGGTACACGACGACGTTCATGCCCTCGACGCCCCGGCCGATCCGTTGCCTCAGCTCCGGCCACTCGATGGTGGCCAGCACGCTGGTGTCGTCGCGGCCCTCGAGGACGTGCGCGTCGACCCAGCCCTCCAATCCGCGCGAGTACGTCTGCGACAGCTGCTTCCACAGGGCCTGCAGGGTCGGGGAGGCCGACCAGTTGGGCAGTCCGAAGAGGAGGCCGTTGAAGAGGTAGCCCTGGACCGAACTCTCCAGGACGACCGCCCGTCCCACCTGGGCCCGTTCGATGGGTTCGGCGGCGCCGAGCTTCGACCAGACCGAACCGTGCGACGCCGCCTCCTGCGCGCGGGCGGCGAGGGATTCGTAGAAGCCCTCGTTGCGCTGGTTCCTGACGTACCACCGGTACTGCAGCCGGTGGCCCAGCACGTGGGGGTGCTGCAGCCCGGTGATGATCGCGTCGACGACTCCGTGGTCGACCTCGGTGGTCCTCGTCTCCCCGCCCGCGGCACGCCGCACGTCCGCGTGGACGGCCTCCAGGAAGGCGGCGACCGCCTTACGGAAGCCGGGATTCCGGGAGAGCGCGTGGACCTCGTTGACGCGGTCCCACAGGACCTTCTTCTGCATGTCGAACGTGACCTCCGCCCGGAAGGCCGGCGAGTCGACCGAGTCCGTCGAGTCCGACCGCCTGCGCGCGCGCTGCACGGGTGCGTCGCCCGGGCCCCGCAGGGCGCGGGCGACGGCCGCGTTGCCCGCGGTCCGCTGGGGTGCGGCGATCGTCCGCGCGTCGGCCGGACCCGTCGTCTCCGTCCGTGGCGGGGCGACGGCGCGTGGCGTGGAGGCGGACCGTCTCTGCCGGTGGGAGCGGCTTTCCACGTCGGCGTGCAGGCGCATGGGGTCCTTTCGGATGGTGGGCGGACTCGGTCCGGGTGCGCTCCGTGGGGCGTGTCGCGCGGTTCCCCCGCGTCCCTCGGAGGGGCGCTTCCGGGCGCCCTCCCTTCTACTCCCTGCCTGCCGAGGTGAAGGACATGTCCGCGTAGCGGGTGCCGGTGACCTTGTCCGCGATCGGGTCCAGCAGGTCCAGGTCCGCTTCCGTCAGGGAGATGCGGGTGGCCGCCGTGTTCTCGTCCACGCGGGACGGGCTGCGGGTGCCGGGGATGGGGACGACCGGGAGACCGTGGACCGACGCCTGCTGGTGCACCCAGGCCAGGGCGACCTGCGCGGGGGTCGCGCCGTGGCGCCCGGCGACCGTGCGGACCGGCTCCAGGAGGGCCGCGTTGGCCGCCGCGTTGTCGCCGGTGAAGCGGGGCATCGTGCGGCGGAAGTCGTCCTGCGTGAGGTCCTTCGCGGCGTCCGTGAAGGAACCGGTGAGGAAGCCGCGGCCGAGCGGCGAGTACGGGACGAGGGTGACGCCCAGGTCGCGCGCGGCCGGCACCACGGCGGCCTCGATGTCCCGGCTGAACAGCGACCACTCCGACTGCACGGCGGCGATCGGGTGCACGGCGTGCGCGGCGCGCAGCTCACCGGCCGTCACCTCGCTCAGGCCCAGCTGCTTCACCTTGCCCTCGCGGACCAGCTCGGCCATGACGCCGACGGTCTCCTCGATCGGCACGTTCACGTCGCGCCGGTGCATGTAGTAGAGGTCGATGACGTCGACGTCCAGGCGGCGCAGGCTGGCTTCGACGGACCGCCGGATGTACGGCGGGTCGTTGCGGACGATGCGCCGGGTCGGGTCGTCCGGCGGGATCGACAGGGCGAACTTCGTGGCGACGAGCACCTCGTCGCGGTGCGCCGCGAGGAACGGGGCCAGGAAGCGTTCGTTGTCGCCGGCGCCGTACGCGTCGGCGGTGTCGAAGAGGGTGACGCCCCGCTCCAGGGCGCGTTCCAGGGTCGCCCGGGAGGCGTCCGCGTCGGCGGGGCCGTAGGCGAAGCTCATGCCCATGCAGCCGAGGCCCTGCACGCCCACCTCGGGGCCGTCCGCGCCCAGCGTGGTCGTGGGGATCGAGTGCTCGCTCATCATGCCCTTTCCGAGGCCAGGGCGCGCCCGGCGTCCGCGTAGAAGCTGATCTTGCGGTCCAGGACGGCGAGGGTGCCCTGGAGTTCGGCGATGCGCGCCAGCACGTCCTCGCGGGTCGTCCTGAGCAGCTCGAAGCGCTCGGCGTAGGTGTGGTCGCCGGCCCTGACCAGTTCGGCGTAGCGCACCATGTCGGCGACCGGCATGCCCGTCAGGCGGAGCTTGCCGACCAGGGCGAGCCAGTCGAGGTCGCGGTTGGTGTAGCGCCGCTGCCCGGTGTGCGAGCGGTCGATGTGCGGCATGAGTCCGATGCGCTCGTACCAGCGAAGGGTGTGCGCGGTCAGCCCGGTGAGGGCGGCCACCTCGCTGATCGTGTACTTGTCCTTGCCGTCCGGCCGCCGGTCGCCCTGCGGGGGCGCGGCGCAGGTGTCGGTCCTGGTGTCCGTGGTCTCCGTCACCGTCATGCGTCCACGCTAGATCCTTGGAGTGCGCTCCAGGCAAGCGGTGCCGGTGAGAAATGGGCGGACGTGTCGGGACGCTCCGGCTACCGTGCGGGCATGAGCTGTGTACGCCGGGCGACGCCCGAGGACGCGGAGGAAGTGCTGCGTCTGCGCCAGGTGATGATCGACTCGATGGCCCGCTCCGACCCGTCCACCGCGTGGCACGCGGTGTCCCTGCCGGTGCTGCGCGAGCGGCTGGGGGACGACCGTTCCTTCGCCGCGTTCGTCGTGGACCACCCGGAGCGGCCGGGCGCCCTCGCGGCGTTGGTGGCCGGCACGCTGGACTACCGCATCGGCGGGGCGCGGAACCCGCGCGGCACCGACGGGTACGTCTTCAGCGTCGCCACCGACCCCGACGCCCGCCGCCGCGGCTACGCGCGGGCGTGCGTGGGCGCGCTGCTGGAGTGGTTCCGTGAGCGGGGCGCCGGGCGGGTGCGGCTGACCGCGAGCCCGGAGGCGGAGCCGCTGTACCGGTCGCTGGGGTTCACGCCCAGACCGGACCCTTTGCTGGAGCTCATGCTCTGAGCGCTTAGGCTCGACGGCATGTCGCTGAAGAGCCTCGCGTCGATCGAGAACTGGCCGGTTCCCACCGCTGCGGCGGGGGTGGTACGGGCGGACGGCACCGTCCTGGGCACGCACGGCCCGTCCGGGCACCGCTTCCCGCTCGCCTCGGTCACCAAGCCGCTGGCCGCGTACGCGGTGCTCGTGGCCTACGAGGAAGGGGCGGTCGAGCTGGACGAGCCGGCCGGGCCCGAGGGCTCCACGGTGCGGCACCTGCTCGCGCACACCTCGGGGCTGGCGTTCGACGAGCACCGGGTCACCTCCGCGCCCGGCGAGCGGCGGCTGTACTCCAACGCCGGGTTCGAGCAGCTCGGCGACCACGTGGAGAAGGCGACGGAGATCCCGTTCGCCGAGTACGCGCGGCAGGCGGTGCTGGAGCCGCTGGGGATGACGTCCACCTCGCTGGAGGGCTCCCCCGCCAAGGACGGCGTGTCCACGGTGGACGACCTGCTGCGGTTCGCCGCCGAGGTGCAGGCGCCGCGGCTGCTGGACCCGCGGACGGTGGCGGCCGCGATGACCGTGCAGTACCCGGGCACGAAGGGTGTGCTGCCGGGGTACGGCCACCAGAACCCCAACGACTGGGGGCTCGGTTTCGAGATCCGGGACGGCAAGTCACCGCACTGGACGGGCGCCTCGTCCTCGCCGCGGACCTTCGGGCACTTCGGCCAGTCGGGCACGTTCCTGTGGATCGACCCGGACGCGGGCGCGGCCTGCGTGGCGCTCGCCGACCGGGCGTTCGGACCCTGGGCGGTCGAGGCGTGGCCGCCGTTCACCGACGGCGTGCTGGCGGAGCTCCGCGGCTGACCGCCGCCGTTCGCCCGCTTTTGCCGCAATCACCCGCTCGACCTGCGACGTTGGCGTGGGACCCGTGTGAAAACCCTGTGGAACCGGTGTCGGTGGCGCGCCCTATGATGCGCCGGACGATCACGCGGGACCAGGGGAGGGCGCGGCATGTTCGGCAAGCTGTTCGGCAGGGGCGAGGAGGGACCGGGGGCGGATCCGCACGCTCTTCCGGTCCCCCGGCGGAAGAACGGCGTGCACCCGCTGCGCGCCCTCGGCGACCGGCGGGTGCTGGCCGCCGTGGAGGCGGCCGACGCGGGCGACTGGGAGGGCGTCAAGGAGGCGCTGGCGCCGTTCGACCTGGGCCGTGACCACCAGGTCCTCGGTCAGCTCACGGACATCGACGGGCTGCAGGACTGGATCGGCCTCGCCGTCGAGGAGGACAAGGAGCACCGCGCCCTGGCGCTGCTGATATCCGGTGCGCGGCACATCAAGTGGGGCTGGGAGGCGCGCACCGCCGCCCGCGCCGTGCACGTCACCCAGGAGCAGTGGCGCGTGTTCCGGGAGCGGCTCGACATCGCCGAGCGCCAGCTGTTCGAGGCCGCCGAGCTGCGTCCGGACTGGATCACACCGTGGCGCCAGCTGCTCACCTCCGCGCGCGGCATGTCGCTCGGCCCCACGGTCTCCGAGACCCGGCGCGACGCGGGGCTGCGCCGGGACCCGCTCGACGTGGAGATCCACCTCGAATGGCTGTACCAGCTGCAGCCCCGCTGGGGCGGTGAGCCGGGGGAAGCCCTGGAGTTCGCCCGCGCCGCGTTCGCCGCGGCGCCCGACGGCCACCGGCTCGGCTGCGTCGTCGCCATGGCGTACGTCGAGGAGTGGGTGGAGTCCGACGACGGGGCCTGCCTCCAGCAGCCCCGCATCCGGACGGAGTTGAGGCAGGCGGCCGAGCGCAGCATCCTGCACCACGCCTACGAGCGCCGGCTGGGCTGGCAGGGCGACTACAACATCTTCGCCATGGCCCTGTCCCTGGCCGGCAGCAGCACCGCCTCCAACGTCTTCCGCGAGCTGGAGGGGGCCTACACCGAGTGGCCGTGGACGTACATGTCCGAGCCGCAGAAGGCGTACGCGCGCTTCCGCAAGGCCCTGTGAGCCACCGCTCGCGTCTCACCACCCGTCAGCGCACGTCTTCACACCCCGGACCGCCCATGACCCTGCCCGACCACACCCCGGACCGCACCTTCCAGGTGGATCTGCGCGGCCTCGTCGACCTGCTCTCCCACCACCTCTACTCCAGTCCCCGCGTCTATCTGCGTGAACTCATGCAGAACGCGGTGGACGCGCTCACCGCCCGGCACGCCCTCGAACCGGCCTCGCCCGCGGGCCCGTTCGGCATCCGGATCTACGCCGACCGCTCCGTGGTCCGGGTCGAGGACGACGGCGTCGGCCTCACCGAGGCGGACGTGCACACCTTCCTGGCCACGATCGGCCGCAGCAGCAAGCGCGCCGACGGGATCGCCGAGCAGCGCGGCGACTTCATCGGCCAGTTCGGCATCGGCCTGCTGTCCTGCTTCCTGGTCGCGGACGAGATCCACGTCGTGAGCCGGTCGGCGCGTACGCCCGGCGCGCCCGCCGTGGAGTGGCGGGGGCGCGGCGACGGCAGCTACACCGTGCGCACCCTGCCCGCCTCGGCCCGGCCCGCCCCCGGCACCACCGTCACGCTGACCCCGCGCGCCGACGCGGGCGAGTGGACCGCGCCCGCCCAGGTGCAGCGTCTGGCCCGGCACTTCGGCTCGCTGCTGCGGCACCCGGTGACCTTCGACGACGGCTCCGACGGCCCCGCCGTGCCGGTCAACCCGGAGGAGGCGCCCTGGACGCGGACGTACCCGACGCCGGGCGCCCGTTCCCGCGCGCTCGCCGCGTACGGCGAAGAGGTGTTCGGCTTCACGCCGCTGGACACCCTGGAGCTGGACCTGCCGGCCGTGGGTCTGAAGGGCATCGCGTGCGTGCTGCCGGAGGCGGTGCCGGCCGGGCGCCGTCACGGGCACCGGGTGCACGTCAAGGGCATGCTGCTGTCCGAGCAGGCGGAGGAGATCCTGCCCGACTGGGCGTTCTTCGTGCGCTGCGTCGTCGACGCGGAGAGCCTGCGGCCCACGGCGTCCCGCGAGGCCCTGTACGAGGACGACACCCTCGCCGCCGTCCGGGACGCGCTGGCCGAGCGGCTGCGCGCGTGGATCGCCCGCGTCGCCGCCAGCGACCCGGAGCTGCTGCACCGCTTCCTCCAGGCGCACCACCTGTCGGTGAAGTCGCTCGCCGTGCACGACGACGAGATCCTGCGGATGCTGCTTCCGTGGCTGCCGTTCGAGACCACCGACGGGCACTGCACGCTCGACGAGTTCTCCCGCACCCACCGCACCGTGCTGGTGACGTCCAGCGTGGAGGAGTTCCGCCAGGTCGCGGCGATCGCGTCGGCCGCCGGGCTCGGCGTGGTCAACGGCGGCTACACCTACGACCGCGAACTGGCGCACCGGCTGCCGGAGATCCGGCCCGAGGTGAGCGTCGCCGACCTCGACCCGGCGACGCTGACCGCGCACCTCGACCCGGTCGACCGGGAGACGGAGCTGGCCGCCGCGGCCTACCTGGCGCTGGCCCGGGACGCCCTCGCGGTGTTCGACTGCGACGTCGCGCTGCGCGCCTTCCAGCCGGCGTCCGCGCCCGCCCTGCTCGTCGACAGCCGGGAGGCCCGACACGAGCGCACCCGCTCCCGGCTCGCCCGCGAGCAGGAGGGCGGCCTGTGGGGGGACATCCTCGGCGCCCTCCAGCAGGAGGCGCCGCGCGCCCAGCTGATCCTCAACCAGCTGAACCCGCTGGTGCGCACCGCCGTCGCGATCGACGAGCCGGAACTGGCCCGCACCAGCGCCGAGGCCCTGTACGGGCAGGCGGCGCTGCTGTCCCGGCGTCCGCTCCGGCCCGCCGAGTCCAGCCTCATCAACCGCTCCTTCCTCGACCTTCTCGCCCACGCCCTGCGCAAGGACCGCTGACGATGCAGACACCGCCCCAGACCACCGACGAGCTGTACGCGGCGCTGCGGGAGAACGACGCCCTCCCCTACGGCCGCACCCGGACCGTCACCGCCGAGGAACTCGCCGAGGCGGCCGAGCTGTTCGGCGAGCCGGTCCCGCTGGTCCACGCCCTGCTGGACCTCCAGGAGGCGTACACCTACGGCTCCGAGCCGCGGAAGTCGCCGGTCGTCTTCGCCCGGCTGCTGAACCTCTTCGACGAGCGGCCCGACGTGTTCGACGACCGGCTGCGCCACCAGCTGTTCTGGCGGTTCAAGTGGGTCGCCAACGCCCTGCGCTGCCTGCCCGAGATACCGCTGGCCAGTCTGCGCCAGTGGCAGACGGAGATGCGCGACCGCTACGAGAAGGCGGGCCTCGACCTCCAGCCGGTCTACGGGCAGGCGTACCAGCTCGCCGCGCACGTCGGCGAGGACACCGCCCTCGCCTACGAGTTGTGGGCGGGCCGGGCCAGGAGCCTGCTCAGCGACTGCGAGGCGTGCGAGACCTGCGAGCGCGCCCTGTACCACCTGGCGGCGGGCGACGACGAGCGGGCGCTGCGGGACTGGGAGCCGGTGCTCGCGGGCAGGGAGTCCTGCCAGGAGGAGCCGGCCCGCTCCGTCTCGTACGCGCTGCTGCCGCTGCTGCGGACCGGCCGCACGGACGAGGCGCGTCATCTGCACCTGGCGGGCTACCGCGGCTGCCGCCGCAACCCGTCGATGGCAGGGGAGATCGGCCGCCACCTGGAGTTCTGCGCGCTGACCGGCAACGAGGCGCGGGGTCTTGAGCTGCTGGCGGAGAACCGGAACCTGTTCGACGAGGTGGATTCGCCGCTGGCCCTGCTCGACCTGCTCACCGGCGTGGAGGTGCTGCTCGCCCGCGTGGAGGCGCTGGGCCACGGGGAGCTGCCGGCCGCGGGGTTCCCCGGCCGGAGCTGGACGGTGAGGGAGCTGCGGGCCGAGGTGCGGGGGCGCGCCGACGACCTGGCCGCCCGCTTCGACGCCCGCAACGGCACGACGACGCACGCCGACCGCCGCGGGGCCCGGCTGGCGCGGACACCGCTGCTGGAGTCGCTGGAGCTGACGCTGCGTCCACGCACCCTGGAGGACGTTGCCCCGGCCCCCGCCGCGCCGGCGCCGGCGCCCGCCGAGCCGCTCCCCGAGTCGCCGGCGGACCTGATGAGGCGGGCCCGGGAGCTGGACGAGCAGGGCCACCCGGACGCGCACGCCTGCTGGGCACGGCTGCGCGAGCTCACGGCCGCCCGTGACTACGTCCACCCGGACGCCCCGGACGTCGGGCCGCTGGTGCGCCTGCGCGCCGAACTCCTGGAGGACGAGGCGACCCTGGCGGACCGCAGGAACGCGCACGACGACGCGGCGGCGCTGTACGAGGAGGCGGCGGGCCTCTACGAGGACGCGGGGCTCCCGGGGCACGCGGCACTGGCCCACGGACAGGCGGTGCTGGCGGCTGTGCGGGTGGGGGCGGAAGGGTCCGGCCCCACGCAGGAGTCGGACGCCGCCGCGGGGTCCGGCACGGCGCACGCGTCCGGTACGCCGCAGGAGTCAGTCCCCGCCGCGGGGATCGGCGGCGCACATGGGGCTGGCTCCCCGCGGCCGTCCGACGCCGTCGAGGGATCCGGCACGGCGCACGGGGCCGGCCCAGCGCAGGTGTCCCGACCCGCGGCCGGCCCCGGCTCCACCGAGGGTTCCGCCTCCGCGGAAGGGGCCGGTTCGGCTGCGGGTTCGGGACCCGTGGCGGGTCCCGACGCCCACGTCGCCGCGCTGTCCGACGCGCATGCGGCGCTCGTGCGGCTGCACGAGGAGGCGGCCGGGCTCGCGCCGTTCCTGGAGGCACGGCTGCTGCGGCTGCGGGTGAGCGCGCTCGGGCTGCGGCTCCAGGCGTCCGGGGACCGGGAGCAGGTCGCGTCCGTCCTCGCCGAGGCGGAGTTGCTGCACGACTTCGCGGTCCGGCACGCCCTGGCCGGCCAGATCGCGGGTGCGCGGCTGCTGCGGGCCACCACGCACGCCATGTCCGGCGACCTGCCCACCGCGCTCGCCGAGACGGACGCGCTGGTGGGACTGCTGCGGACGGACGGTCCCGCCTGGCACCTGCCGCGCGTGCTCGCGCTGCGCGGCAAGATCCAGCTGGGCGTCGATGACGCCGAGGCCGCCCACGCGAGCCTCGCCGAAGGGCTGCGGCTGGCCGCCGAGTGGCCCGGCGACACGGTCGACGCCCCGACCCTGCACGGTGAGCTGGCGCAGGCCTGCCTGCGTCTGGGCCGGCACGACGAGGCGCTGCGCCATCTGACCCGCTCGGCGGAGCTGGACCTGAGGGCGGGCAACCGGTTCGACGCGTTCTGCTCCTACAGCAACGCGGCGCAGCTGAGCCTCGACCTGGGCCGGGTCGAGGACAGCATCGCGCTGCTCGACTCGGTGCTGCTGGAGCCGGACGTCGTGGACGGCGAACTGGACGACCGGCTCGTGGCCCAACTGCGGCTGACGCGGGCCCGCGCGCTGCACGCCGGGGACGACCTGAAGGCCGCCACCGCGGAGTTCGTGGCGCTCGCGGCCGAGTCGGCCGGCTGGGACGACGACCCGGGCAGCCACGCCATGATCGCCGCGGAGACGGCCGTACTGCTCGGCGAGGCCGGGGAGTTCGGGCAGGCGCGGGAGGCCGTGGACCGGGCGCTCGCGGCCCACGCGCGCGACCCGCGGTTCGAGATGCTCAGCAACGCCCTGCGGGAGCTGGCCCGGCTCCAGGCGCACCGGCAGGGCGCCGACGGGCTGGAGGGCGCCCTCGCCTTCCTCCAGGACGCCGGCCGGGTCGCCGACGCGGCCCGCGCCGCCGGGTTCGAGGCGAACGGCCGTTCGCTGGACTCCGCCCTCGCCTACGAGCACGGGCGGGTCAACGCGTACGGGGGCGCCTACGAGGAGGCGCTGGCCGCGCTGGAGAAGGCCCTCGGGCTGCTCGGGGAGCCGGGCGAGGACCCGGAGCGGGCCGCCGAGTGGGCGGAGTGCGTGCGGCTGGCCGGGGTCGTGGAGGGCGTCTACCTGGAGCGGAGGGCGGCGGCGCTCGGCCGGGTCGGGGCGGCGGCGGAGCGGCTGACGGCGCTCGGCCACGGCGAGGTGGCGGAGGCGCTGACGGAGCTGGCGGAGAGGCTGCGGGACGAGGAGTGAGCGGTGCGGGAGGGGGCGGGGCCGCAGCCGTGAGGCCGGCGGCCCCGCCCCCTGTCGTCTCGGTATGCGGAACGGATCACCGCCACCCGTCTCACGCCGTGACTGTGACCGTCATCATGTTTACGCAGCGTATCTGTGCCAGTTGATGACCTTGTGTCACTCCGGGTTTGTGGCACGGAGGTTAACGGGCGGGCGAACCCCTTGTGCAATCCGCGTAGACAGATCAATCTTTCGCCTGGCGACAGGACATGCGGAGCACGGCCACAGCGTCCGTGTTTGGCATGTTCCTGACATGCGCCCGTCCCGGCGATCCGGGACGGACGTCCGCCTGCGGCGCCTCACCCCCAGAGGCGCGACCCCCACACTCCCCACCTGTCGAGGAGAAACCTCAGATGGCAGTGAAGCGAAACGCCAAGCACAGATCGATCGTCGGCGTCGGCGCGGTCGCCGCGGCGGCTCTCACGGGCGGTCTGTTCACCGCTCCCGCCGCGCACTCCGCCGAATCCCCCAAGGGGACGATCGCCTACGCGGACGCGCCGAACGCGGTCGAGGGCAGCTACATCGTCACCCTGAAGTCGGGCACCAAGGCCGCGTCCGCCAAGGGCAAGGGCCTCGCCGAGAAGTACGGCGCCGACGTCGAGCACACCTTCCGCGAGGCCGTCAACGGCTACACCGTGGAGGCCACCGAGGCGGAGGCCGCCGAGCTGGCCGCCGACCCGTCGGTCGCGCTGGTCGAGCAGAACCGCGCCTTCACCATCCAGGCCACGCAGACCAACCCGCCGTCCTGGGGTCTGGACCGCATCGACCAGACCGCGCTGCCGCTGAGCGGGTCGTACACCTACGACGACACCGCCGGCCAGGGCGTCACCGCGTACATCATCGACACCGGTGTGCGCATCTCCCACAGCGACTTCGGCGGCCGCGCCCGCAACGGCTACGACGCCGTGGACGGCGACAACGTCGCCCAGGACGGCAACGGCCACGGCACCCACGTCGCCGGCACCGTCGCGGGCAGCGCCTACGGCGTCGCCAAGAAGGCGAGCATCGTCGGCGTCCGCGTCCTGGACAACAACGGCTCCGGCACCACCGCCGGCGTGATCGAGGGCGTCGACTGGGTCGCCGCCAACGCGGTCCTCCCGGCCGTGGCCAACATGTCCCTCGGCGGCGGCGCCAGCACCACGCTGGACAACGCGGTGCGCAACGCCATCGCGGCCGGCGTCACCTTCGCCGTGGCCGCGGGCAACGAGTCGACGACCGCGACCGGTTCGCCGGCCCGGGTGGCCGAGGCGATCACCGTCGGCGCGACCACGTCGGCCGATGCCCGCGCCAGCTACTCCAACTACGGCTCGAACCTGGACATCTTCGCGCCGGGCACGTCCATCACGTCGACCTGGAACACCAGCGACAGCGCGACGAACACCATTTCCGGCACCTCGATGGCCACCCCGCACGTCGCGGGCGCCGCGGCGCTGTACCTCGCGGACAACCCGTCGGCCACCCCGTCGCAGGTCGCCTCCGCGCTGATAGCCAACTCGGTCTCCGGCGCCGTCTCCAACCCGGGCAGCGGCTCCCCGAACCGTCTGCTGTACGTCGGCGGCAACGGCGGCACCACCCCGCCGGCCGGCAAGACGTTCACCAGCTCGACGCGGTACACGATCAGCGACCGCACCACGGTCGAGTCGCCCCTCACCGTCACCGGTGTCTCGGGCAACGCCCCGTCGACCCTCAAGGTCCCGGTGAACATCGTCCACACCTACATCGGTGACCTGACGGTGTCCCTGGTCGCTCCGAGCGGCCGCGTCTACACCCTGAAGGCCTCCGGCACCGGCGGCTCGACGGACAACATCAACACCACGTACACCGTGAACGCCTCCTCGGAGACGGCCAACGGCACGTGGAAGCTCCGCGTCACCGACGGCTACGCCGGCGACACGGGCTACATCAGCAGCTGGGGCCTGACCTTCTGAGGCGCCGCCCCTGAGCTCCGCCCTGCTTCGTCCGCCCCGGCACGGGTCTCCCGTGCCGGGGCGGACGGCGTGCTGCGGTCCGTCAGCGGACCCACACCTCCCAGTACGGGGCGTTCCAGCGGCACTGGAACTCGGTGTACCCGCTCTGATTCGTCTCGATGTAGTCGCGTCCTTCCACCTGGCAGGAGTGGTGCGTGGTGAACCCGCCGGCCAGGTGGAAGCCGTCGGGGTCGGTGGGCACGGCGGACGCGGAGCCCGCCGTCAGCGGAATGGTGACGGCCGCTGCAGCGACCACGGCAGCGGCGGCGACACGGGAACGCCACGACTTCATACGGTTCTCCTCACGGACGGAGCCCGCCGTACCTCGCAGGCCGACGGTCCCTTGGCGGTTCTACGAGCGGTAGGACGGTAGATCCACTTCGCGGGTTCAGTGCTCGGGCACGGCTTCGTACGAGGCGGCGGTGGCGCGACCGTGGACGTCAACGCAGAATGCCGCGCATGGAGTTCGTCAGCCGCTCAGGTGCCGGGTGAAGAAGCTCAGCGTGTCGTCCAGTTCGGACGGCTGGAGCTCGCCGTGGCCGCCGGGGTTGGCGTGGAACGACTTCTGTTCCGAGGCCAGGGCGTCGTACAGGGCCAGGTTCTGTTCCCTTGGCACCCGTTCGTCGTCCCACTGGACCAGGAACCGCACCGGGACGGTGATACGGGAGGCGGCGTCCGCCGAGGCGTGCGCGCCGCCCAGGCCCAGCACCGCGGCGCGGACCCGGGGTTCGGCGGCGACGAAGGGGACGCCCAGCCCGCATCCCAGCGAGACGCCCCAGTAGCCCACCGGGCCGGGACCCACGTGGTCGAGGTCCCGCACCGCGTCCAGGACGGCCCGCCATTCCGGGACGGTCCGCCGGGCCACGAGGGCCTGGAAGTCCGCGATCAGCGGGGCCAGTTCCTCGCCCGCCTCCACGCGGGCCTGGTTCTCGGCCGCGAGGCGCTCGTACTCCTCCACCGTGGGCCGGTCGCCGTGGGCGGGGACGTCGACGCAGACGGCGGCGTACCCGCACTCGGTGACGAGGCGGTGGGCGAGCGCCGAGATCTCGGGGTCCTTCTTGTGCCGTCCGCCGCCGTGTCCCAGGAGGACCAGGGGACGGGGCACGGCTCCGCCGCCGTCCGGCGTCCACAGGACACCGGGGATCCCGTCGAGGGTGAAGAGCTGTTCGCGGACGCCGTCGGACGACGTCGAGGAGAGGAAGCGCATAGCGATGCGGCCTTTCGCAGAACCTCTGCGGACGCTCCCTGTTCTCAGAAGCCCGACATCTCCCACATCAGCACCTCCGCCTCCCCCTCCGCCACCGCCTCCGCGTCCTTCTCGTCCGTGAGGCGGGCCGCGTCGCCCGGGCCCAGGGTTTCGCCCTCCAGGCGGACCTCACCGCGGACGACGTGGACGTAGACGTAGGGGGCCGCGGGGACCGCCGTGCGTTCGCCCGGGGCCAGGCGGCGGACGTGGAGCATCGCGCCGGCCTCCGGGAGGGCGTAGGGGGTGGAGTCGGCTATGCCGCGGACGACCTCGTAGCGGGGTTCACCGCCCGGCTTGAGGGGGGCGAGCCACATCTGGAGGAAGGTCAGGGGGGTGCGGGCCGCGTTGCGCTCCACGTGGCGGACGCCCGACGCGGCGCTGAGGCGCTGGACGTCGCCGGGGCGGATCACCGTCTCGTGGCCCCGGGAGTCGCGGTGGGTCAGCTCGCCCGAGACCACCCACGTGACGATCTCGGTGTGGCTGTGCGGGTGCTCGTCGAAGCCGGCGCCCGGACCCAGGTGCTCCTCGTTGCAGGCGATCACCGCGCCGAAGCGCAGGTTGTCCGGGTCGTAGTGGGGGCCGAAGGAAAGGGCGTGCCACGACTCGATGCCCGCCGCCGGGTCCCCGCCCCTGTAGCGTTCGCTCGCTCGCCTGACGTCCATCACGCCCTCCACGGTAGGCCCTCCGGGAGGGGCCCGGGACGGCGCACGGCGGGGGCACCGGAGCCCGGACACGGGTCACGGGCGCGGGGGCGGGTGCGACCCTGGGGCACGGCCCGCCGTCCCGATAAGGCAGTCTTGTCCCGTGCCCGAACCCGAAACCAGTACCCCCGGACCCGCCGCACGCCCCGCCCACTCGCACTCCGCGACCTTGAAGCGGCTCGAGCAGTCGTCCGGCTCGCTCGCCGCCCAGGCCATCGCGCGGATGGACGAGACGCTGCCCTGGTACCGGGCCATGCCGCCGGAGAACCGTTCCTGGATCGGCCTGGTCGCCCAGGCGGGCATCGCCGCCTTCACCGAGTGGTTCCGGCACCCCGACGCCCCCCAGGCCATCTCCACCGACGTCTTCGGCACCGCGCCGCGCGAGCTGACCCGGGCCATCACGCTCCGGCAGACCGTGGAGATGGTGCGGACCACGATCGAGGTGATGGAGTCCGCCATCGACGAGGTGGCGGCGCCCGGCGACGAGAGCGTGCTGCGCGAGGCGCTCCTCGTCTACGCGCGGGAGATCGCCTTCGCCACCGCCCAGGTGTACGCCCAGGCCGCCGAGGCACGCGGTGCCTGGGACGCGCGGCTGGAGTCGCTGGTGGTGAACGCCGTGCTCAGCGGCGAGGCCGACGAGGGCGCCGTGTCACGGGCCGCCGCGCTCGGCTGGAACTCCCCGGAGCATGTGTGCGTGGTGCTGGGCACCGCCCCGGACGGGGACTCCGAACTGACCGTGGAGGCGATCCGGCGGGCCGCCCGGCACGCCAAGCTCCAGGTGCTCACCGGCGTCCTCGGCGACCGTCTCGTCGTCATCGCGGGCGGCAGCGACAACCCGCTGGCCGTCGCGAAGTCGCTGATCGGCCCGTACGCGGCCGGGCCCGTCGTGGCCGGGCCCGTGGTGCCGGACCTGCTGGCCGCGACCCGGTCCGCGCAGGCCGCCGCCGCGGGCCTCAAGGCGTGTTCCGCCTGGCAGGACGCCCCGCGCCCGGTGCTGGCGGACGATCTGCTGCCGGAGCGCGCGATGGCCGGCGACCCCTCGGCGCGCGAGCAGTTGGTGGAGGAGATCTACAGACCGCTCGAAGAGGCCGGCGCGGCTCTCCTGGAGACGCTCAGCGTCTATCTCGAACAGGCGAGCAGTCTCGAAGGCGCGGCGCGGATGTTGTTCGTTCACCCCAACACCGTTCGTTACCGGCTCCGACGTGTGACAGACGTCACCGGCTGGTCACCCTCCGATGTACGCTCGGCGTTCACCCTGCGGATCGCGCTGATCCTGGGGCGTCTGGCCGATGGTGATCTCCAGACCTAGTCTTTTGTCGGGGGTCGACAAAACCCCCTCCCGTTCTTCGTCCTTGTCCCCACGGGCGGCCGCGCCCGTACACAAGAGAGAGTGTGAGAGTGCTCGTACTCGTCGCTCCCGGCCAGGGCTCCCAGACGCCCGGCTTCCTGACCGAATGGCTCGAACTTCCCGGCGCCGCCGACCGCGTCGCCGCGTGGTCCGACGCCATCGGACTCGACCTCGCCCACTACGGCACGAAGGCCGACGCGGACGAGATCCGCGACACGGCCGTCGCGCAGCCGCTGCTGGTCGCGGCCGGGCTGCTGTCCGCCTCGGCACTGGGTGACATCGGCCCCGGCGCGGTCGCCGGTCACAGCGTCGGCGAGATCACCGCCGCCGCCCTCTCGGGCGTCCTCGACGACGCCGCCGCCCTCTCCCTGGTCCGCAAGCGGGGTCTGGCCATGGCCGACGCCGCCGCGATCACCGAGACCGGCATGGCGGCGCTGCTCGGCGGCGACCCCGAGGTGACCGTCCCGCACCTGGAGAAGCTGGGCCTCACCCCGGCGAACATCAACGGCGGCGGGCAGATCGTCGCCGCCGGCACCATGGAGCAGATCGCCGCGCTGGAGGCCGACAAGCCCGAGGGCGTCCGCCGGGTCGTCCCGCTGAAGGTCGCCGGCGCCTTCCACACCCACCACATGGGCCCCGCGGTCGAGACGCTGGCGGAGGCCGCCAAGGCCCTCGCGCCCGCCGACCCGAAGGTCGCCTACGTGTCGAACAAGGACGGCAAGGCGGTCGCGTCCGGCGCCGAGGTGCTGGAGCGCCTGGTGGGCCAGGTCGCCAACCCGGTCCGCTGGGACCTGTGCATGGAGACGTTCGAGGAGCTCGGCGTCACGGCCCTCGTGGAGCTGTGCCCCGGCGGCACCCTGACCGGTCTGGCCAAGCGTGCCCTGCCCGGCGTGAAGACGCTGGCCCTGAAGACCCCCGCCGACCTCGACGCGGCCCGCGAGCTCGTCGCCGAGCACGCCGCCTGACGCCCTTAAGGAGCCGACCCGCATGGCGAAGATCAAGCCCAGCAAGGGCGCCCCGTACGCGCGCATCCTCGGCGTGGGCGGCTACCGTCCCACCCGGGTCGTGCCGAACGAGGTGATCCTCGAGACGATCGACTCGTCCGACGAGTGGATCCGCTCCCGCTCCGGGATCGAGACCCGGCACTGGGCCTCCCCGGAGGAGACCGTCGCCGCGATGTCGATCGAGGCGTCCGGCAAGGCGATCGCGGACGCCGGGATCGACGCCGCGCAGATCGGCGCCGTCGTCGTGTCGACCGTGTCGCACTTCGCGCAGACCCCGGCCATCGCGACCGAGATCGCCGACAAGCTCGGCACGGACAAGGCCGCCGCCTTCGACATCTCCGCCGGCTGCGCGGGCTTCGGCTACGGCCTGACCCTCGCCAAGGGCATGATCGTCGAAGGGTCCGCCGAGTACGTGCTGGTCATCGGCGTGGAGCGGCTGAGCGACCTGACCGACCTGGAGGACCGCGCGACGGCCTTCCTGTTCGGTGACGGCGCGGGCGCCGTGGTCGTCGGTCCCTCGCAGGAGCCGGCCATCGGCCCGACCGTGTGGGGCTCCGAGGGCGACAAGTCCGAGACGATCAAGCAGACCTACTCGTGGGACCGCTTCGGTGGCGACCTCGCCGAGCTTCCCCGCGACAGCAAGGGCACGCTGAAGCTCCCCGCGATCACCCAGGAAGGCCAGGCGGTGTTCCGCTGGGCCGTGTTCGAGATGGCGAAGGTCGCCCAGCAGGCGCTGGACGCGGCCGGGATCAGCGCGGACGACCTGGACGTCTTCATCCCGCACCAGGCCAACGTGCGGATCATCGACTCGATGGTGAAGACCCTCAAACTGCCGGAGCACGTCACGGTCGCCCGTGACATCCGCACCACCGGCAACACCTCGGCCGCCTCGATCCCGCTCGCGATGGAGCGGCTCCTGGCGACCGGCGAGGCGAAGAGCGGCGACACCGCGCTCGTCATCGGCTTCGGGGCGGGTCTCGTGTTCGCCGCGACTGTCGTTACCCTCCCCTAGGCACTCCGTGCCGGATCATGCGTCCGGTACAGGAGGAAACACCGCCACACCCTCTGGAATCACAACGAAGGAGCGCCACCATGGCCGCCACTCAGGAAGAGATCGTCGCCGGTCTCGCGGAGATCGTGAACGAGATCGCCGGCATCCCGGTTGAGGACGTCCAGCTGGACAAGTCCTTCACCGACGACCTGGACGTCGACTCGCTGTCCATGGTCGAGGTCGTCGTCGCCGCCGAAGAGCGCTTCGACGTCAAGATCCCGGACGACGACGTCAAGAACCTCAAGACCGTCGGCGACGCGACCGACTACATCCTCAAGCACCAGGCCTGAGCACGCGCGGGGCGTGAGCCCCGCAAGGGCCGGGAGCTCCCCGGCCCCGCCACCCGGCGGTGGCGCCGTACGCATCCTCGTCAATCGTTGGAGAAAGAATTCCGATGAGCTCGACCAATCGCACCGTGGTCGTCACCGGTATCGGCGCAACCACACCGCTGGGTGGCGACGCGGCCTCTACCTGGGAGGGCCTCGTCGCCGGGCGTTCCGGCGTGAAGCCCCTGGAGCAGGAGTGGGCCGCCGAGCAGGCGGTCCGTATCGCGGCCCCGGTGGCCGTGGAGCCCACCGAGGTCATCCCCCGGCCGCAGGCCCGCCGCCTGGACCGCTCGGCGCAGTTCGCGCTCGTCGCGGCCAAGGAGGCCTGGGCGGACGCCGGGTTCGAGGCCAAGGCCGGCGAGGACCCGAACGTCGACCCCGACCGTCTTGGCGCCGTGATCGCCTCCGGCATCGGCGGCGTGACGACCCTGCTGGACCAGTACGACGTGCTGAAGGAGAAGGGCGTCCGCCGCGTCTCCCCGCACACCGTCCCCATGCTGATGCCGAACGGCCCGTCCGCGAACGTCGGTCTCGCGGTCGGCGCCCGCGCGGGCGTGCACACCCCGGTGTCCGCGTGCGCCTCGGGCGCGGAGGCCATCGGCTACGCCATCGAGATGATCCGCACCGGGCGCGCCGACGTGGTCGTCGCGGGCGGCACGGAGGCGGCGATCCACCCGCTGCCGATCGCCGCGTTCGGCAACATGATGGCGATGTCCAAGAACAACGACGACCCGCAGGGCGCCTCCCGCCCCTACGACGTCGCCCGGGACGGGTTCGTCCTCGGCGAGGGCGCGGGTGTGGTCGTCCTGGAGTCCGCCGAGCACGCCGCCGCGCGCGGCGCCCGCGTCTACGCGGAGGCGGTCGGCCAGGGCATCTCGGCCGACGCGCACGACATCGTGCAGCCGGAGCCGGAGGGGCGGGGCATCTCGCACGCCCTGCAGAACCTGATGGACCGCACCGACCTGGACCCGGCGGAGATCGTGCACGTCAACGCGCACGCGACGTCGACGCCCGCCGGTGACATCGCCGAACTGAAGGCGCTGCGGAAGGTGTTCGGGGACGACGCGGACCACATGGCGGTGTCCGCGACGAAGTCGATGACCGGCCATCTGCTGGGCGGCGCCGGCGGTGTCGAGTCCGTCGCCACCGTGCTGGCGCTGTACCACCGGGTGGCTCCGCCGACGATCAACGTGGAGAACCTGGATCCCGAGGCCGAGGCGAACGCGGACGTCGTGCGGGGGGAGGCGCGGAAGTTGCCCGTGGACGGGCGGATCGCCGCGTTGAACGACTCGTTCGGGTTCGGGGGGCACAACGTGGTGTTGGCGTTCCGGACGGTCTGATCGCCCTCGGGCGGTTCTTGGAAGGGGTTCACCTCCGGGAGGTGAGCCCCTTTCCCGTCGTTTGGGCTTGTCGCGCAGTTCCCCGCGCCCCTGAGGGGCGTGTGCCCGGGTGCGGGTTCGTGGGGGTTGAGCGCGCAGTTCCCCGCGCCCCTGAGGGGTGCGTGCCCCGCTGCCGGTTCGTGGGGGTTGAGCGCGCAGTTCCCCGCGCCCCTTTTGGCGCCTCCCTAGACCACCTGGTGGAGCCAGCGGACCGGGGCGCCTTCTCCTGCGTAGCGGAAGGGTTCGAGTTCGTCGTCCCAGGGCTTGCCGAGGAGCTTGGCGATCTCCGACTCCAGGTCGGTGTCCTCCGTGCGGGAGCGGACCAGCGCGGCGCGCAGGCGGTCCTCCGGGATGAGGATGTCGCCGTGGATGCCGGTGACTGCGTGGAAGATGCCGAGGTCGGGGGTGCAGCTGTAGCGCTCGCCCTCGGCGGTGGGGCACGGCTCGGAGGTGACCTCGAAGCGCAGCATCTGCCAGCCGCGCAGCGCGGAGGCGAGCTTGGAGGCGGTGCCGGCCTGACCCTGCCAGGAGAACTCGGAGCGCCAGGTGCCGGGGGCGGCCGGCTGGCGGATCCAGTCCAGGCTGACGCGCGTGCCGAGCACCCCGGCGACGGCCCACTCGACGTGCGGGCACAGCGCGCGCGGCGCGGAGTGCACGTACAGAACTCCACGAGTCGTCACCGGAACCTCCGGGCTGAGCGGGTCGTCTTCGATCGGGCGGAACGGTCACGGCCCTGCGGGCCGCGTTGAGGGCGAGGCTACCGTGCGACGGGGCAAGGAGTGTGACGTACCGTCCGTCCCGGTGGCGGGAAAGTCGTGCCTTTCACCCGGCAGGACGTCTGTGCGGGCGCCGGGGTTCATTCCGGACGGGCCCCCCGGGGGAGCGGGAACTCCCGTGCGTTGTTATGGGTTGGGGGACGGCACGGACGTGGTGGGACGCTCGGGGAGGCGGCGGATGAGGCAGGCGACGCGGAGGCGGGGACGCCGTGCGCGGGCCGTGCTCGCCGTGGTGGCGGCCGTCGCGTTCGGCGTGGCGGGCTGTGACACGGGCGGCGGGGAGAAGCCCGGTGCGGCCGCTTCGGGGACGCCTTCCCCCAGGCCGACGCCGCTGTGGGACACCCGCCCCAGCTCGGTGGCCGCGGTGGGCGACTCCATCACCCGGGGGTTCGACGCGTGCGCGGTGCTGACGGACTGTCCGGAGGTGTCGTGGGCGACGGGTGACAGCGAGGAGATCGACAGCCTGGCCGTACGGCTGCTGGGCCGGGCCGGGGCGGCCGGGCGGAGCTGGAACTACGCGGTGACCGGCGCCCGGATGGAGGACCTGCCCGGGCAGATGGCGCGCGCGGTGAAGCGGGAGCCGGAGCTGGTGGCGGTGATGGTGGGGGCGAACGACGCCTGCCGGGAGAGCGTGGCCGCGATGACGCCGGTGGAGGAGTTCCGCGCGGACTTCGAGGCGGCGATGCGCACCCTGCGCGAGGCGCTGCCGAAGACGCAGGTGTACGTGGCGAGCGTGCCGGACCTGAAGCGGCTGTGGTCGCAGGGGCGGACCAGCGCGCTGGGCAAGCAGATCTGGAAGCTGGGGATCTGCCCGTCGATGCTGGGCGACGCGGACGCGACGGACGCGGCGGCGACCGAGCGGCGGGCGACGGTGCAGCAGCGCGTGGAGGACTACAACGAGGTGCTGCGGGAGGTGTGCGCGAAGGACCGCCGCTGCCGCACCGACGGCGGCGAGGTGTACGCGTACCGGTTCGGCACGGCGCAGCTGAGCCGCTGGGACTGGTTCCACCCGAGCGTCGACGGACAGGCCGAGCTGGCGGAGATCGCCTACCGGACGGTCACGGCTCCGGGCCCGTGACCTATTGTTTCGCACATGAACGAACTCATCGGCACACTTTCCGACGGCACGCCGGTGCACCGCTGGACCTTGGAGCGGGCGGGCGTACGGGTACGCATTCTGTCGTACGGCGGGATCGTGCAGGACGTCGAGGTGCCGGACCGGGACGGGCGGACCGGGAACGTGGTGCTGGGGTTCGACGGCCTGGACGGCTATCTCGCGCACCCGGAGCCCTTCCTGGGCGCCCTGATCGGCCGGTACGCCAACCGGATCGGGGGCGCCCGCTTCACCCTGGACGGCACGGAGCACGTCCTCGCGCCGAACGACGGGCCGAACTCGCTGCACGGCGGTGAGCGGGGCTTCGACAAGCGCGTCTGGGACGCCGGCGAGGTCGCGCACGGGCTGCGGCTGTCGCTGGTCGCCGAGGACGGCGAGGAGGGCTTCCCGGGCCGGCTGGAGGTCACGGTGACCTACACGCTGGACGAGCGGGGCGCGCTGCACATCGCGTACGAGGCGGTGACGGACGCCCCGACGCACGTGAACCTGACGAACCACACGTACTGGAACCTGGCGGGTTCCGGCACCGCGGGCGGGCACGAGCTGCGGGTGGCCGCGTCCCGGTACACGCCGTCCGGTCCCGATCTGATCCCGGCCGGTGAGCTCGCGGACGTCTCCGGCACCCGCTACGACTTCCGCGAAACGCGCAAGGCGGGCGGCGGCTATGACGACAACTTCGTGCTGGACAAGGGGGTGACGGCGGCCGCCGAGGAGGTGGCCGAGCTGTACGACCCCGCGTCGGGCCGGGTGCTGACGGTCGCCACCACGGAGCCGGGGATGCAGGTGTACACGGCGGACCACATCGGGCAGCCGTTCGAGCCGGGCGCGGGCATCGCGCTGGAGACGCAGCACTTCCCGGACTCCCCCAACCGTCCGGAGTTCCCGAGCACGGTCCTGCGGCCGGGCGAGGTGTTCCGCTCGGAGACGGTGTACGGCTTCTCGGTGCGGTAGCGGTTTGCCGGGGCGGGGTCCCGGAATCCAAGGCCCCGGACACACATGAGCCCCGGTCCGGGGTCAGGGTCCCGGGCCGGGGCTGTACATGGGGTACCCCGCAGGACCCCGACGTTAACCGTTCACCCGCTCGGGCGGCCGGGGATCCGGGCCACGGGAGGAATCCCGTACGAACCCTTCACATTCGGCCACGGGCGTTCCCGTGCCGGTCGGGCGGGTGCCCCGCGCACCGTGGTGTGATCCACCCCGGTCACGCGATACTGCGGCCTTCCGGCATCCACCCGTACCCCACGACGACGGAAGGCCCCCTCCTGTGATCTCACCCCGTGTGCGCACCGGTGTGCTCGGTCTGGCCCTGCTGACCGCCCTGTCCTCCCCCGCCACCGCCACCGCCGCCGCACCGGCGGCCCCCGGTTCCGCGGCGCCGCCCACCGTCGAGGAGCTGCGCCTCGACGGGGCCGCGCCGCAGGAGATACTCCGGCGTTCCGGCTTCGACACGGTCGCGCCGGCCTTCGCCCGCGCCCTGGACCGGGCCCGCTCCTACGCGGAGGCGCGGCGGGTCGTGGAGCGGGAGGGCTCCGCGCTGTGGCGCAGGGCGGTGGACCGGGTGCAGGGCCGGGGCCCGGCGGGCGGCGACCTGAGCCGGGACGACGACCGGCCGCTGTACTGGGCGAGGCTCGGCATGACGCGTGAACTGCGCGGCTGGGAACCCCGGTTCGGGCTGGACGCGGAGCGGCGGGCGCGGCTGGTCGACACCCTGGAGCAGACCTCGCGCGGACAGACCGCGATCAGGTACCCGCACGGCAAGGGCCTGAAGCGGGTGCTGGTGACCGGCTTCGATCCGTTCACGCTGGACCGGGACATCCGTATCTCCAACCCGTCGGGGGCGGTCGCGCTGGCCCTGGACGGCACGGTGATCGAGACGGCGAGCGGCCCTGCGCGGGTCGAGACGGCCGTGTTCCCGGTGCGCTGGCGGGACTTCGCCGACGGCACGGTGGAGCGGGCGCTGCGGCCGCACCTGCCGGAGGTCGACCTGTTCACCACGGTGAGCCAGGGCCGGGTGGGCCGCATCGACGTCGAGCGCACCAACGGCGCCTGGCGGGGCGGCTTCGGGGACAACGAGAACACCGGGCGGCCCGAGATCGTCCCGGTGTCCGACCCGGCCTCGCAGCCGCAGTGGACGTCGACGACGCTGCCGTACGCGGCGATCGTGGCGGCGGAGACGGGGCGGTTCCCGGTGTACGACAACACCGCCGTGACGGAGATCCCGGCGGGCGGCACGGAGCCGGTGGAGCGGCCGGACGGGCCGACGCCCGGCTCCACGGCCCGTGCCGGGGGCGGCGGCGACTACCTGTCCAACGAGATCGCCTACCGGGCGACGCTGCTGCGGGACCGGCTGGGGCTGCACGGCACGCTGCCGGGCGGCCATGTGCACACGCCGGTCCTGGAGTTCGGGGCGGGCAACACCACGGAGGTCACCGACCCGCAGTTCGTGCGGAACCGGCTGGACATCGTCGCGCAGATGCGGGCGATCGTGGCCGTCGCGGTCAGTGCGTCGGAGCGAGCGCGAGGCTGACGCCGAGGCCGGCCAGCGCGGTCCCGATCACCTTGTTGAGGACCCGCTGGCCGCGCAGCATCAGGCCGCGCATCCGGTCGTGGGAGAAGAACAGCGCGACGACGGCGAACCACAGCAGGTGGGCCAGCGACATGAACAGGCCGTAGCCCGCCTGCTGGAGGAGCGGGGTGCCGGGGTCGACGACCTGCGCGAAGGTGGAGACGACGAAGAGCGTCGTCTTGGGGTTGAGGACGTTGGTCAGGAACCCGGTGCGCAGGGCGGCGAGCGGGGTCAGGCCGGTGCGGTGCTCCAGGTCGACGGTGACCTCGGCGCGGGTGCGGAAGGTGCGGACGCCGATGTACACGAGGTAGGCCGCGCCGGTCAGTTTGACCACCGTGAAGAGGAAGGCGGAGGAGGCGATCAGCAGCCCCACGCCGAGCATCGTGTAGGTGACGTGCACCAGGACCCCGGCGGCCACCCCGGCGGCGCCGAGCAGGCCGGTGCGGCGGCCGTACAGGTAACTGTTGCGGACCACCATGGCGAAGTCGGCGCCCGGGGCGATCACCGCGAGGACGGTGATGACGGCGACGGCGAGGACCTCGGTCACGCGTCGGCGCCCTCCTCCTCGGGCTCGGCGGCGCCGTCGTCGCCCTCGGTCTCCTCGCCGAGGAGGTCCCGCGCCATGAGGGTGGCCCCGGCGACGGCGCCGGGCATCAGGAACACCGCGACGAACGGCACGAGGAACGCGACCGCGAGCGGGGTGCCGAAGCCCCACACGAGGGTCTTGCGGGACCGCAGCAGGGCGAGGCGCTCGCGCAGCTCCACACCGCGCCGCTGGAGCGCGACGGCGGTGAGCTCCTCGGTGAGGAAGAAACCGGTGACGAAGAAGCCGATCACCGGGACGACGGTCTGCCCGGCGACCGGGATGAACCCGAGCGCGAAGAGCAACACCGCCCACACGGCCGCCCGCGCCACGATGCGCAGGCTGTCGCGGGCGGAGATCCACACCTCCCGCCACAGCGGCAGGTCCGACTCGGGCGCGGTGCCGTCGGGCGAGACGTCACGGTCGACCTTCTCGGAGAGGCTGTCGTAGAAGGGCTGCCCGACGAGCAGGGTCGTCGCGGTGAAGGTGAGCACGCACAGCAGCAGGGCCAGGGCGAACAGCACGGCGGTGAGGAAGCCGCGGAAGAGGCCCGCCCACGGGTCGGCCCAGTCGTCGGCGAACGGGGTCGCCCAGCCGATCAGGTCGGAGCCCCACAGGGCGAGGGCGACCAGGGCGGCCGCGTACAGCACCAGGGTGATCAGGCCGGGCAGCAGCCCGAAGCCGTACTGCCGGCCGTGCCGGCCGACCCACTTCTGACCCTTCAGCAAGTACCGGAAACCGGCCCCTAGATCGCGCATGGGGAGGACTGTAGCGGGACCCCGGGCGGGCCCATGGGACAGGGCCGCACCCCACGTCCAAGGGTGCGGCCCTCGCCGTACGCAACGAGACGGTCCGGGCACGCGTCACGGGCGGCCCGGCCCCGTCCGCCGGCCGTCAGAGCTTGACGATCATCTTGCCGGTGTTGTCGCCGCGCAGGACGCCGAGGAAGGCGTCCAGGGTGTTCTCGACGCCCTCGACGACCGTCTCGCGGTACTTCAGCTCGCCGGAGCGGATCCAGGCGCCGACCTCCTGGACGAACTGCGGCTGCATGTCGTAGTGGTCGCCGACGAGGAAACCCTCGATGCGGCCGCGGGTCTGGATGAGGCGGGCGAGGTTCTTGGGGCCGGGCGCGGGCTCGGTGTTGTTGTAGACGGAGATGGCGCCGCAGATCGCGATGCGGCCGTCCCGGTTCAGGGAGCCGATGGCCGCCTCCAGGTGGTCGCCGCCCACGTTGTCGAAGTACACGTCGACGCCGTCGGGGGCGGCGGCGCGCAGCTGCTCGCTCACGGGGCCGTTCTTGTAGTTGAACGCGGCGTCGAAGCCGTACTCCTCGGTGAGGAGCTTGACCTTCTCGTCGGAGCCGGCGGAGCCGATCACCCGGGAGGCGCCCTTGAGCTTGGCGATCTGGCCGACCTGGCTGCCGACGGCGCCGGCCGCGCCGGACACGAAGACGGAGTCGCCCTCCTTGAAGGAGGCGGTGCGCAGCAGGCCCGCGTACGCGGTGAGGCCGGTCATGCCGAGCACGCCCAGGTACGCGGACAGGGGCGCGGCCTCGGGGTCCACCTTGACGGCGGTCTTCGCGTCCACGACGGCGTACTCACGCCAGCCGAGGAAGTGCAGGACGTGGTCGCCGACGGAGATCCCCTCGGCGTTCGACGCGACGACCTCGCCGACGGCGCCGCCCTGCATGGCCTTGCCCAGCTCGTAGGGGGCGGCGTAGGACTTGGCGGCGCTCATGCGGCCGCGCATGTACGGGTCGACGGAGAGGTACTCGTTGCGCACCAGCACCTGGCCCTCGCCCGGGGTGCGGACGTCCGCCTCGACGAACGCGAAGTCCTCCGGCTTGGGCCAGCCGACCGGCCGGCTCGCCAGCTGCCATTCGCGTGCGGTGGCGGGGGGCGTGGGGGTGTCGGACATGAAGAGGACCTTTCCTCGAATACTTCAGTACCTGAAACAACCATGCTGCTGAATATTTCAGGATGTCAAGCACATGGGTACCCTGGTGGGCATGGCCACACCCCGCACCACGCCCAGCCGCCCCGACGGTCTCACCCTGGAGGTCGTCGAGCTGATCGGCGCGGTCGTGGCGCGCTACCACGAGGAGTACGAGGAGGCCGCCGCCGAGCACGCGCTGACCGGGGCGCAGGCGAAGCTGCTGAGCCTGCTGAGCCTGGAGCCGCTGCCGATGCGGAGGCTGGCGCAGCGGCTGAAGTGCGAGCCGTCCAACGTCACCGGCATCGTGGACCGGCTGGAGGCCCGCGGCCTGGTGGAGCGCCGCCCGGACCCGGCGGACCGGCGCGTGAAGCTGGCGGCGGCGACGGACGAGGGGCGGCGGGTGGCGCGCGGCCTCCAGGAGTCCCTCCGGTTCGCCCGCGCGCCGCTGGCGGGGCTGTCCGACCCGGAGCGGGTCGCCCTGCGGGACGCGCTGCGGCGGATGCTGGAACCGGAGAGCGGCCGGTAGTTCCGCCGTGACCACGGACGGTCACGGCACCGGTGACCTTCCGGTCCGGCGGCGGGACCTCAGCCGACCTCGTCGCGGACGGCGGTGTCGAGGTCGGTGGCGGTCAGGCCGAAGGTGTCGGCCGTCTCCGTCGCGTCCATGTGGAACGGCGCGTACCACTGGTAGTCCATCTCGGCCACCTCGCGGGCCATCGGCACGACCAGCCCGGCCGCACGCATCGTGAAGCGCGGCATCTGGATCAGCTTGGCCGGTGGCCTGCCCGCCGCGTCGGCGTAGCGCCGCGCCAGCTGACGGAAGGTGACGGCCGGCGGGGACGGCACATGCCAGGGCCGGCCCCACGCGCGTTCGTCCGGGGCCAGCGTGACGAGAGCCCGCGCCATGTCGCCGTTGACGGTGAAGGTGTGCGGCATGTCCAGGTGGGCGGGGATCCAGGCCGCCTTCCCCTTCTTCAGGGCCGGCTCGATGAGCAGGGGGTAGACGCCGTTGGCGTCCTTGCCGATGAAATCGGAGCCGCGGACCTCGACGGTGCGGATGCCCCCGGCGAGCGCCTGCTCCCACATGCGCCTGCGCAGGCGCCCCTTGCGTCCGACGGCGGCCATGGGGGTGCGTTCGTCCATCCGGCCGTCGGGCTGCGGACCGTAGGCGTAGAGGCTGCCGGTCAGCGCGAGGACGGCGTCGTTCGCCGCGGCCGCGGCGACGGCCGCCGTCTGCAGGGGCGGCAACAGGCGCTCCCACATCGTGTACGAGGGGGGATTGGCGCAGTGGTAGATCACGTCCGCGCCGCGGGACAGCTCGGTCAGGCGGGACGGGTCGGACGCGTCCGCCGCGGCCCGCTCGATCAGCCCGTGCTCGGGGCCGGAGCCGCTGCGCGTGACGATCCGGACGCTCTCGCCGCGGTCGGCGAGCAGACGGGCGACGTTGGTACCGATGGAACCGGCGCCGATGACGACATGCTTGGCCATGACGGTCTCTCTTTTCCAGGAGGTCTCGGTCAGTCGTCCACGCCGGCGCCGGTGTAGGCGGGCACGTCGGCGAGCAGACCGGCGACCTCGGGGTTGAGCTCGTTGCGGCGCCGGTGCAGTTCCTGGATCTTCGCGTTCAGGTCGGGGTCGTCGTCGTCACTGACGTCGAAGATCTCCAGCCGTTCGACCAGGTTCAGCCCCAGGCGGTCGGTCCGGTAGGTGGTCGGGTGCGTCAGGTAGGCGAACAGTCCGTCGAGGTCCTCGACGACGAACACCGCGCTGTACTCGAAGTCGCCACCGTGGTCCCGGCCGACGACGAAGGACTTGACGGCGGGATTGGACCGGCCCTGGTCGCGCCAGCTCTCCAGCGCCGCCTCGATCTGCTCCGGCGTCGCGGTGGCCTTCATGGTGGCGCGGTTGACGTGGTGAATCATGACCTGCCTCACTCCGCGTTGTTAACGACGTTAGATTTCCTAACGCCGTTAACTATGACGCGTGCCGTCGGCGCGGTCAAGGGGACTAGGGTTCAGAAGGACACCATCGAAGCGAAGTGACGGACATGCCGACCAGCACGAGACGGGCCCGCGAACGGGCGAGAACCCGGGAGCGGATCATCGAGGCCGCACTGCACGTCCTCGAGACCGAGGGCGTCGGAGCCCTGACGATCCGGCGCATCGCCACCGATGTCGAATATTCCGCGCCCGTGGTCTACCAGCACTTCGCCAACAAGGACGCGCTCGTACTGGAACTGGTCGCGCACGGCCACCGCCTGATGCTGACCGAGTTCCACCAGGCCATGCAGGAGCCCGACGTCGACCGGCGCATGACGCGCGTCGCGTCGGAGTACGTCCGGTTCGCCGGCGAGCACCGACACCTGTACCAGGTCATGAACGACCCGGTGGTCGACGCGGACGAACGCCGGCGCGTCGTGCAGCCGGCCATCGACGCCCTCCAGGAGTTGATCACCACCTGGTCGGCCGCACACGACGTGGCTCTTGCCGACCCCGACCAGGCCTGCAAGATCCTCTGGGGGACGCTGCACGGCATCGCGTCGCTCGGCCACCTCGGCAACGTGGGCAACGACCGCGCCCGCCGCCTCGCCGAACAGGCACTCCACGCGATCCTTCTCGGCTGGCGGACCGAGGCCACGGCGAACGAGCAGTCCACGAAGGGCCAGTAGGCGCCGGTCAGGCCACCGGCAGCAGGGCGGGTGCGAGCCGGACGTGGTCCCGGACGTGGCCCCTCAGGTGCACCACCAGAGGAACTTCTTACAGGTCTCCGAGGGTTCGGGCTCGGGTTCGGGCTCCGGCTCCGGCTCCTCGGCGGTCGGGCCGGGGTCGGGGGCCTCCGTCTCCTGCGGGTCCTCCTCGGCGGGCGGGGTCGCCGGCTCGGTCGCGGGCGCGTCCGCGGGCGCCGATGACCCGGTCGCCTCCGCCGACTCCTCGTCCGCCCCTTCCGACTCCTCGTCCTCGGGAGAGGACGCGGACGCCGAGGCGGACCCCGACGCCCCGGGGCCGGGTGACGTCCCGGGCGCCCCCGCCTCCACGGCGGAACCAGCGCTGTTCGAGGCACTCGGCTCGACCTGCTCCGCGCCCCCGTCGACCGACTCCTCGCCGGCGACCGCCGGGCGGGCCTCCGACCCGGGCGCGTCCAGCCCCAGCTCGGCCAGACTCAGCCCGCCGGCCGCGAGGACGAAGCCCGCGACGACGATCAGGGTGCGGTTGCGGCGCCTGCGGTGGGCCGCCGCCTTGCGGTCCCGGCGGCTCTGCCCGCCGCCCCGGTCCTCGTCCCCCGGCTCCCGCCCCCGGCGCCGGGCGGCACGCCGCCCCCGCGTCGGCGCATCGGCCTCGACGTCCTCACGCTCGTCGCGGTCGTCGCGCGCGTCGTCGTCGTCCGCGTAGGCATCGTTGTCGGCGTAGGCGCCATGGTCGACGTCCTCGCGCAGGTGGGCGTCGGCGTCGCCGTACCCACCGCCCTCCATGGGCGCCGGCACACCCTGATTGCCGCCCGCGGGCGCCGTCGGCACGCCCTGCCCCTGCCGGTCGCGCAGCGACTCGACGGGCGTGCCGCAACCGGGGCAGGCCAGGGCTCCGTTGAGGTGCCGTCGGCACGGGTGGCAAAAGTCCATGACGCGGGAAGGTTAGGTTCCGGTCCGGTCCGGTTCCTAGGCCTTCCTGTGAAGATTCGGTGCGGACCCTTACGCAATGGTTTCGAAACCGGAGAAACCCTTATGTGCGCGACCCATTGACACCCCCGCCGGACCGTCCTTACTGTCTCGCCAGCATTTCGAACGTGTGACGAAATATCGAACGCGTCGATCCGCCGCATCCGATGCCAGTCCACCACCGCAGCGAGGGGTCAACTGCCGTGCGCATCACCGGAATCAGCACACACGTGGTCGGGACGCCGTGGCGCAACCTGACATACGTCCAGGTGCACACCGACGAGGGGATCACCGGGGTCGGCGAGACCAGGATGC
Organism: Streptomyces sp. P13-3-3; assembly: GCF_050571355.1. Taxonomy (NCBI): domain Bacteria; kingdom Bacillati; phylum Actinomycetota; class Actinomycetes; order Kitasatosporales; family Streptomycetaceae; genus Streptomyces; species Streptomyces sp. P13-3-3. The sequence goes on along the minus strand of NZ_CP192228.1, from coordinate 1,494,118 downwards.
TCGGCCACACCGACGCCCTCCTGGGCTACCTGAAGGAGGCCGAGGCCAACCACATTCTCGGCTCCGACCCGTTCGCCGTCGAGGACCTGGTCCGCCGCATGAAGTACGGCGACTACGGCCGCGCGGGGGAGATCGTGATGTCCGGCATCGCGGTCGTCGAGATGGCCTGCTGGGACATCAAGGGCAAGGCGCTCGGCGTCGCCGTCTGGCAGCTTCTCGGCGGCAAGGTCACCGACAAGGTGAAGGCGTACGCCAACGGCTGGTACACCACCGAGCGCACCCCGGAGGCGTACCACAAGGCGGCGCGCGCGGTCATGGAGCGCGGGTACCGGGCGCTGAAGATCGACCCCTTCGGCACGGGCCACTTCGAACTCGACCACCAGGAGACCCTGTACGCCGTCTCCCTGATCGAGGCGGTGCGGGACGCGATCGGTCCCGAGGCCGAGCTGATGCTGGAGATGCACGGCCGCTTCTCCCCCGCCACCGCCGTCCGTCTCGCGCACGAGCTGGCGCCCTTCCGGCCCGCGTGGCTGGAGGAGCCGGTGCCGCCGGAGAACCTCAAGGCGCTGGAGAAGGTCGCCGCGAAGGTGGACATGCCGGTCGCGACCGGTGAACGCATCCACGACCGCATCGAGTTCCGTGAGCTGTTCGAGAGCCAGGCGGCCGACATCATCCAGCCCGACGTCGGCCACATCGGCGGCATCTGGGAGACCCGCAAGCTCGCGGCGACCGCGGAGACCCACTACACGCTGGTCGCCCCGCACAACGTCGGCGGCCCGGTGCTCACCGCCGCGTCCCTGCAGGTCGGCTTCACCACCCCGAACTTCAAGATCCTGGAGCACTTCAACGACTTCGCAGACGCGGAGATCAAGAAGGTGGTCAAGGGCGCGCCCGTGGTGGACCCGGAGGACGGCTGCTTCCACCTCTCCGACGCGCCCGGCCTCGGCGTCGAGCTGGACGTCGACGCGGCCGCCGAGTTCCCGCAGCAGCAGGCCCGGTTCGACCTGTGGGCCGAGGGCTGGGAGCAGCGCAAGCCGAAGGGCACGGGACAGTGAACACCGCCGTCGTCGTCGAGGCGCCCGGCTCCCACCGTCTGGTCCCGCACGAGCCCCGCGAACCCGGCCCCGGGGAGGCGCTGGTCCGCGTCCACGCGGTCGGCATCTGCGGCAGCGACCGCGAGGTGTACCAGGGCAACAGGCCCAAGGGGTACGTCCGTTACCCGCTCACCCCGGGCCACGAGTGGTCCGGGACCGTCGCCGCCGTCGGCGCCGGGGCACCCGCGGGTCTGGTCGGGCGCAAAGTGGTCGGCGAGGGCTTCCGCAACTGCCAGGTGTGCGACCGCTGTCACGCCGGGGAGACCACGCTGTGCACGGCGGGCTACGAGGAGACCGGGTTCACGGAACCCGGCGCCATGGCGCCCACGCTGACCCTGCCCGCGCGGCTGCTGCACCCCCTGCCGGACGACGCCGACCTGACCGCTGCGGCGCTGCTGGAGCCGGCCGCGTGCATCGCCGCCGCCGCCCTGAAGGCGCGCGCGGTGCCGGGCGAGCGGGTCGCGGTGGTCGGCACCGGCACGCTGGGCATGTTCGCGGTGCAGTTCCTCGCGGCCGCCTCGCCCGCCGAGCTGCTGGTGGTGGGCACCCGCGACGACCGGGAGGCGCTGTCCCGCCGGTTCGGGGCCACCGGCTTCCGCACCAAGGACCGGCCGCTGCCGGACGACGTGGACGTGGTGATCGAGACGGCCGGGTCCGCCGACGCGGCCCGTACCGCGGCCGGGCTGCTCCGGCGCGGCGGCCGGCTGGTGCTCACCGGCATCCCGGCGCCGGGCGCGGACGGGCTGGACCCGACCGACCTGGTGGTGCGGCAGCTGGAGGTGCACACCGTGTTCGGCGCGCCGCCGGACGCCTGGGCGCACACGGTGCGGGTGTTCGGCGCCGGGCTGCTCGACCCGCTGCCGCTGGTCACCCACGAACTGCCGCTCGCCGAGTTCCCGGACGCCATCGAGCTGGTGGGCTCCGGGGATCCGAAGGTGGGCAAGGTCCTGCTGCGTCCCTGAGTCCGCGCCGGTACGAGGACGAGCCGACGGCCCTCGTACCGGCGCGTCCCCGACCCGAACACCCGCTCCGACGTCCCACCCCGGACCCGGCCGGCCCGTGCCGCGGACCGCGAACCTCGTCCGACATATCGAACACCGAAGGACACCCTGTGACCGACGCTTCCGCCACGGCGCCCCGCAGGCCCGGTGAGCAGGCGCTCACCGCGCTCGGCCTGGGCGCGCCCGCCCTCGATCCCGCCGACGCCTCGCCGCACTCCTTCCCCGGCGGCGGCCGCTGGCGCACCGAGGTCCCCTCATGCGAGGGGCCCGAGGCGCTGGCGGTGGTGCTGAAGGAGGCCTCCCGCCTCGACGTGCCGGTGCACCGGATCAGCCAGGGCAGCGGCGTGTGGATGCTGACCGACGCCGAGATCACCGAGATGGTCGAGGCGACCGCGGAACGGGACATCGAACTGTGCCTGTTCACCGGCCCGCGCGGCACCTGGGACATCGGCGGCTCGACCCGCACCGACTCGCACGGAGCGGGACTGCGCGCCCGGGGCCACGACGCGGTGGCCGGCTGCGTGGAGGACGCGGTGCGCGCCACCGAACTGGGCGTGAAGTGCCTGCTGGTGGCCGACGAGGGCGTGCTGTGGACGCTGCACCGGGCGCGGGCGGCGGGCATCCTCCCGGCGGACACCACACTGAAGGTCTCGGCGCTCGTGGGGCCGGTCAACCCGGCGTCGTTCGCGGTGCACGAGCAGCTGGGCGCGGACTCGATCAACGTGCCCAGCGATCTGACGCTCGCCCATCTCACGGAGATCCGGCGGGTGTCGGCGGCCCCGATGGACATGTACATCGAGGCGCCCGACGACCTGGGCGGTTATGTGCGGATGTACGAGGTCGCGGAGCTGATCCGGCGCGGCGCCCCGGTGTACCTGAAGTTCGGGCTGGCCAAGGCGCCCGGCATCTACCCGTACGGCCACCACCTGCGGGAGGTCGCCCTGTCCACGGCGAAGGAGCGGGTGCGGCGCGGCCGGCTGGCGCTGGACTTGCTGGCGCGGCACGGCGCCGACGGCGGTATGGCGCCGCTCGGTTCGCGTCTGCCGGGCGACCTGCGCAGGTTCGACATCCCGTCATAACGTTCCGGAAACTCAGCTTCACACAAGTGGACACAGCCGCGCACAATCCCACACACCCGCTGCCCGGCTCCGGGGGTGACGCCCTCTCAGCCGCCCGTCACGGCACCGCTTCGCACACCGCACCACCGACTCGCACCGAGTCACCGCTCAGCCCGACCCGCCCGACGATCAAGGAAGATCATCATGCGTAACCGCAGAGCCGCATTCGCCGCCACGGCCACCGCCGTCACCCTCGCCCTCTCCCTGACCGCCTGCGGCCAGAACAGCGAGGGCGGCAGCGAGGAGAACAAAGGCAGCTCCGAGGGAGCCACCATCGGCATCGCGATGCCGACCAAGTCCTCCGAGCGCTGGATCGCCGACGGCGACAACGTCGTGAAGAACCTCGAGGCCAAGGGCTACAAGACCAAGCTGGTGTTCGGCGAGGACGAGCCGGACCAGCAGGTGTCGCAGATCGAGAACATGATCACGCAGGGCGTGGACGCCCTGATCGTGGCGGCCATCGACAACAAGTCGCTGGGCAACGTGCTCCAGCAGGCCGCCGACGCCGACATCCCGGTGATCTCCTACGACCGCCTCATCCTCGGCACCGAGAACGTCGACTACTACGCCTCCTTCGACAACGAGAAGGTCGGCGAGCTCCAGGGCACCTACATCGCCGAGCAGCTGGGCCTGGCGGACGGCAGCGAGAAGGGCCCGTTCAACATCGAGCTGTTCGCGGGCTCCAACGACGACAACAACACCCGCTACTTCTTCCAGGGCGCGATGAACGTGCTGCAGCCCTACATCGACAAGAAGCAGCTCGTCGTCCGCTCCGGCCAGACCGAGCTGACCCAGGTCACCACGCTGCGCTGGGACGGCGCCACCGCCCAGCGGCGCATGGACGACATCCTCACCAAGTCGTACAAGAGCGCCAAGGTCGACGCGGTGCTCTCCCCTTACGACGGCATCTCCATCGGCATCCTGTCCGCGCTGAAGTCGGACGGCTACGGCACCGCGAGCAAGCCGCTGCCCGTCATCACCGGCCAGGACGCCGAGGTCGCCTCGGTGAAGTCGATCATCGCGGGCCAGCAGTCGATGACCGTCTACAAGGACCTCCGCCAGCTCGCGAAGGTGGCCTCCGACATGGTGGACGCCCTGCTCAACGACAAGAAGCCCGAGGTCAACGACACCAAGACGTACGACAACGGCTCCAAGGTGGTGCCGGCGTACCTGCTGGAGCCGGTCGCCGTGAACAAGGACAACTACAAGAAGGCCCTCGTCGACTCCGGCTACTACAAGGAAAGCGACCTCAAGTAACCGCCGGACCACTCGGATTGGAAGGCACGACCATGGCGGGACCCGTCCTGGAAATGCGCTCGATCGTCAAGACCTTTCCCGGCGTCAAGGCGCTGTCGGACGTCAACCTGACCGTCCGGCAGGGCGAGGTCCACGCCGTCTGCGGGGAGAACGGCGCCGGCAAGTCGACCCTGATGAAGGTGCTCTCCGGCGTCCATCCCCACGGCACCTACGAGGGCGAGATCCTCTTCGAGGGGGAGGTCTGCCGCTTCAAGGACATCCGGGCGAGCGAGCAGCGCGGCATCGTCATCATCCACCAGGAGCTGGCGCTGGTGCCGTTCCTCTCCCTCGCGGAGAACATCTTCCTCGGCAACGAACACTCCACGCGCGGCTTCATCAACTGGAACGAGACGCTGCGGCACGCCACCGAGGTGCTGCGCCGGGTGGGGCTCGACGACCACCCGGAGACCCGGGTCGCCGACATCGGCGTCGGCAAGCAGCAGCTGGTGGAGATCGCGAAGGCGCTGTCGAAGCGGGTGAAGCTGCTGATCCTCGACGAGCCGACCGCGGCGCTGAACGACGAGGACAGCGGCAAGCTCCTGGACCTGATCCTGGAGCTGAAGAAGCAGGGCATCACCTCGATCATCATCTCGCACAAGCTCAACGAGATCCGGCGGGTCGCCGACTCGGTGACCATCCTGCGCGACGGCCGCACCATCGAGACGCTCGACGTGAAGGCCCCGGAGACCACCGAGGACCGGATCATCAGCGGCATGGTCGGCCGGGACCTGGAGAACCGCTTCCCGGAGCGCACCCCGCACGAGCCGGAGGAGGGCACCGCCCCCGCCCTGGAGATCCGCAACTGGACCGTGCACCACCCCATCGACCAGTACCGCAAGGTGGTCGACGACGTGTCGCTGCACGTACGGCGCGGGGAGATCGTCGGCATCGCGGGGCTGATGGGCGCCGGCCGCACGGAGCTGGCGATGAGCGTCTTCGGACGCTCCTACGGCCGGTACGCGGGCGGCACGGTGCTCAAGGACGGCAAGGAGATCCGCACGAAGTCGGTCGCCGAGGCGGTGCGGCACGGCATCGCGTACGTCACCGAGGACCGCAAGCACTACGGGCTCAACCTCATCGACACCATCAACCGGAACATCTCGCTGAGCGCGCTGGGCAAGGTGGCGCGGGCCGGTGTGGTCGACGAGCACGAGGAGCGGAAGGTCGCCGAGTCGTTCCGCACCTCCATGAACATCAAGGCGCCGACCGTGTTCGAGCCGGTGGACAAGCTGTCGGGCGGCAACCAGCAGAAGGTCGTCCTCAGCAAGTGGATCTTCACGGGCCCCGACGTGCTGATCCTCGACGAGCCCACCCGCGGCATCGACGTGGGCGCCAAGTACGAGATCTACACGGTCATCGACCGGCTGGCCGCCGAGGGCAAGGCGGTGGTCTTCATCTCCTCCGAGCTGCCGGAGCTGCTCGGCATGTGCGACCGCGTCTACACCATGGCCGCCGGACGGCTGACCGGGGAGTTCTCGCGGTCCGAGGCCTCGCAGGAATCGCTGATGCGTCAGATGACGAAGGACAAAGAGGTAACCCGATGAGCACGGATGTGACCGCCAAGACGCCGGCGCCGGCGCCGTCCGGCAAGGGCGGCGGGGCCGGGAACGGCGGACTGTGGGGGCTGGTCCTGGACGGCCTGCGCCGCAACATGCGGCAGTACGGCATGCTGATCGCCCTCGGCCTGATCGTGACGCTGTTCGCGGTGTGGACCGACGGCGACCTGCTGCTGCCGCGCAACGTGTCCAACCTGGTGCTGCAGAACAGCCACATCCTGATCCTCGCGATCGGCATGATGCTGGTCATCATCGCCGGCCACATCGACCTGTCGGTGGGATCGCTGACGGCGTTCGTCGGCGCGCTGGCCGCCGTGCTCATGGTCAAGAACGACATGCCCTGGCCGCTGGCCGTGGCGCTGTGCCTGGTCATCGGCGCGGTCTCCGGGGCCGTGCAGGGGTTCCTCATCGCGTACGGCGGCATACCGTCGTTCATCGTCACCCTCGCGGGCATGCTGATCTTCCGCGGACTCACGGAGATCTACCTGGAGGGCCAGACCCTCGGCCCGTTCCCCGAGGGTGAGCAGAAGATCGGCAACGGCTTCCTCCCTGAGGTCGGCCCGGACACCAACTACCACAACCTCACGCTGCTGCTGGGCTTCGTGCTCATCGCCGCCGTCGTCCTCCAGGAGGTCCGCGACCGCAGGCGGCAGAAGTCGTTCTCGCTGGACGTGCTGCCGCGCAACCTGTTCCTGCTCAAGCTGGTCGCGGTGACCGCCGCGATCCTCACGGTCACCCTGCTGCTCGCCAGCTACAAGGGCACCCCCATCGTGCTGCTGGTCCTGGGCGTGCTGGTGGTCGGCTACAGCTACGTGATGCGCAACGCCGTCTTCGGCCGGCACATCTACGCCATCGGCGGCAACCTGCCGGCGGCCAAGCTGTCCGGCGTGAAGGACAAGAAGGTCACCTTCGCCGTCTTCCTCAACATGGGCATGCTCGCGGCCCTGGCCGGTCTGGTGGTCGCCGCCCGGCTGAACGCGGCCTCGCCGAAGGCGGGCCTCAACTTCGAACTCGAGGCGATCGCCTCGGCGTTCATCGGCGGGGCCTCCATGAGCGGCGGTGTCGGCACCGTCCTCGGCGCCATCATCGGCGGCCTCGTCCTCGGCGTACTGAACAACGGCATGAACCTCCTCAGCGTCGGCACCGACTGGCAGCAGGTCATCAAGGGCCTCGCCCTGCTGGCCGCGGTCGGCTTCGACGTGTGGAACAAGCGCAAGGTCGGTTCGTAAGTCAGCCCGGGCCCCGCCGCCCGGCGGGGCCCCTTCCCTTCAGGGAGCCGCACTGATGGAACTGAACAGACGCACGGTCATCGCGGGAGCCGCCGCGGCCGGAGTGGCCACCACGGCCTGGGGCGGGACGGCGCACGCCTCGTCCAAGGGCGGGGGCAGGCCGGTACGGAAGCCGTTCGGCAGGCTCGCCGACGGCACCCGGGTGGACCGCTGGACACTGGAGAACGGCGGCACCCGGATGGGGGTCCTCTCCTACGGCGGCATCGTCCACTCGTTGGAGATCCCCGACCGGCGCGGCCGGTACGCCAACGTCTCCCTCGGCCTGCGCACCCTGGAGGAGTACGTCGCCTCCAGCCCGTACTTCGGGGCGCTGATCGGCCGGTACGGCAACCGCATCGGCGAGGGGACCTTCACCCTCGACGGCACCCGGTACCAGCTCTCCGTCAACGACGGCGACAACAGCCTGCACGGCGGCGAGCAGGGTTTCGACAAGCGGGTCTGGGACGTCGAGCCGTTCACCCGCGGCTCCGACGTGGGCCTGCACCTGTACTACACGTCCGCCGACGGGGAGATGGGCTACCCGGGCACCCTGCGCACCAAGGTGACGTACACCCTCACCCGGCACGGCGACTGGCGCGTCGACTACGAGGCCGTCACCGACCGGCCCACGGTCGTCAACCTCACCAGCCACGTCTACTGGAACCTGGCCGGCGAGGGCAGCGGCGGCATCACGGACCACGAACTGTCCATCGCCGCCTCCCGCTACACGCCGGTCGACGCGGGCCTGATCCCCACCGGCGAGCGGGCGAAGGTCGCCGGCACCCCGTTCGACTTCCGGCGCGCCAAGCCGGTCGGCCGGGACATCCGCACCGCCCATCAGCAACTGCTGTACGGGCAGGGCTTCGACCACAACTGGGTGCTGGACAAGGGCGTCACCGCCCGTCCGGAGCACGCGGCGACCCTGCGTGACCCGGCCTCGGGACGCACCCTGCGCATCGCGACGAACGAGCCGGGCCTGCAGTTCTACTCCGGCAACTTCCTCGACGGCACCCTCGTCGGCAGCGGCGGCCGGGTGTACCGGCAGGGCGACGGGCTGTGCCTGGAGACCCAGCACTTCCCGGACTCCCCGAACCAGCCGGCGTTCCCCTCGACCGTGCTGCGGCCGGGCGAGACGTACCGGACGACGACGGTGCACTCCTTCGGGACGTGAGCCGCCGTTCGGTGTGAGCACGCTCACGTGACGTCCTCACATTTTCCTCACACGTGCTGAACGGGACACCGTCCCGCTCCGTACTCCTGGGTGGCCCGTGCTCCCCCGCGCGGGCCACCCAGGCATGACGGGCCCGTCACGTCCCCGGCGGGCCCGCCGCACACGGAGGTTCCCTTGCCCGACAACGTCACTTCGTTGTTCCGCAGCACCGCGGCGCACAGCCCGTCGATGGCGGCGCTGACGAGGGAGAGCGACGGGGCCGGCCCGGTGGACTTCTGCATTCCCTGCAACCCGTACTTCCCCACCCCCGCCATGTTCGAGGAGATGGCGGCCCGGCTGCGCGACATCATCACGTACTACCCGAGCAGCGCGGACACCATCACCGCCGAGCTGTGCAGCCTCCTCCAGCTGCCGCCGCAGTGCGTGGCGATGGGCAACGGGTCGACGGAACTCATCACCTGGATCGACCATCTGCTGGTGCGCGAGTCGCTCGCTGTGCCGGTGCCGACGTTCGGCCGCTGGACCGACCAGCCGATGGAGACCGGCAAGCGGGTCGACATGTTCCCGCTCCAGGAGTCCAGCGGCTTCGCCCTCGACCTCGCGCAGTACGCCGAGTTCATCCGCGCCCGAGGCACCAGGGTCGCCGTCATCTGCAACCCGAACAACCCCGACGGCGGGTTCCTGCACAAGCACGCGGTCGTGCAGTTCATGGACGCCATGGCCGACCTGGACCTCGTGGTGATCGACGAGTCGTTCCTGGAGTTCGCCGACGCCGAGAACGAGCCGAGCGTGGTGCAGGAGGCGATGCTGCGCCCCAACGTCATCGTGCTGCGCAGCCTCGGCAAGAACTTCGGCCTGCACGGCATCCGCTTCGGCTATCTGGTCGCCAACCCGGCGCTGGCCGGGCGGGTGCGCTCCATGCTGCCCAAGTGGAACCTCAACTCCTTCGCCGAGCACGTGGTGTTCATGCTGAAGGAACACGGGGCCGAGTACGCGCAGAGCCTGCACCAGGTGCGCCGCGACCGGATGGACATGTCCGGCCAGCTCTCCTCGCTGCCCGGCCTCACGGTCTACCCCTCGCAGGGCAACTTCCTCTTCGTGCGCCTGCCCGTCGGCGCCGAGGGGACCGTGGTGCGGGACCGGCTGCTCACCGAGCACCGGATCCTGGTGCGTGAGTGCGGCAACAAGATCGGCTCGTCCAGCCGCTTCCTGCGTCTCGTGGTCCGCCCCCAGGTCGACGTCCGTCGCCTGGTGACCGGCCTGGAACAGGTGCTCTACGGGACGTCCAGGAGGGGAGCCGCCGTGTCCGAGCAGGCCACAGGGACCGCCTACAGCTCGGGCACGGCGGCGGTGGACCGCCTGGTGAGCCAGACCAACGGGGCCGGGACGCGCGGCCTCGCACAGGCCGCCGGCGCCGGCATGCCGCTCCCCGCCGCCGCGTCCGCCCCTGCGGTGGGCCCGGGCGGCGGGATGCCGGTGCCGGCCGCGGCGGGACTGCCGCAGCCGGAGCCTCAGCCCGTGCCGCAGGAGGCGCCCCGGCCGCAGCCCGCCCCCCAGCCCGTGCCGCAGCCGGTCCCCGTGCCCCAGCCGCAGCCTCAGCCTCAGCAGTTTCCGCAGCCGGCGGCGTACCCGGAGCCGGCACCTCAGCCCGCCCCGGCGGCGCCGCCCCTCGCTCCGGCGGCCGCGTTCGCGGCGCCCGCTCCCGCTCCCGCGCCGGTGCAGGTCCCGCCGGCCACCGGGCCGACCCCGCCCGGCGTCCCGGCGCGCGGCGGGCTGACGGCCGCCCAGGTGCGGGGCACGGACGGGCTGTCCATGGCCCCGGCGACGGGCTGGCCGGGGGCGCAGAGCTGGCCCGACGCGGCGGGGATGGGACAGGCGGCGGGCTGAGACACCCGGCCGGTCACCCGCGTCGGCTTCCCCCTCACTGCTCCGCCGACGTCTCCGTCGGGGTGGGGCAGGGGGCGTCGGTGCCCGACGGTGAGGCCGTGGGCCCGGGGTCGGGGTCGGTCGGCTCCGGGGAGCAGGGGGCCGGGGTGGTCGGGTCCGGTGAGGGCTCGGCGCTCTCTGTCGGGGACTCGACGGGCGGTTCCGTGGGCTCCTGGCTCGTCGGGGGGTCGGCCGGCGAGGCGGGCGGGGACGTGCTGGGCCCGGGGGACGGCGACGTGGGGTCCGGGCTGCCCGGGACGGACGGGGAAGGACGCGGGCTCGGCCCCGTACCGCCGGACGGGCTGGGCTGCGGTCCGATGACCACGCCTCCCCCACGGCCCCCGCCGCCGCCGTCGACCGGTTCGGTCGCCGGGGTGTCGCCGCCCGCGCCGGGGCTGCGCGGGACGACGCCCTCGCCGTCGGGCACGGCGTGCACCCCGCGGCTGTAGAACGCCAGCCAGTACCGGACCAGGCGCAGGTAGGAGCGGGAGTGGTTGTAGCTCAGGACCGCCCGGTCCAGGTCCGCCGGGCGGCGCAGGTCCCGGTCGCCGGCGCACAGGTAGTGGCCGGCCGCCAGCGCCGCGTCGAAGATGTTGTTCGGGTCGGCGCGGCCGTCGCCGTTGCCGTCCGTGCCCCAGCGGGCCCAGGTGGACGGCAGGAACTGCATCGGTCCCACGGCCCGGTCGTAGACGGTGTCGCCGTCGTGGGCGCCGCCGTCCGTGTCCCGGATCAGTGCGAAACCCCGGCCGTCGAGGGGCGGTCCGGTGATGCGGCCGAGCGTCGTGCCGTTCGCGTCCACCGCGCCACCGCGGGCCTGCCCCGACTCGACCTTGCCGATGGCGGCCAGCAGTTCCCAGGGCAGCCGGCAGGCGGGGTCCGTCCTGGCGACCGAGGACTCGGCGGCGCGGTAGGCGCGCAGCACGGTGGCCGGGATGCCCGACTCGGTGCGGACCTGCCGGTGCAGCACGGGTGAGGCGGGCGCGGCCGTCGCGGTGCGCAGGGGCGGGAGTTCGGTGTGGTACGAGCCGTCGCCCGGCGGGGCGAGCTCGGCGTACGGATTCCCCGCGGGCGCCGGCCGCCCGCCGTCGCCCGCCGGTTCGGCCCGGGCCTTCGTGCCGTCCCGGAGAAGGGCGGGCCCCTGCGAGGCGGTCAGGGCCGCCATGGCCGCCATGGCGAGCGCACTCGCCCGCAGCCCCCTGCGGGCCCGGCCGGAGTACCGGCGACGGGGTCGTCGAACGGACATGGGCGTCACTCCTGTCGGATCCGGATGCGGTGCGGGGCCCCTGCCGGGGCGGGCGTGCGGGGTGGTGCAGTGACCCTGCGGGGGCGGGCGTGCGGGGTGGTGCAGTGCCCCTACGGGGGCCGACACACGGGGTGCCGGGTCGTGCAGCGCTCCTGCCGGGGCGGGCGCGCGGGGTGCCGGGTCGTGCAGGGCCCCTGCCGGGGCGGGCATACGGGTGATGCAGGGCCCCTGCCGGGGCGGGCATGCGGGTGGTGCAGGGCCCCTACGGGGGCCGACGAGCAAGTGCCGGGTCGTGCAGCGCCCCTGCCGGGGCGGACGTGCGGGGCGCCGGGTCGTGCAGCGCCCCTGCCGGGGCGGACGTGCGGGGTGGTGCAGGGCCCCTACGGGGGCCGACAAGCAGGTGCCGGGTCGTGCCACGCCCCTGCCGGGACGGACCTGCGGGGCGCCGGGTGGTGCAGTGGCTGTGCGGGGCCGACACGTGGGGCGCCGGGTGGTGCGGGCGCCGGGGGCGCGTGGTGCGGGCGCCGGGGGCGCGTGGTGCGGTCGGGCGCATGGCCCGCACGTGCCGAGTTCCTGACGGTGCGGGTGTGCCGGTGGCACCGGGGAGACGCGGCGCCCGAGGTGCGTGGCGGTGTCCCGCCGCGCCCGGCCGCCGCGCCCCGCGGCTACGTGCGGTCGAAGGTGTCCAGGGACGTGATCAGCCAGCGGCCGTCGCGGTGGACCGTGTCCACCGCGAGCATCGCCGCCGCGTACACGCCGTCGTCCTGTTGCGCGGCCGCCTTCCCGCCCGCGGTGGCCACGCTGCTCTGGTCGGCGTAGACGAGGACCCGCGCCCGGTCGCCGTCGATCCGTTCGACCGCGGTCTCGGTGACCGCCGTGGTGATCACCGCCTTCCGCGCGTCGGCCCGCTCGCGGACGTCGGCGAACAGGTCCCGGTGCTGGTCGACGGCCTTCCCGGTCAGGAGATCCTTCGCGGCCTTGTCGAAGGCCGCGGGATCCGCGTGGTCGTAGGAGAACAGCCGGTCGACGGCCTCGGCCACCTGCCCCTTGACCTCGCTGGTGCGGGCGACGTCGGTCAACGCGGTGTTGCTCAGCGCGGGTTCGGCGCGCAGCGACTCGGCCTCCGCGTGGGCCCAGCCCGCGAAGGCGCCGAGGAGCACGGTCAGCGCGCAGAGCGCCGCCAGGCCCCAGGGGCGGCGCGGGCGGGAGCGGGCGGGGCCGCTCGCCTTCTCCTCGGCCGCCCGGGGTCCACGGGGCCCGGCCGCACCGCGCGTGCCGGGCCGGGGTCGGATCTCCACGACCTCCGGCCGGGCGGCGCGGGCCTGGCGGAGTCGCTGGCGGTTGATGTGGTGACGGGTCGTCGACATGGTGGGGTGTCCTCCTCGGTGCGGCCGGCCGGTGCGGTGCGGGGCCGGTCAGCCGGCCGGTGCGCCGCCGACGGGCGCCTGGCCGAGCGCGCTCAGCTTCCAGCGGCCGTCGGTCCGGGTGAGTTCGCCGAGCATGCGGCTGTCCTTGTCGCTCCGGGTCCCGTCGGCCGCCCGGACGGTGACGCGCAGCGCGACCAGCACGCGGGCGCGCCCGGCCCGGTCGTCGAGTTCGGTGACGGCTCCCGACAGCACCCGGGCCGTGCTGACCGTCTCCGCCTCCTTCACCTGGCCGGCGAAGTCGTCACGGCCGGCGGTGAGTTGCTCGTGCAGCTCTCCCGTCGTCGACGCCTCCCAGAGGTCGAGTCCCCGGTCCAGGTCGCGGTGGTCGAGGGTGTTGAGGTTCTGCACGGCCTGCTCCCCCGCGGCGAGCGCCCGGTCCCGCTGCACGGCGTAGGCGGCCCGGTCGTCGTGGGCCGCGGCGTACCAGTCCTGGCCCGCCCACGCGGCGAACCCGGCGGCGACGAGGGCGAGGACGAGGGCCGGCGCGTACGGCGTCCGCAGACGGCGCGGCACGCGGCGGCGGGCCGGTCGTTCCATGGGGTGCTCCTGTCTCCCGCGCATGTCAGCGGGCCTTGATGTCGACGATCCGCCACCGGTCGTCCTCGAGCCGTGCCGTGACCGTGAGCTGCGCCGCCGCGGTGGTCGCCGCGTCGTCGCCGCGGCGGGAGGTCTGGTCGAGGAAGACCAGCAGGCGGGCCCGGTCCCCGTCGAGTTCCACCACGCCGGTGCGGACGGCGCGGGTGCTCAGGGTGACGCGCTGGGCGGTGAGGTCCTGGCGGACGCGGTCGAAGAGGGCGGTGTACTGGCGGGCGGCCTTCCCGTCGAGGGCGGTGCGTGCGGAGCGCTCGGCGGCGGCGGTGCCGTCGGGCGTGTAGGAGAAGATCCGGGCGAGGGCGCTGCCGACGTCCCCGGCGACCCGGCTGGTGGCCTCGGTGTCGGTGAGCGCCCGGTTGCGGGCGGACTCGTCCGACCGCAGCTCGTGGGCTGCGTGGAGGAAGCCGCAGCCGCCGAGGACCAGGACCGTGGCGGCCCCCGCCGCGACCGCCCGCCTCAGCCGCGCGCCCGGCGAACGACCGTGTCCCGCACCGCTGTCCGCGAGCCCGTCGCCGGGGCCGGCGTCGTGCCCCTCCTCCGGTCCCTGCGCCCCCGCGTCCTCGTCGGCGGGGTCCTGTTCCGTGCCGGCGCCGCGGGTCGGCCACGTCGATCTCATCGGGCGCTCTCCTCGCTCTCCCCCTGGACCGGGACGGCCTCCCCCTGGACCGGGACGGCGCTGAGCGCCTTCACCTTCCAGACGTCCTCGCCGGTGCGGGCCAGGACGGCCTCCAGGCGCTTGCGGTCGACGGCCGGCTTCCCCGCCCCGGCCGGGGTGGTCTCGACGCGGACGGTGGCGATGAGCTTCGCCGTGCCGGAGCGGGTGTCGAGCGCCGTGACGGCGGCCTCGGTGACCGTGCCGCGCGCCGAGGCGCCCGCCCGGGCCGCGGTGGCGCCGAGCTCCTCGCGCAGCGGCCCGGTGGAGACGCCGCGCCAGTCCCGCACGCTGCCCTCCGCACGCTGCCGGGTGGAGGCGTCGATCGTGGTGAGCACGGCGAGGGCCCGGCGTCCGTCGGCGAGTGCCGCGTCCCGTTCCCTGCCGTACGCGAGACCGTCGTCGGCGCGTGCCTGGGCGTACGTCCAGGCGCTCGTGCCGCAGAAGCCGAGGGCCAGGGCGAGTCCCGTCCCGGCGAGGATCCGGGCCCGCCTCATCGGGTGCCTCCCGGGGCGGGCGCGAGGACGTGCGTCAGGTCGCGCGGCGCCTCGCCGCTCTGTCCGGGCAGGGCGAGCGCGCCGGGCGCCACCGCACCGCCGGACTGCCGTGCCGCGCCGCTGTCGCTGCCGCCGGAGGGCAGGGAGCCGGGGCGGGCCGGTTCGGGCACCGCGCCGCCTCCGGGGGCGTTGGCCGCGCCGCGCACGTTCTTGCCCGTGGACGGCGGGGCGGTGCAGCCCGCGCCGGTGTTCAGGGGCGGGGCGGTGCCGAGGTCGAGGCCGTTACGGTAGCGGGTGGCGCCGTATCCGGCGGTGCAGGGCAGGGGGTCGAAGAAGGTGACGGCCATGCCGATGTTCAGCTTCCCTCCGTCGACGGCGGTGGAGCCGGCGGAGACGACCGCCGGGTAGGTCACGAGCAGTTCCTCGATGCCCCGCTGCCGGGTGACGGCCACCTCGGCGGTGGTGAGCAGGTTGGCG
Organism: Streptomyces sp. P13-3-3; assembly: GCF_050571355.1. Taxonomy (NCBI): domain Bacteria; kingdom Bacillati; phylum Actinomycetota; class Actinomycetes; order Kitasatosporales; family Streptomycetaceae; genus Streptomyces; species Streptomyces sp. P13-3-3. The sequence goes on along the minus strand of NZ_CP192228.1, from coordinate 1,478,798 downwards.
AGCACGACGCCGAGGCTCGGGTCGAGGTCCCGCAGCACACCGCTGACCTGGGTGGCGGCCTCGGGGGTGACCGCGAGGAGGCGGCGCAGGTCGGCGTCGGACCCCTTGAGGGCGCGGGCCAGTTCCTCCGCGCCCCGGGCGAAGCCGCGGATGGCCGCGCCCTCCTGCGCCTGGGTGCGCAGCACGGTCTCGCCGTCGTTGATGAGCAGGACGGTGGACGGCAGGGCGCGGTCGGCGGCCTCGACGAAGTCGCTGCCGCTGTCGAGGAGCACCTGGAGGTCGTCGCCGTGTCCTTCGAAGGCCTCCCCCAACTCGTCGACGACCGTGCGCAGATCGTCCTGCGGCACCGACCGGACCAGGTCGTCCACACTGGCGAGGACGTCGGTGACGGGGGCGGGCACCTGGGTGTCCGCCTGGTCGATGCGGGCGCCGTCCGTCAGGTAGGGGGAGCCGTCGCTCTCGGGCCGCAGGTCGATGTACTGCTCGCCCACGGCGGAGAGCGCGGCGACCACGGCCTTGGTGTCGGCGGGGATGCGGGGCGCCGACTTCTTGATCCGCAGCTCGGCGACGACCCCGTCGTCGGTGAGGCGGACGGGGCCGACGCGGCCCACCGAGACGCCTCGGTAGGTGACGTCGGCGTGGGTGAACAGGCCGCCCGTGCGCGGCAGTCGCACGTCGACGGTGTAGTGGTCGGCGACGCCGACGTGGCGGCCGAGGTCGGCGTAGCGGATGCCGAGGTAGGACAGGGCGAGCACGGCGACGAGGAGGAAGGCGAGGTTTTTCAGCCGTACGGCGAGGGTGATCACGAGCCGTCACCCGCCTCCGGAGACGCCGGTGCGGTGGTCGCGGTCGCGGAGGGCAGCGGGAGCGGGTCGTCGATCGGCGGGATCACCTGGGTCCCGGGGAGGGCGACGACGCTCAGGTAGGCGTTGAGGTAGTCGCCCTTCACGCCGTTCAGCACCTCGTCGGTGAACGGGTAGGTCACCAGCACCTGGAGCGCGTCCGGCAGGTCCGCCCCGGCGTCGGCGAGCTCCTTCAGCGTGGGCGCGAGGGCCCTGAGGTCGGCGATCATGTCGTCCTTGCTCGCGTCGACGGTGGACACGGCGACGCCGGAGAGGGTGTCGAGGGAGCGCAGCATGGTGAGGAGGGAGCCGCGCTGCCGCTCCAGCGTCTTCAGTCCGGGCGAGAGGCCGGTGAGGACGGTTCCGACGTCGTCCTTGCGGTGGGCGAGGGTGGAGGACAGCCGGTTGACGGCGTCGAGCGCGTCGGTGATGTCCTCGCGGTGGTCGTCGAGGTCGGTGACCAGGGTGTTGACCCGCCGGAGCATGGAGCGGACCTCGGGTTCCCGGCCGCCGAGCGCCGCGTTGAGTTCCCGGGTGATGGTGCGGAGCTGGTTGACGCCGCCGCCGTTGAGCAGCAGGGACAGCGCGCCGAACACCTCCTCCACCTCGGTGCTGCGGCTGGTGCGGGACAGCGGGATGACGCTCCCGTCGGAGAGCCGGCCGTTCCCGCCGCCGGGCGGGGCGGCGAGCTGCACGTACTTCTCGCCCAGGAGGCTGGACTGGCCGAGGCGCGCGGTGGCGTCGGCGGGCAGCCGCACGTCGCCGTTGATCTTCATGGTGACGCGGGCCGTCCAGTCGTCGCCGAGTTCGATGCGGCTGATCCGGCCGACGGCGACGTCGTTGACCCGTACCGCTGAGTGCGGGACGAGGCTGAGGACGTCGTCGAGTTCGGCGGTGACGGTGTAGGGGTGGTCGCCGAGGTCGGCGCCGCCGGGCAGCGGCAGATTCTCCACGCCGTCGAAGCCCTGCGGCAGGACGGTGACGCCGCCGACGGCGAGGGTGAAGCCGAGGCCGAGGGCGATCAGTCCGCCCACGGTCAGGCCCGCCACCCGGCCGGTGGTGAGGGCGCCGCGTCCGAGCGCCGAGGCGGCCCGTTCGCGGGTCCGCGTGCCGCGTCTCATCTCTCCCCCTTCCGCTCGGTCGCGGGGGCCGAGCCGCTGACGGCGCCGGTGGCGGGCAGCGGCAGCAGGGGGCCGCCCATGCTGATCTCGTTGAGGTTCGCGCGGCCGTCGAGGGTGCGGGTGTCGGGGTTGTAGGCGTTCACGACGTTGCCGGCGGCGAGCGGCGCCACGTCCAGCGCCTCGGCCAGCGAGACCCGTTGCTCGACGAGGGTGCGGGTGAGGGGGACGAGCCGGTCGACGTTCTTCTTGAGCTCGCCCCGGTTGTCCTCGATGAAGGTCTTCACCTGCCCGAGGGCCTTGCCGAGTTCCTCGAGCGCGCCGGTGAGGTCGTCCTTGTTGTCGGCGAAGAAGCCGACGACCTCGTCGAGGCGTTCCTGCGCGGTGCGCACGTCGGTGTCCTTGTCCTTGAGCATGGTGGTGAAGGTCTGGAGGCTGCGGAGCGTGCGGAACAGGTCGCCGCTGCTGCCGTCCAGGGTCTTGGCCGCCTTGCCGAACTCCTCGACGCTGTCGCCGATGGCCTTGCCGTTGCCGTCGAGGTTGGCCGCGCCGGTCCGCAGCAGGCCGGACAGGGCGCCCTCGGCGTTGGCGCCGTCCGGGCCGAGCGCGTCGGCGAGATCGGTGATCGAGTCGTAGATCTGGTCGATCTCGACGGGGACGCGGTTGCGGGAGGCGGGCAGGACGGCGCCGTCGGCGAGGGCGGGGCCGGTGCTGTGGGCGGGCGTGAGCTGCACGTAGCGGTCGGCGACGATGCTGGGGGCGACGACGACGGCCCGCGCGTTCTCGGGGACCTTGATGCCTTCGTCGAGGCGCAGGTCCACGCGGACGGTGGTGCCCTGGGGCCGCACCGACTCCACCTCGCCGACCCGCACGCCGAGGATGCGCAGGTCGGATCCGGCGTGGACGCCGACGACGCGGTCGAAGTAGGCGGTGAGGCGCAGGCCGTCGGGGGACAGGGCCGAGGCGGCGGTGAGGCCGCCCGCGGCGAGCACGACCAGGGCGAGGAGTCCGCCGAGGATCTTTCTGCGTCGGGTCATCGCGCACCGCTCCCCTGGGCCTTGGCCGGCTGTTTCGGCGGCAGGCATCCGCTCTCGGGCTGGGACGTCTCCGGCAGGTAGTCGCGGGGCACGACGCCGCACAGGTAGCTGTCGAACCAGCGGCCGTTGCCGAGGGTGTTGCCGACCAGCCGGTAGTACGGGCCGACCAGGGCGAGCGTCCTGCCGAGCTGCTCGTTGTTCTTCTCCAGGACGCCGGTGACCCGGCCGAGGGCCTTGAGGGTGGGGCCGAGCTGCTTCTCGTTGTCCTTCACCAGCCCACGCAGTTCGGAGCCGAGGTCGCGGCTGCCCTTGAGCAGGGCGCTGATGGCGGCCCGCCGCTTCTTCAGTTCGCCGAGCAGGGAGCCGCCGTCCTCGATGAGGGTCTCGAAGCTGGACTTCTTGTTCTCCAGCGTCTTGCTGAAGCGGGCGCTGCCCTGGAGGAGCCGGGAGAGTTCCGCGTCGCGCCTGGAGACGGAGCGGGACAGGTCGGAGAGGCCGGTGGCGGCCTTGCTGACGTGGGGCGGGGAGTCCTTGAAGGTGTCGGAGATGGTCTCGAAGCTCTCCGCGAGCCGGCGGGTGTCGATGGCGTCGACGGTGCCGCTGAGGTCCTGGAAGGCCTGGGTGACGTCGTAGGGGGAGGTGGTGCGGGTGGACGGGATGCGGCTGCCGGGGTCCTGCGGCCGGGAGCCGAGCGGGTCGACGGCCAGGTACTTGTCGCCGAGGACGGTCTTGACGGCGATGGCGGCGGTGCTGCGGTCGCCGATCCAGGCGTCCTCCACCTCGAAGGACACCTTCACCTTGGCGCCGTCCAGCGCGACGCCGGTGACCTGGCCGACCTTCACGCCGGCGATGCGCACCTCGTCGCCCTCGTCGAGGCCCGCGGCCTCGGTGAAGTCGGCGCTGTAGCCGGTGCCGCCGGTGAAGGGGAGCCGGTCCGCGCCGTAGGCGAGGCCGCCGAGCAGGGTGAGGGCGAGCAGGCCGGCGATGCCGACGGCGACGGGGTTGCGGTCCTTGACCGGCTTCATGCGCGGGCGTCTCATCCGCGGCACCTCGATTCGGTGACGGCGATACCGGTCGGGGGTTCGGAACCGTCGGAGGTGGTCACGCCGCTCACCCGTGCCTCGCAGAGGTAGAGGTTGAACCACGATCCGTAGGAGGACAGCCGGGCCAGGGCGGTCATCTTGGCGGGGGTGCGCTCGAGGAAGCTCTCGATCTGCGGGGTGTGGTCGCCGAGGTTGCGGGAGAGGCGGCCCAGTTCGCGGATGTCCCGCTTGAGGGGCGCGCGCCCGTCGTCGAGGAGGTCGGCGGTCACGGTGGTCAGGTCGCCCATGGCCGCGACGGCCCGCCCGAGGGGCTTGCGGTCCTCGTCGAAGCCGGAGACGAGTGCGCGCAGGGTGACGACGAGGTCGTCGAAGCTGTCCTCGCGGTCGTTGAGGGTGTCCAGGACGGTGGTGAGGTTCTTCACGACCGCGCCGATCACCTTGTCCTTGGCGGCGACGGTGGTGCTGAGCGAGCCGATGCGGCGGATCAGGCTGTCGACGGTGGCGCCCTCGCCCTGGAGGACCTGCACGATGGAGGCGGCGAGTTCGTTGACGTCCTGCGGGGAGAGCCCTTCGAACAGCGGCTTGAAGCCGTTGAAGAGGAGGGTCAGGTCGAGCGCGGGGGTGGTGCGGTCCAGCGGCACGGTGGCGCCCTCCTCCAGGGTGCCGCCGAGGTCGCCGCTGCCGCGTCCGAGGGACACGTAGCGCTGGCCGACCATGTTGAGGTACTTCACCGCGGCGGTGGTGGAGCGGGGCAGCCGGCGGTCCTCGCGGACGGTGAACGTGACCTGCGCGAGCCGTCGTTGCACGACGCGTACGTCGGTCACCTCGCCGACCGTGACACCGGAGACGCGCACGCTGTCGCCTTCCCGGAGTCCGGTGACGTCGGTGAAGAGGGCCTGGTAGACGCGGCCGCCGCCACCCGTGCCGGAGCCGGCGACGCCGAGGCCGAGCACGGTGGTGGCGAGGGCGGTCACCACCACGAAGACGAGGGACTTCAGCAGGGGGCCGGTCAGCGAGCGGCGCCGGGTGTGCCCGGTGTCGGCTCTGGTCATCCGAGGGTCACCTCCGTACCGCGGTAGACGGGGCCGACGAGGAGGGTGCTCCAGTCGGGCAGGTCGCCGGGGGCCGCGCCGGCGGCGGGTGCGAGCAGTTCGTTCACGAGGTCGTTCTCCGCCGGGGAGTTGACGGGCCCGAGGTCCTCGGCGGCCGCGGCGGACGCGGCCCGCGCGGTGGGCCGGGGCAGCGCGCCGACGTACGGCACGGAGGGGCAGCGCGGGCCGCCGCCCGCCTCGTACACCGGGGTGTCGCGGCCGGGGCGGTAGGCGCCGCGCGCGGCGACGGAGGTGACGTCGACGTGGATGCCGGGCCGGCCGGTGCCCTTGCCGAGCGCCCGGTCCATCGCCGGGACGAACTCGGCGAGGGTGCGCAGGGTGCACGGGAAGGAGGAGGAGTACTCGGCGAGCAGTTCGAGGGTGGGCCGGCCGGCGGCGGAGAGGCGGATGAGGTTGCGCCGGTTCTCGCGCAGGAAGGCGGTCGCGTCCTCGGCCGTCCGGGTGGTGGCGCCGAGGGCGGAGGCGAGTTCGGCCTCCTTCTCGGCGAGGGTGCCGCTGGTGGTGGTGAAGTCGGTGAGCGCCGTGAGGATGTCGGGCGCGGCGTCCGCGTAGACGTGGCTGACCTTCACGAGTTCCCTGAGGTCGCGGTTGAGGGCGGGCAGGTGCGGGTTGAACTCGGCCAGGTGCCGCTCCAGCCGCTCGAGTGTCCGGCCGAGCTGGTCGCCGCGTCCTTCCAGGGCCTGGGAGACGGCGGAGAGGGTCGCGGCGAGCTTCTGCGGCTGGACGGCGGTGAGCATCGGCAGGACGTCGTCGAGCACCTGCTGGAGTTCGACGGCGTTGGCGGAGCGGTCCTGGGGGATGACGGCTCCGGCGGCCAGCGGCTCGGGCGAGGGGTTCTCGGGCGGCACCAGGGCCACGAACCGCTCGCCGAAGAGCGTGGTCGGCAGCATCTGGGCGCGGACGTCGGAGGGGACGGCGTCCAGCGTGCCGGGCTTCATGGCGAGGGTGAGGCGGGCGCCGTCGCCGGTGGCGTCGACGGCGCGGACCTCGCCGACGACGACGCCCCGCAGTTTCACCTCGGCGCCCGGGTGCATCTGGTTGCCGACGCTGCCGGTCTCGACGACCACCGGGTCGGAAGAGGTGAACTTCTTGTCGTAGACGGCGACGGCCAGCCAGATCAGCAGGGCGGGCACCAGCACGAACACCACGCCGGCGAGCCTGCGGCGCAGCGTGTGTCCTCGGGCTTCCCAGGGTCCGCTCATCTCACCCCGCCACCTTCACGGTCGTGGTCGCGCCCCACAGGGCGAGCGACAGGAAGAAGTCGGTGACGCTGATCAGGACGATGGCGTTGCGCACGGACCGTCCGACGGCGACGCCGACGCCGGCGGGGCCGCCCGAGGCGCGGAAGCCGTAGTAGCAGTGGGCGAGGATCACCATCACGCTGAAGATCAGGACTTTCAGCACGGAGAGCAGCACGTCCGTCGGGGAGAGGAAGAGGTTGAAGTAGTGGTCGTACGTGCCGCGTGACTGGCCGTTGAACAGCACGGTCACGGTGCGGGAGGCGACGTAGGAGGAGAGCAGCCCGATCGCGTAGAGCGGGACGATGGCGACGACGCCGGCGATGATGCGGGTGGTGACCAGGTAGGGCATGGAGCGGATGCCCATGCCCTCCAGGGCGTCGACCTCCTCGTTGATGCGCATGGCGCCGAGCTGGGCGGTGAAGCCGGCGCCGACGGTCGCGGAGAGGGCGAGGCCGGCCACCAGGGGGGCGATCTCCCGGGTGTTGAAGTAGGCGGAGACGAAGCCGGTGAACGCGGCCGTGCCGATCTGGTCGAGGGCCGCGTGGCCCTGGAGTCCGACGACGGTGCCGGTGAAGAGCGTCATGGCGATCATCACGCCGACGGTGCCGCCGACGACGCCGAGGCCGCCGGAGCCGAAGGCCACCTCGGCCAGCAGGCGCTGCACCTCCTTGAGGTACCGGCGCAGCGTCCGCGGGATCCACAGCAGGGCCCGCAGGCAGAACAGCAGGTGGTCGCCGGAGCGGTCGAGCAGGGCGAGCGGGGAGGCCATCGGACCTCAGCCTCCCTTCGGCGGGACGATCTGGAGGTAGACGGCCGTCATCACCATGTTGACGAAGAAGAGCAGGAGGAAGGTGATGACGACGGACTGGTTGACGGCGTCGCCGACGCCCTTGGGTCCGCCGCGCGGGTTGAGGCCCCGGTAGGCGGCGACGATGCCGGCGATGAACCCGAAGACCAGCGCCTTGAGTTCGCTGACGTACAGGTCGGGGAGCTGGGCGAGGGCAGAGAAGCTGGAGAGGTAGGCGCCGGGGGTGCCGCCCTGCATGACGACGTTGAAGAAGTAGCCGCCGAGGATGCCGACGACGGAGACCAGGCCGTTGAGCAGGACCGCGACGCCCATGGCGGCCAGGACCCGGGGCACGACCAGCCGCTGCACCGGGGAGACCCCCATGACCTCCATGGCGTCGAGTTCCTCGCGGATGGTGCGCGAGCCGAGGTCGGCGCAGATGGCCGAGCCGCCGGCGCCGGCGATGAGCAGGGCGACGATGAGCGGGCTGGCCTGCTGGACGACGGCGAGGACGCTGGCGCCGCCGGTGAAGGACTGGGCGCCCAGCTGCTGGGTGAGAGAGCCGACCTGGAGGGCGATGACGGCGCCGAAGGGGATCGAGACGAGAGCGGCGGGCAGGATCGTCACGCTGGCGACGAACCAGAACTGCTCGGTGAACTCGCGGAACTGGAAGGGTCTTCGGAAGACGGCGCGGCTGACCTCGGCAGCGAGCGCGAAGAGCCGGCCGGTCTCGCGCAGCGCGCCGGTGATCATGCGCCGCTCCCGGCCACGGGCGCGGTGACGGTGGCCGCCGCCGCGTCCCGCGCGTAGGTCTCCCGGATGGCGGAGCGCGCGGCCGGCGGCAGCGTGTCGATCATGCTCATGACACGTTCACGGCGGCGTGCGACGGCCCGGCGCGGCGGAAGGCCCGGCGACGGCTCGAGCTGCGGCACGATCACCCGGGGCGCGGCGGGCGTCGCCCGGTCCGCCTCGGCGGCGAGGGTGGCCGCGTCCTTCTCCTCGGACATCCCGATGGGGCCCTCGCGCCGGCCGCCGAGGAACTGGGAGACGACCGGCTCCTCGCTGGTGAGCAGCACCTCGCGCGGGCCGAAGGTGACCAGCTCGCGCCGGAAGAGCATCCCCATGTTGTCGGGCACGGTGGCGGCGATGTCGAGGTTGTGGGTGACGATCAGCATCGTCGCGTCGATCTGCGCGTTCAGGTCGATCAGCAGCTGCGAGAGGTAGGCGGTGCGGACCGGGTCGAGCCCGGAGTCCGGCTCGTCGCACAGGATGATCTGCGGGTCGAGGACGAGCGCCCGGGCCAGCCCGGCCCGCTTGCGCATGCCCCCGCTGATCTCGCCCGGGAGCTTCCCCTCCGCGCCCAGCAGCCCGACGACCTCGATCCGCTCCATGACGATGCGGCGGATCTCGGACTCCTTCTTGCGGGTGTGCTCCCGCAGCGGGAAGGCGATGTTGTCGAAAAGGGACAGGGACCCGAAAAGGGCTCCGTCCTGGAACATGAGACCGAACAGTTTACGGGTCTCGTAGATGTCTTTCTCGGGACTGTTCACCATGTCCACACCGTTGATGAGAACACGGCCCTTTTCGGGTTTGAGGAGCCCGATGAGCGACTTCAGGAAAACGGTTTTCCCGGTGCCGGAAGGACCCAGCATCACACTGACTTCTCCGGCCGGAAGGGTAAGTGACACGTCCCGCCAGATGTTCTGTTTGCCGAAGGACTTGGTGAGCCCTTCGACGACTACTTCGATTCCCATATCACCTCCAGCGGACGTCCGTGACACACACCGCGGGCGCGCTCCGCCCTCCGCGACTTGTCACCACGCAGACAACACACCGGGCCCCGCCCCTCCCCGGGGACAGGGCGGGATCTCGGGCCGCCGGGGGGCGGGGCGGCCCGAGATCCCGCCGACGAACGCCCCGGCCGGCGGGAGGGTGAGGGCCGGGAACACGTCCGTCGTGGCTCCGTCCACCGGGAGCGGCGGCCAGGAGCCGAGCACCGCACCGGCACGTTACGGCCGAGTAACCTCAGCGGGCAACACCGCATGACGAGTTTTCCGGGAGACCGGCCCACGCCCCGCGGAACCTGTCATCGCGGACACAAGAATGCCATCGGAAACTGTCTGCGGGTGAGCACCTCGTCCCGCCCCGCACGCCCGCCGAGAGGCACCCTTCGACACCGGACGCTCCCTCATTCCTTGACAGCTCGTGATGAATACGGACCGGAATTCCCTCACCCAGGGAACAGCTTGTCCCCTTTCCCGGAAAAATCTTTGAACGCCTCATTGTTCGGCCGACTTTACCGCCAGTAACGTCATGGCTGGCACCCCACCCACAACCCTCGAGGAGTACCCGGACCATGACGCATTACCTGAGGAAAACAGCCGTCGCGGCGTGTGCGGCCGCGGCCGCTCTGGCGCTGACCGCCGGCACCGCCTCGGCGGCGCCCTCCACGGTGTGGACCGTCAGCCCGTCACCGGCCGCCTTCCAGGCCACGAACGTCGGCAACATCGTGCTGACCGCCACCATCCCGATGACCTGCACCGCGTCGAACGCGAGCGGGACGATGGCGAGCGCCACCGGCAACCCGGCGACCGTCGCCGCCATCAACACCATGAACTTCGGCTCCTCCGGCGCTCCGTGCACCAGCGTCCTGGGCAACGTCACCACCGTGGCCGTCACCCCCTGGGACGTCGTCGCGGTGGACTACAACGCCTCGACCGGCGTCACCACGGGCTACATCGGCAACGTCACGGCCAACGTCAAGGCCGGCGTCTGCACCTTCACGGTGTCGGGCAAGGCCTCGGCCACCTACACCAACAGCACCGGCGTCCTGGCGGTCAACAGCGTCGCCGGCGAGCTCGCGGTCAGCAACCCCGTCAACTGCGGCGCGATCGTCACGACCAGCACCAAGCCCACCTTCAAGGGCAACTACGCCGTCAAGGTGTCCGGCACCAGCACCATCCCGACCATCGTCGGCTCCAACCCGTAACCGATCCCGCTCGCCCCGCCCGGCCGGCCTCCCCCGGCCGGGCGTTCGCGGGCTCCGCGCCGGACCCCACCGACACCGTCCCTGCCGCCGAGCGGAGTTGTATGAGAGCCCCACGAACCGTCACCCCACGGTCCCGCCGAGCCCGCGCCGCGCTCACCGCGACGGCCGCGTTCGTCGTGCTCGCCGCCCTGGTCCCGGCCACGGCCTCGGCCGCCGACACCCAGGAGGTCGACGCCGCACTCCCCTACGTCTGCGCGTTCCCCTCGGGGCCGGTTCCCGCGACGGTGCGGATCTCCGCGGAGTTCCCGCAGCACACGCGGGCGGGTGAGGCGTTCTCGCCCGCCGGTGTCACCACCGCCGTGGAGCTCCCGGCGGAGGCGGTGGCGGGCCTGGCGGGGAGCGACGTGACCGAGGTGCGCGCCGTCACGGCGCTCGCCGTCGCCGTCGCCCAGGACGCGGCCACCGCCACGGCGCTCTGGCGGGGCGGCTCCGCCCCCGCCGCCCTGCCGGAATCCGGGCCGCTGACGCTCACCACGACGGGCGACGTCCCCTCGGTCACGGGGCAGGGCGACGGCGACCTGACCTTCACCGCGGGCGATCTGGTGCTCGGCCTGACGCCCGGTCCGGCTGACGGCTCCGGCGACGGCGAGGCGACCGGCATACCGGCGGTCGACTGCGCCCTGGCCGAGGACGCGCCGGACGACGGGCTGCTGGTCACCGTGCCGGCCGCCCCGGGCCTGCCGGGGACGAGCGCCCCGCCGTCCGCGCCGGCGCCCGACGGGACGTCCCCCGCGCCGGGGAGCGGACCGCGGGAGCGACAGGAGGGCCGGTCCGGCGGGACGGCGGAGAGCGTGCCGGGGGCCGCCGCCGACCGCGACGTCCCGCCCTGCCGCTACGGCGAGGACAATCCGCCCACGCCCCTGTCGATCAACGCCTACGTCACGGGCTACGCCAACGTGAAGAAGCAGAAGGCCGCTTCGTACCTTCCGCCGTCCTGCGTGCTGATCGACGGGGGGGAGTTCCAGTTCCCGATCGACGAACCGCCCGACCCCGAGCGCCTGGTCATGGTGCTGACGACGTACGGCAGGTTCGACTACCAGGGACGCCCGGAGACGCCGCCCTACGACAGCACCTTCCTCTCCTTCGACTTCACCCCGGTGAAGGCCACCATGGTGCTGAAGCAGATCGGTCCGATGAGGATCGACGCACGGATGGAGATGAGCTACTCCGACCTGTTCACGACGACGGTGACCCATGTGCGGGTCCCCCTGATCGCCCAGGTCACCGCGCTCGAGGTCAACGGCGTCCCCCTGGACGTGGGTCCCTCCTGCCGGACCGAGAAGTCCCTCACCTCCGTCGAACCGGATCCCGCGACGTTCCCCGGCGACCACGTGGTGCTGTACGGCAAGGCGGAACAGGCCATCGGCGAGGACGTCGTCGGCTACACGCTGCTCACCGGAGGCCCGCTGGCCGGCGAGGTGACCATCCCGGCCTTCACCGGCTGCGGCACCGGCGGCGAGGATCTCGACCCGCTGCTCACCGCCTCCGTCTCCGGTCCCGGCAACCACATCAAGCAGGTCCAGGGCCAGACCTGCACCCCCCTCGTCCCGGTGTTCGAGACCCCGGAGACCAGGGGCCAGTGCACGGAGGACCTCCAGCCCTTCCAGATCCCGGTCGCCGAGCGCTGAGCCGACCGGACCGGCAGCCCCCTCCCCACGAGAAAGGCCACCACCATGCACGCGTTCACCCCCCGCACGAGACTCGCCACCGTCTCCGCGCTCACCGCGCTGGGCGCCTTCGCCTCCCTCGGCACGGCGACCGCCGCCGAGCCCGCGCTGAACGGCGAGTGGGCCCCCTTCACCCGCTGCCCCGTGGACGCTCCGGCGATGCTGGCCGCCGACGGCTTCGAGAAGACCCCGCAGTGCGTGGTGTCCACCTCCTCCGGCGGCTCCATCAAGCTGGGCGACACCACCGTCGTCACCGGGAGGACGAACCTGCAGATCGGCATCGTGCAGAACGCGGACGGCACCAGCACGGTGGTGGCCCCGCCCGGCGGCGCGCTGGTCGCCGAACCGGCCACCGTGCCCGGCGGACTGCTCGGCCTGATGTGTCCGAGCGCCATTCCCGTCATCACCGGTCTGTGCGAGTCGCTGGAGAACTCCAGCCTCAACAAGATCACCGCGACCATGGAGTCGGTCGGCGCGCCCTACGACTTCAACCAGACCGCCGGCGTGCTGACCGACATGCCCATCGTCGCCCTGCCGGTCCGCATCCACCTGGAAAACCCGCTGCTCGGCAGCAAGTGCTACATCGGCACGGCCGCCAACCCGATCGTGCTGCTGCCCGAGAACCGCAACTACCCGGACTTCGGCATGACCTTCTTCCAGGGGGACGGCACCGCCGACCCGGCCGGTGAGATGAGCCGGATCGACCTCACCGGCGCCGTCCAGAACGACAGCACCTTCGCGGTCCCGGCCGCCAGCGGCTGCGGGCTGAACATCGGCCTCATCAACGCCGCGGTCAACGCGAAGACCGGACTGCCCTCGCCCTCCGGGAACAACAGCCTGACCCTGAACGACACGCAGACCCGTCTCACCGGCCTCAACGCGCCCGGCACCGCCGTTCCCCGCGCCGGCCAGGTGCTGGCGGAGCACTGGCACAGCGCCGTCAGGTGAAGCTTCTGTGAAGCGGTTTCTGCCCAAGAGGTGTACAAGACAATTAAGTTGACTTACCGTCAGCTTCTCGGACCGGTGCACGTGGCGGCCCGGCCGGGCCTCGTCCCCGCGGGGCGTTTCCCGGTCGGGCCGCTTGCCGGACAGGTCGGAGAGCAAGGGATCAGTCATGCCCTCAGTCGCACGTCCTTCGGTGCTCGGTGAGCCGCTCGACCCGCTCCCCCGGCAGTTCGCCGCCTTCATGCGGCCCCTGCTGCCGGGGCTGCTGAACGAGATACGGACCGAGGTCACCCGCGCCTACCCGGTGTACGGCAGGCTGCTCAACGGACCGGACGGACACGCCATCCGCCAGGGCGTCGAGCAAGCGCTCACCGCCTTCGTGGACCGGGTGGCCGACCCCGGCACCAGCTCGGAACTGCGGGACGACCTCCTGCGCCGGTTCGGCCGCGTCGAGGCCTACGAGGGCCGTGACCTGGAGGTGCTCCAGGGCGCCTACCGGCTGGGCGCGCGCATCGCGCTGCGCCGGGCCAAGACGCTGGGACGGCAGCACAGCCTCTCGCCCGCCCTGGTCCTCGCCTTCGCCGACGCCCTGTTCGCGTACGTCGAGGAGCTGGAGTCCGTCACCCGGGAGGGATACACGGAGGTGCGGGAGAGAGCCGCGTCGGAGGTGTCCGCGTTACGAAGACAGCTGTTACACCTCCTTCTGGCCGCCTCCCCGCTCCCCAGGACAACGGTGTCCGAGCTGTGCGCCTCCGCCGCCTGGGAGCTGCCCCGGACGTGTTTCCTCGTCGCCCTGCGCCCCCCGGTCCCCGAGCACATCCAGGCGGGGCTCGACAGCGACGTCCTCGCCGACTTCGACATCCCCCAGCCGCATCTGCTCGTGCCGGGTGAACTCACCCCCGAACGCCTTCAGATGCTCCGCACGGCCCTGTCCGGCACCCGTGCCGCGGTGGGCCTGACCGTGCCGGTCGCCCAGGCCGCGGACTCCGTGCGCTGGGCCCGCCGGGTGCTCCAGCTCGTCGACGACGGTGTCGTGCCGGACGCCCCGCTGGTCCGCTGCGAGGACCATCTGACGACGCTGTGGCTGTTGTCCGACCCCGCCCTCGTCGACCACCTCGCCGCCCGCGAACTGGCGCCGCTCGACGGGCTGACCGCCAAACGGCGCGACCGTCTCGTCGAGACCCTCCGGGTGCACGTCTCGACCCGCGCCCCCGCCGAGCAGGTCGGCGAGATGCTGGGGGTGCACGCCCAGACCGTCCGCTACCGGCTGCGGACGCTGGACGCCCATCTGGGCGACCGGCTCGCCGACCCCGACCACCGGTTCGCCCTCGAGGTGGCCCTGCGCTCGCGCCATCTGCGGGGCCGGGACGGTACGCGGGACAGGGCGGACCTGCCCCGCCCCAATCAGTAGGCGCCCGGCCGGCCGCTGCCCTGGTCCAGCTGGTTGACGCCCAGCTCGGGTGTGCCGTTGCCGTTGCCGTCGTAGGAGCGGTGGACGACCAGGTCCCCGTCGACGTCCTTCATGACCGACTGGCCGCCGCGGCGGTGGAGGGCGGCGGGCGGGGGCGGGTCCTCGCCCGCCCCCGCCGTCACGTCACTTCTCCGGGCACTCCTTCCAGGCCAGGTGGTACACCGTGCTGATGTCGCCGTCCGTGGAGTCCATCGTCATGAAGCTGACCTTGGACGGGTCGCTCCCGGCGCTCACTCTCAGCTCCGTGTTGATGTTGAAGTTCCGCTGCACGCCGCACGGCGCGTAGACGAGCTGCGCCCAGTCGGTCTCGTCGGTGGCCTGCCAGTTGTCGTCGTACGGGCCGGCGAAGTTGTGCGTGCGGTACTCGGTGTTGGGCGACCCCTGGAAGTAGTACGAGGCCCGCTGGGTGCCCCGCGCGCCGCGCTCAAGCGCGGCGAAGCCGCGGTAGTCCGCGCTGGCGATGGCGTAGGTGAAGCCGGCCGGGACGTGCACGAGCAGGCTGAGCTGACAGTTCTTGCGGGCGGCCGTGGGGGCGGAGTCGCCGCCGGCCTGGGCGAGGTAGTCGCTGTAGGTCACGGTGAACGCGGTGTTGTCGCCCGAGACGGCGACGGCCGCGGTACCGGCGGGACATCCCGAACCGTTCACCGTGGCGACCTTGATGACGATCTTGTCCGGCGGCGGGTCCTCGAAAGAGGACCCCGGGTTGTGCGCGGGCAGCGCGGCGGCGAGCAGCGTGGCCGCCGCGACGCCGAGGAGCGGGCCTCCAGCCATGGTTCTCCGTCCTTGGGGTGGGGGGTTGGTGCGGTGCGATGGTTGAAGAGTCATGCACATGCCAAAAACGCACGGGCATGCGGCCCCGGCTTCGTGAAGGAGGCATGAAGGAGCGGTGAAGACCGGGAGCGCTCGCATCGTATGGAGCGCCGCGACGGCCGGACAGGGCGAACTCCGGCCATTCACTCCCGGTCCGTATACCGCCGGTGAACACCGCGTGACACCGCCGGCGGACGCCACGGGCGCGGCGGGACTCCCGTGTGAACGAGGGACGTTCCGGTTCGGGGACAATGACCCACCAGCACCGCTTGTGGCACAGACCAGGAGGCGCTCCCTTGGAGCTCAGCAGGCGCACCTTCACCGCCCTGGCCGGCACGGCCGCGCTCGGCCTCGCGCTGGCCGGCAGCGGCGGGGCGGCGACCGGCCCGCAGGGGCCACGCGTCGTGCCGACCGGACCGCCGCCCCCGCCGCCGGAGGCCGACGGCCGGCGCCATCGCGTCACGTACGACCGGCACTCCCTGCTGGTCGACGGCGCGCGCCTGGTGCTGTGGTCCGCCGAGGTCCACCCGTTCCGGCTGCCCAGCCCGTCGCTGTGGCGGGACGTGCTGCAGAAGCTGCGCGGCCACGGTTTCAACGCCGTCGACGTGCCGGTGCCGTGGAACGTCCACTCCCCCGCGCCCGGCGTCCACGACTTCACCGGGGTGCGGGACCTGAACCGTTTCCTCTCGGTCGCCGCCGAGGAGCGGCTGTACGTGGTGCTGCGGCCCGGCCCCTACCTGGGCGCGGACCTGGACGCCGGCGGCCTCCCCGGCTGGCTGACGGCCGCCCCGGGCTCCGCCCGCACCGACGACCCCGAGTACCTGCGGCACGCCGAGGCGTGGCTCGCCGCCGTCGACGCCGTCGCCGTACGGCACCTGTACACCGCGGGCGGCGGGACGGTGCTGCTGTACCGGCTGGAGGACGGGCGTCCGGTGCCGGCCGGTGACCCGGCGGCGCGGGCCCACCGGGCCCGGCTGTACGCGAAGGTGCGCGCCGACCGCATCGACGTGCCCGTGCTGGACGGCGAGGGCTTCACCGGCGGGGACGGGCCGCCCACGGCCGGTCTCACCGCCGTGGCGGGCGGGGCCGCCGACGCCTGGGGCGGGCCGCTGTCCGCCGGTGAGGGCTACGCGCGGGTGCGCGAGATCCACGACGCGGCGCACGAGCGGCGGCGCCATCTCACCGCGCTCGCCGACCGGGTCACGGTGCACCACACCGGCATGGGGTTCGGCGGGACGTCGTGGGGCTGGCTGCCCGGACCGGGCGTCTACACCTCGTACGACTACGGGGCGGTGCTCGACGAGGGGCGCCAGTCCGCGCCGAACATGGCCGCCGTCCAGCAGCTCGGCCATCTGGTCCGCACCGTGCCCGACCTGGCCCGGCTGGAAGCGGACGGGGACGGCGAGGAGCGCGCCGCGGACGGCCGGCTGACGGTGCGCCGGCTGGTCAACCGCGACACCGGCGCGCGGTTCTTCGTGGTGCGCAACGACACCGGGGAGGAGGTGCGCGCCCTGCTGCCCGACACCGGGGTCGAGGTGCCGGTCACCCTGGCCGCCGGCGACACCAAGCTGATCGCCTCCGGTCTGCGCCTGGGCCACCGCAAGCTGGCGTACACCACCGCCCAGCCGATGCTCTGCGTCTCCACCGGGCGGCAGGACGTGGCGGTGTTCGTCGGCCGCCACGGGGAGACCGCTCAGCTCGCGCTGGACTGCGAGAAGCAGCCGGGCGCCGACCGCGCGGACACCGAACCCGCCTGGGCCTACGAGCGGGGCCGGCTGAACGTCGTCTCCCCGCTCGGCGTGGGCGGCCTGAGCCGGGTGCTGGTCAAGGACGGCGACTCCGAGACACCCCTCGTGCTGCTGTTCGCCGACGACGAGACCGCGCTGCGCCTGTGGACGTACGAGACCCCGGCCGGACCCCTCGTGGTGTACGGCCCCGCGCTGCTGCGCTCGGCGGAACTGCGCGACTCCACGCTCCACCTGACCGGTGACGTCACCGTGGAGACCGGTGTGGAGGTGTGGGGGCCGCGCGGCATCGCCGACGTCACCTGGAACGGCGAGCCGGTGCCGACCTACGTCGGCCGCGCCCGCAGCCGTGTGATGGAGGGGCTGATGCCCGCCGTGCGCGCGGTGGCGCTGCCCGCCCTCGACGGCTGGCGGTTCCGCACCGAGAACCCGGAGTCCGACCCGGACTTCGACGACTCGGCGTGGACGGTGGCCGGCCGCACCACGTCCCACAGCACCACGCCCGTTCCCGAGGGCGGGCCCGTGCTGTTCGCCGACGACCACGGCTTCCACCACGGCGACGTCTGGTACCGGGGACGGCTGAAGGACCTGGGCGGCATCCCGTCGGTGGCGCTGTCCTACAGCACCGGCACCCAAGGGCTGCTGATGGCCTGGCTGGACGGCCGGCCGCTCGGGACCCACCGCATGCCGGCGCCCGACGAGGACACCGTCGAACGCGGCACCTGGACGGCCACGGCGCGGTTCGACGTCCCCGGAGCGGTGCGCACCCCCGGCGAGCATGTGCTGTCGGTGCTGGTGCGGCCCATGCAGCACGCCGGCACGGAGCCCGGGGAGGACGCCCACAAGGCGGCGCGCGGGCTGGTCGCCGTGGAGTTCGAGGGAGGCGACCGCGCCGTGGAGTGGCGGGTGCGGGGCGCCGCCGACCCGGAGCGGGTGACCGGCCCGTTCAACAACGGCGGCCTGTACGGGGAGCGGCGCGGCTGGCACCTGCCGGACCACGACGACCGCCGCTGGCGGGTGGCGGAGTTCCCGCGCGAGCAACGGCGCCAGGGCGTCACCTGGTACCGCACCCGCTTCCGGCTCGGGTTCGAGCCCGAACTGGACGCGTCGGTCGGGCTCACCCTGGAGGACGACCCCCAGCGGGCCTACCGGGTGCAGGTCTTCCTCAACGGCTGGAACCTCGGCCAGTACGTCAACGACGTCGGCCCGCAGCACACCTTCGCCCTGCCGAACGGCATCCTGCGCACCCGCGGCGCCAACACCCTGGCGCTGGTGGTGCTGTCCGACGGGACCACCGCGGCCGGGCCGGGGAAGGTCACGCTGACGCTGCTGGGCGCGGCGCGCGGCGGCGTCCCGGTCGAGCCGGTGGACCCACCGGGGAGGTGAGCCCGCCGGCCCGCGGGCGTGCGGCGCGCGTCACGCCAGCCGGATCACGTTCCAGGACAGCGGCTCCAGCACGGCCGTGAGGCTGCCGCCGTCCAGGGTGGTGCCCTCCGCCGCGTGCGGGACCACACGCTCGGGCTCGTCGAGGGTGTTGCGGGCGTCGGGGTCGGCGTCCGCGAGCACGCTGTGCTCGACGACGGACGTCAGGCCGAGCCCGTTCAGCGCGACGTCCAGCGGCAGCGGCCCGGTGCGGGAGCGGTTGACGGCGAACACGGTGACCGCGCCGTCCTCGCCCCGCACCGCGGTCGCGTGCAGCAGGTCCGCCTCCCCGTACTTCGCCGTGGCATACGTCGGGGAGTCCACGCGCACGTCGAGGACCTCGCCGCGGCCGTACCTCGAGGCCTGGGCGAACGGGAAGAACGTCGTCTGCCGCCAGGCCGGACCGCCCGGCTCGGTCATGATCGGCGCGATGACGTTGACCAGCTGGGCCAGGCAGGCGACGGTGACCCGGTCCGCGTGCCGGAGCAGCGCGATCAGCAGGGAGCCGAGGACCACCGCGTCCGTGACGCTGTAGCTGTCCTCCAGCAGCCGCGGCGCCTCGGGCCAGTCGAGGGCGCTCACCTGCTCCTGGGTGCGGGACATGTACCAGACGTTCCACTCGTCGAACGAGAGGTTGATCTTCTTCCGGGACTTCAGCCGGGCCCCGACGTGGTCGCAGGTGGCCACCACGTCCTCGATGAAGGTCTCCATGTCGACGGCGGAGGCGAGGAAGGAGTCCACGTCGCCGTCGAGCGGCTCGTAGTAGGCGTGCAGGGAGATGTGGTCGACCAGGTCGTACGTCTCCTGCAGGACGGTGGCCTCCCACTCGGCGAAGGTCGGCATGGAGCGGCCCGAGGAGCCGCAGGCGACGAGCTGCACTCCGGGGTCGATCTGGCGCATGGCGCGGGCGGTCTCGGCGGCGATCCTGCCGTACTCGGCGGCGGTCTTGTGGCCGGTCTGCCAGGGACCGTCCATCTCGTTGCCCAGGCACCACAGCCGGATGCCGAATGGGTCCTTGTCGCCGTGCTCCACGCGCAGGTCCGACAGGGCGGTGCCGCCGGGGTGGTTGGCGTACTCCTGGAGCTGGAGGGCCTCGGCGACGCCCCGGGTGCCGAGGTTGAGGGCCATCATCGGCTCGGCCTGCGGCCCGATCTTCCGCAGGAAGGAGATGAACTCGGACAGGCCGAAACGGTTGGTCTCGGTGGACCGCCAGGCCAGGTCGAGGCGGCGCGGGCGCTCCTCGACGGGGCCGACGGAGTCCTCCCAGCGGTAGCCGGAGACGAAGTTGCCGCCGGGGTAGCGGACGGCGGTGACACCGAGTTCGCGGACCAGGTCCAGGACGTCGCCGCGGATGCCGTCGGCGTCGGCGGCGGGGTGGCCCGGTTCGAAGACGCCGGTGTAGACGCACCGGCCGAGGTGCTCGACGAAGGAGCCGAACAGCCGGGGGTCCACCGTGCCGACGGTGAAGGCGGGGTCCAGGGTGAAGCGGGCGGTGCGCATCGTGTCCTTTCGACGGGTCGGGTCCTGCTGCGGGGAGGGCGTCACCGGCCTCCCTGCCCCTCTGCTCATCTCGTGCCGCGAGCCTCGCATGTTCGATATCCCGGATGACGCCCGTAACTTCGAACGGGACCGTAAGTGCCGCTGGGTGACGCGTCAATGCCCGGGGCAGAACTCGTCCGCCGCGCACACCGTCCCGCCCCCCGGCGGTCACGGATCACGTGACGCGGACACATCCGGCCGCGTACGCTCGAACTGCCTGAGGTGCGGCGGTCGCACGGGCGAGGGGATTCGATGGATGGCGCGGGCGCACGGACGCGGGCCGAACGGCTCGCCTCCGCGCTGCGGCGCTCCCGCGCCCGCGCCGTCCCGCGCCGCCTGGCCGGCGACCTCGCCACCGCGCTCCGCGGACGCTCCGGTCCCCTCACGGACGTCCGGGCGGCGTGCCGGGTCCTGTGCGAGGAGATGAGCGCGCGGCGCGGGGGACGGCCCGTCGTCCTGCGGTTCGAACGCTTCCCGGACGAGATCGAAGTGACCGGCCTGTGGGTGGAGTTCCAGGACTTCGACCTGGTCATCGTGGAGGAGCGAGCGGAGGCCATGCAGCAACTGGTCATCCTGGGCCACGAGTTGTGGCACATGCACGCCGGTCACCGGCACCACGCCCCGACGGCGGCCGAGCAGGTCCTCACGGCCGACCCGCCGGACTGGGACGCCGCCCTCGCGATGGCCGCGCGCGACGGCTCCCGTGAGGCGGAGGAGGCGGAGGCCGACGAGTTCGGGCACCGGATGGCCGCCGCCGTGCGCACCCTCCTGGACGACCGGGACGCCGACGCCGGTCCCCTCCAGCGGGCCCTGGGCTACCGCGGGCGGCGGGGAACGCACCGGTGACCGCCCCGCTCGCCCTCACCCCGTCGGACGTCCTCGGCGACCTCTACATCTCCTTCTGGATCCCGACGGGCGTCCTCACCGCGGCCCTCGTCATCAAGCTGCCCACCATCGTGCGGCTGTGGCGGGACCCGCTGCTGCGCGCGGTGGGCGGGCTGCTCCTCCTCGCCTGCACCGTCTTCGTCTTCGTGGCGCCCACGACCATCGCCCGGGTCAACCGCCTCACGGGGGTGCCGAACATATCGGCGCCGTGGTGCTACTCACTCCTCACCGCGTTCTGCGCCTCCTGCCTGCTGCTGATCATCGCCTGGCGCAACGGGCTGTCGGACCGCTCCGCCGCCACCCGGCGGGCGATGCGCTGGGTGGTCTCCCTCTACTCCGGGGTGATCGTCGCCCTGTGGGTGCTGTTCTTCCTCGCGGACGCCTCCGAGGAGCGGCTGCGCGACCTGGACACCTACTACGCGACCACGCCGTTCATGCGCGAGCAGATCCTGCTGTACCTGCTCGCGCACACCGTCGCCGTCCTCATCACCTGCCGGCTGCTGTGGAACTGGGTGCAGACCGCGGGGCTGGACGCCTGGCTGCGGTGGGGCCTGAAGTTCCTCGGCGTCGGCTACGCGCTCAACCTGGTCTTCGACGCGGCCAAGCTCACCGCCGTCGCCGCCCGCTGGACCGGCAACGACCTGGACTGGCTCAGCACCGACCTCGCGCCGCCCGTCGCCTGCCTGTCGGCCATCCTGATCGCGGTGGGCTTCATCCTCCCGCACGCCGGCCAGTTCCTGCACGAGCGCTGGCGCGTCCGGCTCGCCCACCACCGGCTCCGCCCGCTCTACCTGCTGATGCGCGCGGCCAACGGCAGGGGCGTGCCGTTCCTGCTGCGCGCCACCCCGGAACTGCGTCTGATCCGCCGCGAGACCTTCATCCGGGACGAACTGCTCACCCTGGCCCGGCACATCGACGAGGACCGGCACGACCGGACGCGCGAGGCGGCCCTCGGCCTCGGGTTCCCGCGGGAACGGGCCGTGGCCCTGGCGAACGCCGTGTCGATCCTGGAGGCCGTGGAGTGCCGGCGCCGCGCGCCGGACGACGAGGGCACCCAGGACCCCGACACCACCGACCTGCTGCGGGAGATCGGCGCCGTCTCCCGGGAACTGCGCCGCCCCCACGTCGTGGAGGCGGTCCGGGAACGGGCCGCCGCCCTCGCGGCGGACCCCCGGGCGGCCGTGCCCCGCGGCGCGTCCGCCGACTGAGAACCGACGACAGGTCAGGAGAACGAAGAGCGTGCCCGCCGCCCCAGAGAGAAGACCCCCGTCCGCGGACGGACGTCCCGCCACCGCCGTCGTGCTCGGCGGATCCGTCGCCGGACTGCTCGCCGCGCGGGCCCTCGCCCCGTTCGCCCGGGTCACCGTGGTGGAGCGCGACGCGCTGCCCGCAGGACCCGGGCCGCGGCGCGGCGTCCCGCAGGCCCGGCACGCGCACCAGCTGTGGTCGGGCGGGGCGCACGCCCTGGAGGACCTCGTGCCGGGGACCGTCGACCGGCTGCGCGCCGCGGGCGCCCACCGCCAGCCGGTCACCACGAACATGGTGGTGCTGTCGCCGTACGGCTGGTACCGGCGCTGGGACGAGTCCCACTTCATGCTGCTGTGCACGCGCGACCTGCTGGAGGCGACCCTGCGCGAGCAGGTGCTCGCCGACGGACGGATCGAAATGCTCGACCGGACCGAGGTCCTCTCGCTCGACGGGACCCGTACCGCCGTCGACGGCGTCCGGGTCCGCACCCGTGACGGCGCCGAGCGCACGCTGCGGGCCGGTCTCGTGGTGGACGCCACGGGCCGCGCCTCCCGCACCGCCCGCTGGCTGGCCGACGCCGGACTGCCCGCCCCCGAGCGCCGGGAGGTGGACACCGGGCTGGTGTACGCGAGCCGTCTCTACCGCGCCCCGGAGGGGGCCAGGGACGGCTTCCCGGTCGTCAACGTGCAGCAGGACCCGCGTACCGGCGGACCGGGCCGCGGCGGGGTGCTGCTCCCGGTGGAGGACGGCCGCTGGCTGGTCACCCTGTTCGGCACCACGGGCGGCGAACCCACCTCCGACACGGCCGCCTTCGAGCGGTACGCCCGCGAGGAGCTGCGCCATCCGCTGATCGCCGACCTGCTCGGCGCGGCGGTCCCGGAGACGGAGGTGTCGCTCACCCGGGCCACCGGCAACCGCCGCTTCTTCTACGAGCGGATGAAGGCGTGGCCGGAGAACCTGGTGGTGGTCGGGGACGCGCTGACCGCGCTCAATCCCGTGTACGGCCACGGCATGTCGGTGGCGGCGCAGGGTGCGGCGGCGCTGCGCGCGACGGTACGGCGCCACGGCTGGGGGACGCCGGGTCTCGCCCGCCGGGCGCAGCGCGCGGTGGCCCGGCCGGCGGTCCCGGCCTGGGACCTCGCCCTGGGCCAGGACGTGTTCTACCCGGGCCCGACGCACGACGGCCCGTCCGCACGCGACCGGTGGACGGCCGCGTACGTCGGCCGGCTGATGCACACGGCCACCGGGAACGGGCGCGTCGCACGGCGGGTCACCGACGTGACGTCGCTGGAGCGGGGCCCGGGGGTGCTGCTGTCCCCGCGGGTCCTCGTGGCGGCGCTGGCGGGTCCGTTGAAGCCCGCCCTGACGGACCCGCCGCTGACCGCCGAGGAACGCAAGGGGGCCGGCCTGACCTGAGGCGGCACCCGCGCGGTGACGGTGTCCGGCGCCCGGACCGCGCACCGGGCGACCGCCGCCGGCCGGCGATGCGTGACCCGACGGCCGGGCGGCGCGGGGCCGCCGGAACGGACCCGCACCCGGTCGAGCACCCGCGACGCGGCTGCCGGTACGGCCGCGGCCTCAGCCCGCGAACGCGGGCTGGGCGACGCCCTTGCCCGCGCCCGGGACCACCAGCAGGGACCCGGCGAGCGGGTGCGGGGCGGTGAGGCCCACGCGGGCCGTGGTCACGTACAGGTCGGTCAGCCCCGGGCCGCCGAAGGCGCAGCACGTGACGCGCGGGACGGGCAGCTCGATCACCCGGTCCAGCTCGCCGGACGGGGTGTAGCGGCGCACCGCTCCCCCGTCCCACAGGGCCACCCACACGCAGCCGTCGGCGTCGACGGTGAGGCCGTCGGGGAAGCCGGCGCCCTCCTCGATCTCCGCGAGCGGCCGGCGGCCGGCGATCGTGCCGTCCTCGCCGAAGTCGCACACGTCGACGCGGCGGGTGGGCGTGTCGATGTAGTACATCAGCCGGCCGTCGGGGCTCCAGCCGGTGCCGTTGCTCACCGTCACGTCGTCCAGCAGCACGGTGGCCGTGCCGTCGCCGGTCACCCGGGACAGGGTGCCGCCTCCGGTCGCCTCGTCGTAGCGCATGGTGCCCGCGAGGAGGCTGCCGTCGGGGGCGACGGCGGCGTCGTTGCCCCGGCGGCCGGCGACCGGCTCGCGGTGCAGCCAGCGGAAGGTGTCGTCGGGGTCGAGGAGTCCGACGCCGTCCCGCAGGTTCAGCACCAGACCGCCGCCCGCGCGCGGCTTGACCGCGCCCACGTGCTGCTCGGTACGGCGCACGGTGCGGCGGCCGGTGGCGGGGTCGTAGGTGTGCACCCGGGAGTTGAGGATGTCGATCCACAGCAGCCGCCCGGTGGCCGGGTCCCAGGTGGCCCCCTCGCCCAGTTCCGCCTCCGCGCGGACCGCGACGTCGAACGCGAGTGTCATGCCATGCTCATGTGGCCCAGTCGCTCGGAGAGTTCGGCGGCGCCCTTGACGGCGAGCTGCTCCAGCTCGCCCAGGCGGTCGTCGCTCCAGCGGATCATCGGTACGGAAATGGACAGCGCGGCGACGACCTGTCCGGTGCGGTCGCGCACCGGGGCGGCGACGCAGGACACGTCCGGGTTGGACTCCCGGCTCTCCACCGCGACGCCCCGCGTGCGGATCCCGGCGAGGGTCTCCCGCAGGACGGCCGGGTCGGTGATGCTGTTCGGGGTCATCGCGGTCAGCTCCGCGCCGTCGGGGAAACGCGCGGCCAGTTCCGGCTCGGGCAGGGAGGCCAGCAGCATCTTGCCGACGGAGGTGCAGTGCGCGGGGAGCCGGCGGCCGGCCGCCGACACCATCCGCACCGCGTGCGTGGAGTCCACCTTGGCGATGTAGATGACGTCGGTGTCCTCCAGGATCGCCACGTGCACGGTCTCGTCGCAGGTCTCGGCGACGGACCGGGCGACCTGCTGTCCCTCGGCGGCCAGGTCCAGGTGCTCGGCGTAGCGGGCGCCCAGCTGGTACGGCCGCACGCCCAGCCGGTAGCGGCCGGGCTGACCCGCGACCGGGACGATGTACTTACGGGCGGCGAGCGTGGTGACCAGCTCGTGGACGGTCGTGCGCGGCAGTTGCAGCTTGCGCACGATGTCGGGGGCGGAGAGCGTGCCGTCCCCGTCCAGGAAGAGCTCGAGTATGTCGAGAGCCCGGGTCACGGCTGGCACAAGTCGTCCCACGACCGGCCCCCTCCTAGCGTTCGATATACCAACAAACGATCGGCATGACGAACACAGGCTAGCCACACCCCCTCCACCAGGCAACGCCCTCAGGGTCATCGCCCCAGGGGCGCGGGGAACTGCGCGACGAGCCACGACGGACCCGCACCCGGCGACGGCCCGAAGGCGCCCCCTCACGCCCCGCTACTCGGCCCCGTCGCCCAGCAACCCCCGCAACCGCCGCGCCCGCAACACCAGCTCCAGCTCGAACCGCCGGTCGGGATCGTCCACCGACCCCCCGAACAACTCCCGTATCTGCCGTAACCGGTACCGCACCGTCTGCGGATGCACCCCCAGCCGGGCCGCCACCTCCGGCGCCCCGCCCCGCGTCTCCAGCCACGCCAGCAGCGTCTGGGCCAGCCGCCGCCCGTGCGCGGGAGCGCAGTGCGCCAACGGCGCCAGACACCGCAGCGCGAGATCGTCGATCAGCTCCTCCGGCTGGAGCAGCACCAACGCCTCCGTGTGCTCGGTGCAGTACAGCACCTCGCCGGACGGCAGCAGCCCCCGCTCCATCAGCCGCACCGCCGCCTCCGCCCACCGCAGCGACTTCGCCGCCTCGGTGACCGGCACGGGCGGTCCGATCGCCCCGGACCAGCCGGCGAGCGCCCGGTCGAGCAGTTCGCGGCGGCCGGCGGCGTCGGGTTCGGGCACGACCATGCGGGGCCGCTCGTGCTCCATGTCCAGCAGCACCCCCTGCCCCACGGCGGGCGCGACGGCCTCCCGCGCCGGGCGCACCAGCAGACCGGCCGCGACCCGTTCGGGCACGGGCCAGCCGATGCGGGCGGCGCGTTCGCCGAGCGCGTCGGAGGGGTCGCCCCGGTGGTGCTCGGCGAGCATCAGGTCCATCAGCCGGCGCTGAAGGCGCAGCCGTTCTCCGGCCTGCCGGGCCGCCGCCTCGGCGTATCCGCGCACCGACTGGTCGACCAGTCCGTCCAGGTACTCGTAGCCCGCGTCGACGAGTTCGTACATCGCGGGGGGCGGGATGTCGAGGCGCTGGCCGATCTCGGCGAACCGGCGCCAGGCCATGCGGACGCCCATCCGGTAGGTCGCCTGAAGGGCGTCCAGGGACCGCCCGCCCCGCCCTTCGCCGCGTCCGAAGTCCTGGAAGACGTCGGGCGGCGCGGTGGGCCGGCCCACCGTGCGGTCGTCCTGGGAGAGGTGCCGGACGAACGCCTCGATGGCGCGGCGGATGCCGATGAGGGCCATCGGCTCACCGGAGTCGTCGAGCACCACCGGAAGATGCGGGTACTCGCGCCGGATCTCGCCCATGATCTCCTCGGCCAGGGCGGGCGCCTCGGCGAGGGCGATCTCGGCGAACCGGCGCACCTGGTGGCGCGGTACGGCGTGCCAGGCGGAGCGGGCGGTCAGGGTGCGGGAGGCCGTCACGGGTCAGCTCCCCTGGTCGGCCTGCTCGTAGGTGATCAGGGGAGTGTTCGGCTGGTCGGGGGTGGCCTCGAGCAGGGCCACGACGCCGAACGCCGTTCCCACGGCGAGGACGGCGCCGAAAGCGACCGTCAGGCAGGCGGCGAGCAGTCTGGACATCGCAGGGTCAGCCTCTCTGTCGGGGAGGTTCCCCACCCCCACGTGACCGACCACCCCTGTCCGTCGTGCCCCAGTCTCGGCACGACATTGACACTCCGTCAAGAGGCGCTTACGGTTCCCAGCTCCAGGGGGTGGGGACTCCCGCACGCGCACTGTCCCGTACGGCGGGGCCCGTCAGCGGCCCGCCGACCGAGCCTCTGGAGTGCCCGGATGCGCCGTTCAGTCTCCCCGTTGTCCCTGGTCCTGCTGGGGCTCGGCACCTTCCTGCTGGTGCTGGCGCCCCTTCTCGCCTGGTACGTGCAGCCACGGGCCGCGGTCAATCCCACCGACATCGACACCACCGCCGTCTACACCGGCCGGGGCAGCGTCTTCGACCTGGAGAAGGTCGAGACGGTGCCGGACCGACGGATCACCGTGACCCAGCGGGTGCGCGGCGACGTCCGGGAGAGCGAGCGCAGCGGCAAGGCGGTGTGGGACGTCACCACGTCGGTCGACACCGACGAGACGCTGCCGGCCGCCGATCCGCACGACGCGCTGTCGTTCACCCCGCACCGCTGGGTGCTGGACCGCCGCACCACCGAGCCGGTGCACTGCTGCGGCGCGAAGCCGCGCATCCAGGGCGAGGCGTACCTGAAGTTCCCCTTCGACGTGGAGAAACGCTCCTACCGGTGGTGGGACAACACCCTCGGCGACACGGTCGTGCTGCGCTACCGGGGCACCGAGAAGGTCCTGGGCCACACCGGCTACCGCTTCACCGGCTCGGTGCCGCCCACCCGCACCGGCACCCGCCTGGTGCCCGGCAGCCTGGTCGGGCTGCCGGAGGCCGGGCAGGTCGCGGCCGAGGAGTGGTACGCCAACCACGGTGTGGAGCTGGTCGTCGACCAGCGCACCGGCCGGGTGCTGTACGCGCAGACCGGGCCCCGGCAGACGCTGCGCGCCCCGGGCGGGACCGAGGACGAGGCGGTGCTGCTGGACGCCGAGAGGATCTCCTTCACGGAGGAGACCCAGCGGGCCGCCGTGGAGCTGGCGAAGGCCGACGGGGCCCGGCTGCGGCTGCTCGGCGAGACCGTGCCGCTGGGCGCGGCGGTGGCGGGCGGTCTGCTCGCCGTGGCCGGAGTCGTTCTGGTGGCGCGTGGCCGGAAGGTGACGGAGCGTCCGGATCCGTCCGCTCCGTCCGTGTGACCCTCACCGGAAGAAGTGACTCCCGAGTAAGAAAAGCCGGAAATTGTCACGCCGGTGAGTAGCCGTGGGGAACGCCTGGGCGAAAACTGTGCCATCCCCACCCACACACAGACCGTCCACACCCCCCTCCCAGGACGTCCCGGGGTCCTCCTCAGGACCCCGGTCCCGGGGCCGCCGGCCCCGCCCCACCCCCTGTGCACCACCCCGCGTTCCTCCCCACGCCGATCAACACCGAGACGAGTTGGAGCACCGATGCCCCAGCACGTGCCGTCCTCGCTGCGCACAGCGCTCCCCGGCGCGCAGCAGTCCTCCCCGGCGCTCCCCCCACATCCGCGCCGGATCGTCTTCCTCGCCCACCGGGACCTGGGCAGTCCGTCCGCAGGCGGCTCCGAGCTGCTGGTCGACCGTCTCGCCGACGGTCTGACCGGTCGGGGCCACCAGGTCACCCTGCTGTGCGGAGGGCCCGCGGCCTTCCGCGACTACCGGGTGGTGTCGGCGGGCGGACCGTACGACCACTACCTGCGCGCCCGTTCCGCGTTCGCCCGGCAGGTCGGCGACTGCGACCTCCTGGTCGAGGTCTGCAACGGCATGCCGTACCTCGCGCCCCTGTGGCACCGCGGGCCCACCCTGTGCCTGGTCAACCACGTGCACACCGACCTGTGGCCGATGCGGTTCGGCGGCCCGCTGGCCCCGGCCGCGCGGCTCGGCCTGAAGCTGGAGCACTGGGCCCTCACCGGGGCGCACCGGCACGGCCTGGTCGTCGCGGTGTCGCCGTCCACGGCGCACGCCCTCCAGCGCATCGGCGTACCGCGCGAGCGGATCCGCGTGGTGCACAACGGGGTCGCCGAGCCGGGCCCGCGCACCGAACGCTCATCGGAACCCCTGTTCGTGGCGGTGGGCCGGCTCGTCGAGTACAAGCGGATCGACCTGCTGCTGCGGCTGTGGGAGCGGGTGCGGCCGGTCACCGGCGGCACCCTGGTGATCGTCGGCGACGGGCCGGAGCGGGAGCGTCTCGAGCGGCTCGCCGGTCCCGGCGTCCGCTTCACCGGGCACGTCTCCGAGGCGGAGAAGCACCGGCTGCTGTGCGCGGCCTGGCTGCTGCTGCACCCCTCCGCCGTGGAGGGCTGGGGTCTCGTCGTCACCGAGGCCGCGGCCCGGGAGACGCCGGCCGTGGCCTTCGACGTGCCCGGGCTGCGCGACTCCGTACGGGACGGCGAGACGGGGGTGCTCGCCCGCGGCGAGTCCTCCTTCGCCGCCGCGTGGATCTCCCTCGCCCTGGCCCCGGAACGGCGTGCCCACATGGGCAAGGCGGCACGGGACGTCGCCGCCCGCTACCGGTGGGAGCACACCGTGCGCCAGTTCCTGGCGGTCGCCCGGGAGGCCGCGCGGTGACACGGTTCCGCCCTCCGGGACGCGCCGGCACGTTGCCGGGAACCGGCAAGGATCCCTCCCTGCGGCGCTCCCTCGCCCTGTTCCGCGCCTTCCTGCGGGAGCAGGACGACCCGGACGCCTGCTACGCCCTGCTCGCCCGTGACGCCGTCGACCAGGTGGAGGCGTACGACGGGCCGGTGGCCGGGCGGGTCGTCGCCGACGTCGGCGGCGGCAGCGGGTACGTCACCCGTGAGTTCCGCGCCCGGGGCGCGCTGGCCTGCCTGTTGGAGCCCGACGCGCGGGAGCTGAGCGGGAAGCCGCCCGGGGGCGCGGTGCTCGCGGACGGTTACCTGCTGCCGCTCGCCGACGGGGCCGCGGACGTCACGTTCTCCTCCAACGTGCTGGAGCACGTGGCCGATCCGCAGACCTTCCTCAGCGAGCTGGTGCGGGTGACCCGGCCGGGTGGGCTGATCTACGTGTCGTTCACCAACTGGCTGTCCCCGTGGGGCGGTCACGAGTGGGCGCCCTGGCACTACCTGGGCGCCGGGCGGGCCCGCGCCCGGTACGAGCGCCGCACCGGGCGCCCCGCGAAGCACACCCTCGGCGAGAACCTGTTCGCCGTGCACGTCGGCCCCACCCTGCGCCAGGTGCGCGCCCGCGACGACGTGCTGATCGTCTCCGCGCGCTCCCGCTACTGGCCCTTCCTGACGGAGACCGTGGTGAAGGTGCCCGGTCTCCGCGAGTTCGTCACCTGGAACCTCCTCCTCATCCTCCGGCGGTGTCCCGCATGACGACCACGGTCCAGGCTCCTCCTCCCACCGCCGTCCCGGCCGGCCCCGCCGCCGCGGGACCGCCGCGCGGCCCGCGCTCGCGCCGCTGGCTGCTCGGCTTCTGGGCGGTGGTGTTCGCGCTGTTCCTGGCGGTCCGGCCGGGGCGGCAGACCTTCGACACCAAGCTCGGCGTCACCGTCGACCCGGGACACTTCCTGGCCGACCTGGGCCAGTTGTGGCAGAGCCGGGGCTCGTTCGGCGGGATCGCCGACCAGTACACCGGCTACCTGTGGCCGATGCTGCCGTACTACTGGCTGGCCGACCTGGTGCGGCTGCCGGTGTGGCTGGCGGAGCGGCTGTGGATGTCGCTGATCGTCACGGCCGCGTTCTGGGGCGCGCTGCGGCTCGCGGAGCGGCTGCGCGTCGGCGGCGGCGCGTCCCGCCTGGTCGCCGCGGCGGCGTACGCGCTGTGGCCGGTGTTCACCGCGGTCGTCGGCTCCACGTCGGCCGCCGCGCTGCCCGGCGCGCTGCTGCCGTGGGTGCTGCTGCCGCTGGCGGACCAGCGGTACACGGCGCGGGTCGCGGCGCTGCGGTCGGCGCTCCTCGTGCCGTTCATGGGCGGTGTCAACGCGGCCTCCACGCTGGCGTCGCTGCTGCCGGTCGGGCTGTACCTCCTGTCCCGCCCGCCGGGCGCGCGGAAGTGGAAGCTGATCGTGTGGTGGGCTCCCGCGGTGGCGGTGGCGACCGCCTGGTGGTGGGTCCCGCTGCTGCTGCTCGGCGTCCACGGGGAGAACTTCCTCCCGTACATCGAGACCGCGCGCACCACCACCGACACCATGGCGGCGACGGAGGCGCTGCGCGGCGCCGGGAACTGGGTGGCGTACCTGCACTTCGGCGAGCCGTGGCTGCCGGCCGGCTGGGCGGTGGCGTCCTCGCCGGTCGTGATCGTCTCCTCGGCGTGCGCGGCCGGGCTCGGGCTCGCGGGCCTGGCCCGGCGGGACATGCCGGAGCGGCGCTGGCTGGTGCTGACCGTGGTGGCGGCCGTGCTGGTGCTGCTCGCCGGGTACGGCGGCGCGGCCGGCGGGCCGTTCCACGGGACGGTGCAGGACTGGCTGGACGGCCGGCTGTCGCCCTTCCGGAACATCTACAAGTTCCAGACGGGCCTGGCGCTGGCCTTGGTCCTCGGTCTGGCGCACCTCGCCGGACGGGGCGTGCCCGGCCGGGGCACGCGCCGGCGGCCGGGGGCGCGGACGGCGGCCCTGCTCGCGGCGGTGCTGGTGCTTCCGGGGCTGGCCTGGCCGTACGTCGGCGGCAAGGTGCTCGGCCCCGGCTCGTTCCAGGAGATCCCCGCGTACTGGCGGGCCACCGCCGACTGGCTGGAGAGGAACTCGCCGGACGCGCGCGCCCTGGTGGTGCCGGCGACCGCGCACGGCATCCACACCTGGGGATCGACGATCGACCAGCCGCTGGACGTGGTCGCCGATTCCCCGTGGGCGCAGCGCGACTACGTGCCGTTCGGCACGCCCGGCAACCGGCGGGCCCTGGACGCGGTGGAGCAGGCGCTGCTGACCGGCGGTGAGGTGCCGGGCCTCGCCGACTACCTGGGCCGGGCGGGTGTGCACTACGTCGTCGTCCGCAACGACCTCGACCCGGACCAGCTCGGCCAGGTGCCCACGGCGACGGTGAAGCGCGCCCTGGAGCAGTCCGGGTACGAGCGGGTCGAGGGCCTGGGTCCCGTGACGACGGGCGGGGTCATCGCACCGGACACCCCGCTCCAGGTGGAGGGCCTGTACCCGCGGCAGCGCGCGGTGGAGATCTACCGCCCGGCCGGCGCGGAGGTGTCCCGGCCGGACCGGGCGGAGTTGCTGCCGGTGGCCGACACGGCCGTGGTGTCCGGCGGGCCCGAGTCGCTGCAGCCGCTGGCGGAGGAGCTGCGCGGCCGGCCCGCCGTGCTGACCGGCGACGCGCATCCGGGTCTCGGCGCGCCCGCCGTGCGGGTGACCGGTGACGGGCTGCGCCGCGCGGACACCCGGTTCGGGCTGGTCAACTCCCACACCTCGTACACGTACACGCCCGGCGAACGCAACGCGCCCGACGCCGCCCAGGACCCGGGTGAGCCTCCCCGGCAGATCCTCCCCGTCAAGGGCGAGGAGCACCAGACGGTGGCCGAACTGCGCGGCGCCCGCGAGGTGTCGGCGTCCTCCTACGGCAACTGGCTGTTCCACCTGCCGCAGTACGACCCGGTGCACGCCTTCGACGGCGACCCGGCGACCGCCTGGGCGGAGGGCGCCGAGGACTCGCCGGACGGGCAGTGGCTGCGGATCGCCTTCGACGGCCGCTACGACATGCCGGACACGGTCCGCGTCACCCCGCTCCCCCAGAACGGGGTGCGGGCGGCGCCGACGGAGGTGCGGGTGGAGACGGAGAACGGCTCCGCGACGTCGTTCCTGCGCGTCGACGGCGAGCGGGAGCGGATCGACGCGCCCGCGGGCCCGACCCGCTGGATGAAGCTCACGATCACCGGCTCGACCGTGCCGCGCCCCGGCGTCACCGGCGCCGGCTTCTCCGAGGTGGAGCTTCCGGGCGTGCAGGTGACGCGGCTGCTGCGGCTGCCCGAGGACGGCGAGGACACGGCGGCCTCGGCGCGGATCGTGTCGCTGCACCGCGCCGCCGACCCCACCGGGCTGTCCCTCGCGAGCAGCGAGTCCGGGCTGCGCCGGATCGTCGACGCCGGCCGGGCCGGGACGTACGCGATCCGGGCGCGCGCGGTGGCGGTGCCGGGCGAGGGGCTGGACCGGCTGCTGTACGAGGCCGCGCCCGAGCAGCGGCGGAGGATCGTCGCGACGGCGGCCTCCACGGCGCGGCTGGGCGCGGGCCTGTCCGCGCGGAACCTCACCGACGGGGACCTGACCACCGCGTGGATCGCGGGCGACGAGCCGTCCCTCCGGCTGAGCTGGCCGGGGAAGCGGCAGGTCGGCGAAGTGGTGCTGGCGCCCGCGGGCGGGCTGTCGGCGCGGGCCGAGGAGGTGCGGATCACCTCCCCGACGGGCGCGGTGGTCGCGGCCGTCGACGCCAACGGCTGGGTGCGGTTCCCGCCGATGACCACCGACCGCCTCGACATCATGGTCACCCGCACCGCCCCGCTCACCGTGCACAACCCGGCGGTGGGCGACGACCTCCAGCTCCCGGTCGGCCTGACCGAGGCGTACGTCCCCGCGCTGGACGACCTCCGCACGGAGCAGCCGAAGGGCGACTCCGTGTTCTCGCTGGCGTGCGGCAAGGGCCCGGCGCTGACGGTGGACGGCGAGCGGTACGACACCGCCGTGCGCGGCACCGTACGGGACCTGGTGGAGCGGCGGCCCGTCGAGGTGACGCCGTGCCGCGACGGACGGACCGTCCCCGGGCTCGAACTCGCGGCGGGAGAGCACGAGATCGAGGCGGACGACGCGGGACCGCTCGCCGCCACCGAGGTGACGCTGACCCTGGGGACCGTGCCGGACCGCGCGGCCACCGAGCGCGACCTGCGGGTGCGGGACTGGGAGGGCGACCGCCGCGAGGTGCTCGTCGGACCCGGCGCCGCCTCGTACCTGACGACGCACGAGAACCACAACGACGGCTGGAAGGCCACCCTCGACGGCGAGGAGCTGACCCCGCTGCGGCTGGACGGCTGGCAGCAGGGCTGGCTGGTCCCGGCGGGCGAGGGCGGGACGCTGAAGCTCTCCTACGAGCCCGCCACGACGTACGGCGCCGCGCTGGTCGCGAGCGGCGCCGGGATCGTGGCGCTGGCGGGCCTGTTGCTGTGGCGCCGCCGCGCGGAGAACCCGGACGACCCGCAACCGGCGCCTCCGGCTCCGGGGGTGTGGCTGGGCACGGTCGCGGTGACGCTGACGGGCGTGGTGATCGCCGGCTGGTGGGCCCTGCTGCTCCCGCCCCTGGCCCTGCTCGCGTGGCGCCGCCGCTCCCTGCTCCCGCCGCTGGCCTTCGCCGCCCTCACGGGAGCGGGCCTCACGGCGGCGGTGGGCGCGGGAGGCGCGATCCACGCGGGTGAGGGGGCGTTCGGGCACGTGGCACAAGTGCTGGCGCTGACGGGCCTGTTCGCGGGCCTGCTGACGCTGGGCAAGGACCGTGAGGACGACGAGACGCCGGCCGGCGGGAGGCCCGGCCCGGACGACGGCCACACGGGGCAGCCCCTGTCCCCGGAGCCCACGACGCCTCCGCCCGCCCCGGCGCACCCCGCCCCCGCCTCCCGGCCACCACGGCCCCCGGCGGCCCGGGTACGCCCGTTCCTGCCACCGCTTCCGTCCCGGGGCGACCCGAGGGACCGCGGCCCGGCGGGCCCCGGCGCGGGAGGCCCCGCATGAACGCGCAGGCCCGCCCGGGCGGCACCATCCCCTTCCCTGTCGTCGACGAGATCTCCCGGCACTGTCTCCAGCACGAGGAGCCGGAGACCGTGCACATCGAGGTGCATCTCCCCGGCGACGTGGATCCGGGGCGGCTGCGCAAGGCGTTCGCGGAGGCGTTGCGGCGGCATCCGCGCAGTCTGGTGCGGGAGGCTTCCGGGCCCTGGTACCGGCGGCGTTACGCGTGGGAGGCGACCGACGGGCCGGACGCGGAGCCCGTGAGCTTCCCGGTGCCGGGCGAGCACGCCCTGCGGGACGCCCGCGTCCGGGCGCTGCGCGCGGCGCCCCCGCTCACCGTGTCGCCGCCGGTCCGGCTGGAGGCCGTGCGCGGGGAGGCGGAGGGCACCGTCCTGGTCCTCACCGTCAACCACACCGCGATGGACGGACCCGCCTGCCTGCGCGTGGTGGCGACGGCGGCCGAGCTGTACGGCGGGCGGGACAACGAGCCGGCCGCCCCGCCCGTCCGTCCCCCGGACGCGCCGCCCGTCCGCCCGGGCACCCCGTCCCCGTGGATCCGCCCGGCCCGGGTGGCGCGCGGCGCGCCCGGCCCCGCGCCCGGCAACGGGCTGCTCGTCACGGAACTGCCGCTGCCGCGCCGCCCGAAGGGCGCCCCGTACACGGTGAACGACCAGCTGATGGTCGCCACCGCGCTGACCGTGGCGCACTGGAACCGGGAGCGTGGCGCCGGGCGGGGCCGGCCGCTGCGGATCACCATGCCGGTGGACGACCGGCCCCGGGACAGCGGCATGCCGATCGGCAACGGCACCCGCCTGGTGGACGTGGCGTTCGCACCGGAGGAGCTGGACGCGGACGCGGTGCCGGAGCTGCTGCGCCGTACCGCCCTGCGCACCCGCGCCCTGAAGGCCCTCCCCCGCCCTCAGCTGGGGCACGGGGCGGCGCTGCTGACCGCTCCGTGGGCGCCGGTCGCCTGCCGGGCCGCGCTGACCCGGGCGCTGCGCCGGGCGGCGGCGCCGTGGACGTCGACCACGCTGCTCAGCAACATCGGCCGCGTCCCGTACCCGCTGGACTTCGGTGCGGACGCCGGCCGGGCGCGGGCCGTGTGGTTCTCGGCGCCCGCCCGAATGCCGCGGGGGCTGACCTTCACCACCGCGTCCACCGCGGGCCGGCTGCACCTGGCGCTGCGCTGGTCGAGCGCGCTGCTCGGGGACGGCGACGGCGCGCGTCTGCGCGAGCTGTTCGCGCACCACCTGCGGACCACGGAGGCGACCTGAGTGGCGAAGACCTCCTCCACGACCACCGCGTCCCCCTCCCCGGGCACGCCGTCCCCGCCGCACGGGCTGCGCGACTTCTACGAGAACCCCGCCGTGCCCGTCGCCTCGGGCCCGTCCCGGAGTCTGCGCCAGGCCCGCATGCTGGCCCGGGCGCTGGGACCGGCCGGTGCGTCGGGTCCGCGTACGGTCCTGGACATCGGCTGCGGCGACGGCACCGCGGCCGCCACGGCCGCCCCGCTGCTGCGCGGCCACCGGCTGATCGGCGTCGACTGGTCGCAGGACGCCCTCACCCGGGCGCGCACCCGGCTGCCGTACGCGGTGCGCGGCGAACTCGACGGCGGAGGGCTGCCGTTCGCGTCGAGGTCGGCGGACGCGGTGCTGTTCAGCGAGGTGCTGGAGCATCTGGTCGACCCGGACGCCGCGCTCGACGAGATCCGCCGGGTGCTGCGCCCCGGGGGGCATCTCATGCTCTCCACGCCGAACCTGGCGGCCTGGTACAACCGCGCCCTGCTGCTCGCCGGGGTGCAGCCGGTGTTCTCCGAGGTGAGCCTGCGAGGCATCCACGGCCGGCCGGGCACGGAGGTGGTCGGTCATCTGCGGCTCTACACGGCCCGCGCGCTGCGGGAGTTCGTCGCCGCGTCCGGCTTCACCGTCGTGGCGCTGAAGGGGGCGCCGTTCCACGGGGTGCCGCGCACACTCCGGCCGCTGGACCGGATGGCCTGCGCCGCGCCGACGCTCGCGTCGATCCTGCTGCTGCACGCACGGCGGGCGTGAGAGGGGCGGGGGGACATGTGGTGGGGAGTGGCCGCGGCGCTGCTGGCGAACGTCCTGTACAGCGCGGGGTTCGTGCTGGAGAAGCGTGCCCTGGGCGCGCTGCCCGAGGTGACGGTGCGCCGGCCGGCCCGGCTGCTGCGGCTGGTGCTGGGCAGCCCCCTGTGGATCGGCGGCTCGCTCGCTCTCGCCGCCGGGTTCGCGGCGCAGCTCGCCGTGTACCGCACGCTGCCGATCGCCGCCGCGCAGGGCCTGTTCGTGTCCGGTCTGGTGCTGCTGGTGCTGCTGTCGGCGCGGCTGCTGGGCGAGGAGACCAGCGGC
Organism: Streptomyces sp. P13-3-3; assembly: GCF_050571355.1. Taxonomy (NCBI): domain Bacteria; kingdom Bacillati; phylum Actinomycetota; class Actinomycetes; order Kitasatosporales; family Streptomycetaceae; genus Streptomyces; species Streptomyces sp. P13-3-3. The sequence continues at coordinate 1,442,009 of NZ_CP192228.1, read as the reverse complement.
CGGGAGCGGTACGCGCTCGGCGCGATCCTGGTGGCGCTGCTGATGGTGGTGCTGTCGCTGCGGGAGGGCGGCGCGGACGCCGACACGGTGGGCCGGGACGCGCCGTACCCGCTGATCCTGCTGGTGTGCGTGCCGGCGCTGGCGGCCGGGGTGTGGCTGTACTCCTCCGCCGAGCGCAACGCCCGTCACCGGCACCGGCTGCCCACCACCGGCGTCGAGTACGGCATCGCCGTCGGCCTGCTCTACGGGGTCAGCTCGCTCGCCGTGAAGGGCGTCTCCAGCCACCTGACGGCCGGCGTCGGCACGTCGGTCGTCGCCCTGCTGCGCTCCCCGTACCCGTATCTGCTGCTGTTCACCGGGGCGTTCGGGCTCGTGATGTCGCAGGCGGCGCTCCAGCGCTGCCGTGCCTCGCTGATCGTGCCGGTGTGCACGACCGTGACCTGCCTGTTCACGGCGGTGCTCGGCACGCTGTCGTTCGGCGAGGAACTCCCCGACGAGCCGCTGCGGCTGGCGCTGCGCGTGCTCGGCACCGTCCTCGCGGTGACCGTGCTGCTCGCCATGCCCAAGCACGACACCGCGCCCCGATCCCCCGCCCGACCGAGGAGTTGACGCCACCGTGAAGCCCGACGACCCCCTGCTGAGGATCCTCGCCTGCCCGCTCGACAAGGGGCCGCTGCGTCTGCTCGCCGCGGACGACGGGGAAGGGGAGGCGCTCTACAACCCGCGGCTGCGCCGCCGTTACCCGGTCGTCGACGGCATCCCGCAGCTGCTGCCCTCGTCCGGGGAGCAGGTGCCGGAGGAGGAGCACGAGCGGCTCCTGGCCCGCGCGGCCGAGGCCCCGGGGACCGCGCCGTGACCGGGCGGCGCACACTCGCGGCACGGGCGGCGTCCGTGCTGCCCGCGCGCGCGGTGGCGGCGACGGCCCGCGCGGTCTACCCGCGCTTCGAACCGGAGCTGGCCCGTCTCGCCGACCTGTGCCCGCCGGACTGCGACACGGCCGTGGACGTCGGCGCCTGGTACGGCCCGTGGACGCACCGGCTGGCCCGGCACGCCCGCCGGGTGGTCACCCTGGAGCCGGTGCCGCGCCTGGCCCGGCTGCTGGACGCGACCGCCCCGCCGAACGTGCGGGTGATCCGCGCGGCCGCCTCCGACCGGCCCGGCTTCGCCCGGCTGTGGCTGCCGGACGACGACGCCGGCGCCCGGGGCGTGTCGTCGCTGGTCCGCCGGGACATCCACGGCCGCGCCCTGGACGTCACCTGCGTCGCCCTGGACGACCTGGGCCTGCGTGACGTGGGCTTCCTGAAGATCGACGTGGACGGCAACGAGCCGGCGGTGCTGCGCGGGGCGACCGGCATCCTCGCCCGCGACCGGCCCGCCCTCTTCGTCGAGCTGGAGTCCCGCATCCAGCCGATCGCCCCCGTGGTGACGTACCTGTCCCTGCTGGGCTACGACGGCTGGGTGCTGCCGGCGGGCACCTGGATCCCCCTGTCCCGCTTCCCGCTGGAGGCCCACCAGGAGCGCACCGCGTACGTCGCCACGCACGGCCTGCTGCGCCGGATCCTCCCCCACGAGCGGCTGCGCGGCCCCCGCTACGTCAACTCGGTGCTGTTCCTCCCGGACGGCCGACGCCCGGGAGAGCCTCCGGTGGGCGACGATGGGTCCCGTGCCCACCGGACGACGCCCACCTGAACCGTTCACCCCGTTCCACTTCCAGCTGGTGCTGCTGCGCCGCATGGCCGACCACAACCCCGGCCTGGTGGAGGACGCCCGTCGCGCGCTGGGCGCCTCCCTCGCCGACATGCGGGAGGCCAACCGGCGCTGGCAGGCGATGGTCCGCTCCCCGCGCCCCCGGCCCGCCCTGTCCCGGTACCGGTCGGTGCTGGGCGAGCCGGAGTCGCGTACCCCGCGCCGGGTCGGCGACCTGGACTGCGAGGCGTGGCGGTGGCCGCTGCCGCTCTGGCCGGACCTGCGCTTCGAGGCGCTGACCCCGGCGGGCGGGGGCGCGGTGTGGAACGAGTGGCTGGTCCGCGCACCGGGCGCGCCCGCGCCCGCCCTGCGCACGCTGGACGATCTCACGCCGTGGTCGTGCACGGTGGACGAGGTGGCCCGCGCCTTCGCCCCGGCCCGCCCGCTGGAGGGGTCGGCGCCCACCCGGTGGGGGCTGGCGTTCACCGCCCCGGACGCGGAGGGCCGTCCTCACGAGGTGGCCGCGGAGTTCACCTGGGGGCTGCTCCAGCGGACGGGCGTCGGCGGCCCGCCGCCTCGATGATCCGCTCCGCGACCACGGGCAGCGACCCGGGGTGCAGCCACAGGAACAGGTTCGGCTCGACCAGCTCCAGCTCCATCACCCGGGGCCGCCCGTCGTCGCCGTCCACCAGGTCCACCCGCGCGTACAGCAGCTCGGGCGCGCCGGGCACGGCGGACAACGCGGCCTCGGCGACGGCGAGTTCGTCGGCCGTGGCGGTCCAGTCGGTCAGCCCGGGGTGGGCCGTCTTCCGCTGGTCGTAGGGGGTGCCGGGAGCGAGCACCGGCCCCTTCCTGCTGGCGTGCAGCAGCTTCCCGCCGAAGAACTGCAGCGCCCGCTCACCGCCGCTGTCGATGGCCCGCACGTACGGCTGCACCATGGCCGTGAACCCGTCGTCGTGCATGCGCCGGACGTGCCGTACGGCGGTGTCGTGCTCGCCGGGGGTGTAGCGGGCGGCGAACCGGGCGCCCGCGCCGGAGGCCGGCTTCACCACGAACTCGTGGTCGTCCGGGAGCTCCACGGTGTCCCCGGGCGCCAGGTACCGCGTCTCCACCACGGGCACCCCGGCCGCCGCGAGGTCCGCGAGGTAGCGCTTGTCGGTGTTCCAGCGCACCACGTCCGCCGGATTGGCCAGCCGGGTCAGCGCCCCGCACCGCTCGGCCCACGCGGTGAACTCGGCCGCCCGCCAGCTGTAGTCCCAGGTGGAGCGGATCACGGCGAGGTCGAAGCGGGCCCAGTCGACGCCGGCGTCGTCCCACACCTCGACGGACGCCTCCGCCCCTGCCTGGTTCAACGCCCGCACCAGCACCGGCAGATCCCGGTCCTCGGCCACGTCGGGCCCGTCCGCACAGGTCACCAGCGCGACACGCACCACGCCGCCTCACCCCTCCCACGACCGCCTCGGCTCCGCAAGGAGGCTAACAACCGCAGGGGGAACGCGATGCCTAGCGGTCCTCCTCGGGGTCCCAGTCCAGCAGGCGCACCTTGGCGACCGTGCGGACGTGGCGGCGCATGGCGGCGGCGGCCTGACGGGGACGGCCCTCGGCGATCGCGTCGAGGATCGCCCGGTGCTGGGCGAGGGAACGGTTCGGGCGGCCGGGCTGGCGCAGCGACTCGGTGCGGCTCTCGGCGATCTGCTCGGCGATGGAGCGCATGAACTCGGCGAGCAGGGCGCTGTGCGCGGCCGCCGTCACCGCCGCGTGGAACCGGCGGTCGCCCTCCACGCCCGCGCCGCCCGCCTCGATCTCCTCGGCCATGTGCGCGAGCGCGGACCGCAGCGCGGCCAGGTCGTCGTCCGTGCGCCGCTCGGCGGCCAGTTCGGCGAGCTTGGTCTCCAGGGCCTCCCGCGCCTCCAGCACGTCGGGCAGCCGCCGGCGCCGCTCCACCATCCGCTCGACCGGTTCGACGTCGAGGCTGTCGCGGACCAGGTAGGTGCCGCCGCCGTGCCGGACCTCGACCAGCCCCTGCACCTCCAGCACGACGATCGCCTGCTTCACGGAGGCGCGGCTCACGCCGAGCCGCTGGGCCAGGTCCCGCTCGGGCGGCAGACGGTCCCCGGCGCGCAGGCCGCCCTCGGCGACGTACTGGCGCAGCCGGTCCAGCACCTGTTCGTACAGGCGCTGTTTCGCCATCGGGCGCAGGGCGTCGGTCACGGCGGTCCCCCTTTCGCGGGGAGATTAGCACCGGGTCTTCACGAGTGGCCGAGTGGCTGAGCCAATTCGTGCGCGACCCCTTGACGTGCCTCCGCCCGGGCCGCACGCTGTGCCACCGAACGGACCACTCCATTCCAGCGCCGCAAGTGGTTCAGCCACTCAGCCACTCGGGAGCCCGCATGTCCCCCGAACTCCTCTCCGTCCTCGTCCTCGCGGTGGTGTTCGTCATCGCCACCACCCGCTCCGTGAACATGGGGGCACTCGCCTTCGCCGCCGCCTTCGGGGTCGGCACGCTCGTCGCCGACCTCGACGCGGACGGGGTCTTCGCCGGCTTCCCCGGCGACCTGTTCGTCGTCCTCGTCGGCGTCACCTACCTGTTCGCCCTGGCCCGCGCCAACGGCACCACCGACTGGCTGGTGCACGCGGCGGTGCGGATGGTGCGGGGGCGGGTGGCGCTGATCCCGTGGGTGATGTTCGCCCTGACCGGCGCGCTCACCGCGATCGGGGCGGTCAGCCCGGCCGCGGTCGCGATCGTCGCGCCGATCGCCCTGAGCTTCGCCGCCCGGTACGGCATCAGCCCGCTGCTGATGGGCGCGATGGTGGTGCACGGCGCCCAGGCCGGCGGCTTCTCCCCGATCTCCATCTACGGCTCGATCGTCAACGGCATCGTCGAGCGGGAGAAGCTGCCCGGCAGCGAGATCACGCTGTTCCTCGCCTCCCTGCTGGCGAACCTGGCCATCGCGGCGGTGGTGTTCGCCGTGTGCGGCGGGCCGAGGCTGTGGCGGCAGGGGACGGTCGCGGAGACGGCCGCCTCGCCGGCGAAGGGGGACGAGGAGCCGGGCGGCAGCACGGACAGCGGGACCGGAGGCGGCGGGACGGGAGGCCTCGGGACGGCGGGCACCGGGACCGGAGGCGGAGGCACCCGTACCGCCCCGGCCCCCGCGGCCACCCGCGCCGACGCCCCGGCCGCCGGCGTCCCGCTCACCGCCCCGGTGATCGCCACCCTCGTCTGCCTGGTCGCGCTGGTCGTCGCCGTCCTCGGCTTCGACCTGGACGCGGGCCTCACCGCCATCACCCTCGCCGTCGTGCTGAGCACCGTCTGGCCGGACGTCAGCCGCCGCGCGGTCACCGAGATCGCCTGGCCGACGGTCCTGCTGATCTGCGGTGTCCTCACCTACGTCGGCGTCCTCGACGAGATGGGCACCATCACCTGGGCCGGCGAGGGCGTCGGCGGCATCGGCGTCCCGCTGCTCGCGGCGGTGCTGCTCTGCTACATCGGCGCGATCGTGTCCGCGTTCGCCTCCTCCGTCGGCATCATGGGCGCGCTGATCCCGCTCGCGGTGCCGTTCCTGGCGCAGGGCGAGATCGGCGCCGTGGGCATGGTGGCCGCGCTCGCCGTGTCGGCGACGGTGGTGGACGTCAGCCCCTTCTCCACCAACGGCGCCCTGGTCCTCGCCGCCGCCCCGGACGTCGACCGCGAGCGTTTCTTCCGGCAGCTCATGGCCTACGGCGGGATCGTCGTGGCGGCGGTCCCGGCGGTGGTGTGGCTGGTGATGGTGGTACCCGGCTGGGGGTAGGACACCCGGCACAGCCACGACGACCGCCACGCCGACGACGACAGCCACGCCGGCGACGACAGCGACGACAGCGACGACAGCGACCCAAGGAGTACGACGCGTGTCCTCTCTCTTCCCGGCCCTCACCGACGGCCCGGCCGGCGGCTCCGCCGACCGTCCCGCCCTGCGCTTCGGCGAGCGCTCACTGACGTACGGGGAACTCGCCGCCGCGTCCGGCGCGGTGGCCGGGGACCTCAAGGGGGTGCGCACGGCCGCCGTGTGGGCCGCTCCGACCCTGGAGACCGCCGTCGCCGTCACCGCCGCGCTGCTCGCCGGGGTCGTCGTGGTCCCGCTCAACCCGAAGTCCGGCGAGCGGGAGCTGGGCCACATCCTCGGCGACAGCGCCCCCGACGTGCTCCTCGCCGCGCCCGGCACCGCGCTGCCCGACGCGCCGGCCGCGCTGCCCCGCGTCGACGTGGACCCGGCCCGCGGCGCCGGCCCGGGCTCCGTGCCCGACGACCGGGAGCGCGACCCGGAGGACCCGGCCCTGATCGTCTACACCTCCGGCACCACCGGCCCGCCCAAGGGCGCGGTGATCCCCCGCCGTTCGATCGCCTCGACGCTGGACGCCCTCGCCGACGCCTGGCGGTGGACCGACGCCGACGTGCTGGTCCACGGCCTGCCGCTGTTCCATGTGCACGGCCTGGTCCTCGGCACGCTGGGCCCGCTCCGGCGCGGCGGGTCGGTGCGCCATCTCGGCCGGTTCACCACCGAGGGCGTGGCCCGTGAGCTGAACTCCGGCGCGACCATGCTGTTCGGCGTGCCGACGATGTACCACCGCGTCGCGGAGGCGCTGCCCGCCGAACCGGACCTGGTGCGCGCGCTGTCCGGCGCGCGTCTGCTGGTGTCCGGGTCGGCCGCGCTGCCGGTCCACGACCACGAGCGGATCACGGCGGCGACCGGCGCCCGGGTCGTCGAGCGGTACGGCATGACGGAGACGCTGATGAACACCAGCGTCCGCGTCGACGGGGAGACCCGCCCCGGCTCGGTCGGTGTGCCGCTGCCCGGCGTCGAACTGCGGCTGGTCGAGGAGGACGGCACCCCGGTGGCGTCCTACGACGGCGAGACCGTGGGCGAGATCCAGGTGCGCGGGCCGAACCTGTTCACCGAGTACCTCAACCGGCCCGACGCCACCGCCGACGCGTTCACCGCCGACGGCTGGTTCCGCACCGGCGACATGGCGGTCCGCGACCCGGGCGGCGACGTCCGCATCGTCGGCCGCAAGGCCACCGACCTGATCAAGAGCGGCGGGTACAAGATCGGGGCGGGCGAGATCGAGAACGCGCTGCTGGAACACCCGGGGGTGAAGGAGGCCGCCGTCACCGGGGAGCCGGACGCCGACCTGGGCGAGCGGATCGTGGCGTGGGTGGTGCCGGCCGACCCGCAGTCGCCGCCCGGACTCGAGGAGCTGGCGGACCACGTGGCCGCGCGCCTCGCCCCGCACAAGCGGCCCCGGGTGGTCCGCCACCTCGACGTGCTGCCCCGCAACGACATGGGCAAGATCATGAAGCGGGCGCTGACGCATGGCTGACCGCCCGTCGGCCCGCGCGGCCCTCTCCCTGGTCACGGACACGTTCACCGAACTGCCGTACCCGGAACGGCACTCGGCGCCGGACGGCCCGCTCGGCTGGTCCGGTTACGACGAGGCCCGCGCCCGCGCCGCCGCGCGCACCGGCGAGACCGAGTCCGTGGTCTGCGGGGTCGCGGACGTCGACGGCACGCGGGCCGTGCTGGTCGCGTTCGAGTTCGGCTTCCTCGGCGGCTCCCTCGGCGAGGGCACCGGCGACCGTCTGGAGGCCGCGTACGCGCACGCGATCGCGCACCGGCTGCCGCTGGTGTCCCTGGTCGCCACCGGTGGCAGCCGTATGCAGGAGGGCATGCTCGCCCTGACCCAGCTCCAGCGGGTGGCGCGCGCGTCGGCGCGGGCCCGTGAGGCGCGTCTCCCTCAGGTGGCCGTCCTGCGGGACCCCACGACCGGCGGCGGCTGGGCCACGCTGGGCGCGGGCGCGGACGTGGTCCTCGCCCTTCCCGGCGCGCAGGTCGGCTTCGCCGGTTCCCGGGTCCGTCCGCCGGACGCGGACCCGACGGCGTACACGGCCGAGGCGCAGGTCGCGGCGGGCGCCGCGGACGCGCTGGTCCCGCCGGAGGAGCTGCGCACCGTCCTCGGCCGCTGGCTGCGCCTGCTGACCCGCCCGTCCTCCGACCCGGCCCCGCCGCCGCACGCGCTCGGCGCCCCGGACCTGCCGGACACCGGCTGGGACGCGGTCCGCCGCGCCCGCGCACCGCACCGCCCGCGCGCCGCCGCCTACCTGGACGCGTACTTCACGTCCCGCGTCCGGCTCTCCGGCGACCGCTGCGGCGGCGCCGACCCCGACGGCATGCTGTGCGGCTTCGGCGACCACGGGGGCCGTACGGTCGCCTACGCGGCCCAGACCGGCACGGCCACCCGCCCCGCCGGCTACCGCACGGCCGCCCGTCTGATCCGCCTCGCCGACCGCCTCGGCATCCCGGTGCTGACCCTGGTGGACACCCCGGGCGCGGCCAACGACGCGGAGGCGGAACGGCAGGGCGTGGGCGCGGCCGTCGCGGACCTGTTCGCCGCCGTCGCCGCCGCGCGCACCCCGCTGACCACCCTGGTCGTCGGCGAGGGCGGCTCGGGCGGCGCACTCGCGCCGGCCGCGCCGGGCAACACCTGGGCCACCCCGGACAGCTACTTCTCGGTGATCGCCCCGGAACTGGCGGCGGCGATCCTGAAACGCCCGCCGACGGAGGTGGAACCCACGGCGGACGCCCTGCGCATCCGGCCGCAGGATCTGGTGGAGCTGGGGGTGGTGCGGGGGGTCGTGGGGCCCGAGGGCGCTCAGCCGGCCGGCTCCGGTTGAGGCGAGCGACGGGGACCTGCAAGTCCGTCAGCCCGTGCCTGTCAGCCGCCCCGGACCGTGGTCCTGAGGTGCTGTCAGGACGGGGCCCGGTCGCCGATCCACCGTCAGGTGCCGCCCACCCCCCGTTCGGCGGCCCCTCTCCCGGCCCCCCAGAAAAGGCGCCTCCCCCGCCCGGCGCGCACGATGCGAAGAGGCCCGCCGTCCGGCGGGCCCAGGCCGCGCACTCGGGAGGAACTGCCGTGACCGCCAGTCTGGAGCAGCTGCGCCGCTGCCATTTCGCCGTCGACCTGGGCGCGGCCCGTACCCGGGTGTACGTCAAGGGCGCCGGCCTCGTCGTCGACCAGCCGTCCGTCGCCGCCGTGAACACCCGTACCGGAGCGCTGATCGCCGTCGGCGAGTTCGCGGAGAAGATGACCGGGCGCACCCCCGACTACATCCGCGTCGTCCGGCCGGTGACCGGCGGCACCGTCGTCGACATCGAGATGGCGCAGCGGATGCTGCGTCAGCTCATCGGCGACCGCACCCGCCGCGCCCTGCGCCGCAGGCCCCGGCTGCGGGCGGCCGCCTGCACCCCGCACGACGCCGACCCGCTGGCCCAGCGCGCCGCGATCGAGACGCTGGTCGGTCTGGGCGCCCGCCGGGTGGAGCTGGTGGACACGCTGATCGCGGCGGCCGTCGGCTGCGGGCTGCCGGTGGAGCGGCCCGAGGCCACCATGATCATGGTGTGCGGCGCGGCGGCCACGCAGGTCGCCGTGCTGTCGCTCGGCTCGATCGTGCGGGCCGAGCGCATCCCGGTGGGCGGCGAGGCGGTGGACGCGGCGATCGTGCAGCACCTGCGCCACCAGCACGAGCTGATGCTGCCGAGCCAGTCCGTACGGCCTCTGCAGCTCGCGCTGGAGGGGAACGGGCTGACCCCGCAGGGTCCCGAGGTCACGGAGATCCACGGCCGGGACGTCGCCACCGGGCTCGCCCGGTCGGTGAAGGTGGACACGGCGGCGGTGCGGCGGGCCATCCAGACGCCGCTCACCGCGGTCCTCGACGGCATCGGCAAGGTGCTGCGGGACTGCCCGCCCGATCTGGTCGCCGACCTGGCCGACCGCGGCATCATGATGGTCGGCGGCAGCGCCCTGCTGCCGGGCCTGGACCAGATGCTGCGTCAGGCGACCGGGATGCCGGTGCACATCGCGGAGCAGCCGGAGCTGTGTGCCGTGGAGGGGCTCGGCGCCATGCTGGAGGGCCGTATCGCCCCGATGGTGCTGGACCCGCTGAGCGCCTGAGACACGCCCGGTCCGCCGCCGGTCCCTCCCCCGGTCCGCCCGCATCCGTGCGGGCGGGCCGTCGTGCGTTACCGGCCGTTTCACGCGGCCCGGTGTGTACCGCCGCTCAGGGTGGGCAGGCGCATCCGCAGCGCAGCAGTACGGTGCGCAGCCTCTCGCGCGGGTGCCGGCGGCGGCCGGGGCCGCCGGGACGGCCCGGCCGGCCACCCACGAGCACCGACAGGGCGGTGACATGACTTCCGCGGCTTCGTTCCCCCCGGGACGGCAGGACACCTTGGTCATCGGCGGCCGCATGGACGCGGACCGGGCGCTGCTCACCCCACGCGGGGAGCTGGTCCGCGGCTGTGCCCAGACGCTGGCCGCGAAGCTGGCGGAGCTGCCGGCCGGCACCGCGCGGGTGGACCTGGACATGAGCGGTGTGCACTTCATGGACACCGCGGGCCTGGAGTTCCTGGAGGTGCTGCGCGACCACGCCCGCCGGCGGTCCATGCCCGTCACCACGTGCCGCTGGAGCGGCCAGCCGCGCCGCATCCTGGAGCTGGCCGGGCTGGACACCACGGACCCGCTGCGCTCGCCGGCGCCGCGCCCCTCGCCCGCCGGTTCCGCGGTGGCGCTGGAGCGCCAGGAGCGGCTGCACCTGCTCCAGGAGGAGGTGGAGCAGCTGCGGCAGGCCATCGCGTCCCGTCCGGTCATCGACCAGGCGCGCGGCATCCTGATGGCGACGTACGGCTGCACCTCGGACGAGGCGTGGCACATCCTGCGGGAGGCGTCGCAGCTGTCCAACACCAAGCTGCGCACCGTGGCGGAGTCGCTGACGGCCTGCGCGGAGGCGGAGGGGACTCCCCCGCCGCCGGAGGTGCGCACGGCGCTGGCCCGTGCCCTCGCCCGCCGCGCCGCGCGGTGACATCGCCGCGGCGGGGGTACTCGTAGTCGCCGGAACCGACGGGTCCCGCTACAGGGAGGCGGCACGATGAGCGAGCACACTCCGTCCCAGGCCGAGGGCGACCGGGACGACAGCGAATGGACCACCCCCGACGTGGTGCACACCACACCGTCACAGGCGGAAGGGGAACGAGACCCGTCGGACGCGCCGTCGGCGTCCGACGACAACGCCGTACGGGGGGACGCACGGAGGGGGCTGACCCCGGCTCCGGGGCGACGGTTCCGGTGAACCGTGACGTGGTGGGGCGGGTGGGACTCGAACCCACGGCCGACGGATTATGAGTCCGCTGCTCTAACCGGCTGAGCTACCGCCCCATAGCGGCGTGTCGCGTACATGTGTGCGCGCCGTCTGCCGCAGCATAGCCGCTCATACGATCTCCTGCTTCGGATGGTCGGCTGCGTACGGCCCTGTTGACCATGAAGACAGCGCCGCGCCGCGCGCGGTTCCACCGGACATGAAAAAGGACCCCTACGGGGTCCTCGTTCAGCATGCTCCCCCGACTGGACTCGAACCAGTAACCTGCCGGTTAACAGCCGGCTGCTCTGCCAATTGAGCTACGGAGGACCGAGCTCCCCCGACTGGACTCGAACCAGTAACCTGCCGGTTAACAGCCGGCTGCTCTGCCAATTGAGCTACGGAGGAATGCCTCGTTCTGCATCGAACGCACCCGCCTGGGTATTCGCCAGAGGGCGCGCGCTCGCTGCGACACATACATTAGCGCAAGCAGGGGGGTGCTCCGCCAATCGGTACTCCCCGGCCCGTCGCCGCGCCGGAGACCCACGCAGACTGGAACAACGGGAAGGGTGGCCGCCATGCGATACCGGCTCACGTTCGTCGCCGGAGCCGTCCTGGGCTACGTGCTGGGCACGAAAGCCGGGCGGGAGCGCTACGAGCAGATGAAGAGGTCCGCGCTCCAGCTGGCGCAGAACCCCGCGGTGCGCAACACCGCGGAGTCCGCGGCACAGCAGAGCCGTGAGTTCGCCGACAAGGCGTACCACGTGATGAGCGACAAGGTCGGCGACCGTATGCCCGACTCGGTCGCGCAGCGGGTCCACGCCCTGCGGGAGCGCACCGCCCACGGCCCGGCCGAGGACGACTGGGGCACGAGCAACACCTGACGGACACCGCACCCCTCCCCATACGGCAAAATCGCCGTATGGGGATAGTCGCCGGGCTGGACAGTGCGCCCGATTTCACTCGCATCGTCGTCTGTGACACGGACACCGGGGCCGTGGTCAGGCAGGGGTACGCCCCGCACCCGGTGCAGGGCTCCGACACCGGCCGCTCCTCGGACGTCGACCCGCAGGCCTGGCTGCTGTCCCTGGGCGAGGCCGCGAGCGGCGGACTGCTGGAGGGCGTGCAGGCGATCGGGGTGTCCGCGCAGGCGGGCGCGCTGGTCCCGCTGGACGCGCAGGGCGGCACGGTCCGCCCGGCGATGACGGGGGGCGACAAGCGCGCGCAGGTCGCGGCGGCCGATCTGGTCGACGCGCTCGGCGGGCGCGAGGCGTGGGCGCAGGCCGTGGGCTGTGTGCCGGGCGCCGCGCAGCCGGTGACGAAGCTGCGCTGGATGGCCCGTACCGAGCCGGAGAACGCGGCCCGCACCGCGGTGCTGCTCCAGGCGCACGACTGGCTGGTGTGGCAGCTGCTGGGCCGGCCGGTGCGCCGGACGACCGACCGGGGCGGCGCCTCGGGCACCGGCTACTGGGCCGCGGCGACCGGCGGGTACCGGCCCGACCTGGTGGAGCTGGCGCTCGGGCACCAGGCGATGCTCCCCGAGGTGATCGGCCCGGCCGACGCGGCCGGCACCACCCCTGAGGGACTGATGATCTCCGCCGGCACGGCGGACACCATGGCGGCGGCGTTCGGGCTCGGCATCGGGCTGGGCGACGCGGTGGTGTCGCTGGGCGCGTCCGGCTCGGTGATGGCCGTGCACCCGGAGCCGCTCGTCGACCGGGGCGGTGCGATCACGTCGCTGGCCGACGCGACCGGCATGCACCTGCCCGTCGTCACCACGCTGAACGCGGTGCGGGCGCTGCGCGGCACCGCGGAACTGCTGGGGCTGCCGGACCTGGAGAGCCTGTCCGACCTGGCGATGAAGTCGACGCCGGGTGCGCACGGGCTGGTGCTGCTGCCGTACCTGGAGGGCGAGCGCACCCCGAACCTGCCGCACACCGCCGGGACCCTCGCGGGGCTGCGGCGGGAGTCGATGAAGCCGGAGCACCTGGCGCGGGCGGCGTTCGAGGGGATGCTGTGCGGGCTCGCGGACGCGCTGGACGTGCTGCGCGGGCGGGGCGTGGAGGTGCGCCGGGTGTTCCTGCTCGGTCCGGCGGCCGAACTGCCCGCCGTGCAGGCGGCGGCGCCCGCCCTGTTCGGGGCGCAGGTGGTCGTGCCGCAGCCCGCGGACTACGCGGCGACGGGTGCGGCCCGGCAGGCGGCCTGGGCGCTCGGCGTCTCGCAGGGCGCCCTCGATCCGCGGACCCCGCCGGTGTGGCCGGGTCCGGTGGCGCAGGTGCTGGACCCGGGCGAGGAGCTCGCGGTGGGTCAGGCCGTGCGTCAGCAGTACGTGGCGGTCCGCGAGCAGACGCATCCGGGGGCGTTCCAGCAGTAGGAGGGGGCGCGCGGCGACGGCGCGCCGGGGCCCGTAAATGGGTTGAGGTAACGCCGGTGGAGTGTTCGACGATAGGGGCCACGGGCAACCAATGGCCCCGCCGACCACTCCGAGAGATGCAGCGTGCTCATACGACTTCTACGTGACCGTCTACGGCCCTACAAGAGACCCCTCGCCCTCCTGGTGGTGCTGCAGTTCCTCCAGACCTGCGCCACTCTCTACCTGCCCACGCTGAACGCGGACATCATCGACAACGGCGTCGTCCAGGGTGACACCGGTTACATCCTGGGCTACGGCGGTCTGATGATCGGCATTTCGCTGGCACAGGTCGTCTGCAACGTCGGCGCCGTGTACTACGGGGCCCGGACCGCCGCGGCCCTGGGGCGGGACCTGCGCGCCGCGGTGTTTGACCGGGTGCAGTCCTTCTCCGCCCGTGAGGTCGGTCACTTCGGTGCGCCGTCGCTGATCACGCGGACGACGAACGACGTCCAGCAGATCCAGATGCTCACCCTGATGACGTTCACCCTCATGGTGTCGGCGCCGATCATGTGCGTGGGCGGCGTGGTGCTGGCGCTCGGTCTGGACGTGCCGCTGTCCGGGGTGCTGGTCGCGGTGGTGCCCGTGCTGGGCGTCTGCGTGACGCTGATCGTGCGCCGGCTGCGGCCGCTGTTCCGCACCATGCAGGAGCGGCTGGACACGGTGAACCGGGTGCTGCGCGAGCAGATCACCGGCAACCGGGTCATCCGCGCGTTCGTACGGGACACGTACGAGCAGAAGCGGTTCCACGGGTCCAACACCGAGCTGACCGATGTGGCGCTGCGCACCGGCAATCTGCTCGCGCTGATGTTCCCGGTGGTCATGACGGTGGTGAACCTGTCGTCGATCGCGGTGGTGTGGTTCGGCGCGCACCGCATCGACAGCGGCGGGATGCAGATCGGCGACCTGACGGCGTTCCTCGCCTATCTGATGCAGATCGTCATGTCCGTGATGATGGCCACGTTCATGTTCATGATGGTGCCGCGCGCCGAGGTGTGCGCCGAGCGCGTCCAGGAGGTGCTGGACACCTCCTCGAGCGTGGTGCCGCCCCCCGCGCCCGTCACCGAGCTGCGCCGGCACGGACACCTGGAGATCCGGGGCGCGGGCTTCCGCTACCCGGGCGCCGAGGAGCCGGTGCTGCGGGCCGTCGACCTGGTGGCACGGCCCGGCGAGGTCACCGCCGTCATCGGCTCCACCGGCAGCGGCAAGTCCACGCTGCTCGGACTGGTGCCGCGGCTGTTCGACGCGACCGACGGCGAGGTGCTGGTCGACGGGGTGCCGGTGGCGGACCTCGATCCGGCGCTGCTCGCCCGGACCGTCGGGCTCGTGCCGCAGAAGCCGTACCTGTTCGCGGGCACGGTGGCGACCAATCTGCGCTACGGCAACCCGGACGCCACGGACGAGGAGCTGTGGCACGCGCTGGAGGTGGCACAGGGCAAGGACTTCGTGGAGCGGCTGGAGGGCGGGCTCGACGCCCCGATCGCGCAGGGCGGGACGAACGTCTCCGGCGGTCAGCGCCAGCGCCTGGCCATCGCCCGGACGCTGGTGCAGCGCCCGGAGATCTACCTCTTCGACGACTCCTTCTCCGCGCTCGACTACGCCACCGACGCGGCCCTGCGCGCGGCGCTCGCGCGGGAGACGGCCGAGGCGACGGTGGTGATCGTCGCACAGCGGGTGGCGACCATCCGGGACGCCGACCGGATCGTGGTGCTCGACGAGGGCCGGGTGGTCGGCACCGGCCGGCACCACGAACTGATGGCGGACAACGAGACCTACCGGGAGATCGTGCTCTCCCAGCTCACGGAAGCGGAGGCGGCCTGATGGCGGGCCCTGGGGGACGGATGACGGCGGGGGTCGCTCCCGGTCAGCGGTCGATCGACTTCACGGGGTCGGGCAAGCGGCTGCTCGGCCGCTTCGGCCCGGAACGCCTCACCATGTACGGGCTGCTGGCCTGTGTGGTGGTGAGCGTGGGGCTCAGCGTGGTCGGACCGAAGATCCTGGGACGGGCCACCGACCTGGTGTTCGCGGGCATCGTCGGGCGTGACATGCCGGAGGGCGCCACCAAGGAGCAGGTGCTGGAGTCGATGCGGGAGCGCGGCGACGACCAGGTCGCCGACATGCTCCGCTCCACCGACTTCACACCGGGGCAGGGCATCGACTTCACCGCGGTGGGACACGTCCTGCTGCTGGCGCTGGCGGTGTTCGGCGCGGCGGGGCTGCTGATGGCGGTGGCGACGCGGCTGGTGAACCGGGCCGTGAACCGCACCATGTTCCGGATGCGCGAGGACGTGCAGACGAAGCTGTCGCGGCTGCCGCTGTCGTACTTCGACAAGCGGCAGCGCGGTGAGGTGCTGAGCCGGGCCACCAACGACATCGACAACATCGGGCAGACGCTCCAGCAGTCGATGGGCCAGCTGATCAACTCGCTGCTCACCATCATCGGCGTGCTGGCGATGATGTTCTACGTCTCGTGGATCCTGGCGCTGGTCGCGCTGGTGACGGTGCCGCTGTCGTTCGTGGTGGCCACGCGGGTCGGGAAGCGGTCGCAGCCGCACTTCGTGCAGCAGTGGCGCTCCACCGGCACCCTCAACGCGCACGTCGAGGAGATGTACACGGGGCACGCCCTGGTGAAGGTGTTCGGGCGGCAGGAGGAGTCGGCGCGGAAGTTCGCCGAGGAGAACCACGCGCTGTACGAGGCCGGGTTCAAGGCGCAGTTCAACAGCGGTGTCATGCAGCCGCTGATGATGTTCGTCTCGAACCTCAACTACGTGCTGGTCGCCGTCGTCGGCGGTCTGCGGGTGGCGTCCGGGTCGCTGTCCATCGGGGACGTGCAGGCGTTCATCCAGTACTCGCGGCAGTTCTCGATGCCGCTGACGCAGGTCGCGTCGATGGCGAACCTGGTGCAGTCGGGCGTGGCCTCCGCCGAGCGGGTCTTCGAGATCCTCGACGCGGAGGAGCAGGAGGCCGACCCGTCGCCCGCCGAGCGTCCCGAGGAGCTGCGCGGCCGGGTGGAGCTGGAGCACGTGTCGTTCCGCTACGACCCGGAGAAGCCGCTGATCGAGGACCTGTCGCTGACGGTCGAACCGGGCCGCACGGTCGCCATCGTCGGCCCGACCGGCGCCGGCAAGACGACGCTGGTCAACCTGCTGATGCGGTTCTACGAGGTGTCCGGCGGGCGGATCACCCTGGACGGCGTGGACGTCGCGCGGATGACGCGGGACGAACTGCGCGCCGGGATCGGCATGGTGCTCCAGGACACCTGGCTGTTCGGCGGCACCATCGCGGAGAACATCGCGTACGGCGCGTCGCGCGAGGTCACCCGGGAGGAGATCGAGGAGGCGGCCCGCGCCGCGCACGCCGACCGGTTCGTCCGCACCCTGCCGGACGGGTACGACACCGTCATCGACGACGAGGGCAGCGGGGTCAGCGCGGGCGAGAAGCAGCTGATCACCATCGCGCGGGCGTTCCTGTCGGACCCGGTGATCCTGGTGCTGGACGAGGCGACCAGCTCGGTGGACACGCGTACGGAGGTGCTGATCCAGAAGGCGATGGCCCGGCTGGCGCACGGCCGTACGTCGTTCGTCATCGCCCACCGCCTGTCGACGATCCGCGACGCGGACACCATCCTGGTGATGGAAAACGGGTCGATCGTCGAACAGGGCGCGCACGACAAGCTGCTGGCGGCGGACGGTGCGTACGCCCGCCTGTACAAGGCGCAGTTCGCGCAGGCGGTCGCGGAGGTCGACTGAGGCCGCGGGGGTGCCGGAGGGGCTCCTCCGGCACCCCCGCCGGCTAGTCGAGATAGCCGCGCAGTTGGTCGGCGTAGGCGTGGTCGCGGAGCTTGTTGAGGGTCTTGGACTCGATCTGCCGTATCCGCTCGCGGGTCACCCCGAAGATGCGGCCGATCTCCTCCAGGGTGCGAGGCCGGCCGTCGACGAGCCCGTAGCGCAGCTGCACCACCTTGCGCTCGCGCTCCCCCAGGGTGGACAGCACCGCCTCCAGGTGCTGCCGCAGCAGCAGGAACGCCGCCGACTCCACGGGACTGGCGGCGTCCCCGTCCTCGATGAGGTCGCCGAGCGCGACGTCGTCCTCCTCACCCACGGGCGCGTGCAGCGACACCGGCTCCTGGGCCAGCCGCAGCACCTCGCCCACCCGCTCGGGCGGCAGGTCCAGCTGGGCGGCGACCTCCTGCGGCGTCGGCTCGTAGCCGCGCTCCTGGAGCATCCGCCGCTGTACCCGCACCACGCGGTTGATCAGCTCCACGACGTGCACCGGCACGCGGATGGTGCGGGCCTGGTCGGCGAGCGCCCGGGACATGGCCTGCCGGATCCACCAGGTCGCGTACGTGGAGAACTTGAATCCGCGCGCGTAGTCGAACTTCTCGACGGCGCGGATCAGGCCGAGGTTGCCCTCCTGGACCAGGTCGAGCATGGTCAGCCCGCGCCCCACGTACCGCTTGGCCACGGACACCACGAGCCGCAGGTTCGCCTCGATCAGCCGACGCTTGGCCATGCGGCCCATCACGACGAGCCGGTCCAGGTCGTGCGCGAGCCGGCTGTCCAGGTCGGGGGTGAGCCGCAGCTTCTCCTCGGCGAACAGGCCGGCCTCGACCCGGCGGGCGAGCTCCACCTCCTCGGCGGCGGTGAGCAGCGGGATGCGGCCGATCTCCCGCAGGTACTGGCGGAACAGGTCGGAGGAGGGACCGCCGGTGTCGGGGCGCACCCTCGAGTCGACGGGCTCGGCCGGCTCCACGGCGTCCGGCGGCCCGGTCTCGACGGGATCCTCCGTCTGCGCGGGCGGTTCGGGACCGGTCCCGGGACGCTGTCCGACGCGGGTCTGCGCGGGCATTCGCAGCAGCAGATCCGCGTCCGGCGCTGCGCCGACGACGTCGCTGTCGGTCTGGGTGAGGGTCTGGGTCTGCACGGGGGCGACCTCCAGGATGATCGCTGCCTGGGGGTGGGGCAGCGGTACTTCAGGGGCGGAGTCGACGGCCTCGCCGCTGTCCGTCCCGTACGCGATGAGCGGAACGGCGGGGTGTGCGACCCGTCACCGACGGGCCGGCCGCGCTCCGAGGACTCAGGCACCGCCCCCCAGTGTGGGGTACGACACATCGTCACCACGAGGGGCGTGCGATGACTTTTTGCATCCGGGCGGTCACCGCGCGGTCATCCGGAAGCCTCAACACCCGTCACCGGGGGGGCGGGTTCACGGCGGGAAGGCCGACTACAGCGCTGCCGCGCCGTGCTCGCGGAGGGCCTGGTCGTACTGCTGGAGGACCCAGAGCTCGTTCTGGACGGCGGACAGCTCGGCCTGGTCGGCGTGGTGCGACAGGCGGGCGAGCTTGCCGTTGACCTCGCGGACGCGGCGCTCGACGGCCCGGCGCCGCACCCGGACCAGCACCTCGCCCGCGTACACCTCGTCGACCGCCCGGCGCATGATCGCCTCGACGGCCAGCTCCGTGACCATGGCGCGGACGGTGTCGTCGGGGGCCGCGTCGCGGACGCGGATCAGGTACTCCTGCGGGTCCTGGACGCCGTACTCGGCGCCGCCCGCGTCCAGGACGGCCTGGCGCACGGCCGCGTAGGGCGGGGCGGTGAACTCGTCGACGCCGTACGCGTCGAAGGCCGGCGAGACCAGCTCCGGGCGCTGGAGGGCCAGCTTGAGCAGCTCGCGCTCGGTGGCGAAGACCGGGTTGCGGAGGTTCAGGGCGGGGCCGCGCGGGGCGGAGGGGGCGGCGGCGTACTGCTGGAGGGCGCCGCCTGCGGGACGGCCGCGCTCCGGGGCCGGGCCCTTGCCGCCGCGGTCGCGGGCCCAGCGGGCGAGCTGGGCGACCCGCTTGACCACGAACTGCGTGTCGAGGATGCCGAGCATCCCGGCGAGCTGGACGGCGACCTCGTGCTGGGCGCCGCTGTTCTTGATCCGGGCGACGACCGGTGCGGCCTCGTCCAGGGCGGCGGCGCGGCCGGCCGGGGTGTCCAGGTCGTAGCGGCCGACGATCTGGCGGAGCGCGAACTCGAACAGCGGGGTGCGCGGCTCGGCCAGGTCGGCGACCGCCTCGTCGCCCTTGGCGAGCCGCAGGTCGCAGGGGTCCATGCCGTCGGGCGCGATGGCGATGTAGGTCTCGGCGGCGAACTTCTGGTCGTCCTCGAAGGCGCGCAGGGCGGCCTTCTGCCCGGCCGCGTCGCCGTCGAAGGTGAAGATCACACGCGCCGAGCCGTTGTCCATCAGCAGACGCCGGAGGATCTTGATGTGGTCGGTGCCGAAGGCGGTGCCGCAGGTGGCGATGGCCGTCGTGACGCCCGCGAGGTGACAGGCCATGACGTCGGTGTAGCCCTCGACGACGACCGCGCGGGAGGACTTCGCGATGTCCTTCTTCGCCAGGTCGATGCCGTAGAGGACCTGCGACTTCCGGTAGATCGCCGTATCGGGCGTGTTGAGGTACTTCGGGCCGTTGTCCGCCTCGTACAGCTTGCGTGCGCCGAAGCCGACGACGTCCCCGCCGATGTCGCGGATGGGCCACATCAGCCGGCCGCGGAAGCGGTCGATGGGGCCGCGGCGGCCCTCCTGGGCGAGCCCGGAGAGCACCAGCTCCTTGTCGCTGAAGCCCTTGCCGCGCAGGAAGCGGGTGAGATGGTCCCAGCCCTGAGGGCTGTAGCCGACGCCGAAGTGCACGGCGGCGGCCTGGTCGAAGCCGCGCTCGGCGAGGAAGACCCGGCCGGTCTCCGCCTCGGGGCTGGTCGCGAGCTGCTCCGCGTACCACTCGGCGGCCAGCTTGTGCGCCTCGACCAGACGGATGCGCTCCCCGCGCTGGTGGGACGGGTTGTAACCGCCCTCCTCGTAGCGCAGGGTGATGCCGGCCTGTCCGGCCAGCCGCTCGACCGCCTCCGAGAAGGTGAGATGGTCGATCTTCATCACGAACGTGATGGTGTCGCCGCCCTCCTGGCAGCCGAAGCAGTGGAAGAGTCCCTTGCTCGGGCTGACCTGGAAGGACGGCGACTTCTCGTCGTGGAACGGACAGAGGCCCTTGAGGTTGCCGCCGCCCGCGTTCCGCAGCTGGAGGTACTCGGACACCACGGCGTCGATCGGGACCGCGTCCCGAACCGCCTTCACGTCCTCGTCGTTGATCCTCCCGGCCACGCGTGAATTCTACGGGGCCGATGTGACACCACGGTCCGGCCCGACGCCTCGGAAGGGGCGCCGAGCCCCCGGCACCCGCCTAGACGACCAGGCTCTCCAACGGCACATGCGGATCCGCCAACGCCTCCGTGTCCACCGGCTCGCGGGAGCGGATCAGTGCCTGGACGGAATCCGTGACATCCCACACATTCACGTTCATCCCCGCCAGCACACGTCCCTCCCGCACCCAGAACGCGACGAACTCCCGCTTCCCCGCGTCGCCCCGGACGACCACCTGGTCGTAGGACCCGGGCGGCGCCCACCCCGAGTACTCCATGCCCAGGTCGTACTGGTCGGTGAAGAAGTACGGCACACGGTCGTAGATTTCGTCCCGCCCGAGCATCGCCCGCGCCGCAGCCGGTCCGCCGTTCAGCGCGTTGGCCCAGTGCTCCACCCGCAGCCGGGTGGAGAACAGCGCGTGCGGGAAGGACGCGACGTCCCCCGCCGCGTAGATGTCCGGGTCGGACGTGCGCAGCCGCTCGTCGACGAGGACGCCCCCGCCCGACGCGGGGTCGGCCAGCTCCAGGCCCGCCGCCTCCGCGAGGGAGGTCCGCGGGGCCGCCCCGATCGCGGCGAGCACGGCGTGCGCCGGGTGCTCCTCGCCGTCGTCGGTGCGGGCGGCGAGGACCATGCCGTCCTGGCCGGTGATCTCGGTGAGCGAGGCGCCGAAGTGGAACCGCACGCCGTGCTCGCGGTGCAGTTCGGCGAAGAGCGCGCCCAGCTCCGGGCCGAGCACCGAGTGCAGCGGGGTCGGCCCCCGGTGG
Source organism: Streptomyces sp. P13-3-3 (assembly GCF_050571355.1). Taxonomy (NCBI): domain Bacteria; kingdom Bacillati; phylum Actinomycetota; class Actinomycetes; order Kitasatosporales; family Streptomycetaceae; genus Streptomyces; species Streptomyces sp. P13-3-3. The sequence continues at coordinate 1,420,810 of NZ_CP192228.1, read as the reverse complement.
ACGACGGTCACCTCCGCGCCGTAGTGCCGGGCGGCCGCCGCGATCTCCAGGCCGATCCAGCCCGCGCCGGCGATCACCAGGTGGCCGTTGTCCCGGCCGAGGGAGGTGAGGACGCCCTTGAGACGTTCGGAGTGGGCGAGGCGGCGCAGGTGGTGGACGCCGACGAGGTCGGTGCCCGGGATGTCGAGCCGGCGGGGCTCGGCGCCGGTGGCGAGCAGCAGTTTGTCGTAGCGGACGGTGGTGCCGTCCTCGCCGAAGCGGACGGTCTTCGCGGCGCGGTCGATCGCGGCGACGGTCGCTCCCAGGTGAAGTTCGACGTCCTGCCGCGCGTACCAGGCGGGCTCGTGCACGAAGACGCTGTCGCGCTCCGCCGAGCCGAGCAGGTAGCCCTTGGAGAGCGGCGGGCGCTCGTAGGGGTGGTCGCGTTCGTCGCAGATCAGTATCACGCGGCCGGTGAAGCCCTCCGCTCTCAGCGTCTCGGCCGCCTTGGCGCCGGCCAGGCCGCCTCCCACGATGACGAAAGTCTGATCCGCGTCGACCACGTGATGCCTCCTTCGAGCGTTGCCATCAGCGAGCCTCCCGCAAGCGGAAGGCTGCGGGAAGGGGGAGTGACCCGATCAGGCCACCTGTCCCGCGTCCGTCTCACGTCCGGGCGGTCAGCCGGGCGTGCAGCGAGCGGGCCGACGCGTCCGTCAGGGAGGCGATCTGGTCCACGACGACCCGCTTGCGGGCGCGGTCGTCCGGTGCCCGGTCGAACAGCGAGCGGAACTGCGGGTCCAGTCCCTCGGGCGCGCGGGCGGTCAGTGCCTCCGCCAGCTCGAGCACGACGACGCGCTGGTCGGCGCGGAGCCGCTCCTGCTCGGCGCGCTGCATGACGTACCGGTCGGCGACGGCCTTGAGGACCGCGCACTCCATGCGGGTGGAGCGCGGCACGACCAGCTCGGCCGCGTACCGGGTGAGGCGGCCGCCGCCCCAGGCCTGCCGGGTGGCGCCCTCGGCGGCGAGGCAGAAGCGGCCGATGAGCTGGCTGGTGGCGTCCTTGAGGCGTGCCTGCGCGACGGCGGTGCCGTCGTAGCCGTGCGGCCACCACTCCTGGGCGAGCAGCCGGTCGAGGGCCTCGGCCAGCTCGGCGGGGTCGGTGTCCGCCGGCACGTACCGGCCGACGGCGACCGCGAACACGGCGTCCCGCTCGGGGTCCGCGTGCAGGCAGTTGGGGTCGATGTGGCCCGCGTGCAGGCCGTCCTCCACGTCGTGGACCGAGTACGCGACGTCGTCGGCCCAGTCCATGACCTGCGCCTCGAAGCAGGTGCGGGTGCCGGGGGCGTCCTTGCGGAGCCATTCGAACACCGGGCGGTCGTCGTCGTAGACGCCGAACTTCACGGACGCCGGGTCGGTGGGGTGGGCGCCGCGCGGCCAGGGGTACTTGGTGGCCGCGTCGAGGGCGGCCCGCGTGAGGTTGAGGCCGACGGAGCCGTCGGGGGTGAACCGCTTGGGCTCGATGCGGGTGAGCAGCCGCAGCGACTGGGCGTTGCCCTCGAAGCCGCCGCAGTCCCCGGCGAACTCGTTCAGCGCCTGTTCGCCGTTGTGCCCGAACGGGGGGTGGCCGAGGTCGTGGGAGAGGCAGGCGGCCTCCACCAGGTCGGGGTCGCAGCCGAGGGCGGCGCCCAGCTCCCGGCCGACCTGGGCGCACTCCAGGGAGTGGGTGAGGCGGGTGCGGGGGCTGGCGTCCCACACCTGGCTCTGCTCGCCCGGGGTGACGACCTGCGTCTTGCCGGCGAGGCGGCGCAGCGCGGCGGAGTGCAGCACCCGGGCCCGGTCGCGCTGGAAGGCGGTGCGCCCCGGCCGCTTGTCGGGCTCGGCGGCCCAGCGCTCGACGGCCGACGGGTCGTACCCGTCGGGCGGGAGGTGCGGGGCGGACGGGTCGGTCGTGCCGGACGTGATGCCTTCCATGACCCGACAGTAGCCCCGGCCGGTGACATCCCGGACACCGGTGGCCGTGTCAGGCCGTCGCCAGGGCGGCCGGTCCGGCGACCGGGGCGGCGGTCCGCAGTGCCTGGTCGTAGCGGTGGAGGAGCAGGCGGGCCATCGCGGGGTGGGTGCCCAGCGGGTCGGCGACGGTGCCGGGCGCCGCGTCCGCGCACTCGGCGGCGAACCGGCCGGGCGCGGTGAAGCAGGAGGCGACGGCGACCCGGTCGCGGCCGCGGGCGGCGAGGGCGCGGACCGCCTCGGGCACGGTCGGCGCGGCGGCGGAGGCATAGGCGGGGACGACGGGCACGCCGAGCCGGGCGGCGAGCAGCGCGGCGATGCGTTCGGTGTCGGCGCGGGAGGCGGGCGCGCGGGACCCGGCGGCGGCCAGCACGACGGCGCTGCGGCCGCGCTCCCCCGCGTCCCGGGGCGCCTGCCAGCCCGCTTCGGTGAGCCGGGCGTGCAGGGCGTCGACGAGGAGCGGGTGCGCGCCGAGCGGGGCGGCGACGCGGGTGGGCAGGGGCGCCGCCGCCGCCGCGTCGGGGATGTCGCGGGTGACGTGGTGTCCACGGCCGAACAGCAGCGGGACGAGCACGGCGGACCCGGCGCCGGACGCGGCCAGTCCGTCGAGGGTGTCGGGGAGCAGCGGGGCGTTCAGCTCGATGTGGCCCAGGCGCACGGGCAGGCCGGGCCGCAGCGCGCGGACCCCCTCCAGCAGCCGCAGCGCGGTGGCCAGGGCGCGCGGGTCGCGGCTGCCGTGGGCCACCACGACGAGGGCGGGGGGCGGGGCGGCCGGGCGGGGCCGGGTGCCGGGGTGCGTCGGGTACGCCGTCATGCAGCGAGCGTGACCGGACGAGGTTGCCCTGCCGTTGCGCCGGGGTCACGGGTGTTTGCGGGGTGTTCACGCGGGGGCGGGGCGCGGTGTGAGGCGACGGTCCCGGGTGAAGCCGGTCACAGGACGCGAACCGGAGGCCCCTGTCGGGCGTCTACCGGGTCAGGGACCGACCCGGGGGAGGCCGTCCGATGCGCCGTATCACCGTCCGCCGTCCACGGCTGCCGCGCACCCGCGCGGGACAGCGGCGGCTGGTGCAGGCCGTGGTGGCGGTGTGCGTGCTGGCGCTGCTGCCGGCGGCCTGGCTGCGGCTGAGCACGGGCGACCGGCTGCGCACCGTCGCCGACGTGCCGCGCACGGAGGTGGCCGTGGTGTTCGGCGCGGGGCTGTGGGACGGGGAGCCGTCGCCGTACCTCGCGCACCGGCTGGACGCGGCGGCGGAGCTGTACCGCGCGGGGCGGATCAGGGTGGTCCTGGTCACCGGCGACAACAGCCGGGAGGACTACGACGAGCCGGACGCGATGCGCGCCTACCTGACCCGCCACGGGGTGCCGGACGCGCGGATCGTCAGCGACTACGCGGGCTTCGACACGTGGGACTCCTGCGTCCGCGCCCGGAAGATCTTCGGCGTGGACCGGGCGGTGCTGATCAGCCAGGGTTTCCACATCCGCCGCGCGGTGGCTCTGTGCGAGGCGGCCGGCGTCACGTCGTACGGCGTCGGCGTGGACGACCGCCACGACGTCACCTGGTACTACGGCGGCGCCCGCGAGGTCCTCGCGGCGGGCAAGGCGGCGTTGGACGCGGCGTTCCGCCCGGATCCCCACTTCCTGGGGCCGGAGGAGCCGGGGGTGCGGAGGGCGCTGGCGGACGCGGAGGGGTCCGGCTCGCCGGGCTGACGACCGGAGCGCGCATACCGGAGTATGCTCGCTCCATGGCGGATACGACGCGTATCACGGTGACCCTCCCGACGGAGCAGGTCGCCGAGCTGAAAAAGCTCACCGACAACGTCTCCGGCTATGTCGCCGAAGCCGTGGCGCGCCAACTGCGGCACGAGCTGCTCGGGGCTGATCTTCGGCGTCATCAGGAGGAGCACGGCGCCTTCACGGAGGAGGAACTCGCGGAAGCCCGCTCCCGGATCTTCGGCGACACCGATGCCGGCGGTTCGTCGAGCGCGGCGTGAGCGGGCACATCGAGACCGTCGTCCTGGACGCCGAGGGTCTGTCCGCCTGGATCGCGCAGGACCGCAAGGTCGCCGCGATGTTCCAGGTGTTCCACACGGTGGGTGCCGACTTCGTCGTCGGAGCCAACACCATCGTCGAGGTGAGTCACGCGCGCTTGAACACCGCCCGGCTGCGGTGGACACTGTCCCGCGTCAGGGTCGAGCCGGTGACCGCGCAGGCGGCGAAAGCCGCGGCGGACCTGCTGAAGGCCACCGGCCTGCACGGCCACAAGCACGCGATCGACGCCACGGTGGCGGAGGTGGCTCTCCGTCAGCCGGGCCCGGTGGCCATGCTGACGTCCGACATCGATGACATGGCACGACTGTGCGGCGGCAGGGTCCGGCTCGTCGGCATCTGAGCGGGGGCGTCCCGGCCCCTCACCACGCCCCCCGCCCCTCCGAGAGGGCACCGTGTCCGGGGTGTAACAGCGGTCGGCGCGGTGCGTAACACCGGCGGCGCAGCCTGGGCCGTATGCGAGAAACCGTGACGTCCACGCACTGCCCCTACTGCGCGCTGCAGTGCGGCATGAACCTCACGCCGGCCGCCGACGGGCGGAGCGTCGAGGTGAGCGAGCGCGCGGACTTCCCGGTGAACCGGGGGGCGCTGTGCGGGAAGGGGCGGACCGCTCCGGCCGTGCTGTCGTCGGCCGTGCGGCTGACCTCGCCGCTGGTCAGGTCGGCGGCGGGCACGCTGGAGCCGGCCTCCTGGGAGGAGGCGCTGGACCGGATCGCCCAGGGCATCGGAGGCGCCCGCGCCGAACACGGCGCGGACGCGGTCGGGGTGTTCGGCGGGGGCGGGCTGACCAACGAGAAGGCGTACGCGCTGGGGAAGTTCGCGCGGGTGGTGCTGGGCACCTCGCAGATCGACTACAACGGCCGGTTCTGCATGTCGTCGGCCGCCGCCGCGGGAGGCAGGGCGTTCGGCCTCGACCGGGGGCTGCCGTTCCCGCTGAAGGACATCCCGAGGACGGGCTGTGTCATCCTCGTCGGCTCCAACCCGGCCGAGACCATGCCTCCGGCGCTGCGCTACTTCACGGAGCTGAAGGAGAACGGCGGCACCCTGATCGTCGTCGACCCGCGCCGCACCCGCACCGCCGAGCAGGCCGACCTGCATCTGGCGCCGCGCCCCGGCACCGATCTCGCGCTGGCCCTCGGCCTGCTGCACCTCGTCGTCGCCGAGGGCCTCACCGACGAGGAGTACATCCGGGAGCGCACGGCCGGCTGGGAGGACACCCGGGCCGCGGCGATGGCGCACTGGCCGGAGTACGTGGAGCGCATCACCGGCGTGCCCGTGCCGCAACTCCGCAAAGCCGTGAGGCTGTTCTGCGAGCCGGAGCACGCGATGGTGCTCACCGCGCGCGGCCCCGAGCAGCAGGCCAAGGGCACCGACACGGTGAGCGCCTGGATCAACCTGGCCCTGGCGACCGGCCGGCCCGGCCGCCCGCTGTCCGGGTACGGCTGTCTGACCGGGCAGGGCAACGGGCAGGGCGGACGCGAACACGGTCAGAAGGCCGACCAGCTGCCCGGCTACCGCAAGCTGACCGACCCGGCCGCGCGGGCGCACGTGGCGCAGGTGTGGGGCGTGGACCCGGACAGCCTGCCCGGTCCTGGCCGCAGCGCCTACGAGCTGCTGGACGCGCTGGGCACGGACATCCGGGCGCTGCTGCTGATGGGCTCCAACCCGGTGGTGTCGGCGCCGCGTGCCGCGCACGTCGAGGAGCGCATCCGCTCGCTGGACTTCCTCGCCGTGTGCGACGTGGTGCTGTCGGAGACGGCCGAACTCGCCGACGTGGTGCTGCCGGTGACGCAGTGGGCGGAGGAGACCGGCACCACCACCAGCCTGGAGGGCAGGGTGCTGCTGCGCCGCCGGGCGATCTCCCCGCCGGCGGGCGTGCGCAGCGACCTGGAGGTGCTGCACGAACTCGCGGCGCGGCTGGGGGGCGAGGGCAGCCCGGAGAAGCGTTTCCCCGCCGACCCGGAGGAGGTCTTCGAGGAGCTGCGGCGGGCGAGCGCGGGCGGTCCGGCGGACTACTCCGGGATCACCTACCGGCGGCTCGCCGAGGAGAACGGGGTGTTCTGGCCCTGCCCCTCCCCCGCCGAGCCCGCCGAGCCCGCCGACCCCTCCGAGCCCGCCGAGGCGGCCGGGGCGGCCGTCCACCCCGGCACCCCGCGCCTCTTCCTCGACCGGTTCGCCACCGAGGACGGGCGGGCGCGGTTCGTGCCGGTGTCGCACCGGGCGGTCGCCGAGGAGCCCGACGAGGAGTACCCGGTGCTGCTCACCACCGGACGGGTCGTGGCGCAGTACCAGTCCGGCGCCCAGACGCGGCGCGTGGACGAGCTGAACGCCGCCGCGCCCGGCCCGTTCGTCGAGCTGCACCCCCGGCTGGCGCAGCGGCTCGGCGCCGCCGAGGGCGACCCGGTGGCCGTGGTGTCCCGGCGCGGCCGGGCGGTGGCTCCGGCCCGGATCACCACGGCGATCCGCCCGGACACGGTGTTCATGCCGTTCCACTGGGCCGGTGAGGGCCGCGCCAACACCCTCACCAACCCCGCCCTCGACCCGACGTCGAGGATGCCGGAGTTCAAGGCGTGCGCGGTACGCCTGGAGGCGGTACGCCCGTGAGCGCACCGCCTCCGGACCGGGGGCGGGTCAGCCCACGCCCACCGCGCTCCAGGCGGCCGCGACCGCCTTGTGCTCGGCGCCGCCCTCGCCGTAGAGGTCCGCCGCCGCCTTCAGGGTGGCGGTGCGGGCGCCGGCGTAGTCGGTCGACGAGGTCATGTGGACCGTCAGGGCGCGGTACCAGATGTTGCCGAGCTTGGCGCGGCCGATGCCGGTGACCGTCGAGCCGTCGCAGGTCGGGGAGTTGTGGGCGGTGCCGCCCACGGTCTTCGCGCCGCTGCCCTCGGCGAGCAGGTAGGCGAAGTGGTTGGCGACGCCCGAGGAGTAATGGACGTCGAGGTCCTCGACCGTCTCGTCCCAGCAGTCCGCCGAGGAGCCGTCCTTGGAGGGACGGTCCATGAAGCGCAGGGCGTCCTTCCCGAAGCCGTCGCGGACGACCTCCTCGCCGATCCGCCAGTCGCCCGGGTCCTGCGCGTTGGCCGCGTGGAACTCCACCAGCGTGCCGAAGATGTCGGAGGTGGCCTCGTTCAGGCCGCCGGACTCGCCGGAGTAGGTCAGCCCGGCCGTCTTCGAGGTGACGCCGTGGGTCATCTCGTGCCCGGCGACGTCCAGGGAGACCAGCGGGCCCATCTGGGTGCCGTCGCCGTCGCCGTAGGTCATGCAGAAGCAGCGGTCGTCCCAGAAGGCGTTGTTGTAGGCGTTGCCGTAGTGGACGCGGTTGTACGAGCCCTTGCCGTCGCCGGCAATGCCCCGGCGGCCGTGCGTGTCCTCGTAGTAGTCCCAGGTGACGTTCGTGCCGTACTGGGCGTCGACGGCGACCGTGGCGCGGTCGGCGGCGGCGCCGGTGCCCCAGTGGTTGTCGGCGTCGGTGACGACGGGGGCGGGGGCGCGGATCACGCAGACGACGAGGACGCACAGGTCGGTGCGGTTGCCCGCGTCGCCGGTGTAGGTGTCGCCGCGGGTGGGGTCCTTCAGCTCGTAGCCGGACGCGGTCCGCGTGGTCTCCAGCGGGACCGTGCCGCCGTACAGGGACTTCCCGTCGCCGGAGACGCTCTCCAGCCGGTCCCATGCGTCGATGCGGGCGCCGGTGTGGGCGTCGGTGAGGACGGTGCGGGCGACCGGGTTGCCGGCGGAGTCCTGGGCGGCGGCGTCGGTGCGCCAGGCGAGGCGGGGGGCTCCGTGCAGGGCGTCGACCACCAGCTGCGGGCGGGCGGTGAGCCGGTTCAGGGTCTCGCCGAGGTGCGCGGCGCGCAGCAGGTTCGCGGCGAGGTCGGCGGCGCGGGGCGCGGCGAGGCGCGGGGAGACGGTGGGGAGGTCGATCGCGGCGCGGGTGGCGCGGGTGACGTCGCGGTAGGACCCGTCGGGGGCGAGGTGGAGCACGAAGTCGCCGCCCAGCACGGGCAGTCCGCGGTAGGTGCGGTCGTAGCGGACGTGGCGGCTGCCGTCGGCGTCGACGACGACGTCCCGGACCTTCGTCCTCTGGGCGGCGGTGAGGCCGAGGGCGTCGGCGCGCTCGGCCAGGACGGACGCGGCGGCGTCGATCGCGGCGGCGCGGGTGGGACGGTCGGCCGCGCCGGCGGGGGTGGGGGTGAGGGCGGCGGCCAGCAGGGCGGCGCCGGTGACGGCGGCTCCCGCGGCGGCGAGACGGGAACGTCGGGCATGCCGTATCGGGCTCAAGCGGTCTCCTGGAACGGGCGCCCCGACGCGGGTGGGGGGCGGGGCGGCGCGGGTGGTGCCCGCGATTCAAGTGGCGGCCCGACTGTCATGTCCATAGCGCGAATGTGGGGGTGTGTGAGGGGAGAGAATCGTTCCCGCAAGGCTCCGGTGGCACTTCGGTGCAGAGGGGCTCCGCCGACCGTCCGCGCAGGTGAAGCACGTGAACCTCCCCTTCTTCGTCTACGGCACCCTCCGCCCCGGCGAGATCAACCACGACCGTTTCCTGCGCGGCCGCACGGCGGAGGAGCAACCGGGCCTGCTGCGGGGCGCGGTGCTGTACGAGGGGCCCGGCTACCCGTACGCGGTGGAGGCGCCGGACGGGGAGGTGCGCGGGGAGCTGGTCACCGCCCGCCCGGAGGCGTACGAGGAGCTGCTGGCGCGGCTGGACCGCCTGGAGGAGTACGTCCCGGGCGACCCGCGCAACCTGTACGACCGGGTGGAGCGGCCGGTGGTGCGGGACGCGGACGGCACGGCGGTCCGGGCGTGGGTGTACGTCGCCGCCCCGGCGGTCGCGGCCCGGCTGCGGGGGCGCGGGACGCGGGTGGAGGGCGGGGACTGGCGAGGTGTGCGGTGAGGCGCGCGTACGCCTCCGGGAACACGCCGGGGCGTGCGCCCTCGCCCGGTCAGCCCTTCGCCGCCCCGCCCGGCCCAATCCGCCCGCACACCGCCCGGCCGCGCGCCGTCACGACGTTGACCTGCTGAAACACACCACGGACCGGGGTGGCCGCGGGCCGCCTGACACCCGTTCAGCCGCCGCCCTGACGCCCTCTCAGGGAGCGCCGGGGGCCCGGGGGGTCTTACCTCGGAGGAGCAGGGACGCGGTCGACGGCGGCACATGGGGGTGCCGCGGGCCGGGTCGCCTCCGTGAGCTCGAGGGAGCATCGATGCGACGTACCGCCCGGCTGCTGACCGGCTCGACCGGCGCCGCACTCGCCGTGGCCGCCGCGGGGCTTCTCGCCTCCCCCGCGTACGCCGGGGAGGCCCCCGGCCCGTCGACCGCCGGTCTGCGGATGTACCCGTCGTCCGTCGCCCCGGGCGCGCAGGTCTCGGCGAACACCGCGGCGTGCGGCGACGAGGGCACGGCGGCGGGCGACGCCTCCGCCGTCGGCGCGGGCCGGTTCACGCTGGCGCCGAGCACGCACGAGGGTGAGGCGATCGGGCAGTTCCAGGTGCCGCCGAGCGCGCAGCCGGGGACGTACGAGATCGTCGTCGTGTGCGCCGGGAGCGGGCGCCGGGTGACCGGGGACCTCGTGGTGACGCTGACGCCCGACACGGAACAGGTGGTCCCCCGAGGAAGCGTGAAGACGGGGGTCGGTGGCGCGCTCGGCCCCGACCCCGTACAGACCGCGGCAGGCGTGTCGGCCCTCGCCGTCGCCGCCGCGGGCGGTACCTGGCTCCTGCATCGCCGGGCGAGAGGCGACGGGATCTGACGGGCATCCTCCGCTGCCCGTCCCGCTGGTACCGCAGTCCCCTCCCCCTCCGGGTCCGACGCCCCTCGCGGCCCGGAGGGGGGCACGGGGCCCGTCCGAGGTGAGGTCACCCATGCGCCGCAGGTTCCGCAGGACCGGGAGTCCGGGCAACGCGGCGATAGCCGCCGTCACGGTGTGCGCCCTGTGCGCGGGGGCGGTGCTGCTGCGGGACGGCAGGGGCGACGCACCGCCGCAGCCGTCCGCCGCGCAGGCGCACTCGGAGCTCGACGCGCAAGGCCCTGCGCGGTCCGCGGCGCCCGCGCTGCCGCCGTCGCCGCCCGACCGGGTGCGGATCCCCGCGATCGGGGTGGACGCGCCGCTGACCGGCCTGGGGCTGAACCCGGCCGGCTCCCTGGACGTGCCGCCCGCGGACCGCCCGGACCTGGCCGGCTGGTACGAGGCCGGCACCACCCCCGGCGAGCGGGGCACCGCGATCGTGGCGGGGCACGTCGACAACGAGGACGGCCCGGCGGTCTTCTACTCCCTCGGCGCCCTGGACAAGGGCAGCACGATCGAGATCGCCCGGCGCGACGGCACGGTGGCCGTGTTCACGGTGGACGCGGTCGAGGCGTACGACGCCCGCGACTTCCCCGACCGGAAGGTCTACGGCGCGGCCTCCCGCCCGGAACTCCGCGTCATCACCTGCGGCGCGGGCTACTCCCCCACGACGGGCTACCGGGGCAACGTGGTGGTGTACGCCCATCTGACGGGGACGCGGTGACCCCGTGGGGCGGACCGGGCGCCCCGCCACCAGGCATCCATCGGGGGGCAGCCCGGCGTCCTGTCGGGAGCACTCGGGCGGCCCGACGCCCTGTCGGCCCGGACCGCCACCGGCGGACTTCGCCTGTGCGTCCGGGCAGCGCGGCCCGCGCCTCAGCCCGACGCCCCCTCCGGGCAGGGCTCGGTCGTCGGGGTCACCAGGAGGACCACCGGGTACGACGTGATCTGCCGGTTCGCGCCGGGCCTGCTGTCGCAGACGCGCCACGCCTGGGGGTCCACCACCTCGCGGTTCTTCCCCGTGGCGTCCTCGAAGCGGACCTCCGTGCCGGCCGTCTGCTCCTGTGCCCGGAGCGCGTTGCCCCCGGTGACGTCGGGCATCACGGCGGTGACGGGACGGGCGGCGGCGGCCGAGGGGGACGCGGGGACCGCCGCCCTCCGGTCGGGCTCCGGGTGCGTTCCGCAGGCGGCGGCCGTGCAGACGACCGCGGCGGCGAGAACGGCTCTCAGCGGTGCGGTGACCGTGGGTCCGGTGATGGCCGCGCCTCTCGTGAGGTGATCATGTCCGGCTCAGTATCCCCACCGGACGCCTCCGGGCCCAGGCCTACGCCAGCCACTGCTCGTACGCCATGTTCGCCACCAGGGCGAACACCACCGTCAGCAGGACCACGCGGACGAAGCCGCTGCCGTGCTTCAGGGCGGTGCGGGCGCCCAGCATGCCGCCGGCGAGGTTGAAGACCGCCATCAGGGCCGCCAGTTGCCACAGCACCGCGCCCTGCCAGGCGAAGGTGGCGAGCGCGCCCGCGTTGGTGCAGCAGTTGACGATCTTCGCGGTGGCCGAGGCGGTGACCAGGTCGAGGTGGAGCAGGGCGGTGAGCGCCAGGACGAGGAACGTGCCGGTGCCGGGGCCGATCAGACCGTCGTAGAAGCCGATGCCGAAGCCGGCCAGGCCGATCGCGGCGAGGATCTGCCGCCGGGTCGCCGGACCCGTCGCGGGCGCGGTGCCGAACGCGGGCCGCAGGATCACGAAGGCGGCCACCGCCAGCAGCACCACCATGATCACCGGCTTGAGCACCTCCGTGCTCATCCCGGCCGCCAGGAAGGCCCCGCCCGACGACCCGGCGAGGGCGGCGAGCCCGATCCGCACCGCCGTCCGCACGTCCACCGGCGCCTTGCGGGCGTACGTCACCGCCGCGCCCGTGGTGCCTACGATCGCGACCGCCTTGTTGGTGCCCAGCGCGTGCGCGGCCGGGGTGCCGGCGGGCAGCCCGAGCAGCAGGGCGGGAAGGAGCAGCAGCCCCCCGCCGCCCACCACGGCGTCGATCCAGCCGGCGGCGAGCGCGGCCACGCAGAGCAGGACGACCATGGTCAGCGATATGTCGGGCATGGCCGTGAGCCTATGAAGGCGATAGATGTTGCGTCCATCAAGATGAGCGTTTGTTGAGGTTGGGCTCCTCACACCCGCCCCGTGACCGCCCCCGGAAGCCTCACATCCCCCGCCCGCGACCGCTGAGGGCAGCGTTCCGCGCGGGAAACAGAGGGGATGCCACCGGGTAACACCCGCCCCGCAGGCTCGGGACATGACCTCGAACGAGCGTGTGGTGGTGATCGGCTCCGGCCTCGCGGGCGTACGTCTCGCCCGGCGGCTCGGCGAGCTGGGCACGCCCGTGACGCTGATCGGCGAGGAGGAGCACCCGCCGTACAACCGGGTGCTGCTCGCCGAGGTGCTCGCCGGGCGCTACCGGCCCGAGGTGATCGCCCTGCCCGCCCCCGCGGAGCTGGTCCGCGCCCGGGTCACCGGCATCGACCGGGACCGGCGGACCGTCGTCTGCGCGGACGGCACGGAGATCGCCTACGGGCGGCTGGTGCTGGCCACCGGCTCCAACCCCGTCCTGCCGCCGCTGCGCGGCCTGTTCACCGAGGACCACGAGCTGCCGCGGGGCGTGCACGCGTTCCGCACCCTGGACGACTGCCTGGGCCTGTCCGCCGAGGTGCGGCCGGGCGTGCGGGCGGTGGTGATCGGCGGCGGGCTGCTCGGCGTGTCCGCGGCCCGAGCGCTGGCCGTGCGCGGCGCGCAGGTGGTCCTCGCCCAGCAGTCCGAGCGGCTCATGGAGCGGCAGCTCGACCCGGCCGCCTCCGCGCTGGTCCTGCGCCATCTGACCGGGCTCGGCGTGGAGGTGCACACCGAGTGCCGGGTGCGCGACGTGCGCTGCGTCGGCGGCGCGGTCCGCTCGGTGGAGATGGCCGACGGCTACGCCCTGGACGCCGACCTGGTGGTGCTGGCCTGCGGGGTGCACCCGCGCGTCTCGCTCGCCCAGGCCGCAGGACTCGACGTGGCCAAGGGCGTCGTCGTCGACGACGAGCTGCGCACCTCCGACCCGTCCGTCCACGCGATCGGCGACTGCGTCCAGCACGCCGGCACCGTCTACGGGCTGGCCACCCCGGCCCTGGAACAGGCCGACGCGCTCGCCGCGCTGCTCGCCGGGGACACCACCTCCCGCTACACCGGCACCCGCTCGCTCACCCGGCTGACCCTGACCGGCCCGGACAGCCCCTTCGACCTGGCCGCGTTCGGCGAGACCGAGGTGCTGCCGGGCGACGACGTGGTGCACCTCGCCGACGCCACCCGCGGCACGTACCGCAAGGTCGTGGTCCGCGACGACCGCCTGGTCGGCGGGGTGCTGGTCGGCGAACTCGGCACCGTCGGCGCCCTCGCGCGCGCCTGGGAGGGAGCAGAGCCGCTCCCGTCCGACGGCGGGCCCCTGCTCCACCTGCTCACCAACGACGGAGGCTCCTGATGCCCACGGACACCTCGACCATCGTGCTCGTCGGCCACGGCATGGTCGGCCAGCGCTTCCTGGAGGCGCTCGCCGAGCGCGGCCTGACCGCCACCCACCGCGTGGTCGTGCTGTGCGAGGAGCCGCGTCCGGCCTACGACCGCGTGCAGCTCACCTCGTACTTCTCCGGGCGGACGCCCGAGGACCTGTCGCTGACGGACCTGGCGTTCCTCGAGGACCACGGCATCGAGCTGCACGTCGGCGACCCGGCCGAGCACGTGGACCGCGAGGCGCGCACGGTGACCGCCCGCTCGGGGATGGTCGTCGGCTACGACGTGCTGGTGCTGGCGACCGGCTCGTACCCGTTCGTGCCGCCGGTGCCGAACAAGGACGCCGAGGGCTGCTTCGTCTACCGCACCATCGAGGACCTGCTCGCCATCGAGGAGTACGCGAGGAGCAGGGCGAAGACCGGCGCGGTGGTCGGCGGAGGGCTGCTCGGCCTGGAGGCGGCCGGCGCGCTCAAGGGTCTCGGACTCACGTCGCACATCGTGGAGTTCGCGCCGCGGCTGATGCCCGTGCAGGTCGACGAGGGCGGCGGCGCGGCGTTGCTGCGCACCATCGAGGACATGGGCCTCTCCGTCCACACGGGCGTCGGCACCCAGGAGATCGTGGTCGACGAGGCCGGCGCCGTCACCGGCATGAAGCTGTCCGACGGCTCCGAACTCGCCACCGACCTGGTGGTGTTCTCCGCCGGTGTCCGCCCCCGCGACCAGCTCGCCCGCGACTGCGGTCTGGCGGTCGGCGAGCGCGGCGGCATCACCGTCGACGAGCAGTGCCGCACGGTCACCGACCCGCACGTGTTCGCGATCGGCGAGTGCGCGCTGGCCGCCGACGGCCGGGTGTACGGCCTGGTCGCCCCCGGCTACGAGCAGGCCGAGACGGCCGCCGCGACCATCGCCGAGGACAAAACCACCTTCACCGGCGCCGATCTGTCCACCAAGCTGAAGCTGCTCGGCGTGGACGTGGCGTCCTTCGGCGACGCGCACGGCACCGCCGAGGACTGCCTGGACGTCGTCTACTCCGACTCCCGCGCGGGCCTCTACAAGAAACTGGTGATCGGCCGGGACGGCACGCTGCTCGGCGGCATCCTGGTCGGCGACGCGGAGGCGTACGGCACGCTGCGGGCGTTCACCGGCTCCGTGCCGCCGGTCGCGCCGGAGTCGCTGGTGCTGCCCGCCGGCGCCGGCGCCCCGGCCGCGCTCGGCCCGTCCGCGCTGCCGGACGACGCGGTGATCTGCTCCTGCCACAACGTCACCAAGGGCACGATCCGCGGCGCGGTCACGGACCACGCGTGCACCACCGTGCCCGAGGTGAAGAAGTGCACCAAGGCCGGTACCGGCTGCGGAAGTTGCGTCAAGGTGCTGGGCCAGCTGGTGGACGCCGAGCTGGAGGCGAGCGGCGTCGAGGTCGACAAGGGCCTGTGCGGCTGCTTCTCCCAGACCCGCGAGGAGCTGTACGAGATCGTCCACGCCCTGCGCATCGCCTCCCACCGCGAACTGCTGGACCGCCACGGCCGGGAGGAGGCGCGCGGCGGCGACGGCTGCGAGGTGTGCAAGCCGACGGTCGGCTCGATCATCGCGTCCCTGGCGCCCGTGATCGGCGCGAGCACCTATGTGCTCGACGGCGAGCAGGCGGCCCTCCAGGACACCAACGACCACTTCCTCGCCAACCTGCAGAGGAACGGCTCGTACTCGGTGGTGCCGCGCATCCCCGGCGGGGAGATCGCCCCCGAGAAGCTGATCGTGATCGGCGAGATCGCCCGTGACTTCGGCCTCTACACGAAGATCACCGGCGGCCAGCGGATCGACATGTTCGGCGCGCGGGTCGAGCAGCTGCCGCTGATCTGGGCCCGGCTGGTCGACGCCGGCTTCGAGTCCGGCCACGCCTACGGCAAGTCGCTGCGCACGGTGAAGTCCTGCGTAGGACAGACCTGGTGCCGATACGGCGTGCAGGACTCGGTGCGGATGGCGATCGACCTGGAGCTGCGCTACCGGGGGCTCAGGTCCCCGCACAAGCTGAAGTCGGCGGTGTCCGGCTGCCAGCGCGAGTGTGCGGAGGCCCAGTCGAAGGACTTCGGCGTCATCGCCACCGCCAACGGCTGGAACCTCTACGTCGGCGGCAACGGCGGCGCCACCCCGCGCCACGCCGACCTGCTGGCGCAGGACCTGTCCGACGCCGAACTGATCCGCCTGATCGACCGGTTCCTGATGTTCTACATCCGCACCGCCGACCGGCTGGAGCGCACCAGCGTCTGGCTGGACCGGATCCCCGGCGGACTCGACCACGTACGGGACGTGGTGGTGCACGACTCCCTCGGCATCTGCGACGAGCTGGAGTCGCTGATGGCGGCGCACGTCGCGCACTACCGCGACGAGTGGGCCGAGACGATCAACGACCCGGAGAAGCTGGCCCGGTTCGTGTCCTTCGTCAACGCCCCGGACACCCCCGACCCGGTGGTCGCCTTCGTCCCCGAACGCGACCAGATGAAGCCCGACCTGCCCCTGCTGAGCATCGGCCTGCGTCCCGCCGACGACGTCCTGGAAGGAAGCGCACAGCGATGACCCTGGCACTCGAGACGACCACCGGCCTGACCGTTCGACTCCGTCTGGCGGACGACTGGTTCGAGGTCTGCGGCCTCGACCGGCTGATCCCGGGCCGGGGCGTGGCCGCCCTGCTGCCGGACGGCCGGCAGGCCGCCGTCTTCACCGACCGCGCGGGCCGCCTGTACGCCGTCGACAACCGTGACCCGTTCACGGGCGCGGCGGTCCTCTCCCGCGGCCTCACCGGCACCCACCGGGGCCGCCCGTTCGTCGCGTCCCCGCTCCTGAAGCAGCGCTTCGACCTGGAGACGGGCCGCTGCCTGGACGACGACGCGGTCCGGGTGACGACGTACGAGGTGAAGGCTGCGTGAGCGCCTGAGCGGCACGGTGTGCCGGGCGGCGCCCGCCCGGCACACCGTGGCGGAGAGCTACCCTCCGGTCACGTCACGTTCGCATCACGGGACCTTCATATGCCCGACACCTCTCGAGCGCCCCAGTAGCTTCGTCAGCCTCGTACCGAGTCAGACGTCTTCGCACGACCTGGGGGGCTCCTCACCATGATCCCGTTCCGTACCTCGGCCACCGCGCTGCTCGCCGCCGTCGCCCTGGCCGCAGTACCGGCCACCGCCGTGGCCCACGACGGCAACCACCCGTTCGAGAACTGCACCGACGCGTACGACAACGGGTACAGCAACATCCCGAAGAGCGACGCCGAGCACTACGGCAAGCACCTCGACCGGGACAACGACGGCGTCGGCTGCGACCAGCCGCCCGCCGGCTTCGTGCCGCACGACGACAGCGACGACGACGCAGGCGCGGGCGCCGAGGGCAGCGGCGCCAAGGAGGAGAACGGCGGCGGCACCGACCTCGCCGAGACCGGGGGCAGCGACACCACGCCGTACATCGCGGCGGGCGGCGCGGCCGTCGTGCTGCTGGGCGGCGGCCTGATGATCGCCGCGCGCCGGCGCCGCGACAACCGCTGAACCGTCCTCCCTGGGGCCGGGCGCCCGGCCCCAGGGAGGATCACAGCGACAGCAACAGGGAGCCCTCCTTGCCCTGCCGGCGCCGCACATGGCCGCGCCACCCGGCCAGGGCCGCCATCAGCGTCCAGGTCACCAGGCCGGCGAAGGCCCCGTGGAGCCGGCCGGCGGCGTCCACCTGGTCCGCCCGCTCCATGGGCACCACGCCGTCCGGGTCACGGATCACGTCGAGCCGCTGCCCCGGCCGGGGAGCCCGGTCACCCTTGTAGGTCATCCGCTCGGCCAGTTCCCGGCCGTCCTCGGTGCGCAGCGTGAGCCGGTGGTTCTTGCCGCCCGTCCCGTCCGCGCCGTCGGCGACGATCACCACGCTCTCGCGCACCCCGCGCACCTCCAGCGCCAGTTCGGGCGCGTACTGGACGGCCCCGACGAGGACCATCAGACCGGGCGCCAGGGAGAGCAGGGCGATCCAGCCCGCGCGGTGCAGCCGGATCAGCAGCCCGCCGAAGGTCAGACAGAGCGCGAGGCCCACGACGATCGGCACCGCCACCCACCGCAGCGCCAGGTAGGACACGCAGGCGGTGACGAGCGCGGCGACCCAGCCGCACAGCGCCACCCATGCCGCGCGCCGCAGCGACCTCCACGGCGAGACGCCGTCCCCGCCCACGCGCACTCCGGCGTCTCCGTCCGTCACCTGTGACACCCCGCCCCGCCCTTCACGTCCCCGCCGCGGAGATCCGCACCCCTTGGGACCCTGGCGAGCCCCGCGCAACCCCTCCGACTTGGGCCTCTCCCGCCCACCGACAGGAAGCTGGCCCTCCACTCGTGGCGTTACGCCACAGTTCCGTCACATCACGTTCACATCACAGGTCTCTCGTGACCCTCTGCAGCACACCCGAACCGCCAGTAACTTCGTGACGCCACAGCCCGCTCATCGGCACCCGCACTCGGACCTGGGGGCTTTTGCCATGCACCTGACACGAAACACTCTCACGGCCCTCGCCGCCCTCACCCTGGCCGTCGTCCCCGCCACCGCGTCGGCCCACGACGGGGACCACCCCTTCAAGAGCTGCCAGGAGGCGTACGACAACGGCTGGTCGAGGATCTCCGGCGGGGACGACCACTACGGCCCCGCCCTGGACCCCGACGGCGACGGCATCGCCTGCGACGAGCCGCCCGCCGGCTTCATCCCGCGCGACGACACCGCGGTCGACGACGGGAACACGACTCCCGTGGCCGACACCACCCAGGCCGCCACGAGCGGCGAAAGCGCCGGCTCGGACGACGACCTCACCACCTACGTGACCATAGGCGTGGCCGCCGTGGTCCTCGCCGGAGGCACCGTGCTCCTCGCCTCCCGCCTGCGCCGCGGCAACTGACCGGCACCGGCCGCCCCACAGGGCGTGTCGCGCGCACGACGGAGGGGGCGGCACCCCCGCACGGGTGCCGCCCCTCCTTCGTGATCCGGAGCCGTCGCCGATCGGTGAGGGTGGTCGGGTGACAGACGACGGCCCCGGGGTCCTGCGCGCCCCGGAGGGCTCAGCGGTGGTCGCTGCCCGCCGAGGTGACGGCCGCGCGGCCGGCCTCCAGACGGGCCACCGGGATGCGGAACGGGGAGCAGGAGACGTAGTCCAGTCCGACCTCGTGGAAGAAGTGGACCGACTCCGGGTCGCCGCCGTGCTCGCCGCAGACGCCGAGCTTCAGGTCCGGGCGGGTCTCCCGGCCGGCCTTCGCGGCGAGCTTCACCAGCGAGCCCACGCCGTCCTTGTCGATCGTCTCGAACGGCGACACCCCGAAGATGCCCTTCTCCAGGTAGGCCGTGAAGAAGCTGGCCTCCACGTCGTCCCGGGAGAAGCCCCACACCGTCTGGGTGAGGTCGTTGGTGCCGAAGGAGAAGAACTCGGCGGCCTCCGCGATCTGACCGGCGGTCAGCGCGGCGCGCGGCAGCTCGATCATCGTGCCGATGGCGAGCTTCAGCGAGGTGCCGGTGGTCTCCTCGACCTCCGCGACGACCTTGTCGGCCTCCTCGCGGACGATCTCCAGCTCCTGCACGGTGCCGACCAGCGGAATCATGATCTCCGCGCGCGGGTCGCCCTTGGCGTTCCGGCGCTCGGCCGCGGCCTCGGCGATGGCCCGTACCTGCATCGTGAACAGGCCCGGGATGACGAGTCCGAGGCGGACGCCGCGCAGGCCCAGCATCGGGTTCTGCTCGTGCAGCCGGTGCACGGCCTGGAGCAGCCGCAGCTCGTTCTCGTGCGGCTCCTGCCGGGACTCGGCGAGGGCGACGCGGACCGACAGCTCGGTGATGTCCGGCAGGAACTCGTGCAGCGGCGGGTCGAGCAGGCGGATGGTGACGGGCAGGCCGTCCATCGCCTCGAACAGCTCGACGAAGTCCTTCTTCTGGAGCGGCAGCAGCGCCTTCAGCGACTCCTCGCGCTCCTCCTCCGTGTCGGCCAGGATCAGCCGCTCCACCAGCTCGCGCCGGTCGCCGAGGAACATGTGCTCGGTGCGGCACAGGCCGATGCCCTGGGCGCCGAACCGGCGGGCGCGCAGCGCGTCCTCGGCGTTGTCGGCGTTGGCCCGCACCCGCAGCCGGCGCTTGCGGTCGGCGAAGGCCATCATCCGGTGCACGGCCTCGACCAGTTCGTCGGCGTCGTCGGCGCCCGGGTGCATGCGGCCCTCGAAGTACTCCACGACCGGCGACGGCACGACCGGGACCTCGCCCAGGTAGACCTTGCCGCTGGAGCCGTCGATGGAGATGAGGTCGCCCTCCTCGACGACGTGCCCGCCGGGCACGGTCATCCGGCGGCGCTTGGTGTCGACCTCCAGCTCCTCGGCGCCGCAGACACAGGTCTTGCCCATGCCGCGGGCGACGACGGCCGCGTGGGAGGTCTTGCCGCCGCGCGAGGTGAGGATGCCCTCGGCGGCGATCATGCCGTCCAGGTCGTCGGGGTTGGTCTCGCGGCGGATCAGGATGACCTTCTCGCCGGAACGGGACCACTTCACGGCGGTGTAGGAGTCGAAGACGGCCTTGCCGACCGCGGCGCCCGGGGAGGCGGCGATGCCGCGTCCGACCTGCTCGACCTTGGCGCTCTCGTCGAAGCGCGGGAACATCAGCTGGGCGAGCTGGGCGCCGTTGACGCGGGTGAGCGCCTCGGCCTCGTCGATCAGGCCCTGGTCCACGAGCTGCGTGGCGATGCGGAAGGCCGCGCCCGCGGTGCGCTTGCCGACGCGGGTCTGGAGCATCCACAGCCGGCCGCGCTCGATGGTGAACTCGATGTCGCAGAGATCCTTGTAGTGGTTCTCCAGGGTCTCCATGATCTGCATGAGCTGGTCGTACGACTTCTTGTCGATCTGCTCCAGCTCCGCGAGCGGGACCGTATTGCGGATGCCCGCGACGACGTCCTCGCCCTGTGCGTTCTGCAGGTAGTCGCCGTAGACGCCCTGGTGTCCCGAGGCGGGGTCGCGGGTGAAGGCGACGCCGGTGCCGGAGTCGGGGCCGAGGTTGCCGAAGACCATGGAGCAGACGTTGACGGCGGTGCCCAGGTCGTGCGGGATGCGCTCCTGGCGGCGGTAGAGCTTGGCCCGCTCGCCGTTCCAGGAGTCGAAGACCGCCTTGATGGCGAGGTCCATCTGGTCGCGCGGGTCCTGCGGGAAGTCCCGGCCGCACTCGGTCTTGACGATCTTCTTGAACTTGGTGACGAGCTTCTTGAGGTCGGCGGCCTCCAGCTCGGTGTCGACGGTGACCTTCTTGGCCGCCTTGGCCGCCTCGAGCGCGTCCTCGAACAGCTCGCCGTCCACGCCGAGGACGGTCTTGCCGAACATCTGG
Organism: Streptomyces sp. P13-3-3; assembly: GCF_050571355.1. NCBI lineage: Bacteria > Bacillati > Actinomycetota > Actinomycetes > Kitasatosporales > Streptomycetaceae > Streptomyces > Streptomyces sp. P13-3-3. The sequence continues at coordinate 1,400,092 of NZ_CP192228.1, read as the reverse complement.
ATGAGGCGCCGGTAGGAGTCCCACGCGAACCGGTCGTCGCCGGCCTGCTTGGCCAGGCCCTGCACGGACTTGTCGGACAGACCGATGTTGAGGACGGTGTCCATCATGCCGGGCATGGAGAACTTGGCGCCGGAGCGGACCGACACGAGAAGCGGATCGTCGGCCTGGCCGAGCTTCTTGCCCATCCGCTGCTCGAGCGCCTCGAGGTGCGCACTCACCTCGTCACGCAGCGCCGCCGGCTCCTCGCCGCTGTCCAGGTAGACCTTGCAGGCCTCCGTGGTGATGGTGAAGCCGGGTGGCACGGGGAGACCGAGGTTGGTCATCTCGGCGAGGTTGGCCCCCTTGCCGCCGAGGAGGTCCTTGAGGTCCTTGTTGCCCTCGGTGAAGTCGTAGACGAACTTCACGCTCTCAACGCTCGTGCCCGACTGAGCTACGTGGGGATCTTTGTTTTCCGACACGGGTCTCGACTCCTCGAGGACGCGGTGGCTGCCCTGACGGCGAGGAATGTACCCAGATCAAAGGCATCTGGGTACGTCCACTTGTGCGTCGTGCGCCTGTCTCCGGCCGAGCGCCAGCGGATCGAAAGTCAAAGCTTGGCAAGCCGTTGAAGCCCGGTGTTTTCACTTCTTGAACGCGGGCCGCCTCCCAGACCCGGCCGATCTGCTCATGTGAGCATCTTGCACCACGTTTGATTTCGCCCGATGAACGATCATCGAGTGGCACTGAGTGCCAATCTTTGAGAAGTGCAGCCGCCCAAGATCCGCTCATCTGAGCGCCACCCCTATCAGGGGTGGCGAGAATCACGCTGCCACACGGCGCCCGGTTCCACCATGCGGACCGGCGGGATGAACGCTCCGGCCCGGCCGCCCGTACGAACGGGAGGCGGATCCGGACCCCCACGCCGGATCCGCCTCCCGCCTCACCGGTTTCGGTACGGAAGGAACCTCCGGGTTGCCCGTCTACACTCGCGTCCTCGCGCGCCTGCGCGCCCTCCGTGTCCGCCTGCGCCCGCGTGACGCACGTGTCCTCGCGCGCCTGCGTCACGCCCGCGACGCACACCCCTCCGCCGACCGCGCGCTGCGGATCACCGGGCACGTCCTCGCCGCCGTGCTGGTGCTCGGCGCCCTGCTGATGCCGAACACCGCGCCGGGCCTGCGCCCCGACCGGTTCACCCGGATCCCCGCCGAGGCGATCGTGGGGGCGGTGCTGCTGCTGGCCCTGCCGCGCCGGCCGCGCGTCGTCTTCGCCGCGCTCTACGGCACGGGCCTCGGCGTGCTCACCGTGCTCAACCTGCTGGACATCGGCTTCAGCGAGTACCTGGGCCGCGGCTTCAACCTGGTTCTCGACTGGGGCCTGCTGGACGACGCCCTGTCGTACGTGCGGGACTCCATGGGCGGCTTCGTCGCCGACGCGGCTGCCGTCGGGGCGGTGCTGCTCGCCCTGCTCGTCGTGCTCCTCATGGCGCTGGCCACCGTGCGGCTCGGCAACGTGGTCGCCCGGCACCGCGCCCGTGCGAGTCAGGGCGCCATGATCGCCGGGACCGTGTGGATCACCTGCGCCTCGCTGGGCCTGCAGATCTCGGGGCTGCCGGTCGCCTCCGACCGCGCGGCGGACACCCTGCGCGGGCAGACCCAGCGGGTGATGGACACCCTGCGCGACGAGGCGGCCTTCGCCAAGGAGGCCCGCCACGACACCTTCGGTGCCACCCCGCCGGGACAGCTCCTGCCGGACCTGCGCGGCAAGGACGTCGTCATCGCGTTCATCGAGAGCTACGGCCGGGTGGCGATGGAGGACCCGCTGATCGAGCCCGGCGTCGCCCGCACCCTCGACACCCGGGGCGCCGCGCTCGCCGCGGCCGGCTACCAGGCGCGCAGCGGCTGGCTGACCTCGTCGACGTACGGCGGGAGCAGCTGGCTCGGGCACTCCACGACGCTGTCCGGGCTGTGGATCGACAACCAGCAGCGATACCGAACCGCCACGAACAGCGACCGGCTGACCCTCACCGCCGCCTTCCGGAAGTCCGGCGCGTGGGACACCGTCGGCATCATGCCGGGTGTGCAGAAGACCTGGCCGGAGGCGAAGTGGTACGGCCTGGACAAGGTGTACGACGCCTTCGAGATGGGCTACGAGGGGCCGAAGTTCAGCTGGTCGACCATGCCGGACCAGTACGCCCTGGAGGCGTTCGAGCGTCTGGAGCACGGGAAGGAGCGGAGCCGGCCGCTGATGTCCGAGGTCATCCTCACCTCCAGCCACCAGCCGTGGGCGCCGGTCCCGGAGATGATCGACTGGGAGGACCTGGGCGACGGCTCGGTCTTCGACGCGATCCAGGAGGAGGGCCGGGACGCGTCCGAGGTGATGGCCGACTCCACCGAGTCCCGCAAGGAGTACGGCAGGTCCGTCTCGTACTCGGTGACCGCCCTCACCGAGTGGCTGGAGCGCTACGGCACCGACGACACCGTGCTGGTCTTCCTCGGCGACCACCAGCCGATCGCCCGGGTCACCGGGAACACCAAGAACCGGGACGTGCCGGTGACGGTCGTCGCCAAGGACCCGGAGGTGCTGAAGAAGATCGACGGCTGGCGGTGGACGCCCGGCCTGCGGCCCGCCGACGACGCCCCCGTGTGGAAGATGGACACCTTCCGCGACCGCTTCCTCACCGCCTACGGGTCCGTGCCCCGGCCCACCAAGGGCTGATCAGCCGCCGGAGGTGTCCAGCTCGGCGTCCTCGCCGACGCCCGCGCAGTCGTAGGGGTCCTTCAGCCAGCCGTCCGGCAGCACCACGCGGTTGTTGCCGGACGTACGGCCGCGGGGGCCGTCGGCGCCGGACGGCCAGGGCTGGTCCAGGTCCAGCTCGTCGAGCCCGGCCCGCAGCTCCTCCAGGGTGGAGGTGACCGCGAGGCGGCGGCGCATCTCGGAGCCGACCGCGAAGCCCTTCAGGTACCAGGCGACGTGCTTGCGGAAGTCGATCACCCCGCGCGACTGGTCGCCGATCCACTCACCGAGCAGCGTGGCGTGCCGCACCATCGCGTCGGCCACCTCGCGCAGGGTGGGCCGGACGTAGTCGTCGGGGCGGCCCTCGAAGGCGGCGACCAGGTCGGCGAAGAGCCACGGCCGGCCGAGACAGCCGCGGCCCACGACCACGCCGTCGCAGCCGGTCTCGCGGACCATGCGCAGGGCGTCGTCGGCGGACCAGATGTCCCCGTTGCCGAGGACCGGGATCTCGGGGACGTGCTCCTTGAGGCGGGCGATCGCCTCCCAGTCGGCGGTGCCGCCGTAGTGCTGGGCGGCGGTGCGGCCGTGCAGCGCGATCGCGGTGACGCCCTCCTCGACGGCGATGCGGCCGGCGTCGAGGTAGGTGATGTGGTCGTCGTCGATGCCCTTGCGCATCTTCATCGTGACCGGCAGGTCGCCGGCGCCGGCGACGGCCTCACGGAGGATGGCGCGCAGCAGGTTCCGCTTGAAGGGGAGCGCGGAGCCGCCGCCCTTGCGGGTCACCTTCGGCACCGGGCAGCCGAAGTTCAGGTCGATGTGGTCGGCGAGGTCCTCCTCCGCGATCATGCGGACGGCCTTGCCGACGGTCGCCGGGTCGACGCCGTAGAGCTGGATGGAGCGCGGCTGCTCGCTCGCGTCGAAGCGGATGAGCTGCATGGTCTTCTCGTTGCGCTCGACCAGCGCCCGGGTGGTGATCATCTCGCTGACGAACAGGCCCTTGCCGCCGCTGTACTCCCGGCACAGGGTGCGGAAGGGCGCGTTGGTGATCCCGGCCATGGGGGCGAGCACGACGGGCGGTTGCACCGCGTGCGGGCCGATGGACAGGGTCGTGTTCACGGTCGGCGAGGCAGTGGGCATTCCCCCATTGTCCCGCATGCGGCGGGGCGCTCCGCACAAAGATCGTGTAAAGGTCATTAGTTAGCCGCACTATAGAAGTGGGCGTACGATGGCGCGCATGCCCGAGCTCAGCCATGGCCGCCGCATGCTGGTGCTCGCGATCTGTTGCATGAGCCTGCTGATCGTGAGCCTGGACAACACGGTCCTGAACGTCGCCCTGCCGTCCCTCCAGCGGGAGCTGGACGCGAGCACCTCGGGGCTGCAGTGGACCATCGACGCGTACACGCTGGTGCTGGCCTCGCTGCTGATGCTGGCCGGCTCGACCGCCGACCGGATCGGCCGCCGGCGGGTCTTCATGTCCGGCCTGGTCGTCTTCACCCTGGGCTCGCTGCTGTGCTCGCTCGCCCCGGACCTGAACTGGCTCGTGGTGTTCCGCATGGTGCAGGCGGTGGGCGGGTCCATGCTCAACCCGGTCGCCATGTCGATCATCACCAACACCTTCACCGATCCGCGCGAGCGGGCCCGCGCGATCGGGGTGTGGGGCGCGGTGGTCGGCCTGTCGATGGCCGCGGGGCCGCTGGTGGGCGGGCTGCTGGTGGACTCGGTCGGCTGGCGCTCCATCTTCTGGGTCAACCTGCCGGTGGGCCTCGCCGCCCTGCTGCTGACCTGGCGCTTCGTTCCGGAGTCGCGCGCGCCGCGGGCCCGCCGCCCGGACCCGGTCGGCCAGGTCCTGGTCATCGCCCTGTTCGGCTCCCTCACGTACGCGATCATCGAGGCGCCGCACGGGAGCTGGCGGTCCACGGCTCCCTTCGCGGCCCTGGCTCTGGTCTCCCTCCTGGCGCTCCTCCGCTACGAACCGCGCCGCACGGAGCCGCTGATCGACCTGCGCTTCTTCCGCTCGGCGCCGTTCAGCGGGGCGACGGTGATCGCGGTGAGCGCGTTCGCGGCGCTGGGCGGATTCCTGTTCCTGTCGACGCTGTACCTGCAGAACGTGCGGGGGCTGAGCGCGATGGAGGCGGGGCTGTGGATGCTGCCGATGGCCGTCCCGACGTTCCTGTGCGCCCCGCTGTCCGGCCGCCTCGTCGGCAGCCGGGGGCCGCGGCTGCCGCTGCTGGTCGCGGGCGGCGCGATGACGGTGAGCGGGCTGCTGTTCGCCCTCTTCGAGGCGGAGACGTCGAACGCGACGCTGCTGCTGGGGTACGTCCTCTTCGGCGTCGGCTTCGGCTTCGTGAACGCGCCGATCACCAACACGGCGGTCTCGGGCATGCCCCTCTCCCAGGCCGGGGTCGCCTCGGCGGTCGCCTCCACCAGCCGGCAGCTGGGGCAGACGCTGGGCGTGGCGGTCCTGGGCGCGGTGCTCGCGGCGGGGGTGTCGGCGTCCTCGTACGCCTCGTACGCCGACACGTTCGTCTCGGCGTCCCGCCCCGGGTGGTGGGTTCTGGCGGCGTGCGGGGCGGTGGTTCTGACGCTGGGCGTCGTGACGACGGGGGTGTGGGCGCGGGGGACGGCGGAGAGGGCGGCTCGGCGGCTCGAGGGGGAGCGGTTGTCGCGGCGGGCGGGGGTGGACGCGTGAGGCGTCTGCCGCGGCAGGCGGAGACGCCGCCGCTGCCGGCAGTCGTGCCGCTTGGGGCGGCACGGGTGGGCGCAGCGGCACCCCGCCGACGCCGGGTGCGGGTCGTCCGCGGCTGGTCGCGCAGTTCCCCGCGCCCCTGAAGGGCGCGCCTAGCTGCGGCAGTCGTGCCGCTAGGGGTGGCACGGGTGGGCGCAGCGGACCGTCCCGGGCGGGCCAGTCAGGTCGGTCAGGCGGCTGTCGGGTCCACCGTCGCCTGGTGGGCCTGCTCCAGGTGCTCCTGCGCCTTCAGCCACGGCAGGAACTGGGCGGAGCGGCGCCAGCCGCAGGTGTCGCATCTGATGGTCCGCTGCACCCCCGTGCGGTGGACGTGCACGGTGTGCTCACGGCCGTGCAGGTCCCAGCGGCTTACCTTGCTCGAGTCGATCTGGGGCATGGTGCGGGTGCCTCCGGCGGTCGACGGATGAATGCCGCTGAGTGTGCAGCAAAAGCAACATCAACAGGTGGCGGTCCGCAGAACCCACGCACGGGGCGTCCCCCACAGCCCCCTCCAACGCGGGGGCGGAAGCGCCCTTTCAGGGGCCCGGGGAACTGCGCGACCAGCCACGGACGACCCGCACCCAGCGCTGCAGAGGTGCCGCTGCGCCCACCCTCCCCCACTCTCGGCTTTGCTCGAGCGGGAGGTACCCCCATCGCCCCAGCGGCACGACTGCCCGCAGCTAGGCGCGCCCTTCAGGGGCGCGGGGAACTGCGCGATCAGCCACCGACGACCCGCACCCGGCGCCGCAGAGGTGTCAGGCCCGCAGCCCCCGCAGCAGCAGATCCACCGCCGCCGCGAAGTCCGCGTCCGCCTCGCCCCTGTCCCACTCCCCCGCGTACGCGGGATCGTGGAACCGCCCGGTCGCCTGGAACACCGCACGCGCGCTGACCGCGGGGTCCTCGCTGTGGAAGACGCCGGCGGCCACCCCGTCGGCGACGATCCGCGTCACCTGCTCCGTCAGCTCGTCGATGTGCTCGGCGACCGCGCCGACCTGCTCACCGGCCAGCACGCTGTAGGTGGCGAACAGCTCCGGGTCGTCGCCCGCCTTGCGCCGCTTGGCGGTGAAGAGCGCGGCGAGCCAGTCCCGCAGCCGGGTCTCCGGATCGCGGGACCCGTCGCCGGCTATCCCGTCCAGCGCCTCGGACGTACGGTCCAGCCACCGCTTGGTGACCGCCTCCCGCAGCGCCGCCTTGGTGCGGAAGTGCCGGTAGACGCTGCCGTGACTGACGCCCAGGGCGCGGGCCACGTCGACCACGGTGGCCTTCGCGGGGCCGTGCCGGCGCAGCACCTCCTCCGTCGCCTGAAGGATGCGCTCGGCGGTCAGGGTCTCGGTCGCTGCCATGCCTGAACCGTACCCGGCGCCACGATCACTCCTCGGTGCCGAGGTGTGCCATCTGCTGCTCCGGGTAGCGGGCGCCCGCCGCTGCCCCGGGCGGCACCGCCCGCTCGATCGCCGCGAGGTCGTCCGCGTCCAGCGTGACGTCCAGCGCGCCCAGCGACTCCGTCAGGCGCTCCCGGGTGCGGGCCCCGACCAGCGGCACGATGTCCTCGCCGCGCGACAGCACCCAGGCGATGGCGGTCTGCGCGACCGTGACGCCCTTGCGGTCGGCGATCTCGCGCAGCGCGTCGACGAGGCCCAGGTTGTGGCGGAGGTTGTCGCCCTGGAAGCGCGGCGAGTGGGCGCGGAAGTCGTTCGCCGACAGCTCCCGGTCGGCGGTGAAGTGGCCGGAGATCAGCCCGCGCGAGAGGACTCCGTACGCCGTGATCGAGATGCCCAGTTCCCGCGTGGTGGGCAGGATCTGCTCCTCCACGGCCCGGGAGATCAGCGAGTACTCGATCTGGAGGTCCGTGATCGGCGCGGTGGCGGCGGCCCGGCGGATCGTGTCGGCGCCGACCTCGCTGAGGCCGATGTGCCGGACGTGGCCCTTCTCGACGAGTTCCGCGATGGCGCCGACGGTCTCCTCGATCGGCACGTCGGGGTCGGCGCGGGAGATGCGGTAGACGTCGATGTGGTCGACGCCCAGCCGCTGGAGGGAGTACGCGGCGAAGTTGCGCACCGCGGCGGGCCGGCCGTCGATCGGGCCCCAGCCGCCGTCCGGGTCGCGCATCGAGCCGAACTTGACGCTGGTGAGGGCCTGTTCGCGCAGCCCGGCGGGGGCGGTGCGCAGCGCCTCGCCGACCAGCATCTCGTTGTGGCCCATGGCGTAGAAGTCGCCGGTGTCGAGCAGGGTGATGCCGGCGTCCAGGGCGGCGTGGATCGTCGCGATCGCCTCGCCGCGGTCCGCCGGGCCGTACAGCGCGGACATGCCCATGCAGCCGAGCCCCAGGGCGGACACGCGGGGGCCGGTCTTTCCGAGAGGTCGTGTGTGCGTCGTCATGCGCCCACCTTGACATGACGAATGACAGATTTCAATATCTGTCATTCGTTTAGCCGTCAGCCACCCCCGGGGCCGCGCACGGCCCGGAGACGCGAGAACGCCGGGCCCCGGAGATCCGGGACCCGGCGTTCGTGCCGGTCAGCAGGGAGGAGAGATCAGCAGCCGACCAGGCGGGCGGCCAGGTAGCCCTCGATCTGGTCGAGGGAGATCCGCTCCTGCTTCATGGTGTCGCGCTCGCGCACGGTCACCGCGTTGTCGTCGAGGGTGTCGAAGTCGACGGTCACGCAGAACGGCGTACCGATCTCGTCCTGGCGGCGGTAGCGGCGGCCGATGGCGCCGGCGTCGTCGAACTCGATGTTCCAGTTCTGCCGCAGCGCCTGGGCGAGACCCTTGGCCTTCGGGGACAGCTCCGGGTTGCGGGACAGCGGCAGCACCGCGACCTTCACCGGCGCGAGCCGGTGGTCGAGCCGCAGCACGGTGCGCTTCTCCATCTTGCCCTTGGCGTTGGGCGCCTCGTCCTCGACGTACGCGTCGAGGAGGAAGGCGAGCATCGCCCGGCCGACACCGGCCGCCGGCTCGATGACGTACGGCGTCCAGCGCTCGCCGGCCTCCTGGTCGAAGTAGGAGAGGTCCTGGCCGGAGGCCTTGGCGTGCGCGGAGAGGTCGTAGTCCGTGCGGTTGGCGACGCCCTCGAGCTCGCCCCACTCGCTGCCGCCGAACTGGAAGCGGTACTCGATGTCAGCGGTGCGCTTGGAGTAGTGGGAGAGCTTCTCCTTCGGGTGCTCGTACCACCGCATGTTCTCCTCGCGCAGGCCGAGACCGGTGTACCAGTTCCAGCGCTGCTCCATCCAGTACTCCTGCCACTGCTCGTCCTCGCCCGGCTTGACGAAGAACTCCATCTCCATCTGCTCGAACTCGCGGGTCCGGAAGATGAAGTTGCCGGGCGTGATCTCGTTGCGGAAGGACTTGCCCATCTGGGCGATGCCGAACGGCGGCTTGCGGCGCGAAGTGGTCTGCACCTGGGCGAAGTTGGTGAAGATGCCCTGGGCGGTCTCGGGGCGCAGGTAGGCGACGGAACCGGAGTCCTGCGTCGGGCCGAGGTGGGTGGAGAGCAGACCCGAGAACTGCTTGGGCTCGGTGAAGGTGCCCTTGTTGCCGCAGTTGGGGCAGCTCAGGTCGGCGAGGCCGTTCTCCGGGGCGCGGCCCTTCTTCTCCTCGTACGCCTCCTCCAGGTGGTCCGCGCGGAACCGCTTGTGGCAGGAGGTGCACTCGGTGAGCGGGTCGGTGAACGTCGCGACGTGACCGGAGGCGACCCACACCTCGGGGGCCAGGATGACGGACGAGTCGATACCGACCACGTCCTCGCGCGACGTCACCATGTAGCGCCACCACTGGCGCTTCAGGTTCTCCTTGAGCTCGACACCCAGCGGTCCGTAGTCCCAGGCGGCCTTCGTGCCGCCGTAGATCTCACTACTGGGGAATACGAAGCCACGGCGCTTGCTCAGGCTGACGATGGTGTCGATCTTGTCGGCGGCCACGGTGCTCTCTTCATTACGACGACGGGCGACGAAGCGGAGATGCTTCCAGCGAATGCCTCAGGTTACCGGCGGGGACGGCCCCTCGACCAAATCGGTCCCCCCAAGCGGACCTCCGCCGGGCCGGCAAGGGCGTCGAGGGGGGTCGTCGAGGGGCCGCCGGAGGGCTTGTTGACAACGGTTTCCATCTTCGTTGAAAATGACTGTCATGAACGTACGACGACGCCACATATCCGCGGTCGCTCTCACCGCGGTCGCCGCCCTCGGTTTCGGGACCCTCACCGCCTGCTCGTCCGACGCCGCCGCGGGCGACACCGGCAAGTTCGACGTCGTCGCGTCGTTCTATCCGATGGCCTTCCTCGCCGAGCGGATCGGCGGCGAGCACGTCCACGTCACCAGTCTCACCCAGCCCGGCCAGGAGCCGCACGACCTGGAGATCAGCGCCCGGCAGACCGCGCAGCTCGAGGAGTCGGACGCCGCCCTCTACCTCAAGGGCCTCCAGCCCTCCGTCGACGAGGCCATCGGCCAGTCCCCCATCGCCACGAAGATCGACGCGGCCGAGCTGACCGCGCTGGAGGAGCACGGCACCGAGGCCGGCCACGGCGAGGAACACGGCGAGGAACACGGGGACGAGCACGCCCACGAGGACGAACACGACCACGACCACGACCACGAGGGCGGCGACCCCCACATCTGGCTCGACCCGGTGAAGTACGCCGAGGTCGCCGAGGGCGTCGGCAAGGCCTTCCAGAAGGCCGACCCCGACCACGCCGCCGACTACCGCAAGAACACCGCGACCCTGGTCAAGGACCTCAAGGCACTGGACGAAAAGTTCCGCACCGGTCTCGCGAACCGCGACACGGACGTCTTCGTCACCACCCACGCCGCTTTCGGCTACCTCGCCGAGCGCTACGGGCTGACCGAGGAGGCCATCAGCGGCCTCGACCCGGACACCGAGCCCAGCGGGGCACGCGTGAAGGAACTCCAGCAGATCGCCGAGGAGGACGGCGTCACCACCGTCTTCTACGAGACCCTCGTCAGCGACAAGACCGCCAAGACCCTGGCCGGCGACACCGGTCTGAGGACCGACGTCCTCGACCCGGTCGAGGGCATCACCGACCACTCCCGCGGCGAGGACTACTTCCAGGTCATGGAGGCCAACCTCACGGCCCTGCGCACCGCGCTGGGCGCCCGGTGACCCCCGACGACGCGACACCGGAGGACGGCATGACCACCGAGCCCGTCATCACCCTGCGGGGGGTGCGCGCCGAGCTGGGCTCGCGCCCCGTGCTGCGCGGCATCGACCTCACCGTGCGCCGCGGCGAGGTCGTCGCCCTGCTCGGCGCCAACGGCTCCGGCAAGTCCACCGCCGTGCGCACCGTGATCGGCCAGGTCCCGGTCACCGCCGGGGAGGTCGAGCTGTTCGGCACCGAGCGGCGCCGCTTCCGCGACTGGGCGCGGGTGGGCTACGTCCCGCAGCGCACCACGGCCGCCGGCGGGGTGCCCGCCACCGTCACCGAGGTCGTCTCCTCGGGACGGCTCGCCCGCACCCGCTTCGGCCTCTTCCGCAAGGGCGACCGGGAGGCCGTCCGCCGGTCGCTGGAGCTGGTCGGCATGGCGGACCGCGCCAAGGACTCCGTGGACGCCCTGTCCGGCGGCCAGCACCAGCGGGTGCTGATCGCCCGCGCGCTCGCCTCCGAACCGGACCTGCTGATCATGGACGAACCGATGGCGGGCGTGGACCTGGCCAGCCAGGAGGTCCTCGCCGAGACCCTGCGCATGCAGGTCGACCGGGGCGCCACGGTCCTCCTCGTCCTGCACGAACTCGGGCCGCTGGAGCCGCTGATCGACCGGGCGGTGGTGCTCCGCGACGGCTGCGTGCTGCACGACGGCCCGCCGCCCAAGGCGGTCGGCCAGCACGCCCTGCCCGGCCACGACCACGTACACCCGCACGCACCGGCGGACGCCGGACCGATCCGCACGGGACTGCTGAGCTGATGGAGATCCTCGACTACGCCTTCATGCAGCGGGCGCTGCTCGCCGCCGTCCTGGTCGGCGTCACCGCGCCCGCCGTCGGCGTCTACCTCGTCCAGCGCCGCCAGGCGCTCATGGGCGACGGCATCGGTCACGTCGCGATGACCGGTGTGGGCCTCGGCTTCCTGCTGTCCTGGTCCCCGGTGTGGATGGCCGCCGTGGTCTCCGTCCTCGGCGCCGTCTTCATGGAACTGGTCCGCTGGTACGCCAGGACCCGCGGCGACATCGCCCTCGCGATGCTCTTCTACGGTGGCATGGCCGGCGGCGTCATGTTCATCAACCTCGCGCCGGGCGGCTCCACCTCCAACCTGTCGTCGTTCCTGTTCGGCTCGCTGTCCACGGTCTCGCCGTCCGACGTGACCGCGATCTGCGTGCTGGCCGCGTTCGTGGTGCTGGTCACCGTGGGACTGCGGCGGCAGCTGTTCGCGGTCAGCCAGGACGAGGAGTTCGCGCGGGTGACGGGACTGCCGGTGCGGTTCCTGAACCTGCTCACGGCGGTCACGGCCGCGGTCACGGTGTCCGTGGCGATGCGGGTCGTGGGCCTGCTGCTGGTGAGCGCGCTGATGGTGGTGCCGGTCGCGGCGGCCCAGCAGCTCACCCGGAGCTTCGCCGCCACGTTCGCCGTCGCCGTCGCGATCGGCGTCAGTGTGGCCGTCGGCGGCACGGTCACCTCGTACTACCAGGACGTGCCGCCCGGCGCGACGATCGTGCTGCTGACCATCGGCGCCTTCATCCTGCTGACCGCGCTGGCCGCCCCGCTGGCCCGGCGCCGCGCCCGGGCGCTGGCCGCCGCGCGGCCCGGGCCCGACCCTGCGGAGTGCTCGATTCCGGCGAGTCGTCCGGCGGACGGCAAGGTCGGCGCCTGACTCGCCGCTGCCCGGGCTGGCACAATGGCCCGGGCAGCAGCCAGATGTGAGGAGGCATTCCGGTGACGACCGCAGGACCGCCCGTGAAGGGCCGCGCCACCCGGCAGCGTGCCGCCGTGGCGGCTTGCCTTCAGGAGGTCGACGAGTTCCGCAGCGCGCAGGAACTGCACGACATGCTCAAGCACAAGGGCGACTCGGTCGGGCTCACCACGGTCTACCGCACGCTGCAGTCCCTCGCCGACGCCGGCGAGGTCGACGTCCTGCGCACCGCCGACGGCGAGTCCGTCTACCGCCGCTGCTCCACCGGCGACCATCACCACCACCTGGTGTGCCGCAGCTGCGGCAAGGCCGTCGAGGTCGAGGGCCCGGCCGTGGAGAAGTGGGCCGAGGCCATCGCCGCCGAACACGGCTACGTCAACGTGGCCCACACGGTGGAGATCTTCGGCACCTGCGCGGACTGCGCGGGCGCGTAGCCCGCGCGCGGCCCCGCGCCGGGGACGCGGGGTGCGTACTGGAAGCGGTCGGTTTCCGCACCGGGAGCGGGTGGTCGACGCACCGCGAGCGCTCAGCGTCCACGCCGGGACGCACGACGCGTGCCGCGGCGCGCGGGAGCCGTACTGCGGGGAGCACCTCGCGCACCGCGGGGAGCACCTCGCGCACCGCGGGCGCTTGAGATCCACACCGGGGCAGCGGGTTCGCGCATCGCGGGCGCAGAAACCCGCCCGCACCGGGCAGCCGGTTCGCGCACCGCCGGCGCAGAGACCCACACCAAGGCAGCCGGTTCGCACACCACGGGCGCAGAGACCCGCACCGGGGCAGTCGGTTCGCACACCGTGGGCGCAGAGACCCGTACCAGGGCAGCCGGTTCACGCACCGCCGACGCAGAGACCCACACCAAGGCAGCCGGTTCACGCACCGCCGACGCAGAAACCCGCACCAGGGCAGCCGGTTCACGCACCGCCGACGCAGAAACCCACACCAAGGCAGCCGGTTCACGCACCGCCGACGCAGAAACCCGCACCAGGGCAGCCGGTTCACGCTCCGTGGGCGCGGGGACACGCCCGCACCCGGGCAGCCGGCTTCCGTCGGCGTCGGCGGCGGTCAGCCGGCCGGTGGCCGTTCGGGCCCCGGTTGCGGCGGAGCCGTCCTCAGGTCCTCGCCCCCATGTCCTCCCGCCGGAGCAGGGCGACGTGGCATGCCGCGGCGAACGTCAGCACCGCCGCGCCGATCACGATCAGGGCCCGTCCCGGGCCCAGGGGCACCAGCAGCCAGGTGCCCAGGACGCCACCGACGAAGATGCCGAGTACCGTCGCCGCCCACCGGGACCGTGCCAGCAGCCGGTGCCGCGGTGCCCTGCCGTCCGCCGTGAGGGGCCGGTTCAGCAGGTCGTTGACGAGCTGCGCGAGCGCCGTCTGGCTCAGCAATGTCGGCATGCCGGGCACGTGCATGCGCAGCGCGGTGGACGCCCGCAGGCCCATCGCGAGGGCCACCCCGCCGATCACCACGTAGTCGGTGTGGTCGACCGCCTCGGCGAGGCCGTGCCGGCCGAGCGCCACCGCCCCCGAGGCGACGAGCAGCAGCCCCTCACCGGCCAGTCCCGCGACGAACCACGGGCGGCCCCGCGCGGCGAGCCCGGCGAGGGTCAGCGCTCCGAGCGCGGCGCCCGCCGCGAACGCGGCGACGGCCGTGGCGGCCCGCTCCACCGGCACGTCCCCCTCGCCCGCCAGCGCGAACGACAGGAACAGCACGTTGCCCGTCACCAGCGCGCAGAACACCTTGCCCAGGGTCAGGAAGCTCACCGCGTCCACCGCGCCCGAGATCACCGTGAGGACGGTCATGGCAGCGGCGCGCCGCACCTCGGACGGGGGCAGGTCGGGCATACGGCCAGCATGGCCGGGGTGGCCGCGCCCGCCCGGCAGCAGCCGTGCGACACGCGGCCGAAGACCACGCCCGGCGCAGGGCGGCAGCGGCCCCGCGCCGGCCGGGTCAGGACTGGCGGCCCTCCATGGCCAGCAGCTCCTCGTTGGGGATGGCCCCGCCGAACCGGCGGTCGCGCGAGGCGAACTCCAGGCACGCCCGCCACAGGTCGCGCCGGTCGAAGTCCGGCCACAGCACGTCCTGGAAGACCATCTCGGCGTAGGCGCTCTGCCACAGCAGGTAGTTGGAGGTGCGCTGCTCGCCGCTCGGCCGCAGGAACAGGTCCACGTCCGGCATGTCCGGGTAGTACAGGTACTTCCGCAGCGTCTTCTCGTCGACCTTCGACGGGTCGAGGCGGCCCGCCTTCACGTCCTCGGCGAGCGCCCGCGCGGCGTCGGCGATCTCCGCGCGGCCGCCGTAGTTCATGCAGAAGTACAGGGTGAGCCGGTCGTTGTCCTTGGTCTGCTCCTGGGCGACCTGGAGCTCCTTGGCGACGGACTTCCACAGCTTGGGCATGCGGCCCACCCAGCGGACCCGGATGCCCAGTTCGTCGAGCTGGTCCCGGGTCTTGCGGATGAAGTCCCGGTTGAAGTTCATCAGGAAGCGCACCTCGTCCGGGGACCGCTTCCAGTTCTCGGTGGAGAAGGCGTACAGCGAGATGGCGCCCACGCCCATCTCGATGCCGCCCTGGAGCACGTCCAGCACCCGCTCGGCGCCGACCTTGTGCCCCTCGGTGCGCGGCAGGCCCCGCTCCTTCGCCCAGCGCCCGTTGCCGTCCATGACGATCGCCACATGGTTGGGGACGAGTTCCCCGGGGAGTTTCGGGGGCCGCGCGCCGGAGGGGTGCGGTTCCGGGGTCCTGTACTCCCGGCGCTGCCGCCCCAGGAATCCGCGTACGGCCATGTGTCTCTCGTCTCCTCGTGCTGACGGGGTTCTTACTGCTTCTCGACGTACCGGAGCGAGCGCAGCCCGCGCTCCAGATGCCAGTGGAGGTAGGCGGACACGAGCCCGCTCCCCTCCCGGACGTGCCGTGCCTCGCACGCGTCCGCGGTGGCCCAGTCTCCCGTGAGCAGTGCGCCCAGGAGTTCGAGGGCCTGCGGCGAGGGTACGACGCTCCCGGGGACGCGGCAGTCGGCGCACACGGTTCCGCCCGACGCGACCGAGAAGAACCGGTTCGGTCCCGGCATGCCGCACTTCGCGCAGTCCGTGAAGCTGGGCGCGTAGCCGTTGACCGCGAGGGAGCGCAGCAGGAAGGCGTCGAGCACCAGGTGCGGGGCGTGCTCGCCCCGGGCGAGGGTGCGCAGCCCGCCGACGAGCAGCAGGTACTGCTGGACGGCCGGCTCGCCCTCGTGGTCGGTGAACCGCTCGGCGGTCTCCAGCATGGCCGTGCCGGCGGTGTAGCGCGCGTAGTCGGTGACGATGCCGCCGCCGTACGGCGCGATCGTCTCGCTCTGCGTGCACAGCGGCAGGCCGCGTCCGACGAGCTCGCTGCCTTTGGCGAAGAACTGCACGTCCACGTGCGAGAAGGGCTCCAGGCGCGCGCCGAACTTCGACTTGGTCCGGCGCACGCCCCTCGCCACGGCACGGACCCGTCCGTGACCGCGGGTGAGCAGGGTGATGATCCGGTCCGCCTCACCCAGTTTCTGGGTGCGCAGCACGATGCCGTCGTCGCGGAACAGACTCATGGCAGCCATTGTCGCGCACGTTCACGGCACCTCGCCGCGGCTCCTGGCGTTGGCGTACGCGGTGGCCGCGCGCAGCCGCTCCTCGGGCGTCGCGTGCCGCACGGCCCGGGGGTCGGCGTCCCACTCCCGTCCGCCGCCGTACGGCCGCAGCTGCACGTAGGGGCCCTCGTGCCCCATGACGATGCCGAGCCGCTCGGCGCGGGTGTCCACGACGTACGCGCCGACGGGCGGCTTCACCGCACCACCGCCGCCGCCCCGGACTCCTCCCGCATTTCCTTCACCACGTCCTCCGCTTCTCCGGCGCCGCACGCCGGCTGTTGTCAGAAGACCGTGATTCCCACCTCTCACACATGTCACGCTTCACGTCACACGCGTGCCGCCAGGTGTCTAGACTTACTGAGTTTCCGCAGGTGCGGGGCGGGGCGGTGGACCGGTTTTCCACCGCCCCGCATTGCGGCCGACGTGAGGACAAATGCGCGAGCGGTGCGTTTCTCGCCGAAGGAATTCCGGGAAACGGCCGCCGCTCCATTCCGCTTTTCCGGAGCCGCGTCGGCCTCCGGCATGAGCGAGCTTTGAGGACGATATGCCGATGACGCCGAAGGCGTGACGTTTCCGCGGTGGTGCAACCGGAGGGCGCGGCCCCGCTCTCCTCCCCTGCGAACCGACACCCCTTCGGTGAGGAGAGCGACATGACCGCGACCGCTTTCGAGTACGGCCCGAATCCTTACGCCGCCGGGCAGCCGGGCGGCGACTACCTGCTGGCCCCGCCGGACCCGGCCACCCGCGCCGGCTCCCCCATCGACCCGCGCGACCGGCGCCGCCTCGACCTGCACGCCGCCCTGACCGCCGCCGGGATCCCGCCGCGTCCCGAGGACCGCGAGGCCATCGAGCACCTCAGCGCCCTGTCCGCCGGGATCAACAGCACCGTCCAGCGCTGGCTCCGGCACACCCTGTAGCGGGGTCAGCCCCTGGAGGGGTCAGCCGGCGCCCGGTGCGACGAGGCCCGACTCGTAGGCCACGACGACCAGTTGGGCCCGGTCGCGGGCGCCGAGCTTGCCCATGGTGCGGCTCACGTGGGTCTTCGCGGTGAGCGGGCTCAGCCCGAGCGTCTCGGCGATCTCCGTGTTGTTGAGACCGCGCGCGACCAGCGTCAGCACCTCCCGCTCCCGCTCGGAGAGGCAGTCGGGTCCCGCGGTGGCCGGCGCCGCCACGGGGCTGCGCAGGAAGCGCGCGATCAGCCGGGCCGTGGGTCCGGGTGACAGCAGCGCCTCACCGGCGGCCACCGTGCGGATGGCGTCGAGGAGTTCGGCGGGCCGGGTGTCCTTCACCAGGAACCCGGACGCCCCGGCGCGCAGCGCGTCCACGATGTTCTCGTCCGTGTCGTAGGTGGTGAGGACGAGCACCTTCACCCCCGCCAGGTCGTCGTCGGCGGCGATCAGGCGCGTCGCCTCGATGCCGTCGAGGTCCGGCATGCGGATGTCCATGACGACGAGGTCGGCCCGCTCGGTGCGGGCGAGTTCGACGGCCTGCCGGCCGGTGGCGGCCTGCCCGACGACCTCCATGTCGGGCGCCGACTCGACGAGCATCGCGAAAGCCTCCCGCACCAGGGTCTGGTCGTCGGCGAGCAGCACACGGACGGTCATCGGGCCTGTCCCTTCCGGGTCGCGTCGGTCAGCGGCAGGGCGGCGGTCACCCGGAAGCCCCCGCTCTCGCGGGGACCGGCGTCCAGCGTGCCGCCCACGCTGCGGGCACGCTCCCGCATGCCGACGAGCCCGAACCCGGGGGTGCCGCCGGGGTCGGGTCCGGTGCCGTCGTCGGTGACGCCGATGTGCAGCACCCCGTCCCGGTCGCTCACGTCGACGCGCACGGCGGGCTCCGGACCGGCGTGCCGGACCACGTTGGTCAGCGCCTCCTGCACCACCCGGTACGCGGCGGCCCCGACCGCGGCCGGCACCGGCCCCTCGACCCGCACGCGGTGCTCCACGCGGGCCCCGGCCAGCCGCGCGGCCCCGACCAGGTCGGACAGCCCGTCGAGACCGGCGAGCGGGCCCCGCGCGTCCTCGGGACCCCCGTTGTCCCGCAACACCTCCAGGGTGGCGCGCAGTTCACCGCGCGCGGTGCGGCAGGTGCCGGCGATGTCGTCGAGGGCCTTCGCCACGGCGGCCCGGTCGAGACGGTCGGGGTCGGCGGCCAGGACGTGCGCGGCGACGGACGTCTGCACGCCGATGAGGGTGATGCTGTGGGCGAGCAGGTCGTGCAGGTCACGTGCCATGCGCACCCGCTCCTCGGCGACGCGCCGGCGCGCCTCCTCCTCCCGGGTGCGCTCCGCCCGTTCGGCGCGTTCGACGATCGCGGCGACGTACTGCCGGTAGACGCGGACGTCCAGGCCGAGGAGGAGCACCGCGACGACCCAGCCGACGATGCGGAGCAGTTCGACAAGGCCGTCGGGGTTGGTGAGCGCGTTCACGGTGAGGGTCGTCCCGATGACGACGGTGCCGATCAGCAGTGTCCGGCGGAGGGTGCCCGTGGCGGCGACCGTGTAGAGCACCACCACGGTCGCGGCCACGGGCGCCGCGTGGTGGTTGTCCAGGGCGTGGTACGGCACGATCGGGGCCAGCACCGCCAGCATCACCGGCAGCGGCCGCTTCCGCCGCCAGGCCAGCGGCACGTGGGCCGCGAACAGCAGGGCCCAGCCGAGCGCGTCGGGCCGGCGGCCGTCCCCGGTCAGCAGCGCCAGCGAGACGCCCAGGACGGCGACGCACGCGGCGAGCACCGCGTCGTTGCGCACGGCGTGCGGGCGGGTCAGGGGGTCACGGCTGAGCGCGGTGATGATGCCGTCCCTGGTCCGGGAGTCCGCCGGGCGCGCGTTAGTAGTCCGGGGGGCCGTGGCTCCGGAGTCCGGGGTGCCGGGGTCCCCGTCGCGGGGGAGCGCGGTCCGCGCGGGCTCGGCTGCGTGTGCTGTCGTCGGGTGCACGGGGTCCATCCTCGGGGAGGAGGGCGCCCCTCCGGGAGGGAGGGGCGCCCTGTCACGGTCGTACGGGCGGATCACACCGGCTCCGGCTGCCGCTCCCGGTGCTCCGGCTCGGGCGTGCGGGACAGCGCGCCCGGCCACCACATCCGGCGGCCCAGCAGCACGCTCGCCGTGGTGACCAGGTAGGTGCGGACCAGGAAGGTGTCGAGGAGGACACCGACGGCGATGACCAGGCCGAGTTCGACCATCGCGGCCAGGGGGAGGGTGGTGAGCACCGCGAACGTCGCGGCGAGCACGACGCCCGCGGAGGCGATGACGCCGCCCGTGGTGCGCAGCGCGGTGAGGGCGGCCGCCTCGGGTTCGGCGCCGTTCAGGGACTCCTCCCGCATGCGGTGCATGAGGAAGATGCCGTAGTCGACGCCGAGGGCCACCAGGAACACGAAGGACAGCAGCCCGATGCCGGGGTCGGTGCCGGCGAAGCCGAGCAGCGGCCCGAAGACCAGCCCGCCGATGCCGAGCGCCGCGCCCCAGACGGCGACCACCGCGCCGAGCAGCAGCAGCGGGGCGACGAGGCTGCGCAGCAGGACGACCAGGATCAGGAACACGGCGGCCAGCACCAGCGGCACGATGACCGCACGGTCCCGCGCCTCGCTGCGGGCCAGGTCGAGATGCTCCGCGCTGGGCCCGCCGACATGGGCGCCGGTGCCGTCGAGGGTGTCGCGCAGGGCCTCGATGGTGCGGGTCTCCCCCGCCGACTCCGGCGGCGCGGTGGCGAACACGGTGATCTCGGCCCAGGTGCCGTCGGCCCGTCCCGGGGCGGCCTCGGCGACCCCCTCCGTCCCCCGGACCCGCTCGACGACCTCGTCGGCGTCCCCTGCGGGCGCGATCACGGTGATCGGCTGGGCGCCCCGCCCCGGGTACTCCTCCGCCAGGGTGCGCATCGCGCTGACGGAGTCGGGCCGTTCGGTGAAGGCGTCCTCCTGCCGGAGGTCGCCGCCCAGGTTGAGCGTGCCCAGGGCGAGCGCGCCGAGGAGTACCGCGCCGCCGGTCAGCACGGCCGCGGGCCGCCGGGTGGCGGACGTGCCCATGGCGGCGAACAGCGACCGCCGCGCCTTGGGGGCGCTGCCGTAGGCCGGGATCAGCGGCCAGAACACGCGCCGTCCGAGCAGCACCAGGACGGCGGGCAGCAGCGTCGTCATCGCGACCAGCGCGGCGAGCACCCCGACCATGCCGACGGGGCCCATGCCGCTGCTGCTGTTGAGGTCGGCGGCGAGCAGGCACAGCAGTCCCGCGGCGACGGTCCCGGAGGAGGCGAGCACGGCGGGCCCGCAGCCGCGCAGGGCGGCCCGCATGGCGTCGTACGGCCGCTCGTGACGGCGCAGTTCCTCGCGGTAGCGGGAGACCAGCAGCAGCGCGTAGTCGGTCCCGGCGCCGAGCACGAGGACGGTCATGATGCCGCCGCTCTGTCCGGTGATCGTGATGCCGAACAGCTCGTGCGTGCCGTACGCGGCGGCCATCGCCAGGACGGTCGCGGCGCCCGCCACGGCGAGCGGCACCAGCCACAGGAACGGGCTGCGGTAGATCAGCACCAGCAGCACGGTGACCACGCCGAGCGTGGCCGTCAGCAGCGTGCCGTCGATGGTCTCGAACACCTCGTCCATGTCGGCGCCGACCGCCCCGGGGCCGCCGACCTCGGCGCTCAGTCCGCCCGTCCCCCCGACGGTCTCCCGCACCCCGTCGACGAAGGCGAGCTGCGCCTCCTCGTCCTGACCCGGCTCCGTGCTGGACACCGGGTACATCAGCGTGCTGCCGTCCGCGGAGGCGACGCCCCGCGGCGCGTCCGACAGCTCGAACTCCCGCTCCACGCCGGCGATCTGCGCGGCGGCCGTCTCCCGGTCGGCGGCGGTCAGCCCGCCGTCGCGGTGGTAGACCACCACCAGGTCGGTGGACTCGCCGCCGGGCAGCTCGTCCTGGACGCGCGCCACCTGCGTCGAGTCGGCGCCGTCGGGCAGGTAGTCGACCGCCCGGTTCTGCTGCACGTCGGCGAACTTGCCCGCGAGCGGCAGGAGCAGCACCAGCGCCACCACCCACAGCCCCGCCACCGCCCAGGGCACGGCCCGCCGCCCCCCTGTGCCTGTTCCGACAGCCCTCATGAGCTGGCTCCCCTCCGGTCCGGTCGTCTGGATACGTGTCCAGCCTTCCGGCGGCGGGGAGCCGGGACGTCCGGCGTGGGACCGAAACGGCGGGTACTGCGGCGGGCGGCCGGAGGCCGGCCGTTACTCCCCCGGGAGTAACGGCCGGGTCCCGCGGGAGGTCAGCCCCGGTCGACCATCCAGGTGCCGTCCTCCTCGTCGTCGACCCGGACCTCCAGCTCCCGCAGGCTCATGCCGGCCTCCCACAGCTCACGGAAGCGCTTCATCCGGTCGTGCACATGGTCCTGACGGGCGATCAACCGCGTCCGGATGTTGACGTCGCGCAGGTCCTGGTCGATCTCGAAGGACACGGCCTCGTCGTACACGATGAAGTCGTTGGTGGTGCCGCGCAGCAGATGCGGCGGCAGCTCGGGCAGGACGGCGACGCGCACCTCGATGTGCAGCACCTCCTGCTCCTCGCACAGCCGCAGCAGCCGGTCGTCCAGTTCGCGCGCGCTCTCCAGCAGGAACAGCCGGCGCACCGGGACGCCCTGCTCGATGGCCTCGGCCTGGGCGTGCAGATAGCGGCTGGCGGGCTCGCTGTTCCAGAACGTCCGGTCGACGGAGGTGCTGGTGGCGCAGATCGACTTCTCCGCGGCCCGGGTGAGGGTGAGCATCCAGTCGTGGTTCTCGCCCGGGCACTCCGCGGTGAGCGTCGTGAGGTCGCTCAGGTGCCCGATCACCCGCTGCATCTCCAGCCGGACGAAGGTGGAGAGGATCGGCAGGCCGGGCGAGAGGACCTCGGCGAAGTTGGCGGCCAGGTCGGACACGGACCCGATCCGCACCAGGGACGGCGTCGGAGGTTCGGGCTCCGCCGGCCGGGGCGGGGGCACCAGGCGCGTCTCGACGAGCTGCTTCATGTCCTCGGTGTGCCGGGTCAGCCCGTGCCGGAGTTCGTCGTAGCGCCGTAAGCCGCCGCGTACGGTGTCGGCCGTCTCCGCCAGCAGGCTCTCCGCGCGCCGGGCCCGTTCCTCGGCGGCCCGGTCCGGGACCAGCACGAGGTGCTGGACGGCGACGGCGGCGACGGCGACCAGGGCGGCGGCGCCGAGCTGCCGTGCCGCGCCGTCCTCCGGGCTGAGCAGCGCGGCGAGGCCCCAGGCGAGCAGTCCGGCGACCAGGCCCACCAGCAGCCTGCGCCGCCACGGGACGGGGTCGGGACGCTCGGCAGGACCGGCGGACCGGGTGGCGTCCGGGGCGTCGGGCTGTGTCGCCGTCCGCTCGGGGTGTTCGGGTGTGCCCACCACGCCCGGCGGGCCGGCCGTGTCGTCGGGCTGCGGTGTCTGTGCCGTGCTCATCTCGCTTCTCCCCCCGTTGGGAAACACGTCGGTTCGGGATGCGGAATGTGCGTGGGGGTCCGGACGAGGCCGCTCACGGCTGGTGGGCGTCTCGCGGGCAGGGGTCGGGACGCGTCAGGGCGCGGGCTCCACCTCCCGGTGCACGGGCGGGATCGCGTGCAGGGTGAGCTGGTCGCGGACGCGCTGCACGAGGGCGAGCCACTGCCGGGTGAACCCGGGCCGCTCCTCCAGCGCCTCCCACAGCGGGGCCAGCTCGGCGGACACACGGGCCCGCGGCATCCACAGGTGCAGCAGATGGTCGACGGCCGGCCGCAACGCCCGGACCACCGGCGGAAGTTCACCGCCTGGTGCCGGACGGGGCCAGGGTCCGGGCGCGGCCGGGCCGAGGCGGATGCCGTCGAGGACGCGGACCAGGGTGGTCAGCAGCCAGTCGTGCAGGGCCAGGTCGTCGCAGAGCCCGGCCAGGTCGGCGGCGGGGACGTCCTCCGGGACGCGCAGCCGTACGGTGCGCAGCTCGTCCTCGGCGAGGGTGAACCGCTCCAGGGCCGGCGCCTCGCCCGGCGGCGCGGTCAGCGCCACCCAGCGCAGCCGGGTCTGGCGGGATCTCAGCGGCGGACGCTGGTCGAGCAGCGGGTGCCGCAGCAGCCGGGTGAGCAGTCCTCCCGCGATCAGCCCCACGTCGAGGTCGCCGTGGCGCCCGCCGTCGAGCAGTCCGGCGGCGACCGCGTCGCAGGGCAGCTTCCCCAGCGGTTCGACCACTCCGGGCCGCATCAGGTAGTCGCCCCAGGGGCGGCGGTGGTCGGGCCCGGAGGCGGGAAGCGTGAAGTACGCGGAGGTCTGCAGCACCCGCCCCTCGGTGAGCGCCGCCCGCGCGGCGACCGTGCCGACGGCGCGGACCCGGGCGCCGTTGGCGCTGGGCAGCGGGCAGTCGACGCCGGTGAGGGTGTCCGGGGAGCGGCCGTGGAGGTTGGGGCGCTCGGAGACCAGGACGCGCTCGTCGGCGCGCAGCCGCAGCAGCTGGGCGGCGGCGCGGCTGTCGAGGGCCTGCCCGGCGGGGAGCAGGCAGGTGCGGACCTCGCCGCAGGCCAGCACCGTGCGCGGCGCTCCGGTGCCGGGCGCTGCGCCGGGGGCTGCCCTGGTCGCGGCCGGCATCTCAGGTCTCCTCGCAGAAGACGTAGGAGACGCGGTCGGCGACCGGGCCGGGGACGGGCACGCCCTCACCCGCGGAGCGCTCGGCGGCCTGGCGCAGGGCGTCCCGGTCCACGTCGGTCTGGTCGAGGACGACCCGCACGGCGTGCTCGACGGGCAGGAAGCGGCCGGGCAGCACCGAGCAGGTGCGGTAGGCGGCGAACGGGTCCGCCCGCGGGTTGAGCCGGACCAGCGGCGGCAGGTCGTCCCAGTCGTCGGGGAACGCGCCGGTGTGCGGCTGCGGGTCGAACACGGGCTCGCCCTGGTGGCGCAGCAGCCCGAGGCGGGCGAGCTGCCACACGGCGGCCAGGAACGGGCAGGACCACAGGCGCTCGCCGTCGGGCGTCTCGTTCCACAGTTCGACGTCGAGGAACACGGAGTGGCGGCGGGCGGCGGTCTCGCGGGGCGGCTCCCAGGCGGCGGCCTTCCGCATCGCCTGCGGGGCGCGGACGGTGGGGCTGCGCACGCCGTTGGCGAGCCAGCCGGTGTGCGCGGCGGGCGGCCGGTGGCCGCTGCTGCCGGGCGACGGTTCCTCGACGATCCGCGCGGCCACCGCCTCCGCGACGGGGATCTTCCCGCTGACGGCGCAGGCGGACTCGCGAGCCAGGTAGTCGACGGTGAGCCCGGCGCGCTCGGCCTCCGCCAGCAGCATGGGGACGACCTCGGCGGGGCTCGCGAACCGGGTGAAGTAGTCGTCGACCAGGAAGCAGGTGCTGATCCTGGGGCGCCGCCCGCCTGCCCGGCCGGCGGCGAAGGCGCGGGCGGCCTCCGCCCAGGGGCGGACCCGCGCGAAGTGCCGGCGCAGATGCTCCGGACCCGCCTCGAAGTCCTCCATGTACAGGTGTCCCAGCTCCAGGGAGAGGTGGGACAGGGGCACCGCCTGGGTGCGGGGTTCGGCGGTGGTCTCCCGGAACACCGCTTCGGTCATGGGAGCCCCCAGTACGCGTCGTCGGTGAGCCGCCGGGCGATCTCCTCGAGCGCCTCCAGCGTCTCCTTGTTGGCGATCTGGGTGGCGAGGACGTCCTCCTCGGTGATCAGCTGCTCCCGCCACTGCAGGATCGGCTCCAGCGGCACGGTGCCGAGCACCACGCTGTCGCCGATGTGCTGGTCGGAGGCGAGCCGGCGGAGCGCCCGGTTGCAGGACTGCATCCAGGCGGCCTGGGCGGGTGAGCCCTGGGCCCACATGGCCGACTCCGGGTCGGGCACGGCGGCCCGCACGAAGCGGATGCTGCCCTGGAGGGTTGCCTCGTCGTGCCCGCGGTCGACGCCGCTGCGGAGGATGCCGTTCTCCTTGTGTACCAGGCCCGCGGCGGCGATGACGTGCTGCCGGGTCCAGCGGTGGAACACCAGCCAGCGGTAGGCGACATGGCGCAGCTGGGGGTGCGCGGTGGCCGCGAGGACGAGGTCGACGGCGTAGCTGCGGCCGGCGCTGAGGTCGACCATGACCAGGTCGAACTCGCTGTTGAGGCGCAGCAGCAGGTCGATGCAGCGCTCCAGCGCCTCCTCGCCGGTGGCGAACTCGCCGCCGCCCGCGTCGCCGGGGTAGAGGACGAGCCGCCCGGACTGGTTCTGCCGGGCGCGCAGCACCGGGTGCTCGGTGTGCCGCCAGATGTCGATGCTGGCGGGTTCGGTGACCTCGCCCTCCAGGTAGGAGTGCAGGCCGCTCTCCTCGGTGCCGCGCAGGGCGCTGGGCACGTCGAAGACGGCGGCGGCGGTGGGCGAGCCGAAGTCGAAGTCGACGTAGGCGACGTGGTCGCCGACGAGGGCGCGCTGGTAGGCCAGGTTGGCGCTGGTGACCGAGCGGCCCGTGCCTCCCTTGTCGGAGGCCGCGAAGACGAGCACGGCTCAGCCCTCCTGCGCGGCGGCGTCCCGGGCCTGGGCCAGGGTGTCGAGTTCCCGCAGGACGGGCAGGGCGAGCGCGAAGGCGGTGGCGGGCCGCTCGTCGACCAGACCGCGGGCGTGGTCCAGCCGGTTCTCCATGCTCCGCATCGCCCGGGCGCGGCTGCCGTCGTCGCCGGTGGACGCCTCCAGCTGCTCCCTGCCGAACAGGTGCGTGGCCTCGCTGAGCAGGTCCCGGGCCAGGTCGGCCAGGTCGGGGCTGCGGATGGGCTCCTGCTCGTAGAGGTTGCGGGCGGCGACCAGGCACTCGGTGACGCGTTCGGTGACGCTCCAGGACAGGCGGCGGTTGGCGGCCTCGGCGTCCGGGAAGACGGCGCGCACGTCGTCCCAGAGGCCGGCGCCGTGGCCGTCCTCGATCCTGCGGTTCCACAGGTGCTCGAAGGTCTGCTCGGCGAGGCGCAGCAGCCGGTCCTGCGCCTCGATGTTCCGGGACAGCTCGGCGAGCTGCACGGTCCGCTTGAGCAGCTGGGCGGAGAAGTCGGTCATCCGCCACTGGAGCCGCGAGCCGGAGCGCTCGGACCCGGCGAGCGGCATCAGCACGCCCGGGTCGTGCAGCCGGACGA
The DNA here is from genome assembly GCF_050571355.1 of Streptomyces sp. P13-3-3. Taxonomy (NCBI): domain Bacteria; kingdom Bacillati; phylum Actinomycetota; class Actinomycetes; order Kitasatosporales; family Streptomycetaceae; genus Streptomyces; species Streptomyces sp. P13-3-3. Next base: position 1,374,131 of record NZ_CP192228.1, on the reverse strand, counting down.
CCGGGTCGCTCCTCGTCATGCGGCTGGTGACGCGGCCGCGGTCGGCGAGCCGCTCCATGATGGAGACGGTGCGCGTGAGGTCGTCGTCGGTGGCCCTGCGGCGCACCAGGTCGTGGACGAGGATGGCCGCGACGGTGAGGGAGAAGTACTCGGACTCGAGCCGCAGTCCGGTGGTCTGCCAGGGCAGGTCCTCCAGGGGCCAGCGCTCGGTGCCGAAGCGGGCGACGGCCGACCAGTACTGCTGGCTCAGCTCCCAGCGCAGCCGCAGCGCCTCGGCGAGTTTCTGCTGGTCGGCGTCGAGCAGTCCCAGGGTGAGGGTGCGCTCGGAGAAGAGGTCCTGGATGCCGTCGAGGGCGACGACGGTGAAGTACACGTAGGGCAGCCGGTCGGCGATGCCGTCGGGCTGGCCGGGCACCGGGGCGTCGAGGTCGGTGACCTTGGGGGCGTCCTTGACGACGCCCCAGGCCCAGCCGCACTCGAAGAGCTGGCTCTCGTCGCGGATGGACTCGTCGACCTCGATGCCGCGGCTGAGGCTTTCGATGATGGTGGCGCGCAGGGGCCGGAAGCGGCGTGCGAACTGCTGGAGGACGGCCCGGTCGGAGTGCCGGTTCTGGCCGATGACCTGGATGAGACGGCGGCCCTGCTCGGACTCGGCGTCGAAGACGTTGACCGCGAAGGAGCGCAGCAGGCTGACCATGGCCGCGGTGAGCCGCAGATTGGTGGCCTCGCGGAGTTCGGCGAGCGCCCGGCGCACTTCGGGGCGGGTGGTGCTGTTCTCGTAGACCTTGAGGAAGCCGAGGGTCGCCAGGCAGAGCGTGACGGACATCGAGTAGGAGTCGACGACGCCTAACTTGCCCTGCTCGTGGGTCAGTTCGCCTTGGTCGTCGACGGTCTTGAAGTACGGTCCGCCGGAGAAGGTCGGGGCGTCGTCGGGGCCGGTGTGGGTGCGCATGAACTGGGTCAGCGCGGTGATCAGGTTGGGCGGGATCTCCAGCCGGCTGCCGACGCGCTCCAGCGCCTGGAGCACGTCCCGTTCGGTGGTGTCGGGCTGGTCCAGGCGGAACGCGGGGATCTCGGTGGCCGGGTACAGCAGGCAGAGCAGCCGCTCGGCGTCCGCGACACTGCTGAGCCCGTCGGTGTCCCCCCACACGAGCTTGCCGTCGTCGAACGAGTGGCGGGCCGCGGCCCGCCAGATGTCCAGCAGATGCTGGCGAGGCTTGATCTGCATCCCCCTACCCCTCATACAGACCGTGTGCAGACATGGTCCCCGTTCCTACGTGTCCGCAATCGCCGAATTCCGCCGTCCCAGGGCGAGAATGATGCCCTCGTGCCCCTCGCGCACCATGTGGTGCAGATCGTGGATCTCCAGGTCGTCGGCCCAGTCGCACAGGCTTTCGCGGACCCGCTCCTCGTTGACCCGGTAGGCCGGATAGCGATGGTCGCCCACCTGGTAGCCGACGGATTCCTTCATGAAGGCGGTGGCGAACGGCGCGCCCTCGGTCAGCGCGCCCATGAAGCAGGTGACGCCGCGGCGGAACTCGTCGGGGCACTCGGACATGGAGTCGGCGACGAAGAACATGGTGCCGATGTCCCAGCGGCGCTGGCCGTCGAGGTCGAGGAGGTTGGCGCGCTCGACCCGGACGATCTCGCCGAACCGGCCGCGGGGCTCGACGGCCGCGTAGGCGGGGTGCTCGCCCAGCTGGTCCCAGAAGGGGTCCCAGACGGTGTCGAACCCGGCGGGGGACGCCTGCTTCTCCAGGTACTCCACGTTGGGCTGCGCGTACTCCAGGAGCAGGACCTTCTCGCACCAGGGCAGCATGGACAGCGCCGGGTAGAGATTGGCTCCGGCACCGACGTCGACGCCGCGGCCCGTGCGCGGGACGCCGTCCTCGAAGCACTTGCCGAAGTAGTCGCGCATCAGCCGCACGATCAGCAGATCGACCTCGAGAGGGCTGCGGTAGTTGGCGTCGACGTAGGCCTCGGGATCGAACTTCGACCACGGGGCGTCGGCATTACGGTCCATGATCACCCTGCCGCGTTCCATTCAGTGTCGGACAAGACCGTGTGCCCTGTCTGCGCCGTTCCGCTGAACGTCGGCAGGTGAAGCAGCATCTCCGGTTCTCGCACGGTAGGCCGAAGTGGCACGCGGAGACAGCCAGGAACACGCCGTTCCCTGTCGACGGGCGCACGGAAGGCGCACGCCGGTTGTCCGTGCACCCCTGAACTCGCCCTTGCACGCGGTGAGTTGACGGCTCACTCTAACCAGAGACGCCACCGGCCGCCACCGGAAGCAGCAATCCCTTCCGGGTGAACGCCGGTGTCTTGGCGTTGACGCATCCGCATGTCCCGACTGGGGGGTGGCATGACCGCCGAACCGCTGGAGCGCACCCTGGACCGGCACGGGCGACTCGCGGGACCCGAGGGGTTCCCGGGGCCCGGACGCCTGGTCCTGCGGGGGGCCCTCGAGTCCGATCTGCCCGAGCTGCGCCGGCTCGACGAGGAGGTGTTCCAGGAGGTCGCCTATCCCGCGTTCCTGCTCCGCCAGCTGTACGACGTGTACGCCGAGCACTTCCTGGTGCTGGACGACGGCGCGGGCGGTCTGCGCGGCTACGTCCTGGCCGCGACCACGGCGTTCAGCCGGGACAGCTGGATCCTCGGCCTGTGCGTGACCGAGGGGGACCGCCGGCACGGGCTGGGCCGGGAGCTGATGACGGAGATCCTTCAGCGGCTCCGCCGGGACGGCGTCGAGACGGTGCGGCTGACGGTCGAACCCGCCAACCGGGCGGCGATCCTGCTCTACCACTCCCTCGGCTTCACCCCGGAGGAACCGGACGGCGGCCTGCGCCGGGACTACTTCGGCCCGGGCGAACACCGGCGGGTCATGCGACTGGAGCTGTGCTAGCACGCTGCGGTCAGGACGGTGCCGCCGTCCGGGTGACCCGGGGACGGCCCCCGACCGGCTCGGGCCGGGCCGGGACGGCACCCGACGGACTCGGACGGGACCGGGGCAGCCACCGGCTGGACCCGGACCGGGTCAGAACCCGTCACCCGGACATGGGCAGCGGCGCGACGACCTCGGCCGACACGAACCGGGCCGGGACGGCGCCCGCCGCAGACGCACCGGCCCGAACGGCGCCCCCCCAAGACCGACCGGAACGCCTCCCGTCGGAGACGAATCGGCCGGGGCGGCATCCGCCGGACCGGACAGGGCCCGGACGGCGTCGGCCGGAGACGGCCCGGTCAGGACGGCGTCGGCCGAAGACGGTTCGCTCAGGACGGCGTCCGCGCCGCCGCCAGCAGGCGGCCGACGTCGTCGGTGCAGATGGTGAGGGCCGCGCCCACCGTGGCGAGGGCGTCCCGTTCCGCGGGGGTGTACGGGCCGTCGGCCAGGGCGATCCGCGCGCCCTGGAGCAGGATCGACTCACGGCCGGGTGCGGCCAGGTGCGGGGCCAGCGGGTCCAGCGCCTCGTGCAGTTCGATGGACAGCCCCGCCACGCAGGGCTCGCCGGTGAACCGGCCGGTGTCCTCCTCCAGCGCCTCGACCAGCGCGGCGAGCTGCTCCTCCGTGCAGTCCTCGAAGCCGGCCGCGCGCACCCCGGCGGTGGCGGTCTCCAGGGCGGCGCGGGAGCAGGTGCCGCCCGCGGCGAGCACGGCGAGGGCGACGGTGTGGACGGCGTCCCGCAGCATCGCGGAGAAGCGGGTGGTGGTGGGATGGTCCAGCACGTCGGTGCCGAAGTGGCCGCGGCAGGCCGCGCACTCCACGGTCGGCGCGCACACCCCGCGCGGCAGCACGGGCACGCCCAGCACGGTGAACCGGCGGCGGCCGGTGAGCCGCTGGTAGTTGCGGTCCCCGCCGCAGCTGGGGCAGAAGAACTCCCCGTCGCCGACGGCGGTCCAGGCGGTGCGGGTGCCGCACAGGCGGCGCGCACTCCGGGCGGCAGTACGGCCGTCGGGTCCCCGTTCTGGCAGCACGTCGCACCTCCATCAACGCCACACAGCTCCGTCGCCGCGCTTGCGTGATGTTAGCCACATCCGGGAGTCGGAGTCAGCACCCAGGACGAGACCTTTCCGTGACCATCACAGCTATTGGCCGGTAACCGACGCCGGGGTCCCGCCCGCCGGGACGGCGGACGGGACCCCGGATCGACTCCTACCGGCTGATCAGCGGGCCGCGCGGTTGACGGCGGAGACGACCGCCTTCAGCGAGGCGCGGGTCGTGTTCGCGTCGATCCCGATGCCCCACAGCACCTTGTCGCCGATGGCGCACTCGATGTACGAGGCGGCCTGCGCGGAGGCGCCCTCGCTCATGGTGTGCTCCTGGTAGTCGAGCAGGCGTACGTCGATGCCGATGCTCTGCAGGGCGTCGAAGAAGGCCGAGATCGGGCCGTTGCCGGTGCCGACCAGGGTGGTGTCCTGGCCGTCGACCGTGGCCTGGACGGTGAGGGTGTCCACGCCGTCGTGGTCGGTGGTGCTCTGGCCGCCGGCGACCTGGATGCGGCCCCACGGGTTGTCCGGGTTGGGCAGGTACTCGTCCTGGAAGACCGACCAGATGTCGGCCGGGGTGATCTCGCCGCCCTCGGCGTCCGTCTTGGCCTGGATGATCTTCGAGAACTCGATCTGCATCCGGCGCGGCAGCTCCAGCTTGTGGTCGTTCTTCAGGACGTACGCCACACCGCCCTTGCCGGACTGCGAGTTGACCCGGATGACCGCCTCGTAGGAGCGGCCGACGTCCTTGGGGTCGATGGGCAGGTACGGGACCGCCCACTCGATGTCGTCGACGGTGACGCCCTTGGCCTTCGCGTCGGCCTCCATCGCGTCGAAGCCCTTCTTGATGGCGTCCTGGTGGGAGCCGGAGAAGGACGTGTAGACCAGGTCGCCCACGTACGGGTGGCGCGGGTGGACCTCCATCTGGTTGCAGTACTCCCACGTACGACGGATCTCGTCGATGTCGGAGAAGTCGATCTGCGGGTCGACGCCCTGCGAGAACATGTTCATGCCCAGGGTGACCAGGTCGACGTTGCCGGTGCGCTCGCCCTGGCCGAACAGGCAGCCCTCGACGCGGTCGGCGCCGGCCATCAGCGCCAGCTCGGCGGCGGCGACGGCGGTGCCGCGGTCGTTGTGCGGGTGGACGGACAGGCAGACGTACTCGCGCCGGGAGAGGTTGCGGTGCATCCACTCGAAGCGGTCGGCGTGCGTGGACGGCGTCGAACGCTCCACGGTGGCGGGCAGGTTGAGGATGATCTCGCGGCCCGGACCGGGCTGGTAGACGTCCATAACCGCCTCGCAGACCTCCAGCGCGAAGTCCAGCTCGGTGTCGGTGAAGATCTCCGGGCTGTACTGGTAGCCGAACTCGGTCTCGGGGCCCAGCAGCTTCTCCGCGTACTCCATCACCAGACGGGTGCCGTCGACGGCGATCTGCTTGATGTCGTCCTTGGAACCGCGGAAGACCACGCGGCGGAAGACCGGCGCGGTGGCGTTGTACAGGTGGACGGTGGCGCGCCTGGCGCCCTGCAGGGACTCCACCGTGCGCTCGATCAGGTCCTCGCGGGCCTGGGTCAGCACGGAGATGGTGACGTCGTCCGGGATGGCGTCGGGGTCCTCGATGATGGAGCGAACGAAGTCGTAGTCGGTCTGGCCGGAGGCGGGGAAGCCGACCTCGATCTCCTTGTAGCCCATGCGTACCAGCAGGTCGAACATGGCGCGCTTGCGGGCGGGCGACATGGGGTCGATCAGGGCCTGGTTGCCGTCACGCAGGTCGGTGGAGAGCCAGCGGGGCGCGGTGGTGATCCGCTTCTCGGGCCAGGTGCGGTCGGGGATGCCGACCTGCTCGTACCGGCCGTACTTGTGGATCGGCATGGTGCTGGGCTGCTGGCGGTTCGCCATGATGCGGGGGCTCCTCGATGGTCCGCGGAATGTCCTGGGGACGGCCGACGGCGCAGCGCCAAACTCCGCGGGGAGGGGGTCGGCCTCTAACGCAGACCCTCACCGCGGCAGCTAAGGAGAAGCAGCCCGAAGTACATGATGCTCCGCAGCTTAACCGAGTCGCCCACCGTGCGGGGTTCCGTATCAGTATGCGGGATCGCCGGGACGAAGAGGACAAAGAGTGCCGTATACCACTTTCGCAGCGGGCGCCGGGCGGTAATCGCGAGGGATTTCATCCGTCATGGTCACGGGTAGTGACAGGGAGGTCACTCGGTGCGATGGTTCCGGCATGACGACGAACGGGGGCCACGAGCCCGTCTTCTGCACCATCGTCCCGCCGCACGTCCTCGACCGGCTCTCCCAGGCCGAGGACCCTGTGGTCCACGGCCCCGCGCGCCGCACCCTGCGCCGCGACGCCTACGAGCGCACCCAGCGCCGTATGACCACGGTGGTCGGCGCGCCCGCCGTCGCCACGCGCGCCGCGGCGGCCGAGCCCGGCACCCCGCAGCGCACCGTGTACGACGCCGGGCACGGCACCGACCTGCCCGGCGTGAAGGCGCGCGGCGAGGGCGACGAACCGGGCCAGGACGCCACCGTCAACCGCGCCTACGCCGGACTCGGAGCCACGTTCGACCTGTTCCTCAAGGAGTTCGGCCGGGACTCCATCGACGGGAACGGACTGCCGCTGGACGCCACCGTCCACTACGACCGCGACTACAACAACGCGTTCTGGAACGGCGAGCAGATGGTGTTCGGCGACGGGGACGGGGAGATCTTCCTCGACTTCACCGTCGCGGTCGACGTCATCGGCCACGAACTCGCCCACGGCGTCACGCAGTACACCGCGAACCTCGACTACTTCGGCCAGTCCGGCGCGCTCAACGAGTCGGTGTCGGACGTCTTCGGCGCGCTCATCAAGCAGTACACGCTGGGCCAGACCGCCGAGGAAGCCGACTGGCTGATCGGCGCGGGCCTGCTCGCCCCGCGCGTCACGGGCGTGGCCCTGCGCTCGATGAAGGAGCCCGGCACCGCGTACGACGACGACGTGCTCGGCAAGGACCCGCAGCCGGCGACGATGGACGACTACGTCCGCACCGGCCGGGACAACGGCGGCGTGCACATCAACTCCGGCATCCCCAACCACGCGTTCTACCTGGCGGCGACCACCCTCGGCGGGCACGCCTGGGAGCGCGCCGGGCAGATCTGGTACGACGTGCTGACGGGCGGTGAGCTGGACGCGGACGCGCAGTTCACCGACTTCGCGAAGCTCACCGTGAAGGCGGCGCGCGCCCGGTACGGGGAGGGCGCGGAGCTGGTGGCGGTGACCAAGGCGTGGGAGCGGGTGGGGGTGCGGACGCTGTAGTTCCGTACTAGACACGGACCATGCGTATTCAGGTGCGGCGCACGGGCGGCTTCGCGGGGATCGAGCGGCAGGCCGAGGTGGACACGTCGGGGCGGGCCGACGCCCACGAGTGGCACGCGCTGGCGGAACGGGCCCTGGCGGCCGGACGGTCCGCTCCGCCGGCCGGGGTCCCGGACGGGTTCAGCTACACGATCACGGTGGACGGCAGGACAGTGCACTGCGCGGACCCCCGGCTGACGGAGGAACAGCGGGCGCTGATCAGGAGGGTGCTGAAGGAGGGGGCGTGAAGGTCAGTCCTCGACAGGCTCCAGGCGAACGGGTTCGGCACCACCGAGATACAGCATGCACCCCGCCTCCTCGTCGTCGGCCTTCTCCGGTGGCAGCACGTGGATTCCCGCCGTGGGCGCGGGGGACCATCCGAGATTGCGCGGAGGGTTGTACTCCTCGTAATGCCCGACATGAAGACGCGTCGGCGGAATGGACACCGTGCACATGTCGCCCACTCGAAGTTCCGATGCCGCGGGCTCGATCCGGTAGGGAACCCATTCCGGGTGCGCGTCGCCGTACGGCAGGGCGTTCGTCCCGTCCCACCGGAAACTCGAGGAGTCGTCGATCACTCCCCACGGCCACTTCACGGTGATGTACCGCGCATCGACACGGACGACCTCGGCGCACGCGGGCTCGCAGGAGACAACCACTTCATCGCCGACCTGCGGAATCACCTTGTCCCCCTCTGTTCCGGCGCTGGACGAAACCGATGCGCGAGACGTTCACGGCGGGCTGATCCGGGCCCGGTCACGCCACCGCGGTGTCGCCGCAGGTGGCGAGACCTGAATCCCACCTTGCCGTGCGCTGCCTCCGGCGCATCCATGCACACACCAGCCCGACGGGACGCCCGCGGAACAACCGGTACACAGCGCTTCCGCCTCTGGAAGAGCACGAACTCACATGGATGAGGTCAGACGCGCTATAGCCTCTCTCGTCCGCCGATTTCCGCTTTCGGCGATTGCAAGGACATTCCCTTGCGCGACAGGATCAAAGCTGGCGAGACCCAGCAACGTCCTGATTTGATCTGACAGCTCCAAACTCTCCAGATGGGTCAGTTCAGGAGCAGTCCCGGCAGGGATGAAAACAGCCGCGCTCCGCTCATTGCTCTCGTCAAGGAGTTCATCAAGCTGCTGGTGGATATCCAAACTCAGGGTGGAGCACCAGTCCGACCACTCAGCGGCTTCCTCCTCACCGTTTCCCTCAAGGAAACGAAGCACCATTTCGGACGCCATTGAGTGGAGCTCACCGATTTTCTCAGGATTATCCGCGAAGCGTTCATCGTCAAGGTTGTCACGGAGCCCTTCAAGGAGCCCGCGCAACCTTCCGGGCAGGTTCTCCGGATCCCATTCCCCCAGACCGGCGACTGTCTCAGACGGCTCGCTTGAGACATCCCAGCGAAGGATGGGAAGTACCCGATAGAGGCACATGGCACCTGAGACAAGTGCAGTTTCCGTGGTGGTATCCGCCAACAGGCGAGTCAGAGTCTCGTGCGAGACCTCTACGGCTTCCAAAACATCCTCCGCGGCGAGTTGCTCTTGCTACTCCGGAACTCAGGGCCGCCTATGGTAACCCCTTGTCCGGTGAGCAGAGGTGTACATCTGGACCAGCACACGCCTGTCGACGTGCCTCCCTCGATGATGTCCCACTTGCCATCGAGAGCCTCGATGATCGACTGCTCCGCATGACCCTCGAGCTGGACGAAGATCTCGCCAGGCCGCAACGAGTTGTTCTTCTTCCAGCCTGTCGGCATGTAGGTCTTGTTGCTGGCCACCCAAGTTTCCACACGACTGGGGTCGGCGACGTTTCTCACGCGCACCACTGCCGTAGTGCCGCTCCAGCCGGCTTCCGACTGCAACTGGGTGGCGCGCTCCATCAGTTGCCGAGCACCGGCTTCTGTACCGCCGCAGTTGTGTACGAGGACCGGAGTGGTCCCTGCCTGCACGTAGTACGTGTGGGTGTCGCTAACGGTGAGGTTGTGGACGGTCGTGCCCGGTGTCGTCCAGCGTTGGATCGCGGTGATCTGGACGTGCGTGCCGGCGCTCGTTCGGAGCCACTGGCCGGGCTGGAGGTCGGTGGCGTCGAGCCATTCGCCGAGTTCGGGGACCCAGAAGGGGTGGCCGTCGGTCGCGGTGACCTCGGCGGTTTCCTCGCCCTTGTCGCCGTCGGTGTCGATGACGACCTTGACCAGGTGCTTGAGGCCTTCGCCCTTGATCTCGGCGGTGACCGTCTCGATCCGGGTCTCTCCGGTTTCGGGATCGGTGGCGACTACCTTGTCGCCGGCCTTGACCTCCTCGATCGGCTTCGTCGTGCCGTCGGCCATCAGGACCTTGGTGCCGGGGACGAAGCTGTTGCCGACGGGGCAGGAGCCGCCGTCTCCGCCGTCGGCCTTGCCGGAGTCGCCGCTGCCGCTGCTGCCGCCCTTGCTGCGGGAGGAGCCGCCTGAGTCGCCGCCCGGCTTGGAACCGCCGCCCTTCGAGCCGCCTCCTGAGCCCTTGCTGACCGAGGACGCCTTGGGGGCAGCCTTGGCCTGGGCCTGTTTCTGGACGGGGTTACCGGTCTTCTTGGTCTGCGCGACCGCCTTGTCCGAGGTTCGTTTCGCCTGCTCCGCGGCCTTCTTCTTGGCGCGTTGCGCGGCTTCCTTCTTCGCCTTCTCGATGGCGGCCTTCTTGGCCTTCAGCGCCGCCGTCTCGGCCGCCTTCGCGGCCCTCAGGACGGCCTCGGCCGCCTTCTTCGCCTTGCGGAAGGCCTGGATCGCGTTGATCGTGCGGTCGATGGCCTTCAGGACGCCGGGGATCTTGCCCGCCTTGAACCACGGGATCGCACCCAGGACCATCCCGGCGCACGACCACATGTCACCGCCGAAGCAGGCCATCGCGTCGTTGATGCCGATGAAGTCCTTCAGCGTGGACCACGCCGCGCCCAGGATCACCGAGGACAGCGACTTGCCCATGGTGGCCTGCGCCTGCGCGACCTGCGCCGCGGACAGACCCGCACCCGCCAGGGCAGCCGCCCGCTCCGAAGCGGTCAGACTGATGGCCAGACCCGTCGGGTCGGACATCGTCACCGGGTTGTTGTGCGCGTAGGCGTACCCGTTGGACTGCAGCAGATCGTTCAGGTCCAGCACCGGGTCGGCCGACAGGAACCGTCCCACCACCGGGTCGTACAGACGCGCCCCCAGCGGCTGATAACCGGAGGAGTCGTCCCGGGTGGCACCCAGGAAACCCGTGTGCGCCTGCAAGTTGGCGCCGGTCTCGCCCGCACCCCGCTGGTTGCCGAACGGATCCTGCTTACGGACCCGCACCGACATGCTGCCGCCCAGCACCACCTCCGCATACGTACTGCCCTGATGATCACCGGCCAGAGCGACCAACTGGTCCGAGCCGTTGCCGTACGCGTACCGCATGACCGCGCCACCCGGTGCGGAGTAGGTCCGCTGGGTGTTGACCAGGACCCCGCCACGCTGGACGGTGACCTCGGCCTCGCCCAGGTGCAGCGTGGCCTGCTTGCCCTTGATGGTCAGCAGCTGCGCGCCGTCGGGACCGTAGACGTAGCGGGTGTCGTTCTGCGGCGACCACTGCTGCTCGGGCTTGCTCGCGTCACAGGTGGCGAGGACCACCGGGGTGGCGCTGGCGGAGTTGGCGCCCTGGACCGCCAGGCACAGACCGGAAGCGGCGTGGATGAGCTGGGCGGAGGCGTTCCGCTTCAGCTCCTGCGCCGACGAGCCGTTGCACTTCTGCAGCTGGACCGCCGCGCCGGCCGTGTTCGAGGCGGGCTGGACGCACCAGTCGTCGTAGACGGTCAGCGTGCCCCGGTCGGGGTCGGTCTGCGCCGCTCCCGGAGCGACGGCGAACCGCCAGCTCTGCGCCACGGAGGTGTTGCAGCTGTAGAGCTGGATCGGCTGCCCCGCGACGGCGTGGCCGCTCTTCAGGTCCAGGCACTTGTCGGCCAGTCCCACGTACGGGGTCTTGCCGCCGGTGCCCTGGCCCTTGATGCGGTCGATCTTGCCGTCGTAGGTCCAGCTCAGCTCCTGCTTGTCGCCGTTCTCGACGGAGGTGACGGACTTCGTCTCGCCGGTCAGCTCGTAGAGCCGCTCGGCCTCGGCCTTGACCTGAGCGCCTGCCGGCGTGGTGTAGGTCTTCGACACCTTGGTCAGCGTGTGCGGCTGCGTGCCGTCGGCCTTGCCGTAGGCGTAGGTGGTGACGGCGTCCTTGGCGGTGGTGCCGCCGAGGTCCTTCTCGGTCAGCTTCGTCCGGTTGCCGAGCAGGTCGTACTCGTACTCCTGCCAGTAGCCGGAGTTGTCCTCGCCGGCCGCCACGTTCAGTGTGCCGTCGCCGTTCTTCGGACCGGCGCAGGAGGTCTGCTCCTTGGCGGTCCAGGCCGTCTTCAGCTGGCCCAGCGGGTCGTAGGTGAAGCACTGACGCTCGGCGATGCCGTCCGAGTGCTCGCGGATGGAGGTGACGTTGCCGGCCGGGTCGTAGGTGTACGACCGCTCGGACACGAGGTGGCCGCCGACGAGCGTCTTGTCACCGGCCTGCTCACGGTGGACGGAGTGGCTCCTCAGCTCGCCGCTGCCCTCGTCGAACGAGGCCGTCGTCCAGACCCGGTACGGGTGCGCGCCCAGCGCGGAGCGCAGCACCTGGCCGTAGGCGTCGTAGACCGTGTCGGCGCCGTACCAGTCCTTGCCGGAGACCGACAGGGGCTTGCCGTCCTTGTTGTAGCGGACGACGAGCTTCTCGGCGTCGAACCGGCCGACCGCCGGGAGCGAGGCCTCCTCGAGGGCGCCGGTGTCGTCGTAGGCGTAGGCGTACTTGTAGGAGGTCTTGAAGCCCCAGGTGTCGGCCAGGGACTGCGGAAGGGCCAGCGTGGTCGAGGTCGGCTGGTAGTCCTTCGTGTAGCCGTCGACGGTCTGCGTGTAGGCGGCGCCGTCCGTGTAGCGGGTGGCGGTGGCGGGCATGCCCGTGCCGCCCGGTGACGTGTCGTAGCCGAAGGTGGCGAGCAGCTTGCCCTCGGGACCGTCGAGGCGCTGCTCGACCGGCCGGGACAGCACGTCGTAGCCGTTCCACAGGGTGACGCCGCGGGCGTTCCTGGTGGTCAGGACCCGGTCACGGTGGTCGTAGGTGGTCCGCGTGGTGCCCGCGTCCGGGTCGCTGGCGGTCACCTGCCGGCCGCGGTGGTCGTACGTCCACGTCCACGGGTGGGCGGTGTCGGCGGAGTTGACCGCCTTCACCAGCTGACCGTGTCCGTCGTAGGTGTAGCGCATCGACGTGAAGCCGCCGGGCGCCTCGGTGTTGAAGGTGTCGACCCGGGAGGTGCGGCCGAGCGCGTCGGTGTAGACGCGGTAGGAGGAGGCGCCGGAGGGCTGGATGACCTTCGACCAGTCGGTGCCGTACTCGTAGCGGACGGCGCGTGCGGGGACCGGCTCGGAGCTGGACTCGCCGGTCTCCGGGTCCTCGACCTTCAGGTACGGCATCTCCTGCACCACGCGGCCGAGGCCGTCGTAGCTGTACCGGGTGATGTTCGGGACCGTCGTGTCGGCGAGCGGGGTGAACAGTTCGCCGGTCTTGGCCTCGTGGGTGAGGTAGGCGTTGTTGGTCTGCCAGACCTCGCCCGAGCTGTTGTAGAGCGTGTCGGTGATCAGGTGTCCGCCGCCGTCGGCCTCCTCCTGTGTCTGCCGCTCACGACCGAGGCCGTCGTAGAGGACCACGGACGTCTCGACGTGGTCGTCCTTGGAGCGCGTGTAGGTGGTGACGTACGGGGGTTTGCGGTCGGTGTCGTCGGGGTCGTACTTCGGGATCGTGTAGACGGCCCGGAAGTCCGGGACGGTGGAGGGGGACGGCGTGCGACCGGGGCCCCACGCCTTGACGAGCCGGCCCAACGGGTCGTACTCAGCCTGGCTGACATGGCCGTTGGCGTCCGTCGTCTTCAGAGCCGTCGCACGGCCGGGCTCCAGTTCCTGTGTCTGCTTGTGACCCTTGGCATTGGTCTCCGTGACCCGGAACACCTGGCCGGTGGCCGGGAAGTACTCGATGGTGCCCGAGTTGCCGTCGGCGTCGCTCTGCTCCACCACGCGGCCGATCGCGTCGAACTTCGAACCGCCGTCGACCTGGAAGCCGGTGCCGTCGCCGTTGAGCGACCAGGTCCTGGTGGCCAGTCCGCGGGTCGAGTCGGTGAGCGCTGCACCGTAGGACCCTTGGTCATACGCGGTGCGGGTACCGCCGCTCAGCGTGGACAGGTCGCCGAAGTCGGCGTCCGCGCAGGTCGTGGGCGAGACCAGGGCCTGCTTGGTCAGGCCGATGAGGTTCTTGCCGGTGTGGTGCAGGTACTCCAGCTTGGTGCAGGACTCGTCTCCGGACCGGCCGGTGTCGCCGAGCGACTCCACGAGGGTGGGCAGACCATGGGTCGCCTCGAACGTGGTCCTCGTCCGGACGACGCGCTGTGTGCGGGTGTCGTCGCCGGTGCCGGAGGACTTGGTGTACGCGATCTCCTCGGGCTCGGTGACCCGCCACGCGATCAGCGGGCTCAGCCCGTCACCGCGGTCGCGTCGGCCCAGCTCGGTGGCGGCGGGCACGGTGACGCTGCGGGACAGCCACTCGGTGTCGGCGTCCGCGGCGCTGGAGTAGGTAAGTTCCTCGGCGATACGGCCGGCGAACGGCTCACGGTCCTTGGCGATCTCCGTGCCGGTGATGTCCTTCACCGGCACGTCGTCGCCCATGCCCCGGAAGTAGCGGGTGACGGCCTTGGAGCGCTTGCTGCCGACGGCCGGCTCGTCCGTGCCGGTGATGACGGTGGTCTGCTCGAAGCCCGCGAACTGTGACCAGGTGCGGGTGGACTTCTTGGTGAACTCGGCCTCGGCGAGCTTCCAGCCCGCGTTCTTGTACGTGTACGCGGTGCGGGTCGAGAAGGTGCCGTCGACGTTGGGCAGTTCTTCGACGGACTCCACGACATACTTGTGGAACCAGTCGATGTCCTCGACCTCGGGATCGGGGTGCCAGAACTGGGGGTAGCACAGGCGGGAGTTGGACTTCAGCGCGGCGGTGTCCTTCTTGCCGGGCAGTCCGGTGCCGGTGGCGCAGTCGCCCGTGGGGGCCTTGTAGGTGACGACGGTCTCGCCGCCGTACTCGTTGATGACGCGGGCGACGCGCAGGCGGGAAAAGCCGGGACGCGGGTCGTCGGGACGCATGACCCGGTTGGGCATGTCGTCCATGTTCGGCTCGAACCGCACCGCGTTCAGGGTGACGCTCTCGTCGCTGGAGCCGTTGCGGGCGTACCCGGTGCGCTGGATCGACTCCAGCCACAGGGCTGTGTTGGGGCCGGTGCGCAGGACGGGGAAGCTCTGCTTCAGCGTGTACCGGTCCACCACCTGGCGGGCGTCGGTGTCGGTGCGCCGCTGGGCGGAGGTCTGAATCTCCGTGAGGAGCTTGCGGGACCAAAACGTGGGTCCGGCGTTCCAGCACTTCTTTCCGGCCTCGCACCGCAGGTCGGCCGGAGTGTCGTACCAGATGCGGTACTTGCCGGGGTCCTTGTCGGTGAAGTTCTCCTCGGAGCAGGTCAGCGAGCCCTCGGCGAAGCAGCGGTCCTCGACCTTGAAGGTGACGCGCGCCGGGGCGGGCGCGGAGAAGATGTTGTCCCTGCGCTGGCCGTAGTCGATGCGGGTCAAGTACCCGTCGCGGTCGTAGACGACGGGGGACTTGAAGTTGAAGTTGCGGGCGTAGTAGTTCTGGTCGCTCTTCCACCACAGGGACATGGCGTTGCCGTGTACGTCCTCGACGTAGTCGAGGTTCCAGCGCCACGCCTGCGTGCACCCGGAACCGGCCCAGTCACCGGCCTTGTAGCAGTCCTCACCCGGGTGGTTGCCGTACACCGGGACGGTCAGCACCGAGTCGGTGACCGGCTTGCCCTGCGTGTGACCCGGCAGCTTGTTCAGCCCGAAGTGGTAGCGGGTGCCGTCGCGGGTGGTGACGACCCAGTACTCGCCGTTCCTGGCGCGGTTCTGGGTGGCGGGGTCCTCGATGCGCTCGATCTTGGAGCCGTCACCGTTGGCGGTGAACCATTTGCCCTGGTCCTTGTCCCATACCAACTCGGTGGTCATGCCGCCGAGCGAGAGAGTGGCGTTCTCGGAACCCCAGCACAAGTCCGCCGTGCGATGGGTGGCGTTGTTCGACCCGGCCTTCTTGGAGTCCTGGCGGCAGTTGGCGTAGGTGCGGGTGATGGAGCCCGGGTTGTAGTCCCAGCCGTCGCCGATCCAGGAAGCCTGGTTGTTGGTGGCGGAGGTGCGTCCGTCGACGGTCTGCGAGGAGTAACTGAGGGCGATCCGCGGCATGAGGCCGCCCGCGGTCTCCGGGACCGGTACCTGGTAGGCGTAGGTGAAGGCGCCCGAGGAGGCGCCCGCCGACCAGGAACCCGCGGACAGCAGCGGGGTCGCCGTGAAGTCGCCGGCGGCCGAGGCGCCGGTGTCCATGGCACCGATGACCCGGGAGCCGGCGGAGTCGGCCGCCTGCACGACGTCGGTGCGGGCGGAGGCGGTACGGGCCGAGGCGCCGGACGCGGTCGTGGGACTGCCGGCCGTGCCGTCGAGCAGTTCGGCGACCGGGACGGAGCCGGTCACGATCGTGTGGGTGGTGGCGTTCCTGGGTGCCTCGGCGTCGGTGGGCGCCTCCTTCGCCGGAACCTTCTCCACCGTGCTGCGCAGCTGCTCGGGGCCCTCCGCGTCGGTCCGGACCGACATGGTCCGTGCCCCGCTGTCGCCCGCGCACTCGCCCTCGTCAGGGGTGAGGACGCAGTCGGGCAGGAGCACCAGGCCGAAGCGGTCGGCCGCCTGAGGGCCGTAGAGGTCCGCGAAGGAGGTGGTGTCGACCGCGATCGCGATCTGCGCCTCCGGGTCGGCCGTGGCCGGCGGGGTGACCTCCATGATGAGGCCCGCGACGCCGGCCTCCTGGGACACGGACGGTCCCGCCAGGTCGACCGTCCACTCACCGGCGATCGCGGCGGGGTCGGTACCGTCGGGCACTCCGAGCGCCACGGGCAGGCCGTTGGTGACAGGGACGGTGCTGCCCGGCTCGGCGTCCTCGGCCAGGGTCGCCGTGCCGGTGTCCCCCTGCCAGGGGGTCACCGCGGTCGGCTCGTAGGGGTCGACGGGGACCTCGGGAGCGGTGGTGAGGTTCTTCTCGGCCTCTTCGTCACCGTCGACCGGCGTGATCTCCGGCAGCTCCGGGAGGTCGACCGATCCGCGGCCCATGCCCGGGCCGGGGACGGCCCATGCCTCCGCGCTGAGGCTGGTGACCATCAGCGCCGAGGACAACAAGAGGACGGTCGCCGCACGGCCTTGCCGGCGACGCCGTCGCTGTGACTCCGTCGAGGCCGGGCGTCTGCGCCACGGCCAGGACAGGGGACCTTGAGCACGCATGCGCGTCGACTCCCACCCAGGCGATACGAATGTGTCCGCACCCTCCGTCATGGGCCCCTCACGCATCAACAGCGATCCCGTCGCGTTGCGTCAACTTCTGTGATCTGCACCACGGTTGAAGTGGTGTCAGACCCTTCCCAACTGCGAGGTCCGGGCGAATCTCCAGGGACCCACACGCATCGGCGCACAAGCGGTGATCAAATGCCGCACTTCCGACCTGGCGCCAGTCGATCGCATGCAGCCACAGAAAGGTCATCACGAAGTCATAACTTCTTCACAGGTGGACGTTCTGTGCACATCGTGTGATCGTTTGCGCGCCCGTGCCCCGTGACCTGCGTCCCGGGGCTGTCCGTGCTGCCCTGTCCGCCTGGTCCACACGGGAGTGACCGCCGCCGTGTCCGCGCCGCCTCGCCTCCTCAGCCCGTTCGTGCGCACGCGCACCCGGCTGAGCCTCACCCTCGGCCTCGTCCTGGCCGCCCTGACCGCCGCCCTCCTGCCGTGGTGGCTCCCCGACGACACGTCGGCGCCCCGCGCGGAGGGCACGACGGACGCGAAGCCGGCCGCCACCGGCCCCCGTGACGAGGCCGCCGCTTCCGCCGAGGCGCGCAGCAGCCGCAAACCCGTCCTCGTCGATACGGCGACCACCGCCACCTCGCAGACCTGGGCGCTGCCGGACGGCAAGCTGCGCACCGACATGACCGCGTTCCCCAAGCGTGTGAAGAATGCCGAGGGACAGTGGGCGCCGGTCGACAACCGACTTCGGCGCACCGGCGACGGCCTGGGCCTCCGCCCGGTGAACCCCCCGGTGCCGGTACGCTTCTCCAGTGGCACCGCAGGCGGGAAGGACCGCGCCGACCGCTCCTACACTCGCCTGCCGCTGGCCGATGGGACCGGAGCCGGGGAAACGGTCCTGGCCGAGACGGTCCTCGACGGGCACACCGTCTCGTACACCTGGCCGGGCGTTCTGCCCGAGCCGGTGCTCGACGGGCCCCGGGCGCTGTACCCGGAGGTGCTGCCGGGCGTCGACCTGCTGCTGGTCGCACGCGAGGAGGGCGGCTTCGCCCAACTGCTGATCGTCAAGACGCGCGAGGCCGCACAGAACGAGGCGCTGGCCAAGGTGTCGTACGGCCTGCGGTCGGAGACTGCCACGTTCCACCACAGCGACGGCTCCAGCCACGTCTCGATCCTCGACGAGGCGGGCCGGGAGGTCGGCGCCGTCCCCACACCGTTCGGCTGGGACTCATCGGGCCGTGACCCCGAGGCGGAGCCCGGAGTGGCGCCGCGCACCTCTGTCGCCACGTCGGCCGACGTGTTGAAGCTGTCCGGCCTCAGCGGCATCGAGCCGGGCGCGCGCCAGGACCGGATGCCGATGCGGCTCCTGGGCGACGGCACCGGCGAGGCCCGCATCGACCTGGGGCTGGGGAGGACCGGGCTCCTGACCGACGCGGACACTCGCTTCCCGGTGTTCGTCGACCCCACCATCAACCCGCGGTGGAAGGCCTGGACGGTGGCGTACAAGCCGTACCCGAACAGCAGCTTCTGGAACGGCACCAACTTCAGCTCCGGCACCTCCGACGCCCGTGTCGGCCACGAGGACGACACGAACGGCACCGCCCGCTCCTTCTGGCGCATGGAGTTCGACAGCAGTCTGAAGGGCACGACGGTCTCCGACGCGAAGTTCAAGGTGCTCAACAACCACTCCTGGTCGTGCACCAAACGGCAGTTCCAGTTCTGGCTGACCGGGGCGATCTCCTCGGGCACGACGTGGAACAAGCAGCCGGCCTGGAGCAGCAAGGTCGATGAACTCTCCTTCGCACACGGCTACTCCAGTTCCTGCCCCGACGATTACGAGCGCTTCGACGTGACGGCGGCCGCTCAGAAGGGAGCGAACGCCGGCTGGTCCACGATCACCTTCGGCATGCGCGCCACCAGCGAGTCCGACACCTTTACCTGGCGCAAGTTCAAGGCGAACTCCGCCACGCTCAGCGTGACCCACAACCGCAAGCCGAACGAACCGACCGCCGGCAAGTCCACGCCCGGTGGCGCCTGCAAGGCCGGCCCGGGCGCGGGTGTGACCATCGGCAAGACGAACATCACCCTGTCGGCGAACGCGAAGGACGCCGACGGCAACCTGCGTGAGCTGCAGTTCCGCTTCTGGAAGGTGGGTGGGACGGTCCCGGCCGCCAAGATAGCCAAGCCGAACTCCAGCGGCACCGCCACGGTGCAGATCCCCGTCACTTTCCCTCTGGCGGACAAGACGACCTACTCGTGGGACGTGCGGGCGGTGGACACGGACAATGCGGCGTCCTCGTACTTCCCGCCGGGCAGCGAGCCTTGCCGGATCACCATCGACGCCACCGCCCCGCCGCAGCCCGAAATCGAGAGTGAGGACTTCCCCGAGGCCACGTCCGACGGGCTGACCTGGGCGAAGGCACCCTTCGGCACGAGCGGGAAGGTGACCCTCGTCTCGTCGGGCGCGACGAGGTTCCGCTACGCCATCGAGGGCCTGCAGTGGTTCGAGGCGCCGGCCTCCAGCGGCCGGGCGACCGTCACCCTGGCACCCGCCCACGCGGGACCCAACTGGTTGCTGGTCCACGCCTACGACGCCACGGGCAACCAGAGCGTGCGCACCGACTACGCCTTCTACGTACCGCCCAGGGACGAGGCCGATAAACCCTGGGACACCACGGGTGACGGCATTCCCGACCTGCTGATCGTGGACGCGGTTGGCAAGCTGATGAACTGCGTCGGCAGCGCGGGCGGCGAACTGTACGGCTGTCTCGGCGCCGCGTACACCAAGGACACCCGGACCGGGAAGACGAAACTGCATCCCGCGAACCACTGGTTCGACCCGTCCACCGGCAAGGCGGCACTGATCACCCATTGGGCGGACGCCTTCCCGGGTGACGGCACCACCGACCTGTTCGCGGTCACCCCGGACGGCAAGGCGTGGCTGTACCCCGGTGACGGCTACGGCAGCTTCGACGTCGGCGAGCGGATCGCGATCCGGCTGCCCTCGAACGCTCCCGCCCCCTCGACCTGGACGCAGATCAAGGCGGTCGGCGACATCACCGGCGACGGTCACCCCGATCTGGTGCTGCGGGCAGGCGCGGAGTTCTGGACGCTGTCCGGCTACACCGGAGGCACCTTCCGGGAGGCCACGCTGATGAACTCCGACGCCTGGGCCCGGCGGGACATCGTCAACGTCGCCGACATCAACGGCGACAAGACGCCCGACCTGCTGTGGCGCAACCTGGACAACGGCAACATGTACGTCCGGCACGGGCGGCCCGGGCCCGTCAGCGGCAGCGTCGACCTGGACTCGCTGAAACTGGCCGCCAACGCGCTCAACGGAGACGTGGGCTACGGCACCAACTGGTCGGAGGCGAACGTGGCGACCGCCCTGGGCATCCCTGACGTCAGCGGCGACGGCATCCCGGACATCTGGGCCCGCCTGCGCTCCGACGGAGCGACCCGGATCTACAACCCGTCCCGCGCCAGTACCGGAGCCGCGGTAAAGGTGGTCCTGAACGTGGACTGGAACCAGATCAAGGCCTTTGGCTGAGGGCCACGGCTACGTTCCCGGCGGGCTCGGGTCTCCCCTCGTGGGCGACCCGGGCCCGCCTTGGTCCGAGCCGCCCCGGCGATCAGGGAGAATGGGCGGCATGAGTGTTCGTACCCAGTCATCCGAGCAGCCGGCCGAAGCCGTTCACCGGGCCGGTTTCGCCTGCTTCGTGGGCCGGCCCAACGCGGGCAAGTCCACCCTCACGAACGCTCTGGTCGGGCAGAAGGTGGCGATCACCTCGAACCGGCCGCAGACCACCCGGCACACCGTGCGCGGCATCGTGCACCGGCCGGACGCGCAGCTCGTGCTGGTCGACACCCCCGGGCTGCACAAGCCACGCACCCTGCTGGGGGAGCGGCTCAACGACGTCGTGCGGACCACCTGGGCCGAGGTCGACGTGATCGGGTTCTGTCTGCCCGCCGACCAGAAGATCGGCCCCGGCGACCGCTTCATCGCCAAGGAGCTCGCCGGGATCAAGAAGACCCCCAAGATCGCCGTCGTCACCAAGACCGACCTCGTCGACAGCAAGGCGCTCGCCGAGCAGCTGATCGCCGTCGACCAGCTCGGCAAGGAGCTGGGCATCACCTGGCAGGAGATCGTCCCTGTGTCGGCCACCGCCGGCAAGCAGGTCGACCTCCTCGCCGACCTGCTGATCCCGCTCATGCCGGAGGGCCCCGCCCTCTACCCCGAGGGCGACCTCACCGACGAGCCCGAGCAGGTCATGGTCGCCGAGCTGATCCGCGAGGCCGCGCTGGAAGGCGTGCGCGACGAGCTGCCGCACTCCATCGCGGTGGTCGTCGAGGAGATGCTGCCGCGCGAGGACCGCCCCGCCGACAAGCCGCTGCTCGACATCCACGCGAACCTCTACATCGAGCGCTCCAGCCAGAAGGGCATCGTCATCGGCCCCAAGGGCAAGCGCCTGAAGGACGTCGGTATCAAGTCCCGCAAGCAGATCGAGGCCCTCCTCGGCACCCCCGTCTTCCTCGACCTGCACGTCAAGGTCGCCAAGGACTGGCAGCGGGACCCGAAGCAGCTGCGGCGCCTCGGGTTCTGAGACCCCGCCTCAGTCCCGCTGCTCCCGCAGCAGCGCGCGGTACCAGCCGTACGACGCCTTCGGTGTCCGCCGCTGCGTGTCGAAGTCCACGTGGACCAGACCGAAGCGGCGGCCGTATCCCTCCGCCCACTCGAAGTTGTCCAGCAGCGACCACACGAAGTAGCCGCGGACGTCCACCCCCGCCTCCACCGCCCGGTGCAGCGCGCGGACGTGGCCGTCGAGGTAGGTGATGCGGTCGGTGTCGTTCAGGCCCTCGTACGCGCAGCCGTTCTCCGTGATGACGACTGGGGGGAGGCGGTCGCCGTACCGCCCGCGAAAGGCGGTCAGGAGTTCCGTGAGCGCCTCCGGGACCACCGGCCAGCCGAAGTCCGTCACCGGGTATCCCTCCACATCCCGTACGAAGAAGGGGAGTTCGGCCGGCATCCGGACCCCGCCGAACTCGATCTCCGCGCCCTGGGGCGCACCCACCCGCGTCGGCGCGTAGTAGTTGATCCCGTACCAGTCGACCGGCTCCGCGATGGTCTTCAGGTCCGCCTCGACGTCGCCCGGCATCAGCTCCCCGATGCCCTCCGGGTAGCGGCCGAGCAGCACCGGATCGGCGAACAGCCGGTTCAGCAGCGTGTCGTAGAAGTCTGCCGCCGCCACGTCCGCCGCGTCGTCGGAGGCCGGCCAGGTCGGTCCGTGGGAGTTCGCGATGCCGATGTCGGAGGCCCCTGCCGCGCGCAGCGCCCGTACCGCCAGGCCGTGCGCCAGCAGTTGGTGGTGGGCCACCGGCAGCGCGTCGAACAGCAGCGTCCGGCCCGGCGCGTGCACGCCCAGCGCGTGCCCCAACAGGGTGTGCTCGGCGGGCTCGTTCAAGGTGATCCACTTCGTCACCCGGTCGCCGAGGCGCGCGGCGACCCGCGTCACGTGCTCCGCGAACCGCTCCGCCGTGTCCCGCTCCAGCCAGTCCAGGTCCGCCGGCAGGTCCCAGTGGAACAGCGTCGGCACCGGCCGCACGCCCGCCGCCAGCAGGTCGTCGACCAGCCGGTCGTAGAAGTCGAGCCCGCCCTCGGCCCGCACCCTCGGCCAGGACACCGAGAAGCGGTACGCGTCCACGCCCAGGTCCGCGAGCAGCGCCACGTCCTCGCGGTGACGGTGGACATGGTCGCAGGCCACGGCCGCCGTGGACCCGTCCCGCACCCGGCCCGGCTCGGCCGTGAACACGTCCCACACCGACGGCTCGCGCGCGTCGACGGCCCCCTCGATCTGGTGCGCCGAGGTCGACACACCCCACAGGAAGCCGACGGGAAAACGGGGGATCGGGTTCGTCGTCGCCATGGCCCGGATCATCCGCAGCCTGCCCGAGCCACGTCAACGCCCGTACTCGACAAGCTGGTTACGCACCCTCCTTCAGCACCCGCTGCTCCTCCGTGAGTCCGAGGTCCGCGCAGTACACCGGCGTGCCGTCCACCGTGATCCGGAAGCTGGGGCCGTCCGGGACACAAGCGGAGGGTCGCTCTGGCCGGTGATCATCAGGGCAGTACGTATGCGGAGGTGGTGCTGGGCGGCAGCATGTCGGTGCGGGTCCGTAAGCAGGATCCGTTCGGCAACCAGCGGGGTGCGGGCGAGACCGGCGCCAACTTGCAGGCGCACACGGGTTTCCTGGGTGCCACCCGGGACGACTCCTCCGGTTATCAGCCGCTGGGGGCGCGTCTGTACGACCCGGTGGTGGGACGGTTCCTGTCGGCCGACCCGGTGCTGGACCTGAACGATCTGCTGCAGTCCAACGGGTACGCCTACGCGCACAACAACCCGGTGACGATGTCCGACCCGACGGGTCTGGCCATCAGTCTGACCGCTTCGGAGCGGGCGGCTGCCCTGGCGGGTGCGGGTCTGTCCGCGGCGCAGGTCGCGCAGGCGCAGGCCACCATGGGCAAGTCGCTGTCCTCGGTGATCCTGGGCGCGGCGTGGTCCACGCTGAAGGACTTCATCGGCATCAACGACGCGATGGCCTGCTTCGGCGGTGACATGTGGTCGTGCGCCGGGATGGTCCTGGGTGCGATCCCGTGGTTCAAGGCGGGCAAGATCCCCGGCGTCCTGAAGGCCATCGACCGCACGATCAACGCGATCCAGGCCTTCCGCAAGGCGAAGAAGGCGGCCGAGGCCGTCCTGAGGGCCGCGAAGGCGGCCGAGACGGCGGCGCTGAAGGCCAAGAAGGCCGCCATCGAGAAGGCGAAGAAGGAAGCCGCGCAACGCGCCAAGAAGAAGGCCGCGGAGCAGGCGAAACGAACCTCGGACAAGGCGGTCGCGCAGACCAAGAAGACCGGTAACCCCGTCCAGAAACAGGCCCAGGCCAAGGCTGCCCCCAAGGCGTCCTCGGTCAGCAAGGGCTCAGGAGGCGGCTCGAAGGGCGGCGGTTCCAAGCCGGGCGGCGACTCAGGCGGCTCCTCCCGCAGCAAGGGCGGCAGCAGCGGCAGCGGCGACTCCGGCAAGGCCGACGGCGGAGACGGCGGCTCCTGCCCCGTCGGCAACAGCTTCGTCCCCGGCACCAAGGTCCTGATGGCCGACGGCACGACGAAGCCGATCGAGGAGGTCAAGGCCGGCGACAAGGTAGTCGCCACCGATCCCGAAACCGGAGAGACCCGGATCGAGACGGTCACCGCCGAGATCAAGGGCGAAGGCCTCAAGCACCTGGTCAAGGTCGTCATCGACACCGACGGCGACAAGGGCGAGGAAACCGCCGAGGTCACCGCGACCGACGGCCACCCCTTCTGGGTCCCCGAACTCGGCGAATGGCTCGACGCCACCGACCTCCAGCCCGGCCAGTGGCTCCAAACGAGCGCCGGCACGCACGTCCAGATCACCGCGATCGAACGCTGGACGAGCCTTGGCGCAACAGTCCACAACCTCACCGTCGGCAACACCCACACGTACTACGTGCTCGCGGAGGCCACGCCGGTCCTGGTTCACAACTGTCCGGCCAGGGGTGGCGCGACGCCTGGTCAGATCGGAGATCGAGGAGTCGATCAACTGGAAAGTGACGTAGTGGCCCAAGGGCACACTGTGGTGGGGCGAGAAGTCCATGCTCGTATACCGGGTACTAGGCACGCGAAGGGCAACTACCGCAAGTATGACCTGGTCACGATGAAAGACGGTTACATCTACCTGCACGAATCAAAGAATGGGCCCGGTGCTAATTACGAACCACACCAAAAGGCAATGGATGATCTCTTCACGGAGACGGGATTGATCCTCTATGGCCGGTACGCGAGGCGAGGAGGCATCGCCGGGTACCTGGACCCATCACGATTCGTGATCAACGTCGTCCATCAAGACGTATGATGTCGCAGCGCACGCACACCCACGCTCCCTGCAGGGTCATGCCGGGGCCAAGGCGTGCACTTCTCCCCTGGCCGCGGAGGTTGCCGCAGTGAAAAAGTCTGAGGTTTTCAAAGAGATTGCCAGCGCGATGAAGGCCGTCGGCTTCAGACGACGGGCTTCCAACTACGAGTACGTGCTGGATCTCGGGCATGGTTTCGAGGGGTGGTGCTCCTTCGCGGATCACGCCAAGCGTGGGAGCAGCAACCTGCTGGTGGCGACCTTTGCCGGAGTCCGCTGCTCAGCCGTCGAAGAACGTATTGCACGATGGTGCGGCGACGTCGTGCCTGGTTGGGATGGACGGAGCTACGTGGCCACGGTATCGGCAAACGTCGGCTACCTCAGGCCTGAAGCGCAGTGGTTGGAGCACCCCGTCGACTTGACCGGTGATGCGCCGGCCGAAAGCGCCCAGAGGAACATGCAGGATGTCACCGGCATCGCCCTCGAGTTCTTGCGTCGGACAGCCTCGTACCAGGGTGTGACGCAGGCCCTGATCACCGTGAAGGGGCAGATGCCTGATCGCCAAATCGAAAGACTTCCCCTCACGTATGCACTGCAAGGGGAGTACGAGAAGGCTCAGCACCACCTCAGCTTTATGCGAAAACTGGTGGACGACGAATCGTACCTGGCACCGCGATATCTACGTTACTTGGCTGGGTTCGAGGAAGAATTCCTGTCTATCTGATCGGCTCGCTTCTCGCCGAGGTGGCGGGTGGAGCGCGAGGACTGCTTCACAGGTCACCTGGGCCGGGCCGGAGTCCGGCCCAGGCCTGCCGGCCGACGTCAGTCGAACACGAACGGCCCCGGCGCCTGTGGCCCCGTCGCCGTGCAGGTGATCGTGATGAAGCCGAAGGCCGTCACCTTGAGGGTGCCGCCGTAGGCCTCCAGGGTGTCGCCGGAGGCGACCGTGCCGGGGAGGGGGCCCACCTCGAGGGCGTCGCCCGTGGACATCGCCGGGTTCTTCGTGCCCTTGAAGGCGACCGTGCCGCCGTCCGGCTTGACCAGCGTCAGTTCCGAGACCAGGGAGTCCTGGCCGAGGGAGACCGGCGCGGTGACCGACGAGGTGTTGAGCGTGATCGTCGCGGCCGTGCCGTCCTGCGTGGCCGTGAGGGTGGCGTCACCGCCGCCGTAGCTGCCGCAGTCGGCGTTGACGGTCGCCGTTCCGGGGTCGACGGCGGCGGCGGTGGGGGCGAACGCCAGGCCGCAGACGGCCAGTGCGCCCGCGGCCAGGGACAGACCTGTTCCGAGTCGCTTGCCTCTCATGGATTCCGGTCCCTTTCGTGTGGGGGGCAGTTGGGGGTCCGGACCCGCTGCGTGTCCATTGATGCGCGGGAGGCGCCGCGCGACAAGGTGGAGATCTGGCCTAACTACCGGAGGTAACAGCGGTGGGGTACGGGCGGGACGGTTCAGCCCGCCGTGACCGTCTCCCGCACCGTGCCGTCCGGCCCGGCCACCAGCACCGGCGTCTCCGCGCCGCCCAGGTCCCGTACGGCAGCGCGGTCCTCCGCGGAGGCCGACTCCGCGGACGTCACCACCGCGGCCGCCTCCAGCGAGGTCGCGCCGGACGCCACCGCCATCGCCACCGCCGTACGCAGCGCGCTGAGCTGCAGCGAGTCCAGGGCGACGGTGCCCGCGGCGTACGTACGGCCGGTCTCGTCGCGTACGGCCGCGCCCTCGGGCACACCGTTGCGGGCCCGGACGGAGCGGGCCAGGGTGACGATCTTGCGGTCCTCGGGGTCGAGGTCGGGAATCTCGGTCATGATCCGAGCATACGGAGCCCGCCCGTCACCGACCCGCTCACCCCGCCACCGGGTACATCGCCCCCCGCCGGCCCTCCGGCGAGGCCAGCCACTCCAGCTTCGCCGCGGTGTCCGCCTCGTCGAGCGGGGTGTGCAGCACGATGGTCAGGTCGGGCCGGGCCGGCACCCGCAGGGCCGTCGACTCCAGGCTGAGCAGCCCGACCAGGGGATGGTCGAGCTCCTTGCGGATCTGCCCGGCGTCCTCGATGTCCCGCTGCTCCCACAGCGCCGCGAACTCGGCACTGGCCTTCTTCAGGTCCGCGAGCACCTGCTGGAAGCCCTCGTCGTCCGGGTTGGCCGCGCAGGCGGCACGGAAGTGGGCGACGACCGTGCGCGCGTTCTGCTCCCAGGTGCGGGCGCGGGAGCGGTACAGCGGGTCGGTGAAGTAGTCGATGACGCAGTTCCACGTCGTCCCGGGCCGCATCCCCAGCACCGCCGCAGCCGCGTCGTTGTACAGCACGCAGTTGTAGTACCGGTCCATGATGTGCGCCGGATACGGCATCCACGTGTCGATCAGCCGCCGCAGCCCCTCGCACATGTCCCGGTTCGCCGGCTCCACCTCGGCGGCGGGCGGGTTCAGCCCGGCCAGCACGTACAGGTGGCGGCGCTCGGCGTTGCTGAGCCGCAGCACCCGGCCGACCGAGTCCAGGACCTGCGGGGAGACGGAGATGTCACGGCCCTGCTCCAGCCACTGGTACCAGGACGCGCCCACCCCGGCCAGCACGGCCACCTCCTCGCGGCGCAGCCCCGGCGTCCGGCGACGCGCCCCGCCCTCCGGCAGGCCGACCTCGGCCGGGGAGACCCGGGCCCGCCGGCTCATCAGGAACTCCCGCAGCTCGCTGCGGCGACGGTCCCGGCCCGACGACGCGCCCTGCGCCCTCGTGATCACATCCGGCACGTACGCACTCCCCCCGTGACGAACCCGCTGACGACGGTGCCTGGTGGTGGCACCACCAGAACAATCCGTGGCTCCCCACAACTATTCCGGGGGCCCGAGGCTCCTGTCCATGGCGATCGACACCACCCCGACCCCCGTGGCCGAACGGCGGACCGCCGCCCGGCTCTCGACACGCGACCGGCTCGTCCTGTTCGTGCTCTGCGCGGCCCAGTTCATGGTCGCGCTCGACTTCTCCGTCCTGAACGTCGCCCTGCCCGTGCTCGGCGCGGACCTCGGCATGAGCACCTCCGCCCTCCAGTGGGCGGTCACCGCGTTCGCCCTGCCGTCCGGCGGGTTCCTGCTGCTCTTCGGCCGCATCGGCGACCTCTACGGCCGCCGTCGGCTCTTCCTCTGCGGCCTCGCCCTCTTCGGCGCCGCCTCCCTCCTCGCCACCCTCGCCTGGGACCCGGCCTCCTTCCTCACCGGACGCGCCCTGCAAGGGCTCGGCGCGGCGGCCATCGTCCCGACCGGCATGTCCCTGCTGACGACGACCTTCCCGGAGGGCCCCGCCCGCGACCGCGCCCTCGGCATCTCCGGCACGCTGCTCTCGCTCGGCTTCACCGTCGGCATGGTGGCCGGCGGCGTCCTGACCGACCTGCTGAGCTGGCGCTCCACGATGGGCCTGCTCGCCCTGTTCGCCCTGGTCGTGCTGCCGTTGGCCCCACGCCTGCTGCCCGAGTCGCGGACCCCGGAGCGGCCCCGGCTGGACGTCCCCGGCGCGGTCGCCGTCACCGGCGGCCTGCTCGCCCTCATCTACGCCCTGACCACGGCCGCCGAGCACGGCTTCGGCCGTATCGACGTCCTCGTCGCCCTCGTCGCGGGTCTGGTGCTCCTGGCCGCCTTCGTGGCCGTCGAGTCCCGCACCTCGGCGCCGCTGGTCTCGCTGCCGATGCTGCGCCGCCGCACGGTTGCTTGGGGCAACCTGGGCGGTCTTGTCACCTTCTCGATGATGTCGACGGTGGTCTTCGTCCTGACCCTGTACCTGCAGGAGGTTCTGGGTCTGGGCGCCTTCGAGACCGGTCTGGTCTTCGGGGTGCAGGGCGTGCTGTCCGTGGTGGCCGGCTCCTGCGCGCCCCGCGTCATCGGCCGCTTCGGCGCCCGCCGCACCCTCGTCGGCGCGCTCGCCGGGCAGGGGGCCGTCGGGCTGTCGCTGCTGGCGCTGGGTGAAGGAGGCTGGTCGGTGGTCCTCGCCACCGCCGCCGTGTCCCTGGCCAGCATGTGCCACCTCGGCGCGATCATCTCCTACGGCCTGACCGTCACCTCCGGCGTCCCCGACGAGGAGCAGGGCCTGGCGACCGGCCTGGTCACCTCCACCCAGCAGGTGGGCATCACGGTCGGCATCCCGCTCCTCGGCGTGCTGGCCACCACAGCGACCGACCTGCGGACCGGCGT
Source organism: Streptomyces sp. P13-3-3 (assembly GCF_050571355.1). Lineage (NCBI taxonomy): Bacteria > Bacillati > Actinomycetota > Actinomycetes > Kitasatosporales > Streptomycetaceae > Streptomyces > Streptomyces sp. P13-3-3. Next base: position 1,345,288 of record NZ_CP192228.1, on the reverse strand, counting down.
CCACACGGTGCTGGTCCTGGACGCGGTGATCGTGCTGGCGGCCGCCGTGCTGGTCGCGGTGGGGCTGCGGGTGGCCCGGGCGGAATCAGGGGCGGTCGAGGCGGAGACGGTCGGCACGCGGTAGGCCGGCCACGACGAGGTCGTACGAGTCCTCCACGAGCTCCCGGACGAGGCGGTCCGGGAGCTCGCCGGGGCCGCCGGACACCGTCACCGTGTTCCAGTGCCGCTTGTTCATGTGCCAGCCCGGGGCGATCAGGTCCGGGTGGTCGGCGCGGAGGCGGATCGCGTCGTCCGGGTCGCACTTGAGGTTGATCTTCAACGGGCGCGCGTCCAGGTTCGTCAGGGCGAACATCTTCCCCAGCACCTTGAAGACCGAGGTCTCCGGGTTGAAGGGGAACTCCTCCACCGCCGCGTTGAAGGACAGGCACAGGGCGCGCAGCCGCTCCGGGGTCATTCCTCCGGCTCCTCCTCGCCGGCCGGCGGCTTCGCCGGGCCCACCGGCTCCACCAGCACCGTCACGATCTTGTTCCGGCGTCCGGCCGCGGCCTCCGCCGTCAGCCGCAGCTCGCGGCCGTCCGGCAGTTCGACGACCGAGGACGCGCCCGCGATCGGCACCCGGCCCAGCTGCTTGGCGAGCAGCCCGCCGACGGTCTCCACGTCCTCGTCGTCGAACTCCTCCAGGCCGTACAGCTCGCCGAGGTCCGTGATGTCGAGGCGCGCGGTGACCCGGTGGCGGCCCTCGCCGAGGTCCTCGACCGGGGGCAGTTCGCGGTCGTACTCGTCGGTGATCTCGCCGACGATCTCCTCGAGGATGTCCTCGATGGTGACGATGCCCGCGGTGCCGCCGTACTCGTCGACGGCGACGGCGACGTGGTTGCGCTCCTTCTGCATCTCGCGCAGCAGGTCGCCGGCGTTCTTGGTGTCGGGCACGAAGAACACGGGCCGCATCGCCGTGGACACCAGGTCGTTCTCCGCGTCCCGGCTGATGTGCGTCTTGCGGGCCAGGTCCTTCAGATACACGATGCCGACGATGTCGTCCTCGCTCTCGCCGGTCACCGGGATGCGGGAGAACCCGGAGCGCAGGGCGAGGGTGAGGGCCTGCCGAATGGTCTTGTACCGCTCGATGACCACCAGGTCGGTGCGCGGCACCATGACCTCCCGCACCAGCGTGTCGCCCAGCTCGAAGACGGAGTGCACCATGCGGCGCTCCTCGTCCTCGATGAGCGACTCGGCCTCCGCGAGGTCCACCAGCGCCCGCAGCTCCGCCTCGGAGGCGAACGGGCCGTGCCGGAAGCCCTTGCCGGGCGTGAGGGCGTTGCCGATGAGGATCAGCAGCGAGGGGATCGGGCCCATGATCCGCGCGAGCGGCACCAGCACGTAGGCGGCGACCGTGGCCGTGTTCAGCGGGTGCTGGCGGCCGATGGTGCGCGGGGAGACGCCGACGGCGACGTACGACACGAGGACCATGATGGCGATGGCGATCAGCAGCGCCTCGGCGGTGCCGTCGAACTCGCGGACGCTGCCGTAGGTGATGAGCGAGGCGGCGGACATCTCGCAGATGATGCGGACCAGCAGCGCCACGTTGAGGTAGCGGGTGGGGTCGGCGGCGATCCGGGAGAGCTTGGCGCTGCCCCGGCGGCCCGACCGTACGGCCTCCTCGGCGCGGAAGCTGGAGACGCGCGCGATGCCGGCCTCCGCGCAGGCGGCAAGCCAGGCGACGACGACGAGCGCCAGCGCCCCCAGGACGAGTGGGGCGCTCATGAGACGGTCGGGGCCGGAGAGGGGCCGGTGAGGCCCTTTTCCGCGCGCCAGCCGTCCACGATGGCCGCCTGGAGGCCGAACATCTCGGCCTTCTCGTCCGGCTCCTCGTGGTCGTAGCCGAGCAGGTGCAGCACACCGTGGACGGTGAGCAGCTGCAGCTCCTCGTCCATGGTGTGCCGCGTCGGTGCTTCCTCGCCCTGCTTGGCGGCGACCTCGGGGCAGAGCACGATGTCGCCGAGGAGTCCCTGCGGGGGCTCGTCGTCGTCCTTGGACGGGGGCCGCAGCTCGTCCATGGGGAACGACATGACGTCCGTGGGCCCGGGCAGGTCCATCCACTGGATGTGCAGCTGCTCCATGGCGCCCGCGTCCACCACGATCACCGAGAGCTCGGAGAGCGGGTGGATGCGCATCCGGGCCAGTGCGTAACGGGCGATGTCGAGGATCGCCTGTTCGTCGACCTCGGTGCCGGACTCGTTGTTGACGTCGATCGACATCTGGTGCTCGGTCTACTTCCCCTTGTGCCCGGACCGGCCGCGGCCGCCCTTGTGGGTGCCGTTCTCGGTGCCGTGCTGGCTGTCGTACTTCTCGTACGCGTCGACGATACGGCCCACCAGCTTGTGCCGGACGACGTCGTGGGACGACAGCCGGGAGAAGTGGACGTCGTCCACGCCCTCCAGGATGTCCTGGACCTGGCGCAGGCCGGACTTGGTGCCGTCGGGCAGGTCCACCTGCGTCACGTCACCCGTGATCACGATCTTCGAGTCGAAGCCGAGACGGGTGAGGAACATCTTCATCTGCTCGGGGCTCGTGTTCTGGGCCTCGTCCAGGATGATGAAGGCGTCGTTGAGCGTCCGGCCGCGCATGTACGCCAGCGGCGCGACCTCGATCGTGCCCGCGGCCATCAGCCGGGGGATCGAGTCGGGGTCGAGCATGTCGTGCAGCGCGTCGTACAGCGGGCGCAGGTACGGGTCGATCTTTTCGTAGAGCGTGCCCGGCAGGAAGCCCAGCCGCTCGCCCGCCTCGACCGCCGGCCGGGTCAGGATGATGCGGTTGACCTGCTTGGACTGCAGGGCCTGCACCGCCTTGGCCATGGCCAGGTAGGTCTTGCCGGTGCCGGCGGGACCGATACCGAAGACGATGGTGTGCTTGTCGATCGCGTCCACGTAGCGCTTCTGGTTGAGCGTCTTGGGACGGATCGTGCGGCCGCGCGAGGACAGGATGTTCTGCGTGAGCACCTCGGCCGGGGTCTCCTGGCCGTCGCTCTCCCCGCTTTCGCTCGCCTTGAGCATGGCGATCGAGCGTTCCACTGCGTCCTCCGTCATCGGCTGACCGGTGCGGAGCACCAGCATCATCTCGTCGAACACGCGCGAGACGAGGGCGACCTCCGTGGCGTCGCCGACCGCGCTGATCTCGTTGCCCCGGACGTGGATGTCGGCCCCCGGGAAGGCCTTCTCGATCACACGCAGGAGGGAGTCGCCGGAACCCAGCACGGTCACCATGGGGTGCTGGGCGGGGACGGTGAACTGCACTCTCGCCTGCCCCTGCGCGGGGGTGTGAGCTGTGGGTGTCTGAGTCATGGGCCGGCTCTGAGGCCTGCGGTTCCTCCTCGTCACGGCCGCGCAGCTGAGGGCGGCCTCGCGACTCCCAGGGTACGACGGCGGGGTGACAAGCCCGTAGGCCTTTTATCCGACCGGGTGGGTGGCCCCGTTCGCCTTCTTCCCCGCCTGCGCCGTGGCACGCCCCCTCGTACGGTCACCGTCCGCGCCGTGGCACGCCCCCTCGTACGGTCAAGGGCGGCGCCGGGCGTCACGCCGACCTGCGGAACCCGATCGTCGGGACGGCCCGCCGCAGCGGCCACGGCCGCGCCGCCTCCTCCGGGACCAGCCCCGTCAGGAAGCCGTAGCGGCGCAGCGCGGAGGGCTCCTGGCTCTCGACCGACTGCACCCTGCGCCACCACCCGGCGATCTCCGCCCAGCCCGGCGCGGACAGCGAGCCGCCGAACTCCTGGACGGACAGCGCGGCCGTGAGCCCGGCGAAGGCGAGCCGGTCGGCCAGCGGCCAGCCCGCCAGCGAGCCGGTGACGAACCCGGCGACGAACACGTCGCCCGCACCGGTCGGGTCCAGCGCCTCCACCTCGATCGCCGGGACCGACGCGGTCTCCCCGGTGCGCCGGTCCACCGCGTACGCGCCCTCCGCGCCCAGCGTGACCACGACGACCGGCACATGCTCGGCGAGGGCGTGGGCGGCGGCGCGCGGGGTGTCCGTGCCGGTGTAGCGCATGGCCTCGGCCGCGTTCGGCAGGAAGGCCTCGCAGTGCCGCAGGTCGTGCAGCCCGGCCAGGTCCCACGCGCCGGTGTCGTCCCAGCCGACGTCGCCGAAGATCCGGGTGCCCTTGCGGGCGGCCTGGGCGATCCAGGGGGCGCTGCGGCCGGGGGTGAGGGAGGCGACGGCGGCGCGGGCGCGGGGCGGGCAGTCGGGCGCCGGCTCCTCGGGGGGCGGTTCGTGGCCGTGGGAGACCATCGTGCGCTCCCCCTCGTACGCCATGGAGACGGTGACCGGGGAGTGCCAGCCGGGGACCGTGCGGGACGGGGAGAGGTCGATGCCCTCGCCCTGCTCCAGCGCGTCCCAGCAGTACTCGCCGTAGTGGTCGTCGCCGAAGGCCGCCGCGAGGGACGTGCGCAGGCCGAGGCGGGCCAGGGCGGTGGCCATGTTGGCCACGCCGCCCGGGCTCGACCCCATGCCGCGCGCCCAGGTCTCGGTGCCGCGCACGGGGGCGCAGTCGAGCCCGGTGAAGACGATGTCGAGGAAGACGGTGCCGGTCAGGTAGACGTCGCAGGCCGGGTCGCCCGGGCCGCGCAGGGCGGCGAGCGGGTCGATCTGGGCCGGGCAGGGCGGTCCCGCGACGGGTTCCCTCCCGGCTCTCCCGCCGTTCCTCTTCCCGGTGGACGCCATCTCGGTGCGCTCCCTGACGTGGTGCGGTTTCAGCCAGTGTGCACCACACCGCCGACAGGGAGGCGGCCGTCAGGCCGTGCCGTGTGCCGGACCGGTCACCAGCGGGGCACGGTGGGCGGGACCCAGTCCGGGTCGGCGACCCGCATGGCGGCCGCGTCGTCGCGGTCGCGCAGGGCGCCGTCGTCGTCCAGCCACCGCCGGTGCAGGAACGCCAGCCGGTCGCGGTCGAGTTCCACGCCGAGTCCCGGCGCGTCGGACACGCGGACCGTGCCGTCCTCGAACGCCGGCCGCTCGGTGAGGACGTCCTCGGACTGCCACGGGTAGTGGGAGTCGCAGGCGTGGTGCAGGTTGGGCACGGTGGACGCGACGTGCGTCATCGCGGCGAGGCTGATGCCGAGATGGGTGTTGGAGTGCATGGAGACGCCCACGCCGAAGGTGCGGCAGATCGCCGCGAGGTGCTGGGTGTTGCGCAGTCCGCCCCAGTAGTGGTGGTCGGAGAGGACCACCTGCACGGCGTCCCGGGTGAACGCCTCCTTGATCTCGGCGAACGTCGTCACGCACATGTTGGTGGCGAGCGGCACGTGGGTGCCGGCCGCCACCTCCGCCATGGCCGGCGTACCGAGGGCGGGGTCCTCCAGGTACTCCAGGACGTCCCCGAGCTCCTTCGCGACCTTCAGCGAGGTCTCCACGGACCAGGCGCCGTTGGGGTCGAGGCGCAGCGGGTGGCCGGGGAAGGCGGCGGCGAGGGCGCGGACGGCGGCGATCTCCTCCTCGGGCGGGAAGACGCCGCCCTTGAGCTTGAACGAGGTGAAGCCGTACCGCTCGGTGAAGCGGCGGGCCTGCTCCACCACCCCGGCCGGGTCGACGGCCGCGCCCCAGTCGTCCTTCTCCGCCGTCACGCCCTCGGGGTGCTCGGCCCACTTGTAGAACAGGTACGCGCTGTACTCGACGGCGTCGCGCACCTTGCCGCCGAGCAGGGCGTGCACGGGCAGCCCCAGGCTCTTGCCGAGGGCGTCGAGGCAGGCGACCTCCAGGGCGGAGAGCACGGACAGCCGCAGCTTGTCCGCGGTCTGCACGCCGCGCAGTCCGCCCACGTCCACCTGCCCGGATACGCGGGCGGCGTCGACGGCGACCTCGTCGGCCTCGGCGAACAGCCGGTTCAGGTCGTCGACGCGGTGGCCGACGAGCCGGTCGGCCAGCGGGCGGGCCAGCTCCAGGTACTTGGTGTCGCCGTACGTCTCGCCGAGCCCGGTGATCCCGTCGGCGGTCACCACCTCCACGATCAGCCGGGGGGTGTACGGCTGGTGCACGCCCTGCGTGTTGAGCAGCGGCGGGTCGGCGACCAGGACCGGGGTGAGGCGGACCTCGGTGACGGTCAGGTCGCGGGAGGCGGATGCGGTCACGGGGCGGCTCCTTCGAGGGTGTCCACGAGGCGCGGTAGCCGTCGGGGCGGGGGTGCCTCCCATCCCCCTATGTAGACGGCATCCATGTATGAGAACGAAGGCTAGAGGGGCGAACCAGGGGCGTCAATGGGACCGACGAGCGGGGCCGCGCCGCAGGCCGGCCGGGCAAAAGCGCGCTGCTACCCACCCCTTCAAAACCCCAAACACAACAGTGACTTAGATCACACCTTCCTCACTCCCGTCGGGCTGCCCCCGCTTGATACAAATTGCCCGCGCGTTCTCGTCCGTCGACGGTCGTCGCCCCCACAACCTTCTTTCTTCGCACCGTCCCTTTCGCACGCCCTGGGAACGCCCGTGTACGCCCCTCGCACCACCCCCTGGCCCCTCGTCGCCCTTTTCACGGCCGGGTACCTCGCCCCGTATCTGCTGCCGACCACCGTCGGACGGCTGGAACGCGGCCTTGATCTGACGCCCACCCAGGCGGGGGGCGTCGGCAGTCTGCTGCTGCTCAGCTCGGCCACGGCCGGCTTCCTGCTGGCCTCCCGCGTCGAGCGGGCCGGCGCGCGCACCCTGGCCCGGCTGGGTCTCGTCCTCGCGGCCGTCGGCTACGGCGGGGCAGCGCTCACCACCTCCGTCCCGGCCGTCGTCGCCGGCGCCGTCGTCGGCGGGTTCGGGTCGGGCACGGCGACCACGGTCGCGGCGACCCGGATCGCCGCGGAGAAGGACCCCCACCGGGCGTCCACCCTGGGCCTGCTGAGCGTGTCCGCGCTGGCCGGCGTGGTCTATCTGACGGTGCCGCACCTGCCCGGGCACGGGCTCACCCTCGCGGCCATCGCCCTCACCGCGCTCGCGGTGTGGCCGCTGACGGCACGGCTGCCCGGGGGTACGGCCCGTACGGCGGCGCAGGCCGCGGTCGGGTCGGCGGAGGCCGACGGTTCGGGCGCCGGGCGTCTGCCGTACCGGCGTTCGGGCATGGTGCTGGCCGGGGCGATGCTGCTGTGGTCGCTCGCGCAGAACGCGCTGTGGGGCGTCAGCGGGCGCATCGGCGTCGGCCAGGCGCATCTGTCCGAGCCGGCCGTGGGCGTCGTCTTCGCGGTCGCGCTGGGCGCGGGACTGCTGGGCGTGCTGGGCGCGGGGGCGCTGGGCTCGCGGCTGGGGCGGGCGCTGCCCATCGGGGGCGGGACCGTCGTCATCGCCTGCTGCATCGCGCTGAGCGCTTCCGCGACGGGGCTGGGGAGCTTCGCCTTCGGCGAGATCGCCTGGAACACCTTCTATCCGGTGGTGCTGTCGTACCTGATCGGGCTGGCGGCCTCGCTGGACGCGCGGGGACGGTGGGCGGTGCTGGTCGGCTCCGCGTCCTCGCTGGGGACGGCGGCCGGGCCGCTCACCGGGAGTGTGCTGTCGGCGCAGGCCGGGTTCCCGGTGATGGGGGCGGTGCTGGCGGTGGGGTTGCTGCTGGTCGCCGTGCCGATGACAGGGGTCGCGCTGCACGCGGGCGGGCGGGCGCTGCTGCCGGGGGCTGTGCGGAGGCGGGGCGGACACCCCGCGGCTGTCGTCGCCGCGACGACGGGGACTCCGTCGGGGGCGGTGCCGGAGGTCGGCGCGCCGGAGCAGCCGGTTGTCGAGATCGCCCTCGACGGGGCGGCGGTGCCAGCGAGGGGCGAGTACGACACGGCGGCGGCCACGCAGGCACCGGGCGGATTGTGAGCCACGCAAGCGAAGGCGCCCTCCAGGGGCGCGGGGAACTGCGCGCCCAGCCACGCACGACCCGCACCCGGCGCTGCAGAGGTGCCGCTGCGCCCACCCGTGCCGCCCCTAGCGGCACGACTGCCCGCAGCTAGGGCGAAACACCCTCAAGGGGCGCGGGGAACTGCGCGCCCAGCCACCGACTACCCGCACCGGCGCTGCAGAGGTGCCGCCGCGCCCACCCGTGCCGCCCCAAGCGGCACGACTGCCCGCCGCGGCGGCGTGCTGGGCTGCCCGCAGCTACGCCCGCCGTTTGGGGAGGGGCACCCTCTGAAAGTCCCTCGCCACCGTCAGGTCCGCCTCGAAGCCCGCGGCCCGCGCCTCACGTTCGAAGGCGTCCGGATCCGAGTACCGCTGACTGAAGTGGGTCAGGACCAGGTGCCGAACCCCCGCTTCGCGGGCGACTCTCGCCGCCTGTCCCGCCGTCAGGTGGCCGAACTCCACCGCCAGCGACTCGTCCTCGTCGAGGAACGTCGACTCGATCACGAGCATGTCGCAGCCCTCGGCCAGCGCGTACACCCCGTCGCACAGCCGGGTGTCCATGACGAACGCGAACCGCTGTCCGCGCCGGACCTCGCTGACGTCCTCCAGGGCCACACCGTTCAGCGATCCCTCCCGCTGGAGGCGGCCCACGTCCGGGCCCTCGATGCCGTGCGCGGCGAGCCGGTCGGGCAGCATGCGGCGGCCGTCGGGTTCGACGATCCGGTAGCCGTACGCCTCGACCGGGTGGGACAGCCGGCGGGCCTCCAGCGTGTAGCCCGAGGTGCGGACGAGCGGTCCGTCGGTGTCGACGGGGGCCTCGACCAGGGCGACGGTCTCGCGGTAGGCGGTCGCGTAGCGCAGCCGGTCGAAGAACCGCTGTCCGGAGCGCGGGTAGTGCGCGCTCACCGGGTGCGGCACCTTGTCGAGGTTGATCCGCTGGATCACCCCGGCGAGCCCCAGCGAGTGGTCGCCGTGGAAGTGGGTGACGCAGATCCGGTCGATGTCGTGCGCGGCGACCCCGGCGCGCAGCATCTGCCGCTGCGTGCCCTCGCCGGGATCGAAGAGGAAGCCCTCGCCGTCCCAGCGCAGCAGGTAGCCGTTGTGGTTGCGGTGCCGGGTCGGGACCTGGCTGGCGGTGCCGAGCACCACCAGTTCACGGACGGACAACGCGGCCTAGCCGGGAGGCCACTCGAGACCGCGTCCGCCCAGGACGTGGGCGTGCGCGTGCCACACGGTCTGGCCGGCGCCGCTGCCCGTGTTGAACACGGTGCGGTAGCTCTCCAGCTTCTCCTGGTCCGCGACGGCCTGCGTCTCGCGCAGCACGTCCGCGGCGAGCTCGGGCGCCTCGGCGGCGAGCGCCGCGGCGTCCCGGTGGTGCGCCTTCGGGATCACCAGGACATGGGTGGGCGCCTGGGGGTTGATGTCACGGAACGCGACGGTGGTGTCCGTCTCCCGCACGATCGTCGCCGGGATGGTGCCCGCGACGATTTTGCAGAACAGACAGTCGTCCTGAGGTTCCCCTGCCATACGCCCTCCTCGGCCCGGCGATCTTCCCTACCCCGGCATGCTACCGACCCGGCCGCGGGCCGTCGTGCCGCGGCGGCACGACGGCCCGCGGCCGGTCACGACAGCTCCGGCGGCACCTTCGCCGGGGTCGTCCCCAGCGCCTCCAGCGCCAGCCGCACCGCCTCGTCGAGCTGGACGTCCCGCCCGGCCGCGTAGTCCTGCGGGCGCTGGACGACCTCGACGTCCGGGTCGACGCCGTGGTTCTCGACGTCCCAGCCGTAACCCTCGAGCCAGAAGGCGTACTTGGGCTGGGTGACGAGGGTGCCGTCGACGAGCCGGTAGCGGCTGTCGATGCCGATGACGCCGCCCCAGGTGCGGGTGCCGACGACGGGTCCGATGCCGAGCGCCTTGATCGCGGCGTTGACGATGTCGCCGTCGGAGCCGGAGAACTCGTTGGCGACGGCGACGACGGGTCCCCGGGGCGCGTCGCGCGGGTAGCTCTCGGCGCGCGCCCCGCGCGGCAGGTCCCAGCCGACGATCCGCCGGGCCAGCTTCTCCACCACGAGCTGCGAGGTGTGCCCGCCGCGGTTCTCCCGCACGTCCACGATCAGCCCCTCGCGCAGCACCTCCACGCGCAGGTCGCGGTGGATCTGCGCCCAGCCGGGCGCCTGCATGTCGGGGACGTGGATGTAGCCGAGCCGGCCGCCGGACTTCTCCAGCACGTACGCCCGCCGGTCGGCGACCCAGGCGTGGTAGCGCAGCGGCTCCTCGTCGGCGAGCGGGACGACGACGGCGTGCCGCGGCTCGCCCCCGCCGGCCGGTGACACGGTCAGCTCGACGGGCTTGCCGGCTGTCCCCACCAGCAGTGGCGCGGGTCCGGTGACCGGGTCGACGGGCTGTCCGGCGACGGCGACGATCGCGTCTCCGGGACGGATCGCGACGCCGGGCGCGGCGAGCGGGGAGCGGGCGTCCGGGTCGGAGGTCTCGGCGGGCAGGATGCGGTCCACCCGCCAACTGCCGTCCTCGTGCCGGGAGATGTCCGCGCCGAGGAGTCCCTGCCTGGCTCCGCCGCCGAGGCCGCCGCGCGGCATGACGTAGGCGTGCGAGGTGCCGAGTTCGCCGTGCACCTCCCACAGCAGGTCCACCAGGTCGTCGTGGGTGGCCAGCCGGTCCAGGACGGGCCGGTAGCGGTCCAGGACCCCGTCCCAGTCGACGCCGCTCATGTCGGGACGCCAGAAGTTGTCCCGCATGATGCGGCCGTTCTCGTCGAACATCTGCCGCCACTCGGCGGACGGGTCGACGAACTGGCGGACCCGGGCCAGGTCGACGGTGATGTTGGTGTCGCTGTCGTCGTCGGAGGAGGCGCGCCGGTCGCTCGGCACGACCTTGAGCCGCCCGTCGGTCCACAGCAGCACCCGCTTGCCGTCGCCGCTGACCTCGAAGTGTTCGGCGTCCACGGCGAGGTGCTCGAGGCGCTGCTGGGCGAGGTCGTAGCGCTCCAGGTCGGTCTTGGGGTCCGGGTCGTCGGGCGTGGCCCGGGACGCCCCGAGCACGCCGCGCACCGGGTGGCGCAGCCACAGCACGCCGTCCTTGGCGGCGCGCAGGTTGCTGTAGCGGGCGGCCTCGACCGGGAACGGCACGATGCGGTCGGCGAGCCCGTCGAGGTCGATGCGGGTGGTGGGGGTGCCCTCGCTGTCGGGGGTCTCGTCCCGGTCCGGGGTCTCGAAGGGCCGGCCGTGCCGCTGCGGCCCGAAGGGCGACGGCGTGGCCGCCGCGAGCGTGATCAGGTACGGCCGTACGCCCTCGACGAAGGCCAGGTCGAAGACGTGCTCGTCGTAGACCGGGTCGAAGGAGCGGGTGGACAGGAACGCGAGGTGCTTGCCGTCGAGGGTGAAGGCGGGCGCGTAGTCCTGGAAGCGCAGCGGGGTCGCCTCGGTGACCGACAGGTCGGTGGTGTTGGCGAGCTTGATCTGGCTGAGCGGGCGCGGGCCGGGGTGGGACCAGGCGAGCCAGCTGGAGTCGGGCGAGAAGACCAGTCCGGAGACGTCGCCGTCCTCGCTGCGGTCGACCTCGCGGACCTCGCCGGTCTCCCGCTCGACGAGCAGGAGACGGCCGTCGTGCGAGGCGATCGCGGCACGGCTGCCGTCGGGCGCCATCGCCAGGTCCACGACCCGGCCGAGCTGGCCCGCGGCCAGCCGGCGCGGGGTGGCGCCGGGGACCGGCCCGGTGGCGGGGGCGAACTCCAGGGCGTCGTCGCCCTCGGCGTCCGTCACCCACACCACCCATTCCTCGCCGTCCGCGCGGAAGGTGCGCGGGCGGCGGGCGCGGACGCCCGGGGTGGCGGCGAGGGCGCGGGCGGGGCCGGAGCGGTGGGTCACCCAGTGGACGGTGCCGCGTACGCAGACGGCGCTGCCGCGCGCGGTGTGGTCGGGGGACGCGGAGCCGAACCAGCGGGCCGCGTTCACCGGGAACGGCTGGAGGTCGACGCGCTGCCCGCCGAGCCGGACGTCGAGCCTGCGCGGCTCGGCGGCGTCGAGGTCGTCGAGGATCCACAGCTCGCCGGCGCTGGAGTACACGACCCGGGTGCCGTCGGTGGCGGCGTGGCGGGCGTAGAAACCGTCCAGAGGCGTGTGGCGGCGCAGGTCGGAGCCGTCGGCGAGGGAGGAGTACAGCGCGCCCGTGCCCTCGTGGTCGGAGAGGAACGCGACCCTCCCCCACTCTCGGCCGCGCTCGAGCGGGGGGACCCCCATCCCCACCCACAGCGGGTACTCGATGTTCCCGTCGAGGTCCTCGTGGAGCCGGACGAACTCGCCGTCGCCCTCCCGGTCGATCCACAGCTTGCCCGCGGTGCCGCCGCGGTACCGCTTCCAATGGGACGCGTCGCGGCCGCCGGCGGACAGCAGCACGGTGTGCGGGCCCGCGGCGACGTCGCCGACCGGCCCGTAGGGCAGGGTTTCGGCGGGTCCGCCGTCGAGCGGCACGGCGCGTGCCCAGGTGCGGCGCAGGCTGGCCTGGCCGTACGTGCTCAGGGCGAGGACCCGGCCGTCCGCGGTCCAGCCGCGGACCTGGGTCCTCGCGCTGCCCCAGTGGGTGAGCCGCCGGGCGCGGCCGCCGTCGACGGGGGCGACGTGCACCTCGGGCGCGCCGTCGCGGGTGGAGGTCCAGGCGACGGTGGTGCCGTCCGGGGAGATCCGTGGATGGTTCACCGGCACGTTGTCCGCGCTGACCCGCCAGGCGCGGCCGCCGTCGAGCGGGGCGATCCATACGTCGTCCTCGGCGGTGAAGGCGACCAACTCGCCGTGCAGGTGCGGGAAACGGAGGTATGCGCTGGATGCGACCGATGCAGGCTGTGTCACCCGATCACCCTATGGGCGCGCGTGCGGTCCGGCCAGAGGTTTCGGATCACTTGCCCTCGACGGGGCGACAGGACGGGTACTGGTCGCACCACACCGTCGTGGTGACGGTCACGGTGACCGTGGGCCGCGGCCCCTGCTGGGTGGGCTCGCCCACGCGGGGCGGGCTGTTGGAGTCGCAGTCGCCGAGGCCCTCGACGCGGAACACCTGCCGGCCGTCCACCTTCGCGGTGATGTCCCCGCGGACGCAGGCGTTGTTGACGGCGTGGGTGACCCGTCCGGTGACGGTGATCTCCTTGCCGCCCTCGGTCTCGCCCTCGCAGTCGACCGAGGCGGCGGTCTCCTCCGAGGCCGGCGACGCGGACCTGTCCCGGTCGCCGAAGGACGCGGTGCAGGTGAGCCAGCGGACCTTGTCCTTCTGGCGGTTGAGCTCCTTGGTCACGGTCCCGTCGGTGGTGAGCGCCACGGCGGCGGAGCTGAGGCCGCCGCCCTCGCAGGCGGTCACGCCGGTGACCGCGGCCACGGCGAACACGACGACGGCGGTGTGCCGTCGCCGACGCGGCCCTCCGCGGGCCCAGTTCATCGCCCCCATGCACGGCAGCGTGCCACTGCCGCTCCCGCGGCGGTAGGGCGCATCGGGCCACATGCGCCCCGAGAAAGCCCCTCCGGTGTTCGAGGAGCGGGGTCCGGGGCGAGCCCCGGGGCGTCAGGACCAGCGGCCGGTGCGGCCGAGCAGCAGCGCCGCCGCGGCGGTTCCGGCCGTGGACGTCCGCAGCACACTCCGCCCCAGGCGGTACGCCCGCGCCCCCACGCTCTCGAAGAGCGCCAACTCCTCGGGGGACACCCCGCCTTCAGGGCCGACGACCAGCACGATGTCACCGGCGTCCGGCAACGGAGCCGCGGCCAACGGCTCGGTCCCACTCTCGTGCAGCACCGCCGCGAACTCCGCTTCGGCGAGAAGTGAGGCAACCCCCTTGCTCGTCGCCGCGTCCGCGACCTCCGGGAACCGCACCCGGCGCGACTGCTTGCCCGCCTCCCGGGCCGTCGCCCGCCACTTGGCGAGGGCCTTGGCGCCCCGCTCGCCCTTCCACTGGGTGATGCAGCGCGAGGCCGACCAGGGCACGATCGCGTCGACGCCGACCTCGGTCATGGTCTCCACGGCCAGCTCGCCCCGGTCACCCTTGGGCAGCGCCTGCACGACGGTCAGCCGGGGCGTCTCCACCGGCTCCTCGACGACCTCGCCGAGCCGGACGATCAGCCGGTCCTTGCCCTCGGTGCCGTCCACCTCGCCCGCGGCCCAGCGGCCCGCGCCGTCGGTGAGGACGACCTCCTCACCGGCCCGCAGCCGCTTCACGGCGACGGCGTGCCGGCCCTCGGGGCCGTCCAGGACGTAGCGGCCGGTGCCGTGCGTGCCGAAGTCGTCGACGACGAAGACGGGGGCGGTCATCGGGCGCCTCCGGCCGACAACGCTGTCCGGGCGGCGGCCAGTTCGGCGGCCAGGACCTCCACGAGTTGTCCGGCGGGCAGTTCGCGGGCCATCCGGTGGCCCTGCCCCGCCCACAGCGCGAGCCCCTGCGCGTCCCCGGCCTTGGCGGCGGCCTTGCGCAGGGGCGCGGTGAGGTGGTGGACCTCCGGATAGGCGGCGGGCGCGTACGGTCCGTGCTCGCGCAGGAAGCGGTTGACCAGGGCGCGGGCCGGCCGGCCGGTGAACGCGCGGGTCAGCTCGGTGCGGGCGAAGAGGGGGTTCGTGAGGGCCTGCTTGTGCAGGGCGTGCGCGCCTGACTCGTGGGCGGCGACGAAGGCGGTGCCCAGCTGGGCCGCGCTCGCGCCGGCGGCGCACACGGCGGCGATCTGGCCGCCGCGCATGATGCCTCCGGCGGCGACGATCGGGATACCCACGGACTCGCGGACCTGGGCGACGAGGGACAGCAGTCCGATCCCGCTGCCGTCCGTCTCGGGGACGTCCCGGTGGGTGCCCTGGTGGCCGCCGGCCTCGACGCCCTGGGCGATCACCACGTCCGCGCCGGCCCGTTCCACGGCGCGCGCCTCCTCGGCGGTCGTCGCGGTGACGAAGGCGAGGGTGCCGACGCGGTGCAGCGAGTCGATCACCTCGCGGGCCGGCACGCCGAAGTGGAACGACACGACCGGCACGGGGTTGTCGAGCAGCACGGCGAGCTTGGCGTCGTAGCCGTCGTCGCCGCAGCTCTCGGGGTCGCCCAGCTCGGTCTCGTACCAGGAGGCCTCGCCGGCCAGCTGGTGGGCGTAGACGTCCACGGCGGCCGGGTCGGCCGTCTCGGGCTGGGGCAGGAAGAGGTTGACGCCGAAGGGGCGGGAGGTGAGTCCCCGCAGCTGCTTGATCTCCTGGTACATCCCGTCCGCGGTCTTGTACCCGGCGGCCAGGAAACCGAGCCCGCCCGCGTCGGACACGGCGGCGGCGAGCTGCGGCACCGATACGCCGCCCGCCATGGGCGCCTGCACGATCGGGTGCGGGAAGAGATCGGTCAGTACGGAGGACATGACCGCATGTTGTCACGTCCCCCGACCAACTCCGAATTGACCCTTCCCCTTGGCATAAGCCACTTTTCGCCGGGCCGCCGACCACGCCGGCGGCCCAGGACGAGGGTGGGGATCAACGCCCGTCGGGCGGCCGCTCAGTGCGCGCAGCCGCCCCCGGCGTCCAGCGCTCAACGCCCGTTGAACGCGTCCTTCAACCGCGAGAACAGCCCCTGCTGTCCCGGCTGACCGTGCTGACCCGGGGGCGACCCCCGAACCCCCGGCAGGAGAGCCCGGCGCCACCCGGCACCCAGCGATCAACGCCCGTTGAACGCATCCTTCAACCGCGAGAACAACCCCTGCTGCCCCGGCTGACCGTGCTGACCCGGGGACGACCCCCGGACCCCCGGCAGGAGGGCCCGGCCGCCACCCGGCGCCCAGCGCTCAACGCCCGTTGAACGCGTCCTTCAACCGCGAGAACAACCCCTGCTGCCCCGGCTGACCGTGCCGACCCGGGGGCGACCCCCGAACCCCCGGCAGGAGGGCCCGGCCGCCGCCCGGCGCCCAGCGCTCAGCGCCCGTTGAACGCGTCCTTCAACCGCGAGAACAGCCCCTGCTGCCCCGGCTGGAACTGCCCCGTGGGCCGTTCCTCGCCGCGCAGCTTGGCCAGCTCGCGGAGCAGGCGCTCCTGCTCCGGGTCCAGCTTGGTCGGGGTCTGCACCTCGACGTGCACGATGAGGTCGCCCCGGCCGCCGCCGCGCAGGTGGGTGACGCCCCGGCCGTGCAGCGGGATCGACTGGCCGGACTGGGTGCCGGGCCGGATGTCGACCTCCTCCAGGCCGTCCAGCGTCTCCAGCGGCACCTTGGTGCCGAGCGCCGCCGCCGTCATCGGCAGCGTGACCGTGCAGTGCAGGTCGTCGCCGCGCCGCTGGAACTGCGCGTGCGGCAGCTCGTGGATCTCGACGTACAGGTCGCCGGCGGGGCCGCCGCCGGGGCCGACCTCGCCCTCGCCCGCCAGCTGGATCCGCGTGCCGTTGTCGACACCGGCCGGGATCTTGACCGTGAGCGTGCGGCGGGAGCGGACCCGGCCGTCGCCCGCGCACTCCGGGCAGGGCGTGGGCACGACCGTGCCGAAGCCCTGGCACTGCGGGCAGGGGCGCGAGGTCATGACCTGGCCCAGGAAGGACCGGGTGACCTGCGAGACCTCACCGCGACCGCGGCACATGTCACAGGTCTGCGCGGTGGTGCCGGGCGCGGCGCCCTCGCCGCTGCACGTGGTGCAGACGACGGCCGTGTCGACCTGGATGTCCTTGGTCGTGCCGAAGGCGGCCTCGTCCAGCTCCACCTCGATCCGGATCATCGCGTCCTGGCCGCGGCGGGTGCGCGAGCGCGGCCCGCGCTGCGACGCCGTGCCGAAGAACGCGTCCATGATGTCGGAGAAGTTGCCGAAGCCCCCGGCCCCGAAGCCGCCCGCGCCGCCGGCGCCGCCGGCCTGCGAGAGCGGGTCGCCGCCGAGGTCGTAGACCTGCTTCTTCTGCGGGTCCGACAACACCTCGTAGGCGGCGTTGATCTCCTTGAACCGCTCCTGGGTCTTCGGATCCGGATTGACGTCCGGATGCAGCTCGCGGGCGAGCCGCCGGAAGGCCTTCTTGATCTCTTCCTGCGACGCGTCGCGGCGTACGCCGAGTACGGCGTAGTAGTCCGTGGCCACCTATGACTCCGCCAGGATCTGTCCGACGTACCGTGCCACTGCGCGTACCGCTCCCATCGTTCCGGGGTAGTCCATGCGGGTCGGTCCGACCACGCCGAGCTTGGCGACAGCCTCGCCGCCCGAACCGTAGCCGACCGACACGACGGACGTGGAGTTGAGTCCTTCGTGGGCGTTCTCGTGACCGATCCGTACGGTCACACCCGGATCCTGCGCCTCGCCGAGCAGCTTGAGGAGCACGACCTGCTCCTCAAGCGCCTCCAGGACGGGCCGGATCGTGAGGGGGAAGTCGTGTCCGAAGCGGGTGAGGTTGGCGGTACCGCCGATCATCAGCCGCTCCTCGTTCTCCTCGACGAGCGTCTCCAGGAGGGTGGAGAGCACCGTGGAGACCGTACCGCGGTCGTCGGCCTCGAAGGCCTCCGGGAGGTCCTCCACCAGACCGGGCACATCGGTGAACCGGCGGCCCGCGACCCGGCTGTTGAGCCGCGCCCGCAGGTCGGCCAGGGACGCCTCCCCGAACGGCGCCGGGCAGTCGACCATCCGCTGCTCGACCCGGCCGGTGTCGGTGATCAGCACCAGCATCAGCCGCGCCGGGGCGAGGGCCAGCAGCTCCACGTGCCGCACCGTCGAACGGGTCAGCGACGGGTACTGCACCACGGCGACCTGCCGGGTGAGCTGCGCGAGCAGCCGCACCGTGCGGGCCACGACGTCGTCGAGGTCGACGGCGCCCTCGAGGAAGTTCTGGATGGCCCGCCGCTCGGGCGGGCTCATCGGCTTGACGCCGGCCAGCTTGTCGACGAACAGCCGGTAGCCCTTGTCGGTGGGGATGCGCCCGGCGCTGGTGTGAGGCTGGGCGATGAAGCCCTCCTCCTCCAGGGCCGCCATGTCGTTGCGCACGGTGGCCGGGGAGACGCCGAGGTTGTGCCGCTCGGTGAGGGCCTTCGACCCGACGGGCTCCTCGGTGCCGACGTAGTCCTGGACGATCGCGCGCAACACCTGGAGCCTGCGTTCACTGAGCATCGCGCACACCTCCAGCTGGCTTCCGCCCGGTAACGGCCCTGGCACTCTTCGCACGCGAGTGCCAGACTTCCCCGGCCCAGTGTACGGCCGGGGGGTACGACGTCGGCAAGGCCGGTCCGCGCGGTGGTGCCGGGTGACGTCCTCCCCGCTAGCGTCCCGGTCATGACCGTGACTTGGGAAGAGTCGGGATGGGAGCAACTGGCGCCGGGGGTCGGGCGGCGCCGGCTTCCGGGGTGGGACTGCACCGCGGGGCTCGTGCTGGGCGCGGACGGCGTCCTGGCCGTCGACGCGGGCTCGTCCCTCGCCGAGGGCGCGCGGTTGCGGACCGGGGCGCGGGAGCTGACCGGCCGCCGTGTGACACATCTCGCGCTCACCCATCCCCACTTCGACCACGTCCTGGGGGCGCCGGCGTTCGCGGACGCGGAGGTGTACGGCGCGGTCGGCCTGAACGTGGCGCTCGCCGGGCGGGGGCGGGAGGAGCTGCGGGCGGACGCGGTGCGCTGGGGCCTCGACCCGGCGGCGGCCGAGGAGGCGGTGGCGGCGCTGGTCCCGCCCCGGCACGCGGTGTCCAGCGAGTGGACGCTGGACCTGGGTGGCGGCCGCCGGGCGCTGCTGGCGAACGTGGGGCCCGGTCACACCGCGTACGACCTGGCGGTGCTGGTGCCCGGCGACCCCGAGGTGGTGTTCTGCGGCGACCTGGTCGAGGAGTCGGACGAGCCGCAGGCGGGCCCGGACGCCGTGCCGTCCCGCTGGCCGGCCGCGCTGGACCGGCTGCTGCGGCTGGGCGGCGAGGACGCGGTGTACGTCCCCGGCCACGGCGCGGCGGTCGACGCTGCGTTCGTACGGGCCCAGCGGGACGCGCTGGCGGCGCGGTTCGGCGTGTCGGAGTGATCACCGCACGGGTGTTCCTCGTATCGTCGGCAGAATGCGCCAGTACTCCGCCGATCTGACCCCTCCGTGGAAGAAGCCGCAGTCCGTCCCCGAGGTGCCGGCCGAGCCGGGCCTCGTGGTGGAGGAGCCCGGCACCGGGTTCTGCGGCGCGGTGATCCGCTGCGAGGCCGGCACGGTGACCCTGGAGGACCGCTTCGGCAAGCACCGGGTGTTCCCGCTGGAGCCGCGCGGTTTCCTGCTGGAGGGCCGCGTGGTCACCCTGGTCCGCCCCTCCTCCGGCCCGGCCCGCCCCACCCGCACGGCGTCCGGCTCGGTCGCCGTCCCCGGCGCGCGGCCGCGCGTGGCCCGCGCGGGGCGCATCTACGTCGAGGGCCGGCACGACGCCGAGCTGGTCGAGAAGGTGTGGGGCGACGACCTGCGGATCGAGGGGGTGGTCGTGGAGTACCTGGAGGGCGTGGACGACCTCCCGTCGATCGTCGACGCCTTCGCGCCCGGGCCCGACGCGCGGCTCGGGGTGCTGGTGGACCACCTGGTGCCCGGCACCAAGGAGTGGCGGATCGCCCAGGGGGTGACGAGCGAGCACGCGCTGGTGGTGGGGCATCCGTACATCGACATCTGGGAGGCCGTGAAGCCGGCGTCGGTGGGGATCGAGGCGTGGCCTCGGGTGCCGCGGGGGGTGGACTGGAAGACGGGGGTGTGCGAGGCGCTGGGGTGGCGGGTCGCGAACACGGGCGAGGCGTGGAAACGGATTCTGGACTCCGTCCACTCGTACAAGGATCTTGAGCCTCAGCTCCTGGGACGGGTGGAGGAACTGATCGACTTCGTGACGGCCCCGTCGTAAGGACCGGTTTCCTCGCCCCCGCCGCCCCTTCCCGTCCCGTCGGGGGCTGCGCCCCCAGACCCCCCTTGTCGGCCCTGGCGGGCCTCGTCCTCAAACGCCGGACGGGCTGAAATCAGCCCCTCCGGCGTTTGAGGAGCGGGGTCCGGGGCGGAGCCCCGGGTCGGGTACGGGAAGGGGCGGCGGGGGCGAAACCCTCTGGTCAGTCGACCAGGTCGCGGACCACCGCGTCCGCCAGCAGCCGCCCCCGCAGGGTGAGGGCCGCACGGCCCTCCGCGAAGGGCTCGGGGCGGAGCAGGCCGTCAGACAGCGCGCGGTCGGCCGCCGCACGCCCCTCCTCCCGGAGTAGATCCAACGGCACCCCGTCCAGAAGCCGCAGCTCCAGCAGAATCCGCTCCACCCGCCGGTCCTCGACCGACAGCACCTCCCGCCCGGCCCCCGGCGACCTCCCCTCCGCCAGCGCCGCCGCATACGCACCGGGGTGCTTGACGTTCCACCACCGCACCCCACCGACGTGGGAGTGGGCTCCCGGCCCGGCCCCCCACCAGTCCGCACCCCGCCAGTACAGCTCGTTGTGCAGGCAGCGCGACGCCTCCGAGGTCGCCCAGTTCGACACCTCGTACCAGGAGAAGCCCGCCCGCGACAGCATCTCCTCGGCGATGAGGTACCGGTCCGCGTGGACGTCGTCGTCCGTCATCGGCACCTCCCCCCGCCGGATCCGCCGGGCCAGCTGTGTGCCCTCCTCGACGATCAGCGCGTACGCGCTGACATGGTCGGGCCCCGCCCCGATCGCCGCGTCCAGCGAGGCGCGCCAGTCGTCGTCCGACTCCCCGGGCGTGCCGTAGATCAGGTCCAGATTGACGTGGTCGAACCCGGCCGCCCGCGCCTCGGCGACGCACGCCTCGGGCCGGCCGGGGGTGTGCGTGCGGTCGAGGATCTTCAGTACGTGCTGCCGGGCGCTCTGCATGCCGAAGGAGATCCGGTTGAAGCCGCCGGCCCGCAGCTCGGCGAGGTAGGCGGGGTCGACGGACTCGGGGTTGGCCTCCGTCGTGACCTCGGCGTCCGGCGCCAGCCCGAACTCCTCGCGGATCGCGCCCAGCATCCGTACCAGGTCGCCGGCGGCGAGCAGGGTGGGCGTGCCTCCGCCGACGAACACCGTGCGGACCGGCCGCGGGTCGTCGCCGAGCACCTTGCGGGCCAGCCGGATCTCGTCGACGAGGGTCTCGGCGTAGTTGTCGCGGGAGGCCAGCACGCCGCCGGTGCCGCGCAGCTCGGTCGCGGTGTAGGTGTTGAAGTCGCAGTAGCCGCAGCGGGTCGCGCAGTACGGGACGTGCAGGTAGAACCCGAGGGGGCGGTCGGCCGCCCCGGCGAGCGCGGACGCGGGCAGCGCGCCGTCGGCGGGGACGGGCTCGCCGTCGGGGAGTGCGGAAGGCATGTGCTCCATTGTCCCGCACCGCGCACGATCCCCTTCCGCCCACCTGTAGGGCCGCACTCGGCTGTACGGCCTCACTCGGCCTGGAGCACCAGCAGGGCCATGTCGTCCGCCGGGGGCCGCGCGTCGAACTCGTGCACGAGCTGGGTGATCCGGTCCGCTATCGCCCCGGCCTCCATCCCGGCGCAGCCCGCGAGCGCCCGGGCCAGTCCGTCCCCGTCGTCGAACTGCCGGGATCCGGAGCGCCGCTCGGTGACCCCGTCGGTGACGCAGAGCAGGCTGTCGCCGGAGTACATCTCGAAGGTCTCGCCGGTGTACCCGGCGTCCTCGACCACCCCGAGCAGCGTCTGCGGCTGGGCGACGGCCCGGACACCGCCCTCGGGGTCGAGGAGCAGCGGGAGGGGGTGGCCGGCGGAGGCGAGGGTGCAGCGGACGCCGCCCTCGAAGGGCACGAGCTCGCCGTAGAGGAGGGACAGGAAGCGGGTCTGGGGGCCGTCGCCGGGGGCGGCGGGGCGCGCCCCGGCCGCCACCAGCGCGCGGGCGGCGGCGTCCGCGGCCTCGGTGGCGTCGTCGAGGAGGAGCTGGTTGAGCCGGTCGAGGACGTCGGCGACGCGGTAGCCCTCGCGGGCGAGCAGCCGCAGCCAGGGGCGGACCAGGCCGATGACGACGGCCGCCTCGGGCCCCTTGCCCTGGACGTCGCCGACGGCGAAGCACCAGCGTCCGTGGCCGGCCGGGAAGAGGTCGTAGAAGTCGCCGCTGGGGCCTCCCTTGTCGCACGGTTCGTGGACGAGGGCGCTGCGCACGCCGGGGATCTCGGCGACGGCGCCGGGCAGCAGGCCCCGCTGGAGCACGGCGCTGATGGTGGCCTGGCGGGCGTACTGCCGGGCGGCCCCGATGGCGAGCGCGACGCGCCGGCCCAGGTCCTCCACGAGCCCGGTGATCTCGTCGGGGAAGCGGTCGATGCCGCCGCGCCCGATCACCAGCGTGCCGAGCGGCCGGCCCCCGGCGACGAGCCGGTACGCGAGCGCGGCCCCGGTGCCCTCGGCGCCGTCGGCCGCCTCGGTGTCCCCGGTCTCCGCGGCGGCGTCGTGGACCGGCCACGGGTACGGCACGGGCCCGGTGCCGAGCGGGTCGTCGGAGTGGGGCGGCGGGGTGCGTTCGAGCGCCCGGCTCAGCTCCTCCACCAGATGCTCGCCGGCGTGCCAGACGCGGGCGAGGCGGCCTCCCGTGCCGGGCCGGCCGCCGTGCGCGGTGGCCTCGTCCTCCAGCCAGACCGCGCACCAGTCGGCGAGCCGCGGCACGATCAGCTGGCCGGTGAGGGAGGCGACGAGGTCCTCGTCCAGCTGTCCGGCGAGCAGGTCGGACGCCTCGGCGAGGAAGGACAGCGCGCCCCGGCCCAGCCAGGCGCCGTCGCGTCCGGGGCGGCGGGCCAGCCAGTCGTCGCCGTAGGAGGCGGCACGCCAGGCGTCCCGGGGGCCGTCACGCGGGCCCTCCCGGGGTCCGTCGTGGCCGCGCGGGGCGAGCGGGTCGGAGGCGAGGAGAGCGGCGGCGCGCAGGTCCCGCGCCGGGGCGCGCTCCCCGGCGTACGCGGCGGGCGGGCCGGCGGGCGCCTCCTCCCGCGTCGGCAGCCGCGCCCACACGGTCTTGCTGCCCGCGCGGTAGGTGACGCCCCAAGACTCGGCGAGGGCGGCGACCAGGCGCAGGCCGCGCCCGTACTCGGGGATGTCGTGCGCCGGCGCCTCCGCGGCGTCGTCGCGCGGCGCGCGGGAGGGGTGCCGGTCGGCGACCTCGACGACGAGCGCGCCGGTGTCCTCCTCCAGCCGGCAGGTCAGGTGCACGTCGGTGCCGGCGTGCACGACCGCGTTGGTGACCAGCTCGCTGGCGACCAGGGCGGCGTCGTCGCCGACGCGGCCGGTGAGGAGGTCGGCGCCGTCCGCCGAGGACTGCGCCCACTCGGTGAGCGCCTTGCGCAGCATCGCGCGTGCCGAGCCCGGCGCGAGGGGGCTTCCGGACAGCGTCGCCTCCACCCGCGTGCGCCCCCGCACGTCGGAGGCGCACGAGGTGGTCTCCCGTTGGGTCGGAATGGCCCGCATGGGCAGCTCCCCGGGCAGTTCGTACGAAGAGAACTCGATCGCTTGCCGACAGGGTGACAGAACGGACCCGCCCATAAGCGTGGAGTCACGAAAGTGGATCGCTTGTCGGGGGAACAGTGCTACACGTTCGGTCGAGAACGGCGCCGCGACCGCTCGTTTCCGGTCACCCGGGGACGAGAAGTGGCGGGCCCGCGCCGCTCGGCGCGGGCCCGCACGACAGAAGCGCTCGCGTCAGGGAAGCCCTGCCGTCCGGAGGGCCCTGCCGTCAGGAGGGCCCTCACCTCGAGGCAGCCCTCGCCTCAGGGCAGCCCTCACCTCAAGGCAGCCCTCGCCTCAGGGCAGCCCTCACCTCGAGGCAGCCCTCGCCTCAGGGCAGCCCTCACCTCAAGGCAGCCCTCGCCTCAGGGCAGCCCTCACCTCGAGGCAGCCCTCGCCTCAGGAGAAGTCGAGGACCAGGCGCCCCCGCAGGCCTCCCGCCTCCAGCAGGCGGTGCGCCTCGGCCGCGTCGGAGGCGGGCAGCACCTTGGCGACGCGCAGGGACAGCACGCCCTGCTCGGCCTGGAGCCGGAGGGTGTCCAGCAGGGCGGTGTCCTCGCGGACGCTCGCCACGAGCACCGGGGCCACCGTCACGCCGCGCTCGGCGGGGCCCTGCCAGCCGCGGAGGGAGACGAGGGTGCCGCCGTCCGCGACCGCGGGGACGGCCTCCTCGCGCTGGTCGGAGCCGTCCACCAGCCCGGGCACGCCGTCGGGCGCCAGGTCGCGGACGCGGGCGGCGACGTCCGCGCCCCGGTCGACGACGTGGTCGGCGCCGAAGCCGCGCACCAGGTCGCGGTCGTGCGGGGCGGCGTCGGCGACGACGGTCAGCCCGTCGGCCTTGGCGAGTTCGATCGCGTAGCCGCCGACGGCGCCCGCCGCGCCGGTCACGGCGACGGTCGCCCCCTTCGGCAGGGCGAGGGTGTCGAGGGCCAGCCGGGCGGTGGCGGCGTTCATCAGGAGGGTGGACGCCTCGGCGTGGTCCGTCCCGGCGGGCGCGGGCACGACGGACTCCGCGGGCACGACGATCTGTTCGGCGTACGCGCCACCCTGCGGGCGGACGAACATCACGAGGGCGACGACCCGCTGCCCCACGCTCAGCCGGCCGTCGACGCCGGGACCGATCTGGTCGATCACACCGGCCGCGTCCATGCCGGGCACGTACGGGGGCGGGACGTCCCGCAGCCGGACGGCGTGACCCCCGGTGCGCATCATGACGTCGGTGGGGTTCACGACCGCGGCGTGCACCCGGATGCGGACCTCACCGGGTCCCGCCTCGGGCGTGGGAAGTTCCAGCTCCCGCAGGACGTCGGGGCCGCCGTAGGTGGTCAATCCGATTGCCTTCATGCGGTGAGGCAACCGTGACGGACCGCGATCGATTCCCGCGACCGGCGACAAAGAAGCGGAGGGACGGCGTCGGCCGGGAGAGCGTGCCTCCCGGCCGACGTCCCGTCACTTCTCGCGCGCGCCCTCGTACATCTCCTCGATGAGGTGCTTGTACTCGCGCTCCACCACCGGGCGCTTCAGCTTCAGGCTCGGGGTGATCTCGCCGTGCTCCACGTCGAGGTCGCGCGGCAGCAGGCGGAACTTCTTGATGGTCTGCCAGCGCTGCAGGCCCTCGTTGAGCTGCTTGACGTAGCCGTCGACCATCTCGACCGTGGCCGGGGCGGCGACGATGTCCGCGTAGGACTTGCCCTCCATGCCGTTCTCGGCCGCCCAGGCGGTGATGGACGGCTCGTCGAGGGCGATGAGGGCGGTGCAGTAGTTCCGGTCGGCGCCGTGCACCAGGATGTTGGAGACGTACGGGCAGACCGCCTTGAACTGGCCCTCGACCTCGGCCGGCGCGATGTACTTGCCGCCGGAGGTCTTGATCAGGTCCTTCTTGCGGTCGGTGATGCGCAGGTAGCCGTCGGCGGACAGCTCACCGATGTCGCCGGTGTGGAACCAGCCGTCCTCCTCCAGGACCTCGGCGGTCTTGTCGGGGAGGTTGTGGTAGCCCTGCATGATGCCGGGGCCGCGCATCAGGATCTCGCCGTCGTCGGCGATGCGGACCTCGGTGCCGGGGAGCGGCTTGCCGACGGTGCCGGTGCGGTAGGCCTCGCCGGGGTTCACGAAGGAGGCCGCGGAGGACTCGGTGAGGCCGTAACCCTCCAGGATGTGGATGCCGGCGCCGGAGAAGAAGAAGCCGATCTCGGGCGCGAGGGCGGCGGAACCGGAGACACAGGCGCGCAGCCGGCCGCCGAAGGCCTCGCGGATCTTGGCGTAGACGAGCTTGTCGGCGACGGCGTGCTTGGTGCGCAGTCCGGCCGGGGCGGTCGCGGAGCCGGTACGGCGGAAGTTGTCCTGCGTGACCTTGGCGTACTCGCGGGCGACGCCCGCGGCCCACTGGAAGATCTTGTACTTGGCGCCCCCGCCGGCCTTCGCCTTGGCGGCGACGCCGTTGTAGACCTTCTCGAAGATGCGGGGGACGGCGGCCATGTAGGTCGGCTGGACCACCGGCAGGTTCTCGATGATCTTGTCGACGCGGCCGTCGACCGCGGTGACGTGGCCGACCTCGATCTGGCCGGAGGTGAGGACCTTGCCGAAGACGTGCGCCAGCGGCAGCCACAGGTACTGCACGTCGTCGCCGCTGACCAGGCCGGTCGCCGCGATCGCCTTGGCCATGTACGACCAGTTGTCGTGCGGCAGGCGCACGCCCTTGGGGCGGCCGGTGGTGCCGGAGGTGTAGATGAGGGTGGCGAGCTGGTCCTTGGTGAGGGCGGCGACCCGCTCCTTGATCAGCTCCGGCTCCTTCTGGAGGCGGGCGGCGCCGCGCTTCTCCAGCTCGGCCAGGGTGATCACGAAGTCGTCGGTGTCGACGCCCTCGGCGTCGATCACCACCACGCGGGTCAGCTCGGGCAGCTCACCGCGCTTCTCGACGGCCTTGGCGACCTGCTCGGCGTTCTCCGCGACCAGCACCCGGCTCTGCGAGTCGGAGAGGATGTACGCGGACTCCTCGGCGTTGGTCTGCGGGTAGATCGTGGTGGTGGCGGCGCCGGCGCAGAGGATGCCGAGGTCGGTGAGGATCCACTCGACCCGGGTGGAGGAGGCGAGGGCGACCCGCTCCTCCGGCTGCACGCCCAGTTCGATCAGGCCGGCGGCGATCGCGTGGACCCGCTCGGCGGCCTCGGCCCAGGTGAGCGACTTCCAGTCGTCCGGGCCCTCCCCGGATGCCGGTGGGACCGGGTAGCGGTAGGCCTCGGCGTCCGGTGTGGCCGCCACACGCTCCAGGAAGAGGGTCGCCACGCTCGGCGGACGGTTCTCGATCAGTGTCTGTGTGTCGCTCACGACATCCTCCGGGGCCCGCGACGGTGCGGCTGGCTCAGTGCGGCTGGGGTTTCCTCGCGTCGTTGTTTAACTCGCGAGTAACTATCGAGCACGGACAGAGTAAAGGTCGACCGGCCACCGCGTAAGGGGCCACGGCCTGTAACTTCACACGGACGGGCACCCAGGGAACGTACGAGGCCCGCCGCACGGACGTGCGACGGGCCCCGATTCGCCCGGTTTGCGGAGTGACCCCCGGTAACCTGCGGCTACTTCTTGGCCTTGCCGGATCCCGCGTTCTCGTCGCTGGAGAGGACGGCGATGAAGGCCTCCTGCGGAACCTCCACGGAACCCACCATCTTCATCCGCTTCTTGCCTTCCTTCTGCTTCTCCAGCAGCTTCCGCTTACGGGAGATGTCACCGCCGTAGCACTTGGCGAGGACGTCCTTGCGGATGGCGCGGATGGTCTCGCGGGCGATCACCCGGGAGCCGATGGCCGCCTGCACGGGCACCTCGAACGCCTGCCGCGGGATCAGCTCCTTCAGCTTGGCGACGAGCCGCACGCCGTACGCGTACGCCTGGTCCTTGTGGGTGATCGCGGAGAACGCGTCCACCTTGTCGCCGTGCAGCAGGATGTCCACCTTGACCAGGCTGGACGTCTGCTCGCCGGTGGGCTCGTAGTCGAGGGAGGCGTAGCCGCGGGTCTTGGACTTCAGCTGGTCGAAGAAGTCGAAGACGATCTCGGCGAGCGGCAGGGTGTAGCGGATCTCCACCCGGTCCTCGGAGAGGTAGTCCATGCCGAGCAGGACGCCGCGCCGGCTCTGGCACAGCTCCATGATCGAGCCGATGAACTCGCTGGGCGCGAGGATCGTGGCCCGCACGACCGGCTCGTAGACCTCGTTGATCTTCCCCTCGGGGAACTCGCTCGGGTTGGTGACGGTGTGCTCGGTGCCGTCCTCCATGACCACGCGGTAGACCACGTTGGGCGCGGTGGCGATCAGGTCGAGCCCGAACTCGCGCTCCAGCCGCTCGCGGATCACGTCCAGGTGCAGCAGGCCGAGGAAGCCGACGCGGAAGCCGAAGCCGAGCGCGGCGGAGGTCTCCGGCTCGTAGACCAGGGCGGCGTCGTTGAGCTGGAGCTTGTCGAGGGCCTCGCGCAGCTCCGGGTAGTCCGAGCCGTCCAGGGGGTAGAGGCCCGAGAACACCATCGGCTTGGGGTCCTTGTAGCCGCCGAGCGCCTCCTCGGCGCCCTTGTTCTGGCTGGTGACGGTGTCACCGACCTTGGACTGGCGGACGTCCTTCACACCGGTGATCAGGTAGCCCACCTCGCCGACGCCGAGACCGTCGGCCGGCAGCATCTCGGGCGAGTTGGTGCCGATCTCCAGCAGCTCGTGGGTGGCGCCGGTGGACATCATCCGGATGCGCTCGCGCTTGTTGAGCTGGCCGTCGATGACACGGACGTAGGTGACGACACCGCGGTAGGAGTCGTAGACCGAGTCGAAGATCATCGCTCGGGCGGGGGCGTCCGCGACGCCCACCGGGGCGGGCACGTCGGCGACCACCCGGTCCAGCAGCGCCTCGACGCCGAGACCGGTCTTCGCGGAGACCTTCAGCACGTCGTCCGGGTCGCAGCCGACCAGGTTCGCCAGCTCCTCGGCGAACTTCTCCGGCTGCGCGGCCGGCAGGTCGATCTTGTTGAGGACCGGGATGATCTGGAGGTCGTTCTCCATCGCCAGGTACAGGTTGGCGAGGGTCTGCGCCTCGATGCCCTGGGCGGCGTCGACCAGGAGGATGGTCCCCTCGCACGCGGCGAGCGACCGGGAGACCTCGTACGTGAAGTCGACGTGCCCCGGGGTGTCGATCATGTTGAGGATGTGCGTCTTGCTCTTGTCGTGGGTCGGCGCCCACGGCAGGCGCACCGCCTGGGACTTGATCGTGATGCCGCGCTCGCGCTCGATGTCCATGCGGTCGAGGTACTGAGCGCGCATCTGCCGCTGCTCGACCACTCCGGTCAGCTGGAGCATCCGGTCGGCGAGCGTGGACTTGCCGTGGTCGATGTGCGCGATGATGCAGAAATTGCGGATCAGCGCCGGGTCGGTACGGCTCGGCTCGGGCACATGGCTAGGAATCGCGGGCACGCAGGGTCCTGATTCTTGAGGCGTCCGCATACGTGTGCTTGTCCGTCTGCGGTCTCGGGTCGGATCGATACGTAGCTTCCATGGTCCCACGGGTGGCGACCGGGGACGGGTTTGGGCCGCGGAATGGCCCGCTGGTAGTGTGGGGGGCTGTGTCTCATGCCCTCTCAGCGCGAGGCACACCCCAAGAAATCACCCGGTGCGAAGCCGTGCGTCAGCGTACGGCCCCGTGCCAGAACCTGTAGAGGCTCATTCGTGGCGAACATCAAGTCCCAGATCAAGCGGAACAAGACCAACGAGAAGGCCCGGCTGCGCAACAAGGCCGTCAAGTCCTCTCTGAAGACCGCGATCCGCAAGGCCCGTGAGGCCGCCGCCGCGGGTGACGTGGAGAAGGCCACCGAGTACCAGCGCGTCGCCGCGCGTCAGCTCGACAAGGCCGTCTCGAAGGGCGTCATCCACAAGAACCAGGCCGCCAACAAGAAGTCGGCGCTGGCTCGCAAGGTCGCGGCCGTCAAGGGCTGAACCACCCTGATCTGACCGTCGGCGGGACCCGGGCGGGCCCTCTCTCATCCGCCCCCGGCCGACACCCCAGAGCCCGTACGCGGCCTGCGTTCGCCACGCGGGTACGGGCTCGACAGCTTCATCCGGAGGCCCCGTCCCCCGCCCTTCCCCAGGGCGGGAGGCGGGGCCTTCCGCATGCGGTGCCCGTGTCGCGGGGTCACGCCCTGCCGCGGGAGCGGGCCGCGCGGGCGATGGTGACGACCGCCTTCTCCAGCGCGTACTCCGGGTCGTCCCCGCCGCCCTTCACGCCCGCGTCGGCCTCGGCGACCGCGCGCAGCGCCACGGCGACGCCGTCCGGGGTCCAGCCGCGCATCTGCTGGCGCACCCGGTCGATCTTCCAGGGAGGCATGCCCAGCTCGCGCGCCAGGTCGGCGGGCCGGCCGCCGCGCGCCGAGGACAGCTTGCCGATGGCCCGCACGCCCTGCGCCAGCGCGCTGGTGATCAGCACCGGGGCCACGCCCGTGGACAGCGACCAGCGCAGCGCCTCCAGGGCGTCCGCCGTCCGCCCCTCGACCGCCCGGTCGGCGACCGTGAAGCTCGACGCCTCGGCCCGCCCGGTGTAGTAGCGGCCGACGACCGCCTCGTCGATGGTGCCCTCGACGTCCGCGACGAGCTGCGTCACCGCGGAGGCCAGCTCGCGCAGGTCGCTGCCGATGGCGTCGACGAGGGCCTGGCACGCCTCGGGCGTCGCCGAACGCCCCGCCGTCCGGAACTCGCCGCGGACGAACCCCAGCCGGTCCGCCGGCTTGGTCATCTTCGGGCAGGCCACCTCCCGCGCGCCCGCCTTGCGCGCGGCGTCCAGCAGTCCCTTGCCCTTGGCGCCGCCCGCGTGCAGCAGCACGAGGGTGATCTCCTCCGCGGGCGAGGACAGGTACGCCTTGACGTCCTTGACCGTGTCGGCCGACAGGTCCTGCGCGTTCCGCACGACCACGACCTTGCGCTCGGCGAACAGCGAGGGGCTGACCAGCTCGGCGAGAGTGCCCGGCTGGAGCTGGTCCGGGGTGAGGTCGCGGACGTCCGTGTCGGGGTCGGTCGCCTTGGCGGCGGCCACCACCTCCCGCACGGCGCGGTCCAGCAGCAGCTCCTCCTGGCCCACGGCGAGCGTCACGGGGGCGAGGGGGTCGTCGGATGCGTTCTTCCTGGCCATCGCCGACAAGCATCCCACGCGCCACCGACAGCCCCGCCCGGCCGTGCGGTCACCGGCCACCGCGGCCTTACGGCTCCTCGCGCCAGCCGTCCCACCCGGCGACGAACTCGTTCAGCTCGTCCGCGTCCAGCCGGCCCGGCTCGTCCCGCAGCAGCACGAGCCACTGCGCGTCCTCCGCGTCGTCCTCCCCCGCGAGGGCGTCCCGCACGAGCCGCGGCTCCTCGTCCACGCCGAAGCGCTCCTCCAGCGCCTCCGCCACCTCCTCGGCCGCGTCCCGGTCGGGCAGCACCAGCACATGTCGCACATCACTCACACGGCTCATTGTCCGGTACGGGCCCGGCCGCCCGTCCCGCCGCCCCGCACCGTCGGCACCGCGTCCAGCGTGATCCCGAACTCGTCCCGGTAGATCCCCAGCACCTCCGCGTCCGAGCCGGTCTCCCGCTCCCGCCGCGTGCCGTCCGGTGCCGTGAGCGTCAGCCGGCGGCCGCTCAGCGTGATCCGCCCGCCGTCCTCGGTGACCCGCGAGCACACCAGCGACCGGGTGAAGTGGGAGTGCGGCGAGGTGCGGTGCCACCAGGCTCCCGCGGTGAAGTCGGCGAGCGCCCTGGGCCGGGTCTCCAGCCGGTACACCGGCCGCCCCTCGCGCAGCACGTCCAGGTCCGCCGCGTCCGCCGCCTCGTGCCCGCCGCGCACCCCGGCCGCGTCCGCCCCCGACTCCGCGACCCGGAACACGCCCGCCGGGTCCCGCTGCTCGCCCCGCTCCCCGAAGGCGAGCGGCAGATGGAAGTGCGACCCGAACCCGACGTCCGCCAGCCAGTCACCCCCGTCGTCCGTCCGCACCCGCAGCGCGAGATGGTCGTACGGGATGCCCAGCCGTCCGCCCTCCCCGTACACCCGTGCGGCGAGCAGGGTGACGTCGTAGCCGAGGGCGGTCAGCAACGCTCCGAAGGCGCCGTTGAGTTCGTAGCAGAACCCGCCGCGTCCGGCCCCCACCACCTTGTCCACCAGCCGCTTCTCGTCGAGCACGACCTCCTCGCCGAGATGCACGGACAGGTTCTCGAACGGCACGGTCCACAGATGGCGCAGATGCAGCTCCCGCAGCGCGTCCGGTGTGGGCCGTGCGGGCCGCTCCACCCCCAGGCGGCGCAGGTAGGCGTCGGTCGTCGCGGTGTCGATCCCGTCGGTCATGTCCTCAGTGTCGCGCCACCGCCACCTCCCCGTCCCCGCCCGTACCGGGAACGACCGCCAGCGCCCCGTCCCGGTCGGTCCTCAGCACGGCCGCTCCCCGGGCCCGCAGCACCTCCACGGTCCCCGGAGCGGGGTGACCGTAGGAGTTGTCCTCGCCGGTGCTGATCAGCGCCAGGCGCGGTGCGGCGAGGCTCAACAGGCCGGGGTCCTGGTAGGCCGAGCCGTGGTGGGCGACCTTGAGGACGTCGACGCCGGCCAGGTCCCGCGCCGCGGGCGACCGGGCCAGGGCACGCTGGGCCGGGGGCTCCAGGTCGCCGAGGAGCAGCAGGCGCAGGCCCTCGGTGCGGACCAGCATGGCCACGCTGGCGTCATTCGGTCCCTCCACCGTCGGGTGACCGCCGGGCGGCGGCCACACCACCTCCCAGGACAGGTCCCCGGCCCTGCGCCGCTCCCCCGCGCCGACCCGTGCCACGGGGACGCCCGCGGCGGCCGCGGCTCTCCGGACGGCCGCCGCCTGATCGGCCGGCTCCTCAAGACCCGTGGTCCCGATGCCGCCCACCTCGCGTCCCCGCAGCACCCCGGTCAGCCCGGCCACGTGGTCGGCGTGGAAGTGGGTGAGGACGACGAGCGGGACACGGGTGACGCCGAGGGAGCGCAGGCAGCGGTCGACCGGCTCCGGGTCGGGCCCGGTGTCCACGACCACCCCGGCGCCGTCCCCGGCCGCCAGCACCAGCGCGTCGCCCTGCCCCACGTCGCACATCACCATCCGCCAGTCCGGCGGCGGCCACCCGGTGATCGTGCGCACCAGCGGCCGGGGCTGCACCACCAGCAGCGCCAGCAGCAGCGCGCACGCCGCGCACCACCAGGGGTGCCGCAGCAGCCGGCGCCCCACGAGCAGCGCGGCCACGGTGACCGCGCCGAGTGCCGCCGCCCCCGTCCAGCCGCCCGGCCAGTCCACGCCGGCGCCCGGCATCGCCGCACCGGTCCGGGCGACCCGCGCGATCCACCCGGCGGGCCAGCCCGCGCACCACGCCACCGCCTCCGCCAACGGCATCGCGACCGGCGCGGCGGCCAGGGCGAGGAAGCCGAGCACGGTGGCCGGGGCGAGCGCGGCCTCGGCGAGCAGGTTGCACGGGATCGCCACCAGGCTCACCCGGGCCGACAGCACGGCCACCACCGGGGCGCACAGCGCCTGCGCGGCACCGGCGGCCGCCAGCGCCTCCGCGATGCGGGGCGGCACCCCGTGACGGCGCAGCGCCTCGCTCCAGCGCGGGGCGAGGGTGAGCAGCGCACCGGTCGCCAGCACGGAGAGCAGGAAGCCGTAACTGCGGGACAGCCACGGGTCGTACAGCACGAGCAGCAGGACGGCCGTCGCCAGAGCCGGGACGAGGGATCTGCGGCGGCCGGTGGCGAGCGCGAGCAGCGCCACGGAACCGCAGGCGGCGGCGCGCAGCACGCTGGGGTCCGGCCGGCACACGACGACGAATGCCAGGGACAGCACCCCGCCCAGGACCGCCGTGGCCCGCAGCGAGATGCCGAGGCGGGGCGCGAGCCCGCGCCGCTCGGCCCGCTGCGCCAGCCCCGGCGGACCGAGGAGCAGGGCGAGCAGGATGGTGAAGTTGGCCCCGGACACGGCGAGCGTGTGGGTGAGGTCGGTCTCCCGGAACGCCCGGTCCAGCTCCGGCGTCACCCGCGAGGTGTCCCCGACGACCAGCCCCGGCAGCAGCGCCCGCGCGTCCTCCGGCAGATCCTCGGTCGCCTCCCGCAGTCCGGCGCGCAGCCGTCCCGCGAGCCGCTGCGGGGCCGAGGGACCGCCCACGGCCCGCGGACCCTCTCGGCCGTCCACCCGCAGCACGGCCGCGAACCGGTCGCCGCCCTCCCGCGGCGGTGCGAGCCCCGCCTCGACCCGCAGCCGGGTGGAGGGCAGCAGGGACAGCCAGGGCGAGTCCCGGCCGGCGGCGGGCGCGGCCGGCTGCCGGTCGCCGGTGCCGACGATCAGCAGGACCGGCGCCCGGGTTGTCCGCGCCGCTGCCCCGGTCCGCTCCACGCGCCGCGCCTCGGCCTCGATCAGCACCGACACCGGGGCCATGCGGTTGCCGCTGACCCGGGGCCGCGTGAGCCGTGGATCCGCGGTGACCTCCACCTCCACGAGCACCCGGGCGTACTCCCGGGCCAGTTCGGGGACGGGACCGCTGCGGACGTCCGCGCCGTGCAGTCCCGCCGAGCCCGCGGCTGCCGCGACACAGAGCAGGGTGGCCGCCACGGCATGGGCGGTGACGCGGGACCGCCGCGTCACACGCCGCCGGGTCAGGAGCAGGCGGCCGCGCGTCGACAGCAGGACGGCGGCGGCCAGGACCGAGGCGACGACGGTCGTCACCGCCCAGCCCGGCGGGGCGTGCAGCACCACCGCCGCCGTGGCCCAGGCGGCGAGGGCGGGCGGGACCAGCCGGAGGTCGGCCGGTCCCTCCTGCCGGGGCCGGGAGGCGTCCGCCCGCTCGGCCGAGGCCTCGGGGCCGGCACGCGTGCGGGCGCTCATGGCCGTACGAGGTCGCGCAGGTCGGCGAAGCGGCGGTCGCCGATGCCGTTGACCTCCCGCAGTTCGTCCACCGAGCGGAACCCGCCGTTGCGGGTGCGGTAGTCGACGATGTGCTGGGCGAGGACGGGGCCGACACCGGGGAGGGTGTCGAGCTGGTCGACGGTGGCGGTGTTGAGGGAGACGGGAGCCGTGGGGCCGGCCGCCGCTCCCGTGCCCGCGGGGCCCGCGGGGGCCGCCGCTGCGGCCGGCGCCGGTCCGCCCACCACCACCTGCTCGCCGTCGACGAGGAACCGGGCGCGGTTGAGACCGCCCGTCCTCGTGCCGGGCCGCACCCCGCCCGCCGCCTTCAGCGCGTCCTCGACCCGTGAGCCCGCGGGCAGACGGTGGACGCCCGGGTCCCGCACCTTGCCGCTGACGTCGACCACGATCTCGGGAGCCGCCGTCCCGCCCGCCTGTCCGAAGGAACCCGGGGCGGCCGAGGGGCTGCCTCCGCCGTCCGCGCCTTCCCCCTGCGCGGCCGGAGCCGCCCGCACCACCTCCGGCGCCCGCACCGGCTGGGTGCGCCCGGACCAGAAGTGCTGCACGGCGAGGACGAGCGCGAGCGCGAGCAGCGCCGAGAGCGCCACGACACTGCGCCGCTCCAGCCCGCACCGGGCCTGCACCCACAGCGGCAGCCGCTCCCGCAGCGCGGGGCCGAACCGGCCGGGTGGCGGCCCCGGCGGCGGTTCCTGCGGCGGTTCCGGTTCCGGCACGCCGTCAGGCGTCTCCCGGTCGGCCGGGCGCGGAGAGGCGGCCGCGTCCCGGCCAGGGCGGGCGGCGGGCAGGCGCACCGGGTAGGTGGCCGGTTCCTCGCCCTCCGGGCCGACGCCGAGGAACCGCCCGGGACGGGCCGCATCCGCGCCCCGTCCGCCCGACCCGACGACCGGAGGCGCCCCCGCGCGGTCCGGCAGCCGCCTCAGTTCCAGCGTCCGTTCCACGGCCGGGTCCCGTCGCCGTCCATCAGTGCCCCGAGGCCCCGTCAGCAGCGCGTGCCCCGCGCCGCCCTGACGGTCCACCACCACGACGCGGCGACGCGGTCGAGGAGGGACGTCGTGCTTCACTCCCGCTGAGGCGTGCCCCTCCCGCGCCCAGCTCGGCGCTCTCCGCGCGGCCGGGCGCCCGCCGCGCACGACCGCCGGCTCCGCGCCGAAGAGAGTCTCCGCACGGCGCCGGATCTCCTCCCCCGGATCCTGACGGTCGGCGTCCCGGGACCACGCGCGCCCCCGGCTCGGGCGGCCCCGGCGGTGGCGGTGGTGGGAGGCGCGTCCGTCGGACAGGGGCCCGCGCCCCGGACCACTCGTCGGAACAGCGGTACGCGTATGTGATCGAAGTGCCATGCGACGAGGGTGGGGCACCACCGCGCCCTCGCGATGATCATGGTCGAAATCCGTGGACGGGCACCCTGTTGTGGAAAACGCCGTCACCCGTCCGAGGGGACACGTCTCCCTGCGAGCCTCACCGCGCCGGAACCACGCCTCCCGCGAGCCTCACCGCGCCGAGACCACGACCCCCAGCAGCCCGGGCCCCGTGTGCGCCCCGATCACCGCGCCCACCTCGCTGACGTGCAGCTCCGACAGCCCCGGCAGCCGGGTGCGCAACCGGTCGGCCAGGGCGGAGGCGCGTTCCGGGGCGGAGAGATGGTGGACGGCGACGTCCACCTCGGCTCCTCCCGCCCGGTCCGCCGCGATCTCCTCGAGGCGGGCGATGGCCCTGGACGCCGTCCGCACCTTCTCCAGCGGTTCGATGCGGCCTCCGGCCAGCTGGAGCAGCGGCTTGACGGCGAGGGCGGAGCCCAACAGCGCCTGGGCCGCGCCGATCCGGCCGCCCCGGCGCAGATAGTCGAGTGTGTCGACGTAGAAGTAGGCCGAGGTGCCCGCCGCTCGCTTCTCCGCCGCGGTGACCGCCTCGTCCACGGTGCCGCCCGCCTCCGCCGTCTCCGCGGCCGCGAGCGCGCAGAAGCCGAGCGCCATCGCGATCATGCCGGTGTCGACCACGCGGACCGGCACCGGCGCCTCACGGGCCGCGAGGACCGCCGCGTCGTAGGTGCCGGACAGCTCGGCGGAGAGATGGAGGGAGACGATGCCGGTCGCACCGGACTCGGCGGCCCTGCGGTAGGTCTCCGCGAAGAGCTCCGGGCTGGGCCGGGACGTCGTGACGGGACGCCGCTTCTGCAAAGCCTGGGCGAGGGAGCGGGTGGAGATCTCGGTGCCCTCCTCGAGGGCGCGGTCCCCCAGCACCACGGTCAGGGGTACCGCCGTGATGCCGTGCCGCTCCATCGTCCGGGCCGGAAGGTAGGCCGTTGAATCGGTGACGATCGCGACATGGCGGGACATGAGCTGGAGGTTACCTGCCGGGGTGGCCCCGCGGCAGCCCGGGCTCGTGGGGGCGTCGTCCGCCGCGGGGCGCCGGTGCCGCTCAGGCGGCGGTCACGTGGTGGATTCGGGGCGCGGCTTCTTCTGCCAGGGGTAGGCGGGGCGCGGGGCGGCCGGGGCGATGGCGGGCCGCTCCTGGTCGTCGCCCTGCCGCGGCTCCGCCTCCTGCCGGGCGGTGTCCGGCCAGGTCTGGCCGGGTCCGGCGGCGTCGGCGGCCGGGGCCTCGGGCCAGCGCGGGGGTGCGGGCGTGGACGGCTGGTCCGTGGTGGTCCAGTGCCGCAGGGCGCCGGCCTCCATGTCGATCTGCTCGCTCAGCGAGTCGAGGTCGTCGTCCGCGAAGCGGCGGGCGCGGTCGCGGGTGGCCCAGCGCAGGGAGTCGGCGGAGCTGGTGATGCGCTCGGTGCGCTCGCGGAGGCCGGGCAGGCGCGCGGCCAGCGTCGAGCGGTCCGGCTCCCCTTCCAGGCGGCGCAGTTCGGCGTCCAGCTCGTGGCCGTGCGCGCTGAGGCGCTGGAAGAGGGCGAGGGACTCCTTCACGGAGCCGTCCTCGGCGGCGACCGCCTCCAGGGCGTCCTGCGTGGCCCGCATCGAGGTGCGCAGCTTCAGCCGGAGCTGGGCGATCTCGCCGGCCGGACCGGTCTGCGCGAACGCCTTGGCGCGCAGGGTGTGGTCCTCGACCGTGCGGCGGGCCTGGTGGATGTGGCGGTCCGCGCTGCGCTTGGCGGCGCCGACGACCTTCACCGTGGCGTACACGCCCAGGGCCACGAAGAGCACGAAAAGCAGGGCGATCACTGCGAACACCGCTTCCACGAGGCTCCTCCTCCGGGCACGCACGGTCGGTGCCGGCACATGTCGTGCCGCTTCTCCACGGTAAACGCAACGGGCAGGCCCGGAGTTCCGGCGGAACCCCGAACCTGCCCGCAGACGACGCGACGGCTACCCGTAAGGGTCAAAGGGTCAGGCCGGAACGATGTTCACCAGCTTCGGCGCCCGCACGATCACCTTCCGGATCCCGGCGCCGTCCAGCGCCGCGACCACGCGCTCGTCGGCCAGGGCGGTCTTCTCCAGCTCGTCGTCGGAGATGCCCGGGGACACCTCCAGCCGGGCCTTCACCTTGCCCTTGATCTGGACCACGCAGGTGACGGTCTCGTCGACCACGTACGCCGGGTCGGCCACCGGGAAGTCGCGGTGCACCACGGAGTCGGTGTGGCCCAGCTTGCGCCACAGCTCCTCGGCGATGTGCGGGGCCAGCGGCGCGACCAGCAGCACCAGCGACTCCGCGACCGGCCGCGGCAGCGGGCCGCCCCGCTTGGTCAGGTGGTTGTTCAGCTCGGTGACCTTGGCGATGGCGGTGTTGAAGCGCATGCCCTCCAGGTCGCCGCGCACGCCGTCGATCGCCTTGTGCAGGGCGCGCAGGGTGTCCTCGTCGACGTCGTCGGTGTCGACGACGGTCACCTCGCCGCTCGCCTCGTCGACGATGTTGCGCCACAGCCGCTGCAGCAGCCGGAACTGGCCGACGACCGCGCGGGTGTCCCACGGGCGGGAGACGTCCAGCGGGCCCATGGCCATCTCGTACAGGCGCAGCGTGTCGGCGCCGTACTCGGCGCAGATCTCGTCGGGGGTGACCGCGTTCTTCAGGGACTTGCCCATCTTGCCCAGCAGGCGGGTGACGCGCTCGCCCTGGTACCAGTAGCCGCCGTCGCGCTCCTCCACCTCGGCGGCCGGCACGGCGATGCCGCGGCTGTCGCGGTAGACGTAGGCCTGGATCATGCCCTGGTTGAACAGCTTGTGGAACGGCTCGGCCGAGGACACGTACCCCAGGTCGTACAGCACCTTGGACCAGAAGCGGGCGTACAGCAGGTGCAGCACGGCGTGTTCGGCGCCGCCGACGTACAGGTCGACGCCGCCGTGCGGCATGCCCTCGCGCGGGCCCATCCAGTACTGCTCGATCTGCGGGTCGACCAGCTTCTCGCCGTTGTTCGGGTCCAGGTAGCGCAGCTCGTACCAGCAGGAACCGGCCCAGTTGGGCATGGTGTTGGTCTCGCGGCGGTACTTCTTCGGCCCGTCGCCCAGGTCCAGGGTGACGTTGACCCAGTCCTCGTTGCGGGACAGCGGCGTCTCGGGCTGGGTGTCGGCGTCGTCCGGGTCGAAGGTGCGGGGGCTGTAGTCGTCGACCTCGGGCAGCTCCAGCGGCAGCATCGACTCGGGCAGCGCGTGGGCGATGCCGTCCTCGTCGTAGACGATCGGGAAGGGCTCGCCCCAGTAGCGCTGGCGGCTGAACAGCCAGTCGCGCAGGCGGAAGTTGACGGTGCCCTCGCCGTGGCCCTCGCGCTCCAGCCACTCGGTGATGCGGGCCTTGGCCTCGGTGACGTCCAGGCCGTCCAGGGAGACGTGCTCGTTGGAGGAGTTGACGATCGTGGCGTCGTGGGAGACGAAGGCGTCGTCCCACGTGGCGGGGTCGGTGCCGCGGCCGTCGGTCGGCTCGACCACGCACACGACGGGCAGTTCGAAGGCGCGGGCGAAGGCGAAGTCGCGGGTGTCGTGGCCGGGGACGGCCATGATCGCGCCGGTGCCGTAGCCCATCAGGACGTAGTCGGCGATGAAGACGGGCACCTTCTGCCCGTTGACCGGGTTGGTCGCGTAGGCGCCGGTGAAGACGCCGGTCTTGTCCTTGGCCTCGGCCTGCCGCTCGACGTCGGACTTGGAGGCGGCCTGCGCGCGGTAGGCGGCGACGGCCTCGGCGGGCGTGGCGTGGCCGCCGGTCCACACGTCGTGGGTGCCCTCGGGCCAGGCGGCCGGGGTGAACTTCTCGACCAGCGGGTGCTCGGGCGCCAGCACCATGTAGGTGGCGCCGAACAGGGTGTCGGGGCGGGTCGTGAAGACGGTGATCTTCTCCCCGTCGATCGGGAAGTCGACGCGGGCGCCCTCGGAGCGACCGATCCAGTTGCGCTGCTGCAGCTTGATCGCCTCGGGCCAGTCCAGGGCGTCCAGGTCGTCCAGCAGCCGGTCGGCGTAGGCCGTGATGCGCATGTTCCACTGGCGCAGCTTGGCCTTGAAGACGGGGAAGTTGCCGCGCTCGGAGCGGCCGTCGGCGGTGACCTCCTCGTTGGCCAGCACGGTGCCCAGGCCGGGGCACCAGTTGACGGGCGCGTCGGAGGCGTAGGCCAGGCGGAACTCGCCCAGGACGTCGGCGCGCTCGGCCTCGGTCAGCTCGCTCCAGGGACGGGTGTGTCCGGGGACCTCGCGCTCACCGGACTCGAACTGCGCGACCAGCTCGGAGATCGGGCGGGCCTTCTTCGCGTCCTGGTCGTACCAGGAGTTGAAGATCTGCAGGAAGATCCACTGGGTCCACTTGTAGTAGTCCGGGTCGATCGTCGCGAAGGACCGGCGCTTGTCGTGGCCCAGGCCCAGCCGGCGCAGCTGGACCTGCATGTTCTTCATGTTGGCCTCGGTGGACACGCGGGGGTGCGTGCCGGTCTGCACCGCGTACTGCTCGGCGGGCAGGCCGAAGGCGTCGAAGCCCAGGGTGTGCAGGACGTTGTGCCCGGTCATGCGCTGGAAGCGGGCGTAGACGTCGGTGGCGATGTAGCCCAGGGGGTGTCCGACGTGCAGGCCCGCACCCGAGGGGTACGGGAACATGTCCATGATGAACTTCTTGGGCCGCGCGACCAGCTCCGGATCACCCGCCAGGTCACCCTTGGGGTTGGGCGCCGCGTACGTGCCCTCGGCGTCCCAGAAGTCCTGCCAGCGTGCCTCGATCTCGGCGGCCAGGGCCGCCGTGTAGCGGTGCGGCGCGGCCTCCGCGGCTGCGGGGTTCGTCTCGCTCATGATCCTCAAAGCTCCATCGATCGTCTCTGCCTGCTGCTGCGACTTCCTGGAAATGAAAAAACCCCTCGCACAGGAGGGGACGCCGCGCCGATTCCGACCTGCCGGAACATCGGCGGTCGGGACTGATCAGCGCGGCTCGCTAAGCAGAAGGCGTACGGCACGCATGCGGTCAGGGTACCGCAGGGACGGATCTCGCCGCGACGCCCTTCCACAAGGCACTGAACAATGGTCAAAAGTTACTTCGCGTAACAACCCCTAAGCGGACAACACAACGGCCTCATTGTCCTTTGATAACAGCGCAATAACTCAAAGCTGGTACTGACGGGTACGACGAGGCTTAGAGTTCGGCAGCGGGACCGCTTTACCGAACCGTTCGGAGTTGCCCCCATGAACCCTCGTCCACTCGGCAGCCCACCCCCCGCTCGGGGCAGGTCGGCTGCGACTCCGTCGTACCCGCTGTGCGTCCGGACGTCCGGAGGTGCGTCGTGAGGCCGGACGACAGCACGGCGGACGACTGGTTCGTCGACTTCCTCAACTTCGGCGTCGGCGTCCTGTCGCTCGTCTGCCTCAGCTGCTCCGTGATCTGGGGTCTCGTGGCGCAGGACCGGATCCTGCTCGGCCCCCGGCAGCGGATCATCGCGCAGGCGGTGCACCGGACCACGGCGGTCGGAGCCGTCTTCTTCCTGCTGATCCACATCGTGATCAAGCTGGCGCTGGACCACACCTCGTGGATCGCGGCCGTGATCCCCTTCGGGCTCGTCCTCACCGACGACGAGGCCGTCATGGGGCGGAGCTTCCTGATCGGCCTCGGCACCCTGGCCGGCATGCTGATGATCTTCGTGGCGATCACCGGCGTCCTGCGCAACCGCTTCGCCTCCCCGGCGGAGGTCGCCGCCCGCTGGCGCGCGGTGCACATGCTGGCCTACCCGGCCTGGTGCGCGGCGCTGGTGCACGGCCTCTACGCGGGTCGAGCGGCCAAGCCGATCTTCATGATCCTGTACGGCCTGTCGCTGTTCGGCGTGTTCGTGGCCCTGGTGCTGCGGGCCTCCCCGCGCCCGGTCAAGCGCAAGGTGGCCGACAGGATCACCTCGCTGCTGGGCCTCGACCAGCAGCCGGGCAGCCGGCTGGAGGAGGCCAGGGCACGCAACGCCGAGTCCGCCCTGCCCGGTTACGGCGGCGGCAGCGCCCGGGACGACGGCCGGCCGCGCTCCGAGCGCCCGGCGTACGACGCCCCCGACCCGGCCCCGGAACCGGCGAACGGCTTCGCGGCCGCCTACCGCGCGGTGTCCCCCCGGCAGTCCGCCGCGCAGAATCCGCTCACGGACGCCACCGCCCGCATGGAGATGCCGGACCTCGGGGCCACGGAGGCGATACCCCGCGTGGACTCGCCCTCCAGCACCTCGGGCAGCTGGCCGATCCCGTCCCCGCCGCCGGTCGGCGAGGCCCCTCCGTCGGCCTACGACCCGCTCAACGACACCGGATACACCATCCCGACCTACAACAATTCGGTCGCCTCCGGCTACGGGTCGAGTGATGTGTACGACACCGCTGAGACGAACACCCTCTACGGCACGTACAACCCGGGTGACACGTACAACAGCGGTCCCGCCAATGCACCAACCCCCGGTGTGCCCTCGTCGTCCTACGACTTCGACGCACCGGGGTCGGGCGAACCTTGGAACACGCCTTCCGGAGGCTTTAAGTGAACGAGGCCCTGCCCGACGTCCCCGAAGTCCGCGTCGTGGGGCTTCCCCAGCTCACGTCGGGTTTCGACCTTGTCGACAGGCTCGATCTTCAGATGCACCTCAAGGTGCACGGCCCGCTCGAGCCCCTGGGCGGTGAGCAGCTCACGCAGCTCGCCGAGCGCATCAACCTCAGGGGCCGCGGCGGCGCGGGCTTCCCCTTCCACAAGAAGCTGCGCTCGGTCGCCGAATCGGCGATCAAGCGCGGCGTCCGGCCGGTCGTCGTCGTCAACGGCAGCGAGGACGAACCGGCCTGCCGCAAGGACACGGTGCTCATCAACCGGGCGCCGCACCTCATCCTGGACGGCGCGCTGCTGTGCGCCGAGGCCATGGGTGCCCGCACGCTCGTGGTGGGGGTCACCCGTGAGTCGACGCAGCGTTCGATGGAACAGGCGCTCGCCGAGCGCGGCCTGAGCAACGGCCGCCGCTCGGCGCTGCGCGCCCGGGTGCAGCGCAACCCGGTGCGCATGGTGACGGGGGCCGCCGCCTCCCTGATCCGCTCCATCGACGGCGGCCCGGCCATCCCGCCGGGCCGCAAGACCAGCGCCTCCAAGAGCGGTGTGGGCGGCGCGCCCACGCTGCTGTCCAACGCCGAGACGTTCGCCCAGCTCGCCATCGCCGCCCGCATCGGCCCCGAGCGCTACGGCAACACCGGCCTGTACGACGAGCCGGGCACCGTGATGCTCACGGTGTCCGGGGCGGTGGCCCGCCCGATGGTGGTCGAGGTCCCCACCGGCGTGCCGCTGCGCTACGTGCTCCAGCTGGCCGGCGCCCCGCCGGTCCCGCAGGGGGTGCTCACGGGCGGCTACCACGGCAAGTGGATCGACGCGGCGACCGTGAACGAGGCGATCGTCTCCCGCAACTCGCTGGACGCGGTGGGCGGTTCGCTGGGCGCTGGCGCGATCCTGCCGATCAGTCAGGACACCTGCCCGCTGGGCGAATCGCTGATGGTGGCCAAGTGGCTGGCGCAGGAGAGCGCCAACCAGTGCGGCCCCTGCTACCTCGGGCTCCCGGCCGCCGCGCGGGGCCTGGAGGACATCCTCAACGGCGGTGGCGCGGCCGCGCTCGAGGCGGTCCGGCAGGTCGCGAAGAACGTGAAGCGGCGCGGGGCCTGTTCGCACCCGGACGGCTCGGCGATGTTCCTGGAGTCGACGCTGAAGGCGTTCACCGAGGACATCGCGCTGCACGCCCTCGGCAACGGCTGCGGGCGGCCCGTGACCGGCGTGCTGCCCCTCTTCGAGGGCGGCGCGACCCCGACGGGCATCCCGGGCGGCGAGGACGAGGACAAGAACGGCCCCAGCCGTCAGAAGATCTTCGTCGACTGGACGCTGTGCCGGGGCCACGGGCTGTGCGCGGACCTCCTCCCGGAGGTCTTCCAGCTCGGCGCGGACGGCTTCCCGACGGTGGCTCAGGCGCAGGTGCCGCGGTACGCGGAGGCGAAGGCGCTGCGCGCGGTGCGCCGCTGTCCGGCGCTGGCCCTGCGCATCGAGGAATCGGCGCCCCAGGCGAAGGCGCCGTCCCGGAACCTTCCGGTGCTCTCCCAGGGGCGCGGCAGGCGCGCTCTGGGGCGCTGACGCACTGACGGGGGGCGACACACACGCAGCCGGCCCTCTCCGGCGGTCCAGGCCGCCGGAGAGGGCCGTTCGCGTGCGGTGTGCGGCACGGTCCGAGGCGTGCGCACAACGACCGAGGGCGGACCATCCGTTCGGATGATCCGCCCTCGACTTCTGTGGAGCTAAGGAGAATTGAACTCCTGACCTCCTGCATGCCATGCAGGCGCTCTACCAACTGAGCTATAGCCCCTTGCGGTGTTCCCCCGGGTTTCCCCGGCGGCGACGCCAACTTTACACGGTCCCCCCGGCCCAACACCAAATCGGTTTCGCTTCGCCCGGTTCCGCCCGGAACGCCCGCCCTCGCTGGGACGCTCCCTGACGCTCCCCCGCCCTCGGGCGCTCAGGCCGTCACGAACGAGTAGAAGCGTTTGAGGGTGCAGTGCTCCTCGAGCAGCCGGCCGTAGATCGGCTCCCCCTCGAGTTCCCGGTACGTCTCGATGGGGTCGCCTTTTATGATCAGCGCCCGCGCGCACTCCTCGCACCAGTACTGGTAGTCGGGGTTGATCGGCTCCATGTCGCGGACGATGGGCGTGCCGC
Organism: Streptomyces sp. P13-3-3; assembly: GCF_050571355.1. Lineage (NCBI taxonomy): Bacteria > Bacillati > Actinomycetota > Actinomycetes > Kitasatosporales > Streptomycetaceae > Streptomyces > Streptomyces sp. P13-3-3. The sequence continues at coordinate 1,301,079 of NZ_CP192228.1, read as the reverse complement.
TGCCGCACCAGTCGCACTTCCGCCTGTGTGCACCCATCGGTCAGCTCCAGCTGTGGCCGCAGGCCGTGCACACGTAGGAGATCCCGCCGTTGTCGCCGAGCACCTGGGCGACGTGTGCGGAACCGCAGGAAGGGCAGCTGAGACGCGTAGAGGTCCGTCGGGTCGACACCGCTCCGAGGAGGTGGTCGACCTCCTCGAGGATGCTCGCAGGCATCACAACTCCCTCCCGTCGGGCCGCGCCCCCTTCCGGTCGTTTGATTCTGCCACGACCGGGCCAATACGGTCAGCGACGCCGTGGTACCGGTAGGGACACGGCTCTACGCCTCGTAGAGGTATACGTCCGAGAACACCGCCGTGCTCATCGGCGGACGACAAAAAATCCCGCCTCCGCTGAGGGAGACGGGATCTTCATCATGTGGAGCTAAGGAGAATTGAACTCCTGACCTCCTGCATGCCATGCAGGCGCTCTACCAACTGAGCTATAGCCCCTGGCCGCCACATGAAGTGACTTCCTGGTTTCGCTCCGCTCGGCGGGGCGAACAAGAAGAACTTTAGCCTGCGACCTGCCAGAAAGTGAAATCCGGGTCCGGGACCCCGCGGGGCGGGTCGCACGGCCGCCGCCGGAGGCCCCGGCGGCGGGCACGGCCGTCCTCAGGTGTCGTCGCCGAGCACCGGCTCCGGCAGGGTGCCGGCGTTGTGCTCCATCAGCCGCCAGCCCCGGGCGCCCTCGCCGAGGACGGACCAGCAGCAGTTGCTGAGGCCGCCCAGGCTCTCCCAGCTGCGCGGGTCCAGGCCGAGCAGCCGGCCGATGGTGGTGCGGATGGTCCCGCCGTGGCTGACGACCACGAGCGTCCCGTCCTCGGGGAGCTTCTCGGCGTGCCGCAGCACCACGGGGGCGGCGCGGTCGGCGACCTCGGTCTCCAGCTCGCCGCCGCCGCGGCGGACGGGCTCGCCGCGCTTCCACGCGGCGTACTCCTCGCCGTGGCGGGCGATGATCTCGTCGTGCGTCAGGCCCTGCCAGACGCCCGCGTAGGTCTCCCGCAGGCCCTCCTCGTGGACGACGTCGAGGCCGGTGAGCGCGGCAAGCTCGGCGGCGGTGGCCGCGGCCCGCCGCAGGTCCGAGGCGACGATGGCGTCAGGCCGGAGGCTCGCGAGCAGACGGGCGGCCCGGCGGGCCTGGGCGACGCCGGTCTCGGTCAGCTCGACGTCCGTGGAGCCCTGGAAGCGGCGCTCCACGTTCCAGGAGGTCTGGCCGTGCCGCCACAGGATGACGCGGCGGCTCCGGCGCGCGGAGCCGCTCACCTCACCGGTGGCGCTCACCGCCACTCACCCCCCGGCTCGGTCGCCTCCTCGGCCTCCTGGAGCTTGGCGTGCTCGGCGGCCTTGCCGCGGGTGGCCTTGGCGTCCTCGGGGAGGTCCAGCTCGGGGCAGTCCTTCCAGAGCCGCTCCAGGGCGTAGAAGACCCGCTCCTCGCTGTGCTGGACGTGGACGACGATGTCGACGTAGTCGAGCAGCACCCAGCGGGCCTCGCGGTCGCCCTCGCGGCGGACCGGCTTGGCGCCGAGCTCCTTGCCGAGCCGCTCCTCGATCTCGTCGACGATCGACTTGACCTGGCGGTCGTTCGGCGCGGAGGCCAGCAGGAATGCGTCGGTGATGGACAGCACGTCACTGACGTCGTAGGCGACGATGTCGTGCGCGAGCTTGTCGGCGGCCGCCTGGGCGGCGGTGTGGACGAGCTCGATGGAACGGTCGGTTGCGGTCACTGCGTGGCTTTCGGTCGACGGTCGGTTGACCTCCAGGGTCTCACGGACCGCCGGGCGCACCCCACGTCGTCACGCGGGGTGCGCCCGCCCTCACTGGGAGCCCGGGTCGTAGTCCTGGCCGAGGACGACCGCCACGCGCGCGTTGCCGGAGACCTTGCCCTTGGTGACGGCGTCGGCGGGCAGACCCAGGGTCTTGGCGACCTCGGCGGCGTTCTCCTTCTCCGCGGGGTCGGCGTAGACGACCTCGGAGGCGGACTCGGCGGAGCCGGCGGTGCCTCCCTCCAGGAAGGTGAAGCCGCCGTTGAGCAGCACCACGCGGGCCTTCTCGGTGTTGTCCTCGTCTCCGGTGGCGTTGCGCACGGAGACGGTGACCGCGGCGTCCCGGTCGGGGCTCTTGGCGGTGCCGCCGAGGACGTCCTTGACCACGCCTTCGCTCGCCTCGGCGGTGAGCGTGCCGTCCTCCTCGACGGGCAGCAGCTGGGTGCGGTGGTCGCCGCCCTTGGCCAGGTCGGAGAGCCCGGCGAGGAAGGCGCCGAGGTCCGCGTCGGTGAGCGGCGGCTCGATGATCTGGCCGAGGGTCTGGACGGTGGTCGTGGCGGCGTCCGGGTCGGAGGTCAGCTTGCGCAGCACCCCGTGCAGCACCTGGCCGAACCGCTCCAGCTGGGCGTCCTGGGCTTCGCCGGGGCCGCGGTGGGTGGCGTAGGCGACGGCCATCTTGCCGCTGAGGGTCTGGCCCTTGCCCTTCCTGACCAGCGGCGCCTGGCCCTTCTTCTTGGCGTCCGGGTCGGGCACGTCGGCGTCGGTGTCGACCTCGATGTTGCCGACCAGGTCGACGATGGTGAGCAGGAAGGGGGTGTCCAGCCGCCAGGTGCCCTCGATGTCGGTGCCGAGGACGGTGTCGAGGGCGGTCCTGGTGCCCTCGGAGCCGTCGTCCTCGACGGACTTGGCGAGCGTGGTGGTGGTGCCGTCCTCGGCGGTCAGGGCGAGGGAGTTGGGCAGCAGCACGGTGGTGCCCTGCTTCGTGGTGGCGTTGTCGACGAGCAGCGCGGTGGAGGTGCCACCGTTCTCGGTGTCGTGCAGGTGGACGACGAGCACGTCCCGCTTCTGCGCGCCCGCGGCGGTGGTGGTGCCGGTGCCCTTGTCCGAGGAGGAGAGGCCGGGGAGCTTCCCGGCGTACCAGAGGTAGCCGACGCCGCCGGCGACGACCAGCGCGAACACCACGGTGAGGGCGATGATCCGGCTGCGGGCGCGGCGGCGGGCCTCCTCGCGGCGCTCGGTGCGGTTCTCGGTGAACTTGAGCCAGTCGATGACGTCCTCGGAGTCGTCGTCGGGCTCCTCGACGAAGGCGAACTGCTCGGTCCGGTAGTCGGGGGCCGGGCCGTCGCCGTCGTCCCTCGCGTCGTCGGCCGGGCGGGCCTGCTGCGGGATGTGAGCGGTGCGCTCGGGGGCGTGGCCGGTCTGCTCGGGTATGTACGCGGTCTGCTCGGTCACCCGGGGCTGCTGTCCGGTGCCGCCGGGGTGCGTGCTCTGCCCGTAGGGGTCGTGGGCGGGCTGCTGGTGGCCGCCCGTGGCGTACGGGTCGTAGCCGTAGCCGCCGCCGTTGCCGTACGGGTCGTAGGCGGGCTGCTGGTGGCCGCCGGTCGCGTAGGGGTCGTAGCCGTAGCCCTGCTGGGTCTGGCCGCCCTGCCCGCCGTAGGGGTCGTACTGCTGCTGCGTCTGCTGATCGACGGCCTGCCGGTAGACCGGCCGGCCGTACTCGTCGTAGCCGACGAGCTCGTACGGGCCCCCGTCCCCGTGTCCCGCGTCGTATCCCTCGTTCACCGGTGCCCCTCTCGGCTCACTCGCCGCGATACAGCTGGCGCTTGGCGATGTAGCGCACGACACCGTCCGGCACCAGGTACCAGACGGGGTCTCCCTTGGCGACTCTCGCACGGCAGTCCGTGGAGGAGATGGCGAGGGCCGGGACCTCCACGAGCGAGACTCCGCCCTCGGGCAGGCCGGCGTCGGTCAGATGGTGGCCGGGCCGGGTCACGCCGATGAAGTGTGCCAGGGAGAACAGCTCCTCGCTGTCGCGCCAGGTCAGGATCTGGGCGAGGGCGTCGGCGCCGGTGATGAAGAACAGGTCCGTGTCCGGGTTGAGCGCGTCGAGGTCGCGCAGGGTGTCCACGGTGTAGGTGGGTCCGCCGCGGTCGATGTCGATGCGGCTGACCGAGAACTGGGGGTTCTCGGCGGTGGCGATGACCGTCATCAGGTAGCGGTCCTCGGCGGGCGAGACCGCGCGGTGGCTCTTCTGCCACGGCTGGCCGGTGGGGACGAAGACCACCTCGTCGAGGTGGAACTGCGCGGCCACCTCGCTGGCCGCCACCAGGTGCCCGTGGTGGATCGGGTCGAAAGTGCCGCCCATGACGCCCAGACGGCGCTTGCCCCGCGCGACCGGGCCGGTGCCGGGGCCGGTAGGCATGTCCTGCTCTCCCATGCGTGCAGACCCTACCGGCCCGGCCTGTGGGCCTCGTGCGCCAGTGCCCTCCGGGCGAGGGCCCGGCGGCTCAGCGGTCGCGGTTGAAGCGGGTGGTGATCCACAGCAGGAGCAGCAGCACGAACAGGGCGCCGCCGCCGGTGAGGTAGGGGCTGAGGCTCTCGTGGTTGCCGCCGTGCTCTCCGCCCTCGGCGGCGAGGGTGACCATCTGGGCAGCGGTGCTGGGGAAGCTCATCTTCGGCAGGACCTATCGCGTGTGGGCGGGATAAAGACGTGCGCTCATCGTATGCGGGCGGCTTCCCGGCGATCACGCCGACTCCGCCGTTGCGGGCGTGCGGCGCCCCTGTGCGGCCGTCCCGGCGGGGGCAGGCAACCGTTGCCCGGTGCCCTGTCGTCCTTCCGCGTGGGGCCGCACGGAGCGGCCGTCCCCCTGCCCGCGCACGGGAATCCCGCCTAGGCTGGGTCCCGCCGCGGGGGAGCGGGGGCCGCACCGGCGACCGCGCAGGTCCATCAGACGCACATGGGGGATACATGTCCGACGGCCACCAGCACAACGGGCACGAGAGGGTGCCCGGCAGGCAGCGCAGGCGTTTCCCCGGGATCTCCTCGCGTGCGTACGAACACCCCGCCGACCGTTCCGCGCTGGTGGCGCTGCGGAAGCTGAGCGGGTTCGACACGGTCTTCAAGGCGCTGAGCGGGCTGCTGCCCGAGCGGAGTCTGCGGCTGCTGTTCCTGTCCGACTCGGTGCGGGTCTCGGACCGGCAGTTCGCGCATCTCAACGACATGCTGCGGGACGCCTGCTACATCCTGGACCTGCAGAAGGTCCCGCCGATGTACGTCAACCAGGACCCGAACCCCAACGCGATGTGCATCGGGCTCGACGAGCCGATCATCGTGGTGACCACGGGTCTGGTGGAACTGCTCGACGAGGAGGAGATGCGGGCGGTCGTCGGTCACGAGGTCGGGCACGCGCTGTCCGGCCACTCGGTGTACCGGACGGTCCTGCTGTTCCTGACGTCGCTGGCGGTCCGGGTCGCCTGGATCCCGCTGGGGAACGTGGCGATCATGGCGATCGTGACCGCGCTGCGGGAGTGGTTCCGCAAGTCGGAGCTGTCCGCGGACCGCGCGGGGCTGCTGGTGGGGCAGGACGTCCAGGCGTCGATGCGCGGCCTGATGAAGATCGCGGGCGGCAACCACCTGCACGAGATGAACGTCGACGCGTTCCTGGAGCAGGCCGAGGAGTACGAGTCGGGCGGGGACCTGCGCGACTCCGTGCTGAAGATCCTCAACGTGCTGCCGCGCTCGCACCCGTTCACCACGGTGCGGGCGGCCGAGCTGAAGAAGTGGGCGGCCTCCCGGGACTTCCAGCGGATCATGGACGGCCACTACCCGCGCCGCGAGGACGACAAGGAGGCGTCGGTGCGGGACTCCTGGCGGGAGTCGGCCAGCACCTACGCCGACGAGATGCGGACCTCCAAGGACCCGCTGATGAAGCTGGTCAGCGACATCGCGGGCGGCGCCGGCGACCTGGGCGGCCGGGTCCGCCGCGGCTTCGGCGGCTTCACGGGCTCCAAGCCGGGTCCGTCCCGCCCGGACGGCGACGGCGACGGCGACACCGACGGGAGCCCTCCGCGCGACCAGGCGTGAGCGGGTGACACGGGACAGGCCGAGCGGCCTGCGTGCGCGCCTGGGGCGCGGCCCTCGGAGCGCGCCCGGTCCTGCCCACCCTCGCCCGACCGCGGGTGCGCGTCGCGGGCACGGCGGCCGGGCGGGCGCGCCGATCACCTGACGTACCACGCGCTGCCGGCGGCCGGCGGCCGTGACGCCCGGCCGCCGCACCGTCCGGCGGGCGCGGCGGCGTCCGGCGGGACCATCGGCGTCCGGCAGGCGCAGCGGGGTCCGGCAGACCCGGCACCGTCCGGCCGCCCCGGCACCGTCCGGCGGGCGCGGCGGCGTCCGGCGGGCGCGGCGGCGTCCGGCCACCCTGGCGCGGCTTCGCCCCCGTTCCCCGGACGGGCCGGAGACCCGGCCGTCCGGCACCGGCCCCCGCACACAGCGGTGCGCAGCCGCCTCCGGAGCGCAGCGTCCGGCCGACCGCACACCGCCGCTCACAGCCCGCGCGCGGCCCATGTGCGGGCACCTGTCAGGCGGGCGCGCGGCGTGCGTCCACGGGCTGCTCACAGCCGGGGCTGGGCCGTGTCCGCCAGGGTGCCGCAGAGCGCCGGGGCGGTGGTGTCGGGCGCGTAGGGGTCGGTGCCGGGCGGGGCGGTGCGCGGGGCGCGCTGGCCGGCGAGCAGGGGGTGCAAAACCGGGGCCGGGTCCAGGGCGCAGGACTGGGGGCCGGCCTGCACGTGGGAGACGACCAGCTCCGCCTGGTGCAGCCGCAGGTCCTCGCGGTCGAAGCGGAACCGCAGCTCGCGGCGGACCGTGAACAGGGACGCCTCCGTGTCCGGGCCCGCGCCGGCCGGGCGGAGCGCGTAGACGACGGTGTGGTCGGTGGTGACCTCCAGCGTCCCGGAGTCGGCCTCGGCGGCCTGGAGGGTGCCCCGGACCCGGATGTGCGGGTCGGCGAGCCGCACGTGGGCGGGGTCGAAGCGGACGAGCCATCCGGTGACCGCGTGCCGTCCGTCGGCGGCGGGCCGGTCGAGGCTCTCGTCGAACTGTTCCTGCTGGCGGGAGTCGAGCAGCACCCGTACGGCGCGGGTCTCACGGCCGGTGACGACGGCCGGGTCGAGGGCGGAGCGTACGACGTAGTCCCGGGCGGTGAGCAGGGCGGACACCACCTGGTCGTCGGAGAAGTTCGCGGTGCGCCGGGTCGGCGGGAGGGGGACGCCCTCGGCGCCGGCGCGGAAGTGGGCGGCGGGACTGTGCGTGTACAGCTGGTCGACGTCGCGGGCGCCGGGCACCGCGCCCTCGGGGGCCAGGGGCACCACGGTCATCCGTAAGGGCTCCGCAGGCCGCTCGGCGGCGGGGGTGCGGTATGGGTGGCGTACGCCCATGTAGACGGCGGTGCCGAAGGCCACGGCGATCAGCAGGACCAGGACCAGTGCCTGCCGGGAGAGGCCGCTGCGGCGGGCCGGCGGGAGGCGGCGCACGGCGGGCGTGTGATCGGTGATGCGCTCCTGCGCGGAGAACTCCTGGAGCCGGGCAGCGCGCACGAAGGTCTCGTCGAAGACGACGGACCGGTACTCGTCGTCGCCGCCTCGGGGGGCTCCCTCGGGCGTCCCCTCGGGCGGGTCCGAAGGCTCTCCCATACCTTCAGGGTAGGTCTGGCGGGGTGCCCGTAAACGCCCGCCGGGGACCCAACTTCTGACAGGTTCTCACCAAGGCGGAGCAGGGGTCAGGGCCCGGCGGAGGGGATCACCGGGACGGCCGGCCGGGAGTAGTCGGCCGACGCGGAGGGCGCCGCGCCGGCGCCCTGGCCGACGCCGGTGGTGGCGGGCGGCGGGGCGGGTTCCTGGCGCTGCGCGGAGCCGCCCCGGTAGACCGCCGAGAAGGCGAGCGCGACCATGCCGACGCCCATCACCAGGGCGAGCATCCAGGCGACCGGGCGGTGCCAGCGGACCTGTCTGCCGTAGGGGGAGCCGTACTCGGCCTCCGGGGCGTCGGCGTCCTCGTCGTCGGGGTCGTGGCCCCCGGCGCGGTAGCCGCCGTAGCCGTCGTCGTACCGCCGGGGGCGGGCGCGGTGGGCCTCGGCCTCGGAGGCCTCGGCTCTGGCCTGCGCGGCGGCCAGGAGGCGTTCGACGGCGGTCGGCTCGTGCACCGCGGCCGCCTGTACGAAGGCCTCGTCGAAGACCACGGAGGCGAACTCTTCGTCCGACACCCCGCGGTCGTGGTCGTCGTCGTCGGGCTTCCAGCCGTCCGGGAACGGCGTGCCCCCCACGTCCTCCGGCACGCGTCCAGAGTAGACCTGGGGGGTCATTTTGGGCAGACGGTACGGAAATTCGTCCGCCCACCGGACACCGCCCCGCCGGGCCGCGCCGGCGGGCGGGCCGCTCAGCGCCTGGTGTGGCCGTCGCCGGTGACGATGTACTTCGTGCTGGTCAGCTCGGGCAGGCCCATGGGACCGCGGGCGTGCAGCTTCTGCGTGGAGATGCCGATCTCCGCGCCGAAGCCGAACTGGCCGCCGTCGGTGAACCGGGTGGAGGCGTTCACCGCGACCGTGGTGGAGTCCACCAGCTGGGTGAACCGGCGGGCGGCCTGCTGCGAGGTGGTGACGATGGCCTCGGTGTGGCCGGAGGTCCACAGCCGGATGTGCTCGACCGCCCGGTCCAGGGAGTCGACCACCGCTGCGGCGATGTCGTAGGACAGGTACTCGGTCTCCCAGTCCTCCGTGGTGGCCTCCACGACGGTGGCCCGGGAGTCCTTGGCGTACGCCATCACGCGCTCGTCGGCGTGCACGGTCACCCCGGCGTCGGCGAGGGCGTCCAGCGCGCGGGGCAGGAACTCGGCGGCGATGTCCTGGTGCACCAGCAGCGTCTCGGCCGCGTTGCACACGCCGACGCGCTGCGCCTTGCTGTTGACCAGGATGTCGACGGCCATGTCGAGGTCGGCGTGGGCGTCGACATAGACGTGGCAGTTGCCGGTGCCGGTCTCGATGACGGGGACGGTGGACTCCTGCACGACCGTGTTGATCAGCGAGGCGCCGCCGCGCGGGATCAGCACGTCGACCAGGCCGCGGGCGCGCATCAGCTCCCGCACGCTGTCCCGGCTCTCCCCGGGGACCATCTGGACGGCGTCGGCGGGCAGGCCCGCGCCGTGCACGGCGTCGCGCAGCACCCGCACCAGCGCGGTGTTGGAGCGGTAGGCGGAGGAGGAGCCGCGCAGCAGGACCGCGTTGCCCGACTTCAGGCAGAGGGCGGCGGCGTCGACCGTCACGTTGGGCCGGCCCTCGTAGATGATGCCGACGACGCCGAGGGGCACCCGGACCTGGCGCAGGTCGATGCCGTTGGGCAGGGTCGAGCCGCGGACGACCTCGCCGACCGGGTCGGGCAGCGCGGCGACGTCCCGCACGTCGGCGGCGATGGCGCGGACCCGCTCCGGGGTGAGCGTGAGCCGGTCGATCATGCCCTCGCTGATGCCGGCCTCGCGCGCCTTCGCCACGTCCTGGGCGTTGGCCTCGACGATCTCGCTCGTGCGGACCTCCAGCGCGTCCGCGATGGCGAGCAGCGCGTCGTCCTTGGCGGCGCGCGGCAGCGGCGCGAGGGTGGCGGCGGCGCCCTTGGCGCGGTAGGCGGCCTGGCTGACCGGGGACATCGAGTCGAACGGCGAGAGCGTGGTCATGGGGGGAAGCGTAGTGTGCCCGGGCCGCGGCGGAGGCGTTCGTCCCACACCCCGAGACAGGGATATTCAGGGTCAAAACGGGTGTGACGGGAGAGGCCCCCGGCGTCACGGGAACGGGTGCACCCCGACCGGCGTGGCCGGCACCGGGCCGTTCCCCGCGGCGACGCGACTGCGGTAGGTGGCCCGGTCGATGACCTCCAGGCCGACGATCTCCCACGGCGGCAGTCCCGCGGTCCTCCGGTGCTCGCCCCACAGGCGCAGCGCCACCGCGGCCGCGTCGTGCAGATCACGGGCCTCCTCCCAGTAGCGGATCTCCGCGTGGTCGTCGGCGTAGCGGCTGGTCAGCAGGAACGGGTGGTCGTGGGCGAGCTGCTCCAGCGCCCGCCGGACCTCCGCGACCGGCGCGGGCTCGCCCGAGACGCTGAGGGTGACGTGCCACAGGCGGGGCAGGTCACGCGCCTCGCCGCCCCGGTGCCGGTCCCCGGCCGCGACGCTGGTCAGGGCGCGCTCCTCACCCGCCGTCCGGGAACCGCGGCCACCGTGGGACACCGTCGTCCCGGGGCGCACTCGTCTCACGCCGGCCTCCTTCACACGCGGACCGCCCTCACGCCGGGCGGAAATTGTCCCTGCGACAGAGTTGAGCAGGCCGTCGCGGATCGCGGGGCGGTTTCGCGGAACGTCCACCACCGAGGGCCGACGTTTCAGGGCATTACGGATGCAGGACCACGAGATCGTCCCTGTGTACGACTTCGCGTTCGTACCCGGGGCCGAGCTCCCGCGCGAGTTCGCGGGTGGAGCGGCCCACCAGGAGGGGGATCTCCTTGGCGTCGAAGTTGACGAGCCCGCGGGCCACCGCGCGCCCTTCCCCGTCCCGCAGCTCCACCGGGTCGCCCGCGCTGAAGTCGCCCTCGACGCCCGCGATGCCGGCCGGGAGCAGCGACTTGCGGCCCTCGACGACCGCGCGCACCGCTCCGTCGTCCAGGGTGAGCGCGCCCTGCGGGGTGGAGGCGTGCTGGAGCCACAGCAGCCGGTCGGCGGAGCGGCGCCCCGTGGGGTGGAAATAGGTGCCGGTGTCGCCGCCGCCGAGCGCCTCGGCCGCGTGGACCGCGCTGGTCAGCACCACCTGGATGCCCGCGGCGGCGGCGATCCGGGCGGCTTCGACCTTGGTGACCATGCCGCCGGTGCCGACGCCCGCCTTGCCGGCGCTGCCGATCTCCACGTGGGCGAGGTCCTCGGGGCCCCTGACCTCGGCTATCCGTGAGGTGCCGGGGCGGGACGGATCGCCGTCGTAGACGCCGTCCACGTCGGACAGCAGCACCAGCAGGTCGGCGCGGACCAGGTGGGCGACGAGCGCGGCGAGACGGTCGTTGTCGCCGAAGCGGATCTCGTCCGTGGCGACCGTGTCGTTCTCGTTGACGACCGGGAGGGCGCCCATCGCGAGCAGTTTGTCCAGGGTGCGGGAGGCGTTGCGGTGGTGGGCGCGGCGGCTCATGTCGTCGCTGGTCAGCAGCACCTGGCCGACGCGGACGCCGTAGCGGGCGAAGGAGGCGGTGTAGCGGGCGACGAGCAGGCCCTGGCCGACGCTGGCGGCGGCCTGCTGGCGGGCCAGGTCGCGGGGGCGGCGGCGCAGCCCCAGGGGGGCGAGTCCGGCGGCGATGGCGCCGGAGGAGACGAGGACGACCTCGCGCTCCCCCGCGCTCCTGGTCTTGGCGAGGACGTCCACCAGCGCGTCCACGCGGTCGGCGTCCAGTCCGCCCGCGGCGGTGGTCAGCGACGAGGAGCCGACCTTGACGACGATCCTGCGCGCCTCGCCCACGGTCTGCCGTGCCCCTGCCACTGTGCCGTCGCTCCCTCGTCGTCGATCGCTTCGCCCGGCAGGCAATCTACGCGAAGCGCATCGAAGGACGCTCGGCGGTCCAGCCCCCGGACACCGCGCCGGACACGGCCCGGCGGCCCACGGGAGGCCGTACTCCGTCCGTGCGAACCGGGGTGTGGACACCAGTGCGACGACACCTGGCCTGCGGCGGCGCGACACACGCGTGTCGTCTTCCGGCCGACGGCCGTTAACCCGGCGCACGTCCCTCACGACCCTGGAGTGACCGCAGTGCCCCTACCCACGTCCCGTCGGCGGTTCAGGGCGGTTGTCCGCCGGCCTCGCCTCCCGCTGCTCCGCGCGCCCGGCCGCCCCGCGCTCGCCACGCTCCTCACGGCGTCCGTCCTGGCCGGCGCCTACGCGGTGCAGGCCGTGGCGGCGCTGGCCCCCCACGTGCCGCTGCTGCTGGCCGCCACCGCCCTCTCGCTGGCCGTGGAGGGCGTGCTGTACCGCTGGCAGCGGGGGGTTCCCGCGCTGTTCGCCAAGGCCCACGCGGACGTCACCGTCCGCCATGTGCTGCGCGACCTGCTGCTGGTGGTCGGCCTGCTGCGGCTCGGCGAGCAGCACCGCGAGACGCAGTACGCGCCGCTGCTCGCCGGCCTGCTGCTGTGCTACGCCCTGCACTGCGCCATCCAGGCGGTGTCCGTGCTGGTGCGCCGCACCCGCACGCTGCCGGTGGTGACCCGCAACATCGACGCCTCCGCGCTGCGCCTGTCCCCCGCCCCGCCCGCTCTGCTGCGCCGCCCCGGGCACCGGCTGCTGGTGTTCGGCCTGCCGGCGACGGCCGGGCTGACGGCGACGGCGGTGACGGACGACGCGCGGTGCGCGGCGGCCGGGATCGCGCTGTCGCTGGCGCTCGCGCTGGGCGGTCTGGCCGTACTGTCGCTGCGGCTGCTGCCCGGGAGGCGCCCGGCCGGCGAGCAGGAGGTGCTCGCCTGGTTCGACGCCTGGCTGGCCGAGTACCGCCCCACCGTGGGGCTGTACTTCTCCGGCGGGCCCTCCTCCGTCTACCAGGCGGGGATGTGGCTGGAGCCGCTGGCCCGGCTGGACGGACGGCCGCTGATCGTACTGCGGGAGCGGTACATGGTGTCGCGGATCCCGGCGACCGACATCCCGATCGTGTGCCTGCCGAAGGTGCCGACGCTGATGCGGCTGGAGCACTCCACGCTCCAGGTGCTCATCCACCCGTCCAACTCCGGCAAGACCTCGCAGGTGCTGCGCATCCCCACGATCAAGCACGCGTTCGTCAACCACGGGGAGAGCGACAAGCTGTCGTCCTGCAACCCGTACGCGAAGGCGTACGACGAGGTGTGGGTCGCGGGTCCGGCGGCGCGCGAGCGGTACGCGCTGGCCGAGGTCGGGGTCGAGGACAAGGACGTGGTGGAGATCGGCCGCCCGCAGCTGGACGCGGTCCGGCCGTACGCGGGGCCGCCCACGGGCACGTACGTCACCGTGCTGTACGCGCCGACCTGGGAGGGCTGGGACGGCAACCCGGGCAACACCTCGGTGATCGCGGCCGGCGAGAACCTGGTTCGGGCGCTCCTCGCGGACCCGGGCGTGCGGCTGCTGTACAAGCCGCACCCGCTGACCGGCTCGGTGGACCCGCGCGCGGGTGCCGTGGACCGCCGCATCCGGGAGATGGTCCGCGCGGCCAACCGGGCCCGTTCCGGTCCGCGGCCCGCCCCGTCGGAGGAGCAGGCCGCCCGCACGGCCGAGCTGGACCGGCTGACCGCCGCCGAGTTCCGTGAGGGCGCCGACCAGGTGGAGCGGATGCTCGTCCAGTCCGCTCCCCCGGCGGGCCGCGCGGAGGCGGTGGCGCGGGCGACCGAGGCCTGGGAGGCGGCGTACTGGGCGTCGCTGCCGGAGTGGGAGCACCAGGTCGTCGTGGACGCCCGCCCCTCGCTGTACTCCTGCTTCGACGTGGCCGACCTGCTGATCAGCGACGTGTCGAGCGTGATCAGCGACTTCCTGGCGAGCGGCAAGCCGTACGCGGTGACGAACACCGGCGGCCTCACCGAGGAGACGTTCCGCGCCCGGTTCCCGACGGTGGCGGCGGCGACCGTCCTCACCCCGGACGCGACGGGCGTGCCCGCCCTGCTGGAGACGGTCCGGCACCCGGAGAAGGACGGTCTGGCCGAGGAGCGCGCGAAGCTGCGCCTTCGCCTGCTGGGCCCGTCCGAGCCCCCGTCCCAGGAGCGCTTCGCCGAGGCCGTGCGCGCCCTGGGCGCGGCGGCCGCGGCGCACAGGGCCCGGATGACCGGCAGGACGACGGCGGGCGTCCCGGCCCCCCGCCAGGCCCGGCCGACACCCGCCCGCATCACGCTGCCCGCGCCGGAACGGCCGGGGCAGCTCGCCTAGGACCGTTCGTCCGGATCAGCCCGGCTGGGGGACCCGGTGGGCCCTCAGTCCCTGCGGGGCATGATCAGCAGGGCGTCGCCCACGGACCGTTCGTCGGTGGAGTCGGACGGCGTGGTCAACACCGCGCCGTCCACCACCATCGTGGTGGAGCCGCCGCCGTCGAGGCTCACCGCTTCCTGCAGACCGAGCGTCCTGGCGACCTCGGCGCTCTCCAGGACGCTGAGCCCGAGGGCGTCGGCGGTGCGGCCGTGGGCGGTGACCAGCACGGTGCGTCCCTTCGCGTCCACCCCGGCGAACGTGCGCGGGTTCCGCTTGTGCGCCCAGCCGTAGTAGAAGCTCGGGTCGTCCCGGCGCACCATGCCGTCGGTGGCGGGGGTGACGTGGATCCGGCCGCCGCGGACGAGTTCCGGACCGCCGTTGAGGACGTGGGTCCCGGGCACGGGCTCGACCCGGTTTCCGCTCGGGTCCAGCAGGGCCGTCTCCACGCGCAGGCTCTCCCCGATCACGGCGAGGTCCGTCAGCCCGGCGACGCGGCGTCCGGTCGCCTGGACGGAGCTGCCGCCCTCCGGGAGCGGTCCGCCGCGCGGCGAGCGCAGTTCGACGACCCGGTCGTCGGCGTCCAGCACGGCCTCCAGCCCTTCGCCCTCCGGCGTGCGCTGCCCGTAGTGGGGTGTGAAGGCGACGAGTTCGTCGTCGTTGGTGCAGGTCACGTCGTGCAGCGGCAGGGAGGTGGGGGTGTCGTCCGCCGAACCGCCGCAGTTGCGTATCAGGCCCGGCACGCGGTTGAGGCCGGTCAGCCGCAGCGAGGTGTCCCCGCCGACGGCGTGCCCCTCCCACGTGTACCGGATGATCTCCGTCCCCTGCCCGTCGGCGTGCACCACCAGGCTGGGGCGTCCGCCCACCGGCTCGCTCAGCAGGCGCCCGTCGTACACACCCGTGCCGGCCGGGTCCCCGGGCGCGCCCGCGTCGGGGTCGAAGACGAAGTACCCGGCGTTCACCGCCGCGACGGCGCCGGCCTCCTCCGCCAGCTCGCTGGTCGTCTCGATGTTCTCCAGGTCCGCGCCGTACGACGCCCGCAGGCTGCCGCGGAACCGGCCGGGGTCGACGGTGAGCACGTCGAGGCGCCAGGGGCCCTCGGCCGTGACGTCACCGTCCCAGCCGGTGTACACGACGGTCCCCTTGTATCCGGCCGCCTTCAGCCGCGCCTGCTCGGACTTCGCGGCGGACTGCGAGGCGAACGATCCGACGCGGACCCGCCAGCCCAGGGTGCCTCCGGCGTAGTCGGCCACCTCCGGAGTCGTCACCTGCTCGACCCGGGGCCGGAAACCGTCCCGCTCCAGTTCGCCGGCCCACTCCTCGGCGCTCGGCCCGTCCTTCAGGACGGTCGGCGGCGCGTCGGGGTCCGGTGAGGTGTCACCGCCCGGGACGGCGACCTCGACCGTCCAGCGCAGGGAGGGGTCCTTGGTCCCGCGGACCATGCGAGTGAGGGTGACGCCCGGCTGCACGGTCCGCGTGGTGCGGGTCTCCTTCAGGCCCGAGGGGCCCAGCGGCAGGGCGTTCTCCCCCTTGTTCGCGGCCGAGGACGCCTGGAGCGACGGCACGTTCACCATGACGACGACGCCGACGGCCAGGGCGAGGCCCGCACCGCACAGTCTCTTGATCATTGACACCAACTGGGAGGGAATCGAACGGAACCCGTGTCCCTGCGACGGCACGGGCCGAGGCGACAACGGTGGTGGACGGCCGTCACCGGACGGATCCGGGCAGCGCTCGTCCGCGTGACGGGAACGTGAAGGTTCCGCGACGGAAGCAAGATCATATGGGTGGCACGTGCAACCACCGAGGCCGGGGGTGGTCAGCCTCGAGTGGACGGGCTCACTGAGCGGAGCGGCGGGCCGCCGCGCGTGGACGCGCGGCGGCCCGCCGGGGTCCGGGCGGTGCCGTCAGGCGCGCTCGAAGGAGCTCGGGTACGGGAAGTACCACTCCAGGAAGTCGTGGACGTAGGAGCGCACGTAGTCGCGGCGCTCGGGGGCCGTGTCCACGTCGTTGAGGCAGAAGAAGTCGTAGCCGCGGCGCGCCTTGAGGGACTCGACGCGCTCCTCGAGGTGGGGCTTGCCGACGTCGACGTAGCGGTACTTGAACTTCGCCGGGACGGCTCGGCCGGTGAGCAGCGCCAGGTGGTGGTGGAAGGAGGTGGCGGGCGACACGTCCTCGATCGACCGGAACCGGGACCTCATGGTCCGCTCGATCGCCTCCGGGTAGTCCCGCTCCAGATCGGTCAGCACGTCCCGCCGCTGGGGGTGCGGGGTGTGCAGGAACTTGTGGGTGATGGACGCCCCGTAGGTCTCCTCCAGCAGCCGCCGCACGTTCCGCCCGGCGGAGTTGGGGGCGGAGGCCTGCGGGTGCGGGGGGCCGACGCCGATCTGGTACGTCGAGAAGGGCAGCCGGGCGACGCCGCTGGCGTGGAAGAAGTGCTGCGGGGTGACGCCGCGGCCGACGAACACGTCGTCGTTGAAGTACAGGTAGTGGTCCGAGAGGCCCGGGATGTGGTGCAGCCGCGTCTCGATGGCGTGCGAGTTGAAGACCGGCAGGACGCCCTCGGGAAAGATGTCCTTGTGGTCCACGACCGTGATGCCGGGGGCCTCCGGGTCGAGCCACTGGGGGGTCTGGCCGTCGGTGACGATGTACACGTGGCGCACGAAGCCGGCGTACATCTGGAGGGACCGCAGGGAGTACTTCAGCTCGTCGTGGCTGGTGTAGCGGGACTCGCCCACCTCCCGGGCGGCGATGCCGGCGTCCCCGTCGCCGCGGAACTTCTGCCGTTTGGCGCGCAGTTCGGGGTCCTGGCCGTCGACCCAGGTGTAGACGGCGTCGATGGGGAACGTCACGTCCTCCACCGTGGTCACGGTGAACGGCGCGAAGGTGGGGTGGTCCCGCCCGCCGACCGTGACCTTCGCGGGCGTCTGCTCCGCGGTCGGCACCACGTCGGCGACGCGGTTGCGGCGCGGCGCCACGAGGGAGTCGGCCAGGACGTCGGCGGAGGCCTGCGGCGACACCCGTGCCAGCTCCGCCTGCGCCTGCGGACCGGCGAGCACCTCGGCGCCGTCCTGCCAGAACTCCACGTCGCAGCCCAGCTGCGGGCCGCCCAGGACCTGCCCCTCGGGGCCGAGACGCACCACGCCGAAACGCATCACGGGCGCCGTCGACAGCGACTTCGGCCACACCTCGTCCGCGAAGAGCGAGAAGTCCGACACACCTCCGGAGCGGGGACGCGCCGCGAACACGACCGTGCCCGCGTACAGCTCCCACATCGCCTTGAGGAACGCCTCACGGTCGGACTCGCGCACACCCAGCACCCACGCGGTCCGCGACACGCCCGGCACCACGAAGTAGGAGATCTCCGCGCGCTCCAGCGCGTCCGCGACCAGCCCCAGGTTGTCCGCGGCGGCGCCGGCCGCCGTGAACCCGTCGGCCACCCGGCCCCACAGCGGCTGACCGTCGAACGACGCCTGGCGCACACCCGCCTCCGACCCCAGCAGGCCCTGCCGCTGCCTGGCGAGCCGGGCCGCCGAGGCCCGGTCGCGCACCTTGCGGCCGACTCCGAGTCCCCGGCGGGCCAGCCGGCGGATCCGCCGCGAGGCCGGTGCCATCAACGCTTCCCGGAGGAGGTGCTTTCAGGTGCCTTCTCGAAGGAGCTCGGGAAGGGGAAGTACTCCTCCAGGAAGGAGAACATGCGGGCGGTGACCTCTTCGCGCTGCTCCGGCGGCACGTCGACGTCGTTGAGGCAGAAGAAGTCGTAGTTGCGCTTGGCCCGGATGCCCTCGAGACGGCGGTCCGCGTCCTCGCGGCTGATGTTGACGTACCGGAAGCGGAACTTGCCGGGGACGCCCTTGCCGGTGATGTACGCGTGGTTGTAGTGCATCGACGCGGTCATCGCGATGTCGTCGGGCGACCGGAAGCGCGAGCGCATGGTCTGGCCGACCTCCTCGGGGAACATCTCCTCGAGTTCGTTCAGCACCGACCGCACCTGCGGCAGCGGGGTGTGCATGAAGTTGTGCGTGATGAAGCGGTCGTGCGCCTTCATCAGCAGCTGGCGCACGTTCTTGCCGGCCGAGTTGGTCGCGGTCTCACCGCCGTGCGGCTGGCCGACGCCGACCTTGAGCGGCGAGAACGGGATGCGGGCGATGCCGTTCGCGTAGAAGAAGTGCTGCGGGGTGACGCTGCGACCGACGAACACGTCGTCGTTGAAGTACAGGTAGTGGTCCGAGAGGCCGGGGATGTGGTGCAGCCGCGTCTCGATGGCGTGCGAGTTGAAGACCGGCAGGACGCCCTCGGGGAAGATGTCCTTGTGGTCCACGACCGTGATGCCGGGCGCGTCGGCGTCCAGCCACTCCGGCTTCTGGCCGTCGGTGACGATGTAGATGTGCCGCACGAAGTCGGCGTACATCTCCAGCGACCGCAGCGAGTACTTCAGCTCGTCGTGGCTGGTGTAGCGGGACTCGTTGGTCTCCTTGTCGAGGATCGCCGGAACGCCCTCGCTCTTGTACTTCTGCCGCTTGGCGCGCAGCTCGGGGTCCTCGCCGTCGACCCAGGTGTAGACGACGTCGATGGGGAACGTGACGTCCTCCACCGTGGTCACCGTGAACGGCGCGAACGTCGGGTAGTCGCGGCCCTGCACGGTGATCTTCGCGGACTTCTGCTCGCTCGTCGGCATGACGTCCGATATCCGGTTGCGCCGGGGGGCGACCAGGGAGTCGGCCAGCACGTCCGCGGAGGCCTGCGGCGACACGCGCGCCAGCTCCGCCTCCGCGTCGGGGCCCGCCAGCACCTCGGCGCCGTCCTGCCAGAACTCCACGTCGCAGCCGAGCAGCGGGCCGCCCAGGACCTGCCCCTTGGGGCCGAGACGCACGACGCCGAAACGCATCACGGGGGCCGTCGACAGCGACTTCGGCCACACCTCGTCGGCGTAGAGCGAGAAGTCCGACACACCGCCGGGACGGGGACGCGCCGCGAACACGACGGTGCCCGCGTACAGCTCGCGCATCGCCTTGAGGAACGCCTCACGGTCGGACTCGCGCACACCCAGCGTCCATGCGGTCCGCGACACGCCCGGCACCACGAAGTAGGAGATCTCGGCGCGCTCCAGCGCGTCGGCGACCAGTGCCAGGTTGTCCGCGGCGGCGCCGGCCGCCGTGAACCCGTCGGCCACCCGGCCCCACAGCGGCTCGCCGTCGAACGAGACCTGGCGCACACCCGTGTCGGACCGCAGCAGGCCCTGCCGCTGCCGCGTGACCCGCACCAACCACGCCCGGCGCTTCTGCGCCTGCATCGCGCTCTTGGTGCGCGACTTCAGACTGCTTCCGATGCGGGTACGCACACTCACTTCAATCCCAAACCTTTCGGCGAGTCCCGACGTGGCCTACATGACGGAGGCATCAGGCGACCAGCGGCAACGAGCGCTGTACCCCCGTACGGCGCCACACGCGGAGCGTTCGAGGCTCCTCCAGGGTCAAGCCGCAGGGGGGAAGTTTACAGCAACGGTGTCACATTCCTGTTCGATGACATGGGCCGCCACGACGGGCGGAGTGCACACCTTCGTTGCTCGCGTTTGCGACCGTCAATTCCGGCACTTACATCTCCCGTAAGGGTATTCTTCGGACTTATCCATCCCTCTTGAGATTCCGACCGTTCACGGTCGCCCGGCGATCATATTCGTGACGTAGCACACACTCGCGTTTGAGCGCAGAGTGTTCGGGCGAGCATGCAGACTTACGGTCATGCGTGTACCTTCACTCCCCGAAGTCCGCCGCCTCACGGAGAAAGAGCGAGACGCCTGGTGGACCGTTCTCCTGGTCGATCCCGTCGCCACCCCTCTTGTCCGCTGGACCGCCATGTGGACACGGGTGACCCCGAACCAGATCACCTGGGCCGCCCTGGTGCTCGGCATCGGGGCCGCGGCCTGTTTCGCACAGGGTGACTGGCAGTGGCTGGTGGCCGGAGCCGTCGTCTATCACGTCAGCTTCATCCTGGACTGCATGGACGGGAAGCTCGCCCGTCTGACGGGGAAGGGCTCGGCGTTCGGCGCCTGGCTCGACTACATCTTCGACCGCGTCCGCGTGCTGGTGTGCGCCATCGCCCTGATGGGCGGGCAGTACCAGCGGACGGAGGACGTCACCTACATATGGCTCGCCGTGGCCGTGGTGTTCCTCGACATGCTCCGCTACATGGACGCGCTGGAGATATGGAAGGTCCGCCTGAACATGCGCCGGCGCCAGCGTGAGCGCGCCGAGGAGCTGGGCCTGATCGACACCTCCCAGGACAACGGCTCGGACGACGAGGCCGACGACACCCCGGTCAAGGGCACCCCCAAGGTCCCCGCCCAGCCGACGGCCGGCGACGCCTCCGCGGCCGCCTCCACGGCGCCGGCCGCCCCCGCGCACGTGGTGCCCCCGGCCAAGACCTTCATCACGCGCCTGCCCGGGTACGTGCGCCTGCGTGACTTCCTCGTCAGCCACCGGATCCGCATCCACCTGTTCAGCGGCATCGAGTTCCAGATGACGATCTTCATCGTCGCGCCGCTGCTCAACTCGATCTTCTGGCCGACGGTCGCCGCGGGCGCCCTGCTCCTCGCCTTCGAGGTGCTCGTCGTCTACCGCCTCCTCCTGGCCACCCGCGCCTTCCAGCGCACGATGGCCCGGTACGACCGCCTGGAGGCGGAGATGAGGTCCGAGACGTCCAGCCCGTCGGAGCAGGCCACGCTGGTCTGAGAGGGAGCGGCCCTCCCTGCGGGGGTCCCCGTGCCGGAGTCCGTCCAGTCGCTCAACAGAAGTCCACGGAGCGGCTGGACGTGCTCCGGGACGGAACGTGCCCGCACTTCCGGTCGGCGTGCATTCCGCGGTGCGGGATCTCCTCGGGAAGCACACGGAATTCGACCGGAACATCTACGCGATTCCTTTTCCGCGTGTCGCCCTGGTCGGAGTGCGCCGATCCCGCGCAGGATCTCACTTGTTACGACAATGCGACAGAAGATGCGACGGTTGCCCACTCGGGCAGAGATACGCTCGAGCGTCAGACTCCGCGTGGATCATCCGGAGTCGGCAGGTCCCGGCGGCGCCTGGCCCCGGACCGTGTCGCAGACTTCTCACGTCTCGCAGACGCTCCCCGAACAAGGAGAATCCCCGAATTGTCCGCCCGCGATCTCGCGTCCCCGCCGCGGCCGTCAGCAGACGGTGCCCCGTCCGTCCCCCGTACACGGGGCGACTCGCCCGCACCGCCGTCCGGCGGCGGGCCCGCCCCCGCCGCGGGCGGCGCCGGACTGAGGCTGGACATCCAGGGCCTGCGCGCCGTCGCGGTCACACTCGTGGTGGTCGCTCACGCGGGTGTGTCGTCCCTGGCCGGCGGCTTCGTCGGAGTGGACGTCTTCTTCGTCATCTCCGGCTTCCTCATCACCTCGCTGATGCTCCGCGAGTGGAAGCGCGAGGGCCGGATCTCGCTGGGCCGCTTCTACGCCCGCCGGGCCATGCGCCTGCTGCCCGCCTCCACACTGGTCGTCATGGCGACGCTGGCCGGGTCGTGGCTGTTCCTGGGCCCGCTGCGGTTCGCCGACTACGCCAAGGACGCCATCGCCTCCGCCTGGTACGTCGTCAACTTCCGTCTGGCCGACACGGGCACCGACTACTTCAACACGGACGTGCCGCCCTCGCCGTTCCAGCACTTCTGGTCGCTGGCGGTGGAGGAGCAGTTCTATCTGATCTGGCCCGTCCTGCTGATCGTCGCGCTGAAGATCTTCCGGCGCCGCGCCCTGCTGGCGATCCCGCTGCTGGCCCTCGCCGCCGCGTCGTTCGCCGTGAACCTGCACCTCACCGAGACGTCCCCGTCCTGGGCCTACTTCGGTTCGCAGGGCCGCATCTGGGAGCTCGCGGTGGGCGCCCTGCTGGCCTTGGTGGCGCACCGGCTGAACGACATCCCGCGTCCGGTCGCCGCGGTCCTCAGCTGGGCCGGCCTGGCCGCCATCGCCTACGCGGCGGTGGCGTTCGACGACCACACGGTCTTCCCCGGCCACAACGCCGTGGTCCCGGTGCTCGGCGCGGCCGCCGTCCTGGCCGGCGGTGCGGCGGGCGGGCGGTACGGCGCGGGCCTGGTGCTGTCGCTGCGTCCCGCCGTGTGGGTCGGCGGCGTCTCCTACGCCTGGTACCTGTGGCACTGGCCGCTCATCGTCATCGTGCCCGCAGCCGCCGGGTTCGGCGAGCACGAGGGTCCGTTGCGGCTGATCGCGGCCCTGGGCGGCCTGGTGCTGGCCTGGCTGACGCTGAAGCTGGTCGAGGACCCGATGCGGTTCCACCGGGCGTTCAAGGCGCACGCGGCCCGCGGCCTGTCGCTGGGCCTCGGTCTGTCGGCGGTCGCGGCGGTGGCCGCGCTGGTCGCCGCGCAGTTCCCGCCGAGCCTGTCCTCGGGCGGCGCGCAGCAGAACACCAAGGAGGCGATCGCCCAGGCTCCCGACCCGCAGGCGGCGCTGACCCGGCTGCTGCAGAACCCGGCGGACAAGATGCCGTCCAACCTCTCACCGAGCGTGCACGACGTGGCGTACAAGCGGACGGCGGTCTACAACGACGACTGTGCGCTGACCATGTCGGAGGAGAAGCAGACCGAGCCGTGTCTGTACGGCGACAAGGACGGCGACCGCAGCGTGGTGCTGTTCGGCGACTCGCACGTCGCGCAGTGGTTCCCGGCGTTCGACGCGATCGCCCGGGAGCACGGCTGGAAGCTGTACTCGTTCACCAAGAACGCCTGCAAGGTCGCCGACATCACCATCGCCTACAACAACGGTCCCTACTCCTCCTGCGACGACTGGCGTGAGGTGACCATCGACAAGATCCGCGCGATGGAACCCGATCTGGTCGTCACCTCCAGCTCCAACTCGGCGAAGCTGTGGGGCGAGGGCGACACCGCCACCGAGTGGGGCGAGGGCCAGGCCGAGACGTACCGGATCCTCCAGCGGGGCCGTACCCGCGTGCTCACGCTGCTGGACAACCCCTGGCCGAAGAACAACTCGGTGGACTGCGCGGTCGCCAACCCGGACGACCTGTCCTCGTGCGCCAACAAGCTCTCCGAGTCCGACAAGCAGCCTTCGGTGACCAAGGCGATCCGCAAGGCGGCGGCCGCCGAGGACGTGACGGTCGTCGACCCGTCGCCCTGGGTCTGCGCCCCCTCCGGCAACTGCCCGGTCGTGGTCGGCAACACGCTGGTGTACCGGGACTACGGCCACCTGGCGGACGCCTACGTCGAGGCCCTGACCCCGGTGGTGGAGGAGCGGCTGCTGCGGCTCTTCGGGGCGGACCTGAGCCGGACGCCCGGCAACTGAGCCACGTCACGCACGAGAAGGGCCCGTTCCATTCGGAACGGGCCCTTCTCGTGCGTGCGGTGCGCGCGTCGTGCGTGCGGTGCGCCGTGCGGACTAGAACGGCTCGAAGCCGTCGAACTCCCGCTCGGCCTCGTCGCGCTGCGCGTCACGGTCGCGGCGGCGCTGGGCGGCCGGGCGGGGCGCCTCGAAGCGGTGGTCCTCACCGCGGCGGCCGAGCATCTCCGCGCCGGCGCTGACGGACGGCTCCCAGTCGAAGACCACGGCGTTGTCCTCGGGGCCGATGGCGACGGCGTCGCCGCCGCGGGCGCCCGCCTTCATCAGCTTCTCCTCGACGCCGAGGCGGTTGAGCCGGTCGGCGAGGTAGCCGACGGCCTCGTCGTTGTTGAAGTCGGTCTGGCGCACCCAGCGTTCGGGCTTCTCGCCGCGCACCCGGAACACCAGCTCGCCGCCGGCCTCCTCACGGGTGACGGTGAAGCCCGTGTCGTCGACCGCCTTGGGACGGATGACGATGCGGGTCGCCTCCTCCTTCGGCCTGGCCTCGCGCGCCTTGCCCACCAGGTCGGCGAGCGCGAAGGACAGCTCGCGCAGACCGGTGTGGGCCACGGCGGACACCTCGAAGACGCGGTAGCCGCGCTCCTCCAGGTCCGGACGGACCATGTCGGCGAGGTCCTTGCCGTCGGGCACGTCGATCTTGTTGAGGACGACGAGCCGCGGCCGGTTGTCCAGGCCGCCGTACTGGCGCAGCTCCTCCTCGATGACGTCGAGGTCGGAAACGGGGTCGCGGTCGGACTCCAGGGTGGCGGTGTCCAGCACGTGCACCAGGACGCTGCACCGCTCGACGTGGCGCAGGAACTCCAGGCCGAGGCCCTTGCCCTGGCTGGCGCCGGGGATCAGGCCGGGGACGTCGGCGATGGTGTAGACGGTCGAACCGGCGGTCACCACACCGAGGTTGGGCACCAGGGTGGTGAACGGGTAGTCGGCGATCTTCGGCTTGGCGGCGCTGAGCACGGAGATCAGGGACGACTTGCCGGCGCTGGGGTAGCCCACGAGGGCCACGTCGGCGACGGTCTTCAGCTCCAGGACGACGTCGCGCAGGTCGCCCGGCTCGCCGAGCAGCGCGAACCCGGGGGCCTTGCGGCGCGCCGAGGCGAGGGCGGCGTTGCCGAGCCCGCCGCGGCCGCCCTGGGCGGCGACGTAGGAGGTGCCGTGGCCGACGAGGTCGGCGAGGACGTTGCCCGCCTTGTCGAGCACCACGGTGCCGTCCGGCACGGGCAGGACCAGGTCCTGGCCGTCCTTGCCGGAGCGGTTGCCGCCCTCGCCGGGCTTGCCGTTGGTGGCCTTGCGGTGCGGCGAGTGGTGGTAGTCGAGCAGGGTGGTCACGGACTGGTCGACGGTGAGGATCACGTCGCCGCCCCGTCCGCCGTTGCCGCCGTCGGGTCCGCCGAGCGGCTTGAACTTCTCGCGATGGACGGAGGCACAGCCGTGACCTCCGTTACCCGCGGCGACATGCAGTTCGACGCGGTCCACGAAGGTGGTCATGGAATGTGCCTCCAGCTACTACGGGGTTGTGTCTCTTGGGTAACACGCGAAAGGCGGACCCGCTTCCCGTCGGGAAGTGAGGTCCGCCTCGCGAAAGTGTCCGATCAGGCGACCGGAACGATGTTCACGACCTTACGGCCACGGTGGGTGCCGAACTGCACCGCACCGGCCTGCAGCGCGAACAGGGTGTCGTCGCC
The DNA here is from genome assembly GCF_050571355.1 of Streptomyces sp. P13-3-3. NCBI lineage: Bacteria > Bacillati > Actinomycetota > Actinomycetes > Kitasatosporales > Streptomycetaceae > Streptomyces > Streptomyces sp. P13-3-3. The sequence continues at coordinate 1,276,229 of NZ_CP192228.1, read as the reverse complement.
GCCACGGCCGACACCGGCGCCCGGGTGGAAGTGGGTGCCGCGCTGGCGGACCAGGATCTCGCCCGCGTTCACGGCCTGACCGCCGAAGCGCTTCACGCCGAGGCGCTGAGCGTTGGAGTCACGACCGTTACGGGTGGACGATGCGCCCTTCTTGTGTGCCATCTCTCCTCAGTCCCTTACTTCGCAGCCGCGGGGATCTCAGTGACCTTGATCGCCGTGTACTGCTGGCGGTGGCCCTGACGACGGCGGTAGCCGGTCTTGTTCTTGTAGCGCAGAATGTCGATCTTCTGGCCCTTGTGGTGGTCCACGACCTCGGCCTGGACCTTGATCCCGGCCAGCACCCACGGGTCGCTGGTCACGGAGTCGCCGTCGACGACGAGCAGGGTCGAGAGCTCGACCGTGTCGCCGACCTTGGCGGTGGAAATCTTGTCAACCTCGACGATGTCGCCGACAGCAACCTTGTGCTGGCGACCACCGCTGCGCACGATGGCGTACACGCGGATCTCACTCTCACTCGAAGAACGGCACCCCCGCAGGCCAGTCGCCCACGCACATACGCGGGCGACCTCTCCCGGTCGCGGCCCGCGTCCGGGAGGAAGAGGTTTACGGGGATGTGGCGGTCCCGATGGACACGCCGACGGTCAAGGTTACGGGGCCGGAGCCACGGGGGTCAAACCGGACCCCCGTGCGCCCGCGCCGCTCAGCGACCGGCGACGATCTCCCGTCCGCGGGCGAGGTCGTCGTGGTTGTCGATCTCGACCCACCGGACGTCGCCGATCGGCGCCACGTCGATCCGGAAGCCCCGGTTCACCAGCTCCTGGTAACCGTCCTCGTAGTACAGCTGCGGGTCCCGCTCGAACGTCGCCCTCAGCGCGTCCGCCAGCGCCTCGGCCGCACCGCCCTCGATCAGCGTCACGCCGATGTACTCGCCCGTCGCCTCGGACGGGTCCATCAGCTTCGTGATCCGCCGCATCCCCTTCTCCGGGTCGACGACGACCTTCATCTCCTCGTCGGCGAGCTGCTTCACCGTGTCCAGCGCCAGGATGATCTGCTTGCCGTCACCCCGCGCGTCCAGCAGCGTCCGCTCCACCGACACCGGGTGCACCGTGTCGCCGTTGGCGAGGATCACACCGTCCTTCAGGGCGTCCCGCGCGCACCACAGCGAGTAGGCGTTGTTCCACTCCTCCGCCTTGTCGTTGTCGATGAGCGTCAGCTTCAGCCCGTACTTCGCCTCCAGCGCCGCCTGCCGCTCGTACACGGCCTCCTTGCGGTACCCGACCACGACACCGACCTCGGACAGCCCGATCTCCGCGAAGTTGGCGAGCGTCAGGTCCAGGACGGTCGCGGCGTCCGGGTCGCCCTCCGCGCCCACCGGCACCAGGGCCTTGGGCAGCGTGTCGGTGTACGGGCGCAGACGCCGGCCGGCGCCGGCCGCGAGCACGAGGCCTATCATCGCGGTCGTTCTCCTTCGGGGACTGAAAAAAAGCGTGTGGCCCTGCCCCGCAGGGGACAGGACCACACAGCGTAGACGCTGGTCAGCTCTCGTCGGCCGCGGCCGTGACGGAGGAGGGCGCCTGCTGCTCGGCAGCGGCCGTCTTCTTCGTCGTGGCCTTCTTCGCCGTCGACTTCTTGGCGGTGGTCTTCTTCGCCGCCGTCGTCGTCTTCTTGGCTGCCGTCTTCTTGGCCGTCGTCGTCTTCTTCGTGGCGGCCTTCTTCGCCGTGGCCTTCTTGGCCGTCTTGCGGGCGGCCTTCTTGGCCGGAGCGGCCTCCTCGGCGCCCCCGGCGCCCTCGACGGGCTCGGCGGCCTGAACGGCCTCCGGCTCGGCGGCGGGCTCCTCGTCGGGCTTCCGCTCGTCCGCCGGGGCGGACGGCAGGACCACGACGGCGGTGTCCTCGGACGCGGTCGAGGTGCTCGGCTTGCGCACCGCGCGACGCCGCGGACGGGCCGGGGCGGACGCCTCGGGCGCGGCCTCGGGGGCGGCGGCCTCGGCCGGGGTCTCCTCGGCCTTCGGCGTCTCCTCCGCCTTCGCGGGCTCGGCCTTCGCGGACTCGGCGACGGTCACCACCGCGGCCTCGGCGCCCGCCGGGGAACCGGCCGGCGCGGTCGCCTTGCGGGTGGCGCGGCGGCGGGTACGGCCCTTGGGAGCGGCCTCCTCGGCCTGCGGCACCACGACGTCCTCGGCGGCGGCCGGCTCGGCCAGCGCCTCGGCGGCCGACTCGGGCTGCACGGGACGCCGCGCCTCCTCGGTGGCCGTCACGTCCTGCGCCGTGGGGACGGCCTGCGTCTCCTCGGCGGCGGGCGCCTCCTCGGCGCGCTCCTCGGCCTGCTTGCGGCCGCCCTTGGCGCTCTCACGCTGCGGGGAGCCCGCGGGCGCGGAGGCCCGACGGCTCGCCCGGCGGCGCGTACGGCCCCGGGACGCGGCGGCCTCCGCCTCGGCGGCGCTGCTGTACAGCTCCTCGTCCGGCGTGAACTCGGGCGCCGGCAGCGCGGCCGGCTCGGCCACCTCGGCGGCGACCTCGGCCGGCGTCTCCGACTCGGCCTCGGCCTCCTGCTCGGGGGTCTCCACGGCGGCCTCGTGCTCGTGCGGCTGGTCCGCCGCGCCGGCCCGTGCGCGCTTGCGGCGCTTGCCACCGCCGGAGGAGGACGGCTGGTCGAGGTGGACGATGACACCGCGGCCGTTGCAGTGGACGCAGGTCTCGGAGAACGACTCCAGCAGGCCCTGGCCGACCCGCTTGCGGGTCATCTGCACCAGGCCCAGCGAGGTCACCTCGGCGACCTGGTGCTTGGTCCGGTCCCGGCCCAGGCACTCCAGCAGACGGCGCAGCACCAGGTCCCGGTTGGACTCCAGCACCATGTCGATGAAGTCGATGACGATGATGCCGCCGAGGTCGCGCAGCCGCAGCTGGCGCACGATCTCCTCGGCCGCCTCCAGGTTGTTCCTGGTGACCGTCTCCTCGAGGTTGCCGCCCTGACCGGTGAACTTGCCGGTGTTGACGTCGATGACGACCATCGCCTCGGTCCGGTCGATCACCAGCGAACCGCCGCTGGGCAGCCAGACCTTGCGGTCCAGCGCCTTGGCGAGCTGCTCGTCGATCCGGTACGTGGCGAAGACGTCGACCTCGCTGGTCCACCGCTGCAGACGCTCGGCCAGGTCGGGCGCGACGTGGGAGACGTAGCCGTGGATGGTCTCCCAGGCCTCGTCACCGCTGACGATGACCTCGGAGAAGTCCTCGTTGAAGATGTCCCGGACGACACGGACGGTCATGTCCGGCTCGCCGTACAGCAGCGTCGGGGCGGTGCCGCCGTTCTTGGACTTCTTCTTGATCTCCTCCCACTGCGCCTGGAGACGCTCGACGTCACGGCGCAGCTCGTCCTCGCTCGCGCCCTCGGCGGCGGTGCGCACGATGACGCCCGCGTCCTCGGGGACGATCTTCTTGAGGATGGTCTTCAGCCGGGCCCGCTCGGTGTCGGGCAGCTTGCGGCTGATGCCGGTCATCGAGCCCTCGGGGACGTACACGAGGTAACGGCCCGGGAGGGAGACCTGGCTGGTGAGGCGGGCGCCCTTGTGGCCGATCGGGTCCTTGGTGACCTGGACCAGCACCGGCTGCCCGGACTTCAGCGCGGACTCGATGCGGCGCGGACCGCCGGACATGCCGAGCGCGTCGAAGTTGACCTCGCCGGCGTAGAGCACGGCGTTGCGGCCCTTGCCGATGTCGATGAAGGCGGCCTCCATCGACGGCAGCACGTTCTGCACCTTGCCCAGGTACACGTTGCCGACGTACGAGGTGGCCTGCTCCTTGTTGACGTAGTGCTCGACGAGCACGCCGTCCTCCAGGACGCCGATCTGCGTGCGGTCGCCGTGCTGGCGGACCACCATGACGCGCTCGACGGCCTCGCGGCGGGCGAGGAACTCGGCCTCGGTGATGATCGGCACGCGCCGGCGGCCCTGCTCGCGGCCCTCGCGGCGGCGCTGCTTCTTGGCCTCCAGACGGGTGGAGCCCTTGATGGACTGCACCTCGTCGGACGGCTCGGCCTTCGGGCGGGGCTCGCGGACCTTGACGACGGTGCGCTCGGGGTCGTCGGCGGACGGCTCGGGCTCACCGCCGCTGTCCCCGGCGCGGCGACGACGGCGGCGACGGCGACGGCTGCTGCTGGAGCCGCCGTTGTCCTCGCGCTCGTCGCGCTCCTCGGCATCCTCGTCGCTCTGCGCGTCGGTGTCCTCGGCGTCCTGCGCGGACTGCCCGGTTCCGGCCCGCTCGGCGTCCTCGGTGTCGCCGTCCTGCTGCTCGCCGCTGTCGGCGTCGGCGGAGTCGCCACGGCGACGGCGACGGCCGCCACGACGGCGACGGCGGCGCGAACCGGACGACTCGTGGTCGTCGTGGTCGTCGCCCTCGTCGTTGTCGCTCCGGTCCTCGGCCTGATCGGGTTCTTCCTCGGCGTCGGCCTCGGGAGCCTCCTCGGCGGCGGCCGGAGCGGCGGCCTCGGGCTCCTCGGAGGCGCCCTTGCGGCGACGGCGACGGCGGGAGGCGGCGGGCTGCTCCTCCGGGAGCTCCTCGGTCTCCTCCTCCGGCTCCGCGGCCTCGGCGAGTCCTGCGGCGGCCTCGGCGGCGGCGCGCTCCGGGGTCTGGAAGCGGGGCTCGGCGAACACCGGCGGCTGGAACACGGCGACGGCGGGACGCGCGGGACGGCGCGGGGCGTCGTCCTTGTCCTCGGCCTCGGCGCCGCGGGCGGGGCGCGCGGGCTCGGCGAACCCGGCGGCGGCCTTGCGGACGGCGCGCCGGCGGCGGCGCGGGCCGCCCTCCTCGGCGGGGGCCTGTACGGCGGGCGCCTCGGCGGGGGTCTCGTCCTGCTTGTCGTTCTCCGTCACCGGGGCCTCCTCGGCGGTCGGGGCGGCCTGCTCGGTCTCGTCGTCGCCCTGAGCGGCGACGGCCTCGGCCGTCGCGTCGGAGGCGGGAGCACCGGCGGGCGCGGACGCGCGCCGAGAGGCACGGCGGCGGGCGCGGCGCGGGGCGGCGTCCTCCGTCGCGGCGGCGGCCGGCTCGGCCGGGGTGTCGGTGGTCTCGGGAGCCGCGGTGGTCTCGGGGGCCCCGGCGGTCTCGTCGGCGGCCTCGGTGCCGGCGGCCGGCGCCGGGGCGGTCACGGTGCGCGTGGCACGGCGGCGGGCGCGGCGCGGGGCGGCGTCCTCGGTGCCGGCGGCGGGCTCGGGGGCCGTGTCGGCGGCCGGGGCGGTCTCTTCCGCCTCTTCCGCGGCGGGCTCCTCCGCCTTCGGCTCGGCCGGGGTTTCGGCCGCAGGTGCGGTCACGCTGCGCGTGGCACGGCGCCGGGTGCGGCGCGGGGCGGCGTCCTCCGTCGCGGCGGCGGCCGACTCGGCCGGGGTGTCGGTGGTCTCGGGGGCCGCGGCGGTCTCGGGGGCCGCGGCGGTCTCGGTGCCGGCGGCCGGCGCCGGGGCGGTCACGCTGCGCGTGGCACGGCGGCGGGCGCGGCGCGGGGCGGCGTCCTCGGTGGTGTCGGCGGCCGGCTCGGATGCCGGGGCGGCGGCCTCGGACGCGGGCTGCGCCGCGGGGACGACGGTCTCGGCGGCCTCGGCGGACGCCGGTGCTCCGGCGGGCGCGGCCGCGCGGCGGACCGCACGGCGACGCCGGGGCGCGGGTGCCCCGGTCTCCTGCTGGGTGTCGGTCGCGCCCTCGGCGGCCTGGGGCGTCTCCGCCGGCTCGGCGGGGGCCTCGGCGGCCGGTATGGCCGGCGTGACCGTTTCCGCCGTGCCGCCTTCGGCGGCGGCGGGCGGTCCCGCCGGGCGGGAAGCGGCCCTGCGTCGCCGGCGGGGCGGCAGGGTGTCGCTCGGGCTGTTCGGTTCGGAGCCCTCGGTGGGCTCGGTCGGTTCGAGCATGCGGGCGTTTCTCCCGTCAGGCTCCCGGGCGCCGCGCCTGGTCCGGCGATGCCGGTGACGTCCGCGGCCCGCGCGGTGCGCGGTGGCCGCCGTCCGGGGCGCGGGCGCCGCTCGGAAGCTCTCTGTGTCCTGTCTCGCCGGTTCCGTACGCCGAATGCGTACGGCCTGGCGAAAGTCTTCTGGTCGGTGCGCTGCCCGACCCAGGTGGCTCCCGAGTTCGAGGGCGGCGCTTACGACGTCCGTCCCTACGCGGGACCTTCCTTACGCCGGCGCCGTCGCGGCGGCAGTGGCGGCGGCCGTGTGCGGCTCGGTCGCTGCTGCCTCGCGGTCGGGCGCGAGCGGGTCGGTCACCGTGCCGGTCTCTTCATCGAACAGCCCCTGCGCCAGCCTGGTCACCGCTACGGGGACCGGCGGCGCCAGGTCGGCCACGGCGCGGAGACCGGACAGGACGTCGTCGGGTCGTACGGCAGGCGTCACGTGCCGAACAACCAGCCGCAGTATCGCACAGGGCCGGTCGGTCGGCCTATCAGCCGGCGAGGAGTCCGTCGCGGCGTCTTCCTCGACGGTTTCGAGGGAGGCGACCGCGGACCGGGCGTCGAAGGTGCGGATGCCGTTCTTCATGCGGCGCTGGACCTCGACGGTCCCGGCCGCCTCGAAGGCGTCCACCGCGCGGCAGGCGTCCTCGGGGGCGACGCCGTCCAGCCGCAGCTCCCACACCGAGGCGGTGAGCCGGTCGGCCAGCCCGGAGGTGCGGGCCTCGACGGCCTCGACGATGTCGAGCCCGGCGGGCATCGACTCGTCGAGCAGGGCCCTCAGACGCTCGGGGTCCCGCGGCTCGGTGAGCGCGATCTCCAGGTACTCGGCCTCGCTGCCGGTGCCGGTGGGTGCGGCATTGGCGTACGACACCTTCGGGTGCGGCGTGAAACCGGCCGAGTACGCCATGGGCACCTCGGCGCGGCGCAGCGCGCGCTCGAAGGCACGCTGGAAGTCACGGTGGCTGGTGAACCGAAGGCGGCCGCGCTTGGTGTAGCGCAGTCGGATGCGCTGCACCGCGGGTGCGGGCGGCGGGCCTTCGGGCTGTCGCTTGCCCAGTGGATCTTCTCCTTGTCGCAAGGGGGCGCGGGGAGCGCCTTCCCCTTCCAGGGTACGGCCGTACGGGACGGCCCCGGCGGGCCCGGCCGGGCGCCGGGACCGTGTCCCCTTCAGGGTACGTGCCCGTGGGGACGCCGGTTCCCCGGCGTCACCAGCCGGCGGGACGCTCTCCCTGCCCGCCGGTACCCGCTCCGGTACCCCGGGCCGCGTCGGGCATGCCGTCCCCGTGCGGGGCGGGGGCGGGTCCGGGGAAGCCGGGAGCGGGGTCGTGGAAGAAGGCGGGGGCCGGGTCGGACGCGGTGTCGCGCTGGGCGGGGAAGCCGGGAACGGGGGTCTGCCCGCGGCGGGCGGGGCCGACCACCGCGGGTTCGTCGCCCGCGATCAGCAGCGGGTCGAACATGACGACGGCGGTGGCGAAGAGGAGGAAGACGAGGGGGCCGAGCAGCATCGGGAGCATGACGGACAGCACGTGTGTGCCGGAGGCGCCGCCCGCGCCGTGGAGGTGGACGCTCATGGACGCCATGCCGGTGTAGTGCATACCGGTCACCGCGAGGCCCATGATCAGGCTGGCGCCCATGCTGGCCTTGAAGCCGCGGACGGACACGGCAGCCCAGAGCGCCGCGGTGGCGGCCACGATCGCGATGACCACCGAGAGGACGACCAGGAAGGTGTCGTACTCCAGGGCGCCGCGCATCCGCATGCTCGCCATGCCGATGTAGTGCATACCCGCGACGCCGAGCCCGGTGATGACGCCGGCGGTGAGGAGGGTCGCCCGGCCGGTGCCGCGGTAGCCGACGATGAACACGCCGACGGCGACGACGGCGATCGCGACAGCGAGGCTGATCAGCGTGAGCGTCATGTCGTAGCGGATGGACGTCTCGTTCACGGAGAAGCCGAGCATCGCGATGAAGTGCATGGTCCAGATGCCGCAGCCGATGGAGGCGGCGCCGAGCGCCAGCCAGCCCGGCTTCCACGACTGGCCGCCCTCACGGAGTGACCTGGTGGTGCAGCGCAGGCCGAGGGCGCCGCCCAGGCAGGCGACGAGATAGGCCGCGACAGGGGTGACCAGGCCGTAGCTGAATCCGTCCACGGTGCCTTGCATGTGCGATGTGCATCTCGTGTGTAGCTTTCGTGAAGGCGACATCTACATGTAGAAGGCATGTAAAAACAAGCCCAGCTGAGACGAAACGCCTGGTCAGGGCTTGGTCAGCAGAATCCGGTCATCCCGCCCGCCTGATACCCCGACAGATCCCTTTACCTCGTGATTGCCTTGTTCACCTGGCGTTTTGGGATCACCGAGGAGCGCCCGCCGGACGTCCTGACGGACCTGACGGACAGTCACACGCACGCCACGGAGGGTGTCACGTGTGAGGCGTCCCACACCGCGCGCGGCCTGTGCGACGGGCCTCAGCACCGCGTCGCGGACGGCGTGACCGACGGGCGTGAGCACGGTCCGGTGGACCCATCGGGCCGGCTCCACGACCGTCCACCGGAAGAAGGCGGCGATCGCCCGGCCCACGGCGAGCGAGACGTACCCGGCGACCCGCCAGGCGTGCCCGAGGGCCGCCCCGACCTCCCGCGCCACGACGGCCAGCACCCGGCCCACGGGCGCCAGCACCCAACGCCACACGGCGTACGCGGGCCACACCAGCAGGACGCGGGCCGTCCAGTACAGGGCCGTGGCGATCCCGGCGACGAGCAGCGAGGCCAGCGCGTAGAGCCCCCGGCCGCACCACGCCAGCGCGTGCCCGACCGGAGTGAGCACCCACCGGTACAGCCACACCGACGGCACGACGAGAAGCCGCTGCCCCAGCCAGGCCAGGGCGTGCCCGACCGGCGTCAGCACTTTCCGGTACAGCCACCCGGCCGGGACGACGACCAGCACCGTGCCCAGCCACCGCAGCGCCACGCCGAGCGGCACGAGCACCCAGCGCCAGAGCGCGACGAACGGCCACACGAACACCGCGCGCCCCACCCATGCCAGCGCGCGCCCCACCGGACGGAGCACCCTGTCGTGGAGGAACCGCCCCACGACCACGAGGGCGTCCCACACCATCCGCACCGGCACCACCAGCACGAGCGCCACGATCCGCACCGGCATGCGCAGCGCGACGACGAGGCAGCCCTCTCCGGCCTGCCGCTCCCTCGACTTCTCCAGATCCATACCGACAAGGACGCCGCCGACGCCCGCGCGGATCCGGACACGCCGTTCCGGACTCTTCATATGCTGAAAGGCCCATCGAAAAAAGGAATTTCGGAGCCTTCGACAAACCAATTGTCGCTATGGCCGTTCACTCATTCGCCGCGCATCCAAGTGAAAGTGCCGCCGTTAGTCGCTGTATGAAGGCAAGCAGGTCAGCTCCGCCCCAACTGCACTTCAAGCGACCGCTGTTGAGTGCTCCCGCCGGCCCGATGAATCAATCCTGACATGAATGATGAACGCTACGACCCGCTCTGGTACAACGCCGACGCAGCGGACCCGTTCACCGAAATGGGAACCGGCCGGCACCGGGCCGGAGCCGTCTACGCGGAGCCCGTCGAGCCCGCCGTGCCCCCCTGGGACCCGGCCGAGGAACTGGCCTACCTCCTCCAGGAGGCCCGCACCGACGAGTACGCCGCCCCCACGGTGCCGCCGCCGCGCGAGGAGAGCTCGGTCACCGCTCCCCCGGCCGGCAGCCCCATGGGCAACCTGCAGGAGATCACGGCCGAACTGCCGCCCCTGCGCTCCGCGCCGCGCGCCCACCGCAAGCCCCCGCGGCCCCGCCCCGACGCCCTGCGCGTCGCCAGCTACGCCATCGCCGCGATGGCGGCGGTCACCGTGTCGATGGTGAGCGTCTTCAGCGGCGTGGTCACGTACGAGCCGCTGCTCCTCGTCACCACGGCGCACAGCAGCGGCGACTCCTCGTCCTGGTGGCCGATCCTGGTCTACGGCCCCTGGCTGGCCGGCTCCCTCTCCATCCTCCGCGCGGCCCTCCACCAACGACGCGCCCTGCACTCCTGGTTCGTCGTCCTGCTCTTCTCCTCCGTCGCGGTCCTGCTGTGCGTGGCCCAGGCGCCCCGCACCGTCACGGACACGGCGGCCGCGGCCCTCCCGGGCGTCGCCGCCCTGGCCTGTTTCCAGCAGCTGGTCCGCCAGATCACCCTCACCCGCCCGCCCCGCCGCACGGTCAGCCCCCGCCACCGCGTCCGCACGTTCAACGGCCGCCAGGTCCCATGACCCGCATATCGCGCACCCGTACGAAACGGAGCAGCGGCCCCTTCACCAGGGGCCGCTGCTCCGTTCCGTTCCCGCGCCCGGCCGACCGGGCCGGGTTCAGTGCGCGTGACCGCTCGGCACCGGACCCGCGTTCTTGACCGTCAGCGGCAGCAGCTTCTTGCCCGTCGGGCCGATCTGGATGCTGGTGTCCATCTTTGTCACGCCGGCTGGTCGAGTGGAGGCCCTCCGGCAAGGACGTATCCCCCTTGCGCTTCCCTCTCGGCGAGTACAGCGGCCAGATCATGGAGCCAGTCAGACCCGGAGCAGCCGGAGCCCATCCGTGTCGGTGAGGCATCGAACTCGGTCAAAACATGGTTCCGCGAACCGCAAAGGATGATCTGAACACCGGAGCATGCGCCTTCGCCACGCCCCAGCGAGCACGGCGGGTCCTCAAGCGACATAAAGGTGTACACGCCCCTGTCGTCGAGACCCCAGTCGCGCAGCCTCGGCCCATGCCGGAAGAAGCCCGTGAACTTCATCCAGTCATAGGCTGCCAACGACTCACAGGAGTCGGGGACGTTGACGTGTGCGCCACACTTCGCACGGACGTGAGCAAGCACCCGCTCCAATCGCTGCCCAAGAGGCTCCTCAGCCGCCGGTACTTCACCCACCGCAAGGCGCACCCCAGCTCCGAGGGCCGATGCCTCTACCTCCACTGCGCGGTCGCTGAATCCGCCGCTGTCCTCGGCCGGAAACTCTCCGAGCTTCGCATTGGACAGGTAGAGCAACTCCCTCATGGCACCTTCAGGACCGCCAGCCGAGCCCATCGTGCAGAAAGACTATGTGAGCCTTCCCGGAGGCACCTTGAGCCCAACCGGATTCTCCTCTCACGACGGTCAGACGTCGCAAATCCTCTGCCTGAATGTGCGTTTCCATAAAGAGGCATTCGCCAACGGACCCATAACCGTTACCGTGCAACTCATGGGGAAGCGAACGAGGACCCGCGCCGCCACTGACCGCGGGCAGTACTCAGTTGATGCCGAATGGTCCGAGGCGGACTTAGCCCTCTTACAGGAGCTGAAGAAGGCGGAAGCACTACTTCCGGACGACGCACCGCGGGCGCTGTTGTCCGTGCGCCTGTCGGTCCTCACCGACGACACGACGTCGCCCGTCCGGCAGGAACTGGATCTGCGCATGCTTGCCAGGAAGCGCGGCTGCCGAGTGGTCGGAGTAGCAAGCGACCTCAACGTCTCGGCGACGAAGGTTCCGCCGTGGAAGCGCAAGGAACTCGGGGACTGGCTGAACAACCGGGCCCCCGAATTCGACGAGATCCTCTTCTGGAAGCTGGACCGCTTCGTACGTCGTCTCTCTGACCTCAGCACCATGATCGACTGGTGCTTGAAGTACGGGAAGAACCTTGTCTCCAACAACGACTCGATTGACCTGACCACGACGGCCGGGAAGATCATGGTCACGATCGTCGGCGGCATCGCGGAGATCGAGGCCGCCAACACCAGCACGCGCGTAGCGAGCCTCTGGGACTACACCAAGACACAGAGCGACTGGCTTGTGGGCAAGCCGGCGTACGGCTACAAGACGGCGGAGGACGAGAACGGCAGGGTCGTACTCGTCATCGACAAGGACGCGCACCGGGCGCTGCACTGGTGCCGCAAGGCCGCCATGCGGGACAAGCCTGCTTCCGCCCGGCGCATGGTCAAGGTCTTGGTGCGGGCGGGCCTCAGCGGACCAGGCCTGACGGCGTCCACACAGCTTCGCCGACTCAGGAACCCGGCACTCATGGGCTACCGCGTAGAAGAGGACAAGAACGGGGGCGTACGCCGCTCGAAGATCGTCTTTGGCAGCGACGCGAAGCCCATCCGCGTGGCAGACCCGATCTTCACCGAGGACGAGTTCAACAGCCTCCAAGAGGCCCTCGACCGCCGAGGCAAGAACCAGCCCACCCGGCGTCCGGATGGGGCAACGAAGTTCCTCGGTGTGCTGATGTGCCATGACTGCGGCTCGAACATGACCGTGCAGAGGACCCGCGTCAAGGATCGGTCCTACTTGTACCTCCGGTGCGGCAAGTGCAAGGCCGGAGGCCACGGTGCTCCGAACCCAGATGAGATCTACAGCAAGCTCGTCGACGACGTTCTGAGGGTTCTCGGGGACGAACCCGTCATGACACGCGAGTACCGGCAGGGCGCCGAGGCCCGCAAGGAACAACGGCGCCTCGAACAGTCCATCACCTACTACATGACAGGGCTTGAGCCCGGAGGCCGCTTCACGAAGACGCGCTTCACCAAAGAGCAGGCTGAGAAGACACTGGACGACCTCATCAAGCATCTGGAGGCCATCGACCCCGAGTCGACCAAGGACCGGTGGGTGGCCGTGCACAACGGCAAGTCGTTCCGTCGCCACTGGGAGGAAGGCGGCATGGAGGCCATGGCCGCTGATTTACTCCGGGTCGGCGTGAAGTGCGTGATCAAGCGGACCAGGGTGAAGGGCGTACGCGCCCCACACATCCACATGAAGCTGATGATCCCCAAGGACGTGCGGGACCGGCTGATACTCAAGGAAGACGACTTCGCGGAGGCCTTCTAGGGTCCGTCTTCAAAGATCATCGGGTGGTGGATCATGGCGGCGTGATTCGCCGCCATGAACTCACCGATCAGAAGTGGGAGTTGCCCGCTCCGCTGATACCGCGGGCCGCTACGGGACGGCCTCGGGTGCCAGACCGCCAGGTCATCAACGGGATGGCCTACAAGATCCGCACCGGCATCTCGTGGCGTGACCTGCCCGAACGCTACGGGCCTTGGCAGACGGTCTGTACCCGCTACCGCCGCTACGCGATCGACGGCGTGTTCACCCGGCCCCTGCAGCACATCCAGGCCCAGGCGGACGCCGCCGGGGACATCGACTGGCTGGTCCAGATCGATTCCACCATCGTCCGCGCCCACCAGCACGCCGCCGCCACCGGCCGAAAAGGGGGATCCACCGGCCGGACGAACCGGACGATCACGCCCTCGGCCGATCCCGAGGCGGACCGACTACCAAGATCCACCTCGCCTGCGACGGCAAAGGCCGTCCTCTGGCCCTCCTCGTCACACCGTGCAGGGCCGTCATCGGGCGCCGATACCACTGAGCCCCCTCCGGATCGAAGGGGGCTCTAGCAGGTGCGAAGAGGCTTCAGGCAAGCTCCGAGAGCCCTCAGACCCACTCCACCTCAGAATGGATGGTCGAGGCCCCTCCCGGGCACGGCAGAGGCGTACAAGGCCCACTCTGCTGCGCCGACTGCCGAAGGCTCGAAGCCCCGACAGCAGCCAACGCAGCCGCCACCTCGTCCTCACTCGCCCCCACCAGGGCATCCATCACCCGAACGAGTGCGTCACTCATCTCAGTGTGGGTGCCCGCTCGGCGCCGGCGCGGCATTCTTGACCGTCAGAGGCAGCAGCTTCTTCCCGGTCGGTCCGATTTGTATGGCCGTGTCCATCTGCGGGCAGACGCCGCAGTCGAAGCACGGGGTCCAGCGGCAGTCCTCGACCTCGGTCTCGTCGAGGGCGTCCTGCCAGTCCTCCCAGAGCCAGTCCTTGTCCAGGCCCGAGTCGAGGTGGTCCCAGGGCAGGACCTCCTCGTAGGTGCGCTCACGGGTGGTGTACCAGTCGACGTCCACGCCGAACGGGGCCAGCGCCTTGTCCGCGCACCGCATCCAGCGGTCGTAGGAGAAGTGCTCGCGCCAGCCGTCGAAGCGGCCGCCGTCGTCGTAGACCGCGCGGATGACGGCGCCGATACGGCGGTCGCCACGGGAGAGCAGGCCCTCGACGATGCCGGGCTTGCCGTCGTGGTAGCGGAAGCCGATGGAGCGGCCGTACTTCTTGTCACCGCGGATCTTGTCGCGGAGCTTGGCCAGCCGCTCGTCCGTCTCCTCGGAGGAGAGCTGCGGCGCCCACTGGAACGGCGTGTGCGGCTTGGGCACGAAGCCGCCGATGGACACCGTGCAGCGGATGTCGTTCGAGCCGGAGACCTCGCGGCCCTTCTGGATGACCCGCGTGGCCATGTCGGCGATCTGCAGCACGTCGTCGTCGGTCTCGGTGGGCAGGCCGCACATGAAGTACAGCTTCACCTGGCGCCAGCCGTTGCCGTAGGCCGTGGCGACGGTGCGGATCAGGTCCTCCTCCGAGACCATCTTGTTGATGACCTTGCGGATGCGCTCCGAGCCGCCCTCGGGCGCGAAGGTGAGACCGGACCGGCGGCCGTTGCGCGTCAGCTCGTTCGCCAGGTCGATGTTGAACGCGTCGACGCGGGTCGAGGGCAGCGAGAGGCCGACCTTGTCCTCCTCGTAGCGGTCAGCGAGTCCCTTGGCGATGTCGCCGATCTCCGAGTGGTCGGCGGAGGACAGGGAGAGCAGGCCGACCTCTTCGAAGCCGGTCGCCTTCAGGCCCTTGTCGACCATCTCGCCGATACCGGTGATGGAGCGCTCGCGCACCGGGCGGGTGATCATGCCGGCCTGGCAGAAGCGGCAGCCGCGGGTGCAGCCGCGGAAGATCTCCACCGACATGCGCTCGTGGACGGTCTCCGCGAGCGGCACGAGGGGCTGCTTGGGGTAGGGCCACTCGTCGAGGTCCATGACGGTGTGCTTGGACACACGCCACGGCACGCCGGAGCGGTTCGGCACGACACGGGCGATCCGGCCGTCGGGGAGGTACTCGACGTCGTAGAAGCCGGGGACGTAGACCCCGCCGGTCTTGGCCAGGCGCAGGAGGAGTTCCTCGCGGCCGCCGGGACGGCCCTCCTCCTTCCAGGCGCGGACGATCCGCGTGACCTCGAGGACGGCCTGCTCGCCGTCGCCGATGACCGCGCAGTCGATGAAGTCGGCGATCGGCTCCGGGTTGAACGCCGCGTGGCCGCCGGCCATGACGATCGGGTCGTCGAGGCCGCGGTCCCTGGCCTCCAGCGGGATGCCGGCCAGGTCCAGGGCGGCGAGCATGTTGGTGTAGCCGAGCTCCGTGGAGAAGCTCAGGCCGAACACGTCGAAGGCCTTGACCGGGCGGTGGCTGTCGACGGTGAACTGCGGCACACGGTGCTCGCGCATCAGCGCCTCGAGGTCCGGCCAGACGCTGTAGGTGCGCTCGGCCAGGACGCCGTCCTGTTCGTTGAGGACCTCGTAGAGGATCATGACGCCCTGGTTGGGGAGTCCGACCTCGTACGCGTCCGGGTACATGAGGGCCCAGCGGACGTCGCAGGAGTCCCAGTCCTTGACCGTGGAGTTGAGCTCTCCGCCGACGTACTGGATCGGCTTCTGCACATGCGGGAGCAGAGCTTCGAGCTGCGGGAACACAGACTCGGCGGCTTCGGCAGGCATCTCGCGAACCTTCGTGTGGGGTGACTGCTGGTCCCCCGGGCCGATGCCTCAGGGGCGGGTGACCATCCAGCCTAACCCGCCCGGAGGGGTCTCCCGTACGGCGCTCAGAACGGGAACGCCCGGCTGATCGAGCTCCACGCCTCGGGCAGCGCCTCCTCGGCGACCCGGGCGCGGTGCGCCTCACCGGCGTGCAGCACCCCGTACGTGAAGTCGCTCTCCCCCGCCGCGTGCGCCACGGCGGCCAGCTCGCGCAGGGTGCGACGGGCCATGACGCTGTCCTGGTGGTCGCCGAGCAGGCTCTGCAACGCCTTCATGTCCCTGACCGCCTCCTCGGCCGGCCCGCCCAGCGCGGGGACGGCGGTCTCGGCGGCGTACCTCGTGCGCTTGGTCTTCTTGCGCGCCTCGTGCAGCGCGGTGTCGCGCTCCGTGCCGGGCGGCAGCTCCAGCGCGTGCTCCACCAGTCCGGCGAGCTTGCGGAAGTCCTTGGCGACGGCCTTGGCGAGGACCTTGTCCGGGCGGGCGGCGGCCTTTCTGCGCAGGGGCGGCCCTTCCAGCAGGGCGTCCAGGGTGTCGAGGAGGGCGAGGTGACGGCGCGAGTCGAGGATGGCGACGAGTTCGTGGTGGGCGCCCTTGTGGCGGGCCTCGGACCAGGCGGCGAGGCGCTCGGCGACCGGCCCGGTGACCTGGTCGGCGGGGAGCCGGCCGAGGGCCTGGGTGAGGCGTTCGGCGAGGACCTCCTGGTCGCGGTCCTTGCCCAGCTCGGCGGCCAGCCACTTCAGGTCGGCGGCGACCGGGTCGGTGTCCGCGCGGTCGAGGACGGCGCGGAAGCTGCGGAAGGTGCTGCGCAGCCTCCGGGTGGCGACCCGCATCCGGTGCACGGCGTCGGGGACGTCCTGCCGCACGGCGGGGTCCAGCTCGACGAGGGCGTCGCGCTGGGCGCGGACGTAGGCGAGGACGTGGTCGCCCGCGGTGACGGGGGTGCCGTCCGGGCGGGGGCGGTGCTTGTGCCGGGGGGCGGCCTCGGGCGCGGTCGCGGGGGGTGTGCGGGCGGCGGCCTGGTGCGCGGAGGATCCTGCGGCCGGGGCGGGCTCCGTCTCGGCGAGGGCGCGGGCCAGCTTCGAGGACGACGACGAGGGCCGTACGCCTGCCTTCCTCAGCTTTTTCTCCACCTTGTCGAGGAAGGCCGGGTCGCCGTCGTCGGCGAGTTCCACCTCGATCTCGGTCCAGCGCGCCTCTCCTCCCCCGCCGGTGAGGCGTTCGGCGTGCACGGTGTCGACGCTGACCTCGGCGAGCAGCCGGTCCTGGTCGTCGAGGAGGTGCCGGACGTCGCGGTCGGAGCGGAGGCGGACCACGGGCCGCAGTTCGCGGTCGCGGACGCGGGAGCGGACCAGGGCGGCGAGTTCGTCCGGGAGGGTGTCGGAGAGCGGGGCGCGGATCTCGTCGCGCACGCCGGGGGCGACGGGGAACTTGAGGTGCCAGCCGGCGTCGGCGCCTCCGGTGCGGCGGCGCAGGGTGACGGAGGACGCGGCGAGACGCTGGTCGGCGGTGTCGTGGTAGGTGGCGTCGAGGTGGGTGACGCCCCGGCCGCGCACGGACGCGACGCCGGGGACGCGGGTCAGGTCGGGCAGAGCGGCGTCGTCGGACTCGTACTTCCGCTCGATCTCGCGCTTGGTGTCCGCCATGTACCGAATCTAGTCGCCCTGGGCGCGGAGCGGCAGTGGGCCGCTCCGCACCGGTGAGGCGGTGCCCGGTGTCAGGCGGACATGGGGCGCTGCATCCGGATCGACTGGAGCAGCCCTATGGCCAGCCACACCGCGAACATCGAGGAGCCGCCGTAGGACACGAACGGCAGCGGCAGACCGGTGACCGGCATGATGCCGAGGGTCATGCCGATGTTCTCGAAGGTCTGGAAGGCGAACCAGGCGACGATGCCCGCCGCGACGATCGTGCCGTAGAGGTCGGTGGTGTCGCGGGCGATGCGGCAGGCGCGCCACAGGATGATGCCCAGCAGGCCGATGATCAGCGCGCCGCCGACGAAGCCCAGTTCCTCGCCGGCGACCGTGAAGACGAAGTCGGTCTGCTGCTCGGGGACGAACTGGCCGGTGGTCTGCGAGCCCTGGAAGAGGCCGGAGCCGGTCAGGCCGCCGGAGCCGATGGCGATGCGGGCCTGGTTGGTGTTGTAGCCGACACCGGCCGGGTCGAGCTCCGGGTTGGCGAACGCGGCGAAGCGGTTGATCTGGTACTCGTCGAGGATCCCGAGCTGCCAGACGGTGATCGCGCCGGCCGCCCCCGCGCCGAGCAGGCCGAAGATCCAGCGGTTGGAGGCCCCGGAGGCGAGCAGCACGCCGAGCACGATGATGACCATCACCATGACCGACCCGAGGTCGGGCATGAGCATCACGATCAGCATCGGCACGACGGCGAGGCCGAGCGCCTGGAGCACCGTGCGGTGGTCGGGGTAGGGCTTGTCGCCCGCGTCGACCCGTGCCGCCAGCAGCATCGCCATGCCCAGGATGATCGTGATCTTCACGAACTCCGAGGGCTGGAGGGAGAAGCCGCCGGGCAGCTTGATCCAGGAGTGGGCGCCGTTGATCGTGGAGCCCAGCGGGGTGAGCACCAGCAGGATCAGGAACACCGAGGCGCCGTAGAGCAGGGGGACCGCCGTGCGCAGCCCGCGGTGGCCGAGCCAGATGGCGCCGATCATCAGGGCGACGCCGATGCCGGTGTTCAGCCAGTGCCGGACCAGGAAGTAGTACGGGTCGCCCTGGTTCAGCTCGGTGCGGTTGCGGGTGGCCGAGTAGACCAGCAGCGAGCCCAGCAGGGACAGGGCGAGCCCCGCAAGCAGTATCGGCCAGTCCAGCCGGCGGGCCAGGCCGTCGCGGGCGAACACCCGCGTCCAGCCGGCCCGCTCGGGTCCGTACCCGGAGACCTGGAAGCTGTTGACGCCGCCGGTCATGACGCCGTCCTCTCCGGGCGTGCCGCGCGCGGCCGGGGTGCACGGCGGCGCGGGTGTCCCCCGCGGCCGGGGCCGCCGCCCCGCCGTCGTCCGCGGCGGGTGTCGCGGTTGGTGTTCTCCGGCGACGGGGTCGTGCCCGCCTGCTGCGGGTCGGCCGGGTCGTCGCCCTGCGGGGTGGTGGCCTCGCCGTCCGGGGAGGGCGAGGGACGGAACTCCTTGGCGAAGTCCTTGGCGATCTTCGGCGAGGTGATGGTGCCGTCCGTGCGGACCTTGGGAAGGGTCTTCTGCGGCTTGGGCAGCAGCGCCTTCTTGTTGTCGATCTCGCCGTCCTCGGACACGCCGTAGAGGGCGTTGTAGATGTTGCGCACGGCGGGGCCCGAGGCGCCGGAACCGGTACCACCCTGGGAGATCGTCATCACGATCGAGTAGTCCTCGGTGTAGGTGGCGAACCACGAGGTGGTCTGCTTGCCGTACACCTCGGCCGTACCGGTCTTGGCGTGCATCGGGATCTTGTCCTGCGGCCAGCCCCCGAACCGCCACGCGGCCGTACCGCGGGTGGCGACTCCCTCGAGGGCTTCGTCTATCTGCTTGAGCGTCTTCTTCGACGTGGGCAGCTTGCCGTGCGCCTTGGGCTCGATCTCCCTGACCGTCTTGCCGTCGGGGCTGATGACGGCCTTGCCGACGGTCGGGTCGTACAGCGTGCCGCCGTTGGAGATGGCCGCGTAGATGGTGGCCATCTGGATCGGGGTGACGAGCGTGTCGCCCTGGCCGATGGAGTAGTTCACCGAGTCACCGGCGCGCAGCCGGTTGCCTTCGAGGCAGTTCTCGTAGGCGATCTGCTCGGCGTAGCTGCCGCCCTTCTTGCCGTACTTGCACCAGGCGTCCTTGTTGGCCTTCCAGTAGTCGGCCTTCCACTGGCGGTCGGGGACGCGGCCGGTGACCTCGTTGGGCAGGTCGATGCCGGTCTCCTCGCCGAGGCCGAACTGGTGGGCGGTCTTGTAGAACCAGTCGTTGGCGTTCTTCTTCGGCTTGTTGCCGCCGTCGCGCTTCCACTCCTCGTGGGAGAGGGCGTAGAAGACGGTGTCGCAGGAGACCTCGAGCGCCCGGCCGAGGCTGATCGGGCCGTGGTTCTGCGACTCGAAGTTCTTGAAGACCTGGCCGCCGATGGAGTACGCGCTGGAGCAGTTGTAGGGGCCCTCGAAGGAGTAGCCGGCCTTGATGGCGGCGGCCGTCGGGATCACCTTGAAGATGGAGCCGGGCGCCGACAGGCCCTGGATGGCGCGGTTCAGCAGCGGGTAGTTGGACTTGGTGCCGGTGAGCTGGGCGTAGTCCTTGGCGGAGATGCCGCCGACCCAGGCGTTGGGGTCGTAGGTCGGGTTGGAGGCCATGGCGACGACGCGGCCGGTCTTCGCCTCCATGACGACGACGGCGCCGGAGTCGGCCTCGTAGTTCCGCCCGGTGTTGCGGTCGTGCTGCTTGCGGGCCTCCTTCATCGCCTCGTTCAGCTCGTACTCGGCGATGCGCTGCACGCGGGAGTCGATGCTGGTGACGAGGTTGGCGCCGGGTTCGGCCGGGTCGGCCTTGGCCTGGCCGAGGACGCGGCCGAGCTTGTCGACCTCGTAGCGGGTGACGCCGGCCTTGCCGCGCAGCTGCTTGTCGTACTGCCGCTCCAGGCCGGAGCGGCCGACCATGTCGGAGCGCAGGTAGGGCGAGTCGGTGTCCTGGGCCTGCTGGATCTCCTCGTCGGTGACCGGGGAGAGGTAGCCGAGGACCTGGGCGGTGTTGGCCTTGCCGGGGCTCGGGTAGCGGCGCAGTGCCTGGGGCTCGGCGGTGATGCCGGGGAAGTCCTCGGCGCGCTCGCGGATCTGCAGGGCCTGCTTGGGGGTGGCCTCGTCGGTGATGGGGATCGGCTGGTACGGCGAGCCGTTCCAGCAGGGCTGGGGGGTCTCGGCGTTGCACAGCCGGACCTTCATCATGACGTCCTCGGGCTTCATGCCGAGGACGCCGGCCAGCTTGGTGAGGACCGCCTTGCCGTCGTCCTCCATCTTCATGAGGTCCGTGCGGGAGGCGGAGACGACCAGCCGCGTCTCGTTGTCCGCGAGGGGCACGCCTCGGGCGTCGAGGATGGAGCCGCGCACGGCGGGCTGGACGACCTGCTGCACGTGGTTGCCGGAGGCCTCCTTGGCGTACTGGTCGCCCTCACGGATCTGGAGGTACCACAGCCGCCCGCCGAGGGTGCCGAGCAGGGAGATGACGAGGACCTGGATGACGACGAGCCGGACCTGGACGCGTGTGCTGCGGCCGGTCTCGGGGATGTTGGTCACGCTGCTTCCTCCCCTCTCAGAGCGCGTGCGTGCGGATGGTGACGAGTGGTGAACGACCGGCCGGTGGACGCGCGTTCCAGCCGCGTTCACCCGTACCGGTGAAGTTTTTGGAGGTCACAGGCGCTTGACCCCCTTGATGCGTCCGGCGCGGGCCGAGCGGGCGCGGGCCGCCCTGACCCGCAGGCCGTTGCGCTGGCCGCCGATGCGCAGGCCGGTGCCGCCGGACAGCCAGCCCGAGGAGATGTCCCCGGACGTGCCGGAACTGGTCTCGGCGAGCGGGTCGTTCTCGGCGCGCCGTGCCAGGGCCATCACGCCCGGCACCACGAAGGGCGCGAGCAGCAGGTCGTACAGGGCGGCGGTGAACAGCAGGCTGCTGAGGCCGACATGACGGGCCGCGGTGTCCCCGACGAGGGCGCCGACGCCTGCGTAGAGCAGGGTGGAGCCGACGGCGGCGGCGACCACGACGAGCATCGGTCCGGCTGCCGTCTTCACCTGCCCGCTCTCGGGTTTGACGAGTCCGGCGAGGTAGCCGATGACGCACAGCACGAGGGCGTAGCGCCCGGCGGCGTGGTCGGCGGGCGGGGCGAGGTCGGCGAGGAGGCCGGCGGCGAAGCCGACGAGGGCGCCGCCGACGTGGCCGTAGACCAGGGCGAGTCCGAGGACGACGAGCAGCAGCAGGTCGGGCACGGCGCCGGGGAGGTGGAGGCGGGCGAGGACGCTCACCTGGAGGACGAGGGCGACGACGATCAGCGAGCTGGAGAGCAGGATCCGGTTGACGCGCATGGGGTGACAGCTCCTACTGCTCTTGCTGGTCGGGACCGCCGGCGGGCGCCGAGGGCGTGACGGTCACGGTCACGGTCGGCGTAGGGGTCGGCTTGGGCTTCGCGGGCAGCACCGTGTCGCGGGGGTCCTTCTTCGGCGACTGGACGACGACGCCGACCACGTCCAGCTTGCTGAAGTTGACGAACGGCGTGACGTACAGGGTGCGGGTCAGGTCGCCGCCGGAGGGGTCGACGCGGGAGACGACGCCGACGGGGACGCCCGGCACGAACGGCTTGTCGGCCTGCGAGCCGAAGGTGACCAGCCGGTCGCCCTTCTTGACCTCGGCCTTGCCGTTGAGCAGTTCGACGCGCAGCGGGCGGTCGCCCTGGCCGGAGGCGAAGCCGAGTTCGTCGCCGGCCTCCATGCGGGTGCCGACGGTGAAGTCGGGGTCGCTGGCGAGCAGCACGGTGGCGGTGCTCGGTCCGACGGTGGTGACGCGGCCGACCAGGCCGTCGCCGTTGAGGACGGTCATGTCGCGCCGGATGCCGTCGTCGGCGCCGGCGTCGATGGTGATGGTCCAGGAGAAGCCCTGGGCCGCTCCTATGGCGATGACCTGGGCGCCCTTGATGCCGTACTGGCCCTTGCCGGCGACGCCGAGCAGCTTGTCGAGCTGCTTGAGGCGGCTGCGGCTGCGGTCGTCACTGCCGAGTTCGGCCTTGAGCGCCGCGTTCTCCCGCTCCAGCTGGGCGAGCCGGTCGTGGCGGTCGCCGGACTCGCGGACGGCGGTGACGGCGTTGCCGATCGGGTCGACCGCGCCGGACACGCCGTTCTCGATCGGGCCGAAGACCGACGCCGCCGCCTGGCGGGCACCGTCGACCGGCGAGTCCTCCCCGCCGCGGATGTCCACCGTGATCAGCGCGAACGCGATGGCGATCAGCAGCACCAGGAGCAGCCGGCTCTCTTTCGTGTCCCTCACGTGCGGCGGCCGTGCCTTCCTCGTCGAGAACGGGTAAGAGGTGGTTTCTGTTCAGGTGTCAGGTCGCGCGAGGGGTCTTCGGGGCCTTGCCGCCCGGACCGCCCCTCGACACCAGCGCTCCGCCGCACGGGACGGAAGGTCCCGTGCGGCGGAGTCGTGGCGGTGTGTCATCGGCGGGGAGCGGCGTCCAGGACTTGCTGCAGCGCCTCGAACTCCTCGACGCACTTGCCGGAGCCGAGCGCCACGCTGTCCAGCGGGTCCTCGGCGATGTGGATCGGCATGCCGGTCTCCCGGCGCAGCCGCTCGTCGAGGCCGCGCAGCAGGGCGCCGCCGCCGGTCAGCACGATGCCGCGGTCCATGATGTCGCCGGACAGCTCGGGCGGGCACTTGTCGAGGGTCGTCTTGACCGCGTCCACGATCGCGTTGACCGGTTCCTCGATGGCCTTGCGCACCTCGGCGGCGGAGACCACCACGGTCTTCGGCAGTCCGGAGACGAGGTCCCGGCCGCGGATTTCGGTGTGCTCGTCGGAGTCGAGGTCGTACGCCGAACCGATCGTGATCTTGATCTGTTCCGCCGTCCGCTCACCCAGCAGGAGCGAGTACTCCTTCTTGATGTGCTGGATGATGGCGTTGTCCAGCTCGTCGCCCGCGACGCGGATGGACTGGGCGGTGACGATGCCGCCGAGGGAGATGACCGCGACCTCCGTCGTGCCGCCGCCGATGTCCACCACCATGTTGCCGGTGGCCTCGTGGACCGGCAGTCCCGAGCCGATGGCGGCCGCCATGGGCTCCTCGATGATGTGCACCTGGCGGGCGCCGGCCTGCGACGACGCCTCGATGACGGCGCGGCGCTCGACGCCCGTGATGCCGGAGGGCACGCAGACGACGACCCGCGGACGAGCCAGATACCGCCGCTTGTGGATCTTCAGGATGAAGTAGCGGAGCATCCGCTCGGTGATCTCGAAGTCGGCGATGACGCCGTCCTTCAGCGGGCGCACGGCGACGATGTTGCCCGGCGTGCGTCCGATCATCTTCTTCGCTTCGGCACCGACCGCGAGGATGCCACCGGTGTTGGTGTTGATCGCGACGACGGACGGCTCGTTGAGTACGATTCCGCGACCCCTGACGTACACCAGCGTGTTGGCGGTCCCGAGGTCGACAGCCATGTCACGGCCGATGAACGACATTGAGTTCCCCATCAGGATTCGTCTGGCCTTCCCACGAGCTTTTGAGGGCTTTTCAGGTCGGCGAGGTGGGTGCGGTGACGCGATGGCGTCCATGGTAGACGTGCCTTCGCGCACACTGTGCGAGGGTCTTCGCCATTGTCATCAGATGGCGCGTCGCCCTGCCTTTGGAGACGGGCCAACGGGGGCATCCGTTCCCCCGAACGCCGTGCATATGCCAGAAAAGACCCGAGGGCAAAGCTCTCAGACCATGCGAGGTACGACAAATAACCGGGCCGCGCCCGCGACGTGATCGTTATGCGCGGATTTCGTCGCGGTGGCACGCCCGCGCGCGGCGAATCCCCGGTGTGTCCGCGCGGCCGCACCGGGTCACCGCCAGGGACCGCCCGGAGGGACAGGCGCGCCGGTCACGGCCGCGACCGGCGCGCGTCGGGGGACGCTCAGGCGCGGCCCGGGAAGAAGATCTTGATCTCGCGCGCGGAGGACTCCTCCGAGTCGGACGCGTGGATCAGGTTCTCGCGGACGATGACGCCGAAGTCACCGCGGATGGAGCCCGGGGCGGCGGCGATCGGGTCGGTCGGGCCGGCCAGCCGGCGCAGCCCCTCGATGACCCGCTCACCCTCGACGATCATCGCGACGACCGGACCGGACGCCATGAACTCCACCAGCGGCTCGTAGAAGGGCTTGCCCTTGTGCTCGCCGTAGTGCTGCTCCAGCGTGTCCTGGTCCAGCGTGCGCAGCTCCAGCGCGGTGATCACCCAGCCGGCCTTGCGCTCGATGCGGCTGATGATCTCGCCGGTCAGGCCACGACGGACGGCGTCGGGCTTGAGGAGGACGAGGGTGCGCTGGCTCACTGCGGGCTCCTTGCGGGTCAAATGGTGCGGGGCACCGAGATTACCGGGCGTGTCGGACGGCCCGTCACGCAGTGTCGGGCTGCTGCGCCTGCGCGGCGAAACGGGCCTTCGCCTCGTCCACCTTTCGCCCGAAGTGCACCGAAGCCCACCACAGCAGCGCGAACACCGCGCCCAGGAAGAACATCATCGGGACGAACACGCCGGAGGCGATGAGCGCGATCTGCAGCGCCCAGCCGAGGGCGACGCCGCCCGGCCGGCCGACCATCCCGCACAGCGCGACGGACAGGAACATCGCGACGCCGCAGACCGTCCACACCGTGCCGGTCGACAGGTCGGGCTGCTTCATGGCGACGAGACCGGCGAACCCGATGACGAAGAACTCACCGATCAGCGTCGAAGAACAGAGCGTACGCACGGGATGTCAGCCCTTCCCCAGGAGCAGCCGGGCCTCGCCGACCGTGATGACGGAACCGGTGACGAGCACACCGCCCCCGGCGAACTCGCCCTCCTCCTCGGCCAGCGTGATCGCGGCCTCCAGGGCGTCCGGCAGCCGCGGCTCGACCTGCACGCGCTCCTCCCCGAACACCTCGACCGCGATGGCGGCGAGGGCGTCCGCGTCCATCGCGCGGTGGCTGGAGTTCTGGGTGACGACGACCTCGGCGAAGACCGGCTCGAACGCCTCCAGCAGTTCGCGCACGTTCTTGTCGCCGCTCGCGCCGACCACGCCGACGAGGTTGCTGAACTGGAAGGCCTCGCCGATCGCGGCGGCCGCGGCGCGCGCGCCCGCCGGGTTGTGCGCGGCGTCCAGCACGACGGTCGGCGAACGGCGCACGACCTCCATCCGCCCCGGCGAGGCGACGGAGGCGAAGGCGCGGCGCACCGTGTCGATGTCGAGCGGCTCGGCACGCTGGGCGCCGACGCCGAAGAACGCCTCGACGGCCGCGAGGGCGACCGCGGCGTTGTGCGCCTGGTGGGCGCCGTGCAGCGGCAGGAACACCTCGGTGTACTCGCCGCCCAGCCCGCGCAGCGTCATCAGCTGGCCGCCGACGGCGACCTGCCGGTCCAGGACGCCGAACTCCAGGCCCTCGCGGGCCACGGTGGCGTCCAGTTCGACGGCCTTCTTCAGCAGCACCTGCGCCGCGTCCACCGGCTGCTGCGCCATGACGACCGTCGCCTGCGGCTTGATCACGCCGGCCTTCTCACCGGCGATCTCGCCGGGCGAGCCGCCGAGCCGGTCGGTGTGGTCCAGGTCGATCGGCGTCACCACGGCGACCCCGGCGTCGATGACGTTCGTCGCGTCCCAGGTGCCGCCCATGCCGACCTCGACGACGGCCACGTCCACGGGCGCGTCGGCGAAGGCCGCGTACGCCATGCCGGTCAGCACCTCGAAGAAGGACAGCCGGTACTCCTGCGCGGCGTCGACCATCTCCACGTACGGCTTGACGTCCTGGTACGTCTCGACGAACCGCTCGGCGGAGACGGGCGCCCCGTCGAGGCTGATCCGCTCGGTGACCGACTGGACGTGCGGGGAGGTGTAGCGGCCGGTGCGCAGGTCGAAGGCGCCGAGCAGCGCCTCGATCATGCGGGCGGTGGAGGTCTTGCCGTTGGTGCCGGTGATGTGGATCGAGGGGTACGAGCGCTGCGGCTCGCCCAGGACGTCCATCAGGGCGGCGATGCGGTCCACCGACGGCTCGAGCTTGGTCTCGCCCCAGCGGGTGGCGAGCTCCGCCTCCACCTCGCGCAGGGCCTTGTCGACCTCGGGGTCGGCGGGGCGCGCCGGGACGTCCGCCTGCGGCGGGCCGCCCTGGGCGCGCAGCGTACGGCTGCCGGCCTCGATCACCGCGAGGTCGGGGTCGCGGCGGGTCTCCTCCTCCACGAGCTCCTCGAACTCGTCGAAGGCGTCGTCGGGGTCGGGACCTGCTGAATCTGGGCGCTCGCTCACGGTCCCCAGTCTACGGAGCGGCGCGGGTGGTCCCCCGCACACCCCGGCGCGGCGTCAGCCGAGCCACTTCCGCCACGCCGGCCGCCCCCACAGCAGGCTCACGGCGAAGGACAGCGCGGCCGCCGCCACCGCGGTCACGGCCAGCGCGGCCGGCGCCCAGGGCCCGTCCGGCAGCCGCCCGGCGACCGGCGCCACCAGCAGCCGTACCCACAGCAGATGGACCAGGTACGTCCCGAACGACGCGTCCGACAGCCGCGCCACCAGGGGCCGCACCCGCTCCGGCACCCGCACCCCGGCCACCGTGCCGATCACCGCGAAGGTCAGGGCGGCCACGGCCACGCTCCCGTACGCGGCGGGATGGCGCACCGTGAGCTGGTACACGGCGAGGGCGGCGAAAGCCACGGCCGCGCCCGCGGCCCACAGCGCCCTCGGACCGAGGCGCGGGGCGGCGAGCAGGGCGGCGCCCGCCACCGCGTACACCACCGTGGACAGCGGCACCGACCAGCCCCAGCCGGGCAGGGTCCAGCCCGTGATCTCCCGTACGTCCCCGGCGAGCGCGGGCGCGACCGCGAGGGCGACGAGCAGCGCCAGTGACCTGCGGGGCAGGGTGCGCCGCCGCACCACCAGCACCAGGACGCCGAGCAGCAGGAGCAGGGGGACGTAGGCGTACAGGTACCAGAGGTGGAAGGCCGCCTCGACGGAGCCGAGGAGCGCCCGCGCCGCCTCCTCGCCCGTGTCCGCGCCGGATGCGCCGGTGAGGTACGCGCAGAGCAGGTACAGGGCGGTCCACACGGCCATCGGGCGCAGGATCCGGCCGAGCCGGGACAGCAGGCGGCTCTGGTCGTCCACGGGCGCGCCGGACAGCGCGGCCCAGCCGGCCATGGCGAAGAACACCGGGACCGCGAACCGCCCGGCCGTGTCGCCGAGGACGCCGGTGGTGCGGTGGCCCGCGTCGATGAACGCGGCGGAGGCGTGCACCAGGACCACGGCGGCGGTGCACAGCACGCGCAGCAGGTCGACGTCGTGGCGCCGCTCCCGGCCGGGGGTGCGGTCCGGGGTGTCCCGGGCGGCGGACGGCACAGCGGCGGGGGACGCGGGAGAGGGCATCGGCGGGAAGCTCCTGGCGGCGGGGTCCTGCGGCGGGCGGCTCCGCAGATTCCCTCGTCCGGGTTACGAGGTCCCCACCACGACGTGAACGGCCCCCGGCCGGTGCGTACCGGTCGGGGGCCGTGCGGGCCGCGGGCCTGCGGTCAGGCCTGCGGCAGCCGCTCGAGCTGGGTGCGGATGCGGACGATGTCCTCCTCCGCCTTGGCGAGCCGCGTGCGGATCTTGTCGACCACGTGGTCCGGGGCCTTCGCCAGGAACGCCTCGTTGCCGAGCTTCGCCGTCGCCTGCGTCTTCTCCTTCTCGGCGGCGGCGAGGTCCTTGGCGAGCCGCTTGCGCTCGGCGGCGACGTCGATCACGCCGGACAGGTCCAGCGCGACCTCGACACCGGCGACGGGCAGGGTCGCCGTGGCCGTGAAGGCGTCGCCCTCGGGCTGGAGGCGCAGCAGCTGGCGGATGGCCGGCTCGTGCGCGGCGAGGGCGGTGCCGTCCAGCGTCAGCCGGGCCGGAACCCGCTGGCCGGGCTGGAGGCCCTGGTCGGCGCGGAACCGGCGGACCTCGGTGATCACCGACTGGAGCGTCCCGATCTCCCGCTCGGCGGCCTCGTCGCGGAAACCGCTGTCGGCCGGCCAGTCGGCGATGACGACGGACTCGCCGCCGGTCAGCGTCGTCCACAGGGTCTCGGTGACGAACGGGACCACCGGGTGCAGCAGCCGCAGCGTGACGTCCAGGACCTCTCCGAGGACCCGCTTGCTGACCTCGGCCGCCTCGCCGCCCGCCTGGAACGTCGTCTTGGACAGCTCGACGTACCAGTCGAAGACCTCGTCCCAGGCGAAGTGGAACAGCGCGTCCGACAGCTTGGCGAACTGGTAGTCGTCGTAGTACGCGTCGACCTCGGCGACGACCGAGTTCAGCCGGGACAGGATCCAGCGGTCGGTGGGCGACATTTTCGACGCGTCCGGCAGCGGGCCCTCGACCGTGGCGCCGTTCATCAGCGCGAAGCGCGTGGCGTTCCAGATCTTGTTGGCGAAGTTGCGCGAGCCCTGGACCCAGTCCTCGCCGATGGGCACGTCGACGCCCGGGTTGGCGCCGCGCGCCAGGGTGAAGCGGAGGGCGTCGGAGCCGTACTTGTCCATCCAGTCCAGCGGGTTGACCACGTTCCCGAAGGACTTGGACATCTTCTTGCCGTTCTGGTCACGGACCATGCCGTGCAGGGCGATGGTGTGGAACGGCGGGGTGCCGTCCATCGCGTAGAGGCCGAACATCATCATCCGGGCGACCCAGAAGAAGAGGATGTCGTAGCCGGTGAGCAGGACGGAGTTCGGGTAGAACTTCGCGAGCGACTCGGTCTGCTCGGGCCAGCCCAGCGTGGAGAACGGCCAAAGGCCCGAGGAGAACCAGGTGTCGAGGACGTCGGAGTCCTGGCGCCAGCCCTCGCCGCTCGGCGGCTCCTCGTCCGGTCCGACGCAGACGACCTCGCCGTCCGGCCCGTACCAGACGGGGATGCGGTGGCCCCACCACAACTGCCGCGAGATGCACCAGTCGTGCAGGTTGTCGACCCAGTCGAAGTAGCGCTTCTCCATCTCCTGCGGGTGGATCTTGACGCGGCCGTCGCGGACCGCGTCACCGGCGGCCTTGGCGAGCGGGCCGACCTTGACCCACCACTGCATGGACAGCCGCGGCTCGATGGTGGTGCTGCACCGCGAGCAGTGGCCGACGGAGTGGACGTAGGGGCGCTTCTCGGCGACGATCCGGCCCTCGGCGCGCAGCGCGGCGACGATGGCGGAGCGGGCCTCGAGGCGGTCCAGGCCCTGGAAGGGACCGTGCGCGGTGATGACGGCGTGCTCGTCCATCACGGCGATGGACGGCAGGTCGTGGCGCTGGCCGATCTCGAAGTCGTTCGGGTCGTGGGCCGGGGTCACCTTGACGGCGCCGGTGCCGAACTCCGGGTCGACGTGCTCGTCGGCGACGACCGGGATGGAGCGGTCCGTCAGCGGCAGCTTGATCAGCTTGCCGACGAGGTGCTTGTAGCGCTCGTCCTCGGGGTGGACGGCGACGGCCGTGTCACCGAGCATCGTCTCCGCGCGGGTCGTGGCGACGACGATCGTCTCGTCGCCCTCTCCGTACTTCATGGAGACGAGCTCGCCGTCGTCGTCCTGGTAGTTGACCTCGATGTCGGAGATCGCGGTCAGACAGCGCGGGCACCAGTTGATGATGCGCTCGGCGCGGTAGATCAGCTCGTCGTCGTAAAGCCGCTTGAAGATGGTCTGGACGGCCTTGGACAGGCCTTCGTCCATGGTGAAGCGCTCACGCGTCCAGGCGACGCCGTCGCCGAGGCGGCGCATCTGGCCGCTGATCTGGCCGCCGGACTCGCCCTTCCACTTCCAGACGCGCTCGACGAACGCCTCGCGGCCCAGGTCGTGGCGGGACTTGCCCTCCTTGGCGAGCTCCCGCTCGACCACGTTCTGCGTGGCGATGCCGGCGTGGTCCATGCCGGGCTGCCACAGCGTCTCGTACCCCTGCATGCGCTTGCGGCGGGTCAGGGCGTCGATCAGCGTGTGCTCGAAGGCATGGCCCAGGTGCAGGCTGCCGGTGACGTTCGGCGGGGGGATGACGATGGTGTACGGAGGCTTGTCGCTCTTCGCGTCCGCCTCGAAGTAACCCCGCTCCACCCAGCGCTCGTACAGCGGCCCCTCTACGTCGGCCGGCGCGTACTGGGTCGGCAGTTCGGTCGTGGGCGCTGGTGGCTGCTGCTGAGCGTTGTCGGTCACGCGCCCAGTTTAGAGGCGTCACGGGGGTGTCCCGAAACGCGTTTCGTTTGTAACGGTGCGCCCCCCGCCGGACTGGAGCCGTCGACTCTGAGCCAGGATGTGTGGACCACGTAAGCGTCTGGAGGGGAACCCAGTCATGAGTTACAACGAGCCGGGCCCGTACGGCGGGCAGCCCCAGCAGCCCGGCCCGTACGGCCGGCAGCCGGGACCGTACGGCCAGCAGCCGCAGGCCCCGCAGCCCGGCTACGGCTACCCGCAGCAGACGCCCCCGCCGGCCCAGCCCGGCTACGGCTACCCGCAGCAGCCCGGCCAGACCGGACACCCGGGCGTCCCGCCCCAGCAGCCGCCCTACGGCCAGCAGCCCCAGTACGGCATGCCGCCCCAGCCCCCCGCCTCCGGCGGCGGTGGCGGCGGCAAGGTGGCCGCGATCGTCGTGGGCGCCGTCGCGGTCGTCACGGCCATCGGCGTCGGCGCGTACCTCCTGCTCGGCGGCGACAGCGGCAGCACCGCGGCGGGCCTGACGGACGACGGCCCGCACAAGCTGACCGTGCCGAAGACCGTGCTGGGCGAGTACCAGCGGTTCGGCGACGGCTCCGAGGAGAGTGGCGCGGAGAACGCGAAGGACATGGAGAGGAGCGGGGTCAAGAACGGCACCGCCATCCTCGGCCAGTGGTCCACCGCCGACTTCGGGAACTACGACCCGGCCGACCCGAGCACCGCGGGCGACTTCCCCGACCAGTCGGAACTCCTGACGGCCAAGGGCATCACCATGGTGGGCGGTTACGGCGAGATCTCCGACCCGCAGAAGACGCTGGACACGTTCTTCTCCAACATCCAGGACAAGGTGGAGAAGAGCGCCGGGCAGAACACCGGGGGCATGGACAACGCGGAGCTCGTCGGCGAGCCCGAGGAGGTCGAGATCGCCGGTACGGTGGCCAAGTGCCAGTCGACGAAGAGCACCAACGCGCTCACCAAGAAGGAGTCGACGGACTGGTTCTGCGCCTGGGCCGACCACAGCACGGTCGGCATGGTCTCGCCCGGCGACAACGCCGGCACGGGGGTCGGCAAGGACACGGCGGTCGACCTCACCACCAAGCTCCGCGAGCAGATCCGCGTCACCGCCTGACGGCACCGCAGCAGCGAACACGAGGGGGAACCCAGTCATGAGCTTCAACCAGCCGGGCCCGTACGGCGGGCAGCCCCAGCAGCCCGGACCGTACGGCCAGCAGCCGGGACCGTACGGCCAGCAGCCGCCGACCCCGCCCCAGCCGCAGCCCGGCTACGGGTACCCCCAGCAGACGCCCCCGCCCGGCCAGCCCGGCTACGGCTACCCGCAGCAGCCCGGCCAGCCGGGACACCCGGGTGTCCCGCCGCAGCAGCCGCCCTACGGCCAGCAGCCGCAGTACGGCATGCCGCCCCAGCCCCCGGCGTCCGGCGGTGGCGGCGGCAAGAAGGCCGGGATCATCGTCGGCGCGGTCGCGGTCGTCGCGGCCATCGGCGTGGGCGCCTACTTCCTGATCGGCGGCGGCGGGAGCGCGGGCGGCCTGGAGGACGACGGCCCGCACAAGCTCACCGCGCCCGCTACCGTCCTCTCGGACACGTACGACCGTCAGGGCCCGGCCCAGGAGGAGTCGGCCAGCTCCAGCGACGAGAAGGACCTGGCGAAGGCCGGGGTCAGCGACGCCACCTCGGTCGGCGCCGTCTACTCCACCACCGACCTCACGAAGCTGGACCCCGAGGACCCGGAGGACCTGGCGAAGCTGCAGACCGCGGAGAACATCACGTACTTCGGCGTCTACGGCAAGGTCGAGGACCCGGAGAAGGCCCTCGACGTGATGTTCACGCAGATGCACAAGAACACCGACGACGAGAAGGTCAAGCTGGTCGGCGAGCCCAGGTCGGTGTCACCCGACGGGCTGGACGGCGCCCTGATGAAGTGCCAGGAGGCCGAGACCACGCACCCGGTCACCGAGAAGGAACAAACCACCTTCATGTGCGTGTGGGCCGACTACAGCACGCTCGCCGTGGTCGAGCCGACCGCCACCGGCAAGACGTACTCGCTCGACGAGTCCGCGAGCATGGCCGCCGACGTGCGCAAGGACGTGCGGGTCGCCAAGTAGGCGCCTCCGCACACACGGAAGGGGCGTCCGGCGCAGTGCGCCGGACGCCCCTTCCGTGTGCCGGGGGGTTACGCCGTCTTCTGCTCGCCCGAGCCGCGGCCGCGTGAGTCGCGCGGGATGAGCGTCGGGTTGACGTTGGAGAGGACCACGTCCGCGGTGATGACCACGCGGGCCACGTCCTTGCGGGACGGCACCTCGTACATCACGCCCTGGAGGACCTCCTCCATGATGGCGCGCAGGCCGCGGGCGCCGGTCTGGCGCAGGATCGCCTGGTCGGCGATGGCCTCCAGCGCCTCACGCTCGAAGTCCAGCTCCACCCCGTCGAGTTCGAACAGGCGCTGGTACTGCTTCACCAGGGCGTTACGCGGCTCGACCAGGATCTGCAGCAGGGCCTCGCGGTCGAGGTTGTGCACGCTGGTGATGACGGGGAGACGGCCGATGAACTCGGGGATCATGCCGAACTTGACCAGGTCCTCCGGCATGACCTCCTCGAACTGGTCCTTGGACTCCATCTCCCGCTTGGAGCGGATCGTCGCGCCGAAGCCGATGCCCTTGGCGCCCGCCCGGCCCTCGATGATCTTCTCCAGACCGGCGAAGGCGCCGCCCACGATGAACAGCACGTTCGTCGTGTCGATCTGGATGAACTCCTGGTGCGGGTGCTTGCGTCCACCCTGCGGCGGCACGGAGGCGGTGGTGCCCTCGAGGATCTTCAGCAGCGCCTGCTGCACGCCCTCGCCGCTCACGTCCCGCGTGATCGACGGGTTTTCGCTCTTCCGGGCGACCTTGTCGATCTCGTCGATGTAGATGATCCCGGTCTCCGCCTTCTTGACGTCGTAGTCGGCCGCCTGGATCAGCTTCAGCAGGATGTTCTCGACGTCCTCGCCGACGTAGCCGGCCTCGGTGAGCGCCGTGGCGTCGGCGATCGCGAACGGGACGTTCAGCATGCGGGCGAGGGTCTGCGCCAGCAGGGTCTTGCCGGAGCCCGTGGGGCCCAGCAGCAGGATGTTGGACTTCGCCAGCTCGATGGCGTCGTCACGGCCCTGGGCGCCGCCGTTCTCCCCGGCCTGGACGCGCTTGTAGTGGTTGTAGACCGCGACGGAGAGCGCCTTCTTGGCCGCCTCCTGGCCCACCACGTACCCCTCGAGGAACTCGTAGATCTCGCGGGGCTTGGGGAGCTCCTCCCACCGGACCTCGCTGGTCTCGGCGAGCTCCTCCTCGATGATCTCGTTGCAGAGGTCGATGCACTCGTCGCAGATGTACACACCGGGCCCTGCGATGAGCTTCTTGACCTGCTTCTGGCTCTTGCCGCAGAACGAGCACTTGAGCAGATCGCCGCCGTCACCGATGCGTGCCACGGTGTGCTTCCCCTTCGCCTGGGAGACGACCGGACGTCCATGTCCGGCGGCTCCTGGTGCTGCCTTATGTCGACGGTACCTTGCCTGGCCCCCCGTTCGGGCCCCCCTTGGCACGGTTCACTTTGACGTGGACCGTGCCAAACCGTGCCAAGGGGCGGCAGACGTTACACCCCAGCCGTGCCTCAGCGCAGGCTGGAGTTGTCCATCTTCCGGGTGGTGATGATCTGGTCGATCAGGCCGTACTCCAGCGCGTCCTCGGCCGTGAGGATCTTGTCGCGCTCGATGTCCTCGCGGATCTTCTCGATCGGACGGGTCGAGTGCTTGGCCAGCATGTCCTCCAGCTGCGTGCGCATGCGGAGGATCTCGTTGGCGGCGATCTCCAGGTCGGAGACCTGACCACGGCCGGTCTCGCTGTACGGCTGGTGGATCAGCACCCGGGCGTTCGGCAGCGCCATGCGCTTGCCGGGCGTGCCGGCGGCGAGCAGGACGGCGGCGGCGGAGGCCGCCTGGCCCATGCACACCGTCTGGATGTCCGGCTTCACGTACTGCATCGTGTCGTAGATCGCGGTGAGCGCGGTGAAGGAGCCGCCGGGGCTGTTGATGTAGACCGAGATGTCCCGGTCGGGGTCCATCGACTCCAGGCACAGCAGCTGCGCCATGACGTCGTTGGCGGAGGCGTCGTCGATCTGCACGCCGAGGAAGATCACACGCTCCTCGAAGAGCTTCGCGTACGGGTCGTACTCGCGGATGCCCTGGGAGGTGCGCTCGACGAAGCGCGGAATGACGTAACGGGACTCGGCCTGCGGACCGGTGTAGCGGCCCTGCGAGCCGGACATGTCCTGCACGGCCTGCATACGGTCGTAGATCCCGCTGCCGGGGAATGCGTTCACGGTGTCTCCTGAAAGGGGCTGAGGCGGTCGGCTGGGGCTGCTGGGGCCCCGGGCTCTGTCACGGGCCCGGGCGGGGTCCTACGGGGCTCGTGGAGCCTCGCAGCACCGCTCAGGCCCCGGTGCCGCCGCCGCCCGGCATGCCGGCGGCCGTGGCGATCACGTCGTCGATGAGGCCGTACTCCTTGGCCTCGAAGGCGTCGAACCAGCGGTCACGGTCCGAGTCACGGGTGATCTGCTCGACCGTCTGGCCCGTGTGCTGGGCGGTGAGCTCGGCCATGCGCCGCTTGGTGTGCAGCAGCCGCTCGGCGTGGATCTTGATGTCCGAGGCGGAGCCGGCGAGGCCTGCGGAGGGCTGGTGGATCAGGATCTCGGCGTTCGGCAGCGCGAAGCGCTTGCCGGGCGTGCCCGCGCTGAGCAGGAACTGCCCCATGGACGCCGCGAGACCCATGGCGATCGTCACCACGTCGTTCTTGATGTACTGCATGGTGTCGTAGATCGCCATGCCGGCCGTGATCGAACCGCCGGGGCTGTTGATGTAGAGGTAGATGTCCTTGTCGGGGTCCGAGGCAAGGAGCAGCAGCTGTGCGGTGATCTTGTTCGCGATGTCGTCGTCGACCGGCTGGCCGAGGAAGATGATCCGCTCGCCGAGCAGCCGGTTGTAGACCTGGTCGCCGAGGCCACCACCGATGGAAGGCTCGCCGGCGGCTGAAGGCATCAGATTCGTCACGTATCCACCTGCTCGTCTTACGACGGCGCCGGGCCGTCTCACGTGTTCCCTGCGGGGGCGGGAGCCGTATCGGAGACTCCACTGCCCTGGTATTCATGGACCCTAACGCGCGGGTCCCTTCGGGGAATCCCGGAGATGGGAGTGTTCGCCGGGGGCGTAGTCGGCGCGGGGCGGGCGTGGCCCCGCCGCGGGGCGTGCGGTCAGGTCGTGGGGCGGTGCGGTCACGTCGTGGGGCGGTCGGTCACGTCGTGGGGCGCGCCCCGGTGGCCGGCCGCGGGTGCGTCGTGGTCGCTCGCGCAGTTCCCCGCGCCCCTGAGGCTGTCCGGGCCCCTGGTGGCGAGAAGGCCCCGGGTTTCAACCCGGGGCCTTCTCGGTCGATCACCGTGCCGGGGCTCAGCCCTCGGTCTTCTCCTCGGCCTTCTCGTCGGCCGCGGCCTCGGAGGTCTCGGCCTCGGCGGCCTCGTCCTCGTCGTCCTCGAGGTCGACGGTCTCGCCGTTGGTGTCCTTGACCGTGGCCTTCTCGACCACGACGGCCAGCGCCTTGCCGCGGGCGACCTCGCCGACGAGCAGCGGGACCTGGCCCTGCTCGACGACGGCCTGCGCGAACTGGTCGGGGGACATGCCGGAGGAGGCCGCACGCCGCATGAGGTGCTCGGTGAGCTCCTCCTGGTTGACGTTGAGCTTCTCCTGCTTCACGAGCTCGTCGAGAACGAACTGGGTCTTGATGCCCTTGACCGCGGCCTCGCGGGTCTCGTTCTCGAACTCCTCCTCGGTCTTGCCCTGGATCTCCAGGTACTTCGCGAGGTCCAGGCCCATCTGGCCCAGCTGGTGGTGCTCGAGGTTGTGCTTACGGGTGTTGATCTCGTCCTCGAGCAGCTTCTCGGGGACGGGCACCTCGACCAGCTCGAGCAGCTTGTCCAGGACGCGCTCCTGGGCCTGCGTGGCCTGGTCGTACTGCTTCATGTTCTCGAGGCGCTTGCGGCTGTCCGCCTTCAGCTCCTCGAGGGTGTCGAACTCGGAGGCGAGCTGGGCGAAGTCGTCGTCCAGCTCGGGCAGCTCACGCTTGGCGACCTGGGTGACCTTGACGGTGACCTCGGCCTCCTTGCCGGCCGCCGAGCCGCCCTTCAGCTCGGAGGTGAAGGTGGCCTCGCCACCGGCCTCCAGGCCCTTCACGGCGTCGTCGATCCCGTCCAGCAGCTCGCCGGAGCCGATCGTGTAGGAGACGCCGCTGGCGACGCCGTCCTCGAGGACCTCTCCGTCGACCTTGGCCTCGAGGTCGATGGTGACCACGTCGCCGTCCTCGGCGGCCCGCTCGACCGGGGTCGTGGAGGCGAAGCGCTCACGGAGCTGCTCCACGGACTTCTCCACGTCCTCGTCGGTGACCTCGACGGCGTCGACCTCGACCTCGATGCCGGAGTAGTCCGGGATCTCGATGGCCGGGCGGATGTCGACCTCGGCGGTGAAGTTCAGCGTCTCGCCGTCCTTCAGCTCCGTGATGTCGACCTCGGGCTGGCCCAGGGGGCTCAGCTCCGCCTCGTTCACGGCGTCGGTGTAGAACTTCGGGAGGGCGTCGTTGACCGCCTCCTCCAGCACCGCACCGCGGCCGAAACGCTGGTCGATGACCCGGGCCGGGATCTTGCCCTTGCGGAAGCCCTTCACCGTGACCTGCTGGTTGATCTTCTTGTACGCCGCGTCGAGGCTGTCCTTGAGCTCCTCGAAGGGCACCTCGACAGTGAGCCGAACCCGGGTCGGGTTCAGGGTCTCCACGGCGCTCTTCACGGTTCGGTCTCCTTGTGGCTGACTTCTCGGGTTCTGCCGGGACCAGAGCGGTCCGGCCGATTCGCCGCCCGGAGGACTTTCAGAGACACACGGGCGTGCAGCTTGCATAGTAACGGCAGCGGCTGCGGCACCCAAAAGGCGATCACCATCGGTGAGCAGGTGGCTGGTCGGGGTGGCGGGATTTGAACCCACGGCCTTCCGCTCCCAAAGCGGACGCGCTACCAAGCTGCGCCACACCCCGTCTGGTGCGATCCGTAGGGTACATGCACGCGGGCGAAAGGTCCGCCGCCTTTACGGGCGCCGCGTCCGTACGGCGGCCTGCCGGACACGGGGTGTGCGACGAGGACGTACGACCCGCTACGATGCCTGTCAGTGCCGCGGTCACCGACGCGCGGCGCGCACCGTGCGGGCGTAGCTCAATGGTAGAGCCCCAGTCTTCCAAACTGGCTACGCGGGTTCGATTCCCGTCGCCCGCTCTGAACGGCCGAAGGCCCAGGTGAGAGGGTATGCAACCCGCTCCCTGGGCCTTCGTCGCACCTCGGACTGGAAGCCTCAGGAGGCCCCGTGCCGCCGGGCGAGGTCCCGCACCTCCTGTGCGTTCCGTCCCAGGAGCATCGTCCCGGCCTCGCGCCCGTCGTGGAAGACGCGCAGCCGCGGGCCCTCGGCGAGCAGGCGCAGCTCCGGCAGCGGGTGGCGCCACAGCAGGACGGCGCGCTCCCACATCTCCAGGTGGCGTGTGGTCAGCCGCAGTTCGTACTGCGGACCCTCATGGGCGTCCGGCGGGAGGTGCTCCCTGTACGGGGGCTGGACGGCGTAGACGCCGAGTGCCTTCTCCCCGGGTTCCAGGACCTCGTCGCGGAGACCGCGGAGGCGGCCGATCCGCGACCCGGCCCAGCCCGCCGGCGGTGCCACCAGTACGCCGGCCGCCGCGATGCCCCACCACGGCAGGCCGGCCTCGTACCCGAAGGCGGCCACGGCCGCGACCGCCGGTCCGGCCGTCACGGCCGCACCGGACAGCGCCGCGCGCCGCATCCGCCCTTTCCGCTCCACGTCCCGTGCCCCCTCCGCACTCACGTCCCGCGCCCCCTCCGTGATCGACGTCGCCTGCGGCGGCGGCCATAGGCGCGAGGGTCCGACGCGCCTCAGGGCCGGCCCCGGGGTGTCCGGGCCGGCCCTGAGGCGTGTCGGTGGGGACCCCTGCCGCGGGCGGGGTCAGAAGCTGATGGAGTTGATCATGTCGGCTATCGAGTCCAGGAAGCGCTGGATGTCGTCGGCCATGCCCGTCGAGGCGAGGAAGAAGCCGAAGAGGACGGCGACGATCGCCGGGCCGGCCTTGATGGAGCCACCTCTCAGCAGCACCACCAGGATGATCGCCAACAGCAGCACCACTGACAGTGAAATGGCCACAACTGATCACACCCTTGGTCGGTTCGGCTTCGCCGGCCCGGGCGACGCATCCCCGCGCACCCCGCCAGAACCATCGTGCCACCAACAGGCCCGCCCTAACCGGCGGCTGACACATCGTCCGCACCGCGGTCCCGCCGCCGCCACCGCCGCACCGGACACCAAGAAACAACACCTGTTTGTCGCACGGCAATTCGAGGGAACACCCGCACGGGGAATTGAGCGGCCCCATGGGCGCTTACAGGGGACTTACGAACTCCACCTTTTCCGTGCCCTCACACGGTGTTCGCAGGTGATTCGAATTACGCCCGTTCCACCCCGGCAAGGGGACATGTCACCGGAGTCGCCACCCGCCCCCATGACCGGAATCATCCCGAACAATCCTGACAAGAACGGCGTGCGAGAGCTGGAACACGGCATCTCTTCACTTGTGTTGCCCATCACGCCCACACCATGCGCGCATTGCCGAATCCGGGGTACTCGAACGCGATAACCAGGAATGACGTCGGGCGTTTTACGGATTCCCGAAGACGACGCTAGGGTGCCTGAGATGTTCCACGCTGCCTCGTCCCCCGCAAGCGCAGCGAGCTCCCCGATCGCCTCCCCGTTCCACCGCCGGGAGGGCCAGTGACGAACTCGCAGCGACCGTACGGCAACAGCAGGACGCCGCTCCCTCCGGTGCAGACGCCGGCGGACGGAGTGCCGACCCCGCGCACCAGGACCCCGGAGGGCGCCCGGCCCGCCCCGGGAGGCAGACAGCGCGACGCCTTCTTCGACAACGCCAAGTACCTGGCGATCGTGCTGGTGGCCGTCGGCCACGCCTGGGGGCAACTCCTGGACGAAGGGGCGGTCGAGACGGCCTACCGGGTCGTCTACACCTTCCACATGCCGGCGTTCATCCTCATCTCCGGCTACTTCTCGCGCAGCTTCGACCTGCGCCCCAAGCACGTCCAGCGGCTGATCACGGGAGTCGTCGTCCCCTACGTGGTCTTCGAGACCGCGTACTCCCTCTTCCAGCGCTACGGCAACGACGAGCCGGGGCACGGCATCACGCTGCTGGACCCCACGTACCACCTGTGGTTCCTGTGCGCGCTGTTCGTGTGGCGGATCACCACGCCGGTGTGGAAGACGATCAAGCATCCGCTGCCGGTGTCGCTGGTCCTCGCCGCGCTCGGCTCGGTGTCCCCGCAGATCGGCGACGACCTGGAGCTCCAGCGGGTACTGCAGTTCCTCCCCTTCTTCGTGCTGGGTCTGACGCTGCGTCCCGAGCACTTCCGGATGGTCAAGCGCCGCTCGGTGCGCCTGGCGTCCGTGCCGGTGTTCGTCGCGGCGGCGGTCACGGCCTGGGCGACGATGCCGTACATGAGGCTGGGCTGGTTGTACCACAGCGACGCCGCCCAGGAGTTGGGCACCGCCTGGTGGACCGGCCCGGTCACGGTGTGGGCCACGCTCGGCTGCTCGCTGGTGATGACCGTCTGCTTCCTCGCCTGGGTGCCGCGCCGCCGCATGTGGTTCACGTCCCTCGGCGCGGGCACCATCTACGGCTACCTGCTGCACGCCTTCCTGGTGCGCGCGGGCAACTACACGGACTTCTACGACCAGCCCGCGCTGCACGAGCCGCTCGGTGTGCTGGGGCTCACCGTCTTCGCGGCCGCCGCCGTGACGCTGCTGTGCACCCGGCCGGTGCAGCGGGCGCTGCGCTGCGTCGTGGAGCCGCGCATGGACTGGGCGTTCCGCCGGGACGCGGGCGAGGCGGCCCGGGTCCGTGAGCGGCCCCGGGTCGCCGAGGTGCGCACCCCGGGCGAGAAGGTCTCCGTCTAGGCCAGGCCGAGCAGGGCGCGCATCCGCGCGTACTTGGCGGTCAGCCGGGTGCGGGTGGCGTCGTCCAGGACGGCGAGGCGGGCCGGGTCGGCGTTGTGCGCCAGGTCCGCCTCCTTCACCAGCAGGGCGCCCGGGGTGGCGAGGATGCGGGCCGCGTACTCCTCGGGCGGCTCGCCGGACCGCTTGGTCACGGCGAGCACGATGTCCTTGGTGCGCCGGGTGAGCGCCGCCTCCTCCAGCCAGGCGTGGCTGAGCTTGTCGTCCTCCACGGCGTCGTGCAGCCAGGCCGCCGCGATCTGTTCGTCGTCGCCGCCCCGGAGCCGGACGCCCTCGGCGACCGCCTGAAGGTGCTCGGCGTAGGGGCGGCCCGCCTTGTCGGTCTGGCCGGTGTGCGCGGCGCGGGCGGTGGCCTCCACCTCGGCCAGGTCCATGATCGGTGTCCGGTTCACACGACCAGTGTGCCCGGCGCGGCTCAGCGTGCCGCGGCCGCGGTGGGTCCCTCGCGGCAGATCAGCAGCAGGGCCCGGTCGTCGTTGACGTCCTTGGCGACGGCTTCGATGAGGTGCCAGGCGGCGCCGTGGAAGCCGCCGGCGACGTAGCGGTCGGCCTCGCCGGTGAGCCGGTCGATGCCCTCGACCATGTCCCGGTCGGAGGTCTCCACCAGGCCGTCGGTGAACAGCATCAGCACGTCGCCGGGGCGCAGCGAGCCCTTCACCGGGTCGAACTGGGCGCCGTCGTACACGCCGAGCAGGGGTCCGTCGGCGGCCTTCTCCTCCCACCGGCCGCTGCCCGCGCTGAGCTGGAGGCCCGGCGGGTGTCCCGCGGAGTAGAGCTCGTAGTCGCCGGAGTCGAGGTCGAGGACCAGGTGGATGGAGGTGGCGAAGCCCTCGTCCCAGTCCTGGCGGAGCAGATAGCCGTTGGCGGCGGGCAGGAAGTCGTGCGGGGGCAGGCTGCCGAGCAGGCCGCCGA
This sequence comes from Streptomyces sp. P13-3-3, assembly GCF_050571355.1. NCBI lineage: Bacteria > Bacillati > Actinomycetota > Actinomycetes > Kitasatosporales > Streptomycetaceae > Streptomyces > Streptomyces sp. P13-3-3. The sequence goes on along the minus strand of NZ_CP192228.1, from coordinate 1,234,756 downwards.
AGGCGCCGGACAGCAGCAGGGCGCGCGAGCCGGCGTCCATGCCCTTGCCGGAGACGTCGGTGAGGACGACCTCCAGGGTGCGTCCGCCGTTGGTGCGGGCCGCGACCACGAAGTCGCCGGAGAAGGACTGGCCGCCCGCGGGACGGAGCGCCATCTCCCGGTGCCAGCCCGTCGGCAGCTTGGGCAGCTTGCTCTGCACCCGGATGCGCTCGCGCAGGTCGAACAGCATGGTGCCGCCGCGCCGCCAGGGAACGCCGACCCGGCTGCGGAACTGGGCGACGAGCAGCCCGAAGAAGCCGCAGGCCGCGACGACCAGCACCACGCCGGGTGTGACCCGTGCCACGCCCTCGGTGTAGGGGCCGAGTTGCACGGCCTCCACGATCAGCGCGGTGGCCGCCGCCGCGTAGAGCCCGAGCAGACTGGCCGGGCGCAGCAGCAGGCCGCCCGCGACGATCGGGATGCACAGGGCGGCCGGCGAGCACCACACGGAGTTGGCGAGGGTGCCGGCGGCGATCAGCGGGACCGTGAGGAGCAGTCCGGCGAGCGCGATCCAGTCCGAGCCGTCACCGCGGAAGTAGTCGACGGCGGCCCGGCGCACGCCGACGCGGGCCCGGTGCCACTGCTTCTTCAACCGGGCCGTGAACGTCTCGGCCGCCGCGCGCCGCTCTCGTCCTGCTGCCATCAGTTCGGGACCCTATCCATCCAACCGGCCGCTTGGCACGGGAGGTCCAGCTTGTCCCCCCTGACGGGGGTCGGAATCACAGTGAACTTCACCGGAGGCCGTTCCGGGGCCCGGGCGGCGGAAATTGCCTCGCTCCGATTCCGCGGCCCTGGTAGGCATGGCGCCATGGTGGACGATCACACGGGCCCGGCGCCCGAACTGCGCAGCCTCCGGCCGGACGAGTGGGACAGCGCCTACGGGAACCTGCTGCGGGCCTTCGGCGGGCTGCCCGAGGCCGACGAGGAGCGCCGACTGTGGCGCGAGCTCACCGAGTTCGGCCGTTTCCTGGCGGCCTGGGACGGTGACCGGTGCGTGGCGTCCGGGGGTGCCTTCTCCTTCCGGCTGACCGTGCCCGGCGGGGCGTCGGTGCCGGCCGCGGGCGTGACGATGGTGAGCGTGGCCGCCACCCACCGGCGTCGCGGGCTGCTGACCGCCATGATGCGCCGGCAGCTGGACGACGTCCGCTCCTGGGGCGAGTCGCTGGCGGTGCTGACGGCGTCGGAGCCGGCGATCTACGGCCGGTTCGGCTACGGAGCGGCCACCTTCCAGCTGGACGCGGAGATCGACACCCTGCGCGCCGGTCTGTCGGTGCCGGACGGTACGGATGACGTACGGCTGCGCTACGCCGACCCGGCCGAGGTGCTGGACGCGTGCGAGGCGGTCTACGCACGGCTGGTGCCGGGGCGGCCCGGGATGCTGGCGCGGCGGCCCGGCTGGGAGAAGGTGGGGGTGCTGGACCCGGAGAGCGAGCGGGGCGGGGCGTCGCCGCTGCAGTGCGTGGTCGCCGAGCGCGACGGCGCGACGGTCGGGTACGCGCGGTTCCGGGTGAAGCCGTCCTGGGGGCAGGGCGGGCCCGAGGGCGAGGTGGTGCTGAGCGCCCTGGACGCACTGGACCCGGCGGCGGGAGCGGCGCTGTGGCGGTTCCTGTTCGACCTGGACCTGACGTCGACACTGCGGATGCGGGGCCGGCCGGTGGACGACGCCTGGCAGTACCTGGTGAAGGACGTACGGCGCTGTCGTCCGGCGCTGCGGGACGCGCTGTACGTGCGTCCGGTGGAGGTGGGTGCGGCGCTCGCGGCGCGCACGTACCGCACGCCGGTGGACGTGGTGCTGGAGGTGGAGGACACCTTCTGCCCGTGGAACACGGGGCGGTGGCGGCTGAGCGGGGACGCCAAGGGGGCGGTCTGCGAGCCCACCCGGGACGCGGCCGATCTGGCCCTGTCGGTGCGGGAGCTGGGCGCCGCCTACCTGGGCGGGGTGAGCCTGACCGCGCTGGCGGCGGCCGGGCGGGTGCGGGAGCTGCGGGAGGGTGCGCTGGCCGAGGCGTCGGCGGCGTTCGGCAGCGATCCGGCGCCGTGGCTGCCGCACGGCTTCTGACCCGCTGAGGAGGTCAGGCCCGCTGGCAGCCGGGGCACCAGAAGAGGTTGCGCGCGGCGAGATCGGCGGTGCGGATCTCGCCGCCGCAGATGTGGCAGGGCAGGTTCGCCCGGCGGTAGACGTACACCTCGCCGCCGTGGTCGTCGACGCGCGGCGGGCGGCCCATGGCCTCGGGGGTGTGCTCGGGGCGGACGGTGTCGATGCGGTTGTTCCGGACGCCCTCGCGCATCAGGACCACCAGGTCGTCCCAGATCGCGTCCCACTCCGCGCGGGTGAGGTCCCTGCCGGCCCGGTAGGGGTCGATGCCGTGCCGGAAGAGCACCTCGGCGCGGTAGACGTTGCCGACGCCCGCGACGGCCTTCTGGTCCATGAGGAGCGCGGCGATGGTCGTGCGGCTGCGGCTGATCCTGCGCCAGGCCTGCCCGGGGTCGGCGTCGGGCCGGAGCGGGTCCGGGCCGAGCCGGTCGTGTATCGCCCGCTTCTCGGGCTCCGTGATCAGGGCGCAGGTGGTGGGGCCGCGCAGGTCCACGTGGGCGGTGGCGCCGGCCAGGCGCAGCCGCACGGTGTCGGTGGGCGGCGGCGCCGGGGCGGGGCCGAAGGTGACCTTGCCGAACAGGCCGAGGTGGATGTGCACCCACTCCGGGTGGCCGGGGTCGCCGAAGCCCAGGAAGAGGTGCTTGCCGTGGGCGTCGGTGGTGCGCAGCGGGGTGCGGTCGAGGAGGGCCGCGGCGTCGCTGAACTTGCCCTGGGGGCTGGTGACGCGCAGGGAGGAGTCCGCCCGGAAGGCCTTGGCGTAGTCCTCGGCCAGCCGGTGGATGGTGTGTCCCTCGGGCACGGTCCCCCTCGCTCGCTCCGCTGTCCGTGTCGGGTCGTTACTGCTGCGGGTGGTGCGCCGGGATCGGCGGGAGGTCGCCGGTGGTCTCGTAGCCGGCGAGCATGTCGATCCGGCGGATGTGGCGCTCGTCACCCGAGAACGGGGTGTTGAGGAAGATCTCGACGAACTTCGTCGCCTCCTCCTGGCTGTGCATGCGCGCGCCGACGGCGACCACGTTGGCGTCGTTGTGCTCGCGTCCCAGCGCGGCGGTCTGCTCGCTCCACGCCAGGGCGGCCCGTACGCCCTTGACCTTGTTCGCGGCGATCTGCTCGCCGTTGCCGGAGCCGCCGATCACGATGCCGAGGGAGCCGGGGTCCGCGGCGGTCCGCTCCGCGGCGCGGAGGCAGAACGGCGGGTAGTCGTCCTGGGCGTCGTAGATGTGCGGGCCGCAGTCGACGGGTTCGTGCCCCGCCTCCTTGAGCCACTCGACGAGGTGGTTCTTCAGTTCGTAGCCCGCATGGTCGGAGCCGAGATACACGCGCATGCGTCGAGTGTGACACGGCCGCCGCGGGGAAGCGGCGCGGGGTGGGCGGTGTGAAAAGTGTGAGCCAATCCACAGGACCTCAGGAAAAGCTCGGGTAAAGATTGGAAATCAAAGGTTCCTGTGAAAGTACGCCTCCGTTTCACTGGTTCAGCTCGTACACCGCTCGTACGGGTACCGCTCAACCGGCGCAAAGGAAGACCCCCACATGACTTCGCAGCCGACCCTCACCAAGGCCGGTGACGGCCCCGAGGGCTCCGGAGGCCCGCCCCAGGGCTCCGGACTCCAGGCCGGTCTCAAGAACCGGCACCTGTCGATGATCGCCATCGGCGGTGTCATCGGCGCCGGACTCTTCGTCGGATCCAGCACCGGCATCGCCACCACCGGTCCCGGCATCCTCCTGTCGTACGCGCTCGTCGGCACGCTCGTGGTGCTGGTGATGCGGATGCTCGGCGAGATGTCCGCGGCGAACCCGACCTCCGGCTCCTTCTCCGCGCACGCCGACCGTGCCCTCGGCCCCTGGGCCGGCTTCACCATCGGCTGGCTGTACTGGTTCTTCTGGGTCGTGGTGCTCGCCGTGGAGGCGACCGCGGGCGCCGCCATCCTCGAAGGGTGGATACCCGCCGTCCCGCAGTGGGGCTGGGCGCTCATCGTGATGGTGGTGCTCACCGCGACCAACCTGGCCTCGGTCGGCTCCTACGGCGAGTTCGAGTTCTGGTTCGCCGGCATCAAGGTCGTCGCCATCGGCGCGTTCATCGTCGTCGGCGGGCTGGCCGTCTTCGGCGTGCTGCCCGGCGTCGACAGCGACCAGGCGGGCCTGTCCAACCTGACCGGCCACGGCGGCTTCCTGCCGAACGGCGCGGGCGCCATCCTCACCGGCATCCTGCTCGTGGTGTTCTCCTTCATGGGCAGCGAGATCGCCACTCTGGCGGCCGGCGAGTCGGAGGACCCGCAGCGGGCCGTCACCAAGGCGACCAACAGCATCATCTGGCGGATCGGCGTCTTCTACCTCGGCTCGATCCTCGTCGTGGTCTGCCTGCTCCCCTGGGACAGCGAGGCCATCGCCGAGGACGGCTCGTACGTCGCCGCGCTGGACTCCCTCGGCATCGCGCACGCGGGTCAGATCATGAACTTCATCGTGCTGACGTCCGTGCTCTCCTGCCTCAACTCCGGGCTCTACACGGCCTCCCGGATGGCCTTCTCGCTCGGCGAGCGCGGGGACGCGCCGAAGGCGTTCGCCCGGACCAGCCACCGGGGCGTGCCGCGCGCCGCGATCCTCGTGTCGGTCGTGTTCGGCTTCGTCGCGGTCTTCTTCAACTACAAGTTCCCCGACTCCGTGTTCCTCTTCCTGGTCAACTCCTCCGGCGCGGTCGCGCTGTTCGTGTGGCTGGTGATCTGCTTCTCGCAGCTGCGGATGCGGAAGATCATCCAGGCGGAGGCGCCGGAGAAGCTGGTCGTGCGGATGTGGCTGTACCCGTACCTGACCTGGCTGAGCATCGCGTTCATCGTGTTCGTGCTGATCTACATGCTCACCGACACCGAGCACGACGGCCGGTCCACGATGCTGCTGACGATGCTGGTCGCGGCCGTGGTGCTGGCGATCTCGCTGGTCAGGCAGCGGCCGGCCGGACGGAAGGCCGCCACCGCCCCGGAACGGGACGAGGCGCGGGCGGGCTGACCCGTACCCCACGCACGCCGAAGGGCCCGGCGGACGCTCGCACAGCGTCCGCCGGGCCCTTCGGCGTGGAGGGGAGGCGTCAGCGCTTGTCGACGAGCTTCCAGGCGGTCGGCAGCAGACCCATGGCGAGCGCCGCCTTCAGCGCGTCACCGATGAGGAACGGGGTCAGGCCGGCCGCGATCGCGGCGGAGGCGGACATCCCGGTGGCCAGGGCCAGGTACGGCACGCCGACGGCGTAGATGACCGCCGAGCCGAGCAGCATCGTGCCGGCCGTGCGCCAGGCGGAGCGGTCGGCGCCGCGGCGGGCGAGCGCGCCCACGACGACGGACGCCAGCAGCATGCCTAGGATGTAGCCGAACGACGGCATGCCCATCCCGGACTTGCCCTCCGCGAACCACGGCACGCCCGCCGTGCCCACCAGCGCGTACACCGCGAGCGAGGCGAAGCCGCGGCGGGCGCCGAGGGTGGTGCCGACGAGGAGCGCCGCGAAGGTCTGGCCGGTCACCGGCACCGGGGAGCCGGGCACGGGCACCGCGATCTGGGCGGCGAGACCGGTGAGCGCGGCGCCGCCGAGCACGAGGGCCGCGTCCCGGACGCGGGAGGCGGGGACGAGGTCGGCGAGGACCTGTCCGGGCCGGGCGGAGGTGACGGTGGCGGTGCTCATGGGGACTCCCCGGGGTGAGGGCAAGTGGGAACACGGCGACGCTATACCGGCGCCCCCGCGCCGATCACCAGCAGCGCTCGACAAAGGCTCGATCAGGGACTTGGTGGGCTCCGGACAAAGGACAGGGCCCACACCCCGTGAGAGGTGACACGGGTCACTGAGGTGACGTGGTGTCGCCGACACGGGCCCGCGCGGCGGCGGCTGTAGGGATCCACCAACGCGGACCGGTGCGGGCGGGCGGGCCGTCTCGCCCGTCGGTCACGGTCTGGGCAGCGGGTCGGGCCGTTTGCTAGCTTCGGGCCATGGTCGCCCAGTCCCGGAACTTCACCTCGCGTCGCCACGTCGATCTGCGACGCGTGGGCGCGGCCGCCTGTCGCCTCCTCTGACGAGGCGGGCGGAGCGGATCCGACGCGCCTCGGCTCATCCACGACGGCGCAGATTCGGACCCGTTCCCGAGGAAGTTCCCCATGCTTCGTACCGTGGCACCCCCGCCCCGCTCCCCCGCCCGTCCGGCGCGTGCCGCCGACCCCGACCGGCGGCGCACCAGTGCCCGCACCGTGCTGCGGTGCGTGCTGGAGCACGGTCCGGTGGCACGCTCCACCATCGCGCGGCTCACCGGCCTGTCGCCGGCCTCCGTGACCGACCACTGCGCCCGTCTGACGGAGCTCGGCCTGGTCCGTGAGGCGACGGCCCCGCGTCGCTCGGGCGGGGTGGGGCGCCCGCACCTGCCCCTCGACCTGGACGGGTCGGGCCTGGTGGTCGGCGGGGTCCATGTGGCGGTGCCGTACACCACGGTGGCGCTGCTGGACCTGCGCGGCCGGGTGGTGGCCGAGCGGAGGCTGCCGCACCCGGACACCGACCCGGTGCGGGTGCTGGAGCGGGCCGCCGGCGGTCTGGCGGACCTGCTGGAGCGGGTGCCGGAGCGGCGGCCGCTCGGGGTCGGCTTCGCCTCCGGCGGCTGGGTGGACCGCGCGGCCGGCACCGTCGTCGACCATCCGCTGCTGGGCTGGCGGGAGGTCCCGGCGCGGGAGGTGCTGCGCGCCCGTACCGGGCTGCCGGTCCATGTGGACGGGCACGCACGGGCGTTGGCGGACGCGGAGCGGCTGTTCGGCCGGGCCGGCGGGAGTGCGCTGCACCTGTTCGCCGGGAACATCGTCGACGCGGCCTTCGCCACCCGTGACGAGGTGCACCACGGGCCGCGGTCCCAGGCGGGCGCGATCGCCCATCTCCCGCTGGTGGGCGGCACCGAGCGCTGCCCGTGCGGCCGGACCGGGTGTCTCCAGGCCGAGTTGAGCGAGCGCACCCTGTGCCGGCGGGCCCGGGAGGCGGGCGTGTGCGACGGGCGCGACCCGCTGCACGTGGTCGACGCGGCGGCGGCCGGGCATCCGGTGGCGGCGCGGCTGCTGCGGGAGCGTGCCCGCATGGTGGGGCGCGCGGTCGGACTGCTGACGGACGTCCTCAATCCGGAGAGCGTCATCGTCACGGAGATCGGCGTCATCCACCGGCCGGACTGTCTCGCGGCGCTGCGTGGCGAGCTGGATCCGGCGCGCGCGGCCACGGTGACGCCGACGAGTTTCCCGGAATCCGTGCTGGCCGTCGCGGGTGGGGCGGTCGCTCTCGACGTGCTCTACCGGGATCCGCTGAGCGCGTCACCAGAGCGTATTTAATTCAGAAACTCCGAATATTGACAGCCCCCTTCAGGAACAAGGAACATGCTGGTCATGAGCTGTCGCACCCTCTGTTGCTGACACGTTGACGCGCGATCTCCCGCGGCGTCCTCCCTTTTTCGCGCGCTTTTCCCCACGGGCGTTTTCCGCCCGTTGATTCCGCCTGCCTTTCCGTTCCGCGCACATCCCTGTGCGTATTTCCCCATCCCCGGGAGTTTCCTCATGCCCGCACCACCGGCGGCCGGCCTCGACCGGCGTCTCTTCCTCACCTCCCTGCTCGGCGTCACCGCCGCCGCTGCCGGACTGAGCGGCTGCGCGGAGGCCGGGGCCGCGGCCGACGAGGCCGCCCTGAAGGCACCGCTGGCCGACAAGGTTCCGCCCGGCACGCGTCTGAAGATCTCCTCGTTCGAGAACTTCCAGCAGATCCAGCTGAAGCTCGCCGGCCTCGACGACCTGCCGTTCGAGGTGGCGGAGTGGCTGAACATCGGGGCCGGTCCCGACGTCATCAACGCCTTCCGCGCCAAGTCCCTGGACCTCGCCAACAACGCGGGGATCCCGCCCATCCAGGCCTTCTACCAGGGCTTCGACGCGCGGATCGTCGCCATCAACGTCACCCGCAAGCCCAACTACCTCTTCGCCACCAGGCCCGGCAGCGACATCCGGACGGTCGCCGATTTCCGGGGCGAACGGCTGGCGTTCTCGCAGGGCCAGGCGCAGGGCGTGGTGCTGCTGCGGGCTCTCAAGGAGGCCGGCCTGCGGTACGACGACGCCGAACTGGTCCCGCTGACCAGCAACCAGTTCCTCACCGCCCTGCAGTCCGGGCAGGTGGACATCGCCCCGCTGGGCATCAGCCAGGCCCCGTCCTATCTGAAGCAGTACGGGCCGAAGGGCGCCCGCACCATCCCCACCGACGTGGTGGACCTGCTCAACCTGCTGTGGGCGCCGGCCGAGGTGCTCGCGGACCGGGACAAGGCCGCCGCGGTCGCCGCGTACATCCCGTACTGGGCCAAGGGCGCGGTGTGGCAGTACGAGCACCCGGACGTGTGGAACAGGGAGTACTACGTCAAGACGCAGAACCTCACGCTCTCCCAGGCCGAGTCCATCACGGCCCTCGCCAACAAGCCCTACTTCCCGCCGCGTTGGGACGAGGCGATCGCGTGGGAGCAGGAGACCGCCGATCTGCTCGCGGAGGGCGGCTACGTGAAGAAGTTCTCGGTCGACGCCCTCTTCGACCGGCGGTTCGAGTCGCTCGCCGCGCGGGCCGTTCCCGCGGAGTACCGGAGGTGACCGCCGTGACCACGACAACGACCACGACAACGACCACGACCGCTCCCGCACCGCCCGCCACCGTCGAGGAGGAGCACCAGGTACGGCGACGACGACGGCTGTCGCCCGGCAAACGGCTCCCCGCCACCCGGATCACCGGCCCCCTGCTCGTGCTGACGCTGTGGGCCGCCGCCTCCGCCGCCGGACAGCTGGACCCCGGCGCGATCCCCGCGCCCTGGACGGTGGTGGAGACGGGAATCCGGCTGTGGACCGAGGGCACGCTGACCGACGACGTCCTCACCTCTTTGCGGCGCGCGGGGGCCGGGTTCGCGATCGGCCTGACCGCCGGCGTCGTGCTCGCCCTGGCCTCCGGGCTGAGCCGGATCGGCGAGGCGTTGATCGACGGCAGCGTGCAGCTCAACCGCGCGGTGCCCACGCTGGGCCTGATCCCGCTGTTCATCCTCTGGCTGGGCATCGGCGAGACCTTCAAGATCGCGATCATCGCCATCGTCGTCTACATCCCGATCTACCTGAACACCCACGCCGCGTTGTCGGGCATCGACCACCGCTTCGTGGAACTGGCGGAGGTGCAGGGCCTGTCCCGGTTCGCCTTCGTCCGGCAGGTCGTCGTGCCGGGCGCGCTGCCCGGCTTCTTCGTCGGGCTGCGGCTCGGCGTCACCGGGTCCTGGCTGGGCCTGGTCGTCCTCGAGCAGATCAACGCCACCAGCGGACTCGGCTACCTGATGTTCCAGGCGCAGAACTACGGCCAGACGGACGTCATCCTCGTCGGTCTCGTCGTCTACGGCCTCTTCGGCCTGGTCTCCGACACCGCCGTCCGCGCGATCGAACGGAGGGTGCTGTCATGGCGCCGCACACTGAGCAGCTGACCCGGCCGGCCGTGCGCCTGCGCGGCCTGACCCGGTCCTTCGAGGGACGCACGGTCCTCGACGGCGTCGACCTGGACCTGCCCGCCGGGCAGTTCACCGCGCTGCTCGGGCACAGCGGCTCCGGCAAGAGCACGCTGCTGCGGGCGATCGCGGGCATCGACCACGGGGTGGCGGGCAGCGGCACGCTGACCGCGCCCGAGCGGGTGTCGGTGGTCTTCCAGGACTCCCGGCTGCTGCCCTGGCGCCGGATCCTGCCCAACGTGCTCCTCGGGCTGGACGGCAAGGACGCCGGGGAACGCGGCCGGGCCGCGCTCGCCGAGGTCGGTCTCGGCGGCCGGGAACGCGCCTGGGCGAGCGAGCTGTCGGGCGGTGAGCAGCAGCGGGCCGCCCTGGCCCGGTCCCTGGTGCGCGAGCCGGAACTGCTGCTGGCGGACGAGCCGTTCGGGGCGCTGGACGCGCTGACCCGGATCAAGATGCACGCGCTGCTGCGGCAGCTGTGGGAGCGGCACCGGCCGTCGGTGCTGCTGGTCACGCACGACGTGGACGAGGCGATCGTCCTCGCGGACCGGGTGCTGGTGCTGGAGGACGGCCGGATCGGGCTCGACCTGACGGTCGACCGTGACGGCCCGGACGCCCACCGCGCGTACCGCGGCCGGCTGCTGAAGGCGCTCGGCGTCTCCGAGGACGCCCCGTGACCGCCCGCCCGCGCCGCACCTGAACCACCCGGTCCGCACCACCCCCGCACCGCGAAGGGATCACCCATGCCCAGACAGCTCCATCTGAACGCCTTCCTCATGAATACCGGGCACCACGAGGCGTCCTGGCGGCTGCCCGAGAGCGATCCGCACGCCCACGTCGACCTGGACCACTACGTGCGCCTGGCCCGGACCGCCGAACGGGGCACGTTCGACTCGTTGTTCCTCGCCGACGGTCCCCAGCTGTGGAGCTCCGTGGCGCAGCGTCCCGCCGGGGCGCTGGAGCCGCTCACCCTGCTCACCGCCCTGGCGACCGCGACCGAGCACATCGGGCTGATCGCGACGGCGTCCACGTCGTACAACTCGCCCTACAACCTGGCGCGCAAGTTCGCCTCGCTCGACATCGTCAGCAAGGGGCGGGCCGGCTGGAACATCGTCACCACCGCCGGCGCCGAGGCGGCCCGCAACTTCGGTCTCGACGCCGAGCCCGCGCACGCCGAGCGGTACGCGCGCGCCGCCGAGTTCCTGGACGTCGCCCGGCTGCTGTGGGACAGCTGGGAGGACGACACGGTCGTCGCCGACAAGGCGGCCGGGGTGTGGGGCGACGACGCCAGGATCCACCCGCCGCGCCACCAGGGGACGTACTTCCGGGTGGAGGGCGCGCTCAACGTGCCGCGCACCCCGCAGGGGTATCCGCTGCTGGTGCAGGCCGGGTCGTCGGAGGACGGCAAGCGGTTCGCGGCGCGGCACGCGGAGGCCGTGTTCACGGCCCAGCAGACCCTGGCCGACGCTCAGTCCTTCTACGCCGACCTCAAGGCCCGTACGGCCGCGGCCGGGCGCGACCCGGACCACGTCAAGGTGCTGCCCGGCATCGTGCCCGTGGTCGGCTCCACCGAGGCCGAGGCACGGCGCCTGGAGCGGGTGCTGGAGGAGCACATCGTGCACGAGCACGGGGTGCGCCGCCTGGAGGAGCTGCTGCGGCTCGCCCCCGGGACGCTCGACCTGGACGGCCCGCTGCCCGACGGCCTTCCCCCGGAGGACGAGATCGAGGGCGCCAAGAGCCGCTACACGCTGATCGTGGAGCTGGCCCGGCGCGAGCGGCTCACCGTGCGGCAGCTCATCGGGCGGCTGGGCGGCGGGCGCGGGCACCTGACCTTCGCCGGCACGCCCGAGCAGGTCGCCGACACCATCGGCCGGTGGTTCGCCGAGGGCGCCGCCGACGGTTTCAACATCATGCCCGCGGTGCTGCCGTCCGGTCTGGAGACGTTCGTCGACCAGGTCGTCCCGATCCTGCGCGCCCGCGGCCTGTTCCGCACCGAGTACGGCCCCCGGCGCACCCTGCGCGAGCGCTACGGCCTGCCGCGGCCCGCCAACCAGCACGTCACCCCGCACGCCCAGGAGCCGGCCCCCGCGGCCGCGCTCGTCTGACCGCCCCGCAGAGAGGAACACCCCTCATGTCCGACCTCCGGATCACCAAGGTCACCGCGAACATCGGCGCCCGGGTCGCCGGCGTCGACCTCTCCCGCCCGCTGGACGACGCCACCGTCACCGCGCTGCGGGACGCCCTGAACGAGCACAAGACGCTGCTCTTCGACGACGTGCACCTGGACGACGCCGGGCAGCAGGCGTTCGTGCGGCACTTCGGCGAGATCACCGGCGCCCACCCGACCGTGCCCGCCGTCGAGGGCGCGCCCGGCGTTCTGCCCGTCGACAGCGGGCGCGGGCGGGCCGCGAACAACTGGCACACGGACGTCACCTTCGTCCTCAACCCGCCGCAGGCGACCTCCCTGCGCAGCGTCACGATCCCGCCGTACGGGGGCGAGACGCTGATCGCCAGCTCGGCCGCCGCCTACCGCGACCTGCCCGAACCGCTGCGCCGGCTGGCCGACACGCTCTGGGCCGAGCACACCAACGACTACGACTACGCCGTGCCGGAGGAGGCGGTCGACGAGGACGAGGCGGCCCGGCGCGCCCAGTTCACCTCCGTGAAGTACCGCAGCGTCCACCCGGTGGTGCGGGTGCACCCCCTCACCGGTGAGCGCGGGCTGTTCATCGGCGGGTTCGCGCAGCGGATCGTGGGCCTGTCGAAGGGCGAGTCGCGCAAGGTGCTGGACCTGCTCCAGGCGTACGTCACCCGTCCGGAGAACGTGGTGCGCTGGCGCTGGGAGCCGAACCAGTTGGTGCTGTTCGACAACCGCATCACCCAGCACTACGCGATCGACAACTACGACGGCCTGCCCCGCCGCCTGCACCGGGTGACGGTCGCCGGTGACGTGCCGGTCGGCATCGACGGCAAGGAGTCCTACGCGATCGAGGGGGACGCGTCGCACTACACGAGCGTGGCGAAGGTGCCGGCCGCCGCGTGACGGCCACCCCGCAGTGAGCGGACTGTAACCCTCCGCTTGACCGGCGTCCACATGCTGGGCGGCTGCCCCGGGACCGCCGGGCGGCCGCCCAGACTGGGGGCGTTTTTGTCGTCTCCCCCCACATTGGACGAGCCGCGCCCATGCCCCTCACCAAGGTCGAGACGCCCGCCGAGACCGACGGCGTCGCCCTCTCGCACGGACTCAAGCAGCGCCACCTGTCGATGATCGCCCTCGGCGGGGTCATCGGCGCCGGCCTGTTCGTCGGCTCCGGCGCCGGCATCGCCGCCGCGGGCCCCTCCATCGTGATCGCCTACGCCCTCTCCGGCCTGCTGGTCATGCTGGTGATGCGGATGCTGGGCGAGATGTCGGCCGCGTATCCCTCCTCCGGGTCCTTCTCCTCGCACGCCGAGCGGGCCATCGGCCCCTGGGCCGGGTTCACCGCAGGATGGGCGTTCTGGGTGCTGCTGTGCACCGCGGTCGGCCTGGAGGGCATCGGCGCCGCGCAGATCGTCCACGGCTGGCTGCCGGGCACACCCGAGTGGGCGTGGGTCGCGCTGTTCATGGTGGTCTTCTGCGGGACCAACCTCGCGGCGGTGAAGAACTTCGGCGAGTTCGAGTTCTGGTTCGCCGCGCTGAAGGTCGGCGCGATCACCCTGTTCCTGGTGCTGGGCGCGCTGGCGCTGGCCGGTGTGCTGCCGGGCACCGACTCACCGGGCGGATCGAACCTCAGCGAGCTGATGCCCAACGGCGGCGAGGGCCTGGTCATCGGCCTGCTCGCGTCCGTCTTCGCCTACGGCGGCCTGGAGACGGTGACCATCGCGGCCGCGGAGTCGCAGGACCCGGTCCGTGGTGTGGCGCGCGCGGTGCGCACCGCGATGTGGCGGATCGCGGTCTTCTACGTCGGCTCGATGGCCGTCATCGTCGCGCTCGTCCCCTGGGACTCCCCCGAGGTGGTGGAGAACGGCCCCTACGTCGCCGCCCTCGACCGGCTCGGCATCCCCGGCGCCGGCCAGCTGATGAACGTGGTCGTGCTGGTGGCGCTGCTGTCCGCGATGAACGCCAACATCTACGGCGCCTCCCGCATCGGCTACTCGCTGGTGGAACGCGGCCAGGGCCCGACGTGGCTGGGCCGGGTGTCGGGCGGGGTGCCGCGCGTCGCCGTGCTGGCGTCGTCCGTGTTCGGCTTCCTGTGCGTGCTGCTGAGCTACTGGCGTCCCGACGACGTCTTCGCCTGGCTGCTGAACATGATCGGCGCGGTGATCCTGGTCGTCTGGATCTTCATCGCCGTCTCCCAGCTCAGGCTGCGCCGCCGCCTGGAGCGCGAGACGCCGGAGCGGCTCGCCGTACGCATGTGGGCGTTCCCATGGCTGACCTGGGTGGCCCTGGCCGGCATGGCGACGGTCTTCGTCCTCATGGCCCGCGAACCGGACACCCGGGTGCAGCTGTACTCGACGGGCGCGATGACGCTGGCGCTGGCGGCGGTCGGCTACGCCTGGCAGCGGGCACGCGAGCGCCGCTGACGCCCTTGCCCCACCCGGAAGCCCCCGCGAGGTCCCACTCGCGGGGGCTTCCGGTATGCGGCATTCCGGGTCATCGTTGCGCAATGGCGACACCCAGGAGACTGACGCTGGAATGCTCGACGTGCGGCGGCCCGCATCCTCACCGTCTGCTGAACCGGGAGGAGGAGGCTGCGGCCAAGCGACAGCTGGGGCTCCGGGCCACTTACGACTTCTGGATCTGCGAGAACGTGGTGGACACGGACACCGGTGCGCAGTGCCGCACACTGCGCCGATGGGCCGCGACCAGACCGTTCCCCAAGCCGGTCAAGCTGCTGCCTCCGGACTGAGCCCCGTCACAGGTTGCTGAAGTCCGGCCCCTTCGTACGCGTGCGCTTGATCTCGTAGAAGCCGGGGACCGAGGCGACCGCGAGGGTGCCGTCCCAGAGGCGGACGGCTTCCTCGCCCTGGGGAGCGGGGGTGACGACCGGGCCGAAGAAGGCGATCTCCTCGCCGTCGGGTCCGGGGACCGCGATCACCGGGGTGCCGACCTCCTGGCCGACCTTGTCGATGCCCTCCTTGTGGGAGGCGCGCAGCTGCGGCTCGTACGGGGTGGAGTCCCAGTGGTCCATGAGCGACTCGGGCAGCCCGACGTCCTTCAGCGCCGCCGCGACCGTCTCCTTGCCGGGACCCTCGTCCTGGTTGTGGATGCGGGTGCCGAGCGCGGTGTAGAGGTCGCCGAGCACCTGCGGGCCGTGCTCCTCCTGCGCCGCGATCACCACGCGCACCGGCCCCCAGGCCTTCACCTCGAGCATCTCGCGGTACTCCGCGGGCAGCTCGTCCAGCTTGTCCTCGTTGAGGACGGCCAGGCTCATCAGGTGCCAGCGGACGTCCAGGTCCCGCTGCTTCTGCACCTCCAGCACCCACCGGGAGGTCATCCAGGCCCAGGGGCACAGCGGGTCGAACCAGAAGTCGACGGGCGTGGCGGGAGACTTGTCCGACATGTCGCTCCTCGTGAAGGCAGTGTTTCCCCGTGGCAACGCCGTGGCTCGCCCTGGCCATTCCCGGCTGACCCGCGTCAGGGGCGCATGGCAGGATCGGTCCTGTCCATCCCTGTCGACGACGCATGAGGAGTCCGCCCGTGCCCGGTGAGAACCTGACCCGTGACGAGGCCCGGGAGCGGGCAGCGCTGCTGTCCGTCGACGGGTACGAGGTGTCCCTGGACCTGAGGTCCGCGGTGGGCGGGCACGAGGGCGAAGGACCGCGCACCTTCCGGTCGGTCACCACCGTGCGGTTCCGCTGCGCCGAGCCGGGCGCGAGCAGCTTCGCCGACCTGATCGCCCCGAGCGTGACGGCGGTGTCCCTGAACGGCCGCGACCTGGACCCCGGCCAGGTCTTCGACGGCAGCCGCATCCTCCTGGAGGACCTGGCCGCCGAGAACGAGCTCGTGGTGGACGCACAGTGCGCCTACTCCCGCACCGGCGAGGGCATGCACCGCTTCGTCGACCCCGAGGACGGCGAGGTGTACCTGTACACCCAGTACGAGCCGGCCGACGCCCGCCGGGTCTACGCGAACTTCGAGCAGCCGGACCTGAAGGCCCCGTACCGCTTCGAGGTGCGGGCCCCCGAGGGCTGGACGGTGTGGAGCAACGGCGCGGGCGAACTGACGGACGGGGTCTGGCGGTTCGCGGAGACCAAGCCGATCTCGACGTACATCACGTGTGTCGTCGCGGGTCCGTACCACTATGTGACCGACCGCTACGAGCGGGTCTTCGAGGACGGCACCCGGCTGGAGATCCCGCTCGGCGCGATGTGCCGCAAGGGCCTCGCCCCGCACTTCGACGCCGACGACGTCTTCCTGGTCACCAAGCAGGGCCTGGACTTCTTCCACGACCACTTCGACCACCCGTACCCGTTCGGGAAGTACGACCAGGCGTTCGTGCCGGAGTACAACCTGGGCGCGATGGAGAACCCGGGGATGGTGACCTTCCGCGAGGAGTTCATCTTCCGCGGCAAGGTGACGCGGGCCTCCTACGAGGGCCGGGCCAACGTGATCCTGCACGAGATGGCCCACATGTGGTTCGGCGACCTGGTCACCATGGAGTGGTGGGACGACCTGTGGCTGAAGGAGTCCTTCGCGGACTTCATGGGCGCGTTCTCCCTGGTCGGCGCGACCCGCTTCACCGACGGCTGGATCACCTTCGCCAACCGCCGCAAGGCGTGGGCCTACCGCGCGGACCAGCTGCCCTCCACCCACCCCATCACCGCCGACATCCGCGACCTCCAGGACGCCAAGCTCAACTTCGACGGCATCACCTACGCCAAGGGCGCCTCCGTGCTCAAGCAGCTCGTGGCGTACGTCGGGCAGGACGCGTTCCTGGAGGGCGCCCGCCGCTACTTCAAGCGGCACGCCTACGGCAACACGCGCCTCGGCGACCTGCTGTCCGTGCTGGAGGAGACCAGCGGCCGGGACATGGCCGCCTGGTCCCGGGCGTGGCTGGAGACGGCCGGGGTCAACTCCCTCACCCCGCAGGTGCTGCTGCGTGAGGACGGCACCGTGGACGAACTGGCCGTCGTGCAGGAGGCCGCGGAGTCGCACCCCGAACTGCGTCCCCACCGGGTCGCGGTGGGCCTGTACCGGCGCACGGACTCGGGCACCCTGGAGCGGTACGCCCAGGCCGAGACGGACGTCGAGGGCCCGCGCACGGTCGTGGCGGAGCTGGCGGGCGCGGACGCGCCGGAGCTGGTGCTGGTCAACGACGAGGACCTGACGTACTGCAAGACGCGTTTCGACGACACCTCGCTGGCCACGCTCCGGGAGGCGCTCGGCGACCTCACCGACCCGCTGGCCCGCGCGCTGTGCTGGTCCGCCCTGTGGAACATGACGCGCGACGCGCTGCTGCCGGCCCGGGACTTCATCGCCCTGGTGCTGCGGTTCGCGGGCCGCGAGACCGACATCGGCGTGCTGCAGATGCTGCACGCCTGGGCGGAGTCGGCGGCCGTGCACTACACCGCGCCCGAGCGCCGCGAGGAGACGGGGCGGCGGCTCGCCGAGGGTGCGGCGGAGCAGCTGCGGGCGGCCGGCGAGGGCAGCGAGCAGCAGCTGGCGTGGGCGCGGTTCACCGCCCGCGTGGCGTGCACCGAGGCCGACTTCGAGCTGCTGGCGTCGCTGCTGGACGGCACGGTGACCCTGCCGGGTCTGGAGGTGGACCAGGAGCTGCGCTGGGCGTTCCTGGAGCCGCTGGCCGCGCACGGGGCGGCCGACGAGAAGCGGCTGGACGAGGAGCTCGCGCGGGACGACACCGCGTCCGGCCGCCGTCACCACGTCCGCTGTCTCGCGGCCCGCCCGTCGGAGGCGGTCAAGGCGCAGTGCTGGGCGCAGGTCGTGGAGTCGGACGCGCTGTCCAACGCGCTGGTGGAGGCGACGATCGCGGGCTTCGCGCAGCCGTCCCAGCGCGAGCTGCTCGCGCCGTACGCGGAGAAGTACTTCGCGGTGATCGAGCGGGTGTGGACGGAGCGGTCGATCCAGATCGGCATGGACGTGGTCCGGGGTCTGTTCCCGTCCTACGAGGACTCGCGGGGCACGCTGGACGCGACCGACGCGTGGCTCGCCTCCCACGAGGACGCGGCGCCGGCGCTGCGGCGGCTCGTGCTGGAGGCGCGGGACGATCTGGCGCGGGCGCTGCGGGGGCAGGCGTGTGACGCGGCTGCGGGCTGATCCCCCGGGGCTCCGCCACGGACCCCGCTCCTCATACGCCGGAGGGGCTGCCGACAGCCCCTCCGGCGTGTGCGACCCCCGTTACCGAACGGGGGCATTCGCCCCCGTAACCCCGCCTCCTCACCCGAACGGACCAGCGGCTTTCGGTATCCGAACAGGCGTCCTTTAGTGCGGGCTTGTCCGGGTTCGTCGACGGGCGTGTAACAGGGGTTCGAGGGGCGGCCGGAGGCGGGAAATTGCCGGTCATGAACCACAACACCCCCCTCTCCCCGCGCCCCTTGCACCACCTCGCCACCGGCACCGGACGCCGTGTGCTGACCCACACGCAACTGCGGGCACACGGCGTCTCCGCCGCGGAGGCCGGAGAGCAGTGCCGTCCCGGCGGGCCCTGGCAGCAGCTGCTGCCCGGCGTCGTCCTGCTGCACCCGGGGCCGCCGACCAGCGAGGAGCGGCTGCACGCGGTGCTGCTGTACGCGGCCCGGGAGCGGACCGTGAGCGTGCCCGTGCAGCCGGGTCGGGACGAGCCGCCGGCCTCCCCCTACGGCGAGGCGATGATCACCGGTCTGGCCGCGCTGACCCTGCACGGCTTCACGTCCGCTCCCCCGCTGCCGTCCCAGGAGACGTTCGACGTGCTGGTGCCGCGCCTGCGCAGGCTGCGGTCGACGGGCTGCGCCCGCATCGTGCGGGCCGCCGCGCTGCCGGTCCCGGAGCAGGTCACGGGCCTGCCGGTGGCCCCGGTGCCGCGCGCGCTGGCCGACGCGGTGGCGGGTCTGAAGGACGCGGTCGTGGTGCGCCGGCTGCTGACGGAGGCCGTGCGCGGCGGGCACTGCGAACCGGCCGTGGTGGTACGGGAGCTGACGGCGGCGAAGCTGCTGCACCGCCCGCACGTGGTGGACGCGGTGGACTCGCTGCTGGCAGAGGGGCGGGCGCTCGCGGAGTCACGGCTGTACCGGATGGTCCGCGAGTACGGCCTGCCGGACCCGTGCTGGAACGTGGATCTGCGGCTGCCCGGCGGCCCGCACCTGGGCGGCCTGGACGCCTACTGGCCGGAGCAGGCGGTGGCGGTGGAGCTGGACACCCGCGCGCCCCGGCCGGGCGGGCGGCCGGAGGACGACGCCGAGTGGGCGGAGCAGGCCCGCAAGCGCGAGCACCTGGAGCGTCTGGGCATCACGGTCGTGCACATCACCCCGCGCAAGCTGCGGGACGCGGCGGAGCAGCAGGCGGCGGTGGTCCGCACTGCCCTGATGGCGTCGGCGGACCGCGAACCGGCCGCGTACGTCGTGGTGCTGCCCCGCTAGTGCGGCCGCCCACTCGCGTCGGAGGGGACGGCGGCCGCCGGACCGAGGTGTGCCCCGGCGGCCGCCCGCGGATCAGTCGCCGCAGTACTCCCCCTCGATCACCGCCTCGGTGTCCCCGCTCCAGTCGCCGTTGAAGTTGAACGCCAGCGAGTGGCGCCCGTCGCGGGTGGTGACGGCGTCGGAGGTGGAGCCGTGGATGCCGCCGCCGTGGCCCCAGACGGTCACCCCGCAGCTCAGCTCGGTGCTCATCAGGCCCAGTCCGTAGCCGTGGGTGTCGTCCACGGTCACCGTGTCGGTCATCTCGTTCAGCTGCTTCTTCGGCAGCAGCCGTCCGGTGAGCAAGGCGCGGTAGAAGCGGCCCAGGTCCTTCGAGTCGGAGATCATCTCGCCCGCCGAGAAGGCCATGGACGGGTTGAGCCGGGTGACGTCGTGGACGGGTCCGCCGCCGTCCAGGGTGAGCTTGCCGTAGGCGCGGCTGCTGGGTCCGGGTACACCGGTGCGGGTGCCCGGGACCGAGGTGCCGGTGAGGTGCAGCGGCGCGAGGACGCGGCGGCGGATCTCCTCGCCGTAGGGGCGGCCGGTGGCCTTCTCGATCACGAGGCCCGCCAGCACGTAGTTGGTGTTGGAGTAGTTCCATCCGGCGCCGGGCGCGAAGTCCGGCTCGTGGGACGTCGCGACGCGCACCAGTTCCTCGGGCTCGACGGTGTCGTAGCGGTGCTCGAAGAAGCCGTCCTTGAGGAAGTAGGTGCGGGCGAAGTCCTCGTCGGCCGTGTAGTTGAAGATCCCGCTGGTGTGGTTGAGCAGCTGCCGCAGGGTGATCCGGGTGCCGTCGTGGCCGTTGCCGGTGACGAGGCCGGGCAGCCAGGAGTCGACGGTGTCGTCCAGCGACAGCCTGCCCTCGGCCTCCAGCTGGAGCAGCACCGTCGCCACGAAGGTCTTGGTGATGCTGCCGACCCGGTAGCGGTCGCGCGGGGAGCGCGGGCGCTCCGTGCGCAGGTCGCCCACCCCGGCGGTGGTGGTCCACACGCCGCGCCGGTCCTGCGCGCGCAGTGTCACGCCGGGCACCCCGTCCTGGACCGCGGCCCGCACGGCCCGGGCGGTCGCCCTGTGGTCGCCGGTGTCCCCTGCACGGCCGCCGCCGGGTCCCGCCGCGACCGCCGGGGCCGCGAGGGCCGCCGAGAGGGCCACCGCCACCGCTGCCACCGCCGTCGTCCGCATCCGCTTCCGCATGCCTGTTCCTCCCCGCTTCGTCTCATGTGGTCGCAGGGGGAAACCGCGTCCGGGGCGGCGAGGTTGCCGGGGCCCGCGGTGGTTGACCATGTTTCGGACGTTCCGCGCGAGCGCGTCGCGCGGTCTACCCTTCGGGCTCCAGGTGTCCGCCCGCGGGACGTTCGCGCCACAGACGCAGGGCGATGTCGAGCAGGTCGATGCGGACCAGGCCGGGGAGCGCTTCGAGGGGCTGCCAGGCGGCGTGCTCGGTGGAGCCGCCGATCTCGTCGCGCAGCTCTCCGCCGGTGATCCGGCCCTCGTAGACGAACCGCAGGCTGTGGTGGTCGACCGGGCGGCGGAAGCGTCCTTGCAGCGCTCGGCTGCGGGACACCACACCCAGCAGTGCGGTGACCTCCACGAGGTAGCCGGTCTCCTCCTCGACCTCGCGCCGCACGGTGTCGTAGGGGTCCTCGCCGTGTTCCGTGCCACCGCCCGGCAGCACCCACTCCAGGACGCCGCTCTCACCCCGTGAGCGGGCGAGCAGGATCTGTCCGTCGCGCACCACCACGGCGTAGGCCGCCACCCTCGATGTCCTTCGCACCGCCGGACGGTACCCCGCGCCGCCCGGGGCGCGCAGGGGCGTATTCGGGCAGGTCCGCACTGTGGACACCCACCCTGCACGACCATGACGGACTTGTCCGCTTCCGACGCGAACTCCCCTTACGCGTACCGGGGGTTTTCCCCACACCTCCATCGGCCTTCCGGCCAACCCTCGCCAAACATCCGCCCTTTACGCGAAGCTCATCGATCGTCCGGTAGTGCACTTCCGGACCCCCGCGACCAGGACCGATCACTCCTGGCCGCTCCCGATCGTTCGCTCCTTGCAAGGGATGCCGATGACCAACTCCCCGCAGCGCGCCCCCATATCGGGCACCAGACGTGCGGCCCGCATAGCCGTCGCCGCCGGTCTCGTCGCCGCGCTCTCCGCGGCCGGGCCGGTCCCGCTGGCGCTCGCCGCCGACAGCCCGGCCGCCGCCCCGGCCGACGCGGGCGTCAAGTCCGCCCACGACAAACTCGGCTCGCACGACGCGGAACTGCTCGCCGAGGCCAAGGCCGAGGGCGCCAAGCACGTCACGATGATGATCGCCACGACTCCCGGCAAGACCGCTCAGGTCACCGAGGAGATCGAGTCCGTCAAGGGCGCCTCCGTCGGCCGCTCGGACAACAAGCTCGGGTACGTCCGCGCCACCGTGCCCACGGGCAAGGCCGACGCGGCCATCGCGGCCGCCACCAAGCTCTCCACCGTGCACGGCGTCGACCTGCGCGAGGAGATCCTGCTCGACGACCCGACCCCGGCCGCCGACACCACGAAGGCCGCCAAGGGCAAGGGCAAGAGCGCCAAGGGCTACGCGGCCCCGGACAAGAAGACCCCCGCGAAGAACCCGTACAACCCGTCCTTCGAGACCGGCGCCGTGGACTTCGTGAAGAAGAACCCCAAGGCGGACGGCCGCGGCGTCACCATCGGCATCCTCGACTCCGGCGTCGACCTCTCCCACCCCGCGCTGCAGAAGACCACGACCGGCGAGCGCAAGATCGTCGACTGGGTGACGGCGACCGACCCGATCGTGGACGGCGACCAGACGTGGCGCCCCATGGTCAACGCGGTCTCCGGCCCGACCTTCACCTACGGCGGCGCCACCTGGAAGGCCCCGCAGGGCTCCTACCAGGTCAGCCTCTTCCGCGAGTCCTACACCGCGGGCGGTGACGCGGCCGGCGACGCCAACCGCGACGGCGACACCACCGACGTCTGGGGCGTGCTCTACGACCCGGCCAAGGGCACCGTCCGCGTCGACCTGAACAACAACCAGGACTTCTCGGACGACACCCCGATGAAGCCGTACAAGGACGGTTTCCAGATCGGGTGGTTCGGCACCGACGACCCGAAGACCGACGTCGCCGAGCGGCAGCCGTTCGTCGTGGAGATCCGCAAGGACGTCCCGATGGACCCCTACGGCGGCGACTGGATCGGCCAGAAGGCCGACTTCGTCAACATCGGCGTCATCGAGTCCGAGCACGGCACCCACGTGGCCGGCATCACCGCTGCCAACGGCCTGTTCGGCGGCAAGATGAACGGCGCGGCGCCCGGCGCCAAGCTGGTGTCCTCGCGCGCCTGCACCTGGTCCGGCGGCTGCACCAGCGTCGCGCTCACCGAGGGCATGATCGACCTCGTCACCAAGCGCGGCGTCGACATCGTCAACATGTCGATCGGCGGTCTGCCGGCGCTGAACGACGGCAACAACGCCCGCGCCGAGCTGTACAACCGACTGATCGACACCTACGGCGTCCAGCTGGTGATCTCCGCGGGCAACTCCGGCCCCGGCGCCAACACCATCGGCGACCCCGCCCTGGCCGACAAGGTCATCTCGGTCGGCGCGTCCGTCTCCAAGGAGACCTGGGCCGCCAACTACGGCTCCGAGGTGAAGACCAAGTACGCGATGATGCCGTTCTCCTCGCGCGGTCCGCGTGAGGACGGCGGCTTCACGCCGACCCTGACCGCGCCCGGCGCGGCCATCAACACCATCCAGACCTGGCTGCCGGGCGCCCCGGTCGCCGAGGCGGGCTACTCCCTGCCGGCCGGCTACGGCATGCTCCAGGGCACCTCGATGGCTTCCCCGCAGGCCGCCGGCGCCTCCGCCCTGCTGCTGTCCGCCGCGAAGCAGCAGCGCATCGGCCTCACCCCGGCGACGCTGCGCACCGCCCTCACCTCCACCGCCAAGCACATCAAGGGTGTGCAGGCCTACGAGGAGGGCGCGGGCCTGATCGACGTCGTGGACGCCTGGAAGGCGATCCGCAAGGGCGCCACCGCGCACGAGTACACGGTGAAGGCGCCGGTCGACACCGCGATCGACCAGTTCCTGAAGACCCCCGGCTTCGGCACGGGTCTGTACGACCGTGAGGGCGGCCTGAAGGCCGGCCAGAAGAAGACGTACGACGTCACGATCACCCGTACGTCCGGCCCGGACCGCGCCGTGAGCCACAAGCTGGACCTGGCGAACAACGCGGACAACACCTTCCGCGTCGTCGGCGGCAAGAAGGTCTCGCTGCCGCTGAACAAGCCGGTGACCGTCAAGGTCGAGGCCAAGTCCCGCACGGCCGGCATCAAGAGCGCGATCCTCGAGGTCGACGACCCGCGCACCGAGGGCGTGGACCGGCAGATCCTCACCACCGTGGTCGTCTCCGCGCCGGTGAAGTACACCTACTCGGCGAAGGGCACGGTCCAGCGCAACAGCACCACCTCCTACTTCGTCACCGTGCCGGAGGGCGCGAAGACGCTGGAGGTCGCGATGAGCGGGCTGAAGGCGACGAGCCAGACCCGGTTCATCTCCATCCACCCGTACGGTGTGCCGTCCGACCCGACCTCGACGGTCAACTGCTACCCGAACTACAGCAACCCGGCGAACACCTGCCGCCCCGACGTGCGGTCGTACGCGGCCCCGCAGCCGGGCGTGTGGGAGATCGAAGTCGAGGCGCGCCGTACCTCGCCGCTGCTCGACAACCCGTACAAGCTGGATGTCGCGGTGCTCGGCGCGGCCTTCGACCCGGAGACCGTCACGGTGCCCGAGGCGAAGGTCGGCACCCCGGCCGCCGTCGACTGGACGGTGACCAACGAGGCCGCCGCGATCGACGGCAAGCTGGTCGGCGGTCCGCTCGGCTCGTCGAAGACGGCCCGCCCGTCGATCTCCACGGGTGACGTCCACACCACCACGGTCGAGGTGCCCGAGGGCGCCGCGTCGCTGGACGTCTCCATCGGCAACGTCTCCGACACCGCCGCCGACCTGGACCTGGCCGTGTACGACGAGGCCGGCAACCGGGTCGCCCAGTCCGCGGACGGCGACTCGGAGGAGTCCGTCTCCATCGCCTCCCCGAAGGCCGGCACGTACACCATCGAGGTGGACGGCTACTCGGTCCCGGCCGGCACGACGGAGTACGACTACCTGGACGTGTTCTTCTCCGCCACGCTCGGCACCGTCACCGTCGACGAGTCCGCGCCGGTGAAGCTGGGCACGGGCGCCGAGGCCGCCGTCTCCGGCGAGGTCACCGTCGCCGCCGCGGCTCCCGAGGGACGCGCGTTCTTCGGCCGCGTGCAGCTGGTGAACGCGCGCGGCACGGTCGCGGGCATCGGCAACGTGGCGATCGAGAAGGTCGTCGAGTAGTCGGGCTGCGCACCGGATCGAACAGGAGGGGCGGGCGTCCGTACGGGCGCCCGCCCCTCCGCCGTGTCCGCCCCGCTCAGTCGCAGCCCGCGGTGCGCGAGGCGGGGAGAGCGGCGACGATCCCGGCCCGGACGGGGGCGATCTCCGCCTCGCCGACGACCGTCCGGTCCGGATGGGCGAGGCCGGGGGACAGACCGACCAGCACCTGGTCGCCCAGGCGCAGGGGAACCTCCGCGGCGTCGTCCCGGAGGAAGGTCACCGGGCCGTCCCCCTTGTAGTACCGGCTCGCCGCCAGGGTGACCCGCTGGACGCCGCCGGTGCCCGGCACCTCCTCCAGTGCCGTGACCCTGCCCTCGGCGACGAGGCGGGCGCACGCCAGGTAGCGGGGGCCGAAGGGGGTGGAGCCGGTGTCCTCCTTGGCGTCCGAGGCGGCCCCGGGGACCGCCGAGTCGACCGCCGAGCCGCCCTGGGCCACGAGCCAGCCCAGGCCGAGGACGAGACTCGCCGCGGCCGCGGCGGCGAGCCCGCCGAGCGCGAGCCTCAGCGGCCGGTACCGGGGCCGTCGCCGGAGCGGCGTGGCGGGCGTGGCCGGTGCGGGGAGCGGCCAGGCCGCCCCGGCGTCCTCGGCCGGCCGCTCCCCGGCCGGAGCGGCCTCTTCTCGCCCCGCCAGCACGTCCCCGATCAGCGTGAGCTGTTCGCCCAGCACCGCGAGGTCCGCGAGGGCGGCGTCCCGTTCCGCGCGGAACGCGGCGTCCTCCCGCACGCCCTCGGGGAGCTCCTCCCCGAACAGGGCCACCGCGAGGGCGTCCGCCGGGTACCGCTCGCTCCCGTCCGGCACGGACGCGTCCCGCTCGGACGATCCGTTCCCCGCCCCTCCGTTCACCGAGCCACCAGGCAGCACGCCACTGCCCCGGCGTCCGCCGGACCCCGGCGTACCGCGCCCCCGGCCTCCGCGCTCGCCGTCGTCCCCACGTCCGCCGGGCCCCGGCGCCGGGCACCCCCGATCGGCCTGGGCGGTTCCTGAGGGCTCCGGTGCGTCGGGCCGGAGATTCTCGTGCCCGTCGTCCGCACGGGCCGGGTCGCGGTCGCCGTTGTTGTCGTGGGCGGTCACGTCACACCACCTCGTCCTCGTGCAGGCGGGCCCGCAGGGTCCGTACGGCGCTGTGCAGCCTGCTCTTGACCGTGCCCTCCGGCACGCCGAGCTGCTCGGCTATGGAGCGCACCGGCAGATCGGCGTAGAAACGCAGCACGACGACCTGGCGCTGCGCGTCGGGCAGCCGGTCCAGGCCCCGGGCGACGGCCAGCGACAGCACGCTGCTCTCCTCCCCCGAGGGCGCCTCGGCGGGCCGCAGCGCGGCCAGCCGCTCCCCCAGCCGTTCCTGCCGCCGCTTCGCCCGGTGCCAGTCCATGGCGAGGTTGGAGGCGACGACCGCCGCCCACGCCGAGACGTCCCGGGGCGCCTCCCTGCCGCTCGCGGCGCGTTCCAGCAGCCGCAGGCGGACCTGCTGCACCCCGTCCGGCAGGTCCGCCTGCGGTACTCCGCCCAGTGCGAGCACCGCCCGCACCCGGCGCTCCTGCGCCGCGTCCAGCGGGTCGTCGTCGGCGACGTACGGCCCGCGGCCGCGCCGGGTTCTTCCGCGCAGCACCGCTCACCCCCCTCACGCTGTTTCTCCTACGACGCGACGGGCGCCCGGAACGTTCGGACGGATCCGGAGGGCGCGTAGAGGCGTACGTCACACCTTCGTGTGGACAGGGTCGGCCTGGGCAGGGGTCCTTGCGGCCGACGGCCCCCGTGGGGGGAATTTCTGCAGCTCAGGGGGGTTGGAGCCGAAGGTCCGCAACCGGCGCCCCCAGCCGGTTCGTCCCACTGTGCGGGCGGTCGTGGCAAAGAATTGGACAGCCGGGGCGTGGTCGGCCGCATGATGGAAGCGCCCCGTCCAGGCACATCAGGTACGCGAGAGACGCAGTAGGGAGTCGCCGTGAGGGTCGGAATCGTCGGAGCCACCGGTCAGGTGGGCACGGTCATGCGCAGGATCCTCAAGGAGCGGAACTTCCCGGTCACGGAGCTGCGCCTGTTCGCCTCGGCCCGTTCCGCGGGTACGGAGCTGGACGGCGTGACGGTGGAGGACGCCTCCGCCGCCGACTACAGCGGCCTGGACATCGTCCTGTTCTCCGCGGGCGGCGCGACCTCCAAGGCGCTGGCCGAGAAGGTCGCCTCGCAGGGCGCCGTGGTGATCGACAACTCGTCCGCCTGGCGCAAGGACCCCGAGGTCCCCCTCGTCGTCTCCGAGGTCAACCCGCACGCGATCGCGAACCGCCCCAAGGGCATCATCGCGAACCCGAACTGCACGACGATGGCCGCGATGCCGGTGCTGCGTCCGCTGCACGCGGAGGCGGGCCTGGAGGCGCTGGTCGTCGCCACGTACCAGGCGGTGTCCGGTTCCGGTCTCGCGGGCGTCGCGGAGCTGCACGGCCAGACGCAGAAGGTGATCGACGAGGCCGACAAGCTGACGCACGACGGCGCGGCGGCCGACTTCCCCGAGCCCGGCGTCTACAAGCGCCCCATCGCCTTCAACGTGCTGCCCTTCGCGGGCAACCTCGTCGACGACGGTCTGAACGAGACCGACGAGGAGCAGAAGCTGCGCAACGAGTCCCGCAAGATCCTGGACATCCCGGAGCTGAAGGTCTCGGGCACCTGCGTGCGCGTCCCGGTCTTCTCCGGCCACTCGCTCCAGATCAACGCCCGGTTCGCCCGCCCGATCAGCCCGGAGCGCGCGACGGAGCTGCTGGCCGAGGCGCCCGGCGTGGTCCTCACGGACATCCCGACCCCGCTGCAGGCCGCCGGCCAGGACCCGTCGTACGTCGGCCGCATCCGGAGCGACGAGACCGTGGAGAACGGCCTGGCGCTGTTCGTCTCCAACGACAACCTCCGCAAGGGCGCGGCCCTGAACGCGGTCCAGATCGCGGAGCTGGTGGCGCAGGAACTGAGCGCCTGACGCCTCAGGCATGACCGAGGGGGCGGGCCCGCAGGCGGGTCCGCCCCCTCGACGCGTTCAGGAACACCTTGCCTACCGCTTTCTCGACGTGGTGGAACCGCCGGCCGGAGCCGTCCGGGCGGCTCCGACACAGGGGTATCCCCATGCCTGCGGTTTCGTCATCGCGTGAGGGCGATCTCGCGTGGAAGGATGACGCAACCCACACATATCGAGGAGATGACCGCGTGCCTGGCACAAACCTGACCCGCGAAGAGGCGCAGCAGCGGGCGAAGCTGCTGACCGTTGACTCGTACGAGATCGATCTCGATCTCTCCGGCGCGCAGGAGGGGGGCACGTACCGGTCCGTGACCACGGTGCGCTTCGACGTCGCCGAGGACGGCGCGGAGTCCTTCATCGACCTGGTGGCCCCGTCCGTCCACGAGATCACCCTGAACGGTGACGCGCTGGACCCCGCCGAGTCCTTCGCCGACTCCCGCATCGCCCTGCCCGGCCTGCTCAAGGGCCGCAACGTGCTGCGGGTGAGCGCCGACTGCGCGTACACCAACACGGGTGAGGGCCTGCACCGCTTCGTCGACCCGGTGGACGACCAGGCGTACCTGTACACGCAGTTCGAGGTGCCGGACGCCCGCCGGGTGTTCGCGAGCTTCGAGCAGCCGGACCTCAAGGCGACGTTCCAGTTCACGGTGAAGGCGCCGGAGGGCTGGACGGTCATCTCCAACTCGCCCACGCCGGAACCCAAGGACAACGTGTGGGTCTTCGCGCCCACCCCGCGTCTGTCGACGTACGTCACGGCGCTGATCGCCGGCCCGTACCACTCGGTGCACAGCGTGTACGAGAAGGACGGCCGGTCGGTGCCGCTCGGCATCTACTGCCGGCCCTCGCTCGCCGAGTACCTCGACGCGGACGCCATCTTCGAGGTGACCCGGCAGGGCTTCGACTGGTTCCAGGAGAAGTTCGACTACGCCTACCCGTTCGAGAAGTACGACCAGCTGTTCGTGCCCGAGTTCAACGCGGGCGCGATGGAGAACGCGGGCGCGGTCACCATCCGCGACCAGTACGTCTTCCGCTCGAAGGTGACGGACGCGGCGTACGAGGTGCGCGCGGCCACGATCCTGCACGAGCTGGCGCACATGTGGTTCGGCGACCTGGTCACCATGGAGTGGTGGAACGACCTGTGGCTGAACGAGTCGTTCGCCACCTTCGCGGAGGCCGCCTGCCAGGCCGACGCGCCCGGCTCCAAGTGGCCGCACTCGTGGACGACGTTCGCGAACCAGATGAAGACCTGGGCCTACCGCCAGGACCAGCTGCCGTCCACGCACCCGATCATGGCGGACATCCGCGACCTGGACGACGTCCTCGTCAACTTCGACGGCATCACGTACGCCAAGGGCGCCTCGGTGCTGAAGCAGCTCGTCGCCTACGTCGGCGAGGACGAGTTCTTCCGGGGCGTGCAGGCGTACTTCAAGCGCCACGCGTACGGCAACACGCGCCTGTCCGACCTGCTGGGCGCCCTGGAGGAGACCTCCGGCCGCGATCTGAAGACCTGGTCGAAGAAGTGGCTGGAGACGGCCGGCATCAACGTCCTGCGTCCCGAGATCGAGACGGACGACGCCGGCGTCATCACCTCCTTCGCCGTCCGCCAGGAGGCCCCGGCGCTCCCCGCCGGCGCGAAGGGCGAGCCGACCCTGCGCCCGCACCGCATCGCGATCGGCCTGTACGACCTGGACGAGGCGACCGGCAAGCTGGTCCGCGGGGACAGGGTCGAGCTGGACGTCGACGGCGAGCTGACCGCCGTGCCGCAGCTCGCGGGCAAGCCCCGCCCGGCGGTGATCCTGCTCAACGACGACGACCTGTCGTACGCCAAGGTCCGCCTGGACGAGCAGTCCCTCGCCGTCGTCACCGGGCACCTGGGCGACTTCGAGTCGTCGCTGCCGCGGGCGCTGTGCTGGGCCTCCGCCTGGGACATGACCCGCGACGCGGAGCTGCCCGTGCGGGACTACCTGTCGCTGGTGCTGTCGGGCGTCGGCAAGGAGTCCGACATCGGTGTCGTGCAGTCGCTGCACCGGCAGGTGAAGCTGGCCCTCGACCTGTACGCCGACCCGGCCGCCCGCGAGGCGCTGCTGACCCGCTGGACCGACGCCACGCTGGCCCACCTGCGGTCCGCCGAGCCGGGCAGCGACCACCAGCTGGCGTGGGCGCGCGCGTTCGCGGCGACCGCCCGCACCCCGGAGCAGCTGGACCTGCTGGAGGCGCTGCTCGCCGGCACGCAGACCGTGGAGGGCCTGGCCGTCGACACCGAGCTGCGCTGGACGTTCGTGCAGCGGCTGGCGGCGGTGGGCCGGTTCGACGAGGCGGAGATCGCCGCCGAGTACGAGCGGGACAGGACGGCCGCGGGCGAGCGGCACGCGGCCACCGCGCGGGCGGCCCGCCCGACGGAGGAGGCCAAGGCGGAGGCATGGGCCTCGGTCGTCGAGTCCGACAAGCTGCCGAACGCGGTCCAGGAGGCCGTCATCGCCGGCTTCGTGCAGACCGACCAGCGCGAGCTGCTGGCCCCGTACACGGACAAGTACTTCGAGGCGCTGGCCGACGTGTGGGCGTCCCGCTCGCACGAGATGGCCCAGCAGATCGCGGTCGGCCTCTACCCGGGCATCCAGGTCACCGGCGAGACCCTCGACAGGACGGACGCCTGGCTGGCCTCCGCCGAGCCCAACGCGGCCCTGCGCCGCCTGGTCTCGGAGTCCCGCGCGGGCGTGGAACGCGCCCTGCGTGCCCAGGCGGCGGACGCGGCGGCGACGTCGGCGTAACCCGGCCCTGACACCGAGAAGGGGCGCCCGGCTTCCCGGCCGGGCGCCCCTTCCGTCATGTGGCGGGCCCGGACGGCACGCCCGCCCCGGCGGCCTCCCAGGCCGCGTCCACCATCCGGAAGATCTCGTCCACCGCGGTCTCCGGGTCGTCCGCCTCCCGGGCCAGCGCGAAGGCGTCCACGACGAACCGGGCGACGGCCCGGCACGCGGTGGCGCCGCCCGGCGCGCCCGGTTCCGCCGCGAGGGCGGCCGCCAGGGTCTCCGCGTGCCGCAGCCGCATGGAGCTCTCGTACTCCCGCAGCGCGGGCGAGGCGTCGATCATCCGCCACACGGGGGCGGCCTCGTCGGCCAGGCAGTGGCGCACCAGCGCGAGCGTCTCCTCGCGCAGGGCGGGCACGAGCGGCGCGCCGGGAGCGCGGTCGGTCACCGCGCGGGCGAGACGCCGCTCGAAGTCCGCGTCCCGCTCGAACACCAGAGCCTCCTTGGAGGCGAAGTGGGAGAAGACGGTGGTGACGGCCACGTCGGCCTCGGCGGCCACGTCCCGGATGCCCACCGCGTCGTACCCGCGCTCCAGGAAGAGCCGCAGGGCGGTGTCGGCGATCTTCTGACGTGTGGCGGCCTTCTTGCGCTCTCGACGTCCGGACGGCGGCTGCTCGGGCATGACCCGAACGCTAGCAGATACGAAACCCTAACGACTTCAATGAACTAACGGTTAGTGTTACGGTCGGCGGCATGAAGAAAGTGAGCTACGCCGAGTTCGGCGGCCCCGACGTCCTTCACCTCGTCGACGCGGACGAGCCCCACGCGGGCCCGGGAGAGATACGCATCGCCGTGCGCGCGGCCGGGGTGAACCCCGTCGACTGGAGGATCCGGGAGGGCCAGATGCGTCCGGCCCTCCCGGCGTCACTGCCCGCGGGCGTCGGGCTGGACGCGGCGGGGGTGGTGGACGAGGTCGGCGAGGGCGTCACGGATGTGGCGGTCGGTGACCGGGTCTTCGGCGAAGGGTCCGACACCTACGCGGAGTTCGCGGTGCTGCACGCCTGGGCCCGGACGCCCGAAGGCCTCTCCTTCGAGGAGGCGGCCGGCTATCCGTCCGTCATGGAGACGGCCCTGCGCATCCTGGGCGAGTGCGGTGTCCGCCCCGGACAGACGCTGCTGGTCAGCGGCGCGTCGGGCGGGGTCGGCTCGGCGGTGCTGCAGACCGCCCGGGACCGCGGCATCACGGTGGTCGGCACGGCCGGGGCCGCCAACCTGGAGTACCTGCGCAGCCTGGGCGCGCACGCCACGACGTACGTCGAGGGCTGGCCGGAGCGGGTGCGGGCGTTCACCTCGGTCGACGCGGCCCTCGACCTGGCCGGCGCGGGCGTCCTGCGCGAGCTCGTGGAGCTGACCGGGGACCCGGCCACGGTGGTCTCCATCGCGGACCGCGCCGCCCCCGAGCTGGGCGTCCGCTTCTCCGGCGTCGCGGGCAGCGTCCCGGACGCCCTGAAGGAGACGGTCCGTCTCCTCGAACAGGGCGCGCTCCACATCCCGGTGGAGAAGGCCTACTCCCTCGCGGAGGCGGCCGCCGCCCACGCCGACAGCCGGGCGGGGCACACGAGGGGGCGGCGGGTGATCGTGATCTGACCGCACGCGGCGCGGTGGGCCGGGCGGCGCCGCACCGGCCCGCCCGGCCGCGTCAGGGCGTTCACGAACGCGGCGAACGCCGGGGCGGGCACGGTGAGGGTGCCGTGGGACGGCGCCGTGGAGTCGCGTACGGCTGTGCACGCAGGGCCGGCCGCCACTTCCCCGCAGGCGTTGCCTTCCGCCCCCGGAGCAGGACGACCGCCCCGCAGCGCTGCGCGTACGTCGGTCGCGGACGGGTGTGCTGCGGATCGGGGCCTGGGACGCCGCCCTCTCGCCTCCCGAGCCCCTCGCCTCCCGAGCCGCCCCGGCCCTCCACGCCGGACCCCGACCGCGAGGACCGAAGAGGGCCGGCGCTGGTGCGGGCCTGCGCCGACGTGAGGGGGCCGGCAGCCGCTCACCGGGGAGGGTGACCGGGGCAAGGCCGTCCGGCGCGAGCTGGGTTCGGGCCAGGGAGGTGTCGGCGCGATCTGATACAGACGTCCTGTCGCCTGCCAGGAGGAACCGTGTCGCACCAGCCCCTCACCCCCGAGGACCAGCTCACCGCCGCCAAGGCGGGGTTGGACCTCCCCCGCATCGTCGCCATCTGCGGATCCACCCGATTCATGGCCGAGATGGCCGAGGCCGACCTGCGGGAGACCGCGGCCGGGCGGATCGTCGTCAAGCCGGGGTGCGACATGAAGTCGCCGCACGGACTGTGGGCGGACCCCGGCGAGGCCGAGGCGCTGAAGGTCCGGCTCGACGCACTGCACCGGGCGAAGATCCGGCTCGCCGACGAGGTGCTCGTGGTCGGCGACTACGTCGGGGACAGCACGCGTGCCGAGATCGCCTACGCCCGCTCCCTGGGCAGGCCCGTGCGGTTCACGCACCCCGAGGTCGACCCCGAGGGCTGACTCCCGGCCCGGAGCCGCGCCGTCGGCTCGGTGCGCCGAGGCAGCTGGCCCGCCACCGTCGCCCCGAAGGCCAGAGCCATGCCTAGGAGTTGGAGAGCCGTCAGACTCTCCCCCAGGACCGCCCAGCCGAGCACCGCCGCCGTCAGGGGCGACAGCGGGCCGAGGAGGGTGGCCTGGGTCGCGGTGAGGCGGCCGATGCCCCGGAACCACAGGCAGTACGCGATCGCCGTGTTGACCAGGGCCAGGTAGGCGTACCCTCCGGCCGCACCGGCGTCCAGGGTGGGCGGGGCGCCCTCCAGCAGGAAGGCGAGCGGGGCGATCGTCAGGCCGCCCGCGGTCAGTTGCCAGCCGGTGAGGGCGAGAGGGCCGACGCCCTCGGGCCGGCCCCACTTCTGCGTCAGCACCGTGCCCGCGGACATCGATGCCGTGGCGGTGAACGCCGCCGTCACACCCAGCGCGTCCAGCGCCCCCGCCGCCTTCAGCACCACCATGCTCACGCCGAACGCGGCGACCGCGCCGGCCAGGACGTCACGGAGCGCGGGCCGCCGCCCCAGCAGCAGCGCCGACAGCCCCAGCACCAGCAGCGGGCCCGCCGAGCCGACGACCGCCGCCAGCCCGCCCGGCAGCCGGTACGCGGAGAGGAACAGCAGCGGGAAGAAGGCGCCGATGTTCAGCGCGCCGAGCACCGCCGCCTTCCACCACCAGGCGCCGCGCGGCAGCACCCGGGCGACCGCGAGCAGCAGCAGCCCGGCGGGCAGGGCGCGGACCAGGGCCGTGAACAGGGGGCGCTCCGGCGGCAGGAACTCGGTGGTGACGACGTAGGTGGTGCCCCAGGAGACGGGGGCGAGGGCGGTGAGCGCGGCGACGGCGGCGCGTTGGTGCGCGGTCATGGGGCACCCCTTCCGACGGGTTGGCGACAAGTAGCTTAGCTCTGAGCTACTTATCCGCAAGCTACTTTCTTGCGGGCAACCCCCGCCGCGCGGATACTCCCGGCTATGAGTGCACGCCCCGAGCCGCGCCACGCGGACCCCGTCGACGCGATCATCGAGCAGTGGGCCCGGGTACGGCCCGACCTGGACACCGCCGGGATGGAGGTCTTCGGCCGCGTCTACCGCATCGCGCGCGCCATGGGCGACCGGCACGAGCAGGTGTACGCGCCGTTCGGGATCTCCCGGGGCGAGTTCGACGTCCTCGCCACCCTGCGCCGCGCCGGGGAGCCGTACACCCTCTCGCCCCGGCAGCTCTCGGCCACGCTGATGCTCACCACCGGCGGGATGACGGGCCGTCTGGACAAGCTGGAGCGCGCGGGCCTGCTGCGCCGCTCCCCCGACCCGCACGACCGGCGCGGGCTCCAGGTGACGCTGACCGAGGAGGGGCTGCGGCTGATCGACGAGGCGGTGACCGTGGGCGCCGCCGAGCAGTCGCGGGCGCTGGCCGCGCTGGGCCCGGAGCGGTCGGCGCTCCTCTCGGACCTGCTGCGGGACCTGCTGCTCGCCACCGAGCGATAGACCTCCACATACGCCGAAGGGCGCCGGCGAGGTGCCGGCGCCCTTCGGGAAAGCGCGTGCGGACCGCTCGGGCGAGCGGGCCGGGTCAGGCCTTGGCGTCCGCCTTGGTCCGGACGTTGGAGCTCGTCGGGTCCTTCTTCTGGTGGGACTTGTCGAGTGCCATCACCAGACCGGCGATGACCGCGAAGAGCCCGATCGGGAGCAGGACGTAGAGACCCAGCGTCTCGATGACGCTCAGGCCCGTGCCGGGGTCGTCGCCGTCGTCGCGGGTCAGGGCGAGCGCGGGGGACGACATGAGCAGCATCATCAGCGTCGTACCGGCTGCCAGGGCGCCGGCGCGCAGGGCGTTCTTCTTGTCCACGGTCCCCAAAGTATCGAACGCGGTCGGGGGCCGCGCGCCCGGGGTGCCGTACGGGCGCGCGGGCGGGTCAGCCGCCGGGCGGGGCGTCGGCGCGCAGCACGTCGACCAGGGCCCGCAGCCGGGGGGACGCGGCCAGGTCCTCCAGGGTCACCGGGCGCCCCTCCGCGTCGGCGACGGGCAGCCGCCAGTTCGGGTACTGGTCCCAGGTGCCGGGCAGGTTCTGCGGCCGCCGGTCCCCGACGCCGTCCGGCAGCCACACGCCGACCATGCGCGCGGGGGTGCGCAGCAGGTAGCGGTACACCGCCTGGATCCCGGCCTCCTCCCGGGAGGCGTAGGAGCCGCCTTCCGCCGTCGCGGGCAGCAGCCCCAGCTCCTCCAGCCGTTCCAGCCACTCGCCCACGTCCGCCTCCGCCTCCGCCCGCTCCTCGGCGAGCGGCCGGGTGAGCAGGCCCAGCCGGTCGCGCAGCTCCACGTGCTCCCCGGTGAGGCGGGCGGCGGTGGACGGCAGGTCATGGGTGGTGGCCGTGGCCAGGCAGTCGGCGCGCCAGCGTTCCGGCGGCAGCGGGCGGCGGTCGCCCTCCCAGTCCCGCTCGAACCACAGCACCGACGTCCCGTACACGCCCCGGTCGCGCAGCGCCTCGCGCACCCCGGGCTCGACCGTCCCGAGGTCCTCGCCGATCACCAGGGACCCGGCGCGGGACGCCTCCAGGACCAGCACGGCGAGCATGGCCTCGGCGTCGTAGCGGACGTACGTCCCCTCGGTGGGCGGGCGGCCCTCCGGCACCCACCAGAGCCGGAACAGGCCCATCACATGGTCGATGCGCAAGGCGCCCGCGTACCGGAAGAGGCCCCGCAGCAGGTCACGGAACGGCGCGTACCCGCTCTCGGCGAGGCGGTCGGGCCGCCAGGGCGGCAGTCCCCAGTCCTGGCCGCGCGCGTTGAAGGCGTCCGGGGGCGCGCCGACGGACATGCCGGGCGCGAAGTGGTCCTGCTGCGCCCAGGCGTCCGCGCCGGTGGGATGCACGCCGACGGCCAGGTCGTGCACGATCCCCACGCCCATCCCGGCCTCCCGCGCGGCCCGCTGGGCGGCCGTGAGCTGGTCGTCGGTGAGCCAGACGAGCCAGGAGTGGAAGTCGACGCGGTCCCGCAGTTCCTCGCGGGCGCGGGCGGTCTCCGCCGAGCGGGGGTCGCGCAGGGCGGCGGGCCAGCGGCGCCAGTCGGGGCCGTGCGTCTCGGCGAGCGCGTACCAGGTGGCGTGGTCCTCCAGGGCCTGGCCCTGCTCGGCGCGGAAGGCGCGCAGGGCGGCGGCACGGCCGGGGCCGAGCGGAACCGTCCGCACCAGTTCGAGGGCTTCCCGCTTGGCCTCCCAGACGGCGTCCCGGTCGATCAGCTCCCCCTTGCCGAGCACCGCCTCGCGCAGCCGCGCCGCCCGCTCCAGCAGGGCGCCCAGCCGCTCGCGGTCCTCGACGTGCGCGAACTCGGGCACGGCCTCGACCCGCAGGTGCACGGGGTCGGGGAAGCGGCGCGAGGAGGGGCGGTACGGGGAGGGGTCGGTCGGGGGGCCGGGCACGGCCGCGTGCAACGGGTTCACCTGCACGAACCCGGCGCCCAGCGCGCGGCCCGCCCACCCGGCCAGCTCACCGAGGTCGGCGAGGTCGCCCATGCCCCAGGAGCGGCGGGAGAGCAGCGAGTACAGCTGCACCAGCAGCCCGTACGAGCGGCCCTCGACCGCGGGCAGCCGCGGCGGCGCGACGATCAGGTGGGAGCGGGCGGTGCGGCCGTCGGGGGCGGTGGCGGTCAGCAGGTGCACGCCGGGCGGGAGGTCCTCGGCGGACGCGCGCAGGCCGCCGTCCTCGGTGCGGATCTCCAGCCGGGTGCCCTCCGGCAGCGCGGCGAGCGCCTCGGGCGGGCGGGCGCCCCGGCCGACGACGGTGGGCGGCAGCAGCCGCTCGGCGATCTCCTGTTCGCGCACGGCCAGGGCGGCGCGGACGGCCTCCTCGGTGGACGCGTCGACGCCGAGGGCGGCCAGGGCGTGCGTGACGGCGGCGGCCGAGGCCGGGACCGTCGTGTCCGGGGAGGGGCGGTAGGAGGTGGCGACACCGTGCAGTGCGGCGAGCCGGGACAGCGCCTCGGAGGGGGTCCCGTCCGGCCGTGGCGCGGTCACGCTAGGGCTCCGGGCGGTACTGGGCCGGGAAGGAGTCGAGTCCCGCGGAGTCCGAGGGGTCGGAGAAGACGTCGGACTCGCTGGTCAGCGGGGTGGCGTCGGCGAGCGGCGGTTCGCTGGTGAGGGGTTCCGCGTCGGGCAGCGGGGGTTCGCTGGTCAGGGGCGCTTCGGCGCCGGCGCCCTCGCCGCCGAGGAAGCAGTCGTGCGGGTCGCAGGCGGAGTGCTCCGCCTCGGAAGCGGAGGGCTCCGCCACGGGTTTGGACAGGACCGGGGGAAAGACGTATGCCGCTGTAGCCACCAAGGGCCTCCTCGTCGAGCCGGACGTGCGGGTCATCTCGCAGCCCTACCCAGTGGACGCGAGCGCAGACGCACAAAGTCGTTGAACGTGAACCTGGTCACATTCTCTCCCTTCACTCTCACTCCACAGGGGGACAAATGCGCCACAACACCCCCTCTGATTGACACGTTCACTCCAGGAGTGGTGGGCTCGGGGCGTCTCGGTAACGGAATGGACACGGCCGCCGGTCGTAGGCCGGCCGGTCCCGGGGGATCAGGAGGGGCCTCGTGCAGCTGTGGCGTGGCAGAACGGCGTCCGCGCGGAGGACCGCACTCGCACTCGCCGTGCTCGCCGGATCCCTGGGCGTCGCCCCCGCCGCGACGGCCGCGCCCGCGCCGGACCCCGCCCGGTCGCCCGCCGCCGACCCGGCCGGGAAGGCCGCCGCGGACGTCCCCTCGGTGTGGCCTCGCCCGCACTCCCTGCGCGCGAACGGCGCCCCGGTCCGGGTGACCGAGGAGGTCACCCTGGCCGCCGAGCGGGGAGCGGACCCGTACGCCGTGGAGGCGCTGAAGGACGTGCTGCGGGAGGCCGGCGCCCGCCGGTTCACCGACCCCGGCGCATCGGTGCCCGAGGGGGCGCTCGTGGTGCGCGCGGGCAGCGAACGCGCCTCCGCCGACCCCCGTCACGCCCTTCCGGCGGGCGGCTACACCCTCACCTCCGGTGACGGCTCCGTGACGCTGACCGGCGCGGACGGCGAGGGCCTCTTCCACGCCGTGCAGACGCTGCGCCGCCTGGTCCGCCCGGACGGCACGCTCGCCGCCGCCGTCGTACGGGACTGGCCCGCCACCGCCGTGCGCGGCGTCACCGAGGGCTTCTACGGCACCCCCTGGACGCACCGGCAGCGGCTCGGCCAGCTCGACTTCATGGGCCGCGCCAAGCTGAACCGGTACCTGTACGCGCCCGGCGACGACCCGTACCGGCAGGCCCGCTGGCGCGAGCCCTACCCGGCCGAGCGGCGCGCGGAGTTCCGTGAGCTGGCCGGGCGGGCCGCCCGCAACCACGTCACCCTCGGCTGGGCCGTCGCGCCCGGGCAGGCGATGTGCCTCTCCTCCGACGACGACCTGCGGGCGCTGACCCGCAAGCTGGACGCGATGTGGGCGCTGGGCTTCCGCGCCTTCCAGGTGCAGTTCCAGGACGTCAGCTACAGCGAGTGGCACTGCGGGGCGGACGCCGAACGGTTCGGCTCCGGGCCCGAGGCGGCCGCCCGCGCCCACGCGCACGTCGCCAACGCGGTCGCCCGGCACCTGGAGCGGCGCCACCCGGACGCGCCCGCGCTGTCCCTGATGCCCACCGAGTACTACGAGGACGGCTCGACCGCGTACCGGCGGGCGCTCGCGCGGGAGCTGGACGACGGTGTCGAGGTGGCGTGGACCGGCGTCGGCGTGGTGCCCCGCACCATCACGGGCCGTCAGCTCTCCGAGGCCCGCGAGGTGTTCGCGCACCCGCTGGTGACGATGGACAACTACCCGGTCAACGACTACGCCCCCGGGCGGCTCTTCCTCGGCCCCTACCAGGGCCGGGAGCCCGCCGTGGCCGCCGGGTCGGCCGCGCTGCTCCCCAACGCGATGGAACAGCCCGAGGCGTCGCGCATCCCCCTCTTCACGGCCGCCGACTTCGCCTGGAACCCGCGCGAGTACCGCCCGCAGGAGTCCTGGCGGGCCGCGATCGCCGACCTGGCCGGCGGCGACGCCCGGCGCGGGAAGGCGCTGACCGCGCTCGCCCGCAACACCGCCTCCTCGGTGCTGGGCGGGACGGACGCGGCGTATCTGCGGCCGCTCATCGAGGAGTTCTGGCGCACCCGGCCCGCCGCGCGCGACCAGGGCGACACGGCGGCCGGACGGCTGCGCGCCGCCTTCACCGAGCTGCGCGAGCTGCCCGGCCGGCTGTCGGGCACCTCCCTCTCCGACGAGATCACCCCCTGGACCGGGCACCTCGCCCGCTACGGCGAGGCGGGCACGGCCGCGCTGGACATGCTGCGTGCCCAGCAGGCGGGCGACGCGGGGGACGCCTGGGCCGCGTACCGGCGGCTGGAGGCGCTGCGCACGGAACTGGAGTCGGCGCGGGTCACGGTCGCCGAGGGCGTGCTGGCCCCGTTCCTGAACCGGGCGCGCACCGCGTACGAGAGCTGGGCGGGCGTCACCCGGGCGCCCGGCGGGAGCGACGGCGGCACGCTGCGGCTGGAGCGCGCCCGGGTGCTGGACACCGTGACGGTGCTGGCCGAACCGGGCACCACCGGCTCCGTCGAGGTGCGTACGCAGGACGGGACCTGGCGGCGGATCGGCGCGCTGGCGGCGCGGGGCGCGACCGAACTACCCGCCGGCGGGCGGCCGGTGGACGCCGTGCGCGTGGTGGACGCGGACCCGGAGCGGGTGCGGCACGTGGTGCCGTGGTTCGCCGACGTGCCGGACGCCGTGGTGGGCCTGCCCGGCGACCGCGCCGACGCCGACATCGGCCGCACCCGCACGGTGACGGTCACCCTCGGCTCCGCCCGCCCCGAGGACGTACGGGACCGGCTGACCGCGGACGCGCCGGAGGGTGTCGAGGTGCGGGTCCCGAAGGCGCCGCTGTCCGTGCCGCGCGGGACGGAGGTGCGGGTGCCGGTCGAGGTGA
Source organism: Streptomyces sp. P13-3-3 (assembly GCF_050571355.1). Taxonomy (NCBI): domain Bacteria; kingdom Bacillati; phylum Actinomycetota; class Actinomycetes; order Kitasatosporales; family Streptomycetaceae; genus Streptomyces; species Streptomyces sp. P13-3-3. The sequence goes on along the minus strand of NZ_CP192228.1, from coordinate 1,194,849 downwards.
CCGTGAAGCCGGGCACGCCGACCCGGTCCTACGACGTCCGCCTCGGCTTCGGCGGCGCGGCCCGCACGCTGACCGTGGACGCGGTGCCGCCGGTCGACGGCCCCGACGTGGCCCGTACCGGCCGCGCGGAGTCCTCGGCCGACGAGACGCCCGACTTCCCGGCGTCGGCGGCCAACGACGGGGACTCCGGCACCCGGTGGTCGTCGCCGGCCGAGGACGACGCGTGGTGGCAGGTGGAGCTGGACCGCCCGGTCCGGCTGGGCAAGGTCGACCTGCACTGGCAGGACGCCCACGCCTCGGCGTACCGCGTGGAGGTCTCCCGGGACGGCCGCGCCTGGCGCACGGCCGCGGAGGTCCGCGACAGCCGTGGCGGCCACGAGACGGTCCGCATGGACGAGCCGGACGTCCGCCACATCCGCGTCCAGGGCGAGGAGCGGGCCACGCGGTACGGGTACTCGCTGTGGTCGGTGGAGGCGTACGCCGTCGCGGACTGAGCGCGCGGGAGCCGGGGCGGGGGCGCCCCGGCTCGTTTTTCACTTCCGTCCGTCCGTCTTTTCTCCACGCTCCACTATTCACTCAGTACATGTACTCAGTACATACTGAGGACATGAGCACCCGTCACATCCTGCTGGGCCTGCTGGCCACGGGACCGAGCCACGGCTACGACCTGAAGCGGCGCCACGACGAACGCTTCCCGCAGGCCCGCCCGCTGGCCTACGGGCAGGTCTACACGACGCTCCAGCGTCTGGTCCGGGACGGTCTCGCCGAGGTCGAGGGCACCGACTCGGACGGCGGGCCGGAGCGCACCCTGTACCACGTCACGGAGGCGGGGGCGCGCGAACTGTCCCGCTGGGCGGCGGAGATCGCGCCGCCCGCGCCGTTCGTGACGAACGAGATCTTCGCGAAGGTCGTCGTGGCCATCCTGTCCGGCGGCGACCCTGCCGCGTACCTGCGGGCCCAGCGCGCCGCCCACATGCGGCGCATGCGCGAACTGACCGCCGTGACGTCGGACCCGGGCTCCGATCTGGCCACCGTGCTCTCGGCGGACTTCGCCCTCAACCACCTGGACGCCGACCTCCGCTGGATGACCACCACGGCGGCCCGGCTCACCACCCTGACCGCGGAGGTCGACGCAGCATGAAGAACACGGGCACGCCCGGGCCGCTCCTTTCGGCCCACGCCCTGGTGAAGACGCACGGCGCGACACCCGCCCTGCGCGGCGCGTCCCTGAGCCTGGGACCCGGCGAGATCCTCGCGGTCACCGGCGCGAGCGGCAGCGGCAAATCGACCCTGCTGCACTGCATGGCCGGCATCGTCCGCCCGGACGAGGGCTCGGTGACGTACGACGGGCGGCGGCTCGACCGGCTGCCGGAGAAGCGGCTGAGCGAGTTGCGCCGCACCGGCTTCGGCGTGGTCTTCCAGTTCGGGCAGCTCGTCCCGGAGCTCACGGCGCTGGACAACGTGGCGCTGCCGCTGTTGCTGGCGGGCACCTCCCGGCCGCGGGCCCACGAGCAGGCCCGTGACTGGCTGGAGCGGTTCGGGGCGCACGACCTGGCAGCCCTGCGGCCCGGACAGATGAGCGGCGGTCAGGCCCAGCGGACCGCGCTCGCGCGGGCGCTGATCACCGGTCCGAAGGTGGTGTTCGCCGACGAGCCGACCGGGGCGCTGGACTCGCTGGCGGCCGAGCAGGTGATGACGGCGCTGGCGCGCACGGCCCGCGAGGCGGGCACCGCGGTCCTGCTGGTCACGCACGACGCCCGGACCGCCGCGTACGCGGACCGGGAGGTGTCCCTGCTCGACGGCGTGGTCGTGGCGGAGGACCCCGCACTGGAGGTGGCCCCGTGACCGCGGACCTGCGACTGGCCTGGCACCTGGTGCGCGGCTCCGACCGGCACGAGTGGTGGCGGATCGCGCTGACCGGCGTCGGCGCGCTGCTCGCCGCGGCGCTCGCTCAGGGCGCGGCGGTACTGGCGTCGGTGCGCGGCCACCACGACTTCCCCGTCGCGCACGGGCTGCTGGACGCCCCCGGGGAGCGGTCGGGGGTGATCGCCGCGCTGCTGCTCCTGTTGATCCCCGTGCTCGGGTTCGTCGGGCAGAGCGCCCGGCTCGGCGCGGTCCACCGGGACCGGCGGCTGGCGGGGCTGCGGCTGGCGGGCGCCACGCCGTGGCAGGTGCGGCGGATCGCGGCGGCGGAGACCGGCCTGGCCTGTCTGGCCGGATCGGTGGCGGCCGGCCTGCTCGCCGCCGTGGTGGTGGCCCGCATGGACGGGCACACCTCGGCGTGGACCTGGGCGGGGGTCGCGGCCGTCGTGCTGGGGATGCCCGCGTTGGGCGCGCTGACCGCCGTGCTCGTCCTGCGCCGGGTGGTGGCCTCGCCGCTCGGCACGGTCCGGCGGGTGCGGGCGGCCCCGCGTCCCGAATCGGCGGCGTTCGGGCTGGTGGCGCTGTTCCTGGTCGTCCTGTTCCTGTCGTACGTGGGCGTGGACGCGGGGCGTGGCGGCTTCTCCGCCGCGCCGGCGCTCATCGTCTGCGTCCTCGCCCTGACCGGGGCGGGCGCGGTGTGGCTGGTGGGCGCGTCGGCCCGGTTCACCGGCCGGCTGCTGGCCGCCCGCACGGGGAGCCCGGCAGTCCTCATCGCGGCGGAACGCCTTCGCGACGACCCGTGGGCGGCGGCCCGCACGCACACGGTGGTGCTGCTGGTGACGGTGGTGGGCACGGCCTACACCGGAGTCCGGGGGACCCTGCTGGAGGTGCTGGGCTCCGGCAAGGACGTGGCGGAGGACCTGGACTTCTACACGACCGGGATCGACCTGACGGCAGCGGCCATCGGCGTCGGCCTCGTGATCACCTTGGCCGGACTGGCCGTCGGCACCGCCGAGTCCGTCGCCACCCGCCGCCGCACCCTCGCGGCACAGGCCGCGGCGGGCGTGCCGCGCGCGGTCCTCGGCCGGGCGCTGCTGCTGGAGACGGCTCTGCCACTGGCGCCGGGCATGCTGCTCGCGGGCGTCGGCGGAGGCGCGATCGGCCTCTGGTACGCCGCGCTCGCCGAGGGCGGCGGCTGGTCGACGTCCTGGACGCCCCTGCTGGTACCGGCCGCCGTCTACACGGCGTCCCTCCTGGCGGCGGCCACCGCCCTCCCCCTGCTCCACCGCACGCTCCGGCCGTCGGAGCTGCGGTACGCCTGACCGGCGACGATCACCCGGTCCGGGAGGCGCGGGGGGCTTTCCGGACCGGGGCGGGGCGTTGCGGCAGGGGGCGATGTACTGCCCCGGGGCCGCGACCGGGGCGGGGCGTAGCGCCCTCGGTGAGGCCCGACCGGGCCGCCGCCGGACCGTGCTGTTCTTCCGCCCGTCCCGCCCGAGGTGCGGGCACTCCGATGACGCCGACCGTCGTCGGCGGGGAATCCTGCCGCCGGAGGCCACCACGCCGGCGCCGAGCCTGATCGGCCGGCCGTCCGCCGGGAACGCGGGGCGCGCCGCACGGCGCGGGCTGCTACCAGCCGGGGCGGAAACCGGGGACGCCCCCGACGGCACCCCTCACCCGCGGGCGCGTCCTCAGGCCGAGATCCCGTCGATCCGTGCCAGCGCGTCGTCCGCGCCGTACGGCTGGAGGTACGGCAGCCAGCGCGGGTCGCGGTGGCCCGTGCCGATGATGCGCCAGGCCAGGCCGGTCGGCGGGGCGGGCTTGTGGCGCAGGCGCCAGCCCAGTTCGAAGAGGTGGCGGTCGGCCTTCACGTGGTTGCAGCGGCGGCAGGACGCCACCACGTTGTCCCAGACGTGCTTGCCCCCGCGGCTGCGCGGGACGACATGGTCGACGCTGGTGGCGACGCCACCGCAGTACATGCACCGGCCCCCGTCACGGGCGAACAGCGCCCTGCGGGTGAGTGGGACGGGCCCCCGGTAGGGAACCCGCACGAAACGCTTGAGCCGGACCACGCTGGGTGCGGGGACGGTGACGGTCGCGCTGTGCAGATAGGCGCCGGTCTCCTCGAGGCAGACTGCCTTGTTCTCGAGGACGAGCACGAGCGCGCGGCGGAGCGGTACGACGCCGAGCGGCTCGTACGACGCGTTGAGGACCAGGACATGCGGCACGGACGGCCTCCTTGTACGCCGGCGGCGCGTGGCTCGCGCCGGGACGATCCGTAGTCAGTTTCCCCTCATGCCTGGTGAACGCGCCACCATGTCCCGGTAACGGGCTGGGAGTGTTTTCGACCACACCCGGATACATCCCCAGGATCATGGCCTGTTCAAGCGCAGGTGAGCGCGGTCTCTTCTTCACACATCCCGCCGATCCGCTCACAATGCCCCGTTAGTGTGGTGGTTCTGTCCCCACCGGTGACCTGTTCGTGATCCGGCCGGTCTTGACGCCCGCACCGGGGACGGTCGTGCACCAGGAGGTACCCGCCGTGTCCTTGTCAGCCGCCCTGTCGGCAGCCGACCCCTCACCGACCCCCGCGGAGACGGAGACCCCACGGGTCCCCTCGCTGCAGGACGCCCAGGAGAGCGCCACGAGCGCGGCCGGCTGGGTCGAGGAGAATTGGTCGACGTGGCTCGCCATCGGGCTGCGGGTGCTGCTCATCGTGGTGATCGCGGCGGTGCTGCGCGTGCTCGTACGGCGGGCCATCACCAAGCTGGTCGACCGCATGTCCCGCTCCGGCCAGACGCTGGAGGGCGGCGGCCTCGGGGGCCTCCTGGTCAACGCCGAGCGGCGCCGCCAGCGCTCCATGGCGATCGGCTCGGTGCTGCGTTCCGTGGCGTCGTTCCTGATCATGGGCACGGCCGCGCTGATGGTGCTGGGCACCTTCCAGATCAACCTCGCGCCGCTGCTGGCGTCGGCCGGTGTGGCCGGTGTGGCGATCGGTTTCGGCGCCCGCAACCTGGTCACGGACTTCCTCTCCGGCGTCTTCATGATCCTGGAGGACCAGTACGGCGTCGGCGACACCGTCGACGCGGGCGTGGCCACCGGCGAGGTGATCGAGGTCGGCCTGCGCGTGACGAAGCTGCGCGGCGCCGACGGCGAGATCTGGTACGTGCGCAACGGTGAGGTCAAGCGGATAGGGAACCTCTCGCAGGGCTGGGCGACCGCCAACGTGGACGTCACGGTCCGCGCCGACGAGGACCTGGACCGGGTGAAGGCCGTGCTGAGCGACGTCGCCGAGCGGACCAGCAAGGAGGAGCCCTGGAACGAGCTCCTGTGGAGCCCGGTCGAGGTCCTCGGCCTGGACTCGGTGCTGCTGGACTCGATGGTGGTCCGGGTCTCCGCGAAGACCATGCCCGGCAAGTCGCTCACCGTGGAGCGGGAGCTGCGCTGGCGCATCAAGCGCGCCTTCGACGCCAACGACATCCGCATCGTCGGCGGCGCCACGGCCACGGAGGACGCCCCGGCCGCCGACCCGACGGCCGGGATGGCCGCGCCGTCCGCGTACGCCAGCTCCATCTCCCCGCAGTCGATGGCCGCGTCCCCGCTGCCGGGCCCGAACACCACGAAGTAGCCGACGGGCGTCAAGGGCCCCACCGCGGTGGGGCCCTTGACGCCCGCTCCACACCGGCCTACCGTCCTCCCGCAACAGGAAACCTTCCTAACAGTTTCTGGCGGAGGGCAGGTGGCGCACCGCATGACGGGAACAGCCGGCACGCCGGGCACCCCGCGCGTCCTGCGCGCCATGAACGACCGTGCCGCCCTGGACCTCCTGCTGGAGCACGGCCCGCTGTCGCGTACCCGGATCGGCGAGCTCACCGGCCTGTCCAAGCCGACCGCCTCCCAGCTCCTGGCCCGTCTGGAGGCGGCCGGGCTGGTCCTCGCCACCGGCACCACGGAGGGCCGCCCGGGCCCGGGCGCCCAGCTCTACGCCGTGAACCCGGCCGCCGCGTACGCCGCCGCGCTGGACGTGAACCCGCACCGGATCCGCGCGGCCGTCGCCGACGTCACCGGCCGCACCGTCGGCCGTCACGAACTGCCCACCCCGGCCCGCCGCCCCGCCGTGCCCGTCGTCCAGCAGGTCACCGACGCCCTGGACGGGGCGGTGAAGGCGGCGGGACTGACCCGCGGGGACCTCCACCGGACGGTGATAGCCACCCCGGGCGCGTTCGACCCGAACACCGGCCGCCTCCGCTACGCCTCCCATCTGCCGGGCTGGCACTCCCCCACGCTGCTGGACGAGCTGGCGGCCGCCCTGCCGACGCCGTGCGACTACGAGAACGACGTCAACCTGGTCGCCCTGGCCGAACAGCGGCTGGGCGCCGCCCGCGACCACGGCGACTTCGTCCTGCTGTGGAACCAGGAGGGCCTGGGCGCCGCCCTGGTCCTGGGCGGCCGGCTGCACCGCGGCTTCACCGGTGGCGCCGGCGAGGTCGGCTTCCTGCCGGTGCCCGGCACACCGCTGGTCCGCCAGGTCGCCGAGGCCAACAGCGGCGGCTTCCAGGAGCTGGCCGGCGCCCAGGCCGTGCCCCGCCTCGCCCGCGAGCTGGGCGTCGAGAACATCCCCGGCGGCCCGTACGCCGAGGTGGCGGCGACGCTGCTGGAGCGCGCCGCGGCCCGCCCCGACGAGGAACCGCACCGTGCGCTCCTCCACACCTATGCCACCCGTCTGGCGACCGGCCTGGCCTCCCTGGTCTCCGTCCTCGACCCCGCGCTCGTCGTGCTGAGCGGCACCGCCCTGACCGCGGGCGGCGAGCCGCTGCGCGACCTGGTCCGGGCCGAGCTGGCGGAACTGGCCGCCTCCCGCCCACGGCTCGTCCTCGCCGGCGTCCGTGAACACCCCGTGCTGCGCGGCGCGCTGGAGAGCGCCCTCGCGGCCACCCGCGACGAGGTCTTCGACACCTCGCGCCGCCCCTGACCACGCATCCAGCAGGCGTTCGCCGAGGGCGCCGCCCTCACCGGAGACAAGGGACACCGCATGAAACTCACCGTGGTCGGCGGAGGCTCGACCTACACCCCCGAACTCATCGACGGTTTCGCACGGCTGAGGGACGTCCTTCCCGTCACGGAGCTGGTCCTCACCGACCCGGCGACGGACCGCCTGGACCTGATCGGCCCGCTCTCCCGCCGCATCTTCGCCCGCCTGGGCCACCCGGGCCGCATCACCACGACCACCGACCTGGACGCGGCGGTCGAGGGCGCCGACGCGGTCCTCCTCCAACTGCGCGTGGGCGGCCAGGCGGCACGACTCCAGGACGAGACGTGGCCCCTCGAATGCGGCTGCGTGGGCCAGGAGACGACCGGCGCGGGCGGCCTGGCCAAGGCCCTGCGCACGGTCCCGGTCGTGCTGGACATCGCCGACCGGGTCCGCCGCGCCAACCCGGACGCGTGGATCATCGACTTCACCAACCCGGTGGGCATCGTGACCCGCGCCCTGCTCCGGGAGGGCCACAAGGCGCTGGGCCTGTGCAACGTGGCGATCGGCCTCCAGCGCAAGTTCGCGGCACTCCTGGACGTGGCCCCCTCCGAGGTCCACCTGGACCACGTGGGCCTCAACCACCTCACGTGGGAAACAGCGGTCCACGTGGCCGGTGAGAACGTCCTCCCGCGCCTCCTCTCTGACCACGGCGAGAAGATCGCCGCCGACCTCCGCCTCCCCCTCCCCCTCCTCACCACGCTGGGCGTGATCCCCTCCTACTACCTCCGCTACTTCTACGCGCACGACCAAGTGGTGCGGGACATGCGCACCAAGCCCTCCCGCGCGGCCGAAGTGGCCCGCATGGAGAAGGAGTTGCTCACCCTCTACGCGGACCCGGCCCTCGACGAGAAGCCGGCCCTCCTCGCCGAGCGGGGCGGCGCGTACTACTCGGAGGCGGCGGTGGACCTGGCGGCGGCGCTCCTCCGCGACGCGGGCTCGCGGCACCAGGTGGTCAACACCCTCAACAACGGCACGCTCCCCTTCCTGCCCGACGACGCGGTGATCGAAGTCCCGGCAGCGGTCACCACGAAGGGCGCGGCCCCCCTCCCCGTGGGACCCCTCGACCCCCTCCTCACGGGCCTGATGGCGAACGTGACGGCGTACGAGGACCTGGCCCTGGAGGCTGCCCTGCACGGCGGCCGGGACCGCGTCTTCCGCGCCCTGCTCGCCCACCCCCTGATCGGCCAGTACGCGCACGCCGACCGCCTGACCGACGACCTGATCGCGCACAACCGGGAGCACCTCACGTGGGCCTGACCGCAGCCGTCCTCGCCGTCGACGCGGGCAACAGCAAGACGGACGTGGCGGTGGTCGCTCCCGACGGCACGGTGCTGTCCACGGCCAGGGGAGGCGGCTTCCGCCCCCCGGCGGACGGCCTGGACAAGGCGATGGAAACCCTCACCGCAGCCGTCACAGAGGCCCTGCACACGGCAGGCAACCCCAAGGTCGCCCACATATCGGCCTGCCTGGCGAACGCGGACCTCCCGATCGAGGAGGAGGAACTCACCGAGGCCATCGCATCCCGCGACTGGTCCGCCACCACCACCGTCCGCAACGACACGTTCGCCATCCTCCGCGCGGGCGTCCCGGAACCCCGCGGCGTCGCCGTCGTCTGCGGAGCGGGCATCAACTGCGTCGGCATGCGCCCCGACGGCCGCACGGCCCGCTTCCCCGCCCTGGGCCGCTTCTCGGGCGACTGGGGCGGCGGCTGGGCCCTGGCCGAGGAGGCGTTGTACCACGCGGCCCGCGCGGCGGACGGCCGAGGCGAGCCAACGGCCCTCTCCACCACCCTCCCCGCCCACTACGGCGTCCCCGACATGCCCACCCTGATCGAGGCCCTGCACCTCAACCGCATCCCGCACCACCGCCGTCACGAGGCAACTCCGGTCCTCTTCGCCACCGCATCGCACGGCGACCCGACGGCCCGCGGCATCATCGACCACCAGGCCGCCGAGATAGTCACGATGGCGACGGTGGCCTTGACCCGCCTCGACCTCCTCACCGAAGCGACCCCGGTCCTCCTGGGAGGCAGCGTCCTGGCGGCGAACCACCCCCTCCTCACGGAGGGCATCCGCACCCGCCTCTCCGTCGCAGCCCCCAAAGCCGTACCGCACGTGGTGACGGCGCGCCCGGTCCTGGGGGCAGCGCTCCTCGGCCTGGACGACGTGGGAGCCCCCCGGGAGGCACACGACCGCCTGCGCGCGCAGTACACGTGAACGCGTCGGCCGCGTACGGCGGGAAGGGGACGGGGTGGGGGTGCCCGCCCGCAGCGGCCGGCGCGTCCGCGCCCTGAGCTGTCCGAGAAGCGCAGTCGCGCCGGACCGAGGACGGGCACCCCCACCGCGGCCCCGACCCCCCACCCACCGCAGGCGCGACAGCACCCCCACCGCACGGAACGATGCGCCGCAGGCCTCGAACCCCAGCCCCCTCCCACAGGCCCGACACAACCCCACCCCCCGGGCACAACGTCCCGGAACCGAACGGATTTCCCGGGCGTGTTCCTGGGCAGGGTGGGGTGCGGCGGCCGGAACTTCCGGCCATCACGCTGCATTTGGATCAAGATCGGGCCAAGGCCGGTGCGGATGTCGCGCCCGACGGCGATACTTGCCGCGGAGGATGACCATGGGGGAGGTCAGATGACACACACACCGAACGCGGGCGCACCACCGACGCTGCCCGCGATCCCGCCCCAGCCGTCGTCCCCCACGCCCCCCACGCCCCCCGGCACCAGCACCGCCGCCCCACCCCCCGCGCCCGCCTCTCCCCCCGCACCCCCCGCCCGCCGCCGCACGGCCTTCGCCGAGGGCGTCGACCAGCTCCGCCACGCCGCCACCACGGAACCCGGCCGCCTCCGCATCATCGGCGCGGTCCTGGCCGCCCTGGTCGTCGCGTTCGGCGCGGTCACGGCCTGGCAGATGACCGACCGGGCGGCGGCCGCCGACGCCGTCCTCACCAGCAGCCAGCCCCTCACCTCCGACGCCGCCGACATCTACCGCTCCCTCGCGGACGCGAACACCGCGGCGAGCAGCGGCTTCCTCGCGGGCGGCCAGGAGTCCGCGGCCACCCGCGACCGCTACGAACGCGACATCGCGACGGCCGCCTCGAAACTGGTGAACGCGGCGGCCAACGCGGCCCCGGGCTCCCCCTCCACGGCCACCATCACCAAGCTCAACCGCCTGCTCCCCGAGTACAAGGGCCTGGTCGAACGCGCCCGCACGTACAACCGCCAGGGCTATCCCGTGGGCGGCGCCTACCTGCGCTACGCGAACGAGAAGATGCAGCAGGAGATGCTCCCGGCCGCCCAGGACCTCTACACCATGGAGAACGAACGCCTCCGCGCGGACTACGCGGACGCGACCCCGTACCCCTGGCCGGCGATCGCCCTGGGCCTGGCCGCCCTCGCCGCCCTCGCCTGGGTGCAGCGCCGCACGTACCTCCGCACGAACCGCGTCCTCAACCACGGCCTCGTGGCGGCGACGGCGGCGTCCACGGTCGTGCTCCTCTGGCTCACCGCCGGCCACGCCCTGGCCCGCAGTCATCTCGACGACTCCTACGACCACGGCGTCCGGTCCCTCGCCGTCCTCCACGACGCCCGCATCGCCTCCCTCAAGGCCCGCGGCAACGAGAACCTGACCCTCGTCGCCCGCGGCGCGGAGACGGTGAAGGTCGGCGACACCACCCTCGACGCGTACGACCACGACTTCACCCGTGACATCGACACCCTCGCCGAGGGCCTGGCCCACGCCCGGCGCCTCGCGGACGACGACACGGGCGCGCGGCCGGTGACCGCGGCCATGGGCAACATGACGGAGTGGAAGAAGCGCCACGCGGCCGCCCGCGAGCAGGACGAGAACGGCAACTACCAGCAGGCGCTGGACATGGTGATCGGCGCGAAGGGCGCGACGGGCGAGTGCTTCGACGCCGTCGACAAGAACCTGGCGACGGCACTGAAGCACGAGGAGGCCGAGTTCGCGACGGCGGCCGGCGACGGCCGGGACGCGCTGACGGGCCTGCCGACGGGCGCGGCGGTCCTCGCCGTGCTGGGCGCGACCGGCGCGGTGCTGGGCATCGGACGCAGGCTCTCGGAGTACCGATGACGGGCCGGCGGACAGCACGGACGCGGCGGAGGACGGAGCCGAAGGGGGCGATGACGATGCGCGTACGACACCTGCGGGCCCGCCTGAAAGGCTGGGGCGGGGTGGGTGCGATGGCGGCGGCCTGCGCCCTCGCCGTCGTGTTCGCCCTCGCCGTGACCTGCACGGGCTCGGTCGCCTCCCAGGCGGGGACACAGCCGACGGGTCACCGCACGACGAAGGCCCTCACCGTCGACGCCGCCCGCGCGGCCGACGACTGCGAGGCCCCCGAGAAGCAGACCCTGCCCCCGTCCCGCGCCGACGGCCCGGCCATCACGGCGATCAAGAACCGCCCGGGCGAGAAGCGGAAGCTGGTCGTCGGCGTGGACCAGAACAGCTACCGCTGGGGCTACCGCGACCCGAACAGCGGCGAGTACGGCCGCCTCGAGGGCTTCGACATCGACCTGGTGCACCGCATCGCGGAGGACATCCTCGGCGACCCGGACGCGGTGCAGTTCAAGGCGATCCCGACCGACCAGCGCATACCGGCGATCCAGGACGGCCGGGTGGACCTGGTGGTCCGCACGATGACGATCAACTGCTCGCGCCTGAAGGACGTGGCGTTCTCCGCGCCGTACTTCCGGACGGGACAGCAGGTGCTGGCGCCGAAGTCCTCCCCGGTCGAGGGCTACGACGAGACCCTCGCGAACCGCAGGATATGCACGGCGAAGGGCTCGACGGCGTACGCGAAGCTGGAGGAGGACCGCGAGAGCGGCGACCTGCCGGCGTCGACGGACATCTCCACGACCGTGCCGAACCAGCTCGACTGCCTGGTGCGGCTCCAGCTCGGCGAGGTGGACGCGGTCGTCAACGACGGCGCGCTCGCGGCGAGTCAGGCCGCGCAGGATCCGACCGTGGAGCTCAAGGGCGAGGCGTTCACGACCGAGTACTACGGCGTGGCGATGAAGAAGGACGCGGACGACCTGGTGCGCCGGGTCAACCAGATCCTGGTGGACTTCCGGCAGGACACCGCGACCGGCTGGCAGGCGTCGTACACGAAGTGGCTGTCCGCCACGATGGACGACGACCCGTCCGCGTCGAGGCCCCCGGCCCCGGAGTACCTGCGCCGCAGCTGACCATCCGCGCCGGCCCGTGAGCGGTCCGGACCCGAACTCGACACCGACACCGACACCGACACCGACACCGACCCGACTCCGAACCGATTCCCCGAATTCCCCCGCAGCGAGAGGTGATCGATGGCCGACACGGATCCCGCCGGGCCGGTGATGGACCGGGACGAGGTGGACCGTGCGCTGGCGCGGCTCGGCCAGGAGCACGAGGCGATCGAGACCTCGCTCCTCGCCCTGCAGGACCACGCGGGCCGACGACTGCTGGAGGGCGCCCGCCTGACGGGCGTCACCGCCGAGCGGTGGACGTCCACGGAGGCGGCGATCACGCTGCTGTGGACGTACTTCGACGCGTACACGGACGTGTTGCGCACGGCCCGGGACATCCGCGCCCGGCGCCGCTGGTCCAGCCGCGAGGACCTGGTGGAGCTGACGGAGCTGCTGCGCGGCGAGCCCGTGACGGTGGCGGGGAGCGCCGCCGCGACGGCCGGCGCGCCGACGCCGCACGGCGGTCAGGCCGGTCCGGGCGTGCTCAGCGAGCGGTATTCCCTGTCCGCCCTCGTCGACCGCATGAACGAGCTGTACGCGTCCTCGCTGGACATGGTGGTCGCCGCGGACGCGGTCTGGTCGGCCCTGCCCGCCCGGATCGATCTACTGTCGGCGGAGCTGCACCGCACGAGCAGACTCGCGCACTCGGTGGGCGTGCGCCCGGGTGAGCACCCGGCGGGCGACGACCTGGAGCGGATCACCCGCACGCTGAAGAAACTGCGCGAGCAGGTGGTGTCGGACCCGCTGGCGTTCTGGAAGCCGGCCGAGGGCAGTTCCGCCCCGGGCGGCGGAAAGCCCGACACCACCGTCTACGACCGTGAGGCCCGCGCCCTGGAGGACGTGCGCCGCGAGATCGACGCGGTGCTGGCGGTCCGCCAGGACGCCGAGAAGCGCATCGTCCGCCTCCGCGACGTCCTCTCCCGCGCCGACCGCACCCTCGCCGAGGCGCGGACCGCGCGCGGCGAGGTGCTGGCGAAGATCGCGGCGACGGAGGTGCCGGTGGTGAGCGGCCCGCCGACGGCGCTCCAGGAGCAGCTGTCGACGGCCGCCGAGTACCGCCGGCACGCCCAGTGGCACCGGCTGTCCCCGCTGCTGGAGGCGCTGGAGCAGAAGGCGGAGGACGAACTGCTGCGCGCCCGCGAGTCGTTGACGGCCGTCACGGCGCCGCTCGCGGTGCGCGCGGAACTGCGCGGACGGCTGGACGCGTACAGGGCGAAGGTGTCCCGGCACGGTCTGGCCGAGGACCCGCTGCTGGTGGAGCGGTACGAGAAGGCGCGCCGCATGCTGTGGAGCGCGCCGTGCGACCTGCGCGCGGCGGAGCAGGCGGTGCTGCGCTACCAGCAGGCGGTGGCGGAGCTGCTGGGCGCCGCGCCCGGGGTGCCGGGGCAGGGGGCAGGACCGGACGGGCGGAGGGGGCCGGGCACATGAGCGAACCGGGAGCGCAGGGACCCGCGGCGCCCGCCGAGGAGCGGTCCGCCTGCGGGCGCCCCGAGTGCGACGGCACGTACGACGACGTCGGCGGGGGCGAGCTGTACTGCGACACGTGCGGGCTGGCACCCGTGGTGTCGCCGACGGGTCTGGTGGCCTCACCCCCGACCGGCATCACGGCGGGCGGGCGCGACTCGCAGGGGGCGCGCTCGGGGAGCGGGAGCGGGCGCGCGGTCAGCGGCCGCAGCTCGCGCACGTCCTCGCAGTCGTCGAAGTCCCGCCGGTCCGTCTCCGGGCGGCTGTCCCGTTCGCTGTCCGGCCGGACGGCGGCGGGCCGCTCGGTGTCGGTGCGCAGTTCCGGCTCGGGCGGGGGCAGTTCGGGCCGGGGCCGGCTGGGCGCGGGGCTGGTGCAGGTGCCGCCGATCCCGCGGCCCGATCCGCGGCGGATGGTGCTGGACGACCCGGAGGTGCCGGAGCGGAAGCGGTTCTGCTCGCGGTCGGACTGCGGGGCGCCGGTCGGCCGCGCCCGGAACGGCCGGCCGGGCCGTACGGAGGGCTTCTGCACCAAGTGCGGCCACCCGTACTCGTTCGTGCCGAAGCTGCGTCCCGGCGACGTGGTGCACGGCCAGTACGAGGTCGTCGGCTGTCTGGCGCACGGCGGGCTCGGCTGGATCTATCTGGCCGTGGACCGTGCCGTGGCCGACCGCTGGGTGGTGCTGAAGGGCCTGCTGGACACGGGCGACCAGGACGCGATGGCGGCGGCCATCTCCGAGCGCCGCTTCCTCGCGGAGATCGAGCACGCCAACATCGTCCGGATCTACAACTTCGTCGAGCACCTCGACCAGCGCACCGGCTCCCTCGACGGCTACATCGTCATGGAGTACGTCGGCGGCAAGTCGCTGAAGGAGATCGCCAACGCCCGCCGCACCCCGGAGGGCAGACGCGACCCGCTGCCGGTGGAACAGGCGTGCGCGTACGGCATCGAGGCGCTGGAGGCGCTCGGGCATCTGCACAGCCGCAACCTGCTGTACTGCGACTTCAAGGTCGACAACGCGATCCAGACCGAGGACCAGCTGAAGCTGATCGACATGGGCGCGGTACGGCGGACGGACGACGACGAGTCGGCCATCTACGGCACCGTCGGCTACCAGGCGCCGGAGGTCGCCGAGGTGGGCCCGTCGGTGGCGTCCGACCTGTACACGGTCGCCCGCACGCTGGCCGTTCTCACCTTCGACTTCCAGGGCTACACCAACGTCTACGCGGACTCCCTGCCGGACCCGGACACCATCGAGGTGTTCCGTCAGTACGAGTCCTTCTACCGGCTGCTCGTGCGGGCCACGGACCCGGACCCGGCGCGCCGGTTCGCCTCCGCGCAGGAGATGGCGGAGCAGTTGACGGGCGTGCTGCGGGAGGTCGTCTCGCTCCAGTCGGGGGAGGCGCGCCCGGCGCTGTCGACGCTGTTCGGCCCTGAACTGCGGGTCACGGACACGGAGTTGTTCCCGCCGCCGGACGGGGACGTGTCGCGGCTGGGCGCCCGCCGCGCCCGGCCCCGTAAGGGCCCGCCCGTCCCGGCGCCCGCGCTGCCGCCGTCCCCCGCCTCCCTGGTGCGGCCCGTGGACTGTCCCGCGGCCGCCCTCGCGTTGCCCGTGCCGCACGTCCAGCCCGCCGACCCCAACGCCGGTTTCCTCGCCGGTCTGCTGGCGTCCGCGCCCGGTGAGCTGATCCACGCGCTGTCCGCCGCGCCCGATCCGTCGGCCGAGACCCGGCTGCGCGTGGTGCGGGCCCGGTTGGAGACGGGCGAGTGGGCGACCGCCCTGGAGGCGCTGGGCGCGCTGGAGGCGGAGGACCCCGACGACTGGAGGGTGGTCTGGTACCGGGGCGTGGCCGCGCTGGTCACCGGCGACCACGAGGGCGCGGCGCTCGCCTTCGACGCGATCTACGACGCCTTCCCGGGCGAGATCGCGCCGAAGCTGGCGCTGGGGCTGTGCGCGGAGGTGCTGGGGCAGCTGGACAACGCGGCCGAGTACTACCGGCTGGTGTGGTCCACCGACCCGAGTTACGTGAGCGCCGCGTTCGGGCTGGCCCGGGTGCGGCTGGCGGCCGGCGACCGGCACGGCGCCGTGCGGACGCTGGAGTCGGTGCCGGAGTCCTCCATCCACTACACCGCCGCCCGGGTCGCGGCGGTCCGGGCGCGGCTGCGGGGGCGCACGGCCACCGCGGCCGACGCGCCGTTCCTGGACGACCTGACCGCCGCCGCGGGGCAGGTGAAGGCCCTGGAGTCGTACGGTCTGGATCCGGCGCGCCGCGAGCTGTTGGCGGCGGAGGTCCTCGGTTGCGGACTGGACTGGGTACTCTCCGGGGGCCAGGGTTCCGCTCCTCCCGCCGCCGGGGGGCGGACGCTGCTCGGCAGCGGCCTGGACGAGCGTGGCCTGCGCTTCGGCCTGGAGCGCTCGTACCGCACGCTGGCCCGGCTGGCGCGCAGCGGCGAGGAAAGGATCGACCTGGTGGAACGTGCCAATCGTTACCGCCCCCGGACGTGGGTGTAGTTGATGTCGCAGATGCCCCAGCAGGCCGCGCTGTCGAAATGCCCGAGCTGCGAGGAACCCCTCGAGTCGGGTGATCGTTTCTGCGGCGCATGCGGATACGACTTGTCGGCCGTGCCGGCCCGGCCGTCGGACGACCCGACGATCGCACTGAACGGCGCGGTGCCGCCCCAGTCGCCCTGGCCCGCCCCCACGCCGGGCGAGATCCCCCCGCGCCCGGCGACCCCGCCCGGCGCGCACGTCCCGGCCGCGGGCGGCCCCGCGGCGGACGCCCCGCCGCACGCCGCGTCCGCACACCCGGCGTCACCGGTCCAGGGTATTGCGGCAACCAACGCCCGCGCCGATGCGGCAGGTGACGCCGTGTCCGCCGACGCCCGCCGCCACCCGACGCCGGCCGCCCCGGCCGCCCCGTCCCCGGGCGCACCCGCGCAGCCCGGCGCGAGCCCTGCCGGCCCCGTCCCGCACGCCGGAACCCCGCGCGCCTCGGCGTCCGGCGCACCGGCGCCGGCCTCTTCCGCCCACCAGGCAGCACCCGGCCGGAACCCGGCGGGAGCCGACCCGCAGGCCGCGGTCCCGAGCTCGTACGGGACCGGCGTCCCGGCGGCGCCCGGCCCGCACCCCGCGGCGCCCGCCGCCCAGCCCGCGTCCGCGAGCGACACCGCGCCGAACGGCGCCCCGGCCGCGCCCGTTCAGGGACCTCCCGTCCAAGGACGGCCCCCCGCGTCCGGCACCGGGGTGAGGCTCGACCGGCGGGCGTCCGACGAGGGTGTCGCCGGTGGCGACGACTACACCCTTCAGGCGCCCGACCCCCGCGTCGCGCCCGAGCCGCACGCCGCCGTGTGTGTGGCGTGCCGGGCGGGCCGGGTCGACGACGACGGATACTGCGAGAACTGCGGCCACGCCCAGCCGCGCGAACGGGACCACATGGAACAGGAATGCGGCCCCGTCGCCGCGGTCAGCGACCGCGGCCTGCGGCACCACCGCAACGAGGACGCCTTCGCCGTCGGCACGACCACGCTGCCCGACGGCGCCCCCGTGTCCGTGGCGGTCGTCTGCGACGGCGTCTCCTCGGCCACCCGCCCCGACGAGGCGTCACTCGCCGCCTCACGCGCGGCGAACGCGTCCCTGCTCGACGCCCTGCCGCGCGGCACGCACCCGCAGCAGGCGATGCACGAGGCGATCCTCGCCGCCTCCGAGGCGGTCAACGCGCTGGCGGGCGAACAGCCCACGGAGGCACGCGAGCACGCCCCGCAGCAGAACGCGCCCGCGTGCACGATCGTCGGCGCGGTGGTGACCGCGGGTCTGCTGGTCGTGGGCTGGGTCGGCGACAGCCGGGTGTACTGGATCCCGGTGGACCGTTCCGCACCGGCGGCGCGGCTGACCGAGGACGACTCGTGGGCCGCGCAGATGGTCGCCGCCGGGCTGATGGGCGAGGCCGAGGCGTACGCCGACCACCGCGCGCACGCGATCACGGGCTGGCTGGGCGCGGACGCGTACGAACTGGAGCCGCACACCGCGGCGTTCAAGCCGGACCGCCCGGGTGTGGTCGTGGTCTGCACGGACGGCCTGTGGAACTACGCCGAGTCCGCGGACGACATGGCCGAGGCGGTGCCCGCCGACGCCGCCGCGCGCCCCCTGCACGCCGCCCGCGTGCTGGTCGGTCACGCCCTCGACGGCGGCGGCCACGACAACGTAACAGTGGCCCTGGTGCCGTTCCCGGCCGTCCCGCAGGGGGCAGGATCGGCCTGAGGCCGCGCACCGCGCGCCGTACGCGGCACACGCACGCACGCGTGTGCCGCACCCGCGTGCCGCGTACGGCCGGCCTCGCACGGGGAAGCTTCAACGGACCGGAGGGGACCGGTCCGTGAGGACGTCGTCGCCCCGCGCCGTCGGGGCACCGGAGGGGGAGCGAACCAGGCATGGCCATTTTCGCGAAATCGAACGTGCCGCAGTTCTCGGTGGACGTGTACCAGAACGAGTACCTGCCGGAGGGCGGCCGCGAGGTCAACGCGGTGGTGACGGTCACGGCGACCGGCGGCGGCACCATCGGCAGCGCGGTGGCGGCGCCGCACCTGTACGCGCCCGGCGAGGGCCCGTCGGCGGCGGTGGTGCTGATGGTCGACTGCTCGGGCTCGATGGACCACCCGCCCACGAAGATGCGCAACGCGCGGGACGCCACGGGCGCCGCGATCGACACCCTGCGCGACGGCGTGCACTTCGCGGTGGTCGCCGGCACCCACCTCGCGCGGGAGGTGTACCCGGGCGACGGCCGGCTCGCGGTGGCCGGACCGGACACCCGCGAGCAGGCCAAGCAGGCGCTGCGGAAGCTGAGCGCGGGCGGCGGCACGGCGATCGGGACGTGGCTGCGCCGCGCCGACCGGCTGCTGGCGTCGGCGGACGTGGCGATCCGGCACGGCATCCTGCTCACCGACGGCCGCAACGAGCACGAGTCGCCGGAGGACCTGAGGGCGGCGCTGGACGCCTGCGCCGGCCGGTTCACCTGTGACGCCCGTGGCGTGGGCACCGACTGGGAAGTGAAAGAAGTCACAGGCATCGCCTCGGCCCTGCTCGGCACCGCCGACATCGTCGCCGACCCGGCCGGCCTCGCCGCGGACTTCACGCGGATGATGGAGACGGCGATGGGCAAGGAGGTCGCGGACGTCTCGCTGCGTCTGTGGACCCCGGCCGGCGCCACCGTCACGTTCGTCAAGCAGGTCGCGCCGACGGTGGAGGAGCTGACCGGCCGGCGCACCGAGGCGGGCCCCCGCACGGGCGATTACCCGCTCGGTTCCTGGGGCGACGAGTCCCGTGACTACCACCTCTGCGTGGCGGTTCCGCCCGGCGCCGTGGGCCGGGAGATGCTCGCGGCGCGCGTCTCGCTGGTCATCCCGCAGCCCGGGGGCAGCGTGCAGAGCCTGGGCGCGCAGGGGCTGGTGCGGGCCGTGTGGACGGACGACCTGGCCGCGTCGACGTCGATCAACCCTCAAGTCGCCCACTACACGGGTCAGGCCGAACTGGCCGAAGTCATCCAGGAGGGGCTGGATCTACGCAAAGTGGGCGATATGGACGGAGCAACGGCCAAGCTGGGCCGTGCCGTTCAGCTCGCGAGCGCCTCCGGCAACGCCGATACTGCGAAACTGCTTGCGAAGGTGGTGGACGTCGTCGACGCCGCGACCGGTACTGTGCGACTGAAGACGAAGGTCGAGGAGGCCGACGAGATGACACTCGAAACACGGTCGACCAAGACTGTTCGTGTAAAGAAATGATCTGCAAGTAAGCGAGCCTGACCCCTCGGGGTTGGAGAAACCCGGTCGGAAACGACCGGAAAAGGAGAGGGGGAAGCGCCGACATGCCGACCTGCCCGAACGGACACCAGTCGGGTTCCGACGACTGGTGCGAGGTGTGCGGTCACCGCATGGCGGGTGCCGTGCCCCCACCCCCTCCTCCGCCGCCGGCGCCCGGTGGCGGCTACGGCTTCCCGCCGCCCGGCGGCCCCGGCGGTGCTCCGGGTGGCCCCGGCGGCCCGGGCGGCTACGGCGGCCCCGGCGCGCAGCCGGAGCTGTGCCCGCAGTGCCGCACGCCCCGTGAGGGCGGCGCGCCGTTCTGCGAGGAGTGCCGGTGGAACTTCCTCACCAACACGGCGACCTCCTACACCCCCGCCGCCCCGCGCCCGCCGGCCCCCGGTCCGGGGGGCCCCGGCGGCCAGGGCGGTCCCGGCGGCCCCTTCGGGCAGCAGCCGCCCCCTCCCTCGTACGGGGGCGGTGACGGGTTCGACTACCAGACCTCGCGCCCCTCGCAGGTGAACCGGCCCGCCGAGCCGATCCCGCCGGGCCCGCCCGGCTCCGGCGGCGACCCCTCGCGCCCGGTCCCGCCCCCGCCCGGCCCCGGCCGCGGCAACCCGGGCGGTCCCGGTGGGCACGGCGGCCCCGGCGGCCCTGGGGGCCCGAACGGCCCCGGCGCCCCGCAGGCGTTCCACTCCGGTCCCCCGGCCCCTCCCGGCTTCCCGCAGGAGACCGGCCGTCCGCCGCAGGGCGGCGGCCCGTCGTACGGCGGCGGTGACGACGACTGGGTGATCTCCCCGCCGACCGGCGGCCCCGGTGGCGGGCACGGCGGCCCGGGCGGCCCCGGTGGGCACGGCGGCCCGCACGGTCCCGGCGGTCCCGGCGGTCCGAACGGTCCCGGCGGGCACGGCGGTTACGGCTATCCGCAGCAGGGCGGCACCCAGGCGCCTCCCGGCCCGGGCGGCTTCCCGCAGCAGCCGCGGCAGCAGCAGGGCCCGGTCACCTGGACGGCGACCATCGGTCCCGACCGTGACTACTTCATGGCGATGATGCAGCGCTCGGGCCCCGAGGCCGCGGGTCTGAACCTGCCCGCGTACTCGCCCGAGCAGCAGCGCACGCTCACCGGCAACCAGATCACGATCGGCCGCCGCCGGCACTCCACCGGCGACACCCCCGACATCGATCTGTCCACCCCGCCGGAGGACCCGGGCGTCTCGCACCAGCACGCGGTGCTGGTGCAGCAGCCGGACGGCAGCTGGGCGGTCGTCGACCAGAACTCGACGAACGGCACGACGGTCAACGGCTCCGAGGAGCCCATCCAGCCGTTCGTCCCGGTCCCGCTGCAGGACGGCGACCGGGTCCACGTGGGCGCCTGGACGACGATCACCATCCGCCGGGGCTGAGCCCCGCGGCGGCCGGACGTACCTCCCCGCGAGGCCGTCCGGCCGGGCCCGGCCGCCCCCGCACGGGGGGCGGTCCTAGGCCTTGAGTCCTATGCCGCGGTGTCTGAGACCATGGACGGCGTGACAGAGATTCGGCGCGGCACGCTTCAGGAGCAGACCTTCTACGAGCAGGTCGGCGGGGAGGAGACCTTCCGCCGGCTCGTCCACCGTTTCTACCAGGGGGTGGCCGAGGACCCGCTGCTGCGGCCCATGTACCCGGAGGAGGACCTGGGCCCGGCGGAGGAGCGCCTCGCGCTGTTCCTCATGCAGTACTGGGGCGGTCCGACCACCTACAGCCAGAACCGCGGCCATCCGCGGCTGCGGATGCGGCACGTACCGTTCAAGGTCGACCGTGCGGCGCACGACGCGTGGCTGAAGCACATGCGCGACGCCGTGGACGAGCTGGGCCTGTCCGAGGAGCACGAGCAGACCCTGTGGAAGTACCTGACCTACGCGGCCGCCTCCATGATCAATTCCCCGGACTGAAAAACCCCTGACCAGCCGTGGTTACGCGGCCGTCACATACCGAACATGCGACTCCGCATTCCGGTCACGATCAGGTCAAAAGCTGTCTCGAACGGATGCCTCCCGCTCTGCCCCTCTGACACCATCCCGGACAGGTCTGGACAACACGGGGGGTCGCGGTGGATGCCGCTGGGGGATCGGCGAGATTCGTGCTCGCGCGCGCTCGGGCGCACCGTCCGCTGCTCGCCGCCGCGCTGCTCACCGTCCTGCTGACGACGGCCGTCCTGGCCACCCTGACCGCCTACTCCACGACCATCGGCGACGCGTCCCTGCGGCACGCGCTGGCGAACCCCCGCGACGCCGCCGGGACCACGCTGCTCGTCAAGGCCGAGTCGCTGCCCGAGGGCGGCAGGACCGCCGCCGACACCGCCGTGCGCCGCGGGGCCGAACAGGCCTACAACGGCCTGCCGGTGACACTGCGCACCCTGGCCCGGTCCGGCCCGTACGGCCTGCCGCCCTCCCTGCGCCCGGCCGACCGGCGCGCGGGAAGCGAGGAGCCGGACCTCACGCACTTCGCGGCGCTCGACCGGACGCAGGTGCGTCTCACCGAGGGCCGGATGCCCTCCGCGCGCCCCGCGGGGCCGGAGATCGAGGTCGCCCTCCCCGTCGTCGCCGCACGTGAGCTGGGCCTGCGGCCGGGCGCCCGGTTCACCCTGGACAACCGGTTGAAGGGCCCCGCGGCACGGGTGCTCGTCACCGGCCTCTACCGCCCCGCCGACACCTCCGCGCCCTACTGGCAGCTCGACGAGCTCGCCGGCCGCGGCATCGTCACCGTCCACTTCACCACCTACGGCCCGCTGCTCACCGACCCCGCCGTGCTCACCGGGGGCCGGGTGAGCACGGGGCCTGTGGGCTGGCTGGCGTCGGCCGACTTCTCCGGGATGACCACCGGCCGGATCGACGCGCTGCGCACCGCCATGAAGGAAGGCGTGGCCACGCTGCCCTCCGCGCCCGCCCTGCACGGTTCGGCGACCGTCGCCGGAGACCTGCCCGCCACCCTCGACCGCGTCGAGCGGGCCCTGTTCGTCTCCCGCTCCACGCTGCTGGTCGTCGTCCTCCAGCTCGCCCTGCTCGCCGGGTGCGCCCTGCTGCTGGTGGCCCGGCTGCTGACCGCGGACCGCGCGGCGGAGACCCGGCTGCTGCGGGCCCGCGGCGCCTCCCGCCCCCGGGTGGCACGGCTCGCCGCCCTGGAGGCGCTGCTGCTGGCCGTGCCCGCGGCACTGTGCGCGCCGCTGCTGGCGGGCCCGCTCACCCGGCTGCTCGCCGGACGGGGCGCGCTGGCCCGCATCGGGCTCCACCTGGACGCCTCCGTCACGTCGGTCGCCTCGCAGGGCACGGTGTGGCTGGTGTCGGTGGGCGTGGCGCTGGGCTGCGCGCTGGCCGTCACCCTCCCCGCGCTCGCCACCCCGTACGCCCCCGGACGCGCCAAGCCACTGCCGGGAGCGGTGCGCGCGGGCGGGGACCTGGGGCTGCTGGCGGTGGCCGGGGTGGCGTACTGGCAGCTGAGCCGCCGCCCGGCCGGGGCCGTCGGCGAGGACCTCGGCGTCGATCCGCTGCTGGTGGCCGCGCCGGCGCTGGCGCTGCTCGCCGGCACGGTGCTGACGCTGCGGCTGCTGCCCCTGCCGGCCCGGCTCGCCGAACTGCGGGCCTCCCGCAGCCGGGGGCTGTCGGGGGCGCTCGCCGGGTGGCAGCTCGCCCGCCGCCCGATGCGCGGGGCCGGCCCGGTGCTGCTGCTGGTGCTCGCCGTGGCGCTGGGCATGCTCGCGGTCGGCCAGGGCTCCTCGTGGGAGCGCTCGCAGGACGACCAGGCGGACTTCCGGGCCGGCGCGCAGCTGCGTGTGCTGTCCAACGGCACCGAGGGCCCGGGACGCGGCGCCGCCTACGCGGCCGTCCCCGGCGTCCGCTCGGCCTCCCCCGCGTCCCGTACGACCGTGTCGCTGTCCGCCGGACGGCAGGCCACGGTGCTGGCGCTGGACACCGAGGGCGCTGCGGGCACCCTGCTGATGCGCCCCGACCTGGCGGACGTGCCGGTGCGCACGGCGCTGTCCGGGCTCGCGCCGAAGGGCGCCACGGCGGGCGTGCGCATACCGGCGGGCACAGCGCGGCTGGCGCTGAGCGCGTCCCTGCGCGGCACGGACGCCGCCACCGTGACCGCCACCGTGGAGGACGCCCACGGCACCCCGTATTCGCTCACGTTCGGCGAGCTGCTCCAGGACGGACGGCCGCACGACCTCGTGGTCGACCTGGATGCCGTCGCCGGGGGCCCCGCGGGACCGCTGACCCTGACCGGGTTCCGCCTGGATCTGCCGCAGCCGGTGGGGCCGCCCGAGCGGTGCCGGCTCGCCCTCACCGCGCTGACCGCCACGGACACCGCGGGCCGCGACCGCGCGCTGCCGCTGTCGGCCCGCTGGCGGCCGTCGCTCGTCGGTGACGGCCCGGACACCGCCGACGGCGCCGCGGCCGCCCGGCCGCGGATGGCCGCCGGCGCCCCCGCCACCGTCGACTTCACCGCGACCCCCCTCCCGCCCGACATGGCCTGGCTGCCCACGGCGGCCCTCACGCTCGACCTGCGCGTCCCGCAGCCGCCGGTGCCCGTGGTCGAGGGCGTGGCCACCGACCGGTACCTGGAGTCGACCGGCGCCCGGATCGGGCAGCGGCTGAGCGTGCAGCTCGGCGGCGGCAGCGTCCCGGTGCGGATCGCCCGCGCGGTGCGGGCGCTGCCCACCACCCCGTCGGACGGGGCGGACGACGACGGCGGCGCCCTGCTGCTCGACCTGGCCTCCGTCAACCGCGCGCTCCAGGCCGCCAAGGGCGGGGCCGTGCTGCCGAACGAGTGGTGGCTCGCCACCGAACCGGACGCGTCCTCACAGGTCGCGGCGGCGGCACTGCGGCAGCGGCCCGACATCGACCCGTCCAGGGTGGTGGTGCGCGACGAGATCGCGGAGCGGCTGCGCGACGACCCGTTCGGCGCCGGCCCCGGCAACGCCTTCGCGGCGGCTGCCTTCGCCGCGGCGGCCCTGACGGCGGTCGGGTTCGCGGTGAGCGCGGCCGGCTCGCTGCGGGAGCGGTCCGCCGAGTTCGGGGTGCTCCGCGCCCTCGGCGCCTCCCGGCGCCGGCTGGCCCGGGTGGTGCTCGTCGAGCACGCGGTGCTGGTGGGGACGGCGCTCGCGGTGGGTGTGCTGCTCGGGGCGGTGCTGGCCCGCGCGGTGATCCCGCTGGTCATGCTGACCGCCGAGGCCACCCGCCCGCTGCCCGGGGTGCTGGTCGTGCTGCCGCCGCTGCGGGTGACGGCGCTGCTGGCCGCCGTGGCGGCCGTCCCGCTCGTGATCACGGCCGTCCTGGCCCTGCGCAGGGTCGACGCGGTGTCCTCGCTGCGCGACCGGGGAGGTGAGTGAGGTGACCGAACGGCCCTCGGGACGGCCGCGGACGGCCGCCTCACGGGTGACCGTGCCCTGGGTGCGCACCCGGCTGCGGACCGCGCCGGGCGCCGCGGCGGCGCTCGCGCTGCTGGTCGCGGTGACCGCGTTCCTCGCCGCCGCGCTGCCGCCCGCGCTGGACCGGTACGACGAGGAGGGCATGCGCCGCGCGCTGGAGGCCGCGGGGCCCACCCGTACCAGCGTCCAGATCCAGGTCTCGGACGCCGACATGTATCTCAGCGACGGGCCCTGGGAGGACCTGTTTCGCCGGGAGCAGGTGGAGGGCCCGTTCGCGAAGCTGCTCGCGCTGCCGGGACGCGCGCTGCCGCTGGACGAGGACCAGTCGTCGGCCGGGGTGCGCACCACCCGGGCCATGAAAGCCCCGGACCCGTACCTGTCCCAGCCGGACGGCGTCGCCCCGGTGTTCCACCTCGTCGCCCAGGGCGGCGTCGCCGAGCACTCCCGGCTCACGCAGGGCCGGCTGCCGAAGGCCCCGGAGGACCCCGGTCCCGGCGCCGGCTCCCTGGAAGCCGACTCCCTGGAAGCCGCCGTCACCACCGAGACGGCGAAGAAGCTGAACATCCGGGTGGGGTCGGTCGTCCACTTCCCCCGGGCGGAGGGCGATCCGCTCGCCGTGCGCGTCACCGGCCTCGTCGCTCCCCGTGAACCGGACGGGGCCTACTGGTCGGCGCTGCCCGAGCTGGGCCGGCCGCACCGCATGATCACCCAGGGCCCCGTGCCCAGCCAGTACTGGGCCGGCGCCCTGCTGCTGGCGCCCGACGCGGGCCCGGCGCTGCTGGCGACGCCCGGAGCGCCCGCGCGGTACTGGACGCTGGCCCCGGACCTCTCGGCCCTCCACGGCCGCGACCTGGAAGCTCTGACGTCGGCCGTCGCCTCCTTGGAGGGCGGTCCGCTGCTGGAGCGGATCACCGCGACCGTCTCGCCGAACCTGGACGTGTCCACCGACCTCGACGACGTGCTCGGCGGCTACAAGGGGCTGTGGTCGGCCATCGGTCCCCTCGTCGCGGTCGCCGCCTTCGGCACCGGCACGGTCGCGGCCGTGGTCCTGTGCATGGCGGGCGGACTCGCCGCCGCGCGACGTCGCGCCGAACTCACCCTGCTGCGCGCCCGCGGCGCCTCGCTCCGCGGTCTGGCGGGCCGGCTGCTCGCGGAGACCGTCGTGGTCGCCGTGCCCGCCGCCGCTCTCGGTCTGCTGGCCGCCCGGCTCGCCGTCGGCACCGGCCGGCCCGCTCAGTCCGCGGTCGCGGCGGGCGCCGTCGCCCTGGTCGCCGCCCTCGCGCTGCCGCTGCGCGCCGTGGCCGCCCACCGCGCGGTGGGGGTGCACACCGGCCGCGAGGACGTGGTCCGGGCCCGCCCGTCGAAGCGGCGCCTGGTCGCCGAGGTGACGCTGCTGGCCGTGGCGGCGGGCGCGGTCCTGACGCTGCGGACGCGCGGCACGTCCGCCGACGGCGACCCCACCGGCGACGAACTGGTGTCGTTGGCCCCCGTGCTGGTGGCGGTGATCGCCGCCCTGGTGCTGGTGCGCCTGTACCCGCTGCCGCTGCGCGGTCTGGCCCGCCCGGCGCGGCGGATGCGGGGGGTCGTCGGCCCGCTGTCGCTGGCGCGCGCGGGACGCGCGGGCGGTTCCACCGTGCTGCCGCTGCTCGCGCTGCTGACCGCGCTGACCACCGCCGCGTTCGGCGGCTCCGTCCTGACCGGGGTGACCGACGCCCGGGAGCGCGCCGCCGTGTTCGCCGTCGGCGCCGACGCCCGCGTCTTCGACCTCACCGAGGCGGCGAAGGGTGTCGAGGAACGGGTACGGCGCGCCCCGGGCGTCGACGACGTCACCCCCGTGAAGGTCTCCTACAGCGCGCTCGCCGGGAACCAGCGGGTGTCGCTGGCCGGGGTCGAACCGGACGCGTACGCGGCGCTGAGCAGCCGCCTGGACGACGGCGCCTTCGACGCGGACACGCTGAAGGCGGACGGTGAGGACACGGTGCCCGCGCTGGGCTCCCCCGCCCTGGCGGAGCGGTTCGGCGACGACCCGTTCCCGGTGATCCTGGAAGACGGCGACTCGTTCACCGCGCGGGTGGTGGCGGTCCGCACCTGGACGCCGGCGCTCGGCGCGGACGACTTCCTCGTCGTGGACGGCTCCGCCCTGCGCGCCGGCCTCGAACCGCCCACCGGCCTGCTGGTCATCGGCGACCCCCCGGACGCGGCGGCGCTGCGGAAGGCCGCCGGCGACGACGCGCAGGTCCAGCTCCGGTCGGACGTGGTCGCCGCCACCGTCGAGTCGCCCCTGCAGACCGGCGCCGAGCGCGTCTACGCGGCCGCGGTGGCGGCGGGAGCGGCCTACGCCGCGCTCGCCCTGCTGCTGACCCTGCTGCGCGCCGCACCGGAACGGGCCGCCCTGCTGGCCCGGCTGCGCACCATGGGCCTCACCCGCGCCCAGGGCAGGCGGCTGCTGATCCTGGAGTCGCTGCCGCAGGCGGTGCTCGCCGCGGTGGGCGGCGCCCTCACCGCGTGGGCGGCGATCCGGCTGCTGGCGCCGGGCATCGACCTGACGACCGTCGCCGTCTCCACCGGCGCCCCCGCCGCGGGCCGCGCCCTGCTGCGCGCCGACCAGCTGGCCCTGCTGGTGCCGGCGCTGGCGGTGGTCGCCCTGACCGTCGGCGTCGCGGCGGCCCAGGCCTGGTGGTCGGGGCGCAGGGGCGCGGTCCGCGAACTCCGGGCGGGTGACGCGCGATGACGTCCCCGCCCGACTCCGTGTCTCTCCCCGCAGGAGGCTCCCGATGACCTCGGACCCGACCCTCGCCGACCTCACCGAGCGCGTCGCGGCCCGCCGCGACCGGCCCGCGTACGGCCATGACGCGCTCATCACCTGCGACCGTCTGGTCCGCGTGTTCACCGCGGACGGTGTGGAGGTCCAGGCGCTCCAGGGGCTCGACCTGCTGGTGCGGGGAGGCGAGCTGATGGCGCTGGTGGGGGCGTCCGGCAGCGGCAAGTCGACCCTGATGAACATCCTGGCCGGCCTGGACACCCCCACGGCCGGCGCGGCCCGGGTGGCGGGCCGCGACCTGCTGACGATGTCCGCGCGGGACCGGCTCGCCTACCGCCGCGAGGTCGTCGGCTTCGTGTGGCAGCAGACGTCCCGCAATCTGCTGCCGTATCTGACGTCGGCGCAGAACGTGGCGCTGCCGATGCAGCTCTCCGGCCGCCCCGGCGGACGCTCCCGTTCCGCGCGCCGGGCCCGCGCCGAACGCGCCCTGGAGCTGCTGGAGCTGCTGGAGGTGGCGGACTGCCGTGACCGTCGCCCGGACGAGATGTCCGGCGGCCAGCAGCAGCGGGTCGCCATCGCGGTGGCCCTCGCGGGCGACCCGGCGGTGCTGCTCGCGGACGAACCGACCGGCGAGCTCGACTCGCACACCGGCGAGCAGATCTTCGCCGCGTTCCGCACGGCCAACGAGCGGCTCGGCACGACCGTCGTGATCGTCACCCACGACCAGGCGGTGGCGAACGAGGTCAGCCGCACGGTCGCCATCCGCGACGGCCGCACCTCGACGGAGGTGCTGCGCCGCAGCGAGGTGGACGCGGCCACCGGCGACGAGAAGGTGGTCGCCCGCGAGTACGCGATGCTGGACCGGGCGGGCCGTCTCCAGCTCCCGGCCGAGTACACCACCGCACTCGGCATGCGCGACCGCGTGGCCCTGGAACTGGAACCGGACCACATCGCGGTCCGCCCGGACGACAGCGGCCGCGAAGACCGGTGAGCCGGACGCCGACCGCCGACGCCCACCGATCCCGGCCCCGCGGGCACCCACGCAGTCCCGCCGAACACGGAACCGAAAACGGACGACAACCGGCAGCCAGGGACGCGGGGACAGACGCGGCGGGCGTCAGCGGACGCTGAGCCGGCACGCGAGGCCACGCACCGGAACCGGACCACGTCACCGTCCGCCCGCACCACAGCGGCCGCGAGCCACGCCCAGCCACGCGCACCGACCGTCAGCGAACGCTGAGCCGGCCGCGCCACCGCTGGGCCCGCATGCCGGAACCGGGACTACATCACCGTCCACCCGGCCGACAGCAGCCGCGAGGGACGCGGGGACAGGCGCGGTGAGGGTCAGCGGACGCCGAGCCGGCACGCGAGGCCACGCACCGGAACCGGACCACGTCACCGTCCGCCCGCACCACAGCGGCCGCGAGCCACGCCCAGCCACGCGCACCGACCGTCAGCGAACGCTGAGCCGGCCGCGCCACCGCTGGGCCCGCATGCCGGAACCGGGACTACATCACCGTCCACCCGGCCGACAGCAGCCGCGAGGGACGCGGGGACAGGCGCGGTGAGGGTCAGCGGACGCTCAGTCCCAGGGTGCCCACGCCCGACCGCCGCACCGCGACGGAACCGTAGGGCGTCCGCAGCCGCAGCCACGACCCGGACGAGAACAGGGCCTGGTCGTCGCCGCGCAGGAAGCGGAGCGACTGGGCGGCGTGCACGGCGCGCACCGGCAGGCCGGTGTCCGCGACCGTGCGGGACCATATCTCCCGCCCGACGCGGTCGAGTTCGGCGCGCGTGCGCTGCTCCGGCGCCAACTGCTCGGTGCGGGAGCGGAACTCCGCGACCGAGGCGGCGACGAGCCGGCGCAGCCGCTCGGGCTCGGGAAGGCCGGGCTCGGGCTTCCAGCCGCCGCGCGGCGGGAGCACCCCGGCCCACGGCGGCCCGGTGACCGCCGCCGGCACGGCCGCGGTGGCGGCGGACTCGTCCACCGTCTCCAGCAGCTCACCGGCGGACACCGTCACGTCCAGGGTGACGTCGAGCCCGTTCTCGTACGGCTTGGCCAGCCGCACCGCGCGGATCGCCAGCACCTCGAACGAGGGGGGACGGCCGAAGACCGCGAGCGCCGTGCCGGCCGCCTGGAGGCGGACGGCGGCGCCGCGGTCGTAGTGCAGCAGCCGGGACAGGAAGGCCGCGAGATCCGCGGCCTCCCCCTCGTCGGCGAGGTGGAGGACCGTCATGCGGCGACGGCCTCCTCCTTGTCACCGGCGACGGCGTCGTCCGTGTACTCCTGGAGGAACTCGCGCTCCTCCGCGGTGAGCCGCCGGGGACGCTGCGCCTCGAAGTCGAACGGCACGATCACCGTCGACGCGCGGACGTAGACCAGGTCGTCGTCCTTCACCTCGTAGGTGAGGGTGAAGGACGCCGCCCTGATCTCCGTGACCCACAGCTCGATGTCGACCGGGTGGTGCCGGTGCACGAGCTGCCGCTTGTAGTCGATCTCGTGGCGCGCCACCACGGACCCCTGCTTGAAGTCCTTCTCCGGGCGGAACAGGAAGTCGATACGGGCCTCCTCCAGGTAACGGAGGAACACCACGTTGTTGACGTGGCCGTACGCGTCCATGTCCGCCCAGCGCAGCGGGCAGCGGTAGATGTGCCGCAAGAGATCAGCCCCGCGTCAGCTTCTTGTAGGTGGCACGGTGCGGACGGGCCGCGTCCGGGCCGAGCCGCTCGACCTTGTTCTTCTCGTACGACTCGAAGTTGCCCTCGAACCAGAACCACTTGGAGTCGCCCTCGTAGGCCAGGATGTGCGTGGCCACGCGGTCGAGGAACCACCGGTCGTGGGAGACGACCACGGCGCAGCCGGGGAACTCCAGCAGCGCGTTCTCCAGGGAGGAGAGCGTCTCGACGTCGAGGTCGTTGGTCGGCTCGTCGAGGAGCAGCAGGTTGCCGCCCTGCTTGAGGGTGAGCGCGAGGTTCAGGCGGTTGCGCTCACCGCCGGAGAGCACACCGGCCGGCTTCTGCTGGTCCGGGCCCTTGAAGCCGAACGCGGAGACGTACGCCCGCGACGGCATCTCGACCTGTCCGACGTTGATGTAGTCGAGCTCGTCGGAGACGACCGCCCACAGCGTCTTCTTCGGGTCGATGTTCTCGCGGCTCTGGTCGACGTAGGAGATCTTGACGGTGTCGCCGACCTTGATGGAGCCGGAGTCGGGCTGCTCGATCCCCTGGATCATCTTGAACAGCGTGGTCTTGCCGGCGCCGTTCGGACCGATGATGCCGACGATGCCGTTGCGCGGGAGGGTGAAGCTGAGGTCGTCGATGAGGAGCTTCTCGCCGAAGCCCTTGGTGAGGTTGTTGACCTCGACCACGACGTTGCCCAGACGCGGGCCCGGCGGGATCTGGATCTCCTCGAAGTCCAGCTTCCGCATCTTGTCGGCCTCGGCGGCCATCTCCTCGTAGCGGGCCAGACGCGCCTTGGACTTGGCCTGGCGCCCCTTGGCGTTGGAGCGCACCCACTCGAGCTCGTCCTTGAGGCGCTTCTGCCGCTTGGCGTCCTTCTGGCCCTCGACCTTGAGGCGGGCGGCCTTGGTCTCGAGGTACTTGGAGTAGTTGCCCTCGTAGCCGTGCAGCCGGCCGCGGTCGACCTCGCAGATCCACCCGGCGACGTTGTCCAGGAAGTACCGGTCGTGGGTGACGGCCACGACGGTGCCCTCGTACTTGGCGAGGTGCTGCTCCAGCCAGTTCACCGACTCGGCGTCGAGGTGGTTGGTGGGCTCGTCGAGGAGCAGCAGGTCGGGCGCCTCGAGCAGCAGCTTGCACAGCGCCACGCGGCGCTTCTCGCCACCGGAGAGGTTGGCGACCGGCCAGTCGCCGGGCGGGCAGCCCAGGGCGTCCATGGCCTGCTCGAGCTGGGCGTCGAGGTCCCAGGCGTTGGCGTGGTCCAGCTCCTCCTGCAGCTTGCCCATCTCTTCGAGCAGCGCGTCGGAGTAGTCGGTCGCCATCTGCTCGGCGATCTCGTTGAACCGGTCGAGCTTGCCCTTGACCTCGGCGACACCCTCCTGGACGTTCTCCAGGACGGTCTTGTCCTCGTTCAGCGGGGGCTCCTGGAGCAGGATGCCCACGGTGTAACCGGGAGTGAGGAAGGCGTCACCGTTCGACGGCTGCTCCAGACCCGCCATGATCTTCAGAACCGTCGACTTACCGGCGCCGTTCGGCCCGACGACACCGATCTTCGCCCCCGGCAGGAAGCTCAGGGTGACGTCGTCGAGGATCACCTTGTCGCCGTGCGCTTTGCGCGCCTTGCGCATGGTGTAGATGTACTCAGCCAAGAGAAACCGTCCGGCAACTTGAAATCAGGCAGTGGGCAGATACACCCCATCTTGCCCGACCGCCACCCCTCGGGGGAAACCCGTTCCGCCGGACCGCCCTGACCTGCGGGTTCACGGTTGCGGCGCGCGGCTCACCTGTCACTGTCGGTCACCGCCGGTCGGCTCGGGGAGCCTCGGACGGCCGCCTGCGCTGTCGGTGCGTGGCGCTATGGTCCGCCCGCCACGAGGGCGACACGGCACGGGGAGGGCTGCTGCTGGGGGATCCAAAACGGGACCGCTGGTGCACGGCGATCACCCCCTGGATAGTGGTCGCCCATGAACGAGGTCGAAGTCGTCGTCGCCCATTCCGAGCGCGCGACTCTGCGCGTCGGCGATGTGTTCTTGAAGGTGGACGCCGATCAGGCGCGCATCGACGTCGAAGTCGAGATGATGTCCCTCGCGCCGGTCCCGACCCCGGAGGTCTTGTGGCGCAAGCCGCCCGTGCTCGCGATCGCCGCACTCCCGGGGACGACGCTTGGGCGCCTCGGCAGGCCGTCGACCGGGTCGCCGGCGGCGTGGGCCGCAGCGGGCGCCGCCATCCGAGAACTGCACGAAGCACCCCTGCCGCCCCGGCCGGGCCAGGCCGGCCGGAGCAGCGTCGCGCTGGCGGCGGAACTCGACGCCGAGTGCGAGTCGCTCGTGACGAACGACGTCCTGCCCGCCGACCTGGTCATCCGCAACCGCCAGGTCGCCGAGGCCGCGCTCCGGCCGTGGACTCCGGCGTTCACGCACGGCGACCTGCAGGTCGCGCACGTCTTCGTCGAGGGCGACGAGGTCACCGGCATCATCGATTGGTCGGAGGCGGGCCGGGGTGATGCCCTGTACGACCTTGCCACCTTCACGCTCGGAAACGAGGAGCACCTCAACGACGTCGTCGCCGGCTACGGCACCGACGTCGACCTCGACGTGATCCACGCGTGGTGGTCGTTGCGGAGCCTTCTGGCAGTTCGCTGGCTGATCGAGCACGGATTCGACCCCTTCGCGCCGGGTTGTGAGGTCGACGTTCTGAGATCCCGGATGTGAGGCTGCGCGGGCCCGACTGCCACGTATGCGTTGTGACGCATCGCGTGGGCCCCCGGGGCGATCGCCCGCCCTTACTCTCGACAGAGTGCGGTGCGCAGTCGTTGCCAGCAGATGACAGCGCCGCCGAGGGTGACGAACGCGTGGTGGATGCCGTCGCGGATCTCCAAGCGGATACGCAGGCGGCGGAACCGGTGCAGCAGCGCGGTCACTCCTTCCACGCCCCTGTTCGGCAAGCTGGTCCTCGAAGGTGTCGAGGACCGTATCGGTCGCCGTGAGCAGTTCCTCGGGGAACAGCCCAGCCATGCCAGCGCACTTGAGGTCCAGGGTGCCGGCGGCCACTTTTCGCGGCTTCCTCCGCCATGCTGCCCCGGCAAGATCAGAACCTGAGACACCAGCTTCAAGGCATTCGATCCGAACCCGCTCCGGCCGTCGCCGACGGGCAGCCGCCTCGGCACCAGCGGCTTGCGACCGTTCCAGCGCAACTGGAGCCGGCAACGGCCATTCCGGCCGCTACGGGGCTTGGACGGAGCCAGCGGCCGGAGGTGTCGCAGGGGTTGCTGTGCGGTGGTGCCGCCGTACTGCTTCCAGTTCGGATGTCCCATTGAACGTCCGAGGGAGGCCGTCTCCGCGTACCGGGGCGCCGGTCAGGCCCACGACGGCCAGGCTGCCTGACACCTCCCCCATCGGTGACAAGCCGCTGGTGGGCTGCCCACTCGTGGTGCCGTTACGCCACCACGAACGGAAAGGCCATGCGCTGGGAAGCGTGGACCTCTCAGCTCACGGATAGCGACTCCGGCGCCCAGTGGGCCCAGTGGGCCCAGTGGGCCCAGGGCGGAACGTGTCGCCTTCGTTGTCAGTGCGTGGCGCTACGGTGCGTCCGCCATCAAGAGCAACAAATGGGGGGCTGGCGTGGGAGCCAAGACGGGACTGCTGGTGTACGCCGACGGCGACGCGCCTGGGGCGCTGCGACGGGTGGGGGCAGCGGATCTTGACCGGACCCTCGGCATGCTGCGGCGGCTCCACCCGGGCCGACAGTTCGAGGAGTGCGAGGGGTCGACTCTCTGGGACGGCGTGTACCCCCCGGAGGGGACGACGTACGCGGCCAGCTGGCCCGGCGTGGACGTCATCGGTGACCAGAGGGTGATGATCGATGCCCCGTCCCAGCTTCCCGGACACCTCGTGGCCGCGAGTGCCGGCCGACGGCTCGTCCTCCACGCCATGCACAGCGTCGTCGACTGGCTGGCCTTCGCCGTGTGGGAGGACGGACGTCTCATCCGTTCCCTGAGCCTGTCTCCGGACAGCGGCATCATCGAGGACTTCGGCGAACCGCTCCCCTTCGAACGGCCCTACTGGGCCGGAAACCGCCCGGCCGACGTCATCCCCTGGCCGGACGAGGACGAAAAGACATACCCCCTGCCGTTCCACCCCTTGGACCTGGGAGAAGACGCCCTGCGTGCGCTCTGCGGCTTCGTCCAGGAGGGCCGCCCCGAGCCGGACGACGTCGACGCGGACACCATCCGCCTGCACGGCTTCAAGGTGCGGGACCCGCACGATCCTGACCTCGCGGAGCGGGAGGCGCAGTTGCGCAGGGCGGTGGAAGCCATGGGACCGCCACGCGCGTACACGCTCGGACCCGACGGCTCCCTGATCGAGCGAAACGGCCTGTAACTCACGACCTCTCCCTCCCGAAGTAGGTCGAGGAACACAGCCGGGCGGGGCGTCCCATCACGGCGGTCAACTCCCCCGTCACTCCCGTACTGTGCGTGCGCATGACCGACACCGAGATCGAGATCACCGCGGACCTGGTCCGCGACCTGTTGCGGGAGCAGCATCCGGACCTGGCGGGACTCGACATCCGTGAGGTGGCGGGCGGATGGGGCAACCAGATGTGGCGTCTCGGGGACGAGCTGGCCGTGCGCATGCAGCGCATGGACCCCACTCCGGAGCTCCAGCTCAACGAGCGGCGGTGGCTGCCCGTGCTGGCCCCGCGCCTGCCGCTTCCGGTGCCCACCCCGGTACGGTCCGGCGAGCCGTCCCCGCGCTTCCCCAAGCACTGGACCGTGATGACGTGGGTGCCCGGCGATCCGCTGGACTGCTCCTCGATCAGTCGCGGCGACCACGCGGCCGACGCCCTGGCGGGTTTCCTCAGAGCGCTGCATGTGGAGGCACCCGCCGGCGCCCCGGTCAGCGGGGACCGCGGTGGCCGTCCCAAGGAGTGCGCGGACGGCTTCGACCGGTTCTTCGACGCCGTCGTCCCCGACGACCTCGCCGACGACGTCCGCGCCGTCTGGGACGACGCCGTCGCGGCGCCCGAGTGGGAGGGACCGCCGCTCTGGCTGCACGGCGACCTCCATCCGGCCAACGTGGTCGTCTCGGACGGGACGCTCTCGGGCGTGATCGACTTCGGCGACATCTGCGCCGGCGACCCGGCGTGGGATCTCGCGGCCGCCTGGGTCATCCTTCCCGCGGGCGCGGTCTCCCGCTTCTTCGACGCGTACGAGCGAGCGGACGCGGGGACGATCCGGCGCGCCCGTGGGCTGGCCGCGTTGAAGAGCCTGTTCCTCATGCTGATGGGCAGGAACGGGGACCTGGGCCTTCCCGGCGGCAAGCCGGCGTGGGGACCGGCAGGCCGGGCGGCGCTCGATCGCGTGCTGAAGGGTTGAGGCGGGCGGGCTGACGGCAGCTGCGCGCCTGGGCCTGTTGCGAGCACGTCGCGCCTGGTAGGACGGTGTACGACGGCTGTAGCCGCAACGCGCTCCTTCTGCCACGGTGTACCACGGTGTGCCGCATGGACGGAAAGCCGCACGCACATCACGGCCACGACCGGTCGGCGCACAGGGGCGGCCGGATGCGTGCCAGGATCACCCCATGGTCATGTGCGGGAGTGCCGCAGCGGAGCGCCCCCTCCTCTTCCTCGACGTCGACGGCCCGCTGATCCCCTTCGGGTCGCCGCACCCACCTCCCCCGACGGCCCCCGCCGACCACGGCAACCCCCTGCTCGCCCGCCTCGACCCCACCCTCGGCGCCCGCCTGCTGGCCCTGGGCTGCTCGCTCGTGTGGGCCACCACGTGGATGGAGGAGGCGAACGAGGTCGTCGCGCCGCCTCTCGGGCTGCCGAGGCTGCCCGTGCTGGACCTGCCCGAGGCCGACGGGCCGGGCCTTCGCGGCCTGCACTGGAAGACCCGCCCGCTCGTCGAGTGGGCCGGCGGCCGGCCGTTCGTCTGGGTCGACGACGAGATCGGCGCCGTCGACCGTCAGTGGGTCGCCGCCGCCCATCCCGGGCCGGCGCTCCTCCACCGCGTCGACCCGGCCCGCGGCCTCCAGGACGCCGATTTCCGTGCCCTCGGCGACTGGCTCGCCGCCCTCGACCACCCGTCGTGAGGCACCGCGGGGCACGGCCCCGCGTCCGTCCTCCGTCAGCCGTTGTCGCCGGAGGCGCCCTGCCGCTGGCGGGTGAGGACCAGGCCCGCACCGCCGAGGACGACCAGTGCGATGGCGGTGCCGGTGATCCACGGAGTGATGCTGGACGCGCCGGTCTCGGCGAGGTTGGTGTCCGTGTCCGGGGCGGCGACCGGGGTCGGCGTCGGACCCGAGAGGGTCTGGGTCGTCGTCCCCACCTCGGCGGCCCGCGTACGGCAGTCGAGCATCCCGGTGAAGCGCTGCTGGAAGCCGTCCGGCCCCTCGACGGTGAAGTCGTACGGCTGGTCCTCGTTCAGCGGGACCGTCACCGTGTGGGAGCTGCCGGCCTCCACGGTGTACTCGGCGCCCGCCAGCTCGAAGGCGAACGCGGCGTCACCGTGGTTGGCGACCGTGACGTCCACCGCGCCCGCGGCGCAGTTCTCGCGGGCCGACACGGCGGGTATCGCGCCCTCCGCGGACCAGCCGGCGCTCGCCGTCGCGGAGACGGTCGACTCGCTGGACCCGGCCAGGATCTGCGTCTGGCTGCGGCTCTCGGAGACGAGGGCACGGCCGACCGGCACGCTCGTCGCCGCCTGCACGGTCAGCTGGGCGGTGCCCGTCTCCGCGTCCTCCGGGACCTCGACGTACAGCTTGCTGCCGTTGCCGGCGGTGGTCACGGGCTCGCCCTCGGCGTCCACGACGCGTATGCCGGAGGTGGCCGCGTCCGCGGGCGGGGAGACCGTGACGCTCCGCGCATCGGTGCGGACGGTGACCGGGCCGAGCCGCTCGCCCGGACGGCCGGCGACGACCGGCGGGTCCAGGGTCAGCGACGCCGGCGGCTCCGCCGCCTTCCGCGCCTTCTTCTCCAGGTAGTCGGCGAGCTGCTCGGCCTGCGGGTCGAGGGCGTCGACGTCCACGCCGTCGGAGTAGCGCCATATCGCCACCTGGGTGCCGGCCGCGGCGTCCTGCTCGGTGAGCTGGCCCCGGACGCCCGCCTTCTTCGCGAGCGCCGCCAGGTCGTTCACCTGCGGGTAGGAGTGCTCGAGGATCCACAGGATCCGGCCGGCGTCCTTGTTGGTGCCGAGCGAGGTGCCGCTCCAGGCGGTCTCGTGGTACTTGGCGTCCTGCTGGGTGGGGGTGTGGATGTCGACGCAGTAGGTGTGCAGCATGCCGCCGCCCTCGACGGACATCTCGAACAGCCCCGCCGACACCTGCGTGTCACCGGCGGCCCCGTGGATGACGGCCGTGCCGTACGTCTTGAGCCCGTCGATCGTCGCGGCTGCTCCGTTGTGCCGCGGCATCGTCCCGGGGTCGCCCGCGGAGGCCGGTCCGGCACCGGCGAGCACGGTGGCGGCGACGATCCCCGTCACCAGCGTCCCCGCCGTGAGGCGGGCCGACCCACGTCCGCGCAGGCGCCGCGCGGAGAACGAAACAGACACCGAATTCCCTTCCGAGCAGGACCCGTGACGTGGGGGGACGGTCCCACCAGCAGAATCTCCGGCCCCAAGGACCCCCCGGAGCCATGCCCGGCATCCTAAGGAGCCGTCGGACAGCGCTTGCCGGTGATCGCGTCGGAGCGATGATCCGAATCGGAATCGTTATCGCCGGGACGCCGCTGAACAGGGCTTATCGACAAATCCCCGCAGGACGGTTCAGCATCGATCCGTCGATAAGCCTCGGTTCGGACAGCTGCCGTGACGAAGCACGTCACCGCTGATTTCACGTCACCATGGCTGCTTCCGGCCGGAGTTCACCCGCCGCCTCACCGCTGCCGGCATCCGGGGCCCCGTCCGCCGCCGTCCCGTCGGCCGGCGGTGACGGTGCCGGGTCCGTCTCCCAGGCGGGTTCCGCGCGGTCCGACGGCGGCGTCAACTCCGGGCGCGGGGTGCGGCGGAAGGCGGTCGTGCCGCGGGCGAGGTCGTGCCCGACGGTCACCGCGTCGATGTCCGCCGACATCCAGTCCGGCTGACCCTCCCGCGTCTCCGTACGCACTTTCAAGCGGCCCTGCACGATCACCGGTTCACCCACCGACAGGGACGCCGCCGTGTTGGTGGCGAGCTGCCGGTTGGCCCACACCGTGAAGAAGTTGGTGTGTCCGTCGGCCCAGCTGTTCTTCTCCCGGTCCCAGTAGCGCGCGGTGACCGCGATACGGAACCGCGCCGAGGGCCCGGAGACCGTCTCCCGGTACACGGGCCGCGTCGCCACGTTGCCCACCACGCACACCATCGTCTCGTTCATCGCGTTTCCCTCCCTGGCCCGGACCCGCCGGCTCCCTCACCGGCGCCGGGCGGATACGCGTACGGGTCCGTCCCGTACGGCTGCCGTCTGGCGCGGTGATTCCGGAGCACCTCGCGCTCCGTGGTCACCGCGCAGTCAGACTGCCTCCGCCGGGCCGGACCCCGCCGAGCCCTGTGGACCGCCCCCACCCTGTGGAAAACCCCGCCATCCGGACGAGTGGCGTTACGGCGCGACGGCCACACCGCGAAAACGCGACCGCCTCAACGCCCCCCGCTCCCCGCCCCCACCCCGGCCACACGCCCGTACTGCTCACGCACTTCCCGGTACCGCAGCAGCTCCGCCGCCACCGGATCGAGCACGCGGGCGCGCCCGCACCCGGCCGCCGCCTCACGCAGCCGTCTCTCCGCCTCCAGCCCGTACCGCCGGGCCGGCCCCCGCGCGGCCATCCGGCAGCTCCACTCGACGAGCGGCCCGCCCACGATCCCGATGACCATCAGCAGCACCGGCACGCCCAGGTTCGGCGCCATGACGCCGATGATCTGCCCGAGCAGCCACAGCCCGCCCACGAACTGCAGGATCGTCATGGACGCCTGCGCGAGCACGGCGACCGGCCACCATCCGGGCCGCGGCGGCCGCCCCGGCGGCAGCCCGGCCCGCACGGCCAGTTCGTCGAGTGCCTCGGGCAGTCCCTGCGACCCGCGCACCGCCGCCTCGCGCACCGCCTGCGCCCAGGGCGTGGGCAGTCCGGTGGAGGCACGGTCGGCGACCGTGCGGACCGCCTGTTCCACGCGCTGCCGCGCGGTGACCTCCTCGTCGGGCCGGCCGCCCAGGGGAACCCTGCCGGTGGTCGGCTCGCGCCGCGCCTGGCACCAGCGCCACAGCCGCAGCCAGGGGGTCCCGCAGGCGCGGTTGGCGTTGCGCAGCCAGGCGCGTTCGGCCGCCTCGCCCGCCGCGGTGGCGCCCACGGCGTCCGCGAGCCGGTCGGAGAACTCCTCCCGTGCCTCCTCGCTCAGCCCGGTGCGCCGGCGCGTCGCGTACGCGGGCCACAGGCGGGCGGCGGTGATGTCGACGTCGGCGGAGATCCGGCGGGCGGGCGCCCCGCGCTCGGCCACGAACCGGGCGAGCGCCTCGCGCAGGTCGCCCACGCCGTCCCCGGTGAGTGCCGACAGGGCGAGCACGGTCGTGCCGGGCTCGCCGTACTCCCCCAGGACGATGCCGTCCTCGTCCAGGAGCCGCCGCAGGTCGTCGAGGACCTGTTCGGCTGCGTCGCCGGGCAGCCGGTCGACCTGGTTGAGGACGACGAACATGACCTCGGCGTGTGCCGCCATGGGCCGCAGGTAGCGCTCGTGCAGCATGGCGTCGGCGTACTTCTCCGGGTCGACGACCCAGATCACCGCGTCGACCAGCCCCAGCACCCGGTCGACCTGCTCGCGGTGCTCCACGGCCGCCGAGTCGTGGTCGGGCAGGTCGACGAGGACGAGCCCGCGCAGCCGTTCGTCGGCGTCGGTCATGGCCTGGAGGGGGCGGCGGCGCAGCCGGGGCGGGATGCCGAGGCGTTCGATGAGGCTCGCCGCGCCGTCGCTCCAGCTGCACGCGATGGGGGCGGCGGTGGTGGGGCGCCGTACGCCGGTCTCCGAGATCGGCACCCCGGCCAGCGTGTTGAACAGCTGCGACTTGCCGCTGCCGGTGGCGCCCGCGATGGCGACGACGGTGTGCTGCCCGGAGAGCCGGCGTCGCGCGGCGGCCTCGTCGAGCACGCGTCCCGCCTGGGAGAGGGTGCGGTTGTCGAGGCGTGCGCGGCTCAGCCCCACCAGCTCGCGCAGCGCGTCGAGACGGGAGGCGAGCTGCGGGTCGTACGACAGGGGGACCACCTTCTGCGGTGTGGAGGCGCGGGGTTCCACGACGGCGGGCTGTTCCTCCGACGAACTCCCGGCGGCGGTGCCGTTCACCCGGCGGGCGATCAGCCCGTCGTCCCAGGCGCCGGCCCCGTCCGCGCGGGCACCGTCCGCGCGGGCGGGGCGCTCGGGGCGCTCGGCAGGTTCGCCGGGCTCGGAGTGCTCGGGGTGCTCGGGGTGCTCGGGGTGCTCGGGGTGCTCGGGGTGCTCGGGGTGCTCGGTGTGGTCCTGGTCAGTGACGGCGGTCACCGGTCACCTCTCCTTCTGCAGTACGGACAACGCGGCGATGAGTTCCGGCTGGGGTTCCGCGTGCACCTCGAGCGTGTCGATCGGGGCGAGCCGGCGTTCGCGTTCGGCGTGCATGATCCGGTCCACGTGGGCGACGAGGAGCCGTCCGCCGCGGTCGCGCAGGCGCAGCGCGCCGTGGGCGCCGATCCGCTCGGCGAGGGTCTCCCCGGCGGTCCGGGCGCGGCGGCCGCCGAGCAGGACCGTGGCGACGAGGGCGGTGACCGTCTCGGGCTCGGGCGCGACGCCGCGTTCCAGTTCGCGCACCTCCTCCTCGGCGAGTTCCTCCAGCTCGCGCCGCCAGCGCCGTACGGCGAGGCCGATGCGGTGCTCGACGCTCTCGGAGGCGCTGTCGCGGGCGGTGAGCTCGGGCGCCTCGGCGGCGGGCTCGCGCCGCCAGGTCTCGTCGACGCGTTCGTCGGCGGCGGCGACGGCGCACAGCAGGAGCGCGCTGAGGCTCTCCACGAGCGTGTCGAGCAGCTCGCCGGGGGTGCAGTCGAGGGGGAAGGCGCGCCACCGCTTGAGGGCGTCCCCGGCGAGCACGGCCCCGGCCTGCAGCCGCCCCCGCACCCGCGAGTGCTCGCTGTCGTACGCGGTCTCCACGGCGGAGGTGAGGCGCAGCGCGGCGGCGTACTGGGCGGCGGCGGCGCCGGCCAGCTCGGGGAGCCGGGAGTTGAGCGAGTCGAGGATGCCGTACGCGGTGCGGGCCATGACGTGCTGGCGGGCGGCCGGGTCGAGCGTCTGGTGGACGAGCCAGGTGCGCAGCGCGGCGACGGCGGTGCCGGGCAGCAGCCCGCCGCCCCAGGCGGACTCGGGCAGCTCGGGCACGGTGAACCGGGGCACGTCGCCGAGCCCGGCCTTGGTGAGGAGGGCGCCGTACTGGCGTGACACCTCGGAGACCACCTGGTGCGGCACCCGGTCGAGCACCGTGACCAGGCTGACGTCGTACTCCTTGGCGGTGCGCAGCATGTGCCAGGGGACGGCGTCGGCGTAGCGGGCGGCGGTGGTGACCATGATCCAGATGTCGGCGGCGTTGATCAGCTCGGCGGCGAGGACCCGGTTGTCGGAGACCAGGGAGTCGATGTCGGGCGCGTCGAGGAGGGCGAGGCCGGGCGGCAGGGTGTCGGCGGTCTCGACGCGCAGGACGCGCGCGGGGTCCTCGCCGGGCAGCAGGAGGTCGTCGGCGGGATCCTGGTGGTGGGGCACCCAGACGCGGGTGAGGTCGGGCAGTACGCGCATGCCGCTGAACCAGTGGTGGTCCTCCGAATGGCAGACGAGCACCGGCGTCCGTGTCGTCGGCCGCAGCACCCCCGCCTCGCTGACGCGCCGGCCTACGAGCGAGTTCACCAGCGTGGACTTCCCCGCTCCGGTGGATCCCCCGACGACGGCCAGCAGCGGCGCGCCGGGGTCTCTCAGCCGCGGCACCAGGTAGTCGTCCAGCTGGGCGAGCAGTTCGTCGCGGTTGGCACGCGCGCGGGCGGCCCCGGCGAGGGGCAGCGGGAAGCGTGCGGCGGCGACACGGTCGCGCAGGGCGGAGAGTGCGTCGAGCAGCTGAGGCCGTACGTCCAAGGTCACCACATGCGAAGAATGCCCAATTTCAGGGTAATTCTGAAGCATATGAGCACGTCTGCGCGCCGACAGGACACAAGCGGATGGAAGGGGCGTCTGCGACGCGTGCACAGCCGAGGCATAACGAGTGCACAACACCCGATGCGCCAGAGGCCAAAACGAGTGCACGATTCGTACCTGCCTGCGATTATCAGGACCGCTTCACCGAACCTCCACATCGAGCCACGGAGGCGAGGCGACAGGGACAAGGATGCGGGAGCCCTATCCTTGTCTCCGGCAAACGTCACGGACAGGCCCCCACCAGGGCACCCCGACGACAGGCCACCACACCCGGCCCCCGTAGCTCAGTGGATAGAGCAGGCGCCTTCTAAGCGCTTGGCCGCAGGTTCGAGTCCTGCCGGGGGCGCAACCCGCCACCAGCCAGAACGCCCCAGAGGGGATCTCCCCTCCAGGGCGTTTCGTGGTGGCGACGGCCACGGCCCCGACGGGCGGCCGGAGGGCGCGGTCACTGGTCGAGCTGAGCCGCCAGAAACACCGACCGCGCACACCCGCACCTCGACCGGATGCGGGAGCCGTTCGCCGAGAATGCCGCCGCCCCCGACGGATGGGTCCCTGACGTCGACGCGTTCGTGGACCTGCTGACGCAGTGGGGACACGTCCTGACCGAGGCGGCCCGGCGCGGCTGGTGCCTCGTGGGCCTGAGCGAGTAGTCCGCCTGCGGCCCTGTCGAAAGCGTGCCCGGTGATCGAATCGTTGCCGCAGCGCCCGCAACCTCCCACCGCGCTCACGTGTCCCCTGGTCAGCCGCTGAACATCAGCGGCCCACAGGGGAAAGGGAGGGGCACTTGAGGACGAGAAGGGCCATGGGGAGCGCGTTGGTGGCCGGCGGGGCCGCGATCGCGTTCACGGCGGTCTCCGCGGTGCCGGCGGGCGCGGCCGAGGGAGGGGTCTCCTTCAGCAACGTCAAGGTGAACGGCGGGAAGCCGATCGTGATCGGGGTCAAGGAGGAGGTCGTGGTGCACGCGACCTACCGGATGACGACCAAGCTCAAGCACGACCCGGGGGTGGTCGTGTTCCCCTACCGCGGCAGCCTGGAGTCCGGCGACCAGCTGTGGAACACGATCGAGAACTCCGACTGCAAGGTGGTGAACCGGGCCAAGGGGATCTGCGACTACGAGGAGTGGCTGTACATCGACCCGCGCCACTACGACTTCGGCAACGAGGACGCCGGCGCGTGGAAGACCGCCGGGCGCGTCTGGCTCGCCGGCGACAAGCACGACATCGACGACGTGAAGGTCCCGCTCCAGGTCAAGCGGGCCACCCGTGTCACCGTCAACGCCTCGCCGGAACCGGTCCGCAAGGGCAGGACGCTCACCGTGACCGGGAAGGTCACCCGGGCCAACTGGGACACGCACACGTACCAGGCATACGCGGGCCGCACCGTGAGCCTCCAGTTCAAGGCGGCGGGCGCCAAGGCCTACACCACGGTCAGGAAGGTGAAGTCCAACAAGACCGGCGTGCTCAGGACCACGGTGAAGGCCACCAGGTCCGGCACCTGGCGCTGGGTGTACTACGGCAACACCACCTCCGGCGCGAAGGCGTCGGCCGGGGACTACGTGGTCGTCCGTTAGGCGCCGCCGGGGGGGCGCTCGCGCGCGGATGCGCTCCCCCACGCGGGCACCCGTCACCCTGCTCCGGCGGGCGAACACGCGCACCCAGCTGACCTTTTAGCCAGGATCGCCCACAATTGGGTGGTTACGCCTGAATGGT
Organism: Streptomyces sp. P13-3-3; assembly: GCF_050571355.1. Taxonomy (NCBI): domain Bacteria; kingdom Bacillati; phylum Actinomycetota; class Actinomycetes; order Kitasatosporales; family Streptomycetaceae; genus Streptomyces; species Streptomyces sp. P13-3-3. The sequence continues at coordinate 1,150,747 of NZ_CP192228.1, read as the reverse complement.
GAGTTCACTGGTAAGGATGGAGCGGTTCACCACCGTCCCGCGCCGCCTTCCCCGGAGCCGCTCATGCGCACTGCCGTCATCGCCGCCCAGGCCCCACCCCGTGCGGAGAGTTCCCGGCCCGCCCCCTCAGTGCCCGAGCAGGCGGAGGAGCGCGAGCTGGTGTTCGGGGGGTTCCGGTACACCTGCCGGATCGTCCGGCAGGGCGCGCCGCAGACGGAGCCGTTGCTGCTGCTGGGCGGCTCGTCGCAGGACCGGTACTCCTGGCAGAGTCACGAAAGGTGGCTGGCGCCGCTGTGCACGCTGATCACGGTGGACCTTCCCGGCTACGGCGATTCGGACTTCCTGCCGGCCTCCTACGACATCGACTTCCTCGGGGACGCCGTGCAGCACATGCTGACGGAGATCGGCGTGCCCTCGGTGAATCTCTTCGGCGGCTGCTTCGGGGAGGTCGTGGGGCTACGGTTCGCGCAGCGCAATCCGGAGTCGGTCCGGCGCATCGTTTTCGGTGCCGCGGCGAACCGGCTGCCCGAGCTCTACAGCGAGGCCGTGCCGCGGCTGACGCAGACGCTGGAGCGGGGTGACATCGAGGGGGCCGCGGAAGGGCTGGTGCGGCTGTTCATGTCGAACCCCGAGGCCGGGAAGGTCCGCCGGCACGCGGCTGTGGCGCGGCTGCTCCAGCGGCAGTTCGTGAACCAGACGCAGGACGAGATCAGGAAGGCCGTGGAGCACAACATCCGGCTGGTGACGCACGGGTGCTACGAGCCGCTGCCGGTACCGCGGGTGCCGACGCTGGTGTTCACCGGGGAGTACGACACCCTGTGCACCCCGGACATGGGGCGGGAGTTCGCGGCGACGATGCCGGGGGCGCTCTTCACCACCGTGAAGGAGGCAGACCACTTGGTCACGGTGGAGCGCAGGGAGGAGTCGGCGGACCTGATCGCCCGCTTCTGCACGGACCGTTCCGTCGAGGGACTGCCGTACTGCACCGACGTCGAGGCGCCCTGCCCCGAGCACAGTCTCGCGCAGATGTGACCGCCGGACGCTCCGAGCGCTCAACGCACCAGGAAGGGCCGGGACCCCCCGTAGGGTCCCGGCCCTTCCTGGCACCTGGCGACGAACGTCAGAGCTTCTGCCCGTCGACGGTGAGGCTGGTCCCGCAGGAGACGTCGGCGCGCTCACCGGAGCAGCTCTGCCGCACGTCGTTGACCATCCGGACCTTCCCGTAGGTCTTGCTGGTGAACTCGCGCTCACCGGTGTCCCTGCACAGGACGGTGCCCTGGCCGTCGTCGGAGCATGTGGCCGGGCTTTCGGCGGCGACGGCCTGGCCGCCTCCGAGGCCGAGGAGGACGACCCCTCCGAGAGCCGCGGCCACCACTGACATCTTCTTCGAACTGAACATCTGCCTGTTCCTCAACTCGGCGCCGCCCCGACCGACGGCGACACCGCTTGTCGACAACTCGAATTCCTGGCTCGACCTTGAATATCCGGTCCAAGCAACGAATCGGGCAGGCTCCGGAGTCCGTGTCGCCCGGTGGGCGACAGGACCCCGGAGCCTGCCCGGATCACCTTGCAGTGATCACTCGCCGCCGACGGCGAAGCTGCTGGCGCACTCGATGGAGTTCGTCTCGCTGTTCTCGGCGACGCCCAGACCCAGGATGCCGACGGCCAGGTTGATGTCATCGATCACGATGAGGCCCTTGGCCGAGTTGTCCTGGGGGCAAGCGGTCGCCTGCTTGTTGTTCAGCTCCACGTCCGGGTGGTCGCCGGCGTAGCTGACGCCCGCACCGAGGAAGCCGACGCTGCCGAGCATGGCCACAACGACCGCAGCCTTCTGGAACTTGCGCATTACCTCTCCATTCTTCGATGGCGCGGCCCGGATGGACCGGCCAGTGACGGCCGCCAAACTAGAACGACCCTTGCGGAAATTGATAGCGAAACACCGAATGGCGTCTTGTAAAGAAAAACTCGCTTTATGGCACTGTCGCCCGCTCAGAAAATCCGACCGCCGAATCCGTGAACCGACCGCGGCTTCACCGGCACGGCGTTCCGGTCGGGCGTTCAGCCCACGACGAGGTTGCTGGCGCAGGTGAGCTCACCCGTGCCGGAGCAGGTCTGTGCCGTCCTGTTGTCGACACGGACGCCGCTCTCCGTCTCCGTGACGCGGTATTCATCCACCTGGACGCAACGAACTTTTCCGTTCTCGTCCTCCGCGCACTTCCCCGGGTTCTCAGCACCCACGGCCTGCACCGCGCCGAATGCGAGCAGAGCGAGGCCGCCCAGAACACCCGTCACCGCCGTCGCGATCTTCTTCGACTTCACCATGTACCTTTTCTTCGACGGTCCCGAAACAACGGCCGGGCCGGGCAGGCCCGGGTCTCGATCCATGACGGAGCGGGACTCGGGACCTGCCCTCAGCCACCCGACGGTGGTCAGCGACCGCCCAGAGCCACGCTGGAGGCACACGCGATCGAGTTGGTCTCGTTGTTCTTCGCGATGCCGAGGCCGAGGAGGGCGCCGACGCCGGCGTTGACGTCGTCGACAGCGACCAGACCCAGCTGCGAGTTGTCCTGGGGGCAGGCCGTCGTCTGCTCGTTGTTGAACTCGAACTCCGGGCCCTCACCGGCGTAGCTGACGCCGGAACCGGCGAACCCGACGGTGCCGAGCATGGCCACGACGACCGCGGCCTTCTGGAACTTGCGCATTACCTCTCCGTTTCTCGAGCGGACACAGTCCGTAGCGGACTGGTCACCGAACGCTGTTAACGTAAGCGACGTTTGCGACTTTTGATAGCCGAAACGCCCAGATGCGCACTTTTTCCGCAAACATGCAGGTCAGAGAGGTGCTCGATGACATCAGACGGGCGAACGGCTCGGTGCGTCCGACTCGCTATCAGGAACAAACACTCATCAAAGAGTGATCTCTGGACATTCCCCGTGACCCAGGTCGCCGTCCCGCGTTGAGCGGGACGTGCGGCGCTAGTCGTGCTGCCGCGCTTAACCAGTCAGTAAGGAGAACGTGATGTCTCACATCGCGAAGGTCGGCGCAATCGCTCTCGGCACCGGTGCCGTTGTTCTGGGCAGTGCCGGTCTGGCCTCGGCCCACTCGGGCGCCGAGGGTGCGGCGGTCCACTCGCCCGGTGTCGTGTCGGGCAACGTGATTCAGGCTCCGATCCACATCCCCGTGAACGTCTGCGGGAACACCGTGAACGTGATCGGCGCCCTGAACCCCGCCTTCGGCAACTACTGCGTCAACAAGTAACGTCGCGGCGGTCCACGATTCCACGGACGCCCGCCGTAGCACCCAGGAGCCCCGGAGGCCGCGAGCCCCGGGGCTCCTGCGCGTTCCCGTTCCGGCGTACGCGTGCGGAACGTCGGCCACGGATGCGCGGGAAAGAAAGCGGCCCCCGGTGCTCAGCACCGGGGGCCGCTTTCTCCTGCGTGGCGTCAGGCGCGCAGTCCCACGTCGCCGCGGACCGGCTTGATCTCGTCCACGAGGCCGGCCGCCTCCTTCGCCGTGCCCATCACCGATTCCTGGTCGGTCTCGAGCGTCTTCGAGTCCTGCAGCGGCATCAGCTCGAAGGGAACCGCGGTGCGCAGGCCCGTGTCGAGGCCGGTGGACGCCAGGTCGGTGGAGTCGGCGTACGCGGGCGCGGCGACACCGGCGGCGATCAGGGACCCGGCAAGGACGGCGGCAGCCTTCAGGGACTTCATCGTGTTCCTTTCTTCGGCAACGCGAGTCGCCGGAGTGGTTCTGTCGCCGTGCACAACGATTCCCGGCCGGAGCGGAAACCGGGAAATCGAAGATTGCCGAGTCCTCATACGAATTCTATGAACTGATGGAGTGTCCGACGCTCCGGTCGTATGTCAGGAATTCGGTGTCAGGAGTGAGGTGAGCGCGGGCAGCAGGCCCGGTGCCGCGGCGGGTTCGGCGGGGGTCGCCGTCCCCGTGGAGGCCGCCGGGGCCGCGGGAGCGGGCAGTGTCGTGACGGTCGGCTCGTCGGTGCCGGCCAGCGCGGCGAGGAGCTCGTCCACCCGCGCCAGCAGCGCGTCGGCCGACGTCAGCGCCGCGTCGACCGACTCGTCGGCCGTGACGCCGTCCGCCGACTCCGTGGTGTCCGTGGTGCTCGTGGCAGCGCTCGCGTCGCCCGTCTCCGTCGTCGCCGTACCGGTGGACTCGGCGGTCCCGGTCGACGCGCTGCCCGCGTCGGCCGTGTCCGACTGCGGCAGCAGCAGGTCCAGGAGTGCGTCCAGGGCCTCCCGTACCTCGCTCAGGTCCTCCGCCGTGGTGCCGTCGGCCTCCTCGGCCGTGGGCAGCAGGACGCCCGTGGCCGGGGTCGTGGCGCCGGGGAGGGCCGGCGCGGCGGGAGCCACGGAGGTGTCGGCGGACGACGGGTCGTCGGCCGCCGCCCCGGTGACCGCCTCCCGTGCCGCCTCCGCGAGCCGCTGGACCTCCGCCAGGGGGAGTTGGGCGGCGGGAGCGGTCAGGACCGCGTGGACCAGGTCGGTGACCGGGGTCAGGTCGGTCCGGGTCGTTCCGGTCTGCGGCAGCCGTGCGACGAGCGATGCCGCCGGGTCCTGTCCGGGGTGGGAGCCGGCCGCGAGGGCGGCCGGGCCTGTGGTGGTGACCAGGAGGGCGGCGCACAGGGCGCCGAGTGCGATGCGCCGGGCCGGCAGAGCGCGCATGGAGAGTCCTTTCGCGGGGCTTCGGATCTTGGACCCACCGTCGAAGCGCCCGCGACGCCCCGCAACCGGGCGTACGCCTTTCGGTCCGGGCCGCCGTCACCCTGCTGCGCGTTCCGGCAGGTGAGCCGGGGTGCGGGGGCACGGGCGCGGCAAACCCGGCTTCACGATTCCAACACACTTGCCACCCTTAGGCGAATTTCACCGTGTTTGTCCGTTTCGTGACTAGAGTTGCGGTGCTCCGACGCACCTTCCTCGGGCGGCCGCATCGCACTCGTCCCCGCTGCCCTGCCGCCGCCATCCTTTTGCGAAAGGCTCCGAACGGTCATGCGCCAAACCCTGGGTCAGCTGCTTCGCCGTGCCACGGTGGGCGTCCTCGCCCTGACCGCGCTCTGGGCGCCCTGCGGCCCCACCGCCGTCGCCGCGACCGCCGCGCCCTCCGCGCCGGCCCCGGAGGCGGAGGTACTTCCCTTCGGCGAGCGCTACCGGGCCCTTCAGCACGGCAACATCGTGCGCGCGGCCAACTCCTCCGCCACCTGCCGGGCCTCGGCGTCCTCCTGCCGCTCGGTGCAGAACGGCACGCGGCCGGGGGTGAACGGCGACTTCGACATGCATTACATCGACGTCGACGACGACCCCAACACGTACAACTCCTCGCAGGGAGAGGTGCGGCTGCCCAAGGGGTCGCGGGTGACCTACGCGCGGCTGTACTGGGGCGGCAACCTGCTCGTGGGCGAGCAGAAGCCGGCCGAGGACAACGAGCGCGTGCTGATCGCCGAACCCGGCGGCAACTACAAGGAGCTGCTCGCCGACACCGTCGTCGGGCACCGCGTGGCGGGCGGCACGGACGCCTTCCAGGCCTCCGCCGACGTGACGCGGCTGGTGCGGGACAGCGGGTCGGGGCTCTACACGGTCGCACAGATCAACGTGGCCGGCGGACGCTCGACGGCCGGCGCCTGGGGCGGCTGGACGCTGGTGGTGGCGTACGAGAACGCCGCCGAGCCGCTGCGGCACCTGTCCGTGTGGGACGGCTTCGCCCCGCTGAGCGGCGACTCCGGCGCGACCTTCGCGCTGCGGAACCTGCCGTACCCGGCCGCCGCCGGGGGCCGGGTGGGCATGGTGGCCTACAACGGCGACCGCGGCACCACCGGCGACTCCCTCGTCCTGGCCGCGGGCGACACCGCCACCGCGCTCGGCAACGGCGCCAACCCGGCCGACGACGTGCTGAACTCCACCATCTCCAACCCGGCGAGCGCGCCCTCCTCGCGCGTGCCCGCGTACGCCAACACCCTCGGCTACGACTCCGACGTGTTCGACCTCGGCGGTCTCCTCACGCGCGCCGGCGACCAGGCGTCCTTCCGCCTCACCGCCCAGCGGGACGCCGCCTGGGCCGGCGTGCTCTTCGCCGCCGTCGACGCCCGGCCGTGACCCCGCCGCCCCACCTTCCGACCACCTGCGTCAGCGAGGAAGCCGTGTCCACGGATCTGACACCGCCCGGCCGCCGGCCGCGGGTCGTGCACCTCACCCAGCCCGTGGACGGAGGCGTCGCCCGGGTCGTGACCGACCTCGTGCGGGCGCAGCTGGCGGACGGCATGGACGTCGCCGCCGTCTGCCCGGACAGCCCACTCGCCGCCGGGCTGCGCTCCCTCGGCGCGCACGTCCGCACCTGGGAGGCGACCCGCTCGCCGGGACCCTCGCTGGTGCGGGAGGTACGGCAACTCGCCGACACCCTCGGGCATCTGCGGCCCGACCTGGTGCACGCGCACAGCGCGAAGGCGGGGCTGGCCGGGCGGCTCGCCGTGCGCGGCCGCATCCCGACCGTGTTCCAGCCGCACGCCTGGTCCTTCGAGGCGGTCGGCGGGAGCACGGCCGCGCTCGCCCTGCGCTGGGAGCGGTGGGCGGCGCGCTGGGCCTCCCGGGTGATCTGCGTGAGCGAGGCGGAGCGGGACACCGGGGTGGACGCCGGGATCCGCGGCCGGTGGACCGTCGTGCCCAACGGCATCGACCCCGAGCGCTTCCGGCCCGCCGACGACACGGGCCGGGTCAGGGCGCGACTGGCCGCCCGGCACGGCATGGACGCGGACGCGCCGCTCGTCGTGTGCGTGGGGCGGCTGTGCCGGCAGAAGGGGCAGGACGTCCTGCTGCGCGCCTGGGACGCCGTACGGCAACGGGTGCCCGGGGCGCGGCTCGTGCTGGTCGGCGACGGTCCCGACGAGGGACGGCTGCGGGCCGGCGCGCCGCGCTCCGTGGTGTTCGCGGGGGCCGTGGCGGACGCGGCGCCCTGGTACCAGGCCGCCGATCTCGTCGTGCTGCCGTCCCGCTGGGAGGGGATGGCGCTGGCCCCGCTGGAGGCGATGGCCTGTGAGCGGCCCGTGGTGGTCACGGACGTCGACGGGGCCCGCGAGAGCCTGCCGCCGTCGCTGGCCGGCCCGTGCCTGGTGCCGCCGGAGGACCCGCGGGCGCTGGCCCGGACCGTGACCGCGCTGCTGCTCGACCCGCCGCTGCGCGCCTCCCTCGGCGACCGGGCCCGCCGCCATGTGCTGTCCCTCCACGACGTGCGGCACACCGCGAGGGCGGTCGCCGGCGTCTACCGCGATCTGCTCGGCACCCGGCCGGCCGGTTCCGGGGCGCACGCGCTCCGGCCGGCCGCCGGCGGCGCCGAGGCCGACCGGACGACACAGCGCGTCGAGCACTCAGAGCACAGGGAGTCCATCCACTCGTGACCGCCGAACGTACCGTGACCTCCCCCGGTGTCGCACCGCGGGAGCACGGATCCTCCCCCGTGTCCGTCATGCCCCCGCGCGGCTCCGGCACCGCTTCCCGGCTGCCCGCCGCCCGGCCGCCCGACCGTCCCGCCTCCCCCGTCCCGCTGCTCCTCGCCGACGGTGCGGCGGCCCTGCTCGCCTGGTGGGCGGCCGCCGGGCACTCCTCGTCGTTCCTCGCCCTGCTGGCCGGGGCGTCGCTGCTGCTGCGTCCGCGCGGCGGGCGGGCGCCGGTGCCCGCGGTGCTGGAGGAACTGCCCGCCGTGTGCGGGCTGGTGGCGGTGGCCTGGCTGGCCGCCGCCGCGCTGTGGGCGGCGCTGCATCCGCGGGACGTGCTGTCCGTGGCCGCCGTGCTGACCGGGTTCGCCGTGCAGGTGACGGCGGCCGGCGGGCTGCGCGCGCTGGTGCACGGGCGGCGGCGCGCCGCGCTGCTGCGCCACCCGCGGGCGGCCCTCGTCGTCGGTCCGGCGGCGACCGCGCAGCGCGTGGCCGCCGCCGTGCTGCGCCATCCGCGGGGCGGGGTGCGGCCGGTGGGGGTCGTCGCCACGCAGGGGGACGGGGCGGAGGGGGGCGTTCCCGTGCTGCGGACCGACCAGGAGGTCGAGCGGGCGGTCATCCAGAACGGGGTGCGGGCGGTGCTCGCCGTCGGACCGTCGGTGCGGACCGAACAGGCGGCGCTCCTGAGGTCGTTGGCCGCGTCGGGGTGCGTGGTGTGGGAGGTCGACGCCGACGTGGCGCCGTACCCGGCGCGGGAGCGGGTGGCCGGGTTCGCCTGCCGGCGGCTGGACCTCGCACCGGTGCGGGCCGGCGGCGCGGGCAAGCGGCTGCTCGACATCCTGGTGTCGGGGGCGCTGCTGCTGGTGGTCAGCCCGCTGCTGCTGGTGTGCGCGGTGACGCTGCGGCTCGCCGACGGGCCCGGGGTGGTGTTCCGTCAGGAGCGCATCGGGCGGGACGGCAGGCCGTTCACGCTGCTGAAGTTCCGCACGCACCGGCCGGTGGACGAGCACGAGTCGGCGACCCGGTGGAGCGTGGCCAACGAGCACGAGATGCGCCGCTTCTGCCGGATGCTGCGCCGCACCTCGCTGGACGAGCTGCTCCAGCTGTGGAACGTGCTGCGCGGCGACATGAGCCTGGTCGGCCCTCGTCCCGAACGGCCCTTCTTCGTCGCCCAGTTCAGCGAGACGTACCCGGGCTACGCGGCCCGGCACCGGATGCGGACCGGCATCACCGGGCTCGCGCAGATCCACGGGCTGCGCGGGGACACCTCGATCGAGGACCGCGCCCGTTTCGACAACGCCTACATCGACGACTGGTCGCTGTGGCAGGACGTCTGCATCCTGCTGCGCACGGCGGCCACGCTGGTCCGTCCGACGGGGAGCTGACGTCAGGTGAGCCACGTCCCCCCGCTGCCTCTGCCCCGCCGGGCGGCCCGGTTCGCGCCGGTGCTGCCCCTGGTGGCGGTGGTCGCGCTGCTGGGCCTGCCGGCGGCGGGTGACGGCGCGCAGCCCGCCGACGCGGTGTCCGCGCTGGTGGTGGGGTACTGCGTGATCGTGCTGCTGCGGGAGCGGCGGCGTCCGCTGTCGCCGCGCGCGGCGGTGCTGCTGGGGCTGCCCGTGGCGGGGCTCGCGGTCGCCGCCATGGGGGCGGCCTCGCCGGCGGCGGGGCTCGGCGGGATGGCCCGCTATCTGCAGGTGTTCGTACTGGTCCCGGCGGCCGTGCTGGTGCTGCTGCGCGGGCGGGCCGACTTCCGTGTGCTGGCCTGGTCGTTCGTGGGTCTCGCGCTGTGGCAGGGGGCCGTCGGCGTGCACCAGTACGTCACCGGGACCGGCGCCTCCTACCAGGGCGAGACGGTCCGCGCGGTGGGCACCTTCGGGGCGCAGGACGTGATGGGCATGGCCACGGCGGTCGCGCTCGGCGTGGTCTGCGCGACCGGTCTCGCGCTGGGCCGCACCCCGTCGTGGCAGCGGGCGGCGGCGGCCGGGTGCGCGGTGGTGCTGCTGGTGCCGCTGGCGGTGTCCTTCAGCCGGGGCGCCTGGATCGCGACCGTCCTGACCTGCGCGGTGCAGCTCACGCTGGCGGGACTGCGGCGGGCACTGAAGGCGGGGGCGGCCGTGGTGGCGGCGGGAGTGATCCTCGTGGGCGGCTTCGGGGTGGGTACGGCGATGCTGCAGGAGCGGATCGACAGCATCACACAGGTCGCCGACGCGCCCGACCAGTCCGTGGTCGACCGGTACACGCTGTGGGCGTCCGCCGTCGGGATGTGGCGCGAACAGCCGCTGACCGGGGTGGGTCTGAAGAACTTCCCCGAGTACCGCGACGGGCACGCCACGCTCGCGCTGTCCTCCGGCAGCGACATCGAGGGCGCCGGCGAGACCTACCACAAGCAGGCGCTGCTCTCCCCGCACAGCATGTACCTGCTGGTGCTCAGCGAGCAGGGGCTGCTCGGCTTCTGCACGCTCGTGGGGAGCTGGCTGGCGCTGCTGGTGTGCGCGGTGCGCGCGCTCGGACGGGCCCGGCGGGACGGGGCCGGCCTCGACTGCGCGCTGATCGCCTGCGGCCTACTGCTGTGGCAGCTCGTCGACTACGTGTACGGCGACATCGGCGGTCCGTCGACCGTCCTGACCGGCGTCGCCCTCGGCCTGACGGCGTGGTGGGGGCTGACGGAACGGGCCGCCGCGGACACGACCCGCCGGGACACGCTTCCCGGCCGGGTGGAAGAGGCGGTGGCCCGATGACGTCCTCCCCCTCCCAGGCCACGGGCACCGCGCCCGGCCCGCGCGCGGAGAGCGTCCCGTCACGGGCGAAGGCCCGCACGGCCGACGCGCCCCGCCCTCGGGGCGACCTCCCCTCCCCCGGTGCGCAGGGCCAGGGCGAGCCGAACCCCTCCCGGCGATTCCTCGCCCGTGCCGCGCTGGTCACCGCCGCGCTGTCCATCGCCGGGTCGCTGCTCGGGCTGGTCCGGGACCAGTCGCTGGCGCGGCTGTTCGGCGCCGGAAGTGACACCGACGCGTTCCTCGTGGCGTGGACCGTGCCGGAGATGGCGGCGACCCTCCTGATCGAGGACGGGCTGGCGATCGCGCTGATCCCGGCGTTCAGCATGGCGCTCGCCCGGCGCGCGCGGGGCGTCCCCGGCGACCCGGTACGCGAGCTGGTGCGGGCCACGCTGCCCCGGCTGTGCCTGGCGTTCGCCGCGGTGGCCGCGCTGGCCGCGGCCGGGGCGCCGTACCTGGTGGCCGTGCTGGCGCCAGGGCTGCCGGACCCGCGGCTCGCCGTGGACTGCACCCGGCTCACCGCGCTCAGCCTGCTGGCTTTCGGGCTCGCCGGGTACTGCAGCGCCGCGCTGCGGGCGCACCGCCGCTTCCTCGCACCGGCCGCGATCTACGTCGCGTACAACACCGGGATCATCGCGACGATGTTCGCCTTCGGCGGCGAGTGGGGGGTGCGGGCGGCGGCGGCCGGGGTCGCGGTGGGCGGCTGTCTGATGGTGGCGGTGCAACTGCCGTCGCTGTGGCGGCAGCTCACCTCCCGTGCGCCCGCGCCGGCCGCCGTCGTCGACGGTCCGGCGGACCAGGAGCGGCCGGTGCGACTGGCGCTGATCGCCGCCGTGCTGCTGTTCGCGCTGTGCCGGCAGTCGCAGGTGCTGGTCGAGCGGTTCCTGGCGTCGTCGCTGCCCGCGGGAGCGATCTCGCACCTCAACTACGCGCAGAAGGTCGCGCAGATCCCGATGACGCTGTCGCTGATGGTGTGCACGGTGACCTTCCCGGTGGTGGCGCGGGCGCTCGCCGACGGGGACACCGCGCGGGCACGGGCCCGGGTGCAGCGGGACCTGCTGCTGGCCTCCTGCGTGGTGCTGCTGGGGATGTGCGCGGTGGTCGCCTGCGCCCCGCAGATGATCGGACTGCTCTTCCAGCGTGGCGCGTTCACCGCGTCCGACACCGCCGCGACGGCGGACGTGATGCGGGTGTACGCGCTCGGGCTGCTCGGCCAGACCCTGGTGGGCGCGCTGGTCCGCTGCTACTTCTCGGCGGGCCGCGCCCGCTGGTACCCGCTGGGCGTGATGGGCGTGGGCATCGTCGCCACGTCCCTGACCGGCGCGCTCGCCGTGGGCCGCTGGGGGGTCGCGGGGATCGCCGCGGCCAACGCCGCCGGCATCACCGTCACCGCCGTCCTGCTGCTGACCGGCCTGCGCGCCGCCCCCTCCGACGACGCGCCGGGCACCCCGGCCGGGGTCACCGTCGGCGTCCGCCGGGTCCTCGCCGACCTGGGCCGGCCCGTCCTCGCCTCCGTCCTGGCCGTCGCCGCCGGGGTGTTCGCCGCCGGCCGCTTCGACGCGCCCGTGACGGCGCTCGCGGCCGGCTGCCTCGCCGTCACCGCCGTCTTCGTCCCGATCGCCCTGTCCGCCCTGGGCGTGGGCGCCGCCACCGTGCGGCGCTGCGTCCGTACCGTCACACGAAGGCTCACACATGGCCGCACCCGTTGAATCCCCGCTCATCGACCGGCACCCGGCGGGGCGCCGCCCGGCGCCCGTCCCCTGGGTGGCGATGTACCACTCGGTGGGCGACTGCTCCGACGACCCGTACCGCGTCACCGTCACGCCCGACCGGCTGGAGCACCAGCTGACCTGGCTGCGCCGGCGCGGGCTGCGGGGCGTGTCCGTGGCGGAGCTGCTGGACGCGCGCGCCCGCGGTGAGGGCGGGGACCTGGTCGGCCTGACCTTCGACGACGGTTACACCGACTTCCTCACCGGCGCCCTGCCGCTGCTGCGGCGGTTCCGGTGCAACGCGACGCTGTTCGTGCTGCCGGGGCGGCTCGGCGGCGACAACGCCTGGGACCCGCTGGGGCCGCGCAAGCCGCTGCTGGACGCGGAGGGCATCCGGCGCGCCGCCGGGGAGGGCGTGGAGATCGGCTCGCACGGGCTGACGCACGTCGACCTGACCCGCGCCGACGACACGGTGCTCGCCGCCGAGGTGACGGAGAGCCGCGCCCGGATCGCCGCGCTCACCGGCGCCGAGGCGGACGGCTTCTGCTACCCGTACGGGACGGTCGACGCGCGGGCCGTGGAGGCCGTGCGGAAGGCCGGTTACCGGTACGCCTGCGCCATCGACCCGGGCCCGCTGACCGGCCCGTACGCCCTGCCGCGGGCGCACGTCGGGCAGAACGACACGGCGTGGCGGCTGCACCTGAAGCTGCGGCTGCACCGCTGGCGCCGCCGTCCGGTGGAGGGCGTGTGAGATGAGGGCGCTGCACATCATCACCGGGCTCGGCGTGGGCGGTGCCGAACAGCAGCTGCGGCTGCTGCTGCGTCATCTGCCCGTCGACTGCGACGTGGTGACGCTCACCAACCCGGGCCCGGTCGCCGAGGGCCTGCGCGCCGACGGGGTGCGGGTCCTGCACCTGGGCATGGCGGGCAACCGTGACGTGGGCGTGCTGCCGCGCCTGGTCCGGGTGATCCGCTCCGGCGGCTACGACCTGGTCCACACCCACCTCTACCGGGCCTGCGTGTACGGCCGCCTCGCCGCGCGCGTGGCGGGGGTGCGGGCGGTCGTGGCGACCGAGCACTCGCTGGGCGACTCCCAGATGGAGGGCCGCGCGCTCACGCAGGGCGTGCGGGCGCTGTACCTGGCGAGCGAACGGCTCGGCTCGGCGACGGTCGCCGTCTCCCCGACGGTGGCGGACCGGCTGAAGCGGTGGGGGGTGCCCGCGCCCCGGATCGAGGTCGTGCCGAACGGCATCGAACTGGACCGCTTCCGCTTCGACCCGGAGCGGCGGGAGCGCACCCGCAGGCGGCTCGGGCTGCCCGAGGGCGCGTTCGTCGTCGGCGGGGTGGGCCGGCTCGCCCCCGGCAAGCGGTTCGAGGTGCTGGTGCGGGCGCTGGCGCGGCTCCCGGAGGACTGCTGGCTGCTGCTGGTGGGCGGCGGCCCCGAGGAGCACCTGCTGCGCCGCACCGCCCACGAGGCCGGGGTGTCCGGGCGGGTGCTGCTCACCGGGGAGCGGCCGGCCGTACCCGACGGCTCCCCCGGCCCCGACCTGCCCTCGCTCACCTCGGCGATGGACGTGTTCGCCTCCCCGTCCACGGAGGAGGCGTTCGGTCTGGCGGCGGTGGAGGCCCTGGCCGCCGGGCTGCCCGTGCTGCACGGGTCGTGCCCGGCGATCGAGGACCTGCCGCCGGACGCCTCGGCCGGCGCGCGGCGGGTGCGCGGCGGCCCGGAGGAGTACGCCCGCGCGATCGCCGAGGTCCGCGCGGCGGGCCCGGCGCCGCGCACCGCCGCCGAGGCCGCCCGCCACTACAGCATCACCCGCAGCTCGGCCCGCCTCATGGACGTGTACGCGGCCGCCGTGGCCGGCCCGTCCCCGTCCCTCCACGTCAAGGAAGCACCGTCCTCATGACCGACACCCCGACCCGTCTGCGTCTTCCGTCCCTGGACCGTGTCAGAAGACTGCCCGCCTGGTCCGCGCTGGTGGCGGGCACGCTGCTCGGCGGTCTGTCCGGCGGCGCGTACGGCCTGCTCACCCCGGCCGAGTACACGGCGACGAGTTACGTCGTCGCCGTCCCCACCGACCAGGCGGGCCCGGAGTCCGCGCGCGGTTTCGCGCAGGCGTACGGGCGGGTGGCCACCCAGCTCGCGGTGCTCGGGGACGCGCAGGTGTGGGCCGGCGTGCCGGTGCGCACCCTGCGGGACAGCGTGCGCACGGCGACCTCGCCGGACGCGCCGATGGTGTCCGTCACGGCCGTCTCCGAGCGTCCCGGTACGGCGGTCGACATGGCGAACGCGGTGGCGCGGGCGCTGACCCGGCACGCGGAGGACACCAAGGACAGCACCCGGGTGCGGCTGGTGCAGTTCTCCCGCGCGGTGAAGCCGTCCGCGCCCGCGGGCGCGTCGCCCGCGGTGACCGCCCTGGTCGGTGCGAGCGCGGGCGGGCTGCTGGGCGGTCTGGCGCTGCTGGCCCGGCCCCGCCGCGGCGGCCGCGACGGGGAGCCGGCGCCCAGCGCCTCCGTGCCCGGTCCGGCCTCCGCCGCCGACGTGCCGCGGTGACGGCGGTGGGCCGGGCCGGGTCGGCCCCGGCGTCACCCGGAACGCGACCACCAGTCGAGGCGCAGGCACAGCTTGCCGCCGAGCCAGTGCTCCACCCAGCGTCCGAGGTCCAGCGGCGCGCAGTGGTCCGGCAGCTCCGGTCCCGCGGGCGGCTCGGTGGGCGTCGGTGTCTGCGGGTCCTCGGGGGTGCGGCCCCAGAGGGCGTTGCGGAAGACGCGGGAGGCGTCCGGGTTGTCGTCGCACTGCCAGACGCCGTGCGGGCAGTAGTCGGTCAGCGTGTGGTAGAGCGGCCGGTGCTGCTGCATCCAGGCGAGCATGCGGCGCATGTACTCGGGGTTGTCGCCGTTGCGGAAAAGCCCCCACTCCGGATAGGCGATGGGCTTTCCGTGCGCCTTGGCGAAATCGACGTGCGCCTGAAGTCCGTACGGTTCCTTCACCTGTTCGTCGAAGGACATTCCGCGCGGCTGGTCGTAGGAGTCCATTCCGATGATGTCGACGGTGTCGTCGCCGGGATAGCACTCGGTCCACGGCACGGCGTCGCGGCCCCGGTTGGGCGTGAACTCGAACCGGAATTGCTGGCCGGGGACGGATCGCATCGTGGTGACGATGCGGTTCCAGTACTTCTTCCAGTTCTCCGGGTCGGGTCCGCAGCGGTGGGTGTAGGTGATGCCGTTCATCTCCCAGCCGAGGACCAGGACGGTGTCGGGGATCTTCAGCTCGACGAGCCGCTCGGCGAGGGTGCGGAAGTGGCGGTCGAACTCGCCGGCCGCGCCGCGCCGCAGCAGCTCGCGGACCTCCCCGTCGGGCACGCCCGCCTCGTTGCGCTCCTGGAGCGGGACGTTGAGGACGAGCATCCGTTTGTCGTCGGCGTTGCGCCAGCGCGCCCACGCCTCGAGGAAGCCGACGTCGCCCTCGATGTCCTTCCAGTGGTTGCCGGGCAGGTAGGTGTGGCCGACGCGCAGTTCGGCGCCGCCGAGCCAGCGGCTGAGCTGCTCCATCCGCTCCACGCCGCGCGCGTCGGAGGCCAGGAAGGCGCCGAACGGCGGCACGCCCTTCACCGGGGTGGGCACGGACGGCGGCCGCGGCTCCGGGACGGACGGAAGCTCGGGCACGGACACGGCGGGGATGTCGATGTCGGGTGTGGGGAAGGCCGACGCGGCGGGTTCGGCGCCCGGCGCGGGCTGGGCTCCCGCGGCGGGTGTGGGGCGCTCGGTGGGGCCCGGCAGCGCGGCCCTCGCGTCGTCCATGGGCGCCGCGCCGGCCACGGGGCCCGCCGCCAGGGCGGCCGACACGGCGACCGCCGCCGCGCCCACGGCCAGGGCGCGGGCCCGGACCCGCCTGTGCTGTGGGGCCATTGGCTGCTCCTCTTCTCGCTCGCGTCCGCCTGCTGCCTGATGCCTCGCTGTTGACGAACAGTCATATGAAGTCAGCCATACGAAATACGACAGTGCCACTGTCACTGCGGCTTTCGAGTGCCGTTCTCGCCCGTGTGGGTGAGAGGCCGCCAGAAGAAAGTGAGAATGCGTGTCCCTGCTTGACACCCGGGTTCCCGCGGTCGTGCTGCGGATCGACCGGAATCCCTTTCACCACGGCACCCTGGGCGCCGTCCGGTCGCTCGGCCGGGCGGGGGTGGACGTGCATGTCGTCGCCGACTGCGCGGGAAGTCCCGTGGCCCGTTCGCGCTTTGTGCGCCGGCTGCACGCCCCGCCGTCCCCGGACGCGTCCGCGGACGAGGTCCTCGCCGTGCTGCGCCGGGTCGCCGCCCAGGTGGGGCGTCCGGCGGTGCTGGTGCCGATGGACGACGCCACCGCGATCGCGACGGCCCGGCTGCGCGAGGAGCTCACCGGCTCCTACCTGCTGCCGGTGATGCCGTCCGCGCTGCCCGAACGCGTCGCGGACAAGGCCGAACTGGCCGCCGTGTGCGCCTCGGCGGGCCTGCCGCACCCGCGCACGGAGGTCCCGGACACCCCGGCGCGGGCCGCCGAGGACGCGCTGCGGCTCGGGCTGCCGGTGGTCGCCAAGTGGAGCCGCCCCTGGCTGCTCCCGGCGGGCTCCGGGCTGCGCAGCACCCAGGTGCTGAACACCGCCCGGGAGGCGCGTGAGCTGCACGCGCGCACCGCGGAGGCGGGCAGTCCGCTGCTGCTCCAGGCGTTTCTGCCGCCCGGCGCCGACCGGGACTGGTTCTTCCACGGTTACGCCGACCGCACGGGCACCGTGCGGGCGGGCGGGCCGGGCCGCAAGCACCTGTCCTGGCCGCGCGGCGCGGGACTGACCGCGGTGGGCCGCTGGACGCCCAACTCGGAGGTGACCGCGCTGGCCGAGCGCGTCACCGGCGAGCTGGGCTACCGCGGGATCCTCGACCTGGACTTCCGCCGCTGCGGCGCCACCGGCCGCTACCACCTCCTCGACTTCAACCCGCGCCCCGGCGCCCAGTTCCGGCTGTTCACCGACAGCGCCGGCCTGGACGTCGTACGGGCGCTGCACGCGGACCTGACGGGGCGTCCGCTGCCGGACGGGGATCCGGTGACCGGCAGGGCGTTCGTGGTGGAGAACTACGCGCCCCTGGCCGCGCTGCGTCCCGCGCCCGGCGGGCGCGAACTGGCCTGGTGGGCGGGCGACGACCGCGTTCCGGGCCTCGCGATGTGGGCCCTGTGGGCCCGTCATGTGTCCGGCCGGCTGCGCCGGCGGCTGGGCGCCGCGGCCGAGGTGCCGGCGCAGCGCCCGGCGCCCCGGGCGGTCACGCCCTCCCTGACGACCGACAACGAGAAAGCGAGCAGCTGATGATGTACGACCTTCTGGTGGTGGGCGCGGGTCCGTACGGTCTGTCGATCGCGTCGCACGCGGCGGCCGCCGGACTGAACCTGCGTGTCTTCGGCCGGCCGATGGCGTCCTGGCGGGACCACATGCCGGCCGGGATGTTCCTGAAGTCGGAGCCGTGGGCGTCCAACCTGTCCGACCCGGCGGGACGCTGGCGGCTCGACGCGTACTGCACCGAGCGGGGCCTGACCGCCCGTCACGCGCACCCGATCCCGGTGGAGGACTTCGCCTCGTACGGGCTGTGGTTCGCGCGCAACGCCGTGCCCGAGGTGGACGAGCGGATGATCGCGCGGGTGTCGTCGGGTCCCGAGGGCTTCAGCGCGGTCGCCGAGGACGGGGAGGTGCTGCACGCGCGGACGGTGGCGCTCGCGGTCGGCGTGATGCCGTTCATCGAGGTGCCGTCGGCGCTGCGCGGGCTGCACCCGACGCTGGTCACGCACAGCAGCCACCACAGCGACCTGGGCCCCTTCCAGGGCAAGGACGTCACCGTGATCGGCGGGGGGCAGGCGGCGCTGGAGACGGCGGCGCTGCTCGCCGAGCAGGGCACGCGGGTGCGGGTGCTGGCGCGGGCGGAGCGGCTGCGCTGGAACGACGTGCCGCCGCCGTGGGAGCGCCCGTGGTGGCAGTCGCTGCGCTCGCCGCACAGCGGTCTGGGTCCGGGCTGGCGGAACTGGTTCTACTCGGAGCGGCCGGGGCTTTTCCGGCGGCTGCCGGAGGCGAACCGGACGCGGATCGCGGCGACGGCGCTGGGGCCCGCGGGCGCCTGGTGGGTGCGGGAGCGGGTGGAGCGCGGGGTGGACCTGCTGCCGGGGCACGAGGTGACGGCGGCGGCCGCGGTGCCGGGCGGACTGCGGCTGGAGCTGGCCGACCTGTCGGGCGCGCGGCGCACGATGGAGACGGAGCACGTCATCGCCGCCACCGGGTTCAAGGCGCACCGTGACCGGCTGGGGCTGCTGTCGACGGAGCTGCGCGGTGCGATGACGGCGCTGCCCGACGGTTCGCCCGTGCTGGACCGGGGCTTCGAGTCGTCCTACCCCGGGCTGTTCCTGGCGGGTCTGGTGACGGCGTCCGGGTTCGGTCCGGCGATGCGGTTCGTGCACGGCGCGACGTTCACGGCGTCGACGCTGGTGCAGGGGGTGCGCAGGCGGCTGCGCGCGGCCCCGGTGCGCGGGAGCGTGCCGGTGCCGGCGGGCGCGGGCCGCGGCGGCACGCCGGCTCCGGTGCGCGGCTGACGGCGGCCCACGACGAAGCGTCCCCCGGACCGGGTGGTCCGGGGGACGCTTCGTGCCGGGGGCGCGGGCTCCGGGTGAGGTGGGCCCGGTGTCCGCGGGACCGTCAGCGGCGGGCGCCGACGCGGCCGCGGCGGTACAGCATGGCCCCGCCGGTGAGCAGCACGGCGCCGGCGGCGGAGGCGGCCATCAGGCCGTCGGTGCCGGTCTCGGCGAGGTGCGGCGGACCGTCCGGGGTGTGGACGGCGGGCGGCTCGACCGGGGTCGGCGGCGTCTTGACCGTGGGCGGCTCGGGCTTGTCCTTCTCGGGCGTCTTCTCCGGCTCCTTCTCCTCGTGGCCGGACTCGTTGACGCAGGTGTTGTCGCTCGCCTCGTTGAACAGCCCCACGAGGTTGACGCTGTTGCCGCAGGCGTTCACCGGCACGTGGACCGGCGCCTGGATGAGGTTGCCGGACAGCAGGCCGGGCGAGCCCTTGGCGGCGCCGACCGCGTGGGCCCCGCCGCTCTCGGAGTGCGAGGCGCCCGAGGAGGCCTCGTGGTGGGAGTGGGCCGAGCGGTCCGAGGACTTCTTCTCGCCGTGCGAGCCCCCGGAGACGTTGGCGCAGGTGTTGTCGGAGGCGCTGTTGAAGCCGCCGCCGACGGTGACGTCGTTGCCGCACGCGTTCACGGGGACGTGGACGGGCGCCTGCACGTTGTTCCCGGAGAGCACGCCGGGCGAGTCCTCGGCGCCGCCGACCGCGGTGGCGCCGCCGGCCTTCTCACCGTGGCCGCCGGACTCGTTGACGCACGTGTTGTCGGACGCGCTGTTGAAGGCGCCCACGCCGGTGGCGGTGTTGCCGCACGCGTTCACCGGCACGTGGACCGGCGCCTGCACGTTGTTCCCGGACAGCACACCGGGAGAATCCTCGGCACCGCCCCCCGCGAACGAGTCGGCGAGGGCGGGGGTTCCGTACAGGGACAGAATGCCCGTGGCGGCAGCGGCCGCCGCGAACACTCCCCTGCTCAGGGTCTGTCGCAATGTGGTTGTCTTCCTGCTTGAAGATTGGGAGGCCGGCCCCGGCATGGAGAGAGGCGGCCGAGGCCGCGCGTCACGGCTCCGGCTGCCCTGTGGCCTGTCTCCCTCTCCAACCCTGCTGCGCGGGATCGGTTGCGCAGGTTCACCCGGTCGGCCGCGTGCTCGTCACACGGCCCGGGGGGTCAGGACACCACGTCCTTGCGCGCGAACCCGCGGAACGCCAGGGCGAACAGCACCAGCGCGTAGGTCACGGACACCGACGCGCCCTGGATCATGCCGGACCACTCGGGGGTGGGCTGGACGGCGTCCGCCCAGGCGAACTGCCAGTGGGCGGGCAGGAAGTGCCGCCA
The DNA here is from genome assembly GCF_050571355.1 of Streptomyces sp. P13-3-3. Classification (NCBI taxonomy): domain Bacteria; kingdom Bacillati; phylum Actinomycetota; class Actinomycetes; order Kitasatosporales; family Streptomycetaceae; genus Streptomyces; species Streptomyces sp. P13-3-3. The sequence goes on along the minus strand of NZ_CP192228.1, from coordinate 1,130,861 downwards.
GTCGCCGAGGGCGGTGACGGCGTCCAGGACGTTGCCGACGATGGTCAGGCCGACGGCTCCGCCGACCGCGCCCAGCGGGGCGTCGGTGCGGGTGGACAGCCAGAACGCCAGGGCTGCGGTGACCAGTTGCGACACGAACAGATAGGCGACGATCACCGTGAGCCGCCCGGCCGCGGTGCCCGGGTCGAGCGTGCCGCCGGTGGGGATGTGCAGCGGGCCCCAGCCGTAGGCGACGGTGCCGACGGCGAGCGCCACCACCGGCAGCAGCACCATCGCGGCGAGGCTCAGGCCCAGTCCGACGATCAGCTTGGACCACAGCAGCCGCATACGGGGCACGGGCGCGGCGAGCAGGTAGCGCAGGGACGACCAGCCGGCCTCGGAGGCGACGGTGTCCCCGCAGAACAGGGCGACCGGGATGACCAGCAGGAAGCCCGCCGACACGAAGAGACTGACGGCGGCGAAGTTGGCGCCGGACGCGGTGGCCGTGTCCATCAGGTTGACGCGGGTGTTGCGGCCCTCGGGTTCGCCGCCGATCGCGAAGGCGGCCACCAGCACGAACGGCAGCAGCGCGAGGACCGCGCCCATGACGAGGGTGCGCCGCCGCTTGAGCTGGCGGACCAGCTCGACCCGCAGCGGCAGGGTGCGGCCGGCGCGGTAGCCGGCGGCGGTCTCCCCGGGGGCGGCCGGCCCGGGAGCCGTGGACTCCTCGGCCCGCTCGGTGAGCGCGCTCATGCGGATCCTCCGATCAGGGTGAGGAAGGCGTCCTCGAGGCGGCGGTGGGGGCCCACGGACGTCACGGGCACCTCCAGCCGGACCAGTTCCGCGATCAGCCGGGGGGCGGTGCCGTCGGCGCCGAGCCGGACCAGCAGGCCCTCGTCGGTGCGGACGGCGGACTCCACGCCGGGCAGCGCGGCGACCTTCTCGGCGAGGGGCTCCTCGACGGGCGTGACGGTGCCGACCAGGAGGGTGTCGCCGGAGCCGACGATGTCGTGCACCGGTCCGGCCTGGACCAGCCGGCCGCGGTCCATGACGACGAGGTGGGTGCAGGACTGCTCGACCTCCGCCAGCAGGTGGCTGGAGACGATCACCGTGCGTCCGGCGGCCGCGTACCGGATCATCACCTCGCGCATCTCGCGGATCTGCGGCGGGTCGAGGCCGTTGGTCGGTTCGTCGAGGATCAGCAGGTCGGGCAGGCCGAGCATGGCCTGGGCGATGGCGAGCCGCTGGCGCATGCCCTGCGAGTAGGTGCGCACGGCGCGGGCGAGCGCGTCGCCGAGGCCGGCGATCTCCAGGGCTTCGTCGAGGTGGGCGTCCCCGGGCGGGCGGCCGGTGGCGGCCCAGTACAGCTCGAGGTTCTCCCGTCCGGACAGGTGCGGCAGGAAACCGGCGCCCTCGACGAAGGCGCCGACCCGGGACAGCACGGGCGCGCCGGGGCGTACGGCGTGGCCGAACACGCGGATCTCGCCGTCGTCGGGCCTGATGAGGCCCATCAGCATGCGCAGCGTGGTGGTCTTCCCCGCACCGTTGGGGCCGAGCAGACCGAGCACCTGGCCCTTCTCCACCCGGAACGACAGGTCCCGCACGGCGTACCGGTCGGCGGAGCGGGCGTAGCGCTTGCTCAGGCCGGTGATCTGGAGGGGGACGTCGGCCAGGTCCGGGTCGGGGGCCGGGGCGGTGGTGCGGCGGCGGGCGGTGAGGAGCAGCGCGAGCGCGACGAGCGCGCCCGCGACCGGGAGCCACACCACCCAGGCGGGCAGCGGGGCCGCGGCGGTGGTGACGCCGGGCGCGGTGGGCACGGTGAGGTCGCTCCTCAGCGCCACGGTGTACGTGGCCGGGGCGGCCGGGGAGGCGTAGGCGAGGTCGGTGGAGGCGAGGACGAGCCGCAGCCGGTGGCCCTTGCGGACCTCGTGGTCGACGGCCGGGAGGGTGAGCTCCACGTCCTTGCCGGCGCGGGCGCCCTCGACGCGGACGGGGGTGACGAGCTGGGAGGGCAGCACCTGCTGCCGGCCGTCCGGGCCGACGTCGTAGAGCTTGGCGAAGAGGACGGCGTCGTCGCTGGTGGACCTGACCCGCGCGGTGACGGTCGGGGAGCCGGTGACGTGCAGGTCGTGGGTGACGGGGGCGGACTCGAAGCGGGCGTGCTGGCCCGGGAAGTCGAGGGAGACGCCGATGCCGAGGGAGGAGAGCTGGGAGAGGCCGCCGGAGCCGCCGATGCCGGGCAGGGCGGACACGGCGGGCGGGTTGGCGCCGGCCGGGTTGGCGAAGCGCTGCTCACGGCCCGTCAGCCGCACGGAACGCTCGCCGCTGCGCAGGCCCGGGTAGGCGTCGGCGCTCGCGCCGCGCAGTTGGGCCCGCCCGTCGGTGGAGTCGACGCCTCCGGTGCGGGTCACGCGGAAGGCGGGGCCGGTGTCGGCGCCCTTGTCGTCCTTGAGGTAGCGGTCGAACCAGGCGCGGACGCGTGCGTGCAGGCGGTCGGTCTCGGGGTCGCCGCCGTCGTGGCCGCCGGCCAGCCAGTCGACCTTGACGGGGGCGCCGTTGGCGCGGATCGCGCGGGCGGCGGCGTCGGCCTGGCCGAGCGGGAACAGGGAGTCGGTCTGTCCCTGCATCAGCAGCGTGGGCACGTCGATGCGGTCGGCGACGGCGGCCGGGGAGCGCGCCTCGAGGAGCGTGCGGGCCTGCGCGTCGGGGACGCCGGACTCGGCGACCCGCTCGTACATGGCGCACAGCTCGGGCTCGAAGCGGGCGCAGCCGCCGCCGGACGTGACGAAGGCGCCGGCCCACAGCTTCTTGAACACGCCGTCGGGGAAGAGGGCTTCGGCGAGGTCGAAGTAGGTGATGGCGGGGGCGACGGCGTCGACGCGGTCGTCGTACCCGGCGCCGAGGAGGGCGATGGCCCCGCCGTAGGAGTTGCCGGCCATGCCGACGCGGGGGTCGCCGTCCTTGTCGAGCTGGATCTCGGGCTGTTCGGCCAGCCAGTCGAGCAGCCGGGAGACGTCGGCGACCTCGCCCTCGGGATCGTTCAGCCCGATCTTCCCGGTGGACCTCCCGAAGCCGCGCGCGGACCAGGTGAGGACGGCGTACCCGTCGCGGGCGAGGTCCTCGGCCTGTGCGCGGACGTCCTCCTTGCTGCCGCCGAAGCCGTGCCCGAGCAGCACGGCGGGACGGCGGCCCTCCGGGCCGGAGGTGAAGAAGGAGGTGTCGATGCGCACCCCGTCGTCCGTGGCCATGACGCGGTCGGCGCGGCGCACCGGGGGCTCGTCGTCGGAGGCGACGGCGGTCCAGGTGCCGGCCCCGGCGAGCACGACGACGGCGGCCGCGGCGGCGAGGGCACGCCGGGGCCGCGGCCGCCGGAGGCGGGGCAGTCGAAGATCCATGCGTCAACCGTACGGGGTCCACCTGTCGGTCCGTTGTCGACCGGAGACCGAACCGGGGGACCTCCCGGGGGTGTACGCGGGTGTGTCCGTGTACCGCGGTCGCGGTACACGGACACACTCCCCCTGAGCGGGCTCAGTGGTTGCGCGGGAAGCCCAGGTCGACGCCGGAGGGGGCGTCCGCCGGGTCGGGCCAGCGGGTCGTGACGACCTTTCCGCGGGTGTAGAAGTGCGTGCCGTCGTTGCCGTAGATGTGGTGGTCGCCGAAGAGGGAGTCCTTCCAGCCGCCGAAGGAGTGGTAGCCCACGGGGACCGGGATCGGGACGTTGACGCCGACCATGCCGGCCTCGACCTCGAGCTGGAAGCGGCGGGCGGCGCCGCCGTCCCGGGTGAAGATCGCGGTGCCGTTGCCGTACGGCGAGGCGTTGATGAGGTCCAGGGCCTCCTCGTACGTGTCGGCGCGCAGCACGCACAGGACGGGGCCGAAGATCTCGTCCTGGTAGGCCTTGGCGGTGGTCGGCACCTTGTCGAGCAGGGAGATGCCGATCCAGTGGCCGTTCTCGTGGCCGTCGACGGTGTAGCCGGTGCCGTCCAGGACGACCTCGGCGCCCTCGTCGGCCGCGCCGGCGACGTAGGAGGCGACCTTGTCGCGGTGGGTCGCGGTGATCAGCGGGCCCATCTCGGAGGTGGGGTCGTCGCCGGGACCGATCTTGATCTTCTCGGCGCGCTCGCGGATCTTCTCCACCAGCTCGTCGCCGATCGCGCCGACGGCGACGACGGCGGAGATCGCCATGCAGCGCTCGCCGGCCGAGCCGTAGGCCGCGGACACGGCGGCGTCGGCGGCCGCGTCGAGGTCGGCGTCGGGCAGCACCAGCATGTGGTTCTTGGCGCCGCCGAGGGCCTGGACGCGCTTGCCGTTGGCGGAGGCGGTGGTGTGGATGTAGCGGGCGATGGGCGTGGACCCGACGAAGGAGACGGCCTTGACGTCCGGGTGCTCCAGGAGGCGGTCGACGGCCACCTTGTCGCCGTGCACGACGTTGAACACGCCCTCGGGCAGTCCGGCCTCCGCGAGCAGCTCGGCGAGGCGGACGGAGGCGGACGGGTCCTTCTCACTGGGCTTCAGCACGAAGGTGTTGCCGCAGGCGATGGCGAGGGGGAACATCCACATCGGCACCATCGCCGGGAAGTTGAACGGGGTGATGCCGGCGACCACGCCGAGCGGCTGGCGGATGGACGCCACGTCCACGCGGCTGGCGACCTGGGTGGACAGCTCGCCCTTGAGCTGGACGTTGATGCCGCAGGCCAGGTCGACGATCTCCAGGCCGCGCGCGACCTCGCCGAGGGCGTCGGAGTGCACCTTGCCGTGCTCGGCGGTGATCAGCTCGGCGATCTCGTCGCGGTGGGCGTCGAGCAGGGCGCGGAACTTGAAGAGGATCGACGTGCGCTGCGCGAGGGAGGACTGGCCCCAGGTGCGGTACGCCTCCTTGGCGGCGGCGACCGCGGCGTCGACCTCCTCGACGGAGGCGAAGGCGACCTTGGTGGTGACCTCGCCGGTCGCCGGGTTCGTCACGGGGCCGTAGGTTCCCGAGGCGCCTTCGGCGGTCTTGCCGCCGATCCAGTGGTTGACGATCTTCGTCATGACCGAGAACTCCTTCGCAGATGGCGGCGTCGGGTGGAGACGTGCCGTTCGTACAGCTCGTGCGGTGGTGCCGCGGGCGGGCGCGCCGCGGCGGCGGCCACGGGTCCATCCCACCAGGGCCGGGGTGCCGGGCGGGCCCGACACTGTGTCGGCCGTTCGGGTCCCCGAGTGGACACTTGGGTCCCGGGGGCGGGCGTCCGGGACGGTACCTCCGGCGCGGGGCCGCGGCGGGCGGGGAGTCGTCGCTCGCACCTCGCTCCTGCCAAAGCGAGGCGGCCTCCCGCGCCGGAGGCGATCTGTGACGGGGCGGCGCCGTGGACGCCCCGACGGCCGGGAAGCGCCCGGCGGCGGTGGAGGCTCGCCATGACGCTCCCTTCGGACGTCTCGTCCGCCCTGCGGGGTCCGAGGGCTCACCCCGGTTCTAGCCCCGCCCATGAAGCCCTGTCAATGTTTTGTCCGGACATTCGGACGAGAACGCGGAAGCGGAGGGGCGAAAGGGGGCGCCCTTACGGGGCGGACGGTCTCCGAGTCAATGCGCCCCGCCGGTGTGCCGGAGTGCGCCTGTGCGTCACTCCTGTCACAAACACTCCCGTCGCGTCACGGGTGTCACACGCGGGCGGCCCTTCCGTCACACCCGCGCACGAGCCCTCTCCGTGAGCGGAACGGCTCGTTCTCCCGCACGACGCTTGTCGATCGCCAGCGCACGCCCGGCTCCCCCTGACGGCCACCCCCGGCCGCCGCCGTGGCGGGCGCGGGGAGGTGCACACATGACCGAGCTGTGGTCGTACAAGGACATCGCGGCCCACATCAAGGTGCAGCCGGACACCGTGCGTTCCTACCGCAAGCACGGCCTGCTGCCGCCGCCGGACCGGGTGGAGGGCGGGAAGCCCTACTGGTACCCCGACACGGTCCGCCGCTGGGTCGCCGCCCGTCCCGGCAACCGCAACCGCCGGGGCTGACCTCCGTACCACGACGCCGTGCCCCCGCTCCGACCACGCGGGGGCACGGCGTCCGTGCGTGCGGTCAGCGCCAGGGTTCGATCACCGTCACCCCTGCGGCCGGGGCGGTGTCCATCGCCGCCAGCGCAGCGGGCACCGCGTCCAGACCGATCACCGAGGTCACCAGCAGGTCGGGGCGGAGCACCCCGGCGCGCACCAGGTCCAGCATCGGCGGGTAGGCGTGGGCGGCCATGCCGTGGCTGCCGAGGATCTCCAGCTCCAGGGCGACGGCGCGGGCCATGGGCACGGGCGTGGTGCCCGTCTCCGAGGGGAGCAGACCCACCTGGACGTGCCGGCCCCGCCTGCGCAGGCCGTTCACCGAGGCGGCGCAGGTGACGGGCGCGCCCAGGGCGTCCAGGGAGAGGTGGGCGCCGCCGCCGGTCAGCTCACGGACCGCGGCGGCGGGGTCGTCCGCCGCGGAGGCGTCCACGCACTCCGCCGCGCCGAACCGCCGGGCCAGTTCGAGGGCGCCCGGCGACACGTCGACCGCGACCACGCGCGCGCCGGCCGCCGCCGCGATCATCACCGCGGACAGGCCGACGCCCCCGCAGCCGTGCACCGCCACCCACTCGCCCGCCGCGACCCGGCCCTGCTGGACCACGGCCCGGTAGGCGGTGGCGAACCGGCAGCCGAGGGAGGCGGCGGTCGCGTACGCCATGCCGTCGGGGACGGCCACCAGGTTCACGTCGGCGTGGTCGAGGGCCACGTACTGCGCGAAGGAACCCCAGTGGGTGAAGCCGGGCTGCGTCTGGCGCTCGCACACCTGCTGGTCGCCCGCCGCGCAGGCGGGGCAGGAGCCACAGGCACAGACGAACGGCACGGTGACCCGGTCCCCGGCGCGCCAGCGGGTGACCCGGGGGCCGGTCGCCTCGACGACTCCGGCGAGCTCGTGACCGGGGACGTGCGGGAGGGCGACGTCGGGGTCGTGGCCCTGCCAGGCGTGCCAGTCGCTGCGGCACAGTCCGGTGGCCTCCACGCGGACCACGACCCCGTGCTCCGCCGGCTCCGGGTCCGCGACCTCGCGCACCTCGGCCGGCTCCCCGTACCGCTCGAACACCACCGCTCGCATGCCAGGTCCCGCCTTCCGGTGATCGCCGCCGTCGGCGGAACGCTATCGCCCGGGCCGGCGCGCACCGGCCCCCGACCCCGCCGACCTCGCGCTCCCCCAGTCCTGGATTCATACCCCCTAGGGGTATAGTGTGAGAGGTACGGGGTCCTCAGGGGCCCCTGCGACCCCCTGCACACCCCACACGCCCCGACGAGGAGAACGACATGACGTCCCAGACCGACACCCAGGGTTCCGTCACCACCGTCTACAAGGTGACCGGGATGAGCTGCGGGCACTGCGAGGGCGCCGTCTCCGGCGAGATCTCCCAGCTCCCCGGCGTCAGCTCGGCGACGGCCGTCGCCTCCTCCGGCGAGGTGACCGTCGTCTCCGCCGCCCCGCTCGACGAGGCCGCCGTGCGCGCCGCCGTCGACGAGGCCGGGTTCGAGCTGGCCGGCACGGTCTGATCCACGCCCTCCCGAAGGCACCCCGCGCGGCGTGAACCGGGCCGCACCGGCCACCCGGCACCCGGCACTCCCGGACACCCCGGCCGTCCCGGGCCCCTGCGGCCTCTCGGCCCGGTCCGCCGCCGCGCCCGCATTTCCGGACGTCCCAGGAGCACGGACATGACCAGCACCACCGCCCCCGAGGCGCCGGCCTCCGCCGGGCAGCCGGCCCTCTCGGAGGTCGAGCTGCTCATCGGCGGGATGACCTGCGCCTCCTGCGCGGCCCGCGTCGAGAAGAAGCTCAACCGCATGGACGGCGTCACCGCCACGGTGAACTACGCGACCGAGAAGGCCCGGGTCACGTATCCGCCGGGCGTCGAGGTCGCCGATCTGATCACCACGGTGGTGAAGACCGGCTACACGGCGGAGGAGCCGGCGCCCCCGCGGGGGGACGACGAAGAGGAAACCTCTTCGGGGACCGACCCGGAGACGGCCGCCCTGCGCACCCGGCTGATCGTTTCCGCACTGCTCGCCCTGCCGGTCGTCCTCTTGGCCATGATCCCGCCGCTCCAGTTCGACAACTGGCAGTGGCTCTCCCTCACGCTCGCCGCGCCGGTCGTGGTGTGGGGCGCCGCGCCCTTCCACCGGGCCGCATGGACCAATCTGCGGCACGGCGCGGCCACCATGGACACCCTGGTGTCGGTGGGCACGCTGGCCGCCTTCGGGTGGTCGCTGTGGGCGCTGTTCCTGGGTGACGCGGGCGAGCCGGGCATGCGGCACCCTTTCGAGCTGACCGTGTCCCGTGCCGACGGCGCCTCCATGATCTACCTGGAGGTCGCCGCCGGGGTCACCGCGTTCATCCTGCTCGGCCGCTATCTGGAGGCCCGCTCCAAGCGGCAGGCGGGCGCCGCGCTGCGGGCCCTGCTGGAGCTGGGCGCCAAGGACGTCACCGTCCTGAGAGACGGGCGTGAGGTGCGGGTGCCGGCCGAGCGGCTGGCCGTGGGCGACCGGTTCGTGGTGCGCCCCGGCGAGAAGATCGCCACCGACGGCACGGTCGTCGAGGGCTCCTCCGCCGTGGACGCGTCCATGCTGACCGGCGAGTCCGTGCCGGTGGACGTCACCGTGGGCGACACCGTCACCGGCGCGACCGTCAACGCGGGCGGCCGGCTGGTCGTCGAGGCCACCCGGATCGGCGCGGACACCCAGCTCGCGCGGATGGCGAAGCTGGTGGAGGACGCGCAGACCGGCAAGGCGCAGGTGCAGCGGCTCGCCGACCGGATCGCCGGGGTCTTCGTGCCGGTGGTGCTGCTGATCGCGGCCGCCACCTTCGGGCTGTGGCTGGGCAACACCGGGGACGCGGTCGCCGCGTTCACCGCGGCCGTCGCCGTACTGATCATCGCCTGCCCCTGCGCGCTCGGTCTCGCCACGCCGACCGCGCTGATGGTCGGTACCGGGCGGGGCGCCCAGCTCGGCATCCTCATCAAGGGCCCCGAGGTGCTGGAGTCCACCCGGCGCGTGGACACGGTGGTCCTGGACAAGACCGGCACCGTCACCACCGGCCGGATGTCCCTGCGGGCGGTGCACGCCGCCGAGGGCGCCGACGAGCGGGAGCTGCTGCGGCTCGCGGGCGCCCTGGAGCACGCCTCCGAGCACCCGGTGGCCCGCGCGGTCGCCGCCGGTGCCGCGGAGCGCGTGGGCACGCTGCCCGAGGTGGAGCGGTTCGAGAACGTCCCCGGCCGGGGCGTGCGCGGGCGCGTGGAGGGCCGTGACGTGGCCGTGGGGCGGCTGTCCGAGGTGTTCGGGGAGCTGCCGCCGGAGCTGGCGCGGGCCAAGGAGGACGCCGAGCACGCCGGGCACACCGCGGTGGTGGCCGGCTGGGACGGGGCGGCACGCGGTGTCCTCGCCGTCGCCGACACGGTGAAGGAGACCAGCGCCGAGGCGGTCCGCGCACTGCGGGCGCTGGGCCTCACGCCGATGCTGCTGACCGGTGACAACCGGGCGGTGGCCGAGGCGGTCGCGCGCACCGTCGGCATCGACGAGGACCGGGTGATCGCCGAGGTGCTGCCCGAGGACAAGGCCGACGTGGTGCGGCGGCTCCAGGAGGAGGGGCGCAGCGTCGCCATGGTCGGCGACGGCGTCAACGACGCGGCCGCGCTGGCCGTAGCCGATCTGGGTCTGTCCCTGGGCACCGGCACGGACGCGGCGATCGAGGCGGGCGACCTGACCCTGGTCCGCGGCGACCTGAGGGTCGCGGCGGACGCGATACGGCTGTCCCGGCGCACCCTGTCCACGATCAAGGGCAACCTCGTGTGGGCCTTCGGCTACAACGTGGCCGCGCTGCCGCTGGCCGCGGCCGGACTGCTGAACCCGATGATCGCCGGGGCCGCCATGGCCTTCTCGTCGGTCTTCGTGGTGACCAACAGTCTGCGGCTCCGGTCATTTCATTGAGGTCTCAAGTTGGGCGGTACCCCTGGAGTCCGGTAAGACCCTCACATAAGCTCTTCACAAGCCTCGCGCATCTTCCTTACGCTTGGGTCTCGTGAGAGGTTTGCGGCCTCCTGCGCAGTGTGGGGACATATGCAAGAGACGCAGATCACAGTGATCTGAACGTAACCATCGAAGGGGTTCGAAGGTCTAAGTTGGCGATGTCGGGCAGCGTCTTGGGGGGCGCTACCTGGCATCTGGGGATGTCTTGGGGGACTTCTCCAGAGATTGCGTTGCCGGGGCACGTGCCCAGGGAAGCTTTGAGCGGCCCTCCCGACGTGCGTTGTCCCGGCAGACCGCACACCGACGAGTGCGGGCGGGTTCAGGTCCGTCCGTGCTCACACAGCGATTCAGGCGCTGTCCTCACAAGCGCCCGGCCGGATCCCGTGGGGGGAATCCGCACCGGGACATGGGAAGGCGCCCTGGTTCGTCGGCCCGTGGGGGGACCGGCGGCCGGGGCGCCTTTTCCTTGCGCACTTCTCACCGACGGCGGCGGAAACGCCCAAGCCGAAGCCGACGCCGAAAGGGGCGCGGGGAACTGCGCGACCAGCCGAAGCCGACCCGCAGCCGCCCACGCCCCTCGGCGCCGCGCCCTCAAACGCTCACGCGCATTACTGCGGTGGGGGCAAGCGCCCCAAGACGCGCGGGCGCAACACGCCGAAAGGGGCGCGGGGAACCGCGCGACCAGCCGAAGCCGACCCGCAGTCGCCCACGCCCCTCAGGAGACGAAATCTCAGGCGCTTACGCGCACACCCCCCGCACCGGCAGGTGTCAGCGCTCCTCGACCGGAACGAAGTCCCGCTCGACGACACCCGTGTAGATCTGGCGCGGACGCCCGATCCGGGAACCCGGCTCCTTGATCATCTCGTGCCACTGGGCGATCCAGCCCGGCAGGCGGCCGAGGGCGAACAGGACCGTGAACATCTCGGTCGGGAAGCCCATGGCCCGGTAGATCAGGCCGGTGTAGAAGTCCACGTTCGGGTAGAGGCTGCGCGAGACGAAGTAGTCGTCGGAGAGCGCGTGCTCCTCCAGCTTGAGCGCGATGTCCAGCAGCTCGTCGGACTTGCCGAGGGCGGACAGCACGTCGTGCGCGGCGGCCTTGATGATCTTGGCGCGCGGGTCGAAGTTCTTGTAGACCCGGTGGCCGAAGCCCATCAGGCGGACGCCGTCCTCCTTGTTCTTCACCTTGCGGATGAAGGAGTCGACGTCGCCGCCGTCGGCCTTGATGCCCTCGAGCATCTCCAGCACCGACTGGTTGGCGCCGCCGTGCAGCGGGCCCCACAGGGCGGAGATGCCGGCGGAGATCGAGGCGAACATGTTCGCCTGCGAGGAGCCGACCAGGCGCACGGTGGAGGTCGAGCAGTTCTGCTCGTGGTCCGCGTGCAGGATGAGCAGCTTGTCCAGGGCGGCCACGACGACCGGGTCGAGCTCGTAGTCCTGCGCCGGGACGGAGAACGTCATGCGCAGGAAGTTCTCGACGTAGCCGAGGTCGTTGCGCGGGTAGACGAACGGGTGGCCGACCGACTTCTTGTAGGCGTAGGCCGCGATCGTCGGAAGCTTGGCGAGCAGGCGGATCGTGGAGAGGTTGCGCTGCTGCTCGTCGAACGGGTTGTGGCTGTCCTGGTAGAACGTGGACAGCGCGGACACCACCGAGGACAGCATGGCCATCGGGTGGGCGTCGCGCGGGAAGCCCCGGTAGAAGTTCTTGACGTCCTCGTGCAGCAGGGTGTGCTGCGTGATGTCGTCCTTGAACCCCGCCAGCTGGTCGACGGTCGGCAGCTCGCCGTTGATCAGCAGGTAGGCGACCTCCAGGAAGGTGGAGCGCTCGGCCAGCTGCTCGATCGGGTAGCCGCGGTACCGGAGGATGCCGGCCTCACCGTCGAGATAGGTGATCGCGGATTTGTAGGCGGCGGTGTTGCCGTAGCCGCTGTCCAGCGTCACCAGACCGGTCTGGGCGCGGAGCTTCCCGATGTCGAAGCCCTTGTCACCGACGGTGCTGTCGATCACCGGGTAGGTGTACTCGCTGCCGTCGTACCGCAGTACTACAGAGTTGTCGCTCACGTCTTCCCTCACCGACGTTGTGCCTCATCTTCGAGGTGCCCTGACTGTCTCTACCATCCCCCACTCGGCTCAGGAGAGTGCACTCGGGGTCGACCATCGGGCCTATTGACGGCACTGAGTGCCGCCAACTTGCCCATCCTGCCCCCTGTGTTCTCCATCCGGAACCCCTGTGTGACCTTCACGACTCATTTGATCGATCATTTTTTGATGACGGTGCCCTCACAGCGGCATCCGCCCTCGCCGAGAGGCGGTCCCCTCCGGGTCCCCCGCGTGCCGATCCGGAACCGGCGGAACGGGTTCCCGCCCCGGCCGCTCCCCCGCCCGCGAGCCGCATGTCGAGGGCCGTGCACCGGCGTCCGGCCGACAGCGTGCGCACCGCCTGGCCGATGGCCTTGCGGGAGCCGACCAGGACGACCAGCTTCCGGGCCCGGGTGACCGCCGTGTAGAGCAGGTTGCGCTGGAGCATCATCCACGCGCCCGTGGTGACGGGGATGACGACCGCCGGGTACTCGCTGCCCTGGGAACGGTGGATGGTCACGGCGTAGGCGTGCGCCAGCTCGTCCAGCTCGTCGAAGTCGTACGGCACCTCCTCGTCCTCGTCGGTCAGCACGGTCAGGCGCTGGTCGACGGGGTCGAGCGAGGTGACGACGCCGACGGTGCCGTTGAAGACGCCGTTGGCGCCCTTCTCGTAGTTGTTGCGGATCTGGGTGACCTTGTCGCCGACGCGGAACACCCGGCCGCCGAACCGCTTCTCGGGCAGGTCGGGGCGGGCCGGGGTGACGGCCTGCTGCAGCAGCCCGTTGAGGGTGCCGGCGCCCGCCGGGCCGCGGTGCATGGGGGCGAGGACCTGCACGTCCCGGCGCGGGTCGAGGCCGAACTTGGCGGGGATGCGCCGGGCCGCGACGTCGACGGTGAGCCGCCCGGCCTCCTCGGTGTCGTCCTCGACGAAGAGGAAGAAGTCCTTCATTCCCTCGGTGACGGGGTGCTTGCCGGCGTTGATCCGGTGGGCGTTGGTGACCACGCCGGACTGCTGGGCCTGGCGAAAGACGCGGGTGAGGCGGACGGCGGGGACGGGGCTGCCGTCGGCGAGCAGGTCCCGGAGCACCTCGCCCGCGCCGACGCTGGGCAGCTGGTCGACGTCCCCGACGAACAGCAGGTGGGCGCCCGGCGGCACGGCCTTGACCAGCTTGTTCGCCAGCAGCAGGTCCAGCATGGACGCCTCGTCGACCACGACCAGGTCGGCGTCCAGCGGCCGGTCCCGGTCGTACGCCGCGTCCCCGCCGGGTTTCAGCTCCAGCAGCCGGTGCACGGTGGACGCCTCGGCGCCGGTCAGCTCGGCGAGCCGCTTGGCGGCGCGGCCGGTCGGCGCGGCGAGCACCACCTTCGCCCTCTTGGCGCGGGCCAGCTCGACGATCGACCGCACGGTGAAGGACTTCCCGCAGCCCGGCCCGCCGGTCAGCACGGCGACCTTCTGCGTCAACGCCAGCTTGACCGCCGCCTCCTGTTCGGGCGCCAGGTCCGTCCCGGTACGGCCGCGCAGCCAGCCGAGCGCCTTGTCCCACACCACGTCATGGAACGCGGGCATCCGGTCCTGGTCGGTGCGCAGCAGCCGCGTCAGCTGGGAGGCGAGGGCGACTTCGGCGCGGTGGAACGGCACCAGGTAGACGGCGGTGACGGGGTCGCCGCCGTCCGGGTCGGGCACCTTCTCGCGGACGACACCGGGGTCCTCCCCCGGGTCCTCCGGCTCGGCGGCCAGTTCGGCGAGGCACTCGATGACCAAGCCGGTGTCCACCTGGAGCAGCTTCACCGCGTCGGCGATGAGCTTCTCCTCGGGGAGGTAGCAGTGGCCTTGGTCGGTGGCCTGCGACAGCGCGTACTGGAGGCCCGCCTTCACGCGGTCCGGGCTGTCGTGGGGGATGCCGACCGACTGGGCGATCCTGTCGGCGGTGAGGAAGCCGATGCCCCAGACGTCGGCGGCGAGCCGGTAGGGCTGGTTCTTCACCACGGAGATGGAGGCGTCGCCGTACTTCTTGTAGATGCGCACGGCGATGGAGGTGGAGACCTCGACGGTCTGGAGGAAGAGCATGACCTCCTTGATCGCCTTCTGCTCCTCCCAGGCGTCCGCGATCTTCCTGGTCCGCTTGGGGCCGAGCCCCGGGACCTCGATGAGCCGCTTCGGCTCCTCCTCGATGATCCGGAGGGTGTCCGTGCCGAAGTGCTGGGTGATCCGGTCGGCGAAGACGGGCCCGATGCCCTTCACCAGCCCCGAGCCGAGGTAGCGGCGGATGCCCTGCACGGTGGCGGGCAGGACGGTCGTGTAGTTCTCGACGTGGAACTGCTTGCCGTACTGGGGGTGCGACCCCCAGCGTCCCTCCATCCGCAGCGACTCCCCCACCTGCGCGCCGAGCAGCGCGCCGACGACGGTGAGCAGGTCGTTCCCGCCGCGGCCGGTGTCGACGCGGGCGACGGTGTAGCCGTTCTCCTCGTTGGCGTAGGTGATGCGCTCCAACACGCCTTCGAGCACGGCGAGCCGGCGTTCGCCGGGGGGTGCGGGTGGTGGCTGGGTGGGCATGGGTCGACGGTACCGGTGGGGGGTGACAGGGGGTCCCCGTGCCCGCCGGCGCTTCCGGGCGCCGGGTCGGGCTCACGGGCGCCGGGGCGGGCTCACGGGCGCCGGGAGGCCCTCGGACGCGGGGCGTCCGTCAGGGCGCCTTCACCGTCCCGGAGGCCAGGTGCTCCTCCAGTGCGCGGCGATAGGAAGCCAGCCGCCCTGTCCGCCCGACGGTCAGCGCTCCGACCAGCCGGCCCTCACGGTGGTAGGCGATCTCCAGCCGGCGGCCCGTCAGGTCGTGCTCCACGACCCGCGTCTCGTCGGCGGCGCCGGGCAGGCCCACCGAGCGGATCCTGGCGCCGTGCAGGTCCGACCAGAAGGACGGCACGGCCCTGAACGGCGTGGGTGTCCTGTCCGGGTCCTGCCCGGCCAGGAGTGCGGCGGCGGCCGCCGCGCCCTGTTCGACGGCGTTGGTCCAGTGGCCGAGCGCCATGCGTGCGCCGCCGGCCAGCGGCTGCGGCACGCGCGCCACGTCACCGGCCGCCACCACGTCGGGCACGGCCGTACCGTCGGTGCGCAGGACGCGCAGCCACGGGTCGCAGTGGACGCCACCGTCCACAGCGAGGCCGGAGCCGGCCAGCCAGCCCGTCGAGGGCACCCCGCCCCACGCCAGGACCGCCGTGCCGGCCGGAACCGTGGTGCCGTCGCCCAGGTGGACCCCGGCCAGCCGGCCGTCGGCCCCGGTCAGGAACCCCTCCACGGTGGTTCCGGTGCGCAGCACGATGCCCGCCTCGCGGTGGAGCGCGGCGACGTAGGCGCCCGCGGTGGCGCCCAGCGCGCCCTCCAGGGGCTGGGACGCGGCTTCGACGAGCGTGACGTCCAGCCCGCGTTCGCGGGCGGCGGCGGCGATCTCGCCGCCGAGGAAACCGGCTCCGACGACGACGAGCGGGCTGCCCTCGGTGAGCGCTGCCCGCAGGGCCAGCGCGTCGTCCCAGCCGCGCAGGGTGACCACGCCGGGCGGCAGCGGGGGTTCCCCGGGAGGCCGGCCGCGGGCCGTTGACCCGGTCGCGACGACCAGGCCGTCGTAGGTCAACCGTGTGCCGTCCGCGAGGGTGACGGCCCGTGCCGCCGGGTCCAGCCGGACGGCCGCCCGCCCCAGCAGCCAGCGCGCCCGCAGGCCGTTCGGCACGGGCAGTTCGGGGCGGACCGGCCTGCCGGGGGCGCTCAGGACCCGCTTGGACAGCGGCGGCCGGTCGTAGGGGGGATGCGGTTCGTCGCCCACGATGGTCAGGGCACCGGTGAAGCCCTGCTCGCGCAGGGACCGGGCCGCCCGCAACCCGGCGAGCGAGGCGCCCACGACGACCAGTTCACGGTGGTCCGCAGCCCTCATGAGGCGGTCGGCGGGGAGGCCGGCGACACGGTGATCGCGCGGACGGGGCAGACGGCCGCTGACTTCTCCGCCTTGTCCCGCAGCGCGTCGGGCGGAGAGGCCTCGTGGACGAGGCGGTCGTCGTCGTCGAAGGAGAAGATCTCCGGCGCGGCGAAGACACACTGCCCGTGGCTCTCGCACAAGGTCATGTCCACGGTGATCTGCATGGTCGCTCCGTAGGTGTCCGGGGGTGGGCGTCGGTGGGTGGGGTGCGCGCGGTACGCGCGGTGTGTGCGGTGCACGCAGGCATGTGCGGTGCGCGCAGGTACATGCGGTGCGCGCAGGCATGTGTGTACGCGCGGTGTGTGCGGTGCACGCAGGCATGTGCAGTGCGCGCAGGTACACGTGGTGCACACAGGCATGCGCGGGTGTCAGCCTGCTGGGGGTTGAAGTGCGGGTGTCAGCCGGCCGGGGGGTTGAAGCGCGAGTAGCCGGGGCTGGTCCACCGCAGGGGCGAGGCGGCGGTGATCTCCCGCACGGCCTCGACGGAGAACTCGACCAGCCGCTGCGCACCGGGCGTCGCGGCGA
The DNA here is from genome assembly GCF_050571355.1 of Streptomyces sp. P13-3-3. Lineage (NCBI taxonomy): Bacteria > Bacillati > Actinomycetota > Actinomycetes > Kitasatosporales > Streptomycetaceae > Streptomyces > Streptomyces sp. P13-3-3. The sequence goes on along the minus strand of NZ_CP192228.1, from coordinate 1,114,309 downwards.
TGTCCTCGGCGTCCCACACGGTGCGCGCGGTACCGGACAGGTGCAGGGCGTCGCCCGTCTCCCAGCCCGGGACCAGGATGCCCGCCGACGCGTTGAGCAGCAGGTTGCCCAGGGTCAGGAACATCGCGTTGCCCGTGTAGTCGGGCCAGCGCAGCAGGGTGGGGGAGAGTACCTGGACGAAACCGGGGTTGCCGCCGCGGTGGGAGGCGTCCGCGTCGCCGCGGTCGGAGGCGGTGGCGACGAAGAACGTGTCGGCCGCGCGCACCTTCCGCTGCTGGGCCGGACTGAGGCCGGTGCCGTCGGTGACAGTACGTTCCGCCGTCCCGGCCTCGTCCGGTCCGGCCCAGCGGTGGCTCCGCTTCTGCAGGTACTTGGGGCAGTTGGCGATGACCTGGTCGACGTCGACGCGCAGGCCGGTCCCCTCCCGGCGGGCCCGGCCGTTGACGCGCATGCGACGCCGGGTGGCGGGCTCGATGGCGATCATGCCGATCGGGACGGCCGGTCCGGCGGTCAGGACCCCGGCGAGCGGGTCCCCGGGCGGGGGCAGGGCGCCGGCCACGACGGTGCGGGGGTCGGGCACCCGCAGGAACCCGGCGCCGCCCGTCAACTGCGTGGCCCAGACGCGGCCGTCCTGGTCGGTGCCGCCCAGCACGATCCAGGGCTGCCGGGCGAGGAAGTCCCTCGCGACGGGCGGAATGCTCTCGCCGATGCCGCCCAGCGAGAACTCCGCCTGCCGGGCCAGGCCGGCGCGTTCCTGCACGGCGATCTCGCCGCGGTGATACGTGGGCACGGCTGCTCCTTTCCCCGCGCCGGCGTGCGGTCGTCCGGCGGGACGCGGGTCGGGCCGGGGGCCGTTGCGGCGCCCCCGGCGAGCGGAGGGTTTCTGGGTTCCTGGGTTCCTGGTTCCTGGTTCCTGGTTCCTGGTTCCTAGAAGAAGCCGCAGGTGGGGGCGGCGGGGGTCGGGGCGTCGGCCGGGTCCGCTCCCGTGGGCGCGTAGATCTCCAGGCGGATGCCGTCGGGGTCGGTGAAGAAGATGCCGCCGGAGGTGCCGTCCTCGCCGTGCGGGACGATCCCGTCGTAGGTGAACTCCGCGCCCAGGCCGCGCAGTACCGCTTCCGCGGCTCTGACCTCGTCGACGGTCCCCACCTGGAACGACAGATGGTGCAACCCCGGCCGGCCGGTGGCGAACGAGCCCGTGCTCTGCTGCCACAGCGTCACGAGCAGCCGGCCCTCCCGGCCGAGGAACGCCCAGCGGCGGCCGGCCTCCTTGCCCTCCGCCATCACGTCGAAGCCGAACACGGCCTGGTAGAAGGCCAGGGACCGCTCGAGGTCGGTGACGTTCACTCCCACATGCCCGGTCTGCAGGGTCTGCAAGGTCTTGGCCTCAGCCATGGTTTCTCACACGCCTTCACTCAGCGTCACGAGCCCTCTCGCAACCGTTGAAATGGACTTTAGGGGTTAGACAGAGAAGACGTCAACCGGTGATCACGCGTTCACCGGTTACGGTGGTGTTCGTGAGACCGCCGTCGTCGCCGAGGAAGGACAGCGCACCGTGCCGCCAGCTCCAGGGGCCGACCCCCGCCCCCTGACCGGGGAACCGCTCGCCATCGACCTGCTCAACACCCGCTGGATCGACGCGGCCGGCCGCCATGACCTGCTGGACTCGCTCGACGGGCTGGCGACCTGGCTCGCCGGACCTCTGGTCGGCCGGGCCCTGGGCGACGCGCCGGTCCAGGCGGACCACGACACGCTCCAGTGCCTGCTCCAGGCACGCGCCGCCCTGGACCAGGCGGCAAGTGATCCGCAGCACCCCGCCGACGGTGCCGTCGAGGCCCTCAACGCCGTCCTCGCCCATGGCCGCAGAGGGCTCCTGCTGCGCCCCGACGGGCCGGACACCTACGCCGAGGTGGAGAGCCCCGCCTGGCTGCCGGCCTGGCTCGCCGCCGAGGACTACCTCCGCCTGCTCGCCGAGCGGCCCGAGCGGATCCGGTCCTGCGGCAACCCGGAGTGCGTCCTGCACTTCTACGACACGTCCAAGAACGGGACGCGCCGCTGGTGCTCGATGGCCGGCTGCGGGAACCGGGCCAAGGCGCAGCGCCACTACGCACGCCAGAAGAAGGCCTGACCTCCGCAGCCAGACCCTCCTGGGCCGGCACACCCGGCGACGGACCCGGGCGCGCGGGCATCGGGACGTACGGACGTCCTTCCACCCGGGCTGTGTACACCCTTTCGCTCGAGACGCCCTTCCGCCCGGGCTGCGGACGCCCGCGTCGCCGCCGGACCGGCCCCCGCCTCGGCAGCCGGCCACGCCGGACGGAACGGCCGCTAAGGCGTTCGGTCCGGGCCAGGGTGGGCGGGGCCGTGGTGGTCGGCGAGGGTGGCGAGGAGGCGGGTGAGTTCGTCGCGCTCGTCAGGAGTGAGCGGGGCGAGGAGTTCGTCCTGGGCCTCGCGAATGAGGGCGTCCAGGCGTGCGAGGCGGCGACGGCCGACGGCGGTGAGGGTGACGACGTTGCGGCGGCGGTCGGCGGGGTCGGGATCGCGGCGTACGCAGTCCGTGTCGGCGAGTTCGTTGAGGACCGCGACCATGTCGCTGCGGTGGATGCCGGTGCGGCGGCTCAGTTCGGCCTGACTGGCGGGACCCGCCTCGGCGAGCGTCAGCAGCACCGCGAAGTGCCACTTGTGGGCGCCCTCGGCGGCCAGGCGCTCACCGACGAGCCGGTCGGCCACCAGTGCGGACCCGGCCAGCAGGCGGCTGGGGATGGCGCGCAGGCGGGCGGGCGCCGGTTCCGGGGGCGTGCTCATGGGCGTTCCTCCACCTCTTGCGTTGGTGCCACCAACAGTTTAGCTTCGTTAGTGCCACAAACGTTTGCGTCGCCAACGATTCACGGAGATTCCCGGAGGGGACCATGATCACCCCGTTCCGTATCGACATCCCCCAGGCCGCCTTGGACGACCTCGCCGACCGTCTCGCCCGGACCCGCTGGCCCGACGAGATCCCCGGCGCCGGGTGGGACTACGGCTTCCCGCTCGCCCGGCTGAAGGAGATCGCCGAGCACTGGCGCACCCGCTACGACTGGCGTACGCACGAGGCCCGGCTCAACGAACTCCCGCACCACATCACGGAGATCGACGGTCAGACCGTGCACTTCGTCCATGTGCGGTCCGCGCGGCCGGACGCGCTCGCCCTGGTCCTCACCCACGGCTGGCCCGGTTCGTTCCTGGAGTTCCTCGACGTGATCGAGCCGCTGTCCCGGGACTTCCACCTCGTCATCCCGTCCATCCCCGGATACGGCTTCTCGGGGCCGACCCACGAGCGCGGCTGGGACGTCGTCCGCGTCGCCCGTGCCTGGGCGGAGCTGATGCGACGCCTCGGCCACGAGCGGTACGGCGCGCAGGGCGGCGACTTCGGCTCGGGCATCTCCCTGGCGCTGGGTGCGGTGGAGCCCGAGCGGGTCGTCGGGGTGCACGTCAACTACCTGCCCACCCGGCCCGACCCGGCCGCCGACGTCGCCCTGAGCCCTTCGGACGAGGCCCGGCTGGACAAGGTGCGGCACCTGATGGCGAACCGCCCGCCGTACCAGGCCCTGCAGGCCACGACCCCGCAGACCATCGGCTACGCGCTGACCGACTCGCCGGTGGGCCAGCTGGCCTGGATCGCCGAGCGGTTCGCCCAGTGGACGGACCCGCGCTCGCCGGTGGACGACGAGAGGATCCTGACGGACGTCTCCCTGTACTGGCTGACCGCCACCGCGGCCTCCTCGGCCCGCCTGCACCGCGAGTCGATGCGGCGCACCGAGCGGTGCCCGGTGCCGGTGGGGGTGGCGGTGTTCGCCCACGACATCACCCAGCCGGTACGGCCCCTGGCGGAACGGCTGTACGACATCCGCCACTGGTCGGAGTTCGACCGGGGCGGCCACTTCGCGGCGATGGAGGTGCCGGAGGTGTTCGCGGAGGACGTACGGACGTTCTTCCTGGGGTCGGGTGTCGGGGCGGACGAGTCCGTCACTTCGCGCGTTGCGCGATCAGGGAGTTGAGGAGGGCCGCGCCGCGTTCGGCGTCGTCGACGCTGACCGCGAAGTCCTTGCCCTTGACCGTGCGGATCACGAGGCATTCGCCGCCGCGGAGCATGACGGTGGTGCCGAGGCCGCTCAGGCGGTAGCCCCAGCCGCCGACCTGCATGGCGGAGCGGTTCTCGACCCAGGCGGAGGCGATGGCGTCGGCGGCCCAGCGCCGGGCCGGCCACCCCAGGGGTCCGAAGGCGACTTCGAGGCCCTTCTCGGTGACCCGGGCCTGGACGGAGGCGCAGGCGAGCAGTGCGACGGCGCCGAGGGCGAAGGTCGCGGCCGACCACACGGTGTGCAGCCCGGCCAGGCCGCCCATCGCCGCCACCGCCGCCCCGACCGAGACGATCCCGCACACGGCCGCCGTGAGATGGAGCCAGCGGTTGGACACCCGCGACAGCCACACGAACCGCTGACCCTCGGGTATCTCCAGCGCCGGCCCGGCCACCGGCGGCACCGTCACCCGCGCCCGGCGGCCGATCAGCAGGGCGACCGCGCCCACGGCGACCGCGCCGGCCAGGGTCACGACCGCCCACACCGTCACCGATCCGGCGTCGCGCCAGTCCGTCCGGTCCAGATTCGCCCGCACGATGGAAGCCTGAGCCCCGAGGAGCGTCACGCCGGTGAAGCCGAGGGTCACGCCTATCCACGAGGATGCCGTCGCCCCGCCGGAGTTTCGGCGAGCGCGCCACAGGGTCAGCAGGACGGCGACCGCCAGGGCCAGCCAGAGCAGTGCCGGGAAGACTGTCGCGGCCCAGAACGGCATCGAGGAGTCCGGATCACCACCCGTCCCCCAGTGAGTCGCCAGCCGGTCCGGCAGCCGGTCCCTGGCAACCAGAGGAAAGGCCACCAGGAGCGCCAGGACTCCTACGACCCAGGCGCCGGAACCCCATACCGCCGCGCTCCCCCGCCCTGGTGCCTGCCCTGCCCGCTCTGCCCGCTCCGCCCGCTCAGTCACGTGACCCCCCTGATCATGTCGATGACGTCGTCCTTGCCGTATCCCAGACGTTCCGCGTCGGCCAGGACCTCACGGATGCGGTCCAACAAGGCCGAGCGGTCGCCCGCCCCCTGAGCCACCGTCACCCCACGTCCCCTGCGGAACTCCAGCACCCCTTCGTCGCGCAGGGCGCGCAGGCCGCGCAGCACCGTGTTGACGTTCACGCCCAGTGCCTGCGAGAGGTCCCGCGCCGGGGGCAGCCGGTCGCCCGGCACGCACTCCCCTTCGGCGATGGCCCGCCGGATCGCACCGGCCACCTGCTCGTGCAGGGGGCGGTGGTCGGCGACGTTCAGTCTCAGCAGCATGGCGCTAATGACAATAGCACCATGTGCCTTTACGCCCTCAGACGACGTCGAACTCGTTGCCCTCCGGGTCCCGCATCGCCGCGGCGTAGAACCCCGCGTCCGGCTCGTTCTTGATCCTCAGTACGGTGGCACCGGCGTCGACCAGCCGCGCCACAGTGGCGTCAACCCGCTCCCTGCGGACGGCGAGCGGGACGTCACGGCCACCGCCGACCTTCAGGTCGAAGTGCCAGCGGTTCTTGACGGTCTTCGGCTCGGGCACCTGCTGGAACCACACACGCGGTCCGCGGCCCGTCGGGTCCACGATCGACTCCGCGAGATCGCCGGCCCCGGGCGGCAGTTCCTCCGCGGGCACGCCCATCGCCTCCCAGTAGGCGCGCCAGGAGGGATGGCCCTCCGGGGCGGGCTCGGGGACGTATCCCAGGGCGGGGGCCCAGAACGCCACCATCCGCTGGGGATCGGAGCAGTCGATCGTGAGTTGCAGTGTCATCTCCATGGACGGAGGCTGCCAGAAGGGACTGACAACTGGTCAGTTCAGGGACGAAAGCAAGGTTGGGCCAACGGTGACCCGCCGTCCCGGAGGCGGCGGAGCAAAGGAGGTCGCAGCTGCTGTCGGCACCGGTGGCAGCGACGCCACGGCGTGGAGGCAGGTTCCTGAACTCGCCCTTCAGAGAGACACAGTCACTTTTCCCGTAAGCATCGACCTGCGGCTCGCTTCACCGTGACGTTCGTTTCTCACCGCCCGTCCCGTCCGCCAAACTTGCCGGCACTTGAGGGTCGTTCAGGCACTCGAACGTCTTGAGTACCGTCCGGGCTGAGTGCAGCAGATACATGGAGTGTTCGTCGGCGCTATCCGCGTTCGTCAGGGTGTCGACCATGACACCCTCAAGCGGCACCTCATCCTTCTGTCCGGCCGCAGAGCCCTTGACCTGGCACCTTATGCGGACGGTGTACCGCGTTCTTCCGGCTGCCTCTTTTCCGTACACCAACTTGACGTCGGCATTGAGACCCTTGACCACCCAATCATCACCGAACGTGTGACCAAAAGGCAGGATGGAAGCGCCGTACCTGATCGTCAGGCTGCGATCTGCGGTTCCGGCTCTCTCGACGATCCGACAGAGCTCGGAGCCGACATAAGACGGAATGTCGGCACTCCTTGAGTCCCAGGATGTCGCCTGCTTCTCGAACAGGTCTTTCGCGCTGTTCAGGTCTTCGAACCCCGGCATGACACCTGTTTCGGATTCGGAGTTTCTCTTCACCCAGTCGACACCCGCTGCACCAAGAAGTTGCTTGCATGCCGCCACGTCGTCATCACCTTCGGCGGGGCCGCTCTCGGCACATCCCGGCAAAGCCAGCAGCAAAGACAGAGAACCAAGGAAGACGGCGGCCTTACGCACCGTTACCAGCTCAGTCGGTCGCCTACGCTCACGCACTCGAAGCCCTTCCACCGTCAGCGACGTCACGCAGCGGATTGCGAACGGCAGCCATGTCACTCGTCGAACCCCCTTCACGCGTGCAGTCCGGACACCGGACGTGGAGCTCCGGCGACGAGCCCAGGAGAGTTACAGCCCAGTTCACTGGCCACCTGTCGCGCGACGGCGTTCAGGACGTGAATGTTGGCGCGCGACAACCGGGTGTCCGATATGTCCACAGCGCGAAGGCGTTCGAGGTCGGCGTGGATGAGGACCTCCTTCGCCGGGGCGTTCATGCGGCAACGGAAGTAGAGGGCGGCGGTGTGCTCCGAAGCGAAGGCGGACTCGCCGGTCCGGTAGAAGGTGAACCTCTTCTCGCGGTCGGCATCGGCCTTGAGCACTGCGAGAGCCTCCCGGAAATTGACGGCGAGCACGTCCTCCCCGCCGTCCGCCGACCGGAGTCTGCAGTAAGGGGAACCCAGAATCTCTTCGCCCTCGAGTTCTCCGTCAGCGCTCCGCAGAGATTGCAGGGTCTCGTCCGGCTTGGAGCGGTCCTCCGTGAAGCTGTTCGTGCCGGTGACGTCTCGCAGCGCTGAGGCGGCGTCCGCTCGCTCGGCGAACGCGCCACATACGCTCGCGCTGTCCCTCCCTTCAGGCCTCCCCTTGCCGTCATCACCGGAGCAGCCGCTCAACGTAGCCGCGAGAATCACGGCCGGGACGAGGAATGTGTGGTGCTGTCTCACGGTCAGTCGTCTGCCTTGTCGAGGTCGGGGGAGTGGGGTCCTTGTGAGGACGCCGAGAAGGACACGACCGCGTGGCCGTGCTTCACCGCTGTCGCCAGGGCGGGAGAGCGCTGGGCGGATGTCGACAGGTCATGTCAGCGCGGCCCGCTCCCGGCCTTCGCCTCCTTGAGCCCTGCGACGAAGATGGCGAACGTCGTCTCACGGAAGGCGAGAACACCCCGCTTCGGGGCCTTCGAGTCGCGGACCGCTACGCGGTCGGGCGAGCCGGCGATCTCGACGCAGTTGTTGCCGTCGCCTCCGCCGGAGTAGGACGACCTACGCCAGTTGTCCATCGTGTGCCTCACAGCTCCTTCGCCAACCTGCGGATGAAGTCACGTGACCGGTCGGGTTCGATCGCCACTGCCTCCACCCTAAGGAACCGGGGTCTGTGCGCGTGCAGTTGGGCTTCGGAGTGGATGAACAGCGCACCGTGTGGTGCGTCGCGCACGACGGTGTCCAGTTTCGGCACGTGACCACCGAGGTGCGTTGTGGATTTACGTTCGATGACGAGACGCACACCGTGCGAAACCGGATACCGGAAGCGCACCGCTCCGCCCCGCCATGGTGGCCGCGGCAATGACACCGGTCCCGCTCCTCAACCCACCCCACCACGAACGGACTTCTCCATGCCCGCTCATCACCCTCGTCGACGTCGCCGAGCTGCTCGCGGCCGAGCTCGTCGCCAACGCCGTACGGCACACCAAGGGTCCCGCCGCCCTGCGTGTGCGATGGTCGCCGCCCGGGACGCTCCGCATCGGGGCGTGGGACGCCGACCCCTCCCCGCCTCAGCCGCCGCAGACGCTCACCGCCGTGCTGGAGGCGGAGGACGGACGCGGACTCGCGCTCGTACGGGCGTGCGCCGACGTGTGGGGATGGCAGCCCCTCGCCCGGGACGGCAGCCGGGGGAAGTTCGTGTGGTGCGAGCTGGGCGCCGCATAGAGGCGCATCCGGCATTCCGCGGCGTGGCACGCCCACTCCCCGCCCCCCGGCGAAGCCAGGCCGGCACCCGGGTCACGATTCGATTGCGTCCCCCTCCACCCCCTTGCCCCCGCCCGATGTAATCGTTTCCAATCCTCCGTGTAATCGATTCCACGAGGAGGTGGGTCGGGCATGGCGGGTATCAAGGACGTCGCCGCCGAGGCGGGGCTGTCCGTGGCCACGGTGTCGCGGGTGCTCAACGGGCATCCGTCGGTCAGCGAGGACGCCCGGCGTCGGGTGACCGAGGCCGTCGAGCGGCTCGGGTACCGGCCGAACGCCGTCGCCCGGTCCCTGCGCACCGACCAGACCCGCACCCTCGGTCTGGTCATCAGCGACGTGATGAACCCCTACTTCACCGAGCTGGCCCGCTCCGTCGAGGAGGAGGCCCGCGCGCTCGGGTACAGCGTGATCATCGGCAACGCCGACGAGCGGCCCGACCTCCAGGACCACCACGTCACCACGCTGCTGGACCGCCGGATCGACGGCCTGCTCGTCTCCCCGACCGACGGCGGCTCGCCCGGCATGCTCGGCGCCGCGCGGGCCGGGACGCCGATGGTGTTCGTCGACCGGTGGATCCCGGGTGTCGACGTGCCCGTGGTCCGCTCGGACGGGCGGGCCGCCGTACGGGACCTCGTCGCGCATCTGCACGCGCTCGGGCACCGTCGGCTCGCGATCATCGCCGGGCCCGCCGCCACCACGACCGGCCGGGAGCGTGTGGATGCCTTCCGTGAGGCCCTCGCCGCCTACGGGCTCGAGCTGCCCGACGTCTACATCGGGCAGGGCGACTTCCAGGCCGGGAGCGGGCGCCGGGTGACCGAGGGGTTCCTCGACCTCCCCCAGCCCCCCGAGGTCGTCTTCGCCGCCGACAACCTGATGGCGCTCGGCGCCCTGGACGCCGTCCGCGCCCGCGGGCTGCGCGTGCCGGACGACATCGGGCTCGCCGCCTTCGACGACATCCCCTGGTTCGTGCACACGGACCCGCCGGTCACCGCGATCGCCCAGCCGGTCCGCGACCTGGGGCGGGCCGCCGTGCGCGCCCTGGTCGACCGGATCGAGGGCGGGCCCGGCGCCTCGGTCACCCTCCCGGCCCGGCTCGTCGTGCGCCGCTCCTGCGGCGAGGGCGAGCCCGGAATCGCGATTTCCCCCTCCCCCGTACGAAGGAGTACGCCGTGAGCAGCCGCAGTCCTGACGAGTTGCTGCGCATCGAGGGCATCCGCAAGACCTTCCCCGGCGTGGTCGCGCTCGACGGCGTGGACTTCGATCTGCGCCGTGGCGAGGTGCACGTGCTGCTGGGCGAGAACGGCGCCGGCAAGAGCACGCTGATCAAGATGCTCTCCGGCGCCTACACGCCCGACGCCGGCCGGATCACCGTCGGCGGCGAGGAGGTGCGCATCAGCGGTGCGCAGGACTCCGAGAAGCTCGGGATCGCCACCATCTACCAGGAGTTCAACCTGGTCCCCGATCTGACGGTCGCGGAGAACATCTTCCTGGGGCGCCAGCCGCGCCGGTTCGGGATGATCGACCGCAGGCGGATGGACGCGGACGCCGAGGTGCTGCTGAAGCGCGTCGGGGTCGACGTGTCGCCCCGGGCGCGGGTGCGGGAACTGGGCATCGCCCGGCTGCAGATGGTCGAGATCGCCAAGGCGCTCAGCCTGGACGCGCGCGTGCTCATCATGGACGAGCCGACCGCCGTGCTGACCTCCGAGGAGGTCGAGAAGCTGTTCGCGATCGTGCGGCGGCTGCGCGAGGACGGCGTCGGCATCGTCTTCATCACCCACCACCTGGAGGAGATCGCCGCCCTGGGAGACAGGGTCACGGTCATCCGGGACGGCCGCAGCGTCGGGCAGGTGCCCGCCTCCACGGCCGAGGACGAGCTCGTACGGCTCATGGTGGGGCGGTCCATCGACCAGCAGTACCCGCGCGAGCGCGCCGACACCGGGGACGCCCTGCTGAAGGTCGAAGGGCTGACGCGGGACGGTGTGTTCCACGACGTCAGCTTCGAGGTGCGGGCCGGTGAGGTCGTCGGCATCGCGGGGCTGGTCGGCGCCGGGCGGACCGAGGTGGCCCGCGCGGTGTTCGGGGCCGACCCGTACGACGCCGGGACCGTGCACGTCGCGGGGACCCCGCTGCGCCGCCACGACGTGAACGCCGCCATGGAGGCCGGGATCGGGCTCGTGCCCGAGGACCGCAAGGGGCAGGGGCTCGTCCTCGACGCCTCCGTCGAGGAGAACCTCGGTCTCGTCACCCTCCGCTCCTCCTCCCGCGCGGGGCTCGTCGACCTCAAGGGACAGCGCGAGGCCGCCGCCCGCATCGCCGGGCAGCTCGGCGTGCGGATGGCCGGTCTCGGCCAGCACGTCCGCACCCTGTCCGGCGGCAACCAGCAGAAGGTCGTCATCGGCAAGTGGCTGCTGGCGAACACCAAGGTGCTCGTCCTCGACGAGCCGACGCGCGGCATCGACGTCGGCGCGAAGGTCGAGATCTACCAGCTGATCAACGAGCTGACGGCGGCCGGCGCCGCGGTGCTCATGATCTCCAGCGACCTGCCCGAGGTGCTCGGCATGAGCGACCGGGTCCTGGTCATGGCGCAGGGCCGGCTGGCGGGCGAACTCGACGCCGCCGACGCCACCCAGGACGCCGTGATGGCCCTCGCCGTCGGCACCACTTCCCCCAGCAACGGAACGGAGGCCCCCGGTGGCCACTGACACGCTCAAGAGCAAGCCGGGCGCGCAGGGCGGCGCCACCGGCGGCCTGCGCCGGCTGCTCCTCGACAACGGCGCGCTGACCGCGCTGATCGTCCTCGTGATCGCCATGTCGGCGCTGTCCGGGGACTTCCTCACCGCCGACAACCTGCTCAACGTCGGCGTCCAGGCCGCCGTGACCGCGATCCTCGCGTTCGGCGTCACCTTCGTCATCGTCTCGGCGGGCATCGACCTGTCGGTCGGCTCGGTCGCCGCGCTGTCCGCGACCGTACTGGCGTGGAGCGCGACGGAGGCCGGGATCCCGGTGGCCCTCGCGGTCGTCCTCGCCGTGCTGACCGGCATCGTCTGCGGCCTGGTCAACGGCTTCCTCGTCTCGTACGGCAAACTCCCGCCGTTCATCGCCACCCTGGCGATGCTGTCGGTGGCGCGCGGCCTGTCGCTGGTGATCTCGCAGGGCTCCCCCATCGTCTTCCCCGACTCCGTCTCCCACCTCGGCGACACGCTCGGCGGCTGGCTGCCGGTGCCGGTGCTCGTCATGGTCGTCATGGGGCTGCTGACCGCGTTCGTCCTGGGCCGCACGTACATCGGCCGGTCCATGTACGCGATCGGCGGCAACGAGGAGGCCGCGCGCCTGTCCGGCCTGCGGGTGAAGAAGCAGAAGCTCGCCATCTACGCCTTCTCCGGGCTGTTCGCCGCCGCCGCGGGCATCGTGCTCGCCTCCCGGCTGGCGTCCGCGCAGCCGCAGGCCGCGCAGGGCTACGAGCTGGACGCGATCGCCGCGGTCGTCATCGGCGGCGCCTCCCTCGCGGGCGGCACCGGCAAGGCGTCCGGCACCCTGATCGGCGCGCTGATCCTCGCGGTGCTGCGCAACGGCCTCAACCTGCTGTCGGTGTCCGCGTTCTGGCAGCAGGTCGTCATCGGCGTGGTCATCGCGCTGGCGGTGCTGTTCGACACGGTGCGCCGCAAGGCGGGCGCGGGCGCTCCGGCGGCCGGCGCGTCCGGCGGCGGGAACAAGGGCAAGCAGGCACTGACGTACGTGATCGCGGCCGTCGTCGCCGTCGCGGTCGTCGGCGCCACCTCGCTGCTGCACGGCGGCTCGTCCGCGACGGCCAAGCCGAAGATCGGCCTGTCCCTGTCGACGCTCAACAACCCGTTCTTCGTGCAGATCCGGGACGGCGCCGAGGAGGAGGCGAAGAAGCTGGGCGTCGACCTGACCGTCACCGACGCGCAGAACGACGCCTCCCAGCAGGCCAACCAGCTGCAGAACTTCACCAGCGGCTCGCTGGACGCGGTCGTCGTCAACCCGGTGGACTCCGACGCGGCCGGCCCCTCGGTGCGCGGCGCGAACAAGGCGGACATCCCGGTGGTCGCCGTGGACCGCGGCGTGAACAAGGCGGACACCTCCGCGCTGGTGGCCTCCGACAACGTCGAGGGCGGCGCGCTCGGCGCCAAGGCGCTCGCCGAGAAGCTCGGCGGCAAGGGCACCATCGTGATCCTCCAGGGCCAGGCGGGTACCTCCGCGAGCCGTGAGCGCGGGGCGGGCTTCGCCGAGGGCCTGAAGGACTACCCGGGCATCAAGGTCGTCGCCAAGCAGCCCGCGGACTTCGACCGCACCAAGGGCCTGGACGTGATGACGAACCTGCTCCAGGCGCACCCCGACCTCAACGGCGTCTTCGCCGAGAACGACGAGATGGCGCTCGGGGCGATCAAGGCGCTCGGCTCCAAGGCCGGGAAGTCGGTGCAGGTGGTCGGCTTCGACGGGACGCCGGACGGGCTGAAGGCGGTCGAGGCGGGCACGCTGTACGCCTCCGTCGCCCAGCAGCCGAGCGAACTCGGCCGGATCGCCGTGCGGAACGCGTTGCGGGCCGCCGACGGCGAAAAGGTGGAGAAGATGGTGAAGGTCCCGGTGAAGGTGGTCACGAAGGAGAACGTGGCCGGCTTCGAAGGCTGACACCGGGCACAGGGGCACACGGGCGGGCGGTCACGAGGCCGCCCGCCCTCCTCAGCGGATCGGGGAGCGATTCATGTACGACTACGACCTCCTGGTCGTCGGATCGGCCAACGCCGACCTGGTGATCGGGGTGGAGCGCCGGCCGGGCGCCGGGGAGACGGTGCTCGGCTCCGACCTGGCCGTGCACCCGGGCGGCAAGGGCGCGAACCAGGCGGTGGCCGCCGCCCGGCTCGGCGCGCGCACCGCCCTGCTGGCGCGCGTCGGGGACGACGAGCACGGCCGGCTGCTGCTGGACTCGCTGCGCGAGGCCGGGGCGGACACGGTGGGCGTGCTGGTGGGCGGGGCGCCGACCGGCGTCGCGCTGATCACGGTGGACCCGTCGGGCGACAACAGCATCGTCGTCTCGCCGGGGGCGAACGGCCGGCTGACCCCGTCGGACGTACGGGCCGCGGCGACCCTCTTCCACGCCTCGCGGGTGGTGTCGACGCAGCTGGAGATCCCGCTGGAGACGGTGCGGGAGGTCGTGCGGAGCCTGGCTCCGGACAGCCGCTTCGTGCTCAACCCGTCGCCTCCGCGCCCCCTGCCGTCGGAGGTGCTGGCGGCCTGCGACCCGCTGATCGTCAACGAGCACGAGGCGAAGGTGATCCTCGGCGACAGCGCCGGGGTGAGCGACGAACCCGAGGACTGGGCGCGGCTGCTGCTGGCGAAGGGCCCGCGTTCGGTGGTCGTCACCCTGGGCGGGGAGGGCGCGCTCGTGGCGTCCTCGGCCGGGGTGACGCGGGTGCCGTCGGTGAAGGTGGAGGCCGTGGACACCACGGGCGCCGGGGACGCGTTCACCGCGGCGCTGGCATGGCGGCTCGGCACGGGCGAACCGCTCGCCGAGGCCGCCGCCTACGCGGCCCGGGTGGGCGCGGCGACGGTCACCAAGGAGGGCGCGCAGGTGTCGTTCCCGACGGCGGCGGAGGTCGCGGAGCTGTGAAGAAGCACGGGATCCTCAACCGGCACCTGTCCGGCGCCCTCGCCGAACTGGGCCACACCGACGGGGTGCTGGTGTGCGACGCGGGCATGCCGATACCGGACGGGCCGCGCGTGGTGGACCTGGCCTTCCGGGCCGGGGTGCCGTCGTTCGCGGAGGTGCTGGAGGGCCTGCTGGGCGAGCTGGCCGTCGAGGGCGCCACGGCGGCGGAGGAGGTGCGGGACGCCAACCCGGCGGCGGCGTCGCTGCTGACCGGCCACTTCCCGGACCTGGCGTACGTCCCGCACGAGCGGCTGAAGCAGCTCACGTCCGGCGCACGGCTCGTGGTGCGCACGGGCGAGGCCAGCCCGTACGCGAACGTGCTGCTGCGGTGCGGGGTCTTCTTCTGACTCCGTCCGGACGAACTTCGAGGGGCCCGGTCCGTCGACCGGGCCCCTCGCTTCCCTCCCCCGCCAGGACCTCCCTGAAGTCCCCCCCGGGTCCCCACCCGGAAGTCCTGACGCTACGTAGACAGGCGGGGTGGGGAGAGGGTTGTACGGTCGCCGGAATTTTTTTGCGGACGGCCGAAAGGCCCTCCGGCGGCGGCTCGGGTCCCGCTCACACCTCCACGTTCTCCGCCCACCGCCGCGCGGTCTCGGCCAGGAGTTCGCGGCCGTCCCTCGCCCACAGCTCCTCGTTGAAGAGCTCCACCTCGATGGAGCCCGTGTAGCCGGCCGCCTCCACGTGCCCCTGCCATTCGCGCATGTCGATCGCGCCGTCGCCGATCTGGCCGCGGCCGTTGAGGACGCCCTCGGGGAGCGGGGTGATCCAGTCGGCGAGCTGGAAGGTGTGGATGCGGTGCTGGGCGCCGGCGCGGGCGATGGCCTCGGGGGCCGTGTCGTCCCACCAGATGTGGTAGGTGTCCACGGTGACGCCGACCTGGTGGGCCGGGAAGCGTTCGGCGAGGTCGAGGGCCTGGGTGAGCGTGGAGACGACGCAGCGGTCGGAGGCGAACATGGGGTGCAGCGGTTCGATCGCCAGCTTCACCCCGTGGTCCTCGGCGTAGGGGGCGAGTTCCGTCAGGGCGTCCGCGATGCGTTCGCGGGCGGCCCGCAGGTCCTTCGTGCCGGGCGGAAGGCCGCCGGAGACGAGGACCAGGGTGTCCGTGCCGAGGGCGGCCGCCTCGTCGACAGCGCGGCGGTTGTCGGCGAGGGCCGCCGCCCGCTCCTCCGGGTCGACCGCCGTGAGGAAACCGCCCCGGCACAGCGTCGTCACCGCCAGGCCCGCGTCCCGTACGAGCTTGGCTGCCGCCTCCACGCCGTACTCCTGGACCGGGGCGCGCCACAGGCCGACGGCCGGGACGCCCAGGTCGCGGCAGGCGGCGACCAGTTCGGGGAGCGTGAGCTGCTTGACGGTCATCTGGTTGATGCTGAAGCGGGTCAGGTCGCTCACGGGGTCACTCCGTACAGGTGCAGCAGGGTCCTCATCCGGTCCTCGGCCAGCTTCGGGTCGGGGAACAGGCCGAGGCGGTCGGCGAGTTCGTAGGCGCGGGCGAGGTGGGGCAGGGAGCGGGCGGACTGGAGGCCGCCGACCATCGTGAAGTGGGTCTGGTGACCGGCCAGCCACGCCAGGAACACCACACCGGTCTTGTAGAAGCGGGTGGGCGTCTGGAAGAGGTGGCGGGACAGCTCCACGGTCGGGTCGAGGAGGGCGCGGAAGCCGTCCGTGTCGCCGGTGTCGAGGACGCGGACCGCCTCGGCGGCGAGCGGGCCGAGCGGGTCGAAGATGCCGAGCAGGGCGTGGCTGAAGCCCTGCTCGTCGCCCGCGATCAGCTCGGGGTAGTGGAAGTCGTCGCCGGTGTAGCAGCGGACGCCCTTCGGCAGGCGGCGGCGCAGGTCGACCTCGCGCCGGGCGTCGAGGAGGGAGACCTTGATGCCGTCGACCTTGTCGGGGTGGGCGGCGATCACGTCGAGGAAGGTGTCCGTCGCCGCGTCCAGGTCGGACGCGCCCCAGTAGCCCTCCAGCGCCGGGTCGAACATGGGGCCCAGCCAGTGGAGGATCACCGGTTCCGCGGCCTGGCGGAGGAGGTGGCCGTAGACCTCCAGGTAGTCCTCGGGGCCCCGCGCGGTGGCGGCGAGGGCGCGGGACGCCATGAGGATGGCCTGCGCGCCCGACTCCTCGACGACCGCGAGCTGTTCCTCGTAGGCCGCGCGGACCTCGGCGAGGGTCGCCGGACCGCCCGTGAGCTGGTCGGTGCCGACACCGCAGGCGATACGGCCGCCGGCCGCCTTCGCCTCGGCGGCGGAGCGGCGGATCAGCTCGGCCGCGCCCGCCCAGTCCAGGCCCATGCCGCGCTGCGCGGTGTCCATCGCCTCGGCGACCCCCAGCCCGTGCGCCCACAGGTGGCGGCGGAAGGCGAGGGTGGCGTCCCAGTCGACGGCGGCGGGCGAGTCGGGGGTGGTGTCCGCGTACGGGTCGGCGACGACGTGGGCGGCGGAGAAGACCGTACGGGAGGTGAAGGGGGCCCCGGGGGTGGGGGCGAGGGGCTCGGTGCGGGGCTCGTAGGCGCGCAGGGTGCCGTGCGCGTCGGGCAGGTGGAGGGTCACAGGGCGATCTCCGGTACGTCGAGACGGCGGCCCTCGGCGGAGGACTTCAGGCCCAGCTCGGCGAGCTGGACGCCTCGGGCGCCGGCCAGCAGGTCCCAGTGGTAGGGGGCGTCGGCGTAGACGTGCTTGAGGAACAGCTCCCACTGGGCCTTGAAGCCGTTGTCGAACTCGCCGTTGTCCGGCACCTCCTGCCACTGGTCGCGGAACACCTCGGTGGCGGGGATGTCCGGGTTCCAGACCGGCTTGGGGGTGGCGGAGCGGTGCTGGACGCGGCAGCCGCGCAGGCCGGCGACGGCGGATCCCTCGGTGCCGTCGACCTGGAACTCGACGAGTTCGTCGCGGTGGACGCGGACCGCCCAGGAGGAGTTGATCTGGGCGATCGCGCCGCCCTCCAGCTCGAAGACGCCGTAGGCGGCGTCGTCCGCGGTGGCGTCGTAGGGCTTGCCGTTCTCGTCCCAGCGCTGCGGGACGTGGGTGGCGGTGAGGGCCTGCACGGACGTCACCCTGCCGAACAGCTCGTGGAGCACGTACTCCCAGTGCGGGAACATGTCGACGACGATGCCGCCGCCGTCCTCCGCGCGGTAGTTCCACGACGGGCGCTGCGCCTCCTGCCAGTCGCCCTCGAAGACCCAGTACCCGAACTCGCCCCGCACGGACAGGATCCGGCCGAAGAAGCCGCCGTCGACGAGACGCTTCAGCTTGAGCAGGCCGGGGAGGAACAGCTTGTCCTGGACGACGCCGTGCCGGACGCCGGCCGCGTTCGCCAGGCGGGCCAGTTCCAGGGCGCCGTCGAGACCGGTGGCGGTGGGCTTCTCGGTGTAGACGTGCTTGCCGGCGGCGATCGCCTTCCTGATCGCCTCCTCGCGGGCGGAGGTCACCTGGGCGTCGAAGTAGACGTCGACGGTGTCGTCGGCGAGGACCGCGTCCAGGTCGGTGGAGAGGTGCTCCAGGCCGTGGCGCTCGGCGAGCGCCCTCAGGGCGTACTCGCGGCGGCCGATCAGCACCGGCTCGGGCCACAGCACGGTGCCGTCGCCGAGGTCGAGGCCGCCCTGCTCGCGCAGGGCCAGGATGGAGCGGACGAGGTGCTGGCGGTAGCCCATGCGTCCGGTCACACCGTTCATGGCGATGCGCACCGTCTTGCGTGTCACGTCGTTCCCTTCGTACGCGGTTCCGCGCGCCGCGTACGCCGCACCCGCCCCACGCGCCCCTGGAGGGGCGGCGGGACTGGTGAACGTGACAGCAAGCGCTTTCTACGTGTCCGAAGCTAGCCCCTGGACGACGTGCGGACAAGACCGCCGCCGGCCCCGGCTTGTTCGAGGGGGCGAACAACGGCACGGATTGGCCGTAAGGTCTGGTCGGAACCACCGGTGTGGGCGTGGGTGTGTACGACGGCGTACGACACGGGGCGGACGGCACGGCGGCGAGGCGGAGGACGAGACATGACGGTGACCCTGGCGGACGTGGCGGCGCGCGCGCAGGTCTCCCCCGCGACGGTGTCGCGCGTGCTGAACGGGAACTATCCGGTGGCCGCGTCCACCCGCGAGCGGGTGCTCAAGGCCGTCGACGAGCTCGACTACGTCCTCAACGGCCCCGCCAGCGCCCTCGCCGCCGCCACCTCCGACCTCGTCGGCATCCTCGTCAACGACATCGCCGACCCGTTCTTCGGGATCATGGCGAGCGCCATCCAGTCGGAGATCGGGGGGCCGGGCGGGCGGGCGGGCGGCGAGAGACTCGCGGTGGTGTGCAACACCGGGGGCTCCCCCGAACGCGAACTGACCTACCTCACGCTGCTGCAACGGCAGCGCGCCGCGGCGGTGGTGCTGACCGGCGGGGCGATCGAGGACGCGCAGCACAAGGCGGCGATGGACGCCAAGCTGAGGAAGCTGGCGGACGCCGGGACGCGGGTGGTGCTGTGCGGGCGGCCGCAGGCGCCGGAGACCGGGGCGATCGCCCTCACCTTCGACAACCGGGGCGGCGGGCAGGAACTCACCGAGCACCTGATCCGGCTCGGGCACCGGCGGCTGGGGTACATCGCGGGCCCGGAGGAGCGCACCACGACCCGGCACCGCCTGGAGGGCCACCGGGACGCGCTGGCCGCGCACGGCATCGAGGAGGACCCGCGCTGGACCGTCCACGGACGGTACGACCGGCGGTCGGGCTACGAGGCCACGCTGGAACTCCTGCGCCGTGACCCGTCGTTGACGGCCGTCGTCGCGGCGAACGACTCCGTCGCGCTGGGCGCGTGCGCGGCGCTGCGGGAGTCGGGCCGGCGCATCCCGGACGACGTGTCGGTGGCCGGCTTCGACGACCTGCCGTTCAGCATCGACGCGGTGCCGGCACTGACCACGGTCAGGCTCCCTCTCGCGGAGGCGGGGGCGCGGGCGGGGCGGATCGCGATGGGACGCGAGGAGGCTCCGCCCGGGGGGATCGCTTCGGTGCGGGGGGAGTTGATGGTGAGGGGGTCCACGGCGGGGCCGCGCGGCTGACTGTTTCGAGGGGCTGGGGGTGACGCCCCAAGGGGCGCGGGGAACTGCGCGCTCAACCCCCACCGGCCCGCACGTGCGCACGGGGCGCAACCACTGTTGCAGGGGCGCGGGGAACTGCGCGACCAGCCCCCACCGGCCCGCGCCCCGGCGAACCGCCGAAGACGCCTGCGGCACCGGAGTGACGCGGAGGAGTCGTCCCCGCGCCTCGGGGGTAGTCCCGTATCCATGAAACTGGCGTTCTCCACCCTCGGTGTCCCCGGCCTCCCCCTCTCCGAGGTGACGGCCCTGGCGACCGCGCACGGCTACCACGGCGTGGAGCTGCGCGCCCACCCCGAAGAGCCCGTGCACACGGGTCTCACCGCCGAGCAGCGCGCCGACGTGGCCGCCGCGTTCAAGGCGGCCGGGCTCGACATCCTGGGGGTCGCCGGGTACGCCCGCGTCGCCGCGCCCGGCGACGACGAGCCCGTCTTCACCGAGGTCCGCGCGCTGATCGATCTCGCGCGGGACATCGGCGCGCCGTACGTACGGGTGTTCCCCGGCGGCGGTGACGAGCAGAGCGCGGAGGAGGCCGACGCGACGGCCGCGCGGCGGCTGGGGGCGGCGGCGGAGTACGCGGCGGACCGGGGCGTACGGATCCTCATGGAGACGCACGACTCCCACCGCACCGGTGCGGACGCCATGCGGGTGCTGGGGCTGGTCGGGCACCGGCAGGTGGGCGCGCTGTGGGACGTGATGCACACGTGGCTCGGCGGTGAGCAGCCGGTGGACAGCTTCGCGGCGTTGTCGCCGCACCTGGGGTACGTGCAGGTGAAGGACATCGCCTCGGCGGAGGACACGACGCCTGTCGCGCTGGGGGCGGGGGTGCTGCCGTTGACCGACGTCGTCGAGGTGTTGTCGCGGAACGGGTGGGACGGGTGGCTGTGCTGGGAGTACGAGGCGCGGTGGTATGCGGCGGCGGAGCCGCTGCCCGGGTTGTTGGGGGCGGGGCGGGAGCATGTGGCTCGGCTGTTGAACGAGTCCGCTTGAGGGGTGGGGGGTGCGGATCGGGTGCGGGTGTGTTGTGGCTGGTCGCGCAGTTCCCCGCGCCCCTGGAGGGGTGGTTGGGCGCCGTCCGCACGCGCGGGTGCGTGGGGTTGAGCGCGCAGTTCCCCGCGCCCCTGAAGGGGTGGTTGGGCGCCGTCCGCACGCGCGGGTGCGTGGGGTTGAGCGCGCAGTTCCCCGCGCCCCTGAAGGGGTGGTTGCGCACCGTCCGCACGCGCGGGTGCGTGGGGGCTGAGCGCGCAGTTCCCCGCGCCCCTGAAGGGGCGGTTGCGCGCCGTCCGCACGCGCCGGTTCGTCGTGGTTGATCGCGCCGTTCCCCGTGCCCCTGGAGGGGTGGCTGCGCGCCGTCCGCACGCGCGGGTGCGTGGGGGTTGAGCGCGCCGTTCCCCGCGCCCCTTATGGGGCTGGGGCCAGGCCCAGTTTGTGGGCGAGGACGACCGCCTGGACGCGATCGCGCAGGTGGAGTTTCGCGAGGATGCGGGAGACGTACGTCTTGACCGTTTCCGGGGTGATGGTCAGCGCCGTGGCTATCTCCGCGTTGGAGAGGCCCTCGGCGATATGCCGGAACACCTCCAGCTCGCGCGGCGTCAGCGTGTCCACCACGTTCCGGCGGGCCGGGCTCGCCGTGTCGACGGGGCGTACGTGCTGGGCGAAGTGGCCGATGAGGCGGCGGGTGACGGCAGGCGCCAGGAGTGCCTCGCCGCGGGCGACGGTGCGGATGCCGTTGACCAGTTCCGCCGGGGGCGAGTCCTTGAGGAGGAAGCCGCTCGCCCCGGCGCGCAGCGCGTCGTAGACGTAGGAGTCGACGTTGAACGTCGTGACCACCAGCACCTTGGGCGCGTCCTCCGCGTCCGGGCCGGCCAGTTCCCACGTCGCCCGGATGCCGTCGAGCAGGGGCATCCGTACGTCCATGACGACCACGTCGGGCCGCAGCCGCCGCGCGGCCTCGACGGCCTCGTGGCCGTTCTCCGCCTCCCCGACGACCTCCATGTCGGGCTGCGAGGAGAAGATGGTGACGTAGCCGGTCCGCACCAGCTCCTGGTCGTCGCAGACGAGCACACGGATCGGTGGCTGCGCATCGCTCACGGGGTCACTCCTGAACGGGCTGGGACGGAATCGTCGCGCGGACCTCGAACCCGCCCTCGGGCCGGGGACCGGCCTCCAGTTCACCATCGAGCAGCCGCACCCGTGCACGCAGTCCGGCCAGTCCGCGCCCACCCGTCAGATCCGGCTTGCGCGGGGCCGGTACATCGGCCGGTCCGTCGGTGGTCACCTCGATGCCGAGGGTCTCCCCGCCGTGCCGGAGCACGACCCGGGTCGGTTCGCCCGCCGCGTACTTCAGGGCGTTCGTGAGGGCCTCCTGCACCACCCGGTACGCGGCCAGCTCCACGTCCACGCCGCGCGGCCGCCGCTCCCCGTGCTCGGCGAACTCGACCGGCTGGCCCGACCTGCGCGCCTGCTCGACGAGGTCACCCACCCGTCCCAGGGCGGGCGCCCGGTCGCCGCCCGCGCGTTCCAGGTCGGCGGACGCGGCCTCGCCGGTCGCCTCCAGGACGCCCAGCAGGTACCGCAGTTCGGTCAGCGCCCGGCGGCCGGTGTCGCTGACAGCCGCCATGCCCTCACCGGCGCGGTCCGGCGCGGACGTCAGCAGGAACTGCGCGGCGTCGGCCTGGACCACCATGGCCGTCACATGGTGGGTGACCACGTCGTGCAGCTCGCGGGCGATCCGCGCCCGCTCGGCGGCCGACGCCGCCTCCGCTTCGAGCCTCCGCCGCTCGGCCTCCTCCGTACGCCGTCTGCGCATCGAACTCCCCGCCAGCCTGACGGCGGCCAGGATCAGGCCGAACGCCAGGTAGTCCGGTACGTCGTTGGGTGAGCCGAGGCGGTCCAGGATTACGGCCAGTGCGGCATAGCCCGCGCTCGCGGCGACGGCCAGACCTCGGCGGAAACGGACCTGGTGGGCTCCGGTGGAGAACAGGGCCACGTACAGGCCGATGCTCGCGAAGGTCGTGGGGTAGCCCAGCGCCTGGTGTGCGGCGAACGCCGCCGCGACGGCGACCAAGCAGGCCGCGGGCCATCTGCGGCGGGTCGCGAGCGGGAGGGTCTGGGCCAGGACCAGCGCGAGGGACAGCGCGTCCTGCGGGCGCTCGGGCAGGTCGCCGATCTGCGCGCCGACGCCGGAGAGGGTGGGGACGAAGGCCAGCGCGGTGAGTGCCAGGGCGAGGACACCGTCCTTGAGGACGGCGTCCTGCTCCTGCCAGCGGTCGAGTGCGGCACGGAGCCGTGGGTGGCTCCAGGGTCCCCGAGGGAACGTCATGTCCGTTCTCTCCTACGGTCGGCTACGGTCGGCCGGTGTCGGCGGCGCGTGCGTCGTGGCGGGCCCTGATACGGCCGGCCCGGCGGGCCAGGACGAGCATGGGCACGGCGAGGGCCACACTGACCAGGACGGGCACGAGCGACGCCTCCAGGCCGAAGGCCCCGCCGGTCAGGAGGGCCGAGCCGTGGACGTCGACGGTGAACAGGCCGTCGGGGGCGTGTCCGGAGACCGGGATGCCGAGCAGCTGCTCCGTGGTGTTCCAGGCGAAGTGCAGGCCCACGACGAACCAGATGCTACGCCGCCACAGGAACGCGGCTCCGAGCAGGACGCCCGCCTCCACGGCGATCGCGACGCCGCTCCACAGGGTCGCGCCGTCGGCGCCGAGGTGGGCCACACCGAAGAAGAGTGAGGTGACGGCGAGGGCGGCCCGGCTGCCCCACAGCTGCTCGAGAGCTTGCAGGGCGAGGCCGCGGAACAGCAGTTCCTCGGTGACCGCGGCGCCGGCCTGGACCATGACCGCGGTCCACACGACCGATACGACGCCGTCGCCGGCCCAGGAGAACGAGTAACCGCCGAACGCCGTGATGCAGAGGGCGGAGAGGAGGATGAAGCCCAGGCCGACGGCGGCGCCGCGCAGGGTTTCCCGGGCGGCGCCGGGGCGGGCGATCTCCGGGGTGGGGCGGTGCGCGACGCGGCGCATGACCAGTGCGTACACGGCGATCGCGGCGGCCGCGCCGAGGAGCGGTACGGGGCCGGGGCCGGTCGCCGTGAGGGCGGAGACCAGGCCTACGGCGGCCATTCCTATGAGCATCCAGCCGAGCGGGGCGCGGGTGATGCGGCCTGCGCGGCCGGGCGTGCTGGGTTGTTTCGTCGCTTCCATGGTGGCCTCCCCGGGAGTGGTCGCGCGTTCGGCGACCTGGGACCACGCTAGGAATCCGGGGGTGGCGGGGGATCACCCCCGGATGGACAACTGCTGTAGCTCTTACGGGGGATGACGTTCCCTACGTGGGGGGCGGGTGCGGGTGGGTGGGGGTCGATCGCGCAGTTCCCCGCGCCCCTGGGGGTCACGCGACTTTCGTCCGTGCCGGTTCGTCGTGGCTGAGCGCGCCGTTCCCCGCGCCCCCGGGGGTGGTCACGCGGCGTTCGTCCGTGCCGGTTCGTCGTGGTCGATCGCGCCGTTCCCCGCGCCCCCGGGGGGTGGTCACGCGACTTTCGTCCGTGCCGGTTCGTCGTGGCTGAGCGCGCCGTTCCCCGCGCCCCCGGGGGGTGGTCACGCGGCGTTCGTCCGTGCCGGTTCGTCGTGGTCGATCGCGCCGTTCCCCGCGCCCCCGGGGGGTGGTCACGCGGCGTTCGTCCGTGCCGGTTCGTCGTGGTCGATCGCGCCGTTCCCCGCGCCCCCGGGGGGTGGTCACGCGGCGTTCGTCCGTGCCGGTTCGTCGTGGCTGAGCGCGCCGTTCCCCGCGCCCCCGGGGGGTGGTCACGCGGCATCCGTCCGTGCGGGTTCCTCGTGGTTGATCGCGCAGTTCCCCGCGCCCCTGGGAGGTTGCGCCTCCCGGGGCTTCGCGGGGGTCAGGGACGTCAGTGCCACCCCGCCCACCAGCAGTGCCGCCGCGCACCACCGGAGGGGGGTGATGGACTCGCCCAGGAACAGGGCCGCCGATGTCATGCCGAAGACCGGGACCAGGAGGGAGAACGGGGCCACCGTGGACGCGGGGTGGCGGTGGAGGAGCCAGCCCCAAGCGCCGAAGCCGAAGACCGTCGCGCCCCAGGCGACGTAGAGGACCGTGCCCGCGCCCGACCAGTCGAGGGAGCGCAGGGCCGCCAGGTCCGCCGACCAGCCCTCCAGGAGCAGGGAGAGGGCGAGCAGCGGGAGCACCGGGACCGTGCTGACCCAGATCATGAAGTTGAGGGAGTCGGGCGGCGACGCCTTGCGGGTGAGGATGTTGGAGACGCCCCAGCAGGCCGCCGCCGCGACGACGAGGGCGAAGCCGGTCAGCGGGCCCGAGGCGCCTTCGTCGACCGCCGCCACCCCGATGCCGGCCAGCGCCACCGCCATGCCCGCGACGCGGACACGGGTGGGACGTTCCCCGAGGAGCGCGACGGCGAACAGGGCCGTGAACACCGCCTGGACCTGGAGGACCAGCGAGGACAGGCCGCCGGGCATGCCGATGTCCATGCCGATGAAGAGCAGGCCGAACTTGGCGACGCCGAGGGCGAGTCCCACCCCCACGATCCACTTCCAGGCGACCTTCGGCGGGCCGACGAGGAACACCACGGGCAGAGCCGCGACGAGGAACCGCAGCGCGGAGAAGAGCAGCGGCGGGAAGTGGCCGAGGCCGACCTCGATGACCGTGAAGTTCACACCCCACACGGCGGCGACGAGGACGGCGAGCAAGACATGTGCAGGTCGCATGCGAAGAGCATCACCGGAGACGACACTTCAGCACCAGCGACGATCCCTGCATGGTTGGATGAAGCATCGCTGAACAATCACCGGCGATCCGACCACAGGAGCGGTCATGCTCGACCTCCAGCGTCTGCGCGCCCTGCACGCCGTCTCCGTGCACGGCACCGTCGGCGCCGCCGCCACGGCGCTCGGCTACACCTCGTCCGCCGTGTCGCAGCAGATCGCCAAGCTGGAGCGGGAGACGCGGACCGTGCTGCTGGAGCGCGAGGGCCGCGGCGTGCGGCTCACCGACGAGGCGCATCAACTGGTGCGTGCCGCGCGGGAGCTGATCGCCATCGTGGAGCGCGCGGAGACCGAGCTGGAGGAGCGGCGCGGGGTGCCGTCCGGACGGCTGACCGTCGCCGCGTTCGCCTCGGCCGCACGCGGGCTGATGCCGCCGGTGCTGGCCGACCTGGCGCGCCGGCACCCCGCGCTGGACACCCGGCTCACCGAGGTGGACCCCCATCTGTCGGTGGACCTCGTCGCCAAGGGAGCCGTCGACCTGGTGGTGGCGCACGACTGGGACATCGCGCCGCTGCCCGCCCCGGCGAACGTGGAGCAGACGGTGATCGGGGACGACCTGTGCGACCTGCTGGTGCCGCAGGACCACCGGTTCGCGGGCCGGACGGGCGTACGGCGGGACGAACTGGCCGGGGAGCGGTGGATCTGCCAGCCGCCGGGGCGGGTCTGCCACGAGTGGCTGGTGCGGACCCTGCGGGCGGCCGGGCAGGAGCCGGAGATCGTGCACATGGCCGACGAGAACCCGACCCTCGTCGCCCTGGTCGCGGCCGGTCTGGGCATCGCGCTGATCCCCCGGCTGGGGCGCGGTCCGCTGCCGGCCGGGGTCGTCGAGGTGCCGCTCGACCCGATGCCCGTACGGCGGCTGTACGCGTTGTGGCGCACGGGCGCGGCGCGGCGTCCGGCGATCGCGGAGACGGTCCGCACCCTGGTCGCGCACTGGCCGGACGTGTCGGCGCACGGGCCCCGCTGACACCGGACGCACGAGAGACACGGAAAACGCCCTCCGCAAGGGCGGAACCCGTCGCCGCCCTCGTACGTCCCACCGCCGAGCTGCCGGTCCGGCCCGGTGCGCAACGCCGTGCCGGAACCCCGCGCCGGCCGCGGCCGCCGTCCCCCTCGGCGCCGCGCCCCGGCCGGCAGCCCGCCGTCGTCGGCGCCGCCCCCCTCCCGCCGCGCCGACGACGGCACCTTCCTCCCCCTCCGGATGCTGCACATGCCCTTGACTGGCAGAAACTTCCCGGATATTCGTGGCCTCCTGGCAGTTTCCTTCAGCGGATCCCCGGTCCCCGCGGATCACCTCCCAAAGGAGCGCACGTGCCCGACAGCAGCCCCGGATCCACGGCAAGCACCGCCCGTCCGTCCAGACGTACCGTCCTTGCCGCGACGGCGGGCGTCACCTCCGTCCTGGCGGCCGGCGGCACGGTGCACGCGGCCACCGGCGCGCACCGTCCCGACGACCGCAAGCTGCGCGCCCTCATCTCCCGTATGACGCTGGAGGAGAAGGTCGGCCAGCTCTTCGTGATGCGGGTCTACGGCCACTCCGCCACCGACCCGGACCAGGCGGACATCGACGCCAACCTGTCCGAGATCGGGGTGCGTACGGCCGCCGAGCTGGTCGCCAAGTACCGCGTCGGCGGCATCATCTACTTCGCCTGGGCGCACAACACCCGCGACCCGCACCAGATCGCCGACCTGTCCAACGGCATCCAGAAGGCGTCCCTCGGCCTGCCGCGCGGTCTGCCCGTGCTGATCTCCACCGACCAGGAGCACGGCATCGTGGCCCGCGTGGGCGCGCCGGCGACGCTGATGCCGGGCGCGATGAACGTCGGCGCGGGCGGCTCCCGCTCCGACGCGCGCAACCTGGGCCGGGTCGCGGGCCGTGAGCTGCGCGCCCTGGGCATCCGTCAGAACTACTCCCCCGTCGCCGACGTGAACGTCAACCCGGCCAACCCGGTCATCGGTGTGCGCTCCTTCGGCTCCGAACCGGACGCGGTCGCCGAGCTGGTCGCGGCGGAGGTGAAGGGCTACGAGTCCTCCGGTGTCGCCGCCACCGCCAAGCACTTCCCCGGGCACGGCGACACGACCACCGACAGCCACGAGGACCTGCCCACGATCCACCACACCCGCGAGCAGTGGGAGGAGCTGGACGCGCCGCCGTTCCGCGCGGCGGTCGCCGCGGGCATCGACTCGATCATGACCGCGCACATCGTCGTCCCGGCGCTCGACGCGGCCGAGGACCCGGCCACGCTGTCCCACCCGATCCTCACCGGCATCCTGCGCGAGGAGCTCGGCTACGACGGCGTCGTGGTGACCGACTCCCTCGGCATGGAGGGCGTCCGCACCAAGTACGGCGACGACCGGGTGCCGGTGCTGGCGCTGAAGGCGGGCGTGGACCAGCTGCTCAACCCGCCGTCCCTGGACGTGGCGTGGAACGCGGTGCTCCAGGCGGTGCGGGACGGCGAGCTGACGGAGGCGCGCCTCGACGAATCGATTCTTCGCGTGCTGCGCCTGAAGGCCCGTCTGGGCCTCTTCGACGACCCGTACGTCAGCCGGGCGGGCGTGGACCGGGTCGTGGGCACCCGGTCACACCTGGCCGCCGCCGACCGGATCGCCGAGCACGGCACGACCCTGCTGGTCAACGAGGGCGGGCTGCTGCCGCTGTCCCGCCGCCGCACGCCCAAGGTGCTGGTGGTCGGCGCCGACCCGGCGTCCCCGTCCGGCACCACGGGCCCGCCCACCGGGGTGCTCGCGGACGCCCTGACGGAGCTTGGCTTCACCGCGACCGCCCTGTCCACCGGCACGGCGCCCTCCGCGGCCACGATCGCCAAGGCCGTGGCGGCCGCCGGGGACGCGGACGCGGTGGTCGTCGGGACGTACAACGTCACCGCGTCCAGCAGCCAGAAGACGCTCGTCGAGCAGTTGCTGGCGACCGGGAAGCCGGTCGTCGCGGTGGCGATCCGCAACCCGTACGACGTGGCCCACCTGCCGGGCGTGAAGGCGTTCCTCGCCTCGTACTCCTGGACGGACGTCGAGGTGCGCGCGGCGGCCCGCGCGATCGCCGGCAAGGTCCGCCCCCGCGGCACGCTCCCGGTCCCGGTCCAGCGCGCCGACGACCCGACGGCGGTGCTGTACCCGGTGGGGCACGGGCTGAGGTACTAGCAGCGGCCGACGACGCCTCGCCCCCACGCCGGACGTGGGGGCGGGGGTCGCCTGGAATGCCGCGCCTCGCACGGCGGCCGGCGGGGGCGTTGTCACCTCCAACCCGCACGCACACCCCCCGCCTCCTCACCGGGGCGTAGGTCCCGGTACGTCACCCGCGCGGGACGGACCACCCCATGTGGGCGAACCACGCCACATGTCCGGCGTGTCCCGGGATCGGCCGGTCAGACTGGGCCGGGGGATCTGCCGGGGGGATGACTGTGAGCGTGAGTGGGTGGGGGACGCGGGCCGCAGGCGCCCTGACGGGGCTCGTGCTGCTCGTCGGGTGCCGGGAGGCGGCGCCGGACGCGGCGGGCGGGACGGCGGCCGTGGCGTCGCCCGTGCGGCCGACCGGGTACGGGGCGGTGTTCCTGGACGTCGGCGAGTGCAGCTCCTTCGGGCGCACCAGCTTCACCGAGGTGTCCTGCCGGAGCGAGCGCGCGGCGGCCCGGGTGGTGGCCCGGCACGACGGCACCACGCGCGACGGCCCGCCGTGCCCGCCCGCCACCGACTTCGTGCTGCACATCAGCGAGCGGTGGCCCGCCGCCGACGAGGACGGCGACGGGATGGTGCCGCGCGGCCACGCCTGCATGCGGAACCTCCAGCCGCCGCACCCGGGCGACCCGGGCGGCGGGGGCGGTCCGCGCACGGTCGTCGGCGACTGCGTGTACGCCCTCGCCGGCGGCAAGGTGCGGGAGACGGCCTGCGACGGAAGCGGGCCCAGGAGACCGGAGTTCAAGGTGACGAAGGCCGTGGACGCCCGGTCGGAGTGCCCGGCGTCCACGGCCCTCTACGTCCGGCTGGGCGGGCCCTCACCGGTCGGCTGCGCCGTCCCGGTGTGACCCCGCCCCCGCCTCACGGACGCAGCGCGTGCCGCGGTTCGACGTCCCGCTTGTCGAGCTTCGCGTCGAACTTCGCCAGCGGCTTGGCGGCCGCCGGGTTCGCCTGGACGGCGTTCGGGGCGACGCCCGCCCACTCCAGGATGCGGGCCGTGGCCAGCGCCTTCTCCTTCTCGACCAGGCCGGCCACGTTCGCGCCGTGGTTCATGCCGGGCGCGGTGAGGACGTACGAGTCGCGCGCGCCCTTGCCGAGGCGGAACGGCTCGGCGCCCCACGGGTCGTTCTCGCCGTACACGAACAGCATCTGCCGGGCGTTGTGGCGGACCCAGGTGTCGACGTCACGCATGGCGTTCGGCTGGAACTTCATGTCGATGGAGCGCGGCACGAAGTTGCGCGGCGGCTGGTAGCCGTAGCGGACGTACTTCTTCTCGATGTGCGGGAAGTGGATGGTCGGCGCGCCCAGCTGGGTGCCGGCCTGGTAGTAGTACGGCGTGTACGGCTCCAGGCCCTGGTCCGTGTAGAACGAGAAGCCGGAGATCGTGTCGACGGAGTTCCAGATCTCGTCGTCCGTCGCGTTCTTGGCGTCCGCCGGGATGTCCTGGCAGTCGGCGACGGTGCTGTACTGCCAGAAGCCCCAGACGTAGTCCAGGACGACCGCCTCGTAGGCGCGGTCCAGGCTGCCGATGGTGTCGAACGTGTAGCCGTTCTCGGCGGCGTAGGCGGCGTACTTCTTCTCCAGCGGGGCGCGGCGCACCAGCGCCTCGCGCTGCACGCCGTTCAGCCGGTCGCGGCACTCCTTGGTGCCGACGGTGCGGAAGAAGCGGTCGTAGGCCGAGTCCTCCTTGTTCACCACGTCGTTGGGGGCGACGTAGGCGACGACGCCGTCCATGTCCTGCGGGTAGAAGCGCTCGTAGTAGGTGGCGGTCATGCCGCCCTTGGAGCCGCCCGTGGAGAGCCAGTTCTCACCGTAGATCTTCTTCAGCGCGGTGAAGATGCGGTGCTGGTCGCTGGCGGCCTGCCAGATGTCCAGCTTGCTCCAGTCGGCCGGCTCGGGCCGGGACGGGGTGAAGAAGCGGTACTCCATGGAGACCTGGTTGCCGTCCACGATCTGGGTCGGCTCGGCGCGGCGGGGCGTCGTGGAGACGCTGTAGCCGCCGGTGTAGAAGACGGTGGGCCGCGCGGTGTCCTTGTGCAGCACGGTGATCCGCTGCTGGAACGTGCCCTTGGCGGGCCTGCGGTGGTCGACCGGCTGGGTGTAGTTCAGGACGAAGAAGCGGTACCCGGTGTACGGCTTCTCCTCGACGAGGCTCATGCCCGGGATCGCGAGCAGCCTCTCCTTGATGTCAGTGGTGCCGGTGGCGGCCGGCTCGGCGGCGGTGGCCGCCCCGGCCGTGCCCAGTGTGCCTATGAGCACCGTGAGCGCCAGCAGCCATCTGAGCGCCTTGCGCATGCGCACTCCCCTGTGAGACAGATGTGCGCCGGAAGCTACTCGACCAACTCGGCACCGCACCAGGGGACATAGGGAAAACCCTGTGCACGGCGGCGGAGTGGAGGGGTCAGCAGAGGATCCAGCCGGAGCTGACGGAGCCCGCCGCGACCCGGCCGGTGACCCAGACGCAGCGACGTCCGGCGTGCACGGTCACCGGGCCCGCGTGGTAAGCGAACTGCCCCTCGTCGACCACGGGCCGTCCGCCGCGCGCCCGCACGCTCACCGCCATCTTCCGCTTCACGCCCTGCTTCTTGGCGACGGTGACGGCGCAGACGTATCCGCCGCGCTTGTAGACGTGCACCGACCCGGTGGAGAACGGCAGGGTCCGTACCTTGCGTCCGGGACACAGCGCGGCCGCCTCCGCCTCCTGCGCCGGGGCCGCCAGGGCGAGCAGCCCCGCCGCGGTCAGCACCGCAAGGGCCGGCGCGAGCCGCCGGTGTATCGCTCCACTGCGCACAGTCGTCCTCCCGTAGCGCGCTCGCCGCGTACGACGGCGTACGCGTGTACGGACGCAGGGCGTAGGTCGCACGGTTGCGCGAGCCGGGGTGCGCGGGTGACGGACGGCCGGATCAGGCCGGTGCGGGGTCGGTCGGTCAGGCCGGTGCGGGGTCGGTCGGTCAGGCCGGTGCGGGGACGTCCTCGCCGACGAACGTCCGCCACAGCGCGGCGTAGCGGCCGCCCTTGCGCAGCAGTTCCTCGTGGGTGCCGTCCTCGGCGACGCGGCCGTGGTCCATGACGACGACCCGGTCGGCGCGGGCGGCGGTGGTCAGCCGGTGGGCGACCACCAGCGTGGTGCGGCGGCCCGCGATGCGGTCGGTGGCCGCGTTGACCTGCGCCTCGGTGGCGAGGTCGAGGGCGGCGGTGGCCTCGTCGAGCAGCAGCACGTCCGGGTCGACGAGTTCGGCGCGGGCGAGCGCGATCAGCTGGCGCTGGCCCGCCGACAGGTTGCGGCCGCGCTCGGCGACCTCGTGGAGGTAGCCGCCGTCGAGGGTGGCGATCATCTCGTGCGCGCCGACCGCGCGGGCCGCGGCCTCCACCTCGGCGTCGGTGGCGTCGGGACGGCCGTAGGCGATGGCGTCGC
The DNA here is from genome assembly GCF_050571355.1 of Streptomyces sp. P13-3-3. Taxonomy (NCBI): domain Bacteria; kingdom Bacillati; phylum Actinomycetota; class Actinomycetes; order Kitasatosporales; family Streptomycetaceae; genus Streptomyces; species Streptomyces sp. P13-3-3. Next base: position 1,082,648 of record NZ_CP192228.1, on the reverse strand, counting down.
GGACGGTGCCGGGGAAGAGGTACGCCTCCTGCGGCACGACGCCCAGCCGGTGCCGGTACGCGGTGAGGTCCAGGTCGCGCAGGTCGGTGCCGTCGACGGTGACCCGCCCGGAGGTGGGGTCGTAGAACCGGGCGACCAGCTTGACCAGGGTCGACTTGCCGGCGCCGGTCTCGCCGACGAACGCGACGGTCTGCCCGGCCGGGACGGTCAGGTCGACGGCGGTGAGGGCCTCCTCGCCGTCGCCGTAGGAGAAGTGCACGTCCTCGAAGGCGATCTCGCCGCGCAGGGACGTCACCGGGAGCGGCTTCGCCGGGGGCTTCGTGGAGGTCGGCTCGCGCAGCAGCTCCTGGATGCGGCCGAGGGAGACGGACGCCTGCTGGTAGCCGTCGAAGACCTGGGAGAGCTGCTGCACGGGCGCGAAGAACAGGTCGATGTAGAGCAGGTACGCGACCAGCGAGCCGATCGCCAGCGTGCCGTCGTCGACCCGGCCGCCGCCGACCACGAGCACCGCCGCGGCGGCGACCGAGGACAGCAGCTGCACGAAGGGGAAGTACACCGAGATCAGCCACTGGCCGCGGATACGGGCGCTGCGGTAGGCGGCGCTGCGCTCGTCGAACCGCCGGGCGCCGTCCCGCTCGCGGCGGAACGCCTGGACGATCCGCAGTCCGGCGACGGACTCCTGGAGGTCGGCGTTGACCACCGACACCCGCTCCCGCGCCAGCTCGTACGCCTTCACGCTGGCCCGGCGGAAGAAGTACGTGGCAACGATCAGCAGCGGGAGGGTGGCGAAGACGACGAGGGCGAGGCCGACGTCGAGCACCAGCAGGGCGACCATGATGCCGAAGAAGGTGACCACCGACACGAACGCGGTGACCAGGCCGGTCTGGAGGAACGTGGACAGCGCGTCCACGTCCGTGGTCATCCGGGTCATGATCCGGCCGGTCAGCTCACGCTCGTAGAAGTCGAGGCCGAGCCGCTGGAGCTGGGCGAAGATCTTCAGCCGCAGCGTGTACAGGACGCGTTCGCCGGTGCGTCCGGTCATGCGGATCTCACCGGTCTGCGCCGCCCACTGGGTGAGCACGGTGAGCAGGCCGAGCAGGGCGGCGGCCCAGACCGCGCCCTGGGCGGCCTCGGTGACGCCCTCGTCGATGCCGTGCCGGATCAGGATCGGCAGCAGCAGGCCCATGCCGGCGTCCACGGCGACCAGGGCGAGGCTGATCAGCAGGGGCGTGCGGAAGCCCTGCAGCAGGCGGCGCAGGCCGTAGGAGTCCTCGGGGCGCACGGCGCGGGCCTCGTCGACGTCGGGCACGTCGTCGGCCGGGGGCAGCGCGGCGACCTGTGCGAGGAGTTCCGGAGTGGCCGGGGCGCCGTCGAGGGCGGTGTCCCTGGGCTCGCGGTCGCCGGTCCACAGGCGGGGGGTGACGCCCCGCTCGGCGTCGAACTCCGCGTCCAGCTCGGCGCGCACGGAGGTGTCCTCCTCGCGCGGCCCCGCGGGCGGGGTGTGGCCCGGGGAGACGGCGCCCAGCTCGTCCGGGTCCGTGAGCAGCCGCCGGTACAGCGGGGAGGTCCGCTGGAGCTCGTCGTGGGTGCCGAGGGCGGCGAGGCGGCCGTTCTCGAGGACGGCGATGCGGTCGGCGAGGTTCAGGGTGGAGCGGCGGTGGGCGATCAGCAGGGTGGTGCGGCCGCGCATGACGCTCTTGAGCGCCTCGTGGATCTCGTGCTCGACGCGGGCGTCCACGGCGGAGGTCGCGTCGTCCAGGACGAGCAGGCGCGGGTCGGTGAGGATCGCGCGGGCGAGGGCGACGCGCTGGCGCTGTCCGCCGGAGAGGGTCAGGCCGTGCTCGCCGACGGTGGTGTCGTAGCCGTCGGGCAGCTCGTCGATGAAGCGGTCGGCCTGGGCGGCGCGGGCGGCGGCCCGGATCTGCTCGTCGGTGGCGTCGGGGCGGCCGTACGCGATGTTGTTGCGGACCGTGTCGGAGAACAGGAAGGAGTCCTCCGGGACCAGGCCGATGGCGGCGCGCAGCGAGGCGGTGGTCAGCTCGCGGACGTCGTGGCCGCCGACCAGGACGGCGCCGCGGGTGACGTCGTAGAAGCGCGGCAGCAGCAGGGAGACGGTGGACTTGCCGGAGCCGGAGGCGCCGACCACGGCGAGGGTCTCGCCGGGGCGGATCTCGAAGGACAGGCCGTCGAGGACCGGCCGCTCGGGGTCGTAGCCGAAGGCGACGTCGTCGAACTCCACGGTCGCCGGGGCGTCGGCCGGCAGTTCCCTGGTGCCGTCGGTGAGGGACGGCTCGGTGTCGATCAGGTCGAGGACGCGTTCGGTGCCGGCGCGGGCCTGCTGGGCGACGGTGAGGACGACGGCGAGCATCCGGACGGGGCCGACGAGCTGGGCGAGGTAGGTGGAGAACGCGACGAAGGTGCCCAGCGTGATGTGGCCGCGCACGGCGAGCCAGCCGCCGAGGGCGAGCATCGCGACCTGTCCGAGGGCGGGCACGGACTGGAGGGCGGGGGTGTAGCGGGAGTTCAGCTTGATGGTGCGCAGGCGTCCGGCGAACAGCCGGCGGCCGACCTCGCGGAGCTTGCCGGTCTCCTGGTCCTCCTGGCCGAAGCCCTTGACCACGCGGACGCCGCTGACCGCGCCGTCGACGACCCCGGCGACGGCGCCCGCCTGCGCCTGGGCGTACCAGGTGGAGGGGTGCAGCCGGGTGCGGCTGCGCTTGGCGATCCACCACAGGGCGGGGGCCACGGCGAGGGCGATCGCGGTGAGCGGCAGGGACAGCGACGCCATGATCACCAGGGAGATCACGAACAGCAGCAGGTTGCCGATGGTCATCGGCAGCATGAAGAGCAGGCCCTGGATGAGCTGGAGGTCGCTGGTGGCGCGGCCGACGACCTGTCCGGTGGACAGTTCGTCCTGGCGTCTGCCGTCGAGCCGGGCGATCGACCCGAACATCTCGGTGCGCAGGTCGTGCTGGACGTCGAGGGCGAGGCGTCCGCCGTAGTAGCGGCGGATGTACGTCATGACGTAGACGGCGAGGGCGGCGCCGACCAGCAGGCCGGCCCAGGTGCCCATGTCCCGGGTCTTGTCGCCGATGACGTCGTCGATGATCACCTTGGTGATCAGCGGGACCAGGGCCATCACGGCCATGCCCGCGAGGGAGGAGCCGAGGGCCAGGACGACGTTCCTGGGGTGCCGCCACGCGTAGGCGGCCAGTCGTCGTGCCCATCCCCGTTGCGCTGTCACGCGGTGCCCTTCGCTCGTCCTGATCTACCGGAAGGCTCCAACGCCGCCCGAACCGGATTTCATCCCTCCGCAACAATTCCGCGGACGCGCCCGCCCTACGCGACGTCGGATTCTCGTCACGCAATCGACACGCTGTCTCCACGCGCTTGACTGCATGTGCATGCCAGTCTCTCGGGTATCTCCCTTGTGCAACCCGCGTAGATCGGACACCCCACATGCCTGCTGTACGCATACGCCGCCGGAAGGCGGTGGCGCTGGCGAGCGCCGCCGTCCTCGCCGGACTCGCCGTCCCCGCCCTGACCCCCGCCACCGCCGGCGCCTCCGCGCCCGCCCACGGGGCCCCCGCCGCCCAGGACCGCGTGGCCGCGGTGGCCGACTACTACGAGGGCGCCGAGGGCAAGACCGGCGAGGCCCTCAGGTCCGCCCTCAACTCGATCGTCAGCGACCAGACGAAGCTCTCGTACTCGGCCGTCTGGGACGCCCTGAAGGAGACCGACGAGGACCCGTCGAACAGCGGGAACGTGATCCTGCTGTACTCCGGCGTCTCCCGCAGCAAGAGCGCGAACGGCGGGAACACCGGCGACTGGAACCGCGAGCACGTCTGGGCCAAGTCCCACGGCGACTTCGGCACCTCCACCGGCCCCGGCACCGACATCCACCACCTGCGCCCGTCGGACGTGCAGGTCAACAGCGCCCGCGGCAACAAGGACTTCGACAACGGCGGCAGCGCCGTCGCGAACGGCGGCGGCAGCCTCACCGACTCCGACTCCTTCGAGCCGCGCGACGCGGTCAAGGGCGACGTGGCCCGCATGATCTTCTACATGGCGGTCCGCTACGAGGGCACCGACGGCTGGCCCGACCTGGAGCCCAACGGCAGCGTGAACAACGGCAGCGCGCCGTACATCGGCAAGCTCGACGTACTCAAGGCCTGGAACGAGCAGGACCCGCCGGACGCCTTCGAGCAGCGCCGCAACGACGTGATCTACGAGTCGTTCCAGCACAACCGCAATCCGTTCATCGACCACCCGGAGTGGGTCGAGTCGATCTGGTAGGCGTCACCTCGGCCGGCCTCCCTCAGACGAAGAGGGCGGCCGGCCCGCCCCAGCGGTGGGTCAGTCGCCCCGGCCCCCTTCCGGGACGGCGTCGGCGTCCTCCTCGTCACCGTCGGACACGTGGAGACGCGCTCCCCTGCTACGGGCGATGCGGTGGACGTCGTGGAGCGCCTCGGCCAGGCAGGCGGCGAGGTGACGGAGCTGGGGCGCGGTGGCCCTGGTGTCGCCCAGGAGCTCGACGGCGTGGCCGAGAAGGTCGTCCGCCATGCCGAGCTGGACGGCTTCGATCTCGTCGGCGAGGCGCGAGAGACGGCCGGTTCCGGTGTCGTCGGTGACGAGGTAGCAGGGGTTGCCGTCGAGGTTGGACCAGGGGAGGAGGCGGGGCCGGGCGACTGCGGTCGCGGCGACGTCTCGGCTCTCGTAGATCACGCGGCGGTCACCTCGTTGCCCCGCATCCTGCGGGAGCCGACGTCGACACCGTGGATACGACGTGGCCCTACGTCGATGCCGTGCACGGCGAACCAGAGGGTCCGGCGCCGGGCGCGCTGCTGCTTGGCCCGCGCTCGCTGTTCATGGGCGAGGAGGTAGGGGCGCACGAGCCGGGAGTCCTCGCCGCGGAGGAGTGCCTCGTACGGGGAGGGGCGGCGGCCGGGTGCGACGGGGGCGGTCGGCTCGGGGGTGGACGCCGCTCCCCCGGCGCGGTGCCGGCTCCCGTGCCGATGGCGCCCGGAGGCGGGCCACAGGAGCCGCAGCAGCGGCTCGAGGAGACAGGCGATACGGTGCAACACGTCTTCAACTCCGTTGCGGTTGAGGGCCATGCCCCCGGGCCGTCGGTAGCGGTCGCGGGGGTCTTCCGTGCCCGAGGGCAGGTAGAGGTGCATGGACATCGCTGTGTAGCGATCCACTCACAGAGTGAGACGGGTCGGGCTAGGCTCGCCAGAGGGTCGGATGTGACGAAGCATCTGTCACACGGGAGTTGGCGATGAGCAACATCTATGGGGAGTGGTTGAAGGCGCAGCGAGAGGCGGCCGGGCTGACGCAACAGGAGCTGGCGACGGCCGCCGTCATGACGCGTTCGCACATCGCGCACATCGAGGCAGGCCGGCGCACCCCGTCCAAGGAGGACGCGCGACGCCTCGACAGGGCGCTGAACACGGGCGATGTGCTCAGCAGCTTCCTTCCGCACGACGACACCGCTGTGGTCGAGCACTTCGAAGCGGCTCACGCTCTCGAACAGCAGGCGATCGAGATCCGCGAGTTCGCTCTCTCCTTCGTGCCTGGCATCTTCCAGACCGAAGGGTACGCACGTGCGGTCCTGAGCTCCTCCTACCCTCCTCTGGGTGAAGAGGAATGTGACAGGCTCGTTGTCACACGGCTGGAGCGGGCGAAGATCCTTGAGGACCCCGTGTCACCCGTAGTGTGGGCGCTTCTCGACCAGAGCGTCCTGGTCCGGCCGATCGGCGGCCCAGAGATCATGGCCGAGCAGATCACACACATCGTCGGGCTGGCGGAGTCACGACGGGTCCGCGTGCACGTACTACCGCACTCCTTGGGGTTCCACCCCCTGCTGGAGAGCATGCTGACGCTGATGTGGTTCGACGATCAGCCGCCGGTGGCTTACTGCGAAGGGGTCCGCATGGGGAAGGTGCACGACTCCCCGGCCATGGTTCAGGAACTGCAGGGCCGTTACGATCTCGCACTGAGCGATGCTCTGCCACTCAAGGAGTCACTGGCCCTGCTGAAGGCGACAGCAAAGGATCACGGACGTCATGGCTGAACCGATCATCTCGAACGCTGCCGCGTTGACCGGCTGGCGGAAGTCCTCTTACAGCGGCAGCGAGGGCGGCAGCTGCCTGGAGGTCGTGGACGACCACCCCATAGGTGTCCCTGTCCGCGACTCCAAGGCCCCCGAGGGGCCCGCCCTGGTCTTCCGGCCGGCCGGCTGGACGTCGTTCGTGACCGCGGTCAAGGACGGAAGCCTCTCCGCCTGACCGATCCCCCGCGATCCTCTCCGTGCTCAGGGTCGACCGACCTCGGCGTACCAGGCCCGGGCCGCGACCGTCTCGGGGTGGTCCTCGCCCAGGATCGCGGCCCGCTGCTCGGCCACCTCGTGCGCGCTCTCGGCGGCTTCGACCCGCTTGCCCTGCGCGTACTGGGCGCGGCTGACCTGGATGAGCACGCCGAGGACCAGCGGATGGTCGTCCCCGTACCCGGCTCGCTGTCCGGCGAGCACGCGGCGGAAGAGGTCCTCCGCCTCGGCGCCCCGGCCGGCGCGCAGCAGCCCCCGCGCCCATGCGTCGCGTGCCCACACGGTCACGAGGTGCTCGGGGCCGAGATGCTGCCCGCAGTCGGCCACCAGTTCCTCGGCGATCGACAGGTAGTCGTCGAACTCGTCCTGCGCGAGTCGTAGTTCCAGCATCTCGCAGCGGGTCTTGAGGGTGGCGACGTGGTCGTCACCGAGTGCGTCGCGACGGCCGTCCAGCACCGCCTCCAGGAGCGTCCGGGCCTCGTCCAGGTCGCCGAGGCGGTGCAGCACCCGCTGCAGTTCGTAGGCCGCGTCCAGCGTGCGCGTGTCCCGGGGTCCGAGCATGCGCAGCGCGTCCCGGTGGACCGGCCGCAGGAGGTCGGCGGCTTCGGCGTACCGGCCGAGCCGGAACAGGATGGGCCCCTGGCCGGTCCGCGCCTCGATGGTCGCCGGGTCCTCGTCCCCCAGGTGCTCTGCGGCGGTCTTCGCGGCCGTGTCGGCCAGGGACAGCGCGGCGGTCCAGTCCCCCGCCTCGTACACCAGCCGTGCGACGCGCGTGGCGGTCCGTACGGACTCCGCCGTCACCAGTCCGTAACGGCGGGCCCGGTGCAGCAGGCCGGTCACGTGCGGTGCCAGGAGCCTCACCTGGGAACGTCCGCGCGGGGACGTGGCGCCCTCCGGCGGCAGCGCCGCCCGCAGCAGCCCGACCGCCATGCTCGCCAGGGGGGTGCGCTGTGCGTCGGACACGCCCGCGGCGACGCTGTCCAGCAGAACCCCGTGGGCCTGCACGCAGCGGTGCCCGTCCGTCTCGACCAGCTCCGCCAGCGAGTGGTCCAGGAGCGCGCGCAGGGCCGGCTCGACGCGGTCGGGGGGCAGCGGCGGATCGAGGTGCCCGGGACCGGCGACCGTGCCCCGCGCCGCGGGCATCAGCAGCGACAGCGGGACAGGATCCGCGGCCCAGAAGGACAGCAGCCGCAACAGGGTGGTCGCCTCCGGCAGACCGCTCTCGGCCAGGGTGTCCAGCGACAGCTGCCAGGTACGGCCCACCAGGCGGCGGGACTGCCCCGCGCCGGTGGCCGGCGCTCCCCGGTCCACCAGGGCCGTCGACTCCTCGCCCAGCCTCCGGTCGTACTCGTCCATGGTCCACGACTCCAGCAACTGGTGGGACAGGTGCGCCCCGGCCAGGGTCAGCGCCAGGGGCAGGCAGCCCAATCGCCGGGCCACCTTCCGTGCCGACTCCGGTGTACCCGCCTCCGGGGCCAGGTCACGCAGGACCTGGGTGGCGTCCTCCAGGGGCAGGACACCGATCCGGTGACTGCTCACCGCCGGGGCGCGCCAGAGCGGGGAGGTCGCGTGGCGGGTGGTCACCAGCACCGTCCCCGAAGGGCTCGCGCGCAGCCAGGCACCTTCCTCCAGGACGGCCGGGTCGTCGGCGTTGTCGAGGACCAGCAGCCAGGGTTCCGCCGAGTGGTCCAGGTAGTGCCAGACCAGGTCGGCCGCGGCGCGCCGGCCACCGGCTGCGGCGGCCAGTTCGCCGCCCGTGGCGCCGCGGTCGCCCGCGACGGCGAGCATGCCCGCGCGCAGCGACACCCTTTCGGAGGCGTTGACCCACAGGCCGACCCGGCCGTGATCCCGCACGGCCTCGGTGAACAGGGCGTGGGCCACCGCCGTCTTGCCACAGCCGCCCATGCCGTGCAGGACCTGGATGTCGCCGCCGGGTCCGGCCACCACCGTTCGTAAGCGTTCCATGAGGTCGGTGCGGTCGCGCAGGACGCCGGGTGCGCGGCCGACCAGGGGGAGGCGGACGGAGTCGGGAGCGGCCCGCCTGGGTTCGGCAGGGGTCACCACGTGGCGGCCGAACAGCGGGGCAGCGCCCGGGGCGTAGTGGTGGACGTGTTCTTCGATGTACTGGTCGCCGCCGGTCTGGTAGACCCGGGCGCTGTCCGACGCGTGGCCCTCCATCGGCGTCGGCGCACTCATCGGTCGGTGATGTGCTGGTCTCGTCCGGCCTGGTAGATCCGGGCACTGCCCGACGCCCGGGCCTCCATGCGGATCTGCTCCGGCGCGGTGTCCCCGGGCAGTTGCGGGGTCAGCTCGTCCAGAACGCGCCGCAGTTCCTCGGCGGCCTCAGGCCGTGCGAGCAGGAACCGCCGTAGGCGGCCCTGCCATTCGACGGTCAGCTCGGCCTCCGACTCGGCGTCACCGGCCTGGCGCGCGAGGAGCAGGTCCGCACGGCCCGCTTCCAGTTCCTCGCCGATGCCTTCGGCTCTGGCGGGCTGGAAGCGGCGCCACAGGGCGACCATGCCGTCCCTCGCCGATTCCCAGGCGTTCGTCACCATCAACGTGACGACGGTCGTACCCGCCGTCCCTGCCAGTGCGGCGATCTCCGGATCCACGGTTCCCCCCTATGGCCGGCTCCCGATCCTAGGTCCCCGAGCCGCACCCGGGGCGGGGTTTTCCGACCGAGCACCCATGTGAAGACCGAGGCGGGTTTCTGAGGCCCGCCTCGGTCTTCACGGTCGGGCGCCTTCGGCGGGCGGATTTACGGGGTGGGCCCGGGCGTCTGCCGGCCCGGACCGGACACCACCGCCCTCCGCTTCCTCACGCCGGGTACGGCACCGTCTCCCGGGCCGTGCGAAGGGTGCTCGCCCACCAGGCGAGCTGGTCCAGCAGCTTCTTCGCGTAGCCCGCGGACTCGGTGTCCTGGGGACGGCCGTCCGCCCACGCCACCCGGTTCAAGGGGAAGGCGAGATTGTCGCGGATGGTCACCGCGTGCAGCTCGCCCATCACGTTCTCCAGGTGCAGCACGGCGTGCCGGCCGCCCGCCCACCCTGGCCGCCCCGTCCGGACCTCGCGTGTCCTGACCCCGCCGACCCGGGTCCCGCGCGGACGCACCCGCCGGGTCGCGTCCGGTACGCGTGCCCCGGGGACGGTCTTCCCAAGGCGCGCCGCTGGGGTGCCGCTGCGCCCACCCGTGCCGCTCTGGGGGTCCCCCCAGGCCGGCAAGGCACTACTGCCCGCAGCTGCGGCGTCCCCAGGGGCGCGGGGAACTGCGCGCTCAGCCACGGACGACCCGCACCCGGCGCCGCAAGAGTGCCACCGCGCCCACCCCTGCCGCCCCAGCGGCACGACTGCCCGCAGCTGCGGCGCCCCCCAAGGGGCGCGGGGAACTGCGCGCTCAACCACGGACGACCCGCACCCGGCGCCGCAAGAGTGCCACCGCGCCCACCCCTGCCGCCCCAGCGGCACGACTGCCCGCAGCTGCGGCGCCCCCCAAGGGGCGCGGGGAACTGCGCGCTCAACCACAGACGACCCGCACCCGGCGCCGCAAGAGTGCCACCGCGCCCACCCCTGCCGCCCCAGCGGCACGACTGCCCGCAGCTGCGGCGCCCCCCAAGGGGCGCGGGGAACTGCGCGCTCAACCACAGACGACCCGCACCCGGCGCCGCAAGAGTGCCACCGCGCCCACCCCTGCCGCCCCAGCGGCACGACTGCCCGCAGCTGCGGCGCCCCCCAAGGGGCGCGGGGAACTGCGCGCTCAACCACAGACGACCCGCACCCGGCGCCGCAAGAGTGCCACCGCGCCCACCCCTGCCGCCCCAGCGGCACGACTGCCCGCAGCTGCGGCGCCCCCCCCCCCCCCCCCCCCACCCCCCAGGGGCGCGGGGAACTGCGCGCTCAACCACAGACGACCCGCACCCGGCGCCGCAAGAGTGCCACCGCGCCCGACTCAGCCCAGGTGCGTCGGCGCGAACATCCTCAGGACCGCCGGGAGCACGACCACCGAGGGGCCAGGCGTGGAGAGGGACTTGGTGAGGTCCTCCTCCAGGGTTTCCGGGGTGGTGCGGATGCCCGGGACGCCGAAGGACTCCGCCAGGGCCACGTAGTCCGGGCGGGTCAGCTCCGTCGCCGTGGGCTCGCCGAAGGCGTCCGTCATGTACTCGCGCAGGATGCCGTAGCCGCCGTCGTCGACGATGAGCCAGGTGACGTCCAGGTCGTACTGGCGGGCCGTGGCCAGCTCGGCGATCGAGTACAGCGCGCCGCCGTCGCCGGAGACCGCCAGCACCGGGCGGGTGGGGTCGGCGACCGCCGCGCCGAGGGCGGCGGGGAAGCCGTAGCCGAGGCCGCCGGCGCCCTGCGCGGAGTGCAGGTGGTTCGGGCCCATCGCGTCGAAGGCGGACCATGCCCAGTAGGCGAGGATTGTCATGTCCCAGAAGGACGGCGAACCGGTCGGCAGGGCGCGCCGCACGGCCGTCAGCACCTGCTGCTCCAGCGCCAGGTCCTGCCCGTCGATGCGGGCCCGCACCCGGTCCAGCAGCTCCCGCACCCGCGCCGGGGCGGTGTCGTCCTCGCGCGGCTCGACGGTCTCCAGGAGCGCCTGGAGGGCGAGGCGGGCGTCGGCGTGGATACCGATGCCGGGGTGGTTGGACTCCAGCTTGCCGAGGTCCGCCTCGATCTGGATCACCCGGCCGCGGGGCGCGAACGTGTGGTAGTTCGAGGAGAGTTCACCGAGTCCGGAGCCGACGACGAGCAGGACGTCCGCGTCCTCCAGGAAGTCGGTCGTGTGGCGGTCCTCGATCCAGGACTGGAGCGACAGCGGGTGGGTCCACGGGAAGGCGCCCTTGCCGCCGGGGGTGGTCACCACCGGCGCCTGGATCCGCTCGGCGAGCTGCCGCAGCTTCCCGGAGGCGTCCGAGCGGACCACTCCCCCGCCCGCGACGATCGCGGGGCGTTCCGCCCCGGACAGCAAGTGCGCTGCCAATGCCGTGAGTTCGGGGCGCGGGGGCAGCTCGTCCGGGGTGGCGTCCATGGCCGTCACCACCGGCAGGACCGTCTCCGCGAGGAGCACGTCCTGCGGGATCTCCACCCACACCGGCCCGTGCGGGACGGTGAGCGCGGACTTCCACGCCGCCGCGATCGCCGACGGGATCTGGGAGGCCGTACGGACGGTGTGCACGGACTTGACGACGCCCCGGAACGAGGCGGACTGGTCGGGGAGTTCGTGCAGATAGCCGTGGCGGCCACCGCCGAGCCCCGCCGTCGGCACCTGGCTGCTGATCGCCAGCACCGGCGCGGACGCCGCCGCCGCCTCCTGGAGCGCGGCCAGCGAGGTCAGCGCGCCGGGGCCGGTGGACAGCAGCAGCGGGGCCGCCTCGCCGGTGATCCGGCCGTAGGCGTCGGCCGCGAAGCCCGCGTTGTTCTCCACGCGCAGACCGACGTACCGCAGGTCGGAGCGGCGCAGCGCGTCGAACATGCCGAGGGCGTGCTGGCCGGGCAGGCCGAAGACGGTGGTCGCGCCGAGCCCGGCCAGGGTCTCCACGACCAGGTCTCCGCCGTTGCGGCCGGGCGGGGGGTTCAGCGCCGCCTCCGTCTGCGCGGCGGTCGGGCGGAGCTCCAGGTCGTGGTCGTGCGTCACTTGGCGCGGGCCTCCGCAATCTGGCGGGACATGATCGTGGTCAGTTCGTACGCCGTGTGGGACGCGGCGACCGAGGTGATCTCGGCGTGGTCGTAGGCGGGCGCCACCTCGACGACGTCGGCCGAGACGAGGTTGCAGGAGGCGAGGCCGCGCAGGATCTCCAGCAGCTCGCGGGAGGTCATGCCGCCCGCCTCGGGCGTGCCGGTGCCGGGGGCGTGGGCGGGGTCGAGACAGTCGATGTCGATGGAGATGTACAGCGGGCGGTCGCCGATGCGCTGCCGGAGCTGGTCGGCGACCTCGTCGGCGCCGCGGCGGTAGACGTCCGCGGAGGTGACGATGCCGAAGCCCATCTTCTCGTCGTCGGTGAGGTCCTGCTTGCCGTAGAGCGGGCCGCGGGTGCCGACGTGGGAGAGGGCCTCGGTGTCGAGGATGCCCTCCTCGACGGCCCGGCGGAACGGCGTGCCGTGCGTGTACTCGGCGCCGAAGTAGGTGTCCCAGGTGTCGAGGTGCGCGTCGAAGTGGAGCAGCGCGACGGGCCCGTGCTTCTTGGCGACGCTCCGGAGCAGCGGCAGGGCGATGGTGTGGTCGCCGCCGAGGGTCATCAGGCGGGCGCCGGTGCCGAGGAGGTCGTCGGCGGCGGCCTCTATCGTCTCGACGGCCTCATTGATGTTGAACGGGTTGACGGCGATGTCGCCGCCGTCCGCGACCTGCGCGAGGGCGAAGGGGGAGGCGTCCTGCGCGGGGTTGTAGGGGCGCAGCAGCCGGGACGCCTCACGGATGGCGTTGCCGCCGAAGCGGGCGCCCGGCCGGTAGGAGACGCCGGAGTCGAACGGCACGCCCACGACGGCGACGTCGGCGCGGCCCACCTCGTCGAGGCGGGGCAGCCGGGCGAAGGTCGCGGGGCCCGCGTAACGCGGCACGCGGGAGGAGTCGACGGGGCCGCGGGGCGTCTCGTTGCTGCTCATGAAGGACTGCTCTCTTTCCTACGCTTCGTCGCGTATGTGCGGACTGCCCACGATGCTACTGGGCGGCCGGGACCTGTTCGGACACGGTTTCGGACACGGTGCCCGGCTCGGGGGCGCGTCCGGCGAGGCGCTCGCGCCAGGCGGCGAGGACGGCCGCGTCGGTCGGTCGGGTGGCGAGGGAGACGACGACGTAGGCCGCGAGGGAGGCGAGGAGGCCGTAGTAGACGGGCTCGTTGGCGAGGATGCCGTAGGCCGCCATCAGGCCGATCACGGCGAGCCCGCCGACGGCGACGGAGGCGAGGGCGCCCTGCGCGGTGCCGCGCTTCCACAGCAGCCCGCCCAGGATGGGCACGAGCAGCCCGCCGACCAGCAGGTTGTACGCGACGGTCAGCGCCTGGACGACGTCGTTGAGGGCGATGGCGGTGACGATCACGGCGAGGCCCATCAGCAGGATGAAGGCGCGGTTGCCCTTGACCTCGTCGTGCTGCTCGCCCTCGGGGCGCACGATGCCGCGCAGCCGCGCCCAAATGTCGTTGTTGGCGACGGTGGCGCAGGCGATCAGCGCGCCGGAGGACGTCGACATCACGGCGGCGAGGGCGGCGGCCAGTACGAGGCCGCGCACGCCGACCGGCAGTTCGTCCTTGACGATGGTGGCGAAGGCGTCGTCGGGGCTGGCGAGCTTCGGGTAGAGCACCTTGGCCGCGGTGCCGATGACCGCGCCGGCGACGGCGTAGGCGAGGCAGTAGGTGCCGGCGATCGTGCCGCCCCAGCGGGCCGTGCGGTCGCCGCGGGCGGTGAAGACGCGCTGCCAGATGTCCTGCCCGATGAGCATGCCGAAGGTGTAGATCAGCACGTAGGTGAAGATCGTCTCGCCGCCGATGCCCAGCGGGTCGAAGTACTCGGTGGGCAGCTGCGCCTTCATCTCGCTGAAGCCGCCCGCCTTGACGACGGCGATGGGCAGCAGCAGGAGCAGCACCCCGATGGTCTTCACGACGAACTGCACCATGTCGGTGAGCGTGATCGACCACATGCCGCCGAGCGTGGAGTACGCGACGACGATCGAGCCGCCGAGGACGATCGCGAGGGTGCGGTTCATGTCGAAGAGGACGTCGAAGATCGTGGCGTAGGCGATCGTCGAGGTCACCGCCAGCATCAGGGTGTACGCCCACATGACGAGGCCGGAGATCACGCCGGCCCGGCCGCCGTAGCGCAGGTCGAGCATCTCGGAGACGGTGTAGACCTTCAGCCGGGCGATGCGGGCGGAGAAGAAGACGGACAGGGCGAGCAGGCCGAGGCCGATGGTGAACACCATCCACGCGCCGGACAGTCCGTACTGGTAGCCGAGGCCCACACCGCCGATGGTGGAGGCGCCGCCGAGGACGATGGCGGCCATAGTGCCCGAGTACATGGCGAGGCCGAGCCGGCGGCCCGCCACCAGGAACTCGCTCTTGGACTTGGCGCGGCGCATGCCCCACCAGCCCATGGCCAGCATGCCGGCCAGATAGACGACGATGACCAGGTAGTCCACGGCCATGCGGGGGCCTCCTTCGCGCACTGTCGGTGGCGTGTCGTGCAGACGGATCGCGCTCACCGGCGCCGCGCGGGGACATCCGCCCGTACCCGCGGGTTGCCGGTGACCCGACCTTAGGTGGCCGAAAAGCGACTGCGAAGTGTACGTTTCATCCAGATCGGCAGCCTGGGATGGAGGAAACGTCCACCATGCCGGACCCCACTGTTCCGCCCACCCCTCCCGTCCCCCTGGACGCGCTGCTCGCCCGCGCGGACCTGGGTCTGCGCCGGATCGCGGGCCCCGCGGACCCGGCGGTCGTGGTGCACTGGGCGCACACCTCGGAGATGGCCGACCCCTACCCGTACCTGCTGGGCGGCGAACTGCTGCTGTCGGCGGGCGTGCACGTCCCGGACGGGGCGGGCGCGGGCTACTTCGACGCGTACGTCTCGCGGATCGTCGCGGCGGGCGGGGCGGCGCTCGGCTTCGGCGTCGCACCCGTGCACGACACGGTGCCCGGGGCGCTGGTGGAGGCGTGCGAGATGCACGGCCTGCCGCTCGTCGAGGTCCCGCCCCGGACGACGTTCTCGGCGGTCGCGCGGGCGCTGTGGCAGCTGATGGCGCAGGCCCGCACGGCCGAGCTGCGGCGGGTCACCGAGGCGCAGCAGAGCCTCGCCACCGCCGCCGCCCGCCCCGACCCGGTGCCCTCCGTCCTCCAGCAGCTCGCCCGCCGCCTGGGCGGCCGCGCGGTGCTGTACGGCCCCGAGGGCACGCGGCTCGCGGGCGCGGGGCCGGAGCCGGGCGAGGAGGTGCGGACGGCGCTGGCGAAACTCGCGGAGGTCGTCCGGCCGTCGGGGCAGGAGCCCTCGGACGCCCGCCCCTCCTCCGCGTCCGACACGGTGGCCGGGACGCGGCTGGTCGCGCACGCGCTGGGCAACGGCGAGGGGTTCGTGCTCGGGACGGCCGCCCCGCAGCGGGACGCGGGCGACCACACCATCGCGTCCGTCGCGGCCGTGCTGCTCTCCCTGCTGACCGGAGAGCGGCACAGCGGCTCGGGCGCCGGCCGCTCCTTCGCCCTGGTACGGCTGCTGCTGGGCGCGGCGCCCGCGGAGGTGGCTCCGCTGCTCGGCGGGGACCGGTGGCGGGTGGTGCACGGCAGGCCGGACGGACGGGCGGCGCCGGACCCGGTGGCCGCGTCCGCGCTGGGCGCCGCCCTCGGCTCGTCCCTGGTGGACGTGGCGGGCGAGGTGGTGCGGGTGCTGGTGCCCGACGGGCGTGCGGTGGATCGGGTGCCGGGCTGGACGCTCGGCGTCAGCGCGGCGGCGGCCCCCCGGGACTGGCCGGTCGCCGACAGCCAGGCCGCCCGCGCCCTGGCCCGCGCCCGCGCCACCCGCACCCCGCTGCTGCGCCACGGCGACCGCCCGACGGCGCTGACGGACCTGGTCCCCCCGGGCGAGGCGGACGCCCACGCCCGCACCCTCCTCGCGCCCATAGCGCAGGCCCCGGCCCTGGTCGACACCCTGCGCACCTGGCTCTCCCTCCACGGCAGCTGGGACCGCACGGCGGTCGCCCTCGACGTCCACCGCAACACGGTCCGCCAGCGGATCACCCGCTGCGCGACCCTGCTCGACGCGGACCTCGACGACCCGGACGTCCGGATGGAACTGTGGTTCGCCCTGCGGCGGACCTAGCGAGGCGCGCGGGCGCGGCGGCCATCGGTCACGCGCCTCGGACGCGACGGTCGCCGACCACCGCTGCCGGGCACGCGGGCCGCCGGTCCCCCGGACGCGGCGGCAGCAACCGCCGGGAGGGTCACGCGAGGTGGACCGGCCACGCCGTCACCGGTTCACGCACGGGCGCAGCAGCTTCCCCCGCGACCGGGCGCCGCGTCCGCCCCATAAGGGCGCAGCCCGAACGCACCTCGGCGGCGCCCGTCACCGAGCGCCGCCCCACCCGCGGACCGCCAGCCCAAAAGCCCGCGCCTCGGCCCCGGCGGCAACGGCCACCGGGAAAGCCCCGCGACATCGACCGGCCGACGCCGTCACCGGTTCACGCGCGGGCGCCGCAGCTCCCCCCGCGACCCGGGCGCCGCGCCCGCCTCATGAGGGCGCACCCCCGAACACAGCTCGGCGGCGGCCGTAGGCGCGCGCCGCGCGCCGCGCGGGGTTGACCGATCGACGCCGTCACCGGTTCACGCGCGGACGTGACCGACCCCGTACGTCCGCCGAAGCCGCCCCGGCGCCGCGAGGCGCCTGCTCATCCGCGGCGGGGGGACGCTCGGCCCCCGTTCTCCACGGTCGCCGGAAAGCCGCGCAGCGTCAGCGTCGTCGGCGGAGGGAGGGGATCGTCGGACGGGGTGGCTCGGAAGGACTGGAGCAGGTAGGCCACCAGGCGGCGGGACGCCTTGGCGTCGTCCGGGAGGGCTGCCACCAGGCCGCAGTGGGCCACCAGGGCGACCACGAGGTCGGACGGGTGGAAGTCGGGGCGGAGCGCTCCCGACGCCTGGGCCTTGCGCACCAGGGAGGTGAGATCCCGTTCGGCCTGCTCACGGGTGCGCGCGTGCTCCGCCGTGGTCTCCGGGAAGGCGTCGAGGAACGCGGCCGGGAACCCGCGCTCCTCCCGCTGCAGGGCGCAGACCGTCTCGACGAGGTGCGTCAGACCCTCCCACGGGTCCTCGGCGGCCAAGGCGTCGTGGAGAGCCCGGCCGCAGGTCCTCATCTGCCGTGCGAACGCGCCCCGCACCAGCGCGTCACGGGTCGGGAAGTGCCGGTACAGCGTCGCCACGCCGACCCCGGCCCGCCGGGCCACGGTCGCCATCGGCGCGTCGATCCCGTGCTCGGCGAAGACCGCGCGGGCCGCGGCGAGGAGGCGCTCCCGGTTGCGCCGGGCGTCCGCCCGCACGGTGTCCCGGGCCGCGTTCCGAGAGGATTCCGTCGTCACTGTCTCTCGCTTCCGCAGTAAACGGACGATCTCGTCCGCTTACCAGCCTACGGTCGGTCCCGAACCCCCCGAACCCCCTGACACGAAGGAGACGGCGATGGACGACCGCACGATGAAGGCAGTGCTCTACGACCGCTACGGCGGCCCCGGCGTGCTGTACGTGGGCCGCGTGCCCCGGCCCGAGCCCGGCCCGGGAGAGATCCTGGTGAAGGTGCACGCGTTCAGCGTGAACGGAGGCGAGCTGGCGGCCCGTTCCGGCCGTCTCCGCCTGCTGCTCGGCCGCCGCTTCCCCAAGCGCGTGGGCCTGGACTTCACCGGCGAGGTCGCCGCGCTCGGAACCGGGGTCGCCCGGTTCACGCCCGGCGACCGCGTGTGGGGGGTCCTGGGCCGGAGTTCCGGGTTCGGCAGCGCCGCCGAGTACGTGACCGTGCCCGCGGACCGCGCCGGCCTGCTCCCCGACGGCCTCGATCCGGTGGAGGCGGCCGCGCTCCCGGTGGCCACGACGGCCGTCACCGCGCTGCGCGACAAGGCCGGGCTGCGCCCAGGCAAACGGCTCCTCGTGCGCGGCGCGGCGGGCGGCGTCGGCAACGTCGCCGTCCAGCTCGGACGGGCCTACGGCGCCGAGGTCACAGCCCTCGCCCGCGCGGCCAACCTCGACCTGGTCCGGGGGCTCGGCGCGCACGAGGCCGTCGACCACCGGAGCGTGCGGCCGGCGGACCTGGGCCGCTTCGACGTCGTCCTGGACACGGCGGGGACGGAGCTGCGCGCCCACCGGGCCCTGCTGAACCCCGGCGGGCGCATGGTGACCATCGCCTTCGACCCGGGCCGGCCCGTCACGTCGCTCGGCTACATCGCGGTCAGCGCGCTGCACGGCCGCGGCCGGGTGCGCTTCTTCAGCGGCGACCCCCGGCAGGCCGACTTCGACGTCCTGGCCCGGCATGTCGCCGAGGGCGCGCTGCGTCCGGTGGTGGACAGGGTCTTCCCGCTGGAGGAGACGGCGGCGGCGCACCGGGCGCTGGAGGCGGGCGGGGTCAGAGGCAAGTACGTGGTGCGGGTCGCGGCTGAGTAGCCGTACGCAGTCGTCTGAGTACGTGACGCACGTCCCAGCGCGCGATACGCCAGGGACGCCCCCTGTTCCCTGCCTCACAATGGACGCATGCCGATACCCGGGACCCCCAGCCGCGCCGAACTCGTCGAACACCTGGTCGCCACCCGCATCGCGGGCGAGGTCGCCACGCCGCGCGAGAACAACCTCTCCCACTACCGGAAGCTGGCGAACGGCGACCGGCACTACTGGCTCGGCCTGGAGCTCGGCGAGCGCTGGACCGACGAGCAGGACGTGCTCGCGGTGATGGCCGAGCGGGTCGGCGTGAACGACGACCCTGAGCACCGGTACGGGCAGGACACCATCGACCCCGAGCTGACGGTCGACGGCCTGGAGCGGATGGCCGGGCGGCTGCGCAAGGCGGCGGAGGGACGGCAGCGGGTGCTGCTGGCGACCGGGCACCCGGGCGGCCTGCTGGACGTGCACCGGGCGACGGCCGCCGCGCTGCGGGCGGCGGGCTGCGAGATCGTGGTGATCCCGGACGGGCTGACCACCGAAGAGGGCTACGTGATGCAGTTCGCGGACATCGCGGTGCTGGAGCACGGGGCGACGCTGTGGCACACCCACTCGGGCGCGCCGATGAAGACGATCCTGACGGCGCTGGAGCGGGAGGGGAGACCGCTGCCCGACCTGGTGGTCGCCGACCACGGCTGGGCGGGCGCCGCCGGCCAGTACGGCGTGGACTCGGTCGGGTACGCCGACTGCAACGACCCGGCGCTGTTCCTCGCGGAGGCCGAGGGCACCGTGCAGGTGACGGTCCCGCTCGACGACCACGTGACCAGCCCCCGCCATTACGACCCGATGACGGCCTACCTGCTGGCGCAGGCCGGCCTGGGCTGAGGCGGACGCGCCTCCGGGCCGCGGCAACCCCGTGGAGGCGCCGCGGCCTCACCCCGCGGGGTCAGTCGTCGCGCGGGACGCGGACCACGCCCTCCTGGATGACGGACACCGCGAGGCGGCCGTCCTGGGTGTAGATGCGGCCCTGGCCGAGACCCCGGCCGCCGTGGGCCGACGGGGACTGCTGGTCGTACAGCAGCCACTCGTCCGCGCGGAACGGGCGGTGGAACCACATCGCGTGGTCCAGGGACGCCCCGACCACGTCGCCGACGGCCCAGCCGCCGCGCCCGTGGGCGAGCAGGATCGAGTCGAGCAGCGTCATGTCGGAGACGTACGTGGCGAGCACGACGTGCAGCAGCGGGTCGTCGCCCTCGACCTTGCCGTTCGTGCGGAACCACACCTGGCTGTGCGGGTCGCGCGGCTCGCCGAAACGGCCGTACGGCGGGTCGTCGACGTAGCGCATGTCGACGGCGGCGCGGGCGCCGAGGTAGCGGTGCACCACGTCCGCCGACAGGTGCGGATAGCTCCGCAGCCGCTCCTCGGAGGTGGGCAGCGTCTCCGGGTCCGGCGAGGCCGGCATCGGCTCCTGGTGGTCCAGCCCCTCCTCGTGCGTCTGGAAGGACGCGGAGAGGTGGAAGATCGGCTTGCCGTGCTGGACGGCCACCACGCGCCGGGTGGTGAAGGACCGGCCGTCGCGGATCCGGTCGACGGTGTAGACGATCGGCGCGCCCGGGTCGCCGATGCGCAGGAAGTACGCGTGCAGCGAGTGCGGGGGCCGGTCGGCCGGGACGGTGCGCCCGGCGGCGACCAGGGCCTGCGCCGCCACCTGCCCGCCGAAGACGCGGGGGACGGCGGAGGCGCGGGACCGGCCGCGGAAGATGTTCTCCTCGATCTGCTCGAGGTCGAGCAGATCGAGGAGTTCCTGTAGAGCCTGACTCATGGAATCAGTTGTATACGGCAGGGATTTCCGGGACCTTACAGGCCCATGTCCTTGGCGATGATCGACTTCATGATCTCGCTGGTGCCGCCGTAGATGCGGTTGACCCGGTTGTCCGCGTACAGGCGGGCGATCGGGTACTCGTTCATGTAGCCGTAGCCGCCGTGCAGCTGGAGGCAGCGGTCGATGACGCGGTGGGCGACCTCGGTGCAGAACAGCTTGGCGCTGGCGGCCTCGGCGGGCGTGAGCTCGCCGGCGTCCAGGGCCTCGGTGGCGCGGTCGGCGACGGCCTCGGCGGCGTCCACCTCGGCCTGGCAGGCGGCCAGCTCGAACTTGGTGTTCTGGAAGTGCGCGACCGGCTTGCCGAAGACGGTGCGCTCCTGCACGTACTGCTTGGCGAACCGGACGGCGGCCTTGGCCTGGGCGTAGGCGCCGTAGGCGATGCCCCAGCGCTCGGAGGCCAGGTTGTGGCCGAGGTAGTAGAAGCCCTTGTTCTCCTCGCCGAGCAGGTCCTCGGCGGCGACCTTCACGTCGACGAACGCCAGCTCGGCGGTGTCGGAGGTGCGCAGGCCCAGCTTGTCGAGCTTGCGGCCGACCGAGTAGCCCTCGGACTTGGTGTCCACGACGAAGAGGGAGATGCCGTGGCGGCGGTCCTCGGCGGTGGGGGCCGCCGTGCGGGCGCAGACGATCACCTTGTCGGCGTGCACACCGCCGGTGATGAAGGTCTTGGCGCCGTTGAGGACGTAGTGCGTGCCGTCCTCGCTCAGCTTGGCGGTGGTCTTCATGCCCGCGAGGTCGGAGCCGGTACCCGGCTCCGTCATCGCGATGGCCCACATCTCCTCGCCGGTGACGAACTTCGGGAGGTACCGCTTCTTCTGCTCGTCGGTGCCGAGCATCTTGATGTACGGCAGGGCGAGCAGCACGTGCACGCCGGAGCCGCCGAACTGGACGCCCGCGCGGGCGGTCTCCTCGTAGAGGACGGCCTCGAACTTGTGGGTGTCCATGCCGGCGCCGCCGAACTCCTCCGGCACGCTGATGCCGAAGATGCCCAGCTCACCGAGCTTGTAGTAGAAGTCGCGGGGCGCCTGGCCCGCCGCGAACCACTCGTCGTAGACGGGGACGACCTCGGCCTCGATGAAGGCGCGGATGGTCTCCCGGAACGCCTCGTGATCCTCGTTGAAAACCGTACGGCGCACTTTTTCGCCACCTCCGCGACCTGGGCATGTCTAAGCGCTTGCTCAGAACAAGGTACCGGCGAGTATCCACAGGCGTCCAGACCGGGCGACCCGTAACGCTCGTCACTCCGCGAGGGGGGCGCGCCCCTCAGGACCGCGCCGCCGCCGCGAACGCCCCCCGCGCCATCCGGTGCAGCAGCTCCGCCGTGCCCGCGCGGTCCGGGAGGGAGCCCGGGCGGGTGAGGTGGGGGGTGGAGTTGAGGAGGCCGAAGACCGAGTGGACCGCCGAGCGGGCCGCGGGCTCGGGGAGGTCCGGGTAGTGGCGGCGCACCACGCCCACCCACAGCTCGACGTACTGCCGCTGGAGCTGGCGCACCAGCTTGCGGTCGGCGTCCCGGAGGCGGTCCAGCTCACGGTCGTGCAGGGTGATGAGCGGGCGGTCGTCGAGCGCGAAGTCGATGTGCCCCTCGATCAGCGAGTCGAGGACCGCCCCGGGAGCCACGCCCTCGGCTTCCTCGAGCCGCCGCTTCGCACCCCTCAGCAGCGACTCGCTGATGCCGACCAGCAGCTCCGCCAGCATCGCGTCCTTGCCCGCGAAGTGCCGGTAGAGCCCGGGCCCGCTGATGCCGACGGCGGCGCCTATCTCGTCCACGCCGACCCCGTGGAAGCCCCGCTCGGCGAAGAGCCGCGCGGCCTCCTTGAGGATCTGCTCGCGGCGGGTGGGGGCGTCGGTTCTGGTGGCCATGAGGACGATTCTAGACAGGGAGGTTAGCGGTCGTTAACCTGAAGGAAATGCGTTAACGCTCATTAACAAGGTGAGGGGACCCGCAGGATGCACGAGGCACCGGAGCTTCACAGCGCGGCCGACCCCGCGTCGGAGGCCTTTCGGGCCAACGAGGAGGCGCACCGCGCCCTCGTCGAGGAGCTGCGCGGCAAGCTGGCCGCGGCGGCGCTCGGCGGCGGCGAGCGGGCCCGCGCCCGTCACACCGCGCGCGGGAAGCTGCTCCCGCGCGACCGGGTGGACACCCTCCTGGACCCCGGCTCACCCTTCCTGGAGCTCGCCCCGCTGGCGGCGGACGGGCTGTACGAGGGGCAGGCGCCGGCGGCCGGGGTGATCGCCGGGATCGGCCGGGTCGCGGGCCGCGAGTGCGTGGTCGTCGCCAACGACGCCACCGTCAAGGGCGGCACGTACTACCCGATGACCGTGAAGAAGCACCTGCGCGCGCAGGAGGTGGCCCTGGACAACCGGCTGCCCTGCGTCTACCTGGTGGACTCCGGCGGCGCCTTCCTGCCCATGCAGGACGAGGTCTTCCCCGACCGGGACCACTTCGGCCGCATCTTCTACAACCAGGCCCGGATGTCCGGCGCCGGCATCCCGCAGATCGCTGCGGTGCTCGGCTCCTGCACGGCCGGCGGCGCGTACGTGCCCGCGATGAGCGACGAGGCGGTGATCGTGCGCAACCAGGGCACGATCTTCCTCGGCGGCCCGCCGCTGGTGAAGGCGGCCACCGGCGAGGTGGTCACGGCGGAGGAGCTGGGCGGCGGCGAGGTGCACTCGCGGGTGTCCGGGGTGACCGACCACCTCGCCGAGGACGACGCGCACGCGCTCAGGATCGTGCGCCAGATCGTCTCCACCCTGCCCGCGCGCGGCGAGCTGCCCTGGCGGGTGCAGCCGGTCGCCGAGCCCAAGGTGGACCCCGCGGGCCTGTACGGCGCGGTGCCGGTGGACTCCCGCACCCCCTACGACGTCCGCGAGATCATCGCCCGGATCACCGACGGCTCCCGGTTCGCCGAGTTCAAGGCGGAGTACGGGCAGACCCTGGTCACCGGCTTCGCGCACATCCACGGCCACCCGGTGGGGATCGTCGCCAACAACGGCATCCTGTTCTCCGAGTCCGCCCAGAAGGGCGCCCACTTCATCGAGCTGTGCGACCAGCGCGGCATCCCGCTGCTGTTCCTGCAGAACATCTCGGGCTTCATGGTCGGCAAGGACTACGAGGCGGGCGGCATCGCCAAGCACGGCGCCAAGATGGTCACCGCCGTCGCCTGCACGCGCGTGCCGAAGCTGACCGTCGTGGTCGGCGGCTCCTACGGCGCGGGCAACTACTCGATGTGCGGCCGGGCCTACTCCCCCCGCTTCCTGTGGATGTGGCCGAACGCCAAGATCTCGGTGATGGGCGGCGAGCAGGCCGCCTCGGTGCTCGCGACCGTCAAGCGGGACCAGCTGGAGGCGCGCGGCGAGGAGTGGCCCGCGGACGAGGAAGAGGCGTTCAAGGCCCCGGTCCGCGCCCAGTACGAGCGCCAGGGGAACGCCTACTACGCGACGGCCCGCCTCTGGGACGACGGCGTGATCGACCCGATGGACACCCGGCAGGTGCTGGGGCTGGCCCTGACCGCGTGCGCCAACGCGCCCCTGGGTGACCCCCAGTTCGGCGTCTTCCGGATGTGAGGGGACCCCTGACGATGACTGATCAGATGTTCGACACGGTGCTGGTGGCGAACCGGGGCGAGATCGCCGTACGCGTCGAGCGCACGCTGCGGTCGCTGGGCGTGCGCTCGGTGGCGGTGTACTCGGACGCGGACGCGGACGCCCGGCACGTGCGGGAGGCCGACACGGCGGTGCGGATCGGCCCGGCGCCGGCCGCGGAGAGCTACCTGTCGGCGGACCGGCTGCTGGAGGCGGCCGCCCGCACCGGCGCGCGGGCGGTGCACCCGGGATACGGCTTCCTCGCGGAGAACGCGGAGTTCGCGCGGGCCTGCGAGGCGGCGGGACTGGCGTTCATCGGCCCGCCCGCGGACGCCATCGCCCTGATGGGCGACAAGATCCGCGCCAAGGAGACGGTGAAGGCGGCCGGGGTGCCGGTGGTGCCCGGCTCCAGCGGCAGCGGGCTGACGGACGGGCAGCTCGTCGACGCGGCCCGGGAGATCGGCATGCCGGTGCTGCTGAAGCCGTCGGCGGGCGGCGGCGGCAAGGGCATGCGCCTGGTGCGGGACGAGGCGAGGCTGGCGGAGGAGATCGCCGCCGCCCGGCGTGAGGCCCGCGCCTCCTTCGGCGACGACACGCTGCTGGTGGAGCGGTGGATCGACCGGCCCCGGCACATCGAGATCCAGGTGCTGGCCGACGGCCACGGGAACGTGGTGCACCTGGGCGAGCGCGAGTGCTCGCTCCAGCGGCGCCACCAGAAGATCGTGGAGGAGGCGCCCAGTGTGCTCCTCGACGAGGCGACCCGGGCGGCGATGGGCGAGGCGGCCGTGCAGGCGGCCCGTTCCTGCGGCTACCGGGGCGCGGGCACGGTGGAGTTCATCGTGCCGGGCGGCGACCCGTCCCGGTACTACTTCATGGAGATGAACACCCGGCTCCAGGTGGAGCACCCGGTGACCGAGCTCGTCACGGGGCTCGACCTGGTGGAGTGGCAGCTGCGGGTCGCGGCCGGCGAGCGACTGCCGTTCGGGCAGGACGACGTACGGCTCACCGGGCACGCGGTCGAGGCGCGGCTGTGCGCCGAGGACCCGGCGCGCGGCTTCCTGCCCTCCGGCGGCACGGTGCTGCGGCTGCGCGAGCCGCAGGGCGACGGCGTGCGCACCGACTCCGGACTCACCGAGGGGACGGAGGTCGGCAGCCTCTACGACCCGATGCTCTCCAAGGTCATCGCGTACGGCCCCGACCGGGCGACCGCGCTGCGGAAGCTCCGGGCGGCGCTCGCGGGGACGGTGACGCTGGGCGTGCAGACCAACGCGGGCTTCCTGCGGCGGCTGCTGGCGCACCCGGCGGTCGTGTCGGGCGACCTGGACACCGGTCTGGTGGAGCGGGAGGCGGACTCCCTGGTCGGCGGCGAGGTGCCGGCCGAGGTGTACGCGGCGGCGGCGCTGCTGCGTCAGGCCGCCCTCGAACCCGCCGCGGCGTCCGGCTGGCGTGACCCGTTCGACGCCGCCGACGGCTGGCGGATGGGCGGCGGCCGGGCCTGGACGGCGCACCCGCTGCGGGTGGCGGGCCACGACCCGGTGACCGTGCGGGTGCGGGCCACGGCCGACGGCGGCACGGAGCTGCTGCTGCCCGGCGCGGACACCCCGCTGCGGGCGTCCGCGGGGCCGCTGGAGGGGCACCGGTTCACCTGTGCGCTGGACGGCGTGGCGCACACCTTCGCCGCCCTGCCGGACGGCTCCTGGCTGGGCCGGGACGGCGACGCCTGGCAGGTGCGGGACCACGACCCGGTCGCCGCGTCCCTCACCCGGGCGGGTCAGGCGGGCGCCGACTCGCTGACCGCGCCGATGCCGGGCACGGTGACGGTGGTGAAGGTCGCCGTCGGCGACGAGGTGGACGCGGGCCAGAGCCTGCTGGTGGTGGAGGCGATGAAGATGGAGCACGTCATCTCCGCCCCGCACGCCGGCACGGTCACGGAGCTGGACGTGTCCCCGGGCACGACGGTCGCCATGGACCAGGTGCTCGCGGTCATCGCGCCCGTGGAGACCGCGGAACCGGCGGAAGGAGAGACGGCGTGAACGCCACCGAACTGGGCCTGCCCATGGCCGTGCCGGCCGAGGGACTGCCCTCGCGGGTGCGGATCCACGAGGTGGGCGCCCGCGACGGCCTGCAGAACGAGAAGGCGACCGTGCCGACGGCCGTGAAGGCGGAGTTCGTCCGCCGGCTGGCCGGCACGGGCCTGACCACGATCGAGGCGACGAGCTTCGTGCACCCCAAGTGGGTGCCGCAGCTCGCGGACGCCGAGGACCTGTACCCGGCGGTGTCCGGCCTGCCGGTCGAGCTGCCGGTGCTGGTGCCCAACGAGCGCGGACTGGACCGCGCGCTCGCGCTGGGCTCCCGCCGGGTGGCGGTGTTCGCCAGCGCCACGGAGTCCTTCGCCAAGGCCAACCTCAACCGCACGGTGGACGAGGCGCTGGCCATGTTCGAGCCGGTGGTGACCCGCGCGAAGGAGCAGGGCGTCCACGTACGCGGCTACCTCTCCATGTGCTTCGGCGATCCCTGGGAGGGCGCGGTCCCGGTCCCCCAGGTGGTGCGGGTGTGCCGGGCGCTGCTCGACATGGGCTGCGACGAGCTGAGCCTCGGCGACACGATCGGGGTGGCGACCCCGGGCCATGTGACGGCCCTGATCCGCGCGCTCACGGAGGCGGGCGTGCCCGTGCCCGCGCTGGGCGTCCACTTCCACGACACCTACGGCCAGGCCCTGTCCAACACCTTGGCCGCGCTCCAGCAGGGCGTCACCACGGTGGACGCCTCCGCCGGCGGGCTGGGCGGCTGCCCGTACGCGAAGTCCGCCACCGGCAATCTCGCCACCGAGGACCTGGTGTGGATGCTGCGGGGCCTCGGCATCGACACCGGCGTCGACCTCGGCCGTCTGGTCGCCACAAGCGTCTGGATGGCCGCCCACCTGGGCCGACCCAGCCCGTCCCGCACCGTACGAGCCCTCTCCCACCAGGAGCAGTGACGACCATGGACCACAAGCTCTCCCCCGAACTCGAAGAACTCCGCCGCACGGTCGAGGAGTTCGCGCACGACGTGGTGGCGCCGAAGATCGGCGACTTCTACGAGCGGCACGAGTTCCCGTACGAGATCGTGCGGGAGATGGGCCGCATGGGCCTGTTCGGGCTGCCGTTCCCGGAGGAGTACGGCGGCATGGGCGGCGACTACTTCGCCCTCGGCATCGCCCTGGAGGAACTGGCCCGGGTGGACTCCTCGGTGGCCATCACCCTCGAGGCGGGCGTCTCGCTGGGCGCCATGCCGCTGCACCTGTTCGGCACGGAGGAGCAGAAGCGTGAGTGGCTGCCCCGGCTGTGCTCGGGCGAGATACTCGGCGCGTTCGGGCTGACCGAGCCGGACGGCGGCAGCGACGCGGGCGCGACCCGCACGACGGCCCGTCTCGACGAGGCGACGGACGAGTGGGTGATCAACGGCACCAAGTGCTTCATCACCAACTCCGGCACGGACATCACCGGCCTGGTCACCGTCACCGCGGTCACCGGCCGCAAGCCCGACGGCAAGCCCCTGATCTCCGCGATCGTCGTGCCGTCCGGCACCCCCGGCTTCACGGTGGCCGCCCCGTACTCCAAGGTCGGCTGGAACGCCTCGGACACCCGCGAGCTGTCCTTCCAGGACGTCCGCGTCCCGGCGGCCAACCTGCTGGGCGAGGAGGGCCGCGGCTACGCGCAGTTCCTGCGCATCCTCGACGAGGGCCGCATCGCCATCGCGGCGCTCGCCACGGGCCTCGCACAGGGCTGTGTGGACGAGTCGGTGAAGTACGCGAAGGAGCGGCACGCGTTCGGGCGTCCGATCGGCGCCAACCAGGCGATCCAGTTCAAGATCGCCGACATGGAGATGAAGGCGCACACGGCGCGCCTGGCGTGGCGGGACGCGGCGAGCCGGCTGGTGGCGGGCGAGCCGTTCAAGAAGGAGGCGGCGCTGGCGAAGCTGTACTCCTCCACGGTGGCCGTGGACAACGCCCGTGACGCCACGCAGGTCCACGGAGGCTACGGCTTCATGAACGAGTACCCGGTGGCCCGCATGTGGCGCGACTCGAAGATCCTGGAGATCGGCGAGGGCACCAGCGAGGTCCAGCGCATGCTGATCGCACGGGAGTTGGGCCTGACAGGCTGACGCCTCCGACGGCAGAACGACGGCCCGCGCCGACCCGGCGCGGGCCGTCGCCGTGCGGCCGGGTGACCCGAATCACGGCGCCGAACCGGCGTATGCCGGACATGGAACCCTGAAGACCCTCTGGACAGATCGTTTGGTTAGGCTAACCTAACGCTGTTTGTACATCGTCCCGTACGCACGAAAGCAGACCCTTCCATGCCGAACGCCAGAACCGCACGCCTCTCCCGTCGTGGACTGCTCGCCGCCGGCGGCGCCCTGGGCCTCGGCGCCGTGCTCACCGCCTGCGGGGACGACGACGCGAAGGACGGCGGCGCGGACACGAAGGGCTCCGCCAAGTCCGGCCCCTGGAGCTTCAAGGACGACCGCGGCACCACGGTGAAGCTGGACGAGGCGCCGAAGAACATCGTCGCGTTCACGGGCGTGGCGGCCGCGCTGTACGACTACGGCATCGAGGTCAAGGGCGTGTTCGGCCCGACCACGACCAAGGACGGCAAGGCCGACGTCCAGGCCGGCGACATGGACGTCAGCAAGGTGACGGTCCTGGGCAACGTCTGGGACCAGTTCAACGTCGAGAAGTACGCGGCCCTCGCGCCCGACGTGCTCATCTCCACGATGTTCGACGACGCCGGCACCCTCTGGTACGTCCCCGAGGCGTCCAAGGACAAGATCGCCAAGCTCGCGCCCAGCGTCGGCATCTCCGTGTTCGACCGTCAGCTCACCGCCCCGCTCCAGCGGATGTGGGAGCTGGCCGAGTCGCTCGGCGCCGACATGACGGACACGAAGGTCACCGAGGCCAAGAAGCGGTTCGAGGCGGCCTCGGAGCGGCTGCGCAAGGCCGCCAAGGCCAAGCCCGAGATCAAGGTGCTGGTCGGCTCGGCGAGCCCGGAGCTGTTCTACGTCTCGGGCACCAACCTCTCCATCGACCTGGAGTACTTCAAGGCCCTCGGCGTGAACTTCGTGGAGCCCACGGAGGAGGCCAAGAAGGCCACCGGCGGCTGGTTCGAGAGCCTGAGCTGGGAGAACGTCGACAAGCACAAGGCCGACGTGATCATGATGGACGACCGCTCCTCGGCCATCCAGCCCGCCGACATCACCGAGGCGACCTGGAAGCAGCTGCCCGCCGTCAAGGCCGGCCAGGTCATCGCCCGTTCCACCGAGCCGATCCTGTCCTACGACAAGTGCGTGGCGCCCGTGGAGGCGCTCGCCGAGGCCATCGAGAAGGCCAAGAAGGTCAGCTGACCCTCATCAGGTCCCCCGCGCCGGTCCCCCGCACGGTCCGGCCGACCCCTACTCGCAGGAGTACGCCGTGACGACTGCCGTGGCCGCCCCGTTCCGTTTCTTCGCCCTTCAGGTCGCCGGGACGCGGCGGCTCGGCCCGTCGCTGGTCCGGGTCACCTTCACCGGGCCGGAGCTGCGCGACTTCCGCTCCGACGGGCGTGACCAGTCCCTGTCGCTGTTCCTGCCCCACCCGGGGCAGGACGCGCCCGTCGTCCCGCTGGAGCTCGGGGACGGGTGGTGGCAGGGCTGGCGCGAGCTGCCCGACGACGTACGGGCGGTGATGCGCTCGTACACGCTGCGGGCCCTGCGCACGGACGCCCTGGGGCAGACCGCCGAGATCGACGTCGACTTCGTGCTGCACGGCGTCGGCGAGGCGGGCCCGTCCGCCGAGGCCGGTCCCGCGTCCCGCTGGGCCGCCCGCGCCGCCGTGGGCGACCGGGTGCTGCTGCTCGGCCCCGCGATCGCCGACAACCGCGCGATCCGCTTCCGCCTGCCCGAGGACACCTCGACGGTGCTGCTGTGGGCGGACGAGACCGCCCTGCCCGCCGCGGCCGCCGTCCTGGAGTCCCTCCCGGCCGGCATCCGCGCCCACGTCTGGCTGGAGGTGCCGCACGCCGGGGACGTCCAGGAGCTGCCGACGGCGGCGGACGCGGAGATCACCTGGTTCGTGCGGAAGGGCGCCGCCGCACCGGAGGTCCCGCCGGCACTGGACACCGTCCGGCAGACCGCCCTCCCCTCCCCCGAGCGCGCCTACGTGTGGATCGCCGGGGAGTCCGGTCAGGTGAAGCAGCTGCGCCGGCACTTCGTCCGTGAGCGTGGAGTCGATCGTCGGCGGGTGACGTTCGTGGGCTACTGGCGCCGCGGCCTGACGGAGGAGCAGCTCCGCGAACAGGCTTGAGCCGTACGCGAGTTGAGGCTTTGTCACGTCCTGCCGAGGACGTGACGACGGTCACGGCGGAAACGGGATTGGCCGAGAAAAAGTTTGGTTAGGCTAACCTAAGTTGAACCGCACTGGACCTCTCCCCGCACCGGACCGTCCCCACCGGAGGACCCCCACATGCGCTCGCACCTGCTCAACGACACCACCACGGAGCACTACCGACGCTCCGTGACCGAAGGAGTCGAGCGGGTGGCCGCCCAACTCGCCGCCACCGACCGGCCGTTCACCGGCGTCACGGTCGACGACCTCGCCCCGCGCATCGACGCGATCGACCTCGACCAGCCGCTGGGCGACACCACCGCGGTGCTGGACGAACTGGAGGACGTCTACCTCCGGGACGCGGTCTACTTCCACCACCCCCGCTACCTCGCCCACCTCAACTGCCCGGTCGTCATCCCGGCCGTGCTCGGCGAGGCGGTGCTCTCCGCCGTCAACTCCTCCCTGGACACGTGGGACCAGTCGGCCGGCGGCACCCTGATCGAGCGGAAACTGATCGACTGGACGGCCGCCCGCATCGGCCTCGGACCCGCCGCCGACGGCGTGTTCACCTCCGGCGGCACCCAGTCCAACCTCCAGGCGCTGCTGCTGGCGCGGGAGGAGACCAAGACCGACGAGCTGACGAAGCTGCGCGTCTTCGCCTCCGAGGTCAGCCACTTCAGCGTGCAGAAGTCCGCGAAACTGCTCGGCCTCGGCCCGGACGCCGTGGTGGTGGTCCCCGTCGACCACGACAAGCGGATGCAGACCGTCGCCCTCGCCCACGAGCTGGAGCGCTGCGCCGAGGCGGGGCTGATCCCGATGGCGGTCGTCGCCACCGCGGGCACCACCGACTTCGGCTCGATCGACCCGCTGCCGGAGATCGCGGGCCTGTGCGAGCAGTACGGCGCCTGGATGCACGTGGACGCCGCCTACGGCTGCGGGCTGCTCGCCTCCCGCAAGTACCGGCACCGCATCGACGGCATCGAGCGCGCCGACTCGGTCACCGTCGACTACCACAAGTCCTTCTTCCAGCCGGTCAGTTCGTCGGCCGTGCTGGTGCGCGACGCGGCCACCCTGCGGCACGCCACCTACCACGCGGAGTACCTCAACCCGCGCCGCATGGTGACCGAGCGCATCCCCAACCAGGTCGACAAGTCCCTCCAGACCACCCGCCGCTTCGACGCGCTCAAGCTGTGGATGACGCTGCGCGTGATGGGCGCCGACGGGATCGGCGCGCTCTTCGACGAGGTGTGCGACCTCGCCGCCGAGGGCTGGAAACTGCTCGCCGCCGACCCCCGCTTCGACGTGGTGGTCGAACCGAGCCTGTCCACCCTGGTCTTCCGTTACGTCCCGGCCGCCGTCACCGACCCCGCCGAGATCGACCGCGCCAACCTGTACGCCCGCAAGGCCCTGTTCGCCTCCGGCGACGCGGTGGTCGCGGGCACCAAGGTGTCCGGACGCCACCACCTGAAGTTCACCCTGCTCAACCCCGAGACCACGACGGCCGACATCACGGCCGTCCTCGACCTGATCGCCGGCCACGCCGAGCAGTACCTGGGAGAGTCCCTTGACCGCGCTTGCTGACACCACGGAACCGACCTACGACTTCGTGGGCATCGGGCTGGGCCCGTTCAACCTGGGGCTGGCCTGCCTGACCGAGCCGATCGACGAACTCGCCGGGGTCTTCCTGGAGTCCAAGCCGGACTTCGAGTGGCACGCGGGGATGTTCCTCGACGGCGCGCACCTGCAGACGCCGTTCATGTCGGACCTGGTCACCCTCGCCGACCCGACCTCCCCCTACTCCTTCCTCAACTACCTGAAGGAGAAGG
Organism: Streptomyces sp. P13-3-3; assembly: GCF_050571355.1. Lineage (NCBI taxonomy): Bacteria > Bacillati > Actinomycetota > Actinomycetes > Kitasatosporales > Streptomycetaceae > Streptomyces > Streptomyces sp. P13-3-3. Next base: position 1,050,592 of record NZ_CP192228.1, on the reverse strand, counting down.
GCCGGCTGTACTCGTTCTACATCCGGGAGAACTTCTACCCGCTGCGCGTCGAGTACGACGACTACTGCCGCTGGGCCGCCGCGCAGCTCGGCTCCATCCGCTTCGGCACCACGGTCAGCGAGGTCACGTGGGACGAGGCGGCCGAGGTGTACGTCGTGGCCACGGACACCGGTACGACGTACCGCGCCCGGCACCTGGTGCTCGGCACCGGCACCGTGCCGTTCGTGCCCGAGGCGTGCCGGGGCCTGGAGGGCGACCTCTTCCACAACGCGCAGTACATGCACCGCAAGGCGGAGCTGCTGGAGAAGAAGTCGGTCACGATCGTCGGCAGCGGGCAGTCCGCCGCCGAGATCTACTACGAGCTGCTCTCCGGGATCGACGCCCACGGCTACCAGCTCAACTGGGTCACCCGCTCCCCGCGGTTCTTCCCGCTGGAGTACACCAAGCTGACCCTGGAGATGACGTCCCCGGACTACATCGACTACTTCCGCGCGCTGCCCGAGGACACCCGCTACCGCCTGGAGAAGCAGCAGAAGGGCCTGTTCAAGGGCATCAACTCGGAGCTGATCGACGCGATCTTCGACCTGCTGTACCAGAAGAACGTGGAGAGCGGCGGCCGGGGCGTGCCCACCCGGCTCCTCACCAACTCCTCGCTCACCACCGCCCGGTACCAGGACGGCACGTACACGCTCGGCTTCCGACAGGACGAGCAGGGCAAGGACTTCGAGATCGCCACCGAGGGCCTGGTGCTCGCCACCGGCTACCACTACGAGCAGCCCGCCTTCCTGGAGCCGGTGCGCGACCGGCTGCGTTTCGACGGCCACGGACGCTTCGACGTCGCCCGCAACTACGCGATCGACGTCACCGGGCGCGGCGTGTTCCTGCAGAACGCGGGCGTGCACACGCACAGCATCACCAGCCCCGACCTGGGTATGGGCGCCTACCGCAACGCCTCGATCGTCCGCGAGCTGCTGGGCACCGAGTACTACCCGGTCGAGAAGAGCATCGCCTTCCAGGAGTTCGCCGTATGAGCACCATCGGTACGTTCACGATCCGCCCGCTCGACCCGGAGAGGGACGCGGAGCTGCTGCACCGCTGGGTGACGCATCCCAAGGCGGCCTTCTGGATGATGCAGGACGCGACACCCGAGGACGTCGAGCGCGAGTACCTGCGCATCGCCGCCCACGAGCACCACCACGCCTACCTGGGCCTGCACGACGGCGAACCCGCCTTCCTGATGGAGAAGTACGACCCCCGGTACGTCGAACTCGTCGGCCTCTACGAGCCCGAGCCCGGTGACGTCGGCATGCACTTCCTGGTCGCCCCCACCGACCGCCCCGTCCACGGTTTCACCCGCGCCGTCATCACCGCCGTGATGGAGGAGCTGTTCGCCGACCCGGCCACCCGCCGGGTCGTGGTGGAGCCGGACGTCGGCAACAAGGCCGTGCACGCCCTGAACGAGGCCGTGGGCTTTGAACCCGAGCGCGAGATCGACAAGCCGGAGAAGCGCGCGCTGCTGAGCTTCTGCACGCGTGAACAGTTCGAGGCCGCCCGAGGAGCTTCCGCATGACCCTGTCCGACGCCGTGGCGCACCTGTCCCCCCACCGCTGGGCGCGGGCCAACCGTCTGCTGATCCGCAAGGCGCTCGCCGAGTTCGCGCACGAGCGGCTCGTCACCCCCGAGCCGGCCGGTGACGGCCGGTTCGTCGTCCGCAGCGACGACGGCGAGACCCGCTACACGTTCGCCGCGAAGCTGCGCGGCCTGGACCACTGGCAGGTCGACGCCGACTCGATCACCCGCCACCGCGACGGCGCCGAGCGGGAGCTGGAGGCGCTGGACTTCTTCATCGAGCTGCAGAAGTCCCTGGGGCTGAGCGACGAGATCCTGCCGGTGTATCTGGAGGAGATCTCCTCCACCCTGTCCGGCACCTGCTACAAGCTGACCAAGCCGGAGGTCACCTCGGCCGAGCTGGTCGACGCCGGGTTCCAGGCGATCGAGACCGGCATGACCGAGGGCCACCCCTGCTTCGTCGCCAACAACGGGCGGCTCGGCTTCGGCGTCCACGAGTACCGGCAGTACGCCCCGGAGGCCGAGAACCCGGTGAGGCTGGTGTGGCTGGCCGCCCACCGCTCGCGGGCCGCGTTCACGGCGGGCGTGGGCATCGAGTACGAGTCGTTCGTCCGCCAGGAGCTGGGCGAGGAGACCGTCGAGGGCTTCCACGACGTCCTGCGCGCGCAGGACCTGGACCCCGCCGACTACCTGCTGATCCCCGTCCACCCCTGGCAGTGGTGGAACAAGCTGTCCGTCACCTTCGCCGCCGAGGTCGCCCGCCGGCACCTGGTGCTGCTGGGCGAGGGCGACGACGAGTACCTGGCGCAGCAGTCCATACGCACCTTCTTCAACCGCTCCCACCCGGAGAAGCACTATGTGAAGACGGCCCTGTCCGTCCTCAACATGGGTTTCATGCGGGGTCTGTCCGCCGCCTACATGGAGGCCACCCCGGCGATCAACGACTGGCTGGCCCGCCTGATCGACAACGACCCGGTGCTGCGGTCCACGGGACTGTCGATCATCCGGGAGCGCGCCGCCGTGGGCTACCGGCATCTGGAGTACGAGCAGGCCACCGACCGCTACTCGCCGTACCGCAAGATGCTGGCGGCGCTGTGGCGGGAGAGCCCGGTGGCGTCCCTGGAGGACGGCGAGTCGCTGGCCACCATGGCGTCCCTGGTCCACGTCGACCACGAGGGCCGGTCCTTCGCCGCCGCCCTGATCGAGCGCTCCGGGCTCGCCCCGCAGGAGTGGCTGCGGCGCTATCTGCGGGCCTACTACGTCCCGCTGCTGCACAGCTTCTACGCCTACGACCTGGTGTACATGCCGCACGGCGAGAACGTCATCCTGGTGCTGGAGGACGGCGCCGTGAAGCGCGCGGTCTACAAGGACATCGCCGAGGAGATCGCGGTGATGGACCCGGACGCGGTACTGCCGCCCGAGGTGTCCCGGATCCGCGTCGAGGTCCCGGACGACACCAAGCTGCTGTCGATCTTCACGGACGTCTTCGACTGCTTCTTCCGCTTCCTCGCGGCGAACCTCGCCGAGGAGGGCGTCCTCGACGAGGACGGCTTCTGGCGGACGGTCGCGGAGGTCACCCGGGAGTACCAGGCGTCGGTGCCGGAGCTGGCGGACAAGTTCGCCCGGTACGACATGTTCGCCCCGGAGTTCGCCCTGTCCTGCCTGAACCGCCTCCAGCTGCGCAACAACAGGCAGATGGTCGACCTGGCGGACCCCTCGGGCGCCCTGCAGCTCGTAGGCACCCTGAAGAACCCGTTGTCGGCCTTCTGACCCGTCTGACCCGTCGAGCGGACCAGCCCCCGGAGTACGGTCCTCCGGGGGACTCCCGCCTTCCCCGGCCATCCCTCCCCCAACTCCCGCCCCTGCCAGGGAGCGTGGCGGTGGAACAATCGCCTCATGGCGGAAATCATCCAGAAGGACGGCACGTGGACGTTCGACGGCGAGACCCTGCGTCTGACCCCCGGCCGCGACAAGAACGTCGGCCTGCTCCGCCGCACGCTGGGTGAACTGGCGGTACCGCTGGAGGCGTTGGCGGGCATCTCCCTGGAGCAGGGCAAGAAGTCGGGCCGGCTGAGGCTCCGGCTGCGCGACGGCGCCGACCCGCTCCTGCACGCGACCGGCGGCCGCCTCACCGAACCGCACGACCCGTACCAACTGGCCGTCGAGTCCGACCGTTACGGCGTCGCCGAGTACTTCACCGAGGAGGTCCGCACGGCCCTGCTGCTGGAGCAGATCCCGTCAGGTCCGGTGACCGCCTACCTGCTGCCCGGCCCGCCCCTGCCCCTGTCCGTCTCCGCCGGGGACGGCACCGTCAGCTTCGACGGGGAGCGCGTACGGCTGGAGTGGAACTGGAAGACCGAGGACGCCAAGTCCGCCGCGGGCCCCCGCACCCTCGCGGTGCAGGACCTGGAGGGCGTGGACTGGCAGCCGGCGGCCGGGCTGGAGAACGGCCACCTGCGCCTCCTCGTGCGGCACGCCCCCACCAAGGTCCCGGCCAAGTACGACCCGAACGCGGTGGAGCTGTGGGGGTTCAAGAAGGACCCGCTGATGGCCCTGGTCGCCGCCGCCGTGCAGGCCCGGCTGCCGCACCCGTCCACCCCCGCCGCCCCGGCCCTGGACGGCCCGCGCACCCCCGAGGGCGAACGGCCCGCACCGGCCGGCCCCGCCGAGGACGACCACGACGCACTCCTGCGCCGGCTGCGGGAACTGGGCGAGCTGCACCGGTCCGGGGTCCTCACCGACGAGGAGTTCACCCTCGCCAAGCAGGCCGTCCTGAAGCGCATGTAGAGGCCACCCGGCTCGGCCTGCCCGAAATCGGGCACGTTTCTTGCGAAACGGTCTCCGGTACTCCAGGATCATCGGGTGCACGACGAACTTGTCGATCATCTGACGCGGTCCACGCCCCTCAGCCGGGGCGAGGCGCTGCGTGTGATCCAGGACGTGCTCGCCTACTTCGACGAGACGACCGAGGAGTACGTCCGTCGCCGCCACCGCGAGCTCCAGGCCCAGGGCCTGGTGAACGCGACGATCTTCCAACGGATCGAGGCGGACCTGAGATACCGCGCGGTGGCGCCGCCCGAGCTCTCGCTCCGGCAGCTGCGCCGCATCGTCTACGGCTAGGAACATACCTGTATGTGCGGAATCGTCGGTTACATCGGCAGGCGTGAGGTCGCCCCCCTGCTGCTCGAGGGCCTCCAGCGTCTGGAGTACCGCGGCTACGACTCGGCGGGCATCGCCGTGACCTCCCCCAAGACGGGGACCCTGAAGACGGTGAAGGCCAAGGGCCGGGTGCGCGACCTGGAGGCCAAGGTCCCGGCGCGCTTCAAGGGCACCACCGGCATCGCCCACACCCGCTGGGCCACCCACGGCGCCCCGTCCGACGTGAACGCCCACCCGCACCTGGACGCCGAGGGCAAGGTCGCCGTCGTCCACAACGGCATCATCGACAACGCCGCCGACCTGCGCCGCAAGCTGGAGGCGGACGGCGTCGAGTTCCTCTCCGAGACCGACACCGAGGTCCTCACCCACCTCATCGCCCGCTCGCAGGCCGAGAAGCTCGAGGACAAGGTCCGCGAGACGGTCCGCCTGATCGAGGGCACCTACGGCATCGCCGTGCTGCACGCCGACTTCCCGGACCGCATCGTCGTCGCCCGCAACGGCTCGCCGGTCGTCCTCGGCATCGGCGAGAAGGAGATGTTCGTCGCCTCGGACATCGCCGCGCTGGTCGCCCACACCCGCCAGATAGTCACCCTCGACGACGGCGAGATGGCCACCCTCAAGGCCGACGACTTCCGCACCTACACCACGGAGGGCACGCGGACCACCGCCGAGCCCACCACCGTGGAGTGGGAGGCCGCCTCCTACGACATGGGCGGCCACGACACGTACATGCACAAGGAGATCCACGAGCAGGCCGAGGCCGTGGACCGCGTGCTGCGCGGCCGGATCGACGACCGCTTCTCCACCGTGCACCTGGGCGGCCTCAACCTGGACGCCCGCGAGGCCCGCCGCATCCGCCGTGTGAAGATCCTCGGCTGCGGCACCTCGTACCACGCCGGCATGATCGGCGCGCAGATGATCGAGGAGCTCGCCCGCATCCCCGCCGACGCCGAGCCGGCCTCCGAGTTCCGCTACCGCAACGCGGTCGTCGACCCCGACACCCTGTACGTCGCGGTCTCCCAGTCCGGTGAGACGTACGACGTGCTGGCCGCCGTGCAGGAGCTGAAGCGCAAGGGCGCCCGGGTCCTCGGCGTGGTCAACGTGGTGGGCTCCGCGATCGCCCGCGAGGCCGACGGCGGCGTCTACGTGCACGCGGGACCCGAGGTCTGCGTCGTCTCCACGAAGTGCTTCACCAACACCACGGTCGCCTTCGCGCTGCTCGCCCTGCACCTGGGCCGCACCCGTGACCTGTCCGTGCGCGACGGCAAGCGGATCATCGAGGGCCTGCGCCGCCTCCCCGCCCAGATCGCCGAGATGCTGGAGCAGGAGGAGGAGATCAAGAAGCTGGCGCTGGAGTACGCCGAGGCCCGCTCGATGCTCTTCATCGGCCGCGTCCGGGGCTACCCGGTGGCCCGCGAGGCCTCCCTGAAGCTCAAGGAGGTCTCCTACATCCACGCCGAGGCCTACCCGGCCTCCGAGCTCAAGCACGGCCCGCTGGCCCTGATCGAGCCGGCCCTCCCGACGGTCGCCATCGTCCCGGACGACGACCTGCTGGAGAAGAACCGCGCGGCCATGGAGGAGATCAAGGCCCGCAGCGGCCGGATCGTCGCCGTGGCGCACCAGGAGCAGGAGAAGGCGGACCACACGATCGTGGTTCCCAAGAACGAGGACGAGCTGGACCCGATCCTCATGGGCATCCCGCTCCAGCTCCTCGCCTACCACACGGCCCTGGCCCTCGGCCGGGACATCGACAAGCCCCGCAACCTGGCGAAGTCGGTCACGGTCGAGTAGGCCGCCCAAGGGGCGCGGGGAACTGCGCGACAAGCCCCCACCCACCCGCACAGGCCGTGCAAACAGAACGGGCCCCTACGTGTTGCCGATCAACACGTAGGGGCCCGCCTGTGCAAGCTCACGTCATGGAATGACGACAACAGGCCGCTGCGCCCGCTTCGCCAGCCTCCCCGCGACCGACCCGAACAGCCGCCCCACGAGCCCGTGGGTGGAACCCACGACGATCGCGTCCGCCTCGTACTCCCGCCCCACCTCTTCGAGTTCGTGGCAGATGTCCCCGCCCCGCTCGACGAGGATCCACGGCACCTCGGCCAGGTAGTCCGCACAGGCGAGCTCCAGCCCCAGCACCTCCGTGCGGTGATCCGGGACGTCCACGAAGACCGGCGGCTCGCAGCCCGCCCACACCGTGGTGGGCAGCCGGTTCGCCACATGGACGATGATCAGTCCGGACCCGGAGCGCCGCGCCATGCCGATGGCGTACGCGAGGGCCCGTTCACTGGACGTGGAACCGTCGAAGCCGACCACCACCCCGTGCCGGAAGGCGGGGTCGCACGCATGGCGTGGTTCCTCCGCCGCCAGGGGTTCGGCCGCCGTCGGATCGGCGACCGGCCGCTTGCGGTCCGCGGGTTCGAAGAATTCGTGACCGGCCATGGCTGTCTCGGGGTTGTGATCCTTTTATGGGGACGACAGTGTGCGGCGGAGCTGTGTCCGGGAAGTATCTTCCCAACCCCATACCCCCAAGGGTACGGCGGCACGCCTCCTGGGCCCAGATCCCGCGCGAGCCGGGAGGCGGGTTCCCCGGAGCATGCACGAGGGTCCGCCCACGACGCAACGGTTGCTGGCCTGTACAGGCGGTTTGCGGGGTATTCGCTTGACACCTGAACCATCGCACCGGTGACACCCGGACCGTCCGCACCGCACGCCCCGTACGTGACCGACGGACGCCCCGCGCGTGACCGACGGGCGGCCCGCCCGTTGGGATGGTGGAACCACGACGAGAACCACACGAGAGCCACGACGGCTCCCCGCGACAGGAAGCGCCCCGATGCCCCGCCCCGCCCACGCACCCGTCCGGCCTCCGGAGGACGATCTCCTGCGCTGGGCGGCGTTCGGCTGCCTGCTGGCCCCGGCGGTCCTCCTGTGGCGCGGGGCGCCCTTCCTCACCGCGGCCGGCGTGGCCTGCGGCCTGGCGGCCGTCACCGCCGCCTCCCGCGTGCTGATCCGCCGCTCCCGGCGCGCCGGCGTCTCTTCCCATGCGCGGGCGTACGCCCCACGGGACGCCGTAGACTCACCGGCCGGTTGACCGGTTTCCGCACCCCCGCCCGTCTCTTTTCAGCCAACTTCCGGTTCTGGCGCACCCGGTGCCGTGACCGCCCCCCAACCCCCGTTCCACCTGCACGGAAAGCACCTCGCGGGCCCCGCGCACCCTACGTGCTTTGGCCACCGCGACGAGGCGCACTTCCCTGCACGGCGCGCGAGTGCAACGCTTCGTGATCGAATGCTTCACGCCAAGTTGCCAAGTCGACAATGCACCGAGTGCCGAACTGGCCACCGGTGCGCGACGGGACACAGTAGATTCGATCTTGACTGTCTTACGGCGGGGGACTCGTGCAGGACCGAGGGGAAACGTGCAGGAGCGACACAACCGAGGAGCCGCGACCACCGAGGGGGGCTTAGCAGGATGAGCCACGACTCCACTGCCGCGCCGGAAAACGCGGCCCGGAAACTCTCCGGGCGCCGCCGCAAGGAGATCGTCGCGGTGCTGCTGTTCAGCGGCGGCCCCATTTTCGAGAGTTCCATACCGCTGTCGGTGTTCGGGGTTGACCGCCAGGACGCCGGCGTACCGCGCTACCGCCTGCTGGTGTGCGGCGGCGAAGAGGGCCCGCTGCGGACCACAGGGGGCCTGGAACTCACCGCGCCACACGGCCTGGAGGCGATATCCCGGGCGGGCACCGTCGTGGTGCCGGCCTGGCGATCGATCACCTCCCCGCCGCCGGACGACGCCCTGGACGCGCTGCGCCGGGCCCACGAGGAGGGCGCCCGCATCGTCGGGCTGTGCACCGGCGCCTTCGTCCTCGCGGCGGCGGGTCTGCTGGACGGCCGTCCGGCGACCACCCACTGGATGTACGCGCCGACGCTGGCCAAGCGCTATCCGTCGGTGCACGTCGATCCACGCGAGCTGTTCGTGGACGACGGCGACGTGCTGACGTCCGCGGGCACCGCGGCCGGCATCGACCTGTGTCTGCACATCGTGCGCACGGACCACGGCAACGAGGCGGCCGGCGCGCTCGCCCGCCGCCTGGTGGTCCCGCCGCGCCGCAGCGGCGGCCAGGAGCGCTACCTCGACAGGTCTTTACCGGAGGAGATCGGCGCCGACCCGCTCGCCGAGGTCGTCGCCTGGGCGCTGGAGCACCTCCACGAGCAGTTCGACGTGGAGACGCTCGCCGCCCGCGCGTACATGAGCCGCCGTACCTTCGACCGCCGGTTCCGCTCGCTGACCGGCAGCGCGCCGCTGCAGTGGCTGATCACGCAGCGGGTGCTCCAGGCGCAGCGCCTCCTGGAGACGTCGGACTACTCGGTCGACGAGGTGGCCGGACGCTGCGGCTTCCGCTCGCCCGTCGCGCTGCGCGGCCACTTCCGGCGCCAGCTCGGCTCGTCCCCGGCCGCCTACCGGGCCGCGTACCGGGCACGGCGTCCGCAGGCCGAGCGGGGCCAGGACGACGGGACCGCGCACGGCGCCCAGGCGGGCGGCATCCCGGCCGGCCGGCCGGAGCCCGCGGGGCACTCGATGCCGCAGCAGCTGCACTCGGACGGAGGGGTCCCGCACCAGGCGCGCCGGACGGCGGCGGCCGGCGCGCTGGGCTCGCCCCTCACCGCGTCGGCGCCGGGCGTCCCCGGGCAGCGCGGCGCGCCCTGAGGTGACCGCGGTGAGGGCCGGAGGCCGTGTGCCTCCGGCCCTCACCGCTGCGCGGCACGGCCTCACCGCCGGCCTCACCGCCGTACGGCGAATCCCGGGAATCCCCGCTTCACCACCCGGTCACGCCCGGCGTCACGCACCGTAAGGTGAGACACATGAACGATCGCATGGTGTGGATCGACTGCGAGATGACCGGCCTCTCGCTGTCGGACGACGCGCTCATCGAGGTGGCCGCCCTCGTGACCGACTCCGAGCTGAACGTGCTCGGCGAGGGCGTCGACATCGTCGTCCGCCCGCCCGAGCGGGCCCTGGAGACGATGCCGGAGGTGGTGCGCGCGATGCACACCGCGTCGGGGCTGCTCGAGGAGCTGCCGAACGGCACGACGCTCGAGGACGCCGAGCAGCGGGTCCTCGCGTACATCAAGGAGCACGTCAAGGAGCCCGGCAAGGCGCCCCTGTGCGGGAACTCCGTCGGCACCGACCGCGGCTTCCTGCTGCGCGACATGCCGACCCTGGAGAGCTACCTGCACTACCGGATCGTCGACGTGTCCAGCATCAAGGAGCTGGCCCGCCGCTGGTACCCGCGGGCGTACTTCAACAGCCCCGAGAAGAACGGCAACCACCGGGCGCTCGCCGACATCCGCGAGTCCATCGCGGAGCTGCGCTACTACCGGGAGGCCGTCTTCGTGCCGCAGCCGGGGCCCGACTCCGACACCGCGAAGAAGATCGCGGCGAAGCACGTCCTGCCTGCTCAGTAGGGACGTCGAGGGGGCGCAGGGGGGCCGCGCGGAAAGGTGTGCGCGAGCACCCCTTCGGACCCTGTACACTTTTTCTCGGCCGGTCGGGGAAGTCACTGACCTCCCGGAACCAGGCCGTGGTGGGTGTAGCTCAGATGGTAGAGCACCTGGTTGTGGTCCAGGATGTCGCGGGTTCAAGTCCCGTCACTCACCCTCACCGCAGAAGCCGGTGACCTCGACGAGGTCACCGGCTTCTGGCGTTTCCGGCCGGGGGCGCGGGCGGCGGCCCGCGCCCCTGGACCAGGGTGTCCCCGGCCGGACAGACCGGCTCAGGACGACGCGCGCTCCACCAGCTCCGTCGCCAGCACCATCTGACGCCGCTCCAGCTCCCGCGTCGCGGACGGGCGGCGGTCGGCGACCTCGCGGAGCAGCAGGTCGGTCATCGCCCGGCCCATCTCCTCTATCGGCTGGCGCACGCTGGTCAGCGGCGGCTCCATGTGGCGGGCGATCGCGGAGTCGTCGTACCCGACCAGTGCGACGTCGTCCGGGATGCGGCGGCCCGCCTCGCGCAGCACCTGGCGGGCGCCGGCCGCCGTGACGTCGGAGGCGGCGAACACCGCGTCCAGGTCCGGGCGGCGCTCCAGCAGGGCCTCCATGGCGCGGCGGCCGCCGCCCTCGGAGAAGTCGCCCGGCTCGATGAGCAGCTCGTCCACCTGGTGACCCGCCTCGCGCAGCGCGTCCCGGTAGCCGTCGACGCGGCGCTGGGCGCCGTAGACGTCCAGCCGGCCGGTGATGTGCGCGACGGTGCGCCGGCCCCGGGAGACGAGGTGCTCGACGGCCTGCCGGGCGCCGCCGTAGTTGTCGGAGTCCACCGAGGTGAGCGTCTCGTCCGCGGAGCGGGGACCGCTGATCACGGCCGGGATCTCCAGCTGGGACAGCATGTCGGGCAGCGGGTCGTCGGCGTGCACCGAGACCAGCAGCACGCCGTCCACGCGGTGCGCCGCCAGGTACTGGGCGAGCCGCTGCCGCTCCCGGTCGCTGCCCGCGAAGATCAGCAGCAGCTGCATCTCGGTGTCGGACAGCGCGGCGCCGACGCCGCGGAGCATGTCGGAGAAGTAGGGCTCGGTGAAGAACCGGGTCTCCGGCTCGGGCACCACGAGCGCTATCGCGTCGGTGCGGTTGGCCGCCAGCGCGCGGGCCGCGGTGTTGGGGACGTAACCCAGCTCGGCGACGGCCGCCTCGACGGCGGCGCGTGTGGCCTCGCTCACCCGCGGGGAGCCGTTGATCACGCGCGACACGGTGCCGCGGCCCACTCCGGCGCGCGCTGCCACCTCTTCGAGGGTGGGGCGGCCACCGCTCCGGCCCCGCACTCCGTGGCTTGCCATCCGCCCCCGCCTTCCTTGTGTGTCACCCTGGCCTGGAATGTAACAGCCCCGGCAGTGACGGTGACCACCCGCGAGGGCGTCCGTGCGGACCCCGGCGTTCCGAAGGAGTGGGCCGCCGGGCCAAGTTAACGGGCAGATAACTGAACGCACTTTGCGGCGTCTGTTCCCTTGACACCCCCGCCCGGACCCGCGACTCTTCAACACATCACTTGTGGGAGCGCTCCCACAGTACCTGACACATACACAACCCGCACGTTCCCCGCCCGAGCCGCAACGCGCAGAATACGGGTCAACAACGCCGTTGGCCGGGGGGTCGGCACGTCAGGGCAACAGGAGGACGCAATGCGAGCACGTACCCTGCCCCTCACCAGGCAGCGGTCGGGCGGGGGGAAGCCCTTCGCCCGCAAGGCGCTGGCGGTCGCGGCCGTCGTGTCGCTGGGCACCGGGCTGCTGGCCGGCTGCGCCGACGACGGCGGTGACGACAGCTCCGGTGGTTCGTCGTCCGGCGAGGGCAAGACCACGATCACCCTGGGCCTGTTCGGCACCATGGGCTTCAAGGAGGCCGGCCTCTACGCCGAGTACGAGAAGCTCAACCCGGACATCAAGATCCAGGAGAACGTGGTCGAGCGGAACGAGAACTACTACCCCGCTCTCGTCAACCACCTGACCACCAACAGCGGGCTGATGGACGTGCAGGCCATCGAGGTCGCCAACATCGCCGAGGTCGTGGGCACCCAGGCGGACAAGTTCACGGACATGTCCAAGGTCGAGGGTGTGAAGAAGGACGGCTGGCTGCCCTGGAAGTGGGAGCAGGCCACCGCCAAGGGCGGCGAGACCATCGCGCTCGGCACGGACGTCGGCCCGATGGCCATCTGTTACCGCAAGGACCTCTTCGAGAAGGCCGGGCTGCCGAGCGACCGCGCGGAGGTCGGCAAGCTCTGGGCGGGCGACTGGAACAAGTTCATCGCCACCGGTGAGAAGTACAAGAAGGCGGCCGGCAAGGACACCTTCTTCATGGACTCCCCCGGCGGCCTGCTGAACGCGGTGCTCAGCAGTGAGAAGGAGAAGTTCTACGACGCCTCCGGCGAGGTCATCTACAAGACCAACCCCGCCGTGAAGGACGCGTTCGACCTGACCGCCGAGGCCGCCGAGAAGGGCCTGGTCCAGTCGCAGACGCAGTTCCAGCCGGCCTGGGACACCACCATCGCCAACAGCAAGTTCGCCACCGTCGCCTGCCCGCCGTGGATGCTCGGCTACATCAAGGGCAAGTCGAAGTCCGACGCGGCCGGCAAGTGGGACGTCGCCGTGGCCCCGAAGTCCGGCAACTGGGGCGGCTCCTTCCTGGGCGTGCCGAAGAGCGGCAAGAACGTCGAGGAGGCGCAGAAGCTGGTCGCGTGGCTGACCGCGCCCGAGCAGCAGGCGAAGCTGTTCAAGGTCCAGGGCTCCTTCCCGAGCGCCCCGGCCGCGTACGACAGCCCGGAGGTGACCGGCGCCACCAACGAGATGACCGGTGACGCGCCGATCGGTGAGATCTTCTCCGAGGCCGCCAAGCAGATCCCGGTCCAGGTGATCGGCCCGAAGGACCAGATCATCCAGCAGGGTCTGACCGACAACGGCGTCATCCTCGTGACGAAGGGCAAGTCGGCCAAGGAGGCCTGGGAGACGGCCACCAAGACCATCGACAACAACCTGGACCAGTGACCCGCATGGCCACCCGCTCCGACATCGCCGCGTCCCCCGTCAAGGGGGGCGCGGCCCCGGGCCGTACGCCCGGCAGCCGCTCCGCGGACAAGGAAGACCGGCGCAAGGCCAAGCTGTCGCGCCGCTGGCAGCGCGACGCGCGCTGGAGCCCGTACGCGTTCGTCGCCCCGTTCTTCGTGCTGTTCGCGGCCTTCGGCCTGTTCCCGCTGCTCTACACCGGGTGGGCCTCGCTGCACCAGGTGGAACTGACCGCGCCGACCGACATGGACTGGGTCGGTCTGAAGAACTACACCCGGATCTTCGACGACGACTTCTTCTGGAACGCGGCGCAGAACACCCTGACCATCGGCATCATCTCCACCGTTCCGCAGCTGATGATCGCCATGGGCATCGCCCACATCCTCAACTACAAGCTGAGGGCGTCCACGTTCTGGCGGGTCGCGATGCTCGCGCCGTACGCCACCTCGATCGCCGCCGCGACCCTGGTGTTCGTGCTGCTCTTCGGCCGTGACTACGGCATGATCAACTGGGCGCTCGACGCGGTGGGGATCGACCCGATCGGCTGGCAGGACGACAAGTGGCCCGGCCAGATAGCCGTCTCGACCATCATCATCTGGCGCTGGACCGGCTACAACGCGCTGATCTACCTGGCCGCGATGCAGGCGATCCCGCAGGACCTGTACGAGTCGGCGGCGCTGGACGGCGCCAACCGCTGGCGGCAGTTCCTGCACGTGACGCTGCCCTCGCTGCGTCCGACGATCCTGTTCACCGTGGTCGTCTCGACGATCGGCGCCAGCCAGGTCTTCGGCGAGCCGCTGCTGTTCGACCCCAACAAGGGCGCGTCGGGCGGCGCGGAGCACCAGTTCCAGACGCTCGGCCTGTACCTGTACGAGCAGGGCTGGGTCAACCAGCACCTGGGCCGTGCCTCGGCGATCGCCTGGACCATGTTCGCGATCCTGATCGTGATCGGCCTCATCAACCAGCTCATCTCGCGCCGGCTGCGCGCCAGCAGTTAAGGAGTGTGGCCGTGACGACGACTGTGACGCCCCCCGAGACACCGATCGTCAAGGAGCAGAAGCGCTCGCGCCTGCCGAAGTCGGCGCGGGCCGGCGGGACCCTGCACGGCGGACCGATCGCGTACGCGATCCTCGCCGTGTTCATGATCGTGTCGCTGTTCCCGCTGGTGTGGACCGCGATCGCCGCGTCCCGCGACAACCAGCGCCTGGCGGAGAACCCGCCGCCGTTCTGGTTCGGCTCCAACCTGTTCAAGAACCTGGAGATCGCCTGGAGCGACGCCAACCTCGGCAAGGCGTTCCTCAACACCACCATCGTGGCGGGCACCTCCGCCGTCACCATCGTGGTGCTGTCGACGATCGCCGGGTTCGCCTTCGCCAAGCTGCGCTTCAAGGGCCGCAACGCCCTGATGCTGGTGGTCATCGGCACGATGATGATCCCGCCGCAGCTCAGCATCATCCCGCTGTACATGATGGTCGCGAAGCTGGACTGGACCGACCAGCTCCAGGCGGTCATCTTCCCGTCGCTGGTGAGCGCGTTCGGCGTGTTCTTCATGCGGCAGTACCTGCTCCAGGCGCTGCCCGACGAGGTCATCGAGGCCGCGCGGGTGGACGGCGCGAGCAGCTGGCGCGTGGTGTGGCACGTGGTGTTCCCCGCCGCTCGGCCGGCCATGGCCGTGCTGGGCATGCTGATGTTCGTGCAGGCGTGGAACGACTTCCTGTGGCCGTTCCTGGTGCTGACGCAGACCGGCAACCCGACCGTGCAGGTCGCCGTCGCGGGTCTCGGCCGCGGGTACACCCCCGACCAGTCCCTGATCATGGCGGGTGCGCTGCTCGGCACGCTGCCCCTGCTGCTGGTCTTCGCGATCTTCGGCAAGCAGATCGTGGGCGGCATCATGCAGGGCGCGGTGAAGGGCTGACGCCCGCACCCGAATCCGGTGGGGCCGGGTCGCCGCCGTCTCGGCCCCCTTCCTTCTTCTCACGTATCCGTCGGTCTTCCACGACCCCTATGCGACCTCTATGGGAGCGCTTCCATGTCTGACTCCGCCACGCCGGCGACCCCGGTGACCTTTCCTCCGGCCTTCCTCTGGGGCGCCGCGACCTCCGCGTACCAGATCGAGGGGGCGGTGCGGGAGGACGGACGTACCCCTTCCATCTGGGACACCTTCAGTCACACGCCGGGAAAGACGGCGGGCGGCGACACCGGTGACGTCGCCGTCGACCACTACCACCGCTACCGCGACGACGTGGCGCTGATGGCCGACCTCAACCTCCAGGCGTACCGCTTCTCCGTCTCCTGGTCCCGGGTGCAGCCCACCGGCCGCGGCCCGGCCGTGCAGCGCGGTCTGGACTTCTACCGCCGGCTGGTCGACGAGCTGCTGGAGAAGGGCATCAAGCCGGCCGTCACCCTCTACCACTGGGACCTGCCGCAGGAGCTGGAGGACGCGGGCGGCTGGCCGGAGCGCGACACCGCCTACCGCTTCGCCGAGTACGCGCAGATCATGGGCGAGGCGCTCGGCGACCGCGTCGAGACGTGGATGACGCTCAACGAGCCCTGGTGCGCCGCCTTCCTCGGCTACGCCTCCGGCGTGCACGCCCCCGGCCGCACCGAACCGGCCGCCGCGCTCAAGGCCGCCCACCACCTCAACCTGGCGCACGGCCTCGGCACCAAGGCGCTGCGCTCGGTGATGCCGGCCCGCAACCAGATCTCCCTCAGCCTCAACACCTCCGTGGTGCGCCCGCTGAACCCCGACTCCCCCGCGGACCTGGTGGCGGCCCGCAAGATCGACGACCTGTCGGGCGGCATCTTCCACGGCCCGATCCTGCACGGCGCCTACCCGGAGACGCTGCTGGAGGCGACCTCCTCGGTGACCGACTGGTCGTGCATCGAGGACGGCGACCTGGACACCATCCACCAGCCGGTCGACGCGCTCGGCCTCAACTACTACACGCCGACCCTGGTGTCGGCCGCCGACCCCGACGACAAGGGCCCGCGCGCCGACGGTCACGGCGCCAGCGAGCACTCGCCGTGGCCCGCCGCCGACGACGTCGCGTTCCACCAGTCGCCGGGCGAGCAGACCGAGATGGGCTGGTCGGTCGACCCGACCGGTCTGCACGAGCTGATCATGCGCTACCACCGCGAGGCTCCCGGCCTGCCCCTCTACATCACGGAGAACGGCGCAGCCTACGACGACAAGCCGGACGCCGACGGCAAGGTCCACGACCCGGAGCGCGTGGCCTACCTGCACGGCCACCTCTCCGCGGTGCGCCGGGCCATCGACGACGGCGCCGAGGTGCGCGGCTACTTCCTGTGGTCGCTGCTGGACAACTTCGAGTGGGCGTACGGCTACGAGAAGCGCTTCGGCGCGGTGTACGTCGACTACGTCAGCCAGAAGCGGACGCCGAAGTCGAGCGCGCTGTGGTACGCGCGTGCGGCCAAGGCCGGTGAGCTTCCGGACCCCGAGGGCATCTGACCGGTCCTCGGAGTCCGGAGGGAACGGGGCGCGGGGCACGGGGGGCGGGGCGCGGTGATCCCCGGGGAGTGCCGCGCCCCGCTCGTGTGCGTCCGGGCCCTGCCACGCAGGCCCGCGGACCTGTCGCCGGACGCACGGGTGCCCCGGCCGGGTGGGGGGAGGTCCGGCCGGGGCACGCGTTCCCCGTTGTTCCAGGTGGCTCGGTGGCTCGATTGATCCAGCAGCTCGGTCGACCCGGCGGATCAGTCGACCCGGCGGATCAGTTGTAGGCCGCGAACGCCTTCGAGAAGGCGAACTTGTCCTGGAGGATGGAGCTGCAGGTGGCGTCGGCGGCCGGCTTCTCGCCCTCGGGGCACTGCTGGTCGCGGGTGCCGGACCACATCGACAGCCGGCCCAGGCCCTTGGCCTGGGCGAACTCGACGAGCTGGGTGGCGTCCTCGACCGTGAAGATCTCGGTGACGACGTCGTTCACGCCGATCATCGGGGTGACCGCGACCGTCTGCCACGCCTCGGCCTCGCCGAGCCCGAGGACCTCCTTGAGCTGCGCCTGAGTGGCGGTGGCGGCCTGCTCGGCATAAGTGCCCATGTCGTCGCTGTACGCCGGGCCGTAGTCCATCGCCATGATGTTGACGGTGTCGACGCGCACGCCGTTCTCCTTGGCGTCGGCGAGGAGGTTCACGCCGTCCTGGGTGAGCCCTTCCGGCATCACCGGGAGGGTGAAGGAGACGTCCAGGTCCGGGTGGGACTTCTGCAGGGCGGCGATCGCCTGCGCGCGGCGGGTGTTGGCCTCCGCGTTCGGCAGCGCGCCGCCCTCGACGTCGAAGTCGACCTTGGTCAGGCCGTAGGCGTCGACGACCTCGGTGTAGGCGGCGGTGAGCGCCTCCACCGAGCCGCAGGTGGTGCCGAGTTCGGAGCCGGCCGCGCCGCCGAAGGAGACGCGGACGTCGCCGCCGGCCTCGCGCAGCGCGCCTATCTGCGCGGCCACCGGGTTGTCGCCGAGGCCGCCGGTGCCGCCCCACCTGGGGGTGCAGCCGCCGCCGTCGGTGACGAACGCGAGGGTGTACTCCTTCACGCCGGTCGCCTCGGCGCTCGCCGACAGGTCGAACGCCGGGCTGAGGGAGGTGTCGACGTACGGGGCGAAGCCCGCGCCGGCCGCCTTGGTGGAGCCGTCGGCCGTCTCGTCCGTGGCCAGTGCGGTGTTGGTGAACAGGAACGCTCCGCCTGCGGCGACGGCCGCGGCCGCCACCGCGCCGATCGTCTTGTTCCTGCCGCTGATCCTGCGCCGGTGCGTGTTCATCGCGTGCCTGCCTTCGTTGCCGTTCGTGGGGGGAGGGTGCGGCAGCACGCTAGTGATCCGGAACCGGACAACTCTCCTGATCCGGACGGCGGCAGGGAACCTTAGGGTCCGCTTAAGGGAGGGATCGGGAGCGGTTAAAGGACAGGGCGCCGCGGCCCGCCCTGCGGCGGCGGACGCTCCCCCGGTGACCGCGCCGACGCGGCGACCGGTCGCGGCCGTCGAGCTGGATCCAGATGCGCACCTCGGTCCCGCCGAGCACCGACCGGCCGATCCGCACGTCGCCGCCGGTGGACTCGGCGAGGCGGCGCACGATGTCCAGGCCGAGCCCGGTGGAGCCGTCGGTGCCGGAGCCCCGGCCGCGTGCCATCGCCGCCTCGGGGTCGGCTATGCCGGGGCCCGCGTCGGAGACGAGCACGATCACCGCGTCCTCGCCGTTGTGCACGTCGACCGCGAAGGCGGTGCCCTCGGGGGTGTGCCGGAAGACGTTGCCGAGCAGGGCGTCGAGACCCGCGGCCAGGTCGGCGCGGGCCACGGGGATGCGCACCGGCCGGTCCGCCCCGGCGACGCGCCACTTGCGGCCCTCGTCCTCGGCGAGCGCCGACCAGAACCCCATCCGTTCGCGCACCACCTCGGCCGCGTCGCACCCCGCGCCGGGTCCGGCGGCGGCCGTCTGCGGCTTGGCGTCGCGGGCAGTGCGGATGATGGTGTCGACCTCGCGCTCCAGCTGCTCCACGGCGGCGCGGGTCTGCTCGGCGGCGGGACCGTCGCCCAGGGAGGCGGCGTTGAGCCGCAGCACGGTGAGCGGGGTGCGCAGCCGGTGGGACAGGTCGGCGGCCAGCTCCCGCTCGTTGGCAAGGAGCTGGACGACCTGGTCGGCCATGGAGTTGAACGCCACGGCGGCCAGGCGCAGTTCGGTGGGTCCCTCCTCGGGCACGCGGGCGCCGAGCTTGCCCTCGCCCAGTTCGTGCGCCCCCTCGACCAGCCGCTGGGCGGGGCGCACCATGCGCACGCCCAGCCGGTCGGCGACCGCGACCGAGCCGACGACCAGGGCGGCGCCGACGGCCGCGAGGACCGCCCAGGCCGTGCCGACGCCGTTGGTGACCGCCGACTCCGGGACGAACACCTCGACGACGGCGATCTCGCCGGAGCTGAGCGCGACCGGCTGGAGCAGCGCCGAGCCGCCGGGCACGGTGGAGGTGGAGGCGCGGCCCAGCTTCCGCACGGCGGCGACGTCCTCGTCGGAGGCCCGCCGCCGCCCTATGTCCAGGGGCTGTTCACCACCGGCGGACGGAAGGTGCACGGCCATGGCGGTGCCCGAGCCGGCCGAGGCGACGACCCGCTCCAGCTGGGCGCGGTCGGTGGTGATGGACAGGGCGGGGGCGACGGCCGCCGCCTCCCGCTCGGCGCCGGCGAAGGCACGGTCGCGGGCCATCTCGCGGATGACCAGGCCGAGCGGGACGGCGAAGGCCACCACGACCATCGCGGTCACCGCCAGCGACACCTTCACCAGGGCCCATCTCATCGCGGCGGCTCCGCTCCGGGCGCGTGCACGGGTCCGGCCGCGTCGGCCGGGGGCTCCAGCTTCACGCCGACGCCCCGCAGGGTGTGCAGGTAGCGGGGGCGGGCGGCGGTCTCGCCCAGCTTCCGGCGCAACCAGGACAGATGGACGTCGATGGTCTGGTCGTCGCCGTAGGACTGCTGCCACACCTCGGCGAGCAGCTCGCGCCGGGGCACGACCACGCCGGGCCGTCCGGCGAGGAAGGCGAGGAGGTCGAACTCGCGTCGGGTCAGGTCCAGTCGGGCGCCGTCCAGCTCGGCCTGGCGGCGCAGCGGGTCTACGGTGAGGCCGCCGACCCGGATCACCGGGGAGGGCGCGGCCTCGCCGCCTCCGGCGCGGGCGCGGCGGAGCACGGCGGCCATCCGGGCGGAGAGGTGCTCCACCGAGAACGGCTTGGTCAGATAGTCGTCCGCGCCGGCGTTGAGCAGCCGCACGATCTCCGTCTCGTCGTCGCGGGCGGTGGCGACGATGACCGGGACGTCGGTGATGCCGCGGAGCATCTTCAGGGCCTCGGAGCCGTCGAGATCCGGCAGTCCGAGGTCCAGGACGACCACGTCGAAGCGGAAATGGGCGACCTCGCGCAGCGCCTCCAGCGCGGTCCCGACGCTGCGCACGGTGTGCGAGGCGTCGGTCAACTGCCGTATCAGCGCCGAGCGTACGAACTGGTCGTCCTCGACCACGAGAACACTTGCCATGGGCGGCACCGTACGCCATGCCGGGCGGGGGCGGCCGGGGCCTGTGGACAACTCCGGACGAGCTTCCCGAAGGCCTGTGGACGGCCGGTCCGGGCCGTCCGGGGGCACGACACGGATGGGGCGCGTGGGGCACTATGGGCCGACGATGCGCAGAGGACTCCTACACGTACTGGCCTGGCTGCTCGCCACGGGCGCGGCGGTCACGCTGTCGTGGTGGGGCGTCAGCACGGTGATGGAGGGCACGGCCTACGACCCGCCGCGCGCCCTGCCGATCCCGGCGGGCGAGGAGAAGGCGCGGGCGGTGTCGTCGTCCACGCACCGCCCGTCCCCCGGACCCTCCACGGACGAGGACGCCGGCCGGACCGGGACGTCCCGCGAGCCGTCGGCGCCTGTGGCCACCGACTCCGCCCCGCCGGACCCGACGCCCTCGCGCACCGCCTCCCCGTCCGAGCCGCCGCCGGCGTCGGAGACGGCCGCCGCCGGCGAGGTCAAGAGCTACGACACCCGGGGCGGCCGGGCGGTGTTCGACGTCGGGGAGGCGTCCGCGTCGCTCGTGTCGGCGACGCCGGGGGCCGGCTGGTCGATGCAGGTGTGGAAGACGGAGACGTGGATCCGGGTGGAGTTCGCCTCGGGCGCGGACCGGGTGACGGTGTTCTGCACCTGGCACGACGGTCCGCCGCGGGTGGAGGTCGCCACGTACTGACGCCGAACCGGGCGCGTTCAGCGGAACGCGTCGGCGGGCGGCGCCGGGGACGCGACCGCCTCGACGTCGGTGACGGGTGCTGCGCCGCCGGTGAAGTCGGTGAGCTCCCGGCCGTGCAGGACCCGGCCGGAGTGCGGGTCGGAGGCGGCCCTGCGGGTCAGTTCGGCGAGCGGCAGCGGCGCGTCGGAGGCGACCAGGACCGCGTTGCCGAACCGCTTGCCGCGCAGTACGGCCGGGTCGGCGATCAGCGCGAGTTCCGCGAACCGGGCGGCGGCGGTGGCGATCTGGCCGCGCAGATGCGCGAGCGGCGGCCCGTCGGCGAGGTTGGCGGTGTAGACGCCGCCGGGGGCGAGCGCCCTGCGGACCCCGTCGAGGAACTCGGTGGAGGTCAGATGGGCCGGGGTGCGGGCGCCGCCGAAGACGTCGGCGACGACGAGGCCGGCCCAGCCGTCGGGCACCTTGGCGAGCCCTTCGCGGGCGTCCGCCGTGCGCACCCGGATCCGCGCCCGTGGGTCGAGGGGCAGCT
Organism: Streptomyces sp. P13-3-3; assembly: GCF_050571355.1. Lineage (NCBI taxonomy): Bacteria > Bacillati > Actinomycetota > Actinomycetes > Kitasatosporales > Streptomycetaceae > Streptomyces > Streptomyces sp. P13-3-3. Next base: position 1,029,067 of record NZ_CP192228.1, on the reverse strand, counting down.
CCCGCCGGACGAGCTGGACCAGTGCCCCGTCACGCTCGACGACCTGCTGGGTGGAGCGGGGGCGGGTGGCGGCGACGTACCGGGCGAGGGTGAGGGCGCCGCCGCCGAGGTGCACGGCCCGCAGGGGCTTTCCGGGCGGGGCGGCGAGGTCGACGACGTGTCCGAAGCGGCGCTGGTACTCGAAGGACAGGCGGGAGGGGTCGTCGAGGTCGACGTGCGACTGGGGGGCGTCGTCGATCAGCAGCGTCCAGGCACGTGACCGGTCGCGGTCCGGGACGAGCCGGGCGGTCCCTCCGTCGACCTGCTCGGTGACGGCCTCGACGGCCGCCTGTCCCCGTCCGCTGTTCGTGCCCCGTGCCATGCGGCCATTGTCCCAGGCGGCGCGTCCGCACCCCGCCGAGGCCCGCTGCCCGGCCCGCACATCAGCTGCAGCTGTCCGCCGCGTCGATCATCCGCTGGGCCTGTCCCAGTGCCTCGCGCAGCACCGCGGGGTCGGTCGCCAGGTCGGCCTCGCCGGGCGGCACCAGCCAGTCGGACCCCTCAGCCGGGCGGTCGGGCGTCAGGCAGATGCCGCGGCCGTCGGTCTCCGTACAGACGCTGCCGGGGACGTCCCAGGCGGCCGCGGTGCCGGGCGGCACCAGGAAACCGAGGGTGTCGCACCCGCCGTCGTGCAGCACCGGACCCACCGCGTCCCCGGCTCCGCGCCGCAGGATGTCCACCGCCTCCAGGCCCTGCCGGGCCGGGACGGTGACCACGTCACAGTCCGGGCCGGAGGGTTCGAGAGGGTCGTTCTTCCGGCTGGTCGTCATCATCCCGGCCTCCACCACACGGATCACGCTCGGACGAGGGGTCGGGAGTCGGGGGGCTCCCGGTCCACAGAGTCCAACGAGCCTCGCCGTCAAGGGCTACGCCGGAAGTCCGCCGCAAAGGATGGCACTTCATGGCAGATCACGGATGACATATCCGGTATGTAGTCAAACTCAGCGTACCCAGCTCGTCACAGCAGGTACGTTCATGCCCGCCGGAAACAGGGTGGCACTCGGACAAGCCACCCCGTTTCCGGCATGGTTCGACGGTTCGCAGAGAGGACCCGGCCATGGCGTCGTCAACGGTGCCCCCGTCCCAGCCAGCCCGGCCGCAACGGCCGAATCTCGTCTTCCGGCAACTGCGCGGATCGCGCTCGCCGGCCGAGTTCGCCGCGGCGGTACGGCGGGCCGCCCGCGAGATCGGCGAGCGGGTCAGCTGTGACGCGCGGTACGTGCACCGCGTGGAGGCAGGCGAGATCCGCTGCCCCAACTACGCCTACGAACGGGTGTTCCTGCACATGTTCCCCGGCCGCACGCTGACCGACCTGGGCTTCGCGCCCCGCTCGTCGGTCCGCGGACGCCGGACCCGGGCCGCCGGGGACCGGCCCGCGGCCCTTCCCGAGAACCCGGCGAACGCCACGAGTGAGACCAGCGGGGCGTCCGAGCCGTATGAGACGCACAACAGGTACGACCCGTACGACGAGTTCGACCCGCACGACCACGAGGAGAGCGACGTGCTGCGTCGCGCATTCATGACCGGCGGTGGCGCCACGGTGGCCGCCGCCCTGAGCCCGTACGGGCTCGCCCCGGAGGCTTCGGCGGCACAGCGCCCCGTGCGCCGTGCGGGGACGTCGGACGCGTGCGCCCTGGAGGAGGCCGTACGCCGGATCCGGGTGCTCGACGACCGCCACGGGGCGGACGGGCTCTACCGCCGTGCGGCCGCCCCGCTGCGGGCCGCGTACGAACTGCTGGAGGCCGGGACGACCCGGCAGCGGACGGCGGACCGGCTGTACGCGGGCGCCGGGGAGCTGGCCATCTCGGTGGGCTGGCTGGCGCACGACTCGGGCCGCTTCGACGACGCGCGCTCGCACTACGCGGAGGCGCTGGCGACCGCCCGGGTGACGGGCGACGCGGCGCTGGAGGCGCACGCGTTCTGCAACACGGCGTTCCTCGCCCGGGACGCGGGCCGCCCCCGGGAGGCGGTGCGGGCGGCGCAGGCGGCGCAGCGGGCGGCGCGGCCGCTGGGCTCGCCCCGGCTGATGTCGCTGCTGGCGCTGCGCGAGGCGGGCGGCTGGGCCGGGCTCGCCGACCGCACGGGGTGCGAGCAGGCGCTGGTCCGGGCCCAGGCGTACTTCGACCGCGGGCCCGCGGAGGCGGACCCCGAGTGGATGACCTTCTACGGGGAGGCGGAGCTGGAGGGCCTGAAGGCGCAGTGCTGGTCCACGCTGGGCGACTGGACGCGCGCGGCGCGGCACGCCCGGCGGGCGGCTGAGCTCCAGGACCCGCACTTCACCCGCAACATCGCGCTGTACACGGCGGAGCTGGCCGACGACCTGGCCCGCGGCGGACATCCCGACGAGGCCGCGCAGGCGGGGATGCGGGCCCTGGACCTGCTGGGCGAGGTCCAGTCGTCCCGCGTCCGCTCGATGCTGTCCGGCACCTCGCGCGTGCTGCTGCCGCACCGCCGTACGCCCGGCGTCTCGGAGTTCCTGGACCGCCACGCCTCGCTGCCGCGCATGGTGTGACGTCACGGACCGCGGGGCCCCGCCGGCGCAGGGGGAACGCCGGCGGGGCCCCGCGGTGTCCGGGCCGGGTCACGCGCTCTTGGCGGCGCGGCCCAGGCGGAGGGCGGAGACGAGGAAGAACACGCCGCCGAGGAAGGCGTAGCCCGCCAGGGTCTTCAGGGAGGCGTCGGCGCCGCCCGCCTGCGCGGCGAAGGACACACCGGCGAGGGTGGAGATGCCGCCGCTCGCGATCATCGCCCACTGCCCGCCCATGCGGCGCCGGGCGACGCCCACCACGAGCTGGACCAGTCCGGCGGTGACGGCCCAGGCGCCCCAGACCCGCAGCACCGCCGGGATGCCGGAGGTCGCGGCGACGGCGAGGCCGACGGCGGTGGCGGCGCTGAGCGCGATGTTCAGGTACAGGTGCCGGGCGGGACCCCCGTCCGCGGCGGCGGAGCGTACGTCGACGACGGCACAGGCGACGTCGAAGAGCGGATAGATCACCAGGAGCGTCGCGCTGAGCGGGCCGAGGGTGTCGGCCGTGGCGAACAGCAGGGCGGCCCAGACGGCGGCGAAGGCGAAGCGCACGAAGTAGAGCCGGCGCAGGGCCGCGGGAGCGGCGGTGGGCGCGGGGGCCGGGGCGGTGGTGACGAGGGTGTCCATGGGAGTGCCTCTCGACGGGCGAAGCTGTGAGGGAGAACGTTCGGTCTCCTTTGATTGAAGACCCCTCACGGCCATACGTCAAGACCGAACGTTCTCCCTCACGCTTTGGTACGCTCGCAGCCATGAACCGGGGCACACGAAGCGGCAAGCCGTCCGAGGCGCGGACCAGGCTGCTCGGAACAGCGACGAAGATCTTCTACGCCGAGGGGATCCACTCCGTGGGCGTCGACCGGATCATCGAGGAGGCCCAGGTCACCCGGGCCACGCTGTACCGGCACTTCACCGGCAAGGAGGAGCTGGTCCTCGCCTACCTCGACCAGGCGGACCAGGGCATACGGGCGCAGATCACCGGCGCGCTGTCACCGGACGCCTCGCCGGAGGACGACGTACGGGCGGCGGCGCGGGCCATCGCCGACGGCATCCGCTCCCCCGGCTTCCGCGGCTGCGCGTTCCTCAACGCGGTGGCGGAGTACCCCGACCCCGACCACCCGGTGCACCGGACCGTGCTGGCGCACCGGCAGTGGTTCCTGGAGACCGTCACCGGGCTGCTCGGCCGCGCGGGGCTCGAGCCCGCCGACGCGGCGGGACGGCACTTCGTGATGCTCAGGGACGGCGCGATGGCGGCCGGCTGCCTCTTCGACCCCGAACTGGTCTGCGAGACCTTCCTGAGCGGCGTCGAGTCGTTGCTCACCACGGGCGCCCCCGTGCCGCGCGGCTGACGCGCGCGAGGAGACGCGGCCGGCGCCCGCGCGGAGATACGCGTCACGCGCGCGTGGGCGCACCGTCTTCGCGCGCGCCTGCGCACCGTCTTCGCGCGCGCCTGCGCACCGTCTTCGCGCGCGTGCGCGCACCGTCAGGGGACGAGGTGCCCCACGTCGTTCCAGCTCTCCAGGGCCGGCTCTCCGTACGCCCACCCCAGGACCGACAGGGACGTGGGGTTGAGGCGGATGCGGGCCGCGAAGTCCAGCGGCAGGCCCAGCCAGCGGGCGCCGATCGAGCGCAGGATGTGGCCGTGGGCGAAGACGAGCACGTCACGGTCGGCGGAGCGCGCCCAGGCGACCACCTCGTCCGCGCGGGCCGTCACCTCCGCGAGCGTCTCGCCCTCCGGGACGCCGTCGCGCCAGATGAGCCAGCCCGGCCGCACCGCCTGGATCTCCGCCGGGGTCATGCCCTCGTAGGCGCCGTAGTCCCACTCCAGGAGCTCGTCCCAGTGCCGGGCGCGGTCGCCGAAGCCGGCCAGTTCACAGGTCTCCCGCGCGCGGGACAGCGGGCTGGTGCGCACCTCGACGTCCGGCAGCCCGTCGTACGGCTGCCGGTGCAGGCGCTCGCCGAGCAGCTTCGCCCCCTGGCGGCCCTCCTCCAGCAACGGCACGTCGGTCCTGCCGGTGTGCTTGCCGGACAGCGACCACGCGGTCTGTCCGTGCCGGGCCAGCAGGATGCGCGGAGCCATGGGGAACCTTCCGGGAAAACACAGGCGGGACCCGTCCATCATCGCTCACCCTGGTCGGGGGCAACCCGGGGGGCGATCTCCGCGTCTTCCCGGTTCCGGGAGCGTGTACGCGGGAAGACGCGCACACACCGTAGAGTGGCTGGCCGCCGACCAGGACAGCACGAGGACGAAGGGGGAGCGATCGGATGCCGCACACCGAGACACCGGGCACCGAGGCGGTCCCGGCGACCCGGATGCGCTGGTGGACGGAGCTGCCGCTCATCCTCCTCGTGTACGCCTGCTACTCCGCGGGACGCCTCGTCGTCCGCGGTGACGTCTCCGACGCCGTCGACCACGGCCTGGCGCTGCTGCGGATCGAGAAGGCGCTGTACCTCAACGCCGAGCACCCGCTGAACCGCCTGTTCACCCGCGAACCGTGGATCGGCATACCCGCCGACTTCTGGTACGCCTCCCTGCACTACCTGGTCACCCCGGCGCTCCTGGTGTGGCTGTTCCGCTCCCGGGCGGTGCGCTACCGGGCGGCCAGGACCTGGCTGATGACGTCGACGTTCATCGGCCTGATCGGTTTCACCCTGCTGCCCACCTGCCCGCCCCGGCTGCTCGACCCGAGCCACGGCTTCGTCGACACGATGGCCTACTACAGCTCGTGGGGCTGGTGGGGCGGCGAGGCGAGCGCACCGCGCGGCCTCGGCGGCATGACCAACCAGTACGCGGCGATGCCCAGCCTGCACGTGGGATGGGCGCTGTGGTGCGGCGTGATCCTCTGGAAGTACGGGCGCGGGCGCTGGGCCAGGACGGCCGCGGTCGTCTACCCGCTGGTCACCACGCTCGTGGTGATGGGCACCGCCAACCACTACTTCCTCGACGCGCTCGCCGGCGCCGCCGTGATGGGCGCGGGCTATCTGCTGGCCCCGTACGTGACGCGGTACGCGGACGTCGTCAAGGCCCGCTTCCGGATCGGTGCGACGGCCGTCCCGGCGGTCTCGTCCGGCACGGATGCCGCGATTGTCAGTGACGGATGCCAGACTTCCGCGGGTGAGCGAATTCCACGGCAGCGGCAGCCCGAGTCGCGGTACGGAGCCGAACCGGGTGCCACCCCCACGGACGCCGGAGAAGAGGCTCGGGCACCGGCTCGCTGAGCTGCGCGGTCCCGAGGTGAAGCCCAGGGCGCTGGACGCCCGTGCCCTGGCCGCCCTCGCCGCCAACCCGGGCTGCAGACGGCGCGCGATCCTCGACGGCGCCGGGGTGGACAAGGGGAAGCTGGCGAGCGCGCTGGGCTCGCCGTCGGTCTTCGGCCAGTCGCAGTTCGCGTTCGTCCGGGGCAACGCCTTCGAGGCGAAGGTCAAGGCCGACGGCGGCACGGAGCTGCTGCGCCTCGCCGCCGAGAAGCTGGACCGTACGGCCGAGCCGCCCGTGGGCGCTCGCCTGCCGGACCTGGGCGCCCAGGACTCCGAGGGCCGCACGCGGCGCACGGAGGAGGCACTGCGCGAGGCCGCCGCCGAGCGGGGCGCATGGACGCTCCTCGACCACCCGATGCTCGCCCTCGACGTGGCGGGCTCCCCCGCGTTCCTGGAGCCGGACGCGGTGGTGGTGCACCCGGACGGCACCTGGACGGTCGTCGAGATCAAGTCGTTCCCCATGCTCGACGGGGCCGCCGACCCGGCGAAGGTCGGCGCGGCCGCCCGCCAGGCCGCGGTGTACGTGCTGGCGCTGGAGCGGGTCGCCGAGCGGCTCGACCCGGCGCCCCGGGTGCGTCACCGTGTGCTGCTGGTGTGTCCGAAGGACTTCTCCAACCTGCCCACCGCCTCCGCCGTGGACGTGCGCAAGCAGCGCGCGGTGACCTCGCGCCAGCTGGCCCGGCTCACCCGCATCGAGGAGATCGCCGGGACGCTGCCCGACGGCGTGTGCTTCGCCCCGGAGCTGCCGCCCGAGCAGCTCGAGTGGTCCGTGGAGTCCGTCCCGGCGACGTACGCGCCCGAGTGCCTGTCCGCCTGCGAGCTGGCCTTCCACTGCCGTGACCGCTCCCGCGCGGCCGGCGCCGTGACCTCCCTGGGCCGGCCGGTGCGGGCGGAGCTGGGCGGTCTGACCACGGTGGAGGACGTGCTGGCGGCGGCCCGCGGCGAGGCGGGCGACCCCGACGACCCTGCCGTGGCCGCGCTGCGCCGGGCCGCCGCCCTGCGCGCGGAGGCGCTCGCGTCGGCCGCCGAGGCGGCGCGGGAGGTGGCCGGGTGTCGCTGATCTCCACCCTCGCCCGGCTCGAGGCGGTCGACACCGGCCGCGCGCAGCCCGCCGCGACCGTCCGGCACCGGCATCTGTCCGAGCGGCCGCTGGTGTTCGTGCCGCTCATCACCGCCGGTGAGGCGGGCGCCCCGCTCGGCGCGCTGGTGGGCACCGACCGGGACGCGCCGCGGCTGCTTGTGGTGCCGCAGCCGCGCGACCGCGACCTGCGGTTCGCGTTCCTCGCCGAGCTGGCGGACGTCGTCCTGCCGTACGTGGACGGGTTCGCGGACGCCGTGGAGGCGGCCGAGCGCTCGGAGACCGACCCGGAGACGGGCAAACGGGTCAAGGTCGAGGTCGAGCTGTGCGCGGACGCGCCGCAGATGATCGTGCCGAGCCGGGCCGGCGTCGACCTCGTGCGCCTGCTCGGCCGGTCGATGAGGTTCCGGCGCACCGCGGAGCAGGACCCGGAGACCCCGTTCCCGGCGCCGCCCAGGGTGCCGCTGCTCGGCCGGTGGCTGACGCACTTCGGGGAGCGGGCCCGGGTGCCCGGGTCCTGTCTGCTGCTCGCGGTGACGGACGTGCTGGGACGGCACTGGGCGACCGGCCAGTCCACGCTGGAGGACCAGCACCTGGGGGCGTTGCTCGCCTGGATCGACCCGCCCGAGGGCCGCTCCGGGGCGGAGGCCGCCGAGGAGGCGGAGCTGAAGCGGGACGACGACGGCCAGCTGATCTGCCCGCCCGCGGGTCCGGCCACCGACCCGGCGTTCGACAACAAGCTGCTCGCCCCGGCCATCGAGCGCTACGACCGCGCGCGGACGGCGCTCGCCGCCGCCGAGGACGGCGTGGAGGCCGACGACCGGCTGGGCGCGCTGACCGCCGCCGAGCGGGAGATCCGCGCCCTGGTGGAGAGCCGCACGCGGCCCACCTGGGACGCGGTGTGGCGGGGCCTGGACCTGCTGCGGGAGCTGCCGGAGGGCGCCCGCGTGGAGGACCGCTGGACGCGCGACCGCTGGTCGTTCACGAGCCACCGGGACCGGGTGGCGGCCGGGGAGCCGCCGCAGCCGCGCCGCGACGACGCGGTGACGGCGGCGAACAAGCTGGCGGCCCGCGAGCGGGAGCAGGCGCGTCTGGAGGCGCAGGAGGCGCTCGACGACCCGCTGGTGATGGCGGCCCGGCGGCTGTCCGGTGAGGCGTTCGCCGGGGAGGTCGTCGACGTGGTGATGGCGTACAGCGAGAGCAAGCGGCCGAGCCCGCGCCCGCTGGTCACGGTCCGCACGGACGACCGGCCGCACCTGGGCGAGCGGGTGAAGGCGTACCGCTCGCTGGGCGGGAAGCCGCAGACGGCGGAGTTCGTGGAGTACGCGGCGGGGCCCGAGGACGGCCTGCTGGTGCTGCGGATCATGGACAAGATGGGGCGGGGCAAGGAGCCGGAGCCCGGTTCGGTGCCGGAGAAGGGCGACCGGCTGTGCTTCACGCTCTTCGAGCACGAGCCGCGCGGCGGCGCCAAGCTGCCCGACCCGGAGGAGACGCCGTGGACCCACGGCGGGCCGCCCGGTGAGGAGCCCGCCCCCGAGCCCGCCGACCCGGTGACCGAGGAGGACGTGCTGTGACCGCCCCCGTCGAGGAGACGGTGTTCGACCCCGGTTCCGCGGCCGCCCGCGCCACGGACGCGATCCTCCACGACACGCTCCACGGCCCCGCGCGTGGTGTCGTCGTCGACTCCCCGCCCGGCGCCGGCAAGTCCACGCTGGTGGTGCGCGCGGCGCTGGAGCTGGCGGAGGCGGGCCGCCCGCTGATGGTGGTCGCGCAGACCAACGCGCAGGTGGACGACCTGGTGCTGCGCCTCGCCGAGAAGAACCCCGACCTGCCGGTGGGCCGCTTGCACAGCAGCGACTCCGACCCGTACGACAAGGCGCTGGACGGCCTGGAGCAGGTGCGCACGTCGGCGAAGGCGGCGGACCTCGCCGGGCTGCCGGTGGTGTTGTCGACGGCGGCGAAGTGGGCGCACGTGAAGAACGTGGAGCCGTGGCGGCACGCGATCGTCGACGAGGCGTACCAGATGCGCTCGGACGCGCTGCTCGCGGTGGCCGGGCTGTTCGAGCGGGCGCTGTTCGTGGGCGACCCGGGTCAGCTGGACCCGTTCTCCATCGTGGGCGCCGAGCAGTGGGCGGGGCTGTCGTACGACCCGTCGGGCTCGGCCGTGACGACGCTGCTCGCGCACAACCCCGACCTGCCGCAGCACCGGCTTCCGGTGTCCTGGCGGCTGCCCGCCTCGGCGGCGCCGCTGGTGTCGGACGCGTTCTACCCGTTCACGCCGTTCCGCAGCGGCACGGACCATGGCGACCGCGCCCTGACCCTGGCCGTCCCGTCGGACGGATCGGGCCCGGACCGGGTGATCGACGAGGCCGCCGAGTCCGGCTGGGGACTGCTGGAGCTGCCCGCCCGCCACACCCCGCGCACCGACCCGGAGGCGGTGGGGGCGGTCGCGCAGGTGGTTCGCCGGCTGCTGGATCGAGGCGGCGCGGCGGTCTCCGAGCGCTCCCCCGACCCGACGCCGCTCACCGCGGACCGCGTCGCGGTCGGCACGGCCCACCGCGACCAGGCGGCGGCGATCCGTGCGGCGCTGGCGGACCTGGGTGTGACGGACGTGACCGTGGACACGGCGAACCGGCTCCAGGGCCGGGAGTACGACGTGACGGTCGTCCTCCACCCGCTGTCCGGCCGCCCCGACGCGACGGCGTTCCACCTGGAGACGGGCCGCCTCTGCGTCCTCGCCTCCCGCCACCGCCACGCGTGCATCGTGGTCTGCCGCGAGGGCGTGACGGACCTCCTGGACGACTACCCGTCCACGGAACCGGTCCAGCTGGGGACGCTGGTGAAGTTCCCGGACGGCTGGGAGGCGAACCACGCGGTGCTGTCGCATCTGGCGGAGCACAGGGTGCGGTGGCAGCCGTAGGGAGCGGCTTCCGGCGACAGAAGTGGGGGTCCCCGTAGACCGTCGGCCGACGACGGAGCGAGGTGTTCCGCGGGTGAGCCGGCCTGTCCCTGACCGGGGAATAACCGGGGACCACCCCCTGTTCCCCCACCGCACATGCACCGAGTGCGAGGACGTCCGACAGGAGGCACCCACGTGACCGCAGGCGACGAGATCAGGGGCACGGCACACGGCACCGCCCCCGTGCCCCTCTCCGTGCTCGATCTGGTGACCGTGGGGGCCGGGCGGACCGCGTCCGACGCGCTGCGCACCAGCGTCGACCTGGCGAAGCTCACCGAGGCGCGCGGGTTCCACCGGTACTGGGTGGCCGAGCACCACTCCATGCCGGGCGTGGCCTCCTCCTCGCCTGCGGTGATCCTCGCGCACCTGGCCGCGTACACGGAGCGGATCCGGCTCGGGTCGGGCGGTGTGATGCTGCCCAACCACGCGCCCCTCGTGATCGCGGAGCAGTTCGGCACGCTGGAGGCCATGGCTCCGGGGCGGGTCGACCTGGGGCTCGGACGGGCCCCCGGCACCGACGGCGCGACCGCCGCCGCCCTGCGCCGCACCGACCGGCTGAACGAGGGCGCCGACGACTTCCCGCAGCAGCTCGCCGAGCTGACCCGCTTCCTCGACGACGACTTCCCGGACGGGCACCCCTACCGGCGCATCCACGCCGTCCCCGGACCGGTGCAGGCGACCTCGCCCGGCGGGGTGCAGTCCCCGCACCGGCCGCCGGTGTGGCTGCTCGGCTCCTCCGGATTCAGTGCGCAGCTGGCCGGCATGCTCGGCCTGCCGTTCGCCTTCGCCCACCACTTCTCCGCGCAGAACACGGTCCCCGCGCTCGACCTGTACCGGGAGAGCTTCCGGCCGAGCGAGGTGCTCGACGCGCCCTACGCGCTGATCGGGGTCGCCGCGCTCGCCGCCGACGAGGAGAAGGAGGCGCGTCGCCAGGTGCTGGCCGCCGCCCTGAACATGGTGCGGCTGCGCACCGGACGCCCGGGGCTCGTGCCGACGCCGGAGGAGGCGGAGGCGTACGACTTCAGCCCGATGGAGCGGGAGTTCGTGGAGTCCTGGAACGCCAACGTCATCCACGGCACGGCGGACGAGGTCCGGGCCGGTCTGGACGACCTGCAGAAGCGCACCGGCGCCGACGAGCTGATGCTCACCGCCAACGCGCACGGCGGTGACGTCCGGGTGCGGTCGTACGAACTGATCGCCGACGCCTACGGGTTGCCGACGCCCGCCTGAACCCCGGGTGTGCCGAGCAGTTCGGAGATGCGGTCGGCCGGGACGGGCCGTGAGTACAGCCAGCCCTGGCCGGTGTCGCAGCCGATCCGGCGCAGCCGGGTGGCCTGCGCGGAGGTCTCGACGCACTCCGCGGTGACCGTCAGCCCCAGCCGGTGGGCGAGTTGCACCATCGCCTCGACGATGACCTCGTCCGCCGGGCTGGTCTTGGCGGCGCGGTCCTCGATCTGGAAGCCGCGGACGAAGGAGCCGTCGAGCTTCAGCACCGACACCGGCAGCCTGCTGAGGTAGGCGAGGTTGGAGTAGCCGGTGCCGAAGTCGTCGATGGCGATGCGCACGCCCATGTCGCTGAGGGCCTTGAGCGCCTGGAGGGGCCGGCCCGAGGAGCCCATCACCGCGGACTCGGTCAGCTCCAGCTGCAGCAGATGCGGGGGCAGCCCCGTCTCCTTCAGGGTGTCGGCGACGTCCGCCACCAGGTCGGAGTCCCAGACCTGACGGACCGCCACGTTCACGCTGACGAAGATCGGCGGCTCGTCCGGGTGCTGGATCTGCCAGTCGCGCGCCTGACGGCAGGCGGTGCGCAGCACCCAGCGGCCGAGCGGCACGATCGAACCGTCCTCCTCCGCCAGGGAGATGAACCGATTCGGCGTGAGCGTGCCGAAGCGGGGGTGGTGCCAGCGGATCAGGGCCTCCACGCCGTGCACGCGGTCGTCGTCCATGCCGACCAGCGGCTGGTACTCCAGGGCGAACTCGCCGCGGTCGATGGCCGGGCGGAGGGAGGAGGCGAGGGCCTGCCGGGTGACGCGGTTGGCGTTGCGCTCGGGGTCGAACAGCGTCCAGCGGGCCTTGCCGTCGGCCTTCGCCCAGTACAGCGTGGTGTCGGCGGCCTGCATCAGCGCGGTGGGGGTGGTTCCGGCGGCGTGCCGCTCGACCACGCCGATGGAGGCGGACACCTTCAGGCGGCGGCCGGACACGTCGAACGGCTCCTGGATCGCGTCGAGCAGCGACTCGGCGAGGTCGGCGAGCTGTTCGGTGCCGGTGGAGTCCTCCACGAGCAGGGCGAACTCGTCGCCGCCGAGCCGGGCGACCAGAGGGATACCGGCCCGGGCCCGCCCCGCGTCCTGCGCGCAGCGGGTGAGCCGGTCGGCGACGGCGGCGAGCAGCTGGTCGCCGACGCGGTGGCCGAGGGTGTCGTTGACGGCTTTGAAGCCGTCCAGGTCGAGGTAGCAGACGCCGATGCGGCCGGTGCCGCTCTCCGCGTACGACTCCGCCTCCAGGGCGCTGGTCAGGCGTTCGAAGAACAGGGTGCGGTTGGGCAGCCGGGTCACCGGGTCGTGCATGCGGAGGTGGCGCAGCCGGGCCTGCAGGGCGCGGTGGTCGCTGATGTCGGCGACGGACACCAGGACGCCGCCGTCGTCGGGGGGCAGCGGGGCGACGGTGACCCGCACCCACAGGGCGTGCCCCTCGGGGTGTTTCAGCCGGCGGGTGCAGCGCAGGCGGGCGCGGCGGCCGCGCAGCAGTTCGCGGTAGGCGTGCCAGGTGCGGGCGTCGGAGGCGAGGTCGACCAGGTCGGCGGCGACGGCGCCGGTGAGGGTGTCCTGGTCGCGGCCCAGCAGGTCGGCGAGGGCGGCGTTGGCGCCGGTGATCATGCCCTCGCGGTCGACGACGGCCATGGCGAGCGGAGCGGCGGTGAAGACGGAGCGGTAGGACGGGGGCGCGGGGGACCGCGGGGAGGCCGACCCGACCGGTTCCTCCGGCTCGACGGGCGCGGTGAACTCGGCACCCGGGGACGCCGAAATCTTACTCTCCGTGACGACCGACCGATTGAGCTCAGTCGCGGGCGTCGGCCCTTCGGACGTTCCGCTCACCACTCGCTCCCGCAGTGCACTCGCTCGCTGTCGGGCAGGAAAACACCTTCCGCATCCGGAAAGTGTGCCGATCATAGAGGCCCGCGTCGGGCCCTTCCAGCCACTGTCCGGCCTCCCCGCCGGTTCCGCATCTCTGCCAGATCGTTTCTGCCCGGGTGCGGACGGCTTCTGCCGCGCTCCGACCAGTTGTGACGTTCCGTGAATGCGGGCGGTGCGACGTGCGCGCGGTCCCGCCCGTTCCGCCGCTGTTCTCACCCGACCGGTGCAGTTGAACAGGGCGTAGTACGACAAATCATCCCACTCTGGGTGCGGTGTCCCGCGAACCGTCTCCCGGAGGTCCCTGTGCCGCGTCAGCTCACCCCGAGAGGACTCGGTCGTGAGGCACTGCGACAGCGGCTGGGCCGTTCGGGTGTCCGCCCCCGGCTGCGGACCACGGCGGCGATGTGCACCACTATGTCGGCGCTCGCGGCGACGTCCATGGTGAGCGTGCCGTCGGGACCCGAACCGTTCTCGGCGCAGCCGTGCGTGCTGACCCGGACCGACGCCCACCACTCGGAGGGCCTGGACACCTGGAACGCGGCCTATCCGCGTCCGGCCGGCCGGCTGGACGCGGTGATGGTGTTCCTGTCGTTCCCCGACTCGCATCCGCTGACCTCGCCGGACGAGCTGGCCGCCGACCACTTCCCGATGACCAGCCGCTTCTTCGAGCGGTCCTCCTACGGGAAGTTCAGCCTGCGGGCGCATCCGGTGAAGCGGTGGATCCGGATGCCGCGCCCCTCGACGGCGTACGCCATACAGCGCGACTGGACGGTGGCGCACCGGGCGGCGTATCTGCGGGACGCGCTCGCCGCGTCCGATCCGCACGTCGACTACTCGGCCTACGACATCGTGTACTTCGTCGCCGATCCGGACGCGCCGGGGGTGGACTCGGACGCCACGAAGGTGGTCAACCTGGACCGGCCGATGCGGGCGGACGGCGCGGACATCCGGCGGGTCGTCACCGTCTTCGAGAACCATCCTCCGGACCGGCTGGTGCTGGCGCACGAGACGGGGCACGTCTTCGACCTGCCGGATCTGTACCACCGGCCGGTGGACGGCAAGGGCGACTGGGACACCCACGTCGGGGACTGGGACCTGATGGGCAGCCAGTTCGCGCTCGCGCCGGACCTGTTCGGCTGGCACAAGTGGAAGCTGGGCTGGCTGGAGCCGCAGCAGGTGCGGTGCGTGCAGGGGGGCGATCCGGTGCGGCTGACGCTGGAGCCGCTGGGGGCGGGTCCGGGCACGCCGGTGACGGGCGCGGCCGGGGCGCCGTCGTTCGGACTGGGGAGCGGTACGAAGCTGGCGGTGGTGCGCACGGGTGCGGACTCGGCCCTGGTTTTCGAGGTGCGGGGTCCGTTCGGCAACGACCGCGCGGCGTGCCGGTCGGGCGTGCTGGTCTACCGGGTGTCGAGCGGCACCCGCTCGGGGCGCGGCCCCGTCGAGGTGATCGACGCCCATCCGCGCACCGAGGCGTGCTGGGAGGACTCGGTGTATCCGCCGCTGGCGGACGCCCCGGTCGCCTTGGGCGAGAGCTTCACGGTCCCCGGCGAGTCGGTCCGCGTCGAGGTGGAGGGCCGCACGCCGTCCGGCGCGTGGACGGTGAAGATCACCACGGGTGACCGCACGGCACGGGCCTCCTGAGGCCCCCGGCCAACGCCCCCGCCGACGCCCCGCGCCCACCCGGCCGCGTGGGCGCGCCCACGGGCGCCCCGCCCGTGCACCCGGCCGGCCGGCCCCGACGTCTGCGCACCGGGAGCCGAGTTCCGCGTCGCGTCACGCCGAGCCGACAGCGCACGCCCGCCGGCCCTCGGCCCGCCGGCCATCTCGCGTACGTCGCGGTGGCCTCGCCCCCTGCGTGCGGCGCACGCCGCTTGCTCGCGGGATCACGAGCCGCGAGCCGCCAGGCGCGCGGGATCACGAGCCGCGAGGAGCCAAGCGCACCGAATCACCGGCCGTGACGCGCCGGGCGCGTGGGACTACGGGCCTCGGGGCTCCGGGCTCGTGGACCGCGAGCCGCGAGCCGCGAGCCGCGAGCCGCCAAGCGCACCGCATCACCGGCCGCGAGGCGCCGGGCGCGCGGGACTACGGGCCTCGGGGCTCCGGGCTCGTGGACCGCGAGCCGCGAGCCGCGAGCCGCGAGCCGCGAGCCGCCAAGCGCACCGCATCACCGGCCGCGAGGCGCCAGGCGCGCGGGACTACGGGCCTCGGAGCTCCGGGCTCGTGGGACCACGAGCCGCGAGCCGCCAAGCGCGAGCAAGATCATGAACCGCGAGGCACCAAGCGCACCGAATCACCGGCCGTGACGCGCCGGGCGCGTGGGACTACGGACCTCGGGGCTCCGGGCTCGTAAGACCAAGAGCCGCGAGGCGCCGGGCGCGCGGGACTACGGACCTCGGCGTTCCGGGCTCGTGAGACCACGAGCCTCGAGGCGCCAAGCGCACCGCATCACCGGCCGCGAGCAGCCAGGCGCGCGGGCCCACCCGCGGGACGGCGTGACGCGCGCCCGCCGGCCTCCGGACGCGAAAAAGCCCCCCGCTCGCGCGAGGGGCCTTTCGTGTCGTGCGCCGCCAGGGACTCGAACCCCGGACCCGCTGATTAAGAGTCAGCTGCTCTAACCAACTGAGCTAGCGGCGCCTGCTGACGTCGTAGACATTAGCATCACGATCGGCGGGAGGAAAAATCGATATCCGCACGGCCGCGCGGGCCGCCCGCACCGCCGCCCAGAGCAGCACCTCCGGGCCCGGCAGCCAGGGGCTTCGGCTGTCCGGGGCGACCAGCCAGCGGGCCGTGGCCCCCGCGTCGGGGCGTGCGGGACCGGCCGGTGCGGGGACGGTCACCGCGTCGCCGGTGCCGTGGCACAGCAGGGGCGGGACGCCGTCCGTACGGCTGCCGTGGGCGCCCCATTCCTCCCACCTCAGCAGGGCGGGCAGCCGCTGGGCGGTGCCCACGGCGCCGAACAGCAGCATCCGGCCGCGGTACTCCGCGACGGGACCCGAGCCCGGCCCCTCCTCCCACAGGCGGTCCAGCATCCGGCGCCCGAAGATCGCGGGCACGCTCACCACGTCGAAGACGACGCCGCAGGGCAGGACCACCGGGGTGTCCGGCCGCTCGCCCCACAGGGGGCGGGCGCCGCGCGGGGCAGTGCCGGCCGAGGCGAGCCAGGCGGCTCCGTCCGGGGTGACACCGCTGACGTCGGAGACATTCGGTGTGCTGCTCATACAGATATTTCTACGTGCCGTGAGGGAACGGTTCCGCAAAGTTGCCGGAATCCGGGACGAGAGCCCGGCCGGGCGCGTACCCTGTCCCCCGGCATATGCCACATCCGTTCGACGGGCCGGACGGCCGGGGGCGGCGCGGCTCACACGGGGTCGACGTGCCCCGGGCCCTCGCCGCCGCGCATCAGGTCGCGGCCGAACTCGACCATCTTCTTCGCGTAGTCCTCGGTCCACTCGGCGCGCTCGGCGATGTCCGCCGTCGACAGCCGGTCGAAGCGGCGGGGGTCGGCGAGCTGGGCCGCCGCGACCGCCTGGAACTCCGTCGCCCGGTCCGCGGCGGCCCGGAACGCGAGCGTCAGCTCCGTGGCCCGCTCCAGCAGCGCGCGCGGATCCTCGATCGACTCCAGGTCGAAGAAGTGCTCGGGGTCCGAGGCCGCCTGCGCGGGCTCGAACAGCAGGGGCGCGGGGCGTAGCCGCGGCTGGTCCGGGCGCGGCGTGTGCTCCGCCATGACTTCTCCTTCGTACGTCGCGGTGGTCTCCGGGTGCCGGAGGGCCACCGTCCATTGTCCCGCGCCCCCGCAAGTGGGCGTCCGGCCCGCGAGGGCGGGACGGCTCCGGCCGTGCGGGCGCGCCGACCGGTGACTACCCAGCTCGCGGGGCGCACAAAGACGGCGACGGGGACGCACTCCGGGCGCGCGGAGGGACGTACGCCGGTGAAGGTGGCGTTCCTCACGTCCGTGCCGGACGGGCGGCTCCGTCAGACCTGGACGAGCGGCTCCCGCGTGAAGAGCGCGCCGAGTTCGGGCGCGTTGACGCGGCGGTCGGCCAGGCGCAGGCCCTCCCGGACGGTGACCTGGTTGGCGGTGAGGACCGGCTTGCCCAGTTCCTTCTCCAGGGCGGGGATGTGCGCGACGGTGTGCAGGGCGGTGTCCGGCAGGAGCAGCGCCTCCGCGTCCGGGGAGTCGGCCGCGCGGGCCAGCGCGAACAGCTCCCGCTCTCCCCAGGTGCCGACCTCGGCCGCCGTGACGATCCCGGAGCTGCGCACCCCGGTGACCTCCGCTCCCCCGGCCCGCAGGAAGTCGGCGAACAGCTGGGCGACGTCGTCGGGGTAGGTCGCGCCGACGGCGACCCGGCGCACCTCGATCTCCCGGATCGCGTGCACGAAGGCGAAGGAGGTGGAGGAGGCGGGCATGCCCGCGGCGACGGCGAGCCGGCGCACCTGGTCGCGGGCGCCGTCCCAGCCGAGCACGAAGCTGCCGCTGGTGCACGCCCACACCACGGCCTCGACGCCGGCCAGGCGCAACTCCTCCAGGCCGGCCGCCAGCCGCTCCGGCGAGCCCATCTCGCGCAGGGCGTCCACCCGGTGCGCGTCCTCGCCGATGTCGGTGTGCACCAGGTCCACGCGGACGTCGCCGCCCAGCAACTGCTCGATGCGCGGATAGTCGTCCTCCGCGGAGTGTCCGGGGTAGAGGAATCCCAGTGCGGTCATGTCCAGCCTTCCTGCTGCTTCTCTCCTGGTGCGTCCGGCAGCACCGGACCGGGCGCCGCCTGGCCGGGCAGTACGGTCGGCGCCTGGCCCGGCGTGACGGTCCCGGGGCGTGCGGACGCGTCGATCAGCGCCTGATACGGTCCCACCGCCCGGGTACCCAATCGGCGCAGCGCCGCCCACATGGTCACCTGGTTGGCCGAGATGACCGGTATGCGCAGTTCCGCCTCCAGCTGCGGGATCACGTCGTACGTCGGCAGGTTGGTGCAGGAGAGGAACAGCGCGTCGGCCGTGCCGGGCCGGTCACGGACCGCCTGCCGGGCCATGTCCACCACCTCGCGGTAGGTGACCTTCCAGATGTGCCGGGTCAGTCCCATGTAGGCGCAGCCGGTGACGGTGACGCCCGCGCGCGCCACGTAGCGCTCCAGCGCCCGGGTGACCGACACCGTGTACGGCGTGACCAGGGCGACCCGGCGCACGTCCAGCTCCACCAGCGCTTCGAGCAGCGCGCCCGAGGTGGTGATCGCGGGGACCGCCCCGGCCCGGCTCATCGCCTCGCACATGGCGCGTTCGCCGACGATCCCGCCGACGAAGCTGCCGGAGGTGCACGCGTAGGCGACGACCTCGGGCGCGACGGCGGTGAGGGTGCGCACCGCGTCGCCCAGCGTCTCGTGCTCGCTGATCAGCCGGGCCAGGTCCAGACTGACCTCGACCGGCACGTACGGGGTACGCGTCACGTGCAGGGAGACACCGTCCGGGATCCAGCGCCACAGCTCCCGGTCCAGCGCGAAGTCGAAGGGGGCCACCACCCCGAGCCCGCGCTGCGGGCTCGGGCCGCCGAGAAGGGAGACGTCCATGACAGGCACCGGCCTCACGCTGGGAGACGAGCACACGAAGGAACGCGGAAAGACCCGTGTCGACGACGGTAGGTTCGGGTAGGGACGCGGTCAATCCACCCGGGTCACCCCCCGGTCAACAACCGGTTAACTCGTCGTCACCGGTCCGCGCCGGGACCGCCGGACCGCACCGAGCCACCTGGAGACGAGGCCCATGACCACGCCCACGCTGCTCGTCCTGGACGCCGAACCGCTCCCCCGTCTCGGCAGGCTCGCCGGACGGGTGCGGATCGAGCACGCGGACGGGTCGACGCTCGCCGAGCGGCTGCCGCACGCGGACGTGCTGCTGGTGTGGGACTTCACCTCGCACGCGGTGCGCCGGGCGTGGCCGGGCGAGGGTCCCCGGCCACGCTGGGTGCACACGGCGAGCGCCGGGGTGGACCATCTGCTCTGTCCTGAACTCGCCGCGTCCGACACGGTGGTCACCAACGCGCGCGGCGTCTTCGACGGGCCGATCGCCGAGTACGTCGCCGGTCTCGTCCTCGCGTTCGCCAAGGACCTGCCGCGGACGCTGCGGCTCCAGCGGGAGCGGACCTGGCTGCACCGGGAGACGCGCCGGGTGGCGGGGACGCGGGCGTGCGTGGTGGGGTCCGGGCCGATCGGCCGGGCGGTGGCCGGGACGCTGGAGGCGCTCGGCGTGAGGACCGCGCTGGTGGGCCGGACGGCGCGGGACGGGGTGCACGGACCGGAGGACCTGGACCGGCTGCTGGCGCGCGCGGACTGGGTGGTCGCCGCGGCGCCGCTGACCGAGGAGACGCGGGGGATGTTCGACGCCCGCCGCTTCGGCCTGATGCAGCCGTCCGCGTACTTCGTGAACGTGGGCCGGGGCGAGCTGGTGGTGGAGGACGCGCTGGTGCGGGCGGTGCGGGACCGCTGGATCGCGGGCGCGGCGCTGGACGTGTTCACGGCCGAGCCGCTGGCCGCCGACAGCCCGCTGTGGGAGCTGGACGACGTGGTCGTCTCACCGCACATGAGCGGCGACACGGTCGGCTGGCGGGACGAACTGGCGGCGCAGTTCGTGGAGTTGTACGAGCTGTGGGAGGCGGGCCGGCCGCTGGAGAACGTGGTCGACAAGCGACGCGGGTATGTACCGGGTCACTGACGTCTTCCCAGGGAGTGTGGATGTCCGAGCTCACGGAACTGACCGCGGCCCGGCTCGTCGACGGCTACCGCAAGGGCGAGTTCGGCCCGGTGGAGGTGACCCGCGCCGCGCTGCGCCGGGCCGAGGAGATCCAGCCCGAGGTGAACGCGTTCGTGCGGCTGCTCGCCGACGACGCCCTGGAGCGGGCGGCCGCCTCCGAGGAGCGGTGGCGGCGGGGTGAGCAACTGGGGCCGCTGGACGGGGTGCCGGTCACGGTGAAGGACATCCTGCTGCTGCGCGGCGCGCCGACCCTGAAGGGGTCCCGGACCGTCGACCCGGCGGGGCGGTGGGACGAGGACGCCCCGTCGGTGGCCCGGCTGCGGGAGCGGGGCGCGGTGTTCCTCGGGAAGACGACGACGCCCGAGTTCGGCTGGAAGGGCGTGACGGACTCACCCCTCAGCGGGGTCACCCGCAACCCGCACGACCCGACGCGCACGGCGGGCGGGTCCAGCGGGGGCGCGGCGGCGGCCGTGGCGCTGGGCGCGGGGCCGCTGGCGCTGGGCACGGACGGCGGCGGCAGCGTCCGCATCCCGGCGGCGTTCTGCGGGATCTTCGCGCTGAAGCCGACGTACGGGAGGGTGCCGCTGTATCCGGCGAGCGCGTTCGGGACGCTGGCGCACGTCGGTCCGATGACCCGGGACGCGGCGGACGCGGCGCTGCTGATGGACGCGATCGCCGCGCCGGACTCCCGTGACTGGTCGGGGCTCCCGCCGGCGCCGGGGCCGTTCTCGGAGGCGCTGGGCGGCGGGGTGCGGGGGCTGCGGGTGGCGTTCTCGCCGTCGCTGGGCGGGCAGGTGCGGGTGGACCCGGGTGTCGCGGCCGTGGTGCGGCGGGCGGTGGAGCGGCTCGCGGGACTCGGCGCGTACGTCGAGGAGACCGACCCCGACCTGGCCGACCCGGTGGAGGCCTTCCACGCCCTGTGGTTCGCGGGCGCGGCGCGGGTGACACAGGCCCTGGGCCGGGAGCAGCGGGAGCGGCTCGACCCGGGGCTGCGGGAGATCTGCCGGGAGGGGGGACGGCTGTCGGCGCTGGACTACCTGGCGGCGGTGGACGTCCGGATGGACCTGGGCCGGCGGATGGGGCGCTTCCACGACACCTACGACCTGCTGGTCACCCCGACGCTGCCGGTCACGGCGTTCGAGGCGGGCGCGGAGGTGCCGCGGGGGTCCGGGCACCGGCGCTGGACCGGGTGGACGCCGTTCACCTACCCGTTCAACATGACGCAGCAGCCCGCCGCCAGTGTTCCGGTGGGCCTGGCGGACGGGCTGCCGGTCGGGCTGCAGCTGGTGGCCGCGCGGCACCGGGACGACGTGGTGCTGCGGGCGGCGCACGCGCTGTACGAGGCGGGGGTCACGCTCTCCGGAAGCTGAGCGTCTCCCCGGCGGCGCCGGTGCGCCACAGGTCGTTGCAGGCGTCGGCGAGGGCGTCCAGGCCCTCCACCACCTGCCCCCAGACGATGCCGGGGACCCAGCCGACGTCGCCGTTGAGGAGCAGGTTGTTCCGTTCGTAGAAGAGCGCGAGGTCCACCACGGTGCTGCCGGGGCGGACCTCGCGGTCGTAGCCGTAGGACGTGGTGCCCAACTCGGCGCCGGAGAAGGTGAAATAGCACAGGTCGCCCGGAATGGGGGTGACTGTGGGGTTCTCCAGGGGTGGCTCCCGGTCCGCGAAGGGCGGGAAGAGGGCGTAGATCTCGTTGCGGGCGTACTTGGCGTGGTAGACGTCGCCGGACAGCGGGAGAGATTTCCAGACGGCTTCGCAGGTGATCGGGGCACGGTCGTCGAGCAGTCGCGCGATGCCGGTCACTTCGCGCCTGACCAGTGAGATCTCGAGGAATCGGTCGGCCATGCACCCCATGGTCCCGTGCCGGTCAAGACCGCCCCACCGCCGAACGGGGCCGAAACTGGCCGGAATAACTCGCATCGGTTCGGGTAGCCGCGCCGCCATGGCTCCACCACTTCAACCACTGAGACGAATAACAGGGACCTCAGGGCCCTCGCGTCGGTCGCTGCTCGCGGGGGTCGCGGCGCTCGGCGCGCTGGGCGCGGCGGGGTGCTCGCGCGTGCCGACGGCGTCCACGACGGACGGCGGCGACCTGCTCGAGCGGCTCAGGGCGGCGGGCGTGGTCCGGCTGGGCATCGCCGGCGAGATCCCGTTCGGCTACATCGACAAGGACGGTGAGCTGACCGGCGAGGCGCCCGAGCTGGCCAAGGTCATCTTCAAACGGCTGGGGGTGGACCGGGTGCAGCCCGTACCCACCGAGTTCGGCTCGCTCATCCCCGGGCTGAACTCCCAGCAGTTCGACGTCGTGGCCGCGGGGATGTACGTGAACGCCGAGCGCTGCGAGCAGGTCATCTTCTCCGACCCCGACTACCAGATGCTCGACTCCTTCATCGTCCGCAAGGGCAACCCGCTGGGGCTGCGCAACTACCAGGACGTCGTGAAGAAGAAGGCGAAGTTCGCCACCGGCACCGGGTACGCGGAGATCGCGTACGCCGTGGAGGCCGGCTACAAGGAGAGCGACATCCTGATCGTCCCCGATCAGGTGGCCGGCCTGAACGCCGTCGAGGCCGGGCGTGTCGATGTCTTCGCCGGTACCGCGCTCACCACCCGTGAGGTGGTCAAGAAGTCGGGCAAGGCCGAGGCGACCGAGCCGTTCAAGCCGCTCGTCGGTGGCGAGCCGCACGTCGACGGCGGGGCGTTCGCGTTCCGGCCGACGGAGACGAAGCTGCGGGACGCCTTCAACGTCGAGCTGACGAAGCTCAAGAAGAGCGGCGAGCTGCTGCGCATCCTCAAGCCGTTCGGGTTCACCGAGGACGAGATGACCGATCTGACCGCGAAGGAGCTCTGCGGCGGATGACTTCCGGACTCTGGGAACGCGTACTCGACGGCGTCTGGGTCACGATCCAGCTGCTCGTGCTCAGCGCCCTGCTCGCCACCGCGGTGTCGTTCGTGGTCGGCATCGCCCGCACCCACCGGCTGTGGATCGTCCGCTTCCTCGCGGGCTTCTACACCGAGGTGTTCCGCGGCACCTCCGCGCTGGTGATGATCTTCTGGGTGTTCTTCGTGCTGCCGCCGGCCTTCGGCTGGCAGCTCGTGCCGCTGTGGGCGGGCACCCTGGCGCTCGGTCTGACCTACGGGGCGTACGGCTCGGAGATCGTGCGCGGCGCGCTCGCCGCGGTCGACCCGGCCCAGCGTGAGGGCGGCATCGCCCTCAGCTTCACGCCCTGGCAGCGGATGAAGCTCATCCTGCTGCCGCAGGCGGTGCCGGAGATGATCCCGCCGTTCTCCAACCTGCTGATCGAGCTGCTCAAGGGCACCGCCCTGGTCTCGGTCATGGGCATGGGCGACCTGGCGTTCAGCGCCAACCTGGTCCGCCTGGCGCTCCAGGAGAGCGCGGAGATTTACACGTACATCCTGCTCATCTACTTCGTCATCGCCTTCCTGCTCACCCGGTCGATGCGCGGGCTGGAGAAGAAGCTGAAGGCGGGCGTCGGCAAGGCGCCGAAGAAGAAGGCCGCCGACGTGCGCGTGCCCGAGGGAAGTGGTGTCTCGTGACGTGGGACTGGGGCGCGGTCGCCGACTTCATGCCGTACTTCTGGGACGGTCTGTGGGTCACCCTGCAGATCCTGGTGTTCGGTTCGCTGATCTCCTTCGTGCTGGGCCTGGTGTGGGCGCTGCTGATGCGGACGCCGACGCGCTGGGTGACCTGGCCGGTCGGCGCGGTCACGGAGTTCATCCGCAACACCCCGCTGCTGGTGCAGCTGTTCTTCCTCTTCTACGTGCTGCCCGAGTGGGGGATCACCTTCTCGGCGACGACCACCGGCGTCTTCGCCATCGGGCTGCACTACTCGACGTACACGATGCAGGTCTACCGCGCCGGTATCGAGGCGGTGCCGGTGGGCCAGTGGGAGGCGGCGACGGCGCTGAACCTGCCGTTGCGCCGGACGTGGACCGTGGTGATCCTGCCGCAGGCCGTGCGCCGGGTGGTGCCCGCGCTCGGCAACTACGTCATCTCGATGCTGAAGGACACCCCCCTGCTGATGGCCATCACCGTGCTGGAGATGCTCGGCCAGGCGCGGCTGTTCGCCCAGCAGAACTTCCAGTTCACCGAGCCCCTGACGGTGATCGGCGTGGCCTTCATCGTCATCTCCTACCTGGCCTCCCTTGCCCTGCGAGCCCTGGAGCGACGCCTTGTCCACTGACACCCACGCCCCGTTCGAAGAAAAGCCCGAGACCCCGCGCGCGACCGGTGAGCTGATCCGGCTGGAGCGGGTCACCAAGCGCTTCGGGGACCACACGGTCCTGGACAACCTGGACTTCTCGGTCGACGCCGGCAAGCACGTGACGCTGATCGGCCCGTCCGGGTCCGGCAAGACCACGATCCTGCGGCTGCTGATGACCCTGCTGAAGCCCGACGAGGGTGTCATCACCGTCGACGGGCAGCAGCTGTTCCCGGCGCCGGAGAAGCAGGTCCGCGAGGTCCGCAAGAAGATCGGCATGGTCTTCCAGCAGTTCAACCTGTTCCCGAACATGTCCGTGCTGCGGAACATCACCGAGGCCCCGGTCACCGTGCTCGGCATGTCCAAGGACGCGGCCGAGGAGCGGGCGCGGGAGCTGCTGGAGATGGTCGGGCTGACCGACCACCTCGACAAGCGCCCGGCCCAGCTGTCCGGCGGCCAGCAGCAGCGGGTGGCTATCGCCCGGGCGCTGGCGATGCGTCCGCAGGTGCTGCTGCTGGACGAGGTCACCTCGGCGCTCGACCCGGAGCTGGTGGCCGGTGTGCTGGACGTGCTGCGGGACATCGCCCGCTCCACGGACATCACCATGCTCTGTGTGACCCACGAGATGAACTTCGCGCGGGACATCTCGGACCAGGTGCTGATGTTCGACTCGGGCCGGGTCATCGAGGCGGGCTCGCCGGAGAAAATCTTCAACGAGCCGGAGCACGACCGGACGCGGCAATTCCTGAGCGCGGTCCTGTAGTCACGGAGCGCGCCCGGCGCGTCGCCCGAGGTCCACGGCCTGGGTCATACCTGTGGCATATGCCAGAGGGTCGGCGCCGCAGTTCAGAGGGCCGCAATCTTGTCAACCCCCGCCTTCGACAACGCCTTTGACGGCTATCGTGGAGGGGATTCGTTGACCGGATTGCGGCCCTACGAGCGAGCGCAGGGGGAAACCGTGGCGCTGAGGCACGAGCCGACCGCGTCGTACCACTCGGTCCAGGACGCACTGCGCGTCCTGGAGACGGTGGCGCGGCGTGGCACAGGAATCAACGAGACCGAACTGGCCCGCGAGACCGGCATCGCCACGGAGCGGCTGACCACCCTCCTGCGCATGCTGCGCCGCGAGGCCTACGTCGAGCAGATCACCGACGGCGCCTACGTCACCGGGGCGGCCTTCACCCGGCTCGGCTCCGCCGACGGACACCGGCAGGCCCTGCGGGACACCCTCCAGCGCACCCTCGACCGGCTGCGCGACTCCGTGGGCGCAGCCGTCTACCTCAGCCGGTACGTCGACGGCGAGGTCAGCGTCACCCAGTACGCCGACTCCCCGGCCACCCCGAAGGTGAACGAGTGGGTGGACTTCCGCTACTCGGCGCACGCCACGGCGGTCGGCAAGAGCCTGCTCACCCAGCTGGACCACGAGGGCCGGCGCGACCACCTGGCCCGGCACCGCCCGGCCCGGCTCACCTCGCGCACCATCACCAGCGACCGTCTGCTGCTGTCGAAGCTCGCCGCTCAGCCGCCGACGGTGCCGGTCCTGGACCTCCAGGAGTACGCGGTCGGCACGGTCTGCGCGGCCGTCCCGCTCACCGCCGGGTCCACGGCGGGATGCCTGGCGCTGTCCCTGCCGCTGGAGCACGCCCACCGGCTGCGCCGGGCCGCCGACACCCTCAACCGCAACGCCACCCCGGTACTGCTGTCGCTGGCGATCTGAGCGGGCGGTCCGGGCCCCGGCGGGAGTGGTCGGGAGCACCCTCCGGGACCGGGTATGATTTTTCCCGTCGCCGACCGCGGAAGCGGATGGCGGGAGTCATGCGCCGCTAGCTCAGTTGGTTAGAGCAGCTGACTCTTAATCAGCGGGTCCGGGGTTCGAGTCCCTGGCGGCGCACCGAGAAGGGCCTCTCGTGGGAGCGAGAGGCCCTTTGACGTGCTCGGACACATCGGGGGCGCTGCCCCGGGCCGGTCCTAGAAGGTCACGTCGGAGCAGGCGTAGAACGCGTTGCCCGTGTCGTGGACCGTCCACACCGCGAGGATCACGTGGTGGCCGCTGAGTCCGCTGGGCAGCCGGCCGCTGTGCGACAGGGTCTGCGGCGGACGCTGGCCGTTGTAGGGGACGGTCAGGAACGGCGTGAGGTTGAGGTCGGACCGGGACAGGTTGTGGTTCTCGTTCCAGCCCGGCTTGGTGACGTAGTACTTGAAGTCGGTGGTGGCGTGCATCGCCGTGAACTGCCACCGGAAGGTGTACTGCTGGCCGCCGGTCACCCGGGTGGTGGGCCAGGCGCCGCCGGACGGGGTGCGCGGTGCGTCGAGGGGGGAGAAGGACGCGTTGCCGGCCGAACAGAGCTTGCCGTCGGCGGGGCCGGCCCCCGGGAAGCCCTTCGGGCCCTCGACGCTCTGCGGCTCCCACTGGATGGCGCCGCAGTTGGAGACGCCGCCGTTCTGGCAGAGCTTCTGCCTGCTGACCGGCAGGTCGGTGTAGCCGTGGCCGCTGGCGCCGCCGGAGGAGAGCATGAGCGCTCCGGTCGTGGCCAGTCCCACCGCGGCCGCGTACAGCTTGGTCCGTTTACGCATGCTGCCGCTCCTGGAGTGTGGGGGAGATGTCAGGGTGCAGGTCTAGACCAAGTCTCAGGGTAGGGGCGGTTGTTGAACATGTCCATACCAATCGCGGAGCCTGTTTTCCCCCGCGGATCCCCGTCGTTCAGACCCCCGCCTCGCCCCGCCCCGCGCAGAACGCCACCGTGAGGTCCTTCACCAGCACCTGGCGCTCGTCGTCGTCCAGGTCCAGCAGACCGCGCATGGTCAGCCGGGTCACGGTGTCCTCCACCGAGTCCACGACCGAGCCCACCACGCTCGCCCGGTGCCGGGCGTCCAGGGCCGCGATCCGGCGCCGGTGCATCGCGGCCGCCACCTCCGGCGCGTACTCCACCCGCAGCGGACGCACCGCGCACACCTCCACCCCGACGGGCCCGGCGTCCGTGGCCACCAGCCGGGTCAGCGCGTCCTGCGTCGCCTGCACCGCGCCCCGTCCGGCGCCCGGCGCGGCGACCGGCACCCGCAGCAACGCCGCCTCCACGCACGCCCGCAGGTACCCCTCGTGGTCCTCGACGCCCAGGGTCGCCCGCGCGGTGTCCCTCACCCGCCACACCACCAGCAGCGACACCCGCAGCGCGACCCCGCCCCGGTCCGCCGCCGGGAACGGCTCGCCGCGCCAGTGCCGCAGCCGCACGTCGACCCGGCGGCGCAGCAGCAGCGGGTTCACCCACAGCAGTCCGGTCCCCCGCACGGTCCCCCGATAGCGGCCGAACAACTCCAGCACCCAGGCCCGCCCGGTCCGGCCACGGGCCAGACCGCCGAAGCCGAACAGCCCGAGCGCCCCGGCCCCGGCGAACGCCGCCCACTGCGCGGGCCCCAGGCCGCCGGCCCCGGCGGAAGGCCCGAACGCTGCCGCCGCGAACGGCGGCAGCACCCCCGCCCACCACGCGGTGACCGCGCAGCCCGCCGCGCCGCACACCCCCGCGAGCACCCCGGCGATGCCCGGCAGCACCCGCGCGGGCCGCTCCACGATCTCCGGATCGACGCGGGGCGCGGACGCGCGCGCCCGTACGCCGATGTCCCGGGTGTCCCGGTCCTCCGTCTCCGGCTTCTCGGGCGGGGGGCGGTGGGCGACGACGGCGGGGCGCGGCTTCACCTCCGCCGGCGGATCGGAGGGTTCCTCACGGAACAGCAGGTGGACGGGGATCTCGGTCGTGGACTCGGTGTGGATCAGCCGGGCCGGGCGGGGGGCCGCGACGCCGGCGTCGGGCCCCTCGGACTCGGGCACGTGCTCGGGGATGTGGGATGTCGTGGTGGTCATGCGTGCCTCCAGCCTCCGCGCCAGATGCGTCACATCGAGGAACCCGGACGGGGCGGACGCCCGGCGCCCCGGTCGGTCGGGTCAGGCGGGGGAAAGGCCCGCCGGGGCAGAAGCGGAACCTCCGTTTGAGCCACCCGGGACCTCACCGGACCGCGTTCCCGACGGACCGGGAGCGCCGTCCGCGGTCGTCCCGCGCCCCGTCGGTGCCACGCCGGCCGCCCCCTCTCCGGCGTCCGTTCCGCGCGGACCGTCCTGCACGGCGGGCGCCGGCGCCCCTCCGCCCGGCTCGACGGCGTCCGCGCCCTCGGTGGCGGGTGGGGAATCCGCCACCGAGGGCACGGGCGGAAACGTCGGCGAGGCGGGCACGGCGGCCTCCGGAGCCGCCCCCGCGGCCCCGTCGGTCACGCCCTTGTAGCGGTACGGCACATAGCGCGCCGAGTTGTTCCAGTAGGCGTACGGGGTCGTCATCTTGCGGGTGTGCGGCGGGGTCTGCTCGTAGGCGACGTACTGGGTGCGGGCCGTGTTCGCCCACCCGCCGAAAATGACGACGTGCGAACCGTTGTACGGGTCGGACGCATTGTGGAACAGGAGGATGTCACCGGGCTGGAGTTCCGCCTTGGTGATTTTGTCGGCGTATTGCGCGAGGCTGCCCGTCCATTCGTTGCCGGGCAGTTTCCAGGCCATCGACACATAGCCGGAGCAGTCCTGCCGGTATCCGTCGGACCAGTAGGAGGACACGCTGTAGGGGACCTTCTGGCTGACCCAGGCGGCGGCCCGCTTGACGATGTCCGTCCGGGTGATCGCGGGGATCGTCCCGGGCGGCAGCGCGGGACCCGTGCGCCCGTCGGAGCCGAACAGCGGGCCCGGCACGCCCTGCCCGCCGCCGCCCCCCTGGTCTGCGGGGACGCCCTGGCCCGCGGGGACCCGGCTGTCCTGGGCGGGGGCCGGGTGGGCGCCGAGCGCGACGGACACGACAGCGGCCACCACAAGGGCGGCGCCCCGCGCCGGGGAGCGCCGCAGCCGCCCCGCGCGGGGAAGCGGCCGCTCCCGCCGTTCACCCGCACGGCTGCGGCGCGTGCGGTCTCCGGCCGGTCCGAATTCCTCGCCCACCGGAGACCCCATGCGATTCCCCTCACATTCCCGGAACGTTTCTCCGCCTCTGCGCACGAGCGTCAGTGTCGCAACGGTCTTCGGGGCGCGCACTTTGACGGTCCGAATGACGTAAAGCGTTCCTCCACCGGACGCCCCGGGTGGCGGGCGGCGGGCCGGGGTGGTCACGAGCACCTTCGGGAGTCCTGTAGAGTTCTGCCGTCAGCAGGCGCCGCTAGCTCAGTTGGTTAGAGCAGCTGACTCTTAATCAGCGGGTCCGGGGTTCGAGTCCCTGGCGGCGCACCGACACGACGGGCCCCTCGTTCCACGAGGGGCCCGTCGGTTTTTGGCCGGAAACTCTCTCGCCCCCGTTGAGCGCCACGCTCTCGCGCCCCGTACGGAACTGTGACATCACAGGACGCCCTCGGGCGTCACAAAGACCCCTTATGCCCGGTCTGCACCGTGTTTCGCACCTTGCGATCATGAGGAACGAACCGGGACCCTGGTCTCTTCAACGATCCGCGCCGTCGCGGTCGTTGGGGGGACCGGGGGGAGCACCGGCCGTCGGCCGGGACGGGGTGAGGGACCCCGTTCCCCCGCGCCGGCACCGAAGGGGGATCATGCAACCGGAAGGACACGAAGTCGTGTCTATAAGGTGTGCGTGACGTGGTGACCGCGGTCCGCCACTGACACGTCCGGAGGTCGAGGGGGACCGGCCCGGACGTAAGGAAGCGACGAAACACGCGCTCTTGCCGCGTGTGGGGGGATGACTCATGACGTCGACGCCGACGGGCGCCCACCGGGACGACGACCCGTCCCAGACCACCCAGCTGCGGGTGCCCGGCCATCGGAACTGGAACACGGGTACGTTCCGCCGGATCAAGAAAGCACTGCCCAGGTACGACTACGAGCACTACAGCCGCCTCGCGGGTCCCCTCACCCAGCCCGATCCGAACAGACCGTACAAGGTCCAGTACCGCTCGCTGATCTCGCAGGAGCCGCACCGCATCCGCATCGCGCTGATGCTGCTGGCGGCCCCCGTGCTGTCGCTGGTGCTGCTGGTGTGGCTGCTCCAGCCGTCGCACTGGACGGAGCGCGACCACCCGGCGTTCGAGTGGCTGCCCGCCCTCGACGTCGTGATGCTCGTGTCGATCGGTCTGATCGAGTTCTTCCGCTGCATGAACGTGGTGTCGAACGCGCACGCCACGCTGGTCGCCCGGGACCCGGTCCCGGTGGTGCCGGAGACCGGCACCCGGGTCGCCTTCCTCACCTCCTTCGTGCCCGGCAAGGAGCCGCTGGAGATGGTGACGAAGACCCTGGAGGCGGCCGTCAGGATCCGCCACCGGGGCCTGATGCACGTCTGGCTGCTCGACGAGGGCGACGACCCCGAGGTGAAGGCGGTCTGCGAGCGCCTCGGCGTGCACCACTTCTCCCGCAAGGGCGTCGCGAAGTGGAACCAGAAGAAGGGCCCGCACCGCGCCAAGACCAAGCACGGCAACTACAACGCCTGGCTGGACGCGCACGGCGACCACTACGACTTCTTCGCCTCCGTGGACACCGACCACGTGCCGCTGCCGAACTACCTGGAGCGGATGCTCGGCTTCTTCCGCGACCCGGACGTCGGCTTCGTCATCGGCCCGCAGGTCTACGGCAACTACGACAACTTCGTCACCAAGGCCGCCGAGTCCCAGCAGTTCCTCTTCCACGCGCTGATCCAGCGCGCCGGCAACCGCTACGGCTCGCCCATGTTCGTGGGCACCTCCAACGCGGTGCGCATCAAGGCCCTGAAGCAGATCGGCGGCCTGTACGACTCGATCACCGAGGACATGGCGACCGGGTTCGAGATGCACCGGGCGAAGAACCCGGAGACCGGACGCAAGTGGCGCTCGGTCTACACCCCGGACGTCCTGGCGGTCGGTGAGGGCCCCAACGCCTGGACCGACTTCTTCACCCAGCAGATGCGCTGGTCGCGCGGCACCTACGAGACGATCCTCAAGCAGTACTGGAAGGGCTGGTTCACGCTCCCGCCGAGCAAGCTCTTCAACTACACGATGATGATCATCTTCTATCCGATGTCCGCCCTGAACTGGATCCTCGCGGCGCTCAGCTGCGCGCTGTTCCTGGGTCTGGGCGCCTCGGGTGTGAACATCGACCCGGCCGTCTGGCTGATGCTCTACGGCAACGCCTCCGCGCTGCAGATCGGCCTGTACGTCTGGAACCGCCGGCACAACGTCTCCCCGCACGAGCCGGAAGGCTCCGGCGGTGTGGCCGGCATGGTGATGTCCGCGCTGTCGGCCCCGCTCTACGCCAAGGCGCTGATCGACTCGGTGCTGCGCCGCAAGAGCAAGTTCGTGGTCACCCCGAAGGGCGACTCGGCCAGCCCGGACACCTGGTTCGGCACCTTCCGTTACCACTGGTACTTCATCCTGATCTTCGGTGGCTCCATCGCCGCGGGCCTCGTCCTCGGGCACTCCCACCCGGCGATGGTCATCTGGGCCACCTTCGCCCTGCTCATCACCGCGGCGCCGATGTTCGCCTGGCGTCACGGCATGCGGCAGGACCGGAAGAAGCCCGGCGCGCACGCGGCGGGGCACGCGCGCGAGGACGCCACCCCGGCCGACGGCGTGCGGATGCCCCAGCAGCACGCACCGCACCAGCCGCAGCCCCGGCCCCACTGGGCGGGCTCCCACGGCGCACCGGGCGGATCAGGGGGCCCCGAAGGGCCGGGAGGCCCCGGGGGCGGCAACCCCGGTGACGACCAGACCATGCAGATCGCCCTTGGTGGACTTGGGGGACGTAAGGAATGACTGACCGTGCAGGCCGCCGTCGCGCCCGTCGGATCGCGATAGGCACGGCGGTGGTGCTCGCGCTGGCCGGGATGAACGGCCCGTGGCTGTACCGCTTCGGGACCGAGAAATACCACCAGTACAAGATCAATCAGCCGGAGTACAAGGCCGCGAACGGCAAGTGGGAGATCGTCGAGTTTCCCGAGGAGTACCGGCAGAACACCATCCACGCGGCGCTGCTGCGCACCGGCAAGGTGCTGCTCGTCGCGGGGTCGGGCAACAACCAGGACAACTTCGACGCGAAGAGGTACGACACCCGGATCTGGGACCCGGTCAAGAAGACCATCAAGAAGGTCCCGACGCCGAACGACCTGTTCTGCACCGGGCACACGCAGCTCGCCAACGGCAACCTGCTGATCGCGGGCGGCACCAAGCGGTACGAGAAGCTCAAGGGCGACGTGAAGAAGGCCGGCGGCCTGATGCTCGTCCAGAACGAGAACCCGGACAAGCCGATCACCCTCCCGGCGGGCACGAAGTTCACCGGCAAGGAGAACGGCAAGACCTTCGTGTCGAAGGACCCGGTGCTCGTGCCGCGCGCCGAGAAGAACTTCGACCCGGAGACGGGCGAGTTCCTCGGCAACACCCCGGGCGTGGGCCGAATCTACGTCGAGGCGCAGAAGGAAGGCGCCACGTACGAGACCGGCACGCAGGACAACTACCGGGTGCACGGGCTCACCGGCGACGACGCGCGCAACACGTACGGCATCGCCGAGAAGCTCGCCCTGGACAAGAAGGACTTCCAGGGGATCCGGGACGCCTACGAGTTCGACCCGGTCGCGGAGAAGTACATCAAGGTCGACCCGATGAAGGAGGCCCGCTGGTACCCGACGCTCACCACCCTGAGCGACGGGAAGATCCTCAGCGTCTCCGGCCTCGACGACATCGGCCAGCTCGTCCCGGGCAAGAACGAGATCTACGACCCGGAGACCAAGGAGTGGGAGTACACCGACAAGGAACGGCAGTTCCCCACCTACCCGGCACTGTTCCTGATGCAGAACGGCAAGATCTTCTACTCGGGGTCGAACGCGGGATACGGGCCGGACGACGTCGGCCGCGAGCCGGGCGTCTGGGACGTGGAGACCAACAAGTTCAAGAAGATCCCCGGCCTGAGCGACCCCGACCTGATGGAGACGTCCGGCACGGTGCTGCTGCCGCCCGCCCAGGACGAGAAGTACATGGTCATCGGCGGCGGCGGGGTGGGCGAGTCCCCGCGGTCCAGTGAGAAGACCCGGATCGTCGACCTGAAGGCCGACGACCCGAAGTTCGTGGACGGTCCGTCGCTCGACAAGGGCACCCGCTACCCGCAGGCGTCGGTCCTGCCGAACGACGAGGTGCTGATCTCCGGCGGCTCGGAGGACTACCGCGGCCGCAGCGACTCCAACATCCTCGAGGCGCGGATCTACGACACCGAGAAGAACGAGCTGCGGCGGGTCGCCGACCCGCTGGTGGGCCGCAACTACCACTCGGGCTCGATCCTGCTGCCCGACGGCCGCGTGATGTTCTTCGGCTCGGACTCGCTGTTCGCCGACAAGGCCAACACCAAGCCGGGCGAGTTCGAGCAGCGCATCGAGATCTACACCCCGCCGTACCTGTACGGCGACGAGGAGCAGCCCGACCTCGCGGGAGGGCCGAAGACCATCAAGCGCGGCGGGTCCGGGACGTTCACCTCGCAGGACGCGGCCTCGGTCAAGAAGGTCCGGCTGATCCGGCCGAGCGCCACCACCCACGTCACCGACGTGGACCAGCGCTCGATCGCCCTGGACTTCACGACCGACGGCGACCAGATCACGGTGACCGTGCCGAAGAACAAGAACCTGGTGCAGTCCGGCTGGTACATGCTGTTCGTCACCGACGGCGACGGCACGCCCAGCAAGGCCCAGTGGGTGCAGGTGCCGTAACGCGCCCGCCGGTACGAGGGAGGGGCGCCGTGCGATCCGCACGGCGCCCCTCTCGTGTCGCTCCGCTGCCCGGCCGCTACGTCGTCGACGCGCGCGCCAGCCCCAGGGCGTAGTCCTCCCACCACTCGCCGGCCTTCGGGCCGCCCTTGCACTCGCCGTCCGACTCCCCCGGGCGTTTGATCCACAGGTAGGCGTCGACGAGCGGGTCGGACGTGCGGGTCGTCGGGGTCTCGCCGAGCGCCCGGCCGGGCGGGTTGCACCAGCGCTCGTCCGGATCGCCCCCGGTGTAGGGGCCGTTGCCGTTGCGGCTGGTGTCGACGACGAAGTGCTTTCCGCCGACCTTGGCGGACAGCTCCTTGCCGTAGGCGATGGAGTCCTCGGTGGTGTAGAAGTTCGAGACGTTCACCGCGAAGCCGTCGGCCCGCTCGATCCCGGCCCGCTTCAGCGGCTCGTGGATCTCGTCCGGGTTGCCCCAGCCGGCGTTGCCCGCGTCCAGGTACACCTTGGTGTCCTTCAGGCCCTTGAGCTTGGTGACGGCTCCGTGGAGGAGGTCGTAGCGCTCCTCGTGGAACTCCTCCGGGGTGCAGCCGTCGACCAGGTGCAGCACCGCGTCCGGTTCCAGCACGACCGTCGCCGGGCGGTCCCCGATGCCCTCGGCCACCGCGTCGACGAAGTCCCGGTAGGCGTCGCCGTCCGCGGCTCCGCCCTGCGAGTACTGGCCGCAGTCGCGGTGCGGGATGTTGTAGAGGACCAGCACCGCGCGGCGTCCCGCCTTGTCGGCGCCCTCGGTGAAGTCCCGCGCCTGCTCCTCGGCGTTCTCCGGGTTGATCCACTCCGCGACGGGCTGCTCGGCGATCTTCCTGAGCTGCTGCGCCTCGGCCTTCCTGCCGTCCCCCAGCAGTTCGCCGACCTCGCGCGCCGCGGCACCGTCCGGGTTGACCCAGAAGGGGTCCGCCTCCTTCGGCTGCTGCGTGACGACGGCCGAGGCCGAGCCCTCCTTGCCGTCGTCACCCCCGGAGGAACATCCCGCGAGCAGCAGTGCCGCCCCCAGCACCGCTGCGGACGCCCGCCCCCCGGCGAACGCCCCGACCCCCCTGCTGCCGTACATCCAACCCCCCTTGGGTGCACT
Organism: Streptomyces sp. P13-3-3; assembly: GCF_050571355.1. Taxonomy (NCBI): domain Bacteria; kingdom Bacillati; phylum Actinomycetota; class Actinomycetes; order Kitasatosporales; family Streptomycetaceae; genus Streptomyces; species Streptomyces sp. P13-3-3. Next base: position 994,299 of record NZ_CP192228.1, on the reverse strand, counting down.
TGTTCCACATGTTCCGGGCCCCAATCCTGGCACACCCCGCGACCCGCCAGGACGGCCGAGTGCCGCTTGTCCACGGCCTGTTACAGCGGGCCGGGGACACCGTGGCGCCGTCGGCGCGCGATGTGGCCGGATCCACGCCCACCTGCGCCGATCACGGAATGCGACCGGTCCGGGACTTGACGTGCGCCGGCCCCTGGGCGGGGCCCGGCTTTCCCTCTAGAGTCGGGTGCGCCGGCCGGCCGACCGCCGGGCCGGTGCTCCCGCGTGCCTTCCGCACACCTCCCGCGCGTCCCGCCGGGTCACCTCCCGCGGCCCGTGCTCAGCGCGGTCGAGGACCGGCCCGGCCGACGGCCTCCGGGGAGCAGGCCGCCGGCCGGGCCGGAGGGCTCCCGCCCCGCTCACGCGTCGGTGCGGGGCGCCGAGGCGTCGGTGAGGTACGCGGAGACGACGACGTTCGCCTCGTAGGCGCCGGCCGCGGTGTCGAAGGCGCCCCCGCAGGTGATCAGGCGGAGTTCGGCGCGCCCGTCGTGGCGCGGGCCGTACGCCTCCCGCGCGTCGAAGCCGTCCCGGTCGAGCACGCGGACGTCCTCGACGGTGAACTCGGCGACGGTGCCGTCGCTGCGGGCCACCCGGATCTCCTGGCCGGGCTCCAGCGTGTCGAGCCGGTGGAAGACGGCGGGCCGCGTCTCGGTGTCGACGTGCCCCACGATCAGCGCGGCGCCCTCCGCGCCGGGGGCTGCGCCGGCCGCGTACCAGCCGACCTCGCCCGCGCGGTCGAGCGGCGGTGGTTCGGGGGCGCCGCGCTCGTCCAGGCCGCGGGCGACGACCGGGGCGCGCAGCTCCAGGCCGGGGATGTCGAGGGTGAGCGGGTCCGCGGACTTCAGCGGCCGGTGCACGGTGGGCAGGTCGGTCAGGGGCGGGCGTCCGGCCGCCGCCATGTCGCCGGTGGCGGGCCCGGCCGTCCCCGCGGGCACCTCGGTGAGGCCCTGCCCCCACAGCCACAGTCCGAGCAGCAGCGCCACCCAGACCGCGCCGGCGGGCAGCCGTTTCGTCAGGTCACGCACGATGCCGGTCACCCCGTCCTCCGGCCGCGCCGCGCCTGACGGCGGGCCGCCCGGTGCACGGTGAGGGCGGCGGTCCCGGCCAGGGCGAGGGCGACCACCGTCTGCGCGGTGCCGGGTCCCTGCTGCTCAGGACGGCCGGCCAGGTCACGTGCCGCGCCGCCTGCTCCGGCGTTCACGGGGGCCACGGGCGAGGGCCGCGCGGCGGGCTCGGCGCCCGCGGCGGGCGTCTGCTTCCGGACGACCTGGACCGTGCCCCTGTGCTCCGTGCCGTCGCAGGTGACGGTCACCGTGTACGTCCCGGCGGTGGCCGTGGACCGCACCCGCCCGTCGCCCGCGAGGCCGTCGCCGTCGTCGTCGGGGGTGAGGCGGGCGTCGGACACCAGCGCCGTGGACCGCGCGACCGCCTCGCGCGCGTCGCACCCGGTCACCCTGAGGGCGATGTCGCCGCCGGGCGCGGGAGCCGCGGGGACCACCGAGACGTCCCCTCCGTCCGCCGCGTACGCCGCGCAGGCCGCCGGACCGAACGCGGTGACGGCCAGGACACCCGCGCAGAGTGCGAGTCGCCGCTTACCCATCGTGAACCTCCAGACACTCCGGAGGTTCCCCCGCCCGGTCCGGCCCCGCACCCTCTCACGCGCGGCACTGGACCGGTCGGGTGAACGAGATACGGCGAAACGGCCGTACGACGATCAGACGAGGTCGACGATGTCGGCGATGGAGTCGACGACCTTGCTCGGCCGGTACGGGAAGTTCTCCACCTGCTCCGGCCGGGTCAGCCCGGTCAGCACCAGGTACGTCTTCATGCCGGCCTCGATGCCCGCCAGCACGTCGGTGTCCATCCGGTCGCCGATCATCGCGCTGCTCTCGGAGTGCGCCCCGATGGTGTTCAGCCCGGTGCGCATCATCAGCGGGTTCGGCTTGCCCGCGAAGTAGGGCTGCCGGCCGGTCGCCTTGGTGATGAGCGCGGCCACCGCGCCGGTCGCCGGGAGCGGGCCCTCGGTGGAGGGGCCCGTCTCGTCGGGGTTGGTGCAGATGAAGCGGGCGCCGTTGTTGATCAGCCGCACGGCCTTGGTCATCGCCTCGAACGAGTACGTGCGGGTCTCGCCGAGGACCACGTAGTCGGGGTCGTGGTCGGTGAGGATGTAGCCGATGTCGTGCAGCGCGGTGGTCAGACCGGCCTCGCCGATGACGTACGCGGAGCCGCCGGGCCGCTGGTCGTCGAGGAACTTGGCGGTGGCCAGGGCGGACGTCCAGATGTTCTCGATCGGCACCTCGAGCCCCAGCCGGCGCAGCCGGGCGTGCAGGTCGCGCGGGGTGTAGATCGAGTTGTTGGTCAGCACGAGGAAGGGGCGGCCGGAGTCCTTCAGCTTCTTGATGAAGGCGTCCGCGCCGGGAATCGGCACGCCTTCGTGGATGAGCACCCCGTCCATGTCGGTGAGCCAGGACTCGATGGGCTTGCGGTCTGCCATGTGCACGCTCTCCTGCCGTCGTCGGGCCCTGCGGGGCCCAGCCTAAATCTTTCCCGGCGCGGGTCGTCCGTGGCCGATCGCGCAGTTCCCCGCGCCCCTGAGGTGTGCTGCAACCCCGGCCGCTGGCGGCGCACCCCCGCCGACCGCGGGCCGTGGTGCCGCCGCATCGCCGGGTGCGGGTCGTTCGTGGCCAGTCGCGCAGTTCCCCGCGCCCCTGAGGGTGCTGCAGCCCCCGCCGCTGGCGGCGCGCCCTCGGCGGCCCGTGGGTCGTGGTGCCGCCGCATCGCCGGGTGCGGGTCGCCCGTGGCCGATCGCGCAGTTCCCCGCGCCCCTGAGGTGTGCTGCAGCCCCGGCCGCTGACAGCGCGCCCTCGGCGGCCGCGGGCAGTCGTGCCGCTGGGGCGATGGGGGTCCCCCCGCTCGAGCGAAGCCGAGAGTGGGGGAGGGTGGGCGCGGCGGCACCCCGTCGGCGCCGGGTTGCGCAGCACCCCCGCCCACCCCCCACACCGTGCACTGTTCACCCGTCCTGCCCGAACACCGGCGCCAGCACCAACTGCGCCGCCCCCTCCGCAACCCGCGACTCCCCGGACACCAAGCCCACTCCCACACACTCCTCCCCCGTCCGCCGCGCCCGCGCCTCAAGTACCCCCCGTACACCGCCCAGGAACACCCTCGGCGCCCCCTCCACCGTCCGCCCGCCCACCAGCACCCGGTCGATGTCCAGCAACCCCACCAGATTCGCCGCCCCGGTCCCCAGCACCCGAGCCGCCTCCCCCATCTCCCCCCCAGCCACCGCCGCCAGGCACAGCGCCTCCACGCACCCCCGGTCCCCGCACCCGCACCGCGGCCCGTCGAGCTGCACCACCTGGTGCCCGAACTCCCCCGCCCCGGTCCGCGGCCCCCGGTGCACACTCCCCCCGACGACCAACCCCGCCCCCAGCCCCGTACCGAGGTGCAGATAGGCGAAGGACCCGCCCTCACCCCCGACGGCCAGCCCGAGCGCCACGGCGTTGGTGTCCTTGTCCACCACCACCGGCACACCCCCCAACCGCTCGGCCAGCGCGTCCCGCAACGGGAATCCGTCCCACTCGGGAAACCCCGTCACCCGGTGCAGCACCCCCCGCCGATGGTCGAGCGGCCCGGGCAGCGCGACGCCCACCCCCAGCAGCGACCGCCCCCCGGCGGCCCCCGCGACCTCCGCCCCCAACTCCCCCACCACGGCGGCGACCCGCCCCAGCACAGCCTCCGCGCCCGCCCCCAGATCCAGCGCCGCGTGCCGCCGCGCCACCACCGTGCCGTCGAGATCCGCCAGCACCGCCCGCAGCTCGTCGCGGTCGAGATGCACGCCCACCGCGTGCCCCGCCTCCGGCACCAGCCGCAGCACCGTGCGCGGCTTGCCGCCCGTCGACGCCCGCCGTCCGGCCTCCGCCGCGAGGCCCTCCTCGCGCAGCCGGGCGGTTATCTTGCTGACCGCCTGCGGGGTGAGCCCGGTGCGGTCGGCCAGCTCCAGCCGGCTGATGCCCTCCGTCCCGGCCGTGCGCAGCAGGTCCAGCACCAGCGCGGTGTTGTGGCTGCGCAGGGCGAGCAGGTTGGCGCCGCCGCCCGCGCCTCGCATGCCACCGCCGTACGTCCTGTTCACCCGCCCATTGTGTCCCGCTCTTGCACTTTGGCAACAGCGTTGCGAAAGTAGGACGCATGACTGGCACTCCCCTTCGCGTCGGCCTCGTGGGCTACGGCCTCGCGGGTTCCGTGTTCCACGCCCCGCTGATCGCCGCGACCCCGGGCCTCGCGCTCGACACGGTCGTCACCTCGAACCCCGAGCGGCAGGCGCAGGCCCGCGCCGAGCACCCGGACGTACGGGTGGCCGCCTCGGCGGACGAGCTGTGGGCGCGCGCGGACGAACTGGACCTGATCGTCGTCGCGTCGCCGAACAAGACGCACGTCCCGCTCGCCACCGCCGCGCTGGAGGCCGGTCTGCCGGTCGTCGTGGACAAGCCCGTCGCGGGCACGGCGGCTCAGGCCCGCACGCTGGCCGAGCTGGCCGAGAAGCGCGGCCTGCTGCTGTCCGTCTTCCAGAACCGCCGCTGGGACAACGACTTCCTCACCCTGCGCCGGCTGATCGCCGACGGCGAGCTGGGCGAGGTGTACCGGTTCGAGTCGCGCTTCGAGCGCTGGCGCCCGCAGCTCAAGGGCGGCTGGCGGGAGTCGGGCGACCCGGCGGAGATCGGCGGCCTGCTGTACGACCTCGGCAGCCATGTCGTCGACCAGGCGCTGGTCCTGTTCGGCCCGGTGACGTCGGTGTACGCGGAGGCGGACGTCCGCCGCGAGGGCGCGCAGGCCGACGACGACACGTTCCTCGCGCTCACCCACGAGAGCGGTGTCCGCTCCCACCTGTACGTCTCCGCGACCACCGCCCAGCTCGGGCCGCGCTTCCGCGTCCTCGGCTCGAAGGCCGGTTACGTCAAGCACGGCCTGGACCCGCAGGAGGCCGCCCTGCGCGACGGCTCCCGTCCGGGCGCGTCCGGCACCGAGTGGGGCGCCGAGCCCGAGGAGTTGTGGGGCCGTCTCGGCGCCGGGGAGTCCCCGGTGACCGGCGGTGGCGCCCCCGTCCCCACCCTGCCGGGTGACTACCCCGCCTACTACGCGGCCGTGGCGCGGGCGCTGCACGCCGACGGCCCCAACCCGGTGACCGCGCTGGAGGCCGCCGCGGCCCTGGACGTCCTGGAAGCGGCGCGCCGTTCGGCCGCCGAGAAGGTGACGGTGACGCTGTGACCACCCAGAAGCCGGAGCTCACCCCGACCGTGGAGGACCTGGAGGCGCAGGAACGCCGGCTTGTCTTCCGGCAGTTCACGCACGACGACGCGTGGGCGCTGGGCTCCCTGCTGGTGGAGCTGGCGCGTGAGCGGCAGGCGCCGGTCGCGATCGACATCCACCGCGCGGGCCAGCAGCTTTTCCACGCGGCGCTGCCGGGCTCCACGCCCGACAACGACGCGTGGATCGCCCGCAAGCGCCGCGTGGTGGAGCGGTACGGCTCCGCGTCCTACCTGGTGGGCGCGCGGTTCCGGGCGAAAAACACGACGTTCGAGGAGTCGTCCCGCCTCGACCCGGACACGTACGCGGCGCACGGCGGCTCGTTCCCGATCACGGTCGAGGGCGTGGGCGTCATCGGCGCGGTGACGGTCTCGGGCCTGCCCCAACTCCAGGACCACCGGCTGGTGGTGGAGGCACTGGAACACTTCTTGTCACGGGCCTAGCCCGGGTCACTTGACGAGGAGGAGGACGACGACGAGCAGGACGACGGCCGCCAGCACCGCCGCCACGGCCTTCCTCCTGCCCTCGTCCGAGATCCGCGCCTGCACCTCCAGGTTTCCGGAGAAGCCGCGGTAGAGGTAGTACTCCCGGTCGCCGCTGCCCCGCGGCGTCGCCCGGACGACGGTGATCCGCTCGATGACGACCGTGCGGTCCTGCTCCCCCTCGTGCTGCCGCAGGTGTGGTGCGAGGACCGAGCGGTGGTCGGCGGAGAGGTCGTCGGGGAGCGGGTCTCCGGCGCCGAGCCGGTCCTTGCGCCAGCCGGCCGACCTCAGTTCGGCCGTCACGCGCCGGGGCCACGTGTCGGGGTGGGACACCGCCTCGGTCTCCGAGACCCAGGCGATCCGCCCGGCCGTCCAGGACGTCGTCCGCCCCTGGCCGCGGCACGTCCCGCAGGTGACGGTCCCGGTCGCCTTGCAAGGCCCGCAGGGGATGCGCCCGCGTGCCTGGCACTTCTCGCACCTGACTCTCCCCCAGCCCTGGCATCCGGGGCACGCGCTGTCGGGGGTGTGGCAGGCCGCGCAGGTCACCCGCTCCTCGGGGTGCGCCGCCCTGCGCGCCTTGGGCGGCCGGGGCGGGCTGCTGGGGATACCGCCGTGCTTGAGGTACTGGCTGCACGGGGAGACCCCCGCGCACACGGGACACGGCTGGGACGGCTCACAGGTGCGGTACGTCATGCCCTTGCAGTCGGCGCACTGCTGCCGGCCGTTCGCGCAGCCGCAGGACCGCACGTTCACCGTGCCGCGGCGGACCAGCTCCACCGGCTTGTCCAAGGGCTTGTCGCGCGGGCCGAGTTCGTAGTCCCGCAGCACGTCGTAGACGGGGCGGCCGGCGAGGTCGACGGAGCCGGGTTCGTGCCGTGTCGCCTCGGTACGCCGTTCGATGTGACGGGTGACCGAAGCGCGGAGCAGGGGCAGCCGGGCGAGGGTGAAGTCCGCCGCGGTGCGACCGCTTCCTTTCCCTTTGCCGCGAGCCAGATACGCGTCCAACTTTGCCCACACCTCGTCCTCGGACGGGTCCTCACCCACCGTCACACCCCTAACTCCCCCCGGGTCCGCCCCCCACCCCCTCGCCCCGCCCAGGAAGCGGGCGTGACCGGCGTCGGGCGGACCCAGTGTGGCGGGGCGGGGCCCGCCGGGGAAGGGCGCGTACGACGGCCGGGCGGGGAGCGCGGGGACACCCGCGCTCCCGCGCCGTGCCCTACGCCTGCGCCAGCACCTGCCGTTGCCGGCCCAGCCCCGTGACCTCCAGCTCGACCACGTCCCCGGCCCTCAGGTACGGCTTCGGCTCGGGGTGGCCCATCGCCACGCCCGCCGGGGTGCCGGTGTTGACGACGTCGCCCGGGTACAGGGTTATGAAGCGGCTGACGTAGCGCACGACCTCGCCGACGGGGAAGATCTGCTCGGCCGTCGTGCCGTCCTGCTTCAGCTCGCCGTTGACCCACAGCCGCAGGGACAGGTCCTGCGGGTCGGGCACCTCGTCGGCGGTGACCAGCCAGGGGCCGAGCGGGTTGAACGTCTCACAGTTCTTGCCCTTGTCCCAGGTGCCGCCGCGTTCGATCTGGAACTCCCGCTCGGAGACGTCGTGGGCGACGGCGTACCCGGCGACGTGCGCGAGTCCTTCCTCCGCCGACTCCAGGTACCGCGCGGTCCGGCCGATCACGACGGCGAGTTCGACCTCCCAGTCGGTCTTCACCGACCCGCGCGGGATCAGCACCGTGTCGTCGGGGCCGACGACGGTGTCCGGGGCCTTGAGGAAGACCACCGGCTCGGCGGGCGGCTCGGCGCCGGTCTCGCGGGCGTGGTCGTGGTAGTTCAGCCCGATGCACACGATCTTGCCGATCCGCGCGAGCGGCGGCCCGGTGCGCAGTCCCGTCGCGTCCAGCGCGGGCAGGTCGCCGGCGGCGGCCGCGTTCCTGATCCGGCCGAGGGCGTCCTCGTCGGCGAGGAGCGTCCCGTCGATGTCCGCGACGAGTCCGGACAGGTCCCGCAGGGTCCCGTCGGGGTCGAGCAGCGCGGGCCGTTCCCGTCCCGCCGTACCGACGCGCAGCAGCTTCATGGTGGTGTCTCCCTCGCTCGCGGGCGCCCGCCCGACGGGGACGACCGGTGCGGCGGGCGCGGCCGTCGGAGGACCGGCCGATCCTCCAGGCCGGGCCCTCCACTCCGCAAGACCCGGTTCACGTACTGGACCGCGCCCCGCCCCGGCTCACCGGTACAGCACGGACCGCTCGATCACGCTCCACGTCGTGGAGGTGACCACGTAGAGCGCGGCGGCCAGGGGCACGACGGCCACCGTGACCAGGGTGAAGAAGGACATGAACGGCATCACCTTCATGACCCCGCCCATGGCCGCGGCACCCGGCACCTGCGGGCCCGCGCCCGTGCCCGCCGTGCCCGCCATCGCCGCCGACGCCGCGGTCATCCGGCGGGAGAGCCGGTAGCTGAAGTACGCGACGACCGCGACGACCGCGAAGAGGCCGAGGTACACCAGGCCGGCCCCGCCGAACGCGCCGCCGTGGTCGAGGGCGTCCGCCCACCGGCCGCCGAGGGGCGCGTCGAGCAGCTGGTGGGTGAGCAGCGCGTTGGGTTCGCCGCCGATCGAGCCGCTGGAGAAGAGGTGGTAGAGCAGGAAGAACGCGGGGAGCTGGAGCAGGCTGGGCAGGCAGCCGGACAGTGGGGACACCTTCTCCTCGGCGTGCAGTTCCATCACGGCCTTCTGGAGCTTCTCCGGGTTCTTGCCGTGCTTGCGGCGCAGTTCGGCGATGCGCGGCTGGAGCGCGGTCCGCGCCTTCTGCCCGCGCGCGGCGGCCCGGGAGAGCGGGTGGACGAGCAGGCGTACGAGGGCGGTGAACGCGATGATCGCGGCGGCCGCGGCGGACAGGCCGAACAGGGGGCGGAGCAGGTCGGCGAGCTGCTCGACCAGGGTGGCGAAGACAGACAAGGGTGAGCCCTCCGGGGGTCTCGTCGTGCCGGGGGTCCCGGCGCGGCGGACGGCCGGACGGGACGGGGATGGTGGGCATGACGACCCGCGCGCGGGGCGTGCGGAGGGAACGTGGGAAGAACGTCCTGCGGAGGTGCCCTACGCGGCGGTCGCCGGGAGGGCGTGACCGGGCGCTCGGGGGCGGGTGCGCCCCTTGGCGTCGGGATCCCGCTGAGGGAGGAAGGCCGTACGCCGGTCGCGGTCGCGCAGGGCCGTGCGGACCCGGGTGGGCGGCACGGCGGGCGCGCTGCGGGCGGCGATGACGGCGCAGGTGGTGAGGGCGGCTCCGGCCGCCGCGGTCGCGGCGAGCGTGACGTGGACCAGGGAGAGGCCGCCGTCGGGGGCCGGGGTCAGCAGCAGGGCGATCTGGAGCAGCGGGAAGAGCAGGGCGAGGAGGGTGCGCGCGGAGCGTGTGTCCGGCCGTCCGGCGGGCGTGTGCCGCGTGGTGACCCCTGACATGGGCCGTGTCCCCCCTCTCTCCGTCTCGCGGTGCGTCGCGTGCACCGCATTGTGCCAGGTCCCTCTGTCAGCTCGGCGTGAGCCGCCCGTCAGGCGGGGTCGACCTCCACGGGCTGCAGCAGCCGCTTCGGCTTGAGCAGGGCCCGGCTGACCGGGTCGGCCGGGTCCCGGCTGAGGTCCGGTCCCGGCACCACTTCGACGTCCGGGACGGCCACCACGGTTCCGCAGGCGGGGCATTCGCCGTACGGGCCGAGCTCGGTGCCGCAGGCGGCGTGCCGGAAGATACGCAGCCGGCGCCCGGTGAGGTGCTCGCGGCCCCACAGTCCGAGGGCGCGGAGGGTGGGCCACAGGGCGGTGCCGCGGTCGGTGAGGACGTACTCGTCGCGGGGCGGGGACTCCTGGTAGCGGCGCTTCTCCAGGATGCCCTGGGCGGTGAGCGTCTGGAGGCGGGAGGCGAGGACCGCGCGCGGGATGCCGAGGTGGACGAGGAAGTCGTTGTAGCGGCGCACGCCGTAGAAGGCGTCGCGGATGACGAGCAGCGTCCACCGTTCGCCGATGACCTCCAGGGCGCTCGCGATGGAGCACTCCTGCGTCCCGTAGTCCTTGCCCAGTGCCATGCCGTCCACTGTAACCACTTTCCGCCTGTTGGTTCAATCATCGAACTGACTGGTGCTACCGTGGTCGGGTTCAGGTAGGTTCAATGAACGAACCTACCATTTCATCTCTCACCCGCCCCCTCCCCGACCCCGCAGAGGACCCCGACGACATGACCGCCACCCCCGCCACCGCCGCACAGGCGCAGGCCGCCACCGCGCGGGCCGCCGGCCCCGAGTCACCTCCGCGCCCCGGCGCCACCCTGGCCCTGACCAGCGCCGCCACGGCTGTGGCGCTGATGACGTACACCGCCCCGATCGTCACGCTGCCCGCGACCGCGGCCGCCCTGCACACCCCGCTGTCCGCGCAGGCGTGGCTGCTCAACGGCACCCCGCTCGGGCTCGCCGCGCTGCTCCTGGTGGCCGGCAGCCTCGCCGACGACTACGGGCGCCGCCGGATCTTCGTCTGGGGCACGCTGGCGCTCGGCGTCACCACGGCGCTCGGCGCCCTCGCCACCGGCACCTGGCTGTTCACCCTGGCCCGGATCGCGCAGGGCGCGGCCAGCGCGGCCCTGCTGGCCAGCAGTCTCGGCCTGATCGTGCACGCCTTCCCGACGGCCGCCGGACGGCTGCGGGCGACGGGCGTGTGGGGCGCGTTCGTCACCGGGGGCATCGCGGTGGGCCCGCTGCTCGCCGCCGGGATACCCAACTGGCGCGCGGTCTACGGCGTCCTCGGCGCCGCCGCCGTGGTGATCGCCCTCCTGGGCACCAGGACGCTCACCGAGTCGCGGTCCGCCCGCGGCGGCCGGCCCGACTTCGCGGGGGCCGCGACGTTCGGACTCGCGCTCGTCTCACTGGTGGCGGCCCTGACGCTGGGCCGGGACGGCTGGCTGCGGGCGCCGGTGTGGCTACTGCTGGGCGCGGCCGTCGTCCTCCTCGCCGGGTTCGCGCTGGTGGAGCGCCGCACGGCGGCCCCGATGATCGACCTGTCCCTGCTCCGCCACCGCGGTTTCCTCGCCTCGTCCGTGGGCGGCCTGTTCACGGGACTGTCGGTGATCGGCCTGTTCAGCTTCTTGCCGGCGGTGCTCCAGCGGGTGCTGGGGATGTCCGCGATGGACACGGCCCTGCTGACGCTGCTGTGGGCGGGCCTCGCCTTCGTCGTCGCGCTCCAGGCCCGCCGCCTGGCCGGCCGCGTCCCGACCCGCGTCCAGCTGGCCGTCGCGTTCGCCCTGCACGCGGTCGGCGTGATCACCATGCTGGGTGCGCTGGACGCGGGCTCCACGGCGCGGTTCGTCCCCGGCATGCTGATCGCCGGGGTCGGCAGCGGCCTGCTCAACGCGGCGCTGCCGCTGCTCGCGGTGGAGTCGGTGCCGGCCGCGCGGGCCGCGATGGGCTCCGGCGCGCAGCAGACCCTGCGGTACATCGGCTCGTGCGCCGGCGTCTCCCTCACCATCGCCGTGGCGACGTCGTCGAGCGGCGGCCCGGCCCGCGGCACGGACATCGCGATGGTGGTGTCCGCGGTGCTGGCGCTGGTCGCGGCGGTGGCGGTGCTGGCGCTGCGGGAACGGTCGTAGGACCGGGGCGAGCCGGCCGTGGACCGGCGCCCGAGGGCCCTGGGGCCCTCACTTCTGTCACCTGTCGGCAGTACGGTGTCCCCCATGCGCCCCGACACGCCTGCCGAAAACGTCGACCACATCAACGAGGCCGCCCGTCTGGAGCGGACCGCCGACCGCTACCCCGAGGATGCCGAGGCCCTGCTGCTGCGGGCCGCCGCGCACCGGGAGCTGGCCGGTGACCGCCCGGCCGCGACGGCGCTCTACGACCGCCTGCTGACCTCGGGCGCGGACCTGGACAACCCGTACCTGGTCCGCGCCCTGAAGGCCTCCAACCTGTGGGAGTACGGCCACGAGGCGGAGGCCCGCGCGATCATCGACGGCATCCGCACGGCGTCCCCGCGCGACCCCGCCCCCTGGGTGATCGTCGCGGAGGCGCTGGAGGCGCACGACGAGCTGGAGCAGGCGCACGAGACGTTCACCGAGGCGGTGCGCCTGCTGCTGACGGGCGTGGGCGAGCCTCCGCGCGCCACGTACCCGCTGCTCCTCGGCCGCCACCGGGTGCGCAGGATGCTGGGCGCGGCGCACGACGAGTGGGACGCGCTCGCCGACTCCGTGCACCGGCACCCCATCGGCCTGGACGAGCTGCACGACCCGAAGCGCGTGTGGTCGCTCGGCTCGGAGAACCCGGAGGAGCTGGAGGCGGAGATCCTGCGGCTGCGCGCGGAGCTGGGCGCGTACCGGGAGGCGCTGTCCCGCCCGTTCCCGGTGGCGGTGCTGCACTGGCCGGCCGGCGAGCTGGCGGAGCTGACGGACGCGTACCCGGACCTCGCGGAGGAGTACCCGTCCCACGAGGCGCACCTGGCGACGATAGAGGGAGCCCTGCGCGAACTGGCCGCCTCGGGCACGCCGAACCTGGGCATCGTGCGGGGCACGGTCCCGTCGTACGAGGCGTTCGCCGCGTCGGAGCTGACGCCCCCGTCCGACGCCTCACTCCTTCCCCAGTACGCGACGACGCTGGCGGCGCGGGGGCGTGCGGTGGCGTGGCCGCCGGAGCGGTCGGAGGGGTGCTGGTGCGGGTCGGGTCAGGTGTACGGGGAGTGCCACGGGGTGTAGGCGTCTTCTTGGCGCTTTCGCGCTGACGCGCGTGCGGGGGTGCGCCCGGTCACCGGTTCGTCCGGCGGCCGGGCGCACTGCTTGTGGGTGGGGTCGGCTCACTTGGCCAGGAAGGCGAGGAGGGCGTCGTTGACCTCCTGGGCGTGGGTCCACAGCAGGCCGTGCGGGGCGTCCTCGACGACGACGTACTCGGCCTGGGGCAGGGCCTGGTGGAAGGGCTCGCCGGTGGCCTCGATGGGGAGGATCCGGTCGGCGGTGCCGTGCAGGATCAGCGCCGGGACGTCGATCTTCGCCAGGTCGGCGCGGAAGTCGGTGGTCCAGGTGGCGACGGCGGCGATGGAGGCGTAGGGGGAGGAACCGGCGGCCACGTTCCAGCTGTTGCGCAGGGCCTCTTCGCTGATGCGGGTGCCGAGGTTCTCGTCCAGGTTGTAGAAGTCCTGGTAGAACGCGGTGAAGTAGGCGTACCGGTCCTCGGTGACGGCCTTCTCGATGCCCTCGAAGACGGAGCCGTCGACGCCCGTGGGGTTGTCGTCCGTCTTGAGCAGGTACGGCTCGAGCGAGGCGAGGAAGGCGGCCTTCGCGACGCGCTCCGACCCGTACGTCCCGAGGTAGCGGCCGACCTCACCGGTGCCCATGGAGAACCCGACGAGGACCGCGTCGCGCAGGTCCAGGGTCTCCATGACGGTGTTCAGGTCGGCGGCGAAGGTGTCGTAGTCGTAGCCGGTGGTCGGCTGACCGGACTGTCCGAACCCGCGCCGGTCGTAGGTGATGACCCGGTAGCCGGCGGCGAGCAGGGCGGCGGTCTGCTTCTCCCAGGAGTGACCGTCGAGCGGGTACCCGTGGATCAGCACGACGGGCTGCCCGGTGCCGTGGTCCTCGTAGTACAGCTCGATGTCGGTGCTGTTCTCCTGGCCGACGGTGATGAACGGCATGGGGTGTGCCCCTCTCTGAGGTCGTGTTGTGCGCTGAGCACTGGTGAAGAAGATAGCGCGCCATTTAGTTGTGCACAACTAGATTGCGCACAATCTATTTGGAGGGGGTGAGGGAGGGCGCCGGGGGCGGCGGCGTGCGTGCCGGGTACGCCGGGGGCGGCGGGTACACCGGGGGCGGCGGGGCGGCGGGGTTACTGGGCGGCCGGGCCGGAGGTGGTCGCGGTGGCACGGAGCAAGTCGCTGACCAGGTCGAGGTCGACGCTGCCGGGCCGACGGAAGCGGAGGCAGCTCTTGCCCATGCCCATGCTCTGGCCGGCCGGCCGCTCGGTGAAGGCGTCACGGACGTCGCCGCGGAAGAGGTAGAAGGAGAGGTACTGCTTCTGACTGGCGAACGCGATCTCCGCGACGCCGTCCCGCTGGTACGTGGGCATCCCGTAGGCCATGACCTCCGCGAACCCCTCGAGCTCGGCCCGGCACAGCTCCCGCAGCCGCGTCAGGACGACCTTGCGGTAGTCGGGGACGTCGGCGAGGTAGGCGTCGAGGTTTTGCACCGTGCGGTGAGCTTATGCCGGGCTTGGAGGGGTGCCCCTCTCGAGTACGGGCTACCGAGCTTGCCCGCCTTGCCCCTCCCAGTACTCACGGTGATAGCGCAGGTAGGCGGGGTGCACGAGATGCCCTTCCCGCACCGTGAGCTGCGGCAGCAGGTTGGCTCCCGACAGGGGCGCTCTCGGGATCACGTTTCTGCCGTCGCCCAAGGTGACGGCCCCCATATCAAGCCGTACATGGCAGTTGGGACAAAGGCAGAGGATGTTGGGCTCGACGTCGGGTCCGTAATGCGGCTTCCCCAGGGGGCGTATGTGCGCGCCTTCGCTGTAGGGCCTGCCGTCAGGTCCCAGCAAGCGGAGACCGCACAGTTGGCACTCTCCGCCGTAGAGCTGCTTGATCCGTTGCGCGGCGGCCGTATCGCGAATCAGTCGCCGCACGCGCACGCTGCGCGCCCGAGGGAACTTCTCCTCATACTGCGGTTCGTCGCCCAGCTCATCCAGCACGTCCATCACGTGCCGCTCCAGCTTCGTCTGCACCTGCTCCTGATCCGGAAGACGTCGCAGGTCGAACTGGCAGATGTTGACGGGCGATCCGTCCGGAGCCGGGTACTTGGAGATTGCGGTGCGCACGTCCGTGATCCCGTACAGGCCGTCGTAGCGGTAGGAGTCACACGGGGAGTAGCGAGGGTCACCTTCGTAGCCCCGGATCACTCGGACGGGATGACCCCGCTCGAAGCTAAGGCGTAAGGCGGCGTTATCCGTGTAGGACCAGGACTGGCTGCTCAGCAACCGGCCGCTCGGGTCCTTCTCCCTACTCGGCGAGGCACCTGTGTACTGGATACGGTCCCACTCGTCTTCGTCATCCACGTAGCCGCCGTTCAGGACGATCGCGTCGCTGACCCTGCTGCCGTCCTGGTCCAGTAGCCAAGAGATGCCGCGCTGGTTCGTCTGATGCAGCCGTGCCTCCATCACATCCTTCCGCCGATGGAACACCGTGCCCACGGGCACGCCCTCGATGTGTCCGATGACGCGTTCGATAGCCATTCATCCATGCTGGAACGCAGGTGATCATTTATGGCCAACTCTCGGTCGATGACGTCATGTTGAGATCAACCAGCGCATCAACTCGGCCATCGTCGCCCCTGACTGTCAGAGCCCTCTGTTACACATAGACCCAGCTATCCGGCTGTGATCAAAGGAGCGTGGCGTGTCTGAGCTGGAGGATCTGTCCCACCCCGCCGCAGGCCTCTACGAGCAACTGATCACGCTCCGTTTTGAGCAGCAGCTGCGCGAGCTTTCCCAGCTTGGCTGGTATCCACTGCGGGAGGACGTGGGTGCCGAGTCGGTCCCCCACGTGCTCGCCCGGCATGTCGCACGCACCGTGCACCGTGTCTTGAAGAACCTCCCTGCGGAGGAGCGGGTACACGCCGCCAACCACATCCTGGACTCCATCAGCACCCTGAAGGGCGCGCAGGAGTGGGTAGACCTCATCGCTGATGGCCCTCAACAACTGCTAGCGATCACACGCCAAGAGGCGCCCGGGGTGTTCGAAGTGCGTCCCGGCATTCCGCTCTCCGACGCGGCGCTCCTTACCAACGCACCTGAGGACCCGAGCCTCGGCTTTGAACTGCGCGCCGAGCTCGCCACGGCGGATCGCGTCGACCTGCTCTGCGCTTTCGTCAAATGGCATGGGCTTCGTGTCCTCGAGCGGTCGCTCCAGGCCGCCGCTGAGCGAGGCGTACCCATCCGCGTCCTCACCACGACGTACATCGGCGCCACGGAACGGCGAGCGTTGGACCGACTGGTGCGCGACTTCCAGGCGGATGTGAAGGTCAACTACGAGACCCGCTCCACGCGCCTGCACGCCAAGGCGTGGCTCTTCCGCCGAGACAGTGGCTACGACACCGCGTACGTCGGTAGCTCCAACCTCTCGAAAGCCGCCCTGCTCGACGGCCTGGAGTGGAACGTGCGCTTGTCCTCTGTCGCCACTCCCGAGGTGATGAGGAAGTTCGAGGCGACCTTCGAGTCGTACTGGAACGACCCGTCTTTCGAGACCTACGACCCTGACGCCGACGGCCCTCGGCTGCGTGACGCACTCGCTGTGGCTGGTGGAGCCCCGGCGACGGGGAAGGCCATCACGCTAGCCGGACTGGAAGTACGGCCGTACCCCTATCAGCGGGACATGCTGGAACGCCTCAATGTGGAGCGGGAAGTGCACGACGTGCACCGCAACCTCCTGGTCGCGGCGACGGGCACCGGCAAAACAGTCATGGCCGCCTTGGACTACAAGCAACTGCGCCAGGACCACAAGCGCGACCTGCGCCTCCTCTTCGTAGCGCATCGCAAGGAGATCTTGCAGCAGTCCCTCCGCACCTATCAGGAGATCCTGCTGGACGCAGATTTCGGGGAACTGTTGTACAGCGGCGAGATCCCGGAACGCTGGACGCACGTCTTCGCGAGCGTCCAGTCGCTCAATCCGAAGACCTTGGACCGTCTCGACCCGACCCATTTCGATGTCATCGTGATCGATGAGTTCCACCACGGAACCTCACCGACCTACCGGAAGATCATCGATCACTTCAAGCCCAAGGAGCTGTTGGGTCTCACCGCCACGCCGGAGCGCATGGACGGAAAGAACGTTCAGGACGAATTCTTCGAAGGGCGTATCGCCGCAGAAATGCGGCTCTGGGAAGCTCTCGACAACAAGCTCCTGAGTCCCTTCCACTACTTCGGCATTAGTGACACCACCGACCTCAGCTCGGTGGAGTGGAAGCGCGGGTCGTACGATCTGAGCTCCCTCAGCAACGTCCTGACCGGAAACAAGACACGCGCAGCCCTCGTCGTGAAGGCGGTCGAAGACAAGGTTTCCGACCCGAGCCGCATGCGCGCCTTGGGATTCTGCGTCTCCGTGGCCCATGCGCACTTCATGGCCGATTCCTTCCGCACGGCGGGCTTCCAGGCCGTTGCGGTCTCTGGAGAGACTCCCCCCGAGCAGCGACGGCAAGCACTGGCCGACCTAAGGTCCGGGTCGTTGCAAGTGATCTTCTCCGTCGACTTGTTCAACGAGGGCGTCGACATCCCGGACGTCGACACGCTCTTGCTCCTCCGGCCGACGTCAAGCTCGACTGTCTTCCTCCAACAGTTGGGCCGAGGATTGCGCAGATCCGACAACAAGGCCGTGCTGACGGTCTTGGACTTCATCGGTCAGCATCGCAGGGAATTCCGCTTCGAGAACCAGTTCCGCGCTCTGACCAACTTCACACGGAAGCGACTCCTACACCACATCGAGCATGACTTCCCTAAGCTCCCTTCGGGCTGCGAGATCATGCTCGAGGAGAAGGCGAAGCGCACAATCATCGCCAACATTAAGGAGCAACTCAACGTCAACGTGAAAACGCTGGCACGTGAAGTGGCGGACTACCGCGAGCCGCTTCTCGGCCGGTACCTGGAGGAGAGCGGCCGGGACATCAAGGAGCTTTACCGAGGGACGGGGAACTCCTGGACTGGGCTCCTCCGCCGCTCGGGCTTGTTGGCTGAGGAGGCCCCCGAAGGGGAGGCTGCGCTGCTCAGGCGAGTACCCGCCTTCCTTCACGTCGACGATCCGCTCCGCGTGCAGGCGTACACGCGTCTCCTGGAGGACGATGCGCCTGCCTACCGCGACCTCGATGCGCAGACACAGGCTTACGCCCGCATGCTCTTCTTCCAGCTCTGGCCGTTGGGTGGGGTGACCCGCAAGGGCTTCGCGAGCTATGACGCTGGCTTCGTGGTCCTTCGCAAGCAGCGAGCGTTCCGCAGCGAGCTGCGCCAAGTATTGGCCCACAATCTCGCCCACACCGAGCACGTCCCCATCCCGCTGCTCGGGTTGGCTCACGACCGCCCCATCCCGCTGACCGTGCATGCCTCCTACAGTCGCGAAGAGATCCTCCCCGCTCTCGGTCAAGCCGAGATTGGAGGCCAGATGCCTGGAGACTTCCGCGAAGGGGTGCTGTGGTGCGAGTCCATCGCAACGGATGCACTGTTCGTCACGTTGGAGAAGGACGAGAAGGACTTCTCCCCGCAGACCCGCTACCGTGACTTTGCATTGAGCGATACGCGCTTCCACTGGGAGTCTCAGAACAGGACCTCAGAGTCGTCCCCGACCGGCTTGCGGTACCGACGCCACGCAAGCCAGGGCAGTCAGGTGCTGCTCTTCGTCCGCCGGTATAAAAGCACTGACATAGGCGGCCCGCAGCCGTGGATGCTGCTGGGCCGCGCCGAGTACGAGCGGCACGAGGGCAGCAGACCCATGGCCATCACCTGGAAGCTGGAGCATGCCCTGCCGGCGGACGTGCTGTCGTACGCCCAAGCTGTGGCGGCCGGCTGAGCTTCAGCTCACACCAGGGGCTGCGCCCAGTTCAGCTTCAAAGTGCGTCTGGGCGCGGTCCAAAATGTCATCGGCGTCATGGCCGTGCGCCCTCAGCCAGTGCAAGAGGTCGGAGATGAGGTCAATGGCCGCCGCCTCCGTCGCCAGAGCGCCGATCCGGCTGTGACGCGGTCCGCTGGGCAGCCGCCCAGCGCTGTAGGAGCTGAGCATCTTCTCCGCTCGCGCCACGCGCGTGCCTCCCACGCCCCCCGCGTGTGTGGCCGCCGACACAGCGACGATCTCGCACCACGTGGCCTTGCCGTCCCGGTGCAGGTCGACGCCCCAGCAGTCCGCCAGGGCGTCCACCAAAGTCATGCCTCGTCCGCTCTCGGCATCCTCCGTCGCCTGTACGAGCGTGGGCAGTACGCGCGCGTCCGGGTCCCACACCTCAAGGCGCAGGCGGGCACCACGAAGAGAGAGAACGAGGCTGGCGGGCGCCCCCCGGCCCACATGAGTAATCACGTTGGACACCAACTCACTCACGCAGAGCTGAGCCGCGTCGATGACCTCCTGCACACCCCACTCCACGAGTCGAGCTCGTACGTCCGCTCGTAGCGCCGAGACTTCCTCGGGCTCGGCAAGGAACTGCACCCTCCACAGGGGGATGTGAGCTGCTTCCTCCACGCTTCTCCTCCTAAGTAGGTCAGGCTTGTGACGCACTGAACTCGGTCACGTACTGAGAGTTTCACTGAAACTCTCAAAATGAAACTCTCATCTCGTGACTGGTGGAGCGCGAGGTGTCGTACGCGCCCCCGGCGCACACCGTCTTGCCGTGATGAACGCGGGGAGGCAACTATCGAGCGACTCGCACGAAGGGCTTGTGCCATGCCGGTTGGACCCACCACTCGACGGCGCCAGTTGGGCGCCGACCTCCGCCGACTTCGCGAGCTGGCGGGCTTGACGCTGGAGGAAGCGGGAGCGCGGGTGGGCATCTCGAAGGCGACCCTGAGCCGCTACGAGACCAAGGAAGGCGTGGTCAAGTGGCCTGCCGTGGACGCACTATGCCGTGAGTACGGAGCAACTGATGAGGAGCGTCTGGCCCTAGTCGAACTGGCCAAGGGCGCACGTATCCAGGGTTGGTGGCGTTCTCTCGCAGACCCAATCCCCGAGTCCATGAACCTCATGCTCACCCTCGAGGACGAGGTGGTGCGCGAGGACCACTACGCCTGCATGTACGTCCCAGGGCTGCTGCAGACGCGCGCGTATGCCGAAGCCGTGCACCGAGCTTCCGAAGTGCGGTGCGAAGAACGCGAAGTGCAGCACATGGTCGATATCCGCATGAAGCGTCAGGAGTTGCTAGAACGCGAAGACCCGCCGCACCTCTGGGCGGTGATCGATGAGGCCGCGCTCAGGCGACGGGTGGGCGGTCGAGAGGTGATGCGGGAGCAACTAACGCATCTGCTGACCATGGCTGAGCGGTCGCGTATCACCGTGCAGGTTCTGCCGTTCGACCGAGGCGCGCACGCCGCCGCTGTCGGAAGCTTCGCTGTGCTGCGCGGGCAAGCATCCGAGCTCGACGTGGTGTACGTGGATCTCCTTGGTGGTGGGCTCTTTATGGAGAAGCCCGAGGAACTCGAGCGTTATAAGTTGGCGTTCGAGTACCTCAGCGCCCAGGCACTCGACTTCGAGTCCTCCACCGATCTCATCGACAGGATCAGCAAGGAGACCTGATGACTGCCCCGTCCCAGCCCACCTGGATCACCTCGTCCTACAGCGGTGGCAGTGGCACCGAGTGCGTCGAGTGCGCCCGCATCGAGACGGGCACGCTCATACGCGACTCGAAATGGGCAGACGGGCCGATAGTTCGCGTGCGCCCTCAGCCATGGACGGCGTTTGTACGCTCCTTGAAGCAGGTCGACCCGCGCGCGTAAGGGACAGAAGAGGCAAGGCGACCGACTAGGTGTATTGCCCTGTGAGGTTGGGGACGCGGCTGGCGGGTGGTTGCCCTTTCAGCGCGGTGTGTCCGCGGTGGTGATTGTAGGTGTGCAGCCATTGCGGGAACGCTTGGCGGCGCTCGGCTTCTGACCGGTAGGGGCGTGCGTAGGCCCACTCGTCCAGCAGGGTGCGGTTGAAGCGTTCGACCTTGCCGTTCGTCTGGGGCCGGTAGGGCCGGGTTCGCTTGTGGGCGATCCCGGTCGCTGCCAGGGCATCGCGCCAGTCGCGTGAGCGGTAGCAGGAGCCGTTGTCGGTCAGTACCCGTTCGACGGAGATCCCGGCCTGGGTGAAGAAGGTGTGGGCCCGCTGCCAGAAGGCGGTGGCGGTCTCCTTCTTCTCGTCCGCGTGGATCTCGCTGTAGGCGAGGCGGGAGTGGTCGTCGACGGCGGTGTGCAGGTAGCTGTAGCCGAGGTTGGGACGGCCGTGGACGGCGCGGGGCCGGGCGGGGTCGCGGTGCGCGGAGCTGTTGCGGCTGCCCTGAGCCCTGCCATGGACCTTGTGTCCGCCGCCGTCGGGGATGTTGCCCAGTTTCTTGATGTCGACGTGGACGAGTTCGCCGGGCCTGGCGCGTTCGTAGCGGCGCACCACGCGGCCGGTGGTCCGGTCGAGATGAGACAGGCGGGCCAGGCGGTAGCGGGTGAGCACGCGGTGCACGGTCGAGGGCACCAGGTGCAGGAAGTGCGCGATGCGGGCCGGTCCCCACCGGCGCAGCAGACGGACCTTGATGATCCGCCGCTCGGTACGGGTGGGAGTGCGGCCCGGGCTCGTGCGTGGGCGGCTGGAGCGGTCGGCCATGCCGGCTTCCCCCAGGCGGCGGTAGCGGTCGGCCCACCGCTGGGCGGTGGTGGGCGAGACCTGGAAGCGTTCGGCGGCCCGGCGCAGGGGCCAGCCGTCCTCGACCACGCAACGGGCCAGGCGCAGCCGTCCGGTCTCGGTCAGGGGTGCATTACGGTGGGGCACGAGGGCCTTTCTGGTTGGTGTAGACGTCGCAATCCACACCGAACCGGAAGGCCCTCACCCGTTCAAGATCCCTCGGCCGAGACCTGTCTCACCGTTCACAACCTCCCCGGACAGAACAACTAGGCCGCCCCACTCCCCTTCCACTCCCCCGCCAACAACCCCAACACCACCTCGTCCATGAACTCCCCCAACACCCACGCCGAGTTGCGCAGCACCCCCTCCCGCACGAAGCCGTTGCGCTCCGCCGCGCGGATCATGCCCTCGTTGTCGGAGAGGGTCTCTATCTGGAGGCGTTGGAGGCCGCGTACGGCGAAGCCGTAGTAGCAGAGGGCCGCGACGACGTCCGTGCCGTAGCCCTTGCCGCGGGCGGCGGGGAGCAGGCCGACGCCGATGTGGGCGTTGCGGTTGTGGGTGTCGATGCCCCACAGGTTCGCCGTGCCGATGAGGGTGCCGCCTTCCAGCTCCACCACGGAGAAGGACGCAAGGTTCTCCGGTGGGTTGTCGAAGGCGAGCTGCGGGTCGTTCGCCGTGACCGGGCGCCATGGGCGGCCCTCGGCGCGCGCGGAGTTGACCACGTCGTTGTAGAGCTCGGCCCGCAGAACCGGCGTGTCGTCCTCGTGCCGCGCCCTCAGGCCGACCCTCGTTCCCTTCAGCATGCGGCCTTCCTATCCCCGCGCGCCGGCCGGCCGCAATCGATTAAGAGGCGCCGTACGCGCGCCGGTTCCCGCTCGTCACGGGCCGGGCGGACCCTGGAGACCACCGCACCGGGTCCGGGGCGGGCGGGCCCGGCCTCCGTGCCCGCCCCGGGCGGCGCCTCCCTCACTCGGCGCGGCCGGTGAACGCCACCGACGCGCCGAGGCCGATCATGGCCAGGCCGCCGGTGCCGCCGATCGCCGCCGTCCTGCGTGGCGACCGGCCCAGCCAGTCCCGCGCGGTGGCGGCGCCCAGACCCCAGATCCCGTCCGACAGCAGCTGCAAGAGGGCGCCGGCCAGACCGAGTACGAGCATCTGCGCCGTCGCGTGGCCGGCCTCGCGGTCGACGAACTGGGGCAGTACGGCGGTGAGGAAGACGACGCTCTTCGGGTTCGTCACCCCGACCCAGACGCCCGCCCGCACCGAACCGGCCGTCCCGTCAGCGCCCTTGGCGTCCGCCGGCCGCCCGGCCACGTCCCGGCCCCGCCAACTCGCGTGCACCGCCCTCACACCGAGGACGATCAGGTACGCGGCGCCGAGCAGTTTGATCGTGTGGAAGAGCACCGCCGACCGCTCGACGAGGCTCCCCACGCCCAGCGCGACGGCCACGACCAGGACGTATCCCCCGAACGCGTTGCCCAGTACGGACGCGAGGGCGGTCGCCCGGCCGTGGGCGAGGGCGCGCCCGACGACGAACAGGACGCTCGGGCCGGGGACGGCGGACAGCAGCAGGGACATCGTGCAGAAGGCGAGCAGGTGGTGGGCGTCGACCATGCGGCGATCCTCCCCGCACGTCGTCGCCGTCCACCAGACGGACTTTCGACCTAGGTCACCCGGGAGCCCGTCGCCGCACGCGCCCTACAGTGGCCGGATGTTCGACAGTCTGGAGATCAAGGTGCTGCCGCCCGGGCCCCGCTGGGCGGCTACCGTGCGGTTCCTCGTCAACGGCGAGGACCTGGTCGAGGCAGGGGTCGACGAGGGAGGTCGCGGCCCGTACGCGGCCGACGTCCTGCCGGCGGGCCGCCCCAGCCCGCTGCGGGCGACCGGGGAGGCGCGCCGTCTGGAGCTGGGCGAACCGGAGTGCACCGGCGGCTGCTGCGGGTTCCTGACCGTGGTCGTGCAGCGCTGCGGGGGCATCGTGCAGTGGTCGGACTGGGAGCTCCCCGCGAAAGCGCCGACCCGGTTGCTGGATCTGCATGTCGACGCCGCCCGGTACGACGCCGAGGTGGCCCGCGCGGAGGCGGCCGGCAGGGCATCGGCCAGTTGAGCGTCGGGCAACGGCACACGTGGATCAACAAGCCGCCGACCTCGGCGAAACCGCTCAGGAGACCGCTTCGGTGTCCGCCTCCTCGCCGGTGCGGCCGCCGATCAACAGCGTCAGGCCGCACAAACCACCGGCCAGCCAACTGAGGAGTACCCACCCGCTCCGACCGAAGCCGAAGCAGACGGTGAAGGCGACAAGCGATGCGGTGAGACCCGCGATGGCGGCACGTCGCAGGACGCCGCCGGCAGTCCACTCACGGCGCAGCACACCGGAACGCCGCCACATCCACCAGAGGAAGGCTGCGACGACCGCGGCTTCCGCCACGACGAACCAGGCGGGGAGGGGAGGCAGCTCGTACGTCCCCGCCTCGCCGCGCCAGACGTCCATGAGCCCGGTGACCAGGATGACCGGACCGACCAGGGCGAACACCCCTGCCACGAAGCGGAGGAAGCCGACGCCCACCACCGGCGCTCCGCCACCGCCGAACGGGACGACGCGCCTCACCCCTCCCCCGTGACCCTCCCCACCGCCTCCCGTGTCAGCGGTCGCCCCGGCGGGTCGTCGTCCAGGGCCCGGTGGAGGGTGAAGCCCTCGATCAACGCGTCCAGTTGGCGGGCCGTGTCCGGGGGGAAGTGGGTTTCCAGCAGGGCGCGGCTGCGGCGCATCCAGCGGGCGCACAGCGCGCGGTACGGCTCCCTGCGCGCCGCCAGCGTGTACAGCTCCTGGACCAGGATCAGGTCGCGGCGCGGGCCCTCCGAGAGGGTGTGGATCAGGTCGGTGACCGCCTCGCGCGCCTCCGCCGGGGTCGCGGCGCCCGCGAGGTGCCGTTCGAAGACGGCGACCACGTGGTCGGCGTACCCCGTGAACGCCTCCAGCAGCAGCTCGTCGATGCCGGTGAAGTGGTACGTCATCGAGCCGAGCGGCACCCCGGCCCGCGCGGCGATCTTGCGGTGGGAGACGCCGGCGACGCCCTCCTCGGCGATCAGGTCGAGCGCCGCCGCGAGGATGCGTGCGCGGCGGTGCGGGTCGGTGTGTCCGGTGGCCATACGGACGGCGGTCAGAGGGAGCGGACCGGGCGGGCCGGGTTGCCGACCGCCACGACGTTCGCCGGGACGTCCTTGGTGACGACCGCGCCCGCGCCGATGACCGAGTTGTCGCCGATCGTGACGCCGGGGCAGACGATCGCGCCGCCGCCGATCCACACGTTGTCGCCGATGGTGATGGGCCGCGCCGCCTCCAGCTTGTCGCGGCGCGGCTGGGGCTCCACGGGGTGTGTGGGCGTGAGCAGTTGGACGTTCGGGCCGATCTGGCAGTCCTCGCCGATGGTGATGGCGGCGACGTCCAGCGCGGTGAGGTGGTAGTTGACGAACGTGCGGGCGCCGACGGTGATGTTGCTGCCGTAGTCGACGTAGAGCGGCGGGCGGATCTCGACGTCCTCGCCGACCGAGCCGAGCAGTTCGGCCAGGACCGCGTTCGCCTGGTCCCGCTCGTCCACGAACGTGGCCTGGTAGCGGGCGGCGAGCCGCATCGCGCGCTGCTGCCTGCGGCCGATCTCGGGGTCGTCGGCGATGTACAGGTCGCCCGCGAGCATCCGCTCCAGGTTCGTGCGCGGATCGCCCGCGAAGTGGTCCGTCGTCATGCGTACGATCGTACGCTCCATGCCGTCGGTGAGCGTACGGGCGTACGCCCACCGTGTCCGGTACGGCGTGGCGAGCGCCCCCGTGCCGTTGTCGGGCACGGGGGCGCTCGCCGGTGAGGAGGGGGAGCTACGGCGTGGTCGTCACGCCGCCGGTGTCAGCTCGGCCCGCCCGAACAGGAGGGCGTAGCCGGGTGGGAGCTGGTCCAGGATGCGCGTCACCAGCTCGTCGCCGACCAGCGGCGGCAGCACGCTGAGCACGGAGCTGACGTCCCAGCGGGCCGTCGCCGGGGTCGCGCCCTCGATCCGGGCGGCCACCGAGTCGACGAACTCGGCCGCCGTCAGCCGGCGCGTCGCCGGGATCTGGGAGGCGACCACCCGCGCGGCCTCCTCGGGCAGGGCGCGGGCCAGGTCGACGCGCTCGTCCCCGACGACGTGGCCGCCGAGGGCGGACAGGACGATACGGGTGACGCTCTCCGCCTCCGACCGCGTCGGGTACTGCCCGGCCTCCCGCACGGCGTCGACGAGTTCACGCCAGGCGGGGTCCTGGGCCGGGCGCGGCCCGGGCGCCGGGGTGATGTCACCTCCCGGCTGCGGGACGGCGGGCTTCTGCGGCGTCAGCGTGGTCATCCGAAGCTCCTCTCCTTCTCCGGTATGCGGTTCTGCGTGGGCCGGTCGGCCCGTTGGTCCCGGGCCCCCGGCCCGTTCGCGCCGTCGCCCGCCCCCGGGCGTCCGGCGCGTGGCCGCGTCCCGCGGGCGCGAGGCCCGCGGGACGCGCGGAAGGGGTCGGCCCGGTCAGCCGGTGATCTGCTTGCGGTCGCCGCCCGCGATCTGGATGCGGCGCGGCTTGGCCGCCTCGGCCACCGGGATGCGCAGGGTCAGGACACCCGCGTCGTACGAGGCGTCGATGCGCTCGGTGTCCAGCGTCTCGCCGAGGAACAGCTGCCGGCTGAAGTGTCCGGTCGGACGCTCGGAGACCACCACGTCCGCGTCCTCGGGGGCCGGCGAGCGGCGCTCGGCACGGACGTTCAGGACGTTGCGCTCGACGTCGAGCTCGATGGACTCCGGGTCGATGCCGGGGATGTCGAAGTGGACGATGAAGTCGTCCCCCGCCCGGTAGGCGTCCATCGGCATCGCCGACGTGCTGGTGCCCGGGCCGAAGACCTGCTGCGCGAGACGGTCGAATTCGCGGAACGGGTCGGTACGCATGAGCATCACAGTCCACTCCTCTCCGTCAAGTCGCTTGTGCGATGCCCTACGGATCAATTCCTTATATAGCCCATGAAGAGGAAAGTTGACAAGCCCTGACTCAGCTTCGCCTCGACGACTGCTCCGGGGCTGGTGAGAGGGGGCGCCGCCGGGCGCGTTAGCCTCGGAGGTCCGTGGTTTCCCGCGCCCCGCGCGGGGCGCAGTGGCAGGAGGCAGCAGGCATGGCGAAGGTTCCCAGTTCGGTGGTGGCCGCGAGCGGGCTCGTCGGCGGGTACGGCGTGGCCCGCTGGACCCGGAAGCGGCAGCTCGGCGGGGTCGTGCTCGCCGCCGCCGGGGTCGCCGCCGCCCAGCAGTGGCGCGAGCGGGCCGGGGGTACGGCGGCCGGTGTGCTGTCGGCGGCGTACGTGGCCGCCTTCGCCGGGTCGCACCCGCTGGCGAAGAAGGTCGGCGCCTGGCCGGCCGTGTTCTCGGTGGCCGGCGCGGTCGCCCTCGCGTCGTGGGCGGTGGCCGACCGGCGGGACTGAGTGCCCCACCGGTCCGCCGCCGGGCACAAGGTCACCGGCCGCGCGGTCGCGGGCCCGTCTGTCAGGGACGGGCCGCCGCCTGCTGGGGTTCGGCCGCCGACAGCGGCGTCGCGATGTCCTCCAGGGACCGCCGCTCCGCGTTCACCGCGAGGATCGCCGCGACGATGCCCGCCGCGACCATCAGGCCCGCGCCGATCTGGAACGCGAGCACCGTGTCGCCGACCTTGCCGGTGTTCGTCAGCTCGGCGAAGAGCAGCGGGCCGCTGATGCCGCCGGCGGCGGTGCCGATCGCGTAGAAGAAGGCGATGGACATGGCCCGGGTCTCCATCGGGAAGATCTCGGAGACCGTCAGGTAGGCGCTGGACGCGCCGGCGGAGGCGAAGAACAGCACCACGCACCAGCACGCGGTCATCGTCGCCGCGGTGAGCGACCCGCGGTCGAACAGCCACGCCGTGCCGAACAGCAGCGCGCCCGACAGCACGTACGTGCCGGAGATCATGACGCGGCGGCCGACCGTGTCGAACAGCTTGCCCAGCAGCAGCGGGCCCAGGAAGTTGCCGGCCGCGATGACCGCGAAGTAGTAGCCGGTGTTCCCCGACGGGACGTCGAAGAACTGCGTGAGGATCGCGCCGAAGCCGAAGGTGATCGCGTTGTAGAGGAACGCCTGCCCGATGAACAGGGCGAAGCCGAGGGTGGAGCGCCTGCGGTAGCGGCCGAAGACGGTCCGGGCGATCTCGGTGAACGTGGTGCGGCTGCGCTGGTGGATCGTCATCTCGTCCTCGACGGGCGGCAGCTCCTTGCCGCCGTCGGCCGTGACGCGTTCCTCGATGCCGGAGACGATCCGCTCGGCCTCCTCGTCCCGGCCGTGGATCAGCAGCCACCGCGGACTCTCCGGGACGTGCCGCCGTACGAGCAGGATGACCAGGGAGAGGACCGCGCCGAGGGCGAAGGTGAGACGCCATCCGACGTCCGCCGGGAAGATCGAGGTGTTCAGGGCGACGATCGACAGCAGCGCGCCGGCCACCGCGCCGAGCCAGTAGCTGCCGTTGATCAGCAGGTCGACGCGGCCCCGGTAGTGCGCCGGGATCAGCTCGTCGATCGCGGAGTTGATGGCCGCGTACTCGCCGCCGATGCCGAAGCCGGTGAGGAAGCGGAAGAGGAAGAACCACCAGGTGTCGAAGGACACCGCGGTCAGGGCCGTCGCGCCCAGGTAGACGGCCAGGGTGATCAGGAACAGCTTCTTGCGGCCGTAGATGTCGGTGAGCCGCCCCCAGAACAGGGCGCCCAGGCAGGCGCCCGTGACGTAGAGGGCGGCGGAGATGCCGGTGACCTCGCCGGAGGTGATGGGCAGTCCGCTGCCGGGCTCCGACAGGCGGGCCGCGATGTTGCCGACGACGGTGACTTCCATCCCGTCGAGGATCCATACGGTGCCGAGGCCGATGACGACGGACCAGTGCCAGCGGGACCACGGCAGGCGGTCCAGGCGGGCGGGGATTCTGGTGGTGACGGTGCGTCCGGTCCCGGACTGCGCGGTGGCCATGGGCTCCCTCCTCGACGAAGTGAACCTCGTGTGCCCCGCGCCGGCCGGTTTCACGCCCCGGGCCGTCCCCGGCGGGTGCGGCCCCCGCGGTCCGGGCGGCCGCGCTACGCCCCCAGCGCCCGCGACACCGTGTAGATCAGCAGGCCCGCGAGCGAGCCGACCACCGTGCCGTTGATGCGGATGAACTGCAGGTCACGGCCGATGTTGGCCTCGATCTTCTTCGTCGTGTGCTCCGCGTCCCAGCTCGCCACCGTGTCCGTGATCAGGGAGGTGATCTCCTTGCGGTAGGTGGTCACCACGTACACCGCGGCGCTCTCCAGCCAGGTGTCGACCTTGCCCTGGAGCTTCGGGTCGAGCGACATCCGGGCGCCCAGCGACAGCAGCGACGCCCGCAGCCGCAGCCGCAGCTCGCTGCGCTCGTCCTCCGCCGCCGAGACGATCATGCCCCGCACGGCCGTCCAGGCGGACGCGATCAGGTCCTGCACCTCGCTGCGGCCCAGGATGTCGCCCTTGAGCCGCTCCACGCGGGCGCGGGTGTCGGTGTCGGCCTGGAGGTCGGTCGCGAAGTCGGTGAGGAAGCGGTCCAGGGCGCCGCGCGCCGGGTGGCTCGGCATGTCCCGCATCTCGGTGACGAAGCGCAGCAGCTCCTTGTAGACGCGCTCGCCGACCTTGCGGTCCACGAACTTGGGCGTCCAGCCGGGTGCGCCGCCGTGCACCGCGTCCATCACGGCGTCGCTGTGCAGCA
Source organism: Streptomyces sp. P13-3-3 (assembly GCF_050571355.1). Classification (NCBI taxonomy): domain Bacteria; kingdom Bacillati; phylum Actinomycetota; class Actinomycetes; order Kitasatosporales; family Streptomycetaceae; genus Streptomyces; species Streptomyces sp. P13-3-3. Next base: position 965,373 of record NZ_CP192228.1, on the reverse strand, counting down.
CGAGCCAGTCGTGGGCGCGGGTGACGACGACGTCCACCGCGCGTTTGTGGGCGCCGTCGGCGACGATCCGCTCCAGCATCTTGCCCATGCCGGGCGCGACCTCCTGGGCGTTCGCCCGGCGGGTGATCGCCTCGCCGACGACCGCCTGCACGTCGGAGTCGCGCAGCACCGTCAGCGCGCCGCGCAGGGCCGCCGACGCCTCGGCGGTGACCCGGTCGGCGTGCTCGGGGACGGAGAGCCAGGCGCCGAGCCTGCTGCCGATACCGACGGCACGCAGACGCCTGCGGACGACGTCCTCGGAGAGGAAGTTCTCCCCGACGAAGTCGCCGAGGGCGGTGCCGAGCTGGTCCTTCTTGGTCGGGATGATCGCCGTGTGCGGGATGGGCAGGCCCAGCGGGTGCCGGAACAGCGCGGTGACGGCGAACCAGTCGGCCAGCGCGCCCACCATGCCCGCCTCGGCCGCCGCGGCCACGTACCCCGCCCAGGCGCCGGCGCCCTGGTGGGAGGCCCACTTGGCGAGGACGTAGACGAGGGCGACGAACAGCAGCAGGCCCGTCGCGGTGAGCTTCATGCGGCGCACGCCGCGCTGCTTCTCCTCGTCCGCGGGGCTGAACGTCGTCATCGCCCGGTTCGTGGCGGCGCCGGCGCGGGCATGCTGCTCGGCGGCGTCCCGGTCCTCGGTGTCTGCCGTCTCAGTCCGTTCCATCCGCTCCACCCGCTCGGTGATCTCTCACACATTGTCCCTTCCTGACCGACTCCTGGAACGGAACAGGAGTTCCCGGCGTCTGTCCGTGGGGGGATTGTCCAGGGACGTCACCGAGGGGTACCCCGGGCCGCCCCGGACACCCCGGGCCGCGCGGGCCGACCACCCGAAGGCGCGCCTGGGGTCAGCCGGGGGCCGGTCCTGCCGCGGTCCGGGCCGGGCCCTGGTGCATCCGGGGCACGTCCGAGCCGTCCAGGGTCCGTCCGGGTCCGCCCGGACGATCTTCGGTCGCGTCCCGCACCCTGCCTCCCCCGCCCTGACCCACCATGGTGCGACGGACGGAGCCGCGAGCGGCTCCCTCTTCCCGAGGAGAACAGAACAGCATGACCCGTGACGGGGACACGGCGGCGCCGCCGCGCGCGCCGCAGCCACCCGCCCCGCAGGGGCGGCCCGGACGGTACGCGGCGTTGCTGGCCGCGATGCTCGCGGCCGTGCTCGCCGTGTCCGCCGTGATCTTCGTCGGGGTGTCCGCCGACGGCCTGCGCGGGCGGGACACCCCGGCCCGCGACGGCGGCGGGGCCGGGAACCCCGTCGCGCCCGCCTCCGCCGGGACCTGGGTCACCGCCTGGGCGACCGCGCCCGGCGGCGGCGAACCCGGCACGGAGACCGCGGGGCTCGCCGGCCGGTCCGTGCGGAACGTCGTCCACACCACCGCGGGCGGCACCCGCGCCCGCGTCACCCTGTCCAACCTCTACGGCCGCGCCCCGCTCACCCTCACGCACGCGTCGATCGCCGTCTCCGCCGGCCCGGACACCGCCGCCGCGCTCCCCGGCACCATGCGGCCCCTCACCTTCGCCGGGAACCCGTCGGTCGTCGTCCCGGCGGGCGGACAGGTCGTCAGCGACGCCGTCCGCGTGCCGGTCCCGCGCGACGCGCACGTGCTGATCAGCACGTACTCCCCCGTCCCCTCGGGTCCGGTGACGTACCACAAGCACGCCCGGCAGATCTCCTGGGTCGCCGAGGGCGAGCACACCCGCGACACCACCGGGGCCGCGTACAACGGGCAGAGCACCGTCTGGCGGTACGTCACCGCGCTGGACGTGCTCGCCGACGACTCCGAGGGCACGGTCGTCGTCCTCGGCGACTCCCTCACCGACGGCATCTCCTCCACGACCGGCGCGGACGCCCGCTGGCCCGACGTGCTGGCCGGACGGCTGCGCGCGGCCCTCGCGTCGGGCCGGGACCTCCCCGGCTACAGCGTCGTCAACGCCGGGCTCAGCGGGAACCGCGTCCTCGCCGACGGGCCCGGCCGCCCCCCGCGCAACCCGAGCGCACTGCGCCGCTTCGACCGGGACGTGCTGGGCCGCGCGAACGTCCGGGTCGTGGTCGTCGTGCTCGGCATCAACGACATCCTCCGCGCGCCCGACACCGCCGACCCGGATCGGATCGCGGCCGGGCTGACGGCTCTCACCGCGCGGGCGCACGCGCGGGGGATCAAGGTCGTCGGGGCGACGCTCATGCCGTACCGCGGGCACCGCGGCTGGACCCCGTACGGCGAGGACGTGCGGCAGGAGGTCAACGCGGAGATCCGCGACGGCGGGGTGTTCGACGAGGTCGTGGACTTCGACGAGGCGGTGCGGGACGCGTACGACCCCCGCCGCCTCCGCGCCGGCCACGACTCCGGGGACGGACTGCACCCCAGCGACGAGGGCTACGCGCGCATGGCGGAGACGTTCGAACTGAAGACGCTGAAGGGCGGGGCACCAGCCCGGCTGTGAGGGGCGCCGGGCCGGCGAGCGCGGACAGCGGCCGCCGGGCCCGGCGGGCACGGACAGCGGCCTTCCGCGCCGCGCAGGGTCGGCGGCCGCCGGAGCCGCGCACACGGTCAGCGGTCGCCCGGACCGATGCGCACGATCAGCAGCCCCCGGAGCAGGTGCGCACGGTCATCGGTCGCCGGGCCCGGTGCACACGGCCAACGGCCGCCCGGACCGCTCGCCGTCGGCGGTCGCCGGAGCCGCGCACCGCTCAACGGCCGCCGAGTCCGGTGCACACGCACACCGGCCCCCGCAGCCGACGCGCGCGGTCATCGGCCGGCGGGACCGGCGGGCGCGAACAGCGGCCGCCGGAGCCGCACACACGGTCAGCGGTCGCCCGGACCGATGCGCACGATCAGCGGCCCCCGGAGCAGGTGCGCACGGTCATCGGTCGCCGGGCCCGGTGCACACGGCCAACGGCCGCCCGGACCGCTCGCTGTCGGCGGTCGCCGGAGCCGCGCACCGCTCAACGGCCGCCGAGTCCGGTGCACACGCACAACGGCCCCCGCAGCCGACGCGCGCGGTCATCGGCCGGCGGGACCGGCGGGCACGAACAGCGGCCGCCGGAGCCGCACACACGGTCAGCGGTCGCCCGGACCGATGCGCACGATCAGCGGCCCCCGCAGCCGGTGCGCACAACGGCCGCCGGGACCCGCAGGCACGGACACCGGACGTCCGAACCGGTGCGCGCGGGCAGCGGTCGTCGGGGCCGGTGAACGCGGTCAGCGGTCCTCCGGCCGCCGCTCCCGCTCCTCCCGCGTGCCGTGCAGGTTCAGCGGGTCGTGGAGGCGCCGTGACTGCTCCAGCTCGCGGCGGTGCCGCTCGGCGCTGTCCAGGTGTTCCTGCCGCTGCCGCTCCGCGCGCTGCAGATGCTCCCGCCGCCGCTCCTCCTTGAGCGCCTGCTTCTCCAGGCGCCGCTCCTCCCGCAGCCGCTGCCGCTCCGCGCGGGGCAGCTTGCGCTGCACGCCGACCCCGCCCCAGAAGGCGAGCCCGGTGATGATCACGCGCGGCGCGCCCGGCTCGGCCGGCACGCCCTCCTCGCGGTGGTCGAAGCCGCCCATGATGCCGACGCCGCGCACCACCACCTCCACGCCGGGCGGCACGGTCACGTCGATCCCGCCCATGATCGCGACGGCGTTGATGACGATCTCGCGGTCCGCGAAGTTCGCGTCGCGCAGGTCGATGGTGCCGCCGCCCCAGAGGGCGAAGCAGTTGAAGCGCCGGGGCGCCGTCCACCGCCCCTTGCGCTCGAAGCCGCCCATCACGGCGACCGCCCAGGTCGACAGCCCCGACTCGTCCCCGCCGACGATGCGGTCCGCCCAACCCCCGCCCGCCGCCGGGTCCTTCGTCAGCGAGACGGCGGGCGCCACCGCCGTGCCCGACCCGGGCAGGTCACGGGTGAGGGGGGCCAGTTCCCCGTAGGTGCGCGCCTGGTAGGTGGCGTCCAGCCGCTCCTGGAACTCCTCCATGTCCAGACGGCCCTCGGCGAGGGCGTCCCGGAGGACTTCGGCGACCCGTTCACGGTCGGCGTCGGAGGCGCGGAGGTCCGGTGCGGGTGCGTCGTCGGTCATACCCAGCAGCCTACGAGTTGTCCCCGTCACAGGGCTACGAGGACTGCGTCGGCGCCCGCCCGGCCCGCTCCGCGTACATCTGCGCGATGACCGCCTCGATGTCGGGCTCCCGCACCGACAGGTCCACCAGCGGGTAGCGCTCGGCGATCCGCGCGACCAGCCCGGCCGCCGGCTCCGACGCGGGGAACGCCACCCACTGCCGGGGCCCGTCCACCCGCACCACCCGGGCGGGAGCCGGCACCTCCACCGGCGGAAACTCCCGCTCCAGGTCCACCACCAGCGTCCGCTCGCCCTCCCCCACCTCGTGCAGCCCGGCGAGCGCCCCGTCGTACACCAGCCGGCCGTGGTCGATGACCATCACGCGGGAGCAGACCTGCTCGATGTCCTGCAGGTCGTGCGTGGTCAGCAGCACCGTCGTGGCGCGCTCGGCGTTCACCTGCCGCAGGAACTCCCGCACCCGGGTCTTCGAGACGACGTCCAGGCCGATCGTCGGCTCGTCCAGGTACAGCACCTCCGGGTCGTGCAGCAGCGCCGCCGCGATGTCCCCGCGCATCCGCTGCCCCAGCGACAGCTGCCGCACCGGCACCTCCAGCAGGTCGCCCAGGTCGAGCAGTTCGACCAGCCGCGCGAGGTTCTCCCGGTAGCGGGCGTCGGGAATGCGGTACATGCGGTGCATCAGCTTGTACGAGTCGATCAGCGGAAGGTCCCACCACAGGGTGGTGCGCTGCCCGAACACCACACCTATGCGGTGCGCCAGCCGGGTCCGCTCCCGCGACGGGTCGATACCCGCGACCCGCAGCCGGCCGCCGCTCGGCGTGAGGATGCCCGTCAGCATCTTGATCGTCGTCGACTTCCCCGCGCCGTTCGGCCCGATGTAGCCGACCATCTCACCGCGCGCCACCGTGAAGGAGATCGAGTCCACCGCCCTCACCTGGTGCCGCTCGCGCCGCAACAGCCCCTTGCGCCGGCGCACGTCGAAGACCTTCTCGACCCCGTCCACCTCGATGAACGCGCCTTCGGACCCCTCTGTCGTGCCCATCCGCCCGCTCAACTCCCCACGCTCCTGTACGACCTGAGTCCCGTCCGCCACGCCAGCCCCGCCAGCGCGCAGCACCCCGCCGCCACCAGCGGCGACGCGAACGCCACCCACCCCGGCAGCGCCAGCGGGTACGGGCGCCCCAGGACGTGCGCGGCGGGCACCCAGTTGACGAAGGCCAGCGGCAGCACGAACGTCACCCCGCGCACCAGGTCCTTCCCGAACACCGCCGGCGGGTACTGCAGCATCGTCGTCCCGCCGTACGTGAACGCGTTCTGCACCTCCGCCGCGTCCTGCGCGTAGATCTGGAACGCCGCGCCCGCCACGAACACCGCCACGAAGATCGCCGCGCCGGACACCACCATCAGCGGCACCAGCAGCACCTTCGACACCGTCCAGTCGATGTCCGCCGCCACCAGCGCCCAGCCCAGCACCGCCCCGCCCTGCGCGAGCCGCCCCAGACGCCGCAGCGAGAAACGGTCCCCGCCGACCTGCGCGAGCACCGGCACCGGCCGCACCAGCAGCACGTCGAAGGAGCCGTCCCTGATCCGCGAACCGAGCTGCTGCATCGACCCGGACGCGAGATGCGCCAGCCCGAACGACGTCACCGACGCCGCGTACAGGAACGCCACCTCCGGCAACGACCAGCCGGCCAACTCGTCGACCTGCGAGAACATCAGCAGGATCCCCACGAAGTCCAGCCCGGTCATCACCAGGTTGCCGAACAGCGTGACCACGAACGACACCCGGTAGGTCATCCCGGACCGCACCCACATCCCGGCGATCATCCGGTACGCCCGCAGCCCCTCCAGCACCGCGCTCCGCTCAGCCACCCTGCACCACCACCCGGCGCGTGGCCGCCGACTGCACGAGCCGGCCCGCCACGAGCAGCAGCACCGCCCACATCGCCTGGAAGGCGAACGCCCCCGCCACCGCCGTCTCCCCCATCAGCACGTCCGCGGGGACCTGCAGCTGCGCCGCCCACGGCAGCGCGCGCGCCACCTCGCCGAACCCGCCCGGGAACACGTTCAGCGGCAGCACCATGCCCGAGAAGAACACCCCGAGGATCATCATCACCTGGCTGACGCCCGTGCCGTCCAGCAGCCAGAACACGCTCAGCGCCACCAGATAGCGGATCCCGAAGCTCACCAGCGCCGCCAGCAGCAGCGCCACCGCGAACCACACCCACGTGTCGAACCGCGTCGGCAGCGCCGTCGGGAAGAACAGCCCGCCCACCAGGAACGGCACCACCCCGCGCCCCAGCAGCTGGAACGCCGCCCGGCCCAGGTCGCCCGCCAGCCACCACAGCTGCAGATCCGCCGGACGGTACAGGTCCACCGCGATCTCACCGGTGCGGATGCGCTCCATCAGCTCCGTCTCGACGCCCCCGCCCTGCAGCGCCAGCGCGGCGAACAGGCACTGACCCAGCCACACGTACGTCACCGCCTGCGCCTGGTCGTAGCCGCCGAGGTCCGGACGCTCGTCCCACAGCGCCAGATACGTGTAGACGAGGATCAGCCCGAACACCGTGTTGGTGAACACCCCGGCCGCGGTCGCCGCCCGGTACGACGCGTACCGCCGGAATCCCCGGGCCGCCACGGCCAGGTACAACCGTGCCGAACCCACCCCTCTCCACCCCTTCCGCCCTGGACACCGAAGCGCAGGAGCCTAGTCCGGGCAGAGATCGCGCCGCCACGGGTTTTCCGGCCCGTCCTCCGGTCAGGTGAACAGCCGGCGCGGCCGAACGGGCGACACGGCGCGGGACGCACGACGCGCGTCGCCGCCCGGCGAAGGCGGCGACGGGTGCGACAGTCTTCAATAAGAGGCACGCACGAGGCGTACGCACACACATGAGGCGTACGGGAACGAACGAGGCGAATCAGGAGTCCGTGCACGACATGAGCGACGAGCCGCAGCCGAAGAAGCCCCGCCCGGGCTGGGCATCGCACGAGCCTCAGGCGGCCGACGCGCCCGACGACGCCCGGGACGACACCCGGACGGACGACGCCGACGCCACACGATCGGATGAATCCGGCCAGAACAGCGGGGCCGCCGCCGTCTCGGACCAGGAGTCCGACGCCGCCTCCGACGGGAAGCCGGGCGCCGCCAAGGACAAGACCGCCGACGACAAGAAGGCCGCCCGCCGGGAACGCCGCGCCGCCCTCAAGGCCCGCCGCACCGGCTGGCGCCGCGCCGTCCCCACCTGGCGCATGGTCCTCGGCGCGTTCCTCGTCACCGCGCTGCTCGTCGTCGGCGGCTTCCTCCTCGGCTACGCCCTCGTCCAGATCCCCGCCGCCAACGCCCTCGCCACCCAGCAGGCCAACGTCTACCTCTACGCCGACGGCTCCGTCATCGCCCGCGACGGCGAGGTCAACCGGGAGAACGTCACCCTCTCCCAGATCTCGAAGGACGCCCAGCACGCCGTCCTCGCCGCCGAGGACCGCGACTTCTACACCGAGTCCGCCGTCGACCCCCAGGCCATGGTCCGCGGCGCCTGGAACACCGTCACCGGCAAGGGCAAGCAGTCCGGCTCCACCATCACCCAGCAGTACGTGAAGAACTACTACCTGCGCCAGGAGCAGACCGTCACCCGCAAGGTGAAGGAGTTCTTCATCGCCATCAAGCTGGACCGCAACCAGTCCAAGGACGAGATCCTCGAGGGCTACCTCAACACCAGCTTCTTCGGCCGCGGCGCCTACGGCATCCAGGCCGCCGCCCACGCCTACTACGACATGGACGCCTCCGAACTCGACGCCGGACGCGCCGCCTACCTCGCCGCCCTCGTCAACGCCCCCAGCCAGTACGACGTGATCGCGCACCCCGAGAACCGCGCCTTCGTCGAGAAGCGCTGGAACTACGTCCTCGACGGCATGGTCGACGAAGGCTGGCTCGACCCCGCCGAACGCGCCCGCCTCACCTTCCCCGTGCCTAAGCGGACCACCCACTCCACCGGCATGTCCGGGCAGCGCGGCTACATCGTCAACGTCGTCAAGCAGCACCTCGCCGACAACAAGATCGTCGACGAGTCCGCCCTCGACGCCGGCGGCTACCGCATCACCACCACCCTGCAGAAGAGCAAGCAGGACGCCTTCGTCGAGGCCGTCAACGACAACCTCATGGACCGCCTCGACCAGAAGAACCGCAAGGTCGACACCTACGTCCGCGCCGGCGGCGCCTCCGTCGAACCCAAGACCGGCAAGGTCGTGGCGATGTACAACGGCATCGACTACGTCAAGCAGTACACCCCCAACGCCACCCGCCGGGACTTCCAGGTCGGCTCCTCCTTCAAGCCCTTCGTCTTCACCGCCGCCGTCGAGAACGGCTCCCGCACCCAGGACGGCCGCCGCATCACCCCCCAGACCCGCTACGACGGCACCAGCGAACGCCCCGTCCAGGGCTGGGCAGGACCCCGCTACGCGCCCGAGAACGAGGACCACGAGGACTACGGCGACATCACCGTCAGCGAGGCCACCGACAAGTCCGTCAACGCCGTCTACGCCCAGATGGCCGTCGACGTCGGCCCCGAGAAGGTCCGGCAGACCGCCGTCGACCTCGGCATCTCCCCCGACACCCCCGACCTCGACGAACCCGGGCCCTCCATCGCCCTCGGCGTCGCCAACGCCAGCGTCCTCGACATGGCACAGGCGTACGCGACCCTCGCCAACCACGGCAAGCACACCCCGTACACGCTCGTCGAGAAGATCACCCAGAACGGCCGCGACATCGCCCTCCCCGAACGGCGCACCCGGCAGGCCGTCAGCCGCGAGGCCGCCGACACCACCACCTCCGTCCTCAAGGGCGTCGTCGAGAAGGGCACCGCCACCGCCGCCCAGACCGGCGGACGGCCCGCCGCAGGCAAAACCGGCACCGCCGAGGAGGACACCGCCGCCTGGTTCGCCGGCTACACCCCCGACCTCGCCACCGTCGTCGCCGTCATGGGCCAGGACCCCGTCACCGCCGGCCACAAGTCCCTCTACGGCGCCATGGGCCTGCCCCGCGTCAACGGAGGCGGCGCCCCCGCCGAGATCTGGGGCCAGTACACCCGCGACGCCCTCGAGGGCGAACCCGTCGGCAGCTTCACCCTGCGGCTCCAGCCCGGCGCCGACGAGAGCCAGCCCCCCGCCCCCGACTCCAGCGGCGGACCGTCCTCCTCCGGCGACCCCTCCTCCCCCGCCACCGGCGCCCCCGACGACGAGGACACCGACAGCGGCACCCCCGAGGACGGCGGCAGCGGCACCGGCGACGGAGAGGGCACGGAGAGCGAAGGGCAGAACTCCACCGGCGGCACCTCCACCGGCTCACCCACCGGCGGCCAGAGCGGCGACACCGGCGACGGCGGCGGCACGGGCGGCAGCGGGGACACCACCGGCGGCGGCAGCACCGACGACGGCGGCTCCAACCGCGACGAACTCCCCGGCCCCGGCGGACTCAGCGGCGCCCTCGACGGACGCCGCTGGAACTAGCCGCCGCTAGTGGCCCGAGGTCGCCTTCAGACCCACCACGGCCACCAGCAGCAGACAGATGAAGAAGATCCGGGCGGCGGTCACCGGCTCCCCCAGCACCACCATGCCCAGCACCGCCGCCCCGGCCGCACCGATCCCCACCCACACGCCGTACGCCGTCCCGATCGGCAGCGTCCGCGCCGCGTACGACAGCAGCAGCATGCTCGTCACGATGCCGGCGCCCGTCAGCACACTCGGCCACAGACGGGTGAAACCGTCCGTGTACTTCATGCCGACCGACCAGCCGACCTCCAGCAGACCGGCGACCACCAGCAGAACCCAGGCCATGACAGGCACCTCCGGGACACGACAGCGAAACGGGGGTGCGTCGTCTTTGCCTTCACCCCGGTACGGCGCGTCTCGTCGGGGCCCGCACGGTCACGCCACACAGGACGCCGTACGGGACCTCCCACGGTAACCGACCACACGAAAAGGGCCGGTGACGGCTGTCACCGGCCCCATCGGTCGACGGTTCAGGAACTACAGGTACAGGCCGGTCGAGTCCTCGGACCCCTCGAAACGGTCCGCGGCCACCGCGTGCAGATCGCGCTCCCGCATCAGCACGTACGCCGTCCCGCGCACCTCGACCTCCGCACGGTCCTCCGGGTCGAACAACACCCGGTCACCCGGCTCCACCGTCCGCACGTTCTGTCCCACCGCGACCACCTCGGCCCAGGCCAGCCGGCGGCCCACCGCCGCCGTCGCGGGAATCAGAATGCCGCCCCCCGAACGCCGCTCACCCTCACCGGTCTCCTGCCGCACGAGCACACGGTCGTGCAGCATCCGGATCGGCAGCTTGTCGTGCGGGGAACTGTCGTTTCTGTTGGCGCTCACAGCCTGAAACCTACCTGCCTCGACGACGGACGCACGCGGGAGGGGGACCCGTCCGCCGGCACCTCAGCGCCGCCGCCTGCGGCTGCCCAGGGCCAGCAGCCCCACGACACCCACCACCAGCAGCCCCACCGGGACCACCCGCTCCAGCCGCGGCGAGCCCGTCTCGTCCACGAACTGCGCCTTCACCTCACTCACCGCACGGTTCACGCCCACATAGGCGCGCCCCAGCGTGTGGTCCACGTTCGACACGACCCTGGCCTTCGCGTCACCCACGATCGTCTTCGGGTGCACCCGCACCCCGATCTCGTCCAGGGTCTCCGCCAGCACCGCACGGCGACGCGCGATGTCCGCCTCGATCTGCGCCGGGGTCCTGGTGTCCGCCGTGTCCGCCACCGTGTCGCCTCCACGATCCGCTGTGTTGCCTGTGCCGGACAGTCTGTCAGCTTCAGGCCGCGCCGCACTGTCAGGACCCCCGGTTACCCTCGATCCCGGCACCCGATCCACGCAGTGCACGTACGAGGAGACGAGACCGATGAGCGCACGCCTGACGCCCGGGGACGAGGCCCCCGCCTTCACCCTGCCCGACGCCGACGGCAACGAGGTGTCGCTGGCCGACCACAAGGGCCGCAAGGTCATCGTCTACTTCTACCCGGCGGCGCTGACGCCCGGCTGCACCAAGCAGGCGTGCGACTTCACCGACAACCTCGACCTGCTGGCCGGGGCCGGGTACGACGTGATCGGCATCTCCCCGGACGCCCCGGAGAAGCTCGCGAAGTTCCGCGAGAAGGAGAACCTGAAGGTCACCCTGCTCGCCGACCCGGACAAGAAGGTCCTGGACGCGTACGGCGCGTTCGGCGAGAAGAAGAACTACGGCAAGACCTACATGGGCGTCATCCGCTCCACGATCGTCGTCGACGAGGAGGGCAAGGTCGCACACGCCCTCTACAACGTCCGCGCGACGGGCCACGTGGCCAAGATCATCAAGGACTTGGGCATCTGACCCTGCGGCCCCTCGGGAACGGCCTGCACCGCCACACCGGTGCAGGCCGTTCCGCTTTCCGTACGTGACCGTCCGATATCCGGATCGTTGCTCCGTACGAGCCCACGAACACGTGGACGGAGATACGGAGGGGGTTCGATGGGGGTCGGTAAGTACACCCGGGAGCGGCTGGAGGAAGCAGCCAGGGAGTCCCGGACGCTGTCCGAAGCGTGTCGGAGACTCGGGGTGGAGCCGACGGGGTGGAAGCGTCGGTACGTCCACGAGCGCATGAAGAAGCTCGGGGTCGACGTCTCGCACTTCGAGCGTGAGGGGATCAAGTGGACACGGCAGATCCTCGAGCCGGTGGTCGCCCGGTCGTCCAGCGTCAATGACGTCCTCCGGCGCCTGGGACTGGACCCGGTCGGCGGACATCACACGCACATCTCCCGCCGCATCAAGGCGTACGGACTCGACACCTCGCACTTCACGCCTGTAGTCCGCACGGAACGGCAGCGGTACAACCAGCGCCGCCAAACGGCCGAGGAGATCCTCGTGGCGCAGGAACCGGCGCACGCCAGGCGGGTGCCGGGCAGCCGCCTCAAGCGGGCCATGCGTGAGATGGGCGTGGAGGAGCGGTGTGCCCTGTGCGGGGTCGAAGCGGTGTGGCGCGGCAAGCCGCTGTCGTTGGAGGTCGATCACATCGACGGGGACTGGCGGAACAACCGGATCGAGAACCTGCGCATTCTCTGCCCCAACTGTCACTCCACCACCGATACCTACCGTGGTCGAGCCAGGAAGCGCACAGCGTGAGCCGCCGCAGTACGCCGCGCCCCACGGCCGAGGAACTGCGTACGGCTGTCGCCGGGTCGACGTCCCTGGCGGGAGCCCTGCGCAAGCTCGGCCGGCCTGACAACGGTGGGCAAAGAGCGATGCTGCGCCTGTGGATCGCCGAACATCAGCTGCCGACCGCGCACTTCCTGGGGCAGGCGCATCAGCGGGGGAAACCCGGCCCGAACCCACGCAAGAGCGCCGATGACATCCTCGTCCGTCACAGCGGTCAGCAACGCACGAAGGCGCCGCTACTGCGTCGCGCACTCCGAGAGATCGGTGTGCCGGAGCGGTGTGCCATGTGCGGCACCGCTTCCCAGTGGCGCGGCATGCCGATGACCCTGGAGATCGATCACATCAACGGGGACTGGACCGACGACCGGCGCGAGAACCTGCGCCTGCTCTGTCCCAACTGCCACGCGATCACCGCCACGTGGTCCCGAGGAGGCCGACGGACCCGGGGCGACGCCCAGTAGAGTAAGCACCGCTGCGGGCCCGTACCCCAGCTGGCAAGAGGGCGCCGGTTTAGGTCCGGTGTGTCGTGGGTTCGAGTCCCACCGGGCCCACAGGGAGAAGAGGCTCGACACCGCGATGGTGTCGAGCCTCTTCCGTGTCGTCAGCCCAACAGCTCCCGCACCACCGGCACCAGCGCCCGGAACGCCTTCCCCCGGTGGCTGATCGCGTTCTTCTCTGCCGGGGTCAGCTCCGCGCACGTGCGGGTCTCTCCCTCCGGCTGGAGGATCGGGTCGTAGCCGAAGCCGTTCGTGCCGGCGGGGGTGTGGCGGAGGGTGCCGTTGAGGCGGCCCTCGACGACGCGTTCGGTGCCGTCGGGGAGGGCGAGGGCGGCGGCGCAGGCGAAGGACGCGCCGCGGTGTGCGGCGTCGATGTCCGAGAGCTGGGCGAGGAGGAGGTCGAGGTTGGCCTTGTCGTCGCCGTGGCGGCCGGCCCAGCGGGCGGAGAAGATGCCGGGGGCGCCGCCGAGGACGTCGACGCAGAGGCCGGAGTCGTCGGCGACGGCGGGCAGGCCGGTGGCCCGGGCGAGGGCGTGGGCCTTGAGGAGGGCGTTCTCGGCGAAGGTGACGCCGGTTTCCTTGACGTCGGGGACGTCGGGGTAGGCGTCGGCGCCGACGAGTTCGTGGGGCAGGCCCGCGTCGGCGAGGATCGAGCGGAGCTCGGTGATCTTTCCGGCGTTGCGGGTGGCGAGGATCAGGCGGGTCATGGGCCCAGTATCCCTGGGCCCATGACGGGGGCCGTCGTTACGGGGTGCAGACCTTGGTGAGTTCGCCGGCCGCGTCGGTGACGGGGCTGAGGTCGGGGGTGGTGTCGCCGTTGTCGACGGAGGTGCGGACGTTGGCGACGGCCTTCTCGAGGTCGTCGACGGCCTTGCCGACGTCGGCGTTGTCGGTCTCGTCGCGGAGGTTGCCGAGGTTGGTCTCGACGGAGTCGAGGGCTTCCTCGAGCTGGGTGACGTCGTTGGAGGCGTTCTCGACGGCCTGCTGCATGTCGGTGACGCTCTCGGCGACGGCGTCGGCGGTGCGGACGCAGTCGAGTGCCTTGTCGACGGCGGAGCAGCCGGTGGTGAGTCCGGTGGTGAGCGCGACGGCCGCCAGGGTGGCGGCGACGGCTGCGGTGCGGCGTCGGCGGCTCGCTGCCATGGAACGTTCCCTCCCTCGTCGGGCCGGTGGGGCCCGGTGTGTCGGCGGGGCGCGCGGGGGGTGCCCGCGCGCCCGTATCCCCTCAGACGCGGCGGCGGTCGGCGCGGTTGCTCGCGCCGACCACGGGTCTTGGGGTGCCTTTTACTTTGCGAGGAGGGTATCCAGTGCGGTGCGCTGGGCGGCGGCGAGTTCGGTGCATCCGGTGACGGCGAGGTCGAGGAGGGCGTTGAGTTCGTCGCGGGCGAAGGGTTCGGCCTCGGCGGTGCCCTGGACCTCGACGAAGCGGCCGTCGCCGGTGCAGACGACGTTCATGTCGGTGTCGGCGCGGACGTCCTCCTCGTAGCAGAGGTCGAGGAGGGGGACGCCGGCGACGATGCCGACGGAGACGGCGGCGACGGTGCCGGTGAGGGGCTTGCGGCCGGGCTTGACGAGTTTCTTGCCCTGGGCCCAGCCGATGGCGTCGGCGAGGGCGACGTAGGAGCCGGTGATGGCGGCGGTGCGGGTGCCGCCGTCGGCCTGGAGGACGTCGCAGTCGAGGACGACGGTGTTCTCGCCGAGGGCCTTGTAGTCGATGACGGCGCGCAGGGAGCGGCCGATGAGGCGGCTGATCTCGTGGGTGCGGCCGCCGATGCGGCCGCGGACGGATTCGCGGTCGCCGCGGGTGTTGGTGGCGCGGGGGAGCATGGCGTATTCGGCGGTGACCCAGCCCTCGCCGCTGCCCTTGCGCCAGCGGGGGACGCCTTCGGTGACGGAGGCGGTGCAGAGGACCTTGGTGTCGCCGAAGGAGACGAGGACGGAGCCTTCGGCGTGTTTGCTCCAGCCGCGTTCGATGGTGACGGGGCGGAGCTGTTCGGGGGTGCGGCCGTCGATGCGAGACATGGCGTCGAGCCTAGCCGTAGACGCGGTGGGGCCCTTCCCCGTGCTGGGGGAAGGGCCCGGGTGCGGTGGCGGCCGGTGGGGCCGCGGCGCGTGGGTCAGGTGGTGCGGTGGTTCACATCATGTCTTCGATCTCGGCGGCGACGGGGTCGGCGTCGGTGCCGATGACGACCTGGATGGCGCTGCCCATCTTGACGACGCCGTGGGCGCCGGCGGCCTTGAGGGCGGCGTCGTCGACCTTGGAGGGGTCGACGACCTCGGTGCGGAGGCGGGTGATGCAGCCCTCGACCTCTTCGATGTTGTCGATGCCGCCGAGCCCGGCAACGATCTTCTCAGCCTTGGTGGCCATGTTCGTTCTCCCTGATCCGAACCGCTTTGTCGCAGTAACCCACAGTTGGCCCATCTTTGCGAGCGGTCATGTCGTGGTCGCTCGATGATGGGCGTCACGACAGCGGAACCGTCCTGCCTCACTGGTCTACACCACCGGGGGGACTGCCGCCAAACCCTCAGGGCCGTCCATCGAAGGGGACTTGATGAGTACGGAGAGCCCCGCCGGTGCCGACGCCGGGGTGAGCCCGCTGCGGGAGCGCTGGAACCGGTTGTTCCAGGGTCTGCAGAAGATGGGGCGGAGTCTGCAGCTGCCGATCGCGGTGCTGCCGGCGGCGGGCATCCTGAACCGGCTGGGGCAGCCGGACGTGTTCGGGGACGACGGTCTGGGGTGGACGAACGTCTCGAAGGTGATGGCGGGGGCGGGCGGGGCGCTGCTGGACGGTTCGCTGGGGCTGCCGCTGCTGTTCTGTGTGGGTGTGGCCATCGGGATGGCGAAGAAGGCGGACGGGTCGACGGCGCTGGCGGCGGTGGCGGGGTTCCTCGTCTACTTCAATGTGCTGCGGCAGTTCCCGAAGGACTGTCCGGAGGGTTCTCAGGCGGTGCCGAACGTCGGCTGTCAGCTGTCGGACGGGACGGTGACGGCGTTCGACTTCCAGAATCCGGGGGTGTTCGGCGGCATCGTCATCGGTCTCATGGCGGCGTACTTCTGGCAGCGGTTCCACCGGACGAAGCTGGTGGACTGGCTGGGCTTCTTCAACGGGCGGCGCCTGGTGCCGATCATCATGGCGTTCGCGGCGATCGTGTTCGCGGCGGTGTGTCTGTGGATCTGGCCGCCGATCGGTGAGGCGCTGGAGAGTTTCAGCGACTGGATGACGGGTCTTGGCGCGTGGGGTGCGGGCGTGTTCGGGGTCGCGAACCGGGCGTTGCTGGTGATCGGGCTGCACCAGTTCCTGAACGTGCCCATCTGGTTCCAGTTCGGCACGTACACGACGCCGGACGGCCGGGTGGTGCACGGTGACATCAACATGTTCCTGGCGGGCGACCCGGATGCGGGGCAGTTCCTGTCGGGGTTCTTCCCGATCATGATGTTCGCGCTGCCGGCGGCGGCGTTGGCGATCACGCACTGTGCGCGGCCGAACCGGCGCAAGGAGATCGGCGGTCTGATGCTGTCGGTGGCGCTGACGTCGTTCGTCACGGGCATCACGGAGCCGCTCGAGTACTCGTTCCTGTTCATCGCGCCGGCGTTGTACGTGGTGCACGCGGTGCTGACGGGTGTGTCGATGGCGGTGACGTGGGGGCTGGGGGTGCACGACGGGTTCAGTTTCTCGGCGGGTCTGATCGACTACGTCATCAACTGGAACCTGGCGACGAAGCCGTGGCTGATCATCCCGATCGGCCTGGTGTTCGCGGCGGTGTACTACGTGGTGTTCCGGTTCGCGATCACGAAGTTCGATCTGAAGACTCCGGGGCGGGAGCCGGAGGAGGAGGTGGAGGACGCGGCGCGGCGGTGATCTCCTAGGCTGGAGGTGGCTGCCCAAGCCCTCGGAACCTTGAGTTCCGGGGGCTTTTCGGTGTGCCCCCGCGGGGGTGTCTGCGACGCTTCCACGGAGGCACGGTGCGTAGTCCCACCGTCGCGGATTCGCGGGTTCCTTACGTGGCCTTCATCGTGCTACAACAGGTCTACACCACTAGTGGTGTAGACCACCACCGATGGAGGAAGTATGAGCACCGCCACCGACTCGGCGGCCCCCGCAAAGAAGCGGGGATCCGGCCTCTTCCAGGGCCTGCAGAAGGTCGGCCGAAGCCTTCAGCTCCCGATCGCCGTCCTGCCGGCGGCGGGCATCCTGCTGCGCCTCGGCCAGCCGGACGTGTTCGGCGCGGACGGCCTGGGCTGGGACAAGGTCGCGGCCGTCTTCGCCACCGCGGGTGGCGCCATCTTCGACAACCTGCCGATGCTGTTCTGCATCGGCGTTGCCATCGGCTTCGCCAAGAAGGCCGACGGCTCGACCGCCCTCGCCGCGCTCGTCGGCTTCCTGGTCTACAGCAACGTGCTGAAGGCCTTCCCCGTCACCGAGGCGAAGGTCCAGGCGGGCGAGGACATAGCCGCGACGTACAACAACCCGGGCGTCCTCGGCGGCATCCTGATGGGTCTGCTGGCCGCGGTGCTGTGGCAGCGGTACCACCGCAAGAAGCTGGTCGACTGGCTCGGCTTCTTCAACGGCCGCCGCCTGGTCCCGATCATCATGGCCTTCGTCGGCACCCTCGTGGGCGTCTTCTTCGGCCTGGTCTGGGAGCCGATCGGCAACCTCATCTCCGACGCCGGCGAGTGGATCACCGGCCTGGGCGCCGCGGGCGCGGGTCTGTTCGGTCTGATCAACCGTGCGCTGATCCCCATCGGCATGCACCAGTTCGTGAACACCGTCTCCTGGTTCCAGATCGGTGACTTCACCAACGCGGCGGGCGAGGTCGTCCACGGCGACCTGAACCGTTTCTTCGCCGGTGACCCGGACGCCGGCCAGTTCATGTCGGGCTTCTTCCCGATCATGATGTTCGGCCTGCCGGCCGCCGCGCTCGCCATCGCGCACGCCGCCCGCCCCGAGCGCCGCAAGGCCGTGCTGGGCATGATGCTCTCGCTCGCGCTGACCTCGTTCGTGACCGGTGTGACCGAGCCGATCGAGTTCGCGTTCATGTTCATCGCCCCGGCGCTGTACGTGATCCACGCGGTGCTGACCGCGCTGTCCATGGCGATCACCTGGGCGCTCGGTGTGCACGCCGGCTTCACCTTCTCGGCGGGCTTCATCGACTACGCCCTGAACTGGAACCTGGCGACCAAGCCATGGCTGATCATCCCGATCGGCCTGGTGTTCGCGGTGATCTACTACGTGCTCTTCCGCTTCGCCATCACCAAATTCGACCTGCCCACCCCGGGACGTGAGCCCGAGGAGGAGCTGGAGGACACCACGAAGGCGTGAGCCTCCCCGTACGACGCGGAAGGCCCCGGAACCTGCTCGGTTCCGGGGCCTTCCGCGTGCGCCGGGCGTGCCGTGCGCTCAGATCTCGTACGTCGCCCCCGGCGCCGCCAGCCCCACCGGGCCGTCGTACACCGCGCGCGCGTCGGTGAGGTTGACCTGCGGGTCGGTCCACGGCGGGATGTGCGTGAGGATCAGCCGGCGGGCCCCGGCGCGGGCCGCGGACTCGCCCGCCTCACGGCCGTTGAGGTGCAGGTCCGGGATGCTCTCCTTGCCGTGCGTGAAGGCGGCCTCGCACAGGAAGAGGTCGGTGTCCCGGGCGAGGTCGTCCAGCAGCGGGGTCGCGCCCGTGTCGCCGGAGTAGGTCAGTGTCTTCCCGCCGTGCTCGATGCGGATGCCGTACGCCTCGACCGGGTGCGCGACGCGCTCGGTGTGCACGAGGAACGGGCCGATCTCGAAGGTGGACGGCTTGACCGTGTGGAAGTCGAAGACCTCGCTCATGGAGGAGGCCGAGGGCGTGTCGGCGTAGGCGGTCGTCAGCCGGTGCTCGGTGCCCTCGGGGCCGTAGACCGGCAGCGGGGCGCAGCGGCCGCCGTCGTGCCGGTAGTAACGGGCCACGAAGTAGGCGCACATGTCGATGCAGTGGTCGGCGTGCAGATGGCTGAGGAAGATCGCGTCGAGGTCGTAGAGACCGCAGTGGCGCTGCAGCTCGCCCAGGGCGCCGTTGCCCATGTCGAGGAGCAGCCGGAAGCCGTCGGCCTCGACGAGGTAGCTCGAGCAGGCCGATTCCGCGGACGGGAACGACCCCGAGCAGCCGACGACGGTGAGCTTCATGAAGCAGAAACCTCCGCTGGCGGGTGGGAGAAGACGGGGGTCGTGCGGTCCGTCGAGCGTAAGGCGCAAAACCTGCGGTCGCTCCTCCACCAGGCGCCGTTGTGGGCGAACTCACCTGTGCTGTCACCGGTTCGGCTGGAAGGGGCGCGTGCCGCGGCGGGAGGGGGCGCGCGCCCCCGTCCCGCGCCGGTACGGTCTGGTCATGAACACGGCCTGGTGGCTCGCACTCGCCGCGGTGGTCCTGCTCGCCCTGGTCACCGCCCTCGTCGACGGCTGGGGCAGAGGGGGCCGCCCGCGCAGACGGCACCGCCCGGAGCGGCGGGAAGGGGAGGCGGAGTGAAGAAGGAGGCGGAGGTCCTCGCCCAGTTCGACGGGCGGGGGCGCATCGAGATCGTCCTCCGCGGCTTCCGGGTGGCGCGCGCAGGCCGTATCCAGGCGATCGCGCAGGAGATGGGCTACGCCCTGCACTCCAGGGAGGGCCGCAGCAACGACGTGGTACGCCTGCACTTCATCCGCGACGACAACCCCCTGGCCCGCAGGCGCGCCGAGGAGACACAGGCCCGGATCGCCGCGGGCGGCCCCCTGCTGCTGCCGGGGGGCGTCCGCCCGCCTGGTCCGCCTCCGCCCCCTCAGCCGCCTCCGCCACTGCCTCCGCACCTTCGCGCGGACGGACGGCGCGGCCGGTGAACGGCGAAGCCACCCGTACGCACGCCCTTCCGGGCGGCGCGGGTGGCTTCGGTGCGAGCGGCAGCCGGGGCGTCACGCCCAGAGCTGTCCCTGCAGTGTCTCGATGGCTTCCTCCGTCGTCGCGGCCGTGTAGACGCCCGTCGACAGGTACTTCCAGCCGCCGTCGGCGACGACGAAGACCACGTCGGCGGACTCGCCGGCCTTCTGTGCCTTCTTCGCGACGCCGATCGCCGCGTGCAGGGCGGCGCCGGTGGAGACGCCCGCGAAGATGCCCTCCTGCTGGAGGAGTTCACGGGTGCGGGTGACCGCGTCGGCGGAGCCGACGGAGAAGCGGGTGGTGAGGACCGACGCGTCGTACAGCTCGGGGACGAAGCCCTCGTCGAGGTTGCGCAGGCCGTAGACCAGGTCGTCGTAGCGCGGCTCGGCGGCGACGATCTTCACGTCCGGCTTGTGCTCGCGCAGGTAGCGGCCGACGCCCATGAGGGTGCCGGTGGTGCCGAGGCCGGCGACGAAGTGGGTGACGGACGGCAGGTCCGCGAGGATCTCGGGGCCGGTGGTCGCGTAGTGGGCGCCCGCGTTGTCCGGGTTGCCGTACTGGTAGAGCATCACCCAGTCCGGGTGCTCGGCGGAGAGCTCCTTGGCGACGCGCACGGCGGTGTTGGAGCCGCCCGCGGCCGGGGAGGAGATGATCTCCGCGCCCCACATGCCGAGCAGGTCGCGCCGCTCCTGCGAGGTGTTCTCGGGCATCACGCACACCATGCGGTAGCCCTTGAGCTTCGCGGCCATGGCGAGGGAGATGCCGGTGTTGCCGCTGGTCGGCTCGAGGATCGTGCAGCCCGGGGTGAGGCGTCCGTCCTTCTCCGCCTGCTCGATCATGAACAGGGCGGGACGGTCCTTGATGGAACCGGTGGGGTTGCGGTCCTCCAGCTTGGCCCATACGCGGACGTCGGCGGACGGCGACAGCCGCGGCAGGCGCACCAGAGGGGTGTTGCCCACCGCGGCCAGCGGGGAGTCGTAACGCATGCGGATCAGGCCATGCCGCCGGCGACGGCCGGCAGGATCGTCACGTTGTCGCCGTCGCTCAGCTTGGTGTTGATGCCGTCGAGGAAGCGGACGTCCTCGTCGTTGAGGTAGACGTTGACGAACCGGCGGAGCTGGTCACCGTCCACGATGCGGGCCTGGATGCCCTCATGCCGGGTCTCGAGGTCGGCGAAGAGCTCGGCGATGGTGTCCCCGGTGCCCTCCACCGCCTTCTGACCGTCGGTGTACTGGCGGAGGATGGTGGGGATGCGGACCTCGATGGCCATGGCTGAGGGCTCCTGTCGGAAGGTGTCGTGGGTTCTTCGTGGGCGCACGGCGGCGCCGCGGCTCGTGGCCGCAGGCGGCTGCGGAACGTCAACAGATGGCGCTGTTCAGCCTGCACAGGTCGACGTGGAGCCGCGCCACGAGCAGCGTGCCCGGCGCGTTGTCGCCCACGTCGAAGAGAACCATGAACTCATCGTATCGATTCCCTGTCCGGGTTCCGGAGTGTGATCCCACATCCCGGACGTGGACCATCCGCGATGCGGGATCAGTACGCGTCGACGACGCGTACCTCCTCCTCCGTGACCTCGCCCTCCACGATCCGGAAGGACCGGAACTGGAAGTCGCCGGCGCCGTCGGTGTCGGCGGTGGAGACCAGCACGTAGTGGGCGCCGGGCTCGTTGGCGTAGGTGATGTCGGTGCGCGAGGGGTAGGCCTCGGTCGCGGTGTGCGAGTGGTAGATGACCACCGGCTCCTCGTCGCGGTCGTCCATCTCCCGGTACAGCTTCAGCAGGTCCTGGGAGTCGAACTCGTAGAAAGTGGGCGAGCGGGCCGCGTTCAGCATGGGGATGAAACGCTCGGGGCGGCCGGATCCCACCGGGCCCGCCACCACGCCGCACGCCTCGTCGGGGTGGTCCTCACGGGCGTGGGCGACGATCTGGTCGTGGAGGGCCTGGGTGATGGTCAGCATGGCCTCAGGATAAGCAGACGGGCCGTTCCGTACCGAGGGGTGGTACGGAACGGCCCGTATGCCGGACGCCTTGAGCGGATGGCGGCGGGGAACCCCACGAGCGCTCCCCGTGCGCCGGCGTCCCCGGGGGTGGTCAGCCGACCTTCTCGAACCGGTCCCCGTCGCGGTCCGCGATCGCCGGGTTGCCCTTCTTGAGCACGGTCCAGCCGATGCCCAGGGCGACGGCCCAGCCGGCCGCGACGTAGAGGCAGACACGGGCGTCCGCGTCCGCCGCGATCATGACGGTGACGCCGATCAGGAAGACCAGGGCGACCCAGCTGAACAGGGCGCCGCCGGGGGCGGGGAAGGACGAGGCGCGCAGCCGGCCGGCGTCGACCGCGCGGCGGTAGCGGATGTGACTGACGAGGATCATCATCCAGGTCCAGATGCCGGCCGCGGTGGCGACGGAGGTGACGTAGGTGAACGCCTTCTCCGGGACGACGTAGTTGAGGATCACACCGATGCCCATGAGGGCCACGGAGACGGTGATGCCGACGGCGGGCGTCTTGCGGGCGTTGAGCCGGGCGAAGGCCTTGGGCGCCTCGTTGTTGGCGGCGAGGCCGCGCAGCATCCGGCCGGTGGAGTACATGCCGGAGTTGCAGGACGACAGGGCCGCGGTGAGCACGACGAAGTTGACGATGCCCGCGGCGAGCGGGATGCCGATCTTGCCGAAGGCGTGCACGAAGGG
This sequence comes from Streptomyces sp. P13-3-3, assembly GCF_050571355.1. NCBI lineage: Bacteria > Bacillati > Actinomycetota > Actinomycetes > Kitasatosporales > Streptomycetaceae > Streptomyces > Streptomyces sp. P13-3-3. The sequence continues at coordinate 943,035 of NZ_CP192228.1, read as the reverse complement.
GCTCTCGCCGGCGGAGAACTCGGTCCACTTGACGACGGAGAGGATCACCAGCAGGGCGCCGACGTAGAAGACGATGATGCGCCAGGGCAGGGTGTTGATGGCCTTGGGCAGGGTCTTCTCGGGGTTCTCGGACTCGCCCGCGGTGACGCCGACGAGCTCGACGGCGAGGTAGGCGAACATGACGCCCTGGAGGGTCATCAGGCTGGAGCCGATGCCGTTGGGGAAGAAGCCGTCGTGCGACCAGATGTTGGAGACGGCGGCGGTGTCGCCGGCGTCGGAGAAGCCGAGGGTGAGCACGCCGAGACCGATGACGATCATGCCGATGATGGCCGTGACCTTCACCATCGAGAACCAGAACTCGACCTCGCCGAAGATCTTGACGGAGATCAGGTTCACGCCGAACAGCACGACGAGGAAGACCAGGGCGCTGACCCACTGGGGGATCTCGGGGAACCAGAAGTGGATGTAGATGGCGGCGGCCGTCAGCTCGGCCATGCCGGTGACCACCCACATCAGCCAGTACGTCCAGCCGGTGACGAACCCGAAGAACGGGCCGAGGAACTCGCGGGCGTACTCGGCGAAGGAGCCGGAGACGGGCCGGTAGAGGAGCAGTTCGCCCAGGGCCCGCATGATGAAGAAGATGACCACGCCCGCGAGGGCGTACATGAGGATGATGCTGGGGCCGGCCTTGGCGATGTTCGCGCCGGCGCCCATGAACAGGCCGACGCCGATCGCGCCGCCGATGGCGATCATCTGGACCTGGCGGCTGCCGAGTCCGCGCTCGTAGCCCTCTTCGGGGGCTTCGGTGACCTTCGCAGAGGTCATGTGTCGTGCGCCTTTCTCCATGCCGACCCGGGCCGACTGTCGGCCGCGGATCGGGTCTCGATCCCCCCGGACTGATGGAGCTGGGCGGGCGCGCGGGCCCGCCCGTGCCTGGCCGGCGGTGACCGGCTCGGTGGCGCACCCGGCCGAACGTTCGGGTGGCGTTCGCCGGGCGGTCGTGAAGGTCTATCACGGCGGACGGGATGGTCACCTGCCCCACCTGTGACGTGGCGCACAGGAAAACAGGGACAAACACGGCCCAGGGACGGAAAGGCGGTGGCTCGTTTGACGGAACCGTTATGTGGATTTGAGACACCGTTGAGCGAACGCCTGTGCACAAGTTGCAGGTCAAACGAAAAACGGAAAGGGCCCGTCCGCACCGGCGCGCGGTGCGGACGGGCCTTCGGGGCCGGAAGGGACGCTCAGGGCGCCTTGGCCGTCTCCGGCTCCGCGGAGCCGGCGTCCGGCGCGCCCGCGCCCGAGCGGCGGTCACGGACGTGGGTCAGGAACTTGTCCAGCTCACGCTTGACGACCGGGGCCAGCAGGTAGAGGCCGATGATGTTGAAGACCGACAGCAGGAACAGCGCCGAGTCGGCCAGGCTGATCAGCGAGTCGAGCGAGAGCAGCGAACCCGCGACCACGAAGACGCTCCACACCGCCTTGAAGACGGTCTCGCTCACCTTGCTGCGGCCGAAGAGGTACGTCCACGCCTTCAGGCCGTAGTAGCCCCAGGTGAGGATCGTGGAGAAGGCGAACAGCAGCACCGCGACGGTCAGCAGGTTCGGGAACCAGGGCAGCACGGTCTCGAAGGCGTCGGAGGTGATGGTGACACCGCCGATCTCGTTGCCCTCGCGGGCCGCGTCCCAGCTGGCGGGGGCCGCGATGACGATGGTCAGCGCGGTCATGGTGCAGACGACGACCGTGTCGATGAACGGCTCCAGCAGGGCGACCAGGCCCTCGCTCGCGGGGTGCTTGGTCTTCACCGCGGAGTGGGCGATGGGCGCGGAGCCCAGACCGGCCTCGTTGGAGAAGGCGGCGCGCTGGAAGCCGACGATCAGGGCGCCGATGACACCGCCCGCGACTCCCTCGGCCTCGAAGGCGCCCTGGAAGATGTTGCCGATGGCGTCGGGCACGGCGGTGACGTTGACCAGGATGACGACCAGACACGCCAGGACGTACATGATCGCCATGGCCGGGACCAGACGGCTGGTGACCGAGGCGATGGAGCGGATGCCGCCGAGCAGCACCAGACCCACGAGGGCCGCGACCACGAGACCGAACAGCACGGCGCCCGCGGAGGACGCCAGGAAGCCGTCCTCGCCGCCGAAGGTGGAGGAGATCTGCGCGTAGCTCTGGTTGGTCTGGAAGAGGTTGCCGCCGAACAGACCGAAGAACAGGATCATCACGGAGGCGAGGACCGCGAGCACCTTGCCGAGCTGGGCGCCGCCGCGGCCGAAGCGCTCGGCGAGACCCTTGGGCAGGTAGTGCATCGGACCGCCGGAGACGGTGCCGTCGGGGTGTTCCTCGCGGTACTTCACACCGAGGGTGACCTCGACGAACTTGGTGGCCATGCCGAGCAGGCCGCAGAGGATCATCCAGAAGGTGGCGCCGGGGCCGCCGATGGAGACGGCGACGGCCACACCGGCGATGTTGCCGAGGCCGACGGTGCCGGAGACGGCGGCGGTGAGTGCCTGGAAGTGGCTGACCTCGCCGGGGGAGTCCTTCTCGTCGTAGCGCCCGCGGACGACGTCGAAGGCGAGCTTGAGCTTGCGGGCCTGGATGAGCCCGAACCAGGCGGTGAAGACCAGACCGGCGATCACCAGCCAGGCGACGATCAGCGGGAGGTCGGCACCGGCGACCGGGACGGTGTAGAAGACGATGTCGCCGATCGTGGTGGCGACCGGGTCGAAGAAATCGCTGACGGCGTCGTCGATGGTCGTGGTGATGGAGTCGAGTGACATCGAACTTCCTCAGGTGGGGCGGGGACGTTCCGGCAGGTGAGGAGTCGGGGACGTTCGGGCGTGGCCCGCGTCCCGGTCCGGCGACGGCGGTAGGGGGACGCCCCCGGGAAGGGGGCCGCGTCCGTGTCGGGCAGGCGTGCACACCGGCGAGGACCGGCTCGTCGCTCGCATCCGCGTCGGCGGCGCAAGCGGGTTGCGAATTCTTACCACGCGCTTACCGACCCCCGCGTGACCCAGGTCACACAAAATCGCCCCTGCGGCATGAATGCGCAGGGGCGGTGACACGATCGTTATTCGGACTTGAGGTTCTTCTGAGCGAACACTTCGCGGTATTTTCCGGACAGGTCCGGACGTTTCCTACGCCGTCAGCGTCGAGACGAGCGTCTCCTGAAGACCACCCAGCCAGAGGTACGCCATCACCATCGGCTTGCGCGGGTCCTCGTCCGGGAGGTGGAACAGGACGTCGCTGTCGTCCTCGTCGGTGATCTCCAGCCGGGCGCCGATCGCCAGCCGCAGGTCGTTCAGCGCGCCGAGCCAGCGCACGGACTCCTCCGGCGTCAGCTCGAGCACCGCCTCGCCCTCGCCGGCCCCGGCCCTCAGCCCGTCCAGGGAGCGGATCACCGCCAGCGCGTTCTCCCGCTTGCCGGCCCGCAGGTCGTTCTCCGTGTAGCGGCGGAACTCGGCGGAGTACACCCGCTGCTCCTCGGCCTTGTCGGGCTGCTCGGTCCCCTCCGGGTCGACGTAGGCGTCGGGGAAGAGGCGGCGCAGCACCGGGTCGGAGGGCGGCTCGCTGGGGCCCTCGGCGAAGAGCTCCGCGAGCGGGTCGCCGCCGGACTCCTCGGCCGGGCCGGGGCCGATGATCTCCATCAGCTGCACGGCGAGCGAGCGGATGATGGAGATCTCGACGTCGTCGAGGGCGACGGCCGCGCCGCCGCCGGGGAGCGGTTCGAAGTGTCCTGGCATGGAGGCGATTCGCTACTTCCGGTCCTGCGGGAGGGCGCGGGCCACGTCCCGGGCGGTCATGTCCGGCTTCACTTCCGGTCGTGCTGGAGGGTCGCCCACAGGCCGTAGCCGTGCATGGCCTGGACGTCGCGCTCCATCTCCTCGCGGGTGCCGCTGGAGACGACGGCCCGGCCCTTGTGGTGCACGTCGAGCATGAGCTTGGTGGCCTTGTCCTTGGAGTAGCCGAAGTACGACTGGAAGACGTACGTCACGTAGCTCATGAGGTTGACCGGGTCGTTGTGGACGATCGTGACCCACGGGACGTCGGGCTCGGGTACGGCGAAGACCTCCTCCGCCGACTCGGTGCGTTCGATCTCCAGGGGTGCGGGTGACGTCACACTGCCCATGCTGCCACCGGAGGGGGGTGGTCGCACAAACCGGCCCGCTCACGACCGCCCCGCACAGCCAAATCGTCAGAGTGACGAAATGGGGGTACCATCCTCGCCATGGACACAGCGGACCTTGGGTTGCCGGTGAATGTTCCGTCGACGGCACTCTTCACCGACCAGTACGAACTGACGATGCTGCAGGCGGCGCTGAAGGCCGGCACGGCCGAGCGGCACAGCGTGTTCGAGGTCTTCACCCGGCGGCTGCCGCACGGCCGCCGCTACGGCGTCGTGGCGGGCACCGGACGGGTGCTGGACGCGGTGGAGAACTACCGCTTCGACGCGAACATGCTGCGCTTCCTGCGCGGGAAGGCCGTCGTCGACGAGGAGACCCTGGACTGGCTGGCCGGCTACCGCTTCTCCGGCGACATCTGGGGCTACCCGGAGGGCGAGGTCTACTTCCCCGGCTCTCCGGTCATGCGGGTGGAGGGCAGCTTCGCCGAGTGCGTGCTGCTGGAGACGGTGATCCTGTCGATCCTCAACCACGACTCGGCCATCGCCGCCGCGGCCTCCCGGATGTCGTCCGCCGCCGGCGACCGGCCGCTGATCGAGATGGGCGCCCGGCGCACCCACGAGCTGGCCGCCGTCGCCGCCTCCCGCGCCGCCTACATCGGCGGCTTCTCCTCCACCTCCGACCTGGCGGCCGGCTTCCGCTACAACATCCCCACCGTCGGCACCTCCGCCCACGCCTTCACCCTGCTGCACGACACCGAGCGGGACGCCTTCCGCGCCCAGGTGGACTCCCTCGGCGCGGGCACCACGCTCCTGGTGGACACCTACGACGTGACCGAGGCGGTCCGCGCGGCCGTGGAGGTCGCCGGACCGGGGCTGGGCGCGGTGCGCATCGACTCCGGCGACCTGCTGCTGGTGGCCCACCGGGTGCGCCAGCAGCTCGACGAGCTGGGCGCCCGCGACACGAAGATCGTCGTGACCTCGGACCTGGACGAGTACGCCATCGCCTCGCTGGCCGCGGCGCCGGTGGACGCGTACGGGGTGGGCACGCAGCTGGTGACCGGCTCGGGGCACCCGACCTGCTCGATGGTCTACAAGCTGGTCGCGCGCGCCGAGTCCGCGGAACCGCGGGCGCCGCTGGTGCCGGTGGCGAAGAGGTCCACCGGCGGCAAGACGTCGATCGGCGGCCGCAAGTGGGCCGCGCGGCGGAGGGACGCGGACGGCGTCGCCGAGGCCGAGGTGATCGGCACCGGTGAGGTCCCGCCCGAGCTGGCCGACCGGCAGCTGCTGGTGCCGCTGGTGCGGGGCGGCGAGGTGGTCGCCCGCGAGCCGCTGGACGTGGTCCGCGACCGGCACGCCGCCGTCCGCGCCGGTCTCCCGCTGTCCGCGACGCAGCTCTCGCGCGGGGAACCCGTCCTCCCGACGGAGTACGTGCACCTGCCGTCGGGTAGCTAAAGGCAAGCCACGGCGCGAGTCCCCCGTCCGCGTCGCTCCGTCCCCGGGGCCCGAGGTACGCCCGCCCGGCCCCGCCGCATCCATCCGTCCGCCCAGAGAGCCGAAGGACACCGACCATGCGCCGCGCACTGATCGTCGTAGACGTGCAGAACGACTTCTGCGAGGGGGGCAGCCTCGCCGTCGCCGGCGGCGCCGACGTGGCCGCCGCCGTGACCGAGCTGATCGGCCAGGCCCCGGCCGGGTACCGGCACGTGGTCGCCACCCGGGACCACCACGTCGACCCCGGCGAGCACTTCTCCGACCACCCGGACTTCAGGCGCTCCTGGCCCGCCCACTGCGTCGCCGGCACCGAGGGCGTCGGCTTCCACCCGAACTTCGCGCCCGCCGTGACCTCCGGGTCGGTCGACGCCGTCTTCGACAAGGGGGCGTACGCGGCGGCCTACAGCGGTTTCGAGGGCGCCGACGAGAACGGCACGCAGCTCGCCGAGTGGCTGCGGGAGCGGGAGGTCGACGAGGTGGACGTCGTCGGCATCGCCACCGACCACTGCGTACGGGCCACCGCGCTGGACGCGGTCCGTGAGGGCTTCCGCACCCAGGTGCTGCTCGACCTCACCGCGGGCGTGTCCCGGGAGACCACCGAGCGGGCGCTCGAGGAGATGCGGGAGGCCGGCGTGGAGCTGTCGGGCAAGCCGGTCGTGCGGTGAGCCGGGTCAGGCGGAGGCGGCCGGGCGTTTGATCAGCGCCCGGATCGGGTGCCACAGCTCCAACGACAGCACTCCCCCGGCGGGCGCCGTGCGCCATATCAGGCCGTCGGGATGGTGCAGGACCGCCGTGATCTCGTCGGGCGTGGGCGGCGCGGTGTTCCCGCGCAGGTAGACGGCGCGCAGGCCCAGGTTGCGCAGCCTGGTCAGGGCGCGCGCCCGGTTCTGCGCGTGGACCAGCACCCGTACCCCGGCCGGTGCGTCGGCGGCGGGGCTGGGCAGGTTCAGCGCCACCACCACCGTGCCGTTCGGCAGCTTGCAGAAGCCTCCTGCGGCCATGCGGTCATACCCCCGTGTCAGCAGGTGTCAATAAGAGAGTCACAGGAGGCACCTAAACACGGATCGGCGGTGACCCGCCAGGGGGTCACCGCCGATCATGTTCTGACCTGCTAGGACGCTATTCAGCGACCCGCAGGGCCCACCTCGAGCTCGATCGTGGAGCCGTCCTTGGCTTCCTTGGTGATCTTGATCTTGGTGTTGGTGTCAGTGACCTGGACGCTGCCGGTCGGGTTCGCCGGGTCCCAGTAGGTGTTGGTGCGGTCGTTGAAGACCGACACACCCTTCGAGCCCTTGATGTGCTTCGCGACGTCCGCCTTGTGCAGGGTGATCGCGTCGGTGCGGAACGTGCTGAACGTGGCGTCGTAGGTCTGGACGCGGTTGCGCATCAGGGTGCCGTCGGACCACTTCAGCGCGGTCGGGTGCGAGTCGATCGGGAGGATCAGACCCTTGCCCGGGTGCACGCTGGTGTTGTTGTCCAGCTGGGAGGTGTCCCACTTCCAGATCAGCAGGCCGTTCTGGTACGCGTAGTGCTCGACCCAGTCCGGACGGTCGGTGAAGCCGAAGTTGTACGGGCCGACCTTCAGCGTCTCGTCGTACGACACGTACTGCCGGTTCTCGGCGATGTAGTACTGCTCGTAGTCCTTGGTGAAGGACGCGCCGATGCGGGAGAAGCCCTTCGCCGTCCAGGCCTCGTCGGCCGTCTCGGCGTTGTCCGTGAAGAGCGCGGTGCCGTCCGCCGTCACCGTGATCGAGTCGGCCGCGAAGCCCTTCAGGGCGACGCCGCCGTCGGTCTGGTAGCGGAAGCGCAGGTCGATCTTCTGGCCCGCGTAGGCGTCCAGCGGGTACACGAGCTTCTTGAAGCCGTCGACCGTGCCGTGCAGGGCCGGCTTGTCGCTGCCGTCCCGCGGGATCGGCTGGCCGTCCACCGTGCCGTCCAGGGCGGTCCAGTTGGCGCCGCCGTCGGTGGACACCTCGGTGTAGAGGAAGTCGTAGTCGGACTCGATCTCGTACCAGCCGTCCAGGGACAGCTCGGCCGACGAGGTGCCGGTCAGGTCGACGCTGCGGGTGAGCGTGTTCCGCAGGTCGTCACCGCTGCCGCTCCACCACTGGGTCTCGCCCTCGGCCGGCTCCACGATCTCCGTGGTGACGGCCTTCTTCGGGAGCTGGACGACCAGGGCCTGCTTGTGCTTGGTGTTGTACTCGGCGAGGCCCAGCTTGTGCCAGGAGTTGACCCCGGCCTTGGCGACGTCGTAGTTCAGCCAGCCCAGCTGCAGCTTGTCCCAGGCGGTCATGTCGCCGGGGAGGTCGCCGATCTCCTTCTTGCCCGTGCCGAGCCAGGAGCCGGACGACATCAGCGTCCAGAAGCCGGTGCCGTTCTCGCCGCCCTGGGTGTCGTAGAGGTCCGGCAGACCGAGGTCGTGGCCGTACTCGTGGGCGAAGACGCCGAGTCCGCCGTTCTCCGGCTGGATGGTGTAGTCGCCGACCCAGATGCCGGTGTTGCCGATCTGCGTGCCGCCGAGCTTGTTCTCCTCGGGGCCGGTGGCGCCGGCGTCGGTGCCGAAGGCGTACCAGCGGTGCGCCCAGATCGCGTCCTCGCCCTGGGCGCCGCCGCCGGCGGACTCGTCCTCACCGGCGTGCACGATCTGGAAGTGGTCGATGTAACCGTCGGGCTCGTTGAAGTCGCCGTCGCCGTCGAAGTCGTAGCGGTCCCACTGGTCGTACTGGGAGAGCTGAGCCTTGATCTGGGCGTCGGTCCGGCCGGCGGCCTTCTGCTGCTCGGCCCAGGCGGTGACGCCGTCCTGCACCGCGTACCAGGCGCAGTTGTCGGGCACGCACTTGTTGGAGCCGTAACGGGCCTCGTTGTAGGGCACCTTGACCCAGTCGGAGACCTCGCCGTCGACCGAGTAGCGGCCCGAGGACTGCTTCTCGTAGTAGGTCTTGACCGAGTCGACGCCCTTGCCGGAACCGAAGTACAGGTCCTGGAAGTGCTGCTGGTCGTAGTCCTCCTGCCAGGCCGTCGAGTTGTCGACCTTGCGGTCCGGCTTGGCGATCTGGTTGTGCAGGGGGCCCGGGGTGCCGCCGTAGCGGCTGTCGATCTTGTCGCCGAACTCCACCAGGATGGTGAAGATCTTGTCGGTCTTCTCCCGGCCGAGCTCGACGTACTTGCTGTCGCCCTTCTTGCCCTTCAGCTGGACGACCTTCGAACCGCCACGGTTCTTGACCGACGTCTTGCCGGAGAGCACCTGGTTGAGTGCCTCCTCGCGCTGGGCCGCCTGCGTCTTGGAGAGCGGGCCCTCGAGGTCGTGGTCGACGTGGTTGTTCGACGCCGGGTCGTGCCGGTCCACGGCGCTGGGGCGGTCGGCCCGGTCGGCCGAGTCCGCCTGCGCCACGGTGAACGCAGAGCAGGTGGCGGTGGCCGCCGCAAGGGCCACGCCTATCGCGGCCGCTCTGAACGTCCAGGGTCTACTGGTCACTTGAGATCCCCTCCCGCGTTCCTGCGCGCGGCCGAAGGAGGTTCCGTCTATGGAAGGTCCCGCGCGCACGTGATCAACGCGTGTAGTCAAGTGACGTCATTTGACTAGAGGTTCGCCAGAAAAAACAGACCTTGACTTGAACAGATCAAAAGCGTTATGCGGATCGCCGGTTCGCATTGCGGACAGTTCCGCGCGAAACCCCGCCGGGCGCGTCCGACGGCCCCTGTGTGGGGCGCCATGAATCCGTGCGCCCCCTGTGCACCGGCCCTGTAGGTCAGGTCACGCTTACTGTCCGTTCCCCTCGGGCACTCTCGCGGTTAGAGTCGCTTGGCGGAACGCCCTTGAGCCGGCGGAAAGCCAGGCCGACAGCCCCCGACTTCCGAGGACACGATGGCCATGCCCCGTCCGACTGTCGCTCAGTTCGCCTACGGCTCGTGCGCCGTGATCCTGTCGACCTTCGCGTTGCTGCTGCTGTCCGGGACGAGTTCCGGCGCGGGCGTCGCGGCGGTCGCCGTCGTGGCGCTCGCCCTGGGACTCGTGGTGGCCGTGCGCGTACCGGTCCCCGCGTCCCGTCGCCCCGCGGCGGCCCGGCCCGCGACGCCGCTCCCGGTGCGCGCCACGGTGCCGTCCCCGTCCCGCGAGCAGGTCCGCGAGCGCGCGGCGTCCTGACCCGACGCCCGCCGCGTGCAAGGCGATTTCCGGCCGCGTGCGAGCGGCGGCCCGGCGTCATCGGGCCGTGACCACGACGGTCCTGGCCGCCTTGTCGTGCAGTCCCTGCTTGTAGGGCCGGTCGAAGTAGCTCCAGCCGCCGGAGATCGCTGTCCACACGCAGGCGCAGCAGAAGGCGAACGGCAGCCACAGCACGGCCGCGCGGATCAGCGCGGTCTGCACGGAGGGGTTGGAGCCGTCGGAGAGGTTCGCCACCCGCATGCCCAGCCACTTCTTGCCGAGGGTGCGGCCGAAGCGGACGGCCATGAAGGTGTCGTACGCGATGTAGAGGGCGGCGGCGATGATCGACTGGGCGAAGCCGTTGCCGACGTTGACCTGGTCGCCGTCGAAGTTGTACTCGCTGACCCCGACCGGCCAGGTGAGCAGCCAGACGACGATGCCGACGAGGATCATGTCGATGATGCGGGCCAGCGTGCGCCGGCCGCTGTCGGCGAGCGGGGGCATCCCGGCCAGCGGGTCGGCCGGGCCGCCGCCCCCGTAGGGACCGCCGCCCGGGCCACCGCCGTAGGGACCGCCCGGGCCACCGCCGTAGGGACCGCCGGGGCCTCCCCCGTACGGGCCGCCGGGTCCGCCGCCGTAGGGGCCGCCCGCTCCCCCGCCGCCGTACGGGCCGCCGCCCCCGTAGGGGCTGCTGCCGCCCTGCCCGGGCGGGGGCGTGGCGCCCGGGGTGTCGTACGGAGAGCCCGAGCCCGGGCCGGGGGCGCCCGGCGGGGGCTGTTTCCTGAACGGGTCGTCGTCGGGCGGCTGCTGCTTCCTGAACGGGTCCTCGTCCGGCGGCTGCTGACCGGAGCCGGGGGGCGGTTCGGTGGTCATGCCCCCGATCCGATCCCGAACCCCGCGGCCCCGCATCCGGCGGGCCGCCGTCCGGAGTACCGGCGCCGTCCGCGCGGCCGACGCGCTGTCAGGCCGCGGCGACGAAGGTGTGCGCGGCCTTGTCGTGCCAGCACTGGCGCCAGGGCTTGTCGAACAGGCACCACAGCACGCCGACGACACCGACCACGAGCAGTCCGGGCACGCTGTACACCAGCCAGCGCCGCAGCGCCGCGCCGAACTCCGGGGCCTCGTGCGCCTCGATGTCCCGCACCTCGATGCCCATGAGCCTCTTGCCCAGCGTGCGGCCCCACTTGACGGTCGGCAGCACCTCGAGGAGCACCCCGCCGAGCAGCAGGACGGCGAGGACGATGCCGAGGTGGACGGAGGTGGTGCCGTCGAGCAGCCAGACGGTGACGGTCTCGCCGGAGAGCTTGGCCGCCTCGATCTTCGCGTCGATGTGGTCCAGGGCCTTCATGCCGAGGGGCACGGCGGCCGCGGCGGTGACGGCGCCGAGGACGACCGTGTCGAGCAGCCGGGCGGCCAGCCGGCGGCCCAGCGTGGCGGGCCGGGCGGCGGCCTGGCGGCGGGCGGCGGCCTGGAACACGTCGTCGACCGGCGGCTTCCAGGGCGCGGCCTGAGGTTCCGGGGTCGCGCCCGCCAGCCGGTGCACCTGCTGCGGCCAGGAGGGCTGCCCGCCTCCGGGGCCGGGCGTCAGCGGCGTCGAGGCGGCCGGGGCCGCGGCGGCCGCCGGGGTTGCCGGCGTGGACGCGGGTCCGGTGGTCTGCGGGGGCACGGCGGGCGCGGTGGCCTGCTGCGGGCCGGCCGGAGGGGCGGCGGGCGCGGACGCGGCGGCGGCACGCTCGGCCGCGGCCTTCCCCGCCGAGAAGCCGGGCCGTCCGGCGCCGGGCGCGGCGGTCTCCCCGGCGCGCGGGGAGACGGCGCGGAAGGTCATGGTGCCCTCGTCGCGGGACGCCGCCGCGCCGCCGGACGGGGCGGGCTGCTGCGCGGAGTCGGCCGTGGGCCTGCGGAAGACGAACGTCCCGTCCGCCTGTGGGGTGTCCTGGGAGGCGGCGGCCGGTCCGGAAGCGGCCGGGCCGCCCTGCGCCGCCGAGTCGTGCGGGACGCGGGGGTCGGCGCCCGCGGCGCCCCAGGAGACCTTGCGGTCCTGGTCGCCGCCGAAGCCGGACTGGCGGGTGCGGTCGGCGCCCCAGGCGGAGGCGGGCTCGGGCCGGCTGCCGTGCTGGGCGTCGGCCGGGCTCGGGGCCGCCGGGGCGGGCGCGTCGTCCGGGTCCTCGTCGAAGAAGTGCGGGCCGGTCTCCTCCACGGACGGCACGGCCTGGGCGGCGCCGGAGGACGCGGCCGGTGCCGCTCCGGACGGTGCGGCTCCGGGTGGCGGGGCGAGCGGCTCTCCGTCGGCGGGTGCCGGACGGCTGGTGCCCGGCACCCAGGAGGCGCCGTTCCAGTACCGGACGTATCCGGGAATGGAGGGGTCCGGGTAGTACCCCTCGCGGGGCCTGTCGTCTCCGGGTGCCGGGGTTGGGGCGCTCATGTCCGTCGTCCCGTATCTGCTCGAGGGATGGGTCGGGGGCCACCACATCTATCAGACGGGCGGGGGCCGGACGTCCCGTCCGGCCGGACCCCACCCCTTTCGGGCACCTTCTCGTTCAGAAGAGCTTGCCGGGGTTCAGAATGTCGAGCGGATCGAACGCGCGCTTGACGGCCCGTTGCATCTCCATGGACACCGGGCCGGCCTCCCGCGCCAGCCACTCCTTCTTCAGCACGCCGACGCCGTGCTCGCCGGTGATGGTGCCGCCGAGTTCCAGGCCGAGCGCCATGATCTCGTCGAAGGACTCACGGGCCCGCCGGGACTCGTCCGGGTCGGAGGCGTCGAAGCAGACCGTCGGGTGGGTGTTGCCGTCGCCGGCGTGGGCGACGACCCCGATGGTCAGCCCGTGCTTCTCGGAGATCCGCTCGACGCCCTCGATCAGCTCGCCGAGCCGGGAGCGGGGCACGCACACGTCGTCGATCATCGTGGTGCCCTTGACGGCCTCCAGCGCCACCAGGGACATCCGGCGGGCCTGGAGCAGCATCTCCGACTCGGCGGCGTCCTCGGCGGGGACGACCTGGGTGGCGCCGGCCTCCTCGCACAGCGCGCCCAGGGCGGCGAGGTCGGCGGCGGGGTCGGTGGTGTCGAACGCGGCCAGCAGCAGCGCCTCGGTGGACTCCGGCAGGCCCATGCGGGCCATGTCGTTGACCGCCTTGACGGTGGTGCGGTCCATCAGTTCGAGGAGGGACGGCACGTGACCGCCGGCCATGATGCGGCACACCGCGTCGCTCGCGGCGGCGCCGGAGGCGAACTCGGCGGCCAGCACCAGCTGCTCCGGCGGCTTGGGCCGCAGCGCGAGGACGGCGCGGACGACGATGCCGAGGGAGCCCTCGGAGCCGACGAACAGGCGGGTCAGGTCGTAGCCGGCGACGCCCTTGACGGTGCGGCGGCCGGTGGTGAGCAGCCGCCCGTCGGCGAGGACGACGTCCAGGCCGAGGACGTACTCGGCGGTGACGCCGTACTTCACGCAGCACAGGCCGCCGGAGGCGGTGCCGATGTTGCCGCCGATGGTGCACATCTCCCAGCTGGACGGGTCCGGCGGGTAGGCGAGGCCGTGCTCGGCGACCGCGCGGGAGAGGGCGGCGTTGATCACACCCGGTTCGACGACCGCGATCCGGTTCACCGGGTCGATCTCCAGGATGCGGTCCATCTTGGTCAGCGAGAGCACGATGCAGCCGTCGGTGGCGTTGGCGGCGCCGGACAGGCCGGTGCGGGCGCCCTGCGGGACGACCGGCACGCGCAGCTCGGTGGCGGTGCGCATGACATGCTGGACCTGCTCGACCGTCCGGGGCAGCACCACCACCGCGGGACTGCCCGCCGGGCAGAAGCTCGCCATGTCGTGGGCGTAGGAGGCCGTGACGTCCGGGTCGGTGAGGACGGCCTCCGCGGGCAGGCCGCCGAGCAGCCGGTCGACGAGAGGTCCGGCCGCCACCGTGTCTTCATCGCGTGGCGCTTCGATACGGCTCATGATCACAGCGTCGCACCCGGGGCCATCGGTGTGAACCCCGTGCGGGCGGCCGGGTTCCGCCGGAGTGTGATGATCATATGTAGGCCGTGTGTGACGCACAGTGTGCGCCATGGACGAACAGCCTCGTGCGCGCCGGCGGAGGTACCGCCGCGGTCTGCTCGCCTCGGCCGCCGGCGCCGCCGTGCTGGGCGGGGTTCTGGTGACGCTGCCGTGGGGCGGGCAGGCGCCGCGCCCACCCCGCAGGAGCGCGCCCTGGCCGCGGTGACCAGCGGCGTCCCGGCCGCGCTGGGCGACCTGGAGGCGCTGGCCGCCGAGCGCGAACGGCATCTGCGCACCCGCCCCCGGGACGCGCGCGCCTGGGCCGAGCTGGGCGCGGCCCGGGTCGAGCAGGGGCTGCGGCTGGCCGACCCGCGGTACTGGCCGCGCGCCGAGGAGGCGCTGCGCACCGCGCTGGAGGTACGGAAGGACAACGTGCCGGCGCTGCGGGCGATGGCCGTGCTGGCGAACGCCCGCCGCGACCATGCGAGCGCCCGCGCGTGGGGCGAGGCGGCGCGGAAGCTGGAGCCCGGACGGTGGACGACGTACCCGCCGCTCATCGAGGCGTCCGCCGGGCTCGGCGACGACGAGGAGGCCGGCCGGCTGCTGGAGAAGCTGGCGGAGCTGCGCTCGGGCCCGGCGGTGATGGTGCGGGCGGCCGCCGTCTACCGGGACCGCGGCTGGCGGGAGGACGCGGCGGCGAAGCTCGCGGACGCCGCGTCGGCCGCCGGGGAGCCCGCCGAGCGCGCGGCGTACCTGGAGCGGGCCGGGCAGCTCGCCTGGGAGCGCGGTGACCGGGAGGACGCGCTGCGCCACTTCCAGGAGGCGGTGCGTACCGACCCCGACCAGCGGGCGGCCCAGGCCGGGCAGGGGAGGGCACTGGCGGCGCTGGGCCGCACCACGGAGGCGCTGAGCGCGTACCGCACGGCCCTCGCGAGGCATCCGCGGCCGGAGTACGCGCTGGAGCTGGGCGAGCTGTACGAGTCGCTGGGGATGCGGCCGGCCGCCGAGGTGCAGTACGCGCAGCTGCGGGAGCGGGTCGGGCTGGCCGCCGCGCACGGCGCGGACGAGGAACTGGTGCTGGGCCGCTTCGAGGCCGACCACGGGGACGTGGAGGCGGCGGTGCGGCGGCTGCGGGCGGAGTGGAAGCGGCAGCCGTCGACGGAGGTCGCGGACGCGCTGGGCTGGGCGCTGCACCGGGCCGGGGAGCACGAGGAGGCGCTGCCGTTCGCGGTGCGGGCCACGGAGGGTACGAAGGGCGGGGGCGTGCGCAGCGCGCTGTTCGCCTACCACCGGGGGATGATCGAGCACTCCCTGGAGCGGTACGGGGCCGCGCGCCGCCATCTGACGGAGGCTCTGCGGATCAACCCGTGGTTCTCGCCGCTGCACGCGCCCCGCGCGAAGGAGGCGCTGGCCCGCCTGGGTGAGCCGTCCGTCCAGGCGGGCCCCGAGTCCTCCTGAGGGCGCGGGCGCGCGGCGCCTACAGGTTGCCGCGCTTGGCCTGCTCGCGCTCGATCGCCTCGAACAGGGCCTTGAAGTTGCCCTTGCCGAAGCCCATGGAGCCGTGGCGCTCGATCATCTCGAAGAAAACGGTCGGACGGTCCTGGACCGGCTTGGTGAAGATCTGCAGCAGGTAGCCGTCCTCGTCGCGGTCGACGAGGATCTTCAGCTCGCGCAGCGTCTCCACCGGCACGCGGGTCTCGCCCGCCCACTCGCCGAGGGTGTCGTAGTACGAGTCCGGGGTGTCCAGGAACTGCACGCCGGCGGCGCGCATCTGGCGGACGGTGTGCACGATGTCGTTGGTGTTCAGCGCGATGTGCTGGACGCCGGCGCCGCCGTAGAACTCCAGGTACTCGTCGATCTGCGACTTCTTCTTGGCGACGGCGGGCTCGTTGATCGGGAACTTGACCTTGAGCGTGCCGTCGGCCACGACCTTCGACATCAGCGCGCTGTACTCGGTCGCGATGTCGTCGCCCACGAACTCCTTCATGTTCGTGAAGCCCATGACCTTGTTGTAGAACTCGACCCACTCGTTCATGCGGCCGAGCTCCACGTTGCCGACGCAGTGGTCGACGGCCTGGAAGGAACGCTTGGCCGGCGGCTCGACGATCGGGTCGGCGGTGACGTAGCCGGGCAGGTAGGGGCCGTCGTAACCGCCGCGCTCGACCAGGGTGTGCCGGGTCTTGCCGTAGGTGGCGATGGCGGCCAGCACGACGGTGCCGTGCTCGTCCTTCAGCTCGTACGGCTCGGTGACGGAGGTGGCGCCGTGCTCGATCGCGTACGCGTACGCGGCGCGGGCGTCCGGCACCTCGATGGCGAGGTCGTACACGCCGTCGCCGTGCGCGGCCACGTGGTCCTCGAGGAAGGCGCCCCACTCGGTGGACCGCTTGATCACCGAGGTGAAGACGAAGCGGGCCGAGCCGCTCTCCAGCACGTAGGAGGCGGTCTCGCGGCTGCCGTTCTCCGGTCCGGAGTAGGCGACCAGCTGCATGCCGAAGGCGGTGGAGTAGTAGTGCGCCGCCTGCTTGGCGTTGCCCACGGCGAAGACGACCGCGTCCATTCCCTTGACCGGGAAGGGGTCTGCCTGCCGTGCGGTGTCGGGAGCGGTGTGTGTGGTCTGCGTCATAGGGGCAGGGTGGAACAGCCCTGCAAGGTGCGCAATAGTTCGCGCATTCACTGGGCAACATGTCCATCCGAATGCCCGTCTCGGCGGGCTTTCTGTACAGGATGACCACTGGGGAGAGCGGTATGGCGATCGATCATCTGGACGGGCGGATCATCCTGCTGCTGGCGCGCGAGCCGCGGATCGGGGTGCTGGAGATGTCCCGCCGGCTCGGGGTGGCGCGCGGGACCGTGCAGGCCCGCCTGGACCGTCTTCAGTCGAACGGAGTCATCCGCGGATTCGGCCCCCAGGTGGATCCCGCGGCGCTCGGCTACCCGGTCACCGCGTTCGCCACCCTGCAGATCCGGCAGGGCCAAGGCGCCGACGTACGGGCCCACTTGGCGACCGTCCCCGAGGTTTTGGAGCTGCACACCACCACCGGGACGGGGGACATGCTGTGCCGGCTGGTGGCTCGCTCCAACGCCGATCTCCAGCGGGTGATCGACCGCGTCGTCGGTTTTGATGGCATCGTCCGGGCGTCCACGGCGATCGTCATGGAGAACCCCGTTCCGCTGCGGATCATCCCGCTGGTGGAGCAGGCCGCGCTCGGCGAGTGACCGGACCTGGCCGAGCTGGGGGTGAGCGGATGTGAACTTCTGGGAGTACCTGGAGAGCCGGCACCAGCAACTGCTCATCGACGCCTACCAGCACGCCAGCGTCGTCTTCCAGTGCATGGTGGTGGCCACCGCCCTCGGTGTGCTGATCGGGATCGTCACCTACCGCAGCGAGTGGGCGGGCGGCCTCGCCACCACCGTCACCTCCACCCTGCTGACCTTCCCGGCGCTGGCCCTGATCGGCCTGCTCATCCCGATCGTGGGGCTGGGCGTGCCGCCGACCGTGATCGCGCTGACCCTGTACGGACTGCTGCCCGTCGTGCGGAACGCGATCGTGGGCCTGCGCGGGGTCGACCCGGCGCTCGTGGACGCGGCCACCGGCATCGGCATGTCCCGGCTGACCCGGCTGGTGCGGGTCGAACTGCCCCTGGCGTGGCCGCCGATCCTCACCGGAATCCGCGTCTCGACGCAGATGCTGATGGGCATCGCGGCCATCGCCGCCTTCGCCTCGGGACCCGGCCTCGGCAACCTGATCTTCCGCGGGATCGCCTCCCTGGGCAGCAAGAACGCCCTGAACCAGGTGCTCGCCGGCACCCTCGGCATCGTCGTCCTCGCCCTGCTGTTCGACGCCGCGTACGTCCTGATCGGACGGCTGACCATCTCCAGGGGGATCCGTGCCTGAGTCCGGTACGACGGAGGCCGCCCCCCGGTCGGTCGGGGCGACCATCGAGCTGGAGGGCCTCACCAAGCGCTACCCGGGCAGCGACCGGCCCGCCGTCGACGACGTCACCATGGAGATCGGGGCGGGCGAGACGGTGGTCTTCGTCGGCCCCTCCGGGTGCGGGAAGTCCACCACCCTGAAGATGATCAACCGGTTGATCGAGCCCACCGGCGGCCGGATCCGCATCGGCGGCGAGGACGTCACCGACATGGACCCGGTGAAGCTGCGCCGCACCATCGGCTACGCGATCCAGGCGAGCGGGCTGTTCCCGCACATGACCGTCGCGCAGAACATCGCCCTGGTGCCGAAGATGCTGCGCTGGCCGTCCGGGCGGGTGCGGGACCGGGTGGAGGAGATGCTGGACCTGGTCGGCCTGGACCCCGACGAGTTCCGCGACCGCTATCCGCGCCAGCTCTCCGGCGGCCAGCAGCAGCGCGTGGGCGTGGCGCGGGCGCTGGCGGCGGACCCGCCGGTGCTGCTGATGGACGAGCCGTTCGGCGCGGTCGACCCGATCACCCGGGACCACCTCCAGGACGAGCTGATCCGGCTCCAGCGCGAGCTGCACAAGACGATCGTCTTCGTCACCCACGACTTCGACGAGGCCATCAAGATCGGCGACCGGATCGCGGTGCTGCGCGAGCAGTCCCACATCGCCCAGTTCGACACCCCGGAGGCGATCCTCACCAACCCCGCCGACGACTTCGTGTCCGGCTTCGTCGGCGCGGGCGCCGCGCTGAAGCGGCTCAACCTCACCCGGGTCGGGGACGTGGCCGTCACCGACTACCCGACGGTGGGCGTGGACGACCCGCTCGACGAGATCTCCGCCCGGCTGCGCTCCGCCGGCACGGACGAGGTGCTGGTGCTGGACAAGCGGGGCCGCCCCTACAAGTGGCTGCGGCGCGGCGACATCGCGCGCACCCAGGGTTCCCTGGCCCGCGCGGGCGTCCTGGTGCACGACACGGTGACCCGGGACGCCACCCTGCGGGACGCCCTGGAGGCGGTGCTCACCGACAACACGGGCCGCGTCGCGGTGACCGGGCGGCGGGGCGCGTACGAGGGTGTCGTGGACGTGGAGACGCTGATGAACTCCGTGCACGAGCTGCTGGAGGCGGACCGGCTGGAGGCGCGGGAGTCGCAGGCCGGCCTGGAGGAGCAGCGGTCCGCGCAGACGCACGCCGAGCAGGAGGGCGCGCACCCCCCGGGCGACCGCGGGGAGGCGCAGGCGTGAGGACCTCCGAGGGGCGGCGGCCCGAGGACGGGCCCGAGGCGGTCGAGGACACGGGGACGG
Source organism: Streptomyces sp. P13-3-3 (assembly GCF_050571355.1). Lineage (NCBI taxonomy): Bacteria > Bacillati > Actinomycetota > Actinomycetes > Kitasatosporales > Streptomycetaceae > Streptomyces > Streptomyces sp. P13-3-3. Next base: position 924,066 of record NZ_CP192228.1, on the reverse strand, counting down.
ACGGGGAGGAGGCCCCTCCCCCGGTCCGCCCGGCCGTGGCGCCGACGCGGGTGACCTGGCAGAAGCTGACCCTGCTGCCGCTGCTGCTGATCGCCGTGCTGCTGGCGACCTGGCTGTGGTTCGAGCAGGCCGACCTGGACGCCCTCACCCGCAACGCGCTGTCGGACGGGCGGGTGTCGAAGGCGCTGTGGCAGCACATCGAGCTGACCGTGATCTCGACGTTCTTCGTGCTGATCATCGCCATCCCGCTGGGCATCCTGCTGACCCGGGGGCAGGCGAGCCGGGCCACCCCGGTGGTGATGACGCTCGCCAACATCGGCCAGGCCACCCCCGCGATCGGTCTGCTGGCGCTGCTGGTGATCTGGCTCGGCATCGGCCGCCGGGCGGCCCTGATCGGCATCATCGCCTACGCCGTGCTGCCGGTGCTGTCCAACACGATCGCCGGGCTGCGGGCCAACGACCCGGCGCTGCTGGAGGCGGCGCGCGGCATCGGCATGTCCCCGGTGGGCGTGCTCACCCGCGTGGAACTGCCGCTCGCCGTGCCGCTGATCCTCGCGGGCGTGCGCACCGCGCTGGTGCTGAACGTCGGCACGGCGACGCTCGCCACCTTCGGCGGGGGCGGCGGGCTCGGCGTGCTGATCACCACCGGGATCACCAGCCAGCGGATGCCGGTGCTGGTGGTGGGGTCGGTGCTCACCGTCGCGCTGGCCCTGCTGGTGGACTGGCTGGCCTCGCTGGCGGAGCTGCTGCTGCGGCCGCGCGGGCTGGAGGCCGGGCCGTGAGCGGGCGCCCGGGGGTGCGGCTGACACTGGCGGCGGCGCTGCTGGCGGTGGTGTCGGGGTGCGGGCTGACCAGCGGGTCGCCCATGGTCGACGACGTGGAGCCGGGCACGATCGGCCGGGGGAAGCCGCTGGAGGGTGCCGAGCTCACCGTCACCTCCAAGGAGTTCACGGAGCAGCTGATCCTCGGCGCGATCATGGGGATCGCCTTCCAGGCGGCGGGCGCGGACGTGGTGGACCGGACGGGCATCCAGGGCTCGGTCGGCTCGCGGGAGGCGGTCGTCAAGGGCGAGGCGGACGCCGGGTTCGAGTACACGGGCACGGCGTGGATCACGTACCAGGGCAACACCAGGCCGATCCCCGATCCGCGCGAGCAGTGGCTGGCGGTGCGGGACGCGGACGCGAAGAACGGCGTGACCTGGCTGGAGCCGTCGGAGCTGAACAACACGTACGCCCTGGCCATGAACCAGGCCAACTACGAGCGGTACCGCACCCGCACCCTGTCGGAGGTCGCGGAGCTGTCGAAGACCGACCCGGGCGCGGTGACGCTGTGCGTGGAGGGCGAGTTCGCCAACCGCGCGGACGGGCTGCCCGGCATGGAGAAGGCGTACGGGATGAGCGTCCCGGCGGGCAACATCACGCAGATGGACTCCGGGATCATCTACACGCAGACGGCCAAGGGCGCCTGCACCTACGGCGAGGTGTACACCACCGACGGGCGGATCAAGTCCATGAACCTGGTGGTGATGGAGGACGACAGGAAGTTCTTCCCCAACTACAACGCGGCCCCGACCGTGAACAGCAGGACGCTGGAGAAGTGGCCGGCGATCGCGGAGGTGCTGGCCCCGGTCACGGAGAAGCTGGACAACACCGTGGCGCAGACCCTCAACGCCCGGGTCGACGTCGACGGGGAGGACCCCCATCAGGTCGCGCTGGACTGGATGGTGGCCGAGGGGTTCGTGACGGAGGGGTAGCGGGGGTCAGCAGGCGGGGACCTTGCCGGTGCCCTTCTCCAGGGCGACCAGCGCGTCGACGGCGCCCTCGAGCGTGGTCACCGGGACCAGGCGCAGCCCCTGGGGCAGTTCGGCCTGGGCCTCGGCGCACTCGTCGCGCGGGACGAGGAAGACGGTGGCGCCGTCCCGCTTGGCGGCCCGCGTCTTCAGCGGCACGCCTCCGACCGCGCCGACCCGGCCCGCGGAGTCGATGGTGCCGGTGCCGGCCACGACCCGGCCGCCGGTGAGGTCGCCGCCGCTGCCGTCCCCGTCCAGCTTGTCGACGATGCCGAGGGAGAACAGCAGTCCGGCGCTCGGGCCGCCGACGTCGGCGAGTTTCAGGGTGACGTCGATGCCCTGGTTCTCGCGGCCCAGGTACGTCAGCGCGGCCCGGGTGGCCTCGTCCTGGGACTCCTTCATCTGCTTCCGGTTGAACTGCTCGATCTCCCGGACGTCGTCCCCGCTGGGGTAGACGGCGTCGCGGGGCATGACCGCCTCGTCCGTGCGGAACCAGCTGTCGATCACCTGCGGCAGGTTGACGCGGGTGTCCGGGGAGGTCGCCTCGATGGTGGTCATCCGCAGCTGGCCGGTGGTCTCCCGTACGGGGGCGCCGGAGATGGTGATGACCTGCTGTCCCTTGTTCTCGCCGAGCACGTCGGCCGTCAGCCCGGGCTGCGCCACGGAGAAGGGCAGCGGCGCGAGCACGGCGGTGGCCAGCAGCGCGACGGCCGGGGCGGCGCAGACGGCGAGGGCCTGGGGACGTGTGAGGCGAGTGAGCACGGAGCCAATCTAACGTGACGGGCGTGGCACCCTGCCGGGGTGCCCGCGGGGGCGGATCCGCCGGGGTGGGCGCCCCCGCCCGGTGCGGGCGGTCAGCGCAGGGCCTCGGCGACCTCCCGGGCCGCCTCCACCACCCGCTTGCCGACCCGTTCCGGCACGACGTCCGCCAGCATGACGACGCCCACGCTGCCCTCGACGCCCGTGACACCCACGAGCGGCGCGGCCGCCCCGCAGGCGCCGGTCTCCAGCTCGCCGTGGGTGAGGGTGTAGCCGGGGTCGCCGGGAGCCTTCTGCCGGGCGGCGAGTATCGCCCTGCCCGCGGCGCCGCGGTCCAGCGGATGCCGGAACCCGGCCCGGTAGGCCACGTGGTAGTCGGTCCACGACGGCTCCACCACCGCCACGGCGAGGGCCTCCGCCCCGTCGACCAGAGTCAGGTGGGCGGTCGCGCCGATGTCCTCCGCGAGGGACCGCAGCGCCGGCATCGCCGCCTCCCGGACCAGCGGGTGCACCTGTCGTCCCAGCCGCAGCACGCCGAGGCCGACGCGGGCCCGGCCGCCGAGGTCGCGGCGGACCAGCGCGTGCTGTTCCAGCGTGGCGAGCAACCGGTACACGACGGTCCGGTTGACGCCCAGTTTCTGGGAAAGCTCGGTGACGGTCAGCCCGTGATCCGTGTCGGCGAGCAGTTTCAGGACCCGTAGGCCCCTGTCGAGCGTCTGAGAGGTCTCCGCGGTCACGACGCCCACTCCTTCAGTGGTGAGGTCGACGGCCCCCTCGCCGCAGGTGCGTCACCGGTCCCGGCGGTCACGCGCTTCAGAGGGCCGCCGATCGGCCGTCGGCCCGGACCAGTCCCGGGCACAGTCGCTTCACGGCTGCGCTCCGCGGCGGCGCTGCCACGGGGCGTGTGCGTAGCGGGACAGTAGCGAGCCGGTCCCGCTGAGCGGAAGGCTCCGTCCAGAATCCGGTCACCGGTTGCACAAAGTGGTCACTTTTGTCCCGGTACGCACACGAGGGGACCGCTCCCATTCACTTCCCCGTCCACACGTGACGCACAGGCGTCTCACCGCATGCGGGTGGCCCACTCCTGCACCTTGGCGATCCGCTGGCGCAGCTGTCCCGCCGTCGCCTCGGCGGACGGCGGACCCCCGCACACCCGGCGCAGCTCCGTGTGGATCACGCCGTGCGGCTTGCCGCTCTGGTGGGCGTAGGCGCCGACGAGCGAGTTGAGCTTCTTGCGCAGCTCCATCATCTCCTTGTGGGAGACCACGGGCCGCCGCTCGGCGGGCAGTTCGAGCAGGTCGGCCTCCTCGGCCGGCTTCTTCCTGCTGTGCGCGATCTGCCGGGCCTGCCGCTTCTGGAGCAGCAGCTGCACCTGGTCGGGCTCCAGCAGGCCGGGGATGCCGAGGTAGTCCTGCTCCTCCTCGCTGCCGGGGTGCGCCTGCATCCCGAACTCGGCGCCGTTGTACATGACCCGGTCGAAGACCGCGTCGGACTCCAGCGCCTCGAAGGGCAGCATGTCCTGCTCGCCGGTGTCCTCATCCTGCTGCTTGTTCGCCTCGTCCATCTCCTTCTCGGACTCGGCGTAGGGGTCCTCCTCGCCCGCCTTCTTGGGCTTGTCGAGGACGTGGTCGCGCTCGCGCTCCATCTCGTTGGCGAAGCCGAGCAGGTCCGGCACGGTCGGCAGGAACACGGACGCGGTCTCGCCGCGCCGCCGGGACCGTACGAAGCGGCCGACGGCCTGGGCGAAGAAGAGGGGCGTGGAGATCGTGGTGGCGTACACGCCGACCGCGAGACGCGGGACGTCGACGCCCTCGGACACCATGCGGACGGCCACCATCCAGCGGTCGTCGCTCGCGCTGAACTCGTCGATCCGTTTGGACGCGCCGGCGTCGTCGGAGAGCACGAGGGTGGCCTTGTGGCCGGTGATGTCGCGGATCAGCTTGGCGTAGGCGCGCGCGGAGTCCTGGTCGGAGGCGATGACCAGGGCGCCGGCGTCCGGGATGGCCTTCCTGACCTCGGTGAGCCGCTGGTCGGCGGCGCGCAGCACGGACGGCATCCACTCGCCGCGCGGGTCGAGGGCGGTGCGCCAGGCCTGGCTGATCGCGTCCTTGGTCATGGGCTCGCCGAGCCGGGCGGCGATCTCGTCGCCCGCCTTGGTGCGCCAGCGCATGTTGCCGCTGTACGACATGAAGATCACGGGCCGCACGACGCCGTCGGCGAGCGCGGAGCCGTACCCGTAGGTGTAGTCGGCGGACGACCGGCGGATCCCGTCGTCGCCCTCCTCGTACACCACGAACGGGATGGGGTTGGTGTCCGAGCGGAACGGCGTACCGGTCAGCGCGAGGCGGCGGGTGGCCGGCTCGAACGCCTCCAGGCACGCCTCGCCCCACGACTTGGAGTCGCCGGCGTGGTGGATCTCGTCCAGGATCACGAGCGTCTTGCGCTGCTCGACGCGGTTGCGGTGCAGCATGGGGCGCACGCCGACACCGGCGTACGTGACGGCGACGCCGTGGTACTCCCTGCCGAGCGGGCCCGCGCTGTACTCCGGGTCGAGCTTGATGCCTATGCGGGCGGCCGCCTCCGCCCACTGCTTCTTCAGATGCTCGGTGGGCGCGACGACCGTCACCTGCTGCACGACGTGGTGGTGCAGCAGCCAGGACGCCAGCGTCAGCGCGAACGTGGTCTTTCCGGCGCCGGGCGTGGCGACCGCGAGGAAGTCACGGGGCTGAGCCTGGATGTACTTGTCCATCGCCCCCTGCTGCCAGGCGCGCAGCTTGCCGGCGGTGCCCCAGGGGGCACGGCCGGGGAAGGCCGGGGACAGGTGGTGCGAGGCGGTGCCGGCGGTGGTAGTCACGATCTCCGGGAGGGTGGTTCGGGCGGCTCTGGTACGTGCGACGACCGGGCCACCCTACCGATGCGGCGGTGACGCACATGCCGCTACGCGGCCGTCCCGCCCGAGGGTGGGACCCACATCACAACCGCCTCAGCCGCCGCGCGATTTCTCCCACATCACTCTCCGCCCCCGATGCCACATCGACGACCAGCGTGTACGCCGTGTCCTGGTCCACGCCCGCGAGGTCGACCCCGTTCACCGCGAGGAAGGTGGCGGTGGCCAGCCAGGCGGTGCGTTTGTTGCCGTCGACGAACGGGTGGTTCGTCGCGACGGCGTGGAGGAGCGCCGCGGCCTGCTCGTGCAGATCCTCGTACGCCGCGGTGCCGAACATCCGGGCGCGTGGGCGGTGCACGGCCGAGGCCAACAGCCCCGGCGCCCGGGTCTCGGGCGGCTGCCCGCCGAAGGCGACCTCGGCGATGGCCGTGACCTCGTCGACGGTGAGGTGCCGGGTCATTCGCCGAGCCTCCTCAGCAACTCGGCGTGCTCCCGCGCGATGCGCTCGGCGACGGCACGCACCAGCGTGCCCTCCTCGTGCAGGTGGCGGCGCAGCGCTTCCCGCGCGACCTCCTCCGGGGCGCGGTCCTGCGCGTCCGCGAGGTCGTGGAGAGCTTGGTGTACGTCGGGGTCGAGGCGGAGAACCAGTTCGGACATGGCGGGAGACTACTGTCGGCGATCACCTGGTGACGACCGGTTTACGGGTCAACGCTCCCGCACCCGAGCAGCCACCCACACCCCCGCCAGGGCTACCGCCGCCATCGGCAGGAACACCGCGGCGAAGGCGGCCGGGTGGGAGCCGGTGGCCTCCGTGGCCGCGTGGCTGACGGTGCCCCCGCCGAGGGCGGCGAAGGCGGCGCCGCCGATCGCCAGGAGGAGGACGTTGGACAGGCCGTCGGAAATCTGGAGGGCGGCGGAGTTGGTGCCGGCCTCCTCGGGCGCGGAGAGCTGGAGGAGCAGCACGCTGGTGGAGGAGATCACCAGTCCCATGCCGAAGCAGCCGAACGCCCACGCCACCGCCAGCGTCCAGGCCGGCACGGAGTGGATCAGCACGCTCGGCGCCGCCGCGATCGCGAACGCGACCAGCAGCATCCCGACGGTCATCAGCCGCTCCCGGTGCTTCTCCAGGCGGGGCCGGGACTGCACCCAGGAGCCCAGCGCCCAGGTGCCGCCGCCCGCCGCGAGGGAGAAGCCTGCCAGCGTCGGGCTGAGCCCTCGCTGGGTGACCAGCATCAGCGGGACGAAGGACTCCGCCGCGATGAAGGACCCGGCGGCGACACCGCGCAGCAGCACCACCGACGGCAGACCACGCGCCGCGCGCCAGGTGCCGCGCGGGAGCAGGCCGAGGACGGCAGGGACCAGCAGGGCCACGCCCAGCGCGCCCGGCAGCAGGGACAGCCAGCGCAGGTCCTGCGCGGCGTACTGGAGCAGGCCCGCCCCGAAGGAGATGGCGAGGGCCAGCCGGATACGGCGGCGGTCGAAGGAGGCCGGGGCCTCGGCGGCGTCCCCGACCGGGCCGGAGGCGAGCCGCCGGATCTGGGGCAGGGCGAGCGCCAGCGGGAGCACCACGATCACCGGGATGCCGAGGAACACCCAGCGCCAGCCGAGGTGCTCGGTCACCGCGCCGGAGGCGAGCGGGCCGACGATCGACGGGACGACCCAGGCGGCCGCGAACGCCGCCATGATGGCCGGGCGCAGCCGCTCGGGATAGGCGCGGCCGACGACGACGTACAGGGCGACGATCACCAGGCCGCCGCCGAGGCCCTGGACCGCGCGGCCCAGGATGAACAGCCACATCGTGCCCGCCGTGCCGCCGATCAGCAGCCCGGCGGCGAAGGAGGCGATGCCCCAGGTGAGCGGGGCGAGCGGGCCGCGCCGGTCGGACCACTGGCCGGACAGCACCATGCCGAAGAGGCTGGTGGTGAAGTATCCGGAGAACGCGAACGCGTACAGCGACACGCCGTTCAGCTCGCGGGCCGCGACGGGCATCGCCGTGCCCACCGCGGTCGCCTCGAAGGCGATCAGCAGCACGACGGAGACGACCCCGATGCTCAGTGCGCGGTACCGGCGGCTGAGGACGGTGTCGTCGGGGACGACGGCCGGGGCGGGGGCGCCGGCGGGCTCGGCGACACCCGTGTCGCGGGGGTTCGGGGCGGTCATGACCGCCAGGGTAAGGTCCACGGCCCTGGTTGACCCCTGTCGGGGGTCGGGAACGAGACCGGGACCTTGGTCGTAGGACCGGGGTGTCCGGCCCTTTGTGAACGGCGCATGGCAGTCGCGTTGCACGCCCCGGCGTTCCCTTGAGCACCGTCAGCCGCCCGCCGTACGGTCGACGCACCGGTTCGGGACGGCGAGACGCCGCACGGCGCCTCTCCCCCACCGACACGGCCGTGTGCCCGAGTGGTTCAGGGACTCGCCTGCAAAGCGAGTTACGCGGGTTCGATCCCCGCCACGGCCTCCAGAAAGAGGACCCGCCTGCGCTGCATCCGACAGCGAGCTCCGCTCGCGGAGAGTTACGCGGGTTCGATCCCCGCCACGGCCTCCGGAAAGGGCGGGGCGCTTACCGAGCGCCCCGCCCTTCGGCGTGCGCGCTACAGAACCCCGCCCGCCTCGTCCTGGAAGAGGCGGGTCCAGTAGTGCCAGTCGGCGTCCGGGGTCGTGCCCGTCGGGTCGACCGAGGCGAGGACCTGGATCATCGTCAGGGCGAGCTGGTCGTAGACGTCGCTCGTGAGCGCGTGGCCGGAGGCCTCGTCGAGGGAGCGCTCCCGGTGCAGGAGCCAGAGGGTGAACGCCAGCGTGGAGATGTCCGTGTTCAGCGGGCGCAGCGCCCCGTCCGACTCGCTCCAGCTCAGCACCGCCCCCGTCGCCCCGTCGACGACCAGGCCGTGGTCGTCGATCAGGTGCCCGACGCGGATCAGCCGGTCGGCGTGGGCCGGGAGGAGGCCGGGCGGGAAGCCGCCGCAGTCGTCGGCCGCGTACTCCGTGAGCGTGCGCAGCGGCTGGTCCGTGTCCAGCGAGAACAGGAAGCCGTCCTCGGGCAGGCCCGTCTCGCGCAGGAAGCGGCGGGTCGGCTCGTGCGTGAGCGTCGCGGGGAAGTCGACCTCCTCGAAGCGGACCACGCCGCCCCGGCCGAACTCGTCGTCCAGCAGCCGCAGGGGGAGGTCCAGGGCGAGGCCCGAGGCCGTGCCGGGGCCGGCGACCAGGGCGAGGGGGCGGATCAGCGCCGCCATCCGCCAGAACGGCGCGGGCTCGCCGTCCGCGCCCTCCTCGAACACCGCGAGCAGCTGCCGGGAGGCCTCCGCGACCGCCTTGGTGCCGTACCGCCCGGCGTAGGCGGCGAACTGGCCGCGCAGTCCCGCCAGTTCGTCCGTGGCCGCGGCGAAGCGGACGAACGTCGGCAGGGACGGGGCGAGCGGACGGCAGTCCAGGAGGTCGGGCCGGTCCTGGACGTACGCGCTGGAGACCTCGCCGGTGGCGCCGTCGAGCAGCACGGCCTCCGGTTCGAGGCCCGCCGGGGCGGCGAACGCGCCGATGACGAGCCGGTCGCGCAGCGCGGGCGACAGCAGGTCGGCGGCTCCGGTCACCTCGGCGACCGTGGGCAGGCCGCCGGGGCGGGCGGGCTCGATGAAACGGAACAGGCCGTTGTCGCACGGCAGTCCGGGTCCGGTCAGCCAGCTCCGCGTCGACGCGTGCGTGACCTGGGGACCGAGGTCGTCCTCGGTGAGTGCGATCGCCCTCGCGACAACGGTGTCGGTCGTGCTCATGATTCCCCCGCGATACGTGTGCTCGGTCCCGGGCCCGCGAACGTCCCGCCCCGGGCAGGACGGCCCGCGCCCTGCCGGACCCACGGCCGTCCCCCACTGCTCCGAAGAGTACGCGGCACCACTGACAACGCATCGGAAACGGGGAGCGCGGCCGGCGCCCTGCTTCTCAAGACGCGCGGGAGGCCCCGAGCGTTGCCCCGAGAGGCCGATCGGCCCGGGGAATCGCTCAGTTGCCGGTCACCACGGCGGCCTGCGGGCGGATCGGCAGCCGGTTCACCGGACGCCCGGTGGCGGCGCGCACGGCGGAGGCGATCGCGGCCGGCGAGGTCACCACCGGCACCGCGCTGACCGACTTCGCGCCGAACGGCGCGACCACGTCCCGCTCCTCGACCAGCTTCACGATGCGGATGTCGGGCGCGTCCAGCGCGGTCGGCAGGGCGTACCCGGTGAGGTCGGGGTGGCGGATCAGGCCGCGCGGGGTGCGCAGGTTCTCGGTGAGCGCCGCGCCCAGGCCCTGGGTGACGCCCGCCTCGATGCGCGCGGCGAGCTGCGCCGGGTTGAGCACCCGGCCGACGTCCTGCGCGACGGCCAGCTCCACGACCCGGACCGAGCCCAGCTCGATGTCGACGTCCACCACCGCGCGGATCGCGCAGAAGGAGATGCCGACGAAGGCGTCGCCCTGCCCCGCGTCGTCCAGCGGCTCGGTGGGGTGCGGCCGGCACTGCGCCGTCGCCCACAGCTCCTTGCCGTCCAGCGCCTCGGTGACGGTCGTGGACAGCACCCCGTCGTACGAGGTGATCTTGCCGTCGGTGATCTGGAGCAGCTCGGTGGACATGCCGAACTTGTGCGCCAGCGGCTGGAGGAGCTGGGTGCGGACCATCTTGGCCGCGCGCTCCACCGCCCCGCCCGACACCCAGGTGTGGCGTCCGCGGCAGCCCGCCCCGGCCGGGGGCTGGTCGGTGTCGACGGGCACCACGTGCACCTCGTCGACGCCGAGGGTCTCCTGGACGATCTGCCGGGCCAGTGTGGAGAAGCCCTGCCCGGTCTCGACGGCCGCGCACAGCACGGTCGCCACGCCGTTCTGGACGCGCACGGTGGCCGTGGACACCTCGTCGGCGCCCTCCGCCCCCAGCATGTGCACCATGCCGAGGCCGTAGCCCACGCCCCGGCGCACCGCGCCCGGCTCGCCCGCGCCCTCGGGGCCGCCGGGCAGCAGCCACTCGTCCTCGGGGGTGTCCTTGGGCAGCGGCGGCAGCGGGACGTCCCGTACGGCTTCGAGCAGTTCGGCGACGGGGGCGGGGCAGGTGACGGTCTGGCCGGTGGGCAGCACGTCGCCGGTGGCCATCACGTTGCGCAGCCGCACCTCGGCCGGGTCCAGGCCGAGCTTCTTGGCCAACTTGTCCATCTGCGCCTCGTACGCGGCGCACACCTGCATCGCGCCCTCGCCGCGCACATGGCCGGAGGGCGGGTTGTTGGTGCGCACCGCCCAGCCCTCGATGAAGGCGTGGGGCACGACGTACGGGCCGCAGGCGAAGGCGACGGCGGCGGCCAGGGCGTCGGAGGAGGTGCCGGCGTAGGCGCCCGCGTCGAGCAGGATCTGCGCCTCGACCTTGACCAGCTTGCCCTCGGCGTCGGCGTGGTGGCGGTAGCGCAGCAGCGTGGGGTGGCGGTGGGTGTGACCGAGGAAGGACTCCTCGCGGGTGGCGGCGAGCTTCACCGGGCAGCCGGTCTTCAGCGCGAGCAGCCCGAGGGGCAGCTGGAAGCTCTGGTCCTCGCGGTCGGCGGTGGCGCCGGGCACCCCCGTGACGACGACCTTCACCTGGTCCTGCTGGAGGCCGAACGCGGCGGCGGCGAGGTCCCGGTCGCCGTGCGGGTCGGTGGACGCCAGGTACAGCTCGACCCCGCCGTCCGGGCGGGGCACGGCGAGTCCGGCCTCGGCCCCTATGGGGGCGGGGTCCTGGCGGCCGATGCGGTACAGGCCCTCGACGACGACCTCGCCGATCGCGTCCGCGTCGCCGTGGCGCAGCGGGATGTGCCGGATCAGGTTGCCGTCGGGGTGCAGGGGTTCGGCCTCGAAGGCCCGCTCGGGGTCGGTCACCGGGTCGAGCACCTCGTACTCGACGATGACCGCGGCGGCGGCCATGCGCGCGGTGTCGGGGTGGTCGGCGGCGACGGCGGCCAGCGGCTCGCCGTGGTGGCGTACGACCTCGGAGGCGAAGACGGGGCGGTCGGCCGTGCCGCGGCCGAGCACGGAGGCGCCGGGGACGTCCTCGTGGGTGACGACCGCGCGGACGCCGGGCATCTCGCGCGCGTGCGTGGTGTCGATCGACTTGATGCGCGCGTGCGGGTGGGGCGAGCGCAGCACGGCGGCCCAGAGCAGGCCCTCGGCCCACAGGTCGGCGGCGTACGGGAAGGTGCCCTCGGTCTTGGCGCGCGCGTCGGCGGCCGGGAGGGAGGCGCCGAGTCCGCGTCGTGGGGCGGCCTCCTCCCCGGGGGCCGCCTCGGCGGTCTGCACGGTGGCTGCTTCGTTGCTCACGCCTGGCCTCCGTCCTGGCCGTGGGACTGGTCCTGCGGTGCGACGCCGAACGCCGAGGGGTTGACCCCGCCGGCGCCGGGGCCCGCCTGGTGCGGGATGCGGGGGGCGCCGTCGCCGTCGTCCGCGGCGGCCTCGGCCTCGGCGTGCGCCTCGCGCTCGGCGACGACCTCCTGCACGGCGTCGACCACGCCCCGGTAGCCGGAGCAGCGGCACAGGTTGCCGCACAGGGCCTGGCGGGTCTCCAGCTCGGTCGGGGCCGGGTTGCCCTCCAGCAGGTCGTGCACGGTCATCGCCATGCCGGGCACGCAGAAGCCGCACTGCACGGCGCCGCAGCGGGCGAGGGCGCGCTGCACGTCCGAGGGCCGGCCGTCCTGGGCCAGTCCCTCGACGGTGCGGACCTCGCTGCCGGCCGCGGTGACGGCGGGGACCAGGCAGGACGCGACGAGCCGGCCGTCGACCTGGACGTTGCACGCGCCGCACTCGCCCTGCGAGCAGCCGTCCTTGGCACCGGCCAGGCCGAGCCGCTCGCGCAGCACGTAGAGCAGGGACTCGCCGATCCACGCGTCGGTGACGGGCCGGTCGGTGCCGTTGACGCGGAGGACGTAGGAGGCGAGGGGGTGGTCGTCGTGCGGGGCCACGAGGACCTCGGCGACGGGGGCGTCCGGTGCGTCGGAGTCCTCCGGGGCGCCCGGGCCGTCCGCGTCGTCGGGGGTGCCGTCTCCCGCGGAACGCTCCGGGGCCTTGGCGGGCTCCTCGGGGGCTTCGGCGGCCTCCTGGGACTCTGCGGGGCCGCCGTCGCCCTCGGACGCGCCGGAGGGGGGCTCCTCGACGTCCTGGGCGTCCTGGCGCGCCTGCGGGTGCTCGTGGCCTCCGGCGGCGCCGGGATCACCGTCGGCGCCCTCCTCGGACTGCCACGGCTGCTCCGGGTGTTCCTCCGCGGGCAGCGGCCGGGACGCCTGCGGGGCGTCGTGCGCGGAGGCGTCCTCGGCGGGGCCCGCCTGCGGCTGCTCCGGGGAGGCGTCGGGCGCGCCCGGGTACGAGGGCTGGGAGCCGTGCTGCCGGGCGGAGGGGTCGTGCGCCTCCTGGGCGGGCCCGTGCTCGCCGCCCTGGCCGCCCTGGTCCTCGTACGCGCCGGGCCGCGGCGCGTACGCACCGCCCTGCTGGTCGTGGTCCTGCGGCACACCGGGAACGCCGGGGCCCCAGGGCGTGCCGATGGACTGGGACTCGGCCCAGGGTGCGGCGGCGCCGCCCGGGAGGGTCGCCGGAGGGGTGTTCCCCCACTGCTCGACCAGGGAGGACGTGGTGAACTCGCCGGACTCGTCCGGCAGGTCGCCGCCCGCCACGGGGATCGACCACTGCCCGGTGACGTCCTGCCCCGGCGCCTGACCGTGCCCCTGGTGCTGAGCCGCGGGATCGTGGCCCGGCGCGTGGTGCTGTCCCTGTGCCTGGTGCTGTCCCTGCGCGTGCTGCTGTCCCTGCGCGTCGGGGTCGTAGGCCCACTGCCCGCTCGCGCCGGGGTCGTAGCCGTACGGGCCCCCCGCCGGCGCGTCGGGCTCCGCGGACGCCGGGTCGTGCCACTGGGTCCCGTCGACGGGGGCGCCGGGCGCGGCCCAGCTGCCGGTGGCCGCCGGGTCGGTGCCCGCGGTGGTGGCCGGCGTGACCGTGATCTGCGGCGGGACGTAGCCGTGGCCGGGGGCGGCCAGCGGGCTCTCCATGGCGTCCAGCAGGGCGTCGATGCCGCCCTCCGGGAGGTTCACGAAGGCCGTGGCGCCGTCGTCGTAGTCGCCCTGCGGCAGCGGGTCCCAGCGGCTGCCGCCCGGAGGCGTGCCGCCCTGTCCGTGCTGGTCGTCGGTCACGACAACGCCCTCCCCAGTGCTCGTCGGGCCAGCGCGGCGACGGTGCGCCGCAGGTGCAGTACCGCGGGCGGCAGCGGCGGGACGCTGCCGTCCTCCTCGGGCGCGGCGTCGGGGATGCAGGCCGCGGCCACGTACTCCCCGAACGCGCTGAGCGCCTCGGGGACGATCGCGCGGTTGTTGTCCCAGTCGATGAGCTGCGCGACCCACTGCTCGGCCTCCAGGGGCCGCAGCGGCATCGGCGCTATGGCGCCCACCGCGCAGCGCACCCCGCGCCGGGCGGGGTCGAGCACGAGGGCGACGGAGGCGACCGCGCGGCCGGGTCCGGTGCGGCCGGTCGCCTTCAGGAAGACCTGGGGGGCGTGCAGCAGCGGCACGCGCACGTAGCCGATCAGCTCGCCGGGGCGCAGCACGTCCATGCCGGCCAGCAGGTGCGACACCGGGACCTCGCGGCGGGCGCCGTCCGGTCCGGCGACGATCAGCGTCGCCTCCAGGGCGGCCAGCACGGGCAGGGCGTCCCCGGTGGGGGCGGCGGAGGCGATGTTGCCGCCGAGGGTGCCGGCGTTGCGGATGTGCGGGGGTCCGGCGGCCCGCGCGGCGGCGGCGAGCGCCGGGATGAGCGCGGCGAAGTCGGGGCGTCCCATGCGCGCGTGGGTGAGTCCTGCGCCGAGGAGCGCGTGTCCGTCCAGGTACTGCCAGCCGCGGATCTCGCTGATCTTGCCGAGGCCGACGAGCGCGGCGGGCCTGAGCTGCCCGGAGTTGACGGCGGCCATCAGGTCGGTGCCGCCCGCGACGGGCACGGCGGCGGGCATGGCGGTGAGCGCCGCCACTGCCTCGTCCAGTGTCGTGGGCAGCGTCACGGCCTGCGCCGCCTGCGGTGCGTGCGTGCTCAAAACCGGCTGCCCCTTCCCGCTGCCCCACCTGGTCCCACCCGTGCGCCGTACGGTACGTGCTGACAGGGCGGACGTGGCAACTCTGGCACATCTTGGCAGGTGCCGAAGACGGGGGTCCGCTAGGAGGCATTCGCCCGGCTGGGCCCGGACCTGGCCGATTCCGTCCCCGAATCGCCCCGGCACCGCGGAATCACAGCCTTCGGAAGCTCTTGTTCCGTTATGGACCGACCTGTTCGGCCCGCAGCGAACGCGGGAGGCACGGGTCGTCCCCCGGGGCGGAAGAGCACCGGGGGACGGCCGGGGAAGGCGGCTACAGGGCGGGCGGCGGCCCGTCGACCGGGCGGCCGAGGATGCCCGGGCGGCGCTGCCACGGGCGGGGGCCGCCGGGCGGCCGGTAGGCGACGCCCAGGGCGTCCAGGCGCCGGTAGTGCTCGGTCATCCGCCGCTCGAATCCGGCGAAGTCCCGGTCGGCGGGGGCGGGAAGCTCACTCCAGGCGACCTCCGCGAGTGCGGCGAGCCGGGGGAACGTCTGGTAGTCGACGCGCCCCTGGTCCTCCATCACCTCGGTCCACACGTTGGCCTGCGTGCCCAGCACCCGCTCCCGCTCCTGGGGCGTCAGCTCGGCGGGGACGGGCTCGAACCGGTAGACGTCCTCCAGGGTGCGCACGTACCCGATCGGCACCGGCTCGTCGGGGCCCGCGTCCTGGCGGTGGTCCAGGTAGACCTGCTGTTCGGGACACATCACCACGTCGTGCCCGGCTCGGGCGGCGGCGATTCCGCCCGCGTAGCCGCGCCAGGACGACACGGCGGCGCCCGGCGCGAGTCCGCCCTGGAGGATCTCGTCCCAGCCGATGAGCCGCCGCCCGCGGTCGGCCAGCCAGCGGTCGAAGTGGCCGATGAACCAGGACTGCAGGGCGTCCTCGTCGGCGAGCCCGAGCTTCGCGATCTGTTCCCGCGCCGTCTTCGACTCCCGCCACTGGTCCTTGACGCATTCGTCGCCGCCGATGTGCACGAACGGCGAGAACGGCCCGGCGTCGGCGGGGAACAGTTCCAGGAGTTCCTCCAGAACCCCTTCGTAGAAGCGCAGGGTGTCCTCGGTGGGGGCGAGGACGTTCGGATTGATGCCCCAGGTGTCCCAGACGGTCAGCGCGGCGGTGTCGACGACGTCGGAGTTCCCGAGTTCCGGATACGCGGCGATGGCGGCCTGCGAGTGTCCGGGGACGTCGATTTCGGGGACCACGCTGATATGCCGTTCGGCGGCGTAGGCGACGATCTCGCGGAGGTCGTCCTGGGTGTAGAAGCCGCCGTGCGGCCGGTCGTCCCAGAGCGGCGACGCGCGGTGGCCGATTTTCGTGCGGGCGCGCCACGATCCGGCCTCGGTGAGCCGTGGATACCGCTTGATCTCGACGCGCCAGCCCTGGTCGTCCGTCAGGTGCAGATGCAGCACGTTGAGTTTGTGCGCGGACATCAGGTCGAGATAACGCAGCACACCTTCCTTCGGCATGAAGTGGCGTGCCACGTCCAGCATCAGACCGCGCCAGCGGAGGCGGGGCGCGTCCTCGACGGTCAGGTGCGGCACGGTCCACACCCGGTCGCGGCGGACCGGCGCCCTGCGGAACGCGTCGGCGCCGAGGAGCTGCCGCAGGGTCTGCGCGCCGTGCAGCACACCGGCCGCGTCGCCGCCCTCGACGAGCACCCCCGCGGGGCCGCTGACGAGCCGGTACGCCTCGGGGCCGAGGTCCGCGGCGAGGGAGAGCCGGACGCCGTCACGCGCCTCCGCGGGCTCCCGCGCCTCCCTCCAGGGCAGTCCGGTGGCGGCCCGCAGCACACTCACGAGCCACCGCCCCACGCCCTCCGTGCCGGGTCCCGCGTACAGCCCGCAAGCGTCCGTCAGACGGGTCTCCCCGGCACCGGCGACGGCGCCCCGGGGCGCCGGAATCAGTGAAGTCGGCATCACGTCAGTCCTTTACCGCGCCGCCCAGTCCGGAGACCAGACGCCGCTGTACGAGTACGAAGAAGACCAGCACGGGAATCGTCATCACGGTGGACGCCGCCATGACCCCGCCCCAGTCGGGGTCGTCGGGTTTGTAGAACACCAGCAGCGCCATCGGCAGGGTCGACTGGGAGATGTCGCTGATGATGAACGACTTGGCGAACAGGAAGTCGTTCCAGGCGGAGATGAACGAGAACACACTGGTCGCCACGAGACCCGGCAGGACGAGCGGGAAAAGGATCTGCCAAAGGAACCGCGTACGGCTCGCGCCGTCCATGTAGGCGGCCTCCTCCAGCGCCTCGGGAACGCCCTTCACGAACCCCCTGAGCATCCAGATCGCGAACGGCAGCGAGAAGGCGATGTGCGGCAGGATCAGCGACCACAGCGTGTTCAGCTGACCGAGATCCCGCATCACGAAGAACAGGGGGATCGTCAGGGCCTCCACGGGCACCATCTGGGCCACCAGAAACATGATCAGCAGGGTGGTCCGCAAACGGAACCGGAATCGCGTCACGGCGGTCGCGGCGAGAAACGCGATGAACGCGGAGGCGATCACCACGGCGACCGCGACGACGACGCTGTTCAGGAAGTACCGGCCGAAATCCTCCTGTGCGAACACCCGCCGGAACGAGTCCAGCGTGGGCGCCAGCGTCCACGGCCGCGGCTCGGCCGACCGGATCTCCCCGGCCGGCTTGAAGGCGCTCAGCACCATCCAGTACAGGGGGAAGGCCACCACGGCGGCGACCACCAGGGCGGTCGCCTCGGCGGCCGTCCGGCCCGGACGCCGGGTGAACCGGCTCAGAAGATTCACCCGGGACTCCACGTCCTGCCTCACGGGGCTCACAGTTCCTCCCCCTGGCGGCGCAGCAGCCGCAGGTACACCAGCGTCACGGCGAGCAGGATCAGCAGCATCACCACGCCGATGGCGGCGCCCAGGCTGTACTGCGAGGACGCGAACGCCTTCTGGTACGCGTACACGTTGAGCACGAGGTTCTGTCCCGCGATGCCCCCGCCGCCCGTCATGACGTAGATCTGCGTGAAGACCTTGAAGTCCCAGATGACCGACTGGATGGTGACGACGACCAGGATCGGGCGGAGCATCGGCGCGAGCACCGACCGCCAGATCCGCCACTGCGAGGCCCCGTCCAGCGCGGCCGCCTCCAGCACCTCTGCGGGCACGGCGCGGATGCCGGCGTAGACGGTGACCATCACGAACGGGAAGGAGCACCACACCACTTCGAGCAGCACCAGGAAGAACGCGCTGAACCGCCCGTACGTCCACGCGTGGTCACCGAGTCCCAGCACCCGGTTGACGGGACCGAAGTCGGCGTCGAACAGGAACAGCCACACCGTGGACCCGGTGATCGCGGGCGTGGCCCAGGCGCCCAGCGCGGCCAGCATCAGCGCCAGCCGCGGCACGGCCCGCACCCGGGTGAGCAGCACGGCGAGCGCGCACCCCACCGCCAGCGTGGAGACGACGCAGGCCGCCGCGAACACCACGGTGGCCAGCAGCACCTCCCAGAACTGCCCGTCCGAGAACAGCCGGGAGTAGTTCCCGAACCCCTCGAAGGTCGTCGGCTCCCCACCACTGACCTGGGCCTGGGTGTAGTGGAAGACCGAGATCAGCCCGAGCTGGTAGATGGGATAGGCGAGCAGCCCCCCGAGCACGACGAGCGCCGGCGCGAGATACAACCACGGCGTGCGCGAACGCCCCCTCCGGGGGCGCGGGGCTGTGCCGGATGTGCGGCTGCCGCCGCGTGGGCGCGAGAACCCCCCACGGACAGGAGCCCGCCGACGCTCCAGAACCCCCGTCCCCGTAGGCACCGTCATCCGACGGACCCGAACGCGTCGTTCATCTTCTTGGCGGCGTCCGCCGCAGCGGAGTCCACGTCCTTCTTGCCGGACACGACCTCCTGGAACATCGTCGGCAGCACCGCCCCCGCATCGATCTGCGCCCACGCCGGCGAAGCGGGCACGAACTTCGTGTCGGCGGCCAGGGTCGCGACGAACGGCTTCACGAAGGCCTCCTTCGCGGCCACCTGCTGCCGCACGTCGGAGAACGTCGGCAGGAATCCCATCGCGTCGAACAACTCCCCCTGCGCCTCCTTGGACGCGAGCCGCTTCATCAGGTCGACGGCGAGGGTGCGGTGGGTGGTGGACTTCAGCACGCCCAGGTTGTTGCCGCCCGCGAAGGCGGGGGCGATCGACCCGGCCTTCAGGCCCGGCAGCGGTACGACGGCGTACTTGCCCTTGACCTGGCCGGCCTCGACGGCGGCGTGGCTGAAGTCGCCGCCGATCGCCATGGCCGCCTTGCCCGCGGCGAACGCGGTGATCGTGTCGTTGCCGGTCATCGCGGCGCACTTGGCGGCGGGGCAGTTGTCGTCGCCGAACAGCGAGGTGTAGGCCTCGATGCCCTTGCGCGCGGCGGCGCTGTCGATCGCGGAGGCGTACGAACCGCCCTTGCCGGTGGCGAGTTCGCCGCCGTGGGACCAGATGAAGGGCATCGCGCCGTAGGTGTAGGCGCCTCCGACGGCGAGCCCGTACAGCTCCGGCTTCGCGGCGCGGATCTCCTTCGCCGTGGCGATCAGTTCGGCCTGCGTCTTCGGGACGTCGAGGCCGAGTTCCTCGAAGACGTCGGTGCGGTAGTACAGGGCGCGGACGCCGACGAAGTAGGGGACGCCGTAGACCTTGCCGCCGACGGTGACGGACTGGCGGGCGGTGGGGTCGGTGTCCTTGGCCTCGTCCCAGGCGCCGAAGTCCTCGGTGACGTCGGCGAGTCCGCCGTCCTTCACATAGCCGGCGGTGTCGGTGTTGCCGTATTCGACGAGGTCCGGCGCGGACTTCGGATCGTTGAAGGCGGCCTTGATGCGTTGGGCGCGGGTCTCGACGGGGATGTACTCGACGGTGACCTCGGCGCCCTCGTGCTCCTTCTCGAACGCGGCGAGGACGGAGTCGACGACCTGTTCCTTGGGCTGGTTGTTGACCTCCTGGAAGAGCCAGACGCGCAGGGTGCCGGTCTTCTCGTCCTTGTCGGAGGAGGAGTTGCCGGAGGTCTGAGGGGCGCAGGCGGCGGTGGCGAGGACGGCCGCGACGGCGACCATGCGGACGGACAGCTTCATGGAGTGCTCCTCCGAGCGCGTTGCAACATATGCAATGGCGGTTTCGCTGTGCACAACACACCGGAGGCTAAGGACTGGGTGAACCACGCCACAAGAGGTCTCAACCACTCTGTGACCGCCCGACGCACCCTGTGCAACGGGCAAGCAGCACAAAGGCCCCCGCGGGCACGCAAAGCGCGCCCGGCGGGGGCCTCGGAGGACTCGGGCCGGCGTCAGGGAAGGGAGGGGACCACCGAGGGGACTACTTGTCGCCCTTGCCCTTGCCCTTGTCGTCGCCGCCTTCACTCATGGACTCGTAGATTTCCTTGCACATGGGGCACACCGGGTACTTCTTCGGGTCGCGGCCGGGCACCCACACCTTGCCGCACAGCGCCACGACGGGAGTGCCGTCGAGGGCACTCGCCATGATCTTGTCCTTCTGGACGTAGTGGGCGAAGCGCTCGTGGTCGCCGTCGCCGTGGGAGGTCTGCGGCGTCGGCTCGACCAGGGTCCCCGTACCAGTCCCGCGCTCGGGCTCAAGAGTGCTCATAACAGCCAAGGGTACTGAAGCCCGCCCCGGTCAGTTGAGCGAAGGGTCGTCCGGATACGTGGCGACCATCGCCAGCTCGTTGCGCTGCCGGCGGAGCACCTCGCGCCAGAGCCGCTCGGGTGACGGACAGGACACGTCACCGGGCTCGGACTCCACCACGTACCAGGCGCCGTCGACCAGCTCGTCCTCCAGCTGGCCGGGGCCCCAGCCCGCGTAGCCGGCGAAGATCCGCAGCGAGCCGAGGACGGAGGCGAGCAGTTCCGGCGGGGCCTCCAGGTCGACCAGGCCGATCGCGCCGTGCACCCGGCGCCAGCCGAGCGGCGGCTCCTCCCCCGCCGCGCCGCCCGGGACGACGGCGACACCGAGGGCCGAGTCCAGCGACACCGGACCGCCCTGGAACACCACGCCGGGTTCGCCGGCCAGGTCCGCCCAGCCCTCCAGGATGTCTCCCACGTCCACCGGGGTCGGCCGGTTGAGGACGACACCGAGGGAGCCCTCCTCGTCGTGGTCGAGAAGGAGCACCACCGCGCGGTCGAAGTTCGGGTCCGCCAGAGCGGGAGTGGCCACGAGCAGCCGCCCTGTGAGCGAGGACACCTCGGTCATGCCAGACATGATCCCGCATCTTCCCCGCGCGCGGGGAGGCAATGCGGGTGACGGAGTGAAGACCGCCGCCGCGCGCGAGAGCTTCCTGGTCGGGCGTCGTCCGGCCGAGGTGAAGGGGTGCGGACGGGCGGCCGGGAGCGCGCCCGGCGCGCGCCCGGACACGGTGACCCCGCGTGGCCGCCGCGGAACCGTTCGTGTTGTGACAGAGCCATGACGTTCCCAGGGCCTCCTCGGGCTTACAGAAGGGGGGTGGAGGGCGATTACCCTTTTCCTTCTGACCCTCTGCCCCACTCCACGGAACGCGAGATTCATGACCGTCAACGACGTCGATGACGTACTGCTTGTCCACGGCGGAACCCCGCTGGAGGGCGAGATCCGGGTCCGCGGTGCGAAGAACCTCGTACCGAAGGCCATGGTCGCCGCGCTGCTGGGCAGCGCACCGAGCCGGCTGCGCAACGTTCCGGACATCCGTGACGTCCGGGTCGTCCGGGGTCTGCTGCAGCTGCACGGCGTGACGGTCCGTCCGGGCGACGAGCCCGGCGAACTGGTGCTCGACCCCACCTACGTGGAGAGCGCCAACGTCGCTGACATCGATGCCCACGCCGGTTCCTCGCGGATCCCGATCCTGTTCTGCGGCCCGCTGCTGCACCGTCTCGGGCACGCGTTCATCCCGGGCCTCGGCGGCTGCGACATCGGCGGACGCCCCATCGACTTCCACTTCGACGTGCTGCGGCAGTTCGGCGCGCGGATCGAGAAGCGGGCGGACGGCCAGTACCTGGAGGCCCCGCAGCGGCTGCGCGGCACCAAGATCGCCCTGCCGTACCCGTCCGTCGGCGCCACCGAGCAGGTGCTGCTCACGGCGGTCCTCGCGGAGGGCGTCACCGAGCTGTCGAACGCGGCGGTGGAGCCGGAGATCGAGGACCTGATCTGCGTCCTGCAGAAGATGGGCGCCATCATCGCGATGGACACCGACCGGACGATCCGCATCACCGGTGTGGACAAGCTCGGCGGCTACACCCACCGCGCCCTGCCGGACCGTCTGGAGGCCGCCTCCTGGGCGTCCGCGGCGCTCGCCACCGAGGGCAACATCTACGTCCACGGCGCCCAGCAGCGCTCGATGATGACGTTCCTCAACACCTACCGGAAGGTCGGCGGCGCCTTCGAGATCGACGACGAGGGCATCCGTTTCTGGCACCCGGGCGGGCAGTTGAAGTCCATCGCCCTGGAGACGGACGTGCACCCCGGCTTCCAGACCGACTGGCAGCAGCCGCTGGTGGTCGCCCTGACGCAGGCCACGGGCCTGTCCATCATCCACGAGACGGTCTACGAGTCCCGGCTGGGCTTCACCTCCGCGCTCAACCAGATGGGCGCCCACATTCAGCTCTACCGCGAGTGCCTGGGCGGCTCCGACTGCCGCTTCGGCCAGCGCAACTTCCTGCACTCGGCGGTCGTCTCCGGCCCGACGAAGCTCCAGGGCGCGGACCTCGAGATCCCCGACCTGCGCGGCGGCTTCTCGTACCTGATCGCGGCCCTCGCGGCCCAGGGCACGTCCCGCGTCCACGGCATCGGCCTGATCAACCGCGGCTACGAGAACTTCATGGAGAAGCTCTCCGAGCTGGGCGCGAAGGTGGAACTCCCGGGCAAGGCCCTCGGCTGACCCCGGGCACACGAACGCCGATGGGGCGGTCACCCTTGAAGGGTGACCGCCCCATCGGCGTTCACTGCGACGCCCCTGCGAGGGGCGCGGGGAACTGCGCGACCAGCCACAACGGGCCGGCAGACAGGCGAGGGGCACCCGGCCGAACGGCGCTGAACCGCTCAGGCGTGAGGCGCCCGCAGGGCGCCTTACTTACCCTTGGCCGCTTCCTTGAGCTTCGAGCCCGCCGACACCTTCACGCTGTAGCCCGCGGGGATCTGGATCGGCTCACCGGTCTGCGGGTTGCGCGCGGTGCGCGCAGCGCGGTGGGTGCGCTCGAAGGTCAGGAAGCCGGGGATGGTGACCTTCTCGTCGCCCTTGGAGACGATGTCGCCGACGACGTCGGCGAACGCGGCCAGCACGGCGTCGGCGTCCTTGCGGGTCACCTCGGCGCGGTCGGCCAGCGCGGCCACCAGCTCACTGCGGTTCATGTTGTTACTCCCGTGTTCTTCTTGCCGTTGAGGCGTGCCACGCGGCGGAGCCGCATGTCGGGCACGGCGAAAGCCGATGCTGCCAGGTTCCTCGGTGAGTCCCCGGACCCGGGTCCTTCGTCGGACCCTCGCGCCCAGGGACGCATCCTGCCTCTACCTGCGGCGGTAATGCCAATCCGGCACCCGCAGGAGTCGTGAGAACACCCGAGGGAGTCACACGAAGAGCGCCACGGCCTCCGAGCGGTGACGCTCCGTCCGCTTCCGGCAGCGGACAGCAGGGGCCGGAGCCCAGGCCCGGCCGCCCACCCTAGAGGGCCGCCGGGACTACGGGTTCCGCGACGCGCCGTTTCCAACCCCGTGGCGATCCTCACAGCGTGCGGACTGCCCCGGATCCTGCCGCTCACACCCGCGCGGGCGTCACGCGCCGGCGGCCTTGGCGGCGTCCCGGACGGCGTCGGCGACCGCGCCCGCGACCTTCTCGTTGAAGACGCTGGGGATGATGTAGTTCGGGTTCAGCTCGTCCTCGGTGACGACGTCGGCCAGGGCCTGCGCGGCGGCCAGCATCATCTCGGTGTTGACGGTGCGGGACTGGGCGTCCAGCAGGCCGCGGAAGACGCCCGGGAAGACCAGCACGTTGTTGATCTGATTGGGGAAGTCCGAGCGGCCGGTGGCGACAACCGCCGCCGTCTGGCGCGCGATCGCCGGGTCCACCTCGGGGTCGGGGTTCGCGAGCGCGAACACGATCGCGCCCTCGGCCATCGCGGAGACGTCCTCGGCGCCCAGCACGTTGGGGGCGGAGACGCCGATGAAGACGTCCGCGCCGCGCACGGCCTCCTTCAGCGTGCCGGTGAGGTTCTCCGGGTTGGTGTTGTCGGCGATCCACCTCAGGGCCGTGCCGGGGGCGGCGCCGACCAGGTCCTCGCGTCCGGCGTGCACCACGCCGTGGATGTCGGCCACCACGGCGTTCTTCACACCGGCGGCCAGCAGCAGCTTGAGGATGGCGGTGCCGGCCGCGCCGGCGCCGGACATGACGACCCGGATGCTCTCGATGGACTTGCCGGTGACCCGCAGGGCGTTGGTCAGGGCGGCGAGCACCACGATGGCGGTGCCGTGCTGGTCGTCGTGGAAGACGGGGATGTCGAGGGCCTCGCGCAGCCGGGCCTCGATCTCGAAGCAGCGGGGCGCGGAGATGTCCTCGAGGTTGATGCCGGCGAAGCCGGGGGCGATCGCCTTGACGATCTCCACGATCGCGTCGGTGTCCTGGGTGTCCAGGCACAGCGGCCAGGCGTCGATGCCGGCGAACCGCTTGAAGAGGGCGGCCTTGCCCTCCATCACCGGCAGGGCGGCCTTCGGGCCGATGTTGCCCAGGCCCAGCACGGCGGAGCCGTCCGTCACGACCGCAACGGAGTTGCGCTTGATGGTGAGGCGGCGGGCGTCCTCGGGGTTCTCGGCGATCGCCATGCAGACCCGGGCCACGCCGGGCGTGTAGACCATGGACAGGTCGTCACGGGTGCGGATGGGGTGCTTCGACGCCATCTCGATCTTGCCGCCGAGGTGCATGAGGAACGTACGGTCGGAGACCTTGCCGAGGGTGACGCCCTCGATGTGGCGCAGCTGTTCGACGATCTCTTCGGCGTGGGCGGTGGAGGTGGCCGCGATGGTGACGTCGATCCGGAGCCGCTCGTGGCCCGACGCGGTCACGTCGAGGCCGGTCACCAGGCCTCCGTGGGACTCGACGGCCCCGGTGAGCTGGGACACCGCGGTTCCTCCCGCGGGCACCTCCAGCCGGATGGTCATCGAGTAGGAGACGCTGGGCGCCGTTGCCATGGCCGTTCCTCTGCTTTTCAACCGTGTCGCGAATCGTGCCGTCCGATCGTCGCACCTACCGCTGAGTACGTGGTAGCCGCCTCGGATTGCGGACGTTTTGTTCATCGCCGGCTGTCGCCAGCCGGAAAACGAGTTCCACCATACGAGAGACGCGCGGGCAGCAAAAGAGGCCCCCGTCACATCTCGTGACGAGGGCCTCTCGAACGTTCATGACACCGACCCGCCATGCTCGCCTCGCGGCAAGTGGTCGCTCGAAGCGACTAAGGTTGGGCCCGGGGGCTTGGATCGGGCCGGTGCCACGTCCAGGCTAACAAACGGATCGCCCGGGGCCATTCCCATGACCGGGGGATATTTCCCCCGGCCCCCCGACGCCGCCGCCGGCTCAGTCCCGCAGCAGGTCGGGGACCCCCTCGGCGTCCGGTTCGTCGCGCTCCGCGGACACCACGGTGAGCTGCTGCGTCGCACGCGTCAGGGCCACGTAGAGGACCCGCAGGCCGGCCGGGGACTCGTCGGCGATCTCCGCGGGCGAGACGACCACCGTCGCGTCGTACTCCAGGCCCTTGGCCTCCAGGCTGCCGAGCGCCACCACCCGGTCTCCTAGCCCGTCGAGCCAGCGCCGCGCCTCCTCGCGCCGCCGCATGGCGACGACCACGCCGACCGTGCCGTCCACCCGCTCCAGCAGCCGCGCGGCCTCGGCGCGCACGGTGTCGCCCAGCGCTTCCCGGACCACGGCGAAGCGCGGCTCGACGCCGGTGGAGCGCACCGCGCGCGGCGACTCGGAGCCGGGCATGGCGAGGGCGAGGACCTTCGACGCCAGCTCGGCGATCTCGGCCGGGTTGCGGTAGTTCACGGTCAGCTCGAAGCGGCGGCGCGGGCGGGTGCCGAGGGCCTCGTCACGGGCCTGGGCGGCCTCGTCGGGGTCGGACCAGGAGGACTGGGCCGGGTCGCCGACGATCGTCCAGGTGGCGTGGCGGCCGCGGCGGCCGACCATGCGCCACTGCATCGGCGTGAGGTCCTGCGCCTCGTCGACGATGACGTGCGCGTACTCGACGCGCTCCTGGGCGAGCCGCTCGGCACGCTCGCGCTGCGTCTCCTCGCGCACCGGCATCAGCTCCTCCAGGCCGGTGAGCTGGTCCAGCGGGTCGATCTCGCGCTTCTTCCGGGGCCGGGCGGGGGCGCCCAGGATCGCCTGGAGTTCGTCCAGCATCGCGATGTCGTGCACGGAGCGCCCGTCCCGCTGGAGGGCGCGCGCCAGCTTGCGCACCTCCCCCGGGTTGAGGACGCGCCGGGCCCAGCGGCCGAGGCGCCGCTCGTCGGCCATGGCGTCCAGGACGGCGGCCGGGGTGAGTTCCGGCCACCAGGCGTCGAGGAAGGCGGTGAAATCGTCCTCGGAGGTGACGTCCTCGTCGAAGGAGGAGCGCAGCTCGGCGGCGAGCTCGGGGTCGGTGTGCCGGTTCCCCGCGCCGGAGCGCTCCCACAGGGCGTCCAGGAGCAGCTTGCGGGCGCGGGGGCGCAGCAGGTTGACGGGGGCGGTCCCGCCGAGCGCGGTGCGGCGGATGCCCGCCAGCTCCTCCGCCTCCAGCTCCAGACGCCGGCCGAAGGCGACGACCCGCAGCCGCTGCGGGGAGTCGTTCAGCTCCAGGGCGCCGCGCGCGGCCTTCCGCAGCACCTTGAGCATGCGGTACGAGCCCTTGGTCCGGGCCACGGCCGGGGAGTCGTACACGGTGGCCTCGGCGCCGTCGACGAGGGAGCCGATGGCGCGGATGGCGACCTGGCCCTCCTCGCCGAGGGACGGCAGCACGCCCTCGGTGTAGGCGACCAGCAGCGGGGTCGGGGAGACGATCAGGATGCCGCCCGCGTACCGGCGCCGGTCCTGGTAGAGCAGGTAGGCGGCGCGGTGCAGGGCGACGGCGGTCTTGCCGGTGCCAGGACCGCCCTCGACGTAGGTGACGGAGGCGGCGGGCGCGCGGATCACCAGGTCCTGCTCGGCCTGGATCGACGCGACGATGTCCCGCATGGTGTGCGTACGGGCCTGGCCGAGCGCGGCCATCAGGGCGCCGTCGCCGATCACGGCCAGCTCGCGGCCGTCGAGGGTGGCCTTCAGCTCGGGGCGCATCAGGTCGTCCTCGACGCTCTGCACGCGGCGCCCCTTGGAGCGGATCACCCGGCGCCGCACGACCCGGCCGGGGTCGACCGGGGTGGAGCGGTAGAAGGGGGCCGCGGCGGGCGCCCGCCAGTCGATGACCAGCGGGGCGTAGTCCTCGTCGAGGACGCCGATGCGGCCGATGTGCAGCGTCTCGGCGATGTCGGCGGTGTTGTCGGGGCGGACGGCGCCCTCGGCGGGCTCGACGGCGGTGTACGCGCCGTCCGGGCCCTTCTTGCCGTCCTTGCCGAGCAGCAGGTCGATCCGGCCGAAGAGGAAGTCCTCGTACTCGTTGTGCAGCCGGTTGAGGTGGATGCCGGCCCGGAAGACCTGGGCGTCCCGCTCGGCGAGGGCGCCGGGCGTGCCGACGTGGCCGCGCTGGGCGGCGTCGCGCATGAGGAACTCGGCCTCGGAGATCTTCTCCTCGAGGCGCCGGTACACCCGGTCCAGGTGTTCCTGTTCCAGGCGGATCTCCCGGTCGCGAACGGAGTCGTGAACCGGGACGACCGCGGATTCCTGTTGAGCCTGAGCGGCCACCGGGCCCCCTTCTGACGTGCTGGGCAGCCGTCAACCGTACGCGAAGGGGGCCCCGTGAGGCTACGCGTCGACCTCCACGAGCGTCTTGCCGTCGAAGGTCGCGACCAGGAAGTGGTCGATCTGGTTGCGCTCGAACGCGGCGCCGCCCTGGACGTACAGCGGCTGCTTGCCCTTGTCGGTCGCGGCGTCGGGCAGTCCGTAGCCCTCGCCGGTGACCGCCCAGGAGTTCACCGTCTCGCGCTCGCCGTTCTTGCCGACGGCGATCAGCGAGCACTTCTGTTCGCCCTTGACGTTCTTCAGCTCGGTGACGATCTCGGTGCCCCAGAGCTTGTCCTCCAGGGCGACGGTGGCGGTCACCCCGGTGGAGGGGTCCGTCGCGGTGATCTTCTCGGAGCTCTTGTCGAAGGCGTCCTTCACCGGGTTGGCCGCGAGCGTGCGTCCGGTGTTGCCACCGCCGCTGCCGCCGCCGTCCCCGCCGCTCGCGGCGACGGCCACGAACGGGCCGCTGACGATCAGCGCGCCGGCCGCGGCGACCATGTAGAAGTTCCGGCGGCGCTTGCGCGCCCTGCGCTCGGCCACCTCGTCGACGAGCTTCTCCACCACGCGCGGCGACGGCTTCGCGGACAGCGACTCGCCGATGGCGGGCGATCCGGCGGCGTCGGGCAGGTCCGCGAGCGCGGCCAGCATCGGTTCCATGCCGGCGAGTTCGTCGAGCTGCTGGGCGCACCACTCGCAGGTCGCCAGATGCGCCTCGAACGCGCTGGCTTCGGCGTCGTCGAGGATGCCGAGGGCGTAGGCACCGACGGTCTCGTGTTCGTTCGGCACCGGTGATCCCTCCATGGCACCAGACATACCCGTCCCGCCCGTGCCGAATCCCTGGTTTCCCCCGTACACACTCATCACGCCGTCACCCCCCGCTCCTCCAGAGCCAGCTTCATCGACCGCAGGGCGTAGAACACCCGGGAGCGTACGGTGCCGCTCGGTATGCCGAGTGTCTGGGCCGCCTCATTGACGGTACGCCCCTTGAAGTAGGTCTCGACGAGGACCTCCCGGTGTGCCGGGGTCAGGTCGTCGAGTGCGTCCGACAGCGTCATCAGCCACAGCGCCTTGTCGATCTCGTCCTCCGCGGGGATGACCTCCAGCGGCGACGGATCGACCTCCTGCGGCCGGGCCTGCCGGCTGCGGTGGCCGTCGATGACGATGCGCCGGGCGACCGTCACCAGCCAGGGGCGTACCGAACCGGTCGCCCGATTGAGCTGACCGGCGTTCTTCCAGGCACGGATGAGCGTTTCCTGGACGACGTCCTCGGCGCGCTGCCGGTCTCCGGCGACCAGCCTGAGGACGTACGCCAGCAGGGGTCCTGCGTGCTCGCGGTACAGCGCACGCATCAGCTCCTCGTCAGGTTCCGAGGGCTGTGAAGACATGCGATGTCGGGCCCTCGTTCCACGTTCATTGGCCACGGCCGCATCCTTGCGCACGCCCACCTCCGGTGTCCGGGGGATCCCCCAGTCGGTCGCTCGACAACCGGTACGCACGCGGGGCGTTGGGCGTTCAAAGAGAGACGGCAGTTTTCTCGGTGACGTTTCGACGACCGGGACATGAGCGCACATTCCCCCCGCTTCCCCTTCACATTTCCGACACACGACGGACGACAGGGCTCCGACGCTCGCCCGCCAGGGCCCAACGGAGGCGTGACGGAGATCACTTGACCGATTTTCGGGAACCTCGGGGCGCGAAAACCGCGAAGGGGATAAGGGAGTTCAATCGGGCGCGGGGGGCCGGCCGCTGTTCACGCGCGGGTGAGGGCTGCCGTACGGCGGCGGTGGCGGGCCACGCGTTCCCGGTTGCCGCAGATCTCGCTGGAGCACCAGCGCCTTCTGCGTCCCCGCGAGGCGTCGACGTACACGATGGGGCAGTTGTCGCCCTCGCACTGGCGCAGGCTCGCGCGGGCGGCCGGGTCGGTCAGCAGGTCCACCGCGTCCCGGGCCACCGCGCCGATCAGCGCGTCCCGGCCGGGCGGGCCGTCGAGCCGGCGCACCAGCGTCCCGTCCGCGCCGGGCACCGCGCGGGGCGCCGGGGGCGCGGAACGGGCCAGGTCGTTGACCCGGGAGAGCGCCGGGCCCTGGGACGGGGAACCGGGCGCCCGCACCAACGGGACGAGGTAGGCGCGCAGTTCGCGGAAGGCGTCCAGCCAGGACGGGTCGGCGTGGGCGAGCGGTGTGCCCTCGGGGACGAGTCCGGCGCCGGTGATCCAGGCCCGCAGCGCGTCGACGGAGCCCAGCCGTTCCCCCGGATGGGTGGTCGCGAGCAGATCCAGGCAGACCCGCCCGGTGTCGAACCTCAGCTCGTAGGACGCCGTGACCGTGCCCAGTGCCATGTCCTGCCACCGCCTAGGTGGGCCCCGCGCGCGTGGGGGGCCGTGCGCGAACCGGGAAACCGTGCTCCCTCCACAGTGCCCGCCCGTCCCGAACCCCGGAACCCCTCCTGCCGCGGGCTTTCGGCTCCGCCGTGCGGCCGGGGGAGTTGAGCGGTGTGAGGACCCGCGCGTCGCCGGGTGGTGCCGAGCCCCGACGCCGCCGGGTCAGACCGCCGCGTCGTACTTGGTGTCCGCCGCCGGGTCGAGGGCGAGGCGGTAGCCGCGCTTGACGACCGTCTGGATCAGCTTGGGGGCGCCCAGGGCCGTGCGCAGACGGGCCATCGCCGTCTCCACCGCGTGTTCGTCGCGGCCCGCCCCGGGCAGGGCGCGCAGCAGCTCCGCGCGGGAGACGACCCAGCCGGGCCTGCGGGACAGCGCCCGCAGCAGGGACATCCCGGCGGGCGGCACGGGCCGCAGCTCGCCGTCGACCAGGACCGCGTGGCCCCGGATCTCGACCCGGTGCCCGGCGACCGGCAACGTGCGTGCACGCGCGGGGAGTTCACGGCAGAGGAGCTGGACCAGCGGGCCCAGCCGGAAGCGTTCGGGCTGCACCGTGTCGACGCCCCGCGCCTGGAGCGGCAGCGCGGTGACCGGGCCGACGCAGGCGGGCAGCACGTCGTGGCCGAGCGCGGCCAGCAGGTCGTCCGCCAGGCCGCGCTCCTCGGCGCGGGACAGCAGCGACGCGGCGGCGGGCGCGCTGGTGAAGGTGACCGCGTCCAGCGTGCGGGCGACGACCGCGTCGATCAGGCGGTCCACCGGGCCGATGTCCTCCGGCGGCAGCCACCGGTAGACCGGCACGCCCACCACCTCCGCTCCCCCGGCCCGCAGCGACTCCACGAACCCGGGCAGCGGCTCGCCGTGCAGCTGGACGGCGATGCGCAGCCCGTCGACGCCCTCCTCGAGGAGCCGGTCCAGCACCTCCGCCATCGACTCCGACGCCGGCGACCACTCCTCGGTCAGCCCCGCCGCCCGGATCGCGCCCTTCACCTTGGGCCCGCGCGCCAGGATCCGCACCCCGCGCAGCCGCTCCAGCAGGTCCTCGCCGAGCCCCCAGCCGTCGGCGGCCTCCACCCAGCCGCGGAACCCGATCGCGGTGGTGGCGACCGCGATGTCCGGGGCCCGCCCGATGATCTCCTTGGTCGCGGCCAGCAGTTCGCTGTCGTCGGAGAGCGGCACGATCCGCAGCGCCGGAGCGTGCAGCACCGCCGCGCCGCGCCGCTCCAGCAGCGCGCCCAGCTCGTCGGCCCGGCGCGCCGCGGTCACGCCCACGGTGAACCCGGCGAGGGGCCCGTGCTCCGGAGACTGCTCTCGTTCGTCGTACATCACTCTCGTCCCGGCTCGAGTCGGCGTCCTGCACGGAGGTGCGGCTCCACGTCCGTGCCGAGCGAGCCTGTCAATGATCCATGACAGGCTCGGTTCGGCTTCATGTCACCAGTGTTACGTCACCGTCCGTCAGACCTCGGCGTAGCTGAGCTGCGGCTTCTCCCGCGGAGCGGTGTCCGTCCCGGCCGGCCGGGCGGCGGGCCGGCGAAGGTATACCGCCCACGTGACCGCGAAACAGACCGCGTAGCAGGCGAGGAACGCCACGAACGCGCCGGTGCCGGAGCCGTAGGAGAGGAAGGACTGGCGGAAGGCCAGGTTGATGCCGACACCGCCGAGCGCGCCCACCGCGCCGATCAGCCCCATCGACGCCCCGGACAGCCGCCGTCCGTACGCGGCCGCCGCCTCCCCTTCGAGCCCCAGCGCCCGCGCCTTGGCCTGGAAGATGCCGGGGATCATCTTGTACGTCGACCCGTTGCCGAGGCCGGTCAGCACGAACAGCCCCACGAAGGCGACGGTGAACAGCACCAGCGACTGCCGCATGGAGGCGGCGATCAGCACGGCGGTCGCGGCGCCCATGGCGACGAAGTTCCACAGGGTGATGCGCGCGCCGCCGTAGCGGTCGGCGAGCCAGCCGCCCACCGGCCGGATCAGCGAGCCCAGCAGCGGCCCGATGAAGGTGACGTACGCGGCCTCCAGCGGGGTGCGGTCGAACTGGTTCTGCAGCACCTGCCCGAAGGCGAAGCTGTAGCCGATGAACGAGCCGAACGTGCCGATGTAGAGGAACGACATGATCCAGGTGTGAGGGTCGCGCGCCGCGTCCTTGGCGGCTCCGGTGTCGTTCCTCACCGAGGCCAGGTTGTCCATGTGGAGCGCGGCGAACACGGCGGCGACGACGATCAGAGGGATGTACAGGCCGAGCAGCACCCGCGGCCCCCCGCTCGCGCCGATGATCGCGAGCGCGACGAGCTGGATGACGGGGACGCCGATGTTGCCCCCGCCGGCGTTCAGTCCGAGCGCCCAGCCCTTCTTCCGCAGCGGGAAGAAGGCGTTGATGTTGGTCATGGAGGAGGCGAAGTTGCCGCCGCCGATGCCGGCGAGCAGGCCGACCAGCAAGAACGTGGAGAAGGAGGTCCCCGGCTCCATCACCGCGAACGCGGCGGTCGTCGGCACGAGCAGCAGCCCCGCGGAGATGATCGTCCAGTTCCGCCCGCCGAACACCGCGACGGCGAAGGTGTACGGGACCCGGACGACGGCGCCGACCAGCGTCACCAGCGACGTCAGCAGGAACTTGTCGGCGGGCGTCAGCCCGTACTCGGGGCCCATGAAGAGCACCAGCACGGACCACATGGTCCAGACGGAGAAACCGATGTGCTCGGAGAGGACGGAGAAGAGGAGATTGCGGCGGGCGATCCGCTCTCCGGTGCGGTTCCAGAAGGTCTCGTCCTCCGGGTCCCACTGCTGGATCCAACGGCCGCGGGCTGTCATGGGGCCTCCACTGCTCTCCGGGGCGCGGCGGTGCCGCGAGGGATGGTCCCGAAGGTAGGGAGGGAGCGTTTCCTGTCTGTGGCACGCGGTGACCGGCAGGGAACGTTGCTCTCACCCTCGCCGGGGGCGGGGTGAGAGAAGTCCGTCACCGGTCACCGGCGGCGCGGTGAGCCTCAGTGCTGCGGGGGCCCGCCGTAGGGTCCGGGCGCCTGCTGCGGCGGGACGCCGTACGGACCGGGCTGGCCGTATGCGGGGGGCTGCTGGCCGTACGGGCCGGGCCGGCCGTACGCGGGCGGCTGCTGGGCGGGCGGGGCGTAGGCGGGGGCGGGCTGCTGCTGCGGGAAGGGCCCGCCGTACGCCTGGGGGTGCTGCTGGGGCTGCTGCTGCGGGTAGCCCGGGGCGCCCTGCGGCTGCGCGCCGTACGGGCCGGGCTGGCCGTACGGCATCCCGGCGCCCGGCGGCAGGTAGCGCACGCGGCCCGTCTCGTCCGCCACGGGCATGAAGCCGGCGGCCTGGAGCGTCGCTTCGTACTTGGCGGTGCGCTTGCGGGAGACGACGTAGTAGACGCCGAGGCAGGCCATCAGGAATACCCAGATGCCGCCCGCGACGACGAAGTCGTCCGAGGTACCGCCGAAGCGGTAGGCCAGGATGACGCAGGCGACGGAGCCGGCGACCACGCGATAACCGATCGACTTCTCGGCGACCCTGGCGGTGACGTCGATACGGGCCTTGAGGAGTTCGACGACGGCCGGGTCGACCGGCGGCAAGGACGTCCCGTCGGCGGCGTTGGGGTACTGCGCCCAGTTCTGGGCGGCGCGGGCCTGCGCCTGCGGGGCGGGGTCGGGCACGATCACGATCTTCAACTGGTTGAAGTTCGACGCGCTGTAGAGGACGTCGGCGAATTCGTAGCCGAACTGCTGGGCGACGGCGGCGAGTCGGGCCAGCTTCTTCACAGATGCAGTGGGGCTGGTCACCTCCACCGGCTGTCCACTCGCCATCGACCGCAGCATCTTCCGCGTCTGCCGCTTGCTCATACGCCCCTCGCCCCCTGGCCCACCGTTCACTTCAGCAACAGGGGGCAGTCTCGCACGGGCCGCTCCGGCGCGAAAGGCGCGGCCGGAGCGGCCCGGCACGTCAGCGGCGGCGTCCCCGGCCCGCCGGCTCGGGCCGCTTGGCCTCGGCGCCGTTCGGCCAGAGCCTCGGGCGTCGCTTGGCCGCGAGGTCCTCGACCCAGCCGGTCGCGAGGACCACCAGGCCGATGAGCGGCCAGATGAACGCGAACGCCCAGAGCTCGTAGGTGCTGTTGAGCGCTTCCGCGCCGCGCTCGCTCTGCATGAACGGCAGCTTGTACAGCAGGTCGACGAGCGGGAAGGCGAGCGCGATCAGCAGGTTGTGCCACAGGTAGATGGTGACCGCCCGGTTGTTGGACAGGGTCACCAGTTTGTCCCAGCCCGCGAGCTTGCCCGGCAGTTCCTGCCACGAGGGCGAGTACTGGAGAAGGATCACCACGAACCCGAAGGACCAGGTGGCCTGCGCCAGCGGGATGTCGTTCAGGTCCCACCCCTCGTCACCGAGGTGGCCCGAGGCCCACCACAGGCCGAACGCCATCACCAGGGAGGCGCAGGACACCGAGATGTAGCGCGGCACCTGCTTGAGCATGCCGTCCTGGTGGGCGAAGCCCAGCACCCAGCAGGAGCCGTAGACCGCGAAGTCGGTGACCGCGTTGCCGGTCTCGCCGGGGATGGTGACCAGCCCGGAGCCGACGACGGCCGTCAGGCCGAGCGGGGCGAGCAGCGTGGGCCAGGGCGCCCTGCGGAACGCCCACAGCAGGAGCGGCGAGGCGAGCACGAACCACAGGTAGGCGCGCAGGTACCAGAGCGGGCCCACCGCATCGTCCGACCAGGTGCCGCCGGTGAGCCACCCGAGGTCCCCGGCTTCGGCCGGGTAGGGCGGGGCGCCGATCGGGACGAGGTAGTTGAAGAGCTTGACCAGACCCCAGGGGCCGCCGCCCTGGTCCGGATCGTCCCCGGGGTTCCAGCCGCTCATGAACAGCAGCGTCAGCGCGACCGCGCCGAAAATCCACATCGGCGGCAGCAGACGGCGGACCCGGGAGCGGATCACGCTCCCGGCGGGCCGCTTCAGCGACCGCGCCATCAGCGAACCGGCGAGCGCGAACATCACGCCCATGGACGGGAAGAGCACGGTCAGCCAGGCCCACCCGAAGAGGTGGTAGACGACGACGCGGACCAGGGCGATGGACCGCAGCAGGTCCAGGTACCTGTCCCGGCCCGGCTTCTTCGGGGCCGGCGTCTCCTCGGCCGCCGGAGCCGGGTCCGGCTGCGGCGGTTCCGTGGCGTGCTGCTGCGGGAACGCGTGCGCCGGCTGCGGGGCCACGTTTGTGGAAGCGCCGTACGGGGTCGGGTAAGGGCCGTCCGGGACCGGGGCGGCGCCGGACGGGTGTCCGTGGGTCATGCCACCGGCCTCCGGTCGTCGTCGTACGCCTGGCCGCTCGGCACCGCCCCGTTCACGGGCGCCCCGACGACACCGGTGCGGCGCAGCTTCTGCCAGCGCAGCCGGCCGCCGGTGAGCGCCGTGATCCAGGACTGGAGCAGCACGACGTACATGAGCTGGCGGTACAGGATCTGCTGCAGCGGCAGCGAGATCAGATGGGTCATGCGTTCCTTGTCGAGACGGAACGCGTACGCGGCGCAGACGGCCTGGATGGCCAGGACGCCCAGCCACGCGAGGATGGTCTGCTGGGTCGGCCCGAAGACCAGGCCGTACAGCAGGAAGACGTCGATCAGCGGCGCCAGCAGCGGGGCCACGATCATGAACAGGGAGACGAAGGGCAGGCCCACACGGCCGAAGCGCCCGGAGGGGCCCTTGTCGACGAGTGCGCGGCGGTGCTTCCAGATGGCCTGCATGGTGCCGTAGGACCAGCGGTAGCGCTGCGACCAGAGCTGCTGGACGGTCTCCGGGGCCTCGGTCCAGGCGCGGGCGTTCTCCGCGTAGACCACGCGCCAGCCGGCGCGGTGCAGCGCCATGGTGACGTCGGTGTCCTCGGCGAGGGTGTCGTCGCTCATGCCGCCGATGGGCTCCAGGGCCGACTTCCGGAAGGCGCCGACGGCGCCCGGGATGGTCGGCATGCACCGCAGGATGTCGTACATCCGGCGGTCCAGGTTGAAGCCCATCACGTACTCGATGTGCTGCCAGGCGCCGATGAGGCTGTCCTTGTTGCCGACCTTCGCGTTGCCGGCGACGGCGCCGACCCGCGGGTCGCCGAAGGGCTGGACGAGCTCACGGACGGTGGACGGCTCGAAGACCGTGTCGCCGTCCATCATCACGACGATGTCGTAGCGGGCGTTGGCCAGGCCCCGGTTGAGGGCTGCGGGCTTGCCCGCGTTGAGCTGGCGGATGACCCGGACGTTGGGCAGGCCCATCGCCTCGACGATGCGGGCGGTGCCGTCGGTGGAGCCGTCGTCGATGACCAGCACCTCGATCGGATGATCGCTGGCCATGAGGGAGTTGACGGTGTTCTCGATGCACTTGGCCTCGTTGTACGCCGGGACCAGCACGGTGACCGGCTCGGTGACCGTCGGACCCCAGCGGAAGCCCCTGCGGCGCACCCGGCGGGCGTGCGCGCCGGACAGCAGCAGCATCAGCACGAAGCGGGCGATGACGAGGGTGCCGATGA
The DNA here is from genome assembly GCF_050571355.1 of Streptomyces sp. P13-3-3. Taxonomy (NCBI): domain Bacteria; kingdom Bacillati; phylum Actinomycetota; class Actinomycetes; order Kitasatosporales; family Streptomycetaceae; genus Streptomyces; species Streptomyces sp. P13-3-3. The sequence continues at coordinate 887,789 of NZ_CP192228.1, read as the reverse complement.
TCGCCAGGCCGACCACCAGCACGCCGGTGATCTTCTCGGAGGCCTGCACCAGGAAGATCCAGGCCTTGCCCTTCCACAGCTCGGGCCCCGTGACCGGGCTGTGGGCGCTGGGCGCGTCCAGGGCCTCGGTCAGGTTGTCGAACTCGTAGCCCTTGTCCTTGAGTCCGGGCAGGAACGTGTCGAGCGCGGCCACGGTCTGGCTGCGGTCACCGCCGGAGTCGTGCATGAGGACGATGGCGCCCTCGCCGTTCTTCGGTGTGGCGCGGCGGATGATCTCGTCGACGCCGGGCCGCTTCCAGTCCTCGCTGTCGGTGTTGTTGACGACGGTGAGGTAGCCGCGGCTGCCGATGTACTCGGTGACCGGCCAGGACTCGTTGTCCATGGCGTCGGCGTGGGAGGAGTACGGCGGGCGGAACAGCGAGGTGCGGATGCCGGCCGCGCCGGTGAGGGCGAGCTGGTTCTGCGACAGCTCCCAGTCGATGCGCTTCTTGGACTGGAGCGACAGGTCCGGGTGGTTGAAGGTGTGCAGGCCGACCTCGTGGCCCTCGTCGACCATGCGCTGGACGAGGTCCGGGTAGCGGGAGGCCATGGTGCCGGTGACGAAGAAGACGGCGTGCGCGTCGTGCTTCTTCAGCACGTCGAGCACCTTCGGCGTCCAGGTGGGGTCCGGGCCGTCGTCGAAGGTGAGCACCAGACGGCGGTCGGGCACGCTCAGGGACGTGGCCTTGCCGCTGCGGGCGTCTATCACCGGGCCGCCCTCGAGTATCTCCTCGGGCACCTCGGTGGTGGGGGCCGGGTCCTGGACCCGGTGGTCGGCGAGGATCTCGCTGTGCACGTAGCCGCGGAGCATCAGCATGGCGGCGAGGGCGACCAGGACGAGCAGCGGCAGCAGCAGACGCAGCGGCACGCGACGGCGCAGGGCGCCGCGCCGGTCCGGGCGGGGCGCCCGGCGGCGGTGGGACGGGGATGCCATCAGAGGACGTTCTCCGGGGACGGTGCGGCGGCGGGGTCGGAGTCGGCGCCCGCGGCGGGTTCGGCGGCGACCGGGCGGTCGCCTGCGGAGGGAGCGGAAAGGCTGTCGGTGCCGCCGGCCTCGCCGCCGCCACCTCCGGTGGGAGCGGTCGTGTCGGGCGGCTGCGTGTCGTCCGGGGACGTCGGCGTTGTGGGCTGGGAGGCCGTGCCGCCGCCGGCCGGGGGCGTCTCGGCGGTGGTCGCGCCGCCTCCGTCGCCGCCGCCGGTGGCCGGCTGGGAGCTGGGCCGGCCGGCCGGGGTGGTCGCCGGGGCGCCGCCGTCCGGTTGCCGCACCGTGCCGCCGGTGCCGCCCGCCACGGGGGCGGAGGCGTCGGGGCCCGGCAGGTCGGAGGCGCCCGGGGTGGGCGAGCCGACGCCGGGGGCGAGGCTGGTGCCGGAGCTGGGCGAGGCGTCGGTCGCGGAGGGCCCGGGCGTGGTCTCGACCTGCTCGGCCGGCTTCGCCTCCTGACCCGGGATGGGCATCCACGGGGCGTCGGAGTTTCCGGACAGCAGGGTGGCGACCATGACGACGGCGTAGCCCGCGCAGGCGAGTCCGACGGCCAGGCCGATGCGGCGGTAGAGGCGGTTGCGGCGGCCCGACTCGTCGACGAAGACGGGGGCCGCCTCGGGCGCCGCGCCCGCTGCGGGAGTACGGCTCAGCACACCGCCGGCACCGATCTGCACGGCGTCGAGCTGGACCGTCACCTCGTGCGGGTCGTGGGTGGCCTCGGCGGTGCCGGGGTCCTCCTGCCACGGGTCGCGGACGGCGGCGCCGGCGTCCGGCGTCACCGGGGCCGGGGTGACCGCGGCGGCGGGGCGGGGCACGCGCAGGGCGGTGGTGCGCTCGGAGTCGTAGGCGTCGTCGGCGGGCCGGTGCGCGGCGGGCGCGGGCGGCTTGCGGAAGGCGTCGAAGCCGCCGCGGCCGCCGGACGGACCGGGTCCGTCGTCCGGGCGGACGCCGCCGGCCGGGCCGGGGCGGGAGGGCGGACCCGGGTGGCCGCCCGCCTGGGGCAGCACCTGTGTGCGGTCCTCGCCGGGCCAGGGAGTGTCGGACGCGCCGGGGCGGCCGCCCGTCCTGGGCAGGACGTCGGTCCTGTCGTCGCCCCCGGTCGGGGGCAGCATCCGGGTGCGGTCCTCGTCGCCGTTCCCGGACGGGAACACTCCGAGCCGCGCCCAGCGCTCGTCCAGGGACCCGGAACCGGAACCGGCGCGGAAGCTCTCCGCGCCGTCTCTCGGACCGGGTTCGGCGGGTCTCTCCGCCAGGGGGAGCACCCGTGTCTCACGGGCGTCCTCGTCCGCTTCCGCGAACCTCCGGGAACCGTCGGCCGACTGCGGCCGACCCGGTTGGGCGTCTTCTCGCCACTTTTCCACGCGCTCGCACTTCCCCCCAACGGAACCATCGGCGCGCGTACGACCCGAGCACCCGTCGGCGGACCGGGCCCCCACCCGCTCCGAGCGCCCCGTTTATCACACCGTGCTCGAAGCATCGAATGTAGCGCACGCGGAGGTTCTGTGTTCGCGCGGAGACCTTTTGTGTCAGCAGCGAGACATTGGGTGCGCTCCCATCACATCGGCGTCCGGACCCGGAAGCCAGGAGTCCACGGGACGCTCCAACCAGCCCCGTTCGGCGGCCAATTCGGCCGCCGACCTGCGCAGTTCCGCCAAAGCGGGGTGGATCATTCCCTTTCGCCACACAAGGGACACGGGCGAGAGGGGGACCGGCTCCACCAAAGGCCGCGAAACCGTCCCCGACAGTGGCGGAAAACTCACCACGGCGAGGACGGGGTGCCCGGCCCGGGCCGTCACCCGCTGGAACTCCTCCTCCCCCACGGCCAGCGGGACGGGCGGCGCGAGCGTGATGCCCCGCCCGTCGAACAGCCGCCGCGCCAGGTCCGTCCACTCCTCGGTGCGCGTGTTGCCCGCCCCGGCGTAGACGGTCTCCCCCGCGAGCGCGGCCAGCGGCACCTCGGGCAGGCCGGCCAGGGCGTGGTCCTCGGGCAGCAGCACGGCCATCGGCTCGTACCGCACCGGCTGCTGGTCGAGTCCGGCCCGCACGGACGGGACGAGCCCCGCGAACCGGCCGAACGTGGCGTCGAGCCGCCCCGCGAGCAGCTCCCCCGCCGCCCAGGTCAGCCCGCTCTCGTAACGGGCCATCAGCTCGAGCCCGGGGGCCCGCTCACGCGCGCGGTGCAGCACCTCGCGGTGGGTCCCGAGGCCCGGGGAGTTGAGGTCGACCAGCAGCGGACGGCTCCGGCGGGCGGCGGTGAGCAGGTCGTCCTGCGCCTGGAGGGCGGCGCGGGCGTACGGCAGCAGGCGCTCGCCGTCGGCGGTGAGCGTGACCCGGCGGGTGCTGCGGACGAACAGCTCGCAGCCCAGCTCCCGCTCCAGCCGGCGCACGTCCCGGCTGAGCGCCTGCTGGGCGACGTACAGGCGGGCCGCGGCGCGGGTGAAGTGCAGCTCCTCGGCGACGGTGACGAAGGCGCGCAGCAGGCGGGGCTCCATGTGGGCGGGTGCGGACATGACCGCGAACCTACAACACAGGTGCGTCAATCGGTGCGGAGAAGGTGTTGGACCGGTCGGCCGCCCAAGGGCGACGGTGAGGTCATGCCGCAACCGACCTCCCGCGACACCCGCCTGTTCACCGTCACCGCCGACACCCTCGTGGCCGTCGACTTCACCCGCCGGGCCCCGCGCGAGCCGGGCCCCTACCGCCGCCTGTTCGAGGTGCCCGGCTCCCGTGCCTTCACGGCGGGGAACCTGCTCGCCCGGCTGCCGATGGGCATGTTCGCACTGAGCGCGATCGTGATGATCGCGGGAAACCGCGGCTCCTACGCCCTGGCCGGAGCCGTCACCGCGACCGGGCTCGCCGCCACGGCGGTGGTCGCCCCGTGGACCGCGCGCCTGGTGGACCGCCACGGGCAGGCGCGCGTCGCACTTCCGGCCACGCTGATCGCGGTGCTCGGCTCGCTGGCGCTGGTGCTCTGCGTGCGGCTCGACGCCCCGGCCTGGACGCTGTTCGCCGCCTACGCGGCCACCGCCACCACCCCGAACACCGGGGGCATGTCCCGGGCGCGCTGGGCGCATCTGCTGAAGGGCCGGCCCGACGCGCTGCACACCGCGAACTCCTTCGAACAGGCCGCCGACGAACTGTGCTTCATGCTCGGCCCGGTGCTCGCGGCCGTGCTGTGCGGGACGTTCTTCCCGGAGGCGGGGACGCTGACGGGCGCGGTACTGCTGCTGACGGGCGTCGCGCTGTTCACCGCACAGCGCTCCACGGAACCCCCGGCCGTCCGCCGCGCCGCCGGGCGGGCCCCTCTGCGCGCGCCGGGCATACGGCCGCTGCTGCTGGTCTGCCTGGCGACGGGCGGGGTGTTCGGCTCGATGGAGGTCGTGACGATCGCGTTCGCGGACGGACAGGGGCACCGCACGGCGGCCGGTGCGGTGCTGGCGTTCCAGGCGGCGGGTTCCTGCGTGGCGGGCCTGCTCTACGGCGCGGTGCGCCTGTCCGGGCCGGCGTGGACCCGCCTGCTGTGGTGCCTGGCCGCGATGGCCGTGCTCATGACGCTGCCGCTGCTGGCCGCCGCTCTCACCGGCTCGCTCCTGGTGCTGGCGGGGGCGCTGCTGGTGGCGGGCATGGCGACCGCCCCGACGATGGTCACCACGATGACCCTGGTACAGCGGCACACCCCCGAGGGGCGGCTGAACGAGGGCATGACGCTGGCGGTCACCGGGCTGCTGGGCGGGATCGCCTGCGGCAGCGCGGCCGGCGGCTGGGTCGTGGAGCACGTGTCGGCCACCGCCGGGTACGGGGTGCCGGTGGCGGCGGCGCTGATCGCCTTCACGGTCGCCGGGACGCTGCTCTCGTTCGGCGCGTCGAACCGGTCGAGGGATCACCGCACGCACCATTGACGGGCACAGGTCCCGCACATACCTTCACCCGTCGAAGCGCTTCGACAAGGGTGTCGGCCGCTTCCTCCCCCCACGGACCGTGCCCACGAGGACTCCCGATGGCGAAGATCACGGATGTGGCCCGGCGCGCCGGCGTCTCCCCCAGTACGGTCTCGTACGCGCTGAGCGGCAAGCGGCCGATCTCCGACGCGACCCGGCGCCGGGTGCAGGCCGCGGTGCGCGAGCTGGGCTACCGCACGGACGGCGGCGGGCGGTCCCGCTCCGGCGCCCGGGCGAAGGTGCTCGCGCTGGCGGTGCCGATGCGGCCCGGCATCCATGTGCCGGTGGTGACCCAGTTCGCGGTGTCGGTGGTCACCGCCGCCCGCGCCCGCGACCACGACGTGCTGCTGCTCACCCAGGGCGAGGGCGACGAGGGCATCGGGCGGGTCACGGACACGGGACTGGCGGACGGCGTGATCGTGACGGACGTGCAGCTGCAGGACCCCCGGCTGCCGCTGCTGCGCTCCTGTTCCTTACCGTCCGTGCTGATCGGGGTGCCCGCCGAGGCCGACGGCCTGACCTGTGTCGACCTGGACTTCCGGGCGGCCGGGGAGCTGTGCGTGGACCATCTGGCGGGGCTCGGGCACCGCGCCGTGGCGCTGGTCGGCTCGCCGCCGGAGGTGTACGTGCGGCGCACGGCGTTCGCCCGGCGGCTGGTCGAGGGCTTCACCGCGGCCGCCGACCGGCACGGGCTCGCCTCGGCCGTGCTGCCGTGCGGCACCGGCCGGGACGCCGCCCGCGCGGTGGTGGAGCGGCTGCTGCGCGACCTGCCCGCGCTGACCGCGGTGGTGGTGCACAACGAGCCGCTCGTCGACCCGCTGATCGAGGCGTTCGATGAGCTGGGGATGCGGGTCCCCGGCGATCTGTCGCTGACCGCCGTCTGCCCGGCCCCGGTCGCCGCGTCGGCCCGCGTCCCGGTCACCTCGGTCGCCGTGCCGGCCGCCGAGCTGGGCGCCCGCGCGGTGCACCTGCTGGTACGGAAGCTGTCCGGGGCTCCCGTACCGGGCACCACCCTGCTGCCGCCCCGGCTGACGGAACGGTCGAGCACGGCGCCGCGCGGGCGCTGACACACTCAGCCGAGCTGCCAGGCCTTGCCCAGCCGGTACGCGGCGCACAGGTTCACGTCCAGGAAGTACGTGCCGGCCGCCCCGCACTGCGCGTCCCCGCTCCCGGGGTCGACGGGCTGGCCGTGCCCCATCCCGGTGAGGCTGTACGTCTCCACGACCGCGTTCCCGGCGGGGCCGTGGTAGACGCGGTGCGGGTGTCCGGCGACGGTGTCGCTGACGTCGGCGGTGCGGTCGGCACCGTGCACGTTCGTCCACTGGTCCACCAGGGCGGTCATGTTGGCCGGCCTCACCGTGTAGTCGGCCGTGCCCTGGAACACGGTCAGCGCGGGCCACGGCCCGGTGTACCCGGGCCGCGCGGCCCGCACCCGGTCGCCCCACTGGGCGGGCGTCTGGGTGGCCCCGACGAACATGCACACGTACGCCGTCCCGGCGGCCTGCGCGCAGCCGTAGGGCAGTCCGGCGACGATGCCGCCCGCGGCGAACTTCTCCGGGTAGGCGGCCATCATCACGGCGGTCATCCCGCCGCCCGCGGACAGCCCCGTGACGTACACGCGGGACGGGTCGCCGGAGACGTCGGCGAGCTGGCGGTCGACCATCTGCGCGACCGAGGCGGCCTCGCCCTGGCCGCGTTTCGTGTCGGCGGACTCGAACCAGTTGAAACACTGGCTGAGGTTGTTGCCGCTCTGCTGCTGCGGCAGGACGACGGAGAAGCCCCAGCGGTCGGCGAGCGTGGTCCAGCCGGTGCCGGAGGCGTACCCGGCGGCGTTCTGGGTGCAGCCGTGCAGGGCGACGACCACGGGACGGCCCGCGGGCAGCCCGTCGGGGACGTAGCGGTACATCTTCAGGGCGCCGGGGTTGCTGCCGAAGCCGGTGACCTCCTGGAGCGAGGCGGCGGAGGCGGGCGCGGGGGCGAGCAGGACGGAGAGGAGGGCGGCCAGGAGGGCCGTCAGCACGGTGGGGCGCAGTGCGGCTCTGGTCTGTGTCATGGAGAGCGAAGGTAGAAGCGTGAACCACCCACCGATATGGGTGCGGCCCCCACATCGCGGGGGTGCGCCCATGTGGCCGCGCATGACAGCCACGTATGGCAGCCGCGCATGACAGAGGCCCCGCCGCTCGCGCGACGGGGCCTCTGCCCACATGGGGTAAGTGGAGATGGCGGGAATCGAACCCGCGTCCAACGGTGCGGAACCAGGGCTTCTCCGTGTGCAGTCGGCTGTGCTTTTCTCGGCCCCGGAGATCACGCCGACAAGTCTCCGACGGGCCCAGTCACTGTGTGATTTCCCTTTTCACCCCGTGACCGGGATCAAGGTTTAGTTCCCTGAATGATGCCAGGAACCGGGTCGGGAACATCCCCGGGCTGACACTCCCTTTAAGTAGGGGAGCCGCTGCTCGCTACCTGAAGATCAGGCAGCGAGGGCGAGCTCGCCCTGGGAGAGGGATCGCTTGGAATTGGCGATTATTTTTTTCGGCCTGTGGTTTACGAGATCATGGCCGCTTCCTCGACACGCTTCCCCTGCTTCGACAGCCGCTGTCGAAACCGATCATCCCCATGTTGTGTTGTCAAACCCTCCCGGAGGAGGTGACCCGCACCCTCTGTGAGGTGCGAAGCCATCGTACGTGACCAACGCGGGTCGATGCCAGCCTATTCCCGCGAGGTCCCGGGGGACCTCAGGCCCGCTGCTTCCTGCGCACCGCGGAGATCGCCCGCTCGGTCTCCCGCCGGTCCTGCTTCTCGCGCAGCGTCTGCCGCTTGTCGTACTCCTTCTTGCCCTTGGCCAGCGCGATCTCGACCTTCGCCCGACCGTCCTTGAAGTACAGGGCGAGCGGCACGATGGTGTGGCCGGTCTCCTGGGACTTGGCCTCCAGCTTGTCGATCTCCTCGCGGTGCAGCAGCAGCTTCCGCTTGCGCCGGGCACTGTGGTTGGTCCAGGTGCCCTGGCTGTACTCGGGGACGTGCACGTTGTGCAGCCACGCCTCGTTGCCGTCGAGCTGGACGAAGCCGTCCGCCAGCGACGCCCGGCCCTGGCGCAGCGACTTCACCTCGGTGCCCGTGAGCACCAGACCCGCCTCGTAGGTGTCGATGATGAGGTAGTCGTGGCGCGCCTTCTTGTTCTGCGCGATCAGCTTGCGCCCTTTTTCCTTAGCCATAGTGCCGCCCATTTTGGCACTACACCGGGGGTGTGCGGTAAGCCGTTTACGGGGAAGGCGGCTAGCGGCCGAGTCCGCCGACGACCGTCTCCGCGCGCTCCAGCGCCTGCCCGCCGGCCTCCAGGTCGGGGGTGATGCCGTGGCCGTCGACGCCCCGGCCGGAGGGGGTGCGGTAGTGGCCGACGGTCAGTTCGGCGACGGAGCCGTCGGGCAGCTCGGTCGGCATCTGCACCGAGCCCTTGCCGAAGGTGCGGGAGCCCACGACGACCGCCCGTCCGCGGTCCTGGAGGGCGCCGGTGAGGAGTTCGGCCGCGCTCATCGTCCCCGCGTCGACCAGCGCGACCAGGGGTCTCTTCGTGTCGCCGCCGGGCTCGGCGTGCAGGGCGCGCTGCTCGCCTGCGACGTCGTAGGTGGCGACCAGGCCGCCGTCGAGGAAGGCGGAGGCCGCGGTGACCGCCTCGGCGACCAGGCCGCCGGGGTTCCCCCGCAGGTCGAGGACGATGCCGGACTCCTTCGGCGCCTGGCGCACGGCGGCGCCCACCCGCTCGCCGGAGCCCTTGGTGAAGGCGGACACCTGGACGACCGTGACTCCGGAGGCCAGGGAGCGGACGGTGACCGGCTCGCGGGAGAGCCGGGCGCGCCGGACGGTCTCGCTCCACGAGCGCGAGCCGCGCTCGAGGCCCAGCCGCACGGTGCTTCCGGCGGCCTTGCCCGCCCTGTCGCCGCGCAGTAACGAGACGACCTCGGTGACGGGCCGCCCGTCGACCTTCTTCCCGTCGACGCTGCGCAGCCGGTCGCCCGGGCGGATGCCCGCCTCGTCGGCGGGCGTGCCGTCGCCGACCCTGCTCACCTCGATGCGCCCGTCCCGCTCGCGGGCCCACAGGCCGACGCCGGTGTAGGCGCCGTCGAGGGTGGCCTCGAACTCCTCGTACTCGCCGCGCGAGTAGACGGCCCCCCAGCGGTCGCCGCTGCGGCTGACCGCGCGCTCCGCGGCCTCCAGCGGGGACGCGCCGTGGGCGGCGGCCTCCTCGGCGGCCCGGGCGACCTCGGCGTGGTGGCCGACGGGAGCGGCCTGCGCGGCGCCGTCCGCGGCGTCCCCGCGGTCGGTGCCGGGAAGGCTGCCCGTGGCCGCGCCGGCGACGAGCACGCTCGCGAACACCAAGGTCAGGGCGGCGCCGCGGCGGACGCTGCGGGGCCGACAGAACGGGTCACGACCTGACATGCCGGTGAGTCTAGGACAACGCGAAGGGGCGCACGGCCCGTTGGCCGCGCGCCCCTGTTGGCAAGAGTCACACCTTCAGATACTTGCGCAGCGCGAAGAACGCGGCCAACGCCGGCATCAGCAGACTTGTCGCGAGGATGAGCGGAAGCTTCGTCAGGACGGCGTCCCAGCCGATGAAGTTGATCAGGCTCAGCTTCTCCGACAGGGCGAGTCCGTGGTCGATGATGAAGTACCGCGCCAGGATCAGGAAGCCGCACGCGAGGCCGCCGCCGATGAGTCCGGCGACCGCGGCCTCCATGATGAACGGCGCCTGGATGTAGAAGCCGGAGGCGCCCACCAGACGCATGATCCCGGTCTCGCGCCGTCGGCTGAACGCGGACACCCGGACGGTGTTCACGATCAGCATGAGGGCGACGACCAGCATCAGTGCCATCATGGCGAGGGCAGCGATGTTCATGCCCTCCAGCAGGCCGAAGAGGTTGTCCAGCAGGCCCTTCTGGTCCTGTACGGACTGCACCCCGTCGCGCCCGTCGAAGGCGGTCGCGATGACCTGGTACTTCTCCGGGTCCTTCAGCTTGATGCGGTACGACTCCTGCATCTGGTCCGGGGTCAGGGAGCTGGCCAGCGGCGAGTCGCCGAACTGCTCCTTGTAGTGCTTGTACGCCTCGTCCTGCGACTCGTAGGACACCGTGTCGACGACCGACATCTTCTCCAGGTCGGCCTTGATCTGGCTCTTCTGGTCGTCGGTCACCGCGCCCTTGGCGCAGTTGGGGTCGGACTCGGCGTCACTCTTGTTGCACAGGAAGATGGAGACGTTGACCTTGTCGTACCAGTAGCCCTTCATCGTGCTCACCTGGTCGCTCATCAGGAGCGACCCGCCGAACAGGGCGAGCGACAGGGCGACGGAGACGACGACCGCGAAGGTCATCGTCAGGTTGCGGCGGAGACCGACGCCGATCTCCGACAGGACGAACTGGGCGCGCATGGCGTCTGATCAAGCCTTTCCGTGGAGCGTCAGTGCTGGTAGCCGTAGACGCCGCGTGCCTGGTCGCGCACGAGGCGGCCCTTCTCCAGCTCGATGACGCGCTTGCGCATCTGGTCCACGATGTTCTGGTCGTGCGTCGCCATCACCACGGTGGTGCCCGTCCGGTTGATCCGGTCGAGCAGCTTCATGATGCCGACGGAGGTCTGCGGGTCGAGGTTGCCGGTGGGCTCGTCGCAGATGAGCAGCTTGGGCCGGTTGACGAAGGCCCGCGCGATGGCGACGCGCTGCTGCTCACCGCCGGAGAGCTCGCCCGGCATCCGGTCCTCCTTGCCGCCGAGCCCGACCAGGTCGAGCACCTGCGGCACGGACTTGCGGATCTCACCGCGCGACTTGCCGATGACCTCCTGCGCGAAGGCGACGTTCTCGGCGACCGTCTTGTTCGGCAGCAGGCGGAAGTCCTGGAACACGGTCCCCAGCTGCCGCCGGATCTGCGGCACCTTCCAGTTGGAGACGCGGGCGAGATCCTTGCCGAGGACGTGCACCTGCCCGTGGCTGGCCCGCTCCTCGCGCAGGACGAGCCGCAGGAAGGTGGACTTACCGGAGCCGGAGGACCCGACGAGGAACACGAACTCGCCCTTCTCGACCTCCAGGGAGACGTCCCGGAGGGCTGGGCGGGTCTGCTTGGGGTAGACCTTGGACACGTTGTCGAATCGGATCACGGATGCACCACGGGTAGCCGGGGGTAGATGAGCGTGACCTTACGCGACCCGGGGAGCCGAGCGCAGTCACCGGAGGGGGTTGTGGAAGAGATGCGCCCTTTTGTTCCGGTGCCGGACGAGGGCAGCATCCCCAGGGGGGCGGGGCTGTGACAGGTGCGGCTCCGCCGCGTGGGCGCGAGCGACCGCAACGGCGCCGCAGCCGCGCATCCTCCTGAACCACCCTCTCCGTGAGCGACCCGGCGCAGCTTCCGCGGGAACCTGGCAGAGTGGAAGGGGAACGTTCACGCGGTGGTGGGCGTTGAACCCCAGGAATCGGCGCGAGGAGGGCGAGCGCATGACGTACGACCGGCTGGTGTGCGCGAACTGCGCCGCGCCCGTGAGCGAGGGCCGGTGCCCCGTGTGCCGTGCGAACCGCGAGCGGATGCAGCAGGAGAACTTCTTCGCGGGGCTGACCCCGATGACCCTGATCGTCCTGCTGGCGGTTCTGGTGGCGGCGGTGGCGCTGCTCGCCCACCAGACCGTCTGACCAGGACGGCCAGAAGCCCCACACGTCCCACAGACACGGCGAGGGCCCGGAGCGCGGCGGCGCTCCGGGCCCTTGCGTCATGTCGTGCGTACGGTGCGTACGCGCGCGGCCACCGTCAGGCGGCGGCGCCGCCGCGGCCGGACATCAGGCGCGGGAGCACCCGGAAGCCGATACCGCCGGCGATCATCGTGGCGGCGCCGATCACCAGGAAGGTGGTCTCGGCGGCACCGGTCTCGGCCAGCTCCTTGCCGTTGCCCTGCGCCGAGGCCGCCGGGGCCTCCTCGCCGGTGTCGGTCAGGGAGGAGGAGCCCTCCTCCTGCGGGGAGGCGCCGCCGTCCGGGTCGAGGCCGCCGCCGGGGGCGGACTCGGAGGGCGCCTCGGTGGGCTCCTCGGTCGGGTCCTCGGTGGGCTCTTCCGGGGTGGAGGGCTCCTCGGTGGGCTCCTCCGGGATGGTGGGCTCCTCCGGGGTGGACGGCTCTTCGCTGGGCTCCTCCGGGCAGTCCGGGCTCGTGCCGATGCCGCAGCCCGGGTCCGTCTCGTCGTCGTCGCCAGGCTCGTCGCCCGGGTCCTCGTCGCCGGCGCTCAGGCTGACGCCCAGGCCGAGGCCCGCGTCGTTCGCCTCGGCGCTCACGCCGATCTCGAGGGCGGAGGCGGCGCCGGCCGCCGTGAGCGAGGCGCCGGCCGCTATCACGGCACCGGCCGCGATACGAGCGACACGGATCCGCGTCTTCTTGGTCATGTGGTTGCTACCCCCAGTAGCTCATCGTCAGTGAGGCGGCGCCCGGGGCCGTGATCAACGGAGGTAACTGTGGTGAAACGCCCCCCGGTTCACATGCGCCCCAGAAATGCGCATGCCACGCGCCACCCTTCCCACTTTCCAAAAGAACGTCAAGGGCGTTGCGTACGCGATGTCCGGCTCCGCACGCTTTGCCGGACAGGGAAGCTGTGAGTGTGATGTAAATCCCGGACATCCCCGACACGACAAGGCAACTGCCGCTGCGATAGCGGCAGTTGCCTTGTCGACAAATCGGTGTGCGGGCGGGGCCTTACTTCTCCTGCTGCTTGCGCCAGCGAATTCCGGCCTCGAGGAACCCGTCGATCTCGCCGTTGAACACGGCCTCCGGGTTGCCCACCTCGAACTCCGTACGCAGGTCCTTGACCATCTGGTACGGGTGCAGCACGTACGAACGCATCTGGTTGCCCCAGGAGTTGCCGCCGTCGCCCTTGAGGGCGTCCATCTTGGCCTGTTCCTCCTGGCGGCGCCGCTCCAGGAGCTTGGCCTGGAGGACGTTCATGGCGGTGGCCTTGTTCTGGATCTGCGAGCGCTCGTTCTGGCAGGAGACCACGATGCCGGTGGGGAGGTGGGTCAGGCGCACCGCCGAGTCGGTGGTGTTGACGCCCTGTCCGCCGGGCCCGGAGGACCGGTACACGTCCACCCGCAGCTCGGACTCGTCGATCTCGATGTGGTCGGTCTGCTCGACCACGGGGAGCACCTCGACGCCCGCGAAGGACGTCTGGCGGCGGCCCTGGTTGTCGAACGGCGAGATGCGCACCAGGCGGTGCGTGCCCTGCTCGACGGAGAGGGTGCCGTAGGCGTACGGCGCCTGCACGGAGAAGGTGGTCGACTTGATGCCGGCCTCTTCCGCGTACGAGGTCTCGATCAGCTCCGTCTTGTAGCCGCGCTGCTCGGCCCAGCGCAGGTACATGCGCTGGAGCTTCTCGGCGAAGTCGGCGGCGTCCACGCCGCCCGCCTCCGCGCGGATGTTGACCAGCGCCTCACGGGAGTCGTACTCGCCGCTGAGGAGGGTGCGGACCTCCATCTCGTCCAGCGCCTTCTTGACCGACGTGAGCTCCGACTCGGCCTCCTCGCGGGTGTCCGGGTCGTCCTCCTCCTCGGCCATCTCGAAGAGCACGGCGAGATCGTCGATCCGCGAGCGCAGGGCCTCGGCCTTCCTCACCTCCGCCTGGAGGTGGGACAGCTTGCTGGTGATCTTCTGCGCCTCGTCCGGGTTGTCCCAGAGGGACGGCGCGGCCGCCTGCTCCTCGAGCACGGCGATGTCTGCCCTCATCTTGTCGAGGTCCAGGACGGCCTCGATCGACTCCATGGTCGAGGAGAGGGACTTGAGCTCTTCGGATACGTCGACGACTGCCACGCCCTCCAGCGTAACGGCTTCCCGCCGTGGGCCATGCCGGGCGGGGGCGCCCGGCTCCCTCCCCTTTACCGGGGGGCTGCGCCCCCGGGCCCCCTTTTGCGCAGTTCCCCGCGCCCCTGAGGGGGTGGGTCACCCCGCGGGCCGGGGAGGTGCCCTGCGCTGCTCCACCGCCCCTGGGGGCTACGCCCCCAGACCCCCCTCGCGCAGTTCCCCGCGCCCCTAGGTGTGCTGACCGGGCAGGTTGGTGACGCGGCTGGCTGGTGGGTGGCCGCCGATGCCGGTGTGGGGGCGGTGGTAGTTGTACCAGTGCAGCCAGTCGGTGAACGCTTCCCTGCGCTCGTGGTCTGAGGTGTAGGGCCGCTGGTAGGCCCATTCGTCGAGCAGGGTGCGGTGGAAGCGTTCGACCTTGCCGTTGGTCTGGGGCCGCCAAGGCCTGGTCCAGCGGGGGCTGATGCCCAGGTCGCGGCAGGTGTCACGCCAGGTGTTCTTGCTGTAGGCCCAGGCGTTGTCGGTCAGGACCCGCTCGATGCGGATGCCCAGCGATGCGAAGTAGGCCGTGGCCCGGACGAGGAAAGCTGCGCAGGTCGGGGCGGTCTCGTCGGGCAGGTCCTCGGTGTAGGCGATCCGGCTGTGGTCGTCGAGGGCGGTATGCAGGTAGGCCCAGCCGGCGCCGTTGGTCCGGCTGCGGTGGCCGTCGGCCCGGCCGAGGGTCTTGTGGCCGCCGCCGTCGGGGATCCTGCCGAGCTTCTTGACGTCGATGTGGACCAGTTCGCCGGGTCGGGCGCGTTCGTAGCGGCGGACGGGTTCGCCGGTGGCCCGGTCCAGGGCCCTCAGAGGCGGCTGGCCGTGCCGCTGGAGGATGCGGTGGGCGGTGGAGGCCGCGATGTGGCACCGGACGGCCAGCCGCAGCGGGCCGATGCGGTGTTCGCGCCGGAGCCGGAGGACTTCCGTCTCGGTCTCGGCCGGCGTCCTGCGGGGCTGGTGGTGGGGCCGGCTGGAGCGGTCGTTCATTCCGGCGACGCCGAGCTGGCGGTAGCGGGTGGCCCAGCGGGCGGCGGTGGTGTGGCTGACCTGGAAACGCTCGGCAGCCCGGCGCAGCGGCCAGCCGTCGTCGACGACACAGCGGGCCAGGCGAAGACGCCCGGTCTCGGTCAGCGGGGCATTACGGTGGGGCACGAGGGCCTCCTCGGAGCGGTGCAGATGTCGCAATCCACACCGAACCCGGAGGCCCTCACCCGTTCAAGAACCCAGCACGCGTGTCACCAACGTCCCCGGACAACACACCTAGGGGGTGGCCGGGGCCGAGTTTTCCATGTCCGGGGGTGGGGGTGGGGTGTCGTCCGTCGTGGCCAGCCAGGTGCCTACGCCTGCTGCCGCGAGGAGGGTCGCCGTCACTGCCAGGGTGAGGCGGCGGCGGCGCGTCACCGCCCGGTTGCGGGCCGAGCCCGGGCGGGGGGCGCCCGCCGCCCGGGGCGCGCGGGCCGTGCCCCGGGCCCCGCCGGCCAGCTCGTCCGGCGCGGGGACCCGCATCGACGTGTGCGTGTCGCGGTTGGAGTCGGACGGCCTGGCGCCCGGTACCAGCGGGACCGCGCCGCGGCGGCGCACCGGCTGTCCTGCGGCGGGGGCCGCGCCGGACAGCTCCTCGGCGGCCTCCTCGGCCTCGTCGGGGTCCGGCTCGTCCACGTCCAGCGGCGGCATCCCGGCCAGCAGCGGCAGCAGCTCCCGCAGCCGGGCGGCCAGCTCGGAGGCGCGCAGACGCGAGGCGGGGGCCTTGGCCAGGCACTGCACCAGCAGCTGCCACAGCTCGTCCGGGATGCCGGGCAGCGGCACCACCGTCTCGGTGACGTGCCGGCGCAGCACCGCCCCCGGGTGGCCGCCGCCGAACGGGGTGAAGCCCGCGAGCAGCTCGTAGAGGACCGTGGCGAGGGCGTAGATGTCGACGGCGGCGCGCGGCGGCAGGCCCTCGACGATCTCGGGGGCCAGATAGTCCGGCGTGCCGATGATCTTGGAGGCGCGGGTGCGGCGCGGGGTGTCGATGAGTTTCGCCACGCCGAAGTCGGTCAGCAGGGCGCGGTGCGAGCCGCCGGGGCCGAGCGGGCCCTGCATGTCCAGCAGGACGTTCTCCGGCTTGACGTCGCGGTGGACGACCCCGGCCGCGTGCGCCGCGGCCAGGCCGTCGGCGACGTCCGCGGCGATCGCCACCGCGGCCTCCGGGGCGAGCCGGCGCTCCCGGTCCAGCCGGGTGCGCAGGTCGGTGCCCCGGACCAGGTCCATGACCAGCGCGAGGTCGTTGCCGTCGACGACCAGGTCCCGCACGGACACCACGTGCGGATGCTCCAGACCCAGCAGCGCCGTCCGCTCCTGCACGAAGCGGCCGACGAGCTCCTGGTCCGAGGAGAGATCCTCACGCAGCAGCTTGATGGCGACGGGCCCCTCGGGGCCCTCGCCCAGCCACACCGTGCCGGCGCTGCCCCGCCCGAGGATCTGATGGGCGGTGTACCGGCTGCCGATTCTCCGTGCCAAGACTGCTCCTACCGACGCGTGTTGTCGCCAAAGCTACGCGTCCGGACAGGTGACCTTCACCGGAGACCCGGAAATCGGCCCCCAGATGTCGACAAATCGGCAGACGAACCTAGTTCGTCGGGTCCGACGGGCCGCCCAGGTCCTCGATCCAGCCCGTGATCGAGCCGAACCAGTCGCTGAGCTGGTCCCAGTAGCCCTTGCCCGTGCCGATCCAGTCCTGGAGCGGGCTCAGCTCCCAGATCAGCCAGCTCGCCACGAACAGGATGAGCAGCGTGAACAGGCACCCCTTGAGACAGCCCAGGCCGGGGATGCGCATCGGGTTGGCGCTGCGCTGGCGGGGCTGGCGCGGCTCCCGGGCGGGGCGCTGCGGCTCCGGCGGGGGCGCGTACCGCTGCGGCGGCTGGGGCGCCTGCCGGCGCTGGCGCTCCGGCGGCGGGGCGTACTGCTGCGGCGGGGGCTGCTGCGGGTAGCCGTACCCGGGGCCGGGCTGCGGCTGCTGCTGGGGGTGGCGCTGCGGGGGCTGCTGCGGCGGCCGGGCCACCTGCCGCTGGGGGCGGCGGCGCAGCGGGTCCTGGCTGGGGTCGAGGTACTGCACCTGGGTCTGCTCGTTGCGGTCGCGGGCCGCGCGGAGCTGGTTCTGCCAGGGGTGCGGGTCCTCGGGGCCGCCCGCGGGCTGCCCCGGCGGCACCGGGGGCATCACGGCCGTCGGGTCGGCCGCGCCGGACGGGCCGGTCTGCGGCAGGACGCTGGTCGCGGCGTTGGGGTCGTAGGCGCCGTTCGGGTTCTGCGGCAGCACCTGCGTGGGGTCGGAGGCGCCGGGCGCGGACGGCTCGCCGGGGACCTGCGCCGGGGCGGGGTCGGGGGCGAGGAGCGCGCCGACGTTCTCCGCGGCGGCGATCTGCGCCGAGTTCGCGTGCACGCCGATGCCCTCGGCGACGACCCGCAGACCGCGCGCGAGGTTCTCGGCGCCGGGCCGCTCGTCGGGGTTCTTGCGCAGGCAGCGCTCGATGACCGTCCACAGCGGGTCGGGCACGGTGGACGGGCGGCGCGGCTCGGCGCTCAGGTGCTGGTGCAGCACCTCGAGGGCGGACGCGCCGGAGAACGGCGGGCGGCCGGTGACCAGCTCGTAGAGCAGGATGCCGGCGCCGTAGATGTCGACGGCGGAGGTCTGCGGGCGGCCCTCGGCGGACTCCGGCGCGATGTACGCGGGCGTGCCGACGAACTCGTGGGTGCGGGTCAGGCCCGGGGAGTCGGCGAGGCGCGCGATGCCGAAGTCGGTGAGCATCGGGTGCAGCTCGTCGCCCTGCTGCTTGAGCAGGACGTTGGCGGGCTTGAGGTCGCGGTGGACCACGCCGTCGGCGTGGCTGGCCCCGAGCGCGTCGGCGATCTGCGCGGTCAGCAGGGCCGCGGCGACGGGGGTGAGGGGGCCGTTCTCGCGCAGGTAGCGGTGCAGGTCGGGACCGTCGATGAGGTCCATGACCAGCGCCAGCAGCTCACCCTCGACCACCAGGTCGCGGACCCGGACGATGTTGGGGTGGGTGAGCCGCAGCAGGACCGAGCGCTCCCGCAGGAAGCGCATCACGATGTCGGCGTCGCTCGCCAGCTCTTCCTTGAGGACCTTGATCGCCACGGTCTCGCCGGGCTGGCCCGGCACGGCCGCCTCGGCGCCCGCGGTCTCCCGCTGGCGTGCGCGCCAGACGGTGCCCGTGGCGCCGCGTCCGAGCGGCTCCTCGAGCAGGTACTTGCTCCCTACCGGCCGCACGTCATGCGCTCCCTGCTGCTTGCTGGCTGGCGTACACCGTGGTCCACCCTGCTGCGGAATGTTCCGACCCACTGTAGTGCCGCCGCACGGGATACCGGCCGGCCGACTTCTGCGTCGTCCTGTGCTGGGTCTTACGCACCGGTTCCCGTTCCTGTTCGACGGTTTCGACGGTTCCGCTGAATTCTCCGCGGATTCCGCGCGTGCGGAGTCTGCCGGAAAGACGCCCGACTCTGTCCGTTGGTTGCCGCGGGCCGGACGTGACCGATCTCAAGTCGGCCCCGAGTGATCATCCAGGCGTCACTGGTCAGGCATTTTTACGGGCAGAGCCGACCAATCAAGATCATTTGATGCCCGGAGGCGGGCGCGCTGTCGGTGACAGGTGCGAGGATGCGGGCAGTACTGGCCGTACGTGCGCGTGTGGCGGTGGGGGAAGTCCGCGGAGGGGGACCGCGGGACCGCTTCGTCCCCCGTGTCGCGGGCGCTCGCGCAGAAGGGACCGCTGACGGCGATGCAGATCCGGCTGACCGTCGTAGACCCGCTGGGCCCCTCCTCCCCCGTCCGGGAGCGGGCCATGAGCTGCGACGTGCTGGTCACGGCGCCCGCGGGCACGGCTCTCGCCGCGGTCGCCTCCGCGCTCGCCTCGGCGGTCTCCGGCGGCGACGGCTCCTCCGGCTCCTCGGGCGCGCCCGTGCTGTACGCCGGTGACCAGCGCCTCGACGCCCAGCGCTGCACGCTGGGCGAGCCCCCGCTGATCGACGGTGCGGTGCTGGCGGTGGGCGCGCCGGGCGAGCCCGAGCCGCATCCCGAGCTGGACGCCGCCCCCACCCGGCTGCACGTGGTCGCCGGGCCCGACGCGGGCGGGGTGCATCTGCTGCACGGCGGGGAGATCCGCATAGGCCGCTCCGCCGACGCCGACGTGCCCCTCGACGATCCGGACGTCTCCCGGCTGCACTGCGCGGTGACGGTCGGCGCGGACGGCCGTGTCTCCGTCGCCGACCTCGGCTCCACCAACGGCACCACGCTGGACGGCCGCGCCGTCGGCGCCCGCCCGGTGCGGCTCACCCCGGGCGCGCTGCTGCGCATCGGCGAGTCCGCCCTGCGGCTGACCCCGGCGGAGGGGCCGTCCGCCCGCACGGCGACCACCCCGGACGGGGAGGGACACGTCCGGGTGCCGGGGCCGCGTACGGCCGGGGCGGAGCGCGACACGGGAGGAGCACCCGGTCCGGCAGACCTCGGGGGCGCCCCCGAGGGACCGCGCGCCCCGACCCACCACGCCCACGGCTCCGCGGACTGGGCCACGCCCGCCCGCGCCGCGGCCCCTCCGTCGGGGCCGGTCTCCCATGTGCCGGAGCAGAGCGGCCCCCCGGAGGCCGAGCGGCGCGACGGCGGGAGCCAGGCGCAGCGCACCGTGCGGATCGCCACCCGGGGGGACGTGCCCCGGATGCCCCAGGGGCGGCGGGTCTCCCGTCCCGTCCCGGCCGGGGAGACGCACGCGGGCCGGGGACAGGCGAACGGCCTGTACGCCGGCCCCGCGCACGCCCCGACGCGGGACGAGGCGCCCACCGCGCACCCCGGACACCCCGCCGGGTCGCACCCCGCCGGACCGCCGCCCGCCGGCCCCACCGGGCGGACCACCGGCGACGCCCGCGACGGGCGGTACGCCGACGCGACCGCCGCGCAGACCGCCGACGCCCCCGACGGCACCCGCAAGGGCACCCCCGTCCGGGGCACCGACGCCCCCGAGCCGCCGCGGGCGCGCAGGCGGGGCGGGATCGGCGCCTGGGCGCGGCGGCTCACCGGCGGGCGTACCGAGCGGGACGCCGACGCGGCCTTCGACGACGACCCGCCCCGGGGAGCCGGGTACGCCCCGGCACCCGCCGTCCCCGCGCAGCCCGAGAGCTGGCCGGACCCGGCCACGCTGCTGCTCACCGCGCTCGGCCCCGGCCCCCGGCTGTGGGAGCGCGGGCCCGACCACCCCGAGGCGCTCGCGGTGCGGCTCGGCACGGCCGACCGGCCCGCGCCGGACGGCTCCGGGCTGCTGCCCGTCGTCCCCGCGACCGTGGGGCTGCGCGAGGTCGGCGCGCTGGGGCTCGCCGGACCGCGCGAGCGGCTCTCCGGGCTGGCCCGCGCGGCGCTCGCCCAGCTCGCCGCGCTGCACTCCCCCGACACGCTGGAGATCGTCCTGATCGCCGCGGACCCCTCCCGTCCCTCGGAGGAGCGCACCGCCGAGTGGTCCTGGCTGGGCTGGCTGCCGCATCTGCGGCCCGGGCACGGCCAGGACTGCCGGCTGCTCCTCGCCCACGACCGGGAGCAGGCCGCGGCCCGCGCCGACGAGCTGCTGCGCCGTCTCGCCGACCACGACCTCGCGGGCGCCCCGGCCGACGCCGGGCCGTTCACGGTGGTCGTGGTGGACGGCGACCCCGGCGGCGCCGACGTGCGGGACGCCCTGGCGCGGCTGGCGGTGGAGGGGCCGCGCGCCGGTGTCCATCTGCTGTGCCTCGCCGAGACGCCCGCCGCCTCGCCCGCGTCCCCGTTGACGGAGACGTACGAGGCGGCCTGCGCGGTGGCGCCCGCCTTCCGTGACTGCGGGGCGGTCGCGCTGCTCAGCGGCGACGTGGCGACCGCGCTCCGGCTGCTGCGGGTGGCGAGGACCGGCGACGGCTCCCCGCCCGGCCCGGTCGGGCACGGCACCCTCGCCACCGTGGACGCGGTGTCCGCGGCCTGGGCCGAGCGGTTCGCGCGGGCGCTCGCGCCGCTGCGGCCCGACGGCCCCGCGGCCGGACCGCACCCCCGCGTGTCGGCGCCGCTGCCTCCGTCGGCGCGGCTGCTCGACGAACTGGGCCTGGCCCGGGCCACCCCGGCGTCGCTGATGGCCCGCTGGGCCGACGCGGCCGACGACACCGGTGCGCTCGGCGGGCGCGCCGCCGCCGTCCTCGGGGCCGGCCCGCGCGGACCGGTCACCGCCGACCTCGCCGCCGACGGACCCCACCTGCTGGTCGAGGGCCCGTCCGGCAGCGGCCGTACGGAGCTGCTGCGCGCGGTCGTCGCCTCGCTGGCCGCGGCCGAGCGGCCCGACCGGCTGGGCATCGTCCTGGTCGACGGGCGCGGCGGCCCGGTCGCCGGGTCCGGGGCCGGCGAGGGCCTGCTGGTGTGCACGGACGTGCCGCACGTCTCCACCCATCTGAGCGCCGACGACCCGGTGCGGATGCGGGAGTTCGCGCAGTCGCTGAGCGCCGAGCTGAAGCGGCGGGCGGAGCTGCTGGGGCGTTCGGACTTCGCCGAGTGGCACACCGGCCGGGAGCTGGCGGACCGGATGGTCGCCCAGCGCACGGCGGCGAGCGGCGACCTGGACAGCCCGCCCAGCGCGACCGTGCGGCTGCGGCCGGGCGCGGACCGGCGCAAGACTCAGGCCGCGCCGGCGCTGCCCCGGCTGGTGGTGGTCGTGGACGACCTCGACCAGCTGGTCTCCCCCGCGCTCGGCGCGCCCGGCCGGCCGGCCGCGGGGTCGGTGATGCGGGCGCTGGAGGCGGTGGCGCGGGACGGTGAGCGGCTCGGTGTGCATCTGGTCGCGGCGACCGCGCCGTGTCCGCGGACGGCGCAGACCGAGCCGGTGAAGCAGGCGTCGCTGCGGGTGGCGCTGGACGCGCCGGTCGTGGGGCGGGGTCCTGACGATCCCGCGCCGGGGCGGGGGCGGCTGGTCCGTGCGGACGGGCGGGGGACGGAGTTCCAGGGCGGGCGGGTGACGGGGCGGATTCCGCGGACCGCGACGCTGCGGCCGACGGTGGTGCCGCTGGAGTGGCACCGGATGGGGGATCCGCCGGCGCGGCGGCAGGTACGCGAGCTGGGGAACGGGCCCACGGACCTCGCGCTCCTCGCCAGCGCCCTGGACCGAGCAGCCCGCCAGGTCGCGTCCCCGCGGGTCCCGTCACTCCTGTAACCGGCTGCCCTCCCAGGGGCGCGGGGAACTGCGCGACCAGCCACGAACCACCCGCACCTGGGCGGCAGCCGGCCGCAGCGGCGGTGGGCGCTTCCAGCGGCCGCGGCAGAAGCACCCTTAAGGGGCGCGGGGAACTGCGCGACCAGCCACGAACCACCCGCACCCGACGCCGACAAGGTGCGCGGCACAGCACCCAAGGCACCGAACCCCGCTCACGGCGCCAGCCAGGCCCCGCCTGCGCCCACCCGTGCCGCCCCAAGCGGCACGACTGCCCGCAGCTGGAACGCCCCCCAGGGGCGCGGGGAACTGCGCGATCAGCCACCCACCACCCGCACCCGGCGTCCACAGAGTGCCGCGGCACAGCACACAAGGCACCGAACCCCACTCACGGCGCCAGCCAGGCCCCGCCTGCGCCCACCCGTGCCACCCCAAGCAGCACGACTGCCCGCAGCCAAGCGGGGCGGCCGCCTATGTGACCCCTGGTCACGACGTGGTCACGATCGTCGAGTTGACACAGGACGCGCTCTTGCCACCCCCTCGCCCCAGGCGTAGACCAGACCGCACGGAACAGCGCTCGAACGTTCGGCCAAGTACGACGGAGTACGAGAACGGGGCAGTGATGCGCAGGACGAGCAGGAACTTCCGGATACGCGGGGCGGCCGGGCGGCACGGTCCGGTCCTCCCCTCCCGACGGGCCGTCAGGGCCGCCGCGGCACTCGCCGCAGGCGTGCTCGCGGTCTCCCTCACCGCCTGCGGAGGCGACGACGACGGCGACGGTGGCGGCGACGACAAGGGCAAGGCGTCCGGGGACACCGGAACCACCCTCACCCTGCCGAAGCTGGACGGCCAGACCCTGGAGGTCGCGGCCGTGTGGACCGGTGCGGAGCAGAAGAACTTCAAGCAGGTCCTCGCGGAGTTCGAGAAGCGCACCGGCGCCAAGGTGACCTTCGTCCCCGCCCAGGACCCGATCATCAACTTCCTCGGCTCGAAGATCGCGGGCGGCGCCCCGCCGGACGTGGCGATGCTGCCGCAGCCCGGCGCGATCAAGCAGGCCGTGGAGAAGAACTGGGCCAAGCCGCTCGGCCCGGAGGCCACCAAGGAGCTGGCGAAGAACTACTCGCAGGGCTGGCAGGACATCGGCAAGGTCGACGGCAAGCAGTACGGCGTCTACTACAAGGCCGCGAACAAGTCGCTGATCTGGTACAACGCCCAGGTCTTCGAGAACGCGGGCGCGTCCGAGCCGAAGACCTGGGACGAGCTGCTGAACACCGCGCAGATGGTCTACGACTCCGGCGTCACCCCGTTCTCCGTCGGCGGCGCCGACGGCTGGACCCTCACCGACTGGTTCGAGAACATCTACCTCTCGCAGGCGGGCCCGGAGAAGTACGACCAGCTCGCGAAGCACGAGATCAAGTGGACGGACCCGTCCGTCAAGGAGGCGCTGACCACCCTCGCCGAGGTCTGGGGCAAGAAGGACTACCTCGCGGGCGGCCCCAACGGCGCGCTGCAGACGGAGTTCCCGGCGTCCGTGACGCAGACCTTCACCGGCGGCGACCAGCCCAAGGCCGGCATGGTCTACGAGGGCGACTTCGTGCAGGTGAACATCGGCGAGACCAAGGCGAAGGTGGGCACCGACGCGAAGGTGTTCCCGTTCCCCTCGGTCGGCGACACCCCGCCCGTGGTGTCGGGCGGCGACGCGGCGGTGATCCTGGAGGACTCCGAGGCGGCGCAGGCCCTGGTGACGTTCCTCGCCTCCCCGGACGCGGCGGGCATCCAGGCGAAGCTCGGCGGCTACCTCTCGCCGAACAAGAACGTGCCGGAGTCGGCGTACCCGAACGAGGTCCAGCAGAAGATGGCCAAGGCGCTGATCGACGCCGGCGACGACTTCCGCTTCGACATGTCCGACCAGGCCCCGCAGGCCTTCGGCGGCACACCCGGCAAGGGTGAGTGGAAGGCGCTCCAGGACTTCCTGAAGAACCCGGCGGACGTGGCCGGCACCCAGGCGAAGCTGGAGGCCGACGCGGCCGCGGCGTACGGGAACTGACCGGGGATGGCGGCGGACACGGCGGCGGGGGCCGCGAAGACGGCCCCCGCCGCTCCCAGGTCGCGCAAGAGCGTCACCGGCACCCGCAGGACCGTGGCGGCGCTGTTCCTGCTGCCCGCCCTGGTGCTGCTCGGGGCGCTCGTGGTCTACCCGATCGGGTACTCGGTCATCCGCAGCTTCTACGACCAGTCCGGCGACTCCTTCGCCGGGTTCGACAACTACCAGGCGCTGTTCACCGACGACGGCATCCGCACCGCGCTGAAGAACAACATCGTCTGGGTGGTGTTCGCCCCGACGGTCGCGACCGCGCTCGGTCTGGTCTTCGCGGTGCTCACCGAACGGGTGCGCTGGGGCACGGCGTTCAAGCTGGTCGTCTTCATGCCGATGGCCATCTCCATGCTGGCGGCGGGCATCATCTTCCGTCTCGTCTACGACCAGGACCCCGACAAGGGCGTGGCGAACGCCGTGTGGGTGGGTGTGCACGACACCTTCGCCCAGTCCTCGGCGTTCCCGAAGGCGCATCCGGGCCGCGAGTCGCCGCTGGAGCCGGCCGGCGGGGGCGCGTTCGTCACCAAGGGCACGGTGAGCGCCGGGGACACGGTGACGCTGCCGCTGGTGGGGGTCGCCCCGGACGTGATGCCGGACGACGCGAAGCCGGCCGCGGCGCCCAAGCCGGAGGACGACCGGATCACCGGCTCCACCTGGCAGGACTTCACCCGCGGCAAGGGCGTCGGCACCCTCAACCAGGTGGACTCCTCCGAGCTGGGCTACGCCGGGATGCGGATCGAGGCGGTGAAGGACGGCGAGGTGGTGGAGACGGCCACGGCCGCCGCCGACGGCACGTTCTCCTTCTCGTCCAAGGCCGACGGGGCGCACCTGCGGCTGCCCGCGAGCAACTTCACGGAGCCGTACAACGGGCTCGACTGGCTCGGCCCCTCGCTGGTCACTCCGGCCATCATCGGCTCGTACATCTGGATGTGGGCCGGGTTCGCGATGGTGCTGATCGCGGCCGGGCTCGCGGGCATGCCCCGTGAGCTGCTGGAGGCCGCACGAGTGGACGGCGCCAACGAATGGCAGGTGTTCCGGCGGGTCACGGTGCCGCTGCTCGCACCGGTGCTCGCGGTGGTCACCGTCACCTTGATGATCAACGTCCTGAAGGTGTTCGACCTGGTGTTCATCATCGCGCCGGGCTCGTCGCAGGACGACGCCAACGTCCTCGCCCTGGAGCTGTACCGCAAGGGCTTCTCCGAGGACCAGCCGGGCGTCGCCAGCGCCATCGCGGTGTTCCTGCTGCTGCTGGTGATCCCGGTGATGTGGTTCAACGTACGGCGGCTGAGGCGGGAGGTGCGGCGATGAGCGCGGGCGCCGGAAGCGTCACCAAGGCGGGTGTGCGGCCCGCGGAGCCCGTCCGGGCGGAGCGGTCGCTGGGGTCCCGGCTCGCCGGATGGGTCAGCGGCGGGGCGGTCCGCGTCTTCCTGATCGTCGTCGGCCTGTTCTGGCTGGTGCCGACGATCGGGCTGCTGCTGGCCAGCCTGCGCTCGCCGGAGGACATGGCGGTGGACGGGTGGTGGACGGTGTTCACCGAGCCGTCCGAGCTGACCTTCGGCGCGTACCGGACCCTGCTGGAGAACGACGACATCACCGCCTCGCTGCTGAACACGGTGTACATCACCGTGCCGGCGACCGTGCTGGTGGTGGTGATCGGCGCGCTGGCCGGGTACGCCTTCGCGTGGATGGACTTCCCGGGCCGCGACTGGTGGTTCCTCGCCGTGGTGGGGCTGCTGGTGGTGCCGGTGCAGGTGGCGCTGATCCCGATCGCCGAACTCTTCGGCACGCTGGGCATCTTCGGCTCCCTGACCGGTGTGGTGGTGTTCCACGTCGGCTTCGGTCTGCCGTTCGCGGTGTTCCTGCTGCGGAACTTCTTCGCGGAGATCCCCAAGGAGCTGCTGGAGGCGGCCCGGCTGGACGGCGCGGGTGAACTGCGGCTCTTCGTGCGGGTGGTGATGCCGCTGGCCGGTCCGGCCGTCGCCGCGCTGGGCATCTTCCAGTTCCTGTGGGTGTGGAACGACATGCTGGTCGCGCTGATCTTCACCGACTCGGGGAGCCAGCCGATCACGGTCGCCCTGCAGACGCAGGTACGGCAGTTCGGGAACAACATCGACGTGCTGGCGCCGGGCGCGTTCATCTCGATGGTGGTGCCGCTGGTGGTGTTCTTCGCGTTCCAGCGGCAGTTCGTCTCCGGTGTGATGGCGGGCGCCGTCAAATAGGCACATCGCATGCGCAGTTGAGGGGCGGACCGGCCGAGGTCCGCCCCTTCGTGCGACGTGATTCCCCCGGATGCCGCAGGCGGCGTAACCAAGGCGGGCCAACGGGCGTTGCCGGGCAGAACGCCCGCGCCGACCGTTGGATGCCCCTTGCCCAGGTTCAGTGTCATTGTCCCCGCGTACCAGGTTCAGGCGTATCTGCGCGAGTGCCTGGAGTCGGTGCTGACCCAGTCGTACCCGGACCTCGAACTGATCGCCGTGGACGACTGCTCGCCCGACGCCTGCGGTGCGGTGATCGACGAGTTCGCGGCCCGCGACCCGCGGGTGCGGCCGGTGCACCTGCCGGCCAACGTCGGCCTGGGCCCGGCCCGCAACGCCGGCATGGCCCGCGCGACCGGCGACTACCTGGTGTTCCTGGACGGCGACGACACCCTCACCCCGGACGCGCTGCTCGCCGTCGCCGACCGGCTGAAGGAGACCGGCGACCCGGACGTCCTGGTCTACGACTACGCCCGCGCCTACTGGACCGGCGAGACCGTCCGCAACCAGGTCGCCGCCCAGCTCGCCGAGCACGGCCCGGCACCGTTCACCCTCGCCGACCGGCCGGGGCTGCTCAGCCTGCTCGCGGTGGCGTGGAACAAGGCGTACCGGCGGGAGTTCGTCGAGCGGGAGGGCTTCACCTTCCCGCCCGGCTACTACGAGGACACCCCGTGGACGTACCCGGTGCTGATGACGGCGGGGACGGTCGCCACGCTCGACCGGGTGTGCGTGCACTACCGGCAGCGGCGCGCCGGCGGCATCCTGCACACCACCAGCGAGCGCCACTTCGAGGTGTTCGGCCAGTACGACCGGGTCTTCGCCCACCTCGACGCGCACCCCGACCTGGAGCGCTGGCGGCCGGTGCTGTTCCGCCGCATGGTCGACCACCTGCTCACCGTGTACACCCGCCCGGACCGGCTGCCGCGCGGCTCGCGCGCCGCCTTCCTGCGCCGGGCCCGCGAGCAGTACCGGCGCCACCGCACGCCCGGCGCACCCGTCCCCGCCCGCGCCCGGGTGCGGCACGCGCTGGTCCGGTTCGGGCTGCACCGCACCTACCGCGTCCTGCGGCTCGCCGCCTCCCTCGGCCGCCGCGCGGGCCGGGTGCGCCGCCGCGCGCTGCGCGGTCTGCGGCGCGCCCTGCTGCGCTCCCACTACCGCGTCCAGCGGCTGCTCCCGCTGGACTCCGGCCGCGTCCTGTTCACCGTCGAGGGCGACGGCGGCTACGGCGGCGACCCGGCCGCCCTGGAGTCCGCGGTCCGCGACCACGCCCCGCGCGTCCGCACCGCCTGGGCGACCCGGCCCGAACTGCACCACACCCTGCCCACCGCCACCCGGCGTCTGGTGCCCGGCACCGCCGCCCATCTGACCGCGCTCGCCCGCAGCGCGTACGTGGTGACCGACCGCGCGCTGGTGCCGGGGCTGGTCAAGCGCAAGGGGCAGATCCTGGTGCACACCCCGCCCGGCACCCCGCTGGCGTACGCGGGGCTCGACCTCCAGGACCGTCCGGCGGCGGCCAGGGACACGGACTTCGCGCGGCTGCTCGAGGGCGTCGACCAGTGGGACCACGTGGTCACCGGCGACCGGCACTCCACGCTGACGTACGAGCGGGTGCTGCCCGGCCGCTACCGCACGCTGGAGTACGGCAGGCCGCGCGCGGACCGCTTCCACACGGCGACCCCGCAGGACGTGGCCGTGCTGCGGGACTCCCTGGGCGTCCCCGCGGGAGCGGTGGCGATCCTGTACGCGCCGGCGCCCCGCGACTACCGCCGCACCCCGGTGCGCACCCTCGACCTGGAGCGTGTGGTGCGCCGCCTCGGCCCCCGGTTCGTCATCCTCTCCCGCACGGTGCGCCCCGACGGCGAGCCGCTCGAGGCGGCCTCCGACCGGGTGGTGGACGTGAGCGCCCACCCGGACGTGATGGCGCTCTGTCTGGCCTCGGACGCCCTGGTCACCGACTTCTCCCCGCTGATGTGCGACTACGCGGGCCTGGACCGCCCGATCGTGCTGCACGCCGAGGACCGGGAGGCGTACGCGGCGGCCCGCGGACTCTACGTCGACCCGTGGACCGTCCCGCCCGGCGCGGTCGCGGACAGCGAGGACGAGCTGATCGAGATCTTCGCCGGGGGACGCTGGTGCGGACCGCGCGCGACCCGGCTGCGGGCGGCGTTCCGTGACCGTTTCTGCCCGCACGACGACGGCCGTGCGGCGGAGCGGGTGGTGCGCACGGTGCTGCTCGGGGAGTTCGCCGAGCCGTTGGCGGTCCCGCCGGCGCGGCGGCGCCCGGTGCCGGCGGCCGCCGCCGCGCCGGAGACGCCCGTGGTGTCGCTTCCGCCGCAGCCGGCCGTCTTCTGACCGTCACCCACCCCGTCCGCCCGTCGTTGCCCCCATTGGGAGTACGCATGTCCCCCGGCTCGTCACGGCCCGCCCCGGCCCGGCCGCCCGCGCGGCGTCCGACGGGGCGGCCCGGGCGGCGGCCCGCCCGCTGAGCGGCCGCCGTCACACCCTCGTCAACGGAAAGAGCAGAATGCCCCGCTTCAGCATCATCGTCCCGTCCCATGGGGTCGCAGGTCGGCTGGGCCAGGCGCTGGACTCGGTCCTCGCCCAGTCGTTCGGAGACTTCGAGCTGATCCCGGTCTGCGACGCGGCCGGGTCACCGGCGGCCGGTGTCGCCGCCGGGCACGCCGAGCGGGACTCCCGGGTGGCGCCCGTCCACGCGCCGCCGTCCGAGGGGCTGGCGGGTGCGCGCAACGCGGGCGTGCGGGCGGCGACCGGGACGTACCTGCTGTTCCTCGACGGGGACGACGTGCTGGTGCCGGGCGCGCTCGCGGCGCTGGACGCACGGCTGGCGGAGACCGGCCCGGTGGACGTGCTGCCGTGCGAGCACGAGCGCGTCCCGTGGTGGGAGGGCGAGCCCACGCGCCCCGCCGCGCCGCTGCTGGAGCACGCCCCGGGCGGCGCCTTCGCCCCGGCCCGCGCCCCGCGGCTCACCGGGGTGGGACTGCCCGCGTGGAGCGCGGCCTGGCGGCGCGCCTTCGTCGCCGAGCACGAACTGGCCTTTCCGCCCGGGTGGTTCACCGACGTCGGCTGGTGCGGGCGGGCGCTGCTGCGGGCGGAGCGGGTGGCGGTGTCGCGCCGGGTGCTGGTGCGGCACCGGGCGCGCCGCCAGGGCGACCGGCTGCGGCTGCCGGGGGCGCACCACCACGATCTGCTGGACCAGACGGAGCGGGTGCTCGACGAGGCCTCCGGTCTCGGACTGCCGGCCGAGCGGTCGGGACCGCTGTTCGAGCAGCTCTTCGCGGCCGTGCTGAAGACCGCCGCGCATCCCCGCCGGCTGCCGTCCGGGCGGCGGGAGTTCTTCCGGCGGGCGAGCGCCCTGTACCGCGGGCACCGGCCCGCCGGGTTCCGGCCGCCGGGCGGCAGCCTGGGCGTGCAGCACCGGCTGCTGGCGGCCGGGTCGTACGAGGCGTTCGCCGCGCTGCGTGACACCCGGCGCGCGGCCGGGCGGGCGGCGGGCGCGCTGCCCCGTCCGCGCGGTCTGCGCACCCGGCTGCACTACGGCCTCCAGCTGCGCCGCCCGCTCGACCCGGACCTCGCGGTGTACTGCGCGTACTGGGGCCGCGGCTACGCCTGCAACCCGGCCGCGATCCACGCCAAGGCCCGCGAACTCGCCCCGCACATCCGGGGGGTGTTCCTGGTGGAGGCCGACCAGGCGCACACCGTGCCGGACGGCGTGGAGTACGCGGTGCTCGGCAGTCACCGCGCCTGGGAGCTGCTGGCCCGCGCCACGTACCTGGTGAACAACGCCAACTTCGCGGAGGGCGTGGTGAAACGCCCCGGCAGCGTGCACCTCCAGACGCAGCACGGCACCCCGCTGAAGACGATGGGCGTGGACCAGTCGACGTATCCGGTGGTGGCGGCCGCCACCGGCAGCTTCACCAAGCTGCTGGGGCGGGTGGACCGCTGGGACTTCAACCTGTCCTCCAACCCGCACTCCACCCGCGTCTGGGAGCGCGCCTTCCCCGGCTCGTACGAGCATCTGGAGTACGGCTATCCGCGCAACGACGTGTACGTGACGGCCGGCGCCGACGACGTGGCCCGCATCCGCGCCGAGCTGGGGGTCCCGGAGGGCGCGCGGGCCGTGCTGTACGCGCCGACGCACCGCGACCACCACACGGGGTTCGAGCCGGGGCTCGACCTGGAGGCGTTCTGCGAGGCGGCCGGCGAGGACGTGGTGGTGCTGCTGCGCGCGCACTACTTCTACGACCGGGGCGGGCGCGGACGGAGCGGCCGGATCATCGACGTCACCGCGCACCGCTCCTCGGAGGACGTGTGCCTCGCGGCGGACGCCCTGGTCACGGACTACTCGTCGATCATGTTCGACTACGCCAACCTGGACCGCCCGATCGTGGTGTACGCCGACGACTGGGAGTTGTACCGGGAGACGCGGGGCGTCTGCTTCGACCTGACGGCCGCCCCGCCGGGCCGGGTCGCCCGCACGCCCGGGGAGCTGGCCCGGGTGTTCCGCGACGGTTCGTACGCGGACGACGAGGCGGCGGCGCTGCGGGCCGCGTTCCGGGAGCGGTTCTGCCCGTTCGACGACGGCCGGGCCGCGGAGCGGGTGGTGCGCCGGGTGCTGCTCGGCGAGCCGCCCGAGGCCCTGCCGCCCGTGATCCCGCTCGCGGAGCGTGTCCCCGCCCCCGCGGCCGCCAACCTGGTGAGGAGCTGACGTGCCCCGCTTCAGCGTCATCGTCCCCGTGTACGAGGTGCAGGCGTATCTGCACGCCTGTCTCGACTCGGTGCTCGGGCAGTCCTACCGCGACCTCGAGCTGATCGCCGTCGACGACCGCTCCCCCGACGGCTGCGGGGCGATCCTCGACGACTATGCGGCCCGCGACGACCGGGTGCGGGTGCTGCACCTGGAGGAGAACGTGGGCCTCGGCCGGGCCCGCAACGCCGGCATGCCGCACGCGACCGGCGACTACCTGCTCTTCCTCGACAGCGACGACACCCTCACCCCGGGCGCGCTGCGCGCCCTCGCGGACCGGCTCGACGAGACCGGCGACCCGGACGTGCTGGTCTTCGACTACGCCCGCACCTACTGGTGGGGCGGCACCCGCCGCAACGTCCTCGCCCATGTGCTGGCCGAGGCCTCCGCGAGCACCTTCACGGCGGCCGAGCGGCCGGAGATCCTCGACCTGCTGATGGTGGTGTGGAACAAGGTCTACCGGCGTGACTTCGTCGAGCGGGAGGGCTTCACCTTCCCGCCCGGCTACTACGAGGACACGCCCTGGACGTTCCCGGTGCTGCTCAGCGCGGAGCGCATCGCCACCCTGGACCGGATCTGCCTGTACTACCGGCAGCGCCGCCAGGGGAACATCCTGTCCACGACCAGCCGCAAGCACTTCGACGCGCACGAGCAGTACGCGCGGGTGTTCCGGTTCGTCGACGCGCGCCCGGCGCTGGCGCACTGGCGGCCGTTCCTGCACGCCAAGATGGGCGAGCACTGTCTCGACATCCTGTCCAAGCCGGACCGGCTGCCGCCGTCGGACCGGGCCGAGTTCTTCCGCCGCACCGCCGAGATGTTCCACGCGCACCGCCCGCCGGACGGGCGGGTCCCCGCGGAACTGCGCGTGTTGGAGGGCTCGTACGCCGGGTACGTGCTGCGCCGCCGGGCCACGCGGACCGGCCGGGACCTGCAGCGGCGGGCCCGGCAGGCGCGTACGGCGACGGCGGCGCGGGCGGTGCGCGCCCGGTCGCTGCTGCGCCGCCCGCTGGACCCGCACCTCGCCGTGTACTCGGCGTTCTCGCACCGCGGGATGCTCGGCGACCCGGCGGCCGTCTACCGCGCCGCCCGCGAACTCGCCCCGCACATCCGGGGCGTGTGGGTGGTCGCCGACGAGGAGCGGGCCGCGTCCCTGCCGCCGGGCACCCCGTTCGTGCTGCCGGACACGGCGGAGTACCGCCGGGTGACCGAGCGGGCCACGTACTTCGTCAACAACGTCAACTGGGCGGGCACGCTGGTGAAGCGGCCGGGCAGCGTGCACGTCCACACCCACCACGGCACCCCGCTGAAGTACGCGGGCGCCGATCTGCTGGAGAAGCCCGGCGCGCGGCTGCACTTCGACGTGCCGCAGATGCTGCGCCGGGCCGACCGCTGGGACCACAGCCTGGTCGCCAACCGCCATTCCGAGCTGGTGTGGGAGCGGGCCTTCCCCTGCCACTTCACCTCGCTGCGGTCGGGCTCCCCGCGCAACGACGTGCTGGTGCGCGGGGACGAGGAGCGCGCCCGGGCGACCCGGGAGCGGCTGGGGATCCCGGAGGGCGACACGGTGGTGCTGTACGCGCCGACCCGCAGGGACTACCGCAGGGACGGTCTGGTGGAGCGGATCGACCTGGCCCGGTTCGCCGCCGACCTGGGCGAGGGCCGCACCCTGGTGGTCCGGCTGCACCCCACGCTCGCCGACGGGCCGGCCCGCGGACTCGGCCTGTCGGAGCTGCACCGGCGGGGCGTGCTGGTGGACGCCACCGACGAGCCGGAGGTGCAGGACGTGCTGCTCGCGGCGGACGTCCTGGTCACCGACTACTCGTCCGTGATGTTCGACTACGCCCTGCTGGACCGGCCGGTCGTGGTGCACGCCGACGACTGGGACGCCTTCCGCGCGAGCCGGGGCGCGTACCTGGACGTCACGGCCGGGCCGCCGGGCCATGTGACGCGTTCCTACCGGGAGCTGGCGTGGCTGTTCGCGTCGGGCACCTGGGCGGACGAGGAGTCGGCGCGGCTGCGGGCGGCGTTCCGGGAGCGGTTCTGCGAGTACGACGACGGGCGGGCCGCCGAGCGGGTGGTGCGCGCCGTGATGCTGGGCGAGCCGCTGCCGGAGCCCTCCGGCGACCCCGGCCTGCTGCCCGCGCAGACCGCCGGCCGCGACCTGCTGACCCCGTCGTGAGGCCGCGCACCTGGGTGCTGCTGCTGGCCGCCCTGTTCGCGCTGATGCAGCTGGCCACCGTGGAGGGCCGCGACACTCCCGACAGCAAGAACTACGTGTCGTACGCGCTGAGTCTGACCGGCGCGGACAAGCGGGAGGCGGCGGCCGCCACCATCGACCACTACTGCGCGGGGAAGGCGGCGATGGCGCACCGCGCGCAGCTCGTGGACGTGGTGCGCTTCCACGCCCCGGACCCCGCGCCCCGGGTGCTCCAGGAATGCCGGGAGCAGGAGTGGCGGCAGGTGGAGGCGCGCCTCGCGGCCGGGGACACCGCCGGGCACACGGTGCCGTTCATGCCGGAGCGGTTCATGCGGATCTTCGAGGTGCGGCCCGGGTATCCGCTGGTCCTGGCGCCGTTCGTCGCGCTGCTCGGGGTGACGTGGGGGGTGTGGACGGCGGGCGTGCTGATCACCTGTGCGGGCGGGGTGTTCGCGTACCTGGTGCTGCGCACGCTGGCGGCCCCGGTGCCGCTCGCGCTCACCGGGATGGCGCTGTACCTGGTCCTGCCGTGCGGGACGACGGCGATGCGCCCGATGACCGAGGGCCTGATGCTGGCGCTCACCCTGGCCGCGTTGTGGGGCTGCGCCCTGGTGCTGGGCGGGACGAGGCCCCGGGCGGGGCTCGCGCTCGTCGCGGGCGCCCTGTTCGCGCTGTTCACCGTGAAGCACTCGCAGGCGCTGTTCCTCGGGGCGTGTCTGGCGGCGGCGGGCGTGGCGGTCGCGGCACGGCGGCGGTGGCGCGGGATGCCGGCGGGGCGCGGTCCCGTCGCGCTGGCCGCGGTGGGGTGCGCGGGGGTGCTGGGCACGGTGCTGGTGTCCCGGCTGCTGGGCCACCCGTCGGTGTCGGACAGCGTGCAGGACCTGCTCACCGGCCACTTCGCCCGGCCGGACCGGGAGCGGCCGTGGGCGGAGTTCTTCCAGCTCCAGGGGAACTTCTGGATGGAGTGGGCGCGGCGGCAGCTGTGGGAGCCGTTCTTCGTGGCGGCGCTGGCGGCGGGCGTGCTGGGAGCCTTGCGGCGGCCGGCGTTCGGGGCCTTCCTGGCCGCGGCGGCCTGCACGGGGTTCCTCAACCAGGCGGGGCACCCGGACATCAACATCTGGGGCGACCGGCTGATCACGCTGGCCTGGCTGCTGCCGGTGCTGGGGGTGCCGCTGCTGCTGGAGCCGGTGCTGCGGCGGGCCGTGGTGCCCGCGCAGGGGGCGCCGGTGGAGCCGGTGGGCTGACCGGGTGTCACCCGAAGCGGTGACGGCTGGTCAGAACCGGGCCGCTCACGGGAACATTGGGCAAATGCCTCGAATGCCCCTTTCTCTTCGCATCCGATGAGCGCCGGCGTCCTCGTCCGGCGCCGCACGGTGGACGGCGCCACGGCGCTGCGCGGCGGCGGGTCCTGGCGCCCGTCGCCGTACCAGTGCGCCGGCTTCCTGTTCTTCCTGGTGATGACCCTGGCGTTCTGGCGGGTGCCGCTGTGCTGCGACGCCGGTCAGCACGCGGCGGTCGTGGAGCGCCTCAAGGCCGATCTCCTGCGCCCCCGGCACCCGATGGCGGACCTGCCCGGCGCGGGCAGCCCTTACTACTCGCCGTACGCCGTGGCGCAGGGCGCGTTCGCCCGGCTGACCGGGCTCGGGGGCTGGGAGGTGCTGCGGCTGACCGGGCCGCTGAACCTGCTGGTGCTGCTCACCGGGCTCGGCCGCTTCGTGCGGGTGCTGACCCCGCGCCCCTGGGCGCCGGTGCTGGCGCTCGCCGCGACGGCCCTGCTGTGGGGTGTGGAGCGCGCCTGGTGGAGCGGCTACCTCAACCTGATGTCTATGACGGGCAACCTGCCCTACCCGTCGGCGTTCGCGATCGGGCTGGCCTTCTGGGCGTGGGCGCTGACCGGCGCGCGGGCCCGGGACACCGGGGGTGTGCGCTATCTGGGGCCGGGCGGTCTGCGCCCGCTGTCCGGGTACGCGGGCCTGGGTCTGCTGTACGGGCTGATCCTGCTGGTGCACCCGATCACCGCGGTCGCGGCGGCGCTGGGGGCGCTGGCACTGGTCGCCGGGTGGCAGCGACGGTGGTCGGCGGCGCTGGCCGGACGCTGGGCGCTGACCGGCGCCGTGGCTCTGGCGACGGCGGCCTGCTGGCCGTACTTCGACGTGTTCGCGCTGGCCGGGGACTCCAGTGTGGACGCGATGCACCGGCGGCTGTACCTGGACCTGCCCGGGCAGTTCGGGCTGGCGCTGCTGGGGCTTCCGGCCCTGTGGCTGCGGGCGCGGCGCTCACGGCGGGACCCGCTGGTGCTGATGTTCGCCCTGGACTGCGCGGTCGTGGCGTACGGCTGGGTGAGCGGCCACTACACCTACGGGCGCGCCCTGGGGCTGACGCTGCTGCCGCTGCAGCTCGCACTGGCGGTGGAACTGGCGGCGCCCCGCCCGTGGCCGGTGTGGCGGCGGCTGCTGGGCGGGGCCGCGGCGGCGGGGGCCCTCGCCGGGCTGCTCACCGTGCACGCGGGGGCGCTGGTGCCGCCCGCGGCGGACCCGGTCGGCTTCCGGCAGCCCCCGGACTGGCCGTCGTACGACTGGGCCGCGCGGCACGTCGCGCCCGGGGAGGTGGTGATCACCGACGGCTACTACGCCGTCCACGCGATCGCCGGGTACGGGCCCAACCTCGCCGCACCCGCCTGGCCGGACGCCTCGCTGGACGAACGGGAGCGGCTGCGGCGGGTGGCCGATGTGCGCGCGTACCTGGATCCCGCCTCGACCCGCGCCCTGCGGGACACGGTGGTCCGCCGCTACGGGGTGCGCTGGCTGCTCCTCACCAAGTACCAGCGGGTGCCCGAGGAGGCCGTGGTGGTGGCGTGGAGCCGGCGCACCGGCGAGGTGCTGGCGCGGGTCGGGGGCGAGCGGCGGGACTACTCGACGACGATCTCGACGGGGATGTTGCCGCGGGTGGCGTTGGAGTAGGGGCAGACCTGGTGGGCCTGCTCGACCAGCTTGCGGCCGGTCTCCTCGTCGAGGCCGTCGGGCAGCTCGACGCGGAGCGTCACGGCGAGCGCGAAGCCCTCGCCCTGCTTGCCGATGCCGACCTCGGCGGTCACGGCGGCCTCGCTGACGTCCACCTTCGCGGCGCGGCCGACGGCGCCGAGGGCGCTGCCGAAGCAGGCCGCGTAGCCGGCGGCGAAGAGCTGCTCGGGGTTGGTGCCCTTGCCGTCGCCGCCCAGCTCCTTGGGGGCGCTCAGGCCGAGGTCCAGCTTGCCGTCGGAGGTGACGGCGCGGCCTTCGCGACCGTGGGTGGCGGTGGCGACTGCGGTGTAGAGCGCGTCCATGGGGACACCTTTCCTTTCGGCGGGTGACCGGCCGGTTCCAGGGGACCCGGCCTCCGTGCGCTCAAGTAGAGCACACAATTAAATTGGACACAACCAAATGGCTCGCGCAGCGCTACCCTGGACGCATGACAGCGACACCCGGCCCCATCCCGGCGACGGACGCGCCGGCCGTGACGGACGACTGGCTCCGTCTCGACCAGCAGATCTGCTTCAGCCTCAACTCCGCCGTCCGCGCCTTCAACGGCGTCTACCGGGTGGTGCTGAAGGATCTCGGCCTCACCTACCCGCAGTACCTGGTCATGCTGGTCCTGTGGGAGGACGGCACGGTGCCGGTGAAGCGGCTGGGCGAGCGCCTGCGGCTGGACTCCGGCACGCTGTCCCCGCTGCTCAAGCGGCTGGAGACGGCCGGTCTGGTGCACCGCGAGCGCAGCGCGCGCGACGAGCGGTCCGTGGAGGTGCGGCTCACCGAGGAGGGCGCCGCGCTGCGCGAGCAGGCCGTGCGGGTGCCGCGCCGGATCTCCGCCGCCACCGGGCTGCGGGTCGAGGAGATGCGCGCGCTGAGCGCCACCCTCGCCGACCTCACCGCCGCCCTGGACAAGGCGGCCGCCGAAGGGGCCTGACGCCCGCCGGGACCGTCCCGGGGTGCGGGACGGCACACTCCGGGCGAGCGTGGAGTGAACCTCCGCAGCGCGCCCCGAGGATGCCATGCACCCCGACCCCTCCCCGGCCGACGCCGGCGCCGTCTCGGTCGTCGTCATAGGCCACGACGACGCCGCCCACGTGGCCGACGCGGTGCGTTCCGCGCTCGGGCAGGGGCCCGCCGTGCGGGAGGTCGTCGCCGTGGACGACTGCTCCACGGACGGCAGCGCGGAACTGCTGGAGCGGCTGGCCGCCGCCGAGCCCCGGCTGCGGGTGGTCGGGCTGCCCGTCAACAGCGGTGGCTGCGGCACCCCGCGCAACACCGGCCTGGACGCGGCGGCCGCCCCGTACGTGATGTTCCTGGACAGCGACGACGTACTGCCGCCCGGCGCCGTGTACGCGCTCCTCGCCGCCGCACGGGAGACGGAAGCACAGGTCACGGGGGGCCTGTGCGTGCGCCGTGAGCTGCCCTCGGGCCGCGAGGTGCCGTGGGAGCCCGCCCTGTACGCCTCCCCCGCCGTCGTCGCGCGCCCGGCCGACCGCCCACGCCTGGTCCGCGACACCCTCAGCGTCAACAAGCTGTACGCGACGGATTTCCTGCGTGCCCACGGCATCCGGTTCCCCGACGGCCGCTTCCCCTACGAGGACATGGTCTTCACCGCGCGGGTGTGGGCCGCCGCCCCGCGCGTCGCCCTGGTCCCGGACCGGGTGTACGTCTGGCACGTGCGCCGCGCCGCGCCCCGGCTGTCGATCTCGCTGGACCGCACGGGCGTCGACAACTGGCGCGCCCGCACCCACGCCTGCCGCACCGCCCACACGATCCTGCTGGACGCCGGGGGGAAGGGGCTGGCGCGCGCCGTCCGGGCCAAGTTCCTCGACCACGACCTGCGCATGTACGTCCGCGAGCTGCCGCTGCACGACGAGGCGTACCGCCGTGCGTGGTGGGCGCACACCCGCGCCCACCTCGCCGAGTACGACGCCGCCGACCGCTCGGGCGACCCGGCCGCGCCGGGCATGCTGCTCGCGCGGGTGCTGCTGGCCTCGCCCGAGCCGCGCGACCTGCCGCGCCTGCGCGAGCTGGCCGCCCGCCCGTCCCGGCTGTGCCCGCCTTACGCCCGGACGGCCGACGGCACGCCCTGCTGGTCGGAGGAGCTGCCCGAGGTCACTCTGGAGACCCTGCCGGAGCGCCCGGTCCGCCTGCTGCCGCTCGCCGTGGACGCCGAGCTGCGCGCCCGCACCCGCCTGCTGCGGCTGCGCCTGCACGAGCTGTACGGCGCGGTCGGGCGGGCCGGTCCCGTGGACGCGGAGGTGGAGTGGCGCCACCGGGACCGTGCGGGTCTGGTCTTGCGCCGCACGGTGCCGCTACGGCCGGCCGCCGACGGCGCCTGGACCGCCGCGACGCCCGTCCCGCTGGAACGGCTGGCGGCCCTCGGCACGGGCGCGTGGGACCTGCGGCTGCGGCTGCGCTTCCGCGACGGCGCGACCCGCACGGTCTCGGCCCACGCCCTCACGGGCCCGGGCCTGCTGCGCCCCCGGGCGACCCCGAGCCCCCACCACGGCCTGATCCTGGTCCGCCCCTACGCGACCCACGGAGGAGCGCTGGCCCTCCGGGTGGCGGCGGGACCACAGGACGCCCGCCGCCTACTGACGGGCCGCCTGCGACGGTGGCTGCCCTGAGCAGCTGCACGTACCCGCGCCTGCGGTCCCTTGGGGGCGCGGCGCGCCGACCGGACACCGGCCCGACGCCGGCGCTGACCATCGCCCTCGCGCGAGCCGACAGCGCCTCGACTGCTCCCCCCCACCCACGGGAACGCACCGCCCTGCGGATCGGGACGAACGCACGAGCCGGACCGGCCCCAGCGCCGACAGCCGACCTGACACGAGCCCACACCGCCCGGCCGCTCCACCCCCACCCACGGAAAGCCACCGCCCTGCGGATCGGGACGGGCGCACGAGCGGGTACCGACCGACCCCGGCGCCACGGCCGACCTGGCGCGAGCCGACAGCGCCTCGGCTGCTCCACCCCCGCCTACGGGAACGCACCGCCCTGCGCGTCGGGACGGGCGCGCGAACCTCCACCCCCGACACGGGCCCGCCCGTCTCCCCCAGCGCCCGCGCCGTCCCGAGCCGCCGCGGCCTGGTCCTGGGCCGCTCCTGCCCCCGAGGCGCCCCGGCCCTGCAGATCGCGGCGTGCGCGCGGGGACACAGGCCGGGAGGCCTGCCGGAGGGCCGCACCGGCGGCGGCGTGACACCTCCAGGGACACACCGGCCCTGGAGGGCGCGATAGCGGCACAGATCGTCACCCCCGCGCGCCCCGTGGCTCAGAGCGCCCTGAGCGCCTGGGCCGTCGCGCGGGTCAGGCCGTCCAGGTAGCCCTTCGGCAGCTTCGGGCTGCGGATCACCACCGAGCGCCAGTACAGGGGCCCGGAGATCAGGTCGAGGGCCAGGGTGTGGTCGACGCCGGCGCCGATCTCGCCCCGCTCCTGGGCCGCCGTGACGATGCCCCTGGCGACCCCGTCCTGGCCCTCCCGCAGGGCCTTCTGCACGGCCTCGGCGATCTCGGGGTTGCGGGCGGCCTCGGCCTGGAGGTCGGGGAGGATCTGCGAGGCGACGGGATGCCGCAGGGCGCGCGAGGTGACCTCGTAGAGCAGGCGCAGGTCGCCCTCCAGGGAGCCGGTGTCCGGCGCGGGCAGGCCCTGGACGGCGAGCGCGGAGACCACGTCGAGGACGACGTGCAGCTTGGAGCGCCAGCGACGGTAGACCGCGGTCTTGCCGACGCCGGCACGGCGCGCGATGCCCTCGATCGACATGCGGGCGTAGCCGACGGCGGCGAGCTCCTCGAAGACGGCCGTCCGGATGGCCTCGGTGACGTCCTCGCGCAGGACGGCGGCCCCGGCGGGAGCCCGGCGGCGCGGACGTGGCTCGGGCGCGTCGGCGTTCGTCATGCGCTCCAGCATAGGCCGCCCGCGTAGCGACGATACGGTTGCGTTCCGACGCGCATTCGACCTACGCTCGTCGACGCGACGATACGGTCCCGTTCCGACGTCAAGGACCGGAGCGACCGTCACCCCACCCCCCTCCTAGCGAAAGCAGCGGATGTGAGTCAGGCACTCGACACACCGCCCGCCGCGTCGGCGCGCCCGGAACCGCCCGAGACCGACCTCGCGGCCCTCGCCGCCCGGCACGGTCTCACGGTCAGCGGCGCCCGCCCGTCCCTCGGCGCGTACGTCCGTCAGCTGTGGGGGCGGCGGCACTTCATCCTGGCGTTCTCGCAGGCCAAGCTGACGGCCCAGTACAGCAAGGCGAAGCTGGGCCAGCTGTGGCAGGTGGCGACGCCGCTGCTGAACGCGGCCGTGTACTTCTTCATCTTCGGCCTGCTGCTCGGCGCCCGGCGCGGCATACCGAGCGACGTCTACGTGCCGTTCCTCGTGACGGGCGTCTTCGTCTTCACCTTCACGCAGAGCTCCGTCCTCGCGGGCGTGCGGGCGATCTCCGGCAACCTCGGACTGGTGCGCGCGCTGCACTTCCCGCGGGCGTCGCTGCCGATCTCGTTCGCGCTCCAGCAGCTCCAGCAGCTGCTGTTCTCGATGATCGTCCTGGTCGTCGTCATGATCGGGTTCCGCAGCTACCCGGACGCCTCCTGGCTGCTGGTGATCCCCGCGCTGACGCTGCAGTTCGTGTTCAACACCGGCCTCGCGCTGATCTTCGCGCGGATGGGCAGCAAGACCCCCGACCTGGCGCAGCTCATGCCGTTCGTGCTGCGGACCTGGATGTACGCGTCCGGCGTGATGTTCTCCATCCCCGCGATGCTGGAGGACAAGAACGT
This sequence comes from Streptomyces sp. P13-3-3, assembly GCF_050571355.1. Lineage (NCBI taxonomy): Bacteria > Bacillati > Actinomycetota > Actinomycetes > Kitasatosporales > Streptomycetaceae > Streptomyces > Streptomyces sp. P13-3-3. The sequence continues at coordinate 846,692 of NZ_CP192228.1, read as the reverse complement.
CCCCGCCTGGCTGGCGGACGTCCTGCAGTGGAACCCGGCGGCGATCTACATGGACCTGGTGCGGTTCGCGCTGATCGACAAGTACGACTCGTCCTACCTGCCGCCGCACGTGTGGGCGTTCGCGCTGGGCTGGGCGGTGCTCGCCGGCGTGGTCGGCTTCGTCTACTTCTGGAAGGCAGAGGAGAGGTACGGCCGTGGCTGACACCCCCCAGGACAGGAGGCCCACGGTCGTCGCCGACGGCGTCGACGTGGTCTACCGGGTCAACGGCACCGGTGCCGGACGCGGCACCGCGACCGCCGCGCTCAACCGCATGCTCCGCCGCAAGGAGACCGAGAAGGCGTCCGGCGTGCGCCGGGTGCACGCCGTGCGGAACGTGTCCTTCGTGGCGTACCGCGGCGAGGCGATCGGCCTGATCGGCACCAACGGCTCCGGCAAGTCCACCCTGCTCAAGGCCGTCGCCGGACTGCTGCCGGTGGAGAACGGCAACATCTACACCGACGGCCAGCCGTCCCTGCTCGGCGTCAACGCGGCCCTGATGGCCGACCTCACCGGCGAGCGCAACGTGATGCTCGGCGGCCTCGCGATGGGCATGTCCCGCGAGGAGGTGAAGGCGCGTTACCAGGACATCGTCGACTTCTCCGGGATCAACGAGAAGGGCGACTTCATCACCCTGCCGATGCGCACCTACTCCTCCGGCATGGCCGCCCGCCTGCGCTTCTCCATTGCCGCCGCCAAGGACCACGACGTGCTCCTCGTCGACGAGGCCCTCGCGACCGGCGACCGCTCCTTCCAGAAGCGCTCCGAGGCCCGCATCCGCGAGCTGCGCAAGCACGCCGGCACGGTGTTCCTGGTCAGCCACAACAACAAGTCGATCCGCGACACCTGCGACCGGGTGCTGTGGCTGGAGCGCGGCGAGCTGCGCATGGACGGGCCGACGGACGAGGTGCTCCGCGAGTACGAGAAGTTCACGGGCGCCCGCTAGCAGATCCGGCGCGGGCCCGGCGAGCGCCGTTCGGGTGGACCTCGCGCGGACCGATTCGCCCTGTTGGTGTCACTATGACTGGATAGCGACCGACGGGACCGTCCGCGCCGACGAGCAGCCGAAGGAGCCCCGTGATGCCCCAGCTCAGCGTCATCGTCCACGGGCCGAACACCCAGGACCACCTGACCGGCCTGCTCGACTCGCTCGTCGCCCACCCGCTGCCGGACGTGGAGGTCGTCGTCGCCGCCGTCGGCGACTGGGCCCGGGAGACGGCCGGGCTCCACGCCCCGCAGCTCCAGGTGGTCCCGCTGCCCGACGGCACCTCCGACGCGGCGGCGAGAGCGGCGGGGGCCGCGCGGGCCACCGGCCGCTGGCTGCACTTCGTCCGCGCCAAGGACGGCCTCCCGCCCGGCAGCCCCCGCACCGTCGCCGAACGCACCGCCGAACTGCCCGACGGCGTCGACGTCCTCCTCCTGGACCATCTGCGCAGCACCTGGCGCAGCTCCGCGCTCCCCTCGGCGGACGGCCCCCTCCTCGCCCGCGCCGGACGCACCGAGCCCGCCCTCGCCGACAGCGCCTACCTGCTGCGCCTCACCCCGCTGCTCGGCACGCGCGTGCTGCGCGCCGGCTTCTGGCGGGCCCACGAGGACCACCTCACCACCGACGACGAGCCCCGCGCCGCCCTCGCCGCCCTGCTGCTCGCCGGCCGCGTCTCCTGCCTGCCGCACATCGCCTACGAGGACCGGCGGCTGCGTCCCGCGAGCCTCCCGCCCGTCACCCCCGAGCAGCACCTCGCCGTCGTCGACCGCTACGAGGCCCTGCTCGACCTCGCCCAGGACCGGCCCGCCGTCCACACCGTGCTCTACGAGATCATGGTGCGCGACTGCCTGCGCACCTTCGCCCGCGGCGCCGTGCCCGAGCCGGCCGCCCGGGAGTTCTTCCTGCGGGCCGGATCCGCCGCCGTGCGCCGTCGCCCCGAGGGGTACCGCCGTCCCGGCGGCCCGGAGGGCGTGCGCCGCTCACTGCTGGAGGAGGGCGCCTACACCCGCTACCGCGCCTTCCAGGCCGCCAACCACGCCCGCCGTGCCGTGCGGTCCACGGTGCGCGCCGGACGGCGGCAGGCGGGCGCCCTGGTCCGCGACCACCAGTACCGCGCGGCGCTGCGCCGTCCCGTCGACCCGCACCTCGCGGTGTTCTCCGCCTACTGGAGCCGCGGCGTCGCCTGCAACCCGGCCGCGATCGCCGCGAAGCTTGCCGAGCTGGCCCCGCACGTCCACCCGGTGTGGGTGGTGACCGCGCGCAACGCGGCCCTGCTGCCGCCCGGCACCGACCACGTGGTCCCCGGCACCCGCCGCTACTGGGAGGCGCTCGCCACGGCGAAGTACCTCGTCAACAACGTCAACTTCCCGAACGCGGTGGTCAAACGCCCCGAAGCGGTGCATGTGCAGACCCATCACGGCACCCCGCTCAAGCGCATGGGCCTCGACCAGATGGCCTACCCGGCCGCCGCGCAGGGGCTGGACTTCGACGCCTTGCTGGAGCGCGTCGACAAGTGGGACTACAGCGTCTCCGCCAACAGCCACACCACCCGCATGTGGGAGCGTGCCTACCCCTCCCGGTACGTCTCCCTCGACCACGGCTATCCGCGCAACGACGTGTACTACACGGCCGGCGCCGACGAGGTGCGCGCGGTCCGCGAGCGGCTCGGCGTCGCCCCCGGCCGCCGGGCCGTCCTCTACGCGCCCACCCACCGCGACTACGAGGCCGGCTGGACCCCGCGCCTGGACCTCGCCGCGCTCGCCGACCGGCTCGGCGAGGACACCGTCCTGCTGGTGCGCGCCCACTACTTCTACGACTCCGGCCTCTCCCCGCTGGCCGGGCTGCGCCGCTCCGGACGCGTGATCGACGTGTCGTCGTACGACCCGGTCGAGGAGCTGTGCCTGGCCGCGGACGCGCTGGTCACGGACTACTCGTCGATCATGTTCGACTACGCCAACCTGGACCGCCCGATCGTGATCCACGCCGACGACTGGGAGACGTACCGCACCACGCGCGGGGTGTACTTCGACCTGATGGCCGAGGCGCCGGGGCCGGTCGCGCGCACCCAGGACGACCTGACCGAGATCCTCGCCGGCGACGCCTGGCGCGACGAGGGCGCGGCGAAGGCGCGGGCCGCGTTCCGCCGCCGGTTCTGCGAGTTCGACGACGGCCGGGCCGCCGAGCGGGTCGTGCGCCGGGTGTTCCTCGGCGAGGACGAGGGGTCCCTGCCCCCGGTGCTGCCGCCGGAGGAGCGCACCCCGGCGCCGGCCCCCCAGGAGGTGACCGCGTGATGTCCACGTCCCGGCTCCCCGACGTCACCGTCACGGTGATCGTGCACAACGACGCCGGACGGCTGCCCCGCGCCGTGCGGTCCGTGTGCCGCCAGACCCACCGCGATCTGGAGATCGTCATCAGCGACGACCACTCCACGGACGACACCCCGAGGGTGGCGCGGGAGCTGGCGGCCTCCGACCCGCGCGTGAGGTACCTGCGGCTGCCGGAGAACAGCGGCGGATGCAGCGCCCCGCGCAACCGTGCCCTGGAGATCGCCCGGGCGCCGTACCTGATGTTCCTCGACAGCGACGACGAGCTGCCGGAGGGGGCGGTCGCCGCCCTGCTGGCCGCGCACCGCGAGCGGGAGATCGACTTCGCGATGGGCGCGGTGCGCCGGATCCGGGTGGACACCGGGCGCCGCTCCACGTGGATGCCGCACCTGGTGGGCGAGCGCCGCACCCTGGACGGCATCGAGGACGACCCGCGGCTGTTTTTCGAGCACCTGGCGACCAGCAAGATGTACGCCCGCGCCTTCCTCGACCGGCACGCGCTGCGCTTCCCGGAGGGCATCCACTACGAGGACCAGCTCTTCTCCGCGCAGGCCTACTGCCTGGCGGAGCGGTTCACGATCGTCCCCGAGCCGGTCTACCTCTGGTACATAGCCCCCTACGTGAGCTCCGACGCCGCGTCCATATCCAACCAGCGGCACCTGATCGGCAACGTCCGCGACCGGATCCATGTGCAGCGGCTGATCGACGCGTTCCTGGCGGAGAGCGGGCACGAGGGGCTGCGCGAGGACAAGGACCACAAGTTCCTCAAGCACGACTTCCGGATGTACGCGGGCGACCTGCCGTACCGGGACGAGGAGTGGCTCGCCGCCTTCGCCGACGAGGTGAACCCGTACCTGGAGACGCTGGCCCCCGGCGCCTACGCGCGGCTGCCCCGCGCGGAGCGGGTGGTGCTCCAGCTGGTCCGTGACCGCCGCCTGCCGGAGGCCGCGCTCGCCGCGCGGGGGCTGGGGTACGGCGTCGCCCCGAGGCGGCTCGCCGCCGACGCGGACGGCCGGGTCTACTGGGGCGACCGTGTGCCGGACGGCGTGGGCGCCCGCCGCGAGCTGGACCTGACCGAGCTGGAGCCGGACACCCGCCCCTTCCCCGGCGCGCTGTTCCGGCACGAGATCACCGGGATCGCCCCTGTCCCCGGGGGCGGCGCCCGGGTGGACCTCACCGTGCGCACCTACGACCCGGCGCTGCGCCTCCCCGTCGGCCCGCAGCGGGCGAGCCTGGTGATCTCCCCGGGCCGGCGCCGCCTCACCGTGCCGTTCCGCCTGGACCCGGTGCGACCCGGCGTGTTCGAGGGGACGGTACGGCTGGACCTGGCCGGGGCGCGGCTGCCGCTGAGCGGGTTCTCAGGGGTCCGGCACCCGCTGGTCCGGCTCTCCGGCGGCGGCCAGAGCAACCAGGCGCTGCTGCTGGCGCCCCTGCGGTTCCCGCCGCTGACCGCCCGCGTCCCCTACCGCTCCGGCGCCGCCCCGCACCAGGTCACCGTCGAACCGGAGGGACACAACCCGGGCCGCCTCCAGGTCCGCTGGGAACCGGCCGGCGTCCCCGCCGCCCTCCGCCCGGTCACCACCCGCCTGATCCACCCGCGCCTGCGCCGGGCGGTCCACCTGGTGGCGGGCGCCGTCCGCTGAGGGCCGGCGTTCCCACCGCGCTGGCCACCGCCGGCCACCGCCGACCCCGCGGGCCACGCCCCGGCAGCCCACGGGCGAGCGACCCAGCCGTCCCTCGCCCACCGGCCGCACGGGGCCGTGCGCGGGTGGCGCAGCCGCCCTGCGCCGACCGTCCGCGTTCCACCGCCGCTCCGCCACCGGACCAGGACACCGTCCAAGCGGATCCACATCACCGTCCAACCGGATCCACACCCCGGCCCCGGCCGCACGCACCGGGCCGCGCACACCCGGTGATCGGCACCCCGCGCCGGCCTGTGCGGCCCCAGAGCCCCGGGGCCGCACCTCCCCGGGCCACCGTCCAGCCGGAAAGCCACCCCTCGGGAGGTCGCAGCCCACTCACCGGGGCCCTCCTCCCGCCGACCGCACGCACCGGGCACCCCGGGCGGGCACCGGCGCCGTACGACCGGCGACGGCGTGCCCTGCGCCGACCCCCACGCCCCGGGACGCCACAGCCGCCCGCACCGTCCATCCCGCCCGCCGGGCCCTGCGGCTGCCGGCGCACCCCGTCCGGCTCACGGCACCGCGTACAGCACCTCCCCGCGTGGTCCCCGGGCCACCGGACGCAGCGCGGGGTCGTCCAGTGCGCCGCGGCGGTCCAGCACCCAGCGCACCTCGTACTCCCGCTCGGTGCGCCGCCGCTCGGCCGGGGAGGTGCCCGTGGCGAAGTACGCCTCCGTGGCGGCCGTGCGGCGCTTCTCGTCGGCGAGGAAGAAGTCCGGGTAGCCGGGCGCGACCGTGTAGGGGCCGTAGGCGGGCACCTGACGGGCGACCCGGCCCTCGGCCATGACGACGTCGCCGTACCGCACCCAGCGGGTGATCCAGCCGTACCCCGGCCACGGCCGCCGGTACTTCTCCTCGACCGGGCCCGGCAGCGCGTCGGCCGGGACGACGTATCCGAGGGTGCCCGCCTGCGCCCAGGCACCGGCCAGCAGCGCCCCGGCGAGCAGCACGGCCCACACCGACCGCACCCGCCGCGACCCCGCCCCCACCACCGCGAGCGCCGCCGCGAGCTGCGCCGGGATCACCGCCGCCGGCAGGGCCCGCGCCCAGGAGTAGTGCCCGGTGACCCGGCCCGCCGCGACGGCCAGCACCCCCAGGGCGCAGAACACCACCAGCGGGTCCCGGTGGTCGCGCCGCCACCGCCCCACCAGCGCGGCCACCCCGAGCAGCACCAGCCCGAACCGCGCCGCCGGGTGCGCGTACAGCACCCGGTGCACCGTCTCCAGCCCGTCCGCGGCGTCCGCCAGCGCGAAGAAGTCGTAGTACGGCCACGCCCCCAGCACCAACACGCCCAGCAGCAGCGCACCGCCGAGCCGGGGCCACACCGCGCGCCCGGGACGCGTCGCGGCCACCGTGGCGGCCGCCCCGGCCGTGGCCACCACCCCGGAGAACTGGTGGCAGAGGAGGATCACCGCCCACAGCACGCCCAGCCCCAGCCACACCCCCCACCCGGCCGGCCGGCGCAGCGCCCCGCTCAGCCAGGTCCAGAAGTGGAAGGCAAGCCCCAGCGTGAAGGTGCTCGGGTACGCCGCCGTCAGGGCCAGCGAGTGCAGCCCGGTGAACCCGCTCCACAGCAGGGGCTCGGTGCCCCACAGGAACAGCAGGGACAGCAGCGCGAGCACGGGCGCGGCCGGGTGCGCGCTCAGCGTCCGCACGTACCGCCACACGCCCGTGACCAGCAGCGCCAGTCCGGCCGCCGCGGCGAGCCGCAGCACCACGAACACGTCCAGGCCGCTCGCCCTCGCCACACCGCCGAGCACCAGCGTCCACGGCGAGTAGTACGGGCTCGGGGTGTTCGCGTCGACCAGCGGGTTGCCGGGGGCGAGCGGGGCGTGCCGCAGCCGCTGCACGGTGGCCGCGTGGATGCCCAGGTCGCCCATCCACGGCAGCCGTACGACGACCAGGGTCAGCAGGAGGAGGACGAGCCCGGTGACGCCCATGGCCAGGACCCGGCCGACGGCGGCCGGGCGGAGCCCGGAGCGGCGCGTACCGGTCTCCCCGGACACCCCGGACGGCGAGGATCGGACAGTCACAGGGGAGCCCTATCCCGTCACGGGGCCGTCCCCACGGGTCCGCCGCGGATTCCCGCCCAACGCACCACAACGCGCGAGGGGCGCCCCGGACCGTGACGGTCCCGGACGCCCCTCGACGGGTCCGGTGCGCTACGAGTTCCTGAGCAGCGTGCGCATGGTCCGCATGGCCACCGACAGGTTGGCCAGGTCGAACGCGTCGGAGTTGTGGATCTCCTCCAGCGTGGTGCGGGCCCGGCCCAGCAGCGCCGCGTTCTTCTGCTCCCACAGCGCGAACCGCTGCTCCGGCGTCGACGTGCCGTCGCCCTCCGCGAGCACGTCCGCGGTGACCGCCGCGTGCGCCGCGTACAGGTCCTCGCGGATGGCCGCGCGGGCCATGGACTGCCACCGGTCCGCGCGCGGCAGCTCGATGATCCGGTCCATCAGCTGGGTGATCCGCAGCCGGTCGGCGAGGTCGTAGTACACCTCGGCGACGTCCAGCGGCTCCCGGCCCATCCGGTCGGCCACCGACACGATGTCGAGCGTCGGGAAGGCGGAGGAGAACCCGGCGACCCGGGTGGCCAGCTCGTCCGGGACGCCGGCCCCGGTGAGCTCGTCGTGGATCTTCCCGTACCAGTCCTGGTCCTCGCCGCGCAGCAGCTTCGGCAGCTGCGACCAGACCAGCTCCACCCGCTCGGCGAAGAAAGACACCGTCTCCTCGAGCTGCAGCGGCTGCGGCCGGTTGTTCAGCAGCCAGCGCGTGCCGCGCTCCACCAGACGGCGCGAGTGCAGCCGGATCCGGGTCTGGGTGGCGGCGTCGACCTTGGTGTCGAGCGCCTCCACGCCGTCCCACACCACCGAGGAGCGGAAGATCGCGCGGGCCGCGGTCTGCGCCCGGACGATCTCCTCCAGCGACGCCCCGGTCTCCTCGCGCATCCGGTGCAGATAGGTGGTGCCGCCGGTGTTGACCGTGTCGTTGACCAGCACGGTCGTGGTGATCTCACGGCGCAGCGGGTGGCTGTCGATGTGCTCCCCGAACTGCTCGCGCAGCGCGGTCGGGAAGTACGCGTGCAGCAGACCCTTCAGGTACGGGTCGTCGGGCAGCGAGGTGTGCATCAGCTCGTCGGCGACGGTGATCTTCGTGTACGCCAGCAGCACCGCCGTCTCCGGCCCGGTCAGACCCTGCCCGGTGGCGAGCCGTTCGCGGATCTGCCGGTCGGTGGGCAGGAACTCCAGCGCCCGGTCCAGGTGGCCCTCGCGCACCAGGTGCTTCAGGAAGCGCTGCTGGGCGTGGATCATGTCCTTGGACTGGGCGAGCGCGTTGGCGATGGCGGTGTTCTGCGCGTAGTTGTTGCGCAGCACCAGGCGGCCGACCTCGTCGGTCATCTCGGCGAGCAGCTTGTTGCGCTGCTTCACCGTCATGTCGCCTTCCTTGACCAGGCCGTTCAGCAGGATCTTGATGTTCACCTCGTGGTCGGAGGTGTCCACGCCCGCGCTGTTGTCGATGGCGTCGGTGTTGATCCGGCCGCCGTGCAGCGCGAACTCGATCCGGCCGAGCTGGGTCATGCCCAGGTTGCCGCCCTCGCCGACGACGGAGACCCGCAGGTCCTTGCCGTCGACGCGGATCGCGTCGTTGCTCTTGTCGCCGACGTCCGCGTCGGACTCGGTGGACGCCTTGACGTAGGTGCCGATGCCACCGTTCCACAGCAGGTCGACCGGCGCCCTGAGGATGGCCTTCATCAGGTCGGCCGGGGTCATCTTGGAGATCTTCTCCTCGATGCCCAGCGCCTCACAGATGTGGCTGTTGATCTGGATCGACTTCGCTGTGCGCGGGAAGACGCCGCCGCCGGCGGAGATCAGCTCCGTGTCGTAGTCGGCCCAGCTGGAACGCGGCAGCTCGAACAGCCGGCGGCGCTCGGCGTACCCGGTGGCCGCGTCCGGGTTCGGGTCGATGAAGATGTGCCGGTGGTCGAAGGCCGCGACCAGGCGGATGTGCTCGCTGAGCAGCATGCCGTTGCCGAACACGTCGCCGGACATGTCGCCGATGCCGACGACCGTGAAGTCCTCGCTCTGGGTGTCCACGCCCAGCTCGCGGAAGTGCCGCTTGACGGACTCCCAGGCGCCGCGGGCGGTGATGCCCATGCCCTTGTGGTCGTAGCCGGCCGAACCGCCGGAGGCGAAGGCGTCCCCGAGCCAGAAGTTGTAGCTCTCGGCGACCTCGTTGGCGATGTCGGAGAAGGTCGCGGTGCCCTTGTCGGCGGCGACGACCAGGTAGGTGTCGTCCTCGTCGTGCCGGACGACGTCCGCCGGCGGCACGACCTCGCCGCCCACCATGTTGTCGGTGATGTCGAGCAGCGCCGAGATGAAGGTCTTGTAGCTGGCGATGCCCTCGGCCATCCACGCGTCGCGGTCGACGGCCGGGTCGGGCAGCTGCTTGGCGACGAAGCCGCCCTTGGCGCCGACCGGCACGATGACGGTGTTCTTCACCATCTGCGCCTTGACCAGGCCGAGGATCTCGGTGCGGAAGTCCTCACGCCGGTCGGACCAGCGCAGACCGCCGCGCGCGACCTTGCCGAAGCGCAGGTGCACGCCCTCCACCCGCGGCGAGTACACCCAGATCTCGAACGCCGGGCGCGGTGCGGGCAGGTCCGGGATGGCCTGCGGGTCGAACTTCATGGAGACGTAGTCGTGCGGCTCGCCGCCGCTCGCCTCCTGGAAGAAGTTGGTGCGCAGCGTCGCCTTGATGACGGTGAGGAAGGAGCGCAGGATGCGGTCCTCGTCGAGGCTGGCGACCTGGTCGAGGGCGGCGTCGAGCTCCTCCAGCAGGGCGTCCACCAGCTCGTACCCGGCGCGCTGCCGGTCGGGCGACATCCGCGCCTCGAACAGGGAGACCAGCAGCCGGGTGGTGTGGACGTTGTGGCGGAGGGTGTCCTCCATGTAGTCCTGGCTGAAGGTGGAGCCGGCCTGGCGCAGGTACTTGGCGTACGCGCGCAGCACCATCGCCTGACGCCAGGTGAGCCCGGCGCTCAGCACGAGGGCGTTGAAGCCGTCGTTCTCCGCCTTGCCGGTCCAGGTCGCCGCGAAGGTGTCCTGGAAACGCTCGCGGGCGTCGTCGCCGAGGTGGTCCACCCCGCCGCCGGGCGCCTGCGGCATGCGCAGCCCGAAGTCGTAGATGTAGGCGACGCTGCGGTCGTCGCACCGCAGTTCGTACGGCCGTTCGTCGATGACCTCGACGCCGAGGCGCTGCAGCACGGGCAGCACCGCGGACAGGGAGACGGCCTCGCCGGTGCGGTAGATCTTGAAACGGCGCTCGTCGGGCGCCGCGCCCACCGGCTCGTACAGGCTGAGCGCGAAGTCGCGCTGCTCGCCCAGCTCCTCCAGGCGCGCCAGGTCGGCCACGGCGCCGCGCGGGGTGTGGTCGGCCTTGTAGCCCTCGGGGAAGGCGCCCGCGTAGCGGCGCAGCAGCTCGGCGGCGCGCTCCTCGCCGAACTCGGTGGTCAGGGCCTCGGAGAAGCCGTCGGACCAGGAGCGGGCGGCCTCGGCCAGCCGGGACTCGATGCGCTCCTTGTCGCTGTCGGACAGGGGGCGCAGCTCGGTGCCCTGCGGGACGCGGACGACGAAGTGCAGCCGGGACAGGACCGACTCGGTGTTCCACGCGGTGAAGTCGACGCTGACGCCGCCGAGCTCCTCCTTGAGGATGTCGATGATCCGCAGCCGCACCGCGGTGGTGTAGCGGTCGCGCGGCAGGTAGACGAGGGCGGAGTAGTAGCGCCCGTACTCGTCCTGGCGCAGGTACAGCCGCAGCCGGCGGCGCTCCTGGAGGTAGAGCACCGAGGTGGCGATGGACTGCAGTTCCTCGACCGGGGTCTGGAACAGCTCGTCGCGCGGGTAGGTCTCCAGGATCTGGAGCAGGTCGCGCCCGTCGTGGCTGTGCGGGGAGAAGCCGGCCCGCTCCAGGACGTCCTCGACCTTGCGGCGGATCACGGGCACCCGGCGCACGGACTCGGTGTAGGCGGCGGAGGAGAACAGTCCGAGGAAGCGGCGCTCGCCGACGACGTTGCCGTCGGCGTCGAACTTCTTCACGCCGATGTAGTCCAGGTAGGACGGCCGGTGCACGGTGGCGCGGCTGTTGGCCTTGGTGAGGATCAGGAGCTTGTGCTCGCGGGCCTTGGCGCGGGCGTCGGCGGGCAGCCGCTCGAAGGACGGGCTGACCGGGTGGTCCTCGTCGGCCGCGTGGTGCGGGTCGGAGCGCAGGATGCCGAGGCCGGTGCCGGGCACGGCGGCCAGCGAGTCGTCGGAGCGCAGCTCGTACTCGCGGTAGCCGAGGAAGGTGAAGTGGTCGTCGGCGAGCCAGTGGAGCAGCTCGCGGGCCTCCTCGACCTGCAGCGGGGGCAGGTCGGAGGGGACGGGCTCGTCGGGCAGCGCGTCGGCCAGCGAGGTGGCGGCCTGGCGCATCTTGCCCCAGTCCTCGACGGCCTCGCGGACGTCGGAGAGGATGCGCAGCAGATCGGCGGTGATCTGCTTGAGGTCGCCGCGGTCGGTCTCGCGGTCGATCTCCACGTGGATCCAGGACTCGACGTGCGCGTCGTGCGGCAGGTCGCGGGCGTCCTGCGGGAGGTCGCCGGCCACCCCGTCGGAGAGGACCTCGATCAGCTTGCCGGTGACATCCCGGCGGACCACGAACTGCGGGTGGATCACGACGTGGATGCCGCGGCCCTGGCGGGTCAGCTCGTTGGTGACGGAGTCGACGAGGAAGGGCATGTCGTCGGTGACGACCTCGACGACGGAGTGGCTGCAGGTCCAGCCGTTCTCCTCGACGGTCGGTGTGTGCACCCGGACGTTCGCCGTGCCCTGCGGCCGGTTCTCGGCGAGCCGGCGGTGCGAGACGGCGGCCCCGAAGATGTCGACCGGGTCGCGGTCGGTGAGGTCTTCCGGGGCGGTGTGCAGGTAGTAGCGCTGGAGGAACGCGAGGACGGCATCCCGGTCGGGTGTGTCCCCCTCCGCGGTCCCAGTCGGCAGTTTCCCCCCGGCCGGGCTGTTCTCAGCTACCCGGGCGGCCCGATCGAGCAGCTCGGCCTTGGCTTCGTCCAGCTTGGTCTGCATGGTCCTCTGGCTCCTGTCGCGCGCCGTTGCGTGACGTAGAAGGAAGTACGGTCTCCGACCCTGAGGTGCGGCGGTACGACACGGGGTGTCCGGTCTGTGCCGACGGTATGCCGCAAGGTGAGAGGAGCGGGGGCTTCTCGGCGGAATTGAGTGCGTCCGACGGGTGTGACGTGGCTCTCCGTGACGTCGGCCCCCCTGGGGTGCGCCGCGTCCCGTGCCGCCCGCGAGGATCAGCGGTCGCCACCCGGTCACGGATGTCCTCCGTGGTCGCCGGGCGCACAGCGGGGACGCCACGGTCCCCGCGAGCTATCGCGCTGATCACGCTGCCTAGGCTATCGCTCTCCGGAGGGGCCCCGTCATGAGCCGTATGTGTACAAAACCGGGGGGCGAACTTTGACGTTTCGCACAGTGCGCCGGGCTCCTCGGATCAGGCGGAGACCGCCAGGCGCTCCGCCTGCGCCACGGCCTCGCTCAGGCTGTCGACCACCGGAACCCCGACCGCCTCCAGGCCGGCCCGGCCGTGCGAGCCGCCGGTCCACAGCACGGCGTGCGCGCCCACGTGGAGCGCGGCCAGCGCGTCGTCGGCCGCGTCGCCGATGACCACCGTGCGCCGAGGGTCCACCGTGCCGCGCAGGGCGTCCAGGTGGCGCACCATGTGCTCCGCCTTGCTGCCGCCGGAGGGGCCGGTGCGGCCGTCGACGCGTATGAAGTGGGAGGAGATCCCGAAGTCCTCCACCAGCGGGACGAGCTCCTCGTGCCCGTACATGCTGAGGATCGACTGGCTGCGGCCCGCCGCGACCCACCCCGTGAGCAGGTCCTCCACGCCGTCGGCGAGACCGCAGCGCACGCGGTGCTCGGTGTAGTGGCGGTGGAAGACGGCGTCCATGACCTCCCACTCGGCCTGGCTGGGCAGCCGGCCCATCAGCCGCTCGTAGAAGCGCGGCACCGGCACGCAGTACAGCTCCCGGTACCGCTCCAGCGTGATGGGCGCGAGGCCCAGCTCGGCGAAGGCCGCGTTCGTCGCCCCGATGACCGCGTCGACGTCGTGGAAGAGCGTGCCGTTCCAGTCCCAGACGATGTGCGCGTCCGTGTGCGTCCCCATGCGGAAAACCTACCCGGGCCGTCAGCCGACGAGCTGCGGGACCTCCTGCGTCGCGAACCACAGCAGCTCGTGGTCCTCCGCGCCGTCCACGACGAACCGCGCGTCGTCGTCACCCTTGTCCGCCGCGTCCAGCGCCTGCGCGGCGGCCGCGACGTCCTCCTCGGCGTCCTCCGCGTCCACGTGCACGGCGGCCGCCTTCGCCAGCCGTACGGGCCCGGCGAGGCGCACCTCGCCCGGCGCGTCCGGGTCCGGGCCCTTGCCGGGTCCGGCGGAGGCGGCGCCGTCGGCCACGTCCACGGCGACCACGACCCGGCGGCGGGGCGCGGCGGGGTCGGCGGCCAGGAGACGCAGGGAGGCCAGCGCGGCGCGGCCGAGCGCGGCGTACTCCAGCTCCTCGACGTCGTCGGAGACGTACCACTCGCGCAGTGCGGGCGTCACGGCGTACGCGGTGAGCGGCCCGTCGCCCAGCTGCCCCGTCCTGTGCGCCTCGGCGAGCCCGGGCAGGGTGAGGGGGACGTAGACGCGCATGGTCGGCCGCTTTCGTCAGCTCGGGTCACTTCTCCGGCAAGGTCTCAGAATACGTCGAGCCCGTCCCCCTTCGAGTCCTCGCGCCCCCCTCCGGGGCCGTCACCCTGAGTCCGGGGATTCACCCGCCCGACCCGCTTGAACAGAGGCTCGTCACGACGACGACCACCCGGATAAGTGAACTTCCCACCCCGTCCCACGCGCCCCTGCCCTTCCTTGCCCCGCCCCCGCACGGCCCCATACAAGATCCACGTCACGAAGTTACTGCCCGGTACCCGGCTCCCCCGCCGGCCCGGCCTTCAGAACGGGGCCCTCGTGCACAAGGTCATGAGCAGAACACCCCGCCGCTCCCCCGCGGCGATCCCCCCACGCGTCCCCACGGCGGGCGCCTCCGTGTCCCCCTCCCCGGGCGCGGGCCGCCCCCGAGGGGCCTCCCCCCGCCGCACGCGCCCCACGGACAACCGCCCGACGGGCCGGGCCCAGGTGCGCGGCGGCCGCACCGGCTCGGGGCCGGCCGCGCCGGCCGCCGCGCCGCCCGAGCACCTCGGCGAGGCGCCCGCAGACGCGGCACCCCGCCCGGCCCCGGATCCGGGAACTTCTACGGTGGCGCCGTCTGTGCGCACCCCGGCCGACGCCGGCCGAAGGCCGGACGGCACGACGTGGGACAGCCGGGGCGGCTCCACGGGCACGCCGCCCGTGCGCGTGAACGGGGCGCCCGCTGGCACGGCCGTGGGCGCACCCGGCCGGAGGACCGATGGCACGGCGGCCGGCATCGGCACCCGAGTGCCGTCAGGCACACGGCACCGGAGGCCGGGCGGCCTGCCCGCGAACCCGGGCGCGGCGCCCGTCGGCGCGCCCGCCGATCACGGCCGGCATGCGGGCGGCACACCGCCCGAGGTCCCGCGCAGGGCGGAGGGCGGCGCGGGCACCGCGGCCGGCAGCGGCACCCGAGTGCCGTCAGGCACACGGCACCGGAGGCCGGGCGGCTCGCCCGCGAACCCGGGCGCGGCGCCCGTCGGCGCGCCCGCCGACCACGGCCGGCATGCGGGCGGCACACCGCCCGAGGTCCCGCGCAGGGCGGAGGGCGGCGCCGTGTCCGCGCGACCGGGCGGGGTGCTCCGGGGCGTACCCCAGCCCCGTCCCACCGACCGGTTCGCCGAACTGCTCGTCGCCGTGCTCAGCGGCCAGCGCCCCGTGCACGCCATGCTGCGGCACAGTGCCGGGCAGGCCTACGACGAGCTGATCCGGCTCGCCGAGCGCGGGCCCCTGCGGACGCGTGGGGCGCGGCCCGTCGTGCGGGACATCGGATGGTTCGTGCCGCGGGAGGGCGCCATCGAGGCGTTCGCGCGGATCGGCGCCGGGGACAGGCTCCGCGCCATGGCGTTCCGGCTGGAGCGCGGCCGGGACCTCCGCTGGCGCTGCACCGCCGTTGAGCTGGGCGGCCCCCGCTGACGACCACATACGACGGCCGGGGCCGGACACCCTCAGGTGCCCGGCCCCGGCCGACCGTGCCGTGTGCGCCGTCGGTGCGGCGACGTCACTTCTTGCGGCGACGCCCGCCCCGCGCCTGCTTCCGCCGCTCCGCGCGGGTCAGGCCGTCCGCGGACGAGCGCACCGGCTCCTCGTCGGTCGCCAGCTCGCCCTCGACGGTGCCGCCCTCACCGTCCACCGTGGGAGCGGAGAAGTGGAGGTTCCGCCGCTGCGGGGCGTCCAGCCCCTTCGCGCGGATCTCCGGCCGCGCCTGCGCCGGCACCGCGTCCTGCTTCTCCAGGTCGGCGGTCGGCTTGACGTCCTCGACCGGCACCTCCTCGACCTGCTGCTCGACCTGGACCTCCAGGTTGAACAGGTAGCCGACGGACTCCTCCTTGATGCCGTCCATCATCGCGCTGAACATGTCGAAGCCCTCGCGCTGGTACTCGACCAGCGGGTCCTTCTGGGCCATCGCGCGCAGGCCGATGCCCTCCTGGAGGTAGTCCATCTCGTAGAGGTGCTCGCGCCACTTGCGGTCCAGCACCGACAGCACGACCCGCCGCTCCAGCTCACGCATGATCTCGGAGCCGAGCTGCGTCTCGCGCGCCTCGTACTGGGCGCGGATGTCGTCCTTGATGGACTCGGAGATGAACTCGGCGGTCAGACCGGCGCGGTCGCCGGCCGCCTCCTCCAGCTCCTCGACGGTGACGCTCACCGGGTAGAGCTGCTTGAACGCGCCCCACAGCCGGTCCAGGTCCCAGTCCTCGGGGAAGCCCTCGGCGGTCTCCGCCTGGACGTACGCGTCGATGGTGTCGTCCATGAAGTGGTGGATCTGCTCCTGCAGGTCCTCGCCCTCCAGGACGCGGCGGCGCTCGCCGTAGATGACCTCGCGCTGCCGGTTGAGCACCTCGTCGTACTTCAGGACGTTCTTACGCGTCTCGAAGTTCTGCGTCTCCACCTGCGACTGCGCGGACGCGATCGCACGGGTGACCATCTTGTTCTCGATCGGCACGTCGTCCGGCACGTTCGCCATGGACATCACGCGCTCGACCATCTGCGCCTTGAACAGCCGCATCAGGTCGTCGCCGAGCGACAGGTAGAAGCGGGACTCGCCCGGGTCGCCCTGACGGCCGGAACGACCGCGCAGCTGGTTGTCGATACGCCGCGACTCGTGCCGCTCCGTGCCCAGCACGTAGAGGCCGCCGAGCTTCTCGACCTCTTCCTTCTCGGCCTTCACGGCCTCCTCGGCGCGCGCCAGCGCCTCCGGCAGGGCCGCGGCCCACTCCTCGATGTGCTCCTCAGGGTCGAGCCCGCGCTGCCGCAGCTCCGCCTCCGCGAGGTCCTCGGGGTTGCCGCCGAGCTTGATGTCCGTACCACGGCCGGCCATGTTCGTGGCGACCGTGACGGCGCCGCGGCGGCCGGCCTGGGCGACGATCTGCGCCTCACGCTCGTGGTGCTTGGCGTTCAGCACCTCGTGCTGGATGCCCCGCTTGCTGAGCTGCTGCGACAGGTACTCGGACTTCTCGACCGAGGTGGTGCCGACGAGGATCGGCTGGCCCTTGCGGTGCTTCTCCTCGATGTCGTCGACGACCGCCTCGAACTTGGCGACCTCGGTGCGGTAGATCAGGTCCGACTGGTCCTTGCGGACCATCGGCCGGTTGGTCGGGATGGGCACCACGCCGAGCTTGTAGATCTGGTGGAACTCGGCGGCCTCGGTCATCGCCGTACCGGTCATGCCGGACAGACCCGGCAGTTCCTTGCCGTTGTGGTCGTGGCGCTTGTAGAGGCGGAAGAAGTTCTGCAGCGTGATCGTGGCGAGCGTCTGGTTCTCGTCCTTGATCGGCACGCCCTCCTTGGCCTCGATGGCCTGGTGCATGCCCTCGTTGTACCGGCGGCCGGCGAGGATACGTCCGGTGTGCTCGTCGACGATCATGACCTCGTCGTCGATGATGACGTAGTCCTTGTCCTTCTTGAACAGTTCCTTCGCCTTGATGGCGTTGTTCAGGTAGCCCACCAGCGGCGTGTTCACCGACTCGTACAGGTTGTCGATGCCGAGCCAGTCCTCGACCTTGGCGACGCCGGACTCGTGGATGGCGACCGTGCGCTTCTTCTCGTCGACGTCGTAGTCGCCGGTCTCCTCGATGCCCTTGAGCGGCTGGCCGGCCTCACCGCGCTTGAGGCGCTTCACCAGCTTGGCGAAGTCGCCGTACCACTTGGTGGCCTGGTCGGCGGGGCCCGAGATGATCAGCGGCGTACGGGCCTCGTCGATGAGGATCGAGTCGACCTCGTCGACGATGGCGAAGTTGTGGCCGCGCTGCACCAGCTCGTCCTTCGACCACGCCATGTTGTCGCGCAGGTAGTCGAAGCCGAACTCGTTGTTCGTGCCGTAGGTGATGTCGCACGCGTACTGGGCGCGGCGCTGGGCCGGCGTCATGTTGGCGAGGATGCAGCCGACCTCGAGGCCCAGGAAGCGGTGGACGCGGCCCATCATCTCCGAGTCACGCTCGGCCAGGTAGTCGTTCACCGTGATGATGTGGACGCCGTCGCCGGACAGGGCGTTCAGGTACGCGGGAAGCGTGCCGACGAGGGTCTTGCCCTCACCGGTCTTCATTTCCGCCACGTAACCCATGTGCAGGGCCGCGCCGCCCATGATCTGGACGTCGTAGTGGCGCTGGCCCAGCACGCGCCGGGCGGCTTCGCGCACCGTGGCGAAGGCCTCGGGCAGCAGGTCGTCCAGGCTCTCACCGTCGGTGTAGCGCTGCTTGTACTCATCGGTGAGGGCCCGCAGCTCGGCGTCGGAGAGGCCTTCGAAGTCCTCTTCGATGGAGTTGACCTGGTCCGCGATGCGGTGCAGCTTGCGCAGGATTTTGCCTTCGCCTGCACGCATGATCTTCGAGAGGACGGACACGGGGGTTGGTCTCCTTGCCGGTCGGGCCTGGGACGGTCGGTTTCCGTTTCACTGACTGAGCAACGGCCATCGTATGCGAGGACCCCGTCACGCCGGGAGGCCTGCCGGGGCGGTGACCGTCCGCCGCAGCCGAACCGTGGCACGGCTGCTACACGGACAACGTCCCGGGCGCCCGGATGGTGCCGCACGCCTACGGCGAATCGCACGCAGGGTGATCATCGGTTCACCGCCACTCAAAGGGATGGCGCCCGCCGCCGCGACGTGCGCAGAATCGCCCGATGGAACCCGTCACGCTCACCACCGACCGTCTGCTGCTGCGCGCCGTCGGCCCGGAGGACACCGACACCGTGTACCGGATCTGCCAGGACCCGGACATCCAGCGGTGGACCACGATCCCTTCGCCGTACCTTCCCGAGCACGCGCGCGGTTTCACGGAGCAGCTCGTTCCGGACGGCTGGGCGAACGGCACGATGTTCACCTTCGGTGTCTTCCTGCCCGCCGGGGAGCTGACGGGCATGCTCGGCGTCACGATGCGGTCGTTCGCGACGGGCGAGGTCGGCTTCTGGAGCGCCAAGGAGCACCGCGGCAACGGCTACATCACCGAGGCCACCGTGGCCGCGTGCCGCTGGGCCTTCACACGGATGTCCGTCGACCGCATGGAGTGGCGCGCCGAGGTCGGCAACACGGCCTCCCGCGCGGTCGCCGAACGGGCCGGCTTCAGGATCGAGGGCGTGCTGCGCTCCTCGCTCGTCAACAAGGGGGTGCTGCGGGACGGCTGGGTGGGCTCCCTGCTCCCCTCCGACCTGGGCCTTCCGTCCACCACTCCGTACGTGCCCGCCCGCGGCTGACGTCCGTTCCGTGCGGGCGCCCCGCGGTTGTCAGTGGGGCCCTCTAGGGTGCGGACCTATGACGACCCTGCCGCGTCCGACCACGGAACTCTCGGCCGACGAGGCCCGCCGCATCGCCCTGCGGGCCCAGGGACTCCTCGGCGCCCCCGACCGCCGCGCCGGTGTGCGCGGCGTCCTGCGCCACCTCGGCGCGGTGCAGCTCGACACGATCTCCGTCCTCGCCCGCTCGCACGAGCTGATCCCGTACGCCCGTCTCGGCGCGGTGGGCCGCCGCGCGGTGGAGGAGGCGTACTGGAAGCAGGGCGACCAGCCCGCGCACACGTTCGAGTACTGGTCGCACGCCGCGTGCATCCTCCCCGTCGAGGAGTGGCCGCACTTCGCCTTCCGCCGCCGCGCCTACCGCGCCCGCCCGCACTGGAACCACGAACTGCCCGACGGCGTGTACGACCAGGTCGTCAAGCAGCTGCGCACCGAAGGCCCGCTCACCGCCACCGAGTTGGGCGGCGCGAAGCGCACCAGCGAGTGGTGGGACTGGTCCGGCACCAAGGTCGCCGTGGAGCGCGCCCTGATGTACGGCGAGGTGGTGTGCGTGGAACGGCGCGGCTGGAAGCGGGTCTACGACCTGGCCGAGCGGGCCGTGCCGGCCGCGCTGCTGGCCGAGGAGCCCTCGGACGAGGAGTGCCTGCGCCGCCTGGTGGGGCTGGCCGGGCGGGCGCTGGGCGTGGGCACCCGCGCGGACATCGCGGACTACCACCGGCTGAAGGGTGAGCAGGTCGAGGCGGTGATCGCCGACTCGGGTCTGGTGCCCGTCACGGTCGAGGGCTGGTCCAAGCCGGCCTGGGCGGACCCGGAGGCGCTGGCCACACCGCCGCGCGGGCGGCACCGCACGACACTGCTGTCCCCGTTCGACTCCCTGATCTGGGAGCGGGCGCGCACGGAGCGGATCTTCGGCTTCACCCACCGCCTGGAGGCGTACGTCCCCAAACCCAAGCGCGTCCACGGTTACTTCGCGATGCCGGTGCTGGCGGGCGGACGGCTGGTGGGCCGCGTGGACCCGGCGCGCGAGGGCGGCACGCTGGTCGCCAAGCAGGTCACGCTGGACGGCATCAAAGCGGTGCCGCAGGTGGCGCAGGCGCTGGTGGAGGCGGCGGGCTGGGTGGGCTGCACGGACGTCCGCGTGGAGCGGGTGGACGCGCCGGAGCTGCGCGAGCCGCTGACGGCGGAGCTGGCCCGGCTGCTCGGCTGAGCTGACG
This sequence comes from Streptomyces sp. P13-3-3, assembly GCF_050571355.1. Lineage (NCBI taxonomy): Bacteria > Bacillati > Actinomycetota > Actinomycetes > Kitasatosporales > Streptomycetaceae > Streptomyces > Streptomyces sp. P13-3-3. Next base: position 826,446 of record NZ_CP192228.1, on the reverse strand, counting down.
GGGCGGGGCGGCGGATCGCGGGACCGACGGGTCAGCGGATCTCGAGGATCTTCTCCCGCATCGCGTAGACCACGGCCTCCATCCGGGAGTGCAGCTGGAGCTTCTCCAGGATGTTGCGCACGTGGTTCTTCACGGTGTTCTCGGAGATGAACAACTCCTTGGCGATGTCCCGGTTGTTCATCCCCGTGGCGACGAGTTTGAGGACCTCCAGCTCGCGGTCCGTCAGCCGGGGCGCGGGGACGAGCCGGCGCTCGTCGGTGCGCTGGATCATCGACTTGAACTCGGTGAGCAGCTTCGACGCCATGGAAGGGCTGATCTGCGACTGCCCGTCGGCGACGGCGCGGATGGCGGTGGCGACCTCGTCGGTGGAGATCTCCTTGAGCAGGTAGCCGGTGGCGCCCGCCTTGATGGCGTCGTAGAGGTCGGCCTCCTCGTCGCTGATCGTCAGCATGATGATCTTGGCGCTGGGGGCGACCTCCTTGATGGAGGTGCAGGCCTCGATGCCGCCCCGCTTGGGCATCCGCACGTCCATCAGGACGATGTCGGGCAGCAGGTCCGCTGCCTTCTCCACGGCCTCGGCGCCGTCACCGGCCTCGCCGACGACCTGGATGTCCTCCTCGGCGGCCAGCACGATCTCCAGACCGCGGCGGAACAGCGCGTGGTCGTCCACCACCAGGACTCTGATCGGCTCCTTGCGCGGAGTGTCCGCGTCCGGGCCCATGCCGACGACGCCGTCGTCGGCATCCTCGTCCCGCATCGGTCCGAAGCTGTCCGCCATCGCGTTCCTCCCCCTGAAGGCTGTGGCCTGTGGTCCTGACCATCGCCAACCCAAGGCAACGGCCCACCGGTTGGGCCGCTGCCGCCATGATTCCATGCCGCACCGTCACCGGGGTGCCGGTGGGGACACCGGGCGGTGGCACGCCGGTGCCCCTGGGGGCGCACACGCGCACCAGGGGCACCTGCTGTGCTGTCGCCCGGCGGGTCAGCCGCCGAGGGTTCCGCCCGCCTCGGGGGAGTTGTTCTCGGTGACCATCGTGTCGGTCCGGAGGTGGATCACGCCGTAGTCGTAGGCGTGGCGCCGGTAGACGACGCTGGGCTCCTTGGTCTCGGAGTCGACGAAGAGGTAGAAGTCGTGCCCGACCAACTCCATCTCGTAGAGCGCCTGGTCGAGGGTCATGGGGGCGGCCACGTGGGTCTTCTCGCGGACGACCAGCGGCCCGTCGCCCTGGACCTCCAGGGAACCGACCTTCTTGGTGGGGACCGCCTGCTCCTCCTCCGGCGCGGTGACCGCGCCGGACCCGTTGAGGGTGGCCACGCCGGGCACGTGGTCGGGGACCTCGGCGGCGGGGATCCTGCGCGAGCCGCGCCGTGAGAAACGCTTGTCGTGCTGCTTGCGCAGCCGGGCGTCGAGCTTCTCCGCTGCCAGGTCGAGCGCCGCGTAGGGGTCGCTCGCCGCCGCCTCCGCCCGGATCACCGGGCCGCGGGAGCGGAGCGTGATCTCCACCCGGTCGCAGCGGTCGGCCTGTCGGGGGTTGGGCTCCTTGGACACCTCGACGTCGAGGCTCATCACCTTGCCATCGAGCTTCTGGATCTTCTCCAGGTTCAGCTTCTCGGCCACGTGCTTCCGGAACCGCTCGGGCACCTCGGTCTTGCGGCCCTTGACGACGATGTCCACGCAGAACTCCGTTCCCGGATCACTCCGCTTCGCTGCGGATGTGTCTCCCTTTTGCACCAGGCTCCGGTGTCGTCCGGAGCCTCGGACTCGGTGACGTCCACCTCCTCCCCCCGGCGCGAGATCTCCAGTCCACCGGTGCGGGTGAAGTCGATAAGGCCCGCACCGCCGCATTCCGATCAGAGGGGTGTGGCCTGCGGCTTTCCCTCACAACCGAACATATCTCGCGCGGACGGATGGCGTCACCCTCTACCGCGACGTACCTCCATTCAGGGGAATTAACCCTCTGATTACCTGCAACGACGTAAGTTCTCAGTCAGTTTCGGTGTATTCCGAACGCATCCGGCGACGCCGCCACGACGGCCGCGCACACCACGCCGGGCGTCCCGCCGGCGCGTGTCCCGCGCGCCTCCTTCACCGTCCGGCCGGGCTGCCGGTCCGCTCCGCTCCACGCCTGTGGCGGTGTCCTCCGTTGTTCTGACCCTTCCCATGTCTCACCCAGGTACACGAATGCGGGCCGCGAATTGCTCGACGCTTCCCGGCCCATTACGGCCGGTTCCGTTTCCGGGCCGGGCGGCCCTTGTGCGGCCGTGACCGCGCGTGCCGCCTCGGCGAGGGTCGCCCCGGTCGTCATGAGGTCGTCGACCAGCACGACCCGGCCCCGGCGCAACAGCCGGGCACAGCCGGGCGCCACCGCGAGGGCGCCGGCGACGTTGGCCAGCCGCTGCCTCGAGCCGAGTCCCGACTGGTCGGCCACCGGCCGCCGTTGCCGCAGCGCGGCGAGTACCGCTGCGGGTACCCCCGAGCGCCGCAGCTCACCCGCCGCCGCGTACGCGATCCGCCGCGCCGGGTCGTGCCCGCGCGCCCGCACGGCCCGCCGGGCGGACGGCACGGGAACGAGCAGTACGGGGGTGCTTGCCGCCCTGCCCGTGCCGTCACGGCTGCCGGGCCGCGGGCGGGCCGCCGGAGCTCCCAGTCCCGCCCGCACGGCGCCCGCGAGGGCCTCGCCCAGGGGCCGGGCGAGGGCCAGGGCGCCGCGCTCCTTGTGGGCGAGCAGCGCGGCGCGCACCTCGTCGGCGTAGGGGGCGGCCGCGTGCACGGGCGGCAGTCCGCGGGGCTCGGGCGCCGGCCGCACCCGGCGTGGCTCCCTGTCGCTCAGCGCCGCACGGCACCGGTCGCAGAGCACGGCGCGGGGCCTGCCGCATCCGCCGCACTCGGCCGGAAGCACCAGGTCGGTGAGGTCCCGCCACCAGCTCCGCATGGGCTCACTGTGCCAACGCCCCGGTCACCCGGCCACCCCTGTGGACAACCGTGTGACCAGCGCCGGAACCACTCGAACACCGGAGCGAGACCCTTGAAACGGCCGGCCCGGGACCGCGCTCGACCCGGCCCCATCGGCCCCGGACCCGCTCACCCCGGGCCCGCCCGCGCCGAACCCGCTCGAACGCCGAAGCGAGACCCCCCGAACCAGCCGGCCCGGAGCCGCGCTCATCCCAGACCCGCTCACCCCGGGCCCGCCCGCACCGAACCCGCTCGAACGCCGAAGCGAGACCCCTGAAGCAGCCGGCCCGGGACCGCGCACACCCCGGACCGATCGCCCCGAACCCACCCGTTCCGGGCCCGCCCGTCCCGTACCCGCCCGCGCCGAGCCCGCTCGAACGCCGAAGCAAGACCCCTGAACCAGCCGGCCCGGAGCCGCGCTCATCCCGAACCGCCCGCCGCGGACCCGCTCACTCCGGACCCGCCGGCCCCGGACCCGCTCACTCCGGACCCGCCCGCCCCGGACCGGCACGGCCCGCACCCGCTCACCCCGGACCGCTCACCCCGGACCCGCGCGCCGGACCGGCGACCCAACCCGCGCCCGCTCAGCCCGGATAGACCGGCGCCTTCCCCTCCGTCACGTCCGCCACCTTCTGCCACTGCGCCCCCGACGGCAGCCGCACGATGCCGTCCACCGAGAACGCCACCAGCGGCGCGTTGTCGTCCCCGGCGGCGGTCAGCGCCTTCACGCCGGTCAGCGCGGCGGGCGGCGGCACGTCCGGGGTGGAGCCGTCGACCTCGACGTACTTCATCTGCTCCACGCCCTCGTGCTCGCGGCCGACGACCACGAGCCGGCTGTCCCCGGCCCACGACATGGCGGTGACCTGCTCCAGCTCGGGGGTGGCCGAGCGCAGCTCCACCACGGTGACCGTGGGCTGCTCGCCCGACCCTGCCTCGTCCGGGCCGCTGCGCTCGATCCGTCCGACGAGCAGCGACCGCTGGTCGCCGTTCTCGACGACGAGGGCGATCCGCACCCCGTCGGCGGCCACCCGCACCGACTGGATCCGGCCCTCCAGGCCGGGCGTGCGTACCTGCAGCGGCTGTCCCGCGCCTTCCTCCAGCAGGTAGAGGCCGGGGCGGGCGGGGTTGCGGTCGGCGATCCACAGGCCGCCCTGGGCGTCCCAGCTCGGCGGGGTCAGCCGGTCCTGCTCGGTCTTGCCCTGGCTGCGCAGCACCGGCTCGCCGAGGGTGGCGCCCTGCGCCAGCGCGGAGACGAACAGGTCCTGGCCGTTCAGGCCGACACCGGCCGCGGTGCGCTCGTCCCGAGCGACCGCCACGGACCGCAGGCGCTGCCCGCCCTGGCCGAGCGCGCCGGGCGCCGGTTCGGCGTCGGGGCTGCGGCTGCCGGCGGCGACCCGGACGAGCTTGTCCTTCCCGTCGAGGTAGTACAGGTGGTCGGGCTGGTTGAGCGCGCCCCGGGTGGCCACGGTCTCGGCGCCGTCCTGGGTGAGGGAGCACAGCTGACCGCCGTCGGCCCGCAGTTCGACCTCCTCCACCGCGGGGCTGAGGTCGCGCAGCGTGAACAGCAGCTGGGCGGCCATCTCCTCGCAGCGGCCGGTGCCGATGTCGGCCGCCCGGTCGTTGAGCGGCACGGTGAGCTTGCCGCGGTCGTCCGGGGTGAGCGGTCCCGTGCCCTTCCGTAGCTGGGTGCCGGTCGGGAAACTCGAGCGGACGACGGGGTCGAGCCAGTTCGTCGGACCGGTGAGCAGCGAGCGCACCATCCGCGTCGTGGGGTCGACGTGCCGGCGCACGTACACGGGGTCGGCGACGGCCATCGGCAGCGACGCCCCGTTCACGTCCACGTTCGCGGCGAAGTAGTACTTGTTGAAGGACGTGTAGTTGCGCTGGAAGTCCGACTTGCCCATGACGACGCCCTGCGGCACCGCGTCGATGCGCCACTGGCCGCTCTTGTCGTCCTTCACCAGCCGCACCAGCTCGCTGTAGTGGCCGGAGGAGGGAGCGTACGCCTGCTGCGCGTCCACGGTGGCGAACTTGGTGCCGGTCAGCGTGTACGTGAGGGCGGTGCTGTCCTCGCGGGGCTCCCGGTCGGCGCGGGCGCCGGGCCCGTCGGAGAGCACCGTGGTCGACTGCTCGGGACGCCAGTACTTGGACGCCTCGGGCGTCAGGTACTGGCGCGCGGTCTTGTAGTCGGCGTCGTCGCTGGTCAGCGCCTCCAGGAAGCCCTGGACGATCTGGGTGGGGGTGGCGTCGTCGCTCGGCGGCATGGCGTACACCCGCACCTGCGAGTCCTGGCGCGGTGTGGACTCCACCCCGCGCAGGTCGCCGCTGTCCGGCATCGAGGCGCACCCGGCCAGCAGGACCGCCCCGCAGGCGGCGTACACCGCCGCCCTGGCCGGTGTCCCCCACCCGCGCCTCACACGCTCACCGCCCACGCGTCGCCTCCCCGTCCTTCTCCGCACCGCGCGGTGCGCCGTCCCCGCCCTCGTCTGCGGCCGTCGGCCGGTCCGCGCCGCCCGGAGGAGCCTCGTCCGTCCCGCCGTTCACGCCGGGCGCCGTGCCCGGCGCCATCCGCGTGCTGCCCGAGCGGGCCACCACGCGCGCGCCGCTGCCCGGCAGGGCGGTGGGATCGGCCGTGGGCGCCGAGGCGCCGGGCCTGCGGCCCAGCGGGTCGCGGGCGGACTGCGCCGGGTCGTCGGCGCCCGGCCGGCCCACCGGCACCGTGGCGCGCTTCTCGCCGTCTCCGCCGCGCGGCAGTCCCGCGTCGTCGAGGCCGCGGTTGCGCCGCGAGTCCTTGGGTTCCAGGGGTATCGGGGATCCGCGCAGCGGCTCGTCCGCCGTCCTGGGCAGCGTCAGCCGGAACTGCGAGCCGCCGCCCGGCTCGCCCCACGCCTGGAGCCAGCCGCCGTGCAGCCGGGCGTCCTCCAGGGCGATGGAGAGCCCCAGGCCCGTGCCGCCGGTGGTGCGGGCGCGGGCCGGGTCGGCGCGCCAGAAGCGGCTGAACACGCGCGTGGCCTCGCCGGGCTTGAGGCCGACGCCGTAGTCGCGCACGGCGACGGCCACGGCGCCGCCCGCGGCGGCCAGCTTGACCACGACGTCCTTGCCCTCGCCGTGCTCGACGGCGTTGACGACCAGGTTGCGCAGCACCCGCTCCACGCGTCGCGCGTCGGCCTCGGCGACCACGGGCTGCTGGTCGCCGACGATCTTGATGACGGTGCCCTTGCGCTCGGCGAGCGGCTCCGCGCCGGTCACCACGCGCCGCACCACCTCGCGCAGGTCGATCGGCTCCGCCTCCAGGGCGGCCGCGCCCGCGTCGAAGCGGCTGATCTCCAGCAGGTCGGCGAGCAGCGACTCGAACCGGTCGAGCTGGTCGGCGAGCAGTTCGGCCGACCGCGCGGTGACGGGGTCGAAGTCCTCGCGGGCCTCGTGGATGACGTCGGCGGCCATCCGCACGGTGGTCAGCGGGGTGCGCAGCTCGTGCGACACGTCCGACACGAACCGGCGCTGCATCCGCGACAGGTCCTCGAGCTGGCTGATCTTGAGCTGGAGGTTCTGCGCCATCTTGTTGAAGGCCTCGCCGAGGCGGGCGATGTCGTCCTCGCCGGTGACCTTCATGCGTTCCTGGAGCCGCCCCGCGGACAGCCGTTCGGCGATCCCGGCGGCCATCCGGACCGGCGTGACCACCTGCCGCACCACGAGCCAGGCGATCGCCCCGAGCAGCACGACCACGAACAGCCCGGCAGTCGCCAGGGTGCCCTTGACCAGGCTCAGCGACTTCTCCTCCTGGGTGAGCGGGAAGAGGTAGTACAGCTGGTACGGGTCGCCGTTGGGGTCGTTGACCTGCTTGCCGATGACGAGGGCCGGCTGGGACTCCTTGTCCTTCTCGGCGAAGACGATGCGCGTGTAGCTCTGCGCGGCCCCGGTGCTGGTGTCGATGCGCTCGCGCAGCGCCGCGGGGACGCTCGCGGCCGGGTTGACCCCGCCGGAGGCGCGCGGTCCGCGCCCGCTGCCGCTGTCGCCGCCGGAGGGCAGGGTCACCACGTCGAAGGCGCCCTGGCCGCCGCTGGACAGCGAGGCGACGAGGTCGCTCATCCACTGGATGACGCTCTGCGAGGGGCGGCCGTCGGGTGCCGGGCCCTCCTCGTCGGTGACGCTCCCGGCCTGCTCGGCCTGCTGCTTGGCAACGGCGAAACCGCCCGTGGCCTGACTCTGCGACGCCTTCACCTTGGCGTCGAGCAGGCCGTTGCGCACCTGGCCGATGACGACGAAGCCGAGCAGCAGCACGACGCCCAGCGACATCAGCAGCGTCGTGACGACGACCTTGAGCTGGATGTTGCGCCGCCACAGCCGCATGACGGGCAGCAGCGGACGCCGCACCCAGCGCATGACCAGGCGGACGACCGGGCTTCCCTGGACCCCGCCCTGGAGCAGGTCGCCGTCGAAGAGGTGGCGCCAGCGGGAAGCCGCCGTCCCCCGGCCGACAGGCCGCCCCGGACGGCCCCCGGACCGGCCGGGCGCCGAAGCGGCACTGTCACCGGACATGTCAGCTCGGTCCTGCCTTGTATCCGACACCACGGACCGTCACCACGATCTCGGGCTTCTCCGGGTCCTTCTCGACCTTGGAGCGCAGCCGCTGCACATGCACGTTGACCAGGCGGGTGTCCGCCGCGTGGCGGTAGCCCCACACCTGCTCCAGCAGCACCTCACGCGTGAACACCTGCCACGGCTTGCGCGCGAGGGCGACCAGCAGGTCGAACTCCAGCGGCGTCAGGGCGATGGACTGCCCGTCCCGCTTCACGGAGTGACCGGCCACGTCGATCACCAGGTCGCCGATGGCGAGCTGCTCCGGCGCCGGCTCCTCGGACCTGCGCAGCCGCGCACGGATCCGGGCGACCAGCTCCTTCGGCTTGAACGGCTTGACGATGTAGTCGTCGGCCCCGGACTCCAGGCCCACCACCACGTCGACGGTGTCGCTCTTCGCCGTGAGCATCACGATCGGCACCCCGGACTCCGCCCTGATCAGGCGGCAGACCTCGATGCCGTCACGGCCGGGGAGCATCAGGTCCAGCAGGACCAGATCCGGCTTGGTCTCGCGGAAGGCGGCCAGCGCCTTGTCGCCGTCGGCTACGAAAGACGGCTCAAAACCTTCACCGCGCAGCACGATGCCGAGCATCTCGGCCAGTGCGCTGTCGTCGTCGACGACAAGGACTCGTCCCTTCATAAACGACATCATCCCATTAGCTAATCGTTACCTGGCGTGACCTGGCACACAGGGCGGCCAGAGCCTCGGTGGTCACGGGCGAAACGACGCCCTCTTCGGTGACGACGGCCGTCACCAGCTCCGGCGGTGTCACGTCGAACGCCGGGTTGTACGCGGTCGTCCCCAAGGGGGCCACCGGAATCCCGCCTCCCGCCTCCGCTCCGGCCACCGGCACCTGCGGCGCCGTGATCTCTGTCACCTCATGGCCGGGACGCTGTTCCACCTCGATGGACGCCCCGTCCGGCGTCGAGGGGTCCACCGTCGTCACCGGAGCCACCACGATGAACGGCACATGGTGGTACCGCGCGAGCACCGCGAGCGGATAGCTCCCCACCTTGTTCGCCACCGAACCGTCGGCCGCGATGCGGTCCGCGCCGATCAGCACCGCGTCCACCTCGCCCGCCGCGAACAGCGATCCCGCCGCGTTGTCGGTGAGCAGGGTGTACGCCATGCCGCTGCGGGCCGCCTCGTACGCCGTCAGGCGAGCACCTTGCAGCAAAGGACGCGTTTCGTCCACCCACAGGCGCCGCAGCCGTCCCGCCCGGTGCGCCGCGAGCGCCACCGCGAACGCCGTCCCCTCGCCGCCCGACACCAGCGAACCGGTGTTGCAGTGGGTGAGGATCCGGTGCCCGCCGCCGGGCATCAGCTCGTCGAGGAGCGCCAGCCCGTGCTCCGCCATCCTCGCACTGGCCCGGGCGTCCTCCTGGTGCAGCTGCCGCGCGGCGGCCAGCGCCGCCCCGGCCGCCTGCCGCGCGTCGCCGCCGCCGTCCACCACCGCCCGGTACGCGGAGTGCGCCCGCCGCACCCCGACCGCCAGGTTCACCGCCGTGGGCCGGGCGCTCTTCAGGGCCGCCGCCGCGTCGTCCACGTCGTAGCCCCGCACGGCCGCGAGCGCGACACCGTACGCGCCCGCGACGCCCAGCAGGGGGGCGCCGCGCACGGCGAGCGAACGGATCGCCTCCACCAGTGCGGGCGCGTCCGTGCAGACCAGCTCGACCTCCTCGGCCGGGAGCCGCGTCTGGTCGAGCAGGACCAGCACCGGGCCTTCGGGAGGCTCCTCCCAGCGCAGTGCCGGCATCCCGGTCGGCCGCTTGTCGTCACCGCTGTGCGCGTACTGATCAGCCATGCCGCCAGTCTGCCCCCTGTCGCACGGACAATAGAAGGCGAGCAGCCCCGACCTCGGCGGGTCCACCGGGAAGCACCGCATGGCACGATGGCTGCCCGAGCCGCCACCGCGACCGCGGCCGGGCACCGTGAAGGAGCGACGATGAACGACACTCCGGGCTGGGCCTCGCCCGGATCCGCCCCGTCCGACGGGCGGGAACCGGACGCGTCCGGGCCTGCCGGGTCCGACGGCCGTCCCGGCCCCGAGCAGTCCGCCGACCGGCCGCGGCAGTCGGGTGACGCCCCGCGGGAGCCGGGCGTGAAGTGGTCCAAGGACCAGCCCCCGGCCGCCCAGTGGTCCGCGCCCACCCCCGGCGCGGGCGGCCCCGGCCAGGCGCCTCCGCCGCCCCCCGGTCCCGGCTGGGGCGCCCCGCCTCCGGGCGGTCCCGGCGGCCAGGCCCCCTGGGGCAGCGGCTGGGGAGGTCCCCCGCCCGCGGCGAAGCCCGGCGTCATCCCGCTGCGCCCCCTCGGCGTCGGCGAACTCCTCGACGGCGCCGTGTCGACCATGCGCACCTACTGGCGCACGGTCCTCGGCATCTCGCTGACCCTCGCCGTCCTCACCGAGATCGCCGCGGTCCTGCTGCAGGGCCTCGTCCTCGACGACGCCAACACGGAGGTGCTCGACGACCCGAGCGCCACCCTCGGCGAACTCACCGACGTCATGGGCGACCTGCTGCTCAGCTCGGCCGCGCTCTACGGCATCACCCTGATCGGCACTGTCGCGGCGACCGCCCTGCTCACCACCGTCACCAGCCGCGCCGTCCTCGGCCGCCCGGTGACCACCGGCGAGGCCTGGCGCGACGCCCGCCCGCAGGTCCTCAAGCTGTTCGGCCTGATCCTCCTGCTCGGGCTCATCGCGGTGGGCATCGCCGCCGTCGGCGCGCTGCCCGGCATCCTCGTCAGCGTCTCCGCCGGCGCCGAGGTCGGCTTCGGACTGACCCTGCTGGGCCTGCTCGCCGCGGCCGTGTTCGCCGCCTGGCTCATGGTCCGCCTCTCCCTGGCCTCCCCCGCGCTGATGCTGGAGAAGCAGGGCATCGTCACCGCGATGCGCCGCTCCGCCCGGCTGGTGCGCGGCTCCTGGTGGCGCGTCTTCGGCATCCAGCTGCTGGCCGCGATCATCGCCTACGTCGTCGCGGCGATCATCGTCATCCCGTTCACGTTCCTCGCCGCCGCGTTCAGCGGCGACGGCGTCACCGGCTTCGTGAGCACCGCCGGCGGGGACATCGGCTGGACCTTCCTGATCATCAGCGGCATCGGCTCGGTGATCGGATCCATGATCACGTTCCCGATCACCGCCGGCGTCACCGTGCTCCTCTACATCGACCAGCGCATCCGCCGCGAGGCCCTCGACCTCGAACTGGCGCGCGCCGCGGGCGTCCAGGGCCCGGGCGCCACCGGCGGGAGCTGATGCGGTGACCGTCACGGGGGGAGTTCTCCAGGCCGTACCGGCCCTGCCGTCGGCCGCCGACACCGCCGTGCGCCTGCTGGCGCGCGGCGACGACGAACCGCCCGTCACCCTCCCGCGCGACCCCGCGCGGGAGGCGGCCGAGCGCGAGCTGTCGAAGCAGATGTACCACGAGAACGACCCCAGCTGGCTCCAGCGTGCGCTGGAGGCCTTCTGGGACTGGGTCGACGACCTGCTCGGCGCCGCGTCCACCGCCACACCCGGCGGCGCGCTCGGCCTGGTCGTCATCGTCGTCGCCGCGCTCGCCGTCGGAACCGCCCTCTGGTGGCGCCTCGGCACCCCCCGCCGCCGCCCGGTCACCGCCCCCGCCCTCTTCGACGACCGCCCCCGCAGCGCCGCCGAACACCGCGCCGCCGCCGAGGCGCACGCCGCCCAGGGCCACTGGAACCAGGCAGTCCAGGAACGCATGCGGGCCGTCGTCCGCGCCCTGGAGGAACGCGCCCTCCTCGACCCCCGCCCCGGCCGCACCGCCGACGAGGCCGCCGCCGAGGCCGGCCGCGCCCTGCCCGCCCACAGCGACCGGCTGCGCACCGCCGCCCGCGACTTCGACGACGTCACGTACGGCGGCCGGACCGCCTCCGAGGACACGTACCGCGGGCTCGCCGCCCTCGACGGCGACCTGGAGCGGGCCAAGCCCGCCCTCGCCGGAAGCGCCGGCGCCCACCCCGACGCCCGCCAGGGAGCCGCCGGATGACGACCGAGGTCACCTCGCCGCCCACCTCGGCCTCCCCCACCGCCCGCCAGCTGTGGACCCGCGGCCGGGGCGTCGCCCTCGCACTGGTGCTGCTCGTCGTCGCGGCCGTCGCCATCGCCGTCGTCCGCTCCGACGCCCGGCACGGCAGGCTCGACCCGCACTCCGCCGACCCCCTCGGCAGCCGCGCCGTCGCCGAACTGCTCGCCGACCGGGGCGTCGACACCCGCGTGGTCACCACCCTCGCCGAGGCCGCCGACGCGGCAGGACCCGACACCACCCTGCTGGTCGCCGTGCCGGACCTGCTGACGCCCCGCCGGCAGACACAGCTGCACGCGGCCACCGAGAACTCCGGCGGCCGCACCGTCCTGGTCGCCTCCGGCATCGCCTCGGTCGAGCGGCTCGCCCCCGGCGTCACGGCCGACCCGGCCAACAGCCTCGACTCCACCCTCGAACCGGACTGCGGCCTCCCCGCCGCCGTACGCGCGGGCAGCGCCGACACGGGCGGCATCCGCTACTCCTCCGACCACCCCGACGCCGACGAGTGCTACCGCAGCCACCGCCTGGCCACCCTGCTGCGCGTCCCCGACTCCTCCGGCGCCGGCGACACCGTCCTCCTCGGCGCCCCCGACATCCTCTACAACGACCGCCTGGACAAGCACGGCAACGCCTCGCTGGCGCTCCAGCTCCTCGGCTCCCGCCCCCATCTCGTCTGGTACCTCCCCAGCCCCGCCGACGCCTCCGCCGTGACCGAGGACGAGAAAAGCTTCTTCGACCTCCTGCCCTCCGGCTGGCTCTGGGGCACCCTCCAGCTGTTCGTCGCCGCCGCCGTGGCCGCCCTGTGGCGGGCACGCCGGCTCGGTCCCCTCGTGCCCGAGAGACTTCCCGTGGCGATCCGCGCCTCCGAGACCGTCGAAGGCCGCGCCCGCCTCTACCGCAAGGCCGACGCCCGCGACCGCGCCGCCCTCGCCCTGCGCTCCGCCACCCGCATCCGCCTGGCCCCCCTCGTCGGCGTCCCCGGCACCCAGGCGCACTCGCCCGAGGCCCTGCTCCCCGCACTGTCCGCCCGCCTCGACGGCGACGGACCGTCCTCCCCCCACACGCTTCTGTTCGGCCCGCCCCCCGGCGACGACGCGGCTCTGATCCGGCTCGCCGACCAACTCGACGCCCTCGAAAGGCAGGTACGCCGTTCATGATGGACCCGACCACCGACAACGCCGCGCCCACCGGCGACCCGGCCGCCGCCCGGGCCGCCCTGGAGGCCCTGCGCGCGGAGATCGCCAAGGCCGTGGTCGGCCAGGACCCCGCCGTGACCGGCCTCGTCGTCGCCCTGCTCTGCCGCGGCCACGTCCTCCTCGAGGGAGTGCCAGGCGTCGCCAAGACCCTGCTGATCCGCTCCCTCGCCGCAGCGCTCGAACTCGACACCAAGCGCGTCCAGTTCACCCCCGACCTCATGCCGAGCGACGTCACCGGCTCCCTGGTCTACGACGCCCGCACCGCCGAGTTCTCCTTCCAGCCCGGCCCGGTCTTCACCAACCTCCTCCTCGCGGACGAGATCAACCGCACGCCCCCGAAGACCCAGTCGTCCCTGCTGGAGGCCATGGAGGAACGCCAGGTCACCGTCGACGGCACCCCGCGCGCCCTCCCCGACCCGTTCCTGGTCGCCGCGACCCAGAACCCCGTCGAGTATGAAGGCACCTACCCGCTGCCCGAGGCACAGCTCGACCGCTTCCTCCTCAAGCTCACGATCCCCCTGCCGTCCCGCCAGGACGAGATCGACGTCCTCACCCGGCACGCCCAGGGCTTCGACCCGCGCGACCTGCGCGCCGCCGGCGTACGCCCCGTCGCGTCCGCCGCCGACCTGGAGGCCGCCCGCCGCGCCGTCGCCGCCACCACGGTCTCCCCCGAGATCACCGCGTACGTCGTGGACATCTGCCGCGCCACCCGCGAGTCGCCGTCCCTCACCCTCGGCGTCTCCCCGCGAGGCGCCACCGCGCTGCTCGCGACCGCCCGCGCCTGGGCCTGGCTGACCGGCCGCGACTACGTCATCCCGGACGACGTGAAGGCCCTCGCCCTGCCCACGCTCCGCCACCGCATACAGCTGCGCCCTGAGGCGGAGATGGAGGGCGTGACGGCCGACTCGGTCATCAACGCGGTCCTCTCCCACGTCCCCGTCCCCCGCTGATGGCTCCCACCGGACGCGCCGCTCTCCTCGCGGCCCTCGGCTCCCTCCCCGTCGGCATCTGGGAACCCGGCTGGACGGGCCTCCTCGCCGTCAACGCGCCCCTCGCGGTGGCCTGCGCCTGCGACTACGCCCTGGCCGCCCCGGTCCGCACCCTCGGCCTGACCCGCTCCGGCGACACCTCCGTACGGTTCGGCGAGAGCGCCGACGTCACCCTGACGGTCACCAATCCGTCCCGACGCCCGCTGCGAGCCCGTCTCCGCGACGCCTGGCCGCCGAGCAGCTGGACGCCCGGCACGGAGACGGAGGCGTCCCGGCACCGGCTGACGATCCCCGCGGGCGAACGCCGCCGCGTGACGACACGCCTGCGCCCGACCCGCCGCGGCGACCGCCAGGCGGACCGCGTCACCGTCCGCTCCTACGGCCCGCTCGGCCTGTTCACCCGCCAGGGCACCCACAAGGTCCCGTGGACGGTCCGCGTCCTGCCCCCGTTCACCAGCCGCAAGCACCTGCCGTCCAAGCTGGCCCGGCTGCGCGAACTGGACGGCCGCACGAGCGTCCTGACGCGGGGTGAGGGCACCGAGTTCGACAGCCTCCGCGCCTACGTCCCCGGTGACGACACCCGTTCCATCGACTGGCGCGCCACCGCCCGCCAGTCGGAGGTCGCGGTACGTACCTGGCGTCCGGAGCGCGACCGCCACATCCTGCTCGTCCTCGACACCGGCCGCACGTCCGCCGGCCGTGTGGGCGACGCACCGCGCCTGGACGCCTCCATGGACGCGGCCCTGCTCCTCGCCGCTCTGGCCTCCCGCGCCGGCGACCGCGTCGACCTGCTGGCCTTCGACCGCCGGGTGCGCGCCCTGGTCCAGGGCCGTGCGTCCGGCGATCTCCTGCCGTCGCTGGTGAACGCGATGGCCACGCTGGAACCCGAGCTGGTGGAGACGGACGCCCGCGGCCTGACGGCGGCGGCACTCCGAACGGCCCCGCGCCGCTCCCTGATCGTCCTTCTGACGACGCTGGACGCGACGCCGGTCGAGGAGGGTCTCCTGCCTGTCCTGAGCCGCCTGACCCAGCGCCACACGGTCGTGCTGGCCTCGGTCGCCGACCCGCATGTCGCGTCGATGAGCCAGGGCCGGGGGGACGTCGACGCGGTGTACGAGGCCGCGGCGGCCGCGCAGGCCCACACGGAACGCGACCGCACGGCCGAACAGCTCCGCCGCCGCGGGGTGACGGTCGTGGACGCGACTCCGGAGGAACTGGCGCCGGCGCTGGCGGACGCGTATCTGGCGCTGAAGTCCGCGGGGCGGCTGTAAGAAGGGGGCGGTGCGGGGGGGCACCGTAAAACGCAGAAAGCCCCCGTGCCGAATGGCACGGGGGCTTTCTCTATAAGAATTGTTCGGCGGCGTCCTACTCTCCCACAGGGTCCCCCCTGCAGTACCATCGGCGCTGTAAGGCTTAGCTTCCGGGTTCGGAATGTAACCGGGCGTTTCCCCTACGCTATGACCACCGAAACACTATGAAACACTCAACCGCACCATGTGTGGCACATGGGGTTGTTCGTGGTTTCAGAACCAACACAGTGGACGCGAGCAACTGAGGACAAGCCCTCGGCCTATTAGTACCGGTCAACTCCACACGTTACCGTGCTTCCATATCCGGCCTATCAACCCAGTCGTCTACTGGGAGCCTTACCCTCTCTAGGAGGTGGGAGTCCTCATCTCGAAGCAGGCTTCCCGCTTAGATGCTTTCAGCGGTTATCCCTCCCGAACGTAGCCAACCAGCCATGCCCTTGGCAGAACAACTGGCACACCAGAGGTTCGTCCGTCCCGGTCCTCTCGTACTAGGGACAGCCCTTCTCAAGACTCCTACGCGCACAGCGGATAGGGACCGAACTGTCTCACGACGTTCTAAACCCAGCTCGCGTACCGCTTTAATGGGCGAACAGCCCAACCCTTGGGACCGACTCCAGCCCCAGGATGCGACGAGCCGACATCGAGGTGCCAAACCATCCCGTCGATATGGACTCTTGGGGAAGATCAGCCTGTTATCCCCGGGGTACCTTTTATCCGTTGAGCGACGGCGCTTCCACAAGCCACCGCCGGATCACTAGTCCCGACTTTCGTCCCTGCTCGACCCGTCGGTCTCACAGTCAAGCTCCCTTGTGCACTTACACTCAACACCTGATTGCCAACCAGGCTGAGGGAACCTTTGGGCGCCTCCGTTACTCTTTAGGAGGCAACCGCCCCAGTTAAACTACCCATCAGACACTGTCCCTGATCCGGATCACGGACCCAGGTTAGACATCCAGCACGACCAGACTGGTATTTCAACGACGACTCCACAACCACTGGCGTGGCTGCTTCAAAGTCTCCCAGCTATCCTACACAAGCCGAACCGAACACCAATATCAAACTGTAGTAAAGGTCCCGGGGTCTTTCCGTCCTGCTGCGCGAAACGAGCATCTTTACTCGTAGTGCAATTTCACCGGGCCTATGGTTGAGACAGTCGAGAAGTCGTTACGCCATTCGTGCAGGTCGGAACTTACCCGACAAGGAATTTCGCTACCTTAGGATGGTTATAGTTACCACCGCCGTTTACTGGCGCTTAAGTTCTCAGCTTCGCCCACCCGAAAGTGAGCTAACCGGTCCCCTTAACGTTCCAGCACCGGGCAGGCGTCAGTCCGTATACATCGCCTTACGGCTTCGCACGGACCTGTGTTTTTAGTAAACAGTCGCTTCTCGCTGGTCTCTGCGGCCACCCCCAGCTCAGAGCGCGAAGCTCATCACCGGTTGTGGCCCCCCTTCTCCCGAAGTTACGGGGGCATTTTGCCGAGTTCCTTAACCATAGTTCACCCGAACGCCTCGGTATTCTCTACCTGACCACCTGAGTCGGTTTAGGGTACGGGCCGCCATGAAACTCGCTAGAGGCTTTTCTCGACAGCATAGGATCATCCACTTCACCACAATCGGCTCGGCATCAGGTCTCAGACACATGTCAGGCGGATTTGCCTACCTGACGTCCTACACCCTTACCCCGGGACAACCACCGCCCGGGATGGACTACCTTCCTGCGTCACCCCATCACTCACCTACTACCAGCTCGGGTCACCGGCTCCACCACTCCGACCTCGTCCGAAGACTCAGCCGGCGGCTTCACGGGCTTAGCATCACTGGATTCGATGTTTGACGCTTCACAGCGGGTACCGGAATATCAACCGGTTATCCATCGACTACGCCTGTCGGCCTCGCCTTAGGTCCCGACTTACCCTGGGCAGATCAGCTTGACCCAGGAACCCTTAGTCAATCGGCGCACACGTTTCTCACGTGTGAATCGCTACTCATGCCTGCATTCTCACTCGTCAACCGTCCACAACTCGCTTCCGCGGCTGCTTCACCCGGCAGACGACGCTCCCCTACCCATCACGATCCCCGTTGGGGGTACATATCGCAATGACACGACTTCGGCGGTACGCTTGAGCCCCGCTACATTGTCGGCGCGGAATCACTAGACCAGTGAGCTATTACGCACTCTTTCAAGGGTGGCTGCTTCTAAGCCAACCTCCTGGTTGTCTGTGCGACTCCACATCCTTTCCCACTTAGCGTACGCTTAGGGGCCTTAGTCGATGCTCTGGGCTGTTTCCCTCTCGACCATGGAGCTTATCCCCCACAGTCTCACTGCCGCGCTCTCACTTACCGGCATTCGGAGTTTGGCTAAGGTCAGTAACCCGGTAGGGCCCATCGCCTATCCAGTGCTCTACCTCCGGCAAGAAACACACGACGCTGCACCTAAATGCATTTCGGGGAGAACCAGCTATCACGGAGTTTGATTGGCCTTTCACCCCTAACCACAGGTCATCCCCCAGGTTTTCAACCCTGGTGGGTTCGGTCCTCCACGAAGTCTTACCTCCGCTTCAACCTGCCCATGGCTAGATCACTCCGCTTCGGGTCTTGAGCGTGCTACTAAAATCGCCCTATTCGGACTCGCTTTCGCTACGGCTTCCCCACCCGGGTTAACCTCGCAACACACCGCAAACTCGCAGGCTCATTCTTCAAAAGGCACGCAGTCACGAGACACCAAGCAAGCTTGATGTCCGACGCTCCCACGGCTTGTAGGCACACGGTTTCAGGTACTATTTCACTCCGCTCCCGCGGTACTTTTCACCATTCCCTCACGGTACTATCCGCTATCGGTCACCAGGGAATATTTAGGCTTAGCGGGTGGTCCCGCCAGATTCACACGGGATTTCTCGGGCCCCGTGCTACTTGGGTGTCTCTCAAACGAGCCGCTGACGTTTCGACTACGGGGGTCTTACCCTCTACGCCGGACCTTTCGCATGTCCTTCGCCTACATCAACGGTTTCTGACTCGTCTCATGGCCGGCAGACCATGAAAGAGAGATCCCACAACCCCGAATGCGCAACCCCTGCCGGGTCTCACACGCATACGGTTTGGCCTCATCCGGTTTCGCTCGCCACTACTCCCGGAATCACGGTTGTTTTCTCTTCCTGCGGGTACTGAGATGTTTCACTTCCCCGCGTTCCCTCCACACTGCCTATGTGTTCAGCAGCGGGTGACAGCCCATGACGACTGCCGGGTTTCCCCATTCGGACACCCCCGGATCAAAGCCTGGTTGACGACTCCCCGGGGCCTATCGTGGCCTCCCACGTCCTTCATCGGTTCCTGGTGCCAAGGCATCCACCGTGCGCCCTTAAAAACTTGGCCACAGATGCTCGCGTCCACTGTGCAGTTCTCAAACAACGACCAACCACCCATCACCCCAAGCCATACGGCTCGAGTGCACTGGGGCCGGCACTGAAGGAAGTTCATTCCCTCAGACACCCAACAGCGTGCCCAACACAGTCAGTTGACCAGATCAGCGTTCCACGCCCCGAAGAGCAGTACTAGCGCCTGGTCCATCCTGGACCGTGCCGAGTAGTCAACGTTCCACCCATGAGCAACCAGCATCAGACGTTCGCTGATGAACTGGCCTCTGACCAACCGAGGTTGGTGAGAAGTGCTCCTTAGAAAGGAGGTGATCCAGCCGCACCTTCCGGTACGGCTACCTTGTTACGACTTCGTCCCAATCGCCAGTCCCACCTTCGACAGCTCCCTCCCACAAGGGGTTGGGCCACCGGCTTCGGGTGTTACCGACTTTCGTGACGTGACGGGCGGTGTGTACAAGGCCCGGGAACGTATTCACCGCAGCAATGCTGATCTGCGATTACTAGCGACTCCGACTTCATGGGGTCGAGTTGCAGACCCCAATCCGAACTGAGACCGGCTTTTTGAGATTCGCTCCACCTCGCGGTATCGCAGCTCATTGTACCGGCCATTGTAGCACGTGTGCAGCCCAAGACATAAGGGGCATGATGACTTGACGTCGTCCCCACCTTCCTCCGAGTTGACCCCGGCGGTCTCCCGTGAGTCCCCAGCACCACAAGGGCCTGCTGGCAACACGGGACAAGGGTTGCGCTCGTTGCGGGACTTAACCCAACATCTCACGACACGAGCTGACGACAGCCATGCACCACCTGTACACCGACCACAAGGGGGGCACCATCTCTGATGCTTTCCGGTGTATGTCAAGCCTTGGTAAGGTTCTTCGCGTTGCGTCGAATTAAGCCACATGCTCCGCCGCTTGTGCGGGCCCCCGTCAATTCCTTTGAGTTTTAGCCTTGCGGCCGTACTCCCCAGGCGGGGCACTTAATGCGTTAGCTGCGGCACGGACGACGTGGAATGTCGCCCACACCTAGTGCCCACCGTTTACGGCGTGGACTACCAGGGTATCTAATCCTGTTCGCTCCCCACGCTTTCGCTCCTCAGCGTCAGTATCGGCCCAGAGATCCGCCTTCGCCACCGGTGTTCCTCCTGATATCTGCGCATTTCACCGCTACACCAGGAATTCCGATCTCCCCTACCGAACTCTAGCCTGCCCGTATCGACTGCAGACCCGGGGTTAAGCCCCGGGCTTTCACAACCGACGTGACAAGCCGCCTACGAGCTCTTTACGCCCAATAATTCCGGACAACGCTCGCGCCCTACGTATTACCGCGGCTGCTGGCACGTAGTTAGCCGGCGCTTCTTCTGCAGGTACCGTCACTTTCGCTTCTTCCCTGCTGAAAGAGGTTTACAACCCGAAGGCCGTCATCCCTCACGCGGCGTCGCTGCATCAGGCTTTCGCCCATTGTGCAATATTCCCCACTGCTGCCTCCCGTAGGAGTCTGGGCCGTGTCTCAGTCCCAGTGTGGCCGGTCGCCCTCTCAGGCCGGCTACCCGTCGTCGCCTTGGTGAGCCATTACCTCACCAACTAGCTGATAGGCCGCGGGCTCATCCTGCACCGCCGGAGCTTTCGATCATCCAAGATGCCTAAGATGATCAGTATCCGGTATTAGACCCCGTTTCCAGGGCTTGTCCCAGAGTGCAGGGCAGATTGCCCACGTGTTACTCACCCGTTCGCCACTAATCCCCACCGAAGTGGTTCATCGTTCGACTTGCATGTGTTAAGCACGCCGCCAGCGTTCGTCCTGAGCCAGGATCAAACTCTCCGTGAATGTTTACCGGTGATCCGGTGCACACATCACGAGAGCGGAACATCGGGAGGAATAGTCCCGACGTTCACAGCGTCCTCGCTGTGTTTTTTCAAAGGAACCTCGACCATCCGAAACCGGACGGACGGGGTATCAACATATCTGGCGTTGACTTTTGGCACGCTGTTGAGTTCTCAAGGAACGGACGCTTCCTTTGTACTCACCCTCTCGGGCTTTCCTCCGGGCGCTTCCCTTCGGTCTTGCGTTTCCGACTCTATCAGATCTTTCCGATCCGATTTCCTCGGTGCTTTCCAGGTCGACGCTTTCGCGCTTTCCTTTCCGGCGGATCCGACTTTATCAGAAGTTCCGGGGCGGATTGACCGGCCTCGAATTCCGACTTATCGGGGGGTGCTTCCGCGGAATCTGCGTCCCGGCGGGAAGCCAGTAGATGTTCACCGTCGCCCTCCGGGTCAGAACCCATCTCCAGGCAACTGTTCTAATCTACCTCCCCACCGGCACCGCGTCAACGGTTCCCGTGGGGCGAAGAGGACACTAGCAGCTCACCGGGGCCGGTCGCACATCAGGCGGCCGTGGGCACGGTGGCGCTTCGCTCGGATGCCTCCACGTCCCCGGTGGCGCCCGCGCGAGCGGCCCGTCCGCCGAGGACGTAGACGTATGCCAGGAAGGCCAGCTCCGCGACGACTCCGATGGTGATGCGGGCCCAGGTGGGCAGGCCCGACGGGGTGACGAAGCCTTCGACCGCGCCTGAGACGAACAGGACCAGGGCCAGGCCGATCGCCATGGCGAGGGCTGCGCGGCCCTCCTCCGCCAGGGCGGTGCGGCGGGTGCGCGGACCCGGGTCGATGACGGTCCAGCCGAGCCGCAGTCCCGTGCCGGCGGCGACGAAGACCGCGGTGAGTTCCAGCAGGCCGTGCGGCAGGACCAGACCGAGGAAGGTGTCGAGGCGTCCCGCGGAGGACATCAAGCCGAAGCCGACGCCCAGGTTGAGCATGTTCTGGAAGAGGATCCACAGGACCGGCAGGCCGAGGAACACTCCGAGGATCAGGCACAGGGCGGCGGCCCATGCGTTGTTCGTCCACACCTGCGCGGCGAACGAGGTCGCCGGGTTGCTGGAGTAGTACGTCTCGTACTGGCCGCCGGGGCGGGTCATCTCGCGGAGTTCCGCGGGCGCCGCTATGGAGGCTTGGACCTCGGGGTGCGTGCCGATCCACCAGCCGAGCAGCGCGGCCACCGCCGTGGAGATGAGCGCCGTCGGCACCCACCAGTGACGTGCGCGGTAGACGGCCGCGGGGAAACCGTGGGTCAGGAACTGCGTGACATCGCGCCAGGACGCCCGGCGGGTGCCCGTCACCGCACTGCGCGCGCGGGCGACCAGCTGGCTGAGCCGGCCGGTGAGCTGGGGATCGGGGGCGGCCGACTGGATCACCGAGAGGTGGGTGGCGGCGCGCTGGTACAGGGTGACGAGTTCGTCGGCCTCCGCTCCGGTGAGCCGGCGGCGTCGTGCGAGCAGGGCGTCGAGACGGTCCCACTCCGCTCGATGGGCGGAGACGAAGACGTCGAGGTCCATCGGTGTCCCTGCTCCTCGGCTGTTCGTACGGCGGTGCGATGTGCCATCAGCTTGGCAGACTGGCGGTGTTCGGGGCAGACCCAGGGAGAGGCGGCGGGCGTGAGTGAGCTGGTGACGGGCGAGGCGGTGGCGTTGGAACTGCGCCCCGCGAAGCTGCCCAGCAGGGGGTTGGCCGTCCTGCTGGACCTGGCGGCGGCCGTGACCGTCTACGTCCTGGTGACCCTCGGTCTCGTGGCGGCGACGGCCTCGCTGGACGAGGCGGCGCGGACGGCGGTGACGATCGCGACGTTCGTCCTGGTGCTGGTGGGCGGGCCGATCCTGGTGGAGACGCTGACCCACGGGACGTCGCTCGGGAAGCTGGCCTGCGGACTGCGGGTGGTGCGGGACGACGGCGGGCCGATCCGGTTCCGGCACGCGCTGGTGCGGGGGCTGCTCGGGGTGATCGAGATCCTGATGACGTTCGGGGTCGTGGCCTGCGTCGCCTCGCTGGTGTCGGCGCGCGGCCGGCGTCTGGGGGACGTGTTCGCGGGGACGCTGGTGGTGCGGGAGCGCATACCGGCGGCCGGGCAGGGCGCTTTCGTGCCGCCGCCTCCGCCGTGGCTCGCGGGACGCTTCTCCGGACTCGACCTGTCGGCGGTGCCCGACGGTCTGTGGCTCGCCGTCCGCCAGTACCTGACGCGGATGCGGCAGCTCGATCCGCAGGTCGGCTGGTCGATGGCGGAGCGGCTGGCGTCGGACGTGGCCGGGCGCACCGGCGCGCCGGTGCCTCCGGGAGTTCCGCCCGCGATGTATCTGGCGGCGGTGCTGCAGGAGCGGCAGACGCGGGAGGCGCAGCGGACCTTCGGCGGCGGAGGCGCGCCCACCGCTCCCGCTCCGGCTTCGTACCCCGCGGGCGCGGGTCAGCCCGTGCTGCCGCCGCCCGCCGTCCCGGCCGGCCCCGTGTCTCCGGCGGCACCGCCTGTCGGACCTCCCGCGCCGCCGGTCGGACCTCCCGCCGGCAGTGAGGCCGCCGAGCGGCCCTCGACGGGCTTCGCGCCGCCCGCCTGACCGGCGGAGACGGCGCTCCCTCAGTCGAGGTCCGACGGCGGCGAGTCCAAGTCCTCCAGCTCGACGCCGGGCGCGGAGAGGACGACGTCACCGGCAAGGTGCGCAGTGTGCTGTTCGCCCGTGTCCAGGGCCGTGATCTGGTACGCGTCCACGGTCAGGGGGCCGTTGTCAGTGGGGTGTGTTTCTCTGTCGACCAGCGCCCAGGACTGGTCCACGGTGCGGGGGGCGAGGACCGGGTCGGTGAAGGCGACGAGGCGTACGCGGGTGCCCGCGGTGGAGGGGGTGAGGCGCAGCAGACGTGCGGTGGCGACGAGGAAGGCGGGGGATGTGCCGGTGAAGGCGTGGGCGCGCACGTTGCCTTCGGTGGCGTGGGTCCCTGTGGGGTCGGTGCGGACCCAGGTGACGCCGTCGAGGGCGGCGCCGCGGACCTGCCAGCTCGCGGCGTGCAGTTCGAGGCGGAGGGGGCGGCCGAGGGCGTCGAGGGTGAGGTCGACCGAGCCCGCGTGATCGCCGTCGGGGCCGGTGAGCTGGGAGACGTAGCGCCAGCCGGAGGGGCCGGGGGCGCACTGGAAGTGTTCGTCCGCGAGGGGGGTGTGATCGTGCGGATCGTGGAGCGAATAACGGCCGCGGGGCATGGGGGTCCTGGGTCGTGAGGGCGGGGCCGGTCGCCGGTCCGACAACGGGGCAGGCCCCCGGCACGGGGGTGCGGGGGCCTGCCTCGGGGCTCGGGCTCGGTGAGGAGCGTCCGGCTCAGTAGCGGTAGTGGTCGGACTTGTACGGGCCCTCGACCTTCACGCCGATGTAGTCGGCCTGGTCCTGGCGCAGCGTGGTGAGCTTGACGCCGAGGGCGTCCAGGTGGAGGCGGGCGACCTTCTCGTCGAGGTGCTTGGGCAGCACGTAGACGCCGGTCGGGTACTCGTCGGGCTTGGTGAACAGCTCGATCTGGGCCAGGGTCTGGTCCGCGAAGGAGTTGGACATCACGAACGACGGGTGACCGGTGGCGTTGCCCAGGTTCAGCAGGCGGCCCTCGGACAGCACGATGATCTTCTTGCCGTCGGGGAACGTCCAGGTGTGGACCTGCGGCTTGATCTCGTCCTTGACGATGCCCGGGGTCTTCGCCAGGCCGGCCATGTCGATCTCGTTGTCGAAGTGGCCGATGTTGCCCACGATCGCCTGGTGCTTCATCTTGGCCATGTCCGAGGCCATGATGATGTCCTTGTTGCCGGTCGTGGTGATGAAGATGTCGGCCGTCTCGACGACCTCGTCCAGCGTGGTGACCTGGTAGCCGTCCATCGCCGCCTGCAGCGCGCAGATCGGGTCGATCTCGGTGATGATCACGCGGGCGCCCTGGCCGCGCAGCGACTCCGCGCAGCCCTTGCCGACGTCGCCGTAGCCGCACACCACGGCCGTCTTGCCGCCGATCAGCGTGTCGGTGGCGCGGTTGATGCCGTCGACCAGGGAGTGGCGGCAGCCGTACTTGTTGTCGAACTTCGACTTCGTCACGGCGTCGTTCACGTTGATCGCCGGGAACAGCAGGATGCCGTCACGCTGCATCTCGTACAGACGGTGCACACCCGTCGTGGTCTCCTCCGTCACACCGCGGATCTCGGAGGACAGCTGGGTCCACTTCTGCGGGCTCTCGGCGAGGGTGCGGTTGAGGAGCTCCAGGATGACCCGGTGCTCGTCGGACTCGGCGGTGTCCGGGGAGGGCGCCTTGCCGTCCTTCTCGTACTCCACGCCCTTGTGGACGAGGAGCGTGGCGTCGCCGCCGTCGTCGAGGATCATGTTCGGGCCGCCGGTGGGGCTGTCCGGCCAGGTCAGCGCCTGCTCGGTGCACCACCAGTACTCCTCGAGCGTCTCGCCCTTCCAGGCGAAGACGGGGACGCCCTGCGGGTTGTCGGGCGTGCCGTCAGGGCCGACGGCGATGGCGGCCGCGGCGTGGTCCTGGGTGGAGAAGATGTTGCAGGACGCCCAGCGGACCCGCGCGCCGAGCGCGACGAGGGTCTCGATGAGGACGGCGGTCTGCACGGTCATGTGCAGGGAGCCGGTGATCCGGGCGCCGGCCAGGGGCTGGGCGTCGGCGTACTCCTTGCGGATCGCCATCAGGCCGGGCATCTCGTGCTCGGCGAGGGTGATCTCCTTGCGGCCGAACTCGGCCAGGGAGAGATCGGCGACCTTGAAGTCCTGTCGGTTGTCGACAGTCGTCATTACGGGCTGCTCCTCGGGTTGGGGCGAGGTGGGTACGGCTGATCTGCGCGGCGGCGGACACAGGAGTGCCCGAGGAGGGCACAGGCATGCCCGCGTACGCGCAGCGCAGTCCGTCGGAGGCCCTCTCTCCCTCGGCCGGTCCGCGGTGGGACCGCCCGACCGCCATCAGCAGCGACGTCTGGCTCCGTCCCAAGCTACACCGACCCGCCCGGCGGTCCCCAGTCCGGCCGCGAACACATCAGGCCGTTCTGGGGCCGCGGTGCGGTCCCGGAACGGCCTGACGGCGGTGTCGGGGGTGGGTCAGTGCGCCTCGTCCGGCTGGGTGGGTCCGCCGGGCGTGGCCTCGGGGTCGGGCCCCTTGGCGGCCTCGGCCTCGCTGTAGATGTCGGGCTCCAGGTAGATCACCCGGGCGATCGGCACGGCGTCGCGGATGCGGGCCTCGGCGGCGTTGATGGCGGCGGCCACCTCGGTGGCGGTGTCGTCGTGCCGCACCGCGATCTTGGCGGCGACGAGGAGTTCCTCCGGGCCGAGGTGGAGGGTGCGCATGTGGATGATGCGGGTGACGGTGTCGCCGTCGACGACGGCGGCCTCGATCTTGCGGGTCTCCTCGACGCCCGCGGCCTCACCGAGCAGCAGCGACTTGGTCTCTGCGGCGAGCACCAGGGCGATCAGGATGAGCAGGACGCCGATGCAGAGGGTGCCGACGCCGTCCCAGACGCTGTCGCCGGTGGCGAGGGCCAGGCCGACGCCGCCGAGGGCGAGGACCAGACCGATGAGGGCGCCGAGGTCCTCCAGCAGGACGACCGGCAGCTCGGGCGCCTTGGCGTGGCGGACGAACTCCTTCCAGGAGCGGCCGCCCCTCAGGCCGTTGGACTCCTTGATGGCGGTGCGGAAGGAGAAGCCCTCGGCGATGATCGCGAAGACCAGCACGCCGACCGGCCAGTACCAGTGCTCCAGCTCGTGCGGGTGCTTGATCTTCTCGTAGCCCTCGTAGAGGGCGAACATGCCGCCGACCGAGAACAGCACGATGGACACGAGGAAGGCGTAGATGTACCGCTCGCGGCCGTAGCCGAAGGGGTGCTCGGGGGTGGCCTTGCGCTGGGCCTTCTTGCCGCCGACGAGCAGCAGTGCCTGGTTGCCGGAGTCGGCGACCGAGTGCACGGACTCGGCGAGCATCGACGAGGAGCCGCTGAAGACGAACGCCACGAACTTCGCTACCGCGATCGCGAGGTTGGCGGCGAGTGCCGCCACGATCGCCTTGGTGCCGCCTGACGCGCTCATGTGTCCGCGTTGTCCCTTCGTACGCCGTGGGGTCCGGGCAGGCGTGTGCGCCCACCGCCGGGCCGTGGTCCGTGCTGTGACGGTGCGCCATTGTTGCAGGACTGCCCGGCGACGGCGCGTCAGGTCGTGGTCATGGCCCGCTCAGAGGACGACGGTGGCCCGGAAGACGGTTCCGGTACCCGAGACCTCGGCCTTCTCACCCGCGGGGACGAACACGGAGTGTCCGGGGGTCAGCTCGTGCTCGCCGGTCCGGACGGCGCCCGCGGTGCACAGCAGGATCTGCGGGGCGTCGAGGGTGAGGTCGTGGGCGGGGGCGCCCTCGGGGAGGACGTAGCGGGAGAGCCGGAACTCGTCGGTGGGGGTCTCGTAGACCTCCTCGTCGTCCGGGCCGGCCTCCGGGCGGAGCACGCCGGGGTCGGCGGCCTCGAAGCGGACGATGCGCAGCAGTTCGGGGACGTCGACGTGCTTGGGGGTGAGGCCGCAGCGCAGGACGTTGTCGGAGTTGGCCATGATCTCGACTCCGAGGCCGTCGAGGTAGGCGTGCGGGACGCCGGCGCCGAGGTACAGGGCCTCGCCGGGCTGGAGCCGGACGTGGTTGAGCAGCATCGCCGCGATGACGCCGGGGTCGCCCGGGTAGTGGTGGGCGATGCCTGCGTAGGGGGCGTACTCGCCGCCGAGGCGGTCGCAGGCGGCGGCCGTCTCCGTGACGGTGCGGGCCATCTCGTCGGGGTCGGCGGTGAGGACGGCGGTGAGCACCTCGCGCAGCGCCGCCTCCTCGGGACTGGCGTGCAGCAGGTCGACGTACGGCTTGAGGGAGTCCACGCCGAGTCCGTCGAGGAGTTCGGCGGCGCGCAACGGGTCGCGGAAGCCGCACAGGCCGTCGAACTCGGTGAGGGCGCAGATCAGTTCGGGCTTGTGGTTGGTGTCCTTGTAGTTGCGGTGCGGGGCGGTGACGGGGACGCCTCGGCGCTCCTCGTCCTCGTAGCCCGCCCGCGCCTGCGTCAGGTCGGGGTGGACCTGGAGGGACAGCGGGGAGCCCGCGGCGAGCAGTTTGAGCAGGAACGGCAGGCGGGGCCCGAACTTGGCGACCGTGGCGGCGCCGAGCTCGCGCTCCGGGTCGGCGTCGACGACCTCGGCGAGCGTGCCCCGGCCGGTGCGTGAGGGGGCGCCGGGGTGGGCGCCCATCCACATCTCCGCCTGCGGTTCGCCGGTCGGCTCGGTGCCGAGCAGCCGCGGGATGGCGGTGGTGGAGCCCCAGGCGTAGGGGCGGACGGTGTTGTCGAGGCGGTCCATGGGGCTCTTCGCGTTCCTTCTGCCGGTTCTCGTGCGGGCGCGCCGGGCCGGGCGTCCGCGCGGGGGTCAGGGGGCCTTCGGCATCATCGGGGTGCCGAGGCGAGCGCCAGGTAAACGGCGGCGAAATCGGTGACGGCGATCAGTTCCGCGAGGGTCTCCAGTTCGCCGCCCTCCTCCGGTTCCAGCTCGCTGATCGGCGTGTCGTGGGTGAGGGCCAGCTCGCGGGCGGCGGGGGCGGCGGTGAGGCCGCCGAGGGGCCGGTCGCGGAGCAGCACCACGCGCGCGTGCAGGGCGGGCGCCTCCTCCACGCGGTCGCGGAAGAAGTCGTCCGGGTCGGCGCCGGCGGCGAGCGGTCCGGCGAGCAGGGCGCTGTGCGCGGCGAGGGCCTCGGGCAGTTCGGCGACGACGGCGGGGGTGCCGGACAGCTCGGCGAGCGCGGCGGCGAAGCGCCGTCCCGCGGGTCCGGCCGAGACGCCCTCGGTCCACACGACGGGCAGGGAGTCGGCGAGTTCGGCGGCGAGGGTCTTGGCCGCGTTGCTGTACGTGACGACGGCGGGCCCGCAGCGTTCGGCGACGGCGTCGAGGCGGTCGGCGACCTTCTGCAGGGTGTCCGGCGGCGCGGTGAGCAGGCCGGTGCGGTCGAGCAGGGCGAGCAGCGGGGTGAGCAGCGCCCACAGCACGCCGGGCGCGGAGGCGGCGAGGGGTTCGTCGTGGTCGTAGGGCGCGACGGCCATGGGGACGAACAGGCCGTGGCTGCCGGAGACGGACTCGGCGAGCGGGGTGCCGGCGGGGGCGACGGCGACGACGGTGAGGCCGCGCCGGTAGGCCTGCTCGGCGAGCAGGGACAGGCCCGGTTCGGTGCCGTCCGGGGTGGCGATCAGCAGCAGGTCCACGGACCCGGCCCAGCCCGGCAGTTCCCAGCGCAGGGCGCCGGCGGCGGGCGCGACGCCGGTGGGGGCGAGGCGGGTGACGGGGCTGCCGGCGCCGGCCAGGGTGCCGAGCAGGTCGGCGGTCTGGGTGGCGGCGGCGCCGGGCCCGGCGATGAGCACGGCGCGGGGGCGGCCGTCGGGCTTCAGGTCCCCCACGCCGGCCTCGGCGGCGTGCCGTGCCGCCGTGCGGACGCGGGCCCCGGCCTCGGCGGCGCCGCGGAGCAGGGCGCGGTGGTCGGCCTCGGCGAGGCCCTCCGGTGAGTCGAGCAGCGATTCGTCGAGCATGGGCGACTGGCTCCGATCGGCGGGGCGGTACGCGGGGGCTCCGGGCGCGGGGGCGGCTTACTCCGGGCGGCGGGCCTCGTCGACGAGGAGGACGGGGATGCCGTCGCGGACCGGGTAGGCGAGCCCGCAGTCCTGGCCGGTGCAGACCAGCTCGGTGTCCCGCTCCTCGAGGGGGGAGTGGCAGGCCGGGCAGGCCAGGATCTCCAGGAGGCCGGCTTCGAGAGGCATGAGGGTCCCTTCACTGGTGGATGTGCTGGTCAGGGTACCGCCGGTGGGGGCCCCGCGGCGGGTCCGGGGCGGTCCGCCCGGGACCCGCCGCCCCGGCCTGCGGAGGGTGCGGCGACTACTGCCTGATCAGGGCGAGGGCCTCGTCGCGGACGCGGATCATGGTGGCCTCGTCGCGGGCCTCGGCGTTCAGCCGCAGCAGGGGTTCGGTGTTGCTGGGGCGGACGTTGAACCACCAGTCGGCGGCGGAGACGGTCAGGCCGTCCAGGTCGTCGAGGGTGACGCCCTCGCGGCCCTCGTAGGCGGCGCGGATCGCGGCGAGGCGGGCGGCCTGGTCGTCGACGGTGGAGTTGATCTCGCCGGAGCCTGCGTAGCGGTCGTACTGGTCGACGAGCGCGGACAGGGTGCCCTGCTGCTCGCCGAGCGCGGCGAGGACGTGCAGGGCGGCCAGCATGCCGGTGTCGGCGTTCCAGAAGTCGCGGAAGTAGTAGTGGGCGGAGTGCTCGCCGCCGAAGATGGCGCCGGTCCTGGCCATCTCCGCCTTGATGAAGGAGTGGCCCACGCGGGTGCGTTCGGGGGTGCCGCCGTTCTCCCGGACGACCTCGGGCACGGACCACGAGGTGATCAGGTTGTGGATGACGGTGCCCGTGCCGCCGTTGCGCGCGAGTTCGCGGGCGGCGACCAGGGCGGTGACGGCGGACGGGGAGACCGGTTCGCCGCGCTCGTCGACGACGAAGCAGCGGTCGGCGTCGCCGTCGAAGGCGAGGCCGAGGTCGGCGCCCTCCTCGCGGACCCGCTTCTGCAGGTCGACGAGGTTGGCCGGGTCCAGCGGGTTGGCCTCGTGGTTGGGGAAGGTGCCGTCGAGCTCGAAGTACATCGGGACGACCGTGAGCGGCAGCCCGGCGAGGACGGTGGGGACGGTGTGGCCGCCCATGCCGTTGCCGGCGTCGACGACGACCTTCAGCGGGCGGATGCCGGTGAGGTCGACGAGGGAGCGCAGGTGGGCCGCGTAGTCGTCGAGGGTGTCGCGGCGGGTGACCGTCCCGGTGGCTACGGCCGGCCGCGGGGCGCCCGTGTCGCTCCACTCCTCGGCGAGGGCGCGGATGTCGGCGAGTCCGGTGTCCTGGCCGACGGGGGCGGCGCCGGCACGGCACAGCTTGATGCCGTTGTACCGCGCCGGGTTGTGCGAGGCGGTGAACATCGCGCCGGGCAGGTCCAGCGCGCCCGAGGCGTAGTACAGCTGGTCGGTGGAGCACAGGCCGATCTCGGTGACGTCGGCGCCCTGGCCGGCCGCGCCGCGTGCGAAGGCGGCGGACAGGCCCGGGGACGAGGGGCGCATGTCGTGTCCGGTGACGACGGCGGTCGCGGAGGTCACCCGCACGAAGGCGGCCCCGAAGAGCTCGGCGAGCGCCTCGTCCCACTGGTCGGGGACGACCCCGCGCACGTCGTACGCCTTCACGATCTGCGAGAGATCAGCAGCCACGGCCAGCCCTTCCGGAGTCCTGTCGGTCACCACAAACTACCCGGAGCGTCCGGCAGGGCCGTCGCGGAGGTTCAGGGCAGCATCCAGCCGAGCACCGCCGTGCTCTGGCCCACCACGATCAGGCACATCACGAGCAGCAGGCCGAGGCTCCAGGGCAGCACCTTGCGCAGCAGGTCGCCCTCGCGGCCCGCGAGTCCGACGGCCGCGCAGGCGATGGTGAGGTTCTGCGGGGAGATCATCTTGCCGAGGACGCCGCCGGAGCTGTTGGCGGCGGCGAGCAGTTCGGGCGAGAGGCCGGACTGCTGGGCGGCGGTGACCTGGAGGGCGCCGAAGAGGGCGTTGGCGGAGGTGTCGGAGCCGGACACGGCGACGCCGAACCAGCCGAGGACCGGGGACAGGAAGGCGAGGCCCGCGCCGGCGGCCGCCACGAAGTGGCCGATGGTGGCGGCCTGTCCGGAGAGGTTCATGACGTAGGCGAGGGCGAGGACGCTGGTCACGGTGAGCAGCGCGAACCGCAGTTCGCGCACGGTCTCCAGCCATTCCCTGACCGCCACGCGCGCGTGGACGCCGAGGACCGCGGCGGTGGCGAGCCCGGCGAACAGCACGAGCGTCCCGCCGGTGGAGACGAGCGGCAGGCTGAACATGTTGCCGCCGACGGGTTCGCCGTCGGGGCCGGCGACGTCCAGCAGCGGCCAGTTCCAGGTCTGGGTGGCGCCGGCGAGCCAGTCCTTGACGGCCGGGATCTGCGCGACGGCGAAGATCGCGACGATCAGCGCGTAGGGCGCGTACGCCCGCACGACCTCGCCGCGCGGGTCGTCGGCGTCCAGTTCCTCGCTGCGGGTGCCGGTGAGGACGGAGGTCCGGACGGACTCGGCGGCGGGCACGCGGGAGTGGGGCACGGCCATCAGGGCGCCCGCGCCGGCGAGGGCGGCGCCGATGTCGGCGAGCTGGGCGGAGACGTAGTTGGACGCGGCGAACTGGGCCACGGCGAAGGCGACGCCGCACACCAGCGCGGGGATCCAGGTCTCGCGCAGTCCGCGCCGGCCGTCGACCAGCCAGACGAGCACGAGCGGCACCACGAGGGCCAGCAGCGGGGTCTGTCGGCCGACGACGGACGCCACGGAGTCCAGCGGCAGCCCGGTGACCTGGGCGAGCGTGACGACGGGGGTGCCCATCGCGCCGAACGCCACCGGCGCGGTGTTGGCGACGAGCGCGACCACGGCGGCGCGTACGGGGTCGAATCCGAGGGCGACCAGCATCACGGCGGAGATCGCGACGGGGGCGCCGAACCCGGCCAGCGCCTCCAGCAGGGCGCCGAAGCAGAACGCGACGACGAGCGCCTGGATGCGGGGGTCGTCGGAGAGCCGGCCGAAGGAGCGGCGCAGGATGTCGAAGTGGCGGGTGCGGACCGTCATCCGGTAGATCCACAGGGCGTTCACGACGATCCACATGATGGGGAAGAGCCCGAAGACGGCGCCCTGGGCGCCGCTGGAGAGCGTCTGGTCCAGCGGCATTCCGTACGCCAGCCAGGCCACCGCGACCGCGGCCGCCAGGCCGATCAGGCCCGCGAGGTGCGCCTTCATCCGGACACCGCCGAGCAGCACCAGCACGATCAGCAGCGGCAGGGCCGCCACGAGGGCGGAGAGGCCGAGCGATCCGGCGACGGGTTCCAGTTCCTGGACGTACACGTGCGCCTCCCGGATTCCGCCATGCGAAAGCGATTTCTCGCTGGGTCACCGGAATGGTCGTGTCCGCGCCAAGCGGGCGTCAATGGGTGTGCGGTGAAGGGATGTGACGGGAGGACCGGAGCGCCCGGCTCAGTTGTCAGGGGAGCGCAGAACCCGCAGGTGGCCGCGGCGGGCGACCTCCATCGGGTCGGCGCCGCGCGCGCCGCCGCCGGCTCCGGCCGCCCGCTCCTGGGGGCGGGCCGCCTCACGCACGGCGTTGGCGAGCGCTTCCAGGTCGTCCCCGCTGGGCTGCGCCGGGGCGGACCCGTCGAGCAGGCGGACGACCTCCCAGCCACGCGGCGCGGTGAGGCGCTCGGAGTGCTCGGCGCACAGGTCGTAGCAATGGGGTTCGGCGTAGGTGGCGAGCGGGCCGAGGACCGCGGTCGAGTCGGCGTAGACGTACGTCAGCGTCGCGACGGCGGGACGGCCGCAGGCGGTGCGCGAACAGCGACGTACAGGGCTCACGACGTTGGACGGTACCGCACTCTTGAGCGGGCCGCGACGACTCTCCACCAGGTCACTCCCCCGTGTCGGGGTGTGAAACGCCCCACATACCCCAGGAAACACACCTCTGTGACCAGGCGGTACGCCGGAACGGCGGCTTTCGGCCGGTTCTGATTGCGGTCACCACTCGGCATAAACACCGTCAAATGCCTTGAGGTGATCGGTCCAGGAGAGATACGGAATCGAGCCCAACCTTGGCTGGAATGGTCAGGTTGTGACATGGCGCGCGGGTCGGCCGGAACGCGCGTGGGCGTGGGGCGGCGCGGCGGCACGACGACTACCCTTCGCAGTGATGGACAGCCCCGTGACTCCTCGCTCCGCAGCCCCCGGGCCCCGACGCCGTGACCGCCACGGCCGGGGCATGCGCGGCCCGATCGCACCGCCCCAGGTGCCGCTGGCCGCCAGCCGCGCGGAGACGTTCGCGGATCTGGTGCAGGACTCGGTGGAGCGTCTTGAGCGGCGCTGGCCGCAGCTCGCCGACATCGATTTCCTGGTGCTGGACGTCCCCCGGCTGGACGGCGCGGCCGGACCCGGCTGGGACGAGACGGTCCCGCTGGGCGGAGCCGTGACGGCGGGCGACGGGCGTCCCGCGCGCGTGGTGATCTACCGGCGGCCGGTCGAGATCCGCTCCAAGGGCCGCGACGAGCGGGCGGCGCTGGTCCACGAGGTCGTCGTCGAACAGGTCGCCGACCTGCTGGGACTCACCCCCGAGACGGTCGACCCCCGGTACGGCGAGGACTGACGCACCGGGGGCCTCGTACGGCTACGGCTGGAGGACGGGCTGCTGGAGGCGGCCGGCGCTGGAGGCGGCTACCGCTGGAGGACGGACAGGTCCTCGGACGCGTCCGGCACCGCCACCACGCCCCGGTCGTCCGGGAGCGGCTGCACCGTGAAGTACGGGACACCGCCCTCCGTCGCGGCGAGGGTGCGCGAGGCGTAGACGGGACCGCCGGACCGCGTCTCGACCGTCAGCGCGTAGCTGCCCTTCAGCCCGGCGGGCACCGGCGCCTCGACGTCCTGCGTCGTCCCCGCCTTGATGCTGTACGTCTTCGTCTGCGGCGTGCCGCCCTTGGTGCCCGCGGAGGCCGTCACCTCGATCTCGGCCCCGCCCTCGGGCGCGGTGACCGAGAGGGTGGTGCCCTTGGCGGTGTTGTCCAGCGCCGTCGCCCGCGTCTCGACCGGGCGCGCCGCCGGGATGAACGCCGACTCCTGCTTGCCCTCCTCGCCGCGCAGCACCCGCACGGCCGCCACGACCGGCACGGAACCGTCCGGCGCCGTCAGCACCAGGGAGCCCGCCTCACCCCGGGTGAGCTCACCCAGGTCGAAGGCGGCGGTCATGCCGCCCTTGAGGTGCAGCGTCTCGTTGCCGGCCGGGGTGATCAGACCGGACGGGGCGGCGAGCCGCACCTTCAGGTCGACGTCGGCGTCCCCGGGCGTGAAGGCGACCAGGCGCACGGCCTTGGCGTCCTTGGGGATGCCGGGCAGGACAAGACGGCCCGACGGGTCGGCCGACGCGGGCAGCCAGTCGCCGCCGGTCTCGTCGTCCAGTGCCTGCACCGCGGCGCCGACCCGGCCGCTGCGCACCACCACGTGCACGGTGACGTCGGTCTGCTTCTCGGCGGTGAGCGTGGACAGCAGCACCGGCTCGGCGGAGCGGGGCTTGACCGTGATGCCCTCCCCCACCGTCGTCTCCAGCTCGCCGTCCTTGCCGTACAGCTCGATGTCGACCACGGCCGCGGAGTCGTCCGGGTTGGTCAGGTGGATGTAGTCGGTGCGGCTGTCGGCCGTGCTGGCGCCGGGGAACCAGAACTGCGTGTCGGCGGCGGAGCAGGCGACGCCCTGGAGCCCGCGGCCGGTGCCCGCGGTGACCTCGGTGGTCTGCTGGGCGGTCCAGCCGGAGGCGAAGCGGCCGTCGGCGGTGCCGACGAGGGCGGGCGCGTCCGCGCCGTCGGCCTCCGCGGCCACCGGCTTGCCGGGCTCCTTGAGCTGAAGGACGGGCTTGCCGCCCTTGTCGTCCTTCGCGGCGTCCTTGTCGCCCTTCTCGTCCTTCTCGGTCTCCTCGTCGCCGGAGGCGTCCTCGCCGTCCTTCTCGCTCTCCTCGTCGCCGGAGGCGTCCTCGTCCGGGGCCGACTGCTGCGCGGCCGACCGGAGCACGGCCGTGCCCTTGTCGTCCGCGCCCTCCGTGACCGGGGTGAACGAGGTGTACGTCGTCTCGGCCAGGTCGGAGGTGCTGGGCCGTGGGCACAGCAGGCCGGTGCGCTCCACGGGCAGGGTGGCCGCCGCCCCGGTGCGCTGCCCGGCGGCCTCGGGGTCGGGCGCCGAGACCGCGGCGAAGCCGGTGACGGCCGCGAGCGCGGTGGCGCCCGCGATCAGGGACAGGGTGGTGCGGTTCACTGCTGGCTCCCGTCAGGACGCTCGTTGCCGTACGAGTCGGGGTTCGTGGCGCCGGGGCCGTGGGGGTCGTACGGGGCGTCGTAGCCCTGCGGGTACGCCGTCCCGTCGTATCCCTGCGGGTACGTCTGGTCGTAGCCCTGTTGCGGGACGCCGTAGCCGTACGGGTCGTACGCGCCGTCCTGCTGGGGGTAGCCCTCCGCCGGGTACTGCTGTCCGCCGTAGCCGTCCGCCGCGTACTGCTGCTGGTAGGGCGCGGCCGCGTAGGCGTTCTCGTCGTAGCCCGCGTTCTGGTACTGGCCCTGGTCCCAGTCGCCGTAGTCGCCCTGGTGCGGGACGGGGGCCGGGGGGTGCTCCGGCGGGGCGGGCACGTCGGCCTCCGGACCGGGGCCGGGCTCGTCCGGCTCCTCCGGGGCGCCGTCGTCGGGGCCGTCGGCCGCCGCGGCGGCGGCCTCCGCCTCGGCCTGGGCGCGCAGGCGGCGGGCGCGGCGGCCCTCTCCGGCCATGACCTCGGCCGGAACGGGCTCCTCCTCAGGCAGGTCGTCGTCGATGTCACGGCTGCGGCCGGGCAGCGCCATGACCACGAGAACCACGGCGAGCGAGCCCTGCGCCCACATCCACAGGGTGTGGGTGAACGGCTCGTCGTAGGTGACGTCCAGGCGCCCGCCGGACGCGGGCAGCTCGAAGCCCTGGGCCCAGCCGTCGACCGTGGTCGGGGTGAGCGCCTTGCCGTCCAGGGTGGCGGTCCAGCCCTCCGCGGCGGAGTCGGCCAGGCGCAGGACGCGGCCCTCCGCGCCGTCCTCGATGTCGGTGTGGATCTCGACCGGTCCGGCGGCCACGGGCTGCGGCTCGCCCTCACCCTCCGCGGGCACGACGGCCGCCCGGGCGACCTGCCGGTCCACCCGCCACAGCGCGCCGCCCGCCTGCTGGCTGAGCCGGCTCAGGCCGGGCGTGGCGTCCAGCACCCGGGTGACCTCGCGCGGGGCTCCCTGGTGCACCAGGACGTAGCGGACGGCGAAGCCGCCGAGCTGGTCGGCCTGGTCGGCGCCGGAGCCGGCGACGAGGTTGGCGACGACCTTGTCGAGCAGTTCGTTCTCGCCGTCCTGGGCGGCGATCTCCGCGTCGCCCATGCGGGCCCCGGAGCCGCGCACCAGGACGTAGGCGACGCGGTCGGCGGAGTCGGTGTCGAGGACCAGGGTGCGGGCCTGGTCGCGGGTGGCGCTCTCCTCGGCGACGAACGCCGGCACCTGCACCGGGTCGCGCCGTTCGACGGGGCCGTCGGCGCCGCGGACCATCCAGCCCACGGCGAGGACGAGCGGGCCGACGGCGCAGGCCAGGGCGATCAGCGCGGCGACCGGCTGGCGCCAGCCGAAGCTCTGCTCGGCGACGCGCGAGCGGGCGCCGTCCGCGCCCAGCGTGCCCGCGGCCAGCAGGGCGATGCCGTAGACGAGGGTGGCGGGGCCCGCCCACGCGGAGCCGTTGGACAGGGCCGCGAAGACGAGGCCCACCAGGGCGGCCGTCCACGCGGTGAGGATCGCCGTGCGGCGCTCGGCGCGCAGCAGGGCGGCCAGCGCGGCGAGGACCAGGCCGATCAGCAGCAGCCCGCCGCCGGTGCCGGGCCCGCCGGGGCTCACGCCGAGCAGGTCGAGCGCGGACGCGGCCGACGCCCCGAACGGCAGCCCGGCCTCCTGGAAGAAGCCGAACGGCAGCAGGGACAGCGACCAGGGGGCGAGCACCAGCAAGGGGCTGCCGAACTGCGCCAGGAAGCGCGGGCCGTAGGTCTTGAGGTCGGCCCTGCGCAGGGCCAGCACGCCGACACCGAGGACCAGCGCCATCGGCCACACGATCGGGGTGAAGGCCGTGGTGAGGGTGAGCAGCAGCGCGTACGCCCAGGTGGCGCGCCAGCTGCCGCGGCCGTCGGGGGCGGTGAGGCCGCTCGCGGCGATGCCGGCGCGGGCGAGGAGGGGCAGCAGCACGGCGAGCACGGCCGTGCCGATGTGTCCCGAGGCCAGGGCGCCGGTCGCCGCGGGCAGGAAGGCGTAGGCGACGGCCGCCCAGGCGCGCAGCAGCCGGGACTCGACGAGCGGGCGGGAGGCGAAGTAGGCGGTGAAGCCGGCCAGCGGCACCGAGCAGACGAGCATCACGGTGACGGCGAGGCCGGTGGAGCCGAGCAGCAGGGTCGCCAGCGCCGCCACGATCGCCAGGTAGGGCGGCGCGGTGCCGGTGCCGCCGGCGCCGACCGCGTGCCAGGCGTCGGTGTAGCGGGCCCACAGGTCGCCCGCCGCGGCGGGCGCGGGCAGCAGGGCGCCGCCGGCCAGCGCGCCGCCGCCGAGGAGCTGACGGCACGCCACCAGCGAGACCAGCAGCAGCATCAGGAAGAGGACCGGTCCCGGCCGGCGGGCGATGCGCTTGAGGCGGGCGAACTGCTCGATCTCGAGGAAGTCGGCGTCGTCGCCGCCGGGTCCGGACTCGATCGCGCTGCCGTGCCGTCCGGCGCCGGAGGCGGCCTCGGGGTCGGAGCGGCCGACGAGGTTGCTCGCGACCTGCTCCACGGTGACGCGGACGGTCGCGCCGGGCGGCGGGAACAGCGGGCGCAGCTCGCCCTTGTCGGCCTGGGGGCTGCCGCGGTCGCGGCGTCCGGCGAGGATGCGCTCGGGTCGCAGCAGGACGCCCATGAGGCCGCGGATCTCGTCGACGGCCTGTCCCGGGGCCTTGCCGACCAGGTAGGCGAGGGTGCGCAGCAGCGTGCCGAGGACGACCCGGAGCAGCACCCAGGGCAGGGCGGCGCTGCGGGCGTTGACGAGGAGGGTGTGGACGGCGCCGGCCTTGTCCACCTTGTGCGGGGAGGCGGCCGTGCGGCCCACGCAGTCGACGGTGCGGCGCTCTCGGGAGGCCGCCTCGGCGTGCCGGACGACCGCCTCGGGCGCGACGAGGACCCGGTAGCCGGCGGCGTTGAGCCGCCAGCACAGGTCGACGTCGTCGCGCATGAGGGGCAGGTGCCGGTCGAAGCCGCCGAGCTGTTCGAAGAGGTCGCGGCGGACGAGCATGCCCGCGGTGGACACGCTCAGCACGGGCCGTACGTGGTCGTGCTGGCCCTGGTCCTGCTCACGGCGGTCCAGGCCCGTCCAGCGGCGGCCGGAGTTGGCGATGGAGACGCCGACCTCGAGCAGCTGCCTGCGGTCGTACCAGCCGCGGAGCTTGGGGCCGACGACGGCGACGTCCTCACGGCCGAGCTCGTACTCGGTCTCCACGACGCGCAGCAGCTCCGCCAGCGCTTCGGGCTCGGGCGCGCAGTCGTCGTGCAGCAGCCACAGCCACTCGACCGGTTCGCCGTACGGCAGTTCGGGCAGGTCGTAGGCGTCGTCGCGCCAGCTGCGGGTGACCGGGTCCCAGCCGCTCGGCCGCTTCAGGTACGGCAGGTCGTCGGGGGTGAGGTGCGGGGCGCCGCGGTGGCACTCCTCGACGGCCTGGCCGAAGCCGGTGCGCCGGGCGAGGTGCAGGACGCGGTCGTCGCCGAGCGCCTCGGTGACCAGCCGGGCGGAGTCGTCGGCGCTGCCGGTGTCGGCGGCCATGACGGACTGGACGGGGCGCTCCTGGCCGAGCAGGCCGGCCAGCGCGTCCGGCAGCCAGCGGGCGCCGTCGTGGGAGACGAGGACCGCGGTCACCACGTGACGCGGGAACTCAGGTGCGGCAGCGGAATCCTGACGGGCTGCCGAGTGGCTGTGCACGGACATCGAGGTACGGGCCCCGGTTCGGTGGACTGTGGGGACGCCCGTGCCCGATGGGGGCGGCGGGGCGTCTCGGACGAGCGACCACACTATCGGCTGCACAACAAGGGGACCCGCCGCCTGTGGACAACCCACCGGCGACGGGCCTTAAGTGACGTTTGTACGCAAAAGCGTGTGGAGAGCGGGAGTGCGCCGGGCGGCGCCCGGGGCGCCGAGCGTCAGACGGCGGCCTTCTTGAGACGGCGGCGCTCCCGCTCGGACAGGCCGCCCCAGATGCCGAAGCGTTCGTCGTGCGCGAGGGCGTACTCGAGGCACTCGGAGCGGACCTCACAGGCGAGGCAGACCTTCTTGGCCTCCCGGGTGGAGCCGCCCTTCTCGGGGAAGAAGGACTCGGGGTCGGTCTGGGCGCACAGCGCGCGCTCCTGCCAGCCGAGTTCCTCGTCCGCGTCGTCGACCAGCAGTTGCTGCACCAGCTCGGTCATGTGCGCCCCTCGTCCGTCTTTCGCGTCCCCGTGATGTGGCCGTTACCGATTCCGGCTGAACGACACGAGTGAAATTACAAGTGTGCTGCTCCGGGCGAGTCAAGCCGAGATCTGCTATTGGGCCCCTTATTCACTCTGCGGAACCAAGGCCGAGCGGAAAGTGTTCAAATCACCCTAAACCTTGACACGCAGACAGGACCCGCGCGGGTGTCCGGCCCCGTACAGAGCCTCACGAGGGAGGACGCCCAGAGGATCGATCTCGTTCCGACACCCCTCGCCGCGGCGATCCGGATCACAGTCGGGTCACGGGATCGCAACGGCGCGCGGGGCGCCCGGCCGTGCGCACCTTGTGTCCCGGCAACCGGCTGAGCAAACCTTTCACCTCCCAGATGAACCGGATGAGGTGAACCCGATCCCACATACCGGGCGTCGAGTTGACTTCGGTGGTGTGAACCGCTCTCCTTGTGGGCATGCTCGCGAATCCGGCACTCACCTCGACCCGCTCCGCCGGGTTCCTCGGTGCTGCCCGCGCGCGCTGTAGCTGTCGCTGTACCGGCTGTTGAGCCACCCCGCTCCGGCCTCCGCCGCGCCCCTCAGGGGCCCGGCCCCCTTCGCTGAATCCGCCCTCACCGGGGCGCCCCTGCCGCCCGCCCGCGACCCGGGCACCGCGCGGCGCGACTCCCCCACCGCCCCGCCTCTCCGCGCCGAGGACCTCCGTAACCCATGAACAGCGACAGCGACCTCCAGATCGCCGGCGACATCCTCGAAGTCCCGCACCTGCTCCAGCCCGAGCGTGAACACCCCTCCACCGTGGCCGAGTTCGCCGGCCTGGCCCGCGCCGTCGCCGCCGACCGCGCCCAGTGGGAACCCCTCGTGCGCTACGACGCGACCACCCGCTGGTACCACCGGCTGCGTACCGGCCCCGGCTACGAGGTGTGGCTGCTGTCCTGGGTGCCCGGCCAGGGCAGCGGACCGCACGACCACGGCCGTTCCTCCGGCGTGCTCACCGTCCTGGCCGGCACGCTGACCGAGCGGACCGACCGCGGCACGCGCGTGCTGACCGCCGGGGACCAGCGGGTCTTCGCGCCCGGTTACGCGCACGACGTCGTCAACGACACCCTGGAGCCCGCGGTCAGCCTGCACGTCTACTACCCGGGCCTGACCGAGATGCCGATGCACCCCGCGTCCCGGCTCCGTCCGGCCGCCGCCTCCCCCGCCGCCCCGCACTGCGAGGCACGCCCGGCAACGCTCCGGTGACTGGCTGACGCGATGTCGGGGCGGCCTGCGAGGATGGCCCCATGCGCATTGTGGTTCTGGCAGGCGGCATCGGCGGTGCCCGTTTCCTGCGCGGTCTGAAGCAGGCCGCGCCGGACGCGGACGTCACGGTCATCGGCAACACCGGCGACGACATCCACCTCTTCGGGCTGAAGGTCTGCCCGGACCTCGACACGGTGATGTACACGCTCGGCGGCGGCATCGACGAGGAGCAGGGCTGGGGGCGGAGCGACGAGACCTTCCACCTCAAGGAGGAACTCGCGGCCTACGGCGTCGGCCCGGACTGGTTCGGGCTCGGCGACCGCGACTTCGCCACGCACATCGTGCGCACCCAGATGCTCGGCGCGGGCTTCCCGCTGAGCGCGGTCACCGAGGCGCTGTGCGACCGCTGGCAGCCCGGCGTACGCCTGATCCCCATGACCGACGACCGCGTGGAGACGCACGTGGCGGTCGAGCTGGACGGCGAGCGCAAGGCGATCCACTTCCAGGAGTACTGGGTGCGGCTGCGGGCGTCGGTGCCCGCCCAGGCTGTCGTGCCGGTCGGCGCCGAGCAGGCCAAGCCCGCGCCGGGCGTCCTGGAGGCGATCGGCGAGGCCGACGTCGTCCTCTTCCCGCCGTCCAACCCGGTGGTGTCCGTCGGGACGATCCTCGCGGTGCCCGGCATCCGCGAGGCCATCGCCGACGCGGGCGTGCCGGTGGTCGGCCTCTCCCCGATCGTGGGGGACGCGCCGGTGCGCGGCATGGCCGACAAGGTGCTCGCCGCCGTCGGCGTGGAGTCCACCGCGGCCGCGGTCGCCGAGCACTACGGCTCCGGGCTGCTGGACGGCTGGCTGGTGGACACCGTGGACGCGGCGAGCGTGGAGCGGGTCGAGGCGGCGGGCATCCGCTGCCGGGCCGTGCCGCTGATGATGACCGACGTGGACGCGGCCGCCCGGATGGCCGGCGAAGCGCTGGCCCTGGCCGAGGAGGTCCGGACGGCATGAGCGAGGCGCACCCCGCCTACCGGGTCTGGGCCCTCCCCGGCCTGCCCGAGATCCGTCCCGGCGACGACCTGGCCAAACTGATCGCGGCCGCCGCGCCCGACCTCGCCGACGGCGACGTCCTCCTGGTCACCTCGAAGATCGTCTCCAAGGCGGAGGGCCGGATCGTCGAGGCCGCCGACCGGGAGGCCGCGATCGACGCGGAGACCGTACGGGTGGTGGCCCGGCGCGGCCCCCTGCGCATCGTCGAGAACCGGCAGGGCCTGGTCATGGCCGCCGCCGGCGTCGACGCCTCCAACACGGCGCCGGGCACGGTCCTGCTCCTCCCGGAGGACCCGGACGCCTCCGCGCGCACGATCCGCCAGGGGGTCCGCGACGCGCTCGGCGTCGAGGTCGGCGTGATCGTCACCGACACCTTCGGCCGCCCGTGGCGCGCGGGCCTGACCGACGTCGCGATCGGCGCGGCGGGTGTGCGCGTGCTGGACGACCTGCGGGGCGGCACCGACGCGCACGGCAACCCGCTCGCCGCCACGGTCGTCGCCACCGCCGACGAGTTGGCCGCCGCGGGCGACCTGGTCAAGGGCAAGGCAGCGGGTCTCCCCGTGGCGGTGGTCCGCGGCCTGCCGCACACCACGTCCTCGGACGACACCGAGGGCGCCCGTGCCCTGGTCCGCGCCGCGCGCGACGACATGTTCCGCCTCGGCACGTCCGAGGCGGTCCGCGAGGCGGTGACCCAGCGCCGCACGGTGCGGTCCTTCACGGACGAGCCGGTCGACCCCGAGGCGGTGCGCCGCGCGGTTGCCGCCGCCGTGACGGCCCCCGCGCCCCACCACACCACCCCCTGGCGCTTCGTCCTCCTCGAATCCGCCGACACCCGCACCCGTCTCCTCGACGCGATGCGCGACGCCTGGATCGAGGACCTGCGCCGGGACGGCAAGTCCGAGGAGTCCGTCGCCAAGCGGATCCGCCGCGGCGACGTCCTGCGCAACGCCCCCTACCTGGTCGTGCCCTGCCTGGTGATGGACGGCTCGCACCACTACGGCGACGCCCGCAGGGACGGAGCGGAGCGGGAGATGTTCGTCGTCGCCACGGGCGCGGGTGTGCAGAACTTCCTGGTGGCCCTCGCGGGCGAGCGCCTCGGCTCGGCGTGGGTGTCGTCGACGATGTTCTGCCGTGACGTGGTCCGCGAGGTCCTGGACCTGCCGGCCGACTGGGACCCGATGGGCGCGGTCGCGGTGGGCCACCCGGCGGAGGAGCCACGCCCCCGCCCCGAGCGGGACGCGGCCCGTTTCAT
The DNA here is from genome assembly GCF_050571355.1 of Streptomyces sp. P13-3-3. Taxonomy (NCBI): domain Bacteria; kingdom Bacillati; phylum Actinomycetota; class Actinomycetes; order Kitasatosporales; family Streptomycetaceae; genus Streptomyces; species Streptomyces sp. P13-3-3. The sequence goes on along the minus strand of NZ_CP192228.1, from coordinate 783,488 downwards.
CGAGGTGCGGTGAGCGAGGCCCTACTCTCGTAGGAGCTTCCCCTCTCACCCCAGGAACTCTCGTGGCCGGACGTTTCGCTCCCCGCCCGACGCGGACCACCGTGCGCGGCGGCCATGTCGCGATGCCGTCGCCACGGGGGCCCCGCAGCGCGCCGGCCTCGCCCCGGACCCGCACCTGGGTGCCGGACGGCCCCCTGGACCTGGGCCTGGTCCTCGGCCCGCTGCGCCGCGGCACCGGCGACCCGACGTTCCGCACGACCCCGGACGGCGCCGCGTGGCGCACCAGCCTCACGCCCGTGGGCCCCGGCACCCTCCGGGTGAGCGTGCACGGAGACACGGTCCGCGGCCAGGCGTGGGGCCCCGGCGCCGACTGGCTCCTGGACCGGCTCCCCGAACTGCTCGGCGCCGCCGACGACCCGTCCGCGTTCGTGCCCCGGCACCGGCTGCTGGCGTTCACCCACCACCGCCTGCCGGGCCTGCGGCTGCTGCGCACCGGGCTGGTCCTCGAATCGCTGATCCCGTCGATCCTGGAGCAGAAGGTCACGACCGGGGAGGCGTACCGGGCGTGGCGGCTGCTGGTCCGCAAGTTCGGCGAACCCGCGCCCGGGCCCGCGCCCGAGCGGATGGCGGTGATGCCGGCGCCGCGCACCTGGGCGCTGATCCCCTCCTGGGAGTGGCACCGCGCCGGTGTCGACGACAAGCGGGCCTCCACCGTGCTGCGCGCGGTGCGGGTCGCCGCGCGGATGGAGGAGGCGGCCCGTCTGTCTCCCGAGGAGGCGCGGGCGCGGCTGGAGCTGGTGTCCGGGATCGGGCCGTGGACGTCGGCGGAGACGGTGCAGCGGAGTCATGGGGCGGTGGATGCGGTGACGACGGGGGATCTGCATCTGCCGGGGATCGTGGGGTGGGCGTTGGCGGGGGACCGGGATGCGGACGACTCCGTCATGCTGTCGTTGCTCGAGCCGTATGCGGGGCAGCGGCATCGGGCCGTGCGGCTCATTCTGTTGAGCGGGAGGACGCCTGCGCGGCGGGCGCCCCGTATGCCGCACGGGGACATCGGGCGGCTCTAGCACTCCGTGCTGCGCGGCACCGTACGGGTGTGGCACACCCGTACCCCTCTCCTCACCCGGCGTTGGTGCGGGCCGGGGGGGTTCGCGCACCTGGCGCCGACAGGGCGCCGCCGCGCCCACCCGTGCCGCCCCAGGCGGCACGCATGCCCGCGGTTGGCGACATGTGCGGCCGCCAGCCCGCCGCGCGCCCGCAGTCGGCGCGAAGTGCCGCCGCCCCGCGTGACGGGAGCGGGGAGATGGCCTTCGCCACCGGTGTCGGTGTAGCCGCTCGCGGCGGGGAGGGGACGGGGTGGGGGTGGGCGCCCGCAGCGGCTGGCGCGTCCGCGCCCTCCCCCTCGTAAGCACCCTCATCGCGCCAGACCGAGGACGACCACCCCCACCGCGGCCCCGCACCACTCACCCCACCGTGGGCGCTACATCAACCCCCACCGAACAGGTGAATGCGCCGCAGGCCTCACACCCCACCCCCCTACTGGTCCGAAGAAAACCGCACCGCCCCGGCGGGGATCCGCGCGTCGCACCACACCCGCACACCCTCCCGCAGCTCGTTCCGCGCCCCCACGACCGCCCCGTCCCCTATGACCGCCCCGGTCAGCACCGCCCGCTCCCCCACCCGCGCCCGCGTCCCGACCAGCGAATCCGTCACGACCGCCCCCGGTTCGATCACCGCGCCCGGCAGGATCGTGGAGCCGAACACCCGCGCGCCCTCCGCGACGAACGCCCCCTCGCCCACCACCGTCCCGCCCTCCAGCCTCGCGTCCGGCGCCACCCGCGCCGTCGGCAGCACCAGCCGGTCCCCGCACCGCCCCGGCACGGCGGGCGACGGCGCCTTTCCGAGCACCAGGTCCGCCGACCCCCGCACGAACGCCGCCGGCGTCCCCAGGTCCAGCCAGTACGTCGAGTCGACCATCCCCTGAAGGTGCGCCCCCGCCTCCAGCAGCCCCGGGAACGTCTCCCGCTCCACCGACACCACCCGCCCCGCGGGAATCGTGTCGATGACCGACCGCCGGAACACGTACGCCCCCGCGTTGATCTGATCGGTGACGATCTCCTCGGGCGTCTGCGGCTTCTCCAGGAAGGCCAGCACCCGCCCGGTGTCGTCCGTCGGCACCAGCCCGTACGCCCGCGGATCGCTCACCTGCGTCAGGTGCAGCGAGACATCGGCGCCGGACGTCTCGTGCGTCCGCACCAGCGCCCCGATGTCCAGCCCCGTCAGGATGTCCCCGTTGAACACGAGCACCGGCTCGTCCGGCCCGGAGCGCAGCCGCGAGGCGACGTTGCGGATGGCGCCGCCCGTGCCGAGCGGCTCCTCCTCCGTGACGTACTCGATGTGCAGCCCCAGCGCGGACCCGTCGCCGAAGTACGGCTCGAACACCTCGGCGAGGTACGACGTGGCGAGGACGATGTGCTCCACGCCCGCCGCGCGCGCCCGCGCGAGCTGGTGCGTGAGGAACGGCACCCCGGCCGCCGGGACCATGGGCTTGGGCGTGTGCACCGTGAGCGGACGCAGCCGCGTGCCCTTGCCGCCGACCAGGAGGATCGCTTCTGTCACCTGTCGTCTCTGCTTCCTGCCGGGACCGGCCGAACTGTCTTTCGGCCGGCCAGTGTATGCAGACGGCTCCCGGCAGGAGCGGAGCGGCCGGCCCCCGGCCGGCTTCCTCAGCGGCCCTGGTACCCGGCGGCCTTGGACCGCACGCTGCCCAGCTTCGAGTACAGCTTCCCCCCGGGGCAGGAGGTGTTGAACCCGTCCCGGTGGCCGGAGATCACCTTCATCTTCACCTTCTTGCCCTTCGCGTACAGGTTGCCCCCGCCGGACGTCAGGGATGTCTTCTTCTTCGGGTTCATGCCGTGCAGCCCGAGCTTCCAGGCGGTGAGCCGGGCGACGGCCTTCACCGCCTTGGAGGACGGTTTCTTGGAGCCGTAGGAGCCGATCACGGCGATGCCCGTGGTCTTGGTGTTGAACCCCATGGTGTGCGCGCCCTTGACCGGCTTGGCCACGCCGCCGGCCCGGCCCTCGTAGATGCGGCCGCACTTGTCGACGAGGAAGTTGTAGCCGATGTCCCGCCAGCCCAGGCTCTTGGTGTGGTAGCGGTAGAAGCCGCGGATCAGGGAGGGCGCCTGGGAGCAGGAGTAGTTGTTCCCGGAGGCGGTGTGGTGCACGAACGCGGCCTTGACCGAACTCGTGTAGACGAAGCTCTTCTCGCGCAGGCTCTCGTCCGCCCCCCAGCCGCGCCGGGTGGTGATGGCGGGCCGCGGCCCGATGTACTTCTTCGCCTGCTGCTGCTCGGTCAGTTCGGTGCCGCGCAGGGTGACGAGTTCCTCCCGCGTCTCCTCGGCGGTCAGCGAGGGGATCTGGGTGGCGCCGAGCGGCACCAGGGCGGAGTTGGCGGCGGAGGCGGCCTTGGCCGCGGCGGTCATGACGTCCGTACGGGGCTCCTCGGCGGGCTCGGCACCTCCCGTCCCCTCTCCGGAGCCCTCGGACCCCTCGGACCCCCCGGACACCTCGGACCCCCCGGACTCCGCCTCCCCCGGATCGACCAGATCGAGCCGCATCCCGGCCGGCAGGGTGGACACCTCACCGGCCCCCTCACCGGCCCCCTCACCGGCACCCTCCCCCGCCCCCTCCCCGCCTGACACACCCTCATCCGCCTCCGCGTCGACAGGGTCCACGTCCTCCGGCTCACCGGAATCCGGTTCCGGCAGCACCCGCACCTCGACCCCGTTCGACTCCCCCACCCACAGGGGCGCGGTGGCGCCCCGCGTCTTCCCGGAGGCGGCCTCCGGGGAGTCCGGGTCCGCACCGTGCTCGGTGTAGTGGGTCTCGACGTCCCGCCAGTCGGTCCACTCCCCCGTGGAGACCGCACGGGTGCGGACCTGCACGCGGCCGTGCAGGTGGGCGGAGGGATCGTCCCAGACGACGCCGAGGAGCGAGAAGGTCCGTACCGTCCGGGGCGTCAGACCGAGCACGGCGCCTGTGGCACGGTCGTGGGTGAGGGGCCGCAGGGGCAGCGACTGGGTACTGCCCGGGACTTCGGCCCGGACATCGGCCCGGGAGTCGCCCCGGGCATCGACTCGGGAGCCGGCCTGGACGTCGGCCGTCCCCACGGTGCGCGTGGCCACGTCGGGCGCGTCGGGCGCGTCGGACGCGGCGGCGGGCGGGGCGAGCGGAAGGGCGAGGGCCGCGGCGCACGTGACGCCGATTGAGGAAGCAAGAATTCCACGCATGCCCCTGAGCTTGGACACAGTCAGACAAATCTGTCCATCGCTCATATGACGGTCTGTCGGCTGCCGTTCCCCCGAACCGGTGGCCCGCCCATGGCCCGCACGGAGGGTGCGCCCGGCGGGGGCCGCGTACGCTTGCGCGGGTGAACGCCACCGACCGCACCCCTGCCGACCTGCTGAGTTCCGCGCTCGCCGCGGACCCGGGACGCCCCCTGGTGACCTTCTACGACGACGCCACGGGCGAACGGGTCGAATTGTCCGTGGCCACCTTCGCCAATTGGGTGGCCAAGACCGCCAACCTGCTCCAGGACGAGTTGTCCGTCGAACCGGGCGACCGGGTGACCCTGCTGCTGCCCGCGCACTGGCAGACCGCGGTGTGGCTGCTGGCGTGCGCGTCGGTCGGCGTGGTCGCGGACGTCGGCGGCGACCCGTCCGCGGCGGACGTGGTGGTGAGCGGCCCGGAGCCGGAGTCGCTGGAGGCCGCCCGCGCCTGCTCGGGCCCGCGGGTCGCGCTGGCGCTGCGACCGCTCGGCGGGCGCTTCCCGCAGCCGCCGGAGGGCTTCGCCGACTACGCCGTGGAGGTGCCGGGGCAGGGCGACCGGTTCGTGCCGTACGCGCCCGTCGACCCGGAGGAGCCGGCGCTGATCGTGGCGGGCCGGGAGTTCTCGGGCGCGGAGGTCGTCGAGCGGGCCCGCGCGGAGGCGCCGGACCTCGGGCTGACCGGCCCCGGCTCCCGGATCCTGTCCGGGCTGCCGTACGACACCTGGGAAGGGCTGAACGCCGGGCTGTACGCGCCGCTGGCGACCGGCGGCTCCGTGGTGCTGTGCCGCAACGTCGACCGGCTGGACGCCGACGCCCTGGACAAGCGGGTGGAGAGCGAGCGGGTCACGGTCATCGCCCGCTGACCTGCCCGCCGGAGCACACCGCCGTCACCCGTTCGGCGCAGCACCACCCCCCACTCCTCCCTCCTCCGGGCCACAGTCGTAGGAAGCGGCACACCGAGCGGCGCGCGCCTCACGGGGCGCTCCCGCGCGGCACGCGGAGCGGCCCGCACCCGTACGCCGTCCCGGCCCGTACGCAGGGAGGGGTGGAACCGGCATGAGCGACACCGCAGGCATACCCCCCGAGGGCCAGGGCGGGGCGGGGCGCCCTCTCGGTCCGGGCTCCGGCTCCTCGCCGAGCGGGCGCGGCGCGGTCCGCCGCCGTCGCCGGCGCTGGGTGTGGGGGGTGAGCCTCGGGGTGTCCCTCGCGCTGGCGGGCGCCGCGGCCGCCGGGTGGGCGGTGTACATGAAGCTGGAGGGGAACATCACCCCGGACGAGGCGGCGGCGGCCGAGCTCGCCCGGTTCGAGAAGGACCGGCCCACCGCCCTGGTGAAGGACGCCCTCAACATCCTGCTGATCGGGTCGGACTCCCGGGCGGGCGCGGAGAACCGCCGCTACGGGCGCGATCCGGGCACCGAGCGCTCGGACACGGTGATCCTGCTGCATCTGTCGGCGGGCCGGCGCAGCGCCACCGCCGTGTCGATACCGCGGGACCTGATGGTGGACGTGCCCGACTGCCGCCGCCCCGACGGATCGCGCAGCGCGCCGATGTTCACCCAGTTCAACGCGGCCTTCGAGGTGGGCGGCTCGGCCTGCACCATCCGCACCGTGGAGAAGCTCACCGACATCCGCGTGGACCACCACGTCGTCGTCGACTTCGAGGGGTTCAAGGACATGGTCGACGCGGTGGACGGCGTCGAGGTGTGCCTGAGCCGGCCGATCGACGACAAGGACGCCCACCTGCACCTGCCGGCGGGGCGCGTGACGCTCGACGGGGAGCAGGCCCTCGGCTACGTACGGGCCCGCAAGAGCCTCGGGGACGGCAGCGACACCGGCCGCATCGAACGCCAGCAGCGGTTCCTCGGCGCGCTGGTCAACAAGGTCCGCAGCAACGAGATCCTGCTGAATCCGGTGAAGCTGTATCCCGTTCTGGACGCGGCCACCTCGTCCCTCACGACCGACCCCGAACTCGCCAGCCTGCGCGGTTTGTACGAACTCGTACGAGGGCTCCGTGACATCCCTACGGAAGGTGTGCAATTCCTCACCGTGCCAAGGGAGTCCTACGCCGGAGACGTGAATCGGGATCAACTCGCCCAGCCCGCCGCCGGGAAACTGTTCGAGCGGCTGCGCAAGGACGAAGCCCTGCGCGTGAGCACGGACGGTGAGCGAAAGGCCACGGAAAAGGAAACGGCGGCACCGGCGGACAGCGCGTCCCCGGAGCCCACGTTCTCCGGCAACACCGCCGCCGAGGACACCTGCGCGTAAAGGAAACTCAAAGACAACTCCCAGGCTGCGAACTCCTGTCCACGGAAATGGGCGGATTGCCCCTTGTGAAGGCGTGGAATTCGTCACCGACGTCGCCGGACGCCGATCAGGCCCGTTAGTGTGAGCCCTCCGGTGCGTCCGTTCCTTCAGGCCCGTCCTGAGATCCCGCACTGTGTGACCGAGACCCGAGCGCCTTGGGAGGGGAAAGGCGCCGCGTGGCCCCGACGGAGGATTCGAGCGACCGTGGACGCGCAAGGCCGTGGGCGGGGAGAGAACATCGATCCCGCAGACCAGTGGGTACTCAATCCGCACACCGGCGAATACGAACTGCGACTGAGCCCTTCCGCACCGCAGTCGCCCATTCCGGCCCCGCGCGGGCCGCGGAACCCGGGGGCGGGGAATCCGCGGGCCCGGTCGGCGTCGCCCGACCAGGCACCCGACGGCCCCGGCCGCGCCGCTCCCGGAGATGAGACGCCCGGGCGGGACGTGCCGCCGCAGCGCCGGCGCCGGGGTGCGCAGGAGGAGGAGCCTCCGGCGGGCCGCCGAGGGCGCCGGCCGGCGAAGAAGCCCAAGAAGGCGAAGAAGGTGCTGCTGTGGACCAGCGGCACGGTGGCCTTCCTGGTGCTCGCCACGGGTGTGGGCGGCTACCTGTACCTGGAGCACCTCAACGACAACATCACGTCCGTCTCCGACGACGGCGCGGGCACCGGTGGCTTCAAGAAGGACGAGGCCATCAACATCCTGCTGATCGGCACGGACAAGCGCACCGGCTCGGGCAACGAGGGCTACGGCGACAAGGGCAGCGAGGGCCACGCCGACACCACGATCCTGCTGCACGTCTCCAAGGACCGCTCCAACGCCACCGCGCTGAGCATCCCGCGCGACCTGATAGTCGACATCCCGGACTGCCCCACCCAGCAGGAGGACGGCAGCGAGAAGGTCATCCCGGGCGAGACCGGCGTCCGCTTCAACACCAGCCTCGGCCAGGCCGGCCGGACGCCCAGCTGCACCATGCGGACCGTGACCGAGCTGACCGGCATCAAGCCGGACAACTTCATGGTGGCGGACTTCAACGCGGTGAAGACACTGACCTCGGCGGTCGAGGGTGTCGAGGTGTGCCTGGGCAAGGACATCAACGACCCCGACTCGCACCTGAATCTGCCCAAGGGCACTCACAAGATCGAGGGCGAGCAGGCTCTGGCGTTCGTGCGCACCCGTCACTCCGTGGGTCTGGGCGGCGACCTCAGCCGCATCGAGTTGCAACAGCAATTCCTGAGCGCGCTGATGCGCAAGCTGAAGTCGAACGACACGCTCACCAGCCCGTCCAAGATGATCAACCTGGCCGAGGCGGCCACCGAGGCGCTCACCGTCGACTCCCAGCTCAACAGCATCAACAAGCTGAAGGACCTCGGTCTGGAGCTGGGCAAGCTCAACGTCAAGAACCTGACGTTCACGACGGTCCCGGTGGTCGACAACCCGGCGGAGAAGATCAAGGCGACCGTCGTCCTCAACGACGCCAAGGCGCCGGAAGTCTTCGACCTGATCCGCAACGACGTGTCGTTCACCGAGGTCAAGAAGCAGCAGAAGAAGGAGAAGGCCGCCGTCGCCGCCCGGCTGAAGGGCGCGAAGGCCCCTGCCTCCGAAGTGCGGGTGCGCGTCCTCAACGGCGGCGCGCCCGCCGGAAGCGCCCAGTCGACCCTGAGCTGGCTCCAGGTCCAGCAGGGCGTCAACAAGTCGGAGAACGCGGGCAACGCACCCGCGGAGCTGGCGAAGACCACCCTCGAGTACGCCCCCGACCAGGCGGACCAGGCGCGGCGGCTGGCCGACATCATGGGTCTGTCCGGGTCGGCGATGAAGCCGGGCGAGAGCGTCACGAACTCGCAGGGTGTGCCCGCGATGACGCTGACCCTCGGCAAGGACTTCAAGGGCGCGGGCGTCTCGCTCACGCCTCCGGACAAGGCGCCGGACGACATCAAGAAATCCACGGCGGACAAGGTCGTCTGCGCCGAATAGGCACCTGACGGGCCCGTCTCGCGTCCTACGGGGCGCAGACGGGCCCGTTCCATGTCCAGGGGTGGGGAGAGAACACCGCACGATGACGCGAAGTGACGTGTACGAGGAGGGGGCACGGCAGGACGGCGCCCCGCGCCGGTCCGGCCCGCCCGAGGAGGACCGTCCCGAGGGAGCGCGTGCCGCCGAGGGCGGCGACGGCGGCGGGAGACCGCGCGGCGGACGGGCACGGCGCGCCCTGCGCTGGTCGGCGACGACCCTGGCCGTGCTGATACTCGGCACGGCGGGCGCCGGTTACCTGTACTACGACCATCTCAACGACAACCTGGTGAAGGGCGAGCGCAGCAGCGGCGACTCCAAGGCGGAGCGGTCCGCGCCGAACGCGGCCGGGCAGACCCCCCTCAACATCCTGCTGATCGGCTCCGACAGCCGCGCCTCCGACGCCAACGTCGCGCTCGGCGGCGGCAAGGCCAACCGCGGCAACCCGCCGCTCGGCGACGTGCAGATGCTGATCCACCTGGCCGCCGACCGGAAGAGCGCGGCCGTGGTGAGCATCCCGCGCGACACCCGCGTCGACATCCCCCGGTGCACCGACCCGGACACCGGGACGACGTATCCGGAGACCAACGACATCATCAACACCTCGCTGGCGCGCGGTGGTCCGGGCTGCACGCTCGCCACCTGGGAGAACCTCACGGGTGTCTACGTCGACCACTGGATGACCATCGACTTCGCGGGCGTGGTGCGGATGGCGGACGCGGTCGGGGGCGTCGAGGTCTGCGTCCGGCAGAACGTGTGGGACCGTCCGCTGCCCGGCGTGCCCGGCGGCTCGGGCCTGAAGCTGCGGGCCGGCACGACCAAGGTGGAGGGCGAGCAGGCTCTCCAGTGGCTGCGCACCCGGCACGCGTGGGGCAGCGACATCCTGCGCACCCGGGCGCAGCGGATGTACATGAACTCGATGATCCGCACGCTGCGCGGGCAGAACGTCTTCACCGACACCGGGCGGCTCACCGATCTCGCGGAGGCGGCCACCAAGTCGCTCCAGGTCTCCGAGGAGATCGGGTCGGTGAAGAAGCTGTACGACCTGGGGATGCAGCTGAGGACGGTGCCGCCGGAGCGCATCACGATGACGACACTGCCGACCGTCCAGGACCCGCAGAACGCCAACCACCTCCTGCCCGCCGGGAACGACGCAGAGCAGGTCTGGGCGCTGCTGCGCGACGACGTGCCGTTCGACGACAAGGGCGGCAACGACGGCAAGGGCGACGAGGGCGCGAAGGGCGGCACGGGCGGGGCCGGGAAGGCGTCCCGCGAGGAGCGCACCAAGGACCCGTCCGCGCCCGACGACGAGATCGGCGTGCTGGTGCGGAACGCGACCCGGTCGGCGACCGAGGGGCCGGTCACCGGCCGGGCGAGCGCGATCGCCGGGGAGCTGGCCGAGCAGGGCTTCACCCGTGCCGCGCCCGACACCTCCGCCGCCGGTGCCGAGGAGCGGACCGTCGTGCGGTATCCGGCCGCCGACCTCGAGGGGGACGCCCAGCGGGTCGCCAAGTCCCTCGGCATACCGATGAGTTCGGTCCGCAGGTCCGCCGACGTCTCCGGCGTCACCGTGGTGGTCGGCGCGGACTGGCGCGAGGGCGGGACGTACCGGGCGCCGGAGCCGCCGAAGGCGGGCGACCTGCCGGACGACGCCGACGCGCTGAGCGCGGACGAGAAGGGCGCCTGCATGGACGTGTACGCGCCGTACCGCTGGTAGCGCCCGCGGCGGGCGGGGTCCGCGCCACCCCTTGGGGAAATCGAGGGAAAACCCGGGGCAACTGACGGGCCTGTCAAGCGTCTAACAGGACGCAGGGCGGGGCCTGCGTGCCGGAGCGAGGTGTTTCCAGGGGTGGGAAGGACGGGGCAGTGACACAGAACGCCACGCGGGAGACGGCCCGCGACGAGGAGCTCGCGCCGGCTCCCGACGACGCCCCGCCCGCCGACGGCTCGGCCCCGCGTCCGCGGCGCTTCCGGCGCGTACTCAAGTGGTCGGCCGCGGTGCTGGCGCTGCTCATACTCGCGGCCGGAGCGGCGGGTTACCTGTACTACCGCCAGCTCAACGACAACATCCGCAAGGACCCGTTGAACCTGGGCGACGGCAAGGTCGCCGAACCGACGCCCAACGCGGCGGGCCAGACCCCGCTGAACATCCTGCTGATCGGCAGCGACGCGCGGGACAGCGAGGAGAACCAGAAACTCGGCGGCGCCCGCGAGACGTTCGGTTCGACGCCGCTGGCGGACGTGCAGATGCTGGTCCACCTGTCCGCGGACCGCAGCAACATGTCCGTGATCAGCATGCCGCGCGACACCCTGCTGAACATTCCCAAGTGCACCGACCCCGACGACGGCACGGTGTACCCGGCGAGCGAGGGCCGGGTGATGGCCAACCAGAGCCTGGGGCACGGCGGTCCGGGCTGCACGGTGGCCACCTGGCAGGAACTCACCGGCATCCACATCGACCACTTCGTGATGGTGGACTTCGCGGGCGTGGTCGCCATGGCGGACGCGGTCGGCGGCGTCCCGGTCTGCGTCGACGCGAACATCCACTCACGCGACAGCCAGGGCCACGGCTCCGGGCTGAAGCTGCCGAAGGGCACCCACCCGGTCAAGGGCGAGCAGGCCCTGCAGTGGCTGCGCACCCGGTACGGCTTCGAGGACGGCAGCGACCTCGCGCGTGCCAAGGCGCAGCACATGTACATGAACTCGCTGGCCCGGCAGTTGCGCGAGAACGCCACCCTGAGCAGCCCCAACAGCCTGCGCCGGCTGGCCGAGGAGGCCACCCGTGCGCTCACCGTGGACCCGGGCCTCGACACGGTGAAGAAGCTGTACGACCTGAGCACCGAGCTGCGGAAGGTGAAGCCGGAGCGCATCACCATGACCACGATGCCCAACCGGTACGTGGGCGCCCGCGTGGAGCCCACGGAGGACGCCGAGAAACTCTTCCGGCTGGTGCGCGAGGACATCGCCCTGGACGGCAGGGACGCGAAGCCGAAGCCGCCCGTGGTGGAGCCGCCCGCCGACCCGGCCGCGGCCGACTCGGCCATCGCCGTGCAGGTCCGCAACGGCACCCGCACCGACACCCTCGCGCCCGCCCAGGGCCGGGCCTCCGCGATCGCCGGGGAGCTGAAGGAGAAGGGCTTCACCGGCGCCACCGCCGACACCGCGGGCGCGTACACCGAGGAGCGGACCGTGGTGCGCTACCCGAGCGCCGACCTGGAGGGCGACGCCCACCGTGTCGCGGCGGTCCTCGGCATCCCGGCGGACGCGGTGAAGCGGTCCACGGACGTGTCCGGCGTGACGCTGGTCGTGGGCGCGGACTGGCGCGAGGGCACGCGGTACGAGGCGCCCGAGGAGGACGACACCACGCCCGAGTCGGCGCAGGCGCTCAACGGCGCGGACGACAAGGCCTGCATGCATGTGAGCCCCGGCTTCACCTGGTGACGCTTCCGCCTGGTGACACTTCACCCGGTGACCGCGAAGGCCCCTTCCCGGTGCGGGATGGGGCCTTCGGACGTCGGGTCGGGGTCGGACGGGGCGTCAGGCCGCCGTGGCGTCCTCCGTCTTGACGGCGGGACGGCGGGAGGCGATGACCTTCTTCGCCAGGGAGCGCGGGCTGGTCAGGAAGCCCCAGCCCCACGACATGTGCATGGTGGCGAGGGCCACCGGGATCTGCAGCCGCGCCTTGAGCGACAGGCCCTTGCCGGCGGGTATGGAGCCCGCGACGATCGCCGCGAGGTAGGCGCCGGGGACGACGAAGCCCCACGGGGTGAGCGCCGCGCCCACCACGATTCCGGCCGTGATCGCGCACACCGCGGTCGGCGGCGCGAGGTAGCGCAGGTTGATGGAGCCGGCGTGGTAGCGGGCCACCACGTGACGCCAGCGGCCGTAGTCCTTGTACTGCTTGGCGAGCGCCCGCACGGACGGGCGGGGGCGGTACGACACCCGCAGCTCGGGCGAGAACCAGATCAGCCCGCCCGCCTCACGGATGCGGAAGTTCAGCTCCCAGTCCTGGGCGCGGATGAACTCCACGTTGTAGCCGCCCTGCCGCTCCAGCGCCTCGCGCCGGAACACGCCCAGGTACACGGTCTCGGCGGGGCCCGCCTGGCCGCCGGTGTGGAAGGCGGCGTTGCCCACGCCGATCTTCGAGGTCATCGCGGCGGCGACGGCCCGCTCCCAGTCGTTCTCGCCCTCGGCGTGCATGATGCCGCCGACGTTCTGCGCGCCGGTCTCCTCCAGGAGACGCACGGCGGTGGCGATGTAGTTCGGGGAGAGCATCCCGTGGCCGTCGACGCGGACCACGATCGGATGGCGCGAGGCCTTGATCGCCGCGTTGAGGGCGGCCGGGGTGCGGCCCGTCGGGTTGGGCACGGTGTGCACCCGCGGGTCCTCGGCGACGAGCTCGGCGGCGATCTCGTCCGTGCGGTCCGTGGACGGACCGAGGGCGATCACGACCTCCATCTCGCCGGCGTACTCCTGGGCGAGGATCGCGCGGACCGCGCCGCGCAGATGCCGCTCCTCGTTGAGGACGGGCATGATCACGGAAACGGCCGGGGGCCGCACGTCGGGATTGGCGTTCATAGGAGCCTCACGTTACCGCGAACGGGGGACACGTCTGCGCGTGCCGGGGTGCTGTGCGAAGGGCCGCAGATCGTATCGGCCTACGGTGCTCACGATTCCACGCTCGGCCGTCGTCCGGAGGTGCCCCCCTTGCCCACGCCGCCGCGCTCCCCCCGGCCCCGAAACCCCGACCGGCGCCCGGCGCGGCCGTCCCGGCCGGCCACGCGCCCGCCGGCGCCCCCGCGCCGCCGGCCGCGGTGGGTCATGCGCACGGTCACCACGCTGTCGGTCGTGGTGCTCGCCTCCGCCGGGATCGGGCACGCGGTGCTCAGCGGGCTCGACGACGACATCGCACGCGTCGACCCGTTCCGCGACATGAAGAACCGGCCGCGGGCCGGGCACGGCATGAACATCCTGCTGGTCGGCACGGACGGGCGGGACAGCATCGGCAAGGCGGAGCGGGAGAAGTACCGGCTCGGCGGGGCGCCCTGTCACTGCACCGACACGGTCATGATCGTGCACATCTCGGAGGACCGGGACCGGGCCAGCGTCGTCAGCCTCCCCCGTGATTCCTACGCCCTGACGCCCCCGCACACCGACCGGGTCAGCGGGCAGCAGCACAAGGGTCACCCGCTGAAGCTGAACGCGGCCTACGCGGAGGGCGGGCCGCAGCTCACCGTGCGGACGGTGGAGAAGATGACCCGGGTGAAGATCGACCACTACCTGGAGGTCGACTTCGCCAGCTTCATGAAGACCGTCGACGTGGTCGGGGGCGTGGAGATCTGCACCGACCAGCGTCTGAAGGACAGCCACAGCGGGCTCGACCTGGCCCCGGGCCGGCACACCCTCAAGGGCGGCGAGGCCCTCCAGTACGTCCGCGCCCGGTACGTCGACGGAGGGTCCGACCTCAGCCGGATGCGGCGGCAGCAGCACTTCTTGGCGGCGCTGGTGGAGCGGGCCACGTCGTCCGGGATCCTGCTGAACCCGATGCGGTTCAGGGACGTCACGCGCGCGGTGCTCGGCTCGGTCCGCGCGGACGAGGGGTTCGGCACCGGTGAGCTGCTCGACCTGGGGCGGGCGATGCGGAACTTCTCGCCGTCGTCGTCGGAGTTCACCACCGTGCCGGTGGTGACGCCGGGGTACGTCGTGAAGGGCATCGGCTCGACGCTGAAGTGGGACGCGGAGAAGTCCGAGCACATCTTCGAGGCGCTGCGCCGCGACGAGCCGCTGTCCACGCGGCCCTCGGCCGGCGCGGCGCTGCGGGTGCCGGTCGACCCGAAGCAGATCCGGGTGCAGGTCGAGAACGGCACCCGCACGTCCGGTCTGGGCCGGCGCGTGGACGCGGCCCTGGCGGCGACCGGCTTCGCCACCACCAAGGCCCCCGCCAACGCCGACCGCCAGGACCACGAACGCACGGTCGTCGCCTACGACCCCCGCTGGGACCGCTCCGCGAAGTCCCTCGCGGCGGCCCTCCCCGGCAGCGAACTGCGCGCGGTGAAGGGCCAGGGCCCGACCCTGAAGGTCATCGCGGGCGCCGACTTCGAAAAGGTCCGCAAGGTCCGCCCGCAGGACCCGGGCCAGGGAGAGTTCGGGGTGGTCCGCGGCGACGAGGTCAACTGCGGCTGACCCCGCGGACGGCGGGGGGCTCTCCCGGCCACGGGCCCCTGGCCCCGAGGCGTCCCCACCATGCCCGGCGGACCGCCCGGCCCACCGGCCGCAGACGGCCGGGCCCTCGGCCCGGACCACCTTGGTGTCCCCGGCAGACCGCGCGGCCCGCCGGGCGGCGTGGGCCCTGTCGCCGAGTCCTGGGCGGTGCCGAGGCAGACCGCGCGGCCTGCCGGGCCGGTGTCGGCCTTGGCGCTGCCGAGGCCTGGGCGATACCGAGGCAGACCGCGCGGCCCGCCGGGCGGCGTGGGCCCTGGCGCTGCCGAGTCCTGGGCGGTGCCGAGGCGGACCGCGCGGCCTACCGTGCGGCGTGGGCCCTGGCGCTGCCGAGGCCTCGGCGGTGCCGAGGCAGACCGCGCGGCCTCCCGGGCGGTGCCGGCCTTGGCACTGCCGAAGCCTGGGCGGTTGCCGCCGGGCAGTCCGGGGACGCGGGCGGGGGCCGAGTGCCTGCCTCGGGCAGCCGGACGGCCGGAGGGCGACGGACGCGCGTCCCCGCGGGCGCCCGCCTCACCTCCGGGCCCTCAAGCTCCGAGCTCTCACGGCAGCGCGCGGGCAGCCGTGCAATCGTCGACCGTCCCCGGGAGGGGCAGCGCACAGAGGCCGGCACTCGGCGTCCGCCGCGGGCCGGGACCCGAGGGTTACGGGTCCCGGCCGGGCGGGTCGCACAGTCCGTCCAGGACGGACCGGGTCGAAGCCGCGCACACCACGCGCGGATCCCTGCCCGGCCGGGCCTGGCCGGTCACAAGGTCCGGCCCGCACGGACCGGACCCGAGCCGCGCACTCCGAGCGTGACTCGCCGTCCCGCCCCGGCCGTCGGATGGACGCCGCACGGCTGACCGTCGGCCGGCCTCTCGTGGGTCGGGTCGCCGTCATGGTCCCTGCGCGCCCGGCGGGCGAGCCGTGGGCGCTCCGGTCAGAGCGGCGAGGGCGTCCGCCAGGGGGCGGCCCTGGTGGGCCACGGCGTCAGTCGTCGAAGCCCTCCGCCGCGCGCTTCTCGCGGAGTTCCAGGATCGCGCGGCGGCGGGAGAGGCGGTGGGTGCGGCGGATCTGGGCCTCCTGGTGGCGGCGGCGGTCGCGGTCGCTCTCGGGGAGGACCGGCGGCACCCGCCGCGGCTTGCCGTCGGCGTCGACCGCGGCGAAGACGAGGTAGGCGGAGCCGACGTGCGTCGCCGGCGCGGACTCGTTCCACCGCTCGGCCAGCACCCGCACCCCGACCTCCATCGAGGTCCGGCCGGTCCAGTTGACCTGGGCCTTGACGTGAACAAGGTCACCCACGCGGACCGGCTCGAAGAACGCCATCTCGTCCATGGAGGCCGTCACGGCCGGCCCTCCCGAGTGCCGGCCGGCGACGGCGCCCGCCGCGTCGTCGACCAGTTTCATGATCACCCCACCGTGCACGGTGCCCAGAAGATTGGTGTCGTTGTGGGTCATGATGTGGCTGAGGGTGGTGCGGGACGCCGAGACGGGCTTGCCCGGGATCTCCGGACTGTCCGTCTGCGCGGCAGGGGCCTGGTCTGTCATGGCCTCCACCTTATGCCGAGGTGACAGGCGGTGGTTTTGTGTCAGCTTCGCAACAGCGGCGCTTTGATTTTCCGACGACCCTTGTATGGCGGACCCGGCGGACCTGCACACTGTCTGGCATGAATGATTGGCCCGAGGCATGGTCCGACGACAACCGCGGCCGCCGCTACGGACGCGGGAGCGCGAGCGCACAGCCCGAGAGCCCCCGTGTCATGCGGCAGGTCCGGCGGGGTCAGCCGGCCCCTCCCGGGCAGGGCGCCTACGGCGGGGTCCCGCAGCAGCCCCAGTACGTCGACGGCCACGGAAGCGGCGGCTACGACGACTACGACAGCGGCTACAACACCGGCCAGGTCTACGGCGGCGCCGGCGGACGCGGCGGCGGTGACGGCCACGGCCCGCAGCGCCCCGCGCCGGACTGGCGGCGCCGTATCAAGTGGACGGCGATCACCCTGGTGACCGTGCTGTTCGTCACCACCGTCGCCACGTACTTCTGGGCCGACTCCAAGCTCAACCGCGAGGTCGACCTGTCGAAGGTGATCGAGCGGCCCGAGAAGGGCGAGGGCACCAACTACCTCATCGTCGGCTCCGACAGCCGTGAGGGGCTGTCGGACGAGGACAAGAAGCGGCTGCGCACCGGATCCGCCGAGGGCAAGCGCACGGACTCGGTGATGATCCTGCACACCGGCGACAACGGCCCGACCCTCATATCGCTGCCCCGCGACTCGAACGTGGAGATCCCCACCTTCAAGGGCTCCGAGTCCGGGAAGGTCTACCAGGGCACCGGCCGCCAGGTGAAGCTGAACGCCGCGTACGCCGAGGACGGCCCGGAGCTGCTGGTGCGCACGGTGGAGTTCAACACCGGCCTGCACATCGACCACTACGTGGAGATCGGCTTCGGCGGCTTCGCGAACATCGTCGACGCGGTCGGCGGCGTGGAGATGGACATCCCGCAGGACATCAAGGACACCAAGTCCGGCGCCGACTTCAAGAAGGGCAAGCAGACCCTGAACGGCGAGGAGGCGCTCGCCTTCGTCCGCACCCGCTACGCCCTGCCCGGCTCCGACCTGGACCGTACGAAGAACCAGCAGAAGTTCCTCTCGGCCCTGGCCGGCCAGGTGGCCACCCCGAGCACCGTCCTCAACCCCTTCCGGCTCTACCCGACCATGGGCGCCGGGCTGGACTCCCTGATCGTCGACAAGGAGATGGGCCTGTTCGACCTGGCCGACATGTTCTGGTCGATGAAGGGCGTCAGCGGCGGCGAGGGCACCTCGATGAACATGCCGCTCGCCGGCTCCAGCGGCGGCAACCTGCTGTGGAACAAGGACAAGGTGAAGCAGCTGGTCAACCAGCTGAACAACGACGAGAAGGTGACCGTCACGGGCGACTGACAGCGCCGGTCACCACGACGAGGGCGCCCCCGCCGGGGGTGCCCTCGCGCATGTCCGGCGCGTGTGTCACATCGGGGCGCCCGCCATCGCACGGCACATCTCCGAGCAGCGGCGGCACGACTCGGCGCACCGCGTCATCAGCTCGTCCTCCGGCATCGTCATGCACGCCTCCGCGCACAGGTCGCAGGCCTGCGCGCACATCATGCACATCTCGTTGTGCAGCGGAGAGCGCCGCATCATCATGTCCGCGCACATGCGGGTCATCTCCGAACAGTCGAGGAGCGCCCGCATGATCCGCGTCTGGGCCTCGCCGCCCCTCTGCAGACACGCGCTCATGGCCTCCTCGCACACGCCGTGACAGGCCATGCACGCCTGGATGCAGTCCTGCATCTCCTTGCTCAGCGGTTCCGTGGCCGGCTGCTGCTGGGTCATGGTTCCTCCCAGGTCCGGCGAGGACCGGCGCTCGGCCCCCGCACCTCCCGTCCTACGCCCCTGTGTCCATGACCACCACAGGGCGCTGCTTGGCCGGGCCGGGAGCGGCAAACAGGAAGGGTGGCGCCGGTGACCGCGGCGCCGAGGGGGCGATTCCGCGGCACGGACAGGGAGAGGACCATGACGGCACAGACGGAGCGGCAGCGGCTGCGCAGACGGCTGGAGCGGCTCATCGGCATCGCGGCGACCGAGGGCAACGAACTCGTGCCGCTGCGCAACGGCGACGAGATCTTCCCGGCGATGCTGGCGGCGGTCCGCGCCGCGGAGCACACGGTCGACATGATGACGTTCGTCTACTGGCGGGGCGACATCGCGCACGAGTTCGCGGAGGCGCTGGCCGAGCGGGCGCGCGCGGGCGTCCGGGTGCGGCTGCTGCTGGACGGCTTCGGTGCGAAGGAGATAGAGCCGGAGCTGCTGGAGGCGATGGAGGAGGCCGGCGTCCACGTGGCGTGGTTCCGCAAGCCGACCCGGCTGTCGCCGATGCGGCAGAACCACCGCTGCCACCGCAAGGTGCTCCTCACCGACGAGCACACCGCCTTCACCGGAGGGGTGGGCATCGCGCAGGAGTGGTGCGGCGACGCCCGCAGCCCCGAGGAGTGGCGCGACACGCACGTGCGGGTCCGGGGCCCGGCCGTGGACGGCATCGCGGCTGCCTTCGCCCAGAACTGGGCCGAGTGCCACGACGAGCTGTACGACGAGTACGACCGCTTCACCTCGCAGGAGCAGCCCGGCAACGCCACCGTGCAGGTGGTGCGCGGCTCGGCCAGCTTCGGCTGGCAGGACATGCAGACCCTGCTCCGTGTGGTGATCACCTCGGCGCAGGAGCGGTTCCGGCTGTCCACGGCGTACTTCGCGCCGGACGAGTACTTCATCGACCTGCTGGCGTCCGCCGCACGCCGGGGCGTGAAGGTGGAGATCCTGCTGCCCGGGCCGCACACCGACCAGCGCGCCTGTCTGCTGGCCGGACGTCAGCACTACCAGACGCTGGTGGACGCGGGCGTGGAGGTGCGGGAGTACCAGCCGACCATGCTCCACACGAAGATCATCACGGTGGACGGCGTCTGCTCCCTGATCGGCTCGACCAACTTCAACCGGCGCTCGCTGGAGCACGACGAGGAGGTCATGCTGGCCGTCCTCGACGAGGACTTCACCGCGCGGCTCGACGAGGACTTCGACGCCGACCGCAAGCAGAGCGAGGCCGTCGACCCGGCCCGCTGGCGGCGCCGTCCGCTGCGCGCCCGTCTGGCGGAGGCGGCGGTCACCCCGATCCGGCGTTTCCTGTGAGCGGACGGCGATGAGTTCTCCCCTCCCGGGGAGTCCATCCACTGTCACCTAGCACGGGAGAGACAGTGCCTCAGCTGCTGCGCGTACAGAATTTCTGCGTCTCGGCCGACGGGGTCGGCGCGGGCGAGGACCAGACCCCCGAGCGCCCCTTCGGCCATGTGAACCCGGGCGAGCTGTTCGCCTGGGCGGGGGCGACGGCGAGCTGGCCCAACCGCACCGACCCCGGCGGGACCCGGGGCCTCGACGACTACTTCACCCGTGATTTCAGGAACAACATCGGCGCCGAGATCATGGGGCGCAACAAGTTCGGGCCTCAGCGCGGGCCCTGGCAGGACCACGAGTGGCGTGGCTGGTGGGGGGACGAGCCGCCGTTCCGCACGCCGGTGTTCGTGATGACCCACCACCCGCGTCCGTCGTTCACGCTGTCCGACACCACGTTCCACTTCGTCGACGGCACCCCGGAGCGGGTGCTGGAGCTGGCGCGGGAGGCGGCGGGCGGCAAGGACGTCCGGCTCGGCGGCGGGGTCACCACCGTGCGGCAGTTCCTCGACGCGGGTCTGGTGGACACCCTGCACGTGGCGGTGTCGCCGGTGAAGCTGCGCTCCGGGCTGCGTCTGTGGGACTCCCCGGAGGACCTGCTCGACCGGTACCACCTGGAGGCCGTGCCCAGCCCGAGCGGTGTGACGCACCACCTGTTCTGGCGCCGGTGAGCCCGGCGCCAGGTCCGGGCCGGAGGACGCGGAAGGGCGCCCGGGAGATCCCGGGCGCCCTTCCGTGGGGCCTGGCCGCGGTTACGGCAGGTTGCGCGCCATCACGATGCGCTGGACCTGGTTGGTGCCCTCGTAGATCTGCGTGATCTTGGCGTCGCGCATCATGCGCTCGACCGGGTAGTCACGCGTGTAGCCGTACCCGCCGAGGAGCTGGACGGCGTCCGTGGTGACCTCCATGGCCACGTCGGAGGCGAAGCACTTGGCGGCGGCGCCCTGGAAGGTCAGGTCGCTGTCGCCCCGCTCGGACTTCGCCGCGGCCGCATACGTGAGCTGGCGGGCGGCCTCGATCTTCATGGCCATGTCGGCGAGCATGAACTGCACGCCCTGGAAGTCCGCGATGGGCTTGCCGAACTGCTTGCGCTCCTTGACGTAGCCCTTGGCGTAGTCGAGGGCGCCCTGGGCGATGCCGAGGGCCTGCGCGGCGATGGTGATGCGGGTGTGGTCCAGGGTCTTCATCGCCGTGGCGAAGCCGGTGCCCTCCTCGCCGATCATGCGGTCGGCGGGGATGCGGACGTTGTCCAGGTAGACCTCGCGGGTGGGCGAGCCCTTGATGCCGAGCTTCTTCTCCGGGGCGCCGAAGGACACGCCCGGGTCGCCCTTCTCCACGACGAACGCGGAGATGCCCTTGGAGCGCTTCTCCGGGTCGGTGACGGCCATCACCGTGTAGAACTCGGACTCACCCGCGTTGGTGATCCAGCGCTTCACGCCGTTGAGCACCCAGAAGTCGCCGTCGCGGACGGCGCGGGTCTTCATGCCGGCGGCGTCGGAACCGGCGTCCGGCTCGGACAGGCAGTACGAGAACATGCCCTCGCCCTTGGCGAGCGGGGCCATGTACTTCTTCTTCAGCGCCTCGGAGCCGGAGAGGATGACCGGCAGCGAGCCCAGCTTGTTCACGGCGGGGATGAGGGAGGAGGACGCGCAGACGCGGGCCACCTCCTCGATCACGATGACCGTGGCGAGCGCGTCCGCGCCGGCGCCGCCGTACTCCTCGGGGACGTGCACGGCGTGCAGGTCGTTGGCGACGAGCGCGTCGAGGGCCTCACGGGGGAAGCGGGCCTCCTCGTCCACCGCGGCGGCGTGCGGCGCGATCTTCGCCTCGGCCAGCGAGCGGACGGCGTCCCGGAGCATGTCGTGCTCCTCGGACGGGCGGTACAGGTCGAAGTCAGCCGATCCGGCCAAGGTTTCTCACGCTCCAAAACGCTGCGATGCTGGTCACGCTAACTACCGTTAAGTAACTCAAATGTTAGGCCTTCCCCCATGCTCGTGGATAGGTGAGCTGGGCGACAGCCAGGGGAACGACCGGACGGGGGGCGTACGGGCGCCCCGGATATGCTCGGG
Source organism: Streptomyces sp. P13-3-3 (assembly GCF_050571355.1). Lineage (NCBI taxonomy): Bacteria > Bacillati > Actinomycetota > Actinomycetes > Kitasatosporales > Streptomycetaceae > Streptomyces > Streptomyces sp. P13-3-3. The sequence goes on along the minus strand of NZ_CP192228.1, from coordinate 761,828 downwards.
CGCGCACGTGCCTGCCGCGACCTCTGGAGCACCCCCATGGCCCTCAAGATCACCGTGATCGGCACCGGTTATCTCGGCGCGACCCACGCCGCGGCCATGGCCGAGCTGGGCTTCGAGGTGATGGGCCTCGACGTGGTGCCCGAGAAGATCGACAAGCTGCGCCGCGGCGAGGTCCCGATGTACGAGCCGGGACTGGAGGAGCTGCTGCGCCGGCACGTGGCCGGGATCGAGGGCTCGACCGGCCGGCTGCGGTTCACCATGGACTGGGCCGAGCTGGGCGAGTTCGGCGACGTCCACTTCGTCTGCGTGAACACCCCGCAGCGGCACGGCGAGTACGCCTGCGACATGTCGTACGTCGACTCGGCGATCGCCTCGCTCGCCCCGCATCTGAAGGGCCCCGCGCTGGTCGTCGGCAAGTCGACGGTGCCCGTCGGGTCGGCCGACCGGCTGGCCGCCTACCTCGCCGAGCACGCGCCGGCCGGGGCGGACGCGGAGCTGGCCTGGAACCCTGAGTTCCTGCGTGAGGGCTTCGCGGTGCAGGACACCCTGCACCCGGACCGGATCGTGGTGGGCGTGCGCAGCGAGCGGTCGGAGAAGCTGCTGCGCGAGGTGTACGCCACGCCGATCGAGGAGGGCTCGCCGTTCGTGGTGACGGACTTCCCGACGGCGGAGCTGGTGAAGACGTCCGCGAACTCCTTCCTCGCCACGAAGATCTCGTTCATCAACGCGATGGCGGAGCTGTGCGAGGCCACCGGCGGCGACGTCGCCAAGCTGGCCGAGGCGATCGGTTACGACGACCGGATCGGGCGGAAGTTCCTGCGCGCCGGGATCGGCTTCGGCGGCGGGTGTCTGCCGAAGGACATCCGGGCGTTCATGGCGCGCGCCGGTGAGCTGGGCGCGGACCAGGCGCTGACGTTCCTGCGCGAGATCGACTCGATCAACATGCGCCAGCGCGGCCGGATGGTGGAGCTGACCCGGCAGGAGCTGGGCGGCGGGCCGTTCCTCGGCAAGCGGGTGGCGGTGCTGGGCGCGACGTTCAAGCCCGACTCGGACGACGTCCGCGACTCGCCCGCGCTGAACGTGGCCGGGCAGATCCACCTCCAGGGCGGCCAGGTCACGGTCTACGACCCGAAGGGCATGGACAACGCCCGCTCCCTCTTCCCGACGCTCGGGTACGCCGACTCGGCGCTGGAGGCGGTGCGCGGCGCCCATGTCGTGCTGCACCTGACGGAGTGGCGGGAGTTCCGGGAGCTGGACCCGGCGGAGCTGGGCGAGGCGGCGGCCGAGCGGGTCGTGCTGGACGGGCGGAACGCGCTCGACGCGGAGGCGTGGCGGCGGGCCGGCTGGCGCTTCCGGGCGATGGGACGCCCCGGGGCCTGAGACGCGCTTCCCGCGCGCGGGGTGACGCCGGTTCGGCCGAGGCTCAGTCGGCCGAACCGGCGTCGTGCTGCATTCTGCCGCACCGGGCGCGGGCGTGCCGGGACTACCCCTGCTTCGCCCGGTACCGGCGCATCTTCGCGCGGGCCCCGCACACCTGCATCGAGCACCAGCGGCCGCGTCCCGCGGGGCTGCGGTCGTAGTACGCCCAGTGGCAGTCCGGGGACTCGCACGCCTTGAGGCGCTGCCAGGTGCCGGCCGTGACCGCCTCGGCGACGGCGGCGGCGACCCGCGACAGCAGCGGTCCCTCGTCGACCGGCGCGAGGGCGGCGGAGCCGTCGGCGGGGTCGACCGTGACCACCAGGGGCGCGCGGGCGAGCAGCTCGCCGAGCGGGACGACCGGGCGGTGGGCGGGGTGTCCGGCGTGCGCGAGCAAAGCGGCGCGCAGCGACTCGCGCAGCTCGCGGGCGTCGTCGACGGTGTCCTCGGCGATCCCGAAGGGCGCGCGGCCCTCGGGAGTGTCCAGCGCGTCGGCGCCGGTGGCGAGGTCCACGGTGTTGACGAGGTCGTGGACCAGGGTCAGCCGCCCCGGCGGGGCCGCTCTCTCGCTCATGACGCGACGGTACCTTTCCCCAATCTCCTTGCGAGGTTACCCGTACTGCGGCAGCATGCGGTAACGGTTACCTGTAGGCCGCTTCAAGCGGTAACACGAGCACACGAGGAGGCAGTCATGTCCGTAGCGAAGGTGGGCGCCGTCGTCCTGGACTGTCCTGACCCGCACGTGCTGGCCGGCTTCTACGCCGGGGTCGTGGGCGGCACGCCGGAGGGCGAGGGCGACTGGGTGGACCTCGCGGTCCCCGGCGGGCCGACGCTGGCCTTCCAGCGGGCCGAGGGTCACGTCCCGCCGCGGTGGCCCGCGGCCGACCGCTCCCAGCAGTTCCATCTCGACCTGACCGTCGAGGACCTGGACGCGGCCGAGAAGGAGGTCCTGGCGCTGGGCGCGAAGCCGCTGGATGCGGAGGACCGCTCGCGGACCTTCCGGGTTTACGCGGACCCGGCCGGGCACCCGTTCTGCCTGTGCGCCTGCTGAGAGCCTGACGAGACGCCCGACGAGACGCCTGACGAGAGATGGAGGAGCCGATGGCCCCCGTGGCACGACTGCGCAGTGTCGTCCTGGACTGCCCCGACCCGAGTGAACTGGCGGTCTTCTACGCGGCCGTCGCCGGCGGCACGCCCGTGGCGGAGGACGAGGACTGGGTGGTCCTCCAGGTCCCCTCGGGCCCTCGCCTCGCCTTCCAGCGCGCCCCCGGCTTCACCCCGCCGGCCTGGCCGGCCGCCGACCACGACTCCCAGCAGTTCCATCTCGACTTCGACGCGGGTGGCACGTGGGAGGAGGTCGACGCGGCGGAGGAGAAGGTGCTGGCGCTCGGGGCGCGTGTCCTGGACAGCGAGGACTACGAGAAGAAGGACTTCCGCGTTTACGCCGATCCGGCGGGGCATCCCTTCTGCCTGTGCCGCATCGAACAGCCGTAGGCAGCGCCTTCGCGACACAGGGTGCGGGTCGTCCGTGGCTGGGCGCGCAGTTCCCCGCGCCCCTGAGGGACGCCGCCGCTGCGGGCAGTCGGGCCGCTAGGGCGGCACGGGTGGGCGCAGCGGCACCCCGCCACCGCCGGGTGCGGGCAATCCGTGGCTGAGCGCGCAGTTCCCCGCGCCCCTGAAGGGGCGGCACCCCGCCGACGCCGGGTGCGAGGCCTCCGTGGCCGAGCGCGCAGTTCCCCGCGCCCCTGGAGGGCGCCGCCGCTGCGGGCAGTCGTGCCGCTAGGGGCGGCACGGGTGGGCGCAGCGGCACCCCGCCGACGCCGGGTGCGAGACGTCCGTGGCCGAGCGCGCAGTTCCCCGCGCTCCTGAAGGGGCGGCACCCCGCCACCGCCGGGTGCGGGCAATCCGTGGCTGAGCGCGCAGTTCCCCGCGCCCCGGAGGGGCGCCTCAGCCGTCGAGGGTGGTGATTGTCGCCGTCGACGGCTTGCGGCGTTGTTGGGCCGTGTGGGCCGTGAAGGCCGTCGCGCGGAGGACGCGTTGGACGTTGCCCCACGTCAGGAGGGCCACGTCGGACTCCTCCCAGCCTCGGCGGAGAAGCTCCGCGATCAGGCGGGGATAGCACGACGGGTCGCGCAGCTCCTGCGGGTGCGCGCCGCCCGTGTCGTACGTGCCGGAGAGCCCCACGCACTCCGGTCCCGCGACGGTGCGGACGTGGTCGAGGTGGTCGGCGACGTCGCGGACGGTCGGGCCGGCCTGCTCGGCGGTGAGCGGCACCAGGCACAGCCCCTTCGCCTCACCCACCGCGGCGAGCAGGTCGTCGGGCAGGTTGGCCGGGTGCGGACGCAGGTCGCACGCGCCGGACCGGGTGAACAGCACCGGCGCCTTGGAGACGACGAGGGCCCGGCGGATCGTGGGGGCGGAGGCGTAGGAGAGGTCGGCGACCATGCCGAGCCGGTTCATCTCGCGTACGACCTCCTCCCCGAAGCGGGAGAGCCCGGCGGGGCCCGCCCATGAGGTGCCGGTGAGGGTGAGCACCCGGACGCCGAGGGCGTGCAGGGAGCGAAGGACGCTCAGGGAGTCCCCGAGGGCGGGCGCGCCCGCGGGGCCGAACAGCACGGCGACCCGGCCGCAGTTGCGGGCGTCGACGACCTCCCCGGCCGTGCGGGCGGGCCGCAGCCCCGCGTCGTGGGCGGCGACGACCCCCTGCGCCAGGTCCAGCTGCTCCAGGGTCGCGGTGAGCGCCCGGCCGCCGTCGTGGCCGTCGGGCAGGTGCAGCGACCAGAACACGGCGCCGACCTGCCCCTGGCGCAGCCGCGGCAGGTCCGCGTCGACGGCGCTCTCCCCGAGGTCGAGGTCGTACCAGGGCAGTCCGCGCAGCGTCCACGGCAGGCCGCTGTAGCCGTCGCAGACGGGGTGGGCGGCGAGGACGGCCCGCGCTCGGTCGAGGGGGGCGTCGTCCGGGTCGGAGACCGGCCGGTACTCCTCGGGCCCGACGACCACCGCCTCCTGCGGGTACGGCTCGTCGGCGCGGCCCACCTCGGCGGCGGTATGCAGGTCGTCCTGGAGATCGGCCATAACGGGGCTCCGTACGTCGTGACCTCGGGCGGTACGGTCACCGTCGCACGGAGCACCCACGTGCTTCCTGGTGAACGCGGCGTTCGGGGTACGGCGGGCCGCCCGCCCCCGCGCCGCGTCCGCCGGTCAGCCGTCCAGCGCCTCGATCGTGGCGTTGGACGGCGCGCGCGTGGCGCGCAGGTCACGGGCCACGTCCTCGGCGGCACCCAGCACGCGGACCGCGTTCTGCCAGGTCAGCTTGGCCAGGTCGGCGCGGGACCAGCCGCGGTCCAGCAGCTCGGCGACGAGCCGGGGGTAGCCGGAGACGTCGTTGAGGCCGTCCGGGGTGAAGGCCGTGCCGTCGTAGTCGCCGCCGATGCCGAGGTGGTCGATCCCGGCGACCTCGCGCATGTGGTCGAGGTGGTCGGCGACCGTGGCCACCGTGGCGACGGGCCGCGGGCGGCTCTCCTCGAAGGCGCGGTGCAGCTTCATCGCCTCGGGGCTGGTGTCGAGGTGGTGGAAGCCGTGCGCGCGCAGGTTCTCGTCGGCGGCGGCCGTCCAGTCGACGGCGGCCTGGAGCACGAACTTCGGCACGAACGTCACCATCGCGACGCCGCCGTTGGCGGGCAGCCGCTCCAGCACGTCGTCGGGGATGTTGCGCGGGTGGTCGCAGACCGCGCGGGCCGAGGAGTGGGAGAAGATCACCGGCGCGGTGCTGGTGTCCAGCGCGTCCCGCATGGTCGTGGCGGCGACATGGGAGAGGTCGACCAGCATGCCGAGCCGGTTCATCTCCCGCACCACCTCGCGGCCGAACGCCGACAGTCCGCCCACGCCGGGCTCGTCGGTCGCCGAATCGGCCCACGCCACGTTGAAGTTGTGGGTGAGGGTCAGGTAGCGCACCCCGAGGTCGTACAACCCCCGCAGCGTGCCGAGGGAGTTGGCGATGGAGTGGCCGCCCTCCGCCCCCATGAGGGAGGCGATACGGCCCTCGCGGCGCGCGGCCTCCATGTCGGCGGCGGTCAGCGCGGGCGCCAGGTCCCGCGGGTGCCGGTCCAGCAACTGCCGTACGCAGTCGATCTGTTCCAGCGTGGCCGGGACCGGGTCCGGGGCGTCGGCGCGGACGTACACCGACCAGAACTGCGCGCCGACGCCGCCGGCGCGCAGCCGGGGGATGTCGGTGTGCAGATGGGCGGACTGGTCGTCGGCGATGTCGCGGGCGTCGAGGTCGTAGGAGACCTGTTCGCGCAGCGCCCAGGGCAGGTCGTTGTGCCCGTCGACGATGGGGAACTCGGCGAGCAGGGCGCGGGCGTCGTCCAGGGAGGTCACGCGGTCCACCCCGCTCACTTGCCGAAGCCGAAACCGGCGCCGGCGCCCTCGGCCTTGGCCCGCAGCCGCTTGCCCTTCTCGGTCGCCTGGTCGTTCAGCTCCTGCTGGAACTCCCTCATGCGGCCGAGCAGTTCCTCGTCGTGGGCGGCGAGCATCCGGGCCGCGAGCAGGCCCGCGTTGCGCGCGCCGGCGACGGAGACGGTGGCGACCGGCACACCGGCCGGCATCTGCACGATGGACAGCAGCGAGTCCATGCCGTCGAGGTACTTCAGCGGCACGGGCACGCCGATGACGGGCAGCGGGGTCACCGAGGCGAGCATGCCGGGCAGATGGGCGGCGCCGCCCGCGCCCGCGATGATCGCCTTGAGCCCGCGGTCCGCGGCCTGCTCGCCGTACGTGATCATCTCGCGGGGCATGCGGTGCGCTGAGACGACGTCGACCTCGTAGGCGATCTCGAACTCGTCGAGGGCCTTGGCCGCGGCCTCCATGACGGGCCAGTCGGAGTCGGACCCCATGACAATGCCTACAACCGGGCTCATTCGGTGATCGTGCCTCTCAGGTAGCCGGCTGCGTGACGGGCGCGCTCCAGCACGTCGTCCAGGTCGTCGCCGTAGGTGTTCACGTGACCGACCTTGCGGCCGGGCTTCACGTCCTTGCCGTACATGTGGATCTTCAGCTGGGGGTCGCGGGCCATGCAGTGCAGGTACGCCGAGTACATGTCCGGGTAGTCGCCGCCGAGCACGTTGACCATGACCGTCCACTTCGCGCGCGGGCGCGGGTCGCCGAGCGGGAGGTCGAGGACGGCGCGGACGTGGTTGGCGAACTGCGAGGTGATCGCGCCGTCCATGGACCAGTGGCCGGAGTTGTGCGGGCGCATCGCGAGCTCGTTGACGAGGATGCGGCCGTCGCGGGTCTGGAACAGTTCCACCGCGAGGTGGCCGACCACGCCGAGCTCCTTGGCGATGGTCAGCGCCATCTCCTCGGCCTTCAGCGCCAGCTCCTCGTCGAGGTCGGGCGCGGGCGCGATCACGGTGTCGCACACGCCGTTCACCTGCCGCGACTCCACCACCGGGTAGGCGACGGCCTGGCCGTGCGGGGAGCGCACCACGTTGGCGGCCAGTTCCCGCACGAAGTCGACCTTCTCCTCGGCGAGCACGGGCACCCCGGCCTTGAACGGCTCGGCGGCCTCCGCCTCGGAGTCCACGACCCACACGCCCTTGCCGTCGTACCCGCCGCGCACCGTCTTCAGGACGACGGGAAAGCCCTCGCCCTCCGCGGCGAACGCGGCCACATCGGCCGGATCCGACACGATGCGGTGGCGCGGGCACGGGATGCCGAGCGCGTCGAGCCTCGCCCGCATCACGCCCTTGTCCTGGGCGTGCACCAGCGCCTCGGGGCCGGGGCGGACGGGGATGCCGTCCGCCTCCAGGGCCCGCAGGTGCTCGGTGGGCACGTGCTCGTGGTCGAAGGTGATCACGTCGCAGCCGCGCGCGAAGTCGCGCAGAGTGTCCAGGTCGCGGTAGTCGCCGACGACGACGTCACTCACCACCTGGGCCGCGGAATCCTGCGGGGTGTCACTGAGGAGCTTGAACCTGATGCCGAGCGGGATGCCAGCCTCGTGCGTCATACGAGCGAGCTGACCGCCGCCGACCATGCCGACTACCGGGAACGTCACGACCCCAGGGTATCCGCCCACGCCAGGGTGGCCGATTCTCGCCCGTCCACCGGGACGGGAGGGGCGCGTGGGGCCCGTGCGACACGGCGTCCGCAGGAAGATCGCGCCTGCCGGTGGTTAGCATGGCGGAGTTGACGCACTCGACCGACGGGAGCCTGTGGGCGATGGAACAAGGTTCCTCGGGGCTTCGACGGCTCTTCCGCGAAGTGGCCAAGTTCGGCGCGGTGGGGGGAGCCGGGGTTCTGGTCAACCTCGGTGTGTTCAACCTGGTCCGTCAGGCGACCGACCTCCAGGTGGTGCGCGCGAGCGTCATCGCCACCGTGGTCGCGATCGTCTTCAACTACGTCGGCTTCCGGTACTTCACCTACCGGGACCGCGACAAGTCCCGGCGCACCCGCGAGATGTCGCTGTTCCTGCTGTTCAGCGTCATCGGCCTGGTGATCGAGAACGGCGTGCTCTACACGGCGACGTACGGCTTCGGCTGGGACAGCTCCCTGCAGAGCAACATCTTCAAGTTCCTCGGCATCGGCATCGCGACGCTGTTCCGCTTCTGGTCCTACCGCTCGTGGGTGTTCCGCGCCCTGCCGGTGCGGGAGGAACCCGTGGCGGGCGGCGGCGCCACGATCGCCGACGAGCGGCTCCGGCAGCGCGTGCCGTAGCGGCCGTACCGCGCCGGGTGACCGCCGGGCGTCTCAGCGCACCGTCCTGCGGGTCTCCTCGTCTGGGTCCTTCCGCGGGGGCGTGCTGGAGAGGAACAGCCCGAACACGGGCGGTTTGGCCTGGAGCATCTCCAGCCGGCCGCCGTCCGCCTCCGCGAGGTCCCGGGCGACCGCCAGGCCGATCCCGGTGGAGTTGCGGCCGCTGATCGCCCGCTCGAAGATCCGCGAACCCAGCTCGGCGGGCACGCCGGGACCCTCGTCGGTGACCTCCACGACGACCTGGTTGCCGGTGACCCGGGTGCGCAGGGCGACCGTGCCGCCGCCGTGCATCAGCGAGTTCTCGATCAGCGCGGCCAGCACCTGGGCGACCGCGCCCGGGGTGCCCACGGCCTTCAGGTTCCGCTTGCCGGACGTCACGATGGCCCGGCCGGCGCTGCGGTAGGCGGGGCGCCACTCGGCGAGCTGCTGCTTGATCACGTCGTCGAGCTCGAAGGTGACGGCGGAGCCGGTGCGCGGGTCGCGGGAGTTGGTCAGCAGCCGCTCCACCACGTCCGTCAGCCGCTCCACCTGCGCGAGCGCGATCGTCGCCTCCTCCTTCACCGTGTCCGGGTCGTCGGTGACGGTGATCTCCTCCAGCCGCATGGACAGCGCGGTGAGCGGGGTGCGCAGCTGGTGGGAGGCGTCGGCGGCGAGCCTCCGCTCGGCGGTCAGCATGCGCGCGATGCGCTCGGCGGAGGCGTCCAGCACGTCGGCGACCCGGTCCAGCTCGGGGACGCCGTAGCGGCGGTGGCGGGGGCGCGGGTCGCCGGAGCCGAGGCGCTCGGCGGTCTCGGCCAGGTCGGTCAGCGGGGAGGCGAGCCGGTTGGCCTGCCGGATCGCCAGCAGCACCGCCGCGATCACGGCGAGCAGCGCCACGAGACCGATGATCAGCAGGGTGCGGGCGACCTCCTCGGTCACCGAGGAGCGCGGCTCCTGGACGGTGACCGTCTCGCCCTCTTCGCCGGGCGCCGTGGCGCTGATGACGTCGCCGTCCGGCCTGGAGCCGACCTCGATGGGCGGCTTGCCGGGGATCCGGACGACGGCGTACCGGTCGTCGGGCATCTGGTCGCCGATGATCTCGGCGGTGACCTTGTCCTCGACGAGGAGGCGGCTGTCGACGATGCTGGCGAGCCGCACCGCCTCGGACTCCACGCGCTCCCTGGCGGTCTCGGTGATGGTGCGGGTCTCGACGATCACCAGGGAGACCCCGAAGACGGCGATCACGACGAGGACCACGGCGAGCGTGGACTGGATCAGACGGCGGCGCATGTTCTCTTACCCGGCGGCGGAACCCCGGCGGGGGTTCAGCTCTTCTCGAAACGGAAGCCCACGCCGCGCACGGTGGCGATGTAGCGGGGGTTGGCCGCGTCGTCGCCGAGCTTCTTGCGCAGCCAGGAGATGTGCATGTCGAGGGTCTTGGTGGAGGACCACCAGGTGGTGTCCCAGACCTCGCGCATCAGCTGGTCGCGGGTGACCACCCGGCCCGCGTCGCGCACCAGCACCCGCAGCAGGTCGAACTCCTTGGCGGTGAGCTGGAGCTCCTCGTCGCCCATCCACGCGCGGTGCGACTCGACGTCGATGCGCACGCCGTGGGTGGCGGGCGGCTGCTGCGGCTCGGCGGCGCCGCGCCGGAGCAGGGCGCGGACCCTGGCCAGCAGCTCGGCGAGGCGGAACGGCTTGGTGACGTAGTCGTCGGCGCCCGCGTCCAGGCCGACGACCGTGTCCACCTCGTCGGCGCGCGCGGTCAGGATCAGCAGAGGGACCGTGTGCCCCTCGGCGCGGAGCCGGCGGGCGACCTCCAGGCCGTCCATCCCCGGCAGCCCGAGGTCCAGCACGACCAGGTCGACGCCGCCCTGCATTCCGGCGTCCAGGGCGCCGGGTCCGTCCTCACGCACCTCGACTTCGTAGCCCTCCCGGCGCAGGGCGCGGGCCAGCGGCTCCGAGATGGACGCGTCGTCCTCGGCGAGCAGTACACGGGTCATGCGGATGATGGTAGACCCGTGGCCCGAGCCGCAGGGGTGTGATCGGCGGGCTCGGCTCTTACCGGCGTCTCACCCGATTCTCACCGTCCCGACCCCCGGGACGGACCTGCGGGTGCGAGGTGCGATGCTGGACGGACCTTCGAATAGGCGATCACGGTTCCTTTGAAACCTGTGATTCGCGTCTCAAGTCCTTCCATATCCGGCAGTGTCCTGCCGTATGGTGAACCAACGCCTGTTGCACCGCGGGGACCTTTGGCGGCAGTTGACGCTGAAGGTCTCTTTTGTGTGCGGGCCGGCACACGCTGCCGGTCCCTGAAGGAATGACCTGTGGCCGGGCCTTCGCCGCGCGTCGACGCACGGCGGGGGCGTGGATCCCGGTGGTCGCCGTCCGTCGCTCCGTGATCCGGGGCGGCACCCCCCAGGCGTGGGGCGGACGGTACGGCCCGCCGGTGCCGGCCAGCCCCCCACCGGGCGCGTACCCGTCTCGCGCGACGCGTCCCGACAGCAAGGAACGACCATGGCGTCCAGCCTGACGAAGGACTCGGTCTCCCCGGGCACCCCCGGATCCGAGAAGACCTTCTTCGGCCACCCCCGCGGACTGGCCACTCTCTTCATGACCGAGATGTGGGAGCGTTTCTCCTACTACGGCATGAGGGCTCTGCTCCCGCTGTACCTCGTCGCGCCGGGCGGTCTCGGTCTGAGCGCGGGCACCGCCACCGCCATCTACTCGGTGTACCTGTCGCTGGTGTACCTGCTCGCCATGCCCGGCGGCTGGTTCGGCGACCGGGTCTGGGGCCCCCGCAAGACCGTCGCCGTCGCCGGCGGTGTCATCATGCTCGGCCACCTCACGCTGGCCCTGCCCTACTCGGGCACGTTCTACGGCGGCCTCGGCCTCGTCGCGATCGGCTCCGGTCTGCTGAAGGCCAACATCTCCACGATGGTCGGCCAGCTCTACAAGGGCCCGGACGACCCGCGCCGGGACGGTGGCTTCACCGTCTTCTACATGGGCATCAACCTCGGTGCCTTCGCCGCGCCGCTGATCATCGGCACCGTCGGTGAGAACGTCAACTGGCACCTGGGCTTCGCGCTCGCCGCGCTCGGCATGGGCCTGGGCGTCACGCAGTTCCTGCTGGGCACCCGCCACCTGGACCCGCAGTCCAGCGTCGTCCCGAAGCCGCTGTCGGCCGAGGAGAAGGCCTCCACGCTCCGCAAGGCCGCGCTGTGGGCGGGCATCGCCGTCGTGGCGTACGCGATCGTCGGCTTCTCCGGCCACTACACCCTGAACTGGATCCTGGTCCCGCTGACCCTGCTGGGCGTGATCATCCCGGTGATGGTGCTGGCGCGCATCAAGCGCGACAAGGACCTCGACCGCACCGAGCAGTCGAAGATGTCCGCGTACATCTGGTTCTTCGTCGCCGCGGCGATCTTCTGGATGATCTACGACCAGGGCGGCTCGACCCTGTCGATCTTCGCCGACTCGTCGGCCGAGAACAGCGTGCTGGGCTGGGACTTCCCGGTCTCCTGGTACCAGTCGGTCAACCCGGTCCTGATCATGGCCCTGGCCCCGGTCTTCGCCTGGATCTGGCTCGCGCTGAACCGGCGCGGCAAGGAGCCGAGCACGATCGTGAAGTTCTCGTCCGGTCTGATGCTGGTCGGCGTCTCGTTCTTCCTGTTCCTCGCCCCGCTGTCGATCGCCGACGGCGGTCACAAGGCGGCCGCGCTGTGGCTGGTGGCGATCTACTTCGTCCAGACCGTCGGCGAGCTGCTGCTCTCCCCGGTCGGCCTGTCGGTCACCACGAAGATGGCGCCCGCGAAGTACGCCTCGCAGATGATGGGCGTCTGGTTCCTGGCCGTCACCGCCGGTGACGCCACGACCGGTCTGCTGTCCATCGCCGGTGTCGACCTCAACAAGACGGGGATCGTCGCCTTGGAGGCGACCCTCGCGGTCGTGGCGGGGTTCGCCATCTGGATGTACCGGAACAAGGTGAAGTCGTTGATGGGGGACGTCCGCTGAGGCGGGTGTCGCGCGTCGCGCACTGAAACGAAGGGCTCCCGGCCGGCACGGCTGGGGGCCCTTCGGGGTTTTTCGGGGGCTTGGGGGCTCTTTCCGGGTGCCGGCCGGCTGTGGCTGATCGCGCAGTTCCCCGCGCCCCTCAGGGGCGGCACCCCGCCGACGCCGGGTGCGGGGCCTCCGTGGCTGGGCGCGCAGTTCCCCGCGCCCCTGAGGGACGCCGCCGCTGCGGGCAGTCGTGCCGCTAGGGGCGGCACGGGTGGGCGCAGCGGCACCCCGCCACCGCCGGGTGCGGGACCCCCGTGGCTGAGCGCGCAGTTCCCCGCGCCCCTGAAGGACGCCGCCGCTGCGGGCAGTCGTGCCGCTAGGGGCGGCACGGGTGAGCGCAGCGGCACCCCGCCACCGCCGGGCGCGGGACCTTCGTGGCTGAGCGCGCAGTTCCCCGCGCCCCTGAAGGGCGCCTCCACCGTGCTGAGGACGCTCAGGTGGGGGCGTACCGGCCCGGAAGCCCCCGGTGCGGGCCCGGGTGTTTCGCGGGCGCTCAGGCGCGTACAAGGCGCCGCGCCGAAAAACGAAACGGCCCCCGGGGACCCCTCAGGGTCCTGGAGGCCGGTGCGTACCGGGACGTACCGGGAACTACGACGGCGTGCCCAGCTCGGCCCAGACTGTCTTGCCCGCCACATCGGGCAGGCGCTGGACCCCCCAGTCCAGACACAGCCGCTGGACGATGAACATGCCGTGCCCGCCCGGACGGCCCGCGCGGTGGGGCGTGCGCGGGGACGGCCGGCCGGTGCCGCGGTCGGTGACCTCGAGGCGGATCACCTTGCGGTCGCAGGTGATGGTCAGCAGGTCCGGTCCTTCGGCGTGCAGGCACGCGTTGGTGACCAGCTCGGACACGACGAGCAGGACGTCCTCGGCGGCGGCGCGCCGGTCCGCCGTGGCGGCCGGCAGCCAGCCCCAGTCGTACAGCGCCTGCCGCGTGAAGTCCCGCGCGAGCGGCACGACCCCGCTCTGGTCCTCGAAGCTCAGCCGGCGCACCTGTGCGCCGCCGGGCTGCCCCTCGGGGGACACCGGCTCGGCGGTCGGCGTGGCCACGCCGCCGTCCGGGGCGCCTGCGGCCGGCGCAGCGCCCCCGGGCGTCCCGGAAGCGCCGCTGGGCTCCGGACCGCGGTCGCCCGGCGAATAGGGCCGGGTGGTGCTCATCAGCGCTTCACCTCACCGTGTCACCAGTTCACAATGCGAAATCTTCCGTACTCGGCCGGTCACGCGCGGACGGCCCGACGGGTTCTCGGCGCCCTCCCGACCACCGCGTCCGGGACGTACAGGGTGTCTCCTGCCCGACCCGTCCGACGGAACACCCCCGTATTCGCGCGAAAAAACGCGTCGGGAGCCCCCCGCCGCCGGCGGGTGCGGCACGAGCGCCCCGCCGGGCCTGCCCGCCCGCGTCACGCCGAATCGTCGGCCAGGGCCGCCTCGAGCGTGTCGTGGACGGCGAACACCGCGTCCGCGCCCGTGATTTCGAACACGCGCGCAACGACGGGCTGCATGCCCACGAGGGCCACCCCGCCGCCGCCCGCCTCGGCCTTCAGCCGGGCCCCGAGCAGCACGTTCAGCCCCGTGGAGTCACAGAACTCCAGCCGGGAGCAGTCGATGACAAGCCGCTTGAAACCCTTGGCGAGGCAGTCCTCCAGTGGCTCCCGCAACAGATCGGCGGTGTGGTGGTCCAACTCACCCGCCGGGGTCACGACGGCACTGGGGCCCTCTTCTCGCACCTCGACCAGAAGCCGGCCCGACTGTGCGCTGCCGACCGTCCCGCGGTCCATGCCGTCTCTCTCCCGAGGTCGTGGCTGTTCCTGACGCTCTCGAACATTACGCCTTCCGGCCACGCATCGACACTCTAACAATCACGCACAAACGGACATAACCGAACAGAACGCACTTGCGGCATGCTCCGAGCAGCCGGTAGGGCTAGTAAAGACACGTACCCGACACGGCCGGCTTTGGAGGCGCCGCACACCGCAGTGCACGTATCGGCTTCGGCAGCCATATGCCGAGAACGATGGAGGACATCATGTCACCCCGGCTCGACGCATCGCCTACCCAAGAAGCGACGTCGACACCACCCCCGGAACATCTGGATCCCATCGAGCAGGACGACCTGGGAGTCGTCGAGGACGGTCTACTCGCCGGACTCCCGGAGATCCCCCCGTACGACGAGGTGGGCCCGGTCGACGCACGGGCCCTGTCCAAGACCCTGTTCGAGCGCCTGGAGTCGCTCGACGAAGGCAGTCACGACTACTCGTACGTACGCACCACGCTCGTCGAACTGAACCTCGCACTGGTCAAGTTCGCCGCCTCCCGGTTCCGCTCCCGCAGCGAGCCCATGGAGGACATCATCCAGGTCGGCACCATCGGCCTGATCAAGGCGATCGACCGCTTCGAGCACACGCGGGGTGTGGAGTTCCCCACTTTCGCGATGCCGACCATCATCGGCGAGATCAAGCGCTTCTTCCGCGACACCTCGTGGTCCGTGCGCGTACCGCGCCGCCTGCAGGAGCTGCGGCTGGACCTGGCCAAGGCCGGCGACGAACTGGCCCAGCAGCTCGACCGCGCGCCGACGGTGGCCGAGCTGGCGGACCGGCTGGGCATCACCACCGACGAGGTCGTCGAGGGCATGGCCGCGTCGAACGCGTACACCGCCTCCTCCCTGGACGCCCAGCCCGAGGAGGACGACGCAGAGGGCGCCCTGGCCGACCGGATCGGTTACGAGGACCACGGGCTCGAAGGCATCGAGTACATCGAGTCGTTGAAGCCGCTGATCGCCGAACTGCCGTCACGGGACCGGAAGATCCTGTCGCTGCGGTTCGTCGCCGGCATGACCCAGTCGGAGATCGGAGAGGAGCTCGGCATCTCCCAGATGCACGTCTCCCGTCTGCTGTCCCGGACGCTGGTGAAGCTGCGCAAGGGCCTCACGGTCGAGGAGTGATCACGGCCGCGTGACGTCCGTCCTCCAGGGGGCGGCCCGGAGGGTCCGGGCCGCCTTTCAGAGGTTCCGGGGCCTTTCGGCGTCCTCCCGTACGCCCCGGCGCCACACGCCCGTGACCAGCGGGACGCCCGGCCGGTAGGCCAGGTGGACGTGGCTGGGGGCGTCCAGCAGCACCAGGTCCGCGTACGCGCCCGGGACGAGCCGGCCGACGTCGGTGCGCCGCAGCGCCGCCGCCCCGCCCGCGGTGGCCGCCCAGACCGCCTCGTCGGGCGTCATCCCCATGTCCCGCACGGCGAGCGCGACGCAGAACGGCACCGACGAGGTGAACGACGAACCGGGGTTGCAGTCGGTGGACAGCGCCACGGTCACCCCCGCGTCCAGCAGCCGCCGGGCGTCCGGCCACGCGGCCCGGGTGGAGAACTCCGCACCGGGCAGCAGCGTCGCCACCGTCGAACTGTTCGCCAGCGCGTCCACGTCGGCGTCGGTGAGGTGGGTGCAGTGGTCGGCGCTGGCCGCGTCCAGCTCGACGGCGAGCTGCACACCGGGCCCGTACGAGAGCTGGTTGGCGTGGATCCGCGGATGCAGCCCCTTCGCCTTGCCGGCGGTGAGGATCGCGCGGGCCTGGTCGCCGTCGAAGGCGCCCTTCTCGCAGAACACGTCGATCCAACGGGCGTGCGGGGCACAGGCGTTCAGCATGTCACCGGTGACCAGGGCGACGTAGCCGGCCGGGTCGTCGGCGAACTCGGGGGCGACGATGTGCGCACCCAGGTAGGTCACCTCGTCGGTGTGACGGGCGGCCAGCCGCAGGGCACGGGCCTCGTCCTCGACGGTCAGCCCGTAGCCGGACTTGGTCTCGAAGGTCGTGGTGCCCTGCCGGAGCGCCTCCGCGAGGTGGCGGGTGAGGTTCGCCTCCAGTTCCGCGTCGCCCGCGGCGCGCGTGGCGGCGACCGTGGTGCGGATGCCGCCCGCGCTGTACGGGCGGCCCGACATACGGGCGTTGAACTCCTCCGTGCGGTCCCCGGCGAACACCAGGTGGGAGTGGGAGTCGACGAATCCCGGCAGGACCGCGCGGCCTCCCGCGTCGACCCGGTTGTCGGTGGCGGGTGCTTTGCTTGATTCACCGGTCCACACGACGCGGTCGCCCTCGATGACGACGGCCGCGTCCCGGACCAGGCCGAGGGGGTCCGTGTCGCGGAGGGAGGGGTCGTTGGTGACCAGCGTGGCGATGTTCGTGATGACGGTGGCACTCATGGTGTCCTCATGGGTCGCGTGCTCATGGGTCGTCAGGCGCGCAATTCCCGGATCGCCCGCGCGAGGGCTCCGGGCACGTCGGGGACCAGCGTGTGCGCCCCGTCGCGCACCACGTGCCGGCCTGCCACGACCGTGTGCCGGACGTCGGCGGCCGTCGCGGCGAATACGGCCGTCTCGGCGCCCAGCCTGGGCAGCGGTCCCACCGTCCTGACCGAGTCCAGCGCGACGGTGGTGAGGTCGGCGCGCGCCCCGGCCTCGATGACGCCGGTGTCGTCCCAGCCGAGCGCCGCGTGCCCGTCGACGGTGGCCGCGCGCAGCAGGGCCGCGGCCGTCCAGTGACCGCGGGTGCGGGTGCGCAGCCGCTCGTTCAGCTCCATCGCGCGCGCCTCCTCGAACAGGTCGACGACGGCGTGGCTGTCGGAGCCGAGGGAGAGCGGGGAGCCCTCGTTCTGGAGGGCCGCGGCGGGTCCGATGCCGTCGGCGAGGTCGCGTTCGGTGGTGGGGCACATGCAGGTGCCGGTGCCGCTGCCGCCGATCAGCGAGACGTCCTCGGCGGTGAGGTGGGTGTTGTGCACGCCGGTGGTGCGCGGCCCGAGCACGCCGTGCAGGGCGAGCAGTTGGGCGGGGGTGCAGCCGTGTGCCTCCCGGCAGGCGTCGTTCTCGGCGGTCTGCTCGGACAGGTGCACGTGCAGCGGGGCCCTCCGTTCCTCGGCCCAGCGCGCCACCGTCGACAACTGCTCCGCGGGCACGGCCCGCACGGAGTGCACGGCCGCGCCGATCCGCGCGTGGTCCCGGTCCTTGAGAAGTGAAGAGCGTGCGGCCCAGGACTCCGCGTCGCCGTCGGAGAAGCGGAGCTGGTGCGCGGTGGGCGGCCGGCCGAAGCCGGAGGAGAGGTAGGCGGCGTCGAGGAGGGTGATCCGGATGCCGGCCTCGGCGGCGGCCGCGAGAAGCGCCTCTCCCATGGCGTTGGGGTCGGCGTAGGGCGTGCCGCCGGGCGCGTGGTGCACGTAGTGGAACTCGCCGACGGTGGTGATCCCGGCCAGCGCCATCTCGGCGTACACGGCGCGGGCGAGGGCGTGGTAGCGGTCCGGGGTGAGCCGGTCGGCGGTGGCGTACATGACCTCGCGCCAGGTCCAGAAGGTGCCGGAGCCGACCTGGACGGTGGAGCGCAGGGCGCGGTGGAAGGCGTGGCTGTGGGCGTTCGCCAGTCCGGGGAGGGTCAGTCCGCGCAGGATCTCGGCGCCGGGCGGGGGCGCGGGGGTGCCGGTGCGGACGGCGGCGATGCGCCCGTCGGTCACGTCGAGGGTGACGCCGGGCTCGACGTGCGTGCCGAGCCAGGCGTGTTCCAGCCAGTACGTCCGCAAGGTGGCGGTCACGGTGCGGCCAGTCCTTCCAGTACGTCGGCGAGAGCGAGGACCCCGGCCACGCAGTCGTCCTCGGCGGCGTACTCGGCCGGGGAGTGCGAGACGCCGGTGGGGTTCCGTACGAACAGCATGGCGGTCGGGACGCGTCCGGCGAGGATTCCCGCGTCGTGTCCCGCGCCGGTGCCGAGGACGGGCACCTTCAGGCCAGCGTCCTTGCCGAGGATGCGGGCCAGCCGGTCGCGCAGGGCGTGGTCGAACTCGACGACGGGGGTGAAGGACTCGCGCTCCACGTCGAGCTGGACGCCGTGGGCGGCGGCGTACGCGCGGGCGGCCCGCTCCACCCCGCCGACCACCGTGTCCAGTCGCTCCTGGTCACTGGCGCGGGAGTCGAGCCAGCCGCGCACGAGGGAGGGCACGGCGTTGACGCCGTTCGGCTCGACGGCCATCTTGCCGAACGTGGCGACCGCGCCCGCGCGTTCGGCCTCCCGCCGCGCGGAGAGGACGGTCTCGGCGTACGGCAGCATCGGGTCGTGCCGGTCGGCGAGCCGGGTGGTGCCGGCGTGGTTGGCCTCGCCGCGGAAGTCGAACCGCCAGCGGCCGTGCGGCCAGATCGCGGAGGCGACGCCGACCCGGTCGCCGGTGAGGTCCAGCGCCCGGCCCTGCTCGACGTGCAGCTCGACGAACGCGCCGATGCGGCCGAGGCGCACGGGGTCGGGGCCGATGGCGTCCGGGTCGTGGCCGGCGGTCTCCATGGCCTGCGGGAGGGTGACGCCGTCGGTGTCGGTGAGCCGGT
Source organism: Streptomyces sp. P13-3-3 (assembly GCF_050571355.1). Lineage (NCBI taxonomy): Bacteria > Bacillati > Actinomycetota > Actinomycetes > Kitasatosporales > Streptomycetaceae > Streptomyces > Streptomyces sp. P13-3-3. Next base: position 743,272 of record NZ_CP192228.1, on the reverse strand, counting down.
GCGCCTGGTCGACGGTGAGCGCGCCCGCGGTGAGCCGGGAGCCGACGCAGGCGAGCCCGAAGCGGGCGCCCTCCTCGTCGCCGAAGTTGACGATGCCGAGCGGCTTCGCCGGGCGGACGCCCCGGCGGCGCAGTTCGTCGAGGGCGGCGAAGGCGGAGACGACGCCGAGGGGCCCGTCGAAGGCGCCGCCGTCGGGCACCGAGTCCAGGTGCGATCCGGTGACCACGGCGTCCCCCTCGGCGGGGTCTCCGAGCCAGGCCCACTGGTTGCCGTTGCGGTCCACCTCGTAGGTGAGGCCGCGGCGGCGGGCCTGCTCGCGGAACCAGTCCCGGCAGTCGGCGTCGGCGCCGGTCCAGGCGAACCGGCGGTAGCCGCCGCTCGTCGAGTTCCGTCCGACGGGCAGCAGTTGCCGCCACATCTCGTGGAACGAATCAGGCTGTGGGCAGTCGTTCCGCGGGGCGGAACGCGTGGGCACAGCCGAGCCCGCAGTCGGCGACGACCCGACTGCCCCCACCGGAGAGGTGCCGTTCTGATTCACGCGGGGTCACCCTCACGCATGGGCACCCGCACACCCTTCGCGTCCGCCACCGACTCCGCGATGTCGTACCCGGCGTCCACATGCCGGATGACGCCCATGCCCGGGTCGTTCGTCAGCACGCGGCGGATCTTCTCGCCGGCCAGGGCGGTGCCGTCGGCCACGGTGACCTGCCCCGCGTGGAGGGACCGCCCCATGCCGACGCCGCCGCCGTGGTGGATCGACACCCAGGAGGCGCCGGACGCCACGTTGACCATGGCGTTCAGCAGCGGCCAGTCGGCGATGGCGTCGGAGCCGTCGAGCATCGCCTCGGTCTCCCGGTAGGGGGAGGCGACGGAGCCGCAGTCGAGGTGGTCGCGGCCGATGACGACCGGCGCGGACAGTTCGCCGCTCGCGACCATGTCGTTGAAGCGCTCGCCGGCCTTGTCGCGCTCGCCGTAGCCGAGCCAGCAGATGCGGGCGGGCAGGCCCTGGAAATGGACGCGCTCCCCGGCCATCTTGATCCAGCGGGCGAGGGACTCGTTCTCCGGGAAGAGGTCGAGGATCGCGCGGTCGGTCCTCGCGATGTCGGCGGGGTCGCCGGAGAGGGCGGCCCAGCGGAAGGGGCCCTTGCCCTCGCAGAACAGGGGGCGGATGTAGGCGGGGACGAAGCCGGGGAAGGCGAACGCCCGGTCGTAGCCGGCGAGCTGGGCCTCGCCGCGGATGGAGTTGCCGTAGTCGAAGACCTCCGCGCCGGCGTCCTGGAAGCCGACCATCGCCTCGACGTGCCGGGCCATGGACTCGCGGGCGCGGGTGGTGAAGCCGGCCGGGTCCTTGGCGGCGGCGTCGGCCATGTCCTCGAAGGCGGTGCCGAGGGGCAGGTAGGCGAGGGGGTCGTGGGCGGAGGTCTGGTCGGTGACGATGTCGATCGGCGCGCCCATGGCGAGGAGCTGGGGGACGACTTCGGCCGCGTTGCCGAGGACGCCGACGGACAGCGGGCGGCGGGCGTCGCGGGCCTCGGTGGCGAGCCGCAGCGCGTGGTCGAGGGAGTCGGCCTTCACGTCGAGGTAGCGGTGCTCGATGCGGCGGTCGATGGCGCGCGGGTCGCAGTCGACGCAGATCACGACGCCGTCGTTCATGGTGACCGCGAGCGGCTGGGCGCCGCCCATGCCGCCGAGTCCGGCGGTGAGGGTGATGGTGCCGGCGAGGGAGCCGCCGAAGCGCTTGGCGGCGACGGCGGCGAAGGTCTCGTAGGTGCCCTGGAGGATGCCCTGGGTGCCGATGTAGATCCAGGAGCCGGCGGTCATCTGCCCGTACATGGTCAGGCCGAGCTGCTCGAGGCGGCGGAACTCCTCCCAGTTCGCCCAGTCGCCGACCAGGTTGGAGTTGGCGAGGAGGACGCGCGGCGCCCACTCGTGGGTCTGCATCACGCCGACGGGGCGGCCGGACTGGACGAGCATCGTCTCGTCCTGCTTGAGGGTCCTGAGGGTGCGGACCATGGCGTCGAAGGAGCGCCAGTCGCGGGCCGCCTTGCCGGTGCCGCCGTAGACGACGAGCTTGTCGGGGTGCTCGGCGACCTCCGGGTCGAGGTTGTTCTGCAGCATCCGCAGGGCGGCCTCCTGCTGCCATCCCAGGGCGCTCAGCTCGCTGCCGCGCGGTGCTCGGACGGGACGCGGTCCTGACATGGGGTGCCTCCAGGTGGCCACACGACGTCTGCAGATATTCACATCCTCATCCGCTGAATAGAGCTAGTCAATACAGGGGGTGCGTCGGCACCTCCGTCCGGGGGATGTTTGGCTGGATGCATGCGCGCGAACGAGCAGATACGTGACAGGACGGGCGACGTGACGGCCGGGGCCGACCCGAGGGCCGCCGGGCGGGCGGCCCGCCGGGACGCCGCGGTGCGGGCGGCCGTGGAGCAGGGCTTCCTCGACACCGACGCGCCCCTCGTGGGACTGCTGGACGTCACCGGCATCCGTGAGTCGGCGGCGGACCTGCGGGCCGCCTTCGAGGCCGTGACCGCGCCGGGCACTCCGGTGCTGCACGCCTTCGCGGTGAAGGCGAGCCCGCTGGTGCCGGTGCTGCGGCTGCTGCGCGAGGAGGGCATCGGCGCGGAGGTGGCCAGCCCGGGCGAGCTGGCGCTGGCGCGCGCCGCGGGCGTGGAGCCGGGGCGCACGGTACTGGACTCCCCCGCGAAGACGCCCGCCGAGCTGCGGGAGGCGCTGCGGCTGGGCATCGCCGTCAACGCGGACAACCCGCAGGAGCTGGAGCGCATCGACGCGCTGGTGGCCGGCACGGACGTGCGGTCGCCGCTGGGCATCCGGGTGAACCCACAGGTCGGAGGCGGTTCCATCGAGGCGCTGTCGACCGCGACGGCCACGTCGAAGTTCGGTGTGGCGCTGCGGGACGAGGGAGCGCGGGAGTGGGTGGTCCAGGCATACCTGGACCGTCCGTGGCTGACCCGGCTGCACGCCCACACCGGCTCCCAGGGCATCGCCCTGACGATGATGGCGCGCGGGGTCGCGGAGACGTACGAACTGGCGGAGGAGATCAACCGGCGGGCCGGACGCCGGCAGGTCGACACCCTCGACATCGGCGGCGGACTGCCGGTGAACTTCGCCTCCGAGGAGACCGGCCCGACGTACGCGGAGTACGCGCGGCTGCTGAAGGAGACGGTGCCGGGGCTGTTCGACGGGCGGTACGGGCTGGTCACCGAGTTCGGCCGGTCCCTGCTGGCCAAGCACGGCACGGTGGTCACGCGCGTGGAGTACGCCAAGAGCGCGGGCGGCCGTCCGGTCGCGGTGACCCACGCGGGCGTGCAGGTCGCGACGCGCACGGTGTACGCGCCGCAGTCGTGGCCGCTGCGGATCGCCGCGTACGACGCGAAGGGGCTGCCCAAGGAGGGCCCGGCGGTCGTCCAGGACGTGGCGGGACCCGCCTGCTTCGCGGGCGACCTGCTGGCGCAGGGGCAGGAGCTGCCGCTGCTGGAGCAGGGCGATTACGCGGCGGCGCTGGACACGGGCGCGTACTACTTCGCGCACCACTACGCCTACAACTCGCTCCCGCGCCCGGCCGTCCTCGGCTACGCGCAGTCGCCGTCGGGCGGGATCACCTTCGCGACGGTCCGCCCGGCCCAGCCGATCGAGGAGATCGTCACGGAGTCGGGCGCGGCCCACACGGAGTCCCTGACGGACCTGGCCTGAGCCGCCTCGGCCGGGGCCGGACGGCGCACGTGCGCCCACCCGCGCCCCGGCTCACGCGTCCGGCGCGGCCGGTGGGCGCCCGGCAGCGCGCGCGGAGGGCCTCCGGCCGGGCGCGGCCGCGCCAAGCCGTCTCCGGCACCACCGGACCGGGCAGCGGGCCCTCGCCCACGCCCCGACTCCCCGCGTCCGGCAGGCACCAGGGAGCCCGCCCGGGCGCGGATACGGCACGCGCCCGGCGCGCCCATGCGCCGGGGCCGGTCGGCCCGGGGCGAGCCGCCTTCGCGCGTGGCGTGGGTTCGGATGTCGGGCCGGTGCGGCCGTGTGGGGGTGCGGGTTCATCCCGGGCGCGTGGTCGCCACGCGCCCGGGCCGTCAGGCCGCCGTCGTCAGCCTGCGGCGGGCTCCGCCCGGGGCCGCGTCGCCCGCGGCGATGCCCGTGGTGCGGTAGGCCTTGACGGCGCGGCCGGCGGGACGGCCCGCGCCCTTGCGGAGCCAGTCCACGCGGACCCACAGCAGCACCTCGTCGGCCCGCTCCAGGCGGCCGATCCACGCCGCCTTCAGCCACAGCCCCACCCCGCACCCGGCGAGCACCATTCCGGCCGCGGCGGGCGCCGCGAGGGCCGAGCCGAGTGCCGCGAGGAAGGCGAGCAGCAGCCACCAGCGGTGCGCCCGGCGCCAGTTGCGCGCGGTGACCGCACGGTCCTGCAGCACGTCGTGCCGGCCCGCCCGGGCCGCCGCGCGGGCGAGTGCGCGGTACCGGCCCCGCCGCGTCAGCGTCACGAGGGCCGCGGCCACGAGGAACAGCGCGGCTCCGCCGAGCGCTCCGATCCGCAGCCCCGTCAGGCCCGGCACGAACGCCCCGGCGCCCGCGGCGACGACTCCCAGCCACCACAGTGGCGCGGCCCCGGCCCGTACGACGACGGCCACCCGGGCCAGCCCCTGTCCTCCGCGCGTCACGTCCAGCCTCCCGTCTTCCGATTCCTGAGGAAGTCCATCTGTGGGAAGTCCCTTACCTGTGGAACGCCTTCGAGGGAAGTCCCGTGCGTCGGACGCTAGCGGGGCAAGCTGAGACGAGTCTGAGAAGACGCGCGTCCCTCGCGCCGGTCACTCCACGAACAGCCCGCGCGCCGCGGCCCGGGTGTCGAAGTCCTCCAGCCGCGCCTGCGCGTCGGGCAGGTCGTCGCACATCGCCTCGAGCAGCACCCGCCCCAGCAGCATCGGCGCGCACGCGGTGTCGAACACCAGCGCCGTGCCGACGGCGGCCGGCAGCAGCAGGTCGGACACCTTGGCGACGGGCGCGAACGGCGAGTCGGCGACGGTGACGACGGTCAGCCCCGCCTCCTTGGCGTGGACGAGCGCGTCGAGGACCTCGCGCGGATGCCGCGGCAGCGCGAAGCACAGCAGCGCCGACGCCCCCGCCCGCACGGCCGCGTCGATCCGGTCGAGCAGCATCGTGCCGCCCTCGTTGAGCAGCCGTACGTCCGGGTGCACCTTGGCGGCGAAGTAGGCGAAGCCGTGCGCCTGGGCGGCGGCGGCCCGCAGGCCGAGCACGGGCAGGGGCCGGCTCCCCGCGAGCACCCGCCCCGCGCGCCGCACGGGCCCGGGGTCGGCCAGTACCTCCGCGAGATGGCGCAGGTTCTCGATCTCCGCCTCGACGGCCTGCTGGTACTCGTTGTGCGAGCCGGTGTCCGCGGCGGGTTCGGCCGGCGCGACCTCGCGCAGGTGGCGGCGCAGCGCGGGGTAGCCGTCGAAACCGAGGGCGACCGCGAAGCGGGTCACGGAGGGCTGGCTCACCCCGGCCAGTTCGGCCAGCTCCACGCTCGACAGGAACGGCACGTCGGCGGCGCGCCGCACCATGCTGTGGGCGATGCGCCGCTGGGTCGGCGTCAGCCGGTGCCCCTCGAAGAGCGCCTGGAGACGCGCCGCGGGGCTCTCGGTGCCGCTCATGACCTGACTCCCCCTCGGCCGTCCCCGGCCCATTCATCCGTCGTGACTTCTGCATGCCGTTATACAGGCGAACGCCGCACCGTGCCGGGCGGGCGCCGGACCCCGCCCGGATCACGCCATGTCGTGGATCCGGGGCCCTCTTCCCGGACACGTCCGGATCTCGACGATTTAGCCACGAGGTCCGCGCGGCCGGGAACGGCCGGATAGCGTAAGTCGTCGAACATGTAAGCAATTTGGACTCAGGTGCCCCACGGGGCACAGGGCGCAGGAGTGGGTGGGGGCGTGGACGCGCAGAGTCGTGGGCGGGCGGAAGGGGCCGATCCCGCCGACCAGTGGGTGCTCAATCCGCGGACCGGTGACTACGAACTGAGACTGGACGGCGGCGCACCGCCCCCGGCGCCCTCGGTGCCGCGCCAGCGCACCCCGCAGGCGCCCGGCCCGCGTCCCGGCGGCCCGCGGGAGCGGGATCCCGGCCCGCGGGAGCGTGATCCCGGCCCGCGTGACGGGGACGACGACACCGCGCCCGACGGCCCTCGCGACGCGCACCGCCGCAAGCGCAGGCAGCCGAAGAGGTCCGGCCGCCGCAAGGCGCTGATGTGGACCGGGGGTGTGATGGGCCTGGTGCTGGTCGGCGGCTCGGCGTTCGCGTACTACTGGTGGGACCGCCTGGGCGGGAACATCGACACCGTCGACATCGGTGACGTCGGCAGCGCCACCGTCCTCGGGGACGGCCCGGCCAACATCCTCGTCATCGGCAACGACGTCCGCACCGGCGAGGGCAACGAGGCGTACGGCAACCGGGACAACGTGACCGGGCACGCCGACACCACACTGCTGTTCCACGTCGCCGGGGACCGGTCCAACGCGACGGTGGTGAGCATCCCCCGGGACCTGATGACCGAGATACCGGACTGCGAGACCCGGCAGTCCGACGGCTCGACGAAGACGATCCCCGGCTCGGAGGGCAGGACCAAGTTCAACGAGTCCTACGGCGTCGAGGGCCGCGACCCCGGCTGCACCATGCGCACGGTCGAGCAGCTCACCGGCCTGGACGTGGACCACTTCATGATGTTCGACTTCAACGCCGTCAAGACGCTGTCCACGGCGGTCGGCGGCGTCGAGGTGTGCCTGGAGGAGCCGCTGAAGGACACCTCGGGCGGCACCAAGCTCGACCTGCCGGCCGGGAAGACCACCATCCAGGGCGAGGAGGCGCTGTCGTTCCTGCGCAACCGGCACGGGCTGAAGAACGAGAGCGACCTGGACCGGATCGGGATGCAGCAGAAGTTCGTCGCGTCGATGCTGCGCCGCCTCAAGGAGGACACGCTCGGCAGCCCGACGAAGATGCTGGACGTCGCCGACGCGGCCACCAAGTCCCTCACCGTGGACCAGGCCATCGGCAGCCCCGGCAAGCTGCTCACCCTCGCCAAGGAACTCGGCAAGATCGACCTGAAGAACATCACGCTGATGACGCTCCCGGTGATCGACAACCCTGACGAGCCGCGGCCCGTCACCGTCGTCCCGGACCCGGCCAAGGCACCACAGGTGTTCTCGATGCTCCAGGACGACGTGTCGTTCACCGAGGTGAAGAAGCAGAAGAAGAAGGCCAAGGACAAGCAGGACGCGCTGCTGAAGGGCGCGCGGGCCGAGGCGTCCGCCGTGCGCGTCGACGTCCTCAACGGCGGCGGCCCGCAGGGCGCGGCCGGGGAGACGGTCACCTGGCTGCAGAACAGCCAGGGGGTGTCCCGTTCGGCGAACCAGGGCAACGCGCCCGCGAAGGTCTCCCGCACCCAGCTCGTGTACGCCCCGGACCAGGCGGACCAGGCCCGCAAGCTGGCCGACCTGATGGGCCTGCCCGCCGCCGCGATGAAGCCCACCGCCGAGGCCGGCGGCGACGCGCCGATGACCTTGACCCTCGGACCCGACTTCACGAAGGCCGGGGTGCCGGTCGCGACGCCGAAGAAGGTCGACGTCCCGCAGTCCCGGGCCGACGAGAAGATGTGCAAGGCCTGACCCTGGCCGGCGCGCGGGGGCCGCGGGACGGCGGCCCGCCCGAGCACGGGAACGGGGGTTACCCCCAGTGCGCGCCGGCTCCCGCGTCCCTACCTTGTGAGGCATGACCGGAATGGACGCGCGGGACGCCGAGCTGAAGAAGGAACTCCACGCCTCCCTGCAGGCCCGCAGGGATCTGGGCGAGGACTACGAGTCGGCCCTGATCGACTCGTTCCTGGAGAAGGTCGACCAGCGCATCGACGGCGCCGTGGAGCGCCGGGTGCGCCGGCAACTGGCCGAGCACCGGCTGACGTCGGCCCGGGACGCGCGGGCGCCGAAGGCCACGGACTCCTGGGGCGAGCGGTTCGGCTTCGGGATCGTGTCGATGGTGCTGGCGGTGCCGCTGTCCGCGATCGGCGGGGGCGTGGCCGACCTGCCGGGGCTGCTGGTCGCCTGGGCGGGGATCGTCGGCGTGAACGTCGTCCAGGTCGTGCGCGGCAACCCGGCGCTGTTCCGGGGCCGCCGCTCGGCACGGGACGACGACGCCTGGGAGGACTGAGCCGCAGGGGGTGCGTGGCGCACGCGCCGGGGAAAGAGTTTGCGCGGGGACCGCCGCACCCCCGTTGCCGGGGGGCGGGACGACGGCGGTCCCCGCGAACACGCGCTGCGCCACGGGCGTAGTGCGTTTCACAGGCGTCCATGGAGGTCCGGGAGCCGCTCCGGAGGTCCTTCGACGCCGTGTGGCCGTCGGCCGGTCCGGGGAGCCGCTCCCGTCCCGCCGACATCCACCACTGTGCCGGAGCTGTGTTAACCGGGTGCTGCGCGGGCGTGACGTGCTCGTACCACTTGCGGGAAGTCCCGCACGGGACGGACCGCGTTCCTGAGGTCCGGGACCCGGGCGCGGGTCGTCGTGGGTCGCTCGCGCAGTTCCCCGCGCCCCTTCGGGGCGCGTCCACCGCAGCACGCCCAGGGGCGCGGGGAACTGCGCGCCAAGCCCCCACCGCGCCGCAGACGGCATCACACCGCACCGCCCCCCTCAGGGGCGCGGGGAACTGCGCGATCGGTCACCCGTCCCGCCGCGGACGGCTACCTCACGCGCCGGTCTTGGCGAGGAAGGACAGCAGGTCCTGACGACTGACCACCCCGGTCGGCTTGCCCTCGACCAGCACGATCGCCGCATCCGCCTTGCCCAGCACCGCCATCAGGTCCGCGACCGGCTCACCGGAGCCCACCTGCGGCAGCGGCGCGGACATGTGCTTCTCCAGCGGGTCGTCGAGCGAAGCGCTCTTGCTGAACAGGTGGTCCAGCAGCTCCCGCTCGACGACCGAGCCGACGACCTCGGCGGCCATCACGTCCGGGTGACCGGCGCCCGGCTTGACGACCGGCATCTGCGAGACGCCGTACTCGCGCAGCACCTCGATGGCCTGGCCGACGGTCTCGTCGGGGTGCATGTGGACGAGGGACGGGATGTGGCCGCCCTCCTTGTCGTCCAGCACGTCGGCGACGCGGGCGCTCGGGCCGTTGTCCTCGAGGAAGCCGTAGTCGGCCATCCACTCGTCGTTGAAGATCTTGCTGAGGTAGCCGCGGCCGCTGTCGGGGAGCAGTACGACGACGACGTCGTCCTCGCCGAGCCGGGAGGCCACCTCCAGCGCCGCCACGACCGCCATGCCGCAGGAGCCGCCGACCAGCAGGCCCTCCTCCTTGGCGAGCCGGCGGGTCATCTGGAAGGAATCCTTGTCGGAGACGGCGACGATCTCGTCCGCGACCTCACGGTCGTAGGCGGTCGGCCAGAAGTCCTCGCCGACGCCCTCCACCAGGTACGGACGGCCGGAGCCGCCGGAGTACACCGAGCCCTCGGGGTCCGCGCCGATCACCTTGACGCGGCCGTCGCTGGCCTCCTTGAGGTAGCGGCCGGTGCCGGAGATGGTGCCGCCGGTGCCGACGCCCGCCACGAAGTGCGTGATCTTCCCCTCGGTCTGCTCCCACAGCTCGGGGCCGGTGGAGTGGTAGTGCGACAGGGGGTTGTTGGGGTTGGAGTACTGGTCCGGCTTCCAGGCGCCCGGCGTCTCACGGACCAGCCGGTCGGAGACGTTGTAGTACGAGTCGGGGTGCTCGGGGGCCACGGCAGTCGGGCAGACGACGACCTCGGCGCCGTACGCGCGCAGGACGTTGATCTTGTCGGTGGAGACCTTGTCCGGGCAGACGAAGATGCACTTGTAGCCCTTCTGCTGGGCCACGATGGCGAGTCCGACGCCGGTGTTGCCGCTGGTCGGCTCGACGATGGTGCCGCCCGGCTTCAGCTCCCCGCTCTTCTCCGCCGCCTCGATCATGCGCAGGGCGATGCGGTCCTTCACGGAGCCGCCCGGGTTGAAGTACTCCACCTTGGCCAGGACGGTGGCCCTGATGCCCTTGGTCACGCTGTTGAGCCGCACCAGCGGGGTGTTGCCGACGAGGCTGATCATCGAGTCGTGGAATTGCACCGTTGTCTCCGGACTGCTGCAAAAGAGGTGGTCGTGGTGGTGATGCCAGCCTAGGCCCTCCCCGGAGCCGGACCCGGCCGGGTCGTTCACTCCCTGTCGGGATTGGACCACCGTCCGTACGGGGCAAGACCTGGGTGTACGGCTACGAGGAGGTGGCGGCGAGCATGACGGGCATGTCGAGGGCGCGAGTGGCCCGGCGCATCGCGGCCGGCGCCGCGTACGGCGGCGGGGGGATCGGGCTGGTGGGCGCGGCGGCCGTGGGGCTGCTGCTGGCGGAGGCGCAGCTGGCCCGGCGCCGTGTGGGCAACGGCACGTCACCTCACGTGCCCACCGCGGACGGACTGTACGGCGCCTCCTACACGGTGCCGGGTGAGCCGGCGCTGCGACTGACGATGCTGGGCGACTCCACGGCCGCCGGGCAGGGCGTGCACCGGGCCGGGCAGACGCCGGGCGCGCTGCTCGCCTCCGGGGTGGCGGCGATCGCGGAGCGTCCGGTGGGGCTGTCCACGGTGGCGGTGCCCGGGGCCCGCTCGGACGACCTCGACCGGCAGGTGAGTCTGGCGCTGGCGGACCCGTCGCGGGTGCCGGACATCTGCGTGATCATGGTCGGCGCGAACGACGTGACGCACCGGATGCCGGCCACCCGGTCCGTGCGCCACCTCGCCTCGGCGGTGCGGCGGCTGCGGACGGCCGGCGCGGAGGTGGTGGTCGGCACGTGCCCGGATCTCGGCACGATCGAGCCGGTACGGCAGCCGCTGCGCTGGATGGCCCGCCGGGCCTCGCGGCAGCTCGCGGCGGCGCAGACGATCGGCGTGGTCGAGCAGGGCGGGCGCACGGTGTCGCTGGGCGACCTGCTGGGGCCGGAGTTCGCGGCGAACCCGCGGGAGCTGTTCGGCCCGGACAGCTACCACCCCTCGGCGGAGGGGTACGCGACGGCGGCGATGGCGGTGCTGCCGACGGTGTGCGCGGCGCTGGGACTGTGGCCGGAGGAGGACCGGCCGGACGCCGCCCGCCGCGAGGGGTTCCTGCCGGTGGCGCGGGCGGCGGCGGAGGCGGCGTCGGAGGCGGGTACGGAGGTCACGGCGGCGATGCCGACGGGGCCTCGGGGCGCCTGGGCCCTCCTGAAGCGCCGTCGGCGCCGGCGGGTCACGGAATCCGAGCCCGAGCCGTCGACGCAGCCGTCGCCGTGACCCACCTCGCGCTTCTGCGACGCCGGGGCGGGTGGTATGTGGCCGGGGGCGCAGTTCCCCGCGCCCCTGAAGGGGCGTACCGCCCCAGCTGCGGGCAGTCGTGCCGCCTTGCAACGCCGGGGGCGGGTGGTCTGTGCCTGATCGCGCAGTTCCCCGCGCCCCTTGTAGGGGCGTACCGCCCCAGCTGCGGGCAGTCGTGCCTCCCCCAGTGCCTTAATGGCCTGGGGGGACCCCCAGGGCGGCACGGGTGGGCGCAGCGGCACCCCTCCGACGCCGGGTGCGGGGCCTCCGTGGCTGAGCGCGCAGTTCCCCGCGCCCCTGAAGGGGCGCTTCCGTCACGGTCGCTGGAAGCGGGGCCATAAAAAAGCAAGCGCTTAGAAAGTTGCGGCCCATCTCACACCCCGACACCCGTGACCCCTGTCATACGGCCGGGTAACTTCCCAACGGACGCCGCCCAGCGCCCCGCCGCACCCTCTTCACTCTGGAGCCGTGATGCCCGAAGCCGTGATCGTTTCCGCCGCCCGCTCCCCCATCGGCCGCGCCTTCAAGGGCTCGCTCAAGGACCTGCGGCCGGACGACCTGACCGCCACGATCATCCAGGCGGCCCTCGCCAAGGTCCCCGAGCTGGACCCGAAGGACATCGACGACCTGATGCTCGGCTGCGGCCTGCCCGGCGGCGAGCAGGGCAACAACCTCGGCCGGGTCGTCGCCGTGCAGATGGGCATGGACCACCTCCCCGGCTGCACCATCACCCGCTACTGCTCCTCCTCGCTGCAGACCTCCCGCATGGCGCTGCACGCGATCAAGGCCGGCGAGGGCGACGTCTTCATCTCGGCCGGCGTCGAGACGGTCTCGCGCTTCGCGAAGGGCAACTCCGACAGCCTCCCGGACACCCGCAACCCGCTGTTCGCCGAGGCCGAGGCCCGCACCGCCGAGGTCGCCCAGCAGGAGGGCACCACCTGGCACGACCCGCGCGAGGACGGCCTGGTCCCCGACCCGTACATCGCGATGGGCCAGACCGCGGAGAACCTCGCCCGCTGGAAGGGCGTCACCCGTCAGGAGATGGACGAGTTCGGCGTCCGCTCGCAGAACCTCGCCGAGGAAGCCATCAAGAACGGCTTCTGGGAGCGCGAGATCACCCCGGTGACGCTGCCCGACGGCACGGTCGTCAGCAAGGACGACGGCCCGCGCGCCGGCGTCACCATGGAGGGCGTCTCCGGCCTGAAGCCCGTCTTCCGCCCCGACGGCCTGGTCACCGCCGGCAACTGCTGCCCGCTGAACGACGGCGCCGCCGCGCTGGTCGTCATGAGCGACACCAAGGCGCGCGAGCTGGGCCTGACCCCGCTGGCCCGGATCGTGTCCACCGGCGTCTCGGGCCTCTCCCCGGAGATCATGGGTCTCGGCCCGGTCGAGGCGAGCAAGCAGGCCCTGCAGCGGGCCGGCCTGACCGTCGACGACATCGACCTGTTCGAGATCAACGAGGCGTTCGCCGCCCAGGTGATCCCGTCCTACAAGGACCTGGGCATCCCGCTGGACAAGCTGAACGTCAACGGCGGCGCCATCGCCGTCGGCCACCCCTTCGGCATGACCGGCGCCCGCATCACCGGCACGCTCATCAACTCCCTGCAGTTCCACGACAAGCAGTTCGGTCTGGAGACCATGTGCGTCGGCGGCGGCCAGGGCATGGCGATGGTCATCGAGCGCCTGAGCTGAGACCGGTCACGCCGCTGAGTCACCCGGGCGGCACGCTGCGTGAGATTCCGGCCCGGCACCCCCGTTCTCCGGGGTGCCGGGCCGTTCTGTGATCCAAATTCCCCCAGGATGTGACCTACGCCTCGCGGGAGGGGTATCGGCGCAGGTCACGGAAGCCGCATCAGGTGCCTACACCCCGCCGGACTGTCCGATTCGTGACGTTACGCACTGACAGATGGTTAGTCCGCCCTTCAAGCTGATGTAGGAAGTCGGGGGTCGACTGTGAACCGGGAGTACGTCAGTGAGCGCCATGCCGATCGCCCTGCTGATCACCACGGCCGCCACCGGAGCCGTGGGCGTCGCCGTCCTGCGCAGTGTGCTGGTGCTGCGTCGACAGGTCGCGGCGCTGCACACCGAGCTGGCCAGGAGCCGGGCCACGGGCCGTGCCGAGGTCCCGCACGCCCGCTCGGCGGGACCGGACGAGATACGCGCCGCGGTCGCGGAGGCGCTCGCCGAGGAGCGGGAGCGCGAGCTGGCCGAGGCACGGGCGTTCTGGGCCGCCCAGGAGGCGCGTGACGCCTCCGAGGGCCCGTCCCTGCTGGGTCTGCCCGACAGCGAGCTGTTCCTGCCCCGGCAGGCCGATTTCGCGGGCCTGGAGCCGGTCTCCGAGCCCGGCGCCGACACCGAGGAGCACGCCGGGGACTCCCCCGAGCTGGCAGCGGCCCGCCGCCGTCACCCCTCGCACCCGGACTTCGTTCCGCACTCCTCGCCGGTCGTGAGCGACCACGAGCGCACGGTGGAGGTGCTGGAGGAGCTGGCGGCCGCGCGCACCGAGCTGACCGACGTCCGTCCGGGCCCGCTGGGCACCCTGGACGTGTACGTGTTCGCCGACGGCACCACGCTCTGCATGACGCCGGGGCACCGCGAGACCGCGGACCGCCTGGCCGAGGCGCTGCGGGCGGGCGAGACGCCGTTCCTGCTGGGCGGCTCCGGCATCTCCGGGGCGTACACGCTGACGTTCTCCTGCGGCGAGGACAGCGTCTACATCCTCGCGGACCGCGTCATCGCGTCCCTGTAGCGCGGGGCGCCGCGCCCCATCACCGCCCGGCGCACGCCCCTCGCGGGGTCACACACCCGCGCGCTCGCGTGCCTCCTCCACGAGCCGGGCGGCCTCGGCCACTTCCTCGTCGCTTTTCAGCACGAGGGCGAAGTCGTGTCCGGCGACGGTGATCTGGTCGGCGGCGGCGAACATGCCGGCGTCCGGCATCTCGCGCGGCTCGGTGCCCGGCTCCTCGACATGCTGGGTGCGCCGCGCCAACTCCCTGGCCAGCGCGAGCGCCTCGGCCGCCGCTCCCCGCTGTAGCCGGCTCTGCGGCGCGGCCCGCAGACGGTCGGCGAAATGATCCACGGCACGGGTGAAGGGCGTCGTATCAACCACGCGGCGAGCGTACGCGGCGCGGCAGGACTGTTGCCAACGGACGGGCGCTCGGGCACGGTGACCTGAAGGACCGGCTTGTATCCCAGCGTCCGGAGGCGCCGATGTCCCAAGTCTTCTCCGCAGAGACCCATCGCAACATGCTCGCCCGCATCCCGCACTGCACCGGTCGTGAGATCTCCGACTGGCTGCGCACCGTCGAAGAAGGCCCGGCGCTCGTCCGCTTCGAGGAGAAGGTCAGCTGGCTGAGGCACGAGTACGACCTGGCGTACGGCCACGCCAAGGCGATCGTGCACGAGTACGACCTGCGGAGGGCGGCGCGCAGGCTGCTCTAGCCGGCGCCCGGCCCGTCCCCCGGAACGGACCCGAGACACGGCGAAGGGCCCCGGTCGGAACCGGGGCCCTTCGTCATGCCGTGCGGCGGACGCCGAAGCGTCAGTCGCTGTTGAGGATCGAGATGAGCCGCAGGAACTCGAGGTAGATCCACACCAGCGTCAGCGTGAGGCCGAAGGCGGCGAGCCAGGCCTCCTCGCGCGGGGCGCCGTAGGCGATGCCGTCCTCGACCTGCTTGAAGTCCAGGGCGAGGAAGCAGGCGCCGAGGATGATGCCGACGACGCCGAAGAGGACGCCGAGGGCGCCGCTGCGGAAGCCGAGGCCGTCACCGCCGCCGATCACCGCGAACAGCAGGTTCACGGCCATCAGCAGGATGAAGCCGAGGGCGGCCGCCATCACGAAGCCGTAGAAGCGGCGGTTGACGCGGATCCACCCGGCCTTGTAGGCCACCAGCACACCGGCGAACACCGCCATGGTGCCGAGCACGGCCTGCATGGCCGCGCCGTCGGCGATGCGGTTGTCGACGACGCTGGAGATGACGCCGAGGAACACGCCCTCGAAGGCGGCGTAGGTCAGGATCAGCGCGGGCGACGCCTTGCGCTTGAACGCCTGTACGAAGCCCAGGACCATGGCGATCAGCGCGGAGCCGATGCCGATGCCGTAGGACCGGCCGATGTTGGCGTCGTCGACGGGCAGCAGCGCCCAGGCGAGCGCGGCGGTGACGATCAGCACGCCGAGCGTGGTGCCCGTGCGCATCACGACGTCGTCGATGGTCATGCGGCCGGCCGTGGCGGGGGCCTGCGGCGGCGCGCCGTACTGCTGCTGCTGCGCGTACGGGTTCTGGGCGTACGGGTTGCCCGTCGGCTGTGCGTACGGGTTGGCCTGCGTGGCGACTGCGGGGCCCCCGGCCTGCGGCGCGGTGTTGAAGCCCGCGTAGCCGTTGTCGCGGCCGAACCCCCGTCGCGAGAAGACCGGGTTACTGCTCCTCATTTCACTCCTCCATGGCCACTCGGTGCGGCCTTGGCTCAAGAGTAATAGGTAGGCAAAGGAATGACCCTAATGCTTGGGGAGGATCTTTCCCTTGTTGTGCTGCGCAACACGCTACGCGTCCTGGTGATTCCCTTCACGGCAGGTGACGGACCGGTACCGAGCCGGTACCTGCCCGGAACCGGCCGGAGACAGTGATCACCCGAGGGGGAGTCCGGTGTAGCCCTCGGCGAGGTCGGCGGCGGCGGACCGGCTGGTGGCGATCCGGTCCAGACGGGCGAGCTGCAGCCGGTCGTCGAAGGCGGTGGCGCCGGGGTCCCGGTGCAGCAGCGTGGTCATGTCGTAAGAGAACCGCTCGGCCTGCCAGACGCGGCGCAGGCAGGTCGCGGAGTAGGCGTCCAGGAGCTCGGTGGAGCCGGTGCGCCGTTCGTGTTCCAGGGCCCGGGCGAGGACCACGACGTCCCCGACGGCGAGGTTGAGGCCCTTGGCTCCGGTCGGGGGCACGATGTGGGCGGCGTCACCGGCGAGGAAGAGACGTCCGTACCGCATGGGCTCGTGGACGTAGGAGCGCATCGGGGTGACCGACTTCTGGGTGACGGGGCCGCGCTCCAGTCTCCAGTCGTCGGCGGTCTCCAGGCGGAGGGCCAGCTCGTCCCAGATCTCCTCGTCCGTCCACTCCTCGGCCTTGGTGTCCTCCGGCACCTGGAGGTAGAGGCGGGACACGGTCGGGGAGCGCATGGACAGCAGGGCGAAGCCGCGGTCGTGGCGGGCGTAGACCAGCTCGTCGTGGGAGGGCGGCACGTCGGCGAGGACGCCCAGCCAGGCGTACGGGTAGCTGCGCTCGTGCACGCGGGAGACGGCGGCGGGGACGGCGGCCCGGCACACCCCGTGGAAGCCGTCGCAGCCGGCCACGTAGGCGCACTCCAGCGCCTCCTCGCGGCCGTGGCGGCGGAAGCGGATCCGCGGGGCGTCGGTGTCCACGTCCTCGACGGCGAGCACCTCCGCCTCGAAGAGCACGGGGGGACCGTCGGTCCCGGCGAGGGCGATGAGGTCCTTGCAGACCTCGGTCTGAGCGTAGACGGTGACGCGGCGGCCGCCGGTGAGGTCCGGGAAGTCGACGCGGTGGCGGCGCCGCCCGAACCGCAGCTCGATGCCGTCGTGGGGCAGGCCCTCGCGGTCCAGCCGCTCCCCCGCCCCGGCCGCCCTGAGCGCGTCGGCGGTGCCCTGCTCCAGCACCCCGGCCCGCTGTCTCCGCTCCACGTAGGCGCGGTCGCGGCACTCCAGGACGACGCAGTCGATGCCCGCGAGCCGCAACAGCCGCGCCAGCATCAGCCCGGCGGGACCGGCCCCCACGATCCCCACGGTGGTACGCACCGGTCGCCCCCCTTCGCCCACGCCCGCCCGCGAGTCTCCGACCCCACCCACCGAGGTGTCAACGGGCCGCACGGGCGCCGGTCGCTGCCGCGCCGGGCCCGCCCTGCTCGACCGCCGGCTCGGCCGCCACCGGGCTTCACCCGCGCCTGCCGCTCCCCCGGGGGATCGCGAAGGACACGAGCACCGCGAGGAGGGTGAAGCCGAGGGCCCACCAGAACGCGTGCCGGAAGCCGAGCGCGGGAGATGACGCCGTGGTCATCGCGGCCTGGAGCGTCACCGCGAGGACCGCCGTGCCGAAGGAGCCGCCGAGCTGCTGGCCGATGCGGCTGATGACGCTCGCGTGCGGCACCTCGTCGCGGGCGAGCCCTTCGAACGCGAGGGCCATGAGGGTCACGGTCACCGCGCCGAGACCGAGACCGCGGACGAACAGGAACACGCTGATGAGGACGAGGTCGGTGTGGGCCGTGGCGCCGAGGAACGGCACCGTGCCGATCACGACGAGCACGAAGCCCGCGACCACGACCCACCGGGACCCGATCGCCTCGGACAGGCGTGCCGCCGGGGTCCGGCTGAGCAGGGTGCCCACGCCCTGCGGGATCAGCAGCAGTCCCGCGACGAGCGGCGTCATCCCGCGCAGCTGCTGGAAGTACAGCGGGATCAGCAGCATGGCGCCGTAGAGGGCCACGCCCGAGAGGAACAGCAGCAACGTCGAGGACGACAGCGGCAGGTGGCGGAGCAGCCGCAGGTCGACGAGCGCGTCCGTCCTACGGCGCAGGGCGCGCCAGGTGAAGACGCCGGTCGCGGCCAGGCCCGCCGACACGGGGACGAGCACGTCCGGGTGCAGGAACCCGCCGTCCCTGCTGGCGTCGCTCAGTCCGTACAGCACGGCCGCCAGGCCCGAGGACATGAGGGCGAACCCGGTGACGTCGAGCTTCGCGGGGCGGGTCTCCTCGTCCTTGGGCAGGTACTTCAGCGCGAGGGCGATGCCGGCGAGGACGAAGGGGACGGTGACCAGGAACAGCCAGCGCCAGTCGAGCCGGTCCAGCACGATCCCGCCGAGCACCGGGCCGAGGATCGGGCCCAGGGAGGCGGGGATGCCGACGACGGCCATGACACGCGCGAGGCCCTTGCCGCCCGCCGCATGCATCACGAGCGTGGACATCATCGGCATGAGGATGCCGCCGCCCACGCCCTGCAGCACGCGGAACGCGATCAGCGAGGTGGCGTCCCACGCCAGGGCGCTCAGCACGGACGCCGCGAGGAAGACGAGCAGGCCCAGGATCCACAGGCGCCTGCCGCCGAGGCGCCGCTGCGCCCACGGGACGATCGGGATGACGACGGCGAGGGCCAGCAGGTAGCCGGTGCTGATCCACTGGATCGTCGCCAGGGGGACGTCCAGGATCCCGGCGAGCGGCTCGATCGCCACGGCCACGATGGTCGTTCCGAACAGGACGCCCAGCGCGCCGACGACGACGGTCCAGGCGACCGGCCACACCTCTGAGGTGAGCTCCTCACTCCTCACGTCCGCTTCAGGTGCTTTCGTACTCACTTCGAACCTCTTTAAGAGACACGGTGTATCTTCTAAGGGAGAGTACGTCGAGGAAATAGGAAACTCAATGTCTCTTAACGAGGAAGGGGCCGCAGGCGAGGCGCCGCACGCGCCCAAGCGGCGCCGCCGCGGCGCGGAGCTGGAGAAGGCGCTGCTGGACGCCGCCTGGGCCGAGCTGATGGAGTCCGGCTACGAGGTGATGACCTACGACGCGGTCGCCGAGCGGGCCTGCACCAGCCGGGCCGTGCTCTACCGCCGCTGGCCCGCCAAACGCGACCTGGCCCTCGCCGCGGCCGCCTCCCGGCTCGGCGCCGACATCCACGCGCCGGCCCCCGACACCGGCTCCCTGCGCGGGGACGTCGTCGCCCTCATGCACGCCGCCAACGACGCCCGCGCGCGCATCGCCATCCAGCTGGCCGCGCGACTGGACGGCGCCGACCGCGACGCGCCCACGCTCGCCGACCTGCGCAGCCGGCTCACCGAGAGCCGCGGCAGCCGGATGCGGACCGTCCTCGAACGCGCCCGCGACCGGGGCGAGATCGCCACGGCGGACGTCCCGCTCCGCGTCCGGAACGTGGCCTTCGACCTGCTGGCCAACGAGGTGCTGGTCACACAGTCCTCGGCGACCGACGAGGCCGTCGAGGAGATCGTCGACGAGGTGTTCCTGCCCCTCGTCCACGCCGTGACCGGACCCGGTTCGCGCACGGGCGCCGAAGCCGGGTCCCGGCAGGCACCGCGGGACTAATCCCGCGGTATCCACGGGCCGGCGAGCCGGATACCGCGGGCCGATGCCCGAAAACGGACCCGTTCCTAACGTGGTGAAACATGATCGTCGCTCAACACCTGACCAAGCGGTACGGCGAACGGACCGCCGTGGAGGACCTCTCCTTCACGGTGCGGCCCGGCGTCGTCACCGGCTTCCTCGGCCCCAACGGCGCGGGGAAGTCCACCACCCTGCGCATGCTGGTGGGCCTCGACCACCCCACCTCCGGCACCATCACCGTCGGCGGGCGCCGGTACGCCGACCTGCCCGACCCGCTGCGCCACGTCGGCCTGCTCATCGACGCCAAGGGCGTGCACCGGGGCCGCTCCGCCCACGCGCACCTGCTCGCCCTCGCTCAGACCCACGGCATCCCCGGGTCCCGGGTGCGGGAGGTGCTCGACCTGGTCGGCCTGGGCCCGGTCGCGCACAAGCGGGCCGGCGGCTTCTCCCTGGGCATGGGGCAGCGGCTGGGCATCGCCGCCGCCCTGCTCGGCGACCCGGAGGTCCTCGTCCTGGACGAGCCGGTCAACGGCCTGGACCCGGACGGTGTGCTGTGGCTGCGCCGGCTGCTCGCCGGGTACGCCGCCCGCGGGCGCACCGTGTTCCTCTCCTCCCACCTGATGAGCGAGCTGTCCCTGATCGCCGACGACCTGGTGGTGATCGGCCAGGGGCGGCTGCTCGCCACCGGCACCGTCTCCGACGTCATCGCCTCCGTCGCCCCCGCGTCGGTACGCGTGGTCACCCCGGCCGCCTCCGCTCTCGCGTCCGTGCTCCAGGGCGCGGACACCACCGTGACCTCCCTGGACGCGGAGACGCTGGAGGTCCAGGGCCGCTCGGCCCGCGAGATCGGTGAGATCGCGAGCGCCCACCGCATCCCCCTCCACGAACTCTCCCCCCGGCGCATCACGCTGGAGGAGGCCTTCATGCAGATCACCCGCAACGCCGTCGAGTACGGCACGCCCGGGGGCGCCGCACCCCGCACCTCCGCACCCCTGGAGTCCGTCCGATGACCGCCGCCACCCCGCCCGCGCCGGACCTCGGCACCGCCCGCGTCACCGCCAAGGGGCTGCTGCTCTCCGAATGGACCAAGCTCCGGTCGGTCCGGTCGCTGCGGATCACCCTCGCCGCGTCCTTCGCCTTCGTGGCCGGTCTCAGCGCCTATCTCCTGATCGAGGGACAGACCCTCGGCGACGGGGCCGCGGCCGACATCCCGTTCAGCTTCACCGCCGTCTACCCGCTCGGGGTGCTCACCCTGATCGTCCTGGGCGTGCTCGTCGTGACGGGCGAGTACAGCAGCGGCTCGATCCGGGCGAGCGTCGTGGCCGCGCCCCGGCGCACCGGACTGCTCCTCGCCAAGGCGGCCGTCCTGACCGGGGTGACCACGGCACTCGGCGCGGTCATGTCCGTGCTGCTGTACCTGCTCACCCGGATCACCGGCGCGATCCCCTCCGCGGCGGGCATGTCGCTGTTCGACACCCGGATGTTCTGGGGCGTGCTCGCCGCAACGCTCCTGCTGCCGTTCGGCGCGCTCTTCGGGCTGGTGCTCGGCTCGCTCGTCCGCAACGCCGCGGCCGCGATCACGCTGTACTTCGGCGTGTTCCAGCTCGGCCCGCAGATCTTCCCGGCGTTCCTGCCCGACGGGGTGTCCGGCTTCACCGACTGGATGCCGTTCGCCGCCATGGACGTCGTGCGCGGCGCCGGGATCGCGGACGGACCGTACGGCGTCGGCACGGCGGTCGTCGTCCTGCTCGCCTGGGTCGCCGCGCTGGGCGGCGTCTCGTGGTGGCTGCTGAAGACCCGCGACATCTGACCCGGAAGGCGACGGACGAGTGCCCATGCGTGTCGCGGACGCCGCGGTGACCGATCCGCTCCAGGGGATGAGCGCCTTCGACCGGCGCCACCCCTGGGGCTGGGACCTCGGCCTGGCCCTGCTCGTCACCGCCGTGTCCTTCCTCGCGAGCCCGCCGTCCGGTCCGCCGGGCTGGGCGGTGCTCGCCGCCGTGCACGGCGCCGTCGCCCTGCGCCGGCGCCTCCCGTACGCCGCCCTCCTGACCGCCTCGGGCGGCACCCTGGTCTCCGCGGCGAGCGCCCTCGCCATGGGCGGGACGGCCGCGTGGACGTACCTGGCCGTGTGGGTGACGCTGTTCGGCGCCGTCCTGCGGGACGGCCGGCGGTGCGTGACCGGGACCGCGACCGGGGTCGTCGCGGTCCTGGCGGTGACCGCCCTGGCCGCCCCGCCCGACGCCGAGGGGACGTCTCCGCGGGAGCGCCTCCTCCTCGTCCTTGCGGTCGCCGCCATGGGCGCCGCCGCGGTCCTGCTCGGTCTGCTCGTACGGGGCAACCGCGCCCGCCTCGCCGCCGAGCAGGCCGAGA
This sequence comes from Streptomyces sp. P13-3-3, assembly GCF_050571355.1. NCBI lineage: Bacteria > Bacillati > Actinomycetota > Actinomycetes > Kitasatosporales > Streptomycetaceae > Streptomyces > Streptomyces sp. P13-3-3. Next base: position 721,444 of record NZ_CP192228.1, on the reverse strand, counting down.
TCGCCCGTACCGCGGCGGTCGCCGAACGCTCCCGCATCGCGCAGGAGATCCACGACGTCATCGGCCACAACCTGTCGGTCATCACGGCCCTCGCGACCGGCGGCGGCGTGGTCGCCCGCACCTCCCCGGACGAGGCGGTGCGCGCGTTCGACGCCATCGGCGAGGTGAGCCGCACCTCCGTGCGGGAGGTGCGGCACGTGCTGCGGGTGCTGCGCGAGGACGCCGGCGCCGACGGCACGCCCCTGAGCCCGCAGCCCCGGCTCGACGACCTGACCGACCTCCTCGACGCACTGCGGGACGCCGGGCTCGACGTCGTCCTGCGGCGCACCGGCGATCTGCGCACCCTCGACACCGGCCGGCAGCTCGCCGTCTACCGCGTCGTGCAGGAGTCCCTCACCAACGTGCTCCGGCACGCGGGCCCCGCGCCCCGCGCCCGCGTCGACGTCGAACGCGGGACGGACGCCGTCACGGTGACCGTCACCGACACCGGCGCCGCGCCCGCCGCCCCGAAGCCCGGCGGCCACGGCCTGCCGGGGATGCGCGAACGCGTCGAGGCGTACGGCGGCACGTTCGAGGCCCGGCCCACGGCGACGGGCTGGCGGGTGCGGGCACGCCTGCCCGTCGGCGACGCCGGCGGCTCGGGGACGTACCCGCCGGCGACGAGGACCGGGGGGCCCGCGGCCGGTTCCGCGGGAACGGAGGACGGGAGGCCGGGAACGGCATGACGGACACGCCCCGAACCATCCGGGTGCTGATCGCGGACGACCAGCCCCTCCAGCGGATGGGCACGACGATGTTCCTCACCGGGCAGCCGGACATCGAGGTGGCCGGTGAGGCGGGCGACGGCGGCGAGGCGGTGCGGCTGGCGCGGGAACTGCGCCCCGACGTGGTGCTGATGGACGTGCGGATGCCGCACCTCGACGGCATCGCCGCCACCCGCCGGATCGTGACGGACCGCCAGGGATCCGAGGAGGCGCCGCGCGTCCTGCTGCTGACGACGTTCGACCTCGACGAGTACGTCCTGTCCGGCGTCGAGGCCGGGGCGAGCGGCTTCCTCACGAAGGACGCCGAGCTGGGCGACCTGCTGTCCGGGATCCGGGCGGTGGCCGCGGGCGACGCGGTGATCGCGCCCAGCGCCACCCGGCGCCTCCTGCGCCGCCTCGCGGCGGGGCACCCGGACCCCGTGCCGCTGTCGGCGGAGGAGCACGCGGGGATCGGCACGCTCACCGCGCGGGAGCGGATGATCCTCGTCGCGATCGGCGAGGGTCTGACGAACGCGGAGATCTCCCGGCGGCTCCATCTCGCCGAGTCGACGGTGAAGAGTCACGTCGGCCGGATCTTCGGGAAGATCGGCGCCCGGGACCGCGTCCACGCCGTCATCCTGGCCTTCCGGGCGGGCCTGGTGCGGGTCTGACGGGACGGCCCTGTCCGTGTGCCGGTGCCGCGGACGGGCGGTGGCGGACGCCGGCCTTCCCCGGAGGGGCCGGGCCTCGCGGCCGTGGTGGTGCCCGGAGCCGGACTTGAACCGGCACGCCCGCTCAGGGGCAGCGAGGTTTAAGCTCGCCGTGTCTGCATTCCACCATCCGGGCAGGCCGTGGGCCCCGCTTCGCGGTTCCGAGCCTATCGGTGACCCTCCCCCCGCCTGCGGCGGGATGGACCGATCTTGTCTTATTTTATTGGCGCCTGAGGGAGCATCAGACACCGGAACGCACCGTCAGCACGTGCCACCAGCCTTGCGTGCGACGGGGCCCTCTGCACGCGGATTGACGGAATTTCACCGTCCGGGACAGGGCGCCCCACCCGTTCCGGGGACGACCCGGGTAGGGGTCCCCCGTCATCCCCAGGTATGACCCGGCGCCCCGCGCTCCCTCCCGAGTCGCCCCCAGGAACCGGAGCAGCGGCTGACTACGCGGCGGCGAAGCCACGGAAGGATGGTGACGTCCCCGAACACGCCGTCCTGACAGGAGCTCATCCGTGACCACCGCCCCCCTCGCCGACCGGACCACCACCGTGGCCGCGCGCGCCACGGAGCTGTCGAAGATCTACGGGCAGGGCGAGACCCGGGTGGTCGCGCTGGACCGGGTCTCCGTCGACTTCCGGCAGGCCGAGTTCACCGCGATCATGGGCCCCTCGGGCTCAGGCAAGTCCACACTGATGCACTGCGTCGCCGGGCTCGACACCTTCTCCTCCGGCTCCGTGCGCATCGGCGACACCGAGCTGGGCGCGCTGAAGGACAAGCAGCTCACGCGACTGCGCCGGGACAAGATCGGCTTCATCTTCCAGGCGTTCAACCTGTTGCCGACGCTCAACGCCCTGGAGAACATCACGCTTCCGATGGACATCGCGGGCCGCAAGCCCGACAAGGAGTGGCTGGACACCGTGATCCGCATGGTCGGTTTGTCCGACCGGCTGAGCCACCGGCCCGCCCAGCTCTCCGGCGGCCAGCAGCAGCGGGTCGCGGTGGCCCGCGCGCTGGCGTCCCGGCCCGACATCGTCTTCGGCGACGAGCCGACCGGCAACCTCGACTCGCGCTCCGGCGCCGAGGTGCTCGGCTTCCTGCGCAACTCCGTGCGCGAACTGGGCCAGACGGTGGTCATGGTGACCCACGACCCGGTCGCCGCCGCCTACGCGGACCGGGTGGTCTTCCTCGCCGACGGCCGCATCGTCGACGAGCTCCACGGCCCGACGGCCGACTCGGTGCTCGACCGGATGAAGCGTTTCGACGCCAAGGGCCGCACCAGCTGACCCCGGGCCCGCCGCCCGCCCGCCCCTTCCCCGTACCGTCTGGACAGAGAAGACCCATGTTCCGTACCGCCTTGCGCAACGTCTTCGCGCACAAGGCCAGGCTGTTGATGACCGTGCTCGCCGTGATGCTGGGCGTGGCGTTCGTGTCGGGCACCCTGGTCTTCGCGGACACCCTCTCCAACGCCTTCCGCAACCAGTCGGCGAAGAGCTACGACGACGTCGCCGTCGCCGTCACCTCGTACGCCGACCCGGACAACCCCGAGGAGGCGCCCGGCCTGTCCGGCGAGGACCTCGACCGGATCGCCGCCGTGGACGGCGTCGCCGGGGTGTACGGCCGCGTCGAGGGCTTCGCCGGGGTCGCCGACCCCGACGGGAAGCTGATCGGCGTCGGATGGTCCAACAAGGGCTCGAACTTCGCGCCCGGCGAGGACGGCAAGGACCCCGCGTACACGTTCACCGACGGCTCCGGCCCGGTGAAGGACGACCAGATCGCGTTGGACGAGGACTCCGCGGCCAAGGGCGAGTACGAGGTCGGCGACCGGGTGCGCGTCGCCACCAACGGCCCGGTGAAGGAGTACACCCTCAGCGGTGTGTTCACCACCGAGGACGGCGCCGTCAACGCCGGCGGCAGCCTCGTCCTCTTCGACACCGCCGTCGCCCAGAAGCAGTACCTGAAGCAGGGCTACTTCGCGGACGTCACCGTCGTCGCGTCCCCCGGCGCGGACGACGCGGAGATCCTCGCCGCGGTCGAGCCGCTGCTGCCGGACACGGCGGAGGCGCGGACCGGCCAGGCGCTCGCGGACGAGCAGGCCGACCAGATCGAACAGGGCATGGCCAACCTCAAGCAGGTCCTGCTCGGCTTCGCGGGCATCGCGCTCTTCGTGGGCGTCTTCCTGATCTCCAACACGTTCACGATGCTGGTCGCCCAGCGCACCAAGGAGGTCGCCCTGATGCGCGCGGTCGGCGCGTCCCGCAGGCAGATCACCCGCTCGGTGCTCGCCGAGGCCGCGGTGGTGGGTCTGGTGGCCTCGGCCGTCGGCTTCGCCCTGGGCGTCGGTCTGGCCGTCGGACTGCGCTCCGGCATGGCGGCGTTCGACATGAAGATGCCTGACGGCCCGCTGGTCCTGTCCGCCACTCCGGTGATCGCGGCGTTCGCGGTCGGCGTGCTGATCACGGTGTTCGCCGCCTGGCTGCCCGGCCGCAGGGCCGCGAAGATCCCGCCGGTGGCGGCGATGAACAGCGTCCACGCGGTGGCCACCACCAAGTCGCTGGTGCTGCGCAACTCCATCGGCGGGGCCGTCACCGCCCTCGGCGCGGCGGGGATCGTGGCAGGCGCCTCGACCGGCGGCGACGACGGCCGGATGTACATCGGCGCGGGCGCGTTCCTCGCTCTGATCGGCGTGATCATCCTGATCCCGCTGCTGTCCCGGCCCGTGATCGCACTCGTCCGTCCGCTGCTCGTCGGACCCTTCGGCGTGGCCGGCAAGCTGGCCGGCCAGAACGCGGTCCGCAACCCGCGCCGCACCGGCGCCACCGCCTCGGCGCTGGCGATCGGTCTGACGCTGGTGACCGGCCTGTCGGTGCTCGGCGTCACGGTCGGCACCGCCATCGACAAGATGACCACGGACAACATCAAGGCCGACTACATGGTCACGATGGCCAACGGGGGCGACCTCGACCGGTCCGCGCTGACCGCGCTGGAGAAGGCCGAGGGCGTCTCGGCGGTCTCCCCCCAGCAGGACGCCTACCTCCGGACCGGCGACGACTACGTCTCCGCCTCCGCGGTCACCCCGGGCGACATCGAGCGGGTCCTGAACATCGACGTCGTCAGCGGCGACGCCGGCACGCTCGCCGAGGGGCGGATCGCGGTCGCCGAGACCACGGCCGCGAGCAGGGGCTGGAAGCCCGGCGACCGCATCCCCTTCACCTTCGCCGACGAGAAGAAGGCGACGCTGACGGTCGGCGCCGTCTACAAGGACAGCGAGTTCCTCTCCCCCGTCCTCATCGACAGCGCCGTGGTGAGCGGGCACGAGGCGAAGCCGTACATCCGGCAGATCTTCGTGAAGGTCGACGGCGGCCAGTCCGCCGCGAACGAGAAGGTCCTCGTCGACGCGCTCGGTGACAACCCCGCGATCACCGTGATGGACCGGCAGGACATCCGCGACGAGTTCGGCGGCGTCATCAACACCCTGCTGAACGTCATGTACGGCCTGCTGGCGATGGCTCTGATCATCGCCGTGCTGGGCGTCGTCAACACCCTCGCGATGTCCGTCTTCGAACGGCAGCAGGAGATCGGCATGCTGCGCGCGATCGGTCTGGACCGGCGCCGGGTGAAGCGGATGGTCCGGCTGGAGGCCGTCGTCATCTCGGTGTTCGGCGCGGTGGTCGGCATCGGTCTCGGCACGTTCCTCGGCTGGGCGATCGGCGAGACCGTCGCCGACGAGATCCCGGGGTACGCGCTGGTCCTGCCCTGGGACCGGATCGGGATCTTCGTGGTGCTGGCCGGTCTGGTGGGCGTCCTGGCCGCCCTGTGGCCGGCCCGCAACGCCGCCCGGCTGAACATGCTGAGCGCGATCAAGGCGGAGTGACCGCGTCACGACGCGGCGCACCGAGGGCCGGGCCTCCCGTACGGGGGCCCGGCCCTTCGCGTCGTGGTGCGGATCAGGCCGGGCCGGGAGCGCCCCACACCCGGGCACGCAGCGGCAGCCCCGACGCCCCCGACTCGGGCGTGCGCACGGCGACGACCTGGTTGACGCCGATGCGGTTGCGCTCGAAGGCGAGCGCGGAGGCGGCCATGTAGAGCTGCCAGACGCGGGTCCGCCCCGGACCGGCGAGCGCGACCGCACGCGCCCACTCGGCCTCCAGGTTCGCCACCCAGCGGCGCAGGGTGAGGGCGTAGTGCTCGCGGATCGACTCCACGTCGCGCACCTCGAACCCGGCGCGCTCCAGCAGGGTGACGGTGGTGCCGAGCGGGGCCAGCTCGCCGTCGGGGAAGACGTAGGCGTCGATGAAGTCGTCCACCTGGTACGACTCCTCGTCGCGCTGCGGGCGGCGGGCGATCTGGTGGTTGAGCAGCCGGCCGCCCGGCTTCAGCAGCCGGTGCAGAACGGTCGCGTACTCCAGGTAGCGCTCGGAGCCGACGTGTTCGGCCATGCCGATGGAGGAGATCGCGTCGTAGGGGCCGTCCGTGACGTCCCGGTAGTCCTGGACGCGGATCTCGATGCGGTCGGTCAGCCCCTCCTCGGCGATCCGCTTGCGGGCGTAGGCGGCCTGCTCCTGGGAGAGGGTGATGCCGACGACGTTCGCCCCGTGCTCACGGGCCGCGTGGATCGCCATGGAGCCCCAGCCGCAGCCGACGTCCAGCAGCCGCTGCCCGGGGCGCAGGGCGAGCTTGCGGGCGACCAGGTCGAGCTTGTCGTGCTGGGCCTGTTCGAGGGTGCCCTCCGGGGGCGGGGCGGGCCAGTAGGCGCAGGAGTACACCATGGACGGGCCGAGGACGATCTCGTAGAAGTCGTTGCCGACGTCGTAGTGGTGGCTGATGGCGCGCTTGTCGCTGCGCTTGGTGTGCAGTCCTCGGCGGGGCCTGCGGACCTCCTCGCGGGGCGGGGCGGGCGGCAGCGGCGGGCCCGCCATGGCGAACAGCCGGCGCACCGCCGAGCGGAACTCCGGGTCGCGCAGGGACTGGGCGAGGGTACGGGCGTCCTCGTCGCGCTCCCAGATGCTCCCGGCGAGCAGGCCCAGCGCGGTGTAGAGGTCGCCCTCGATCGTCAGGTCGCCGGCCACCCAGGCGCGCGCCAGGCCGAGTTCGTCCGGCTTGAACAGCAGGCGGCGCAGGGCGCGCCGGTTGCGCACGACCAGGACGGGGGCCTCCGGGGGGCCGGCCTCCGAGCCGTCCCAGGTGCGGATGCGCACCGGAAGGGGTGCGGCGAGCAACTGCTCGAGAATGCCTTTCAGCCGCGAGGCGGCGTCTGCCATGGTGTACACCTCCGTGACCGGATCCCGGAATGTCGTCACCACGTAAACACCTGGGCGCGGCCGTGACAGTCCCCGGCGCGCGTCATCTTCGGGCAAAACACGGAAACGCAACCCGCGGGGAGTCACCCGGGCATGCCGAAGGGGCCGCCCGCACCACGGATGGCGGGCGGCCCCTTCGGGTGGGCCTACGGGTGACCTGGGGGGCGGCCCCGGGTCAGGAGGCCTTGGCCTCGGTCTTCTTCGGCTCCTGCTGGGCGGCGGGCGCCGGGGCCGGCTTGGCGGCCTCGTAGAACTCCTCGCGCGGGGACTCGATCGCGCCCAGGGACACGACCTCACGCTTGAGGAACATGCCGAGGGTCCAGTCGGCGAAGATCCGGATCTTGCGGTTCCAGGTGGGCATCGCCATGCCGTGGTAGCCACGGTGCATGTACCAGGCGAGCCGGCCCTTGAGCTTGATCTTGAACTTGCCCATCACGATCATCGCGACGCCCTTGTGGACGCCGAGGCCCGCGACCGCGCCCTTGTTGGCGTGGCTGTACTCCTTCTGCGGGAAGCCCCGCATGCCGGAGATCACGTTGTCGCCGAGGACCTTGGCCTGGCGCAGCGCGTGCTGGGCGTTCGGCGGGCACCAGGCGTTCTCGTTGCCGGCCTTGCGGCCCACGAGGTCCGGGACCTGGGCGTTGTCGCCCGCTGCCCAGATGTAGTCGGTGCCCTTGACCTGGAGGGTCGGCGCGGTGTCGACGTGGCCGCGCGGGCCGAGCGGCAGGCCGAAGCGGGCCAGCGCCGGGTTGGGCTTGACGCCCGCGGTCCACACGATGGTGTTGGAGTCGACCTCGAGGCCGTTCTTCAGCACCACGTGGCCGTCGACGCAGGAGTCCATGGAGGTGGACAGGTAGACCTCGACGCCGCGGCTCTCGAGGTGCTCCTTGCCGTACTTGCCGAGCTTGGGGCCGACCTCGGGGAGGATCTTGTCGGCGGCGTCGACGAGGATGAAGCGCATGTCCTCGCGGGACACCGTCTTGTAGTACTTGGCCGCGTCCCGGGCCATGTCCTCGACCTCGCCGATGGTCTCCGCGCCGGCGAAGCCGCCGCCCACGAAGACGAAGGTGAGCGCCTTGCGCCGGATCTCCTCGTCCGTGGTGGAGTCGGCCTTGTCGAGCTGCTCGAGGACGTGGTTGCGCAGGCCGATGGCCTCCTCGACGCCCTTCATGCCGATGCCCTGCTCGGCGAGGCCGGGGATCGGGAAGGTGCGGGAGACCGCGCCGAGCGCGATCACCAGGTAGTCGAAGGGCAGCTCGTACGCCTCGCCCACGAGCGGGGCGATCGTGGCGACCTTGCGGTCCTGGTCGATGGTGGTGACCCGGCCGGTGAGGACCTCCGCCTTGGGAAGCACGCGCCGCAACGGGACGACGACGTGCCGCGGGGAGATGCTGCCGGCGGCGGCTTCGGGGAGGAAGGGCTGGTAGGTCATGTACGACCGCGGGTCGACGACGGTGACGGTCGCCTCGCCGTAACGCATCTTCTTCTGGATGCGCCGAGCTGCGTACAGGCCTACGTACCCACCGCCTACTACGAGGATCCTGGGACGCTCCGTGGTGCTCATGCCATCGAGTATCCACCCGCCCGAGGGGGGTACCTCGTGCGCCCCTTCACAAGCTCCGGCAGGGGCTGTGCTACCATCCCCCGCTTCTTGATCCAGATCACAGTCCGGATCGGGAACCGGGCTCCCGCCTGACGCGTTGTCAATGCCGCGTGAGCTGCCTCTCTGCGACCGGAGGCGGCCTGTGAGGCAGGCCGGGACGTCATTTCGAGCGGTGTGCGCGGACCCCCCGTCTCCCTCTTCTGAACGTGTTCAAAGGGGTGTTGAGCGCCCGAACGGGTCAATCGGACCCACTTCTTCGCCCTCCCGGGGCCAATTCCTTGTGAAGAACTTCACGAACTTTCCCGTGGGGGTCCGCCCCGAGGGGTCCCAAGACCCCCCGGGAGCGCCGCTCAAACGCTATCCCGACTGCTCAGCGGAGTGCTACTGGCCGGTAACAGAAGAGACCTAGGCCACGGACCAGGCGATCCCGTCGAGGATGTCGTGCTCGGAGACCACGACCTCCTCGGCACCCGTGCGCTCCATGATCGCCAGCAGTACCAGGGCGCCCGCGCCGATCACGTCGACCCGGCCCGGATGCATGGACGGCACGGCGGCCCGCTCGGCGTGGGTGGAGCGCAGCAGCCACTCGGTGATCTCCCGGACCCGGTCCCGGGAGACGCGGGAGTGGTGGATGGCCGCCGAGTCGTACTCGGGCAGGTCCTGGGCGATGGCCGACACGGTGGTGACGGACCCCGCCAGGCCCACCAGCGTCCGCGCCTCGCGCAGCGGCACCGCCTCCTCCGCCCGGTCCAGGGCGGCCTCGATGTCGGCGCGCATCGCCGCGATCTGCTCCCCCGTGGGCGGGTCCGTCACGGCCCCGTCCCGCACCAGGTGGCGCTCGGTCATCCTGACGCAGCCCACGTCCACGGAGCGGGCGGCGCGCACACGGTCGTCGCCGACGACGAACTCGGTGGAGCCGCCGCCGATGTCCACCACCAGGAACGGCCGGTGCAGGTCGTCGCGGCCGGTCAGCTCCTTGGTGGCGCCGGTGAAGGAGAACTCCGCCTCCTGGTCACCGGTGATCACCTCGGGTTCCACGCCCAGGATGTCCACCACCCCGCGCACGAAGTCGTCGCGGTTCTCGGCGTCGCGGGAGGCCGAGGTGGCGACGAAGCGCAGGTGCTCCGAGGCGCCGTGCTTCTCGATGATCTCCGCGTACGCGCGGCAGGCGGCGAAGGTGCGCTCCAGCGCCTCCGGGGCCAGCCGGCCGGTGCGGTCGACGCCCTGGCCGAGCCGCACGATCGTCATGCGCCGGTCCAGGTCGGTGAGTTCACCCGTCTCCGGGTCGGCGTCGGCCACCAGCAGGCGGATGGAGTTCGTACCGCAGTCGATCGCGGCGACCCGGGTCACTGGGCGCCCTCCCCGGCCGTGGACGTCACGCAGGGGCCCTTGGCCCACCACTGCGGCAGCATCGCCAGCGCCTCGTCGCCGAGCGGATTGACGCCCGGTCCGGCGGCCAGCGAGTGCGCGACGAGGACGTGGAGGCACTTCACCCGGTCCGGCATGCCGCCGGCGCTGGGGAAGTTCTTCAGCTCCTCGATCTCGTCGCGGCGGCGGATGTAGTCCTCGTGCGCCGCGCGGTAGGCGGCCGCCAGCTCGGGGTCGGCGGCCAGCCGCTCGGTCATCTCCTTCATCACGCCGTTCGCCTCCAGCGTGCCGATCGCGGAGTTCGCCCGCGGGCACGTCAGGTAGTACAGCGTCGGGAAGGGTGTGCCGTCGGGCAGCCGCGGCGCGGTCTCCACGACGTCCGGCTGCCCGCAGGGACAGCGGTGCGCGATGGCGCGCAGCCCGCGCGGGGGCCGGCCGAGCTGCTGCTTGAAGGCCTCGACGTCCGCGTCGGTGGGCTCGGTACGCGGGGTCGTGGGCGGAGGGGTGTCCATACGTGTCTTTCTGCGGTGTTCCGTCGGAATCACTGGGCGGCGGCGTCGGCCTTGTCGACGCCGTCCCAGACGTTGGCGTACCAGGGGCGGTCGGCGGCGCGGAGGTCGCCGCGCGTGGTGCCGGCGCCGGCCGGGTCGACGACGATGTAGCCGGTCTCCCCCGGCATGACGTAGTGCAGGCGCCTGCGGATCTCCTGCTCGGCGTACGCGTCGTCCTGCCAGCGGGCCTTCAGGTCGCGCAGCCGTTCGACCCGCCGGCGGGTCTCGTCCTGCTCCTTCTGGAGGTCGGCGATCTCCGCGCGCTGGGAGACGTACTGCCGCATCGGGTAGGCGAGGGCCACGACCAGGGAGCAGAGGACCAGGGCGAGCAGGGCCGCGCGGCCGGTCAGCCGCGAGCGGCGGGCCTGCCGCTTGGTCTGCGAGCGGTAGACCCGGGCCGCGGTCTGCTCACCGATCAGCCGGATCCTGGTCGCGGTGGAGAAACGGTCCCGGTCCTTCACCGCCATGTTCCCGCCTCTCGTTCGTCCCCTGCACGCGTACGTCCCCGCACACGGTACGGGACCGGGTACGGGGACGTACGTACGACGCTTCCTGCGGGAGTGAGGTCAGCCCTTGAAGCGGGGGAACGCGCTGCGGCCGGCGTACACCGCGGCGTCGTCGAGGATCTCCTCGATGCGCAGCAGCTGGTTGTACTTGGCGACGCGCTCGGAGCGGGCCGGGGCGCCGGTCTTGATCTGGCCGCAGTTGGTGGCGACGGCCAGGTCGGCGATGGTGACGTCCTCGGTCTCGCCGGAGCGGTGGGACATCATGCACTTGAAGCCGTTGCGCTGGGCCAGCTCGACGGCGTCCAGGGTCTCGGTGAGCGAGCCGATCTGGTTGACCTTCACCAGCAGGGCGTTGGCGGCGCCCTCCTCGATGCCGCGGGCCAGGCGCTCGGGGTTGGTGACGAACAGGTCGTCGCCGACGAGCTGGACCTTGTCGCCGAGCTTGTCGGTGATGGTCTTCCAGCCGTCCCAGTCGTCCTCGAACAGCGGGTCCTCGATGGACACGAGCGGGTACGCGTCGACGAGCTCCGCGTAGTACTCGGTCATCTCGGCGGCCGTGCGCTCCTTGCCCTCGAAGGTGTAGACGCCGTCCTTGTAGAACTCGGAGGCGGCCACGTCGAGGGCCAGGGCGATCTGCTCGCCGGGGGTGTAACCGGCTTCCTTGATCGCCTCGAGGATGAGGTCGAGGGCCTCGCGGTTGGAGCCGAGGTTGGGGGCGAAGCCGCCCTCGTCGCCGAGGCCGGTGGCCAGGCCCTTGCCCTTCAGCACCTTCTTGAGGGTGTGGTAGACCTCGGCGCCCCAGCGCAGCGCCTCGGAGAAGGACTCCGCGCCGATCGGGGCGATCATGAACTCCTGGATGTCCACGTTGGAGTCGGCGTGCGAGCCGCCGTTCAGGATGTTCATCATCGGCACCGGCAGCAGGTGCGCGTTCGGGCCGCCCAGGTAGCGGAACAGCGGCAGGTCGCTGGCCTCGGAGGCGGCGTGCGCGACGGCGAGCGAGACGCCGAGGATGGCGTTGGCGCCGAGCGAGCCCTTGTTGTCGGTGGCGTCCAGGTCGAACATCGCCTGGTCGATCAGGCGCTGCTCGGTGGCGTCGTAGCCGACGAGCTCCGGGCCGATCTGCTCGATGACGGCCAGCACGGCCTTCTCGACGCCCTTGCCCAGGTAACGGCCGGCGTCGCCGTCACGAAGTTCGACGGCCTCGAAGGCGCCGGTGGAGGCGCCGGACGGGACGGCGGCACGACCCGTGCTGCCGTCGTCGAGGCCGACCTCGACCTCGACCGTGGGGTTGCCTCGGGAGTCCAGGATTTCCCGGGCTACGACGACGTCGATGGACGGCACGAGCATCTCCTTCTTGGGATGTGACGCGGGTGAGCGGGGCCGCGGGGGCCCTGCGGGTCCGAGCCTAACCGGCTCCGGGCGATCGGCCATCTCGCCGCCCGCCTCATGGACGGAACCGAGCGTACTTTGTTTCTCAACGGAACAAAGCAGGTTCGGCAAACCGTGACCGGAATGCGTCCGGACATGACCCCGCCCCGGTGCGTACGGGGGAAGAAACGCACCGGGGCGGAGCCCGTGGGGACGGGAGGGACCTGGCGGTCTGCCCTTACTTCAGGTGCAGCTGCTGGCCCGGGTAGATGAGGTCGGCGTCGTCGACGATGTCGTCGTTCAGGTCGAACAGCTTCGCCCAGCCGCCCTTGACGTCGTGCTCCTCGGCGATCGAGCTGAGGGTGTCGCCCTTGACGACCTTGTACTCGCCGTCGCCCTTCTCGACCTTCTTGCCGGTCGGGGTGGTGACGGTCTTCTTCTCGGCCTTCTTCTCCGCCTTCGGCGCGGCCGGGGCGGCCGGACGCTCGGCGGAACGGGAGGCCTTCTGCCCGCTCTCACGCGACTCGGTGGAGCCGGACTCCTGGGAGGAGCCCTCGGCGGAGCCGCCGTCGTAGGAGGCGTTGGACAGGCCCGTGCCGCAGACCGGCCAGGCGCCCTTGCCCTGGCCCGCGAGGACCTTCTCGGCGATCTCGATCTGCTGGGCCTTGGTGGCCTGGTCGGCGGTGGCCGCGTACTGGGTGCCGCCGTAGCCGGCCCAGGTGGAGGCGGAGAACTGCAGGCCGCCGTAGTAGCCGTTGCCGGTGTTGATGGACCAGTTGCCGCCGGACTCGCACTGGGCGACGGCGTCCCACTCGGACGCGGTGGCCGCGGAGGCGGTGCCGGACGCCATCAGCGGGCCGGCGACGGCGGCGCCGGTGACACCGGCGATGGCGATGGCGCGAGTGGCCTTGGACGGACGACGGTGCTTGCCCTTGCCGGAAAACAGCATGGATGGATCCCCTCACCGACGCCTACGAGGTGAGCTGTCGGGTTCGGGCCGGTTGAGTTGCCCGGCCACGTCCCTCCCGGGACGCGGCTTCACCCCGAGCCGTACCGGACGTCAACCGTCCGGTCGCGGCACTTACCTGGGTCCCCCGCTCCTGCCTACGGCGCATGACGCGACGACTGTTCCCGTGCTGCCACTGGCAGGATTCGGCGTGGCGGCAGCCGGGGCCCGCGATGGCGAGCGGTCACGACCGTAAGCACGCGATCGGTGGAATATCAAAGATGATCAGGGCCTCTGAGACCTATCTCTCACAGTCCTTATTATGGACATTCAACCCTTATCGCTTCGTCAACTGCCGCCGCCCGCAGGTGCCTTCGGCCGCCCGTTTCCGACCGCTATTCGGCGGTTTCGCTGTCCACCAGGAGCCGCTGGCCGGGCAGGATGAGGTTCGGGTCGTCGCCGATGACCTGCTGGTTCTCGACGTAGAGCGCCGTCCATCCGCCGGTCAGGGCAAGGGAGTCGGCGATGGAGGCCAGGCTGTCGCCGTCCTGGACCGTGTAGCGGTCGTCGGCGATCCCCGCGGGCGTGTCCGTGGAGGGCGAGGCGTGCCGGCCGGACGACGGGGTCCCGGCGTCGGCGGTCACGTCCTCCTGCGCACTGGGGCCGCGATGGCGGCCCGAACCGCCGTCCTCCGACTCGGTGGCGGCCGAAGAGCCGGTACTCCGGCCCGACTTGTCCGACTCGTCGCTTTCGCGGGTGGTGGAGGCGGACGGGGACGCACTCGCGTCCGCGTCGCTCTTCGCCTCGCCGGACGCATCGGGTGAACCCGACGTGGCCGACGGAGAGGGAGAAGCGGACGAATCACCGGATTCCGGCGAACCGGACGGGGTGCTCGTCCCGCCGGTCCGGGTGTCGTCCTGCTCCGCGCCGGACGGCACGCCCGGGTCGACGTCCGGGGACCCGGTGTCCTGGTTCAGGCCCGTGAGCAGGCCGCAGGCGCGCCACTTGCCGACGCCCTGGTCGGCGAGGATTCTCTCGGCCACGGTGATCTGCTGGTTGCGGCTGGCCGCGTCGGCGCTCGGCGCGAACTCCAGACCGCCGTAGTTCTCCCAGTCGTCCTGGGTCAACTGCAGGCCGCCGTAGTAGCCGTTGCCGGTGTTCTGGCTCCAGGAGCCGCCGCTCTCGCACTCCGCGACCCGGTCCCAGGTCTCACCGTCCGCCGCGCTGGCGGCGCCCGCCCCGAGGAGCGGGATCGCGATCGCGGATCCGGTCACCCCGGCGGCGACGAGCAGAGCCGGAGCCTGGCGGGGGCGACGGTGTCGGCCGTTCCCGGAGAGCATGCGGAAGCCTTTCACTCGGCAACAAGGACCGGTACGGGCGAGCAAAACCGTGCGGCGCGCCGTACTTGATGGGTGAACGTATAGGCAGTCGATCACTTGTCACAAGTTCATGCCGTGCAGATCACATGAAGATCACAGAGTTGAGCATGCCTCAGGTTTCCGCACACCGGCCCCCGGGCACGGGCAGGAAGGTCAGGTCTGTCCTGAACACGGACGGGAGAATTCCACCGGAAGTGTACGGAGTCCCCGCATGATGAGGCCGCCGCGCCAGCGCAGTTCGGCCGGATCGGCGGCGAGCCGGAGGTCCGGAAGGCGCGTCAGAAGCGTCGCGAGCGCGGTCTGTCCCTCCAGGCGCGCGAGCGGGGCGCCCAGGCAGTAGTGGATGCCGTGCCCGTACCCCAGGTGCTGGTTGTCGCGGCGGCCCAGGTCCAGGGTGTCCGGGTCGTCGAACCGCTCCGGGTCCCGGTCGGCCGCGGCCAGCACGACGAGCACCGGGTCGCCGGTCTCGATCCGCTGCCCGCCGATGACGACCGGCTCCGTGGCGAACCGCCAGGTCGCCAGCTCCACCGGGCCGTCGTAGCGCAGCAGTTCCTCCACCCCGGTCTCCAGCAGCCCGCGGTCCCCCTCGGCCAGCGCCCGCTGCAGACGCTCGCGCTGCTCGGGGTGCGTGAGCAGCGCGTAGGTGCCGTTGCCGATGAGGTTGACCGTCGTCTCGAAGCCGGCGAAGAGGAGGATGAACGCCATCGCGGCGGCCTCGTTCTCCGTGAGGTGCTCGCCGTGGTCGGAGGCGCGGATCAGACCCGAGATGAGGTCCTCGCCGGGGACGGGTTCCGCGGGCAGCGCCTGACGCTTGCGGTGGATCAGCTCGGCGAGATAGCCGCGCATCTTCTTCACCGACCGCGCCACTCCGCCGCGCGGGCCGCCGCCGTGACGGATCATCATGCCCGCCCAGTCCCGGAAGTCGTCCTGGTCCTCGCGCGGGACGCCGAGCAGGTCGCAGATGGCGTAGATGGGGAGGGGGAAGGCGAAGTCGTGGATGAGGTCGGCGGTGTCGCTGCCGCGCGTGAAGCGGTCGATGAGGTCGTCGGTGAGTTCCTGCACCCGGGGTGCGAACTCGGCCACCCGGCGGGGGGTGAAGGCCTTGCTGACGAGACGGCGCAGGCGGGTGTGGTCCGGGGGGTCGATGTTCAGCAGGTGCGTCATGAGGTCGGCCTGCCGCTCGCCCGGGATCCCGGTCTTCCCCTTCGCGTGCGCGGGCTCGTCGTGGTGCGCGGGGTTCTTCGACAGGCGGTTGTCGGCGAGGGTCTGACGGGCGTCGGCGTAACGGGTGACCAGCCAGGCGTCGACGCCGCTGGGGAGCTTGGTCTTGTGCACGGGGGCGTGTTCGCGGAGCCAGGCGTAGGCGGGGTAGGGGTTGGCGGCGAACTCCCAGGTGAAGAGGTCGGGGGGTGTGGAGGGGGGTGACTGGTCACGCATGGGGCGACCCTAACGGGCGGGGGGTTGTGGGCGCGGGCCCGTGCGGGTGGGTGGGGCTCGGTCGCGCAGTTCCCCGCGCCCCTTTTTTTGGGGGGCTCGCGTCGTGCCGTCCCTGCGGGTGCGTGAGGGCTGAGCGCGCAGTTCCCCGCGCCCCTGGAGAGGGGGTGGCTCGCGTCGTGCGTGCGTGCGGGTGGGTGGGGGTTGAGCGCGCAGTTCCCCGCGCCCCTTTGGGGAGCGGGTGGCTCGCGTCCGGCCGTCCGTGCGGGTGGGTGGGGGTTGGGCGCGCAGTTCCCCGCGGCCCTTTGGGGGCGCGGGGAACTGCGCGTCGGGGGTTCGGGGGCGGAGCCCCCGGGGTGGGAAGGTCAGGCTCCCGTTTCCTTCTCCGTCGCGCGGATCGCCTCGCGGTAGACCCGGGCCGCGGCCCGGAGCGACGCCTCCGCGTCCACCCCCTCCGCCTCCGCCCGCGCGGCCAGCGCCAGCAGCTCGTAACCGACCCCTTGCCCGGAGGGAAGAGGAACGGAGAGGCCCGCCGAGCGGGCCCGCCCCGCCAGCTTCGTGGCGAGCGCCAGCGCCGGCTGCCCCACCGGCACCCCGTCCGTGACGGACTCCCTCCGCTTCTCCTCCGCCTTCGTCCGCATCCAGTGCGCCTTGACCTCCTCCGGCGTCCGCGCCGTCTCCTCCCCGAAGACGTGCGGATGCCGGTGGACGAGCTTGGCGACGATCCCGCCCGCCACGTCGTCGATCGAGAACGGCTCCTCCGCGTGCTCCTCGGCGATGCGCGCGTGGAAGACGACCTGGAGCAGCACGTCCCCCAGTTCCTCGCGCAGCTCGTCACGGTCGCCGTCCTCGATGGCCTCGACGAGCTCGTACGCCTCCTCGATGCCGTACTTGGCGAGCCCCTCGTGGGTCTGCCGGGACGACCAGGGGCACTCGGCGCGGATGCGGTCCATGACCTGGACCAGGTCGAGCAGGCGGGCGCCCGGCAGGTCGTAGGAGGCGGGGAGGAGTTCCAGCTCGGGCATGGAGACCCGGCCGCTGCCGGCCATCCGCGCCAGTCCGTCGGTGAGCGCGGGCTCGCCCTCGCCGGTCGCGACGACGACCACCGTGCGGCCGCCGGCGCAGGCGTCGACGACCTCCTCGGCGGTGGGCGCGGCCTCCTCGACGGCTATCCCCGCCTCCCGCAGGTACGGCAGCTGCGGATGGGCGCCGTCCGCGCACAGCACCCGGTCGGCGGCGTGCAGCGCCTGCCAGGCGGGCCAGGACAGCAGTCCGGGCGCGACCCGGTGGCTGGTGGTGAGCAGGACGACACGGCCGGGGGCGGGGCTGGTTGCGTTCACCCTTCGAAACTAGCCCACGTCACAGCCCCAGCGGCGGCCCGTCCACGGCGGTGACGTCCTTCACCCACGGCGTCTTCGCGTCGACCCGGCTGCTCTTCTCCGCGTCCCACTCGCCGTAGCGCGGGTTGAGGTCGACGTCGAGCTCCTTGCTCGCGTCGGACAGCGCCTTCCAGAACTCGGGGCGGCTGGTGTCGGTGCCGAGCTTCTGGGCGAGCTTCTGCGCCGTCACCTGGAGGCGGAGGTTCTCGTCGAGGCGCTGCGGCGGCACGCCGTACTGCTGGAGCCAGGCGGCCTCCAGCGCCTTCGCGCCGCCGGCCTGCTCCTCGAACTCGGCCCGCGTGCGCTGCACCTCGCGGTCGGAGACCGTCACCCCGGCGTCGCGCGCGGCACGCTCCAGCACCTTGTCCAGCACCATGCTGTGCAGGGTGTCGCGGGTCAGACCGCCGGTGCGGGCGATGGCCTGCTGGTACTGCGCCTGGTCCGGGACGGCCTCCCGCTGGGCGGCGCGCACCTCGTCGACGCGGTTCTCCAGCTGCGACACGGTGATCCGCTCCCCGCCGACCACGGCCGCCGCACCGGGGTGCGCGTCGTTGCCGCAGGCGGTGAGCAGAGGGGCCGCGGCGATCGCGGCGGTGAGGAGGAACGCGGTGCGACGACGGCGGTGCAAGGAAACCTCCTGAGGAGAGCTTGTGCGGCGGTGCACAAAGTCTTGCGGTGATCGATGGTAGGCATCGGCCAAGCTCTGGCCAACCCATTCGACCAACGATTCACGGCGACTTCCGGCACCGCCGCGCCCGCCGTCTCCCCCGCGCGGACCCGGTCGCGGTTACCCGCGCACCTGCCCCAGCCACTGGAGGGTGCGCCGGATGTCCGCCGCGAGGGGGTGCCCCGGCCCCTGGACGCGCTCCACGTCGTGCAGCAGCCGCACCAGCGTGTCGTGCGCGGCGGGCCGGTCGCCGAGGGCGAGCAGCAGATGCCCGATGCGGCGCCGCACGTCGTGCGCCTGCTGCGGGTCCCCGGCGGCCACGTACCGGTTCTCGTAGTACGGCAGCAGCGCCCGGTACTCGGCGAGGGCCGCCGCGGGGTCGCCGAGCTGCTCCAGGCACTGGGCGGCCTCGTAGCGGTGGCGCAGCGACTGCGGGTCGGCCTGGCCGGCCTCGGCGGCGCGCTCGTCGGCGAGCCGGCGCAGCTCGGGCAGGGCCCGCCGGTACTGGCCGTCGTCGAGGAGTGTGGCGGCGTACTGCCTGCGCAGGGTGCGCACCACCGGCGAGTGCTCGCCGTGCTGTTCGGCGGCGACCGGAAGGATCGAGCCGAGGATGTCGACGGCCTGGGTGATGCGGCCCTCGCCGAGCAGCCGCTTCACCTCGTCCACGGCGGCGGCCACGTCGGCCTTCTCCGCCGTCGGCGCGGGCGGCGCGGCGGGCGCGGGCCGCGGCGCCGGTGTCCTGGCGCGGTCCGGCCAGGGGGCGTGCGGGCGCAGGAAGGGCCGGGTGGGGTCCAGCGGGGCGCCGGTGGGCGTGCCCCGGGAGGGCAGCAGCAGCGCCAGGTGCTCGTACACCTCCTGCGCGGAGTCCGGGCGGTGCTGCGGGTCCTTGGCGAGCAGCCGCAGCACCAGGGCCTCCAGCGCCTCCGGCACCTCGGGGCGCAGCCGCCGCACCGGCACGGGCGGCTCGTACAGGTGCCGGTGCAGCACCCCGAGCGCCGTGGAGCCGGAGAACGGCACGTCCCCGCTGAGCAGTTCGTGCATCAGCACGCCGAGCGCGTACAGGTCGGTGTACGGGCCGACCGCGCCGCCCATCGCCTGTTCGGGCGCCATGTAGGCGGGCGAGCCGATGGGGGTGCCGGTGTGGGTCAGGCGGGTGGTGTCGGCGTCCATCACGGAGGCCACGCCGAGGTCGAGGACGGTGACCGTGCCGTCCTGCTTCACCATCACGTTCCGCGGCTTGAGGTCGCGGTGGACGATCGGCACCGCGTGCACGGCGCTGAGCACCGCGCACAGCTGCGCGGCGACCGCGACCGCCCACTGCCACGGGTACGGGTCGTGCTCGGCGAGGTGGTCGCCGAGGTCGGCGCCGTCGACGAACTGCATGACGAGGAAGAGCTCCTCGCCCTCGCTGCCCGCGTCGTGCACGGTGACCAGGCCGGGGTGGTCGACCTGCGCGGTCACCCGGCACTCGCGCACGAAGCGGCGGCGCAGCTCGTCGGCCTCGTGTCCGGCCACCTTGTCGGGGCGCAGCAGCTTCACCGCCACGCGCCGGTCCAGCCGCTTGTCGTAGGCCGTCCAGACCTGTCCCATGCCGCCCTGGCCGATGAGCGTGGACAGTTCGTAGCGGCCGGCGACGACGCGTCCCGCCGCCGCGCTCACCGTCCGCCCTCGTGGTCACCCTGCGGCCGCTGCTGTCCGTCCTGCCGGCGCAGGTAGTCGCTGAGCTCGTCCAGCTCGGCGCGCACCTGGTCGATCCGGGCGGGTCCGGGCCCCTGCGGCGGCTGCGCCTGCGGCGGGGGCACCGGAGTGGGCGGGGCGGTGGAGGGCGGCACGGGGCCGGGGTACGGGGTGTGCGGAGGCTGCGGCTGCGACAGGGCGGTGGGCATGTACGGCGAGGCCGGCTGCGGATAGCCGTAAGGGCTGGGACCACCGTGGGCGTGGACCGTGGTGGCGTGCGGGGAGGGCGGCAACGGGCCGCCGTACGCACCGCGTTGCCGGGGCAGTCGGATGTCGACGATCAGGTAGTAGGCGCTGGAGCAGGCGCCGAGCAGGAGGAGGAAGGCGAGCGCCACGTCGGTGCGCCAGTCGGTCTCCTCGAAGGCGCCCATCACGACCATGGCGGTGACGGAGAGCGGAATGCTCGCCCAGGCCGCTATCCAGTCGAGGACCCGCCCGCGCAGCACCGCGATACGGAACAGCGGCACGGCGGACAGCATCCCGCAGCACAACACCCCGGAGGCCGCGTACAGCACGCGCTGCGTGATGACCGAGCCCGAGCTGGGTGGGGGCGGCGGCGCGCCGTGGCCGTACATGCTGCTCCTGGACGGGTGTAGCCGACGTGTGAACTCCGGTGGAGAGTCCGAGCGTATAGGTCCACGGCGACAACCGGTCCCGTGATGTACCGAACCGTTGCCGTACCGGAGCAGGGGGCGGACGCTAGTCCGGGACGATCGTCCCGTCCGTGAGGCCGTCGTACATCCCGCGCACCAGTTGCTCGCCGAGGCGTCCGGCCTCCCTGAGCGCCCGCTCGAACGCGTCCAGGGCGCGGAACCGCTCGCCGTAGCGCCGCTGTTCGTCCGGCGCGAGGCGCGGGAGCTGGAGGCGGCGGACGTCGAGCCGGGTGGCGGTGGACGCGTAGCTGCTGGCCTGGCGGTGGTTGGCGGTGCCGCGCAGGAACCCGGCGAGGAACCACGCGTCGAGCGCCGCCGGGTCGGGGCGCAGCAGCACGAGGTTGCGGCCGAGGACGGCCCCCGCGGTCGCCTCGTCGACGACCCGGGCCACGGCCCCGCCGCCGAGCACGGGCAGCACGACGTCGCCCGGCTCGGTGAGCACCGGCTCCTCCTCGCTCTCCGGGAGCGTCCCGGAGGGGGCGGTCCCGGCCAGCACGTCGTGGTCGGTGAGCACCGGCACGCGCCCCCGGCCGCCGTGTCCGCCGGTGCGCATCACCAGCGCGCCCGCGCGCGCCAGTTCACCGACGGTGGTCAGCGGCAGCCGCCCGGACGCGGCGGACGGCACGGGTTCCGCGGGCGGCGGCGCCAGTTCGGCGGTCAGCCGCAGCGTCTCGTCGAGCCGCGCCCGTACGTCGGCGAGCCGGCCGGCGCCGTCGGTGTCCGCCGGGGGCGGCAGTCGGCGGGCGGGGGTCAGGTCGACGTCGTCGTCGAGGAGTTCGATGACCGGCACCGAGCGGGCCAGGCCGGGCCGTTCCTCGACGCCGCCGTCCCGGTCGAAGGCGCCCCAGGCGTCGAGCACGGTCTCCCGCACCCCGGGCCAGTCGGGTCCGCCGCGTCCCTCGGCGGAGAACCGGCCGGCGTCGACGAGCAGCACCTCCGGCTGCGCGGGCGTCCGGTCGGGCCGGCGGAGCACCCACAGGTGCAGCGGCACGCTGTACGGGGGCGCCGCCCCGGCGGGCAGCGCGACGACGGCGCGCAGCGCGCCCCGGCGCAGCAGGTCTGCCCTGATCCTCCGGCCGGAGCGGCGGGACGCCACGGCGGGCGGCATCAGCAGCACGGCGATGCCGCCGTCCCTGAGCCGGGCGAGCGCGTGCTGCACCCAGGCCAGCTCGGACTCGGTGCGGGCGGGGAAGCCGTACTCCCAGCGCGGGTCGTAGGCGAGTTCGTCGTGGCCCCAGTTGCGCTCGTTGAACGGCGGGTGGCACAGCACGGCGTCGGCCCGCAGCTCCGGGTACGCGTCGGCCCGCAGGGTGTCGCCGGCGGCGGCGTGCACGGGGGCGCGGGTGTGCAGGGCGAGGCGTAGTGCGGTGAGGGCGGCGAGCTCCGGCGAGCCGTCCTGGACGAGGAGGCGGCGGTCCGGGCGGTCGGCGACGGCGCGGAGCAGGGCGCCGGTGCCGCAGGCGGGGTCCAGGACGGTGGCGGGGGTGCCGGCGAGGGCGGCCATGAGGCCGGCGAGGTCGGGCGGGGAGAGTGTGTACTGGCGCGGGTTGGCGTCGAGGTGCCGGCCGAGCAGGAACTCGAAGGTGGGGCGGGCGCCCCGCTCGGCGGCGAGTTCGGCGACGCCGCGCAGGAGGGGGACGGAGGGGAGCAGGCGGGGGGCGGTGGGGATGTCGAGGGCGGGGGTGGCCGGGGCGGTCGGCGTTGCCGGGGTTGCTCGGGGTGCCGGGGGCGCGGGCGAGGTGGAGGGCGGGGTGTTCACAGGGTGCTGACCGTTCACGCGTGAGCGGTCGGTGCGGCCCGGACGGGCCGTCCCGGGCATGCGCGGTGTGAGCACCTCGTCCAGCGCGTCCGGGAGCAGCGCGGCGAGCCGCTCGTCGCTGCCGGAGCTGATGTCGAGCCAGACGGGCGGCCGGTCGTGGATCAGCAGCAGCGCGCATCCGGCGTGCACGAGCGCGGTGACCGGCCCGTCCGGGTGGCCGGCGAGTTGCTGCCAGACGCGCTCCTTGAGCGGGACCTCGGCGAGCTTGCGATGGCGCCGCAGCCACTCCTCGACCTCGGCCAGGGCGAACGCGGGACTGGTCTCGCTGCCGCCGACCGGCCGGGGGAAATCGGCGTGCCGACGGCGCCAGTTGCTGACCGCGGCCCGGCCCACCCCCGCCAGCCGGGCGATCCCCGCGGCGGTCACTTCAGTCGCGTCGTCCTGCATCCCGGAACCCGCCCCGCTCTCCGCTGCTCCCTTTGTGGCGACGAGCATACCGAGGGCGCCAGGGAACCCACGTTCACGGACGTGTACCCATCCATGCGCAACCCTCGTGTTGACTCGGTTCACACTCTCTGCTCTGATTGACCCCGCAAACGAGCGGCCGCCGATCGAACCGGGGCGGCCGCCGCCTGGGGAGGGGACACCGTCATGGGTATGAAGACCAAGATCGCGCTTGGTGCCGTCGTGGGGCTCGTCGTCATCGGCGCCGTCTCGGCCAACGCCGGCGACGACGGCACCGGCACCACCGACAAGGGCACCTCCGCCTCCGCCGACCGGCAGCCCGGCGGCGCGAAGGACGCGGGGGCGGACTCGGGTCAGGGCCCCGGGAAGACCGAGGAGACGGAGAAGGCCGAGAAGAAGCTCTCGCAGGCCGAGCAGTTCAAGGCGTTCGTGAAGGAGAACGGGACGGCCCAGGAGAAGGAGGCCGTCTCGCACGTCACCAAGGTGCAGGGCGCCGACAAGCAGAACGACATCCTCGACACCGCCGACGTCTACACCGACTTCACCGGCGGGCTCATGGGCGAGGGCAGCGGCCCCGCCAAGCTCATCGCCTCCGCCTTCGCCGACTGGAAGCAGAGCGAGAACGGCCTCGTCACCGTCTACGACGCCGACGGCGAGCTCCTCGGCAACGGCCAGTTCTGACCCTCGCTCCCGCCGCCGCGCGCCGCCCGGCCGTCACGGCCGCTTCCGGCCGCCCCCGGTCACCGCGGCCGCTCCCGGTCACCGCATCCGCATCCGGTCACCGCGGCCGCCTCGCGGTGACCACCCGTCACAGCGGGTGGCGCATCCAGACGTTGGGCTCGACGTACACGGCGTGGTCGCGCTCCACGTCGCAGTGGACCGGCGCCAGCGCCCGGGGGACCTCGACCGGTCCTGAGGTGTCGAAGGGAAGACCCGTCCAGTGGCGCCACTGGTCCAGGGACGCCGACACGGTCATGGACGCCGGCGCCACCCGCTCGACGGTGGCGCCGGCGCGGGCGTGGACGCGCATCCACGGGTCCTCCGGCAGCCCGTCGGGGCGCACCCGGCGGACGTACTCCTCGACCGGGGTGCGCGGTTCGAGGTGCTTGGCGCTGGGGCGTACGGGGGCGACGACCTCGGTGAAGCCGTGCGCCCGGGCGTTGTCCCGCATCGCGGTGAGCATCAGCGCGGACAGCCCGTGGCCCTGCGCCTCGGGGGTGACGGTGACCGCGATCGCGCTGACGGTGTCGGGCCGCACGCCGTTGCGCAGGTCGGCGAAGGCCCAGACCAGCACCTGGTCCCAGCCGCTCGCGGGCAGGCTGCCGCGGCCCGGGGCGTGCAGCGCGAACGGCACGCTGTGGGCGGTGGCCACGACCTCGCCGCGCTCGTCCTCGGCGAAGAGCACGTAGGCGGGCAGCTCGGCGGCGATGCGCGGGAAGCAGGCGGAGCCCACGAGGTCCGCGATCACGAACTCCGGCCAGCTGTCCGCCATCTCCCACACGTCGCGTGCTCGGTCGGGCCGCTCGGCGAGACTCGTGATCTTGTACGTCATGGACGGCACGGTAGGCGTGGGCACGGCGCCCGACAACCTGTTTCCCCTGCTCCCCTCTGCCCTGCCCTCCGGCGGACGGCAGGGGCTCGGCGGACGGCGGGGTTCAGACCCCGCACTGCTCCCGCATGGTCTCCTTGTCCGCCTTCGTCACGGGCATCTCGTACTTCACCGCGACCTGGGCGAAGCGGACGGCGTAGGCGCAGCGGATGCCCTTGCTGGGCGGGAGCCAGGACGCCGGGCCGGAGTCGCTCTTGGCGGAGTTGGCGCTTCCGTCGACGGGGAGCAGGTTGAGCGGGTCGTTGGCCAGTTGCCGGCGCTTGGCCTCGGACCAGCGGGAGGCGCCCATCTGCCAGCTGTAGGAGAGCGGCACGACGTGGTCGATCTGCACCTCGGCGGCCTTCTGCTTGCGCCACTCGATGGTCTTGCCGGTGTAGGGGTCGGCCAGGGTGAGGGAGACGACGACGCAGTCGGAGCCGGAGCGGAAGCGCAGCTCCTGGCCGTCCCGCTGGAGGATGTCGTTGCGCGTGTCGCAGCCGTTCCGTGCGAGGGGCACGCCGTCGGCGGTGTCCATCCACGCGTAGCCGTACTCGTCGCGGTCGTAGCCGGTCTTGGGGCCGCGGCCCTTGGTGGCGACCTTGTCGATGAGCGCGGCGGCCTCGGCGCGCTCCTGCGCGTCACGGACCGGGGCGAGGCCGGGGCGGGTGCCGTCCGGGTTGTCCAGCGGGCTCGCCGCGCGTCCGTCGGGGGCCGGGGCCCCGCTGCCGCCGGACGCGGGGACGTCCACGTCGGGTATGGACTCGCATCCCGCGAGGAGGACCACCGCGACGGCGGCCGCCGCTCCTCCCGCGCGCCGCATCCTGCTGCCCCACCCCAGGTCTCGCGTCACCGCGCCCCTCCCTCGTTCTGCTGTTCTGCTGTTCTGTTCCGAGCCTGCCCCGGCGGGAGCGGCCCATCCGGAAGCTCACCGTAACGAGCGAGTGGTCCAGACCTTTCCCCGCCCGCTTGGGCACTCGACGCGATCGGCGCGTATGGTCGGATTTGAGCCACTTCGGAAGGAGCTCTGGATGGGCATCCTCGACAAGTTCAAGAGCAACAAGTCGGCACACAAGGCGGCGCACAAGGCTTCCGACGCCGCGGAGAAGAAGATGAACGAGAGGACCGGCGGCAAGTACGAGCAGCAGATCGACTCCGGTCAGCAGCAGGCGGAGCGCCGGCTCGGCATGGAGCGCGACCGCCCCGACCAGCCGTAGGACCTCACGCAGATCTCAGGGCCGTCCGCGATGCGCCTCGCGCGCACCGCGGGCGGCCCTGCCGTCCGTACGGCGGGGTCAGGATCCCAGGACCGAGGTGAGGAACTCCCCCACCCAGCCGAGCAGGTCCCGCCCGACCAGCGGCTTGCCGCCGACCTTCGCGGTCTTCGGGCGCGGCACCAGCACCTGGTGGGACGTCGGCTTGATCACCGAGCCGGGGTAGAGACGCTTGAGCCGCAGCTCCTGCGACTCACGCAGCTCCACCGGCGCGAACCGGATGTTCGTGCCCTGCAGCACGATCTCGCCGACCGCGCACGCCCGCGCGAGCATCCGCAGGCCCGCCACCAGCAGCAGGTTCTCCACCGGCTCCGGCAGCTTGCCGTAGCGGTCGACCAGCTCCTCGCGGACGGCCGCGATGTCCTCCTCGCTGTTCGCGGAGGCGATGGCCCGGTAGGCCTGGAGGCGCAGCCGCTCGCCGGGCGCGTAGTCGTGCGGGACGTGCGCGTCGACCGGCAGCTCGATCTTCACCTCGAGCGGCGCCTCCTCCTCCACCTCGCCCGTCTCCAGCTGGCGGCGGTAGTCGGCGACGGCCTCGCCGACCATCCGCACGTACAGGTCGAAGCCGACGCCCGCGATGTGCCCGGACTGCTCGCCGCCGAGCAGGTTGCCCGCGCCGCGGATCTCCAGGTCCTTCATCGCCACGTACATGCCCGCGCCCATCTCGGTGTGCTGCGCGATGGTCGCGAGACGCTCGTGCGCGGTCTCCGTCAGCGGCTTCTCCGGCGGGTAGAGGAAGTACGCGTACCCGCGCTCGCGGCCGCGGCCGACGCGTCCGCGCAGCTGGTGCAGCTGGGAGAGGCCGAAGTTGTCGCCGCGCTCGACGATCAGGGTGTTGGCGTTGGAGATGTCGATGCCGGACTCGACGATCGTCGTGGACACCAGCACGTCGAACTTCTTCTCCCAGAAGTCGACGACGACCTGCTCCAGCGCCTGCTCCGACATCTGGCCGTGGGCGGTCGCGATGCGCGCCTCGGGCACGATCTCGCGGAGCCGGGCCGCCGCCCGGTCGATGGACTCGACGCGGTTGTGGATGTAGAAGACCTGGCCCTCGCGCAGCAGTTCACGGCGGATGGCGGCGCCGATCTGCCGCTGGTCGTAGGGGCCGACGAAGGTGAGCACCGGGTGGCGCTCCTCGGGCGGGGTGGTGATCGTCGACATCTCGCGGATGCCGGTGACCGCCATCTCCAGGGTCCGCGGGATGGGCGTGGCGGACATGGTGAGCACGTCGACGTTGGCGCGGAGCTTCTTCAGCTGCTCCTTGTGCTCGACGCCGAACCGCTGCTCCTCGTCGACGATGACCAGGCCCAGGTCCTTGAACTTGGTCTCGGAGGAGAACAGCCGGTGGGTGCCGATCACCACGTCCACCGAGCCGTCCTTCAGACCCTCCAGGACCGCCTTCGCCTCGGTGTCGGTCTGGAAGCGTGACAGCGCCCGCACGTTCACCGGGAACTGCGCGTACCGCTCGCTGAACGTCCCGAAGTGCTGCTGCACCAGCAGCGTCGTCGGCACCAGCACCGCGACCTGCTTGCCGTCCTGCACGGCCTTGAACGCGGCCCGCACCGCGATCTCGGTCTTGCCGTAACCGACGTCGCCGCAGATCAGCCGGTCCATGGGAACCGACTTCTCCATGTCCTCCTTGACCTCGGCGATGGTGGTGAGCTGGTCGGGCGTCTCCGCGTAGGGGAAGGCGTCCTCCAGCTCGCGCTGCCAGGGGGTGTCCTGGCCGAAGGCGTGACCCGGCGCCGCCATCCGCGCGCTGTACAGCTTGATCAGGTCGGCGGCGATCTCCTTGACGGCCTTCTTGGCGCGCGCCTTGGTCTTGGTCCAGTCGGCACCGCCGAGCCGGTGCAGGGTGGGCGCCTCGCCGCCGACGTACTTGGTGATCTGCTCGAGCTGGTCGGTGGGGATGTACAGACGGTCGCCGGGCTGACCGCGCTTGGCCGGGGCGTACTCCACGACCAGGTACTCGCGGGTGGCGCCCTGCACGGTGCGCTGCACCATCTCGATGTACCGGCCGACGCCGTGCTGCTCGTGGACGATGTAGTCGCCCGCCTCCAGCGTGAGCGGGTCGATGGTCTTGCGGCGCCGGGCGGGCATCCGGGCGCCCTCGCGGCCGGACGCCTTCTGGCCGGTGAGGTCGGTCTCGGTGAGCACGGCCAGCTTGAGCGCCGGGGCGACGAAGCCGTGGTCGATGCAGCCGCAGGACACGTGCACGACGGACGGGGTCAGCTCGCCCAGGTCGTTGTCGAGGCGGGCGGCGATGCCCTCCCCGCCGAGCACCTCCACGGTGCGGGCGGCCGGGCCGTGGCCCTCGGTGACGTAGGCGGTGCGCCAGCCGTCGGCGATCCAGCCCTTGGTGTCGGCGAGCGCCCGCGCGGTGTCGCCGCGGTAGCTCTCGGGGGCGTGCAGGCCCAGCTTGAGCGTGTCGGCGTCGAGTTCCTCGTCGGCGGCGAACGGCGACACCGTCCACCACGGCATGTCCAGCTCGCGGGCCCGGTCCCGGACGTCGGCGAGGGACCACAGGGAGGCGGCGCCGACGTCGATGGGCGCCTCGCCCCCGCCGGCGGTGGCCGCCCAGGACGCCTGCAGGAACTCCTGCGAGGTGGCGACCAGGTCGGAGGCGCGCGTGCGCACCCGCTCCGGGTCGCAGACGACGGTCATGGCGCCCTTGGGCAGCACGTCCAGCAGCAGCTCCATGTCGTCGACGAGGACCGGGGCGAGGGACTCCATGCCCTCCACCGCGATGCCCTCGGCGATCTTCCCGAGCAGCTCGCCCAGCTCCGGGTGCTCCTCGGCGAGCACCCGCGCCCGCTCGCGCACCTCGTCGGTGAGCAGCAGCTCACGGCAGGGCGGCGCCCACAGTCCGTGCTCGGCGACCTCCAGGGACCGCTGGTCGGCGACCTTGAAGTAGCGGATCTCCTCGATGTCGTCGCCCCAGAACTCCACCCGCAGGGGGTGCTCCTCGGTGGGCGGGAACACGTCGAGGATGCCGCCGCGCACCGCGAACTCGCCGCGCTTCTCCACCAGCTCCACGCGCGCGTACGCGGCGGCGGCGAGGGCGTCGACGACGTCGTTCAGGTCGGCGCTCTGCCCGGTGCGCAAGGAGACGGGCTCCAGGTCGCCGAGGCCCTTGACCTGCGGCTGGAGCACGGAGCGCACGGGGGCGACGACGACGGAGACGGGGCCGGTCTCGGGGTCGTCGGGGCGGGGGTGGGCCAGGCGCCGCAGCACGGCGAGGCGGCGGCCGACGGTGTCGCTGCGGGGGCTGAGCCGCTCGTGCGGCAGCGTCTCCCAGGACGGGTACTCCACGACGCCCTGGGGCGGGAGCAGCGAGCGCAGGGCGGCCGCCAGGTCCTCCGCCTCGCGTCCCGTGGCCGTCACGGCGAGCACGGGGCGGCCGGCGTCACGGGCCAGGGCGGCGACCGCGAACGGACGGGCCGCGGGCGGGCCGACCAGGTCGACGTGCATGCGGTTGCCGTCGGCGGCGGCCGTGACCGCTTCCGCGAGGGCGGTGTCCTTGACGACGGCGTCGAGCAGACCGTGCAGGCTCATGCGGGGCGGAATCCCTTCCGGGGATGTGCAACACGACGGGCCCGACGCGCGCCGCGGGCCGGGGGTGTCCAGGGTACGTCGACCCGCCGACAGCCGCCGGAGCTGTGGACGACGACGGGCCACGCGCCTCCCCCCGCCGCACACGCCGGTGCCGGAAGGCCCCCCCGTGGGACCTTCCGGCACCGGTCTCCCCGCAACCCCCGTGTGCGGTGAACTCCTGCTGCTCCTGCCGGCCGCTACTCGGTGGCGATGGCGTTGAGGACGTTCATCCGGCCCGCCCGGAACGCCGGGACCAGCGCGGCGAACAGGCCGACGAACGCCGATCCGACGAACACCCCGGCGATGGTGGGCCACGGGATGTCGAGGACCTTCAGCCCCTCCAGGGCGAGGAGCTGCTGGGCGGTCGCGCCCCAGCCGAGGCCCAGTCCGAGGCCCAGGAGGGCGCCGAAGAGGGCGATGACGACCGACTCCATGCGGATCATGCGGCGCAGCTGGCGGCGCGAGAGGCCGATGGCCCGCATCAGGCCGATCTCCCGGGTGCGCTCCACGACCGACAGGGCCAGCGTGTTCACCACGCCCAGGATCGCCACGACGATCGCCAGCGCCAGCAGGCCGTAGATCATGTTCAGCAGCTGCCCGATCTGGTCCTTCAGAGCCTCCTTGTAGTCGGTCTGGTCGCGCACCTCGAACTGCGGGAAGCGGTCCATGGACTGCTTCAGGGCCGCGTACGCGGCGTCCTTCTGGCCGTCCTTCGCCGAGGCGAGCACCATCATGGTGAGCGGCATCTTGTCCGCGGGCACATACCGGGCGAGGGTGTCGATCGACGTGTACATCGCGCCGGCGTCGATGACGCCCTCGCTGCTGGTCACGGCCCGCACGGTGAGGGTGCCGGTCCTGCCGCCCTCGAAGGCGACGTCGACCGTCGAGCCGAGGGTGATGCCGTGGTCCTTCGCGTAGTCCTCGTGGACGGACATGGAGTCCGGCCGGAAGGCGTCCGCGAGCTTCCCCTCGACGGTCTCCATGCGCATGTCGACGGCGTACGTCGGGTCGGTCGCGGTGATCGCGGTGTCGTCGCTGGTCTTCCCGTCGGGCGTGGTGAAGTCGGCCTGCGTCCACTTGTACTCGGTGACCCGGTCCAGGCCCTCGGTGGCCCTGATCGCGGCGACGGCCTCCGGGGTGAGGTCCATGCCGTTGTCGTCCTGGACGATGAAGTCCGTGCCGACGACCTTGTCGAGCTCCTCCGTGGCCGAGGCGACCATCGAGGAGCCCACCACGGACAGGCACGCCACCAGAGCGAGCCCGATCATCAGCGCGGCGCCGGTGGCACCGGTGCGGCGCGGGTTGCGCAGGGCGTTGCGCTCGGCCATGCGGCCCACGGGGCCGAAGGCCCGCAGCAGGACCGCGCCGAGGACGCGGACCACGCCGCTCGCCAGCACCGGGCCGACGACGACGAAACCGATGAGGGAGAGCACCACGCCCAGGCCCAGCCAGAGCGAGCCCTCGGTGGCCTTGTCCGCGCTGCCCGCCAGGTAGAGGGTGTAGCCGCCGGCGCCGGTGAGGACCAGGCCGGTCAGGCCCCGGATGCGGCCGGCCTTGGCGTCGGCCGGGGTGCCGGCGTCGCGCAGCGCGGCCATCGGCGAGATCTTTCCGGCGCGGCGGGCGGGCAGGTAGGCGGCGAGGACGGTGACGACCACGCCGAGAAGCAGGCCCAGCGCCGGGGTCGTCCAGGCGACGGTGAGGTCGCTCGTGGACAGCTCCATGCCGATGGCGCCCATCAGCTTCATCAGGCCGACCGCGAGGCCGATGCCCGCGCCGACGCCGAGGACCGAACCGACGAGGCCGAGCAGCAGGGCTTCGATCAGCACCGACCGGTTGACCTGCTTGCGGGAGGAGCCGATGGCCCGCATCAGGCCGATCTCCCGGGTGCGCTGGGCGACCAGCATGGAGAAGGTGTTGATGATCAGGAAGATGCCGACGAGGAAGGCGATCCCGGCGAAGCCGAGCATCGCGTACTTCAGGACGTCCATGAAGTCGCCGACGCTCTCCTTGTTGGCGTCCGCGCTCTCCTTGGCGGTCTGCACCTTGTAGTCGGTGCCGAGCGCGGTCAGGACGTTCCGCTTCAGCTGGTCGTCGCTGACGCCGGCCGCGGCGGTGACGTTGACGTTGGTGTAGACGCCGCTCTCGCCGACCAGGGTCCGCTGGGCGGTCGCCGTGTCCAGGAAGAAGATCGCGGCGCCGGGGTTGGTGACGGTGAAGTCGGCGATGCCGGAGATCTTCGCGGTGTGGGTGCCGAGGGCGCTGATCACGCCGATCTCGTCGCCGAGCGCCAGGTCGTGCTTGTCGGCGGTGTCGGCGTCGACCATGA
Organism: Streptomyces sp. P13-3-3; assembly: GCF_050571355.1. NCBI lineage: Bacteria > Bacillati > Actinomycetota > Actinomycetes > Kitasatosporales > Streptomycetaceae > Streptomyces > Streptomyces sp. P13-3-3. The sequence continues at coordinate 690,091 of NZ_CP192228.1, read as the reverse complement.
TCTGGTCCGCGCCCTCGGGGGCCGCACCGTCGGTGATCTCCATGGTGCGGGCGTCGTTGGCGTTCCAGCTGCCGACGATGGTCGGGCCGCCGCTGGTGGGCGAGAGGTTGTCCTTGTCGCCGTCGACGACGGTCACGGAGGTGGAGAACACCGTGCCTTCGGCCGACTTCACGCCCTGCGCGCCGCGCACCTGGTCGACCACGGCCGCCGGGATCACCGGCGGCTTGCCGTTGCCGGCGGTCGTCTCACCGCCGTCGTCGGCGTCCTTGGAGCTGACCGTGACGTCCGAGGCGGTCGCCGCGAACAGCTTGTCGAATGTGGTGCCCATGGTGTCCGTGAACACCAGCGTCCCGCAGACGAACGCCACCGACAGCAGCACCGCCACCGCCGACAGCGCCATGCGTCCCTTGTGCGCGAGGAAGTTGCGCATCGAGGTCTTCAGCACGGTCATGACGTGCGCCCCCGGGCGTCGAAGTCCTTCATGCGGTCGAGGACCTGCTCGGCGGTGGGCTGGTGCATCTCGTCGACGATGCGGCCGTCGGCCAGGTACAGCACGCGGTCCGCGTAGGAGGCGGCGACGGGGTCGTGGGTGACCATGACGATGGTCTGGCCCAGCTCGTCGACCGAGCGGCGCAGGAAGCCGAGCACCTCGGCGCCGGCGCGGGAGTCGAGGTTGCCGGTCGGCTCGTCACCGAAGATGATCTCCGGCCGGGCGGCCAGCGCCCGCGCCACGGCGACCCGCTGCTGCTGGCCGCCGGAGAGCTGCGTCGGCCGGTGCTTGAGCCGCTCGGCGAGCCCGACGGTCTCCACCACCCGGTCCAGCCACGCCTTGTCGGGCTTGCGGCCTGCGATGTCCATGGGCAGCGTGATGTTCTCGAGCGCGTTGAGCGTCGGGAGCAGGTTGAACGCCTGGAAGATGAAGCCGATCCGGTCGCGGCGCAGCCGGGTCAGCTTCTTGTCCTTCAGCCCGGTGATCTCGGTGTCGTCCAGGTAGATCTGACCGCTCGTCACGGTGTCGAGCCCGGCGAGGCAGTGCATCAGCGTGGACTTGCCGGACCCCGAGGGGCCCATGATCGCGGTGAACTGACCGCGGGCGATGTCCACGTCGACGTGGTCGAGGGCGACGACACGGGTCTCCCCCGACCCGTACGCCTTCACGACCTGCCGCGCCCGCGCGGCAACGGCCGTAGTCCCTCCAGTACCCCCGTGCCTGGGAATGGTCACAGCCGATGTCACGGTATGTCTCCTATGTCGGTCGTCAAGAGAAAGCGGTGCTCCCGGCGGCCGTCCTGGCCTGCGGCGGCCGCCCGGTGCGTGGTGTGCGGTTCGTGCTTCAGTCTGGCGGGGGGAGGGGGTCCGGCGCGCTGGTGTTCAGCGCAGTCTTCCGCTGTGGAAAACCCCACCCCCGGTGCTGTGCTCCGCCACCCCCCAGCGGCGTAAAGCCAGGTTAAGGACGGGGGCGGCCCCGGTTCGTCCTCCGCCGGGACGAACCCTCCCCGAGCCGCAGTACGGAGGTGCCCCTAAGGGCTCTCCCTCGTGGGGCGGAGACCGTCTCGGGGTCGCTCCTCCCTTCGGCTCCCCCGGCCTCCTCCTGTCCGCATCCGCGGACCCGGCCCGTCCGGCGCCGCCCAGCGTCCCCCCTGCCGCCGCGTCAGGGTCAAGCGGAGAGTCCGCCGATGGACAGCTCGATGTCCCGCGTACACCGCAAAAGTCGGAGTTAATCCGGGTAACACCCCAGCTCAGGGCATGTACCACCCCCGAGAGCGCTCCCTCGCGCGCGAGTTGCGCCAAACCGTCGCGCTCCGCTCTACGCGCGAGTAACGTGCGGGCTCCGCTCCGCCACCCCCCTCCCTGCGGTCCCCGCACGGACCCGAGCCACGCAAGGAGCACGGGATGCCCGCCGACCCCTTCCCCCCTCCGCCCGACCCGCACCGACCCCCGCCCCCGTACGCCGATGGCCCGTACACGGATCCCCGCGCGGGCGTCCCGTACGCCGCCTCCCCCACCCACCACACCTACCCCTGGCTGCCGCCCGCCCCGCCCCCGCCCCGGCCGCACCGGGCCCCCCGGCACGCCCCGCTGGGCCACCACAGCGACCTGCGCCGGCTGCGCCGCGCCTACCGCCGGCAGCGCCGGACCGCCACCCTCACCGCGCTCGGCTACTTCGTGCTCTTCCTGGTGCTGTCCGCGTTCGCGCCGTCCCTCATGACCGGCACCACCGCCGGTGTCCCCACCGGCCTGCTGCTCGCCGTGGGCCAGGTGCCCGTCACCTGGCTCGCCGTCGCCCTGTACGAGGCGACCGCGCGCCGCCGCGTGGACCCGCTGGCCGGCCTGATCCGCCGTCAGGCCGTGGTCGACGCGCGTCGGGAGGCGGTCCGGTGAGCCCGCTGTTCGGCGACACCGCCGAAACGATGTCCCTGGTGGGGTTCTCCGCGGTCGCCACCGTCACCCTGCTGCTGTGCGTGCTGACCGGCCCCGACCGGGACGACCTCGACGAGTTCTACACCGGCTACGGCTCCCTCTCCCCCATGCGCAACGGTCTCGCGATCGCCGGTGACTACATCTCCGCCGCGACCGTCCTCGGCACGAGCGGCGTCATCGCCCTGTTCGGCTACGACGGCGTCGTCCTCGCGCTCAGCACCGCCCTGTCGCTGATGCTGCTGATGTTCCTGCTGGCCGAACCCCTGCGCAACGCGGGCCGGTTCACCATGGGCGACGCGCTGACCCGCCGCATGCCGGGCGGCCGCTCGGTGCGGATCACCGCCAGCGCCGTCACCCTCGCCTCTCTGCTGCCCCTGATGCTGGTGCAACTCGCCGGAACCGGACAGCTCATGGGATTCATCCTGGGCTTCTCCGGCGAGTCGATGCAGACCGGGTGCATCGTCGGCGTGGGCGCGCTGATGATCGGTTACGCGGCGATCGGCGGTATGAAGGGCACCGCCCTCATCCAGATCCTGAAGATCGTGCTGCTGCTCGGCTCCGGCCTGGTGGTCGCCGCGCTGACGCTGCACCGCTTCGACTGGAACCCGGGCGCCCTCTTCGACGCGGCAGCCGCCAACAGCGGCGCCGGCGACGCCTTCCTCGCGTCCGGACTGCAGTTCACCGGCAGCGCGAGCCCCGGCATCGACATGATCAGCTCGCATCTCACGGTGGTCCTCGGCGGCGCCTGCCTCCCCCACATCACCATGCGCATGTACACCGCGGACAGCGCCCGTCAGGTACGCCGCTCGATGTCCTGGGCGGTGTCGGGCGTGGCGCTGTTCGTCCTGGTCATCACGGTCGTCGGGTTCGGCGCGACCGCGCTGCTCGGGCGGGCCGTCGTCGCCGGGGCCGACCCGCGGGGCAACACCGCCTACCTGCTCGGCACCCGCGCGGTGTTCGGAGCGGAGGTGTCCACCGCGGAGACCGTCCTGTTCACCACCGTCACCACGGCGATCTTCCTGACCGTCCTCGCCTCCGTCGCCGGGATGATCCTCGCCTGCGCCAACTCCCTCGCGCACGACGTGTTCGCCGCCCGGGTCCGGGAGATGACGCCGCGCCGCGAGATGCTGCTGGCCCGCCTGTCCGCCGCGGCCGTCGGCGTGCCCGCGATCCTGCTGGCCACCCTGGTGCAGCACCACAGCCTGCACCCGCTGATCACGCTGTCCTTCTGCCTGGGCGCCTCGGCCATCGCCCCGGCCCTCGTCTACAGCCTCTTCTGGCGCCGCTACACGCGCACCGGCCTGCTCGCCACCCTCGTCGGAGGAACCGTCTCCGTGCTGGTGCTGATGCCGGGCACCAACCTGGTCTCCGGCTCCCCCGTGGCCGCCTTCCCCGACGCCGACTTCAACTTCTTCCCCCTCACCACCACCGGTCTGCTGTCCATCCCGTTCGGCTTCCTCTGCGGCTGGCTCGGCACCGTCGTCTCCGGCCGCGCCCGGGCGGAGGAACAGCGCCGCCAGTACGAGGCGGTGGAGGGCTGGATCCTCGCCGGCGCCGTCCGCAGAAGGCCCTGACCGGCGGAGGACACCGACCGGCGGCAACAGCGGCCGGCCGCGCGGGAAGGGTCACTCCACGGCGCGGCCGGTCAGCGCGCTCAGGCTCGCGGACACGTGGTCCATCTGCATCTGCACGTCCTCCCGCCGGTCGGCGTGCTCCCGCAGCACCCGCTCGGTCTCCCGCTCTACGCCCTCCACCCGGGACCGCGCCTCGGCCAGCACCTCCGCCGCCCGCTCCCGCGCCTCGTCCGCGCAGCGCCGGGCCGCCTCCTCCGCGTCGGCGAACGCCTGCCGCGCCTCCGCGAGCACCTTCTCGGCGCGCTCCTCCGCCTCCGTCTGCCGCGCGTCCAGCTCCGCCGCCCGCGCCGCCTCCTCCCGGGCGACCTCGTCGAGCCGCTGCGCCTGCGCCCTGGCCTCCTCGGCGAGCAGCTCCGAGGTGCGCTCCCGCAGCCGCCGCACCTCCGCCAGCGCCTCGGTGCGCCGCTCCTTCACGTCGAGCCGCGCCTCGACACGGATCTCGTCGGCCTTCTCCCGCGCCGCGGCCAGCCGCTCCCGGGCGTACTCGTCGGCGACGCCGCGCAGCGTGGCCGCGTACGCCCGCGCGGCCCCCTCCACCTCGGCGGCGTCGTCGCGCGCCAGGTCCTCCAGGTCCCGCGCGTGCTGCCGCGCCGACTCCCGTACGGCCACGGCCTCCTCCAGCGCCAGCAGGAACAGCCGCCGCGGCCCGTCGCCGAGCGACTCGTACGTCTGCTCCGGCAGCCCGGCCGCCCGCTCCCGCAGCCGTTCGAGCTCCTCCTCCATCTCCCGCGCCAGGACGGTCAGCCGCGCCGCGCGCTCCCAGGCGGCGTCCCGGTCGTCCGACAGCGCCTCGACGTACGCGATCACCTGGAGCGGGCGGTACCCGCGCCCCCGGCGGACGATCTCGAACCCCTGCGACGACACCGATGTGCTGCTGCTCACCCTGGAACCCCTTCCACCGACGGACATGAAGCCCAGCACGACGACCGAGCACAAAAAGGGATGAATCGCGCACATCTTGATCGATGGCGAGGACGTGTTCATAACGCGACACTCCGCTCGCCGGGCCCCGCGACGGGCGGACACACGAAAGCCGGGCCCGGTCGTCGTCACGACCGGGCCCGGCTCACGGGTCACACCTTCAGCGGCGGCGGCTCACAGCAGCCCGTCCCACATCTGCTCCAGCAGCACCGACCACCACGTCTCCGGCGACCCCAGCGCCGCCGGGTCCAGCGCGGCCAGCTGCGCCTGGAAGTCGACGGTCCAGCGGCCCGCCTGCTCCTGGTTCAGCCCGAACCGCAGACGCCACATCCGGCCCAGCAGCGCCAGGCAGCGCGCGAACTCCGGCAGCCCGGTGTTCACGAACTGCGGCGGCACCGCCGTACCGCCCGGACCGGCCTCCACCGGCACCGCGACGATGTTCGCCGTGCCGTACTGCACACAGACCGCCTTGCCGAAGTCGCTGCCCATCACCAGGTACGAGCCCGCGTCCGGCGCCGGCTGCACACCCCGCTCCGCGGCCAGCTCCGCCAGCGTCGGCACCGGGCGGCCCGGCTGGGCCTGCGCCCAGAAGAACGGCCCCATGTCCGTCGGCAGCCCCGCCGTCACCAGCGTGTGCGCCACCACCGGCGGCACGCCCTGACGGGACACCGCCGCCTGCTCGAACCGGAACACGCCCGGCCCGAACGCGGCCGCCAGCTCCTGCCCGATCGCCTCCGGCGGGATCGGCGGGGCCGGCTGCACCGGCGGGATCGGCGCCCGCACCGGGGCGGGACGCGCGGGACCGTCCGCCACCTGGTGCAGCTCGCCCTGGTGGGCCAGGAGCTGCTGCATGCCCTGCTGCCGGCTCGCGTGGTCCGTGCCGTACGGCGCGATCGACGTGATGCGCGCCTGCGGCCACTGCTCACGGATCATCCGCGCGCAGTACGCGCCCGGAAGCTCGCACGACTCCAGCTCCGTGTGCAGTTCCAGCACCTGGTTCGGCGGCACGTTCATCGCGCGCAGCTCGTGGAAGATCTGCCACTCCGGGTGCGGGGTGCCCGGCGCGGAACGCCGGATCAGCTGCTGCTCGGAGCCGTCCTGCGCGCGGTAGCGCAGCACGGCCTGGTAGCCGGGGCCGACGGTCGGCTGACCGGGCGGCTGCTGCGGATAGCCGTACGCCGGCGGCTGCCCCGGCGCGGGAGCACCCGGCGGGGGCATGGCGCCGGGAGGCATCGCCCCGGGCGGCGCCATCGGCGGGGTACCGGGCGCACCGGGCGGCGGCGGAGGCGCGCCCGGACCGCCGACGGGCGGCGCGGCCAGGACGGTCTCCGCGTGGTGCACCGGCGGGGCGCCGGGGGCGTTGCCCGGGGCGCCGGGAGTGCCGGGAGCACCGGGGGGCTGGGGCGCGCCGGGCTGACCGGGGGCACCCGGAGCACCGGGCGGGCCGGGAGGCTGGGGCGCCCCGGAGGCCCCGGGCTGACCGGGAGTGCCGGGAGCACCGGGCGGCTGGGGCGCGCCGGGAGCACCCGGGGCGCCGGGCCGGCCGGGCTGCCCCGGGGCACCGGGCGGACCAGGAGGCTGAGGCGCACCCGGCTGACCCGGAGCACCGGGCGGGCCCGGAGGCGTAGGCACCCCGGCGCCCGAGCTGTTCGGATCGGCGAGCATCGTCGCCGCGTGATGCACCCCGCCCGGAGGCGTACCGGGCGCACCCGGCGGAGGCGGAGTCGGCGCCCCCGGCGGAGGCGTCTGCCCGCCGCCCGGGCCGTCCGGCCCCTCCGGTCCCAGCGACGACACGAGCTGCGTGGGCACGTAACCGCTCCCACCCTGCGCGGGAGCGGGCGCGGGCGTACCGCCGGGACGCGCGCCCGGCGTCCCCGGCGCGCCCGGAGGCGGCGGGGTCGTCGGACCCTGCCCCCGCTTCGGCGGCGGGGTCGCCTTGCTGGTCGCGGCGTCCGCGATGTCACCGGCGTCCGGCGCGCCCGGAGCCTGCGGAGGCGCGGGCGTACCCGGCGCCGGGGTGCCGGGGGCACCCGCCTGGCTAGGAGGCGGCGGCGTCCCAGGGGGCCCCGCCTGGGTGGGAGGCGGCGGAGCCGGCTGCCCCGGCCGGACCGCCGGCGCGACCGCCGTCGGCGGCAGCTGGGAGCCACCCGACATCAGCGCCGTCTGCGCGTCGGGCGTCGCCGGAGCGTCCTCGCCCGGCTCCCGCACCTGCGGCGCGTACACGGTCTGCGGCAGCGGCACCGAGCGGTCCTCGCCCGCGTCGCCCGTGGTGTCCGTACCGGCCCACGGCGTGCCCTCGTCCGCACCGCCGCCGGCCGCCGGCCACGCCGAACCACTGCCGTCGGAGGCGGACGCCGAGGCACCGGAACCCGCCGGGGACTCCGCGTCGGCGCCCCGGCCCGCACCCGTGGACGACGACGCCCAGCTCGCGTCGGGCGCACCCGCCTGCCCCGGCACCGCACCCGACGCCGGCCCGGCACCGGACCCCGCCGACGCCGGCGCGGACCCGTCCGAGGCCACCCCGGCGGCACCCCCCGACGTCTCCCCGCGCCGGTCCGGGATCCCCAGCCGGTCCGCCGCCTCCTGCAACCACTCCGGAGGACTCAGCAAGAACGACGTCTGATTGAGGTCCACCCGCGCCGGAGGCTCGGGCGCCGGCTCCTCCGCCGCCGCCTCGTCCCTGCCGTACTCCTCCTCGTACCGGCGGATCACCTCACCCACCGGCAGCGCCGGCCACAGCGTGGCCTCACCGCTGTCCCGGGCGATCACCAGCCGCTGCCCGCCGCCGTCCGAACGCGGACCGTCCGCACGGTCCTCCGCCCACACCACGAACCCGAGACCGAACTCCCGCACCCGCACCTCACGGTGCTGATACGCGGGCACGTCCCCGTTGACCCACTCCTCCGCACGCTCCTGCGCCTGCGCGAACGTCACCATCGCTACGACTCACTCCCCCGCGGAAGAAACCGGAACGGCACGCGCGAACCCGCCGTCCACCATCAGATTCGCCACCGTCTCCAACTCCGGAGGAGACCCCGCGAGCCGCGACAGGAACACGTCGAAATCCTCACCGCACGGAAGCAGCAACCGCTCCACACGCTCCGCCGGCGGCAACGACGGATCCACGTCCCGCACATCGTCGTACGCGCAGAACCACACCGACCCCTGCCGCTCGCCCCGCACCTTCACCGCCAGCAGACCACCCTGCACGAACGCGACACACAGATAGTCCTTCGTCAGGTGGTCCCGCAGACACTTGTTCACATACACCAGGTCGTTGACCGCGGCCTCGTCCCGCACCGTGAAGAACGGCTGGTCCACCAGCAGACCCAGCTCCGCGTCCAGCGCCGTCCCCACCGGCGCGCACCCGCCCGCCGCCTTCAGGAACGACCGGTACGCACCCGGCAACCGGTACCCGAGATCCTCCTCGACACCCAGCACCTGCGACTCCGTCACCGCCACACCCGACTTCGGCAACCCGAAATGCGCCGGACGCGTCTCCTGCAACGGCCGCGTCCCCCGCTTCGCGTGATCCACCGCCGCCGTCGCCACACCACCGTGATGCCGCAGCAACGCCTTCACCTCGACCGGCACCAGCTCAAGACGCCGCGTCCCCGCCACGTGATGCCACGTCCAGCCGTGCGGCGTCGCCACCGCAGGCACCGTGTCCCACAACTCGTGACCCGTCGCCGCCAGCGCCGCGTTCGCCGACACATAGTCCGTAAGCCGCAGCTCGTCCACGCCGAAACCCTCCGGCGGATCCGCGATCTCCGCGGCCGCGCGCGCGTACGGCGAGAAGTCGGGGTAACCACGCTCGTCCACCCGCACCCCTCTGGGGTGACGGGCCGCCCGCACCGGATCCGGGAAGTGCACGACCTGCCCGGCATAGGCCGCGTTCGGCGGCGCGGCGGTCTGCCCGAGCCGACCTGTCGTCATGGCGGTTGCCCCCTGCGGCACTCTGTACGCCCCGCCCGCCCCACCGTCAGGGCCGTCACGGAACGTATTCGACTGTCACGTCTGTCTCGACTGCTTCACCACCACGAACCCCCGGCGCCCACACACGGAACACCGCCGGATCGCGGTGCCGACAGCCTATGCGGTACACCCCCACCGGTCACCGGGCACCGGTCACCAGCCCCTCCGCTTCCGTGACCCCACGTCACCCCACCGTGACAGCCCGCCCCCGCCCTGGCGTGTCGCCCCGCCCCAGCTTCCCCAGCCGCCACGCGATTTGGCACTCTGTGACCACCGGGGGGATGCTCGGGAGGGGATGACGATCATGAACGCGACGCAGACGGGGACGCACACCGGACCAACCGGCGACCCCCGCTCAGGCGACCCCCGCATCGGCTGGAGCGCCACCGACACCACCCCCGCGCCCACCCTCCGGCACCGCCGCGACGGCATCCTCCCCACCATCGCCGCCGCCCTCTCCGTCCGCGGCGCCACCCTCACCGGCACCGCCGCCCGCGGCGACACACCCCCCGCACTCCACCCACTCGTCCAGGACTTCCTCGACACCCTCACCAGCGACCAGCGCGACCGCTTCACCGGACGCTGCGCCGAAACCATCCTCATCTCCCGGCACATCGCCACCGCCGACGCCGCCCGCAGCAAAAGAGCCGCCCGCAAACCCATGACCAACGGCGAGGCCCGCAAAGCCCTCAAGCACGCCAAACTCACCACCCGCCGCATCCGCGAGGACGGCGACCCCCTCCACGGCAGCTACGCCGCCCCCTGCCGCGCCTGCACCGCCCTCACCGCCCACTTCGGCGTCCGCACGGTCGACCCCGCCGCCACCGACGGCTGAACCACCCCCCGCACCACCACACGACCTCGACGAACGAAGAGCAGATGCACACCGACCGCACCTCGACCACCAGATTCGCCGTCCCCGTCGACGCCGCACTGCGCGCCGCCGGATGGCAACCCGGACGCTGGGACATCAAACAGGCCGAGATCTGGGCCGACACCCTCCGCGACCACACCTCCCCCGCAGGACACCGGCACACCGTCTTCCCCGCCGCCGTCGAGGCCTGGGCCGAATTCGGCGGACTCCACATCCGGCCCACCGGACCCGGCCGCCAGATCGCCCCCACCCCGCTCCACATCGACCCCCTGCACGGACTGCACCTCGCCCGCACCCTCGGCGACCTCGGCCGCGCCCTCGACACCCAGGTCTGCCCCCTCGGCGCCGAACCCGGCACCCAGGCACTCCTCGCCATCGACGCACAGGGCCGCGTCTACGCCCTCGACCACACCGGCGACTGGTACCTCGGCCCCGACATCGACCACGCCCTCGCCACCCTGATCTCCGGCACCACACCCCAACGCCTCACCGCCGGCTGACCCCCGCCGCACACCGACAGACCTACGCCGCCGGAATCACCGCCGACACCCGGAAACCCCCCGCGTCCGTCGGCCCCGACACGAACACACCCCCCAGCGCCGACACCCGCTCCCGCATCCCCACCAGACCGTTGCCCCCCGACGGCAACCCCGCCGACGAACCCGCCCCCGACGGCGGCTCGTTCTCCACCTGCATCGCGATCTCCGACACCCGATGCGCCAGCCGCACATACGTCTTCGCACCCGCCGCATGCTTGTGGACGTTCGTCAACGCCTCCTGCACCACCCGGTACGCCGTCGCCTCCACCTCCGGCGCATACGCCCGGTACTCCCCCTCCACCGACAGATCCACCACCATCCCCGCCGCCGCCGACTGCCCCACCAACTCGTCGATCTCCGCCAGCGACGGCCCCTCCGCCGGCTCCTCCACCGCCACCCGCGACGCCGCGGCCGCCGCGGCCGCCCCCACCGCCGCCAACGGCACCGACGCACCCTCCGACCGGGACCGCACCGCGTCCCCGCCCGCCCGCAGCACCCCGAGCATCTCCCGCAGCTCCGTCAGCGCCTGCCGGCCCATGTCCCCCACCAGCGCGGCGTTCTTCACCGCCTTCTCCGGATCCTTCCGCGCCACCGCCTGCAACGCCGCCGCATGCACCACCATCAGACTCACCCGATGCGCCACCACGTCGTGCATCTCCCGCGCGATCCGCGTCCGCTCCTCACCCCGCGCCCACTCCGCGCGCTCCTCCGCCCGCTCCGCGAGCAACTGAAGCTCCCGCTCCAGACTGTCCGCCCGCTCCCGCAGACTCTCCATCAGCCGCCGCCGCGCCCCCACGTACAGCCCCAGCAGCACCGGCGGAGCCGTCACACCCAGCGCCATCGTCACCGACGCGAACGGCACCAGCCAGTCACCGACATCCACGTCCCCCCGCGCGATGTCCTGCCGCATCCGCACGAACATCACGATCAGCACACCCACCGACTGCATCCCCGCCAGCGACCCGATGATCCGGCGCGGCAGATCCGAAGCAGCCAACGAGTACAGGCCCACGATCCCCAGCAGGAACCCCATCGCGGCCGGCGTCACCGCGATCGCCACCAGCACCACCGCGATCGGCCACCGCCGCCGCACCAGCAACACCGACCCCGCCGCGAGACCGAACAACACCCCCACGGCGACCGGGACCCCCGCCTCCCACGCGAACGGGACCCCCTCCACCCCGCACTCCAGCGCGGACACCGCCGCGAGCCCCACATCGAGCACGGCACTGCGCCGCCGCTCCCACCACCAGGGCCCTCCCCGGGCCGTCACATGGTCTTCCCCCGTCGCGGTCATGCCTCCCAGCCTAAAGGCGCTCCCCGCCCGTTTTCCGGCGAGTTTTCACCTCGCCCCCGGACCACACCGGCCGACCGATCAGCCGCCGTACGCCCCACAATCCCTCGAACTGCTGAATCGCGCACCGTTCGACCCGGGAACCCTCCATTCCGGCCGGACGGTATGCCCATGGCACATCCGACCGGCAAATACGCCGACTTCGAAGGCCTGCGCGAACAGGCCGTCGCCCTGCGACGCGAAGGACTCAGCCGACGCCAGATCCGCGACCGGCTCCACGTCGACAACAACGACATCCTCAACCGGCTCCTCCAGGGCGAACCCGCCCCGGAATGGACCCGCCGGCCCAACGCCAAGGACGACCTGCGCGCGCGGGCCCGCGCGCTCCGCCTCAAGGGCTGGACCTACGACCAGATCCAGGTCGAGCTGGGCTGCTCGAAGAGCTCGATCTCGCTGTGGGTGCGGGGTCTGCCGAAGCCGGAGCGGAAACGCAGCCGCGAGGAGGCGGCGGCCATCGCCCGGCGGGGCTGGGAGGCGAAGCTGCGGCTCCGCGAGGAGGAGCGACAGCGGACCCGCGCGGCTGCGACGAACGAGATCGGCTCCATGACGGACCGCGAACTCTTCCTGCTCGGGGTGGGCCTTTACTGGGCCGAGGGATCGAAGAGAAAGCCGCACAACCCGCAGGAGCGCGTCACCTTCGTCAACAGCGACCCGGACATGATCTCGGTCTTCCTGGCCTGGCTGCGCCTGCTCGACGTGGACCCGGCTCAGATCAGGTTCGCCGTACATATCCACGAGACCGCCGACGTCCAGGGTGCCGAACTGTTCTGGGCCGACCACGTGGGCGTGGACCGGACCGGCTTCCTGAAGACGACGCTCAAGAGGCACAACCCGGCGACGAACCGGAAGAACACCGGTGACACGTACCGGGGATGCCTCCGCGTGGACGTGAGGAACGGAGCCGACCTGTACCGTCGCATCGAAGGCTGGTGGTACGGCATAGTAGGGGCTGCCACCTCGTCCGATGCGCGAAATCGGACATAAGGGTAATCCCGGGTCGTCTAAGGGCAAGACGTCAGATTTTGGCTCTGATCATGGGGGTTCGAGTCCTCCCCCGGGAGCACATCCTCAGTTCGGGTCCTGGCCGGTCACGGTCAGGACCCGCTCTCATGTCCCCCCGGAAACGCCCCGGTATCCTGCGGATGTCCATCCCCCCACCTCCAACACAGCCGAAGGGCATCCCGTGAGCGCCAATCGCCCGGCAGCCGTCGTCGTTCTCGCAGCGGGTGAGGGCACCCGTATGAAGTCGGCCACACCGAAGGTTCTGCACGACATCTGTGGCCGTTCCCTGGTGGGCCATGTGCTCGCCGCCGCCGGTGAGCTGGACCCGGCGAACCTCGTGGTCGTCGTGGGTCACGCCCGTGAGCAGGTGACCGCGCATCTCGCCGAGGTCGCCCCGGACGTGCGGACCGCGGTGCAGGCGGAGCAGAACGGCACGGGGCACGCCGTGCGGATGGGTCTGGAGGAGCTGGGCGGTTCCGTGGACGGGACCGTGGTCGTGGTGTGCGGTGACACGCCGCTGCTGACCGGTGAGACGCTGCGCCGGCTGTCGGAGACGCACGTGGCGGACGGCAACGCGGTGACGGTGCTGACGGCGGAGGTGCCGGACGCGACGGGTTACGGCCGCATCGTGCGGGACGGCTCCGGCGCGGTGACGGCGATCGTGGAGCACAAGGACGCGTCGGACGAGGTGCGGGCGATCCGGGAGATCAACTCGGGTGTGTTCGCGTTCGACGGGGCGTTGCTGGCGGATGCGCTGAAGAAGGTGCGTACGGACAACAGTCAGGGTGAGGAGTACCTGACGGACGTGCTGGGGATCCTGCGTGAGGCGGGGCACCGGGTGGGTGCGTCGGTGGCGGGGGATCACCGGGAGATCGCGGGGATCAACAACCGTGTGCAGTTGTCGGAGGCGCGGCGGATCCTGAACGAGCGGCTGTTGACGGCGGCGATGTTGTCGGGTGTGACGGTGGTGGATCCGGCGTCGACGTGGGTGGACGTGACGGTGTCGTTCGAGCGGGACGTGCTGGTGCATCCGGGGACGCAGCTGCATGGGGCGACGCATCTGGGTGAGGGTTGTGAGGTGGGTCCGAACACGCGGTTGACGGACACCCGGGTGGGTGCGCGGGCGCGTGTGGACAACACGGTGGCGATGGGTGCCGAGGTGGGTCCGGAGGCGTCGGTGGGTCCGTTCGCGTATTTGCGTCCGGGGACGCGGCTGGCGCGTAAGGGCAAGATCGGTACGTACGTGGAGACGAAGAACGCGTCGATCGGTGAGGGGTCGAAGGTTCCGCATCTGTCGTATGTGGGTGACGCGACGATCGGTGATTTCTCGAACATCGGTGCGGCAAGTGTGTTCGTCAATTACGACGGACAGGACAAACATCACACGACGGTCGGGTCGCACTGCCGGACGGGGTCGGACAACATGTTTGTTGCTCCTGTCACGGTCGGAGACGGTGCTTACACGGCTGCGGGCTCGGTGATCACGAAGGATGTGCCGCCCGGTTCCCTGGCGGTGGCCCGTGGTCAGCAGCGCAACATCGAGGGCTGGGTGGCTCGTAAGCGTCCGGGGAGTGCTGCCGCGAAGGCCGCGGAGGCGGCGTCGGGGGAGCCGGCCGGCGAGGACTGACCGGAGAGCGTTCCGTTCGGGACGGCGTACCGTGAGAGGTGCGGAAACGCGCACCCCACCAGCTGAGACACCTCTGAGGAGACAGTGCTGTGACCGGGATCAAGACGACCGGCGAGAAGAAGATGATGTTCTTCTCCGGCCGCGCCCACCCCGAGCTTGCCGAGGAGGTCGCCCAGCAGTTGGGTGTCGGGGTCGTCCCGACGAAGGCCTTCGACTTCGCGAACGGCGAGATCTATGTGCGGTATCAGGAGTCGGCGCGTGGCGCCGATTGTTTCCTGATCCAGAGCCACACGGCGCCGATCAACAAGTGGATCATGGAGCAGTTGATCATGATCGACGCGTTGAAGCGTGCGTCTGCCCGTTCGATCACGGTGATCGTGCCGTTCTACGGGTATGCCCGGCAGGACAAGAAGCACCGTGGCCGTGAGCCCATCTCGGCGCGTCTGATCGCGGATCTGATGAAGACGGCGGGTGCGGACCGTCTGCTGACGGTGGACCTGCACACGGACCAGATCCAGGGCTTCTTCGACGGCCCGGTGGACCACCTGTTCGCGCTGCCGCTGCTGGCGGACTACGTGGGCGCGAAGGTGGACCGTTCGAAGCTGACGGTGGTGTCTCCGGACGCGGGCCGTGTGCGGGTGGCGGACCGCTGGTGCGACCGGCTGGGCGCGCCGCTGGCGATCGTGCACAAGCGCCGGGACAAGGACGTGGCGAATCAGGTCACGGTGCACGAGGTCGTCGGCAAGGTGAAGGGCCGCGTGTGTGTGCTGGTGGACGACATGATCGACACCGGTGGCACGATCTGCGCGGCGGCGGACGCGCTGTTCGCGCACGGCGCGGAGGACGTGATCGTGACGGCGACGCACGGTGTGCTGTCGGGTCCGGCGGCGGACCGTCTGAAGAACTCGAAGGTGAGTGAGTTCGTGTTCACGAACACGCTGCCGACGCCGGGTGAGCTGAGCGAGAGCCTGGACAAGATCAAGGTGCTGTCGATCGCGCCGACGATCGCGCGTGCGGCGCGTGAGGTGTTCGAGGACGGCTCGGTGACGAGCCTGTTCGACGAGCAGTAAGGGTTCTGCGGTCGGACGTCGGTTCGGCTGCCGGTGATCGTTTTGGGTACGGCCTCCTGGCCCGGGTAAACTGCACGAGTTGCTCGGCGAGGGAGGCCGTACCGCTTCTTCGGAAGTTCGTACGGCGGTCCGTTATCGACGCGCTCTTCGTAGCAGGCCGTTCGTGGCCGGGTGACCACGTCCGTTTCTGACTATGAGGAGTGATCATGTCCGAGGTGAAGATCGCCGCCGAGACGCGCACCGAGTTCGGCAAGGGTGCCGCCCGCCGTATCCGTCGTGCCGACAAGGTTCCCGGTGTTCTGTACGGTCACGGTTCCGACCCGATCCACCTGACGTTCCCGGGTCACGAGCTGCTGCTCGCCCTGCGTACGCCGAACGTCCTGATCGCGCTGGACATCGACGGCAAGACCAACGAGCTGGCGATTCCGAAGTCGGTTCAGCGTGACCCGCTGAAGGGCTTCCTGGAGCACGTCGACCTGCAGCTGGTGCAGCGCGGCGAGAAGGTCCAGGTCGAGATCCCGGTGCAGGCCGAGGGTGAGCTGGCCCCGGGCGGCAACCTGCTGGAGTACGTCCTGGACGCGCTGCCCGTCGAGGCCGAGGCCACGCACATCCCGGAGAGCGTGACCGTCTCCGTGGAGGGCCTGGAGGCCGGCGCCTCCGTGCTCGCCAAGGACATCAAGCTCCCCAGCGGTGTTTCGCTGTCCGTCGAGGACGACACCGTGGTGCTGCAGGTCCTGGCCGCGCAGGCCGAGGAGGCGCCGGAGGGTGCCGAGGAGGGCGACGAGGCCGCCGAGGCCTGAGCCTTTCGGATCCAGTCGTACGTCGGCCGCTGCTCCCGTGCGGGGCGGCGGCCGACGCGTATGTGGGAGGAAACGTGGGCGTGACGGAGGACGCGGCGGGCCCTTGGCTGGTCGCCGGGCTGGGCAATCCGGGGCCGGGTTACGCGATGAACCGGCACAACGTGGGGTTCATGGTCGCGGACCTGCTGGCGGAGCGGATGGGCGGCCGGTTCAAGCGGGCGGCGAAGGCGCAGGCGCAGGTCGTGGAGGGCCGGATCGGTCCTCCGGGGCCGGGGAGCCGGCGGGTGGTGCTGGTGAAGCCGATGTCGTACATGAATCTGTCGGGCGGGCCGGTGAACGCGCTGCGGGAGTTCTACAAGGTGCCGCCGCAGCGGGTGGTGGCGGTCCATGACGAGCTGGACATCGACTACGGGACGCTGCGGCTGAAGCTGGGTGGCGGGGACAACGGGCACAACGGTCTGAAGTCGCTGACGGGGTCGTTCGGCCGGGACTACCACCGGGTGCGGTTCGGGATCGGCCGGCCGCCGGGGCGGATGCAGGTGGCGGACTATGTGCTGAAGGACTTCTCGTCGGCGGAGTGCAAGGAGCTGGACTACTTCGTGGACCGGGCGGCGGACGCGGTGGAGTGCCTGGTGACGGAGGGTCTGGAGCGGGCGCAGAGCGCGTACAACTCGTGACGCGGGTGACGAGGGCGACAAGGCCGGACATCTGCGCTGGTGCCGCCCGCCGGAGTTGACCGGGCGCGAGGTCATGGCCAAAGATCGCGGCCATGCCTTCCGCTGTCCGTTCCTCGCGTGGTTCCTCGGCGCTGCGCTTCGGCCGGTTCGCGGCGATGGGCACGGTCGCCGTGCTCATCCTGATCGCCGGTGTGTGGGCGTCGTGGGGGACGGCGCAGCACGTGATGCTGACCAAGGGCCGCGAGCGCGGCACGGTCGAGGTGACGCGGTGCGCCGAGGACGCCTGTGAGGGCCCGTTCCGGCCGTTGTCGCCGGGGGCGCAGCCGCGCGAGAAGGTGGTGCTGGACGACACGGTGGCCGTGGAGAAGGGCAGCACGTACACGGTGGTGCTGAAGCCGGGCGGCGAGGAGGCGGTGCGTTCCGGTCCGGCCGGGGTGCTGTACGCGTGGGTGCCGCTCGGGGGTGCGCTGCTGCTGGCGTCGGTGGTGGTGGCGGGCGGTCTGCTGCGGACGCGCGCGGCGTGGGTGATGGCGCTGGCGGGCGCGGGACTGCTGACGGCGGCGTTCGTGGCGCTGTAGGCCCCCGGACATGACGAGGGGCGGCGCCCTCCGGTTCGTGCGAGCCGGAGGGCGCCGCCCTTTGGTGCGTCGGTGGGTCAGCCGGTGTTGCGCAGGCCCGCCGCGACGCCGTTGACGGTGAGCAGCAGGGCGCGGGAGAGCAGCGGGTCGGGCTGGTCCCCGGCGGCGACCGCGTCGCGCTGGCGCTTGAGCAGGGCCACCTGGAGGTAGGAGATCGGGTCCAGGTAGGCGTCGCGGATGGAGAAGGTCTGCTTGAGGACGGGGTCGGCGTCCAGCAGTTCCCGCTCGCCGGTGACGCGCAGCACCTCGGTGACGGTGAGGGCGTGTTCGGCCTTGATGGTGTCGAAGACGTGCTTGAGCTCGTCGGGGACGAGGGTGTCGACGTAGTGCTGGGCGATCCGCAGGTCCGTCTTGGCGAGGGTCATCTCCACGTTGGAGATGAAGTTGCGGAAGAAGTGCCACTGTCCGTACATCTCGTCGAGCACCGTGTCCAGGCCGGCCTCGCGCAGCGCCTTGAGGCCGGAGCCGACGCCGAACCAGCCGGGGACGATCTGCCGGGACTGGGTCCAGCCGAACACCCACGGGATGGCGCGCAGGCCGTCGAGGGAGACGCCGGAGCCGGGGCGGCGGGAGGGCCGCGAGCCCAGGTGCAGTTCGGCGAGCTGGTCGACCGGGGTGGAGGCGAGGAAGTACGTCGGCAGGTCGGGGTCCTCGACGAAGGACCGGTACGCGGAGTGGGCGGCGTCGGAGACGACGTCCATGGCGGCGTCCCAGCGGGCGAGGGCCTCGACGGACTGGCGGGGCGCGGTGTGCAGGGCGGAGGCCTGGAGGGTGGCGGCGACGGTCAGTTCGAGGTTCTCGCGGGCGAGGGACGGGATGAGGTACTTGTCGGAGATGACCTCGCCCTGCTCGGTGACCTTGATCTCGCCCTCGAGGGTGCCCCAGGGCTGGGCGAGGATCGCGTCGTGGGTGGGGCCGCCGCCGCGGCCGACGGTGCCGCCGCGGCCGTGGAAGAGGCGCAGCCGGACGCCGTAGCGGTGGGCGACGTCGCGCAGTCGGCGCTGGGCGCGGTGGATCTCCCACTGGCTGGTGGTGATGCCGCCGAACTTGGAGGAGTCGGAGTAGCCGAGCATGACCTCCTGGACGTCGCCGCGCAGGGCGACGAGGCGCCGGTAGGACGGGTCGGCGAGCATGTCCTCGAGGATCGTGTCGGCGGCCTTGAGCTCGTCCGTCGTCTCGAGGAGCGGCACGATGCCGATCTTCGCCCAGCCCGCGTGCAGGTCGATGAGGCCGGCCTCGCGGGCGAGGACGGCGGCGGCGAACACGTCGTCGGCGCCCTGGCACATGGAGATGATGTACGACTCGACGACCTCGGGGCCGAAGACCTCCAGGGCGCGCTTGACGGTGCGGAAGACGCCGAGGGTCTTCTCGCCGGCCTCGTCGACGGGCGCGGGGGTGGGTGCCAGCGGGCGGCGGGAGCGCAGCTCCTTGGCGAGGAGCTTGGAGCGGTAGTCGCGGGGCATGTCGGCGTAGCGCCAGGACTCCTCGCCGAGCCGGTCGAACAGCTGGCCGAGGGCGTGGTGGTGGGCGTCGGCGTGCTCGCGGACGTCCATGGTGGCGAGCTGGAGGCCGAAGGCGGCGAGGGTGCGGATGGTGCGGGCGAGGCGGCCGTCGGCGAAGAGGCCGCCGCGGTGCTCGCGCAGGGACTCCTGGATGATCCGCAGGTCGGTGATGAGCTCGCTGGTGCCGAGGTAGTCGCGGCCGGGCTCGTGCGCGGTGCCCTTGGCGAGGCGGAGCTTGGTGTTCTCCAGCTTCTGCCGGATGCAGGTGGCCTTGAGCCGGTAGGGCTCCTCGGCGTTGAGGCGCTTGTAGCGGGGGCTGATCTCGGGCAGCGCCTCCAGGTCGGCCTGGAGGGAGGTGAGCAGTTCCTCGGTGGCTCCGGTGTAGCGGATGGAGTTGGAGAGGAAGCCGCGCAGCTCGTCGATCATCTCCAGGGCGTCGTTGATGCCGTGCTCGTGCTGGAGGATCAGGACGTCCCAGGTGACCTGGGGGGTGACGTTGGGGTTGCCGTCGCGGTCGCCGCCGATCCAGGTGCCGAAGGTGAGCGGGCGGGTGTCGTCGGGGAGGTGGACGCCGACGCGCTCCAGTTCGGCGGTGAGGTCCTCCAGGACGTCGCCGACGGCGCCGGCGTGCAGCTCGTCGAGGTAGTAGATGGCGTTGCGGGCCTCGTCGGCGGGCTCGGGGCGCACCACGCGCAGTTCGTCCGTCTGCCAGACGAGGTCGATGTTCTCCGCCAGACGGGTGTCGAGGCGGCGCCGGTCGGAGGCGAGGACCGGCGTCTCCAGGAGGGCGGCGATGCGGCGGAGCTTGTTGAGGACGGAGCGGCGGGCCGCCTCGGTGGGGTGGGCGGTGAACACGGGCCGTACGTTGAGGTGCCGTACGGTCTGGCGCAGGTGCTCGGGGTCGGCGTCCTTGAGCCGGTCGGCGGTGCGGGAGAGCAGACCGCCCTCGGCGGCGCGGCGGGCGGCGAGTTCGCGTCCGCGGTGCACCTGTTCGGTGACGTTGGCCAGGTGGAAGTAGGTGGAGAAGGCGCGCACCAGCTTGGCGGCGGTCTCCAGCTCGGTGCCGCGCAGCAGCTCGGCGGCGGCCTCGCCGTCCTCGCGGGTGAGGCGGCGGACCTTCTCGACGAGGTCGAGGAGCTCCGGGCCCTCCTGCCGGACGAGCGTCTCTCCGAGGAGGTCGCCCAGTCGGCGGATGTCGGCACGCAGTTCGGCGCTCGTCGTGGTGGTCTGGTCGTCGGCACTGCTCACAGGTGCGGCTCCTTGCAGTGTTGAAGCTCGTCTGGAGGGAACCCGAACGAGCGTCTCGCGCGGCGTGCGCCGCTTGCGGGCCGGACGTCCGGGAAGAAATCAGAGCGGACCGCGCTGTCCGACCGACTTCCAAGGATAGGTGTCGAGCCGGACGCGCTGGCCACGGGCTCTTGCCGCGGGGCGACGCACTGCCATACTTACGATGCCGTAGGTTACGGGACCGTAGGAAAGCGATGCGGTTCCGGCGGTTCGGCACCTTCCCTCAGTCCACATACCCCACAGGGGAACGCATGACCTCAACCTCCGATGTGCTCGACGAAGCCCCGAAGCAGTCCCGGCCCGACGACACCGCTCCCTCCGCCACGCTGGGCGGGGAGCGGAAACGGTCCATCGAGCAGATCACGCTGCTCGCCTTCATCGTCGTCCCCTTCCTCGCGCTGCTCGCGGCCGTGCCGCTGGCGTGGGGATGGGGGGTGAGCTGGCTGGACCTCGGCCTGCTGGTCTTCTTCTACTTCCTGGGATGCCACGGCATCACCATCGGCTTCCACCGTCACTTCACGCACGGCTCGTTCAAGGCGAAGCGCCCGCTGAAGGTCGCGCTGGCGATCGCCGGTTCGATGGCGGTCGAGGGGCCGCTGGTGCGCTGGGTGGCCGACCACCGCAAGCATCACAAGTTCTCCGACGCGGAGGGCGACCCGCATTCGCCGTGGCGGTACGGGGAGTCGGTCCCGGCGCTGATGAAGGGCCTGTGGTGGGCGCACATCGGGTGGATGTTCGACGAGGAGCAGACGCCGCAGGACAAGTACGCGCCGGATCTGATCAAGGACCCGACGATGCGGCGCATCTCCCGTCTGTTCGTGCTGTGGACGGCGCTGTCGCTGGCGCTGCCCGCGATCATCGGCGGTCTGGTGACGATGTCGTGGTGGGGCGCGTTCACCGGCTTCTTCTGGGGTTCACTCGTCCGGGTGGCTCTGCTGCACCATGTGACCTGGTCGATCAACTCGATCTGCCACGCGGTCGGCAAGCGTCCGTTCAAGTCGCGGGACCGCTCGGGCAACGTGTGGTGGCTGGCGATCCTGTCGTGCGGTGAGTCCTGGCACAACCTGCACCACGCCGACCCCACGTCGGCGCGGCACGGTGTGGAGCGCTGGCAGCTGGACTCCTCGGCGCGGCTGATCCGCTGGTTCGAGCAGCTGGGCTGGGCGTCCGACGTGCGGTGGCCGTCACGCTCGCGTATCGATTCGCGCCGTGTCGGCCCGGATGGCGCCGCCCCGCGCGGGAAGGAACCCGCCGAGGCGGCATGATGGTCGCCGTGGCGACCGACTCCAGCACCCCAAGCAATGACAAGCCGCGGCGTGCGCGCCGCACCCGGATGACCGGTGCCGAGCGCCGCCAGCAGCTGCTGGAGATCGGCCGCACCCTCTTCGCGGCCAAGGGGTTCGAAGGCACGTCGGTGGAGGAGATCGCGGCGAAGGCCGGGGTCTCCAAACCCGTGGTGTACGAACATTTCGGCGGCAAGGAGGGGCTGTACGCGGTCGTGGTGGACCGGGAGATGCGGCGGCTGCTGGACATGGTGACCGGTTCGCTGACGGCCGGTCACCCGCGGGAGCTGTGCGAGCAGGCCGCGTTCGCGCTGCTGGACTACATCGAGGAGTACACGGACGGGTTCCGCATCCTGGTCCGTGACTCCCCCATCCCCCAGTCGACGGGGTCGTTCGCGTCGCTGATCTCGGACATCGCCACCCAGGTGGAGGACATCCTGGGCCGCGAGTTCAAGTCCCGCGGCTTCGACCCGAAGCTGGCCCCGCTGTACGCGCAGGCGCTGGTGGGGATGGTGGCGCTGACCGGCCAGTGGTGGCTGGACGTGCGCAAGCCGAAGAAGGCGGAGGTGGCCGCCCATCTGGTGAACCTCGCCTGGCACGGTCTCGACGGCCTGGAGCCGAAGCCTCGGCTGATAGGCCACCGCAAGTCCTAGACGGGCTCCAGGAACTCCAGGCGGTTGCCGACCGGGTCCTCGCTGTGGAAGCGGCGGTACCCGGGGAGCAGGCCGTCCCAGGCGACCGGGGCGCCGTGGGCCGCCAGCCTGGCGGCGAACGCGTCGATGCCGGTGACCCGCAGACCGGGGTGGGCCTTGCGGGCGGGCCGGAAGTCCCGCTCGGTCCCGAGGTGGAGACGTACGTCACCGGCCTCGAACCAGCAGCCGCCGCGTGCGGCGAGGGCGGGCGGCTTGGGCGTCTCGGTCATGCCGAGGACGCCGATGTAGTAGGCGCGCAGCAGATCCTCGGAGCCGGGCGGTGCGGCGAGCTGCACATGGTCGACGGCGGTCAGCATCGGTTTTCAGCCCTCCTTGACGGCGACGGCGAAGACGCGGCGGAACCGGAACGGGGTGCCGTGCGCGGTGGCCGGGTAGACCTCGCGCAGGGCGGTGCGGTACTCGGCGAGGAACTCCTCGCGGGCCGCGGGGTCGTCGTCGAGGGCGGTGAGGACGGGCCGCAGCCCGGTGCCCTTCACCCAGTCGAGCACGGGGTCCTCCCCCGTCAGCAGATGGACGTACGTCGTCTCCCAGGCGTCCACCGAGCAGCCGAGGGCGGCCAGGCGGTCCAGGTATCCCTCGGGCGGCAGGACGGCGTCCTCGTGGCGCAGCACCCCGGACAGGCGGTCCCGCCATCGCGGGGAGGCGGCGAGGTCGCGCATCAGGGTGTGGCTGGGGGCGCCGAAGTTGCCGGGAACCTGGAGGGCGAGGACCCCGCCGGGAGCGAGCCCGTCGATCCACGCGCCGAACCGTTCCACGTGCCCGGGCACCCATTGGAGGGTGGCGTTGCTGACGATCAGGTCGTAGCGCTCGCCGGGCGTCCAGGTGGCGGCGTCGGCGTGGGCGAAGTCGAGGCGGCCGCCTCCGCCGGTGGGGCCTTCGTGGTCGGCGCGGGCCTTGCCGAGCATCTCCGGGGAGTTGTCGTAGCCGGTGACGCGGGCGGCGGGCCAGCGCTCCGTGAGGAGGGCGGTGACGTTGCCGGCGCCGCAGCCGAGGTCGGCGATGCGGGGCGGGGCGCCGGGCAGGCCGGGGACGCGGGCGAGCAGGTCGGTGAAGGGCCGGGTGCGGTGCCCGGCGTGACGCAGGTACTGGGCGGGGTCCCAGACGGGACGGGCGGATGCTGCGGACACGGGACCTCCCGGATCGCGGATCGGCGTGCCCTCCAGGCTGCCGGGCAAAGACTCTCGATGTCAAGAGACTCGACATCAAGAGACTTCATGTCGACACAACCACTACACTGATCCTTATGGAGGACGAGGTCGATCGGCTGGTCGCAGCGTGGCGCCGGGAGCGCCCGGACCTCGACGTGGAACCGCTCGAGGTGCTCAGCCGGGTCAGCAGACTGGCCCGGCACCTGGACCGCGCACGCCGCCTCGCCTTCACGGAGCACGGCCTGGAGTCCTGGGAGTTCGACGTGCTGACCGCGCTGCGCCGCGCGGGCACCCCCTACCAGCTCTCCCCCGGGCAGCTCCTCACGCAGACGCTCGTCACCTCGGGCACGATGACCAACCGCATCGACCGGCTCGCCAAGAAGGGCCTGGTGGAACGGCTGCCGGACCCCAGCGACCGGCGCGGGGTGCTGGTGCGGCTGACCGACGAGGGCAAGGACCGCGCGGACCAGGCGCTGGCCGGTCTGCTCGCCCAGGAGCGGGCGATCCTCGGCGAGCTCACGCGCGCCCAGCGGGTGGAACTGGCCGGACTGCTACGCCAGTTGACCGCCCCGTTCGACAACATCCCCGGATAGGTCGACCGGTCCGACCCCGGCCCGCCGCGCGAGGGCGACGGCGGCCAGCGTGGAGTGCACGCCCAGCTTGCCGAGGACGTTCTGCATGTGGGTGCGCACGGTGTGCGGGGACAGGTAGAGGCGCTCGGCGACGGCCTTGCGCCCCAGGCCGGCGACCATGCAGCGCAGCACCTCCCGCTCGCGCGGGGTGAGCGACTCCACGAGCCGTTCGCTCTCCGTGCGGTGACGCCGGGCGGCGGTCAACTCCCGCAGGACGCCCGTCAGCAGCGCGGGCGGCAGGTGGGTCTCGTCGCGCAGCACGCCGCGGATGACGGTGAGCAGCCGGCTCAGCGAGCAGTCCTTGGCGACCCAGCCGGAGGCGCCCGCCTGGAGGGCGAGGGCGGCGCGGGCCGGGTCGTCCTTCTCGGCGAGCACGACGACCCGCGTCTGCGACTGCGCCGAACGCACGCCGCTCACCAGGGAGATGCCGTCCACGGCGCCGTCCTCGTCGACGGCCTGCACGGGCGCGGCCGGGCGCCCGTCGGGCACCGGGACGCCCAGGTCGGCGTCGACGAGCATGACGTCGAACCGCCGTCCCTCGGCCGCCGCCCGCTCCAGACACCGCAGCGCCGCCGGACCGCTGCCCGCCGCGGACACGTCGACGTCGGGCTCCGCGGCCAGCGCCGCGGCCAGCGACTCGGCGAAAATGCGGTGGTCGTCGACGACCAGGACTCGAATGCGAACCACGTAACCCCCTTCCCCACGCTCTTCCCAGAGCAGGGGACTACCCCGTCGCCGGTGGACGACACCGGCGCGGACACGGCACTGAATCCCCGTGGCTCTTCTCGCCGGACGCGGGACGGGACGGCGTCGTCCGCACAGCCACCGCCGCGCGTCGACCGCCACCCCCGCCCCGGACGCCGTGCCCGGCTGTCTCGCCCCCTGAACGCACGCCGGCCCCCACCGGCGCTGTTCATCAGAGTACGGGCGGGGGCCCGGAGCGGAAGCTGATTTGCAGAACTTGCGGCCTTACGCGTTTATGGTGTGCCGCATGTTTCGTCTTGAGACAGAAGTCGACAAGGCCCGACGCGATCTGCTCCACAGGCGGCTCCGGGACGCCAACACGGCGGCCTCCCCGGTCCTGCGTGCCCTGCGTGGAACCCCCGCCGAGCGCGAATCCCCTTTGCACGTGTGGGTGTCGGACGCGAACGGCCGGCTCGCGGGCGGCCTGGTCGGCCACACCTGGACGACATGGCTCCACGTGACCTACCTCTGGGTCGACGCGGCCCACCGCGACACGGGCCTCGGCTCCACGCTCCTGACCGAGGCGGAACGCCTCGCCACCGCCGAACGCGCCTGCACCCACGCCCGCGTGGAGACCTGGGACTTCCAGGCCCCGGACTTCTACCGGAAGCACGGCTACGAGGTGGTCTGCGTGATCCCCGACTATCCACCGGGGGTCACGGAGTACACGCTGACGAAGCGGCTGGGCTGATCACCGGGGGTGCGTCGTCAGGTGGGGCGGCCCACACCCGTCTCGACCCTGCCGAGGATCTCCGTGATCCTTTCGGCGGCCGTCCCGGCCTGGATGTCGCGGCCCTTCTCGTTGGGGTGTGCGTACCAGGGCAGTGTGGAGGAGGAGGTTTCCAGGAGGCCGCCGATGGCCCGGTCGGCGCCGTCGCAGGCGGTGTTGCCGCCGGTCCGGGCGTAGAGGTCGACGAAGTCGGCGCCCCCACCCGCCGCGGCCTTCTTCATCACGTCGTCCAGGCGCTTCTGGATCCGGTCCAGGACCGGCATGGCGTCCTGGGGGATGTCGGCGAGCGGCGGGTGGGTCTGGCCCGGTGCGGGGGTCAGGCACTTGGCGGTGTTCTCGGGCACGAGTCTGGGATAGCCGACGAGGACGGTCTTCGCCCCGGGGGAGAGGTGCCGGATGTTCTCGAGCATCCGCTCCAGGTCGGACGCGACCCGCGCGAACCGGTCGTCCAGCCACCGCCTCCCGTCGCCGGCCTCGAAGAACTCGGCGCACCTGGCGGCCGGTTCGCCCTCGGCCACCGGCTTCCCCGGCAGCGCCGACTGTCCCCGGAGCACGGCGGAACACTGCTTCAGGATGTCGTGGAAGCCCAGCGTGTTGCCGCCCGTGCTGCCCACGGCCAGCAGGGTGTCGTGCGTGAGCGCCTCGTTCTGCGGCGGAACCTCCCCGCCGGCCAAGGGCAGCTCCTGCTTCTCCCAGAAGTGGTGGACGCGGGCCCCTGAGCAGGAAACGTCCGCCTGGACGCGGAGCGTGACGCCCTGGTCCGCGAGGCGCCGGGTGGCGACGGCGGGAAAGTTCTCCGTCGACCGGAGGCAGAGGGCGTCGGGAACGGTCTCGCGGTCGAGGGGCGCGATGCCGTAGTTGGCGGCGTAGGAGTCGCCGAAGAAGACGGCGGGCACGGGGCCGGCGGGCGCCGCTCCGGCGCCCGGTGCCGGAGCGGCGAGCGTCAGGCAGGCGCCCAACGCGACGGCTGCGGCGGCCGTGCGCCGTAGGGCCGGGGTTCTCGCCGTCCTGCGCATGGCCGAAGACATGGCTGTGCCCTTTCGTCGAGGCCCCACGAGAAGCAGTGAACGGATAGCGACGTTCCGCATTCATTCACACACGGAAGGTGGCGATCCAGCCGACGTGCGCCGCAACCGGGCGATGCCCCCGCCCGGTGACGTCCGGGTGGGGGCACACAGAGGCGACCGCGTGACTACCGAACCCGTCGCGCCCCCGCCGAAGGCACCGCCTCGAAGACGCGGGGCGTCGTGAACCTCGCCGCCGCGAAGGCCTCCTCGACCGCCTTGGTGACCGCCGGGACGTCACCCTCCTCCACCAGCACGATCGCCGAACCGCCGAATCCGCCGCCCGTCATGCGGGCGCCCAGCGCACCGGCCGACACCGCCGTGTCGACGACCAGGTCGAGTTCGGGGCAGGAGACGCGGAAGTCGTCGCGCAGGGAGGCGTGGCCCTCGATCAGGAGCGGGCCGATGGCGCGCGTGTCGCCCGACTCCAGAAGGGAGACGACCTGTTCCACGCGGTGGTCCTCGGTCACCACGTGGCGGACCAGGCGGCGCACCTCCTCGTCGTCGCCGAGGCGTGCCAGCGCCGCGTCCAGGTCCTCGTACGGCACGTCCCGCAGGGCGTCGACGCCGAGCAGGGCCGCGCCCTTCTCGCAGCCCTCGCGGCGCTTGCCGTACTCGCCCTCGCTGTGGCTGTGCTTGACCTGGGTGTCGACGACGAGCAGGCGCATGCCCTCGGCCGCCAGGTCGAAGGGGATCTGACGCTGGGACAGGTCCCGGGTGTCGAGGAACAGGGCGTGGCCGGCCTCGCAGCAGGCGGACGCCGTCTGGTCCATGATGCCGACGGGCGCGCCGACGTACACGTTCTCCGCGCGCTGGGACAGCCGGGCGAGCTGCCAGCCGCGCAGGCCGAGGCCGAAGAGGTCGTTCAGCGCGAGGGCGACCACGACCTCCAGGGCGGCCGAGGAGGACAGGCCGGCGCCCGCCGGGACGCTGGACGCGAGGTGGACGTCCGCGCCGGTGACCGCGTGGCCGGCCTCGCGCAGGGCCCAGACGACGCCCGCCGGGTAGGCGGTCCAGCGCTTGTCGGACTCGGGGGCGAGGTCGTCGACGGAGAGCTCCACGACCCGGCCCCCGATGTCGTCGGAGTGCAGGCGCAGGACGCCGTCGTCGCGCCGGGACACCGCCGCCACCGCGGTGTGCGGCAGGGCGAACGGCATGACGAAGCCGTCGTTGTAGTCGGTGTGCTCGCCGATGAGGTTGACCCGGCCGGGTGCCGCCCACACCCCGTCGGGCGCGCTCCCGTACAGCTCCTCGAACCGTGCGGCGACGGCTTCCGCCGCGGCCGCGCTGGACTCGCTCATGCCCTGGACCCCTGACCCTTCGTTGCCTTTTAGTTGCCGCGCTGCTGCGCGAACTCCCACGCGTCCGCGACGATCCCCTCGAGGTCCGCGCGTGACGGGTTCCAGCCGAGCTTCTCGCGGGCCGTCGCGGCGGACGCCACCAGGACCGCGGGGTCGCCGCCCCGGCGCGGTGCGACGACCTCGGGGATGGGGTGCCCGGTGACCTTGCGGACGGTCTCGATCACCTCACGGACCGAGAAGCCGTTGCCGTTGCCGAGGTTGCAGATCAGGTGCTCGCCGGGCGTGGCCGCCTTCAGCGCGAGCAGGTGCGCCTCGGCCAGGTCGGCGACGTGGATGTAGTCGCGGACGCAGGTGCCGTCGGGCGTCGGGTAGTCGTCGCCGTAGACGGAGATCGCCTCGCGCCGGCCCTGGGCGACCTGGAGCACCAGCGGGATGAGATGTGACTCGGGGTCGTGGCGCTCGCCGTACGCGCCGTAGGCGCCGGCGACGTTGAAGTAGCGCAGGGAGACCGCGCCGAGCCCGTGCGCCTGCGCCTCGCCGGTGATCATGTGGTCGACGGCGAGCTTGGAGGCGCCGTAGGGGCTGGTCGGGCGGGTGGGGGCGGTCTCCTGGATCGGGACCTGCTCGGGCTCGCCGTAGGTGGCCGCCGTGGAGGAGAACACCAGGCGGCGCACTCCGGCCTCGCGCATGGCGGCGAGCAGCGCCATGGTGCCGCCGACGTTGTTGTCCCAGTACTTCTCCGGCTTCTGCACGGACTCGCCGACCTGGGAGAAGGCGGCGAAGTGCAGCACGCCGTCGAACGAGGGGTCCAGCCACTTGGCGGCGTCGCGGATGTCGCCCTCGACGAACGTGGCGCCCGCGGGAACGCCCTCGCGGAAGCCGGTGGAGAGGTTGTCGAGCACGATGACCTCGTGACCGGCCTCGACCAGATGCTGGGCGACGACGCTGCCTACGTACCCCGCGCCCCCGGTGACCAGGTACTTCCCGCTGCTCATGAACTCGCTACCTCTCGCAGTCGCTCGGCCGCGCGCTCCGGCGGCACGTCGTTGATGAACACGTTCATGCCGGACTCGGAGCCCGCGAGGAACTTAAGCTTGCCGGACGTACGGCGGATGGTGAAAAGCTCCAGGTGCAGCGCGAAGTCGTCGCGTGTCACGCCGTCGAAGTCGTCCAGCGGGCCGAACGGCGCCTGGTGCCAGGCGGCGATGTACGGCGTGGGCGGCTCGTTCTCCCCGAAGATCCGGTCGAAGCGCCGCAACAGTTCCAGGTACACCCGGGGGAACTCCGCGCGCGCCGCCTCGTCGAGTCCCAGCAGGTCGGGCACCCTGCGCTTGGGGTACAGGTGGACCTCGTAGGGCCAGTGCGCCGCGTACGGCACGAACGCCACCCAGTGTTCACCCTCCAGGACGACCCGCTCGCCGGCGCGTTCCCGCTCGACCACGGCGTCGAACAGGTTCTCCCCGCCCGTCGCCTCCTTGTGTGCCGCCACCTGGCGCAGCATCAGGGCGGTGCGGGGAGTGGTGAAGGGGTAGGCGTAGATCTGCCCGTGGGGGTGCTGGAGGGTGACCCCGATCTCGGCGCCCCGGTTCTCGAAGCAGAACACCTGTTCAACGGAGGGCAGATGCGACAGCTCGGACGTGCGGTCCGTCCAGGCGTCCAGCACCAGCCGCGCCTGTCGTTCGCCCAGCGAGGCGAAGGAGGCGTGGTGGTCGGAGGTGAAGCAGACGACCTCGCAGCGACCGGAGTCCCCGGCGAGCGAGGGGAAGCGGTTCTCGAAGACCACCACGTCGTACGAGGAGTCGGGGATCTCGCTCAGCCGGTCGCCCTCCGACGGGCACAGCGGGCACTCGTCGGCCGGCGGGTGATACGTACGGCCCTGCCGGTGCGAGGCGATGGCGACGGAGTCGCCCAGGAGCTCGTCGCGGCGGATCTCGGACGTGGTCACGGTGGCGTCCAGCGGACGGCGGTCGACCGCGTCGCGCACGGTGTCGTCGGCGAGGTCGTAGTAGATGAGCTCACGGCCGTCGGCCAGCCGGGTCGAGGTCTTCTTCACTGTGGCACTCCTCTGCACCCGCCCGTCACTCAACACAATCGAACATAACACATCACAACCCACCACCCCACGGCTCTCATCACAATCAAACAAAGAACGTGTAGGAACGTGTTCAATTATTGAACACGGAGGCGTAGATTCCGCGTCGGATCAGTTCGCGAACGAAGCGAGTGCGTATGCATACCCCCACATACCTGGCCGCGGGGCTTCGGCTCCCCACCAACTGGCTGGACTACACGATCCTCGGGATCTACTTCCTCGTCGTGCTGGGCATCGGCTTCGCCGCCCGCCGGTCGGTCAAGACGAGCCTGGACTTCTTCCTGTCCGGCCGCTCGCTGCCCGCCTGGGTCACCGGACTCGCGTTCATCGCGGCCAACCTCGGCGCCACCGAGATCCTCGGCATGGCCGCGAACAGCGCCCAGTACGGCGTCTACACCACGCACTGGTACTGGATCGGCGCCATCCCCGCGATGGTGTTCCTGGGCCTCGTGATGATGCCGTTCTACTACGGCTCCAAGGTCCGCTCGGTCCCCGAGTTCCTGCTGCTGCGCTTCGACAAGGCGGCGCACCTGCTGAGCTCGATCCTCTTCGCGGCGGCAGCCATCCTCATCGCGGGTGTCAACCTCTACGCCCTGGCGATCGTCGTCGAGGCGCTCCTCGGCTGGCCGCAGTGGGTGGCCATCGTCGTCGCCGGAGCGTTCGTCCTGGGCTACATCACCCTGGGCGGCCTGTCCTCGGCGATCTACAACGAGGTCCTGCAGTTCTTCGTCATCCTCGCCGCGCTCATCCCGATCACCGTGCTCGGCCTGAAGAGCGTCGGCGGCTGGGACGGCCTGTCCGACAAGCTCACCTCGGCCCACGGCGACAACTTCATGACCGCGTGGGGCGGCACCGGTATCGGCAGCGACAACCCGCTCGGCGCCAACTGGCTGACCATCGTCCTCGGCCTCGGCTTCGTCCTGTCCTTCGGCTACTGGACGACCAACTTCGCCGAGGTGCAGCGCGCGCTGTCCGCGAAGAACCTCTCCGCGGCCCAGCGCACCCCGCTGATCGCCGCGTTCCCGAAGATCTTCATCGTCTTCCTGGTGATGATCCCCGGCCTGGTCGCCGCCGTACTGGTCCC
Source organism: Streptomyces sp. P13-3-3 (assembly GCF_050571355.1). Taxonomy (NCBI): domain Bacteria; kingdom Bacillati; phylum Actinomycetota; class Actinomycetes; order Kitasatosporales; family Streptomycetaceae; genus Streptomyces; species Streptomyces sp. P13-3-3. The sequence goes on along the minus strand of NZ_CP192228.1, from coordinate 658,979 downwards.
CAAGATCGGCACCGCCGGCTCGGACCTGCAGTACAACGACGCCATCCCGTACCTGATGCAGCAGCTGCTGCCCAACGGTGTGCTCGGCATCGCCGTGACCGGTCTGCTCGCCGCGTTCATGGCGGGCATGGCGGCGAACGTCTCCTCCTTCAACACCGTCTTCACCGCCGACATCTGGCAGAAGTACGTGGTGAAGGACCGCGAGGACTCCTACTACGTCCGCTTCGGCCGCCTGGTCACCGCGGTCGGCGTGCTCGCGTCCATCGGGACGGCGTTCCTGGCCAGCTCGTTCTCCAACATCATGGCCTACCTCCAGACGCTGTTCTCCTTCTTCAACGTGCCGATGTTCGTCGTCTTCATCATCGGCATGTTCTGGAAGCGGGCGTCCATGAAGTCCGGCTTCTGGGGCCTGATCGCGGGCACCACCGCCGCGATGGTGAACTACTTCTGGATCTACAAGCAGGGCATCATCGACATCCCCTCCGACCAGGGCGCCAACTTCGTCTCCGCGATCGCGGGCTTCGTCGCGGGCGCGGTCGTGATGATCGCGGTGTCGCTGTTCACGGCGCCGAAGCCGCAGGCCGAGCTGCAGGGCCTGGTCTACGGCACCCGCTCGCCCGGCATGGCGGAGCCGCCCGCGCAGGGCGACGACGCGTGGTACCGCAAGCCGGCGCTGCTGGGCTGGGGCGCGGTGATTCTGGCTGCCGCCTGCTACATCCCGTTCTCGTTCTGACCGCGGGAGGATTGAGAGAGCATGTCCGATCACTACTCCGAGGACGATCTCCAGAAGGAGATCACCGAGCTGGAGACCAAGTCCGCCACGGCCGCGCGGTTGTTCGACATCCGGCGGATCATCGGTGGGTTGTTCGTCGTGTACGGGGTGATCGTGATGATCGCCGGGTTCACCGCGTCGGATGCCGACATCGAGAAGGCGGAGGGGGTCAACATCAACCTGTGGACGGGGTTGGGGATGCTGATCCTCGGCCTCCTTTTCCTCCTCTGGCTCTGGCTCCGCCCGACCCCACCCCCACCGGCGGTCCCTGACGACGAGAACACGTCGTCTCCCTGACGCCCGTCCCCCTTCACACGGGGTGTGCACCCTCACGTACGGGGTTGCACACCCCGTGTGCGTATGCAGGCCACCGCGTTGGTGCGGGCCGGGGGGTGTCGGCGCACCTCGGCGCCAACGAGGTGCCGCCGCGCCCACCCGTGCCGCCCCAGGCGGCACGCATGCCCGCAGTTGGCGACAGTTGCGGCCGCCGCCCGCCCACCGGTTGGCGAGGGTTACGGCCGCCGCCCGCCCAAGGGTGTCGGATAGCCGCCCTCGGCGGGGAGGGGACGGGGTGGGGGTGGGCGCCCGCAGCGGCTGGCGCGTCCGCGCCCTCCCTGTTGTCAACGCCCCCATCGCGCCAGACCGAGGACGACCACCCCCACCGCGGCCCCGCACCACTCACCCCACCGTGGGCGCTACATCAACCCCCACCGGACAGGTGAATGCGCCGCAGGCGTCACACCTCAGCCCCCACCAGCCGCCGGGAGGCCACCGGACCTCAGCCCCACCGGACAGGGCCCCGCGCCGCAGGCCTACGCAGGCGTCACGACCGCGTCGACGCCCGGTCCAGCAACCCCGTTCGAGCCGCCAGCGCCGCAGCCTCCAGCCTCGACCCCACCCCCAGCTTCATCAACACCCTCTGCACATGCGTCCGCGCCGTGGACGGCGCGATCCCCATCCCCGCCGCGATCAGCCGCGTGTCCTCCCCCTCCGCGACGCGCACCAGCACCTCCACCTCCCGAGGCGTCAGCATCGACAACAACCGCGCCCCCTCGTCGTCCGGCTGAGCCGCAGGATTCAGCAGCTCCCCGAACGCCCCCTGCAACAACGCGGGCGCCACCGCGGCCTCCCCCGCCCGCGCCTTCAGCATCGCCCGCTCGACACCCTCGATCCGCTCGTCGTGCCGGACGTACCCCGACGCCCCCGCGGCGAACGCCGCCGCGATCCCCCGCGGCGACGGCACCGGCCCCAGCACCACGACCGCCACCTGCGGCCGCTCCCGCTTGATCTTCACCACCGGATCGAACGTCCCGGCCTCCGCCGGCGCCGCCGTCCCCAGCAGGCACACCTCCGGCGCCCTGCTGATCACCAGGTCCGCGGCCCCCGCCGCGGGCGCCGCCGCGGCCAGCACCCTGTGCCCTCGCAGCTTCAGCGCCGAGGCCAGCGCCTCGGCGAGCAGTCGGTGGTCGTCGACCACCATCAGCCGCACTCCCATCGGACAACCATCCCCCCAGATCCCCCCGGACAACACACCCCCGGATGCCCCCGGAAGCTACACGCTTGTTCGACGTCGCGCTCCCCCTACCGGTGAGAATCGCCCCGGAACGCCGAAATTCTCGTGTTCGATGGCGAAGAGCGCGTGATGAGCGGTACGCGAACGGCCCCGTCCCTGAACAGGGACGGGGCCGCAGGCCGCACCACAAGGCAACGTCGAACGATCGCTCGGTATCACTCCGTACCGAAAGCGATCACCGAGTACTCCTTCTCACGGCTCGTGAAGTCACTCGCGTACACGGAGGACATGTACAGCCCGCCCTGCCCGAACTGGATCTCCGAGTAGTCCGGAGACATCCGCGACTCCACGTCACGCACCGCCTCCGTCGACGGGTTCTCCATCAGGAGCGTCTCCTCGAAGGACTCGCCGTCGATGCTGACGACCTGCCCGCCCTTGTCGTACGGCGGCCGCTTGTACGCGATGACGTTGGGGCCGTCCATGCGCAGCGGGAAGATCTCGTAGTTCTCGCCGGCGTCGGCGCGCTGGCCGGTCTGCTTGCCGGTGGCCAGGTCGAAGGCGACGACCTCGTTGGTCTGGCCGTAGGACTCGCCGCCGCTGTCGTGCTCCTCGGTGGCGATGTACAGCCGGTCGTTGCCGACCGTCACTCCGGTGCAGTTCTCCACCCGGTAGATGGCGTCGCAGCGCGCGGCGAACTCGTCGCCCGGCGCGGAGAGGCGGGCGCGCAGCTTGCCGGTCTTGTTGTCGATGGAGAAGAAGTCGGAGATGCCGCTGCCGTCACCGGCGCTGTCGCCGACGTCGGCGGCCACCACGAGCGGGTCGGTGGAGACGACGGCCGCGTACTCGATGCCCTCGTCCATCTTGTACTCGGCGAGGATGTCGCCGGACTTGGGGTCGACGTTCTGGATGTGCAGCTGACGCTGGTCGTAGGAGCCGCACTTGCGGACCGCGACCAGCTTGGCGCCGCCGCCGTACCCGGCGTCGTAGCAGGAGTCGGACGTCTTGGGCGCCCAGCGCTCGTCACCGGTGGCGAGGTCCCAGGCGGCGCCGCCGCTGGTGGAACCGGCCGCGACGGTGCCGCCGCCGATCGTCACGTTGTTGAAGCTGACCGGCATGGTGCCGGACTTGGCGTTCTTCGTCCACACCTTGGTGCCGGCCGCCAGGTCGATCACCGCGACCTCGGTGCAGGACTGGGGATTCGTCTTGCTCGGCATGGCCGGCTTGTGAGCGATCGCCGTCCTGTTGTCCTCGGTGACGTGCGGCGTCGCCGCGCACACCGGACCGGGAAGGTCCAGCGTCCACTTCTTGGTGCCGGTCTTGCGGTCGTAGCCGGTGATCTCCGACAGCCCGCTCTTGGCGTAGACGGAGTCGGTCAGCCAGGAACCGGCGATGGAGATGGCCGTGACGCCCTTGGGCACCTTGGGCGAGGGCACCTGGAACAGCACCTTCGACCCGGTGGCGGCGGGCGCCTTCTCCTCGGCCTTGCCGGTGGTGGCGCCTCCGTCGCCGGAGCCGCCCTCCTTGCCGTCGCCCTTGCCGCCCTTGGTGTCGCCGCCCTCGGCGGTGGTCTGCTTGTCGTCGTCCTTGCCGGACGAGTTCGCGTACCAGACGCCGCCGCCGACGATCAGCGCGATCGCGACGACCGCCGACACGATGATGGCCACCTGGGAGTTGAACTTCCGCCCGCCGCCCGGCTGTCCGGCCTGCGCCTGCATCGGCACGGTCGGCTGCGCGTAGCCGTAGGGGGGCTGCTGCCCGTGCGGTCCCGGCTGCTGCGGCTGCCCGTAGGGACCGGGCTGGCCGTACGGGCCGGGCTGCTGGGCCGGGTAGCCGTAACCGGCGGGCGGCTGCGGCTGCTGCGGGTAGCCGTAACCGGGCCCCTGCGGGGGCGTCGGCGGCCCGGCGGGCGGCGGGGTCCCCGGCGCCTGCGGGTAGCCGTAGCCCGGCTGGGGCTGCGGCTGCGGCGCCTTGTTCAGGTCAGGCCCGGCGGGCGGCTGCTGGGGCGGCTGCCCGGGCGGGGTGGGAGGCGTGGCGGGAGCCGAGGGCGCCGGCGTCTGCGGCTCCGACGGTTCCTGCGGCGGCCCGAACCCCGGCTGCTGCGGGGGCTGGTTGGGCGGCGGAGGCGGCTGGCTCATGACGTGGGTACCTCAGGGGAAGGGGACGACGGACGGCGGGAAGGTGACGCGGGCTGCGCTCACGGGCCGGTCTCACTTGCCGTAGGCGAGCATCAACTTCTCCTTCGCGTCGTCGTTGCCGTTGAGCCGGGTGGTCGACAGGTAGAAGCGGCCGTCGACCCAGTCGATCGCCTTGCTGAAGAAGCCGTTCTCGATGTCGGCGACCGCCTGCGGGTTCTGCATCAGCGTGGCCGGCTTGTGGCTCGCGCCGCTGACGGGCAGGGCGACGACACGGCCGCCGGCGTCGTAGGACGGCTCGACGTAGGCGACGAGCTTTCCGCCCTCGACCTTCATGGGGATCATCGCCTCCTCCGCGGGGGAGGACTCGCGCCACAGCTCCTTGCCGTTGGCGAGGCTGATGGCGACGAGCTCGTTGGCCCCGGTGGTGGCGGCCGTCGGCAGGTAGAGGGTGTCGCCCGCGACGACGACGCCCGTGCAGCCCTGGAGGTCGCGCGCGAGGATGGCCCAGCCGCAGCCGGGGTCGAACTTCTCGTCGACGGCGACCTGGGAGCGCAGCTTCCCGGCGGAGGTGAAGGCGGCGATGTTCCACGCCTTCTTGTCGCTGCCCTCCTCCTGCTTGGTGGCGTAGACGACCAGCGGGTCGACGGAGAAGGTGCGCTCGACGCGCCAGCCCTTGGCGTACTTGTACGTCCACCTGGCCTTGCCGGTGACGGGGTCGAGTTCGCGGACCTCGTCGTGGGCGTTGTCGCCGCCGGCGCCGCAGGAGGCGACCTGGATCAGCCGCTTGCCGCCCGCGAACGCGGCGGGGAAGCAGGGGTCGTCGCCGTACTTCTTGGAGTCCCACAGCTTCTTGCCGGTGCGCACGTCGTACGCCGTGCCGGACTGGGAGCGGCCCACCATCAGCGTGTTGCCGGCGAGGGACATCTCGATGGAGAGCACGCTGTCGAACAGCGCGCCGTCGGCGACCTCCTGCGTCCAGCCCTTCTCGCCGGTGACGAGGTCGACGAGCTGGAGCTGGTTGCACTTGGCGCTGTCGCTGCTGCCGCTCATGGACGCGACGACGACCTTGTTGTCGGCCGTCTTGCCCGGGGTGACCGCGCAGATCTTGTGGGGGAAGGTGATGGTGTCCCAGGCGGGCTTGCCGTCGGTGACGTTGTACCCGTAGAGGTCCTTGTAGGCCGCCTTGACCGCGGTCTTGTCGGTGATCCACTGACCGGGGGCGTCGGCGCCGGACCCGGGGGCGTCGGGCGCCTCCTTGTACCAGAGCACCTTGGACTCGCCGGCCTGGCGGCCCTCGTTGAGGTCCTCGGTCTCCTCGCCGCCGTCGCCGCTGCCGTCGCCCGGGTTGACCGGGGCGGCGCTGGACTCGCCCGGCTTGGGGTCCTCTGTCTGCTGGGCGACCGGCTCCTTCTTGTCGTCGTCACCGGAGACGGCCCACACGGTGCCGCCGACGATCAGCGCGACCACCACCGCGGCGGCGGCGATCAGCAGCGGCTTGCCCTTGAAGGGGTTGCGGGAGCCGCCGCCGGGCGGGGTGCCGGGCGCGCCGGGGAAGCCGGGCTGCTGCGGGTATCCGTACCCGGGCCGGCCGTACGGGCCCGGCTGCTGCGGCTGCCCGTAGGGGCCGGGCTGCTGGTACGGCCCGGAGGCGTAGGGGCCGGGCTGCGTCGGAGGCTGCTGCGGGTAGCCGTACCCGGGCTGCGGGGCGCCGGACGGCGGGCCCTGCGGAGGCGGAGGCGTCGACGGGACGCCCTGCGGGGGCGGAGGGGTCTGCGGCGTCTGCGGCGGTCCGAAACCACCGCCCGGCGGCGGGTCCTGCGGAGGTCCGAAGCCGCCCTGAGGCGGCTGGTTGGGCGGCTGAGTCATCAGCGCGTTCCCCCTTGCTCACTGATTTTTAGCCACGCCCTGAGGTTCGTGATGACCCAGAGTCGTCGTCGGTCACTTGTCGGACGGCTCTTTCTATCACCCGGCACCGACACGCCACCGGGCCGCGTCCTCCCCTGTTCCCAAGGGAGGACCGGCCTGTGATGCGCCCGTTACGTGCCTTCACGCCCTCTTCACGCGGCGCGCGCTCCCCGCACGCAGGCGCGTGACGCGGCTCTCGCGCCGGTCAGGCGTCCTCGGCGAGTTCCAGCCAGCGCATCTCCAGTTCGTCGCGCTGACCGGCCAGGTCCCGCAGCTCGGCGTCCAGTTCGGCCACCTTCGCGAAGTCCGTGGCATTGTCGGCGATGGCGGTGTGGAGGGTGGCCTCCCTGGCCGAGATCTTGTCCAGCTGCCGTTCGATGCGCTGGAGTTCCTTCTTCGCGGCGCGCTGGTCGGCGGCGCTCTTCTCGGGCGTCGCGCTGCGGGCCGGGGCGGCGGCCTGGGCGGAGGCGGCGGCGGCCTCCTCCATGCGCTTGCGGCGCTCCAGGTACTCGTCGATGCCGCGCGGCAGCATGCGCAGGGTGCCGTCGCCGAGCAGGGCGAAGACCCGGTCGGTGGTGCGCTCCACGAAGAACCGGTCGTGGGAGATCACGATCATCGAGCCGGGCCAGCCGTCGAGGAGGTCCTCGAGCTGGGTGAGGGTCTCGATGTCGAGGTCGTTGGTGGGCTCGTCGAGGAAGAGGACGTTGGGCTCGTCCATCAGCAGCCGCAGCAGCTGGAGGCGGCGCCGCTCACCGCCGGAGAGGTCCCCGACGGGCGTCCACTGCTTCTCCTTGTTGAAGCCGAAGGTCTCGCAGAGCTGACCGGCGGTCATCTCGCGGCCCTTGCCGAGGTCGACGCGCTCGCGCACCTGCTGCACGGCCTGCAGCACCCGCCAGGTGGGGTCGAGTTCGGCGACCTCCTGCGACAGGTAGGCCAGCTTGACGGTCCTGCCGACACGGACACGCCCTGCCGCGGGCTGCGTCTCGCCCTCGCTGCGGGCGGCCTCGGCGAGCGCCCGCAGCAGGGAGGTCTTGCCGGCGCCGTTGACGCCGACCAGGCCGATGCGGTCGCCGGGGCCGAGCTGCCAGGTCACGTGCTTCAGCAGCACCTTGGGGCCGGCCTGGACGGTCACGTCCTCCAGGTCGAACACGGTCTTGCCGAGCCGCGAGGAGGCGAACTTCATCAGCTCGCTGCTGTCGCGCGGCGGCGGCACGTCCGCGATCAGCTCGTTGGCGGCCTCGACGCGGAAGCGCGGCTTGGACGTACGGGCGGGGGCGCCGCGGCGCAGCCAGGCCAGCTCCTTGCGGACGAGGTTCTGCCGCTTGGCCTCCTCGGTGGCCGCGATGCGCTCGCGCTCGGCGCGGGCGAAGACGTAGTCGGAGTAGCCGCCCTCGTACTCGTGGACGACGCCGCGCTGCACGTCCCACATGCGGGTGCAGACCTGGTCGAGGAACCAGCGGTCGTGGGTGACGCAGACGAGCGCGGAGCGGCGGTTGCGCAGGTGCTCGGCGAGCCAGGCGATGCCCTCGACGTCGAGGTGGTTGGTCGGCTCGTCGAGGACGATGAGGTCCTGCTCCTCGATGAGCAGCTTGGCCAGCGCGATGCGGCGCCGCTCGCCGCCGGACAGCGGTCCGATGACGGTGTCGAGGCCCTTGGGGAAGCCGGGCAGGTCGAGCCCGCCGAACAGTCCGGTGAGCACGTCCCGCACCTTGGCGTCGCCGGCCCACTCGTGGTCGGCCATGTCGCCGATGACCTCGTGCCGGACGGTCGCCTCGGGGTCGAGCGAGTCGTGCTGGGTGAGCACGCCGAGCCGCAGCCCGCCGGAGTGCGTCACCCGCCCGGTGTCGGCCTCCTCCAGCCGGGCCAGCATGCGGATCAGCGTGGTCTTGCCGTCCCCGTTGCGTCCCACGACCCCGATCCGGTCCCCCTCGGAGACGCCGAGCGAAATCCCGTCCAGCAGCGCACGGGTGCCGTACACCTTGCTGACGTTCTCGACATTGACCAGATTGACGGCCATTTCTCTCCTGCCCGGTGGATCGATCAGCTTTCCAGCGTAGGCCCTCGCCGGACGGGCCCGGTACGCGCGACGACGATCACCTGGTGCGACGATCCGACGTCCTCGGGGCGGCCGGGCCGCTCAGAGGACCGTCGCCCCCGGCACCGGCCCCGTCGCCGTGCGGGCCGTGCGGCAGGCGGGGGTGGGCCTCAGGGCTTCCGCGATCTTCTCCGCCGTCTCTTCGTCGCGGGCGAGGAACGCCGTCGTGGGGCCCGAGCCCGAGACCAGGGCGGCGAGGGCGCCGGCCTCCCGGCCTGCCGCGAGGGTGGCGGAGAGGTCGGGGAAGAGGGAGAGGGCCGCCGGCTGGAGGTCGTTGGTGACGGCGGCGGCGAGGGCGTCGGGGTCGCCCTCGGCGAGGGCGTCGAGCACGGGCCGGGACGCGGCCGGCTCCGGGATGTCGCGCCCTTCGGCGAGCCGGTCGAACTCGCGGAAGACAGCGGGCGTGGACAGTCCCCGGGTGGCCGTCGCGAACACCCAGTGGAAGGCGCCCCCGACCTCCAGCCCGGTCAGCCTCTCGCCGCGCCCGGTGCCGAGCGCGGCCCCGCCGACCAGGCTGAACGGCACGTCGCTGCCCAGGTCGGCGCAGATGTCGAGGAGTTCCTCACGGCTCGCGCCGGTCCCCCACAGCGCGTCGCAGGCCAGCAGCGCGCCCGCGCCGTCCGCGCTGCCGCCGGCCATGCCGCCCGCGACGGGGATGTCCTTGGCGATGTGCAGATGGACGTCGGGCGTCCGGCCGTACCGCTCGGCGAGGGCGAGGGCGGCGCGGGCGGCGAGGTTGGTGCGGTCGAGGGGGACCTGGGCGGCGTCGGGCCCTTCGCACGTGACGCGCAGACCGTCCGGCGACGGGGTGGCGGTCACCTCGTCGTACAGGCCGACCGCGAGGAAGACGTTGGCCAGCTCGTGGAAGCCGTCGGGGCGGGCCGCGCCGACGGCGAGCTGGACGTTGACCTTGGCGGGGACGCGGACGGTGACGCTCACTGCGGGGCCTGCTCCTCGTGTCCGGCGTCCTTGTGCTCGGCGATGCGCGCGAACTCCTCGACGGTGAGCGACTCGCCCCGTGCCTGCGGCGGGACGCCCGCGGCGACCAGCGCCGCCTCGGCCGCCGCGGCCGAGCCAGCCCATCCGGCGAGGGCGGCGCGCAGCGTCTTGCGGCGCTGGGCGAAGGCCGCGTCGACCACGGCGAACACCTCGCGCCGGGTCGCGGTGGTCTTCAGCGGCTCCGCGCGCCGCACCAGCGACACCAGGCCGCTGTCGACGTTCGGCGCGGGCCAGAAGACGGTGCGGCCGATGGCCCCTGCCCGCTTCACCTCGGCGTACCAGTTGGCCTTGACCGAGGGCACGCCGTACACCTTCGAGCCGGGGGCGGCGGCGAGCCGGTCGGCGACCTCGGACTGGACCATCACCAGCGTGCGCTCGATGCTCGGGAAGGTCTCGAGCATGTGCAGCAGCACGGGCACGGCGACGTTGTAGGGGAGGTTGGCGACCAGCGCGGTCGGCGCCGGTCCCGGCAGCTCGGTGACGTGCATCGCGTCGGAGTGGACCAGCGCGAAGCGGTCGGCGCGCTCCGGCATGCGGGCGGCGACGGTGGCGGGCAGCGCCCCGGCCAGCACGTCGTCGATCTCCACCGCGGTGACCCGGTCGGCGGCCTCCAGCAGCGCCAGCGTGAGCGAGCCGAGCCCGGGGCCGACCTCGACGACGACGTCGTCGGGGCGTACCTCGGCGGTGCGCACGATGCGGCGGACCGTGTTGGCGTCGATGACGAAGTTCTGGCCGCGCTGCTTGGTGGGCCGTACGCCGAGGGCGGCCGCCAGTTCGCGGACGTCGGCGGGGCCCAGGAGGGCGTCGGGGGTGGGGCTGGTCACGGGACAAGGGTACGGGGCGCGCGGGTACGCCCCGGTCACCGCCGGTGCCGTCACCCGCCCAGCCGGGCCCCGCAGTGCGGCCAGGCGGCGGCGCCGCTGCGAATGTACAGCCGCTTCGCGCGGTACGTCTGCTCGGCCGGGGGCGCGTCCTGGGGGCGGCCGGCGCCGCCGAGGTCACGCCAGGTGCGGGTGTCGAACTGGTACAGCCCGCCGTACGTGCCCGACGGGTCGGTGGCGTCGGGCAGGCCGCCGGACTCGCACCGCGCGAGGGCGTCCCAGTCCAGCGCGTCCGCGCCCCGCACGGTCATCGGGACGGGCCGGGTGCCGACCCGCACCCGGCGCGCGACCGGCTCGCGCACCACGTCCGTGGACAGCAGCCGGGGCCGCTGCCGGACGCCGTTGACGGTGCGCTGCGCGAAGGTGAGGCGGCGCAGCCCCGGCCGTCCGGCCCGGTCGACGACCACCGTGCCGTGGGCCAGCCCGGGGTCCTCGACGCGCTCCTCGGTGAAGGGGATCTCCTCGTCGCGGATCTCCGTGCCGTCGGTGATGCGCAGCACGGTGACGGTCTGGCCGTCGCGCGGGAAGCTGCCGGGGGCGACGGACGTGGTGTCGCGTCCGCGCAGGGTGACCCCGGCCTGGTGCACGGCCTCGCGCACGGTCGCGGCGTTGGTGCGGACGGTGCGCGCCCGCCCGTCGGCGAGGACGGTCACCGCGCGCTCGGTGCGGACCTCCAGGGCGAGCCCGGCGGGTCCGACGCGGGTGCCGGGCGGGACGGACAGATGGGCGCCGCTGACCCGTACGCCGAGCCGCCGCAGCGCCTCGTGGACGGTGGCCGCGGTCGTCCACACCTGCTGCCGGGTCCCGTCGAGGGTGAGCAGCAGCGGACGCGCGTGGCGCACCTCGACCGTGTCGCCGTCCTCCAGGGCGGTGCCCGGCGCGGGGCTGATCTCGTCGTGCGGTCCGGTGCGCACGCCCTCCTCGGCGAGCAGCCCGGTGACGTCGTCGGCGAAGGTGTGCAGGGTGCGGGGGCTGCCGTCGACGGTCAGCTCGACGCCCTTGTCCTCGGCGACGAAGGCGCTGGTGCCGCCCGCGAGGAACGCGACGACCAGTGCCTTCGGCAGCAGCCGGCGCGCGGCCTCGGCCCGTTCGGCGTACCGGCCGGGGCGCCGGTGCGCGGACCGTCCCGGCGCGGGGGCGGGTGCGCGGCGGGGCAGGGCGGGCACGGTCTCCGCCTCGTGGATGCCGCCGCACACGACGTGCGTCGGGCACGTCTTCGCGTACGTCTCGAACCGCAGGGTGGTGCTCACGCCGACACGCTCCAGGGCTGGCCACGGGAACCCCCGAGGGGGCTCCCAGAACCTAGCCGAGCGCCGATCGCTCTCCCAGGCGACACGACTACGGACGGTGGATGTCCCGTGGGTCCGTCAGTAGCCGAAGGCGCGCGCGGTGTTGGCGCCCAGCGCCGTGGCCAGCGCGTCCTCGTCGATGCCGCGCACGGCGGCCATGGCACGCACGGTGACCGGCACCAGATAGGGGGCGTTGGGCCGGCCGCGGTAGGGCACGGGCGTGAGGAAGGGCGCGTCGGTCTCCACCAGGGCCAGCTCCAGCGGGGCGACGGCGAGGGCGTCCCGCAGGTTCTGCGCGTTCTTGAAGGTGACGTTGCCGGCGAAGGACATGTAGTAGCCGGCGCGGGCGCAGATCTCCGCCATCTCCGCGTCCCCGGAGTAGCAGTGGAAGACGGTGCGCTCGGGGGCGCCCTCCTCCTTCAGCACGCGCAGCACGTCCGCGTGGGCGTCGCGGTCGTGGATGACGAGCGTCTTGCCGTGCCGCTTGGCGATCTCGATGTGGGCGCGGAAGGACCGCTCCTGCGCCTCCTTGCCCTCCTCGCCGGTACGGAAGTGGTCCAGGCCGGTCTCGCCGACGCCCTTGACCTGGGGCAGCGCGGCCAGCCGGTCGATCTCGGCGAGCGCCTCGTCCAGCGCCGCGTCCCCGCCGGGCTCGCGGGCGCCCTGCCGCGACCAGCCGTCGGGGTCACCGAGCACGATCCGGGGCGCCTCGTTGGGGTGCAGGGCGACCGTCGCGTGCACGGAGTCGTACGCCGCCGCCGTGTCCGCCGCCCACCGGGACCCCTTGAGGTCGCAGCCGACCTGCACCACGGTCGTCACCCCCACCGACGCGGCCTTGGCGAGGGCCTCCTCGACCGTGCCGGACTGCATGTCGAGGTGCGTGTGGGAGTCCGCGACCGGCACCCGCAGGGGCTCCGGGAGCGGCGGCGCGGCGTTCTTGTCTCGGTCGTCGGCAGGCATGCCTCCGATCCTACGGAAGCGGCGCGGCCCCCTACGGCGCCCAGGGGGCCTCCACCGGCCCGGCGGCCGGCACCCGGCGCTCCCGGTGGGCGGCGTCCCGTGCCGAGGCGACCCGGCCCGGTCGGAGGATCCGCACGACGTGCCCGTCGCAGCTGCGGCAGGTGGGCCGGTTCAGCGGGGAGGGCACGATCCGGCCGTCCGCCACGTACAGCACGAAGGTGTGGCCGTCGCCGTCGACGTGGTGCTCTATCTCGTACGACTGCTCCCAGCCGTATCCGCAGCGCATGCAGGCGAAGGCGTACGCCTCGGTGACGACGGCGGTGGCGCCCGCGCGCAGTCCGCCCGGTCCGGAGATCTCGGTCATGCCGGCTCCTGTCGGTCCGCTGACGGGACGGGCCCGTGCCCGCCCCTCCCACCAGTGGACTCCCGGGCGGCCATGAGCACACCGGCGCGGGCGGAAGATTGGCGCCGATTTGGCCGTGTCTTACCGGAACACCCCGGACGCTTTACCGACGCGGGGGCGTTCCATGACGATGGCGCGCGCCGTCGCGCGCCTCAGACGCTCCCGGCGTTCTTGGCCGCCACCACCGCGTCGAAGACCTGCCGCTTCGGCAGGCCCGCCTCCGCCGCGACCGACGCGATGGCCTCCTTGCGGCGCTCGCCCGCCTCCTCGCGCACCCGCACCCGGCGCACCAGCTCGGCGTCGTCGTACTCCTCCGGGCCCTTCTCGGGGGCTCCCTCGACGACCACGGTGATCTCCCCGCGCACGCCCTCGGCCGCCCACGCGGCCAGCTCGGCGAGCGGGCCGCGCCTGATCTCCTCGTAGGTCTTGGTCAGCTCCCGGCAGACGGCGGCCCGGCGCTCACCGCCGAACACCTCGGCCATCGCGGCGAGGGTGTCGTCGAGGCGGTGCGGTGCCTCGAAGTAGACGAGGGTGCGGCGCTCGTCCGCGACCTCCCGCAGCCGGCCGAGACGCTCCCCCGCCTTGCGGGGCAGGAACCCCTCGAAGCAGAAGCGGTCCACGGGCAGCCCGGACAGGGCGAGCGCGGTGAGCACGGCGGACGGCCCCGGCACCGCGGTGACCTTGACGTCCCGCTCGACGGCCGCGGCGACCAGCCGGTAGCCGGGGTCGGACACGGACGGCATGCCGGCGTCGGTGACGAGCAGCACGCGCGCGCCGCCCGCCAGCTCCTCGACCAGTTCGGGCGTGCGGGCGGTCTCGTTGCCCTCGAAGTACGACACCACCCGCCCCTTGGGGGTGACGCCGAGCGCCTGGGTCAGCCGGCGCAGCCGCCGGGTGTCCTCGGCGGCGACGACGTCGGCGCCGGCGAGTTCCTCGGCGAGCCGGGGCGGCGCGTCGGAGATGTCGCCGATGGGGGTGCCTGCGAGTACGAGGGTTCCGGTCACGCGCCCATCCTCCCAGGAGCGGACGCAGGCGGGGCATACCGCCCATGCGCGGGACTCACACAGCGCCGTTCCCTACGATGGCGCGGTGACCAGTACCGCGTCCTCCACGGACACCCGCCAGGAGCAGTCGCCGCTCGAGCAGCGGCGGACGTGGCAGCACCGGCTGCGGCGTTTCGGCCACCGGACGCCCGCCGTCAGAGGCGACGTCCGTGACCGCCTGGTCCCGCCGTACGCCGTGCCGTCGGGCCGGCTGTGGAAGACGCTCGGCGTGCCGCCGCTCCTGGCCGACCGTCTCGTCCGCTGGTCGGGGTGGGGCGGTCCGCTGCTGGTGACGCTGGTGGCGGGGGTGCTGCGGTTCTGGAACCTGGGTCACCCCAAGGCGGTGATATTCGACGAGACGTACTACGCGAAGGACGCGTGGGCGCTCGTCCACCGCGGCTTCGAGGTGAATTGGGACAAGGAGGTCAACCGGCTCGTTCTCGACTCGGGCGGCAACGTCCCGATCCCGACGGACGCCGCGTACGTCGTCCATCCGCCGGTCGGCAAGTACGTGATCGGTCTGGGCGAGCTGATCTTCGGCTTCGACCCGTTCGGCTGGCGGTTCATGACGGCGCTGCTCGGCACGCTGTCGGTGCTGATGCTGTGCCGGATCGGGCGGCGGCTGTTCCGCTCCACGTTCCTCGGCTGCCTCGCGGGCGCGCTGATGGCGGTGGACGGGCTGCACTTCGTGATGAGCCGCACCGCGCTGCTCGACGGCGTGCTGATGTTCTTCGTGCTGGCGGCCTTCGGGTGTCTGCTGATCGACCGGGACAAGGCGCGCGCGAAACTGGCCGCCGCGCTGCCGGTGGACGCGGACGGGCGGGCCCGCCCGGACGTGGACGTCGCAGAGAACACCCGGATCGGCTTCCGGCCGTGGCGTCTCGCGGCGGGCCTGATGCTGGGCCTGGCGATCGGCACCAAGTGGAACGGCCTGTACATCATGGCCGCGTTCTGTGTGATGTCCGTGCTGTGGGACGTCGGCGCGCGCCGGGTCGCGGGCGCGGCGCGGCCCCGGGTCGCGGTGCTGAAGCGGGACCTGGGCTGGGCGTTCCTGTCGACGGTGCCGGTGGCGGTGTTCACGTACTTCGCGTCCTGGATCGGCTGGATCCTCTCCGCGACGGACGGCAGCGGCGGCTACTACCGCGACTGGGCCACCCGCGACGGGCGGACCAGCGACTGGGCGTGGCTGTTCCCCGACTGGTGGCGCAGCCTGTGGCACTACGAGAACCAGGTGTACGAGTTCCACGTCGGCCTGTCCTCGCCGCACACGTACGAGTCCAACCCGTGGAGCTGGATCGTCGCCGGCCGCCCGGTGTCGTACTTCTACGAGTCGCCCGCGCCCGGCGTGGACGGCTGCCCGGTGGACGCGGGTGAGAAGTGCGCGCAGGAGGTCCTCGCCATCGGCACGCCGATGCTGTGGTGGGTGGGCTGCCTGGCGCTGCTGTACGTGCTGTGGCGGTGGGCCTTCCGCCGCGACTGGCGCGCGGGCGCGATCGCCTGCGGCATCGCCGCGGGGTACGTCCCCTGGTTCTTCTACCAGGAGCGCACCATCTTCTACTTCTACGCGATCGTCTTCGTGCCGTTCCTGTGCCTGGCGGTGGCGATGCTCCTGGGCGCGGTCGTCGGCCCACCCCGCTCCTCGGACACCCGCCGCGTGGCAGGAGCGACAGCGGCGGGCGTCCTGACCCTCCTGATCGCCTGGAACTTCATCTACTTCTGGCCGATCTACACGGGCACGCCGATCCCGATCGACGACTGGCGCAGCCGGATGTGGCTGGACACGTGGGTGTAGCCCTCCGGGCGTGACCGGGGCGGGGCGCCCCCCGGGGAACGGGTCTCTTTGGGACAAAGATCCGTCGCACAGGTCTCTTTGGGTGCGGGCAGCGCGTAGGGTTCGGGGCGTGCCGGGCTTTTGAACGTGTTCAGATGGCGCGGGGTCCGGCCGGGGGAGGAACGCCCGATGGGCAAGGGGGTCAAGGTCGCCGTCGTGGGCGGCGTGTTCGCCGTGATGGTCGGCGGAGCGGGGTACGGGGCGTACAACATCGTCTCGGCGATCGGCGGGGGAGGCGGGGGCGGCTCCAGTGCCGCGGACACGCCCCGGTCGGGGCCGCCCGACAAGGACGAGGTGCGCGAGACGACCGAGGCGTTCTTCGGCGCCTGGGAGAAGGGGCAGGCCTCGCAGGCGGCCTCGTACACGAACAACGCGCAGGACGCGGGCGCGCTGCTGGCCGCGTACGGCGAGGAGGCGCGCATCGGGCGGGTCGACATCACGCCGGGCGCCCCGCGCGGCGCCACCGTGCCGTTCACGGTGAAGGCGACCGTCTCCGCCGACGGCGTCTCCAAGCCGCTGCGCTACACCAGCACCCTGACGGTCGTGCGCGGACAGACCACCGGCCGGGCGCTGGTCGACTGGAAGCCGTCCGTCGTGCACCCGGACCTGAAGGACGGGGACACCCTCGTCACCGGGGAGTCCGCGCAGCCGCCCATCGAGGCGGTGGACCGCGACGGCACCGTGCTGACGAGGGAGAAGTACCCCTCCCTCGGCCCGGTCCTGGACACCCTGCGGCAGAAGTACGGTGACAAGGCGGGCGGCAGTCCGGCCGTCGAGCTGTCGATCCGGCACACGACCGACGAGGCCGACACCCCGCTGCTCACCCTCGCCAAGGGCGAGCCGGGCAAGCTGCGCACCACGCTCAGCGCCGGGGTGCAGGCGGCCGCCGAGAAGGCGGTGAAGGACTACCCGGAGTCCTCGGTGGTGGCGCTGAAGCCCAGCACCGGCGAGGTCCTGGCGGTGGCCAACAACCGCGGCGACGGTTTCAACGCGGCGTTCCAGGGCCAGGTCGCCCCCGGCTCCACCATGAAGATCATCACCGCCGCGATGCTCATCGACAACGGCGTGACCTCCATGAACGGCCCCGCGCCCTGCACGGACACCGCGACCTGGCAGAGCCAGACCTTCAAGAACCTCACGGGCATGGAGCCGAACGAGGGCGCCACCCTCGCCAACAGCTTCCTGCGGTCCTGCAACACCGCCTTCATCAAGCTGATCGACGAGAAGCCGATCGACGACGCCTCGCTCACCCGGGAGGCGCAGGAGCGGTTCGGGCTCGGCCGGGACGACTGGAAGACCGGCATCGCCTCCTTCGACGGCAGCGTGCCGGCGTCCGGCGGCCCGGACCGGGCGGCGAACGCCATCGGCCAGGGCCAGGTGCAGATGAACCCGCTGAACATGGCGTCCGTGACGGCCACCGCCGTCACCGGCGCGTTCCGTCAGCCGTATCTGGTCTCCCCCGAGCTGGACGGGCGTCAGCTGGCGCAGGCGAAGGGCCTGCCGGGCGGGACGTCGGCCCAGCTCAAGGAGATGATGCGGCTCACCGCGACCCAGGGCACCGCGCAGAAGGCGATGTCAGGACTGGGCGGTGACATCGGCGCGAAGACCGGCTCGGCGGAGGTCGACGGGAACGCGACGTCGGACAGCTGGTTCACCGGCTTCCGCAACGACGTCGCGGCGGCCGCGATGGCCCAGCAGGGCGGCCACGGCGGCGACGCGGCGGGGCCGATTGTCGCAGCCGTGCTACGAGCGGGCGGCTGACCGCACGGCCCGCCGGGCGGGACTTTAGGGTGGGGGCCGTCGTCGGCGTGGCTGCGCCGACGGGGCCTTGACTCGATCGAGAGCCACGCGGGCCGCGGGGGGCCGGGGCGGGGCACGGAGGACGGACACCAGTGGGGAACAGAGGGCGCGCCGGGGACCGGCGGAACATGAGACCGGTCGTGATCGGCGCGGCGATGGCCGTGCTGATGGGCGGCGCCGGCTACGGCGCGTACGCACTCGTCGAGGGCGCGGGGCGGGACGGCGGGGACTCCGCCTCCCAGGCGGAGACCGTGAAGTCGGGCCCGCTGACGGCCGAGGAGGTCACCGCCGCCGCCGGAAAGTTCCTCACCGCCTGGCAGTCCGGCCAGGTCGCCGAGGCCGCCGCCGCGACCGACGACCCGGTGGCCGCGAAGGCGGCGCTCGCCTCGTACGTGAAGGACGCCCGCGTCCGTGACCTCGCCCTCACCCCGGGCGCTCCCGCCCGCGACTCGGTCACCTTCGCCGTCAAGGGCACGGTGTCGTACGAGCAGACGACGAAGCCGCTGACGTACGACAGCACGCTGACCGTGGTGCGGCGGGCCGGGGACGGGGAGCCGCGCGTCGACTGGCGGCCGTCCGTGCTGCACCCGGAGCTGCGGGAGGGCGACAGGCTGGTCACCGGCGAGGCCGGCACCCCGCCGGTGAAGGCGCTGGACCGCGACGGCGGCGAGCTGACCACGGAGAAGTACCCGTCGCTGGGGTCCGTCCTGGACGGGCTGCGTGAGAAGTACGGCGAGAAGGCGGGCGGCGAGGCGGGCGTCGAGCTGCGTGTGGTGCGTGGCGAGGCGTCGAAGAAGGCGGAGCTGGCCGACACGACCCTGCTGGAGCTGAGCGAGGGCACGCCGGGCACGGTGAAGACCACGCTGAGCCCGTCCCTGCAGGCGCTCGCCGAGACCGAGGTCGCGAAGCGGAAGCGGGCCTCGGTGGTCGTGGTGCGGCCGTCGACGGGCGAGATACTCGCGGCGGCGAACTCCTCGCGCGGCTTCAACGTCGCCTTCCAGGGGTCGCTGGCGCCGGGTTCGACGATGAAGGTGGTCACCTCCTCGATGCTGATCGAGAAGGGCCTCGCGTCGATCGACAAGAAGCACCCGTGCCCCAAGTACTTCAGCTACGGCGGCTGGAAGTTCCAGAACCTGGACAAGTTCCAGATCAAGGACGGCACGTTCCGCGCGAGCTTCGCCGCGTCCTGCAACACGGCCTTCATCAGCCAGGCCCCGAAGCTGGAGGACGACGACCTCACGAAGCACGCCCAGGACTACTTCGGGCTGGGCCGCAACGACTGGAAGGTCGGGGTGTCCACGTTCGACGGCGCGGTGCCCGTGCAGTCGAAGGCCCCGATGGCCGCGTCGCTGATAGGCCAGGGCGGGGTGCGGATGAACCCGCTGAACATGGCGTCGGTGTCGGCGACGGTGAAGGCGGGCGTCTTCCACCAGCCGTACCTGGTCCCGCCGGAGGTCGACGGACGTCAGCTCGCGACCGCGCCGCGCACCCTGTCCGCGGACACGCTCGCGCAGCTGCGGGAGCTGATGTCGTACACCGCGACCGCCGGCACCGCCACGGAGGCGATGGCCGGGGTGGACGGTGAGCGGGGCGCGAAGACGGGCTCGGCCGAGGTGGACGGTCAGAAGAAGCCCAACGGCTGGTTCACCGCGTACCGCGGCGACCTGGCGGCGGCCGCCGTCGTCCAGTCCGCCGGCCACGGCGGCTCCACGGCGGGCCCGATCGTGGCGAGCTTGCTGAAGGCGGGCGGCTGAGGGACCCGGGGCGGGCGCGCCCGCCCCGGTAACACGCTGCGGTGGCGCCCCGCACTCTTCGGCCGGGGCCCGCCCGGGCCACCGCGAGCCGGCCAGGCGGCCGCCTGGCCACGGCCGGTCACCGGCACGACCTACCGTTCTCGGGTCCGTCGTCTGTCGGCGGCCGCCACCCTTGTGCCGCGCCGCCGGGAGCCGGGGGGCGCCTCGCCGGGATGCGGCGGGGGTACCAGGCGCATGTCTGTGGTCACGGACGCGCTCGTGGGCGGTGCGGCCCGCGGAGTCGACGGGGCATGCGGCCGACGCAGGTCACCCGGCGCACGCCACCCGCCCGGGCGGTCCTCCGGCCGGGCGGTCAGTGCGGAACGGGCTCGGGCGTCGTCATGTGGGTGAGGCGGAGGAAGCGGGACAGGGTCTTGGTGTCGAACTCGACCACCGAGTGGCCCTGACCCGTGTGGAACTCCACCACCGCCTGCACCCGGCCGCACGGCCAGACCCGTATGCCGCCGCTGTTCACCGGCGCCTTGAGCCCGTGTTCCAGCAGGTCCCGGTCGACGACCCATTCGAGCGGCCGCGACCCGGGCAGGTCCACCCGGACGTGACGGGGGTCGTGCTCGGGGTCGTACCGCAGCACCACGGGGACGGCCCCGTGACTCTCCAGCAGGGGGTCCTCATCCGTCACGATGTGGACTCGCGCGTACTGCTCGATCACGGACATCGGTGGGCCCCTTACGCTGCGTCGTGCGCCCGGCAGGGCATCCATGGCTCATCAGCCGTTTACCCACTCCCGTCCCATCGTGCACCCAAATCGGAATCCGCGCTTCCGAGCGGCCTCTATCACAGATGAGGTAAAGGGAAGGTAGGACGAGACGTAGAACAAGTCACTCGCTCTTGCGAAAGGTTCGCAAGAGGACACATCATCGAGTCCGTGCACGCACCTGACGGATTCATCGACGTCCCCGTATCCGCCGCCGCCGGCGTCCTCGCCGCCGGCGCGATCGCCGTGAGCCTGCGCGGCGCGCGCCGCGAGCTCGACGACACCGCACGCCCGGGCGCGGGCGGGGGCGCCGAGCGCACCGCGCCGCTGGCCGGTCTGGTCGCGGCGTTCATCTTCGCCGTGCAGATGCTGAACTTCCCCGTGGCCGCCGGCACCAGCGGCCACCTCCTCGGCGGCGCCCTCGCCGCGATCCTCGTCGGTCCGTACACGGGTGTGCTGTGCGTGTCCGTGGTGCTGCTGCTCCAGTCCGTGCTGTTCGCCGACGGCGGCCTCACCGCGCTCGGTGTGAACATCACCACCATGGCGATCACCACCACCGTGGTCGCCTACGCGCTGTTCCGCGGCCTGGTGAAGGTGCTGCCGCGCTCCCGCCGCTCGGTGACCGCCGCCTCCTTCGTCGCCGCCCTGGTCTCCGTCCCGGCCTCCGCGGTCGTCTTCACGCTGCTGTACGCGGTGGGCGGCACCACCGACGTGTCGATCGGCAAGGTCGCCGGCGCGATGGTCGGCGTGCACGTGCTCATCGGTCTCGGCGAGGCCGCCATCACCGCGCTGACCGTCGGCGCGGTGATCGCCGTACGCCCCGACCTGGTGCACGGCGCGCGCGGGCTGGGGCAGAAGCTGAAGCTGCGGGTGAACGGCGAGCTGGTCGACGCCCCGGAGACAGCGGAGCCCGTCCCGGTCGCCGCGCGTTCCCCGCGCAAGGTGTGGATCGCCGGCCTGGTCACCTCGCTGCTGCTCGCGGGGTTCGTGAGCTTCTACGCCTCGGCGAACCCGGACGGCCTGGAGAAGGTCGCCGCCGACCACGGCATCGACCAGCAGGCCGAGGAGCACGCGGTCGCGGACTCCCCGCTGGCCGACTACGGCGTGAAGGACGTCGACGACGCCCGGCTGTCCGGCGGTCTCGCGGGCGTGATCGGCGTGGGCGTGACGGTCGTGGCGGGCACGGGCGTGTTCTGGGCGGTCCGCCGCAGGCGGACCGCCGACGAGCGGGCGGAGGACACCACCTCCGCCGGCACGAGCGTCTGACGTGGGTGCGGGTCACTCCCACCGGCTCTACCGGCACGGCCACTCCCCCGTGCACGCGCTGCCGCCGCACACCAAGCTCGCCGCGGTGCTCGCCTTCGTGGTCGTGGTCGTGTCGACGCCGCGCGAGGCGATGTGGGCGTTCGCGGCGTACGCGATGCTGCTCGGCGCGGTCGCGTACGCGGCGCGCGTACCGGCCGGCTTCCTGCTGAAGCGGCTGCTGATCGAGGTGCCGTTCGTCGCGTTCGCCGTGCTGCTGCCGTTCGTCGCCGAGGGCGAGCGGGTCGACGTGCTCGGGCTGTCGCTGAGCGTGAACGGTCTGTGGGGCGCCTGGAACGTGCTGGCCAAGGGCACCCTCGGCGTCGCCGCGTCCGTCCTGCTCGCCGCCACCACCGAACTGCGGGAGCTGCTGCACGGCCTCCAGCGGCTCAGGCTGCCGCCGCTGCTGGTGCAGATCGCGTCCTTCATGGTCCGCTACGGCGACGTCATCACCGACGAGATGCGCCGCATGCGGATCGCCCGCGAGTCCCGGGGCTTCGAGGCGCGCGGGGTACGGCACTGGGGCGTGCTCGCCAAGTCGGCGGGCGCGCTGTTCATCCGCTCCTACGAACGCGGTGAGCGCGTCCACCTGGCGATGGTGAGCCGCGGCTACACCGGGGTCATGCCGGTGATCGACGAGGTGGCGGCGTCCCGGGCGCAGTGGTCGTACGCCCTGGCCCTCCCCTGCGCCGCCCTCGTCGTGTGTCTGCTGGGATGGACCCTGTGAGTACTGCTTCCCTCGAGGTCTCCGGCCTCGCCTTCGCCTACCCCGACGGCCATCAGGCCCTGTTCGGCGTGGACTTCACCATCGGGCGCGGCGAGCGGGTCGCGCTGCTCGGGCCGAACGGCGCCGGCAAGACCACCCTCGTCCTGCACCTCAACGGCATCCTCACCGGCGGCGCGGGCACCGTCCGCGTGGCCGGCCTGGAGGTCGGCAGGCGGAACATGGCGGAGATCCGGCGCCGGGTCGGGATCGTCTTCCAGGACCCCGACGACCAGCTGTTCATGCCGACGGTGCGGGAGGACGTGGCGTTCGGTCCGGCGGCGGCCGGGCTCAAGGGGGCCGAGCTGGAGGCGCGCGTCGACCGGGCGCTGGAGCGGGTCGGCATGGCGGAGTTCAAGGACCGCCCGCCGCACCACCTCTCCTTCGGGCAGCGGCGCCGGGTGGCCGTGGCGACCGTGCTCGCGATGGAGCCGGAGATCCTCGTCCTGGACGAGCCGTCCTCCAACCTGGACCCGGCGTCCCGCCGTGAACTGGCCGACATCCTGCGCTCGTTGGACGTCACCGTCCTGATGGTCACGCACGACCTGCCGTACGCGCTGGAGCTGTGCCCGCGCGCACTGGTCCTCAGCGACGGAGTGATCGCGGCGGACGGCCCGACGGGGGATCTGCTCGCCGACGACGACCTCATGCGGGCGCACCGCCTGGAGCTGCCGTACGGCTTCGACCCGCGTTCCGTGCCGGCGCCGCCCGGCCGTGGGTGACGAGCGCGCCGCGCCCTGGAATCGCAGGCGCGACGGCGTGGTTGCACCCACTGTCGCAGGCGAGCGGAGAGGACGACGAGACGTGGACGTCGAGGTGCACGGCACAGTGGCCGGCGGGTGGGAACCGGTCCGGGAGGCGTTCGTCCGGAACTTCGAGCGGCTCGGGGAGCGGGGGGCTGCGCTCGCCGTGTACCGGGACGGGCACCGGGTCGTGGACCTGTGGGCCGGGTCGAAGGACGTCGACGGCGACGCGCCCTGGCAGCGGGACACCGCGCAGGTCGTGCGGTCGGCGACGAAGGGTGTCGCGGCCGCCGCGGTGCTGATGCTGCACGAGCGGGGCCTGCTCGACCTGGACGCGCCGGTCGGCCGGTACTGGCCGGAGTTCAAGGCGCACGGCAAGGAGGGCGTGCTGGTCCGGCACGTCCTCGCGCACCGCGCGGGCCTCCCCGTGCTGGACCGCCCGCTGAGCCTCGCCGACGCCACCGACCCGGTACGGGCCGCCGAGGCGGTCGCCGCGCAGGCCCCGGTGTGGGAGCCGGGCACGGACCACGGCTACCACGCGCTGACGTACGGCTGGCTGGTGGACGAGCTGGTGCGCCGGGTGACCGGGAAGGGCACCGGGGAGTGGATCGCGTCCGAGATGGCGGCTCCGCTGGGCCTGGATCTGTGGGTGGGCCTCCCGGCCTCCGAGGCGCACCGCGTCGGGCGGGCGGGCAAGGTCGAGGGACCCGAGCCGTCGGGGGCGCTGCGCGCCCGGCCCAAACGGTCGGTCACCGCCGCCTACACCGACCCGGACTCCCTCACCCGCCGCGCCTTCGCCGCGATCGACCCGTCCCCGGACCACAACGACCCCGCGTTCCACGCCGCCGCCCTGCCCGCCGCCAACGGCATCGCGACGGCGGACGGGCTGGCGCGCTTCTACGCGTCACTCACCGGCCCGGTCGACGGGGTGCGGCTGCTCTCCCCGGACACTGTGGAGCGCGCCCGCGCCGAGGAGTCGGCGGGCCCCGACCGGGTCCTGGTGGTCGGCACCCGCTTCGGGCTCGGCTACATGCTGCACGGCAGCGCCTCCCCGCTCCTGGCCCCGGGCTCCTTCGGCCACCCCGGCCGCGGCGGCTCCCTCGGCTTCGCCGACCCGGAGTCCGGCGTCGCCCTCGGCTTCGTCACCAACGGCTTCCGCAGGACGGTCACCGCGGACCCCAGGGCCCAGGCGCTGATCCGCGCGGTGCGGGAAAGCGTGGGGAGCGCTGCCCGTTCCTAGACGTGGATCGGGTGGGAGACGCGGCCGGACGCGTCGTCGATCTCGCGGTGCGCCTTGTCGAGCATCTGCATGGCGAGTTCGTTCAGGGCCCGGGCGCCGGCGATCTCCTCCCCGACCCGCGGCTGATTGGAGTCGGTGTAGTGCCGGGACGCGTGCCCGTGGGCGCGCACCTCGGACCCGTCGGGCAGCCTGACCATCGCGACCGCGCGGGTGTGCTGGTCGTCCTCCGAGAACTCCATCTCGATGTGCCATCCCACTGCGGTGTGCATCATGACGGATCACCTCCGGATTTCCTCTCGTTCCAGAGTGCGCCTCCCGCCTGCGCGGCGCACGCGCCCGCCGGACGCGGCAGGACGTCACTTTCCGGCCAGTGATCGACGCTTCACTACCAACGGCGACGCAGTGGCGGATACCGTCACCAAGCCCCCGCCGACCACGGGGTGTTCACACCGCACTCCCGGAGGCCCCGTGCGCCGCAGTCTTCCCGCAGCCGTCACCACCGCAGCGGTGGCGCTGCTCCTGGCCGGCTGCACCGACGCGGACGCCCCGGCGCGTGCCGACGCTCCTCCGTCCCCCGGGCCCGCCGCTTCCCGGCAACCCGCCCTGGCCGTCCCGCGAGCCGCCGAGGTGCTGCTCCCCGAGACCTCGGGCACGGGCAGCGCACAGCTCCCGCGCTTCACGCCGCCGGGCAAGGCGTACACGGTCTACGCGGACTGCTCCGGCACGGGCTCGGTGACCCTCGTCGACCGCTCCGCCGACGGAGGCCGCCACCCGGTCCACTGCGACGGGGCCACCACGGTCGGCGTCGTCCACACCCCGCGGGAACCCCAGCACCTGGCGGTCCAGGTGACGGAGGGCCCCGCCACCTGGAGACTCACGGTCGTCTCGGGCGCCCAGGATCAGTGACGCCTCACGCCTCGCGTTCCCGTACGTCCACCAGTGTCGCGCCCGCGTGGGTGATCAGGTCCTTCGGGGGCATCGGGAAGACCGCGTAGGGGGTGCCTGCCGCCGCCCAGACCACGGGGTGGTCGAGGAGGGAGCGGTCGGCGAGGACGCGGGTGCGGGTGCGGTGGCCGAAGGGGGGCACGCCGCCGATGGCGTAGCCGGTGGTCTCGCGGACTACGTCGGCCTTGGCGCGGGTGACCTGCCCGGCGCCGAGTTCCTCGCGGACCCGGTCGAGGTCGACGCGGGACGCGCCGTCCATGAGGACCAGGACCGGTTCGCCGTCGGCGGCGAAGATCAGGGACTTGCAGATCTCGCTGAGCTCGCAGCCGATCGCCGCCGCCGCCTCCGCGGCGGTGCGGGTGGCCTCCGGGAAACGGCGGACGCGGCCGACCACGTCCTCGAGGCCCAGTTCGCGCAGGGCCTCGGCGAAGCGCGGGTGGGCTGCGGAGCCTTCGGTTCCGGTGGCTGAGGTGGTCATGCGGGGCACCGTAACCGCCGGAGCCCGGTGCACGCGACCTCGTTCCGGGCGACGGACACGAGGCGACGGACACGGGGCGACGGACACGGCGGCCGGTACGAGGAAGCCGGTGAGGGCGCCCCGTCCCCACGGAGCCCTCACCGGCTGGTCGTGACCGTCCGGGCGGTCAGGCCCGGACGAGTTCCTTGTCCTCGTCGTCCTTGCCCGCCGCACCGTCGTGCGCGGCGAGGCTCTCGCCCTCGACGTCGACGTTGGGCAGCGCCCGGTCCAGCCACTTGGGCAGCCACCAGGCCTTGGCGCCGAGCAGCGCCAGGACGGCCGGGACGATGGCCATGCGGACCACGAACGCGTCGAAGAGGACGGCGATCGCGAGGCCGAAGCCGATCATCTTGACCATGGAGTCGCTGGACCCGATGAACCCGGAGAACACCGCGATCATGATGACCGCCGCGGCGGTCACCACCCGCGCGCTGTACCGGAACCCGGTGACCACGGCCTGCGACGGCTTCTCGCCGTGGACGTGGGCCTCGCGGATGCGGGTCACGAGGAACACCTCGTAGTCCATGGCCAGTCCGAAGACCACGCCGACCATGAAGATCGGCATCATCGACATGATCGGACCGGTCTCCTCGACGCCCATCAGGCCGGACAGCCAGCCCCACTGGTAGACCGCGACGACCGCGCCGAGGGCCGCCAGCACGGAGAGCAGGAAGCCGAGGGCCGCCTTCAGCGGGACGAGGATCGAGCGGAACACCACGATCAGCAGCAGGAACGCGAGTCCGACCACCAGCACCAGGTACGGCACCAGGGCGTCGTTCAGCTTCTGCGAGACGTCGATGTTCATCGCCGTGGCGCCGGTCACGAGGACCTCCGCGCCGGTGCCGTCCTTGATGTCGGCGCCCACGGCCCGGATGTCGTGGACCAGGTCCTCGGTGGCCACCGAGGACGGCTTGGCGTCCGGGATGACGGCGATCGTCGCGGTGTCGCCGGCCTTGTTGGGGGCGGCGGGGGCGACGTTCACGACGTTGTCGAGCGCCTTGATCTCGTCGCCGGCCTGCTGGAAGACGGCCTGCGGGTCGTCGCTGCCCTGGGCGTCCACCACGACCACCAGCGGGCCGTTGAAGCCGGGTCCGAAGCCGTCGGAGAGCAGGTCGTAGGCGCGGCGCTGCGTGGTGGACGTCGGCTGGGAGCCGTCGTCGGGCAGGCCCAGCTCCAGGGAGCCGGCCGGAACCGCGGCGGCGCCGAGGCCGACGATGCCGAGCAGCAGCACGGCCAGCGGGCGGCGGACGACGAAACTCGCCCAGCGGGTGCCCATGTTGGGCCTGTCCGCCTTGTCCTTGGCGCGTCCGCCGCCGAGCAGCTTGCTCTTCTCGCCCGCCGGGCGGACACGGCGGCCGGCGTAGCCGAGCACGGCGGGGATGAGGGTGAGGGCGATGAGGACCGCGACGGCGACCGTGCCGGCGGCGGCGATGCCCATCTTCGTCAGCATCGGGATGTTGACGACGGACAGGCCGACCAGCGCGATGACGACGGTCAGACCGGCGAAGACCACGGCGGAACCCGCGGTGCCGACGGCCCGTCCGGCCGCCTCCTCACGCTCACGTCCCTCGGCGAGTTCGGCGCGGTAGCGGGAGACCACGAACAGGGCGTAGTCGATGCCGACCGCGAGACCGATCATCGAGGCCAGGATGGAGGTGGTGGAGCCCAGGTCGAGCGTGCTGGCCAGCGCGGTGATGGTGGCGACGCCGATGCCGACGCCGACGATCGCG
Source organism: Streptomyces sp. P13-3-3 (assembly GCF_050571355.1). Lineage (NCBI taxonomy): Bacteria > Bacillati > Actinomycetota > Actinomycetes > Kitasatosporales > Streptomycetaceae > Streptomyces > Streptomyces sp. P13-3-3. The sequence continues at coordinate 631,605 of NZ_CP192228.1, read as the reverse complement.
GTGAGCAGCGGCAGTCCGGCGGCGAGCAGCGAGCCGAGGGTGATGACCAGGACGACCGCGGCGATGCCGATGCCGATGATCTCGGCGGAGCCGGTCTCCGGTATGGCCTGGAGGGCGTCACCGCCGATCTCGACGGTCAGCCCGGAGTCGCGGGCGTCCTCGGCGGCGGCCTTCAGGGCCTCACGGGAGGACTCCTCCAGCTCCATGCCGGGGACCTTGTAGGTCACGGAGGAGTAGGCGATCGTGCCGTCCTGGCTGACGCCGCCGCCCTGGTACGGGTCGGTGACCTGGGCGACCTCGGTGCCGCCGGACAGCTCGTCGACGGTGTCCTGGACCGCCGCCTTGTTGCCGGGGTCGGTCATCTTCTGGCCGTCGGGCGCCTTGAAGACGACGCGGGCGGTGGCTCCGTCGGCGCTGGCGCCGGGGAACCGTTCGTCCAGCAGGTCGAAGGCCTTCTGGGACTCGGTGCCGGGGATGGAGAAGGACGAGTTGCCGGCGGCGGGCGCGCCGGCCGCGCCGGCGCCCGCGAGCGCCAGCAGCGCCACCCAGAAGAGGGCGACGAAGTGCCGTTTCCGGAAGGAGAACCGGCCGAGTCGGTACAGGAATGTGGCCACGAGGGCGTGCTCCCGGTCAGGTCGTGGATGTTTCAGGGCAGGGGGGATCAGCCCGACGGGGTGAGCGGTTACGTCAGGAGGTGGCTGTCTCGCGACTGGGGCTCAGTCGGCTGGGGCGACTCCGAGGGCGGGGAGCACCACGGCGTCGATGTACGAGATGAGGAACGCTTGCGTGGGCGGCTGCTCGTCGATCAGTGTCCGGGTGGCGAACGCCCCGACCAGCATGTGCACGATGTAGTCCAGCGCCGGGCAGTCGGCGCGGACCTCGCCCCGTCGGATCGCGCGGTCGACGATCCGGCGGAACTCCTCGACCTCCGGCTCCACCAGCAGTTCGCGGAGCGCCTGGCGGAGGTCGTCGTTCTGGTGCACCGCCATGGCGAGGGCCCGCATGAGGGCGACGTTCTGCGCCATGTCGCAGTCGTCCTCGCGGCCGATGATCGTGTGCAGGTCACCCCGCAGGGACCCGGTGTCCACGTCGGCGATGCCGCCCGGCTTCTGGCTGCGCATCGCCCGGACCACCAGCTCGGCCTTGCCGCCCCACTGGCGGTAGAGCGTGGCCTTGCTGGACCGGGTGCGGGCGGCCACGGCGTCCATGGTGAGGGCGTCGTAACCGACCTCACGGAGCAGGTCGAGCACGGCCCCGTACAGCTCGGCCTCGCGCTCGGGGGTGATGCGGCTGCGACGTGACGTCGCGATGTCACTCATGCCGACCACCTTTCCGCTCCGGATCCCACCGCGTCAAAGAAACGACACGGTTTCGTACAAGACGAAGGTACAACTCCCGAGTAGCGAAACGAAACCGTTTCGTACGTGGCGTGCGTCACGGTTGTCGGTTCGGCATAAGTTGCTGCGGTCCGTCCCCCGGAAAAGCATGGGGAGGGTGACCTATCTGCGTCTGCCGCACCTCCAGGACGACCTGCTGTGCTTCGTGGCGGAGGACGACCTCTGGCTCGCCCCGCTGGACGGGGCGGACCGCGCCTGGCGGCTCACCGCCGACCGCACCAAGCTCGGCCACCCCCGCTTCTCCCCCGACGGCCGCCACATCGCGTACACCAGCTGGCGCACCCTGGACCCCGAGGTGCACCTGGTGCCGGTGGACGGCGGCCCCGGACGGCGGCTGACGTACTGGGGCAGCTCCGACACCCGCGTCTGCGGCTGGGCCCCGCCCGACGAACACGGGCACGAGGCGATCCTCGCCGTCACCTCGCACGGCGAGCCCTTCTCCTACTTCACCTGGGCCTACAAGCTCGGCCTCGACGGCAGCCCCGGACGCAAGCTGCCCTGGGGCCCGGTCTCCGACATCCAGGTCGCCGACCTCGCGGGCGAGCGCAAGTCCTTGCTGCTCACCGGCACCCCGCCGCACGAACCGGCGTCCTGGAAGCGCTACCGGGGCGGCGCCACCGGGAGGCTCTGGCTGCACGGTCACCGTCTGCTGGAAGGGGTGGAAGGACATCTGCACGCGCCGATGTTCGTCGGCGGCCGGATCGCCTTCCTCTCCGACCACGAGGGCATCGGCAACCTCTACTCCTGCGCCCACGACGGCACCGACCTGCGCCGCCACACCGACCACGACGCCTTCTACGCCCGGCACGCCGCCACCGACGGCACCCGCGTCGTCTACCAGTGCGCCGGCGACCTGTGGATCGTGGACGACCTGTCGCCCGGCTCGGAGCCGCGCCGGCTGGACGTGCGGCTGAGCGGTCCGCGCTCCGGCCGGCGCCCCTACCAGGTGCCCACGGCGCAGCACCTGGACGGCCTGTCCGTCGACGAGACCGGCCGGGCCAGCGCGGTCGTGGTGCGCGGCAGCCTGTACTGGCTCACCCACCGCGACGGCCCCGCCCGCACCCTCACCGACACCCCTGGCGTCCGGGTGCGGCTGCCGGAGATGCTCGGCGAGGGCGGCCAGGTCGCGTACGTCACGGACGCCGAGGGCGAGGACGCCGTGGAGATCGCCTCGCTGCCCCGGGCCACCGGCCACCGCGCGCACCGCAGACTGGCCGCCGGGAAGCTGGGCCGGGTGCTGGAGATGGTCGCCGACCCCGAGGGGCAGCGGCTCGCGGTCGCCGCGCACGACGGGCGGCTGCTGCTGGTGGACACCGACGAGGCGACGGACGGGACGGCCGAGGAGGTCACCGAGCTGATCCACTCCGGCAACGGCCCGGTGCGCGACCTCGCCTTCTCCCCGGACGGCGCCTGGCTGGCCTGGTCCCATCCGGTGATCGGGCGGTCGCTGCGGCAGATCAAGCTCGCCCGGATCAAGGACCGGCTGGTCCTGGACGTCACAGGCGGCCGCTTCGAGGACGAGAACCCGGTCTTCACCCGCGACGGCCGCTATCTGGCGTTCCTGTCCTGGCGCGGCTTCGACCCGGTGTACGACGTGCACACCGGCGACCTGTCCTTCCCGCTGGGCTGCCGCCCGTACCTGGTGCCGCTGTCGTCGGCGACGCCCTCGCCGTTCGCGCTGAACCCGGAGGGGCGGCCCGCCGCCGGGGGGCTCGACCCGCTGGACGAGGAGGGCGAGGAGGGCGGCACGGTGACCGTGGAGGCGGAGGGCCTCGAGAGCAGGGTGACGCCCTTCCCGGTGGCCGCCTCCAAGTACTCGGGCCTGTGCCCGGTCGCGGGCTGCGGGCTGGTGTGGCTGCGCTGGCCGATCTCGGGCGCGCTGGGCGAGACGTTCGCCAACCCCGACGACACCACCGGCCGGCCCACCCTGGAGCACTTCGACGTCCCCAAGGCCAAGAAGTCCGAACTCGTCACCCACCTCGACTTCTTCGCGGTCAGCGGCGACGGCACCCGGCTGGTCGTGGTCGACGAGGGCGAGCTGCGCGCGGTGCCCGCCACCGAGCGGGGCGACGGCGACTCCACGGTGTGGATCGACCTGCGCCGCATCAAGCACGAGGCGGATCCGGCGGCCGAGTGGCGCCAGGCGTACGCGGAGGCGGGACGGCTGATCCGCGCCTACTTCTGGGAGCCGGACATGTGCGGCATCGACTGGGACGGGGTGCTGGAGCAGTACCGCCCGCTGGTCGAACGGGTCGCCTCCCCCGACGAGTTCGCCGACCTGCTGCGCGAGGTCCTCGGTGAACTGGGCACCTCGCACGCCTACGTCACCGCGGCCCGCCGCAACGAGGGGCCCCCGCACTACCAGCGGCGCCAGGGCCTGCTCGGCGCCAACCTGGTCCACCGCGACGCGGGGTGGACGGTGAGGCGGATCCTGCCCGGCGAATCCTCCGACTCCCGGGCCCGCTCCCCGCTGGCCGGCACCGGCATCCGCGAGGGCGCGGTCCTCACCCATGTCGACGGCCGCCCGGTGGACCCCGTGACCGGGCCGTACCCGCTGCTCGCGGCGGCGGGCGGCACCACGGTCGAGCTCACGTTCTCGCCCGAGGGCGAGGGTCCGCCCCGACGGGCCGCGGTCGTCCCGCTGGTCGACGAGACGCCCCTGCGCTACCAGGACTGGGTGGCCAAACGGAGAGCCGTCGTACGCGAGTTGAGCGGCGGGCGCTGCGGGTATCTGCACATCCCCGACATGGGCGGCTCCGGCTGGGCGCAGTTCAACCGGGACGTGCGGATGGAGATGTCCCGGCCCGCGCTCATCGTGGACGTGCGCGGCAACGCGGGCGGGCACATCAGCGAGCTCGTCGTGGAGAAGCTGACCCGCACCATCATCGGCTGGGACCTCACCCGCGACGCCCAGCCCGTGTCGTACGCCTCCAACGCGCCGCGCGGGCCCGTGGTCGCGCTGGCCGACGAGGCGACCAGCTCCGACGGCGACATGATCACCGCCGCGTTCAAACTGCTGGAGCTGGGCCCGGTAGTGGGGCAGCGCACCTGGGGCGGGGTGGTGGGCATGACCGGCCGGCACCGCCTCGGGGACGGCACGGTGATCACGGTGCCGATGAACGCGGCCTGGTTCGACGCGTACGGCTGGTCCGTGGAGAACCGGGGCGTCGACCCGGACCTGGAGGCGCTGCGCACCCCGCTGGACTGGGCCGAGGGCCGGCACGCGGTCCTGGACGACGCCGTACGGCTCGCACTGGACCTGCTGGAGGCCGAACCGCCCGCCTCGCCCCCGGGATACACCGACGTGCCCGACCGGTCGCGGCCGAAGCTGCCGCCGCGCAGCCGCTGAGGGCGTGAGAAAGGGGTGCCCCCTTCGCCAGGGGCACCCCTTCCTACGGCACGTCACTGCACGGGTGCGTCGACGTCAGACCTCGTGGTCCTGGTCGAAGCGCTCCTCGGACTCGCGGCGACGCTGCGGGTCCTGCTCGTCGTCCCGACGGCGGCCGCGGTTCTGCAGCTGCTCCTTGCCCTGCTGGGCGCGCTGCTTGGCCTGCTGCTGGAACTGGCCGGCCTTCTCCTGCATCTGGTCCTTCATACCCATGTGGGTTCACTCCCGTTGTGGGGTGGGGGAACTTGCCCGACCAGATTCACACGGGCGGTGACCCTGCGCATGTCGATCAGTCACGCACCGTAGCGCGGTGCTGTTCGTCGGCGTTTCCGCCCGCCCCGACCAGGCCGATGCGCAGCCCGTCGAGCCGGTGCCCGAACCGCTTCATCTCCCGTTGCCCCACCGTGCCGATGAGGGCGGGGAGATAGCCGCGGATGCCCTGCATCCCGCGCAGCCAGGCCTGTCCGTAGACGTGGGCGGACCGACGCTCGATGCCGGCGACGAGCCGGTCCACGGCGGGACCGAGCGGGTAGGTCTTGTTGGACGGCCACGGCAGCCGCTGCCTCAACTCCCGCATGACGTCGTCCTGGTCGGCGCCGCGCACCATGTCGGTGTCGGTCCACGACAGGTAGCCGACGCCCACCTTGACGCCCCGGTGGGCGACTTCGGCGCGCAGCGCGTGCGCGTACGCCTCCACACCGGACTTCGAGGCGCAGTACGCCGTCATCATCGGCGCCGGGGTGATCGCGGCGAGGGACGCGATCTGCAGCAGGTAGCCACGGCTCTCGGAGAGCAGCGGGAGGAACGCCCGTGCGGTGACGGCCGATCCGATCAGGTTGACCTCGATGACCCGCCGCCAGGCGTCCGGGTCGGACTCGGTGAACGGACCGCCCGTCGCCACACCGGCGTTGGCGACCACGATGTCCACCCGGCCGAACCGCTCGCGTACTTCGCCCGCGACCCGGGCCATCGCCTCGGGGTCGGTGACGTCCGCGTGCCAGTGGTCGCTGTCGCCGTGCAGCCGGGCGGAGACGTCCTTCAGCGCGTCCGGTTCGAGTCCGACGAGCGCCAACGTCGCTCCGCGCGCGGAGAGTTTGCGGGCGAGCAGCTCGCCGACCCCACGCGCCGCGCCGGTGACGACGACGACCTTTCCTTCGAGACTGACCCTGCTCATGCGCTCTCCTCGGCGGGTACGGACGGCTGTGGGGCACTCACGTGGGCGGTGACGAGGTCCCGGATCCGCGTGGTGACCAGGTCGGGCTCCTCGACGGGGGTCATGTGGCCGACGCCGGGCAGTTCGGTGACGCCGCGGCAGTCGGGCAGCGCGGCGGCGAGCGCGCGGGCGTGCACCGGCGGGGTGAGCCGGTCGGCCGTGCCGACGACGATCTCCGCGGGCACGTTCAACTCCCGTACGGCGGCGTCGAGGTCGAGCGTGGCGAGCACGTGCGACCAGGCGTGGCGGACGGTGCGGGGGCACGCGTGCACGATGCGGGCGCAGGCCTCCACCATGTCGGGTGCCGAGGCGGGCCCCATGGTCGCGTACTTGAGGATGCGCCGGGCGGCGGGGGTGACCGGCCCGAGCGGGGCGCGACTGCCGAGGATGTGCCCGGTGATCCAGGTACGGACGCGCCCGGGACGCAGCGGCAGCACCGTGGACTCGGGGACGAGCCGCGTGCTGCCCGTACTGCACAGCAGGACGGCGGCGGCGTGCTCGCGGAACGCGGGCCGGGTGGAGGCGGCCATCACCGTCATGCCGCCCATGGAGTGACCGGCGATCACGGCGCGTTCGCCGGGGGCGAGGGTGGCGGTGAGGACGGCCTCGAGGTCGTCGGCGAGCGCGTCCGTGCTGCACGCGGGGCTCGCCGGGGTGCGTCCGTGGCCGCGCTGGTCGTAGGCGATCACCCGGTGGTCGGCGGCGAGTTCGCCGATCTGCGCGGCCCAGAAGGCGGTCGAGCAGGTCCAGCCGTGCGCGAGGACGACGGCGGGCGCGCCCTCGGGCCCGTGCACCTCGACGTGGATCGGGGCGCCGTCGGCGGAGGTGGCGGTCAGTTCGCGCGCCGGGGCGGGCGGTGCGTAGCGCCCGGTGGTGACGGGGGTGGGGCGGCTCATGCGGCCACCTCCGCGTTCTCCGCGCCGGTCCCGGGCCGCGCGTCGGCGGCGCGCAGCACGGCGTACTCGGCGAGGTCGACGCGGCGGGTGGCGCGCCGGAACTCGGCGGTGGTGCCGGGCCAGATGGTGGTGTTGCGGCCGCTCTCGTCGAGGTACCAGCTGGTGCAGCCGCCGGTGTTCCACACCGTGCGCTTCATCCGTTCCTGCACCCGGTTGTTCCAGGCGCGGACCGCGCTGGGGCGGGCGTCGAGGGCGACCCGGCCTCCCCCAGAGCCTGAAGGGCCTGGGGGGACCCCCAGGACGTCGAGCTGGCGCAGGTAGTCGGCCATGTAGTTCAGCTGGGACTCGATCATCAGGATCATCGAGGAGTTCCCGAGGCCCGTGTTGGGGCCGATGATCGTCATCCAGTTGGGGAAGCCGGCCGCGGAGGCGCCGCGCAGCGCCTGCATGCCGCCCGACCACACCTCCGCGAGGGTCTTGCCCTCGGGGCCGACGACGCGCTCGGCGATCGGCATGTCGGTGACGTGGAAGCCGGTGGAGAAGACGATCGCGTCGACCTCGGTCTCGCTGCCGTCGGCGGCGACCAGGGTGGATCCGCGCACCTCGGTCAGCCCGCTCGCGACGACGTCCACGTTGGGCTGCGCGAGGGCCGGGTAGTACGTGCTGGACAGCAGGATCCGCTTGCAGCCGATGCGGTAGTCGGGGGTGAGCTTGGCCCGCAGCGCCGGGTCCTTGATGGCCCGCGCCATGTTCCGCTTCGCCATCTTCTCGACGAACCCGAGCTCGCTCGGGTGCTTGGTGAACGCCTGCACCTGGAGCTCGCGGATGCCCCACAGCAGCCCGCGGCGCAGCTTGGTGGTGAAGGGCAGCGCCCGGTGCACGGCGCGCTCGGCGGCGCCGATGGGCCGGTCCATGCGGGGCAGCACCCAGGCGGGGGTGCGCTGGAAGAGGGTGAGCTTCTCCACCTGCTTCTGGACCGACGGGACGATCTGGATGGCGGAGGCGCCGGTGCCGATCACGGCGACGCGCTTGCCGCGCAGATCGTAGTCGTGGTCCCAGCGGGCGGAGTGGAACACCTTGCCGGGGAAGGTGTCGAGGCCCGGCACGTCCGGCAGCTTGGGCTCGGACAGCGGCCCGGTGGCGGAGACGACGACGTCCGCGCTCCAGTCGCCGGCGGTGGTCTCGATGTCCCAGCGCAGCCGCTCGGCGTCCCAGGTCATCCGCTTCACCTCGGCGTTGAAGCGCAGGTGCGGGCGCAGCCCGAAGGTGTCCGTGACGCGCTCCAGGTAGGCGCGGATGTGCTCCTGGCCGGAGAAGGAGCGCGGCCAGTCCGGGTTGGGCGCGAAGGAGAAGGAATACAGGTGGGAGGGCACGTCGCAGGCGCACCCGGGGTAGCTGTTGTCGCGCCAGGTGCCGCCGACGCTGCCGGCCCGCTCCAGGACGACGAAGTCCGTGATCCCCTCGCGGCGCAGTCGTACGGCGGCCCCGAGTCCGCCGAATCCCGACCCGATCACCGCGACCCGTACATGCTCGTGCTCGGCCATCCCAAAGCCTCCGCGCATCGCTCAGAACCATGCCAGTGAACACTGGCGCAATGGGGAGCGTAGAGCAGTGCCGTACTCATGGGTAGGGGGTGCGCGAGGAAAGTTACCGCCGGTACGACCTAGGGTTCAGGTGTGACGGACGACAGCGAGGGACCCACGCAGCGGCGCGAGTACCGCATGGAGGAACTGGCGCGGCTGGCCGGCATCACCGTGCGCACCCTGCGGTTCTACCGCGAGCGCAAGCTCATCCCGCCACCGCGCCGCGAGGGCCGCATCGCCTGGTACGACGACCACCACCTGGCCCGGCTGCGCACCATCACGGCGCTGCTGGAGCGCGGTCACACGCTGAACGGCATAGCCGAGTTGGCCGAGGCCTTCGACAACGGCCGGGACGTCGGCGACCTGCTCGGCGTGGAGGTCCCCACCGAGGAGACCCCGGTCCGTCTCACCCCCGAGGAGCTCGCTGACCACTTCGCGGGCGAGGTCACCCCGGAGAACCTGGCCGCCGCCCTGGACCTCGGCTACCTCGGCGTCGACGGCGAGGAGATCGTCCACATCAGCCGCCGCCTGCTGGAGGTGTCCTCGGCACTGGTCCACGAGGGCATCCCGCTCGGCGAGGTCCTCCGCACCGGCGCGGAGGTCCGCACCCACGCCGACGCCCTCGCCGACCTCTTCGCCGACCTGATCCTCCGCCACGCCCCGGAGGAGACCCTCCACCGCCTGCGCCCACTGGCCCGCAGCGTGGTGGACGCGGAGCTGTCACTGGCGCTGGACCGGAGGCTGCGGAAGCGGGACTGAACCGGGGTACCGACCCCGGGACCGACCTCGCGCCCTACCCGTAGACCACCGTCACCGGCGCGTGGTCCGACCAGCGTTCGGCGTGGGTGGCCGCGCGCTCCACGTAGGCCTTCAGCGCGCGGTCCGCGAGGCCCCGGGTGGAGATCTGGTAGTCGATCCTCCAACCGGTGTCATTGTCGAAGGCGCGCCCTCGGTACGACCACCACGAGTAGGGGCCGTCGACGTCCGGGTGCAGGGCGCGCACCACGTCGACGTAGCCGCCGTCGGCCGGGTCGAGGACGCGGGAGAGCCACTCCCGCTCCTCGGGCAGGAAGCCGGAGTTCTTGGTGTTGCCGCGCCAGTTCTTGAGGTCGGCCTTCTCGTGCGCGATGTTCCAGTCGCCGCAGACGACGACCTCGCGGCCGTCGGCGGCGGCCTTCTCACGCAGCTCCTTGAGGTACACCAGGAACTCGTCCATGAAGCGGACCTTCTCGTCCTGCCGCTCGGTGCCGACCTCGCCGGACGGCAGGTACAGCGAGGCGACCGTCACACCCGGCAGGTCCGCCTCGACGTACCGTCCGCTGCCGTCGAACTCCGCCGAGCCGAAGCCGATCCGGACGCGCTCGGGCTCGCGCCGGGTGTACAGGGAGACGCCCGCACGCCCCTTGGCGGCGGCCGGCGCGTGCACCACGTGCCACCCCTCGGGCTCCCGCACCGTCTCCGGCAGCTGCGCCGCCTCGGCCCGTACCTCCTGGAGGCACAGCACATCGGCGGAGGTACCGGCGAGCCACTCCACGAAGCCCTTCTTGGCGGCGGCGCGGAGTCCATTGACGTTGGCAGAGGTCACAGTGAGCACCAGGGCACGATACGACACGCGCAGGTCCAGGCATGTTTTACGGTAATCGTCATGGAAATCCGCCCGGTCCCCTACGACCACCCCGACGCCGTGAAGCTGGACGCAGCCGTCCAGGCCGAGTACGACATCCGCTACGGCGACGGCGGCGACGCCACCCCCATGGACCCCGCGGACTTCCGTCCCCCCAACGGCACCTACCTGATCGCCTACGACGCGCTCGGCGTCCCCGTCGCCTCCGGCGGCTGGCGCGTCCAGGACGCCAACGACGAGGGCAACCGGGACGGCGACGCCGAACTGAAGCGCATGTACGTCGTGGAGGAGATGCGCGGCAGGGGTCTCGCCCGCCGCATCCTCGCCGCCCTGGAGGAGGACGCCAGCGCCGCCGGCCGCGTCCGGATGGTCCTGGAGACCGGCACCAAGCAGCCGGAGGCCATCGCCCTCTACACCTCCAGCGGCTACGAGCCCTGCGAGAAGTTCGGCTACTACCGCTTCCACGAGGACAGCCGCTGCTACGCGAAGTACCTGTAGTCCGCCGGGGAAGCACTCCCCCTGCGCGAAGTCCCGCCCGCGAGAGGCGACCGGGGCTTCGCGCGGGCAGGCGGCCGACAGCCGCAGCAAAGTCGAAGCCCCGGCCGGGTGAACCCGGCCGGGGCTTCGTTGCGTGGACCTGAGGGGATTTGAACCCCTGGCCCCCTCGATGCGAACGAGGTGCGCTACCGGACTGCGCCACAGGCCCTTGCAACGAGTGAAACTTTAGCATCCCGATCGGGGTGCTCAAAAATCCGTTGGCCGGGTGCTACTCGTTCGCGGCCTTGGGACGGTCGCCGTCCTCGTACTGGTCGAACAGCGGGGTGCGTCCGCGCTCGCGGGAGCGGCGGGCGGAGGCGGCGCGGCGGGCGTCGGTGCGGCCGTCGTCCGGGTCCCGGTCGTCGGCCGCCGGCGGGTCCTGCTCCTCGGCCGCCGCCTGCCTCTCCTCGGCCGGTACGGCGCTGGAGCGGGCGGAGCTCCAGGTGTCCGGGGCGCCGAGGTCGACGTCGCCGGAGGCGCGCGGGGCGACGGGGGCCGTCACGTACGTGGGGAGCGGGACGGGGACCGGGTCCCAGCTGTCGCCGCCCTGGCCGGGCCGCCGGCTGCGCTCGCGCTGCTGGTCGACCCACTCGGCGTGGTCGGTCTGCTCGACCAGCGCGCGCCGGTCCGCGGCGAGCGCGGACAGGCCGGGGTCGGTGTCGGCACCGGCTTCCGGGCCCTCCGGTTCGTCCGGGTCGGCCTCGTCGGCCGCGGGACGGCGACGGGGCCGCCGCTCGCGCAGCCGCCGCGCCGCGGCCTCGGCCTGGCGGCGGTCCATCTGGTAGGCGAACCGGCGGCGCTCCTGGGAGCGCAGGTAGGCGATGTAGGCGCTGAGCAGCACGGCGGGCACGCCCGGCGCCCAGAGGAACGCCAGCCCGCCGACGGCGGCGACGACCGCGCCGAGCGTGAAGGCGAGGAACAGCATCGTGATGGTGCGCCGGCGGCGCGCGAGGACCTTCGAGCGCCGGGCGCGCTCGGCGGCGGCCTGTGCGCTGCGGTCCCGGCGGGCGGCGTCCGGGGAGCGGCGCGCGGCGGGGACGCGGCCCTGCGCGGCGGGGCCGCCGGCGGCGGCCGGTTCACCCCGGCCGGCGGGCCGCTCCTCACGCGGGGCGGCCTCCTCCGGCGCGTGCGGTTCGCCGCGCTCGTGCTGGGGGGTCCCGCCGCGTTCCCGCGTGACCCGTCCGTCGCGGCCCGGTTCCGGGTGCTCCTCGGGCGGGGCCGGTACGGGCGCCTGGGTCTGCGGACGGGTCTGGGACACGGCGAAGGCCCGGACGTCCACCATGTCGGTGATCGCATCCGGGTCGTGGACGCCCTGCTCCTCCTCGTCGGCGGAGCGCGCCCGCAGGTCCTTGGCGTACCGGCGCTCCATGCCCGCCCGTCCGGACAGCAGTCGGATGGCGGTGCTGAAGCGTTCCGTCGGACGTGCCTCGTTCAGCTCGTCCTGCCTACGGAGCCACATCGGCACCAAGTAGGCGGCCCAGGCCCCGACAATGACTGCGTAGATGAGGCCGCTGCTGCTCACGTCTCACACCGTAGAGGGGTTTGCACGAGGCCATAGGCCAATTGGGCCGGTGTGTCGCACGATCTGGCTGATATTTCGAACTTTTCTTGTGATGGATGCGATCAGACAGTCGCCGGATCCCGGTAATTGCCGGTTCCGGATCGGTCATCCCGGCCTGCAATTCGAACGTATATTCAATTACCGGGGCCGTGCGGGATTCCGCGGTCGCGCTGTCCGCGTCCGGGCAGTTCATCGCGGGACCGCTCCTGCGCGCGGGTGCGGCGCCAGCGGGCGAGAAGACCGTCGGGGACTTCCTCCGCGGTGAGCGCGAACACGAGATGGTCGCGCCACGCGCCGTCGATGTGGAGATAGCGCGGACGCAGCCCTTCCTCACGGAATCCGAGTTTCTCCACGACTCTGCGGCTCGGCCCGTTCTCGGGGCGAATGCAGACCTCGATGCGGTGCAGTCCGACGGCGCGGAAACAGTGGTCCACCACCATCGCCACGGACGTGGGCACCACGCCCCGGCCGGCCACCGCCTCGTCCACCCAGTAGCCGATGTGGCCCGAGCACATCGAACCCCAGGTGATCCCGGCGACCGTCAACTGCCCGACCAGGCGCCCCTGGTACTCGATGACGAACGGCAGCATGCGGCCCGCGTTGGCCTCGGAGCGCAGGTGGCGCACCATCTGCCGGTAGGTGGGGCGGTGGGTGACGGGTCCGCTGGGCGTGGGCGGCGGGATGGTCGCCTCCCAGGGCCGCAGCCAGTCCCGGTTGCGGCGGTTCACCTCGCGCCAGGCCTTCTGGTCGCGCAGCTTTATCGGGCGGAGGACGATGTCGCCGTCCCTCAGCTCCACGGGCCAGTACGGCGTGTTCAGCGCGCACCCCCGTCGCCGGCGTCCGGACGGGGGTGGTCCCCGCCGCGCAGCTGGTCCACCGCGTGCCTCAGCAGCGGCTCCAGGACGGCGAGGCCGTCCTTCACCCCGCCGCCGGACCCGGGCAGGTTGACGATCAGCGTGGCGCCCACGACGCCCGCGAGGCCCCGGGAGAGGGCGGCGGTGGGCACCTTGTCCCGGCCGTACGCGCGGATGGCCTCCGCGATGCCGGGGACCTCGCGGTCGATCACGCGGCGGGTGGCCTCGGGGGTGCGGTCGGTGGGCGAGATGCCGGTGCCGCCGGTGGTGACGACGACGTCGTACCGGGCGTCGACGGCCGCGCGCAGGGCGGCCTCCACGGGGTCGCCGTCGGGGACGACCCGCGGGCCGTCGACGGCGAAGCCGAAGCGTCTCAGGCCGTCGGCGATGAGCGGGCCGCCCGTGTCCTGGTAGACGCCGGCCGCGGCGCGGTTGGACGCCGTGACGACGAGGGCCCGGTACGGGGCCGCGGGGGGCGTCATGACCGGCTCCAGTCGCCCGACTTGCCGCCCGTCTTCTCCTCCACCCGCACGTCCGTGATGACCGCCTCCTTGTCGACCGCCTTGACCATGTCGATGACGGTGAGCGCGGCCACGGACACGGCGGTGAGGGCTTCCATCTCGACGCCCGTGCGGTCCGTCGTCCGTACGGTCGCCGCGATCTCCACGGCGTCGTCCGCGACCGACAGGTCCAGTTTCACACCGGACAGCGCCAGGGGGTGACACAGCGGGATCAGGTCGGGGGTGCGTTTGGCGCCCATGATGCCCGCGATGCGCGCGGTGGCGAGCGCGTCGCCCTTGGGCACGCCCCCGCCGCGCAGCAGCTCGATCACGCGGGGCGCGACGAGCACGCGGCCGGTGGCACGTGCGGTGCGGGCGGTGACGTCCTTGGCGGACACGTCCACCATGCGGGCGGCGCCCGCCTCGTCGATGTGGGTCAGACGGGACTGGTCGTCGGTGGGTCCGGGGGTGTCCCCCCGGGATGGCACGGTCATGATCGTGTGGCGCTCCCGGTCCTGGCCCGGCGCGGTGCGGGGCGCGGGCCTGCTGTGCGCGACACGGTACCGCCAACGGGCGGTGCTCAGCCGAGCAGGACCACCTCGACCTCGGTGCCGGGCGCCACGTCCTCGACGTCCTCGGGCACGACGACGAGCGCGTTCGCCTGCGCGAGGGCGGCGACCAGATGCGATCCGGCGCCGCCGACGGGCGTGACGACCCCGTCGGCGTACCGGCCGCGCAGGAACTGGCGGCGTCCCTTCGGCGAGGTCAGCGCCTTCTCCGCCCTCAGTTCGGCGCGGACGCGCGGCCGGTGGACGTCCTGGAGCCCCATCAGGGTGCGGATGGCGGGGCGGACGAACAGCTCGAAGGAGACGTAGGAGGAGACCGGGTTGCCGGGGAGGGCGAGCAGCGGGGTGTGGTCGGGGCCGATGGAGCCGAAGCCCTGCGGCTTGCCCGGCTGCATGGCGAGCCTGCGGAACTCCACACCGCTGCCGGGCTCGTCCTCGTCGCCCGCGTGCGACAGCGCCTCCTTGACGACGTCGTACGCCCCGACGCTGACGCCGCCGGAGGTGACCATGAGGTCGGCGCGGACGAGCTGGTCCTCGATGGTGTCGCGGAGGGTCTCGGCGTCGTCGGCGACGGCGCCGACGCGGTAGGCGATCGCGCCGGCTTCACGGGCGGCGGCGGTGAGGGCGAAGCTGTTGGAGTCGTAGATCTGGCCGGGGCGCAGCGGCTCGTCGGGCTGGACGAGTTCGCTGCCGGTGGAGAGGACCACCACGCGCGGGCGCGGGCGCACCCGGACCGTGCCGCGGCCGACGGCGGCGAGCAGGGAGATCTGCGGCGGGCCGAGGACGGTGCCGGCCTCCAGGACGCGGTCGCCGGCCCGGACGTCGCTGCCCTGGGCGCGCACGTGCGCGCGGGCGGGCGCGGGGCGGTGCACGGCGACCTGTCCGGTGGCGCCGTCGGGGGCGAGGCTGCGGGCGCGCATCCCGGCGGCGGGGCCCTCGCCGAGTCCGCCGTCGGTCCACTCGACGGGGACGACGGTCTCGGCGCCGGGCGGGAGCGGGGCGCCGGTCATGATGCGCGCGGCCTGGCCGGGTCCGACGTGCACGGGGTCGGCCGCGCCGGCCGCGACGTCACCGACGACCTCCAGGGAGGCCGGGTACTCCTCGCTCGCGCCGGCGACGTCCGCGACCCGCACCGCGTAGCCGTCCATCGAGCTGTTGTCGAAGGGGGGCAGGGAGACCGGGACCGTGATGTCCTCGACGAGGACGCAGCCCTGTGCGTCGAGGAGGTTCAGCTCGATGGGGTCGAGCGGGCGGACGGTCGCGAGGATGTCGTCCAGGTGCTCGTCCACCGACCAGAGGTGGTCCGGTTCTGCGGTGCGGGGCGCGGCGCTGCTCAACGTTGCTGCATCTCCTCGGTGACGAATCGCTGGAGCCAGGTCCGGAAGTCCGGTCCCAGGTCCTCACGTTCGCACGCGAGACGGACAATGGCACGCAGGTAGTCCCCGCGGTCGCCGGTGTCATAGCGGCGGCCCTGGAAGATGACGCCGTGCACCGGCCCGCCGAGCGTGGCGTCCGCGGCGAGCTGCTGGAGGGCGTCGGTCAGCTGGATCTCGCCGCCGCGGCCGGGCTCGGTCTTGCTCAGCACGTCGAAGACGGCCGGGTCGAGGACGTAGCGGCCGATGATGGCGTAGTGGGAGGGCGCCTCCTCGCGGGAGGGCTTCTCGACCAGTCCGCTGAGCCGGACGACGTCGGCGTCGGTGGTGGCCTCGACGGCGGCGGAGCCGTAGAGGTGGATCTGCTCGGGGGCCACCTCCATCAGCGCGACGACGCTGCCTCCGTGCTCCTGCTGCACCTCGATCATGCGCTGGAGCAGCGGGTCCCGCGGGTCGATCAGGTCGTCGCCGAGGAGGACGGCGAAGGGCTCGTCGCCGACGTGCGGGGCGGCGCACAGCACGGCGTGGCCGAGGCCCTTGGGGTCGCCCTGACGGACGTAGTGCATGGTGGCGAGGTCGCTGGATTCCTGGACCTTGGCGAGACGTTCGCCGTCGCCCTTCTTCTCGAGCGCGGACTCGAGTTCGTAGTTGCGGTCGAAGTGGTCCTCGAGCGGGCGCTTGTTGCGGCCCGTAACCATGAGGACGTCGTCGAGGCCGGCGGCGACGGCCTCTTCGACCACGTACTGGATCGCCGGCTTGTCGACCACCGGCAGCATCTCCTTGGGCGTGGCCTTGGTGGCCGGCAGGAACCGGGTGCCGAGGCCGGCGGCGGGGATGACAGCCTTGCTGATCCGCGGGTGTGACTGAGACATGGGCGACACCCTAGCCGGTGTCTTTGCACTGAATCTGTGACTCCGCTGAAAAAATGCTCATATGAGCACATTAAGACAGTACGGGAATCGACTTGAGACAGAACCAGGGCCAGCCCGAACCTGACAAGCGCACGCGACGGCGCGAAGTCCTCCAGGTGAGGAACGGATTGACGGCCGATGACGTTCAGGCGCACGCCGGCGCCCTGGCCCGCCGGGCGCTCGCGCTGCCCGAGCTGGCGGAGGCCCGCACGGTCGCCGCGTACGTCTCCGTGGGGAGCGAACCGGGCACGCTCGCGCTGCTGGACGCGCTGCGCGCGCGGGGCGTGCGGGTGCTGCTGCCCGCGCTGCTGCCCGACAACGACCTGGCGTGGGGCGTGTACCGGGGCCCGGACTCCCTGCTGCCCGCGGAGCACGGCGGCGGGCGGATGACCTTGCTGGAGCCCGCAGGGGAGCGGCTGCGCCCCCGGGCCGTGACGGAGGCGGACGCCGTGCTGCTGCCCGGTCTCTCCGTGGACGCCCGCGGGATGCGCCTGGGCCGAGGCGGCGGCTCCTACGACCGCGTCCTCGCCCGCCTGGAGCGGGCCCGCGTGCGTCCGGCGCTGGTGGTGCTGCTGTACGACTGGGAGGTCGTGGAGCGGGTGCCGCAGGAGCCGCACGACCGGCCGGTGGACGCCGTGGTGACCCCGTCCGGGGTGCGGCGGTTCGGCCGCCCGGCTCCCGAGGCCTGAGAGACGCGGACCGGCCTCCACGCGCGCGTGGAGGCCGGCCGTCGTGCCCGCGGGGTGCGGGTCAGGGCTTGAGCACCAGGTGGTCGGTGGTGGCGTCCTCGACCGCCTTCTCCGAGAAGGGCCACTCCAGCAGTTCGCCCTCGGCCCACTTGTCCGTCTGGTCGACGTAGTGGGCGTTGTAGGCGTGCCCGGAGGCGCCGGTCAGGTTGATCCAGCGGGACTTGTCGAGGTCGTCGAGGTTGACGACCATCCGCATGGACGGCACCCACACCACGCCGTAGCCGCCGGCGGCGTTCCAGCCCGTGGCGTTGACGGTGGCCTCGCCGCCGCCGAGGTTCCACGGGCCGCGGTTGAGCACGTACTTCACGAAGCCGGGCCCGTCGCTGCCGAGGGTCTGGTTGTCCAGGAACAGGCGGTGCAGCCGGCCCCAGTTCCAGGTGTCGATGTCCTTGCCGAGCTTGGCGGTCAGCTCCCACCGGGCGTCGATCATGGCCCGCTTGAACAGCTCGTCACGGTTCTCCGCGCCGGGGCGGGTGCCGCGCTTCGGCGTGGTCCACCACTCGCTGTCCTCGTCGGCCATCAGCCGCCGGACCACCTCGAACCAGCGGTCGCCGCCGTCCGGCTGCGCCTGGCTCGCGGAGCGCTGGCCGCACTCGCGGACCTTGGCCGCCTCGTCGGCCGGGCCGGTGGTGTTGACCGGCTCGACCCACAGGCACTGGCCCTTGACCCGCAGCTCCTTGGGCAGCTTGTGGCCGAAGGAGAGCTTGAGGATGTTGCGCCAGACGGAGTTGAAGTACGCGGCGGCGGCCGAGTCGGCGTCCTGGGTGTAGTCCCAGCCCTCCAGCAGCTTCTGTGCCTGGCGGACGTGCTCGTCGCCGACGTCGATCTTGAGCAGTTCGGGCACCAGCAGCTTGGCGATGGAGCTGGAGTTGTCCAGCTGCATCTGCCGCATGTCGTCGGTGGAGATCTTCCCGCCGTCCTTGATCTTCGACTGGATCAGGTCGTTGATCCGCTGGCTGCGGGCGCCGTAGCCCCAGTCGGTGGTCAGCGTGTACGGGTAGTCCTCGTCGACGACGGCCTGGTTGGCGGTGACGATGTAGCCGCGCTCGGGGTCGAACTCGTAGGGCAGTTCGTCCTGGTCGACCCAGCCGGTCCACTCGTAGTCCGGGTCCCAGCCGGGGGCGGGGACGGAACCGTCGTGCTTCTTCGCCCGGGTCGGGATCTTGCCGGGCAGGGTGTAGCCGATGTGTTCGGTGTCCGCGTAGACCAGGTTCTGCGAGGGCACCTCGAACAGCTCGGCGGCCTCGCGGAAGTCGTCCCAGTCCTTGGCGCGGTTGATCGCGAAGACGGCGTCCATGGTGCGGCCGGGGTCCAGGGCGGTCCAGCGCAGCGCCACCGCGTAGCCGTCGCCCCGGTCGGGGGCGGCGCTCTCGACGGCGGCCTTCTTGCCGGTCTTCACCAGCTCGTCCGAACGGTCCGACAGCAGCGGGCCGTTGTTGGTCTCGCGGATCACGATCTTCCGCGAGGAGCCGCCGGCGACCTTGATGGTCTCCTCGCGCGTCTCGAACGGCACCACCTTGTCGCCGTACTGGTAGCCGTCGCCGGTGATCTTCTCCAGGTAGAGGTCGGTGACGTCGACACCGGAGTTGGTCAGGCCCCAGGCGATGTCCTGGTTGTGGCCGATTATCACGCCCGGCATGCCCGCGAAGGTGTAACCGGTGACGTCGTAGCGGCACTTGTCGGAGACGTCGCGGCAGTGCAGGCCCATCTGGTACCAGACGGACGGCAAGGAGGCCGACAGGTGGGGGTCGTTGGCGAGCAGCGGCTTGCCGGAGACGGTGTGGTCGCCGGAGACGACCCAGGAGTTGGAGCCGATGCCGTCGCCGTTCACGCCGACGGCGGTGGGGAGGTCCTCCAGCACCCGCTGGAGTCCGGTGAGCTGGCCCTCGAAGCCGGCCGCGTCGCCCTCCGCACCGGAGCCCGTGCCGCCTTCCGTGCCGCCGCCGAGCTCCGAACCGGCGCCGTCGCCGGTGCCGGTGCCGTCGCCGGAGCCGTCCCCGGAGCCGTCGCCTTCGCCTTCGCCGTCACCCGAGCCGCCCTCGGCCTCGAACGTGCCGCTGCCCTCGTCGTAGCCGCCCTCCTGCACGATCGGCTTGTTCCGGCCGTACGGGTACGACGGGTACAGGTCGGCGATCTGCTTCGGGCCGAGGCGGCTGGTCAGCAGCGCCCGGTCGATCTCGTCCTGCATGTTGCCGCGCAGGTCCCAGGCCATCGCCTTCAGCCAGGCCACGGAGTCGACCGGCGTCCACTCGCCCGGCGCGTAGTCGTTCTCGAAGCCCAGTGCCGCGTACTCGAGGGAGATGTCCTTGCCGTCCTTGCCCTCCAGGTAGGCGTTGACGCCCTTGGCGTACGCCTGGAGGTACTTCTTGGTGGCGGGGGACAGCTTCTCCTCGTACTCCTGCTTCGCGACGCGGTCCCAGCCGAGGGTGCGCAGGAACGCGTCGTTGTCGACCTGGCCCGCGCCGAACATCTCCGACAGCCGGCCGGACGTCATGTGCCGGCGCACGTCCATCTCGTAGAACCGGTCCTGCGCCTGGACGTAGCCCTGCGCCATGAACAGGTCCTCGTCGGAGGAGGCGTAGATCTGCGGGATGCCGTAGCCGTCGCGTCTGACGTCGACGGGTCCGGAGAGTCCTTCGAGGGTGATCGACCCCTCGGTCTGCGGGAACGAGGCGCGCACGGTGCTGACGGACCAGTACGCCCCGTAGGCGACGCCTCCGATCAGGGCCAGCACCAGGACGAGCACGACGAGACGGCCTTTGCGCCCCTTCTTCCTGCCGGACGTGCCGGCGGCCTGCTGACCCGTGGAGGCGGCGGTGGTGTCGGTGGGCATCGCTGTCCTTGCTGTCCTAACGCGAGCGGCAGGTCGGGCTGTGCTTTTAACTGAGCGCTGGAGCAACGATAGGCGCAGGGCTCCGCGCCCCTTGACGCGGAGTGGGGAACCAGCCCGGACGGGCGTTCGATCTTGCCGCCTTCCGCGTCAAGAACGCGTCAAGAGTTAGGTAAGGTAACGAAGTAGTTCGCCGTGACAATCGAAGCGGTTCGCCCGGAAAGCGGGCGCATCGCCCGCGACGGACGCGCGCTCCCTCACGGGTGCGCCAGGGCCGGGGAAGGGAACGCCGCTGACTGTCCACCACCTCAACCAGCTCCTGCTCGTCTGCTCGCTCGTTCTGCTCGTCGCCGTGGCCGCGGTCCGGATCTCCTCGCGCAGCGGGCTCCCCAGCCTGCTCGTCTACCTGGGCATCGGCATCGCCATCGGCCAGGACGGCATCGGCGACATCCAGTTCGACAACGCCGAGTTGACCCAGGTGATCGGGTACGCGGCCCTGGTCGTGATCCTCGCCGAGGGCGGTCTGGGCACCAAGTGGACCGAGATCAGACCGGTCCTGCCCTCGGCGGCCGCGCTGGCGCTGGCCGGCGTCGCGGTGAGCGTCGGCGTGACGGCCACGGCGGCGCACCTGCTGATCGGGCTGGAATGGCGGCAGGCGCTCATCATCGGCGCGGTGGTCTCCTCGACGGACGCGGCGGCCGTCTTCTCGGTGCTGCGGAAGGTTCCGCTGCCCGCCCGGGTGCGGGGCACCCTGGAGGCCGAGTCCGGCTTCAACGACGCCCCCGTGGTGATCCTCGTGGTGGCCTTCTCCACGGCCGGTCCTGTCGAGCACTGGTACGTGCTGATCGGCGAGATCCTGCTGGAGCTGGCGATCGGCGCCGCCGTCGGTCTCGCCGTCGGCTGGCTCGGCGCCTGGGGCCTGCGGCACGTGGCGCTGCCCGCCTCCGGCCTCTACCCGATCGCCGTCATGGCCATCGCCGTCACCGCCTACGCGGGCGGCGCGCTCGTCCACGGCAGCGGCTTCCTCGCCGTCTACCTCGCCTCGATGCTGCTCGGCAACGCCAAACTGCCGCACTGGCCCGCCACCCGCGGCTTCGCCGAAGGGCTCGGCTGGCTCGCCCAGATCGGCATGTTCGTGCTGCTCGGCCTGCTGGTCACCCCGCACGAACTCGCCGACGACATCGTGCCCGCCCTCGTCGTCGGGCTGGTCCTCACGATGGTGGCCCGTCCGCTCAGTGTCGTGCTGTGCCTGACGCCGTTCCGGGTGCCCTGGCAGGAGCAGACGCTGATGTCCTGGGCGGGCCTGCGCGGCGCCGTGCCGATCATCCTGGCGACCATCCCGATGGTGCAGGGCGTCGACGGCAGCGAGCGGATCTTCAACATCGTCTTCCTGCTGGTCGTCGTCTACACCCTGGTGCAGGGCCCGACGCTGCCCGGACTGGCCCGGCTGCTGCGGCTCGGCGACTCCGGCGCCGCCGACCTCGGCGTGGAGTCGGCGCCCCTGGAGCGGCTGCGCGGCCACCTGCTGTCGGTCACCGTCCCCGCCGGGTCCAGGATGCACGGCGTCGAGGTGGGCGAGCTGCGGCTGCCCACCGGGTCCGCCGTCACCCTCGTCGTGCGGGACGGGACGTCCTTCGTGCCGTCGCCGGAGACGATGCTGCGCCGCGGCGACGAACTCCTCGTCGTCGCCACCGACCCGGTGCGGGACGCGGCGGAGCGCCGGCTGCGCGCGGTCGCCCGGGGCGGCAAGCTCGCCGGCTGGCTGGGCACCGGCCGGGACACCGAAGGATCGCAGGCCGGACGCTGAGAGGATGCTCACCTTCACAGGCGTCCACGCCGTCACCCCCTGTATCATGAAGCGACCCCAGATCGAACCAACTCTGCCTGACGCAGAGCTGGCGCGACCGTATGGCGGCCGGGCGCCCTGAGCTGTGGCGCCGGTATCTACCGCAGTCAGCGCAAGAGGACAGCTCTCGGCGTGCCCGCGCGACCTCGTGCGGGGCGCTACCAGGTGGCGGAAAGGCACGGGCCGTGGCATCCACGGTCACCACGTCGAAGGACTCGGCGGCCACCTCCCGACCGGGATACGGCCGCCTGCTGCGCACCCGCGGCGCGTGGACGTTCCTGCTCCCCGGCTTCGCGGCGCGTCAGCCGTTCGCGATGCTCACCCTCTCCATCGTGCTGCTCGTCCAGCACACCACCGGCTCCTACGGCGCGGCCGGCGCCGTCGCGGCCGTCACCGGCGTCTCCATGGCGCTGTTCGCCCCGTACACCGGCCGGCTCGCCGACCGGCACGGCCAGCGCGCCGTGCTGGTGCCGGGCGTGCTGGTGCACGCGGCGGCCGGACTCGCCCTCACCGCCCTCGCGCTGAACGGCGCACCGCTGTGGGCGCTGTTCGCCGCGGCCGTCCCCACCGGCGCCTCCGTGCCGCAGGTCGGGCCGATGGTCCGCGCCCGCTGGGGCGTCCGTCTCAAGGGCTCCCCGCTGATGGCGACCGCCGCGGCCTTCGAGTCCGTCACCGACGAGTTCACCTTCGTCGTCGGCCCGCTGCTGGCCACCGCGCTGTGCACGACGGTCGACCCGTCCGCGGGCCTGGTCACCGAGGCCGCGCTCACCCTGGTCGGCGGTCTGCTGTTCGCCGCTCAGAAGGGCACCCAGCCGCCGGTCGCCACGACCGCCGACGGCCACACGCGCGTACGGCACGCCTCCGCGCTGCGCATGCCCGGCGTGCGCGTGCTGATCGTGACGTTCCTCGGCATCGGCTCCGTCTTCGGCGGCATGCAGGTCTCCCTGGCCGCGTACACCGAGTCCATCGGCGAACCGGGCCTCAACGGCGTCCTGTACGGCGTCTTCGCCGCGGGCAACATGCTCGCCGGCCTCGCCTGCGGCGCGATCGCCTGGAAGGTCGCCCCGCAGCGCCGCCTGATCGTCGCCTACGCCGCCCTCGCGCTGGCCGCGTCCGCGCTGTGGACGGCCGACTCCTCGCTGCTGCTGGGCACGCTCGGCCTGCTGGTCGGCATGTGCATCGCCCCGGCGCTGATCACCGGCTACACGCTGGTGGAGAGCCTGGTCCCGGCGGGCGCCCGCACCGAGGCGTTCACCTGGCTGACCGGCGCCGTCGCGCTGGGCCAGGCCGCCGCCGTCACCGTCGCCGGACAGTTCGAGGACCGGCTGTGGGACGGCGCCGGGTTCCTGGTGCCGATGGGCGGCACGCTGCTGGCGCTGGCGACCCTGCTGGCCCTGCGCTCGCGGCTCGCGGGTGCTCCGCGCGGGCGTACCGTCGCACGTGGCATGGGTCACCGCGAGCCCGTCGCAGTGGACTAGGCCCGCGGAATGCGTCACTATGGACCGTCGTTAGCACTCATTGAGTGAGAGTGCCAGGAGGAAGACAGTGCCGACCTACCAGTACCAGTGCACCGAGTGCGGCGAGGGCCTCGAGGCGGTGCAGAAGTTCACCGACGACGCCCTGACCGAGTGCCCCAACTGCCAGGGCCGCCTGAAGAAGGTGTTCTCCGCGGTCGGCATCGTCTTCAAGGGTTCCGGTTTCTACCGCAACGACAGCCGCGGCTCCTCGTCGAGCTCCTCGCCGGCGTCGTCGAAGTCCTCCGGATCCTCTTCGTCGAGTTCTTCGTCGTCGAGCTCTTCTTCGTCGGACTCCGGTTCGAGCTCGTCCTCGTCCGGCTCCTCCGGCAGCTCGACGAGCACCACGGCGGCCTGACCGCCCGACACACGCTTCCCCTGGGCCCTGTCGTCCCCCGACGGCGGGGCCCTCGGTGTGTCCCGGCGCGACCGGGGCGGCCGACGGGGCTCTCTCCCGGCCTTTCCGGGTGCCGTTAGGGTCGGGCCATGGCGAACATGGCGAACGCCGAGATCGGCGTCATCGGCGGATCCGGCTTCTACTCCTTCCTCGACGACGTGACCGAGGTCCAGGTCGACACCCCCTACGGGGCGCCCAGCGACTCCCTCTTCCTCGGCGAGGTGGCCGGCCGGCGGGTCGCCTTCCTGCCCCGGCACGGACGCGGCCACCACCTGCCCCCGCACCGCATCAACTACCGCGCCAACCTGTGGGCGCTGCGGTCGGTCGGCGTGCGCCAGGTCCTCGGCCCGTGCGCGGTGGGCGGTCTGCGCCCCGAGTACGGACCGGGCACGCTCCTGGTGCCGGACCAGCTCGTGGACCGCACCAAGTCCCGCGCCAACTCCTACTTCGACGGGCTGCCGCTGCCCGACGGCACCGTGCCGAACGTCGTCCACGTGTCCCTGGCCGACCCCTACTGCCCCACCGGGCGGGCGTCCGCCCTGAAGGCGGCCCGCGGGCGGGACTGGGAGGCGGTCGACGGCGGCACGCTGGTCGTCGTCGAGGGCCCGCGCTTCTCCACCCGCGCCGAGTCGCTGTGGCACCAGGCGCAGGGCTGGTCCGTGGTGGGCATGACCGGGCACCCCGAGGCGGCGCTCGCCCGTGAGCTGGAGCTCTGCTACACGTCGTTGACGCTGGTCACGGACCTGGACGCGGGCGCCGAGACGGGTGAGGGCGTCTCCCACGACGAGGTGCTCCAGGTGTTCGCGGCCAACGTGGACCGGCTGCGGGGGGTGCTGTTCGACGCGGTGGCGGCGCTGCCGTCGACGGAGGAGCGGGACTGTCTGTGCGCGTCGGCGCTGGGCGGGATGGATCCGGGGTTCGCGTTGCCGTAGGTGGCGCCGGGTCGCGGGGTGGCGGCGGGGCTTATGGGGCGGGGCGTCGCGGAGGCGGGGCGTCGCGCTGGCGTGGAGGTGGGGCGTCGCGGAGGCGTGGAAGTGGGGCGTCGCGTTGGCGTGGAAGTGGGGCGTCGCGGAGGCGGAGGCGTCGCGGGGGCGCGGAGGCGCTCGTTCGGGTGGCGCGGTTTTCCACAGCTGAGGATGCGTTCACAGCCCCCGGCGGGATTCCGTCGGGGGCTTCATCGTGAGGTGCGCAAGCCGTTCCCGCGTCCCAGGTGGTGGCCCCGTGTCCATGTCGTCCTTGTCGTCCTTGTCGTCCGTGCCCTCGGTGCCCTGCGCACCCTCGGCGTACCGTCGCTCCCCGTTCCCGCGTCCGCACGGTGCCGATGTGCCGCCGCCGTGCGAGGTGCCGCACTTCGACCCGGTGCGGGTGCGCGGCATGCTGCCGCTCGCGGGCAGGCTGGCGCGGCACCGCAGACGGGCGGTGGCGGTCGGTCTCGCGGTGACCGCGGCCGCGCTCGTCGCGGCGGGCCCGAGGGACAGCGACCGCTCGCGCGGACATCCCGAGCCGGCCCGGGCGGCGGCCGGGACCCCCGTGCCGTCGGGCGGTGACGACCGTCCCGTACGGCAGCGGCGCGCGGGCGCGCCGGTCTCCGCGCCGGTGCGGATCGCCGACGGGGCCACGGTCCGGCTGCTGCGGCCCGGCGACCGGGTGGACGTGATCGCGGCCGAGGAGACGGTGTCCGGCGGTGAGGCCCGAGTGGTCGCGCGCGGGGCGCGGGTCACGGAGGTGCCGGAGCCGCCGGACGGCGACGGGGGCGCGCTGGTCGTCCTGTCGGTGCCGCGCGACACGGCCGCCGAGCTGGCCGGCGCGAGCGCCACGGCCCGGCTGGCGGTGACGCTGTGGTGACGCGCGCGGCGCCGGGCGCCCTGACCGGCCGGCGGCCGTCCCCGTCCGCCCTCTCAGCTCCCCCCGTACAACTCCCCGTACGACGGCCACGCGCCGCCCGGTCCGTCCACCGGGTCGGCGGCCCGCACGGCGCGGACGATCGCCCGGGTCACCAGGTCCGCGCCCGCCGCGAGCACCTCGTTCAGCGCGAGCGGGTCCTTCGCGTCCAGCGGTCGGGTGCCGGTGGCCAGGGTGAAGACGGTGTCGCCGTCGTTCAGCAGATGCACCGGGCGGACGGCGCGCGCGATGCCGTCGTGCGCGGTACCGGCCAGCTTCTGCGCCTGCGCGCGGGTCAGGTCGGCGTCGGTGGCGACCACGGCGAGGGTGGTGTTCATCGGCGGCGGGGCGTTGCGCTCGGCCGCCTCCGCCAGCCGGCGCCGTGCGGCCCTGTGCACCTCGGGGCCGGGCAGACGCGGGCGCCCGCCGAAGTAGTCCCCGTAGAGGACCCCCGTCTCCAGGTCCACCGCCGACCCCACCGCGTTGGCCACCACCAGCGCGGCCACGGTCACCCCCGACGGCAGGACCGTGCTCGCCGAGCCGACCCCGCCCTTGAGCTGGCCGACCACGGCGCCCGTCCCGGCGCCCACGCATCCCTGCGGCACCGGCGCCCCCGGACCGGTGGCCGCGGCGGCCTCGACCGCCGCGCGGCCCAGGGAGGCGTCGGGCCGGGCCCGGAAGTCGCCGCCCCGGCGCAGGTCGAAGACGCAGGCGGCGGGCACGACGGGCACCACGTGCGTCGGCTCGGGACCGACCCGCACCCCGCGGCCCTGCTCCTCCAGCCAGGCCATCACCCCGGAGGCCGCGTCCAGGCCGAAGGCGCTGCCGCCGGTGAGGGTGACCGCGTCCACGCGCTGCACCACGTTGCGCGGGTCCAGCGCGTCGGTCTCCTTCGTGCCGGGTCCGCCGCCGCGTACGTCCACCGCGGCGACCGCGCCTCCCTCCGGGGCGAGCACCACCGTGGTCCCGGTGAGCCATCCGTCGCCGGTCCGCGTCGCGTGCCCCACGCGCACGCCGGCCACATCCGTCAGAGCGTCAGCCTTCATGGGGGCAGTCATGCCCCCGCGGCCCCGGCCGTACCCTGGAGGCATGAGTACCGCCCCCGAGCAGCCGCACGAGCCGAAGCCCGCGCTCGTCTTCGACGACCCGCTGGACCAGCCGGCCTCCGACGACACGGACCGCGGCTGGGGCGAGCGACCGTCCGGCGACAGCGCCGCCGACCTGAGGCGTTTCCTCGACGAGAAGCCGCCCCACCACATCTGACCGCGCGGCGGGTTCTCCTACCGTCCGTCGTCGGTCCGCCCGTCGCCGGTCCGCCCGCCGTCGTCCGCCCGCAGGTTCCTGCCGCCGCCCTGCGCGCGCTCGGCGAGCAGCGCGTCGCGGATCTCCTTGAGGACTTCCAGCTCGGTCACCTCGACGACCTCGTGGGCACCTTCCTTCGCCTTCCGGCGCGCCTCCACGCGGGCCAGGTACTTCGCCATGGGCAGCACCATCAGGAAGTAGACGACGGCCGCCGTGAGCACGAACTGCAGTGTCGCGCCGAGCACCGAGCCCCACAGGATGCGCACGCCGGTCGCCGCGTCCCCGGTGCCCTCACAGGGGCCCTTGAGGCAGGACGTGTAGCTGTCGAGGTTCTGGGTGCCGAACGCACCGACGAGCGGGTTGATGACCCCTTCCACGACCGAGTTGACGATGTTGGTGAAGGCGGCGCCGATGACGACCGCCACCGCCAGATCGACGACGTTCCCGCGCATCAGGAAGGCCTTGAAGCCCTGCCACAGGCTCGTCTTCTCCTGGTCGCTCACTCCGGGGCCTCATTTCTCGTGCGTAGTGCGGAAGAAAGCGCTCCGCAACTTACGTCACCACCGAGGCGACGTGTCCAGTCGTGTCGGACAGCGGGACGGGAGGGGGCGAAGCCCCCGGCGTGCGCGGGGCGGCGCGCAACGGGTCGCATCCCCTCCCCCACGCACCCCTGAAGTACCGTTTGACCAGGAACAATTCATGTCGGGGCGAGGTCGGCCGGGAACTTTTCGTGTGTTCCGCTCGTCGTCCGGGCATACGTTTTCTCGGTTCCCGGACACGACGTCCGACCGAGGGGCTACGGTATGCACCCACAAGGTGACATGCAGCAACGCCGGGAGAAGCCTTGAGCGTTCCGTACGAGACGGCAGCGTGCGAACCACCTGACTCGTCCGACTCACCGGAGGAGCATCTCGCGCGCCTCCTGGGCCGCGCCCTGAACTCCTTCGAGCTGCCGGACGAGACGATCCGCCGGCTGGACTGCGCGCTGGCGCACGACGGTTCCCTGCACTCGGCGCACCACAGCGCGGGTCTGCACCGGGAGACCTACCGGCACACGTGGCTGCTGGCGGACGGTTCGGCGCTGACGCTGTGGGAGCTGGTCCACAACACCGCCCCGGGCAGCGAGCCGCAGCACGAGGTGTACGTGGACGAGGAGGAGTTGCGGACGGCGACCGCGCGGCTGCCGTTGCCGCCGGAGGCCCCGGACTTCGAACTGCCGGTGACGGCGCCCGCGTTCACGCTGCCCGCGGTACGCCACGCGTACATCCCGGACGGCTCCCCCGATCACGCGCGGCGTTTACTGCGCCGGGCGGAGAACGCGGACCGGCCGGACGCCGAGACGGCGGCCCTGCTGTCGACGGCGTGCGCGCATCGCATCACGCAGGCCTTCGGCCGTCCTTCGCGGGCGGGCCGTGCGGCGCTGTGCTTCTCGCTGTACGAGCACGCGTTCCTGCTGGGGGACGGCGGTGAGGTCTCGCTGTGGGAGGTCGAGCACACGGTGACGCCGGACGGGCGGCACATGTGCGAGGTGTACACGAGCGAGGACGCCGCGCGGCGGGCGATGGAGCGCCGGGCCGCGCAGGGCCGCTGAACCCCTGGGCGGGGTGGCAGCAGGCCTAGTCCCCTTCGGAGAGACGCCGTACGAGGACGGCGAACGCGTCGCGCTCGGCCTCGGTGAGGCGTACGGTCTCCGCGCTCGGGCCTGTGGCCCGCTGACGCGGGATGGTCGGGGAGCCGTGGTGGGTGTGGACGGGCGCCGGGACGGGCTCCGCCCCGGCATGGTGGCGCGCGCGCCGACGGAGGCGTACGCGGCGCCGGAGGGCGTCGGCCAGGCCGGCCGCGCAGGCCACAACCACCAGGGTGAGGACGGTGGCACCCGTCGTCCGCGAGAGGGTCTCGTGCTCAGCCATGCCGCCCAGTACACACCACGGTCCGGGGAGTTGTACCCCGGACCGTGACGATCGTGATCTATATCGCACTAGGCATGAACTGCCCACACACCCCCAAACGGACGCATCGTCACACCGTCCGCGCGGCGACCGTCTCCTTGCGCGTTCCGGCGCCCCCGGCCGCCGGTGCGAGGGCGGTGTCCTCGCCCGGCGCCGGACCGTCCGGACCGGCGGCCCCGCGCAGGCCCTTGAGGACGATCACGAGGGCCGTGGTGACGCCGACACCGGCCGCGATGGCGACCAGGTAGAGCAGCGGGTTGCCGATCAGGGGCACCACGAAGATGCCGCCGTGGGGTGCGCGCAGGGTGGCGCCGAACGCCATGGACAGGGCGCCGGTGACCGCGCCGCCCGCCATCGAGGCGGGGATGACGCGGAGCGGGTCGGCGGCGGCGAAGGGGATGGCGCCCTCGGAGATGAAGGAGGCGCCGAGGACCCAGGCGGCCTTGCCGTTCTCGCGTTCGGCGCGGTTGAAGAGCCGGCCGCGCACGGTGGTGGCGAGGGCCATCGCGAGGGGCGGGACCATGCCGGCTGCCATGACGGCGGCCATGACCTTCATCGCGGAGTCGCCGGGGTTCGCGACGGCGATGCCGGCGGTGGCGAAGGTGTAGGCGACCTTGTTGACGGGACCGCCGAGGTCGAAGCACATCATCAGGCCGAGCAGGGCGCCCAGCAGGACGGCGTTGGCCCCGGTGAGACCGTTCAGCCAGTCGGTCATCCCCTTCTGGGCCTCGGCGATGGGCTTGCCGATGACGACGAACATCAGGAAGCCGACGACCGCCGAGGAGATCAGCGGGATCACCACCACCGGCATGATGCCGCGCAGCGCCGCCGGGATGTTGACCTTCTGGATGGCGAGCACCACGCCGCCGGCGATCAGTCCGGCGGCGAGGCCGCCGAGGAAGCCGGCGTTGACGGTGAGGGAGATGGCGCCGCCGACGAAGCCGGGGACGAGTCCGGGCCGGTCGACCATGCCGTAGGCGATGTAACCGGCGAGGACGGGGACGAGGAAGCCGAAGGCGACGCCGCCGGTCTGGAAGAGCAGCGCGCCCCAGCTGGCGGCCTGGGTCCACACGAAGTGGTCCATGACCGACGGGGCCTCGTTGATCTCGTAGCCGCCGATCGCGAAGCCGAGGGCGATGAGCAGTCCGCCTGCGGCGACGAAGGGAACCATGTAGCTGACGCCGGACATCAGCCAGCGGCGCAGGCGGGTGCCGTAGCCCTCGTCGTCCGTGCCGGCGCGTTCGACGGGGGTGGCCCCGTCGGCGGGGCCGGCCGCGGTGGTCTCGCCGCGTGCGGCCTTGTCGCGGACCTCGCCGATCAGGTCGGCGGGGCGGTTGATCGCGGCCTTCACACCGGTGTCGACGGTGGGCTTCCCGGCGAAGCGCTGCTTGTCCCGTACGGGCACGTCGTGGGCGAGGATCACGCCGTCGGCGGCGGCGATCACGGCCGGGTCGAGCCGGGTGAAGCCGGCGGAGCCCTGCGTCTCGACGACGATCTCGACGCCCGCCTCGCGGCCTGCGGTCTCCAGCGACTCGGCGGCCATGTAGGTGTGGGCGATGCCGGTGGGGCAGGAGGTGACGGCGACGATCCGGAAGGGGCGGTCGCCGGCGGGGGCGGCGGAGCCCGTGGCGGTGCCGGCGGAGGCCGCCGCCGGCACCGCCACGGAGTCGTCGGGGACGGTGACCGCGCCCTCGTCAGCCGCGTTCCCGGAAGCCGCGCCCTCAGAGGCTCCACCGTCGGAAGCCGCGCCCTCGTCAGCCGCGCCCTCGGAAGTCGCGTCCCCGGAAGCCGTCTCCTCCCCCCGGATCAGCGCCGCCGCGTGCCCCGCGTCGGTCGCGGCGCGGAGGGCGTCGGTGAACTCGGTGTTCATCAGGCGCCGGGCGAGGGCGGACAGCAGAGTGAGGTGGGCGTCGTCGGCGCCGGCCGGGGCGGCGATGAGGAAGATCAGGTCGGCGGGCCCGTCGGGGGCGCCGAAGTCGATGCCGGCGGCGCTGCGGCCGAAGGCGAGGGTCGGCTCGGTGACGTGGGCGCTGCGGCAGTGCGGGATGCCGATGCCGCCGTCGAGGCCGGTCGGCATCTGCGCCTCACGGGCGGCGACGTCGGCCAGGAATCCCTCCAGGTCGGTGACCCGGCCCTGGGCCGCCATGCGCTCGGCGAGGGCGCGGGCCGCCGCTTCCTTGGTGTCGGCGGACAGGTCGAGGTCGACCAGGTCCGCGGTGATGGTGTCGCTCATCGCGGGCTCCTTCGCACGCGTATCGCCCGGGTCGCCCGTACGGCGGGGCGGGCGGGGGTGGGGACGAGAAGGGGACGGGGGAGCTCGTAGGAGAGGTCGTGGGACGTGGGGTCGGTGGGTGTCATCCGGCCGCTCCGTCCAGCGGCCGGTCGACGGGGATGTCGGCGGTGACGGTCACGGCGGCGGGGTCGAGGTCGCCGGGGGTCGGCATGAGGCTGCCGGGGAGGCGGACGGCGGCGGCGCCGTGGGCGACGGCGGAGGCGAGCGCCTCCGGTCCGCGGCCTCCGGCGACGAGGAACCCGGCGAGGGAGGCGTCGCCGGCGCCGACGTTGCTGCGGACGGCGTCGACCGGGGCGGTGCCGTACCAGGCGCCGTCGGCGTCGACGAGGAGCTGTCCTGCGGAGCCGAGGCTGGCGAGGACGGCGCGGGCGCCCGTCTCGCGCAGGTCCTCGGCGGCCTTGAGGGCGTCGCCGACGGTGGTGAGGGGGCGGCCGACGGCCTCGGCGAGTTCCTCGGCGTTGGGTTTGACGACGTCGGGGCGTTCGCGGAGGGCGGCGAGCAGGGCGGGGCCCGAGGTGTCGAGGGCGATGCGCAGGCCGGCGGCGTGCACGCGGGCGACGAGTGCGGCGTACCAGGAGGGGCCGAGGCCTCGGGGAAGGCTGCCGCAGCAGACGATCCAGTCGGCGCCGGCGGCGTGGCGGCGGACGGTGTCGAGGAGGTTCTCCTGCTCGGCGGGGGTGAGGTCCGGGCCGGGTGCGTTGATCTTCGTGAGGACGCCGTCGGTCTCGGCGAGGGCGATGTTGGAGCGGGTGGCGCCGGTGACGGGGACAGGGGCGACCTCGATGCCCTGGGCGTCGAGGAGGTCGGCGACCAGGGCGCCGGGGGCGCCGCCGAGCGGCAGGACGGCGACGGTGCGGCGGCCTGCGGCGGCGACGGCGCGCGAGACGTTGACGCCCTTGCCGCCGGGGTCGACGCGTTCGCCGGTGGCGCGGACGACCTCGCCGCGGTCCAGGGACGGCACCTCGTAGGTGCGGTCCAGGGACGGGTTCGGGGTGACGGTGAGGATCATGCGCGTACCACTTCCGTGCCGCCGGCCTCGATGGCGGCGGCGTCCCGCGGGTCGAGCCCGGTGTCGGTGACGAGGAGGTCCACGTCGTCGAGGCCGCCGAACCGCGCGAAGTGCTCCTGGCCGTGCTTGGAGGAGTCGGCGAGCAGCACCACGCGCCGGGCGGCGGCCGTCGCGGCGCGCTTCACCGCGGCCTCGGCGAGGTCGGGGGTGGTGAGGCCGTGCTCGGCGGAGAACCCGTTGGCGGCGAGGAACAGCACGTCGGCGCGGATCTCGGCGTACGCCCTGAGCGCCCAGGCGTCGACGGCGGCGCGGGTGCGGTGCCGTACGCGTCCGCCGACGAGGTGGAGCTGGATGCCGGGGTGGTCGGCGAGGCGGGCCGCGACGGGCAGGCTGTGGGTGACGACGGTGAGGGAGAGCTCCGGGGTCAGGAAGCCGGCGAGGCGGCCGGCGGTCGACCCCGCGTCGAGGATCATCGTGCCGTCGGCGGGAACTTCGGCGAGGGCGGCGCGGGCGATGCGGTCCTTCTCGTCGGCGGCGGTCGTCTCGCGTTCGGCGAGGTCGGGTTCGAAGTCGAGGCGTCCGGCGGGGATGGCGCCGCCGTGGACGCGGCGGACGAGTCCGGCGCGGTCGAGGGCCTTGAGGTCCCTGCGGATGGTCTCGGCGGTCACCTGGAACTCCTCGGCGAGCGAGACCACGTCGACGCGTCCACCGTCGCGGGCGAGGCGAAGGATCTCCTGCTGCCGTTCCGGTGCGTACATGGCCGCCTGCCTCCCGGTTCCGTCCGCGCTCACCCTCGCGGGCGCGTCCGTGTCCGAACGTGTGATTTCGCTGGGAGGCTACGTCGGGATGTCCGGAAAGTAAACAGTCACCGCCCGGAAACGGGCACAACCGGACGTCCGATCATGCCCACTT
Organism: Streptomyces sp. P13-3-3; assembly: GCF_050571355.1. NCBI lineage: Bacteria > Bacillati > Actinomycetota > Actinomycetes > Kitasatosporales > Streptomycetaceae > Streptomyces > Streptomyces sp. P13-3-3. The sequence goes on along the minus strand of NZ_CP192228.1, from coordinate 598,520 downwards.
CCGGGCGGCGGTGCGTCGGAGCGGGCCCGTCAGGGCACCAGCTCCGGCTCCTTCTCCCCCACCGCCGGCGCCGCCTCGACGCCCGCGGCACCCTCGACGTGCTGCGCCGGCCGCTTCGGCAGGGCGAACATCAGCAGGAAGATCGCGCCGAGCACCGCCGCCACCCAGCCCAGGGCGTGGGTGAAGCCGTCCACGAAGGCGGGACCCACCTCGGCGGGCGCGAGCTTCTCGTCGATGACTCCGAAGAAGACCACGGAGACCAGACCGAGGCCGAGCGCGTTGCCCATCTGCTGCACGGTGTTGATGAGTCCCGACGCCGAACCGGCGTGCTCGCGCGGCACCTCGGACAGCACCGCGTCGGTCAGCGGGGCCACGACGAGCCCCATGCCGACGCCCATGACGGCCAGCGGGAGCGCCATCTGCCAGGAGGTGATGCCGAGCCCGTAGCGGTCGGCCTCCACCAGGTAGATCAGCACGCCGGCCATCATGACCAGGGCGCCCGCCTGGAGCACCTTGCGGCCGAAGCGCGGGACGAGCTGCTGCACGGACACCCCGGCGGCCACCGACACCGCGACGGAGAACGGCACGCCCGTCAGTCCGGCGCGCAGCGCGCTCCAGCCCAGCCCGATCTGCATGTACAGCGTCCACACGAGGAAGAAGATGCCGAGGCCGACGCCGAACACCGTCTGGACGGCGATGCCCGCCGCGAAGCTCTTCACCCGGAACAGCGACAGCTCGATCAGCGGGGAGCCGTCCCGCGCGCCCTTGGCCCGCTCGTATGCCACCAGGGCCGCGAACACGACGAGCGCGCCCGCCATCGACACGTAGCCCCACACCGGCCAGCCCAGCTCGCGGCCGCGGGTGAGCGGGTAGAGCAGCATCAGCAGGGCGAGGGTGACGAGGGCGACGCCGGGCAGGTCGAGTTTCAGGGCGCGGGGCGCCTTGGACTCGGTGATGAAGCGGCTGCCGAGGACGAGGGCGGCGACGCCGACAGGCAGGTTGATCAGGAAGATGGGCCGCCACTCCAGCCCGAAGAGATTGCCCTCCGTCAGCAGCGCGCCCAGCAGCGGCCCGGAGACCGCGCCGAGGCCGACGATCGCGCCGAACAGTCCGAACACCTTGCCGCGTTCGTGCGCGGGGAAGGTGGCGTGGACGATCGACAGCACCTGCGGCACCATCAGCGCGGCCATGGCGCCCTGGAGGATGCGGGAGGCGACCAGCATCTCGGGGTTCACGGCGAGCCCGCACAGGGCGGAGGCGACGGTGAAGCCGCCGATGCCGACGAGGAAGACCCGCTTGCGGCCGTGGATGTCGCCGAGCCGTCCGCCGGTGACCAGCCCGGCGGCGAAGGCGAGCGCGTAGCCGGCGGTGATCCACTGGATCTGGCTGAAGGTGGCGCCCTCGTCGCGCTGGATCGAGGGGACGGCGATGTTGACGATGGTGACGTCGACGAGGTCCATGAAGGCCGCGGTCATCACGATGGCCAGCGCGAACCAGCGCCGGCGGTCGCCCGGTACGGGCTGCGGTGTCGGTGCGTGAGCGGTGTCGGTGGAGTGCATGTCCGCGACGCTATGACCCGAGTAGGTCAGATCCGGTCCTACTGGTGGGGCATGCTCGACGCATGACGACGGACACCCCGGCACGGCTGCTCCAGTTGCTCTCCCTCCTCCAGACGCCCCGCGAATGGCCCGGCGGCGAGCTGGCCGACCGGCTCGGTGTCTCCCGGCGCACGGTCCGGCGGGACGTCGAGCGGCTGCGGGACATCGGCTATCCCGTGCAGGCGACGATGGGTTCGGACGGCGGCTACCGGCTGGTCGCGGGGAAGGCGATGCCGCCGCTGGTGCTGGACGACGAGGAGGCGGTCGCCATCGCGGTCGGCCTGCGGGCCGGCGCCGGCCACGCCCTGGAGGGGGTGGACGAGGCGTCGGTGCGGGCCCTGGCCAAGCTGGAGCAGGTGCTGCCCGGCAGGCTGCGGCACCGCGTGAGCGTGCTCCAGGCCGCGACGACCCCGCTCACCAGCGGGGACGGCCCGACGATCGCCCCGGAGACGCTCACGGTGATGGCGTCCACGGTGGCCGGGCACGAGCGGCTGCGGTTCTCCTACCGCGCCGCCGACGGCACCGAGTCCCGGCGCCTGACCGAACCGCACCGGCTGGTGTCCACCGGCCGCCGCTGGTACCTGGTCGCCTACGACCTCGACCGCGCGGACTGGCGCACCTTCCGTGTCGACCGGGTCAGCGACCCCTTCGCCACGGGCGCCCGCTTCAGCCCGCGTGAACTGCCGACGGGCAGCGCCGCGGAGTTCCTGCGGCGGTCCGTGAACCGCGCGCTCGACTCCTACGAGATCACCGTCACGTTCGCCGCGCCCGCCGCGACGGTCGCGCCGCGGCTCCCGCCCTGGATGGGCGCGCCCGAGCCGCTGGACGAGGACAGCTGCCGGCTGCGGGCGACGGTGAGCGGCCCGAAGGACTGGATGGCGGTACGCCTGGCCATGCTGGGCCACGCCTTCACGGTCCAGGACCCCCCGGAACTGGCGGAGGCGGCCCGCACCCTGGGCACCCGCCTGACGCACGCGGCGGGCGCCGTGGAGTAGCTCCCCGGCGCCCCGGACACACGGGTCCGCACCCGCAGGCGCGCCTGTCACCGCCCTCGCGCCGACGCAGGCGCGCCTGCACGATGCCCACGCCGCCAACGCCCGCGTGACCGCGAGCCGCCCCACGCCCAGGCCTCGGCACAACCACGCCCTGCGTGCACCCGCCGGATCCAGTGCCCGCACGGGCAGCGCCCGCGTCCCCGCGAACCGCCCCACGCCCGTCACCGCCCAGGCCCGGCACCACCACGCCCTGCGCGCACCAGCCGGATCCAGCCCCTCACCGCCAACGCCCGAGTGGGCCCCACCCCACGCCCGTCACCGCCCAGGCCTCGACACCACCACGCCCGTGCCGCCTCTCCCCGCCCCGTCAACGCCCTCGTCCGCCCGCGCCATCGGTCGCGGCCCCCCGCCGTCGACACCTCACGCGCCCGACTCGCGCCCGAGACCTCCCCGCCTCCCCCTCCGCCCCCGCGCCGCCCCGCGCGCTTACCGCCCCCGTGGCCCCGCCACCGCCGCCCACGGAAAGTCCCGCAGCGCGGACAGATTCGCGGCGGCCAGCTCCGCGGGGCCGGCCGGGCCTTCCGCTGGGCCGTCGAGTGCCGCCCAGTTCTCCATGGCGGTGCGGACGGCGGCGCTCGCGGCGGCCGCGGCGAAGCACAGGCGGGTGCGGGTGGCGACGTCGGTGTCCGGTCGCGGGGGCGGGCCGTCGGTCAGCCGGCGGGCCAGCGCGTCCGCCAGGTCCCGTTCCGAGGCCCGGCAGGCCTCCGCCCACACCCTGCCCAGCGCGGGGTTGTCCGCCGCGAGCCGGATGAGGGTGCGGACCCAGTTCCAGGACTCCTCGGCGACCCCGAGCCCGGGGGTGAGGGTGTGCCGGGCGGCCTCCTCGAGCACGCGCGGCAGGGGCGTCCCGGCGGGAGCGGCGCGGACCGCGTCCACCCAGCGCCGGGCGCCGAGCGCGTAGAGGGGGCCGATGGCCTCTTCCTTGGTGGGGAAGTACCGGTAGAAGGTGCGCGGGGCGACGCCGGCCGCGTGGGCGATGTCCTCGGCGCGGGTGGCGCGCAGGCCGTCCCGGACGAACAGCCCGGCGGCGGTGCGGGCGATGTGGAGGCGGGTCCGCGCCTTGCGCCGTTCGGTCAACGAGCCGTCGGCCGCCGGGTCTTCGGGGAACGGCGGGGGCGGCGTCGGAGTGGTGCTGCTCACCTTCGGCAGGCTATGCCCATGTGGCACAATCTGCCATCTGGCGGGCCACCCCGGGGTTCAGGTCCGGGGTGACCCGCTGGGAAAGACAGCGAAAAGCCGGGCCCGGCGCCCGGGGGGACAGGCGCCGGACCCGGCGTGGGAAGTCCCGGCGCCGGGGGGGGGTGGTGCGTCGGGACGTGGCGCGTGGGTCGGCCCGGGGCCCGAGGCCCCAAAGCCTTCCGACTACTGGGTTCTCACGTCTTGTTCCCCGGCCCCGCCGGGTTGAAGCGGCGGGGAACAGCCATGTTTGCGCGGTCTTCCGCCACCCGGCGCACGCGGCCCGCGCCCCTCACGCGACCGCGCGCGGCACGGCCGTCACGCGGGACGTCCGGCGCGCGGTCGCGGGGCCGGACGCCGCGCCGGCGGACGGACGCTTCCGTCACGCCGCCGCGTCGAACCCGGTGGAACGGGCCAGCTTCTTCAGCTCCAGCAGCGCGTGCTTCTCGATCTGGCGGATGCGCTCGCGCGTCAGACCGTGCTCCTTGCCGACCTCGGTCAGCGTGCGCTCGCGGCCGTCCTCGATGCCGTAGCGCATCTTGATGATGGAGGCCGTGCGCTGGTCGAGGCGGCCGATCAGGTCGTCCAGCTCCTCGCTGCGCAGCAGCGTCATCACGGACTGCTCCGGCGACACCGCGGAGGTGTCCTCCAGGAGGTCGCCGAACTGGGTCTCGCCCTCGTCGTCCACCGACATGTTCAGCGACACCGGGTCACGGGCCCAGTCGAGCACGTCGGTGACGCGCTCCGGCGTGGAGCCGAGCTCGGCGGCGATCTCCGCGGGCTCGGCGTCGCGGCCGTGCTCACGGTTGAACTCGCGCTGCACGCGACGGATCCGGCCCAGCTCCTCCACCAGGTGGACGGGCAGACGGATCGTGCGCGACTGGTCGGCTATGGACCGGGTGATGGCCTGCCGGATCCACCAGGTGGCGTACGTCGAGAACTTGAAGCCCTTGCGGTAGTCGAACTTCTCGACCGCGCGGACCAGGCCGGCGTTGCCCTCCTGGATGAGGTCGAGCAGCGGCAGACCGCTGCGCGGGTACCGCCGGGCGACGGCGACGACCAGGCGGAGGTTGGAACGGATGAAGATGTCCTTCGCCCGCTCGCTGGCGTCGACCAGGGCCTGGAGTTCCTCGGGGGTGGCTCCTACCTTGTTCTCCTCGCGCCCGTCGAGGATCTGCTGTGCGAACACACCCGCTTCGATGATCTGTGACAGCTCGACTTCCTTGGCGGCGTCGAGCAGCGGCGTGCGCGCGATCTCGTCGAGGTACATGCCGACCAGGTCGCGGTCGGCGATCTCGCCGCCATGGGCGCGAACACTGCTTGCCGAGTCGACCGTCTCGCCGGAGGCGGACTGACGACGGGCGACGGCACGGGTTGCCATGCGTGCTCCCTTGCGATGGTGAGGTCAGCGGGTGGTCCTGCGGACACTCGGCACGGTCTTCAGGGTCTTTTCCGGACTCTGCTCGGGTGCCCGCATCCGTAGGAAACAACGACTGGAATCAGGACAGAATTCCCAACCCGCCCCCCGATTTTTCTGATCATGCAGTACCCTGTCCGGCCACGCAGGGAGGTGCGATGGAGCCGGGTCACGCGGAGGTGCAGGTCAGACCGGGGAACGAGGGTGACCTCGTGGCCCTCACCGACCTCTACAACCACTACGTACGTGAGACGGCCGTCACGTTCGACACCACTCCGTTCACTCCGGCGGAGCGACGCCCCTGGCTGCTCTCCCACCCTGTAGACGGCCCCCACCGCCTGATGGTTGCCACGGCCGCCGGGTCCGGGCGGGTCCTCGGGTACGCCTCGTCGGGCCCGTTCCGCGCGAAGCCCGCCTATGCGACGTCCGTCGAGACGACGGTGTACGTCGCCCCGGACGCCGGCCGGCGCGGCATCGGAACCCTGCTCTACCAGGCCCTTTTCGACGCCCTGGCGGACGAGGGGCTGCACCGCGCCTACGCGGGCGTCGCCCAGCCGAACGCCGCCTCGACGCGGCTGCACGAGCGGTTCGGCTTCCGGTACGTCGGCACGTACCGCGAGGTGGGTCACAAGTTCGGCCGCTGGTGGGACGTGGCCTGGCACGAGAAGGAGCTGTGACGCCACTCCCCCGCCGGCCCCGCCCCACGGGGCACCGCCTCAGCCGAACTGCACCGACCGCTTGGCCAGCCCCATCCAGAACCCGTCGATCACGGACTTCTGTTCCCCGAGCTCGCCCGCCGCGTCCGCGGCGCCCATGGTGACGAAGAGCGGGGCGAAGTGCTCGGTGCGCGGGTGGGCGAGCCGGCCCGCCGGGGACTTGCGGGTGAAGTCGAGCAGCGCGTCCACGTCCCGCGCCTGGAGCGCCTCCCTGCCCCACGCGTCGAACTCGGCCGACCAGGCGGGGATGCCGCCTTGGCGCAGCGCGGCGAGGTTGTGGGTGAAGAAGCCGGAGCCGACGATCAGCACGCCCTCGTCCCGCAGCGGGGCGAGGCGGCGGCCGGTCTCCATCAGCTTCACGGGGTCGAGGGTCGGCATGGAGATCTGGAGGACGGGGATGTCGGCGTCCGGGTACATCTCGACGAGCGGGACGTAGGCGCCGTGGTCCAGGCCCCGGTCGGGGACGTCCTGCACGGGGGTGCCGGGGGCGCGCAGCAGTTTGCGTACCGACTCGGCGAGCTCGGGGGCTCCGGGGGCCCGGTAGGTCACCCGGTAGTAGTGCTCGGGGAAGCCCCAGAAGTCGTAGACCAGGGGGACGGTCTCGGTCGCGCCGAGGGCGAGCGGGGCCTCCTCCCAGTGGGCGGAGACGACGAGGATCGCCTTGGGGCGGGGGAGGTCCGCGGACCAGGCGGCGAGCTCGCCGGGCCAGACGGGGTCGTCGGCCAGGGGCGGGGCGCCGTGGCTGAGGTAGAGCGCCGGCATGCGCTCCTGAGTGGCGGCGGTCATGACGGCGACTCCTTCCTTCGCGAGCGTCTCCTGGAAGCTTCTACTTGAACTCTCAACTTCCACTGACGACTGTACGCCCCATTTGTTTAACCTTCAAGAAGAGCGCCCGTACAGTGGGGTACATGAACACGGCATCCGCATCTTCGGCAGCCGCCGGGGAGCCACGCTGGCTCACCGACGAGGAACAGCGCGTCTGGCGTGCGTACGTCGACGCCACCACGCTCCTGGAGGACCACCTCGACCGTCAGCTCCAGCGGGACGCGGGCATGCCGCACGTCTACTACGGCCTGCTGGTGAAGCTGGCCGAGGCACCCCGCCGGCGGCTGCGGATGACGGAGCTGGCCAAGGACGCCAAGATCACCCGCTCGCGCCTGTCGCACGCGGTCTCACGGCTGGAGAAGAACGGCTGGGTCCGCCGCGAGGACTGCCCCGCCGACAAGCGCGGCCAGTTCGCCGTGCTCACCGACGCGGGCATGGACGTCCTGCGCCGCCACGCGCCCGGCCATGTCGACGCCGTACGGCAGGCGGTGTTCGACCGGCTCACCCCGGAACAGCAGAAGTCCCTCGGCGAGATCATGGGGATCGTCGCCGAGGGACTTCAGCCGAGCGAAGCGGGTGCGGACCTGCCCTGGCTCCGCTGACGCCGCGGAAGCCGGGGCAGGTCCTTCGGAACCGCTCGGAAGGGGCGTCCCCTTCCCCTCCCGCGCGGACGGCTCCGGGAGGCGGGCCCGTGGGTCAGTGCATGGCCACCGGCACGGCCGCCTCGTTCTCCGCGGCCGCGTCGGAGGACCCGGCGACCGCCGTGCCGCCCGGACGGCCCGCGTTGATCAGGGTCAGGGCGATGACCGCGGCCGCCACCAGGATCCCGACGGCGAACCAGATGGCGCTGGTGTAGCCCTGCACCTGCCCCTGGAGCTGGACCAGCTGCTGCTGGGCCCGGCCCGAGGCGCCGCCGATGTGGTCGGCGACGTAGGCGGTGGTGGCGGAGGCGGCGATCGTGTTCAGCAGGGCCGTGCCGATCGCGCCGCCCACCTGCTGCGAGGTGTTGACCATCGCGGAGGCGACACCGGAGTCACGCGGCTCGACGCCCAGGGTGGCCAGCGACATGGCCGGCATGAACGCCGTACCCATGCCGAGACCCAGCAGCAGCATGCCGGGCAGCAGCACGGCCGCGTACGAGGTGCCGATCTCCAGCTGGGTCAGCAGCAGCATACCGACCGCCGCGACCAGGAAGCCGGGGCCCATCAGCAGCCGGGGCGGGACCCGCGTCATCAGCCGGGCGCCGATCTGCGTGGAGCCCGTGATCATGCCCGCGATCATCGGCAGGAAGGCGAAGCCGGTCTTCACCGGCGAGTAGCCCTTCACGACCTGGAGGTAGTAGGTGAGGAAGAGGAACAGGCCGAACATCGCGATGATGGCCAGGCCCAGCGACAGGTAGACCCCGCCGCGGTTGCGCTCGGTGATCACGCGCAGCGGCAGCAGCGGCGCCTTGACCCGCGCCTCGACGGCCACGAACGCGGCGAGCAGCACGGCCGAGGCGACGAACATGCCGATGGTGAGGGTGTCGCTCCAGCCCTCGGACTCGGCGCGGGTGAAGCCGTAGACCAGCGCGACCAGACCCAGGGTGGACAGGATCACGCCGGGGACGTCCAACGGGGAACGGTTGCGGCCGCCCTTGGGCTCACGGATGACGAAGTACGCGCCGGCCGCGGCGACCACGGCGAACGGGATGTTCACGAAGAACGTCCAGCGCCAGTCCAGGTACTCGGTGAGGAAGCCGCCGAGGATCAGGCCGACGGCGCCACCGCCACCCGCGATCGCACCGTAGATGCCGAACGCCTTGGCGCGCTCCTTGCCGTCGGTGAACATCACCGCGAGCAGCGACAGCGCGGCGGGCGCGAGCAGCGCGCCGAACGCGCCCTGGAGTGCGCGGGCGCCGAACATCATCGCCTCGTTGGTGGCCGCGCCGCCCAGCGCGGACGCCAGCGCGAAGCCGCCGAGACCGACCACGAAGGCCCGCTTTCGCCCCCACAGGTCGGCGATCCGGCCGCCGAACAGCAGAAGTCCGCCGAAGGCCAGGGCGTAGGCGGTGACCACCCACTGGCGGTTGCCGTCCGAGATGCCGAGGTCCTGCTGGGCGGAGGGCAGGGCGATGTTCACGATGGTGGCGTCCAGGACGACCATCAGCTGGGCTATCGCGATGAAGGCGAGGGCTTTCCAGCGGTTGGCGTCCGGGCCGCCTGCGTCGGCGCGGCCCGGGGCCTTTCCGGCCGGGGACACTGTTTCAGACATGGGGGTACCCACTTCGGGACTTGTAGCGGAATGAAGATGTGAGTAACGAAAAATCGGACGTGTTGGGCCAGCGGCGCGTCCCCGTCGACGGCCGTCGGTGCCGGTGCCCGTGATCAGGACGGGCGGCCTGAAGGTGTCAGGAGTCGCTCAGCGGCGCAGGTCCTCCACGGTCACGGCCGAACCCCGCAGGACGGAGGGCGCGGGCGCCCGCATGCCGTCCAGGAACAGCTGGACGTGGCGGTGGACGAAACGGTCGGCGCTCATGCAGGCGGTGCCGGCCGGGGGCCGGCTCAGCTGCGCGACGCCCACCATCAGGTCGCCGTACTCCACGTCGTCCCGCAGCTGCCCGGCCGCGCGTGCGCGGTCCATGAGCTGGGCGACGAGGCTCTCGGCGCGCCGCCGCGCCTCCTCCAGGTCGGAGTGGCTCTGGTCGAAGGTGCTGGAGATCATCGGGCACAACGCGCTGATCCGCTCGTCCGCGGCCGTGTGCGCGAAGCGCTCCAGCGCCTCGAAGGCGTCCCCGGTCTCGTTCAGCGCCTGCTCGGCGGCCCGCACCGTACGGTCCATGACGGAGCAGACCACCTCGCGCACGAGCGCGTCGCGGTCGGGGAAGTTGCGGTACACCGTGGCGTTGCCGACGCCGGCCCGGCGGGCGATCTCGTCGAGCGGGACCTCGGGCCCGAACTCGGTGAACATCTCCCGGGCGGCGGCGACGATCCGCTCCCGGTTGCGCAGGGCGTCGGCGCGGGGCCGGGGCGCCTTGCGCGTCAGGGGGGTCTCGGTCGTCGCGGTCACGGTGCACTCCTCGGGGTGTTGCTCTGGCGTCTGTTCTTGTCTGCCGTTCTTCGTCTGCGGCGGAACCGGGGATTGTGTCCCCGGATCGTGCGGACACAGGCGTAAACGGGGAGACGATCCCCGGTTATTTCCCGGACGGGAAGTTTTTCATGTGACCCAGGTCACACTTCGTTCCCACTGGCCTCCACGATCGGACCACCCGGCGAGCGCACCCCCCACCCGTGACGCAGGGTGATCGAGAGGGTGCAGTCGGAGACGGCGGCTGCCGTGCGGAGCGGAGGTCCCCCCATGCAGCCGCAGCCGAGCCGAGGCCGGATATCCCCGCGCCGCCTGGCCGCCCTGGGCTCCGTCGCCGCCCTCACCCTCGCGGTCTGCAGCTCGGCCGGAAGCGGTCACCTCTCCCCCGCCACCACCGCCCCCGGCGCCGGCCCGAGCGCCCTCTCCCGCAGCTCCGCCCACGGCCCGTGCATGATCGGCAGCGACCGCGAGGTCCAGATGTCCGAAGGCATCCCCACGGACCCCGGCTACACCCGCTCCACCGGCACGGTCCGCGCCCTCACCCTGATGATCGACTTCTCGGACGCCCCCGGCGACGGCGACGCCCTGGACCGCTACCGCGAGTTCTTCCCGCAGACCCGCGAGTGGTTCACCACCAGCTCCTACGGCCGCCTCGACTACCGCCCCGAACTGCCCGTCCCCGAGTGGCTGCGCATGCCGAAGTCCTTCCGCCAGTACGGCATAGAGCGCGGCGCCCCCTTCGACCCCGGCTACCGGGAGCTGATCCGCGACATCGTCTCCGAGGCCGACACCGAGGTGGACTTCCAGTCGTACGACCTGGTCAACGTCCTCGTCACCCCCAACGCGGGCCCCGCCGCCCTGGACACCGTCCTGTCCGTCACCTTCGCCGGCAACGACGAGGCCCCCACCGCGGACGGCCGGCCCGTCTCCAACGCGTCGTTCGTCTACTCCCGCCAGGACGACGGCTCCGGCTCCTACGCCCGCACCGGCTACCGCGTGCTGCCCCACGAGAACGGCCACGTCTTCGGCCTGCCCGACCTCTACACCGCCGAGGGCGGCGGCGCCGTCGGCCACTGGGACATCATGAGCGAGGACTGGGGCGCCAACAACGACTTCCTCGCCTGGCACAAGTGGAAGCTGGGCTGGCTGGACACGTCCCAGGTGAGCTGCGTGGCCGGGCGCGGCTCGCGGGAGTACGTCCTGACGCCGCTGGCCCGCGCGGGCGGCCCCAAGCTGCTCTTCGTCCCGCTCGACGCGCACTCCGGGTACGCGGTCGAGGTCCGCACCCGCGAGGGGAACGACGAGGCGGTGTGCCGGCCGGGCGTCCTGATCTACCGGGTCGACGCGGACGTGGACACGGGCATGGGCCCGATCACCGTGCACGACGCGACCCGCGACAGCGGCGGCTGCACCCGGGCGCCCAACGTGCACGCGGAACTGTCGGACGCGACGTTCGAGCCGGGGCAGAGCTTCGTGGACCGGGAGGAGGGGGTGCGGGTGGCGGTGCTGGCGGGGGGCGAGGAGGAGTACCGGGTGAGGGTGACGCGCACGACGTCCCGGTGACAGCTCGGCGGGGCTGACCGGTCCCTTACAACTCCCCCCGCTAGGTTGCTCCTTGACAGCTGCCGGTCAGCTCTGGGAGGACGTAGTGACGGAGATATCCGCGGCATCGCTCGAGGCGCGCAAGCGCATCAGGACCGACCAGCCGCACACCGCGCGCATCTGGAACTACTGGCTGGGCGGCAAGGACAACTACCCGGTCGACCAGGCCGCCGGCGACCAGATCCGCGAGCTGCACCCCGGCATCGGCGACTACGCCCTCGCCGACCGGCAGTTCCTCGGCCGCGCGGTGCGGCACCTGGCCGGACCGTGCGGGATCCGCCAGTTCCTCGACATCGGCACGGGCCTGCCCACGGCCGACAACACCCACGAGGTGGCGCAGCGCGTCGCGCCCGACTCGCGGGTCGTCTACGTCGACAACGACCCCATCGTGCTGGCGCACGCGGAGGCGCTGCTCACCAGTACGCCGGAGGGCAGCACGGCATACCTCGACGAGGACCTGCGCGACATCGACGCGATCCTCGAACAGGCCGCGAGGACACTGGACTTCGGCAAGCCGGTCGCGATGGTCCTGCTGGGCGTGGTCATCTTCATCGAGGACGACGAGGAGGCGTACGGGGTGGTGCGCCGCCTGATGGACCGCCTGCCGTCGGGCAGCCACCTCGTCCTCTCCCACACGATCACCCGCCCGGACATGCCGGACGTGGACGCGGCGGTGGCGTTCTGGAACGAGAACGGGACGCCGAAGCTGACGCAGAGGACACCGGGGGCGGTGTCCCGCTTCTTCGAGGGGCTCGAGCTGCTGGAGCCGGGGGTGGTGTCCTGCAACCGGTGGCGCCCGGACGAGGGCTCCGGTGAGGTTCCGGCGGAGGTGGCGATGTTCGGCGGGGTGGCGCGGAAGCCGTGAGGGGGTGGGTGGGGGCCGGGCGGACCCTGGCCGATCGGCCGGTCGAACTTCTCGATCTTCGGCTGTCCCCGACCCCCACCCACCCGGACACCGATCCGGTACCCTGTGGATCGAGCGCCCAGGCGGTCGCCGCTGTCCCCGTGACCGGGCCCGCAGCCACCGACCAGGACGCACGCCTTCGTAGCTCAGGGGATAGAGCACCGCTCTCCTAAAGCGGGTGTCGCAGGTTCGAATCCTGCCGGGGGCACAGAGCAAAGGGCCAGCTCAGGAGGGGTTTCCTCCCAGGCTGGCCCTTCGTCGTGTCCGGGGTCGTGGGCATCTCGCACATTTCTGATCTTCGGAACCGGTTCTTTCGAGAAGAGCAGGCCATGCCGCACAGAGCGTGGCATACTCGAAGTATGGCAACTCGGAAGATCACCATCACCGTGCCGGAAGAGCTGGTGGAATCGATCAAGGAGCGCGTCGACGCACGCGGGGTGTCCGGCTACATCGCGGCCGCCGCCGCCCACCAGGACGCCATGGACCGCCTGCGCGAGTTGGCTGACCGGCTCGAGGAAGAGCACGGCGCCGTGACCGACGACGAGCAGCAAGCGGCGCTGGAGCGCATCGCCGCCATCGACGGCTGGCACGACCAGCAGCGATCGGCTTCGGACGAGGCCGCGTGAGCCGCACCGCCCGAGCGAAGCTGCACCGGCCGCGACAGCGCGTCTTCGTGTTCGACTCCGAGGCGCTCTCCAAGGCGGTCCAGGGCGATCGGGAGATGACCGCGCTGATCAAGACGGCCCCGCGGCTCGACATCCCGATCGTCACCTCGGCGCTCACGACCCTGGAGGCCTGGGACCCGCGCGAAGCGTCGCGGCAGGCGCTGTGGAACTGGACGCTGTCCCGGATCCGCATCGTGCACACGGACGACCAGGTGACCGTTATGGCACGCGACATGCTGAAGGCAGCCGGCCTGCACGGGCACAAGTACGCCATCGACGCCGTCCTGGCGGCTGTGGCCGGGCGGGAAGCCGCACAGGGAGCCCAGGCGACCGTCTTCACCTCCGACACCGACGACATGAATCAACTCCTCGCCGGCCATTCCGTGCGAGTCGAGAAGGTCTGACGGGACGCCCGCACCTCACTCCGGCCGCTCGCCGGGCCCAAAGCGCTTCATGGCCTTCGCCGGACAGCACACTCACCGACACGCATTCACACACACGAGGACGGGAAGCTCCAGGGACATCGCCGTAGTACGCGTGATCACGATGCTTCCGCCGTTCCTGTACTGCACGGAGATGATTGCGGGAGCCGCTTCGGAGGACGTCGCGATGACCCTCCTCCGATATGTCCTGGGGCCCAGCTGCGTCCTCGCCACAGCGTGCATGGTGTGGTTGATCGCGACGTATGAAGGCTCGCCGCAAAAGGACTTCCACGTCCCGTTGGTCGTCTTCGGAGGCTCGCTCCTGAACTGCCCCTCCGGCTTCGCGACCGGCCCCGTCGCCTACGTGCTGGTGCCCACTGGCCGCTCCTCTCGCCCAGTGGGCACTGCCGAGACTGCACAGGCTGCGGGAAGAGATCCGCGACTGACCATACGGCCACGTCACCGTGCGGTCCCTGCCTGCTGCACACAGCAGGCAGTTGCAGCCCCAGCGGCGTCCAGGGGCAGGTGCGCCGGACCGCTGTGGGATGTCGGCGTCGGGCAGGAGCAGAACCGACAACCGTCCTGACGCCCGTCAGCCCATCGGGTTCGCCGTGTCCCTCAGGGTCGACAAAACCTCCGTGTACAGGCGGGACTTGATCGTGCCCAGGGTGTTGCCGGCCTTGCCGGAGAGGGACTCGGCCAGGGCGATCGCCGTGGGGCGGACATCGGCCTCCGCGACCGCCCGGTCCACGATCGACGACGCCGCCGCGTCCGCTCCCCCGTACCGCCGTGCCGTCGTCATCGCCTCGTGGGCCGTCTGCGGGGCCAGGCGCGCGCGGATGAGGGCCGACATGCCAGGGGTGAACGGGATGTCGATGTCCGCCTCCGGGAGGCACCAATAGCCGCGGTCCTCGCGCATGACGCGGAAGTCGTGGGCCAGCGACAGCATCGCCCCTGCCGCGAACGTGTGGCCCTGGAGCGCGGCCACCGTCATCACCGGCAGCGACAGCACCCGCGCGAACAGCTGGTGCACCGACACCACGTAGTCCTGGTAGTGGTCCGCGTTGGCGAACAGCCATTCCAGGTCCAGGCCGTTGGACCAGAACTTGCCCGTCGCCGCCGTCACCAGGGCGCGCGGGCCCTCCGCCTTCTCGACCTCGTCGAGCGCGGCCGCGACCGCGGCGATCCAGTCGGGGTGGAAGCGGTTCTCGCCGTCTCCCAGGTCGAGGACGAAGACGTTCTCGTGGCGGTCCAGCGTGGGCATGACGGCGCTCCGTTCACCTGTGGCTACTGGCCAGTAACTTAAAGGGCCGGTGCGGTGAACGCAAGACACCGCCGGGCGTCCGCGTGCGGACGGAGCACCCGCGTACGTCAGGAGTAGCTGAAGTCGCCCACCGTCCAGGCGCTGACGTCCTCGATCGCCACCCGGTACATGCCGCCCGTCTCCGGGACGCCGACCGTGCCCTGGATGATCCGGGCCACGTGGAAGTGGAGGTGGGTGGGAGGGCCGTCCCGCTTGACCGGGGCGTCGAAGACGGAGGCGAACTCGGCGAGCTGGTCCGAGTCCGTCAGCACCTCCATGACCCTCTTCCGCCACACGGATTCGGGAGCCAGCCGGCCGGTGATGACGGCACCACCGGTGACCACGGTCAGAGACATCTGGCTGCTCTGCCCGGATTCCACGCGGGCGGCGATGTCTACGATCAGCTCGTCGGGCTTCACCATGGGCCGGATTCTATGCGGGGGCGCTCCCCGGCGCGCCGCCCACTGCCCGTCCGTTGTCCGGGACGCGGCCCCACAACGTCCCTGACCTGCCCGGACAAGCTCACGGCTGTCCGGGACAGGCTCTCCCTGTTGATCCCGGCCGTCCCGTTCGGCAAGGTCGAGGTGCCGGCGGGGGAGCACGGGCCGCGGCAGGGGGGAGACCGCGGCCCGTCACCGCCACCACGGGTCGGCACGCACACGGTGGCGGGTCCTCGGCATGCGCGCGCCGCATGGCGGGTTTCCCCGTTGTTCAGCGTGCAACGACCGCAGCAAGATGGCACGCATGGGGAACCTGCGTGAGTTGTCTCCGTACGCGGCCGAGGATGCCGCCGGTTTCGTCGAGTCGATGAGGCGGCTCAAGGCGCTGTCGGGGATGACCTATCGCGAGTTGGAGGAGCAGGCCGGCCGGAACGGGGACGTGCTGGCGCGCAGCACCCTGGCCGACGTTCTCCGGCGTGACCGTCTCCCCCGGCCCGACGTCCTGGCCGCCTTCGTGCGCGCCTGCGGCGACGGACAGCGGGTCGGGGACTGGCTGGAGGCCCGGGAGAGGATCGCGGAGGGGAGTGCCGGTCAGGGCGGCGGCCCGTCCGCACCGGCTCCCGCCCCCGCCGCGTCCCCTCCCGCGCCGCACGACGGACACGAGGAGGTGAGCGCGGTGGGGCGGGAGAGCGAGGACGCTGCGGCCAGGACGCCACGGCCGCGCCGGCGCCTCCTGCTCGCGCTCGCCGCCGTCGGGCTCCTCCTCGTCGCCGGCATCGGCGTCCGGGCCTGGCAGTCCGGGGCGGAGGACACGCGGGACGACGCCCCCGTCGCCCAGGGCGAGGCGCAGGCGCCCGTGGACGGCTGGGTGACCGTCCGGCCCGCCGGACGGACCGACCTGTGCCTCACCGACGGACGCGACCGTCGCGGCGCCTACGGCAGCGCCGTCGCCGTCCGGCTCCCCTGCGCCGGGGCCCCGGTCCCGCGTACGTACCTCGAACCGGCCGGCGCCGGGCTGTACCGGATCCAGTGGCACCATCCGGAGCTCGGCAAGGGGTGTCTGACCGTCATGGACACCGGCCCGATAAGGGGCATGCTCGAACCGCGTGACGACTGCGCCGGCGCGACCCTGTTCCGCCCCGAGGCCGTCCCGAATCAGGCCGGCGCGTACCGGTTCAGGACGGTGCCGGGCGGGCGGTGCGTCGGCAGCGCCGACGACTCGGTCGCGGAGGGCGTGGAGGCCGTCCAGGAACCCTGTGCGGACTCCCCGGACCAGTACTTCGAGGTACGGCCGGACTGAGGTCTCAGGACACGTCCACCCGCATCGGGTCGCCCAGCAGGCCGTCGGTGTAGGTCACGTACTTCGGGGTGAAGGTGCCCTTGCCGGTGACGGTGCCGGAGACGTTCTCGCCGGGGGCGAGGTCCACCGTGTCGATCTGCTCCTCGTCCACGCCGAGTTCGGCCGTGTGCTTGGTGCCGCCGGTGTCGGTGATCGTGAAGTAGAGCGGGTTCACGCTCACCTCGTCGTCGCCGTCGTTGACGACGGTGACCCTCACACTGGTGTAGTCGCTGCCGTCGGCCAGGATGCTCTTGCTGAACTCCGCGCGCTCCGCGGTGACCTTCACCGGGCCGCCGCTCTCCTGGGCCTCCTTCTTCTTCGGACTGCTCTCCTTCGTGCCGTTCTCCTTCGCCCCGGCGGACGCGCTGACGGAGGCGTCGGCCGCCGTGTTCCCGCCGTCGCCGGAGTCGTCGCCGCTCGCCGAGAGCGCGGCGATCACGACGACGAGACCGAGGACGCCCGCGCAGCCGAAGCCCGCGAACCTGAGGAAGCGGCGCTTCTTCGCGGGCGGCGGGGGCGGGCTGCCCGGGAAGCCGTACCCGGGAGGCTGCGGGTACGGCTGCTGCCCGCCCGGGTGAGGCGGCTGGTTCGCGTGGGGCGGCTGCTGGTTCGGGTCGTTCGGCTGGGTCACGGTGGCGCGTCCCTCCTGGTCGTTCCGTTCGTGCGCGTAGGTGACCTGCGGGGAATGCGACTCGTTGCCCTGTACCGGACGCTTTCACCCGATCGTGGCGGAGCGTCCCCGCCGCGATAATCGGGGCATGACCTCACCTCCCCTCGGCGTGGACGCCGTGCACGAGCGGCTGGCGGGCGATCTGCTCGCCGTCGGGGCGCCGTACGGCCTGGTCCTGGCGGGCGGCGAGGCCGTACGGGCGCACGGGCTGGTGGACGCCCGGGTGAGTGAGGGGGTGGATCTGGCCACCGAGCATCCCGCGGACATGGCCGAGATCGCCGGGGCCGTGCGGGCGGGGCTGGAGGCGCGCGGGTGGCCCGTCGAGGCGCCGGTGGCCGATCCGCTGGCGGCGCGGCTGGTCGTGGGGGACGAGGAGACCGGGGTGCGGTGGCGGGTCGACCTCCGCAAGGAGGTGCTGTGGCGGCCGCCGGTGACGACCGCGGCCGGTCCGGCGCTGTCGCTGGAGGACCTGGTCGGTACGCGGGTGCGGGCGCTGGCGGACCGGGGGCTGCCGCGTGACCTGGTGGACGTGCACGCGGCCGCGGACCGGTGGAGTCCGGCCGAGCTGGAGGAGCTGGGGCGCCGGCACGCGCCCGACACCTTCGACCTCACCGAGCTGCAGTCCCGGCTGACCGGCACGGAGTGGCTCGACGACCGCGGGTTCCGTGCGCAGGGGCTGGACGCCCCGGAGATCGAGGAGCTGCGGCGCTGGGCGCTGGCCTGGGCGGACGACATCGCGGAACGGCTGGTGGAGGGCGAGGCCCCCGAGGAGTAGGCCCCTCGGTGACTCGGCGCACGCGGTCGGGGAGCGGTGGATTCCCGTCAGGGCGGTCGGCCGGGAGCCGGCGGCCGCAGCTAGGGTCGGCCCCATGACGACTACCGAGAACAACAGCGCCGCGCCGCTCGCCGTCGAGATCGGCGCCCTCACGGGCGGCCCGGCCGACCTGTCCCAGTACGCGGGCCGTGCCGTGCTCGTCGTGAACGTGGCCTCCAAGTGCGGTCTCACCCCGCAGTACGAGGGCCTGGAGCGGCTGCACGAGCGGTACGCGGAGCGCGGGTTCACCGTGCTCGGCGTGCCCTGCAACCAGTTCCTCGGGCAGGAGCCGGGCTCCGCGGAGGAGATCGCGGAGTTCTGCTCGGCGACGTACGGGGTGACGTTCCCGATGACCGAGAAGGTCGAGGTGAACGGGGACGGCCGGCACCCGCTGTACGAGCGTCTCGTGGGCTTCGCCGACGCCGAGGGGCACAGCGGTGACATCCGCTGGAACTTCGAGAAGTTCCTCGTCGGCCGGGACGGCGCCGTCGTGGCCCGTTTCTCCCCGCAGACGGAGCCGGAGTCGGCGGAGGTCGTGGCGGCCGTCGAGAAGGCTCTGGGCTGACGGTTGACCTTGCCCTTGGGGCAGGGGTGAGCGTCGTCGTCACCGGGCGGACGGACCGCCCGGTGACGGAGAATGTCGACGTGGACGAGGAACTGCTCTCCATCGGGGCGTTCGCGGCCCGCAGCCGCCTGTCGGCGAAGGCCCTGCGCCTGTACGACCGGCTGGGGCTGCTGGCGCCGGCGCGGGTCGACGCGGACACCGGCTACCGGTACTACCGGGCGGGTCAGGTCGAACGGGCCCGGCTGGTGGCGCTGTTGCGGCAGCTGGACATGCCGTTGGCGCGGATCGCCGAGGTGGTGGACGCGGGCGACGGCGCGGCGCAGGCCGGCCGGCTGGACGCGTACTGGGCCGAGGTCGAGGCGCGTCATGCCGCGCAGCGGACGCTCGCCGACTATCTCCGTGGACGGTTGTCGGGGAGGAGCCTCGAGATGTACGGGAAGTTCACGGTGGAGACGGTGGACGTGCCGGAGCAGGTGGTGATCACCGAGTCGCGGCACATCCTGGCGGACGAGCTGCCGGCGTGGATCGGCGCGTCGCTGGGACGGCTGGAGGAGGGCGCCCGCGCCTGCGGCGGGGTGACCGGGTCGCCGTTCGTCGTCTACCACTCCGAGGTGTCGGTGGAGAGCGACGGGCCCGCGGAGGCGTGCGTGCCGGTCGCCGACGAGGCGGCGGCCCGCGCCTGGGCCGCGGAGCGGGGCCGGGCCCGGGGGACGACGGTGCGGGTGGAGCCGGCGATGCGGCTGGCCCGCACCCGGATCACCAAGGCACAGGTCGCGCACCCGCAGATACTGGCCGCCTTCGAGGCGGTGGAGGAGTGGATGCGGGAGCGGGGGCTGACGTACGCGGGCCCGTGCCGTGAGATCTACTTCGCGGACTGGGACGCGGCGGGCCCTCAGGACCCGGTGTGCGACGTCGCCTTCCCGGTCGCGGAGGCTAAGGCGACCGCGGGCTGACGACGGACCGGCGGCGCGCAGAGCGCCGGACACGGTCGTGTGCGGCCGGTCGCGGGGGTTCCCGCGGCCGGTCTGCCGTCTCCCGGTGGGGCGGGCCGGGGCGCCCGGCGGGCGCAAGCCGGCCCTCTCGGCAAGGACGGCGGACTCGTCGAGAGGGCCTGTCGGTGGTGCCGCCTGCGCCGGAGGGCGCCGGGGCTACTTGACCGAGGCCACGAAGGCGCTCCACGCGTCGGCCGGGAACGCCAGCTTCGGACCCTCGGGGATCTTGGTGTCCCCGAGCTCCAGCGCCTCCTCGGTGGTCGACCTGACCATCACGCACGCCCCGTTGTTGTTGGTGTAGGAGGACGTCGTCCACGTTTCCGTGGCGCCCAGACGAATTGCCATGTTCGCTCCGTAGCCAGATGCTGAGTTGCTGTCACCGGCCTGCGCATTCCGGCGTGGACCGCAGAACGGATTGCGCCAACCGTCGGTGCTGGTTGGCGTGATCGACGCTACTCGTCACCCTCGTCGTCCGGAGGTCTCGTTCACTCGACCGGATGGCATATTCCGAGCGGGACTTCCCGTCGTACGTGCCGTCGGTGTACCATCCGGCGCTCCCGCAACGGGAGTTCAGCGTGCGTACTCCTTGGCGAGCCGCTCCACCAGCCGCCGCGACTGCTCCACGTTCAGCGACTGCGCCCTCAGGTGCTCGTACATCACCGTGTACTTCTGCACGTCGTGCGGCTTCTCCAGGTACAGGTCGCTGGTGACGCCCTCGATGTAGACCACGCTGGAGTCGGCCGCGTCGGCGAACTCCAGGATGGAGTACTGGCCGTTGATGCCCGCGTGCGCGCCGACCTCGAACGGCAGCACCTGCACGGTGACGTGCGGCAGCTGGCTCAGCTCCAGGACGTGTTCGAGCTGTTCGCGCATCACCTGGCGGCTGCCGACGACGCGGTGCAGCGCGGCCTCGTCGAGCACCACCCACAGGCGCAGCGGGTCCTGTTCGGCGGTGACCCGGCTCTGCCGGCGCAGCCGCACCTCCACCCGCTTGTCGTTGTCCTGCTCGCTGGACTCCGGCGAGCCGCCCTGCACGATCGCCTCGGCGTACGCGCGGGTCTGCAGCAGGCCGGTGATGATCTGCGGCTCGTACACCCGCAGCGACTCCGCGTCGGTCTCCAGACCGATGTAGACGCTGTACGGGATGTCGCCGAACGCGTGCCACCAGCCCTGCTGGCGGGAGTCCTTGGCCATCTGCATCAGCGAGTCGACGATCCGCTGGTCCTCGACCTCGTAGACCCCGCACAGGTCGCGCACGTCGCGCTGGCTGATGCTGCGGCGGCCGTTCTCCAGCCGGCTGATCTTCGACTGCGACACGAGCAGCCGCTCCGCGACCTCCTCGGCCGTCATGCCCTTCAGCTCACGGAGCCGGCGCAGCTCCTGGCCGAGCCGGCGCCGCCGGACGGTGGGATTGACATTGGACGCCACGGGACGTGCACCTCCGGCTGCGTGCCTCGTACTTGCACTGTGTACCTGGATTTCGTACTGCCACTTTGTGTGTCTGCTCGATGACTCGACGACCCGTTGAGCAGACTGCCACCAACGTGCGTACTACCGCTGGGAAATGGTGGATATACGACGGGTACACGCCAGTTCACGGCCGTGCGGCCGCGCTTCGGCGTGCCCTCGGGCACGCCGAGCGGGGCGGAGAGAGCCCGTGTGTTCTCTCCGCCCCGCTCGGACAGCGGCTCCCGTGACCGGGTCTGCGGTGCCGTGGATCCGACGGTGCGCCCTGCCGAGCCCGGGGGACGTGCGGCTCAGTGGGCGGCGGCGCGTGCCATGGATCCGCGGCGTGGTTGCGCCGGAACGCCGCGGGCGGGCTCCGGTGCGCCCCTGCCGCCGGGGGCCTGCCGGCCCGCCGGTGCGGAGCTGCGGCGCGGCTGGGCCGCGGCGCCGTTCTGGACGTCCATCACCGCGTGCGCGACGAGTCCGCCCATGGGGTCGTGCCGGATCAGGTCCCGCAACCGGGAGCGCGAGGACCTGCCCTCGTTCCCCGGGTACAGGTGCTTGCCGAGGCCCACCGCGTGCGCCAGCGCGGCGAGCGCCGCGGTCCGCGGGTCCGGCGGTACGCCGGTGCGGATCGCTGAGTCCAGCCGGGCCCTGATCTCCCGGCTGATCTCGGTGTCCGTCGCCTGGTACCGGGTCGTCGGCAAGACCCCGCACATCTGGCCGGCCACGGCGTGCACCATGCCGCACCGCTCCAGATGCGAGAGGTAGGTCTGGCGGAGCCCGAGACGCGGCCCGCCGATCCAGTGGACCGCCCGCACCGGAGCGCCACGCCTTCGCAGCAACTCCAGTGCGCAGTCCAGTGTTGGGTCTCCAGTCGGCCGTGGCACCACCACGGCGATACGATCCCCGTCTGGGGCTATCCGTCCGGCCAGCGCCAGCTCCACTAGCTGCGCTCCGGCCAGACCGAGGTCGAGCGACTGCGGCTGTGCAGTGGTACCCGTGGCCGGGTCCAGTGCCAGCAGCAGAAGCTCCTCCGGAAGTGTTCTGCGGCTCCTGCCCATCCATGCCTCCCCGCGTGGATGAATGACAGGGTGACCCCTCTCACATTGGTCTGTCGAGGGTGCGTGACCGGTTCGTAGTGGAACCAGTAGGTATGTCGTTCTCGTCTACCGCGTGGGGTAAGCCCGCACACAGGACACTGGTACATGGTTCGGACAGCGCTTCGGAGCGATGTCACGGGCGGGCGGTTCACGGTTCGGTTGGCGCACGCGGGGCGTGCGGCACATGGAGGAGGCATCGGTGGCGGGCGAGTCCCCCGACAGGTCGAAGCAGCGCGAGTCGTCGGCAGAACAGACGTCGGGGAGCGCCGGGCCGGTTCCCGAGAAGCAGGATCCCCGCCTCGCGGTCGCCCGTGGGGCGGGCGGCTCCGAGAGCGGCCGGAAGGCCGACACGGCGACGCGGGTGCTGTCGGTGCGGGAGGTCTCGGCTTCCACTGCCGAGGACGCCGACGCCGATGCCCCCGATGCCCCCGATGCCCCCGAGGGGCGGGACGAGGGCCCGGGGGAGGGTGACGGGCGTCTGCGGGAGGCCGTCGCGGCGTGGGTGCGGTCGGCGGAGCCGGACTCCGAGGAGGCCTCCTCGGACGCCTCCGGCGAGGACGCGCGCCCGTCCGGTGACGCGGCCGGGGACGCCGACCCGTCCGACGACGCCCCGTCCGAGGCCTCCGCCACCGAGGACGACGAGCACGGCGAGCAGGGCGAGCACGGCGAGCACGGCGAGCACGGCGAGCACGGCGAGCACGGCGAGCACGGCGAGCACGGCGAGCAGGGCGAGCACGGCGAGCACGGCGAGCACGGCGAGCACGGCGAGCACGGCGAGCAGGGCGAGCAGGGCGAGCAGGGCGAGCAGGGCGAGCAGGGCGAGCAGGGCGAGCAGGGCGACGGCCCGGAGGAGGACGCGCCGAAGGGCAAGGCCTCTGAGGGGGCGACCGCCGAGGGGTCCCCCTCCGAGGGCAAGGACGCCAAGGGCCCGGCCTCCGAGGGCGAGGACGCGGAGAGCGAAGCCGGTGACGGCAAGGGGGCTTCGGACAAGGCCGACGCGCCCGAGGCCGCCGCCGGTGCGGCTGCCGCGCCGGAGAGCGACCGCGACGCCGGTGACGACGAGGAAGGCGCGGCCGGTGGGCGCGCGGGCGCCGCCGACGGAGAGGCCGACGCCGAGGACACCGGCAAGGCCGACGCCGGGACCGACGAGGGCGAGGGCGACGCCGAGGCCGGCGGCGCCAGGCGCGACGAGAGCTCCGCCGACGAGACCGACGGCGGCAAGGACACCGGCACGACCGCCGCCGGTACGGCAGCCGCGGCCAGGACCGACGCAGAAGCCGACACCGACGCCGAAGACGAAGCCGACGCCGACGCCGACGCCGACAAGAGCAGCGACGCCCAGGACGGCGACGGCAAGACCGACGGCGGCAAGGGCACCACGAAGGACGGCGACGCCGACACCGGGGGCGGCGAAAGCCGTGGCACCGGCGCCAAGGGCACCGGCAAGGCCGCCGGCGCCGACGCCCCCGTCGATCAGCCCACCGCCGTGTTCCGGGCGCCCCGCCCCTCCGCGCCGGCCGTGGATCAGCCGACCACCATGCTCAAGCTGGGCGACGCCGCCGCCCGCACGGACGCGCGTGCCGCCGAGGCCGAGCGGACCAGCAAGTTCGTCGCGCTGAAGCCCGACCCCGCCATAGGGCAGACCCCGCGTCAGGGTGGTCCCGCCCCGGCCGAGTCGACGACGTTCCTGCCGCAGGTCGGTCCGGAGCGGACGACGCAGCAGCCGTTGCCGCCGAAGCCGCCGCTGGACCTGCTGGCCGAGCTGACCAACACCCCGCCGCCCCCGCAGACCCCGCTGCGGACGGCCGTGCGGCGGATCAAGATCTGGACGCCGCTGGTCCTCCTGCTGGTGATCGTCTTCGCGGTCGTGCAGAACTTCCGCCCGCTGCCGACGCCCACGCTGGTGCTGACCGCCCAGGACAGCTACACCTTCGAGGGCGGCAAGCCGCAGATCCCGTGGCCCGAGAACGGCCAGGCCGCGCTGGACGTCGAGGGCATCGGCACCTTCGGCTCCTCCGGCGAGCAGAAGCCCGTACCGATCGCGAGTGTCGCCAAGGTGATGACCGCGTACGTGATCCTGCGGGACCACCCGCTGAAGAGCGGCGCCGACGGTCCGAGGATCGAGATCGACAAGGCAGCCGAGGAGCAGTCGGACGCCGGGCAGGAGTCGACGGTCGACGTCACCGAGGGCGACGCGATCAGCGAGCGGGAGGCCGTCGAGGCGATCCTCATCGCGTCCGCGAACAACGTGGCGCGGCTGCTGGCCCGCTGGGACGCGGGGTCGGAGGAGGCGTTCGTCGAGAAGATGAACGAGGCCGCCGAGGACCTCGGGATGTCGGACACGACGTACACGGACCCGTCGGGTCTGAACAACACCACCGTGAGCACGGCCGTGGACCAGGTGAAGCTGGCCCGCGCAGCGATGCGGCAGCCCGCGTTCCGCGAGGTCGCCGCGATGATGGAGTACACCGACTACAAGGGCGTGAAGCACGGCAACTGGAACCGTCTGGTCGGCAAGGACGACGTGGTCGGCATCAAGACCGGCACCACCACCTCCGCGCTCGGCAACCTGTCGTTCGCGGCGAAGAAGGACGTCGACGGCGAGGTGCACCGGATCGTCGGCGCGGTGCTGCGCCAGCCCGAGGGCGGCGAGGACAACACGATCCTGTCGGGCGCCCTGGACGCCGGGCACAAGCTGGTCCTGGCCGGCCAGGACGCCCTGCGGGCGGAGACCATCCTGCGCAAGGGCACCGTCGTGGGCTACGCCGACGACGGGCTCGGCGGCCGGACCCCGGTCGTCGTCACCGAGGACGTCAAGGCCGTCGGCTGGGCCGGGCTCGAGGTGAAACTGACGTTCGCCGGTACGGAGCTGCCGCACACGGCCGAGGCCGGGACGGAGGTCGGCACGCTCACCGTGGGTGACGGCAGGAACGGCGCCGTCAAGGTGCCGGTCTCGCTGAAGGAGGACCTCGTGGAGCCCGGCTTCACGGACAAGCTGACCCGCGTCGCCTGATCCGGCGGCGGATCGACGACGGCCGCACCCCGCGGACCGCCGCCCACCCGGGCGGACGGTCCGCGGGGTGCGTGCTAGCGTCACGAAACGGGCAGGAATCGGGCGAGGAACGGGATCACGGGGAGTGCCGACAGGTGGCGACAGCGGAGCCGACACGCGCCGACGACGCGAACCCGGGCCCGGGGGCCGGCCCGCGAATACCCGCATCCGGAGCCGAGCGGTCCACCGGGGCCGCCGACCCGTCCTCCGGGAGCGCCCCTCAGGGTGACCCTCCGGGCCGGGCGAAGGCCGCGGTCCTCGCCGTGCGCGCCCGTATGCTGCGCCACCCGGTGCTGTCCGTCACCGCGCTGTCGGGGCTGCTGCATGTCGTCTGGTTCTTCACCTTCGCGAACAGCGGCGGCGACCTGGCCGCGCAGGACGCGTGGGCCGAGTTCGTGGGCCGGCACCCCGACTCCGCGTACAACCTCGCCTGGTACGGCGGGATGCATCCGGTGTCGTACAGCGTGGTGTCGCCGTACCTGATGTCGGTGCTCGGCGTGCGGACCACGATGATGATCGCCGGCACGGTGTCGGCGGGCCTGCTCACGCTGGTGCTGATGCGCAGCAGGTCCGTGCGCAACCCCCTGTGGGCGGCGCTGACGGGCGTGTTCGCGCTGCTGTGCAACGCCGCCTCGGGCCGGGTGACGTACGGGCTCGGCACGATGTTCGCGCTCGGCGCCGTCGCGGTCGTCTTCTGCTGGCCGTACCGGTGGCGGTACAAGCGCTGGGCGAAGGCGCTGTGCGCGGCCCCGCTGGCCGCCCTGGCGACCATGGCCTCGCCGGTCGCGGGCCTGTTCGTGGGCCTGGTCGCGGTGGCGCTGTTCCTGCAGAAGCGCAGGCCGGGTGCCTGGGCGCTGGGGCTCGCGCCGAGCGCGGTGGTCGCGGTGTCGGCGTGGCTGTTCCCGTTCTCCGGCACGCAGCCGATGGGCTTCGGGTCGGTCGTGCTGCCGTTCGTGTACTCGGTGCTGGTCTACGCGTTGGTGCCGAAGGACTGGAGAACGGTCCGGATCACGGCGGCGGTGTACGGGCTCGGGGTGGTGCTGGTCTGGCTGATCAGCTCCCAGATCGGGTCGAACATGACACGGCTGGCGATGCTGTTCGGCGGTGTGGTGCTGGTGGCGGCGCTGCCGTTCGCCGAGCCCCGGTCCCGTAAGTGGTACGCGCTGGTCGTCGCCGTGATCGGCTTCAACGGCTGGATCGGCGTGAAGTCGGTCAACGACGTGGTGAACACGACGCCCGCCGCGTCCTGGGCGCGTGAGCTGGCGCCGCTGGTGAACGAGTTGCAGGAGGTCGGCGCCGAGCAGGGCCGGGTGGAGGTCGTCCCCGCCCGCTCGCACCGCGAGGCGTCCGCGCTGGCTCCGTACGTGAACCTGGCGCGCGGCTGGAACCGCCAGGCCGACATGGAGCGCAACCCGCTCTTCTACGACGACACCCTCAACGCGGCCAACTACCGCGAGTGGCTGAAGCGCTGGGGCGTGCACTACGTGGTGCTGCCGAAGGACGAGCCGGACGGCGACGGCGGCCAGCGCGAGCGGGAGCTGGTGCAGGGCGGGCTGCCGTATCTGAAGCAGGTCTGGGGCGACGCGAACTGGCAGCTGTTCGAGGTGCAGGCGCCGACCCCGCTGGCGGAGCCGAACACGGTCGTGGAGCGCGCCGAGCAGGGCGAGTGGACGCTGCGGGTGGAGAAGCCGGGCCGGATCCTGATCCGGGTGCCGTACTCGCCGTGGCTGGGCCTGGTCGACGGCGAGGGCAAGGCGCTGGACCCGCCGCAGGAGACGGAGGAGTCCGAGAACCGTCCCGAGGACGAGCCGAAGACGTACGAGAACGTGCACGGCTGTCTGATGGAGACGGAGGAGGACGCCAACGGCGACGAGTGGACGGTGCTGCTGGCGCCCGAGGCGGGGACGTACCGGCTGGCGGCCCCGTACAAGTGGGGTGAGCGGGGCACGCCGTGCCCCGAGGAGCTGCGCTGAGGCAGGCCCCGGGGAGGGTTCCCCGGGGCTTCTTCAAGTCGCGAACCTGTTCAGGGATCTGAACGATAGTCCGCCTGGCGAACGTTTTTGCACGGTCTTGACTCACCGTTTTCTTGTCGTGCTCCCGCCACACCGCCCACGATGAGCGGGCACTTCGCACCCTTCCGTGTTCCTGCCCCGCTCAGGCGAAGTGCCAACCTGCTGAGCGGTGTTCACAAGGCGGACCCTGGAAGGGGGGACATGAACGGTCTCGACTGGGCGGTGCTCATCGGCTACTTCGCCGTGATGGTCGCCATCGGTGTCTGGTCGCACAAGCGGGTGGACAGCGTCAGCGACTTCTTCACCGCCGGCGGCAAGATGCCCTGGTGGCTCTCCGGGATCTCCCACCACATGTCGGGCTACAGCGCGGTGATGTTCACCGGCTACGCCGGCATCGCCTACACCTACGGCGTCACCTCGTTCGTCACCTGGTCCTTCCCCATCGCCCTCGGCATCGCCATCGGCTCCCGGCTGTTCGCCCCGCGCATCAACCGGCTGCGCTCCCGGCTCCACGTGGCCTCGCCGCTGGAGTACCTCAAGAACCGCTACGACCTGCGCACCCAGCAGGCGCTCGCCTGGTCCGGGATGCTGCTGAAGATCGTGGACGTGGGCGCGAAGTGGGCGGCCATCGCCACCCTGCTGTCGGTGTTCACCGGGGTCTCCCTGAACCAGGGCATCCTCATCACCGGCGCGGTCACCGCCGTCTACTGCACCATCGGCGGACTGTGGGCGGACGCGCTGACGGAACTCGGGCAGTTCGTCATCCAGCTGCTCGCCGGGATCGCCATGTTCGTCGCGGTCGTGCTGGAGCTCGGCGACCACGGCGGCTTCCTCGGCGCCTGGGACCAGCCGGAGCTGAAGGGGCACGGGGAGCCGCTGGTCGGGCCGTACGGCACGGTGTTCCTGCTGGCGTTCCTCTTCATCAAGCTGTTCGAGTACAACGGCGGGATGCTGAACCAGGCCCAGCGGTACATGGCCACCCGCGACGCCCGTGAGGCCGCGCGCTCCGCGCGGCTGTCGGCGGTGCTGTGGCTGGTGTGGCCGCTGGTGCTGTTCTTCCCGATGTGGATGTCCCCGCTGCTGGTCGAGTCGCAGAAGGCGGACGGGTCCGACTCCTACGCCCTGATGACCGAGCAGTTGCTGCCGCACGGGCTGCTGGGGCTGGTCGTCGTCGGGTTCTTCTCCCACACGATGGCCATGTGCTCCTCGGACGCCAACGCGATCGCGGCCGTGTTCACGCGGGACGTGGCGCCGGTGCTGTCCGCCCGGGCGCGGGCGTGGGGGGAGCGGTCGGGTCTGGTCGCGGCGCGGGTCACCACGGTGGTGTTCCTGGGGCTGTCCATGGCCGTGGCCACGCAGGTCGACTCGCCGACGTTCAAGGACATCATCACCGTGGTGATCAAGTGGGTGGCCGGGCTGATGGGGCCGATCGCCATTCCGATGATGCTGGGGCTGCTGCGGCCGTTCCGGCGGTCCGGGCCTACGGCGGCGCTGGTCAGCTGGGGGATGGGGCTGGTGGCGTTCTGGCTGGTGAACTACCCGATCCAATGGGCCGTGGAGGGTGGGGTGCCGTTGGAGTACCAGGTGTCCATTCCGTTGGCCGTGTCGCTGGTGCTGTATGTCGTTGTCGGGTTCGTGAGGCCTGAGGACACGGAGGAGAGGGTTGCGGTCATCGAGCGGGTGAACTCCGACGGGGGCGGGGAGGGTGTTGCTCTTCCCGTGCCCGCGGGGGAGGCCGGGGTGCCGGTGAAGGACTGAGGGTTTCTTCGCCCCCTCCGCCCCTTCCCATCCCGACCTTCGGGGGGCTTCGCCCCCCGGACCCCCCTTTGCGCAGTTCCCCGCGCCCCTGGGGGTGTTGCTCTCACGCGCCTCTGGGGTAGCGGGTCAGCCAGGCCGGGGAGGAGGTGGCCGGGGTGTGGAGGGCGGGGCCCTGGGTCATTTCCATCGCGAAGTCGTCGGCCAGTTCCAGGACCGTGGGGCGGCCCTCCAGTTCGGCCAGCCAGGCCGGCGGGAGGGCCGTCTCGCCGTGCAGGGCGCCCAGCAGGCCGCCCGTCAGCGCGCCGGCCGCCGCGCTGGGGCCGGCGTGGTTCACGGCGAGGCACAGACCCCGCCGTACGTCCTCCCCCACGAGCGCGCAGTACACGGCGGCGGACAACAGGCCCTCGGCGGTGGCGTCGCCGATCAGTTCCGTGACCCGTTCCGCGCCGGGCATCCCCTGCCGTACGGCGCCCAGCGCGCGCTGGAGGGCGTCCGTCACCGGCTGGTGGCCGGGCCGCGCGGCCAGCAGGGCGAGCGTGCGCTGCACCGCCGTGTCCAGGCTGTCGCCCCGGGCGAGCGCGTGCACCAGGACCGCGTACGCGCCCGCCGCGAGGTAGCCGACCGGGTGGCCGTGGGTCTGCGCCGCGCACTCCACCGCGAGCTGCGCCACCAGCTGCGGGTCCCAGCCGACGAGCAGCCCGAACGGCGCCGAGCGGGCCGCCGCCTCCGGGCCGGCCTCGCCGGGGTTCTTGGGCGCGTCCAGCGTGCCCATCGTCGCGTCGCCCAGGCCGAGGAGCAGCGTGCGGGCCGGGTCGCGGCGGGCGTACAGCCACTCCTCCCTGGCCAGCCAGCCGTCCTCCTTGCGCCGCTCGTCCGGGCCCCAGTCCCGCTGCGTGGTGGCCCAGCGCAGATACGCCCGGTGCAGATCGGTCGG
The DNA here is from genome assembly GCF_050571355.1 of Streptomyces sp. P13-3-3. Classification (NCBI taxonomy): domain Bacteria; kingdom Bacillati; phylum Actinomycetota; class Actinomycetes; order Kitasatosporales; family Streptomycetaceae; genus Streptomyces; species Streptomyces sp. P13-3-3. The sequence continues at coordinate 568,646 of NZ_CP192228.1, read as the reverse complement.
CGGGTGCCAGGCGCCGGTGTCGCGCCGCACCTGGGCGCGGATCAGGCCGTCCACGGTGAAGAGGGTGAGCTGGGTGTGGTGGGTGACCGCGCCGCGCCGGCCGAAGGCGGGGGCGAGGTCGGTCAGGCCGTCCGCGCCGTGGGTCCGGCGGATCGTGTCGAGGTCCAGGGCGTCCACGGGCGCGCCCAGCGCGTCCCCGACGGCCACCCCCAGCAGCGTTCCGCGCACCCGGCTGCGGAAGTCCTGCTGCTCACGGCGCCCCCACACGGGCCCGGCAGTACCAGCCACCAAGACCTCCCCGGGACCGTCCGTACGTACGACGCCCAGCACTGTAATCGAACGGGGACGGTGGGCCGCGAGGCCGGATCGCCTTCCCGCTCGCCATGCGGCTCGCTATACGGAGTGTGACCCGAGCGGCCGGGAGTCGCCTGTTTTCACCCTTCACGGTCCCGTACGACCGCATCGCGCCGCTCGCGCGCCCAGGCGTAGGTCGGGTTCAGCTCGAAGAACTCGAAGCGTGTCGCCGAAACTCTCGACCAGACCCACCGCGTGCACGTCACGCGCCGGGACGGCGAGGATCTATACCTCACGACGGCGCGCCATGACCAGCAGCGCGAGGAGACGGCGGACATCACCGCCCGGCTTCTCGGCGCCCTCGTCCGCAGCGACGCGGGCGAGCGGGCCATACTGCCCGAATGGCGCGCGACCGCCCGCGTTCTGGCGGACCCCGACCACGGCGAGGTGACGGCTCCGTGAGCCCCAAGCGCGGCGGCGACGTCGCGCCCCCGCCGGTGGACGGCGCATGGCGTCTGCCCTTCGCGACGAACGAGGCCGCGAAGGGGTGGGGTGAACTCGGCTCGGAGGCGCCCGGCAACACGCGCCGCTGCTTCGAGGCCCTGCGCAAGGACCTGGCGTCCCACCGGGACACGGACCGTCAGCACCGCCTGCGGGGCCGGCTCTCACGGGGAACCTCGGCGGCCGGGACCTTCCGCAGCAGGGGTACGAGGTCACGTCGGGTGGCCGAGTGCGTCACCTCGTGGACGAGGCGCGACGCACGGTGTGACCGGCACGACGGTCGGTCACTGCACCACGTACACCGTCGTCCCCGCCGTACCGAAGGCCCACAGGGCCTTGCCGTCCTGTTTGGCGACGCGGATGCCGCCTGTCTGGGCGCCCGGGTCGGCAGGTGGGGGTGAGGAGCCGTCGACCGCGTTGGAGAAGGCGACGAAGACGCCGGACTTCTGGGCGAAGTACATGATGTGCTCCACCGGGACGCCGTCGCTGCCGGTGGTGGCCTCGTTGCGGGTGCCGATCGCGTAGGAGCCGGGGTCCGGGGAGACCGTGCCGGGCCACACCGGGAAGGAGCTGCGGGCGGCGTCGCTCGCGTCGACCAGCCAGACGCGCTTCTGGCCGAGGGAGTAGACGATGCGGCGGCCGGTGCCGGAGTCGGCCGGGACGGCCGGTGCCGTCGGCTTCTTCGACGGGGCGGCGGACGGCTTGGGGTCCGCCGTCGCCGTGGCCTTCGGCGGAGTGGTCGCGGCGACGGGCTTGGTGCCCTGGTCCGCCTGGACGCCCAGGACCGCCACCACGGCTATCGCCCCCGTGGTCAGCCCGGTCACCCAGGCCCACGAAGGAAGACGGGCAGACACCGGTACGCACTCCTCAGCTACCGAAAGCGGGTCGGATCATCCTACTGCCAGCCGGCAACGGTCCCGGAGTCAGTCGAGCACCGGGAGCAGCTCCGGCAGATGGCCGTCCGAGGCCTCCGCCGCGTGCCTCCGCTCCTCGGGGACCTCGCCGTACAGGGTCGTGCGCGGCTTCGCCGGGCGGCCCGCCGCCTCCGCGACCTCGACGAGGTCCTTGACCGACTTGTAGGAGCCGTAGGAGGAGCCCGCCATGCGGGAGATGGTCTCCTCCATCAGCGTCCCGCCGAGGTCGTTCGCGCCGGAGCGCAGCATCTCCGCCGCGCCCTCCGCGCCCAGTTTGACCCAGCTCGTCTGGATGTTGGGGATCCAGGGGTGGAGCAGCAGGCGGGCCATCGCCGTCACCGCGCGGTTGTCGCGGACCGTCGGGCCCGGGCGGGCGATGCCGGCCAGGTAGACGGGGGCGTTGGTGTGCACGAAGGGCAGCGTCACGAACTCGGTGAAGCCGCCGGTGCGCTGCTGGATGCCGGCCAGGGTACGGAGGTGGCCGAGCCAGTGGCGGGGCTGGTCGACGTGGCCGTACATCATCGTGGACGAGGAGCGGATGCCCAGCTCGTGGGCCGTCTCGACGACCTCGATCCAGGTGGCCGCCGGGAGCTTGCCCTTGGTGAGGATCCAGCGGACCTCGTCGTCGAGGATCTCCGCCGCCGTACCCGGGATGGTGTCCAGGCCCGCTTCCTTGGCGGCGGTCAGCCACTCGCGGACGGACAGGCCGGTGCGGGTCGCGCCGTTCACCACCTCCATCGGGGAGAAGGCGTGGACGTGCATGCCGGGGACGCGTTCCTTCACGGCCCGCGCGATGTCGAAGTAGGCGGTGCCGGGCAGGTCGGGGTGGATGCCGCCCTGCATGCACACCTCCACCGCGCCGACGTCCCACGCCTGGGCGGCACGGTCCGCGACCTGCTCCAGCGAGAGCGTGTAGGCGTCGGCGTCCGTGCGGCGCTGGGCGAAGGCGCAGAAGCGGCAGCCGGTGTAACAGACGTTGGTGAAGTTGATGTTGCGGGTGACGATGTACGTCACGTCGTCGCCGACCGCGGACTTCCGCACGTCGTCCGCAACCCGGCACAGCGCGTCCAGGGCGGGCCCGTCGGCGTGCAGCAGGGCCAGCGCCTCCGCGTCCGTCAGTTTCGTCGGGTCGTCCGCGGCCGTCCGCAGCGCCTCGCGCACGTCGGTGTCGATCCGCTCGGGGACCATGCCGGGCGCGGCGGCCTCGCGCAGCGCGTCCCAGTCGCCGTACACCTCGTCGAAGTCCTCACGGCGGTCGCCGGTGCGGCCCTCGGTGTCGATGGTGCGGTGCAGGTCGGTGCGGCCGGTGGCGGTGAACGCCTCGTCGGGCTCCTGCCACGGCAGCCCCTGGGGCAGCGCGTCCGGGAGGGCCAGCCCCGTCTCCGGGTCGGCGAGCGCGGCGACGTGCGGGCGCAGCCGCGGGTCCAGCCAGGGCTCGCCGCGCCGCACGAACTCCGGGTAGACGCAGAGGCGTTCCCGCAGGTCGAAGCCGGCCGCGCGGGACTGCTCGGCGAGTTCCTCGATCTGCGGCCAGGGCCGCTCGGGGTTGACGTGGTCGATGGTGAGCGGGGAGACGCCTCCCCAGTCGTCGATGCCGGCCGCGATGAGCCGCCCGTACTCGGAGTCGACCAGGTTCGGAGGGGCCTGGAGGCAGGCGGTGGGGCCGAGGACCAGGCGGGCGACGGCGACCGTGGCGACCAGCTCGTCCAGCTCCGCGTCCGGCATGCCGCGCATCGCGGTGTCCGGCTTGGCGCGGAAGTTCTGGATGATCAGTTCCTGGATGCCGTGGTGGGCGCGGGCCACCTTCCGCAGCGCGAACAACGACTCCGCGCGCTCCTCGTACGTCTCCCCGATGCCGATGAGGATGCCCGAGGTGAAGGGGACGGAGGAGCGGCCGGCGTCCTCCAGGACCCGCAGCCGCACCGCCGGCTCCTTGTCGGGGGAGCCGTGGTGGGGCCCGCCGGGCTCGGACCACAGGCGGGTCGCGGTGGTTTCCAGCATCATGCCCATCGACGGCGCGACCGGCTTCAGACGCTGGAAGTCCGTCCAGGACAGGACGCCCGGGTTGAGGTGCGGGAGGAGACCGGTCTCCTCCAGGATGCGGATCGAGATGGCGCGGACGTAGGCGATCGTGTCGTCGTAGCCGTGCGCGTCGAGCCATTCGCGGGCTTCGGACCAGCGTTCTTCTGGCTTGTCGCCGAGGGTGATGAGCGCTTCCTTGCAGCCGAGCGCGGCGCCCTTGCGGGCGATGTCCAGCACCTCGTCCGGCGACATGAACATCCCGTGCCCGGCCCGGCGCAGCTTGCCGGGCACGGTGACGAACGTGCAGTAGTGGCACTTGTCCCGGCACAGCCGCGTCAGCGGGACGAACACGCTCTTGGAGTACGTGATGACGCCGGGCCGCCCCGCCGCGTCCAGGCCCGCGTCGCGGACCCGGGCGGCCGAGGCGGAGAGGTCCGTCAGATGCTCACCGCGGGCCTGGAGCAGGACCGCGGCCTCGGACACGTCCAGGGAGACGCCGTCGCGGGCGCGCCTGAGCGCGCGGCGCAGGCTGTTCTCGGTCGGGCCGCCGGTTCCGGACGTCGCGGAAGTCGTCATTCTTTGAGCATACGTTCGGCGTGATCAGGAGCCCTGCCCGTCCACGAACGACTGGAGCGCGTCCAGCGCACGGAGTACCTCCGTCTCCCCCTCCGGCGGCAGCTGTGCCACGACCTCCTCGACGCCCAGCTCGGCGAAGTGCGCCAGCTTTCCCGTGCTGGGACGGACCGCGTACGGCACGACCTGGAGGGCGGCCGGGTCGCGGCCGGCGTCGGCCCAGGCGGCGCGCAGCGCGGGCAGCGCCTCGGTCAGCCCGCGCCCGCCGATCGGCAGCCAGCCGTCGGCGTAGGCGCAGATGTCGGCGAACAGCTTCGGTCCGGCCGCACCGCCGACGAGGGTGCGCGGCCCGCTCACCGGGCCGCGCGGCTTCTGCACCGGCTTGGGGTACGCGGTGCTCGCCCGGACGCTCGCGAACTCGCCGTCGTAGGCGGTCGGTTCGTCGGCCCACAGGGCGCGCATGAGGCCCATCCGGTCGCGGACCAGGGCCCGCCGGGTGCGCCACTCCACGCCGTGGTCGGCGGCCTCCTCCACGTTCCACCCGAAGCCGAGCCCCAGCGTGAACCGGCCGGCGGAGAGGTGGTCGAGGGTCGCGATCTGCTTGGCCAGGTCGATCGGGTCGTGCTGCGCGGCGAGCGTGATGCCGGTCCCGAGCCCGAGCCGGTCGGTGACGGCCGCGGCCTGGCCGAGCGCGACGAAGGGGTCGAGGGTGCGGCCGTACTGGCGGGGCAGCTCGCCGCCCGCCGGGTAGGGGGTGGTGCGCTCGACGGGGATGTGCGTGTGCTCCGGCAGGTAGAGCCCGGCGAAGCCCCGCTGTTCCAGTTCCCGGGCCAGCCGGACCGGGGTGATCGTCTCGTCGGTGAGGAAGATAGTGACGGCGATGCGCATGGGCTGCCTTTCGTACGCGGACGACGCCCCATGCATACCCGGCCGCTCCCCTCCTGTCCATACCGACCGGTCGGCATTACGTCCGGCCCGGCCCCACGCACCCGCCCCGAAACCCGCCGATTCCCTTCCCTGCCACGGCAGTTCACTGCTCATCCGGCTCGTCACCGACCAGGGCGTGCTGCACACCTCCGCGCCGCTGCCGGCGGGCGGGGAAGGTGCCGTGGAGTGGCGGACCACCCCGGCGTACGCCGCGTACGTGCGCGCGGAGGTGCGGCACGAGGCCGCCGTCCCGCCGCTGCCCGGAAGCTTGGCCGCTTTCACCAACCCCGTCTTCCTCGGCCGCCGGTAGGCTCGGCGCCACGATGACTTCTCGCGCCGAACGCAAGTACCGCGTCGCCACGGCCTTCCAGCGCCGCGTCGGGAACCCCCTGCTGCGCCGAATGCCGTTCCAGACCCTGCTGGAGACCACCGGCCGCGTGTCGGGCCTGCCCCGCACCACACCGGTGGGCGGACGGCGCGACGGTGACACCTTCTGGCTGGTGTCGGAGTTCGGCGAACGCTCGCAGTACGTGCGGAACATCAAGGCGGACCCCCGGGTGCGGGTGCGCGTCCGGGGCCGCTGGCACACCGGCACAGCCCACCTGATGCCCGACGACGACCCCGTGGCCCGGCTGCGCTCGCTCCCCCGCCTCAACAGCGCCGCCGTCCGCGCGATCGGGGCCGAACTGCTCACGGTACGGGTGGATCTGGACGGATGAGGTCGCACATGTGTGGAGTCCGTGGCGGCCCGCCGCTCCCCGTGTGATCGGTGTCTCGCGAGGCTGACTCATGCGTCAGGAGAAGGCAAACTGGCGTAGTTGCTCGGAATGCATAGGGGGACTGCATGGACGGTGTGCCGCGAGGGCCCGAGCAGCGGGGTCCCGGCTCCTCCCCGGAGCCGTCGGCGCTGCGGTTCGGAGTGCTGGGCCCGGTGCGCGCCTGGCGTGACGACGTACCGGTCGCCACCGGCAGTCCGCAGCAACGTGCCCTGCTGGCCGCGCTGTTGCTGCGCGAGGGCCGCACCGCGACGGCCGCCGAGCTGATCGACGCCCTGTGGGGCGAGGAACCGCCCTCGCAGGCGCTGGCCGCGGTGCGCACCTACGCGTCCCGGCTGCGGAAGGTGCTGGACCCCGGCGTCCTGGTCAGCGAGTCCGGCGGCTACGCCGTGCGCGGGCTCGGCCAGGGCGCGCTGGACCTCGCGGCCGCGCAGGAGCTGGCGGCGGAGGCGGAGAAGGCCCGCGCCGCGGGCGACCTGAGCCGCGCCCGCGACCTGCTCGGCCAAGGGCTGGCGCTGTGGGACGGCGAGACGCTGGCCGGGGTGCCGGGACCGTACGCGGAGGCGCAGCGCGTACGCCTGGAGGAGTGGCGGCTCCAACTCCTCGAGACGCGGCTCGACATGGACCTGGAGCAGGGCTGCCACGCGGAGGCCGTCTCCGAGCTGACCGCGCTGACCGCCGCCCACCCGCTGCGGGAGCGGCTGCGCGAGCTGCTCATGCTGGCGCTGTACCGCAGCGGACGCCAGGCCGAGGCGCTCGCTGTGTACGCCGACACCCGCCGGCTGCTCGCCGACGAGCTGGGCGTCGACCCCCGCCCGGACCTCAGCGAGCTGCAGCAGCGCATCCTGGAGGCCGACCCCGCCCTCGCCGAACCGCCCGCCAGGCTGCCCACCCCGGAGCCCGCCCCCGTACGCCCGGCACAACTCCCGGCGTCGGTGCCGGACTTCACGGGCCGTGCGGCGTTCGTACGGGAGCTGGGCGAGGTCCTCGCGTCGGCCACCGGCGACCAGGCGCAGGTGATGGCGGTGTCCGCCGTCGCCGGCATCGGCGGCGTCGGCAAGACCACCCTCGCCGTGCACGTGGCGCACGCCGCCCGGGACGCGTTCCCCGACGGCCAGCTCTACGTCGACCTCCAGGGCGCCGGCGCGCGCGCCGCGGAACCGGAGACGGTCCTCGGCTCCTTCCTGCGGGCGCTCGGCACGGCCGACTCGGCGATCCCGGACTCGCTGGAGGAGCGGGCAGCGCTGTACCGCTCGATGCTGGACGGCCGCCGGGTGCTGGTGCTGCTGGACAACGCGCGCGACGCGGCGCAGGTACGGCCGCTGCTGCCGGGCACGGCGGGCTGCGCGGCGCTGGTGACGTCCCGGGTGCGGATGGTGGGCCTGGCCGGGGCGCACCTGGTCGACCTGGACGTGATGTCGCCGGAGGAGGCGCTGGCGCTCTTCACGAAGATCGTCGGCGAGGAGCGGGTGCGCTCCGAACGGGAGGCCGCCCTGGACGTGGTGGCCGCCTGCGGCTTCCTGCCGCTGGCCATCCGTATCGCCGCCTCGCGGCTGGCCTCCCGGCGCACCTGGACGGTGTCGTTCCTCGCGGCGAAGCTCGCCGACGAGCGCCGCCGCCTGGACGAGCTCCAGGCCGGGGACCTGGCCGTGAAGGCGACCTTCGAGCTGGGGTACGGCGCGCTGGACGCGGCGCAGGCCCGCGCGTTCCGGCTGCTGGGCCTGGCCGACGGCCCCGACATCTCGCTGGCCGCCGCCTCCGCCCTGCTGGACCTGGAGGCGGAGGCGACGGAGGACCTGCTGGAGTCCCTCGTCGACACGTCCCTGCTGGAGTCGGCGGCCCCCGGCCGCTACCGCTTCCACGATCTCGTGCGGCTCTACGCGCGTGCGTGCGCCGAGCGGGACGAGCAGCCGCCCGCCGAGCGGGAGGCGGCCCGGTCGCGGCTGCTGGACTACTACCTGGCGACGGCGGTGCGGGTGTACGGCATCGAGCGGCCGGGCGACCGGACCGTGGCGCACCTGGAGAAGGGCCGTTTCGAGGGCGAGGAGTTCGGCGGCGCGGCGAAGGCGGTGGACTGGCTGCACAGCGAGGCCGGGCCGCTGCTGGCGTGCGTGCAGCAGTCGCTGGGCGCGTCCATGGTGCGCCGGGCCGTGGACCTGCTGGTCGCGACCATCGACCTCGCGGAGTCCGGGGTGGACTCGCGTCAGTACCGCAAGACCGCGCGGGCCGCGTGCGAGGCGGCGGCGGCCCTCGGGGACGCCCGCGCCGAGGTGCGGGCCCGGGTCACCGTCGCCCAGGTGCTCAGCCAGGCGGGCCGGTTCGAGGCCGCCGAGGAGGAGACGATGCGGGCGGACGCGCTGCTGCGGGAGGCGGACGACCCGTGGGCGAACGGCACCGCCCCGAACCAGCTCGGCATCATCGCCACGTGCACCGCCCGGTACGCGGACGCCGAGGGGTACTTCCTGCGCGCGATCGACGCCTTCCGCGCCGACGGCAACCGGCCGGGCGAGGCCAGCGCGGTCTGCAACCTCTCCCGCGCGCTCGCCTCCATGGGCCGCAGCAACGAGGCGGTGGAACTCGCCCGGCGGGGCGTCGAGATCTACGACGCGCTGGGGATGTCGATGCGGGTGGCGAACGCCCGGTACGCGTCCGGGATCGTGCTCAGCCAGGCGGGGCGCACGTCGGAGGCGCTGGCCCAGCTCGACGAGGCGCTGTGCATCTTCGCGGAGAACCGTCAGTCGCTGTGGGAGGGCACGACCCACTACCGCATCGCCGAGGTGCACCTGCGGGCCGGTCGCCCGGCGCGGGCCGCCCGGCACGCGGAACAGGCCCTGGCGATGGGCTGCATCGGCGGCGACTGGATGCGGGCCAACGCTCTCACCCTGCTCGGCCGGGCGCTGGACACCCTGGACCAGGGCGACCGGGCGCGCGCCTGCTGGCGCGAGGCGCTGACCCTGTACGACGAGACGGGTTCCGTGGAGGCCGTCCAGGTGCGCAGGCTGCTCGCCCCGCTGTCGGTGGCCTGACGGCGGCCCGCCGGAGGCGTTCATCGAACGTTTATGGCGGGCTGCCACTCTCATGGAACGGATGCGTCGCGTCGGGGGGCAGGCGGATCCGAGGGGCTCATCTCCACTCTGAGGCCCGCTGGAACGCCCGCTCGGCGACCTTCGGGGGAGTCGCCGAGCGGGCCGTTCAACCGCACGTCCCGATCCATCTGTTGGGGGTTGTACACGTCATGACGGAAGCCACGAACGAGCCGGAGTTCACCACGCAGGACCAGCACGTGCCGACGCCGCCGAGCAAGGACGACCCGGAGGTCACCACGCTCGACCAGCACGTGCCGGCCCCGCCCAGCATCGGCGAGGTCACCACGCTGGACCAGCACGTCCCGGCGCCGCCCGCCCGGGACGGGGACGGCCGCTGAGCCTTCTTCCCGCACGGGGACCGGCCGCGGCGGCACGGAGGGGGAGCCGTCGCGGCCGGGTCGTGGGAGAGGGGCCTTGGTGCGGAGTCGTACGACTCCGCACCAAGGCCCCTCTCCCGTGTCGTCGCGGTCAGGCCGCCGGGGCGTAGGAGTCGAGCTCGCACGCGTCGATCTGCGGGAGGCTCGCCTCGTCGTCCACCGGGACCTTGACCTCGGTGGTCTCACCCGCCGGGACGGAGACCTCCTCGGTACCGCGGGTCAGTTCCTCGCCGGCGACGTCCTTGAAGATCACCACGACCGAGAAGGTGCCCTCAAGCGTGTCGCTGTTGGTGACCTCGACGGTGGCGTACGGCTTCTCCTCGGACGCGCACTCCACCAGCTTCATCGGGGCCGCGCTCGGGTACGCCGACACCTCCGAGCCACCGGACCCGCTGCTGCCGTAGTCGTCGTCGTAGTCGTCATCGTCGTCGTAGTCGCGGTGCGAACCGCTCGACGAGTCGTGGTTCTGGCTGGAGCTGCTGCAGCCACCGTCGCCGTCGCCGTCGTGGTGCCCGCTGCCGTGGCCGTGCCCGCGGCCGGTGGAGAAGCCGGTGAGCGCGAGGACGACCAGCGCCGAGACAGCGGTGAGCTTGAGAGTCTTCCCCCGAGAAGTCATGACCCTCAGGCTAGCGATCTTTGTGTCACGGCCATGTCACTGCCTGGCGACCGTCCCGTACCCGGCGTAGCGTCGGCCCCGAGGGCGGCGGACACCCACCGCCCCGCAGCGGCGGCCGCCGTCCGGGCCCCTTCCGTGCAGCCGGCACGACGGCCGTCCCCCGCAGGGGCGCCGGCGACGCGCGTCTCACGCGGTCCGCGCCGTGCCCGTGCCCTTCTCCGCGTCCAGCGCGTACACACAGCGGTCCTTGCTGCACGCGTACACCACGCCGTCGCGCACCACCGGGGAGCCGGTGATCTCGCCGCCGGTCGCGAGCTTCCAGCGCAGCCGGCCGTCGTCGGCCTTCAGCGTGTACAGCAGGTGGTCGCTGGAGCCGAAGTGGATCCGGCCTTCGGCGACCGCGGGCGCGCCCACGATCTCGCCGCCGGACTGGAAGCGCCACTTGGGCGTGCCGGTGACCGCGTCCAGCGTGTAGAGGCCCTTGCCGCTGCCCACGTGGACATGGCCCGCGGCGACCAGCACCGGCTCGGCCGAGGAGCGCGCCTCGGTGGCGATGCGCCAGCGGTCGCGGCCGTCGGTGGCGTCCAGGGCGTACACCGTGCCGAGGTAGTCGGCGAGGTACACCCCGCCGCCGGTGACCGCGGGGCCGGGCACGAAGGCGGGCGGGCACAGGAAGACCGCCGGGGCCTCGAAGTGCCAGCGGACGTGTCCGGAGGCGGCCTCCAGGGCGAGCACCCGGGTGCCTGCGCAGACGTAGACGTAGCCGTCGGGCGCGGCGGTGAGGCGGACCGGGACGCCGCCGCACGAGGCCGCGTCGCCGATCGGGTACGACCAGCGCTCCTCGCCGGTGCGGGCGTCCAGGGCGCGCAGCCGGGCGTCCTGCCAGACGTAGGCGGTGCCGTCGAAGAGGGCGGGGCCGGCCTCCGGGGACTCGAAGTCGGTCTGGCAGCCGCCGACCTCCCACAGCTTCTGCCCGGTGGACGCCTCCCAGCCCTGGACGCCGCCGCCGCGGGTGCCGGTGAGGACGGTGCCGCGGTCGGCCTTGAGGGAGTACACCCAGGCGTCCGTGTTCAGCCGCCACAGGTCGCCGCCCTCGCGGGCGTCGAGCGCGTAGAGGGTGGGCCCGTCGGAGGCGTGGATGCGGCCGTCGGCGACCGCCATCGACCAGGCGACGTCCCGCGTCTTGAAGCGGCGCCGTCCGGTGGCCACGTCCAGGGCGTGCACCTCGAAGGAGGTGACGTACACCAGGTCGCCGGCCACGGCGGGGGTGCCCCACACGTCGTTGGACATGCGGAACCGCCAGGGGCGCCAGCCGCCGGGCTGCTCCGGCTGCGCTGCGGGCGCCGGAGGCACGGGCGCGACGGCCGGCTCGGCGCCGTTCACGCCGGGGCGGGGCTTGGTCCAGGTGGCGGCCAGGGCGGCGGCGGGCGGGGGCGCCTGCACGGCGGCCGCGCGCGTGTCGGCGACGCGCGGGCCGGGACCGATGGGCACCGCGGCGCCCGCCAGCCGGACGGGGCCGGTGCCGGGCGCGCCCACGGGGGCCGGCTGGGGCGGGGGCGGCGGGACGACCGGGTCGTGCGGCGGCGGGGGCGGCACGTGGGGACGCGCGCCGCCCCCGCTGCGGCCGCTGTTCTGCGGCGGTCTGGCGGGGCGGCCGCCGCGGCGCGTCTCGATCAGGGCGACCGCCCGCTCGGGCAGCCACGCGGACGCCGTGCCGCTGTCGTCGGAGCCGGAGCCGAACAGGTGCGGGGCGAGCTGTGCCTGGAGGTCGGCGGGGTTGGGCCGGGCCGTCGGGTCCATCTGCATGCACGACTCGATGAGCGGCCGCAGCTCGTCCGGCAGGCCCTCCAGGTCCGGGCCCTCGCGCAGCAGCATGAAGACCGTCTCGACAGGGTTGGCGCCGTGGAACGGGGGGTGGCCGGTGGCGGCGAAGACCAGCATGGAGCCGAGGGAGAACACGTCGCTCGCGCCGGTGACGCTGCGGGAGTCCTTGGCCTGCTCGGGGGACATGTAGGCGGGGGTGCCCACAGCAACGTTGGTCATCGTCAGCCGGGTGTTGGACACGCCGGACGCGATGCCGAAGTCGATCACCCGGGGGCCGTCCTCGACGACCAGCACGTTGGACGGCTTGAGGTCGCGGTGGACCAGGCCCGCGCCGTGGATCGACTGGAGCGCCTCGGCGACGCCGGCGGCGAGCCAGCGCACGGCCTGCGCGGGCAGCGGCCCGCACTCGTTCACTATCTCCTCGAGCGAGGGGGCGGGCACGTAGGCGGTGGCCAGCCACGGTACGGCGGCGCGCGGGTCGGCGTCCACGACGGCCGCCGTGTAGAAACCGGAGACCGCGCGGGCCGCCTCCACCTCGCGCGTGAAACGCACCCGGAACAGCTGGTCCTCTGCCAGCTCGGTCCGGACCGTCTTGATCGCCACCCGCCGGCCGGACGCCGAGCGCGCGAGATAGACCAGCCCCATGCCGCCGGCTCCCAGCCGTCCCAGCACCTCGAACGGCCCGATTCGCCGCGGATCGTGCTGCGTCAGCTGATCCACCACTTGCCTGCCACCTCCCCGTACGCGTCGCGCCACCACCTGTGCGCGACCGTAGTGCAGCGTCTCACCACCGCACCGCCGTGGCGGCACGCACCCCGATTCTTCCTGTCCGCGCCCCCTGGTGCGAACCGGCCGACAAATCGGGTGTCCAGGTTTACATATGACTCGAATGGACGGCCGGACGGTGTACAGGCGACGGACCGCAGCGGCGCACCGAGCGTACGGTCAGCGCCGCAGCAGCGCGAAGGACGCCCCCTGATTGTCGGTGACGACGGCCGCCGTCCCGTACGACGTCTCGAAGGGCGGGACCTGCGTGCGGCCACCGAGCCGGGCGACCCGCTCCAGGGCGGGCTCCAGCTCCGTCACGGCGAAGTGGACGAGGAGGTGCGGCGGCATCTCGGGGGCGAAGACCTCGGAGACGGGCGCGCGGCCGAAGTCGGGGTCGGCTCCCTCGCCGAACAGGGCGTCCTGGAAGAGGTCGCCGTAGAAGGTGTTGGCCGTCCCGGTGTCCCGTGCGTAGAGCTGGACCCAGGCGAAGGTGCCCGGCTCGTGGCGACGTGCGAAGCCGGTCGCGGTCCCGGGCTGCCACAGCGAGAACACCGCGCCCTCCGGGTCGGTGACGAGCGCGGTGCGGCCGAGGTCGCCGAACGGCGCCGGGGGCGCGACCACCTGTCCGCCGGCCGCACGGATGCGCGCGCACAGGCCGTCGGCGTCCGGGGTGGAGAAGGACACCGTCCACACCGTCGGCAGCCGTCCGTCCGTCTTGTGCGCGAGGGAGGCGACGGGGTCGCCGTCCTTCAGCGCGCGGACCGTCCCGGTGGGCTGCTCCTCGAAGGTCCAGCCGAACAGCTCACCGTAGAACCGTTTGCCCGCCTCCAGATCGGGCAGCTGCGCGTCCACCCAGCAGGGGGTGCCCTCCGTGTACTCCGACGCCCTGTTTTCGGCCATGCCGACAACGTAGCCGCGCCGCCCGCACCCCGCCGACCAGGCACACCAGGGTTCTTCGGGCCCCGCACCCCATTTGCAGTCGGCCGAATCGCGCTCCCGAACCCCGTCGGTAAGCTGACGGCATGACAGGACAAGTGCGTACCGTCGACGGCCGCGTGGCCGGCCGGCGTGGGCAGGAGACCCGGCAGAAGCTGCTCGACTGCCTCAGCGAGATGCTCAGCTCGTCCCCGTACCGGGATGTCAAGGTCATCGACGTCGCCCGCCGCGCGGGGACCTCGCCGGCCACCTTCTACCAGTACTTCCCGGACGTCGAGGGCGCCGTCCTGGAGCTCGCCGAGACCATGGCGTCCGAGAGCGGCTCCCTGAGCGAGCTGGTCGAGGGACGCTCCTGGAGCGGGCGGGCCGGCTGGCAGACGGCACAGGAACTGGTGGACGGCTTCCTGGAGTTCTGGCGGAAGAACGACGCGATCCTCCGCGTGGTGGATCTCGGCTCCGCCGAAGGGGACAAACGTTTCTCCAAGATCCGCCTGAAGGTTCTCAACGCCGTGGAGGCCTCCCTCGCCCAGGCGGTCTCCGAGCTCCAGGCGAAGGGGCGGATCGACAAGGACGTCAACCCCGGCGCGGTCGCCGGCTCCCTGGTCGCCATGCTGGCGGCCGTGGCCTCGCACCAGAAAGGTTTCTCCTCCTGGGGCGTCAAGCAGGCCGAGATCAAGCCGAACCTGGCGCTGCTGGTGCACCTGGGAGTCACCGGGCGCAAGCCGACCAAGTAGCCGCGCGCGGCCCCGCTCCTCCCCCGCGACCTCGTCGTTCCTGTCATCCGGGCGGCGGTTCACTCCGGTGGACCGCCGCCTGTCGCGTTCCCGGGGGCGGGCCGGTTCCGATGGTTGGGGGCGCAACGTGCGGAACACGTCCCGGCCCGGCCGGCGTTGTACCGCCCGGCCGCAGGCCCGAGTGCACGCCCCGACGCCGACGACGCTGGAGGAACCGCCATGGTCCTGTCCCCCGAAGAGCGCGAGACGTTCCTGTCCGAACCGCGCGTGGCCGCGTTCGCGGTGGACGCGGGCGACGGCCGCGCCCCGCTGACCGTGCCGATCTGGTACCAGTACGCGCCCGGCGAGGACGTGTGGATCCTCACCGGGCGGCACTCCCGCAAGAACCGGCTGCTCCAGGCGGCGGGACGCTTCTCCCTCCTGGTGGAGCGCGTCGAGCCGACCATCCGCTACGTCTCCGTCGAGGGCCCGGTCGTCGACACCTCTCCCGCCACGGTCGAGAAGCTGCGGGAGATCTCCGCGCGCTACCTGCCCGCCGAGAAGGTCGAGGGGTACGTGGACTTCGCGTGGAAGAACCACGGGGAGCAGGTCGTCGTGCGGATGCGGCCGGAGCGGTGGGTGTCGTCGGACCTGGGGTCGATCTGAGGGCCGACAATCGGCCGCATGGAACCCGACCTTCACGCACTGCTGCGGTCCCTGCGGGTGTGGGACCCGGCCGTCACCGATCTGCGCCCCTTCGACGCCGGGCGGGCCCCCGCCGAGCCGCTGCCGCTGTTCGCGCGGTGGCTGGCGGACGCCGCGGCGGCCGGGCAGCCCGAGCCGCACACCATGTCCCTGGCGACGGCGGACGCGGACGGCCTGCCGGACGTACGGATCGTGATGCTGCACGGCGCGGACGAGCGGGGATGGTCGTTCGCCACGCACGCGCACAGCCGCAAGGGCGGGCACCTCGCCGCCCGCCCGTACGCGGCCCTCACCTTCTACTGGCCGGTCCTGGGCCGCCAGGTGCGGGTACGGGGTCCCGTCACGGCCGCCCCGCCCGAGGAGGCCCGGGCGGACCTCCACGCCCGCTCCACGGGCGCGCTGGCCTCCGCCCTGACCGGCCGCCAGAGCGCGGTGCTCGCCTCTCCCGAGGAACTCGCCCGCGCCTCGGAGGCCGCCTGGGAGAAGGCCCGCCGGGCCCCTGACACCCCGGCCCCCTCATGGACGCTGTACCACCTGGCCCCGGACGAGGTGGAGTTCTTCCAGGGCGACCCGCAGCGCCGCCACGTACGCCTGCGGTACCGCGGGGAGGGGGAGGACTGGGCGAGGGAGCTGCTGTGGCCGTGAGGCGGTTGCCGCGCGTCTGAGGGGAGACGTCCCGGAGGGGGTCACGGCCCCGGCGGGGACGGGTCCGGCGGGGACGGGTCCGTGGCCAGGCGGGCGTGGAGGTGGGTGTCGCGGAACGCGTCGTGGCGGCCGGGGGCGAACATCGCGTCACGCAGCGTGCCCTCCGGGAGGAAGCCGCAGCGGTTCGCGACCCGGCAGGACACCTCGTGGCCGACGGCGTGGCCCAGTTCCAGGCGGTGGAGGGCGCCTTCGGTCAGCGCCCAGTCCGCGGCGAGCAGCACCGCGCGGGTGGCCACGCCCCGGCCTCGCGCCTCGGGCAGGACCCAGTAGCCGATCCGGCCGACGGCCATGACCGGCCGGATGTCGTCGATGCCGATGTGGCCGAGCGGCGTGCCGTCGGCCGCGTCGGCGATGTGGAAGGAGACGACGGCCCCCTCCTCGGCGAGGGCGGCCCGGGTGCGCAGCGACCGCCGGGCGCCGTCCAGGTCGCCGACCGGTCGCAGCGGGGTGTTCCAGCGCCGGAACTCCGGGTCGGTGAGGCCGCGCAGCCAGGCCTCGGCGTCGTCGTCGGAGCGCGGGTCCCAGGCGCGCAGGAGCAGTCCGTGGTCGCGGAGTTCGGACGGCGGTCGGGGTCGGGTGCGCTGTGGGGAAGACATGGGGACATTGAACCCGCGATCACGACATCATGTGATCATTCCGCAACCAATTCCGGTCTTGACCGAGACCCATCAATGCCGTGCCGGATTACGCTCGCGGTCATGGCCGACTCCACCACGTCCGCGCAGCCCACCGCGCCCCTCCGGGCGGACCGCCCCGTCTACGTCGTCGGCGGCGGCCCCGGCGGACTGTCCGTCGCGTACGCCCTGCGCGCCCACGGGGTGCGGGCCGTCGTCCTGGAGCGCTCCGAGCGGGTCGGCGACTCCTGGCGCCGTCACTACGACCGGCTGCACCTGCACACCACCCGGCGCCGGTCCGCGCTGCCCGGCCTGCCGATGCCCCGCCGCTTCGGCCGCTGGCCGTCCCGCGACGACGTGGTCCGCTACCTGGAGAAGTACGCCGAGCACCACCGCCTGGAGATCGTCACCGGCGTCGAGGTGTCCCGCGTCGAGCGCACCGAGGACGGCACCGGCTGGCTGCTGCGGGCCACCGGCGGACGGGAGCTGACCGGCGCGGCGGTCGTCGTCGCCACCGGCTTCAACCACACCCCGCGCGTCCCCGACTGGCCCGGACGGGACACGTACACCGGGGAGCTGCTGCACGCGTCCCGGTACCGCGACGCCAAGCCGTTCGCCGGGCGGGACGTCCTGGTGGTCGGCGTCGGCAACACGGGCGCCGAGATCGCCGTGGACCTGGTGGAGGGCGGCGCCTCCCGGGTGCGGCTGGCGGTGCGGACCCCTCCGCACATCGTGCGCCGCTCGACGGCCGGGTGGCCCGCGCAGTACTCCGGGATCCTGGTGCGCCGGCTGCCGGTGCCGCTGGTCGACCGCATCAGCCGCCTCCAGGCGCGGATCGCGGTGCCGGACCTGTCCGAGCACGGCCTGCCCCGCCCGGAGACGGGGCTCTACAGCCGTGCCCTGGAGGGCGCGATCCCCGTGCAGGACGTCGGTCTGATCGACGCCGTGCGCAAGGGCGAGGTGGAGGTGGTCGCCGCCGTGAAGGGCTTCGAGGGGGGCGAGGTGCTGCTGGCCGACGGCGAGCGCGTCGCCCCGGACGCGGTGGTCGCGGCCACCGGGTACGAGCGCGGGCTGGAGGGCCTGGTCGGCGGTCTCGGGGTGCTGGACGAGCGGGGCAGACCCGTGGTCCACGGCGCCCGCACCCCGGCCGGCGCCCCGGACCTGTACTTCACCGGCTTCACGAACCCGATCAGCGGCAACCTCCGAGAGATGGCCCTGGACGCCCGTCGCATCGCCCGAGCGGTCGCCCGCAACGGCAAGGCGTCCCGCCTGCCGGGCGCCTGACGCCGGGGGCGCCCTGACGCCCGAGGGTGCCCGGCGCCGGGGTGGGTGCCCCGACCCTCGCGGCGCCCGACCGTCAAGCGTCCGGCCCCCGGGCTTCCCCGCCCTCGGGGCGCTCGAGTCCCAAGGCGCCTGACCTCCAGGGCACCCGGCCTTGGCCCGGACCGTCAGGACGTCCGGCCCTCGGGCAGCCCCAGCGTTCAAGGGGCCCAACCCTTGAGGCCCATGACCCCGAGGCACCCAGCCCTCGGGACGCCCGCCCGACAGGACGTCCGGCCCCCGGCAGCCCAGCCCTCAGGGCGACCGACTCCCGAAGCCCCCGACCGTCGAGGCGCATCGCCCCCGGAGCACCCGCCCCTCGGGACGCCCGCCCGTCAGGACGTCCGGCCCCGGGCAGCCCAGCCCAGCTCTCGAGGCGCCCCGCCATCGCGCCCGCCCCCACAGCGCCTCAGCTCGTCGTAAGGACCGCCGGCCGCTTGCGGATCACCAGGGCCATCAGGGCCGCCGCCGCGCACAGCGCGCCCGATGCCAGCCACACCACGTCGTACGAGCCGAACGCGTCCCGCGCGAGGCCGCCGGCGAAGGCGACGATCGCCGCGCCCACCTGGTGCGACGCCAGCACCCAGCCGAACACGATGGGGCTGTCGTCGCCGTAGTGCTCCCGGCACAGGGCGAGGGTGGGCGGCACGGTGGCGACCCAGTCGAGGCCGTAGAAGACGATGAACAGCAGCATCGGCGGGTGCACGGAGGGCGCGAGCAGCAACGGCAGGAAGAGCAGGGAGACGCCGCGCAGCGCGTAGTAGACGGCGAGCAGCCGACACGAGTCGAAGCGGTCGGTGAACCAGCCGGAGGCCACCGTGCCGACGACGTCGAAGACGCCGATGACGGCGAGCAGGGACGCGGCGGTGGTGATGGGCATGCCGTGATCGTGCGAGGCGGGCACGAAGTGGGTCTGGATCAGCCCGTTGGTGGAGGCGCCGCAGATCGCGAACGTCCCCGCGAGCAGCCAGAACGGGCCGGTGCGCGCGGCCGATCCGAGTACCGTCAGCGCGCGCCGGGCGGCCCCGGGCACGGGTGCCGGCTTGGGCACGAACTCCTTCGCCCCGTACGGCTTCTGGCCGACGTCGGCGGGGTGGTCGTGCAGCAGCAGCCAGACGAACGGCACCACCGCGAGCGCGGCGAGCGACACCGTCACCGCCGCGGGCCGCCAGGAGTACCGGTCGACGATCCACGACAGCAGCGGCAGGAAGATCAGCTGACCGGAGGCGGACGCGGCGGTGAGGATGCCGCTGACCAGGCCGCGCCGCTCGGTGAACCAGCGGTTGGTGACGGTGGCGGCGAAGGCGAGCGCCATGGAGCCGGAGCCGAGGCCCACCAGCAGGCCCCAGCAGAGCATCAGCTGCCAGGCGGAGTCCATCCACACGGTGGCTCCGGACCCGGCCGCGATCACGGTGAGCGCGACGGCGACGACCCGGCGGATGCCGTAGCGGTCCATCAGCGCCGCCGCGAACGGGGCGGTGAGCCCGTACAGCGCCAGGTTGAGGGAGACCGCGGCGCCGATGGTGCCGCGTGACCAGCCGAACTCCTCGTTCAGCGGGTCGATGAACAGCCCCGGCACGGCGCGGAAGGCGGCGGCGCCGATAATCGTCACGAAGGTGACGGCGGCGACGAACCAGGCGCGGTGCACCCGGCGGCGGGTCGGCTTGCGGCCGCTCGCGGGCGGCCCGACGGCGGCGGTGTTGCTGGTCGTGGTCACGTCGTACAGCTTCGGGCAAGCATGTCCGCTTCAACGAGTGGCCCGAGGGACAGCATTCGCTAGGATCGGGCCATGCCTTCGGACCCGGTCGAGCCACCCCGTTCCCCCGCCGGCCACCGGCCCCACCGCGTGGTCGTCCTCGCCCTCGACGGCCTGCTGCCGTTCGAACTGGGCATCCCTCACCGCGTGTTCGGCCGCCCCCGGGACGAGTGGGGGCGGCCGCTGTACGAGGTGGTCACCTGCTCGGTCCGGCCGCCGGGACCGGTGGAGACGGACGCCGATTTCGCCATCCACGTGCCGCACGGCCCGGAGGCGCTGGCCACCGCCGACACGGTGGTCGTCCCGGCCTGCTACGAGCTGGGCCCGGTCTTCGAGCGGGGCGAGCTGACGGACGAACTGGCCGACGCGCTCGGCCGCATCCCGCCGGCCGCGCGCATCGCCTCCATCTGCACGGGCGTCTACGTCCTCGCCGCCTCCGGCCGCCTCGACGGGCGCCGCGCCACCACGCACTGGGCGGACGCGGAGCGGCTCCAGCGGCTGTTCCCGCAGATCGACGTCGACCCGGACGTGCTGTTCGTCGACGACGGCGACATCCTCACCTCGGCGGGCGTGGCGGCCGGGATCGACCTGTGCCTGCACATGGTGCGGCGCGACCACGGCGCCGCCGTCGCCAACGACGTGGCCCGGCGCACGGTGGTGCCGCCGCACCGGGACGGCGGCCAGGCGCAGTACATCCGGCTTCCGGTGCCGGACCCGCAGCAGGCGTCCACGAGCGGCGCCCGCGCCTGGGCGCTGGGCCGGCTGCACGAGCCCATCCAGCTGCGCGACATGGCGGAGCGGGAGTCGATGTCGGTGCGCACCTTCACCCGCCGCTTCCGGGAGGAGACCGGGGTCAGTCCGGGGCAGTGGCTCACCCGGCAACGGGTGGAGCGGGCGCGGTACCTGCTGGAGACCACCGAGCTGACCGTGGACCAGGTGGCGCGGGACTCCGGGTTCGGGACGGCCCAGTCCATGCGGGCCCATCTCCAGGCGGCCCTCGGCGTGACCCCCACGGCCTACCGGCGCACCTTCCGCGCGGCCTCGGAACGCGGGGAAGGGACGGCGGTCGCGGTCTGAGTCCCGCACGCGTCCGCTTGTCCACAGGCTGTGGACGAAGAACTCCGCGCGGCGGTGCGGCGCTGCTCGCCCCGAGCACGACAGCCCCACACCGCCCTGCGGCTCCGGCGGCCCCGCCAGGTCCCCCGCCCCCGGGAGGCATGCGCCGGATAACGACCCACACTCGCCGAGGACTCCGTCACGGTGCCCTCGCCGTCCCCTCGCGGCGAATCGCTGACGACCAGCGTGATCACCCGGTGACGGCACGTCAATACCGTTTCGATCCGCGATACGGCATTCGCCCCGCTTGACCGTTTCGTCGGGTCGGCGCACGGGAGCACACCCGGCGCACCGCATCACGTACGGCACCGGACGGCCGTCCCGCCGTGCACCCGTGCCTCCCCGCGGGAGCGGCAACGGTCGGGGCGCGGGCGCTCAGACCGCCTCGTAGGCCAGTCCGTCGTACGTCGCCGCGCCGCCGCCGCAGGAGGCGCGGGCGGCGTCGGACGCCGCGCCGCAGCGGTCGAGTTCGCACCAGATGCGCTTGCCGGCGCCCTCGGTGCTCCAGCCCCAGCGGTCGGCCAGCCCGTCGACCAGGGCGAGTCCGCGTCCGCCGGTCGCCTCGTCGCCCGCGCAGCGCGGCACCGGCGCCCTGCCGCTGCGGTCGGCGACCTCCAGGCGGACGGTGACCTCCTCGGCCGCGTCCGCGCCGGGCAGCGAGAGCCGCAGGACGGCCGGGCAGCCGGTGTGCACCACGGCGTTGGTGACGAGTTCGGAGACGAGCAGGATCAGCGTCTCGGCCAGCGGTTCGTCGGCCCCTATGCCGGACCCGGCCAGCCGTGAGCGGGCCCAGCGCCGGGCCCGCCCCACCTCAGCGGGGTCGGGCCGGATCTCCAGCTGCACTTGAAGCACCTGCACCGCTCACACCATCCGAACCGGCGGACACTTGGACTCGCGCCTCACGAGGGCCACGATCCTAGCCATTTTCCGCATGGCCAGAACAATGACCGGGACCTGGATCACGGACCGTGACTCCCTTGTGGGACAGCATGGTTGACGTACAGTCACCTCAACAAGCGCTTCAGGCATATTCCAGCGCGAAGGAGTACCTGTGCGGCATACTGTGCGACGCTTGCCGCGCGGACTCGAACGAAGCCCGGTGCACGGCCCGTTGACCCCACGAGCACCTGAAGGAACGGCGCCCCGGGCAACCGTCTCGAGGGCGGCCCGGCCGCGGCGGACGGTCACGACGACTCGCATCCCGCACAACGTACCGGAGACGCCGCCCGACTCCGGGCCGTGACGGAAGAACTCACCCGGCCCGGGGTCGTACGGACGCTCCGTGATCAGCAAAATGCCACGATCGGTGACACCGCCGGGGGCGCGGACGCCCCGGCGCGTCACTCGGGGACGGTGAAGTAGCGGGCGAACGCGGAGACGACGTCCTCCTCGCCGATCCGTCCGTCCCCGTCGGTGTCCAGCTGTGCGGCGGCCTCCGCGGCGACGTCCGCCTCGACGCCCAGCACCTGGAGCACGCGCGCGGTGTTCTCCACCCCTACGGCTCCGTCGCCGGTGGTGTCCGCGACGGCGAGCGCCGCGTGCAGGAAGGGGCGGGCGATCTCGGCGAAGCGCTCCGGGTTGTCCCGCAGCCGCTTGAGCGCGCCGGTCACGAACTCCTCGCGGGTGATGCGCTGGTCGCCGTCCCGGTCGGCGATGCCGGCCATGCCCTGCCAGAACGCCTCGGCGCCGACGTACAGGGCCTGGCCCCGGTCGGATCGGGCCGCCGTGCCGAACTCGGCGAGCAGCGCCTTGGCCGCCGTCATGAAGTCCTCGCGGTCGATGTAGCCGTTGCCGTCCTGGTCGAAGCCGGCGAAGCGGGCCGCGATCCTGCGCTCGTACTCGCTGGTGACCATGTCTTGTTCAGGCCGCCTTAGGTCGGAGGGGTCGTCTCGCTGGGAGCGTACGGGGTGTGCGGGCGCGGGGGAGCCGGAAAGCGGCGCTTGGACCAGGACCGGGGGAACACCGGGACACACGTGTGACACGTGTGAGGGGCACCACGCGCGGGCCGCGGAGTGAGAGCGGGGTGAGGGGGCGGGGCCTCAGGCCGAGAGCGGGCGGGCGTCCTCGTCGACGGCGGACGGCACGTCCGGGTGGACCTCGAACAGCCGGCGCACCCCGAGCGCGCCGAGCACCTTGTTGACGTGGCTGCCGTCGGCGGCGCCGCGCGCGGGCAGGATCAGCCGCAGCCGGCCCTGGCAGGAGCGCAGCAGCCGACGGGAGGCTATGAGCACGCCGACCCCGCTGGAGTCGCAGAACCACACCTCGGAGAGGTCGAGGACGAGCCGGTGCCGCCCTTCCGCCACGACGTCGTGCACCCGCTGCCGCAGCACCGGGGACGTCACCAGGTCCAGCTCGCCGGAGACCCGGAGGACGGCCCATGCGCCGTTCTCCTGGTCGGTCACTTTGAAGGTCACCACCACGCCCCTCGCTCGCCGAAACGGAAGCAATGCCTACGCTTCCTTGCTGCGCGGCTGCCCACCGGCCGTTCCCTGAAACACGACCCCAGAAACGGTTACCGAACATAAAGGGCTTGTTCTGGTCGTAATCGATCCGGTTCGATCGGTTCCGATCGACAGACGACGGGGCAGACATGATCCGCACGCTGCGCCACCTGCGCGGGCGACTCCCTACCACGGAAGCCGCCCCGAGGGGCGCACATTGCCACAAAGGGGCGTACACCCTCGTCCATGGCGACTACATTCGTGGCGTCGCCGGTCACACGCCGGACCCGGGAACCGACCACCCCGGGACCCGCGGGACGAACAGGGGGTGAGGGGCCGCATGCGCAAGAAGGACGCACCGCCCCGCTGGGACCGCAAGATGCAGCAGCGGCTGGCCCGCGGGGAGGCGGCCGCCCTGGGCGAGCTCTACGACCGCTTCGCCTCCCTGGTGCACGGCCTCGCCCACCGCGTCCTCGGGGACGAACACGCGGCCGACACCGTCACCCGGGACGTCTTCGCCCACGTCTGGCAGCACCCCGACACCTACGACCCCCGGCAGGGCCCCCTGCGCAGCTGGCTCGCCGCCCTGACCAACCGGCTGGCCGTGGAGCGGCTGCGCACCACCGAGACCGCCGCGCTCGCCCGGGGCGGCCCCGGCACCACCGAGGACCTGGAACGCAAGGTCCGGCACGCCTCGGTGGCCGCCCGCGCCGACTACATCGTCCAGTCCATGCCCGCGCCCCTGCGGGCCGCGCTGGAACTGGCCTACTTCCAGCGCAGGGACTACCGGCAGACGGCCGCCGACCTCGGCGTCACCGACGAGGAGGCCCGCCGCCGGCTGCGCCTCGGCCTCCAGCTGCTGGCCACCGCCCACGACGCGGGGGCGCCGGGCGCACCGCCCGGCATCGGAGGCGCCGCGTGAGCGGGCACGGCCCCGGGCCGTACGACGACCGCGGACCGCTCACCGCCGGGCCGGACGAGCTGCCCCCGGGGCCGGAGCACCAGGTGCTGAAGTCGCTGCTGGGCGCCTGGGCCCTGGCCGCCTGTGCGCCCGCGGAGGCCGACGCCGTCGAGGAACACCTCGGCGTCTGCGGCCCCTGCGCGGACGAGGCTCTGCGGCTGCGCGAGGCCGTCGGCCTGCTCCAGCGGCCCGAGAGCCTCGATCTGAAACCGGCGCTGCGCACCCGCGTCCTGGAGACCTGCCTGGAGCGGCGCCCGCCTCGCATCCCGGTCCCCGACTGGGCCGCCGCCTACGACGCCGAGACCGCCCGGCTCGACGCCCTGCTCCAGGACTTCGGCGACAACGAGTGGCACGCCCCGGTGCGGCTGCGCTGGTACGAGGGCGACGAGGCAAGCAGCCGCCGCACCACCGTCGCCGGGGTCATCGCCCACCTCATGACCGTCGACGGGCTGGTCGCGGTCGCCCTCGGTCTGGAGGACCCGCTCGGCGAGGTCCGGCCCGAGCGGCCCACACCCTCCGACCGCACCGAGGCGTACTGGCGGGCCGCCCGCTTCCCGCCCACCCGGTCCGTCCGCGGCCCCTGGCGCGAGCAGAGCCACCGGCTGATCCGCACGGTCTCCTTCACCGGCAGCGACACCGGCCGTATGACCGTCCCCTACGGCGACTTCGCGCTGCCGCTGCACGACGCGATGCTGGACCGGGCCTTCGAGTGCTGGGTCCACGCGGAGGACATCGCCGAGGCGGTGGACTATCCGTACGACCCGCCCGCCGGGCGCCATCTGCACGAGATGGTGGACCTCGCGGCCCGGCTGCTTCCGGTGGTCCTGGAGGCCCGTCGTCATCACGGGCTGGCGGCCCCCGTGGAGCGCCGGCTGGTCGCCGCGGGCGAGCCGGGGCGCAGCCTGCGGCTGGAGATCGAGGGATCGGGCGGCGGGGAGTGGCTGATCCCGCTGGACTCGCCGGCGGCGAAGGGGTCCGCCGAGCACGAGGTGGCTCATGTCGCCCTGGACGGCGCGGAGTTCTGCCGGCTCGCGGCCGGCCACGTGCCGCCGCGGGAGGCTGCCGCCGGGCAGGAGGGGGACCGGGAGGCGATCAGGGACGTACTGTTCGCCGCGGCGAGCTTGAGCAGGATGTAGGGGCGCGTTTTCGCGCAGTTCCCCGCGCCCCTTTGGGGGCGCGGGGAACTGCGCGAACGGCCCCCTGCGGCCCGCAGTCGCCGGCGAGACCGTGGAGCTCCGCCTCTCAGGCGAACACGACCGTACGGCGCCCGTTCAGCAGAATCCTCCGCTCGGCGTGCCACTTCACCGCCCGCGCCAGCGCCTGGCACTCCACGTCCCGCCCGATCGCGACCAACTGGTCCGGCGTGACGTCGTGCGACACCCGCTCGACCTCCTGCTCGATGATCGGCCCCTCGTCCAGATCCGCGGTCACGTAGTGCGCGGTCGCACCGATCAGCTTCACACCCCGGGCGTGCGCCTGGTGGTACGGCTTCGCACCCTTGAAGCTAGGGAGGAAGGAGTGGTGGATGTTGATGATCCGCCCCGACAACTGCTTGCACAGGTCGTCCGACAGCACCTGCATGTAGCGGGCGAGGACGACGAGTTCGACCTCGTCCTCCCGCACGATCTCCAGCAGCCGCGCCTCCGCCTCCGGCTTGGTGTCCCTCGTCACCGGGATGTGGTGGAAGGGGATGTCGTAGGAGGCGACGAGCTCGGCGAAGTCGGTGTGGTTGGACACCACCCCGGCGATCTCCACGGGCAGCGCCCCGGTCCGCGCACGGAACAGCAGGTCGTTCAGGCAGTGCCCGAACTTGCTGACCATCAGCAGGATGCGCGTCTTCTCGTCGGCCCGGTTGATCTGCCAGTCCATCTGGAAGGAGTCGCCGATCGCCGCGAAGCTCGCCCGCAGCTTGTCCACCGTGACCGGGGCCTCGGCGGAGAAGTGGACGCGCATGAAGAACAGACCCGTGTCGTGGTCGCCGAACTGCTGGCTGTCCTCGATGTTGCAGCCGGTCATGAACAGGTAGCTGGACACGGCGTGCACGATGCCCTGCTTGTCGGGGCAGGACAGGGTGAGGACGTACTGGTCGGCGGGTGCCGCGGCTCGGGTGGACTGCTCGCTCATGGGGAAAAGGGTCCCACACCCGCACCGGCCCACGGCCGGTCGTCCCGCTACGCGGAACGCGTCATGATCCGCAGCACCTCGAGCGTGCTGGGCACGGCGTCCGGGTCGTCGCCGTCGCTCGCCGCCATCCGTACGTGCGCGTCCCGCGCGGCGCGCACCGCCTCCGGCCAGCCCTCGTGCTCCAGGTACGCGGTGACCGGGGCGTCCGGCCCGACCTGGTGCATGATCCGCAGCACGCGCAGCACGGCGGTGTCGACGAGCGCGGCCTCCTGCGAGTCGCGGAAGATCGTGCCGACGTACTTCTCGGCGGACCAGTTGTCCAGCCAGGTGTCCTCGACCAGCCGGTACACGGCGTCGGTGACGTCCCCGTAGCCGGGCACGCCGGCCAGCCAGACGTCCCGCTGGAAGGCGGGGTCGGAGAGCATGTGCAGCGCGGAGCGCACATTGCTGCGCCAGCGCCACCACGGCATGTCGTTGAGTGGCATGCCGCCCATGGTGGAGGAGCGACGGCCGCGACGGGAAGAGTTCTCCGAACCTTGCACGGTCGTCGATCGTACGTTTCCGCTCCGTACGCGCCGGACGGGCCCCCGCAATTCACCTCCGCGTCACCTCCCGTCGACCGAGCGTCACGGAGCGGTTCGCCGTGTGAGGGAATGGTGCGGGGGCATGACCGGCAGGCGACGCATTCGCAGCACCGTCCTCCCCCGTTCCCTCGTCCGGCCCGCCCGCGCCGGCGCCCTGTCCGCGGGCGCGCTGACGGCGTGCGCCGCGCTGGTCGCCGGCTGCGGGGTCGTCCCCGGAGTGACGGAAGGCCCGGGGGACGACACGATCACCGTGATGACCTGGGCGCCCGAGAACACCGGCGCGACCAACAAGCCCGGCATGCCCGCGTTCGCCGAGGCGTACGGCCGCTGGGTGAACTCCCACGGAGGCATCGACGGCCGCCCGCTGAGGGTGCTGACCTGCGACGAACGCGACGACGCGGTGGCCGCGGCGCGCTGCGCCCGGCGCGCGGTCGCGGAGAACGCCGTCGCCGTGGTCGGCTCGTACAGCCAGCACGGCGACGCCTTCCTGCCCACGCTGGAGGCCGCCGGCATCCCCTACATCGGCGGTTACGGCCTCACCCACGACGAGTTCACCAGCCCCCTGTCCTACCCGGTCAACGGCGGACAGCCCGCGCTGCTCGCCGGGCTCGGCCGCACCCTCGCCGACGCGTGCGGCCCCGTCGCCCTGGTCCGGCCCGACACCATCACGGGCGACCAGCTGCCGCCGCTGCTGGACTCCGGCCTCGCGGCGGGCGGCCACGCGACGGCCGGCGACCTGCGCGCCGCCGAGGCCGCGACCTCCTACGACGACACCGCCGAGCGTGCGCTGGAACACGCGGCCGCCGGCACCGGGGAGGAGCGGGGCTGCGTGGTGCCGGCGCTCGGGGACCGCACCGGCACCTTCATGGACTCCTTCCGGCGCGCCCGCGCCCGCCACCCCGAGGTACGTACCGCGACGGTGCTGGGCAGCGTCGACCAGACGGTGCTGGACGCCTCCGGGGGCGCGTCGGGCCCGTACGAGGGGGCGTACGTCACCGGCTGGTACCCGGAGGCGGGCGACGCGCGCTGGGACCCGATGAAGGAGGTGATCCGGGCGGAGGCCTTCGGCGACAACCGCATCGACCCGGCCGACGCGGGCGTGCAGACGACGTGGATCGCCTACCGGGTGCTCCACCAGGCCGTGGAGTCGCTCGGGGACGGCGAGGTCACCGCGGACACGGTGACCACCGCCCTGGACGGCGGCCTGAAGGTCACCACGGGCGGCCTCACCCCCACCCTGCGCTGGGAGTTCCAGGACACCCTGGCCTCCGTCGGCCTCCCGCGCCTGGTCAACGCGAACGTCACGCTCCACGTGGTGGTGAAGGGCCGCCTCACCGCGGCGGCGGACGGCTTCACGGACGTGACGGCCACCTTGAAGGACGCGGCTCTGTAGGGGCGCCCCGAAGGGGCGCGGGGAACTGCGCGACCGGCCCCCACGCACCCGCACACGCACACGGCGCGCGCCCTACAACTGCGTAGGCGCCCGCTCCGTCAGCCCGTACTGCCGGGCGATGGCGTTCCACAACTCGGACGCCTTCTTCTTCTGCTCGGTGGCGGTACCGCTCTCCCTGTTCCCCGCGGCGGTCTGCTCGGTGTTCCGGGCAGACCCCTTCTTGCAGCCCTTCTTCCCCTTGCCCTTGGTCTGGTCCGCCCACTTCGCGTAGTGGTCGTCGGCGGAGGCGGACGCCTTCCAGGCCTTCCGCAGCGCCTCGCTGAGCGCCTCGTGCTCGGGCAGCTTGTCCACGGACAGCCCGGACAGGTCGGTCACGAGCTGCTTCCGCTGCTTCGCTGCCTCGCGCAGGTCGGACGCGGCCTTGTCGAGGTCACGGCACGCCTTGACGTCCTCGACCGCGTTGATCACGCTGCTGCGGCTGTCGCCGCTGTGCGCGAGCAGCTTGTCCAGCTCGACGGCCTGCTCCCGGGCCGGGTCCACGGTCGGCGACGGCGAGGCCTCGGTGCTCGCGGGCGCGGTGGCGGAGACGGGCTGGTTGTCCTTGGCGTCGTCGTCCTTGCTGCCGCTGCCGAGCAGGGCGCCGGCACCGACGCCGACGACGGCGAGACCGACGCCGACCGCGGCGATCAGCGGCCAGCGCGGGCCGCCGTTGCCGCCGCCACCGCCGCGTCCGCCGCCGTGGTGCGACGCGGGCGGGACGGGCGGCCCGGGCGGGGTGCGGTCGGCGCGGGAGGGACGGCCGTAGTCCATGCGCGGCATCTGCTGCGTGGCGCCGGCCGCGCCGTCGTCGTTGCGGAAGAGGTTGTCGAACTCGGCGGGCGGCTGCCGGCCCTCGTCGCCCTGTGCGGCGCCGTACGGCTGGGGCGGCCCCTGGTCGGTGACCGGGGCGATGAACTGGGTGGGCTCGGCGTCCGGGCTGCCCGGCTGGGGCAGCGGGCCGGGGCCGGCCTGCGGCTGGGCGACGCCCAGGTTGCGGGTGAGCTCCGCGTCGTGCGCGGCGGGCATCTCGGGCGGCAGCGCGCCCGGTGCGACCGGGGGTAGGTACTGGGTCGCGCCCTCGTCGGCGCCGCCCGCCGGGACCGGGGGTATGTACTGGGTCGCCCCCTCGTCGGCGCCGCCCGCCGGGACCGGGGGTATGACCTGCGTGGCGCCCTCGTCCGCGCCGGGCGCGGGGGGCGGCAGCGGGGCGCCGTGGGCGGGCGGGTACCCGTACCCGCCGCCGGGCGCGGCGTACGCGGCGCCGTTCTGCGGGGGCAGGTGGCCGCCCGCGGTGTGCCCGCCGTAGGGGGCGCCTCCGGCGGCCTGGCCGTAGCCGTCCGTGGCGGCGTACCCGCCGCCCTGCCCGTACGCGTCCTGTCCGCCGTGCGCGGGCGGGTAACCGCCCTGGGACGGGGCGCCCTCGGGCGGCAGCGGCCCGGGGCCGCCCTGCGGCTGACCGCCCTGGGCCTGCGCCCCGGCGTCCCAGGAAGGCTGCTGACCGTGCTGCGGCCGGCCCTGCTGCTGGTGGTGGCCGGCGTCCCACCCGGACGGTGACTGCTGCTGCTGCCACTGCCCGTCGGGCGCCGACGGCCACTCCTGGCCCGCGGGCGGGGCGGCCGCCTGCTGGTCCGGGCCCCAGGGGTTCCCCCAGGTCTGGCCGCCGGGCGGCGCCGACGCGGGGAACCCGCCGCCGGCGGGCGCGCCGTCCGTACCGCCGGGCGCGACCGGACCGGACGTCATGCCCGGCAGCAGGGGCTCACCACCGTCCGAGGGCAGCACGATGCCTTCGCGCGCTGGGCGCGCCGAGGGCTCCTCGCCCTGTCCACTCTGCGTCACCGGGACTCCTACCAATGGGGGACCTTGTGAATCGGGCTCACGCTACCGGGTCCCCGGAGCCCGGTGCCACGCAGCACAGAACCTGACCTCCTGCCCTGTGAGCGCGGTAACAAAACCAGGTCACCGCACGCTGATTACGTCCCCTCCTTCCCGTCCGCCTCCCGTGTCGCACGCGACTGTCGCGTACGTCACGCCGCCGTCTGGAGCTCCATCCGCGCCCCGAACTCCCGTACCACCGGCTCCTCCCGGTACGGCTCGAGGCGTTGCTGGAGGTCCTCCAGGTACTCCGCGCCCCGGTTGGAGCGCAGCCCGCCCAGCAGTTCGGCGGCCTTCAGGCCGGTGGCGCAGGCCTGTTCGATCTCGCGCTGCTGCACCTGGGCGGTGGCGAGCAGCACGTAGCCGATGGCCCGGCGCCGTGCGCGGGTGGGCGGATGGCCGTCCAGTGACTCCCGTGCGCACCGCGCGGCGGCCTCCGCCTGGCCGAGGTCGCGGTGGCAGTGCGCCAACTCGTCGGCCAGGTACGCCTCGTCGAAGTGCGCGATCCACGGCGGGTCGTCGCCCGAGCCCGGGTCGGCCGCCTCCAGGGCGCTCACCGCGCGGCCCGCGGCGGCGTGCGCGGCCGGGGCGTCGCCCATCAGCGCGTGCCCGCGGGCCTCCGCGGCGAGGAACATGGCCTCCGCGCGCGGTGTCACGCGCCCCCGTGCCCCTTCCTGGGCCGCGCGTGCCAACTGGCTGATCTCGCGCGGGTTCCCGAGCTGTGCGGCGAGGTGGCTCATGGACGCGGCGAGCACGTACCCGCCGTAGCCGCGGTCCCCGGCGGCCTGGGCGAGCCGCAGCGCCTGGATGTAGTACCGCTGGGCGAGCCCCGGTTGGCCGGTGTCGACGGCCATGTACCCCGCCAGCTCCGTGAGTCGGGCGACGGCGCCGAACAGGTCGCGCCCCACCGCCTCGCGGTACGAGCCGGCCAGCATCCCCGAGACGACGCTGTTGAGGTAGTGCACCACGACCGGGCGGACGTGCCCGCTGCCGTACTGGTGGTCCAGCGCGACCAGTGCCTCCGTCATCGAGCGCACCGCCGCCACGTCCGACTGGCCCACCCGCGGACCGGTGTTGCGCGCGACCTGACCGTCGGGCGCGGAGATCAGCCAGTCGCGGCTGGGCTCCACCAGCGCGGAGGCGGCGACGGACGAGCCGGACAGGAAGTCCCGCCGCCCCACGTCGCTGCGCCACAGCTCGCAGACCTGCTCGATGGCTCCCAGTACCGTCGGCGAGAACTGGAGGCCGACCCCGGACGCGAGATTCTTGCCGTTGGCCATGCCGATCTCGTCGATCGTGACCGTGCGGCCCAGCTTGCGGCCCAGCGCCTCCGCGATGATGGCAGGCGCCCGGCCCCGCGGCTGCTGTCCCCGCAGCCAGCGGGCCACCGACGTCTTGTCGTAGCGCAGGTCGAGGCCGTGCTCCGCGCCGCACATGTTGACCCTGCGGGCCAGTCCGGCGTTGGAGCATCCGGCTTCCTGGATGAGCGCCTGCAGCCGTTCGTTCGGCTGCCGGGCGACGAGCGGCCTTGCGGCCATGGCGTACCCCCTGAGGCTGCGGTGCCTGCCCACGCACCGGGTTGACGTGTTGTCCGCGGCCGTACGTCTCACGTCGTCCCGGCGAGACGTCCGGCCGGGAGGATCAATGCCCCGTCGACATACCGACAATGCGGGACATGTGAGAATTGACGGGGTATCGACGGTTGCCGACCCCCCTCCTGGTTACCCCGCCGCGGTGGCGGATCCTCCCGCGCGCCCCCATGGATGCACCCATGCGCCCCGGGGACGGGCCCGATGCCCCTCCCCCGCGCATACGGCGGGGCGTAACCCCTGGTGACGGGTGAAGTTGTGTTCATCGTGGAAGAGACGATCGCGGGCGCCGACGCCGTACAGATCCCGAAGCAGCGCGGGGAATCGCTGCTGGACACCGCCGTGCGCTATGCCGAGGAGCGCCACTGGGACGTGATGCCGGGCACCTGGACCGAGGTCGTCGACGGGGTGCACGTCTGCTCGTGCGGTGACGCGGCCTGCCCCGCGCCCGGCGCGCACCCGGCCGAGCCCGGCTGGGCGGACCTGGCGACCGGGAGCGCCGGTGCGGCGCGGCGGATGTGGCAGAAGCAGCCCGGCGCCTCGGTCCTGCTGCCCACGGGGCGGGCGTTCGACGCGATCTCCGTGCCGGAGACGGCCGGTCTGCTGGCGCTGGCCCGGATGGAGCGGATGGGGCTCACGCCGGGCCCGGTGACCCTGACGCCGTACCGGCGCACGGAGTTCTTCGTCCTGCCCGGGGCGGCGGCGAAGCTTCCGCACCTGCTGCGCACCCTGGGCTGGACGACGACGTCGCTCGACCTGGCCGTGCTGGGCGAGGGGGCGTTCGTCGCCGCGCCGCCGACCCGGGTCGGGCGTCACGGGGCCGTGCAGTGGGCCCGCCGGCCCACCCAGGAGAACCGCTGGCTGCCGGACGCGGAGGAGCTGCTGCCGTCACTGGCGTACGCCTGCGGCCGGGACCGGTGACGGGAGACTCCCCGGGCCCGCGGATCCCGACGCCGTCCCCGTAGGCTCGGGGACGACGGAGGGAGACGTGGTGGGCACTGTTGCCGTGCGCGTGCAGGGGCTGTGGAAGCGGTTCGGGGAGCAGGTCGCCGTCGGCGGGATCGACCTGGAGCTGCCCGCGGGGCGGTTCATCGGTCTGGTCGGGCCGAACGGCGCCGGGAAGACCACCACCCTGTCCATGGTGACGGGGCTGCTCCGCCCGGACCAGGGCACCGTCGAGATCGCCGGGCACGACGTGTGGCGCGACCCGGCGCAGGTGAAGGCCCGGATCGGCGTGCTGCCGGAGGGACTTCGCCTGTTCGAGCGGCTGTCCGGGCGGGAACTGCTGGCTTACACCGGCCGGTTGCGCGGGCTGCCCGGCGAGGAGGTCGACAAGCGGGCCACCCAGCTGCTCGACGTGCTCGACCTGGCGGGCGCCCAGCACAAGCTGGTCGTCGACTACTCCACCGGCATGCGCAAGAAGATCGGCCTCGCGGCGGCGCTGCTGCACAACCCCGAAGTGCTGTTCCTGGACGAGCCGTTCGAGGGCGTCGACCCGGTGTCCGCGCAGACCATCCGGGGCGTTCTGGAGCGCTACACCGCCTCCGGCGCGACGGTGGTGTTCTCCTCCCACGTCATGGAGCTGGTGGAGTCGCTGTGCGACTGGGTGGCGGTGATGGCCGCCGGCCGCATCCGCGCCCACGGGCCGCTCGCCGAGGTGCGCGGCGACGCGCCGTCCCTGCAGCGGGCGTTCCTCGAACTCGTCGGCGCGGACAGCCGCGACGCCGGGTCCGACCTCGACTGGCTGGGCGGTGGCGCCCGGTGAGCGCGCCCGCCCTCACCCCGGTCGTCGTCCGCCTGAAGCTGTCCCTGCTGCGCAACGGCCTGCGCCAGTCCGGCGGGCGCCGCGCCGCCTGGATCGCCTCCGCCGTCGTCGCGCTGCTGTTCGCCGCGCTCCAGGTGCTCGGTCTTGTGGCGTT
The DNA here is from genome assembly GCF_050571355.1 of Streptomyces sp. P13-3-3. Lineage (NCBI taxonomy): Bacteria > Bacillati > Actinomycetota > Actinomycetes > Kitasatosporales > Streptomycetaceae > Streptomyces > Streptomyces sp. P13-3-3. The sequence continues at coordinate 535,181 of NZ_CP192228.1, read as the reverse complement.
GCGCGGCGTCGGCGGCGCGGAGTCGCTCGTGGTGCTGCTGGTGGCGGTGCTGGCGCTGGGCTGGGCGGTGATGCCGCTGTTCTTCCCCGGCGGCGACGAGACGCTCGACCCGACCCGCCTGGTGATGCTGCCGCTGCGTCCGCGGCCGCTGGTGCGGGCCCTGCTGGTCGCGTCCCTGGTGGGCATCGGACCGCTGTTCTCGGTGTGCCTGCTGGCCGGTTCGGTGATCACCGTCGCCCGTGGCGCGGCGGCGTGGGCGGTGGGCGTCGTCGCCGTGCCGCTGGCGCTGCTGGTGTGCGTGGCGCTGGCGCGGGCGGTGGCCGCGGCGAACGTACGGCTGCTGACCAGCCGCAAGGGACGGGACCTGGCGGTGCTCAGCGGTCTGGTCGTCGCGGTCGGCGCGCAGGTCGTGAACTTCGGGGCGCAGCGCCTGGGTTCGGGCGGCCTGGAACAGCTGGACCCGGTCGCGGGCGTGCTGCGCTGGCTGCCGGGCGCATCGGCGATCGGCGCGGTGCACACCGCCGGGGAGGGGGCGTACGGGGTCGCCGTGGCGCAGCTGGCGGTGAGCGCGGGGGCGCTCGTGCTGCTGCTCGCGCTGTGGTCGCGCACCCTGACCCGGCTGATGACCGCGCCGGACGGCTCCACCCTGCAGACGGGCGACTCCGCGGTCCGCGACCGCCCCTCCACGGGCCTCGCGCGCCTGCTCCCCGCGGGCAGGACCGGCACGGTGATGGAGCGCAGCCTGCGCTACATCTGGCGCGACCCGAAGACGAAGGCCGCGTGGGTGACGTCGCTGGCGATCGGCCTGATCGTGCCGGTGTTCAACGCCTGGCAGGGCACCGGCTCGGTGTACTTCGCCTGCTTCGCGGCCGGGATGCTCGGCATCCAGATGTACAACCAGTTCGGTCAGGACACGTCCGCGTTCTGGATGGTCGCGATGACGATCTCCTCCGCCCGCGACGCCTACGCCGAACTGCGCGCCCGCGCCCTGGCGCTGCTGCTGATCACCCTCCCGTACGCCACGCTCGTCACGGTGCTGACGACGGCGATGCTGGACGACTGGGCGCGGCTGCCGGAGGCGCTGGGTCTGTCCTTCGCGCTGCTCGGCGCGATGCTAGCCACCGGCGCGTGGACGTCGGCGCGGTTCCCGTACTCCGTGCCGCAGGAGGGCTACAAGAACGTGGCCCCCGGGCAGGTGGGCCTGGCGTGGATCTCCATCTTCGGCGGCATGATGGCGGCGGCCCTCCTCTGCCTCCCGGTGATCGCCCTGACCATCTGGCTGAACATCAGCGACGCGGGCCAGGACCTGCGCCTTCTCCTCCTGCTCGCCGGCACGGCCTACGGCGCCCTCCTCACCTTCGGCGGCCTCCGCCTGGCCGCCCCGCGGACGGCGGCGCGGCTGCCGGAGATCGTGTCGGCGGTGAGCAAGGGGTGAGGGGGCGTCCCCCGGCGGAAACCTCATGGCGGGCGGCGGGCGGACGCTGCTACGGTCGCCCGGACCGTGCCTGGACCGAGGAGGTGGTACCCGTGACCGCAGCAGCAACGACATGGGTGCTCCCCTCCGGGGTCACGGTCGGGTGACAGGCAGGTCGCCCGGGAGCGCCGTAGCAGCGCACTCCCGGAAGGCACGACCATGTACGTCACCTCGGAACTCCTCCTCGACGACGGCGTCCTCGAACGCCGCTTCACCCTCGACGGCATCCCGGGTCTCCTGTGGACGCCAGCGGACGCGTCCGCTTCCACGCCGGTCCCGCTGATCCTGCTGGGCCACCCGCCGCTCGGCCTGGACGCGATGTACCCCCGCCTGGTGTCCCGCGCCCGGCACGCGGCGGCGGACGGCTTCGCCTCGGCCACGATCGAACTGCCGGGCAGCGGCGACCGCCCGGCCTGGCCGGCCCTCGACCAGGCGCGCGAAAACCTCCACCGCGCGATGCGGGCGGGTGAACCGGTCGGCGACGACCTCGTGGACGCCCTCGTCCTCCCCCTGGTCGACGCGGCGGCCCCCGAATGGCGGGCGGCGCTCGACACCCTCCTCCAGCTCCCTGAGCTCACCGGCCCGGTCGGCGTCTCGGGCGGCCTGATCTCCCTCGGCGTCCGGCTGACGGCGACCGACCCGCGCGTGGCGGCCGCGGTCCTCTTCGCGGGGAGCTTCGTCCCGCGCGTGATCTTCGAGGAGGCCCGCCGGGTCACGGTCCCGCTGCACGTCCTCCTCCAGTGGGACGACGAGGGCAACGACCGGGACTCCTCCCTGGCCCTCTTCGACACCTTCGCCTCCCGGGACAAGTCCCTCCACGCCCACCTGGGCGGCCACACAGGCGTCCCGGCGTCCGCGGGGGAGGCGGCGGCGGGGTTCTTGAGGCGGCATCTGAAGAAGGCGTAATTCCGGGGCCCGCCCGCTGATCAGTCCGCCGCTTGCGCGCGCCAGGCGGCGCTGTCCCAGGCGGGTCCAATCGGACTGTGGCGGTCCTGGTGCAGGACCGCCACGGCCTCGTCCACACGGCCGAGGTCGACGAGGTATCCGGCCAGTTCGTGGACGTTCTGCCCGGGGTGCCGGCGCAGCTCCGCGACGGCCTCTTCGAGGCGTCCCGCGCCGGCGAGCAGCTCGGCGACGGCCGGTGCCGCGTACGACGTATCGCCCTCAGGGTGGGCGCGGGCCCATGCGATCGCCTCGTCGGTCCTCCCGGCGGCCGCGGCCAGTGACAGGCGTATCCACAGGAGATCCCACTCCTCCGGCTGCTCGCGCGCGGCGGCGAGGGTGTCGAGGCGGGCCAGGCCGTCCTCGGGACGGCCCTGGCGGAGGTGGAGCTCGGACAGGACGTGAAGGATCCAGTCGTCCCCGTTGTACGACTCGGCCAGGCGGCCCATCACCTCCAGCGCCTCGTCCCCGCGTCCGTGCCGCGCCAGCAGCTCCGCGAGACGGACCGTCGAGTGCGGGGCGCTCGCGTCCGCCTCCTGGTACGCCGCGATCGCGCACTCCACGTCGCCGCGCGCCTCCAGCAGCTCCGCGAGACTCCGTACGGCGTCTCCCAGGTCGTCGCCCGCCGCGTAGGCGCGCAGCTCGTCGAGCCGGTCGTGCCGGGCCAGCAGATCGGCCAGCTGGTCGCGGCCGTTGAGCGAGGTGACGGCTCGTGTCCGGAGCAGGGCCACGGCCTCGTCGACGCGGCCCTGGCGTTCGCGGACCCGGGCCAGCAGGCCGATCGCCAGGGTAAGGTCGAGGCGGTCGCAGCACCAGGGGGAGTCGCAGGCGTGGTCGTCGACGACACGGGAGGCCAGCAGGCCGGCCGCCTCGTCGTCCCGGCCGGCGTCACCCGCCACGTCGACCAGGGCGGCGGCGCAGGACCAGTCGTCGATGTGCGGCTTCAGCAGCGTGAAGGCCTCCTCCGCGCGGCCGTGCCGGGCAAGGAGGCGCGCGTGAAATCCCAGCGCCAGGGGGTGGCCGCGCTCCGTACCGGCTGCCGACAGCGTGATCGCCTCGTCGGTCCTCCCCCACGTCTCCAGCAGCCCGGCCGCGGTCTCGGTCGCCGTCCACCAGCCCGTGGCCAGGTACGGGGCGAGCACGTCCAGCGCCTCCCCCTGGCGCCCCTCGGTGCCGAGCAACCGTGCCCACTCCCGCGCGCAGAACCACTCCCCCTGGCCGGCCCAGTGCTCCACCACCCCGGCGTGACCGCGTTCCAGGAGCCTGGTCACCAGGTGCGGAGGGACGCAGTCGTGCTGCGTCAGGGTCTGTCGGTCGAGATCGGCGGCGTCCACAACGGCGTACCGTAGCCGCTGCCTCCGACACCGCCGCCGGACGTGGCCCGGCTACTCCCCGGCGAGCGAGTCCAGGAACGGTTCGATCGCCGTGAGCCAGGCTTCGGGCTGGTCGTAGTGGACGAGGTGGCCGGCGTCGGAGACCTCGGCGTACTGGCCTCGGGGGAGGACGCGGACCATTTCCTGGGCCTCGGCGCGGCCCAGTTCGCCGTCGAGGCCGCGGACGACCAGGGCGGGGCAGCGGACCTGGGCGAGTTCTTCCCAGTGGGCGTCGTAGACCCAGGTCTCGCGGGAGCGGAGCATCTGGTCGGGGTCGAAGACGGGGCGCCAGCCGTCGGGGGACTCGGCCATGACCTCGGCGTAGAACTCGCCACGGGCCGGGTTGGGGCGCTCCACCCAGGGGTCGTCCTCGCCGAACCACTTCCGTACGTCGGCGAGGGTGGCGAAGGGGACCGGCCAGGACGCGAACCACTCCGCCCACTCGCGCTGCGAGGCGCCCCCGAGGGCGGAGGCCCGCATGTCGCAGATGACCAGGCCGCGCACCAGGTCGGGGCGTTTCGCGGCCAGCTGCCAGGCGGTGAGGGCGCCCATCGCGTGGCCGATGAGGACGGCGGGGCCGAGGCCGAGCTGTTCCAGGGCGGCCTCCGCGTCGTCGACGTAGGCGTCGCGGGTGAAGGCGCCCTCCGGGGGCTTCTCGCTGCGGCCGTGGCCGCGCTGGTCGAGGGCGACCGCGCGGTGCCGCGCGGAGAGGCGGCGGGCGGTGGACGCCCAGTGCGAGGCGCGGCCCATCAGGCCGTGCAGTAAGAGCACGCCCGGCGCGTCCGGGGTGCTTCCCTCCTCAGGGGCGGCTCCGGCCTTGGCCGGGTCGCCGAACTCCCAGGCGGCCAGGCGTACGCCGTCCGCCCCCGTCACATCGATGCGTCGCGCCACGGTCTGGCACCCCCCACGCTCGCTGCCTGCCCACTGACCCTGTCCGTCGCCGGTGCGCCGGCCCCCGCCGGCCCCCGGACCCTGCCTGTTGCCACTGCCGCACGCTATCGAATGGGTATTCGAAAATGCCCGCCTCTCCGGCAACACCCCTCGTTCGAGTGACCCCGCGCGGGGATTGACCGGCGCGGGCCGGGGGAGATCTTCAGCGGGAGGCGGACCGCTCGGGGAAACCGGTCCGAGGGGAATGACCCTGAGAGCTCGGGGCTCCGGGTCAGCACAGGGGAGGACAGGCCCCGGCGCCGTGCGGCGCCGGGGCTCCTCACGTGGTCACGGCACATCGTCCCGCCCCTCCCCGGCCCCGGCGGCCTCCGCGCCACCGGGCCAAGAACCCCTCAGGTCATATGCCTCACGCGACAGCCTCGCACGCCCGCCGGGCGAACGCTGCGATTCGGCGCAACGCGGACGCGGCGGAGGCGGATTCGGCGCGTTCGCGCCCGGAGGGCGTGAACGCCCCCCTGCACGGCGCGGGTCTCAGGGCTTCGCGACGAACACGTGCGAGGCGACCTCGGACTCCAGCTCCGCCGCCTCGCCGCTGCTGCCCACCAGCACGCCGCCCGCGGACTCCGTCACGCTCACCACCGAGCCGGGCTGCACGCCCGCCCGGCGCAGCGAGTACATCAGCTGCGCGTCCGTCTGGATCGGCTCGCCGATCCGGCGCACCACGACCGTCTTGCCCTCGGCGCCCGGGTCCAGGTCGGCCAGCGACACCATGCCCTCGTCGAGGAACGGCACCGTGCCGTCCGTCTCGCCCAGCTCCTCGAGCCCGGGGATCGGGTTGCCGTACGGCGACTCGGTCGGGTGCCGCAGCAGCTCCAGGACACGGCGCTCGACGGCCTCGCTCATCACGTGCTCCCAGCGGCACGCCTCGGCGTGCACCTGCTCCCACTCCAGGCCGATCACGTCGACCAGGAGACACTCGGCGAGCCGGTGCTTGCGCATCACGCGGGTGGCCAGCCGACGGCCCTCCTCCGTGAGCTCCAGATGGCGGTCGGGGGCGACGGACACCAGGCCGTCGCGCTCCATCCGGGCCACCGTCTGGCTGACCGTCGGCCCGCTCTGGTCGAGCCGCTCGGCGATCCGGGCGCGCATGGGGACCACACCTTCCTCCTCCAGCTCGAGGATGGTGCGGAGATACATCTCCGTGGTGTCGATCAGTCCGGACATACGTGCCCCTCGATGAGATCTGCGGATTGGCTCTGCCGGAAGGCTGGACGGCTGCCCGGCGTGTGCGCTGGCCCGAGACTCAATTCTTACGCATACGACGGACAACCGGGCCGTGCCCCGGAAACGCGCGGCTCCGGCACGGCGGCGGACGGGGTGTCCGGACACCGTATTGACACGGCAGTGGTCCAGACCGCACGGTGATCCGCGACATGTCCGCCCCGAAGGGAGCCGCATGAGCGACCGCACGCCCGCCGGCCAGTTCCTCGACGCCGCGATCGGGCTGCTGCGGCGGCTGCGCGACGAGGAGGCCGGGCCCATAGCGGCGGCGGGCACGATGATCGCGGACACGGTCGCCGACGGCGGACGCCTCTTCGCCTTCGGCGCGGGCCACTCCTCGCTCGCCGCGCAGGACCTCGTCTACCGCGCGGGCGGGCTCGCCCTGATGAACCTGCTCGCGGTGCCGGGGGTCGTCGGCGTCGACGTCCGGCCGGCGACCCTCGGGTCCGCGCTGGAGCGGGTGGAGGGCCTCGCGGGCACGGTGCTGGACTCCTCCCCGCTGCGGGGAGGCGACCTCCTGGTGATCATCTCCCTGTCCGGGCGCAACGTGATGCCCGTGGAGATGGCGACGAGGGCGCGCGCCAAGGGCGTGAAGGTGATCGGCGTGACGTCGGTGGCGTACGCGGCCGAGACGTCGCCGCGGAATCCCTCCGGGACGTTCCTCAAGGACCACTGCGACGTGGTGCTGGACTCGGGGATCGCGGTCGGCGACGCGGAGCTGACGTGGGAGGGGGTGTCGGCGCCGTTCGCACCCGCGTCCACGGTCGTCACCTCGGCGCTGCTCCAGGCGGTCATGGCCACCGCGGCGGCCACCCTCGCCGACCGGGGCGTCGAGCCGCCCCTGCTCCGCTCGGGCAACGTCGACGGCGGCCGCGCCTGGAACACCCGGGTGATGACGGAGTACGGCGACCGGATCTTCTACCAGCACTGAGCCCGGTACGGCTTAGGGGTCGCCCCGGGCAGGCGCTGCTCGCGGCGGGCCGACGGCGTGCCTTCGTCCGCGGCCCGGCGAGGGCTTGTCGCGCAGTTCCCCGCGCCCCCAAGGGTGACCGCCCCGAAGGGGCGCGGGGAACTGCGCGAACGGCCACCACGCACCCGCAGCCGACATCCGCGGCGTCCGGCGCGACCGGCCCTCACCCCTCCCCGGGAAGCAGCGCTGCCAGATCCAGCGCGGACGCGATGTGCGCCGCCACATCCTCCGCGTACACCGCGTCCGCGCGTTCGAAGGCCGTGCGGTTGGACGTACGCAGAAACGTCACGGCACCGAGCGTGCGACCGCGGCTGCGCAGAACCGTGCACAGGGCGTGGACCGTGTCCTGGGGCCACTGGCGGGCCACCGCCCACTCGCGTGCCGCGTCCCCCCTGAGCGAGCCCGCGCCCGCCCGCACCGTCCCGGCGCGCTCCACGCACTGCAGGGCCGGGTGCCCGTCGGCGTACAGCACCGGAAGGCCCGCGCGGCCGTCGAGGCGGCAGGGGCCGGGGGCACCGGAGGGGGTCTCGGCGATCCGCACCAGGCGGACCCGGTCGCTGTCCGCGCCGCCCTCGGCGACACGGTCGATCACGGCGTGGTCGGCGAACCCGGCGAGCGCGAAGTCCAGGTGGACGGCAGCCGCCTCGGCGGGGCTCTCGCACTCCGCCGCCGCGCGGGCGGCCCGGTGCAGCTGCTGGGTGCGGAACCGCAGCAACGACGCCTCCTGCTCCCCCTGCCGCGCCTCGGTCACGTCCTGGAACAGCCAGCCCACCCCGAGCGGCACCGGCTCCTCCGCGAGCGGCGACGAGAGCCGCACGAACCCGTTCCGCCAGCAACGCCGGCGCTCGCCCTCGGGCGTCCGCACGGTCACCCACAGTTCGGCGGGTGCGGGGGGCGCGCCCTCGGCGAGCACATGGGTGAGCGCGCTCTCCAGCTCCTCCACACCCTGCGACAGCAGCTCTCCCAGCGGCCGCCCGAGTACCGACGTGCGGCCGGCGCCGAGCGCCCGCGCCGCGTACGCGTTGACGACGGCGGGCCGCAGGTCGGCGTCGACGAGGACGACGCCCCAGCCGGCGTCCTCCAGCAGCGCCTCGCTCAGCGCGATGGAGCGCTCCAGGTCGATCTGCGCGTGGACCTCGCTGAACGCGCAGTAGACCCCGGCGGGCTCGCCGTCGGGACCGCGCACGGCGGCGGACTGGGTGCGCACCAGGACCCGGCGGCCGTCCTTGGTCAGCAGCGCGAACTCGTTCACCTGCCGGCCGGGCGCGTCCATGGCCGACATCAGCCGCGCCTCGACCTCCTCGGCGTCGGCGCTGCGCACGGCCCACCCGGCGAACCCGGCGCGGCCGACCGCCTCCTCGGCGGTCCAGCCGAGGACGCGCTCGGCCTCACGGTTCCAGTGGGTCACCACGCCGTCCGCGTCGAAGGCGCACAGGGCGGCGTCCATGCCGTCGAGCAACGCCGCGAGCAGGTCGGAGCCGGCCGGCCCCTCCCGCTCGGGCTCGGACCCCTCGGGCCCGAGCTCGTCGGTGGCCCCACTACGCCGGGATGCACTCACCTGAACCCCCTGCAGGCTGTGTCCGCACGTACGGCACGACGATTCGCTCACCAACAATCATTCAACTTGAACGTGACCCAGCGCACATCGAGTTCTCGACAAGATTGTGGGAATTGTTGCCCGCTCCCAGGTACCCAGGCTTTCACGAGGCAAAAGACCTGATCCACTCACGCGGCGGCCGGGGGCGGGGGTGCACGGCTGACGCGCGCCGCGGCCGCACGGAGGCCGGCACGGAAAAGCGGTTGATCCTGCGGCGAGCGGTTCTTAAGGTGGCGGTACTTCGGAAAGGAGGTGGTTCGGCAGATGTATGACAACCGGACGGAAGAGGTGGCTGCGGGCTAGTGGCCCGCCGCCGTACTCGGTTCGGCGCCGGACCGGCGTGCGAGTGATACACGCAACCGGCCCAATCCAACGCAGTCACCCGACCCGCGAGTCGCCGGTATCGTCCGGCCGGCTCCCCCGAGGGGGAACCAGACTCGCGGGTCGTCTGCGTTCTCGGCGGCCTCCCGGCCGCGCTCAGTGCGCGATGGACCCGTAACCCTCGACCTCGCGCGGATCACGCGAGCCCGGACCCACGTAGCGGGCCGACGGGCGGACCAGCCGGCCCGTGCGCTTCTGCTCCAGGATGTGCGCCGACCAGCCGGCGGTGCGGGCGCAGGTGAACATCGACGTGAACATGTGCGCCGGCACCTCCGCGAAGTCCAGCACGATCGCGGCCCAGAACTCCACGTTGGTGGCCAGCACCCGGTCCGGACGGCGGGCGTGCAGCTCGGCCAGCGCGGCCTTCTCCAGCGCCTCGGCGACCTCGAAGCGCGGGGCGCCCAGCTCACGGGCGGTGCGGCGCAGCACGCGGGCGCGGGGGTCCTCCGCGCGGTAGACGCGGTGGCCGAATCCCATCAGGCGCTCACCCTTGTCGAGGGTCTGCCGGACGTACGCCTCGGCGTCCCCGGTGCGCTCGATCTCCTCGATCATGTGCAGCACGCGGGAGGGCGCGCCGCCGTGCAGCGGACCGGACATGGCGCCGACGGCCCCGGACAGCGCCGCGGCGACGTCCGCGCCGGTGGAGGCGATGACGCGGGCGGTGAACGTGGAGGCGTTCATGCCGTGCTCGGCGGCCGACGTCCAGTAGGCGTCGACGGCGGCGACGTGCTTGGGGTCGGGCTCGCCGCGCCAGCGGATCATGAAGCGCTCGACGACCGACTCGGCCTTGTCGATCTCGCTCTGCGGCACCATCGGCAGTCCCTGGCCGCGCGCCGACTGGGCGACGTACGACAGGGCCATGACGGCGGCGCGGGCGAGGTCCTCGCGGGCCTGCTCGGCATCGATGTCGAGGAGCGGTTTCAGGCCCCACACGGGGGCGAGCATGGCGAGCGCGGACTGCACGTCGACGCGGATGTCGCCGGAGTGCACGGGGATGGGGAACGGCTCGGCGGGCGGCAGTCCTGGCGCGAACGCGCCGTCGACGAGCAGCCCCCAGACGTTGCCGAAGGAGACGTGACCGACCAGGTCCTCGATGTCGACGCCCCGGTAGCGGAGGGCGCCGCCCTCCTTGTCCGGTTCGGCGATCTCCGTCTCGAACGCGACGACTCCTTCGAGCCCGGGTACGAAGTCGGACATCAGGCGGCTCCCTCGATAGATGGGTGACAGATGGTGTTGTGGGGTGGGACGACCATGTGTCGTGGCGCGATCGGTGTGGGTCCCGGGGATCCGCGGTCGGCTCGGTGGGACTCGCGGTCCGGACGTCACCCCTGTGATGCCCGGCTGGCGGTCACCCAACCGGATCAGTGCCAGCACGATATCCCTGAGTGCCAGTTTTGGGGAGGGTTCGCGGCACTGAGTGCCACCCGTGAGGTTGGGCACCGACTGTCTGTGACGTGGGCCACCACACCCTCGCGGCCTGGGTGGATACGGCAGGATGACGATGTGACCGACCGAGACGCCGTCCCCCTCGATCTCGCCTCGATGCGCAAGCAGTACCGGACCGAGGGGCTCTCCGAGACCGACCTCGCCGCCACCCCCGTCGAGCAGTTCGCGCGCTGGTTCGCGCAGGCCGCGCGGGAGGGCGGACTGTTCGAGCCGAACGCCATGATCGTGTCGACCGCGGACGCGGCGGGCCGGCCCAGCTCACGCACGGTGCTGCTGAAGCACTTCGACGCGAGCGGGTTCGTGTTCTACACGAACTACGAGTCCCGCAAGGGCCGCGACCTGGCCGAGAACCCGCACGTCTCGCTGCTGTTCCCGTGGCACCCGGTCGCCCGGCAGGTGATCGTCACCGGCACGGCCCGCCGCACCGGGCGCGACGAGACGGCCGCGTACTTCCGTACCCGGCCGCACGGGTCCCAGCTGGGCGCGTGGGCCAGCGGCCAGTCGACGGTGATCGCGTCCCGCGAGGAACTCGACTCGGCGTACGCCGGCCTGGCGGCGCGCTACCCGGAACAGGAACGGGTCCCGGTGCCCCCGCACTGGGGCGGCTTCCGGGTCGTCCCGGAGACGGTGGAGTTCTGGCAGGGCCGCGAGAACCGCCTCCACGACCGCCTGCGGTACGTGGCCGTGCCCGGCGGGGGCTGGCGGGTGGAGCGGCTGGCGCCGTGAACGGAGCCCTTGCGGGGCGCGGCCCCGCGTACCGGGCGTGGGGCCGCGCGCCCCGGTGCGGTCCTACAGCTTGCCCCACACCCGTACCGTCCTGTGGCCCTCCAGGACGCGGGTGAAGCGGGTCAGGAACGCGTCCGTGAGCTCCGGCCAGTTCCAGAACCGGAAGCCCAGGTGGCCGAAGGCGAAGTAGTCGTCGGCCCAGCGGTACTCGGGGAGGGGCACGGACGCGGCGCAGGCGGGGCAGACGACGTCGGCCTCCCCGTCCTCGTCCCAGGCGCGCAGGGCTTCTCCGAACGGCTCCCACGCCTCGTCGTCCGACTCCCACGTGTCGGTCATCAGCCGGGTCGTGACCTCGCAGCGTGGGCAGGTCACCGCCTCCGGCTCGCCCTGGCCGCCGCCGAAGACCGTGCGGCCCACCTCCACGGCCAGCCCGTCGGACGGCTTCCACCCGGCGTCCTCCGGGGAACACGCGCGGAGCCAGTCCGGGCCCGGCGGATGCCCCAGTGGTGCGCCGAGGACGCAGACGGTGCGTTCGGCCAGGACCACGCCCTCGGACACCAGCCACGCGAGCCCGCGCTCCGCGTACTCCGCCGCCTCGTCGGGCCCGGCGTCGAGGTCGACGACCGTCTGGAAGTAGTCACCCATGGCGGACACCGTAGGGCCGGCCACCGACAGTGGTCTCAGCGCAGCGCGTCGTCCAGGAGGTCCGCCCACTGGGCGACGACCCGTTCGCGGCGGGCGGTGTCGTCGGAGAGGAGGTTGGCGAGGCCCAGGCCGCGGGCCATGTCGAGGAACCCCTGGACGGTCTCGCGGACGCCGGGGCGGGACTCGTCCGCGCCGAGGAGTTCCACCGCGATGCGGTGCGAGTCGCGCCCGACCCGCAGCTCCAGCTCGGTCACCCGCGGCCGCAGCTGCTCCTCGTTGGAGGCGGCCACCCACAGGTGCAGGGCGGCGCGGAAGAGGGGCCCGGTGTAGAGGCCGACGAGTGCGGCGACCACCGCGCGGCGGTCGGAGGCCGCGGCCCCTTCGGGGAAGAGGGCGCGCAGGGCGGTGGAGCGTTCCTCGGCGACGTACTCGACGGCGGCCGTGAACAGGTCCTCCCGCGTGGGGAAGTGGTGCTGGGCGGCGCCCCGGGAGACACCGGCGCGTTCGGCGACGACGGAGACCGTGGAGCCGGTCCAGCCGTGTTCGGCGAGGCAGGCCACGGCGGCCTCCAGCAGCCGCTGCCGGGTGGCCCGGCTGCGGTCCTGCTTGGGGACGCGTCCGGCACGGTCGGCCGTGCTCACCTCACCCATGCCCCGCTCACACCGCCCATTCCGGATCCCGTCGTTCGAGGAACGCCGTCATGCCCTCGCGCGCGGACGCGGAGGCGAAGAGGCGTGCCGAGAGCGCGGTCAGGGTGTCCGCGTCCCGGTCGAAGGTCTCCAGAACCTTAGCCGTGAGCAGCCGTTTCGTCTCGGCGAGGGCCTCGGGGGCGGACCGGCGCACACCGTCGAGAATCGGCTCGAGCGTGTCGTCGGCGTCGTCGCCGGCGGCCGTGACCAGGCCGATGCGGGCGGCCTCGTCCGCGTCGAAGCGTTCCCCGGTGAGGTAGTAGCGGGTGAGGGCGCGCGGGTCGGTGCGCGGGAGCAGCGGCAGGGAGATCACCGCCGGGGCGACGCCGATCCGTACCTCGGTGAAGGCGAACGTCGCCGTGCGGGACGCGACGCCGATGTCGCAGGCGGCGAGCAGCCCGAGCCCGCCCGCGCGGACGTGCCCGGTGACGCGGGCGACGACCGGTTTGGGCAGCTCGACGATCTGCCGGAGCAGAGCGACCAGCGCGGCGGGATCGGGCGGGTCCTTCAGGTCGGCGCCCGCGCTGAACGTGTTACCGGTGTGGGTGAGGACCACCGCGCGGACGCCGGGGTCCTTCCCGGCGTCGGTGAGCGCGGCGGCGAGGCCGCCGACGAGGGCGGCGGACAGGGCGTTGCGGCGCTCCGGGGCGTCGAGGGACAGCGTCTCGACGCCCCGGGTGCGACTGCGGCCGATCAGGGTCACGAGGGCTCCTTGTGCGCCGCCCGGAGTTCGCGGCGCAGGATCTTTCCGGAGGCGGCGCGGGGCACGCCGTCGACGAAGGTGACGTGCCGGACCCGCTTGTACGGGGAGACGCGCTCGGCGACGTACATCATGACCTCGCCCTCGGTGAGTTCCGGGGCGGAGGGGTGGCGGACGACGAAGGCGTGCGGCACCTCGTTGCCGTCCTCGTTGTAGACGCCGATGACGGCGGCGTCGGCGACGCCGGGGTGGGTGAGCAGCAGCGCCTCCAGCTCGGCGGGCGCGACCTGGAAGCCCTTGTACTTGATGAGCTCCTTCACCCGGTCGACGACGAACAGCCAGCCGTCGTCGTCCACATGACCCACGTCACCGGTGTGCAGCCACCCGTCCTCGTCGATCATCGCGGCGGTGGCGTCGGGGCGTCCGAGGTAGCCCTTCATCACCTGCGGGCCGCGGATGAGGATCTCCCCCGACTCACCCGGCCCGAGGTCCTTGCCGGGGTCGTCGAGGGAGACGATCCGCATCTCGGTGCCGGCGATGAGCTTGCCGACGGTGCCGGGCGGCGCCTGGTCCATGAGGTCCAGCGGGACGACGTGCGTGCCGGGCGACAGCTCCGTCATGCCGTAGGCCTGGCCGACCGGAGGCAGGCCGAGCCGTTGCGCGCAGGCCGCGGCGAGCGTCGCGTCCAGGGGCGCGGCGGCGCTGATGACGTGCTCAAGGGAGGACAGGTCGTACTCGGCGACCAGTGGGTGCTTGGCGAGGGCCAGCACGATCGGCGGGGCGACGTACAGGGCGGTGATGCGGTGGTTCTGGATGGCGGCGAGGAACTGCTCCAGGTCGAAGCGCGGCAGCACGACGACGGTCGCGCCGTGCCGCAGCGGGGCGTTCATCAGCGCGGTGAGGCCGTAGATGTGGAAGAACGGCAGCACGGCGAGGACGCGGTCGCCGGGCCCTGCCGTGATCGACGGCTGGAGCTGGGCGAGGTTGGTGGCGATCTGCCGGTGGGTGAGCATCACGCCCTTGGGGACGCCGGTCGTCCCGGACGAGTACGGCAGCGCGGCGACGTCCTCGGCCGGGTCGATGTCGACGACCGGCTCGGGGCCCGTGCAGGCCAGCATGTCGATCAGCGAACGGTGTCCAGGCGCGCTGTCGCAGACGAATATCTCCTCGACGCCGCCCGCGAGTTCGGCGGCCCGGCGCGCGCTGTCCAGCAGGGGTGACACGGTGACGATCCAGCGGGCCGCGCAGTCCTTCAGCTGCTTGGCGAACTCCTCGGGCGTGGCGAGCGGGTGCACGGTGGTGACGGAGGCGCCCGCGCGGGTCGCCGCGTAGAAGGCGGTGGGGAAGGCGATCGTGTTGGGGCTGTGCAGGGCGAGCACGTCCCCCTTGCGCACGCCCGCCTCGGCGAGCCCGGCGGCGACCCGCCGGTGGAATCGGTCGAGCTGCTCGTAGGTGAGGGTGGTGCCGTCGGTGCCGTCGATCAGGGCCGGGATGCTCCCGAACTCGGCGGCGCGGGCGAGCACCGCCTCGTGGATGGGGAGGTCGACCGGCGTGACGTCTGCGTACGCGCTGCGGAACATGGTTCCTCCAAGACGGCCGGGAGGCCCGCCGGTCGCCTAGTACGACTTGGGCAGGCCCAGGGTCTGGTGGGAGACGTAGTTGAGAATCATCTCCCGGCTGACCGGCGCGATACGAGACACGCGCGCGGCCGTTATCAGCGAGGCGAGTCCGAACTCACGGGTGAGGCCGTTGCCGCCGAGGGTGTGCACGGCCTGGTCGACGGCCTTCACACAGGCCTCCGCCGCCGCGTACTTGGCCATGTTGGCGGCCTCCCCGGCGCCGATGTCGTCGCCGGCGTCGTAGAGGTGGGCGGCCTTCTGCATCATCAGCCGGGCCAGTTCGAGGTCGATGTGCGCCTGCGCGAGGGGGTGGGCGATCGCCTGGTGGGAGCCGATGGGCGCCTTCCAGACGGTGCGGTCGCGGGCGTACTCGACGG
The DNA here is from genome assembly GCF_050571355.1 of Streptomyces sp. P13-3-3. NCBI lineage: Bacteria > Bacillati > Actinomycetota > Actinomycetes > Kitasatosporales > Streptomycetaceae > Streptomyces > Streptomyces sp. P13-3-3. Next base: position 520,070 of record NZ_CP192228.1, on the reverse strand, counting down.
CGCGGGCCAGCGCGAAGCGGCCCATGCCGATCGCGAACGCGGCCGTCATGATGCGCTCGGGGTTCAGCCCGGCGAACAGCTGCAGCAGACCGGCGTCCTCGTCGCCGACGAGCGCGTCGGCGGGCAGCCGCACGTCGTCGAGGACCAGCTCGAACTGCTTCTCCGCCGCGTTCAGTTCCATGTCGATCTTGCGGCGTTCGAAGCCCGGGGTGTCGCGCGGGACGATGAACAGGCAGGGCTTCAGGCGCCCGGTGCGGGCGTCCTCGGTGCGGCCGACGATCAGGGTGGCGTCGGCGATGTCCACGCCGGAGACGAACACCTTGCGGCCGGTGAGGAGCCAGTCGCCGGTGGCGGGGTCGCGGCGCGCGGTCGTGGTGATGCGGTGGGAGTTGGAGCCGGCGTCGGGCTCGGTGATGCCGAAGGCCATGGTGCGGGTGCCGTCGGCGAGGGCGGGCAGCCAGGTGCGCTTCTGGTCCTCGGTACCGAAGCGGGCTATCACTGTGCCGCAGATGGCGGGGGAGACCACCATGAGGAGGAGCGGGCAGCCGGCGGCGCCGAGTTCCTCCAGGACGATGGAGAGTTCGGAGATGCCGCCGCCCCCGCCGCCGTGCTCCTCCGGGAGGTTGACGCCGAGGTAGCCGAGTTTGGCGGCCTCCGCCCAGAGTTCTGTGGCGGGCCTGCCCTCTTCGACGGTGCGGGTGAAGTAGGCGCGGCCGTATTTGTGGCCGAGGGCGGATACCGCTGTGCGGAGGGCCTTGTGCTCTTCTGAATCGATCACCGGCATGTGGGCTCCTTGGGAGGAGAGGCTTGAGTCGTCGGGGGGGGGGGCGGTGCGGGTTGTGTGTGGCTGGGCGCGCAGTTCCCCGCGCCCCTGGAGGGCCTGCGGCCCTCAGGGGGCTTCTTCCACCACCGCCAGCAGGGTGCCGACTTCCACCTGTTGGCCCTCCCTCGCGTGGAGGGTGGTCAGGGTTCCTGTGGTGGGGGCCGTGATCTTGTGCTGCATCTTCATCGCCTCCAGCCAGAGCAGGGGCCGGCCCGCCTCCACCGACGCGCCCTCGGCGACGCCCTCCGCGATGCGGACCACCGTGCCCGGCATCGGGGCGAGGAGGGAGCCCGGGGCGTGGTCGGCCTCGGGGGCGGGGAAGCGGGGGAGGGCGGTGAGGGCCGTGGAGCCGACGTGGACGCGGTCGCCGTAGCGGGCGACCTCGTAGCGGCGGCGTACGCCGTCGGTTTCGAGGATCACCAGGGACGCGTCGGCGTGGACGACCGTCACGCCGTCGGCCGTCAGGCCGGTGCGGGTGTGGCGGTAACGCACCTCGTGCTCCTGGCCGTTCACCGCGTACCGCTTGACCTGCGGCTGCGAGGGCACGTTGCGCCAGCCGCCGAAGCGGGAGCGGCCGTGGGCGTCGGCGAGGGCGGCGGCGAGCGGGGCGTACGGGTCGGGGGCGGGCGCGGTGAGGGCGGGCAGGTGGCGGTCGTAGAAGCCGGTGTCCATGCGGGCCTGGGCGAACTCCTCGTGGCGCAGGGAGCGGACGAGGAGGTCGCGGTTGGTGACGGGGCCGTGGATCACGGCGCGTTCCAGGGCGGCCGCGAGTTTGCGGACCGCCTCCGCGCGGGTCGGGGCGTGGGCGACGACCTTGGCGAGCATCGGGTCGTAGTGGACGCCGACGTCGTCGCCGTCGGTGTAGCCGTTGTCGAGGCGGACGGCGCCGGAGACGGCGAGGCGGTGGAGGCGGCCGGTCTGCGGGGCCCACTCGTGGGCGGGGTCCTCGGCGTAGAGGCGGGCCTCGACGGCGTGGCCGCGCGGGGCCGGCGGCTCGGGGTCCAGCGCGTGGCCCTCGGCGACCCGGATCTGCTGGGCGACGAGATCGACGCCGAACACCTCCTCGGTGACGGGGTGTTCGACCTGGAGCCGGGTGTTCATCTCCAGGAAGTGCGCCCGTTCGCCCGCGACCAGGAACTCCACGGTGCCGGCGCCGACGTAGCCGACCGCGCGGGCGGCGCGTACGGCGAGCGTGTGCAGTTCCTCGGTGAGCGCGTCGGAGAGGCCGGGCGCCGGGGCCTCCTCGATCACCTTCTGGTGGCGGCGCTGGAGTGAGCAGTCGCGGGTGCCGAGCGCCCACACCGTGCCGTGGGTGTCGGCGAGGACCTGCACCTCGACGTGGCGGCCGTTCTCCAGGTACGGCTCGACGAACACCTCCCCGTCGCCGAAGGCGCTCGCCGCCTCCGCGCGGGCGGCGGCGAGTTCGGCGTCCAGGTCGGCGAGGGCGCGCGCGACGCGCATGCCGCGTCCGCCGCCGCCCGCCGCGGCCTTCACCAGCACCGGCAGGTCGGCCTCGGTGACGTCGGTGAGCGGGGCGACGCCCATGAGCTGCTTGGCGCGCGTCTTGGACGCCATCGCCTCGATCGCCTCCGGCGGCGGCCCGATCCACACCAGCCCCGCGTCCCGGACGGCGCGCGCGAAGTCGGCGTTCTCGGAGAGGAAGCCGTAGCCGGGGTGCACGGCGTCCGCGCCGGCCGCGAGGGCGGCCTTCACGATCAGGTCGCCGCGCAGGTACGTGTCGGCGGGCGCCGAGCCGGGGAGCCGTACGGCGGTGTCGGCGACGCGTGCGTGGAGGGCGCCCGCGTCGGCGTCGGAGTGCACGGCGACGGTCGCGATGCCGAGGTCACGGCAGGTGCGGGCGATGCGGCAGGCGATCTCACCGCGGTTCGCCACGAGGACGGAAGTAATCACGGGTTGCCTCACATCCGGAAGACGCCGAAGCCGCCGCGCGCGCCCTCGTAGGGCGCGGTGTGGACGGCGGACAGGCACAGGCCGAGGACGGTGCGGGTGTCGCGCGGGTCGATGACGCCGTCGTCGTACAGCCGCCCGGACAGGAACATCGGCAGGGACTCGGACTCGATCTGCTGCTCCACCATGGCGCGCAGCGCCGCGTCCGCCTCGTCGTCGTACGGCCGTCCCTTCGCGGCGGCGGACTGGCGGGCGACGATGGACAGCACGCCGGCGAGCTGCTGCGGGCCCATGACGGCGGACTTGGCGCTGGGCCAGGCGAACAGGAAGCGGGGGTCGTAGGCGCGGCCGCACATGCCGTAGTGGCCGGCGCCGTACGAGGCGCCCATGAGGACGGACAGGTGCGGGACGCGGGAGTTGGAGACCGCGTTGATCATCATGGCGCCGTGCTTGATGATGCCGCCCTGCTCGTACTCCTTGCCGACCATGTAGCCGGTGGTGTTGTGCAGGAACAGCAGCGGGATGTCCCGCTGGTTGGCCAGCTGGATGAACTGGGCGGCCTTCTGCGACTCCTCGCTGAAGAGCACGCCCTGCGCGTTGGCGAGGATGCCGACCGGGTAGCCGTGCAGGGCGGCCCAGCCGGTGACCAGGCTGGTGCCGTACAGCGGCTTGAACTCGTCGAAGTCGGAGGCGTCGACGATCCTCGCGATCACCTCGCGCGGGTCGAAGGGGATCTTCAGGTCGCCGGGGACGATGCCCAGCAGCTCCTCCGGGTCGTACTTGGGCGGCTCGGCGGGGCCCGGATCGGGGTACGCCTTGCGGTGGTTGAGGCGGGCGACGACCCGGCGGGCCTGGCGCAGCGCGTCCGGTTCGTCCACGGCGAAGTGGTCGGCGAGGCCGGAGACGCGGGCGTGCATGTCGGCGCCGCCCAGGGACTCGTCGTCGCTCTCCTCGCCGGTCGCCATCTTCACCAGCGGCGGGCCGCCGAGGAACACCTTCGCCCGGTCCTTGACCATGATCGCGTGGTCGGACATGCCGGGGATGTACGCGCCGCCCGCCGTGGAGTTGCCGAAGACGACGGCGATCGTGGGGATGCCCGCCGCCGACAGCCGGGTCAGGTCGCGGAAGATCGCACCGCCCGGGATGAAGATCTCCTTCTGCGAGGGCAGGTCGGCGCCGCCGGACTCGACGAGGCTGATGACGGGGAGCCGGTTGGCGAGCGCAATGTCGTTGGCGCGCAGGGCCTTCCTCAGCGACCAGGGGTTGCTGGCGCCGCCGCGCACGGTCGGGTCGTTGGCCGTGATCATGCACTCGACGCCCTCGACGACCCCGATGCCGGTGACCATGGACGCGCCGACGGTCCAGTCGCTGCCCCAGCCGGCCAGCGGGGACAGCTCCAGGAACGGGGTGTCCGGGTCGAGCAGCAGCTCGATCCGCTCACGGGCCAGCAGCTTCCCGCGTTTCCGGTGCCGCTCGACGTACTTCTCGCCGCCGCCCGCGAGGGCCTTGGCGTGCTCGGCGTCGAGCTCCGCCAGCTTGGCGAGCATCGCCTCCCGGTTCTCGCGGTGGTCCGGGTCGGACGGGTTCAGGGCGGACGCGAGGACCGTCACAGGAGCACCTCCGGGATGTCGGCGTACCGGGAGCGCAGCCACTCCCCCAGCGCCTTGGCCTGCGGATCGAAACGGGCCTGCGCGGCGACGCCCTCGCCGAGGATCTCCTCGACGACGAAGTTCAGGGCGCGCAGGTTCGGCAGCGGGTGCCGGGTGACGGGCAGGTCGCGGGCCTCGGGGATGAGCTCCCGGAACCGCTCGACGGTCAGCTCGTGCGCGAGCCACCGCCAGGCGTCGTCCGTCCGCGCCCACACGCCGACGTTGGCGTTCCCGCCCTTGTCGCCGCTGCGGGCCCCGACGACCCGACCGAGGGGCGCGCGGGTGGTCCGCCCCGGCGGCAGCGGCTGGGGAAGCTGCGGCTCCGGTACGTCGTCGAGTGCGGCGGTGTCCTGGGGCGGGTCCACGGTGATCCGACGCCCGTCGTGGAGGACGGCCACATGGTCGACGTCCCCATGGGGCACGTACACATCCTCGAAGACCCCATAGGGCGAGCCCTTCCCCGGTGGCGCCACCACATGGAACCCGGGGTAGCCGGCCAACGCCAGCTCGATCGCGGCCCCGCTGAGCACCCGCCCGACCTTCTGCTGGTCCGGGTCCCGTACGACGAGCCGCAGCAGCGCGCTGGCGGTCTCCTCGGTGTCGGCGTCGGGCTTGTCGGTACGGGCGAGGTCCCACCGCACGTCCGCGGGCGGGGACACGGCGAGGGCGTCGCCCATCTGCTCGCGGACCAGCGCGGCCTTGGCCTCGATGTCGAGTCCGGTGAGCACGAAGACGACCTCGTTGCGGAACCCCCCGAGCCGGTTGCGGCCCACCTTGAGCGTGGGCGGCGGGGCCTCCCCCCGCACCCCCTCGATCCGCACCCGGTCGGGGCCGTCCTGGGTGAGCGTGACGGTGTCCAGGCGCGCGGTGACGTCCGGCCCGGCGTACCGGGCACCACCCGTCTCGTACAGCAGCTGCGCGGTGACCGTGCCGACGTCGACGAACCCGCCGGTGCCGGGGTGCTTGGTGACCACGCCGGAGCCGTCGGGGTGGATCTCGGCGAGGGGGAAGCCGGGGCGCCGCAGCTCGCTGGGGTCGCGTTCGGTGAAGAAGGCGTAGTTGCCGCCGGTCGCCTGCGTCCCGCACTCCAGCACGTGCCCGGCGACGACGGCGCCGGCCAGCCGGTCGTGGTCGTCGGGCTTCCAGCCGAAGTGCGCGGCGGCGGGCCCGGTGACGAGGGCGGCGTCGGTGACCCGCCCGGTGACGACCACGTCGGCCCCGGCCCGCAGGCACTCCGCGATGCCGAAGCCGCCGAGGTACGCGTGCGCGGCGAGGCTGCCGGGGTGGCGGGCGGTGAGGTCGTCGCCCTCGACGTGGGCGACGCGCAGGGGGATGCCGAGGCGGCCCGCCACCTCCCGTACGGCTTGGGCGAGTCCGGCCGGATTGAGCCCGCCGGCGTTGGTGACGATCCGGACGCCCTTCTCGTGGGCGAGGCCCAGGGTGTCCTCCACCTGGCGCAGGAAGGTGCGGGCGTATCCGGCGGAGGGGTCCTTCAGCCGGTCGCGGGCCAGGATCAGCATGGTCAGTTCGGCGAGGTAGTCGCCGGTGAGGACGTCGAGGTCGCCGCCGGTCAGCATCTCGCGCAGGGCGTCGGAGCGGTCGCCGTAGAAGCCGGAGAAGTTGCCGACGCGCAAGGGCTGTGAGGTCACCGCGCGCCGTCCCCCTCAGCGTCCTTCTTCGGCTCGCGCCCGCCGCCGGGAGGCCCGGCGAAGGCCTGCGCGACGTCCAGCCAGCGGTCGGCGTCGGGGCCGTCGGCGGTGAGTGCGAGGTCGGCGCGGTGGGCGCGCTGGGTGACCAGGAGGCAGAAGTCGAGGGCGGGGCCGGTGACGCGCTGCGGGGCGTCCTCGGGCCCGTACGCCCAGACGTCACCGCCGTCCGGCGCGGTCAGCTCGACGCGGAAGGGGTCGGCGGGCGGGGTGAGGCCGTGCACGCCGTAGGCGAAGTCGCGGGTGCGGACGCCGAGCCAGGCGATGTGCCGGAGGCGGGCGGTGGGCGCGCGGGTCACGCCGAGCGTGTCGGCGACGTCCTGGGCGTGCGCCCAGGTCTCCATCAGGCGGGCGGTGGCCACGGAGGCGGCGGACATCGGCGGCCCGAACCAGGGGAACCGCGCCCCCGCCGGCGCCTCCCGCAGCGCCTTCCCCAGCGCCGCGCGCCCCTCCCGCCAGCGGGCGAGCAGCGCGGCGGGCTCGGCGCGGGCGTACTCCTCGGCGCCGTCGTCGACGTACGTGTGGGGGGAGGCGAGTGCCTGCTCGACGATCGCCTGGAAGCCGTCGGCGTCGGTGACGGCGGTCAGGGCGCAGTGGTCCGTCCAGGCGAGGTGCCCGATCTGGTGGGCGACGGTCCATCCGGCGGCAGGCGTGGGCAACGCCCACCGCTCCGGCTCCAGCCCGGCCACCAGCCGGTCGAGCTCCTCACTCTCCTCACGCAGATCGTCGATCACAGGCGTCGGATCGGACACGAGGTCGCTCCCCTCGGGACACGGACACGGCGGTGTGCGGCGTGGTTGGGGGGAGCATGGCAGGGGGTCAGGAAACAAGCAAGCGTGCTTGCATGCATTTTTTCCCAGCGCAACTGAGGCCGGATTATTAGGTGAACTAATCTCCCGTTGTGGCAGAACTCCACGAGCCGCGCTTCTTCGAAGACAGGAGGGCAGGGCAGATGAATCCGGGCTCCATGGACGATCTGACGGCCGACATCACCCGCGAGAAGCGTGAGCGGATCGACGCCATCAAGGCGGAGATGATCGACGCGGAGCGAGGGCACGAGTTGGCCTCACTCAGGAAGGCACAGGGCCTTACCCAGACCCAGGTGGCCAAGGCGATGGGGGTCACCCAGGGCCGGGTCAGTCAGATCGAGCGGGGCGCGGCTCGCCTCGACACTTCGACGATGGCGGCGTACCTGCACGCCATCGGCGGCGAGCTGACGATAACGGCCACGGTCGGCAACCTCTCGGTACGCCTCTGGGGCACGCCGTGCACCGGCAGGCTTCCTCATCCTCCCGCGGCCCGCCCACAGCCGCACCGCCCCTGCCCGCTGCGATGAGCAGAGCGGTGGCGGCGGGCTGCGGGCTCACGCCCCGTGCTGGAAGGCGACGTCCGTGAGGTCGCGGTCCAGGACGACGCCCTGATGGCCGTAGGTGCGGACCGAGGGCACCTTCAGCAGCAGGCAGAAGCGGTCGGTGGAGGCGACCGTGTCCACTATCCGGCCGTACGACCGGCGCAGGAAGTAGAGGGCGGCGTGGTTGGAGAGTGCGGTCTGCCCGCAGACCAGGATGACGGGGCGCTCACCGCCGGGAGCGGTGAACTTGGCGAGAAGCGCATACGCCTCGTTGTCGCTGCTCCATCGATGGAGCACCCCGCCCGCCTCGATGGCCAGCGGGTGCTCGGGGTGGTCGTAGGGGTGAAACGTGACGCCGGGCAGGGTGTGCGCGGCATGACCCGCACTGCGGGCGTTCGCCCCGAGCGGGCCCCCGATGCAGAACTCGGGCCGGTTGCCGTTGCTCCCGCGGAAGTCGTCACCACGGACGACCTCGACCTCGCACTCCAGGCTGTGGCTGACGACGGCCGCCTCGATCATCGCCTGGACGTCGTGGTGATCCGTGGCGCCTGGGGCGCCGTACTTGTTACTCATGACGATCAGGCACGTGTCGCCGGGCCGGGCGCCGACCACGCTCATCCGCAGCCTCAGCTCACGGGTGTGCTTGCCGCGCTGCCACAGCCACACCGCCAGGCCGCTCAGACAACTGGCGAGCAGGCCCAGCATCAGATCACCCAACGCCCCCGCCAGCATCCCGCTCCCCCCCTGCGCGTGCCCGTACCCTACCCGGCCGCGCGACGGGCAACGCCACACCGGCCCCAGGGGCCGTTCAACGGAGGACCCCGGGTGCTGGGAGAGACGGGAGCGACTCCTGTGTCGCCGCGGCTCAACACGGGCGGCGATCGTCAGGAGACGCTTGCGGCCTTCTTCACCTTCCCCCGCCCCACCTGCGTCCGCACCGCCCCCATGCTCGCCCCGATGACCAGCGCGATGGCGGCGGCCTCCGTCGCGGCGAGGGCCTGGTCGAGGACGAGGAAGCCTGCGGTGGCCGCGAGGGCCGGTTCCAGGCTCATCAGGATCGCGAACGTCGACGCGGGCAGGCGTCGCAGCGCGAGGAGTTCGAGGGTGTACGGCAGGACGGACGACAGCACCGCGACCGCCGCGCCCAGCGCGAACGTCGTCGGGTCCAGCAGCTTCGTACCGGACTCCAGCACCCCCAGCGGCAGGAACAGCACCGCCGCCACCGCCATGGCGAGCGCGAGCCCGTCGGCCTGCGGGAAACGGCGTCCGGTCCGCGCGCTGAAGACGATGTACGCCGCCCACATGGCGCCTGCGGCCAGGGCGAACGCGACGCCCAGCGGGTCGAGGCCGCTGAAGCCTCCGCCGCCGAGGAGGAACACGCCGGCAAGGGCCAGCGCGGCCCACACGAGGTTGACCGCGCGCCGGGAGGCCAGCACGGAGAGGGTGAGCGGGCCCAGCACCTCCAGGGTGACCGCCGGGCCGAGCGGGATGCGGGCGACGGACTGGTAGAAGAGGCCGTTCATCGCGGCCATGGCGACGCCGAAGACGATCACGGTGCCCCAGTCGGTCCGCGAGTGACCGCGCAGCCGCGGCCGGCACACCACCATCAGCACCACCGCCGCGACCAGCAGCCGCAGGGTCACCACCCCGAGCGCCCCGGCGCGCGGCATCAGCGTCACCGCGAGCGCCCCGCCGAACTGCACGGAGATGCCGCCCGCCAGCACCAGCCCGACCGGCCCGAGGGAGCCGCGGCGACCGCCCGGGGCGCCGGCCTGCGCGGGGGCGGGACCGTGGGCCTGCCCGGAAGCGGTGGACGAGGTGGCGGCGCTGGGGGTGGTCACGGTGCCTTCCAGGGACGTAGGAGACGCGAGCGGTGCGAGGTGATGCGCGACTGCATCGAGTGTGCACCTCGATGTACTCACGGGTCCAGCGTATTGAACTACGTCAGCACCGTGAAGCGTTTATATGCCTGACGATGCGACCCGCGTCCCGTCCGGGTCAACTCCGTCCACGGTGCGGACGTCCTACCCGGTACGGTTCCCCCTGGTGACCCCCCGTCCGCTCCCCCCTTTCGACTGAGGTTCCGTGCGACGACTCCTGGTCCGTGTCTGGCGGCTCCTGCGCCCGCTGCAGAGCCGCATCGTGTGGCTGCTGCACGCCAAATTCGTGGTCGGCGTGACGGGCGTGGTGCGCGACGACGAGGGACGGGTGCTGCTGCTGAAGCACCGGATGTGGCCGCCCGGCCGCCAGTGGGGCCTGCCGAGCGGCTTCGCGCGCAAGGGTGAGGACTTCCGGCAGACCGTGGTGCGCGAGGTCAAGGAGGAGACCGGCCTCGACGTGGAGGTCGGCCGCCTGGTCATGCTGAACAGCGGCCTGCGCACCCGCATGGAGGTGGCCTTCGAGGCCCGTCTGCTGGGCGGCGAGATGCGCCTGGACCCCCTCGAGATCCTGGAGGCCCGCTGGTGCGAGCCGGACGCCCTGCCCGAGGGCGTCCAGCCGGTGTGCCACCCCTTGGTGAGGGGCGAGACGTCACCCTGAGACCCGTCGGTGCTCAGCGGGGGACGCCGAGGGCGTCGAGGCGCTCGTGCATGACGTTCGCCTGGAGAGACGGGTTGCGGAGGGCCGAGGTCTCGGTCGCCGGTTCGTCGCACGCCCGCAGCAGCAGGTCGGGCGGCAGGGCGGGGTGCCCGGCCGCCGCACTGCTCACCGTGCTCTCGTCGTCGGCCAGCAGGCGGGCCAGAACGTCCGCGCCGACGTCCGGATCCAACACCGCAAGGGCCCGCTTGACCGGGTCCGGGTCGTCGGCGAAGCGCTCCGCGTGGCCGGCCTTCGGGAAGTTCGGGTGGGACAGCAGCAGGCTCGCGGTGATCACCTGGCACTTCAGGTAGGTCTCCAGCACCACCTCCCCGTCGACGGTCGGCTGTCTCTCGCACAGCAGCAGCCGTACGGCGTAGTCGTCGTCGTGCGACAGCAGCTCGACGGCGTCGGCGGGCAGGTGCTCGGCGCAGGCGGCACTGCGCCGGAGCCAGGTGTGGGACGACCGCGCGCAGTCGCGCAGGACGTCGGCGTCCTCGCAGGTGCGCACCCACTCGACGGGGTCCAGCCGGTCGGACGGGCCGACGGTGTAATCGATGACGGCCCGCTCGGCCTCCGTGAACTCCGGGCGGACCGACACGGCCAGACGGACGCTGTGCTCAGGGTCATCCGCGAGCTTCCGTACGACGTCGAGGGGAGCGCGGGTGTTGAGCGCCAGCGCTTGCCGGTCCGACGCGTCGACGCCGGCCGCTACCTGTTCGGCGAGCGCGGCGGTCATGGCTCCGTACCGGATGACGTCCCGCCGGGAACTGGCGTCCAGCCCGCTCTCGAGAAGCACGCCGGTCCAGAAGGCGTCGGCACCGCAGGCCGCGATCCTGGCCCGCTGCCGGACGTCGTCGTCCGGGTCGTGCAGCAGACGCTCACGGTCACTCTCGGACAGCAGGGACCAGGAGCCACAGGAGGCCCCCCGCATGAACGCGTCCTCGTGGTCGCAGAGCCCGGCGATCAGCCGATCGTCGAAGTTGCCGTAGAAGGCCGCGTCCCTCCGCACGATCGGCTCGGGGTCGTCGAGCAGCCGCCGCTGCACGGGGAGCGGAAGCGACGGAGCGCCCGAACGGAAAGGGTTCGGCGCGTTGGCGAGTACCTGTCGGACGCGGAAATGGGGATCGTCGACCAGCCGTCCACGCTGCTCCCCGGAGACCGCGAAACTCTCCGCGAACGTGGAACGGAGACGCCGCTCCGGATCCACGACGATCGCGTCGACCACCTCGTCCGGCAACGGGCGCGCCATGAAGGCCCCTCACGCACCGGCGGCCTCCTGATGCAGCAGCCGCAGCAACACGTCGGTCGGAGCCGAGGTGTTGAAAGCGATCGCGTTCAGCTGATTCCTACGTCGGTCGAACATCAACCCGTCCCCCACTGCCCCACCCGATCACCCCGAACCCGCCGATTCTGCCCACCCGGACACGGCGGGTCAACGCCGACGATCACGCCCGTGACCTGCGTGTGCGTACGCCGCGACCGGACGCCTCACCGACGCGGGGCGGCGCGTCGGACGACAACGCTCGTCGGGACGCCGTGACGGGCACCGCTCATCTGCCGTAGACGGGCCACGCCGAAGGGAGCAGGCGCGGCTGGAACCGCCAGGTCCGGTTTCCGGGGCCAACTGGCTCGTCGCCCGGAGCCGACAACGCGGCGACATCCTCGTTGACGCATTCGGACACCACGCCCGAACACGACCGCCGCCACCATGAGGGCCCGCCACTCACGCCTATGGAGCACCACATGGCACGCACGATGAACGGGCCACAGCGAACGGCCATCTGGATCAAAGCTATCGGCGCGGTCACGGCCGTGGCCCTCGCGGCCCTCGGTGCCTATGTGGCTCTGCACCAGACCGACCCGGCCCCTACCAACTCCTGCCACGGCCGAGCCATCTGCGGCGAGGACAACGACAACAACCAGGTGGGCGTCGGCGAGCCCGCCGTGAAGCAGTGAGGCGGGGGACGGCGGCCGCCGTGTTCGCGGCCCTCCTGCTCCTGGCGTCCGGCGCCTCCGGATGCAGCAAGGAGACCAACAACTGCAAGGACAGGGCCGTCTGCGGGAAGGGGAACGACAGCAACGGGCTGTCGGACGAGGCCGCCGGAAGCGACGGTGCGGGCGAGGACCCCTCGGCCGACTCCGCCGACTTCTCCGAGTCTCCCGGCCCGTCCTCCACGGACGAGGCGGACACCGCCGAGCCGTTCCCCGACGCGGAGTCCGCCGAAGACGCCCCCGAGGACGCCGCGGAAGCCCCGTCGGGGAACGGCGAGAGGCCCGAGCAGGGGCCGCGCACCCTGTTCCTGAGCGACGTGCACCCCATCGAGAAGGACGTCCGCAAGGGCACCACCGAGATCGCGGGGACCACGTACACCTCGTCCATCTGGAAGGACATCGGACCGAGCAGCAGCCTCAACAGCGTCTACGTGGTGTACGCGCTCAACGCGGACTGGACGACCTTCACCGCGGACGTCGGCCCCGACAGCGACTCGCGCTCCGACGTCGTGGTCGACTTCGAGGTGTACCTCGACGACCGGAAGCTCGGTGAGACCCATCGGGCCACCGTCACGGAGTCCGCCCACATCGAGGAGAACGTCACGGGCGGCATCCAGCTCCGCCTCGTGGCCAAGTTCGTCAGCGGGTCGAGGAACGGCTCCTACTCGGGTCAGGCCGCCTGGGGGTCCGCCCGGCTCGAATAGTCACGGCCTGCTGTCCGTCGCCTTGTTAGGGTGCCGCGATGGCAACGATCAGGCAGGTTCAGATCACCTTCGACTGCGCCGAACCCGAGCGGCTGGCCCGGTTCTGGTGCGAGGTGTTGGGGTACACCGTCGTGCCGCCCGAGGGGTACGGCTCCTGGGACGACTTCAACCGGGAGCGGTTCCCCGACGGGGACGGCGCCTGGTGTTCGGCGAGCGACCCCACCGGCGCCGGCCCGCGGCTGTTCTTCCAGCGGGTGCCCGAGGGCAAGACCGTCAAGAACCGCGTCCACCTCGACGTCCGCGTCGGCACCGGGATGACCGGTGAGGAGCGGCTGGCCGCGCTGGAGGCCGAGTGCGCCCGGCTGATCCCCCTCGGCGCCACCCGGCAGCGGCTGCTCTACGACGGCACCGACTCGTGCATCGTCATGCAGGACATCGAGGGGAACGAGTTCTGCCTCGACTGAGGAACCCCCTCACGCCTCCGGCGCCTCCGGCGCGTCCAGCGCCTCCGCCAGGATCTCCGCGAGGTGGCGGCCCCGTACTCCTCCCAGCTGCTCCAGCTGTGTCCGGCAGGAGTAGCCGTCCGCCTGGACCACCGCGGCCTCCGGCGCCTCCCGTACGGCAGGGAGCAACTGCTCCTCCGCGCAGGCGCGCGAGACGTCGTAGTGGCCCTTCTCGAAGCCGAAGTTGCCTGCCAGTCCGCAGCAGCCGCCGGCCAGTTCACCCGTCAGACCCGCCGCCTCCCGGAGTCTGCGGTCGGGGCCGTCGCCCAGGACCGCGTGCTGGTGGCAGTGGGTCTGGCCGGTGACCGGGCGGTTCACGGCGGGCGGGGTCCAGTCGGGGGCGTGCTGTTCCAGAGCCTCCGCGAACGTCAGCACACGGGACGCGAGCCGCGCCGCACGCGGGTCGTCGTGGAGCAGCTCCGGCGCGTCCGTGCGCAACGCGGCCGCACAGCTCGGCTCAAGCACCACCAGCGGCGCGTCCGTCGCGAGGACGGGCTCCAGCAGGTCCAGCGTGCGGCGGAGCACCGTACGGGCGCGGTCCAGCTGGCCCGTGGAGATGTACGTCAGCCCGCAGCAGACCCGGCCCCTGCGGGCCGTGAGCAGGGACAGCGGGGAGCGTGACCGGGCGTCGCCCAGCCGGGCGGCCGACGGCAGCCGCAGCGTCGGTGGCAGCACCACCCGCATCCCCGCCGCCTCCAGCACCCGTACCGCCGCCCGCCCCACCGACGGCGACAGATGCTCGGTGAAGGTGTCCGGCCACAGCACCACCAGCGGGCCTTCACCCGCGACAGGCCTCCGCCTCCACCAGCGGGTGAAGGGCTCCGTCGCCAGACGCGGGATCTCCCGCTCCCCCGCGATCCCGCCCACCCGCTTCGCCGGCCGTGCCAGCGGCCGCACCGACGCGAGCGCGTTCACCACGCCCGCCGTCCGGGTCCGGGCCGCCCAGGACAGCCACACCGGCAGCCACCCCATCGCGTAGTGCGCGGCGGGACGGCGGCGGCCCGCGTAGTGGTGGTGCAGGAACTCCGCCTTGTACGTGGCCATGTCGACGCCCACCGGGCAGTCGGACCTGCACCCCTTGCAGGAGAGGCACAGGTCGAGCGCGTCCCGCACCTCCGTGGAGCGCCAGCCGTCCGTCACCACCTCGCCCGCGAGCATCTCGTGCAGCAGCCGGGCGCGCCCCCGCGTGGAGTGCTCCTCCTCCCCCGTGGCGCGGAACGACGGGCACATCACGGCGGACCCCGACACGGACGTCGTACGGCACTTGGCGACGCCCACGCAGCGCCGCACGGCGGCCGAGAAGTCACCGGCGTCGGCGGGGTAGCCGAAGGCGACGTCGACGGGTTCGCGGGGGAGGGCGGTGAAGCGGAGGTCCGCGTCGAGGGGCGCCGGGCGGACCAGCATGCCGGGGTTGAGCAGGCCCTCCGGGTCCCACGCGCCCTTCACCCGCTCGAAGAGGGCGACCGTCTCCGCGCCGTACATGCGCGGCAGCAGCTCCGCGCGCGCCTGCCCGTCGCCGTGTTCGCCGGAGAGGGAGCCGCCGTGGGCGACGACCAGGTCCGCCAGCTCCTCCGAGAAGCGCCGGAAGCGGGCCACGCCCGGCCCGGTCAGCAGGTCGAAGTCGATGCGGACGTGGATGCAGCCGTCCCCGAAGTGCCCGTACGGGGTACCGCGCAGACCGTGCTCGGCGAGCAGCGCCCGGAAGTCCCGCAGATAGTCGCCGAGCCGGGCGGGCGGCACCGCGCAGTCCTCCCAGCCGGGCCACGCCTCACTGCCGTCGGGCATGCGAGTCGCCGTGCCGCTGGCGTCCTCCCGGATGCGCCACAGCGTGCGCTGCCGGGCCGGGTCGGTGACCACCAGCGCGTCCACGACGTCCGCCGCCCGCACGATCGCCTCGGCTGCCGCGCGGGCCTCCGCCTCGGTGTCCCCGCCGGCCTCGACGAACAGCCACGCCCCTCCACGCGGCAGGTCGGCGGCGGACGGCACCAGGTCGGCCGCCATGCCCTCCACCGTCAGCGGCCCGTACGGCAGCAGCCCCGCCGCCGCCTGCGCGGCCCCGCTCTCGTCGGCGTACGCCAGCACGGCGAGCGCCCGTGCGCGGGGCGCCCGTACGAGGGTCAGCTCCGCCTCGGTGAGCACGGCGAGGGTGCCTTCCGAGCCGCAGAGGGAGCGGGCGACGTCGGCGCGGTTCTCGGGGAGCAGCGCGTCGACCGCGTATCCGGAGATACGGCGCGGCAGGTCGGGGAAGCCCGTGCGCAGACGCGCCAACTCCGCCTCCACCAGCGCGCGGAGGCCCTCCGGGGCGCCCGCCCAGCCGGGTCCGGGGCGCAGCCGTTCACCGCGCGCGGTGATCACCGACAGGGTGCGCACGTTGTCGGCGGTGGTGCCCCAGGCGACCGAGTGGGAGCCGCAGGAGTTGTTGCCGATCATCCCGCCGAGGGTGCAACGGCCGTGGGTGGACGGGTCGGGGCCGAACCGGAGGCCGTGCGGGGCGGCGGCCTCCTGGAGCCGGTCGAGGACCAGGCCCGGCTGCACGACGGCGGTGCCCGCCTCCGGATCGAGGGACAGCAGACGGTTCATGTGGCGTGTGAAGTCGAGCACGATGCCGGTGCCGGTCGCCTGTCCCGCGATCGACGTGCCGCCGCCGCGCGGCACCACGGGCACCCCGTGCTCCCGGCACACCGCGAGCGCCGCCGCGACGTCGTCGGCGTCCCGGGGCGCGACCACGCCGAGCGGAATCCGGCGGTAGTTGGAGGCGTCCATCGTGGTCAGCGCCCGCGCGGTGACGCCGAGGTCCACCTCGCCGCGTACCGCCCCGCGCAGCGCCGCCGCCAGTTCCCGCTGATCCGTCATGCCCTCAGGATGCCTCCGCGGGGGCGCGGCGCGGGCGGCGGCACACCTTCGGCGGGACCGTGCCAGGACGGGCGGCCACGACTGTTTAACCAAGAACGGAAGCAGAATCTTCCCAACTCGATCACGAACTCCCATATAGTGACCGCGAGTTGCGCGCAGTTGTCGGACCTCTTCAGCGAAGCGACCCCTGCATCAGGTCCGGCGTCCCATCGAACCGCCCGAGGGCCGCGCAGCCACGACGGCGCACGCCCGCGGACCCGACCGAGGACCCGACCGAGGACCTGATTGATGACCTCCCCCCTGCTCCCCGGCGACCGCCCCACCCCCCGCAGCCTGCTGCCCGCCCCCGTGCTCACCGCCGCGTTCTGCGCGGTCGCCGTCGCGGCCTCCGTCGTCCTGGTCCCGGACGCCGCGACCGGCGCGGTCCTGGTGACGGGCGTGGTCGCGTCCGTGCTGCTGTGCGCCGCCGTCACGGCCGCCGCGTACGCCCGTCTGACGGCGCGCGCCGCCCGGGAGCGGCTGGAGGCCGTCACCCAGGACGTCGGCCGGCTCCTCCAGGAGCGGTCCCGGCTGACCGAGGACGCCCGCCGCCGGCACGAACTGCTCACCGGCGAACTCACCCGTGAACGGGCCCGGTTGTCCGCCGAGCTGGATCAGGAGCGGGCCCATCTCGCCGAGGCGCTGGCCGACGAGCGCGACCGGCTCACCGAACAGCACGCGGCCGAGCTGGCCCGGCTGGCGAACGAGCGGGCCGAGGAGCGCACCCGGGTCGACGACGCGCACACGGCGGAGCTGGCCCGGTCCGCCGAACGGCACACCGCCGAACTGGACCGGCTCACCGCCCAGCACACGGACGAACTCACCAAGCTGACCGGTGAGCACACGGAGGAACGGGAGCGGCTGGAGGAGGAGCGCGACCGCCTGGCGCGCGAGCGGATCCGCCTGGCCGGGGAGAACGCGCGGCTCACCACCCGGCTGCGGGAGGCCGAGGGCGCCCGCGCGGCCGCCCTGGCCGCCACCGCCAACGCGGCCGGACGGATGCAGGCCCTGGCCACCGGCATGCTCGCCGACCTGCGCGCGATGGAGGAGAAGCACCACGACGAGGAGGTCCTCGCCGACCTGCTCCACCTCGACCACCGCACCGCCCAGGCGGGCCGCCTCGCCGACTCCGTCGCCGTCCTCACCGGCGCCCGCTCCGGCCGCCGCTGGGCCCGCCCCATCGCGATGGAGTCGATCCTGCGCGGCGCGATGGGCCGCATCGCCGGCTACCAGCGGGTCCGCGTCCACTCCGCCAGCGACACCTCCGTCGCCGGGCACGCCGCCGAGGGCGTGATGCACGCGCTCGCCGAACTCCTCGACAACGCGGCGAACTTCTCGCCCCCGACCGCCGAGGTCCACGTCTACGTGGAGGAGGTCCCGGCCGGTGTCATCGTGTCGGTCGAGGACAGCGGTCTGGTGATGGGCGAGGCGCAGTTGCGGCGCGCCGAGCGGGCCGTCTCCGGCGAGTCCACCGAGCTGGGCGGTCTCACCGGCACCCGGCTGGGTCTCGCGGTCGTCGGCCGGCTGGCCCGGCGGTACGGGCTGCGGGTGTCGTACCGGCCCTCCGCGCGCGGCGGCACGGGCGTGCTGGTGCTGCTGCCGCAGGACATCCTCGTACCGGGGGACGCGACGCCCCTGCGGCCGGTCACGGCCCCGGCGGCGAACGGGACGTCCGCCCGCACCCTGACTGCGACGGTGAAGGCCGCGGACGAGAAGGAGCGGGAGGCGTCCGCCGCGAGCGCCGTGGTGTCGTCCGCCGGGAAGGCCGCGAAGGCCGCGATGCCGTCCGGCACGAACAGCGCGGGGCCGTCCGCCCCGACGGACGCCGAGCCCTCCGCCCCGGAAGCCTCCTCCGGCGCCCGAGGCACCGAGCGGTCTGTCACGAAGGACGGCCGGCCGTCGGCCGCCGAGGACGAGGCGCCGTCCGCCTCGCAGGACCGGACGCCGACCGCCGCGCAGGACGGGACGTCGTCCGCCGTTGAGGACGAGGCGCCGGCCGCCGAGGACAAGGCACCGGCCGTCGATGCCGCGCCCCTGGTCCTCCCCCAGCGCCGCTCCGTGACCCGCGGGGACGCCGAACCCGAGCCCCGCCACGGCGCCACCGGCGACACCACCGCCTCCTCCGCCTCCCCGGAGACGGAGCGCCCGGCCTCCCCCGCCCGCGCCGCCGTCCTCCCCGCCCCCTCCTACGCCGCCGCCCGTTCCGGCGGTGACGTGGACGCCGACCCGGTGCCGGCCCACGCGTCCGCGTCCGGGGACGACGGCGCCCCGCCCCTGGTGCTGCCCCGCCGGCGCCGCGGCCGCACCCTCGCCGAGGCGGAGCGCCGGGCGGGCGGAGCCGGCCGCGCCGCGGAGTCCCGGCCCGCGCCCACGGCCGAGGAGACCCGCGCCCGCACCGCGCGCTTCAGCAGCTTCCGCCAGGCCGTACGGACTCCGACCCCGGACGACACGGCCGACCCGGACGCGGGCCTCACCCCGGCCCGCGACACCACCCCCGACCCCGAGACCACAGCTCAGCCCACCCCCGTGACTTCGGAAGGCGACACCACCTCATGACCGGCACGACCACAGCGGACGAGAAGCTCACCTGGCTCATCGAGGGCCTGTTGGAGCGCACGCCGGGCGCGCGGCACGCGCTCGTGCTGTCCCGTGACGGCCTGAAACTGTGCCGCACGACCGAGCTGTCCAACGACCAGGCCGACCAGCTCGCCGCCATCGCCGCCGGCATCCAGTCGCTGTCGCACGGCGCGTCCGTCGAGTTCGGCGACGGCACCGGCGGGGTGCGCTCGGCGATGACCGAGTTCTACGGCGGTGTGCTGTTCATCGTGGAGGCAGGCGAGGGCGCGCACCTGGCCGTCGTCACCACCGAGGACGCGGACGCCGGGCTCGTCGGGCACAACATGAGCGAGCTGGTGGAGCAGCTCGGCGAGCACCTGACCGCGCAGCCGCGCAGCTCATGAGCCGGCCCGGCAGGGACGACGCGCCCGACCGGCTGTACACCCTCACCGGGGGGCGCAGCCGGTCCGGGCCCGACAACCCCTTCGACCTGGTGACCCTGGTCGTCGCCGAGTGCGACCCGGTGCCCGGCATGCAGTCGGAGCACGCGGCGATCCTGCGCCTCACCGAACGGCCCACGGCGGTCGTGGAGATCGCGGCCGAGCTGAGGCTGCCGGTGAGCATCACCCGGATCCTGCTGTCCGACCTCCTCGCGGCGGGCCGGGTCAGCGCCCGTCACCCCCGCAAGGCCGCCGTACCCGACCCCGACATCCTGGAGCAGGTGCTCGTTGGACTCCGCAACCTCTGAGACGCCCGTGGCGTCCGAGACGCGCACCCCGCTGGGCGCGTCGGCCGACAACGGCCTGAAGATCGTGGTCGTGGGCGGCTTCGGCGCCGGCAAGACGACGATGGTCCGCTCCGTCAGCGAGATCCGTCCCCTCAACACCGAGGAGACGATGACCCAGGCCGGCGAGGGCGTCGACGACCTCAGCGGGGTGAGCGGCAAGACCGCGACCACCGTCGCCTTCGACTTCGGCCGCATCACGCTGGACGAGCGCAACGTGCTGTACCTGTTCGGCGCGCCGGGGCAGGAGCGGTTCTGGTTCCTGTGGGACCGGCTGTTCTCCGGCACGCTCGGCGCGGTCGTGCTGGTCGACACCCGGCGCATCGACGACTCCTGGTACGCCATCGACCGGCTGGAGCGGCACGGCACGCCGTTCATCGTGGCCTGCAACGACTTCGGCGGGCCCACGTTCACCCCGCAGCAGATCCGTGAGGCGCTCGACCTGGACCCGCACGTCCCGCTGGTGAACTGCGACGCGCGGTCCCGTGAGTCCAGCAAGATCGTGCTGATCACGCTGGTGGAGCACATCAAGGAGCTGTACGCCGACCAGGCCCGAGCCCCCCGTCAGGAGCTGGTGTGAGTCCCGCCTCCGTCCCCGACGCCGTCCCGTTCAGCGGCCCCCTGCTGCAGGACGACCCGGCCCGCGTCTACCGCGAGCTGCGCCGTGAGCACGGCAGTGTGGTGCCGGTCGTGCTCGACGGCGACGCCCCCGCCTGGCTGGTCCTCGGCTACCGCGAGCTGCACCAGGTCACCGGCGACCCGGTGCTGTTCAGCCGCGACTCCGAGCTGTGGAACCAGTGGGAGAACATCCCCGACGACTGGCCGTTGCTGCCGATGATCGGACGCCGTCAGCCGTCCATCCTCTACACCGTCGGCGAGCGGCACCGGGAGCGGGCCGCGATGCTGGGGAACGCGCTGGAGGCGGTCGACCCGACCGAACTGCGCGGCCACTCCGAGCGGTTCGCGGACGAGCTGATCGACGCCATCTGCCCGCGCGGCTCCGCGGACATCATCGGCGAGTTCGCGATGCTGCTGCCGGTGCGGGTGCTGGCCCGGCTGTACGGGTTCCCCGACGACAAGGGTCCCGCGCTGGTCACCGCGCTCAACGACATGATCGACGGGCGGGAGCGGGCGCTCGCCGGGCAGACGCACCTGTTCACGTCGATGACGGAGCTGGTGGCCGAGCGGCGCAAGGAGCCCGCCCAGGACGTGGCCTCCCGGATGCTCGCCGACACCTCGGGCTTCACGGACGAGGAGATCGTCCAGGACCTGATGGTGATGATGGCGGCCGGGCACCAGCCGACCGCCGACTGGATCGGCAACTCGCTGCACCTGATGCTCACCGACTCCCGGTTCGCGGCCTCGCTGTTCGGCGGCCGCAACAGCATCGCCGAGGCGATGAACGAGGTGCTGTGGGAGGACACGCCGACGCAGAACGTGGCCGCGCGGTGGACGTCGCGCGACACGCAGCTCGGCGGCCGCCGCATCCGGGCCGGCGACATGGTGCTGCTGGGCCTCCAGGGCGCCAACTCGGACCCGCAGGTACGCACGGACGGCTCGCTCACCGGCGGCAACAGCGCGCACTTCTCCTTCGGTCACGGGGAGCACCGCTGCCCGTTCCCGGCGCAGGAGATCGCCGAGGTGATCGCCCGGACCGGCATCGAGGTGGTCCTGGACCGGCTGCCGGACATCGACCTGGCCGCGCCTGCCTCCTCCCTGACCCGCCGCCCGTCGCCCTGGCTGCGCGGTCTGTCCGAGCTGCCGGTCACCTTCACACCCACTCCCGCCCTTGGAGGCTCGCTCGCATGACGGCTGGTACGGACCTCACCGCGACCGACACGGAACAGACCCGCATCCCCCTCGACCCGTTCGTCTCCGACCTGGACGCGGAGAGCGCCGCACTGCGCGCCGCGGGGCCGCTGGCCGCCGTGACCCTGCCGGGTGACGTGCCCGTGTGGGCGGTGACCCACCACGCCGAGGCGAAGAAGCTGCTGACCGACCCGCGGCTGGTGAAGGACATCAACGTCTGGGGCGCCTGGCAGCGCGGGGAGATAGCCCCGGACTGGCCGCTGATCGGGCTGGCGAACCCGCCGCGCTCCATGCTCACCGTGGACGGCGCCGACCACCGCAGACTGCGCACGCTGGTCGCCCAGGCGCTCACCCCGAGACGGGTGGAGCGGATGCGGGAGCGGATCACGGAGCTGACGGAGTCCCTGCTGGACCAGGTGGCGGCGCAGCCCGGTGACAGCGTCGACCTGAAGGCGGTGTTCGCCTACCCGCTGCCGATGTACGTGATCGCCGACCTGATGGGGCTGGCGGAGGAGCGGCTGCCGCGGCTGAAGGAGCTGTTCGAGAAGTTCTTCTCCACGCAGACGCCGCCGGAGGAGGTCCTCGCGACGCTCACCGAGCTGGCCGGGATCATGACCGAGACGGTGGCGTCCAAGCGGGAGAACCCGGGCGACGACCTGACGTCGGCGCTGATCCAGGCGTCGGAGAACGGGGACCGGCTCACCGACGAGGAGATCGTCGCGACGCTCCAGCTGATGGTGGCGGCCGGGCACGAGACCACGATCTCCCTCATCGTCAACGCGGTGGTCAACCTCTCCACCCACCCGGACCAGCGCGAGCTGGTGCTGTCCGGGAAGACGGACTGGTCGGCGGTGGTCGAGGAGACGCTGCGCTGGTCCACGCCGACCTCGCACGTGCTGATCCGGTTCGCCACCGAGGACGTGCCCGTCGGGGACAAGGTGCTGCCCGCCGGGGACGCGCTGATCGTGTCGTACGCGGCGATCGGGCGGGACGAGCGGGCGCACGGGCCGACGGCGGGCGACTTCGACATCACCCGGGAGAGCGCGAACCGGCACATCTCCTTCGGGCACGGCCCGCACGTCTGCCCCGGCGCGGCGCTGTCCCGCCTGGAGGCGGGCGTCGCCCTCCCGGCCCTGTACGCCCGCTTCCCGAAGCTGGACCTGGCGGTGCCGGCGGGTGAGCTGCGCAACAAGCCGGTGGTGACCCAGAACGACCTGTACGAGCTGCCGGTGACGCTCGGCGGGTGAGTGACGCGGGTGGCGGACGGCCCTCCCCCCGGACCGCCCGCCACCCGTACCGGTGACGCGTCTCAGCGGCGCGTCTCAGCGGACGGACGATGTTGCGCCCGTGTTTCCCCCAGCCGCTAGGCTCCGGTCGTGGCTGAGATCCGGATTCCTGCTGACATCAAGCCCGCCGACGGTCGTTTCGGTGCGGGTCCCTCCAAGGTGCGGACGGAAGCGCTGGACGCGCTGGCCGCGACCGGCACGTCCCTGCTGGGCACCTCCCACCGCCAGGCCCCGGTGAAGAACCTGGTCGGCCAGGTGCGCGAGGGCGTCCGCGAGCTGTTCCAGCTCCCCGACGGCTACGAGGTGATCCTCGGCAACGGCGGGTCCACCGCGTTCTGGGACATCGCGACCCACGGCCTGATCGAGAACAAGTCGCAGCACCTCAGCTTCGGCGAGTTCAGCTCCAAGTTCGCCAAGGCCGCCAAGCTCGCCCCGTGGCTGGCCGACCCCGACGTCGTTTCCGCCGACCCGGGCACGCACCCGGAGGCGGTCGCCGAGGCGGGCGTGGACGTGTACGCCCTCACGCACAACGAGACCTCCACCGGCGTCGCCATGCCGATCAAGCGCGTCGCCGGCGCCGACGAGGGCGCCCTGGTCCTGGTGGACGCCACCTCCGGCGCGGGCGGCCTCCCGGTCGACATCGCCGAGACGGACGTCTACTACTTCGCCCCGCAGAAGTCCTTCGCCTCCGAGGGCGGCCTGTGGATCGGCGTGTTCTCCCCGGCCGCGATCGAGCGCGCCGAGCGGATCCACGCGAGCGGCCGGCACGTCCCGGAGTTCTTCTCCCTGCCGACGGCGATCGACAACTCCCGCAAGAACCAGACGTACAACACCCCGGCGCTGTCGACGCTGTTCCTGCTGAACCAGCAGCTGGAGTGGATCAACGGCCAGGGCGGCCTGGACTGGGCGGTCCGCCGCACCGCGACCTCCGCGCGCACGCTGTACGGCTGGGCGGAGGACATCAAGTACGCCAACCCGTTCGTCACGGACCCGGCGAAGCGGTCGGCCGTCATCGGCACGATCGACTTCTCCGACGAGGTGGACGCGGCCGCCGTCGCCAAGGTGCTGCGCGCCAACGGCATCGTCGACACCGAGCCGTACCGCAAGCTGGGCCGCAACCAGCTCCGCGTCGCGATGTTCCCGGCGATCGACCCGTCGGACGTCGAGGCCCTGACGAAGTGCGTCGACTACGTGATCGAGCAGCTGTAGCCCGGCTTACGCGGAAGGGGCGCCCGGTGGTTCCCACCAGGCGCCCCTTCACGTCTCACCTGCTCAGACGCCGGAACCTCCGTACCGCCAGCGGCAGGAAGACCGCCGTGAGGATCACCGGCCAGACGCCCGCCATCAGCAGCGCGTGCTGTTCGACCCACGAGTCGCCGCCGCCGACCGGGGTGCCGAAGAGTTCGCGGGTCGCCGCCGCCGTGGAGGAGATCGGGTTCCAGGCGGCCACCCAGCCGAGCCAGTCGGGCATGAGCTGGGGGGCGACGAAGATGCTGGAGATCATCGTCAGGGGGAAGGCCAGCGCGAAGAGGCCGCCCGCCGCCTCCGGGTTGGGGACGAGGAGTCCCAGCCAGACACCCAGCCAGATCAGCGCGAACCGCAGCCACAGCAGCAGTCCGAACGCGGCGAGGAATCCCCAGCCGCCGTCCGGGCGCCAGCCCATGACGAGGGCCGTCAACATCAGGATGGCCAGCTCCGCGCACGCGACGATCAGATCGGTCACCCCGCGCCCGGCCACCACCGCCGACGACGCCATCGGCATCGAGCGGAAGCGGTCGATGACGCCCTTGGTGGAGTCGTACACCACGACCGTCGCGGTGTTGATGAAGCCGAAGGCCATGGTCATCACGAACATGCCCGGCATCAGGAAGTCCTTGTAGTCCCCGCCGCCCGGCACCCGCATCGCGCTGCCGAAGACGTAGCCGTACAGCAGCACGGAGAGGATCGGAAAGCCGAGCTGCCAGGCGATGTTGACCGGTTGGCGCCGGTAGTGGGTGAGGCCCCGGCGGACGACGTTCCAGCAGTCCGCGAGCGCCCAGTACACGCGGCCGTGCCCGGCCGGTCCGGTCAGGTCGAGCGCGCTCATGCGGCCGCCTCCTTCTCCGTCGTCTCCGTGCGGTGTCCGGTCAGGCGCAGGAACACGTCGTCGAGGCTGGGCCTGCGCAGCCCGATGTCCTCGACCCGTACGCCCTCGTCCTGGAGGGTGCGCGCGACGTCCGTCAGCGCGGTCACCCGGTCGGTCACGGGCGCGTGCACCCGCAACTCGGTTTCGTCCGACTCGGGTTCGCCGTCGGAGACCCGCGCGACGACCTTCACCACGCGCGGGATGTCGGACCGTTCGGCCACGACGACCTCGACGCGGTCGCCGCCGACGCGGTTCTTCAGCCCGTCCGGGGTGTCGTCGGCGATGGACCGGCCCCGGTCGATGACGGTGATGCGGGAGGCCAGCCGGTCGGCCTCCTCCAGATACTGGGTGGTCAGCAGCACGGTCGTGCCGCCCGCCACCAACGCCCGCACCGAGTCCCACACTTCGCCCCGGCTGCGCGGGTCGAGCCCCGTCGTCGGCTCGTCCAGGAACAGCACGGCCGGCGTCAGGATCATCGACGCCGCCAGGTCCAGCCGGCGCCTCATGCCGCCGCTGTAGTCGCCGACCCCCTTGTCGGCGGCGTCGGTCAGGTCGAACTGCTCCAGCAGCTCCGCCGCGCGCGCCTTGGCGCGCCGTCCGCCGAGGTGGAACAGCCTGCCGAACATCTCCAGGTTCTGCCGCCCGGTGAGCACCTCGTCCACCGCCGCGTACTGCCCGGTGAGCCCGATCCGCGCCCGCACCTCGCGGGCCTGCCGCTCCACGTCCAGCCCGGCCACGGTCGCCCGCCCGCCGTCGAGCCGGATCAGCGTCGACAGGATCCGCACGGCGGTGGTCTTGCCCGCGCCGTTCGGTCCCAGCAGTCCGTGCACCGTGCCCGCCCGCACGGCGAGGTCGAAGCCGTCCAGGGCGCGCTTCTCGCCGTAGCGCTTCTCCAGCCCCTCGGCCCGCACCGCGTACCCGTCGTCCTTCATGGGTCCCCCTTCCAGAAACCGGGTACACCGTACCCGATTGCGCGTACGACGTACCCAGTTTTTTGGCGCGGATCTAGACTGCCCGCATGAGCAGCGGCGGAAGCGGTACGGAGACCAGTGGCAGCGGCGACATCGCGCGCACCCTCGACCTGCTCTGGGGCACCGGGCAGCGGCCCAGCCGGGGTCCGAAGCCGGGGCTGACCCTGGAGCGGATCGTGGAGGCGGCGATCGAGGTCGCCGACCGGGACGGCCTCGGCGCGCTGTCGATGCGCCGGATCGCCACGGAGCTGGGCACCGGCACGATGTCCCTGTACCGCTACGTGCCCGGCAAGGCCGAGCTGCTCGACCTGATGCTGGACCGGGTGCAGCGCCCGTCGGAGAACCCCGCGGACCTCGGCGACGGCGGCTGGCGGTCGGCCCTGGAGGCGCTGGGCCGGGCCACCCTCGCCCTCTACCGGCGCCACCCCTGGCTGCTGGAGGTCAACCAGTCCCGCCCGATCCTCGGCCCGAGCGCGCTGGACGGCATGGAGAAGGTGCTCTCCCGGATCAAGCCGATGGGCCTGTCCGACCCCGAGCTGCTGTCGGCGATCATCATGATCGACGGATACGTGGTCGGGGCGGCCCGGACGCAGCTGTACCAGGAGCAGGCCGAACACAGCTCCGGGCTGACGGACGCGGAGTTCTGGGAGGCCCAGCGGCCCGCCCTGGAGAAGGCGATGAACAGCGGCCGCTATCCCGTCATGGCGGCGCTCTCGGACGACACCTTCAGCTCCGGCTTCGACCACTTCGAGTTCGGCCTCCAGCGCATCCTGGACGGCCTGGAGGAGTTCGTCACCCGGAGGGCGGCCGAACAGGGGCGCTGACGGCGCCGGTTCAGCCCTTGCGCCGGCGCCTGCTCAGCCCGAACAGGGCCGCGACCAGCACGGCGACCACCACCGCTCCCCCGACCTTCACGGAGTCGCCCTTCCCGTCCTTCGAGGCGCTGTCGCCGCCGTCCGCGCGGGAGCCGGGGCCGCCGCTCGAGCCGCTCTCGTCCGCGCCGGGAGCCGGACGGCTCACCACCCCGCTCTGCTCCCCCTCGCTGCCGAACAGCAGCCGGGAGCCGTCCGCCGAGTAGGTCACCGACTCGCCCTGTCCCTGGAGCGGCACGCTCAGCCGCCCCTTACGCTCCAGCTTCCCGCCGTTCCAGGCGTAGTGGATACCGCCGAAGTAGCCGCGCACCGCGAGGTCCTGACCGTCGGGGGAGAGCGCGGCGTCGGTGGTCCAGAGCTCGACGGGGGCGATCGGCCGGAAGACGTTGTCACCCTTCGGCGAAAGCTTCGCCGGGCCCTCGTAGAGGTGCCCGCCGTCCTCGTGCTTGTCGATGAGGTACACCCGCCCCGTCCTCGGGTGGACGACCATCGCCTCGGCGTCGCGCGGGCCGTCGGCGTACTTCACGACGTACTGGGTGGCCTGCACGGTCGCATCCTCGAGCCGCTTCGGCTCGGGGAGTTCGTAGATCCACACGTACGGCCAGGTGCCGCCGAGGTTGTCGCCGGTGTCGGCGACGAAGAGGCGGTTGCCGGGGCCGAGGGAGATCGCCTCGACGTCCCGGGGCGTGCCGATGCCGGTGAGGGTGAGGCGGGCGACCGTGTCGCCGGTGCTGCCGTCGACGGCGTAGAGGTAGGGGCCGTCGTCGCTGTCGTTGTGGGTCCAGTAGACGCCGGGGTGCTGCCGGGAGGCGGCGAGCCCGCTGGACTCGGTGATGCGCGGGTCGTTGATGGTGAACCCCTCGTTCCCGTCGTCGTTGTCGGCGGCGGAGGCGGGCACGGCGAGCGCGGCCGTCAGCAGGGTCGCGGCGAGCAGGGCGAAGGGTCTGCGCATGGGCCAAGCCTGCCATCAGCGCGGGCCGCCCGGTGCGGGTGTCGGGGCTCACATCGCGGCGGACGCGCTGATCCACCATGATGATCGGGTGCTCAGGTTCATGCCCGTAGGTGACTCGATGACGATCGGGAGCGCGGGTGAACACACCTGGCGCTACCGCCTGTGGCAGCACCTGTGCGCCGCGTACGGCGGCCCCTTCACGCTGGTCGGCCCGCGCGAGACGCTGCACGACCCGTCCACGGACGAGCCCACCTCGTACGCGTACGCCGACCCGGACTTCCCGCGGGCGCACCTGGCCGGCTGGGGCGAGGGCTGGTGCCACATGGCCCCGCTGATCGGCGACGCGGTGCGCTCCTGCCGCGCGGACGTGCTGCTGGTGTCTTTGGGCCTGATCGACCTCGGCTTCTACACCAACGCCGAGCAGACCGCGGACAACGTGCGGGCGTTCGTCGCCGAGGCGCGGGCGGCCCGCCCGAAGGTGCGGATGGCGGTGATGCCGGTGGTCCGCAACATCCGGGTGGACGCGGACGAGACCTTCGCGGGACAGGTCGACCGCTTCAACACGCTGCTGGCCGAGACGGTCGCCGAGCTGGACACCGCGGCCTCCCCGCTGCTGCTCGTCCCGCCGCCCGCGACGTACGACTTCCACGTCGACACCTACGACGGCACGCACCCCAACGAGAGCGGCGAGCACAAGATCGCGGGGGCGTTCGCCGAGGCGATGTGGCAGGAGTGGTCGCTGGGCGGCCCGTACAAGCCGTCCTGACCCTCCCGGGCGGACGCCCTGACGCTGGACGGCTTGCATGGAGCGCACTCCAACACGTTGGCTGGACGTCCATGAGGTACACGCAGCTCGGACGCACAGGACTCAAGGTCAGCCGGCTCGTCCTCGGGACGATGAACTTCGGTCCGCAGACCGACGAGGCCGACAGCCACGCCATCATGGACGCGGCGCTCGACGCCGGCATCAACTTCTTCGACACCGCCAACGTCTACGGCTGGGGTGAGAACAAGGGCCGTACCGAGGAGATCATCGGCAGCTGGTTCGCCCAGGGCGGCGGCCGCCGCGACAAGGTCGTCCTCGCCACGAAGGTGTACGGCAACATGGGCCCGGACGGCGAGGCGTGGCCCAACCACGACAAGCTGTCCGCGGTGAACATCCGGCGCGCGGTCGACGCCTCGCTGAAGCGCCTGGGGACCGACCACATCGACGTCTACCAGTTCCACCACATCGACCGGGCCACCCCGTTCGACGAGATCTGGCAGGCGGTCGACGTCCTGATCCAGCAGGGCAAGATCCTCTACGTCGGCTCGTCGAACTTCCCCGGCTACAAGATCGCCCAGGCCAACGAGACCGCCGCCCGGCGCGGCGGGACCATCGGGCTGGTCAGCGAGCAGTGCCTGTACAACCTCGCCGAGCGGCGCGCCGAGATGGAGGTCATCCCGGCCGCGCGGGACTACGGGCTCGGGGTCATCCCCTGGTCGCCGCTGCACGGCGGTCTCCTGGGCGGGGTCATCAAGAAGGAGGCCGAGGGCGGCCGCCGCGCCTCCGGACGGGCCGCGGACACCCTGGCCGACCCGGTGGCGCGCAAGCAGATCCAGGCGTACGAGGACCTGCTGGAGAAGCACGGCGTGGAGCCGGGCGAGGCGGCGCTGGCCTGGCTGCTCACCCGTCCCGGCGTGACCGGCCCGATCGTCGGCCCGCGCACGCGCGAGCAGCTCGACTCGGCGCTGCGCGCGCTGGAGCTGGAGCTGGGCGAGGAGCTGCTGTCCTCGCTGGACGAAATCTTCCCGGGCCCCGGCCCGTCCCCGGAGGCCTTCGCCTGGTGACGACGGACGCGGCGTGACGGCCCGGCGGCGGCGCTACATCGGGAGCGCCGCCGCCAAGGCCACCACGACGAACATCAGCACGAGAGCACCGGCCATGATCCGGTTTCGAGTCTTGGGGTCCACGCCGTCGAGCCTAACCGGCCGCGCCGAGTGCCCGGCGGGCGACCGCCTCGTAACGGGGCTGCTCGCCCGGGACGCCCGACCGGGGCAGGTGGCTGCGGACCAGCACCAGCTCCTCCACGGTCCAGGTGCGGCTGCGGAAGTCCTCCAGCGCCGCGAGGTACGGCCGTACGTCCACGGCGTCCCGGCTGCGCGCCACGGTCAGGTGGGCCGTGTAGCGCCGGTGCTCGTCCATCCCGACGCCTGCCTTGCGGCCGGCCGCCTCGGCGCGCTCGGCCAGCAGCCGCATGGTGTGCACGTCGCCCGCCGCCCCGGTCCACAGGGCGCGCCCGCGGCCGAACCGTCCGCCGCCGGACAGCGCCAGCGGGAACGGCTCGGTCCGCGCCGCGGCCCGTCCCAGCCGCGCGGTCAGCTCGGGCACGGTGTCCTCCTCCACCTCGCCGTAGAACGCGAGCGTGAAGTGCCACCCGGCCCGCTCGGTCCACCGCATCGCGCCGGCCCCGTCCAGCGTCCGCAGCGCGCCCACTTCGACGTCCAGCGCCCGGACCACGTCCTCGGGCGGCAGCACGGCGGCGAAGAGTCTCATGCCTCCAGTGTCCCGCGTGCCCTGGTCACCGTGCGTATCGTTGGACTGCGCGGCTGTACGCATCGAGCGTCGGCGTACCTGATCGTCGACCCGTACACCGCCGAGTGGCAGCTGCACACGCTCTCCAAGGACGGCGTCTACCACGCGGTCGTCGGCTTCCCCTTCGGGGAGGAGATCGATCTGACCGGGACGCCCGTCGGGCTGGTGCTCAGGACCGACGAGTTCCCCGGGGACTGACGGGCCGGGCGGCCCCGCCCGGCGGCTCACGCCGCCGGGGCCAGGGCCTTCACGCGGTCGCGCGGGACGAAGCGGACGCTGGGGTGGCCGCGGTGCCAGCCGACCGCCAGGCGCAGGCCGCCCGCGCGGGCCAGGATCAGCCCGATCACGGCCGCCGCGGTCATCGCGATCGCGCCGCCGGCCGCGAAGCCGACGCGGGCGCCGTAGGTGTCGGTGACCCAGCCGACGATGGGCGCGCCGACGGGGGCGCCGCCGAGGAACACCATCATGTACAGGGCCATC
Organism: Streptomyces sp. P13-3-3; assembly: GCF_050571355.1. Taxonomy (NCBI): domain Bacteria; kingdom Bacillati; phylum Actinomycetota; class Actinomycetes; order Kitasatosporales; family Streptomycetaceae; genus Streptomyces; species Streptomyces sp. P13-3-3. The sequence continues at coordinate 489,555 of NZ_CP192228.1, read as the reverse complement.
ACGCGGCCCCGCACCGACGGGTCGGTGGACATCTGCAGGCTGGTGTTGGTGGTGACGTTGACCGTCATCGACACCAGGCCCAGCGGCACCATGATCAGCGCGAACATCCACAGCTCGGGCGACGCGGCGGCGAGGATCTCCAGCGCGCCGAAGGCCAGCGCGGCCACGATCAGCAGCCGCAGCCGGGCCGTGCCGCGCCGGGCGGCGAGCAGGGCGCCGGAGACGGAGCCGACCGCCATCAGCGTGTTGAACATGCTGTAGACGCCCGCGTCCCCGTGGAACACGTCGTCGGCGAAGGCCGACAGGTACACCGGGAAGTTGAAGGCGAACGTGCCCATGAAGCCGACCAGCACGATCGGCCAGAGCAGGTCGGGCCGTCCCGCCACGTAGCGCAGGCCCTCACGGAGCTGTCCCTTGCCGCGCGGGGCGCGCTCCACGGGGTGCAGCTCACGGGTGCGCATCAGCATCAGGCCGGTCAGCGGCGCGACGAAGGACAGGCCGTTCAGCAGGAACGCCCATCCGGTGCCGACACCGGTGATCAGCAGGCCCGCGACGGCGGGACCGACCAGCCGGGCGGACTGGAAGTTCGCGGAGTTCAGGCTGACCGCGTTCTGCAGCTGCCCGGGGCCGACCAGCTCGGACACGAACGACTGGCGGGCGGGGTTGTCGACGACGGTCGCGAAGCCGAGGGCGAGGGCGGCGACGTAGATGTGCCACACCTCGACGAGGCCGGTCAGGGTGAGGACGGCCAGCGCGATCGACGTGAACGCCATCGCGGACTGGGTGACCATCAGGGTGGGCCGCTTGCGCAGCCGGTCGACGAGGACACCGCCGTACAGGCCGAACAGCAGCATCGGCAGGAACTGCAGCGCCGTGGTGATGCCGACGGCGGCCGAGGAGCCGGTGAGGCTGAGCACCAGCCAGTCCTGGGCGATGCGCTGCATCCAGGTGCCGATGTTGGAGACGACCTGGCCGAGGAAGAACAGGCGGTAGTTCCTGATCCTCAGCGAGGAGAACATGGAGTTCTTGCGGGCGGGGGCGTCGAGGGCGGACTTGGTGTCGTAGGGGTCAGGTGCGGGGGCGGAAGCTGCTCCGGATCCCGTACTCAAAAGGTTCGCCTCCTGTGGCTGCCGGGGGTGGTTCAGATGTGCGCCAGCTTCTCCAGCACGGGGGCGGCGGCGCGCAGGGTCGCCCACTCGTCCTCGTCGAGCTCCTCGACCAGCGTGGCGAGGAACGCGTTGCGCTTGCGCCGGCTCTCCTCGAGCATCGCCTCGGCCCGCTCGGTCTGGGTGACGACCTTCTGACGCCGGTCGTCGGGGTGCGGCTCCAGCCTGACGAGGCCCTTGGCCTCCAGCAGCGCCACGATGCGGGTCATCGACGGCGGCTGGACGTGTTCCTTGCGGGCGAGCTCGCCCGGGGTGGCGCTGCCGCAGCGGGCCAGGGTGCCGAGCACCGACATCTCGGTGGGGCTGAGCGATTCGTCGACCCGCTGGTGCTTGAGGCGGCGGGACAGCCGCATCACGGCGGAGCGGAGGGCGTTCACGGCGGCGGCGTCGTCGCCATGGCTGAGGTCCGGCATGATGCTTAGCGTAACTCATTACCTTCGCTAAGGACCACCCGGTAGGGCGCGCCCCGCCCGTGAGTCGCGCCACTCCCGCCCCAGGGGCCGCCCCCGACGGGGCACCGACCGGTGAACGACATCAAGACAGCCCCCGGCCGAGATCACCCATATGAGTGATCGATGCACGAAATGCCACGCGCCGCACCGTGAGGTGCGGCGACTCTCGTGTCCATGGGGACCGACGTGCTCAGCCTGCGGATAGACCACGAACTGCTCGAACGGCTCCGCGACCATGCCGCCAAACGCGGCATGAGCGTCCAGGACTATGTCGTCCGGACGCTCATGCGCGATGACTTCGACCAGCGGTTCCGCACCGCCGTCGAGGAGACGGAGAAGTTCTACGGGGTCACCTGATCCCGCGCTCCTCCGGCGGGGATCAGGTCAGACCCAGCGCCGGCATCAGGTAGTAGAAGGCGAAGACCGCCGCCACCACGTACAGCGCCGCCGGGACCTCCTTGCCGCGGCCCGCCGCGAGGCGCAGCGCCACGAAGGTGAGGAAGCCCATCCCGATGCCGTTGGTGATCGAGTAGGTGAACGGCATCATCACCATCGTGACGAAGGCCGGGATCGCGATGGTGTGGTCCGCCCAGTCGATCTCCCGGATCCCGTTGGCCAGGATCAGGAAGCCCACCGCGAGCAGCGCCGGGGTGGCCGCCTGGGACGGGACCATGGTGGCGACCGGCGTGAGGAACAGCGCCACGGCGAACAGACCGCCGGTGACGACGTTGGCGAAGCCGGTGCGCGCGCCCTCGCCGACGCCGGCGGTGGACTCCACGAACGCGGTGGTGGCGGAGGCGGAGCTGGCGCCGCCCGCCGCGACCGCGACGCCGTCGATGAACAGCACCTTGTTGATGCCGGGCATCTGGCCCTCGCCGTCGGTGAGCTTGGCCTCGTCGGAGACGCCCATGATCGTGCCCATCGCGTCGAAGAAGCACGACAGCAGCACGGTGAAGACGAACAGCACGCCGGTCAGCACGCCGACCTTGGAGAATCCGCCGAACAGGCTGACCTGGCCGATCAGGCCGAAGTCGGGGGTCGCGACCGGGTTGCCGGGCCACTCGGGCGAGGTCAGGCCCCAGGAGGGCACGTCGGCGACGGCGTTGATCGCGACGGCGACGACGGTCATCACGACGATCGAGATGAGGATCGCGCCGGGCACCTTGCGCACGATCAGCGCCAGGGTGAGCAGCGCGCCGAGCACGAAGACCAGCACCGGCCAGCCGTTGAGGTGGCCGTCGGCGCCGAGCTGGAGCGGCACGGTGGTCTGCGCGGCGTCCGGGATGCGGGAGACGAAGCCCGAGTCGACGAGCCCGATCAGCATGATGAACAGGCCGATACCGATGGCGATGGCCTTGCGCAGCCCGTAGGGCACGGCGTTCATCACGCGCTCGCGCAGGCCGGTGGCGACCAGGAGCATCACCACGAAACCGGCCAGCACCACCATGCCCATGGCGTCCGGCCAGGACATGCGGGGCGCGAGCTGGAGCGCGACCACCGAGTTCACGCCGAGGCCGGCGGCCAGGGCGATCGGGACGTTGCCGATGACGCCCATGAGCAGCGTGGTGAACGCGGCGGTCAGAGCGGTCGCGGTGACCAGCTGGCCGTTGTCCAGCTGGTTGCCGTACACGTCCTTCGCGCTGCCCAGGATGATCGGGTTCAGCACGATGATGTAGGCCATCGCGAAGAAGGTGGCGAAACCGCCCCGGATCTCACGCGGGAGCGTGCTGCCCCGCTCGGAGATCCGGAAGTAGCGGTCGAGGGCGCCGTTCGCGGCACCGGACCCCGGCTGCTCGGGGGTGGGGGCCTTGGCGGGGGCCGACGTGGACATGTGCAGGGACCTCATCACCGGCGGGCTCCCCCCGGAGCCGAGCCTTTGGTGTTTTCTACGAATAAAAGCGGTCAGAGGCAAACGGATTCAGTATGAACATATAACGCCGTCGACACCATCTCCGCGCGTAGACCGCCGGTGGCCGGTGTGATTCCCGCTCCACCGCCGGGACCGTCCGGTGCGGGGCGCCACGCCGTCGGCGCTCCTCGTAAGCTGTCCGCATGGCGAAGTGGACCCCCAAGCACGAGGCGCCGGAGCCCCTGGAGGGCCCCGTGGTCGCCACCATCACCGGCGGCACGATCGTCTGGTTCGTCCTCTTCCTGGTGCAGCTGCCGTTCTACGGCTGGTTCGACGAGCACGGGCACACCTGGTGGGTGTGGACCTGCCTGGCCGGCGGCGGTCTCGGACTCATCGGCATCTGGTACGTCCGCAGGCGCGACGCCGCGATCAAGCGGGCGCAGGCCGAGGAGACCGGCGCGGAGGCGGGCCGCGCCTCGGCGGCACACACCGACTGAATCACGCCAACCCAGCGCCCTGAGGCGGAAGTTGGGGGAACTACCTCCGCGGTAGGACCCCGGCGGGACGGCCGTCGTCCCCTGGTCGGATCTTCCCCGCTCCAGCGGGTGAAGCACCGGATCCGCACGTACTGTCGACTGCATGACGCATCTCGATGCGGACGACCGGACCGATGCCGTCCGGCCCGCCACGGCCACGTCGCCGGCGACCGGTCTGACCTCGGCGGAAGTGGCCGAGCGGGTGGCGCGCGGGCAGGTCAACGACATCCCCGTGCGCAGCAGCCGGTCCGTCACGGAGATCGTCCGCGCGAACGTCTTCACCCGGTTCAACGCGATCATCGGCGTGCTCTGGGTGATCATGCTGATCGTCGCCCCGTTCCAGGACAGCCTGTTCGGCTACGTCATCCTCGCCAACACCGGCATCGGGATCATCCAGGAGTGGCGGGCGAAGAAGACGCTCGACTCGCTCGCGCTGATCGGCGAGGCGCGGCCCACGGTGCGCCGGGACGGAACAGCCGTGGAGATCGGCACCTCCGAGATCGTGCTGGACGACCTCATCGAGATCGGACCGGGGGACAAGGTCGTCGTCGACGGGGTGGTCGCCGAGGCGGACGGCCTGGAGATCGACGAGTCGCTGCTCACCGGTGAGGCCGACCCGGTGGTGAAGCAGCCCGGCGACCAGGTGATGTCCGGCAGCTTCGTCGTCGCGGGCGGCGGCTCCTTCCAGGCGACCCGGGTGGGCCGCGAGGCCTACGCGGCGCAGCTCGCCGAGGAGGCGTCCCGCTTCACCCTGGTCCACTCCGAGCTGCGCAGCGGCATCTCCACGATCCTCAAGTACGTCACGTGGATGATGGTGCCGACCGCGATCGGCCTGATCATCAGCCAGCTGGTGGTCAAGGACAACGAGCTGAAGGGTTCGATCGCCCGCACGGTCGGCGGGATCGTGCCGATGGTGCCCGAAGGGCTGGTGCTGCTCACCTCGGTCGCCTTCGCGATCGGTGTGATCCGGCTGGGCCGCAAGCAGTGCCTGGTGCAGGAGCTGCCCGCGATCGAGGGCCTCGCCCGCGTGGACACGGTGTGCCTGGACAAGACCGGCACGCTCACCGAGGGCGGCATGGACGTCACCGAACTGCGGGTGCTGGGCGACGCCGGCGAGACGTACGTACGGAAGGTGCTGGGTGAGCTGGGCTCGGCGGACCCGCGGCCGAACGCCTCCCTGAAGGCGATCATCGACGCGTATCCGGACACCACCGAGTGGCGGCTCACCGACACGCTGCCCTTCTCCTCCGCCCGCAAGTACAGCGGCGCGACCCTCGACGAGGGCGACGGGCGGCTCGTCACCTGGCTGCTGGGCGCCCCGGACGTGCTCCTCCCCCACGACGACCCGGCGCTGGCCGAGACCGAGCGGATGAACCACGAGGGCCTGCGGGTGCTGCTGCTGGCCCGCGCCCGCGACGGGGTGAACGCCGGTGACCTGGCCGACCCGGCCGCCGTGGACGGCGTACGGGCGGTGGCGCTGGTGGTGCTGGAGCAGCGGCTGCGGCCCGACGCCGCCGACACCCTGCGCTACTTCGAGGAGCAGGACGTCAGCGCGAAGGTGATCTCCGGCGACAACGCGGTGTCGGTCGGGGCGGTCGCCGGCAAGCTCGGCCTGTCCGGCACGACGGTGGACGCGCGCCGGCTGCCCGAGGAGCCGGAGGCCATGGCCGACGAGCTGGAGGCCGGCACGGTCTTCGGGCGGGTCACGCCCCAGCAGAAGCGGACCATGGTGGGCGCGCTCCAGTCGAAGGGCCACACGGTCGCGATGACCGGTGACGGCGTGAACGACGTGCTGGCGCTGAAGGACGCGGACATCGGCGTGGCGATGGGCTCCGGCTCGGAGGCCACCCGGGCGGTCGCGCAGATCGTGCTGCTGAACAACAGCTTCGCCACGCTGCCGTCGGTGGTGGCCGAGGGCCGGCGGGTGATCGGCAACATCACGCGGGTCGCCACGCTGTTCCTGGTGAAGACGGTGTACTCGGTGCTGCTCGCGGTGCTGGTGGTGGCGACGCAGGTGGAGTACCCGTTCCTGCCGCGTCACCTGACCCTGCTGTCCACGCTGACCATCGGCGTCCCCGCCTTCTTCCTCGCCCTCGCCCCCAACAAGGAGCGGGCGAAACCGCACTTCGTCCGCCGGGTCATGCGGTACGCCGTCCCGGGCGGGGTGCTGGCGGCGCTGGCCACCTTCGCCACGTACCTCCTTGCGCGCAGCCACTACAGCGGAGCGGGCGCGCTGGGCGCGGAGACCAGCGTGGCGACGCTGACGCTGTTCCTGATCTCCATCTGGGTCCTGGCGATCATCGCCCGCCCGTACACCTGGTGGCGCGTCGCCCTGGTCGCCGCCATGGCCGGCGCGTTCCTCGTGGTCCTGGCGGTCCCGTGGCTGCAGGACTTCTTCGCGCTGCGCCTGGTCGGCATGACGATGCCCTGGGTGGCGGTCGGCATCGCGGCGGTCACGGCGGCGGTCCTGGAGTTCCTCTGGCGCTGGGTGGACCGCAGGTTCCCGGTCTGAGCCGGCGCGTTTTCCGCGTCCCGGCGGCCCGTCCCCTTTCATGACGTACGCCACGTGTGTGATTACTGGGGCGATTCGTGGAGATTTGCTGGAGGAGCGACTCCGGCGCTCAGGCGTTATGCCCGGTATGTGGGTGACCATGGAGTCTGCCGCGCAGGTGATCGGAGACGGAAGACCTCATGAAGCTGCTGCCCCGGAAGAAGTCCGACGAGTCGCAGACACGGTCGAGCAGGGGTGAGCTCGCGGCCCAGCTGGCCGCGCCGGTGCGCCGGTTCCTGGCCACGGAGGCGGGCAGCTCCGGGCTGATGCTGCTCGCGGTGGCGATCGCCCTGGTCTGGGCGAACTCCCCCTGGTCCGAGTCGTACTTCTCGCTGTGGCACACCGAGGCGTCCGTCTCGGTGGGCGACGCGGAGCTGGCGATGGACCTGGGGCACTGGGTCAACGACGGGCTGATGGCGCTGTTCTTCTTCGTCATCGGCCTGGAGGTCCGCTACGAGCTGTCCGTCGGCTCGCTGAACGACCGCCGCCGCATCATGATCCCGGGCCTCGCGGGCGTCGGCGGCATGCTCGTTCCGGTGCTGTTCTACCTGCTGATCGCGCCCGGCACGGAGGCAGCCAACGGCTGGGGCATCGTCATCGGCACCGACACGGCGTTCCTGCTGGGCGCGCTCGCCGTGGTCGGCCCCCGCTTCGTCACCCAGCTGCGGATCTTCCTGCTGGCCATCACCGTCATCGACGACATCGTCGCGGTCACCGTCATCGGCGTCGTCTACTCCGGGTCGATCCAGCTGCCGGAACTCATCGCCGCGCTGCTGCTGGGCGCGATCCTGTCGTCGCTGTCCCGGTTCGACGTGTGGCGGGCCGTCCCGTACGTGCTGATCGTGCTGGTGATGTGGTACCTGACGCTGAACGCCGGGCTGCACGCGTCCATCGCCGGCATGCTCGGCGGACTGCTCATCCCCGCGCGCGAGCCGTCCCGTGAGGGCGTCGAGCAGGCGACGCGGCTGTTCCGGGCCTTCCGGCAGTCGCCCCGCGCGGACGTGGGCAGGACCGCGCGCAAGGGACTCCAGAAGGCCGTCTCGGTCAACGAACGCCTCCAGATGTATCTGCACCCCTGGTCCAGCTATGTCGTCGTGCCGGTGTTCGCCCTGGCCAACGCTGGCGTGGACCTGCGCGACGGCGTCCTCACCGACGCGCTGGGCTCCGCCCTCACCTGGGCCGTGGTCGTCGGTCTGGTCGCCGGCAAGCTCATCGGCATCTGGGGCGGGGCGCGGCTCGGCACCCGCTTCGGTCTGGGCGAGCTGCCCCCCGGGGTGGGTCAGGGCCATGTGCTGGGCGGCGCGGCCCTGTCCGGCATCGGGTTCACCGTCTCCCTGCTGATCGTGGGCCTCGCCTTCGACGACGCACCGGACCTGCTCGCCCGGGCGACCGTCGGCGTGCTGCTCGCGGCGGTGATCGCCACCCTCGTGGGCTGGCTGGCGTTCCGCCTCTCCACGATGCTCGGCGGCAAGACGGACGCGGACCTGCCGCGCTATCTGGACCGGCTGGTCGACCCGGATACGGACCACATCCTCGGCCCGGTCGACGCGCCGCTGACGCTGGTGGAGTACGGCGACTTCGAGTGTCCCTTCTGCGCCCGCGCCACCGGCGTCACCAAGGAGCTGCGCAACCGCTTCGGCGACCGGTTCCGCTACGTCTTCCGGCACCTCCCGCTGCCCGACGTCCACCCGCACGCCGAGCTGGCCGCGCGGGCGGCGGTCGCCGCGGACGCCCAGGGCCGCTTCTGGGAGATGCACGACCTGCTCTACCAGCACCAGGACGAGATGGAGTTCGAGGACACCGTCGTCTACGCGATCGACCTGGGCCTCGACATGGAGAAGTTCCTGAAGGACCTCGAGTCCGACTGGGTGGCGGAACGGGTCCGCCGCGACGCGCGCAGCGCGGAGGCGAGCGGCGTCCAGGGCGCCCCGACGTTCTTCATCGGCAACCGCCGGCACACGGGGCCGTACGACGCGGAGACGCTGGCGCGGGAGCTGGAGCAGTTGGAGTACGAGGGGTCGGGGGCGACCCCCACGGACCCCTGATCCGTCCCGTCCCGGCGCTCCGCCCCGGACCCCGCTCCTCGAACGCCGGAGGGGCTGGTCCCAGCCCCTCCGGGTCAGTCGAACCAGCGGTCCCGAGCCAGTTCCTCCGTCCGCGACGGATCCTCCAGCAGCGCCGCCACCTCGAACCGTCGCGGCCACTGCCCCGCCGCCCAGGCGAGGCCCGCGGCCACCCCCTCCAGGGTGGACGCGTGCAGCACCGCGTCGTCGGTGAGGCGCCAGTCGATCTCCACCCCGTCCACGACGAGTTCCTCGTGCTCGACGTAGGACTCCGGGGTCCGCGGGCCCAGCAGGACCCGTACCGGCTCCGGCACCTCGTGCTCCGTGCCCTCGGAGTCCACCCGGCCGGTGACGGACTCGCTGAGGCGGCGTACCTGGAACAGCTCCGCCAGGTCCGCGGCGCGCGCCGGGCGGACCGGGAGCAGGGGGACGCCGGAGGTGAACGGCAGCAGGTCGGGCGAGTCGACGACCACCGCCTCGGAGGCGTCCACCACCTCCACCCGCCCGTCGACGACCGCGCGCAGCTCGTCCGGCAGGGTCACCTGCTCGGGGTCCAGCTCCGCCAGCGCCCCGTACAGCCCGTGCAGCTGCGCCGCCGTGACCGGCCGGTCCGGGTCGGCGAGGCGTTCCAGCAGTTCGGCCGCGCCGCCCGGCTCGTCCAGCAGCGCGGCGACCGACGTGCGCACGCCCAGCGCGCGCAGCACCTGCTCGTCGTCGAAGCCGGTCGCGTCGGCCTCGTCGTACAGGCCGCGCAGCAGCGGGTCGCCGCCCGCCGCGCGCAGTCCGGCCGGGCGGCGCCCGCCGAGCACGGGGTGGCCGCGCAGCCACCAGGCGGTGTACGGCCGTACGGTCTCGTGGGTGCCGTCGTGCAGCAGGATCCGCACCGGCTCGACCAGCGCGTCCCGCAGCGGGGGCCGGGAGAGCAGCGCGAGCGCCTGCGGCCAGCGGTCGTCGTCCACCAGGTCCAGGTCGCGCACGGCGACGATCTCGGTGGCGACGGGCGGGACGGGCGCGTCGGGGAAGCGGTCGAGGATGTCTTCGGCCCACACGTCGACGGCGTCCAGCAGCCCGGGGTCGTCCGGCTCGGCGTAGTCGCTCTCGCGCGGCTCCAGCTCGTCCGGGTCGAGGACGACGTCGGTGGCCCGCACCAGAGCGAAGTCGACGAGCACTCCGCACGCGGCCAGCGGCTGCTCGCCCCACTTCCCGGCCAGGTCCGCGTCCACGGCGGCCAGCTCGCCCTCGCGCATGACCCGGGCGAAGGGACCGTCGGGGTGGACGAGTTCGCAGGCCGGGGAGAGTTCGCCGTCCTCGTCGGGCAGGGCGAGCGCGCCCAGCCAGGGCTCGTCGCCGGGCTCCAGGCCCGCGTCCCGCACCAGCGTCAGGACGACCTCCACGAGTTCGTCGGCGTCGAGGGTGTCCTCCTCCCAGTTCACCCCGCCCTCGTCGTCGAGGGACGCGGCGACGGCGGCCCGGACCTGCGGGGTGGTGAGCACGGCGCGCGGGGTCGCGGGCAGCGCGCCCAGCTTCTCCAGGAGCGGGTGCGCGGCGTCCGGGTGGGCGACCTTCAGGCCGAGCCGGGCGAGCAGCTCGGCGTCGAGGGTCGCGTCCGGGGTGGGCAGCAGCACCTGCCGGGGGCCGATCGTCGTGCGCCCTCCCCCAGAGCCGAAAGCCTGGGAGGTACCCCCAGCGAGCGGCACGGGAAGTCCGCTGAGCCGGTCGGGGTCGACGCCGGCGAGGCTGTCGTAGAGCCGCCGCCACCAGTCGGGGGACTTCTCCAGACCCGCGAGCCGGTCGACCGCGTCGGTCAGCGGCACCCGCGCGACCCCGAGGGTGCGCAGCTCGGCGCGCCGTTCCAGACCGGTGGGCAGCAGCGTGGGCAGGACCTCCGCCAGCACCCGTACGGTGTCGGCGCCCGCGCCCTCGACGACTTCGGCGTCGCGCGGACGCAGCGCCTCGGGCAGCCCGGAGTCGTCGTCGGCCACGGGCGCGGCGGCGGGCGGCAGGAAGGCGGTGCGCGGCAGCCGCTCCAGGATCGCCGCGCGCAGGGCGCCGTCCAGCTCGCCCTTCCCGAGCGGGCCGGGCACGAGGTCGATGGCGCCGGCGGTCACCGGACGCCAGTCGGCGAGGAGCCCGGCGTAGGCGTCGGCGGCGCGCTGCACGAGGAAGTCGGTGAGCGGTCCTGGCGCGGCGTGCCGGCGGGTGGAGTCCAGCGGCAGGGAGGCGATGAGCAGGGCGGGGACGCCGAGCGGCTCGTCGCTGGGGGTGGGCGCGTGCACGACGGGGGCGGTGCGCGGCCGGGCGGGGCCGCCGTCGGGGCCGACGGGGACGGCCCAGGTGACCGACCAGTGCGGGCGCAGCCGCTCCTCGACGGGGCGGTCGGCGAGCAGCTCGGGGGTGAGGGCGCCGTGCGCGGCGGCGGTGCGCCAGCGGGTGACGCCGTCGCGGGAGTCGGTGACCACGGTCAGGTCGCCGTCGGTGCTCCGGCTCAGCGTGCGTGGCGTGTCGTCGCCGGTCTCGACGACGACCTCCTCCAGGCCGGGCAGGGCGAGCAGCAGCGCGTCGTCCACGGCGTGCAGCAGCCGCTCGGCGAGGTCGGCGGCCGCGGTGTCGCGCAGCGGCAGGATGACGGCCGTGTCGTACGGGTCGGGCGCGGTGCCCTCGGCGGCGAAGGGCAGCCGCAGCAGCGGTACGTGCCCGTCGCGGCGGCGGATCTCGTCGCCGAGGCCGGGGCTGTGCCGGGCGGTGTCCCGCGCGAGGTCCCGCGCCTCGGCGAGCGACCAGCGCACCCCGCCGTGCCGGCCGACGACGGCGGGCTCGTCGGTGACGGCGAGCACGGCGGCGAAGCCGACGCCGAACCGTCCGACGGCCCGGTCGGGGGCGTCCCGCTTGGCGGAGGCGCGCAGCGTGGACAGCGACTCGACGCCGGCCGCGTCCAGGGGGGCGCCGGTGTTCGCGGCGACGAGGACCCCGTCGCGGAGGGTGAGCCGGAGGCGGCCGGGCACGCCGGCCCGGGCGGCGGCGTCGGCGGCGTTCTGCGCGAGCTCGACGACGAGCCGGTCCCGGTAGCCGCCGAGGACGAGGTCCTCCTCGGCGTTGGCGTCCTCGCGGAACCGGGCGGGACTGGTGGCCCAGGCGTCCAGGACCCCGCGCCGCAGACGCGCCGTACCGAACGGGTCGGCACCCTCGGCGGCGGGCCGCACGAACTTGCTCACGTTGACTCTCCTCATCGGGCCCTGATCTGCGTGAGGTCGAAGGTACCGCTCCGCGACACCACGGGGACGCGGTGTCCGGGACGCCGCCCACCGCGTGGATGATCAGCACTGTGCTGCTCGAATCGCTCTCCGTCGCCGCGCTGGCCGTGGTGCTGGTGTGTGCCGTCGTCCGTCCCTTCCGCTGGCCGGAGGCGGCGTTCGCGGTGCCCGCCGCCGGGGTGGTGGTCGCGACGGGCGCGATCACCACGGACGCCGTGCGGGAGGAGGCGGAGCGGCTCGGCCCGGTGATCGGTTTCCTCGCCGCCGTCCTGGTGCTGGCCAAGCTGTGCGACGAGGAGGGCCTCTTCCACGCGTGCGGGACCTGGATGGCCCGCTGGTCCCGGCACCGCCCGCGCCGGCTGCTGGGCGCGGTGTTCGCGCTGGCCTCGCTGATCACGGCGGTGCTCAGCCTGGACGCGACGGTGGTGCTGCTGACGCCGGTCGTGTTCGCCACCGCGACCCGCATGGGCGCCCGCCCCGCCCCGCACGTGTACGCGGGCGCGCACCTGTCGAACACGGCGTCCCTGCTGCTGCCGGTGTCGAACCTGACGAACCTGCTCGCGTTCACCGCCACCGGCCTGACCTTCACCCGCTTCGCGCTGCTGATGCTGCTGCCGTGGCTGGCGGCGATCGCCGTGGAGTACGTCGTCTTCCGCCGCTTCTTCGCCACCGACCTCACGGCGGGGCCGACCGCGCCGGACACGGCGGACGGGCCGGTGGAGGTGCCGCTGTTCGCGCTGGTCACGGTGGGGGCGACGCTCGCCGGGTTCGTGGTGGCGTCCGCCGTCGGGATCGACCCCGCGTGGGCGGCGGCTGCGGGGGCGGGCGTGATGGCGGTACGGGCCCTGACCCGCCGCCGCACCAGCGTCGTACGGCTGCTGCGCGCCGTGGACCTGCCGTTCCTGGCGTTCGTACTGGCGCTGGGCGTGGTGGTGCGGGCGGTGCTGGACCAGGGGCTGGGCGACGCTCTGGACGCGGTCCTGCCCGACGGCACGGGGCTGCTGTCCCTGCTGGCGGTCGCGGCGCTGGCGGCCCTGCTGGCCAACCTGATCAACAATCTGCCCGCCGTGCTCGCCCTGGTCCCGCTGGCCGCGCCGTCCGGTCCCGGCGTGGTCCTCGCGGTCCTGCTCGGCGTGAACATCGGCCCGAACCTCACCTACGCGGGTTCCCTCGCCACCCTGCTGTGGCGCCGCATCGTGCACCACCACGCCCACGAGGTGAGCCTCGTGCGCTTCACCCTGCTCGGGCTGGCGACGGTCCCGGCGGCGCTCGTGGCGTCCACGGTCGCCCTCTGGCTGTCGCTGGAACTGTTCGGCACGTGAGTACGGGCCTTGCATCACCTGCGGCCCGTGCGGCTCCTGCGGCCCCGAATGCGGAGACCCACGCCACATTCACGTAGGGCCCTCGGTGACATGCTCCACAGGGCCCGACGGGTGTACTACCCGGAATAGTGAAGAAATGCCCGATTTGAAATCGGACATAAAGGGCGCAAGCCTGATCGATCGGCTTGAAATGGGGGTTTTGCCCCCTCTGGGGGGCTCCGTCAAGAGACGTGCATCTCATGCCCTATGTACGACGTTTCGTCGTAGGTCACACCTTTGCGGCATTTGGCCGGGGGCGGTTACCAAGGAACAGCCATCACGGCACGGACCCCGTTCCGCCGATGGCGTCCCCCAAGTCCCCACCCCCATGAGGTTTCGATGTTCGAGCGCGTCACGTCCCGTTTCCCCCGTATGACCGTCACCCGCACCCGCGCCGCCGTCATGGCAGCCGGTCTGGGCTCCACGGCCGTCCTGGGAGCCGGGGTCGCGGTCGCCGCCTCCGGCAACTCCGCCGCGTCCGGCACCGCCACGTCGGTCCAGGCGCAGGCCGCCGCACAGGCCGAGGCCGCGAAGACGCAGGCCGTGAAGTCCTCCGCGGTGAAGAAGGCGACCGAGGCCGCCAAGAAGTCCCCCGCGTCCTGGGTCTCCCCGGTCAAGAGCTACAAGCTGTCCGCGAGCTTCGCGCAGAACGGCGGCATGTGGGCCTCCAAGCACTCCGGCCAGGACTACGCGGTCCCGACCGGTACCCCGGTCGTCGCCGCGCACGGCGGCACGGTCGTGAAGGCCGGCGGCAACGGCGCCGGTGACGGCCCCGCGTACGGCAACGCCATCGTGATCAAGCACGGCAACAAGACGTACTCCCAGTACGCCCACCTGTCGTCCCTGAACGTGAAGGTCGGCCAGGTCGTGAAGACCGGCCAGAAGATCGCCTCGTCCGGCAGCACCGGCAACTCCAGCGGTCCCCACCTGCACTTCGAGATCCGCACCACCCCGAACTACGGCTCCGCCGTCAACCCGGCGACGTTCCTGCGCAACCACGGCGTCAGCCTCTGACACCGGGCCCCGCACACCGTGACCCCCGAGACGGCCCCAGGCCGCCTCGGGGGTCCGTCGTTGCGCCGGATCAGGCCGCGTATCCCTCGAACCGGAACTCGGGACTGCTGCGGGGGTCGATGCGGGCTCCCGCTTCCAGAGCTGTGGCCAGTCGTTCGATCAGCTCCAGCGTGGGCTCGACACTGCTCTCCTCGATGGCCTCGACGTCCTCCTCGGAGAGCTTGGCACGCCGGGCGAGTTCCGTAGTGGACCAGCCGAGGGCGGAACGGCAGCGCGGGACCGTCTGTGGCCAGCCGGTCCACGAAACGTTCGGCTGCCCGGTACTCCGGCCGATCGGCCGCCCCGAGGCCGGAACCCACGCAGGTTCACGCCATCGTGTGCCGGTCAGCTGGTCCGCCTGCTCATCGAGTAGCAGGCGAACCAGTCACTGCGTTCAGCCTTCGGACGCGAACGATACGAAGGACGCCCACGCGTCCGGGGCGAAGGTCAGCCTGGGGCCGGTGGTGTCCTTGGAGTCCCGGACGTGGACGGTCTGGGCGGTGAGGGCGAGTTCGACGCAGGAGTTGCCGTCGTTGCCGCTGCTGTAGCTGCTCTTGAACCAGTTGAGCTGGCTGCTCATGTTTCTCCCAGCAGTTGTCCGATGAAGGTCAGCGTTTCGCGCGGAGAGAGCGCTTGGGCTCGGATGGTTGCATACCGCAGTTCGAGAACACGCAGGTGTTTCAGCTCAGTTGTCGGCCGACCGCAGAATGCGCCGTCGGAACGGCCCACCGCCGTCCCGTCCGCGAACTTCAGCAGTTCGATCCTGCCGTCCATCCCGGAGTGGGACTCACAGTCCAACGGCATGACCTGAAGCATCACGTTGTGCAGGCGTGCCACCTCCAACAGCCGCTCCAACTGCCGTCGTTGCACCATTCTGCCGCCGATGGGGCGCCTCAGCGCCGCCTCTTCGAGGACGAAGCTGAGCGCGGGCGCGGGCGAGCGGCCGAAGACCGACGCCCGGGCGACGCGCGCCGCGACCATACGCTCGACCTCGTCCGGCGAGTAGGGCGGCTGCATGGCCTCGAACAGGGCTTTCGCGTGCTCGGGCGTCTGCAGCAGACCGTGGATGCTGTGGCTCTCGTAGATGCCGATCTCCACAGCCTGCGCCTCAAGCTTCGCCAGCGCACGCACCTTCTTCGGATAGCGGACCTTCTTGACGTCCTCCCACGCCGCTGACAGCAGGCCCCCGGCCTCCAGCAGCTCGTCCGCCCGGTCCAGGAACTCCTGGCGGGGAATCCGCTTCCCGCTCTCAATCTTGTAGATCATGTCCTCGCCGTAGCCGACGGCCCGCCCGAAGTCGGGCACCCTCAACCCCATCGCCTCGCGGCGCAGCTTGATCTGCCGGCCCACGGTGGTGATGACCGCGACGCCCCACTCGTCGTCGGGGTCCACCTCCCAGCCGGACTCGTCCGTACCCTCGTCGGCCCGACCCGGCCCCGCCTCCACCGCCGTCATCCCGCACCTCTCCCTCGGATCCGTCCAGGACGCCCCCGGCGCCCCACCCGCACCAACGGCGGGTACGGCGCCGACGGCTACGGACAGCCTCCGGACAGTGACCGGACACACACGCCGTGTCAGCGCGTGAAGAAGTTGACGAGGTTGCCGTCGGGGTCTCGGAAGAGCAGGGAGCGGTTGCCCCACGGCATGGTGGCGGGTCCGTTGACGACGTCGGTGAGGGCGTCGCCCAGCTCCTTGTGGACGCGGTCCACGTCGTCGACGTGGAACTCGACGATCGCGCTGTGGTTGGCCGCCGGGCGGGCGGAGCCGGGGGCGAACATCGGGACGGTGGCGGTGCCGGCGATCGCGAGCGTGGCGCCGTCGGTCCGCAGCTCGGCGAAGTGCTCGGTGGCCCAGGTCGCGGGCACGCCGAGGACGCGCTCGTAGAAGGCGACGAGGCGGGCCACGTCGGCGGTGATGATGCGGACGGATGCGAACTGCATGGGGTGACTCCTCGGCCGTACGACGATGACGTGCACGGCCGACGGTAGGAGCGATACCGGACAGAACCCGCCCGGTATCGGAACTAACGTGGTCCTCATGCCTCGACCCGCCGCCCGCGTGCTGACCCTGCTGGACCTGTTGCAGTCCGGCGGGACGCGGACCGTGGCGGAACTCGCCGAACGGCTCGGCGTGGACGGGCGGACCGTGCGACGGTACGTGGACCAGCTGATCGACCTGGACGTGCCGGTGGAGTCGGTGCGCGGGCGCTACGGGGGGTACCGGCTGGGGCCGGGTTACCGCGTGCCGCCGCTGATGTTCGGCGACGAGGAGGCGCTGGCGGTGCTGCTCGGGCTGGTCGCCGGGCGGAGGGCGGGCCTGACGACGGCCCAGCGCACGGCGAACGAGACGGCCGCGGCGAAGATCCGGCGCGTGCTGCCCCGGCACCTGGCGGGCCGGCTGGACGCCCTGCTGGAGTCGCTGTCCTTCACGGAGCGGGCCGGGGAGTTCGCGAGCCCGGACGCGGAGGTGCTGCTGACCCTGGCCGACGCGGTGCGCCACCGCCGGCCCGTCGCCGTCCGCTACACCGACCGCGAGGAGCGCCGCAGCGACCGCACCCTGCATCCGTACGGGATCGTGGCGCACGCGGGCCGGTGGTACGTCACCGGCAGGGACGCGGACCGCGACGAGGACCGCACACTGCGGCTGGACCGCATCGCGGACGCGCGGGTGCTCCCCGGCTCTTTCGCGGCGCCGGAGGGACCGGATCCGGCGGATCGTGTGGTGACGGGCTTCGCGACGGCCCCGTACCGGTACGAGGTGACCCTGCGCGTGCGGGCGACGCCCGAACACATCCGCGCCCACCTGCCCGCGACGGTCGCGACCCTGGAGGAACACGAGCCGGGATGGCAGCAGGTGGAGATCCGCGCGGAACACCTGGACTGGCTCCCACCCGTCCTGGCCGCCCTCGACCGCCCCTTCGCCATCGACGGCCCACCCGAACTCCGCACCCTGACCCACGACTTCGCCGCGCGCCTCGCCATGCACGCGGACCGGCCCGGCCGGCGCTGAGGCACCGGAACCCGGGACTTGATGCTCCGGCGCCGTCGGCGCCTACCCCTCAAGAACCTGAGGGAAATCACCCCACCAAGCCCCACCCCTCCCGCCCACGGCCCGTGATCACTCGGGCGAGTGAACATCCGCCGCTCGGCTGGCTTTTCGAGTCCTCCGCACCTCTACGCTCAGCGCAGCACAACCGAAAAAGACTTCGGCCCCCGCCGGGACGGCAATCCCAGTGCGAGGGCCTGACCACCAAGGAAGCAGAGACCTTCCCGATGGATACGCAAAACCCTAGCGCGCCCTCGCACGCCCAGTCAGGCGTCGTCGGCAATCCGACCCGATCGCGTCACCACACCGGCGGTGTCATCCACGAGAACACCCGCCACACCGAACGCTTCGTGGTGATCGGCAACCACCTCACCCAGCACAAGGAGCTCTCGCTCCTCGCGATCGGCCTCGGCTGCCACATCCAGTCGCTCCCCACCGGCGCCCCCGCGGACATCAAGAGCCTCGCCTCCCGCTTCAAGGAAGGCACCACCCGCATCGCCGCCGCCCTGCGGGAGCTGGAGACCCACGGCTACCTCCGCCGCGAACGCGTCCGCACCGCCACCGGCCGGATCGTCACCCGCACCATCTCCTGCAACCAGCCCGGCCACCGCCGCCGCCCGGCCGAGACCGACTGCACCGCGCCGCCCCGGACCGCGCACCGGCCCGAGCCCCGCCCCCGCAAAGCCCTCCCCGCCGTCCCCCAGCCCACCCAGGCCGCCGCCGTCGCCCTCCATCAGCAGGCCACCGACCTCCTCACCGCCCTCCGCCGCCACGACCCCCGCCTGCTGCTCTCCGCCACCGACACGGAGCACCTCGCCCCCGGCGTCATCGCCTGGCTCGAACGCGAGGTGACCCCCACCACCGTCCGCCACGCCCTCACGGCCGACCTCCCGGCCGACGCCCTCCGCCGCCCGGCAGCCCTCCTCGCCCACCGCCTCACCGCCCAGCTGCCACCCCCACCCCCGTACCGCGCCCCGGCCGCCCCGCCTCCCGTCCGCCACGCCCTCCGCTCCTGCGACGGCTGCGACCGCGCCTTCCGCGCCCCGCAGACGGAAACCCACTGCCGCGACTGCCGGACGGCAGCCGCCGTCAACCCCTGACGCCACAAGGAAACCCATGGTCAGCCCGCCCCACGAGGCGATGCACCGCATCTTCCAGCACGACCCCGGCCTCTTCAGCCGCGTTTCACGCTTTCTCGGAGTCGACATCCCCGCCCCGGTGAAGGCGACCGCTTTGCCGACCGACCTGACGGAGGCCAACCCCGTCGAACGACGGGTCGACACGCTCCTCCGGCTGGAAACCGCCGATCAGGGCTCGTATCTCCTGGCCGTCGAGGCACAGGGCAAGAAGCACCCGGACAAGCCGGCGAGCTGGGCCTACTACACCGCGTACCTGTGGACGAAGTACCGGCTGCCCACGGCTCTTCTGGTCGTTTGCCAGGATCACACCACGGCCACATGGGCCCAGCAGCCGGTGAGCTGCGGACCACCGCAGCTGCCCACCCTCACCGTGCAGCCGTTGGTCGCCGGACCGCACAACATGCCCGTCATCACCGACCCGGAAGAAGCCCGCGCCGACCTGGTCCTGGCCAGTCTGGCGGCCATCACACACGCTGCCGAACCGGACGTCGATGCGATACTGAAGGCCCTGTCCACAGCGCTTCGGGACGCTCCCGAAGACGTCGCAAAGCCCCTCGTCGAATTCACCGCACAGGGCCTGGCCAAGCGCCCGGCCAAGAACCTCTGGAGGAATCTGGTGGCCGTGGACCTCTCCTTCTACAAGTCCTACCTCGCCGAAGAAGTGCGTGACGAAGTACGTGCCGCAGTGCGCGACGAAGTACGGAATGAAGTGCGCGACGAGGTGCGCGACGAAGTACGCGACGAAGTACGCGGTGAGGTGCGCGACGAAGCGCGCGCCGAGAGCCGGGCCGAGGACATCCTGCTCATCCTCGAGCAGCGTGGCCTCGGCATCTCCGAGGACGTCCGCAGCCGCATCACGCACTGCACCGACCCTGAACTCCTCCGCCACTGGCTCGCCCGCGCCGTCACCGTCCCGAAGGCCGAAGAGGTCTTCGAGGACGCGTGAAGGAACTCGTTCCCCGTCCCGACCTCGCCGCCCGTCGTGCCCGCGCCAGGAGCAACCTGGAACACGAGAGCGCGGCGACCGCAGGCGGTACGCGCGTGACCCTGCTCCACCGGTGACGCGCTAACCGCGGTCCGGGAAACGCGACACGCAGACCAGGAGGGTCCCGGGCAGGAACAGGCAGGCGCCGATGGTGAGGAGGTACACCAACGCGTCACCCACCGGGGTGAAGGTGAGCACGCCGGTGAAGCAGAGCAGGCCGCTCCCGGTGAACACGAGGCCCAGCCCATGCGGCACGGGCCGCAGGACACCGGCCCGCTCCCAGGGATGGATCCACCCGGTGCGCAGCCCGGCGACCCCACCCCACACCAGGGCCAGGGAGAAGGAGGCGAAGGCCACCGACGCAACCCACCTCACCACGCTGCCGGTGTCCTCAGGAATGCCCCAGCTCCGCCGACGACGCGTCCTCCGTGGCCGGGACCGAGCCCGAGTCCGGGGACGGGCGGAGAGGGAAGGGGTCGACGCGGGTCTCGTCGATGACCGGCGGGGCCGGCTGCGGGGGCTTCGGCATGACCGCGGCCTCCGAGTGGCCGCCGCAGCCGTAGGCGAGGGAGACGACCCGGCCGTCGGCCGGGGAGAACTCGTTGGCGCACACCCCGAACGCCTGGCCCAGCGAGCCGCCGATCGGGGCGAGGAAGCCGCAGGACATGCAGGAGGCGGGGGCCGCCTGCGCCATCGGGGTCTTCGCGCCGAACGCCTCCTCCCAGCGGTCGGCCGCGGCGTGCAGGCCGTAGCGGGAGAGGACCCGGGCGCGGCGCATGCCCAGTTCCTCGGCGAGCGCCGCGATCGAGCCGCGGGACGGGGTGACGGTCTGCTCGGCGGGGCTGCCGCCGGTGACCTCGGCGTCCTCGGTGTCCGCGAGGTCCGCCAGGTCCTCGGTGAGCGCCGAGTTCGGCGGCGGCTCCTCCGCACCGGTGTAGCCGGGCTCCAGGCGCAGGTCGTCCGCCTCGGTGGGCAGCAGGTCGCCGGGGCCCATGTCGCCGGGGCGCAGCCGCTCGCTCCACGGCACCCACTCGGGTGCCAGGACGGCGTCGGGGCCGGGCAGCAGGACGACCTCGTCCACCGTGACGATCTTGGCGCGGGAGGCGCGGGCGACGGTGACGGCCCAGCGCCAGCCGCGGTAGCCGAGCTCACGGCACCCGAAGAAGTGCGTGACGACGCGGTCGCCCTCGGAGACCATCCCCTCGTGCTCGCCCACGACCCCGGGCGCGGCGGCCTCCTCGGCTGCGGCGCGGGCGAGGTCGACGGCCTCGGCGCACAGGCGGTCGGGGGTGCGGCTTCGCGTTGTCGCTGCGCTCACAGGTATCGCTTCTCTCCTACGCCGTCTCACGAGTGCGCCATCCCAGCGCGGGGGGCGGACGGAGCGGACCGGGGGACCGCGTCGACGTCCGCGCCGCATCGTGCTCGGGCGCGCCCACCATCCATTCTGCGGGATGGCTGAGATACGCACGCTACCTGCTCGCGTGCGCTGGGCCTACACCGACGGTTGTTACGGAACGGCGCGCGCCGGTTTGTCGGGCGCCGGCGGGCGGCGGAGGACGGCCGCGGAGCCTCCGCCCGCTGCCCGGCGCGTTCGGCCGTACAGTGGCACCGAAGGCCCCGTCCCCGGTGTTACGGCACTACGCACCGCCATCTCGGGGCACTATGACGTCGTGGCTACCGCGAGGACACCCCAGGGCGCCACCGGTACCGGTGGGCCGGCGGGGGGCAAGGGACGCGGCCGGCGCCTCGGTTCGGTCCGAGCGGACGGCCGTCTTCGTGCGTTCGGCCGGGCGCTGCGCTTCCCGGTGACCGGAACCGCTCGCGGCATCCGCAAGGTGACCCACGCGCACGGCGCGGGCGAGTCCGGCCTCGGCAAGCTGATCGAACTGCACGGGGTGAACGGCGCGGGCGACGTGATGATCACCGTCGCGCTGGCCTCCACCGTGTTCTTCTCCGTCCCCACCGACGAGGCGCGCGGGCGCGTCGCCCTGTACCTGGCCATCACGATGGCGCCGTTCACCCTGCTCGCCCCGGTCGTCGGCCCGCTCCTGGACAAGCTGCCGCACGGCCGGAGGGCCGCCATGGCGGGGGCGATGCTCGCGCGTGCGCTGCTCGCGCTGGTGCTGTCCGGCGCGGTGGTCAGCGGGGGTCTCGAGCTGTATCCGGCGGCGCTGGGCGTCCTGGTGGCGTCCAAGGCGTACGGGGTGGTCAGAAGCGCCGTCGTGCCGCGGCTGCTGCCGCCCGCCTTCTCCCTGGTGAAGGCGAACTCGCGGGTGACCCTCGGCGGGCTGCTCGCCACCGGCATCGCCGCGCCGATCGGCGCGGGGCTCCAGCAGATCGGGCCGCGCTGGCCGCTGTACGGGGCGTTCGCGCTGTTCGTGACGGGCATGCTGCTGTCGTTCCGGCTGCCGCCGAAGGTGGACTCCGCCAAGGGGGAGGCCGTGGCGCTGCTCGCCGCCGACGAGCAGCACCTGCACGGCCCGCACCGCAGGGCGGAGAAGCCGGGGCTGCGCACGGTCGGCCCGGCGGTCACCCACGCGCTGGGCGCCAACGCCTCCATCCGCTGCCTCACCGGCTTCCTCATCTTCTTCCTGGCGTTCCTGCTGCGCGAGCATCCGATGACGGGTCAGAGCGCGGCGGTGTCGCTGGGCATCGTCGGCGTGGCGGCGGGCGCGGGCAACGCGCTGGGCACGGCGGTCGGGGCGGGGCTGCGGTCCCGCGCGCCGGAGATCATCATCGTGACGGTGGTGGCGGTGGTGCTGGGGGCGGCGATCACGGCGGCGGTGTTCTTCGGCGCGGTGCTGGTGGCGTGTCTCGCGGCGGTCGCCGGGTTCGCGCAGGCGCTGGCCAAGCTGTCGCTGGACGCGCTGATCCAGCGGGACGTGCCGGAACAGGTGCGGACGTCCGCGTTCGCCCGGTCGGAGACGCTGCTGCAGATGGCGTGGGTGCTGGGCGGCGCGATCGGCATCGCGATGCCGCTGATCGGCGGTCTGGGGCTCGCGGTGGGCGCCGCGATCGTCGGCGCGGGCTGGCTGACGACGGTCCGCGGACTGCTCCGTTCGGCCCGTCAGGGGCACGCGGGGCGCCCGCGAGTGGCGTAACCGGGGGCCACGCCGTACCCCGCGTGGCGGACGGGGCACACCTGACCGATAGCCTTCCGCCATGACCACGTTGCAATCCGCTGTGCGACGCCGCCGCGCCGTCGCCGCCGCCGGCGCCGTATCCGCCGGACTGCTTCTCCTGTCCGCCTGCGACAAGCCCACGGCGATCTCCACGATCACGGTGGGCAGCGACTCGGTGAGCTCCGAGGCGACCTGCGGCGGCGAGGGCAAGGCCCTCACCACCGAGGCTCTCAACAAGTGCCTCCAGGACAAGGGCATCGACGAGATCAAGGTCGACCCCACGGAGACCGTACGCTTCGGCGTCGACCCGGAGATCGCCGACCACGGCTGGACGATCCTGCTGAACGGCCAGCCGCTCGTCGAGTCGACCAAGAAGACCTACCAGGCCATCCCGGGCAGCGTGTTCTTCAACGCCCAGTACGGCGCCCAGGGCGACTCGACCCTGGTGTCCGTCAAGGAGGGCGAGGACGAGGCCACCGGTCTGTGGTCCTTCCGGCTCAAGAAGGACGAGGACTGATCACGTCCCTCGCACGCGTTCTCGTGGCCACCGCGGTCCCCGCCGAGCGGGACGCGGTGGCCGAGGCGTTCCCGGGGCCGGTGCGGGAGCGGGAGCTGCCCGGCGCGGTCGTCCATGAGACCGCCGGCGGGCCCGCCCTGCTGGCCGCCGGCGTCGGTCCGGCGCTCGCCGCCGCGTCGACGGCCGTCGCGCTGACCGCCGCCGCCCTGGAGGGCCGCCCTTACGGCCTCGTCGTCTGCGCCGGGATCGGCGGCGGCTTCGTTCCGGACGCGCCCCTCGGGTCCCTCGTCGTCGCCGACGCGATCACCGCGGCCGATCTGGGCGCCGAGACGGCCGACGGTTTCCTGCCGGTCACCGAGCTCGGCTTCGGCACCGTCACCCACCACCCGCCCGCGTCCCTCGCCGAGGCGGCCGCCGCCGCGTCCGGCGCGCGCACCGGCACCGTGCTCACGGTGTCCACGGTGACCGGCACCGCCGCCCGCGCGGACGCCCTGCGCGCCCGCCATCCCCGCGCCCTCGCCGAGGGCATGGAGGGCTTCGGCGTCGCCGAGGCCGCCGCCGCGCAGGGCGTGCCCGTCCTGGAGGTGCGGGCGGTCTCGAACCCTGTCGGCCCGCGCGACCGCGCCGCCTGGCGCATCGGCGACGCCCTCGCGGCCCTCACCGAGGGCTTCGGGAAGCTCGCGCCCGTACTGGAGAGTTGGAACACGGCATGACCACCAGTGAGCAGCAGCGGCTGCGCATCGCCTACTCGCCCTGCCCGAACGACACCTTCGTCTTCGACGCCCTCGCCCACGGCCGCGTGCCGGGCGCGCCCGCCCTCGACGTCACCTTCGCCGACATCGACATCACCAACGGCATGGCCGAGCGCGGTGAACTGGACGTGCTGAAGGTGTCGTACGCGGTGCTGCCGTACGTCCTCGACGAGTACGCGCTGCTGCCCTGCGGGGGCGCGCTGGGCCGGGGCTGCGGGCCGCTGGTGCTGACCCGGGAGCCGGGCACGGACCTCACCGGCCGCACGGTCGCGGTGCCGAGCGAGAAGTCGACCGCTTACCTGCTGTTCCGGCTGTGGGCGGCGGACGTCGTCCCCGGGGGCGTGGGCGAGATCGTGGTGATGCCGTTCCACGAGATCATGCCCGCCGTGCGGGACGGGAAGGTCGACGCCGGCCTCGTCATCCACGAGGCGCGCTTCACGTACCAGAACTACGGGCTGCACAAGCTCGCGGACATGGGCGAGCACTGGGAGAACACCACCGGGCTGCCGATCCCGCTCGGCGCGATCCTCGCGCGGCGCGCGCTCGGCGAGGAGACGCTGACCCGGCTCGCGGACTCGGTCCGCGCGTCCGTGCGGGCGGCATGGGACGACCCGGAGACCTCCCGCCCGTACGTGATGGAGCACGCCCAGGAAATGGACCCGGCCGTCGCCGACCAGCACATCGGGCTGTACGTCAACGAGTTCACCGCCGACCTCGGCGAGGACGGCTACGCGGCCGTGCGGGGGCTGCTCACGCGCGCGGCGGCCGAGGGGCTCGTCCCTCCCCTCGGCCCGGACGCGCTGCGGTTCCCGTGACGGGGGTCCGTCCTGTGACGGCGGTCCGTCCCGCGACGGGGGTCTAGACGTCGAGCTGGTCGGCGACCGCGCGGAGCAGTCCGGCGATCTTCTTGCCGGCCGCGCGGTCCGGGTAGCGGCCCCGCTCCAGCGACGGCGTGATGTTCTCCAGCAGAGTCGTGAGGTCCTGCACGATCGAAGCCAGCTCGTCGGGCTTCTTGCGCTGGGCCGCCGCGACCGACGGGGCCGGATCCAGGATGGTCAGGGAGAGGGCCTGGTCGCCGCGCTGCCCGGCGACCACGCCGAACTCCACGCGCTGGCCCGGCTTCAGGGCCTCGACTCCGGCGGGGAGGACCGAGGAATGCACGAAGACGTCGCCGCCGTCGTCACGGGAGAGAAAGCCGAAGCCCTTCTCACTGTTGAACCACTTGACCTTGCCGGTGGGCACGTCTGTCCTCGTCCTCGTACTCGTCGGGAAAACTGCATCGGAAAACGGCTCTTGATAGCACTCGGGCGGGCCCGATGACCCGCCGGTACCAAGGCTAATGGTCTTCGAGCCGGTGACAAGACGTCACCGCGTCGTTCCCTCGCGCAGGGAACTACCCTGGTCCGGTGCGTGACAAAACCCAAGCGAATTCCGCCCAGCCCGGTGACGGCCTGGTCCGTGCCGGCGCCCTCGTCTTCTTCGTCGGCGCCGTGGCCACTCTGGTCACGGTCGCCCCGCTGTTCCTCGGGACGACGCCCTTTCCGACGTACATGTTCGGATTGAGCATGCTCATGGGCGTCGGATTCGTCATCGCCGGTGCGGGCGTACTGCGTTCCGCCGCCGCGGGGCGACGGCGGGCCCGGGCCGCTCGTGCGGTTTCCGGTCAGTTGTCCGAGCAGTAGTCCGAAAACCAGCGGGGGAATTCCTTCAGGTCCGTGAGAACGGTGTCCGCTCCGGCCTCCCGGAGTTCCGCCGCGTCGCACGGTCCGGTGGCGACCGCGACCGACACCGCGCCCGCGGTGCGCGCTCCGCGTACGTCGCCGGTGTGGTCGCCGACGTACACGGACGCGCCGTGCTCGCGCAGCGCCAGCGCCTTCTGCTCGGCCCACAGGTCGCCGATCACCGCGTCCGGCTCGATGCCGAGGTGCGCGAGGTGCAGCTTGGCGTTGGGCTCGTACTTCGCGGTCACCACGATGGCCCGCCCGCCGCGCGCGCGTACGGCGGCTATCGCGTCCCGCGCGCCGGGCATCGCGAGCGTGGGCGTGATCGCGTACTCGGGGTACATCGCCCGGTACAGGTCGGCGACCTCCTCGACCCGCTCGGCCGGGAACCAGTTGGCTATCTCCTCCACGAGGGGCGGGCCCAGCCGGCTGACGGCCAGGTCGGCGTCCACGTAGGTGCCGGTCCGCTCGGCCAGCGCCACGTAGCAGGCCCGGATGCCGGGCCGCGAATCGATGAGCGTCATGTCGAGGTCGAACCCGACGGTGGGGGTGGTCCTGCCGGACGGGGTGGGTGGGGTGGGTGGGGTCGCGTTGGCCATGTGGGCCATTGTCCGCCACGACCCTGCGGGACCTCCGTGGCCGATCGCGCAGTTCCCCGCGCCCCTGGAGGGGCGCCGCCGCTGCGGGCAGTCGTGCCGCTTGGGGCGGCACGGGTGGGCGCAGCGGCACCCCGCCAACGCCGGGTGCGGGTCGTCCGTGGCTGGTCGCGCAGTTCCCCGCGGCCCTGAAGGACGCCACCGCAGCGGCACCCCGGCGACGCCGAGTGCGGGTCGTCCGTGGCTGGGCGCGCAGTTCCCCGCGCCCCTAAAGGGCGCGCCTAGCTGCGGGCAGTCGTGCCGCTAAGGGCGGCACGGGTGGGCGCAGCGGCACCCCGCCGACGCCGGGTGCGAGACCTCCGTGGCCGATCGCGCAGTTCCCCGCGCCCCTGAAGGACGCCGCCGCAGCGGCACCCCGCCACCGCCGGGTGCGGGACGTCCCTGGCCGAGCGCGCAGTTCCCCGCGCCCCTCAGCGTTGGCGTTGGGAGCGCCATACCAGGAACAGCGCCGATGTCACCGCCGCCGTGCGGATCACCCACGGCCACGTCTCCGTGAGCGCCGTGTTCATCTGGCCCTCGGGGACGGGGGCGCCCCAGCGGCCCACCGTGCGGCCCCAGAGCCAGACCATCCCCCCGATCAGCGACAGGCCCGGCAGGATCACCACCGCCGCCTTCACTTCCCCCCGCGTCAGCCGGCGCGAGGCGTACGCGATCAGCCACCCCAGGATCAGCGCGAACCAGTTCCCCAGCACCGCCCCCACGACCAGCGACGCCGCGGCGATCAACAGCAGCGGGTTGCTCCACCGCCGTGACGGCAGCCGCAGCAGACGACGACGGGCGGGGGCGGCGTCCGCCTCCACCGCGTCGGCCGCCTCAGCCGCCTCGGCCGCCTCGGCCGCGGGCGCCGGCTCCTCCTTCGCCGCCGGCCGCTTCAGCAGCTCGGGGATCTCCACCCCGCCCACGAAGCCCGGCACCTCGTCCCCCACCCCGAAGGGACCGCTGTCCACCCGCCACCAGTCGGGCCGGCTCCCGCTGTCGCCGGCCTCGTCGAGACCGGCCCGGTGCGGCGGCGTCGGCGCGTCCACAGGGGCAGGGGGCGCAGCCTCGGACCGCCGGGGCCGGGGGACGACCTTGCGGAACATCCCGCCCGCCGGCTTCGCCTCCCGCTGCACGGGGACACCCGACGGCCGGTCCCGTTCCGACGCGCCCGGCGCGGCTCCCGGAGCCGAGTCCTCCGCGGCAGCGACCACCTCCGTGGGCGTCCCCATCCGCGCGATGATGCGCCGCACCGCCGCGGGCGAGTCCACCACGGCCTTGGCACGGCGCCGGTCGATCTCGTCACGCAGCTCCGCGACCAGCCGCATCCGCGCCGCCGACGGCAACTGCCGCTGCTGCGCCACGTCGCCGACGCGGCTCAGATACTCGTAGACGACCTGGTCACTCTCGATACCCACGAAGTCCCCTCCGGGACGGATGCGTCGGGACACCGTCGCCCGACGGTATCGCGACTGCGGCGACCCGACCCAACTCCCGGCACGCCACGGACGTACCCACCCGCTAACGTGATGCGGATGAGCACCGAGGAGAACCCCGCGGCGGCCCCCCGATCCCTCGCCGAGGCGCTCCGGGGGCGCGACGACGTCTCCCTGGCCGCGCTCCTGCGCAGCCGGCCGGATCTCATCACGCCCGTGCCCACGGACCTGACCCAGCTCGCCACCCGCGCGGGCACGCGCGCCTCGGTGGTCCGCGCGCTGGAGCGCCTCGACCGGTTCACGCTCCAGACCGCGCAGGCGCTGGCGATCGCGTCCGAGCCGGCGACGTACGACGAGCTGCTCGGGCTGATGGCGGGCGACGACGGCGACCCGGCGGTGTCCGCCGCGCTGCCGCACGCCCTCGGCACGCTCCGCGAACAGGCCCTGGTGTGGGGCGGCGACGGCCGGCTGCGTCTGGTGCGCACCGCCCGCGAGCTGCTGGCGCCGTCGCCGCAGCATCCGTCGCCGACGGGGCTCGGCCCGACCGTGCGGGAGGCCGGCGCGGGCATCTCGCCGGGCCGTATCCAGGAGATCCTGGCGACGGCCGGACTGCCGTCGACGCACGACTCCGTCTCCGCGCTGGACGCGCTGACCGGCCTCTTCGACGACCCCGAGCGGATGTCCGCGCTGCTCGACCAGGCGCCGAGCGAGTCGGTGGAGGTGCTGGAGCGGCTGGTGTGGGGTCCGCCGTACGGGCAGGTCACCGCCGATCCGGCGCCCCGGCTGCGCTGGCTGCTCGACCGGGGGCTGCTGCTGCCGACGGCGCCCGGCACGGTCGTGCTGCCCCGCGAGGTGGCGCTGCGGCTGCGCGCCGGTCGGGCGCACCGGACGACGGAGCCGGTGCCGCCGCCCGTGGAGGCGGCCGCCGCGCACCGGCCGCAGATGGTGGACGCGACGGCGGCCGGGCAGGCGTACACGGCGCTCGCGACCGTCGAGGAGCTGCTGAAGGACTGGCACGAGGGCGGTCCGGGGGTGCTGCGGGCGGGCGGCCTGAGCGTGCGGGACCTCAAGCGGACCGCCGTGGCGCTGGACGTGCCGGAGCCGGTGGCCGCGTTCTGGGTCGAACTGGCCTACGCGGCCGGGCTGCTGGCGTCCGACGGTGAGGCCGACGAGCGGTACGCGGCGACCCCGGCGTACGACGAGTGGCTGGAGCGGCCCGCCGGGGAGCGGTGGGCGCGGCTGGCCACGGCGTGGCTCGCGGCGACCCGCACCCCGGGTCTTGTCGGGGAGCGGGACGCGAAGGACCGCACGCTGTCCGCGCTCGGTCCGGGCCTGGACCGCTCGTCCGCGCCGGAGGTACGGCACCGGGTGCTGGCCCTGCTGGCGGGACTTCCGGAGGGTGCCGCTCCGGACACCGGGTCGCTGCTGGCGCGGCTGCGCTGGGAGCGGCCCCCGCGCGCGGACCGTACCGGGGGCGGCACCGGGGGCGGCCACGGTGGCGGCACGTCCTCCCCGTACGCCCGCCGGACGCCGGCGCACTCCGCCGAGCAGGCGCGGGGCGCGGCGGCCCGCGCGGGCGGGTCCGGGGCGCCGGGGTATCCGGCCGACGGTGCGAGCGCGGCGGGCGGGGACGACGACCTGCGGTCGCGGCTGGCCCGCTGGACGCTGGCGGAGGCGGAGATGCTCGGCGTCACGGGACGCGGCGCGCTCTCCTCGCACGGGCGGGCGCTGATCGGCGCGCCGCCCGCGCCCCGGCACGCGGACCCACAGACCGAGCCCACGGGACCGGGTGACAAGCTGCCCGTGCACCACCGGCAGGCCCCCGCGCCGCCCGCCCTCTCCCCCGCCGAGCAGGCGACCGCCGCCGCGGCCGCCGCCCGGCTGCTCGACCCCCTGCTGCCCGAGCCGCTGGACCACGTGCTGCTCCAGGCCGACCTGACGGCCGTCGCGCCGGGCCCGCTGGAGCGGCCGCTCGCCGACATGCTGGGCGTGCTCGCGGACGTGGAGTCGAAGGGCGGGGCGACCGTCTACCGGTTCACGCCCGCCTCGGTGCGGCGCGCCCTGGACGCCGGGCGGTCCGCGGCCGACCTGCACGCCTTCCTCGCCGCGCACTCCCGTACGCCGGTGCCGCAGCCGCTGGCGTACCTCGTCGACGACGTGGCCCGCCGGCACGGGCACCTGCGGGTGGGCGCCGCCTCGTCCTACGTGCGGTGCGACGACGACGCGGTGCTGAACGAGATCCTGGCCGACAAGCGCGCCGCCGGTCTTGGGCTGCGGCGGCTCGCCCCGACGGTGCTGGCGGCGCGGACCGATCCGGCGGCGCTGCTGGAGGGGCTGCGGGCGATGGGGTTCGCGCCGGCCGCGGAGTCCGCGGAGGGTGATGTGCTGATCGCCCGCGCGGACGCGTACCGGACGCCTCCGCGGACGCCTCCGGAGCCGGTGCCGGACGGACCGCCCGTGCCGGACGACACGTTGCTCGCCGCCGCGATCCGCGCGGTCCGGGCGGGGGACCTCGCCTCCACGGCGCCGCGGAAGCCGGTCGGCGGGGCGGCGGGTGGGGCGCCGGGGGAGCTGCCGCGCACCTCTGCGGCGGACACGCTGGCCGGCCTGCAGGCCGCCGTGCTCACCAACGACACGTTGTGGATCGGGTACGTCAACGCGGAGGGGGGCGCCAGTCAGCGGGTCATCGCGCCGATCCGGGTCGAGGGCGGGTTCGTGACGGCCTACGACCACACCGCTGACGAGGTCCGCACCTATCCCCTCCACCGGATCACGGGGGTCGCGGAACTCGCGGAGTGAGGTGGGGTGGGTAGGTGCGGGCTCGCCGGGGTTGGTCGCGCCGACGCGGCGGCAGCCGCATGGTGACACGGTCCCGCGCCTCTGGGGACCTCGCGGTCCCACGCCTTTGAGGGGACGCGGCCCCGGTTCGGAATGCGATCAGGCAAACTGGACGTTTGGCCGTGCAGTGCCCGTGCCGAGCCCGTCGCAGAAAGGCAGCCGCGCGTGAATGGTCCGCTCATCGTCCAGTCCGACAAAACCCTGCTCCTCGAGGTCGACCACGAGCAGGCCGACGACTGCCGTCGCGCCATCGCGCCGTTCGCCGAACTGGAACGCGCCCCCGAGCACATCCACACCTACCGGGTGACCCCGCTCGGCCTGTGGAACGCCCGGGCGGCGGGCCACGACGCCGAGCAGGTCGTCGACGCGCTGGTGCAGTACAGCCGCTACCCGGTGCCGCACGCGCTGCTCGTCGACATCGCCGAGACCATGGACCGCTACGGCCGGCTCAGCCTGGTCAAGCACCCCGCGCACGGCCTCGTCCTCACCACCACCGACCGCCCGGTCCTGGAGGAGGTGCTGCGCTCCAAGCGCGTCGCCCCCCTCGTCGGCGCCCGCATCGACCCGGACACGGTCCAGGTGCACCCCTCCGAGCGCGGCCAGATCAAGCAGACCCTGCTGAAGCTGGGCTGGCCCGCCGAGGACCTCGCCGGGTACGTGGACGGCGAGGCGCACCCGATCGAGCTGCACGAGGACGGCTGGGCGCTGCGCCCGTACCAGAAGCAGGCCGTGGAGAACTTCTGGCACGGCGGCTCCGGCGTCGTCGTCCTCCCCTGCGGCGCCGGCAAGACGCTGGTCGGCGCGGGCGCGATGGCGCAGGCGAAGTCGACCACGCTGATCCTCGTCACCAACACCGTCTCGGCCCGCCAGTGGAAGCACGAGCTGGTGAGGCGGACGTCGCTCACCGAGGAGGAGATCGGCGAGTACAGCGGTACGAAGAAGGAGATCCGCCCCGTCACCATCGCCACCTACCAGGTGCTGACGACGAAGCGGAAGGGTGTCTACCCCCACCTGGAGCTGTTCGACTCCCGCGACTGGGGTCTGATCCTCTACGACGAGGTGCACCTGCTGCCCGCGCCCGTCTTCAAGTTCACCGCCGACCTCCAGGCCCGCCGCCGTCTCGGTCTGACGGCGACCCTGGTGCGTGAGGACGGCCGTGAGTCCGACGTCTTCTCGCTGATCGGCCCGAAGCGGTTCGACGCCCCGTGGAAGGAGATCGAGGCGCAGGGTTACATCGCGCCCGCCGACTGCGTCGAGGTCCGCGTCAACCTCACCGACTCCGAGCGGCTGGCGTACGCGACGGCCGAGCAGGAGGAGAAGTACCGCTTCTGCTCGACGACCGCCACCAAGCAGAAGGTGACGGAGGCGATCGTCCGCCGCTTCGAGGGCCAGCAGATCCTCGTCATCGGCCAGTACATCGACCAGCTCGACGAGCTCGGCGAGCACCTGGACGCGCCCGTCATCAAGGGCGAGACGTCCAACGCCCAGCGGGAGAAGCTGTTCGAGGCGTTCCGGCAGGGCGAGCTGAGCGTGCTGGTGGTGTCGAAGGTCGCGAACTTCTCGATCGACCTGCCGGAGGCGACGGTCGCCATCCAGGTGTCCGGCACCTTCGGCTCGCGCCAGGAGGAGGCGCAGCGCCTCGGCCGGGTGCTGCGGCCGAAGGCGGACGGCCACCAGGCGCACTTCTACTCCGTGGTCGCCCGCGACACCATCGACCAGGACTTCGCGGCGCACCGCCAGCGGTTCCTGGCCGAGCAGGGGTACGCGTACCGGATCGTCGACGCGGACGAACTCCTCACGGAGAGCTGAGGACCTTCGAGGGTGGTCGTCACCCCTGCGGCAGGTTGAACACCAGCGTGATCACGGTCAGCCAGGGCAGCAGCGACAGCCCGGCCAGCCAGACGCGCGGCACGGCCCAGCGGCGGGTCCGGGGCAGCAGCCACGCGGCGACGCAGGCGGCGACCCCGAGCAGCCCGCCGAGGAACAGGGTGCCGTGCACCACGTCCAGGGCGGTCGTCAGCGCCGTCGAGCAGTCGTCGGGGCCGCAGCTGTCCGTCGCCATGACGGACAGCGCGCCGAACAGCAGGGCGAGCGGGGCGAGCATCACACCGAGCACGGTGGCGACGGCCGGCGCCACGTACGCGCGGGGGTCCCGCTCGTCCCCGTACCTCTGCACCGGCGAGCTGTTCGTGTTCATACGGCCAGTGAAGCGGCCCCGGCGCGACGGGCGCACCGGGGCCGCTACTCAAGGCGGGGGCGTACTCGTACTCACGCGTGCGCGTGGTCACTTCGGGTCGCGGGCGAAGGAGGCCGTCGACCAGAAGTAGCCGAGCAGCACCAGCGCCACGCACCAGCCCACGGCCAGCCATCCGTTGTGCCCGATCCCGCTGCCGAGCAGCAGCCCGCGGAGGGTCTCGATGGCCGGCGTGAAGGGCTGGTACTCGGCGATCGGCCGGAACCACCCCGGCATCCCCTCCACCGGGACGAACGCGCTGGACAGCAGGGGCAGCAGGATCAGCGGGGTCGCGTTGTTGCCGGCGGCCTCCGCGTTGGGGGCGCCGAGGCCCATGCCGACCGCGATCCAGGTGAGCGCCGTCGCGAACAGCACCAGCAGCCCGAAGGCGGCCAGCCACTCCAGCGCCGTGGCGTCCGTGGAGCGGAAGCCGATCGCCACCGCGACCAGGCCCACGACGACCACGCTCAGGACCGCCTTCAGCACGCTGCCGACCACGTGTCCGACGAGCACCGAGCCGCGGTGGATGGCCATCGTGCGGAAACGGGCGACGATCCCCTCGGTCATGTCCATCGACACGGACACCGCGGTGCCGATCGCGGTGGAGCCGACGGTCATCAGCAGCAGCCCCGGCACCAGGTAGGCGACGTACGCGGACCGGCCGCCGCCGCCCAGCCCCGCGCTCATCACGTCCCCGAAGACGTACACGAAGAGCAGGAGCAGCATGACCGGTGTGAGCAGCAGGTTGAGGGTGAGGGACGGGTAGCGCCGGGCGTGCAGCAGGTTGCGGCGCACCATCGTGGACGAGTCGCGCAAGGCGAGGGAGAGGGGCTGCGGGGCGCTCATCGGACGGCCTCCTCGGCGGGAGCGGGGACGGCGGCGCCTTCGGTCAGGGCGAAGAAGACGTCGTCGAGGTCGGGGGTGTGCACGGTCAGCTCGTCCGCCTCCACCCCGGCGGAGTCGAGCCGGTCCAGCACGGCGCGCAGTTCTCGCTGGCTGCCGCCGCTGGGGAGGGTCAGGCTCAGTGCCGCGTCGTCCGGGGCGGCCCCGGTCAGGACGGCGGCGGCCGACCGGTAGCCGCCCGGGTCGGTGAAGCGGAGCCGTACGTGCCCGCCGGGGACGATCCGCTTCAGCTCCTCCGCGGTGCCCTCGGCGGCGATCCGGCCGTCGTGCAGCACGGCGATGCGGTGGGCGAGCTGGTCGGCCTCCTCCAGGTACTGCGTGGTGAGGAAAACGGTCACCCCGCCGTCGACCAGCTCGCGGATGATGCCCCACATGGTGTGACGGGAGCGCGGGTCGAGCCCGGTGGTCGGCTCGTCGAGGAAGATGATCCGCGGGTCGCCGACCAGCGTCATGGCGATGTCGAGGCGGCGCTTCATGCCACCGGAGTAGGTGGACGCGGGCTTCTTCGCCGCGTCCGCGAGGTCGAAGCGTTCCAGCAGTTCGGCGGCGGCCCGCCGGCCCTCCCGGCGGGGCAGGTGGTGCAGGTCCGCCATGAGCAGCATGTTCTCCTCGCCGGTGATCAGCCCGTCGACGGCCGAGAACTGGCCGGTGACGCCGATCGCGGCCCGCACGGCCTGCGGGTCGGCGGCGAGGTCGTGCCCGCCGACCCGCAGGTCGCCCGCGTCCGCGCCGACGAGCGTGGAGAGGATCTTGACGACCGTGGTCTTGCCCGCGCCGTTCGGCCCGAGCAGGGAGAAGATCGTGCCTTCCTCGACGGCGAGATCGACGCCGTCGAGGACGGCCTTGTCGCCGTACGCCTTGCGCAGCCCGCTCGCCGCGATGGCCGGTCCGGTCATGGGTGTCTCCTTCGTCGCGTCAGGGGCGGTCACAGGCTGCTGGCGGTGATGTCGCCGTAGGCGGTGGTCGCGTGGACGGTGAGGCCGGCGGCGGCGCCGTCGGCGTTCCTGAGCGTGTTGCGGACCCGGCCGTGGCCGGTGCCGGCGTCGAGGGAGGCGGAGACCCCGCGGCCGGCGCCTACGGTGATGTCGCCGTGTTCGGTGCGCAGGGTGACCGTGCCGCGCAGGGCCTCGGTGACGCGGATGTCGCCCTTCCCGGTGCTGATTTCGGCGGGCCCGCCCAGGCGGCCGACCGAGACGTCGCCCGCCAGAACGGTGAGGCGGACGCTCGCGGCCTCGTCGAGCTCCACCGGGCCCAGCGCGCCGTCGACGACGACGTCGCCGAGCCGGCCTTCGCCTCGCAGCTCCGCGCCGGCGGCCTTCGCCTCGACTCGGGAGCCGGCGGGCAGCCGGACGGTGATGTCGACGGATCCCGAGGGGCCGAGAAGCTGGTTCTTCGCCCGCGGGCCGTCGATCCGCAGGACTCCGTCGCGGTACTCGACCCTCGTCTGCTCCGCCGCCTTCGCGTCGCGGCTCTTCGTGGCGTCGACGGGCAGGACCTCGACCACGGTGTCGGCCCGGTCGGCGGCGACGAACCGGATGCGGCCGGCGGCGATGTCGAGGGCGACCGGGAGGGGGGCGGGGGTCTGGAACCGCATCGTGCGCTCCTTCGGGTGTCGTTGTTTCTGACACCGGAAACGCTACGTTGCGTTCACGGAAGCGGCAACGCTGTTGTTGCATTCAGACATTCTTTGCGCAGTTCAGAGCGTACAAATCGTTGCAACGCCCTGTGCGACAACGCAACGGCCACCCTACGATTCGTTGCATTACAAAGAGCGTGAACGCTATGCTCGCCGCACTCACGGACCACGAAGGAGACCCGCGTTGCCAGGAGGCAGGCTCACTCAGCAGGAACGGCAGCAGATCGCGTCGGGGCTGGCCGACGGGCTGGCGTACGCGGAGATCGCGCGGCGGCTCGACCGCCCGACGTCGACGGTCACGCGGGAGGTCATGCGCAACGGCGGCCCCACCGCCTACCGCCCGGAGCTGGCGCAGCGCGCGAGCGAGCAGCGCGCCCGCCGGCGCAGGCGCGACGCGCGGCAGGCGAAGGCCGCGCCGGACGCGTACGGGCGGGACCCGGAGGCGGTACGGGCGTACGAGGAGACGCTCACCACGGTCTTCATCGCCTCGGGCACGCCCAGGATGATGGCCAGGGTCATGGCCTGTCTCACCCTCAGCGACTCCGGCAGCCTCACCGCCGCCGAGCTGGCGGAGCGGCTGCAGGTCAGCCCGGCGTCGGTGTCGAAGGCCGTCGCGTTCCTGGAGAGCCAGGACCTGGTGCGCCGGTACCGCGACGAGGGGGACCGACGGGAGCGCTACGGCTTCGACGAGGACATCTGGTACCAGTCGATGGTCGCCAGCGCCCGGTCCACCGCGCAGGTGGCGGCGGCCTCACGGGAGGGCGTGGACGTCATGGGGCGCGGCACACCGGCCGCGACCCGGCTGGAGAACGCCGCGCGGTTCCTGGACTTCATCGCGGAGACCATGCTCGGCGCGGCGGAGGAGGCACGTGACGTGCTGTTCGAGAAACCGGAGGGGAAGGAGAACGAGGAGAAGGGTTAGCGGCGGCGGACGCCGGCCTCGGCGCCGTACTCGCCGAGGAGGATCACGTCGAGGGCCGCGCCGAGGAACACCTTCACGGCGCGCAGGGCGTCACCGACGCGGTGCGGGTGACTGCCCTCGGCCGGGGCGGCGCCGCTCGGGCGGACCGGCGGGCTGGTGGGGTGGACGGTGGCTGCGCTCATGCGTTCATGGTCGCTCCGTGACCCCGGTACGGGCATCGGCCCACGGGACCGAACCGCGGGGCCGCCGCGTACACCTGCGGGACGAGCCGTCCCTCTCAAGCAGGACGGGGTCACCCCTAGGGGGACCTGAGGGCCACGCCCGACGCCGACCGCTCCCCACGGGCGAGGGGAAACCGTTTGGACCACCCCCACCCCACGACCTAGAATCTCCGCTCTCTTCCCGCCTCCCTCACGGAGCGCCGCCGTCCGGACGGAAACCGGCCGGCATTCCTTCCTCGCAGCACACCCGCAGCAGGTCCTTCGGAGGCACCCCCTTGTCCGCGTCCACGCCCGTAGACGAACCCCTGGACGGTACGACCACCCCGGCCGACGACCCCCTCGCCCGCGAACGCTCGCACCTCACCGCGTCCCGCGCCGCCCTGCGCGCCATGCGGGAGGACGTGGAGGCGCTCGACATCCGCGACGTGACCGCCAACTGGGTGAACGCGGCCGTCCTCCAGCACCAGATCGACGAACGGATCAAGGCGCTGGCCGACCTCAGCGACACCCCGCTGTTCTTCGGGCGCCTCGACTACCTCCGCGCGCCGGGCGCGGAGCAGGCGGAGGGTGCGGAGGGGGAACGCCCGCAGCCGGAGGCTGCTTATTCAACACTGCACATCGGGCGCCGGCACGTGCACGACGCGGACGGCGACCCGATGGTGATCGACTGGCGTGCGCCGGTGTCGCAGCCGTTCTACCGGGCGTCCAAGAAGGACCCGATGGACGTCGGGCTGCGCCGCCGCTTCGGCTACACCGGCGGCGACCTCACCGCGTACGAGGACGAGCACCTCTCCGACCCGGCCGAGGCCGCGACCACCAGCAAGCTGCTCCAGCAGGAGATCGAGCGCCCGCGCGTCGGCCCGATGCGCGACATCGTCGCCACGATCCAGCCCGAGCAGGACGAGATCGTACGGTCGGGGCTGTCGGGCAGCGTGTGCGTGCAGGGCGGTCCCGGCACCGGAAAGACGGCCGTCGGCCTGCACCGGGTCGCCTACCTCCTCTACGCCCACCGCGAGCGGCTCGCCCGCACCGGCACGCTGGTCGTCGGCCCGAACCGCTCCTTCCTCCACTACATCAAGCAGGTGCTCCCGGCCCTGGGCGAACTCGCCGTCGCCCAGGCCACGGTGGACGACCTGGTGGCGCACGTGGAGGTGCGGGGCACGGACGACGCGACGGCGGCGACGGTCAAGGGCGACGCGCGCATGGCGGAGGTGCTGCGGCGGGCGCTGTACTCCCACGTGACGATGCCGGCGGAGCCGGTCGTGGTGGTGCGCGGCTCGCGTCGCTGGCGTGTCCCGGCGTACGAACTCGAGGAGATCGTGCGTCAGTTGCTCGACCGGGACATCCGCTACGGCGCCGCCCGCGAGGCGCTGCCGCAGCGGATCGCGCACGCGGTGCTGGTGCAGATGGAGCGGGCGGGCGAGGCGCCGGACGACCGGGTGCAGGACGCGGTGGCGCGCAACGCGGCGGTGAAGGCCGCGGTGAAGGCGGTGTGGCCGGCGGTCGACCCGGCGAAGCTGGTGCTGCGGCTGCTGGGCGACGCGGAGTTCCTGGCGGAGCACGCGGAGGGGCTGCTCGACGAGCGGGAGCAGAAGGCGGTCCTGTGGGCGAAGCCGGCCCGCTCGGTGAAGTCGGCGAAGTGGTCGGCGGCGGACACGGTGCTGATCGACGAGGCGGCGGACCTGGTCCAGCGGACGCCGTCGCTCGGCCATGTGGTGCTGGACGAGGCGCAGGACCTCTCCCCCATGCAGTACCGGGCGGTGGGCCGCCGCTGCACGACCGGCTCGGCGACCGTCCTCGGCGACCTGGCGCAGGGCACCACGCCGTGGGCGACGCGCAGCTGGGAGGAGGCGCTGTCCCACCTGGGCAAGCCGGACGCGGTGGTGGAGGAGCTGACGGCGGGTTTCCGTGTCCCCACGGACGTCATCACGTACGCCTCCCGGCTGCTGCCGCACATCGCGCCGGGGCTCGCCCCGGTCGCGTCGATCCGCGAGAACCCGGGCTTCTTCGAGGTGCGCGGCGCGTCGGGCCCGGACGACGTCATCGCGGCGTGCCGCGAACTGCTCACCCGTGAAGGCTCGGTGGGTCTGATCGCGGCCGACCCCCGCATCCCCGGCCTGACGGAAGCCCTGGCCGCGGCGGGCCTGCCGTACGTGTCCCCCGGCGAGGAGACGACGCGGTCCACCCGCCTCACCCTGGTCCCGGCCTCCCTGGCGAAGGGCCTGGAGTACGACTACGTCCTCCTGGACGAACCCCGGGCGATCGTCGAAGCGGAACCGGACGAACGCACGGGGCTGCGCCGCCTGTACGTCACGCTGACCCGAGCGGTCTCAGGCTTGATCATCACGCACACGGCCCCACTGCCGACGCAACTGACGTAACCCACGCCGCCCCCGCGGACGCCCCACCCGGCCCCGCGGACACGCCGAGACACGCGGACGCGCCCCCGCGGACACGCCGCGGACGCCGTGCTGCGCCACCGCTCCCCGCTCCCCGCGGGCAGTCGTGCCGCTGGGGCGATGGGGGTACCTCCCGCTCGAGCGAAGCCGAGAGTGGGGGAGGGTGGGCGCGGACGGCACCCCGCCCACGCCGGGCTGCGACAACACCCCCACCCGGCGTCAGAGGCGCCTCAACTCCCCAGCACGCCCCGCCACCGACGCACAGCTTCCGCCGACACCGGCCCCGCCCACCCCTCCGGCCGAGCCGCGCCCCCGATGTGGAAGGCGTCGACACCCTCGCCCAACAGCCCAGGCACATGCTCCAACCGCAGCCCACCCCCCACCAGCAACTGCTGCCCGTACCCGGGCTCCCCACGGCGGCCCGCCTCCGCACACAGCACAGCCAGACCCGAGTCGACCCCCTCCGCCGACCCGGCGGTCAGATACGTGTCCAGCCCGGGAAAGTCCGCGAGCTGCTTGCGCAGAGCATCACGGTCCGCCGCATGGTCGATCGCACGGTGGAACGTCCACCGGCACCCCTCCAGCTCGCCCGCGACCCGCTCCACCGCCGCCAGGTCCACCTGGCCGTCCGCGTCGAGGAAGCCGAGGACGAACTCCTCCGCCCCCGCCTCCCGCATCTCGCACGCCGCGGCGGCCAGCCGTTCCACCGCGCCCGCCGCGAAGCCGTCCGCGAGCCGCAGCATGACCCGGACGGGGATGTCCACGGCCGCGCGGATCGCCGTCACCGTCGCCGCCGCGGGGGTCAGCCCGTCGGCGGCCATGTCGGTGACCAGCTCGAGGCGGTCCGCACCTCCCGCCTGGGCGGCGACGGCGTCCTCGACGTCGAGGGCGATCACCTCCAGGACTGCACGCTTGCTCATGGGGCCCCATTCGTCGGCTCGGAACGGCTCCTACAGGTCTAGTCCAATCCAAGCCTACGCCCGGCAGCGGGCCCGGAAACGCCCACCCGCCGCTCAGCCGAAGATGTTCAGCTCCGCCGCGTCCACACCCGCCAGCTCGTACGACACCCCGTCCACCGGGCGCCCCGCGTACAGCCGCACCAGGGTGGGCCCGTCGCCGATGAAGCGCGCCGGGGGCCGTGCACCGGACGCGTCGCCCAGCCGCAGCGGCTCGTCCGCATCGTCCAGGTCGGCGTGCAGCGGCACGTGCCCCCGCGCGCCGGTGACCTGCGCCAGCAGCGCGAGCGCGAACGGCAGACCCGAGCCCGCGTACGCCCCCGGCTCCCCGAGCGCGACGCGCACGTCCCCGGCGTGCACCCACTCGCCGAGCGCCAGCGCGTCCAGCCGCCCGCTCGACTTCGCGATGACCGGTCCGGCCTCGGTCATCCCGCGGTCCAGTTCGTCGAGGATCTCGGCGTGGGTCCAGCCGGACCGCTCGTCGATGTCCCGCTGGTTGCACGCGGGCGAGAACACGTCCTTCTCGTACCGGCTCTCCACCACCCGCGACAGCGCCGCCGAGCAGTGCGCCAGCACGTCCCGCACCGTCCAGCCCGGACACGCCGTCACCGGCAGCGCGAAGTCGCCGTCGCCACGCGCCCGCAGCAAGGGGAGCAGTACGTCCCGCTCGACGCCCAGCAGCCGTCCCGGCAGTTCGGGGTCCCGTACCTCGTACACATCCGCAGGAGTCGTCATGCGTCCACGCTAGTGGCGGCGCCGCCGCCGGGACGGACATCGCCGCGGAACGGCCGACGGGAGTCGCCGGCGGCCGGTGCGGGTCACGGACGGGCGGACGGGACCGTCAGGTCCGCGAGCTCACCCAGGAGCCTGGCCGCCGGCGCCGGGTCGACCAGCCACTTCAGGTGGCTGCCCGGCAGGGTGCGGACGTCGTAGGGGTTGTCCGGCGTCAGCTCGTCGCCCTCGCGGATCAGCCGGTCCTGCAGGGCGAGCGGCATGCTCGCGTCGTCGGCGAGGCGGACGTACGTCTTCGGGATCGTGCCCCAGGTCGCCGCCTGCGCCCGGTCGGCGGAGGTGCCGACGTCCAGGTTCTCGTCCGGCTGGAAGGTGTTGAGGAAGGCCAGGAACTCCTCGTCGGTGCCGTCGGCGAGGAAGGCCGCCCTGAACGCCGTGAGGGCGGCCGGGTCGGCGGTGCGGAAGTTGACGCGGAGCAGGCCGAGTTCGGCGGGGTTCCCGGCCGCGGCCAGGGCCAGTGACGCGGCGTCGACCTCGGCCATCTCGGGCTCGGCGTAGTAGTCGCCCACGTCGAGCGCGACCGGGCACCACGCCGAGACGTAGACGATGCGGTCGATCAGGTCGGGCCGTGCGTTGGCCGCGGCGGTGGCCGTGGCGCCGCCCCGGCTGTGCGAGACGAGGATCACCGGGCCGTTCCGCTTCGCCCGCTCCAGGACGCCGATGAGGTGCGCGGCGTTGTCGGCGAGCGTGACGCCCTTGATCGCCCCGGGCGCGGTGGCGAGTCCTTCGGGGTCCTGCGGCGCCTGGTAGGCGCGGGTGAAGGTGGCCCCGAAGCCGTGACCGGGCAGGTCGACGGCGACCGAGCGGTGTCCGAGGAGTCCGAGCTCGGCCTGGAGCGGCGCGAAGGAGAACGAGTTGGCGAAGGCCCCGTGGACCAGGACGAACGTCGGCTGGCTGCTCACTGCTTCCGGTCTCCTTCGGGTCGGGAGCCTGCGAGGTGGCGTACGCACGGCAGTTGGCGCTCCGGCGGATCACACTAAGCAGCGGAAGATCACCGGCACCAGCCGTTATCAGCCCTTCCGTTTGTGTACATGTCCCACGGTCGGCGTCCGCGGCGCGCCGGGAGACGAAAGGCGGTTGCGCCGGGCGTCCCGTCCGGCCAGGGTGCCGGGGATGACCGTCCCACCGGGAGTTGATGTGCCGTCCCCCCGTACCCCCTCCGTCAGCACGTTCCGCATCACGGACGACAAGGCCGGGCCGTACGGCATCGCGGCCGGCCCCGACGGCGCGCTCTGGCTCACGCTGGTGCACCGCGGCAGCGTCGCCCGCCTCGCCCTCGACGGCGCGTTCGAGGAGTACACCCTGGACGCGGCCGGCTGCCGTCCCACGGTCGTCGCGGCCGGCCCGGACGGCGCGCTGTGGTTCACCCGTCATCAGGACCACCGGATCGGTCGCGTCACCACGGACGGCGAGGTGACGTCCTTCCCGCTGCCGACCGCCGACGGCGGGCCGTACGGCATCACGGCGGGGCCCGACGGCGCGCTGTGGTTCACGGAGACGACCGGCGACCGCATCGGCCGCATCACCCCCGGCGGGGAGGTCACGGAGTTCGCGCTGCCGGTCGCGGGCGGCTTCCCCTCCGCGATCACCACGGGCCCGGACGGCGCGCTGTGGTTCACGCTGAACGGCGCGAACGCGATCGGCCGCATCACCGTCGACGGCGACACCGCCGTGCATCCCCTGCCCACGGAAGCCGCCGGCCCGGTCGGCATCGCCGCGGACGGGAGGGCGGTCTGGTTCGCCGAGATCCTGGCGGGACAGATCGGCAGGATCCTGCCCGACGGCCGGATCACGGAGTTCCCCCTGCCCGAGCGCTCGGCCAAACCGCACGCGGTCGTCGCCGCGGCCGACGGTGAGTGCTGGTTCACGGAATGGGGCGCGGGCCGCGTCGGCCGCGTCACGGAGACCGGCGAGATCACCGAGCACGCCCTCCCGGACCCGTCATCCGAGCCCCACGGCATCACCGTGGGCCCGGACGGCGCCCTGTGGACGGCCCTGGAGACGGGCGGGGTGGCGCGGGTGGAGAGGCTGCCGTGACGCCGTACGTCCAGGACCCCGCCCGGCGCACCGGGACAGGCGAGCGGGCCGAGCCGATGCCGTGACGCACCGGACGTGACCGGAAACAATGGGGTCATGGCCGACACCCAAGACCTCCGTGACCGTTTCGTCCGTGCCCTCGAAGGCGCGCGGGGATCCTCGGAGGGCCCTGATCCCGTGCCGTACGCGGAGCATCTGCTCGCCCGCTGGCAGGAGCCGCAGCGGCGGTACCACACGGTCGATCACCTCACGGCGGTCCTTGACCGCGTCGACGAGCTGGCGGACCACGCCGACGACCCCGACGTCGTACGGCTCGCCGCGTGGTTCCACGACGCCGTCTATCTGCCGGACCGGTCCGAGAACGAGGAGCGGTCCGCCCGGCTCGCCGAGCGCGCGCTGCCGGAGGCCGGGGTGTCCGCGGCGAAGA
The DNA here is from genome assembly GCF_050571355.1 of Streptomyces sp. P13-3-3. Taxonomy (NCBI): domain Bacteria; kingdom Bacillati; phylum Actinomycetota; class Actinomycetes; order Kitasatosporales; family Streptomycetaceae; genus Streptomyces; species Streptomyces sp. P13-3-3. The sequence goes on along the minus strand of NZ_CP192228.1, from coordinate 446,560 downwards.
CCGAGGAGGTCGCCCGGCTGGTGCGGCTCACCGTGACGCACGACCCGGCCGACGACGACCGCGACGGCCAGGTGCTCTGCGACGCCGACCTCGCGATCCTCGCCGCCGCGCCGTCGGCGTACGCCGCCTACACCGCCGCCGTCCGCGAGGAGTACCACTTCGTCCCGAACGACGACTTCCGCGAGGGCCGCGCCGGCATTTTGCGCCAACTCCTCGGCCTGCACCGTCTGTTCCGCACCCCGTACGGGCAGGAGCACTGGGAGGCCACCGCCCGGTACAACCTGCGCGCCGAGCTGGAAATGCTGTCGACCCCGCCCCCGCCCTCCGCCTAGCCTCCCCCTCATGCACGCATCGGGAGCGGAACAGGTGGAGGCGGCCGTCGCGCACAGTGTGGCGGCCCTGGGGGCGGTCACCGACCGCGACTGGGCGGGGGTCCGGGCCGGACGGCTGGAGTGGACCTGCCGGGAGACGGCCGAGCACGTCGCCGGCGATCTCATCGGGTACGCGACGCAGCTCGCGGGCCGTGAGCAGGACGCGTACGCGCCCTTCGACATCGCGCTGCTGGACGACGCGGACAACGCGGGCACCCTCCGCGTGGTGTCCGCCATGGGCGTCCTGCTCGCCGCCGCCGTCCGCACCACCCCCCGCTCCGTGCGCGCCTTCCACCCGTTCCCCTTCCGGCACGCGAGCCGTGAGGGCTTCGCCGCGATGGGCATCGCCGAGGTGCTGCTGCACACGCACGACATCGCCGAGGGCCTGGGCATCGCGTACGAACCGCCCGCCGATCTCTGCGAGTTCGTGCTCACGCGGATCTTCCCGCACGTCCGGCCGGGCCCGTCGCCCTGGCCCACGCTGCTGTGGGCGACCGGCCGCGGCGAGCTGGAGGGGCGGGAGCGGGTCACCACGTGGCGCTGGTACAACAACCCGGTGCTGCGCTCCGAGCGGCTCGACCTGGAGGGCGTCACCCCGGCGGTCGCCGCGAGCCTGTCCGTCGCGGGTGACGGCGGCTTCACCTGGGCGGGCGGCGCCCCGGCCGAGGGCACGCGCGTGGGCGCCGGCATCGGCGTCAAGCAGTACGAGGAGGGCACGTTCCTCCCGGAGTGGGGCATGTACGTGCTGGTCCGCCGGGAGGACGACCGCGCGGTGGGCGCGATGGGCTTCCACGGCGCGCCCGCCGACGGCCGGGTCGAGATCGGCTACGACCTCGTCGTGGAGGCGCGCGGGAACGGCTACGCGACCGAGGCGCTGCGCACCCTGTCGGCGTGGGCGCTCGAGCAGGACGCCGTGCACACCGTGGTGGCCGTCGTCGAGGAGCCGAACGTGCCGTCGCAGAAGGTCGTGACCCGCGCCGGGTTCACCGAGGTGTCCCGGCAGGAGGGCCGGATCACCTACGAGCTGCGGGCCTGACTCAGACCTGACGGCCCGTCCGCCAGGCTCCCTTGCGCCGCCGCAGCCCCGCCCCGTGCAGCAGCCGCACCACCTCGCGGCTGCTGACCTCGACCGCGCCCGCGCGCACCGCGTCCGCGTACCGGTGGGCGGGGATGTCGTAGTGGTCGCGTTCGAAGGCGCGGCGGGGCACGCCGAGGCCGGCGGCGAAGAGGTGCAGCTCGGCGTAGGAGACGTCGCTCACCAGGTGGGACCAGAGGCGGCCGTGGCCCGGCCAGGCGGGCGGGTCGATGTACACGGTCACGTGGCGTCCGCCCCGCCGAGTCCGCCGACCGCCGCGACCTTCACGCCCGCCTTGTGGCACACCCAGTGCGGGTCGGGGCCCAGCTCGGGCTCGACCTCCAGCGCGTGCGGGTCGCCGCTGCCGCACACGGGACACAGCGGCCAGCGTCCGTACCGCTCCAGCAGGGCGTCCTGCACGTCCTGCGCGACGAGACCGGCCAGGAAGCCGGCGCCCTCCGGCCACTGCTCGACCCACCAGCGGCGGTGCGCGACGGAGTCCTCGACCAGGGACACGACGTCCGCCTCGGCGACCCCGCGCGACATCAGGTCGGCCAGCACGAGGGCGCGTGCCGCGTGCAACGCTTGTTCCAGGGGCGGAGGGGGGCCGGGTGCGTGCTGGGGGTCCATGTCCCCATTGTGCGCACTCTTGACCCGGAGCCCGCGACGAAAATATCTTTCATTTCGTGACCAATGACGTGAAGGAAATTTTCGGGAGCGCCGGCGCCCCACCCGCGCCGCCCGCGCCCGCCGCCCTCGCGGCCAAGGTGCGCACGCTCGCCCCGTCGATGACGCGCTCCATGCAGCGCGTCGCCGAGGCCGTCGCCGACGACCCGGCCGGCTGTGCCGCCCTCACGGTCACCGGCCTCGCCGAGCTGACCGGCACCAGCGAGGCCACGGTCGTCCGCACGGCCCGCCTGCTCGGCTACCCGGGCTACCGCGACCTGCGGCTCGCCCTGGCCGGCCTGGCCGCCCAGCAGCAGTCCGGGCGCGCCCCCGCGATCACCACGGACATCGCCGTGGACGACCCCATCGCCGACGTGGTCGCCAAGCTCGCCTACGACGAGCAGCAGACCCTCGCCGACACCGCCGCCGGACTGGACACCGTCCAGCTCGCCGCCGCCGTGACCGCCCTCGCGGGCGCCCGCCGCACCGATGTGTACGGCGTCGGCGCGTCGGGACTGGTCGCCCAGGATCTCACCCAGAAACTGCTGCGCATAGGCCTGATGGCGCACGCCCACAGCGACCCGCACCTCGCCGTGACCAACGCCGTGCAGCTGCGCTCCGGGGACGTGGCCATCGCCATCACCCACTCCGGCACCACCGGCGACGTCATCGAGCCGCTCCGGGTCGCCTTCGAGCGCGGCGCCACGACGGTCGCGGTCACCGGCCGCCCCGACAGCCCCGTCACGCAGTACGCCGACCACGTCCTGACCACCTCCACGGCCCGCGAGAGCGAGCTGCGCCCGGCCGCGATGTCCTCCCGTACGGGTCAACTGCTCGTCGTGGACTGCCTGTTCGTGGGTGTCGCCCAGCGCACCTACGACGCCGCGGCGCCCGCCCTCTCGGCGTCGTACGAGGCGCTGGCGCACCGCCACCGGGCGACCCGCAGGGGTCCGTGAGGGCGGACCCCGCCGCGCACCGGCCGCGTGCGCGCCCCCGCCGTACCCCCTTCCGAGCCGCCGGCCCCGACCGAAAGAACACCGCCCATGACCTCCACCTCGCCCGACCGTGATCTGCGCTCCCAGCTCGAGACCCTGACCACCGAGGCGTACCGGCCGGAGCTGGCGGACGTCGACCGGCTGCCCACGCCGGAGATCGCCCGGCTGATGAACGCCCAGGACGCCACGGTCGCGGGCGCGGTCGCCGGGCAGGTGCCCGCCATCGCCGCCGCGATCGACGCCGTGGCGGAGCGGATGGCGCGCGGCGGCCGGCTGGTCTACGCCGGCGCGGGCACGGCGGGGCGGCTGGGCGTGCTGGACGCCTCCGAGTGCCCGCCCACCTTCAACACGGACCCCGCGAGGGTCGTCGGCCTGATCGCGGGCGGGCCCGAGGCCATGGTGAACCCGGTCGAAGGCGCCGAGGACTCCCCCGAGCTGGCCGAGTCCGACCTCGCCGCGCTCGGCCTCACCGCCGACGACACGGTGGTCGGCATCTCCGCCTCCGGCCGCACCCCGTACGCGGTCGGCGCGGTCGCGTACGCCCGGAAGCACGGGGCGCTCACCGTGGGACTGTCGTGCAACCGGGACAGCGCGCTCGCGGCGGCGGCCGAGCACGGCATCGAGGTGGTCGTGGGCCCTGAGTTCCTCACCGGCTCCACCCGCCTCAAGGCCGGCACGGCGCAGAAGCTCGTGCTGAACATGATCTCGACGATCACGATGATCCGGCTCGGCAAGACCTACGGGAACCTGATGGTCGACGTGCGCGCCTCCAACGAGAAGCTGCGCGCCCGCTCCCGCCGGATCGTCGCCCAGGTCACGGGCGCCGACGACGAGGCCGTGGAACACGCCCTCGCCGCCACGGACGGCGAGGTCAAGAACGCGATCCTGGTACTGCTGGCCGGCGTGGACGGCCCGACGGCGGCCCGGCTCCTGGACGAGTCCGACGGCCATCTGCGGGCGGCGCTGTCCCGCGCGGGCGGGTGAGGGGCGCGCCCCTGGTGAGAGGCGGGCTTCCGGGCCCCAGATGAGGGTCTAGCCTCGCCGCCGCAGCCCCGCGTACACCGTGGTGCCGAGGACGAGCGCGGTCAGGCCGACGGTGGCGGCGAGGGTGATCCGTCTGCTGTCCTCCTGCTCCGGGCCGTCCGGCATCCGCGGGTCGAGGAGGTCCAGCGGGTCCTTGACGATCGTGACCCGGTCGCCCGCCTTCGCCTGCCCGAAGCAGTTCTCCTGCTGGGAGACCCGGTGGACGCGCCGCTCGCCGTCCAGCTCCCGGAGCGTGCAGAACATGCTCGGTCCCCGTCGGCGCTCCTCGTCGACGACCTGGACGACCACGGCGTCCACCGGCTCGCCCACCGCCCCCATGTACCCCTCGTACACGGCGGGAGAGGCGAACATCATCAGGGCGAGACCCCCGAAGGAGACGGTGACCGCCGCGCCTGCCCGGTGCCAAACGCCGCCCACGAGCCACGCCGCGACGGCGACGGCCGCCAGGCCGACGACGACACCCAGCCACGTGACCCACGCGGCGACGGCGGCGCCCAGGAGCAGCCCTGCCGTCACCCCGAAGGCCCACAGCAGGGAGTTGCCGATCTTGCGCCGCTCCCCCGCGGGCCGGACGTCCTCGGCGCCGTCCGGCACCGGTACCGCCCCGGTCCCCCTCATCTTTCCCCCGCCCTTTCGACAGTCGTCCGTCCGACCAGGCATCGTAGGGCCTGGCCGTTCCGGCACCAGGGCCACCCTGGCCGCGCTTCGTGGTGCACGCTGGAGCAATGGCCCCACCCACACGGAGACCACCATGAACCACGCACAGCTCACCGCCCTCGGCCGGGCGCTGCGTGTGCTCGGTGAGCACGGCGAGGCGCTCTCCGCCGACACCCCGGACTCCCGGCTGCACGAGGTGCGTGACGACCTGCGGCGGGCGCTGGACCTGCTGGAGGACACCGTCACCACGGCGCCGCCCAGCACGCGCTGCGCCGAGCACCCCACGGGGCCGGTCGACGAGAGCGCCCCGGACCTGTGCCTGCTCTGCGAGACCAGGCGTCGCGCCGCCCGCCGCGCCGAGTTCAACGGCCCGGCCCCGCAGGCCCGGCCCGCCGGTCCCGCGCCCTCGCGCTACGGGGTGCGCGGCGACCGCCCGCAGCCGCAGCAGCGCTGGCTGCCGGAGATGTGGAACGGCCAGGCGTGGCAGCTGTGCGGCACCCCGCGCCGCGACCGCCGCGAGGCGGAACTCTTCGTCAAGGCCCAGCTCCGCACGGTCCGCCCGGCGATGGCCTACCGCGTCGTCCACGAGTTCACCGACTACGAGGTGCTCCGCGTCTGGGGCAACCCGGTCCACGTGGACATCGAACCGATGGGCAACATCTGAGCCGCGCGAGCCTCACGGCTCCTTGAACGGCACGGGGCGCGGCGCCCTGGCGTGACTCACGGCTGCCGACCAGCCACCCCGAGAGCGGGCGGCCCGCCCTCCGGGCCCCCGGCCCGAGCGTCTGGCGCGTCACCCCCGACCCGCCCGCCGGCCGGCCCCGCCACCGGGCCTCGGGCCGCCTGACGCTCCGGGCGCCGGTCCCCGGCAGTCGGGTCCGGCCGCCACGACGGCGGGACCCACAGCCCCAAGCACGCCGAGTCCGAAGAACCCTCGGACCGGCACGAGCCGACCGCGCGACCCCGCGCCAACGGAGCCGCCCCGAAGCGTCACCCCCGGCCCGCCCGCCGCCCGGCCCCGCCACCGAACCCCAGACCGCCTGACACTCCGGACGCCGGCCCCCGGCAGCCGGGGCCAGCCGCCACGACGGCGAGACCCACAGCCCCAAGCACGCCGAGTCACAGGGCTCCTCGGACCGGCACGAGCCGACCGCGCGACCCCGCGCCATCGGAGCCGACCCGGTCGGACGGCCCGTCGCGCTCTCGGGGCCGACACCGCATCCATGCCGGTGTTCGGGCTCACCCCGAACACCGAGCGGCGGCCACCCCCCGATGTCCTCGGGACAGTGGCCGCCGTCTCGTCCGGGCGCCGGCGAGCACTCCGCCCACCCGCCCGCAGGTGTCACGCCTTCGCCGGCTCCGCGGCCTCGGGCGCGCCCTCGGTGACGAGTGACTCCGCCCCGGCGGTGCCCCGCTGCTTCGGGATGAACGCCGCCACCACGAAGCCAAGCAGCGCCGCGCCCGCGCCGAGGGCGAGGACCGCGCGGAAGGCGTCCTCGGACGGCAGCGCGTACGGGCCGAACCGGGTCGTCATCTGCGCGAGGACCACACCGGCGACCGCGCTCGCCACGGACGTGCCGATGGAGCGCATCAGCGTGTTGAGGCTGTTCGCGGCGCCCGTCTCGGAGGCGGGCACGGCGCCCATGATGAGGGTCGGCATGGCGCCGTAGCAGAAGCCGATGCCGGCGCCGATGACGCAGGACGCCAGCACGAAGTGCCAGACCTCGCTCATCATCGCCACGTTCAGCCCGTAGCCCGCGGCCACGATCAGCGCGCCGATCATCAGCGTCACCTTCGGACCCCGCGCGCGGGAGACCAGCGCCGAGACCGGGGCCAGCGCCATCATCACCAGGCCGGACGGCGCCATGACCAGACCGGCGCTCAGCAGCGACTGGCCGAGGCCGTAACCGGTCTGCTCCGGCAGCTGCAGCACCTGCGGGATGACCAGCGACATGGAGAACATCGCGAAGCCGATCGCCACGGAGGCGAGGTTGGTGATCAGGACCTGGGGACGGGCGGTGGTGCGCAGGTCCACCAGCGGGCGGTCGGTGCGCAGCTCGAAGAAGCCCCAGGCGAGCAGGACGACGACGGACGCGGCGAACAGGCCGAGCGTGGTGCCGCTGGTCCAGCCCCAGTCGCCGCCCTTGGAGATCGCGAGCAGCAGGCAGATCAGTCCGGCCGCCATACCGGCCGCGCCCACCAGGTCGAACCGCCCGCCGGTCCGCACCTTCGACTCGGGCACCAGCGCGAGGACCAGCACGAGCGCGACGACGCCGAGCGCCGCGGAGGTCCAGAACAGCGCGTGCCAGTCGAAGTTGTCGGCGATCAGGGCGGCGAGCGGCAGGCCGAGCGCGCCGCCGACGCCGAGCGAGGCGCTGATCATCGCGGTGGCGGAGCCCAGCCGCTCCGCGGGGAGTTCGTCACGCAGGATGCTGATGCCCAGCGGGATGACACCGGACGACAGGCCCTGGAGGGCACGGCCCACGATCATCGGGGTGAGGCTGTCGCTGAGTCCGGCGACGACCGAGCCGACGACCAGCATGGCCATGCTGAGCAGCAGCATGCGCCGCTTGCCGTACATGTCGCCGAGCCGGCCCATCACGGGCGTGGCGACGGCGGCGGCCAGCAGGGTGGCGGTGACGGCCCAGGCCGCGTCCGACGCCGAGGCGTTCAGGTACTGCGGCAGCTGTCCCACGATCGGGATCACGAGCGTCTGCATCAGCGAGACGACGATCCCGCCGAGCGCCAGCACGGGTACCACGGCACCCGTCCTCGGCGGCGCGGCGGTGCCGGTCGTGACGGATCTTTCGGGTGCGTCGGACATGAAGGAGGTCTCCGGAAGAGTCAGATCTGCTTGACTCGGGCAACTTTAATCTCCTTGATTGACGCAAGCAAATGAAAACCACGTGACAGTCACATGACATGGACCACGCAGCAGAGAGGCGCGGCGCCCTCCGCCGGAGGACACCGCGCCACGCCCGGAACCGGGCCGGGACTCAGCTCAGCGAGGTCAGCGACGCCGCGTCGTACGAGGTCAGCTCGTCGAAGCGGCCGGCCAGCACCTTCGCCGCCCACTCCGGGTCCTGGAGGACCGCACGGCCCACCGCGACCATGTCGAACTCGTCGCGCTCCAGGCGGTCGAGCAGGTCGTCGATGCCCCGCAGCTCGGCACCCTCGCCGAGGAAGGCACGGCCGAACTCGCCGTCCAGGCCGACCGATCCGACCGTGATGGCGGGACGGCCGGTCAGCTTGCGGGTCCAGCCGGCCAGGTTGAGGTCGGAGCCGTCGAACTCGGGGAGCCAGTAGCGGCGGGTGGACGCGTGGAAGGCGTCGACGCCGGCCGTGGTGAGCGGGGTGAGGATCGCCTCCAGCTCCTCGGGGGTCTCGGCGAGACGGGCGCCGTAGTGGTCGGACTTCCACTGCGAGAAGCGGAACACGACCGGGAAGCCGGGCGACACGGCCGCGCGCACGGCCTGCACGATCTCCACGGCGAACCGGGTGCGGGCCACCGGGTCGCCGCCGTAGGCGTCGGTGCGGCGGTTGGTGCCCGCCCACAGGAACTGGTCGATGAGGTAACCGTGGGCCCCGTGCAGCTCCACACCGTCGAAGCCGATGCGCTCGGCGTCGGCCGCCGCCTTCGCGAACGCCGCCACGACGTCGTCGATGTCGGCCTGGGTCATCTCCTTGCCGCCCTCGGCGCCGTCCAGGCGCAGCCCCGACGGGCCGACCGCCGGCGCCTCCGGGAAGGGCGGCTGCCCCTGCTCGCGGACCATGCCGACGTGCCACAGCTGCGGCACGATCCGGCCCCCGGCCGCGTGCACCGCCTCCGCGACCTTCGCCCAGCCGGCCAGCTGCTCCTCCCCGTGGAACCGGGGGATCCGGTCGCTGATGCCGGCGGACGGGTGGTCGACGTACGTGCCCTCGGTGACGATCAGCCCCACCCCGGCGGCGGCCCGGCGCGCGTAGTACGACACGACGTCCTCCCCCGGCACGCCGCCCGGCGAGAACTGGCGGGTCATGGGCGCCATGACGATGCGGTTGGGCACGGTCAGGCCGTTCAGGGCGACAGGCCGGGCCAGGACCTCGGCGGCACGTCCGGTGGCCTCGGAGGCGGCGACGGTCATAAGGAGAACTCCTCGCGGATACTCGACGGTATGTGTACGTGCATACAACGCACTCTCCGTCGAACCCGCGCACGGCGGTGAGCATTCCCGTCCCTCCCCCGCCCGTACCCGTGACACCGGTCACCTCGTGAGGGCGCCCGGACACGCCGAAGGGCGGCACCCCCTGTGCGGGAGTGCCGCCCTCCGGACCTCGGACGGGTCCGAACCTGACGGGTCAGGCTCAGAAGTCCATGTCACCGCCGGGCATGCCGCCGCCGGCCGGGGCCGCGGCCTTCTCCGGCTTGTCGGCGATGACGGCCTCGGTGGTGAGGAACAGCGCGGCGATCGACGCGGCGTTCTGCAGCGCGGAGCGCGTCACCTTGGCCGGGTCGATGATGCCTTCGGCGATCATGTCGACGTACTCGCCGGTCGCGGCGTTCAGACCGTGGCCGACCGTGAGGTTGCGGACCTTCTCCACGACGACGCCGCCCTCGAGACCACCGTTGACGGCGATCTGCTTCAGCGGGGCCTCCAGGGCGAGCTTCACGGCGTTGGCGCCGGTCGCCTCGTCACCCTCGAGCTCCAGCTTCTCGAACACCTGGGAGGCCTGGAGCAGGGCCACGCCACCACCGGCGACGATGCCCTCCTCGACGGCCGCCTTGGCGTTGCGCACGGCGTCCTCGATGCGGTGCTTGCGCTCCTTGAGCTCCACCTCGGTGGCGGCGCCGGCCTTGATGACCGCGACACCGCCGGCGAGCTTCGCCAGGCGCTCCTGCAGCTTCTCGCGGTCGTAGTCCGAGTCGCTGTTCTCGATCTCGGCGCGGATCTGGTTCACGCGGCCCTGGACCTGGTCGGCGGAGCCGGCGCCGTCGACGATGGTGGTCTCGTCCTTGGTGATGACCACCTTGCGGGCCTTGCCCAGCAGGTCGACGGTGGCGTTCTCCAGCTTGAGGCCGACCTCCTCGGAGATGACCTCGCCGCCCGTGAGGATGGCGATGTCGCCGAGCATGGCCTTGCGGCGGTCGCCGAAGCCCGGGGCCTTGACGGCGACGGACTTGAAGGTGCCGCGGATCTTGTTGACCACCAGGGTCGACAGGGCCTCGCCCTCGACGTCCTCGGCGATGATCAGCAGCGGCTTGCCCGACTGCATGACCTTCTCCAGGAGCGGGAGCAGGTCCTTGACGTTGGAGATCTTGGAGTTGGCGATCAGGATGTACGGGTCGTCGAGGACGGCCTCCATACGCTCCATGTCGGTGGCGAAGTACGCCGAGATGTAGCCCTTGTCGAAGCGCATACCCTCGGTGAGCTCCAGCTCCAGACCGAAGGTCTGGGACTCCTCGACGGTGATGACGCCTTCCTTGCCGACCTTGTCCATGGCCTCGGCGATGAGCTCGCCGATCTGGACGTCGGCGGCGGAGATGGAGGCGGTGGAGGCGATCTGCTCCTTGGTCTCCACGTCCTTCGCCTGCTCGAGCAGGGCGGCGGAGACGGCCTCGACGGCCTTCTCGATACCGCGCTTCAGGGCCATCGGGTTGGCGCCGGCGGCGACGTTGCGCAGGCCCTCCTTGACCAGGGCCTGGGCGAGGACGGTCGCGGTGGTCGTACCGTCACCGGCGACGTCGTCCGTCTTCTTGGCGACTTCCTTGACCAGCTCGGCGCCGATCTTCTCGTACGGGTCCTCGAGCTCGATCTCCTTGGCGATGGAGACACCATCGTTGGTGATCGTGGGGGCGCCCCACTTCTTCTCGAGGACGACGTTGCGGCCCTTGGGGCCGAGCGTCACCTTCACGGCGTCCGCGAGCTGGTTCATGCCGCGCTCGAGGCCGCGCCGCGCCTCCTCGTCGAACGCGATGATCTTGGCCATGTGAAGTGGTCCCTCCAGGACTGGGGGTGATTCCTTCGGACCGCGCCCGCGCCCGCGACGGACGGCTCGCCGGCCGTGTGGTTCCTTGCCCCACGTGACCTGGCGGGCCTCACCGACCCGGTCCTTCGTTGTCACTCTCACCTTCAGAGTGCTAACGCCAATGATTAGCACTCGACCCCCGAGAGTGCAAGGCGCGCTCGCGGAGCGGCGGTAATTTCGAGAGGTCCCCGAGAGCCCTGCGAGCCAGTGGCGCCAAGGGCTCCGACCGGCGCTCAGCCACGGGCGAACACGGCGCGCGCGGCGCGTGCGCCTAGGCATGACGAAGGGCCCGCACCCCGAGGGGTGCGGGCCCTGTCGCCGGCAGAAGATGTCGCGTGCTGCTGGTAGCGCGTTCAGGCGGTGACGCGAACCATGTCGGCCTGCGGGCCCTTCTGACCCTGCGAGATCTCGAACTCGACCCGCTGGCCCTCTTCAAGGGTGCGGTAGCCGTCCATCTGGATCGCGCTGTAGTGGACGAAAACATCCGCACCACCGTCGACCGCGATGAAGCCGTACCCCTTCTCCGCGTTGAACCACTTGACGGTGCCCTGAGCCATGCCTAACTCCCCTATTACTGGCCCTTGCACAGATCCACACTTCGCGGACCCGGGTCAGACCTCACCCCCCAACGGTTGGGGGCGTGCGCCGGAACGCGTCGACCGCGGCTGAATGTATCTGTCCAACTGCCGTCTGCAACAGGTCAATCGGACGAGAAATCTGGACGCTACCGGTCCGGAATGTGGCAAGAATTCGCCAGAATTCAGGGCAAGTCGGGCCGGGCAAAGGAGACAAAGGCCGCGAAAGGAGCCCGCACTTTGGCTACATCCAGTCGGGTCCGCGGCAGGAATTCAGGGTTCTCGATCAATGGATCGGGAGCGCGTTCCCCAACTCTACCGCGCTCAACCTCATGGAATTGCCCCCTCCGGATCTCTCACGGAGGGGGCAAAGTCCTGAACGCTCGGTAACGGTCATTACCGAAGGTAATGATCAGCCTCCGGCGACCGCCGGAATGATCGAGACGCCGGCACCCTCCGGGGTGGCCGTCTCCAGCCCCTGCTCGAAGCGCACGTCGTCGTCGTTGACGTACACGTTCACGAACCGGCGCAGCTTGCCCTGGTCGTCCAGGACCCGCGCGGCGATGCCGGTGTGGTTCTTCTCGAGGTCCTGGATGACCTCGCCCAGGGTGGTCCCCTCGGCGGCGACCTCGGCCTTGCCCCCGGTGTAGGTGCGCAGAATGGTAGGGATACGAACGGTAACGCTCACTTTGAACCTCCGGTCAGGAAATGGCGAAGCGGCTCAGACGAGCCCGGCCTCACGGAACGACTCAAGACTGGGACGAATCGTCGCCGTGAGCCCCGTCCCCGCCACCGCGTCCAGCGTCTTGAGCCCGTCCCCGGTGTTCAGCACCACCGTGGTGAGGGACGGATCCAGCACCCCGTCCTCGATCAGCTTCTTCGTCACGCCGACCGTGACCCCGCCCGCGGTCTCCGCGAAGATGCCCTCGGTCCGCGCCAGCAGCTTGATCGCCTCGACCACCTGCGCGTCCGTGACGTCCTCCACCGCGCCGCCGGTGCGCCGGGCGATGTCGAGCACGTACGGCCCGTCCGCCGGGTTGCCGATGGCCAGGGACTTGGCGATGGTGTCCGGCTTCTGCGGGCGGACCACGTCGTGCCCGGCCTTGTACGCGGTGGAGACCGGCGAGCAGCCCGCCGCCTGGGCGCCGAAGATCTTGTACGGCTTGTCCTCGACGAGCCCGAGCTTGATCAGCTCCTGCAGACCCTTGTCGATCTTCGTCAGCTGCGAGCCGGACGCGATCGGGACCACGATCTGGTCCGGGAGCCGCCAGCCGAGCTGCTCGCAGACCTCGTACGCGAGGGTCTTGGAGCCCTCGGCGTAGTACGGCCGCAGGTTGACGTTGACGAAGCCCCAGCCCTCGCCGGCCGGGTCGCCGATCAGCTCGGAGCAGAAACGGTTCACGTCGTCGTAGTTGCCCTCGATGCCGACGAGCTCGCCGCCGTAGACGGCGGCCATGACGATCTTGCCCTGTTCCAGGTCGTGCGGGATGAACACGCAGGAGCGGAAGCCGGCCCGGGCGGCGGCGGCGCCGACCGCGCCGGCCAGGTTGCCGGTGGAGGAGCAGGACAGGGTGGTGAAGCCGAAGGCGCGCGCGGCCTCCAGGGCCTGGGCGACGACCCGGTCCTTGAAGGAGTGCGTGGGGTTGCCGGAGTCGTCCTTGACGTAGAGGCCGCCGGTGACGCCCAGTTCGCGGGCGAGGTTGTCGGCCTGGACGAGCTTGGTCCAGCCGGGGTTCAGGTTGGGCTTGGTCGCCACGTCCGCGGGGACGGGCAGCAGCGGCGCGTAGCGCCAGATGTTCGCGGGACCCGCCTCGATGCGCTTGCGGAGCTCTTCGGTGTCGTACCCGGAGAAGTCGTAGGCGATCTCCAGCGGGCCGAAACACTCCTCGCAGGCGAAGACCGGACCGAGGGGCACGCGGTGGCCGCACTCGCGGCAGGACAGCGCGGCGGCGGGGCCGAGGTCGACGGTGTTCGCGGAGTCGGTGGTGCTTGCAAAAGTCTGCACAGCCATGGAGGCGAGGCCCTTTCTCCTCATCTTCCTCACGACGCACTTCGCCGTGAGACGGATTTGGCACCTTCCCTAGCCGGGAGCCTCGCCACGTCCGCGTGACAAGTACCGACTGGAGGGTTGCCGGGGCTTCATCGGGCCGTATCCCTCTGCCCCTCTGGATGAGCGGTGTTCAGTTGTCCGCCCCGACACCCCCCGGGATGCGGGGTCCGTCGGCGCTGTTCAAGACTGTAACCGAAGGCCCGGACGGCGGAGAGAGCCGTCCGCACACCGAGATGGACCGCCCCCGGCCAGTGAGGAGTCCGCCGTGCTGGAAGAAGTCGAGCGCTGGCTGATCGAGCGCTCCTGGTCGGTTTCCGACCGTCCGCTGCACCGGATCCTGGCGGCGAAACGCTCCTCGGGACAGACGGTGAGCGTGGTGCTGCCCGCGCTGAACGAGGAGGCCACGGTCGGCGACATCGTCTCCGTCATCCGGCACGACCTGGTGCTCCAGGTGCCCCTGGTCGACGAGGTCGTGGTGATCGACTCCGGTTCCACCGACCGCACCTCCGAGGTGGCCGCGGCGGCCGGCGCGACCGTCGTCCACCGGGACGCCATCCTGCCCCGCCTGCCTGCCGTGCCCGGCAAGGGCGAGGTGCTGTGGCGGTCGCTGCTGGTCACGCGCGGTGACATCGTGTGCTTCGTCGACGCGGACCTGCGGGAGTTCTCGTCGGACTTCGTCACCGGCATCGTCGGCCCGCTGCTCACCGACCCCGGCCTCCAGCTGGTCAAGGCCATGTACGACCGGCCGATGACGACGGCCGACGGGAGCATCACCGGCGCGGGCGCCGGGCAGGGCGGCCGCGTCACCGAGCTGATGGCCCGCCCGCTGCTCAACATGCACTGGCCGCAGCTCGCCGGTTTCGTCCAGCCGCTGGGCGGCGAGTACGCGGCCCGCCGCGGCCTGCTCGAACAGCTCCCGTTCCCCGTCGGCTACGGCGTCGAGCTGGGCATGCTGGTCGACGCCCTGCACCTGGTGGGCCTGGACGCGCTGGCCCAGGTGGACGTGGGCGTGCGCAAGCACCGGCACCAGGACGGGCAGGCGCTCGGCCGGATGGCCGCCGCGATCTACCGCACCGCGCAGCTGCGGCTGGCCCGCGCGCATCTGCTCCGACCGTCGCTGACCCAGTTCGAGCGCGCCGGGGACGCCTTCGAGCCCCGCACGTACTCGGTGGACACCGAGGAGCGGCCGCCGATGCGGGACGTCGCGGAGTACCAGTCCCGCAAGGTGGCCTGACCCCGTCCGTCACCGACCGGTGTGACGCACCGGCACGTTTGAGGCCCGGGGGGCCGGGCTAGGTTGAGGCGTATGGCTTCAAGCTTCGGTGCAGCTCAGGTGCTGGTCGCCTCCAATCGGGGGCCGGTGTCGTACGCGGTGGCGGACGACGGTTCGCTGAGGAGCAGGCGGGGCGGCGGGGGACTGGTCTCCGGCCTCTCGGCCATCGGCCCCGAGTCGGGCGCCCTGTGGGTGTGCTCGGCACTGTCCGACGGCGACCGCGAGGCCGTGCGGCGCGGCGTCGGGGAGGACGGCGTGCGGATGCTGGACGTCCCGGCGGACGTGCACGCGGACGCGTACAACGGCATCGCGAACTCGGTGCTGTGGTTCGTCCACCACATGCTGTACCAGACGCCGCTGGAGCCCGCCTTCGACGCGGAGTTCCGCCGGCA
Organism: Streptomyces sp. P13-3-3; assembly: GCF_050571355.1. Classification (NCBI taxonomy): domain Bacteria; kingdom Bacillati; phylum Actinomycetota; class Actinomycetes; order Kitasatosporales; family Streptomycetaceae; genus Streptomyces; species Streptomyces sp. P13-3-3. Next base: position 431,456 of record NZ_CP192228.1, on the reverse strand, counting down.
GTGGGCCTCCTACGAGACCTACAACCGCGCGTTCGCCGAGGCGCTGGCCGAGGAGGCCGCCGAGGGCGCGGCCGTCCTGGTGCAGGACTACCACCTGACCCTGGTCCCCGGCATGCTCCGCGAGCTGCGCCCCGACCTGCGCATCGGGCACTTCTCGCACACGCCGTGGGCGCCGCCCGAGTACTTCGCGATGCTGCCCGACGACATCGCGCGGCAGATGCTGCGCGGCATGCTCGGCGCCGACCGGCTCGGCTTCCTCACCCGCCGCTGGGCGGACGCGTTCACCGCGTGCTGCGAGCGGTTCGCCGGCGGGCTCGGCGACACCCGCGTCGGGGTGCACGGCCTGGGCGCCGACGCGGACTTCCTGCGCGCCCGCTCGCACGAGGCGGACGTCGACGAGCGGATGGCCGCGCTGAAGGAGGAGATCGGCGAGGGGCGCCGGACGATCGTCCGCGTCGACCGCACCGAGCTGTCCAAGAACATCGTGCGCGGCCTGCTCGCGTACCGGCAGCTGCTGGACGACCGGCCCGAGTGGCGCGAGCGCGTGGTGCACGTCGCCTTCGCCTACCCGTCCCGGCAGGACCTCGCCGTCTACCGCGACTACACGGCCGAGGTGCAGCGGCTCGCCGAGGAGATCAACGAGCAGTACGGCACGCCCGGCTGGCGGCCGGTCGTCCTGCACGTCAAGGACGACTTCGCCCGCTCCCTGGCCGCGTACCGGCTGGCCGACGTGGCCCTCGTCAACCCCATCCGCGACGGCATGAACCTGGTCGCGAAGGAGGTCCCGGTGGTCTCCGACACGGGCTGCGCCCTGGTGCTGTCCCGCGAGGCCGGCGCCCACGAGGAGCTGGGCGAGGACGCGATCACCGTCAACCCGTACGACGTCGTGCAGACGGCCGAGGCCCTGCACGAGGCGCTGTCGATGCGCCCCGAGGACCGTACGGAGCGCAGCAAGCGGCTGGTCGCGGCGGCGACGGCGCTGCCCCCGGCGCGGTGGTTCCTGGACCAGTTGGAAGCGCTGCGTGGATAGGTTGGGGCGCATGGCCAGTCAGACGGACTCCACGGACCCCGGCGACCTGCCGGCGCCCGCCACGCAGGCCGGGCGGGACGGACTCGACGCGCTCCTGGCCCGCCCGGGCAAGGCGCTGATCGCGCTCGACTTCGACGGCACGCTCGCGCCGATCGTGCCCGACCCCGAGCAGGCCCGCGCCCACCCGGACGCGGTGCCCGCGCTCGCCGCGCTCGCCCCGAAGGTCGCGGCGGTGGCCGTCGTCACCGGCCGCCCGCCGGGCGTCGCGGTCCGCCACGGCGGCTTCGCGGGCGTGCCGAATCTCGAGCACCTGGTGGTGCTCGGCCACTACGGCGCCGAGCGGTGGGACGCGGTCACCGGCACCGTCACCGCGCCCGCCCCGCACCCCGGTGTCGCCGCCGCCCGCGCCGAGCTGCCGGGGCTGCTGGACCGGGTGGGGGCGTGGCAGGGCACGTGGATCGAGGAGAAGGGGCGGGCGGTCGCCGTCCACACCCGCAGGGCGGCCGACCCGCAGGCCGCCTTCGAGGCCCTGCGCGAGCCGCTGACGGACCTCGCGACGCGGCACGGTCTCGTCGTGGAGCCGGGGCGGATGGTGCTGGAGCTGCGGCCGCCGGGCATGGACAAGGGGGTCGCGCTCCTGGGGTACGCGCGGGAGATCGGGGCGGGGTCGGTGCTGTACGCCGGGGACGACCTGGGCGACCTGGCGGCCTTCACGGCGGTGGACAAGCTGCGGGCGTCCGGGACGCCGGGTGTGCTGGTGTGCAGCGGCAGCGAGGAGGTCACGGAGCTCCGGGAGCGGGCGGACCTGGTGGTCGACGGCCCGTCGGGAGTGGTGCGCCTGCTGCGCACGCTGGCGGCCCGGCTCGCCTGACGAGGGTGTCGACGGGCTGAGCTCAGCCCCTCCGGCGTTCGAGGAGCGGGGTCCGGGGCGGAGCACCGGGTACGGGAAGGGGCGGCGGGGGCGAGAGACCCCTACCGCTCCCCGCGCCGCGCTTCCCTGACCCGCCGCAAGCGGTTCACCGTCACGGGATCGTGGGCCAACGCCCGCGGGTCGTCGAGCAACGCGTTGAGAAGTTGGTAGTACCGCACCGGTACAAGCCCCAGCTCCTCCCGGATCACCCGCTCCTTCGCCCCCGGCGACACGACCCCCCGCCGCTCCAGCGCGAGCACCTCCCGCTCGAGGCGCCCCAGCTCCTCAGCCTCAGCCTCAGCCTCACCCATGCCGGGCAGGCTACCCCGCACTGTCCGCCCGCACGGCCGCGGCCTGAAGCTCCCCGAGCACGGCCGCCGGGCTGCCCCCCGGCTCCACGGCCCGCCCGATCTTCTGCTTGATCTCCGCGTTCACCCCGGCCCACGACGTCTTGCCCACCGGGTACTGCTCCGACAGCGGCAGCTGGTCGAGGAACGGCTTGAGCTCCTTGTCCTGCCCCGACGCCGCCATCGCCCGCGACGCGGAGTTGGTGACCGGCAGCAGGTCGTACTCGCGCGAGAAGTCCAGGACGTTCTTCTCGCTGTACACGAAGTCGAGGAAGTCCCCGATCTCGTCGCGGTGCCCGTTCTTCTCGAACGCCATCATCCAGTCGGCGACGCCGAGCGCGGAGGGGGTCGTGCCGTCGGTGCCGGGGATCGGCACCATGCCGTACTTCACGCCCTTCTTCCGCGCCATCTCCATCAGGGAGGGGTGCCCGTTGAGCATGCCGACGTCCCCGGCGGCGAACGCCTCGAACGCCTTCGCGCGGTCGAGCTTGCCGGGCGCGACGGGGCCGGTGAGCCCCTTGCCGACGAGTTCGTCCCGCAGCCAGCTGAGGGTCTCGACGTTCTCCGTGGAGTCGATGCCGTAGGTGCCGCCGATGTCGGTGTAGCCGCCGTCGCCGCTCAGCAGCCACTGGAGGGTCTCGGCCTGGGCCTCCTCGGGGCCGAGCGGCAGCGCGTAGGGGAACTTCACCCCGGCCGCCTTGAGCGCCTCGGCGCACTCGACCAGTTCGTCCCAGGTCTCGGGCGGGGTGATGCCGGCCTCGATGAAGAGGGACTTGTTGTAGAACAGCAGCCGCGTGGAGGCGGCGAACGGCATGCCGTACTGCACGCTGTTGACCTCCCCGGCGCCGGAGAGCTGCGAGAGGAAGTCCGCCTGGACGGGGATGGAGAGCAGGTCGCCGGCGCGGTAGAGCAGGCCCTGGGAGGCGTAGTCGGCGTACGCGCCGATCTGGGCCATGTCCGGCGGGCTCCCGGCGTCGACCATCTCCTTGACCTTGCGGTCCACGTCGTTCCAGGAGTACACGCTGACGTCGATCTCGACGTCCGGGTGGTCGGACTCGTACCGCTCGACCAGGTCGGCCCAGTACTTCTTGCTGCTGTCGGCCGCGCCGTTGCCGTAGTCGGCGGCGACCAGCGTGAGGGTCACGTCGGAGGACTCGCCGCCGACCCCGCATCCGCTCAGGACCGCTGCCAGTCCCAGCGCGGACACCGCCGCGATCGTCCTTGTCCTGACCCGCCCTCGCACGTGCTCTCCCCTGATCCGGCGCCCAGCGCCGCTTGGTGATCCGATTATCGGATTAAGGTCTACACCACGTGAGTGGACTAGACCTCTTGCGGGTCCACGGGCCACACTGTTCCCCGTGAAACATGTCATCGCCCTCGACGTGGGCGGCACCGGGATGAAGGCCGCCCTGGTCGGGGCGGACGGCGAGCTGCTGCACCAGGCGCGCCGGCCCACCGGCCGCGAGCGCGGCCCGGACGCGGTGGTCGAGGGCATCCTCGACTTCGCGGCGGAGCTCCGCGCCCACGGCATCCGCGCCCACGGCGAACCGGCCTCGGCCGCCGGTGTCGCCGTCCCCGGCATCGTCGACGAGGCGGAGGGCGTCGCCGCCTACGCCGCCAACCTCGGCTGGCGCGACGTGCCCCTGCGCGCCCTGCTCGCCGAGCGGCTCGGCGGCGTTCCCGTGGCGCTGGGCCACGACGTGCGCACCGGCGGTCTCGCCGAGGGCCGGGTCGGGGCCGGGCGCGGCGCCGACCGCTTCCTCTTCGTCCCGCTCGGCACCGGCATCGCGGGCGCCATCGGCATCGACGGCAAGGTCGAGGCGGGCGCGCACGGCTTCGCGGGCGAGATCGGCCACATCGTCGTACGGCCCGGCGGCGCGGAGTGTCCCTGCGGTCAGCGCGGCTGTCTGGAGCGGTACGCGTCCGCGTCGGCCGTGAGCCGGGCCTGGGCCGAGGCGAGCGGCGGCCCGGACGCGGACGCGGCGGACTGCGCCAAGGCCGTTGCCTCGGGCGACGAGCGGGCCGTACGGGTGTGGCAGGAGGCGGTGGACGCGCTCGCCGACGGGCTGGTCACCGCGCTCACCCTGCTGGACCCGCGCACGCTGATCATCGGTGGCGGGCTCGCCGAGGCGGGGGAAACCTTGTTCACACCGCTGCGGGAGGCCGTCCGGCGGCGGGTCACCTTCCAGAAGCTGCCGTCCCTGGTCCCCGCGGCCCTCGGGGACACCGCAGGATGCCTGGGCGCGGGCCTGCTCGCCTGGGACCTGATCGAGGCCGCCGGCCCGTCGATCGAGACCACTGACCCCTCGGAGGTAACCACCTGATGGCCCCCACCAAGGTTCTCACCGGTGCCCGGGTGGTCCTGCCCACCGGGACCGTGGACGACGCCCGCGTGACCGTCGAGGGCACGCGCATCGCGGCCACGGCCCCCGGCCCGGCCCCCGCGGAGGGGACGGCCGAGACGGTCGACCTGCGCGGCCACTGGCTGGTGCCCGGCTTCGTCGACATCCACAACCACGGCGGCGGCGGGGTGTCCTTCGCCGGCGGCACCGCCGAGGACGTCCTCCAGGGCGTCCGCACGCATCTGCGCCACGGCACCACCACCGTGGTCGCCTCCGCCGTCACGGGCGACCTGGACTTCCTCGCCCGGCACGCGGGGATGCTGGCGGAGCTGGCCCAGCAGGGCGACATCGCCGGCATCCACTTCGAGGGGCCCTTCATCTCCCCGTGCCGCAAAGGGGCGCACGACGAGACGCTGCTGCGCGACCCCGACCCGGCGGAGGTGCGCAAGCTGATCGACGCGGCCCACGGCCACGCCCGGATGATGACGCTCGCGACCGAACTCCCCGGCGGTCTGGACTCCGTACGGCTGCTCGTCGAGCACGGCGTGATCGCCGCCGTCGGCCACACGGACGCCACCTACGAGCAGACGGTCGCCGCCGTCGACGCGGGCGCGACCGTCGCCACTCACCTGTTCAACGCGATGCCGCCGCTCGGCCACCGCGCCCCCGGCCCGATCGCGGCGCTGCTGGAGGACGAGCGGGTCACCGTCGAGCTGATCAACGACGGCACGCATCTCCACCCGGCCGCCCTGCAGTTCGCGTTCCACCACGCCGGACGCGACCGGGTCGCCTTCATCACCGACGCGATGGACGCGGCCGGCTTCGGCGACGGCCGCTACATGCTCGGCCCGCTGGAGGTCGAGGTCGCGGACGGCGTGGCCCGGCTGGTGGAGGGCAACTCGATCGCCGGCTCCACGCTGACCCTGGACCGCGCCTTCAAGCGGGCGGTGACGGTGGACGGGCTGCCCGTCGAGGACGTCGTCGCGGCGGTCTCCGCGAACCCGGCGCGGCTGCTGGGCCTGTCCGACCGCATCGGCTCGCTGGAGCCCGGCAAGGACGCCGACCTGGTCGTCCTGGACGACTCCTTCGAGCTGGTGGGCGTCATGCGCAAGGGGGAATGGGCGGTCGCTCCCCAACTGGCCTGATCCGTCCCCGGGACCGGTCCACGGTGGCCGGTCCCAGGGGTGGGCCGACCGCCTTCCTTTTGGCATGATCGTGACCCCGGGGCCACGGAAGGCAGGCAAGAGGGGGAGGTCGGCCCGGTGATTCTCACGGTCACGCTGAACACCGCTCTCGACATCACCTATCGCGTCCCGTCCTTGCGGGCAGGGGCCTCCCACCGGGTCTCCGAGGTGCTGGAACGCCCCGGCGGCAAGGGCGTCAACGTGGCGCGGGTACTGGCCGCGCTCGGCCACGAGGTGACCGTCACGGGCTTCTCGGGCGGCCCCACGGGACGCGTCCTGCGCGACCGCCTCGCCGAAGTGCCGCGCCTCACCGACGCGTTGGTCCCCGTCTCCGGCGCCACCCGCCGCACGGTGACCCTCGTCGACGACCGCACCGGCGCCACGACCCATCTGAACGAGCCCGGCCCGGACATCACCCACGCCGAGTGGTCCGCCTTCCAGGAGGTCTACGACGACCTGCTGGCGTCCGCGTCGGCGGTGGCCCTGTGCGGCAGCCTGCCCCCGGGCGTCCCGGTCGGCGCGTACGCGCACCTCGTCCGCACGGCCCGCGCGGCCCAGGTCCCGGTGCTGCTCGACACCAGCGGGGCGGCCCTGCGCCGTGGTGTGGCCGGCCGGCCCGACTTCCTGAAACCCAACACGGAGGAGCTGGCCGAACTCACCGGCTCCCACGAGCCGTTGCGCGCCACCCAGGACGCCCGCCGCCGGGGCGCCGGCACGGTGGTCGCGTCCCTGGGCGCGGACGGCCTGCTGGCGGTGACCCCGGAGGGCCGCTGGCGCGCGACCCCTCCGGCCACGCTGACCGGCAACCCCACGGGCGCGGGCGACGCGGCCGTCGCGGGCCTGCTGTCCGCCCTGGTGGAACACCGCCCCTGGCCGGAACGCCTGATCCGCGCCACGGCCCTCTCTGCGGCGACGGTCCTCTCCCCCACAGCCGGCGACTTCGACCACGCGGCCTACGACCGCTTCCTCACAACGGTCACGGTCACGGGCGTGGCCACGGCGGCGTGAGGCCTTCACGCCGCACGATGAAGGCCCGCCGGGTCAGCTGGATCCGTCCTCATTCGTGAGCCACAGCTGGTCGAGGACCGCGTTGCACTTGTTGCCCTCGTTGCAGACCAGCTCGATGGTGTTGGTGCCGTCGTTGAGGTTCACGTTCGCCCAGGTCTCTTTCCAGCCCTTCTCCCAGTCGCCCTTGGGAGTGTTGCCGAAGTTCTTCATGTTCAGCGGGCGGGTCTCGGGCTTGCCGTTGACCACGATGGTCGCGTCGGCGTCCTCGCCGGGGATGCCGTACTGCACGTAGAAGCGGTAGTTGCCGGCCTTGACGCCGTTGACGGTCCAGGTGACCTTCGAGCCGACCTTGTTGAAGCCGGTGACGTAGACGCCCCCGTCGGCCTTCGCGCCCTCGAACTCGGACGAGAGGGTCGCGCCGCCGTCGAGGCGGAGCGCCTTCGCGTCTATGGCGGGCAGCTTCGCCTTGTCCTCGTCCTTGTCCCCCTCCGAGGAAGACGGACTGGGCTCGCCCGTTTCCTGGGTCGCCGTCGGGGACGGGCCCGCCTCGTTGCCGCCCTTGTCGTCGTCGTCACCGCTGATCATGGCGACGCCGATGCCGATGACGACCGCCGCGACCACGGCGATCGCGCCGATGAGCAGACCCTTGGTGTTCGGGCCGCCGCCACGGCCGCCGCGGGACGGCTGCGGGGTGCGCGCGGCGGGCGCGCCCCCGGGCAGCGTCTCGGGCGCGGCGTAGTGCGCGCTGGGCTGGCCGAAGGCGCCCTGCTGGGGCGGTGCCTGCGGGGCGGGCCCCTGCTGGCCGTACTGGCGGGAACCGACCGGCCGCACCCGGTTCACCGAGTTCGGGTAGCCGTAACCCCCGGACGGCGGCTGGGCTCCGTTGGCCTGCCCGTCGGCGTACAGGTAGCCGAACGGGTCGTCGTCCTCGGGCGTGCTCGCGCCGTTGTTGCCGGGCGTCATCCCCTGTGCTCCTAGCTGCGGATCGGGTGTGTACGTGTGCGGAGAAGCCGAGCCTACCCGGTTCCTCTGACCCGAAAGGGTGACCCGGACCGCATCAACGCACCGACCTGCGGCTCATCCGGCACGTCTGTGCTGTTTGGGACGAGATCGTTTCTCGACGTACATCCGCTCGTCGGCCGACTTCAGCACTTCGTCGGCCGTCATGCCGCAATGGGCCCACCCGATACCGAAGCTGGCGCCGACCCGCACGGCCCGTCCCTCGGCCCGGATCGGCTGGATGATCTCGTTGCGCAGCCGTACGGCGAGGTCCTGCGCGTCGGCCCGGCCGAGCCCGTCGGCGAGGATGACGAATTCGTCACCTCCGAGCCGGGCCACGGTGTCGCCGTCCCGCACGCCGTTGCTGAGCCGCCGGGCCACCTCGATGAGAACCGCGTCACCCGCGTTGTGCCCGAACCGGTCGTTGATCGACTTGAAGCCGTCGAGGTCGCAGAAGAGCACCGCGAGCCCCTTGGTGCCGTCGTCGGCGTCCGCGGCGGGCGCGACGGTGTGCACATGGTGGTCGTAGCCGTCGTACGCGTCACGGCCGGGCGGGAAGTCGAAGTCGTGGCCGCGGTCGAAGGCGGGCGGGCCGAAGGCGGCGTCGTGGGAGTCGAAGGACTCGTAGGGCTCCATGGAGTCCACGGCCGCCGGCAGGGTGAGCGGCTGCTGGCTGCACAGCCGGGCGGAGAGCCGGGAGCGCAGCTCGGCGGAGTTCGGCAGGCCGGTGAGCGAGTCGTGGGAGGCGCGGTGGGCGAGCTGGAGCTCGCGGCGCTTGCGCTCCTCGATGTCCTCGACGTGGGTGAGCAGGAAGCGCGGCCCGTCGGCGGCGTCGGCGACGACCGAGTTGCGTAGGGAGACCCACACGTAGGTGCCGTCGCGCCGGGCCAGCCGCAGCTCCGCCCGGCCGCCCTCGGCTGAGGTGCGCAGCAGGGTGCCTATGTCCTCGGGGTGGACGAGGTCGGAGAAGGAGTAGCGGCGCATCGCGGAGGCGGGCCGGCCGAGCAGCCGGCACAGGGCGTCGTTGGTGCGCAGGATGCGGCCGTGCTGGTCGCCGCCCATCTCGGCGATGGCCATGCCGGAGGGCGCGTACTCGAAGGCCTGCCGGAAGCTCTCCTCGCTGGCCCGCAGCGCCTGCTGCTCGCGCTCCAGACGGACCAGGGCGCGCTGCATGTTGGAGCGCAGCCGGGCGTTGCTGATCGCGATGGCGGCCTGGAAGGCGTACATCTGGAGGGCCTCGCGGCCCCAGGCGCCGGGCCGGCGGCCGTTGCGCGGGCGGTCGACGGAGAGCACGCCGATCAGTTCGCCGGAGGTGCCGCCGCCCTGCGGTCCGGGCGCGTACATGGGGGCGAAGAGCCGGTCGGAGGGGTGCCACTCGTCCTCGAAGCGGGGAGCGGGCCCGTCGGTGTACCACTGCGGGACGTCGTCGTCGTCGAGGACCCAGCCCTCGGTGTGCGGTATGAACACCAGGTCGCCCCAGCGCTCGCCCATGGTGAGCCGGCGGTCCCAGGACTCGCGGGAGCCGACCCGGCCGGTGATGAGGGCCTCCGCCGCCGCGTTCCCGGAGAGGGCGGCGACCACGAGGTCGCCGTCGGGGCGTACGAGGTTGACGCAGGCCAGCTCGTACCCGAGGGCGCCCACGACGCCGTCGGCGACCGTCTGCAACGTGTCCGCCAGGCTGCGCGCCGTGTTCATGTCGGCCATGGCCCGGTGGAGTTGTCGCAGCGATGCAAGACGGACGTAGGGTTCCGACTCGGTCTCCATCCTCGCCCTCCCCCCGAGACCTCGCAGCGCATCAAGGGTCATCATCGGCGTATCGTCGCAGCAGCTTCCCCGCCACTGAATCACAGCGCGCTGCTCACCCGGTACACAGGGTCAACAATTCTTGCCCCTTGTGACTCAAGTCACAGCTAAACGTGAACAATTGCGTGGTCTACGCGCGGTATCCCGGCTCATTTCCGTGACGCGGATCGTGTGGCGATTGTGCATGAATTGTGCCCGGATAGGCCGCTGGTCCTAGGTCCCGGTTCGGGCCACGGTCCGATGCGATGTCCGTGCAGCGGAGATTAGCGTTTCCGGTGTGCTGAACACTCCCGCCGCCCCGGCCCCGATCACCGTTCCGCCCGCCGCCCGGCATGCTGAGGGGGTGAGCAACGACGAGTTCCGTGCCGCCATGTCCCGTCTGGCCGCCGGTGTGGTCCTGGTGACCGCGATGGAAGCGCCGCTGGACCCGGACGACCCCGGGGCGCCGGCCGGCGAGGACGTCGGCATGACCGCGACCGCGTTCCTGTCCGTCTCCCTGGACCCGCCGTTGGTGCTGGTCAGCCTGCGCACCGGCTCCCGCATGGACGAGCTGCTGGAGGAGCAGCCGCTGTGGGCGGTGTCCGTGCTGTCCGAGAGCCAGCGCCACATCGCGGGCCGCTTCTCGATGAAGGGCCGGGTCAGCGACCGTTTGCTGTTCGCGGACATTCCCTACCGGCGCGGCGAGTACACGGGAGCCCCGCTGGTGGGCGGCGCGCTGGCGACTCTGGAATGCCGCACGGAACAGCGGGTGGAGGCGGGTGACCACACCCTGGTGATCGGCCGCGTGATGACGGCCGCCGTGCCGAGCGCGGAGGGCGGGCCGCTCACCTATTTCCGGGGCCGCTACCGCCAGTTGGGCTGAGCCCTCCCGAAATCCCTTTTACCGCCGCCGTTTCCCCTGCCTACCCTCCCGGCATGACGACCGTGAGGGCCCCGCGCCTCGAAAAGATCACACCCGCGAATCTCGAGGCCGCGCTCGCCCTGCGGGTCCGCCCGGAACAGGAGTTCGCGGTCGACCCGGTGGCCCACTCCCTCGCGGAGGCGTACGTCCGCCCCGGCAAGGCGTGGCCGCGCGTGATCGTGGACGACGGACGTGTGGTCGGCTTCGTGATGGCGTTCCTCGACTTCGACTGGCGCGACGACGGCACCGACGTCCGCTCGGGCCTGTGGCGCCTCAACATCGCGGCGGACGAACAGGGCAGGGGCTACGGCCGCTTCGCGGTGAACGCGGTGGCGGAAGAACTACGCCGCCGCGGCACGAACACCGTCCACGTCACCTGGCACCCCGGCGAGCACGGCCCGGAGAACTTCTACCTCACCCTGGGCTTCGAGAAGACGGCAGAGAAGGTCAATGACGAGCACGTAGGTGTCCTGCGTCTGTAGGAACACCCTCAGGGGCGGGGGAACTGCGCGACCAACCCCCACCGGCCCGCAGGTGAAGACCAAGGGCACGGCCCATCCGCGTCTCACCAGTCCCGCGCGGAGCGCCCCCGCTTGGTCTCGGACCGCCGCTTCTTCTCCCGCAGCCGCCGCTCGTTGATCCCCCGCGGCACCCGAGTGGGCCGCCGCGGCGCGGGCGGAGGCGCCGTGGCCTCCGCGAGCAGGGCCGCCAGCCGCACCGCCGCCGCCTCCCGGTTGCGCCACTGCGACCGGTGCTCGGACGCCCGCACCGTGACGACCCCGTCGGTCAGCCGCCCCGCGAGCCGCTCCAGCGCCCGCCGCTTCCACACCTCGGGCAGCGCCTCGGTCCGGGCCAGGTCGAACCGCAGCTCCACCTGGGTGTCGCTGGTGTTGACGTGCTGCCCGCCCGGCCCTGACGAGCGCGAGAAACGCCACATGAGCTCGGCCTCGGGCAGGGAGACGGAGCCGCGTACGACAAGGGGACCGGACATGACATACAGGTTCCCGCGCCCGCCCCGGTCACGTCACCCGAATATCCGTACCCGGGTAAAGAAAGTAAAGAGACCTGGAACCTCGCGCACCCCTCTCGGCGTTCAAGTTGGTAGCTGTAGCTTCGTAGCCGTACGCACAACGAGGGAAGGGACTCCCAACAATGGCTGTAAGCCTGTCCAAGGGTGGCAACGTCTCGCTCACCAAGGAGGCTCCGGGCCTGACCGCCGTCACCGTGGGCCTCGGCTGGGACGTCCGCACCACCACGGGAACGGACTTCGACCTCGACGCGTCGGCGATCGCGGTCAACACGCAGGGCAAGGTCTACTCGGACGCCCACTTCGTGTTCTTCAACAACAAGCAGACCCCGGACAACACCATCGTCCACACCGGTGACAACCGCACCGGTGAGGGCGAGGGCGACGACGAGGCGATCAACGTCAACCTGGCGGCCCTCCCGGCCGACGTCGACAAGATCGTCTTCCCGGTCTCGATCTACGACGCCGAGAACCGCAGCCAGAACTTCGGCCAGGTGCGCAACGCGTACATCCGCATCGTCAACCAGGCCGGCGGCGCCGAGATCGCCCGCTACGACCTGTCGGAGGACGCGGCCACCGAGACGGCGATGGTCTTCGGCGAGCTGTACCGCAACGGCGCGGAGTGGAAGTTCCGCGCGGTCGGCCAGGGCTACGCCTCGGGCCTCGTTGGCATCGCCCAGGACTTCGGCGTGAACGTCTGACGGACGCACCGCGACCGACCTGACGGAGCCCCCGCCCGCGTTCGCCGGGGCGGGGGCTCCGCCGCGCCCGCCCGGTGGCCGCGCGCTACGTTGCCCCCGTGTTCCTCGACCCGCTGCGCCTCTCCCCCGACGGAGACCTCCCCGGCCCCGTGCTGACCGAGGTCACCGCCCTGTACGCCTCCAACCACGCCTTCCACGCCCTCAGCGGCGACTTCCCGGACCCGTACGGCATCCGCCCCGAGCAGGTCGCGGCCGAGCTGGCCCGGGAGCTGTCCGAGCCGCACACCGAGGTCCTCCTCGCCCGTGACGCGGGCGTCCTCGTCGGCATCGCCGTCACGCTCTCCGTGCACCCCGACCCCGCCGACCCCGACCCGTGGATCGGCCTGCTGATGGTCGACGCGAGCCTGCACGGCCGGGGCCACGGCCGCCGCCTCGCCGCACTCGTCGAGGACCGCCTGCGCGCGGCCGGCCACACCGCCGTACGGCTCGCCGTGCTGGAGGACAACGCCCCGGGCCTCGCCTTCTGGACAGCCCTCGGCTGGACGGAGATCGACCGCCGCCGCGACCGTGACCTCGGCCGCCCGTGCCGGGTCCTGCGCAAGCCCCTGACCGGCCCGGACCCCGCCTAGGAAGCGGTCGCCGGCCGCCCCTCCCCGTACAGCCACTCCTCCCAGACCCGGGAGAAGTCCTTGCCCGGCACCTCCTTCTCGACGTACGCGGTGAAGTCGTCCGTGCTCGCGTTGGCGTGCCGGTGCTCCGCCGCCCAGCCGCGCAGCAGGCGGCCGAAGGCCTCGTCGCCGGCCGTCCTGCGGATCATGTGGAGGACCATCGCGCCGCGCCAGTACACGGGCGTGGCGGAGATGTGCGCCGCGTCCGGCGGGTCGGCGGGCGGGAAGGACCACAGCGCCGCGTTCGTGCCCGCGTCCGGGAAGTACGAGCCGGAGTACAGCCGGTCGAAGGTGCTCTGCGCGCTGCCCTCGCCGTGGTCCTCCTCCCACAGCCACTGCGCGTACGTGGCGAAGCCCTCGTTGAGCCACATGTCCCGCCAGGTGCGCGGGGTGACGGAGTCGCCGTACCACTGGTGGGCGATCTCGTGGACCAGCAGCGCCGTGTCCGGGGCGCCGGCGAAGACCGGACGGTTCTGCGTCTCCAGGGCGTACCCGGCGTCGCCGGGGCGTTCGACGACCGCGCCCGCGGAGGAGAAGGGGTACGGCCCGAACCGCCGCTCGGCCCACTCCACGACCTCCGGGAGCAGCTTCACCGCCGCGCGGCTCGCGCCCGCCTGCTCCGGGTCGACAGCGGTGAACAGCGGCAGCCCGCCGGCGGTCTCGCCGCGGTGGACGTCGTAGCGGCCGATCGCGACCGTCGCGAGGTAGCTGGCCATGGGCTCGGGGGTGTGCCAGCGGTACGTCGTGAGCCCGTCCTTCGTCTCCTCCCCGGCCGGTTCGCCGTTGGAGACCGCCCGCAGGTCCTTCGGCACGGTGACGGAGACGGTGTAGGTGGCCTTGTCCGAGGGGTGGTGGTTGCCGGGGAACCAGGCCATGGAGCCGACCGGCTGGCCCAGCGCGAGCGCCCCGTCGGCCGTGCGCAGCCAGCCCTCCTCGGAGCCGTCGGGGTCGGTGACCGTCTCGGGGCGTCCCGAGTAGCGGACGACGATCCGGAAGTGGGCGTCCCGGTCGAGGGCGTGGCGGGGCCGCACGGTCACCTCCTGCCCGTCGCGGCCGAAGCGGGCGCCGGCGCCGTCGACGGTGACGGCGTCCACGTCGAGGCCCTGGAGGTCGAGGTTCAGGGCGGTGAGGTCCTCGGTGGCGCGGGCGTCGACCGTCGCGGTGCCGGTGAGCCGGCGGGCGTCGGGGTCGTAGGCGAGGGCGAGGTCGTAGTGGGTGACGTCGTAGCCGCCGTTGCCCGCCTGCGGGAAGTACGGGTCGCCTGCGCCGTCGTCACCGGCGCCCTCGGCGCCGGGGCCGGACCCGCACGCGGCGAGTGCCGCCGCGGCCAGGGCGGCGACGACACCGCGGCTCAGGAGGCGGGGGGTGCGCACGCCGGGATCCTATGGCGGCGGGGGCGCCGGACCGTGACACCATCACCCACGTGCTCGACATCGGTTACGCCCTCTCCAACCGCTTCCCCGACCCCCCGCAGACCGACTACCGCCACGCGGACGTCCACGCCCTGCGGCACGACCTGTTCTGCGGCGACGTCTACCTCGCCGACACCACGTCGGACCGGGAGATCTCCACAGCCTGGGGATGGGTGCCGGTGCTCGACTTCGCGTGGGCGCTGTGCGACATCGTGGAGCGCGTCGACCGCGACCCGGCGGGCTCGCGCGCGTCACGGCCGCAGCACGCGGAGCTGGACTTCACCGAGTCCACCGACCGGTTGCTGTTCGAACGGCGCTTCGGCTGGGTGGACATCGAGGCGGAGTGGCTCCCCGCCTCCGAGCCCCCGCTCACCTTCTCCCACTCCGAACTGCGCCGCGAGGCCCGCGACTTCCTCCACGACCTGCTGGCCGATCTGACCGACCTGCACGACGACCTCGGCGAGAACCCGGCCGTCTGGACCCTCCAGGCCCGCTTTCCCCGCGTGAGCTGACCGCCCCCGGGCCGGCCCCGGGGGCGGCCGGTAACCGTCCACGCGCCTGTTCGGCGCCCGAGCCCCGCTGCGGGACTCCGCGGCGACGGATGGCGGCCGGGCCGTCGTCGCGCCCGATCACCGTCGCCCCCGCCCTCGTCGCGGCCCCTGCTGCCCGAGCAGCCCGGTGGTCAGGGCCGGCCCGACGGCGCCCGCCCCGAACGCCCGGTGCCGCGAAGGCACACCGCTCCGAAGCCCGAGGCGCAGCCCTTCCTCACCCCTCCACCGCGATCCCCAGCTCCCCCGCCAGCACCGGCGCCAGCTCCAGCATCTGGGTCGGGCTGATCACCGCGCCGGAGAGGCGGTCCACCCCTCGGGCGATCTCCAGGGAGGCCGCCCGGCGCAGGTCCACGTCCTTCAGGGTGGCGCCGGACAGGTCCACGCCCTTCAGCGTGCAGTCGACGAACTCCACGCGCTCCAGGCGCGCCCCGCCGAAGTCCGGCTCCACCAGCACGCAGCCCTCGAAGACGACGTCCTTGAGCGTTGCCGCGCGCAGGTTCAGGAAGTCGATCTTCCCGCCCCGGATCCGCACCCGCTCCAGCGCCGCCCCGTGCAGCTGAGTGCCGCCGAGCCGGGCGTCGCTCAGTTCCACGTCCCGGAGGGTCGCGCCCGCCAGGTCCGTGCCCACGCCTCGCACCCCGTCGAGCACCGAGTCCAGCACCCGCGCCCGGGACAACCGCGTCTCGTCCAGCGCGCATCCCCGCAGCGCGCAGTCCATGAAGCGCGCACCCGCCCCGTCCTGCCCGGCGAGGTCCGTGCCGGCGAACTCCAGCCCGTCGTAGTCCCCGTCCGGCTCCAGACCACCCCCCTCGAACGCCTCCGGCGCGGGGAGCCGTAGCTCCGGCCGCCGCGCCGCCCGCACACCCGGTCTCCCTGCCGCTCCACGCACCATGCGCCCATGCTGCACCCCGCCTCCGACAACCCGCCCGGCCTGCGGGAACGCCCCGCGTGTCACATCCCGGCGCCGCCGGTCGTCCTGGTTGTGTACCGCCGGACAGCGTCTCCGGCGCCCGACCGAGCCCGACCGAGGGAGAAGCCCAGTCATGCACCGCATCACCGTCGTCGGCGGCGGATTCGCCGGACTCACCGCGGCCGTCTCCGCCGCCGAGGCGGGCGCCAAGGTCACCCTGTACGAGGCCCACCACACCCTGGGCGGCCGCGCCCGCACCGCCGACGCCCCCTACCGCACCAACGAGGGCCCGCACGCCCTCTACAACGGCGGACCGCACTGGACCTGGCTCCGCGAACGCGGCCTGCTCGGCCCGCTCGCCCCGCTGCCGCTGCGGGAGGCGGCCCGGCTGCGGCTGCGCCACCGGGGCGCCCTGCGCCGGACCCCGCCGCCCGCGATGCTGAAGCTGCTGCGCCCCGGCCTGCGGGCGCCCGTCGACGCCGGCTTCCTCACCTGGGCCACCGGCGTCGCCGGCCCGGAGGGCGCGCGGGCCGCCGCGCACTACTCGGCCGTCGCACTGTTCCACCACGACCCCGGCTCCCTGTCCGCCGCGTTCGTGCACGAGCGGCTCCGCCGGGCCACGAAGCTGCCGCCGGAGGCGCACTACCCGCGGGGCGGCTGGGGCGCGCTGATCGACCGGATGGCCGCCCACGCCTGGAACCTGGGCGTGCGCGTCGAGACCCTGTCCCGCGTCGACACCCTCCCCACCGACACCCCGGTGGTGGTCGCCACCTCCCTGGAGTCCGCCCGCCGCCTCCTCGGCGACTCCTCGCTGACCTGGCCGAGCGGGCGGACCGTCCTGGTCGACCTGGCGCTGCGCACCCGGCGCGGCGACCCGTTCGTGGTGTCCGACCTGGACGCCCCCGGCTGGCTGGAGCGGTTCACCGCGCAGGACCGCACCCTCGCCCCGGCCGGCGAGCAGCTGATCCAGAGCCAGATCCCGGTCGCGCCCGGCGCGTCGAAGGCCGACGGCGCCGCCCGCGCGGACGAGCTGCTGGACCTGGGCTTCCCCGGCTGGCGGGAGCGGCTCACCTGGCGGCGCGAGGCGCTGGCGGACGGCCGTACCGGTGCTGTCGACCCGCCCGGCGCCACCTGGCGCGACCGGCCCGCCGTGGACCGCGGGGACGGGGTCTACCTGGCCGGGGACCGGGTCGCCGCGCCGGGCGTGCTGTCGGAGGTGTCCTTCACCAGCGCCCTGACGGCCGTCTCCCTCGCCCTCGGCCGGGACGCCCTTGACCTCAAGCGCGCTTGAGGTCACACGGTGGGTGGCGGGGCGCACGGAGCGCCCCGCCACCGGCCCAGGGGAGCACCATGCACGCCGTCCGACTGCACGCCTTCGGCCCCGCGGAGAACCTCACCTACGAGCGGGTCGAGGACCCGGTGCCGGGCCCCGGCCAGGTCCGGGTCGCCGTCCGCGCGGCCGGGGTCCACCTCCTCGACACCGCCCTGCGCGAAGGCCTGCGCGGGCCCGCCCCGGCCCCGGCCGCACTGCCGACGATCCCCGGCCGTGAGATCGCCGGTGTGGTCGACGCGCTCGGCCCCGGCACCCCCGCCGACTGGCTCGGCCGGCGGGTCGTCACCCACCTCGGCTTCGCCCCCGGCGGCTACGCGGAACTGGCCGTCGCCGACGCCGCGCGGCTGCACGAGATCCCGGAGCGTCTGGACTTCGCCGAGGCCGTCGCCATGATCGGCACGGGCCGTACGGCGATGGGGATCGTGCAGTTCGCCGAGCCGGGCCCCGGTGACGTGGTCGCCGTCCCGGCCGCGGCGGGCGGCATCGGCACCCTCCTCGTGCAGTACGCCCGGAACGCGGGCGCCACCGTGGTCGGCCTCGCCGGAGGCCCCGCGAAGACCGCCCTGGCCACGCGGGCCGGCGCCCACCTCGCCGTCGACTACACCGCGCCCGGCTGGGCCGGACGGCTGGAGGAGTACCGGGGCAAGCTCACGGTCGTGTACGACGGCGTGGGCGGGGACGTCGCCCGTGCGCTGGTCGGCCTGCTCGCGCCGGGCGGCCGGCACATGGTGTTCGGCTGGACCTCGCAGGGCATCGGCAGCGACCGGCCGTACCTCGTCGACGGCGTCTCGGTGAGCGTCCTCGGTCCGGAGATGATGCGCCGCGCCGGCGGCGACGACCCCATGCGCACCCTGGAGTCCCGCTCCCTCGCCGAGGCGGCCTCGGGCCGGCTCACCCCCGCCGTGCACCGCTTCCCGCTGTCCCGGGCCGCCGACGCCCACAGGGCCCTGGAGAACCGGGGCACGACCGGCAAGGTCGTCCTGGAGCCCTGACCACCCGTGCACGGGCGCCCGGGAAATCGGGCGCGCCCCGCCCCCGTACCCCACTACCGTGCGAAGCGTGATCGACATCCCCGCGAAGCTCGCCGAGGCCCAGATCAAGTTCAACAAGGAGGCCGGGCGGGCCTTCGTCGCCGCCCTCCCGGACCTCGCCGCGGAGTTCGTCGACCGCTGGGACCTGCGCCTCGCCGGGACGCCCATGCACGGCGTCAGCGCCCTGGTCCTCCCGGTCGACCGCGCCGACGGCACCCCGGCGGTGCTCAAGCTCCAGCTCCGCGACCACGAGAGCGAGGGCGAGCCGGTCGCCCTGCGCCTGTGGAACGGCGACGGGGCGGTCCGCCTCCTCGACCACGACGAGCCGACCGGCACCATGCTGCTGGAGCGCCTCGACTCCTCCCGGATGCTCGCCCACCAGCCGGACGTCCACGAGGGCGTCCTGGTGATCGCGCGCCTCCTGGCCCACCTCCACACCACCCCGGCGCCGACGGGGATGCGCCGTCTCGGCGACATCGCCGCGTCCATGCTGGAGCGCACCCCCGCCGTCCTCGACCGCATCCAGGACCCCGAGGCCCGTCGTCTGGTCGCCGACTGCGCGGCCGCCGTGCGCGAGGTCGCGGACGAGCCCGGCGACCGGCTGCTCCACTGGGACCTGCACGACGAGAACGTCCTCGCCGCCGACCGCGCGCCCTGGCTCGCCATCGACCCCAAGCCGCTCGCCGGCGACCCCGGTTTCGACCTGTGGCCCGCCCTCGCCAACACCTTCGACCCCGGCGACGTGGTGTGGCGCTTCGACGCGATGACCGAGGTGCTCGGCCTGGACCGCGGGCGGGCCCGGGCGTGGACGTACGGGCGGGTGCTGCAGAACTGCCTGTGGGAGACCGAGGAGGGCCGCCCACTGGGCGAGGCGGACCTGGAGATCGCCCGCCGCCTGCGCGGCGGTACCCGGTGAAGGACGCCGGGAGCGGGAAACCCGGGCCGGAGAAGGTCCGGCCCGGGGGGGGTCGATGGAGCCCCCTGTCGGATTCGAACCGACGACCTGCTGTTTACAAGACAGCTGCTCTGACCATCTGAGCTAAGGAGGCGGCGCGCGCGGCGCGCGCGAAGCGCGGTCCACTGTACACAGTGCCGGATTCGCCGAGCCACGCACTTGATTCAGGCGCGTCCCACCTCGTACGCGAAGGTGTACGGCACCTTCGTCTCGCCGTGCCGGTAGGTGAAGCCGCCCGTGCCGCGCAGCCCCGTCAGCTCGCCGGTGCCGGAGCCCTCGACCACCTCGAACGTGCAGTGCACGGTGCCGTCGTCGGCGAAACGGCCGCGCTCCTCCAGCACGAACGAGCCCGAGCGGCCGTCGACCCGGCCGGTGACGAGTTCCAGCCCGGCGAAGGCGCCGGTGACGGCGGTGTCGTAGGCGATCGTGTAGTCGCAGACGGTGGCCTCGGCCTCGACGCCTCCGGAGAAGGCGTTGACGACGGTGGCGTGTGCGAGCCGGGGGAAGACGTCCTCCGGCGAGACGGGGTTCTCCTTCCAGTCGGCGAAGGTGAAGTGGCCGGCGGTCTCGGTGACGGGCATGGCTGGTCCCTTCCAGGGGCGGCTTCGGAGTCGTCCTGTGCTGCGCCGCCCAGCTTCCCGGCCGTACCTGACACCCTCTGTCAGGTACGGCGTCGCGGTCCGAGAATGGGCCGCATGCGTGCCGACCGGCTCCTCACCCTGCTCCTGCTGCTGCAGAACCGCGGCCGCATGACCGCGCCCCAACTCGCCGCCGAACTGGAGGTGTCGGTGCGCACCGTCTACCGGGACGTCGAGGCGCTCGGCGCGTCCGGGGTGCCGGTACGCACCGAGCGCGGACCGCAGGGCGGCTTCCGTCTGGTGGAGGGCTACCGGACGCGGCTGACCGGGCTGACCGACGCGGAGGCCGGTTCGCTGGTCCTGGCGGGGCTGCCGGGGCCGGCCGGTGAGCTGGGGCTCGGCGCGGTCCTGGCGAGCGCCCAGCTCAAGGTGGAGGCGGCGCTGCCGGGCGGGCTGGCGGAACAGGCGCGGCGGGTGCGCGAGCGGTTCCACCTCGACGCGCCGGCCTGGTTCCGGGACGCCGACCCGGTGCCGCACCTGGCGGCGGTCGCGCGGGCGGTGTGGGAGCGGCGGGTGCTGCGGACCCGGTACGCGCGCTGGCGCGGCGAGGTGCGGCGGGAGGTGCGTCCGCTGGGGCTCGTGCTGAAGGGCGGCATCTGGTACCTGATCGCGCTCGCGGACGACGCGGTGCGCACCTACCGCGTCTCGCGGTTCCAGGAGGTGGAGGAGACCGGCGAGGAGTTCCTCCGGCCCGCCGGGTTCGACCTGGCCGCGTACTGGACGGAGACCTCGCGGCGGCTGGAGGCGGCGCTGCGGCAGGACACGGCCCGGCTGCGGCTGTCCCCGCGCGGGCGGAAGCTGCTGCCGATGCAGTTCGGGGCGGCGGGCGCGCGGGCGCTGGACCGGGCGGGACCGCCGGACGCGGACGGCTGGGTGGAGGTGGAGCTGCCGGTGGAGTCGGAGGCGGTGGCCACCGGCGATCTGCTGCGCCTGGGGGTGGAGGCGGAGGTGCTGGGCCCGCCGGGACTGCGGCGGGCGGTCGCGGAGGCGGTGACGGTCCTGGCCGACCGATACGAACAGGATCGAAAGTTTCCGCGAAATTCACAGCCCGGAACATGCTGACAAGCAGGTGAACGCCAGGTACCGTCCTGAGCCAGTTCACTCGTGTGGACCACACACCACAACGGAACACCCGTCGTGGCATCACCTTCCTACTCGGATCGTCCGGCACGTTCCTGCCGGTAGAAGGGGACCATTCACATGGCCACTGTCACGTTCGACAAGGCGACCCGGATCTACCCCGGTTCGACCAAGCCCGCCGTCGACGCCCTGGACATCGAGATCGCGGACGGCGAGTTCCTCGTCCTGGTCGGTCCGTCCGGTTGCGGCAAGTCCACCTCGCTCCGCATGCTCGCGGGCCTCGAGGACGTCAACGGCGGCGCCATCCGCATCGGCGACCGCGACGTCACGCACCTGCCGCCGAAGGACCGGGACATCGCCATGGTGTTCCAGAACTACGCGCTCTACCCGCACATGACGGTCGCCGACAACATGGGCTTCGCGCTCAAGATCGCCGGCGTCAACAAGGCGGAGATCCGCAAGAAGGTCGAGGAGGCCGCGAAGATCCTCGACCTCACCGAGTACCTGGACCGCAAGCCGAAGGCGCTCTCCGGTGGTCAGCGTCAGCGTGTGGCGATGGGCCGCGCCATCGTGCGTGAGCCGCAGGTGTTCCTCATGGACGAGCCGCTGTCCAACCTGGACGCCAAGCTCCGTGTGTCCACCCGTACGCAGATCGCGTCGCTCCAGCGCCGTCTGGGCATCACCACCGTCTACGTCACCCACGACCAGGTCGAGGCCCTCACCATGGGCGACCGCGTCGCGGTGCTGAAGGACGGTCTGCTCCAGCAGGTCGACACCCCGCGCAACATGTACGACAAGCCCGCGAACCTCTTCGTCGCCGGCTTCATCGGCTCCCCGGCCATGAACCTGGTCGAGGTCCCGGTCGCCGACGGCGGTGTGAAGTTCGGCAACTCGGTGGTGCCGGTGCAGCGTGACGCGCTCTCCGCCACCAGCGACAAGACCGTCACCGTGGGCGTCCGCCCCGAGCACTTCGACGTCGCCGGCGCCGACTCCGACCAGGGCGTCGCGGTCACCGTGAACGTCGTGGAGGAGCTGGGCTCCGACGCCTTCGTCTACGGCACCGCGCAGATCGGCGGCGAGGCGAAGGACCTGGTGGTCCGCGTCGGCGGCCGCGAGGTCCCGGAGAAGGGCAGCACGCTGCACGTCGTGCCGCGCTCCGGCGAGACCCACGTGTTCTCCACGTCGACGGGCGCGCGCCTGTCCGACTGAGCGAGTTGACGTCCGAGGGGCCCCGCGGCACGCGCTGCGGGGCCCCTCGCGTTGTCGACAAATACCCAGCCAATCCGGGCAATCTACCCCAACTCGTCAACACGCGGCACGAAAGTCGGCGTTCGCCGTCCCCCGTAACGGTGACGGAATGTTTCACCTCGGCTACCGGACGCTACCCTCACACGCGTGACGCACTCCATTCACCCTCAGACGCGACGCGGCCGGGGCCCCGCCCGCCGGATCGGCCGCTCCCTCGCCCTCGTCCTGCCCGTCGTCCTGGTGCTCTCCGGAACCCTCGCGGTCGCGTCGGTCAACTGGTCGGGGACGCCTCAGAGTCCGGTGCTCACCGCCGCGGACACGTCCGCCGCCGGCGCCTCGTCGCGGGCCGCCGCCCGCGCCCCCCAGGACGTCCTGCGGGACAAGCTCCTGATGGAGCTCCAGAAGAAGGACCCGGGCGCGGCCCTGACCCAGCTCCAGCAGGCGGTGAACGACCGCCCGTCCCTCGCCGGGCACTGCGCCTCCATCGCCCGCTCCCTCGGCAAGGCCGCCGTCCGCGTCTACGGCCCCACCAAGGCCCAGTCCTACGCCCGCCCGGTCTGCGACACGTCGTTCGCCTCGGGAGTGGTGGCGGCCAACGACTGACACCGCACCCGCACATCCGGCCGGGCCAACATCCGGCCGCGCCCGCGCCCACCCGCCCGACAGCCGGGTGCATCCGGCCGCGCGCCTGCATCCCGCCCCGGACCCGACAGCCGGGTGCACCATGTCCCGCCCGGCCGACAGCCAGGCGCAACCGCCCCGCGCCCACCGGGGCTGAGAGCCGACCCCGGACCGAGGCCCCGCCCCGCTCTGCGCCGACGGTCGGCCGCCTGGGCCCGGTCGGCCACGCAGCGCCTCAACGCGCTCTCAGGGCAGGGCCGTTCACCGTCACCAGCGGCGCCGGAGCCAACGACACCCTCCCGGCCACACGTCCCGGGCAGCACTGCCTCCGGCCCGTCGGGACGAGGCGCCGTCGCCCTTCGCACCTGGGCGTCCGGAGCGGGCTCCAGTGACACCGCCCGCGTCCCGGTCCGCCCATGGTCCGCGGCCCCCGGCCGCGTAAAGTGCGGGCATGACCGATCCGCGTGCCGTGTCCCGCCCCACGCAAGCCGTAGTCCTGGCCGGCGGCCAGGGATCCCGGCTCCGTCCGTACACCGACGACCGGCCCAAGCCGATGGTCGAGATCCCCGGCACGGGAACCCCGATCATCGGCCACCAGCTCACCTGGCTCGCCGAGGAGGGCGTCACCGACGTCGTCGTCTCCTGCGGCCATCTCGCCGAGGTGCTGGAGAAGTGGCTGGAGACCACCGACCTGCCCGTCTCCGTCACCACCGTCGTCGAGACGGAGCCCCTCGGCCGCGGCGGCGGACTGAAGTACGCCGCCGCCCGTCTGCCGCACCCCGACCGGCCGTGGTTCGCCACCAACGGCGACATCTGGACCCGCTTCTCGCTGCGTGACATGGCCGACTTCCACGCCGAGCGGGACGCCGTCGCCACCGTCGCGCTGGCCCGCCCGCGCCTCCCGTGGGGCGCGGTCCGCACCGACGGGTTCGGTCTGATCACGGACTTCATCGAGGCCCCGCCGTCCACGTTCGAGATCAACGCGGGCGTCTACGTCTTCTCCCCCGAGTTCGCCGGCCTGCTCCCGGAGCGCGGTGACCACGAGCGCACCACGTTCCCGCACCTCGCGCGCGAGCGCCGGCTCGCCGGGTTCACGATCCCGCAGGGCTCCTACTGGCGGGCCATCGACACCGCCAAGGACCTCACCGAGGCCGCCAAGGAGCTCGCCTCCCACGGCCGTTGAGGCCATTAGGGCCCAAGACTTCGGGGTCCCGCACGCGATGGCGTACGGGACCCCGCTGTCGTACCGGCGGACGTCCGCTACCCCAGCAGGCCGCCCACCAGGCCGGGCCGGTCGGAGGAGCCGCCGTCGTCGCCGCCGGGCGTGCCGCCCCCGCTGCTGCCGGAGCCTTCGCCGCCGCCCGAGGTCGGACCGGCGGTGGTGCTCGGCTCCTGGCCCTCCGGGGAGGACTGCTGCGGCGGGGCCTGCCCCGTGCTGCCCTGCGTCTGGCTGGGCGCCCCGGTGACGGCGCCCGCGCCCTGGGTGGCGCCGGGGGTGCTGCTCGTCCCCGCGGACGGGCCGGCCGTGCCGGACGTGGCACCCCCCGTGGGCGAGTCGGACGCGGACGGCGTCCCCTTGTCGCCCTTCTCCTCCCGCTCACCGGACTCCTCCGGCAGCGGGGATCCCGGCAGGTTGTTGCGCGGCGCCTCTCCGGGGCCAGGCACGACCACCCGGTCCGCGTCCCGGACGGCCCCGCCGAGCAGCGCGCCCACGAGCATGCTGGACCCGCACACCACGAACGTGACGAGCGCCCCGCGGCGCAGCACGTAGCGCCGCAGGTCCCAGATGTCGGCGCGCGGCCCGAGCCGCCGCCAGGCGCGGCCCGCGAGGCTGCCGTCGACGGAGTAGACGGGCGCGCCCGCGATGATCAGCGGCGACCAGGCGGCGAGGTAGATGATGTCGGGCGTCTCGTAGACGGGGGCGCTCTTCCAGCTCACGCTCACCAGCAGCGCCGCCGACAGCATCGCCCCGATGCCGGCGGCCACCCGCTGCCAGCAGCCGAGGACGGTGAGGACGCCGACGACGACCTGGGCGAAGGCGATGGCGAGCCCCGTGCCGACGGGGTGGGCGAGCGCGAACTGCCGCAGCGGCTCGGCGACGTCCCACGGGTGCAGGCTGTGCAGCCACTTGACCATGGACCCGCGCGGCCCGCCGTCGAAGTAGAGCGGGTCGCACAGCTTGCTCATCCCCGCGTAGACGGAGATCCCGCCGAGGAAGACGCGCAGCGGGAGCAGCACCACGCCCAGGTTCATCCGGCGCCCGGGATAGTACGCGTGGCGCGCCGGGTCGTCGCCGTGCCGCCGGGCGCGCCGGCCGCCCTCGGGCCGCTCCTCGATCTCGTACGCGGGCTCGTACGTGTCCTCGTCGAGGGGCGCGTGGCCGTCCTCGTCGTAGGCGCTGCCGACCGTGCGCATCGGGGGCAGCAGCGGCCCGTCGGAGTGGCCGCGCTGGGCGCCGACGAACGGGCTCTCCAGCGGCTGGGTGTCGTCGTCGTACCCGTACCCGCCGCCCTGCTGCGGCAGGATCCGGGTGCTCCCGGAGTCGGTGAGCGGCTCGTCGGCGTGGCGCAGGCCCCCGTGCCGTACGGCCTGGAGGAGGCGGTGGGCGCCGGTGTCGTCGGGGGCGGACCTGCCGCTCCACACGACGGGACGGCGGCGCGGGGCGGCCTGACCCGCGCCCACGGTGGTGACGACGGGGATCCGCGCGGTGTCCTCGGCGGCGGTCGTATGCCGTGCGATCCGCGGCGACCGGACGCCGCGCGCCGGGGCGGCCAGCTGCACGCGGAAGCTGGCGTGGTTCACGATGACCTGCGCCGGATCGCTCGGCACCTTCACCATGCTCAGCGCGGGAGCGTCGTCGAGTCCCGACGAGCGGGCCCCCGTGGGTGTGCGGGGTGGTGTTCTGGTGTCCACACTCATCTAACCGAGTGACAAGGCGTTAGGACACTGCCTTGACCGGCCAGATGTGTCCGGACCGCGTCAAGCCGGTCCGGACCCTCCGGAATCCACCAAGTGGGTGACGGAGTCGCACACCCGTTCAGCTACGGCGGCGCGCCGCCTCGTACAGCACGATGCCCGCGGCCACACCGGCGTTGAGCGACTCCGCGCCGCCCGGCATCGAGATCCGCACCCGCACGTCGCAGGTCTCGCCGACCAGCCGCGACAGGCCCTTGCCCTCGCTGCCGACGACGATCACGACCGGCCCGTCCAGCGCCTCGACGTCGCCCAGCTCGGCCTCCCCGTCGGCGGCGAGACCGACGACGAGGACACCCGCCTTCTTGTACGCCTCCAGCGCCCGCGTCAGGTTCGTCGCGCGGGCGACGGGCGTCCGCGCGGCGGTGCCCGCGGACGTCTTCCACGCGCCGGCGGTCATCCCGGCCGCCCGCCGCTCCGGCACGAGCACGCCGTGCCCGCCGAACGCGGAGACGGACCGGACGACCGCGCCGAGGTTGCGCGGGTCGGTGACCCCGTCGAGCGCGACGATCAGCGGGTCCTCGCCCTCGTCGTGCGCGGCGGCGACCAGGTCCTCGGGGTGCGCGTACTCGTACGGCGGGACCTGGAGGACCAGGCCCTGGTGGTTGAGGCCGTTGGTCATGCGGTCGAGCTCGGGGCGGGGCGCCTCCATGAGGTTGATCCCGCCGCGGTCGGCCGCGAGCTGGAGCGCCTCACGCACCCGCTCGTCGTTGTCGATGAACTGCTGGACGTACAGCGTGGAGGCGGGCACGCCCCCGCGCAGCGCCTCGACGACCGGGTTGCGGCCGACGACCAGCTCGGAGGCGGACCGGCCGCCGCGCCGCTGGGTGGTGCGGCCCTGGGCGCGCCGGGCCTTCGCCTGGGCGGCGCGCTGCTTGGCGTGCCCCTTGCGCATCTCGGCGGGCGGGGTCGGGCCCTTGCCTTCCAGACCCCGGCGTCGCTGGCCGCCACTGCCGACCTGCGCGCCCTTCTTGCCGGACATGCGGCGGTTGTTCGCGGCCATGAGGTATCCGTCTCCGTGAAGTCGTGGGAGTGCGCCCACGTGGGTGGGCGCTCCCGTGTTCGTGGGTGTGCCTGTGCAGTGTGCCGCCCGGCGGCCCGGACAGCACACTCGATCTTGCGCGCGGCCGGGACCGGGAGGCCCCGGACCGGGTCCGCGGGCCGGTCCACGGCGGTTCCGCGGCCGACCGCGGTCGGGACACGCGGCGGCGCCTCAGCGGGGGCCGAGGCTCCAGCGCGGTCCCTGCGGGCCGTCCTCGATGGCCAGCCCGGACTGGTTGAGCTGGTCGCGGATGGCGTCCGCGGTGGGCCAGTCCTTGCGGGCCCGGGCGGCCTCGCGCTGGTCGAGGACCATGCGGACCAGGGTGTCGACGACGCCGTGCAGGTCGTCCCCGCGGCCGTCGTCGCCGGCCCAGTGCGGGTCCAGCGGGTCGAGTCCGAGCACGCCGAGCATGGCGCGGACCTCGGCGAGGCGGGCGACCGCCTCCTCCTTGTCGTCGGCGGCCAGCGCGCTGTTGCCCTGCCGGACCGCCGTGTGCACGACGGCGAGCGCCTGCGGGACGCCCAGGTCGTCGTCCATCGCCTCGGCGAACGCGGGCGGCACCTCGGCGGCGGGCTCGACGGCCCCGCCGGCCTTCTCCACCACGCGCTGCACGAAGCCCTCGATCCGCGCGAACGCGGACTCGGCCTCGCGCAGGGCCTCCTCGCTGTACTCGATCATCGACCGGTAGTGCGGGGTGCCCAGGTAGTAGCGGAGCACGATGGGCCGCCAGCGCTTGACCATCTCGCTGACCAACACCGAGTTGCCGAGCGACTTCGACATCTTCTCGCCGCTCATGGTGACCCAGGCGTTGTGCACCCAGTACCGGGCGAACTCGTCGCCGTAGGCCTTGGCCTGGGCGATCTCGTTCTCGTGGTGCGGGAAGATCAGGTCCAGGCCGCCGCCGTGGATGTCGAAGGCGGCGCCGAGGTACTTGTGCGCCATCGCCGAGCACTCCAGGTGCCAGCCCGGGCGCCCGCGTCCCCACGGCGTCTCCCAGCTCGGCTCGCCCGGCTTGGCCGCCTTCCACATCGCGAAGTCGCGCGGGTCCCGCTTGCCGGTCTCGCCGTCGCCGGACGGCTGGAGCAGGTTGTCCAGCTCCTGGTTGGACAGCTCGAGGTAGTCGGGGAACGACGTCACGGCGAAGTACACGTTGCCGTCGGCCTCGTAGGCGTACCCGCGCTCGATCAGGCCGCGCATCATCTCGACCATCTCGGTGATGTGGCCGGTGGCGCGCGGCTCGTACGTCGGGGGGAGGCAGCCGAGCGCGCGGTAGCCGTCGCTGAAGGCGCGCTCGTTCTCGTACCCGATGGCCCACCAGGGGCGGCCCTGCTCGGCGGACTTGGCGATGATCTTGTCGTCGATGTCCGTGACGTTGCGGATGAACGTCACGTCCAGGCCGCGGTACTCGAACCAGCGGCGCATGATGTCGAAGTTCAGGCCCGAGCGGATGTGGCCGATGTGGGGCGCCGCCTGCACGGTGGCACCACACAGGTAGATCGAGACGCAGCCCTGCCGGAGCGGGGTGAAGTCACGGATCTGCCGGGCGCTGGTGTCGTACAGGCGAATAGTCACGACACCAGGGTAGTAGGCGCGGGGGTGTGCGGTGTGCCTCCGGCGGTTTCGGGGCGGCATGTCACGTGCGGGCCCGGTGGGGGCTTGTCGCGCAGTTCCCCGCGCCCCTTCGGGGCGTGGACGCTCACCCTGTTCTGACCACCAGCGCTGTTGCCACTGCCATCAGGCCCTCTTCCCTGCCCGGGAAGCCCAGGCCGTCCGTCGTGGCTCCCGAGACCGAGACCGGGGCGCCCGCCGCCTCGGAGAGGATCTTTTGGGCCTCCTCACGGCGCTTGCCGATCTTGGGGCGGGGGCCGACGACCTGGACGGCGACGTTGCCGATGCGGAAGCCCGCCTCGCGGACGATGCGCGCGGCCTCGGTGAGGAGGGTGACGCCGGAGGCGCCGGACCACTCGGGGCGGCCGGTGCCGAAGTGCTGTCCGAGGTCGCCGAGGCCCGCGGCGGAGAACAGGGCGTTGCAGGCGGCGTGCGCGACGACGTCCGCGTCGGAGTGGCCGGCGAGCCCGGGGCCCTCACCCTCCCACTTCAGGCCGGCGCACCACAGCTCGCGGCCGTCCTCGAAGGCGTGGATGTCGGTGCCGATGCCGACCTGCGGCAGGGGGTACGGCTCAGAAGCCATCGTTGAGCCTCCTGCGCGCCAGGACCGCCTCGGCGAGGACCAGGTCGAGGGGGCGGGTGACCTTGAAGGCCTCCTCGTGCCCGGGGACGGTCACGACGGTGAGGCCGAGCTGCTCGACCATGCTGGCGTCGTCGGTGACGTCGTCCGTCACGGTTCCGTGGGCGCGGACCAGCGTGGCCCGGTCGAAGCCCTGCGGGGTCTGGACGGCGCGCAGCGTGGAGCGGTCGGGGGTGGCGACCACGGGCTCGGGCTCGCCGGGGGCGGCGGCCGGCTCGACCTGCTTGACGGTGTCGGCCAGCGGCAGCGCGGGGACGACGGCGGGTGCTCCGTCGCGTACGGCCTCGACGACCGCGTCGACGGTGTCCACCGGGACGAGCGGGCGGGCCGCGTCGTGGACCAGGACGATGTCGTAGCCCTCGGGCAGCGCGTCCAGGCCGAGCTTCACGGACTCCTGGCGGCTCTCCCCGCCGGGGACGACGAGGACGTCGGTCCGCTCGGGCAGCGCGTGCGCGTCGAGCAGCGACGTGACCTCGCCGGCTCCGTCGGGCGGCGCCACCACGACGACCAGGGAGACGGCGCGGGAGTCGGCCATCGCCCGCACGGCGTGGACCAGCATGGGTGTGCCTCCGAGCGCGCGCAGCGCCTTCGGGGCTCCGGGGCCGAGCCGCACACCCCGGCCGGCGGCCGGGATGACGGCGGCCGTCCGGACCGTCGGACGGCCGGGTGCGGGGGTCGGCGAGGACGGCGGGAGCGGATCGTCAGACATCGGTTCCTGTCAGGTTTGTGGGCTCGGCCTACGTGGGTATGGCCTGGGCGTGCCCCGCTCCCGTGAGCGGGGAAGTGCCGGGCGTTCCGCCTTGACCAGCCCCTTCCGTGACTCTGGTCGAGCCGACCGCCCGGGCCCGGCACGCCAGGGGTGGGACGTGAGTGACGACACATTCCCAGTCTCGGCGCACGTGCAGCCTACGTAAGGTGTCCGGGTACGAACATGCCGCAGCGCCCGGCGACGTCCTGGACGTCATCGGGCACCGCGGCATTTCGATGCGCTGAGTGCTCTGAGTGCTGCTCCGACGGCCGGCGTGACGGCACGCGACGGGCGGAGCCACGACTCGGAGAACTCAGGAGGCGAGAACCTCGTCGAGCAGGGCCTCGGCCTTGTCCTCGTTGGTGTTCTCGGCGAGGGCCAGCTCGCTGACCAGAATCTGACGCGCCTTCGCGAGCATGCGCTTCTCACCGGCGGAGAGACCGCGCTCCCGCTCCCGGCGCCACAGGTCACGCACGACTTCCGCGACCTTGATGACATCGCCCGAGGCGAGCTTCTCGAGATTTGCCTTGTACCGACGGGACCAGTTCGTGGGCTCCTCGGCGTACGGCGCGCGCAGCACCTCGAAGACCCGGTCCAGCCCGTCCTGACCGACCACATCACGCACGCCGACGAACTCCGCATTGTCCGCTGGCACACGTACCGTCAGGTCACCCTGGGCGACCTTCAGCACCAAGTAGGTCTTGTCCACGCCTTTGATCTGGCGAGTTTCGATTGCCTCGATCAGCGCGGCCCCATGATGGGGATAGACCACGGTGTCGCCAACCTTGAACGTCATGTGACAGGTACCCCTTCCGTGGCTATCCAGGGTAACACGGATACGGCGTCTTCTGAATGGCGTTTTCGCAGGTCAGGGCCATTCTCGGGGCTTGACAAGCGCAACAGGAACGTGCTTCGGCCGCCTAGCGGAAGCAGGTATTCGCAGGTCGGAGCGGCTCTCCGGGGCAAGTGAAACGCGCACGTTACACCCTTCCGGAGCTCCACACGAGCGGTCGAACAGCCCCAAATGTCCGGTTCCAGAAGTGCGACTTCCGCTACTCCGTTCGGTGAGCCGAGCCGGTTCCGGTCGAATCCGGAATTGATCACACGGTGTGAGGATCGGCGGCCGGTGATCAATTAACCGGGATCCCCCTCATTCCTTCACCGAAATGCGCACCCACGTGAATGAAGGGACGCGTAGGGCAGAAGTGGCGGATGTTTACTCGCGGGTCACTTGTGGCCGGTGCGGCCGCTGTGGCGCGGGCCGCGGGAGTCGGGTGGTGATCGGGTGACATCCCCGGCGCGGGCACGCCTCACGGGCACGACCTGGGTAGGCGTGGGGAGGGTCGGGTGCAGCAGCCTGCGGGAGGCTCGGTAACCTGAGGCCGCTGACAGACACTTAGGGCGGCTTTACCCGGTCGCCACACACGCTCGAGTCAAGGAGTTGCCGCCGCCGTGAGCAGCAGCCTTCGACGCGGCGCCCTCGCCGCCGCCGCCATCGCAATCTCCCTCGCCTCGCTCTCCGCGTGCGCGGCCGGCAACAACGCCCAGACCCTGCAGATCCAGCCGGACAACGCGTCGACGACGGTCGGCGACATCCAGGTGCAGAACGCCACCGTCATCACCCAGCCCGACCTGGAGTCGACCGGCCCGGCCGCCGTCTCCGCCACCCTGTTCAACTCGGGCGACAAGGACCAGACGCTGGAGTCGGTCACCGTGCCCGGCACCGGCAAGACCGCCGAGCTGTCCCCCGCCGAGGGCGGCGACCTGGTCGTCCCGGCCGGCGGCAGCCTGATCCTCGGCGGCGAGGGCAACGCCTCGGCCGTGCTGCCCAGCAGCCGTGAGGCCGTCCAGGACGGCAACGCCCAGGAGATCACCTTCACCTTCAGCGAGACCGGTGAGGTGACCCTGCGCGCGCTCGTCTTCCCGGCCGAGCACTTCTTCGAGAGCTGGGGCCCGAGCGAGGCCCCCGCCACGGGCGCCTCCGCGTCCCCGTCGGCGAACGCCTCCGGCGAGCCGGGCGAGGAGGCCACGGGCGAGGGCGAGAACGCCTCCGGCGAGGAGACCTCCGGCGACGAGCCCACCAGCACGGGCGCCCCGGAGGGCACCCCCTCGGACGCGGCCTCCGCGAGCCAGGAGACGTCCGGCAACTGACCGGACCCACCGCACCGCACGCCGAAGGGCGGGACCCCACCGGGGTCCCGCCCTTCGCGTCGTACGGCCGTCCCGTACGGCCGCCGTACCGGCCCGCTCGTCCGCGGCCCGCGGCCTACGGCTCGAACTTGTAGCCCAGGCCGCGCACGGTCACCAGGTAGCGGGGCGCGCCCGGGTCCGGCTCGATCTTGGCGCGCAGTCGCTTCACGTGGACGTCGAGGGTCTTGGTGTCCCCCACGTAGTCCGCGCCCCACACCCGGTCGATGAGCTGCATCCGGGTCAGCACCCGGCCCGCGTTGCGCAGGAGCATCTCCAGCAGGTCGAACTCCTTCAGCGGCAGGTCGATCTTGGTGCCGCCGACGGTCACCACGTGCCGGTCGACGTCCATCCGCACCGGGCCGGCCTCCAGGGCCGCCGGGGCGGTCTCCTCGGGCTCGCCGCGCCGGCGCAGCACCGCGCGGATCCGCGCGACCAGCTCGCGCGAGGAGAACGGCTTGGTGACGTAGTCGTCGGCGCCTATCTCCAGGCCGACCACCTTGTCGATCTCGCTGTCCTTGGCGGTCACCATGATCACGGGGACGTTGGAGCGGTTGCGCAGCTGGCGGCACACCTCGGTGCCCGGGAGCCCGGGCAGCATCAGGTCGAGGAGGACGAGGTCGGCTCCGTTGCGGTCGAACTCGTCGAGTCCGTCGGGCCCCGTGGTCGCGACGGCGACCTCGAAGCCCTCCTTGCGGAGCATGTACGACAGGGCGTCGGAGAAGGACTCCTCGTCCTCGACGACGAGCACTCGGGTCACGGAAGGACCTCCGGGGAGGGAAGCGTTGCGTACGCGGATGGATCGGACGAGTGGGGGGAGGGGTGGGACGTCCCTCCGGCCTCGCCGTCGAGGCCCTCGGAGTCGTCCCGCTCGGACGGCCGGCGGCCGCGGGCCGCACGGGCCTCGGGAAGCCGCAGGGTGAAGGTGGAGCCCTGGCCCTCGGCGCTCCACACCGTGACCTCCCCGCCGTGCGAGGCGGCCACGTGTTTCACGATCGCGAGGCCCAGCCCCGTGCCGCCGGTGGCACGGGAGCGGGCGGGGTCGACGCGGTAGAAGCGCTCGAAGACGCGCTCCTTGTCCTTGTCGGAGATGCCGATGCCCTGGTCGGTCACGGCGATCTCGATCAGGTCCCCGCCGGGCTGCGCGACCGAACGGACCGCGATGCCCACGCGGGTGCGGGCGGGCGAGTAGTTGACCGCGTTCTCGACGAGGTTGCCGAGCGCGGCGGCGAGCTGGCCGCGGTTGCCCCAGACCCGCAGGTCGGCGGCGCCCGCGGCGGCCATGGTGATCTCCTTGGTGCCCGCCTGGTGCCGGCAGCGGTCGATGGCCTCGGCGACCAGTTCGTCGACCGGGACCGGCTCGGCGTCCTCCAGCGGGTCGTCGTTCTGCACGCGGGAGAGGTCGATCAGCTCCTGCACCAGGTTGGTCAGCCGGGTCGCCTCGATCTGCATGCGCCCCGCGAACCGCTCCACGGCCTCGGGGTCGTCGGAGGCGTCCATCACGGCCTCGGACAGCAGGGACAGCGCCCCGACGGGGGTCTTGAGCTCGTGGCTGACGTTGGCGACGAAGTCGCGCCGTACCGCCTCGATGCGGCGGGCCTCGGTGAGGTCCTCCACCAGCAGCAGCACCAGCCGGGAGCCGAGCGGCGCCACCCGCGCGGACACCGCGAGGGCCTCGCCGCGCCCGGTCCCCCGGCGGGGCAGGTCCAGCTCGACCTGCCGTATCTCACCGTCCCGCCGGGTGTCGCGGGCCATCTTCAGCATCGGCTCCACGGCGAGCTTGCCGCCGCGGACCAGTCCGAGGGCGTACGCGGCCGAGCTGGCCTTCACCACGCCGTCGTTCTCGTCGAGGACCACGGCGGACGAGCGCAGCACGGAGAGGACGGTGTCGACGCCGGGCGGGAGCACGGCGTCGGTGTGCAGCGAGGTGCGGGTGGGGCGCCGCTGTTCGCGTTCGCTGACGCGGAACGCCAGCATGGCGATGACGCCGGTGAGCAGTCCGGCGATCGCAGCCGCTGCGGCGACCGCCGCGTTCACGTCCATGCGTCCAGGTTAGGCATGGCGCGAGCGCTGCCCACAGCGCTCGGCGGGCGACCTCGGACACTCGTCGCCCAGAGTTCACCTACAGGCCAGTACCGGTTCACGCGAGGTGACGGAACCGGACGCGTGGCGGACGGAACGTGGGAGCGTGGGTGGGGCGTGGGTGGGACCCAAGGCCCTCGGAGCCCGGACCCGGACAGCCCGGACAGAGACGCACGAGAGGAATTCCGATGCGGGACGCGTACCACGAGGAACTGGATTCGATCGGCGACGGTCTGGTGGAGATGGCCCGGCTGGTCGGATCGGCGATCGGGCGCGCCACGACCGCCATCCTCGACGCCGATCTGAAGCTCGCGGAGAGCGTGATCGAGGCCGACCAGAAGGTCGACGAACTGCAGCACGACCTGGAGGCGCGGGCGATCGCCCTGCTGGCCCGGCAGCAGCCGGTGGCGACCGACCTGCGGATCGTCGTCACCTCGCTGCGGATGTCCGCGGACCTGGAGCGCTCCGGCGACCTCGCCCAGCACGTGGCGAAGCTGGCGCGGCTGCGCTACCCCGAGCGCGGGGTGCCGCGGGACCTGCACGCCACGATCCTGGAGATGGGCCAGCTCGCCCAGCGCCTGATGGCGAAGGCGGCCGAGGTGATCATCACCAAGGACGTCGACCTGGCGCTCCAGCTGGAGCAGGACGACGACGCGATGGACCTGCTGCACCGCACCCTCTTCCAGCACCTGATGGACGACCGCTGGAAGCACGGCATCGAGACGGCGGTGGACGTCACGCTGCTGGGCCGCTACTACGAGCGGTTCGCGGACCACGCGGTGTCGGTGGCCAAGCGGGTGGTGTACCTGGTCACCGGCGAGCACGCGGACGAGATCCAGGCGGACCTGCAGCCGGAGATCGCGCCGGTGCAGGGGGTGGAGGGCGGCTGAGCCGTCTTGTCACGGCGTGCGGCTGTCTTGGTACGGCGGGCGGCCGTCCAGGCACGGGCGTCCGGCCGTCTTGGTACGGCGTCCGGCCGTCTTGGTACGGCGTGCGGGTGTCGATCGGGGGCGCGGGTGAGCTTCCGCCGCCCCCGATGCGCCGTTGATGCGCCCGGCCGGGCGGGCGTGCAATGGGGAGCAGGTGTGCGCAGGCCCCAGCCCGAGGAGGGACCCATGGCCGAATCCCCCGGCACGACGCCCGACCCCACGCAGGAGCGCGAGACGGAGCAACCCGCCGAGGTCAGGAACCTCACCCTGATCGCCGCCTGCGGCTGCGGTTCGGGGTGCGGCTGCGGGTGCCAGTCGGGCAGCCCGTGCCAGTGCGGATGAGATGACGGACGTACGTGGGCCCCGCCCACCGGTGACGGCGGGCGGGGCCTGCGGCGTGCGGGCGGCTAGACGGTCTGCTCGGCGGGCTGTGCGGACTGGGGGGCCTGGGGAGACTGGCGGGCCTGGGGAGACTGGGGCGACGGCTTCACGGGCTCGGTGCCGGTACCGGTGCCCGAGTCCTCCGGAAGCCGGCGCATGAGCAGCCCGTACCCGAGGGCGGCGACCGTGCCGACGACGGCGCAGGTCCCCCACAGCCAGGCGGCGCCCCAACGGTCGATGACGAAGCCGGACAGCAGCGGGGCGACGAGGGCGGCGACCGCCCAGGACGAGGTGTAGACGCCCTGGTAGCGCCCGCGGCCGTGCACCGGGGAGAGCCGTACGACCAGCCCGGTCTGGACGGGCGCGTTGACGATCTCGGCGAGCGTCCACACGCAGACGGTGAGGGCGAAGACGCCGACCGACCCGGCGAAGGCGGTGAGCCCGAAGCCGTATCCGGCGAGCAGCGAGGACACGACGAGCATCCGGCGCGGGTCGCGGTGTTCGATCAGGCGGGTCACGGGCAGCTGGAGCACGACGATCAGGACGCCGTTGACGGCGATGGCCATGCCGAAGTCGGCGGGCGTGAAGCCGGCCTCGCCCATGGCGACCGGGAGGCCCAGGTAGCCCTGCTGGAAGACGACGGCGACGAGGAAGGACAGCCCGACGACGCCCATGAACCGGCCGTCGCGCAGCACGGTCCCGAGGGAGACGGAGTCCTCCTCCGCCGCGCCCGGCTCGGCGGTCCGCCGCTCGGGGCGGGACTCGGGTAGCTTCACGAAGACGAGCACCGCGCAGAGGAGGGTCATCGCGGCCTCGATGAGGAAGCCGGCGAGGTAGCTGACCTCGGCGATGAAGCCGGCGCCCACGGAGGAGATCGCGAAACCGAGGTTGATCGCCCAGTAGTTGAGGGAGAAGGCCCGGATACGGTCCTCCGGCCGCACGATGTCCGCCATCATCGCCTGCACGGCGGGCCGGGAGGCGCTGGACGCCATGCCGACGAGGAAGGCGACGGCCGCGATGGCGACGGGGTCGTGGACGAAGCCGAGCAGGGCGACGGACAGCGCGGTCGCGGTCTGGGCGACGAGCAGGGTGGGCCGCCGCCCGAGCCGGTCGGTCATGACGCCGGCGCCGAGAGAGGAGATCACCCCGCCGAGCCCGTGCAGCGCGACGACGAGACCGGCGTAGGAGGCGGAGTAGCCGCGGTCGAGGGTGAGGTAGAGCGCCATGAAGGTGGCGACGAAGGCGCCGAGCCGGTTGACCAGGGTGCTGGCCCACAGCCACCAGAAGGCGCGGGGAAGCCCTGAGACGGACTCGCTCAGGGCACGTCTGACTCCGGTGACTGACATGGGTGGCTCCCCCTGGCGTCCGGGCGCGGCCCGGGATGACGTGTAAGTGGCTGAAGCAGCCATCACAACTTACGAAAGCGGGCAGGGCGGCGGCCACTCGATTAACAGATACCGTCAACCGTCCGCCAGGCGGGCAGGGCGCGCGGGCCCCGCGGGGCGTCGATTACGCTCGGGCACATGGCCGACGCACCGTACAAGCTGATCCTCCTCCGCCACGGCGAGAGCGAGTGGAACGAGAAGAACCTGTTCACCGGCTGGGTGGACGTCAACCTCACCGCGAAGGGCGAGAAGGAGGCGACGCGCGGCGGCGAGCTGCTCAAGGAAGCCGGCCTGCTGCCCGACGTGCTCCACACCTCGCTCCAGAAGCGCGCGATCCGCACGGCCCAGCTCGCGCTGGAGGCCGCGGACCGCCTGTGGATCCCGGTCAGCCGCAGCTGGCGCCTGAACGAGCGTCACTACGGGGCCCTCCAGGGCAAGGACAAGGCGCAGACGCTCGCGGAGTTCGGCGAGGAGCAGTTCATGCTGTGGCGCCGCTCCTACGACACCCCGCCGCCGGCGCTGGACCGCGACGCCGAGTACTCCCAGTTCTCCGACCCGCGCTACGCGACCCTCCCGCCGGAGCTGCGTCCGCAGACGGAGTGCCTGAAGGACGTCGTCGTCCGCATGCTGCCGTACTGGTTCGACTCGGTCGTCCCGGACCTCCTGTCCGGCCGCACGGTCCTGATCGCCGCCCACGGCAACAGCCTCCGCGCGCTGGTCAAGCACCTGGACGGCATCTCGGACGCCGACATCGCGGGCCTCAACATCCCGACGGGCATCCCCCTGTACTACGAACTCGACGCCGACTTCAAGCCGGTCACCCCGGGCGGCACGTACCTCGACCCTGAGGCGGCCGCGGCGGCGATCGAGGCTGTGAAGAACCAGGGCAAGAAGAAGTAAGCGCCCACGAGTGAGCCCCCTTCCTTGCGGGAGGGGGCTCTTCTCATGCCCTGGGCCGTCTTCGGGCCGTCAGGCAGGGCGGGTCAGGCGGTCCGTCAGGACGCGGGCCCGGGCCTGCTGGACCGCTCTTGCCTGGGAGGCGGCGAAGCGCAGCAGGCCCAGGGGCGTCCGCAGGTGCAGGGTGTCGGTGACGGCGCTGCCGGTCCCGTGGCGGTCGATGACGAAGCGGTAGCTCATGCGGACACGAGCGGGGCTACGGACCTCCCCGAAGACCTCGGCGGAGTCCGGGAGGCCGTCCGGGACGGCGACGAGCGTGGCGTCGATGAGGTTGTCGTGCCGCAGGACACCCAGGAGACGGAAACGCTCCACGGCCGTGTAGGTCACGGTGCCGCCGTCGCGCCGCACGTCACGGACGGCGACGACGAGCGGCGACAGGCCGACGTAGTGCGACGGTTCGGCCAGGTGCGCGAAGACCTCCTCCGGCGGCGCGGCGATCTCGAACGAGTGCTTCAGCTCGGTGGACGGCACCTCGGCCCCTCCTCGACACGGCACGCCGGCACGGCGATCCTGCCATCGCCACTGGCAAGCGGCAGCAACACTCTCTCGGAACCGCGATGAGTTCCGGCACGGTCCGGAGTCCTCAGGTGCGTCCATCTTCCGCGCGTACCTGGAGGCACCTTGAAGCTCCTGCTCACGTCGGGCGGCGTCACGAACCCGAGCATCCGGTCGGCGCTCGTGCAGCTCCTCGGCAAGCCGATCGACGAGTGCCGCGCCCTCTGCATCCCGACGGCACAGTGGGGTCACCCGATGTGCGGTCCGGCATCCGTGCGGGGCCTCGCGGCCGCGGAGCCGTTGGGGCAGCACCTGACTGGCCTGGGATGGGGGACGCTCGGCATCCTCGAACTCACCGCCCTGCCGACCATCGGCACGGACCGCTGGATCCCCTGGGTCCGGGACGCCGACGTACTCCTGGTCGACGGCGGCGACGCGACCTACCTGTGTCACTGGATGCGGGAATCCGGGCTGGCGGACCTGCTGCCGTCCATGCAGGACATGGTCTGGGTGGGTGTGAGCGCCGGAAGCATGGTGATGACACCTCGTATCGGCACGTACTTCGTCGAGTGGCCCTCCGCCCCGGACGACCGCACCCTGGGAGTCGTCGACTTCTCGATCTTCCCGCACCTGGACGCGTTCCCGGAGAACACCATGGCCGACGCGGAACGCTGGGCCGCGGGCCTCGGCGTCCCGTCCTACGCCATCGACGAGCAGACGGCCGTCAAGGTCGTCGACGGCACGGTCGAGGTGATCTCCGAAGGACGGTGGAGGGAGTTCGGGGCGTAGCGGCACATACGCTGAGCCGCATGATCGAGGGTCCCGCACACATCGCTCCTCCGGAAGCCGCAGCGTCCGAGGGGCGTCGTCTGTGCGCCGTGCTGGTCGACGGAGTGTTCGGCCTGCTGGCCGGACTCGTGATCGCAGTCGCGGCAAGCGTGTCCCCGGGCTCGCCCACACCATGGATGGCCGGCCTGGGCGGTGCCCTCGCCGCGTCCTTGGTCAACCACGTCCTCGTGACCTGGGCCACGCAGCGGAGCCTGTGCAAGCTGGCCGCCGGCCTGCGGGTGGTGCGGGACACCGACGGCGGACGGCCTCAACTGCCCGCACTGGCACGCCGTTGGATCTACGGTCTGGGCTGGATGCTGTTCGCCGTACCCCTCCACGTGGCCTCGGACAGCAACGTCCGGCAGCAGGATGCGTGCGGGCTGCGCATCGTGCGCCGTAATCCCGGCAGGGAGGTCTGACGGGCGCCCGCCCGTTCACGTACCGCAACCTTCCAGGTCAGACGCGCGTGCGCCGGGCCCGAAGGTGGCGGGCGCCCAGGGTCGTCAGGGCGGCGAGGGTGACCAGGCCGGTGGCCAGGTTCACGACGAGGGGCGCCTGGGCGACGGACGAGACGAGGTTCGCCACGCCGCTCACGGCCACGAGGGCCCACAGGGCCGTGTGGGTCGCGGAGTTGTCGGACGCCTTGGGGTGGGTGGTCGTCATGGTGTCTGCTCCTGGCGGGGGTTCGGGTGTCGGTTCCGTGGTGTCCACGCTAGGAAGCAGAACGTTCACCGTCGCGCCGGGAGGCACCCGTTTCCGCGGTACAGCAGGCTGTACCGTCCGGCGCCTCAACGCTCGTGCGGCGGGTCCTCGGCAGGGCGATCGAGGCGATCATCAGCTCGGCGATCCGACGGCGCGGCTCGCGGACCGTGCTGATCACCGCCGCGCAGATGCAGCCGGTAGAGGCGGGGGCCGAGGCACCGAGGGAGATGGGGTCACCTCGTACGTCGTGCGCTCAGCGGGCATACGGGTCGTCCACGCAGGTGTCCGCCGTGGCGTCCTGGTCGGTGCGGAAGGTGTCGGTGTCGCTGTCCGAAGCCGCCTTGGACATCGCGGCGAACTCCCGGCGGGAGACGAAGCGAGGACGCCTGCGCAGCGGAACGAGCCGCCCGACCGGATGACCGTCGCGGGTGACCGTGAAGGACTGACCGCCTTCCACGGCATCCATGATCTCCCGGGACCGGTTCCGCAGGTCCCGCTGCGTGATGTCCGGCTGGGCGCGCATACGGCGACGGTGGCGAGGCGTGCCACCATGTGCCACGCCTCGCCACCGGCGGGTGCTCAACCCCGCGCCAGCAACTCCAGCGTGTCGATGACCCGGTTGGAGAAGCCCCACTCGTTGTCGTACCAGGCGACCACCTTGACGTGGCGGCCGTCGACGCGGGTGAGGGCCGAGTCGAAGATGGACGACGCCGGGTTGCCGGTGATGTCCGAGGAGACCAGCGGGTCCTCCGAGTACTCGAGGACGCCGGCCAGCGGGCCCTCCGCGGCCGTGCGGTACGCGGCCAGCACGTCCTCGCGCGTCACGTCACGGGAGACCGTCGTGTTCAGCTCGACGATCGACCCCACCGGCACCGGCACGCGGATCGAGTCGCCGGACAGCTTGCCGTCGAGGTTCGGCAGCACCAGGCCGATCGCCTTCGCGGCGCCGGTCGTGGTCGGCACGATGTTGACGCCGGCGGCACGGGCGCGGCGCGGGTCGCGGTGCGGGCCGTCCTGGAGGTTCTGCTCCTGCGTGTAGGCGTGCACGGTCGTCATGAACCCGTGCTCGATGCCGGCCAGGTCGTCGAGGACGGCCGCGAGCGGCGCGAGCGCGTTGGTGGTGCAGGACGCGTTGGAGACGATCGTGTGCAGCTCCGCGTCGTACGCGTCCGTGTTCACGCCGTACGCCAGCGTCACGTCCGCGCCGTCCGAGGGCGCGCTGACCAGTACCTTGCGCGCACCCGCGTCGAGGTGGGCGCGGGCGGCCTTGGCCGAGGTGAAGCGGCCGGTGGCCTCCAGGACGAGGTCGACGTCCAGCTCGGCCCAGGGCAGCTGCGCGGGTTCGCGCTCGGCCAGCACCTTGATCCGGCGGCCGTCCACGACGAGGGTGTCGCCGTCGACGCTCACCGGGCGTCCGAGGCGGCCGGAGGTGCTGTCGAAGGCAAGCAGCCGCGCGAGGGCGGCCGGCTGGGTCAGGTCGTTGACGGCGACGACCTCCAGGGCGGTGTCCCGCTCCAGCAGGGCTCGGAGCACGTTGCGTCCGATGCGGCCGAATCCGTTGATGGCGATGCGAGTCATGAGTGGTGTCCCTTCCTCTCGCTCTCCAGGCTCGCGCGCCGTGGGCACCGCGGACAGTGGCGGGATCGCCATGGTTCACAAGGATCCTGCCAGTGCGCGCGGACGCGCTTCACTCGCCGCGCGTGAACGTACGCCGGTACTCGCTCGGCGTCGTCCCGAGGATCCGCTGGAAGTGCAGCCGCAGATTCGCGCCGGTGCCGAGCCCGGTGTCGGCGGCGATCTGCTCGACGCTGCGCTGGGAGCGTTCCAGCAGCTCGCGGGCCAGGTCGACGCGGGCGCGCATCACCCACTGCATGGGCGTGTAGCCGGTCTCCTCCACGAACCGC
Organism: Streptomyces sp. P13-3-3; assembly: GCF_050571355.1. Taxonomy (NCBI): domain Bacteria; kingdom Bacillati; phylum Actinomycetota; class Actinomycetes; order Kitasatosporales; family Streptomycetaceae; genus Streptomyces; species Streptomyces sp. P13-3-3. The sequence goes on along the minus strand of NZ_CP192228.1, from coordinate 389,896 downwards.
CGGGAGAACGTCCGCGGCGACACCCCCGCCTGCCGCGCCAGCACCTCCAGGGTGAGCGGATCACCCAGCCGGTGCAGCGCCCACTCCCGCGTCGCCGCGAACCGCTCCCCCAGCGGCTCGGGCACGCTGCGCGGCACGTACTGGGCCTGGCCCCCGCTGCGGTACGGCGCCGCGACCAGGCGCCGGGCCGCGTGGTTGGACGCGGCCACCCCGAGATCGCCGCGCAGGATGTGCAGGCACAGGTCGATGCCGGAGGCGGCGCCCGCCGAGGTGAGCACGCTGCCCTCGTCGACGAACAGCACGTTCTCGTCGACCTTGATCCGCGGGTACCGGGCCATGAGGGCGCGTGTGTAGTGCCAGTGCGTGGTGGCGCGCCGCCCGTCCAGCAGGCCGGTGGCGGCCAGCGCGAACGCCCCCGTCGAGATCGCGGCGAGCCGCGCTCCCCGCTCGTGCGCGGCGACCAGCGCGTCCACGACGGCCGGCGGCGGATCCTCCCGGTCCGGGAAGCGGTAGCCGGGCACGAAGACGACGTCGGCCCACTCCAGTGCGTCGAGACCGTGCGAGACGGCGTACGCGAGACCGTCCCCGCCGGTCACCAGGCCCGGCGCGGCCCCGCACACCCGCACCTCGTACGGCATGCTCGCGCGGGTCGTGAAGACCTGCGCGGGGATCCCGACGTCGAGCGGCTTCGCGCCCTCGAGCACCAGGACGGCGACACGGTTGAGACGGGGTGCGGGCACGCAAAAAGCGTACGCGGCGCATCGCCGCGTCCCCCCTCACGGATGCATCCGCGCCCCCTTCAGCACCTTGTCCACCGCGTTGCGCGGGCCGTGCACCGCGAGACCCACCAGGTCCAGGTCCGACGTACCCACGGCCCGGACCGCCGCGCGGTTGGCGTCGTCGTGGCCGGTGGCGAAGAGGTCGGAGGTGAAGACCGCGCGCGGCAGGGCACGGGAGAGGGCGCGTTCGTGGGCCGCCCCCAGGACCTCCTTGGCGCCCTGGAAGACCAGCACCGGCTGGCGGAACATCGGCAGGTACGGCACGCCGTCCGCGTCCTCGTACGGCTGCCCGATCAGGTCGGGGAGCTGGGTGCCCAGGCCGCTGACCAGGAACGCGGTGACGTTGAGGCGCTGCCAGGGCTCCAGGTCCTCACGCAGCAGGACGGCGATCTTCGTGTCGAAACGGGTGCTCGTGCTCATGCCGTGAGACTGCCGCCCCGGGCCGTCCCGGGTCTTGTACGTTGTTTGCATGCCCTCCACGGCAGCTCCCACCCCGGCGACGGTCTCCGCCTGGCGGCCCTCCGTCCCTGGTGTCGTCGAGGTGTTCCACGCCCGCTTCACCGAGTACGCCTATCCGATGCACGTCCACGACGCCTGGACGCTGCTGATCGTCGACTCCGGTGCCGTGCGGTACGACCTGGACCGGCACGAGCACGGCACCCCGGACGACACCGTGACCCTGCTGCCGCCGCACGTCCCGCACAACGGCGAGCCGGCCACGGCCGAGGGCTTCCGCAAGCGGGTGCTGTACCTGGACTCCAGCCGGCTCGGCGACGATCTGATCGGGGCCGCCGTGGACCGCCCCGACCTTCGCGATCCGCTGCTGCGCCGGCGCGTCGGGCAGGTGCACTCCGCGCTGGTGCGGCCGGGGGACGAACTGGAGGCGGAGAGCCGGCTGACGCTGGTCGGGGAGCGGCTGCGGGACCATCTGGAGTCGCGTGAGCCGGCCGCGCCCCGCCGCCCCGACCCCGTACTGGCGCGGCGGCTGCGGGAGTTGCTCGACGCGCGGGTGCCCGACGGGCTCACCCTGGCGGAGGCGGGCGCCGAGCTGTCGGCCCATCCCGCCCATCTGGTACGGGCGTTCAGCACCGCGTACGGCATCCCGCCCCACCAGTACCTGATGTCCAGGCGGGTCGGGAGGGCGCGGCGGCTGCTGCTGGAGGGGTGGCCGCCGGGCGACGTCGCGGCCGCCGCCGGGTTCTACGACCAGGCCCACCTGACCCGGCACTTCCGCCGGCTGGTGGGGGTCACTCCGGGGCGGTACAGGAGCGCGGAACGCCCGTGAGAAAGCGCGCCGTCGAGGGTCCGCACGCGCGAACCCCCGACGGCGTGCGCGTCACCTCACGTCGACGTAGTCCGCGGCCGACGTCGCCCCGCCGGTCGTGGTCGTCTGGCCGAACATCCAGCGCCAGGAGCCGTCCGCGGTCGCCTTCACCGTGGTCCTCAGGGACCCGGCGGAGTTCGCCCGCACCGTCCTGACCGCCTTCCAGGTGGTGGTGCCCGCCTTGCGGAACTCGAGCCGGGCCGCCTTGCCTCCGTAGGCGGAGTAGGCGCGCTTCGCCCAGTCGGCGCGCGTCAGCTTGCCCGTGACGGTGAGCGTCCTGTTCTTGACCACCGGCTCGGGCGAGGCGTTGACCGTGGCCCGGGCGGCGCGCTTGACCTGGAGGGTGGCCGAGCTGTTCAGGTACTCGTGCCTGGTCTTGCCCTTCACGTCCAGGAGGGCGACGAACGCCAGCTTCCACGTCGTGGCGTCCGCGGCCGAGTCGAGGTTCTCGCGGGGCCGGATGCGCAGCCTGCCCTCGCAGTTCGCGGCGCGCGAGCCGTCCTCGTTGCACGTGATCATGTCGTGCAGGAAGACCTGGTTGCCCGGGCCCTCGAAGGCCTTGACCGCCGTCGTGCCGTGGTACATGAACGGCATGGCCGACGCGGTGCTGATGGTGTGCCCGGCGGGCCAGGTCACCCGGAAGCTGACCGTCGGGTACTTCGTCTCGGTGGTGCCCACCACGATGGGCTTGCCCTTGTTCACGACCGCCTTCGACACCTTGATGCCGGTGTCGGCGGCCTGGGCGGGCTGAGCGGTCAGCGCCCCGAGGGCGATCGTTCCGCCGAGCACCGCCGCCAGGGCGGATCTGCCAGTGCGCATGCACGTCCTCTTCATGCATGGGACCCCTGTGTCCGAGGTCCGGATCGCGGCAGGCTAACAGCCCGCTTCCGCACGCCAGTTCGGACCCCGTCGTCGTACGGTCACACGACGCGCGGAGTCAGCCCTCCGAAGGCCGCTGCAGCAGATGGGTGAAGGCGTCCAGGTTGCGGGTGGACTCGCCGCGCGAGACCCGCCAGGCGTACTCCTTGCGGATCGCGGAGGCGAAGCCCAGCTCCAGCAGGGTGTTGAAGCTGCCGTCGGCGGCCTCCAGGACCTGCCCGAGCAGCCGGTCGAGTTCCTCGGGGGTGATCGCGGGCAACGGCAGGCGGCCGGTGACGTAGATGTCGCCGAGCGGGTCGACGGCGTAACTCACGCCGAACAGCTTGAGGTTGCGCTCCAGGAGCCAGCGGTGGACGCCGGCCTCGTTCTCGTCGGGGTGGCGGATGACGAAGGCGTTGAGGGACAGGGTGTGCCGGCCGACGATCAGGGAGACCGTCGTGGACAGCTTGCGGGTGCCGGGGAGTTTCACCACGTAGGTCCCGGGGGCCGGGCTCTCCCATTCCAGCTCGGCGTCCTTCAGCACGCCCTCGACGATCTGTGCCGCCCGCTGCTCCGCTTCCGTGTCAGCCATGGTGGGAGCGTACGTGACGGCGGTGGGCGTGGGTCGCGGCCGTGTACACGTCGGCCGTGGCGGCGGCCGCGGTGTCCCAGCCGAAGGACTGGGCGTGCCGGGCGGCGGCCTCACCCATGCGCGCGGCGAGCTCCGGCCGGTCGGCGAGGTCGCGCAGGACGCGCGCGTACGCGGCCGGGTCGTGGCCCTCGATCAGGAAGCCGGTCTCCTCGTCGCGCACGGCGACCGGGAGGCCGCCGACCGCCGCGGCGAGCACCGGGGTGCCGGACGCCTGCGCCTCTATGGCGACCAGCCCGAACGACTCGCTGTACGACGGCATGACCAGCACGGACGCGGCGCGGAACCAGTCCGCGAGCTCCTCCTGCCCGACCGGCGGGTGGAAGTGGACGACGTCGGCGATGCCGAGCCGCGCGGCGAGCTTCTGCAGCCCTTCCGGCTTGGCGAGGCCGCTGCCGCTGGGGCCGCCGACGACGGGGACGCAGACGCGGGAGCGCAGCTCGGGCCGGTCGGCGAGCAGCTCGGCGACCGCGCGCAGCAGCACGTCGGGGGCCTTGAGGGGCTGGATGCGGCCGGCGAAGAGCGGGATCAGCGCGTCCTGGGGCAGACCCAGGCGGGCGCGGGCGGCGGCGCGGCCGTCGGCGGGGCGGAAGCGGCCGAGGTTCACCCCGGGGTGGACGACGGCGACCTTGGCGGGGTCGGCGGCGTAGTGGTGGACGAGCTCGCCGGCCTCCTCGGTGGTGTTGGCGATGAGCCGGTCCGCGGCGGCGACGATCTGGGTCTCGCCGATCACGCGGGCGGCGGGCTCGGGCGTGTCGCCGTCGGCGAGGTTGGCGTTCTTGACCTTGGCCATGGTGTGCATGGCGTGCACCAGGGGGACGCCCCAGCGCTGGGCGGCCAGCCAGCCCACGTGGCCGGAGAGCCAGTAGTGGGAGTGGACCAGGTCGTAGTGGCCGGGACGGTGTCCGGCCCAGGCCTGCATCACGCCGTGGGTGAAGGCGCACAGCTGGGCGGGCAGGTCCTCCTTGGCCAGTCCCTCGTAGGGGCCCGCGTCGACGTGCCGGACGAGGACGCCGGGCGCCAGCTCGACGACGGGCGGGAGGGCGGCCGTGGTGGCCCGGGTGAAGATCTCCACCTCGATGTTGATCGCGGCGAGCCGCTGGGCCAGCTCGACGATGTAGACGTTCATGCCGCCCGCGTCGCCGGTGCCCGGCTGGTGCAGCGGTGAGGTGTGCACGGAGAGCATCGCCACGCGGCGTGGCCTGCGGTGCAGCCGCAGCCGCGGCGGTACGGCGGGGGAGCGCCGCCCGAGCCTCGCGATGTACTGGCTCACGTGGCGTTCCTCCTCGCTGCGTGCACGTCTGGGAGAGGGCGTACGACCCTCGGCGACGTCAACGTCGGACGATTGCGTTCCCATTTCCGCGGGACGCCGTCGGTGGCGGTCTTTACCGAATCTTGGCCTGGACTAGCTCAACCGTTCGACTGTGGGGTGCGTGCCCGTGGCGGCGCACGCGCCGCGATCCGGGGACGGGTACCCCCGTACCCTCGTCCTCATGACACCGCGTCCCGCCTCCACCCCCGTGGGCACGGTGACGCGCGGCACCACCAACCCCAACCGGCTGCGCCGCATGGACCGCTGGATCGCGGCCGCGCACGGCGCCGAGCTGCGCCGCGCCGCCGACCCCCTCGCCGTCGACCTCGGCTACGGCGCGGCGCCCTGGACCGCGCTCGAACTGCTGCACCGGCTGCGCACGGCGGCGCCGCGCACCCGGGTGGCGGGTGTGGAGATCGACCCGGCCCGGGTCGCCTCGGCACGGCCGTACGAGCGGGAGGGGCTGGTGTTCCTGCGCGGCGGCTTCGAGATCCCGGTGCCGGGCAGCCCGGTGCTGGTCCGCGCGGCGAACGTGCTGCGCCAGTACGACGAGGGGGAGGTCGCCGGCGTGTGGCGGCGGCTGTGCGCGCGGCTCGCCCCGGCCGACCCGGCGACCGGCTCACGCGGCGGGCTGCTGGTCGAGGGCACCTGCGACGAGGTCGGACGCCGGCACGTGTGGGTCGCGCTCGGTCCCGAGGGCCCGCGCACGGTCACCTTCGCGACCCGGCTCGGCTCCCTGGAACGCCCCTCCGACCTGGCCGAGCGGCTCCCCAAGGCGCTCATCCACCGCAACGTCCCCGGCGAGCCGGTGCACGCCTTCCTGCGCGACTTCGACCGCGCCTGGGCCGCCGCCGCGCCCTACGCCTCGTACGGGGCGCGCCAGCGCTGGATCCGGACCGTGCGGGCCCTCACGGCCGACTGGCCGGTGACGGACGGCCCGGCGCGGTGGCGGCAGGGCGAAGTCACCGTGCGGTGGGAGGCGTTGGCGCCGCTCGGGTGGTGAGACCACCGGAGGCCCTACCTCCACTTGTAGCGGCCGGGAACGATCTCCCCAGGCCGTTCGTCACACCGGCCGGAACGACGGTCCAACGGGGACCAGCGGGACGGAAGGGGCATTGTCCACACCCCCTGTCGTTTCTCGCTCATTGATGGCAGCATCCCCCCGGACACGAAAAGTTACTGACGATTAACCAGGCGGGGGTGCACGCATGGGGGCAGGCAAGCGCGGAGTGCTGACGGCGGCCGTGACCGTGGTCTGCGCGGTGACCGTACTGGCCGTGCCCGGTACGGCGTTCGCGGCGCCCACTCCCCCGCCCGATCCGGGCGCGACGGCGAGCCCCGACCCGGGCGCGACGGCCAGCGTCACCGTGGTCACCAGCGACGTCGAGCTCGAGGCCGTCCGCAAGAAGCTCGAGAAGCTCTACCGTGCGGCGGCCAAGGCCACCGACGAGTACAACGCGGCGGAGGAGAAGGCCCGGCAGCAGACCGCCCAGGTCGTGCGGCTGGCGAAGAAGATCGTCGAGGGCCGGGAGAAGCTGGACGACCTCAAGAACCGCGCGGGCGCCGCGGCGGCCGCGCAGTACCGGGGCGGCGGACTGCCTCCCGAGGCGCGCCTGGTCCTGAGCGACGACCCGCAGGACTTCCTGGACGGCGCCGGCCGCGTCCGGCAGGAGCAGCACGCGACCAAGGGCCTGCTCGGCGAGATGACGCGCACCCAGCGGGACTTGGAGGAGTACGCCGAGGACGCCCGGGAGCAGATGCGGAAGCTGGAGGCGGGCCGCAAGGTCAAGGCCGCCGCGCAGAAGCGGATCGAGAGGCAGATCGAGGCGGCCGAGAAGCTGGAGGCCGAGCTCGAGCAGGAGGAGAAGGAGCGGCTGGCCCGGCTGGAGCGGCAGGCCGCCGCCCGCGCCCAGGCCACCTGGCTGAGCTCCGGCGTGCTCGACGAGGTGACCTCGAAGGCGACCGCGCAGGGCCGCAAGGCGGTGGCGTACGCCACGGCGCAGATCGGCAAGCCCTACCAGTGGGGCGCGGAGGGTCCGAACACGTTCGACTGCTCCGGGCTGACCTCGCAGGCGTGGCTGGCCGCGGGGAAGACCATCCCGCGCACGTCACAGATGCAGTGGCAGCACCTGAAGCGCGTCGACGTCAAGGACATGCGGCCCGGCGACCTCATCATCTACTGGGCCGACGCCAGCCACGTCGGGATGTACGTGGGCGACGGCGTCATGGTCCACGCACCCCGGCCCGGCCGGACCGTGACGCTCGCCGGGGCCGGTTCGATGCCCATCCTGGGCGTCGTACGCCCCGATCCGGCCGCCGAGTGACGCCCGGGGGCGGTCTCCCGCGGCCCCAACGTCCCGGTGACACCGGCCACGTGACCCACCGCACGTGGATCTCGTGGCCAACGCCCCGTGGACGTGACGTTCGTCATCCCCACAGCATCTCCGGCCTGTCCAACTGCGGTAGCAAACGCGGCATATGACAGCGGCCGTTGGCCGGGCGGCGTGGTTCACACCATTCCGCTGCGGCGCGGTCACCCGCTATGGTCCCCGTTCGAAGGGGCATCCCCTGCCCGCTCACGCACGACCCACGCGGGGGACAGGGCCGAGATCCGTCGCCCCCGCCATGCCCTCGGGGGGAGGGAAGGAACCCGGAACAATGCCCGCACCCGTACCGCGGCAGAGAGCGATCCCGGCCGCGGAAGGTGGTCAGGGAACGGTCGCCGCACCGAACGAGTCCGCACAGGAGTTGCCCGAGAACCGGACGGCGGCCGCCGACGCGGCCACCCCGTCCGACACCGAACCGGCGAAGACCACGACCACCACGACACCCGCGCAGCTCACCCTGCTGCTCATCGAGGACGACCCGGGCGGCACGCCGATCGTGCCCGACCTGCTCGACCAGGCCGGGCGGCCGATTCGCATCCGCACCGCCCGCAACCTCACCGAGGCCGAGCGGCTGCTGACCGACGACGTCCACTGCATCCTGCTGGACCTGGCGCTGCCCGCGCCCGGCCGGGCGGACGACGGCGACGAGCTGGCCGTCCTCCGGCACGTCCTGGAGCTGGCGCCCCGGCACGCCGTCCTCGCCCTCACCGGCGCGGACGACACCGAGCGGGGCGCCGAGGCCGTGCGGGTCGGCGCGCAGGACTACCTGGTCCGCGACGAGCTGGACGGGCGGCTGCTGAGCCGCGCCATCCGCTACGCGGTGGAGCGCAAGCGGTCCGACTCCGCGGAGCGGCGCCTCGCCGAGGGCCGGCTGCGCGCCCAGGAGAACCGCCGGCTCGAGCGCGGTCTGCTGCCGACGCCGCTGCTGGACGGCTCCCCGCTGCGGTTCGCCGCCCGCTACCGGCCCGGCCGCTCGCGCGCCCTGCTCGGCGGCGACTTCTACGACGTGGTCCGCACACCCGACGGCACCGTGCACGCCATGATCGGCGACGTCTGCGGGCACGGACCGGACGAGGCGGCGCTCGGCGTGGAGCTGCGCATCGCCTGGCGGGCGCTGACCCTGGCCGGGCTGTGCGGTGACCAGCTGCTGAGCACGCTCCAGCAGGTGCTGGAGCACGAGCGTCCCGACGACGAGATCTTCGCGACGCTGTGCACGGTGGACATCGCACCGGACGGCCGCCGCGCGGGCCTGTGCCTGGCCGGCCACCCGTCGCCGCTGCTGGCCCGCCCCGGCATGCCCGCACGGCTCCTGCCGTACGACAACAACGGCCCCGCCCTCGGGCTGCTGCCCGGCGCCCGCTGGCCGCGGATGCAGGTGGAGCTGGGCGCCGAGTGGAGTCTGATGCTCTACACCGACGGCCTGATCGAGGGCCGCGTCGGCGACAGCGGGGAGCGGCTGGGCCAGGACGGCATGGTGGACCTGATCCGCCGCAGGCTCTCCGAGGGTCTGAGCGGGGAGGAGCTGCTGCGCACGGCGGTGAACGAGGTGCGTGACCTCAACGGGGGCGAGCTGACGGACGACGTGGCGGTCCTGCTGCTGGACCGGACGCGCTGACCGCCGTGCCGGCACGGTTCCGGGGCGGCTGCGGGCCGTCCGTGGCCGTTCGCGCAGTTCCCCGCGCCCCTTCAGGGCGCGGTCACCGCAGGGCCCTCAGGACGCGGCGCGCCTGAGTCACCGACCGCCGTTGTACGGCCCGTAGGGGCCGTCGCTGCTGGAGCCCCTGCGGGCCCGGCCGCCGCCGGGGAGCGACCTCAGGGCCGGACGGACGTCGACCATGTACACGATCGTCGCGATCAGGCCGATGATCGGCAAGAACGACAGGATGTTGAAGATCAGGTTCACCACGAAGGCGAGCCCCAGGACGATCAGCCAGAACGGCTTGGTCTTCTTGTCCGCGGCGCGGTAGGCGTCCTCACGGCGCGTGGCGGCGTCGATCAGCGCGAAGCCGCTGAACACGATCAGAGCCATGCTCAGCAGCCACAAGAAGTTAGCGAAGCCCTGCATCAGCACTACGTCCACCACCCGTAATCGGCTCGTCCACCGCGCCGTCGTCCTTGCCGCGCCGCCGACGGGCGCCACGTCGTCCTACCGCCGTCACCGTACCCGCATCCGCCGGTCGGCTACCCGATGAACGGGCCGGGCACCGCGTAAGTGCCCGGCCCGTGCCGTTCCGTCCCGCTTCAGCGGGCTGCGACGCCGCTCACTTGGCGGGCGGCGTCGTCTTCTTCGCCGTGGCCTTGCGGGCCGCCGGGGCCTTCTTCGGTGCGGCGGGCTTCTTCGCGGCGGCCTCGGCCGGCTTGGCGTCCGCCGGCTTGGCCTCCGTCACCTTCGCCTCGGCCGGCGTGGCCACGACAGGCTTCTCGGCCGTCCTGGCCTCGGCCGGGGCGGCCGCGGGCTTCGGCCGGGCCGGCGGCTCGACGGCCACCGCGATGTCCTCGATGCCGTCGGCGGCGTCGCCGCGCCAGGTCTTCACGGCCTGCTCACCGTGCTCGGCGAGCTTCTCGTAGGTCTCGCGGGCCTTGACCGCGTACTCGGCGGCGACGCCCACGCTGCGCAGCGCCAGGTCCTGGGCGGTCTCGCCGAGCTTCTTCAGGTCGGTGTCGATCGTCCCGAACAGCTCGTTGGCCTTGGCCTGCAGGTTCTCCTGCGTCTCCCGGACCCGGACGGTCACCCGCTCCTGGACGGCCTTGGGGTCGGTGTTGCGCACGGCGTCGATACGGGCCGGGGCCTCGGTGCGCAGCTGCTCCACCAGGGCCGGCACCTTCCTGGCCTGCTGCAGCGCCAGGTCGGCGGTGCCGGCGGCGAAGTAGAGCGGCTTGGGGTCGCTGAAGGTCTTGCGCAGGTCGTCGGTGATGGCCATGGTGATGGTCCTCCCGGATGTCGTGTTCGGCTGAGGGTCTGTGTGGTCCGTGGCGGGCGTCCGGCGCCCTGGCCGGCTCAGCCGGCCGTCCGCCGCGGACCGTTGTCGTCGCCGCCGGCCTCGTGGCCGGGGCGCTCGGCGGGTCTGCCGACCGTGCCGGCGGAAGCCTCCGTGCCCGGCTCGGGCCCGACGGCTTCCACCTCACCGTCCTCGGTGCCCCCGAATCCGTTCTCCTTGCGGAAGGACTCGTAGATCTGGAGGAGCACCTGCTTCTGGCGCTCGTTCAGCGTGGGGTCGGCGAGGATCACGGCGCGCGTCTCGACCTCGTCCCGGTCGCGCTCGGCGTCGAGGATCCCGGCGCGGACGTACAACGTCTCGGCGGAGATGCGCAGCGCCTTGGCGACCTGCTGGAGCACCTCCGCGCTGGGCTTGCGCAGCCCGCGCTCGATCTGGCTCAGGTACGGATTGGACACCCCGGCGGCATCGGCGAGCTGCCGCAGCGACAACTGCGCGTTGCGCCGCTGCTCGCGCAGATACTCACCGAGTCCGCCGACGTTCAGGGATGCCATGCCCCCACCATGACGCACCCCGCTAACAATTGCAAGCAACCTGCTTGCAAGAGTGCGCTACGTCTCCGCGCCGCCCGCGCCGCTTACGCTCGCCTCCAGACCCGAGCCTCCCACCGACCCCCGCCTGCGGGCCCTGATCGACACGCTCCGGCCGGGGATCGTACGCAGGGTGAAGGTCACCGGGTTCGACGGAGCGGACATCCTTCCGAGGTGGTCGCGGCCGGTCGGCGGCTCAGCGCAGATGTGATCACCGCCGACACGCGGCCCGGACCGGTCACCCTCTCGCTGAAAGGTGCGGGGAACGCCCGCTGTTGACCTTCACCCAAGGGGAGCGCCCAGCATCGTCGGTACCGGGCGACGGGCCCGGTACGAGGAGGGACACGCATGGAGCTGCTGACCATCGGGGCGTTCGCGAAGGCGTCCCGGCTGTCGCCGAAGGCGCTGCGGCTGTACGACGAGCTCGGTCTGCTGACTCCCGCCCGCGTCGACCCGGACACCGGCTACCGCCGTTACGCGCCCGAGCAGCTGGAGCAGGCCCGGCTGGTCGCCTGGCTCCGGCGGCTGGGCATGCCGCTCGCCCGCATCCGGCGGGTGTGCGCCCTGGAGCCGGGCGAGGCGGCCTGCGAGATCCGCGCGTACTGGGCGCGGGTCGAGGCCGACACGGCCGCGCGGCGGGACCTGGCGGCCTTCCTCGTCGACCACCTGAACGGGAAGGACCCCACCATGTCCCGCACCACCGCGACTCTCGCCCTGCGCTAGCCGCCCTCTCCGACACCGGCCGGGTCCGCGCGAGCAACCAGGACACCGCCTACGCGGGCTCCCGCCTCCTCGCCGTCGCCGACGGCTACGGCGCCGGGGGCGCCCCGGCCAGTGCGGCCGCCGTCGACGCGCTGCGAAGTCTGGAGTCGGAGACCGTCCCGGCGGGCGATCTGCTCAACGCGCTCGAGGACGCCCTCGGCCGCGCCGAACAGGCCGTGCACGGCGTCGCCTCCCCCGGCGACGACGGCGCGGACGCGGACGCCGACGCCGGCACCACGCTCACCGCGATGCTGTGGACCGGCTCGCAGCTCGCCCTCGTCCACATCGGCGACTCCCACGTCCATCTCCTGCGCGACGGGGAGCTGTTCCAGATCACCCACGACCACACGGTGGTGCAGTCGCTGATCGACGAGGGGCGTCTCACCCCCGAGGAGGCCGCCTCGCACCCACAGCGGTCCCTGCTGCTGCGCGCCCTGGGCCGGGGCGCCGACTCCACACCCGACCTGCGGCTGCACGACGCCCGCGCCGGCGACCGCTACCTCCTGTGCTCGGACGGCCTGTCCACGGTCGTGCCCGCCGAGGACGTCCTCCGGGTGCTCACCGGCACGCCCGAGCCCGAGGCGGCGGTCCGCGAACTCGTCGGCCTGGCCAACGCGTCGGGCGGCCCGGACAACGTGAGCTGCGTGGTCGCGGACGTGGTGGCGCAGGCGTAGGACCTTCCGGCCACCCGTCGGCGGGATCGGTGCGAACCCCCGCTCGCCCGGTCCCGCGTCCGGCACGATGAGGCATGCTCCCGGACCACTGGCATCTCACCACCGACGTCGAGGACTTCCTCGCCCGGGCCGGCGCCTTCCTGCGCTCGCGGCCCGCCCTGCACACCACCCCGCTCACGGACGTCGAGAAACTGCGCCTCGACGGCACGGGCGACCGCCTCCTCGGCCGGCTGGAGTCGGAGGGCGAGGTCCGCGCGGTCTGCTACCTCACCCCGCGCGGCCGTCTCGGCCTCACCCCGCTGACCGCCGACGACGCCGACGCGCTCGCGACCCGCCTGTCCGCGCTCGGCCACACGCCCACCCAGGTCGTCGCCGACCAGGACACCGCCGACGTCTTCGCCTCGGCCTGGCAGGGGCACACCGGCGCGACGCCGAAGCTGTTCTGGCACACGCACCTCTACCGCCTCGGCACCCTCACCCCGCCCCGGCCGCACCCGGAGGGCCGCGCCCAGCTCGCGGGGGCGGAGGACCGCGAGCTCGTGGTGCGCCGGTGCAGGGAGTTCTGCGTCGAGGTCGGCGAGCAGCCGTCCATCGACCTGATCGACGCGGGCTCCTGGGACCGGTCGCGGTTCGGCGACCGGCACTTCACCTTCTGGCGGACCCCGGACGGCACCCCCGTCTCCATGGCGGCCGTCACCTCGGTGACCGGCGGCATGGTGCGCGTCGACCCCGTCCACACCCCGTCCGGCTTCCGCGGCCACGGCTACGCGGGCGCGGTCACGGCCGCGGTGAGCCGGGCCGCGCTGGAGGCGGGCGCCACGGACGTCGTCCTGTTCGCGGACCCGGCCAACCCGACCAGCAACGCCCTCTACCAGCGTCTCGGTTACGTCCGCCTCACCGACTGCGCCGGCTACCGCTTCACGTACGACGGCCCCACGTGAGGCAGGCGGAAACCCGGTGGCCTCCGACGCCGCGCCGGGACCACACTTCCCGGGTGACGTCGCTGCACGAGAACGAGATCACCGTCGACGAGGGCCTCGTACGGTCGCTGCTGCGGGCCCAGTGCCCGCAGTGGGCCGACCTGCCGCTGCGGCCCGCGGGCGCGGGCACGGACAACACCATGTACCGGCTGGGCGACGACCTGCTGGTCCGCCTGCCGCGCAAGCCGGACGGCGGGCCGTCCCTGCGCAAGGAGCAGCGGTGGCTGCCCCGTCTCGCGCCCCTCCTCCCCCGCCGGGTGCCGGAGCCCGTGCACGCCGGGACGCCCACCGACGCGTACCCGGTCCCGTGGGCCGTCCACCGCTGGATCGACGGCGAGGACGTCGGCCCGGACACGGTCCGCGACTGGGCCGCCTTCGGCGCCGACCTGGCGGAGTTCGTACGGGAGTTGCACGGCATCGGCCTGATGGGGGCGACGCGGGAGGACGGGCTGTCCTGGTACCGCGGAGGCACCCTGGCGGCGTGCGACGAGTGGGTCGGTCCCGGCTTCGACGCGTGCCGGGCCGTCGAGGGGCTGGACCTCGACATCGACACACTGGAACGGCTGTGGCGGGAGGCGCTCGCGCTGCCCGGTCCCACCGGACCGCACGTCTGGCTGCACGGCGACCTCCGACCGGCCAACCTCCTGGCCCGCGACGGCACGCTCCACGCCGTGATCGACTTCGGCGCGCTCTCGATCGGCTTCCCCGACGCCGAGCACGCCCCCGTCTGGGACCTCCCGCCCGAGGCCCGCCGCGCCTACCGGGACGCCCTGTCCCTCGACACCCCGACCTGGCTGCGCGCCCGCGCCTGGGCCATCGCGGTCGCCGTCGCCGGCATCCCGTACTACTGGGACACGTTCCCGGCGTTCGCGGCGGAGTGCCGCGGCCGCCTGGAGGCGATTCTCAGGGACGCGGCGGAGGACTGAGCGCCTGTTCGGGCGACCGGGCGCTCCCGCCCGACAGACTGAGCCCCATGCCACTCACCGACACCGCCAAGGCCGACCTGCACCGCTACCTCCAGGAGGCGCGCGACGCGCTGGTCTGGAAGCTGGAAGGGCTGTCCGAGTACGACGTCCGGCGGCCGCTGACGCCGACCGGGACCAATCTGCTCGGGCTGGTGAAGCATGCCGCCGGGATCGAACTCGGCTACCTCGGCGACACGTTCGGACGTCCGTCCGGCGAGCCGCTGCCGTGGCTGGCCGAGGGCGCCGAGCTCAACGCGGACATGTGGGCCGCGCCCGACGAGACGCGCGACGACATCGTGGCGCTGTACCGGCGGGCCTGGGCCCACGCGGACGCGACGGTCGAGGCGCTGCCGCTCGACGCGACCGGCACGGTGCCGTGGTGGCCCGAGGACCGCGCGCGGCTGACCCTGCACCACGCCGTGGTCCGCGTCATCGCCGACACCAGCCGGCACGCGGGCCACGCCGACATCCTGCGTGAACGGCTGGACGGCGCGACGGGCGAGCGGCCGGGCGCGACCAGCCTGCCCGCGGCCGATCCCGCCTGGTGGGCGGCCTACCGCGACCGGCTGGAGCGGGCGGCGCGGGAAGCCGCCGGAGAGGACACCCCCGACGGTCCCGGCACCCGCGCCACGCCCTGATCAGCCCTTCACCGCTCCCGCCGTCAGCCCCTGCACGATGTGCCGGCTGGCGAAGGCGAACAGCACCATCGTCGGCAGGATCGTCAGCACCGCCGCCGCGGACATCGAACCCCAGTCGATGTTGAAGCTGGAGATGAAGCCGTTGAGCGCGGTCGGCACCGTCTTGTTCTCGTCGCTGTTCATCAGCGTCACCGAAAGGAACAGCTCGTTCCAGCAGTTGACGAAGTTGAAGATGAACGCGGCGACGATCCCCGGCCGCATCACCGGCAGCAGCACCCGCAGCAGCGCCCCGAGCCGGGAGAGGCCGTCGATCATCGCGGCCTCCTCCAGCGCGTCCGGGACGTTCTCGAAGAAGCCGCGCAGCATCACCGTGCAGAAGGGGATGCACACGGCGATGTAGACCAGCATCAGCCCGAGCCGGTTGTCGACCAGCTGGAGGTCGGTCATCAGCAGGTACAGCGGGCCCAGCGCGATGAACGACGGGATCATCTGCGTGACCAGGAACGCCATCAGCAGCGCGGACTTGCTGCGGAACTCGAACCGGGCGAGGACGTACGCCGAGAGCGTCGAGATGGCGGTGGCCACCGCGCCCGCGACGGTCGACACGACCAGGCTGTTCACCAGGTACGTGCCGAAGTCCGCCTTGCCGAACAGGCCTTGGTAGTTCTCCAGGGAGAACCGCTCGGGCCAGTAGGCGATCGGGAAGGAGAAGATGTCACCGGGGTCCTTGAGGGACGTGACGGTGATCCAGTACAGCGGGAAGAGGGCGAAGACGAGCCAGAGCCCCAGGAAGGTGAACTTCGCGGCCCGGCCGGCCGTGGTTTCCTTGCCGATCATGCCCGCACCCCTCGCTTTCCGCCCTTGCCGGCGCCCCGGCGGCCGCCGCCCCGCTCCCGGGTCGCCGTCAGGAAGAACATCGCGAACACCAGCAGCACCGCCACCACCAGCAGGCCGAGCGCGGAGGCCTTGCCGTAGTCGCCCTGCTGCGTGATCTTGATCATCCAGGTGGTCACGATGTGCGTCTCGTCGTTCGGCCCGCCTCCGGTCATGCCGAAGATCAGGTCCGGGAAGTTGAAGATCCAGATGACCCGCAGCAGCACCGTGAGCACGAGCGTCACGCGGATGTACGGGATGGTGATGCGGAACAGCGTCCGCGCCTTGCCCGCGCCGTCCAGCGCCGCCGCCTCGTACAGCTCGTCCGGGATGGACTGGAGCGCGGCCAAAATCATGATCGCGAAGAAGGTGACCCCGTACCAGACGTTGGCGATCAGCACGGCGGTCATCGCGGTGTCGGGGTCGGCGAGCCAGGCGACCGGTTCGTCGATCAGACCGGCCTTCTGCAGCAGGTCGTTGACGACGCCGAACTCGCTGTTGAACATCCAGCGGAACAGGATGCCGATCAGGAACCCGGAGATCGCCCACGGGAAGAAGATCAGCGCCTGGTAGAGCCCGCGGAGGCGGAACCTGCGGCGCAGCCACAGCGCCAGCGCGAACCCGATCACCAGCTGCGGCACGATCGAACCGACCACCCACAGCGCGGTGTTGCCCAGCACCGTGCCCCACGCGGGGTCGGTGAAGACCTCCCGGAAGTTCTTGAGCCCCACCCACGAGGTGTCCGTGAGGTCGGTCAGGTTCCAGTTCCGGAACGCCATCTGACTGCCGGCGATCATCGGGTAGTACGTGAACAGCGCCACGAAGACCGCGGCCGGCGCCATGAACGCGGCGATGACCAGACCCCGCCGGGTGGTGAACTCCCGCCGCCGGCGGCCCCCGGTGCCCCCGCCGCGGGGCGGGGCGCCCTCCTTGCGTACGGAGGGCGCCGTGGTCACGCCGGACGGGGGCGTGGACGTACCGGACATGGTCACTTCTTCCACTTCTCGGTCCAGTAGGCGTCCCAGCCGGCCAGCAGCTCCTTCGGCGTGAGCTTGCCGAGGACCATCTTCTGCACGTCCGTGTCGGCGCGCTGCTGCCACTCCGTCCACCACGCGACCCCGCGCGGCTGGGTGACGACCAGGAACGTGTCCGGGTTCTCGGTCATGGTGACGTAGCTGGCCCACGGTCCGGTGCGGTAGAACTCGTCCTCGGAAGCCGCCTTCAGGATCGGCACCAGGCTGTTCCCCTTGGAGAACCGCGTCGACGCCTCGCCCTCGGAGAGGAACTCCACCAACTTCACGGCCTCGGCCTTGTGCTTGCTCCCCTCCGCGACACCCCACCCGGCGGTCGCCAGCGGCTGCACGGTCTTGCCGCTCGGCCCGGCCACCAGCGGCGCGGTGCTCCACTGGTCCGCGTCGATCGACTTCGACTCGGAGACGGTGGCGATGACCTCGGGGTCCTGGAGCAGGAACGCGGTCGAGCCGTTGGAGAAGCCCTCCACCATCTCCGGGTAACCCCAGGCCACGGACGACTTCGGCGACGCCTGCTTGAACAGCTTCAGGTACATCTCCATCGCGTCCAGCGCCTCGGGCGCCGAGAAGATGGTCTTCCCGTCCTTCAGCAGGTAGCCGTTGGCCGGGTCGATCCGGTCGGCGACGTAGGCCTCGATGGCGGCCGTGGCGTTGCTGTGCGCGTTGGGGCCGCCGCGGAAGGCGTAGCCGTACCGGCGCGACGACGGGTCGTGGATCTTCGACGCCTGCTCCAGCAGTTCCTCCCAGGTGGCCGGCGGCTTGTCGAAGCCGGCGTCCTTGATGAGGTCGGTGCGGTGGAAGAGGCTCAGCCCGTAGAAGCCGTACGGCACGAAGTAGGTGCGGCCCTTGTCGTCCTCGGAGGCGGCGACAGCGTTGTCGGTGAGCGCGTCCCAGCCCTTCCAGCCGGTCAGGTCCTTCTTCATGTCGTACAGCCAGCCGTTGTTCGACCAGGGTCCGACGGTGATGTCGCGGACCTCGAGGACGTCGACGCCGCTGCCCGACTGGAGCATCTGCTGGAGCTTCTGGTCGGCCTGCTCGGTGGGCGGCGAGACCAGCTTGACCTTGATCTTCGGGTTCTGCTTCTCGAAGTCGGCTATCAGTTCCTCGAGCAGGTCGGTGCGGGCGGGGTTGGTCAGGCTCTCCACCATGTTGAGGGTGACCGTTCCGCTCTCACCGGGGCTCATGGTGGAGCAGCCGGTCAGGACCATCGCGGCGGCGGTGCCGAGCGCGAGAGCTGCCGTCCTTCTTCTCATCGTGCTGACCTCTTCCTTGGGTGAACGGGGCGACGGGGCGGGGGGAGGTGCAGAGGATGGGGGGTGCGGAGGATGGGGGGATCAGGGGCGGGCGGCGCGGGCCCACTCGCCGAGCACGGGCACGCACCGCTCGGCGAAGTACTCGTAGTCCTCGGGGGTGTTGTAGAGATGCGCGGACAGCCGTACGTAGCCGATCCCGCCGAAGGCGGTGAACGCGGCCTCGACGCCCAGCTCCGCAGCGGCCCGGTCGCGTAGGGCGTCCGCGGCCTCCCGGCGGTCGGCCAGGCCGTCCGGCAGCCGCACCAGCCGCATGCCGGGCACCGGCATCCCCACGTCCACGCGGGCGTCCTCGCCGGTCAGCGCGGTGACGGCCGAGGCCACGACCCGCTCGCCGTACCCGGCGAGCTCGTCCATGTAGCGGCGGGCCGCGTCCCAGCCCCAGGTGTCGTCGACGAAGTCCAGAGCGGTCTGCGCGGCGAGGTAGTTGGTGGCGTCGAGCGTGCCCTGCTGGTCGAACCGGTCCGGGTAGGGGTCGGGCGCGCCCCAGGAGTCGATCAGGGGGTGGAGGCCGTCACGGAGCGGGCCGCGGGCGACGAGAGCGGCGGTGCCGCGCGGGGCGCAGGCCCACTTGTGGAGGTTGCCCGCCCAGAAGTCGCAGGTCAGGCCGTCGAGAGGCGCGGCGAGCAGGGCGGGCGCGTGGGCGGCGTCGACGAGGAACGGCACTCCGCGGCGGGCGGCCTCGGCACCGATCCGCTCCACGGGGAACCTGCGGGCGGTCGCGGAGGTGATCTGGTCGACGACCACCAGATCGGTGGCGTCGCCGACCTCCGCCATGACCGCCTCGTACGCCTGCTCCTCGTCCGCGTCCAGCGGCACGCGGGCGGTGCGGACCCGGCCGCCCCAGCGGCGGGCGAGGCGTTCGGCGCCCATGGTGACGGCGCCGTAGCCGTGGTCGGTGACGACGATCTCGCCGCCCGCCCTCTTCTCGAGGTTGGCGTAGACGACGCTGACGCCGGCGCTGGCGTTGGGCACCAGGGCGAGGTCGCCCGCGTCCACGCCGAGGAACGCGGCGAGTCCGGTCCTGGCCTTCGCGATCCGGCCCGGCAGTTCGGGGAACCACACGACCGGCGCCCGCTCCATCTCCTCCCGCAGCGCGTTCTGCCGCTCCTGGGCGGCCAGCGGGACGGCGCCGAAGGAGCCGTGGTTGAGGTGGCGCAGGGCGGGGTCCAGCGACCACGCGTCCGCCGCGGGCCGTCCGTCGGCCAGCAGCAGGGGGCGGGGCGCGGTGCTGACGTCGGTCTCGCTCACATGACTCCCATCCGCGAGGGACATCGGAGGACGTCGGACCATCGGGAGACCCGAAGGCCAAGACGTATGATGACTCGGGATGTTGGCATGGCGTTTTCGGCCATGACAAGACCTGTGAGCCACCTGAAATCAGATGACTCGGAAATGTTTCACGGAAGACATCTGATCTCTCGTCCGACTACGCTTCACTCGGGCGGGGGCCGCGGCGGACGCGGCCCGTCAGGGGAGGCAACGGATGTCGGCAGTCGACAAGGCGTTCCACGGCCTGCGCCACATGATCGCCACGGGGCGGCTGGGCGCCGGGGAGAAGATCCCGCCCGAGGCGGATCTCTGCGAGGAACTCGGCGTCTCGCGCGGCTCGCTGCGCGAGGCGGTACGGATGCTGTCGGCGCTGGGCGTGCTCGAACCGCGCCACGGCTCGGGCACGTACGTCTCACAGCTCCGCCCCGAGGACCTGATCGGCAGCCTCTCCCTGACCCTGCAACTGCTGCCCTTGCCGGGCCTGTTGGAGGTCTACGAGATCCGCCGTGTCCTGGAGGCGCACGTGGCGGCCCAGGCGGCGGCGCGTGCGACCCCGGAGACGGTCGGGACGCTGTTCTCGCTGATCGAGGCGATGGAGGCCACGGAGGACCCGGCGGAGGCGTCCGACCTGGACCACCGCTTCCACGCGGAGATCGCCCGCGCGGCCGGAAACCCCACGCTGGCGTCCCTCCTCGCGGTCTTCCGCGCCCGCTCCCGCAAGTACCAGGTCTTCACCCTCCCCGAGGGCCCCGACCTCCGCCGCAAGAGCGACGCCGACCACCGCAACCTCGCGACGGCCATCGCCGCCCACGACCCGGGCGCGGCTGCGGGCGTGGCGGAGGCACATGTGGCGCAGACGGAGCGGTGGTTGAGGGCGCTGGAGCCGCCGGTGGAGGACGAGGGGGCGTGAGCGGCGCGCCCCGCGTCAGAACGGCAGGGGCCGCGACCGCACCACCTCCAGGCGGGACACCGCCCGGGTGAGCACCACGTAGAGCCGGTGCAGTCCGCGCTCCTCCGCCTCGGCGATCGCGGCCGGCTCCACCGCCACCACGTGGTCGTACTCCAGGCCCTTGACCACGCTCGCGGGTACCACGCCGACACGGGCCTCCAGCGACTCCGGCCCTGCTGCCTCGACACCGGCCTCCGCCAACGTGCGCCGCAGCGAGGGGACATCGCCGTCCGCCGCGACGACACCGACGGACCCGTCCCGCTCCAGGGCGTCCCGGACGGCGGCCACGACCGCGGCCTGCACGTCGTCGGGGTCGTCGACGACCCGGCTGCGCAACTCGCCGTCCGGGCGCAGGGACCGCGCCTCCGGCACCTCGACGTCCAGCCGCCCCAGCAACCGGTTGGTCAGCTCCACGACCGCCTGAGGCACCCGGAAGCCGGTGGTCAACGGTACGACGGCAGCCTCCGGGCGGCCGAGGTGGAACAGCGTCGCGGCCCAGGAGCGGGACGCCCAGGGTGCCGTCCCCTGCGCCAGGTCGCCCAGCACCGTGAGCGATCCGAAGGCGGCCCTGCGGGCGATGGCCCTGCACTCCATCGGGGACAGGTCCTGCGCCTCGTCGACGACGACGTGCCCGTAACCCTCGGGGTGCTCGATCAGCCCGGACACCTCGTCGAGCAGCAGCAGGTCGGCGGCGGACCAGCGTGCCGAACGCCACGACCGCGGCGGACGCGACCACAGCAGGGCGCGCTGCTCGTCCGCGTCCAGGACCCCGTCGGCCGCCCGCGCCGACCGGTCGCCACCGGACAGCAGTTCCGCCACCACCTGCTCCGGCCGCACGGCCGGCCAGACGGCGTCCACGTACGCCGCCACCGGCCGCGCCCGCTCGATCCGGCGCACCCAGGCGGCGCCCCGCGGACCGCTGCGCCGTTCGGCCTGGTCCTGGACGGCCCGCACGATCCGTGCCCGTACCCTCTCCCGCCCCACGGCGTACGGCGGTTCCTCGTCCAGCACCTCGGCGACGATCCGCGCCGAGGTCTCCCCGTCGACCCGCCACCGGTAGGAACCGTCGGGGACGGCGAGGGAGTCACCGTGATCGGTGCGCACCCGCGCGTACAGCGCCCGGCGCAGTACCTCCGCCGTGCGGGCGTCGTGCTTGAGGAGGGCGGTCGGTTCGTCGTCCTCGCCGGTCACCGGGTGCCGGGCGATCTCCTCGGTGAGGGTCGACTGCCGTACGCCGGTCTCGCCGAGGGAGGGCAGGACCTCCGCGATGTAGCTGAGAAAGGTCCGGTTCGGCCCGAGGACGAGCAGGCCGCCGCGCCGCATGCGCTGCGGATGGGTGTACAGCAGGTAGGCCGCCCGGTGCAGGCCGACGGCGGTCTTGCCGGTGCCGGGAGCACCCTGCACGCACACGGTGAGGCCCAGGTCGCCGCGGACGAGGTCGTCCTGCTCGGGCTGGATGGTGGCGGCGATGTCCCGCATCGGCCCGACACGGGGCCGCTCGATCTCCCGGGCGACGATTCCGCTCACCCGGTCCTCGCCCCGCGCCAGGTGCTCGTCCTCCAGACCGGTCAGATCACGGGAGTCGCCCCTGCTGCCGGGCGCCCAGCCGAACCGTCGGCGCACGGTCACGCCCCGCGGGTCACGGGCGGACGCCTGGTAGAAGGTGCGGGACACCGGCGCCCGCCAGTCGACGACCAGGGGCGGGGCGGCCGGGTGCTCGGTGATCCGCAGGCGCCCGACGTGGTAGCTCTGGCGCCCGTGGTCGGGCTCGTCCGGGCCGAAGTCCAGGCGCCCGAAGAACAGCGGGCCGGGCGGCAGTTCCCGCAGTTCCTTGGCCCGGCTGCGCAGCCGGTACCCGAGGACCTCGGCGTCGGCGCCGGACGCGGAGACGTCCTCACCGGTGCTCACCTGCTCGTCGGCACCGCCGGTCATGCCGGCGAGGGCATCACGGCAGCGGTCGTGATGGGCACGTTCCTGGTCGAGGGCGTGCTGGGGCACGGGGGCGTCGGGCGTCATTCCCCCGAGCGTAGCAAGAAACGTAACTCGGTAATGTTTTTTACTCGGTAACGCCCGCTGGCAGGCTCCGCGCCAGCACCGCGAACGCCCGCTCCGCCGCGTCCACCGCGTCCTCGCCCACGGCGTCGAGGGACTCCCCTGCCGCGATCCGCCGCCAGTTCTCCTGCGCGAGGATCCGCCGCACGGCGATGATCTGTCCGGCGGCGAGCCGGGCGTCGAGCCCGTCCCCGAGCGCCTCGGCCAGCGCCTCCTCGGTCCGCTCCAGCTGGCCGTACAGCCGGGCGACCAGGGAGGGCGTGCCGTAGAGCAGGGTGTGGAAGGCGAGCACTTCGGGGTCGTCGTTGAGCCCCGTCACCGGGTCGTGGCGTTCCAGGCCTGCCAGGAAGTGGCGCTTCAGTGCCTCGACGGGGGTCGGCCCCTCCCGTACGACGCGGGCGGGCTCCTCCTCGTGGTCCGCGATCCGGTACAGGACGAGGTCCTCCTTGGCGGGGAAGTACCGGAAGAGCGTCGGCTTGGAGATCTCGGCCGCGGCGGCCACCTCGGTGACGGACACCGCGTCGAAACCACGCTCCAGGAACATCCGGATCGCGATGTCCGACACCGTCCGGTACATCCGCCGCTTCTTGCGCTCCCGCAGCCCGATCTCGCTCATGCGGCGAGCCTACGCACCCGACCGGGCCGCGCCGGCGTCAGACCAGGGCGCGGGCGAGGTACGGGTTGGCCGTGGCCCGGACCGGCAGACCGAGGGCGCCCGTGGCGACTCCCAGGGTCACCGCGTACGAGGCGACCGCGCGGCGGACGTTCGGGGCGTCGAGGCTTGCTCCCGTGACGATGCGGTCGAGGTCGATGTAGGCCGAGCGGACGGCTTCGAGGCGTCGGTACACCTGCCAGTCCTTCTGCCAGTCGCGCGTGTACTCGGGCGGGAGGTTGCGCTCCCAGCGGCGGAACATGCGGTCCCGGATCTCCGGGCGGGTGGGGGTGAGGTGCATGTGCCGGACCAGGTCGTACAGGGGGTCGCCGATCAGGGCCATCTCCCAGTCGATGATGCTGAGCCCACCGTCCCGGCGCACCAGGTTCCAGGGGTTGAGGTCGCCGTGGAGGAGAGCATGCTCACGGTGGCTGACCTTCTGCCGGGACAGGATCTGTTTCAGGCGGTCGTGATCCGGAAGGCCTAGCTGCCGGGCGAGTTGCTGGGTTTTCCTGGGCAGTCCTCCGACGAGGCGGACCAGCTCGTCCTTGAGCCAGTAGTGGAAACCCGGCTCGTCAGCCAACGGGTCGATCCGCTTGTAGTCCACCTGGGTCAGGGCGCACAGCTGGTCCACCAGCCCGTCCGCCTCGTGGGGCAGTAGGCCGTGCACAGGATGGTTGGGGGGGCGGTCGACGTCCTCCGGGCCCATGTAGGTGTGGATCGCGAAGTGGTCGTTCCCGTGCGTCTCGCCCAGGGCGAGGGCCCTTGGCGCGTTCACGGCGACCTTCGCCTCCTCGATGCCCCGCAGCACCGCGTGCTCACTGAGGAAATGCGGTTCCCTCCGGGTGACGTCAGGCAGCCTGCGCCGTACGACGACCGGGTAGCAGACCCCGGGGACCCGGACGACTGTATTGAGGTGTGCCGTGCCCTTGAAAACGCGGCTGGCTGGGGCCGCGCCTTCCACCGACAGGGCGTCGAGGACATTGCCCTCACCGAAGTCGTCCGGCAGCGCGAGACGCCGATCCGGCAACCACCTGACGACCTGGGCGCCGCACACTCCTCGCGACGACTGCCAGCGGAACAGGGCGCGCTCGATCTCCTTCGGGCCGGGAACGCTCCGGAGGCCCAACGGTCGCGCCGCCGCGCGCAGCGCCCGGTCCACCACCGCCGTAGCCTCGTCCAGATTCTTCTGCGCATACGCCCGCTCAAGGGACTGCGCGGCCCGCATGACGTCCGGGAACACGGACTGCGCTCGCTCGAAGTCGAGGTAGTGCTGCAGGTCCCTGGCCAACCCGTTGACGGCCGCCGGACGGACGCGGCGCATGGCCTCTTCCCACGCGCCGATCACCTCGGGCCACTGGTGATCCGGGTACTGCATGCGCACCAGATGGGTCGCCAGGTCGTGGAGGGGATCGCCGTACGTCGCCAGCTCCCAGTCGACGCAGATCAGAGGTAGCGATCCGCCGTAGGAGACGATCACATTGTCCCGGTGCAGGTCGGCGTGGAGCAGGCTGTACGGCCGTCGCGCCATGGCGGGGGTGCGCTCGGCCAGCCGGATCAGGGCGTCCTCGGGGATGCCCAGCGCCGCGAACAGTCCGCCGAAGGCAGTCCAATTGGGCCGGCGGATCTGCTCGTCCGCGAGGTGGGCCAGAGTGCGCAGGAACGCCTGGCTGTCGGTGTCGTTGCTCGGCCAGTGGGGCGGCAGGGCCGGCAGCGAGCTGCGTCTGACCCGGGTCATCTGGGCCAGCAGTCCGGCCAGTGCCCGCACCAGCAAGGTGTCGAGGGGCTTTCCGTTGGCGCAGATGC
Organism: Streptomyces sp. P13-3-3; assembly: GCF_050571355.1. Lineage (NCBI taxonomy): Bacteria > Bacillati > Actinomycetota > Actinomycetes > Kitasatosporales > Streptomycetaceae > Streptomyces > Streptomyces sp. P13-3-3. The sequence continues at coordinate 365,097 of NZ_CP192228.1, read as the reverse complement.
TGGACAGCGGCACGCCTTCCACATAGCTGTGGACGGCGAAGTCCGGGCCCTTGGCCAAGCACTGCGGCACGTGGGGCAGGACGTCCTTGACCGCCCCGAGGATCTCGTCCTCGTTGTCCCAGGTCCTGATCACCACCGGCAGCGCCTCGGCCCGGCGGATGCGCACCGTCACCGACGTACACGGCTCACGGCCCAGTAACCGCGCCTCGAGTTCGTTCAGTGCCAGCACGTAGTTCTGGTTGTGGTGACCGCTGGCGGCCGTACCGCACAGCGTGGCGCGCTCCACGAAGTCGCGGAGCCGGTCGTCCGGAGAAGTGGGCGCCCCGAGGGCCGGTCGGGGAAGAGGTGGTGCGCCCACTGGCCGCTCCGTGACGTACGAGGGAGACACAAACGACGGTAGACATGCGGCCTCCGTTTCCGCACGCGGAAGTCAACCGCATGGCGTCAGGCACCGGGCAGCCGGGTGTCACCCACGTGCCCGAGTTACGGAGGCCCGTCCCAGTCGCTGATGTGCTCTCTGGTACGGACGGGGGAGCAGCTGCTGCTCAATCGGTGGCCGGAATCGTACAGCACCGCAGTCACTGGGCGAGGTGCTTCCACACGGAGTCGAACCACTGCTGCATGCCGTCCAGGAACACGGTGCCGGGGGCGCCGGCATCGGCCGGATTCTTCACATGGTGGGTGAGGGTCGCGCCCAGCCCCAGTACGTCCAGCGCGGTCACCACCTCGCCGTCCGCCAGCTCCAGCTGCCGCTCGATGATCTCGTACATGCCGTGCAGCGCCTCGGCCTCGTTGAGCAGGTAGAGCTTGAAGGTCGGGGTCAGCGGAGCGTGCCGAATCCGTACGTCGACCGATGGGACCAGGCCTTCGGTCTGGAGGTCCCTCAGCGCGCTGACCAGGGAGGCCGTATGCGTCTCCGTAATGGTCCGCAACCGCGTCCGCATCCGGGCGTCGTCCGGACTCTCCTTCACCCGCGGATACGGCAGCGGAAGTGACGGATCCGGAAGGAGCATACGGAGCGTGATGCGCTGGGGCGAGATGAAGCCACCGCGGATGCGTTCCGACTGCAGGCGAATGTGGGCGTCCAGGGACTCCGACGTCAGGGTGTACACGTCCAGCGTGACCTCAGGGCGCTCGAAGGCCTCGCTGATGAAGGGCGCCAGCGTCACCTGACCACGCACACGGGTCGCCTTGGCCGTCGACGACTGTATGCGCTGGACCTTCATGACCCGCGAGCCGCTGCCCCGCCGGGACTCGATCCACCCCTCGCTCGCCAGCTCCCGCAGCGCCCGCTGCACCGTGTCGCGTGAGACGCCCAGCTCCACGGCGAGGGCGCGCTGCGCCGGCAGGAAGGAGTGCAGGGGATAGACGTGCCCGATCCGCGCGCGCAACTCGTCGGCGATCCGCTGGGCCTCCCGCCCACCGCCGCCGCTTGACTCGTCACCCCTCCCGGTCACGACCGGAACGTACCGCTTTCGGTCCACCGGCAAACCAACCGTCCACAAGTCCCTGATACGGGCGGACCGTTGGTTAAGGGATCAACCGGTCCGGGCAGACAGCTCTCAGGCCAACCAGTCCAATTGGACCGCGAGTTGAGCGATTCCGGACGGTGTCGGAAAGTGGAGGGGAGATGGTCGGCTCATGTACCGCCTTCAGTTGATCACCGCGCTGGGCAAGCTGCTGATGAGCCTGCTGGCCGAGACGCGGCTGGGCGTGCTCGGCCTGGTTCTGCTCCTCCTCGTCGGTGTGGGCGTACGCGCCCGCCGTGAGGGGCTCGCCGTCGGGGCGGCCGTGGTGCTCACCGCGCTGATGATTCAGGCCTGACCGGCCTCCCACACCGCCTTCAGCACCGGCTCCAGCGACCCCACGATCCACTCCGCCCCCGCGTCCCGCAACACCTTGTTCTTCCGCTCGTTCCTGGCGTACCCCAGGAACGGCACCCCCGCCGCCCGCGCCGCGAGGAAGTCGGACGGGGTGTCCCCGATCATCAGGGCCGTCGCCGGAGCCGCGCCCATCGCGTTCAACGCCCGCTGGATGCAGTGCGGATGAGGCTTCAGGTGGCGGAGTTCCTGGGTGCGGCCGTAGATGTGCGGCGCGAAGCACGGCAGCAGGCCCCGGGACGTCAGGTACTCCTTCACCACCCGCGGCGAGTTGTTCGTCGTGATGGCCAGGCGGGCGCCCACCGCCGTCCAGGTGCGGACCAGGGGGTCGGCGTACGGCGTCGGCCGGGCGGAGGCCGCTGCCCTCAGCTCCTCCTGGGTGAGCCGTTCCTCGAGTTCCGCGACGAGGTCGCTGCCGGGGTGCCGGCGGTCCACCGCGCGCAGGACGACGTGCGGGTCGAGGGACTCGCGCGCGGACTCGTCCAGCAGCCCGTGCAGCCCCCGCCCCTCCAGCCAGTCCACCAGGTCCCGGGCCACCCGCTCGGCGGAGTGGCCGGCGAAGAGCCGGCAGACGGGGCCGTCGAAGTCCCACAGCACGACGCGGGCGCCTTCGATCAGGTTCCGCAGGTCGTTCGGTTCCGCCTCGGTCTCGGTTGTCACCGCTTCAGTCTGCTGCGTCTCAGAAGTCACTAGGAGAGTGTCAGGTCCGTCGTGATGGTTTCCCAGAGGGCGTCGAACCACTTCTGGGATTCCTCCACGAACGCCTGGTCCCGCCGGCCGGCCCGCTTGGCGAAGGAGAAGAGGAGGGAGGCGGAGCCGAGCGCGTCGTACATCTCCAGGGTCTGGCTCTCCCACTCCTCCTCGCGGCGGGTCAGCATGTAGTAGCCGATCAGCGCCTCCTCGCCGTTGAGCAGGTACAGCTTCACCGGCGGGGTGAAGGGCAGCGCCCGGAAGGACACGTGCACGTCGATGCCGTGCGTGGCGCGCAGCGCCTGGAGGTTGTGCTGGAGCACGCGGGCCTGGGAGTTGCGCTGGGCCAGCCACCGTTCGTGCACCGGATCCTCGTCGCCCGCGTCGCGGCCCTCGACCGGCACGGGGAAGGCGAGGTTGATCCGCCGGGACGGCAGCATGATGCGGACGTCGATCGCCTCGGGGCGGATACGGCTCTCGTGGATGTGCCGGACGGGCTCGCCGACCGCCAGCATGAAGCTCTCCGCGGTGAGGCACACGGCGTCGATCCGCACGCGGGGCGCGGAGAACGCCTCCGTCAGCCGGGGCGCCAGCCCCACCATCGTCGGCTGGGGCTCCTCCCGGACCGGGGCGGGCGCGGCGATCCGGGGCGGGCTTCCCTTGCTGACGTTGCTGAGGAGTCCGTCGTCCTGGAGGGCCCGCAGGGCCTGACGGACGGTGCCGCGCTCCACGCCGAACTCCTCGGCCAGCTCGGCCTGCGTGGGCAGCCGGTCGCCCGCCTTCAGCGCACCCCCGCGGATGCGTTCCCGCAGGATGTCGGCGATCTCCTGGGCCGAGAGCCTGCTGCTGCCGTTCACTGACACGTTCTCCTGGGCCACGACCAAACGCTACAACTTTGATCCATCTAAAGGCAGTTGTTTGAAAGTTGTTTATGAGTAGGAGCCAAGTGGGGACAACTCTACTGGAGTTGGTTGCCAACTTGGCGGAGTTGGCGGAGGTTAGCGTTCCGCTCTTCGGACAGTCACCGCCTCAGGGCCACCGGCGCCGTCGCCCCGTTTCACCGTCTCCGCCCGAAGGGGGTACACCATGCCCGTCATCGCCCTGATCTCCGCCGTCGTCGTCGTCACCGTCGAGCAGCTTCTCCAGTGGAGGTACGGCGCGGCCGGCCTCCTCGGCCTGCTGCTGGTCACCGTGGGCATCCACGCGAAACGGCCCGGTGTCAGCTCCGCCGGAGCGGTGCTGCTGGCGCTGCTCGTGGCCCGCCCCGCCCTGTGACCGGCCCGCCCCGGCCGCCGCGGAAGCGTGGCCGGCCCGACCAGGCCTCTGTGGGAGACGTCAGTCCGTGAGCTCAAGCTCCGAACTGATCGTCTCCCACAGTGCGTTGAACCACAGGCGGGACTGCTCCACGAAGGTCGTGTCGCGCAGGCCGTCGCCCTGCTCGAAGGCGAACAGCATCGACCGCACGCCCTGCGCGTCGTACGTCGGCAGGCTCTCCTGACCGATCAGCGCCTCGCTGCGGGTCACCGTGTAGTAGGCGAACAGCGCCTCGGTGTTGTTGAGCAGGTACAGCTTCACCGGCGGCGTGAAGGGCAGCGCACGGAAGGTCACGCGCACGTCGATCCCGTGCGTGGCGCGCAGGGCCATCAGGTTGTGGCGGAGCACCTGCCCCTGGGCGTTGCGCTGGGCCAGCCAGCGCTCGTGCACCGGGTCGTCGTCGCCCTGCCGCCCGCCGACCGGCACCGGGAAGGCCAGGTCGATGCTCCGGCTGGGCAGCAGGACGCGGACGTCGACCTTGGCCGGTTTCAGTCGCCCCGTGTAGATCTGCCGCAGCGGCTCGCCGATGGCGAGGGTGAGGGAGACGGCGGTGAGGCAGACGGCGTCGATCTTCACGTGCTCCGCCTCGAAGGCGGAGGCTATCCGGGGTGCGAGCGCCACCGTGGTGGGCTGCGGCGGGGCCGCGGGGCCCACCGGGGCGCGGTCGGCCCGCTCCGCGACCGTCGCGGGCGCCCCTTTCGAGATGTTCGTCAGCAGATGTTCCGACTGCAGGATGCGCAACGCGCCCCGCACGGCCTGCCGCTCGACGCCGAACTCGGCGGCCAGCTGCGCCTGCGTGGGCATGCGCTGACCCGGCCGCAGCACCCCGGACCGGATCCGGGCGCGCAGCTCGTCGGCCACTTCACGATGCGTCCGCTGTGGCCGCTGTGGCTTCTTCCGTCCATTGACGGAGGCGTGTTCCGGCTCCACGGCCAAACACTACAACTTCTCGCCATCTTGCGGGAGTTCAACGAAGGGTGGTTATAGGACTCTTCCAAGTGGAGATAACTAAGAATAAGTTGGTCACCAACTCGCCCAACCTGGTCGACCCGTAGAGGGGTTGGCTCACCAGGAGGGCGGTGGGGGGCCGCCGGACAAAGGGGGACCGCCATGCCGCTCATCGCCATCGTCGTCGCCGCCCTGGCCATCGGGTTCGAGCAGCTCGTCCAGTGGAAGTACGGCCCGATGGGGATCATCGCCTTCGTCGCCCTCACCGTGGGCATCAAGGCACGCAACACCATGATCGGCGGCATCGGCGCGGTCATCCTCGTGATGCTGTTCGCCCAGTCCGGCTGACGGCACTCCGCACGGACCGCCGGCCGGGCTCCCTTCCGGAGGGGAGCCGGGAGCCCGCCGACGGAGCACCACACCCACCACCACAACTGAACAGCTCGCTACGGATGCACGATCACGCCCACCCGTCACCGGCGGAAGGAGGAAGCGGCACCGAAGGCGCGGAGGCGTCCGCGCTCAGAAGATGTCCGGGCACCACGGTCGCCTGGACGTACGCAGCAGGGCGTCGGCCTGACGGGCGGCGCCCGCTCGTTCTTCCCGGACCCGGCCCAGCGCCGCGAGCCGCACCGCCGACTCGTCGCCGAGCCACAGCGTCGCCAGCTCCGCGACGTCCAGCGAGAGGTCCGGGTTGTCCGTCGTCGGCGCGCAGGTCCCGGCGCCGTCCGCCGACGCCTCCAGCCGGTACCGCCCGCCGGCCAGCCCGCCCGCGTCGGCCACCTCCAGCACCAGCGACCCCGCCGCCTCGTACGTCCGCGCCTCCAGGGCCCGTACGACGTCGAGGATGCGCACCCACAGCCAGTCGGCGTGGGTGGTCACGGCGGCGGCCCGCGGGTCGGGGAGGAAGTGCGGAAGCAGGTCGTCCGGGGCGCGGTAGCCGGTCTTCACCGCGACCACCCAGTCGATCGAGCACAGGTAGCGCCACAGCGCCCGCTCGGCGGCGGGGGTCACCCCGGTCAGCCACTTCACCCGGACCGTGTTGAGCGGCTGCTTGCCGTCGCCCCACTTGTCGTCCGCGGTGTAGGCGGCGATGCCCTCGACCTCACCGGAGGCCGAGCGGTAGATCACGTAGTACGGCTCGTGGAACGTCGCGTGGAAGCGCACGGCGCCCGTCGTGACCTTCCACCACAGCTCGTCACGGCTCACGACGCCCGGCTGGGAACGGCGCAGCCGCTCGTGCAGTTCGGGGCCGTGCTTGCGGACGTCCTCGGCGTCCACCAGGTCGATCCGGCCGCCGTCCTCCGGGCCCGCCCAGCGCGGGTCGAGCCCGGCGCGCGGCACGTCGATCGTCCACTCGGTGGCCCAGGTGGCGGGGCCGAAGCCGTACCGCCCGTAGATCGGGTACTCGGCGGCGATCAGCGTGGCGACGACGTCCCCGCGCTCCTTCGCCGCCGCCAGGTCCTGCGCCATCATCCGCGTCAGCAGGCCGCGCCTGCGGTGGGTCGGGGAGACGGTGACGTTGGTGACCGCGTCGGCCGGGACGGCCGCCCCGCCGACGGCCGTGAGCTCCTGCGCGAAGGAGCGGAACGTCGCGACGCAGCGCCCTCCGTCGAAGGCGGCCGTCGAGCGGCCGGGCGTGAACTGCGCCCGGCGCGCGTCGAGGATCTCCTCGTCCAGGGTCGGCCGGTGCAGGAACCCGATGTTCATGGCCCGCTGCCAGTCGGGGAACTCGGATGCGTCGATGGGGCGTACGTCGATGTCGGCACGGGAGGTCATGGGGTCACGGTAAGTCGGCCCCCCGGGAGGTGTCGACGTGGTTTCACCGGGACCCGGACCTCATGCGAGCAGGTCGTCGACCTGCGCCTCCCCCTCCCGGTAGCGCCGGGTGATCTCCGCCCCGCACGCGTCGGCGGTGCGCTGCAGCCGCTGCCGGCGGCGCGACACCTGCTGCTCGTACCCGACCAACCGGCCCATCGCGGTGTGCAGCTCTCCGTCCGTGCGCGCGCCCAGGTCGGAGAGCTCCACCTCGGCGAGCATCTCGGAGGCCAGCCGCCGGTACTCCTCGCTCCGCGGTGTGCCCAGCGTCAGATGGCGGGCGGAGGAACGGTGACGCGCGGGGGTGTCCCGCAGGATCTCCGCCAGCCGCTGCACGACGGAGGTCTCCCCCGGCGCGACGGCCGCCGGCACCCCTGACGGCAGGTCACGCCGGGCCAGCTCCGCGCGCAGGATGTCGATCCGCCCCTGCAGCAGCCTCCGTACGTAGCTGAGGTCGGCCTCGTCGCGCTGTGCGTCCCGCCGCATCGTGCGCAGTTCGGCCAGGCTCAGCCCGGTCAGTTCGTCCTCCGCCCCGTCCCCGGGCAGCGCGGGGCTGTCCGTGCGCTGCACGGGCGGCCGTCGGAACTCCCGTTCCCCGCCGCCCCCTTGGGTCAACTCCTGGGCCAACGCGACAGCCGCGGACGCCTGCCCGATCCCCGATGTGCTCATGTGCCTCAACCGTCCCCTCGACCGGCATGTGCCAGCATCGTGCCACCCCTGACGGCCGCAATGTGAGTGAGTGGCCCCGATCCGCCCCAGATGGGCGCTAAGGAGTAAAAATAGCCCGACCGGGGTGGATCGCGGGCCGCCGTCGGGCGTCTGTTCGCGGACCGGCATCATGGGCGTATGCGAGCAGTGGTGCAGAGGGTGGACGGCGCGAGCGTCGTCGTGGACGGCGAGACCGTGGGGGAGATCGAGGGCGAGGGCCTGTGCGTCCTGGTCGGCGTCACCCACGAGGACACCGAGGAGAAGGCGGCGCAGCTCGCCCGCAAGCTGTGGTCGATCCGGATGCTGAAGGACGAGAGGTCCTGCAGCGACGTCGGCGCCCCGCTCCTGGTGATCAGCCAGTTCACCCTCTACGGGGACGCCCGGAAGGGCCGCCGCCCCACCTGGAACGCCGCAGCCCCCGGCGATCTCGCCGAGCCGCTGGTCGACGAGGTGGTGGCCCAGCTGCGCGCGCTGGGCGCGACGGTGGCGACGGGCCGGTTCGGCGCGCGCATGCGGGTGTCACTGACGAACGACGGCCCGTTCACCGTGCTGCTGGAGATGTGAGGCCCACGGGCCGCGCGGGCCTCACGAACCGCGCGGCTCAGGGCTCGACGACGGTCTCCTGCGCGGCGGCCGTGTCCCCGGCCAGCAGCCGGGCGTCCACCGGGACGTTCCGCTTCACCAGGGCGAGGGCGACCGGCCCCAGCTCGTGGTGGCGTACCGAGGTCGTGATGAAGCCGATCTTCCGGCCGTCCGGCCCGTCGTCCGCCAGGCGCAGCTCGGTGCCCGGCACGGGCAGGTGCACCTCGCTGCCGTCCAGGTGCAGGAAGACCAGCCGGCGCGGCGGCTTGCCCAGGTTCTGGACGCGGGCGACGGTCTCCTGGCCGCGGTAGCAGCCCTTCTGCAGATGCACGGCGGAGCCGATCCAGCCCAGCTCGTGCGGGATGGTGCGGTGGTCCGTCTCGAAGCCGAGCCGGGGGCGGTGCTGCTCGACGCGCAGCGCCTCGTAGGCGAGGAGCCCGGCGGCGGGGCCCGCCGTGCGCGCGAACTCCTCCAGGTCGCCGCGGGGCAGGAAGAGGTCCCTGCCGTACGGCGTCTCGCGCACCGCCACGCCCTCGGGCACCTCGGCGATGGACCCGGCGGGCAGGTGCACCACCGCGACGTCCTCGGTGCGGTCGGCGACCTCGACCCGGTAGAAGAACTTCATCGACTCCAGGTACGCGACCAGCGCCTCCTGGGTGCCGGGCTCGACGTGCGCCCAGGTCGTCTCGCCGTCGTCGACCAGGTAGAGCGCGTGCTCGATGTGGCCGTTGGCGGACAGGATCAGCGCCTCGGTGGCCTCGTGCGCGGGCAGCTCCTGGACGTGCTGGGTGAGCAGCAGGTGGAGCCAGCCGAGCCGCTCGGCGCCGGAGACGGTGACGACCCCGCGGTGGGACAGGTCGACGAAGCCGGTGCCGTCGGCGAGGGCGCGCTGCTCACGGAACAGGTCGCCGTAGTGGGCGGCCACGCCTTCGTCCACGCCCTCGGCGGGGACGGCGCCGGGCAGGGTCAGCAGGGGGCTTTTCATACGCCTAGCCTACGACTCGGTAGTTGACGTCTTCAGGGAGCAGTCCTGGCACCGGCCGAAGATCGCGAAGTGCTTCATGTCGGTGTCGAAGCCGAAGGTGTCCCTCAGCTTCTCGGTGAATTCGGCGGCCACCTCCACGTCCGCCTCGATCACCTTGGTGCAGTCGCGGCAGACCAGGTGCAGATGGTGGTGGCGGTCGGCGAGGTGGTAGGTCGGCGCGCCGTGCCCGAGGTGGGCGTGGCTGACCAGGCCCAGTTCCTCGAGGAGCTCCAGCGTGCGGTACACGGTGGAGATGTTGACCCCCGACGCCGTCTTCCTCACTTCCACGAGGATGTCGTCGGGGGTCGCGTGCTCCAGGGTGTCGACGGCTTCGAGCACGAGCTGGCGCTGGGGCGTCAGCCGGTACCCGCGTTGCCTGAGGTCGCTCTTCCAGTCGGTGCTCACCACACCCACGAGTCTAGAGCCTGGGCCCCGGAGCACCCCGGGGCCGGACGGCCTACTTGAAGAACGCGATGCCGTCGTCCGGCATGTCGTCGGGCAGGGCCTTGGCCCAGCGCTCGACCTCCTCCGGGGTGACGACCTTCTTCAGGTGCGCCGACATGTAGGGGCGCAGCTCGACCTCGGGGGTCTGCTTCTCGCCGACCCACATCAGGTCGCTCTTGACGTAGCCGTAGAGCCGCTTGCCGCCGGTGTACGGGCCGGAGGCGGCGGTGCGCGCGACGGCGTCCGTGACCAGGTCGATCTGCGGCTTCTTCTCGGCCATCTCGCCGTACCAGATCTCGACGACGCCGTCGTCGCGGACCATGGTCACCTCGACCTTGCGGTCGGCGTCGATGCGCCAGTAGCCGTGCTCCGACTCCAGCGGGCGGACCTTGTTGCCGTCGCCGTCGAGCACCCAGGTGCGCGAGGAGTACTCCAGGAAGTCCCGCCCGTCGTGGGTGAAGGTGACCTCCTGGCCGAAGTTGCACTTCTCGGCACCGGGGAAGTCGTGCACGCCCGCGCCTGCCCAGTTGCCGAGCAGGAACGCGAGCGGGACGAGGTCCTTGTGCAGGTCGGACGGGATCTCGATCATGAGGGGTACTTCCTGGTCGCGGTCAGCGCTGGCCCTGGAACAGCTTCTTCACGGTCAGTCCGGCGAAGGCGAGGACGCCGACGCAGACCAGGACCAGCAGGATTTCGAAGAAGATGATCACGGGGTGCTCCTTGAGCGGGGGTGCGAAGGTGTGCACAGGGCCGACCCCAGCTTACGCGGCCGGGTGCGGCACCCGTCGTCCGAGGTGGGCCACGCGCCCCTGACTACCATGCGGGTATGGCGAAGAAGCTCGTGATCAAGGTGACCGCCGGGGCCGACGCACCCGAGCGCTGCTCGCAGGCGTTCACGGTGGCCGCGGTGGCGGCGGCCAGTGGGGTCGAGGTGTCGCTGTGGCTCACCGGGGAGTCGGCGTGGTTCGCGCTGCCGGGGAAGGCCGCGGAGTTCGAGCTGCCGCACGCCGCTCCGCTGCCGGACCTGCTGGACTCGGTGCTGGCGTCCGGCAAGGTCACGCTGTGCACGCAGTGCGCCGCGCGCCGGGAGATCACGGAGAAGGACGTGATCGAGGGCGTGCGGATCGCGGGCGCGCAGGTCTTCGTGCAGGAGGCCATGGCGGACGGCACGCAGGCCCTCGTGTACTGACCGGGCTAGCGGGGCCCTTTCCTGCCGTCCAGCTCGTCCCACCACTCGTCGGACTGCGGGTCGCCGGAAGGGTCGTCCCACCAGCGGTCGTCGGGGCCGCGCCGGTTGGCGACGATCGCGGCGACCGGCGGGATCACCATGGCGACCAGGCACATCGCCACGGCGGCGGGCACCGACCAGAGGCGTACGACGCCCCAGGCCAGGACGAACAGCCCGATGCAGCCGCCCATCATGGCGAAGTAGACATGACGCCTGCGCGCGTACATGTCTCCAGCGTAGGTCCGGACATGCCGAAGGGCCGCATCCACAGGGACGCAGCCCTTCGTGCTGAGCCTGCTCAGACCGCGATCGCGACCTCGGCCAGGCCGCCCTGCTGGGCGACGACCGTGCGGTCGGCGGTGCCGCCGGGCACCAGGGCGCGGACGGTCCAGGTGCCTTCCGCCGCGTAGAAGCGGAACTGTCCGGTCGCGGAGGTGGGGACCTCCGCGGTGAACTCGCCGGTCGAGTCGAGGAGACGGACGTATCCCGTCACCGGCTCGCCGTCGCGGGTCACCTGACCCTGGATGGTGGTCTCACCGGGCTTGATCGTCGAGGCGTCCGGGCCGCCGGCCTTCGCACCGCACATGTCTTACTCCTGAGAGGTCGGTCGGGGAGGGATTACTTGCCGGAGCCGAGCTCGATCGGCACGCCGACGAGGGAGCCGTACTCGGTCCAGGAGCCGTCGTAGTTCTTGACGTTCTCCACGCCGAGCAGCTCGTGCAGCACGAACCAGGACAGCGCGGAGCGCTCACCGATGCGGCACAGGGCGATGGTGTCCTTGGACAGGTCGATCTCCTCGTCCTCGTAGAGCTTCTTGAGCTCCTCGTCGGACTTGAAGGTGCCGTCGTCGTTGGCGTTCTTCGACCAGGGGATGTTGCGGGAGGTCGGCACGTGGCCGGGGCGCTGCGACTGCTCCTGCGGCAGGTGGGCCGGGGCGAGCAGCTTGCCGGCGAACTCGTCGGGCGAGCGCACGTCGACGATGTTCTGCTTGCCGATGGCGTCCACGACCTCGTCGCGGAAGGCGCGGATGGAGGTGTCCTGCGGCTTGGCCTTGTACTCGGTCTTCGGGCGCTCCGGCACCTCGTCGCCGGGGACCAGCTCGCGGGCGTCGAGCTCCCACTTCTTGCGGCCGCCGTCGAGGAGCTTGACGTTCTCGTGGCCGTACAGCTTGAAGTACCAGTACGCGTACGCGGCGAACCAGTTGTTGTTGCCGCCGTACAGGACGACCGTGTGGTCGTTGGCGATGCCCTTGTCGGACAGGAGCTTCTCGAAGCCCTCCTGGTCGACGAAGTCACGGCGGACCGGGTCCTGCAGGTCCTTGGTCCAGTCGATCCGGACGGCGTTCTTGATGTGGTTCTTGTCGTAGGCGGACGTGTCCTCGTCCACCTCCACGATCACGATGGTCGGGTCGTCCAGGTGCTCCTGGACCCAGTCGGCGTCGACCAGGACGTCGCTGCGAGCCATGCTGTTCTCCTCCGGGGCAGTTACGGGGGGCGTGCGGGTACGGGGGTGCGCGGCGCCCGGGCCGGGGCGGCGCACGGGTTCCCCGATCAGGGAACGGAACGGGAATGCGGACGGAAGACGCGTCCGCTCAGAAGGTGCGACAGAGCATGGCGGCGACACGGCACAGGTCCACTGCCCGCCGCTTCGTGAGATCCGCCTGTCCCCTCGGACGGAGGACGCTCGTCTGACACTGCATGGGGTCGATCGTAAGGACGGACGAGGGGCCCTGTCACCGGTGTGTCGCATGGTGAGACGAGATCGTCCATCCATCGATACGACGACCGGTGAAACCGCCCGCCCGGTCGCCCGCGCCCCCACCCCCGGAGCCGTCCCATCTGCCCAGCGGACGAGACCGTCTCGCCCACCGGACACCGCCGGTCTACCCGGCCAGTCGTACGTCCTTCCCCGTCACCGTCACGTCCACGCCGTCCGACGCCGCCTGGACCTTCTCCAGGCTGATCCCGCCGGGCAGGCCGTCGATCTTCTGCTCGAAGTCGGTGATCCGCCGCACCCGCGACTCGGCGATCTGCACCCCGCCCAGCACCGGCAGCGCGTCCGCCCGCACCCGCACGGTGTTCCCGTCGACGACGGTCACCGAGCTGAGCACGCTCACCGGCTCGGGCAGCTTCGTGCCGAGCACGGTGGTCTCCAGCGCGACCTTGATCTTCCCGTTGCCCCCGTCGGACAGCGCCACCACCTCGGCGGTGATGCCGGGCGCCACCTTCGTGGGCTCCGCCTTGGCGTTCCTCAGCAGCTCGTCGTAGGCGATGGTGGCCGTGCCGGTGGCGCTGTCGGCGACGGCGGAGCCGAAGTCACCGGAGAACTCGACGCCGCGCAGGTCCGCCCGGAGGTCGGCGATGCGGATGGTCTTGCCGCCCTCGCCGCCGCCGGCCTCGTAGTCCGAGATGCCGACCCGCACCTCGTCGAACGAACCGCCGAGCACCTGGGTCAGGAAGGGGAAGCCCTGGATGTCCACGTCGGGGGTGGAGGCCAGCCCTTCGGAGGCGCGGACCCGGTCGGCGGCCTCGCCCTCGGCGAAGTGGACGGCGACGCGGTCGACGATCACGAAGATGCCGCCGAGTACGACGGCGATGACGAGCAGTATTCGCAAGGCGCGCATGCGGAGTCCCCCACCTGACGTGTCCCGACGACCGGCGGCCGCCCTCACGCGAGCGTAGTGGGGGGCCGGCGGGAGAGCCGGGGATTGTGGATCACCTGTGACAGGGACGCCTCAGAAACGCTCGACGTAGGGCGCCCGCCAGGCCGGGGAGGGGTCGGCGCCGAGCTCCGTCCAGTACTCGCGGCCCCACGTGACCAGGCCGTCCCTGACCGTCCAGAGGGACACGACGCGGTGGGTGCCGAGGGTGGCGTGGGGGACCTCGACCTCGGAGACGACGTGGTCGCCGGCGTCGAGGACGCGGAGGATCTTGATGGACCAGCCCTCGGGGTACTCCGCGTTGACGCGGATGTAGTTGTCCTTGCCGCGGATGCGTTCCGCGCTGACGGGCCATTCGACGACCACGTCGTCGGCGAGGAGGGAGGAGAGGGCGGGCCAGTCCCGGGACTGCATGTGTGTCCACAGGGCGTGGATGGTGGCTGTGGGGTGCATGGTCGACATCCTGCACGGGGGTTGGGCGGACGCGGGGGTGTTTCCGCGACCCTGGGTCCCACTGCACGGGTGCCTGTTCACGCACCTGGCGCCGACGGGGTGCCTCCGCGCCCACCCGAGTCGGCGGAGCCAACAGGCACCGACGTGGGTGCGGGCCGGGGGGTGTCGGCGCACCTCGGCGCCGACGAGGTGCCGCCGCGCCCACCCGTGCCGCCCCAGGCGGCACGACTGCCCGCAGTTGGCGGAGCTGGCGGCCGCCGCCCGCCCGCGCGCAGCGGTTGGCGAGGGTTCCGGCCGTCGTGCGCCACTGGCGTCGGTGTAGCCGCACGCGGCGGGGAGGGGACGGGGTGGGGGTGGGCGCCCGCAGCGGCTGGCGCGTCCGCGCCCTGGATTTCTCGAGACGCACTCTCGCGCCAGACCGAGGACGACCGCCCCCACCGCGGCCCCGCACCACCCACCGCCCCTGGGCGCTACAGCAACCCCCACCGGACAGGTGAATGCGCCGCAGGCGTCAGACCTCAGCCAAATACCCGACCCAGCGTGTACACGACCGGCCCCGCCGCCGCCAGCGGCAGGGCGACTCCTGCCGTGAAGTGGACGAAGCGGGACGGGTAGTCGTAGCTGGCCACCCTGTGGCCGATCAGTGCGCAGACCGCCGCCCCGACCCCCATCAGCGCCGCGTCCGTCGACATCCCCCCGACGGCGTACCCCGCACCGCCCGCCGCCGCCAGCGCGATCACCACCGACGCCGCCGTCGCCACCGGCAGCGCCCGCACGACCGTCGCCGCCGCCACCGCGACCGCCCCCACGACTACCGCGTCCGCGTCCGCCGCGAGGTAGCCGCCCGCAGCGATCGCCAGCGCCGCCGCGACCACCGTCGCCATCAGCCCGTACATCCGCTCATCGGGATCCGCGTGCGACCGCAGCTGCAGCACCAGCGACAGCAGCACCCACACACCCAGCGTCCCGAGGATCACCCCGGGCGACCGGTCCGAGATCAGCATCGCCGCGTCCGCGACCAGCGCCCCGAGGAACCCCAGCGCGATGCCCTGCCGCGCCGGCCACATCCCGTTGAGCCGGAACCACCCCGCCGCGGTCACGCCCTGCAGCACCACCAGCGGCACGAGCAGCGCGTACGTCCCCAGCGCGGCACCGCCCGCCAGCAGCAGCCCCAGCACCGCCGTCAGCAGCGCGGGCTGCATCCCGGGCTCGATGACCGGCGACCGCCCCTCGGCGCGGGCGCGCTGCGCGTCGGTGATCCGGGCGTTCCCGGCGAGGGTGGCGGGGCCGTACTCCGGCTCCGGCTCCGGCTCACCAGCGGCCACCGGAGCGGGCTCCGGGACCTGAACAGGATCAGGAGTCACAGGAGCAGCCGCCGCCACCGGCGGCTGCATCTGCGTCTCCCACGTCTGCCCCTGCCACTGCTGCGTGTGCTGCTGATCCGCGTACGGGTCGTACGCATGGTCGTACCCCTGCCCGGGCCACGCCTGCGGCTGCGACCGCGGCTGCTGGTACGGCGTGCCCGGCGGCTGCTGGTACGGCGTGCCCGGCGGCTGCTGATACGGCGTGACCGGCGGCTCCTGCCCCCCGTACCCGTAACCCCCGCCGTACGGCTGGTTCGTCATCCTCACCCTCCTGCGAACGGCGGAAGCACCTCGACCGTGCCGCCGTCGGCCAGCCGTACCGTCTCATGCGCGCGCTTGCCCACGGGATCGCCGTCGACCAGGAACGAGCACCTCAGCAGCACGCGCGCCAGCTCGCCGGGATGCCGTTCGCGCACGGCGGCGAGCGCGTCGGCGAGCGTGTCCGCCTCGTACGGCTCCTCGGCCACCCCCGCCGCGGCCTTGGCGGCGGCCCAGTACCGCACCGTGACCTTTGCCATCTGCTGGTTCCTCGATCGGTTGACGGTGAACACGGTCAGGCTAGCCCGCCCGGGCGACCGCCCAGTCCCCGATCCTCCGCAACAGCGGTTCGGGCGCCGCGTTCTCGGCGTGCCCCATGCCGTGTTCGACCCACAGCTCCCCGTGCTCCCCGGCGGCGTCCGCGAGCATCCGGGGGTGGTCGAGCGGGAAGTAGGCGTCCTGGTCTCCGTGCACGACCAGCAGCGGGGTCGGCGCGATGCGGGGCACGGCCTCGGTGGGGGACAGCGGCACGGGGTCCCACTGCCGGTGGTGGATGCGGGTGCGCAGCCCGTACCGCCCGACCAGCCGCCCGGAGGGCCGGGTCACCAGCCAGTGCAGCCGCCGCATGGGCGCGGTCCCCCGGTAGAACCACCGCGCGGGCGCGCTCACCGAGACGACGGCGTCGACGTCACCCGTGTGCAGCGCCGCGTGCCGCAGCACCACGGACCCGCCCATGGAGAACCCCACGGTGATCACCCGCGTGTGCCCCAGCTCCCGCGCCCACGCGACCGCCGCGGCGAGGTCGAGCACCTCGCGGTCGCCGACGGTGGAGCGTCCGCCGGACCGGCCGTGCCCGCGGAAGGAGAAGGTGACGACGGCGCCGTACCGCGCGAACACCTGGGCGACGCGCCGCACGTGGGGGCGGTCGGCGTCTCCGGTGAAACCGTGCGCGATCACGAAAACGAGCCCCTGGGAATCACCGGGGACCGCATTCCCCGAACCCTTCCGCGAACCCTCGCCGGCCGATTCGTATACGGCCTTCCCCGGGTCGTATACAACGCCTCCCGGCTCGTATACGGAATCGATCGCCACACCGTCCGCCGTGCGCAGGAACGTCCGCATTGACGCGCCGTCCCGTGTCACATCCGGTGTCTCGGAATATGGACGAATGGTGGATCGCGCCACATGACCTGCCGCATCGGTGCCCATGTCGGCTATTCTGCTGCGAAGAGGACTCGGGCAGTGAAGCCCCCGGGTCCTTTTGTGCTTTCGGAAGCGTTGTATACGAAGGCGGGAAACCGCCGGAGGTGCAGGCCGTCGAACGCACGCAGCAATGCCGTAAACGTCCTCGCAGGGACCGAGGAGGAACCAGACGTTATGGGCGAGCGAACCGTGCACGAACGCAGGACGGCCCCGTTCCGGGCGGCCACGACCCGAGCAGGTGAGGCGACCCGATGAGTTCCCTGCTGCTCCTGACCAACGCGCTCCAGCCGTCGACGGAGGTGCTCCCCGCCCTCGGTCTGCTCCTGCACAACGTCCGGGTGGCGCCCGCGGAGGGCCCGGCGCTGGTGGACACCCCCGGCGCCGACGTGATCCTCATCGACGGCCGCCGCGATCTTCCCCAGGTCCGCAGCCTGTGCCAGCTGCTGCGCTCCACGGGCCCCGGCTGTCCCCTCGTCCTGGTCGTGACCGAGGGCGGCCTCGCCGCGGTCACCGCGGACTGGGGCATCGACGACGTACTGCTGGACACGGCCGGCCCCGCGGAGGTCGAGGCGCGGCTGCGGCTGGCGATGGGCCGCCAGCAGATCGTCAACGACGACTCCCCCATGGAGATCCGCAACGGCGACCTCTCCGTGGACGAGGCGACGTACTCCGCGAAGCTGAAGGGCCGGGTCCTGGACCTGACGTTCAAGGAGTTCGAGCTGCTCAAGTACCTCGCGCAGCACCCCGGCCGGGTGTTCACCCGCGCCCAGCTGCTGCAGGAGGTCTGGGGCTACGACTACTTCGGCGGCACCCGCACGGTCGACGTGCACGTACGCCGTCTGCGCGCCAAGCTCGGCCCGGAGCACGAGTCGCTGATCGGCACCGTCCGGAACGTCGGTTATCGATTCGTTACGCCGGAGAAGGTGGAGCGCGCGGCCGAGGAGGCGAAGGCGAAGGGCGCCCGGCAAAAGGCGGCGGAAGCGGACGAGACGGCCGCGGCGGACGCCGACGGGGTGCGGGCGAAGGCCTGAGGGCCGCACGCATGAGCGGCGCGTTCGCGCAGACGAGCCGCTTTTCCGCTGCTCACCACCTCCGGCACGCCCTGCCCGGAAAAGATATATCCGCGTAGACTCCGCGCGTGGCCAAGGTAACCAGGGATGACGTGGCGCGACTGGCGGGGACGTCGACCGCGGTCGTCAGCTATGTCATCAACAACGGACCCCGGCCGGTCGCCCCGGCCACGCGCGAGCGGGTGCTCGCAGCGATCAAGGAGCTGGGGTACCGGCCCGACCGCGTCGCCCAGGCGATGGCGTCCCGGCGCACGGATCTCATAGGTCTGATCGTGCCGGACGCCCGCCAGCCGTTCTTCGGCGAGATGGCACATGCGGTGGAACAGGCCGCGTCCGAGCGCGGGAAGATGGTGCTGGTCGGGAACTCCGACTACATCGGCGAGCGCGAGGTCCACTATCTGCGTGCCTTCCTCGGCATGCGGGTCTCCGGTCTGATCCTGGTCAGCCACGCGCTGAACGACCTGGCCGCGGCGGAGATCGAGGCGTGGGACGCCCGGGTGGTGCTGCTGCACGAGCGGCCGGAGGCGATCGACGACGTCGCCGTCGTCACCGACGACCTCGGCGGCGCGCAGCTCGCCGTGCGTCATCTGCTGGAGCACGGCTACGAGTACGTCGCCTGTGTCGGCGGTACGGCGGAGACGCCCGCCGTCGGCGACCCGGTCTCCGACCACGTCGAGGGCTGGCGGCGCGCGATGGACGAGGCCGGGATACCCACGGAGGGGCGCCTCTTCGAGGCCCCCTACAACCGCTACGACGCCTACCGGGTCGCGCTGGACATCCTGTCGGGGCCGCGGCGGCCGCCGGCGGTCTTCTGCTCCACGGACGACCAGGCGATCGGTGTGCTGCGCGCCGCGCGGGAGCTGCGGATCGACGTGCCGGGGGAGCTGGCGGTCGTCGGGTTCGACGACATCAAGGAGGCGGCGCTGGCGGATCCGCCGCTGACCACGGTCGCGTCGGACCGGCCGGCGATGGCGCGGGCGGCGGTGGATCTGGTGCTGGACGACGGTCTCCGCGTGGCCGGCTCCCGCCGGGAGCGGTTGAAGGTGTTCCCGTCGCGACTGGTCCTGCGCCAGTCCTGCGGCTGTTCCTAGCAGTTCCCCGCGCCCCTGAGGGGCGTGCCGCCCCCGGCTGCGGGCGCCGCGGCACCCCGCCGCCGCCGGGTGCGGGTCGTCCGTGGCTGGTCGCGCAGTTCCCCGCGCCCCTGAAGGGGCACGCCCCCGCCGCCGGTCGGCCGCGGGCCGTGATCGGCTGAGCGCGCAGTTCCCCGCGCCCCTGAGGGGCGTCCTAGCTGCGGGCAGTCGTGCCGCTTGGGGCGGCACGGGTGGGCGCAGCGGCACCCCGCCGACGCCGGGTGCGGGACCTCCGTGGCTGGGCGCGCAGTTCCCCGCGCCCCTGAGGGACGCCGCCGCTGCGGGCAGTCGTGCCGCTAGGGGCGGCACGGGTGGGCGCAGCGGCACCCCGTCGACGCCGGGTGCGGGACCTGCGTGGCTGAGTGCGCAGTTCCCCGCGCCCCCTGAGGGCATTTATGCCGGCCGTACGTACTTCTGCCGGGCTTCTCAGGTCGCCCTCAGGTGGCTCTCATCACCGAGCGGGACGCTCAGGTACATGAGCGAAAACCTCCCTCCTCACCACGTGAACCCCGAGTGGCCGCCCCCGCCGCCCTACGCTCCCGCGCACAGGCGAAGCCGCGGCCCCGCCAAGCTGCTCGTCGCCGTGGCGATCGTCGCCGCCGCCGTGGGCGGGACCACGGCCTACGGCGTGCAGGAGCTGACCGGTGGTTCCTCCACCGGCGTCACCACGTCCTCCGCCACGGAGACCGACGTCGTGCCGGCGTCCCTGAAGGGCACGGTCGCCGGGGTCGCCAAGAGCGTCAGCCCCAGCATCGTGGAGATCAAGGCGGCCTCCTCGTCCGGCTCGGCCACCGGCTCCGGTGTCGTCGTCACCGAGGACGGCGAGGTCGTCACCAACAACCACGTCGTGGCCGGCGCCTCGCAGATCCAGGTGCGGACGCACGACGGCACGACGTACGACGCCCGCGTCGTCGGCACCGACAGCAGCAAGGACCTGGCGTTGATCAAGTTGGAGGACGCCTCCGGTCTGAAGGCCGCCACCCTGGGCGACTCCGACGGCGTGCAGGTCGGCGACCAGGTCGTCGCGATCGGCTCGCCCGAGGGCCTCACCGGCACGGTGACCAGCGGCATCGTCTCCGCGCTCGACCGGGACGTCACCGTGTCCACGGACGAGAGCCAGGGGCAGCAGCAGTGGCAGCGCGGCGGCGGCTGGCCGTTCGAGTTCGGCGGCCGGCAGTTCAACGGCGACACCGGCGGCTCCACGACCACGTACAAGGCGATCCAGACCGACGCCTCGCTGAACCCGGGAAACTCCGGCGGCGCGCTGATCGACATGAACGGCAACATCATCGGCATCAACTCCGCGATGTACGCGCCGAGCGGCGCGGAGTCGTCCACGGCGGGCAGCGTCGGCCTCGGCTTCGCCATCCCGGTGAACACGCTCAAGGCGGACCTGCCGGACCTGCGGGCCGGTGCGGGCGGCTGACGCGCGGGGCGGGAAACGTGCGACGCTGAAGATCCGACAGCCCGCCCCCTCCCCCGCCGCGCCCGCCGCGCGGCGCGCAGACGAAGGACCCGCCACCCGATGAGCCCCGCAGACGGCGACCGTGCCCCGCAGCGCATCCTGATCGTCGACGACGAGCCGGCGGTGCGCGAAGCACTCCGGCGCAGCCTGGCCTTCGAGGGATACGACACCGAGGAGGCCGTCGACGGCGTGGACGCCCTGGAGAAGACGGCGGCCCGCCGGCCCGACCTCCTCGTGCTCGACATCCAGATGCCCCGCATGGACGGCCTGACCGCCGCCCGCCGTATCCGCGCCACCGGCGACACCACGCCGATCCTGATGCTGACGGCCCGCGACACCGTGGGCGACCGGGTGACGGGGCTGGACGCGGGGGCGGACGACTACCTGGTGAAGCCGTTCGAGCTGGACGAGCTGTTCGCGCGGATCCGGGCCCTGCTGCGGCGCAGCTCGTACGCGGCCGCGGTGGCGGCGTCCGCCGAGACCGACGACGTCCTCACCTTCGCCGACCTCACGATGAACCTGGCCACGCGGGAGGTGACCCGGGCCGGACGCCCTGTGGAGCTGACGCGCACGGAGTTCACGCTGCTGGAGATGTTCATGGCGCACCCGCGCCAGGTGCTGACCCGTGAGCAGATCCTCAAGGCGGTGTGGGGCTTCGACTTCGAACCGTCGTCCAACTCGCTGGACGTGTACGTCATGTACCTGCGCCGCAAGACCGAGGCGGGCGGCGAGCCGCGCCTGGTGCACACGGTGCGGGGGGTGGGGTACGTACTGCGGCAGGGCGGCGCGGAGTGACCGGTCCTGTGCGCCGTTTCCGCGCCCTGCCGATCCGGGCGCGGCTGTCGCTGCTGGTCGCCGCGGCGGTGGCGTTCGCGGTGGCAGCGGTGTCGGTGACCTGCTGGTTCATCGTGCAGGGCAAGCTGTACGAGCAGGTCGACGAGGATCTGAAGAAGGCGACCGTGCTGCAGGGGCCGCAGCGGGTGGACGAGATCCGCAGCGCCCTCACCGACTGCACGGACACGCCCCGCGACAGCGCGGGCGGTTTCCAGTACACGTACTCGCAGGTGGTCAAGGAGGACGGCACGGTCTGCCTGTTTCCCAGCTCGGTGGGGAACGTGAAGGTCACCGCGTCGGACCGCGAGGTGATCGAGAACGCGGGCACCGGGTCCAGGGGCATCTTCCGCGACGGCACCGACGAGGACGGCGACGACGTCCGGGTGCTGACCCTGCCGCTCGTCATCAACGACCCGTCCACGCTGACCAGCACCCACGCGGCCGTCATCGTGGCGGTCCCGCTGAAGGGCACGCAGTCGACGCTGAACGACCTGGCGCTGATCCTGCTGCTGGTGTCCGGCATCGGGGTGCTCGGCTCGGCCGCCGCGGGTCTCGCCGTGGCGCGCACCGGACTGCGCCCGGTCGACAAGCTGACCGAGGCCGTGGAGCACGTGGCGCGCACCGAGGACCTGGGCGTGCGCATCCCGGTGGAGGAGGAGTCGGAGGACGAGATCGCGCGGCTGTCGCGCTCCTTCAACTCCATGACGTCCGCGCTGGCCAGCTCCCGTGACCTCCAGCAGCAGCTCATCGCGGACGCCGGGCACGAACTGCGCACCCCGCTCACCTCGCTGCGCACCAACATCGAGCTACTGACCCGCAGCGAGGACACCGGCCGGCCCCTCCCGCCGGCCGACCGCAAGGCGCTGCTGGACTCGGTGAAGGCGCAGATGACGGAGCTGGCCGCGCTGATCGGCGACCTCCAGGAGCTGTCCCGCCCCGACCCGGGTCATCAGGCGGGCCGCGTGGGGATCGTCGCCTGGCAGGACGTGGTGGAGGCGGCCCTGCGCCGGGCCCGGCTGCGCGGCCCGGAGCTGACGATGTCGGCCGAGCTGCGGCCCTGGTACGTGCGGGCCGAACGGGCCGCGCTGGAGCGCGCGGTGGTCAACGTGCTGGACAACGCGGTGAAGTTCAGCCCGCCGGGCGGCACGGTCGAGGTGCGGCTCGCCGACGGCGTGCTGACCGTCCGGGACCACGGCCCCGGCATCGCGGAGGACGAACTGCCGCACGTCTTCGACCGCTTCTGGCGCTCCCCCGGCGCCCGCGCCCTCCCCGGTTCCGGCCTCGGGCTGTCGATCGTGGCGCGCACGGTGCAGCAGGCGGGCGGCACGGTCGCGCTCACCCCGGCCGAGGGCGGCGGCACCACCGCCACCGTCCGTCTGCCGGGCGCCCCGACCCCTCCGCCGGAGGTCCCCGACGCCCCGTGACACGCTGGGAGGCATGGCGAATCCACCCGACGGACTGCCCGTCTACCGCGTACTGACCGGCCCCGACGACTCCGCCTTCTGCCGGCGGGTCAGCGAGGCGCTCGAGTCGGGGTACCGGCTGCACGAGGGGCCGGCCGTGACCTTCGACGGGGAGCGCGTGATCGTCGCGCAGGCGGTCGTGTGGGACGTGGAGGGCTAGAACGCGAGGGGGGCCGGTGCCATCCGGCACCGGCCCCTCTTCGTCGTCCTGCGGGTTACTGCACGATCGTGATGCGGTCCGCCGCCGGCGGGGCGAGCGGGGCGCCGGCCGACGAGTTGGCCGTCAGGTACTGCTCGAGCGCCTTCAGGTCGTCGTCGCCGACCAGGGCGTCGGCGCCCTGACCCAGGGTGGTGAAGCCGTCGCCGCCGCCCGCGAGGAAGCTGTTCATCGCGACGCGGTAGCTCGCCGACGGGTCGATCGCCTCACCGTTCAGCCGGATGGAGTCCGTGACGACCCGGTCGGCGCCGGACTTCGTCAGGTCCAGCGTGTAGGTGAGTCCGTCGGACACCTGGAGGATCTTCGGGGCCGCCTCGTTGGAGCCGCTGACCTGCTCCTTGAGCGCCTGGATCAGTTGCTCGCCGGTGTAGGTCTGCAGGTTGACCGTGTTGGCGAACGGCTGGACCGTGAACGCCTCGGCGAAGGTGACGACTCCGTCGCCCTCGGCGCCGCTCGCCGCGTAGGTGAGGGAGGCGCGGATGCCGCCCGGGTTCATCAGGGCGAGGTCGGTCTCCGGGTCCAGCGTGCGGGCGTACTCCAGCTGCGCGTCGGCGATGAGGTCGCCCAGCGGGGACTCGGTGCCGTCCTTGACGACGTCGCCGGAGATGTAGCCGATGGCGCGGTTGCCGATCGGGGCGGCGAGGGTGTTCCACTTGCCGATCAGGCCGGTGATGTCGGACGCCTTGGGGACGTCGCGGGACACCACGTGGTTCGCGGACTTCACGGCCGTACGGGCGATGTCACCGGTCTTGCGGTCGTAGGTCAGCGTGGTGTCGGTGTAGAGCCGGCCGAAGGACGCGGCGGAGGTGACCATGCGGGGGTTGCCCGCCGGGTCGGGGACGGTGCACACGTACGCGTTGTGGGTGTGGCCGGTGACCAGCGCGTCCACCTCGGGCGAGACGTTCTTCGCGATGTCCACGATGGGGCCGGAGATGCCGGCGCCGGGGCCCCCGGAGTCGCAGTCGTAGTTGTAGCCCTGCGAGGCCGGGAAGCCGCCCTCGTGGATCAGCGCCACGATGGACTTCACGCCCTTGCGGCGCAGCTCCTCGGCGTACTTGTTGATCGTCTCGACCTCGTCCTTGAAGACGAGGCCCTTGACGCCCTCGGCGGACACGATGTTCGGGGTGCCCTCGAGGGTCACGCCGATGAAGCCGACCTTGACGTCCTTCTTCTTCCACACCCAGTACGGCTTGAGAAGGGGCTTCTTGGTCTTCTCGTTCAGGACGTTGGCCGTCAGGTACGGGAAGTCGGCGCCCTTGAACTTCTTGTCCGTGTAGCAGCCGTCCGTCGGGTGGCAGCCGCCGTTCTGCAGGCGGGACAGCTCCTTGGCGCCCTCGTCGAACTCGTGGTTGCCGACGGAGGTGACGTCCAGTTCGAGCTTGTTCAGCGCCTCGATGGTGGGCTCGTCGTGGAACAGGCCGGAGAGCAGCGGGGAGGCGCCGACCATGTCGCCGCCGGCCGCGGTGATGGAGTACGGGTTGCCCTTGCGGGCCTGACGCAGGTGCGTCGCCAGGTACTCGGCGCCGCCCGCGTCGATGGTCTTCGTCGTGCCGTCCGGCTGGAGTTCGGTGACCCGGCCGGAGGAACCGGTGGGCGGCTCCAGGTTGCCGTGCAGGTCGTTGAAGGACAGCAGCTGCACGTCCTGGTAGCGGCTCGGTCCATGGCCGTGGCCCTTGCCCTTGCCGTGCTGCTCGCCCGCGCTCGCGGACCCCGGCAGGGCCGCGGCGGCCAGGGCACCGACGGTGAGGACACCGGCGGCGGTCGCGAGGAGACGGTTCGTACGGCGTCTGCGGCGCGGGTGCGCCGGGGATGTGGCTGGCATACGCCCCCCTGTCGGTGCGAGTGGGTACCGGCGCAGCCTAGAGTCAACGCGCGTAGCGCGACAGGGGCTTCCGGGTTACAGCCTGGTTTATCTTTTCGGCCACGGTCGCCGCCGTCGCCGCGGCGGGCCGCACGCGCCCGTCGCCGCCCCCTCGTCGCGCCGTCCCTTTACCCTCGTACGCATGACCAGCGACGCGTTCTCCCGGCCCGGCCGCCCCCGTTCGCTCCAGACGTACACCACGCTCGACCAGGCGAAGGTCGACGCGGTGCTCGCGCTGCTCGACGAGGCGGCGCGCGCCGACGGCCAGCAGGCCGTGTCCGAGCAGGGCCGGCTGCAGTTGCGCGGCGGGGAGCGGGAGGGCGTCTCGCATCTGCTGCTGACCGCCGGGGAAGAGCTCGTCGGGTACGCCCAGTTGGAGGACACCGACCCGGTGGAGCCGCCCGCCGCGGAGCTGGTGGTGCATCCCGCGTACCGCGGGCAGGGGCACGGGCGGGCGCTCGGCACGGCGCTGCTGGCCGCGTCGGGCAAGCGGCTGCGGGTGTGGGCGCACGGCGGGCACTCCGCGGCCCGGCATCTGGCGCAGGTGCTCGGACTGACGCTGTTCCGTGAACTGCGGCAGATGCGGCGCCCGTTGGCGAACCTGGACCTGCCCGACCCGGTGCTGCCGGAGGGCGTCACCGTGCGCACCTTCGAGCCCGGCCGGGACGACGCGGCGTGGCTCACGCTGAACGCCGCCGCGTTCGCCCACCACCCCGAGCAGGGCTCCCTCACACAGCGGGACCTCGACGACCGCAAGGCCGAACCGTGGTTCGACCCCGCGGGCTTCTTCCTCGCGGAGGGCGACGGGCGGCTGGTCGGCTTCCACTGGACGAAGGTGCACGCCCAGGAGGGCCTCGGCGAGGTGTACGTCCTCGGGGTCTCCCCCGACGTGCAGGGCGGCGGGCTCGGCAAGGCGCTGACGACTATCGGGCTGCGCCACCTGGCGGACCAGGGTCTGCCCACCGCCATGCTGTACGTCGACGCCGACAACAAGGCGGCGGTGTCCGTCTACGAGCGGCTGGGCTTCGTCACCCACGAGACGGACCTGATGTACCGGACGGAGACGTGAGGGCCGGCCGGGCCGGCACTGTGTCGATCACGCCGGGCGTGCACGCCGCCGGCCGCACGGGCGCCGGGGGTTGCGCCCCCGCCGCCCCTTCCTCCCTGGGGCCTACGCCCCCAGACCCCCCTTGTCGGCCCTGGCGGGCCTCGTCCTCAAGCGCCGGACGGGCTGGAGTCGGCGGACCCGCGTACTCAAGAACGGGACGGGGACCTGAGCGTCCGGAGTGTGCGCCGCCGCACCGGTTCCACGCAGCACACCGCGACCGCCAGGAGCGCCGCGCACAGCAGCAGCGTCCAGTGGCCGTGGGCGTCCGCCCAGCGTGGGTCGCCGGGCACGGTGAACAGTGACCACTCCGAGGGGGTCAGCAGCGGCGCCAGGACCGCGGCCACCAGCAGGGACGCGGCGACCGCCTGACCCGGCCGGCCGGCGCCCCGGCGGCGCACCGCGAAGGCCGCGCCGGCCAGGGCGAGCGCGAGGGCCGTCGCCGCCTCCAGGGTGACGTCCCCGGCCGGGGGCCGCGCCTCCTCGGGGACGAGCAGCACGGCCGCCGACCACCACACGGCGGCGGCGGGCAGCACCAACGCGCAGCGCAGCGCGTGCCGCAGGACGCGGCGGACGGGGACGGCGGCGGTGGTCTGCCGGGCAGGGTCGTCCAGCAGGAACGCGGCGCCCAGCGCGAAGCACAGGGCGGCGGCCCGCAGGGCGTTCACCCCGGCCCACGGGGTGACCTCGCCGCCGGACAGCCGGGGCAGCGCGGCCGCCAGCAGTCCGAGCCCGCCGCCCGCCGCGAGCGCCCACCAGGGCACCGTGCGGGCGACCGGGCGGACCAGCTGGAGGAGAACGCCCCGCCGGGCCGCGCGCGCCGGGGTGTTCCCGGCCGTCCGGGTCGCGGTCACAGGCACTCGTTCTCCCCCTCGGGCTTCTCCAGGCCCAGCACCCGCGCGACGCGGTCCGTCGTCACCTTCGGGGCGGTCAGCTCGGCCCAGCCGGCCTTCACCTTGGCGGCGGCCTCGTCGCGGGGCAGTTCCAGCAGTTCGCGCAGCAGCTCCGTCTGGGCGGAGGTCATCTGCAGCGGTTCCGTCCGGGAGACGACGATCGCCGAGCCGGTGTCGCTGTCGTCGATCCGCACCCGGCGCAGGTCGGCGACCGGGTCGGGCCGGTCGGCGAGGGCCAGCCACATCACGGTGACCATCCGGCCGTCGCACATCCCGCCCGCCGTGGCCTCCGAGCCGGTGACCAGCGCACCGGCCACCGCGACGGCGAACTCGGGCACCCGGTTGCCGCCCCAGGCCGTCCCCACGGTCACCTCGCCGGGTCGGGTGAGCGGCGGGAGGGTCGCGTCGGCGTCCAGGCCGTAGCGCGCCTCGACCCGCTGCCGTACGACCAGGGGGCGGTCCTGCGCGTCGCCGCCGGCCAGGGCGCGGACGTCGTCGACGGTCCGGGCCCAGTCGCCGGTGCGCGGCGTCCACTCGGGGAAGGCGCAGTACGTGGTGGCGTCGCGTTCGACGCAGGTGTGGACCTTCTCCGGGGTGACCGAGGCCCGTACGCGCGCCTCGGTGACGGACTCCGGCACGCCCCGGGACTGGCCCACCGCGCCGGCCAGGGTCAGCGCCACCGCGCAGGCGACCGCCGCCTGGGCGGTCCGCAGCCGGGCGCCGCCGGACAGCAGCACGGCCGCCGTCATCAGGGTCAGCGCGAGTCCGCCCAGGTAGAGGGCGTGCCACGCGGCGGGGCGTCCGATCAGGTCGGAGGGCAGGGTGACGACGCTGTACGTGCCGACGGACGGCATCAGCCACCGCGTCCAGCCGTCGTCGGAGAAGCCGAGGAAGGTGGCGAGGAAGAGCAGCAGGACGATCAGCAGCGGCGCCGCGAACGGCGCGGTGACCAGGCGGGCCAGCAGCACCCCGAACCCGCCGAGGAGCAGCACGGACAGGGGGCCGACGAGGAGTTCGCCGGGCGAGCCGTGCCCGACCGCGCCCGGCTTGAGCGCCTCCCAGGCGAACTGCCCGCCCACGCACACCGCGACCAGCAGGGCCGCCGCGACGACGGACAGCAGGTGCGCGACCGTGCGCCCCCACCGGGGGAGCACGAGCACGTCGAGGTGCCGTTCGGTGTCGTGCCGGCGGGAGCGCAGCATGGCGTGGTTGGCGCTCAGCAGGACCGCGAGGCCGACGAGCAGAGGCGCGTCCTGGGTGGCGCGGTCGGCGTCCTGCAGCGCGGGGAAGCCGTCGAAGGAGACGCGGGTGCGCCACACGGTCCAGGCGACGTACACCGCGAACGCGACGACCACCGGCACGCGGGTGAGGAGCTTGCGCGTCTCGAAGCGGGCGAGGGCGGACACGGCGGCCCAGGAGGCGCCGGGCGGGGCCGTCACGGGGGCCGGGGCCGGCGCCGTGGTGGTGGTCGTCGTCACGCGGTCACCTCCGCGGCCGCGCCGTCCAGGGTGAGCAGGTAGCCGTCCTCGAGGGTGGGTTCGAGGAGGTCGGCGCCGGGCGGCGGGTCGCCTACGTTGCGGAAGGTGCCGAGTCCGGTGCGCCAGCCGGCCAGCGCGCCGGGGTCGCGGCCGTCGCTGCTCCACACGCGTCCCGCGGCCCGTGCGGTCAGCTCGGCGGGGGTGCCGTCGAAGCGGACGGTGCCGCCCGCCAGGACGACGACCCGGTGGCAGAGCATCGCCACGTCCTCGGTCTGGTGGGTGGACAGCAGCACGGTCCGGCCCTCGCCCGCGGTGGCGATCAGCTCGCGGAACCGCATGCGCTGTTCGGGGTCGAGCCCGACGGTGGGCTCGTCGAGGACGAGGAAGGCCGGGTCGCCGGCGAGCGCCGCCGCCAGCGCCACCCGCTGCCGCATGCCGCCGGACAGCTTGCGGATCCGCTTGCCCCGCACGTCGGCCAGGCCGACCTCGTCGAGGACCCGGCGCACCTCGCGGTGGCGGGCGGAGCGGTCGGTCAGCTCCTTGAGGATGGCCACGTAGTCGACGAACTCGAAGGCCGTGAAGTCCGGGTGGAAGCCGGGCGTCTGCGGCAGGTAGCCGAGCCGGCGGCGCACCTCCTGGCGGCCGCGGGCGGTCGAGGGGTCGTGGCCGAGCACGGTGAACGCGCCCCGGTCGGCGGGCACGGCGGTGGCGAGGACCCGCAGCAGCGTGGTCTTGCCCGCGCCGTTCGGGCCGAGCAGCCCGGTGACGCCGGGGGTCAGTCGCAGCGACACGTCGTCCAGGGCGCGGGTCGCGCCGTAGTGGAGGCTCAGCCCGGAGGCCGAGACGGTGGGGGACATGGGGAACTCCCGTGGCAGGTGGTGGAGGCCGGGGCGGTGGGTCGCCCCGGCCGGTGGGAGGCCGGGCGCGGTCAGACCGCGGGGTCCCGGCTCAGGTCGAAGCGGTCCCGGAGCAGGACCAGCAGGCCGGCGGCGAGCACGGCGACGGCCGCCGAGACGCCCTGTCCGGCCGCGGTGAAAGGGGCGAGCGTCTCCTGCCCGCCGGAGCGGACCGCGTCCGCCGTGACCAGCAGCGCGACCCAGCCGCCGCCGGTCAGCGCGGGCGCCAGGACGGGCCCGAGCCGGGCCGACAGCGCGAGCGCCGTGGCGGTGAGGGCGAGTGCGGGCAGCAGCCAGCTCAGGGCGAGCAGCCCGTACCCGGGAAGGGCGAGCGTGGCCAGGCCGTTCAGCCCGAGCCCGGCGGTCAGCACGGCGACCGTGCGGATCATCAGCAGCCGGAACCCGTGCATCGGCGCGACCACGGCCATCTCGTACGTCGGGTCCATCCGCGGCCCGTACGACAGCGCCACCCCCGCGAGCGGCAGCAGCGGGGCGAGGGCGAGGAACAAGGTGAGCCGGTCGCTCTCGGTGCGGGCGACGGTGACGGCCACGGTGAGCAGCAGCACCGCCGTCACCGCGCCCAGCCAGGAGCGGCGCAGCGCGGGCGTGGCCGCGAGCATGCGGGCGGTGTGGTCGCGGACGCCGAGCCGCAGCAGCAGCGACTCCAGCAGGCCGGGCCGGGGCGCGTCGAGTTCGGCGTCCAGCCGCTCCCAGCCGGCGTCCAGGGCGACGGGGTCGCCGAGGCCCGCGAGCACGGCACGGCAGTGCGCGCACGCCGTGAGATGGGTGTCGGCCGACCACAGCGCGGGCGCCTCGAGCCCGCCGCGCGCGTACGCCCGCAGGTCGTCCTCCGGCACGTGCCAGCGCCTGTCCTCGTACGTCATGCCAGCGCCTCCCGGAGTTGCCTGCGGGCGCGCATGGCCCGCGTCTTGACCGTGCCCGGCGGGATGCCGAGCAGGACCGCGGCCTCACGGGTGGTCAGCCCGTCGACCACGGTCGCCTGGAGCACCGCGCGCAGTTCCGGCGACAGCCGCACCAGGGCGCCGGCGAGGTCCCCGTGCTCGACCCCCGCGAGCACGCGTTCCTCCGCCGACGCCTCGTCCCGGTGCCGCAGCCGCGCCAGCGCCTGCCGCAGCCGCCCCCGTGCCCCGGCCCCGCGCAGCGCGTCGACCAGCCGGCGTGAGGCGATCCGCCACAGCCAGCCGGCGGCGTCCGCGCCCGCCGCGTCCTCACGCCAGCGGGCCGTGCCGCGCCACACCGCGAGGAAGGTCTCCTGCACGACGTCGTCGACGAGGGCGGCGTCGGCGCACCGGGTGCGCATGCGCGCGGTCAGCCACGGCGCGTACCGCCGGTACAGCTCCTCGAAGGCGCGCCGGTCGCCGTCGGCCGTGACGGCGCGCAGCAGCTCGCCGTCGCTTCTCATCTCGCTCACGTCCCCTCATCGGACGGGCCCCGCGGATCGGTTCACGGTTCGGCCGTCGAATGCGCGGCCGGAGCCGCGATCGGTCCCGGTTGACTTTCGCACCACCCCTGCACCACCCTTTCACTACTCAAATAGTGAAAGGGTGGTTGTCGAGTGGTCGACTACCGCATCGACCGGCGCAGCGGCGTGGCCACCTACGTCCAGATCGTCCAGCAGACGAAGCAGGCGATCCGGCTGGGCCTGCTGGCCCCCGGCGACAAGCTGCCCACGGCCCGCGAGGTCGTGGAGGCCACCGCCGTCAACCCGAACACCGTCCTCAAGGCGTACCGGGAGCTGGAGCGCGAGGGTCTGGTCGAGGCGCGGCGCGGCCTCGGCACCTTCGTGCGCCGCTCCCTCGGCGCGGCCCCCGCCGACTCCCCGCTCCGCGCGGAGCTGGAGGACTGGGCCGCCCGTGCGCGGGAGTCCGGCCTGGAGCGGGAGGACGTCGCCGCGCTGTTCACCGCCGTACTCGAGACGCACTACCCGGAGCAGGCCGCGCACCCCGCGCCTGCGCACACCCCACAGGGAGACCCGTCATGACCGTCCCGGCCCTCGAGGCGGACGCGCTGGGCAAGCGCTTCGGCCGCCGTTCCTGGGCGCTGCGCGACTGTTCCTTCCGGCTGCCCGCCGGACGCGTGTGCGCCGTCGTCGGACCCAACGGCGCCGGCAAGTCCACGCTCCTCGCGCTCGCCGCCGGCCTGCTCGCCCCCACCGAGGGCACGGTCCGCGTGCTCGGCGCCCACCCGGCCGCCGCCCGCTCCCGGGTGGGCTTCGTCGACCAGGACAAGCCGCTGTACCCGCAGCTCACGGTCGCCGAGACGCTGCGCATGGGCGCCGACCTCAACCCCGGCCACTGGGACGCGGACACCGCGCGCCGGGTCGTGGCCGGCGGCGACCTGGACCCGGACCGGCGGATCCGCGCCCTCTCCGGCGGCCAGCGCACCCGGGTCGCGCTCGCCCTGGCCCTCGGCAAGCGGCCCGAACTCCTGCTCCTCGACGAGCCGATGGCGGACCTCGACCCGCTCGCGCGCCACGAGCTGATGGGCCTGCTGATGGGCGAGGCCGCCGCCCACGGCACCACCGTCGTGATGTCCTCGCACGTCGTCGCCGAGCTGGAGGACTCCTGCGACCACCTGCTGCTGGTGGGCGGCGGCAAGATACGGCTCTCCGGCGACATCGACGACCTGCTGGCCGCCCACACCCGGGTGACCGCCCCCGCCGGCGCGGACCTCGCCGCGCACGAGGTCGTCGAGTCCCGCACCACCGGACGCCAGCTCAGCGCGGTGATCCGCCCGTCCGGCCCGCTGCCCGACGACTGGCGCACCACCACACCGTCCCTCGAGGACCTCGTCCTGTCCTACCTGCGCAATCCCGCGGCCCCGGCCCTGACCCCCGCGCCCGAGACCCTGGAGGCCGCCGTATGACCGCCGCCCTCACCACCCCGGCCGCGCCCGCCGCCCGCACCGCCGGCGTGCCCCGCCAGTGGCGCTGGCTGGTCCGGCTGCACCGCCCGGCCCTGATCGGCGGCGGCGCGCTGGTGCTGCTCACCGCGGCGGCCCTGGTGTGGCTCGGCGGGCCGCTCACCGACGCCTCCGCGGCGGCGTGGAAGGCGTACAACGCCTGCGGGTTCACCCCGCGCTGTTCCTACGACCAGGAATCGATCCTGCTCTACAAGGACGTCTACAACTGGACGACGATCGCCGTGCTGGCCGTGCCGTTCCTGGTGGCCGCCTGGGCCGGGGGCGCGCTCGTCGGCCGCGAGACGGAGTCCGGCACGGCCCGTCTCGCCTGGACCCAGGGTGTCTCCCCCGCCCGCTGGCTGGCCTCCCGGCTGGTCGCCCCGGCCGTGCTCACCATCGCCGTGACCGGTCTGCTGGCGGCACTGCACCACTGGGCCTGGGCGGCGGGCAGGGACCGCATCGACACGGCCACGTCCTGGCACGACATGGACACCTTCCACGCCAACGGCACCATCCCCATGGGCCTGGCGCTGGCCGGTCTGGCGGCGGGCGCCCTGGCCGGGCTGCTGCTGCGCCGCGCGATGGCCGCGCTGGCCGCCGCCGCGGCCACCGTGGGGGTGCTGTGGGCCGCCGTCCACACGGCCGTGCCGTACCTGTGGCCGTCCGTGACCCGGGTCAGCGGCCTGGCCGAGGGGCTGCTGGGGCGGGGCCTGCTCGTCAGCGAGGGTGTACTGACCCCGGGGGGCCGGGCGGAGGCCCCGTGCGTCAGCAGCTCCATGCACAGCTGCCGCGACACCCTGGCCGACATGGGCGCCACCGCCTTCTACCGCGACGCCCACCCCGCCTCCCACTACTGGCCGCTCCAACTGGTCGCCACGGGCATCCTGCTCGCCGTGGCCGGTCTGCTGACCTACGCGGCGTTCCGGGTGCTGCGCCGCACGACCGGGACGGCGCGCGGCTGAGGCGGGTGCGGCGGGTGCCCCCAGCCCACCGCAGTTCCCCGCGCACCTGAAAGGGGCGCGGGGAACTGGGCGATCAGCCCCCGACGGGCGGTGGCCGGCGGACGGCGAGCCCCGGCAGACGGGATGCCGTCAGGATCAGAGGCGGGCACCCCCGCGGGCAACCGCCCGCTGCCCTGGACGTCATGTCGCCGTAACCACGGATTCAGACGGCCTTGCGACGCTCGGTGAATGCATCCTGCCGCGGCAGAGCCCTCACCCCGCCGGGTGAACGGGGGGTACGGGAGCGCCTCAGGGCCACCACCGCTCCCACCCGCGCTTTCCGACGCGCCCGTGACCCCCTTCGCGCGGAAGAATGGGGTCATGAGCCAGCCCAACACCCAGGCACAGGTCCAGCACTCGCAGCCCTCCGTGGGCTCCATCGCCGCGCACCGGCCGCACACCGTGGCCGGAACGGTGTCCGATCTGGAACCCGACATCGACGCCGACCTGGACGGCTACGAGGAGGCGCACATCGAGGGCGCCGCCCCGCTGCCGCAGGGCCGTTTCCTCGACCGCGAGCGCAGTTGGCTGGCGTTCAACGAGCGGGTGCTCGAACTGGCCGAGGATCCCGAGACGCCGCTGCTGGAGCGGGCGAACTTCCTCGCGATCTTCGCCAGCAACCTGGACGAGTTCTTCATGGTGCGGGTCGCGGGACTGAAGCGGCGCATAGCCACCGGCGTGGCCACCCGCTCCGCGTCCGGCCTCCAGCCGCGCGAGGTGCTGGAGATGATCTGGGCGCGCTCCCGGGAGCTCATGGCGCGGCACGCCGCCTGCTACCACGAGGACGTCGCCCCCGCCCTCGCGGAGGAGGGCATCCACCTGGTCCGCTGGAACGAGCTCACGGAGAAGGAGCAGGCCCGCCTCTTCACCCTGTTCCGGCACCAGATCTTCCCCGTGCTGACCCCGCTCGCGGTGGACCCGGCGCACCCCTTCCCCTACATCTCGGGTCTGTCGCTCAACCTGGCCGTGGTGGTGCGCAACCCGGTGACCGGGCACCGGCACTTCGCCCGGGTGAAGGTGCCGCCGCTGCTGTCGCGCTTCCTGGAGTCCTCCCCCGGCCGTTACGTCCCCGTCGAGGACGTCATCGCCGCGCACCTGGAGGAGCTGTTCCCGGGCATGGAGGTGCTGGAGCACCACGCCTTCCGGCTCACCCGCAACGAGGACCTGGAGGTCGAGGAGGACGACGCGGAGAACCTCCTCCAGGCCCTGGAGAAGGAGCTGATGCGGCGCCGCTTCGGGCCTCCGGTGCGGCTGGAGGTGGAGGAGTCCGTCGACCGCGAGGTGCTGGACCTCCTCGTGCGCGAGCTGAAGATCTCCGAGGCCGAGGTGTACCCGCTGCCCGGCCCGCTCGACCTGACCGGCCTGTTCCGCATCCACAGCCTGGACCGGCCCGAGCTGAAGTACCCGAAGTTCGTCGCCGGCACCCACCGCGACCTGGCGGAGGTGGAGTCGGCGTCCGCGCCCGACATCTTCGCCGCGCTGCGCAGCCGGGACGTGCTGCTGCACCACCCGTACGACTCCTTCTCGACCTCCGTGCAGGCCTTCCTGGAGCAGGCGGCGGCCGACCCGGACGTGCTGGCCATCAAGCAGACGCTGTACCGGACCTCCGGCGACTCCCCGATAGTCGACGCGCTCATCGACGCCGCCGAGTCCGGCAAGCAGGTCCTCGTCCTGGTCGAGATCAAGGCCCGCTTCGACGAGCACGCCAACATCAAGTGGGCGCGCAAGCTGGAGGAGGCCGGCTGCCACGTCGTCTACGGCCTCGTCGGCCTGAAGACCCACTGCAAGCTGTCGCTGGTGGTCCGTCAGGAGGGCGAGACGCTCCGGCGGTACAGCCACGTCGGCACCGGCAACTACCACCCGAAGACGGCCCGGCTGTACGAGGACCTCGGCCTGCTCACCGCGGACCCGCAGGTCGGCGCGGACCTCTCCGACCTGTTCAACCGCCTCTCCGGCTACTCCCGGCGTGAGACTTACCGACGCCTCCTCGTCGCCCCCAAGTCCCTGCGGGACGGGCTGATCTCACGGATCGACAAGGAGGCGCAGCACCACCGCGCCGGGCGGCCCGCGTACGTACGCATCAAGGTCAACTCGATGGTCGACGAGGCCGTGATCGACGCCTGCTACCGGGCGTCCCAGGCGGGCGTGCCCGTCGACATCTGGGTGCGCGGCATCTGCGCGATCCGGCCCGGCGTGCCGGGGCTGTCGGAAAACGTACGCGTGCGGTCCGTCCTGGGCCGCTTCCTCGAACACTCCCGGGTGTTCGCCTTCGGCAACGGCGGCGAGCCCGAGGTGTGGATCGGCAGCGCCGACATGATGCACCGCAACCTCGACCGGCGGATCGAGGCGCTGGTGCGGGTCACCGACCCGGCGCACCGGGCCGCCCTCAACCGGCTGCTGGAGACGGGGATGTCCGACACCACGGCCTCCTGGCACCTCGGTCCGGACGGCGAGTGGACCCGGCACTCCACGGACGCGGACGGCCAGCCCCTGCGCAACATCCAGGAGATGCTCATTGACGCCCGGAGGCGCCGGCGTGGCACAGCGGCACCCTGATCCCGTGGACGTCCTGGCCCGCCATCTGCGGGCCAGGGCCACCGAGTTCCTCCGTGCGCTGCGGCTCCACCGGGACGCGGCGACCCCGGAGGACTCCGCGGAGGCGGCCCGCGCCCTCGGACGCGCGGCCCGCCGCATCGGCGCGGGCCTCTACACCTTCCGGCCCGCCCTGGACCCGTCCTGGTCCCGCGCCCTGGGCCCGGAACTCGCCTGGGTCTCGGGCACGCTGTCCCAGGAGGACGCCTGCGCCACCCGCCTGACCCGCCTCCTGGAAGCCCTCCACCACCTCTCGGGCCCTGGGGCCCCGACACCCCCCTCGGCCCGTCGGCCAACGCCCAGCACTTCCGGTGTGCCCCTTCCCGCCGACGCCACCCCGCCGGACGCGCCCCGGCCCGCGACCTCCGTGTCCGGCACCCCGGCCCCCGCCCGCGCGACAGGAGCCCTCCCCGCCGCGCCCCGCCGCGCTCCCGCCGCGACCGCCACCGCTCCGGCCCCGGACGGCCGACGCACCGTCGCACCGCGTCCCGAAGGCGGATCCGGCGCCGCCCCCGGCCGCGCTCCCCTGGCCGTGGGCGCCGCCAAGGCCGCCGCCCTGCTGGAGCGGCAGCTCACCCTCGCCCGGACGCGGGCGCACTCCGCCGCCCTGCGGGCGCTCGGGTCCGCGCGGTTCCATGCCGTCGCCGACCAGGTGGCCGTGCTGGCCGGCGAGGTCCCGCTGGCCGGCGAGGCCGGGCACACCGATCTGCGTCCGCTCGCCGACGCCGCGCGGGAGCGGCTCGAGGACGCCGTCGCCGCGTTGCCGTTGCTCACCGCGGGGAGCCCGTACAACGCCGAGGCACTGGTGGTCGGGCTGTCGCCGGACCCCTCCCCGCACCCGCAGGACGCCCCCTGGCACCAGGTGCGGCTCCTGCTCCGGCTGCACCGCTACGCCCAGGAGGTGCTGGACCCCGCCGCGGGAGACGACCCCCGGCTGCGTGCGGCGGGCGAGGCGCTGGACCGGCACCGGGACGCCGCCGAGGCCGCGGCCGCCGCCGCGCAGGCGGGCCGCACGCCGAGGATCGCGCCGGCCACGGCGTACGCGCTGGGCGTGCTCCACGCCGGTCAGCGGCATGAGGTGGAGGCCGCGCGGTACGCGTTCCAGCGTGCCTGGCAGCAGCCGCCCGCCGGCACCCCGTAG
Source organism: Streptomyces sp. P13-3-3 (assembly GCF_050571355.1). Lineage (NCBI taxonomy): Bacteria > Bacillati > Actinomycetota > Actinomycetes > Kitasatosporales > Streptomycetaceae > Streptomyces > Streptomyces sp. P13-3-3. The sequence continues at coordinate 328,456 of NZ_CP192228.1, read as the reverse complement.
AACGCCCTGCGACAGGGAGGCCCCGGTGCGCACCACCCGACCCGGCAGGAACGGCGCCCTCACCGTCGAGGCGGCCGGCTGCGTCCTGTGGCGCCGCTCGCCCGTCACCGGCGACCTGGAGCTGTGCCTGGTCCACCGGCCCAAGTACGACGACTGGTCCTGGCCGAAGGGCAAGCTGAAGCGCGGCGAGGACGCGCTCGCCGGCGCCCTGCGCGAGGTCGCCGAGGAGACCGGGTACACCGCCGTACCGGCCGCCGAGCTGCCCAGCACCCGCTATCTCGCGCACGGCCGCCCCAAGCGGGTCCGCTACTGGGCGGCCGAGGCGGTCTCCGGCACGTTCACCCCGAACGACGAGGTCGACCGCATCCTCTGGCTGCCCCCGGACGCGGCCCGCCGCCACCTCACCTCGCCCATGGACGCGGGCCTGGTGGACGCCCTCCTCCCCACCCTCCGCCCGGCCCCCTGAAACCGTCCGCGCCGCGGCCTCACCGCACCGTCCTCAGGGGTTCACCCCTCGTTCATGTACGCCCATCGGCGGCTTCACCTCTTCTGCCTAATTTCGGCCTTACGCGGTGCGGATCGCCCGTACCCGCACCCTTACAGGACGAGGCGTCGCGCCTCACCACACTTCGCACGCCGCCGAATTCAGGACGGCGGCCACTGGAAGGAACACAAGTGAAGCTTCAGCGCATGAACCGGCGGGCCCTCGCTCTCGGTGCTCTCGCCGTCACCGGCGCCCTGGCCCTCACGGCGTGCGGCTCCGACGACACCGGCAACAGCAACGGCGGCGACGCCTCGGCCACCGCGCAGGCGGGGAACATCGACTGCGGCGACGCCAAGGGCCAGCTCCAGGCGTCCGGCTCCTCCGCCCAGAAGAACGCCGTCGACGCCTGGGTGAAGCAGTACACCGCGGCCTGCAAGGACGTGCAGATCAACTACAACCCGACCGGTTCGGGCGCCGGCATCACCGCGTTCACGCAGGGCCAGACCGCGTTCGCCGGCTCGGACTCCGCGCTGAAGCCGGAGGAGGTCGAGGCGTCGAAGAAGGTGTGCACGGACGGCCAGGGCATCGACCTGCCCATGGTCGGCGGCCCGATCGCGGTCGGCTTCAACGTGCCCGGCGTGGACACCCTCGCCCTGGACGCCCCGACCCTCGCGAAGATCTTCGACAACAAGATCACCAAGTGGAACGACCCGGCGATCGCCAAGCTCAACTCCGGCGCCGACCTGCCCGACCTGAAGATCCAGGCCTTCCACCGCTCCGACGAGTCCGGCACCACGGACAACTTCACCAAGTACCTGAAGGCCGCCGCGCCCAAGGACTGGACGTACGAGCCGGGCAAGTCCTGGGAGGCCGAGGGCGGCCAGTCCGCGCAGGGCTCCTCCGGCGTCGCCCAGCAGGTGAAGCAGACCTCCGGCGCCATCTCGTACTTCGAGCTGTCCTACGCCTCGGACGGCGTCAGGACCGTCGACATCAAGACCGAGGCCACCGAGCCGGTGAAGGCGACCATCGAGAACGCCACCGCCGCCATCGGCGCCGCCAAGGTGGTCGGCACCGGCAAGGACCTCGCGCTCGAGCTGGACTACACCCCGTCCGCCGAAGGCGCGTACCCGATCGTCCTGGTGACGTACGAGATCGTCTGCGACAAGGGCAACAAGGCCGACACCCTGCCCGCCACCAAGTCCTTCCTGAACTACATGGCCTCCGAGGAGGGTCAGGGACAGCTGGCCGAGGCCGGCTACGCCCCGATGCCGCAGGAGATCATCACCAAGGTCCGCGAGACCGTGTCGAGCCTCAGCTGACCCGAGTGTGCGGCCCGCACCCGGTCCCGGGGCGGGCCGCACCGTCCGGTGCACCGCCAACAGGAGCCCCGAGGGTTCCGGACGGCTCCGAAGGAGCCTCCCGGCCCGGCGGCTCCGCAGACCGGAGAACCCGATGGACACCACCACGCAGAAACCCGCGGCCCCGCCGGCACCCGGCCCGGCCGCGCCCCCCGACACCCGTGCCGCGCGCGGCGTCACCCGCCCCGGCGACCGGATCTTCCTCGGGCTGTCCCGGGGGTCCGGCATCCTCGTCCTGGTCCTGATGGCCGCCATCGCGGCCTTCCTCACCTACCGGGCCTCGCTCGCGATATCCCAGGACGAGGCCAACTTCTTCACCAGCTTCGAGTGGAACCCCAGCGGCTCCCCGCCGGAGTTCGGCATCGCCGTCCTGGCCTTCGGCACCGTGGTGTCGTCGATCGTCGCGATGGTCATCGCCGTGCCGGTCGCCGTCGCGATCGCCCTGTTCATCACGCACTACGCCCCGCGCCGCCTCGGCGGCCCCATCGGCTACGTGATCGACCTGCTCGCCGCCGTCCCGTCCATCGTCTACGGCCTGTGGGGCGCGCTCGTCCTGGTGCCGCACCTGGACGGCCTGTACGGCTGGCTCGACGACCACCTCGGCTGGACCGGGATCCTGGAGTGGAACGACGGCGCCCCGCGCTCGCTGTTCACCGTCGGCATCCTGCTGGCGGTGATGATCCTGCCGATCATCACCAACGTCAGCCGTGAGGTCTTCCGCCAGGTCCCGCGGATGCACGAGGAGGCCGCCCTGGCCCTCGGCGCGACCCGCTGGGAGGTCATCCGCATGTCGGTGCTGCCGTTCGGCCGCTCCGGCGTGATCTCCGCGTCGATGCTGGGCCTCGGCCGTGCCCTCGGCGAGACGATGGCCGTCGCCATGGTGCTCTCCCCGAGCTTCACGATCAACGCCAGCCTGCTCGACCCGGGCGGCGGCACCTTCGCGCAGAACATCGCCAGCAAGTTCAACGAGGCCACCGAGATGGGCCGGGACGCGCTGATCGCCTCCGGTCTCGTGCTGTTCGTCATCACCCTGCTGGTCAACGGCGCGGCCCGGCTGATCATCGCCCGCCGCAAGGAGTACTCGGGGGCCAACGCATGACCCACGCAACCCACGACGTCCGCCCGACCGGCTCCCTGCGCGGGGCGACCCTGCCGAAGTGGTTCCCCTGGGCCGTCGCCGGCGCCTCCGCCGCCCTCGGGTACGGGATCAGCGCCGCGGCCGGGCTGCACAGCGACATCCAGTGGGCGCTGATCGCGGCGCTGCTGTTCGTCGGCGGCTCGTTCGCCGTGTCCGCCAAGGTCGAGGGGCGCCGCCAGGCCCGGGACCGCACCGCGACCAGCCTGGTGTGGGTGGCGTTCCTGCTGGCGGTGATCCCGCTCGCGTCGCTGACCTGGGAGACCGTCAAGCGGGGCATCGAGGTCCTCGACGGCTACTTCCTCACCCACTCCATGGGCGTGGTCGCCGACACCGAGCCGGGCGGCGGCATCTACCACGCCCTGCTGGGCACGCTGGAGCAGGTCGGCCTCGCCACCGCGATCTCCGTGCCGGTCGGCGTGCTCACCGCCATCTACCTCGTCGAGTACGGCCGGGGCCGGCTGGCGAAGGCCGTGACCTTCTTCGTCGACGTGATGACGGGCATCCCGTCCATCGTCGCGGGCCTGTTCGTCCTCAGCCTGTGGATCCTGATCCTCGGCATGGGCTACTCCGGCTTCGCCGGCTCCATGGCGCTGTCCATCCTGATGATCCCGGTGGTGGTGCGCTCCACGGAGGAGATGCTCAAGCTCGTCCCCAACGAGCTGCGCGAGGCGTCCCTCGCCCTCGGCGTGCCCAAGTGGCGCACCATCCTCAAGGTGGTCCTGCCGACGTCCGTCGGCGGCATCACCACCGGCGTGATGCTCGCGATCGCCCGCATCACCGGCGAGACGGCCCCCGTGCTGCTCCTGGTGTGGGGCACGAACTTCATCAACGCCAACCCGTTCCAGGACCCGCAGGCCTCCCTGCCGATGTACATCTACCTCCAGTACACCAACGGCTCCGAGGCGGCGTACGACCGTGCCTGGGCGGCGGCCCTGACGCTCATCGCGTTCATCATGATCCTCAACCTGGTGGCCCGCGGCATCGCCCGCTGGAAGGCCCCGAAGACCGGTCGCTGACCGGCTCCCCCACACAGTCGTCGGCGACCCGAAAGAAGCAGTGATACCCATGGCCAAGCGCATCGACGTCAGCGGCCTCAACGCCTACTACGGATCCTTCCTGGCCATCGAGGACATCTCGATGACCGTCGAGCCCCGCTCCGTGACGGCCTTCATCGGCCCCTCCGGCTGCGGGAAGTCGACCTTCCTGCGCACCCTCAACCGCATGCACGAGGTGACCCCGGGCGGCCGGGTCGACGGCAAGGTCATGCTGGACGACGAGAACCTGTACGGCGCGGGCATCGACCCGGTGGCCGTGCGGCGCGAGGTCGGCATGGTCTTCCAGCGCCCGAACCCGTTCCCCACGATGTCCGTCTACGACAACGTGGCGGCGGGGCTGCGCCTGAACGGCACGTACAAGAAGTCCCAGCTGGACGACGTCGTCGAGAGGTCCCTGCGGGGCGCCAACCTGTGGAACGAGGTCAAGGACCGGCTGAACAAGCCCGGCTCGGGCCTCTCCGGCGGCCAGCAGCAGCGTCTGTGCATCGCGCGGGCCATCGCGGTCGAGCCGAACGTGCTGCTGATGGACGAGCCCTGCTCCGCCCTGGACCCGATCTCCACCCTCGCCATCGAGGACCTGATCGGCGAGCTGAAGGAGCGCTTCACGATCGTCATCGTGACGCACAACATGCAGCAGGCGGCGCGCGTCTCGGACCGCACGGCGTTCTTCAACCTGGCGGCCGTCGGCAAGCCCGGCAAGCTCATCGAGATCGACGAGACGGAGCGGATCTTCTCCAACCCGTCGGTCCAGGCCACCGAGGACTACATCTCCGGCCGCTTCGGCTGACCCGGCTCCTCGCGACGCTGCATGGCGGTGCCGCCGCGAGGCACGAAGGGCCCGCCCCCGTTCGACGGGGGCGGGCCCTTCCACGTACGTGCCGGCGCGCGGGTCTACAGCGCGATCAGATGCACCAGTCCGAAGCAGGCCGCGGCCACCAGGGCGGCGGCCGGCATGGTGATGAACCAGCCGAGGACGATGTTCTTGGCGACGCCCCAGCGCACGGCGTTGACGCGCTTGGTGGCGCCCACGCCCATGATCGCGGAGGTGATCACGTGGGTGGTGGAGATCGGGGCGTGGAAGATGAAGGCCGAGCCGAACATGATCGACGCGCCGGTGGTCTCGGCGGCGAAGCCCTGCGGCGGGTCCAGCTCGATGATCTTCCGGCCGAGGGTGCGCATGATGCGCCAGCCGCCCGCGTAGGTGCCGAGCGACAGCATCAGCGCGCAGGCGATCTTCACCCACACTGGGATCGGGTCGCCGTAGTCCTCGACGTCGGCGATGACCAGGGCCATCACCACGATGCCCATCGTCTTCTGGGCGTCCTGGAGGCCGTGGCCGAGGGCCATGCCGGCCGCGGAGACCGTCTGGGCGATCCGGAAGCCGCGCTTGGCCTTGTGCGGGTTGGCCCGCCGGAACATCCACATGATCGCCGTCATCACCAGGTAACCGGCGATCAGGCCGATCACCGGCGACACGAACATCGGGATGACGATCTTGTCGACGACGCCGTGCCAGTACACCGTCGTCCCGCCGGCCAGCGCGGCGCCGACCATGCCGCCGAACAGGGCGTGGGACGACGAGGAGGGCAGACCGAAGTACCAGGTGATCAGGTTCCATGCGATGGCGCCGATCAGGGCCGCGAAGAGGATCCCCATCCCCGTCGACCCTTCGGGCGTCTCGATCAGCCCCTCACTGACGGTCTTGGCGACCCCGGACCCCAGGAAGGCGCCGGCCAGGTTCATCACGGCCGCCATGGCGAGCGCCGCGCGGGGCGTCAGCGCCCGGGTGGAGACGGACGTGGCGATGGCGTTCGCCGAGTCGTGGAAACCGTTGGTGTAGGTGAAGAAGAGCGCGACCCCGATGGTCAGGATCAGAGCGAAGGTGTCCATGAAAGGCTCAGGACTCCTTGACCGCGATGGTCTCCACCGTGTTCGCGACGTGCTCGAAGGCGTCCGCCGCCTCCTCCAGCACGTCCACGATCTGCTTGAGCTTCAGCACCTCGATCGCGTCGTACTTGCCGTTGAAGAGGTGGGCGAGGAGCTTGCGGTGGATCTGGTCGGCCTGGTTCTCCAGCCGGTTGACCTCGATCCAGTACTCGGTGAGGTTGTCCATGGTGCGCAGGTGTGGCATGGCCTCCGCGGTGAGCTCCGCTGCCCGCGCGAGGACCTCGATCTGCTGCTCGACACCCTTGGGCAGTTCCTCGACGTTGTAGAGGACGACCAGGTCGACGGCCTCCTCCATGAAGTCCATGATGTCGTCGAGGGAGGACGCCAGGTTGTAGATGTCCTCGCGGTCGAACGGCGTGATGAACGAGGAGTTCAGCTGGTGGAAGATCGCGTGCGTGGCGTCGTCACCGGCGTGTTCCGCGGCCCGCATACGCTCTGCGATCTCGGCCCGGGCGGAGGTGTCCGCCCCGAGCAGTTCCATCAGGAGCTTGGAGCCCGTGACGATGTTGTCCGCGGACGCGGCGAACATGTCGTAGAAGCTCGTCTCCCTGGGGGTCAGACGAAAGCGCACGTGGGGTCCTCGGTATGCGTCGGTTTCGGTCAGGCTGATGCTAGGCGCATCATCCGGCCACCAATAACGGCCGCCCCCCAGTGTCGCCCATCAGGCAGAGTGATGAGTACGGGGGCGGCAGGTGCGGCTCGCGGGATCCGGCGGGCGGCGCGGACCGGCCCTCCACGGACCGGCGAAGTTCGGTAACATATACCCACCAGGGGTATATAGCGCCCATCAGGACACCAGGAGGACGCGATGACCACCACCGGAACCGGCGCGCACGCGCCCTCCTCGCCGGACGCGGACGGCGCCGTGGACACCGCGCCCGCCGCGGGCGCCCCGGGAACTGCGGATGTGACGGACGTAACGGACATCGTGACCGATCACGACCGCGGGATCCACGGCTACCACCACCAGAAGCAGGAGCACCTCAAGCGGCTGCGCCGCATCGAGGGCCAGATCCGCGGACTGCAGCGGATGGTCGACGAGGACGTCTACTGCATCGACATACTCACCCAGGTGTCCGCCTCCACGAAGGCGCTGCAGTCGTTCGCACTGCAGCTGCTGGAGGAGCACCTGCGCCACTGCGTCGCGGACGCGGCCGTCAAGGGCGGCGACGAGATCGACGCGAAGGTCAAGGAAGCCACGCAGGCCATCGCCCGCATGCTGCGGACCTGACCGGCCCACCGGGGGCCGGGGCCCTCAGGATCCGGCGGTGTCCGTCCGCGCCTCGGCCACCCGCAGCACCTCGTCGATGCTCTCCAGGCTCAGCCGGTCCTCGGCGTTGGACGCGGCGATGATCAGCTCGCCGCACAGCTCGATCTCGGCGAGCGCCACGTGATCCTGGACCGGAACCGTCCCCCTCCCGAGCGGAGCCACGCGCCTCACCTCACTCTGTCGTCACCGACTTCCTAGAGTAGGGAGCGCCCTACGGACCGCGCATGGCACGGAAGGGCTAGTTCGGCCCGGCCACCACGGGCCCGTCCCGCCCCGCCGACGAGACTCACTCCTGGGCGATCCGCCCGGCGTAGATGTCCTCGTCCTCCGGAAGCCGCACGTCGGCGGGGGCGCCGAAGTCGTACAGCAGGGTGGTGGAGGCGACCGCGACCGGCTCCTGCCGCTCGCCGTTCACGAAGCTGAACCGGTGCCGGATCTTGCGGATCCGCCCCTCGTCGTCGAGGTACACGTCGAACGGCACCCGCGCGGTGGCGAACCCTTTCGCCGCCGCGCCCAGCGGCCCCCGGTTGACCTCCGACGCCGCCTGCGAGGCCGCCTCCAGGTCGGCGGTGCCCCGGTAGTGCCGCACCCGCGCCCCCGCCACCTCGGTCCGCCCGACGAACGCCGCCGAACTCGTCCCGCGCAGCACCTCCGCCGCGGCGAACGGATCGGTCGCCCCGCCGGTGACCAGGTTCCCGTCGGACAGCGTCGCGGTGTCCACCCGCACCCACTTGTCGGCGGGCACACCGGCGCCCCGGTTCTTCATGTACAGCGCGCCGGGGGCGAGGAGTTCGGTGATCGGCCGGTGGCCGGCGGCGCCGGCGGGGTCCTGCGGCAGCCGCACCTCGAGCCGCCCGAGCCGCTTGCGGTAGTCGTAGACCCCCTCGCCCCGGATGGTGACCCGGGTGCCTCCGGTGGCTATCTCCAGCGACGTGCGCGTCTGGGAGCTGCCGGCCTCCACCAGCGCGTCGGCGGCCGTGCGCAGCACCTGCACCGGGTCCCCGGCGGGCGGCCCCTGCGCGACGGCGTCGCTGCGCGCGCACCCGGCGGCGCCGAGCCCGAGACAGCAGACGACCCCGGCCACGGCCGTCACGCCGTGCGTCCGCCTGTGCTGTCGCCCTCGCGCCATCCCTGCCTACCCCCGCTCCGTCCGACACGGGCCGCTGTCAGTGGCGTTAACGACCGGTCAGGGGCCCCGTCACGCGGCCCCGCGGGCGTTACCGTGGGCGGCGTGCCGCACCAGGACGACGCGCCGGAGCCCCGGCGCCACCTCACGACCACCACCGAGCAGGGGCCCTTCTGCACGGCCCGCTGCACCTGCGGATGGCGCGGCCCGGCCCGCAGAGCCAGGAGCCTGGCCCGCAGGGACGCCGAAAACCACACGGGGGAGTGACGCGGGCCCGGCAGGTGCCGAGAATGGGCCGGCACCGGGTCCGACGACGGACCGCCCGGGTCCCCCACGGAGCGCCCGCCCAGGGACCGCCGCCCCCGGTGCCGTGACAGGCCGTCCCCCCACCCGACGTCCGGAAGGCCGCCCGTGAACCGCCGCACCTTCGTCGCCGGCGCCGCCGCCGCGCTCACCGCCTCCGCGTGCACGTCCTCCGAGCCCCGGACCGCGCCGCCCGCCTCGCGCGCCCCGTCCTCACCCACGCCCTCCCGCACCCCACGCCCCGCGACGCCAGCCGACTGGACCGCCCTGGCCGGACACCTCGACGGCCGCCTGGTGCGCCCCGGCGACGCCGACTGGACCACCGCGCACCGCCTCTACAACACGCGCTTCGACACCCTCAGGCCCGCCGCCGTCGCCTACGTCCGGCACGCCGACGACATCCGCACCGCCCTCACCCACGCCCGCGAGCACGCCGTCCCGCTCGCCGTGCGGAGCGGCGGCCACTCCTACGCGGGCTGGTCCTCCGGCGACGGCCGGCTGATCGTCGACGTGTCCGCCATGGCCGGCATACGCGTCGAGGGCGACACGGCCGTCGTCGGCGCCGGCGCCCGGCTGATCGACGTCTACCGCGCCCTCACCGCCCGCGGGGTCACCGTCCCCGGCGGCTCCTGCCCCACCGTCGGCATCTCCGGCCTCACCCTCGGCGGCGGACACGGCGTCACCTCCCGCGCCTACGGCCTGACCTGCGACAGCCTCACCGAGGTCACCCTGGTCACCGCCGACGGCAGCCGGCTCACCGCATCCGACTCCCAGCACCCGGACCTGTTCTGGGCGCTGCGCGGCGCGGGGAACGCCCAGTTCGGCGTCGTCACCGAGTTCCGCTTCCGCACCCACCCCGCGCCCCGGAGCGTCACCGGCCACCTCACCTGGCCGTGGGAGCGGGCGGCCGCCGTGGTCGCGGCCTGGCAGGAGTGGGGTCCCGGCCAGCCCGACGAGATCTGGTCCGCGCTCCACCTGGAGAACACCGGCGCCGGCCCCTCCGTCTCCGTCACCGTCTTCTCCCTCGGCACCTACGGCGAGCTGCAGAACGCCGTCGACCGGCTCGCCGACCGCGTCGGCGCCTCCGAGAGCAGCGTCCTGCTGCGCCGCCGCTCGTACCAGGAGTCGATGGAGCTGTACGCGGGCTGCACCTCGTTCGCCGACGACCGGTGCGGCCTGCCCGGCGGGACGCCCGGCCGCAGCCCCGAGGGCGCCCTGTCCCGCGAGACGTACGCGGCACGCTCCGACTTCTACGACCGGCCCCTCGACGCCGCCGGGATCGACACCCTGCTGGAGCGGACACGGGCGGCCCGCGGCGGCTCGGCGAGCATCGCGCTCACCGCCCTCGGCGGCGCCGTCAACCGGGTCGCGCCCGCCGCGACGGCGTTCGTGCACCGCCGCTCCCGCGTGCTCGCCCAGTACCTCGCGTCCTGGCACCCCGACCACTCCGACGGCGCGACGGTCCGGGAGTGGCTGACGGCCACTCACCAGGCGCTGCGCCCCCACGCGTCCGGCGCCGCCTACCAGAACTACACCGACCCCGCCCTCGCCGACTGGCGCCGCGCCTACTACGGCGACGCCGCCCCGCGCCTGTCCCGCCTCAAGCGGCGCTACGACCCGGACGGCGTCTTCACCCACCCACAGGCCCTCTGAGGGCGCCGGACACACGAAGGGCCCGTAACCGCCCGCCCCGCAGAGGGACGAAGGTCACGGGCCCTCGTGCGACGTCGTCAGGCCGCCAGGTCCCGCTCCTCGGGGCCGGTGCCCGCGGCCCGGCCCCGGCTGCGCTCGGCCACCCTCCGCCGCTGGCCCTGCGGCCGGGCGGCGACCAGCCAGCCGGCCTTCGGCGACCGCTCCACCGCCCGCGCCAGCGGCGTCAGCAGCGCCATGGCGAGCGGCGACAGCAGCAGCGCGACCGCGGTGCCCAGCGCCAGTCCGCCCACCACGTCCGTCGGGTAGTGCACGCCCATGTAGACACGGATGAAACCGCCGAGCAGGCCCAGCACCAGCGCGACCAGGCCGAACCGCCGGTTGGCCAGGAACAGCCCCACCGCCAGTGCCATGCAGAGCGTCGCGTGGTCGCTCACGAACGAGAAGTCGTCCTTGCCGTCGACGAGCACCTCGAGCCCCTCGTGGTCGTTGAACGGCCGTGGCCGCTCGACGAAGCCGCGGATCGGCACGTTCACCAGGACCGCGACGCCCGCCGCGAGCGGGGCCCACACCAGGGCCGCCACCGATGACGCAGCGTCAGGTCCGCCGCGCTTGCGCACGCCCCACCAGCACCACAGCACCATCGCGAGAAGGCCGAAGAGCACCCCGTACTCACCGACGAACTCCATGACGTGGTCGAACCACGGCGGGGCGGCCTTCGCGAGGCCGTTGATGTCGTAGAGCAGGTCGACGTCGGGGTTCGACCCGGAATCGGCGAGTCCAGCCATGGTGCTGCGGCCCCTTCGTCATGTCGTCCGGCACGCGGACGCGTGCCGTGTCTGCCACCCCCGTGGTCTGTAGATCCGCTCGTCCGCTCGGCTACGAGAACAGGAACGCACGGTCCCCGTCGATACGTTCCACACTCCACCGAAAGATCACGCAGACGTTATCGAAGAGAGATGCGTCTTCGCAGCTCAGGGGGGCGTTTGTCGCTCCGCTCACACCGTCGTGGGGAGCGCTTTCGCGCCATCTTCCGTGACCCGGGTGGCACCAAAGTAGTCAGGAGTGTCGATCGGGTCGAATCGGATCACCGCACCGGTGCGCGGCGCGTCGATCATGTACCCGCCGCCGACATAAATGCCCACATGCCGGATGGCCCGCGAATCGGTCAGGTCGTCCGAGAAGAACACCAGATCACCCGGCAGCAACTCGTCCCGGTCCGGATGCGGACCCGCGTTGTACTGGTCGTTCGCCACACGCGGCAGCGTGATGCCCACACTCTCGTACGCGGCCTTCGTCAGCCCCGAGCAGTCGAAGCGTCCTCCCTGGTCAGCGGTGCCGTTGCCGCCCCAGAGATAGGGAGTGCCGAGCTTCTTCTGCGCGAAGGCGATCGCCCCGGCCGCCTGCCGCGAGGGATCCACCCGCCCCACGGGCGCCGCGAAGCTCTTCTCCAGCTCACGGATGCGCTTCACGTAGTTCTGCGTCTCCTTGTACGGAGGCACACCCCCGTACTTGATGACCGCGTACGCCCCCGCGTTGTACGAGGCGAGCATGTTTTCGGTCAGATCCCCGCCGACGTCCTTCACGTAGGACGCGAGCGTGCAGTCGTAGGTCGCCGCGGACGGGATCGCGTCCGCCGGGTCCCACACGTCACGGTCCCCGTCCCCGTCCCCGTCGATCCCGTGAGTGGCCCAGGTGCCGGGGATGAACTGCGCGATGCCCTGCGCGGCGGCATGGCTCTGCGCCCGCGGGTTGAACCCGCTCTCCTGGTAGAGCTGCGCGGCGAGCAACGCAGGGTTGATGGCGGGACAGAGATTGCCCCAGCGGGAGACGAGCTGCTGATAGGCCGCCGGCACACTGCCCTTGGCCAAGGTCTTGGCGGCGCCGCCACCCACCCCGTTCACCAGGTTCCCGGCGACGACGTACACCCCGACGACGAGCAGCATCACGAAGGCGAGCGCGGATCCGACGGCAAGAGTCGCACCGACCCACACCTTACGCACCGTCAACCACCCCTCACCGTCCGGCAGTCCACCGACGCCCGACAGTGTAAAGGCGCGACGGCCGAACGGGAGTGATCAGATACGACGACATGCACGGTCCGCGCCACCGGGAACGAGCCCCGCTTCATTGCCCGGCGTTACGCAGCGTGATACACAGAGTGACGATACGACTCTTCACCCTTCGGAGCGCGCCCCTCCCGAAGTCCGGCGCGCGCCGGTGGCAAGCTATTCCCACGAAACCTGCCAACAGATGACGTCAAGTCGACATACGACGGCGTCATCGTCGGCGACAATGAGGCCTGACCTCTGCACCCCCGCAGAGGATGCGGAACTACCCATACAGGGGCGGTGACTTACATGCTCTTTGCGGCCGACGAGGGAGACATCAACACCATCATCGGCGGGATCGCTCCGGACTGGGGCCCCTTCGGCAGCCTGGGCAACGAGGCCAAGGTGATGATCGAAGTGGTCATGGCCGTCGCCATCCTCATCTGCCTCGGCATCGCCATCTGGGGGGCGGCCAAACAGCGCATCGGCGCCACCGCGTTGAGGGACACGTTCAGCGCCGAACAGGGCAAGGGCCTCATCATCGCGGGGCTCACGGGCGTCTTCATCATCGGTTCGCTCGGCACCCTGTTCACCATCGTGTACGGCATGGCCGTCTGATCCCGCACCATCGGTCCCGACCGGGCACGCCCGGCCCCCTCCATCCCACCCGCCCGTCGTGCCCACCGGCTGAGGTTGCGTTTCCCTGATGTCCAGTCACCACACCACGCCCGAGCGGCGGCCGGTACGGCTACCGTCGTACGTGGAGTACACGGAGTACGAGGTGTTCCCGCACGACGCTGAGGGGGCGTACGCGGCATGAGTCTCGGAGACGACACGGGCCGGACCCGCACCCGCCTGCCGGAGGCGGGCGGCGACCCGTACGGCGGCGCGCGCAGAAACGGCCGGTCGTCGTCACGCAGCCTGGTCACGGTCGTCGGCGTGGTGGTCCTCCTCATCGCGGCGATCGCCTTCGCGAACCGTGGAGGCGGGGATTCCGACGCGGAGGAGGGCGGCGACTCCCCGAAGGCGGCGGCGACGGCCCCGACGGGCGAAAAGCCCGTCGCGTCGGGCTTCGCCCATGACAGACAGGGGGCGGAGAGCGCGGCGGCCAACTACTCCGTAGTACTCGGTTCCGCCGAGATGTTCGACAAGGAGCAGCGACGCGACATCGTGACGGCGGTCTTCACGCCCGATGTCGCCGCTGCACGCCAAGGCGACCTTGACGCGGCCTACTCGAACCAGGAGTTCCTCGCCAACATCGGCCTCGACAAGAGCGGCAAGGCGCCCGCCGGACAGACCTTCGTCTCCCGGGTCGTCCCGGTGGGCACCAAGGCGACGGCATTCAGCGCGAACGAAGCCACCGTCGAGGTCTGGTACACCTCGCTGTTCGGCCTGTCCGGGGAGGGATCCACCAACCCGGTCACCGAGAGCTGGTACACCACCACCTACCAGCTGCAGTGGATCGACAACGACTGGAAGGTCGTCGACTTCCAGCAGAAGGACGGACCAGTCCCGGTCGGGCGCGACCAGAAGGCCTCCACCGCCGACGACATGACGAAGGCTGTCGAGGAGTACGGAGGGTTCACGTATGCGCGCTAGCCACCGCTTCCTCAAGCTCACGACGGCCGTCGCGGCGGTACAGGGCGTCGCAGTCCTGTTCGCCGGCCGGGCAGTCGCCGACCCATCACCGGAACCCACCGGTAGCAGCGACCCCTGCGATCTCATCCGCGGCCCCGCCAAGGACTACTGCGAACGCGGTGAAGGCGGCTCCTCCGGAGGAGGCGGTGGCCGCTCCACCTTCAGCGACCCCACCTCCGCCCTCGACCCCCTCTCCTCCCTCGCCCGCGGCTGCGCCGACGCCGCGTCCTGGACGGTCAAACAGCTCAGCGCCGCCGTCGAGAGCACCGCGAAGGTGGACTTCACCAACGACACCTTCCTCCAGCAGTACGCCGTCGTCTTCGCCGCGTCGACGATCCTCACGCTCCTCCTCTGGCTGCTGGCGGTGGCCAAGCGGGCAGTCCGCGGCGTGCCGCTGACCACCGCCCTGTCCGAGGCGATCGGCTTCCTCTGGCTGACCGTCCTCGCCTCCGCCTTCACCCCGCTGATCCTGTACACCGTCGTCTCCGCGACCGACGGCGTCACCGACGTGCTGGCGAAGGCGACCGGCGACCAGACGGACACGTTCTTCGGGACGTTCTCCGGCGCGCTGGAGAAGGGCGACGACATCGGCGGCGGCCCGATCATGCTGATCGTCGTCTCCCTGGTCTCCATCCTCGCCGCCGGCATCCTCTGGCTGGAGCTGGTCATCCGCGCCGCCCTGCTCTACGTCGGCGCCCTCCTCGGCACCGTCGTCTACGCGGGCCTGGTCGACAAGAACCTGTGGGGCCACGTCCGCCGCTGGGCGGGCATCATGATCGCCGTGATCATGGTGAAGCCGGTCATCGTGATCGTGCTCGGCCTGGCCGGCGCGCTCTCCGCCGACGACGGCCCGGACGCCTTCTCCGCCGTCGTCTCCGGACTGGCGATCATCCTGCTCGCCATCTTCGCCTCGGCGATGATCTACCGCTTCGTCCCCGGCTTCGGCGACGAGATCGCCGGCTCGCGCAACAACCGCCTCATGCAGGGCGCCGAGGGCAAGGCCGCCGCCGTCATCAGCTCCCCGGCCACCCTGGTCGCGCAGGGCATCAAGACCCACAGCACCCGCGCCGACAACCACGGCGGCGGGGGCGGCCAGTCCTCCGCGCCCCGCCCGTCCAACCCCGCGTCCGGGGGAGTCGCCGCGCACAGCTCCCGCCCCTCGGGCGGCGCCGGATCCGCCGCCGCGCCCCCGCCCCGGACGGGCAGCCCGGTGAACACCCCGCACGCCGGCACCCGCAACAGCAGCAACAACCGCACGGGAGGTGAAGGGCGTTGACGACCGAGTCCCATCTGTCCCCCACGGTCACGCCCCGCCGTACGTATCTGATCGGCCGCGCCCGGCCGAACGCGATCGTCGGCCGCAATCGCGAGACCGGTGAGATCGCGCTCATCGTCATCGGCGCGTTCCTCGGCATGATGTGCGGGCTCCTCGTCCCCGTCCTGTCCGTGCGGATCGTGCTGCTGGCGGGCCTGCCGATGCTCGCCCTGGCCGCCGTGTACGTGCCGTACAAGCACCGCACGTTCTACAAGTGGTTCGAGATCAACCGCAGTTACAAGCGCACCCTGCGGCGCGGCGCCGCCTACCGCTCCGGCGTCATCGAGGCCGGCACGCGGCTGGACGGCCGCGAGGTGGAGGTCGGCCCGCCGCCCGGCATCGGCCGCATCACCTGGCTGTCCGCGCCGTTCGGCCCGGACGAGATCGCCGTGCTGCTGCACGCGGACCGCAAGACCGTCACCGCCGCCATCGAGATCGAGGGCCCCGGCGTCGGCCTGCGCGACTCCGAGGACCAGGAGGCCCTCGTCGACCGCTTCGGCACGCTGCTCAAGCACGTGGCGAACGGCGACGGCTTCGTCACCCGCATCCAGATGCTCGCCCGCACCCTCCCCGCCGACCCCGACGCCCACGCCAAGGACGTCTCCGTCCGCGGCGACGACAGGGCGCCCGCCTGGCTCCAGCAGTCGTACGACCAGCTCCAGTCGATGGTGTCGACCAGCAGCGAGCAGCACCGCGCGTACCTGGTCGCCTGCATGCACTACACCCGGGAGCTGGCCGCCGAGGCCAACGCCATGGCCCGCGCCATGCGCAGCCAGGGCGGCGGCCGCGTCGACCGTGACGCGGGCCTCGCCGTCGTCATGGCCCGCGAGCTCACCGACATCTGCTCCCGGCTCCAGGAGGCCGACATCCGCGTACGCCAGCCGCTCGGCCAGAGCAGGCTGTCCTCGCTGATCCACTCCATGTACGACCCGGACCACCCGATCGACCACATCCAGGCGATGTCCCGGCGCAACGCCTGGCCGGCCGAGCTGGACGCCACCGAGCCCACGTACCTCCAGGCCAAGACCCGCGAGTCCACCACCCGCGCCCCCTGGTGCCACGCCACGGCCTGGGTGAAGGAGTGGCCGATGACCCCGGTCGGCGTGAACTTCCTCGCGCCGCTGCTCGTCCACACCCCGGACGTGATCCGCACGGTCGCCGTCACGATGGACCTCGAACCCACCGAGGTCGCCATCGAGCGCATGCTGACCGAGAAGACCAACGACGCGGCGGAGGCGTCCCGCGCCGCCAAGATGAACCGCACCGTCGACCCGCGCGACGTCGCCGCGCACAGCCGTCTCGACCAGCGCGGCGAGGACCTCGCCAGCGGCGCCGCGGGCGTCAACCTGGTCGGCTACATCACCGTCTCCTCCCGCACACCCGAGGCCCTGGCCCGCGACAAGCGGACGATACGGGCCTCGGCCGGAAAGTCGTACCTGAAGCTGGAGTGGTGCGACCGCGAGCACCACCGCGCGTTCGTGAACACTCTCCCGTTCGCCACCGGCATTCGTAGGTAGGGGCTGAGCTGAAGATGCGGGATCCGCTGTCCGTCGTCACCGACGCCTTCACGTCCTTCCTGTTCGGGAAGGTCGAGACGACCCGGCTGCCGGTGCGCACGTCCACGGGCCAGGCGCAGGCGGTGTACCTGCCGACCGCCGCGCCCGGCCTCGGCGACTCCGGCGTCATCATCGGCCGCGAGGTCTACTCCGGGAAGGGCTACATCTACGACCCCTTCCAGCTCTACGGCCAGCAGCTCCCGGCCCCCCACTGGCTGGTCCTCGGCGAGTCCGGCAACGGCAAGTCGGCGCTGGAGAAGACGTACGTCCTGCGCCAGCTCCGCTTCCGCGACCGCCAGGTCGTCGTCCTGGACGCGCAGGGCGAGGACGGCGCCGGCGAGTGGAACCTCATCGCCCAGGAGCTGGGCATAACCCCCATCCGCCTGGACCCGATGGCCGCGCTCGACCAGGGCATCCGCCTCAACCCGCTCGACCCGGCGATCACCACCACGGGCCAGCTCGCCCTGCTGCGCACCATCATCGAGGTCGCCATGGGGCACGGCCTCGACGAGCGCTCCGGCTTCGCCCTGAAGGTCGCGCACGCCTACGTCAACGAGACCATCGTCGAACGCCAGCCGGTGCTGTCCGACATCGTCGACCAGCTCCGCCACCCCGAACCGGAGTCGGCGGAGGCGATGAACGTCGCCATAGACGACGTCCGGGCGTGGGGCCTGGACGTCGCCCTGGTCCTCGACCGCCTGGTCGACGGTGACCTGCGCGGCATGTTCGACGGCCCGACGACCGTCGGCATCGACCTGGACGCCCCCCTCATCGTCTTCGACCTGTCCCACATCGACCGCAACTCCATCGCCATGCCGATCCTCATGGCCATCGTCGGCGTGTGGCTGGAGCACACCTGGATCCGCCCCGACCGGAAGAAGCGGATCTTCCTGGTCGAGGAGGCCTGGCACATCATCAACAGCCCGTTCGTGGCGCAGCTCTTCCAGCGGCTGCTGAAGTTCGGCCGGCGCCTCGGCCTGTCCTTCGTCGCGGTCGTCCACCACCTGTCCGACGTGGTCGACGGAGCGGCGGCGAAGGAGGCCGCGGCGATCCTGAAGATGGCGTCCACCCGCACCATCTACGCCCAGAAGGCGGACGAGGCGCGGGCCACGGGCCGGGTGCTCGGCCTGCCCCGGTGGGCCGTGGAGATCATCCCGACGCTCACCCCGGGCATCGCCGTCTGGGACGTCAACGGCAACGTCCAGGTGGTCAAACACCTGGTCACGGAGACGGAACGCCCGCTGGTCTTCACCGACCGCGCGATGACCGAGTCGTCCGCCGACCTCACCGACGACGCCCTGCGCGCCGCCGAGCTGGAGGCGGAGGAGCGGGCGGCGGCCTTCGTGGAGCAGCACGTCGGGGACTCCGAGTCGACGGTGGCGTAGGAACGGCGGGAGGGGGACGCGTGAGACCGGACGAGCGACGCGGGCACGACGGCGGCCGAAGCGGCGGCATCCCGGACGGACTGCTGGTCGGGGTGCTCGCGTTCCTCCTCGGCATGACGGCGATGGTGTGGACGGCCACCGGCCTCGCGGGCCTCTTCGCCCACGGCCACTGGCCGTCCGGCCTCTCCTTCACCCGCACCCCGCTGGCCGTGCGCCACCTGATCGCCGAACCGCACGACATCCCCGGCGCCTGGCCCGACGCCCCGCCCGGCGACCTGTCGGGCTACGGCCTGTTCTGGGGCCTGCTCATCGGCCAGCTGATGATCCTGGTGGTCCTCACCGTGTTCGTCCTCGGCACGGTGGCCCGCTGGCGGGCGGTACGGGCGCGCCGCCGCGCGGAGGAACGGACGGCGGAGGCGCCGACGCCTCCCAAGCCGATGCCGGGGCCGGAACCGATGCCGGAACCGTCGCCCGGGCCGCGGCCGGAGCCTATGCGTGAACAGCAGCCGGAGCCCGCGCTCGAACAACGGCCGGAGCCTGCGCCGGCGTACGACGTCCCCGCCCCGAGGCCCGCCGAACCGGCCCCTCGGCCCGCCGTGGAGGGGACCACGGCCACCCCCGGCCTCCACTACGGCCCCCCGGCCACCCGCCACACCACCGCCGCGCAGGCCGTACGCGACGCCGAGGGCCCCGCCCTCGTCCTCACGTCCAACCCGACCCTCTGGTACGACACCAAGGACGCCCGCGCCAAACTCGGTCCCGCCCACCTCTACGACCCGACGCACCTCTGCGACACCCCGGCCCGCCTCCACTGGTCGCCCACCGCCGGCTGCGAGGACAAGGACACGGCGACCGCCCGCGCGGCGGCCCTCCTCGCCCCCGTCCGTCCCACCTCACGGCTCGACCAGCAGCTCGGCGACACCGCCGAACTGCTGCTCCGCAGCTACCTGCACGCGGCCGCCGTCGACGGCCGCGCCGTCCGCCACGTGCACCGCTGGGCACAGGGCCTCCAGGTGCAGGACGCCGTACGGGTCCTGCGCACCCATCCCAAGGCGGCGTCGGGCTCGGCGGGCGAACTCGAGGCGGCCCTCACCGCGCACCCCGAACGCCGGGACATGGCTCAGCAGCTGACGGCGCGTGCGCTGGCGGCCCTCTCCACGGTCAACGTCCGGGAAGCCTGCAATCCGCACCGAAGTGATGCCCTCGCCTTGGATTCCTTCATCCACGAAGGGGGAACGCTTTACGTCGTGGGCGAATCCATCGAGGATCCGCGCACCGGTCCGGGCGCCATGCCTCTGCTCACGGCGCTCGTCTCGCACGTGGTCGAGCACGGCCGGCGCATGGCCGAACGGTCATCCTCCGGTCGGCTCGACCCACCACTCACCCTCGTCCTGGACGACGTGGCGGCGGTGGCCCCTCTCCCCCAGCTCCCGGAGCTGCTCACCGCCGGGCCCGAGCGCGGCATGCCCACGGTGGCCCTCCTGCGCTCCCGCGAACAGGCCCGCACCCGCTGGCCGCACGCGGAACTACCGGTCTGACTCCGGGCGCTGCACGGCCAGTTCGAGCTCCCGCTCATCCTTGTCGGGACCCAGCGTCATGGTCACCCCGGTCTCGGTGAACCCGGCCTTCCGGTAGGCCCGCAGCGCCCGCGCGTTGTCCTCGTGCACGAGCAGCCGCACCCGCTCGGCGCCCCGCGACCACGCCCACTCCAGACCGGCGTCGAAGAGCACCTCCGTGAGCCCGATCCCCCGGTGCCCCGGCTGCACGTACACCCCGACCAGATGCCCCTGGAGCCGCTCGACGGGCATCCCGGCCCAGTCCGTGGTCCCGGCCTCCTCCATCAGCACCGTGACCGTGCCGACCCACTCCCCGTCCGGCCCCTCGGCGATGATCTGCTGCGCCCCCGACGCCCCTTCGGCGCCCCCCTCGGCCCGCTCCCGCCAGAAGGAGTCCGGCCGCGCGACGGCGGACTCGTACGTCTCCATGAAGGCGATGGGCGCCACGGGGTCCCGCAGTGCCTCCAGCCGCAGGGCCTTGGCCAGGGGCCACTCGTCGACGCGCAGGGAACGGACCTTGTAGCTCATGCGGCCACGGTAGTACCGGGGTACCACGGCCTCCCAACGAATTAGGGCCGCCGTCCCTCCGAGACCGGACCGGGTCCAGGCGGTGATCCGCGCGTATGAAACGTGACTGGCGAGGCCGTGAAACGCAGAAAGCCCCCGTGCCGAATGGCACGGGGGCTCTCTCTATAAGAATTGTTCGGCGGCGTCCTACTCTCCCACAGGGTCCCCCCTGCAGTACCATCGGCGCTGTAAGGCTTAGCTTCCGGGTTCGGAATGTAACCGGGCGTTTCCCCTACGCTATGACCACCGAAACACTATGAAACATTCAACCGCACCATGTGTGGCACATGGGGTTGTTCGTGGTTTCAGAACCAACACAGTGGACGCGAGCAACTGAGGACAAGCCCTCGGCCTATTAGTACCGGTCAACTCCACACGTTACCGTGCTTCCATATCCGGCCTATCAACCCAGTCGTCTACTGGGAGCCTTACCCTCTCTAGGAGGTGGGAGTCCTCATCTCGAAGCAGGCTTCCCGCTTAGATGCTTTCAGCGGTTATCCCTCCCGAACGTAGCCAACCAGCCATGCCCTTGGCAGAACAACTGGCACACCAGAGGTTCGTCCGTCCCGGTCCTCTCGTACTAGGGACAGCCCTTCTCAAGACTCCTACGCGCACAGCGGATAGGGACCGAACTGTCTCACGACGTTCTAAACCCAGCTCGCGTACCGCTTTAATGGGCGAACAGCCCAACCCTTGGGACCGACTCCAGCCCCAGGATGCGACGAGCCGACATCGAGGTGCCAAACCATCCCGTCGATATGGACTCTTGGGGAAGATCAGCCTGTTATCCCCGGGGTACCTTTTATCCGTTGAGCGACGGCGCTTCCACAAGCCACCGCCGGATCACTAGTCCCGACTTTCGTCCCTGCTCGACCCGTCGGTCTCACAGTCAAGCTCCCTTGTGCACTTACACTCAACACCTGATTGCCAACCAGGCTGAGGGAACCTTTGGGCGCCTCCGTTACTCTTTAGGAGGCAACCGCCCCAGTTAAACTACCCATCAGACACTGTCCCTGATCCGGATCACGGACCTAGGTTAGACATCCAGCACGACCAGACTGGTATTTCAACGACGACTCCCCCTGAACTGGCGTCCAGAGTTCACAGTCTCCCAGCTATCCTACACAAGCCGAACCGAACACCAATATCAAACTGTAGTAAAGGTCCCGGGGTCTTTCCGTCCTGCTGCGCGAAACGAGCATCTTTACTCGTAGTGCAATTTCACCGGGCCTATGGTTGAGACAGTCGAGAAGTCGTTACGCCATTCGTGCAGGTCGGAACTTACCCGACAAGGAATTTCGCTACCTTAGGATGGTTATAGTTACCACCGCCGTTTACTGGCGCTTAAGTTCTCAGCTTCGCCCACCCGAAAGTGAGCTAACCGGTCCCCTTAACGTTCCAGCACCGGGCAGGCGTCAGTCCGTATACATCGCCTTACGGCTTCGCACGGACCTGTGTTTTTAGTAAACAGTCGCTTCTCGCTGGTCTCTGCGGCCACCCCCAGCTCAGAGCGCGAAGCTCATCACCGGTTGTGGCCCCCCTTCTCCCGAAGTTACGGGGGCATTTTGCCGAGTTCCTTAACCATAGTTCACCCGAACGCCTCGGTATTCTCTACCTGACCACCTGAGTCGGTTTAGGGTACGGGCCGCCATGAAACTCGCTAGAGGCTTTTCTCGACAGCATAGGATCATCCACTTCACCACAATCGGCTCGGCATCAGGTCTCAGCCTTAATGAACGGCGGATTTGCCTACCGTCCGGCCTACACCCTTACCCCGGGACAACCACCGCCCGGGATGGACTACCTTCCTGCGTCACCCCATCACTCACCTACTACCAGCTCGGGTCACCGGCTCCACCACTCCGACCTCGTCCGAAGACTCAGCCGGCGGCTTCACGGGCTTAGCATCACTGGATTCGATGTTTGACGCTTCACAGCGGGTACCGGAATATCAACCGGTTATCCATCGACTACGCCTGTCGGCCTCGCCTTAGGTCCCGACTTACCCTGGGCAGATCAGCTTGACCCAGGAACCCTTAGTCAATCGGCGCACACGTTTCTCACGTGTGAATCGCTACTCATGCCTGCATTCTCACTCGTCAACCGTCCACAACTCGCTTCCGCGGCTGCTTCACCCGGCAGACGACGCTCCCCTACCCATCCCAGAAGGCGTTGGCCCTATGTTCTGGAATGACACGACTTCGGCGGTACGCTTGAGCCCCGCTACATTGTCGGCGCGGAATCACTAGACCAGTGAGCTATTACGCACTCTTTCAAGGGTGGCTGCTTCTAAGCCAACCTCCTGGTTGTCTGTGCGACTCCACATCCTTTCCCACTTAGCGTACGCTTAGGGGCCTTAGTCGATGCTCTGGGCTGTTTCCCTCTCGACCATGGAGCTTATCCCCCACAGTCTCACTGCCGCGCTCTCACTTACCGGCATTCGGAGTTTGGCTAAGGTCAGTAACCCGGTAGGGCCCATCGCCTATCCA
The DNA here is from genome assembly GCF_050571355.1 of Streptomyces sp. P13-3-3. Lineage (NCBI taxonomy): Bacteria > Bacillati > Actinomycetota > Actinomycetes > Kitasatosporales > Streptomycetaceae > Streptomyces > Streptomyces sp. P13-3-3. The sequence goes on along the minus strand of NZ_CP192228.1, from coordinate 305,568 downwards.
GTGCTCTACCTCCGGCAAGAAACACACGACGCTGCACCTAAATGCATTTCGGGGAGAACCAGCTATCACGGAGTTTGATTGGCCTTTCACCCCTAACCACAGGTCATCCCCCAGGTTTTCAACCCTGGTGGGTTCGGTCCTCCACGAAGTCTTACCTCCGCTTCAACCTGCCCATGGCTAGATCACTCCGCTTCGGGTCTTGAGCGTGCTACTAAAATCGCCCTATTCGGACTCGCTTTCGCTACGGCTTCCCCACCCGGGTTAACCTCGCAACACACCGCAAACTCGCAGGCTCATTCTTCAAAAGGCACGCAGTCACGACGTTGAGTGCAAGCACTCAACGCGACGCTCCCACGGCTTGTAGGCACACGGTTTCAGGTACTATTTCACTCCGCTCCCGCGGTACTTTTCACCATTCCCTCACGGTACTATCCGCTATCGGTCACCAGGGAATATTTAGGCTTAGCGGGTGGTCCCGCCAGATTCACACGGGATTTCTCGGGCCCCGTGCTACTTGGGTGTCTCTCAAACGAGCCGCTGACGTTTCGACTACGGGGGTCTTACCCTCTACGCCGGACCTTTCGCATGTCCTTCGCCTACATCAACGGTTTCTGACTCGTCTCATGGCCGGCAGACCATGAAAGAGAGATCCCACAACCCCGAATGCGCAACCCCTGCCGGGTCTCACACGCATACGGTTTGGCCTCATCCGGTTTCGCTCGCCACTACTCCCGGAATCACGGTTGTTTTCTCTTCCTGCGGGTACTGAGATGTTTCACTTCCCCGCGTTCCCTCCACACTGCCTATGTGTTCAGCAGCGGGTGACAGCCCATGACGACTGCCGGGTTTCCCCATTCGGACACCCCCGGATCAAAGCCTGGTTGACGACTCCCCGGGGCCTATCGTGGCCTCCCACGTCCTTCATCGGTTCCTGGTGCCAAGGCATCCACCGTGCGCCCTTAAAAACTTGGCCACAGATGCTCGCGTCCACTGTGCAGTTCTCAAACAACGACCAACCACCCATCACCCCAAGCCATACGGCTCGAGTGCACTGGGGCCGGCACTGAAGGAAGTTCATTCCCTCAGACACCCAACAGCGTGCCCGACACAGTCAGTTGACCAGATCAGCGTTCCACGCCCCGAAGAGCAGTACTAGCGCCTGGTCCATCCTGGACCGTGCCGAGTAGTCAACGTTCCACCCATGAGCAACCAGCATCAGACGTTCGCTGATGAACTGGCCTCTGACCAACCGAGGTTGGTGAGAAGTGCTCCTTAGAAAGGAGGTGATCCAGCCGCACCTTCCGGTACGGCTACCTTGTTACGACTTCGTCCCAATCGCCAGTCCCACCTTCGACAGCTCCCTCCCACAAGGGGTTGGGCCACCGGCTTCGGGTGTTACCGACTTTCGTGACGTGACGGGCGGTGTGTACAAGGCCCGGGAACGTATTCACCGCAGCAATGCTGATCTGCGATTACTAGCGACTCCGACTTCATGGGGTCGAGTTGCAGACCCCAATCCGAACTGAGACCGGCTTTTTGAGATTCGCTCCACCTCGCGGTATCGCAGCTCATTGTACCGGCCATTGTAGCACGTGTGCAGCCCAAGACATAAGGGGCATGATGACTTGACGTCGTCCCCACCTTCCTCCGAGTTGACCCCGGCGGTCTCCCGTGAGTCCCCAGCACCACAAGGGCCTGCTGGCAACACGGGACAAGGGTTGCGCTCGTTGCGGGACTTAACCCAACATCTCACGACACGAGCTGACGACAGCCATGCACCACCTGTACACCGACCACAAGGGGGGCACCATCTCTGATGCTTTCCGGTGTATGTCAAGCCTTGGTAAGGTTCTTCGCGTTGCGTCGAATTAAGCCACATGCTCCGCCGCTTGTGCGGGCCCCCGTCAATTCCTTTGAGTTTTAGCCTTGCGGCCGTACTCCCCAGGCGGGGCACTTAATGCGTTAGCTGCGGCACGGACGACGTGGAATGTCGCCCACACCTAGTGCCCACCGTTTACGGCGTGGACTACCAGGGTATCTAATCCTGTTCGCTCCCCACGCTTTCGCTCCTCAGCGTCAGTATCGGCCCAGAGATCCGCCTTCGCCACCGGTGTTCCTCCTGATATCTGCGCATTTCACCGCTACACCAGGAATTCCGATCTCCCCTACCGAACTCTAGCCTGCCCGTATCGACTGCAGACCCGGGGTTAAGCCCCGGGCTTTCACAACCGACGTGACAAGCCGCCTACGAGCTCTTTACGCCCAATAATTCCGGACAACGCTCGCGCCCTACGTATTACCGCGGCTGCTGGCACGTAGTTAGCCGGCGCTTCTTCTGCAGGTACCGTCACTTTCGCTTCTTCCCTGCTGAAAGAGGTTTACAACCCGAAGGCCGTCATCCCTCACGCGGCGTCGCTGCATCAGGCTTTCGCCCATTGTGCAATATTCCCCACTGCTGCCTCCCGTAGGAGTCTGGGCCGTGTCTCAGTCCCAGTGTGGCCGGTCGCCCTCTCAGGCCGGCTACCCGTCGTCGCCTTGGTGAGCCATTACCTCACCAACTAGCTGATAGGCCGCGGGCTCATCCTGCACCGCCGGAGCTTTCGAACCGCTTGGATGCCCAAGCGGGTCAGTATCCGGTATTAGACCCCGTTTCCAGGGCTTGTCCCAGAGTGCAGGGCAGATTGCCCACGTGTTACTCACCCGTTCGCCACTAATCCCCACCGAAGTGGTTCATCGTTCGACTTGCATGTGTTAAGCACGCCGCCAGCGTTCGTCCTGAGCCAGGATCAAACTCTCCGTGAATGTTTACCCGTAATCGGGTGCACACATCACGAGAGCGGAACATCGGGAGGAATAGTCCCGACGTTCACAGCGTCCTCGCTGTGTTTTTTCAAAGGAACCTCGACCATCCGAAACTGGATGGACGGGGTATCAACATATCTGGCGTTGACTTTTGGCACGCTGTTGAGTTCTCAAGGAACGGACGCTTCCTTTGTACTCACCCTCTCGGGCTTTCCTCCGGGCGCTTCCCTTCGGTCTTGCGTTTCCGACTCTATCAGATCTTTCCGATCCGATTTCCTCGGTGCTTTCCAGGTCGACGCTTTCGCGCTTTCCTTTCCGGCGGTTCCGACTTTATCAGATCCAGTTTCTCGCTCTGACCCCCAGTCAGCGGGGTTCGTCTTTCCGGCCGTTGCGGGCCGTTCCGACGTCTCAAACCTTAGCGGACTCTCTCCGTGTTCCCCAAATCGAGGGTGTGGATTTGAATTCAGGCATGCGGGCACGCTGAAATCGTTCCCACTGGGAGGTCGAACTCAGGTTTGGTTGCCGCTTTCGCGGCGGAAGTGCTGCCGGAGAACCGTTACGGCCCCGTGGCAACCCGAAGAACCTTACGGAGCGGCCCGGGCCGCGTCAAGTCCCGCAGGCCTAGATCTTTCAGTCCAGGTCGGTGAGGCGTCCGCCGGCGTCCGGCTGGGCGTCCTCGACCCTGCGCAGCAGGCGCGTGAGCACCTCACCGAGGGCGGTCCGCTCTGCCGCGTCGAGGTCCTGGAGGAGGTCCGCCTCGAAGACGGTGGCCATCCGCATGGCCTCCTGCCACTTCTCCCGGCCGGCCGGGGTGAGCTCCACGATGACGCGGACCCGGTTGTTCTCGTCCCGATCCCGGGTGACCAGACCCTCGGTGACCAGCCGGTCGATCCGGTGGGTCATGGCGGCCGGGGTCAGGCCCAGGCGCTTGGCGAGGTCGCCGGGGCCCATGCGATAGGGGGCACCGGAGAGGACGAGCGCCTTGAGGACCTCCCAGTCGGCGTTGGTGATGCCGAGCTCGGCGGTCTGGCGGCCGTAGGCGACGTTCATGCGGCGGTTGAGCCGGGACAGCGCGTTGACGATCTGCTCGACCTGGGGGTCGAGGTCCTGGAACTCGCGCTGGTACGCGGCGATCTGCTCTTCGAGGGTCGGCTCTTCCACGCCGGGGGTGTCGCCCATGGGCGCAGTATGGCACGCCCCGTCTTTGCCTTGAAGTCCTTCTCTATGTACTCTTTAGCTTCGAACTTTAGCTTCTAAGCCTTCACTCCTAACTAGTGAGAGAGGTGAACGTGACCAGGGCGATGGGCGCAGCGATGCGCCGGATCCACGTGGGCAACGCACTCAGCGCTTTCGGGCTGGGCTTCACGGTCCCGTATCTGTACGTCTATGTGGCGCAGGTGCGCGGGCTGGGGCCGATGACGGCGGGGATGGTCCTCGCCGTCTTCGCCGTGGCCGCGCTGATCGTGCTGCCGCTGGCCGGACGGGCGATCGTCCGGCGCGGTGCCCTGCCGGTGCTGCTCGCCGCCCTGCTGACCGCCGCCATCGGCTCGCTCAGCCTGGGGCTGTCGGCGAGCGCCGCGACCGTGCTGCTGTCGGCGGCGGCGCTCGGCGCGGGTCAGGCGGTCATGCAGCCGGCCCTGGCCACGATGATCGTGGACTGCTCGGGTCCTGAGACCCGGTCGCGCGCGTTCGCCATGCAGTTCTTCCTGCAGAACCTCGGGCTCGGCGTCGGCGGTCTCATCGGCGGTCACCTCGTCGACCCGACGAAAGCGGGCTCGTTCACTCTTCTCTTCGCCATCGAAGCGGTGATGTTCCTGCTGCTGGTCGTGGTGATGTCCACGGTGCGGATGCCGCGCTCCCCGCGGATCGACGGCACGCCCGCGCAGTCGGCCAAGGGCAGCTGGAAGCAGCTGCTGGGCAACCGGGCCATGGTGCAGCTGTGCGTGCTGGGCTTCGTGCTGTTCTTCGCCTGCTACGGCCAGTTCGAGTCGGGCCTGAGCGCGTACGGCGTGGAGGCCGCCGGGATCTCCACCTCCACGCTGGGAACGGCGCTGGCGGCCAACACGCTGGTGATCGTCGTCGCGCAGTTCGCGGTGCTCCGCTTCGTGGAGCGGCGGAAGCGGTCGCGCGTGATCGCCTCCGTGGGCCTGATCTGGGCCGTGGCGTGGGCCGTGGCCGGGTACGCGGGGCTGGGCGGTGCCAGTCAGGAGATGGCGACGGCGGCGTTCGTCTCGACGTACGCGCTGTTCGGGCTCGGGGAGGCGATGCTGTCGCCGACGCTGGCGCCGCTGGTCGCCGACCTGGCGCCGACCGGGATGGCCGGCCAGTACAACTCCGCCTTCGCCCTGGTGAAGCAGCTCGCGCTGGCCGTGGGTCCGGCGGTGGGCGGTCCGATGGCGGCCTCGCTGCACGCCCCGTACATCGTGGTGTTCCTGCTGTTCTCGCTGGGGATCACCGTGCTGGCCCTGCGGCTCGGGCGCCGGCTGACCGCCGTGCAGGACCAGCCGTCGGCCGCGGGCAGCCGGGTCGTCGCGCAGGGCGGCACCGAGCAGGCGCCCGCTCCGGCCTGACCGCGCGCGTCAGACGCCGACGCCGGCGGTCCTCGGCAGCAGGAACTCGCACCAGACGGCCTTGCCGCCGCCCGGGGTGCGTCTGCTGCCCCACGCGGAGGCGATCGTCGCGACGATGGCGATGCCCCGGCCGGACTCGTCTCCGGGCTCCGCGCGCCGCCGCCTGGGCAGGTGGTCGTCGCCGTCGGTCACCTCGATGATCAGGCGGCGGTCGGTGCGGCGCAGCCGCAGCCGCATCGGGGGTGTGCCGTGCTGGAGGGAGTTGGCGACCAGTTCGCTGGTCGCCAGCACGCCCAGGTCGTGCAGCTCGGCGGGGAAGCGCCAGCTGGTCAGCACGCCGGACGCGAAGGCACGCGCGCGGGGCGCCGCCTCGACCCCGCCGAGCAGCTCCAGCGCGGCGTTGCGGAACAGCTCGCTCTCCGGACCGGAGCGCGCCGGGTGCTGGAGGACCAGGACGGCGACGTCGTCGTCGTGTTCCGGAGTGACACCGGCCGAGCGGACCAGGCGGTCGCAGACGACCTGGGGGCCGCCGGTCGCCCCGGCCAGGGCGCGCTCCAGGGAGGCGATGCCCTCGTCCAGGTCCTCGTCGCGGCGCTCGACCAGGCCGTCGGTGTAGAGGACGGCGGTGGATCCCGCACCGAGCGGCACGGTTCCGGAGGCGTGCATCCAGCCGCCGGTGCCGAGCGGGGGCCCGGTCGGTTCGTCGGCGCGCCGGACGGTGCCGTTCTCGTCGCGCACCAGGATGGGGAGGTGCCCCGCGGAGGCGTACACCAGGCGGCCCTCGTTCGGGTCGTGGATGGCGTAGACGCAGGTGGCGATCTGGTTGGCGTCGATCTCCATGGCGAGGCCGTCGAGCAGCTGGAGCACCTCGTGCGGCGGGAGGTCCAGGCGCGCGTACGCCCGGACGGCCGTGCGGAGCTGGCCCATGACCGCCGCCGCGCGCACCCCCCGTCCCATCACGTCGCCGATGACCAGGGCGGTGCGTCCGCCGCCGAGGGTGATGACGTCGTACCAGTCGCCGCCGACGGCCGCCTCGGTGCCGCCGGGGTGGTAGGTGGCGGCGACGCGCAGGTCGTCGGGCTCCTCCAGCTCCTGAGGGAGCAGGGAGCGCTGGAGGGTGACGGCGGTCTCGCGCTGCCTGCGCTCGCTGGCGCGCAGCCGCTCGGCGGCCTCGGCGTGGTCGGTGACGTCGGTGGCGAAGACCAGCACGCCGCGGCCGTCGCCCTCCCCCGCGGGCGTGCAGGTGAACGTGTACGAGCGGCCGTCAGGCGCCTTGCGGGACTTGACCGTACGGGGCTTGCCGCTGCGCAGGACCTGGTCGAGGAGGGGCAGCAGGCCCAGCTCGTCCAGCTCCGGGAGCGCTCCCCTGGCGGGCGCGCCGACGGGGCGGAGGCCGAAGGCGGCCGTATAGGCGTCGTTGAGGTAGGCGATGCGGTGGTCCGGGCCGTGGACCAGGGCGACGAGGCAGGGGACGCGGTCGAGGACCTCACGGACCTCCAGCTCGTCGACGGGCGGCGGCGGCCGGTCCCCGTCGGTGAGGCTCTCCGCGCGGGCCGCGGGCACGGAGCCCTCTCCCCGCCGGTCCGGGGGTGCCGTCTGCTCGGTCCGCGCTGCGGCGCGGCGCTGCGTTCCGGGGAGCCGGGCGCTCCAGCGCGTGAAGTTCACGAATCCTTGCCTCGTGTAGTTGTCGGCGGCCGGATACCGGAACCGGCCGGGGCCCGGGGGCCGCACCGGGGCGGGCCCTCCCGCCCGCGGTGGTGGACCAGTGTGACAGGGTCCGGCCGGGCCGACATCCGCTAGACGCCGGTCCGGCCCCAGGAGTTCCTGGGTCCGGTCAGGACGACCCCTTCGGGTTGTGCGGTGGGTCGTGGGAAGGCTTTCCACCGGCCGCCAGTTCGAACTCCGCCCGAGGATGTTCGAGTGATCCGAGCGAGACGATCTCCCGCTTGAAGAGGCCCGCGAGCGTCCACTCCGCGGCCACGCGCGCCTTGCGGTTGAAGGTCGGCACCCGGCTGAGGTGGTACGTCCGGTGCATCAGCCAGGCGGGGTAGCCCTTCAGCTTGCGCCCGTAGACCTGGGCGACCCCTTTGTGCAGCCCCAGGGAGGCGACGGATCCGGCGTACTTGTGGGCGTACGTCTCCAGGGGTTCGCCGCGCAGGGAGTGGACGACGTTGTCGCCGAGCACGCGCGCCTGGCGCAGGGCGTGCTGCGCGTTGGGCGCGCACTCCCGCCCCTCCTCCCCCGCGGTGACGTCGGGTACGGCTGCGGCGTCGCCGGCGGCCCAGGCGTGGGGGGCGCCGGCGACGGCCAGTTCGGCGGTGCAGCGCAGCCGGCCGCGCTCGTTCAGGGGCAGGTCGGTGGCGGCGAGCACGGGGTGCGGTTTCACACCGGCGGTCCACACCACGGTCCGCGTCGGGAAGCGCGACCCGTCGCTCAGCACGGCCACCCGGTCGGCGCAGGAGTCCAGCCGCGTCTCGAGACGCACGTCGATGTTGCGCCGCCGCAGCTCCGTCACGGTGTAGCGGCCCATCTCCTCGCCCACCTCGGGGAGGATCCGGTCCGACGCCTCCACCAGGATCCACTTCATGTCCCCGGGGCGGACGTTGTGGTAGTACCGCGTGGCGTAGCGGGCCATGTCCTCCAGCTCGCCGAGCGCCTCCACGCCCGCGTAGCCGCCGCCGACGAAGACGAACGTCAGGGCGGCGTCCCTCACCGCCGGGTCGCGCGTCGACGAGGCGATGTCCATCTGCTCGAGGACGTGGTTGCGCAGCCCGATCGCCTCCTCCACCGTCTTGAACCCGATGGCGTGATCGGCGAGGCCCGGAATCGGCAGGGTACGCGCGACCGACCCGGGTGCCAGGACCAGCTCGTCGTACTCGATCCGGCTGCCGTCCGTCCCCTCCTCCTCGGTGGCCGGGGTGCGGACGGTGGCCGTGCGCGCGGCGTGGTCGACGGCCGTGGCCTCCCCGATGACGACGCGGCACCGGTCGAGGACACGACGCAGCGGTACGACGACATGACGAGGGGAAATGGCACCTGCGGCCGCTTCGGGCAGGAACGGCTGATACGTCATGTAGGGGTCCGGCGTGACGACCGTGATCTCGGCTTCACCCCGTCCGAGCTCGCGTTTCAGTCTCCGCTGCAGGCGCAGGGCCGTGTACATCCCGACGTAGCCGCCGCCGACAACGAGAATGCGCGCACGTTCCTTCACCCTCCCATGACGCACCCGTCGCTTCCGTTTGTCCACAGCCCCGACGAATTGTGTGACCGTAGGACGGCCCTGCCGGTGGTTGGCCGAATTACCGACACAGCCCCGATCACCGCAGGTCACACCGCATGATCGGCACCCTCGTCACGGAACATTCGGGACGTATACGACTCGTGCTCCGATCGAGGGGCGCTCCGTGCGGAACGTGCCCCTTCTGAATTGACCCCCTCTCAACTATGTTCATGTGTCGACGGGGTGCAGGGGGATGTGCTCATCGGGTCCGCGACGGGCGGGACCGACCGGCACGGTCCCGTTTTCACGCCCCGGACGTCAATGGCGGGGAGAGTCTCCGGGGGGAGACGTCATTACCGGGGGATACACATGCATGTTCAGGACTCTCGATGGTCGTCCGCTGTCGCCTCTGGCGCGACGATGAGCGCCGCCTCCGGCGGGCGCCCGGACGGCACTCGCACCACACCGCTGCGCGTCGACGCCCAGCGCAACCTGGAGCACGTGCTGCGTGCGGCGCGTGAGGTCTTCGGCGAGCTGGGGTACGGCGCGCCGATGGAGGACGTGGCGCGCCGGGCACGGGTCGGCGTCGGCACGGTGTACCGGCGGTTCCCGAGCAAGGACGTGCTCGTGCGGCGGATCGCCGAGGAGGAGACGTCCCGGCTGACGGAGCAGGCGCGTGCCGCTCTGGGGCAGGAGGACGAGCCGTGGTCGGCTCTGTCGCGCTTCCTGCGCACGTCGGTCGCCTCCGGCGCGGGGCGGCTGCTGCCGCCGCAGGTGCTGCGGGTCGGGGTCGCGGAGGAGCGGGGGCTGCCGGAGCACGCGCGGCTGCCGCAGCAGCGGACGCAGCCTGCGGGGGAGTTGCGGCTCGTGCCCGAGGAGCGGGTGGAGGACGACGGCGGGGCGGCGGAGTTGCTCGACGTGGTCGGGCAGTTGGTGGAACGGGCCCGGGCGGCGGGGGAGTTGCGGGCGGACGTGTCCGTGTCCGACGTGCTGCTCGTCATAGCGACGGCCGCGCCTTCCCTTCCTGACGCGGCTCAGCAGGCGGCGGCCTCCGCCCGGCTCCTGGACATCCTCCTGGAGGGCCTCCGCAGCAGGCCCTCCTGACCTGCGGTCACTTTCCAACGGCGTGGGCCGACCCCCGTACGACACGGGCGCCGGCCCACGCGTGTCGCACCCACGGTGCGAACCAGGTCGCCCGGCGTCGGTGCGGGCCGGGGCGTGTTCGCGCACCTCGGCGCCAACGAGGCGCCGCCGCGCCCACCCTCCCCCACTCTCGGCTTCGCTCGAGCGGGAGGTACCCCCATCGCCCCAGCGGCACGATTGCCCGCAGTCAGCGAAACTCGATGGCCGCCGCCGACTCTGCTCGCCCCAGCGGCACGACTGCCCGCAGTCGGCGACACTTGCGGCCGCCGCCCCCACCGGAGTCGGTGTTGCCGCGCGATGGCGGGGAGGGCGGGGCCGGGCCTCCGCCACCAGTGTCGGTGTGGCGCCCGCGGCGGGGAGGGGGCGGGGTGGGGGTGGGCGCCCGCAGCGGCTGGCGCGTCCTCGCCGTCCGCCTCTGCAACACGCACCATCGCGCCAGACCGAGGACGTCCACCCCCAGCGCGCCCCCGCGCCACCCACCGGCCGTAGGCGCAACCTCAGCCCCCACCGTGCTCAGCGCGACCCCGCGGCCCCAGCGACCCCCGCGGCCCCCGCCCCCAGCGCGCCCCGCACCACCCACCGGCCGTAGGGCGCTACCTCAGCCCCCGCCGGACAGAACCCTGCGCCGCAGGCGTCCCACCTCAGCGCGACCCCGCAGCCCCCGCGGCCCCCGCGGCCCCCGCCCCCAGCGCGCCCCGCACCACCCACCGGCCGTAGGGCGCTACCTCAGCCCCCGCCGGACAAAACCCTGCACCGCAGGCGTCCCACCTCAGCGCGACCCCGCAGCCCCCGCAGCTCCCGCAGCCCCCGCAGCCCCCGCCCCCAGCGCCCCCCGCTGCGGAACAATCCCCGCCGGCACCGCCCGCTGCCGCGCAGGCGTCCCCGTCCAGCACGTCCCCCGCCGCGCCAGCAGCCTCCGCAGCCACACCTCCAGCGCGACCAGATCCGCCAGCCCGTCCAGCGGCAGCACCTCGCCCTCCGCCGCCCCCCGCAACGCCTTCCGCACGACCCGCGCCTCCACCAGCCCCGCCTGCGCCAGCAGCGGCGTGTCGAACAGCGCGATCAGCGGCCCCGCCGCCACCCGCAGCCCCGTCCGCGCGGCCACCGCCGACGTGGGGACCGCCGGCGCCCCCCACCCCGCCGGCAGATCCCGCACCCCCGCGCCCTCCAGCACGGACCGCAGGATCGCCGCCCGCGCGCCGGGCCGTACCCGCAGCGCCTCCGGCAGGGCCCTGCACGCCCGCACCACCTGGTTGTCGAGGAACGGCGTGTGCAGCCGCTGCGACCGGATCTCCGCCGCCTGTTCCAGCACCCGCACGTCCGCCGCGTACCGCGCCAGTGCCGCCCGCGCCCGGAAGTCCCCCGGGCGCTGCCCGGGACCCACCTCCGACCGCCACGTCGACGCCTGGAGGCGAACCGATACTTCAGCCAGGGCCTCCCCGGTCAGCCACCGCGCCGCGGGCCCGGGCCTTCCCCAGGTCAGCGCGGCCAGCGAGGCGTCCGCCGCGCCCCCGGGACCGTCGTCGTCGAGCTTCTTGTGCAGCAGCCGCTGCGCGAGGGACTCCAGCCCGGTCCGGTACGGCGTCCGCGCCAGCCGCCTCGCCGCCGCGTACACCCGCGCCGGCACCATCACGGACCCGTCCGCCTTGGCCAGAGCGGCGACCGGCCGCACGAGATGCCGCCGCTTCCGGTCCATCAACAGGTCGGCGAGCCGCGCCGGATGAGCGTCCAGCACCTGTTTCGCGCCGTACCCCGTGAAGTGGTCCGCGCTGCCCGCCGCCAGCCGCGCCCGGTGCCGCGCCGCGGCGACCAGCGACGGCCCCGGCTCGTCCGTCAGCGGCACGTCCAGCTCGACGTAGGGGAGCGTCGACTCCTCCCCGGCGACCACCACATGGTGCAGCCGGGGATTCGCGGCGAGTGCGCCCGCCCGCTCCAGTTCGCCCTCGTCGCGCCCTCCCGCGTCGCCGGCGGCGAGGTCGTTGAAGGTGACGGCGAGCAGCCGCTCCCCCGCGCCGGTGCCGTGCCCCAGCACGGTGCCGGGTCTCCCGGGCAGCCCGGCGGCCAGCAGCGCCAGGGCACCCGACGCCGGCCCCCCGGACAGGTCCGCCCCGATCCCGGCCACCGGCGTCCCCCGCGCCGCACGCCGCTCCGCGGGACCCATGCCCGGTACCGGTCCGGGGTCTATGTCGGCGCCGGGCACGTGACGAGGCGCGGCCAGCCGCGTCCGTACCGCCTCCACCAGCGCGTCCCGCACGGCGTCCACCGCGTGGTCGGGGTCGGCGGGCGGTGCGGCGACGGCCAGGGAGGCGACGGGTTCGTACCCGGCGATCTCCCGGGCCCCGGCGCGCAGGATCAGCGCGTGCCCCGGCGGAACGCGCTTCACGCCCTCGTACGGGGTGGAGTCCTGGAGCGCGGCGGGCACGTCGGGCGCCGCGAGCAGCGCGGCGAGGTGTCCGAAGTCGAGGTTGGCCTCGACGAGGTCGGCGAGCGGCAGGGCGGCGGTGGCGTAGGCGACGCCCCGTTCGAAGGGGGTGTAGAAGACGGGCCGGGCGCCGGCGAGGTCGCCGCACACCGTGATGCGGCGTCCGACCTGGACGACGGCCGTGTAGCTGCCGGGCCAGGCGGTCAGGTGCCGCAGCGCACCGCCGCGGGCGGCGAAGAGGGCGACGCGCAGCTGTTCGTCGGTGGCGCCGCAGGTGCCGAGGACGGCGATGCGGGTCTGTGCGTCGGCGGAGACCACGCGCACCTCGTCGGGGCGCCAGTCGCCGACCGCCCACAGGGGGTCGGGGTCGCCCCACAGCGGGTGGGAGCCGACGGGCTGCAGCGTCTCACCGTCGACGCCGGTGGCTCCGGCGGAGCCGACGGGGCCGTATCCCCCGGCCGCCGCGGCGGTGCTGCTCCATCCCACCAACCACCGCATCGCCGCCTCCACATGCTGTGGACAACCAGTGCACCGTACGAACCGGTTCCCCATGCTGCCATGAAGGCGGCGCTCGGTAACGTCGCCGGAGCGGTGTGTGCTCCGTCGAATGCGCCCCGGCGGATACACCTACCCTCTACGGGCGTTGCGCCGGAGCACACCCGAACACCCGCCCGAGACACGGAGATCGACATCCGGGCGGTCGCCGCCCACCAGGCCACTTCGACGCGAATGCGCCCCCGCAGCGCGCCCCCAAAACCACCAAAGCGCCCTCAACTACCTGGATAGAAGCGCGGATACGCCGAAACGAGTGGCATCGATTTTCGGCCAAATCGAAGCGGTGAGATCACACTCGAACACGCTCCGTACAGGCTTTGCGCACCACCGCGGGGCGTACGGTCCGGGAGGCGGAGCTCGTCTCCCGGACCGTTCCGCCGCCCGCGGGGATGAAGGCGGCGGTGTTCCCCCAGCCCACTGGATCCAGTACAGCGGGCCGACCCACGCACGGACCATGGAACCGCTCCCGGGATGGCCGGAGAAGAGCGCACGGACAGGCGCACGGCCACACACCGGGAGCACGCCGCAACTGCGCGTATCGGACCCGTACTTCAGTACGGACCACAATCCCGCCATCCGGAAGAATGCCCCTTAACGCTTGGGATGCGGCGAACTACGCTGGGTTTACGAATGCCGCGTGGTTATGCCAGAGCGGCAGCCGTCTGTGTCGAGGGGTGGCGCATGTCCAGGGAGCAACGCGGGCCGAACGAAAAGCTCGGCGCCGTTCTCGCCCTCGCGGGAATCAGCAACGCCGGCCTCGCGCGGCGCGTCAACGATCTCGGCGCCCAGCGGGGACTGACGCTTCGCTACGACAAGACGTCGGTGGCGCGCTGGGTGTCGAAGGGCATGGTGCCCCAGGGCGCAGCCCCGCACCTGATCGCCGCCGCCATCGGCCAGAAGCTGGGCCGTCCCGTGCCGCTGCACGAGATCGGTCTGGCGGACGCCGATCCCGCGCCCGAGGTGGGTCTCGCCTTCCCCCGTGACGTCGGCCAGGCGGTGAAGTCCGCGACCGAGCTGTACCGGCTGGACCTCGCCGGCCGCCGCGCCGGCTCCGGCGGCATCTGGCAGTCCCTCGCCGGGTCGTTCGCGGTGAGCGCGTACGCCACGCCCGCCTCACGGTGGCTGATAACCCCGGCCGACAGCTCGGTCGCGCGCGAGGTGAGCCCGTCCGAGGGCTCCGGCGCACCGCTCAAAGTCGGCCACAGCGATGTGCAGAAACTGCGGGAGGCCGCGGAGGACGCCCGCCGCTGGGACTCCAAGTACGGCGGCGGCGACTGGCGTTCGTCGATGGTCCCCGAGTGCCTGAGGGTCGAGGCCGCCCCGCTGCTCCTCGGCTCCTACTCCGACGACGTGGGCCGCTCCCTCTTCGGCGCGGCCGCCGAACTCACCCGCCTCGCGGGCTGGATGGCCTTCGACACCGGCCAGCAGGAGGCGGCGCAGCGCTACTACATCCAGGCCCTGCGCCTGGCCCGCGCGGCGGCCGACGTGCCCCTCGGCGGATACGTCCTCGCCTCCATGTCGCTCCAGGCGACGTACCGCGGCTTCGGCGACGAGGGCGTGGACCTCGCCCAGGCCGCCCTGGAGCGCAACCGCGGCCTGGCCACCGCCCGCACCCTCAGCTTCTTCCGCCTGGTCGAGGCACGCGCGCACGCACGCGCCGGGGACGCGCAGGCGGCCGGCGCCGCGCTGAAGTCGGCGGAGAGCTGGCTGGAGCGGTCCCGGCCCGGCGACAGCGACCCGACCTGGCTCGGCTTCTACTCCTACGACCGGTTCGCCGCCGACGCGGCCGAGTGCTACCGGGACCTGAAGGCGCCCCGCCAGGTGCGCCGCTTCACCGAGCAGGCGCTGTCGAAGCCCACGGAGGAGTTCGTGCGCTCGCACGGCCTGCGCCTGGTGGTCTCCGCGGTCGCCGAACTGGAGTCCGGGAACCTGGACGCCGCCTGTGAGCAGGGCGTACGGGCCGTGGAGGTGGCCGGCCGCATCTCCTCCGCGCGCACCACGGAGTACGTCAAGGACCTGCTGCACCGGCTGGAGCCGTACGGCGACGAGCCGCGCGTGGTCGAGCTGCGCGAGCGCGCCCGCCCGCTGCTGATGACCACGGCCTGACCCGTCCCGCCCCGCCCTTGGTTTGAAGCCGTTGTCAGTGGCGCAGTGCACTATCGACGCGGGAGGTGGCGCAGGTGGCGGCGGGGTCGTACGACTGTGACGTGGTGGTGATCGGCGGCGGGATCGTCGGCCTGTCGACGGCGTATGCCATCGGGCGGGCCGCCCCGGGCACGCGGGTGACCGTGCTGGAGAAGGAGCAGGGCACGGCCCGGCACCAGACGGGACGCAACAGCGGGGTGGTCCACAGCGGCATCTACTACCGCCCCGGCTCCCTGAAGGCGCGGTACGCGGTGTCGGGCGCGGCCGAGATGGTCAAGTTCTGCGCCGAGTACGACATCCCGCACGCGGTGACGGGCAAGCTGATCGTCGCCACGGAGCGCGAGGAGCTGCCCCGGCTGCACGCCCTGGTGCAGCGCGGCCGGGAGAACGGCCTGTCGGTGCGCGAGCTGTGCGGCGCGCAGATCGCCGAGTACGAGCCGGAGGTCCAGGGCCTGGCCGCGATCCATGTCGGCACCACCGGCATCTGCGACTACGGCGCGGTGGCCCGCCGGCTCGCGGAGGCGTCCGGGGCGGACGTGCGGCACGGCGCGGAGGTGGTCCGGATCGACCGCCGGCCCGACCGGGGCGTGGCCGTGCTGACGGCCGCCGGCGACATCGTGCGCGCCCGCACGCTGGTGAACTGCGCGGGGCTGCACTGCGACCGGATCGCGCTGCTCACGGGCGACGAGCCCGGCGCCCGCATCGTGCCGTTCCGCGGGGAGTACTACGAGCTGGCCCGCCCCGAGCTCGTGCGCGGCCTGGTATACCCGGTGCCGGACCCGGCGTTCCCCTTCCTCGGCGTCCACCTCACCCGGGGCACGGACGACGGGGTGCACGTGGGGCCGAACGCGGTCCCGGCGCTGGCCCGCGAGGGGTACGACTGGCGGACGGTGCGGCCGCGCGAGCTGGGCGCGACCCTGGCCTGGCCGGGCTCCTGGCAGCTGGCCCGCCGCCACTGGCGGTACGGCGCCGGGGAGCTGCACCGCTCGCTGTCCAAGCCGGCCTTCGCGCGGGCCGTGCGCCGGCTGCTGCCCGCCGTGCGGGACGAGGACCTGGTGCCGACGGCGGCCGGGGTGCGGGCGCAGGCGGTGCTGCGCGACGGCACGCTGGTCGACGACTTCCTGATCCGGGAGGCGCCCCGCGCGGTGCACGTGCTGAACGCCCCCTCGCCCGCCGCGACCGCCTCGCTGCCGATCGGCCGGGAGATCGCCCGCCGGACGCTGGCCGGCCTCGCCGAGAGCGAGCGGTGAGTACGCGTGACGGGCGCGGCCGTCGGGCGGCCGGGCGGCCGGGCGCGCCGTCCCCGTAAAATCGAGGGCACTGTGTCTGATTCCGCGATGAGCACCCCCGAAGCACCGCACGCCGAGCGGACCGCCGGCGAGCCGGCCCCCCGCGCCCGCGCGAAGGGGGAGCCGCGCTTCCCCGACGGCCCGAAGGCCGACCCCGCCGGGTCGCACTTCGAACGCCGGATCCGCAGCTTCCAGCCCCGCCGCAGCCGCGTCACCGCGGGCCAGGCGGACGCGCTGCAGCGGCTGTGGCCGGTGTGGGGGCTCGACATCGACGGCAGCCGCCGGCTGGACCTGGCCGAGCTGTTCGGGAACGGCCGGCCGGTCGTCCTGGAGATCGGCTTCGGCATGGGCGAGGCCACCGCGGAGATGGCCGCCGCCGACCCGGACACGAACATCCTCGCCGTCGACGTCCACACCCCCGGCCAGGGGCATCTGCTGCACCTCGCCGAGGAGCGCGGCCTGACCAACGTGCGCGTGGCGAACGGCGACGCGATCATCCTGCTGCGCGAGATGCTCGCCCCGGACGCGCTGAGCGGGCTGCGCGTCTTCTTCCCCGACCCGTGGCCGAAGAAGCGGCACCACAAGCGGCGGCTGATCCAGCCGGAGTTCCTCACCCTGGCCGCGTCCCGCCTCGCGCCGGGCGCGACCGTGCACTGCGCCACCGACTGGGAGCCGTACGCGGGGCAGATGCTCGAGGTGCTGACCGCGCACCCGGACTTCGAGAACACCCGGGAGGACGGCGGTTTCGCGCCGCGTCCCGCGTTCCGGCCGCTCACCCGTTTCGAGCGGCAGGGGCTGGACAAGGGTCATGTGGTGAACGACCTGCTCTTCCGCCGCGTACCGCACGACGACCGCGCCGACCGCCCGGACGGGGACACCGTCTGACCTCCCCCGGGGCCCCGCGCCGGCACGCAGCCCTGCCCCTTCCTCGTTAGGGTCGATCCCGTGGCCAGCAGCCCTCCGTACCCGCCGCACCCCGGCGCAGCTCCCGGCAGCACGCTGCGGCACCCGCACTGGTGGCAGCGCCCGGCGGTCCGCTACGGAGCGATGGTCACGCTGCTGGCCCTGTCCGGTCTGGTGATCCTCGCGCTGGTGCGGGAGCAGACGGGCACGCAGGGCTTTCTCGTCGGTCTGGGGCTGGCCGTGCTGCCGGTCCCGCTGCTGCTGGCGGCGTTCCGCTGGCTGGGCCGGGTGGAGCCGGGCCCCTGGCGGAACCTGCTGTTCGCCTTCGCCTGGGGCGCGTGCGCGGCGGCGCTCATCGCGATCGTGGCGAACAGCTTCGCCACCCGGTGGATAGCGACGACCACCGCCGACCCGGCCGGCGCCGACACCCTGGGCGCGACGGTCATAGCGCCGGTCGTGGAGGAGACGGCGAAGGCGGCGGCGGTGCTGCTGCTCTTCCTGTTCCGCAGACGCGACTTCCACGGGATCCTCGACGGCGTGGTGGCGGCCGGGTTCACCGCGACCGGTTTCGCGTTCACCGAGAACGTCCTCTACCTGGGCAACGCCTTCGGCACCGACCAGCTCACCGGCGGCAGCGGCATCGCCTCGGTCACCGCGGCGACCTTCTTCGTGCGCGTCGTCATGTCGCCCTTCGCGCACCCCCTGTTCACCGTGCTCACCGGCATCGGGTTCGGCGCGGCCGCGCTGGCCGCCGACCGCCAGCGGGTGCGGCGCGTCCTCCTCCCCCTCGCCGGGCTGCTCCTCGCGATGGGCATGCACGCCCTGTGGAACGGCTCCGCCACGCTCGGCCAGTTCGGCTTCATCGCGGTGTACGGGGCGTTCATGGTCCCGACGTTCGGGCTGCTGACCTGGCTCGTGGTGTGGACGCGGCAGCGGGAGCTGCGGACCGTGCGCACGGAGCTGCCCGCGTACGCGGTGGCGGGCTGGCTGCGCCCGTCGGAGCCGTTCGCGCTGGGCTCGATGCGGGCGCGGCGCCTCGCCCGTAAGTTCGCCCGCGAGCACGGGGGCAGGCCGGCGGCGCGGGCGGTCTCCCAGTACGAGGTGTACGCGACGCAGCTGGCGTTCCTGCGGCACCGGGGCCGTGCGGGGAAGGCGGGGGCGGACTTCGTGACGCGGGAGCGGGAGCTGCTGCTGGAGCTGTGGCACCGGCGCCAGGCGGCCCGCCCGGCGCTGGAGCACGCGGCCCGCCTCACGGCGCCCCGGGTGCCGTACGGCGCGGGCTGGGCGTACGGGCCGGTCCCGGCGGTGTGGCCGCCGCAGGGGCAGCCGCCGTATCCGGCGTACGGGGAGAACCCCTACCGGCGCTGAGAAGGCCCCGGACACGCGGAACCGGCAGCCCTGACGTCGGGGGGTCGTCGTCGGGGCTGCCGGCGTTCACGGCGTCGGCAGCCGGGAGCCGGCCGCCGGTGGTTCAGATGCTGAGGCCCTTGCCGGCCAGCCAGGCCGCCGGGTCGACGCCGCCGGAGCCGGTGTGGACCTCGAGGTGGAGGTGGGCGCCGGTCACGTTGCCGGTCGCGCCGACGCGGCCGATCACGTCGCCGGTGGCGACCTTCTGGCCGACGCTGACGTTGATCGACGACTGGTGGGCGTACCAGACCTCGGTGCCGTCGTCGAGGGTGAGCACGGTCTTGTAGCCGTACGAGCCGTCCCAGCCGGCGGAGGTGATCGTGCCGGTGTGGACCGCCTTGATCAGGGTGCCGGTGGGCGCGGCGAAGTCGAGGCCGGTGTGGTAGCCGGAGGACCAGTAGGCGCCGGCCTGACCGAAGGTCGAGGTGATGGTGTACGAGGAGGTCGGCAGCGCGTACTGCTTGGCCAGCTCGGCGAGGCGCTCGGCCTCGGCCTTCTTCGCGGCCTCCTCCTCCGCCTTCTTCTTGGCGGCCTCGGCCTTCTCCTTGGCCTCCTTCTCCGCCTTGGCGGCGGCCTCGGCGGCCTCCTTCTCGGCGGCGGCGAGGGCGGCGGCCTCCGCCTTGCTCTGCGCCTGGCCCTGCTGCTGCTCGACCTGGGCCATGATGCGGGCGCGCAGCGCCTCGCCGGCGTCCGCGCCCTCCTCGGCGCCGGTGTCGGCGGCGGCCATCCTGCCGATGTCGCTGAGGGGGGTGCTGGATCCCTTGGGCGTTTCCTCGTCGGAGATGAGGGAACCCACGTGGGGAAGGTCGGGGATGGAGATGGAGACGGGCGGCTTGCCGGTCTGGGCGCTGGCCATGCCGCCGGCGCCGACGGCGGCTATGACGCCGACGCCGAGGACGGTGGAGCTGCGGGCGAGTCCGCCTCCGCGCTGCTTGGCGACGCGGTGCCGGCCACGCACGGGCCGCACGGACTCCGCGGTGGGGTTCCACTCCTCGAAGGGGCCCTCTTCGGCGCCGGGGGCGCCGTACGCGAAGGTGTCGTTCGGCTTGAACGGGGCCTCGGGGGCAGGCGGGTTGGACGCCACGTGGGCGCGCTCCTTTCCTTCCGTCTTCGCCTACCGGGTTAGCTGACGGGTTCGGAGCGGGAAGGTCTCCTACGCGCGTATACGAACCGTGCCTCCACGGCGGTATCCGCCCGATTCACCCCATGGTGGTGGTTCCCCGGTTCCCTTGCGGGATTCGGCGCGTGCGCACGGAGCCGCCTTCTGTGACGGCTGGGACGACCGCGCTGCGTTATCGAACGTTAATAGACGCGGGGGCCGGATTCCAAGCCGTTCCTCTTGATCGTTAACGATTTCCGCGTGGACTTAAGCGCCACGAGCGGGCGAAAACGGGCGAGTTGACTGCGCCTCGGACGACCGGCCGAACCTGACGGTTCGTCAGTTGTTATGCGCTGCGGCGCCGTTCGCTCACTGTGCGCGAAAGGCGAGGTGGAGGACGCGTGAAGGGGCGGGCAACGAGCGCCGTCATGGAAAGCACCGAGGGCCGGAACCCTTTCGGATTCCGGCCCTCGGCCTTCAGTAGCGGGGACAGGATTTGAACCTGCGACCTCTGGGTTATGAGCCCAGCGAGCTACCGAGCTGCTCCACCCCGCGTCGGTAAACACGAGTGTACGGCATCCACGGGGTTCGATGCACATCGCTTCCCCGGCGGGCGCGATCAGCCGCCCAGCAGGTGCGCGTTCGGCGCCTTCGCGCGCTGCTCGAACTCCGGCAGCACCAGCACCGTGGCGCCCCCGTCCGCCAGGACGGCGCTGCCGTCGGCGTCCGTCACGAAGGTGTCCGGCTCCCGCCAGGCCGTGACCACCCGGCGCACCCCCGCGTCCAGGATCAGCCGCGCGCAGGGTGCCGGACGGGACGCGCGGCGGGCGCACGGCTCCAGGCTGGAGTAGACGGTGGCGCCGGCCAGCCGCGGGTCGGCGGGGTCGGCCTTGGCGAGCGCGGCCTCCTCCGCGTGCACCACCGGGTCGTCGCCCTCCCGGGAGTGGCCCCGCGCCAGCTCGGTCCCGTCGGCGGCGACCACGACCGCGCCGACGCTGAACGCGGTCTCGGAGGGCGGGCACTGTCCGGCCAGGTCGCAGGCGAGGGCGAGCCAGTGACGGTCAGCGGCGGACGGCAGCGCGCCGGTGCCGGGCGCGGTGGGTTCGTAGCGCGTCAGGACGACGTCGCCGACGGGCCGGGTCTCCACCAGGCGCAGCCGCCCGCCCTGGTAGGAGCCGGGGCCGAACAGGCGGGGGGCGTCCGGGTCGCCGACGAACAGCGGGGCGAGGACGAGCTGGAGCTCGTCGGCGAGGCCTTCGGTCGTCAGCTGGGTGTGGATCCGCCCGCCGCCCTCCACCATCAGCCGCCGCACCCCGCGCACGTCGTGCAGGTGCTCCAGCAGCGGCCGCCACTCCACGGTGTCGCCGAGCGGCACCACGTCGGCGGCGATGCCCAGGGCTCGGGCGCGTTCGGCACCCTTGCCGGTGGTGTAGAGGACCTTCTCGCCGCCGGTGTGCCAGAAGCGGGCCGCAGGGTCCAGGTCCCCGGAGCCGCTCACCGTGACCTTCAGCGGGTACTCGGGCAGGCCGTCGGCGACCCGGGCGGCGCGCCGCTCGGGCGAGTTGACCAGCAGCCGGGGGTTGTCGGCGCGGATCGTGCCCGCGCCGACCAGGATGGCGTCCACCGACGCCCGGACCTCGTCGACCCGGTCGAAGTCGGCCGGGCTCGACAGCAGCAGCCGCTCCGGGCCGGTGTCGTCCAGGTAGCCGTCGAGGGAGACGGCGGCGGACAGCAGGACGTACGGGTACGGCATCGGCGGGCTCTCCCGGGTGCGGGCGGCGGCGGGACCGCTGCGCGGTCCGGCTCCAGTCTGGCAACCCGTGCCGCCGGGGGCAGAGGTCAGGGCTCGATCAGGCCGACCCGGATGGCGTACCGGGTGAGCTCAAGGCGGTCCCTCAGGCCCAGCTTGGCGAGCAGGTTGGCGCGGTGCCGCTCCACCGTCTTGGGGCTGATCACCAGCATGTCCGCGATCTGCTGCGAGGTGTGGCCCTCGGCGACGAGCTTGAGGATCTGCTCCTCGCGGTCCGTGATGGCCTTCGCGGGCAGGGAGCGGCCCTCCCGCGCGAGGTCGAGGTAATTGTGGATGAGCGCGTTGACCGCCCCCGGGTAGAGGAAGGGCTCGCCCCGCATGGTGGCGTGACAGGCCTCCACGAGGTCGCGGTCGGCGACCGACTTGAGGACGTAGCCGGAAGCTCCGGCGGCCAGCGCCTCGAAGAAGAACTGCTCGTTGTCGTACATGGTCAGCACGAGGATCCGGGTCTCCGGCAGGGTGCGGGAGAGCTCACGGGCCGCCTGCAGGCCGGTCAGGCGCGGCATGGCGATGTCGAGGATGGCCAGGTCGGGGCGGTGCTCCCGGGCCAGTTCGAGGGCTTCGGCGCCGTCGGCGGCCTCCGCCACCACGGTCAGGTCCGGTTCGCCGTCCAGGATGAGACGGACCCCTCGGCGGACCAGCGCGTGGTCGTCGGCGAGGAGGATGCGGGTGGGGGAGGCGTCTGTCATGGTTCGGCGTTTCCGGTCGGGGGGCGTCGGTCACGGGGGCGGCGCGTGCGCGGGCGCGGAGCGGCGCACGACGGCCGGGATGGTCGAGGGAACGGACTTCCGCTCGGGTCGTACGGGGACGAGGACGTGCGCGGGGAAACGCGCGGGCACGGGCACGGCGAGCCGCAGCTCGGTGCCGCCGCCGTCCGCCCGGGGCTCCACGGTCAGCTCGGCGCCCACCAGCAGCGCCCGCTCCCGCATGCCGCGGATGCCGGCTCCCTCGTCGGCTCCGGCGATGCCGCGGCCGTCGTCGCGGACCCGCAGCTCGACCCCGCCCGGCGTGCGGCGCAACGCCAGCTCGGCACGGCGCGCCCCCGCGTGCCGCACGACGTTGGTGAGGCCCTCCTGGGCGACCCGGTAGAGCACCAGCTCCGACTCCCGGTCCAGCTCGGGCAGGTCGGGATCGAGGCAGTGCTGGACGGTCAGCCCGGGCCCGCCGAACTCGGTGGCGAGCGCCTTCAGCGCGCTGGCCAGGCCCAGCTCGTCCAGCACGCCGGGGCGCAGCCGGCGGGCGATCCGCCGGATCTCCTCCAGGGAGGCGCGGGTGGTCTCCTGCACCTGGCGCAGCTCGTCGCCGAGCTCGGCGGGGGCGTGGTCGGCGGCCCGCTTGAGCTGGAGCAGCACGGCGGTCAGCGACTGGCCGACCTCGTCGTGCAGCTCACGGGCGATACGGCGGCGCTCCGCCTCCTGCGCGGACAGGGCCCGCGCGCTGCTGGTGGCCCGCTCGTCCTCCAGCCGGTCCAGCATCGTGTTGTACGTGGTGATCAGCTCGGCGATCTCCCCGCGCCCGTCGACCGCGGTCCGGTGCCCCGGGCGGAGCAGGTCCGTGGTGTTCATGGCGCGGGTGAGGCGCTGCAGCGGCGCGAGTCCGACGCGCAGCAGCAGCGCGTTGGCCACGAGCATGGCGGCCAGGCCCACGGTGAGCACCGCGGCCTCGGTGAGCAGCACCGGCGTGGACACGGTGACGGGTCCGAGGAGCAGGGCGGTGGCGACGATCAGCACGACGGCGTTCAGCAGGAAGATGCGCCAGAACAGAGGCACCCGGTTCCGCCTCCTCGCCGTCGTATGCTCAAGGCCCCGACGGCCCGCGGCCGGGGGCGCGGCGCGGGCCGTCACCGTCCAGCCTCCGCCCATGACCGGGCGGGCGCCATCGGTGACAGTCCCCATTTTCCCGGCGTGTGCGGACCCCTGCCCACGCTCGTGTGCGTGCCGGTCCCCCCTGGAGTTGGGGGGCGCGACGGATGGCTCGGGCCGTGCGCCCCGGGAGACGCTGGAGGCACCGTACCGGGCGGGTGACGACCTCGGCAGACGGGCAAACTCCTGGATATCGGCCCGAGTTCACGGCATGCCGGCGGTTCGCGCACGTCCCGGTGTCCGGAGCGACGGCCGTCGACGGTGTGACCGGACGGCCACCCCCTGGGAAGGAGGAGCCGTGCCCCAGTCCGACGACGACCGCCTGGTCGATCTCGCGGCCCGACTCGAGCACGAGGACCCCCGTTTCGCCCGTTCCCTCGCTGCCGGCCGCCCGACCCGCCCGCGCGAGTACCGGCGGACCAGCGCCTGGTGGGTGCTGATCGCGGGGCTGGGCATGCTGGTCGCGGGCATCGTCGTGCCCGACGGGCTGCTGATCGCGGCCGGCCTGGTGACCAGCGGTATCGGCGTGCAGCTCATCGACCCCTACGAGCGGCCGGGCGACGACGTCCGGCGCCCGTCCCCGCGCTGAGCCGCCCCTTCCGGAGAACACGAACGGCGCTCGTACCGGCCTGGCCGGTGCGAGCGCCGTTCGCCGCGTCGGGGGGTTCCCCTCCGGCGGGAGGTAGGCCCTGTGGGACTCGAACCCACAACCAATGGATTAAAAGTCCACTGCTCTGCCAATTGAGCTAAGGGCCCTTGGCGATGTTGCCTCCCCGAGCATAGCCGGACGTGGCCGGGGAGCCGATCGGGTATCGGCAGGCGCGTGGCGGCCGGAGGGGGCACACATGCGCGAGGGCCCGCGCGACGGGTGTCGCGCGGGCCCTCGGCGGTCGGTCCGGTGAGGCGGTGTCAGCCGTTGCGCTTCCAGCGCGGCTTGTCCTCGCGGCGCTGGAACGAGCCGCCGCCGCGGTGGTCGTCACGACGGCCGTAGGGGCGGTCGTGGCCGCCGGAGCGGAAGCCCGGGCGGTCGCCCTGACGGTCGCGGTTGAACGGGCGGTCGCTGCCCCGGTGGCCGGGACGGTCGTCACGGCGGAAGCCGCCGCGGTCGCCGCCGTCACGGCGCTCGAAGGAACGGCCACCGCGGTCGCCGCGGTCGTCACGGCGGTCGAAGGAACGGCCGCCACGGTCGTCACGGCGGTCGTCGCGACGGAAGCCGCCACGGTCACCACGGTCACGGTTGAAGCCGCCACGGTCACCACGGTCGTCACGGCGGAACCCGCCGCGGTCGCCGCGGTCGTCACGGCGCTCGAAGGAACGGCCGCCACGGTCGTCACGGCGGTCGTCGCGACGGAAGCCGCCACGGTCACCACGGTCACGGTTGAAGCCGCCACGGTCACCACGGTCGTCACGGCGGAACCCACCACGGTCACCGCGGTCCCCACGGTCGTCGCGGCGGAAGTTGCCACGGTCACCGCGGTCGCCCCGGTCGTCCCGGCGGAAGCCGCCGCGGTCGTCCCGGTCGTCACGCCGCTCACGCCGCTCGTACGGGGCCGAGGCCGCCGGGCGCTCGGTCCGCTCGACGTCCCGCGCGGTCGGCTGCTCCGGCAGCGTCACCTCGGCCTCGGCCACCACGGCGGCCGCCTCGGCGATCACGGCCTGCGGGTCCTCGCCCCGCTCACGCGCGGAGCGGGCCAGCAGCCGGTCGGCCTCCTCACGCAGCTCGGTGGCGCGGCGCTGGGCACGCTCCAGCTCCTTGGTGAGCTGGGCGACCTCGCGCTCGGCCTGCTGCGCGGCGTTGCCGGCCGACTCGGCCTGCACCTCGGTCATGGACCGGGCGCCGGTGATCTCGGCGACCTCCGGGTCGAAGGCCGCGCCGCCCTGGATGATGTGGCGTGTGGCGTCGACGCCCGCGTCTTCCATCAGGCGGAAGATCTGGCGCCGCTGGTGCGGCAGCGACAGGGAGACGACCGTGCCGGTGCGGCCGGCGCGCGCGGTGCGGCCGGCGCGGTGCAGGTAGTCCTTGTGGTCGCCGGCCGGGTCGACGTTCAGCACCAGGTCGATGCCGTCGACGTGGATGCCGCGGGCGGCGACGTCGGTGGCGACCAGGACGTTGACGTAGCCGTCCTTGAAGTCGGCGAGGGTGCGGGTGCGGGCGCCCTGGGTCATGCCGCCGTGCAGCGCGTCGGCCTTCACGCCCGCGTCGCGCAGCTGCTCGGCGACGCGGTCGGCGCCGAGCTGGGTGCGGACGAAGATGATGGTGCGGCCCTTGCGGGAGGCGATGGCCGCGGTGACCGGCGCCTTGTCCTTGGGCTTCACGACGAGGATGTGGTGCGACATGGTCGTCACAGCGCCCTGCGCCGCGTCCACCTCGTGCGACACCGGGGAGTCGAGGTAGCGGTCGACGAGGGTCTTGATCTCGTTCTCCATGGTGGCGGAGAAGAGCATGCGCTGACCGCCCGCCGGGACCTGGTCGAGCAGCTCCGTCACCTCGGGCATGAAGCCGAGGTCGGACATCTGGTCGGCCTCGTCGAGGACCGCGATCTCCACGTTCTCCAGCGAGCAGGCGCCGCGGTTGATGATGTCGCGCAGCCGTCCCGGGGTGGCGACGAGGACGTCGACGCCGCGCTCGAGGGCGTAGATCTGGTTGCCCATGGAGGTACCGCCGCAGACGACCTTCATCTTGAGGCCGAGGACGTCGCCGTAGGGCTGGAGGGCGTCGGCCACCTGCATGGCCAGCTCGCGGGTCGGCGTCAGGATGACGGCGCGCGGCTTGTGCTTCTCGGTGCGGCCGCCGGCGAGCTGCGCCAGGGTCGGCAGACCGAAGGAGAGGGTCTTGCCGGAGCCGGTGCGGCCGCGGCCGAGGATGTCCTTGCCGGCCAGGGCGTCCGGGATGGTCGCGGCCTGGATCGGGAAGGGGGTGGTCACGCCGTTCTGCGCGAGCTTGCGCACGACGCCCTCGGGCAGACCGAGGGAGGCGAAGGTGATCTCGGGGGCCGCCGTCTCGGCGGCGGTGGTGTCGGTGTCCTCGGTGTTCTCGGGCACGACGACGTGATCAGTACTGGCGATGGGCATACGAATGCGAAACCTTCCGGAGTCTCTTCGGCACGCGCCCGTCAACTCCGTGATTCGCAGTTCGCAATTACGACCGCCTCAATGCGGTCCACCACGGCAAGGGAGAGAGTACGCGCCACACGGCGCGCTCTGTTGTGGCGCCGGGCAAATAGGATCAAACGATCTGCCACCATACGCACCCCGGCCCCTCGGATGCAAATCAGCAGGTGAGAAGCGTGCGGCGGGGCCGCGCCGACACTAGGCCGGCGCCCCCGCCCGCGGTGCGGGCTCCCGCTGGGCGAGCTGGGTGTCGGGTGGCTGGTGGGCGGACGAGGAGGGCTCGGCCTGGGTCGGTTCGGACGTCGGCCCGGGGTCCTGCGGCGGGTCCGAGGGCTGCTGGTCCGGGGTCCGGCTGGGCTCGGGCGGGTCGGGGCGGTCGTCGGGGGTCGGACGCGCGGGGCCGTCCGGGCCGCCGCCGTCGGACGCGGGACGGCTCTCGTCGGCGGACGGCCGGTCGTCGGAGGGGGACGGGCGCTCGCCCTTGCGCTTCTTCTTCCCGTCCTTCCCGTCCTCGTCCTTGCCGTCCTTCTCGTCGCGCCCGCCGTCGGTCCCGGCCGCTCCGTGGCCGGCCTTGCCGCCCACCCGGTCGGTGCCGCCGTCGGGGGCCTCGCCACCCGGGCGTCCCGCGGAGTGGGACGGGGCCGCCTTCCCTCCGGCGTCGTCGTCACCCACGCTCACGCATCCGGCGGCGGCGGCGACGGCCACGACCGTGGCGGCCAGGCGGACGGGTACGTACAAGCGGCGCACGGGGCCACCTCCGGTTGGAGTACAGGGTCGACAACCCCAACTCCCGTCACCCGCAGGAGGACACGCGGACGGCCTATCCGTAGCCGAGCGCGTGCAGCCGGGCGTCGTCGATCCCGAAGTGGTGCGCGATCTCGTGCACCACCGTGATCTCGGTCTCCGTGACCACGTCCTCCCGGGACTCGCACATCCGCAGGGTCGGCCCCCGGTAGATCGTGATCCGGTCGGGCAGCACCCCGGCGTACCACTCCCCCCGCTCCGTCAGCGGCGTCCCCTCGTAGAGCCCGAGCAGCTCCGGGTCGTCCGCCGGCGGCTCGTCCTCCACGAACACCGCGACGTTGTCCATGAGCCGCGTCAGCTCCGGGGGGATCCGGTCGAGCGCCTCGGCGACCAGCTCCTCGAACTCCTCGCGCGTCATCTCCAGCACGAAGCCATTGTCGGGGACGATCGGTCCGTACGAGAGGCGGGCGAGGCCCGCATATCCGGCCGCCCGCACGGGCATAGGGGATCAATGGCCCGCGTCCCGACTGCCGTCATGAACCTGATCCACCGCTTCCCACGGCTCCCGCAGGCCTCGACCCGTCGCCGGCGCTCCGGCACCCGGCGCCCGGCCGCGCCGGCCCTCGCCCTCACCGCCGGGGCGCGCCCGCGCCCGTGGGTGCGTGCCCTCGGCCTCGTCTCGGTGGTGCTGCTCGGCGCATGGCTCGGTCTGCTCGTCGTCGGCAACGTCCGTGTGCCGGTGGGCCCGATGAACACCACCATGACCCTGCGCCCGTCCTTCACCGGCGGCACGAAGATCAACGTGTCGCCCCTGGGCGCGCTGCAGCTCGACAGCCACATCGCCCCGGTGCGGCTCGACGTCAACGTCGACCAGCTCGACCCCGAGCGCTCCCGCGCCCTCGTCGACCACCCGGAGCGCCTCTCGGGGCTCCAGGACGAGGTCACCGAGGACATCGCCCGCGGCACCGCGGACCTCGCCGTGCGCTCCTGCGTCGCCGTCGTCACCGGCGCCGCCACGCTCGGCCTCCTCGTCTACCGCCGTCCGCGTCGCGCCCTGACGGCCGGAGGGCTCGCCCTCGGGCTGCTGGCCGCGTCCGGCGGCACGGCGTACGCGACCTGGAACCCGGACTCGGTGCTGGAGCCGAAGTTCTCCGGTCTGCTGTCCTCCGCGCCGTCACTGGTCGGCGACGCGCGCAGCATCGTCACCGAGTTCGACGTCTACCAGCAGGAGTTGGCCCGCCTGGTCACCAACGTGACCAAGCTCTACGACGCCACGTCCACGCTCCCCGTGTACCAGCCGGACCCGACCACCATCCGCGTCCTGCACGTCTCCGACATCCACCTCAACCCCGCGAGCTGGAAGATCATCGCCTCGCTGGTGGAGCAGTACCGGGTGGACGTGATCGTCGACTCCGGCGACACGATGGACCACGGCACGGCCGCCGAGAACGGCTTCCTGGACCCGGTCGAGAACCTGGGCGCCCCGTACGTGTGGGTGCGCGGCAACCACGACTCGCTCGTCACCCAGCGCTATCTCGACCGGATGCGGAACGTGCACGTCCTGGACGACGGCAGGGCGCGGACCATCGCGGGCCTGCGCTTCGCCGGCATCGGCGACCCGCAGTTCACCCCCGACCGCACCCAGCGGACCGGCGCCGAGCAGTCCCAGGAGCTGGCGGGCGCCCGGCTCGCCTCCTCGATCCGGGACCAGAGGCGGGCCGGCACCCCGGTGGACGTGGCGGTCGTCCACGAGCCCTCGGCGGCCCGCGAGGTCGACGGGACCGTGCCGCTGGTCCTCTCCGGCCATCTGCACCGTGAGGACACCGAGGTCATGCGGTACGGCACCCGGCTGCGCGTCGAGGGGTCCACCGGCGGCAGCGGCCTGCGTGCGATCGAGGGCAAGTACCCCGACCCGATCGAGACGTCGATCCTCTACTTCGACCGGGACACCAAGCGCCTCCAGGCCTGGGACTCCATCGAGCTGGGCGGCCTCGGGCTCACCACGGCGGAGGTCAGCCGGCACCTGCCCGAGGAGAACCAGCCGGGCGCGGACACCTCCCCGTCGCCCTCCGGAAGCTCCCCCGGCACGTCGTCCGGCAGCCCGTCGGGGACGGCGCCCGCAACCCCCTCCGCCACGCCGTCGCGACCCCGGTCCTGAACCGTTTTGGCGAACCATCCCGCCATCCCATATGCTTCTCACGTCCCCGACGCGCTGAGAAGCGCCCAGGCGGGCCGATAGCCCTCATCGTCTAGCGGCCTAGGACGCCGCCCTTTCAAGGCGGTAGCACGGGTTCGAATCCCGTTGGGGGCACGCACCACCCTGTGCGACACTGTCGTACGACACAAGCTTGGTCCTGTGGAGCAGTTTGGAGTGCTCGCCACCCTGTCAAGGTGGAGGCCGCGGGTTCAAATCCCGTCAGGACCGCTGATGTTTCACGTGAAACATCGCGGCTGGGTAGCTCAGTTGGTACGAGCGTCCGCCTGAAAAGCGGAAGGTCGCCGGTTCGACCCCGGCCCCAGCCACAGCAAAGGCCCCGATCTTCGATCGGGGCCTTGTTGTGTGCCCCGGCAAAATGGCTCGCCGCGCTTTTCGGCGGTCTGAGATCCTGGAGTCCGTATGTCTACGCACTCTGCCCCCGCCCTCGGCTCCCTCGCCTCCCGCCTCTCCGAGCTGTCGCTGCGCGATGCGCACCGGCTCGGGCGGCGACTCGAGGGCGCCCGCAAGATCCGTAAGCCGGAGGCGCGCGCCGCCGTGCTCGGTGAGATCGAGGCGGAGGTCGCCGCGGCCGAGGAGCGCATGGCGGCGCGCCGGGCCAGGGTGCCGGAGGTCAGGTATCCCGAGCAGCTGCCCGTCAGCCAGAAGAAGGACGCCATCGCCGAGGCCATCCGCGATCACCAGGTGGTGATCGTGGCCGGTGAGACGGGCTCCGGCAAGACCACGCAGATTCCGAAGATCTGCATGGAGCTGGGGCGTGGCGTCCGCGGCATGATCGGACACACCCAGCCCCGCCGGATCGCGGCCCGCACGGTGGCCGAGCGGGTCGCCGAGGAACTGGACACCCCGCTCGGCGAGGCCGTCGGCTGGAAGGTCCGCTTCACCGATCAGGTGAATCCGGAGGCCACGTTCGTCAAGCTGATGACGGACGGCATCCTGCTCGCGGAGATCCAGACGGACCGCGAACTGCGCGCCTACGACACGATCATCATCGACGAGGCGCACGAGCGGTCCCTGAACATCGACTTCCTGCTCGGCTATCTCGCGCAGCTGCTGCCGAAGCGTCCCGACCTCAAGGTCGTCATCACCTCGGCGACCATCGACCCCGAGCGGTTCTCCCGGCACTTCGACGACGCCCCGATCATCGAGGTCAGCGGGCGCACCTACCCGGTGGAGGTGCGGTACCGGCCGCTGCTGGAGGAGGACTCCGACGACGCCGACCGGGACCAGATCACCGCGATCACCGACGCCGTCGAGGAGCTGATGGCGGAGGGCCCCGGCGACATCCTGGTGTTCCTCTCCGGCGAGCGCGAGATCCGGGACACGGCGGACGCCCTCACGAAGAAGCGGTACCGCTCCACCGAGGTGCTGCCGCTGTACGCCCGGCTGTCGCACGCCGAGCAGCACCGGGTGTTCCAGCAGCACAGCGGACGCCGGATCGTGCTGGCCACCAACGTGGCCGAGACCTCCCTCACGGTCCCCGGCATCAAGTACGTCATCGACCCCGGCTTCGCCCGCATCTCCCGCTACAGCCACCGCACCAAGGTGCAGCGGCTGCCGATCGAGCCGGTCTCGCAGGCCAGCGCCAACCAGCGCAAGGGCCGCTGCGGCCGTACCTCGGACGGCATCTGCATCCGGCTGTACAGCGAGGACGACTTCCTCTCCCGCCCGGAGTTCACCGACGCGGAGATCCTGCGGACCAATCTCGCCTCGGTCATCCTCCAGATGACGGCGGCCGGCCTGGGCGAGATCGAGAAGTTCCCCTTCATCGACCCGCCGGACCACCGCAACATCCGCGACGGCGTTCAGCTGCTCCAGGAGCTCGGCGCGCTGGACCCCACGCAGAAGGACCCGCGCAAGCGCCTCACGCAGACCGGCCGGAAGCTGGCCCAGCTGCCGGTGGACCCGCGTCTGGCGCGCATGGTGCTGGAGGCCGACCGCAACGGCTGCGTCCGTGAGGTCATGGTCATCGCCGCCGCCCTGTCCATCCAGGACCCGCGTGAGCGTCCCGCCGACAAGCAGACGCAGGCCGACCAGCAGCACGCCCGCTTCCGCGACGAGACCAGCGACTTCCTCGCCTTCCTCAACCTGTGGCGGTACATCCGCGAGCAGCAGAAGGAACGCGGCTCGTCGTCGTTCCGGCGGATGTGCAAGCAGGAGTACCTGAACTTCCTGCGCATCCGCGAGTGGCAGGACATCTACGCCCAGCTGCGGACCGTCGCCAAGCAGATGGGCATCCACCTCAACGACGAGGACGCCCCCGCCGACCGCGTCCACGTGTCCCTGCTGGCCGGTCTGCTCTCGCACATCGGCATGAAGGACGTGAAGGAGTCCAAGGACTCCGGGCAGGGCGGCGGCCGGCGCGACGGCGGGCGCAACGAGTACCTCGGCGCGCGCAACGCCAAGTTCGCCATCTTCCCGGGCTCCGCGCTGTTCAAGAAGCCGCCGCGGTTCGTGATGTCGGCGGAGCTGGTGGAGACGTCCCGGCTGTGGGCGCGGGTCAACGCGAAGATCGAGCCGGAGTGGGTCGAGCCGCTCGCCGAGCACCTGCTCAAGCGCACCTACAGCGAGCCGCACTGGGAGAAGGACCAGGCGGCCGTGATGGCGTACGAGAAGGTCACGCTGTACGGCGTGCCGATCGTGGCGCAGCGGAAGGTGAACTACGGCCGGATCGACGCGGAGCTGTCCCGGGAGCTGTTCATCCGCAACGCCCTGGTGGAGGGCGACTGGCGCACGCACCACAAGTTCTTCGCGGACAACCGCAAGCTGCTGACCGAGGTCGAGGAGCTGGAGCACCGGGCGCGGCGCCGGGACATCCTGGTCGACGACGAGACGCTCTTCGACTTCTACGACCAGCGGATCCCCGACCATGTGGTCTCGGGGGCGCACTTCGACTCGTGGTGGAAGCACAAGCGGCGCGAGCAGCCCGACTTCCTCGACTTCGAACGGGAGATGCTGATCCGTGAGTCGGCGGACGCGGTCACCAAGGCCGACTACCCCGACAACTGGCGGCAGGGCCCGCTCACGTTCCGTGTGACGTACCAGTTCGAGCCGGGGGCGGACGCGGACGGCGTGACCGTCCACATCCCGCTCCAGGTGCTGAACCAGGTCACGGACGAGGGCTTCGACTGGCAGATCCCGGGTCTGCGCGAAGAGGTCGTCACGGAGCTGATCCGCTCCCTGCCCAAGCCGATCCGGCGCAACTACGTGCCCGCACCGAACTACGCGAAGGCGTTCCTGGAGCGGGCCGTGCCGCTGCAGGAGCCGCTGACCGTCACCATGGCCCGCGAGCTGAAGCGGATGGTCGGGGTGCCGTTCGAGGCGGAGGACTTCGACTGGTCCCGCGTCCCCGACCACTTGAAGGTGACCTTCAGGATCGTCGACGAGCGGCGCCGCACGCTCGCCGAGGACAAGGACCTGGAGGCGCTGAAGCTCAGCTTGCGTCCCAAGGCGCGCAAGGCGCTGTCGCAGGCGGCCGCCGCCACGGCGCAGCGTCAGGGCGGGGAGTCCCTGGAGCGCAAGGGCCTGACGGACTGGACGATCGGTTCGCTCACCCGGGTGTTCGAGACGCGCCGGGCCGGCCAGCCGGTGAAGGCGTACCCGGCGCTGGTGGACGACGGCGACTCGGTGTCGGTGCGGCTGTTCGACTCGGAGGCCGAGCAGGCGGAGGCGATGTGGAAGGGCACCCGGCGGCTGATCCTGCTGGGCATCCCGGTCAACCCCGCGAAGTTCGCGTCCGAGAAGCTGACCAACCCTCAGAAGCTGGCTCTGTCCGCCAATCCGCACGGCTCGGTGCAGGCGCTGTTCGACGACTGCGCCATGGCCGCGGCGGACAAGCTGATCGCGGACTTCGGCGGCCCGGTGTGGGACGAGGAGTCGTACCGGAAGCTGTTCGACAAGGTGCGTGCCGAGATCGTCGACACGACGGTCCGCGCGGTCGGGCAGGTGCAGCAGGTGCTGGCCGCCTGGCAGGCCTGTGAGCGCCGCCTGAAGGGCGTCCGCAGCCCCGCTCTGCTCCCGAACCTCCAGGACGTCCGCACGCAGCTGGACGGGCTCGTGAAGCCGGGCTTCGTGACCGCGGCGGGGCTGCGCAGGATGCCGGACCTGATGCGGTACCTGGTGGCCGCCGACCGCCGGCTCCAACAGATGCCGACGAACGTGCAGCGGGACACCACACGCATGGCGAAGGTCCACGAGATGCAGGACGAGTACGCCTGGCTCCTGGAGCAGATGCCGCAGGGCCGGCCGGTGCCGCAGCAGGCGCGGGACATCCGCTGGATGATCGAGGAGCTGCGGGTCAGCTACTTCGCCCACGCGCTGGGCACGGCGTACCCCGTGTCGGACAAGCGGATCGTGAAGGCGATCGACGCCGCGGCGCCGTGACGGGACCCGCACGCAGGGTGAGTTCGACCAGGGGGCTCCCGCTCCTGTACAGTCCTTCTCGCAGCGCAACGCAGGAAAGCGCCGCGATTCTGGTCCTGTGGAGCAGTTTGGAGTGCTCGCCACCCTGTCAAGGTGGAGGCCGCGGGTTCAAATCCCGTCAGGACCGCATATCGGAAGGCCCGCCCCCCGTAAGGGATGGCGGGCCTTCCGCATGTGCAGACCCGTGCAGACCTGTGCGGGCGCCCCGGAGGCGTCGTGAGGGCCCCTCCGCAGGCCCGCGCCCCGGGAAGAACCTCCACGCCCTTGTCCGGGGCCCCTGCGCCGTCTTGACGGGCTCACGGTCCCTCGGTACTCCAGGAACAGGGCACGTGTCCGCGGGGGACCGGAGGTGGCGCATGACGGCATCGGCCAGGCACGAGACGAGGGCACTGCTCCGCGCGCATCTCGCGGCCGCGTCGTCGTACCGGCATCTCACCCGTCATTGCCCGGTCTGCCACCGTCTCCAGCGCCTGGCGATGGACTCCGCGCCCGCCGACGGCATCGTCCCCGGGGAGCCGTCCGAACCCGTCGAAGATCCTCAGGAACAAGCCGCCACCGAAGCGCGTTCCGTCTAGCGCATATGCCGTCGACCCAACAACCCAACTGGTATGTGACGGGTGTCACCGCATGAGTTTTCACGAGGGCGGAACTTACGCCTCGCCTACAACAGGTCAATTTAATATGTGCAATTGCACTGTCCCGAGCGCTCCGCCTCGGCCACTCCGGAGCCGATCCCACAGGCGCCCTCAGAGTCCGACAAGCCCGCGCACAGAAGGCCGTTGAGGACTCACGGACCCGTGCGAGGACCCACCACCGGCGCACAAAAAAGATCGCGCTGGACCCGGCGGAGTCCAGCGCGATCGACGACGCACCCGGTGTTCAGTTGGCCGTGAAGCTCTGATTCGGTTGGGCGAGGGGGCTGTTGGGGCAGTCCCCGCGTCGCTTGGAGCTAAAGTTCCCGGGCGTCGCGGCCGGTGGGGGACCAGCCGGTTCTGCCCGGTTCATGCAGGTTCAGGCCTCGCTGCGCTGCTGCGGGATGCCCGCGAGCAGTGCGCGGACCTCGGCCTCGCGGTAGCGGCGGTGCCCGCCGAGCGTGCGGATCGACGTGAGCTTGCCGGCCTTCGCCCAGCGCGTGACCGTCTTCGGGTCGACGCGGAACATGGTGGCAACCTCAGCGGGGGTCAGCAGCGGCTCGGCATCAGGGGTGCGAGCGGTCATGAGCGGCCTCCTCGGGAGAACCGAACCTTCTCGGTTCTTTCCTCTAAATTCTGCACCTTGACCCGCGTTGCCCGAAATGGCGGACGCGAGTCGAGTCGGTTATAGGACGAACGGCTTGTCCTCGGCACTACAACTACACCATCTGTCCAGCCACGTCGGCCAAACCGATGGAATTGCCCTCCCAGGTGTTCATCAGCCGCGGAAGCCGATGGACCATGCCATAGCGGACAGTCACACCCCTGTGACGATCAGTCACAGCAGCGTGCAGGAGTCACCGGACCCCCCAAAGCGTGCAATGCGGAGATTCCGCCCATAGTGGAGCACAGCAGGACGGAGGAGCCCTCCCCGGACTCCTTGTCCTATTTTGGCATGAGGAGGGGCAAGGGACGCAAGGGCCTTGTACGTGCGGTCCGTCACGCTTGACACACTTGAGACTTAAGCCCGGAACGGCCGCTACGTCCGATGTCGCATCCGGATTGACGCGACTTCAACCAACCTCAGGGCGAAGACAAAACCCCAAGAAGGGCGTTTGGTCAAACGTCAGTTCGCCGAGCGCAGGTCACGGACCGCGCGCCAGCGCTCGACGAGGCGCCCGTACGCGTCCGCGGCACCCCCCTCGTCGCCCCGCCGCAGCGCCGCGATCCCCTCACTCACGTCGGCCGCGGAGTGGTCGTCCTCCAGGGCGCCGGCGGACAGGGCGTGCACCAGCCCTCCGTAGTCCAGCTCGACCAGCGAGCGCGGATGGAACTCCTCCAGCCAGCGGCCGACGTCCACCAGGCCGTCGATCAGCAGGCTCTCGTCCACGGCGTCCCGCAGCGCCCGCAGGCCCCGCGCCACCCGGCGCCGCGCCTGGACCATGGGCGTGCGGTAGCGCAGGACCGGGACCTCGCCCGCGGAGCCCTTGGCGTACTCGCGCTCCTCGTCGGCGAAGAGCACGAACCAGTTGATCGGCACCTGCCAGGTGGAGGTGCGGATCCACGGCCGCGCGTCGGGGTGCTCGGCCAGCCAGCGCTCGTAGTCCCGGCTCGTCTCGTTCCGTACGACCGGGGGCAGCAGGGCGTCCAGGACCGGCAGCGGATACTCCTCCGCGAGCCCGCCCAGGGCCTGCCAGCCGCGCAGCCGGGTGCGCCACGGGCAGACGCGGACCTCGCCGTCCGTCTCCAGCACGAAGGCGTCGTCGCTCTCGTGCACCGGGACCGGCGTCGGCGGGACCGTCGCGAGGTCGGCCAGCGACCGGCGCAGCTCCTCCTGGTAGGAGGGGAGGTCGTCGCGCCGGGCGTACCGCTCCCAGTGGCCGCGCTCCGCTTCCGGGAAGGCGGCCAGCGGTTCGTACACGCGCAGGTAGGAGGCGTAGGGGACGATCACCGAGGACACCTTGGTCACGCTCTGCTCCCTCCCCCGCGGACCGACGCGAAAACCTGCCCGGCCTCCGCCCGGACGGGTGGGAAACCCCGGCAAATCGTCGCACGCGGTACTCCGGACGGAGGTGATCCGGGACACAGTGCCGCCGACCGGCAAGTAAGGATCTACTCTCGTGCCACAGCCCCCGCCACCCGTACGGGAGCCCGTCCCACCCGCCGCTACTTACTCAGGAGTCACCACAGTGACCGACGTATCTGACGGCGTCCTGCACACCCTGTTCCGTTCGGACCAGGGCGGCCACGAACAAGTCGTGCTCTGCCAGGACCGTGCCAGCGGCCTCAAGGCCGTCATCGCCATCCACTCGACCGCTCTGGGCCCCGCCCTGGGCGGCACGCGTTTCTACCCGTACGCCTCCGAGGAGGAGGCCGTCGCCGACGCGCTCAACCTCGCGCGCGGGATGTCGTACAAGAACGCCATGGCCGGCCTCGACCACGGCGGCGGCAAGGCCGTGATCATCGGCGACCCGGAGCGGATCAAGACCGAGGAACTGCTGCTGGCCTACGGCCGGTTCGTCGCCTCCCTCGGCGGCCGCTACGTCACCGCCTGCGACGTCGGCACCTACGTCGCCGACATGGACGTCGTGGCCCGGGAGTGCCGCTGGACCACCGGCCGCTCCCCCGAGAACGGCGGCGCGGGCGACTCGTCGGTGCTCACCTCCTACGGCGTCTACCAGGGCATGCGGGCCGCCGCCCAGCATCTGTGGGGCGACCCGTCGCTGCGCGACCGCACGGTCGGCATCGCGGGCGTGGGCAAGGTCGGGCACCACCTGGTGGAGCACCTGCGGGCCGAGGGCGCCGAGGTCGTGATCACCGACGTGCGTGAGGACGCCGTCCGCCGGATCCTCGACCGGCACCCCGAGGGCGTGTCGGCCGTGGCCGACACCGAGACGCTGATCCGCACCGAGGGCCTGGACATCTACGCCCCGTGCGCGCTCGGCGGCGCCCTGAACGACGACACCGTGCCGGTGCTGACCGCCAAGGTGGTCTGCGGCGCGGCCAACAACCAGCTCGCCCACCCGGGCGTGGAGAAGGACCTCGCCGACCGCGGGATCCTCTACGCGCCGGACTACGTGGTGAACGCCGGCGGCGTGATCCAGGTGGCGGACGAGCTGCACGGCTTCGACTTCGACCGGTGCAAGGCGAAGGCGTCGAAGATCTTCGACACCACGCTCGCCATATTCGCACGTGCGAAGGAGGACGGTATTCCGCCGGCCGCCGCGGCCGACCGGATCGCCGAGCAGCGGATGGCGGAGGCGCGTCCACTGCGTTGAGGCCCGTGCACGGCGCCCCCGATCGGGGCCCTTCGCACACCTGAGCGGTACCCGCCGGGGGGCACTTGGAGAGAACTCTCACTTCTCCCGGCGGGTCGACCGCCGATAAGTGGTTAAAATCGCGATTGACCAGCGAGGACAGGGCGCCTCGACGGTCCCGGGCGCGGCCACGTCATGCGGGCGACGTACCGTATGGGCGCGGGCTCAGGTACCGTGGAAGCCCTACGGACCGGTCTCTCCACGGAGAGCCCGTTCTGGACCATGAACGCGTGTCAAGACTCTGGGGCCGTCGAGCCCCGTCGTTGAGGGGGTCGAGCCATGGGGCGCGGCCGGGCCAAGGCCAAGCAGACGAAGGTCGCCCGCCAGCTGAAGTACAACAGCGGTGGGACTGATCTCTCCCGCCTGGCCGAGGAGCTGGGCGCATCGACGTCGAATCAGTCACCGAACGGTGATCGTTTCGAGGACGATGAGCAAGACGACGACCTGTACGCAAAGTACGCCGACCTCTACGAGGACGACGACGAAGGCGAGGACGGCCCGTCCTCGCAACAGCGTCGCGGCGCTTGACCTTGCGTGGTGCATGAACCCGGTCGGTGACCCAGGTCACCCGCCGGGTTCAGTGCTGCCCGGGCCGACCACGTCGGCCGGTGTGCCGCCCGCCCGGTCACCGAGCGGGCGGCACCTTCGTGCTCAGTTCGCGTAGTCACCGACAAGAGCAGCACCCGTGGTGTGGTCACCGCGCTCGGTGATCTCGCCGGCCACCCAGGCGTCCACGCCGCGGTCGGCCAGCGTGGCCAGCGCCACGTCGACGGACTCCTGGGGCACGATCGCGATCATGCCGACGCCCATGTTCAGCGTCTTCTCCAGCTCCAGCCGCTCGACCGAGCCGGTCCGTCCGACCAGGTCGAACACCGGGGCGGGCGTCCAGGTGGAGCGGTCCACCGTGGCGTGCAGCCCGTCCGGGATCACCCGCGCCAGGTTGGCCGCCAGACCGCCGCCGGTGACGTGGCTGAACGCGTGCACCTCGGTGGTGTGGATCAAGGACAGGCAGTCCAGCGAGTAGATCTTGGTGGGCTCCAGCAGCTCCTCGCCGAGGGTGCGGCCCAGCTCCTCGATCCTGGCGTCCAGCGACAGGCCGGCCCGCTCCAGCAGCACGTGGCGGACGAGCGAGTAGCCGTTGGAGTGAAGTCCGGAGGACGCCATGGCGATCACCGCGTCACCCGAACGGATGCGGTCGGCGCCCAGCAGGCGGTCGGCCTCCACCACGCCCGTACCGGCGCCGGCGACGTCGAAGTCGTCCGGACCCAGCAGACCCGGGTGCTCGGCCGTCTCGCCGCCCACCAGGGCGCATCCGGCCAGCACACAGCCTTCCGCGATACCCTTGACGATCGCCGCGACACGCTCGGGGTGGACCTTGCCGACGCAGATGTAGTCGGTCATGAACAGCGGCTCGGCGCCGCACACCACGATGTCGTCCATGACCATCGCGACCAGGTCGTGCCCGATGGAGTCGTACACGCCCATCTGACGGGCGATGTCGACCTTGGTGCCGACGCCGTCCGTGGCGGAGGCGAGCAGCGGGCGCTCGTAGTTCTTCAGGGCGGAGGCGTCGAAGAGGCCGGCGAATCCGCCGAGGCCGCCGAGGACCTCGGGGCGCTGCGTCTTCTTCACCCACTCCTTCATCAGCTCGACCGCGCGGTCGCCCGCTTCGATGTCGACGCCCGCCGCTGCGTAGCTGGCACCAGTGTTCTGGGACATGGCTGTGAGAGCTTTCGTGTCGTCCGTCAGGGCTTACGGGCGGCGGATCGCGTCGACCGCGGCCGGGGCGGCGGTGCCGGCGGCCAGCTCGGTCTCCAAGAGCTGCTTGCCGAGGAGCTCGGGGTCGGGCAGCTCCATCGGGTACTCGCCGTCGAAGCAGGCGCGGCACAGGTTGGGCTTGGCGATGGTGGTCGCCTCGATCATGCCGTCGAGGGAGATGTACGCCAGGGAGTCGGCGCCGAGCGAGGTGCCGATCTCCTCGATGGTCATGCCGTTGGCGATCAGCTCGGCGCGGGTGGCGAAGTCGATGCCGAAGAAGCAGGGCCACTTCACGGGCGGGGAGGAGATCCGGATGTGGACCTCGGCGGCGCCCGCCTCACGGAGCATGCGGACCAGGGCCCGCTGGGTGTTGCCGCGCACGATCGAGTCGTCGACGACGACCAGGCGCTTGCCCTTGATGACTTCCTTGAGCGGGTTCAGCTTCAGCCGGATACCGAGCTGCCGGATGGTCTGCGAGGGCTGGATGAACGTACGGCCGACGTACGCGTTCTTGACCAGGCCGGCGCCGAAGGGGATGCCGGAGGCCTCCGCGTAGCCGATGGCCGCCGGGGTGCCGGACTCCGGCGTCGCTATCACCAGGTCGGCCTCGACCGGTGCCTCCGCGGCGAGCTTCCGGCCCATCTCGACGCGCGAGAGGTAGACGTTCCGCCCGGCGATGTCGGTGTCGGGGCGCGCCAGGTACACGTACTCGAAGACGCATCCCTTGGGCTTCGCTTCCGCGAATCGGGACGTTCGCAGTCCGTTCTGGTCGATGGCGACGAACTCGCCCGGCTCGATCTCCCGGACGTAGCTCGCGCCGCAGATGTCGAGGGCGGCGGACTCGGAGGCGACCACCCAGCCGCGCTCCAGCCGGCCGAGGACCAGCGGGCGGATGCCCTGCGGGTCACGGGCCGCGTAGAGGGTGTTCTCGTCCATGAAGACGAGGCTGAAGGCGCCCTTGACCTTGGGCAGGACCACGTGCGCGGCCTGCTCCACGGTGACCGGCTCGCCGTCGGCGGCGCGCTGGCCGGCCAGCAGGGCGGTGATCAGGTCGGTGTCGTTGGTCGCGGCCACCTTGGGCGCGCGGCCGTTCTCCTTGGGGAGCTCGGCCACCATGTCGGCGAGCTGCGCCGTGTTGACCAGGTTGCCGTTGTGGCCGAGCGCGATCGATCCGTGCGCGGTGGCGCGGAACGTCGGCTGGGCGTTCTCCCACACGGAGGCGCCGGTGGTCGAGTAGCGGGCGTGTCCGACCGCGATGTGACCCTGCAGGGAGCCGAGGGAGGTCTCGTCGAAGACCTGGGACACGAGGCCCATGTCCTTGAAGACGAGGATCTGGGAGCCGTTGCTGACCGCGATTCCCGCGGATTCCTGGCCCCGATGCTGGAGGGCGTAGAGCCCGAAGTACGTGAGCTTGGCGACCTCTTCGCCCGGAGCCCAGACACCGAAGACGCCGCAAGCGTCCTGGGGGCCTTTCTCACCGGGGAGCAGGTCGTGGTTGAGTCGTCCGTCACCACGTGGCACGCCTCCGAGTGTAGGCGAGATCGACCACTGGTCCGAATGCGGGATGTGGCCGCACGGGTGGATCAGCGGGCCGCGACGGCCCGTACCTCGCCGCCGTTTTCGCTGGTCAGCGTGAGGGTGTCGCCGTCGATCGTGTATCGGGCGGCGCCGTCGAAGAGCTTCGTCAAGGCCTTCTCGGTGTCCATGAGTGAGTCTTCGCACATCATTCGGGTCAGGGACGGGACGCCGAGGGTGATATGGCCGTCGCGCACGGTGGCCTTCGCCCGGACCTGGTTGCATCCCAGGTTCCCGGATACCGCGCCACTCTCCCGGTCGAAGGTCAGGTGGGCGCGGCCGGCGCCGTCGGGGGTGGTGACGTTCCACCGGGTGCCGTGCAGCGGGCTGTCCTGGGCCTCGCTGAGGCGCACGGTGTCGCCGGACGCGGTGGTCAGTGTGAGGCGGTCGCCGTCGACGTCGGTCTTCAGCTCCCCGGCGGCCAGGGCACGGGAGACGGCGCTCTCCCCCTCCATGATCCGGTCGTCGCAGGCCCGCAAGGTCGTCTCGGGGTCGGTCAGGAGGACGCGGTCGCCGTCGGTGCGGACGCGGGCCTCGAAGAGGTTGCAGCCGTAGCTGCCGGTGGCGCGGCCGTCCTCGCCGAGGGTGAGGTGGGCGCCGTCGGGGGCGGGGTGGGTGGCGCCGTCCAGGGTGACGCTGTCGACGGTCCAGCGGACGCCGGTGACCGGCCGTTCCGCCTCGGCGGCGCCGCTGCCGGCGCCCGCCTTCTCGCTGCCGCATGCCGCGGCGAACGGGACGACGAGCACGGCGACGGCCGCCAGGGTCCTGCGCGAGGTGTGCTTCTGTCGGTCCATGCCGCTTCGACGGAAGGGCGGAGCGGGCGGTTCCCCCCGGTGTCGGCGTCCGCTCCCCCTCGGCTCGCCCCTCGGCTCCCGTCCCTCAGCCGAGCAGCGGCAGGTACGGACCGAGGTCGGCGCGCTCGCCGCTCGCACTGACCTCGGCGGAGGCCACGGCGTCCGTCCAGGTGAGCCGCCCGCCGGCCAGCCGGATCCAGGTGAGCGGGTCGGTCTCCACCACGTTGGGCGGGGTGCCGCGCGTGTGCCGGGGTCCCTCGACGCACTGCACCACCGCGAACGGCGGGACGCGCACCTCCGTGGACCCGCCGGGCGCCTTCGCGGCGAGCGCGTCGGCCAGCAGCCGGACGCAGGTGGCCAGCGCCTGCCGGTCGTACGGGACGTCCAGGCCGGGGAGGGCGGCGTTCAGGTCGTCGGTGTGGACGACCAGCTCCACGGCGCGGGTGACCACGTAGTCGGTGAGAGGCAGGGCGCCCGCGCTGGTCGGGAGCAGCCTGCCGCTCGGGTGGGCGTCGAGGCGGGCGGTGAGGCGGCGCTCGGCGTCCGCGAGGTAGGCGTCGAGGTCGGGGTGGTCCGCCCCGAGCCGGTGCGCGGTGTCCGTGATGGCTCCGGCGTCGGTGGCGATGGCGGCGGGCCAGTCGGTCAGCCGGGCGTCCTGCTTCGCGGGCTCCGGCTCGTCCAGCAGGCGGTCGACGGCCAGCAGCGCGACGCCGATGTGGGCGACCAGTACCCGGACGGTCCAGTCGCCGAGCCGGGTCGGCGCGGCGAGCTGCTCCGGGGTGAGGGTGCCGACCGCGGTGCGCACGTGCCCGAACTGGGCCAGGACGGCGGCGCGGGTCTTGGCGGGGTCGTAGGAGCGGGGGCGTTTCCTGGCCGGGGGCATGGCGGAAGCCTATGCGGGACGGAAGGGGAAGTCGGAGGACTTCGGGAGGACGACGTCCGTGCAGCCACGGCGCTCGGTGACGTCGGTGACGTAGGCGCGGAAGACCTTTTTGATCTCGGCCGGGATCACCTGGTCGTAGCCGAGGCCGAGGGTCATGGTGTGGATCTGCGGCTGCCCGGCACAGACGGAGGAGGCCCACCAGACCGGGTCCTCGCTGCTGCGGCCCGCCCCGCCGGGCCTGGCGGGTTCCGGCTTCTCGTCACCGTAGGTGCTGGTGAGCAGGACGTTCCTCGCCCTCTCGCCGGAGTAGGTGTGGAGGGAGACGAACCACTGCCCCGGCGCCGTCGGCCTCGGCAGGTAGGACTGGTTCTCCACCTCGGCGTTGTAGAGGCCCGCCGCGCGCTCGGCGCCGAGCACGAGGACGCACCGCTCGTCCCAGAGCCGGTCGTCCGTACGGCTCTGGAGGACCTGGTCCGGGAAGCGGACGCTCCGGGCGAAGTCACCCTCGCGGTACCAGGCGCAGGTGCCCTCGGCGCGGGAGGCCGGGACGGGGCCCTCGGGCAGCGCGGGGATGTTCTCCGGCGGGTCGGGCAGCCGATCGGCGCAGCCCAGCCGGTCAGCGAGGTTGTTGGCGGTGGTCACGGCGGTCCCGGCGAGGACGTCCCGGTCGTGGTCGGTGAGCTGGCCGTTCTCCGAGAAGGGCGGCTTGGTGACCATCAGCTCGGCCCGCGCCCACAAGGCGGTGACGGGCCGCCCGTCCGCCTCGCCCTCGGCACATGGGAGCTCGACGACGACCCCGGAGTCCGTGACGATGCCGGTGATGCCGCCGCCGAGCGGCTGATACGGATGGGTCGGACCGCCATGGGGATCGAGGAGGACGTCCAGCGGATCGTCGGCGACCTGCGGGCCCGCCGGCAGGACGCCCATCGCACCGGTGAAGAACCAGCGCTCCCCGCTGTTCGTGCCGTACGCCTCGCCCGCCTCGGTGCTGAAGATCTCGCAGTTCTGCGGCAGCCCGTCGTCAAGGTCGATCGTGCCTTCCTCGGAGTCGCGGTGGGTGAGGGTGCCGCCCGCCGGGGACAGGGACAGCACCCGTTCC
This sequence comes from Streptomyces sp. P13-3-3, assembly GCF_050571355.1. NCBI lineage: Bacteria > Bacillati > Actinomycetota > Actinomycetes > Kitasatosporales > Streptomycetaceae > Streptomyces > Streptomyces sp. P13-3-3. The sequence continues at coordinate 261,791 of NZ_CP192228.1, read as the reverse complement.
GCCGGGACGAGTCCTCCGCAGGCATCGTCGATCTGCTGTCGGGCCTCGACGGTCAGCCAGGTCTCCCGCCCCCACCAGCCGAGGGCCACCACGGCTGCCAGACACAGCAACACGTACACGGGCTTGCGCACCCCGCTCGGCATGGCCACCGCTCCCCTGGATCCCCTCCGACAGCCCGTCGAAATTAGCAGCAGCGCGCGGGCGCACAGAACAGAGGCCCCGCACACACCGTGCGGGGCCTCTGCCGTGTCGTCCGCGCGGGCGCACAGAACAGAGGCCCCGCACACACCGTGCGGGGCCTCTGCCGTGTCGTACTCCCGTGCCGGTCAGGCCAGCAGCGCCGGGATCGTCCCCTCGTGGGCCTCGCGCAGGTCGGCCAGGGGGAGGGAGAACTCGCCCTGGACCTCGACCGTGTCGCCGTCGACGACGCCGATGCGGGTGACCGGCAGGCCGCGCGCACCGCACATGTCGTTGAAGCGGACCTCCTCCGAGCGCGGCACGGCGACGACCGCGCGGCCGGCCGACTCGGAGAACAGGAAGGTGAACGCGTCCAGCCCGTCGGGGACGACCAGACGCGCGCCCTTGCCGCCGAGCAGCGCCGACTCGACCACGGCCTGGATCAGACCGCCGTCGGACAGGTCGTGCGCGGAGTCGATCATGCCGTCGCGGGAGGCGGAGATCAGGATCTCGCCGAGCAGCCGCTCGCGCTCCAGGTCGACCTTCGGCGGCAGACCGCCGAGGTGGTCGTGGATCACCTGCGACCAGGCCGAGCCGCCGAACTCCTCGCGGGTGTCGCCGAGGAGGTAGAGCAGCTGGCCCTCCTCCTGGAAGGCGACCGGGGTGCGGCGGGCCACGTCGTCGATGACGCCGAGGACGGCGACCACCGGGGTCGGGTGGATGGCCGCCTCGCCCGTCTGGTTGTAGAGCGAGACGTTGCCGCCGGTCACCGGCGTGCCGAGCTGCTTGCAGCCGTCCGCCAGACCGCGCACGGCCTCGGCGAACTGCCACATGACCGCCGGGTCCTCCGGCGAGCCGAAGTTCAGGCAGTCGGAGACGGCGAGCGGCTTGGCGCCGGTCGTGGCGACGTTGCGGTACGCCTCCGCGAGGGCGAGCTGCGCGCCCGTGTACGGGTCGAGCTTGGCGTAGCGGCCGTTGCCGTCGGTGGCGATCGCGACGCCGAGGCCGGACGCCTCGTCGATGCGGATCATGCCGGAGTCCTCGGGCTGGGCGAGGACGGTGTTGCCCTGCACGAAGTGGTCGTACTGCTGGGTGATCCATTGCTTGGACGCCTGGTTCGGCGAGCCGACCAGCTTCAGGACCTGGTCCTTCAGCTCCTCACCCGTCGCCGGGCGGGGCAGCTTGTTCGCGTCGTCCGCCTGGAGCTCGTCCTGCCAGGACGGGCGGGCGTAGGGGCGCTCGTAGACCGGGCCGTCGTGCGCGACCGTGCGCGGGTCGACATCGACGATCTTCTCGCCGTGCCAGAAGATCTCCAGCCGGTCGCCGTCGGTCACCTCGCCGATGACGGTGGCGATGACGTCCCACTTGTCGCAGATCTCGAGGAACCGGTCGACCTTGTCGGGCTCCACGACCGCGCACATGCGCTCCTGCGACTCGCTCATGAGGATCTCCTCGGGCGAGAGCGTGGAGTCGCGCAGCGGCACGTCGTCGAGGGTGACGCTCATGCCGCCGGAGCCGTTGGAGGCCAGCTCGGACGTGGCGCAGGACAGACCGGCCGCGCCGAGGTCCTGGATGCCGACGACCAGCTTCTCGGCGAAGGCCTCCAGGGTGCACTCGATGAGCAGCTTCTCCTGGAAGGGGTCGCCGACCTGCACCGCGGGGCGCTTCGACGGCTTGGCGTCGTCGAAGGTCTCCGAGGCGAGGATCGACGCGCCGCCGATGCCGTCACCGCCGGTCCGGGCCCCGTAGAGGATGACCTTGTTGCCCGCGCCGGACGCCTTGGCGAGGTGGATGTCCTCGTGCCGCATGACGCCGATGGCGCCCGCGTTGACCAGCGGGTTGCCCTGGTAGCAGGCGTCGAAGACGACCTCGCCGCCGATGTTGGGCAGGCCCAGGCAGTTGCCGTAGCCGCCGATGCCCGCCACCACGCCCGGCAGGACGCGCTTGGTGTCGGGGTGGTCGGCGGCGCCGAAGCGCAGCGGGTCCACGACCGCGACCGGGCGGGCGCCCATCGCGATGATGTCGCGGACGATGCCGCCGACGCCGGTGGCCGCGCCCTGGTAGGGCTCGACGTACGACGGGTGGTTGTGCGACTCGACCTTGAAGGTGACGGCGTAGCCCTGGCCGACGTCCACGACGCCCGCGTTCTCGCCGATGCCGACGAGCAGGGCGTCGGACTCGGGGGCCTTCTCGCCGAACTGGCGCAGGTGCACCTTGGAGGACTTGTACGAGCAGTGCTCGGACCACATGACGGAGTACATGGCGAGCTCGGCTCCGGTGGGCCGGCGGCCGAGGATCTCCACGACCCGCTCGTACTCGTCCTTCTTCAGGCCCAGCTCGGCCCAGGGCAGCTCGACGTCGGGGGTCGCGGCCGCGTGCTCGACCGTGTCCAGGGGCGTCTTGCTCATGCGTTGACCAGCTTCTTGAGGATCGACGTGAAGAAGGGCAGGCCGTCGGTACGGCCCGTACCGATCAGCGACTCGACGGCGTGCTCGGGGTGCGGCATCAGGCCGACGACGTTCCCGGCGGCGTTGGTGATGCCCGCGATGTCGTTGAGCGAGCCGTTCGGGTTGAAGCCGAGGTAGCGGAAGGCGACGCGGCCCTCGGCCTCCAGCTCGTCCAGCGTCCGCTGATCGGCGACGTAGCGGCCGTCCATGTTCTTCAGCGGGATGTGGATCTCCTGGCCGGCCTCGTAGTCGGTGGTCCAGGCGGTGTCCGCGTTCTCCACCCGCAGCTTCTGGTCGCGGCAGATGAAGTGCAGGTGGTCGTTGCCCAGCATGCCGCCGGGGAGCAGGTGCGCCTCGGTGAGGATCTGGAAGCCGTTGCAGATGCCGAGGACCGGCAGGCCGGCCTTGGCCTGGTCGATGACGGTGTCCATGACCGGCGAGAAGCGCGCGATGGCGCCGGCGCGCAGATAGTCGCCGTAACTGAAACCGCCGCAGAGCACCACGGCGTCGACCTGCTTGAGGTCCTTGTCCTTGTGCCAGAGGGCGACGGGTTCGGCGCCGGCGACGCGGATCGCGCGCTGGGTGTCCCGGTCGTCGAGGCTGCCCGGGAAAGTGACGACGCCAATACGAGCGGTCACTTGGCCGCCTCCGCGACTTCCTCGACCCGGACGGTGAAGTCCTCGATCACGGTGTTGGCGAGGAAGGATTCGGCAAGATCGTGGATACGGGCGAGCGCGGCCTCGTCGACCGGCCCGTCAACTTCCAGTTCGAATCGCTTTCCCTGACGGACGTCCGAGATCCCTTCGAAACCCAGACGCGGCAGTGCGCGCTGCACCGCCTGGCCCTGGGGGTCGAGGATCTCCGGCTTGAGCATGACGTCGACTACGACGCGTGCCACTGGCACTCCCGGTGTGTGGTGCTGAGCAGGTCCCTTCAGACTACCCGCACAAAATTTCTACGCGAGTAGAGTTGTAGGAATCTACGTGAGCGCCGTCACGATTCGGCATCGCCGGGAGACCCGCCGGAAAAGATCCGGGAAAGATTCGCGATCTCCCGCAGATCACTATTGCGCCCGGACACGCGGGCAGATTTAGTCGGGCTTCCCATTGCATTGCCGGGCACTGTACAAATGAATTGTCATTAGCAGATACTTTGCCCGATTACAGGCGGACAGCCGACATCTCGGCGACCGTACCGGCACGTCATCACGGACGGCCGGACGGAAGAGGTGTCGCACGAAGGGACCGATATTCGTGGCGCAGAAGGTCGTGGTCACTCTCTTCGACGACATCGACGGCTCGGAAGCGGCGGAAACGATCGCCTTCGGGATCGACGGCACGTCGTACGAGATCGACCTGAACGAAACCAATGCCAGGAAACTGCGCGAGGCGCTCGAGCCCTACGTGGACGCCGGCCGCAAGCGCGCCCGCTCCGGCAAGGCGTACCGGCAGACCGAGGTCGCGCCGGACCCGGCGGCCGTGCGCGCCTGGGCGCAGGCGAACCGGATGGACGTCCCGGCCCGCGGCCGCATCCCCAAGAAGGTCTACGAGGCGTTCGCCGCGGCCCGCTGAACCGCGCCCGGCCCCGGCCCGGAACCGCACTCCCGTGCGGAGCCGGCCCCTGCCGGGCGACCCCGCCGACGGGCGGTCACCGGGCGCTGCGGGCAACCGACTTGCGCAGCCCCCCTGCTGATCAGCTAAAGTCTGGAGCACGCCGAGGGGCGAGGCCGAAAGGCCCGGTCCGAGGACACGCGGGTGTAGTTCAGTAGTAGAACATCCCCCTTCCAGGGGGAAGGCGCAGTGTGCAATTCCTGTCACCCGCTCTGCACCACCTCACCGACCACTCTTGTGGATCAGGTAGGCTGGTGCCCGCGCCGATCGGTGAGAGCCGGTCGGAGGCAATGCGGACGTAGCTCAGTTGGTAGAGCGCAACCTTGCCAAGGTTGAGGTCGCGAGTTCGAGCCTCGTCGTCCGCTCGGGAACGAGACCCCGGTCCATCGGACCGGGGTCTTTTCGTGTCCGGGCCGTGTTCCGGTCTCAACAGGCCCGCCGGGTCTGACATTTGTCATGTCCGGTGATGACACCGCGCACTGCCGAGCACCTCCGCGGGCCGCGATGCTCGAGGCATGGAAACGAACGGACTTGAGCACGTGATCGAGGTCACAGGCCTGCGACGCGTCTACGGGGGCGGGTTCGAAGCGGTGCGCGGGGTCGACTTCACCGTGCGGCGCGGGGAGATCTTCGCCCTGCTGGGCACCAACGGCGCCGGGAAGACCTCCACCGTCGAACTCCTCGAAGGGCTCGCCCCGCCGGCCGGCGGACAGGTCCGGGTCCTCGGCCTTGACCCCTACACCGAGCGCGCCTCCGTACGGCACCGCACCGGCGTCATGCTCCAGGAGGGCGGCTTCCCCTCCGAGCTGACCGTCGCCGAGACCGCCCGCATGTGGGCCGGCTCCGTCAGCGGCGCCCGCCCCGAGCGGGAGGTGCTCGCCATGGTGGGCCTCGGCTCCAAGACCGACGTCCGGGTCAAGCAGCTGTCCGGCGGGCAGCGGCGGCGTCTGGACCTGGCGCTCGCGCTGCTCGGCGACCCCGAGGTGCTGTTCCTCGACGAGCCGACCACCGGGCTCGACGCCGAAGGCCGCCGCGACACCTGGGAGTTGGTGAGCGCCCTGCGCGACTCCGGCACCACCGTGCTGCTCACCACGCACTACCTGGAGGAGGCCGAGAACCTCGCCGACCGGCTCGCGATCATGCACGAGGGCCGGATCGCCGTCACCGGCACCCCGGCCGAGGTCACCGCGACCGAGCCGTCCCGGATCACCTTCGACCTGCCCGACGGCTACCACCTGGGCGACCTCCCGCCGCTCGGTCCGATGGGCGTGGGCGACCACACCGTGGACGGCCGCACCGTCCGGCTGCGCACCCGCGACCTCCAGCGCTCGGCCACCGAGCTGCTGCTGTGGGCACGGGACGCGGGCGTGGAGCTGCGCCGGCTCGACGTGCGCTCGGCCTCCCTGGAAGAGGCCTTCCTCACCATCGCCAAGGACGCCTCCGCCCCGTCGGGGAACGGCGTGACCACGGAGGAGTACGCGGCATGAGCATCACCACGACCACCCCGGCCGGCCGGATGGCCTCCCTGGCCCGGGCCGAACTGATCCTGCTGGGACGCAACAAGAGCGCCCTGGTCGCCGGGCTCTTCGTGCCGCTGGTCCTGCCGGTCAGCGTGCGCTCCGCCGCCGAGGAGATGGACCTCGCGGAGGCCGGGCTCACCCCCGGTGAGCTCGTCCTGCCCGCCGCCGTCGGCTTCTCGCTGCTCTTCGCCGTGTACTCCACCCTCGTCGGCGTCTACGTCGTCCGGCGCGAGGAGCTGGTGCTGAAGCGGCTGCGCACGGGCGAGCTGCGGGACGCGGAGATCCTCTCCGGAGCCGCGCTGCCCGCCGTCCTCACCGGGCTGCTGCAGTGCCTGCTGCTGATCGTGGGCTGCGCCGCGCTGCTCGACCTGTCCGCGCCCTCCGCGCCGCACCTGGCCGTGCTCGGCCTCCTGCTGGGCCTCGTGATGAGCGCGGCGCTCGCCGCCGCCACCGCGAGCTGGACCCGGACCGGCGAGAGCGCCCAGGTCACGCCCATGCCGCTGATGTTCGTCTCGATGCTGGGCTCCGGAATGTTCGTCCCGCTGGAGCTGTTCCCGGACCGGCTGGCGTCGGTCTGCGAGCTGCTGCCGCTGACCCCGGTCGTCACCCTGGTGCGCGGCGGCTGGACCGGCGACCTCTCGGCCGGGGACGCCCTCGGTGCGCTCGCGGTGGCCCTGGCCTGGACCGCGGTGGCGGTGTTTGCTGTACGGCGGCGGTTCCGCTGGGAGCCGCGGCGCTGAGGCGCTGACCAGGGGCGAAGGACGCCGCACCGGCTGTGGCCGGTGCGGCGTCGGAGATCGGCAGGAACAGGAGCGGCGGATGGCGGGCCCGGGCGGCTGGTGGGGGCGCAAGAGCACCCCCGCGAAGGTCGAGACGTACACGCGGTGGTCGTTCTACCTGATCGCGCTGTCCGAGCCGTTGGTGATCGGCGTGACGGCCCTCGGGCAGGTGGAGGCGCGGCTCGCACTGCTGTTCATGGTGCCGGTCGTCGGACACGTCTCCCTGGCCCTGGTGCTCGTCTCCCGCGCCCTGGACTGGACGGCGGGCCGGCGTCCCCAGCCGCTGCGGCTGCTGGGGGCAGTGGGCGCCGCGACCGCCGTGCTCGCGGTCACCTCCCTCGTCCTCACCCGGCACGGCCCCGACGGGGAAGGCGCCGAGACCGTCCTGGGCGCGATCTTCGGCACCACGGTCACCTACGGCGTGGGCATGATGGCCCTCGCCATGAAGGAACGCCGGCGCGTCGTCTGGCTCGTCGCCGGATACGGGGTGGGCGCGGGCCTGGTCGCCTCGGCGCTCGGCATGCCCGCTCTCGCCGCGCTGAGCATGGCCGTGTTCATGACGGCCGCCAGTGGCTTCATCGCCGCCACCTCCTGCTTCTCCGTCTGGCTGCTCAACGCCGTCTACGCCCTCGACGAGGCGCGGGAGACGCGGGCCCGCCTCGCGGTCGCCGAGGAACGGCTGCGCTTCGGCCGCGACCTGCACGACGTGATGGGGAGGAACCTGGCCGTGATCGCCCTCAAGAGCGAGCTGGCCGTCCAGCTCGCCCGGCGCGAACGGCCCGAGGCGGTCGAGCAGATGATCGAGGTGCAGCGCATCGCCCAGGAGTCCCAGCGGGAGGTGCGCGAGGTGGTGCGCGGCTACCGCCGGGCCGACCTGGAGGCCGAACTCAGCGGTGCGAGGGGAGTGCTGAGGGCGGCCGGCATCGACTGCGAGGTCAGCGGCGAGACCGACGGGCTGCCCGCCGAGGTGCAGTCGGCCCTCGGCTGGGTGGTCCGGGAGGCGACCACCAACGTGCTGCGGCACGGGGACGCGAAGACGTGCACCGTCACGGTGCGGAGGCCGGAGGGACGCGTGGTGCTGACGGTGCGGAACGACGGGGCGGCCGCCCCGCACGGGTCGTCCCGCGCGGGCGGGACGGGACTGGCCGGGCTGCGGGAGCGGCTGTCCGACGTGGGCGGCACGCTGGACGCCGGGGAGGCCGGGGACGGCGAGTTCCGGCTCGTCGCCGAGGTTCCGCTCACCGCGCGTCCCGCGCTGGAGGTCGCGTCGTGACCGACGTGGTGCGGCTGCTGCTCGCCGACGACGAGCACCTGATCCGCGGGGCGCTGGCCGCCCTGCTGTCCCTGGAGGACGACCTGCTGGTGGTCGCCGAGGCCGCGTCCGGCCCGGAGGCCCTGGCGATGGCTCGGGCACACGTCCCGGACGTCGCCGTCCTCGACCTCCAGATGCCGGGCGCGGACGGTGTGAAGGTCGCCACAACCCTGCGGGCGGAGCTGCCCGGCTGCCAGGTGCTGATCGTGACCGGGCACGGACGCCCGGGCCATCTCAAGCGGGCGCTCGCGGCGGGGGTGCGGGGGTTCGTCCCCAAGACCGTCAGCGCCCAGCGGCTCGCGGAGATCATCCGCACCGTGCACGCGGGAAACCGCTACGTCGACCCCGAGTTGGCCGCCGACGCGATCGCCGCCGGCGACTCGCCGCTGACCGCGCGCGAGGCGGAGGTGCTGGAGCTGGCGGCGGACGGGGCGCCCGTGGCGGAGATCGCGGAGCGGGCCCGGCTGTCCCAGGGGACCGTGCGGAACTATCTCTCCTCCGCCGTCTCCAAGCTCGGCGCGGAGAACCGCCACACCGCGGTGCGTCTCGCCCGCGAGCGCGGTTGGGTATAGTGGTGCTCGCGCCACGGCGCAGCAGGCGAACGTAGCTCAGTTGGTAGAGCGCAACCTTGCCAAGGTTGAGGTCGCGAGTTCGAACCTCGTCGTTCGCTCAGAGGACGAAGGCCCCGGTCGATGACCGGGGCCTTCGTCGTGTGCGCCGTACGGTTCCCGGGGCCGGGGGTGTGCCCCGGCCCCGGAACCCGGTGTCAGCTCCAGGTGATGCCCGTCAGGCGCTCGTACGCCTCCACGTACTTCGCCCGGGTGGCGTCCACGACCTGCTGCGGCAGCGCGGGCGGAGGCTGCTCGCCCTTCCGGTCCCAGCCCGACTCCGCCGAGGTCAGCCAGTCCCGCACGAACTGCTTGTCGTACGACGGCTGCGCGCGCCCCGGCTCCCACTGGTCGGCCGGCCAGAAGCGGGACGAGTCGGGGGTGAGCACCTCGTCCGCGATGACCAGGCTGTCCCCGTCGAAACCGAACTCGAACTTGGTGTCCGCGAGGATGATGCCCCGGTCCCGGGCGATGTCGCGGGCGCGGGAGTAGGCGGCGAGGGTGGCCTGGCGCAGCTGGGCGGCGGTCTCCGCGCCGACCTGGCGGGCGACCTCCTCGTAGGACACGTTCTCGTCGTGCTCGCCGACGGCGGCCTTGGTGGCCGGGGTGAAGATCGGGGCGGGCAGCTCCGAGCCGTCGACCAGGCCGTGGGGCAGGGCCAGCCCGCAGACCGTCCGGCTCTCGTTGTACTCGACGAGGCCCGAGCCGGTGAGGTAGCCGCGGGCCACGCACTCCACCGGGACCATGTTCAGCGACTTGCACACCAGGGTGCGGCCCGCCCAGTCGGCGGGGGCACCCTCGGGGAGGTCGGTGCTCAGGACGTGGTTGGGGAGCAGATCGGCGAGCTGGTCGAACCACCACAGGGAGAGCTGGGTGAGCACCCGGCCCTTGTCCGGGATCTCGGTGGGCAGTACCCAGTCGTAGGCGGAGATGCGGTCGCTGGCGACCATCACGAGGTCGCCCGCCTCGTTCCGGTACAGCTCGCGCACCTTGCCGGTGTGCAGATGCACCAGGCCCGGAACCTGGATCGGCTCGGGCTTGTCGACGAATCCGGACACGGTTCCTCCGCGTGATCGAACAGAAGGGACGCCCGCAGCGCTCCCGGCTCCCGCGCGAACTCCCGGAGGGTGGTGGCGGGAGGGGGCCGGACGGTACGTCGATTCTCCCGTATGTGCGGACGGGACGGCGGTCGGGGTGGTGCGGCCGGGTTCGGCGGGCCCGGGTCCGCGCCCGCCGTCAGTCGCGTTTGCGGATGCGGTCGAGCAGGTTGGCGGTGGCCCGCTGGACGCGCGGGTCGGCGTGCCCCGGCCGGTCCAGCGCCGGCGACCAGGCGAGCGTGCCCGAGGCGAACACCCACGCCCCGGACGGCGCGCGGTACAGGGACGTCTCCTGATGGCGCCGGGCGCCCTGCCGGTCGCCGTACGGGGAGTGCGCGAGCAGGACGCGCTCCTCGTGGGCGGGCAGCGGGGTGCGCGGGTAGTAACGGTCGGCCCCGCCCGCGACCAGGCCGTCGAGGACGTCGCCCTCGCGCGCGCCGGTCCCCTCCCACAGCCAGTGGCCGGCGTTGCGGACGATCAGCGGGCGCGGTCCCGGCACCGGGCCCGCGTACTGGATGCCGAGCAGCAGCTGCTCCGCGCGGTCGATCTCCCGCCACGGCGCGGGACCCGACCGGCCCCGGCGCCTGCCGCAGGTCAGCAGGCGGTCGGCGCCGGACGGGGAAGGCGCCAGCTCGATCTGCCGGTGCAGGGTGCGGGCGGAGAGGAACACCAGCGAGGTGCCGTGATCGCGGGCGCGCTCCACGGCCGTGCGCATCCGCGCCGTCCAGTACTCGTCCGGGCCGGGGAAGACGACCCCCCGGTACCGGGCCGGGTCGACGCGCCCCGCGTGCAGGTCGCGGGCGGTGGCGTGGGCGAGGTCGAAGCCGTAGCGCTCCGCCCAGCGGATGACGTCGTAGGCGTGCCCGGCGTGCGGCGGGAGCCCGTCGCCCGCGTACGGGCGGTCGAAGGTGACGGTCGTGACCGGGTCGTCCGCCTCGTGCTCGTCGTCGGCCGGGGCGAGGCTCGCGCCGGTGCGGCCGTCCGCCGCCGGGTAGGCGTTGTACGCCTGCCAGGTCAGGTCCGGCAGCACCAGCAGCAGGTCCGCCGGCCGGTCGTCCCGCACGGTGAACGGGACGTGCGCCTGGTGCCGGCCGTCCTCCGTGGCCAGCACGGCGACGTACGCGCCGGTGTTCCAGTACGTCGGGACGGGCAGCCGCCAGGACCGCCACCAGTGGTGGCAGGAGACGGTGCGCCCCGCGGTGAGCGGCGGAAGCTGCGCCGTGCCGTGGAGGCGGGGGCTCGAGGCGATCTCGGCGGCGCCCCGGCCGTCGTAGTGGCCGATGCGGTGGACCGTGACGCGGAACGGGCGGGGCGGGTCGACGGTGACGTGGAGGTCGACGCAGTCGCCGGGGGCGACGGCGGAGGGGGAGGCGAAGCCTTCGATGCGGCCGTCGGCGTCGTGGGGCGGGGTGGCCGGCCAGGGGAAGGCGACGGGTGCGAAGGGGTCGCCGCCGTCGGGTGCCGGTGCCCCTGTGCCTTCGTGCCGGATCCGCTCCGGTCGCATGCCGTTCCCCCTCCCCTGAGCGTGAACGGCCCCAGCACATCACATTCCGCACGGGTGTCGTCACCGTTCGTCGTGCGTGCGTTGAAGTGGAGGAACGCGCTCCGGGTGGGGCGGGCGGGGTGCGGCTCAGGCGAGGCGTACGGGCTTCTCCGGGCGTATGCCCTGCCGGGCGAGCCAGGTTCTGAGGCCCGCGGGGTCGCCGTCCTCGATGAGGGTCAGCACCTGGGGCGGGAGGTCCGTGGCGCGGGCGCCGCCGACGAGGAGCGTGGGCCCGTCGAGCCAGTCGAGGCCTGGGACGGCGCCCACGGTGTCCATCGCCGCGCAGCAGACCATCGCGGTGATGTGGTCGGCGAGGAGTTCCCGTCCGGTGCGGGGCGGCTGGAGAGGGAAGAGGGGAAGCGCGCGGTCGTCGCGGAGGGGGTCCGGATCGGACGCCGCGGCGGCCTGGGGGCCGGCGGGGGCGGCGGCCGCGGCGGCCTCCTCGCGGGCCAGCTCGGCCGTGAGGCGCGCGGCGAGGGCGGCGCTGCGGGCGGTGCCGCCGCCCAGGTCGTCCTCGTCCGGGACGACGGCCGGGGCGGGCGCCGGGGGCAGGTCGGGCGTGGTGGACAGATGGGTCAGGACGCGGGCGAGCGTGGGGCCGTCGGGGGCCCGGGTCTCCTCGTCCGCGGGCGGGACGCGCAGGGCGTCGAGTATCCGGTGCAGGCGGGCGGCGTCGGTGCGCCACTTGCGGTCGACGACCTCCTCCGGATAGTCGCCCCAGTGGACCGGCGACCAGTCGGGGCCGGTCTCCGCCGGGCCGCCGTGGAAGAGGCGGGCGGCGAGCAGGGAGGTGGCCTCGTCGACCGCGCCGGGCTCCTCCAGCAGGTCGCAGGCGGGGCGCTCCCCGAGCCGGGAGGCGAACCCCTCGGCCAGCCGGTCCCGGCGCGACAGCTCGGTCAGGGCGGCGACCACGCCCGCGTTGAGCCGGGCGGGCCAGCGGCCCATCCGCCAGGCGGGCAGCGCCACCCGGGTCAGCAGCCGGTCCCAGCCCGCGTAGGCGAGGCCGACCTGCTCCTGGGCGACGATCCGCAGGCCGTAGTCCACGGCCTTGGCGCGCTCGGCCGCGGCCGCGGCGACCCCGCGCTCCATCTCGGCGGCGTGCACCCGGCTGCCGTGCAGCAGCAGGCGGGCCACCCGGCCGGCCCCGGCGAGCACCACGCGGGAGACCGGCCCTCGGTCCGGCGCCGACGTGACGGCGACCGCGGCGTCCAGGCCCCGGACGAAGCGCCGGGCGGCGGCTATGTCCGGGTGCGCCGCCGGTCCCGTGCCGGCGACGACCGGGGCGAGCAGGGCGCGCAGCTCGGCCACCCGCATCCACCACAGGAACGGCGAGCCGATGACCAGCACGGGCGCGGCGGGCGCGCGGCGGGAGGGCCGGCCCGCGTGGGCCACGTCGTCGTGCTCCTCGGGCGGCGGGGGCGCGTGCGCCGGATGCGTACGGTCCTCCAGCCAGCTGTCGCAGTCCGGGGTGAGCGCTATCGCGGACGGCGCGGGGACGCCGAGGCGGTCGGCGAGGTCACGCACCATCCGGTACAGGTCCGGCGCCGACTCCTCGGCGATCGGCACGGTGGGGGTGACGGCGGGCCGGGCGCGGGCGACGACCAGGGCGACACCGGCGGCGAGCAGCAGCACCAGCACGGCGAGAGGGGTGACGATCCGGCGGGCCACGTCCCAGCCGGGGCCGGTCATGTGGCCGGTGGAGCCGCCGGCCAGGAGGATCACCGCGGCGGCGGCGGGCAGCAGCGCGACGGCCAGCGCCCGGCTGCGGACCCGCAGCACGGCCAGCGCCCGGGCTCTGGCGCCCGGAGCACCCTGCTCCCTTCCCGCACCGCTCGTACTCATGGCCCGCCCTCACCCCCTCCCGGCGCCTGACACGGTCCTGGCTTGCCCATGCCCCCACTGTGGCACCCGCCACCGACATCGCAATGCCGGTGGGCCAAGTGCCGGAACGCTTGCGCGGCACCCTAGTTGGGGCCCCGGCCCCCGTCAGCCGGATGGCACATCGCTCACTCGATGGAATGGCTTTGGGGAGAGGTGGTCGACGGACGGCGAGGGTCAGGCCCCGGATCCTGGAGGGGTCCGGGGCCTGTGGTGACCTGGGCGTCGTGCGGGCCGGTTACGCGCCCTCCGCCGCCTTCCGCGCGATGTCGGTGCGGTGCTGGGAGCCGTCGAGGCGGATACGGGAGACGGCACGGTAGGCGCGGTCGCGGGCCTCGGTGAGGTCCTCGCCGGTCGCCGTCACGGACAGCACGCGCCCGCCCGCGCTGACGACCGTGTCGCCCTCGAGCCGGGTCCCGGCGTGCAGGACGTACGCGTGCGGGGCGTCCTGGGCGGCGACCTCGTCGAGGCCGGTGATCGGGTCGCCGGTGCGCGGGGTGCCGGGGTAGTTGTGCGAGGCGACGACCACGGTGACCGCGGCCTCGTCGCTCCAGCGGAGCGGCTCCAGGTGGGCGAGGTTGCCGGTGGCGGCGGCCATCAGCAGCCCGGCCAGCGGGGTCTTCAGGCGGGCCAGGACCACCTGGGTCTCCGGGTCGCCGAACCGGGCGTTGAACTCGATCACGCGCACACCGCGCGAGGTGATCGCGAGACCGGCGTAGAGCAGACCGGAGAACGGCGTGCCGCGGCGGCGCATCTCGTCCACGGTCGGCTGGAGCACGGTCTGGAGGACCTCGTCGACCAGTTTGGGGTCGGCCCAGGGCAGCGGGGAGTACGCCCCCATGCCGCCGGTGTTCGGGCCCTCGTCGCCGTCCAGCGCGCGCTTGAAGTCCTGCGCGGGCTGGAGGGGCACGACGGTCTCGCCGTCGGTGACCGCGAAGAGGGAGACCTCGGGGCCGTCGAGGAACTCCTCCACGACGACACGCTCACAGGCGGCGGCGTGCGCGCGGGCCGCCTCCAGGTCGTCGGTCACGACGACGCCCTTGCCGGCCGCGAGCCCGTCGTCCTTCACGACGTAGGGGGCGCCGAAGGCCTTGAACGCCGCGTCGGCCTCGTCGGGGGTGGTGCAGACGTAGGAGCGGGCGGTGGGTACTTCGGCGGCCGCCATCACGTCCTTCGCGAAGGCCTTGGAGCCCTCGAGCCGCGCGGCCTCCTTGGAGGGGCCGAAGACGGGGATGCCCGCCTCGCGCACGGCGTCGGCGACCCCGGCGACCAGGGGCGCCTCGGGGCCGACCACCACGAGGTCCGCGCCCAGCCGCACGGCCAGCGCGGACACGGCGGCGCCGTCGAGGGCGTCGACCTGGTGCAGCTCGGCGACCTCGGTGATGCCGGCGTTGCCGGGCGCGCAGTGCAGCGCGGTGACATCGGGGTCGAGGGACAGGGAGTGGCACAGGGCGTGTTCGCGGGCGCCGCTGCCGATGACGAGGACCTTCACGGGGGTCAGCCTAACGGCAGACGGCGGGCACGCTTTGTGCGGGCTTCCGAAGGGGCGGGGAGCGCAGTGTTGTGTGTTCCTCCGAACGAGCTGGTCAGGGCGTTGCCGGAGCCGGGGTGCGGACGGTTGCCGCGACCGGGTGCGGACGGTTGCCGCGACCGGGTGCGGACGGTTGCCGCGACCCGGGTGTGGATAGCGGGGCCCTGCCCGTCGTACTCGCCCGTGCTACTCGTTCGTGATCTCCTCGACCACCGTCGCGCCCAGCTCCCGGACGAGGAGCTCCTTGCCGGAGAGGGCTGACTCGTCGAGGTCGGGGTCGTCGTCCTCCGGGATGTCGTCCTCGGGCGAGACCGGGGGCGGCTCGGGAGCGGCGGGCCGGGAGGGGGCCGCCGGGGCGGGCGCCGAGGGCGCGGAGGACGGAGACGCGGGGGCCGGCGGCTGGGGGGCGGAGGGGCTTCGGGTGTCGCCGGAGCCGCCGCTCGGTGCTCCGTAACCACCACCACCGGGTGCTCCGTAGCCGCCGCCACCGCCACGGCCGCCGGACGGGCCGCCCGCGGGGCCGGACGCGGCCGGGGTGCCACCGCCGGACGGGTCGACGACCGCTTCGATCTTCCACTGCACGTTGAACTGCTCGGTCAGCGCCTGACGCAGCACGTCCTCGCTGCCGCTGCTGAGGAAGTTGTCGCGGGCGCCCGCGTTCACGAAGCCGAGCTGGAGCGTCGTGCCGTCGAAGCCGGTCACCTGGGCGTTCTGACTGAGCAGGATCCAGGTGAAGCGGCGGCGGTTCTTGACCGTCTCCAGGATGTTCGGCCACAGCATGCGGGGGTCGAGGCCGCCGCCTCCGCCGCCGGACGGAGCGGGGGGTGTGGCGGGCGCCGAGGGCCCCGAGGGCGCGGACGGAGCCGCGGGGGCCGGCGGGGCGGTGGGCTGCGGTGCCTGGGACCTGCTCGCGCCACCGCCCGCGGAGGCGGCCGTGGGCCAGCCGCCGGGCCGCCGTCCCGCGCCGCCGCCGCCCGCCGGGGCGGCGGTGGGCCAGGCGCCGGGGGCGGGGGCGGCGGGTGCCGACGGAGCGGGTGCCGGTGCGGCGGCCGCCGGGGGTGTCTGGGGGGCGGGGGGCGGAGTCGGGGCGGGAGCCTGCGCCTGGGGCTGAGGCTGGGGTTGTGGCTGCGTCTGGGCCGGAGGAGTCACGGGCGACGGAGGCGTCGGCTGGCCCTGTGCCCGTACGGCGGCGCGGGCCGCGGCGGGGCCGCCGCCGGGCTCGACGACGTCGTGCGCGGCCGGAGCGGCCGCCCCCTGGTGGGCCTCCGGGCCGGGGACGTACCCCATGGACGGCATGCCGGCGGCGGCACCGCCCGCGGAGAACTGCACCCCGCGCTCGATGCGGTCGAGCCGGGCCATCAGCGAGCGCTCGTCGCCGTACGCGGCGGGCAGCAGCACGCGCGCGCAGATCAGCTCCAGCTGGAGCCGGGGCGAGGTGGCGCCGCGCATCTCGGTGAGACCCTCGTTGACGATGTCGGCGGCGCGGCCGAGCTCGGCGGGCCCGAACGTGCCGGCCTGCGCCTGCATGCGCTCGAGCACGTCGGCGGGGGCGTCGATGAGGCCCTTGTCCGCGGCGTCGGGGACCGCGGCCAGGATCACGAGGTCGCGCAGCCGCTCCAGCAGGTCGGCGACGAAACGGCGCGGGTCGTTGCCGCCCTCGATCACCCGATCGACGACCTCGAAGGCGGCGGCGCCGTCACCGGTGGCGAAGGCCTCGACGACGGAGTCGAGCAGCGAGCCGTCGGTGTAACCGAGCAGGGAGGTGGCCATGGCGTACGTCACGCCCTCCTCCCCGGCGCCGGCGAGCAGCTGGTCCATGACGGACATGGAGTCACGCACGGAACCGGCGCCGGCCCGCACCACCAGCGGCAGCACGCCCTCCTCGACGGCGATGCCCTCCTTCGCGCACACCTCGCCGAGGTACTCGCGGAGCGTGCCGGGCGGCACCAGCCGGAACGGGTAGTGGTGCGTGCGCGACCGGATCGTCCCGATGACCTTCTCGGGCTCGGTGGTCGCGAAGATGAACTTCAGATGCTCCGGCGGCTCCTCGACGACCTTGAGCAGCGCGTTGAAGCCGGCCGACGTGACCATGTGGGCCTCGTCGATGATGTAGATCTTGTACCGGCTGGACGCGGGCCCGAAGAACGCCTTCTCCCGCAGGTCACGGGCGTCGTCCACACCACCGTGCGAAGCGGCGTCGATCTCGATGACGTCGATCGAACCGGGGCCGTTGCGCGCGAGGTCGCGGCAGGACTGGCAGGTGCCGCACGGGGTGGGGGTGGGTCCCTGCTCGCAGTTCAGGCAGCGCGCGAGGATCCGCGCGCTGGTCGTCTTGCCGCAGCCGCGGGGCCCGCTGAACAGGTACGCGTGATTGACCCGGTTGTTCCGCAGGGCCTGCTGCAGCGGGTCGGTGACATGCTCCTGCCCGATGACCTCGGCGAAGGACTCGGGTCGGTAGCGGCGGTACAGCGCGAGAGACGACACGTCTACGAGGTTATAGGCGCGCACCGACAACCGGACCGGCCCGCCGGGGAACGCAAGCGCCCCCCACGCACCCGCCAGAGCCAACCTACCCTTGCTGCCTTCCGGCCCTGGGGGAGTTCAGTCAGATAGCGCCGCGTGAGGGGCTACGCAGAGGCTACCTCATCCGCCGGGCAGGGAACGAGTTCGCGAGCACTCCTCTCGGTCATGTAATGTTTCCGGCGGAGGATTCGCCTAGAGGCCTAGGGCGCACGCTTGGAAAGCGTGTTGGGGGCAACCCCTCACGAGTTCGAATCTCGTATCCTCCGCCAGTGCCTCACCGGGCACGATGTCGAAGGGCCCCACCGTTCGCGGTGGGGCCCTTCGACGTTGCCCGGCTCCACCCGTCGAGCGTGACCCCCGTCACATGCGCGGGGAGGCCCTAAGACCGGGCCTGCCCAGGTCAGCGGCGTGACGCGGTCGTCGCCGTCCCGGTCTGTGCCCACGGACACAGCGGGCGCGGCGCACAAAGGCGCATACTGAGCCATGACCAAGCCCTCGGCGCCGAAGCGTCATCTGCCCACCAGCCCCTTCAAGGCCCCGGTCGCACCGGCCCCCAAGCACTTCGACACCGGTGATCAGGTCACCCACGACGTGTACGGCCTCGGCCGGGTGGTCGGCATCGAGGACGGAGTCGCGGCACTCGTGGACTTCGGCTCGTCGCAGATGCGGATCCTGAGCCCGTACCCCAAGATGACCAAGCTCTAGGACCACCGTGCCCGCTCCGGGCACGCCAGGCCCGCTCAGTGGCCTGTGACGAAAGGCAGACCTCTCATCGACTCCACATCGCTGTTCTCGGCCCCGACCGGGCAGACACGCAGCTCCACCGGATCGCCGCGTCCGACGACGCAGCCGTTCCAGGCTCCGGACTTCGGCGAGGACGAGACCCTCTGGACCGAGGACGCGCAGCAGCCCGCCCCGGACACGCACGCGCGGCGTCCCAGGTCGGCCTAGCGACGGTGGCGACCCGGCAACGTCGCGCACGGAAAACTGCCGTGGCCGGGACAAGCCCGCGTAAGTGAGGCGATGGCACGCTCCCCGCATGAGCAGCGTGCCTGAAGTGACGTGCCGTACCCGCTCGAAGCGGCTTCCGTGGTTCTTCGTCGCCGCCGGTGCGGCCGGGTTGCTCCTGGTGGTGGCCCGCCTCGTGATCACGGGCGGGCCCCCCGACCGGTGGGTGCTCATCGGTCTTCTTCTCATGCCGCTGGGTGTCGGCGGCGCGTACGCCGCCGTCGTCCGCGTGCACGCCGACGCGGACGGACTGTCGTACCGCACGCTGCTGCGCCGCCGCGGCGCCCGGTGGGAGGACATCGCGGACGTGCGGGTGAACCTGCAGCGCGGCCGTCACAGCGACATCCACCGCGTCGAGGTCGTGACGCGCGGCGGTGCCGTCTGGCGTCTGCCTCTGCCGGTGGGCCCGTCCTCCGAGGGACAGGACACCTTCGACGGCACCGTCGAGGAGCTGCGCGCGCTGCACCGGCGGCACGGCACACCCGAGTCGGACCATCTCGTCGTGATCACCGTCCGCACGGCCGGGCGCCGTGGCGGCCTGCCGGCCGTGATGTGCGCCCTGTTCCTCGCGGGCGCCGCGCTGGCCGCGTGGTTCGTGCCGGTGGTGGCGGAGACCAAGCTGGCATGGACGTCGGCCGCCCCGTGCGCGGCGGAGGGCGCAGCGCACGACCGGGACTGCCTGACGACGCTGTCCTCCGTGATCGCCCGCACCGAGGTGGAGAGGGGCAAGGGCAACAGCTACCTCTACTTCGCCGGCGGACGGCCGATCGACCGGCTGGCGGTGTCGAGGGAGGGGGCTCGGGGCTTCGAGGCGGGCGACCGTGTCCGACTCACCGTGTGGCGCGGTCAGGTGCGGGAGGTCGTCGGCGAGGAGCACGCGTGGCGCGAGCACTTCCCCGCCTCCGGTGAGGTCACCGTGGTCGCGGCGCTGTGCGTGCTGGCGGCCGGCATGACGGGCGGCGTGATCGTGCAGCGCCGTCGCGGACGCCGCCTCCCCGCCGACGAGGTCATGCCGTCGTCGGCACCGTTCGCCGGCGCCGCCGTCGGCACGGCCGTGTGGGCGCTGCCGTACTGCTACCAGCACCCGACCCTCGTGCCGGACACCTCCGGGGACGTCGTCTGGGCCGGTCTCGGATCGCTGGCCTCGCTCGCCCTCGTCGTCCGGGCCTGGCGCGCGACCCGCGTCCGCCCGCCCGGGACGCCGGACGGCACACCCCTGGACGACGAGGACGTCTTCCTGCCCGCCCGGTTCCTGGAATCCACGGACTACAACCCCAACGGCTTCGGCACCCACATCGTCCTCGGCGCCGACGGGCCCGCCGTCACGCCCCACCCGGGCCCGGGCCGCTTCGCGGCACGCCCGATCCCGGTGGAGCGGCTCGTCGTCAGGACGGTCCGCCGTCCACGCGGCGGCGACGGCGACACCGTGCCGAAGAGCTGGGACGTCGCCGAACTGGGCGACGGGGACAGGGTGATCCGCCTCGCGGCCGCCCCTGCCCACCTGGGCCGGATACTGCGGGCCTTCACCGCCACCGACGAGGCTGCGCCCGCCGGAGGTCCGGGCGAGAGGTAGCTCTCGCCCTGCCCTCACCGCCCGATCCGCACCCCCCGCTCCACCGTCACCTGGTCGATGTCCGAGACCCGGACCGTCAGTTTCATCGTCCAGGCGCCCTCCAGGGGGAGGGTGAGGTCGTTGGTGGCCCAGTAGCCGCCCCGGTCGGTGAGGCCGGCGTCGATGGGGCCCACGTCCTTGGACGGGAGGGTGAAGGTGACACGGAGTTCCGGGACGAAGGACAGGGCGCCCTGAGGGCCGAAGACCACCGCCTGGAGGCCGTTCTCGCCGACGCGGCCCGGGTCCATCGTGAGCTGGACCGTGCCGCTGCCGCCGGGCGTCCCCGTGTCGTAGGGGACCGTGAGGGCCTGGGCGCCGGGCAGGCCCGCCACCTGCGGCGCGGGCGCCTTCGCGGCCTCGGCCTCCGCCCGGGAGGGCAGGGTGCCGGTCAGCACCGTGGTGACCAGCAGGACGGCCACCGCGACCACCACCTCCGCCAGGACGGAGCGGCGCAGGGCACGCCGGTGGACGGCTTCCGGTCCGACGGCTTCCGGTGGAGCGGTGGTCACGTGCGTCGTCCTCGGTTCGGGGGGCGGGCCCGACGCGCCCACCAGCGCCGGTACGCGTTCCTCGGCCACCGCCGGGCGGGCCAGCAGCGCCGTCCAGCGGCGGGACAGGGCCGCCGCGAGCAGCAGGAACACCGTCGCGGCCAACTTCACGGCGAGCGTGCGGCCGTACGCCGTCCCCGTGAGGGCGGACCACGAGCCGAGGCCGCGCCAGGACTGGTAGGCGCCGGTGAGGACCAGGACCGTCACCGACGTGAACGCCAGGCGGGAGAAACGGGCCACCGTGTCGTACGGGGGCGGGGTCTTCGCCCGGTGGAGGGTGAGCAGCAGGGCGGTGAGGCCGCCGAGCCAGGCCGCCATCGCCAGCAGGTGCAGCACCGACGACGTCATGGCCACCGGGACCTGGATGCCGGCCGAGGCGTGCTCCGCCGACGCCCATGTCAGGGCCAGCCCCACGGAGAAGGCCGCGCCCGCCGTGACGCGGGTGCGGAGGGTCCGGTGGCGCAGGACCGGGAGGAGCAGGGCCGCCGCCGACAGGAGCAGCACGCGCGCCAGGAGCGCCATGCCCGGACGGCCGCTCAGCGTGTCCGGGAACGCCGACACGTCCAGCGCGGTCGCCGGTGACGTGCCCTTCTCGTAGGGCGAGCGCAGCACCAGCAGCGCCGCCGTCGTCACCAGCAGCGTCCACCAGCCGAACAGCAGGGGCGCCCGCAGCGGGCCCGTGTCCGGCGGGCGGCACAGGGCCGCGAACGCCGCTGTGCCGATGAGCAGCGCGGCCGCGATGTAGGCGAGGTAGCGGCCGGTGTCGTAGAGGCTCTTGGTGACCGGGTGTTCGGCGTGGTCCTGGGGCGCCGCGGGCGGGGTGGGGGACGGCTTGCCGACGGAGAAGGTGAACGCGCCCGAGACCGGATGGCTGTCCGCCGAGACCACCCGCCACGCCACCGTGTACGTGCCCTCGTCAAGGCCCCGGGGCAGCGCGGCGCGGGCCGTGTCGGCGGCGCCGGCCGCGTGTTCGGGCTCCTCCATGTGGACCCGGCGGTTGTCGGGGCCGTAGATCCGGAAGGAGTCCTCGAGCAGGCCCACGGACTCGGTGAACGTCAGGGTGATGTGGGTGGGCGCCGTCCTGACGACGCTTCCGTCCTCGGGGTCACTGGCGCGCAGGGCCGCGTGGGCGCTCGCCGGGGCCGCGCCCGCGAGGAGGAGCACCAGCAGCGTGCCCAGCAGCACCCACGCCCGCAGGGCCGGCGACCCGCCGCCCGCCGCCTCACCGCGCCGTCGCTCCACGTCGTTCCCGCCTCCCGGCCGTCCGCCTCCCGTGGAGTACGGACGGGACGCCCGGTCCGCTCAACGCGGCGAGGACGCCTTCACCACGGGGGCTTCACCAGGTGGGGCGGGACGTCGCCCCTCCGTCGACCACCAGGTCGTGGCCGGTCACCCAGGACGCGAGCGGGGACGCCAGGAACACGCAGGCGTCGCCGACGTCCTCGGGGCGGCCGAGGCGGCCCACGGCGGACGCCTCACGCCAGCGGCGCACGCCCTCCGGCCAGGTGTCCTCCAGGCCGTCGCGGTCGATCAGGCCGGGCGACACCGTGTTGACGCGCACGCCCCACGGCCCGTACTCCAGGGCCGCCGAGCGGGCGTGCATCACCACCGCGGCCTTGGCGGCGCCGTAGTGCGCGTGGCCGGGGGCGGGGAAGCGGGCCTCGACGGAAGCGACGTGGGTGACGGAGCCGCCGCCCTGCCCGCGCATCAGCGCTGCCGCCGCCTGGGTGCAGGCGAAGACGGCGGTGAGGTTGGTGTCGACGACCGCGCGCCATTCGGCCGCCGTCATCCCGGCGAGCTCCTGGACGGGCTGGACGCCCGCGTTGTTGACCAGCGTGGTGAGCCGGCCGCCGAACCGTTCGGCTGCCTCCGCCACGAGCCGGTGGCAGGCGTCCTCGTCGGTGAGGTCGGCCTTCAGGACGACGGCCCTGCCACCCGCGTCCCGAATGGTGACCGCCGTCTCCTGGGCGGACGCGACGGAGGTGCGGCAGTGCAGGGCGACGGCCGCGCCCTCCTCGGCGAGCCGGCGGGCGATGCCCCCGCCGATGCCTCCGCCGGCGCCGGTGACCAGGGCGACCTGGCCGTGCAGCAGTCCCCGCCCGCTCATGGGCGGCCCAGTTCCGCGACGAGGGCGGCCCGGTCCGGGTAGCGGGCGGCCAGCTCGGCGGGGTCGCCGTGTTCGTAGCCCTCGTAGGTGAAGCCGGGGGCCATCGTGCAGCCGAACAGGGTCCAGGAGCCGCCGTCCGCGACGCGGGCACCCATCCAGGTGCCGGCGGGGACGGTGAGCTGGACGTGCTGGCCGCCGACCACGTCGGGGCCGAGCACCGGGGTGCTGCTGGTGCCGTCGGGGGCGAGCAGCAGCATGCTCAGCGGATCGCCGAGGTAGTGGTGCCAGGTCTCGTCGGCGGGCAGGCGGTGCAGGGCGGAGAAGTCGCCGGGCCCGGCGGTGAGCAGGGCGACGATGGCGGTGCCCTCGGGGCGGCCGTCGGGCCGGGCGGGGCCGGCCCAGGTCTGCCGGAACCGGCCTCCCTCCCGGGGGATCGGCTCCAGTCCGAAGTGGGCGACGAGGTCGTCGGGGGTCACCCCCCGAAGGCTACCTCCCGGGTGAGGAACGCGAGTTGTGCGTGCTTCTCCGGGAGGTACACGTCCGGCAGGTCGACCTCGGGCAGCACCACCCGGGGCCCGGTGGTGAAGCCCTGTCGCGCGAACCGGGCGACCGCCTTCTCGTTGGCCACGTCCGGGTCGACGACGATCCGCCGCCGGTCCAGGCCCAGCAGGACGAACGTGGAGACGGCGGCCGCCAGCCCCGCGGTCCAGCCGGAGCTGCTCCCGCCCGGCTCCGGGGGCGCGAGGAGCAGGTGCATGCCGATGTCGCCCGGCTCGACGGGGTAGCACTCGCCCACCCGGTCGGCCTCCGGTTCGTACGTCTGGAGCAGTGCGGCCGGCTCGCCGTCCTTCACCACGAGGTACGCGTGGTGGGTGTCGAGGGTCTCCATGTGCGCGTAGATCTCGGAGACCTGCTGCTCGGTGAGGCCGTTCATGCCCCAGAACACGGCCCGTTCCTCGCTCACCCAGCGGTGCAGCAGGGGCGCGTCGGCGGCCGGGTCCAGCGGCAGGACGCGTACGGCGCCGAAGCCGTCGACCTTCTGCTCGTGGACGGCCGGGCGGGAGGCGTACGGGTCAGACATCGGTCTCCTTCGTCAGCTGGGCCCAGTCGGTGACGACCGGGGCCAGGTCGCCGGCGAGCCACAGGGGCTGCTGGTCCCGGTGATGGGGTGATCCGGGGCGGCCGGAGGCGCCGTGCGGCACCACCCAGCGGCTGTCCTCGCGGCGGGCCAGGTCCCAGACGTAGCGGGCGGCGGGGCCGCGGGCGGCGAGGTCGGTGATGCCGGGCACGGCGGAGGTGCACAGCACGCAGTCGTGGTCGCCGGACAGGCCGGGCTCCTCCCGCGGGTCCTCGGCCGCCAGGGCTCGCCAGGGCGCGAGGCGGTGGGTGTCGCCCCAGGCGCCGGAGGGCGGCGCGGCGGCCACCTCCTCGAGGGCCGCCCGGACGACGGCGGGGCGGTCGATGCCGAACAGGTCCTCGGCCGCGAGCAGATGTTCCAGGGCGAACCCGATGCGCGGGACCAGCGCGAGCCAGGGGCGGAAGACGTCCGGGTACGGCGGCGGGGCCGCGGCGGCCGCGAGGGCGGGCTCGGCGGCCAGTCGGCGTACGACCGCGCTGCGCAGGGCCGCGAAGACGGCCGCGTCGGCGCTGCCGGCGTCCATGTGCCGGTCCCAGGCGAGCAGCCGCGCGCGCAGGGCGGACGCGGGTGCGGTGAGGTCCTGGGCGTCGAGCGCGGCCAGGTGGTCCAGGAGGGGCGCGGCGGAGGCGAGGTGGGTGTCGGTGTGGATCGCGGCCATACCGGCGGCGGACCAGCGGTGCTGCCGGGCGAGCAGGGCGGCGATGCGGCGGGCGCGGTGCGGCGGGGCGAACTCCACGCCGAGCGGGGCGGCGGGTCCGCGCTGGTTGGCCATCACGGCGACGCCGTCGTCGAGACCGGCGCGCGGCGGCTCGTGCCAGCCCCGCCACTCGTGGCCGGGCTCCCACGCGGGCACCAGGCGGACGCGGTTGGCGTCGGAGCGCACGGGGACGCGGCCGGCCACCCGGTGCAGGGTGCCGCCCTCGGTGTCGGCGGCGAGGAGGACGTTGACGGGCTCGGCCCACAGGTCGGCGGCGCGGTCCACGTCGGCGACGCGGCGGGCCCGCAGCAGCGGCAGCAGGGCGCCGAAGCCGAGGTCGCCGGTGACGCGGGGCGGGTACCGGAGGGCGACGGCGAGCGGGGGCTCCCCCGGCTCGGGCACCCCGCCGTCGAGGCCCTCGGGGCCGCCGATGACGACGGGCCCGCGCTCGGTCTCGACGACCTCCACCTCGACGGGGTCCTCGCCCGCGACCTCGACGGTCTCGGTGTGCCGTGCGGCCCGCCGCCAGACGCCGTCCGGGCCGAGCGCCTCGATGCCGGCGCCGGTGCGCCGCAGCCGCTCGCGGTAGAGGTCCTGGTAGTCGGCCATGGCGTTGGTGATGGCCCAGGCGACCGTGCCGGTGTGGCCGAAGTGGGCGATGCCGGGGACGCCCGGCACGGCGAGGCCGACGACGTCGAACTCCGGGCAGGACAGACGTATCTGCTGGTAGACGCCGGGGTCCTCGATGAACCGG
The DNA here is from genome assembly GCF_050571355.1 of Streptomyces sp. P13-3-3. Classification (NCBI taxonomy): domain Bacteria; kingdom Bacillati; phylum Actinomycetota; class Actinomycetes; order Kitasatosporales; family Streptomycetaceae; genus Streptomyces; species Streptomyces sp. P13-3-3. Next base: position 236,902 of record NZ_CP192228.1, on the reverse strand, counting down.
TGCGGGTCGCCGGCGATCACCCCCTGCCCGGTGACCGTGCGCTCCCCCGTGACCAGCCAGCCGTTGCTGCCGGAGGTGCCGGGTCCGTCGGTGGCGAACAGGCCGACCACGTCCGCCCCGAGGCGCGCGGCGGCGTGGTCGCGCCACAGCTTGGCGGGAAAGCCGGCGAAGAGGAGGTGCGTGGACAGCCACACGGCCAGCGGCGTCCACGGCTCCCAGCGGCCGGGGAGGACACCGGCGCGCGCGAACTCCGGGGCGTCGTGCCCGTCCAGGCCCTCGTTCACCCCGGTGACGTACGCCCGGATCCAGTCGGCGGTCTCCGGGTCGCGCTCCTCCAGGCGGGCGAGGCAGCGGCGGGCGGTGTCGGCGATCCGGGCGCGCCGGACCAGCACGTCCCAGGACAGCTCGCCGGCGCCGAGGAAGGAGGCCGAGGAGCCCTGGGCGCGGTGACGCTCCACCTCGATCTGCCAGCCGCGGTCACGGGCGGTCACCAAGCCCTGGAGGCGCGCGAGTTCACGCGCTCCGTCCGCCCGCAGATGGGGAATCCCCCAGGCGTCCCGGAAGATCGCACCGGACACTGTGCCCCCACTTCACTTTAGGTTAGGCTCCCCTAAGTTACCCCGTGACGTGACGGGATCGTACGCGAAGGGTGAGAACGCGATGGGGCAGGGGCGGGGTTGGGAGGGCGCGGTCCTCAGACTGCTGCGTGCGAAGGACTTCGAGTTCACCGTGACGGGCGCCGAGGACGTCACCGCCGACTACCGGCGGCTGACCTTCACCGACGGCGGGATGCTGGCCACCACCGGGGTCCACCCCACGATGTGGGTCCGCCTGTGGTTCGACAACGCGGGCAAGCCGCACCAGCGCGCGTACACCCTGGTCGACCCGGACCCCGCGGCCGGCACGTTCGCCCTGGAGTTCGCGCTGCACGAGGGCCGCGCCAGCGACTGGGCACGGGCGGCGAAGGCCGGGGACACCGTCGAGGCGACCGTGCAGGGCACGGGCTTCGAGCACCCGGACCCCTCCCCGTCCCATGTGTACGTGGTCGGCGACCCGGCCTCGCTGCCTGCCGTCAACTCCCTGCTGGGCGCCCTGGGCGACGCCCCGGCGACCGTCTGGTTCGAGGGCTCCCTCGACGGGCTGCCCTTCGTGGCCGACCCCGCGCGGCACGAGGTGCGCGAGGTGCCCCGGCGGGACGCGGGCGCGGCCCTCGTGGAGCGCGTCCGCGCCGACCTGCCGGACCTGCTGGCGTCCGGGGCCGACCCGTACGTGTGGATCGCCTGCGACACCGCGACCACCCGCGCGCTGGGCGCCTTCGTCCGCAAGGAGCTGGGCCTGCCCAAGCAGCGGGTGCAGGCGCTGGGGTACTGGCGCCCGAGCTGACCCGCGACGCGCGATCAACGGGGCGACGCGCGATCATCAGGGGCATGGACGTCACACTGCACCTCGCCCAGGACCCCGACGCCGACCGGCTGCTGGGCCGCAGCCCGCTCGCCGCGCTGACCGGGATGCTGCTCGACCAGCAGATCCCGATGGAGTGGGCGTTCAAGGGACCGGCGACGATCGCGCAGCGGCTCGGCGCGGACGACCTCGACGCGCACGAGATCGCCGCGTACGACCCCGAGGCGTTCGCCGCGCTGCTCTCCGAGAAGCCGGCGGTGCACCGCTACCCGGGGTCGATGGCGGGCCGCATCCAGCAGCTGTGCCGGTACCTCGTCGAGCACTACGACGGAGACGCCGAGGCGGTCTGGCGGGGCGTGGAGGACGGCCGCGAGCTGCTGAAGCGGCTCCAGGACCTGCCCGGGTTCGGCAAGCAGAAGGCGCAGATCTTCCTCGCCCTGCTGGGCAAGCAGCTCGGCGTCCGCCCGTCCGGCTGGCGCGAGGCGGCCGGCGCGTACGGCGAAGAGGAGTCCTTCCGCTCGGTCGCGGACATCACGGGCCCTGAGTCGCTGGTGAAGGTGCGGGCGCACAAGCAGGAGATGAAGGCGGCGGCGAAGGCGGCGAAGGCCGCCAGGAAGACGGGGGCGTGACGGGCGCCGCGGGCCCGCTCAGGAGGCGTACCGGGGGCGGGTATGCGAGCCAGGGGTGGCGTACGGAGCGTCCCGTGAGGGCGCGCGACGGGCGCGCGGACCGTTATCCGACGGTTTCGGGCGTCTTTTGCGGCGGCGTACTGCGTCGCCATGGCTGCGCCCGGAACGTCTCGACCGGTAGGCTTTCCGTGTGATCTTCAAGCGCATCGGAAACGGCCGGCCGTACCCCGACCACGGCCGGGAAAGCACCCGGCAGTGGGCGGACGTGGCGCCGCGCCCGGTCCGCCTCGATCAGCTCGTGACGACCAAGCAGCAGCTCGACCTCGAGACCCTCCTCGCCGAGGACTCGACCTTCTACGGCGACCTCTTCGCGCACGTCGTGAAGTGGCAGGGCGACCTGTACCTCGAGGACGGACTGCACCGCGCGGTGCGCGCGGCGCTCCAGCAGCGCCAGGTGCTCCACGCGCGCGTTCTCGAACTCGACTGACACCCGTCGAACCCTCTGACGGCCCGGTTTGGCCCTTTCGGGTTGGACTGCACCCAGTCGAATGATCATCTAGTAGGCATAGCAGCCCAGGCGCACTACGCTGCGCTCATGAGCATGCTCACTCCACCCGGCATGGGCGGCCAGTACCGCATCACGGGTGACAAGTACCCGCGGATGCGCCGGCCCCGGCGGCGCGGCAAGCTCGTCGTGCTGACCGTCGCGTCCGTCGCCGTCCTCGGCGTGGGCGGCTGGGGCACGCTGCAACTCATCGACGTGTTCACCGGCGGCGGTGACTCCGCCTCCGCGGCCGGCACGAAGGCCGCGTGCGGCACCACGGCGAAGCCCTCGGCGAGTCCCGCCGGGGCCGCCAAGCCGCTGCCCCTCCCCGGCACGATCACCGTCAACGTGCTCAACGCCACGACGCGCAGCGGACTCGCCCAGAAGACCGCCGACGAGCTGAAGAAGCGCGGCTTCAAGGTCGGCGAGGTCGCCAACGCGCCCGAGACGTTCGACAAGAAGGTCAAGGGCACCGGCGTGCTGCTCGGCCCGGCGACCGCGCTGGACACGGCGCTGCCGGTGCTGGGCACCCAGCTGGCCGGTGCCGAGCGCCGCACGGACCCGGCCCGCAAGGGCGTCGAGCTCGATCTGATCATCGGCGACGCGTTCCGGGGGCTCACGGCGAAGGCGGACGCCGACAAGGCGCTGACCGCACTGGCCAACCCCGAGCCGGCACCCGCCTCGAAGAAGAACTGCTGACCCTCCGGGCCGTCGGGCACGGGGGGGGGGGACGAGCCGCGGAGTTACTCCGCGGCTCCGTACATGCGGTCGCCCGCGTCGCCGAGGCCCGGGACGATGTAGCCCAGCTCGTTGAGGCGCTCGTCGACGGACGCCGTCACGACCGTCACCGGCGTGCCGGCCAGCTCGCGCTCCATGACCTCGACGCCCTCCGGCGCGGCCAGCAGCACCACGGCGGTCACGTCGTCCGCGCCGCGCTTGATCAGCTCCTGGATGGCCGCGACGAGCGTGCCGCCGGTCGCCAGCATCGGGTCCAGGACGTACACCTGACGCCCGGAGAGGTCGTCGGGCATGCGCGTGGCGTACGTGGACGCCTGCAGCGTCTCCTCGTTGCGCACCATGCCCAGGAAGCCCACCTCGGCGGTCGGCAGCAGTCGGACCATGCCGTCCAGCATGCCGAGGCCGGCCCGCAGGATCGGCACCACCAGGGGGCGGGGGTGGGACAGCTTCACGCCCGTGGTCCGCGCCACCGGCGTCTGGATGTCCACCTGTTCGGTGCGCACGTCGCGCGTGGCCTCGTAGGCGAGCAGGGTGACCAGCTCGTCGGCGAGACGGCGGAAGGTCGCGGAGTCGGTGCGCTGGTCGCGCAGCGTGGTGAGCTTGTGGGCGACCAGGGGGTGGTCGACGACGTGGAGACGCATGGCGTCAACCCTAACCGGGACGCGGAGGGCCGGCGTCCCCGTGCGTGGCAAGGGGATGGGGCGCCCGTCACCCCTTCGCTGGCGTCAAACCGCCCGGTCGGGGGAAGGTGGGAGGGACGGACTGGGGTGATGAAGCAATGCCTGAGCAGGAGGATCGCTATCCGTCGGCCGGGGCGGCCGGGGCTTCCCGGGTGTCCCGGGGAGCCGAAGGTGCCGGGGCTTCCCGGGTGTCCCGGGGAGCCGAAAGCGCCCGGGGCGGCGGGGGCGGCGCCGGCGGCGAGGTGGACTGGGAGGCCGAGCGCCGGCGGCGGCGGGCGCGGTTCCTGAGGGAGCTGGCGGAGGCTCGGGCGTTGCGGGACCGGGTGCAGCCTCGGCGGGCGAAGGCGGCGCGGTTGCGGCATGCGATGCGGATGCGGACGTTTCGCTGGTAGCGGGGTTTTCGGGCGGGGTGGCCCAGTCCCATTCGTTTTCAGGCACCGGTGCCTGTGCCGGCCGGGGGTGCTGCGCACCTGGCGGCTGACGAGGCGCCGTCGCGCCCACAGGTGCCTTCGTCTCCGGGCGCCGGCGCTTGTGCCGGCCGGGGAGTGTCTACGCATTTGGCGCCTGCGGGGCGCCGGCGCCTGTGCCGGCCCGGGGTGTCCGCGCACCTGGCGCCAGCAGGGTGCCGTCGCGCCCACCCGTGCCGCCCTGCGGCACGACTGCCCGCGGAGGGCGGGAGGCGAGGCCGCGTAAGGCCGTGAGCCGTGCCAGCGGAGGGCGGGAGGCGTGCCCCGGGCGGCGCGGGCCTGCCCGCAGATGGCGGGGGACGTGCCCGCGGATGGCGGGAAGCGTGGCCGCGTAACGTCGGAGCCGTGCCCGCGAGGGGCGTGACTGCGGCGTGGGCGCGTTCTGCTCGGGGTGGGTGCGACACGCGGGGTGGGCCGTGGGGGAAGGGGACCGTGGGTCCCTTTGACGTGCCGCGCTTCCGTGGCGGGATTGTGCGCGTACGATCCGGTCGTGGCGGCGACAAGCGCGCTGGACCGCGATCGAAACTGCCGGACACAGGGAGCGGAAGACGTCCCCTGACGGCCTTGTTTCTGCCACGATTCCCAGTGGGCGGGGTCTCAGCTCCGCATACCCGCCCGCACACCTCCGCCGGGGGGACCCCCAACCGGCACGCCTATGACCAGTGGGAGAGTCACGGTGTACTTCGCCGCACTGCTCGCGCGCACCGAAGACGGGTGGGAAGCGAGCGACACAGAGCTCGACGATGTGGAAACCCTGTCGGATCTCGCCGACCTGGCCCGGGAAGCCTCCCCTGACGAGGACACCGTGCTCGTGCTGATCGAGCAGGAGGACGGCTGGTTCGGCGTCGTCCGCGTGGACGGTGAGGAGGATCCCAGGATCTACGTCTCCGACGCCGCGGCGGCCGCCCGCAGCAGCTACGGGGAGATCCTGCTCACCGACGAACTGCTCGGCCGGCAGCCCGGGGACGACGGCCCCGATCTGGACGCCCTCGACCTCGACGGCACGGAGGACGGTGAGCCGGACGACGAGGACGCCGACGGCGCCCCGTCCGCCGCGTCCGGCGAGTCCGTCCCGCACGGCCCCGTCGGTGACGCACAGGTCCTGGAGGACCTGGGCGTGACCGAGAAGGAGCTGCGCTCGATGACCCAGGACGCCGTCTCCGAGATCGCCGAGGTGCTGGGCGCCTCCGAGGTGCTGGAGACCGTCCGCTGACCGTGCCGACCACCACCCCCGCGCCCGGCCTCCCGGACCCGGTGCGCGACCGCTGGCGGGAGCCGATGCGCCTCGCCCTGGACGAGGCCCGCCGGGCCGTCCCGGGCGGGGACGTCCCCGTCGGCGCCGTCGTGCTGGCCGCGGACGGGGTCACCGTGCTGGCCCGCGCCCACAACGAGCGCGAGGCGGTCGGCGACCCCACCGCGCACGCGGAGGTCCTGGCCCTGCGCCGGGCCGCCGAACGGGCCGGGGAGTGGCGGCTGGCCGGCTGCACCCTGGTGGTCACGCTGGAGCCCTGCACGATGTGCGCGGGCGCCGTCCAGCAGTCCCGGGTGGACCGGGTGGTCTACGGCGCCCGGGACGAGAAGGCCGGCGCGGCGGGATCCCAGTGGGATCTGGTCCGCGACCGGCGCCTCAACCACCGGCCCGAGGTGATCGAAGGCGTGCTCGCCGAGGAGTGCTCGCGGCTGCTCACGGAGTTCTTCCGGGGACGCTGAATACCGATTTCGATCCACGCGCCACCGTGCTGTAAGGTCTCCCTCGGTAGCGTGTCCGAGCGGCCGAAGGAGCTCGCCTCGAAAGCGAGTGTGGCGCAAGTCACCGAGGGTTCAAATCCCTCCGCTACCGCTTGAGAAGGGCCCCGTCGTCAGACGGGGCCCTTCGTGCGATCATGGGCCCGCTCGATGCACGCGTGACAGCAGTGACAGCCGTGACAGGGGAGGGCCGCGATGGCGGTGAACGCGAAGAAGGCCGCCGTCTATCTGGTGGTGGTCTTCGTGCTGTACGTGATCATCACGGACCCCGAGACCGCCGGCGACTACGTCACCATCGGGTTCCAGGGCATCTCGGACGCCGCGAAGGCGATCGGCGACTTCATGACCTGGCTGGCCGCGGGAGGCAAGTGATGATCCGGCACCTGGTGCTCTTCAAGCTGAACGAGGGCGTCCGCCGCGACGACCCGAAGGTCGCCGAAGGCGTGGAGGCCTTCCGCGCGCTGGAGGGGAAGATCCCGGAGATCCGTTTCTGGGAGTGCGCCTGGAACATCAGCGACCGCCCCATCGCCTACGACTTCGCCATCAACTCCGCGTTCGAGGACGCCGAGGCGCTGCGCCGCTACGTCGAGCACCCGGACCACCAGGCGGGCGTCGGACTGTGGCGCGAGTTCGCCACGTGGGTGATCGCCGACTACGAGTTCTGACGCCCCCTCCGCACACCGTGCACCGAGGCCCCCCGCCGTGCCGGCAGGGGGCCTCGCCGCGTTCGGCGCCCGCCTCCCACCCTCAACACGGAATATGCGGTGCTTGCACACAGTGAGTCAGTCTTGTGATGCTATGACCGCTTTTGACGGATGAGTTGACGGACGATGTGAGCGAATGAAGAGGTGGCGTTGACCGTGTCGGCCAGTTCCGCGCCACCCCAGGACGAGGTGTCCCCCGACGCGGTCCAGACCCCCGCCAAGCGCCGTGGCGCGGACACCAGGGCCCTGACCCAGGTGTTGTTCGGTCAGCTCAAGAACCTGGAGCCGGGCACGCCGGAGCACGCCCGCGTGCGGGCGGCGCTCATCGAGGCGAACCTCCCGCTCGTGCGCTACGCGGCCGCCCGCTTCCGCTCCCGGAACGAGCCGATGGAGGACGTCGTCCAGGTCGGCACCATCGGCCTCATCAACGCCATCGACCGCTTCGACCCCGAGCGGGGCGTGCAGTTCCCGACCTTCGCGATGCCGACCGTCGTCGGCGAGATCAAGCGGTACTTCCGGGACAACGTCCGCACCGTCCACGTACCGCGCCGGCTGCACGAGCTGTGGGTGCAGGTCAACAGCGCGACGGAGGACCTCACCACCGCGTTCGGGCGCACCCCCACCACCGCCGAGATCGCCGAGCGGCTGCGCATCTCCGAGGAGGAGGTGCTGTCCTGCATCGAGGCCGGCCGGTCGTACCACGCCACCTCGCTCGAGGCCGCGCAGGAGGGCGACGGGATGCCCGGCCTGCTGGACCGGCTCGGCTACGAGGACCCCGCCCTGGACGGCGTGGAGCACCGCGACCTCGTCCGGCACCTCCTCGTGCAGCTGCCGGAGCGCGAGCAGCGCATCCTGCTGCTGCGTTACTACAGCAATCTGACGCAGTCCCAGATCAGCGCCGAGCTGGGCGTCTCGCAGATGCACGTGTCCCGGCTGCTGGCCCGCAGCTTCCAGCGGCTGAGGTCCGCAAACAGGATCGACGCGTAACCGTAAAGAGCGAATCGCCCGACGGCGCGAATCTGCGTTCTTTCCGTCCGATACCCCGTCAGACCCCTTGTTTCCAGGGCTGATTCGCATCTCGCATGTCGACATGTCACTACAGCGCGTTGCCGACATGTGACATTCTGCCGGAAGCGCGTTTGCCGGAGCCTCGGCGCCGGTATTCAGGTGAAGGCTGCGTTCCTCGGATCGGGAGCGTTCGCCGCGACCGTCCCGCGACCCAAAGGGGGTGGCATGTCCGCAGAACAGGGCAGCTCGAAGGTGCTCACGCTCGCGGAGAGCGAGTCAGCTCCCCATGCTCTCGACGCACTCGGCCCCATCGACGAGGGCCCGTCCCTCGCCGCCGCACCCGCTCCGGAGGTCCCGGAGACGGCGGCCCTCGACACCCGCACCCTGTCCCGCTCCCTGTTCCTGCGGCTCGCCGTCCTCGACGAGGACAGCCCGGAGCGCGCCTACGTCCGGGACACGCTGATCGAACTCAACCTCCCGCTCGTGCGGTACGCGGCGGCGCGGTTCCGCTCGCGCAACGAGCCGATGGAGGACATCGTCCAGGTCGGCACGATCGGGCTGATCAAGGCGATCGACCGCTTCGACTGCGAACGGGGCGTGGAGTTCCCGACGTTCGCGATGCCGACGGTGGTCGGGGAGATCAAGCGGTTCTTCCGCGACACGTCCTGGTCGGTGCGGGTGCCGCGCCGGCTCCAGGAGCTGCGGCTGGCGCTGACCAAGGCCGGCGACGAGCTCTCCCAGAAGCTGGACCGCTCCCCGACGGTGAGCGAGCTCGCCGCCGTGCTGGGCGTGTCCGAGGAGGACGTCGTCGACGGCCTCGCGGTGGGGAACGCGTACACGGCGTCCTCGCTGGACTCCCCCGCGCCTGAGGACGACGGCGGCGAGGGCTCCCTGGCGGACCGCCTCGGCTACGAGGACACGGCGCTGGAGGGCGTGGAGTACCGGGAGTCGCTGAAGCCGCTGCTGGCGAAGCTGCCGCCGCGTGAGCGGCGGATCATCATGCTGCGGTTCTTCGCGAACATGACGCAGTCGCAGATCGGGGAGGAGGTGGGCATCTCGCAGATGCATGTCTCTCGTCTGCTGACGCGCACCTTGGCCCAGCTGCGGGAGGGGCTCATCTCGGACTGACGTCCGCGGACCTGCCTTCGAGCGCGGAGGCGCTCGGCCCTTTCAGGGCCGGGGGCCTTCGCGCTCCTCGTTGCGGCGGCGCCGCGCACCGCTTTTCCGCGCCTGCGGGCGGGGCGGGTGGCGGTCGCTTCGGTCGCTTCGCGGGCGCGGGGCGGTGGGGGTTGATCGCGCAGTTCCCCGCGCCCCTTGAGGGCGTTGTCGTCGCCGTGCCGAGGGAGTGGACCGGGGACGGTCACCCGCCCGTGCGGGCCGGTGGGGGTCGATCGCGCAGTTCCCCGCGCCCCTGACGGTGTTATCGTCGCCGCACCCAGCAAACGGACCGGGGACGGCCATCCGCCCGTGCGGGCCGGTGGGGGCTGGGCGCGCAGTTCCCCGCGCCCCTGACGGTGTTGTCGTCGCGGTGCCGAACAAACAGACCGGGGACGGTCACCCGCCCGTGCGGGCCGGTGGGGGCTGGGCGCGCAGTTCCCCGCGCCCCTTGAGGGCGTGGCCGCCGAGGGGGTTCCCCTCGGCGGCCTTCCCTTTTACTTCAGTGCGAGCCAGGCCACCGCCGCGATGACGGCGACCGCGGCGACGATGCCGATGATCAGGCCGATCCGCGGGCCGCCGCCCGTGGCCGCCGGTTGGCCGGCCTCCGGAGCCTCGTCGACGAACGCGCGGAACATCTGGGTGCTGCCGGCGGGGTCGTGATTGCCCTGCGGGCCCTGGGTGTTAGCCATGGACCGAGACCCTAGCGAATCAGCGTCCGGGGCCCCAAGCGGGGCGGGATCCCACGGGGAAACCCCTCCCACCTGCGTGTTTACTGACGCGATTACTTGTCTTTGCCAAGTTTTGGGTCCGGACAGGCCGTTTTTATTTGCCTTCAGCAACCATCAATCCCTACGGTTGCTTTAAGCAACGAAACGGAGGTGCCATGGCCGAGTCGGCACAGTACGAGGAGCTGGTCCGGCAGTTCAGTGCCTTCGGCGCCGTCAAGCGGGAGATGAACCGGCTGATGCCGTCGGACTGCCCGAGCGGCTCCGCGGCCGTGCTGACCGTGCTGGGCCGCCATGGCGACATGCGCATGAGCAGGCTCGCCGAGCTGCTGTCCGTGGACATGTCCGTCACCAGCCGGCACGTCACCCATCTGGCCGAGCGCGGCTGGATCGAACGCTCTCCCGACCCCGCCGACAAGCGGTCCCGCATCCTGCGCCTCACCCCGGCCGGCGAGACCCGGCTCGACGAGCTGTTCCGACGCACGACCCAGCTCCTCGCGGAGCGGCTGGGCGACTGGTCGGACGAGGAGGTCGACGACCTCACCCGGCTGATGGCCCGGCTCAGGGACAGCTTCGGCGACCCGCGCACCGTGCCCCGGCAGGCGTCTCCGTCACTCGAACAGACCACCCGTACACCCGCAAGCACGTAAAAGAAGGAAGTCCATGGCAACGACCACACCGAACGGTGTGCGGGCTCATGCCAAGCACGGGGGAGGCTCCTCCACGGACGCTCCGATGACCCATCGGCAGATCATGGAGGCGCTGTCCGGGCTGCTGCTCGGCATGTTCTGCGCCATCCTGTCGTCGACCATCGTCACCAACGCCCTGCCCGAGATCGTCTCCGACCTCGGCGGCGGCCAGAGCGCCTACACCTGGGTCGTCACCGCCTCGCTGCTGACGATGACCGCCTCCACCCCTCTGTGGGGCAAGCTCGCCGACCTCATCAGCAAGAAGGCCCTGGTCCAGACGGCCCTGGTGGTCTTCGTGATCGGCTCGATCGTGGCCGGCACGGCGCAGAACCCGGGCATGCTGATCACCGCGCGCGCCATCCAGGGCCTCGGCGGCGGCGGTCTCGCCGCGCTGGCCCAGATCATCATGGCCGCGATGATCTCCCCGCGTGAGCGCGGGCGGTACTCCGGCTACCTGGGCGCGACCTTCGCGGTCGCGACCGTCGGCGGCCCGCTGCTCGGCGGCGTCATCACCGACACCAGCTGGCTCGGCTGGCGCTGGTGCCTCTACGTCGGCGTCCCCTTCGCGCTCATCGCGCTGGTCGTCCTGCAGAAGACGCTGAACCTGCCCCTGGTGAAGCGGGAGGTCAAGGTCGACTGGGCCGGCGCCTTCTTCGTCACCGCGGCCGTCTCCCTGCTGCTCGTCTGGGTCACCTTCGCCGACGACAAGTACGACTGGATGTCGTGGCAGACCGGTGTGATGGTCGGCGGCGCGGTCGTGCTGACGCTGATCTTCCTGCTCGTCGAGTCCAGGGCGAGCGAGCCGATCATCCCGCTGCGCCTGTTCCGCAACCGCACCATCACGCTGGCGTCGCTGGCCTCGCTGTTCGTCGGTATCGCGATGTTCGCGGGCACCGTCTACTTCAGCCAGTACTTCCAGCTCGCCCGGGACAAGTCCCCGACCATGTCGGGCGTCATGACCATCCCGATGATCGGCGGTCTGTTCATATCGTCGACCGTCTCCGGCATCATCATCACCAAGACCGGCCGCTGGAAGGCCTGGCTGCTGACGGGCGGCGTGCTGCTCACGGCGGGCCTCGGCCTGCTGAGCACCATCCGCTACGACACCCCGTACTGGCACATCGGCCTCTTCATGGCGCTGATGGGTCTCGGCGTCGGCATGATGATGCAGAACCTGGTGCTCTGCACGCAGAACCAGGTGGCCCCGAGCGACCTGGGCGCGGCCTCCTCCGTGGTCACGTTCTTCCGCTCCCTCGGCGGCGCGGTGGGCGTCTCCGTGCTCGGCTCGGTGATGTCGTCCCGGATCAGCACCTACGCGGCGGACACCATCGGCACGCTCAGCCCGCAGGAGCAGGCGGCGGCAGCCAAGGCCTCCGGCAGCGGCACCATCCCCGACATGGACCTGCTGCCTCCGGGCATCCGCACCTGGCTGGAGAGCGCCTACGGCCACGGCATCGCCGACATCTTCCTGTACGTCGCGCCGGTCGCCCTGCTCGGCTTCCTGGTGACGATCTTCATCAAGGAGGTCCCGCTGCGGACCACCGGCGCGCTGGCCCAGGCCGCGCAGGAGCAGGCCACCGCGGCCGGCGACCCGGTCGCCCCGACCGCCGCCGAGGCCGCCACCGTCCCGGCCGGGGGCGCCGCCCCCGCCGTCGCGGAGACGCAGGCCGCCGCGGAGGACACCTTCGCCCAGCCCGTGTCCGCCGTCGCCACCGCGGCCCGGCCCGAGGAGTCCGCCTCCTCCGGCATCCCGGTGCGCGGCTTCGTCCGGGGCGCCGACAGCACCCCGGTGCCCCGAGCCGCGGTCACGCTGATCTCCCTGGGCGGCCGCCAGCTCGGCCGCTCCGTGGCCCAGGAGGACGGCTCCTACGCGGTGGACGCCCCCTCGGCGGGGTCGTACGTCCTGATCGCCGCCGCCGACGGGCACCAGCCGCAGGCGTCGACGATCGTGGTCAACGGCGAGCCGGTGACCTACGACGTCCTGCTCAGCGGCACCAGCGGCATGACCGGTGTGGTCCGCGCGGCGGAGACCGGGCAGCCGGTGAAGGACGCGATGGTGATCGTCACCGACGTGCGCGGGGACCTGCTGGCCACCGGGACCACCGGTGAGCAGGGCGAGTTCTCCTTCGCCGAACTGGTGCCGGGCACGGTGACCGTCGCGGTGAACGCCGCCGGGTACCGGCCGCGCGCCCTGCCGGTCGAGATCGGCGCCACGGGCGTCACCCGGGTCGAGGCCGACCTGGAGACCGGCGCCCATGTCCGGGGCGTGGTCCGCGCCCCGCACGGTCCGCTGGCCGACGCCCGGGTCACCCTGGTCGACGCGGCGGGCAACGTGGTCGGCACGGCCACGACCGGGGACGACGGGGCGTACGCCTTCGCCGACCTGGACGGCGGCGAGTACACCGTCATCGCCACGGGCTATCCGCCGGTGGCGAGCGCCCTGACGGTCGCAGGCCCCGGTGTCGACGGCCACGACATCGAGCTCGCCCACCCGGGCGAGTAACCCGAGTCCCGGCCCGTGGCGGGTTCGCGCGTCCTGTAGCGGAGACGCGCCCCGCCGCGGGCCGGTCGTATCACGACCTTTTTATGAGCCTTTGCAGGGAGAAGACGGGATGCCACTGACCGCGAGGATCCGCACCCGGGACGGATGGGCCGTGTCGCACGCGGTCGTCACGCTGACCGACGGGACGGGCAGCCAGGTGCTGCGTGCCGAGGCGGACGCCGAGGGCGCCGTCCGGGACGCCACCGAGCTGGCACCGGGGGCGTACACCGTCGTCGTGACCGCGGTCGGGTACGCGCCGGCCGCCGCCAGCGCCCTCGTCACCGCGAGCGGACGCGCCGAGATCGGGACGGTGACGCTGGCCCGCACCGGGGGCACGGAGCTGCCGCCGCCCGGCCCGTGGACCGTCGACCCGGCGCACTCGAGCGTGGCCGCGGTCGCCCAGCACCTGGGCATCTCCAGCGTGCGCGGCCGGTTCACCGACTTCACCGCCCTGGTGGAGATCGCCCCCGACGACGTCACCAAGTCCCGTGTGGAGGCGGTGATCCGGGCCGAGTCCATCGACACCGGCAACAAGATGCGCGACACCCATCTGCGGTCGCCCGACTTCCTGGACGTCGCACGGCACCCCGAGATCACCTACCGGTCCACGGGGCTCACCCAGGCGGGCACCGACCGCTGGACCGTGCACGGCGAGCTGACCATGCGCGGCGTGGTCCGCCCGGTCGACCTGGACCTGGCCTACCTCGGCACCGGCGCCGACCCGTGGGGCGGCACCCGGGCAGCCTTCCGGGCCACGACCGAGCTGCACCGCGAGGACTTCGCGATGAACTACAACCAGGTCGTCCAGGCCGGCATCGCCGCCATCGGCACCACGCTCCGGGTGGAGCTGGACGTCCAGGCCGTGCAGGGCGAACAGCTCCCGGAGGGCTGAGCGCGACGTCCGGACCTGCACCGCTGTCCGTCGCGTCCCGGACGTGGTGCAATGGGCGAAGGGTCAGGAAGCGGCCTTGCCGATTCCGGACGACCGATTCCAGGTGAATGCCATGGCCCTTCCCCCCTTCTCCTCCGAGCGCGTGATGCTCCCGCTGCCGTCGGAGATCGACTTCCGCAACGCCGACGGCCTGTTGCCGTTGATCATGTACCAGGCCCGCTCCGGCTCCGGGGGGCCCGCCCGGGTGATGGTCCTCGACCTGTCCGGGACCCGCTTCATGGACTCCCAGGGCATCCGCCTGATCAACGACGCCCGCAGGCTGCTGCTCCCCCACACCAAGGTGCACCTGGTGGCCCTCCCGGAGAGCGTCGCGGGCCGCGTCCTGGAGGTGACCGGGCTCCGCCGCGACGTGCCCGTGTACGACAACCTCTCCGAGGCGATGGCGGCCTAGGCTGACGCCATGGCACCCGACATCGCGACCAACACCCGCGTCTCCCTCGACGAGTTGCTCGACTTCGTACGCCCCCGGCACCACGCGATCCTGCTCACCCGCCGTTCCGACGGCGGGCCGCAGGGGTCGCCGCTGACCTGCGGCGTCGACGACTCCGGGCGGATCGTGGTGTCCACCTACCCGGAGCGTGCCAAGACCCGGAACGCCAGGCGTGACCCGCGGGTGAGCCTCATCGTCCTCAGCGACGACTGGAACGGCCCCTGGGTGCAGATCGACGGCACCGCCGAGGTGCTGGACGCGCCCGACTCGGTGGAGCCGCTGGTGGAGTACTACCGGAACATCGCCGGTGAGCATCCCGACTGGGACGAGTACCGCGCGGCGATGGTGAAGCAGGGCAAGTCGCTGATCCGGATCACCCCGGAGCGCTGGGGGCCGGTGGCGACGGGCGGTTTCCCGGCGCGGCTGGCGGAGAGCGACTAGGACCACGCCGCGTGCGCGGCTAGCCGCGGCTGCGGGCGACCATCGCCTCGATGCCGGCGACCAGCAGGTCCAGGGCGAAGCTGAAGTCCCGGTCGAGCATCTCCTCGACCGTGTCGCCGCCCCGCGCCTCCATGATCCGGGCCGACCGGCCGACGACGTCGGAGGCGTCCGGGTCGCGCAGCACCTCGGTCATGGCGCGGTGGTGGTACTCGTCGGGGGTCAGGCCCGTCGAGGCGACCCGCTCGCGGAAGTGGCCCTCCACCGCGCCGTGTCCGTACACGAACTGGAACACGGCGGCGATCGCCCCGGTCACCTCGTGCTCGGGCAGGCCGGTGCGGCCGAGGACCCCCTGGACGGCGCCGGAGAACCGCAGCGCGTGGGGGCCGATGTTGAGGAAGCGTCCGACGAGCGCCGGCAGCCAGGAGTGCCGCACCAGCAGCGCCCGGTACTCGCGGGCCAGGGCGCGCAGCTCCTCGCGCCAGTCCGCGCCGGAGTCCGGCTCGGGCAGGGCGAGTTCGCCGAAGGCGCGGTCCAGGGCCAGTTCGAGCAGGTCGTCCTTGGTGTCGACGTACCAGTAGACGGACATCGCGGTGACGTCGAGCTCGGCGGCGAGGCGGCGCATGGAGAACCTCTCCAGGCCCTCGGCGTCCAGCAGCCGCACGGTGGCCCCGGTGATCCGGTCCCGGTCGAGGCCGGAGGGCTGACCTCCGCCGCGCCTGCCGCCCCGCTCCCGGTCCTCCAGCCAGACACTGGGCCGTGGCGTCTTCCCGGACCGCTGGTCTGCCCTCACCATGGCGCACCTTCCTCGACTCGCCGACGCCGGTTCATGCTAGGCGTCCGCCCCGTCCCGCGCGGCCCGCGCGTCGACGCGGTCGGCGCGGCGCAGGAGCGACGCCGCGATCAGTCCGCCGAGCAGCACCGCGACCGAGCCGACGAGCAGGCTCGTCTCCAGACCGGAGGAGAACGCCCCGGTGATCTCGGCGCGTTCGCGGTCCGATCCGGCCGCGGCCAGCGCCGCCGGCAGCGAGGCCGCCGCGACCGGCACCAGCGCGGCGAAGCGCGCGTTCAGCACGGCGCCGAGGACGGCCACGCCGAGTCCGTTGCCGAACTCGGCCAGCGTGCCGTTGATCCCGGCGCCGACGCCCGCCTTCTCGCGCGGCACGGAACTCATCACGGCGTGCGCCATCACCGGGCTGCCGATCGCGGTGCCGCCGCCGATCAGCACCAGGCCGAGCAGCGTGCCGCCGTACCCGTGGCCGGTGAGCGTGGCGATCGACACCAGCCCGGCCGCCATCAGTCCCATGCCGACCGCTATGGACAGCGGAGTTCCCATCTTCGCCGACCACTTGGTGCCGACGCCGGTGAAGTTCAGGGCGACGACGGTCAGCGCCATCGGTGCGGTGCGCAGACCCGCCTCCAACGGGCCGTAGCCCAGGACGAACTGGAGGTACTGGGTGAGCAGGAAGAGCGCGCCGCCCATCCCGAAGGTGATCAGCACCAGGCCGCCGACCGCGCCGGTGAAGCGCCGGTTGCGGAAGAAGTGCGGGTCGAGCATCGGGTACGGGATCCGGCTCTCCCAGTACGCGAAGACGCCGAGCACCACGGCCGCCGTGCCCGCGCTGACGGCCACCGTGCCGGACGTCCAGCCGTGCTCGGGGCCGGAGATGATCGCGTAGACCAGGGCCGTCATGCCGATGGTGGAGAGCACCGCCCCGACCAGGTCGGGCCGGTCGCCCTGACGGTTGCGTGACTCGGGGACGTACGCGGCGACGGCGGCCAGCGCCAGGGCCACGACCGGCAGGTTGATCAGGAAGATCGACCCCCACCAGAAGTGGTTCAGCATGAACCCGCCGACCAGCGGACCGGCGGCGAAACCCAGGGAGTTGACGGCGCTCCAGATGCCGATGGCCTTGGGCTGCTCCTCGGGCGTGAAGATCTGCATGACCACGGCGAGGGTGGTGGTGAGCAGCAGCGCCCCGCCGACGCCCATGCCCGCCCGCGCGGCGATCAGCTGCCCCGAGGACTGGGCCAGCCCCGCGACCAGTGACCCCGCGCCGAACAGGGCGAGGCCCACGATCAGCATCTTCCTGCGGCCGTAGCGGTCGGCCGCGTTGCCGGCGCTGAGCAGCAGGCCCGACTGCACCAGGGAGTAGGCGTTGATCATCCACTGGATGTCGGCGGTCGAGGCGTCCATCTCCCGGGTGAGGGAGGGGATCGCCACGTTCAGCACCGTGTTGTCCAGCAGCACGGTGAGCTGGGCGAGGCAGATGACTCCGAGAATCAGCCAGCGCCGCGCGTGCCCCCGGGGGACCGCGTCCGCCGGCGCGGAGTCCGGGGACGGGTCGGGGGCCGCGGCGGGCTGCTCCTGCGAGGACGTGGTCATGCTGTACACCGTAGAACACCTCTCTTACGGTGTACAACGCGGGGTTGTGGGACGGGGTCAGCTTTCGGACGTGGGGCGGGTGAGGTCGTAGAAGGTGGCGGAGCCGGCGGTGACCTGGGTGAAGTGGGCCTCTACCCAGGCGGTGATCCGTGAGGCGGTGCCGTCTCCCCGGCCGCCGCCTCCTCCCGGGATGAAGTAGTGGATGCGGCCGTCCTCCACGTACCGCTGGAACTGGGCGAGGGTCGGGGACGGGTCGGTGCCGTTGAAGCCGCCGATCGCCATGACCGGTTCGCCGGTGGCGAGCTGGTAGCTCGCGGCGTTCTGCGCGCCGACCGTCGCGGCGGCCCAGGTGTGGTCGGCGGCGTCGGTCCCCAGCAGCCGGCGTGCCTCGGCGTCGACGTCGGTGCCGCCGAGGAGACCGCCCATGCCGGTGCCTCCGCGTGCGCCCCGGCCGGGGGCTTCCGTGGTGGCTCCGCCGGGCGGGGCGCCCGTGCCGTTCGTGTTCGGCGGGGCGCCGCCGGGGAAGCCGCCGGTGCCGTCGGTGTTCGGCGGGGTGCCGTTCTGCGGGCCTCCGCCCCCACCGGGGCCGCCGCCCTGGCCGGGCAAGCCCCCTCCGCCGGGTCCGCCACCACCCGGGCCTCCGTCCTGGGCGCCGCCCGGCGGACGCCCGCCGCCTCCCCTGCCCGCCGACGCGGGACCGGCCGTGACGATGGAGCCGGAGTGGCCCTCCCGCACGGTGCTCAGGGTGTACGCCGTCGGGCCGGCCAGGGAGGCCGCGACACCCAGCGCGGCCGCCGCGAGCACCACCCGGCGTCCCGCCCGGCCCGCGAAGACCAGCCCGAGCGCGGCGGTCAGCCCGCCCACCAGGACGAGCCACCGCAGCCACGGCAGGTGGTCGGGCGTGCGGTGGAGCAGGACGTAGCCCCACACCGCCGTCACCGTGACGGCCCCCGCCAGGGTGAGGGCGGCCCGGGTCTCCCGCCGCCTCCCCCACAGGACCGCCGCGCCCATGCCGGTCACGGCGGCCAGGTAGGGGGCCAGGGCCACCGTGTAGTACTGGTGGAAGATGCCGGCCATGAAGCTGAAGACGGCGGCGGTCGTCAGCAGCGAGCCGCCCCACACGAGGAACGCGGCACGGGTGACGTCGGTCCTGCCCGCCTGACGGGTCACGACCAGTGCGGCGACCAGCAGGATCAGCGCGGCGGGCAGCAGCCAGGAGATCTGGCCGCCGATCTCCTCGTTGAACATCCGGTCCCAGCCGGTCTCGCCCCAGCCTCCGCCGCCGGGGCCGCCCCCGCCGCCGACGCTGCCGGTCTCGTCGCCGTTGAGCCGGCCGAGGCCGTTGTAGCCGAAGGTCAGCTCCAGGAAGCTGTTGTTCTGCGAGCCGCCGATGTACGGCCGTGAGGACGCCGGCCACAGTTCGACCACCGCGACCCACCAGCCGCCGGACACCACGAGCGCGACGGCCGCGAGCGCGAGCTGGACGCACCTCCTGCGCGGGCGGACGGGGGCGCAGACCGCGTAGACCGCGGCCAGTGCCGGGAGGATCAGGAACGCCTGGAGCGTCTTGGTGAGGAACGCGAAGCCGACGGCGACGCCCGCCCACACCAGCCACTTGGTGCGGCCGTCCTCCAGGGCGCGGACGACGAGGTGGCAGGCGACGGCCATCAGCAGCGCGAGCAGCGCGTCCGGGTTGTTGAAGCGGAACATCAGCGCCGCGACCGGCGTGAGCGCGAGGACCGCGCCCGCGAGGAGGGCGGCGCCGTGTCCGGCACGTCGGCGCACGGACGCGTGCACGACGGCGACGGCGCCGACGCCCATGAGCACCTCGGGCACCAGGATCGCCCAGGAGTTGAGCCCGAACAGGCGCACGGAGAGGGCCATCGGCCAGAGCGCGGCCGGGGGCTTGTCGACGGTGATGGCGTTCGCGGCGTCGAGCGAACCGAAGAAGAACGCCTTCCAGGACTGGCTGCCCGCCTGCACGGCCGCGGAGTAGAAGGAGTTGGCGTAGCCGGAGGCGTGGAGGTTGCAGAGGTACAGCAGACCGGTGGCGAGAAGCAGCGCGAAGAGGGCGGGACGGGCCCAGCGGGGGGTACCGGCTTCGGCGTGGGTGCCGTGCGGCGCGGATGGCGGGTGGGGGCCGTGCGGCGCGGATGGCGGGTGGGGGCCGTGCGGCGCGGATGCCGGGTGGGGGCCGTGCGGCGCGGACGCCGTGTGGGTGCTGTCGGCGGTGCCCCGCGCTCCGGGCGAGGGCTGGTGGCCGCCGTCGGCGGGATCGGGTGCGGCTTGCGGGCCGTGCGGTGGGGGCGCCGGGCGGGGTGCCTCGGTGGCGGGGTTCGGTTGCGGGTCGTGCGGGGTGGTCATCGGGTGGTCCTCGGGTCGTCGTCGGCCTGCGGAGTGGTCCGGGAGGGAAGCGGCGGGCGGGCCGGGGCGAGGGGTGGCGTGAAGGGCGTCTCCGGCCGGGGAGCGGGGTCGGATCCCGAGGTGGTCCGGGAAGCCGTGTCCGGGAAGACCCAGGCGCGGAACAACAGGAACCGCAGGACGGTCGCCGCCAGATTGGCCACCACCAGGACCGCCAGTTCCGTGGAATGGGCCGGGTCGCTGCTCGCCGCGTCGAGGGCGGCGAGCGAGCCGCTGGTCAGGGCGAGGCCGATGGCGAGGACGACCAGGCCCTGCGCCTGGTGGCGGACCATGCCGCCGCGCCCCCGCACCCGGAACGTGAGCCGCCGGTTGGCTGCCGTGTTGGCGACCGCCGACACAAGCAGGGCGAGCCCGTTGGCGAGCTGGGCGCCGGTGACGGCGCGGAAAGCGCTGTAGAGGAGCAGGTAGAACGCCGTGGACAGGACGCCGACGGCGCAGAAGCCGACCAGCTGGCGGGCCAGTCCACGCGGCACGTCCGCGAGTTCCCGGTCGCGCGGGTCGTCGCCGAAGGGCCGGGCGAGCCGGTCCAGCGGCAGCGCGCCGGTGGCCAGCGCCCTGCCGATCCGCCAGACGCCCTTCAAGTCCTCCATGGCCGTCCGCACGATGTGGACGGAGGAGTCGGGGTCGTCGACCCAGTCGACCGGCACCTCGTGGATGCGCAGCCCCGCCCGTTCGGCGAGCACCAGCAGCTCCGTGTCGAAGAACCAGCCGCTGTCCTCCACCAGCGGCAGCAGCACCTGCGCCACGTCACGGCGGATCGCCTTGAACCCGCACTGCGCGTCGGAGAAGCGCGCCTGGAGCGAGCCGCGCAGGATCAGGTTGTAGCCGCGGCTGATGACTTCCCGCCTGGCGCCCCGCACCACCCGCGCGCCGCGGCTCAGCCGGGAGCCGACGGCGAGGTCGGAGTGCCCGGAGATCAGCGGGGCGACCAGCGGCAGCAGGGCGTTGAGGTCGGTGGACAGGTCCACGTCCATGTAGGCGAGGACAGGCGCGTCCGACGCGGACCAGACGGTCCGCAGCGCCCGGCCCCGGCCCTTCCGCTCCAGCCGGACGGACCGCACCTCCTCGAGCCGCCGCGCCAGGTCGGCGGCCACGTCCGGGGTGCCGTCCGTGGAGGCGTTGTCGGCGATCGTGATGCGGAACGCGTACGGGAAGGTCCGGGTCAGGTGCTCGTGGAGCCGGCGGACGCTGGGCCGGAGGTCCTTCTCCTCGTTGTGGACGGGGACGACGACGTCCAGGACCGGTGTGCCGGCCCAGGCTGCCGGAAGGTGCTCCCGAGCCGGCAGCGTGCCGGGACAGTGATCGGTTCGCATGGGAGCGACCCTGGTCAACTGCCCTGTTGTGCCCCTGTGGTGAGGCTGTGCCACAGCTGTGGGTCAGGCGCGTCCGGTGCGGCGGCGGGCAGCCACAGGGTGAACACCGTCCGTCCGGGCGTGCTCGCGACCGTCACCGAGCCGCCGTGCGCGGCTGTCACCGCCCGCACGATCGCCAGCCCCAGACCCGTCGAACCGGTGGCCCGGGTGCGGGCCGAGTCGCCGCGCGCGAACCGTTCGAAGACGTGCGGGAGCAGCTCGGGCGGGATGCCGGGCCCGTCGTCGGCGACGTCCAGCCGCAGCCACGGGCCTTCGCGGCGCACCCGTGCGGTGACGGTGGTGCCCGGCGGGGTGTGGGTACGGGCGTTGGCGAGCAGGTTGACGAGGACCTGCTGGAGCCGGGCGGCGTCGGCGGTGACCGGTGCGGGCGCGTCGGGCAGGTCCAGGCGCCAGTGGTGGCCGGGTCCCGCGGCGCGGGCGTCGCTGACGGTGTCCACGACGAGCGGCAGCAGGTCGGTCTCCTCGAACCGCAGGGGCCGTCCGGCGTCCAGGCGGGCGAGCAGCAGCAGGTCCTCCACCAGCAGGGTCATCCGGCCGGCCTCGGACTCGATACGGCGCAGCGCGTGCCGGGTGTCGGGGCCGGTCTCCTCACGGCCGCGCCGGGTCAGTTCGGCGTAGCCGCGGATGGAGGCGAGCGGGGTGCGCAGTTCGTGGGAGGCGTCCGCGACGAACTGCCGTACCCGGGTCTCGCTGAGCTGGCGGGCGTGCAGGGCTCCGTGGACGTGGTCGAGCATGCGGTTGAGTGCGGCGCCGACGCGGCCGACCTCGGTGTGCGGATCGCACTCGGATTTCGGGACGCGCTCCTTCAGCGTCACCTCACCGCGATGAAGAGGGAGTTCGGCGACGCGGGTGGCGGTGGCGGCGACCCGGCGCAGGGGGCGGGTGGCCACGCCTACGATGACGGCGCCGGCCAGGGACGCGGCGACAAGACCGGCGGCGGTGACGCTGATCTCCACCAGGATCAGGGTGGTGACGGTGGCGTCGACGTCGGCGGTGGGGACGGCGACGTAGAAGGCGCCGTTGGGGCCTTCCGCGTGGAGGACGCGGTAGCCGCCGAGGCCGGGGAGGTCGGCGCTGTGCTCGCGCCCGTCGCGTGGCACGCCCTCCAGGGCGGCGAGCTGCGCATCGGTGAGACGCCCGGCCTCGGGCGTGCGGACGCCGTTCACCTCGCGGGAGTCGCTGACCACCCCGGCGGTCACCGCGCCGTTCACGACGGTGGCGCCTACGGTGCCGAACATCTGCGGGCCCCTCGTCACGAAGTCGAGGGCGTCCCCGTGCGGGCCGGGGCGCGGTCCGTCGCCGGGCGGGCCGCCCGTGGCCCGCATCGCCACCTCGCGCAGCTGCCCGTCGAGCTGCTCGTACAGATGGGAGCGGAGGGCCAGCGTGGTCACCGTGCCGATCACCGCGCACACCACCGCGATCAGCGTGACGGACGCGACGACGAGCCGCGTCCGCAGCGTGCGCGGACGCGGACGCAGCGTGCGTGGACGCGGACGCAGCGTGCGTGGACGCGACCGCACCGCCTCGCTCACGCCACCGCGGGCTTC
Organism: Streptomyces sp. P13-3-3; assembly: GCF_050571355.1. NCBI lineage: Bacteria > Bacillati > Actinomycetota > Actinomycetes > Kitasatosporales > Streptomycetaceae > Streptomyces > Streptomyces sp. P13-3-3. The sequence goes on along the minus strand of NZ_CP192228.1, from coordinate 214,324 downwards.
AGCAGGTAACCGGCGCCGCGCCGGGTGTGGATCATCGGCTCCCGGCCCGCGTCGATCTTCCGGCGCAGGTAGGAGATGTACAGCTCGACGACGTTCGCCTGGCCGCCGAAGTCGTAGGACCAGACGCGGTCGAGGATCTGCGCCTTGCTGAGCACCCGGCGCGGGTTGCGCATCAGGAAGCGCAGCAGCTCGAACTCGGTGGCGGTCAGATGGATGCTCTGCCCGCCGCGGGTCACCTCGTGGCTGTCCTCGTCCAGGGTGAGGTCGCCGACCACCAGCAGGGCGTCCGAGCGGCGGCCGACCGCGTGGGAGCGGCGGATCAGCCCGCGCAGCCGCGCGACGACCTCCTCCAGACTGAACGGCTTGGTCACGTAGTCGTCGCCGCCCGCGGTCAGCCCCGCGATCCGGTCCTCGACGGCGTCCTTCGCGGTGAGGAACAGCACGGGCACGTCCGGCAGTTCGCGCCGGAGGCGGCCGAGGACGGTGAGTCCGTCCATGTCGGGCAGCATCATGTCCAGGACGACGGCGTCGGGCCGGAACTCGCGCGCCGCGCGGAGGGCGCCCTGGCCGTCGTCCGCGCTGCGGATCTGCCAGCCCTCGTAGCGCAGGGCCATGGAGAGCAGCTCGGTGATCGACTGCTCGTCGTCCACCACCAGCACCCGGACGGAGCTCCCGTCCGGCCTCAGCAGTTCCGTGCGCCCCTGGGGCGAGATCGTGGTCATACCGGACACGATCGGGGCGTCCCCTGAGAGCACCCTTGCGTCTGTCTGTGTTTTCCCTGAGAAATCCACAGGCGTTTCTCAGGCGGGCGGCTCCGGGGCGTCCGGCAGGCCGAACAGCCGGGCCGCGTTGTCGTGGCACACCGCCCGCAGCCAGTCGTCGCCGAGCCCGAGACCCGCGAGGGCGTCGAGCTGATGGGCGTACGGGTAGGGGATGTTGGGGAAGTCGGTGCCGAGCAGGACGCGGTCGCCGAGGGCGGCGAGGCGGGGGAGCGCACGCCGGGGGAACGGCGCCATCCGCTCGCTGAAGCCGGTGAACGCCATGGTGGTGTCGAGGCGGACCTCCGGGTACCGCTCGGCCAGGTCGAGGAAGTCCTCGTACTCGGGCATGCCCAGGTGGGCGACGACCACCCGCAGCCGGGGGTGGCGGGCCAGTACGCGGGCCATCGGTCCGGGGCCGGTGTGCTTGCCGGGGGCGGGGCCCGAGCCGCAGTGGACCACCACCGGTGTGCCCGCCTCGGCGAGCAGGCCCCAGCAGGCGTCGAGTGCCTCGTCGGCGGGGTCGTACCCGCCGACCTGGACGTGCGCCTTGAAGACGCGCGTCCCGTGCTCGACCGCCTCGCGGACGTAGGCGGCGGCGCCGGGCTCGGGGAAGAAGGTGGAGGTGTGCAGGCAGTCGGGGGTACGGCGGGCGAAGCCGACGGCCCAGTCGTTGAGCCAGCGGGCCATGCCCGGCTTGTGCGGGTAGAGCATCGCCGTGAAGGCGCGCACGCCGAACGCGCGGAGCAGCGCGGCCCGTGCGGCCTCGTCCTCGCGGTACGTGATCGGCCACTCGACACCGCCGGTGAGCGGCCCGAGCTCGTCGAAATACGCCCACACCTTGTGGAGAACGCGCTCCGGCATGAAGTGCGTGTGCACGTCGACGAGGCCGGGGAGACCGAGGTTCTGCCAGAAGCGGCGGACTTCGGCGGATTCGGCGGATCCGTTGGATCCGTTGGATCCGCCGGTCGCGGCAGTCCCGGCGGTGCCGGTGGTCACGGCGGTCCGGTCGGTTCCACCGGGCGCGGGAGGGCCGACGGGCCCGCCGGTCGCGGCAGTCCCGTCGGTTTCGGTGGTCGCGGCGGTCGCGGCGGTCGCGGCGGCCCTAGTAGTTCCGGTGACTCCGGCAGCTCCGGCAGCTCCGGCGATCCTGTCGGTCTCAGGGGCCCCGCAAGTTCCGGTAGCCCCGACAGTCGCGGCGATCCCGTCAGTTTCGGCGGCCTCGGCAGCAGCCCCGGCGGTCTCTGAGGTCCCGGGAGTCTCGGAGGGCACGTCGGTCTCGGAGGGCACGTCGGTCTCGGAGGGCACGTCGGTCTCGGAGGCCACGTCGGTCTCGGAGGCCACCTCGGCCCCGGAGGGTACGTCGGTCTCGGAGGCCACGTCGGAGGCCACGACGGGCTCGGAGGCCACGTCGGTCTCGGAGGCCACCTCGGGCTCGGATACCGCGTCGGTCTCGGCCGACGGAGTCGGAGTGTGCGCGCTCATGCCGGACACGATCACCCGCGGGAGCGGGGGCGGTCCAGCCCCGCTCTCCGTCTTCGCCGCTCAGAACAGCCCGTCCTGCGCCGTCGGCCGCTCCCTCAGCGCCCGCACCGGCACCTCGACCCGGCGTCCCCCGCCCGGCACCAGCTCCCAGCCGGGCAGCAGGCGGGTGTCCAGCACGAGGACGCCCCGGTCCGTCGCCAGATGCAGGTCGGGACCGGCGGCCGCCACCAGCTCCCCGCTCACCGCGCCGCCGGCGGCCAGCTCCCCCACCACGCCCACCGGCGCCGGCGCCTCCGCCAGTCCGAACGCCTCCACGTGGTCCACGGGACGGAAGGGGGCCGGTTCGAGCGACTCCGGCCAGCTGGTGAGCGCCAGCGCCCGCGCGTGCAGCCCGGCGATCTCGGCGGCCCGCTCCTCCCCGCCCGACGGGAGCGCCGCCCGCGCCGCGCGCTTGGCGGCGTAGGGGATGCGGTCGGGCACCCGCAGGGCGGCACGCAGCAGCTCCTCGGTGCGGCGCGCCGCCATCAGCGGTCCCGTGCCCAGCCAGCTGAAGCAGATCGCGCCCTGCTCCAGCAGCCGGGCGGGTCCCCGCCGCTCGGCGGTGATCCCGACCTTGGTCATCCCGGACCCGAACCACGCCAGGTAGACCCGGTACGGCCGCGGGTCGTCCGCAAGTGTGTCGGCGGCCACCGAGTGCGCCCGGTCCAGACGGGCGCACTCCTCGCAGCGCGGCCCGGTGCTCCGCGCCGACACCCGCGCGGCGAGCGGACACATGTTCCCCCGTGCTCCCACACAGGTCCGCGCTCCCTCTTCCGCGACCCCGAAGGCCACCGTCTTCCCCCAGGTCAGCGCCGAGCGCCGGCCCCCATCCCAGATCAGCACGGGACCGCCCGCCGTCCAGCTCAGCCCCGCGCACCGCCATGCCTGTGCCATCCCGGCCGAGAGTAGAGGGGGCCACTGACAGCAGCCCGGCTCAGCCGCCCACGCCCACCGCGTCCGTCTCGGCGGGGGCGGCCGGCGCGGACGTGACCGAACGTGCCGGCGCCACGGCCGTACCGCCCCTCCGTCCCGCCATCCGGCACCCCAGGCACTCCGCGTGTCCCGCGCGAGCCCCGCTGTCCCGCACCCGCCAGCTCCACTCCTCCCGCTGCCGGGGCCCCGACGCCTTGCCCCACCCGGCGAGGTGGAGGGCCCAGGTGACGAGCAGGGCGAGCACGTCGACCGCCGCTCCGGCGGCGAGCAGCGGCCCCGAGACGGTGCAGACTCCCACGCCCAGGAGGGCCGTTCCGGCGAGGGCGATCCCACAGCCGGTCCAGCCGGCGACCGTGTGCCCGTGGTCATATGGATGCGCGCTCATGTCTGCCCTTCCGCGGCGTCGGCGTTCCCTCCGGACGACGGACGTCTCCAGATGTCTCACGTCCTAAGGAATTTACAACAGAAATCTCTCACGAGCTAAGAGGAATGGGAAGTCCCGTCATGCACGCCAAGCCGCGCCCACCCGCCACACAGCAGGAGGCGATGGGGGCGATGGACCGACTGATCGCGACGCATCTGATCGGCCAGCAGGAGATGGCCCAGGTCATGGGCCTGAACGTGACCGACGTGACCTGCTTCGGCTTCGTCCTGGAGGCGGGGGACGACCTGCTCACCGCCGGTGAGCTGGCGGAACGCGTCCACGTCACCACCGGCGCGATGACCGGCGTCCTCAACCGTCTGGAGCGGGCCGGCTTCATCACCCGCCGCCCCGACCCCGCCGACCGCCGCCGCGTCCGCGTGGCCGCCGTGCCCGACGCGGTGGCCCTGGCCCGCCGGCTCTACGAGCCCTACTACGCCCGCCTCGCCGACCTGTTCGCGGACTACTCCGCCGAGGAGGTGGCCGTACTGAACGACTGGTTCCGGCGCGCCACCGCGCTCGCGGACGCCTTCCGCGAGGAGAGCCGCACCAAGAGCTGAGCCGCGCGGGAACCCGTACGGGAACTGACCCCGGGTCACCGCCGAGGTGCCGGGCGGGGCCCGCGGTGCCAGTCTGGGAGGGATCGAACCGCTCGGGGACATCCGGAAGGTCGGGAAACATGGCCAGCAATGTCAGCGGTACGGGCTTTCGCGGGACGGGCCGGGAGGCCGAGAGCCCCTGGGCGGCGAGCTGGACGGTGGCCGCCGCGTTCCTGATGGTGTTCGGCGGCGTCATGGCGATCTTCGAGGGCATCGCCGCCATCGCGCGGGACGACGTCTTCGTCGCCACACCCAACTTCACGTACTCGTTCAGCCTGACCGGCTGGGGCTGGGTGCATCTGATCCTCGGCGCCCTGGTGGCCGCCGCCGGCCTGGCCCTGTTCAAGGGGGCCACCTGGGCCCGCGCCGTCGGCGTCGGACTGGCCGGGCTGAGCATGATCGCCCACTTCGTGTGGCTGCCCTACCAGCCGGTGTGGTCGATCGTCCTCATCGTCATCGACGGCTTCATCATCTGGGCCCTGTGCGCACCTCGCCGCGAGTCCCCGGCGCAGTAGGTCGCGCGCCCGGCGGCCGGTCCGGCGCCTGGCCCTGGGTGGTCCAGGCAGCCGGGCTGACCGCGATGGTCACCGCGTACTTCCTGCTGCCGCTGGACCGGCTGGGCCCGCGCCGGCCGGTCCTGAGCTGGGTGCTCTTCGGGGCGGCCCTCGCGCTGATCGCCGTCCTGCTGCTGATCCAGGTCGCCCGGGTGCTGCTGAACGTCCCGGGCGTCCGTCCGGGGCTGGTGATCCCGCCGCTGATGTGTTTGTCCGTGCTGGTCTTCGCGACCGCCTACCAGGGGCTCGCCCAGCACCCCGGCGAACTGGACGGCATCGCCACGCGCCTGGACTCCCTCTACTTCACGATGGTCACGCTCGCGACCGTCGGGTACGGGGACATCACCCCGCGCGGACAGTCCGCGCGCCTGGTCACGATCCTGCAGATCCTCTACAGCTTCATCTTCCTCACGGCGGCGGCCACCGCCCTGACCAACCATCTGCGCAACGCCCTGCGCCACCACAGGGGCGCGGACCCGCCGCGATGACCCCGCACCGACCCCGCGCGACCCCGCACCGACCGTGCGACCCCGCACCGGCCCCGCGCCCACATCGCGCACCCTTGTGACCGGCGTCACACTGAAAGGAGCAGGGTGCTCCCTCGGGCCCCCGGGGACCGCACCCCTCAGGACCCCGGACGCACACCGGCCGGACGCCTCGCGAGGCCCGCGACGCCGCCAGGGCACGGACGCCGCCGAGGCGCGGGACGCCGGTTCGTCCGCCCGCGGCCCGCCTCCGGTTCCGCACTGCTCCAAGGGGTGTCCGCACATGAGCGGCATGGACGCAACCGCACTGGACAATCTGCGCAAGGCCCTGCGAGGCCCCCTCGTGACGCCGCAGGACGCCGAATACGACGAGACCCGCTCCGTCTACAACGCCATGATCGACCGCCGTCCCGCCGCCGTCGCCCGCTGCACCGGCACGGCGGACGTGCGCTCCACGATCGCCTTCGCCCGGCAGACGGGCGTCGAGCTGGCCGTGCGCGGCGGCGGACACAGCGGGCCCGGCCTGTGTCTGGTCGACGGCGGGCTCACCCTCGACCTGTCCCTGATGCGCTGGGTGCGGGTCGACCCGGTGACCAGGACGGCCCAGGTCGGCGGGGGCAGCCAGCTCGGCGACCTGGACCACGAGACGCACACCTTCGGGCTCGGCGTGCCCGCCGGCATCAACTCCACCACCGGCGTGGGCGGTCTCACGCTGGGCGGCGGCCACGGCCACCTCACCCGCACGTACGGACTGACGATCGACAGCCTGGTCGCCGCGGACGTGGTCCTGGCCGACGGCAGCGTCGTCACCACCACCGAGAAGGAACACCCGGACCTGCTGTGGGCCCTGCGGGGCGGCGGCGGCAACTTCGGCGTGGTCACGTCCTTCACCTTCCGGCTGCACCCGGTGCACACGGTCGGCGTGGCGGCCACGGTGTGGCCGGTCGAGCAGACCCAGGAGGTGCTGCGCTGGTACCGGGAGTTCCTGCCGTCGGCGCCCGAGGACCTCAACGGCTTCTTCGCCGTCATGACCGTCCCGCCCGCGCCGCCCTTCCCGGAGCCGCTCCACGGACGGAAGGTGTGCGCCGTCGTCTGGTGCTACACCGGCGACCTGGAGGGCGGGCGCCTCGACGACGTGCTGTCCGTGGTGAACGACCCCGCCCCGCCGGCCTTCCACTTCGCCACGCCGATGCCGTACCCGATGCTCCAGACGATGTTCGACGACCTCGTGCCCAAGGGGCTCCAGTGGTACTGGCGCGGCGACTTCTTCGACACGGTCACCGACGAGGCCCTCGCGGTGCACGAGCGGTTCGGGCGGGAGCTGCCGACCGGCCTGTCGACCATGCACCTGTACCCGGTGGACGGGGCGGCCCACGACGTCGCCCCGGGCGAGACGGCCTGGGCGTACCGCGACGCGATCTGGTCCGGCGTCATCGCCGGCATCGACCCCGACCCGGGCAACGCCGACCTGATCCGCCGGTGGTGCGTGGACTACTGGTCGGCGCTCCACCCGCACTCCATGGGCGGCGCCTACGTCAACTTCCTCGGCGAGACCGGCGACGCCGACAGCGTCCGCGCCACCTACCGCGACAACTACGCCCGCCTCGCGGCCGTCAAGCACACCTACGACCCGGACAACTTCTTCCACGCCAACCAGAACATCCCGCCGGCGGCCTGAGCGGCGCCGGTCCGGGCGGGTCGCGGACGGACCCGCCAGGTGGCTGCGTGGGAGGGCATGCCGAAAACTGGGGCGCAGGACGCGACGGATCGACCGGGGGCCCTGGGGATGCAGCGGTACCAGCGCGAGGAGCGCTTCAGGCGGATGGCCTGGCCCCGTGCCCTGCCGCCCGCCGTGATCGTCGTCGCGGTCGTCGTCGACCTCGCCTGGCCGCCGTTCAACACCTTTCCGCTGCTGGCGACCGTGTCGGTGACGGCGGCGCCCGTGTACTCCCTGGCCCGGACGGTCATCAGCGGTGGCGTGGCCCTTCTGACGGGCTGGCTGCTGGCCTTCCGTGAGAGCGGGGAGGTGATCTCCCGGCCGAACGTCATCGGCTTCACGACCCTCGTCACGCTGACCGTCGTCGCGGCGTTCCTCAACCGGATCTTCGCGCGCGAACGCGAGCAGCTGAGGACGTCGCGCCAGGTGGCGGAGACGGTCCAGCGCGCCATGCTGCCCACCGTGCCCGAGCGGGTCCCGGGGCTGGCCCTGGCCACCCGGTACCAGGCCGCGCAGGAGGAGGCCCTGATCGGCGGCGACCTGTACGCGGTCCACGACACGCCCCACGGGCTGCGCATGGTGATCGGTGACGTCCGCGGCAAGGGCACCCGGTCGGCCACCCTGGTCAACGCCCTGCTGGGCGCCTTCCACGCGGCGGCCCTGCAGACGCCGGACCTGCCGTCGGTCGTGCAGGCCGCGGAGATCCAGGTGCAGGACGTGAAGGCCCGCGAGGAGGACGCGCCCTACGAGGACTTCGTCACCGCCGTCTTCGTCGAGATCCTCCCCGACCGGTCCGCGTTCCGCATGGCGAACCGGGGGCACCCGCCGCCGCTGCTCGTCCACGGGGGCCGGGTGACGCCGCTGGAGCCGAAGGAGCCGTCGCTGCCGCTGGGCCTGGGCGACCTGGCCGGTCCCGTCGTCCCGGTGGACCGGTACGACCTGCCTCCCGGTGCCACGCTGGTCCTCTTCACGGACGGCATCGTCGAGGCCCGCGACCGCACCGGCGCCTTCTTCGACCCCGTCCCCCCGCTCACCGGCCCCCTGCCGGCGGACCCCGGCGCCGTGCTGGACGCCATGCTGGCGGCCCTGTTCCGGCACACCGACGAACTCGAGGACGACGCGGCGGCCCTGGCGGTGACACGGCGACCGGAGGAGCCCGCCGGGGCCGCGCGCCCCTGAGACACCGGAAACGCAAAAGGCCCCGGATCGCTCCGGGGCCTTCGGTCTGTGTGCACTCGGCAGGATTCGAACCTGCAACCTTCTGATCCGTAGTCAGATGCTCTATCCGTTAAGCTACGAGTGCTTGTCTCTTCATTTGTCTCGCCGCTCCCGGCCCTTTCGGCCCGCTCGCGGCGACAGGAAGAACATTACATGACTGCCGCCGCCATGTGAAATCCGATTGCCCTACCCCTTGTGACCTGCGGAAACGCAGTCCGGGGCATGATCGGCGGGACAACGACGAAGCCCCGGCCGCTGGGGCCGGGGCTTCGTGTTCGGGGCGGAGGCGGAGGGATTTGAACCCTCGATGGGCTTTAAGGCCCAAACCGCATTAGCAGTGCGGCGCCATAGACCGGACTAGGCGACGCCTCCATGCACAACCTGCTGCGCGCGGGCGCGAGTGGGTGGTGCGTGCCGATGATGACACAACCGCGTGGCGTGTCACCAATCGGTCCCCACGGTACTAGGCGCGGAGCCCGCAGGGCAAAGCCCTGACGACCGGCACGCCGTCGTGGCGCAACGTCCCGCCTCCCCGCGCGTTGATCACGGCATGACTGCCCTGCCCTCCCCCCTGTCCTCCGTGCCCGGGCGACGCGGCCTCGTCGCGCTCGCCGCCGTCCTCGCCTCGCTCGCCGCGTTCCCCTCCCCGGCACGGGCCGGGGAACCGGTGCCGGACGGCGACCGGCTCACCGTCACCGTGCGGGACGCGGGCGGAGGGGCGGACGGGACGTACGAGGTGCGGTGCCGGCCGAGCGGGGGGACCCACCCCGACCCGGACGCCGCCTGCGCGGCCGTCGAACGGCGCACACGGTGGGGCCGGGACGCCTTCGCGCCGGCGCCGCGGGACGCCGTGTGCACCATGCAGTACGGCGGCCCCGCCACCGCCCGGATCACCGGCACCTGGGCGGGCCGCCCCGTCGACGCGACGTACGACCGGACGAACGGATGCGCGATCGAGCGGTGGGACCGGCTGGTGCCGCTGCTGCCCGAGGTGGGCCGGGCCCCGGGTGCGCCCGGGGCGTAAAGGTCCCGCGAAGGTTCGCGGTGCGTCGGCCCAGGCAGGCGCGGTTCCGGACGTACCGGGCGTCACATCACCGTCACCTCGGGGTGCGATGTGCGTCCCATCCGGCGTCCCCGGCGCACCCCCAGCCCTTAGACTCCCTCCCGTGACACGTTGCGGGCCCGTTGGCAAGATGGCCCGAGCGGTCGGCACGTCGCGGTAACAGGGAGGAAGCGTCTCGTGAGCAGCAGGCCATCCCGAGGCGCTGCTCGCCTCGCAGCCATACTGGACGCGCTTCCCGACGCCCTGGTGCTGGTCAACGCCAACGGGACGGTCGTCAACGCCAACACCATCGCCCTCGAGGCCTTCGAGGCGCCGGGCACCGCCCTGGTGGGGCGCGGGCTGCTCGACCTGCTGCCGGAGTTCGACAGCAAGCTCATCCCCGGTTCCATGCGGCGGCCCGACCACATCGACCCGCGCGGACGCACCAAGCCGACCCGGATGACCGCCCGGCGGACCGACGGCACCGAGTTCCCCGTCGAGGTCACCAGCGCCAATCTCGAGAACACCTCGCAGGCCTACGACAGTTACGGCTACACCGGCGACGAGCTGCTGATGCTCGTCGTCCGGGACCTCTCCGGCACCGTCGACACCGAGGCCGAGCTGGCCCGTTCGCAGCGGCAGACGGAGATGATCCTGCGGGCCGCCTCCGAGGGCGTCGTCGGCACCGACACCGACGGGCGGATCGTCCTGGTCAACCCGGCCGCCGCCCAGATCCTCGGCTACCGGGCCGGCGAGCTCGGCGGACGCGAGCTGCACACCCTCGTGCTGCACTCGCGCGCCGACGGCTCCCCCTTCCCGTACTCCGAGTCCCCGCTCGCCGACACCCTGCGCTCCGGCCGCAAGCACCGCGTGCGCGGCCAGGTCCTCTACGCCAAGAACGGCGACAAGCTGCCGGTCGACCTCACCACCGCCCCGGTGCGCGACGGCGACCAGCTCGTCGGCGCGGTCATGACCTTCCTCGACCGCCGCCCCTACGACGCCCTCCTGCAGGAGAAGGAGGACGCCGAGCGGGAGCACGCCGAGGAGCTGGAGCGGCTCGCCGAGGAGCACGGCTCCGAGCTGACCGCCCTGCGCCAGAGCCACGTCACCGAGGTGGAGGAGCTCCGCGAGAAGCACACGGAGGAACTCGCCGCGTACGAGGAGCGGTACGCGGCCCTCGGCGAGCGCGAGAAGGACCGCTACGAGGCCCTCGCCGCCCGCCACGAGCAGTTGCTCACCCTGCTCGGCCGCTCCCTGCGCGGCCCGCTCGACGAGCTGCGCCGTGAACTGGCCGCGCTCGCCGCGGACGACGCGGGCCAGCTGTGGCCCGAGGCCAACCAGGTGCTCCACCACCTGTCGGCCGGGTACGCCCGCATCACCACCCTCATCGACAACGTCCTCGGCTACCAGCAGCTCGACTCCGGCACCGAGAAGATCGCCCGTACGAAGGTGATGCTCGACGCGGTCGTCGCGGCCGGTGTCGACGGGGCCGTGGAGCTGATCGGCCCCGGCCGGGTGCAGTTCGCGGTGCACGCCCCGCCCATCGAGGCCGAGGTGGACGCGCGTCTGCTCGCGACCGCCCTCGCCCATCTGGTCGCGGACGTCGCCGGCGTCGACGCGACCGGCAACACGCCCCTGTCGGCGGGCGGTTACCTGGACAACACGGTCGTCGTCGCGGCGGCCCAGCGCGGCGAGGTCGTCCGCATCGAGGTACGCGGCCCGTACAGCGGCGGCGACCCGGTGCACGAGCCGATCGTGCGCGGGATCGTCCGGGCGCACGGCGGGGTGCTCCAGACGCACGAGGTACCGGGGATGAGCGGCAGCGCGTTCGTCCTCGAGGTGCCGATCGGCGGCGGGGCGGGGTCCGTCCCCCAGGAGGCCGCTCCCCAGGCCGAGGAGGCCGCCGCTCCCGCCGGGCCCGCGCCGGGCGGAGGACGGCGCCGGGCGCGGCGCGCGTCCGTCGACGCGTTCCTGGACAGCGACGTGCCCGGCGGTGACGGCGAAGCCCCGGCGGCTCCGGCCGCGGAGGCTCCCCAGCCCACCGGGCGGCGCAGGCGGCGGGCGGCTCCGGCCGAGCCCGCGCAGGCGCAGCAGCCACAGCAGGCGCAGCAGGCGCAGCTTCCGGCGCAGGCGTCCGGTGAGGGCGCGGCCGCGTCCGGCGGTACCGGGCGGCGGCGTGGCCGTCCCGCCGAGGACGCGGCGCCCGCGGCGGGCGCCGAGGTCGAACTCGCCGGTGCGGCGGCAGGGGCAGGGGTGTCCGAGGGCGCCGTCGTCACCGCGGCCGAGCACGCGGCGGGCGCCGCGGCCTCCAACACCGGGCTGGGCGGGACCGTACCGCCGCAGGGTGTGCCCGCGCCGTCCGGACGCCGGGCCCGGCGTGCGGCCGGTGAGCAGCAGGCCCTCGCGCCGGCGCTGCCCGCGGGCGGCGAGGCGGACGGGGCTCCCGGCGCGGTCGCCGTGCACGTGCCCGCCCAGGGCGCGGGACCGGACCAGCAGCCGCAGCCGACGGGACGGCGCCGACGTGCGCTGGCCGCCGCGAACGAGCGCGCGGCGGCGCAGGAGGCCGCCCCGCGCACGGTGTTCGCGCTGCCGCCGGTGGCTCCGGCCGGGGCGGACCAGGAGGAACAGGCGGGACAGGCCGCCGGGCAGCCCGCGCAGGCCGGGGCCCCGGGTCAGGCCCCCATGGCGCCGGGTCAGGTGCCGGGGGGTCAGGAACTGCCGGCCGCCCAGGGGGTCGTGCCGGTGGCGCCGGGTGCCGCGCCGAACGGTGTGGCTGCCGGTCCGGTTCCGCAGCCCGTGGCTCCCGCCGCGGGTCAGGCCGTACCTGCGCAGCAGCGGGCCGCCGGACCGAACGCCGCGGCTGCGGGTGCGGGCGCGGCTCAGCCGGCCGGGACCGACGGACAGCCGGTGCCGCCGCATCAACCGGTGCCGCAGCCGGCCGCGCCTCAGTCCGCCGCAGCCGACGCACAGCAGCAGCCCGTGCCGCCGAACGCACCCGCCCCCGGGGCCGCGCCCCAGCCTGCCGCGCCGGGCCTCCAGCCCGTCGGCCCGAACCCGCAGGCCTCGCAGCCCGTACCGCCCGACCAGCAGGCCGCACCGCAGCCCGCCGGGCCGAACCTCCAGCCCGTCGGCCCGAACGCGCAGCCGGTTCCGCCCAGCCAGCAGGCGCCGCAGCCGATCGCGCCGCAGCCGGCCGGGCCGGGACTTCAGCCGGTCGGGCCGCATGCCCGGCCCGCCGCGCCCGGTCCCCAGCCGGCCGACGCCGCCGCACAGGCGCAGCAGCCCGTACCGCCGAACCCGAACCCGCAGGCCGCGCAGCCCGCCGACGCCACCGCTCAGGCCCCGCAGCCTGGCGCCTCCGCGCCGCAGGCCGGCGCGCAGCCCGCTCCCGCGCCGCAGGGTGTGCCCGCCGCCGATGCCGGGCGGCACGACGCCGTGCCGGTGGACCAGTCCGAGGACCACACCCCGCCGCAGCCGCACCCCACCAGCGCGCCCACCGGCCGCCGTCGCCGTGCGGTCGCTCCGCCGGCCGATGCCGCGCAGGCGCCGGGTGCTCCCGAGCAGTGGGGGGCGGCGCCCCCGCAGGGCGCCGCGGCCCCGCTCCCTCCGGCCCAGCCGCTGCCCGCCGAGGCCCCTCCCGCCCAGGGCGCGCCGCAGGCCGGGGTCCCGGCGGGCGCGGCCACCCCGCCCGCCGGGACCCCGGCCCCGCAGCAGTGGCCGACCGCCGGTGACACCTCCGGCGCCGGAGCGGCGCCCGTTCCCAACGCGCCGCAGCCCACGCCGTCCGGCGGCACCCCGCTGCCGCCCGAGGGCGCGCCCGCGCCCGCCCGGCCGGCCGCCCAGCCGCTGCCCGCCGAGGCCGCCGCGCCGGTGGACCCGAACTCGACACAGGGCCGTGCGATCAGCGTGCGGACGCTGGGGCAGGGCGTGCCGTTCAACCGGCAGGCCGCCCAGGTCCAGCAGCCGCTGGCGTCGGCCACGCCGCCCCCGCACCAGCCGGGCGGTTCCGGACGCCGCCGCAAGCTCGGCACCCGCAGCGACCAGGCCGCGGCGAACGGCCAGACCTCCGGCGGCGGGCAGGCTCCCGGCGCCGCCCAGGGCGCCCGGCCGCACCCGCAGCAGGCGGAGCCCGTACCGCCCGCCGGTCAGGCACCCGCTCCGCAGCAGGACCGCAGCCCGGCCGCAGCCCTCGCCCAGCCCGCGGCGCAGCCGACGCCGACGCCGTCCGGGCAGTCCCGTCTCGCGCCGGCCGCGGAGGCCGCCGGACGCTCGTACGCGATAGGGGCGCCGGACGCGGACGCCGCCGAGGGCCCCGAGCCGCTGGACGGTCCGGGCGGGGCCGTGGAGGTGGCGGACCCGCCGCGTCCGCAGCCGATGGACGACGAACTGCCGCCGGAGCCGCTGGACAACCCGCGCCGGCTGCTGGTGTGGCCCGCGCCGGACGTGTCGACGCAGCAGGCGCTGAGCGACCGCGGTTACCGCCCGGTGATCGTGCACTCCCGTGAGGAGGTCGACGCGCAGATCGCGGCCTTCCCGGCGGCGCTGTTCGTCGACCCGCTGACCGGGCCGATCACCCGTACCGCCCTGCAGTCGCTGCGTCAGGCGGCGGGCGCGGCGGAGGTGCCGGTGATGGTCACCGCCGGACTCGGCCAGGCCTCCCGCGACGCCGCGTACGGCGCCGACCCGGCGGTGCTGCTGAAGGCGCTCGCGCCGCGCGACAGCGAACAGCACCCGCCGCGCGTCCTGCTGATCGAGGAGCACGCGGAGATCGCGCTGGCCCTGACCGGCACGCTGGAGCGGCGCGGGATGCAGGTCGCGCGGGCCGCGAGCGACGCCGACGCGGTGACGCTGGCGGGCCAGTTCCGGCCGAACCTGGTGGTGATGGACCTGATGCAGGTGCACCGCCAGGCCGGGCAGGCCGGCATCCTCGACTGGCTGCGCGCGAACGGGCAGCTCACCCGGACCCCGCTGGTCGTCTACACGGCCGCCGTCGACGCGGCGGACCTGCCGCGGCTGGCCTCCGGCGAGACGGTGCTGTTCCTCGCGGAGCGGTCCACCAGCGCGGAGGTGCAGGAGCGGATCGTCGACCTGCTGTCGCGGATCGGGACCAACTGACGGAGCGGGTACGGGCCGTGGACACGTACGGCGCTTACGGCACATACGGCACTCACGACACGTAGGGCGCTTACGGCACGTAGGGCGCGGACAGCGCCGCGCCGGGCGGTGGGCGCGGATGGCGCGCTCACCGCCCGGCGCGTGTCCGGGACCGGGTGCCGGTCAGAGCTGCGTGACGTCCAGCGCACCCTCGGCGTACTGGCGGCGCAGCACCTTCTTGTCGAACTTGCCGACGCTGGTCTTCGGCACCGCCTCGATCACCGTCCAGCGCTCCGGCAGCTGCCACTTGGCGATCTTCCGCTCCTCCTGGAGGAAGGTGCGCAGCGTGGTGAAGTCGGCGGCGGAGCCCTCCTTGAGGACGACCGTGGCGAGCGGGCGCTCGCCCCACTTGTCGTCGGGGACGGCGACCACGGCGGCCTCGGCGACGTCCGGGTGCGCCATCAGCGCGTTCTCCAGCTCCACCGAGGAGATCCACTCGCCGCCCGACTTGATGACGTCCTTGGCGCGGTCGGTCAGGGTGAGGAATCCGTCGGCGCTGATGGTGCCGACGTCGCCGGTCTTGAGCCAGCCGTCCTCGCTGAACTTGTCCGCCGGGCGGAGGGGTTCGGCGTCGGGGCCGTTGTAGTACGCGCCGGCGATCCAGGGGCCGCGGACCTCCAGCTCGCCCGCGGACTCGCCGTCCCAGGGGAGGCGCTCGCCGCCGGGGCCGGTGAGGCGGGCCTCGACGCCGGCCGGGAAGCGGCCCTGGGTCAGCCGGTAGGCGAACTCCTCGTCGGTGCCGACGGCGTGGGCCGGCGGGCGGGCGATCGTGCCGAGCGGGGAGGTCTCCGTCATGCCCCAGGCGTGACAGACCCGCATGCCCAGCTTGTCGAACGCCTCCATCAGCGAGGGCGGACAGGCGGAGCCGCCGATGGTGACCTGGGTGAGGGAGGAGACGTTCCGGGGGCGGGCGGTGAGCTCGGCGAGCAGGCCCTGCCAGATGGTGGGGACGGCGGCGGCGTGCGTCGGCTGCACGCTCTCGATCATCTCGGCGAGCGGGGCGGGCTGCAGGAAGCGGTCCGGCATCAGCATGTGGACGCCGGTCATGAACGTGGCGTGCGGCAGGCCCCAGGCGTTGACGTGGAACTGCGGGACGACGACCAGGGAGATGTCCTGGTCGGTGAGCCCCATCGACTGGGTCATGTTCACCTGCATCGAGTGCAGGTATATGGACCGGTGGCTGTAGACCACGCCCTTGGGGTCGCCGGTGGTGCCGGAGGTGTAGCACATGGCGGCGGCGGCCCGCTCGTCCAGCTCCGGCCAGTCGTAGGCGACGGGCTGTCCGGCGATCAGCTCCTCGTACTCGTGCACCTGGACGTGGGTGTCGGCCAGGGGGGAGCGGTCGCCGGGTCCGGAGACGACGACGTGCTCGACGGTCTTGAGGTGCGGCAGCAGCGGGGCTATCAGCGGGATCAGCGAGCCGTTGACGATGACCACGCGGTCGGCGGCGTGGTTGACGATCCACGCGAGCTGCTCGGCCGGCAGGCGCAGGTTCAGCGTGTGCAGCACGGCGCCCATGGAGGGGATCGCGAAGTACGCCTCGACGTGCTCGGCGTTGTTCCACATCAGGGTGGCGACCCGCTCGTCGCCGCGGACGCCGAGGTCCTCGCGCAGGGCGTGCGCCAGCTGGGCGGCCCGGGAGCCGATCTCCGCGTAGGAACGGCGCTGCGGGTCCCCCTCGCCGGTCCAGGTGATCACCTGCGAAGTGCCGTGGATCGACGACCCGTGGGTCAGGATCCTCGAGATCAGCAGCGGTACGTCCTGCATGGTGCTCAGCACGGCGTCCTCCTGGGCGACATTGCCTGGCGTCGGTACGGGTTGCGCTGATTGTGCGCACATACCGCGCGGTATGTCACTAGGGGAGCGGATGATCGATCACGCTCCGCCGGACGACGTTCTGCGTCAGGTTCCCCTCCTGTTCCCCCTCAGCTCCGAACAAGCCCCAGCTCAGCGTCCTCGCGGAGCTTGCCGAGCGCCCGCGACACCGCCGACTTCACCGTCCCGACCGAGACGCCGAGCACCTCCGCCGTCTGCGCCTCGCTGAGATCCTCGTAGTACCGCAGCACGACCATCGCCCGCTGGCGTGCGGGCAGCCGCATGACCGCTCTCCACATCGCGTCCCGCAGGGCCTGTTGCTCGGCGGGGTCGTCGGCGGTCGGCAGCGGGTCCGGCTCGGGCAGCTCGTCGCAGGCGAACTCGTCGACCTTGCGCTTGCGCCACTGCGAGGTCCGCGTGTTCACCAGCGCCCGGCGGACGTAGCCGTCCAGCGCCCGGTGGTCCTCTATCCGCTCCCACGCGACGTACGTCTTGGCGAGCGCGGTCTGCAGCAGGTCCTCCGCGTCGCTGGGGTTTCCGGTCAGCGACCGGGCGGTCCGCAGGAGCACCGGCTGGCGGGCCCTCATGTACGACGAGAACGACGCGTACGGGAGGGTCTGCGTCGCCGGGGCGGCGGCGTTCGAAGCGCTGGTGCAGACGGGTGTGGTCATGTCGTCCACGCTAGGAGCGGGTCCCGTCCGGCGGATCGCCCGCAGGTCCCGAAGCCGGGTCCCCCTCAGGTCGTAGGGGTGGGGTTCACCTCACCTCCCAGAGGTGGACGAGCGGATGAGGGGCCTTACGGGTCCCCCCTGACGTACCGCGCGCCGTCTCGAGGACCGGCCGCCCGGTGCGGCGGCGCCGAAGCGCCGCCGCGACCGACGTCCTCCCCCCTGTCCGGCATCCCCCTTCTCCCCCCGGATCTCCCCCTTGCCTACGCGGTCAGAGCGCCGGCCACCAGAAGGGGGCGAAGCTGATGGCCACGTTGTCCTCGCCCTGGTTGACGGTCGTGAACGCGGAGCCGTTGACCTGGGCGGTATTGCTCTCGTTCTCGGCGCCGGCCCCTACGGCCTGCTGCTGTGTGGTGGCGGAGTTCCCGAAGTTGTCCCCGCCGACTCCGGTACCGAGGGCGCCGACGCCGTTGTCCGCCGTCGCGACTCCCGCGAAGAGCGCGGCCGCGAGCGGGAGAGCGGCGGCGGCGGCGATGACACGGGCGGTACGGATGCTTGCCATGTTTGTGTTCCCTCCAGAACCAGGGACGCACCGGGTCGAGGCCGTCCATGTGTGCACTACGACTGTGAACTGCGGTTTTCACCAGGGAAGTTGGCCCCCCGCCCTGATGCTGTGCACGACGTCGCAAGATCAGGATTGCCCACCGGACGCCACGGAACCACCTTGTAAGCCGTGATTCGCACGCAAGCGTGAGAAGCCGCCGATAAACCCCGAGTCGACCCTGATTCGGGGCCTGTTCGCCCCGAGGTGGCGACGACCCCGGCGCCCCAACGGAGGAAGCGTTTCGGCGTCCGCCCGACGGAAGCCTTCACCCTCGGGTGGCACCCCTTACCCCCTTCCCTTCTTCGAACGCGTGTACGAACATAGAGGCATGGCCACCACCGACCGGCAGGCCACGACGCTGGCCCACGCACACGCCCTGTCAGCCGCCGGACGCGGGCTGGCCGTCATCCCGCTGTCCCGCACCAAGCTCCCGGCCCTGCGCTCCCCCCACCGCGACGAACCGTCCCGCCCGCCCTGCCACGGCGAGTGCGGCCGCTTCGGCCACGGCGTGTACGACGCCACCACCGACCCGGCGCGCATCCGCGCCCTGTTCGCCGCCGCGCCCCGCGCGACCGGCTACGGCATAGCCTGCGGCCTGCCCCCGCACCACCTGATCGGCGTCGACCTCGACACGAAGAACGGCACCGACCCCGGCGCCGCCCTCCGCGCCCTCGCCTCCCGGCACGGCTTCACCGTCCCGCCCACGGTGGTCGTCCTCACCCCGAGCGGCGGCCGCCACCTCTGGCTCAGCGGCCCGCCCGACGTCGTCGTCCCCAACTCCGCCGGCCGCCTCGCCCCCGGCATCGACATCCGCGGCGCCGGCGGCTACCTCGTCGGCCCCGGCTCCCGTACGGAACACGGCGCGTACCGGGCCGCGCCCGGCACCGCCGACCTGGCGCCCTCGCCCTGCCCTCCGGCCCTGCTGCGTCTGCTGCTGCCGCCACCCCGCGCCCACCATCCGACGCCCCCGTCGGCCGGTGACCACGGGCAGGGCCTGGTCCAGTTCGTCCTCGCGGCGCACGAGGGCCAGCGCAACACCCGGCTCTTCTGGGCGGCCTGCCGTGCCTACGAGGACGGCATCGGCCCCGAGCTGGTGGATCCCCTGGTCGACGCGGCACGCGCCACGGGCCTGTCCGAACGCGAGGCACGCGCGACGGTCGCGTCGGCCGCGCGCTTGACCGGCCGTTGAGGCGACCGGTCCTCCCCTCCCCGGCCCCCACGCCCTTCCGCGCACGCGCCCGAAATTCGAAAGACCCGCATGCACCAGCGTCTTAAAGTGCCGACCATGGCACTCTCCCGCGTCGTCCTCGCCTCGGGCCGCTCCGTCGACCTGACCGAGCTGCACCTGTCGGCGACGTACGGGAACGTGCTCGAGGGATACCCGTGCAAGCCGCTGAACGACCACGCGATCGCCGGGCTGCTCCGGTCCGCCGAGCGCTTCCACCCGGGCGCCCCGGTGCACCTGATCCCGCCGCCGCGCGAGTACCCCGACCAGTTCGCGGGCGCGTTCGGCCCGGTGGAGGTGCTGCCCGCCGTGACCTGCGTGGGCAGCTTCCGCTCCGAGGCCCTCGACCCCGAACACGACCGTGCCCTGTACCGCTCCCGCCTCACCGTGGTCTGGTTCCAGCCGACGTCGCACATCCCCTCGGGGTACGACGCGGAGACGGAGCTGCTGGACATGGACTGGGAGCAGCTCGCCACCGACGAGGAACTGTGACCGCGCCCACCCGTTCCGCCGCCGGCCGGGTCGGCCTGCTCCGCTGGCAGTTCGACCTGACCTGGT
The DNA here is from genome assembly GCF_050571355.1 of Streptomyces sp. P13-3-3. Lineage (NCBI taxonomy): Bacteria > Bacillati > Actinomycetota > Actinomycetes > Kitasatosporales > Streptomycetaceae > Streptomyces > Streptomyces sp. P13-3-3. The sequence goes on along the minus strand of NZ_CP192228.1, from coordinate 195,049 downwards.
CCCTGTTCGAGTACCACCTGGAACGTCTGGAGCCGGAGGACTTCCTCTGGGAGCCCGCCCCGCTCTGCTGGACGCTCCGCCGGTCGCCCGAGGGCGCGTGGGTCCCCGACTGGGCGGACACCGAGCCCGACCCCGTACCGGTGCCCACCGTCGCGTGGGTGAGCTGGCACATCGGATGGTGGTGGAGCGTGACGCTGGACCACGCGCGCGGGGAGCGCCCGCGCGAGCGGACCGAGATCGTCTGGCCCGGCGCGGGGGAACCCACGCTCACCTGGCTCCGCTCCCTGCGCACGGAGTGGCTCGCCCACCTCGGCACCCTCACGGACGCCGACCTGGACACCCCGGCGCCCTTCCCCTGGCCCGACGACCCGTCCCACACGAAGGCGCACATGCTGGCCTGGGTGAACGCGGAGCTGATGAAGAACGCGACGGAGATCGGGCAGCTCCGCATGGTGCGGGCGGCGTCATGAACCGTGACGCCGCCACTCGGCGGCCGTGGTCCCTGCTCGACCTCGACAGGGCGTTCCGCGCCTGCTGGGCCGCCGACACGTGCTCACCCGACGACCTGCCCGACTGGCGCCCGGACAACCCGTCCGTGGGCCACTGCGACATCACGACGCTGGTCGTCAACGACCTGTTCGGCGGCGACCTCCTGGTCGCCGACGTCCGCCGGGCCGGCTCCCCGCACGGCTACCACTGGTGGAACCGCCTCCCCAACGGCGTCGACCTCGACCTGACGCTGGAACAGTTCCAGGCGGGCGAGGCCCTCTCCCCACCCCGCACGGTGACACGCCCCCCGGGCCCACTACCCCGCCGCCACCCCGAGTACGAGCTCCTCCGCGCCCGTCTGACGGAACACTTGGGCCCGCTGCCGTCGGCGGGCGGCGTCCAGTCTCCGCGGGGAGACGGTGGAAGGGGGGAGTTGCCGTGAACCAACGGTGGCCGGAAGGACGGTGCGCCGACCCGGATGCGGCGAGGGCGCGCTACGAGGCCGACCTGAGCACGGCCCGCCGCTCGGCCCGGGAACTCCGCGCCGACCTGCCCACAGCCCATCTGGGCCTGGCGGTGACGGTGATCGCGTGTCTCCTCGTGGGAGCGGCCTGGTCCCCCGCTGCGGCATGGGCCGTCGCCGGCGCCTTCGCCGCGCTGTTCACCCTCGTCCTGACAACGAGGCTCGTCACCGGAAAAGGAATCCGGCCCGCCGTGCGCACCGCCCATACGGCCACCTTCGGCTGGGCGAACTGGATCTGATCGGCGCTCCACGGCCGGCCGGCCACCGGAGTCGTCACCCGGCCCCCATCGCGGAGACCAGCGCGGCCCCGGCGCCGAGGACGACCAGTTGGACGATGCCGGGGATGCGCCACCCCAGGGCGAGGAGGCCGCCGCCCGTCAGGACAGCGCCGCCGCCCAGGAGCCACATCGCTTGCGCCGCCGTCTGCGACGCACCCGACGCCGCGGAGCCGCCGCTCTCGTAGCCGTCGGCCCAGCCCGCTACTCCGACGCAGTACACCGACCCGGCGATGAGCACGAGGTCGACAAGAAGCAGCGCCACGCCGACGCCGATCTGCGGACCGGTGGAGGGCTTATCCACCGGGTGCGTTTCTGCTGGGTTCATGCGGTCAGTGTGATGGCGCGGTGGGCGTCGCACATGAGTTCAGGTACTCAGGTGTGCCACTCTCATCGGCCCTCGGTCACCGTGCCCTCGAGGAAGGCCCGCACCGTCGCGGCGAACCCGGCAGGGTCGGTCTCGTGAACGGTGTGTCCCGTCGCGAGCTGGGCGAATCGGGTGTTGGGGCGGCGGGCCGCCATCTCCTCCGCGTGGGCCTCGGTGAGCGTGTCGCTGCGCGTGCCGTGGACGAGCAGGGCGGGGCAGTCACTGGCGAGCCAGTCGTCCCAGTGGTCGCCGTTGACCTGACCGACGGAGGTGACCATGTCCTCGGGACGGAAGGCGAGACCCCAGCCGTCGGGGTATTCGCGGACGGCGTCGGTGAGGTAGCGGGCCGACTCCCCGAGTTGTTCGACAAGCGCCGCGCGGGTGGGTGCCCGGTGCGGCCACGCCAGGCAGAAGGACAGGTCGTCCTCGATCTCGGCGCCGATGTCCTCGACGACGAGTGCGCTGACCAGTTCCGGATGGCGCGCGGCGAGCTGGTAGGCGTTGACCCCGCCCATCGAGTGGCCGAGCACCACCGGCCGTTCCAGGCCGAGATGAGCGATGAGCGCGGCAGCATCGCGGACGTATCCCTCGCGCGAGAAGTCCGGTCCCCTGTCGGAGAAGCCGTGCCCGCGCTGGTCGAGGGCCACGACACGCCAGTCCGGGCTGAGCGCCCCCGCCAGGTGGGAGAAGGTGCGCGCCTCGTTGAAGTGGCCGTGCAACGCGAGCAGAGGTCGCCCCGGACCGCCGAAGTCGAGGTAGGACAGGCGGCGCCCCTCAACGGTCATGGCCGCCCGCAGGGGCTCGGGCTGGGATGTCGACATCATGATGATCAGCCTGCCACCCTGCCGGTGCCTCGTGGCTCGACTTCTGCAAGCCGACGACTCGCTGGAGTACTTGACTTTCCGCCGGACGTCACTGTGGCGGAACGTACGTCGCGAAGCTTGGCCGACCCCGTCAGGTGGCGCTGTACTGCCTCCGGGTGGGTGCCCGGTTGACCAGCTCAGCGGCGTTCCGCGTACCGCCGCGTGAGCCGGCCGCCGCCCCATCCGCCGGCGACTGCGGCTCCGACAGCGGCGGGCCAGGCAACCGTCTCCGGAGCCCCCAACGCTGACAGCAACGCACCCACCACGCCGAACGCGGCCACGGCACCGGCGACCCACAGCGCGAATCCGAGCCTCTCCGCCGTGCAGCGTTCCAGCCTCATCCACTCATCCCTTCCAGCCTGTCGGCCACCATGAGCCGGCCGGGTCCCGCAGGCCCCGTAAGGCCCGCGTACCCCCTGCGGGCGGGGTTTCGCCTACCGGGAGGCTGCACGGCCCCCATAGCCCCTGAGCTGCTGGACGGCGAGGAGGACAAGATGAACGCCTGATCAAGCGGGGTCCGGAGGAGTACGAGGGCGGGGCCGAGGGGGCATGGCTCCTGGCCGCAGGTTGGCCACACGCGCTGGCAGAGGTGGGATGCCTGCGACTCACGGTGAGGCAAGGCGCACGCAGAGAGGGTGCCCCGGGTGGACGGGACACCCTCTCTGACCTGCAACGTTCATCACCTGCGCGGAGGCGGTGGGATTTGAACCCACGGTGACATCGCTGCCACGACGGTTTTCAAGACCGTTCCCTTCGGCCGCTCGGGCACGCCTCCCCGCGCCGGCCGGTGATCGGCGGCGCGGGGACAAGGGTAACGGGTGCGGGGGTGGCGGGTGGGGTCAGCTGTCGCCCACGCGGGAGCCCAAGGTGAGTTCCGTGGTCCGCTCCTTGCCGCCGCGTTCGTAGGTGATCGTCACCTCGTCGCCGGGCTTGTGCGTCCAGATCTCGCCGATCAGCGTCGGGCCGGAGTCGATGACCCGGTCGTCGAGCTTGGTGATGACGTCACCCGGCTTCAGGCCCGCCTTGTCCGCGGGGCCGCCCGGGTCGACGGGCTCAGTGCCGCCCACGCCCTGCTCGGTGATCTTCGCGCCGTTGGTGGTGTCCTCCAGGGAGACGGACGCGCCGATCTTGGCGTACACCGGCTTGCCGTTCTCGATCAGCTCCTGGGCGACGTACTTGGCCTGGTTGATCGGGATGGCGAAGCCGAGGCCGATGGAGCCGGCCTGGCCCGTGCCGAAGCCGCCGTTGCTGGTCGACTGGATCGCGGAGTTGATGCCGATCACGTTGCCCTGCGCGTCCAGCAGCGGACCGCCGGAGTTGCCCGGGTTGATCGACGCGTCGGTCTGCAGTGCGCTCATGTAGGAGGCCTTGCTCCCGCTGCCGTCGCTGGAGGCGACCGGGCGGTTCTTCGCGCTGATGATGCCGGTCGTCACCGTGTCGGACAGGCCGAAGGGCGCGCCGATCGCGATGGTGGAGTCGCCGACCGCCACGTCGTCGGAGTTGCCCAGGGTCAGCGGCTTGAGGTCCGACGGCGCGTTCTTCAGCTTGATGACGGCGACGTCGTACCCCTGCGCGTTGCCGACGACCTCCGCCTCGTACTTCTTGCCGTCGGGGAACGTCGCGGAGAGGTTGCCGCCGTCGACGGCTTCCGCCACCACGTGGTTGTTGGTGACGATGTGGCCCTGCTTGTCGAAGACGAAGCCGGTGCCCGTGCCGCCCTCGCCGCTGCTGCTCGCCGCCTCGATGGTGACCGTGCTGGGCAGCGCCGCCGCCACGACCGCGGCGACCGTGCCCGGGTCGCGCTTGACGTTGCCGCCGGTGGTGCCCGCCGACACGGTCGTCGAGCCGCCGCTGTCGTTCTCCCGGGCGAGCGTGTAGCCGAGGCCGCCGCCCAGGCCACCCGCGACCAGCGCGGCCACCAGGACCGCGGCGACGAGCCCGCCGCGCCCGCGGCCGTTCTTCGGCGCGGGCTGCTGGTGCGCGGCACCCCAGCCGGCGCCCCAGCCGCCACCGCCCTGGCCCGCGGCGCCGTGTCCCGCGCCGCCGGCGCCGTACGCCGGGGTGGACGGCGGGGGCGGCGGCCAGGACAGGTCGGGGGCGGAGGTGGACTCGCCCCGGTCGTGGTGGGCCTGGGAGGCCGGGGGGCCGTAGGGGTCGCCGGCCGCCGGAGCCGACCCCGGGTGCGCGCCCTGGGGTGCGGAAGCAGCGGGAGCGTCCGCCGGGGGCGGCGGAGCCGACGGGGCCGGGGGTACCGCGGTGCCCTCGTTCTCGGTGCTCACAGCTTGTCTCCTCGATCCACGGCTGTTCGGTCTCGGTCGCACTCGGGCCCGCATGTCACGCGCGCCTGACGTCCGGCGCGGCGCGGATGGAGCTGTGCACGTCTCTTTGTATGACGTCAGCTTTTCCCACACGCCGTCAGGGCACCGTAAGCCGTTCCTGTGGGTCCGGGGTCATTCTTTATATAGGGCATTACTCACGTAAGGTGCGCCACTCGATGGCTCCGACCGGACTGCCGTACCGATCACGCCACACCGCCCGCCCACCGGCCGACGCGCGGTGGCACCATGACGCGGTGACCCACGCACGTCAGCACCTGACCCGAGTCGTCGCACACCGCGGGGCGTCCGAGGACGCCCCCGAGCACACCCTGGCCGCGTACCGCAAGGCGATCGAGGACGGCGCGGACGCACTCGAGTGCGACGTACGCCTCACCGCCGACGGACACCTGGTGTGTGTACACGACCGTCGCGTCAACCGTACGTCGAACGGGCGCGGCGCCGTGTCGGCGCTCGAGCTCTCCGATCTCGCCGCGCTCGACTTCGGCTCGTGGAAGACCCGGGACGCGGCCGGCGGGCCCCGCGTCGAGGAGCCCGACTGGGAGCACCGCCCCGAGGACCGCGAGGCCACCTCCGTACTCACCCTGGAGCGGCTGCTGGAGCTCGTCGCCGACGCCGGACGCCGGGTGGAACTGGCGATCGAGACCAAGCACCCCACGCGCTGGGCGGGGCAGGTCGAGGAACGGCTGCTGGTCCTGCTCAAGCGGTTCGGGCTGGACGCGCCCGCCTCCCGCGAGGACTCGCCGGTGCGCGTCATGAGCTTCTCCGCGCGCTCCCTGCACCGCGTGCGCGCCGCGTCCCCGACGATGCCGACGGTCTACCTCATGCAGTTCGTCACACCGCGGCTGCGCGACGGGCGGCTGCCCGAGGGCGTGGACATCGCGGGCCCCTCGATCCGCATCCTGCGCAGCCACCCCGCCTACATCGAGCGCCTCAAGCGGACCGGGCGCCAGGTGCACGTCTGGACGGTCAACGAGCCGGCGGACGTCGACCTGTGCGTGGGTCTCGGCGTGGACGCCATCATCACCAACCGGCCGCGTGCGGTGCTCGACCGGCTCGGGCGCTGAGCTGCGAAGACGCCTCTTCGGTACGGATGGACGCGGTGCGGCCCGGCTCGGTCGGTGGCCCGCGAACCCGGCGGATGACAGGCCGGAAGCGGACCCCGGAACCCTCCCAGAGCGTCGCATCCGTCCCGTGTGTCCCAGTGGTTGTCGCCCACCTCTTGACCCACGGGACCGGTCGCCCACATCCTCATATCTCGGCCACATCGACGAAATCCAGCCATGCGACTACGGGGAGTGCTCCGGCGCGTTCGGTGCGTATTCGATCGTTCCAAGTGCGTCACCGCGCACGGATCGGCCGGTTTCCGGTTCAGGCCGATGGGGCATCCACACCGTGGCGTGGGGCGAAGGAGGTCTCGGGGGTGGCGTTGGTGGTGGCACAGGAGGTGCCCACGTCGTCGAGCATGGCCGTGCCCCATGGCCCTGCGGGCGTGGGGAAGGCGAGGCGCCGGATGCGCACGCAGCTGCGTGACGGAGGCGTCCCGGAATCGGTCGTCGACGATGCCGTACTGATCCTTTCCGAGCTGTTGAGCAACGCGTGCAAACACGGCCGGCCCCTGGGCGACAGCCTGGCGGGCGACGGCGACGTGCGTGCGGCCTGGCGGGTGGACCCGCGCGGCCGGCTCGTCGTCGAGGTCACCGACGGGGGCGGTCCGACCCGCCCAGCGCCTGCCACCCCGTCGGTCACCGCGCACGGCGGCCGCGGGCTCAACATCATCTCCGCGCTCTCCGACGACTGGGGCGTGCGCGACGAGGTGCCCGGGGAGGTCACGGTGTGGGTCGTCGTCCACGAGGACGTGCACGACCCGGACGCCGGGAGCTGCCACCGCCGCGAGGACTTCGCGGCACGGGTGACGGCCCCGCCGGTCGCACGCCTCACCGGGCTGGACTTCGCGGACGTCTTCGACGACCTGGACTGACCGCCCACGGTGCCGGGGCAGGCTCCCCGGCAGCCCACACCTCGTGAGACTCCGCCGGCAGCCCACACCTCGTGAGGCTCCCCCGGCAGCAGCCCGCACCTCGTAGGGCTGCCCGACACCCTGCACCGTCCAGCTCTCCCGAGAGGGCCGCCACGGGGCGCTCCGGGTTGTCCACAGGCCACCCCGTCGTCCACAGGTTCCCGTCGGCCGTGGCGCGAACGGCTAGGCTCGCGCCGTACGAGACGAGCCGTAACCGGGAGACACCCACGATGGCCAAGAAGCGACCTCAGACGAAGGCCAAGCGCCCGCAGCTCACGGACGGGCAGATCCCGGTCGTCGGCGCGCGCGAACCCTGCCCCTGCGGCAGCGGCCGCCGCTACAAGGCGTGCCACGGCCGCGCAGCCGCGCAGGCGGTGACCGAGCTGGTGCACCGCCCGTTCGAAGGCCTTCCGGGCGAGTGCGACTGGGTGGCGCTGCGCGAGCTGGTGCCCGCCGCGACCGTCGAGCTGACCCTGAAGAGCGGCCTGCCCGAGGGCGTCCCGTCCGTCACCCTGGCCACGGTGCTTCCGATGGCCTGGCCGGCGCTCCGCCGCGACGACGGCTCGGTGCTGCTCGGCCTGCAGAACGACACGCCTTCCGGCGACCTCAGCCGCGATCTCGCCGACACGCTGCAGCGCGCGCTGACCGCCGAGCCGGGCACCCCGGTGCAGGCCCGCCGTGCGCCCGCCGACGGCTCCCGGCTGCAGGACCTGCTCGACCCGGAGGGCGCTTTCGAGCCGGTCGTGCACGACGGGTTCGAGTTCTGGGTCCCGGACCCGGAGAACGCCTCGCCGGACGTCGCCGCCTCCCTGGAGCGGGCGAACGCGGCGGCGATCCCGACCGTGAAGCTGACGGGCGTGGACTCCGCGTACTGGTGCGAGACGCCCGAGAAGAACCACCTGCGGTGGGTCATGCCGCACGCGGAGGAGCAGCTCCTGGACGCGCTCGCGCGGCTGCACGCGGCGGGCCGCTCCTCCCTCGGCGAGGGCACCCGTCTGGTCGGCTCCTTCCGCGCCCACGGGCTCACCGTGCCGGTCTGGGACCTGCCGAGCGAGGTCCGCGCGGACGACGTGGAGAAGCCGGCCGCCGAGTTCGCCGAGCGGCTCGCCGCCGCACTGGCGACCGACGCCCCGCTCACCGCGGACGAGCGCCGGGCGCGCGGCGGTCTGACGAACCGCCAGGTCACGCTGAGCTGAGGCGCCGCGCACCCGGCTTCCCGCGGGTGTCCCGGGCGGGCCGAACCGCCCGGGACACATCTCCTTACGCTCGCGTAACTCCCCGTACTCACAAGCCAGTCGGTGACTGGAAACGCCGAGATCGAATTTGCTTACCGCCGATCTCTTGTTACCGTTCCAGTAGCCCGGTTGCTGGTGCATCCCCCGTCGCCAGCAACCGGGTCTTTGTGTGCCCGCCACACGCCCTCCGTCCGGGCCTCCGCACGGGCTCCCCGGGCGTCGGACAGAGACTTCCGCGTCTCACCGCTCTCTCCCCGACGGCGAGTTGCTCCCGGCCCGCAACAGCAGCCGCCCCTCCCGTGCACCGCCCGCGTGGGCGGCGAACTCCGCGACCGCCGTGTACCGCAGCGGCTCCCCCTTCAGACGTACGCGCGGCGTCTCGCACAGGGACGGGTCGTCCCCCGCCCCCGCCACGCACCGGCTCCGCACGCTGTGCCCGTCCGGACCGAGCAGGGACAGGGTCGCGTCCAGGGGCGCGCCGGTGGTGTTGCGGTAGTACGTCCGCGCCCACACGTCCTCTCCCCGCACCACCACGCACGTCTGCGCCTCCACGCCGTCGGGCGAGGACAGGGCGGGGCCACAGCGCAGGGCGGTCGACACAGGCGCGCCCGGCGGCGCCTCGTCCGCCGTCGGCGCCCGCACCAGGACGTCCCCGTCCTCCGGGACGCGGATCTCCGTTGCGCCCCACTCGGAAGCGTGGCCTCCGGGGACGCGTCCGTCGGGCGCGCTTCTCTTCTCCGCGGGGATCTCCGCAGCACCCTTCACGGGGACGGAAATCGGACGCAGATCGTCCGGCCCGGCCGAGGGATGGTTCCGGCCGTCGTCCTGGCCCGCGCAGGCGACCGCCAGCGGCAGCGTGAGCGCGCAGGCCGCCGCGACGCCCGCGAGGGCGGTCGCTCGGGCTCTGCGGGACGCCCGGGCACGTCCCCCGGCATGACGCGGCATGTCCCGGGAAGATAGCGGCCTCGCACGGGCTGCCGGGCGCGGCGCGCGACGGCGCCGCCTACATCTCGGGGGCGCTCACACCCGTACGGGTGAGGGCGTCGACCAGCACGTCCACCACGGCCTCGACGTCGGGCATCCAGGGCGACGCCGAGCCGGGCAGCGGCGCCCGCTCCCAGCGGATCTCCCCCTGCGCGGTGACCGACGGGGGCAGGGCCAGGTAGCCGCCCTCGCCGTGGAAGCGGAGGGAGCCGGGGACGAAGTCCTGGGCGTAGAGCAGTTCGCCCAGCTGCTCCAGGGAGTACGGCTTGACGAGAATCGCCCAGCGGGTCGGCGAGGCGACGACCGGGCCGAGCCGCATCCCCCGGCGGTCCAGCGCGGCGAGCGCGCGGGCGGCCGGCAGGGCGGGCAGGGACACCGCGCACGGGGCCTTGCCGCCGGTGGCGAGCACGATCGGTGCCGTCGGCCGGTTGGTCCACCACCAGCGCACCATCCGCGCGTCGGTGGTGGCGGCGAGAAGGCCGGGGTCGAACGGATGGGCGCCCGGCACCGTGCACTCCGGGTCGGGGCAGGCGCAGCGGGACCCGTCCTGCGGGTCGGCCGCCACGCCGGGGAGTACGGGCCACTGCCACTCCGCGGCGAAGGTCAGGGCCGCACCGATCAGATCGGGCCCCTCGTCACCACGCCGGGACAGGAGCCTGCGTCGCCTTCCGAGGATCTCGCGCATGAGCGCTCGTTCCTTTCCGTTGCACGCCTGGCAACACCGTGGACCATTCACGTCATGTGTCGATCACTTCACTGTGCGTACCTGTTGGCGCATCACACCCCCGCGCCGGGCAGGGGGAACCCCCAGGGGCCGGGCATGGGCTGCCTCCGCGGCCGTTCCACCCATACAGCGTCTATCAGAAGTACGGGTACGGCGTGGGGTGGCGAAGTCTGGCGTTTACCGTCGCGCGTGTTTCTCTCCGCCTCCGCCACGGGAGGATGGGGCACGGTCGTCGGTGGTTAAGACGCCCGGGTCCGTCGCCAGGTTCCCGGGCGGTTCCCAACCACCCCTGGCCTTCTCCGAGTACGTACCCATCACGACCGCTGTGACGCTCCGTCGAGCAAGGCCAGTCGACCGCAGTAAGCCTCCCCCTGAGGCAGTTTCAAGCCAACTTCGCATTTCGGCAAGAGTTCCATCGGGAGTTCTTCTCGGTCACACGGACACCAGGAATCCCAGCAGGACAATGCTGGACATCTCCTCACGAGTACGTGTACATGTGGAGACACTGCCGGCGACGCAGAACGACATGGGGGTTTGCGATGCTTTTGAGCAGTACGTACCGGCCGGAAAGCCGGACGCCATGAACGCTCCGCACCCTCCGAAAGTGGCCGGAATCGATTCAACGGTTCCCGCCCCCGCACACACTGTCGCGCCCGCCACGGGTACCACCCCGTCCGCCGCGGCACACCCCCACAGCGCCCCGGGCGCGCTGCTCCAGGACCGCCTCGCCGGCTGGGTCTCGGACCTCACCACCCTGCACGAACTGACCGAACGACTGGTCCGCGCCGGCACGCTCGACGCCGCCCTGGACGAACTGCTGCGCGCGGGAGCCGCCCTGGTGGGCGCCCGGCGCGGGCTCGTCGCCCTGGAGCCCGCCGACGGGCGCGGGCCCTCCACGACCGTCGGGCTGGGCCTCGGCCGCGCGGACCTGGGCCACTTGGAGACGGTGCCGCGCGGCGCCCTGCCGCACGGCCGGATCCTCGACGGACTGCCCGGCGGGGACGACGGCGTCGCCGAGCCCGACCTGTTCGCCGAGCAGAGCCTCGACCCCCGGCACCGTGAGGTGGCCGCCCGCCTCGGCTACGCCGCCAGCTACGCCCTGCCCCTCGCCACCGACACCGCCGGACGCCTCGGCGCGGTCGTCTGGCTGTACGACGAACCCGCCGAACCCGTCGAGCGGCAGCGCCACCTCGTCGGCCTGTACGTCCGGCACGCGGCGGAGCACCTCGCCCGGCTCCTCGAACTGGAGCACACGCGCGCGTCGATGGCCACGATGACCGAGGAGCTGCTGCCCTCCCGCCTGCCGCGGGTGGCAGGCGTGCAGCTCGCCGCGCGCCATCGCACCTGCCCGAGCGGAGGCGGGGACTGGTACGACGCGCTGCCGCTGCCGGACGCCGCGCTCGGACTCGCCGTCGGCTCCGTCACCGGGTCCGGCCCCAGCGCCGTCGCCGCGATGGGCCGGCTGCGGGCGTCCCTGCGGGCGTACGCCGTGATGGAGGGCGAGGACCCGGTCGCCGTCCTGTCCGACCTGGAGCTGTTGCTGCGGCTGACCGAGCCGGCCCGGTCGGCCACCGCGCTGTTCGGCTACTGCGAGCCCGCGGTGCGCCGGATCACCCTGGCCGGGGCCGGGCACAGCCCGCCGCTGCTGCTCGGCGAGCGCCGCACCGAGTTCGTGGAGACATCCGTCTCGGCCCCCCTCGGGATGCTCGCGTGCTGGGAGGCGCCCAGCGTGGAGGTGCAGGCGGAGGCGGGCGACACGGTGCTGCTCTACACCGACGGCCTGCTGCACCGCACCGGCGACCCGACCGACCGCGCCTTCGCCCGGTTGCACGCCGCCGCGGCCGGGGTGCCGCGGGCGCTGCGCCGCGACCCGGGCGCCGTCGCCGACCACGTACTGCGGGCGGTGCTGCCGGAGGGCGCCGAGGACGCGGACACCTCGGAGGACGTGGTGCTGCTCGCGGCGCGCTTCGACTGATCCGCCCGTCCCGCGCGCCGCTCACCGCGCGTGCCTCCCAGGTAACAGGCGCTTCCCCGGTTCGTCCGTTTCCGCCCGACCGTACGATGGGGGTGGTCCAGTGCCGTATCGAGGAGGATGACCGTGGCGGAGGAGCTGCCGGAGACCCCGGAGACTGCCGACGAGGAGCCCGTCAAGCAGCGGAAGAACGGCCTGTACCCGGGCGTGTCCGACGAGCTGGCCGAGAACATGAAGAGCGGCTGGGCCGACACCGAGTTGCACGACCTGGAGCCGATCGCCCAGGCCGCCGAGACCGCCGCCCGCCGCGCGGCGCTGTCCGCCCGCTTCCCCGGTGAGCGCCTGGTGATCCCGGCGGGCAACCTGAAGACCCGCTCGAACGACACGGAGTACCCGTTCCGGGCGTCCGTCGAGTACGCCTACCTCACCGGCAACCAGACGGAGGACGGCGTCCTCGTCATGGAGCCGACGACGGACGGCCACCAGGAGACGATCTACCTCCTGCCCCGCTCCGACCGTGAGAACGGCGAGTTCTGGCTGGACGGCCAGGGCGAGCTGTGGGTGGGCCGCCGCCACTCCCTCACCGAGGCCGAGAAGCGGTACGGCATCCCCGCCTCCGACGTCCGCGAGCTGGCCGGCGCGCTGCGCGAGGCCACCGGCCCGGTCCGTGTGGTGCGCGGCTACGACGCCGGGATCGAGGAGGCGCTGACCGACAAGGTCACCGCCGAACGCGACGAGGAACTGCGCGTCTTCCTCTCCGAGATGCGGCTCGTCAAGGACGACTTCGAGATCGGCGAGCTGCAGAAGGCCGTCGACTCCACCGTGCGCGGCTTCGAGGACGTGGTGAAGGTCCTCGACAAGGCCGAGGCCACCAGCGAGCGCTACATCGAGGGAACGTTCTTCCTGCGCGCCCGCGTCGAGGGCAACGACGTCGGCTACGGATCCATCTGCGCCGCGGGACCGCACGCCTGCACCCTGCACTGGGTGCGCAACGACGGCCCCGTCCGCTCCGGCGACCTGCTGCTGCTCGACGCCGGTGTGGAGACGCACACGTACTACACCGCCGACGTCACGCGGACGCTGCCGGTCAACGGCCGCTACACCGAGCTGCAGAAGAAGATCTACGACGCGGTGTACGACGCCCAGGAGGCGGGCATCGCGGCCGTGAAGCCGGGCGCCAAGTACCGCGACTTCCACGACGCCGCGCAGCGCGTGCTGGCCGAGCGGCTCGTCGAGTGGGGCCTGGTCGAGGGCCCGGTGGAGCGGGTGCTGGAGCTGGGCCTGCAGCGCCGCTGGACGCTGCACGGCACCGGTCACATGCTCGGCATGGACGTCCACGACTGCGCCGCCGCGCGCACCGAGACCTACGTCGACGGCACGCTGGAGCCGGGCATGGTCCTCACCGTGGAGCCGGGCCTGTACTTCCAGGCCGACGACCTGACGGTCCCCGAGGAGTACCGGGGCATCGGCGTCCGCATCGAGGACGACATCCTGGTCACCGAGGACGGCAACACGAACCTGTCCTCCGCCCTGCCCCGCCGCTCGGACGAGGTGGAGGCGTGGATGGCGGACCTCAAGGGCTGAGTCACCCCTGGCACGCATGAACGAGGGCCCCTCCCGGATCGCCGGGAGGGGCCCTCGTCGTGTGCGTCAGACCGCCGTCAGCGGCGCGTCCTCGCGCCACTTGAGGATCTTGTCGAAGCTCACCACCGCGCCGCCTCGCCCCGGCTTGTTGCCGATGTGGACGTGGTCGGCCAGTTGCTCGATGAGGCACAGGCCACGGCCGTGCTCCGCCTCGGCCGGGACGGGCTGGGGGCGGGGGCGGGGCCCGGCGGCGGGGAAGCCGGGGCCGGCGTCGGCGACCTCGATGCGGCACTTCTCGCCGTCGAGGTAGGCCGTCACCCGGAACGCCTCCGAGGTGTGGTCGCGTGCGGCGCCGCCACCGTGCTCCACGGCGTTCGCGCAGGCCTCGCTGAGGGCGACGGACAGGTCGTAGGAGATCTCGGGATCGACGCCCGCGGTCTCCATGGTGCCGAGCAGCAGGCGCCGGGCGAGCGGCACGCTGGCGGCATCACGCCGCAGATGGAGTGACCACCAGATGCTCATGCTCCAGCCTCCTGGCTGCGGCTCGACATACCGTTACGTATTGCCCTGAGTGGTGACCTGTAAGCGCGAAGTTGACGTGACACCGCCCATATGGCGGGTGTACGGGGGAGCCGATCGGTGTATGTGGGACGCCGCACCGCACAGGTGATCTTACGGTCGTACCTCATCTTGCGGACCTGGCGTACGGCGCCCCGGGGGCTGGTGCGATGATGAGGCCGCCATGTCTGCCCCTTATCCGCGCACGACGCGCGCCGGACGAGGACTCCGGATCCTGCGGGCCGCGGTGTTCGCCGCGGTCTGCGTCGTGCTGGCCGGGGCAGGCCACTCGCTCGCCTCCTGCGACGCCGTCCCGCTGTGGACGCTCGGCGCGGGATTCCTCGCGGCGGTCGCCGTCGCCGTGCCGCTCGCCGGGCGCACCCGCCCGCTGCCGGTGATCACCGCCCTGCTGGCCGGCGGGCAGACCGCGCTGCACACGCTGTTCGGACTCGGGCAGCACGGCGCGGGCGCGTCCGACGCCTCGCTGGTCGCCCAGGCCGCCCGGCTGTGGTGCGGCCCCGGCACGATCAGCCCGGCCCAGGCCGAGCGGCTCCTCGCCGACGCCCGGATCCTGCCGCACGGGCCGGGGGCCCACGAGGCCGACGCCGTGGCGGGCCCCGTGGGGTCGCTGCTGCCGTCGCTGCCGATGCTGCTCGGGCACGTCCTCGCCGCGACGGTCGCGGGATGGCTGCTGCGCCGGGGCGACCTGGCGCTGCTGCGTCTGGCCGAGCTGTCCGCGCAGGGAGTCGCCGAGGGCGCCCTCGTGCGGTCGCTGCGCGGGGCGCTGGCCCTGGTGCGGGCCCTGCGCGCCGGACTCCCCGGCGCTCCCGAGGCCGGCCCGGTCACCCCGCGCACCGCGCTGCTCCCTCCGCTTCCCCCGCGCTCCGCGGGCCTGCACCACACGGTGATCCGCCGGGGTCCCCCGGCCTCCGTCTCCGCACTCGCGCTCGCCGCCTGACGCGGGGCGACCCACCGGTCCGGGGTTCCGGACGGGACGAGGGACGCCTCCGTGCGGCACGCCTGTGCGCCGGTCCCGCCGCGTGCGCCGGGCCGTCGTCCCGCCCAGCGGAGCGACCGCCGTCCGCGCCGCGTATCCCTCACCGTCCGTGAAACCTCTACGAAGCGGAGTGCTTCTGCCATGAAGGCTTCCCGTATCGCCGCCGCCGGTGCCGTCGCCGGCGCCGCCGTCCTCGCCGTGTCCTCCCCCTGCTTCGCGCACGTCAGCGTGCAGCCCGAGGGTGAGGCCGCCAAGGGCGGCTACGCGGTCGTCGGCTTCAAGGTCCCCAACGAGCGGGACAACGCCGCGACCACCAAGCTCGAGGTCACGTTCCCGTCGGACCACCCCCTGTCGTCGGTGCAGCCGCAGCCCGTCGAGGGCTGGGACATCAAGGTCACCAAGTCGCGCCTGGCCGAGCCGCTCGAGGTGCACGGCAAGAAGATCGACGAGGCCGTCACCAAGGTCACCTGGACCGCCAAGGGCGAGGGGATCGAGCCGGGCTTCTTCCAGAAGTTCCCGGTCTCCGTCGGCACGCTGCCCGAGGACACCGACCAGCTCGTCTTCAAGGCCCTGCAGACGTACTCCAACAAGGAGGTCGTCCGCTGGATCGAGGTACCGCAGGAGGGCCAGGACGAGCCCGACAACCCGGCTCCGGTGCTGACCCTGTCCGCGCCCGCCGAGGACGGCCACGGACACGGCGCCGCCGCCGACGACAAGGCGTCCGACGACGCGGAGCAGGCCTCCGCCGAGACGACCGCCGCGTCCGGCGACTCCGGCGGCACCGACACCACCGCCCGCGTGCTGGGCGTCGTCGGCATCGTGGTCGGCGCCGCGGGCGTCGCGTACGGCGTGCTCGCCGGGCGCCGGCGCTCCGCCTGAGCCTTCCCTCTCCACGGCGCGCACCGGGCCCGGCCCGCGGCCTCCCGGTGCGCGCCGCACACCCACCTTCAGGACCATCCCATGCGCAAGAAGACCCTCGCGGCGGCGGCTCTGCTCGCCGTCGTCCCGCTGACCCTCACCGCCTGCGGCGGCGACGACGGCGACAGCGGCTCGCCCGTCTCCGTGGTGTCCGAGGAGAACGGCGGCCAGAAGGCGGCCACCGTCCTCGACAAGCCCTTCGAGAAGCCCGACCTCGTCCTCACCGACACCCAGGGCAAGCCGTACGACTTCCGCGAGCAGACCGCGGGCAGGCCCACGCTGATCTACTTCGGCTACACGCACTGCCCCGACGTCTGCCCGCTGACGATGAACAACCTCGCGGTGGCCAAGAAGCAGCTCCCGAAGGAGCAGCAGGACCAGCTGCGGATCGTGTTCGTCACCACCGACCCCGAGCGGGACACCCCGGCCGAGCTCGGCACGTGGCTCAAGGGCATCGACTCCCAGGTCGTCGGTCTGACCGGTGACTTCGCCACCATCCAGGCCGGCGCCCGCACCCTCGGCATCTCCATCGACCCGCCGCGCAAGGACGACAACGGCAAGACCGTCTCCGACCACGGCACCCAGGTCATCGCCTTCTCCCCGAAGACGGACGGCGGTTACGTCCTCTACGGCGAGGACGCCACCGTCGAGGACTACACCCAGGACCTCCCGAAGATCATCAAGGGGGAGAACCCGTGAGGCACCGCGCGGCCGCCGCCCTCGCGCTGGCCGGCGCGCTCGCCCTGACCGCGTGCGGCGGTTCGGACGACGGCTCGGCACAGCTGTCGGTAGGCGCCGCGTACATGCCGCAGCCGGTGTCGGACCTGGCGGCGGGCTTCCTCACGATCACCAACGACGGCGACGCCGCGGACCGGCTGACCTCGGTCAGCAGTGACGTCGCCCGCCAGGTCACCGTGCACGAGACCGTCGACGGGGCGATGCGGGAGGTCGAATCCCTCGACATCCCGGCCCACGGCAGCCTCGTCCTGGAGAGCGGCGGCAACCATCTGATGTTCGAGCAGCTGAAGCGCAAGCCGAAGCAGGGTCAGAAGGTCTCCGTCGAGCTGCGCTTCGCCCACTCCGACCCCGTCACGGTCGAGCTGCCGGTGAAGCCGGCCACCTACCGCCCGACGACCGGACACTGAGGGAGACACCCCCGTGACCCAGACCATCGCCCCCCGCGTACGGACCCTGGTGCTGCTGATCCTGGCCGTCGCCGGCGCGCTCCTCGCCGGGGCCGCTCCCGCCTCCGCGCACGCCGCGCTGACCGGCAGCGACCCCGCGCAGGGGGCAGTGGTCGACACCGCGCCCTCGCAGGTCTCGCTGACCTTCTCGGAGCCGGTCGCGGTGGGCGACGACTCGGTGCGGGTGCTCGACCCCAAGGGCGAGCGTGTGGACAAGGGCGACCCGGCCAACCCCAGCGGGACCACGTACAGCGTGCCGCTGGTGAGTGGGCTCCCCGACGGCACCTACACGGTGGCCTACCAGGTGGTGTCCGCCGACAGCCACCCCGTCGCCGGGGCCTTCACCTTCTCCATCGGCGCCCCCTCGGAGACCACCGTCTCGGTCTCCGCGCAGGGCTCCGACGACGGCCTGGTGGGGTGGCTCTACGGCTTCGGCCGTTACGTCTCCTACGCGGGCTTCGTCGTCCTGGCGGGCGGCGCCGCCTTCGTCCTCGCCTGCTGGGCGCCGGGCGCCCGGGTGCGGGCGGTCCAGCGTCTGGTCGTCTCCGGCTGGCTCGCGCTCACCGCGGCGACCCTGGGCCTGCTGATGCTGCGCGGCTCCTACACCACCTCCGGGAAGATCGGCGACGTCTTCGACCTGGAGCTGCTCGGCGACGTGCTCCAGACCAAGACGGGCGCGGCCCTGGTGTCGCGGCTGCTGCTGCTCGCGGCGGCGGCGCTGTTCATAGCGGTGCTCTTCGGGGCGTACGCCCGCACGGCGGACGGCGGCGCCCCGGACCACGCCGCCGAGGGCGACGGCGAGGGCGACGGCGGGGAGCCGGACAAGCGGGACCTGACCTTCGGGCTGGCCCTCGGCGGGACGGTCGTCGCGGCCGGGCTGGCCGCGAGCTGGGCCATGTCCGAGCACGCCTCGCAGGGTCTGCAGGCGGGCGTGGCCATGCCGGTCGACGTGGTGCACCTGCTGGCGGTCGCCGCCTGGCTGGGCGGACTGGCCGCCCTCCTCGTCGCGCTCCACCGCGCCCCCGTGGAGACGCCGGTCGGGCGGGACGCCGTCCGACGGTTCTCGCGCCTCGCCTTCGGCAGCGTGGTGGCGCTGGCCGTCACCGGCGTCTACCAGAGCTGGCGGCAGCTCGGCTCCTGGTCCGCCTTCACCGACACCCGGTACGGGCAGCTGCTCCTCGTCAAGATCGCGCTGGTGGCCGTGATGGTCGCCGTCGCCTTCCTGTCCCGCCGCTGGACGCAGCGGCTGGCCGACGCTCGTGTGTCGGTGGCGACCGAGGAGGCGGCAAGGAGCGAGGAGACCGAGCGGGCCGAGGAGGCCGAGGAGGAGAAGCAGCCGGCCGGCACGGCCCCGGCCGAGGCATCCGGCACGTCTGCGGTGTCCGAGGCGGTCGAGGCGGCCGAGGCGCCCAGGGCGTCCGATGCGGAGAAGGCCGAGGCCGGCCATGACTCCGTGCGGGCCGCGCAGCTCGCCCGTCAGCGTGCCGCGACGGAGGCCGCCCGGCAGAAGCGGTTGCGGGACGCCGACCCGAACCGCTTCGGACTGCGCCGCTCGGTGCTCGCCGAAGCGGGCGTCGCCGTCGTCCTGCTGGCCGTGACCACCGTGTTGACGCAGACCGAGCCGGGGCGCACCGAGCAGGACGCGAAGGCGGCCGCCGCCTCCTTCTCGTCCTCGGCCTCGACGACCGGGCAGGGCAGCGGTGCGGTGAGCCTGACCATGCCTTTCGACACGGGCGGCACCAACGGCAAGGGTGTCGTCTCGGTCGACCTCGACCCCGCCCAGGCCGGTGACAACGCCCTGCACGTCTACGTCGAGGGGCCGGACGGCACGCCCGTCGACGTGCCCGAGGTGAAGATCGCGCTCACCCTCGCCGCCCAGGACATCGGGCCGCTGCCCGTCACACCCGACCACATCACCACCGGACACTGGTCGGCGAGCACAGTGCAGATCCCCATGGCGGGCGACTGGAAGGTCGAGGTGACCGTGCGGACCTCCGACATCGACCAGGTGACCGTCTCCAAGAACGCTCAGATCGGCTGAACCACCATGGCTGACCCTTCCCTGTCGCAGACTCGCATCCCCGAGGAGGACACCCGGACGGAACCCACCGCCGCCGGCATGTCGCGGCGACGCCTGCTCGGCACGGCCGGCGCCACCGGACTGGTGCTCGGGGCGGCCGGCGGTGCCGTCGGGTACGCGGCGGCGCCCTCCGGAGCCACCCCCCTCACCTCGGTCGGCGCCACAAAAGTGCCGTTTCACGTGAAACATCAGCCGGGTATCACCGAGCCGCTCCAGTCGCGCGGCCATCTCCTCGCCTTCGACCTTGCGCCCGGCGCCGGGCGCAGGGAGGCAGCCGCACTGCTGCGCCGCTGGTCCGACACCGCCCGCCGGCTGATGGCCGGGGAGTTCGAGGCCGAGGGCGACAGCGACATTGCCCGTGACGCCGGACCCTCCTCGCTGACCCTGACCTTCGGATTCGGGCACAGCTTCTTCGCGCGCACCGGGCTGGAGCAACAGCGTCCGACTGCCCTGGACCCGTTGCCCGCCTTCTCCTCCGACCGCCTCGACCGGGCCCGCAGCGACGGAGACCTGTGGGTGCAGATCGGCGCCGACGATGCGCTGGTGGCCTTCCATGCCCTGCGCGCGGTGCAGAAGGACGCGGGTGCGGCGGCCCGGTTGCGCTGGCAGATGAACGGCTTCAACCGCTCGCCGGGCGCCACCGCCCGCCCGATGACCACCCGCAATCTGATGGGCCAGGTCGACGGAACCCGCAATCCGAAGCCCCAGGAACCCGACTTCGACGAGCGGATCTTCGTTCCGGAGCAGGGCGAGCCCGCCTGGATGGCGAACGGCTCCTACGTGGTCGTCCGCCGGATCCGGATGCTGCTGGACGACTGGGAGAGGCTGTCGCTCAGGGAGCAGGAGGGCGTCATCGGGCGGCGCAAGGCGGACGGCGCCCCGCTCTCCGGCGGTGACGAGAAGACCGACATGGACCTGGAGAAGACCGACGCCCGGGGCAATCTGGTCGTCCCCATCAACGCGCACGCGCGGATCACCCGGCCCGACCAGAACGGTGGGGCCGCGATGTTGCGCCGGCCGTTCTCCTACCACGACGGCATCGACGCGGACGGGACTCCGGACGCCGGCTTGCTGTTCGTCTGCTGGCAGGCCGATCCCCTGCGCGGCTTCGTGCCGGTGCAGCGCAAGCTCGACCGGGGCGACGCGCTGACGCCGTTCGTCCGCCACGAGACGAGCGGGCTGTTCGCGGTCCCGGGCGGGGCGGCGGAGGGCGAGTATGTGGGTCAGGCGCTGCTGGAGGGGTGAGAACCGCCCGGAGTCACCCTCCGGAGCTCTCTCGGGAGGGGCTGTCGGCGTGGGCCCATTAGGGTGAGGTCATGCCAGCGAGCTATGCGTATCTCGGCCCAGAGGGCACCTTCACCGAAGTCGCCCTGCGCACGCTTCCCGAGGCGGCCACGCGTGAGCTGATCCCGTACGTGTCCGTGCAGTCCGCGCTCGACGCGGTGCGCGCCGGCGAGGCCGAGGCCGCTTTCGTCCCCATCGAGAACTCGGTGGAGGGCGGAATCACCACCACTCTCGACGAGCTGGTCGCGGGCACCCCGCTGATGATCTACCGCGAGGTGCTGCTGTCGATCACCTTCGCGCTGCTGGTCCGCCCCGGCACGAAGCTGTCGGACATCAAGACGGTGACCGCGCACCCGGCGGCCCAGCCGCAGGTGCGCAACTGGCTGCGCACGCACCTGCCCGACGCGCTGTGGGAGTCGGCCGCCTCGAACGCGGACGGCGCGCGGCTGGTCCAGGAGGGCCGGTACGACGCGGCCTTCGCCGGTGAGTTCGCGGCGGCCCGGTACGGGCTGGAGCCGCTGGAGACGGGCATCCACGACGCGGAGAACGCCCAGACCCGGTTCGTGCTGGTGGGCCGGCCCGCGCGTCCTGCGGCGCCGACCGGCGCGGACAAGACCTCGGTGGTGCTGTGGCAGCGCGACGACCACCCGGGCGGGCTGCGCGACCTGCTGGGCGAGTTCGCCACCCGGGGCATCAACCTGATGCTGCTCCAGTCGCGGCCGACCGGTGCCGGCATCGGCAACTACTGCTTCTGCGTCGACGCCGAGGGCCACATCTCGGACCGCAGGATGGCGGAGGCGTTGATGGGGCTGAAGCGGATCTGCCTCCAGGTGCGCTATCTCGGTTCGTACCCGAGGGCGGACGTGCAGCCGGGCGAGGTGCGGCCGCCGTTCCCGGGGACGTCGGACGAGGAGTTCGTGGGGGCGGCGGACTGGGTGGCGCGCTGCCAGGACGGCCGGTTCTGACCGGTCCACCGCCGGTCCTACCTGCCGATTGTCTTTATCCACAGAAGTTATCCACAGGCCCGCTTCTCGACCTGGGGACAAGTCGACACCCGAGGGGTCTTCGGTCGACAAATCGCCCTACAGGCCATGATCACGTTCATTGCGCCGCGCCTCACCCTTCGTCCACTTTTTTGAAGGGATCAATCCTTTAGAGGGAGGGCTTTCCACTCGAAAGTGGCGGCAGAGCGAGTTCCTGCGTGAATGTCCGTCGCCGGCCAGGCGTTTCGGAGTGATCAATTCCGACGTCCACAGATCTTCCCCACAGCCTGTGGATAACTTTTCGCGTGATGTGGACAGCTGTGGACAGTGCGGCCCCAAGTCCCGTTCCGCACAAGGGTTTCCGGTCAACCCTGAGCCCTGGGACCGACTCTTTCAAGCGGTCGCACCCCTTTTATTGACCTTGAGGAACACAACGGATAATTCATCAGTAAAGGGACACAGATCGCGTCACCGCGATAGTGAGTCGTGAGCCCTCACCCCACACCGGTAGCCTTGACCGCGTGATTGACCTTCGCCTGCTCCGTGAGGACCCCGACCGTGTGCGCGCTTCGCAGCGCGCCCGTGGAGAGGACGTCGCGCTCGTCGACGCCCTCCTCTCCGCCGACGAACGGCGCAGGTCGTCCGGCGTCCGCTTCGACGAGCTGCGCGCCGAGCAGAAGTCGCTCGGCAAGCTCATCGGGAAGGCGGCCGGTGACGAGAAGACCGACCTGCTGAAGCGCGCCGATCAGCTCAAGGCCGACGTCAAGGCCGCCGACGCCGAGCGCGCCGCCGCCGACGCCGAGACCCAGGAGCTCCTGCTCAAGCTGAGCAACCTCGTCCACCCCGACGTGCCCGTCGGCGGCGAGGAGGACTTCGTCACCCTGGAGACGCACGGCACCATCCGCGACTTCGCCGCCGAGGGCTTCGAGCCCAGGGACCACCTGGAGCTCGGCCAGCGCCTCGGCGCGATCGACGTCGAGCGCGGCGCCAAGGTCTCCGGCAGCCGCTTCTACTTCCTCACCGGTGTCGGCGCGCTGCTCGAGCTGGCCCTGGTGAACGCCGCGATGGCGCAGGCCACGGCGGCCGGCTTCACGCCGATGCTGACCCCGGCGCTGGTGCGCCCCCAGTCGATGGCCGGCACCGGCTTCCTCGGCCAGGCCGCGCAGGACGTCTACCACCTGGACAAGGACGACCTGTACCTGGTCGGCACGTCCGAGGTGGCCCTGGCCGCCTACCACATGGACGAGATCCTGGAGGCCGACAAGCTGCCGCTGCGCTACGCGGGCTTCTCGCCCTGCTTCCGCCGCGAGGCCGGCTCGCACGGCAAGGACACCCGGGGCATCTTCCGCGTCCACCAGTTCGACAAGGTGGAGATGTTCTCCTACGTGGCGCCGGAGGACTCCCAGGAGGAGCACCGTCGGCTGCTGGAGTGGGAGAAGCAGTGGCTGACGTCGCTGGAGCTGCCGTTCCGCGTCATCGACGTCGCCTCGGGCGATCTGGGCTCCTCGGCCGCCCGTAAGTACGACTGCGAGGCGTGGATCCCCACCCAGGGCAAGTACCGCGAGCTGACCTCGACCTCGGACTGCACCGAGTTCCAGTCGCGCCGCCTGCAGATCCGGATGCGCGAGGACAAGAAGGCGCGCCCGCTGGCCACGCTCAACGGCACGCTGTGCGCCGTCCCGCGCACCATCGTGGCGATCCTGGAGAACCACCAGCAGCCCGACGGCTCGGTCCGTGTGCCCGAGGTGCTGCGTCCCTACCTGGGCGGCCGGGAGATCCTGGAACCGGTCGCCAAGTGAGCGGCGCGTCGTCCTCCTTCCCGTACCTGCTGGTCGCCACCGACCTGGACGGCACGCTGCTGCGTGACGACCACTCGGTGTCCGCACGCACCCGTGAGGCGCTCGCCGCGGCCACCGCGGCGGGTGCCGCGCACATCGTCGTCACCGGCCGCGCTGTGCCCTGGACCCGACCGATACTCGAGGACCTCGGCTACCAGGGCCTCGCGGTCTGCGGCCAGGGCGCCCAGGTGTACGACGCCGGCGCGGGACGGCTGCTGACCTCCGTGACGCTGGACCGGCAGCTCGCCGGGGTGGCGCTCGCCAAGATCGAGGCGGAGGTCGGCCCGCTGCACCTGGCGGCGAGCCGGGACGGCCTCGACGGCGAGGTGCTGGTCGGTCCGGGCTACGACGTCGTCGGCAAGCTGCCCGCGACGCCGTTCACAGACGCCTCCGACCTGTGGGCCGCCCCGCTGAACAAGCTGTACATCCAGCACCCCGAGCTGACCTCGGACGAGCTGGCCGCGGCGGCCGAGCGCACCGCGGGCGGTTTCGTCACCGTCGTCATGGCGGGCGAGGGCATCGTGGAGCTGCTGCCGCTGGGACTGTCCAAGGCGACCGGGCTGTCGCTCGCCGCCCGACGCCTCGGCGTGAAGGCGGCGGAGACGATCGCCTTCGGCGACATGCCCAACGACATCCCGATGTTCGCCTGGTCCGGCCACGGCGTCGCCATGGCCAACGCCCACCGCGAACTGCGGGCGGTCGCCGACGAGGTGACGGCGTCCAACGAGGACGACGGCATCGCGGTGGTACTGGAGCGCCTGCTGGGCTGACGCCCGGCGGTTTCACGTGAAACGCGTTCGGCGGAGGATGCACGGATCGAACGTGCGCGGGCTCTCACCCGACCACGGCTTAGCAAGCCGGTGCCTTACCACTCGGCCAATCCTCCGGGTGGGCGGCCCACGCGCGGTGTGCGCGCGCTCGAAGCGGCCGCCCCGGGCGGTCCTCGGGGGGACTCGACGGAGCAGTAGGGATTACTCCGGAGTCCGCCTCGGGCCGCCCCGACGGGAGCGGAACGTACTGCCGTGCATGGGCATGGTCCCGCTCCTCCCCGGCTCACGGTCGCCGGGAGGTTCCCGGCGATGCGGACACCTCACTGTGCCCGGCCGGACCCGCCCGACGCCACCGAATAAATCACCGCAGGACATGACGAAGGGCGGTGCCGCCACACCGGCGGCACCGCCCTCGCGCACCTCGGGGCGTGTGCCCCTCACTCCTCGCCGGCGAGCGTCAGCGTGCGCAGCTTCTGGCCGGCGTACCAGGTGGCCAGCACCGTGACGGCGGCCAGCGCGACCGTCGCCGTGGTCAGGCCCACGTCCGAGGTGACCAGTTCACCGCCGGCCACCTTCTCCGCCACGGCGAGGGACCACTGCTGGACGCTCAGCGTGCGCGCGCCGGGCACCAGGGAGCCGAACAGCGCCTCCCAGATCAGCGCGTACACCAGGCCGAAGACGACCGCGTGCCGCGAGACCGTGCCGAGCAGCAGGAACAGCGCCGCGTAGGCGATGGAGGCGACCAGGGCGGCCACCGTGTAGGCGACGGCGACCTGCTGGCCGTTGCCGTTGAGGATGAAGCCCGCGATCAGCGTCGGCACCGCGGAGAACACCATGGTGACGGCGACGGCGACGATCAGCTTGGTATAGATGATCGTAGGCCGCTTGATCGGCTTGGACAGCAGGTACACCACGGAGCCGTCGTCGATCTCCGGGCCGATCGCGCCGGTTCCCGCGATGACGCCGATGATCGGCACCATCGTGGCGAGCGCGAGCCCGCCGAGGACGTCGGCGGCGGTCTGGTCGTCGGCGCCCGCGAGGGCGCGGACCGCCAGCGAGATGACGATCAGCAGCAGGGGCAGCGCGCCCAGGATGAGGGCCCGGCGACGGCCGAGCAGGGCCCGGTAGGTGAGCCGGGCGACTGTGGGGTCGTACATCAGGGCCTCCTACGCCGCGACCAGGTACGAGAACACGGACTCGAGGGACTCGTCGGACGGCGAGACCGTGAGCAGGCGGATGCCGTGCTCCCTCGCGACCTTCGGCAGCAGCGCGGTGAACCGGCCGAAGTCGACGGCCTGGATGCGCAGGGCGCCCTCGGTGACGTCGACCTCGATGCCGGAGGTGGACGGGTCGGCGATCAGCGCGGCCGCGAGGGCGCGGTCGTCGCTGGAGCGCACCAGGTAGCGGTGCGGGCGGTCCGTCATCAGACGGCGGATCCGGCGGAAGTCGCCGCTGGCCGCGTGCCGTCCGGCGACGACGACCTCGATGTGCCAGGCGAGCTGCTCGACCTCCTCCAGGATGTGCGAGGAGAACAGCACGGTGCGGCCCTCGTCGCCCATGCGCCGCAGCAGGTCCATCAGCTGCATGCGCTGGCGCGGGTCCATGCCGTTGAACGGCTCGTCGAGCAGGAGCAGCGACGGGTCGTGGACCAGCGCGGACGCCATCTTCACGCGCTGCCGCATGCCCTTGGAGTAGGTGGCGATCTTCCGGTCCTGCGCGTACTCCATCTCCACCGTGGCGAGTGCCTTCTGGGCCGCCTTGGCGCCCAGGCCGTGCAGCTCGGCATTGGCGAGGACGAACTCGCGTCCGGTGAGGAAGTCGTACATCGCCTCGCGCTCGGGGACGATGCCGATGTGGCGGTAGATCTTCTCGTTGCGCCACACCTGCTCGCCGTCGAGGGTGACGGTGCCGGTGGAGGGGGCGAGGAAGCCGCCCATCATGTTGATCAGGGTGGACTTGCCGGCGCCGTTGGGGCCGAGGAGGCCGGTGACGCCGGGGCCGATGGTCATCGTGACGTCGTTGACGGCGACCACGTTGCCGAACCAGCGGGAGGCGTGGTCGATGCTGAGGGTTGTCACAGCCCCACCTTCTTGTAGCGGCGCATCAGGAGAGCGTGGGAGCCGACGACCAGGCCCAGGGTCACCAGGACGAAGAAGATGCCCTCGGTCCGGTCGGGGCCGACCCCGCCGGGGAAGGCGGAGCTCGCGCCCAGGAAGGCGGACTGCACCCCGTCGATGAGGGTGATCGGCGAGAACAGGCCGATCAGGATGCCCGCGTCGCCGCTGCCCTGGACGTCGGCAATGGCCTGGAGGGTGGAGACGGCGCCGTAGGAGATGGTCAGGACGGCGATCACGGCGGCGATGCCGAAGCCGCGGCGCGGCGTCACCGAGGCGATGACCAGGCCGATGCCGGCGAAGAGCAGTGAGAGCAGGGCCACGGACACCAGTCCCTGTGCGAATCCCTTGGTCTGGTCGGTGAAGTCGAGCTCGGCCAGCAGCGCCCCGACGTACAGCACCAGCAGGGGCGCGGCGGTGAGGATGAA
The DNA here is from genome assembly GCF_050571355.1 of Streptomyces sp. P13-3-3. Lineage (NCBI taxonomy): Bacteria > Bacillati > Actinomycetota > Actinomycetes > Kitasatosporales > Streptomycetaceae > Streptomyces > Streptomyces sp. P13-3-3. The sequence continues at coordinate 168,523 of NZ_CP192228.1, read as the reverse complement.
CAGGGCGGAGGCCAGCGCGGCGTACTTGGCGCGGACGTAGTCGCCGGTCTCGATGGGCCGCGAGAAGTACAGCGGCACGGTCTTGAAGCGCAGGTCGCGGGAGACCGACTGGGGCGCCTGCGAGGCGACGTACAGGCTGATGACGGCCTGCATGACGATCGCGTAGCGGGTGTAGTCCAGCGGCAGTTCCTTCGCCTTGGTGGCGACGGCGACGGCCACCATGATGGCGGCCGGCACGCACATCACGACGAACAGCAGCATCGGCAGCACCTTGGACTTCGCCGAGCGGCCGAGGCCGTAGGCGCCGCGCAGGGACTGCGAGTACAGCGACATCCTGGCGTACGAGCGGCCCAGGCGGGGGCCGTCATAGGAGCGGTAGCCGATGTTGTGGATACGGGAGTCACCCGACGGGGTGGCTGGTGCCTGCACGGACTGCTCAGCCGCCATGGCCGACCGCCTCCTTCCGCTGTGCGTCGTCGTCGTTCGTGAAGACCTCGGCGATCTGGTGCCGCCGCTGTTCCATGCGCACCAGGCCGAGTCCCAGGTCGGCGATCACGTCGCGGACCAGGTCGTAGGTGTCCTCGCCCTGCGCGGTGAGCAGCAGGATGTGCCCCGCGCCCGGCAGTCCGCTGCCGTCCTGGACGGTCACCCCGCGCGCGTGCAGCGCCTCGCGCACCGCGCCGGTGCCGTCGGGGTGCTCGTCGGTGTCGGTGACCTCGATCGCGAGGGTCGTGGTGGTCTGCGTGAAGTCCCGGGTGGAGGAGGAGCGCAGCAGCTTGCCGCCGTCCACGACGACGACGTGGTCGCAGGTGCGCTCCAGCTCGCCCAGCAGGTGGGAGGTGACCAGGACCGAGATGCCGAAGTCCGTGTGGATACGGCGGATGAGACCGAGCATCTCGTCGCGGCCGACCGGGTCGAGGCCGTTGGTGGGCTCGTCCAGGAAGACCAGCTGCGGGTCGTGCACCAGGGCCTGCGCCAGCTTCACCCGCTGCTTCATGCCGGTGGAGTAGCCGCCGATGGGGCGGTAGCGCTCCTCGTACAGGCCGACGTGGCGCAGGGTGTCCGCGGTGCGCTCCCGGGCGGCGGTGGCCGGCAGGCCGGACATGCGCGCCATGTGGACGACGAACTCGGTGGCCGAGACGTCCGGTGGGAGGCAGTCGTGCTCGGGCATGTAGCCCACCCGTTCCCGGATGGCGGCGCCCTCGGTGGCGACGTCGAGTCCGAGCACTTCGGCACGGCCCTCCGTGGCGGGGGACAGACCCAGCAGGATCTTGATCAACGTGGACTTGCCGGCCCCGTTGGCTCCGACGAGCCCGGTCACACCGGGGCCGACGTCCACGGAGAGCCGGTCAAGCGCGGTCACCCGGGGGTACCGCTTGCTCAGGCTTTCGGTCGCGATCACAGTCACATCCCTGAAGGTAGTGACCCGTACCACTGCGGTCGTCAGACCGCGGGGCCGTCTTGGGGTCCGTCTGGAGTCGTACGCGCCCGTAGGGGACGCCCTGCCTGAGAGTTGTGCACGGCTCGGGGTGCACTGTTGACGGCTTGTCTCACAGCTGCGAGATTCGCCGCTGTGACGGGACTCGAGGGTGCGCGGCAGCGGTGGGTGCGGACGGGCGGGGTCGAGCTGTGCGTGGCCGAGCTGGGTGACCCGGAGCGGCCGGCGGTCGTCCTGGTGCACGGCTACCCGGACAGCAAGGAGGTGTGGTCGCGGGTCGCGCCGCGCCTCGCCGAGCGGTTCCACGTGGTGGCCTACGACGTCCGGGGTCACGGCGGGTCCACGGCGCCGCGTCCGCTGCGCGGCGGGTTCACGCTGGAGAAGCTGACGGACGACTTCCTGGCCGTGGCGGATGCGGTCAGCCCGCACCGTCCGGTGCACCTGGTGGGGCATGACTGGGGCTCGGTGCAGGGGTGGGAGTTCGTCACGGCGCCGCGCGCGCGGGAACGGATCCTGTCGTTCACGTCCGTCTCCGGCCCCTCGCTGGACCACTTCGGGCACTGGATCAAGAGCCGGGTGTCCCGCCCCACCCCACGCCGGGCGGGACACCTGCTGGGCCAGGGCCTCCGGTCCTGGTATGTGTACGCGCTGCACACGCCCGTGCTGCCCGAGCTGGCCTGGCGCGGGCCGCTCGGCCGGTACTGGCCGCGGCTGCTGGAGCGCATGGAGCGGGTGCCCGGCGACGGCTACCCGACGACGTCCCTGCCGTCGGACGCGGCGCACGGCGCCTGGCTGTACCGGGACAACGTGCGGTCCAGGCTGGGCGACCCGCGTCCCGACGCCTACGCGCACGTGCCGGTGCAGCTTGTCACGCCGCTGGGGGACCGGTTCCTCTCGCCACGGCTCCACGACGGGCTGGAGGAGTGGGCGCCCCGGCTGACCCGGCGCACGCTGTCGTCGGGCCACTGGGTGCCGCGCAGCAGGCCCGACCAGCTGGCCACATGGATCGCCGATTTCGTGACGTCCGTGGAGGACGGGCGGCCCGAGGGGCGGGCCCGGGGCCGGTACGCCGACCGGTTCGGCGGGCGGCTGGTGCTGGTGACGGGCGCGGGGAGCGGTATCGGACGGGCCACCGCGCTGGCGTTCGCCGAGGCGGGCGCGCGCGTGGTGGTGGTCGACCGGGACACCGGCGCGGCGCTCCGCACCGCCGGTGAGGCGCGGGCGCGGGGTGCGGCGGACGCCTGGGCGGAGACGGCGGACGTGGCCGACGAGCAGGCCGTGGAGAAGCTCGCCGAGCGGGTCACCGCCGCGCACGGGGTGGTGGACGTGCTGGTGAACAACGCGGGCGTCGGCCTGGGCGGCGCCTTCCTCGACACCACGACGGAGGACTGGAAACGGGTCCTCGACGTCAATCTGTGGGGCGTGATCCACGGCTGTCTGCACTTCGGGCGGCGGATGGCGGAACGCGGGCAGGGTGGCCACATCGTCAACGTGGCGTCCGCGGCCGCGTTCCAGCCCTCGCGGGCGCTGCCCGCCTACGGGGCGTCGAAGGCGGCTGTGCTGATGCTGAGCGAGTCCCTGCGGGCCGAGCTGGCGGAGCGGGGGGTCGGTGTGACGGCGGTGTGCCCGGGGTTCGTCAACACCGGCATCACGTCCACCGCGCGGTTCGCGGGCACGGACGCGGCGGAGGAGCGGCGCAGGCGACGGAAGGCGGCGCGGCTCTACGGGATGCGGAACTACCCGCCGGAGAAGGTCGCCGCCGCGGTGCTGCGTGCGGTGGTCCGCGACGAGGCGGTCGTGCCGGTCACCCCGGAGGCGCGGGCCGCGTACGCGCTGGCGCGGTGGCTGCCGGGGGCGGCGCGGAGGCTCGCGCGCGTGAAGCCCCCGGTCTGAGGGGCCGGTTGTCCACAGAACCCCTCGTTCCGCTGTGGATAACCTCACTTATCTGTGGATCAAACCTTCGGATGTAAATCGATCGCGTGATGCGCGTCTCTCCCGGCAGTCTGAACAGATGGACGAAAGACGCACCGTGCGGGTGTCGAAGTACCTCTCGAAGCATCTGCGCCACCAGCCCGAGCGGATCGGGCTGGCCCCGGACGCGGCCGGCTGGGTGGAGATCGACGCGCTGATCGCCGCGGCGGCGGACCACGGTTTCCCGATCACCCGGGAAGAGCTGGACCACGTCGTCGCCGCCAACGACAAACGGCGCTTCGCCGTCGAGGGCTCCCGGATCCGCGCGAGCCAGGGCCACACCATCCCCGTGGACCTCCAGTTGCCGACCGCCGTACCCCCGGCCTGGCTGTACCACGGCACGGTCGCCCGGAACCTGGACGCGATCCGCGCCGAGGGCCTGCGGCCCATGGACCGGCACGCCGTGCATCTCTCCGCCGACCGCGAGACCGCCACCCGCGTCGGTGCCCGCCGGGGACGGCCGGTGGTGCTGTCGGTCGACGCGGGCGCCATGCACCGCGACGGCCACGTCTTCCACATCAGCGCCAACGGCGTCTGGCTGACCGAGGCCGTTCCCCGCCGGTATCTGCGCTTCGGCGAGAGCCGGTAGGCCATGATCGACGGCATGGAGCACCTGCCCACCACCGAGGCCGCCGTCACCGCCCTCCGTGCCCTCGCCGACCGGTACGGACGCGAGATCGAGGTCACTCACGACATCGGCGCCGACCAGACCTCGCGCCGCACCGCGGCCGGGGTCGGTGTGACCACGGACCCCGACGGCTCCCTGCCGCACGAGGCTCATGTCGAGTTCGGCGGCCTGCCCCGGGTGCGGGTGCGTCTGTTCCCGGAGGACGACGCGCTGATCGACGTCGAGGGCGTCGAGTGCCCCGACATCCCCCGCGACGACGTACCCGCCTTTCTGCGTTCGCTGTTCGACGGGCTGGCGTATGTGAAGGCGCGGCGCTTCCCGCCGGGCTACTTCCTCGTCGTGCCGCTGCCAGGGGACCGGACGCACAAGGAGTTCATCCCGATGATCGTGCTCACTCCCTGGCTGAGCGCCCGGGTGCGGTGACAGGGGAGCAGCAGGGGTCCGCGCCGGCTCAGGTGTTTCACGTGAAACCGGACGCGCCGCTTAGGCTCGGTGGCATGAGCCTGCGTCTGAGCACCGTGATCCTCCCGTACCGCCGCTGGCACGAAGGAAGCCGTTCCGCCTGGGTGCGGGCCGAGGAACTGGGCTTCCACGCGGGCTACACCTACGACCACCTGTCCTGGCGAAGCTTCCGCGACGGCCCGTGGTTCGGGGCCGTCCCGACCCTGACCGCCGCCGCGGGCGTGACCGAGCGGATGCGTCTGGGCACCCTGGTCACCTCTCCGAACTTCCGGCACCCGGTCACCCTGGCCAAGGAGCTCATCTCCCTCGACGACATCTCGGGCGGCCGCGTCACCCTCGGCATCGGCGCGGGAGGCACCGGCTTCGACGCCACCGCCCTCGGCCAGGAGCCGTGGACCCCGCGCGAGCGCGCCGACCGCTTCGCCGAGTTCGTTCCCCTGCTGGACCGGCTGCTCACCGAGGACGCCGTGTCGTACGAGGGCGACTTCTACCAGGCGCACGAGGCGCGCAACATCCCCGGCTGCGTCCAGCGGCCCCGGCTGCCCTTCGCCGTGGCGGCGACCGGCCCGCGCGGACTGCGGCTCGCGGCCCGGTACGGACAGGCATGGGTGACCACCGGCGACCCGAAACTGTACGAGGACGGCACACCCGAGCAGTCGGTTCAGGCCATTCGCGGTCAGGCCGAGAAGCTCGCCGGCGCCTGCGCCGAGATCGGCCGGGACGTGACCGAGCTGGACAAGATCCTGCTGACCGGGTTCACCCCCGACCGGGCCCGCCCGCTGGAGTCCCTGGACGCCTTCGTCGACTTCGCCGGCCGCCACGTCGAGCTGGGTTTCGACGAGATCGTGCTGCACTGGCCCATCCCGGACTCCGACTTCGCGGCGGACCAGAAGGTCTTCGAACGGATCGCGATGGAGGCCCCGGCACAGCTGCGGTGAACGAGAACGGGCGCCGCCCCACCGCTGCGGGACGCGAAGCCGCTGGTGAGGTCGGTAATCACTCAGATGTGCGGAGTCCCGCACGGCCGTGCGGGCATATGCGGGACAATGAGCGGGTGACCTCAGCGATCCGAGAGCCCGAGACCCCGGCCGCCACCACTCCACCGCGGCTCATCGCCACCGACCTCGACGGCACCCTGCTCCGCGACGACAAGTCGGTGTCCCCACGGACCGTCGCCGCCCTGGCCGCCGCCGAGGAGGCCGGTATCGAGGTCTTCTTCGTCACCGGCCGCCCGGCCCGCTGGATGGACGTGGTCAGCGACCATGTGCACGGCCACGGCCTCGCCATCTGCGGCAACGGCGCCGCCGTCGTCGACCTGCACGGCGGCCCGGGCGCGCACCGCTTCGTCAAGGTGCGCGAGCTGCCCCGGAACAACGCCCTGGAGGCGGTGGGCCTGCTGCGCGACGCCGCCCCGGGCACGGTGTACGCGGTGGAGCAGACCTACGGCTTCTACCAGGAGCCCGCGTACCCGAAGCTGCACATGGAGGTCCCGGACGACCTGGCGCCCGCCGAGGAGCTGCTGGCCGACGGCTCGCCCATCACCGCCGAACCGGTGCTCAAGATCCTGGCGTTCCACCCCGAGATGGAGCCGGACGCGTTCCTCACCCTGGGCCGGCTCGCCATCGGCGACCGCGCCACCGTGACCCGCTCCAGCCCGAGCGCCCTGCTGGAGATCAGCGGGCCCGGTGTCTCCAAGGCGAGCACCCTCGCGCTGTGCTGCGCCGAACGCGGCATCTCGCACGAGGAGGTCGTCGCCTTCGGCGACATGCCGAACGACGTCGAGATGCTGACCTGGGCGGGCCGTTCGTACGCGATGGGCAACGCCCACCCGGACGTGCTGGCCGCCGCGTCGGGCCGCACGGTCGCGAACAACGACGACGGCGTGGCCATGGTGATCGAGCAGCTGCTGAACGGGCGGATGTAGGTCCACGGACGGTTCGCCGGGGCGGATCGGCGGCTTTCGGCGGCCGCCGCTCAGAGGGGCACTCCGCGTCCGGTGAGCCACGGCACCGGGTCCACCGACGATCCCATCTCCGGGGTCACCCGCACCTCGAAGTGCAGGTGCGGGCCGGTGGAGTTTCCGCTGGTGCCGGACTGCCCGATCCACTGCCCGGGGGACACCCGCTCCCCCTGGTCGACGGCGACGGCGGCCAGGTGCGCGTACTGGGTGTAGTAACCACCCGGGTGCGCGACCACGATCTCGATGCCGAACGCGCCGCCGCAGGACACCTTCACCACGGTGCCGCTGCCCACGGCCCGCACCGGCGTCCCGATCGGCACCGCGAAGTCCTGCCCGGTGTGCCGGTTCGCCCAGCGCGCGCCACCGCTGCCGTAGGAGGCGGACAGCTCGTACGTCTCCACGGGCGCCACCCACGGGGTGGTGTACTCCACCGGCGGCTGGTCGAGCCGCACGGCGCCACGGCAGGAGCCCGCCGCCACCGAGGCGTCCGCCTCGCCCTGGAGCTTCCACCGTGCCGTCTCGAGCTTCTCCTCGATGTCCCGCTGCAACGCGGCGAGTTCCTCGTTCCGCCTCTCCAGCTTCTCCCAGGCGGCCGCCGCCTTCGCCTCGTCCCGGGCGAGCCGCGCCTCGGCCCGTTCGCTGCGGCCCAGTGCCTGGTCCAGTGTCACCTCGGCGTGCTGAACGACACGCTGACCGCGCATCAGCTGCTCGGGATCGTCGGCGAGAAGCAGGTGCGCGGTGAGCGGCAGCCCGCCGCCGTCCCGGTACTGGGAGCTGGCGATCCGGCCCAGGTCCTCACGGAGCCCGGTGGCCTCCTGCCGCTCGTCGTCGAGCCGCTCCTCGAGCTGCTGTGCCAGCTCCCGCTGCTTCTCCGCCTCCTCGCGCCCGGCCTCGTACCGCTCGGTGGCCTTCGCCGCCTCCTCGTACAGCCGCGCCACCTCCGTGCTGACGGAGGTGGCGCCGTGGCCGGGGGCGTGGGATCCGTCGCCGTCGGCGGGCCGGGCGGCGAGCACGGCGAGCGCGCAGAACAGCACGGCGACGACCAACGGACGGCGGCGGGTGAGACGCATGCCTGCGATCCTGTCCCCGGCCCGGGCCGGGAGGCGCGCTCAGGTCGTACACATGGGGGACGACACGCCCCCGGACGGATGCTTCGGCGGCCGTCCGCAACCCCGGCGTCACTGACGAGGCGTCAACGTCCGGTCGGGAGAACGCCGCTCAGGGAATCGAACTGGAGGTCAGGCACTCCCCGGATCGGGTGCCTGATGCCGATGTGGCTGCCGTGGCCCGCGTGACCCGGTGATCCTTGTAGGGCGCAAGCAACGGGCTGCAGACCGGTGTCCTGCGCGTGTCCCCCACGCGTTCCGGCGCGTGGAGCGTGCGTAGTCCCACGCACGCGATGCACCTTCACAGGAGGATCTGCCATGAACGTTCTGACCGAGCTGCTCGCCGGTGTCGTCCACCTCGTGGGCTGGCTCGTCTGACGTGCCGGAGGGGGCCGTCCCGACGCTGTGTCGGGGCGGCCCCCTCGTGCGTGCGCGGGCGTCGGTCAGGACACCGTCACCAGTGCTTCCGCCTCCTCCTCCCGCACCGCCATGTCCCGCAACGGCCCGTCGACGACGCGCAGTTCCTCGAAGGGTCCGCGCTGCACCACCTGTCCCGCGTCCAGCACGATCACCTCGTCCACGGCCTCCAGGCCGGCCAGCCGGTGGGTGACGAGAACGGTGGTGCGGCCCTCGGTGGCGGCGAGCAGATCGGCCGTGAGCGCGTCCGCGGTCGGAAGGTCGAGGTGCTCGGCGGGCTCGTCCAGCACCAGCACGGGGAAGTCCGCCAGCAGGGCCCGCGCCAGGGCGAGCCGCTGCCGCTGCCCGCCGGACAGCCGCGCGCCGTGCTCGCCCACCATCGTGTCCAGCCCGTCCGTCAGCCCGTCCGCCCAGTCCAGCAGCCGGGCCCTGCGCAGCGCGTCGCGCAGGTCGGCCTCGGTCGCGTCCTTCCGCGCCAGCAGCAGGTTCTCCCGGACGGAGCTGTTGAACAGGTGCGCGTCCTGTGCGCACAGCCCCACCATGCGCCGTACGTGGTCCCCGTCCAAGGCTCGGGCGTCCACACCGGCGAGCGTGTACGTCCCCGCGCCCGGGTCCAGGAAGCGCAGCAGCACCTGGGCGAGCGTCGTCTTCCCGGAGCCGGAGGGACCGACCACCGCGACGCGGCGGCCCCGCTCCAGCGTCAGGTCCAGCCCGGCGAGCGCGTCCCGCTCCTGCCCGGGGTGGCGGGCGGTGAGCCCCCTGAGAGTGAGCGGGAACGGCGAGACGGGCGCCTGCCGGGGCGTCTCCGGCTCATGTACGGGCGGCCGCGCGTCCAGCACCTCGTACACGCGCTCCGCGCTGCGGCGCACCCGCTGCCGGTACCGCACCGCGAGGGGCATGCCGAGGACCGCCTCGAACGCGGCCAGCGGGGTGAGGACCACCACGGCCAGGGCGACACCGTCGAGCCGCCCGGACGCCACGCCCTGCACACCGACGAACGCGGCGGCGGCCACGGTCAGCCCGGAGATCAGCGCGGTGAGCCCGTCCCCGAGGCCGGTGACGGCGGCGGAGCGCGACGCGATGCGGGTCAGCACGCCGTCGGCCCGCCTCGTCCCCTCGGACCGGGCGGGCAGCGCCCCGGCGACGGTCAGCTCGGCGGTGCCGCTCAGCAGGTCGGTCACCCGGGTGGCGAGGTCACCGCGGGCCGGGGCCAGCCGGCGCTCGGTGCGCCGCGCCACGGCGGCGGTGAGCAGCGGCACGACCGCGCCCGCGAGAAGGAGCCCGGCCGCCAGCACGGCACCGGCCTCGGGCAGCAGCCACGCGGTGAAGCCGGCGGACAGGGCGGACACGGCGAGGGCGGCGCCGGCCGGGAGCAGCCAGCGCAGCCAGTAGTCCTGGAGCGCGTCCACGTCGGACACCAGCCGGGTCAGCAGGTCGCCCCGGCGGGTGCCGCGCAGTCCGGCGGGCGCGAGACGTTCCAGCCGCCGGTACACCGCGACCCGGGTGTCCGCCAGCATGCGCAGCACCGCGTCGTGGGACACCAGCCGCTCGACGTAGCGGAACACGGCCCGGCCGATGCCGAAGGCGCGCGTCGCGGTGACGGCCATCATGAGGTACAGCACCGGCGGCTGCTGCGAGGCGCGGGAGATGAGCCAGCCGGATGTGGCCATGAGGCCGACGGCGCTGCCCAGGGCGAGGCTGCCGAGCAGCAGCGCGAGCGTGATCCTCCCCCGCCGTGCGCCCGACAGGGCACGGACCCGGGCGAGCACACGGCCGGGAGCCGGCTCGGCGAGTGCGGCCGGTTCAGGCACGGAGTCCTTCTCGGAGGCGGTGCCCGGCACCGTGTCCGCGTCCGCCCGGCCCGCGGCGACGGCCACGGCCTCGTCGCGAACCTCGGGCGCCGTCAGCCGGACCACCCGGTCGGCGACGGCGAGCAGTGCCGGGCGGTGCACCACGAGCAGCACCGTCCGGCCCTCCGTCAGACGTCGTACGGCTTCCACGACCTCGGCCTCCGTGGCCCCGTCGAGGGCGGCCGTCGGCTCGTCGAGCAGCAGCACGGGGCGGTCCGCGAGGAACGCGCGAGCCAGCGCGAGCCGCTGCCGCTGCCCGGCCGACAGCCCCGCACCGTCCTCGCCGAGTACGGTGCCGACGCCGTGGGGGAGGGCATCCACGAAGTCCAGCGCGCCCGCGTCCCGCAGCGCGCGCCGCACCGCCGCGTCGTCCGCGTCGGGCCGGGCCAGGCGGACGTTCTCCGCGATCGTCCCGGCGTAAAGATGGGGCCGCTGCGGCACCCAGGCGACGTGGCGGTGCCACTCGGCGAGGTCGAGCCCGGTGAGGTCGGCCCCGCCGACGCTCACCCGGCCCGCGTCGGGACGGACGAAGCCCAGCGCCGCGCTGAGCAGCGTCGACTTCCCGGACCCGCTCGGCCCGACCAGGGCGACCGTCTCACCGGGGGCGACGGTGAACGACACGTCCGCCACGGCGTCCGTGGCCCGGCCCGGGTAACGGACGGTCACGTCCTGGAAGGCGAGGGCGCCCTGAGGCACCGCGCCCTTCCCCGCCGCGGGCACGGGCGTCTCGAGCACCGTGAAGATCTCCTCGGCCGCGCCGAGACCTTCCGCAGCCGCGTGGTACTGCGTCCCCACCTGGCGCAGCGGCAGATATGCCTCCGGCGCCAGGATCAGGATGAGCAGACCGGTGTACAGGTCCAGCTCGCCGTGGACCAGGCGCATGCCGATGGTCACGGCGACCAGCGCCACCGAGAGGGTGGCGAGCAGTTCCAGCGCGAACGACGAGATGAAGGCGATCCGCAGCGTCCGCATGGTCGCGCGCCGGTACTCGGCGGTGATGGTGCGGATCGACTCGGCCTGCGCCTTGGCCCGCCCGAAGACCTTCAGCGTCGGCAGCCCGGCCACGACGTCAAGGAAGTGCCCGGACAGCCGGGACAGCAGCAGCCACTGCCGGTCCATCCGGTTCTGGGTGGCCCAGCCGATCAGCACCATGAAGACGGGGATGAGGGGCAGGGTGCCGACGATGATCGCCGCCGACACCCACTCCTCCGTGACGATGCGCGCCAGCACGGCGGCCGGGACGACCACCGCGAGGCCCAGTTGGGGGAGATACCGCGAGAAGTAGCCGTCGAGGGCATCGACACCCCGGGTCGCCAGGGTGACCAGCGACCCGGTGCGCTGCCCGTCCAGCCAGCCCGGGCCCAGGGCCGTCGCCCGGTCCAGCAGCCTCCCCCGCAGCTCGGACTTCACAGCGGCGCTCGCCCGGTGCGCGGCCAGCTCGGTCAGCCAGCCGACCAGGCCCCGGCCGGCCGCCACCGCGACGAGCAGCAGCAGCGGCGTGCGCAGCTCACCGACGGACCGGCCGTCCTGGAAGGAACCGACCACGATCTCCGCGATGAGCATGGCCTGGGCGACGACCAGTCCCGCGCCGACGGCCCCGAGGCCGACGACCGCTGCCAGGAAGCCCCGGGTGGCACGCGCGTACCGGAGGAGGCGGGGGTCGATCGGTTTCACGTGAAACACACCCTCAGTGCACGAGGTCGGCGATGTGCTGGGTGCCGATCCGCTTGCGGAAGACCCAGTAGGTCCAGCCCTGGTAGAGCAGCACCAACGGGGTGGCGACGACCGCGAGCCAGGTCATGATCTTCAGCGTGTAGGGGCTGGAGGAGGCGTTGGTGACGGTCAGGCTCCACTCCGGGTCCAGGGTGGAGGGCATGACGTTCGGGAACAGCGTCAGGAAGAGCATGGCCACCGCGGCCACGATGGTGACGCCGGACAGGGTGAACGACCATCCCTCACGTCCCGCCTGGTTGGCCCCCAGGGCGGCGACCAGCGAGGCGACCGCCACACCGAGCGCGACCAGGCTGGCCCCGTCACCGCTCTCGGCCTGCGTCCACAGCAGGAAGACCAGCGCCAGCGCGGCGGTGACCAGACCCACCTTCAGAGCCAGCTTCCGCGCCCGCTCCCGGATGTCCCCGACCGTCTTGAGGGCCGTGAACACCGTGCCGTGGAAGGTGAACAGGCTCAGCGTGACCAGGCCGCCCAGCAGGGCGTACGGGTTGAGCAGGTCCCAGACGGTGCCCACGTACTCGAAGTCGGCGTCGAGCCTGACCCCGCGCACGATGTTGCCGAAGGCGACCCCCCAGAGGAACGCCGGGAGCAGCGAGGTCCAGAAGATCGCCGTCTCCCAGTTGCGCTGCCAGTTCTCCTCGGGCCGCTTGGCCCGGTACTCGAAGGCGACCCCTCGGACGATCAGGCAGATCAGGATGACCAGCAGCGGCAGGTAGAAGCCGGAGAAGAGGGTGGCGTACCACTCGGGGAAGGCGGCGAAGGTGGCGCCGCCGGCCGTGAGCAGCCAGACCTCGTTGCCGTCCCACACCGGCCCGATGGTGTTGATGAGCACCCGCTTCTCGGCCCGGTTCCGGGCCAGCAGCCGGGTGAGGACACCGACCCCGAAGTCGAAGCCCTCGAGGAAGAAGTAGCCGGTCCACAGGACGGCGATGAGGACGAACCAGACGTCGTGCAGTTCCATGACAGTGCAGCTCCCTCGGCCTAGTACGAGAAGGCCATCGGCTTGTCGGCGTCACGGACGTCGCCGCCGAGCTTCGTGGGCGGGTTGAGGTCGGAGTCGCTCAGCTCGGGCGGCCCCGCCTTGACGTACTTGACGAGCAGCCGGACCTCGATGACGGCCAGCACGGCGTAGAGCAGGGTGAAGACGGTCATCGAGGTGATGACCTCGGCCTGGGACACGCCGGGGGAGACCGCGTCCTCGGTGCGCATCACGCCGTAGACGACCCAGGGCTGACGGCCCATCTCGGTGAAGATCCAGCCCCAGGCGTTGGCGATCAGCGGGAAGGCCATCGTCCACACCGCGGCCAGCCAGTAGAGCCGGGTCAGCCGGGAGCCCAGCGGCTTCTTCAGCAGCACCAGGTGCGGCACCTCGTCCTCGCCGGTGCGGTACGCGGCCGGCAGGAGGAACTTCTTCCGGGTGAGCCACAGCCCCAGCAGGCCCACCGAGAAGGAAGCCATGCCGAACCCGATCATCCAGCGGAAGCCCCAGTAGGCGACGGGCACGATGGGCTTGTAGTCGCCGGGACCGAACTTCTCCTGAAGCGCCTCGTTGGTGTCGTTGATCCCGGGCACGTAGGACTCGAAGTCGCTGTGGGCGAGGAACGACAGCAGGCCGGGGATCTCCAGGGCGACCTCGTTGTGCCCCTTGTCGACGTCGCCGTAGGCGAAGACGGAGAAGGGCGCCGGCTCCTCACCGTCCCAGAGGGCCTCGGCGGCGGCCATCTTCATCGGCTGCTGCTCGTACATGACCTTGCCGAGGGTGTCGCCGCTGATCGCGGTGAACAGTCCGCCGACCGCCAGGGTCACCAGGCCGAGCCGCAGCGAGGTGCGCATCACCGGGATGTGCTTCTTGCGCATCAGGTGGAAGGCCGCGATGCCGACCATGAAGGCGCCGCCGGTCAGGAAGGCCGCCGAGAAGCTGTGGAAGACCTGGTTGAGCGTGGTGTTCTGCGTGAGCACCAGCCAGAAGTCGGTGAGCTCGGCGCGGCCCTTCTCGCCGTTGATCCGGTAGCCGACCGGGTGCTGCATCCAGGAGTTGGCGGCGAGGATGAAGTACGCCGACAGCAGCGTGCCGATCGACACCATCCAGATGCAGGCCAGGTGGATCTTCTTCGGCAGCCGGTCCCAGCCGAAGATCCACAGGCCGATGAAGGTGGACTCGAAGAAGAAGGCGATGAGCGCCTCGAAGGCGAGCGGGGCGCCGAAGACGTCACCGACGAAGCGCGAGTAGTCGGACCAGTTCATGCCGAACTGGAACTCCTGCACGATGCCGGTGACGACGCCCATCGCGATGTTGATCAGGAAGAGCTTCCCCCAGAACTTCGTCGCCCTGAGGTACTTCTCCTTCTCCGTCCGCACCCAGGCGGTCTGCAGCCCGGCGACGAGGGCGGCGAGCGAGATCGTCAGGGGAACGAAGAGGAAGTGGTAGACGGTGGTGATACCGAACTGCCATCGCGCCAGGGTCTCCGGCGCCAGAGCCAGATCCACGTCGTCGCTCCTTACTTCGCCGTGGTGCAGCCGCGCGGGGCCCGCTCCATCCCCGGCCATCTCGGGAGAAACGGGATGCGCTTGTGAACGCGTTCACATTCACAAGCAATTATGACCTACTGCTTTTCCGACCCGGAAGGGGGGTCCTGTGTGACGTCAACCCCTTCGCCGGACACGCCCCGGCGGGTCCCGGACCGGTCCCGGACACACGGGAGCGGCCGGCGATCGCTCCGCCGGCCGCTCCGTGTCCGCGCAGGTCGAACCTGCTGTCTCCGCAGGTCAGCCCTGTGCGCCGAACTCCCCGGTGACCTTCAGGAAGATGTCGTTCGCCTCCGTCTCACCGATGGTGACCCGGACACCCTCGCCGGGGAACGGACGGACGACCACACCCGCCTGCTCGCACGCCTGCGCGAACGGCACGGTGCGCTCCCCCAGCCGCAGCCACACGAAGTTGGCCTGGGTCTCGGGGACCGTCCAGCCCTGGGCACGAAGCCCGTCCACCACCCGGTTGCGCTCGCAGACCAGGGAGCCGACCCGGCCGATCAGCTCGTCCTCCGCCCGGAGCGAGGCGACGGCCGCCTCCTGGGCGATCTGGCTCACACCGAACGGCACCGCCGTCTTGCGCAGCGCCGCGGCCACCGGCTCGTGTGCGATGGCGAAACCGACGCGCAGCCCGGCGAGACCGTAGGCCTTGGAGAAGGTGCGCAGGACGCAGACGTTGGGCCGCTCGCGGTAGATCTCCACGCCGTCCGGCACCTCGGGGTCGCGGATGAACTCGCGGTAGGCCTCGTCCAGCACCACCAGGACGTCGCGGGGCACCCGGTCGAGGAACCGTTCCAGCTCGGCGCGTCGCACCACGGTGCCGGTCGGGTTGTTGGGGTTGCAGACGAAGATCAGTCGCGTCCGGTCGGTGATCGCGTCGGCCATCGCGTCCAGGTCGTGCACATCGCCCTCGGTCAGCGGCACCTTCACGGAGGTGGCGCCGCTGATCTGCGTGATGATCGGGTACGCCTCGAAGGAACGCCAGGCGTAGATCACCTCGTCGCCGGGGCCGGAGGTGGCCTGCAGCAGCTGCTGGGCCACGCCGACCGAGCCGGTGCCCGTCGCCACGTGGGACGCCGGCACGCCGAACCGCTCGGCCAGCTCGGCCGTGAGGGCGGTGCAGGCCATGTCCGGGTAGCGGTTGAAGGAGGAGGCGGCGGCCGTCACCGTCTCCATCACGCCCGGCAGGGGCGGATAGGGGTTCTCGTTGGAGGACAGCTTGTACGCCGCCGGGCCGTCGGCCGCCGCGGGCTTGCCCGGCTTGTAGGTGGGGATCCCCTCCAGCTCGGCGCGCAGCTTGGGGCTCGTCTCGCTCACCGCAGTCCTCCTCGCGAAGACCGGCGGCACATGACCGCCGCCGACATCCAATACTGCTCACCTTATGAGGATTCGGCCTCGCTGCGTATAGGGGCGACGACCGGGCCTTCCTTCTCCCGCGTCACAGGGACAACACCGGAAACATCGCCCGTACGGGTGTGAAGGGCGTGCGGGTCAGGGGCGCGCCGCACATATATCTATGCGCCGGTGGTTCGCGCCGTGGCGCGCGTCACCCGTGCAGGTGAGTTGAGACCTCTTCGCAACATCGCACCCTCGCCAGGCACGCATGCACGGACACGTCAGGGACTGTCATTGAACCGTTCAACACCCGTGGTTTCCAAGGCGATTGATGTGAAATGATCATGCAGAAACGTGCCTGTCAACGCGTGCATATGCGTCCGCCCTACCCCACCGCATGAGCCCTACTATCGGCTCGCCATGACAGCAGCAGGGAAGCACCAGGTGAGCCGCGCGGAAACCTCACGCCGAGGCAGCCGGCCGGGTCGAGCGGGCATCAGGGACGTGGCCGCCGCCGCCGGAGTCTCCATCACGACCGTCTCCGACGCCCTCAACGGCAAGGGCCGGCTCCCGGACGCCACCCGGCGCCACGTCCGCGAGGTGGCCGACAGACTGGGGTACCGCCCCTCGGCCGCCGCCCGAACGCTCCGCACCGGGAAGTCCGGACTCATCGGCCTGACCGTGACGACGTACGGGGATGAACCTTTCACCTTCACGGAGTTCGCGTACTTCGCCGAGATGGCGCGGGCCGCCACGTCCGCCGCGCTCGCCCGCGGCTACGCCCTCGTCATCCTGCCCGCGACCTCGCGTCACGACGTGTGGTCCAACGTGGCCCTGGACGGCACGGTGGTGATCGACCCCTCCGACCAGGACCCGGTGGTCAGCGAGCTGGTCCGGCAGGGCTTACCCGTGGTCTCCGACGGCCGCCCGGCCGGTTCCCTGCCGGTCACGGCCTGGGTCGACAACGACCACGAGGCCGCCGTGCTCGGCATCCTCGACCACCTCGCCGACGCCGGCGCCCGCCGCATCGGCCTGCTGACCGGCACCACCACCGACACGTACACCCACCTGTCGACCACCGCGTACCTGCGCTGGTGCGAGCGGGTGGGGCAGGACCCGGTGTACGAGGCGTACCCGGCGCACGACCCGTGTGCGGGCGCCGTCGCCGCCGACCGGCTGCTCGCCCGACCGGACCGCCCCGACGCGGTCTACGGCCTCTTCGACCCCAACGGCACGGATCTGCTCGCCGCGGCCCGCCGCTACGGACTGCGCGTGCCGGAGGACCTCCTTCTCGTCTGCTGCAGCGAGTCCACGGTGTACGCCAACACCGAGCCGCCCGTCACCACGCTCTCCCTGAAACCCCGCCGCATCGGTACGGCGGTGGTGCAGCTGCTGATCGACGCCATCGAGGGCGTCGATTCGGACCAGCCCGTCGAGCAGGTGATACCGACCGAGCTGATCGTGCGCACGTCCTCGCAGCGCCGGCCGCCCCGCACGACGGTCAGCCCGCCGAGGTCGCCGCAGGGCACATGAACACCCGGGGGGCGCGAAGGGCCGGGGAACCAGGGGGAACGCCCCGCTTCCGGAGGGGTGAGGCGAGGCGGCACCCGGCCCGCTCGGGGCTCCCGGGGAAGACGGACCGGCCGTCCTGCGGGACGGTCCGGCCGACGGGGGCGGGTGCGGGGACGTGCGCCCCAGGGACGACGCGCGGAGTGCGCGCCGAGGGATGACGAAGGGACGAACCGGAAGCAGGACGACCGGCACGGGCGGCGGAACGGGCGCGGAAACGGAATCCGGACCACCCGCCGGACCGACCGGACGGGCCCCGGTCAGGCGGTCGTGGAGCGTTCGAGGGACGGCCGCGCGCCGGTGTCGAACACCATTCGACGGGCCGGAGACCACCGCAAACGGGGCGAAAGCCCCGATGAACCGGAGTCCTGTTCTGATTCACCACCCCTGGGTCATCACACGGCGCGATCCGCATTCCTATGATGGGCCCACGACACCGCGGGCCGCTGCGACCAGGCAGTCCGACGCGGTGCAGATGCGGCGCGATGGTGGAGGGGTCGATGACTCAGGGGGCCGGTCAGGGACCCGAGGTGGAGCGGACGGCGACGTTGCGCGACTTCCGGGTACCCGCGTACGTCCACGAGACCGGTCCGTACGTCCACAGCAGCACGCACCCCGGTGACGTCGTCCCGCCGTCCGAGGAGGCGTACCCGGAGGGGTACACGCCGACCCAGCGGGACCTCCCCGTCATCAACCGGGGGGACACGGTCCAGGTGACCGTCGACCCCGTAGCCGCGCCCGCCCCCCAGCCCGCCACCGGCAAGGGGCCGCTGTACGTGGTCGGCGACGTCCACGGCTATCTGGACGAGCTGCTGGCCGCCCTCCAGGAGCAGGGCCTCGTCGACTCCGCGGGCAACTGGTGCGCCGGAACCGCGCGCCTGTGGTTCCTCGGCGACTTCACCGACCGCGGTCCGGACGGCATCGGCGTCATCGACCTGGTGATGCGGCTGTCCGCCGAGGCCGCCGCGGCAGGCGGGTACTGCAAGGCCCTCATGGGCAACCACGAGCTGCTGCTGCTCGGCGCGAAGCGGTTCGGCGACACGCCCGTCAACTCCGGCGCGGGCACCGCCACCTTCCAGGCGGCCTGGTTGCTGAACGGCGGCCAGAAGACCGACATGGACCGCCTCCAGGACCACCACCTGCAGTGGATGGCACGCCTCGACGCCGTCGAGGAGGTCGACGGCCACCTGCTGCTCCACTCCGACACCACCGCCTACCTCGACTACGGCCGTTCGATCGAAGAGGTCAACGACACGGTCCGCGAGACCCTCACCCGCAACGACGCCGACGAGGTCTGGGACCTGTTCCGCAAGTTCACCAAGCGGTTCTCCTTCCGGGACGAGGGCGGCGCCGACGCGGTGCGCTCCCTGCTCGATACGTACGGCGGTACCCGGGTCGTTCACGGCCACAGCCCGATCCCGTATCTGCTGGGCGAGGTCGGCTCCGAGGACGGCGAGGACGACCGCGGCCCCGCGGTGTTCGAACCGCACGTGTACGCCGACGGACTCGCCATCGCGATGGACGGTGGCGTGACGATGGCAGGAAAACTGCTGGTACGGCAGTTGCCACTGACCAACTGAGGGGTGTGCGGGCCGCGTTGAGGCGGCCCCGGACCGCATCCCGGGTACGGCAATTTCCGCAGACCCCCTGTCACGGCGCGCCGTCACCGCTCTACCATCGGCTTATCCGTAGCAGGCTCCCCTCCGTTTCTGCCCGACGGCTCGTCAGCATGCCGAGCCCCAAGCCCTACGGAGCATCGGGGGATGCACATGAACAGCGTTCCGCAGCACCTGCTGAACGAGGACCGCCAGGACTACGAGCGGATTCTCGATGAGGCGCTGCGCTCCGCACCACACAACCCGGAGCTGGCCGCTGTGGGACAGCGGCTCAACTCGGAGCAACTGCGCACGATGGCGCTGAACGCCACCGCGCTCATCAGCGTGGCCGCGGCGACCGAGTACCAGCACTACGTGAAGGTCCGCGAGGAGGCCCGCAGGCCGCCCGCGGTCACCCCGGCCGTGCGCGACGCCGGCGCCGGTGAGCCGGGCGCCGGCGGCGCGGCGGGGTTCGCCGCGTCGGTGGGCGAGATGGCCGAGGCGGCCGGAGCGGGGGTGGCGGCGGTCGTCGCCGTCCTGGCGCCGGTCCTCGCCGGAACCGCCGCCGCGATATTCCTGCTCGTCGGCTTCGTGCTGCGGGCGTTCGATTCCGACAACGAGTTCGCGGGGACGCTGCTGACCACCGGCTGGGTGTTCGGCGCGGTCACGGCGGTCGCCATCCTCGTCGCCGGGGCGGGTCTGCTGCTCACCGCGCTGCGCAACAAGCCGTCGGCGCTCGGCGGGACGTACCGCGAACTCGACGAGGAGGTGGCCCAGGCCAGGGAGGCCTGGCGCGAGGCGCTGCTGGAACGGGGCATCGTGCCGTTCCTGCGGGATGCGCTCGCCGACCCCGCGGGGGCCACGGCGCTGCAGCACACGGCGCCGCCCGCGCCGGGCAGCCGTATGCCGCACCTGGGGTACGACCGGCCGGGCTTCTCCAGCCCCGACGACGGGGCGCACCGGGGCACCCGCCCCAGCTACTCCAGCCCGGACTACTCGAGCCCGGACTTCGGAGGTCCGGAGCACCAGCCGGAGTAGCGCTCTCGGCAGCGCGACGGGGACGCACGCCGCACGGCCGGCGTACGTCCCGGGGGCCGGGGCGTCAGAGGATGCCCGCCCCGCGCGCCGCCTTGATCCACTGCGGGAACTCGGACAGCAGCCGGTCGTACAGCTCCGCGTCCGGGACCGTGCTGATGTCGTCGACGGAGAAGAAGCCGACGTTGTCGACGCGCCGGCCGGGCAGCGTGTCGAACCGCTCCAGCACGCCGTAGCCGGCCTGCCCGAGCCCCACGAACTGCCAGAACACGGGCTCCTCGACGGCCTCGCGCAGCTGCTTCTCGATCTCGGCGTTGCGGTAGACGCCGCCGTCGGAGAAGAACAGCACGAGCGTGGGGGCGGACGTCGGGTTCTCCCGTACGTAGGCGCGCACCTCCGCGATGACCTTCTGCTCCTCGTTCTGGATGCCCACGTCGCGCATGTCGACCTGGCTCGGGTCGAGGCCCCTCCTGCGCTTGCGCCGGAACAGGGAGATCTCCCCCACGCGGACGTGCAGCCGCAGCCACTCGGGAAGCTCACCGAGCCGCAGGTCCGGCAGCCGGGCGGGGTTCGTGGCGAACGTCCAGGCCTGCATCTCGCCGTCGTCGTCCAGCTGGGCGGCGACCGCCGCCATCCGCTCGACGACGTCGGCGACGACGCCCTTGGAGTACAGGAAGGACATCGACCCGGAGGCGTCCAGCACGAGGATCACCCGTGCGGTGACGTCGGCGGCGCCGTGCTTGCGCAGACTGACCGCGACCTGCTCCTTGCGCAGCGACAGCCGCTTGCGCATGTCGACGGGCAGCTGCTCCTCGCCCTTGCCGAGGCGGGTGGCGCCGGACGGGGGCGGTGCCGGGGTGTGCGGCGGAGGGGGCAGCGGCGCGGCGACGAGGGGTGCCTGGGCGGGGTCGTCGACGGTGATGCCGAAGTCCGTGGCGAGTCCGGCGAGGCCGGAGGCGTACCCCTGGCCGACCGCGCGGAACTTCCAGGCGCCCTGCCTGCGGTACAGCTCGCCGCCGATGAAGGCGGTCTCGGAGCCGGCCGCCATGGCGAAGCGGGCGATCTGGGCGCCCGAGGCGGCGTCCAGCAGCCGCAGCACCAGTCCGGGCGCCTGCCCGAACGTCCCGCCGTCGGCCGAGGCGCCGAGCACGATCCGCTCGACGGCCGGCTCCACCGAGCGCAGGTCCACCTCGACGGTGTCGGTGGCGGTCCCGTCGGCGTGCTGCTTGCCGAGGTGCCGCACGGCCCCCGAGGCGTGCCGCGGCTGGTTGTAGAACACGAAGTCCCCGTCGTCACGCACCCGCCCCACCGACGTCAGCAGCAGGGCCGACGCGTCGATGTCGGGCACACCGGGCCCCGCCGCCCAGGCGAGCTCGGCCCGCACGACGGGCGCCTCGACGGAACAGTTGGACCCCTTGCTCATCGCCCACACGACCATGGCCCCAGTCTGCCGACCTCGGCACGAATGCACGAGATGACCCACGGCGCGACCTCGGCCGACCGCGGGCTCACCCCTCGCGCGGCCGGGGTCCGGTGCGAGTCGCCGTCGCAGCCGTATCCGAGCACGGGGTCATGGGCGGCGGCTTCGGCCAGCCGTGCGGTCTCCGCCGGTGTCCTGGGCCGGCGGTAGACGTACTCCGTCACGTACTGGCCGCCGTAGAGGACGTGCCGGGGCGCGGAGACGCGGTCTGCGTAGGAGAGGGTCACCAGCCGAGCCCAGGGCCCGGTCCGGCCCGCCCCACGGAACCGGTGGCCGGAGCACTGTCCCGGTCAGCCGCACGGGCCTTGCCGGAACAGTGCGTCCAGGACACCCGACGATCAGTCCGCGATCGGCAGATACACCCGGTTGCCCGCCTCCGCGAACTCGCGGGACTTCTGGGCCATGCCCTCCTCGATCTCCGTGCGGCTGCCGCCGTGCTCACGGCGGATGTCCTGGGAGATCTTCATCGAGCAGAACTTCGGCCCGCACATGGAGCAGAAGTGCGCCGTCTTCGCCGGCTCCGCCGGGAGGGTCTCGTCGTGGAACTCACGGGCCGTGTCCGGGTCGAGGGCCAGGTTGAACTGGTCCTCCCACCGGAACTCGAAGCGCGCGTCGGACAGCGCGTCGTCCCACTCCTGCGCGCCCGGATGCCCCTTGGCGAGGTCGGCCGCATGGGCCGCGATCTTGTAGGTGATCACGCCGGTCTTCACGTCGTCCCGGTTGGGCAGCCCCAGGTGCTCCTTGGGCGTGACGTAGCACAGCATGGCCGTGCCCCACCAGGCGATCATCGCGGCGCCGATGCCCGAGGTGATGTGGTCGTACGCGGGCGCGACGTCCGTCGTGAGCGGGCCGAGCGTGTAGAACGGCGCCTCCTCGCAGATCTCCTGCTGAAGGTCGATGTTCTCCTTGATCTTGTGCATCGGGACGTGTCCCGGTCCCTCGATCATGGTTTGCACGTCGTGCCGTTTGGCGATCCGGTTCAGTTCGCCCAGCGTCCGCAGCTCCGCGAACTGCGCCTCGTCGTTGGCGTCCGCGATGGACCCTGGCCGCAGACCGTCGCCGAGCGAGTACGTCACGTCGTACGCGGCGAGGATCTCGCACAGCTCCTCGAAGTGCTCGTACAGGAACGACTCCTTGTGGTGCGCCAGGCACCACGCCGCCATGATCGACCCGCCGCGCGAGACGATGCCCGTCTTGCGGTTGGCGGTGAGCGGCACGTACGCGAGCCGGACGCCCGCGTGGACCGTCATGTAGTCCACGCCCTGCTCGGCCTGCTCGATGACCGTGTCCTTGTAGATCTCCCAGGTCAGCTCCTCGGCCTTGCCGTCGACCTTCTCCAGCGCCTGGTAGAGCGGCACGGTGCCGATGGGCACGGGGGAGTTGCGCAGCACCCACTCGCGGGTGGTGTGGATGTTGCGGCCGGTGGAGAGGTCCATGACCGTGTCGGCGCCCCAACGGGTCGCCCAGGTCATCTTCTCCACCTCCTCCTCGATGGAGGACGTGACCGCCGAGTTGCCGATGTTGGCATTGACCTTCACCAGGAACCGCTTGCCGATGATCATCGGCTCGATCTCCGGGTGGTTGACGTTGGCCGGCAGCACCGCGCGGCCCGCCGCGATCTCCTCGCGGACCACCTCGGGGGAGACGTTCTCCCGGAGCGCCACGAATTCCATCTCGGGCGTGATCTCGCCCCGGCGCGCGTACGCCAGCTGCGTGACGGCCTTCCCTCCGCGGCCCCGGCGTGGCAGCCGCGGCCGGCCGGGGAAGACCGCGTCGAGGTTGCGCAGTCCCCCGCGCGGCGAGGTGTGCTTGATCCCGTCGTCCTCGGGACGGACGGGACGGCCCGCGTACTCCTCGGTGTCGCCGCGGGCGACGATCCAGTTCTCGCGCAGCGGGACCAGTCCCCGGCGGACGTCGGTGTCGACGAGTGGATCGGTGTACGGACCCGATGTGTCGTACAGGGTGACCGACTGCCCGTTGGTGAGATGCACCTGACGGACCGGCACCCGCAGGTCGGGGCGGCTGCCCTCGACGTACGCCTTGTGCCAGCCGATGGACTTCCCGGCCTCCGCGGCCTCCGACGTCTCCGTCGGGTTCTGCGTGGAGGCAGGCGTGCGTGCGTCCTTGTTGGTCATGAGACCTACTCCCTACGCCGGCATTACCCGGTAACAGGTTCGGCGGTCGACGCAGCGGTTTCCGTCTGCCGACGTCCCGTGTGAAACATCACCCGCTGTCGGTGATGTTTCACGTGGAACATCGCTGGGACGGAGGTCAGCGCCCTCTCAGCCCGGTGCTCCGAGCTCCCGCGTGTACAAAAGGTGCCTCCACGCTAGCGTCATTTCTGGCGCGCTGAATAGAGGGCCTCCTTCCTTCTTGCGATGATCGGTCGGTGACCTCGAACTCTCCGCCTCCGTACCCGCCGTCCGAGCCACCGCACGGTGCCGACGCCCAGTCCGGGCACGGCCCCGGGCAGTGGCAGGGGCACGGTCCCGGGCAGGGACGCACGGGATCGCACGAACACACCGGTTCACACCGACGTTTGGCCACGCCAGGGACGCCGGGTGATTCCCCGCCCACGACGAGCGGACACGACCACAGGCACACCCACGGTCACGCCCCGGCCCACGGCCACGGGCACAGCCACAGTCACGGACCTGCCGCCCCGGTGTCCCGCCATCTCCGCAAGGTCATCGCCGCGGTCCTCGTCCCCTTCACGGCGGCGGTCCTCGTCGGCCTGGCCGTGCTGTGGCCGGGCGGCGCCCCCGCCCACGAACGCACCGGCGTCGGCTTCGACCGCCAGACACAGCAGGCCACGGTCACCGAGGTGGTCGCGGTGGACTGCGCCTCCGCGAACCCCTCGGCCGGCGTCCCGACCGGTGACACCTCCACCGCCGAGGGCTCCTCGGCCCAGCAGCGGGCGAACGGCACCTGCAAGAAGGCGACGATCCGGGTCGACACCGGCACGGACAAGGGCCGGACGTTCACCGAGATCGTGCAGCCGGACCAGTCGCGGCAGTTGAGCGAGGGCCAGGGGGTCGTCGTCGCCTACGAGCCCTCGGCGCCGGAGGACCTCCAGTACTCGGTCGCCGATGTGAACCGCCGCTTCCCGCTGGCGCTGCTGGCCGGTGTCTTCGCGCTCGCCGTGGTGGCCGTGGGCCGGCTGCGGGGCGTCATGGCGCTGGTCGCGCTGGCGGTCAGCTTCCTGGTGCTCAACTTCTTCATCCTGCCGGCGATCCTCGAGGGCTCGAACCCGCTGGTCGTGGCGGTGGTGGGAGCGAGCCTGATCATGCTGCTCGCGCTGTACCTCTGTCACGGGCTGTCGGCCCGCACGTCGGTGGCGGTGCTCGGCACCCTGGTCTCACTGCTGCTGATCGGCGTCCTGGGATCGGTGTTCATCGGCTGGTCGGCCCTCACCGGCAACACCGACGACAACACCGGCCTGATCCACGGCCTCTATCCGGACATCGACATGAGCGGCCTGCTGCTCGCGGGCGTCATCATCGGCTCGCTCGGCGTCCTGGACGACGTGACGGTCACCCAGACGTCCGCCGTGTGGGAACTGCACGAAGCCAATCCGGCGATGGGCCGCCGCGCGCTGTACCGCGCGGGCATCCGCATCGGCCGCGACCACATCGCGTCCGTGGTCAACACCCTCGTCCTCGCCTACGCGGGCGCCGCACTGCCGCTGCTGCTGCTGTTCTCCGTGGCGCAGAGCGGCGTGGGGACGGTCGCCAACAGCGAACTGGTCGCGGAGGAGATCGTGCGCACGCTGATCGGTTCGATCGGCCTGGTCGCCTCGGTGCCGGTGACCACGGCCCTGGCCGCGCTGGTCGTGTCGGCGGACCGCCCGGCGGAGCGTGCCCCGGTGCCCGGTCAGACGGCGGCGCACGACAAGGCCGTCGGCCAGGCGCCGGAACCACGGCCGGCCATGGCGCGCGGCGGGCGCGGCCGCCGCCGCAAACGCTGACCCACCCAAGGGCGGGGGCCGGGGGCGCGCTGAAGCGTTACGCCACCGGCCCACCCGGTCGGCTCAACGCGTCAGCCGGCGCTCTGCTCCGCGAGGATGCGGTCGAGCGCGTCGTCGAGGTGGGCGTCGAAGTCGGCGAGCGCCCCTTCCTGCCCCAGCGGCACCAGCTTGTCGGTGCGGTCGAGGAAGGCCACGAGCGGGGCGGTCGACGAGCGGAACAGCGCCTGGTCGCTGCCGACCTGGAGCCGGATCAGCACCTCGCCCAGGGTGTCGGGGTCGACCGGCGCGACCCGCACATCGCCCTCGCCGCAGGGCCTGCCCACGCCGTCGACCAGCAACTCCCTGCCGAACGCCCACGTCACCGGGGCGTCTCCGGGCAGATGGAAGGTCAGCCGCACCGCGTAGGGATCGCAGGTGTCATAACGGAGCTCCACCGGAATGCGGAAGGAAAGCTCCTCCGACACGAGAAAGCTCATCATGACCTCTGCCTGTACGGATTCGCGCATCGCCTACCCCGTCATTCGCCGCGGACTGGCCGGGCATGGACCCTGACACTCAAGGGAATCTTGCTCAACGTACACAGCAGATCACAAGGAGTGAGTTTTCAGATACTGATAGACAGCGCCAGCGAGCCCAGCAAGCAGCGCATTTCGGCCTGCAACCGCTGGATCGTCGGGAGGAGACGGTCGGCCTGGTGCACGGGCAGCGAGACGGCCACGGAGGCCGCTGTGGCGCCGACCCTGAGGGGGATCGCGGCGCACACCGTTCCCAGCGCGTATTCCTGACGCTCCATCGCCAGGGCGGTCTCGCGGGCCCGTTCCAGGCTTCGCAGAAGGCTCGCGGCGTCGCGCACCGTGTACGGGGTGACCGGGCGCACCGGGTAGCGGTCGAAGTGGTCGCGCCGGGCCGCGTCGTCCAGCTGCGCGAGCAGACATTGGCCGAGGGCGTGGGCGTGGCCGGTCTCCCGGAAGTCGGCCCACTCCTCGACGGCCGGATTGGCCGGGGTGTCGGCCACGCCGATCAGACCGATCTCGCCGTCGCGGTAGACCGCGTAGTAGACGGGGACGCCCACCGCGTCCCGCCAGCGGGCGAGGGTGTCGGTCACCGTGCTGCGACGTTTCTGCTGTGCTCCGCTGCTGCTCAGCCGCTCGGCGGCCTCCCCGAGGAAGAACAGGCCGCGGTCGCGGCGCAGATAGCCCTCGTGCACCAGGGTGCGGAGCAGGTGGTAGGCGGTGGGCAGCGCCAGCCCGGTCTCCCGGGCGAGCTGCTTGGCGGGGGCGCCCTGCTCGTGCGCGGCGACGGTCTCCAGCAGGCGCATGGCGCGCTGGACGGAGCCGATGAGGGTCGCGCCGGCGGCCGAGGTGTGCGGCGCCGGAGAACGGGGCTGCGGGGGGACCGCGGTCCGTGGGGCGGGGGCGGTGCCAGTCGTGGCCAAGGGTCACTCCCGTAACGCGAGGGGGCAGCCCGTGCGGGGAACACGGGTGGTGGGGTCGCCGCTCGCGGGGACCGGCCCCGCGTCGAGTTCCGGACTCTAACCGTCCGTCACCGTACGCAGGAGGCCCTGGGCGGAAACTTCCCCCACCCGAGGGAACCGGCGTATCCCGTTACCGCCCCGCCGGTTCCCGCCGGCTCACCAGTCGCGTGAGGAGGAGCTCGCCGTGAACTTGCGCACCACGTAGATCAGTCCGCCGACCAGGGCGACGAAGACGAGCGCCTTGAAGAGCAGGCTGATGACGAAGTAGGCCACGCTCGCTATCAGGCCGCCGAACACCACGAGGGCGATGACCGGCACCGCGATCCACTTCACCCACCACGGCAGTCCCGTGAAGATCTCTCGCATGGCCTCGTCCTTACCTCTCCGCCCGCTGCCTGCCGGGTCGTGTCGATGATGTCCGCTCTCGATGCTAGGGCGGCCGGGGGCCGGACGGGGGCCTCGGACCCCTTGTCCTCCCCTGACCCGTCCCCTAGGGAACCCCGAGGCCCTGCCTCAGCTCTCCGGCGGAGAGAACACCACCAGGACCCGCAGGTCCTCGCTGATGTGGTGGAACTTGTGCGGAACCCCGGCGGGCACGTACACGACGCTGCCGCGCGCGACCTCGGTGGTCTCCGTGCCGACGGTGATCGAGGCGCGGCCGCTGACCACGAAGTACACCTCGTCCTGACCGTGCGGCTGCTGCGGATCCTGGGCGCCGGAGTCCAGCGCGTACAGGCCGACCGACATGTTCCGCTCCCGCAGGAACTGCAGGTACGCCCCGTCGTTCGCGGCACGTTCCGCTTCGAGTTCGTCCAGCCGGTATGCCTTCACTGGTCCCGCCCCTGCCCTCACTGCCCGATCACGACGCTGTCTGCCACGATCAGACACATGAAGAATTTCCTAGTCAAGACGATCGCCAACGCGGGAGCACTCGCCGTCGCGGTCTGGCTCCTCGACAAGATCACCCTGACCGGGGACAGCACCGGCAAGGAGATCGGCACCCTGTTGCTGGTGGCACTGATCTTCGGCGTGGTGAACTTCCTGGTCAAGCCGGTGGTCAAGCTGCTGAGCCTGCCGCTGCTCATCCTGACCCTGGGCCTGTTCACCCTGGTGGTGAACGCCCTGATGCTGCTGCTCACCTCCTGGCTCGCCGACCAGCTCGACCTGAGCTTCCACGTGGAGGGCTTCTGGACGGCCGTCCTGGGCGGTCTGATCATCTCCGTGGTCTCCTGGGCCCTGAACATGATCCTGCCCGACGGGAACTGACCACCATGACCTACCGCGTCTGCTTCGTGTGCACCGGCAACATCTGCCGTTCCCCGATGGCCGAGTTCGTCTTCCGTACCCGCGTGGCGGAGGCCGGTCTCGAGGACCTGGTCGAGGTCGACAGCGCCGGTACCGGCGGCTGGCACGAGGGCGAGGGCGCGGACCCCCGCACCGTCGCCGTGCTGCGGGAGAACGGCTACGGCGCCGAGCACACGGCCCGGCAGTTCGACCCGTCCTGGTTCCGCGGGCTCGACCTGGTCGTCGCCCTGGACGCCGGCCACCTCAGGGCACTGCGTCGTCTCGCCCCCACGGAGCGGGACGCGGAGAAGGTCCGGCTGCTGCGGTCGTACGACCCGGCGGCCGGCGACGACCTCGACGTGCCCGACCCGTACTACGGGGGACCCGAGGGTTTCGACGCGTGTCTTGAGATGGTGGAGGCGGCGAGCCACGGACTGCTCGCCGCGGTACGTGAGCAGGTGGAAGGACGGGCGGCATGAACGACGCGACCAGGGGCACGGGCGGACCGGGCGACGGCACCCGTGCGGTGCGGGCCGGGCTGCCCGAGCCGGTGAAGCACGAGCCGACCCTGCCCGGGCCGGTGTTCGCGGCCCACTTCCATCTGCCGGGCGACCCCACCGGCCCGTACACCTACGGCCGGGACGAGAATCCGACGTGGACTCTGCTGGAGCGGGCGATCGGCGAGCTGGAGGCCCCGGGGCGTGACGACGTCGAGACGCTCGTGTTCGCCTCGGGCATGGCCGCCATCTCCGCGGTGCTGTTCTCGCAGCTCCGCGCGGGGGACGCGGTCGTCCTGCCGGACGACGGCTACCAGGCGCTGCCGCTGGCGCGCGCCCAGCTGGAGGCGTACGGCATCGAGGTGCGCACCGCGCCGACCGGCGGCGACGCCCAGCTGGAGGTGCTGGACGGCGCGAAGCTGCTGTGGATCGAGACGCCCTCGAACCCCGGACTCGACGTGTGCGACGTGCGGAGGCTCGCCGAAGCGGCCCACGCGCGGGGGGCTCTGGTCGCCGTCGACAACACCCTGGCGACGCCGCTCGGCCAGCGCCCGCTGGAGCTCGGCGCGGACTTCGCGGTGGCCAGCGGCACCAAGCAGCTGACCGGCCACGGTGACGTGCTCCTCGGGTACGTCACCGGCCGCGACGCCGAGGCGATGGCCGCGGTGCGGCGCTGGCGCAAGATCACCGGCGCCATTCCGGGGCCGATGGAGGCGTGGCTCGCGCACCGGTCGATCGCCACGCTGCAGCTGCGGGTGGAGCGGCAGAACGCGACGGCGATGCGGCTCGCGGAGGCGCTGCGGGAGCGGCCGGAGGTCACGGGTCTGCGGTACCCGGGGCTGCCGGACGACCCGTCGCACAAGATCGCGTCGCAGCAGATGCGCCGCTACGGGTGCGTGGTGTCCTTCACACTGCCGTCCCGCGAACGGGCGGACGGCTTCCTCGAGGCCCTGCGGCTCGTGGACGACGCGACGAGCTTCGGCGGCGTGCGGTCCACGGCGGAGCGGCGTGGCCGCTGGGGCGGGGACGCGGTTCCGGAGGGATTCGTCCGCTTCTCCGTCGGCGCCGAGGACCCGGAGGACCTGATCGCGGACGTGCTGCGGGCGCTGGACGTGACCGCGGGCTGACCGGCGGACGTCCGACCTGCGACACCCGCTGCGGACGGTCCGAGCCTCCCCCCTCGTGGCTCGGACCGTCCTCGGTTCTGCGCGCGAAGAACCGCGCGACTTAGGCTAGTTGACTGACTGTCAGTGTCCAATCACCGTAGCGACAGCGACCTATCGACAAATTTATAGTTGGTCCCGTCCGGTCCGCGGCGGGCCGACGAGGGAGGGTGCGTGCCGTGGATCTGGCCTTGCTGCGGACCTTCGTGACCGTGCACCGGGCCGGTTCCTTCACGCGCGCGGCGGCCCTGCTGGGGCTCTCGCAGCCGGCGGTCACCTCACAGATCAGGACCCTGGAGCGGCAGGTCGGACGGCCTCTGTTCCTGCGGCAGGCGCGCGGGGTGACGCCGACGACGATCGGCGACGAACTCGCCCACAAAGCGGCTCCGCACCTGGACGCGCTGGTGGAGATAGCCGAGTCCCGGCTGGAGGAGGACTCCTCCTTACGCACCTTGCATCTGGCCGGGCCGCCCGAGTTCACCGCCGAGCGGGCGCTGCCCGCGCTGACGGAGCTGACCGGCGAGGACGGCCACGGCTTCGCGCTCCGCGCCTCCTTCGGCACGGCGGACGAGGTCCTCGAAGGGCTCGCCGCCGGCCACCACGACCTGGCCATCAGCACCGTCCGTCCACGTGGCGCGCTGCTCTCGGCGACGGCGCTCTGCGACGAGGAGCACGTCCTGGTCGCCGCGCCCGGCTGGACCAGGCGGATCGGCGTGGCGGCGCTCCGCCGGGCCGGCCCGGCCGCCCTCGAGCGGGTCCCGGTCGTGGAGGTGCACGAGTCACTGCCTTTCGTCTCCCGCTACTGGGCCGCCGTGTTCGACTCCCGTCCGGTGTGTCCGGGCACGGTGATCGTCCCGGACCTGCGCGCGGTGCTGGCGTGTGCCACGGCGGGGGCGGGCCTCGCCGTGCTGCCGCGCTACCTCTGCGCGGGCGCGCTGGAGCGCGGCGACGTCCTGGCCCTGTACGAGCCCACGGTGCCTCCGCTGCGCACCTATTTCCTGGCCGTCCGCACCGGCACGCTGGCGATGCCGCACATCGCACGGGCCCATGAATGGCTGGAGCGGGCGGCCGCCGACTGGTGCTGACAGGGGTGCCGGCGGCACGGTGTCCACGCGGCCGGAGCAAGGGCGTCCGGCGATGTTTCACGTGGAACCAGCTGGGCCACATTTCCCCCATGACCGTCCGACCCGTGGTCAAGCGCACCGCCCGAGCCGTTCTGCTGGACGGCGATCACCTGATCCTGATCAAGCGCACCAAACCCGGTGTGGACCCGTACTGGGTCACCCCCGGCGGCGGGGTCGAGCCGGAGGACGCGACCGTCGTCCATGCCCTGCACCGCGAGGTGTACGAGGAGCTCGGCGCCAAGATCACCGATGTGGTGCCGTGCTTCGTGGACACCGTGGAGCACATCGGCGAGGACGAGGGCTCCACCGGCGTGAAGGTGCAGCACTTCTTCGTCTGTCGTCTGGAGTCCATGGACCCGTCCCTGCGGCACGGTCCGGAGGTCGAGGAACCCGCCGGCGAGTACGAGATCGTGCGGGTGCCGTTCACCCGGGTCGGCATCGCCTCCGTGCACCTCGTCCCGCTGTCCCTGCGGCACTACCTCGACGGCAACATCGAAGGGGTACGTGCCCTGCACGCCTCCGACCTGGGCTGATCCCGGCCGGACGGGATGGCCAAAAGCACGTACGCATCTGCGGAAACAGGTGGACGCCGAAGGCTCCGGCCGGACAGCCTGACGTGCGTGCCGACACCTTCTCTCGACGCCCTGCCCATCCGCCGTCTGACGCTCCGCGATCTCACCGCCTGCGCCGACCTGTCCGAGGACCGGGGGTGGCCCCGGGAGGAGCACAAGTGGGGACTCCTGCTCGCGGCCGGACGCGGTCACGGCATCGACGCCCCCGACGGCGGTCTGGCGGCTGCCTGCGTCGTCACCGAGTACGGACCCCGGGAGCAGCCCTCCCTGGCCGCCGTGGGCATGGTGCTCGTCGCGGAGCGCCACTCCCGGCAGGGCCTCGGGCGCCGGCTGATGCGCCATGTGCTGGAAGAGGCGGGCACGACTCCCCTCACCCTGCACGCCACGCCTCTCGGACGGCCGTTGTACGAGGAGCTCGGTTTCAAGGTCACCGGGCAGGCCGAGATGGTGCGCGGCCTCTTCGTCCCGTCCGGCCGGGCGGACGTCCTGACCCGCACGGCCACCGCCGACGAC
The DNA here is from genome assembly GCF_050571355.1 of Streptomyces sp. P13-3-3. Classification (NCBI taxonomy): domain Bacteria; kingdom Bacillati; phylum Actinomycetota; class Actinomycetes; order Kitasatosporales; family Streptomycetaceae; genus Streptomyces; species Streptomyces sp. P13-3-3. The sequence goes on along the minus strand of NZ_CP192228.1, from coordinate 136,823 downwards.
CTCCCCGCGATCCTGCGGCTGGACGAAGAGGTCTTCGGCCTGGACCGGACCCACATCGTGACCCGCCTGCCCGCCTTCGCGGACCAGCTGCGGGTGGCCGAGGAGGACGGACGGATCATCGGCTACGCCGCCGCATGGCCCAACATGCACACCCACGTCGTGGGCCCGCTGATCGCCCGGGACACCGCGACGGCCCAGGCTCTCATCGCCTCCCTGGCCGCCCACACCAACCGGCCGCTGCGCACCGACATCGACGTCCGTCACGGCGCATTGCTCGACTGGGTGAAGGAGCACGGCCTCGCGCCGGTCGCGTTCAACGCCGTCATGACGCACGGCATCACGGAACTCCCCGGGGACTGGGGCCGGCGGTTCGCCCCGGTGACGGTGGCGGCCGCCTGACGGCAGGCAGACGGCGACGCCGGTCCCGCATGCGGTGCGGGACCGGCGTCGCCTCGTAGTGCGCCGTATGGCACGTGATGTGCGTTGTACGGCTGTCCTGTGCGACGTCCGGGGCGTGGCGCCCGTCCGACGTCAGGCGAGGGACTCCACGGCGGCCGTGGCGAAGCCGTGGTCCTGCTCCGGGGCGCCGCCGCCGACACCGACGGCGCCGATCAGCCGGCCGTCACGCCGTACGGGCACGCCGCCGGCGATGAAGAGCAGCGGCCGGTCGAGGGCGGTGGGGAGGGTGTGGAAGAGGCCGCCGGGCTGCACGGCGTCCACCAGGTCGGCGGTGGGGGCGTTCAGCTGCAGCGCGGTGTAGGCCTTGCGCGTGCTGGTCTCGCCGGAGATCAGCACGGCACGGTCGTCCCGGCGGAAGGCGAGCAGGTGTCCGCCCGCGTCGAGGACGGTGACGCTGACGGTGACGCCGGCCTTCTCGGCGGCCTCGACCGCGGCGGTGACGAGGGCTTCGGCGTCCGCGGTGGTCAGCGGGGCGACGGCGGTGGTGGTCATGAGGTGGTTCTCCTTGCGGTGGGTGCGGTGTCCGTCGTGACGGACGGGAGGGGGGCCGGCGGGCGCGGGGACGGCCCTGGCCCCGCGCCTGGAGGCGTCGCTGTTCAGTGCGTGGCGACGGTCGGCCGCTCCGCGGGGACCGTGCCGGAGGCCGGTGTGCCGGCCGCCCGCTCGCGGCGCTCGAGGCCGGCCGAGAGGACGGCGAGCGCCAAAGCTGCCGCGGCGAGGACGGCGCCGACCCAGTTGGGGGCGGTGTAGCCGAGCCCGGCGGCGATCACGAGGCCGCCCAGCCAGGCGGACAGCGCGTTGCCCAGGTTGAAGGCGCCGATGTTGAGCGCCGAGGCCAGGGTGGGCGCGCCGTGCGCGTGGTCCAGGACCCGCTTCTGCAGCGGAGGGACGGTGGCGAAGCCGAGTGCGCCGACGAGGGCGATGGTGACGGCCGCGGCGATCTTGTTGTGGGCGGTCAGGGTGAACAGCGCCAGGACGGCGGCGAGCGCGCCGAGGGACACGTACAGCATCGGCATCAGGGCGCGGTCGGCGTACTTGCCGCCGACCAGGTTGCCGCCGACCATGCCGAGGCCGAACAGCACCAGCAGCCAGGTGACGGAGCCGTCGGCGAAGCCCGCGACGTGCGTCATCATCGGCGCGATGTACGTGATCGCCGCGAAGACGCCGCCGAAGCCGAGCACGGTCATCGCCATGGCGAGGAGGACCTGCACGTTCTTCAGGGCGGCCAGCTCGTGGCGCAGCCGTACGCCCTCGGGCTTGGGCATGTCGGGCACGAGCTTGGCGACGCCCAGCAGGCCGACCACGCCGAGCGCGGCGACGATGCCGAAGGTGACGCGCCAGCCGAGGGACTGGCCGACCAGGGTGCCCAGCGGCACACCGACGACGTTGGCGACGGTGAGACCGGTGAACATCAGGGAGATGGCGCCGGCCCGCTTGTCGGGGGCGACCAGGTCGGCGGCGACGACGGAGCCGATGCCGAAGAAAGCGCCGTGAGCCAGGGACGCGACCACCCGTCCGGTCAGCATGAGGCCGAAGCTGGGGGCCAGCGCCGAGAGCAGGTTCCCGACGACGAAGAGGCCCATCAGCAGCATCAGCATGCGCTTCCGGGAGATCTTGGTGCCGAGCACGGTCATCAGGGGGGCGCCGAACATGACACCCAGGGCGTAACCGGTCACCAGGTAACCGGCGGTGGGGATGGAGACACCGAAGTCGCCCGCGACCTCGGGCAGCAAGCCCATGATCACGAATTCGGTGGTGCCGATCCCGAAGGCCCCGATCGCGAGGGCCAGAAGCGCGAGAGGCATGGGGGAACAGACCTTCCAGAGATTGCGGGAGCGCTTAACGAGACTAGACAATAATTGCAGACGCGGGATATTTGCAAGCGCTGGATATTGCGGCCGTGGTCTACCCTGGAGTCAGACGCTGCTGGACGGAGGAACCACCCCATGACAGCCACGGATCCCGCACTCACCGCCCTCTCCCAGGGTTGGTGCGCTCTCTCGCTGCTGCACGGGAGGATCGAGGCCCACATCGAGCGCGCACTGCAGGCCCGGCACGATCTGAGCGTGCGGGAGTACTCCCTGCTCGACGTGTTGAGCCGGCAGCACACCGGTGAGGGCGGCCATCTGCAGATGAAGCAGGTCGCCGACGCAGTCGTGCTCAGCCAGAGCGCCACCACCCGGCTGGTCACGCGACTCGAGGACCGCGGCCTGCTGGAGCGGTATCTCTGCCCCACCGACCGCCGCGGCATCTACACCGACGTCACCGAGGCCGGCCTCGAGCTGCTGGAGGAGGCGCGGCCCACCAACGACACCGCGCTGCGCGAGGCGCTCGACGAGGCGGCGAAGAACCCCGAACTCGCCCCCCTGGTCCGCGCCGTGGAGACGCTGAAGGCGCCGGTGCCCGCTTAGGCTGCGGGCATGGAAGATCTTGAGATACGGCCCGCGACCACCGATGACGTACCGGCGATCGTCGCCATGCTGGCGGACGACCCCCTGGGCGCGCAGCGGGAGTCTCCGGACGACCTCGCGCCCTACCTGACCGCGATGGAACGGCTGCGTACCGACCCGAACCAGCACCTTGTCGTCGCCGTCCGGGAGGAGCGGGTCGTCGGGACGCTTCAGCTCACGATCATTCCAGGACTGTCCCGGCGCGGCGCCACGCGCTCGGTCATCGAGGGCGTACGCATCCACGCGGACGAACGCGGTGGCGGTCTGGGCACCCGGCTGATCGAGTGGGCGATCGACGCCTCCCGCCGCGAGGCCTGCCAACTGGTCCAGCTGACAACGGACAACAGCCGCACCGACGCCCACCGCTTCTACGAGCGGCTCGGCTTCACGGCATCGCACGTGGGCTTCAAGCTGGCGCTGTGAGGAAGCGGCCGTGTTTCACGTGAAACACGGCCGCACGTGTACGTCCGGGCGCCCGCGGGGTCTACGAAAGACCCCGCCACCCGTCGGCGTCCACGCCGCCGGGTACCGCAGCGCCCTCCTCGTACGGCTGCCGGGTGAACACGAAGGAGCCGAGGTCGAGGTGGCTGACCGTGCCGTCCGGGCGCCGTACGGGCTTCAGTACCTCCCCGGCGTAGTAGCCCTCGAGCCCCACCCAGCCGTCGTCACCGTCCGGACGGAAGCGTGAACGCCGCCCCTTTCCGGAGAGCGGCTCCAACGCGAGCAGCCCGTCGGCGGACAGCCGCAACCCGAAGGCGTACGTCCCCCAGTACCACTGGCCCACCAGGTCGAGCGCGGCGGAATCGGCCTTCCGGAGCGGCCGCCAGGGCGCGGGGATGCGAGGTTCCGCCTCCGCGACGATCCGCACCAGGTCCGCGGCGACGGTGAAGGGCGCCGGCCCGGAGGTGCAGTTGGCGAGAACCACCGCGCCGACGTCGTCGGCGAGGCTCATCGTCAGGCAGGCCAGGAACCCCGGGAGCGAGCCGGTGTGCCCGACGAGCGCCCTGCCGTGCTGATGACGCAGCTCCATCCCCAGACCGTAGGCGTAACCGTCGGCCACGTCCGCCGCCTCGGCCGGCGCCGCCGGCGTCCTCATCTCCCGCACCGACTCGGCGCTCAGCACCCGCTCGTCCCCCGCGGCCAGGAAGGCCGCGAAGCGTGCCAGGTCGCCGGTGGTGGACCACAACTGCCCGGCGGGAGCCATCACGCCCAGGTTCTCCAGCGGCTCGGGCTGCATCACGTCGGCCCACGGATGCACGGCCCAGCCGCCCGCGTGCGGCGCCACAGGCTCGACGGTGGTGCGGTGCAGCCCCAGAGGTTCCAGCACCTCACGCCGTAGGACGTCCGCCCACGGCGCCCCGCGCAGCTCCTCGACCAGCGCGCCGAGGAGCGCGTAGCCGGGGTTCGAGTAGTGGAAGCGCCGCCCCACGGGGTGGATGAGGGGACGCTCCCCCAGGACGTCGGCGAGGTCGGGACGCAGGGAACCGGGGGTTCGCTCCCACCAGGGGCCGGGCGTCTCGGCGGCCAGGCCGGCACGGTGGGCGAGCAGGTCGACGACGGTCACCTCACCCACACCGGTGCCGGGCAGGTGCCTCTCCAGCGGGTCGGCGAGGTCGAGCAGCCCTTCGTCCCTCAGCCGCAGCACCAGGACGGCGGTGAAGGTCTTGGTGATCGAACCGATCCGGTACTGGACATCGCCGTCCGGGGCCTCGCCCTCCATCGAGGTCCGGGTCCCGCTCCACACGGTCCTCCCGTCCCGCACGACGGCCGCGACGAGCGACGGCGCCCGCCCTTCCCGCTGCGCGACGGCGACCCGGTGCAGCAGCGCCCGCCGGGTACCGGGCAGCAGTTCTTCCTGAGGTGACGTCATGCCACCAGTTCAGCAGGTGAGCCGTGCCGACACGCCCGGGTGTGTCGCGGCGCCTCAGGTCTGCGCCATGTCCACGAACCGCGAGTAGTGGCCCTGGAAGGCGACCGTGATCGTGGCCGTCGGGCCGTTACGGTGCTTGGCGACGATCAGGTCGGCCTCGCCCGCGCGGGGAGACTCCTTCTCGTACGCGTCCTCGCGGTGCAGCAGGATCACCATGTCGGCATCCTGCTCGATGGAGCCCGATTCACGCAGGTCGGAGACCATCGGCTTCTTGTCCGTGCGCTGCTCGGGACCACGGTTCAGCTGGGACAGCGCGATGACCGGGATCTCCAGCTCCTTGGCGAGCAGCTTGAGGTTACGGGACATGTCCGAGACCTCCTGCTGACGGCTCTCGGCCCGCTTGGAGCCGCCGGACTGCATCAGCTGGAGGTAGTCGATGACCACCAGCTTCAGGTCGTTGCGCTGCTTCAGCCGCCGGCACTTGGCGCGGATCTCCATCATCGACAGGTTCGGGGAGTCGTCGATGTAGAGCGGGGCGGCCGAGACGTCCGGCATCCGCCGGGCCAGCCGGGTCCAGTCCTCGTCGGTCATCGTGCCGGACCGCATGTGGTGCAGGGCGACGCGGGCCTCCGCGGACAGCAGACGCATCGCGATCTCGTTGCGGCCCATCTCGAGCGAGAAGATGACGCTGGGCAGGTTGTTCTTGATGGAGGCGGCCCGCGCGAAGTCCAGCGCGAGCGTCGACTTGCCCATCGCGGGACGCGCGGCGATGACGATCATCTGACCGGGGTGCAGGCCGTTGGTGAGCGAGTCGAAGTCGGTGAACCCGGTGGGCACACCCGTCATCTCGCCGCTGCGCGACCCGATCGCCTCGATCTCGTCGAGGGCGCCCTCCATGATGTCGCCGAGCGGCAGGTAGTCCTCGCTGGTGCGCTGCTCGGTGACGGCGTAGATCTCCGCCTGGGCGCGGTTGACGATCTCGTCCACGTCGTCGTCGGCCGCGTATCCCATCTGGGTGATGCGGGTGCCCGCCTCGACCAGGCGGCGCAGCACCGCCCGCTCGTGCACGATCTCCGCGTAGTACGCGGCGTTGGCCGCCGTGGGCACCGTCTGCACGAGGGTGTGCAGGTACGACGCCCCGCCCACCTTGTTGATCTCGCCGCGCTTGGTCAGTTCGGCGGCGATGGTGATCGGGTCGGCCGGCTCACCCTTGGCGTAGACGTCGAGGATGGCGGTGTAGACCGTCTCGTGGGCCGGCTTGTAGAAGTCGTGGCCCTTGAGGATCTCGACCACGTCGGCGATGGCGTCCTTGGACAGCAGCATGCCGCCCAGCACGGACTGCTCCGCCTCCAGGTCCTGGGGCGGGACCCGCTCGAAGGCGGAGCCTCCCTCGTCCCACACGCCCCGGTCCGGGCCGCGGTCGTGCTGCTCGTCACGGCCTCTGCCGTGGTCGCCCGTACGGCGGGAGGCGGGCAGACGATCACTGGGACCGCTGTCGGCCCACGGGTCGTCCAAGGGCTCGGAAATGCTCACCGAGCCACCTCCTCCCGTCCGCCGGAGCGGATCTCGCCGTGCCCCTCAGTTCTACGGCACGACACTGACAAATAAGGGGCCCAACTCCGCTTGTCGCACGCCGGTTTTATGACGTTTCCAGAACCGGTGGACGGAGCAGGTGCCGGACCACCGTAGGCCTGTCGGCACCGTCAGCCAATCTGGTTATCCACAGGCCGTGTGGATGACGGGCCCAGAGCTGTGGAGAACTCCGCGAAACCTGTGCACGAGGCGGTGGACAGCGCTGTGAACAAGCCCGTGAACACCCTGTGAAGGGGCGTCTGATCTGGCACTTTGCCGTCCACCGGCTGTGTAGAAGAAAAACTTTCCCACGGGGATCACAATCGGTTCGACAGGTGTACGCAACCCCACACCCTGAGCCACAAAGTAAGGGTCGTAAACTGCTGGCATCTCTTACCTGTGGATGATTAGATTGGTGCACATGACACAGGCCCCCGCGCGCCCCAACGCCGCCCGCCGCCGGCATGACCGAGAGATCGTCATGCTGGCCGTCCCGGCCTTCGGCGCCCTCGTCGCCGAGCCCCTGTTCGTGATGGCGGACAGCGCCATCGTCGGCCATCTCGGCACGGCACAGCTCGCCGGCCTCGGCGTCGCGTCGGCCCTCCTGGTGACCTCGGTGAGCGTCTTCGTCTTCCTCGCCTACGCCACCACGGCGGCCGTCGCCCGGCGGGTGGGCGCCGGCGACCTCCCCGCCGCCATCCGTCAGGGCATGGACGGCATCTGGCTGGCCCTGCTGCTCGGCGCCGCCGTCATGGCGGTCGTCCTCCCGACGGCGCCCGCGCTCGTGGACCTTTTCGGCGCCTCCGAGACCGCCGCCCCGTACGCCGTCACCTACCTGCGGATCTCGTCGTTCGGTATCCCGGCCATGCTGATCGTGCTCGCGGCGACCGGAGTGCTCCGCGGACTCCAGAACACCCGGACCCCGCTCTACGTGGCGGTCGCCGGCTTCGTCGCCAACGGCATCCTCAACGTCGTCCTGGTCTACGGCGCCGGCCTCGGTATCGCCGGGTCGGCCTGGGGCACCGTGATCGCGCAGTGCGGCATGGCCGCGGTCTATCTGGCCGTGGTGCTGCGCGGCGCCCGTCAGCACGGGGCCTCCCTGCGACCCGACGCCGCCGGCATCCGGGCGTCGGCCCAGGCAGGCGCACCGCTCCTGGTGAGGACGCTCTCGCTGCGGGCGATCCTGTTGATCGCGACGGCGGTCGCCGCCCGGCTGGGCGACTCCGACATCGCGGCCCACCAGATCATCCTCTCCCTGTGGAGTCTGCTCGCCTTCGCCCTCGACGCCATCGCCATCGCGGGACAGGCCATCATCGGGCGCTATCTCGGAGCCGGTGACGCGCAGGGAGCACGGGACGTGTGCCGACGCATGGTCGAGTGGGGCGTGGCCGTCGGTGTCGTCCTGGGCGTGCTGGTCGTCCTGGCACGGCCGGTGTTCCTGCCGCTCTTCACCAGCGACTCCGCGGTGAAGGACGCGGCGTTGCCTGCCCTGATCATCGTGGCGCTGTCCCAGCCGATCTGCGGCATCGTCTTCGTGCTGGACGGTGTCCTGATGGGCGCGGGCGACGGGCCGTATCTGGCCTGGGCCATGCTCGTGACCCTCGCCGTCTTCACCCCGGCCGCCCTGCTGGTGCCCGTGCTCGGGGGTGGGCTCACCGCACTGTGGGCCACGATGACGCTGATGATGGCCGTGCGGATGCTGACCTTGTGGCTGCGTTCCCGCTCCGGCCGCTGGGTCGTGACCGGCGCGGCGCGCTGACCGTTTCACGTGAAACAGCCCGCCCTCACGTGAAACAGCGCGCCTCATGCGGAACAGCGCGCTTCACGTGGAACCTCGCGCTCAGGTCGGCTACCCGTGAGGCCCCTGGCACGAACAGCGATGGGGGCCGCACCCTGACGGATGCGGCCCCCATGCTCACTGCTTCAGCGAGCGCTGCCTTCAGGCGGCGACGACCTCGATGTTGACCGTGGCGGCAACCTCGGGGTGCAGACGCACCGACGTCTCGTGGGCGCCCAGCGTCTTGATCGGCGAACCGAGCTCGATGCGGCGCTTGTCGACCTCGGGGCCACCGGAAGCCTTGATCGCCGAAGCGATGTCGGCCGGGGTGACGGAACCGAAGAGACGGCCGGCGTCGCCGGAGCGGACGGCCAGGCGGACCTTGACGCCCTCGAGCTGGGCCTTCACCTGGTTGGCCTGCTCGATGGTGTGGATCTCGTGGATCTTGCGAGCACGACGGATCTGCTCGACGTCCTTCTCGCCACCCTTGGTCCAGCGGATAGCAAGCTTCCGCGGAACCAGGTAGTTGCGAGCGTAGCCGTCCTTGACGTCGACGACGTCGCCCGCGGCACCGAGGCCGGAGACCTCGTGGGTAAGGATGATCTTCATGAGTGGGTCACCCTTCCCTTATCGCGCGGTGGACGTGTAGGGCAGCAGCGCCATCTCACGGCTGTTCTTCACGGCCGTGGCGACGTCACGCTGGTGCTGGGTGCAGTTACCGGTCACGCGGCGGGCACGGATCTTGCCGCGGTCGGAAATGAACTTCCGCAGCATGTTCGTGTCCTTGTAGTCCACGTACGTGACCTTGTCCTTGCAGAATGCGCAGACCTTCTTCTTCGGCTTGCGCACAGGCGGCTTCGCCATGGTGATTCTCCTGTGTGATCAAGAAGTGTGGGTACGGCCCGCCCTAGAAGGGGGGCTCGTCCGAGTAGCCGCCGCTGCCGCCGGAGCCACCGCCCCAGCCGCCGCCACCGCCCTGCTGGCCACCGGCGGGAGCACCGGTCGCCCACGGGTCGTCGGCAGGAGCGCCGCCGCCCTGCTGGCCGCCGCCGGGGCCGCCGCCCCAGCCGCCGCCCTGCTGGCCGCCGCCGCCACCGCCGCCGTAGCCGCCCTGGCCGCCGCGGCCGGTGGTCTTGGTGACCTTGGCCGTGGCGTTGCGCAGGCTGGCGCCGACTTCCTCGACGTCCAGCTCGTAGACCGTGCGCTTGACGCCCTCACGGTCCTCGTAGGACCGCTGCTTCAGCCGGCCCTGCACGATGACGCGCATGCCTCGCTGGAGCGACTCGGCGACGTTCTCCGCCGCCTGACGCCAGACGGAGCAGGTCAGGAACAGGCTCTCGCCGTCCTTCCACTCGTTCGTCTGGCGGTCGAAGGTGCGGGGGGTCGACGCGACACGGAACTTCGCGACGGCCGCACCGGACGGGGTGAAGCGCAGCTCGGGGTCGTCGACAAGATTGCCGACGACCGTGATGACGGTCTCGCCTGCCATGGGGGAACCTCTCGGCGGGTTTGCTGCTGGCTGCTTGTGCTGCTACTCGGATCCCGGGATCAGCTGAGCGGAGCTCAGTGGGTCTCGGGACGGAGGACCTTGGTCCGGAGGACCGACTCGTTCAGGTTCATCTGGCGGTCGAGCTCCTTGACGACCGCAGGCTCGGCCTGCAGGTCGATGACCGAGTAGATGCCCTCGGGCTTCTTCTTGATCTCGTACGAGAGACGACGACGGCCCCAGGTGTCGACCTTCTCGACCTTTCCGCCGCCGTCACGGACGACAGAGAGGAAGTTCTCGATCAGCGGGGAGACAGAGCGCTCCTCGAGATCGGGGTCGAGGATGACCATCACCTCGTAGTGACGCATGTGGAACCCACCTCCTTTGGACTCAGCGGCCACGGTCGTTCCGTGGCAGGAGGGTCGTGATGCGTTGCGCAACGTTGCCTGTCAGTAGAACAGCCGCCACTGACAACGGGGTCGGGCGGCGGGCTTCCGGGCCGGACGGAGGGGTCGTGACCCTCTCCTGCTCCCGCCTGGATCTGTCCGGACAGACACCGGTGCAGACGCTACAGAGTACCCGCACAGCGGCTTCCGGTTGAAATCCGGCCGTGAGGACCGTCAATCTGGACACATCGGGTGTGTACGGCGCTACGATGCGCCGCCCTTCGCAGGAGGTGCCCATGGCACAGGCAATGCGACCCAACACCGCCGGCGGACTCTTCGCCACCGACGGCAAGCCCCATCCGCTCCAGGACACCCTGCTCGCGGTGACCCTGGTGCTGGGGCTCACCGCCTTCATCTCGGCGCAGTTCCATCACCTGCACCTGCTCAGCTCCTGGACCGGCCTGATCGGCGTCCTCACCGGGGCGTACGGCCAGTGGGTCTCCGTCACGACGCGCGAGCGTTTCGGGCTGATCCTGGGCCTCGGTCTGGCGGCGGTCGGCTTCTTCCTGGGCATGGCGCACGGCGGACTCTTCGGCGGAGTCGTCGACTGACGCCGCCACCACCCGCCCCTTCCACACATCGTCCACTGCCCCGGCCGCCCGCCGGCCGGGGCGAAGGTCCCGTGCGCCCAGACGGGCCGCACCCGGGGCGCAGTAGGCTTCGCGCGAGAGCCGGAGCCCCTGAACCCATGGGGACACACCAGCCCGAGGAGCGCCCCGAATGAGCCTGACCCTGAGGACCATCAGTCGCGAGCAGCATCTGGCATACATCCAGAGCCTGCCGTCGGCGAGCCACATGCAGGTCCCGGCCTGGGCAGACGTCAAGGCGGAGTGGCGCTCGGAGAGCCTCGGCTGGTTCGACGACCGCACCGGCGAGATGGTCGGCGCGGGTCTGGTGCTCTACCGGCAGCTGCCCAAGATCAAGCGCTACCTCGCCTACCTGCCCGAGGGTCCGGTCATCAACTGGTTCGCGCCGAACCTCCAGGAGTGGATCGAGCCGATGCTCGCCCACCTGAAGCAGCAGGGCGCCTTCTCCGTGAAGATGGGCCCGCCGGTGATCATCCGCCGCTGGGAGGCTCCCACCATCAAGCGGGGCATCCAGGACCAGGACGTCAAGCGCCTGCGTGACCTGGAGGCCGACTTCATCGAGCCCCGCGCCTTCGAGGTCGCGGACAAGCTGCGCCGCATGGGCTGGCAGCAGGGCGAGGACGGCGGCGCCGGCTTCGGCGACGTCCAGCCGCGCTACGTCTACCAGGTGCCGCTGGCGAACCGCTCGCTCGAAGAGGTCCACAAGAACTTCAACCAGCTGTGGCGCCGCAACATCAAGAAGGCCGAGAAGGCCGGCGTCGAGGTCGTCCAGGGCGGCTACGAGGACCTGGCCGAGTGGCAGCGGCTGTACGAGATCACCGCTGTGCGCGACCACTTCCGGCCGCGCCCGCTGTCGTACTTCCAGCGGATGTGGACGGCCCTCAACACCGAGGACCCCAACCGCATGCGGCTGTACTTCGCGCGGCACAACGGCGTGAACCTGTCCGCGGCGACCATGCTGATCGTCGGCGGGCACGTCTGGTACTCCTACGGCGCCTCCGACAACATCGGCCGTGAGGTCCGCCCCTCGAACGCGATGCAGTGGCGCATGCTGCGCGACGCCTACGCGCTCGGTGCCACCGTCTACGACCTCCGCGGCATCTCCGACTCGCTGGACGAGACCGACCACCTCTTCGGCCTGATCCAGTTCAAGGTCGGCACCGGCGGGCAGGCGGCCGAGTACCTCGGCGAGTGGGACTTCCCTCTCAACAAGCTGCTCCACAAGGCGCTCGACATGTACATGTCCCGCCGCTGATCCGCGCTTCGCCGCGGTATCCGTCTTCGTAGCCTGACGGCTTTCGTCGCCTCCCATACCTTTGTTACACCGCAGCCACGAGAAAGGTTCCAGGTCCGGCCATGGCGCTCACGCTCTACGTCGACACCGCGCGCTGGCGGGCGCATCACAAGCACGTGCAGGAGCAGTTCCCGGGGCTCGTCCCCGTCTGCAAGGGCAACGGCTACGGCTTCGGCCACGAGCGTCTCGCCGAGGAGGCCACACGGCTGGGCACGGACGTCCTGGCCGTCGGCACGACGTACGAGGCCGCGCGGATCAAGGACTGGTTCGGCGGTGACCTGCTGGTGCTGACGCCGTACCGGCGGGGCGAGGAGCCGGTGCCGCTGCCCGACCGGGTCATCCGCTCGGTGTCGTCCGTCGACGGCGTCTACGGCCTGGTCGGCGCCCGCGTCGTCATCGAGGTGATGTCCTCGATGAAGCGGCACGGCATCAGCGAGCAGGACCTGCCCCAGCTGCACGCCGCGATAGAGAACGTCCGGCTGGAGGGCTTCGCCATCCACCTCCCGCTGGACCGCACCGACGGCTCCGACGCCGTCGAGGAGGTCATCGGCTGGATGGACCGGCTGCGGGCGGCCCGTCTGCCGCTGCACACGATGTTCGTCAGCCACCTCAAGGCCGACGAGCTGGCCCGCCTCCAGCAGCAGTTCCCGCAGACCCGTTTCCGCGCCCGGATCGGCACCCGGCTCTGGCTGGGGGACCACGAGGCCACCGAGTACCGCGGCGCGGTCCTGGACGTCACCCGGGTCGCCAAGGGGGACCGGTTCGGCTACCGGCAGCAGAAGGCCGCCTCGGACGGCTACCTGGTGGTCGTGGCGGGCGGAACGTCCCACGGGGTGGGGCTGGAGTCCCCCAAGGCCCTGCACGGCGTCATGCCGCGCGCCAAGGGGGTCGCCCGGGCGGGCCTCGCGACCGTCAACCGGAACCTCTCGCCGTTCGTGTGGGCCGGCAAGCAGCGCTGGTTCGCCGAGCCGCCGCACATGCAGGTGTCCATCCTGTTCGTGCCGTCCGACGCACCGGAGCCCCAGGTCGGCGAGGAGTTGGTGGCCCATCTGCGGCACACCACGACCCAGTTCGACCGGCTCGTCGACCGCTGAGACAATTCCGGGACCCATCGCGAAGGGCCGTGCACGGACGTTCCGTGCACGGCCCTTCGCGTGGTCCGCGGGCGCCTCCCGACCGTTCGCTCAGAGCGAACCGCCCTCGGCCGGCGTTCTGCCCCAGTCGACCTGAGGCGCCTCGAAGTGGGCCGCGTGGCGCGCGGGACGCGCCGCGGGGCCGAGCACGAAGACGTCCTCGGCGCCGTCCAGCACGCCACCCGAGGGGTCGTCGTCGCCGGAGCGGCGCACCGGGTCCCGATCCGGCATCAGGATGTCGCGGACGACCATGACGCACAGGAAGAGCGTCCCCGCCAGGTGCGCGCCGATGGCCCAGTGGTAGCCGTCGGTGGGCAGGCCCTTGTGGGCGTCCCCGCTGGTCGTGTACGCGAGGTACATCCAGATGCCCAGGAAGTACGTCACCTCGCAGGCCTGCCAGATCAGGAAGTCACGCCACTTGGGCCGGGCCAGCGCCGCGAGGGGTACCAGCCACAGCACGTACTGCGGCGAGTAGACCTTGTTGGTGAGGATGAACGCCGCGACGATCAGGAAGGCCAGCTGCGCGAAGCGCGGCCGGCGCGGCGCCGTGAGTGTCAGGGCCGCCACGCCCGCGCAGCACAGCAGCATCAGCAGCGTCGCGAGCGTGTTGACCGTCTCGGTGGCGATCGGGTCGTCCGAGTTCTGCGCCAGGATGAGCCAGAAGGACCCGAAGTCGACGCCGCGTTCCTGGCTGAACGTGTAGAACTTCGACCAGCCGTCGAAGGCGAACAGCATCACCGGCCCGTTCACGACGATCCAGGCGACGGCGGCTCCGCCGAGCGCCGTGCAGTACTGCCTCCACCGGCCCGCGCGCCAGCACAGCACGAGCAGAGGTCCGAGGATCAGTACGGGATAGAGCTTGGCGGCCGTGGCGAGGCCCAGCAGGACGCCGAAGGCGAGGGCGCGGCCCCGCGACCACATCAGCATCGCGGCGGCCGTCAGAGCGACCGCCAGCAGGTCCCAGTTGATGGTGGCGGTCAGCGCGAAGGCAGGGGCGAGAGCGACGAGCAGACCGTCCCAGGGCCGCCGGGCGTGGGTGCGCGTCACGCACACGGCGATGACGGCCGCGCACGCCATGAGCATCCCGGCGTTGACCATCCAGTACCACTGCTCCTGGTGCTGGATGCTGCCGCTGCCCGGGGTGAGCCACGCGGCGACCTCCATGAAGACGCCCGTCAGGACCGGGTACTCCAGGTACTCCATGTCCCCCGGGAGCCGGTCGAAGTACGGCACCAGCCCGTCGGCGAAGCCGCGTCCCTGGTACAGGTGCGGAATGTCCGAGTAGCAGGCGTGCGTGTACTGCGAACTCGCGCCGAAGAACCAGGCGCCGTTGTAACAGGGCGCCTTCTGCACCAGCCCGAGCGCGAACACACTGATCGCCACGAGCGCGATCACCCGCACCGGGGTCCACCAGGATCTGCCGAACAGGGCACGCCGGCCGATCGGTCCCCCGATCAGTTCGCTGCCGGCCGCTGCGACCCGGTCCTCCTCCGTCGGCCGCACCGGGTCCGGCTCGTGGACGCTCGTCGTTTTTCCACTGGGCATGCCGCACATCCTGCCGTACCTGTGCGGTGATACGGCGAGGGCCGCCGTACCCGTCGGGTACGGCGGCCCATGTTTCACGTGAAACGCCCACATCGGGCGGGTGTGACGGCTCAGCCGCCGGAGCCTCCGAACAGGCCGCCGTTGCCGCCGCCCCGGGGACCTCCGGGGTCCTCGCTCTCGGTGGGATCGGGCGACGAACTCGCGCCTCCGTCGGTGCCGCCGTTGTCACCACCGCCGTTTCCGGTCCCGCCGTCGTCCTCTTCCTCGTCCCGGCAACGGAAGTCGAAGGGACCACAGGTCTCGGTCTCCGTGGGCGGGGGCGGGGTGGTCACCGTCTCGGACGGCGTCGGTGACTCGGACGGCGTCGCCTCCTCGGTCTCCGTCTCGGTCGGGGTCGGCGACGGTGCGCCGACCCCGTCGGCGACCTCGCCGATCTTCTCGGCCTTGGGGAAGCCGGGGTCCGACGCACCCTTCAGCGCGACCTTCATGAACTCCGTCCACACCTCGGTGGGGATGTCACCACCGTGGATCGAGTCCTTGCCCGCCGTGCCGTTCATGGAGAGCAGCTTGTGGCTCTTGGGGTCCTCACGGAACATCGTGACCGCGGTCGACAGCTGCTGGGTGTAGCCGACGAACCAGGCGGACTTGTTCTCGTCCGTGGTACCCGTCTTGCCGGCCGCCCGGCGCCCGAGCTCCTTGGCATGCTGCGCCGTACCGTTCTCGATCACGTTCTCGAGCACGTCGGTGACATTGTTCGCCACCTTCTCGGGCATCGCCTGCTTGACCCGCGGCTTCTCGAAGTTGGGCAGCTCCGAGCCCCGGTACTTGACCTCGGTCACCGAGTACGGCTCGGCCTGCTTGCCCGACGCCGCGAACGTCGCGTACGCGTCCGCCATACGGATCGCGCTGGGCGTGGACGTACCGAGCGCGAACGAGGCGTTGAGGTCCGCGAAGCTGTCCTTGAGGATGCCGGACTTCTGTGCGACGTCCGCCACCTTCTTCATCCCCACGTCCATGCCCAGCTGCACGAACGGGGTGTTGACCGACTGCTCCATCGCCTTCCGCAGGCTGATGTAGCCCCACGGCTTGTCGCTCTCGTTCTCCTGGAAGAACGGGGTGTTGTCCTTCTTGAGGACGTAGGAGCCGTCGTTGTTCAGGATCTTCAGGTGGTCGTTGCCGTTGTACTTACTGGCCGGCGAGACGCCCACACCGTTGGTCTTGTACGTGCCGTGCTGCATCGCCGCGGCGAGCACGAAGGGCTTCCACGTCGAACCGACCGGGACACCGGAGGTGTCGGCGTTGTTGACGAAGTGGCCGTTCTCGAACCCGGGGCCGCCGTACAGGGCGACGATGGCGCCGTCCTTGGGCTTCACCGTGGCCGCGCCGAACTGGACGTGCTGGTCCTTCTCGCGCTTCGGGTCGATGTTCTCCTTCTCGACCTTCTTCACGGCCTTGGCCAGCGCCTCGACCTTGTCCTTCTCGAAGGTCGTGTAGATCTGGTAACCGCCCTGGTCGAACTGCGCCTCGGAGATGTCCGAGTTCTTCAGGACGTACCGCTTGGCCGTGTCGACCAGGTAGCTGACCTGGCCGGTCATGCCCTTGGTGGCCTTGCGGCCCTGGGGCATCGGGTACCTCTTGATCGCCTCCTGGTACTCGGCGGTCGAGAGGTGCTCGTCCTTGTGCATCTGCTCGAGGATCCAGGCCCAGCGCTCCTCGGACCGCTTCCGGTTGTCCCGGGCGTTCGCCGAGCTGTCGATGCTCTCGTTGCCGGCCGGGTCGTAGTACGTCGGGCCCTTGAGGAGGGCCGCGAGGAAGGCGCACTCGCTGGGCGTGAGGTCGACCGCGTCCTTGCCGTAGTACGTCTGGGCGGCGGCCTGGATGCCGTAGGCGCCGCGGCCGTAGTAGGAGGTGTTCAGGTAGCCCTGGAGGATCTCGTCCTTGGAGAGCTTGGTGCCCACCTTGATGGAGATGAACATCTCCTTGAACTTCCGGGAGAGCGTCTGCTCCTGGGTCAGGTAGGTGTTCTTCACGAACTGCTGGGTGATCGTCGACCCGCCCTGGGTGTCACCACCGGTCGCCATGTTGCCGAGCGCGCGGGCGATGCCCATGGGGTCGATGCCCGAGTCCTTGTAGAAGCTCTTGTTCTCGGCCGAGATCACCGCCCAGCGCATGGCCTCGGGGATCCGGTCGAAGCTGATGTTCTGCCGGTTCTGGCCGCTGCCGGTGGCGACCATCTGGGTGCCGTCTTCCCAGTAGTAGACGTTGTTCTCGGACCGCGCCGCGGCGTTCTCCTCGCTGGGGACGCTCACCATCGCGTACCCGATCCCGGCCACGGCGACGAGGCCGCCGAAGAAGGCCAGGCACAGGCCGGACACGAGCTTCCAGGACGGCAGCCAGCGTCGCCAGCCGTCCTTGTCGTAGCGCGGATAGTCGATGATCTTCTTCTTGGCCGGAGGGGCCGCGCGCCCACGTCCGCGCCCGGGTCCGGCGGCGCGGCGGGACCCTCCCCGCTGTGCCGCGCGTCGTGCCTCGGCACGGCTGCCGTAGGTGCGGGCCTCACTCCCCGCACCGCGTGTTCCCGACCCATAGGAATCGGACGGAGATCCGGTGGCGCCTCGCGGTGCCGCTCGGCGGCCGGAGGACGAGCCGGACTGGCCGCGTCGGGCCGCGGCACGTCCGCCTCCCTGCGGCTGCGGCGGTTTGCGACGGTGCTCGCTCATCGAACGACTACTCCTCGGGCAGGCGCATCTCTGCGCGCCTGGAAACGGCGGCTGGTTTCCGGTCCCCCCGAAGTACGGATGCGGCGCTCGGCGCATTCATCCGTACTGCACCGGGGACAAGGACGCCCCCAGTCGTCACTCGGTTCCCGGTGGTCTGCATGGCGCACAGACTACGCACCGCCAAAACCCCCCGGGCGCAGAAGTTCACCTCAAATCAGGCAACTTGCTCGCAATGAAACGGTGATGTGATCCCGTTCACTCTCCCCCCTCTTGTCGCTCCCGGAAGGTCGTTCTATCGTCGTGATGTATCGAGTCGATACATCAGCGCGACATAAAGGCGGCCGTGAGCCGCACACGAGCCCATCGGGGCACGACCGGGGCAGAGGGGAGGCGACGATGAGCCGGCGTTCCGGAATCCTCGAGTTCGCCGTACTCGGCCTGCTCCGCGAGGCCCCGATGCACGGGTACGAGCTGCGCAAGCGACTCAATACGTCACTGGGTGTGTTCCGTGCGTTCAGCTACGGGACGCTCTATCCCTGCCTCAAGACGCTGCTCGCCAACGGCTGGTTGATCGAGGAACCGGGGAACACCACCGAGGACGCCCTCGCCGCACCGCTGGCCGGGCGCCGCGCCAAGATCGTCTACCGCCTGACGGCGGAGGGCAAGGAGCACTTCGAACAGCTGCTCGCCCAGACGGGACCGGACGCGTACGAGGACGAGACGTTCGCCGCGCGGTTCGCCTTTTTCGGGCAGACGTCGCGCGACGTCCGTATGCGCGTGCTCGAGGGCCGCCGCAGCCGGCTGGAGGAGCGCCTCGAGAAGATGCGCGCCTCCCTGGCCCGGACCCGGGAGCGCCTCGACGACTACACGCTTGAGCTCCAGCGCCACGGGATGGAGTCCGTGGAGCGCGAAGTGCGCTGGCTGAACGAGCTCATCGAGAGCGAGCGGGCCGGCCGGGACCTCAAGGGGTCCGCCGCCGGGGGGCCCGCTCAGCAGGACACCACATCTGGAGCGACGGGCGACCTGCCCCGGTCCGGGGACGACCCCCGGCCGGATTCGCCCGGCGACACCGCCACGTGAGAGTCCGCGAGGACCTCACTCGTACACACAGGGAGCAACCGGAATGGGTTCGGTTCGCGTAGCCATCGTCGGCGTGGGCAACTGCGCCGCATCGCTGGTGCAGGGAGTCGAGTACTACAAGGACGCCGATGCGGCGGCCAAGGTGCCGGGCCTGATGCACGTCCAGTTCGGCGACTACCACGTCGGTGACGTCGAGTTCGTCGCCGCCTTCGACGTGGACGCCAAGAAGGTCGGCCTCGACCTCGCGGACGCCATCGGCGCCTCCGAGAACAACACCATCAAGATCTGCGACGTTCCCCGCACCGGCGTGACGGTCCAGCGCGGCCACACGCTCGACGGTCTCGGCAAGTACTACCGCGAGACCATCGAGGAGTCCGCCGAGGAGCCGGCCGACGTCGTGCAGGTCCTCAAGGACAAGCAGGTCGACGTCCTCGTCTGCTACCTGCCCGTCGGCTCCGAGGACGCGGCGAAGTTCTACGCCCAGTGCGCCATCGACGCCAAGGTCGCCTTCGTCAACGCCCTCCCCGTCTTCATCGCCGGCACCAAGGAGTGGGCGGACAAGTTCACCGAGGCGGGTGTCCCGATCGTCGGCGACGACATCAAGTCGCAGGTCGGCGCCACCATCACGCACCGCGTCATGGCGAAGCTGTTCGAGGACCGGGGCGTCATCCTGGACCGCACGATGCAGCTGAACGTCGGCGGCAACATGGACTTCAAGAACATGCTCGAGCGCGACCGCCTCGAGTCGAAGAAGATCTCGAAGACGCAGGCCGTCACCTCGCAGATCCCCGACCGGGAGCTCGGCGAGAAGAACGTCCACATCGGCCCGTCCGACTACGTCGCCTGGCTGGACGACCGCAAGTGGGCCTACGTCCGCCTCGAGGGCCGCGCCTTCGGTGACGTCCCGCTGAACCTGGAGTACAAGCTCGAGGTCTGGGACTCCCCGAACTCCGCCGGTGTCATCATCGACGCCCTGCGCGCCGCGAAGATCGCCAAGGACCGGGGCATCGGTGGCCCCATCCTGTCGGCCTCCTCGTACTTCATGAAGTCGCCGCCGGTGCAGTACTTCGACGACGAGGCCCGTGAGAACGTCGGGAAGTTCATCAAGGGCGAGGTCGAGCGCTAA
This sequence comes from Streptomyces sp. P13-3-3, assembly GCF_050571355.1. NCBI lineage: Bacteria > Bacillati > Actinomycetota > Actinomycetes > Kitasatosporales > Streptomycetaceae > Streptomyces > Streptomyces sp. P13-3-3. The sequence continues at coordinate 117,278 of NZ_CP192228.1, read as the reverse complement.
GCGCGACCACCGCGGGCAGTCGGGGGTCTCCGGGTCGTGTGTCCCGGAGACCCCCTTCGTATGTGAGGCTGTGCCCCATGGCCGTCGTCCGTGACCTGCGCGTTCTGCTGCGCTTCCAAGGCTTCCGGCGCCTGCTCGCCGTCCGGTTGCTCTCCCAGGGCGCCGACGGCGTCTTCCAGGTCGCGCTCGCCGCCTATGTCGTCTTCTCGCCCGAGCGGCAGACCTCCGCCGCGGCCATCGCCTCGGCCATGGCCATCCTGCTCCTGCCGTACTCCGCGGTCGGCCCCTTCGCCGGCGTCCTGCTGGACCGCTGGCGCCGCCGCCAGGTGTTCCTCTACGGAAACCTGCTGCGCGCCCTGATGGCGTCGGTGACCGCCCTCCTGATCCTCGTCCGGGTCCCCGACTGGCTCCTGTTCGTGGCCGCGCTGTGCGTCACCGGCGTCAACCGTTTCGTCCTCGCGGGGCTGTCCGCCGCACTGCCCCGCGTGGTGGACGCAGAGCGGCTCGTCATCGCCAACTCCCTGTCCCCGACCGCTGGGACGCTCGCCGCGACCGCGGGCGGCGGGCTGGCCTTCGTGGTCCGGCTGGTCGTCTCGGACTCGGACGCGGCCGTGGTGCTCGTGGGCGCCGCCCTCTACCTGTGCGCGGCCCTGTCGGCCCTGCGTATCGCCAAGGAACTGCTCGGCCCCGAGCGAGCGCTGGTGCATCCCCGGCTGTCCACCGCCCTCTCCGGCACGCTCGCCGACCTCGTGGCGGGCGTACGTCATCTCGCGGCACCCGCGCGCCGGGACGCGGCCTGGGCGCTGACGGCCATGTTCCTCATGCGCTTCTGCTACGGCGGGATGCTCGTCATGCTGCTGATGCTCTGCCGGTACCACCTCACGTCGACCACGGACGAGGGACTCGCGCTGCTCGGACTGGCGTTGGGGGCGTCCGGCGCCGGCTTCTTCGCCGCGGCCGTGCTGACCCCGTGGGCCGCGGGGCGGATGGGCCCCGGCCGGTGGATCGTCACGTGCGCCGCGGCGGCGGCCGTGCTCGAGCCGGCGCTCGGCCTGCCGTTCGCCACCGGCCCGTTGCTGGCGGGGGCGTTCGTCCTCGGCCTGTCCACCCAGGGCGCGAAGATCTCCACGGACACCATCGTCCAGGCCTCCGTGGAGGACGACTTCCGCGGCCGGATCTTCTCGGTCTACGACGTGCTGTTCAACGTGGCGTTCGTCGGAGCGGCGGCCGTGGCCGCCCTGGTGCTCCCGTCTGACGGACGTTCAGTCACGCTGGTGGTAACAATCGCCGTTATCTACGGAGCAGTAGCGGTGGCTATGGCCCGGTTTGAACGCCAGTAAGTGTCACATCAGTGCCACGAAGCGAGAACTGACTACAGAGTTGTCGGTGCGGACCGATAGCTTACGTGGGTCTTATCGACGCGCCTTTCGCGTCAAGCGCCTACGTAACAGGGGGACCCCCAAGTGACCACTCCGCCGCCCCAGGGCAACCCGTTCGCACAGGGCCAGCAGCAGCCCTACGGCCAGCCCCAGGGCCAGGCCCCCTTCCCGCAGCAGGCCGGTCAGCCCGGTTTCCCGCCGCCGGGAGCCCCCGTGCCCCCGCAGCCTCAGGGCCGCAAGATCAGCTTCAAGACGATCAAGAACATCGTGATCGTTCTGATCGTCGCGGGTGTGGCCATCGGCGGGTGGATCGCCAGCCGTGACGACGCCGCCGCGGCCGCCGTGGGCGACTGCATGCACCGTGGCAGCACGGACGACAACGACCCGGACCTCGAGGTCGTCGACTGCGGTGACGCGAAGGCGCAGTACAAGGTGCTGGCCAAGGTCGAGGGCGACTACTCCGGCCTGACCGCCCAGAGCAAGTGCGAGGCCGAGGCCAAGGACTTCGAGTACGTCTACACGGAGACCAACGGCAGCAAGAGCTTCCTGCTCTGCCTCAAGGACAAGTAAGAACGACGTCGGGGGCGGTGTTTCACGTGAAACACCGCCCCCGAACCGTGTGCGGGGTCATGTTTCACGTGAAACATGACCCCGTTCCCGTTGTCAGCCCTGCTGTGCGGCCCACCACTCCTTGAGGGCGTTCAGCGCTTCGTCGTGCTCCATCGGGCCGTTCTCCAGCCGGAGCTCCAGCAGGTGCTTGTACGCCTTACCGACCTCCGGGCCCGGCTTGATACCCAGGATCTCCATGATCTGGTTGCCGTCGAGGTCCGGTCGGATGGAGTCCAGCTCCTCCTTCTCCTGCAGCTGGGCGATCCGCTCCTCCAGACCGTCGTACGCGCGGGAGAGCGCGGCAGCCTTGCGGCGGTTGCGCGTGGTGCAGTCCGAGCGGGTCAGCTTGTGCAGTCGGCTGAGCAGCGGTCCCGCGTCGCGGACGTAGCGGCGGACGGCGGAGTCCGTCCACTCTCCCGTGCCATAGCCGTGGAACCGCAGATGCAGCTCGACCAGCCGGGAGACGTCCTTCACCAGCTCGTTGGAGTACTTCAGCGCGGTCATGCGCTTCTTGGTCATCTTCGCCCCGACCACCTCGTGGTGGTGGAACGAGACACGGCCGTCCTTCTCGAAGCGGCGGGTGCGGGGCTTGCCGATGTCGTGCAGCAGGGCGGCGAGGCGGAGAGTCAGGTCGGGTCCGTCCTCCTCCAGGGCCATCGCCTGCTCCAGCACGATCAGGGTGTGCTCGTAGACGTCCTTGTGCCGGTGGTGCTCGTCACGTTCCAGGTGCAGGGCCGGCAGCTCCGGCAGCACGGAGGAGGCGATCCCGGTGTCCACGAGCAGGGTGAGGCCCTTACGGGGGTGCGGGGAGAGGATCAGCTTGTTCAGCTCGTCCCGGATCCGCTCAGCTGAGACGATCTCGATGCGTCCCGCCATGTCCTTCATCGCCGCGACGACCTCAGGGGCCACCTCGAAGTCGAGCTGGGCGGCGAAGCGCGCGGCCCGCATCATCCGCAGCGGGTCGTCGGAGAAGGACTCCTCGGGCGTCCCCGGCGTGCGCAGCACGCGCGAGGCGAGGTCCTTCAGACCACCGTGAGGGTCGATGAACCTCTTCTCGGGGAGGGCGACAGCCATCGCGTTGACAGTGAAGTCACGACGGACGAGGTCGTCCTCGATGGAGTCGCCGTAGGACACCTCCGGCTTGCGCGACGTGCGGTCGTACGCCTCGGAGCGGTAGGTGGTCACCTCGATCTGGAAACTCCGGTCGGTGTCCCCGACCCGCGCCTCCTTCTGGGCGCCGACCGTTCCGAAGGCGATGCCGACGTCCCAGACGGCGTCCGCCCAGGGCCGCATGATCTTCAGGACGTCCTGCGGGCGGGCGTCGGTCGTGAAGTCCAGGTCGTTGCCGAGGCGGCCGAGCAGCGCGTCCCGCACCGAGCCGCCGACCAGGGCGAGTGAGAACCCCGCCTCCTGGAAACGGCGGGCTAGGTCGTCGGCGACAGGGGCGACCCGCAGCAGTTCACTCACGGCGCGGTCCTGCACCTGGCTCAGGGCACTGGTTGCTTCGTTGGCGTTCGGCACAACAGAAGAGGGTACGTGGCCCGCACGGCCCCGAGCGCCCGGAAAAGACGCCAGGACGGACCTGTGGCGATCATGGACAAGGCGTGCGCAGTTCGATCTTGGGCGCCGGTCCGCGGCACTTCCCCTCCTCGCACCTCGTTACCATGCCTGGACGCACATTCCGACGACCACTGACGACGACAAGGGACGGGCGAGCGCGTGGCCGAGGCGGCAGACTTCCAGGGGACCAGTCCCTCACCTGCCCGCCGCTGGCTGCGGCGCACCGGTGCCGTGCTTGCAGGGACGCCCCTCCTCGCCGGACTCCTCCAGCTGCCCGCGGGATCCCCCGCGGCGGCCGCGACCCCGGCCGCGCCACCGGCCGCCTCCGACAACGGCTCCGTGGCTGTGTCCGTGGACTCCCTCACACCCGGCGCCCCCACCGAGGGCGACACCGTCACCGTCTCCGGGACGGTCACCAACAAGGGCAAGAAGGCCGTCACCGACGCCTCCGTCGGCCTGCGGGTGGGCTCGCTGCTGGACACCCGCTCGAGCATCGACCGGGTCGCCAAGAACTCCGGTGACGTCGACAGCCCCGTCGGGGCGGAGATCGACGACAAATACACCGAGAAGTTCTCCAAGCTCACCCCCGGCGTCTCGCAGCCCTACACGATCTCCGTACCGGCCGACGAGCTGGACCTGGGCCAGGACGGCGTCTACGACCTGTCCGTCACCCTCACCGGCGAGACCTCCGACCAGCCCTGGGAGCAGACGCTCGGCGTCCGCCACACCTTTCTGCCGTGGCAGCCGGACGAGCTGGACACCAAGACGAAGACGGCCTTCATGTGGCCCCTGGTGTCCACCGTCCACATGACGGCGGAGACCGGCTCCGACGAGGAGCAGACCCCCGTCTTCCACGACGACGAGCTCGCCGCGGAGATCTCCCCGGGCGGCCGTCTGGACCGGATGGTGGCCCTCGGCAAGGACCTCGACGTCACCTGGGTGATCGACCCCGACCTGCTCGCCTCCGTCGAGGCGATGACCACCCGCTACGAGATCCCCGGCGAGAACACGGACGACCAGAACGTCGTCGGCGGCCACCAGGAGGTCGCCAAGCGCTGGCTCACCGAGGTGCAGAAGGCGGTGGCGGACAAGGAGGTCGTCGCGCTGCCGTTCGGCGACCCCGACCTCGCCTCCCTCGCCCACCACGGCACGTCGGTCACGGGTTCACTGCGCCACCTCAAGGAGGCGACCGACGTCGCCGCCCGCACCGTCGAGTCGATCCTCCACGTCGCGCCCAGCACGGACTACGCCTGGCCCGTCGAGGGTGCCGTGGACCCCTCGATCATCAAGGTCTCGACCTCGGCCGGCGCCGACAAGGTGATCGTCCGCGGCGACACCTTCGAAGGCGGCCGTGACCTGACCTACACGCCGACCGCGCCCCGCCCCATCGGCGGCGGCACCACGGCCGTGGTGGCGGACGCGCGGCTGTCCACCGTGTTCGACGGCGACATGACCAGGGCCTCCGCCTCCACCCAGGCGGTGCAGCGCTTCCTGGCCCAGAGCCTCACCCTCGCCCTGCAGACGGACCGTCCGCGCAGCGTCGTGGTCGCCCCGCAGCGCACCCCGTCCGCCGCCCAGGCCCAGACGATGGCCGAGGCCATCGGCGCTCTCCAGAACAGCACCTGGTCGCAGTCGCAGGACCTCACGGCGGCCGCGAAGTCCAAGCCTGACCCGGCAGCCGGCACCGAGGTGCCCCCGGCGTCCGCGTACCCGAAGTCGCTGCGCAAGCAGGAGCTCCCGCGCTCGGCCTTCGAGCAGATCGCCAGGACGCAGGACAAGCTCGACCGCTTCAAGGTGGTCCTGTCCGACCAGTCCCGCGTGGTGACGCCCTTCGGCCGCGCCCTGAACCGGGGCATGGCGGCGTCCTGGCGCGGCCGGCCGGCCGAGGCCGCGATCTACCGCAGCGGCGTCGAGACGTACCTGGACACCCTCATCGGCCAGGTCCGGCTGATCGAGAAGTCGGAGACCAAGCTCTCGGGCCGCAGCGCCACGATCCCCGTGACGGTCCAGAACAACCTGGTGCAGGGCGTCGAGCACCTGGTGCTCCGGCTCACCTCCACCAACCCGACCCGTCTGGAGATCGACGGCAACGCCTACGAGGAGCAGCCCGTCACCGTCTCCGGCGGCCACAGCCAGTCGGTGAAGTTCACCACCAACGCCAACGCCAACGGCCGGGCCACCGTGGTCGCCCAGCTGTACACGCAGGACGGACGGCCCTACGGTCAGCCCGTCACGTTCGACGTGAAGGTCACCGAGATCACCGCGACGGTGATGCTGGTCATCGGCGGCGGTGTGCTGCTGCTCGTCCTGGCCGGCTTCCGGATGTACACCCAGCGCAAGCGCGCCGCGGCCCGGCAGGCCGAGGAGCGGGAGCAGGACGACGCGGCGGACGAGGCGGGCGCCGGCACCGACGCCGACAGCGACGGCGCGAAGAACCCCGAAGCGTCCGAGGAGCGTCCTACCGAGGAGTCCGCACCGGACACCCGGGGGGACGCCCCGGAGCAGCCGAGTGACCCGGCCCCGGACACCGCTCCGGAAAGCGCCGACCCGTCCGGCACGGGTGAGAGAGTGGACCGTTGAGAAGGTCGTGGCCGGTGGGCCAGGGACGATGAGGTGGGGTAACCATGAACGCGCCGTACGACGGTGACCGCGGCGATGCCGCGGCCAACTCGGGCCATCCCGAGTCGGACCCCGCCGGGGGTCCGCCGCCCGGGCACGACCAGGCGTCACAGCCACCCGCCGACCCGTACGTCCAGGACGCCTACGCCCAGGACCCCTACCGGGCGCGGGACATCGACGCCCAGGACCCGGTCGCGGAGGCGCTCTACGACCGGTCGGCGCACCCGCCGCCCCCGCCCGGCGCCCAGCAGCCGCAGCAGCCCCTCTACGGGCAGCCGCCCCAGTCGCCGTACGCGCCCGACCCCCGGGTGTGGGCGCGGACGCCCGCCCCGGAGCCCGACGGCCCGACCCAGCACCTCCCGTACGGCGACGACCCGCGCACCACGCAGTACGTCGGCGTGGACGACCTCGTCGGCCAGGCGGGGGAGCAGCGCCACGAGCCGGACGCCTTCGCGCACCTCTTCCGCGACCAGCAGCAGAGCGGCGCCTCCCCCGACCAGCACGGCGGCCAGGCCCGTCCCTCGGGCGGGCCTCACGCCGGACAGCCGGCGGGCGGCCCGCAGCAGTACGCCGCCGCCCCGGTGCCCGGGCCCGCCGCCCCGACGCCCGGCCACTACGCGGGCGCCACTCCGCCCCCAGCGGCGGAGTCGGCGGCCCCGGAGCCCGCCGCCACGCCCGCGCCCGCGCCGAAGAAAGGCGGCCGCGCCGGCGGTCTGCTGAAGTCCAGCGCCGTGATGGCGGCGGGCACGATGGTGTCCCGTCTCACGGGCTTCATCCGGTCCGCGCTGATCGTGTCGGCCCTGGGCCTCGGCCTGCTCGGTGACTCCTTCCAGGTCGCCTACCAGCTGCCGACGATGATCTACATCCTCACCGTCGGCGGCGGCCTCAACTCGGTGTTCGTGCCGCAGCTCGTGCGCGCCATGAAGGACGACGACGACGGCGGCGAGGCCTACGCCAACCGGCTGCTGACGCTGGTGATGGTGGCGCTGGCGCTGCTCACCGCGGCAGCCTGGCTGGCTGCCCCCCTGCTGGTGCGCGCGCTGTCGAACCCCGTCGCCTCGGACCCCGCGGCCAACGAGGTCGCCGTCACCTTCACCCGGTACTTCCTGCCCTCGATCTTCTTCATGGGCGTCCACGTGGTGATGGGTCAGATCCTCAACGCGCGCGGCCGGTTCGGCGCGATGATGTGGACCCCGGTCCTGAACAACATCGTCATCATCGTCACGCTCGGCACTTTCATCTGGGTCTACGGCACTGCCGCGGACTCGAAGATGCAGGTCTCGAACATCCCGCCGGAGGGCCTGCGGCTCCTCGGCATCGGCGTGCTGCTGGGCCTCGTGGTGCAGGCCCTCGCGATGATCCCGTACCTGCGGGAGACCGGCTTCCGCATGCGGCTGCGCTTCGACTGGAAGGGCCACGGCCTCGGCAAGGCGGCGATGCTCGCCAAGTGGACCATCCTGTTCGTCCTCGCCAACCAGGCGGGCGCGCTGGTCGTCACCCAGCTGTCCACCGCGGCAGGCCTGGACTCGGACGTCGAGGGCACCGGTTTCGCCGCCTACGCCAATGCCCAGCTGATCTGGGGTCTGCCGCAGGCCATCATCACGGTCTCCCTGATGGCCGCCCTGCTGCCGCGCATCTCCCGCTCGGCGGCGGAGGACGACGGGGGCGCCGTCCGCGACGACATCTCCCAGGGGCTGCGGACCACCGCCGTCGCGATCGTGCCCATCGCCTTCGGTTTCCTCGCGCTCGGCATCCCGATGTGCACCCTGATCTTCGGGTCCTCGGGCACCAGCGAGGCCACCAACATGGGCTACATGCTGATGGCGTTCGGCCTCGGCCTGATCCCCTACTCCGTGCAGTACGTGGTCCTGCGCGCCTTCTACGCCTACGAGGACACCCGGACCCCCTTCTACAACACGGTCATCGTGGCCGCCGCGAACGCGATCGCCGCCGGCGTCTGCTTCCTGGTGCTGCCGGCCCGCTGGGCCGTCGTCGGCATGGCCGCCTCCTACGGCATCGCCTACGCCCTCGGCGTCGGTGTCGCGTGGCGCCGGCTGCGCAAGCGGCTGGGCGGCGACCTGGACGGCGCACGGGTGCTGCGGACCTACGCCCGCCTGTGCATCGCCTCCGTCCCGGCCGCCCTGCTCAGCGGCGCGGCCTGCTACGGCATCAGCAAGGTGCTGGGCCAGGGAGTCCTCGGCTCGTTCGCCGCGCTGCTCGGCGGCGGGGCCGTCCTGCTGGGCGTCTTCTACGTCGCCGCGCGCCGGATGCGCATCGACGAGGTCAACTCGTTGGTCGGTATGGTCCGGGGACGCCTGGGACGCTGAGGCAGGGGGTAGGCGCACAACCATCACCGGCCCCCGCGTGTCGTGCATAGCGGCGGACTGTGGGCACAATTGGGTTCGGCGTCGGACTGCGCGCGACGGACGCCGGGCCGACGCGCAACGGATGGGGAGGCAGGGAACGACGGTGGCGGAACGGAGCACAGCTGCCGTCGACGTGGCAGACAACAGCGGCGAGCAGCCGCTGACCGCGGAGGCGGACCAGTCCACGGCCGACGGGGTGGCCAAGAACCGGGAGCAGGACACGGACAACGACGAGGCACAGGAGAGCACCGGGACCGAGGGTCCCGCGACGACCTCGCCACCGGAGCTGCACAGCGGCCACAAGCTGGCCAGACGCTACCGCCTCGAGGAGTGCGTCACCCGTCTGGACGGGTTCAGCAGTTGGCGTGCCGTGGACGAGAAGCTCCGCCGTGCCGTCGGCGTGCACGTCCTCCCCGCGGACCACTCGCGCGCCCGGTCCGTGCTGGCGGCGGCCCGCTCGTCGGCCCTTCTGGGCGACCCGCGCTTCGTCCAGGTCCTCGACGCCGTCGAGGAGAACGACCTCGTCTACGTCGTCCACGAATGGCTGCCCGACGCCACCGAGCTGACCACCCTTCTCGCCTCCGGTCCGCTGGAGGTGTACGACGCCTACCAGATGGTCAGTCAGGTCTCGAGCGCCATGGCGGCGGCCCACCGTGAGGGCCTCGCCCATCTCCGTCTCAACCCCAACGCGGTCCTGCGCACCTCGACCGGCCAGTGGCGCATCCGCGGCCTCGCCGTCAACGCGGCGCTGCGCGGGGCCGGCTCGGACACTCCGCAGCGCACGGACACCGAGTCGATCGGCGCCCTGCTGTACGCGGCGCTGACCCAGCGCTGGCCGTACGAGAACGACGCCTACGGCATGTCAGGTCTGCCGAAGGACATCGGTCTGATCCCCCCCGACCAGGTCCGGGCCGGCGTCCACCGCGGCCTGTCCGAACTGGCCATGCGCGCCCTCGCCAACGACGGCGCCACCGCCTCCCGCCACGAGTCGCCGTGCACCACTCCCGAGGAGCTGGTGAAGGCGATCGGCGAGATGCCCCGCATCCGCCCGCCGGAGCCCGCCTTCACGGCCCCGCCGGACTACCAGCGCACCACGTACCAGCAGGGCTCCTACGGTCGCCCCGCCGCCTCTCCCCGCGTCACCCAGCCGACACCGGTGCCGCCTCCTCCGCTGCAGAGCCGGACGGGCAAGGCACTGAAGTGGGCTGTCTCGGCCCTGCTGATCGCCGCTCTGGGGCTGGGCAGTTGGCAGCTCGCTGACGCCCTCATGGACCAGGGCGGCACGGCCGACGACACCACCAACACCCAGACGACCGACGGCGACGAGAAGAACGTCCCGAAGCCGGAGCGCGGCAAGCCGATCGCCATCTCGGAGCTGCACGACTTCGACCCGTTCGGCCAGGACGGGTCCGAATACCCGGAGAACCTGCCCAAGATCCTGGACGGCGATCCGGCGAGCTACTGGCAGACCAGCTACTACGAGAGCTCCGACTTCGGCCGGCTGAAGCCGGGTGTGGGCGTCGTCGTCGACCTCGGCAAGAGCCAGGACGTCGGAAAGGTCAACGTCACCTTCATCGGCAGCACGTCCGTCGAACTCCGTGCCGCGCCCGGGGACGCGCAGTCCCGGCCGACGTCCTTCGACTCGTACGACAAGGTCGCCGAGGGGTCGGGCACCACCGTCTCCCTCGCTCCGAAGGACGCGGTGAAGACCCGTTACCTCCTGGTCTGGCTGACCGAGCTCCCCGTGCAGGCCGACGACGGACGGTGGCGTGGCCGGATCGCTGACATCAAGGTGACCAGCTGACGCCGGCCGCGTCGAGGGAGGGGGTCCGATGGCGGACGGCGCCGCATACGACGGAGTGAGCGACCACGACCTGCTCACCCGGCACGTCGAGGGCGACGCCGACGCCTTCGGTGAGATCGTGCGGCGGCACCGCGACCGGCTCTGGGCCGTGGCCCTCCGGACGCTGGGGGACCGCGAGGAAGCCGCTGACGCCGTCCAGGACGCCCTCGTCTCCGCCTACCGGGCCGCCCACACCTTCCGCGGCCAGTCGGCCGTCACGACGTGGCTGCACCGCATCACGGTGAACGCCTGCCTGGACCGTGCCCGCAAGGCCGCCTCCCGGAAGACAGCGCCGGTCGACGACACCGAGCGTCTGGAGCAGCTCCTCGAGCCGCACGAGTCAGCCTCGGCCCCCGCGGAGCGCAACGATCTGCACCGGCAGCTGATCGAGGCCATGGGCACCCTCCCGCCCGACCAGCGGGCCGCCCTCGTCCTGGTGGACATGCAGGGCTATCCGGTCGCCGAGGCGGCCCGCATCCTCGACGTGCCCACCGGCACGGTCAAGAGCCGGTGTGCCCGCGGCCGCGCGAGACTCCTGCCCCTGCTCACCCACCTGCGCCCGGGAGGCACCGGTGAGGAGGAGCACAGAGGCAGAGGACGGAACCGGAAAGGGGGGACATCCGTCCCACCCGCAGCGGGTCCACGGCAACCGGACCCACCCGACACAGGACCGAACGACCCGGCTGCAGTGAAGGGCGGAGGTGGGCGAGCGTGACGTCGACGACCGACAAGGCGGAGCACCCGGACGTCACGGAGATCTCCGACCTCACTGAAGGTCTCCTCCCGGCGGACCGCAGGGACGACATTCGCGAGCATCTGGAGCGGTGCGAGCTCTGTGCCGACGTCCACGCCTCGCTCGAGGAGATCCGCGGACTGCTGGGCACGGTTCCGGGTCCACCGCGGATGCCGGCGGACGTCGCGGGGCGCATCGACGCGGCGCTGGCCGCCGAGGCACTCCTGCATGCCACGGCACCCGCGACCGAGGGCGAGGACGACACCGCCTCCGTCGGAACAGCGACGGCCGAAGACCAGCCGCTCCGTGTTTCACGTGAAACATCGACGCCTCCCTCCGACCGACCTACGGGCCGCCCTCGCTCCTCGACCACGGGGCCGGGCCGCAAACCGCGGATGCGGGGCAGGAGCCGCCGAGCCGTCCTGGGTGCGGCGTTCGCCGTTGCCGCACTGGGTCTCGGTTCCGTGGTGTTGTCGTCTCTGAACGGCGGCGGAGGCCCCGATGACGAGCATCGGACGACGACCGCTGCGGACACCTTCTCCGAGGGCAAGCTGGAGAAGAAGGTCGACGATCTGCTCGCACGCAGCCCCGAACAGAACAAGGGAGCCCGCTCCCCCCACACCTTCGGCATGGAGTCGGACTCCCCCGGCGCGAACCCCAGGGTGCTGACGAAGCCCGAGGTCCCGCAATGCGTCCAGGAGGGCATCGGCCGTAACGATGCCGCGCTGGCCACCGAGCAGGGCGTCTATCAAGGCAAGGCCGCTCTGCTCGTCGTGCTGCCCGACGCCTCCGACGTCACGCGCGTGACCGCGTACATCGTCGACGCGACCTGCGTGGAGAACACCTCTCCGTCCACCACAGCGAAGGTGCTGCTGAAGCATTCCTACGCGCGCTGACCGCACACGCGTGGTCTTGGCCCTGCGTGGTATCCCGTACGGTGTGTGGCCCCGGCGTGCCCGCCGGAGCACCGTCCGCGCGTGCCCGGGCACGGCGGGAATGCGGGCCCCTTAGGATCCGTTGGGTGGGGTGAGAGTTCCGAAAGAAGCTCCCACCGGTCGAACGACGCCAGACCAGAGACGAGGAATTCAGCCGTGAGCGACGTCCGTAACGTGATCATCATCGGCTCGGGGCCCGCCGGCTACACGGCGGCGCTCTACACCGCCCGTGCGTCGCTGAAGCCCCTCGTGTTCGAGGGCGCTGTCACCGCCGGCGGTGCGCTGATGAACACCACCGACGTGGAGAACTTCCCCGGTTTTCAGGACGGCATCATGGGCCCCGAGCTCATGGACAACATGCGGGGCCAGGCGGAGCGCTTCGGCGCCGAGCTCGTCCCGGACGACGTCGTGGCCGTCGATCTGACCGGTGAGATCAAGACCGTCACGGACACCGCCGGCACGGTTCACAAGGCCAAGGCAGTGATCGTGACGACCGGTTCGCAGCACCGCAAGCTCGGGCTGCCGAACGAGGACGCCCTCTCCGGCCGCGGTGTCTCGTGGTGCGCCACCTGTGACGGCTTCTTCTTCAAGGACCAGGACATCGCCGTCATCGGCGGCGGCGACACCGCCATGGAGGAGGCGACCTTCCTGTCGCGCTTCGCCAAGTCGGTGACGATCGTCCACCGCCGTGACACCCTGCGCGCCTCCAAGGCGATGCAGGAGCGCGCCTTTGCCGACCCGAAGATCTCGTTCGTCTGGGACAGCGAGGTCGCTGAGATTCTGGGCGACCAGAAGCTCTCGGGGCTGAAGCTGCGCAACGTCAAGACGGGTGAGCTCTCCGACCTGGCGGCGACCGGTCTGTTCATCGCGATCGGGCACGACCCGCGGACCGAGCTCTTCAAGGGCCAGCTCGAGCTGGACGAGGAGGGCTACCTGAAGGTCGACGCGCCGTCGACGCGCACCAACATCACGGGCGTCTTCGCCGCCGGTGACGTGGTGGACCACACCTACCGCCAGGCGATCACCGCGGCCGGTACCGGCTGCTCGGCGGCCCTCGACGCGGAGCGCTTCCTCGCCGCTCTCGCCGACGAGGACAAGGCCGAGCCCGAGAAGACCACTGTCTGACCCCCTCTCCCCACGCACCAACGATTAAGGAGCCCGCTGTGGCCGGCACCCTGAAGAACGTGACCGACGACTCCTTCGAGCAGGACGTCCTCAAGAACGACAAGCCTGTTCTGGTGGACTTCTGGGCCGCCTGGTGCGGTCCGTGCCGTCAGATCGCTCCGTCCCTCGAGGCCATCGCCGCCGAGTACGGAGACAAGATCGAGGTCGTCAAGCTCAACATCGACGAGAACCCGGGCACAGCCGCCAAGTACGGCGTCATGTCCATCCCGACCCTGAACGTCTACCAGGGTGGCGAGGTCGCCAAGACCATCGTCGGAGCCAAGCCGAAGGCCGCGATCGTCCGCGACCTCGAGGACTTCATCGCCGAGTAAAACGTGGTGAGCCGCTTCCACGGCGGTGCATGTTTCACGTGAAACACGAATGGGCCGACCCTCTTGGGTCGGCCCATTCGTGTGAGTGGAATCAGAGCGGCCGCAGCGCCGGCTCTTTCTGCACGGCCCCCAGCAGTCGGTCGAGCGCCATCTCCACGTCTTCCTTCCACGAGAGTGTCGACCTCAGTTCCAGACGCAACCGAGGGTGGGCGTGGTGCTGGCGGACCGTCTTGAAGCCCACGGCGAGAAGATGGTCCGCGGGCAGCACACAGGCCGGCTCCTTCCAGCGAGCATCACCGAAGGCTTCGATCGCCTTGAAGCCTCGCCGCAGCAGATCCTTGGCCACTGTCTGCACCATCACGCGACCGAGTCCCTGTCCCTGATAGTCGGGCAGGATGAACGCGGTGATGAGCTGGACCGCGTCGGGGGACACCGGGCTCGTGGGAAACGCCGTGGAGCGCGGCACATAGGCCGGGGGCGCGTAGAGGACGTAGCCGACGGGGACCTCGTCCACATAGACGACACGTCCGCAGGAGCCCCAGTCGAGCAGGACCGCCGAGATCCAGGACTCCTTCTCCAGCGTCGCGGTGCCCGCCCTTACGGCTGCTTCGCCGCTGACGGGGTCGAGCTCCCAGAAGACGCACGACCGGCAGCGCTGGGGGAGGTCCGGAAGGTTGTCCAGCGTGAGCGGTACGAGCCGACGGCCCATGAAGGCTGTTCCTCGCTTCCTTCGCCCGCTGCCACACGGGCGGCGGTCAGAGCACTCCGTTCCCTGAGCAGGCTGCCGAGGAAGCCGCTGACGACGCCCACCCCCAGTCCCGCGCTCATCAGTCCGGTGCGGCTCGTCATTCGCATGGCCCCTGCCTAGCTCTCAGAGGTGTTGCCGGGTGGATGCGCCATATACGAACGCATCGTATCCATGAAGCGATTCGCCCGATACCGCCACAAGGCAAAGGGCGGACCGTGTTCCGGTAGGTACCGGACACGGCCCGCCCTGGCGGCTCTCAGGCCGAGCGGAGCGGCTCCTCAGGAGTCGGTCTCCTCGGTGTCGTCCTCATCCACGAGGCTCTTCTGGAGCACCGGGCCCTCTCCCGGGGCGAGGGTGCCCAGGATGCGCTCCAGGTCCTCCATCGAGGCGAACTCGACGGTGATCTTGCCCTTCTTCTGGCCGAGGTCGACCTTCACCCGCGTCTCGAAGCGGTCCGAGAGTCGCGTCGCCAGATCGGACAGGGCCGGGGACACCCGGGCGCCCGCCCGCGGCCCCTTGGAGCGCTGAGCCTTCTGCGGCCGCGAGCCCATCAGGGTCACGATCTCTTCGACGGCCCGCACCGAAAGACCCTCGGCCACGATGCGGTGGGCCAGCCGGTCCTGCTCCTCGGAGTCCTCGACGGAGAGCAGGGCTCGGGCGTGCCCGGCGGACAGCACTCCGGCAGCCACACGGCGCTGCACGGTCGGGGACAGCTTCAGCAGACGGAGGGTGTTGGACACCTGCGGCCGGGACCGGCCGATGCGGTCGGCCAGCTGGTCGTGCGTGCAGTTGAAGTCCTTGAGCAGCTGGTCGTAGGCGGCGGCCTCTTCCAGCGGGTTCAGCTGCGCCCGGTGGAGGTTCTCCAGCAGCGCGTCCAAAAGAAGCTTCTCGTCGTCCGTGGCGCGCACGATGGCCGGGATGGCGTCGAGGCCGGCCTCGCGGCAGGCACGCCACCGGCGCTCACCCATGATGAGCTCGTAGCGGCCGCCGCCCACCTGGCGCACGACGACGGGCTGGAGCAGGCCGACCTCCTTGATGGAGGTGATCAGCTCGCCCAGAGCGTCCTCGTCGAAGACCTCGCGGGGCTGCCGCGGGTTCGGCGTGATGGCGTCGAGGGGGATCTCCGCGAAGTGCGCACCCACGGGCGCGGCCGGCACCGACGGGCTCGCCGCTGCCGTGTCCTCCGTTTCACGTGAAACGGAAGCCAAGGTGGCGACCTTGGCGGCAGCCACTCCGCGCTCGTTCGGCAGCACGGGGACCGCTGCGGGCGACGGGGAGGCCGTCCCGCCCAATGCGGCCGGCGGCACCGTCTTCTCTGTCGGGGCAGCGGGGATCAGTGCTCCGAGCCCACGACCCAGCCCCCTCCGTCGCTCACTCACTGCACGCCCTCCACCATGTTCGGATCAGTCTGCTGTGCGCCGATGTGCGCCTGCGACGCGTCGTACCGGACACCGACGCCCCTCAGCGCGATCTCGCGTGCCGCCTCGAAGTACGAGAGAGCACCGCTCGATCCAGGATCGTAAGTCAGCACCGTCTGTCCGTAGCTCGGTGCCTCGGAGATACGGACGGAGCGGGGGATGCTGGTGCGCAGGACCTCGTCGCCGAAGTGGGTGCGCACCTCCTCGGCGACCTGGGAGGCGAGTCGCGTCCGGCCGTCGTACATGGTGAGCAGGATCGTCGAGACGTGCAGGGCGGGGTTGAGGTGTCCCCGCACGAGGTCGACGTTGCGCAGCAGCTGCCCGAGTCCCTCCAGCGCGTAGTACTCGCACTGGATCGGGATGAGCACCTCCTGGCCGGCCACCAAGGCGTTGACCGTGAGGAGGCCGAGCGACGGCGGGCAGTCGATGAGGATGTAGTCCAGCGGCTGCTCGTAGGCCTGGATGGCCCGCTGCAGTCGGCTCTCCCGCGCCACCAGTGACACCAGCTCGATCTCCGCACCGGCGAGATCGATGGTGGCGGGGGCACAGAAGAGACCCTCGACATCGGGGACGGGCTGGACGACGTCTGACAGAGGCTTGCTCTCCACCAGTACGTCGTAGATGGACGGCACCTCGGCGTGGTGGTCGATCCCCAGGGCGGTGGACGCGTTGCCCTGCGGGTCGAGGTCGATCACCAGGACGCGGGCACCGTGCAGAGCGAGCGAGGCGGCCAGGTTGACGGTGGTCGTCGTCTTCCCGACTCCGCCCTTCTGGTTGGCGACCACAATGACGCGGGTCTGCTCGGGTCGCGGCAGCCCCTCACCGGCACGGCCCAGAGCCTCCACCGCCAGTTGGGCAGCGCGACCGATGGGAGTGTCGTCCATCGGAGGCGGTGTTTCACGTGAAACATCCGCCCCCATCGATTCGGTACGGGGACCGGGGACCGGATCGGTCATCGGTCCCGCGATGTTGGCGTCGGACCGCAAGGATTCACTCTCCTCGACTTCAGGCTCGCAATGAACAGAGCCTCCCATGCCTTCGGGGTCGCGAACCAGTGAGGCCTGACGTTCTGTGGAGAAATCCACCTCTGTGGACATCTCCGTGCCCCGTGAGGGGGGAGGTGACTCGCGTGGAGCGGAGCTCTCGCCGAGGGAGCCCAGGGGCTTCCGTTCACGAGGTTCGGCCGCAGCGCGGCCCCGACTGATGATGCCGTGCAGCAGTGAGCGACGTTTCACGTGAAACACGATGCACAGCGGCGGAGGCGGTGCTGCCGCGACACTCCGGCATGTGTGGGTGAGGCAGCTTGTGTGGAGTACGCCCGGCCCCGAGGACCGGGCGCGTTGTCCCGAGGTACGTCTCCGCCCCGCGAGACCCCTCGCACTCCATGGCGAGGGGATACGGCTATCCGCGTCGGCGTCGGGCACGTCCAGTGCGGGCAGCCTTGGCGCGCTTGGCGGCGAAGCGCACACCGCCGGGGCTCTCCCCGACCTCGACCCGCACCACCGTGGACAGCGGATCCACGACGCCCTCGCCGACGTGCACGATCGACGTGGTCACGGCGCCGAGCTTGCTCAGGGCGGTGGAGGCGCTCTTCAGTTCCTCCTCCGCAGTGTCTCCCTTGAGCGCGAGCATCTCCCCGTACGGCCGCAGCAGGGGGATGCCCCACGTGGCCAGACGGTCGAGCGGCGCCACGGCCCGGGCGGTCACCACATGCACCGGGGGCAGCTTGCCCATGACCTCCTCGGCGCGTCCCCGGACCACGGTCACATGGTCCAGGCCGAGCAGCTCCACGACCTCGGTCAGGAAGTTGGTGCGGCGGAGCAGCGGCTCCAGCAGAGTAATCTTCAGGTCCTCCCGGACCAGCGCCAGCGGGATGCCCGGCAGACCGGCACCAGAGCCGACGTCGCACACGGTGACGCCCTCGGGCACGACCTCCGAGAGCACCGCGCAGTTCAGCAGATGCCGCTCCCACAGGCGGGGCACCTCGCGTGGTCCGATCAGACCGCGCTGCACGCCCGCCTCGGCGAGCAGCTCGGCGTAGCGGACCGCGTCCGCGAAGCGTTCGCCGAACACCTCACGGGCCTGCTCGGGCGCGGGGGGAAGCTCCGCTGCCTCCGTCACGGGGGACCGTCCTTCCGTACCGTGCCGGCGCGGGGCGCCGACACCAGAACCAGAACTACCAGGCTGACAAAGAGCGGCCCCGCCTGCGCAACAGACGGGGCCGGTGGAACGGTGGAGCCGATCAGGCGGGAAGCACGACGACGAAGCGCTGCGGCTCCTCGCCCTCGGACTCGCTGCGCAGGCCGGCCGCCTTGACCGCGTCGTGCACGACCTTGCGCTCGAACGGGGTCATCGGGTCCAGCCGCACGGCCTGTCCGCTGCTCTTGGCCTCGGCCGCGGCCTTGGCTCCGAGGTCGGCGAGCTCGGTGCGCTTGCGGGCGCGGTAGCCGGCGATGTCGAGCATCAGGCGGCTGCGGTCGCCGGTCTCCCGGTGGACCGCGAGGCGCGTGAGCTCCTGGAGAGCCTCCAGCACCTCGCCGTCACGGCCCACGAGCTTCTGCAGATCGCGGGTGCCCGTGTCACTGATGATCGAGACAGAGGCGCGGTCGGCCTCGACGTCCATGTCGATGTCGCCGTCGAGATCGGCGATGTCGAGCAGACCCTCCAGGTAGTCCGCCGCGATCTCGCCCTCCTGCTCGAGGCGGGTCAGGGTGTCTGCGCCCTCGGCAGCGGCCGCGGTGGTGCCTTCCGTCACGGGATGGACTCCTTCTTACTTCTTCGACGGGGACTTGGGCCGCTGCGGGCCCTTGCGCTGTCCGGACTGGGCCCTGCTGCGCGTGGAGCCGTTGCCGGCCGGCTTGGCATTGCCCTTGCTGCCGCTCGGCTTGGCGTCCTGCGGGTCGTCGGCCTTGGTCAGCGAGGTGGGTTCACCCGCCGGCTTGGCCGCGCCGGAGTGACGCTTGGACTTGGGCTGCCGCTTGGGCTGCTGCCGCTTGGGGGCGGCGGCGGTGGTCGTCGTGCCGTCCTCGG
Organism: Streptomyces sp. P13-3-3; assembly: GCF_050571355.1. Lineage (NCBI taxonomy): Bacteria > Bacillati > Actinomycetota > Actinomycetes > Kitasatosporales > Streptomycetaceae > Streptomyces > Streptomyces sp. P13-3-3. The sequence goes on along the minus strand of NZ_CP192228.1, from coordinate 98,542 downwards.
CCTGGGCGGCGGCGCCGTTCTCGTTCTTGACGACGGTGCCGTCGGTCTGGGCGGCGAGGCCCGCCTTGTTCAGGCCGTTGATGAACTTGCGCTCGTACTCGTTGCGGTCGCGGCCCTTCGCGACGATCGCCTTGACGATGGCGCGTTCCCGGCGGTTGCGGGTCTTGCCGTGCTTGGCGACGTGCTTGGAGAGGCGCTCCAGGTAGGCGGCCTGGGCCTTGGAACCCGGGGTCGGGTTGTTGTGGATGACGTACATCTGCTGGCCCATGGTCCACACGTTGGTGGTCAGCCAGTAGACGAGGACACCGACGGGGAAGTTGATGCCGAAGACGGCGAAGATGACGGGGAAGACGTACATCAGCATCTTCTGCTGCTGCATGAACGGCGTCTTCACCGTGGTGTCGACGTTCTTCGTCATCAGCTGGCGCTGCGTGTAGAACTGCGACAGCGACATCAGGACGATCATGATCGCCGTGACGACGCGCACGTCGGTCAGCGACGAGTTGAGCGCCTCGACCTTCTCGGGGCTGTCCGTGAACTTGGCCGCGAGCGGGGCACCGAAGATGTGGGCCTTCTGGGCGCTCTCCAGCAGTCGCTCGTTGATCACGCCGATGGTGTCGTTCGACGCGATGCTGTTGAGGACGTGGTAGAGGGCGAAGAAGAAGGGAGACTGCGCCAGGATGGGAAGACACGAGGAGAGCGGGTTGGTGCCCGTCTCCTTGTAGAGCTTCATCATCTCTTCGGACTGGCGCTGCTTGTCGTTCTTGTAGCGCTCCTGGATCTTCTTCATCTCCGGCTGGAGCGTCTGCATGGCGCGCGTCGCCTTGATCTGCTTCACGAAGAGCGGGATCAGGCAGATGCGGATGAGAATCACCAGGGACACGATGGACAGGCCCCAGGCCCATCCCGTGTCAGGCCCGAAGAGGGAGCCGTACACGCTGTGGAACTGGACGATGACCCAGGAGACAGGTGTCGTGATGAAGCTGAAGAGGCTGGCAATCGTGTCCACTAATCATGCTCCTTGGGCATGGGACGAGGTCTCAGCGGCCGGGCCCGACGGACTCGTAGGACTTGTGGGAGAAGCCTGTCCCTCGGTGGCCGGTTCGGCGGCGGAGGTCCCGCCCTTGCGTGCACGCCAGGCGTTACGCAGCATTTCGTGCCACCGCGGGCGCTTGCGCGGCGGGACATGGTCCACACCGCCGAGCGACCACGGATTGCACCGCAGGATGCGCCAGGCCGTGAGTGCTGTTCCCTTGACGGCACCGTGCCGGTCGATGGCCGTGTAGCCGTAGTGGGAGCACGACGGGTAGTACTTGCACACCGGGCCCAGCAGCGGACTGATCGTCCACTGGTAGAGCTTGATCAGTGCCAGCAGCGGGTACTTCATCGCGCGCCCCCTCCCAGCAGCCGCTGCAGAGCGGCGTCCAGGTCTCGGGCCAGCTGTGCGTGGTCGGCGTCGCCCGCGGGGGGCAGCGCTCGTACCACTACCAGGCTACCGGGGGGCAGCTGGTCGACTCGCTCGCGCATCAGATGGCGAAGCCTCCGCTTCACCTTGTTGCGCACCACTGCTCCGCCCACGGCCTTGCTCACGACGAAACCCGCACGCGTCGGGGGAGCGCTCTCCCCAGGCGCATGCGGGTCCGTTGCACCGCTACGAAGATGGACGACGAGGTGCTGGCGCCCGGCCCGGCGTCCTCGTCGTACCGCGGTCGCGAAGTCCTCGCGCCGCCTCAGCCGGTTGTCGGTGGGCAGCACGACGTCATGACCTGATCGGGATCAGGCGGACAGACGGGCGCGACCCTTGCTGCGGCGGGACGCGAGAATCGCGCGGCCGGCACGGGTGCGCATACGCAGCCGGAAGCCGTGGGTCTTGGCGCGACGACGGTTGTTCGGCTGGAAGGTGCGCTTGCTCACTCGGGGGCTCCAGAAAGAATCGGTGTTTGCGGGGTGCCGTCCTGGCTGTCACCGTGCGCCCACGAGTAGCTCGCGTTACGCCCGAGTGCACCGCTGACCGATCAATTGTGCGCGATCTGTGCCCATCGGAGGCAGGCGGCAGCAGCCATCGACAACTCGACTTGGCTACGGTACGCGCGGCTGCGCCATTCGGTCAAACCGGCGGGCGCCGGGGGACACTTGTCCACAGCCTGGGGACAACAACTTGAACCGTACCGGTCGCGCTGACTACCGTGACTGGACTCCGATTCGTTCCCTTGACCCTTCACCACCCGATTTACATCCCGACCCGTCCCCCGCATCACACGATCGAGGGACCTGTGAGAGAGCGTGCCCTGTGGCTGACGTACCTGCCGATCTTGCCGCAGTGTGGCCACGCGTACTGGAGCAACTGCTCGGTGAGGGCCGCGGGCAAGGTGTCGAGAGCAAGGACGAACACTGGATCCGGCGCTGCCAGCCGTTGGCCCTGGTCGCCGACACCGCACTGCTCGCCGTGCCCAACGAGTTCGCCAAGGGCGTGCTCGAGGGCCGTCTGGCCCCGGTGGTCAGCGAGAGCCTGAGCCGCGAGTGCGGCCGCCCGATCCGCATCGCGATCACGGTCGACGAGACCGCCGGCGAGCCGCCGGCCACGCCCCCGCCCGCTCCCCGGCCGCAGCCGCGCTACGAGGAGCCGGAGCTGCCCTCCGTGCACCCGGAGCGGCAGGACCACCGCGAGCGTCCGGACCACCGCGACCGCCAGGAGCGTGAGCCGTACCAGGAGCGCGAGTCCTACCAGGACCGTGAGCCGTACGGCGGGTACGACCGCCGTCGCGGCGGCGACCAGCAGCAGGGCCGGCCGGACGACCAGATGCCGTCGGCGCGCCCCGCCTACCCGTCGGAGTACCAGCGTCCCGAGCCCGGCTCCTGGCCGCGTCCCTCCCAGGACGACTACGGCTGGCAGCAGCAGCGGCTCGGCTTTCCCGACCGCGACCCGTACGCCTCGCCGTCCCAGGACGCCTACGGCTCCCCGCAGCAGGACGCGTACGGGCAGGATCCGTACGGCACCCAGGACTCGTACGGCTCGGACTCCTACGGCGGCCCGTCCTCCCAGGACTACCGTCCCCAGCCTGTGGAACGCCCGTCCTACGACCAGCGCTCCGACTACGAGGCGTCCCGCGGCGACTACGACCAGCGCGACGACCGCCGCCGCGACCTGCCCGAGCCGCCGCACGGCTCGGGGCACGTCCACCGCGGCGGCCCGGTGGGCCCGAATCTGCCGACGACCGGCGCCCCCGGCCCCCTGGCGGCGCAGCCGGCACCGGCGACGGGGCCCGGCGAGCCGACCGCGCGGCTGAACCCGAAGTACCTCTTCGACACCTTCGTCATCGGCGCGTCCAACCGCTTCGCGCACGCGGCCGCGGTGGCCGTCGCGGAGGCGCCGGCGAAGGCGTACAACCCCCTGTTCATCTACGGGGAGTCGGGCCTCGGCAAGACGCATCTGCTGCACGCCATCGGGCACTACGCGCGGAGCCTCTACCCGGGGACGCGCGTGCGGTACGTGAGCTCCGAGGAGTTCACCAACGAGTTCATCAACTCCATCCGCGACGGCAAGGGCGACAGCTTCCGCAAGCGCTACCGCGAGATGGACATCCTGCTCGTCGACGACATCCAGTTCCTGGCGGACAAGGAGTCGACGCAGGAGGAGTTCTTCCACACGTTCAACACGCTCCACAACGCCAACAAGCAGATCGTGCTGTCCTCCGACCGGCCGCCCAAGCAGCTGGTGACGCTGGAGGACCGGCTGCGGAACCGTTTCGAGTGGGGACTGATCACCGACGTCCAGCCGCCGGAGCTGGAGACGCGCATCGCGATCCTGCGCAAGAAGGCGGTGCAGGAGCAGCTCAACGCCCCGCCGGAGGTGCTGGAGTTCATCGCCTCCCGGATCTCGCGCAACATCCGCGAGCTGGAGGGGGCGCTGATCCGGGTGACGGCGTTCGCGTCGCTCAACCGGCAGCCGGTGGACCTGGGGCTCACGGAGATCGTCCTCAAGGACCTGATGCCCGGGGGCGACGACTCGGCCCCGGAGATCACGTCGACGGCCATCATGGGCGCGACCGCCGACTACTTCGGGCTCACCGTCGAGGACCTGTGCGGCACCTCGCGCGGCCGGGCGCTGGTGACGGCCCGGCAGATCGCCATGTACCTCTGCCGTGAGCTGACGGACCTGTCGCTGCCGAAGATCGGCGCGCTGTTCGGCGGGCGCGACCACACGACGGTGATGCACGCCGACCGGAAGATCCGCAATCTGATGGCCGAGCGCCGGTCCATCTACAACCAGGTCACCGAGCTGACCAACCGCATCAAGGCCGGCTGACGGCCCGCACGCACCCTTGAGGGCGCCCCTGGAGAGATCCGGGGGCGCCCTTCTTCATGCGTCCGGAGCCCGCCCCGGCCTCCGAAGCCCGCCCCCGGCCCCGGAAGCCCACCTTCGGCTCCGGAAGCCCACCTTCGCCCTCCGGAAGCCTGCCTCGGACCTCTGGAAGCCCGGTCCGCGCGCTTCCGGTGCCCATCCCATGCCCCTCCGAGCCCCGCCCCCTGACACCGGACCGAGCGCCCTGTTCGATTTCCACCGCGGGTTACGGCCTTCCTCCACAGATTCGGCGACTTTTTCCCGTCCACACGCTGGGGACCGGAAAGTTGTCCCGACCCCGTCCACAGCCGCCCCTGGTGAGAAGCTGTCTGCCCAGGTCACCTGCCTGTGGATCCGTGGACGAACGATCTCCACAGACTGTGGACGACGAGATGATCCACAGCCTGTGCATCAAGTTGTCCACGGGCTTCCCACAGGCTGCGGCCGGTTGTCCCCAGTGATCGGCAGCTTCTCCACATGGCTGTCCACTGTTCGGCAACGTGACGCGCCTTCTCACCGGCCCGAGTGAAAGCCGTCACATCGAGCTGCCGACGGGGGCTGTGGGAAAGGAGCTCAAACCTGGGGACGCGTCTGGGGAGAAGTCGGCCTCCCCTGTGCACGGGATGTGCAGAACTTTCCGTTCTCCACAGTGAGGCCGGGTTGTCCACCGCCCCCACCCACAGGCCCCGTGGACAAAAAACCGGCTCTGAGCTGCGCAAACGAGGTTATCCACGGTATCCACAGGCCCTACTACTACTCCCGACTAGAGAGAGCGAGGAATTCGTTTCGAAGAGGGTCCTGTGCACAACTCGCTGTCTCGGCCCCGCCTGCCACTCGTCACGACTTGACCCCGACGGGCACCTAGTGTCAGTGCGGTGCGTCAGACTGGACCCCGGTGTCCTTCCCCTCAGAGGGGCCGACGACACCGAGTCAGACGACGAAGCCAGGCACAGGGCGAGAAGCGCCGGCAACAGCAGGAGGCGGCAACAGTGAAGATCCGGGTGGAACGCGACGTACTCGCGGAGGCAGTGGCCTGGGCGGCTCGCAGCCTCCCGGCCCGTCCGCCGGCGCCTGTCCTCGCCGGCCTGCTGCTCAAGGCCGACGAGGGCCAGCTGAGCCTGTCCAGCTTCGACTACGAGGTCTCCGCGCGCGTGTCGGTGGAGGCCGAGGTCGAGGAGGAGGGCACGGTGCTGGTCTCCGGCCGCCTGCTCGCCGACATCTCCCGCGCCCTGCCCAACCGTCCGGTGGAGATCTCCACAGACGGTGTACGGGCCACGGTGGTCTGCGGCTCCTCGCGGTTCACACTCCACACACTGCCTGTGGAGGAGTACCCGGCCCTGCCGCAGATGCCGAACGCGACGGGCACGGTCCCGGGCGAGGTCTTCGCCTCCGCCGTGCAGCAGGTCGCCATCGCGGCCGGCCGCGACGACACCCTGCCCGTCCTCACCGGTGTGCGCATCGAGATCGAGGGCGACACGGTGACGCTGGCCTCCACCGACCGCTACCGCTTCGCGGTCCGCGAGTTCCTGTGGAAGCCGGAGAACCCGGAGGCCTCCGCGGTCGCCCTGGTGCCCGCCAAGACCCTGCTGGACACGGCCAAGGCGCTGACCAGCGGCGACCAGGTGATCCTGGCGCTGTCCGGCTCCGGCGCCGGCGAGGGCCTGATCGGCTTCGAGGGCGCGGGCCGCCGCACCACCACGCGTCTGCTGGAGGGCGACCTCCCGAAGTACCGCACGCTGTTCCCGACGGAGTTCAACAGCGTCGCCGTGATCGAGACCGCCCCCTTCGTGGAGGCCGTGAAGCGCGTCGCCCTGGTCGCCGAGCGCAACACCCCGGTACGGCTGAGCTTCGAGCAGGGCGTGCTGATCCTGGAGGCCGGTTCCAGCGACGACGCACAGGCTGTGGAAAGGGTCGACGCCCAGCTCGAGGGCGACGACATCTCCATCGCCTTCAACCCGACGTTCCTGCTGGACGGCCTGAGTGCCATCGACTCCCCGGTGGCCCAGCTGTCGTTCACCACGTCCACCAAGCCGGCACTGCTCAGCGGCCGCCCGGCGATGGACGCAGAGGCGGACGAGGCCTACAAGTACCTGATCATGCCGGTGCGGCTCAGCGGCTGATCCGCCGCCCGCGGCGAAGCCGCAGGTGGGGACGGGCGTGTGAGCGCGTATGCCCACAGATGTGCGCGAGCGTCCGGGTTTAGGCTCGGACGCCGGCACGCAAGGTGCCGTCACGTCCCGTCGCAACCTAAGGAACACATCTGATGGAGCTCGGTCTCGTCGGTCTCGGCAAGATGGGCGGCAACATGCGCGAGCGGCTGCGCCGCGCGGGCCACACCGTCTTCGGGTACGACCGCAACCCGGACCTCGCCGACGTCCACAGCCTGCGCGAGCTTGTGGGCAAGCTCAGCGGCCCCCGTGTGGTGTGGGTGATGGTCCCGGCCGGTGGGCCGACCCAGTCCACGGTCGACGAGCTGGCCGAGCTGCTGGAGCCCGGTGACGTCGTGGTGGACGGCGGCAACTCCCGCTGGACCGACGACGAGAAGCACGCGGCCGAGCTGGCGTCCAAGGGCATCGGCTTCGTCGACTGCGGCGTCTCCGGCGGCGTCTGGGGCCTGGAGAACGGCTACGCGCTGATGTACGGCGGCTCCGAGGAGGACGTTGCCAAGGTGCAGCCGATATTCGACGCCCTCAAGCCGGAGGGCGACTTCGGCTCGGTGCACGCGGGCAAGGTCGGCGCCGGGCACTTCGCGAAGATGGTCCACAACGGCATCGAGTACGCCATGATGCAGGCCTACGCCGAGGGCTGGGAGCTGCTGGAGAAGGTCGACTCGGTGACCGACGTCCGGGAGGTCTTCCGCTCCTGGCAGGAGGGCACCGTCATCCGCTCCTGGCTGCTCGACCTGGCGGTCAACGCGCTCGACGAGGACGAGCACCTCGACGAGCTCCGGGGTTATGCACAGGACTCCGGTGAGGGACGCTGGACCGTGGAGGCCGCCATCGACAACGCGGTCCCGCTGCCGGCGATCACCGCCTCGCTGTTCGCGCGGTTCGCCTCGCGTCAGGAGGACTCGCCGCAGATGAAGATGATCGCGGCGCTGCGGAACCAGTTCGGCGGCCACGCGGTCGAGAAGAAGTAGTCCACAGGGACGTCGTCCGTCCACAGGACCGAAGTCCACGGAACCGATGTCCACAGGACCGCGCGGCGGTCCACAACGCCGGAGGAGGTCGGCGGAACGACCATGCACGTCACGCATCTGTCACTGGCCGACTTCCGCTCCTACCCCCGGGTCGAGGTCCCGCTCGACCCCGGGGTGACGGCCTTCGTCGGGCCCAACGGGCAGGGCAAGACGAACCTCGTCGAGGCGGTCGGCTACCTCGCCACCCTCGGCAGCCACCGGGTGTCCTCGGACGCGCCGCTGGTGCGCATGGGAGCCGACCGCGCGATCGTCAGGGCCCAGGTCCGGCAGGGCGACCGGCAGCAGCTGATCGAGCTGGAGCTCAACCCGGGCCGCGCCAACCGCGCCCGCATCAACCGGTCCTCGCAGGTCAGACCGCGTGACGTGCTGGGCATCGTACGGACCGTGCTGTTCGCGCCCGAGGACCTGGCACTGGTCAAGGGTGACCCGGGTGAGCGCCGGCGCTTCCTGGACGAGCTGATCACGGCGCGCTCCCCGCGCATGGCGGGCGTGCGCTCCGACTACGACCGGGTGCTCAAGCAGCGCAACACGCTGCTGAAGTCGGCGGCGCTGGCCCGCCGGCACGGCGGCCGCACCCTGGACCTGTCCACGCTCGACGTGTGGGACCAGCATCTCGCCCGCGCGGGCGCGGAGTTGCTGGCGCAGCGCCTGGACCTGCTGGCCGCGCTGCAGCCGCTGGCCGACAAGGCGTACGAGCAGCTGGCGCCCGGCGGCGGCCCGGTGGCGCTGGAGTACAAGCCGTCGGCGCCGGGCGAGGCGCACACCCGTGAGGATCTCTTCGAGCAGCTGATCGCCGCGCTCGCGGAGGTCCGCAAGCAGGAGATCGAGCGCGGGGTCACCCTGGTCGGCCCGCACCGCGACGACCTGCTGCTCAAGCTGGGCCAGATGCCCGCCAAGGGCTACGCGTCGCACGGCGAGTCGTGGTCGTACGCGCTGGCGCTGCGGCTCGCCTCCTACGACCTGCTGCGGGCCGAGGGCAACGAGCCGGTGCTGGTGCTCGACGACGTCTTCGCCGAACTCGACGCGCGCCGCAGGGAGCGGCTGGCGGAGTTGGTGGCCCCCGGCGAGCAGGTGCTGGTGACGGCCGCCGTCGACGACGACGTGCCGCACGTGCTGGCGGGCGCGCGGTTCGCCGTGTCCGAGGGGACGGTGGAGCGCGCGTGAGCGAGGAGCGGCCGCCCGCGGGCGGAGCCGGCAAGGGCCCCGAGCCGTCGGGCGTCGACCTGGCGCGCGTGGCGCTGCGCGCCGCCCGGGAGGCGGCACGCGCGCGCGGGGACGCGGCGCAGCAGAAGAAGCAGGCGCGGCGCGGGGGCCTGCGCTCCGGCGCGCGTGGTGACCGGCGCGATCCGATGGCGCTGGGCGCGGCGATCAACCGGCTGCTCACCGAGCGCGGCTGGGAGGCCCCGGCGGCGGTCGGCGGGGTGATGGGGCGCTGGCCGGAGATCGTGGGCGAGGACGTCGCCAAGCACTGCGAGCCGGAGCGGTACGACGAGGACGAGCGGGTGCTCGTGGTGCGCTGTGACTCGACGGCCTGGGCGACCAATCTGCGGCTGCTGGCGCCGACGCTCGTGGCGCGTCTCAACGACGACCTCGGGCACGGCACCGTGCGGCTGATCAAGGTGGTGGGACCGGCCGGTCCGGCCCGCCGTTACGGGCCGCTGCGCGCCCCGGGAAGCACCGGCCCGGGCGACACGTACGGGTGATCCGGGGGCTTTTTCCGCCCCGCCGCACGTACGTGAGAGACATCACATCAGGGCGTCCGAGCACCGCGTTCGCGGGCCGGACGCCCGCTTCGTCGTGCGGTCGGAAGCGGGTGCGAACCGCCACCTGACTCCTAAGTAGCCAAGGGTTGACGGCCGGAAGCGCTGAGTGCCCTCGTGGGGCCTCTGGAGCCCCCATCCGCATATCGGGAGTCGGACGAGGCCGTTTCCGGGCGGCACATGCGGACTCAGGTGCCCGCAAACCCCCATCGATGTCAGCGCTACCGGTAGACTGGAAGACAATCCCGCCCCGATCGTGGGGACCGCCCGGGAAGACGCTGAGCAACGCTGATCAAGGCTTACCAACGCAACATGCCGCAGCCGCTCCGGCAACCTGCCGACGAGCCCGGCTCGTGCTGTGCCAGAAAGGGCGCTTCGTGGCCGATTCCGGCAACCCCAACGAGAACATCCCGTCCACCGACACCGCCGCCGGCGACGCGGCAGGCTCCTCGACCGGAGACGCCACGTCGTACGACGCGAGCGCCATCACCGTCCTCGAGGGCCTGGACGCGGTCCGCAAGCGACCCGGCATGTACATCGGGTCGACGGGCGAGCGGGGCCTGCACCACCTGGTGCAGGAGGTCGTCGACAACTCGGTCGACGAGGCGCTGGCCGGCCACGCGGACACCATCGACGTGACGATCCTGGCCGACGGCGGCGTCCGCGTCGTCGACAACGGCCGTGGCATTCCCGTGGGCATCGTCCCCTCCGAGGGCAAGCCCGCCGTCGAGGTCGTCCTCACCGTGCTGCACGCGGGCGGCAAGTTCGGCGGCGGCGGTTACGCGGTGTCCGGCGGTCTGCACGGCGTGGGCGTGTCCGTGGTCAACGCGCTGTCGACGCGCGTCGCCGTCGAGGTGAAGACCGACGGCTACCGCTGGACGCAGGAGTACAAGCTGGGTGTGCCCACCGCGCCCCTGCAGCAGCACGAGGCGACGGAGGAGACCGGCACGTCGGTCACCTTCTGGGCCGACGGCGACATCTTCGAGACCACGGACTACTCGTTCGAGACGCTCTCCCGGCGCTTCCAGGAGATGGCGTTCCTGAACAAGGGCCTGCGGATCAACCTCACCGACGAGCGCGAGTCGGCGAAGGCGACCGCCGGCGCGGACGAGGCGGGCGAGGACGAGAAGCACGAGGTCAAGAGCGTCGCGTACCACTACGAGGGCGGCATCGTCGACTTCGTGAAGTACCTCAACTCCCGCAAGGGCGAGGTGGTCCACCCCACCGTCATCGACCTCGAGGCGGAGGACAAGGAGCGGCACCTGTCGCTCGAGGTCGCCATGCAGTGGAACGGCGGCTACACGGAGGGCGTGTACTCGTTCGCCAACATCATCCACACCCACGAGGGCGGTACGCACGAGGAGGGCTTCCGTGCGGCGCTGACCTCGCTGATCAACAAGTACGCGCGCGACAAGAAGCTGCTCCGCGACAAGGACGACAACCTCACCGGTGACGACATCCGCGAGGGTCTGACCGCGATCATCTCGGTCAAGCTGAGCGAGCCGCAGTTCGAGGGCCAGACCAAGACCAAGCTGGGCAACACCGAGGTGAAGACCTTCGTGCAGAAGGTCGTCTACGAGCACCTCGCCGACTGGCTGGACCGCAACCCGAACGAGGCCGCGGACATCATCCGCAAGGGCATCGCGGCGGCCACCGCGCGCGTGGCGGCCCGCAAGGCGCGCGACCTGACACGCCGCAAGGGCCTGCTGGAGACGGCGTCGCTGCCGGGCAAGCTGTCCGACTGCCAGTCGAACGACCCGACCAAGTGCGAGATCTTCATCGTCGAGGGTGACTCCGCCGGCGGCTCGGCCAAGTCCGGCCGGAACCCCGAGTACCAGGCGATCCTCCCGATCCGCGGAAAGATCCTGAACGTCGAGAAGGCGCGCATCGACCGGATCCTGCAGAACCAGGAGATCCAGGCGATGATCTCCGCGTTCGGCACCGGCGTGCACGAGGACTTCGACATCGAGAAGCTCCGCTATCACAAGATCATCCTGATGGCGGACGCCGACGTCGACGGCCAGCACATCAACACCCTGCTGCTGACGTTCCTGTTCCGCTTCATGCGGCCGCTGGTCGAGGCCGGGCACGTGTTCCTGTCCCGTCCCCCGCTCTACAAGATCAAGTGGGGCAAGGACGACTTCGAGTACGCGTACTCGGACCGCGAGCGCGACGCGCTGATCGAGATGGGCCGCAACGCCGGCAAGCGCATCCGTGAGGACTCCGTCCAGCGCTTCAAGGGCCTCGGCGAGATGAACGCCGAGGAGCTGCGCATCACCACGATGGACCAGGAGCACCGGGTCCTCGGGCAGGTCACCCTGGACGACGCCGCCCAGGCCGACGACCTCTTCTCCGTCCTGATGGGCGAGGACGTCGAGGCCCGACGCGCGTTCATCCAGCGCAACGCCAAGGACGTCCGCTTCCTCGACATCTGAGTCGGTCTCAGCTGACCGCACCAGGAAGGACCTTCACCAGCAATGACCGACGAGAACACTCCCGTCACGCCTCTCGAGGACCCGGACGCGGCCGGTATGCGCGTCGAGCCCGTCGGGCTCGAGACGGAGATGCAGCGCTCGTACCTCGACTACGCGATGTCCGTCATCGTGTCGCGCGCGCTGCCCGACGTCCGTGACGGCCTCAAGCCCGTCCACCGCCGTGTGCTGTACGCGATGTACGACGGCGGCTACCGCCCCGAGCGCGGCTTCTACAAGTGCGCCCGCGTCGTCGGCGACGTCATGGGCAACTACCACCCGCACGGCGACTCCTCGATCTACGACGCGCTGGTCCGCCTCGCGCAGCCGTGGTCGATGCGGATGCCGCTGGTGGACTCCAACGGCAACTTCGGCTCCCCGGGCAACGACCCCGCGGCGGCGATGCGCTACACCGAGTGCAAGATGGCGCCGCTGTCGATGGAGATGGTCCGTGACATCGACGAGGAGACCGTCGACTTCACGGACAACTACGACGGCCGCTCCCAGGAGCCGACCGTCCTCCCGGCCCGCTTCCCGAACCTGCTGATCAACGGTTCGGCCGGTATCGCGGTCGGCATGGCGACCAACATCCCGCCGCACAACCTGCGCGAGGTCGCCGCCGGCGCCCAGTGGTACCTGGAGAACCCCGAGGCGTCGCACGAGGAGCTGCTGGACGCGCTCATCGAGCGCATCAAGGGCCCCGACTTCCCGACCGGCGCCCTGGTGGTGGGCCGCAAGGGCATCGAGGAGGCGTACCGCACGGGCCGCGGTTCGATCACCATGCGCGCGGTGGTCGAGGTGGAGGAGATCCAGAACCGCCAGTGCCTGGTGGTCACGGAGCTGCCGTACCAGACCAACCCCGACAACCTCGCGCAGAAGATCGCCGACCTGGTGAAGGACGGCAAGATCGGCGGCATCGCCGACGTGCGCGACGAGACGTCCTCGCGGACCGGCCAGCGTCTGGTCATCGTGCTGAAGCGGGACGCGGTCGCCAAGGTCGTGCTGAACAACCTGTACAAGCACACCGACCTGCAGACGAACTTCGGCGCGAACATGCTGGCCCTGGTCGACGGCGTGCCGCGCACGCTGTCGCTGGACGCGTTCATCCGCCACTGGGTGACGCACCAGATCGAGGTCATCGTCCGCCGTACGCGCTTCCGGCTGCGCAAGGCCGAGGAGCGGGCGCACATCCTGCGCGGCCTGCTGAAGGCCCTGGACGCCATCGACGAGGTCATCGCGCTGATCCGGCGCAGCGACACCGTCGAGGTCGCGCGCGGCGGCCTGATGGACCTCCTGGAGATCGACGAGATCCAGGCCAACGCCATCCTCGAGATGCAGCTGCGCCGGCTGGCCGCCCTGGAGCGCCAGAAGATCGTCCAGGAGCACGACGAGCTCCAGGCGAAGATCAACGAGTACAACGAGATCCTGGCCTCCCCGGTCCGCCAGCGCGGCATCGTCAGCCAGGAGCTGGCCGCGATCGTCGAGAAGTACGGCGACGACCGCAAGACGAAGCTGATCCCCTACGAGGGCGACATGTCCATCGAGGACCTGATCGCCGAGGAGGACATCGTCGTCACGGTCACGCGGGGCGGCTACATCAAGCGCACCAAGACCGACGACTACCGGGCGCAGAAGCGCGGCGGCAAGGGCGTGCGCGGGGCGAAGCTCAAGGAAGACGACATCGTCAACCACTTCTTCGTCTCCACCACGCACCACTGGCTGCTGTTCTTCACCAACAAGGGCCGCGTGTACCGGGTGAAGGCGTACGAGCTGCCGGACGCGGGCCGGGACGCGCGCGGGCAGCACGTGGCGAACCTGCTGGCCTTCCAGCCGGACGAGACCATCGCCCAGATCCGCGCCATCCGCGACTACGACGCGACGCCGTACCTGGTCCTGGCCACCAAGGCCGGCCTGGTGAAGAAGACCCCGCTGAAGGACTACGACTCCCCGCGGTCCGGCGGTGTCATCGCGATCAACCTGCGTGAGCAGGAGGACGGAACCGACGACGAACTGATCGGTGCCGAACTCGTCTCGGCCGAGGATGATCTGCTCCTGATCAGCAAGAAGGCACAGTCGATCAGGTTCACGGCGACGGACGACGCGCTGCGGCCCATGGGCCGTGCCACCTCGGGCGTCAAGGGCATGAGTTTCCGCGAAGGGGACGAGCTGCTCTCGATGAATGTTGTTCGACCCGGTACGTTCGTGTTCACTGCCACAGACGGCGGGTACGCGAAGCGGACCGCTGTCGACGAGTACCGCGTCCAGGGCCGCGGTGGCCTCGGCATCAAGGCCGCCAAGATCGTCGAGGACCGCGGTTCCCTCGTCGGCGCGCTGGTGGTCGAGGAGACCGACGAGATCCTCGCCATCACGCTGTCAGGTGGTGTGATTCGCACGCGAGTCAACGAGATCAGGGAAACCGGCCGTGACACCATGGGCGTCCAACTGATCAACCTGAGCAAGCGCGATGCCGTGGTCGGCATCGCCCGTAACGCCGAAGCAGGACGCGAGGCGGAGGAAGTCGACGGCGACGTGGCCGTGGACGAGTCCGCCGACGGGGACGCGACCACCGGTACGGACCAGGGCGAGGCGCCCGCGTCCGAGTAGCACGAGGAGTGAGTCACGTGAGCGGAGCCACGGGCGCCGGGCCGGCCGGTACCAGTACGGGAACGGACGGCGGCGGCCGTGGCTCCGCCGCGCGGGCGGCAGATCCGCACACGACCAATCTCAAAGCGATCAAGGCGCCCGACGCCTCCTCGACCAGACGTGGATCCCAGGGGGGAACCGTGACGGACACCCGAGGCCAGCAGGCCGCACCCGGTCAGGGTGGGGCCCAGGCGGCCTCACCGCTGCCGGGGGAACGGCAGCCGCAGCAGCAGGCGGGCCCGTACCACCCGCCGCAGGCCTACCCGGCCCAGGCCGGCGCCGCGGCCGGCCGCACCGGCGCGGTACGGCGTCCCCGCACGGGCGCCAGCACCACCCCGCGCGTGCGCAAGGCGCGCCTGCGCGTGGCGAAGGCCGACCCGTGGTCGGTCATGAAGGTCAGCTTCCTGCTGTCCATCGCACTCGGCATCTGCACGATCGTCGCGGCCGCGGTGCTGTGGATGGTCATGGACGCCATGGGCGTCTTCTCGACCGTCGGCGGCACGATCTCCGAGGCGACCGGCTCGGAGGGCTCGAACGGCTTCGACCTGCAGTCGTTCCTGTCGCTGCCGAACGTCCTGATGTTCACGACGGTCATCGCCGTCATCGACGTCATCCTGGCGACGGCGCTGGCGACCCTGGGCGCGTTCATCTACAACCTGTCGGCCGGTTTCGTGGGCGGTGTCGAGCTCACCCTGGCCGAGGACGAGTGACCAGCTCACCGGGCGCCCGCGGGCCGCGCTGACGGCCCGCGGAGAACCGATTTTGGGACTGCCCCGGTCGTGCGCTAATCTTCAGGAGTCAGCGCGCGGGACACACCCCCGCAAAGCGCGGCGGGGCTATAGCTCAGTTGGTTAGAGCGCATCCCTGATAAGGATGAGGCCACAGGTTCAAATCCTGTTAGCCCCACCAGCGAGAAGACCCCCAACCGATCATGGTTGGGGGTCTTTGACATCTGCGGGGTGCCGTCAGCCGCTGCGTGTCCGAGCTGGCGCACCGGCGCGAGGGGCGTCCGGAGGGGGAAGAAGGTGTGGCCTGTGCGCGGGCGGGGGCATGACGTGCTGTGGGGGACGGTGCGGGTGGTGCTGGCCGTCGTGCTGCTGGGGGCGGCGTGGCAGGCGGCACGGGCCGCGGAGCGCGCTCGCTCCGCCGACCTCGACTTCCCACGCCTGGCGATTCATGACGCTCAGGGGCGGGACACAGGCGGGCTGAAGGTGTGCGGGGACCGGTACCAGGAGCCGTTCTGCCTGCGGGCGGAGCATGTGGCGGTGGACGAGGTACTGCTGAAGCTGAGGAAGAAGAGCAGCGCCCGCTACCAGTTCGAGTTCGGCCGGTCCGGCGGGCGCACGCTGGCTCTCGAGCTGGACGTCGGATACGCGGACCGGGACCTCGTGGAAGCCGTCGGCAGGCACGGCAAGGCAACCCTGTACTGGTGGCGCGATTCGGTGCGACTGCTGGAGGTGTCGGCGGGCGGTGAACGGCGGATGCTGCGCACAGCGCACCATCCGGGCCGAGAGTTCGTGTTTCCCGCCGCGTCCGGGTCGGTCCTCGCCGGGCTGGGCGCCGCGTTCCTGTGGTCGGGACTGTGGCGGCTCGTCCGCGGGGGCGTGTCCCGGTTGAACTGGCCGTGGCAGACGACGGTGCCAGGGGTGGCCTTCACCCTGGCAGGGCTGGGCGGGGCCTGCAGCGCGGTGTTCGCGGCGCATTCGCCCTGGACGATGGCGTGGACCGCGGGTGTCGTCGGTTTGGTGAGCGCGGTGGGCGCGGCCTGCTGGGCGTACCGGACGGCTCGGCGCAGGAAGCTGGTACTGGAGCGGACGGAGCCCGTCGCGCCGGTGGCCGAACGCCGCTTCGGGGGCACCGTGTGCGGTCCGGGTCCTTGGGAAGCCCTGTCGATGGGGGTTCTGCGGGCCGGTCCGCAGGGGCTTGCCGTCGCCCCCGGATCGGTTTCGGACACCGGCAGCTTCGGAGTACGGCCTTTCCCCGGGTCTCTGCGCCTGGTCCGGGTGCGGCCACCGCACCGGGACGACCCGCTGCGGTTGCGTTTCGTGCGCTACGGGCGGACGGACGGGGCGGAGGACACGCAGATGACGCTCGTCGCCGAGTGTGAGGCCGTGGGCGGGCCGGTGTCCGGCGCGCGCGTACTGATCGGCGCGGGCAGCGAGGACCTGCCGTACGTGCTCGGCGCCCTGTCTGCTGCCACGCCGTCCCCGCTTCCCGAGCCCTCCGCCGCCGGTCGGGACAGTTAGGCGCGTCGAAGGCGGCAGTGGGCCGGGGGTTTTTGTGATGCGCGGCCGGCGTCAGGTGGTTACGGTCGCCGGATGACATCCGATCCCATGTCGTTCGCCGCGGACGTCGCGGAGCTGCCCAAGGCGGAGTTCGCCTTTCCCGGTCCGTTGCGTGACCGTCTGGTCGCGGCGGTCCTGGACGGCTCCAAGACCGCCACGACGGGGCTCGTCGCCGAGTACGAGCACGCGGGGGAGCCCTTGCCGGAGGCCGGGGACCGTTCGGTGCTCGTCGACTCGGAGGACCGGCCGGTCGCGGTCCTGGAGGTGACCGGGGTGCGCGTCGTCCCGCTGGCCCGGGTGGACACCGCTCACGCGGTGGACGAGGGGGAGGGGTACGCCGGGGTGGCCGAGTGGCGCGCGGGCCACGAGCGGTTCTGGGGCGGCGCGGAGATGCGTGCCGCGCTGGGCGACCCGGACTTCGCCGTCGACGACACGACGCCGGTCGTCCTGGAGCGCTTCCGTGTCGTCGCCGACCTGCGCGGCGCCGGCTGAGCCGTGACACCTCTCGCGTGGCGCGGGGTGGGGCGGGGCGGTACGGTCGCGGGCTCGTGCTTCCGACGGGAAGGTGAGGCCTCATGGCGAGTCGGATCAGTGAACTGGTGCTGGAGTGCCGTGACCCGGAGCTGCTCGCGCGGTTCTGGTGCGAGGTGCTCGACTTCGTGGAGCTGGACCGTGACGGGGAGGACATCGAGATCGGCCCGCGCGAGGGGTTCGGCGGGGCGCGGCCGACTCTGATCCTCAGCAAGCAGGAGCGGCCGCAGCCGGACAGGACACGGCTGCACATCGACGTGAACGCCACCGACCGCGACCAGGACGCCGAGCTGGAGCGTCTCCTGGCGCTCGGGGCGCGGCCGGCCGACGTGGGACAGACCGGCGAGGAGTCGTGGCATGTGCTCGCCGACCCCGAGGGCAACGTGTTCTGCCTGCTGAGGAGGCGTCTAGACCCGCTCTGAGAGCCCGTCCGGGGCCCGGCGGTGGCGGGAAAGTTCGACCAGAGCCTCACAGGGGCTCACGACGCCGTGTGCGGGCGCCGGACGCGGACATGACCCGGACCCCGGTCGGAGACGACCGGGGTCTTCGTTCTCTGTGCTCGTGTCGTGCCGTTGTGCTGTACGCAAGTTCGCCAGGACTCCGGTGAAGCAGCGACGGCACGAGGAGGGTCGGGTCTGCGGGGCAGCGGGGCCGCGGCGGCCTCAGCGTTGCAGGGGGATCCGGGCCGAGGCGGGTGCGGGCAGGGTGGTCGCCGTGTCCGGGGAGCAGTGCGCGGGGACCAGTTCCGAGTCGGGGCGGCGTTCCGTGGAACTGTCCTGTTCCGCTTCGATGTCCTCGTCGGCCGTGTCCGAAAGGGGCCGGTGCCGGCAGCTGGGGGACTTGCCGTGCGCCTCGGCGTGGATGCGCTGCTTCATCGTGGGGGGCAGTGCCCTGATCGAGGACCAGGACCACGGGGCGGCCGTGGGCGTGGGCGCCTCGGTCTTCGGAGCGCTGTCGCTGTTGCGCGCCTTCTGGGTCTGGGGTACGGCCGCCGCGGCGGCGGTGGTGACGAGACCGAGCGCCGTGCACAGCGCGAGGAAGGCGGTGACAACGGCGTTCCACAGCTGCATGACCTTGTTCCTGGCCATGACCCCTCACTTTCGGGTTGGGCGATTTGCGTACTTTCCTCATGATGTGTATGAGGGCCTCGAAGTGGTGGACCGACGCCCGCGCCGCGTGGATGTTCAGATGAACACCACTCGGATGGGTGCATGAAGGCAGGAAATCCCTGGTTACGGGAGGAAACGGAGCGAAAACACCGTGCGTGCGGGTGTGATCACCCTCCGATCGGACCGTCCGCGTCGCGTCGATCCGGTTGCCCCGGGCGGCAGTTGGAGGCGGCCCGGCAGGTCACCGATCGGTATCGGCCGGTGTGTATAGTCGGGCGCCAGAGGTCCCCTACGTCAAGGAAAGACGAGGTCGCGCGGTGAAGAAGCTTCTCCTGGTCGCACTGGCCGCCATCGGCGGGCTCCTCGTGTACCGCCAGATCCAGGCGGATCGCGCCGAGCAGGATCTGTGGACGGAGGCGACTGACTCCGTGCCCACGGGTTCGTGAGTACCGACATACGACGCTGAACAGACCCCGGCCGCCTGCGCGGTCGGGGTTTTGTGCGTCCGGGGCCTTGTGGGCGGGCCGCGCCCCCGGTGCAGGATGGGCGGCGGCACGGAGCGGGACCCGGTGGCGACGAGGGGGGCGCGTGAGGGGACGGCAGGGCACGGCGCGGCGTACGACGGCACGGCGACGGTGCGGCGCCGTGGGACGCCCGGTCCTGGCGGCCGCTCTCGGGCTGGGGATCGCCCTCATGGGACAGCCCGCCCGGGCCGCAGGGCAGGACACCGTCCCCGCGTACGCCTTCGCCGAGGACGCGCGCCGGATCGAGGGCGCCGCGAGCACCGCCGACGCCGTGGAACTGGAGCCCGGCCGGACCTACCGCAGCACCCTGCCGCCCGACGCCAAGGTCCTCTTCCGCCTGGAACTGGACGACACGGAGACCGCGTACGCCTCCGCCACCGCCGTCCCGCCGCCCGGGACAGGCGTCTCCGTCGCCGACGGCGTCAAGGTGACCGTGGAGGACGCCGACGGCCGCTCCTGCGACGCGGACACGGCGACCTTCGGAGCGCCGGGCAGCCCTCATCCGGTCGCCGCGTGGGCCATGCGGGAGATCTCCCCCAGGCGAAGCCTCTGCGCCGAGGCCGGGACGTACTACGTGACCGTCGAGCGCGCCGCCCCCGACGCGCGCGGCGCCTCCCCCGACCCGTGGGAGCTGGAGCTCAGCACGGTGTCGGAGCCCGGGACGAGGACTCCGGACGGCACCGCGGCGCCCGGGGCGTGGGACTCGGCCACGCCCGCCCCCGTCCAGGGAACCGCCCGACGCCGTTCCGGCGGCGCGGGGTTCGCGCAGGCGGCCCCGCTCGGTGAGGGCGTGTGGCGCGACGACATACGGCCGGGCCAGACGCTCTTCTACCAGGTCCCCGTCGACTGGGGCCGGCAGCTGCACGCCACCGCTGAACTGGGCAGCTCCGGCACGGACGCCTCCCGCTACGTCGCCTCCGCGCTCACCCTGGACCTCTACAACCCTGTGCGCGGCCAGGTCGAGGATCTGTCCCTCGGCTACGACGGCGGCCAGAAGTCCAAGGCACTCAAGCCCTTGCCGCCGGTCGCCCACGAGAACCGGCACGCCTCCGGGCAGCAGGTCTCGGCGGTGCGGTTCGCCGGCGCCTACTACCTGGTCGCGCACCTCTCCCCGCAGGTCGCCGAGCACTACGGCGACGGACCCGTGCCGCTGACGCTGCGTGTGCGGCTGGGCGGGACGGCGCGAAACGCGCCCGACTACGCGGGCGGGACCGTGCCGGAGGACGTCTTCACCGTCGACGACGGCGGCGCCGCCTCGACCGAGGGCGGCGGCGCGGGCGACGAGACGCTGTACCGGGTCCTCGCGGCGGGCGGCATCGGCACCGGGAGCGCCCTGGTCGTGGGGCTCGGTATCTGGACGGTGGTGGCCCGGCGCCGGGGCGCGGCCCTTCCCGAGTGACCCGGGGACGGCGCCGCCGTGGTGGCGCGTGCGCCGTCGGCGAGGTGTGTGGCGCCGATGGAGCGTGCGGCGCGAGTCAGATGCGGGTGAGCGCCCAGAAGCCCACGGCGTAGCACGCCAGCGCCAGCAGCAGCACGGGGACGGCGACCCGCGCCGGAGGACCGGGCCTGCGGGTTCCGCGTCGGCGGTGGGAGCGGGGGGCCGGTGCGCGCTGTTCGGTCACCGTGTCCGGAGGCGGAACCTGTGACGACCGTGCGGTGTATTCAGCAGTGGAGGGGTCGGGACGCACGGCCGGTGGCGGCAGGGGGGAGCGCAGCTGATGGGTCGCTTCGTGGGGGGAGAGCTCGTGCGCCTGCTGCTGGTGGCCGTACGGGGGACGGGGCGCGTACTGCGGGGGATGTGGGGGGTGCTCGGGGGAGCGCGGAGGGGGGACCGAGGCGGGCCGGGGCGGCGGCAGGGGGAAGCCGCCGGTGTCCGGGCGGGCGGCGGGCCGCGACCCGGCGCCGGGCGGCGCGGCGACCGGCGGAGCGGCGGGGGCGGCCGTGCCGTTCCGTGGGTCGGGAGGGGCCGTGCTCCAGGCGGGGCGCGGCTCGGGCTCCACGCCGCCCCCGACGCTCTGCCCCGCCGTCCCGCCGCCCTCGTCGCCACCCACCGGCGGCCCACCTGCGTCCGGACGCAGCCCGGAGGCCCTCTTCTCCGGGCCGGTCTCGGTGAACCCGGGGGGCAGCGGACCGAGTTGGTCGAAAATCTCGATCAGCTCGTCGTCGGGGCCGGGCTCCGGCAGCAACTCCGCCGCCGCGGCGAGCGCCTTCCGCGCCCCCGTCGCCGTGCGGAAACGCGCCTCCGGATCGGGCTGCAGCAAGGTGGCCACCACCTGCCACAGCGGTTCGGGGATGCCCTGGGGCGCACCCGGCGTCCCGTGGTCGGCGAAGTACTGGATGAGGGCCTTGGCGTCCGGCTTGGCGCCCTCGAGCAGATACAGGGCGACCAGGCCCACGGCGAAGAGGTCCGCGGGGAAGTCCGGCTCGGCGCCCATCATCTGCTCCGGGGCCAGATACCCCGGGGTGCCGACGACCAGGTCGGTCTCGGTCAGCCGGGGCTCTCCCAGCCGCATCGCGATGCCGAAGTCGGACAGCCGCAGCTTCGGCCTGCCCCGGCCGGTGGCCTCCAGCAGCACGTTGGCGGGCTTGACGTCGCGGTGTACCACGTCCTCCGCGTGCACCGCGGCGAGCCCTGAGAGGAGCTGGTCGAGGAGGGTGCAGACGAACGCGGGCGGCAGCGGACCGTAGTCGCCGACCAGGTGCACCAGGGAACCGCCGGCCACCAGGTCCATGGTGAAGAGGACCTTGTCGTCGTCGGCGGCCCAGCTGGTGGGGGCGAGCACATGCGGATGGTCGATGCGCAGTGCCTGCTCGCGTACGAAGCGCAGCAGTGAGTGGGCGTCGCTCTGCAGCAGCACCTTCGCCGCCACGTAGCGGCGACGTCGGTGGTCCCAGGCGCGCCAGACCGCGCCCACACCCCCGCGTCCGATCGGATCGACCAGCTCGTACCGGCCGGCGAAGACCTCACCCATGGCTGTGCGTCGCTCCTCCCCCTGAGGTGTCCCCCTGTCTCTCCCCCACGACGCGCGGTACGACTCCCCCTGTGCCCCGGTGTCCCCCTGGCCCCCACGTGTCACCGGCGGCCGAACCCCCATCGGCCGCCGGGCGGTGCATCAGCTCTGGTGTGCCTGGTAGTGCGTGACCGCGTCGGCCGTGCGGCCGGCGCCGTAGACCCGGAGGAACTCCGCCAGCTCCGGATGGGTGGGCGCGAGGGAGTCCGCGGCGTCGAGGATGTCACCGGCGGCAGCCACCGACCGCAGCAGGGACTGGATCTCACGGACCACGCGCTTGACCGTCGGAGCACCTGAACTGCTCGTGGTCTGCGTCGTGTTGGTGAGGACGGAACCCCCCTGGGACTTCTTGATCTCCTCCATGCGCTCCGTCGCCTCGGCCGCGCTGACGCTGCCGTCCGCGACCTGCCCCGCCAGGTCCTGGAGCAGCTGCACGCGCTGGACCACTGCCGGATTGCCGATCTTCGCCCGCTGGCCGCTCATCAGCTGCGACAGCATCGGGGCGGACAGCCCGAGCACCCCCGCCAGACGGGCCTGGTTGAGACCCAGGTCGTCTATGAGCCTACGGAAGAGCGCCCCCAACGGCTCCCCGTACCAATTCCGCTGCAGTTCCCGCGCTCTGGCGGTGGCTTCCTGCTGTGCGGCGTCCATTGCGTCTCCCCATCGCTTCCCCATGAACCGTGGGTTCGCTAGAGCGAACCACGCCACGCATCTTACGGAGAGTGGTTGGTCACGGGGACCCCCAATCTTTTTGCGGAATCCCCGGGGGGACCCGGTACTCTGGTCCCGGACGCCTGCCGGGATCTGTTCGCCCTGGTGGACGTGTCCCCTCCGGGGCCTTAGCTCAGTTGGTAGAGCGCTGTCTTTGCATGGCAGATGTCAGGGGTTCGACTCCCCTAGGCTCCACAGAGAAGACCCCTCCACTGCGGCAACGCGGTGTGAGGGGTCTCTTGTTTCACGTGAAACGACGCGGCGGGACAGAGGCCTCAAATCCTCCGTCCCGCCGCGCCGTTCGCGCCGTTCCTCATGCTGACGGTCAGCTTCCGCGGTCACTCCTCGTCGCGCTTGGCGGCCTCTTCCTCGGCCTCCTTGGCCGCGACCTCGGGGTCCAGGCTCCCCACGTCACTGCCGTCCACGGAGGTCAGGGTGGTCGGGCCGGACACGTCCGTCGCGGCCGGCGGTTCCACCAGCCAGTCGGGGTTGGCCTGCTTGTCCCACCACTTCCACGCGGCGTAGGCGCCTCCTGCTACGGCGCCCACGATCAGCACGACCTTGGCCGCACGGCCGGCCGCGGCCCGCCGCTGCTGCTTGCGCACGAGCTTCTGGATCTGCCGGGCCGTGACCTGGCCCCGCAGAGCGGCGAGCGCGGCCGCACTCCTGGCCGCGGCCTCCTCCCGCGCGGGTCCGGCGGCGGCCACCGCCTGCTCGAGCACCGGCCGGGAGTACTCCGCGGCCTGGCGCGCGGCGAGGCGCGTACGGACGGCGGCCTGCTGGGCGGCCTTGTCGACCTTCGGCGGCACGTGGGTGCGGGCCTGTTCCAGATACGGCTGCACACGGGCGTCGTACTGCACACGTGCCTGTTCGGCGGCCACGCGGGCCTGTTCCGCGGCCTGCGACACCTTGGGCGCGAGCCGTACGCGGGCCTCCTGTGCGTAGTGCGCGGCCCTGACCTTGGCCGTGTCGGCGTAGGGCGCCACCACTTCCGCGGCGTGCAGCACGCTGTCCTTCGCCGAACCGGTCGCGGCGCGCACGCTGTCGATGCGGGTCACGAGTTCCTCCTCCTCGGTGGCGTACGGTATTTCGACTTTCCACCCTTTTCCGGATCATGCCTGCCGGGTTGGCGAGCGGCATGCGTGGACGGGCGAACGGGTGCCGTCCCGGTGGCCGACGGCGGTGGCGAAGGCAAGGGGGGCGAATGCGGTGCAACGGGTGTTTGTCGCCGACGATGCCACGGATCGGCACGATGTGCCCCCGGCGCGGAAGGACTCGTGACGGTTTGCGCGAGCGGTACGGCCTCGGACACCCCTTGTGTACCGGGGCCGGGCGACTGGGCGGCCGGTCCGTGCGAGGATCAGGGAGTCACGGAAAGACAACGGAAGGCACATCGTGGCTACGCAGCTCTACGCCACCCTGAAGACCAATCACGGCGACATCCAGGTCCAGCTCTTCCCGGACCAGGCGCCGCAGACGGTCAAGAACTTCGTCGAGCTCGCCAAGGGCGAGCGGGAGTGGACCAACCCCCAGACCGGGCAGAAGACCACGGACAAGCTCTACGACGGCACGGTCTTCCACCGGGTGATCAGTGGCTTCATGATCCAGGGCGGTGACCCGCTGGGCAACGGCACCGGCGGCCCCGGCTACCAGTTCGGGGACGAGTTCCACCCGGACCTGCGCTTCGACAAGCCCTACCTGCTGGCGATGGCCAACGCGGGCCCGGGCACCAACGGCTCGCAGTTCTTCATCACCGTCTCCCCGACGGCCTGGCTGAACCGCAAGCACACGATCTTCGGCGAGGTCGCCGACGCCTCCAGCCAGAAGGTCGTCGACAGCATCGCCTCGACGCAGACCAACCCGCGCACCGACCGTCCGCTGCAGGAGGTCGTCATCGAGTCGGTCGAGATCCGCGAGGGCTGAGCCCTTCGCTCCCCCGGGTGCGAAAGCCTCCAAGGGAACCAATCGCCCCGCTCATCCGTAAGGATGGGCGGGGCGGGGCTTTTCCAACGACCTAGGGGATCTTCATGGACGACCAGGCCGCCGGCGGCCGGCAGGACACCCGGCGCGTCCCCGGCTGTTATCGCCACCCGGACCGCGAGACCGGCGTCCGCTGCACCCGGTGCGAGCGGCCGATCTGCCCGGAGTGCATGATCGAGGCCTCGGTCGGTTTCCAGTGCCCGGAGTGCGTCCGTGGCGGCGGGGGCACAGGACACGCGCCGTCGGCCTCCATGCCCCGCACGCTGGCCGGCGGGACCGTCGCCGCGGATCCCCGGCTGGTGACCAAGATCCTCATCGGGATCAACGTCGCGGTCTTCCTCGCCGTGACGATCGAGAGGTCGCTGCTGTCCGATCTCTACCTGGTGGGCGCCTGGCCGCCGGCGCCGTTCACACCCCACCAGGGCGTGGCGGCCGGTGAGTGGTACCGCCTGGTGACCTCGATGTTCACGCACGAGGAGATCTGGCACATCGGCTTCAACATGCTCAGCCTGTGGCTGCTGGGCGGGCCGCTGGAACAGCATCTGGGCCGGGCGCGCTACCTCGCGCTGTATCTGATCTCCGGCCTGGCGGGCAGCGCCCTGACGTATCTGCTGGCCGGGGGAAGTACGGCGTCCCTCGGGGCGTCGGGCGCGGTCTTCGGACTGTTCGGCGCGACGGCCGTGCTGATGCGCCGCCTCCGCTACGACATGCGGCCGATCATCGCCCTGCTGGCGATCAACCTCGTCATCACCTTCAGCTGGAGCGGCATCGCCTGGCAGGCCCACATCGGCGGGCTGGTCGCCGGTGTCGTCATCGGTTACGCGATGGTGCACGCCCCGCGGGAGCGGCGGGCGCTGGTGCAGTACGGGACCTGTGCGCTGGTGCTGGGCGCTGTCGTGCTGCTCACCCTGGTCAGGACCGCGCAGCTCACCTGAGCCGGGGTTTGTCCACAGACGGTGCCGGATCTTGTGCACATCGTGCGAGGCGCGAGCCGTGTTCGGTCACTGACCGCTGTTGCCGCAGGTCAGACCGCATACGAACAGACTTTCGGTTGGTGGTGTTTCTGTCACACCGGCGTCAACCTGGAAGAGGGTTATCCACAGATCGGGTCGCCTATCCACATGTGGACAAGGGCTGTGGATAACTCAGGGGATAACCCTGCCCAGAGCTGCGGATCCCTCCGGGCAGGGCAGGGCTCAGCGGCCGGCCGGAGCCGTGCGCCGAGTCCGGTCCGGCGCTACTTCCACTGCGTGGAGACGCCGAACCCGGCGGCGATGAAGCCGAAGCCCACCACGATGTTCCAGTTGCCCAGCTGGTCGATGGGCAGCGAGCCGTCCGTGACGTAGAAGACGACGATCCAGGCCAGGCCGATGAGGAACAGCGCCAGCATCACCGGCGCGACCCAGGCGCGGTTGGTCAGCTTGATCGCGGCCGTCTGCTTGGCCGGAGGCGGCGTGTAGTCGGCCTTCTTGCGGATACGTGACTTCGGCACGAGGGTCTCTCCTGTCGATGCGCTGCGTGGCCGCGCAGGGTCTGGGTCGGGCTCGGGGCAGCGTACAAGGGGACTCTGAGTGCTCCCCCGGGCGTCCGTTAGCGTAGTGCTTCTACGGCGCCGAAGGAGATAAGGGTACGTTGAGCAATTCTGCCGACTCCCCGGGGACGGAATCCAGTCCCGCGGCCCGCCCGCGCCGTCCGCGTCCGGTGCGGGTGCTCACCGCGGGCATCTTCGCCCTCGCGGGCCTCCTCTTCTTCGTCAGTTTCGACACGGCCAAGGGCACCAACATCCGCACGGACGCCTCCCTGCTGAAGCTGTCCGACCTGATCCACGAACGCAGCCGCAAGAACGCCGAGCTCGACGAGTCCAACGGCGCGTTGCGCAAGGACATAGAGGCCCTCGCCGAGCGGGACGACGGCAGCACCGAGGCCGAGGACGCGCGGCTCGCCGCGCTGGAAAAGCACGCCGGCACCCAGAAGCTCAAGGGCGAGGCGATCACCGTCACGCTGAACGACGCGCCGCCGGACGCCACCGCCAAGCTCCCCGGCTATCCCGAGCCGCAGCCCGACTACCTGGTCATCCACCAGCAGGACCTCCAGGCCGTGGTGAACGCCATGTGGCAGGGCGGCGCCGAGGGCATCCAGGTCATGGACCAGCGGCTGATCTCCACCAGCGCCGTCCGCTGCGTGGGCAACACCCTGATCCTCCAGGGCCGCGTCTACTCCCCGCCGTACACCGTCACCGCGGTCGGGGACCCGGAGAAGCTGAAGAAGGCGCTCGCCGCCTCGCCGGCGATCCAGAACTACATGGTCTACGTCAACGTCTACGGCCTCGGCTGGAAGGTCGAGGACGAGGGCACCACCACCCTGCCCGGCTACTCCGGCACCGTGGACCTGCACTACGCCGAACCCCTGGACTGACACCCGCCGTCCCCCGCCCGTCCGGTTTCACGTGGAACATGTGCGCGGTATCGAGGCGATCGGCTCCACGGCACGTACTGAGGGGTGCGCACAGCGGACCGGTCGGCTTGTCACACAGCCTGTGGAGGCCGGGAAACAGAGGGCGTTGCGCCGTTAGTCTGGTGGCGTACGGCGTGGGTCTGGTGCCGTGGTACGACGGAAGGGACGGCATGTACAGCTGGATCTGGCGGCATCTGCCGGGCAACGGATGGGTGAGGGCACTCATCTCACTCGTGCTGATCACCGTCGTGGTCTACGTGCTCTTCCAGTACGTCTTTCCGTGGGCGGAGCCGCTGCTGCCCTTCAACGATGTGACGGTGGACAACCAGTGAGCGCGCGCATTCTCGTCGTCGACAACTACGACAGCTTCGTCTTCAACCTGGTCCAGTACCTGTACCAGCTGGGCGCCGAGTGCGAGGTCCTGCGCAACGACGAGGTGTCCACCTCGCACGCCCAGGACGGCTTCGACGGCGTGCTGCTGTCCCCGGGGCCCGGGACCCCTGAAGAGGCCGGGGTCTGCGTGGAGATGGTGCGGCACTGTGCCGCGACCGGCGTGCCCGTCTTCGGCGTCTGCCTCGGCATGCAGTCGATGCAGGTGGCGTACGGCGGCGTCGTCGACCGCGCCCCCGAACTGCTGCACGGCAAGACCTCCCCGGTGACGCACGAGGGGAAGGGCGTCTTCGCCGGGCTGCCTTCCCCTTTCACCGCCACCCGGTACCACTCGCTGGCCGCCGATCCGGCCACGGTGCCGGCCGAGCTGCAGGTCACGGCCCGCACCGAGGACGGCATCGTGATGGGCCTGAGGCACCGTGAACTTCCCGTCGAGGGAGTTCAGTTCCACCCCGAGTCGGTGCTGACCGAGCACGGCCACCGGATGCTGGCCAACTGGCTCGCGGAGTGCGGCGACCCGGACGCTGTGGCGAGGTCTGCGGGGCTCGCCCCGGTGGTGGGCAGGTCCTCGGCGTGACGGCGCTGCGCCCCGAGCGCGAGTCCGGCGCCCACGGTTACGGCGCCGGCGACCAGGGCACCTCGTACGGCGGGCAGCCGTACGGGGTCCAGGGTGCGTACGGGGTTGAGGGCGCGCACGGGGCCGGCGGTGCGTACGGGGACGGCTGGTACGGGCAGGCGGCGGGGCCCGACCCCTACGCGGGCGGAGCCGAGGACGCGACCGCGCAGCTCCCGCCGATCGACGAGGAGACCGTCGCGCTGCGCATCCCGGACCCGCCGCCGCGGACGACGCGCGAGGAGCCTCCGCCGGCCGGCGGCAGGGCGGCCCGCAGGAAAGCCGCCAGGAAGCGCCACGGACGCCGTGGAGGCTCTCACAAGGCCGGGGACGGGTCGACCACCGGAAGAGCAGGTGACAGTGCCTCTGAGGGGGCGCCACGGGCTCCGCTGTCCCGGGTCGAGGCGCGCCGTCAGGCACGGGCGCGCAAGGCCAGTCCGGCGGTGATGGCAAGCCGCGCCATCGGCGAGGTGTTCATCACCACCGGCGTGCTGATGCTGCTGTTCGTCACCTACCAACTGTGGTGGACGAACGTGCGTGCGCAGGCGCAGGCCGGCAAGGAGGCCAGCGACCTCCAGCAGGACTGGGCGAACGGCGAGCGCAAGCCCGGCGCGTTCGAGCCCGGGCAGGGCTTCGCGCTGCTGCACATACCGAAGCTGGACGTGGTGGTGCCGATCGCCGAGGGCATCAGCAGCAAGAAGGTGCTCGACCGGGGCATGGTCGGCCACTACGCGGAGGGCGCGCTGAAGACGGCGATGCCGGGCGACAAGTCCGGCAACTTCGGTCTGGCGGGGCACCGCAACACGCACGGGGAGCCGTTCCGGTACATCAACCGGCTGCAGCCGGGCGATCCGATCGTCGTGGAGACGCAGGACAAGTACTTCGTCTACAAGACGGCGTCGATGCTGCCGGTGACGCCGCCGAGCAACGTCAGCGTCCTCGACCCGGTGCCCAAGGGCTCGGGTTTCACCGGACCGGGCCGCTACATCACGCTGACCACGTGCACACCTGAATTCACCAGCAAGTACCGCTTGATCGTCTGGGGTCAGATGGTCGAGGAACGGCCGCGCAGCAAGGGCAAGCCGGATGCGCTCGTCAGTTAAGGGCAGAGGAAACGTGGCAGCGACCGCCGACGACACCGCACAGCACACGCACGCGTCCCCGCCTCCCCGGGGGCGCCGCCGTCTGGGGCCGGTGGCCATGGTGATCAGCTTCTTCGGGGAGATGCTCATCACCGCGGGGGTGTTGCTCGGCCTGTTCGTCGTCTACTCGTTGTGGTGGACGAACGTCGTCGCGGACCGCGCTGCGGACCGGCAGGCGGACAAGGTCCGCGACTCCTGGGCGCAGGAGTCCGACGGCGCCGAACGCGACGCGCCCGGCGTCTACGACAGCAAGAACGGCATCGGCTTCCTGCACGTGCCCACGATGAGCGGCGACGACATCCTCGTGGAGAAGGGCACGTCGATGAAGGTCCTCAACGACGGCGTGGCCGGCTACTACACGGACCCCGTGAAGGCGACGCTGCCGACGTCCGGCAAGAAGGGCAACTTCTCCCTCGCCGCGCACCGGGACGGCCACGGCGCCAAGTTCCACGGCATCCACAAGATCAAGAAGGGCGATCCGATCGTCTTCGAGACGAAGGACACGTGGTTCGTCTACAAGGTCTACGGCATCCTCCCGGAGACCTCGAAGTACAACGTGGGCGTCCTCGGCAAGATCCCCGCGGAGTCCGGCCGCGAGAAGGCCGGCCACTACATCACCCTGACGACCTGCACGCCGATCTACACCAGCAAGTACCGCTACATCGTGTGGGGCGAACTGGTCCGCAAGGAGAAGGTGGACGAGAACAGGACTCCTCCGGAGGAGCTGCGCTGAGCGGCTCGCCTTCTACGGCTCCCCTTCTACGGGACAGCAAGAAGCCCCGGTCCCCTCGGAAGAGGGGGCCGGGGCTCTCGTCGTACTACGGGGACCCGCGGGTCAGCCGAAGATGCCGCCGTTGCCGCCACCGCCGCCGACCGTGAACAGGGTCACTCCGGTGCCCTTGTCCACCTGGCTGTCCTGGGGCGGGTTGGAGGTGATGACGCGGGCGTTGGGATCGTTGGGGCCCTGCACACCGGCGACGGAGAGTCCCGCCTCCGAGAGCATGCGCTGGGCGTCCTCGAGCCGCTGGCCGTTGACCTTGGGAACGGTCACCTTTTCGGGTGCCTTCGCCTTGCCGATGAAGATCTGCACCTGGGTGCCCTTGGAGACCTCGGTGTTCGCCGAGGGCGAGGTGCGGATGACCTTGTCGACCAGGTTCGGGTCGTCAGTCTCCTCCTGGACACAGGTGCCGGTGAGGTTGTTTGCCGTCATCTGGGCCGTGGCGTCTTCACAGCTCTTCGTGAGGACGTCCGGGACCGTGGACTTCTCCTCCTCCTTGGCGACCGTGAGGGTGACGGTGGTGCCCTTCTCCACCTCGTCGCCCAGGTCCGGCTTCTGCTCGATGACCGTCCCCGGCTCCTCGCCGCTGATCTCTTCCTCGACCTCGACGACGAACTCGTACTTCTCGCCTTCGAGTTCGGCCTTGGCGTCCTCGAGCTTGTCGCCGATCACGCTCGGCACCGCGACCTTGGGAGCACCGGTGGAGACGACCAGGCTGATGGTGTCCCCCTTCTCGACCTTGGTGCCCGCCTCGGGGTCCTGCTCGCAGATGTTGCCCTTGGTCTGGTTCTCGCAGGGCTTTTCCGTGAAGCTCAGTTTCAAGTCGGTGTTGTCGGCCCGCTTTTGCGCATCCGCCTTGGTCTCACCGACGAAGTTGGGGGCCGCGACGGTGTTGTTGTCCACGCCGCCGCCGCTGATCGCCCAGCGGCCGATCAGGACGGCGCCGATCAGGACCAGGACACCGGCCACGACCAGCAATATCGTGCTGGTGTTGTTCTTCTTCTGCGGGCGGCGCCGGCTCTGGCGTTCGTCGTAGCCGTAGCCGCCGTCGTCCGGGTTCATGGGCGGCAGCATCGAGGTGGCGCCCGCGCCGGCGTCCGAGCGCAGCGCCGTCGTCGGCTGGTCGTCCGGGTAGCCGCCGTAGCCGACGGCGCCCATGGCGGCGGTCGCCGCGACCGGCTGGCCGTCGAGGCAGGCCTCGATGTCGGCGCGCATCTCGTCGGCCGACTGGTAGCGGTAGTCGGGGTCCTTGGTCAGCGCCTTCAGCACGATCGCGTCCATCTCGGGCGTGATCTCGGGGTCGAAGACGCTCGGCGGCTGCGGCTCCTCCCGTACGTGCTGGTACGCGACCGCGACCGGGGAGTCGCCGACGAACGGCGGCCGCACGGTGAGGAGTTCGTACAGCAGGCAGCCGGTGGAGTACAGGTCGGACCGCGCGTCGACCTGCTCGCCCTTGGCCTGCTCCGGGGAGAGGTACTGGGCGGTGCCGATGACGGCGGCGGTCTGGGTCATCGTCATGCCGGAGTCGCCCATGGCGCGGGCGATGCCGAAGTCCATGACCTTGACCTGGCCGTTGCGCGTCAGCATGACGTTCGCGGGCTTGATGTCGCGGTGGACGATGCCGGCCCGGTGGGAGTACTCGAGCGCCTGGAGGATGCCGATGGTCATCTCCAGCGTGCGCTCGGGCAGCAGCTTGCGACCGCTGTGGAGCAGCTCACGGAGCGTGGAGCCGTCGACGTACTCCATGACGATGTACGGGATGGAGACCCCGTCGATGTAGTCCTCGCCCGTGTCGTAGACCGCGACGATCGCGGGATGGTTGAGCGAGGCGGCCGACTGGGCCTCCCGGCGGAACCGGGCCTGGAAGGACGGGTCACGCGCGAGGTCCGCGCGGAGCGTCTTCACTGCCACGGTGCGGCCGAGGCGGGTGTCGTGCGCGAGGTAGACCTCCGCCATTCCACCGCGACCGAGCACCTGGCCCAGTTCGTACCGGCCGCCGAGGCGACGCGGCTCTTCCATAGCTACCTACCAGCCCTCTCCGTCGGTCCCGACCGGCACCCTTGTGCGGTCGGAGGCTGCGTTCCGGGCCTACCGTACCCGGCTCTTTTTCTGTGCCCTGGCAAAGTGCGTCAGCCGATACAGGACCGGTACCGCAACGTGCACCGATGTGAAGCGGACGTGACCGGGGTCACTGCTTGCTCTTGAGAACCGCCTCCATCACGCTCTTCGCGATCGGGGCCGCG
The DNA here is from genome assembly GCF_050571355.1 of Streptomyces sp. P13-3-3. Lineage (NCBI taxonomy): Bacteria > Bacillati > Actinomycetota > Actinomycetes > Kitasatosporales > Streptomycetaceae > Streptomyces > Streptomyces sp. P13-3-3. The sequence goes on along the minus strand of NZ_CP192228.1, from coordinate 66,356 downwards.
AGACCGCCACCGGAGATGTCGTCCCGCACCGCGTTCTCGTCCTCGATGACGACCGCCACGGCGACGGGCGCGCTGCCGTCGTCGGTCTTGGCGTAGGAGATGAACCACGCGTACGGGTTCTTGCTGTTGTTCTCACCGTGCTGGGCGGTACCGGTCTTGCCGCCGACCGTGACGCCGTCGATCTGCGCGTTGGTGCCGGTGCCGTCCTTGACGACCGTCTCCATCATCGACTGGAGGATCTGGGCGTTCTCCGGCGAGACCGGCTCGCTGAACTTCTCCGGATCGGTCTTCTCGATGGTGTCCAGACCGGGCGTCTGCAGCTCGTCGACCATGTACGGCTTCATCAGCGTGCCGTTGTTGGCGATGGCGGCGGCGACCATGGCCATCTGCAGCGGGGTCGCCGCGGTGTTGAACTGGCCGATGGAGGACAGCGCGACCTGCGACGGCTCCATGTCCTTGTCGAACAGGGAGGCGCTGGAGCGGACCGGGGTGAAGTGCTCCTCGCCGAAGCCGAACTTCTTCGCGGTCTCCAGCATCTTGTCGTTGCCGAGGTCCGTGCCGAGCTTGCCGAAGACGGTGTTGCAGGACACGCGCAGCGCCTCGCGGAGCGTGGCGTCCTCACAGGGCAGGTTGCCCTCGTTCTTCAGCTCGGTCGTGGTGCCCTTCATGATGTAGGGCAGCGGGGTGTCGGTCTTCTGGTCCGCGTCCTCGACCATGCCGTGCTCCAGCGCCGCGGCGGCCGTGACGACCTTGAACGTCGAGCCGGGCGGGTACACCTCACGGAGCGCCCGGTTCAGCATCGGGTCGTCCGGGTTGTTCTTCTTCTGCAGCTTCTCCCACGCCTTGGCGTCCGTCTCCAGGCTGTTGCCCGCGATCGTGGACGGGTCGTACGACGGGTACGAGGCCAGCGCGAGGATCTTGCCGGTGGACGGCTCCAAGGCGACGACGGAACCCTTGCCGCCCTGCTTCTTCAGGCCGTTGTAGGCGGCCTTCTGGGCGGCGCCGCTGAGCGTGGTGACGACGTTGCCGCCCTGCTTCTTCTTGCCGGTCAGCATGTCGAGCGTGTTGCGGAAGAAGAGCCGGTCGTCGTTGCCGGTGAGGATGCCGTCCTCGATGGACTCCAGCTGGTTGGCGCCGAAGGCCTGGGAGACGTAGCCGGTGACCGGCGCCCACATGGCGCCGTTCTTGTACGTCCGCTTGTATGCGAAGTCGCCGCCGGTCGTCTTGTGGCCGGTGATGGGCTCGCCGTCGACGATGATGTCGCCGCGCGGGGTGGCGTACCGCTCGATCGCCACGCGGCGGTTCTTCTCGTCCGTGCGGAGCTTGTCGGCCTGCGCGTACTGGATCCAGTTGTTCCGGACGAGCAGGGCGAGCATGAGCAGGCCGCAGAAGATGGCGACCCGGCGCAGGGGCTTGTTCACGGGCGGACCACCTGGGTCATCTCGGCGTCGGGGTTGGAGACGGGTGCGGGCGCCGGGCGGCGGGCGGTGTCGCTGATCCTCAGCAGGATGCCGATCAGCGCCCAGTTGGCGATCACGGAGGAACCTCCGTAGGCCAGGAACGGCATCGTCATACCGGTCAGCGGGATGAGGCCCATGACGCCGCCGGCCACCACGAAGACCTGGAGCGCGAAGGCGCCGGAGAGGCCGATGGCGAGCAGCTTGCCGAACGGGTCGCGGGCGGCGAGCGCGGTGCGCACGCCCCGCTCCACGATCAGCGCGTAGAGCAGCAGCAGCGCCATGACGCCGGCCAGGCCCAGTTCCTCGCCGAAGGTGGCGAGGATGAAGTCGGAGTTGGCGGCGAAGCCGATGAGGTCGGAGTGGCCCTGGCCCCAGCCGGAGCCGAGCGTGCCGCCGGAGCCGAAGGCCCACAGCGCCTGCATGGCCTGCTCGGAGTGGACGATGCCGTCCTGGACGCCGGCGCGGCTCAGCTCGAACTCGCGCATCGGGTCGAGCCAGGCCTGCACACGTGTCTGGATGTGCGGCTCGAAGCTGGCCACGCCGACGGCGCCGACCGCGGACATCAGCAGACCGAACACGATCCAGCTGGTCCGCTCGGTGGCGACGTACAGCATGATCACGAACATGCCGAAGAACAGCAGCGAGGTACCGAGGTCGGTCTCGAAGACCAGGATCAGGATGGAGATGATCCAGACCACGATGATCGGGCCGAGGTCACGGCCGCGGGGAAGATAGAGGCCCATGAAGCGGCGGCTGGCGAGCGCCAGGGCGTCGCGTTTCACCATCAGGTAGCCCGCGAAGAACACCGCCAGGACGATCTTGGCGAACTCACCGGGCTGGAGCGTGCCGAGACCGGGGATCTTGATCCAGATCTTGGCGCCGAAGACGTTGTGGCCGAGGCCCGGCACCAGGGGCAGGAGCAGCAGCACCAGCGCGCCGGCCATCGAGATGTAGGTGTAGCGCTGCAGGACGCGGTGGTCCTTGAGGAAGAACAGCACGGCCACGAAGAAGGCCACGCCGATCGCCGAGTACATCAGCTGGCGTGGCGCCGCCTCCACGAAGGTCCGGCTGGCCTGGAGCTTCTCGGACTGGTCCAGGCGCCAGATGGCGACCAGCCCCAGGCCGTTGAGCAGCGTGGCGAGCGGCAGCAGCAGCGGGTCCGCGTACGGGGCGAACTTGCGCACGGCGAGGTGGCCCAGGCCCGCCATCAGACCGAGGCCCAGGCCGTAGCTCAGCAGCCCGGCGGGCACCTGGTCGTCGAGGGCGAGGCCCACGTTGGCGTAGGCGAAGACCGGGATGACGACGGCGAACACCAGCAGCGCCAGCTCGGTGTTGCGGCGGCTGGGCGCGCCGATGGCACCGATCGTGGACGTGTGCTGCGTCGACGGGTTGGAAGTACTGCTCATCGTGTGACAGGGCCTCTCACGGCTTGCCTACTGCTTACCGCACAGCGAGACGACCTTCTGCTCTTCCTCCGAGAGGCTGGGGCCGGGGCTGGTAGTGGGTGCGGTCGTGGACGGGGTCGTGGACTGCTCCGGGTCAGGGGCCTTCGCCGAGTCGGAAGGGTTCGGCGACGGCGATGCCTTGGACGCGAAGGAGGCGGGCGTGGTTCCCGTGGTGCCTCCGGCCTCGCCCTCGCCGGTGCGGGCGCTCTTCTCGCTGTCGGCGGCGCGGCGCTCGGCCTGCTTCTTGCACGCGGAGGCCTGGACGGCCAGTTCCTCGATCTTCTCGCGCGCGCCGTAGAGATCGCCCTCGACGATGGTCGCCTCGACCTGCTTGCGCTGGTAGGGCGGCAGGTACTTGAGTTCGATCTCGGGGTGGTCCTTCTCGACCTTCGAGAGGGACACCCAGGCCAGGTCCTGGTTGATGCCCCGGTACAGCGCGACGTGCTCGCCCTTGGCGCCGACGTAGTACTGCGTCTGCGTCCAGCGCCATCCGCCGTACAGTCCGGCGCCGATGACGGCCAGCGCGAGCAGGCTGTACACGGACCTCTTGATCCACCGGCGGTTCTTGGCGGGCTTGACGAAGTCGTCGTCGCCGTAGCCGAAGCCGTCGGTCTGGATGAAGCCGGTGACGTCGCCGCTGCCGGGCGGGCCGAACTCGCCGCCGCCCCCGCCGCGCCGCCGCCCGAGGCCGGAGGCACGGCCCGCGGGCGTCTGCATGATGCCGTTGTCGTGCTGCTGGTTCTGGTTCTCGGCGACGGCGCCGACCACGACCGGGGTGTCGGACAGCTGACCGGCCAGGGTGTCCCCGGTGTCCAGGTCGAGCACGTCGGCGACGATCACGGTGATGTTGTCGGGCCCGCCGCCGCGCAGCGCCAGCTCGATCAGGTTCTGGACCGTCTCCTCGGGGCCCTGGTAGCTGGCCAGGGCCTCTTCGAGGGTCTGGTGGGAGACCACGCCGGACAGGCCGTCGGAGCAGATCAGGTAGCGGTCGCCGGCCCGGACCTCGCGGATGGAGAGGTCGGGTTCGACGTGCTCGCCGCTGCCCAGGGCCCGCATCAGCAGGGACCGCTGCGGGTGGGTGGTGGCCTCCTCCTCGGTGATGCGGCCCTCGTCCACAAGACGCTGCACCCAGGTGTGGTCCTGGGTGATCTGGGTGAGGACGCCGTCGCGCAGGAGGTAGGCGCGGGAGTCGCCGACGTGCACCATGCCCAGGCGCTGGCCGGTCCACAGCAGCGCGGTCAGGGTGGTGCCCATGCCCTCGAGCTGGGGGTCCTCCTCGACCATCATGCGCAGCTGGTCGTTGGCGCGCTGGACGGCCGTGCCGAGGGAGGTGAGCAGGTCGGAGCCGGGCACGTCGTCGTCGAGGGCGACGATGGTGGAGATCGCCTCGGAGGAGGCGACCTCACCGGCGGCGGCGCCGCCCATGCCGTCGGCGATGGCGAGCAGGCGGGGACCGGCGTAACCGGAGTCCTCGTTGCCCTCCCGGATCATGCCCTTGTGCGATCCGGCGGCGAAGCGCAGGGACAGACTCATGCGCACCTCGCCCGTCGGCTCCGGGTACAGCCGGTCGTGTCGAGCCACACTGCCCACCCTCCGGTCGGGAGCGCGCCGGGACCCTGGGTGAGGACCCCCACCGCGTGCTCGCTCCGCTCGCTCATTCTCGTACTACTTCCGCAGCTCGATGACGGTCTTGCCGATGCGGATCGGTGCGCCCGGCGAGATCGGCGTGGGGGTCGTCAGCCGGGTCCGGTCCAGGTAGGTGCCGTTGGTGGAGCCCAGGTCCTCGACGATCCACTGACCGTCGCGGTCCGGGTAGATCCTGGCATGGCGGCTGGAGGCGTAGTCGTCGTCCAGCACGATCGTGCTGTCGTGCGCCCGGCCCAGGGTGATGGTCTGGCCCTGGAGCGCCACGGTGGTGCCGGTCAGGGTGCCCTCGGTCACGACCAGCTTGGTGGGGGTGTTGCGGCCGCGGCGGCCGCCGGAGGGCTGCTGGCGCTGCTGGGGCGGCGCCTGGCGGGCCGCCTGCTGCCGGCCGGCCTCGCGCCGGGATCCGCGCTGGGTGACGCGAGTGCCGAACAGGTCACTCCGGATGACCTGCACGGCCACGATCACGAACAGCCACAGAACGGCCAGGAAACCCAGCCGCATGACCGTGAGGGTCAGCTCTGACATTGCCCCCGCTTCACCCTTCGGCTTGCCTATAGATAACGGTGGTGCTGCCCACGACGATCCGCGAGCCGTCGCGGAGCGTAGCGCGGGTGGTGTGCTGCCCGTCCACCACGATGCCGTTGGTGGAGCCGAGATCCTGGATCGTCGAGGGCGTTCCGGTCCGGATCTCGCAGTGCCGGCGGGAGACGCCGGGATCGTCGATCCGCACGTCGGCCTCGGTGCTGCGGCCCATCACCAGGGTGGCGCGGGAGATCTGGTGGCGTGTGCCGTTGATCTCGATCCAGTAGCGGGTGCGTCCGCCGGGCACGGGGCCGGGGGCCGCGGCCGGCGGGTAGCCGTAGCCGCCGGGGCGGCCGGGAGGCGGTGCGGCCGGCATGGGCGGGGCGCCCGCGGGGGCGGCCGGCGGGTAGCCGTAACCTCCGGGACGGCCGGCGGGCGGGGGCGGAGCGGCCGCGCCGGGGGCCGCCGCCTGGCTGGCGGAGGAGGCGAGCGTGCGGCTGCGCACCCGGTACAGGCCGGTGTCGAGGTCCTCGGCCTTCTCCAGGTGCACCTTGATCGGGCCCATGAACGTGTAGCGCTGCTGCTTGGCGTAGTCGCGGACCATGCCCGCGAGCTCGTCGCCGAGCTGCCCGGAGTACGGGCTGAGCCGCTCGAAGTCCGGTGTGCTCAGTTCCACGATGAAGTCGTTGGGCACGACGGTCCGGTCGCGGTTCCAGATGGTGGCGTTGTTGTCGCACTCCCGCTGGAGCGCACCGGCGATCTCCACGGGCTGGACCTCGGACTTGAAGACCTTGGCGAAGGTGCCGTTGACCAGACCTTCGAGACGCTGCTCGAACTTCTTCAGGACTCCCATGGGGCACCTCCTCCGTCGCTGCCGTCCTGTGTACTGCCCCGTGCACGGTTGCGTGCACCGCTTACCTGGTACTGCTTACTGATCGTATCCACGCGCCGCCCGATCGGCTGGTTCCCCCTGTCCGCCCGGCCGCCGGGTGTCGACGCCTGACGAAGTTCCCTCCGAGGCTCCTCTTCGAACTCCATCGGCCGTGGTGGTGCCCGTCGTTCTGCCATGGATCGTAGAGGGGGCCACAGACCAGTGTCCCGCACCCGGCGGTCGACTCCTTCCGTCTCCTGGGCAGACGGACGCCACCGGTACGAGGTTGATACGTGGGGCGGTCATGGCCGCGACATGAACGCGGGTGCGGCGCGGCTCCGTGAACGGCGGCGGGCTCACGTGGGGAGCGCGGGGACGGCAGGACGGCGGCCCGGGCGGGTGTGAACGGGATGCCTTGCGGGAGCGGTCGTGGCGTCGTCGCCGGTCGGAGGCGGCCCCCGGATAAGGGATGTGAATCCACCCCGGCCAGCGTGCTAATGTTCTCGATGTCGGAAGGCGCCAGGCCCCACGGGGCAAGGACCGGAAGACACACCCAATGCGCGGGTGGCGGAATAGGCAGACGCGCTGGATTCAGGTTCCAGTGCCCGAAAGGGCGTGGGGGTTCAACTCCCCCCTCGCGCACACCGTCGAAACGGGCGGCATCCATCGGATGCCGCCCGTTTCGTATGTCCGGAATCGCAGTCCGCCGGGTATGCGTGTGAGGAACATCTCATGATCGAATGGCCTGCGCGGGGGTGGCGCAGAGGTGGCAAGAGCGGCGAACTCCCCTCGTAACGGACCGGGTGCGGGTGCGGTCCGGGATCGGACGGCCGGGCATGGTCGAACGGACGGCCGCTCGGGGGTGTGGCGAGGAGGCCCGGCTGTCCACAGGCTGTGCGTCATCCACAGGGCTGCCGCCCGCGCGCCCGTCGGCTGTACGGTCTGCTCGATCGATGTCGGCAGGTGTGCACCGCACACATGTGCAGGGGGGAGGCCGTCGTGACGAGCGACGTCCGAGCCGAAGGGGTTGCAGGGGACGCCGAGGCGTCCGGAGCCGCGGGCGCGGGGGCCGGACCGCGGCTGCCGCAGCTGCCGGGATTCGGCCGTTGGCCCGCCGCAGGCACACCCAAGCGGGCCGGCAAGGCGCTGCGCGCACGGGTCCCCCGGAGCGTCCACGCCGCCCTGGACCTGGACGCGTCCCGGCCCGACGCCGTCACCGCCGTCGAGGAGTCCGGCCGCGGCCGGCTGCCCGAGCTGACGCCCATCCGCGTCGGCCGGATGGCGGCCACCCCGTTCGCCTTCCTGCGCGGCTCCGCCGGCCTCATGGGCCACGATCTCGCCCGCACGCCCGTCACCGGGATCGGCGCCCAGATCTGCGGCGACGCCCACGCGGCCAACTTCGGCCTCTACGGCGACGCCCGAGGCGGCCTGGTCATCGACCTCAACGACTTCGACGAGACCGTGCGCGGCCCTTGGGAGTGGGACCTCAAGCGGCTCGCCGCCTCCCTCGTGCTCGCCGGGCGGGAGGCCGGGGCGGACGAGGGCGTCTGCCGTGCCGCCGCCCACGACGCGGTGGGCGCCTACCGGCGCACCATGCGGCTGCTGGCCAAGCTGCCGGCGCTGGACGCGTGGAACGCCATCGCGGACGAGGAACTGGTCTCCCACACCGACGCGCACGACCTCGTCGGCACCCTGCAGCGGGTCGCCGAGAAGGCCCGCTCCAACACCAGCGGCCGCTTCGCCGCCAAGTCCACCGAGCGGACCGAGGACGGCGGACGCCGCTTCGTCGACGCCCCGCCCGTGCTGCGCCGCGTCCCGGACGCCGAGGCGTCCGCCGTCGCCGCCTCCCTTGAGCAGTACCTCGCCACGCTCCCGGCCGACCGCCACCCCCTCCTCGCCCGGTACGCGGTGCACGACGTGGCGTTCCGCGTCGTCGGCACCGGCAGCGTCGGCACCCGCTCCTACGTCGTGCTGCTGCTCGACCACCGGGGCGAACCGCTCGTCCTCCAGGTCAAGGAGGCCCGTCCCTCCGCCCTGACGCCGCACCTCCTGGCCGCCGGCTTCGACGCGCCCGAGCCGGAGCACGAGGGCCGCCGTGTGGTCGAGGGCCAGAAGCGGATGCAGGTGATAAGCGACAACCTGCTGGGCTGGACCACCGTCGACGGGCGTCCGTACCAGGTGCGGCAGTTCCGCAACCGCAAGGGCAGCGTGGACCCGGCCGCGCTGGCCGCCGACCAGATCGACGACTACGCCCGTATGACCGGCGCCCTGCTGGCCCGCGCCCACAGCCACAGCGCCGACCCCCGTCTGATCGCCGGGTACTGCGGCAAGAACGACGAGCTGGACGAGGCGGTCGCCGCGTTCGCCGTCGCTTACGCCGACCGCACCGAGGCCGATCACACGGACCTGGTGGCTGCCGTCCGCGCGGGGCGGATCGCTGCGGAGATGGGGGTCTGAGCCGGTCCGCCACGGGACGTCCCGGCCCCGCGGCGGCGCACGCCCCGGTGACGGGGCGTGCCGTCCCCGCAGGTGGCCTACGCTGTCCGGGTGACGACCTCGGAAGGTGACCAGGGAGAAGGCGCCGGCGCGCAGGGCACGCCCGCCGGTGACGGTGCGACGCGGCCCGAGGAGCGGCTGGAACAGGCCGTGCGGGCGGCGGAGAAGGCGCTGATCGAGTTCGAGATCGCCGTGGAGACGTTCCGCGTCGAGGTCGAGAACTTCTCCCGGCTGCACGAACAGAAGCTCGGCCCCATGTACGCCCGCCTCGAGGAGCTGGAGGCCCGGATCCTCGAGATCAGGGCGGCCCGCAGCGACGACCCCGAGGACCGGCGGAAGGCCGACGAGGCGCGCGCCCGGCTGATGCCGATCCCCGGCGTCGAGGAGCTGATGAACGGCTGGATGGACGGGGACGGACTGTTCCCCGAGGCCACCGCCATGCTCACGGACCAGCCCGTGCGTCCCCCGCAGCGGGTGCGGCCCAGCGAGGAGGCCCGCAAGCTCTTCCGCGAGCTGGCCCGCAAGGCGCACCCCGACCTGGCGCAGGAGGAGAAGGAGCGCGTCCGCCGCGAGGAGTTCATCACCCGCGTCAACGCCGCCTACGCCCGCGGCAGCGCGGACGAGCTGCGCGAACTCGCCGAGGAGTGGGCCGCGGGGCCTGAGCTGAAGCGCGTCCCCAGCCCGGCCGAGGAGCTGTACGCCCGCCTGGAGTGGCTCTCCGAGCGCAAGGAACTGCTCACGGTGCTCGCCAGGAACCTGGAGGAGAGCGCCATCGGCTCCATGCTGCGGCTGGCGCCCGACGACCCCGACGGTCTCCTCGAGGACATCGCCGCGCAGCTGCGGGCCCAGGTGGCCGAGCGCGAGGCGCAGCTGGCGGCACTGCAGGACTGAGCCGGCCTCACGGGCGGCCGTCGGCGGACAGCGGCCCCGTGGACGGCGGCCGTCCGGCGCGCCCGTTCCGGTAGCGTCGGGGGCATGAGTTTTGGAGCTGGTGTGCCCACGGTCCAGGTCGGCGACCTCAAGGACGGCGACTTCCTGCTGGACGTCCGTGAGGACGACGAATGGAAGGCCGGTCACGCCGAAGGCGCGCTGCACATCCCGATCAGCGAGTTCGTCGCCCGCTACGGCGAGCTGACCGAGGCCGCCCCGCAGGACGGCCGGATCCATGTGATCTGCCGCTCCGGCGGACGCTCGGCCCAGGTCACCATGTACCTGGCCCAGCAGGGCATCGACGCCGTGAACGTGGACGGCGGGATGCAGGTGTGGGAGGCCGCGGGGCGTCCCGTCGTCACGGACGACGGACAGCAGGGCCACGTGCTCTGACGGTCGTCCGGCACGCCCCGGAAGGCGTGCCCTGGCTGGTCCCGCCCCCTGGGACGGGACCAGCGCGTGGCCTCAGCGGTGTCAGAGCCGCCGCGCCTCTGAGCCTCAGGCGCCTCAGCGGTCGAAGTCCAGCTCGACCTTCTCCGTGACCGGATGCGACTGGCACGCCAGGACGTATCCCGCTTCCGTCTCCTCCGACTCCAGGGCGAAGTTGCGGTCCATCCGCACCTCGCCGGAGACCAGGAACGCGCGACAGGTGCCGCACACGCCGCCCTTGCAGGCGTAGGGCGCGTCCGGGCGGTTGCGCAGCACCGTGTCCAGCAGGGACTCGCCCGCCTGGACCGGCCAGGTGCCGCCGCGTCCGTCGAGCCGTGCCGTCACCGTGCTGTGCGCGGGGGCGGCCGAGGACCCGGCGGGGGCGGACGGCCCGGAGTCCACGTGGAAGATCTCCTGATGGATCCGGGCGCGGGAGACGCCCAGTCCGCGCAGCGCCCGCTCGGCGCCCTCCACCAGTCCGTACGGCCCGCACAGGAACCAGCCGTCGACCCGGTCCACCGCCAGCAGCGCCGGGAGCAGCGAGGCCAGCCGCTCGCGGTCCAGCCGGCCCGACGGCAGCCCGGCCTGCTGCTCCTCCCGGGAGAGCGCCGTCACCAGCTGGAACCGGTCGGGGAAGCGGTCCTTCAGGTCGGCGACCTCCTCCAGGAACATCGTCGAGGCGGTCGTCCGGTCGCTGCGTATCAGGCAGAACCGGGCCTCCGGCTCGCGGGCCAGGAGCGTCGAGGCGATCGACAGCACCGGGGTGATGCCGCTGCCGCCGACGACGGCCGCGTACAGGCCGGGGGCCGGGGGGAGCGTGAAGCGTCCGGCGGGGGTCATGACCTCCAGCTCGTCACCGAGGTCGATCTCCTTCAGCGCGTACGTGGAGAACGCGCCGCCCTCCACCAGCCGCACTCCGACCCGGAGGGTGCTCGGCGCCGCGCCGTCGGGGGCGGGGGAGCAGATCGAGTAGGTGCGGCGGATCTCCTCGCCGTCGGCGACGCGGCGCAGCGTGAGGTGCTGCCCGGGCAGGTGGTGGTACTCCTCGCGCAGCTCTGGCGGGACGGCGAGAGTGAGGGCGACGGAGTCGTCGGTGAGCCGGTCGACCGCGGCCACCCGGAGCCGGTGGAAGCGGGCCATCACAACTCCTTGAAGTGGTCGAACGGTTCACGGCAGGCCAGGCAGCGGCGCAGCGCCTTGCACGCGGTGGAGGAGAAACGGCTGAGCAGCTCGGTCTCGGCGGAGCCGCAGTGCGGGCAGCGGACGGGCTCCCGGGTTTCGTCGGCGGCGCCGCCGACGCCGGTGCGCGTGGGGCCCAGCTCGACCCGCACGGGCCCGGACGCGGCGCCCGTGCGCGGCGGTGCGATGCCGAACTCCCGTAGTTTGCGGCGGCCTTCGTCGGTGATGTCGTCGGTCGACCAGGCGGGGGCGAGGACCGTGCGCACCGTGACCTCGCGGACGCCGTGCTCGCGCAGCACACGCTCTATGTCGAGGCTCATCACCTCGACGGCAGGGCAGCCGGTGTAGGTCGGGGTCAGGTCGACCTCGACGCGGTCCGTGCCGTGCGCCCGGACCGCGCGGACCACGCCCAGCTCGCGCAGGGTCAGCACGGGCAGCTCCGGGTCGGGCACCGAGCCGGCGAGCTCCAGCAGTTGCTCCTCCAGGGGCGTCAGGGGCGTCAGGGGCGTGGCGGTCACCATGTCGCCCCCGGGTGACTGCGGTGCAGGTGCTGCATCTCGGCGAGCATCCGGCCGAACGGCTCGGTGTGCAGGCCCTGGCGGCCGGCGCCGGCCTTCCAGGCTCCCGAGCGGGGGCCGTCGGGGACGGTGAGCGTGGCGCGGCCCAGCACGTCCTCGACCGCTTCCCGCCAGGCGCTCTCCAGGCCGGGCCAGTCGATGCCGTCGATCCCCTCGACGGGCTGGAACATCTCGCCGGTGAAGCGCCACAGCGCGTCCACGGCGCGCTGCATGCGCGCGTGGCTCTCCTCCGTGCCGTCGCCGAGGCGGAGGGTCCACTGCTCGGCGTGGTCGCGGTGGTAGGCGGCCTCCTTGACGGCCTTGCCGGCCAGCGGGGCGAAGGGGCCGTCGCCGGCGGCCAGCCGGTCGTGCAGCAGGTGCTGGTAGACCGAGAAGTACAGCTGGCGGGCGATGGTGTGGGCGAAGTCCCCGTTGGGCTGCTCCACCAGCTGGAGGTTGCGGAAGGCGCGCTCCTCGCGCAGGAAGGCCAGTTCGTCCTCGTCGCCGGCCATCGACAGCAGCACGCGGGCCTGGCCGAGCAGGTCGAGCGCGATGTTGGCGAGGGCGACCTCCTCCTCCAGCACGGGGGCGTGCCCGGCCCACTCGCCGAGGCGGTGGGAGAGCACCAGGGCGTCGTCGCCGAGGGCGAGCGCGGCGGAGGTGGTGACGGTGTCCGCGGCGGGTGTCGTGGTCACAGGTGCTGCACCCCCTCGGGGATGTCGTAGAAGGTCGGGTGCCGGTAGGCCTTGTCGGCGGCCGGCTCGAAGAAGGGGTCCTTCTCGTCGGGCGAGGAGGCCGTGATCGCGGAGGACGGCACGACCCAGAGGGAGACGCCCTCGCCGCGGCGGGTGTACAGATCGCGCGCGTTGCGCAGGGCGAGCTCCGCGTCCGGGGCGTGCAGGCTGCCGGCGTGGGTGTGGGACAGGCCCCGGCGCGAGCGCACGAAGACCTCCCACAGCGGCCAGTCGGTGTGGGTCATGCGCGCGTCGCTCCCGTCGTGTTGTTGCTGTGCTTGGCGGCGTGGGCCGCTGCCGCCTCCCGGACCCAGGTGCCCTCCTCGTGGGCCGTCCTGCGCCGGGACAGGCGCTGGTCGTTGCACGGGCCGTTGCCCTTGAGGACGTCCCAGAACTCCGACCAGTCGATGGCGCCGAAGTCATGGTGCCCGCGCTCCTCGTTCCACTTCAGGTCCGGGTCGGGGAGGGTGAGGCCGAGGGACTCGGCCTGCGGGACGCAGATGTCGACGAAGCGCTGGCGCAGCTCGTCGTTGGAGTGCCGCTTGATCTTCCAGGCCATCGACTGCGCGGAGTGCTGCGACGCGTCGTCGGGCGGGCCGAACATCATCAGCGACGGCCACCACCAGCGGTCCACCGCGTCCTGCGCCATCGCGTGCTGCTCCGGGGTGCCCTTGCTGAGGGCCAGCAGCAGCTCGTACCCCTGGCGCTGGTGGAAGGACTCCTCCTTGCAGATGCGGACCATCGCCCGGGCGTAGGGGCCGTAGGAGCAGCGGCACAGGGGGACCTGGTTGGTGATCGCGGCGCCGTCCACCAGCCAGCCGATGGCGCCGACGTCGGCCCAGGTCAGCGTCGGGTAGTTGAAGATCGAGGAGTACTTCTGGCGGCCGGCGTGCAGCTTGTCGAGCAGCTCCTCGCGGCTCACGCCGAGGGTCTCGGCCGCGCTGTACAGGTACAGCCCGTGCCCGGCCTCGTCCTGGACCTTGGCCATGAGGATGGCCTTGCGGCGCAGGGAGGGGGCGCGGGTGATCCAGTTGGCCTCCGGCTGCATGCCGATGATCTCGGAGTGCGCGTGCTGGGCGATCTGCCGGACCAGCGTGGCGCGGTAGGCGTCCGGCATCCAGTCGCGCGGCTCGATCCGCTCCTCGGCGGCGACGGCCGCGTCGAACGCGCGCTGGAAGGCGTCTGTGTCGCCGGGGCCCGCCGGTGCGTCGTACGCCGTCGGACTGCCGGCCGTATCGCGGGCGGCTGCTGTCGCCATGGGGTCCCCCTCGACCTGGATGCTTCCCGGAGCACGCTCCCGACCGATCGTTCGGTTCGTGCGGTTCCATGGTGAGACGGGGGCCGCGAGGTGTCAACCGCTGTGGATAACCTGCCGGTGCCGGCCGCCGGAGCCCGTGGGGCGGCCGGATGTGGTGACCGCCACGGGACGGAGCGCCGACGGGACTGTGCCCGGACGGCCGGGGCTGAGTACCGTTCCGTGCGACGCGGCGGAGCGGTCGGGGCCCCGTACGGCGAAGGCCGCAGGGCCGGGCGGACGCGGCAAGGGACCGGGACTCGGGGATCGGGGCGGGATGGACGCGCAGGACAAGGGCTCGGGCGCCCGGCACCGGTCCGCGGAGCCGGGCGTGCCGGGTCCGCGCGCCCCGCTGCCGGGACCCGCGGCGCCGGCGGACGCACCGTCCGCGGCGCAGCCGCCGTCCCCGGACGGCGAGGAGACGGCCGCCGCCGGGCAGTCGCCGCGCGACCCCGCCGACGGACCCCGCACCGGCGTCGCCGCCCTCTCCCCGCGCTACCAGATCGGTGCCGCGCTCGCCCTCGCGATCGTCGCCGCCGCGGTCTGCGTGCACCTCGGTATGACGTTCCTGCACGTGGCGCCGCCGAACACGGTGAGCAAGAAGCACAGCGGGACGATCGCCGACTGGATCTACCCGGAGTTCGAGCAGAACTGGAAGCTGTTCGCCCCGAACCCACTCCAGCAGAACGTGTCCGTGCAGGTCAGAGCCGAGATCCGGACGCCGGACGGCGGCAGCCGCACCACTGGCTGGTACGACCTGTCGGCGCAGGACGGACGGGCCATCGACGGCAACCCGGCGCCCAGCCACACGCAGCAGAACGAGCTGCGCCGCGCCTGGGACTTCTACGTCTCCACGCACGACGACGACAACCGCCCGGTGGGCCTGCGCGGGGCGCTGTCCGAGTCGTACCTGCGGCGGATCATGGTGATGCGGCTGGACCGCGCGGACGCGGCGGGGCGGGACGGAGAGGTCGCGCGCGTCCAGGTGCGCTCGCGCACCACCCAGGTGCCGCCGCCGTCGTGGAGCGGGGAGAAGGTGTCGGACAAGGCCGTGTACCGGGTGCTGCCCTGGTGGCTGCTGCCGGAGGGCGAGACCCGGGGAGACATCGGATGAACCGCCTGTCGCTGGCGGTCTCCCGGGCCATCGCCCGGGTCACCGACTCCGCCCTCGGGCCGTACCAGACGGCCGTGCTGCGCATCGGCCTCGCTCTCACCTGGCTGCTGTTCCTGCTGCGGGAGTACCCCCACCGGCAGGAGCTCTACGGCCCGAACAGCCCCTGGTCGTGGGACCTCGCCGCCCAGCTGGTCGGGTCGAACGACGCCTTCACCGTGCTGCTCTGGTCGGACAGCCGCCTCTGGTTCGAGGCGGTCTACGCGCTGGCCGTGCTGTTCAGCCTCCTGCTGCTGCTCGGCTGGCGCACCCGCACCATGGCGGCGCTGTTCATGGCCGGCGTCCTCACCCTGCAGAACCGCAGCGTCTTCATGGGCGACGGCGGCGACAACGTCCTGCACATCATGGCGATCTACCTCGTCTTCACCCGCTGCGGCCAGGTCTGGTCCCTGGACGCGCGGCGGGCGCGCCGGGCCGCGGAGGCACGCGCGCGCGGGGAACGGACGCCCGACCGGGCGGGTCCCGTGCTGTGGGCGGTCCTCGGCCTGGTCCTGCTTCTGGGGTCGCTGTCGGGCCGGACGGACGGCGACTGGTTCATACCCGCGCTGCTGTGGGCGGTGTGGCTCGGGCAGGCGGCGTGGTGGCTGGTCGGACGCCTGGCGAGGACGGACCAGCCGCGCGTCCTGCTCGACGTGGTCGCGAACGTCGCGCACAACGGCGCGCTGCTGGTGATCATGGCGGAGGCGTGCCTGATCTACGCCACGGCCGGCTGGTACAAGGTCCAGGGCTCCCGCTGGCAGGACGGCACGGCGGTCCACTACCCGCTGCACCTGGAGTACTTCTCCCCCTGGCCGTCGCTGGCGGAGCTGCTCACCGCGAGCGGCACCCTGGTGATGCTCGTGACCTATGTGACCGTGGCGGTACAGGTCGCCTTCCCGTTCACGCTGTTCAACCGGCGGGTCAAGAACGTCCTGCTGAGCTTCATGATCCTGGAGCACGCGGTGATCGCCGTGGTGCTCGGGCTGCCCTTCTTCTCCCTGGCGATGATCGCGGCCGACGCCGTCTTCCTCCCCACGTCCTTCCTGCGCCGGACCGGCCGCGCGGCGGCACGCGCGCGGGAGCGGCTGCGGCCGCGCGAGGACGCGGCACACGTCCCGGCGCAGCGACGCCCGGACGGTGCGCCCGGTGGTCCGCCCGCCGTGGATCCGGCGGAGGCCTCTCCGGTGACCGGCCAGGTGCCCGGGACGCGCACGTAGGCTGCTCGGCATGACCGACCCCGTCCACGACCCGTCCGCCGCGACCCCGGAGAGCCCGGTGGACCGGGTGGATCCGGTGGCCGTATGGCGCCGGGCCGCTCCGGACGCGGTGCTGCTCGACGGCTTCCACGCGCTCAAGCACGCCGTGCGCTTCGGCGCCGAGGTGCTCGTCGCGGTCACCGCCGACCGGGCCGCCGCCCTGGCGCTCGCCGACGAGCTGGCCGCGGACGTCCGGGACGCGCTGGCGGCGCTGCTCACGGAGGTGCCGCACGCGACGTACGCCTCGCTGGTGCCGCGACCGCACCCCACCGCCGTCGCCGCGCTCGCGGTACGACCGGACCGCGCGGGCAACCTGGCGAAGCTGGCGCACGCCCCGCGCACCGCGCCGGTGGTCGTCCTGGACCAGCCGCGCAACCTGGGCAACGCCGGCGCGGTCGTCCGGCTGGCCGCCGGCTTCGGGGCGACCGGCGTCGTCACCACCGGGACGCTGGACCCCTGGCACCCCACCGTGGTGCGCGGCGGGGCGGGGCTGCACTTCGCCACCGCCGTGGAACGCCTGACCGTGGGCGAGCTGCCGCCCGGGCCGCTCTTCGCGCTGGACCCGGAGGGCGAGGACATCCGCTCCCTGAAGCTTCCGGACGATGCGCTGCTCGCCTTCGGCTCCGAGCGCACCGGGCTCACGGCCGAACTGCGGGCGCGGGCCGACCACCTGGTGGCGCTGCCGATGCGCCCCCAGGTCTCCAGCTACAACCTCGCGACCAGTGTGGCCATGACGCTGTACCACTGGAGCGCCACCGGGGGCGCATCCGCCTGAGGCGGCTCAGGCCTCCTTGCGCACCTCGACCACCCGGAAGCGGTTGGCCACGAAGGCGCCGTCGCACAGGGCCGCGTTGGCCGCCGGGTTGCCGCCGGAGCCGTGGAAGTCGGAGAAGGCGGCCGTCTGGTTCACGTAGACCCCGCCGGTGAGGTTCAGCGAGAGCTGCGCGGCCTCCTCGAGACAGACCTCCGTCACGGCCTCCTCGACCTCCGGGGAGGTCGTGTACGCGCCGACGGTCATCGCGCCCTTCTCCTGGACGGTGCGCCGCAGCAGCTCCGTCGCGTCGGCGGCCGAGTCCACGGCGACCAGGAAGGAGACCGGGCCGAAGCACTCGCTCATGTAGGCGGCCTCGGCGTCCGGCTTGGCGCCGTCCAGTTTCACGATCACCGGCGTGCGCACCACGGCGCCCGGGAAGTCCGGGTTGGTGATCTCGCGGGAGGGGAGCGCGACCTCCCCGAGACCGGCGGCGGCCTCCAGGCGGGCCTTCACGTCCGGGTTGACGATCGCGCCCAGCAGGGCGTTGGCGCGGGCGTCGTCGCCGAGCAGACCGTCGACCGCCTTGGCCAGGTCCGCGGCGACCTCGTCGAAGGACTTGGGGCCCTGGTCGGTGGTGATGCCGTCGCGGGGGACGAGCAGGTTCTGCGGGGTGGTGCACATCTGGCCGCTGTACAGGGACAGGGAGAACGCCAGGTTGGACAGCATTCCCTTGTAGTCGTCGGTCGACTCGACGATCACCGTGTTGACGCCGGCCTTCTCCGTGTACACCTGCGCCTGGCGCGCGTTGCCCTCCAGCCAGTCTCCGAACTCCGTGGAGCCGGTGTAGTCGATGATGCGGATCTCGGGGCGCGTGGCGAGCGTCCTGGCGATGCCCTCGCCGGGCCGCTCGGCGGCCAGCGCCACCAGGTTCGGGTCGAAGCCGGCCTCGGCGAGCACCTGGCGGGCGACCTGGACGGTGAGCGCCAGCGGCAGCACCGCGCGCGGGTGCGGCTTGACCAGGACCGCGTTGCCCGTGGCCAGGGAGGCGAACAGGCCCGGGTAGCCGTTCCACGTCGGGAAGGTGTTGCAGCCGATGACCAGGCCGATGCCGCGCGGCACCGGGACGAAGGTCTTGGTGAGGGCGAGCGGGTCGCGCTTGCCCTGCGGCTTGGTCCACTCCGCGGTGTCGGGCGTGCGCACCTGCTCCACGTACGCGTAGGCGACGGCCTCCATGCCGCGGTCCTGCGCGTGCGGGCCGCCGGCCTGGAACGCCATCATGAACGCCTGGCCGGAGGTGTGCATGACCGCGTGGGCGAACTCCATGGTGCGGTCGCTGATCCGCTTGAGGATCTCCAGGCAGACCACCGCGCGGGTCTCCGCGCCCGCGTCCCGCCAGGCGCGCATCCCGGCCTTCATCGCGGGGAGCAGCACGTCCAGGTCCGCGTGCGGGTAGCTGACGCCCAGCTCGACGCCGTACGGGGAGGTCTCGCCGTCCACCCAGCCGTCCGTCCCGGGCTGGTCCAGCTCGACGCGGCTGCCGAGCAGGGCGTCGAAGGCGGCCTTGCCCGCGGCCATGTCCAGGCTGCCGTTCTCCCCGTACGCCTTCGGGTGCTCGGGGTGGGGGGACCAGTACGCGCGCGTGCGGATCGCTTCCAGGGCCTGGTCCAGGGTGGGACGGTGGCGGGCGATCAGCTCGTGCGCGGTGAGTTCGGCGGCCATGCGGGACCAACTCCTCGTCTGGAGAACTCTTCGTCGAGCTCTTGGACCTGTGCGGAAACGTAGTCAGGAACGGGCGGTCAGAGTTAGAGTAACCGAACGATCGGTCGGGACAAGGGGGTCCGCCGCATCTGTGGAAAACACCGTGCGGGAGGATCGCGCACATGACAGCACTCGACCTCAGCAGTCCCGTGGCCGTGGTCGGCACCGGCACCATGGGGCAGGGAATCGCCCAGGTCGCGCTGGTCGCGGGCCATCCCGTGCGGCTCTACGACGCCGCCCCGGGCCTGGCCCGCAAGGCCGCCGACGCGATCGGCTCCCGGCTCGACCGGCTGGTGGAGAAGGAGCGCCTCACCGCGGACGAACGGGACGCGGCGCGCGCCCGGCTGACGCCCGTCGACGACCTCTCCGGACTCGCCGGCTGCTCCCTCGTCGTCGAGGCGGTCGTGGAGCGCCTCGACGTCAAGCAGGAGCTGTTCCGGGCGCTGGAGGACGTCGTCGCCGACGACTGCCTCCTCGCCACCAACACCTCCTCCCTGTCGGTCACCGCGATCGGCGGCGCGCTGCGCATCCCGGGCCGCTTCGTCGGCCTGCACTTCTTCAACCCGGCACCGCTGCTGCCGCTCGTCGAGGTGGTCTCCGGCTTCGCCACCGACGTCGACGCCGCCACGCGCGCGTACGAGACCGCCCGTGCCTGGGGGAAGACGCCGGTCGCCTGCGCCGACACCCCCGGCTTCATCGTCAACCGCGTCGCGCGCCCCTTCTACGCCGAGGCCTTCGCGGTGTACGAGGCGCAGGCCGCGGACCCGGCGACGGTCGACGCGGTGCTGCGCGAGTCCGGCGGCTTCAGGATGGGCGCCTTCGAGCTGACCGACCTCATCGGGCAGGACGTCAACGAGTCGGTGACGCACTCGGTGTGGCAGGCGTTCTTCCAGGACGTGCGCTTCCGGCCGTCCCTGGCCCAGCGCAGGCTGGTCGAGTCCGGCCGCCTCGGCCGCAAGACCGGCCACGGCTGGTACGACCACCGGGAGGGCGCCGAGCGCCCCGCGCCGCACACCGCCGAGCCCGCCGAGCCGCCCGCCTACGTCGTCGCCGAGGGCGGCCTGGGGCCCGCCGCGGAGCTGCTGGACCTGATCCGCGAGGCGGGCATCGAGGTGCGGGAGGCCGAGGAGGACGAGGGCACCCGCCTGGTCCTGCCGAGCGGCGGGCAGCTCGTCCTGGCCGACGGACAGCTCGCGGCGGAGTTCGCCGACGTCGTCTACTTCGACCTGGCGCTGGACTACCGCAGGGCCACGCGCATCGCCCTCTCCCACGCCGGGCACACCTCGGCGGAGACCGTCGCCCAGGCCACCGGGCTGTTCCAGGCGCTCGGCAAGAAGGTGAGCGTCATCGGGGACGTGCCCGGGATGATCGTGGCACGGACGGTGGCCCGGATCATCGACCTCGCCGTCGAGGCGGTCGCCCAGGGCGTCGCCACCGAGGAGGACGTCGACACCGCGATGCGCCTCGGTGTGAACTACCCCCTCGGACCGTTCGAGTGGAGCCGTCGCCTCGGCCGCGGCTGGGCCGGGGCCCTGCTGGACGAGATGCACGAGGTGGACCCGTGCGGCAGGTACGCGCCGTCCCTCGCGCTCTATCGGTACGCGTGCGCCACCGACCAGCGGGAGGACACCCCATGACCACCGCCAAGCGGGACACCTACACCCCGGAGACGCTGCTGTCCGTGGCGGTCCAGGTGTTCAACGAACGCGGCTACGACGGCACGTCCATGGAGCACCTCTCCAGGGCCGCCGGCATCTCCAAGTCGTCGATCTACCACCACGTGGCCGGCAAGGAGGAGCTGCTGCGCCGCGCGGTCAGCCGGGCGCTCGACGGTCTCTTCGGGATCCTCGACGAGGAGGACGCGCGCGTGGGGCGTCCCGTCGGGCGTCTGGAGTACGTCGTACGGCGCATGGTCGAGGTGCTGATCGCGGAGCTGCCGTACGTGACGCTGCTGCTGCGGGTGCGGGGCAACACGGACACCGAGCGCTGGGCGCTGGAGCGGCGGCGCGAGTTCGACCACCGGGTGGCCGAGCTGCTGAAGGCCGCGGCGGCCGACGGGGACGTGCGCGAGGACATAGAGGTGCGGCTGGTGACCCGGCTGGTCTTCGGCATGATCAACTCCATCGTGGAGTGGTACCGGCCGGACGGACGCGGCATGGACGAGCGCGAGGTGGCCGACGCGGTGGCGCAGCTCGCCTTCGGAGGACTGCGCAGGGCAGGCGACGGGCGCGGGTGACCGCGGCGGAAAACGGGTGGGCGGCGGGCGGCCGGAGGCCTACCCTCGCTGCCGATGGAGATGTCCTTCCGGAAGCTGCCGGACAACCAGCACGAGATCCTGGTACGGCGTGACAAGGGGCCGGACGTCCGGCTGCCCGCCCAGCCCGCCGGACCGTCGATGCCGCACGACCTGGTGCACGCGGTGGTGGAGACCGCGCTCGGCATCGACGACGGCTTCTGGGGCGCGACGGCGCGCGGCGCCACCTTCCAGGGGTTCGAGCTCGTCTCCCCGGGCCGGCACCGCCGCTCCGGGATGAAGGTGCTGCGCCGGGGCGGTGACGCCGTGATGGACGCCGAGCTGCGCGTGGCCTGGGCCTACCGTGCGTGGAGCGGCCTGCCCACCGAGGGACCCGGAGTGGGATCGGCACCGCTCGACGCGCAGGCGCTGGCCAGGACAGGACCGCGGCTGGACGCCGCCGCGAAGCGCTGGGCCGCCGTGCCCGTCGGCGGGGAACTGGTGTGGCGCTGGGGAGTGGACGGCTAGATGTATTGCCCTGTGAGGTTGGGGACGCGGCTGGCGGGTGGTTGCCCTTTCAGCGCGGTGTGTCCGCGGTGGTGATTGTAGGTGTGCAGCCATTGCGGGAACGCTTGGCGGCGCTCGGCTTCTGACCGGTAGGGGCGTGCGTAGGCCCACTCGTCCAGCAGGGTGCGATTGAAGCGTTCGACCTTGCCGTTCGTCTGGGGCCGGTAGGGCCGGGTTCGCTTGTGGGCGATCCCGGTCGCTGCCAGGGCATCGCGCCAGTCGCGTGAGCGGTAGCAGGAGCCGTTGTCGGTCAGTACCCGTTCGACGGAGATCCCGGCCTGGGTGAAGAAGGTGTGGGCCCGCTGCCAGAAGGCGGTGGCGGTCTCCTTCTTCTCGTCCGCGTGGATCTCGCTGTAGGCGAGGCGGGAGTGGTCGTCGACGGCGGTGTGCAGGTAGCTGTAGCCGAGGTTGGGACGGCCGTGGACGGCGCGGGGCCGGGCGGGGTCGCGGTGCGCGGAGCTGTTGCGGCTGCCCTGAGCCCTGCCATGGACCTTGTGTCCGCCGCCGTCGGGGATGTTGCCCAGTTTCTTGATGTCGACGTGGACGAGTTCGCCGGGCCTGGCGCGTTCGTAGCGGCGCACCACGCGGCCGGTGGTCCGGTCGAGATGAGACAGGCGGGCCAGGCGGTAGCGGGTGAGCACGCGGTGCACGGTCGAGGGCACCAGGTGCAGGAAGTGCGCGATGCGGGCCGGTCCCCACCGGCGCAGCAGACGGACCTTGATGATCCGCCGCTCGGTACGGGTGGGAGTGCGGCCCGGGCTCGTGCGTGGGCGGCTGGAGCGGTCGGCCATGCCGGCTTCCCCCAGGCGGCGGTAGCGGTCGGCCCACCGCTGGGCGGTGGTGGGCGAGACCTGGAAGCGTTCGGCGGCCCGGCGCAGGGGCCAGCCGTCCTCGACCACGCAACGGGCCAGGCGCAGCCGTCCGGTCTCGGTCAGGGGTGCATTACGGTGGGGCACGAGGGCCTTTCTGGTTGGTGTAGACGTCGCAATCCACACCGAACCGGAAGGCCCTCACCCGTTCAAGATCCCTCGGCCGAGACCTGTCTCACCGTTCACAACCTCCCCGGACAGAACAGCTAGACCGCTGCCAGGTCCTGGATCACCACTGCGGTTCCAGGTCCTCCTCCTCGAACACCAGCAGCGTGCGGGTGCTGAGCACCTCGGGAATGGCCTGAAGTCGTGTCAGCACCAGCTCGCGCAGCGTCCGGTTGTCGGGCGTGTGCACCAGCAGCAGCACGTCGAAGTCGCCGCCGACCAGGGCGATGTGCGAGGCGCCGGGGAGCTGCCTGAGCTGCTCGCGCACCGTGCGCCAGGTGTTCTGCACGATCTTCAGCGTGATGTACGCCGATGTGCCGTGACCGGCGCGTTCGTGGTCGACGCGGGCGCCGAAACCGCGGATGACGCCGTCCTCGACGAGCCGGTTGATCCGCGCGTAGGCGTTGGCCCGGGAGACGTGCACCCGCTCGGCGACCGACCGTATCGACGCGCGGCCGTCCGCCTGCAGCATGCGCAGGATGTCCTGGTCGATCGCGTCGAGGGGCCGCGCCGGCGGCAGCGGCCCCGTCCCCTCCTGACCCTCGGCCATTTGTTCAGATGCCACCCGCCCCCACCTCTCAGCCGTGGACGTCCTGCATTCATCCCACGCTGTGGAGAACCGTTTGTCCACAGCCTGACGCCACCCGTAGCCAAAATGTGCCGGCGACCGAACAATCGGTTGGTGAGGCGCGTCACAGACGCCGCGCCTCCGTCAGTCGTCCCACGAGGAGGTGCCGTCATGACGGTCATGGAGCAGCGGGGGGCTTACCGGCCGACCCCGCCGCCCGCCTGGCAGCCGCGTACCGACCCCGCCCCCCTGCTGCCGGACGCGGAGCCGTACCGCGTGCTCGGCACGGAGGCCGCGGCGAAGGCCGACCCGGAGCTGCTGCGCCGGCTGTACGCGGAGCTGGTGAAGGGCCGCCGCTACAACGCGCAGGCCACCGCACTCACCAAGCAGGGCCGTCTCGCGGTGTACCCCTCCAGCACGGGCCAGGAGGCGTGCGAGGTCGCCGCCGCCCTGGTGCTCGAGGAGCGTGACTGGCTGTTCCCGAGCTACCGCGACACCCTCGCGGTCGTCGCGCGCGGCGTGGACCCCGTCGAGGCGCTCACCCTGCTGCGCGGCGACTGGCACACCGGCTACGACCCCTACGCGCACCGGGTGGCCCCGCTGAGCACCCCGCTCGCCACCCAGTTGCCGCACGCCGTGGGACTGGCCCACGCCGCCCGCCTCAAGGGCGACGACGTGGTCGCGCTCGCCATGGTCGGCGACGGCGGCACCAGCGAGGGCGACTTCCACGAGGCGCTGAACTTCGCGGCCGTCTGGCAGGCCCCGGTCGTCTTCCTCGTCCAGAACAACGGCTTCGCGATCTCCGTCCCGCTCGCCAAGCAGACCGCGGCCCCGTCGCTGGCCCACAAGGCCGTCGGCTACGGGATGCCCGGCCGCCTGGTCGACGGCAACGACGCGGCCGCCGTGCACGAGGTCCTCGCCGACGCGGTGCGCCGCGCCCGCGCGGGCGGCGGCCCCACCCTGGTCGAGGCGATCACCTACCGCGTGGACGCCCACACCAACGCCGACGACGCCACCCGCTACCGCGGCGACGCCGAGGTCGAGGCGTGGCGGGAGCACGACCCGATCACCCTGCTGGAGCGGGAGCTGACCGGCCGCGGCCTGCTGGACGAGGCCGGCGCCGAGACCGCCCGCGAGGACGCCGAGACCATGGCCGCCGATCTGCGTGCCCGGATGAACCAGGACGCGCAGCTCGACCCCATGGACCTGTTCACGCACGTCTACGCCGAGCCCACCCCCCAGCTGCGGGAGCAGCGGGAGCAGCTGCGGGCCGAGCTGGCGGCCGAGGCCGAGTCGGAAGGAGCGCGGCCATGACCACCGTCGCCGTGAAGCCCGCCACCATGGCGCAGGCCCTCACGCGCGCGCTGCGCGACGCCATGACCGACGACCCGTCCGTGCACGTCATGGGCGAGGACGTCGGCACGCTCGGCGGCGTCTTCCGCATCACGGACGGCCTGGCCAAGCAGTTCGGCGAGGACCGCTGCACGGACACGCCGCTGGCCGAGGCGGGCATCCTCGGCACGGCCGTCGGCATGGCCATGTACGGGCTGCGGCCGGTCGTGGAGATGCAGTTCGACGCCTTCGCCTACCCCGCGTTCGAGCAGCTCGTCTCGCACGTGGCGAAGATGCGCAACCGCACCCGCGGCACGATGACCCTCCCCCTCACCATCCGCATCCCCTACGGCGGCGGCATCGGCGGCGTCGAGCACCACAGCGACGCGTCCGAGGCGTACTACATGGCGACTCCGGGGCTCCATGTCGTCACGCCGGCGACCGTCGCCGACGCCTACGGCCTGCTGCGGGCCTCCATCGCCTCCGACGACCCGGTGGTCTTCCTGGAGCCCAAGCGGCTCTACTGGTCCAAGGACGCCTGGAACCCGGAGCAGCCGGCGGCCGTGGAGCCGATCGGCCGTGCCGTGGTGCGACGCCCGGGGCGAAGCGCCACCCTGATCACCTACGGGCCGTCCCTCTCCGTCTGCATGGAGGCGGCGGAGGCGGCCCGGGCCGAGGGCTGGGACCTCGAGGTCGTCGACCTGCGCTCGCTGGTGCCGTTCGACGACGAGACGGTGTGCGCCTCGGTGCGGCGGACGGGACGCGCGGTCGTCGTCCACGAGTCGGGCGGTTTCGGCGGCCCGGGCGGGGAGATCGCGGCCCGCGTCATGGAGCGCTGCTTCCACCACCTGGAGGCGCCGGTGCTGCGCGTGGCCGGGTTCGACCTGCCGTACCCGCCGCCGATGCTGGAGCGTCACCACCTCCCCGGTGTGGACCGGATCCTGGACGCCGTGGGGCGTCTGCAGTGGGAGGCCGAGAGCTGATGGCACAGGTGCTGGAGTTCAAGCTGCCCGACCTCGGTGAGGGGCTCACCGAGGCGGAGATCGTGCGCTGGCTGGTCGAGGTCGGCGACGTGGTCGCCGTGGACCAGCCGGTCGTCGAGGTCGAGACGGCCAAGGCGATGGTGGAGGTGCCCTGCCCGTACGGCGGTGTGGTCACCGCCCGCTTCGGCGCGGAGGGCTCCGAACTGCCGGTCGGCGCCCCGCTGCTGACGGTGGCGGTCGGCGAGACTGCGGACGGCCGTCCCGTCGGTGACGGCAGCGGTGCGGGCACCGACGGCGCGAAGGACGGCGCGAGCGGCCGGGAGCCGGCCGCCGAGGGCTCCGGCAACGTGCTGGTCGGCTACGGCACCTCCGAGGCCCCGGCCCGGCGCCGCCGGGTCCGCCCCACGGCCCCCGTGGTGAACGGTCGGCCGCGGGCGCCCGAGCCCGTGCGGGAGACGCGGGCCGACACCCCGCAGGCTGCCCCGAGCACCCCGGCCGGCCGCGCGGCGCCCGCCGACGGCCCGGTTCCGGTGATCTCCCCGCTGGTGCGCAGGCTGGCCCGGCAGAACGGCCTGGACCTGCGGAAGCTCACCGGTTCCGGTCCCGACGGGCTGATCCTGCGCGCGGACGTGGAGCACGCGCTGCGCGCCGCCGGCACCCAGGACCGCCCGGACACGACCAAGGCAGGCGCCGCCCCGGCCACGGCTGCCCCCGCCTCGGTCACCCGCGTCCCCCTCAAGGGCATCCGGGGCGCCGTCGCCGACAAGCTCTCCCGCAGCCGCAACGAGATCCCGGACGCGACCTGCTGGGTGGACGCCGACGCGACGGAGCTGATGCGGACCAGGGCCGCGATGAACGCGGCGGGCGGGCCCAAGATCTCGGTGCTGGCGCTGCTGGCCCGGATCTGCACGGCCGCGCTCGCCCGCTTCCCGGAGCTCAACTCCTCGGTGGACACCGAGGCCAGGGAGATCGTCCGGTACGCGGACGTGCACCTCGGATTCGCGGCGCAGACCGAGCGAGGGCTGGTCGTCCCCGTGGTCCGCGACGCGCACACGCGGGACGCGGAGTCGCTGACGGCGGAGTTCGCGCGGCTGACCGAGGCGGCGCGGGAGGGCACGCTGACGCCCGCACAGCTCACCGGCGGCACGTTCACCCTGAACAACTACGGGGTGTTCGGCGTCGACGGGTCCACGCCGATCATCAACCACCCCGAGGCCGCCATGCTGGGCGTCGGCCGCATCGTCCCCAAACCGTGGGTGCACGAGGGCGAGCTGGCGGTCCGCCAGGTCGTTCAGCTCTCGCTCACCTTCGACCACCGGGTGTGCGACGGAGGCACGGCGGGCGGGTTCCTGCGGTACGTGGCCGACTGTGTGGAACAGCCGGCGGTGCTGCTGCGGACGCTCTGACCGTCACCGGCCGGCCTCACCCGCCCCCGTGCGGGCCGGTCGCCCCTTCCCGCGTGCCCCTGCGTTCCCTGTGATCGCGGGGGCACGCATACTCGGGGGGTGACCGAGAACCAGCCACCCGCCGCGTACGACGCCGTCGTGCTCGCCGGCGGCGCGGCCCGGCGGCTGGGCGGCGCCGACAAGCCGGCCGTGCGGGTCGGCGGACGGCCCCTGCTCGACCGGGTGCTCGCCGCCTGCGCTGACGCCCGCACCACGGTGGTCGTGGCCGGTCCCCGCCCCACCGCGCGCCCCGTGACCTGGGCCCGCGAGGACCCGCCGGGCGGCGGCCCCCTCGCCGCGCTCGACGCCGGCCTGCGGCACGTCACCGCCGAGGACGTCGTGCTGCTCTCCGCCGATCTGCCCTTTCTCGACGGCCGTACGGTCACCGCGCTGCTGGGCACCCTGCGCCGGGGTACGGCCGACGGTGTGCTGCTGACCGACTCCGACGGCCGGGACCAGCCGCTGGTCGCCGCGTACCGCACGCCGTCCCTGCGCCGTGAGCTGGCCGCGCTCTCCGCCGCGCACGGCGGTACGGCCGGGCTCCCCCTGCGTCGGCTCACCGGTGCCCTCGACCTTCTCCGTATCTCCGACCCGGTGGCGTCCTTCGACTGCGACACCTGGGACGACATCGCCACTGCCAGGGCACGCATCAGGGAGCATGGACACGTGTTGGACGAATGGATCTCCGCAGTCAAGGACGAGCTGGGCATCGACCTGGACGTCGACACCGGCGTGCTGCTCGACCTCGCCCGTGACGCCGCCCACGGGGTGGCACGGCCGGCCGCCCCGCTGACCACCTTCCTGGTCGGCTTCGCGGCCGCGCGGGCGGGCGGTGACGCCGACGCCGTGGCCGATGCGGCGCGCAAGGCCGTCGCGCTGGCCAACCGCTGGGCCGAGGAGGACACCCGGGACGCGACGCCCGCCGCCCCCTCCTCCGGCACGGAACCCGAAACCCGTACGGACGCCGGATGACCCCGCGCACGCCCCGGGCCGGTGAGGACGCCGACGACCTCGACGTCGAGGAGGCGCTCGCTCTCGTGAACGACGCCCGCACCCCCGCCAACCGGCCCTCCGGCGACCGCACGCGCCGCAACGGCGGCTCGCACGGCAACGACGGCCCGCACGGCGTCCCTGCCCCCGAAGCCCCCCTGCACCGTGACGGCACCGACTGGGCGGAGGCCCGCGCGACCGCCGAGCGCGCCCCCCGCCTGCGCGGCGGCCACCGCGGCGGACACCTCACGCCCGTCTCGGTGCCGCTGTCCTCCGCGCTCGGTCTCACCCTGACCGCCCCGTTGATCGCGCTGACCGACCTGCCGTCGTTCGACACCTCCGCCATGGACGGCTGGGCCGTGTCCGGCCCTGGTCCCTGGAACGTGCGGGAGGAGGGGGTCCTCGCCGGACACACCGCGCACGCGCCGCTGACCGACGGGGAGGCCGTCAGGATCGCCACCGGTGCCCGCATCCCGCCGGACACCACCGCCGTGCTCCGCAGCGAGCACGGCCGTACTGACGACAGCGGCCGGCTGCACGCCACCGCAGCGACCCGGGCGCCGCACACCGTCTCGCACGGCCAGGACATCCGCCCCCGGGGCCAGGAGTGCCGCAACGGCGACCAGTTGCTGCCCGTGGGCACGCTGGTCACTCCGCCGGTGCTCGGCATGGCCGCGGCGGCCGGGTACGACACGCTCACCGTCGTGCCCCGGCCCCGTGCAGCGGTGTTCGTGCTCGGTGACGAGCTGCTCGGGGAGGGGCTGCCGCACGACGGGCTGATCCGGGACGCGCTGGGCCCCCTCCTGCCGCCGTGGCTGCGCGCGCTCGGCGCCGACGTGGTCGACGTACGGCGGGTCGGGGACGACGAGGACGCCCTTCACCAGGCGCTGACGGCCTGTGAGGCCGACATCGTGGTCACCACGGGCGGCACGGCCGCGGGCCCGGTCGACCATGTGCACCCCACGCTGCGGCGTCTCGGCGCCGAGCTGCTGGTGGACGGGGTCGCGGTGCGTCCCGGACACCCGATGCTGCTGGCCCGGATCGCGGAGAAGCGGTACCTCGTCGGTCTGCCGGGGAACCCGCTCGCCGCCGTGTCCGGCCTGGTCACGCTCGCCGAGCCGCTGCTGCGGACCCTGGCGGCCCGGCCTGCCCCGGAGGGGTACACGCTGCCGCTCAGGGACGCGGTGCAGGGGCATCCGCACGACACGCGGCTGGTGCCCGTCGCCCTGCGCGGTGACCGGGCGCTGCCGCTGCTCTACAACGGACCGGCGATGCTGCGCGGAATCGCCGCGGCGGACGCGCTGGCCGTCGTACCGCCCGGGGGCGCGAAGCCCGGATACGAGGCGGAACTGCTGGACCTGCCCTGGGCGTCCGGGGGAATCGGGGTGTGTTTCACGTGAAACTTCCGGGCCAGGACGCCATCGCCCGTCAGGCCGACGAACATCTGGTCACGTACCGGGTCAAGCTGCCGCGCAAACTGGTGGAACACCCGATCCGCCAGGTCGCCAAGCGGCTGTCGATGGCCCTGCTGGTGCTCGTGGTGACGGCGTTCGTCGTGTACGCCGACCGGGACGGGTACACGGACAACTCGGACGGTTCCGTCGACCTGCTCGACGCGTTCTACTACGCGACCGTCACCCTCTCCACCACGGGCTACGGCGACATCACGCCGGTGACGGACGCGGCCCGGCTCACCAACATCTTCGTCATCACGCCGCTGCGGGTGATGTTCCTGATCATCCTGGTCGGCACCACCCTCGAGGCCCTCACCGAACGCACCCGGGAGGAATGGCGACTGAACCGCTGGAGGTCCACGTTGCGCGATCACACCGTAGTCGTCGGGTTCGGGACCAAGGGCAGGTCCGCGATCAGGACGGTCTGTGCGACGGGGCTCCGCAAGGAGCAGGTCGTGGTGGTCGACCCCAGCGCCAAGGCGATCGAGGCGGCCACGGCGGACGGGTACGCGGGCGTCATAGGGGACGCGACGCGCAGCGAGGTGCTGAAGCGGGCCGAGCTTCAGCGGGCCCGCCAGGTCATCATCGCCACCCAGCGCGACGACACCGCGGTCCTGGTGACGCTGACGGCGCGCCAGCTCAACCGGAACGCCAAGATCGTCGCCGCGGTCCGTGAGGAGGAGAACGCGCCGCTGCTCAAGCAGTCGGGCGCCGACGCGGTCATCACCAGCGCCAGCGCGGCCGGGCGGCTGCTGGGCCTCTCCGTGCTGAGCCCGGCGGCGGGCATGGTCATGGAGGACCTGATCCAGCAGGGCACCGGTCTCGACGTCGTGGAGCGGCCGGTCATAAAGGCCGAGGTGGGCAAGACCCCGCGGGAGCTGGACGACCTGGTGGTGAGCGTGGTGCGCGGGCACCGGGTGCTCGGCTACGACGACCGGGACGTCGGGACGCTGGAGCTGACGGACCGGCTGATCACGATCGTGCGGGCCACACCGGTCACGCAGATCGCGCCGGACGTCCGCCCGCTGCGCAGCTGAGCACGCCGTTCCGGCCGAGCGCGCCGTTCCGGCCGAGCGCGCCGTCCCGCTGAGCACGCCGTCTCGGCCGAGCGCGCTGTCCCGGCTGGCACGCCGTCTCGGCCGACCACGCCGTCCCGGCGATGAGACACGGCGACGGCCCCGAGGATCCGGTCCCCGGGGCCGTCGCCGTGTCGTGAGTCGTGCCGTGAGCCGTGTCGTCTACTTCCGGTTGTACAGCCGCATCGTCACCGGTCCGAAGACCAGCACGAACAGGGCCGACCAGCCCAGCGTCCACATGATGTCCGCGGCCGGCCAGTCACCGGCCATCAGGCCGCGGACCGCCGACGCCAGGTGGGTCACCGGGCTGTTGTTGACGAAGGCCTGGAGCCAGCCGGGCATGGTGCGCGGGTCGACGAAGACGTTGGACAGGAAGGTGAGCGGGAAGATCACCATCATGCTGACGCTCATCACCGACTTCTCGGTGCGCAGCAGCAGGCCGAACATCGTCCAGATCCACGAGAAGGCGAACGAGAACAGCAGCAGCAGCGCGATGCCGGCGACCACCCCCGGGAACCCTCCCTCTGCGCGGTAGCCGAGCAGCAGTCCCACGGTCAGCATGACCACGGAGGCGATGGTGTAGCGCAGGGCGTCACCCAGGAGGTAGCCGACCATCGCCGAGGGCCGCCAGATCGGCAGCGAGCGGAAGCGGTCGAAGACGCCCTTCTCGATGTCGACGTTCACCGAGATGCCGGTGTACATCGTGATCATGACGACCGACATCACGAGGATGCCCGGCAGGACGAACTGGATGTAGTCCGTCGGCGACCCCGCCAGCGCACCGCCGAAGAGGTACGTGAACATCAGCAGGTTCATGATGGGGAAGGCGGTGACGTCGAACAGCTGCTCAGGCACGTGCTTGATCTTCAGCATGGCGCGCCAGCCGAACGTCACGGACGTGGACAGCGAGCTGGGCCGCTGCGGCCGCTCCTTGGCGACCAGCAGCGCCGCCAGGGACTCGGTGCTGACGGGTGCGAGTTCCTTGGTCTCCGTGCTCGTGGCCGTGCTCATGCCGCCACCTCGTCCTTCGTGTCGCCGGCGGCGTCGTCCGCGCCGGTGTCGTGGCCGGTCAGCGCCAGGAAGACCTCGTCGAGGCTCGGCTGGCCGAGGGAGAAGTTGTCGACGGTGACGCCGGCCCGGGACAGCTCGGTGAGCGCCCGTGCCGCCTGGTCGGCCGCGCTGTCGCTGGTCGCGGCGTTGAGCCGGGCGGTGAGTGCCACGGGATCCGGTTCCAGCTGCACCTCCGCGAGCAGCAGGTCGCGCAGCAGCCGCGCGGCGTCGGCGCGCCGCTCGGGGTCGCGCAGCCGCAGATGGACGGTCCCGGCGCCCACCGACGCCTTGAGCTCGCCCTTGGTGCCCTCGGCGATCACCCGGCCCTTGTCGATCACCGCGATACGGGAGGCGAGCTGGTCGGCCTCGTCCAGGTACTGCGTGGTCAGCAGCACGGTGGTGCCCTGGGCCACGACCGCGCGCACGATGTCCCACACCTGGTTGCGGCTGCGCGGGTCGAGTCCGGTGGTGGGCTCGTCGAGGAACAGCAGGTCCGGCGTGTTGAGGATGGACGCGGCGATGTCGATGCGGCGCCGCATGCCGCCCGAGTAGTGCTTGACCTGTTTGCCGGCCGCCTCGGTGAGGCCGAACGCCTCCAGCAGCTGGGCGGCGCGCTCGCGGGCCGCGGCCTTGCGGTGGCCGAGCAGCCGGCCCAGCAGGATCAGGTTCTCCGTGCCGGTGAGGTCCTCGTCGACCGACGCGTACTGGCCGGTGAGGCTCACCCTGGAGCGGACCGCGTCGGCGTCGCGCACGACGTCGTGACCGAAGACGCGGGCCTCGCCGCCGTCCGGGCGCAGCAGGGTGGCGAGCATCTTCACGGTGGTGGTCTTGCCGGCGCCGTTCGGGCCGAGGACGCCGTAGACCGTGCCGGTGGGCACGGTGAGGTCGACGCCGTCGACGGCCCTTGTCTCGCCGAAGGTCTTGACCAGGCCCGCGGTCTCGATGGCCAGGCCGGACGTCTGCGTGCTCATGCTTCGGGTCCTTCCGCGTGCTTGGGCTACGCATGGAGAGACTTTTACCGTGGCGCAAAGTCATCGGTCGCGCACGCGCATTTTTGGCGCCTGCGCCGGGGTGGGGGGTGTTTTCAAGAGCTGGCGCCCCTGGCCCTCGGGTTTGCGCAGTTCCCCGCGCCCCTTGGGTGCCTCCTCCCCCCTGCGTCGGGTGCGGGTTTTCGGGGGCTTCGCCCCCGGACCCCCCTTTGCGCAGTTCCCCGCGCCCCTTGGGTGCCTCCTCCCCCCTGCTTCGGGTGCGGGTTTTCGGGGGCTTCGCCCCCGGACCCCCTTTTGCGCAGTTCCCCGCGCCCCTAGGTGTGTTGTCCGGGGACGTTGGTGACACGCGTGCTGGGTTCTTGAACGGGTGAGGGCCTCCGGGTTCGGTGTGGATTGCGACATCTGCACCGCTCCGAGGAGGCCCTCGTGCCCCACCGTAATGCCCCGCTGACCGAGACCGGGCGTCTTCGCCTGGCCCGCTGTGTCGTCGACGACGGCTGGCCGCTGCGCCGGGCTGCCGAGCGTTTCCAGGTCAGCCACACCACCGCCGCCCGCTGGGCCACCCGCTACCGCCAGCTCGGCGTCGCCGGAATGAACGACCGCTCCAGCCGGCCCCACCACCAGCCCCGCAGGACGCCGGCCGAGACCGAGACGGAAGTCCTCCGGCTCCGGCGCGAACACCGCATCGGCCCGCTGCGGCTGGCCGTCCGGTGCCACATCGCGGCCTCCACCGCCCACCGCATCCTCCAGCGGCACGGCCAGCCGCCTCTGAGGGCCCTGGACCGGGCCACCGGCGAACCCGTCCGCCGCTACGAACGCGCCCGACCCGGCGAACTGGTCCACATCGACGTCAAGAAGCTCGGCAGGATCCCCGACGGCGGCGGCCACAAGACCCTCGGCCGGGCCGACGGCCACCGCAGCCGGACCAACGGCGCCGGCTGGGCCTACCTGCATACCGCCCTCGACGACCACAGCCGGATCGCCTACACCGAGGACCTGCCCGACGAGACCGCCCCGACCTGCGCAGCTTTCCTCGTCCGGGCCACGGCCTACTTCGCATCGCTGGGCATCCGCATCGAGCGGGTCCTGACCGACAACGCCTGGGCCTACAGCAAGAACACCTGGCGTGACACCTGCCGCGACCTGGGCATCAGCCCCCGCTGGACCAGGCCTTGGCGGCCCCAGACCAACGGCAAGGTCGAACGCTTCCACCGCACCCTGCTCGACGAATGGGCCTACCAGCGGCCCTACACCTCAGACCACGAGCGCAGGGAAGCGTTCACCGACTGGCTGCACTGGTACAACTACCACCGCCCCCACACCGGCATCGGCGGCCACCCACCAGCCAGCCGCGTCACCAACCTGCCCGGTCAGCACACCTAGGGGGGTGCAGTCCCCTGTGTTTCCTCGGGGGTGCAGTCCCCTGTGTTTCCTGGGGGCGGGGTGGGGGCGGAGTAGCGTCCCTCTTATGTATGCGATCACGATTCCCGAACCCGGTGGGCCCGAGGCGTTGGTGTGGGGGGAGGTGGACGATCCGGTGGTCGGTGAGGGGGAGGTCCTCGTCGACGTGGTGGCCACGGCCGTCAACCGGGCCGACATCCTGCAGCGGCAGGGCTTCTACGACCCGCCGCCCGGCACCTCGCCCTACCCCGGGCTGGAGTGCTCCGGCCGGGTCGCGCAGGTCGGGCCGGGGGTGAGCGGCTGGGCCGTCGGCGACGAGGTCTGCGCGCTGCTCTCCGGCGGCGGTTACGCCGAGAAGGTGGTCGTGCCCGCCGGGCAGCTGCTGCCCGTCCCCGAGGGGATCACCGTCGACCGGGCCGCCGCGCTGCCCGAGGTGGTCTGCACGGTCTGGTCGAACGTCTTCATGGTCGCCCACCTGCGCCCCGGCGAGACGTTCCTCGTGCACGGCGGCTCCAGCGGCATCGGCACCATGGCCATCCAGCTCGCCAAGGCGGTCGGGGCGAAGGTCGCCGTGACCGCGGGCACCAAGGAGAAGCTGGAGCGTTGTGCCGAACTGGGCGCGGACATCCTGATCAACTACCGCGAGCAGGACTTCGTCGCCGAACTGCGGGAGGCCACCGACGGCAAGGGCGCGGACGTCATCCTCGACAACATGGGCGCCAAGTACCTGGACCGCAACGTCCAGGCCCTCGCCGTGAACGGCCGTCTGGTCATCATCGGCATGCAGGGCGGGGTGAAGGGCGAGCTGAACATCGGCGCCCTGCTCGCCAAGCGCGCCGCGATCACCGCCACCACGCTGCGCGCCCGGCCGGTGGAGGAGAAGTCCGCGATCGTGGCGGCCGTACGGGAGCACGTGTGGCCGCTGGTGTCCGGGGGGCATGTCCGTCCGGTGATCGACCGGGAGATCCCCATGCCGGACGCCGCCGAGGCGCACCGGGTCGTGGAGGACAGCTCCCACATCGGCAAGGTCCTGCTGGTCACGCCCCGTTGAGCCGCGCCTGGGCAACGGTCAGCGCGCCCCGCTTTCCTGACGCATCCGCAGCCCCAGGAAGGCGAGGGCGAACCCGAGGCCCATGAGGACGAGGCCGCTGCCCAGCGGCAGGATCCGCAGCACCGGGCCCACGGTGGTGCCGGCGGCCGCGCCCGGCTCGGCGGCCCGCGAGGACGTGGCGGGCGCCGGGGCCGCCGCCGAGGACGCGGGGCCCGAGGGCGCCACGCCGTCGGAGCCGGCCGGGGTCCCCTCGGCCGTGTCGTCCTCCGCCTGCGTGGACGTGTCGAGCCGGGCGTCCGGCCGCCGCACCCCGTCGTCGTCCGGGCGTCCGGCCGCCTCGCGGGGGCCCGTGCCCCCCTCCTCGGTGCGGTCCCGGTCCCGCCGGGGCGGCGTGGCGTCCCGGGACTCGCCGTGCCCGGTCTCCTGCCGCCCGGGCCGGTCGCGCCCCTCGCCCGGACCGTTCCCGGTCCGGGTCGCGGAGGGGGAGGCCGGGCGTGAGGGAGAGGCCGGGGCGGAGGGGGAGCGGGACGCCGTGCGGGTCCGGTCGCTCGCGTCGGACCCCGGCGTCCGCTCCGCCCCGTACGCCACGCCGGCCGGACCCGGCGGACCCGGGAACGGGCCGTACGGCAGCAGCACGGCCCCCGCCCCCAGAACGAGCGTCGCCCCCAGTGTGCGCAGCCATGGAGTCACGGCCGGGACCTCCCGCGCCGGCCGGTGCTCGGCCGCACCGTCGGCAAGTTGGGACGGATGGACGCCAACAGCCTCGCAGCGGCGGACGGGACCGGCATGTCGGACAGGGCCGTACGGAGGACCCGCCGCCGCGGCCGCTTCCGGGGGCGCACCGCGCCGTGGAGGGGGTGTGCGCGACAATGGTCGAATGGAGATGCCGAGGAACGAACGGTCGCCGGAGAATCCGCAGATCCTGGTCGTCGGCCAGGACGGCATGGCGCTGAGCGGCGGCAAAGGGGACGAGGAATCCCGTGGGACCCCGGTGACGGAGCAGGTGGAGCAGCCTGCGAAGGTCATGCGGATCGGCAGCATGATCAAGCAGCTGCTGGAGGAGGTGCGGGCGGCCCCTCTCGACGAGGCCAGCCGTAACCGCCTCAAGGAGATCCACGCCAGTTCGGTGAAGGAGCTCGAGGACGGCCTGGCGCCGGAGCTGGTCGACGAGCTGGAGCGGCTCTCCCTGCCCTTCACGGACGAGGGCACCCCCAGCGACGCGGAGCTGCGTATCGCGCAGGCCCAGCTGGTGGGCTGGCTGGAGGGTCTCTTCCACGGGATCCAGACGACGCTCTTCGCCCAGCAGATGGCGGCGCGGGCCCAGCTCGAGCAGATGCGCCGCGCGCTGCCGCCGGGTGTCGCCGAGGGGTCCGAGGACTCCGACCACATGGGCGGCCGCTCGGGCGGTCCCTACCTGTAGGACGCCTCACGGAGCGGGGACGCCCCCGCCCATGACACGCCCCGTGACAGAGGAAGGGGCCCGGCACGGATGCCGGGCCCCTTCCGTACGTTCCGGTGGGGTCAGGAGGTGGGCGGGTTGCCCGTCGAGACCTTGAGCGTGATCTTCGGCATGTTCTCCGGGTCGACGTCGGTGCCGGCCGGCGGGAACTGCTCGCGGACCGAGCCCTCGCCGTAGGTGTTCTCGTCCACCTTGACGATCGTCAGCTTGTCGCCCCAGCCGGCGGCCTGGAAGCACGCCTTCACCGAGGCGATGTGCTTGAACTTGAGATCGGGCAGCCGGATCAGGTCGGGGTCGTTGTACGACTCCTGCGGATCCTCGCACTTCTCCGGGTCGATCGTCTTGGACGTGTCGGGGCCGCGGTAGCCCTCGGGCTTCGCCGTGGCGGAGGCGCTGCTGCCGCCGCCGGCCTCCGGGTCCTTGTCGTCCCCGTTGTTCAGGGCGATCGCCGTGATCAGACCGCCGACGGCCAGCACCGCGACCAGTACGGACGCGACGATGACCGAGGTGTTGCGGCCGCGCGCCTGACCGCCTCCGCCGGAGCCCTGCGGGGAGATCGTGTACGGCGGGGGCGTCGACGGACCCTGCGGGGCGTACGGGCTCGGCGTCGGGTAGCCGCCCTGCTGCGGGTAGCCGTACGACGGAGCGGGCGTGGCCGGGGCCGGGGTGCCGTACGGGTTCGGCGGGGGCGTCGGCTGGTACGGCGTCTGGACGCTGCCGGCGGGTGTCTGTCCGGACTGGTCGACCGGCGGGAACACCGCGGAGCCGACACCGGCGCCGCTGGGCGTCTGGCTGCCGGGCACGATGCTCGGCGGGGCCGCCTGGAAGGACTGCGCCACCCGCAGGCACTCCCCGCGCATGGCCTCCGCGCTGGGGAAACGCTCGTTGGGGTTCTTCTTCAGGGCGCGGGTGATCAGCGCGTCCAGGGCCGGCGGCAGCGAGCGGTTGATCGAGGAGGCGACCGGCGGCTCCTCCTGCACGTGCGCGTAGGCGATGGCGAGCGGCGAGTCCGCGTCGAACGGCAGCCTGCCGGTGACCAGCTGGAACAGCATGATGCCGACCGAGTACAGGTCGGAGCGGGCGTCGACGCCCCGGCCGAGCGCCTGCTCCGGGGAGAGGTACTGCGGGGTGCCGACGACCATGCCGGTCTGCGTCATCGACGTCACGCCGGACTGCATGGCGCGGGCGATGCCGAAGTCCATCACCTTGACCACGCCGCGCTTGGTCATCATCACGTTGCCCGGCTTGATGTCGCGGTGGACCAGGCCCATCTCGTGGCTGATCTCCAGCGCCGCCAGCACGTCCGCGGTGATCTTCAGTGCCTTGTCGGCGGGCATCGCGCCCTGCTGCCGTACGTCCTCGTCGAGCACGGAGCCGAGCGGCCGGCCCTCGACGTACTCCATGACGATGTACGGCGTCGTCATCCCGTCGACATCGTCCTCGCCGGTGTCGAACACCGAGACGATGTTGGTGTGCGTGAGCTTCGCCACGGACTGGGCCTCGCGGCGGAAGCGCTCACGGAAGGCCTGCTCCCGGCCGAGTTCCGTGTGCAACGTCTTGATGGCGACCTGGCGGTCCAGCACCGTGTCGTAGGCGAGATGCACCGAGGCCATGCCACCCTGGCCGAGCAGGTCCCGCAGTTGGTAGCGTCCGCCCGCGAGCGCCCGCCCCGTGTGCCGGCCCTGTGCGCCGTCCTGGCTCATGTTCCGCGTCCCCCGTAGCCTCTCCGGCGTCCGGCGCCGCCGTCGGTGACCTGTCTCGTCGTGACTCGTCGTTGTCGTAGATCGAAAGTGCTATTCCCGGCCAAGTCTGCCCCAGGGCACCGACACGTCAAGCGCGGTGCCCGTTCCGTGACCGTACGCGAAAGAAGCGTCGCGGAAGCGTTACAGCGGTCGTACGGCCGGTACACGGAATTTGCACGACGGTACGGCCAGCGGGTTTGATGACCGGTCCGTCGCGTGCCGGATCCGGCAGCCCGACCCGGACCGGAGGCCCCGGCAAAGGCTGTAGCGTGGCCGACGGAGACCGTAACAACACCGCGCGCACCGCGGGCAGAAACGACGGCGAGGACTGATGGCACAGCAGCAGCGCGCTCAGGGCCCGTCCGACCCCGAGGCGACTGGCGGCGGCATGTCGGACGCGCCGGACAACTGGGGCAACGGCGGGCTGGTCGGCGACGGCCGGTACCGGCTCACGCACCGGCTCGGCCGGGGCGGCATGGCCGAGGTGTTCGCCGCGGAGGACGTACGTCTCGGACGTACCGTCGCCGTGAAGCTGCTCCGCTCCGACCTGGCCGAGGACCCGGTGTCCAAGGCGCGCTTCACGCGCGAGGCGCAGTCCGTGGCCGGACTCAACCATCACGCGATCGTCGCCGTGTACGACTCCGGCGAGGACACGATCGGCGGCCAGTCCGTGCCGTACATCGTGATGGAACTGGTCGAGGGCCGCACCATCCGCGACCTGCTGATGAACGCGGAGGCGCCGGGCCCGGAGCAGGCGCTGATCATCGTCTCGGGCGTCCTGGAGGCCCTGGCCTACTCGCACCAGCACAACATCGTGCACCGCGACATCAAGCCGGCCAACGTCATCATCACCAACAACGGCGCCGTGAAGGTGATGGACTTCGGCATCGCCCGCGCCATGCACGGCGCGTCCACGACGATGACGCAGACCGGCATGGTCATGGGCACCCCGCAGTACCTCTCCCCGGAGCAGGCGCTCGGCAAGGCCGTCGACCACCGCTCCGACCTGTACGCGACCGGCTGCCTGATGTACGAACTGCTGGCGCTGCGTCCGCCGTTCACCGGCGAGACCCCGCTGTCGGTGGTCTACCAGCACGTCCAGGACATCCCCACGCCTCCCTCCGAGGCCTCGGACGCCTGCCCGCCCGAGCTGGACGGGCTCGTGATGCGCTCCCTCGCCAAGGACCCGGACGACCGGTTCCAGACGGCCGAGGAGATGCGCGGTCTCGTCCAGTACGCGCTGCAGATGCTCTACGAGCAGGGCG
This sequence comes from Streptomyces sp. P13-3-3, assembly GCF_050571355.1. Classification (NCBI taxonomy): domain Bacteria; kingdom Bacillati; phylum Actinomycetota; class Actinomycetes; order Kitasatosporales; family Streptomycetaceae; genus Streptomyces; species Streptomyces sp. P13-3-3. Next base: position 27,235 of record NZ_CP192228.1, on the reverse strand, counting down.
GCCACACCGGCACCTGGAACACCGGCCCGGTCGACATGCACGAGGGCCCGCGCACGCCCCCCGCCGGGTACGCCGGCACCGCGGCCATGCCGCATCCCGAGCAGTCCGGCACCACGGCCATCCCGCAGCCGATCCTGCCGGGCGGGTACGGCGGCGGTGACGACGGCGGCTTCGAGGGCCACGGCAACCGGGGCAGCGGCCGCGGCAAGCTGTGGATCCTCGCGGTGCTCGCGGTGATCGCCGTCGCGGCCGGCGTCGCCCTCGCGCTGAACAACGGCGGGGGCGGGGGCGAGGGCGGCAAGACCGACACCTCGCCGTCCGTCTCGCAGAGCACGAAGGACGAGTCGCCCAGCGAGTCGCCGACCGACCAGGAGACCGAGGAGACCACCGGTCCCGACACCGACCCGGGCTCCGGCTCCGGCGGCAACGGCGGCTGGACCCCGAGCTACGAGCCGTCGTACACCCCGACCCAGCCGGACACGGAGGAGCCGACGCAGGAGCCGACGGCGACGCAGCCCACCGAGACGGGCGGCACCGAGGACGGCGGTTCGGAGAACGGCGGCACCGAGGACGGCGGCGGCGACAACGGCGGCACCGAGACCGGGGGTACCGAGACCGGGGGCACCGGTCCCGGCGGTGCGGGCGCCGGCGGCGCCGACGCGGGCGGGATCAACGCCGGAGTGCCCGGCGGCTCGGGCAACTGACCGGCCCCGACGCACCACAACCGAACATTCCGCCCTCCCGGAGGGCACCCCGTGACGTCCCCTGCGGCACCCCGTGCCGCAGGGGACGTCTGCTCTTCCCGTGCCCGGCTCGGCCGGGATAACGTGCCGTTGCTCCGGCCTCCTGCAAGGCTGTGACCAGCGCGCCTTCCGGGCCTACCCCGATTTACTTGGATATCCAAGCAAAATCGCAGGTCAGAGGGGGTTTCACAGAAATGTGGAGCACTGGGTAACGTGCTGTGTGCAGGGCGCTCGCCGGGGCACCTGTCACGCCTGTTCCCGGCCGAGTGGCACCCACCCCGTGCCCGGTGGTCGGAACAGGTGAGCCGCACTGGCCTACCGGCAACCCCGGGGGCCGGACCGACGGAGGAGCACACGTGACCGTGGAGAGCACTGCCGCGCGCACACCGCGACGCAGCGCCGGAAACAAGGCCGGCACCACCGGCACCAAGCGCACCACCAGCACCACCAAGAAGGCCGCAGGCGCCGCGAAGAGCGCCGAGCCCGCCCTCGTGCAGCTGCTGACGCCCGAGGGCAAGCGCGTCAAGAACGCCGAGTTCGACAAGTACGTCGCCGACATCACGGCCGAGGATCTGCGCGGTCTGTACCGCGACATGGTGCTCACCCGTCGCTTCGACGCCGAGGCCACCGCGCTCCAGCGTCAGGGCGAGCTGGGCCTGTGGGCCTCGCTGCTCGGGCAGGAGGCGGCGCAGATCGGCTCCGGCCGGGCGCTGCGCGACGACGACTACGTCTTCCCCACCTACCGCGAGCACGGCGTCGCCTGGTGCCGCGGGGTGGACCCGACGAACCTGCTCGGCATGTTCCGCGGCGTCAACAACGGCGGCTGGGACCCGAACGGCAACAACTTCCACCTGTACACGATTGTCATCGGCTCCCAGACGCTGCACGCCACGGGGTACGCGATGGGCATCACCAAGGACGGCGCCGACAGCGCGGTCATCGCGTACTTCGGCGACGGCGCCTCCAGCCAGGGCGACGTGGCCGAGGCCTTCACCTTCTCCGCGGTCTACAACGCGCCCGTGGTGTTCTTCTGTCAGAACAACCAGTGGGCGATCTCCGAGCCGACCGAGAAGCAGTCCCGCGTGCCGCTGTACCAGCGCGCGCAGGGCTACGGCTTCCCGGGCGTGCGCGTGGACGGCAACGACGTGCTGGCGAACCTGGCCGTCACCAAGTGGGCCCTGGAGCGGGCCCGCGCCGGCGAGGGCCCGACGCTCGTCGAGGCGTTCACGTACCGCATGGGCGCGCACACCACCTCCGACGACCCGACCCGCTACCGCACGGACGACGAGCGGCTGGCCTGGGAGGCGAAGGACCCGATCCTGCGCCTGCGCCGCCACCTCGAGGCCGCAAACCACGCGGACGAGGGATTCTTCGCGGAACTGGAGACCGAGTCCGAGGCGTTGGGCAAACGGGTGCGCGAAGCGGTCCGTGCCATGCCGGACCCGGACCACTTCGCCATCTTCGAGAACGTGTACGCGGACGGTCACGCGCTGGTGGACGAGGAGCGGGCGCAGTTCGCCGCCTACCAGGACTCGTTCGCGGACGAAGACGGGGGTAAGTGACATGGCTGAGAAGATGGCTCTGGCCAAGGCGATCAACGAGTCGCTGCGGCGTGCCCTGGACGCGGACCCGAAGGTCGTCGTCATGGGCGAGGACGTCGGCAAGCTGGGCGGCGTGTTCCGGGTGACGGACGGCCTGCAGAAGGACTTCGGCGAGAGCCGCGTCATCGACACCCCGCTCGCCGAGTCGGGCATCGTCGGCACGGCGATCGGCCTGGCCCTGCGCGGCTACCGCCCGGTGGTGGAGATCCAGTTCGACGGCTTCGTCTTCCCCGCGTACGACCAGATCGTCACGCAGCTCGCGAAGATGCACGCCCGCGCGCTGGGCAAGGTCAAGATGCCCGTCGTCGTGCGCATCCCCTACGGCGGCGGCATCGGTGCGGTGGAGCACCACTCCGAGTCGCCCGAGGCGCTGTTCGCCCACGTGGCCGGTCTGAAGATCGTGTCACCGTCGAACGCGTCCGACGCGTACTGGATGATGCAGCAGGCCATCCAGAGCGACGACCCGGTGATCTTCTTCGAGCCGAAGCGCCGCTACTGGGACAAGGGCGAGGTCGACACCGAGGCGATCCCCGGCCCGCTGCACAAGGCGCGCGTGGTCCGTGAGGGCACGGACCTGACCCTCGCCGCCTACGGCCCGATGGTGAAGCTCTGCCAGGAGGTCGCCGACGCGGCCGCCGAGGAGGGGCGCGACCTGGAGGTCCTCGACCTGCGCTCGGTCTCCCCGATCGACTTCGACGCCGTCCAGGCGTCGGTGGAGAAGACGCGCCGTCTGGTCGTCGTGCACGAGGCGCCGGTGTTCTTCGGCTCCGGCGCGGAGATCGCCGCCCGGATCACGGAGCGCTGCTTCTACCACCTGGAGGCCCCGGTGCTGCGGGTGGGCGGCTACCACGCGCCGTACCCGCCGGCCCGTCTGGAGGAGTCCTACCTCCCGGACCTGGACCGGGTGCTCGATGCCGTCGACCGCTCGCTGGCGTACTGAGGAGAGGGTCGTGACGACGATGACGAACGCGTCCGTACGCGAGTTCAAGATGCCGGACGTGGGCGAGGGCCTCACCGAGGCCGAGATCCTCAAGTGGTACGTCCAGCCCGGTGACACCGTCACCGACGGCCAGGTGGTCTGCGAGGTCGAGACGGCGAAGGCCGCCGTCGAGCTGCCCATCCCCTACGACGGCGTGGTCCGTTCCCTGCACTTCCCCGAGGGCACCACGGTCGACGTGGGCACGTCCATCATCGCGGTGGAGGTGGCGGGCGGCGCGGCCCCGGCGCAGGAGGCGGCCCCCGCGGCCCCCGCCCCCGCCGCGGAGCCCGAGCAGCCCGCCGAGCAGCCCGCTGCCCGTCAGCCGGTGCTGGTCGGCTACGGCGTCGCCACGTCCTCCACCCGCCGCCGCCCGCGCAAGCAGGCGCAGGACCCGGCGGCCCGGCAGGCCGCCTCCGCGGTGCAGTCCGAGCTGAACGGCCACGGGGCGGCTCCGGCGGCCCCCGCCGCCCCGCCGGCCGCCCCCGCGGCTCCCGTGGCTCCCGCGGCTCCCGCGGCTCCCGCCCAGCGTCCGCTGGCGAAGCCGCCGGTGCGCAAGCTGGCCAAGGACCTGGGCGTCGACCTGGCCACGGTCACCCCGACCGGCCCGGACGGCGTCGTCACCCGCGAGGACGTCCACGCGGCCGTCGCCGCGGCCCAGGCCCCGCAGCAGACGGCTCCCGCGGCCCAGCCGGCCGCCCCGGCCGTCCCCGCCCCGGCGGACTTGCCCGCGGCCCCGGCGTCGTACGACTCCGGCCGCGAGACGCGCATCCCCGTGAAGGGCGTCCGCAAGGCGACGGCGGCGGCGATGGTCGGCTCGGCGTTCACCGCCCCGCACGTCACGGAGTTCGTGACGGTCGACGTGACCCGGACGATGAAGCTGGTCGAGGAGCTGAAGCAGGACAAGGAGTTCGCGGGCCTGCGCGTGAACCCCCTGCTGCTGATCGCCAAGGCGCTGCTGGTCGCGATCCGCCGGAACCCCGACATCAACGCCTCGTGGGACGAGGCGGCGCAGGAGATCGTGGTCAAGCACTACGTGAACCTGGGCATCGCGGCGGCCACCCCGCGCGGTCTGATCGTGCCGAACATCAAGGACGCCCACGCCAAGACGCTGCCCGAACTGGCCGCGTCCCTGGGTGAACTGGTGTCCACGGCCCGGGAGGGCAAGACCTCCCCGTCCGCCATGCAGGGCGGCACGGTGACGATCACCAACGTCGGCGTCTTCGGCGTCGACACGGGCACGCCCATCCTCAACCCGGGCGAGTCCGCGATCCTCGCGGTCGGTGCGATCAAGCCGCAGCCGTGGGTCCACAAGGGCAAGGTCAAGCCGCGCCAGGTCACGACCCTGGCCCTGTCCTTCGACCACCGCCTGGTCGACGGCGAGCTCGGCTCCAAGGTCCTCGCCGACGTGGCGGCGATCCTGGAGCAGCCGAAGCGGCTGATCACCTGGGCCTGACGGCCGGACGTACGACAGGAGGGGCGCCGCACACCCGGTGTGCGGCGCCCCTCCGCGCGTCCGGCGGACCTGGGCAGGTCAGATCTTGCTGAACGCGTAGTTCATGAGGGCCTTCGCGTCCTTCTCGCGCTGGGCGGCGGAGGACGAGGCGAGGACGGTGCCGACCACCGTCTTGCCCTTGCGGGTCGCGGCGAAGACCAGGCAGTACTTGGCCGTCGGGCCCGAGCCGGTCTTCACGCCGAGGGTGCCGCTGTAGCTGTTCAGCAGGGTGTTGGTGTTGACCCACGGCGCCATCGTGCGGGTGCCGCCCGTCTTGGTCTTCGTCTTGGCCGTGTACTTCTTCGTCTTCACGATCGAGCGGAAGGTCGCGTTCTTCATGGCGCTGCTCGCGATCTTCGTCAGGTCGCGAGGCGTCGACCAGTTCTTGCCGTTGCCGATGCCGTCGAACGAGTCGAAGTGGGTGTTCTTCAGGCCCAGCTTCTTCGCGTCGGCGTTCATCTTGCCGATGAAGGACTTCACCCGGGCCGCGCGGGTCGAGCCGGTGCCGAACTTGTCGGCCAGCGCGTACGCGGCGTCGCAGCCGGAGGGCAGCATCAGCCCGTAGAGCAGCTGGCGGACGGTGACCTTGTCGCCGACGATCAGCCGCGCGGACGAGGCGTTCTTCGACACGATGTAGTCGCTGTACGCCTTCTGGATCGTGACCGTGGCGTTCAGGTTCAGGTTCTTCTGGGCGAGCACGACCTTCGCGGTCATGATCTTCGTGGTGGAGCCGGTGGAGCGGCGGGTGTCCCCGAGCTTCGTGTACAGCGTCTTGCCGTTCGCGTTGTTGATCACGAAGCCGCCCTTGGCGACGACGGACGGAACGGGGGCGGCCGCCTGCGCCGGCGCCGCGTAGAGGGCTCCGGAGGCGAGCACGGCGCCGGTGGTCACGACGACGCCGGCGGCTCTGCGGACACGGATGCCCTGGATGGCGATATTCAAGTCAGATACCCCGATTTACCGTGAATGGCCAAGCTGCGCGGCCGGGTTGAGGAGCGGCCGCACGGAAGGGGCCGCACGAGTCTGACGCGTACGCCGAAGGGATGGTTGTACGGGAGAAGGGCGCGTTTTCCCGGCACGCGCCGTTCCGCATCGTGGACGCGCCCCTCCATGCGTACGTGTTGTATCTATGCTGTCCACATGAGTGTGTCCGCCCCCGCGAAACGTCCCCCCGCAGCCGACCGCGTCTACGCCCACGTCAAGCAGGGCGTGCTCGAGCGCACGTACGAGGGCGGGACGCTGCTCACGGAGGGTGAGCTGGCCGAGGCCGTGGGCGTCTCCCGCACGCCCGTGCGCGAGGCCCTGCTGCGGCTCGAGGCCGAAGGGCTGATCAAGCTCTACCCCAAGAAGGGCGCGCTCGTGCTGCCCGTCTCCGCGCAGGAGATCGCCGACGTCGTCGAGACCCGGCTGCTCGTGGAGGAGCACGCGGCGCGCAAGGCCGTGCCCGCGCCCCCCGGTCTCATCGCGCGCCTGGAGGAGCTGCTCGCGCGCCAGAAGGAGGAGGCGGCCGCGGGTGACTTCGCCGCGGCCTCCGTCACCGACCGCTGCTTCCACGCCGAGATCGTCCGCAGTGGTGGCAACGAGATCCTCTCCCGCCTCTACGACCAGCTGCGCGACCGTCAGCTGCGCATGGGCCAGGCCGTGATGCACTCCCACCCCGACCGCATCGCCAAGACCCTCGCCGAGCACGAGGAGATCCTCGGCGCGCTGCGCTCCGGTGACGCCGACGCGGCCGCGGACGTCGTCCACCGGCACGTCGGGTGGTTCTCCCACCTGGCGCGGGGAGAGGTGCGATGAGCGGCACCGCCACGCGCGCCGCCGGCACCCTGCCCGGCGACCCGCCCGGAGGGCGGCGCGCGCTCGCCGTCTGGGGGATCGGCGTCTCCGTCTACTTCGTCGCCGTCATCTTCCGCACGTCCCTGGGCGTGGCCGGGCTCGACGCGGCCGACCGCTTCGACGTGGGGGCCTCCGCCCTGTCGACGTTCTCCATCCTCCAGCTGCTGGTCTACGCGGGCATGCAGATACCCGTCGGCCTGCTGGTGGACCGCCTCGGCACCAAGAAGGTGCTGAGCCTGGGCGCGGTGCTGTTCACCCTCGGACAGCTCGGCTTCGCCCTCTCCCCGTCGTACGGCATGGCGCTCGCCGCCCGCGCGCTGCTCGGCTGCGGCGACGCGATGACCTTCATCAGCGTGCTGCGGCTGGGCACGCGGTGGTTCCCCGCGCGGCGCGGGCCGCTGGTCGGCCAGATGGCCGGACTGATCGGCATGGCCGGCAACCTCGTCTCCACGCTGGTCCTGGCCCGGCTGCTGCACGGCATCGGCTGGACGGCGGCGTTCGCGGGCAGTTCGCTCGCGGGGGTCGTGGTCCTCGTCCTGGTGCTGCTGTTCCTCAAGGACCACCCCGAGGGCCACGAGCCGGAGCCGGTCTCCCACCAGGGCGCCGCCTACGTCCGCCGGCAGATCGCCGCGTCCTGGCGGGAGCCGGGGACCCGGCTGGGGCTGTGGGTGCACTTCACCACGCAGTTCCCCGCGATGGTGTTCCTGCTGCTGTGGGGCATGCCGTTCCTGGTCGAGGCGCAGGGGCTGTCCCGCGCGGTGGCCGGTGAGCTGCTCACCCTGGTGGTGCTGGCCAACATGGCCGTCGGCCTCGTCTACGGCCAGGTCGTCGCCCGGCACCACGCGGCGCGGCTGCCGCTGGCGCTCGGCACGGTGGGCTCGACGGCCCTGCTGTGGGCCGTCACGCTGGCCTGGCCGGGGGACAGGGCGCCGATGTGGCTGCTGATCGTGCTGTGCGCGGTGCTGGGGGCCTGCGGCCCGGCGTCGATGATCGGCTTCGACTTCGCCCGCCCGGCCAATCCGCCGGAGCGGCAGGGGACCGCTTCCGGCATCACCAACATGGGCGGGTTCGTCGCCTCGATGACGACGCTCTTCGCGATCGGCGTGCTGCTGGACGCCACGGGTGACGACTACACGGTCGCCTTCTCGGCGGTCTTCGTCCTCCAGGCGCTGGGCGTCACCCAGATCCTCCGCCTGCGGAGGCGGGCCGCACGGCGGGAGCGGGAGCGGCTGGTCGCCAGCAGGGTGTCGACGGTCCACGTCCCCGCCTGAGTCACCGCACCGGCACCAGCGTGAGGTAGGCGAGCCCGAGGACGCCGCGGTAGCTCATCCACTGGGCGCGGTGCCGGTCGAGACGTTCCCGTGTCTCGGCCGCCCGGGGGTGCCCCGGGTGCTCGGCCAGCCACACCTCGGTGTCCGCCTGGTACGCCGACTCGAACTCCTCCCACTCGCCCGCGTCCGCCGTCTCCGTCCACTCCGGGCGGAAACCGGCCTTCACTGCGAGGTCCAGCAGGGTGCCGAGGTCGTGGTGGTCGGTGGCGGTCGCGCCCGGCCACATGCCCGCGAGCTCGGCCTCCGTCGGCGGACGCTGCCAGAAGCCCTCCCCGAGCAGCACGCGGCCCCCGTCGGCGACCAGGCCGCGCAGCGCCCGCAAGGCGTCGGAGACGAGCGCGGGCGGCTTCCGCGTGGTGAGGGCCTGACTGGACCCCACGCACAGCACCAGATCGACCGGCCCACGGGACGTGCCCGTCGCCGACTCCTCCACGAACTCCACCCGTCCGGCCAGCCCCCGCTCCTCGGCGGCACGCCGGCCCCGGGCCAGATCCTCGGCCCTGAGGTCGATCCCGACCCCGGTGGATCCGGGCGCCGCCTCGAGAACCCGGAGCATCAACTCACCCCATCCGCAGCCGATGTCGAGGACGGTGGCGGGGCCCGTCCGCGCCAGCCGCTCGACCAGCCGGCCCGCGCGGTGCTCGGACAGGGGACCGTGGAAGGTGAGCCGGGCCAGCCGCGGCGGCTCGGCGGCGAGGGGCGCGGAGGGCGTGTCGGTGTCGGTCACGGCGGTGACGGTAGCCGCCGCCGGGCCGGCGGCGACACCGGTTTTCGCCCCGCCGCCGCGCCGCCGGTCACGGCGTCACCGTGAAGTGGCGGAGGATCGCCGCGGCCAGGTCCTGGTCGCCCTCCGTCTTGATGCGGTCGGCGACCGAGTCCACCGTCACGCGGCCGCAGGCCAGCCGGACGTACGTCTCCCAGTCGAGGGTGAGCGTGGCGGCCGGGCCGAGGGCGGGGGCGGTCTCGAGGGTGCCGCGGCCCTGGATGTCGACGCGGACCGTGCGCAGGAACTCCACCGGGCCGTGGACGTCCACGACCACCGCGGAGCTGCGCGGCGCCTGCGCCAGGTCGGCGACCACGCGCGGCAGTTCGTCGAGCAGGACGTCGCGGGCGACGAGCGCGCCGGGGGAGTCGAGGTCGCCGGGGCGGCCGAGGGCCGTGCGGAGGTCCTGCTCGTGCGCCCACACGTCGAACGCGTGCCGGCGCATCGACTCCTCCAGCGTCAGCTCCGTGCCCAGCGGCCCGCGCACCTTGGTGCCGGGGTCGCGGGACTCGTTGCGCAGCTGGCGGTTGCGCCGGATGATCATCAGCTCCAGCTCGGAGGTCATCTCCGGCGCCGTGTGGTGGCGGCGCACGTCGACCTGCATCTCCATGTACCGCTGGTGGTCGTTGGTGACGTGGAACAGGTCGCGCGGCAGCGTGTGGATCGGCCGGGGGTCGCCGTACATCTCCGAGTCGAGGCCGATGACGTGGGAGACCACGTCACGGACCGACCAGCCCGGGCAGGGCGTGCGCCGGTTCCAGTCGGCCTCCGGCAGCGGCTGCACCAGCTCGGATATCGCCTCGATGGAGTGGGACCAGGCGTCGGCGTAGGGCTGGAGGGCGGGATGCAGACTCACGGAACGGGACCCCTCGGCGGTCGGTACACGGGCAGGTTGTGGCGGCGGTGCCAGTGGGCGATGGCTGCACTGCGCGGGTGTCTCGGGTCTCCCCCGGTTCTCGGCTTCGCTCGAACCGGCGGGACCCCCAAGTTACGCTGCTGACAGGCACCCCGGCAGTGCTTTCGTGTGACGATCGTAGGCCCGTGGACGCGGGTCGAATGCCAGGACGGTGGTAGTGTGCGCGCTTCCTTGCTGCAAGTCGCCGTGAACGAGGACGAATCGGTCGATTCGCGTCGGCGCCGGGTGGCCGCCCTGGTGCGCGATCAGGCCGGGGCGGACCTCGTCGTTCTCCCCGAGCTGTGGACCACGGGCGCCTTCGCCTACGAGGGGTTCGGCACCGAGGCGGAACCCCTGGAGGGACCGACGTACGAGGCGATGGCCAAGGCGGCGAGCGAGGCCGGGGTCTGGCTGCACGCGGGGTCCGTCCCCGAGCGGGACCCCGACGGCACCCTGTACAACACCTCCCTGGTCTTCTCCCCCTCCGGCCGGCTCGCCGCGTCCTACCGGAAGATCCACCGCTTCGGCTTCGACAAGGGCGAGGCCGTGCTGATGGGGGCGGGCGAGGAGCTGGTGACGGTCCGTCTGCCGGACACCGTCGTGGGCGTCGCGACCTGTTACGACCTGCGCTTCCCCGAACTCTTCCGCGGTCTGGTCGACGCCGGCGCGGAGACCTTCGTCGTCCCGGCGGGCTGGCCCGAACGGCGCCGCGCGCACTGGACGCTGCTGGCGCGGGCGCGCGCGGTGGAGAACCAGGCGTTCGTCCTCGCCTGCGGAACGGCCGGGACGCACGCGGGAGTTCCGCAGGCGGGCCACTCCGTCGTGGTGGACCCGTGGGGCGAGGTCCTCGCCGAGGCGGGCCCCGGCGAGGAGGTCCTGACGGTGGACTTCGACCCGGCGACGGTGGCGGGCACCCGGGACCGCTTCCCGGCGCTCAAGGACCGCGTCCTCGGCCTGGACCGCCCCCGCCGCTGACCGGGCAGGACGCGCGCCGGCCCGGCGGTCGCCGGGCTACTCCTCCCGCTCCTTCTCCGCCAGGTGGATCACGCACACCGCCACGGCGATCAGCAGCGCCGGGTCGGCGTCGTCGCGCACGATGTCGACGCCGTAGGTGTCGCGGAGGGTGAGCATGCGGCGGGAGATCACCGCGAGGAGTTCGCCGTCGTACTCGACGGCGAACTCCCGGTCGAGGATCCGCCCGCTGACGTCCAGCTCGGTGCTGCCGTCCGCCAGGGACACCCGGTAGTGGTTGCGCAGCAGCGACAGCCGCTTGCGCCGCACCGTCGCGAGCGGCTCGTCGCCCCGCTCGATCACCATGGTGTCCCGCAGCGCGAGCATCTTCTTGTGGATGTCGATGAGCACGTGCCCCTGGGCGTCCTTCAGCTCGAAGGTGTCCCGCAGCCGCATCGCCTTGCCGTCGACGAGGAAGACCTTGTTGCCGCGGTCGTCCTCGATCCAGTAGTCGTCCCCGATGCCGAGGATCCGGTCCCGTACGAGAAATCTCATGCGCCGAGGGGTTCCCCGCCCGGCCCCTTCCGACGCCGCCGCTAGGCCGACGGGCGGAGCCGATCCCCGCCCGCGTCCGGTGACCGAGGGTGGCACGCTGGACGTATGGACGACGCCGCCTCCGCTCCTCCCGTCCGCCGCTCCGCACGCGTGCGGGCGCCCGAGCTCGCGGGGAAGGGCGGCTGGCTGAACACGGGCGGCGCCGCGTACACCCTCGCCGGCCTGCGCGGACGCGTGGTGCTGCTGGACTTCTGGACGTTCGCCTGCATCAACTGCCTGCACGTTGTCGACGAGCTGCGTGAGCTGGAGGAGCGGCACCGCGACACGCTGGTGGTGATCGGCGTGCATTCGCCGAAGTTCCCGCACGAGGCGGAGCACGCGGCGGTGGCGGACGCCGTGGAGCGGTACGCGGTCGCGCATCCCGTCCTGGACGACCCCGAGCTGACGACGTGGACGCAGTACGCGGTGCGGGCTTGGCCGACGCTGGTGGTCGTCGACCCGGAGGGGTACGTCGTGGCCACGTACTCCGGCGAGGGGCACGTGCCCGAGATCGAGCGCCTGGTGACCGAGCTGGAGGCCGAGCACGCCGCGAAGGGCACCCTCCGGCGCGGCGACCTGCCGTACGCGCCGCCGGAGCCGGAGCCGACGGTGCTGCGGTTCCCCGGCAAGGTGCTGCGGCTGCCGTCGGGGACGTTCCTGGTCACGGACACCACCCGGCACCAGGTGGTGGAGCTGGCCGAGGACGGGGAGACGGTCCTCCGGCGGTTCGGCAGCGGCGAGCGGGGTCTGGTGGACGGACCGGCCACCCTGGCCCGCTTCCAGGAGCCGCAGGGGCTCACCCTGCTCCCCGACGGCGCCGTGGTCGTCGCCGACACCGTCAACCACGCCCTGAGGCGCCTCGACCCGGAGTCGGGCGAGGTCACCACCCTCGCCGGCACCGGCTCCCCCTGGCGCCCCGGGAACCCGACGGACGGCCCGGCCCGGGAGGTGCGCATGTCCTCTCCCTGGGACGTCGTCCGGTGGCGCGACAAGGTGTGGATCGCGATGGCCGGCATCCACCAGATCTGGTCCTACGACCCCGCCGCCGGCACGGTCGCCCGCGAGGCCGGGACCGGCGGGGAGCAGCTCGTCGACGGGCCGGCGACGGAGGCCCTGTTCGCGCAGCCCTCGGGGCTCGCGGTGACGGCGGAAGGGCTGTGGGTGGCCGACTCGGAGAGCTCCGCGCTGCGCCTGCTGGACACGGACGGACGGGTGCGTACGGCCGTCGGAGCGGGACTGTTCGCCTTCGGGTACCGGGACGGGCCCGCGGACGGGGCGCTGCTCCAGCACCCGCTCGGGGTGACCGCGCTGCCCGACGGCTCCCTGGCGGTCTGCGACACCTACAACCAGGCACTGCGCCGCTACGACCCGGCCACCGGCGAGGTGACCACGCTGGCCGGTGACCTGCGTGAGCCCAGCGGCGCGGTGGTCGTCGGCGAGGACGTCGTGGTGGTGGAGTCGGCGCGCCACCGGCTGACCAGGCTGCGGCTGCCCGCCGAGGTGCTTGGCCCGCGGGCGGACACGGAGCGGTCCGTCACCGGGGTCGCCGTCGGTCCCGTGCGTCTGGACGTGGTCTTCACCCCGCCGCCCGGCCAGAAGCTCGACACGCGGGACGGCCCCGCGACCCGCCTGCTCGTGTCCGCCTCACCGCCCGAGCTGCTGCGCAGCGGAGAGGGCGCGGGGAGTGACCTCTCCCGCGCCCTCGAGACGGACCCCGCCGTGGGGCAGGGGGTGCTGCATGTCGTGGCGACGGCGGCTGCGTGCGACGCCGACCCGGGGGTGCTCCATCCGGCCTGCCATGTGCACCGCCGTGAGTGGCGGCTGCCCGTGCGTCCCGGCGCGGGAGGCACGGACCGGCTGGTCCTGGAGCTGTCCGGTGCGGACGGCCCGGGTCCGGCGTCCGGTCAGGCGCCGTACCCGTCGCTGTAGCCGTCGCGCGTGTGGTGGTGCGCACGCGCCGGGTCGTCGACCACCGGGGTGGCGGGGGGCACCACGACCCGCCGACGCCGGGCGATGCTGCTGAAGGTCGCGACGCCGATCAGTCCGACGATCATGAAGATGATGCCGACCAGGTCAAGGTTGACACCCTGCATGTCCCAGTCGGTCGCGAACGTGAGGATTGCTCCCACGGCGATGAGGATGATGCATCCGCCGAGGCCCATAGGTGTCGCCTCCCTGTCCGGTCTTTCCGGTGCGACCCGAGTACCCGCGGGGAGGGCTCCCATGCGCCGCCGGGCGCACGGGAGTTGACCTCCGCTCAGGACGCCGCTGGTGGGAGGCGGTCCGAACTAGCCCTCCAGGAAGGCCGTCAGCGCGTTCGCCAGCAGGAACGGGTCCTTGGCGCCGCAGAGTTCGCGGACGCTGTGCATCGACAGGATGGCCACGCCGATGTCGACCGTCCTGATGCCGTGCCGGGCCGCGGTGATCGGGCCGATCGTGGTGCCGCACGGCATCGCGTTGTTGGAGACGAACGTCTGGAAGGGCACCCCGGCCTTCTCGCAGGCCGCGGCGAACACCGCGCGGCCCGAACCGTCCGTGGCGTAGCGGTTGTTGACGTTGACCTTGAGGATGGGGCCGCCGTCGACGCGCGGGTGGTGCGTCGGGTCGTGCCGCTCCGCGTAGTTGGGGTGCACGGCGTGGCCGGTGTCGGAGGACAGGCAGACGGTGGCGGCGAAGGCGCGGGCCCGGTCCTCGTACGTCCCGCCGCGGGCGAGGACCGAGCGCTCCAGGACGCTGCCGAGCAGCGGGCCGTCCGCGCCGGTGTCGGACTGGGAGCCGTTCTCCTCGTGGTCGAAGGCGGCGAGCACGGGGATGTACGGCAGCTCCGGGCCGCGTGCGGCCGCCGCGGCGAGCGCGGCCGTGCCGGCGTGCACGGACAGCAGGTTGTCCATGCGCGGGCCCGCCACCAGCTCGCGGTCGCGGCCCAGGTAGGCGGGCGGCTCGACGGGGTGCACCATCAGGTCCCAGCCGGTGACCGAGCCCTCGGCGAGCCCCGCGGTCTCCTCCAGGAAGGCGATGAGGTCGCCGTCGCGGACGTCCTCGCCCAGGCCCCACACCGGCTGCATGTGCCGCTGCTTGTCGAGCTTGAGGCCGTCGGAGTTGACGGCGCGGTCCAGGTGGATGGCGAGCTGGGGGACCCGCAGCAGCGGCCGGTCCACGTCGACCAGGCGGGTCGTGCCGTCACGCAGGGACAGCCGCCCGGCCAGGCCCAGGTCGCGGTCGAGCCAGGAGTTGAGCAGCGGTCCGCCGTAGATCTCCACGGCCACCTGGCGCCAGCCGTGCGCCCCGTTGTCGGGCCGCGGCTTCACGCGCAGGTTCGGGGAGTCGGTGTGGGCGCCGACGATCCGGAACGGCGTGTGCGCCGCGGCCCCTTCGGGGACGTACCAGGCGATGATCGCACCGCCGCGCAGCACGTACTTGCCGCCTGCCGTGCCGTCCCAGGCGTCCGTCTCCGCGACCTGCCTGAAGCCCGCCTTCTCCAGCCGCTCGGCGGCGTTCGCCACGGCGTGGTACGGCGTGGGGCTCGCCGCGAGGAAGGACATGAGGTCGTCGGTGTGGCCGCGGTCGAAGCGGGGGGGTTCGCTCATGGGTTCACCTTAACGAGCGGGAGGGCCCGCCTCCCTGTGCGGGAGCGGGCCCTCTCGGAGCGGGGAGGGACTAGAACGCCGCCTCGTCCAGCTCCATCAGGTCCAGCTCGACGCCCTCGGCGACCTTGCGGGCCAGGGTGACGCCCGGCAGGACGTTGGCCGCGAAGAACTTCGCCGCCGCGATCTTGCCGGTGTAGAACGCCTTGTCCTTGGCGGAGGCCGTCGGGAGCTTCTCGGCGGCGATCGCGGCGTGCTTGAGCAGCAGGTAGCCGACGACGACGTCACCGGAGGCCATCAGCAGGCGGGTGGTGTTCAGGCCCACCTTGTAGATGTTCTTGGTGTCCTTCTCGGTGGCCGCGAGGTCGGTGAGCATCAGGCCGACGATGGCCTCCAGCTCGACGGCCGCCTTGGCCAGGTGCTCGCGGGCGCCCGCCAGCTCCTCGCCGCCCTCGCCGACCGCGAGGAACTTCTTGATGTCCTCGGCGAGCGAGTTCAGCGCGGCGCCCTGGTTGCGGACGATCTTCCGGAAGAAGAAGTCCTGGCCCTGGATCGCGGTGGTGCCCTCGTAGAGGGTGTCGATCTTGGCGTCCCGGATGTACTGCTCGATCGGGTACTCCTGCAGGAAGCCGGAGCCGCCGAAGGTCTGCAGCGACTGGGCGAGCTGCTCGTAGGCCTTCTCGGAGCCGTAGCCCTTGACGATCGGCAGGAGCAGGTCGTTCATCGCGTGCTCGGTGGAGGCGTCCTCGCCGTTGGCCTCCTTGAGCTGGATGGCGTCCTGGACCGAGGCGGTGTACATCACCAGGGCGCGCATGCCCTCCGCGTACGCCTTCTGCGTCATGAGCGAGCGGCGCACGTCGGGGTGGTGGGTGATGGTGACCTTGGGGGCGGTCTTGTCCATGAAGTTCGCCAGGTCGGGACCCTGGACGCGCTCCTTGGCGTACTCCAGGGCGTTGAGGTAGCCCGTGGAGAGCGTGGAGATCGCCTTCGTGCCGACCATCATGCGGGCGAACTCGATGATGCGGAACATCTGGCGGATGCCGTCGTGCTTGTCGCCGATCAGCCAGCCCTTGGCGGGGTGCTTGTCGCCGAACGTCATCTCGCACGTGTTGGAGGCCTTCAGGCCCATCTTGTGCTCGACGTTCGTGGCGTAGACGCCGTTGCGCTCGCCCAGCTCGCCGGTCTCGAAGTCGAACTCGTACTTCGGGACGAGGAAGAGGGACAGGCCCTTGGTGCCCGGGCCCGCGCCCTCGGGGCGGGCGAGCACGTAGTGGAGGATGTTCTCCGACATGTCGTGCTCACCGGACGTGATGAAGCGCTTCACGCCCTCGATGTGCCAGGAGCCGTCCTCCTGCTGCACGGCCTTGGTGCGGCCGGCGCCGACGTCCGAGCCGGCGTCCGGCTCGGTGAGCACCATCGTGGAGCCCCACTGCTTCTCCGTGGCGATCTTCGCGATGTGCTTCTGGACCTCGTTGCCCTCCTCGAAGAGGATGCCCGCGAAGGCGGGGCCCGAGGAGTACATCCACACGGCCGGGTTGGCGCCCAGGATCAGCTCGGCGTAGGCCCAGATGAGGGAGCGGGGCGAGGTGGTGCCGCCGATCTCCTCGGGCAGGCCGAGCCGCCAGTACTCGGAGTCCATGAAGGCCTGGTAGCTCTTCTTGAAGGACGCGGGGACCGGCGCCGTGTTGGTCTCCGGGTCGAAGACCGGCGGGTTGCGGTCCGCGTCGGCGAAGGACTCCGCGAGCTCGTTCTCGGAGAGGCGGGCCAGCTCCTCCAGGATGCTCTTAGCGGTCTCGACGTCCATCTCCTCGAACGGGCCCGTGCCGTACAGCTTGTCGCGCCCGAGTACCTCGAAGAGGTTGAACTCGATGTCGCGGAGATTCGACTTGTAGTGCCCCATGGCGACGGCTCCGTTTGAGAGGGATCGGCGAGGGACTGATTCCTCGCAACTGATTCACGTACCGACAAGTAGCTACGATGATGCTACCCGTCGGTAATAAGAAGCAACCCCGATCCGGACATCTGTGACCCAGCCCTCGCGCCGGGTCAGTAGTCTGTGCGCCATGTACGGCTACGACCAGAGTGCGGGGACCCAGCAGGGTTACGTGCCGCCGCAGCAGACGATGCCGGGCGGGTACGGGCAGCAGGCGCCGGCGTATCCCGAACCGTCCGCGCCCTCGCTCGCCGACGCCGTGCGCGCGTTCACCACGGGCCAGATGGCGGCGGAGGACTTCCAGCAGATCTTCGCGACGTCCAAGGTCTACTGCCCGCGCGGTGACAACCCCGGCTTCCTCGCCCTGCACAACACCCAGCAGCCCGTGATCCCGATGTTCACGTCGCTCAAGGAGCTGCGGCGGTACGCCGGCAAGGAGTCCAAGTACTTCGTGATCAC
Organism: Streptomyces sp. P13-3-3; assembly: GCF_050571355.1. Lineage (NCBI taxonomy): Bacteria > Bacillati > Actinomycetota > Actinomycetes > Kitasatosporales > Streptomycetaceae > Streptomyces > Streptomyces sp. P13-3-3. The sequence continues at coordinate 10,074 of NZ_CP192228.1, read as the reverse complement.
CGGCGCCGAGGTGATCGACCTGCTGCCCACCGGCTACGGCTTCGTCCTCGACATGGAGGGCGAGCACCGGATGGTGTTCGACGCCAAGGCCGTCGAGCAGATGGTCGAGTTCGCGATGCGCCGTATGTATGGCTGACGCCCGGCCCCACGACCGCACGGAGCCCGGAGGGAATTCCCTCCGGGCTTTGTCGGTTCGGGGTGACAAGAAGTTCAACGCTCAACTAAAGTGGGCGTACCCGAGGAGGTACCGATGCCTGCAGTGACCGTCGAGAACCCGTTGACGCTGCCCCGTGTGACCGCTCCCGCCGACGCCGTGGCCCGCCCCGTGCTGGCCGTCACGACCGCTCCCAGCGGTTTCGAGGGCGAGGGATTCCCGGTGCGCCGGGCGTTCGCGGGGATCAACTACCGCCATCTCGACCCGTTCATCATGATGGACCAGATGGGTGAGGTGGAGTACGCGCCGGGCGAGCCCAAGGGCACCCCGTGGCACCCCCACCGCGGCTTCGAGACCGTCACCTACATCATCGACGGGATCTTCGACCACCAGGACTCCAACGGCGGTGGCGGCACCATCACCAACGGCGACACCCAGTGGATGACGGCCGGCGCCGGTCTGCTCCACATCGAGGCGCCGCCGGAGCACCTGGTGATGTCCGGCGGACTGTTCCACGGCCTCCAGCTGTGGGTGAACCTCCCCGCCAAGGACAAGATGATGGCGCCCCGCTACCAGGACATCCGCAGCGGCAGCGTCCAGCTGCTCACCTCCCCGGACGGCGGCGCGCTGCTCCGCGTCATCGCCGGTGAGCTGGACGGACACGAGGGCCCGGGCATCACGCACACGCCGATCACGATGATCCACGCCACGCTCGCCCCCGGCGCGGAGGTCACCCTGCCCTGGCGGGAGGACTTCAACGGCCTGGCGTACGTCATGGCCGGGCGCGGCGCGGTGGGCGCCGAGCGGCGTCCGATCCACCTCGGCCAGACCGCGGTGTTCGGCGCGGGCGGCTCGCTGACCGTCCGCGCGGACGAGAAGCAGGACTCCCACACGCCGGACCTGGAGGTCGTCCTGCTCGGCGGCCGGCCCATCCGTGAGCCGATGGCGCACTACGGGCCGTTCGTGATGAACACCAAGGACGAGCTGATGCAGGCCTTCGAGGACTTCCAGAAGGGCCGCCTCGGCACCGTCCCCGCCGTCCACGGCATGACGGAGAAGGGCCCCGACCAGGACTGAGTCCCGGTCCGTGCGCAGGACGTCGCGGCGACGGCCCCGGTCACCCGGGGCCGTCGCCGTTCTTCTGCTCGTAGAGCTCGAACCAGATGCTCTTGCCGCGGCCGCGCGGGGCGACGCCCCAGGTGTGGGCGAGGAGCTCGATCAGCAGCAGGCCGCGGCCCGAGGACGCCAGCTCGCCCGGGCGCCGCGGATGCGGGAGATCGTCTCCGGAGTCGGTGACCTCCACCCGGATACGGCGGCCGTCGCCGCCGTCCGTGACCTCGGCGAGCAGCAACGCGTCGGAGTCGGTGTGCACCAGCACGTTGGTCAGCACCTCCGACAGCAGCAGCACCGCCGAGTCCACCTGGTCCGGCGAACCCCAGTCGTGCAGCAGCTCGCGCAGCTGCTGCCGGGCGACGGACACCCGCTCCGGCTCGGCCTGCGCCACCGTGAGCGCCGTGCGGCGCACCGGGGGCGGGGGCGTGTCCTCCGCGCCGCAGCCGCAGTCGGCGCCCTGCCGGGTGAGCAGCAGCAGCGCTATGTCGTCCTCGCGGCGGTCGGCCAGCGGCCCGGTGGTGTGGTGCGACGAAGGGCCGTGCACCGCCTGCACCAGCGCGTCGGCCAGCTCCTCCTGCGTGCCGCGGTGCCGCTCGAGAATGTCCCGCAGTCGCTGCCAGCCGGTCTCCAGGTCGTGTCCGCCGGTCTCGATCAGCCCGTCCGTGCAGATCAGCAGCGTCTCGCCGGGCTCCAGGATCAGCCGGGTGGTCGGGTAGTCGGCGTCCGGGTCGATGCCCAGCGGCAGCCCGCCCTGCGCCGACCGGGTCAGCACCGTCCCGTCGGCCATCCGGATGACCGGCTCGGGATGCCCGGCGCGGGCCACCTCCAGCACTCCGGTCGCCGGGTCGACCTCGGCGTACAGACAGGTCGCGAAACGCAGATCGGTCGAGTCCTCGCCGATGCCGTGCAGGAAACGGGAGGCGCGGGACAGCACGGCGTCCGGCCGGTGTCCCTCCGAGGCGTACGCCCGCAGGGCTATCCGCAGCTGTCCCATCAGCCCCGCCGCCCGTACGTCGTGCCCCTGCACGTCACCGATGACCAGCGCGAACCGTCCTCCCCCGGACCTCGTCCCGGAGGCGCCCCCGGGCAGCGGGATCACGTCGTACCAGTCACCGCCCACCTGGAGGCCGCCGCCGGTCGGCACGTAGCGGGCGGTGACGTCCATGCCCGGGATGCCCGGCCCGAGCTTCGGCATCATCGTGCGCTGGAGCCCCTCGGTGAGCTCCTTCTCGGTCTCCGCCGTGCCCGCGCGGGACAGCGCCTGGGCCAGCATCCGGGCCACCGTGGTCAGCACGGACCGCTCGTCGGGGGTGAAGGCGACCGGGTAGGCGAAGGCGGCCAGCCAGGCGCCCATGGTGCGGCCGGAGGCGGTCAGCGGCAGGAACGCCCAGGACTGGCGGCCGAAGCGCTGGGCGAGCGGCCAGGTGAGCGGGTAGCGCGCCTTGTACTCGTCCGGGGAGGAGATGTAGACCGCGCGGCCGGTGCGCACCACCTCGGCGGCCGGGTAGTCGGTGTCGAGCGGCATGTAGAACGGGCTGTCGGCGCCGGGCTCGTGCCCGTGGTGGCCGATGATCGTGAGCCGGTCGCCCTCCACGCCGAACACGGCCAGGCCGTCCGGGGTGAACCCCGGCATGGAGAGGTTGGCGGCGACCCGCAGCACCTCCTCGGTGGAGCGCGCCTCGGCCAGGGCGCGGCCGGCGTCGAGCAGGAACGCCTCTCGGGAGCGCCTCCAGTCGCCGGTGACCGCGCTGCGTGCGGCGGGTGTGCCCGGCGCCGGCTCGGTCACCTCCTGGAGGGTCCCGGTCAGGACGTACGCCTTGCGCTCGGGCTCGTAGGAGGGCTTGGAGCGGCTGCGGACGACGCGGACGACGTTGTTCTGGTCGTCCATGATCCTGATACGCACCTCGGCGAGGGTGCCCTCCGCGACGGCCAGCTGGATGATCCCGGTGATCTCGTTCCAGTCGACGGGGTGGAAGCGGGCCCGGACCTGCGCCTCCGTGAGGGTGGCCGGTTCGGCGGACAGCCCGAGCAGCCCTGCTGCGACGGCATCGACCGTGACCTCTCCGGATGCGGTGTCCCAGTGCCACACGCCGGTTCCGAGGGCGGCGAGGACGTCCCCCAGGGCGGGCAGGGGCTCACCAGTGCGCATTGCACCACTTTAGGAAGATGCTCCCGGAAACTTCCACCCATGTCGTTTGGCCGACCCCTTGGATGACCTTGACCGGCCCCCGCGAAAGGGCGGAGCGGTGATCTTGGCCCGGCCGGTAGGCTTGGGGGGAGTTTCACGTGAAACAACGACCCCGATCCGCGAAGGCTGGATGAACGACGATGCATCGGTACAGGTCCCACACCTGCGGCGAGCTCCGCGCCTCTGACGTCGGCACCGACGTCCGGCTGAGTGGCTGGCTGCACAATCGGCGCGACCTGGGCGGCATCCTCTTCATCGATCTGCGCGATCACTACGGGATCACCCAGCTGGTGGCCCGTCCGGGCACCGAGGCGTACGAGGCGCTCGACAAGCTCTCCAAGGAGACCGTGGTCCGCGTCGACGGCAAGGTCGTCTCGCGTGGTGCGGAGAACGTCAACCCCGACCTGCCGACCGGCGAGATCGAGGTCGAGGTCTCCGCGGTCGAGGTGCTGGGCGAGGCGGCCCCGCTGCCCTTCACCATCAACACCGAGGACGGTGTCAACGAGGAGCGGCGCCTGGAGTACCGCTTCCTCGACCTGCGCCGCGAGCGCATGCACCGCAACATCATGCTGCGCACCCAGGTCATCTCGGCGATCCGCCAGAAGATGACCACCCTGGGCTTCAACGAGATGACCACGCCGATCCTGTCCGCGACCTCCCCCGAGGGCGCGCGCGACTTCGTGGTCCCGTCCCGTCTGAACCCGGGCAAGTTCTACGCGCTGCCGCAGGCCCCGCAGCAGTTCAAGCAGCTGCTGATGATCTCGGGCTTCGACCGCTACTTCCAGATCGCGCCCTGCTTCCGTGACGAGGACGCCCGCGCCGACCGCTCGCCGGGCGAGTTCTACCAGCTCGACGTCGAGATGAGCTTCGTCGAGCAGGAGGACGTCTTCCAGCCGATCGAGAAGCTCATGACCGAGCTGTTCGAGGAGTTCGGCAACGGCCGTCACGTCACCTCGCCGTTCCCGCGGATCCCGTTCCGCGAGGCGATGCTGAAGTACGGCTCCGACAAGCCGGACCTGCGCGCCCAGCTCGAGCTCGTCGACATCACCGACATCTTCGAGGGCTCGGAGTTCAAGGCGTTCGCCGGCAAGCACGTGCGCGCCCTGCCGGTGCCGGACGTCTCCGGCCAGCCGCGCAAGTTCTTCGACCAGCTGGGCGACTACGCGGTCTCGCAGGGCGCGAAGGGCCTCGCCTGGGTGCGCGTCGGCGAGGACGGCTCGCTGACCGGCCCGATCGCGAAGTTCCTCACCGAGGAGAACGTCGCCGAGCTGACCAAGCGGCTGGCGCTGGCCCCCGGCCACGCGGTCTTCTTCGGCGCGGGCGAGTTCGACGAGGTCTCGAAGATCATGGGCGCGGTCCGCGTCGAGGCCGCCAAGCGCGCCGGCCACTTCGAGGAGAACGTCTTCCGCTTCTGCTGGATCGTCGACTTCCCGATGTACGAGAAGGACGAGGAGACCGGCGCGATCGACTTCTCGCACAACCCCTTCTCGATGCCGCAGGGCGGCCTTGAGGCCCTGGAGAACCAGGACCCGCTGGACATCCTGGGCTGGCAGTACGACATCGTCTGCAACGGCGTCGAGCTGTCCTCCGGCGCGATCCGGAACCACGAGCCCGAGATCATGCTCAAGGCGTTCGAGATCGCGGGCTACGACCGTGAGACGGTCGAGGAGAAGTTCGCCGGCATGCTCCGCGCGTTCCGCTTCGGCGCCCCGCCGCACGGCGGCATCGCCCCCGGCGTGGACCGCATCGTGATGCTCCTCGCCGACGAGCCGAACATCCGCGAGACGATCGCCTTCCCGCTCAACGGCAACGCCCAGGACCTGATGATGGGCGCGCCGACGGAGCTGGAGGAGGCGCGGCTGAAGGAACTGCACCTGTCGGTGCGGAAGCCTCAGCCGAAGTAGTCCGCGACGTAGACGAAGGGCCCGGAACCTGACCGGTTCCGGGCCCTTCGCCTTGCTCAGAACAGGTCGACGGACTCCTTGAGCACCCCGGCGAACGCACCGTAGGCGGCACACCGGACGGAGTGCCGCCGCCGGCGGCGCCGGGCGAACCCGACGGCGAGAAACACCGCGAAGACGCCGCAGACCACGACCCCCGCGACCGGGCCGACGAAGGCGGACGCGAGCCCCGCGACACCGCCCCAGAGGGCGACCGGCACCAACGACCCGCGCAACAGCGTCCGGAACGGAATGGGCCGCGCGCCCGCGGGCAGCACACCCTGGTGGAACACCTCGATGTGATTCCGCGTGACGCAGTGCTCGGGGCGCATGCCGGACATTCGATCACCGGAGGCGAGGGATCAGGAAGAGGCGGTGTCGTCCTCGCCGCTGAAGAGGTCCTCGGCCTTGGAGACCGTCAGGGAGCGGTCGAACCAGGTGGTGAGGGTGTCGAGGTCGGTGCAGCCGGTGATGCGCTCGCGCGCATCGTCCGAGACGACAAGCCCACGCACCTTCAGCGCGTGCAGGATGTCTTCCGCCTTGCCTTCCGCCTTCCCCTCCAGGTACTTCTCCTCGAAGAGCGTCCCGTGTCCCGGGAAGTGGGTGACGACGTTCTGCATCAACTTCCTCCAACTTGCCTTGGCCGAAGTGGACTCCAGCCCGACTTCCACGACTTCGAACCAGTACCGCGTGACGTCCGGCTCGAAGGACACGAGTCCGCGGGCGACCGCTTCCAGTATGGCCGCGGACCGCTTGCTCTGGCTGTGCACGATGGCCGAGAGGGCGGCGAGGGCGGGTTGCTGGGCCACCACCGCCTCGTCGGTGACCTCCGGGACCGTTTGCGGTCCCAGCACGAAGGGCCGGGTGATCTGCGTGGTCCACGGGCCGACCGAGCACTCGAAGGGGCCCATGGCCCATGCGGCCGTCGAAGGGTCGCGGCACACGGCGACCAGCAGGACCGGCAGGTCGTACTTGGCGCGCAGATACGAGACGTAGTACGCCCAGTTCCTGGCCTTCTCAGGATCCTTCTTCGTCTGGGCCTCGACGGCCAGGACGAAGTGTTCTCCCATGTCGGGCTCGAACATGAGCACCGTGTCGGCGCGGCGCTCCATCGGACGGATCTCGGTCGTGTCCGGGGAGAGCTCGTGGAAGTCCGTCTTCGCCGGCGGCGGCAGCCCCAGTGCCTCGAAGACGGGGGCGAGCGCCTCCGGGTGCTCCTGGAAGAGCCGGTGGGAGGCCTCGTGGGTGGCGGTGACCATGAGCGGCACGGTAGGGCGCTCATGGTCCCGCGTCGGCTGCTACTCCGGTGTGTTCACCCGTTCGAGGGTGGAAGGAACGTTCCCGCCGGTCAGCGGGCGACGAACTGGGTGAGGATGGCCTGGACCTCGTAGATGTCGACGCCCTTCGTGAAGGTCTTCTGGATCGGGGTCGGGGAGCTGGAGATCCAGATCTTCAGTTCGGCGTCGAGGTCGAAGTGGCCCGCGGTCTCCACGGCGAAGTGGGAGATGCTGCGGTACGGGATCGAGTGGTACTCGGTCTTCTTGCCGGTGATGCCCTGCTTGTCGACCAGGATCAGTCGGCGGTCCGTGAACAGGATCGTGTCGCGTATCAGCAGGAACGCCGCGTGCACCTGCTCGCCGTGGCCCAGGAGCCGGGCGTAGTCCTGCTGGGCCTTGGCCGGGTCGACGGTGTGCGCGTTGCCGAAGAGTGCCATGGTTCGGGTTCCCCCCACGTGTGGTCGTTCGTTCCTCACGCGATCTTCGCAAAGGGTGCGGCCCCGGGAGAAGCGTCGTGTTCTCCCGGGGCCGTCCTGTAGCGCGCGTGTTACGCGGGACGGTGGGACGTGAGCGACTGCGTGCCCAGGACCGACAGCAGGCGGAGCTTCTCCGCGGCCTCGCTGCCCGGTTCCGCCGAGTACACGAGGATGCGCAGGTCGTTGCCCTCCACGCGCAGCACGTCGCAGTCCAGCGTCAGCGCGCCCACGTCGGGGTGGTCGATCGTCTTGACGGAGGACTCCACGCGGCCCACGGCCCCCGAGTCCCACAGTTCGGCGAACCGGTCGCTGCGCGCCCGCAGTTCGTCGATCAGTTCGCGCAGCCGCAGGTCGGCCGGGTAGCGGCCGGCCACGGACCGCAGTTCCGCGACCACGCGCGTCTCGAAGTCCCGGAGCTCCTCGGGCGTGCGCCGGATCCGGCCGGGCGGGCCGAGGAAGTGGTTCCAGACCCGGTTGCGTGCGAAGCCGCGCAGGGCGGACGGGTCGCCCATCAGCGCCGCGTACATCGGGTTGGCCACCAGCAGGGTCATCGCCGCGTCCAGGACGACGACCGGGGTGTCGACGAGGCGGTCGAGGAGCCGCTGCACGCTGGGCGTGAGATAGCAGGGCACCGTCTCAGGCCCGGGAGGGGCGAGCCCCGCCAGCAGGAACAGGTGGGCGCGTTCGTCCGGGTCCAGCCGCAGGGCGCGGGCCAGCGCCTCGACGACCTGGGACGAGGGGCTGGTCGCGCGGCCCTGTTCGAGACGGACGATGTAGTCGACCGAGATGCCGGCCAGCATGGCCAGCTCCTCCCGCCGCAGCCCCGCCGCCCGCCGCCGTCCGCCTTGCGGCAGACCGGCCGACCGCGGGGAGACCCGGTCGCGCCAGCGGCGCAGCGCCCGCCCCAGCTCCGTCGTCGCCATGTCTCCAGTGAACCGCGCGGCAACGGCGCGTGCCTGGTACCGCGAGTCCCAGGAAAAGGAGGCGCCTGGCTGCCCCGGCGGGGCGGAGTGACAGTGAAGCCATGAGTACGACACTGATCACCGGGGCCAACAAGGGCCTCGGATTCGAAACCGCCCGCCGCCTCGTCGAGGCGGGTCACACCGTCTGGGTCGGCGCCCGGGACGCCGAGCGGGGCCGTCAGGCAGCCGAACGCATCGGGGCGCACTTCGTCCAGCTCGACGTCACCGACGACGCCTCCGTGGAAGCGGCCGTGAAGACCGTGGAGGCCGAGGGTGGCCTCGACGTCCTGGTCAACAACGCCGGCGTCGAGCCCCGCGGCGAGGGCAACGCGATCCCCAAGGGCGAGGACACCACCGTCGAGGAGATGCGCACCGCCTTCGAGACGAACGTCTTCGGCGTCGTCCGGGTCACCCACGCCTTCCTGCCGCTGCTGCGCCGGTCTCCCGCGCCGGTCGTCGTGAACGTCAGCAGCGGCCTGGCGTCCCTGACCCGGCTGTCCGACCCCGAGTCGTTCGCGCACTTCTACCCGGCGATCGCCTACCCGGCGTCCAAGGCCGCGGTCAACATGATCACCGTGCAGTACGCGAAGGCGCTGCCGGACTTCCGGGTGAACGCCGTGGAGCCGGGCTTCACCAGGACCGACCTCAACGGCAACACCGGCACCCAGAGTGTCGAGGAAGGCGCGGAGATCATCGTCCGTATGGCGGCCGTCGGCCCCGACGGGCCCACGGGGACCTTCAGCGATCGCAGCGGACCTCTGCCCTGGTGACACCACCGGCGACGGCGCACAAGGGCGAAAGGCCCGGGAACGCGGAGTTCCCGGGCCTTTCGGTGTGCGTGGTGCGTGTTACGCGGTGGGCTTCTCCTCCAGGCGGGGGAAGAGGACCGCGCCCTTGGTGACCGTGGAGCCGGCGGGGAGGAGGCCCCAGGTGGCGGACTCCTGGACCTTCTGGTCGGCGAGGGCGCCCAGGGCGGGCTCCGCGCCGAGGGAGTCCCACAGCTTCTGGGAGGTCTCCGGCATCACCGGGTTGAGCAGGACGGCCACCGCGCGGAGCGACTCCGCGGCCGTGTAGAGGATCGTCGCCAGGCGGGCCTTGCCCTCCGGCGAGTCGTCCTTGGCGACCTTCCAGGGCTCCTGCTCGGTGATGTAGCCGTTGACCTGCTTCACGAAGTCGAAGACCGCCAGGATGCCGCCCTGGAAGTCCAGCTCCTCGCCGATCTTCCGGTCCGCCTCCGCGACCGCCTTCGCCAGGCCCTCGTGGATCGCCTTCTCCGCGTCGCCGTCGGCCGTCGCGGCCGGCAGCTCGCCGCCGAAGTACTTGCCGACCATCGCCGCCACGCGGGAGGCGAGGTTGCCGTAGTCGTTCGCCAGCTCGCTGGTGTAGCGGGCGGAGAAGTCCTCCCAGGAGAAGGAGCCGTCCTGGCCGAAGGCGATCGCGCGCAGGAAGTACCAGCGGTACGCGTCCACGCCGAAGTGCGAGGTCAGGTCCTGCGGCTTGATGCCGGTCAGGTTCGACTTGCTCATCTTCTCGCCGCCGACCATCAGCCAGCCGTTCGCGGCGACCTTCCCGGGCAGCGGGAGGCCCTGCGCCATCAGCATGGCCGGCCAGATGATCGCGTGGAAGCGGAGGATGTCCTTTCCGACCAGGTGCACGTCGGCGGGGAACGTCGACTCGAACTTCTCCGGGTTCTCGTTGTAGCCGACGGCCGTCGCGTAGTTCAGCAGCGCGTCGACCCACACGTAGATGACGTGCTTGTCGTCCCACGGGACCTTGACGCCCCAGTCGAACGTCGAGCGGGAGATGGAGAGGTCCTGCAGGCCCTGGCGGACGAAGTTCACGACCTCGTTGCGCGCGGACTCGGGCTGGATGAAGCCCGGGTTGGCCTCGTAGTGCGCGAGCAGCTTCTCGCTGTACTCGCTGAGCTTGAAGAAGTAGTTCTCCTCGCTGAGGATCTCCACCGG